>NZ_CP031704.1 GCF_003428335.1 Solimonas sp. K1W22B-7
ATGCATTCTTCGGAAGAACTGTGGACGCAGTGCGTGCGCTGGCTTGAGGCCGAACTGCCCGACAAGGATATCGCGACCTGGATCCGGCCGCTGCACCCCATCGCCTCGCGCGAGCGGTTGCTGCTGCTGGCGCCCAACCGCATCGTCCTGGATCGCGTGCGCCAGGATTTCCTGGGCACCATCCGCCGCGCCGTGCGCGCCAGTTCCGGCGAAACCCTGCCCGAGGTCGAGCTGGCGGTGGGCAGCGCCGAGGTTCGCGCCCCGGCCGCCCCGCCCAGCACCCCCGCCGCCGGCCCCGAGCCGGTGCTGTCGGCTGCCCCGGACGATTCGCCGGTGGCCAACGCGCCGAAGCTGGACTCGCGCTTCACCTTCTCCAATTTCATCGAAGGCAAGTCCAACTCGCAGGCCCGGGCCGCGGCCCAGTACGTCGGCGAGTCGCCGGGCGGGGCCTACAACCCGCTGCTGATCTACGGACCGACCGGGCTGGGCAAGACCCACCTGATGCATTCGATCGGCAACGAGATCCAGCGGCGCAACCCGCAGGCACGCGTCGCCTACCTGTTCGCCGAGCAGTGGATGAGCCAGTACGTCACCGGCGTGCGCCACGGCCGCTGGGACGACATCAAGTCCTACTACCGCTCGGTCGACGCGCTGCTGATCGACGACATCCAGTTCTTCGCCTACAAGGAGAAGACGCAGGAAGAGTTCTTCCATGCCTTCAACTCCCTGATCGACAGCCGCAAGCAGATCGTGCTGACCTGCGACCGCTATCCCAAGGACGTCGACGGCATCGACGAGCGCCTCAAGTCGCGCTTCACCTGGGGCCTGTCGGTGGCGGTGGAAACGCCCGACCTGGAAACCCGCATCGCGATCCTGCAGAGCAAGGCCGAAGCCAGCCACGACATGAAGCTGCCGGACGACGTGGCGATGTTCGTCGCCCAGCGCGTGCGCTCCAGCGTGCGCGACCTGGAAGGCGCGCTGCACCGCCTGGCCGCCAGCGCCCGCTTCCGCGGCGAGCCGCTGACCATCGAGTTTGCCCGCACCACGCTCAAGGACATGCTGGCCGCCTACGAGCGCCAGGTGACCATCGAGAACATCAAGCGCAAGGTGGCGGACTACTACAACATCCGCGTCTCCGACCTGTCCTCGCCGCGCCGCACGCGCACGCTGGCAAGGCCGCGCCAGATCGCGATGGCCCTGGCCAAGGAACTGACCCAGCACAGCCTGCCGGAGATCGGCGAGTCCTTCGGCAAGGACCACACCACCGTGCTGCACGCCTGCCGCAAGGTGGCCGAGCTGCGCGAACAAGACCTGAAGATCCGCGAGGATTACGAAAACCTGCAGCGCCAGCTGGGCTTCTGAAGCCCGCCGGAGCGCCGCGCTAACAAGCTGTGGATCGAGTGCATAGCAAGCTTATGGACAAGGCTTGCAAGAAGCTGTGGATAAATTAAGCTCAATGTTTATCCACAGTTGTCCAGGGGTTGGGCCAGTAGGGTTGCCCAAGGCTGAAAGTACTATTCAAACGATTGATGTGTAAGCATTAATCGAAAGTTATCACCAGCAGCACGCGGTCCTTGTTGTTGTTATTTTTACATCATTAATCAATCTACATATTAATAAGGTGATGTCATGAAACTCCAAGTGGGGAGAAACGAGCTGCTCGCAGCGCTCTCTGCGGTGATCGGTGTGGTCGAACGTCGGCAGACGCTCCCGGTGCTCTCCAACTTCCTGATGGAGACCCGGGAAGACGAGCTGATCGTCACCGGTACCGACCTGGAGATCGAGCTCGAAGCCCGCGCCCGCGTGCAGAACCTCGCCCCCGGCCGCGCCACGCTGCCGGCCCGCAAGCTGTTCGACATCTGCCGCGGCCTGCCCGAGGGCGCGGAGATCTCGCTGGACGTCGCCGGCGACAAGGCCACGCTCAAGTCCGGCCGCAGCCGCTACTCGCTGTCCTGCCTCAAGGCCGACGAGTTCCCGGCCATGGGCCGACTGGCCGAAGGCCGTGAGCTGACGATCTCGCGCCGCGCCATGCGCACGCTGATCGAGCGCACCCAGTTCGCCATGGCGCAGCAGGACGTCCGCTACTACCTCAACGGCCTGCTGCTGGAAGTCACCCCCAAGCGCGTGCGCTGCGTGGCCACCGACGGCCACCGCCTGGCGATGAGCGAGGCGACCCTGGACACCGGCTTCAAGGAAAACCTGCAGGTCATCGTGCCGCGCAAGGCCGTGATGGAGCTGACCCGCCTGCTGGACCCCAGCGAGGAGAACGTCACGCTCAAGATCGCCGCCGGCCAGATCCAGGTCGACGTCGACGTGGTGCGCATGACCTCCAAGCTGATCGATGGCCGCTTCCCGGACTACGAGCGTGTGATCCCGGATTCCGGCGACAAGAAGCTGCAGGCCGACCGCGAGCTGGTGAAGCGCGCCCTGGCCCGCACCGCGATCCTGTCCAACGAGAAGTTCCGCGGCGTGCGCCTCAACCTGGACGGCAGCAAGCTGGTCCTGAACACGCACAACCCGGAGCACGAAGAGGCCGAAGAGGACCTGGAAGTCAGCTACCAGGGTTCGGCCCTGGAGATCGGCTTCAACGTCAACTACCTGCTCGACGCCCTGGGCGCCCTGAGCGGCGAGCAGTTCGTGATGGAGCTGAAGAACTCGGATTCCAGCGGCCTGATCCACGCGGCGGACGATGCCTCCAGCAAGTACGTCGTGATGCCGATGCGCCTGTAAGCGGCATGCTTCACCTCGCCCGGATCGGGGCGGAAAACTTCAGGGTGTTCGAGAAACTGAGCCTGCGGCCCCACCGCAGGCTCAATTTCGTTTATGGGGACAACGCCGAGGGCAAGACCACGCTGCTGGAGCTGGTCTATGTGCTGGCCCGGGGCAAGTCCTTCCGCGGCAGCAGCCTGCAGGACTGCGCCGGGGCTGCCGGCAAGCACTGGCGCCTGCGGGGGCGCTACCAGCAGCAGGACGACGGCCCCCTGGAAGTGGTCGATGCCGGCTGGACCCAGGGCGAGCTGGCGCAGAAGCGGGAAGGGCAGGCGGCCACCCGGCTTGAATTACTCCGTGAATATCCTGTGCAAATCCTTGAACCAGGCTTGCATAAGTTATTGCAGGACGGCCCCAGCTATCGGCGCGGATTCCTGGACTGGGGTGTGTTCCACGTGGAACAGGGCTTTCATGTCACCTGGCGGCGCTTCAGCCGGGCCCTGAGGCAGCGCAACCTGGCCCTGAGGCAGCGGGCACCCGACCGCGAGCTGGAACCCTGGACCCTGGAACTGGCCACGGCCGGCGAGGAGATCCAGCGCTACCGCAAGGCGCAGCTCGAGGCGATCCGTCCTTATATGGACTCCCGGGTGAAGCAGTTGCTGGGCACGGACCAGTGGTCCATGGACCTGCAGGCCGGCTGGGCCGCCGGGCAGGGGCTGAAGGAGTCCCTGGACGCCCACCTGGCGCGGGACCGCCAGCAGGGCATGACCCAGGGCGGACCGCAGCGGGCCGAGCTGCGCCTGCACCTGCACGACCGCCAGACCAAGACCCTGGTCAGCCGCGGGCAGCAAAAACAGCTGATCGCGGCCCTGCTGCTGAGCCAGTGCGAGCTGATCTACCGGACCACCGGAACCGCCCCGATCCTGCTTGTGGATGATTTTGCGTCCGAGCTGGGCGAGGAGTACCAGCAGCGCCTGCTGGGCAGCCTGCTGGAGTACCCCGGGCAGCTCTTCATCACCAGCTTTGCCCCCAGCGGGGTTCTCGAAAAACTGCCCGATGCGGCGGTGTTCCACGTGGAACAGGGCCGCCTCCATCCCGTTTCAGGGTGATGCTCCAAAGGGCCGAACCCCCTGAAAATGCTAAAATGACCGCTTCAACCAGGCCGATTCCATGACTGTTCCGCCGAACAACGAATACGACGAATCCAGCATCCAGCAGCTCGAAGGCCTGGAGGCTGTCCGCAAGCGCCCGGGCATGTACATCGGCGACACCTCGGACGGCACCGGCCTGCATCACATGGTGTTCGAGGTGGTGGATAACTCTGTGGATGAAGCCCTCGCCGGGCACTGCGATGACATCGTCATCCGCATCCACACGGACAACTCCATCACCGTGTCCGACAACGGCCGCGGCATCCCGGTGGGCATCAAGTTCGACGACAAGCACGAGCCCAAGCGCACCGCCGCCGAGATCGTGATGTGCGTGCTGCACGCCGGCGGCAAGTTCAACCAGAACAGCTACAAGGTCTCCGGCGGCCTGCACGGCGTGGGCGTGTCCTGCGTCAACGCCCTGTCGAGCAAGCTGGAGCTGACCATCCGCCGTGACGGCCAGAAGCACTTCCTGGAGTTCCACCGCGGCGCGGCGCAGAACCGCCTGCTCGAGATCCAGAACGGCGTGGAAGTTTCGCCGCTGAAGGTCCTGGGTCCGGCCGAGGGCCGCGGCACCGAGGTGAAGTTCCTGGCCGACGAGGAAATCTTCGGCAAGGTGGAATGGCACTACGACATCCTGGCCAAGCGCCTGCGCGAACTGTCCTTCCTCAACAACGGCGTGAAGATCCGCCTGCACGACGAACGCAGCGGCCAGGAGGAGAACTTCGCGTTCTCCGGCGGCGTGAAGGGCTTCGTCGAATACATCAACCGCGCCAAGACCGCGCTGCATCAGAAGGTGTTCTACGCCAGCGGGGCCTCCATGGTCTCCGCCAATACTGGCGGCCCGGTCGAGATCATCGTGGAAGTGGCGATGCAGTGGAACGACAGCTACCAGGAACAGGTGCTGTGCTACACCAACAACATCCCGCAGTCCGACGGCGGCACGCACCTCACCGGCCTGCGCGCCGCGATGACCCGCGTGATCAACAAGCACATCGAGGAAACCGGCGTCGCCAAGAAGGAGAAGGTCGACATCTCCGGTGACGACATGCGCGAAGGCCTGGCCTGCGTGCTGTCGGTGAAGATGCCGGATCCGAAGTTCGCCTCGCAGACCAAGATGAAACTGGTCTCCTCCGAAGCGCGCCCGGCGGTGGAAGAAGTGGTGGCCGAGAAGCTCGCCAACTTCCTGCTGGAGAATCCCGGCGAAGCCAAGATGATCACCGCCAAGATCGTCGAGGCCGCCCGCGCCCGCGAGGCGGCCCGCAAGGCCCGCGACATGACCCGCCGCAAGGGCGTGCTCGACGGCATGGGCCTGCCCGGCAAGCTGGCCGACTGCCAGGAGAAGGACCCGACCAAGTCCGAACTGTTCCTGGTCGAGGGTGACTCCGCAGGCGGCTCCGCCAAGCAGGGCCGCGACCGCCAGTTCCAGGCGATCCTGCCGCTGAAGGGCAAGATCCTCAATGTCGAGCGCGCGCGCCTGGAGAAGATGCTGTCCTCGCAGGAAGTCGCCACGCTGATCACGGCGCTGGGCTGCGGCATCGGCAAGGACGAGTTCAAGCCCGAGAAGCTGCGCTACCACCGCATCATCATCATGACCGACGCGGACGTCGACGGCTCGCACATCCGCACGCTGCTGCTGACCTTCTTCTACCGCCACATGTTCACGCTGGTGGAGCGCGGCCACATCTATATCGCGCAGCCGCCGCTGTACAAGGTGAAGTCGGGCAAGCACGAAACCTATGTGAAGGACGACCACGCCCTGCACGACTGGCTGATCGCCACCGCGCTCAACGACGCCCACCTGATCCCGGGAGGCGGCCAGGCTCCCCTGGAGACGGCCGAGCTGGAGCGCCTGGTGCGCGACTATGCCGCCGTGCAGGCCAGCCTCGACCGCCTGGGCCGCCGCTACGACGAGCGCGTGCTGCAGGCGCTGTGCCGCCTCGCGCCGCTGCCCGATGAAGCCGGCCTGCCGGGCTGGGCCGAGCGCTTCTACTCCGAGCTCAACGTCGGCAGCCTTGACGGCCAGTTCACGGTGGAAGCCCGCATGGGTGCAGAAGGTCCGCTGCTGCAGGTCTCGCGCCGCGCCCATGGCGCCACGCAGATCTTCAACTTCGGCCACGAGTTCTTCAACGGCCTGGACTACCGCCGCATGGCGACGCTGCGCGAGACCACCGCCAGCCTGATCGGCGAAGGCGCCACCATCCGCCGCGGCGATCGCGCCACGGCCGTGGTGCACAGCATCGACGAGATCCATGACTGGCTGCTGTCCGAGGCGCGTCGCGGCCTGGGCATCCAGCGCTACAAGGGCCTGGGCGAGATGAACCCCGAACAGCTGTGGGAGACCACGCTGAACAAGGCCAACCGCCGCCTCGTGCGCGTCGCCATCGAGGACGCCGTCGCCGCCGACCAGATCTTCACCATGCTGATGGGCGAGCAGGTGGAACCGCGCCGCGACTTCATCGAGAAGAACGCGCTGCTCGTCAGCAACCTGGACCTCTAAGGCCGAGACTGCATGAAGTCGCTGAACGTCGAGCTGGCGGATCGCAGCTACCCGATCCGCATCGGTGCCGGCCTGCTCGCCGACGCCCGGCAGTACGCCGAGGTCGAGGGTCGCCGGCTCAAGCTGGTGACCGACGGCAACGTCGCGCCGCTGTACCTGGCGCATGTGCTTAAGGCATTGAATTTAAAGGAAGAAGACGCTCTGATCCTGCCTGCGGGCGAGGAGCACAAGAGCTGGGCCACGGCCGAGAAGATCCTCGACTGGATGCTGGCCTCGCGCCTCAACCGCGACGGTCTGCTGCTGGCCCTGGGCGGCGGCGTGATCGGCGACATGGCCGGCTTTGCCGCCGCGATCTACCAGCGCGGCATCGACTTCATCCAGCTCCCGACGACGCTGCTGGCGCAGGTGGATTCCTCGGTCGGCGGCAAGACCGGCGTCAACCACCCGCGCGGCAAGAACATGATCGGCGCCTTCCACCAGCCGCGCCTGGTGCTGGCCGACACCGCCGCGCTGCGCTCGCTGCCGCAGCGTGAACTGCTGGCCGGCGTCGCCGAGATCATCAAGTACGGCATGCTCGCCGACAGCGACTTCTTCAAGTGGCTGGAACAGCGCCTCGACGACCTGCTGCTGCTGGATACCGACGCGCTGACCAAGGCGATCTACCGCAGCTGCGAGCTCAAGGCGCGCATCGTCGCGCAGGACGAGCGCGAATCGCTGGCCGGCGGCGCCGGCCCGCGCGCGCTGCTGAACCTGGGCCATACCTTCGGCCACGCCATCGAGACCTACACCGGCTACACGCAGTGGCTGCACGGTGAAGCGGTGGCGACCGGCCTGGTGATGGCCGCCGATCTCTCCGCGCGCCTGGGCTGGATGAGCGCCAAGGACGCCGAGCGCTGCAGCAAGCTGGTGGCACGCGCCGGCCTGCCGGTGAAGCCGCCCGCCGGCATGACGCCGGACCAGTTCCTGGAACTGATGGGCCACGACAAGAAAGTCGCCGCCGGCAAGCTGCGCCTGGTGCTGATGCGCGGCCTCGGCCTGGCCGTGGTCAGCGGCGACTTCGATCCCGCCGCGCTGCGCGCGACGCTGGAGCATTTCACGGCAGCGTGATGTTCCACGTTGGCGCGAATCCGCCGCGCTTCGTGTCGCGCCCGCCCTTTAGCCTAGCAATCGACGCTGCAGCAGAGTCTGCATGTCGCGGCGCCCATCGATCACGGCCAGAATGACGACGCTGTGCTCGCGCACGACATAGATCATCCGGTAGGGCTTGAAATGGGCTTGGCGAAAATCCCGGATTCCAAGAGCCGCTAATTCTGGCGGGTACTCGCCGCGATTCGGAAGATCCCTGAGCTTTGCTAGCGCTGCGTGGACGCCATCCAGGACCTTGTCCGCGCGAGCCAGGCCATCCTGCCCGGCGATGTACGCATGGAGCTCGTCGAGGTCACGCAAGGCATCCTGCGTGACAGCGACACTGAATTTCACTTGCTGCCTCGGCGTGAGGCCTTGATGCGATCAATGGCTTCATCGAGCGGAACAACTTTGCCCTCTGCGATTTGCTGCTGCCCCAGTGCAAGAATCTTCAACAGCGCCAGCGTCTCCTGCGTCTGCTCGTAGCTATGGATGTCCTGGAGGACAGCTTTCGCCTCGCCGTTCTGTGTGATCACCATCGCAGGGCCACTCCTCCCAAGATCGCGCACGATCTCCGAGGCGTGGGCCTTTAGATAGCTGATGGGTTTGATGCTGGTGGATAGCTTCATGACGGTCTCCGCGGGCATGACCTGAATTCGGTCCGATTATAGGTCATGTTCTTGAGCCATGTCGGAACCCCGAGGCTCCACCCCGGGGAGCGTAAAGTCATTACACTTTGCGGACCTATGAGCGACCTCGCCCCCTACGCTGCCAGTGAAGCGCACTCGCGCGGACGCCTCCATGGTGAACCGCCGCCGGGCAATCGCGGCGAGTTCCAGCGCGATCGCGATCGCATCATCCACTCCGCTGCGTTCCGCCGGCTCGAGTACAAGACGCAGGTCTTCATCAACCATGAAGGCGATCACTTCCGCACGCGGCTGACGCACTCGCTGGAAGTGGCGCAGCTGGCGCGCACGATCGCGCGCAACCTGCAGCTCAACGTTGATCTCTCCGAAGCGATCTCGCTGGCGCACGACCTCGGCCACACGCCCTTCGGTCATGCCGGCCAGGATGCGCTCAACGGCTGCATGCAGCCTTACGGTGGCTTCGAGCACAACCTGCAGTCGCTGCGCGTGGTCGATCACCTGGAAGACAAGTACGCGAGCTTCCGCGGACTCAACCTCTGCTACGAAACACGCGAGGGCATCCTCAAGCATTGCTCGGTGAAGAACGCGCGCAAGCTCGGCGAGATCGGCGAGCGCTTCATCAAGCGCCAGCAGCCGGGACTGGAAGCGCAACTGGCGAATCTCGCCGACGAGATCGCGTACAACAACCACGACATCGACGACGGCCTGCGCGCCGAACTGCTCAGCGTGGACCAGATGCGCGAGGTGCCTTTGTTCCGACGGCATCACGACGCTGCGCTGAGCGCGCACGGTGCGCTCAGCATCAAGCAGGCACGGCACGAAACCATCCGCCGCATCATCAACACGCTGGTGGTGGACCTCACCGAAACCTCGCGCGCCAATCTTGCCGCGGCGAAGTTGAAGCACATCGACGAAGTGCGCGCCGCGCCGAAGCCGCTGATGGCTTACAGCGAAGACGTGGCGGAAGAATCGCGCGCGCTGAAGAAGTTCCTGTTCGAGAACCTGTACCGCCATCATCGCGTCTACCGCATGACGGTGAAGGCGCAACGCGTGGTGCGCGAGCTGTTCGAGACGCTGCACGGCGATGTCCGTTTGCTGCCGCCGGATTTCTACGACGAGGCCAAGCTCGCCGAAGACGAAGCCGGCCGCGCGCGCGTGGTGGCGGATTACATCGCGGGCATGACGGATCGCTATGCGCTGGATGAGCACGAGCGGCTGTTCGATCCGCGGCGGTTGAGGTAGCGATCTTTCCGTAGATGTGGTGAGCGCAGCGAACCGCATCAATGTGCAAGCAACGCGACCGATGCGGTTCGCTACGCTCACCAGCATCCTACGCATCCACCGATCCGTTCCTCCCGAGTGCCGCGTCCCTCGATACAACCCGCCAGGGCGGGTCACTCGGGATGACCGGGCGACGGTGTATCGAGGGGCGCGCCGCCCGCTGTTCCACGTGGATTGATCGCCGCCCTTGCCAGGTAGGAGCGAGCTTGCTCGCGACCTGTCCGGGCGGGCGACCCCCCAGCGGGTCGCGAGCAAGCTCGCTCCTACATCGGCCAAACGTTCGCAAAATTCCAAGCCTATGAATTTGCGCGATAATTAACTGACCGCCCGGTCAGGTATAGTCCGTTTGCAGTTATCCGTTTGGGGTTGTCGGCCGCCGCCACCCCCTCCCTACGCTCCCAGGGCGCAAATCGCGCATGCGAGGGAGAGAGACAAAATGAAAGCGGCACACCTGCTGTTGATGCTGGGACTGACGGCGCTGGCAGCGCCGGCGCAGGCCCTGAACATCGTGTTGTCCAACGATGACGGCTTTGAAACGGCCAATGTCCGTGCGCTGTACCAGCGGCTGAAGGCGGCGGGGCATGACGTGATCCTGTCGGCGCCCACGCAGAACAACAGCGGCAAGGGCGGGTCGATGAACTTCCTGGTGCCGGTGACGCCGATGGCCAAGGCCAGCCGCCATGGCAGCGTCGCGGCGGGCTCGCCCGGCGTGGGCAAGGATCCGGGCGACGCGGACGTGTTCTACGTCGACGGCACGCCGGTGATGTCGATGCTCTATGGCCTCGACGTGCAGGCGGTGAAGCGCTGGAATGCGCAGCCCGACCTGGTGGTGTCCGGTTTCAACGAGGGCAACAACACCGGGCTGATCAACAACTCTTCCGGCACGGTCAACAACCTGCTCTACGCGATCAACCGCGGCGTACCCGCGATCGCGGCCAGCTACGAGGGCACCGAGGCGCGGGCGCACACGGCGCTGGCCGCCGGCGCGCTGGAGTACGAGATCGCCGACGTGATCGTGAAACTGATCGGCAAGCTGGAAGAGAACCGCGTGGCGGGCCAGAAGCTGCTGCCGCCGGGCGTGGGCATCAACATCAACATTCCCAAGGTGACCGCCGGCCAGGCCGCGGCCCTGCCCTTCCGCTTCGCGCGCATGGGCCTGGCCACCGAGTACCAGCCGGTGTTCTTCGAGAAGCTGTCGGACAGCCCGCTGGCCGTGGGCTTCGGCGCCGGCGTGCCGTTGCCGGGCATCTCGTTTGCCAATGCCAGCATCGCGCCGCCGGCCGGCGTCACCATCGCCACCGACAACGACGCGCTGTCCGAGTACAACGTGATGGAAACGCATGCGATCCCGGTGACCGTGGTCGAGGGCGTGCCGCAGGGCCGCCGCAGCAATGAAGAGCGCGTGAAGATCCAGCTGCGTGGCCTGCTGGGCGCGGCGCCATGAGGCGGCGCCTGGCCTTGGGCCTGCTGGCGGCGCTGGCGCTGGCGGGCTGTGACGACGACAAGGGCCCGGCCGACAACGGCCCCAAAGTGGAACTGCCGGCGATGAGTCCAGGGGCGCATGCCCTGCGCCTGACCGGCGATGCGGCCGGCGTGTCCGGCTGGGGCTTCATGGCCGACGACGGCCGCGGCTTCGTGCAGCTGGCGCCGCAGTCCGATGCGCCCAGCACGGTGGTGTTCACCCGCGCCGGCCGCGGCAAGGCCTGGCGTCGGGTGCCGGCGGCCACCGCGCCCCAGACCCTGGCGGCGGCCCTGGACGAGCCGCAGGCGGCCGCCGCGGCACCGGTGCTGGCCGGCAGTTACGACGCCCTGCTCGGCGGCGCCCCTGCCCGCTTCACCGTGGCGGCCGATGGTGCCCTCTCGGCCGCCAGCGGCGAGTGCACCTTGTCCGGGCGGCTGGACCCGGGCAAGGCCTACGCCGGTGCATTTCCTGTACAGGCAAGTGTCGCTGGCTGCGCGGCCCTGGCGGGAAGTTATCGGGGACTGGCCTTCGCCGATCCGGACGCCAAAAACGCCCGATTTCGGGTCGTTTTACATGACGCCGGCAAAATCATCGATTTCTACGCTTTCGCGCGTTAAAACCCGCTGATTTTGCTTCTTGAGCCCGGCTTCGCCGGGCTTTTTTAATGAACCGGCAAGCTCTTTGCTGTAATAAGGAGGGGCCAAATCGGTTTTGATTGACGCTCTGCGCTGCATTCTTATAATGGAATGTTGCACCGCAGCGATTCGCCCCCCGACTGGCACCCGAACGTGTCCGCAGGCCGCGCCAAAAACCGCAGGCCAGAGGGGAGTGTCGCCGCTGTAAATCTGAAAGCAAGGTAAAACGGTCATGACAACCCAGCAAGGGCTTTATCGCCCCGAATTCGAGCGCGACAGCTGCGGCTTCGGGCTTATTGTGCAGATGGACGATCAGCCTTCCCATTGGGTGGTTGAGACGGCCATTGGCGCCCTTGCCCGCATGACCCACCGCGGCGCCATTGCCGCCGACGGCAAGACCGGCGACGGCTGCGGCCTGCTGATGAAGAAGCCGGACCGCTTCCTGCGCATGAAGGCCAAGGAAGCCGGCATCAAGCTCGACGCCCGCGCGCCCTACGCCGCCGGCAACGTCTTCCTGTCCACCCAGGAATCCAGGGCCGCCCGCGCCCGCGAGCTGATGGCCGAGGCCTGTGCGGCCAACGGCCTGGTGCTGGCCGGCTGGCGCAAGGTGCCGGTCAACCCGGAAGCCTGCGGCGCCGAAGCGCTGCGCACCCTGCCCCTGGTGGAGCAGGTGTTCATCACCGCCGGCAAGGACACCGCCAACTTCGACCTCTCGCTGTTCAAGGCGCGCCGCCGCGCCGAGAAGGCGATCGACGCCGACGGCGACGGCGAGTTCTACATCACCTCGCTGTCCTCGCGCGTGCTGGTGTTCAAGGGCCTGGTCATGCCCTCGTACCTGCCGGTCTTCTACGTGGACCTCAGCGACGAGGACCTGGAGAGCTCGCTCTGCGTGTTCCACCAGCGCTTCTCCACCAACACCATGCCCAAGTGGCGGCTGGCGCAGCCGTTCCGCTTCCTGGCGCACAACGGCGAGATCAACACCGTCGCCGGCAACCGCAAGTGGGCGACGGCGCGCGCCAAGAAGTACCAGTGCGCCAACCTGCCGGACATCCCCGAGATCGCACCGCTGGTGACGATGGACGGCTCCGACTCGCAGTCGCTCGACAACATGCTGGAAGTGCTGCTGGCCGGCGGCATGGACCTGTTCCAGGCGATGCGCGCACTGATCCCGCCCGCCTGGCAGAACGTCGAGAACCTCGACGCCGACCAGCGCGCGTTCTACGAATACAACTCGCTGCAGATGGAGCCCTGGGACGGCCCGGCCGGCATCGTGCTGACCGACGGCCGCTACGCCGCCTGCGCCACCGACCGCAACGGCCTGCGCCCCACCCGCTACGTCATCACCCGCAACCGCGTGCTGACCATCGCCTCCGAGATCGGCGTGTACGACTACGCCCCGGAGAGCGTGCTGGAGAAGGGCCGCCTGCGCCCCGGCCAGATCCTGGCCGTGGACACCGAGAGCGGCGCGCTGATGCGCCCCGCCGACATCGACCGCATGCTGGCCGGACGCCGTCCGTACAAGCAGTGGCTCAAGCAGGGCATCAAGCGCCTGGAAGCAGTGCTGATCGACGACGCCGGCAAGCTCGAGAAGCTGCCTGCCGGCGAGGTCAACATCTACCAGAAGCTGTTCGGCCTCTCCTATGAAGAGCGCGACCAGGTGCTGCGCGTGCTGGCCGAGAGCGGCCAGGAGACCGTGGGCTCCATGGGCGACGACACCCCGTTCGCGGTGCTGTCGCAGAAGGAACGCTCGCTGTACGACTACTTCCGCCAGCAGTTCGCGCAGGTGACCAACCCGCCGATCGATCCGCTGCGCGAGCAGATCGTGATGTCGCTGGAATGCTCGCTGGGCGCCGAGCACAGCATGTTTGCCGAGACCGCCGAGCGCGCGCAGCGCCTGCTGGTGGACTCGCCGGTGCTGAGCGAGACCAAGTTCCGCAAGCTGCTGTCGCTCAACGACCAGGGCTACCCGCACGTCGTCATCGACCTGAACTACCACCCCTCGCTGGGCCTCGAGGACGCGGTGCGCCGCATCTGCGACCAGGCGGTGGAGGCGGTGGCCAGCGGCAAGGTCATCCTCGTGCTGTCCGACCGCGCCATCGCCAAGGGCAAGCTGCCCGTGCATGCGCTGCTCGCCACCGGCGCGGTGCATCACCGCCTGACGCTGGAAGGCTCGCGCTCGGACTGCAACATCGTGGTGGAAACCGCCACCGCGCGTGACCCGCACCAGTTCGCCTGCCTGATCGGCTACGGCGCCTCGGTGATCTACCCCTACCTCGCCTACGCCAGCCTCTACGACATGGCCGAGCGCGGCGAGATCAAGGGCAAGGAGCTGCCGTACCTGGCGCAGGCCTATCGCAAGGGCATCAACAAGGGCCTGTACAAGATCATCTCGAAGATGGGCATCAGCACCATCGCCAGCTATCGCGGTGCGCAGCTGTTCGAGACCGTCGGCCTGCACGACGAAGTGGTGGAGCTGTGCTTCGAAGGCACCGTCAACCGCATCCAGGGCGCGCGCTTCGCCGACCTGCAGGCCGAGCAGGCCGTGCTGGCGGCGCTGGCCTGGAACCCGCGCAAGCAGCTCGACCAGGGCGGCCTGCTCAAGTACGTGCACAACGGCGAGTACCACGCCTACAACCCGGACATCATCAACACCCTGCACGCGGCCGTGCAGTCCGGCGACTACGGCAAGTACAAGGAATACGCGGAGCTGGTGAACCACCGCCCCGTGGCGATGTTCCGCGACCTGATCAAGTTCCGCGGCAGCATCCAGCCGATCGACATCAGCGAAGTGGAACCGGTCGAGTCGATCCTCAAGCGCTTCGACTCCGCCGGCATGTCGCTGGGCGCGCTGTCGCCCGAGGCGCATGAAGCGCTGGCCACGGCGATGAACCGCCTGGGCGGCCGCTCCAACTCCGGTGAAGGCGGCGAAGACCCCAAGCGCTACGGCACCGAGAAGAACTCCAAGATCAAGCAGGTGGCCTCCGGCCGCTTCGGCGTGACTCCGGCGTACCTGTCCAGCGCCGAGGTGCTGCAGATCAAGGTGGCGCAGGGCGCCAAGCCCGGCGAAGGCGGCCAGCTGCCCGGCGACAAGGTCAACGACATGATCGCCGGCCTGCGCTACGCCAAGCCCGGCGTCGCGCTGATCTCGCCGCCGCCGCATCACGACATCTACTCCATCGAAGATCTCGCGCAGCTGATCTTTGACCTCAAGCAGGTCAACCCGGCGGCGCTGGTGTCGGTGAAGCTGGTGTCCGGCCCCGGCGTGGGCACCATCGCGGCCGGCGTGGCCAAGGCCTATGCCGACCTGATCACCATCTCCGGCTACGACGGCGGCACCGGCGCCTCGCCGATCACCTCGGTGAAGTACGCGGGCACGCCCTGGGAACTCGGCCTGTCCGAGACCCACCAGACCCTGCGCATGAACGGCCTGCGCGAGAAGGTCCGCGTGCAGACCGACGGCGGCCTCAAGACCGGCCTCGACGTGGTCAAGGCCGCGGTGCTGGGCGCGGAAAGCTTCGGCTTCGGCACCGCGCCGATGGTGGCGCTGGGCTGCAAGTACCTGCGCATCTGCCACCTCAACAACTGCGCCACCGGCGTTGCCACGCAGGACAAGGTGCTGCGCCTGTCGCACTTCATCGGCCTGCCGGAAATGGTGATGAACTATTTCCGCTTCGTCGCCGAGGAAACCCGCGAGTGGCTCGCCGCCATCGGCGTGCGCTCGCTGGTGGAGCTGATCGGCCGCACCGACCTGATGGAGATCTCGCCCGGCGAGACCGACAAGCAGAACAACCTCGACCTGTCGCCGCTGCTGTCGTCGGCCGGCATGGTTCACCAGTCGGGCCACAGCTGCGTCTCCGGCAACCCGCCGCATGACCGCGGCGAGCTGGCCGAGCAGATGGTCAAGGACACGCTGTCCGCCATCGAGAGCAAGACCGGCGGCAGCTACGACTACAGCGTGAAGAACGTGCACCGCTCGATCGGCGCGCGCCTGTCCGGCGAGATCGCCAAGCGCCACGGCAACCTCGGCATGTCCGACGCGCCCATCACCCTGCGCCTGACCGGCACCGCCGGCCAGTCCTTCGGCGTGTGGAACGCCGGCGGCCTGCACCTGGAGCTGGAAGGCGACGCCAACGACTACGTCGGCAAGGGCATGGCCGGCGGCCGCATCGTGATCAAGCCGCCGCGCGGCAGCCGCTTCAAGAGCAACGAGACCGCCATCATCGGCAACACCTGCCTGTATGGCGCCACCGGTGGCTCGCTGTTTGCTGCGGGTACCGCGGGCGAGCGTTTCGGCGTGCGCAACTCCGGCGCGCTCACCGTGGTGGAAGGCTGCGGCGACCATGGCTGCGAATACATGACCGGCGGCGCCGCGGTGATCCTCGGCGAGTGCGGCGTGAACTTCGGCGCCGGCATGACCGGTGGCTTCGCCTACGTGCTGGACGAGTCGCGCAGCTTCGTGGACCGCTACAACCACGAGCTGATCGACACCACCCGCATCGTGGCCGAGCACATGGAAGCGCACCAGCACTACCTGCGCGCGCTGATCCAGGAGCACGTCACCGCCACCGGCTCGGCCTGGGGTCAGCAGATCCTCGACGACTGGCGCGATTTCGTCGGCAAGTTCTGGCTGGTCAAGCCGAAGGCGGCCGACATCGGCTCGCTGCTCGTTGCAATCAAGGCCGCGGCTTAACCGCCCCGCGACCCAGGGAAACAAAGATGGCAAAGAAGAATGTCATGCAGTTCATCGAGATCGGGCGCCAGGACCCGAAGAAGGTGCCTGCGGAAGTGCGCCTGCACGACTGGCGCGAGATCTACGGCCAGTTCCCGGTGGAGCAGGCTGCGACGCAGTCGGGCCGCTGCCTGGAATGCGGCAACCCCTACTGCGAGTGGAAGTGTCCGGTCCACAACTTCATCCCCAACTGGCTGAAGCTGGTGCAGGAAGGCAACCTGTTCATGGCGGCCGAACTGTCGCACAAGACCAACTCGCTGCCGGAAGTCTGCGGCCGCGTCTGCCCGCAGGACCGCCTCTGCGAAGGCGCCTGCACGCTCAACGACGGCTTCGGCGCCGTGACCATCGGCAGCATCGAGAAGTACATCTCCGATGAAGCCTTCAAGCAGGGCTGGCGCCCGGACATGTCCGGCGTGGTGCCCACCGGCAAGCGCGTCGCCATCGTCGGTGCCGGCCCCGCGGGCCTCGGTGCCGCCGACATCCTCACGCGCAACGGCGTGAAGGCCGTGGTGTTCGACAAGTACAACGAGATCGGCGGCCTGCTGACCTACGGCATCCCTCCCTTCAAGCTGGAAAAGGAAGTGATGCTGCGCCGCCGCGAAGTGTTCGAGGGCATGGGCATCGAGTTCCGCCTGAACACCGAGATCGGCAAGGACATCCAGTTCAAGGCGCTGCTCGACGAATACGACGCCGTGTTCCTCGGCATGGGCACCTACACCTACATGAAGGGCGAGTTCCCCGGTGAAGACCTGCCGGGCGTGCACGAAGCCCTGCCCTTCCTGGTGAGCAACATCAACCGCGTCATGAACTGGGAAAAGAACGCCGCCGACTTCGTCGACATGGCGGGCCAGAAGGTCGTCGTGCTCGGCGGCGGCGACACCGCGATGGACTGCGTGCGCACCTCCGTGCGCCAGCAGGCCACCAGCGTCAGCTGCATCTACCGCCGTGACGAAGCCAACATGCCCGGCTCCAAGCGCGAAGTCAGCAACGCCAAGGAAGAAGGCGTGAAGTTCGTCTTCAACCGCTCGCCGGTGGAGATCGTGGGCAAGGACAAGGTGGAAGGCGTGAAGGTGGTCGAGACCCGTCTCGGCGCGCCCGACGCACGCGGCCGCCGCAAGCCCGAGGTGGTGCCCGGCTCCGAGCAGATCATCCCGGCCGACCGCGTCGTGATCGCCTTCGGCTTCCGCCCGAGCCCGGCCGACTGGTTCGCCGACCACAGCATCAAGCTGCTGGACGACGGCCGCGTCGACACCACCGAGAAGAAGCGCTTCCAGACCGCCAACCCGAAAGTCTTCGCCGGCGGCGACATGGTGCGTGGTTCCGACCTCGTCGTCACCGCCGTCTACGAAGGCCGCCAGGCTGCCGAGGGCATTCTCGACTACCTGGGCGTCTGATCCCGCAGCGACAAGGCTGAAAGAGCCAATCCGGGGTCAGCGCAAGCGACCCCGGATTTTTTTTGCCTGAAGATTATTCAGCCGCAGTAGCTGTCCCCTCTCCCGCTTGCGGGAGAGGGTGGCTCGAAGGGCCGGGAGAGGGTTTCTGTAAATGGTGGTCTGGCTATCCATTCCCCGAGTTCCAGAAACCCTCTCCCGCCCCTGACGGGGCACCCTCTCCCACAAGTGTGAGAGGGGACAGAAAGTAGAGAACCAGGCGTTGCATTAGTTGCAAGCAAGACGCACCTCCAACCCGTTCACCCCGAGTAGCGCCGCGAAGCGCCGCGTATCGAGGGGCCCAACCCAGCTCGGGCGTATAACAGTTACACAGCACATGAACACCACAACAACAGCACCCGAAAACCTCCGCCGCGGCTACCTCTTCGCCGCCCTCACCGTCGCCATCTGGACCGGCTTCGTCCTGGTCTCGCGCATGGCCGGCAAGGGCGCGCTCACCGCCTTCGACGTCACCGCCCTGCGCTTCGGCGTGGCCGCCGTCATCCTGCTGCCGTTGCTGCTGATCAAGGGTCTCGGCTCCCTGCGCAACCCGCGCCGCCTCGCCGCCTGCGTCCTCACCGGCGGCCTCGGCTACGCGCTGCTCTGCTACAGCGGCTTCTACTTCGCCCCCGCCGCGCACGGCTCCATCCTGCTCAGCGGCACCATGCCCTTCCTCACCGCCGTCCTCGCCTGGCTGTTCCTGGGCGAGCGCCCCGGCACGCAGAAGCAGATCGCCCTGCTCGTCACCGCCGCCGGCATCGCCTGCATGGCGCTGCAGACCTTCGGTCACGGGGTCGAGGGACGCAGCTGGATCGGTGACCTGCTATTCGTGAGCGCAAGCACCAGCTGGTGCGTCTTCACCATCCTGGTCCGCCGCTGGCAGATCAGGCCCTGGGACGCGGCTGCGGGCGTGTCGGTGACATCGGCGGCGCTGTTCCTGCCGGTGTATTTCCTGGCCCTGCCCAAGCACATCGATGTAGCACCCTGGCAGGAGATCGCCCTGCAGGCCGGCTACCAGGGCGTGCTGGTGGTGATCATCGCGATGGTGCTGTACACGCGGGCGGTGGCGGAGCTGGGGCCGACGAGGCTCGCTGCAGTCATGGCGACGGTGCCGGCGATATCGGCATTACTGGCGTGGCCAGTGCTGGGGGAGGCGTTGACGCCGTTGTTGGGCGTTGGCATCACGCTGGTGACGGCGGGCGCGCTGATCGGCGCGGTGACGCGGACTTCGGCGTGGGCGAAGTAGGCCTGAGGATGACGAGCGCCTCGCGACGCCATATCTCACTACCTGACACCCGGTTCAGGTAGACGATATGCGAGTGAAGTCTCTAGTCTAAAAGACACGAGGCGCAAAACACGGGAGAAGAGTGGTGTCCGTCCAGCTGATCGTCATCGCCGTAAAGGCAAATGTAAGCGCCCCCTTTCAGAACGGATACGGCTGGGTAGGCGATGACAACCTTGCCATCAAGCACCGCCATGGCGAGACTGGGATGCCGACAGCTACTCCTTCGGCTGGCTCTACGACGGACTGACAGCCGTGGGCCTGCGCACCCTTGCGCTTGAACAGATGCGGGAGTTCCTGGAGACCTACAAGGGCGACCGCATTGCCATGTTCACGGATCACGATGATGCAGAACGGATCGACTCCTTCGGCTTGTCGAAGAAGCCCGGCAAGAAATTCGTCTCGCAACTCAAGAAGAAGGATTTTCTCCATGGGCGCTTCAGGATCGAAAACAGCGCCCTTGGAAAGAGCTACACCACGCAGTCCGCGGATTGGTTCGTGCCGCTCAAGAGCGGGAAGGTCAGCAGCGTCGGCATCAAGCGATTCATCAAGCGGCTGGTCTCGCCGTCGATGGCGCCCGATTCGCTGGTCAACACCTTCGGGGTTCTGGCGTGGTACGAAGACCTTGGACCCATTGCGGAACTGGTCAAGGAAGCGAACTCCGGTGGGCACGACCTGACGATTTCGGTCATTCCGGAGAAGGCGTGAAGCGAGAAGCTGGATACATTTGTTTTACGCTGCGCCGAAAATCTGTCCCCTTTGTTTTGTTTCGTCCCTCTTGCTTGCGTTGTTTCGTTGTTTGGAAAATCTAGGGAGCTATCGTGTCTACCCCATGCTACGAAGAACCAGCAGCCGGGAGTGCCCTTCAGCAGGGCGACATACTGCATTGGCCCAAGGCGGCGAACTGCTTTGAAGCCGCCGGTGTTGTAGTGACGGCCGACTGCGATTTGGCACGAGGAAAACACTGGGGCAAGGTATCAGTGGTCCCTCTTATTTCAATGCAAAACTGCGTTGAAGAGCTCATGGCGCCAAAGTTACTTGAACGCTGTACGGATAAGCTTTTCGAAAAGCTTAAGAAGCAACTCAGAAAGAAATTTGGCGGGGAGGAAATTTCAAAGGACATTCTTGAGATTCACCTCTCCTCCGAGAAAATTCCGGATGAATGGAGAGATGACGCAGAAATAGACACGCTTGCTAAGTTGGTTCGACAGGCGCGGCGGCATGAATCTACGATACCCCCCCTCGAGTGTTTGGCTATGGCATATAAACAACTCGAGGCAAAGCCGAATAGTGTGTTACTCAACAAGATTCAAACTGCGCTTCAACAGCCGCCGGGGGATGTACTAGTCCTACCTCTGATTTCACTTCTACCGTTTGAAGCAAGGGTGGCTTGGCTTCGTGTGTTACGAGAGGTTGAAGATATTCAAGTCGCGCTTAAAGCGAGTGAGTACACGGACGGGATGGCACAAAGAGTAGCCAGACTGGGGCCAATCTGGAGGTACAAGCTGACCCAGAAGTTGGCTCAAGTATTTTCCGACATAGGCCTGCCAGACGAAGATGAAGCCACAGTGAAGACAGACATAGTCTCCTATGGACAGCAGTTATCACATCAATACACTCCGGAAGGCGTGTAGCGCCTGCAGTTACCGAGACTTCATATGACAAAATTCTTAGTGATAACGGAAGGAGCCGCTGAAGCGGCCCTGTCACAGGGCGAGGTGCAACTTCGCGAACCATTCTTGTCCGAGGGCGGCGACTACGGCATTACGCGAATGGATGATGCGGCGCATGATGCGGTGGCTTTTGCTACGGCTCGGGATTCGCGCGAGCCAAGATATGCAGTTATCAGCGTAGATGAACTAAACCGCCTGCCGGCTAAGGCAGCTCGAGATGTATTTGCCCGAATACACAGGGTGTTGAAGGCATCTTACAAGTTCCCTATACGCCTCCCGACCTCTTGGTCGGAGTATCACCATCAAAATCGCTTTGCATTCTTTGCTGTGCCGAAAGAATGGGGCAGCTACAGGTGGATTGCTGATTACGATGATCACAGGAAGTGCGTAAATTTTTCGCAGCTGAGTAGTGCAGCTGGGCCAATAGTGCTTGAGACTCTTCGTCCCGGTACGTCGCCTGATCTCGCGGAGGCATTGGAAACTGCACTGATAGCGGCGAGAAACGCACGGCGCACGGATACCACTCTGGAATCGTTGGTTAGTCGCGTGGACTTTGATGCAATTGGCGGCGGCGCCATATCGAAGTCCTACATGTATGAAGAATGGACCAATAGACTTTCCGCTAGTCAGCAAAAGGTTCTCGAAATACCGCCGCTATCTAGCATACGGATCGTCGGTCATGCCGGTACTGGAAAAACTCTAGCACTTTGTCTCAGAACCATTTTCGAATGCCGAAGTGCAGAGAAAGAGAAAAAGCCGATTCGAATTTTATTCACAACGCATAGTTGGGCGATGGCAGAGCGCGTTGATGAGACGCTCACCACGTTAAACGGGGGTACGCCCCGCGTTGAGATTACGGTATTTCCTCTTCTACAAATACTGATTGACGCGTTGGGAGGTTCTGCGGCCTCCTCACTGAGCATTCTTGGCGATGACTCAACCGATGGTAGAAAGCGGCAAATCGAGATCATAGGAGAGCTAGTTCAATCTTTTTCTAGCTCAGACCGAAAATCTTTTACGGCAGCGGGGCTTTCAAAGCACATCGCGGAGGCTCTCGACTCAGCCGGTACGTCCATCGAGCGGGCGGAGCTTGTTGAGGACATATATCAGGAGATTAACGGCGTTCTTTCGGCCGATGCGGTGTCGCTTGGCGATCAGCGCAAGGTTGATGAGTATCTAAAGCAAGATCGAGCCGACGACATGCCACCCTTCCGGCGAAGAGGCGATAGGCTCCTTGCACTGGCCACATATGGCCGATTTATACACAGGCTGCGAGACGGTGGTTACGTCACCACAGATCAGCTCGTAAGCGACGTGGTACGGATACTTGAAACCTTCTCGTGGGCCGTTAGGCGAGAAGCGGAGGGATATGACGTAATTGTTGTCGATGAGCTACAGCTTTTTGATGCGCAGGAAAGGTTTGCGCTTACGTTGCTAACGCGTTCGCCCCAACAAGCGGCATTCGTAAGCGCGGAAGATCCCAGCCAGGGAATCTTCTCCGCCATTTCTCCCGCATGGCGAAAAGGGTTGCCCGAAAAGAAATTGGCGGCACCCATCGAATTTCGCGAGGCGCATCGATTCGATGCGGGAGTGCTCCGCTTTGTTACGCATCTTTATCGATGTTTCCCTTTAAACACGCAGGCTATCGCCATAGGAGATACTTCGATAAATTCGGGGGCAACTCCAGAATTATTCCAAGAGACTACATTGGAAGGTATTGCACAACGCGTTTCTGCAATAGCGATGGAGGAGCAAGCTACACAAGCGGCAGAGGACCGCCTGGCTATTATTGATCTGGACGGTGCGGCTGAGCCCGTTGCGCGGGCCCTCAACTACAGGGGGTTGAAAGTCACAATACTCCATAGTCTCGATGACGTTGAAAAGCTTAGCTATTCACGCCGCTCCATTGTGGTTGGGCCGTGGCAGTTTCTTGGAGGCACGCAGTTCACATCTGTTGTTGTTATTAGTCAAAGCGGTACCACGTCTAGCAGCACTTTCGGAAGATTGCGAGAGCTGACAGGTGTGTATGTTGCTTCCAGTAGGGCGGCAAAGAGATTGAGCTTAGTCGTCGCCGGGAAACTACATCCAGCAATCGAATCTGCCCTCAGTCAAGGGTTAATAAAAAAGGGAGACGTTAAAAAGCATTAAAAAGTAGTAAGAGCGGAGGGGCGACCGGGAACGGCTTAGGCTATAAGGGGACACCATTTACCCTCCGCTCCGCATGAGCAACATGCAGGGCCAGCTGCAACCGCCTACGTCCCCCGCCCCCCGATACACTCCGCCAGCGCCGCCGGATCCAGCAGCGTGAAGATGCTGTTGTGCACACTGATCCAGCCCAGCCGGCGGAACTCCGCCACTTGCTGGTGGATGCTCTGCCGGGTCGCGCCCAGCAGCATGCCCAGCTCTTCCTGCGGCAGCTTCACGGGAATGACGATGCGGCCTTCTTCCAGGGTGCCGTAGAGGTAGGCCAGTTGCAGCAGCCGCTTGGCCAGGCGCGCCCGCACGCTCAGCACGGCCTGGTCCTCGATCAGGCCCAGCAGGCCTCTTACCCAGCGCAGCAGCAGCTCGGTGAACTGCCGGTAGTAGTGTGGGTGCTCGCCAAGAATGGCGACCAGGTCGGCCCGCCGCAGCAGGCGCGTCTGCGAGTTACAGAAGGCCCGGCAGGTGGAGGAACTCGGTGCTCCGTCCAGTGCCGAACTGAGCCCCACGCAGCTGCCGGGCTCGAACAGGTAGAGGATGAATTCGTGGCCGTCGGTGGTGACCGTGCTGGAGCGGATCTCGCCGCTCTCGACAAAGTAGAGGCCGTCGGCCCGCTCGCCCTTGTGGAACAGCACTTCACCCGCGCGGAACGGGCGCGGAACGGTGGCCGCGGCGAAGCGCTGCAGGAGGTCCGGCGGCAGGTCGCGCATCCATTCCGCCAGGGCGACCGCATCCATGCCCAGCGCGGGCAGCAGATGCCGCGGGTCGCCGGGACGCAGGGTCTTTGACAAATGTAAAGTTTTTGACAGCGGACCTTGAGTCACCTCCCCACTATAGACCCCGTCGTCGTGCGGCGACCAGTTCCGGCGGGGTCTTCCCCCGGCTGACCAAAATGGGGAGAGATCATGAACAAGTTGTTGAAAGTGCTCGGCATGCTGGGCGTGGCCTGGGGTGTTTTGTCGACCGCGCCGGCGATGGCGCAGCAGGCCTGCAGCCTGGAGCCCACCGCCGGTACGGTGACCCGGACCATCGGCTCGCGCAGCTACACCCTCAACGTGCCGGCCGGCCTGGTGGGCGGCTCAGTGCCCCTGCTGATCGCCCTGCACGGCGGCGGCTCCAATCCCTCGTTCCACGAGAACGAGACCGGCTGGACGCCCTATGCCGCTTCGCACAACTTCATCGTCGCCTACCCGAAGGCACTGAACGCCTGGTGGGATCTCACGGACAACTCGGTCGACACCCCCTTCCTCAAGCAGGTGGCCGCGGACATCTCCAGCCAGTGGTGCGTGGATCCCAAGCGCATTCACGTGGCCGGCTTCTCGCGCGGCGGCATGATGTCGCATCGCGTCGCCTGCGATGACGACGGCACCTTCGCCTCGGTGGCGCCGTACGCCGGCTACCTGCCGACCGCGGAGTTCGCCAGCTGCTCTCCCCAGCGCAAGGTGCCGGTGGCAATCTTCCACAGCACCTTCGACCCCATCGTGCCTTACTTCCGTGCGACCGCGGCGCGTGATTTCTGGAAGACCAACAACGGTTGCACCGGCTCGGTGACCACCACCGTCAACGGCTCCGCCTTCGAGCGTTACACCGGCTGCGCCGGCGGCACGGAAGTCTGGCTGCGCCAGTACTTCCAGTCGCACAACTGGCCGTTCGGCAGCGACGCCGACGACATCCGCAACCGCATGTGGGCGTTCTTCCAGGCTCATCCGCTTCCCTGAAGGGCCTTGTGAAGAGTCCGCTCGTGCCGGGGCTGTCCGGTACGAGCGGACTTTTCTTTTTTCACCAACCCGTTCCGCTCCAGGCCCCGGGGCGCCGCATTGAGGCCTCCCCAATGGCGGGCGCATACTCGCTGGCCTCGAATATGCGCCGGGGGAGCGGTGCCCGCCGGTGTTGCCTGCATCGCCGATCCGCTGACGGGCCCTGCAGTGCTGCGACAGTCAGCGACATCCTGACGGGGAGCATCCGATGAACAAGAACATCACGATCGTGCTGGTGCATGGTTTCTGGGGCGGCGCGGCGCACTGGAGCAAGGTGATCGTCGAACTGACGCGCCGCGGCTATGAGTCGATCCGCGCGGTGGAACTGCCGCTGACCTCGCTGGCCGACGACGCCGAGCGCACCCGCAAGATGCTGGCGCAGGTGCAGGGGCCGGTGCTGCTGGTCGGGCATTCCTACGGCGGCGCCGTGATCACGCAGGCCGGCGACCTGCCCAATGTCGCGGGCCTGGTGTACATCGCGGCCTTCGCGCCGGATGCGGGCGAGAGCCCGGGCGCCATTACCCAGCAGCATCCGCCGGTGGCCGTTCCCAATCTTGCACCGGACAGCGACGGCTATCTCTGGGTCAGGCCCGACAAGTTCCATGAAAGCTTCTGCCAGGACCTGACGCGCGACGAGGCGCTGGTGATGGCGGTGACGCAGAAGGCGCCGCTGGCCAGCACCTTCGGCGATGCCGTGACCGCCCCGGCCTGGAAGAAGAAGCCCAGCTGGTACCAGATCTCCAGCGAGGACCGCATGATTGCCCCGGCCAACCAGGAGCGCATGTCGGCGCGGCTGGCGGCACGCAAGGTCATCACCCTGGCGGCGAGCCATGCCTCGCTGGCGTCGATGCCGGCAGAAGTCTCCGCCTTTATCGCCGAGGCCGCCGCCGCGGTGTCGTAAAGCGGGACCGCAGAGGGGACGGTCTTACTTGCCGGACAGCCCTGCAAGCTGCTCCGCTGCGTTGCGCGCGCGCCGGGTTGAAAGTGATACTGGATTCGAGGCCGTACCAGGAGAGGCGGATGGCGATCACGAACACGCAGTCCGGGACCACGGTTCACGAGGTTGCCGACGGGATCTACCGCATCAGCACGCCCGTGGTCATTCCGGGAGGCGGCTTCTCCTTCAACCAGTACCTCATCGACGACGACGAGCCGCTGCTCTTCCACACCGGGCCGCGCAAGCTGTTTCCGCTGGTACGGGAAGCGGTGGCCAACATCCTGCCGCTGGAGCGCCTGCGTCACATCGCCTTTTCGCACGTCGAGGCCGACGAGTGCGGCTCGCTCAACGAATGGCTGGCGGCGGCGCCACAGTCTGCGCCCCTGTGCGGCACGGTCGCGGCGATGGTGTCGATCGGCGACCTGGCGGACCGGCCGCCGCGCGCGCTTGCCGATGGCGAGCTGCTGTCACTGGGCAAGCATTCCGTCCGGTGGTTCGACGCCCCTCATCTGCCGCACGCCTGGGAATGCGGTTTCCTGATGGACGAGCGGACCGGCACGTTGTTCTGCGGTGACCTGTTCACGCAGGGCGGCTCCGGGAATCCACCGCTGACCGAGTCGGACATCCTCGGGCCGAGCGAGGCGTTTCGTCACCAGATGGATTACTTCTCTCATACGAAGAACGCCCGCCCCATGCTGGAGCGCCTGGCCGCCGCCAAGCCGACAACGCTTGCCTGCATGCACGGCAGCGCATGGCGCGGCGATGGCGCGAAGCTCCTGCGCGCGCTTGCCGATGCGATCTGTGCCTGATGATTCCCGTTCTTCCATCCGATCCAGGAGCCTGACGTGCTGGCAAGGATTTTCGGCCTGACCCGATCGGTACCTGATCTGCGAGCGGCAATCGTGGAGGTGCTGTCGGATATCGCGGGAGAGACGTTGGGGCGCAAGGCGGCCGAGTGCTTCGATGACCCCGAGAGATTTGAACAACTCTGCGCTGAGAGTCATACGGAGCCGCCCTGGATGTCGGATGACCGTGACCCGACGCCGGGAGAAAGAGCCGCCGGCATTTTTTTCCAGTTGCTGCAGGATGAGGGGCGCTCAGATGTCATCGACTGGGCGTACGGCGGTACGGAGGTGGTCCACGTGATACAGGAGCTCCTGCGGAAAGCCGGTGCGGAATGCTTCGGCAAGGAAGAGCTCGAGCAGTTCACGGCGCTGGCTGGCAATGCCGGGCGAGGAAAGGCCTTTGCGAAGCTCGATGGGCCGCTGAAGACGGCGGTGCAGAAAAGAGGGCTGGTACTCGCCTATCTGGACCGGGATGCCGATGCCTACTTCCCGATCCTGGTCTCACCGGAAGTTCATGCGAAGTGGAGCAAGCTTCGCTTCGATGCCGATCATCGGATTCTCTGAGCGGCCGGCGACCCAAAGGGGACCGGACTCGAAGGCGACAGATTTATTGACTCCCCCAAGTGCCGCCGCTTGCGATCCCAACAGCAAAACCGGAGCGCCACACGGCGCTCCGGTTCGATCCGCTTCCTCTTCCTACTTTACAGCCCGCGCCGCCTGCTCGATCAGCGCGGCGACCACCGCCGGCCTCGACACGTAGACCGCGTGGCTGCCGGCGGTCTCGACCACCTTCGAGCCTGCACGCTGCGCCATGCCCCGCTGCGCCTGCGGCGGGATCATGCGGTCGTCCTTGGCCACCAGGTACCAGCTCGGCTTGGCGGCCCAGGCGGGCTGGGTGACGGCACCGGTCAGCGCGGCCACGCCCCAGGGCACCTGCGAGTCCGCCATGAAGGCTGCAGCCGCCGGGTCCACGTCCGCCGCGAAGGAGGCCGCGAACTTGCTGCGATCCAGCAGCAGGAAGCCGTCCTTGGGCGGCAGGATCGGCGGCACCGGCGCGCCCGGCACGGGGTTGGCGATCAGCGTGTTCACCGACTCGCCCTTGTCCGGCGCGAAGGCTGCGATGTAGACCAGGCCCTTCACCTTGGCGTTGTTGCCGGCTTCCGACACCACGACGCCGCCGTAGGAGTGACCGACCAGGATCACGGGGCCGTCGGCCTGGTCGATCGCGCGCTGGGTGACGGCGACGTCGTCGGCCAGCGACAGGGTCGGGTTCTGGACGATGCTGACGTTGTAGCCGTCCTTCTTCAGGATGTTGTAGACGCCTTGCCAGCCGGCGCCGTCGACGAAGCCGCCGTGGACCAGCACGACGTTCTTGATGCCCTGGGGGGCGGGAGCGGCCTGGGCAGGGGCCAAACCGGCGGAAGCCAGCAGGGCGGCGGCGGAGACCAGCAGGGTGCGGAACTTGTTCATGTCACTTACTCCTTGGTTGTTCGCGATAATGTTTATCGCGATAAGTGAATCCTAGAGAGGCGACGGACGCTTGTCAAGAACAAATTTGCCGCGATAACTAATTTCGCGGTAATATGTTGATGTGCTTCGAAATTTGGTGAATGACCATGGCCAAGCCTGCCCCCCGCCCCGAACCCATCCCCCTGGACGGCCAGCTCTGCTTCTCCCTCTACGGGGCCAGCATTGCCATCAACCGCACCTACAAGCCGATGCTCGACGGCCTGGGGATCACCTATCCGCAATACCTGGTGCTGAGCGCGCTCTGGGAGGGCGACGGTCAGACCATCACGGACATCGCCAACCGGCTGGCGCTGGAGCCCAGCACGATCACCCCGCTGGTGAAGCGGCTGGAGCAGGCGGGGTTCCTGTCGCGCCAGCGCAACCCGAAGGACGAGCGCCAGGTCACCGTGCGGCTGACGGACAAGGGCAAGGAGCTGCAGCGGGAAACCGGCTGCCTGACCGACGCGCTGCTGCGCAAGTCCGGCATGACGGTGAAGGAAATCATTGCCCTCAACGAGCAGGTGCGGACGCTGCGCGACGCCTTGGCCAGTGCCATCGCTGCGCAGTGATGGCGCGGCGCCCAAGGCCCTTCGGAAGCGCGCGGCGCAGGCCCACCGCGCACATGGCGCCGTAACGCCAGGGCGCTAGGCTTGTCGGTATTCTCCGTGCGCAGAACCCGAAACCCCATGCTCAAGCCCCTGCTCGCCACCGCCCTGCTGACCTTGCTCGCCGCTTGCTCTTCCAGCGCGCCGCCCGACAGCGACGTGCCCGGCGCCAGCGCCGGGGTGGACCAGGCGATGCGCCAGCACGCGCATGCCCACAACGACTACCTGCACGAAACGCCGCTGATCGATGCGCTGCAGCGCGGCTTCGGCAGTGTGGAGGCGGACGTGTACCGCACGCTGGGCGGCGACCTCGCGGTGGCGCACAGCCTCGCGGAGATCCGCCCGGGGCGGACGCTGCGGGCGCTGTACCTGGAGCCGCTGGCGACGCGGGCGAGTTCGGGCGATCTGGTTGCGCAGGGACAGAGGCTGCAGCTGCTGGTGGACCTGAAGAGCGCCGGGCCGGCAACCTGGCAAATCCTGGAGAGCCAGCTGGCGGAGCATGGCGAGCTGTTCACGCGCTACGACGCCAGCGGCATGCACCCCGGCGCGGTGGACGTGGTGGTTTCGGGCAACCGGCCGCGCGCGGACATGGAGGCCGCGGCCGTGCGGCGTTCGGCCTACGACGGCCGGCTCTCGGACCTGGATGATCCGGCGCCGGCGGCGTTCATGCCGCTGATCAGCGCGGACTGGGCGGGGGAGTTCGGCTGGGACGGCAGCGGCGAGTTTCCGCAGGCCCAGCGGCTCAAGTTGCAGGATGCGGTGCGGCGCACGCATGCGGCCGGCCGCAAGCTGCGGCTGTACGGCACGCCCGACGCCCCTGGCGAGGCGCGCGACCGCCTGTGGTGCACGCTGCTGGCGGAAGGCGTGGACTGGCTCAACACCGACGACCTGGACGGGCTGCGCGAGTTCTTCCAGCGTGCACCCTGCGACTGATCCCGCCCGGTACTCACCCGCATGAAGCCCTTCGCGAATCCCGCGGTGAAAGAAGCCTTCCAGGCCTTTCCGCCCGATATGCGCAGGAAGCTCCTGGCCTTGCGTGAGCGGGTCTTCCGCACCGCGGCGGCCACGCCGGGCGTCGGCGAGCTGGAGGAAACGCTCAAGTGGGGTGAGCCGGCCTACGTCACGCGCTCCGGCAGCGGCAGCACGATCCGCCTGGGCTGGAAGAAGGCCCGTCCCGGCGAGTACGCGCTGTACTTCAACTGCAGGACCACCCTCGTCAGCAGCTTCAGGGCCTTGTACCCGCGGGACTTCCGTTTCGAGGGAAACCGGGCGCTGGTATTCATGCCGGATGAGGAGCTGCCGCAGGAGGCGCTGGCGTCCTGCATCACCATGGCGCTGAGCTATCGGCTGCAGCGCAAGGCCGCACGCGCAAGAGGCTGATTGCGCCAGGCTCGCCGCGAAACGCGCCGAGGCGCATGCGAAACAGGACCTGACACTCCGTTCAGGTAGACGCTCCTCGCCCGGTAGCTCTAGGCTTGCTGCAATCCCTGCGTTGGTAAAGAGCATGTCGATCGGTGCAAGCGAGCTGCGCAAGACCTATGACCGCAAGGCGACGGCCGAGCTGGTCGAGTTGAGCGCCAGGGGCGTGCTTACCGAACCCGCGCTGGAGGTCGTCGACCAGGTGCTGCGCGACCGCGGCGTGTCACCCGCGACGCGCGGCCGGGCCGAGGCTGCGGTGAGGGAGCAGCTGCAGAGGGAGGAGCAGGCACAGCGCATGATCCCGTCTGCGGGCGAGAAGATCGTCGCCCTGGTCGCCGACAGGGCTATCGCGGTCGGCCTCATCGGGATGGGGCTCATTGCGGCCAGCGCGGGGCTGGAATACGGCGACGTGATCGGCGGCCTGTGGGGCACGGCGTACTTCCTGTTGGCCGACGGACTTCCGAACGGGCAGAGCCTGGGCAAGAAGTGGATCAGGCTCGCCGTGGTCGACGAGCGCAGCGGCAAGCCCTGCACCTACCTGCAAGCCATCGTCCGGACCCTGGTGAATGACGGACTGGCGGGGACGGTTACCATCAGGATCGACCAAACCTAGACTGATGGAAAATGGGTAAAACGACGATGAGTGTCCTGAGAGCGGCCTGCTGTGCCGCGGTATTCCTGCTCGCCGGTTGCGAAACCTACTACCGCGTCCCAGACCGGGAGCCGACCGCCAGGGTCCGGTTCAAGGCCACGGCACCGGAGCAACCGGTGTTGGTGACAGCCTACAGCTCGCCGCAATGCGACAAGGATCCGCCTTCGGGACTGATGGGTGTGCTGGGAGGCATCAACAACGACCCCTTGGGCCGTGTGCCGCCGCAAGTCCGTGAAAGCGGCAACACCCTGGGCATGGTCGGTTATGAGGCTGGGCCGGCGACACAGCCGATCGAGCGATTGATTCCTGCAGACCGCAAGTTCGTGTTCGCGATCTTCCGGGTTCAGGTGATGTCTGCAGCGGTGAAGAGTTGCTGGCTGAGCATGATGTTCGATCCACAGCCTGGCGCACAGTACGAAGTGGAGTACGCGGAGACGGACCAGGCTTGCGGCATAGGCATCTACCGCCTGCAGCGCGGGCCGGGACAGATCGTCAGCCGGTCGCCGGAGCCTTCTGCGCAGCGAACGCCGGAAGCATGCCCTGGAACCTTCTGACCAAAGCAGCCAGATCAATTCCCGGGGAAACAGATCTGCCCGCTGCAGAATAAGGAGGAGTTGGCTCTCTTCCTCGCCCAGAACCAGAAAGGAAACAGGCATGACAGCAGACCCTTCAAGCGAGGCACCACGGATTGCGGGCTTCTGGCGCCGGGTCGGCGCGTTCTTCGTGGATGGCTTGCTGCTCGGTGCCGTTGGCCTGGTGCTGGGGCTCGGCCTGGCGCCGCAGTTGGCGGAGCTGGGCCCCTGGGGGCGGCTGCTGGGCTTCAGCATCGCCATGCTGTACTTCGTTCCGCTGGACAGCCGCCTGAGCGGAGGCCAGACACCCGGCAAGCGGCTGCTGAAGATCAGGGTGGTGACGCGCGATGGCAGTCCGCTGTCGCTGTCGCTCTCTCTCCTGCGCTTCCTGCCCCTGGGCGTACCCTGGTTCCTCAACAACCTGCAGCTGCCGCAGGAGATCATGTTCTCCGGGTGGGGATACCTGCTGACGATCATCATCTTCGGCGTCGGTCTTTCAAGCGGCTACCTGCTGGTGTTCAACCGCCGTACGCGGCAGGGCCTGCACGATCTGCTGGCGGGGTCGTACGTGGTCATGGCGGGCCCGTCGGCACCGTTGGAGGTGGCGCGGCCCTGGGCCCTGCACCTGGTGGTTTGCGCGGTGCTGATCGTGGCTTCGGGAGTCCTGCCGTACTTCACGATGCGGCTGGCCAACGACGAGCCGTTCGTGGGCATTCTCAAGGTGCAGCAGGCCGTGCTGGCGCAAGCGGGCGTGAGGCACGCGCAGGTGACCAAGGGCAAGAGCTGGTTCTCCAACGGAAGCAGCCAGCAGGAGACCCGCTTCATGGACATGGTCGTCTATGTCCGCGACAGCGATGTGGAGAATCCGGAGCGCGCGAAGCGGCTGGCCGTGCTCGGTCTTGCCACGGACCCCTCGGCGGCGGCACTGGACAGCATCCGGGTGACCATTGTCCATGGCTACGATATCGGCATTGCCGCGTCCTGGAAGTCGCAGGCGTACGCACATTCGCCGGCGGAATGGCGCGCACCGTGATGCTGACCCTGTTTCGGAGAGATCGATGAGCAAGGCCGTCAATGCGGTACGGAGGCGCCGGGATGTGCGCGGCGCATTCATCGCCGCGATGGTTGCGCTGGCCTGGTCCGTCGCCAGTGTCGCCCAGCCGATGCAGGACCGTGTCGCCGATCCGCGCGAGCCGGAAGCCATCGCAACGGCTACGGCGTGGCTGGACCTGCTTGCGGCCGGAAAGGCGCAGGAGTCCTACGCCCAGTTCACCGACCTCTTCAAGCAGCAGGTGACACCGGACGCCTGGCGGACCGACCTCGAGACTTCCACGAAAGCCCTGGGCAAGCTCAGGAGCCGCAAGTTGCGCCGCGTCGTGGTCTACAAGGATCCGCCGAATGCCCCGCTGCCCGGGACCTACATGGCAGTGGAGTACGACAGCGTCTACGAGCGCGCCCCCGCGCACTTCCAGTTCGTGGTTCTGCATTCGGCGCAGGGCGAACCGTTCCGCGTCATGCGCCACGAGTCGACGATGCAGCTCGGCACCGCCGCCAAGAAGCCGGAGCCGGTCGCAGAGACACAGGGTTCCAGCATTGGCTACAAGACCGTCCAGGAGGCGCTGGCGGCACTCAAGGCCAAAGCCGGGGCGAAGGTCAGCGAGCAGCAGGGCTGGACGATCGTCCAGGACCAGGATGCCGGGAACATCGCGCTATGGTCCTTCACGCCGCAAGGCCACCCGGCGTATCCCTCTGCAGTGAAGCGATCGGTCGTCGAGCGGGACGGTGCCCTGCACATCGACATGAAGGTCCAGTGTCAGGCCGGGAAGGAGCCCTGCGATCAGCTCGTCCGTGACTTCATGGCCTTGAACGAGCGCATGAAGGAAGACCTGGAGAAGAGGCGGGGGCAGTCGAAGGCGCAGTAGCGCAGGGCGCCGCGGCACGATCCCGAATCCTGGGAACGCCCCTCAGAACGCCCCCTTCTCCGGCTCGCCCTGCCACGAGGCGGGATCCGGCTCCCACTCCGCCGAGTAGTCCTGTTCCAGCAGGGCGCAGACGATGGCGCCGAGAGTGGTCCCCAGGCACAGCATCGCAGCCGCCTGCCCGGCGTCGCGCAGATGGGCCTGGGTCGCAAAGGCCTGGAACGACGCCCAGTCACGCCCCAGCTGCTCGACCATGACGCGCCCGAGCGTGTAGGAGAGTTCGCAGCCCGCGTCGGCCTGGAGGTAGGCACTGCCGGTCCAGAAGGCCTGGATGCGCTCGGGGTTCCAGTAGGCCTGCATCCTGCGGTGCATCTGCTGCGGGTAGCCATAGGTGGCCGAGGTCTGCACCAGGCGGGACTCGGTGTTGACGGCGATGCCTTCATTGAGCCACGCGGGGATGGGCAGGTGCGCGAGGCAGCTGTGCGTCAGCTCGTGTGCGATGGTGGACTCGATGACGGAAAGGTCGTCGAGCAGGGTCAGGAAGTGTCCGCCGCCGACGTTGATGAACATGCCGCCACTGACGGCGAACTCTCCGTCCCCCGGGTAGTAGTGCGAGACGTACTCGTAGTACTCCTCCTGGGTGTTCAGCACCATGAGCACGGACTTGCCGCGCTGGGGTGGCGCGGCGATGCCCTTGAGGATGCCGTTGACGAGGCGGCCGCGGGTCGTCTCCAGGTACTTGAGCGAGGCCCGCGCGACGTTGGCCTCCAGAGAGGACAGCACCAGCGCGTGATCGGAGACGGCCACGTGGTAGTAGGGGCCGAGCATGTGGGCCAGGTGCTCCAGCCAGGCCTGCTGGAAGGCGGCCCAGCCCGCGCTGCGGGTCTGCGGCGTGGGCAGCGGCGCGAGCGTGGCCTCTATCGCGTCCCAGTCAGCGAACAGGAAGTTGCCGGAGCGCATCAGGTGCGGGATCAGGTCCACCGCGCCAAGGCCTTCGATCATGACGGTCGGCAGCAGGGGTGGACGCTTGGGGAGCGGCAGGGGCGGCGGAGGCTTTTGCCTGGGCGCGAAGCGACGGAGGAAATCGAGCATGGCCAGAACTCTAGACAAAGCGCTGCGCCGCGCGCAATCGCGGCCGCATTCCGTCACATGGACCTGACGACCACGTCAGGTGGACTGCGGAAAAGGCTGGAATTAGCCTAGGCGGATATCGCTTTCCAAGCACCAGAACGAACACGATTTCGTCATAGGGAGTCTTTGTGCACATGAAACGCCTGGCCCTGCTGGCCTGCCTGCTCCTGAGCGGCTGTGCGACCACGTATGGCCCCAACTTCATGACGGGCGGATACAAGGAACGGATGCTGGCGGAGAACCGCTACATCGTTTCCTTCTTTGGCAACGGCTATGCCCAGGAACAGCGGGTATGGAATTTCTGGATCTATCGCTGCGCCCAGCTGACGGTCGAGAAGGGATACGATCTGTTCATGCTGGAGCCCTCCAGCGAGCATGCGCTGCTGCAGAACCCGCAGGGCGAGCGGCCCGTCGAGTTCACGATGCTGGATGCGAGTGCCGGAGAAACCGGCACGCGCGTGCTGCCTGTCCAGTACTACAGCTACTCCGTCACCACCTACTCCTCGAAGGCCGTGGTGAACATGTACAGGCTGCCGGTGCCGGCGGACATCAATGTCCGTGCGTTGCTGGATGCCAGAAGCATCATGGAGCAGCTGCAGCCGTACATCGACGCCGATGCCAAGATCGAGCCGCCCGCGCGCAAGGACCTGTTCGTGCGCGCGGCCGTGGAGGCGACGATCAAGGCCAGGGCGCTGGATGCGGAGCAGGCGGACAAGCTGCGCGGGATGGCGATGTAGGGAATGGAGGGAACGACGTGGGCCGTGGAGAGGATATGAGGTTCAAGAACCGCGCTCCCCGGCAGCAGGGGATGTCGCTGCTGTCCGCGCTTCTCCTGGGAGTAGTGCTCCTGGTGGGCTTTTTCGCCGTGATGCAGTGGCACGACGCAAGCAAGAAGCGGGAGCAGGCGATGCGCGTCGCCGTGGAAGAAGCCAAGCAGCTGGGGCTTCAGATGGCCGAAGCGCAGGAGAAGCAGCGCCAGCAGCAGGCCGACGAGCAGAGGGTGGCCGCCGACAAGCAACTGCAGCGGCAACGGAAGAAGGAGGAATTCGACAAGTCCATGTCGGCGCTGTCCTCGCTCCATGCCCGCTGGACGGATGCGGAGAGGCTGGCAGGCAGCGCCGCGCGAATGGACCTGGTGGCGGCAGTGGAGGGCCTGCAGGCCATCAAGCGGGAGGCCGCCGCGCAAGCGGTATCGGCGTGTCTGGCCCCGGCCAGGGACCTGCTCGTGTCGGGCATGGAGAAGGTCATAGAAGGATTCATGGCCATCATGCAGGACGCCGAAGCCGGCAAGGTGCTGGCGCAGGCCAAGGCTGCGGAGGGGCGTACGCTGCTGGAACGGTACGAACGCGAGGCGGGTGCCTGCCCCTCTCCCTGATCCCGGGCAGGGCGCTCAGGTCCGTGCCGTGACCCAGGCAAAGGTTTCCTTGTACAGCGCCGGCGGGATATCCGCCGCCAGCGTCTCGCCCAGGTCCGCCAGCGTGGTGTCGCGCAGCGACGCGCGCCAGGCCTGGTCGGCCTTCCACATGACGCGGGCCACCGCGCAGGACTTGCCTTCGCGGGTCCCGGTCTTGCGGCAGGGATTGTTCTTGCGGATCTCGGTGCAGACGAAAGTGGACTGGTTGCCCTCGATGGCTTCGACGATATCCAGGAACGTGATGTCCTTCGCCGCCCTGGCCAGGCGGTAGCCGCCGCTGGGGCCGAGCGTGCTGGTCACGATCTGCGCCTGCGACAGGCCCTGCAGGGCCTTGGACAGGTACTCCTTCGGCAGGCCGTGCAGCTCCGCCAGGTCCCTGGTCGCCAGGAATTTGCCGGCGGGCAGTCCCGAGAGGATGGCGCAGCAGTGCAGGGCCCATTCCACCTGGCTCTTGAGTACCATCTCCAATTCCTTGATTTGAAGCTCGTTTGCCTAAGGGTACTGGCGGGCGCCCCTGCGGGGAAATCCGTACGGGGAATTCACCTCGGCAGGAGCGGCCGGTGGCCGCTCCTGCCGGGGCGCGGTTCCATCAAGCCGCCGCCGTCTTGGCCAGCCAGGCCTCGAAGCGTGTCGCACCGAGGATCGGGTTGGCGCCCGGCGTCAGCGATTCGTCGGTGAGCGGCGCGCCGAAGTAAGGCGCGTCCGGGGCGCTGATCACGGCGCGGGCATCGCCGCTGCTCTGCATGAAGCGGCGCACGAACTGGTCCAGCGGCAGCTTCTCGGGGCCGGCGACTTCCCGCGTGCCGTTGCGCGGCGCCTCCACGGCCAGCTTGGCCAGGGCGGCGGAGACATCGATCGCGGCGATGGGCTGCAGGGCGGCGGAGCTGAGGTGAACGGTATCGCCCACCGCGCCCGTGTAGGCAATGGCACCCATGAATTCGTAGAACTGTGTGGCGCGCAGGAGGGTGTAGGGGACGCTGCCGGCCTTGATCAGTTCTTCCTGCGCCAACTTGGCCCGGAAGTAGCCGCTGGACTGCATGCGCTCGGTGCCGACCACGGACAGGGCCAGCAGATGCTTCACGCCCGCGGCGGCGGCGGCGGCCAGCAGGTTGCGGGTGGAGTCCTGGAAGAAGCTCAGTACCTCGCCGTCTTCGAAGGAGGGCGAGTTGGAGACATCCACCACCACCTGCGCGCCCGCCAGGGCCGCCGCCAGGCCTTCGCCGGTGACGGCGTTGACGCCGGTCCGGGGGGACGCGGCGAGGACTTCGTGGCCGGCGTCGCGGAGCTGGCGGGTGAGGGCCGAGCCGATCAGGCCGGTGCCGCCGATGATCACGATCTTCATGGGTGCATCTCCTCGAGGAACCCGATACCGGGCTTGTGGGTCAATTAAGGATTCGCTTCATCCTTAAGGATATATATTATCCTTAATAAAGGCCAAGTCAAGCCCCGGCCGCGTTGGCGGCGGGTCGGCCAACGGAGGGCCGCCACAGGCCCTATTGCCACCCGTCGCGTCGTTGACGCTGATGGTCGGCGCCCGCTTGCCCGAGGGATGACGTCATCCCAGCATGGCCGGCTGACTCACGGTCTGCGCCGAGCCTCCTGCCGGCGGACGCGAGTCGCGGGACGAGATCGATGGACAAGGACGCTGCGCTGTTCGACCGGCATCTCAGGGTGATTCATGCCTGCGAAAAGGGCGCGACGGGCGTGTACTGGGGACATCGGCTGATCGCCTTCGCCTTCTATCGCGACCTGATTCCCCAGCTGACGCTGATGCATGCCCACGAAACGGAGCACTACGCCCTGTTCGGAGAACTGATCCGGCAGAAGCGGACGCGGCGGGTTCCCTTCCCCGTGCTCTGGTGCGGCGGCGGAATTCTCTACGGGGTCTTCACCGCGCTGTTCGGGCGACGTGCCATCTGGAAGAGCACCGCCATCATCGAGGGCATCGTGGAAAAGGAGCTGACCGAGGCCGCCGATTTCTTCCAGCACAGGGATGCCACGGTTCACGCCACGATCCTGCGCATCCTCGAGGATGAAAGGCAGCACAAGCTCGAGGCGCAGGCGCATTGCCCGGAAGCCGCGGCGGTGGACGCGCTGATCGAGCCGACCGCCAAGGGCGGCGCTGCGCTTTCGAAGACGCTGGCGCAAAGGTGCTGAGATGGCCAACCCGCTGACAAGTTAGCTGGCACGGGCTTCGCATCTCATATTCGGATGCTGCCGGCAGGGAACCAAACCCCGCGCCCGCGATCATTGGTACCGATCCACACCGTTTCATACCGCCCGACACCTCGGGCCATGGAAGACTCCGGGCAACCGGAACATACAAGGGCCAGGGAGGCTCCACCCGATGACTTCTGTCCAGACGTTTGCCCGCAGCCTTTCGATGCTGGCGGTGGTCGCGCTTGCGGCCTGCAGCCTGCAGGGTTCTGACGAGCCGTCGCCTGCCCATGACTGGGCCGCGCTGTCCGAGGCACTGGACAACTCGGTGGGGACCGGCGACGCGCAGGTGACGGGCTACAGCTTTGCGCTGAACGTCGATGGCCGCACCGTCTTCGAGCGTGCCGGCGGCGACATGACGCAGGCCGCGGTGATCCCCATCGCCTCCGCCAGCAAGGCGCCCGCCGCGGCGGCGCTGATGACGCTGGAGCGCGAAGGCCTGGTCAACCTCGATGTGCCGGTGAGCAGCTACCTGGGCGAGGCCGTCACCTGGCCGGCGGCGAAGTCGGGCATCACGCTGCGCATGCTGCTGAACCACACCTCCGGCCTGCCCATGAGTTCGCCCTGCCTCGATGACACGGCGACGATCACATTGCAGGAATGCGTCACCGAGATTGCAGGCGCGCAGCTGGATTTCCTGCCCGGCACGCGGTTTGGCTACAGCGCGGCGGGCTACCAGGTGGCGGGGTACATCGCCGAGCGCGTCACCGGAAAAACCTGGGCGACGCTGTTCCGCGAGCGCATTACCGGCCCGCTGCACATGGACAGCTTCAGCTACGGCGACATGGAGAACCCCCGCATCGCCGGTGGCGCCGTATCCAATGCGGCGGACTACCTGCGCTTCAGCCAGATGGTGCTCGGCGGCGGCAAGCCCGTACTGACCCCCGCCCAGGTCCAGGCCCTGCAGCACAGCCAGGTGGATGGCCTGCCGGTGTTCTTCACTCCCGCGCCGGCGGGCGCGAACCTGGTGGGCTACAGCCTGGGCTGGTGGATCTCCGCGCCGGGCAACCATCCGGGCAGCAACGGTCCCGAGATCAGCGACCCCGGCCTGCTGGGCACTACGCCGTGGATCGACTTCGGCGAGCGCTACACCGCCGTGCTGCTGATCAACGGCACGCCCGAGAAGGGCCTGGCGATCTGGAATGCGGCGCGGGCGGCGATTCTCGCGGAGCTGTTGCCTCAGTAGACAGCGTGGGTCGGCGTGAACGATGGATTGAATGCGCTTTTGCTCCCTCTCCCCGCGTGCGGGGAGAGGGTTGGGGTGAGGGGTGGCTTGTCGATGGAAGTACGGACGATCTCTTCCTCTTAACCGCACCATGTAGTCGAACAATCGGATGTCGAAGCGGATCGCAGGATTTCGCGGGATGAGGGTTATGCCTGCAATCAATACCGCGCCAGCATCGCCTCGACATCCGCACGCATGTACTTCAGCGTCTCGCGCGAGCTCAGCACCTGCCCCGGCGCGCCATTGGCCAGCGCGGCGATGGCGATCCAGCCGCCGTCCTGCTTGCGGGCATAGCCGGCGATGCCGAACACGGCGTGCGGCTCGCTCATGGTGCCGGTCTTGAAGGCGGTGCGGTTGAGCCAGGCCTGGCTGCCTTCGCGCATGCGCGTGCCGGCGGAGTCGGCGGGCACGACCAGGCCGGCGTAGAAGGCGGGGAAGCTGCGCGGGCTGCGGTACTGGTCCTGCAGCACGGCGACGAGGTCGCGCGCGGACAAGGCGTTCTCCGGGGTCAGGCCGCTGCCGCTGTACAGCGGCGGCGCTTCCACGGCGCCGTCGCCCATGGCCGCACGCGCACGCACGACGCGGGCGGAGAGTTGGGTGGCGGACTGCGCCAGCGTCGGCGCCGGGCCGGGTCGCGCTTCCTGTGCCAGCTTCAGGGTCATGACGTCGGCGATGTAGTTGTTGGAATAGCGCAGCATGCGCGCGAGCTGCTCGCGCAAGGTCAGGCCCTGCACGCTGGCCAGGCGCCAGGCCTTGGCGGGCAGCGCTTCCTCGCTCAGGAGCAGGTTGCCGCTCACGCGGACGCCGAGCTCCGCCAGCATCTGCCACAGCAGCTGGCCGGTGCCGCCGGCGGGTTCGGCCATCGAGCGGTAGACGCGCTGCGTGCTGCCCGTGTCGAGCGTGCCGGAGATCTGTATGCGCTCGCCCTCCGCGGTGAGGATGCGGCCGATGGCCAGCGGCGAATCGTTGCGGGCATTGCGCGCCTCGACGCGGCCGTCCACCGGGATCGGCAGCGCCACGCCGGAACAATGGCGCGGCTGCAGGCTGGGCGAGAAGTCCACGCACCAGCTGCCGTAGTCCACGCCGATGCCGGACAGTGGCGCGGCATAGGAGGAGTCGCTGCGCGGCAGGAACTTGCAGCGGTCCGCCGTCTCGCAGGCGGGGCGGCCCAGCGGCGCGGTGCTGATCAGCAGGTCGCCCTTCACCTCGCGCACGCCGGCCTGGCGCAGTTGCGCGGCCAGCAGCCAGAGGTCGCGGTGCTCCAGGGTGGGGTCGCTCTGGCCCTGCAGGATCAGCGATCCCTCGAGCACGCCCTTGGTGAGATTGCCGGTGCCGTAGAGCTCGGTGGCGAGCGTGCGTTCCGGGTCCCAGGCTTCCAGCGCGGCGGCGGCGAGCACGATCTTGGTCAGCGAGGCGGCGTTGAGCCGTTGCTGCGGGTTGAAGGAGGCCAGTGCGCGGCCGGTCTGCAGGTCGACGGCGACGGCGGTGACGCGGGCGCCGGTCTTTTCGAGCTGGTGCAGGGCGGGCCAGTCCTCGGCGGCGGCGGCGAGGGGCAGGCAGGCGAGGAGGAGTGTGGGGAGGAGGCGCATGGGGATTTTTACCATGCCGCTGCTAGCGAAACATGTCCCCTCTCCCGCTTGCGGGAGAGGGGGTGGGCGAGGGGATGGATCCCCGAGGTAGGGCAACGCATGGAGCAGTTGCCGGGGAGAGGGGGAGCCTTCAAACGGCGAACAAGTGCGTTATCGCCAACGTTCCCCCTCTCCCTCGGTCCCTCTCCCGCGAGGGGAGAGGGAAGAAAAGCTAGCCCTTCTTCTGCTGCAGGAAATAAGGATCCAGCTGCTGGCCATCCGGCGGGTTGAAGTAGGTGCGGATGTAGGCGACCTTGCCGTCGTCGTCGATGGTGTAGATCTCGATGGAGTCCAGCTCGACCGGCTTGCCGTCGACCTTGCCGTAGTTCTTCACGTGCAAGGCAGCCTGGTCGGCGCAGATCTGCAGCAGCACCGGTTCGATTTTCCAGTCGTGGCCGTCCTTGAAGGAATTGCTCCAGCTCTTCTCCAGGCCGTCCTTGCCGATCTTGGGCAGGCCGCCGACCGGGTCTTCCAGGCGGATGCCCTCGGCGAAGTTGGCCATCCAGCGCGCCTTGTCCTTGGCGTTCCAGGCTTCGAAGTGGGTGCGGATCGCGAGTTCGATCTGGGCTTTGCTGGGCATTGGGCGCTCCTTGGAGGTGTGGCCCTATCCTCGGCAAGCCGTCGCGGGGCGGCCTCACCCGTTGAGACGGGGCAGCACCCGCGCCGTGGCGGTGCGTCTGCCGCCGGGCTATGGTCGGGGTCCCCGTGAACGCGGAGACGGCAGATGCGCGGCGCAAACCTGTTGCTGGCCCTGGGCCTGGTGCTTGTCGGCGGCTGCTCGCGCGGCGGTGGCAGCGCCGTGGCGGCACCGCTCAGCGAGATCGAGGTGGAAACCGTCGCCAGCGGGCTCGCCCACCCCTGGGCCATGGCCTTCCTGCCCGATGGCCGCATCCTGGTAACCGAGAAGCCCGGGCGCATGCGCCTGGTGAATGCGCAGGGCGGGCTGTCGGCGCCGCTGGCGGGCGTGCCTGCGGTGGCTTATGGCGGGCAGGGCGGCCTGCTCGACGTGGTGCTGGATCCGCAGTTCGCGCAGACGCAGCGCATCTACTTCAGCTACAGCGAGCCGCGCAAGGACGGCAACGGCACGGCGGTGGCGCACGCGCGCCTGGGCGAGCAGGGCCTGCAGGACCTGCGCGTGATCTTCCGCCAGCAGCCGGCGATGAACAGCGGCAATCATTTCGGCTCGCGCCTGGCCTTTGCGCCCGACGGCAAGCTGTTCGTGACGCTGGGCGAACGCTACAAGGGCATGGAGCAGGCGCAGGCCCTGGACAACGATCTGGGCAAGGTGATCCGCATCGATCGCGAGGGCGGCATCCCGCCAGACAATCCCTTCGCCGGGCGCAAGGACGCGCGGCCGGAGCTGTGGTCCTACGGGCACCGCAACCCGCAGGGCGCGGCGATCCACCCGCAGACCGGCCGGCTGTGGACGCACGAGCACGGCCCCCAGGGTGGCGACGAGATCAACCTGCCGCTGCCGGGCCGCAACTACGGCTGGCCGGTGATCACCTGGGGCATCGACTACTCCGGGGCGAAGATCGGCAAGGGGGAGACCCTGCGCATGGGCATGGAGCAGCCGCTGCACTACTGGGTGCCGTCGATCGCCCCCAGCGGCATGGCCTTCTACACCGCCGACCGCTTCCCGGCCTGGCGCGGGCAGCTGTTCGTGGGCTCGCTGAAGTTCGGCCAGCTGGTGCGCCTGGAGCTGGACGGCGAGCGCGTGAAGCACGAGGCGCGCTACGACCTGAAGATGCGCATCCGCGACGTGCGCCAGGGGCCGGACGGCTACCTGTACCTGCTGACCGACGATGAGGGCGGGCGGCTGCTGAAGCTGGGCCTGAAGGGCTGAACCGGCGGCAGGGTCGTTGGTCCGCCGCCGCGGCCGATCTACACTGTCGGCATGTCCTCTTTCCGATTGCCGGCTCGCGCCCTGCTCCTGCGACTGTGGCCGGCCCTGCTGCTGTGCCTGGCCGGCTGCGAGCGCAAGACGCCGGAATACCGCAGCATCGAGAAGTACGACGGGGTGATCCGGCCGGTAAAGATCGGTACCGAGCAGAACCTGGACCGCATCCATTTCTCGCTCGATACGCCCGACGAGTTCCCGGTGACGGTGACCGTGCGCGCCCAGCTGGAAAACATGCGCGGCGACCGCCCGCTGCCCTATACGCGCAGTTCCAGGGGCGCCCGGGGCAAGCCGCTGTTCCAGCTGTTTCGCATCGACGGAAGCCGCAGCGGCAGCTACCAGTGGCAATGGGGCTGGCGCTGCGGCGAAGCCAAGGCCCGGCACGACGACGACGTGGTCTACCGCCTGCCCTGGGCGTCGGGCGATTCGCATGAAATGACGCAGGGCTACAACGGCAGCCATACCCACCAGGGCGACAGCCGCTACGCCTACGACTTCGACATGCGCGAGGGGACCGAGGTGCTGGCGGCACGCGCGGGCGTGGTGTGCCGCGTGGAGTATCACTCCACCGCGGGCGGCTACGACCCCAAGTTCGAGAACGAGGCGAACTACATCGCCGTGGTGCACGACGACGGCACGGTGGCGATGTACGGCCACCTGCGCGAGTACGGGGCCATCGTCACCCCCGGCATCCGGGTGCGGACTGGCCAGGTGATCGGCTATTCGGGCAACACGGGCTTTTCCAATGGCGCGCACCTGCATTTCCACGTCGCCCGGGCGCTGGACGGCTTCACCCAGGAAACCCTGCCGATCCGCATGGCCACCGACGCGGGCATCCTGCCGGCGCTGGAGGAGGGTGAGGACTATGAGGCGGTGGATACGCCCTAGCACAGGGAACAACCGTTTCTGACGGGGCCGTCAGCGCTGCGGCCAATTGCGTTCCCCCGCGCGGACCGTACACTGCCGCGCTTTCGTCCCTCGTCCGCCTGTACCGATGCCCCTGCACCAGCGACTGATCCGCCGTAGCCGCCGCCTCGCGCGTACCGCCACCCACAGCACCGTCAACCTGCGCGATCGCCTGCTGCGCAGCGACGAGCTGGTCCGGGCCGAGCGCACGCCCTACGAGGTGATCCACCGCGAAGGCATCGCGCAGCTGCGCTACTACCCGCCGCTGGCGCAGGACGAGATCGAGCTGCTCGACGAGCGTGTGCCGGTGCAGCGCGAGGTGCATGCCGTGCCGCTGGTGCTGGTGTCGCCGCTGGCCGTGAACATGCTGATCTACGACCTGTTCGAGCAGCGCAGCCTGGTGCGCTACCTGCGCGCGCGCGGCTTCGAGCTGTACCTGGTGGACTGGGGCCGCCCGGATTCACGGCACGACGAGTTTCGCCTGGCGACCTATGTCGCGGAGCTGATGCCGAAGATGCTGGCGCAGGTGCGCGCGCACAGCGGCAGCCAGCGCCTGTCGCTGCATGGCTGGAGCTTCGGCGGGCTGTTCTCCTATGCCTACACCGCGCTGAGCCGCGACCCGGACATCGTCAACCTGGCCCTGGTCGGCGCGCCCTGCGACTACCACAACAACGGCATGCTGGGCCTGCAGTACCAGCGCCTGTCCAAGCAGCTGCGCTGGCTGCGCGAGCGCACCGGCTTTCGCCCGCACAACACCTCGCCGCGCTGGTGGCGTTCGCCGGGCTGGGCCAACAGCCTGGCCTTCAAGCTGACCAACCCGGTGGCGAGCCTGCAGGGTTACTTCGAGCTGCTGCGCAACCTGCACGACCGCGAGTTCGTCAGCGACCACGCCACCAACGGCGCCTTCCTCGACGGCATGGTGGCCTACCCGGGCGGCGTGATGCAGGACATCGTGCAGTACCTCTGGGCCGACAACGTGCTGGCCAAGGGCCGCCTGCCGATCAAGCGCTGCGATGCCGAGTTGCGCAACATCGACGCCAACCTGCTGCTGGTGGCGGGCAAGGAAGACGTGATCGTGACCACCGGCTGCACGCACCCGATCCTGGAACACGCCCGCAGTCCGGACAAGACGCTGCTGGAAGTGCCGGGCGGCCACATGGGCATCCTCGGCGGCAGCAAGGCGCCGCGGCACATCTGGCCGCAGGTGGCGGACTGGCTGGCGGCGCGGTCGACTTGACGACTCCGTCCCCTCTCCCATTTCATGGGAGAGGGTGCCCGGAGGGCGGCGAGGGGATGGACCCCCGAGGTAGGGCAACGCATGGAGCAGTTGCCGGGAGAGGGTTTCTGTAAAACGTAGCTGGGTTAGCCCTTCCACGACTTACAGAAACCCTCTCCCTTGATCCCTCTCCCGCAAGCGGGAGAGGGGACAGACACAAGCTCAACTCTCCAGCAACATCCCCTCCGGCGCCGCCGCGCTCACGCGCTCGCCCACCGTCGCCGCCACGCTCATGCCGTGCGCGCTCACGCTGTCGATCTGGTCCTGGAACCTCGGCGGCAGCGCCGTCGCGTTCTCCTGCGTGAACGTCACCATCTGGTAGCCCAGCACGTCCGGCGCGTCCGGCGTGAGCTTGTCCTGCCACCACCATTCGAAGATCGCGCGCTCGGCGTTCAGGCTGACGATGCCGTAGCCGTGGTCGACCCATTCGACGAAGCGGCAGTTGTTGTTGCCCACCAGCAGCGCCAGCTCCACCGCGCGCGCGCCGGCGACGTTGAGCAAGGGTGCTGCGCCGCTGCCGAGCGCATTGGCGATCAGCTCGTCGGCACCGCCGCGGCCCATCGAGCTGGGCGCGAACTCCACGCCCACCGAGGCCCCGCGCAGGTTGACGCCCGGCAGGTTGCCGGTGAGTGCGCGGCCCCAGCCGGCGAGCAGGTTTTCCGGCGTGGAACCGGGGCGGGTGTTGGGCAGCGCCAGGCCCAGGCCCGGCGGCAGCACGGTGCTGGTCTCGACCAGGTCGGAGGCCCAGTTGCCGTGCACGTCGCCGGAGACGAAGACGTTGTTGCGTACGCGCGTTTCCGCGGGGTTGGCGCCGCGCAGGTACTGGAACAGCGCGGCGCGCTCGGCGCTGTAGTCGGTCCAGCGCGAGATGCCGAGCTTGGGCAGCGGCACGCCCTCGATCAGGTCGGGAGTGTCGGCGGGGCCGATCCAGGTCTGGTTGTTGAGCAGGCGCCAGGTCACGCCGCGTTGCGCGGAGTCCAGCATGTCGGCGGTGAGCCATTCGAACTGCCGGCGCCCGAACAGGCTGGGCGCGCCCTCGGGCAGGTGCGAGGCATCGGCCTCCAGGCCATGGCCTGGCAGGTAGATCTGCGTGTCCACGCCGTAGAGGTCCAGCAGCGGGCCATAGGGCAGCTTGCGGTAGACCAGCAGCGGCGCCGGCGGCTCGGGATAGCGGCCGTCTTCCACCCGCAGGAAGCGGCCGCTGCCGTCGGCCAGCACCGGGCGCGAGGGGGTCCATTCCCAGAAGGCGCGCGTGGTGTCGGCCAGCGTGGCGGTGGACGTGCTGCCGTCGATGCCGGTGGGCAGTTCGTTGCCGAAGCCCTCGTCGATGTCGTGGTTGTCCCAGACGATGAACCAGGGGTGCTGCTGGTGCGCGCGCAGCAGGTTCGGGTCGCTGCGCCACAGGGCATAGCGACGGCGGATTTCGGCCAGGTTGAGCCAGTCGCGGTAGTCGACGTCGGCGGTGTCGGCGCGGCCGCGGCGCGCGCGCACGGTCTCGTCCTCGTCGACGAAGTCGTAGATGTAGTCGCCGCAGTGGATCACCAGGTCCAGGTCGTCGCGCGCGGCCAGGTGCCCCAGGCCGCTCCAGTAGCTCGACCAGTAGCTGGAGCAGGCCAGCACCGCCACGCGCAGCTCGCTGACCGCCGCGGCCGGTGCGGTGCGCGTGCGGCCGGTGATGGAGTAGGCGCCCAGGGCTTCGAAGCGGTAGTAGTAGGTGGTGGCGGGTGCCAGGCCGGTGACGTCCACCTTCACGGTCCAGTCGCGGGCGGCAATGGCCTGCTGCGTGCCGCTGCGCAGGACGTTGCGCATCAGCGGGTCGCTGGCGATGCGCCAGGTGACGGGCACGCCGCCGCTGCGCGGCGCCAGCTCGGTAACGCGGGTCCACAGGATCACGCGGTCGGCCAGCGGGTCGCCGCTGGCCACGCCATGGGCGAAGGGCAGCAGGCTGCCGGTGGGAAAGTCGAAATTCGCCGGCGGGACCTGGCCTGGCGTCAGCTCGCCGCTGCCGCCCCGGCTGTCGCTGTCACCGCAGCCGGCCAGCCCGGCCGCACCCAGGCCCAGGCCGGCGCCGCCGGCCTGCTTCAGGAATTCCCTGCGAGTCCCCATCTTTTTCCCCGTTTGCTGCGGTCTGCATATACCAGACGCCGGCTACCGACGTGTAACATCGCCGGCCTAACGAGATCGCCCCATGTCCCAACTGCTGCTGTCTCCCGCCGAAGCGCGCGTGCTGGCCTCCCTGGTGGAGAAGTCCATCACCACGCCGCAGTACTACCCGATGACGGTCAACGCCATCATGCTGGCCGGCAACCAGAAGACCTCGCGCAGCCCGGTGCTGAGCCTGACCGAGGGCGATGTCGGCAACGCCCTGAATCGCCTGGAGGAACTTCATCTGGTGGGGCGCGACAGCTTCAGCGCCCGTGCCCAGAAGTACCGACACCAGTTCAGCCCGCAGCTGCTGCTCAAGCCGCAGACCGCGGGAATCCTGGCGACGCTGATGCTGCGCGGTCCTCAGACCCTGGCGGAGCTGCGTGCCAACGGCGCGAGCCTGGGCGGCCCGACCGAGGGCGAGGCCCTGGCCGCCGCGCTCAACGACCTGGCCGACCGCGCCCAGCCCCTGGTGGTGCTGCTGCCCCGGGCGGCGGGCCAGAAAGAGGCGCGCTATGCACACACCTTGTGCGGCGACGCCGGTGGTGGCGAGTGGGCGGAGCCGGAAATCGTGGCCTCCCGGCCCGAACCCGGCGCCCTGGCCGCGCTGGAAGCCCGCATCCAGGCCCTGGAGGCGCGGGTGCTGCTGCTGGAAGACCTTCTTAAATAAGGGCTTGCAGCTGCAGGAGATCGCTGCTGGCGTTTCGCGAAACCGGGAATCGGACGATCGTCCTATTTGTGCATGGTTTTTGCGAAGTACGTCACAAGGGCCAACCCGGCCCCTGTTATAGGACACAAGTCATGAACCCCGAAACGATCTACGTGAAGACGGAGAAAGGACGGGAGGAGATCCGTAGCCGTGCCGCCGGACTGTCACAGGCGCTGCGCATCCTGCTGATTGCGACCGACGGCGAAAAGCCGATCGCCAAGCTGGCCCGGCTGCATCCGGCGGGCGCCGGAGTGATCGAGCTGATCGCTGAACTGCAGGCCTTCGGCTTCGTCGAACCGCTCACGGCGGGTTCGGCCCGGCCGGCTGCGGTCACCCGCCCGACGGCGGCTCCGTCGCGGGCTTCGGCTTTTGGGGCGCCGGAGACGCAGAAGTACGTGATGTCGCTGCGCTGACGGCGGCTTTCCCGGTCCTGGCCGCGCGCTTGTCGCGGACCAGGACCTGGGTGCCCTCGCGCCGCGTTTCGAACAGGCCGCTGGCCTCGACCAGGTCGCCGAGTTTCTTGTAGCCGTAGTTGCGCGAGTCGAAGGACGCCTGGTTGCCGATCTGGTTGCCCAGTGCTCCGAGCAGCGTCCAGCCGTTCTCGTCCGCCGCGCTCTCCGCGGCATTGCGCAGCAAAGCCACCAGCTTCGTATCCCCTTTGAGCTCCGCCGTGCTGGCGCGCTTGGACGGCGCCGGCTTGGGCGCGTCCACGTCCGCCGCTTCGCTCTCGGTCGCGGCGGCCACCAGCTGTTCCAGGAACAGGAACTTGGAGCAGGCGTTCTGGAACGGCTCCGGCGTCTTCTTCTCGCCGAAGCCATACACGTCCAGCCCGCGCTCGCGGATGCGCGTCACCAGCGGCGTGAAGTCGCAGTCGGACGACACCAGGGCAAAGGCCTGCACGTTGGTGGTGTAGAGCAGGTCCATCGCGTCGATCACGATCGACACGTCGGTGGCGTTCTTGCCCTTGGTGAGGTCGAACTGCTGGACCGGGCGGATCGCGTGCCCATGCAGCTGGTCGGTCCACTTCTTCAGGCCCGGCTTGGTCCAGTTGCCATAGGCGCGGCGGATGTTGGCCACGCCGTACTTGGACAGCTCGGCGAGGATCACCTCGATCTTGGCGGCCGGCGAATTGTCGGCGTCGATCAGCAGGGCGATGTGGGTCTTGATGTCTTGCTTGCTGGACATGGGAAGGCCTCCTGGCGGCCTTCATGATCGCACGGCTTGGCAAGGGCTATGCTTCAGAAACGCCATGCCGAGCTTCCGCACCACGCTGAACGGCCGTACCCGGGTCTTCGAGGATCTGCGCATGCTGCTGGCCTGCGCCTCGCCGCGGCGTTCCGGCGACGAGCTGGCGGGCCTGGCCGCCGAGTCCGACGAGCAGCGCGTCGCCGCGCGTCACGTGCTGGCCGATCTGCCGCTGCGGGTCTTCCTGGAACAGCCGCTGGTGCCCTACGAGGCCGACGAAGTCACGCGCCTGATCCTCGACACGCATGACGCCGCGGCTTTCGCGCCGGTGGCGGATCTGAGCGTCGGCCAGTTCCGCGACTGGCTGCTGTCCTATGCCGCCACGCCGGAGGCCCTGGCTGCATTGGCACCCGGCCTGACGCCGGAGATGGTGGCGGCGGTGTCCAAGCTGATGCGCAACCAGGACCTGATCGCGGTGGCCGCGAAATGCCGCGTTGTCACGGCCTTGCGCAGCACGATCGGCCTGCCCGGGCGCCTGGCCTGTCGCCTGCAGCCCAATCACCCCACCGACGATCCGCTGGGCATCGCCGCCTCGATCCTCGACGGCCTGCTGTTCGGCATGGGTGACGCCGTGATCGGCATCAACCCCGCGAGCGACTCGGTGCCCGACACCATCCGCCTGCTGCAGATGCTCGACGAGTTGCGCCAGCGCTACGACATCCCCATGCAGTCCTGCGTGCTGGCGCACGTCACCACCAGCCTGCGCGCGATCGAACGCGGCGCGCCGCTGGACCTGGTGTTCCAGTCCGTCGCCGGCAGCGAGGCGGCGAACCAGGGTTTCGGCGTGGACCTGGCCCTGCTGCGCGAGGGCATGGACGCGGCGCTGTCGCTGAAGCGCGGCACGGTCGGCAACAACGTCATGTACTTCGAGACCGGGCAGGGCAGCGCGCTGTCGGCCAACGCCCATCACGGCGTGGACCAGCAGACCATGGAGGTGCGCGCCTACGCCGTGGCGCGTGCGTTCTCGCCGCTGCTGGTCAATACCGTGGTCGGCTTCATCGGGCCGGAATATCTCTACGACAGCAAGCAGATCATCCGCGCCGGCCTGGAGGATCATTGCTGCGGCAAGCTGCTGGGCCTGCCGATGGGCGTGGACGTCTGCTACACCAACCATGCCGAGGCCGACCAGGACGACATGGACACGCTGATGACGCTGCTGGCCACGGCCGGCGTGAACTTCGTCATCGCCGTGCCGGGCGCGGACGACGTGATGCTGGGCTACCAGAGCCTGTCCTGGCATGACGTGCTGGGCCTGCGGCATCTGCTCAAGCTCAGGCCCGCGCCGGAGTTCGAGGCCTGGCTGCAGCGCATGGAGCTGCTGGACGCACAGGGCCGGCTGGCGCCGCCGGGCGAGGGTGTGATGCGGCGGATGCTGGCATGAGCGAGCCCGTCCCCGATCCCTACGCGCGCCTGCGCGCCGCCACCCCGGCGCGCATCGGCCTGGGCCGCGCCGGCGATGCGCTGCCGACGCGCGCGGTGCTGGAATTCCAGGCGGCGCACAGCCGCGCGCGCGATGCGGTGCATGGGCAGGCGGATTTCGACGCGCTGGCCGCTGCTTTGGCGCCGCTGCCTTCCTTGCGGGTACGCAGCCGTGTGAATGATCGCGCGGAGTATCTGCGCCGGCCCGACCTGGGTCGGCGCCTGCGGCAAGACGACCTGCCTTTGCTGCAGCATGGTGAATGGGACCTCGCCTTCGTGATCGCCGACGGTCTGTCCGCCGAAGCGGTGAACCGACATGCCGCGGCATTGGTGCACGAAACCCTGCACCGCCTGCCGGGCTGGCGCGCGGCACCGGTGGTGCTGGCCGAGCAGGCGCGGGTGGCGCTGGGCGACGAGGTCGGCGAGCGGCTGGGGGCCAGGATCGTCGCGGTGCTGGTCGGTGAGCGGCCGGGGCTGTCGGTGGCGGACTCGCTGGGGGTCTACCTGACCTGGGAACCGCGAGTGGGCCGCGCGGACTCGGAGCGCAACTGCATTTCCAACATCCATGCGAACGGGCTGTCGCTGCAGCGGGCGGCGGATACGCTGGCGTGGTTGCTGGATGAGGCAAGGAGCAGGCGGGTGACGGGAGTGGGGTTGAAGCTGGAAGCGCTGGGCACAAGTGCCGTGCCGTCCCCTCTCCCGCTTGCGGGAGAGGGATAAAGGGAGAGGGTTTCTGTAAATGGTGGAAGGGCTCTCCCTGCGAGAGTTACAGAAACCCTCTCCCGGCCTTCGGCCACCCTCTCCCGCAAGCGGGCGAGGGGACAGCAATACGGCAGGCCGATCAGGGATAATGCCGCCCCCATGGCCCGCCCCTACGACCTCGTCGCCACCGCCCTCGCCGAACAGCGCGACCAGCTGCTGGCGCGCGATTACGTGCGTTTCGCCAAGCTGGTCGAGCGCGCGCAGCGCGGCGGCAAGATGGATGTGGCGCGCCTGCAGCAGGACGTGGAGAAGGCCAAGGAGCGGGTGGAGCAGCGCAAGGCGCTGGTGCCCACCGAGCTGCATTACCCCGAGGAACTGCCGGTGGTGCAGGCCAAGGCCGAGCTGCTGGAGGCGATCCGCGATCACCAGGTGGTGGTGGTCTGCGGCGAGACCGGCTCGGGCAAGACCACGCAGCTGCCCAAGCTCTGCCTGGAGTTGGGGCGCGGCACGCGCGGGCTGATCGGGCATACGCAGCCACGCCGGCTCGCGGCCCGCAGCGTCGCCAACCGCATCGCGGCGGAGCTGCGCGGCAACCTCGGCGACACGGTCGGCTACGAAACGCGCTTCGACCGCCGCGTGTCGGAGCGCTCGCTGGTCAAGCTGATGACCGACGGCATCCTGCTCGCCGAGCTGGGGCGCGATCACCTGCTGACCAGCTACGACACCATCATCATCGACGAGGCCCACGAGCGCAGTCTCAACATCGACTTCCTGCTCGGCTGGCTCAAGCGCATCCTGGTGCAGCGTCCGGACCTGAAGGTGATCATCACCTCGGCGACGCTGGACCCGGAGCGGCTGTCGCGGCATTTCGACGGCGCGCCGATCAAGCTGGTCTCCGGCCGCACCTACCCGGTGGAGCAGCGTTACCGCGCGTTGCCGGACGACGGCGATCTCGAAGGCGGCATCGCCAATGCCATCGAGGAACTGTGGCGGCCGACGCCGAAGGGCGACGTGCTGGTGTTCCTGCCCGGCGAGCGCGAGATCCGCGACGCCGACCGCGTGCTCAGCGGCCGCTTCCCGCGTGCCGAGGTGCTGCCGCTGTATTCGCGCCTCGCGGCGCAGGCGCAGGACAAGGTGTTTTCGCCCGGCAAGCAGCCGCGCATCGTGCTGGCCACCAACGTCGCCGAAACCTCGGTCACCGTGCCAGGCATCCGCTACGTGGTGGACACCGGCACGGCTCGTCTCAACCGCTTCTCGCCGCGCAGCGGCGTGCAGCAATTGCAGATCGAGCCGGTGTCGCAGGCCGCCGCCAACCAGCGCGCCGGCCGCTGTGGGCGACTGGGCCCGGGTATCTGCATCCGCCTCTATGCCGAGGACGACTTCGCCGCACGCCCGGCCTTCACCGATCCCGAGATCAAGCGCGCCAACCTGGCCGGCGTGATCCTGTCGATGATCGCGCTGGGCCTGGGCGAGGTAGAGGACTTTCCCTGGGTGGAAGCGCCGGACTCGCGCAACGTCAGCGACGCCTATCGCCTGCTGCAGACCCTCGGCGCGCTCGACGACTGGCGCAAGCTCACGCCCCTGGGCGAAGAGCTGGCTCGCCTGCCGCTGGACCCGCGCGTGGCGCGCATCGCCCTGGCCGGGCGCGGCAAGCCGCAGGCCGACGCGATCTGCGTACTGGCGGCGGCGATGTCGGTGCAGGACCCGCACGAGGTGCCGCCCGACGTGCAGGACGCCGCGCGTTCCGCGCACAAGAGCTGGCAGCATCCGCGTTCCGATTTCCTGACGCTGCTGAACCTGTGGCAGCGCTGGAAGACCTGGAGCGCCGAGTCCTCCAACCGCCAGCTGCGCCGCGTCTGCCGCGAACACTACGTCAACTTCCTGCGCATGGAGGAATGGGAGCAGGTCTACCGCCAGCTGCGCGACATGCTCGGCGTGAAGGGCGAGCCGGCGGTGCTGAAGCCGCAGGATCTCGACGGGCTCTACCCGGCGCTGCACGAAGCCCTGCTCACGGGCCTGATCGATCACATCGGCCTGAAGCTGCCGGACAAGGGCGAGTACCAGGGCCCGCGCAATCGCCGCTTCCGTATCCACCCGGGCTCGGTGCTGGGCAAGAAGGGCCCGCAATGGCTGATGAGCGCGCAGCTGGCCCAGACCAGCCAGCTGTTCGCACGGACCAACGCGGCGGTGGAGCCGGAGTGGCTGGAGCGCATCGGCGCGCACCTGGTGAAGCGCAACGTGCTGCACCCGGAGTGGAGCTCCGAGCGCGGCGAGGTCACCGCCACCGAGCACGTCAGCCTGCTGGGCCTGCCGCTGCTGACGCGCCAGCGCAACTACGGCGCCACCAACCCGGTGGAGGCGCGCGCGATCTTCATCCGCGAGGCCCTGCTGCACGGCGAGATGTCGCGCAAGCCCTCGTTCCTGGAACAGAACCTCGCCTTGATCGAAGAGGTGCAGGACAAGGAAGCGCGCCTGCGCCGCCCCGACCTGCTGGCCAACGACGAGCAGCTGGAACGCTTTTACCTGGAGCGCCTGCCGGACAACGTCTGCACCACGCGTGAGCTCAAGGACTGGCTGCGCCGCGACGCACAGGCCCAGTCGCGCATGCGCATGCAGGAGTCCGACGTGCTGCGCCCCGGCGCCGACGCCAACGTCGAGTCGCAGTTTCCGGATCACCTGGACATCGGCGGCGCGCGCATCGCCTTGAGCTACTCGCACGAGCCGGGCGAGGAGCATGACGGCGTCACCTTCCATATCCCGCTGGCGGCGGTGCACACGCTGCCGGAAGAAGTCTTCGACTGGCTGGTGCCGGGCCTGCGCACGGCCAAGCTCGAAGGCCTGATCCGCACCCTGCCCAACGCGCTGCGGCGCTACTGCACGCCGGCCGCGGAGTTCGCCCGCGCCCTGGCCGAGCGCTTCGAGCCGCTGCCGCCGCAGCCGATCGTCGAGGCCATGACCGAGGCGCTGCGCTCCATGACCGGCGCCGCGATCACCGCCGAGTCCTTCCAGCCCGACAAGCTGGAGCCGCACCTGGTGCCACGCCTGCAGCTGGAAGACGCGCAGGGCAAGCTGCTGGGCACCGCCAACTCGCTGGCTTCGCTGCAGGGCCGCTTCGCCGGCCAGGCGCGGCAGGCGCTGAATACCGCGGCGACGCGCGATGACAGCCTCAAGCAGTGGAAGCGCGACGATCTCGCCGACTGGGATTTCGAGAAGCTGCCGGAGACCGTGCCGATGGCCGGCGCCAGGGCCTGGCCGGCGCTGCAGGCCGAGGGCGGCAAGTCGCACCTGCGCCTGTTCGAATCGCCGGAGGCTGCGGCCGACGCGCACCGTGCCGGTACCCGCAGCCTGCTGCTGGCCCGCATGCCGGAGCGCACGCGCGACCTGCTCAAGGCGGTGAAGAGCAAGCTCGGCCTGCAGCTGATGAGCCTGAAGATCACGCCGGAGTCCGTGGCGGACGCCCTGGCGCGCCGCGCCGCCGACCATGTGCTGCTGGACACGCCGATCCGCGACAAGGCCGGCTTCCAGCAGGCGCTGGAGAAACGCGGCGCCTTCAGCATCGAGGCCTACAAGCGGCTGGACGAGGTCGCGGCCTGGCTGGGCACGGCGGCGGAGCTGCGCAAGAGACTGGACGCCGCGGGCAATCGCTGGCCGGCGCCGCTGCAGGACCTGCGCCAGCAACTGGCCAGCCTGTTCGCGGAGGGTTTCCTGGACGCCATCCCCGAGCCGCAATGGCTGCGCGTCGCGGTCTACCTGCGCGCCATGACCGTGCGCCTGGACCGGCTGCAGAACAAGCCGGCCCGCGACGAGGAACTGACCCGCCAGGTGGTACCGCTGGCGTCGAAGCTGCCCGGCCCCTTCCACCCGGCGCGCTGGGTGCTGGAGGAGTGGCGCATCACCCTGTTCGCGCAGGAACTGAAGGCGCAGGGATCGCCCAGTGCGGCGCGGATCGTGACATTGGTCGCTGATACGCCCTAGCACGAATTGGACCAGAAGTCGTCCCTTTGTGCTATTTATCTGACAGGCTGTCGGTATAAAATGACAGACGGGGCCAGTCCGCAGAAGGACCGGGGTCGAGCGATACGGGGCACGACCTAAAGTTATGGAAGACAGGGCCGCTACCGGAATACCCGTTCCTTTCAGGCCATGCGCATAAACCATCCCAACGCCGCGTTGCACCCCGCTGCCAGCAATCTGGCGCCCGGGCTGCGGTTGCCCGCGTTCGCGCTGGCGATGGACATGCCGCTGTCCCGGCCGGGCGTTCCGGGCCTGAACCTGACGCTGGCCAGCCTGCCGCAGCAGCCGCCGATGGCGGTGGTGCTGATGCAGATGCTGGGACAGCCGCCGCCGGCCCACTGGCGCCTGCGCGAACTGGACCCTGCGGCCACCTACACGCCGACCCAGACCGACCCGGAAATGCCGCAGACCCTGTCGCTGGAGCTGCGGCTGGTGAGCGCAGACGGCCATGCCCTGTCGGCGCGGCTGGTGCTGTCGATCTTCGCCGCCGCCCGCGAGCAGGCTCCCGGCCTGGTCGAGGCGCTGCGCAAGCACGACATGTCGCAGATGCCGGGGCCGATCCTGGACCGCAGCGCGGCCGAACTGGTGGGTAGCCGCCACGGCTTCGAATGGCTGCCCGACAGCCGTGCGCAGTGGCAGGCACAGGCCCTGGCGATGCGCGGCTGGCTGCAGATCCGCCCGCGCGAACTGCCGCGCAAGCCCAGCGCCTACATGCCGCCGGCGCAGGACCGGCCGGGCGAATTCGACCCCGAGCCGCTGCCGGCGCCACCGCCGGCCAACGACGATGGCGCACCGACGTTGGGCGTGGGCCAGTGGCTGTGGCTCAGTGCGAAGAGCTTCGGCAGCTGGCTGAAAGCCTACTGGTAAGCCGCTTCCGCAGGGACAATGCGCATGGAAAGGCGCATAATCAGGGCGTACTCCATGGAGTGGGTTTCATGTCCTCCTACACCCGTCCCGACCCCCGTCGCCGCGTCAATCTCACGGTTCGCGAGAGCCTGCTGCGCGATGCCCGCGCGGCCAAACTGAACCTGTCGCGCTTCGTCGAGGAAAAGCTCGAACAGGCGCTGAAAGAAGAGCGGGGGCGCCGTTGGCAGGAAGAGAATGCCGAGGCGATCGAGCACCATCGCCGGCGCATCGAGCGCGACGGCATGTGGAACAAAGACCTCATTTCGTTCTAGCGGATCGCGAGCCTTGGCCCAGTTTCAGGCATACCGCAACTCGCGCGGCAGCCGGGAGGAAGTCCCCTTCCTGCTGGATGTCCAGTCCAACCTGATCCAGACCGGCTCGCGGCTGGTGGTTCCGCTGGTGCTGGCCACGCGCTATGGCTTGCTTTATACGCGCCTGAACCCGGGGTTCACTGTCGATGGCATCAAGGTCATCGCGGCGGTGTCAGACCTCGCTGCGATCGACGAGCGCGAACTGCGCATGGTGGTCGCGGACCTGTCGGCTCATCGCGATACCTTGATGCAGGCCATCGACTTTCTCATTACCGGATACTGAATACTTGAACCAGATTCCCCCCAACGAGCGCCTGATCATCGCGCTCGATGTTCCCGCCGCACCCGAAGCCCGTGCCCTGGTCGTCCGCCTGGGCGACGCCGGGCGCTTCTACAAGATCGGCATGGAACTGCTGATGGCGCCGGGCTTCTTCGAGCTGCTGGACTGGCTCAAGGCCGAGGACAAGAAGGTCTTCGTCGACCTCAAGTTCTTCGACATTCCCGAAACCGTGGCGCGCGCGGTGAAGAACCTCAGCGAGCGCGGCGCAGACTTCTGCACCATCCACGGCAACCAGTCGATCATGGAAGCGGCGGCCAGGGCCAAGTCCGGCAATACCAAGGTGCTGGCGGTGACCGCGCTGACCAGCCTCGACCAGGGCGACCTCGATGACCTGGGCTTCCAGGTGGACGTGGCCGAGCTGGTGCTATCGCGCGCACGCCGCGCGCTGCAGGCCGGCTGCGACGGCGTGGTGTCCTCGGGCCTGGAAGTGGAGCGCCTGCGCCGCGAGGCGCCGCGCGAGCTGATCTGCGTGACCCCTGGCATCCGCCCGGTGGAGAATCGCCTGGAAGCCGACCAGAAACGCATCATGACGCCGTCGGCCGCAATCCGCGCGGGCGCCGATTACCTCGTCGTGGGTCGTCCGATCCGCGATGCAGCCGACCCGCGCGCGATGGCGCAGGCGATCCAGAACGAAATTGCGGAGGCCGTCCGTGCAGCTTGAGAATGACCGATTCCTGCGTGCGCTGAAGCGCCAGCCCGTTGATCGCACGCCGGTCTGGATGATGCGCCAGGCCGGGCGCTACCTGCCGGAGTACCGCGAGTCGCGCAAGAAGGCCAAGGACTTCATGGCGCTGTGCCGCAATGCGGAACTGTGCTGCGAGGTGACGCTGCAGCCGCTGGCGCGCTACCCGCTGGACGCGGCGATCCTGTTCTCCGACATCCTCACCATTCCCGATGCGATGGGCCTGGGCCTGCGCTTCGTCGAGGGCGAGGGCCCGGTGTTCGACCGCCCGGTGCGCGACGCGCATGCGATCGAGTCCATCGGCGTGCCCGATCCCGAGGGCGAGCTGCGCTACGTGATGGACGCGGTGCGCACCATCCGCGGGGCGCTGGGCCGCAAGCTGCCGCTGATCGGCTTCGCCGGCAGCCCCTGGACCCTGGCCACCTACATGGTGGAAGGCGCCGGCGGTTCGGATTACGCGCGCATCAAGGCCATGGCCTTCGACGCGCCGGAAATGCTCGACAGCCTGCTGTCGAAACTTTCTGCCAGCGTCAGTCTCTACCTGGAAGCGCAGATCGCCGCCGGCGTCGATACCGTCATGGTGTTCGACACCTGGGGTGGCGTGCTGAGCCCGGCGCTGTACGAGCGTTTCTCGCTGCAGCCGATGCAGCGCATCGTGGCGCACCTGAAGGCGGTGGCGCCGCATATCCCGGTGATCCTGTTCACCAAGAACGGCGGACAGCACCTGGAGCGCATGGCGGCGACAGGTTGCGACGCATTGGGCGTGGACTGGACCACCGACCTGTCGGTGGCGCGTGCACGCGTCGGCAGCCAGGTGGCACTGCAGGGCAACCTCGATCCGATCAGTCTTTTTGCACGGCCGGAGCGGATCGAGGCCGAAGTTGCACGGGTCTTGCAGGACTTTGGTCACGGCCCGGGGCACGTGTTCAACCTCGGCCACGGGATCCTGCCGCAGACGCCACCGGAACATGCCGGGGTGATGATCGAAGCGGTGCGGCAGCTGAGCCCGGCTTACCACCGCTAGGGCCTGTTGACGCTACCGCAGTCGTAAGGCTTTTGTGGGAGCGGCTTTAGCCGCGATGGCGGACCATCGCGGCTAAAGCCGCTCCCACGGGGACAACAACGGCAGCGATCAGGGAAGGGATGACAGGCCCTAGTAAGGCCGCCCGTCCTTGTGTGCGAACTGCCAGCCGCCATCGGGGCCGATCACCGCGGCGAGGTCGTCGTCGGGATAGTTCACCGAGTCGCCGCGCGTGCGGTCGCCCACTTCGAGGTAGACCACCACCTCGTCGCCGCGGTTGACCAGATGGTGGGCATTGCCGTTGCCGGCGCGGAAACCCGCGCACATGCCCGGCGCCAGCGGCGTCTCGCCCTGGTCGGTGACCAGTACCGGGTGGCCTTCCAGCACGTAGATGAATTCGTCCTGGCGCGAGTGCGTGTGGCGCAGCGCCGAGATCGCACCGGGCTGCAGGCGCGTCAGGTTGACGCCGAAATTGCGCAGGGCGAAGACCTCGCCCAGGGCGCGCTTTTCCCGGCCCGAGACGCGCGAGGCGTAGGGCTCCGGGTAGTTGCTGGGCTTGGCCCGTGGTGCCACTTCCGTGGCGACGACGGCGGACGGGTCCTGCGGATGCTGCTCTGCGCTCATGGTGATTCCCCCTGGCGGCGATTTTAATCGCGTCAGGGTTCCTGTGGAGCCACCCATTCCAGGGGCGTACTAGCTGCGACGGCACTCCACGGTACGCGCCACGCGCGAGCGGAAGAACACCGCGATCAGCTCGAATACCCCCAGCGGCGCCAGGGCCACCAGCAGGGTGTCGGTCAGGTACTCGCCGCGCGGATCTCGCGCGCGCGTGACGCGGCGCAGCTGGTGGTGCGCCCGCAGGTGCAGCTTCGGGCAGTCGGTGACCAGGTCGTGCGCCTCGGTGTAGAGGCGGTAGGCCTGCTCGGCCTGGCCGGCAGCCAGGGCGTCGTCGCCCTGTTGCCAGAGCCTCGCGGCATCACTGCTGCGTGTTGCGATGTCCTGCATGTCGCCCTCCCCCATGAAAAAGCCCCGCCTGCCCGGAGTTCCGGCGCAGGCAGGGCTGATGACGGCTGCCGCCTTACTCCTGGGTCTTGTTGACCAGGTCGTAGGTGATGCTCGGATTGAAGCCAACGGGCCAGTAGATCGCGGCGAGCGGCGGCCAGAAGATCGAAACCACGCGGAAGTTCGCGCGCAGTTTGCCTTGATCGACGGTCTGTCCGTCCTTCTCGAGGCGATACGGGATGCCGCCGGTGGGGGGGATGCCCATTGCGGTCCAGAAGAACGGCGAGGTGGTGACCGTGCCCTCGCTGCTGACCTCGACCGGCTCCGGACGTTCGTAAACGTAGAGCTTGGAGCCTTCAGGGACGCGGAAATGGCCTGTCGTGCTGCAGCCGGAGAGTACGGCGACCAGCGCCGCCAGGGTTACCATTTTTTTCATTTTTGCTTCCTGGGTGAGACATCGAAATGAAGTGCGCAGGGCCGCTGCGGCCGATAGGTTATCTGCATCCGTGCCGACAATCCGAGAACCTGTCGACTTTTTCCGGCGCGTCTCCGCGCGGCATCAGCGGCCGCTCAGGCAGGCGTTGAGGTCGCCATTGAGCAGGTCGACCTTGGCGCGGTCCTCGATGCTGCTGCGCTGGTACTTGTCGCGGTCGGCACGGGTCGTGGCCAGTTCCTTGGCCAGGTTGCGTGCGTCGGCCGAGGAGTTGTCGCGGGCGATGCCGGCAGCGGCCAGATCCTGGCGCAGCCTGGCCAGCTCGGCGTCCTTGGCGGCGGTGGCCGGGGCTTCCTCGCTGACCTGGGCGTGGCGCTGCAGGCTGGTGATGCGTGCCTGCAGGGCGTCGCGCTGCTGGCGCAGCACTTCCACTTCCTTCTTCGCGGCATCGCGCTCGGCATTGGCGGCATCGGCGCCGGCCTGCGTGGTGTCGATCTGGTCGCGCATGCCGTTGGACAGTTCCACCGCGTCGGCCAGCTGCTGCTTGAGCTTGGCCGGGTCGTCCGTGGCCTCGAACACCGGGCCGCGCGGCGGTGCGTCCATCGGCTCCTCGGCGAAGGCCGGGCCAGCGGCGAGGACGAGGGCGGCAAGCAGCAGGCGGGACGGGGTCATGGGAAATCCTGGGACGAATGCGGGCCGCGGAAGCGTAGCGGATGGGCGCGGGGGGCGCGACTGGGGCTAGGGCCTGTCATCCCTTCCCTGGTCGCTGCGACGGAGGCCGCCTGGGTGCAGGGCTATGCCCCGAAGCGCGCCGTGTACTTAATGTACATCAGCGACTCGGGGCGCCGCCCTGCGCCCAGGCGGCCCCGCCCTTCGGGTGCCCCCGTATTTGCCGCCATGCTGTGTTGCTCGTCAGTTACTTGGAACCACCAAGCGCCTTCCTCGCGTCGTGCCTGGCGGCAAATACGGGGGCATCGCAGCGACCAGGGAAAGGATGACAGGCCCTAGCCGCGCGACTCGCGCTGCGCCAGCTGCACCCATTCCTTGTTCAGGCTGTTGTAGTGCTTGCCGGCGACGCGGCTCTCGTCGACCACGCGCTTGAACAGCGCGGCGGCGCGCGCCTGCTCGCCGCGGGCCTTGAGCATCAGCCCCAGGCGGCAGACCGGCTCCGGCCCCGGGTAGTAGGCGGACAGGGTCTCGTACTCGTGGATCGCTTCGTCGCGGCGCTGCAGCCCCTCCAGCGCCCGGGCGTAGAGCAGGTGGCCCTCGGCGGAACGGTGCGTGGGGTTCTTCTCCTTGAGCCGGTCCAGCGCGTCCAGGACCTGTTGCAACTCACCCAGGCCGAAGCAGGCGCGCGCCAGGCCCAGCAACAGCACCGGATCATCGGCATGGATGCCCTTGAGGCTGCGCTCGTAGAGTTCCTTGGCCTCGGCAAAGCGGCCCTTGGCCAGGCACTGGTCGGCCAGGACCATGGCGTTCTGCACCGTGTCGGCCACCGCCAGGTTCTGCGTTGCCGCCTGCAGGTGGCGGTGCGGATTGACCGTGTCGGCCATGCGCCGGCGCGCGCTGTGCGCCGCGCGGCTGTTCTGCAGCCCGGGCAGCAGTTCCACGATGAAGTAGGCCAGCCCGCCGATCATCGGCGCGAACAGCAGGATGAACACCCAGGTGGTGTTCCGCCCGGTCTTCAGCACGTGCACGATCAGCCCGAGCTGGATGAGATAGGTGAGGATGAGGATCGGCATGCAGGGCTCCGTCGCCAAGTCTGCTTATAGGCCGTGGCAGTTTCGCGACGCAAGCGGCCGCCGGCGTCAGCTGCGGCGCAGCTCTTCCACAACGCCGGCGGTCTGCGGGCGGACACCGCGCCACAGCTCGAAGCTCACCGCCGCCTGCTCCACCAGCATGCCGAGGCCGTCGGCGACCAGGGCCGCGCCCTGCGAACGGGCCCAGGCGGCGAAAGGCGCATGCGCCGGACCGTAGCTGAGGTCGTAGCAGGCGCCGCCCGGCGCCAGCAGCTGGCCCGGCAGGCGCGGCGCGGCACCCTGGTGACCCACCGACGTGGCGTTGATCACCAGGTCGTAGAGGTCGCCCTTCAGCGAGGCGTGCGTGCGCGGCACGATGCGGCCATGAGGCTTGAACTGCTCGGCGATCTCCTCCGGCTTCCAGGGGTTGCGGCCGGACAGCACCAGCTCAGCCGGCTTTTCGTCCAGCAGCGGCTTGAGGATGCCGCGTGCGGCGCCGCCGGTGCCCAGCAGCAGCACGCGGCGGCCGGCCACGGCGAGGCCCAGGTTGCGCAGGTCCGCGATGAAACCCTCGCCGTCGCTGTTGTCGCCGCGCCAGCCGCTGTCGGTGCGCAGCAGCGTATTGACCGCGCCGGCCAGCTGCGCCCGCTCGCTGACCTGTTCGCAGAGTTTGGCCACCACCAGCTTGTGCGGCAGCGTGGCGTTGCAGCCGCGATAGCCCTCGGCATGCATCTGCGCCAGGCGTTCGGCCAGCGCCGCGGGCGCGATCTCGATGGCCTCGTAGCCCAGTTCCTGCCCGGTCTGCCGGGCGAAGCGGGCGTGGATGAGCGGCGACTTGCTGTGGCTGACGGGGAAGCCGATGACGGCGTAACGGTCCATTGGGAAAAAAGCGGTACGGGCAGCGGCCAGGTGGCCGGGGGCGGCAGTTTGCCCGAACGGGCGGCACTACGGAACCATGAGGCGCGGTACGGTCGGCGGCCGCGCCGTAGGATAGGATCGCAACCAGGCGATTGGCACAACCCTCCATCAACAAGACCTTTCCGGCGGCTACCGCCACCGGTGACGCAAGCCGCATGAGCGATCCATCCCGAACCGCTGTCGAACCGAGCAGTCCCGGCCCAGGCAAGGCCGGTGTGCTGCCGGAAGGCACGCGCCTGATGGAATACGAGATCCGCCGCGTGCTGGGCAAGCCCGGTGGCTTCGGCGTGACCTACCTGGCGCTGGACACCAACCTCGACCACGAGGTGGCGATCAAGGAATACCTGCCGCTGGAGTTCGCGCTGCGCATGTTCGACGGCAGCATCGCGGTGCGCTCCGAGGAGGACGCCGCGGCCTTCGAATGGGGGCGCCGCTGCTTCCTCAACGAGGCGCGGCTGCTGGCGCGCTTCAACCACCCCAACGTGGTGCAGGTGCACCGGCTGTTCGAGGCCCACGGCACCGCCTACATCGTCATGGACTATGTCCGCGGCCGCTCCCTGGCCGAGGAGCTGCACGGCACGGCCATCGCCGGGCAGGCGCGCCTCGAGGCCCTGCTGCTGCCGCTGCTGGACGGCCTGGAAACCGTGCACGCCGCCGGCGTGCTGCACCGCGACCTCAAGCCCCAGAACATCGTGCTGCGCCAGGACGGCACGCCGGTGCTGATCGACTTCGGCGCCGCGCGCGGCGAGCTGGGCAGCCACAGCCGCTCGCTGCTCAATGTGCTGACCGCCGGCTACGCGCCCATCGAGCAATACTCGCAGCAGGGCAACCAGGGTCCCTGGAGCGACATCTACGCCATGGGCGCCGTGCTCCATCGCGCGCTCACCGGGCGCAAGCCGCCGGACGCGGTCGACCGCCTCGGCGAAGACCCGCTGCAGCCGCTGGAGAGCCAGGTCGGCGGCGACTTCGACGCCAACTTCCTGCGTGCGATCGACTGGTCGCTGCGCGTGCCGATCGCCGCGCGCCCGCAGAACATCGCCGACTGGCGCCGTGCGCTGACCGGCCAGACCCTGGTCGCGCCACCGCCTGCGGCCTCGCCCAACCAGGCTTCGTCGTCGCTGGACCTGGACGTGAGCCTGGACCCGACCTCGGCGCTGGAGGATCCGGACGCTGCCGAACGCACGCAGCCGCTGGCGCCGGAGAAGCCTGTGCGGGTGCCGGCGCAGGCGCTGCTGCCGCAGGAGCCGCGGAGCTGGCTGCCGCGCGCGGCGATCGCCGCCGGAGCGGTGATCGTGCTGCTGCTGGCGGGCTGGTACTTCGGATCGACCGCCACGCCGCCGTCACCGGAGCCCGCCGTGGAAGAGGCCGCCGCGACAGGCACGCAGCCGGAGCAGGCCTCCCCGCAGAGCGCTGAAACGGTACTGCTGCCGGAGCCGGAGCCTCCCCCTGTCGCCCTGCCGGACGAACCGGCCCCGGGTTTCGCCCCGGCCAGGGCCCGCGCCGCGCCGCCGACCCCGGTTACGGTCACGGCGAAGTCCAGAACGCCCGCGGCTGCGCCGCTCGCCAGCCACCCGCCGCCGTCCCCGGAACTCACCGACATGCTGCCGCCGCTGAACTACGTGCGGCAGCAGGCCGGCGTGTCGGCACTGAACTGGGCGCAGCCGAATGTGCGCCAGGCGCAGCAATGGGCGGGGCAACTGGCGGCCGAAGGCTGCAAGCCGCGGCCGAATCCCGACGCGGCGCACCGCGCGCAGTACCGCGACACCCTGTTCCATGCCTACGCCAGCGCGCCCTACGAGGGTTGGCGCCGCACGCCGGGCCAGGTGGTGGCGCGCTGGAACGAGGGCAGCCGCCACTACAGCCGCGACAAGGGGGCCTGCCTGCAGGCCGAGGGCGGCTGCAGCCAGTATGCGCAGCTGGTGGACCCGGAGATGCGCAAGGTCGGCTGCGCGCGGGCGCGCTGCGAAATCTCGGAAGTGTGGGTCTGCACCTACTCGGCGCCACCGGGCGGCTGAGGCCGCCCGGGAACTACTCCGCCAGCCAGATCGCCGCCTGCTTCGAGTAGTAGCTCAGGATCATGTCGGCACCGGCGCGGCGGAAGCACAGCAGGGCCTCCAGCATGCTCTTGCGCTCGTCGAGCCAGCCATTCTGCGCCGCGGCCTTGAGCATCGCGTACTCGCCGCTGACCTGGTAGGCCGCCACCGGCACCTTGAACTCGTCCTTCACGCGGCGAATGATGTCCAGGTAGGGCATGCCCGGCTTCACCATCACGATGTCGGCGCCTTCCTGCAGGTCCAGCGCCACTTCGCGCAGGGCCTCGTCGGTGTTGGCCGGGTCCATCTGGTAGGTTTCCTTGCCGCCCTTGCCGAGGTTGGCCTGCGAGCCCACGGCCTCGCGGAAGGGGCCGTAGAAGGCGCTGGCGTACTTGGCGGCGTAGGCCATGATCAGGGTGTTGTGGCGGTGATCGCGCTCCAGCACGTCGCGGATGTGGCGCACGCGGCCGTCCATCATGTCCGAGGGCGCCACCACGTCGGCGCCGGAGCGCGAGTACAGCAGGGCCTGGCGCCGCAGCACCTCGCAGGTGGCCTCGTTGTCGACATAGCCCTGGGCATTGAGCAGGCCGTCGTGGCCATGGCTGGTGTAGGGGTCCAGGGCGACGTCGGCGATCACGCCGATCTCCGGCACCGCGTCCTTCACCGCCTTGATCGAACGCACCATCAGGCTGTCGGCGTTCAGCGCCTCGGCGCCGTCGTCGCTTTTCCTGTCCTGCGGCGTCACCGGAAACAGCGCCACCGCCGGCACGCCCAGCTTGATCAGTTCGCGGCACTCGGCCACCAGCTGTTCCAGCGTCAGGCGCGTGACGCCGGGCATGGAGCCGACCGGGCCGGCCAGGTCGCCTTCGGCCACGAACAGCGGCTGGATCAGGTTGGCCGGGGTCAGCGCGGTCTCGCGCACCATGGAGCGGATGAACGGCGCCTGGCGCGTGCGGCGCAGGCGGGTGCCGGGGTATTGGCCTGGGGTCACGGGACTGTCCGGTGGAGCGGGAGCAAGGGAGACGTCGCAGCGATTATACCGGCCCCCCGGGAGCCCACGGTGATTCGGCTATCATCCAAAAGAACGCCCGACGCGTAACGTCCTCCCGAATGAGCCGAGCCGAACCCGCCGACACCCTGGAGCAGCTGCTGCGCGCGACCGCGGCCGGCGACGCCCAGTCGTTCCGGCGGCTCTACGACGCCACCTCCTCGCATCTGTTCGGCCTGCTGATGCGTATGTTGAAGCGACGGGACTGGGCGGAGGAAGCCTTGCAGGACTGCTACCTCAAGATCTGGCAGAAGGCCGACACCTATGCCCCTGAAAAGGGCCAGCCGCTGACCTGGCTGATGACGGTGGCGCGGTATCGCGCCCTGGACCTGCTGCGGATCAAGCGGCCGGAGGTGGAAATGCCGGACGAGGACGAAGCGCCGCCGATGACCTTCGCCGACGGCTCCAGCGACGACCCGCAGCTGCGGGCAGTGGAAAGCGAGGGCCTCAAACGCCTGCAGGGCTGCATGGGTGGCCTGGCGGAGGAGCAGCGGCGCAGCGTGCTGCTGGCCTACTACGAGGGGTATACCCACCAGGAGCTGGCGCAGGCGCTGAATGCGCCGCTGGGAACGGTGAAGAGCTGGGTGCGGCGCGGCTTGCAGCGCCTGCGGGAATGCCTGGACGGTTAGGGCCTGTTAACGCTATGAACATCGCTGCGATGCCCCCGTATTTGCCGCCAGGCACGACGCGAGGAGGGAGTTTGGTGGTTCCAAGTAACCGACGAGCAACACAGCATGGCGGCAAAGACGGGGGCACCCGAAGGGCGGGACCGTTTTGGCGCATGGCGGCGTCCCGAGCCGCTTATGTACGTCTAGTACACCGCGCGTCCCGGGACATAGCCCTGCGCCAAAACGGTCTCCGTCGCAGCGATGTTCATAGCGTTAACAGGCCCTAATGGAGTGAAATACCAGAACGCCAAGCTGCGCCAGATGCTCGCCGCTGGGTACGTGCTCGGTACGATGCGCGGCCCTGCGCGCCGGCGCTTCGAGCGCCTGCTCAAGCAGGACCCGCTGATGCTGCGCGAGCTGCGTTACTGGGAACGGCGCCTGGGCGGCTTGCAGCACGGCTTTGCGAAGGTCAAGCCGCGCGAGGTGGTCTGGGCCGGCATCGAGCAGCAGATCAATGCGGTCAGGCGCGTGGCGCTGCCGCCGGCGCGCTCCATCGCCGGCGATCGCGGCCCGCTGAATTTCTGGCGCGGCTGGGCGGCGGTGGCCTCGCTCGCCACCGTGGGCCTGGGCTACGGCCTGTGGCTGCAGCTGCGGCAGGAGCCGCAGGTGATCGAGACCGTGCGCACCGTGCAGGTGCCGCAGCCGCAGCCCTGGGTGGCGATGCTGCAGTCCAACACGCCGGCGCAGTGGATCGTGGTGATGAAGCCCTACAGCCGCTCGCTCAAGGTCAGCGTTTCCGGCGCCTACCCGATCGACTTCCGCAGCCAGGACCTGCAGCTCTGGGTGCTGGACGACGCCGGCCAGCCGCATCCGATGGGGTTGTTGCCGCAGGGCGACAGTGCCGAGCTGCCGATGCCGGAGCTGCCGATGCCGCACAAGCCGGTGATGGCGGTCAGCGTCGAGCCCAAGGGCGGCTCGCCCACCGGCCTGCCTACTGGCCCGGTGGTCAGTTCGGCGCCGCTGCTGCAGTTGTAGAACCACGGCTGTAACAAATATCCAGTTTCCTGCGGCTGTGCGGCTCCGCTACTCTTGAGGGCCGCGGAGGGAGTCAGGGACTGATATGCGCATCGGCATCGCCATCGACGTCAGCACCGACGTGTCGCACGAGTTCATCGTCGACAACCACATTCATGTGCTGCCCAGTACGATTCACATGGGCGACAGCAGCGTGGTCTACGGCCGCGAGCCGGAGCGCAGCCGCGCCTTCTACGAGGAGCACCTGGATGAGCGCGCGCTGGACGCCGAGACCTCGGCCTTTACCGTGCGTGAGATCGAGGAGCTGTTCCTGCGCCGCCTGGTGCTGGACTACGACTACGTTTTTCTGGTCACCCTGACCGCCTCGCGCAGCCAGACCTACGACAACGCCCACAAGGCAGCCTTCGCGATCCTGCAGAGCTACGCGCCGATCCGCCGCGAGCACCGCGTCGAAGGGCCCTTCGGCATTCGCGTGGTGGACTCGCAGAGTTTGTTCACCGGCCCTGGCGTGCTGGCCTGGGAGGCGGCGCGGCTGGTGCGGCAGGGGCACACACCGCAGGACATCCGCATGCAGCTGGACGACCTGACGCCCTACGTCCACGCCTACATGGTGCCGCAGGACCTTTACTACATGCGCACGCGCGCGGCACGGCGCGGCGACCAGTCGGTGGGCCTGCTGTCCTACGTGCTGGGCCAGACCCTGGACATCAAGCCGATCATCCAGGCGGTGCGTGGACAAACCCAGGCGGTGGCCAAGGTGCGGCACTTCGACTCGGCGGTGGAGCGCCTGTTCCACCACGCCGTCGGCCGCATCGAGGCCGGCCTGCTGGTGCCGCTGATCAATGTTTCCTATGGCGGCAACCTGTCGGTGGTCTACGACATGCCGGGCTTCGTCGCCCTGCAGCGCGCCACGCAGCAGCATGGGGTGGAGCTGATGCTGTCGGTGATGGCGCCGGCCACGGCGGTGAACGTCGGCGTCGGCGCGCTGGCGCTGGCCTACTGTGGCGATGCCGGCGAGCTGACCGAGCTGTAGGCAAGACACCCGTCGCAGCGACTGCCGTAGGGTGAACAGGCCCTAGCTGCCGAGCTTCTTGTCGAACCACCCCAGCAACTCCGCCGTCACCTGATCCCGGCAGATATCGTTGAGCAGTTCATGCCGCCCGCCCATCCAGATGCGCACGGCGACATCGCTGAGGCCGGCCTTGCGGTAGTGCGCTTCCAGCGCGCGCGGACCCTTCTCGCCCTGGCAGGCGGGGTCGTCGCTGCCGGCGATGATCATCACCGGCAGGTCCTTGGGGATGCGCGCCAGGCGTTTCTGGTCGCCGAGCCGGCCGCCCATCTCCATCAGCGAGATCCACAGCGAGTTGCTGCAGCGGAAGCCGCAGCGCGCATCGCGGATGTACAGGTCCACCTCGGCCGGGTCGCGCGACAGCCATTCGAAGTCGGTGCGCGCCGGCTTGAAGCGGCGGTTGAAGTCCTTGAAGGTGAGTTGCTCGGCCAGCGCACTGCGATGGCGGCCGCCGAACCACAGCGCCTCGACGCGCAACAGGTTGAGGCCGATCGTCCGCAGCGGGCCGAGGTCGCCGCTGGTGGCGGAGAACAGCGCGCCGGCCAGGCCCTGGCCGTGCTCCACGACATAGTCCTGCAACAGGAAGGAGCCCATGCTGTGGCCGAGCATGAAATGCGGCAGGTGCTGCAGTTCCTGTTCGGCCAGTGCCCGCACGCTGTTGATCGCCGACAGCGTCTTGCCCCAGCCGCCGCGATCGGCGAAATGCCCCAGCTCGTCGGCCGCGCGCACGCTGCGGCCATGGCCGGGCAGGTCCTGCGCATAGACCGCGTAGCCCGCCGACGCCAGCGCCTGCGCCAGGCGGTCGTAGCGCGCGCCGTGCTCGGCCATGCCGTGCACCACCTGGACCACGCCGCGGGCACGAGCCGGCAGCCAGCGATGGACGCAGGCATGACTACCGTCGGCTAGGCGGTGCTGGAAGGTTTCGCGTTTCATCCAAGGGTTCCCCGAGTGGGGATGCTCACACATCGCCGTGCGCCCGACAAACGCCGAATCGGGGCTCGCTTGCCATGGCGTCAACAGGCCCTAAGCTGGGCTCATGATCGTCGGCCTGATTTCGGACACCCATGGCCTGCTGCGCCCGCAGGCGCTGGCAGCCCTGCGGGGCAGTGACCTGATCCTGCACGCCGGCGACATCGGCGACGCCGCGATCCTGGAGCAGCTGGCGGCGATCGCCCCCATCCATGCGGTACGCGGCAACAACGACACCGAAGGCCCCGAGGCTGCGCTGCCCGAGACCCTGCTGGTCGAGGCCGGCGGCCGGCGGCTGTATTTGCTGCATGATCTCAAGGAGTTGCGGGTGAACCCCGCCGCCGAAAGGATGGCCGCGGTGATCAGCGGGCATTCGCACCGGCCGAAGATCGAGACGCGGCAGGGGGTGCTGTACGTGAATCCCGGCAGCGCCGGGCCGCGGCGCTTCAGCCTGCCGATTGCGCTGGCGCGGATGACGCTGGGGCCGAGTGGAGTGGAGGCGGAGATCGTGACGCTGGCTTGAGCGCTTTCGTTGGTCAGTAGGATGTGCTGAGCGTAGCGAAGCGCATCATTCGCGTGGGCATGTGATGCGCTTCGCTACGCTCAGCACATCCTACGGAAAGATGCCTACGGCTCGGGAGAATCCGCCGCCGCAAACTTCTCCCCCGCCCGCGGCTGCGGCTCGCGCACGAAACCCAGCAGCTTCGGTGCCTTCACCCGGTCCAGGCGCTGCAGCGGCAGGTTGGCCTCGGCCAGGTGCAGGCTCAGCGCCGTGGTCTGGCCGGACGGCAGGGCCAGGGCCGCGGCCAGCTGCTCCTCGTCCACCGGGCCGGCGGCGGAGCCCAGCCGCGCCAGCGCCCAATCCAGCTCGTTGTCCGACAGCGCCGCCGGGCCGTACTCGGTCAGCAGCAGGATCGAGCCTTCCTCGTCGATGAAGGCCTTGGACGGCTGGCGCACGCGCTGTCCGGTGTGCAGCTGCAGCCCGGCGTCCTCGCAGCTCCACAGCACGTAGGGGGCAGTATCGAGGCGGATGTAGCCACGTTGCGGGCCGTTCTGGAAATACCAGCGGCCGTACTCGTCGGCGCCGTAGTTGCGGCTGATGGTGTCGAGGATCTGCGGACGCGAGATCGGTTCGCCGCGGATCAGCCAGCGGCCGCGGCGGTCCAGGCTCAGCCAGCCGAACAGCGCAGGCACGTCCGGCCAGCGCGCCAGGGCCCGCAGCACCCAGTCTTCCATCGGCGCATTCTCGGCCATCGGGGGGATCGTGGTCATGGGGGCAGGGTAGCGCCTCCGCCGGAACCTTTCGACCGTATACAGGCCATATCAGTGCACCCCTCGGAGGTCCCCGATGAACCTGCCGCGCTCCCTGCTGTTCGCCGCCACCCTGGCCCTGGCCGCCTGTGCCACGGTGACCCCCTACCAGCCCCAGGCCGACGGGCTGGGCTATGCCGAGCAGAAGCTGGAGTCCAACCGCTACCGCATCCGCTTCAACGGCAGCAGCAAGACCCTGCGCGGCACGGTGGAGAACTACCTGATGTACCGCGCCGCCGAGCTGACGCTGCAGAACGGCTATGGCCACTTCCTCGTCGCCGGCCGTGACATCGAGGCGCAGCCGCAGCGCAGCGGCAGCAGTGGCGGCGTCAGCTTCGGCTTCGGTTCCGGCGGCTCTTCGGGTATCGGCATCGGCCTGGGCACGGTGCTGGGCGGCGACTCGCCTTATCTGGCGCAGATGGACGTGCTGATGTACGCCGGCCCCAAGCCGGCGAGCAAGCCGGCGGCCTTCGATGCGCGCGAGGTGTTGTCCAATCTGGAGCCGATGATCCGGCGCCCCGCACAGGCCAAATAGGCGATCATTGCGGACTGTCCTTTCCCAGGGTGTTCCGCATGGCCCTTACCGGCCCCCAGCTGCAGGCTTTCCGTGAACTGGCCGCCGTCACCGGCGGCATCGACACCGCCGTCTACGAGCAGTACGGCAAGGACCCGCTGGACCCGATCATCGGCCTGGGCCTGCCCGATGCCCGCGTCGGTTTCTTCGGCCGCGATCCCGGCCGCGACGAGATCCTGCACGGCGAGCCCTTCATCGGCGCCGGTGGCCAGCATGTGCGACGCGCGCTGTACCGACAGCTGCACGGCCAGCCGCTGCCGGACTTCGAGGCCTCGCGCGCGGTGGGGCGCGATTTCTACTGGGCCAATACCGTTCCCTACAAGCCGGTGGGCAATAAAGCCTGGTCGACCAAGGTCAAGCAGCGCTTCCATCCGCTGATGCGCGAGCTGCTGGTCGGCGACTGGCATGGCGACCGCATCATCACCCTGGGCCGAGAAGCCTTCCTGTGGTTCGGCATCGGCCAGGGCAAGGCGGTGCGCGAACAGATCGACGCCTTCTGGAACAGCGAGGCGCGCTTCGAGGAGTCCATCGCGGTGACGCTGGCGACCGACGACGGCCGCAGCCGCGACTTCTACATCTACCCGCTGCCGCATCCCTCGCCGCTCAATGCCACCTGGTACGCGCGCTTCCCGGCCCTGCTGGAGGCGCGCCTGAAACAGCTGGACGTGCGCCCCGGCAACCTGGCGATGCCCTGAGCCGGGAATTCCTGCAGCCAGCCCAGGTCCGAACCCCATGAAACCCGCACTTTCAGTCCTGGACCTCGCTCCCGTGCCCGAAGGCGGCACTGCCGCCGAGGCCTTGCGCCGCACTGTAGAACTGGCGCGGCTGGCCGACCTGCTGGGCTACACGCGCTACTGGTTCGCCGAGCACCACGGCATGCCCAGCGTCGCCAGCTCCTCGCCGGAAATCCTGATCGGCCATGTGGCCGCGGCGACGCAGCGCATCCGCGTCGGTTCCGGCGGCATCATGCTGCCCAACCATCCGCCGCTGCGCGTGGCGGAGAATTTCCGCACCCTGGCGGCGCTGTTCCCCGGCCGCATCGACCTGGGCCTGGGCCGCGCCCCGGGCTCGGACTATGCCGCCACCCGCGCGCTGCGCGCGGTGGACGGCGTGCGCTTTCCGGCGCTGCTGTCGGAACTGCTGGCCTTCTGCGGGCAGGCCGATTTCGGCGACAGCCATCCTTCGCGCAGCGTGATCGCGGTGCCGGCCGAGGTGCCGCTGCCGCCGGTATGGATCCTCGGGTCCAGCGGCGCCAGCGCCCAGCTCGCCGGCATGGCCGGCATGGGCTACGCCTTCGCCAGCCACTTCAGCCCGGCGCCGGCCGGCCCGGCCTTCGAGCGCTACCGCGAGAGTTTCGAACCCACGGCGGCATTCCCGCGCCCGCACGCGATCCTGGGCGTGGCCGCGGTTTGCGCACCCACCGACGCCGAGGCCGACCTGCTGGCCTCGACCATGGACCTGGCCTGGCTGCGCATCCGCCGCGGTGAGTTCCTGCCCCTGCCCAGTCCGCAGGAGGCACGGGCGTACCCCTATTCGGAAGAAGAGCGCGCGGCCGTGCGCGAATACCGCGAGCGCACCGTGGTCGGCAATCCGCAGGCGGTCTGGGCGCGCATCCGCGAAATGGCGAAAGACGCCGGGGCGGACGAGGTGATGGTGGTCAGCAACCTGCACGGCCATGCCGAGCGGCTGCGCAGCTATGAGTTGCTGGCCGAAGCGTACGCGGCCTGAAGCTTTTTTGGTGGGAGCGGCTTCAGCCGCGAAAGACGGTCGGCATGGCGACCAAGCCATCGCGGCTAAAGCCGCTCCCACGAAGAGAAAATCGCTTAGACGCCCGCCTCCGCATCCGCCACCACCGGCCGGCTCTCGCGCGTGGCGCGCATCGCCCGGCCCGGCTCGCTGGCGTCGATGATCTCGATGTAGTCCTCGTGCACCGCCGCGATGGTGGCGGCGAACGGCATGCCCAGGAACCGCGGCACGCGGTAGCTGACGGTGTCGCCTACCTTGAAGCTGGCGGGGTCGAAATTGAACTCGAAAGGGCAGGCTTCCTGCGTCATGGCATCTCTCTCCTGGTCGCCCGCAACCGGCGGCCTGTCCGGATTATCCCGCCCCCGCGGGCCGTCGTCCTCACCCATCCGGGGATCGGTCACCGGCCGGGGGCGGGCCGGGGTTCATATTAGAATGGCCGCTTCCGAGGCTGCGGGTTTCCCGAAAAGTGCTGTTTGACCTGTTGGTGGTGGTTGCGCTGGTACTGCTCAACGGCGTCCTCGCAATGTCCGAGCTGGCGGTCGTCTCGTCCCGCAAGGGGCGCCTGCAGGCGATGCAGCAGCAGGGCATCGGCGGCGCGCGCACGGCGCTGGAACTGCACAACAAGCCGGGCCGCTTCCTCAGTACCGTGCAGATCGGCATCACCGCGGTCGGCGTCTTCGCCGGCGCCTACAGCGGCGCAGTGCTGGCCGAGCCGCTGGCGGCCTGGTTCGTCACCCAGGGCATCGCCCCCGACTTTGCCGGCGACCTGGCGCTGGGCCTGGTGGTCGCTTCGATCACCTACCTGTCGCTGATCGTCGGCGAGCTGGTGCCCAAGCAGCTGGCGCTGCGCAATCCCGAGCGCGTCGCCGTGCTGGTGGCGCCGCCGATGCTGATGCTGTCGCGCCTGGCCGCGCCGCTGGTCTGGCTGCTGGAGAAGTCCAGCGCGACGATCCTGGCGCTGCTGCCCAGGCGCCGCGAGGGCGAGGTGCGCGTCACCGACGAGGAGATCCACGCCCTGGTGGAGGAGGCCGCCTCCAGCGGTGTCGTGCGCCTCGAGGAACAGAACATGATCGCCGGCGTGATGCGCCTGGGCGATCGCAGCGTGCGCGCCCTGATGACGCCGCGCCAGCAGCTCGACTGGCTGGACCTGGACGAGCCGCTGGAGGCGCAGCACGCGACGCTGCGCGCCAGCAGCCACACCAAGCTGCTCGCCGGCCGCGGCGACGTCGACCACTTCGTCGGCCTGGTGTCGGCCAAGCACCTGATTGATGCCATGCTCGATGGCGCCGACGGCATCGACCCCGCGCGCCACGTGCAGGAGGCGCTGGTGGTACCCGACAGCCTCGACGCGGTGGACGCCATGCGCGAGCTGCGCGACACGCCGCTGCACGCGGCCATCGTGGTCGACGAGTTCGGCAGCCTGCAGGGCCTGATCACCGTCACCGACGTGCTGTCGGCCATCGCCGGCGAATTCCACCGCGGCGACGAGCCGCGCCCCGGCGTGCGCAAGCAGGACGACGGCAGCTGGCTGGTGGACGGCAAGCTGTCGGTGGACGAGATGGCCTCGATCCTGGGCCTGCGCCTGCCGGAGGAACGCGACTACGAAACCGCTGCCGGCCTGGTGCTGAACGAGCTCGGGCATATCCCGCGTCGCGGCGAAATCCTGCGCCTGGGCGACTGGCGCGTCGAGGTGGTGGCCCTGGACGGCCGCCGTATCGACAAGCTGCGCGTCTGCCTGGAGCCGGACGAGGAAGAGTCGGAGTCCTAGAGGCTCGATCCCGGCGGCGCCAGCGGCTCGTCGCCTTCGGCCGGCGGCCGCGACAGGTCGGTCTCGATGAAGCGCCGCGCCATCTCCGCCGCATCCACGGCCGGCGGATCGAAGAACGACATGCGGTACTTCAGCAACCGGCTGCCGGTGGCCGTGAGATAGGTCTGCGAGCTCATCTCGCGCCCGTAGACGCGGAAATGGTAGGACACCGTGCGGAACGGCAGGCCGGCGACCACCACGTCCCGTACCGGCCCGATCTGCAGCCCGCTGTAGCGGCCCTGTGCCGCCATGTACTTCACTTCCTCGATGGTCGACTGGAAGTGCGGGTTGAAGGCCGGATCGCCCAGGCCGTCCTGCCAGGCGCGGCGCAGGTCGTAGCGGTAGACGTCGATGGTGCCCGCCGGCCCCTGGTACTTGCGGCTGGCGCCCAGGCCCGGGGCTTCCTGCTCGTAGGAATGGGCGCCGATCTGCACCCAGTCCGGCGCGGCACCCGGCGCCGGCGGCGGGGGCCGCAGCGGCGTGGCCTGGCAGCCGGCCAGCAGGGCGGTGAGCAGTAGCAGTGCGGCGCGAAGCTGGGGCATGGCGGGCTCGGCAGGCAGGAATCCTGCATCCGATACTGACATCCCCCGCGCAAATCTCAAGCGCTCACCCCGCGCAGCGTGCTCAGTGCAGCGCCGGCTTCGGCACCTCGTCGGTCCAGACCTTGAAGCTCTTCAGCTCGTGCAGGCCGTAGGTGGTGGTGAGCGCCACGTCGGCGGCGTCGCGGCCGCGGGCGATCAGCACGCGGCCGATGCGCGGCTGGTTGTTGCGCGGGTCGAAGGTGTACCACTGGCCGCCGAGGAATACCTCCATCGAGCCGGCGAAATCCATCGGTGCATCCACCGCCGGCACGCCGATGTCGCCGAGGTAGCTGGTGCAGTAGCGCGCCGGGATGTTGAGGCAGCGGCAGAAGGCGATGGCCAGATGAGCGTAGTCGCGGCACACGCCCTGGCGCTCGTTGTAGGCCTGCCAGGCGGTCTTGGTCGGGCGCGCGTACTGGTAGCCGAAGGTGATGTGGTTGTGCACGAAGTCGCAGATCGCCTGCACGCGCGGCCAGCCCGGTGCGGTCTTGCCGAACAGCGCCCAGGCGGTTTCAGAGAGCAGATCGGTTTCGCAGTAGCGGCTGCCCAGCAGGTAGACCAGGGTCTCTTCCGGCAGCTGTTCCACCGGGTGCTGCTGCGCGCCCGGTACCACCGGCTCCTGCACGCCGCGATCGTTGATCAGCGCGTCCGTGTACAGATGGAACAGGCCGGCGGGCGCCACCAGGCGGCTGCACCAGTTGCCGAAGCCGTCGCGGTACATCGTCACCGGCACCGGCGGGTCGGTGCGCAGGTGATCGGGGTAGACCAGGTCGGACGCACGCGTGTAGTGCACGTGCAGCGTCAGGATCATCGGGGTGGGCTGGGGACACTGGTAGACCAGGTCGTAGCCGAGCTTGATCTGCATGGGGCGGGTTCCGGCAAGGGGGAAGGCGGATCCGCGAGGGTTTCGTCGAGGCGGACTACGAGTACAGCAGCGGCCTCTCCAGCATACGCAGGCAGCGTGCCAGGCGCTGGGCCCATTCGAGCTGGCCGGCCGCGTCCGCGATCAGGTCCTGGCGGATTTCCAGCTCCACGTGGGGCAGGCCGCGGCGTTCGCCATGCTCCGGAATGCCGTAGTCGCTGTCGTCGCTGACCGTGTAGGGCTGGTTGTCGCCCACGCACAGCCCTGCATCCTGCATGAGGAGGTCGCGCAGGGCGTGCGCCATGCGTGCATCGCGGTGGTACAGCACCCCCACGTGCCAGGGACGCGCCTCCCCCAGGTAGACCGGCGTGAAGCTGTGCATCGCCAGCAGCAGCGTCGGCTGCCCGAGCCGGCCGCGCGCGTCGAGCTGCTCGCGGATGCGGGCGTGGTAGGGCTCGAAGATCTGCCGTCGCCGCAGCGAGGCGTCGGTAGCAGACACCGAGCGGTTGCCTGGGATCGTCGTCGCCTCGCTGCGTGCCGGCATGGAGTCCAGGCTCTGCGGCGGGCGGTTGCAGTCGATCACCAGGCGCGAATACGGCTGCAGCACCAGCGTCGCGTCGAGCAGGGCCGACAGCTGCAGCGCGACCGCCGCCGCACCGATGTCCCAGCCGATATGGCGCTGCAGCTCGCTGTCGTCCAGCCCCAGCTGCCGCAGGCGCCGCGGCACCCGCATGCCGGCGTGGTCGCAGGTCAGGAAGTACGGCGAAGTGGCGGCGGGCGAGGGCCGTTCGATCTGCCAGGGCAGCGGCTCGTCGTTGGCCAGCAGCGACATGTCGCGGGAAATGGATGACATGGCGCCATTGGGGGAGGATTGCGGGGGGCCATGCTACACGGCCTGCCGGATCAGTACTCCCACCAGCGCGAGAAGAATCCCGCGGGCGGTTGTGCCGGCGGGCACCCGCGCTGCGGACGGGCTGCGGCAATTGCGGGAGCTCCGGGCCAAGCCGAGAGCACCTTGCGCACGAAGTCCCGCACCGCGACGGGCAGCGATGCGGCAGCGCGTTCGAAGCCCTGCAGGACCTTGTCGCGGTCGAATCCGCCTGCGGGCAGCAGGATCGGAGCCATCGAGTGACTCGCATGAACGTTGTCGCCGGACTCGACCCGGTCATGGCGGAAGCCGCGATCCACTTCCCAGGTGATGGCGCGTTCGCGCCGGCCTACGTCGTAGCAGAGCTGCAGGCCGAAGGGCTGGCCCCGTTCATCCAGCCAGAAGATCAGGTCCATCGTCGTGCTGGAGAACCAGCGGCGCGCGGCTTCGCCAGGCACCTGCCGGACCCTCGGCACTTCCCTCAGCAGTTCGGATGCGGACATGGGCATACGCTAAGGCAAGCGGCTGGAGCCGGGCCTTGACGCAGTTCACGCCCGCGGCGCGAGCTTGCTACGCTTCCGCCCCATGAATCCTGCCGGAGTTCCCCCATGACCGCCCTACTCGCCATCGACCAGGGCACGACCAGCACGCGCGCGATCGTGTTCGACCGCGAGGGCCGCAAGCTGGGGGTGTCGCAGGTGGAGCTGCCGCAGTCCTACCCGCAGCCGGGCTGGGTGGAGCATGACGCGCAGCGCATCTGGCAGGACACGCTGGCCTGCGTGCGTGGCGCACTGGGGAACGCGAAGCTCGCGGCCAGGGACATCGCCGCCATCGGCATCACCAACCAGCGCGAGACCACGGTGATCTGGGAGCGCGCCAGCGGCAAGCCGATCCATCCGGCCATCGTCTGGCAGGACCGCCGCACCAGCGACTTCTGCAAGCAGCACGCCGAGCGCTCCAACTGGCTGGCCGACAAGACCGGCCTGCTGCTGGATCCGTATTTCTCCGCCACCAAGATCGCCTGGATTCTCGACCAGGTGCCGGGCGCGCGGGCGCGTGCCGAGGCCGGCGAGCTGGCCTTCGGCACCATCGACAGCTGGCTGCTGTGGAACCTGAGCGGTGGCCAGCTGCACGCCACCGACGCCACCAATGCCTCGCGCACCGCGTTGTTCAACATCCGCACGCAGGACTGGGACGAGGAGCTGCTGGCCTTCTTCAAGGTGCCGCGCCCGCTGCTGCCGGAAGTGCGCGACAGCGCCGCCGACTACGGCAGCACCGTGCCGGAGCTGTTTGGCGGCGCGATCCGCATCGGCGGCATCGCCGGCGACCAGCAGGCCGCCACCGTCGGCCAGGCCTGCTTCTCGCCCGGCATGATCAAGTCCACCTACGGCACCGGCTGTTTCATGGTGCTCAACACCGGCGGTGAGTTCGTGCGCTCGCGCAACCGCCTGCTGTCCACCGTCGCCTACCGCCTCGACGGCAAGACCACCTACGCGCTGGAAGGCGCGATCTTCGTCGCCGGCGCGGCGGTGCAGTGGCTGCGCGACGCCATGCAGCTGATCCGCGGTGCGGCCGAGACCGAGGCGCTGGCCAAGTCGATTCCCGATACGCAGGGCGTGTACCTGGTGCCCGCGTTCACCGGCCTGGGCGCGCCCTACTGGGATCCGCAGGCGCGCGGCGCCGTGCTGGGCCTGACGCGCGACTCCGGCATCGCCCACATCGTGCGCGCCGCGCTGGAGTCGGTCTGCTACCAGACGCGCGACCTGATGCAGGCGATGGCGCAGGACTCCATCGTGCCCACCGAGCTGCGCGTCGACGGCGGCATGGTGGTCAACGACTGGCTGACGCAGTTCCTCAGCGACATGCTGAAGATACCGGTGATCCGACCGCAGACGGTGGAGACCACCGCGTTGGGCGCCGCTTTCCTGGCCGGCCTGCAGGTGGGGGTGTACCAATCGCTGGACGAGATTTCCGCGCTCTGGGGCGTGGAGCGCCGCTTCACGCCGGGCGCGGATGCGCAGAACGCCGACCGGCTCTACGCCGGCTGGCTGGAGGCGGTGCAGCGGGTGAAGAGCAGCTAGGGCCTGTCACCACGGGTAACGCCTGGGCCGCCCGGCCCGGCTTGGCCCGGCCTGGGACCCTGCCGGAAGGTGGCAGGCGCGGGCCAAGCCGATGATTCGACGCCCATCACGAATGATGTTACGTTCATTCTGCGCAGGGGGACTGCGACATCAGGGGGACGTCATGCAAATCCGTGCACTGGGTCGAACGCTGCTCGCCGCCGTCATCTTCTCCACGGTCACCGTATCCGCCCTGGCGGCGGATGCGGTCTGCCCCACCACCCCGCCTCAGGTGGGCTACCAGCCGACCGGGGTCGACTACGCCATGTATTCCCTGGCCATACCCAAGGATCACGAAGCCTGCAGCATGTCCGTCACGGGGCGTGGCGACGGCAGGCGCCTGGTCGTGACGCCGAACGTCTCCAACGCCGCCATGAGCTGCCCCGACATGTTTGCCTGGAAGCTCTTCGTGGAAGTGATTCTCGACGGCTGGTGGACCCGCTGGGGCGACGAGTCGCAGAACTGGCCGGACAAGCCCTATCCGCTCTGTGGATCGAACCAGCAGCCGGGGGTCGCGGTGAGGTGCTGCAAGCCGGGGAGCAAGAGCAACGATCCGGAGCATTGCCCGACGTTTCCCGGTGCAAGCCGCGCGGCGAGCCGTAGTACCCGTGTGCAGGCCTTGTCCGGGCCGGCGAGCGAAAGGGTGCGTCGCCTGCGTCCGTCGTTCATGCCGGAGCTGCACGGCGCGACGCGCGGGTTGATGCTGGCCGCGCCAGGCCGCGGCGCGGAGCCGGCGGTCGATCCCGAGAGCCCCGGGCGGGTCATCCGGCAGGACAACAACGAGCTGACGGTGCGCAATCAGGTGTTCCAGGACTTCCTGTTCCGCAACAACCTGTACAACGCCGATGGCGTCAAGACGGTGTTCGACCGGGCCGCTGCGAACATTCCGGCCAACGCGCCCTATTACAAGGCCAGCCAGGCGAGCTTCGGGGATGGGCAGGCCAGCAACATCAGCCGGATCGATTTCCCGCCGTCGGCGATCATGATCAAGAGCAACTGGGTCTTGCCCGCGGTCGCGCAGCGGCTGGGCATCAAGGAAGATCCGCGCTATCCGTTCGTCAAGAAGCTCATGGACAACGGCAGCAAGCAGGACATCTACTGGCTGGTTGCCTTCCATGTTTCGTCCAAGGACGTTCCAAACTGGATCTGGGCCACGTTCGAGCATGCCTCGATGCTGGGCCGCTGCGACATGACCGGTTGCAACGATTCCTACGGCTACGACTCCGCCGACAAGAACCGGCCCGCGGGTACCGCGTCCAACTACGTCGCACCCCACACGCGCTGCGACAACCTGGTGCAGGACTCGACGGTGTTCGCACGCAATCTTCCCTATGAGCCGGAAGCGATTCGCGCCGGACTGAAGGCGGTGTTCGACGCCAGCGGAGTGGGCACCCGGCCGGCTGCCGATTCCAGTGAACCGTCGGTGAGTGACCTGGCCTGGCGCAGCTACCGCCTGAAAGGCGCCCAGGTCGATTTCACCGATGCGACGGGACGTCCCACGATCCTGGGCAACTCCATCACCGAGGCCGGCTTCGTCAACGGCTCCAGCTGCATCACCTGCCATGCCCGCGCCGGCAGCGACGAGCTGGGGCCGTTCCATCCGATGAAGGACCGGGGGGTGTTCCCGCTGGGGGTCTTCATCAACGAGATGAGCGACTACGGCTATGGCCTCAGCGCGCGCGGGACGCCAAACCCCGCCTGGTACACCGAGAGCAATTCGCCGCCACGGCTGCGCGTGCTGCAGACCGACTTCATCTGGGGCTTCCTCAATGCCAGGCCGCTGGGGCAAGCCCAGTGAGCCGGTTGGTTCATGCGGCGCCGTGCCGCAATGGGCCAATGATGAGCCAGGGCGTTTTTGATTTTAATGCTTACAGGGCAATCGTTTCGGCATCAGCGTCATACCGGCGAAAGCCGGTATCCAGTCGTATGGTGGCTACTTCTGTTCGGGACTGGATGCCGGCTTCCGCCGGCATGACGGGTTTCATGTTGCTGATTGAATCGAAACGGCTCTAGGGCGGCGGTGCCGCGCCGGGAGACTCCTCGGCCTGTGCCGGCAGGTCCGCCGTGATCGCCGGAGGCTCCGCTGCCGGCGTGGCGGCCTGGGCCGGTGCTTCGGGCGCGGGATCGGCGGCCTGCCCGGCTAGTGCGGGTGCTGTCTGCGAGGGCGCCGCCGCCCGATGTCCCATCGTTTCCACCAGCCAGCGGGCCATCTCGGCGTACAGCGGCATCTCGGTGACCAGCACGCGGTCGTGCGTGCCGCCGTCCACTTCCAGCCAGCGCTTGTCCTTGCTGGCCAGCGCGTCGAACAGGACTCGTCCGCGCTCCGCCGGGATCAGCGGATCGCGCGTGCCGTGCACCACCAGCGTCGGAATCCGGACCTGCGTCGCCCAGGCGCGCGGCTGCGCCTCGGCGATGTCGACGGTGCCGCGCGCGCGGTCGATGCGGTCGAGCAGGCGGCGGAACAGCGGCGCCAGCGGGCCCAGGGTGCGGCGCAGCTGGCGGTCCACCACCTCGCCCAGCACATCGAAGCTGCTGACCACCACCAGGCTGCTCCAGCGGCGCGGTTCGGCGCTGGCGGCGCGCACGGCGAAGGCGCCGCCCATCGACATGCCCCACAGCGCCGCCGGCTCGCGCGGCAACTCAAACTGCTTCCGCAGGTCGTCCAGCACGCGCCCCGGCAACTCCGCCTCGCCGGGCGCGGCGCCGAAGCCGCTGCGCGCGATGCCGCTGTCGCCGTGCGCCGGCAGGTCGGGGATGGCGCAGCGGAAACCCGCGGCGACGAAGCGCTCCGCCACCGGCAGCAGGTCTTCCTTGCGGCCGTTGCGCCCGTGCAGCAGCACGACGATGCCGCGCGCGCTGCCATAGGGCGGCAGTGCCAGGTCGGCGCTGGCGAGCTGCTGGCGCAGCAGCATGCCGCGCCGTCCGGGGGCGGCGTCTTCGGCCGGTTCCACCAGCAGGCAGGGCGTGAGGCCGTCCATGCAGCCGTGGCTGCGGATGCGCAGGCCATGGCCGCGCGGGTCGGCGAGGGTCGCCAGGTGATGCGATTCCAGCGCCTTGCGCGCCGGCGAGAACAGGGTCTTCGATTGCAGCCAGGCGGAGGCCGCGAACAGCAGGGCCAGGAATGCGACGACGGCAGGGCCCCGGCGCAACAGTTTCCTGAGGGCCGGGTGCATCAGGCTACGTGGCCTCGAACACGCCTTCGATCTCCACCTCGAGATCGCGGCGGCAGATTTCGCCGTGCAGCACCGACAGCGGCAGCGGCGTGCCGAGCAGGGCCTCGGCCTGGGCCTGCAGCGCCGGCGCCTGCGCGGCGTCGCGCACGTAGAGGCGCAGCGCGCGCGACTGCCACTGCAGCGCGGGTTCGCCGGCGAAATGCTGCTGCCGCGCATGCGCCAGCAGCGCATGCAGGTTGGCCACGGTCTCGCGCAGCTGCGCCGGTGCATCGTAGGGATGCTGCGTGGCATGGCCGACGACGCTGGCGGTGCCCGACACCAGCAGCAAGCGGCCGAGCAGCGTGGCGCGCGCGAAGCTGGGCGCGCGCGGGCTGTACTCGCGCGGGTAGCGATAGGCGCTGACCTGGCGCGGGTTTTCCACCGGCAGGCCCGGCTGGCGGCCGGCGAGGAAGCCGATCTGCAGGCCTGGCACGAAGCTGCCGATCACGGTCGCAGCCGGCAGCTGCCGCTCGAAGCCGGGCGTGGCGATGGCCTCGAAGCGGCCGACGCAGAAGCGCCGGTAACGCTCCTCGTCGCCGTCGCCGCCGGTGACCTCGTGGAAGTAGTTCCACAGGCGCAGCGGGTGCGGGTAGCCGCGCTCGCGCAGCAGCTGCAGCAGGCGCCCGTAGGCGAGGTAGCCGGCGCGTTCCATGTCCACGGTCTGCGACTCGGGCAGGCTCAGCAGGCCGAACAGGTAGTCGCCGCTGCGGCGCAGCTGCAGGCCGTGCTCGGCCGGCAGGGTCTCGGCGCCGGCGCCGCCCAGCCAGTCCTCGGCCGGGCTGCCGCCGAGCAGCTGCAGCGGAAAGCGGAAGCGCTCGCCGCCGCCGCCCGCCTCGCGGCCGAACTCCAGGCGCGCGAGCAGTTCCGCCGGGGGGGCGGCGGGCAGCAGGATCGGGTGGGGGCTGACGGGGGGCATGGCAGTGATCACGCGGAAAATGCGTGATAAATTATAAGATGAATTTGTAAAAGCGAATAATTTATGCGGAAGGCCATTCCGGGGCGCTAAAGATACCGGCGCTTCCGGAAGATATACAGCAGGCCCAGGCCTATTCCGAGCAGTGCCAGCAGCATCGCCTCGAAGCCGTAGTGCCAGCTGGCGCCAGGGATATGCTCGAAGTTCATGCCGTAAATGCCGGTGATCAGGGTAAGCGGGAAGAAGATCGCCGACAGCACGGTCAGGAACTGCATGATGCGGTTGTTGCGGCCGGTGACGATGGCGAAGTGCAGCTGCACCGCCGCCTCGATATCGCGTTCCTGCCCCGCGGCATGGTGCAGCACGCGGTTGACGTGCTCCACCAGGTCCTTGATCTTGATCTCCTCGTGCGGTGTGCAGTCGAGGAAGGAGTTGCGCCGCCAGGAGTCCAGCGCCTCCAGCTGGCTCTCCGCCAGCGACTCCATCTCGCGCACCACGCGGCGGCCGCGCAACAGCGCGCGCCAGTCGCTCATGCGGTTGTCGGGGTCCAGCAACTCGTCCTGCAGCAGCGTGAAGCGCTGGTCCAGCGGATCGCGGATCTTCAGGTAGCGGTCCACCATGGTGTCGAGCACGGTGTGCGCCAGGCTCAATATCGACTCGGGGTTCTTCAGGCGCCCCTCGTGGATGCGCTGCTGCACGATATGGAAGCTGACGTTGTCCTCGGCGCGGATCGTGATCAGCACGCGGCGGAACATGAAGAAGGCGGCGGTGCGGGTCTCGATCGGGAAGGGATCGTCGTTGGGTCCCAGGCCCTGGAACACCAGCATGTCGTATTCCGAGGTGCCGTCGAAGAACGACGGGTGGTAGGGACTCATGCTGTCCTTGACGTGCTGCGGCTCGATCGCCACGCCCACCAGCGGCTCCGCCCAGCATTCCCAGCCCTCGGCCTCGTCGCGCAGGAAGTCGAACCAGACCAGGCCGGTCTCCGGGATGTCCGCGCCCTTGGGCAGCAGCCTGGCGGGTTCGCCGTTGTTGAAGTGGAAAATCTGCATGCCTGCAAAATAACAGGACGAGAGCGTGCAGTCAGCGTCCCCATCTTGTCGCGAGTCCCACAGGGACTCGCGACAGGGTCAGTGTCCCGACATCGGCTTCACCAGCCCCCGCTCCTCCTCGCCGAACAGCACCTCCAGGTACTCCTCCTGCGCCCGCAGCCCCCGCTCGATCAGCCGCTCGCGGCCCCCGGGCACCAGGCGATGGGCAAGATGCCAGCCCAGCCGCGGCGCGAACGTCAGCACCGGGTACCAGGGCAGCACGCCGCGCGGCAGGCCCAGGGCCTGCATGCCGCGGGCACCGAGGAAGGCGCGCTCGATCGACAGGTGCAGGGCGCGGTTCCAGCGCCCCTGCAGCCAGGGCAGGCGGCGGTACTTGCGCTGCAGCGGTTCGTCCATCAGCGGCCGGCCGAGCTGGCGGCTGCTTTCGTCCGGCGGCGCCTGCGCCAGCAGGTTCCGGTACAGCGCGATGCGGCCGGCCTGCTCCTCGTCGCCCAGCCAGCGCTCGTCCAGGCCCAGCAGCCAGCCGATGGTTTTCCACAGGTGCATCGCGGCGCGGCCCTCGCCTGCGCTCAGCGGCACGCCCAGCAGGCGCTGGCCGAACAGGAAGATCACGCTGAAGGTGAGATAGGTCGCATGCATGTCGCCCTGGTTCACGGGCAAACCCAGCTGCGCCGCGTCCCATTCCGGGTGGCGCTGCAGGTGGCGCCGCACCATGGCGTGGATCAAACGGACTTGTAGCGTGCCGCGCCAGCCCGCCGCGCCGCGCTCCATGCCGCCGGGGCGGGTGGCGTCGATCCACCATTTGGTGGTCTCGGCCAGGCGCCGCTGCGCGCCCTTCTGCAGCGCGCCAGTCAGCACCAGCGTGCGGTTGATGGCGCTGGCCTGGTAGCCCGCCATCAGCCCGAAGTCGCGCAGCACGCGCATGCCGGTGAGCCCGGAGATGCCGCAGACGCGCGCCCCCTCGGCCAGCAGCCGCGGATCGACCCAGGCCGGCCGCGCCTCCACTTCGGCGAAGAAGCGCCGCAATGGTGCCGGCGAGTCGGGAGTGACTCCCTGCTCCAGCGCGCGGTCGAACAGCGGCTTGGTCTTGCCCAGGCCCTCGGCGGCCATCCAGTCCACCAGGCGGTCCATCGCCGGGTCGCCCTGGTTCCAGGACTCGCCGATGGCCTGCCACTGCGCCGCGTCCGGCTCGGGATTGCCGCGGATCAGCCAGCGCAGCGGGCCGGCCATGCGGCGGCCGGTCTGCAGATCGGCGCCGTGGCGGCGCGGGATGGCGGGACGGGCGGAGCCTTCGGCCATGACGGAACCCCTGGTTTGCCGCGGAGCGGCGGGTAGGACTACCCTATTGCGAGTAGTTGCTCGCATTCAACTCGCATCGGGAGGGGTGATGAGGAAGCGGCCGGCGCAGCAGCGCTCGCGCGACATGGTGGCCACCCTGCTGGATGCGGCGGCGCGGGTGGTCGTGGAGCGCGGCCTGGACAACCTCACCACCAACCACGTCGCCGAGGCGGCCGGCGTCAGCATCGGCTCGCTGTACCAGTATTTCGACGACAAGGACGCGCTGATCGAGGCGCTGATGCAGCGCCACACGGCGGAGTTGCTGGTGGTGGTGGACGGGCGCCTGCGCGAGCTGATCGACGCCGATGCGCGCGCGATCACGCGCGGCATCCTGGAAGCAGTGTTCGACGTGGTGGAGAACGACCCCTGCCGGCGCGAGCTGGTGCGCCACTGGGATCGCCTGCGCACCCGCAGCACCCTGCGCGCGCTGGAGCAGCACATGACCGAGGCCTGCCGCATGTACGTGATGCGGCACCACGAGCAGTACCGCGTGGAGAACCTGCCGGCGGCGCTGTTCGTGGGGATCAACTCGCTGCACTACACCGTGGCGCACTACCTGAGCCTGGAGAACCCGGTGCTGCGGCGTGCCGAGGTGATCGGCGCGCTCAGCGACATGCTCGCGGCCTACCTGCTGAGCGGTGAAACGAAGAAGGCCGCCCGGAGGCGGCCTTCTTCGTCACGCGTGAAGCAATCCTAGGCGAGCAGCTCTTCGATCGCCTCGCGCTCTTCGCGCAGTTCCTTCTCGGTGATGTCCATGCGGCTCTGCGAGAACTCGTCCACGCTCAGGCCCTGCACGATCTCGTACTGGCCGTCCTTGCAGATGCAGGGGTAGCCATAGACGATGCCCGGCTTGACGCCGTAGCTGCCGTCGGAGGGCACGCCCATCGAGACCCACTTGCCGTTGGAGCCCAGGGCCCAGTCGTGCATGTGGTCGACGGCGGCCGAGGCGGCCGAGGCGGCGGACGACAGGCCGCGCGCCTTGATGATGGCGGCGCCGCGCTGCTGCACGACCGGGATGAAGTCCTTCTCGACCCAGGCCTGGTCGACCAGCGACCGGGCCGGCTTGCCGCCGATCAGGGTGTGGCTGATGTCCGGGTACTGCGTGGAGCTGTGGTTGCCCCAGATGATGACCTTCTCGATGTTGTTGCCGTGCACGCCGGTCTTGGTGGCGAGCTGGCTGACGGCGCGGTTGTGGTCCAGGCGCACCATGGCGTGGATCTGCTTCGGATCCAGGCCGTTCTTGGCAGCGGCGGTGGCCGCGATCAGGGCATTGGTGTTGGCCGGGTTGCCGACGACCAGCGCGCGCACGTCCTTCGAGGCCTTGGCCGCCAGGGCCTTGCCCTGCGGGCCGAAGATGCCGCCGTTGGCGGTCAGCAGGTCCTTGCGCTCCATGCCGGGGCCGCGCGGACGGGCGCCGACCAGCAGGGCGTAATCCGTGCCTTCGAAGCCCGACATCGGGTCGGAGTGGATTTCGACGCTGTGCACCAGCGGGAAGGCGCAGTCATCGACCTCCATCACCGTGCCCTTGAGCTTCTCCAGCACTTCCGGCACCGGCACTTCGAGCAGCTGCAGGATGACCGGCTGGTCCGGGCCCAGCAGCGAGCCGGAGGCGACGCGGAAGATGAGCGAATAGGCAATCTGGCCAGCGGCGCCGGTAATGGCGACCTTGACGGGCTTTTTCATCGGGAAACTCCCTGAGTTCAGGACGGGGCGGGGCAAAGGGGCCGCAATTTTAGCCGTTTTCGGCCGGCGCGGGCTCTCCCCGCCAAAACCCCGGTCCGGGTCCCCGAAAACCCGCCGGATTCTCTGCTAAAGCCAGCGCGCGCCGATGGCCTTGAGCACGGCGTGGGTGCGGTCGCGGGCGTCGAGCTTCTGCAGGATGTCGGTGATGTGGTTCTTCACCGTGCCATCGGAAATCAGCAGGGAGCGGGCGATCTCCTTGTTGGAATAGCCCCCCGCCACCAGCCGCAGGATCGAGACCTCGCGCGGGCTCAGCCGGGCCCCGGTGGGGCCTGTGCCGGCCGGCGCCTCTCCGGCGCCCGGCAGGGCCACCGGCTCGAACAGGGTGTCGCCGCGCGCCAGGCGCTGGATCGCCGCCTTCAGGGTTTCGGGGGAGGCGTCCTTGAGCAGGAAGCCCTGGGCGCCGGCGGCGGCCGCGGCGCGCAGCAGGCCGGGGTCGTCGAAGGTGGTCAGCAGCAGCACCGGGGTGACGTCGCCCTGCTCGCGCAGCAGTCGCGTGACCTCGATGCCGGAACGCCGCGGCATGCGGATGTCGCTGACGACCACGTCCACCGGTCGCCGCCGCAACGCCGCCAGCAGGGCGTCGCCGTCCTCGGCCTCGATCAGGATGTCGACGCCGCCAAGCTTCTCCAGCAGGGCGCGCAGGCCGCTGCGGACCAGCGCCTGGTCATCCGCCAGCGCGATCGTCGGCATGCAGGCGCTTCCTCACGATGCAGAATTGGGCCGGCTGGAACAGCGGCGCGCCGGCCTCCGCCGGCAACCCGGCCGGCCGCTCCAGGCCCGGCAGGATCGCGCGCAGCCACAGGCCACCGGACCCACCGCGGCGCAGTTCCAGCTCGCCGCCGACCCCGGCCAGGCGTTCGCGCATGCCGCGGATGCCGTTGCCCTCGGGCCGGGCGCCCTGCCAGCCGCGGCCGTCGTCCTCCACCTCCAGCACCAGCCCGGCCGGCTCGAAGCCCAGGCGCAGCCGCACGGTCCAGGCGCCGCTGTGGCGCAGCACGTTGGTCATCGCCTCCTGGGCGCAACGCAGCAGGGCGTCGGCGCTGCGCATGTCCGCGATGCGCAGACCCGGTTCGATCTCGAAGGCCACCCGCGGTCGCGGCAGCCCCGGGTCCAGGGCGCGCAGGGCGCCGGGCAGGTCCACGCCTTCCTCGGCGCGCAGTGCCGAGACCACGCCGCGGATGTCGGTCAGCAACTCGTCGGCCAGGCGCAGGCTCTCCTCCAGTGCCGGGGAGCGGCGCCACAGCTCGCGGCGGTGCAGCGCCAGCTGCATCTTCAGCGCGGTGAGCTTGTGGCCGGCGACGTCGTGCAGTTCGCGCGACAGGCGCAGACGCTCGTCGGCGCGCGCGCCCTCGTCCAGCAGCTGTCGCGTCGCCATCAGCTCGGCGTTGATGCGCACCGCGGTCAGGCCCAGGGCCTGCAGGCGCACGGCGAACATCGCGCCCACCGCCGCAAAAGCCTGGAAGCCGCACCACGCCAGCAGCAGCACCAGGCCCATCAGGCTGTCGTGCTGCTGCGTCAGCAGCAGCGCCAGCATGAAGTCGGCAGCCAGCAGCAGTGTCGCGACCTGTTGCCTGGCATACACCAGCCCCAGCTGGCCGGCGACGATCACCAGCAGCGCCGGCACGAAATCGTTCTGTTCCATGCCCCAGCAGGCCACGAGTGCGCAGCCCAGCTGCGCCAGTATCAGTTGGCGCCGCAGCGACAGCGGACCCTCGCGATCGTCCACCAGCGCACGCGCGAGATACAGCAGCAGGAAAGCCCCCAGGCTCCCCAGGCCGACCAGCAACGGCAGGCCCGCGGCTCCGCCGGCCGGGTACTTGGCTACGGAATACACCGCAATCGCCGCCCAGGTGGCATAGGACCCGAGGTTGATCGGGTTGAGCACTCCCGCGCCGGGGGTGCGATGCAGGGAAACGGCGGGCAGGGTCATGAATGGAGTATAGGAGCGGCCCCGTCGCCAAAGGGAGTGAGTTTCGTCACCCCCGCGGGCGGCGTTTTCTCACCTGCCAGGGCAAGCGGGTGCTGCGGATCATGGGGCCACATCAACGGAGCGCCCCCAATGCCCAGAACCCAGCATCTCGCCCTCGCCCTCGCCCTGCCGCTGCTGCTGCTGCTGATGCTGATGAACCCGGCGCAGGCCGCCGCGCAGGAGCTGCAGCTCAGCAACCTGCGGCCCGCGGGCACGGTGCGGGTGGAGGTCTATGCCGACGCCGAGAGCTGGCGTCGCGGCCGCAACCCGGTGGCCAGCCGGCTTGTGCCGGTTCGCAACGTCACCCAGCGCCTGCGTCTCGAAGGATTGCCGGAGGGGCGCTATGCCATCCGCGCGATGCAGGCGGCGGACAGCGCAGGAGGTTGCCGCTGGCCGCCTGCGGTGGCCATGGCGCGGCGCGGCTACAGCCGTCTCCCGCTGGCACGCCGCGCACCGCCACCCTTCGAGCGCGCGGCGGTGGAGCTGCGCGAAGGCCAGGCCGTGTCGCTGCGACTCAACCTCAGCGACGACTGAACAGGCTCTAGCCCAGCACCTGCCGCGGCGGGGTCTGCAGGACCTTGCGCAGCGACAGCCAGCCCATGCCCGCCACCAGCAGCGTGCCGGCGCCGGCGCCGATGAACCACAGCGACGGGCGCAGGCCGTAGGGGATGTCGAAGACACCCTGTGCCAGCACCTGCGCGACGCCCTGCGCGACGATTGCCGCGACCAGGCCGGCGAGCAGGCCCAGCAGCGCGTACTCCGCCAGCAGGCCGCGCGCGATGGTGCCGCTGCGCGCGCCCAGCGTGCGCAGCAGCGCGGTCTCGCGCACGCGCTCGGCGCGCGTGCCTTCGATCGCCGCCAGCAGCACGGTGAGCCCCGCCAGCAGCGTGAACAGGAAGATGAACTCCACCGCGCGCACCACGCGGTCGACGATGCCGCGCACCTGCTTCATCGCCGCCTCGATGTCGAGCACGGTGACGTTGGGGAAGGCCGCGACCAGTTCGCGCAGCAGCGCGCGCTGGTCCGCCGGCAGGAAGAAGCTGCCGATGTACTGGCCGTTGACGTCGCTGATCACGCCCGGCGGTACCAGCAGGAAGAAGTTGGGGCGGAAGCTGCCCCAGTCCACCTTGCGGAAACTGCGCACCGTCAGCTCCACCGGCGTGCCGGCGAAATCCAGCGTCATGCGGTCGCCGAGCTTCAGGCCGAGCCGCTCGATGGCGTATTCGTCGGCCGACAGCCAGGGCTTGCCGCGACCGCCCTCGCCCCACCATTCGCCCTGCAGCAGGCGGTTGTCGTCGCCCAGCGACGTGCTCCACGACAGGTTGAAGTCGCGGTTGATCCAGCGCTGCGTCTCCGGGTCCTGGAAGGAATCCGCCGTCACCGGCTGGCCGTTGAGCGCGGTCAGGCGCGCGCGTGCCATCGGCCACAGCTGCAGGTCGGGGTAGCCGCGCTCGGCGAAGAACTGCTGCAGCGCTTCGCGCTGCGCCGGCTGGATATTGATCAGGAACTGGTTCGGCGTATCCGGCGGCAGGCGGTCCTGCCAGCTCGCCAGCAGGTCCTGGCGCACCACGGACACCAGCAGCAGCGCCAGCAGGGCCAGGCCCAGCGCCACCACCTGCGCCACGCTGGCGCCGCGGCGCCGCGCGATGTTGCCCAGGCCAAAGCGCCAGGAGCTGCCGACCGCGCGCTTGAGCGGCGACAGCGCCAGCACCAGCAGCCAGGCCAGCAGCGCCAGCAGGGCCAGGGCGATGGCGGCGCCGCCCAGCACCGCTGCCGCCAGCTTGGGGTCGCCGGTCTGCAGCCACAGCAGCGCCATCACCGTCAGGCTTGCCGCCAGCCAGATGCCCCAGGTCAGCGCCGAGCCCTCGGCATTGCGCTGGAACACCCGCATCGGCGGCACGGTGCGCGCCTGCAGCAGCGGCGGCGCGGCGAAGCCCAGCAGCACCAGCAGGCCGAGACCCCAGGCCAGCAGCAGCGGCTGCAGCGAGGGCGCCGGCAGGGCGATCTGCAGCAGTTCGGCGAGCAGGCGCGCCACCACTTCCTGTGCCGCCAGGCCGAGCAGGGCGCCGGCGAGGCCCCCGACCAGGCCCAGCAGCAGAAGGTTGAGCAACAGGGCGCGGCCGAGGAAACCGTTGCGCGCGCCCAGGCACTTGAGCAGGGCGACCTCGTCACGCAGCTTGGCGCCGTGCTGGTGTGCGCACAGCGCCACCGCCGCTGCCGCCAGCAGCGTTGCCGCCAGCACGGCGATGTCGAGGAACTGGCCGGCGCGGGACAGGGCGTTCCTGATTTCCGGTCGCGCATCCTGCGGCGCGATGCGGCGCACGCCGGCGGGCAGCGTCATCGTGCGCAGCGGCTCCAGCGACTTCGATTCTCCTGCGGCCATCAGCGTGTACTGCGCGCGGGCGCCGGGGCCGGTGAGGCCGGTGGCGGCGAGGTCGGCGTGGTTGATCATCAACCTTGGTGCGAGATCGGAGAAGCCGTTGCCGCGGTCGGGCTCGCTTTCCAGTACGGCGACGATGCGGAAATGCGAACTGCCGGCCTGCACGATGGCGCCGGCCTGCAGGCCCAGTTCCTGCCACAGCCGCGCATCGGCCCAGGCTTCGCCGGATGCGGGGATGCCGCGGGTGACTTGTGCCGGGCCGAAGGGCAGCTCGGCGAGGCGCAGTTCGCCGCGCAGCGGGTAGTCCTTCTGCACGGCCTTGATCGAGGCCAGGGCGGTGGACTCGCCGTTGAGCACGACGCTGGGGAATTGCGTGAAGCCGCTGCTGCGGGCGCCGCTGGCGGTCACTTTCTCCAGCAGGGGGTCGGGCAGCGGGTTGCGTGAGCTGAACAGCAGGTCGGCGCCGAGCGTGTCGCCGGTCTGGTTGTCGATGGCGCTGCGGACGCGGTCGGTGAACAGGCCGACGGCGGAAAGCGCCGCGACGGCGACGGCGAGGGCCAGGGTGAGGATCAGCAACTCACCGCTTTTCCAGCCGCGGCGCAGGCGACGCAGGGCGAAGCGCAGGGCGTTCATCGCCGTGCCTCCCTCTCCCCGTTTACGGGGAGAGGGCTAGGGTGAGGGGCGCGGACTTTCAAATAGAAGCCAAAGCGGGGTCGCCGGCGACTACGCCGGTCAGGGATTGTGGATCTTTGATGGGTTATTTCGCCTAAGGGCGAGTTACTTTCTTTGCTTGTGCAAAGAAAGTAACCAAAGAAAGCACACCCCGGATGCGAGCAGCCCCGCTGAAGCGGGGCGACCTGCGCGGTGGTCGTACTTCGGGGTCGGGCAAACAGGCCGTCCATGGCCTGTATGCCCTCAGCCGGACTTCCTGTCCGGCTGACCCCTGTGCTCGACCCCCGCGCAGGTGCTCGCAAACGGGGGCCCGGAACATCAAAAGCATTCGCTTTGCTCACAAAGCCATTGGAAGACACAAGATGGATTTGTTGTTTCCCCTCGCCCGCTTGCGGGAGAGGGGCAGGGGAGAGGGTTTCTGTAAATACTTCCAACACGACCGTACTCACGCCAGGCTCCCCCCCACCAACGTCAACGTCCGCCCACACCGCGCCGCCAGCGCCGGATCATGCGTCACCAGGATCAGCGTGGTGCCATGCGCGCGGTTCATGTCGAACATCAGGTCGATGATCTTCTGGCCGGTGGCGGTGTCGAGGTTGCCGGTGGGTTCGTCGGCGAAGAGGATCTTGGGCTGGCCGGCGAAGGCGCGGGCCAAGGCCACGCGCTGCTGCTCGCCGCCGGAGAGCTGTTGCGGGTAGTGATCGAGGCGTGCGGCGAGGCCGACCTCGCCGAGCGCGCGGCGTGCGCGGGCGGCGGCATCGGGCAGGCCGGCGAGTTCGGCGGGGAGCATGACGTTTTCCAGGGCGGTGAAGCCGGCCAGCAGCTGGAAGGACTGGAACACGAAGCCGACGCGGCCGGCGCGCAGGCCGGCGCGGGCGTCCTCGTCCAGCGTCGCCAGCGACTGGCCGTCGAGTACGATGTCTCCCTCGGTCGGCAGGTCCAGTCCCGCCAGCAGCGACAGCAGCGTGGTCTTGCCGGAGCCGGACTGGCCGACGATGGCCACCGACTCGCCGGCGGAAACTTCGAAGCTGATGCCGGTCAAAATGCTCAGCGGTGCGGCGCCACTCACGACAGTCTTGCGGAGATCCCGGGCAATGACGGCTTTCATGCGATGTGTCTTTCTGGTCTTGTGTCTGTGGGGCGGCCCGGCGGCGGCGCAGGCGCCCAGGATCCTGGTGTTTGGGGACAGTCTCAGCGCGGCCTACGGCATCCAGGCCTCCCAGGGTTGGGCGGCACTGTTGCAGCAGCGACTGCAGCGCGAAGGCTATCCCCACGTGGTGGTCAACGCCAGCGTCAGCGGCGAGACCAGCGCCGGCGGCCTCGCCCGCCTGCCGGCAGCACTGGGACAGCACAAGCCGGCGATCGTTCTGCTGGAGCTGGGCGCCAACGACGGCCTGCGCGCCCTGCCGGTGAAGGCCATGCGCGGCAACCTGGAGCGCATGCTGCAGCTCAGCCGCGACGCCGGTGCCCGGCCGGTACTGTTCGAGATGCGCATCCCGGCCAACTACGGCGCCGCCTACGGCGACAGCTTCCGGGGCGCCTTTACCGAACTGGCACGCAATGCGCATGCCCCTCTGGTGCCGTTCTTCCTGGCCGCGATCGCGCTCGACCCGGGCAATTTCCAGGACGACGGCCTGCACCCGTCCGCCGCGGCCCAGCCGAAGCTGCTGGATGCCGTCTGGCCGACGCTCAAGCCCTTGCTGGCGAAGCCGAAATGAGCGCTGCATCCCGGTTTTGACTTCGCGCGTAAGGACAATGGATACCAGGCAAAACCCAGGCTCCATTCTCCGCATGAAGATCGCAGTCATCGGCTCCGGCATTTCGGGACTCAGCGCCGCCAGTTTCCTCGCGCGCCGCCACGAAGTGACCCTGTACGAGCAGGACAGCCGCCACGGCGGGCATACCAACACGATCCTGGTGCCGGCCCCGACCGGCGAGCAGCCCGTCGATACGGGCTGGATCGTCTACAACGGCATCAACTACCCCAACCTCACTGCCCTGTTCCGCGAACTGGGCGTGAAGACGCGACCGACCAGCATGTCCTTCGGCGTGTCGCTGGGCGACGGCGCCTACGAATGGACCGGGAGCGACCGGCTGTGGACCGTGTTCGCCCAGCCTTCCAACCTGTTCCGCAGGAAGCATCTGCGCATGCTGCTGGACATCCTCAAGCTCAACCGCCATTGCAACGCCCTGCTGCGCAGCGGGCAGCTGCCCGAAGGCTCGCTGGGCGAGTTCCTGGTCGCCGCGGGCTTTTCGCCGGAACTGGGCAGCCGCTACCTGCTGCCGATGGCGGGGCTGATCTGGAGCTGCTCGCCGAAGAAGGCGATGGAATATCCGGCCGCCGATTTCATGCGCTTCTTCGACTCGCATTCGCTGTTCACCGCCACCGGCCAGCCGGTCTGGCATACCGTGGTGGGCGGCTCGCACCAGTACCTGAAGAAGCTGCTGGAAGCCTTCCCCGGCGAGCTGCGCCCCGGGATCCCGGTCACCGCGCTGCGGCGCGGCGCGGCCGGCGTCGAGGTGGTCAGCGCGGCGGGCGTGAAAACCTACGAGCGCGTGGTCTGCGCCACGCATTCCGACCAGGCGCTGGGCCTGCTGGCGGACGCGGCGGCCGACGAGCGCGAAGTGCTGGGTGGCATCCCCTACAACGCCAGCCGCTGCGTGCTGCACACCGACGAGTCCTTCCTGCCCAGGCGCCGCGGCGCCTGGGCGTCGTGGAACTACCTCAACGACCGCGACGAGGTGCACGACCGGCCGATCTCGGGCAGCTACTGGATGAACCTGCTGCAGGGCATCCCGGGGCCGGTGAACTACATCGTGACCCTGAACCCGGAGCGCGAGGTGCCGCGCGACAAGGTCCTGTACGAAACCCTGTACCACCACCCCCACTACGGCGCCGCCAGCGTCATGACCCACGAGCGTCTGCCGGCGATCCAGGGCCGCGGCGGGCTGTGGTTCGCGGGGGCCTGGACCGGCTATGGCTTCCACGAGGACGGCCTGCGTTCCGGCCTGCGGGCGGTGGCCGGCATCGACCGCGACTGCCTGCCGGCCTGGGCCAGCCTTGAAGAAAACCACCGTCCGGCCGCATCCTCAGTACCGGGGCTGCCGGCGACGGTGGCGGGTTAGGGGACGGCAATGGACGCGGATCAGGCCGGCTGGCTGTACCCGGCGCGGGTCATGCACCGGCGGCGCATCGCGCCGCTGTACCGCTTCGTCTACCGCGTGTTCTACCTGCTGGTGGATATCGACCGCCTGGCCGAGCTGCAGCAGCGCCTGCGGTTCTTCTCGCAGGACCGTTTCAACCTGCTGAGCCTGCGCACGCGCGACTACGGCGACGGCCAGGGCCTGCGCCCCTGGGCCGAGGGCCTGCTGCGCGGCCAGGGCATCGAACTGGAGGGCGGGCGCATCCGCCTGCTGACCCTGCCGCGGGTGCTGGGCTGGGCCTTCAATCCGATCTCCATGTGGTACTGCGAGCATCGCGATGGGCGCCTGCGGGCGGTGATCGCCGAGGTTCGCAACACTTTCGGGGAGAAGCACTGCTACCTGCTCGCATCCGCCGACGCGCCGATGACGTATGAGCAGGCATATGAGAAGGACAAGTGCTTCCATGTCTCGCCGTTCCTGGACCGCGCCGGGCGTTACCGTTTCGAGCTGGGCGAGCCCGGCGAGCGCCTGCGGGTGGCGATCCACGAGAGCCGCGACGGGGTGCCGGTGATGGATGCCACGCTGGCCGGCGAGCGCCGTCCGCTGTCGGACGGGGCGCTGCTGCGGCAGGTGCTGGGCATGCCCTGGATGGCGGCCAAGGTGGTGGCCGGCATCCACTGGGAAGCCTTGAAGCTGTGGCTGCGCGGAGCGGGTTACCGGCCCAAGCCGGTGCCGCTGCCGCAGGACGTATCGTGAACAACAACAAGCGACGGGGGCGTTCATGAGCCAGGGACCGGAAGATCGGCGCGAATCGGGCAAGCTGGACGACCCGCTGCAGCGCCTGATGGGGCGTGACGGCTTTTCGCCGGACCTGCCGGCGGCACTGGCGCCGCGCACGGGTGCGCCACGCCCGAGCCTGCGCCTGCAGGTGCTGCTGTACATGCTGCGCGAGCTGCACTACGGCCACCTGGAAGTGAACCTGCCCAACGGCGAGCGTCGCGTCTACCAGGGCAAGGAGCGGCTCGACCTGCGCGGCGTGCTCAACATCCGCAGCGAGAACCTGATGCAGCACGTCATCAGCGGCGGCGAAGTCGGCTTCGGCGAGGCCTATCTCGACGGCTGCTGGGATTCGCCCGATCTCGCGCCGCTGCTGGCGGTGATGTACCTCAACGAGCCGCACTACAAGGGCCCCTTCGAGAAGAACTGGCTGGGCAAGGTCTACGGCTGGTGGCAGCACCGTCGCCACGCCAACACCCGCGCCGGCGCGCGCGAGAACATCCAGTACCACTACGATCTCGGCAACGAGTTCTACAAGATGTGGCTGGACGAGACCATGGCCTACAGCTCGGCCATGTTCATCGAGCCCAACCAGACCCTGCAGGACGCGCAGCTCAACAAGTTCCGGCTGATGTACGAGCGGCTGGAGCTTACGGCGGATCACCACCTGCTGGAGATCGGCTCCGGCTGGGGCGGCTTTGCGATCTACGCCGCGCAGCATTCCGGCTGCCGCGTCACCAGCATCACCCTGTCCGACGAACAGTTGAAAGAGGCGCGTGCGCGTGCCGAGCATGCCGGCGTAGCCGACCGCGTGACGTTCGAGCTGCGCGACTATCGCGACGTGCAGGGCCAGTACGACCGCATCGTCTCCATCGAGATGTACGAGGCCGTGGGCGCCGAGTACTGGCCGGGCTATTTTGCTGCGATCGAGAAGGCCCTGAAACCCGGCGGCCGCGCCGCGATCCAGGGCATCACCATCGACGAGTCGATCTTCCAGCACTACCTGACCAAGCGCGACTTCATCCAGAAGTACATCTTCCCCGGCGGCATGCTGTGCCCGCCGCAGCGCTTCATGGACCTGGCCCGCGCCGCGGGTCTGCAGGCCCGCGAACCGCGCTACTTCGCCCGCGACTACGCCGACACCCTGGCCCACTGGCACCGCAACGTGCTGGCGGCGCGCGAAAAGGTGGTGGAGCAGTTCGACGAGCGCTTCCTGCGCATGTGGCGCTACTATCTCGCCTATTGCGAATGCGGTTTTCGTGTCGACCGCATCGACCTGATGCAGGTGACGCTGGAAAAGGGGTAGGGATGAGTACGAGGGGCGGTTTGTTCCTGTGGTCGCTGGTGGTACTGGCCGGCCTGATCGGCGTTTCCACCTGGGCCACCGGCATCGTCAGCATCGTGCCCGCGATCCAGGACCTGGTGGACAACCCCGCCGCGGGCTACAACCCCTGGACCATCGCCACCCTGTTCGACGCCTATTTCGGCTTCCTCTGGTTCTGGCTCTGGGTGGCCTACCGCGAGCGCAGCGTGGTGGCCCGCATCGCCTGGCTGCCGGTGATCCTGCTGCTCGGCAACATCGGCATGGCCAGCTACATGCTCAAGGTCCTGTGGTCGCTGCCGCCGGGTGCCGGCGCGCGTGAAGTGCTGCTGCGGCCCGAAGGCGCATGAGCGAGGAAGGCTGGCGTGCCCGCCTCAAGCGGGTGGTGGTCGCGCAGCTGACGCAGGGGGTGACGCCGAAGCGCGTCGCCTTCACGCTGGCGCTGGGGGCGCTGCTCAGTGTTTTTCCGGTCTTCGGTGCGACCACCGCGTTGTGCGCGCTCGCCGCCTGGCTGTTGCGCCTGAACCAGCCGCTGATGCAGCTGCTCAATGCCGTGCTGGCGCCGGTGCATCTTCTGCTGCTGTATCCCTACTACCGCGCCGGAGAACACCTCTTCGGCCGCGAGCCGGCACCGCTGCTGGCGGTGACCGAGCTGGCCGAGCGTTTCGCCGCCAGCCCGAAACAGTTCGTGCTGGACTACGGCATGGTCGCGGTGGGCGGCATGGTGGTGTGGCTGATCAGCGCGCTGGTGGTGATCCCGCTGCTGTATGCGGCGCTGCGGCCGGTGGTGGAGGCGGCGGCAAGGGGTGTGAAGGCGGGCCGGGGAAAGGTGCGCGGCACCACGGCCGGCTAGGGCCTGTTAACACTACCGCGATCGCTGCGACCTCGCTCCTACCTTGGCAGTAGGGTGCGCATCGCGCACGCGGTGGTTCCGGCCACCTTCAATGGTGCGCGGTGCGCACCCTACGGGCAGTCGCTACTCGCCGGCCTGCTTTTGCGCCTCACGCTGCGCATCGACCTCTTTGGTCCCCGGCACCATGATGCGTGCCGCGACGATGCCCACCTCGAACAGCAGGTAGACCGGGATCGCCAGCATCAGCTGCGAGATCACGTCGGGCGGGGTGAAGATCGCGCCGAGGACGAAGGCCCCGACCAGCACGTACTCGCGGTTGTCGGTGAGCTGCTTGGGCGTGACGAAGCCGGTCTTGACCAGCAGCACCAGCGCCACCGGTGTCTCGAAGGCCAGGCCGAAGGCGACGAAGATCGTCAGCACGAAGTCCAGGTATTTGCTGATGTCGGTCATCACCGTGACGCCTTCCGGCGCGGCGTTGACGGTGAAGTGGAATACCGTGGGCAGCACCAGGAAGTAGGCGAAGGCGATGCCGGAGTAGAACAGCAGGGTGCTGGAGGCCATCAGCGGCGCCACCAGGCGGCGCTCGTTCTTGTACAGGCCGGGGGCGACGAAACCCCAGATCTGCCACAGCACCCAGGGCATCGCCAGCACGAAGCCCAGCACGGCGGCGAACTTGATCGGGGTGAAGAACGGCGAGGCCACTTCGGTAGCGATCATCGTCGCGCCCGGCGACAGCGACTTCAGCATCGGGCGCGCCAGCAGGGCGTAGATGTCCTTGGCAACGAAGATCAGCGGCAGGATCACGACCAGCACGCCGATAAGCGCATGCATCAGCCGCTGGCGCAGCTCCAGCAGGTGTGCGATCAGCGGCTGTTCGGTGTCCTGGGGGCCTTCTATCTGCTCGGTCATGGCCGCGGATCGCTGTCCTTGGCCAGCTTCTCGAGCTCGGCCTTGGACTCCTGGCCATCCTTGAGCAGCTTCTCGACCTCGTCCTTGGTGTCCTGGCCGTCCTTGAGCAGCTTGCCGACGCTGGCCTTGGCTTCCTGGGCCTGCTCGGACAGCAGCTTCTGCGCTTCCTCGACCTGCTTCTTGAGCTCCATCAGGCGCGTCTCACGGTCCAGTTCGGTGGTGAGATTGCGCATGTAGACCTTGGCCTGGCCGCTCCAGCGGCCGAGGGTGCGGGCGAGCTTGGGCAGGCGCTCGGGGCCGAGCACCACCAGGGCGACGATGAAGCAGACCAGCAGCTCGGAAAAGCCGACGTCAAACATGGATCAGTCCCGCAGGCGGGGCTTCAGACCTTGTTCTGCTCGGAGTTGGTGCTGCTGTTCTGCTTCTGCTGGTCGGCGAGCTGCTCCGGGGTCTTGGCTGCGCCCTCCTCGCCTTCCTTCATGGCCGACTTGAAGTTCTTGATCGCGCCGCCGAGATCGCCACCGGCGTTGCGCAGCTTCTTGGTGCCGAAGATGACCAGGACGATGGCCAGGACGATGAGCCAGTGCCAGATGCTGAAAGAACCCATGTTGCTATCCTCGTGAGTCTATTTGCTGCGGGCGGCCTTCTCGGCCAGCCCGGATTGCCCGAAACGCCGGGCCAGTTCGTCGGTCAGCGCGGTCAGGGGCAGGTCCTTGTGCGCCATCAGCACCAGGCTGTGGAACCACAGGTCTGCCAGCTCATAGACCATGGCGCCGTTGTCCGGGTTCTTGGCCGCGATGATGGTTTCCGCCGCTTCCTCGCCGAGCTTCTTGAGGATGACGTCGGTGCCCTTGGCGTAGAGGCCGGCAATGTACGAACCCTGTGGATCCGCGGACTTGCGGGCTTCCAGGGTGGCATACAGCTGGGTCAATACGTCGCCGGGGTTCATCAGGTTAACCATACAGGGTTGCAGGGTGACGACAGTGTACCCCCCGTCGCCTAGACGCGAACCCTGACGCCCTTGTCTGCCAGATACTTCTTGGCTTCGCCCACGGTGTAGGTGCCCTGGTGGAAGATGCTGGCGGCCAGCACGGCGTCGGCGCCGCCGGCGACGAAGCCCTGGTGGAGGTGTTCCAGGTCGCCGACGCCGCCGGAGGCGATCAGCGGCACGCTGACGGCGGCGGAGATGGCGCGCAGCAGTTCGTTGTCGTAACCGCTCTTGGTGCCGTCGCGGTCGATGCTGGTGACCAGCAGTTCACCGGCGCCCTTGCGCACCATGGTCTTGGCCCACTCGATGGCGTCCAGGCCGGTGGCGCGGCGGCCGCCATGGGTGAAGACCTCCCAGCGCGGCGGTTCCTTCTTCTTGCTGACGCGCTTGGCATCGATCGCCACGACGATGCACTGCACGCCGTAGCGGTCGCCGGCCTCGGTGACGAAGTCCGGGTTTTCGACCGCGGAGGTGTTGATGCTGACCTTGTCGGCGCCGGCCGACAGCAGGGCGCGCACGTCGGCGCAGCTGCGCACGCCGCCGCCCACGGTCAGGGGGATGTAGATCTGGCGCGCCACCGCTTCCACGGTCTGGAACAGGGTGGGGCGGTCGTCGACGCTGGCGGTGATGTCGAGGAACACCAGTTCGTCGGCGCCCTGGGCGTCGTACTTGCGTGCCACTTCGACCGGGTCGCCGGCGTCCTGCACGTCCTCGAACTTGATGCCCTTGACCACGCGCCCGCGGTCGATATCGAGGCAGGGAATGATGCGTTTCGCGAGCATGGGACTTACAGCCTGTGGATCGTGAGGGACTTAGCCGCGGGCAACCTTGACGGCGTCCGCGAGCTTGAGCGTGCCCTCGTAGAGCGCGCGGCCGATGATGGCGCCGGCGACACCCTCGCCCTCGATCTCCTTGAGGCGGTGGATGTCGTCGATGGTGCTGACGCCGCCGCTGGCGAAGACCGGGGTCTTGATCGCTGCGGCGAGGTTGCGGGTGGCCTGGGCGTTGAAGCCCTGCATCATGCCGTCGCGGCCGATGTCGGTGTAGATGATCGCCTCGACGCCGTCGCGCTCGCAGTGCACCGCGGTCTCGATGACGTCATGGCCGGTGATCTTGGTCCAGCCGTTGAGCGCGACGCGGCCGTCCTTGGCGTCCAGCCCCACGATGATGTGGCGCGGGAACTCCAGGCAGAGGTCGTGCAGGAAGTGCGGCGTGTTCACGGCCTTGGTGCCGATGATCACGTACTGCACGCCGGCGTTGAGGTAGCGCTGCACGGTTTCCTCGTCGCGGATGCCGCCGCCGATCTGGACGGGGATGCTGATCGCCGCGGCGATCTGCTCCACCACCTTGATGTTGACCGGCTCGCCCTTGATGGCGCCGTCGAGGTCGACGAGATGCAGGCGCTCGGCGCCTTCGTCGACCCAACGCTGGGCCATGGCCACAGGGTCATCGGAGAAGACGGTGACGTCGTCCATTCGGCCCTGGCGCAAACGCACGCACTTGCCGCCCTTGAGATCAATCGCAGGAATCAACAGCATGAGCTGTGAGAACCATCAGTTGGGATAGCGAGGAAGGGAGACCGGAGTGGGTCGTATTTCGGCTTGCGGCCTGGTTCGGTGTGGAAAAACTCTGCACCATTAACCTGCCGCGTGCAAGCCGCGTCTATGGGGTGTCCATGAAGTGCTCAGGGATCCCATTGAACAAAGTTGGCCAGCAGCGTCATTCCGGCGTTCTGGGACTTCTCCGGATGAAACTGGAAAGCGACCAGGTTGTCTCGCGCCAGGGCGGAGGCAAAGGTCTTGGTGTAGTCGGTCGTGCCCAGCACGTGGTCCGGGTTGGCCGGTTCCGCATGGTAGCTGTGCACGAAATAGAACCAGGTGTCGTCCGGGATGCCTTCCCAGAGCGGGTGCTTGCGCGTCTGGCGCACGCGGTTCCAGCCCATATGGGGGACTTTCAGGCGGTCGATGCCGCCGTCTTCCGGGGGGTCGGGGAAGCGCGTGACCTTGCCGGTGAACAGGCCCAGGGCCGGGACGCCGCCGTTTTCGTCGCTCCACTCCAGCATCACCTGCATGCCCAGGCAGATGCCGAGCATCGGCTTCCTGCGCGCCGCCTCGATCACCATCTGGTTCAGTTCCAGGCGCTGCAACTCGCGCATGCATTCGCGCACGCCGCCGACGCCGGGCAGCACCAGGCGGTCGCACTTGAGCAGCACTTCCGGGTCATAGCTGGTGACCACGCGGGTCCCGCCGGCGACGCGCTCCAGCGCCTTGCCGAGCGAGTGCAGGTTGCCCATGCCGTAATCGATGATGCCGACGGACGCCATGCTTGGACTTACAGACTGCCCTTGGTGGACGGCATCACGTCGCCCAGACGCGCGTCGCGCTCCACGGCCATGCGCAGGGCGCGGCCGAAAGCCTTGAACACGGTCTCGATGATGTGGTGCGCGTTGCGGCCGCGCAGGTTGTCGATGTGCAGCGTCACCTTGGCGTGGTTGACGAAGCCCTGGAAGAACTCGCGGAACAGGTCCACGTCGAACTCGCCGATGCGCGCGCGCGGGAACTCGATGCCGTATTCCAGGCCCGGGCGGCCCGACAGGTCCACCACCACGCGCGACAGCGCCTCGTCCAGCGGGACGTAGGAGTGGCCGTAGCGGAAGATGCCCTTCTTGTCGCCCACCGCCTGGTCGAAGGCCTGGCCGAGGGTGATGCCGATGTCCTCGACGGTGTGGTGATCGTCGATGTGCCGGTCGCCGGTGGCTTCCACGACGAGGTCGATCAGCCCGTGGCGGGCGACCTGGTCGAGCATGTGATCCAGGAAGGGAACGCCGGTCTGGAAGCGGGACTGGCCGCTCCCGTCGAGGTTCACTTCTACTCGGATCTGGGTCTCGCGCGTGTCGCGCGTGACGCTGGCTTTGCGTGCGTTCATTGACGCCGGCTGGCGATAAGGGGCGACAAGGATACCCCGCAGTGCAGCAAAAACCAAAGCCCAGGCTCAAGCCCCTGGGGCAAGGGGCTGGGGTGATCAAAAAGCCGGCAGTCCGCAAATGAACGCAAAGAACGCAAATAGAAGCCGGACGTTGCCGCGGCTATGGCGCATTCTGTTGATCCATTTGCGTCCATTTGCGTTCATTTGCGGACCGATCACTGTTTCTAGCTTTCCAGCCAGAAAGTGACTGGCCCGTCGTTGACCAGGGCCACCTTCATGTCGGCGCCGAAGCGGCCGCAGGCCACCTCGGGGTGCTGGTGGCGGGCGCGGTGCACCAGCCAGGCGAACAGGTCGCGCGCCATGTCCGGCGGGGCGGCGGTGGAGAAGCCGGCGCGGGTGCCGCTGCGGGTGTCGGCCGCCAGGGTGAACTGCGAGACCATCAGCAGGCCGCCGCCGGTGTCGCGCAGCGAGCGGTTCATGCGGCCCTGTTCGTCCTCGAACACGCGGTAGCCCAGCAGGCGCTCCAGCAGGCGTTCGCCACGGGCCTCGGTGTCGTCGGGCTGCACCCCGACCAGCACCAGCAGGCCCGGGCCGATGCGGCCGATGACCTGGCCTTCCACCGTGACCGAGGCCTCGCTGACGCGCTGCAGCAGTCCGATCATTGCGGGCTCTCCGGGGGCTGGGACAGGCTATGGCGCCCATTCTAGGGCCGAGGGCCGCCCCCGGGGCTGCAAGCCGCCGCGGGCCGGACTCATAATATCCCCATGAAATCAGTGATCCGACTGCTCCTGCAAGCCCTGGGGCGGCTGCCCTTGCCCCTGCTGCATGCCACCGGCGCGGCCCTGGGCACCCTGCTCTGGTGGCTGCCCAACGACCTCAAGGCGATCACCCTGCTGCACCTGCGGCGCTGTCTGCCGGAACTGGACGAGCCGCAGCGCCGGCGCCTGGCGCGGGAGAGCCTGCGCCAGTCGATGCAGGCGGTGCTGGAGGCCCCGGCGATCTGGTTCGGCCCCGAGGCGCGGCTGCGCCGCTGGATCGACGTGCCGGCCCTGCGCGATCAGATCCAGGAGGCCTCGCGCCAGGGCGCCATCATCCTCTGTCCTCACATCGGCTCCTGGGAGCTGGCCGGCATGTTCTGCGCGGCCCATGGCGGCATCGCCTCGCTCTACAAGCCGCAGAAGGGCGTGATCGACGAGCTGATCCTGGAGGGCCGCAGCCGCCTGGGCGCCACCCTGGTGCCGACCAGCGCCGCCGGTGTCCGGGCCCTGCTGCAGGAGCTCAAGGGCGGCGGCAAGATCGGCGTGCTGCCCGACCACGATCCTCCGGCGGGTTCGGGGGTGTTCGCGCCGCTGTTCGGCATCCCCGCCCACACCACCGTGCTGGTGTCCAAGCTGGCGGGGCGCATCGGCCTGCCGGTGTGGTTCTGTTACGCCGAACGCATGCCGCGGGGCCGCGGTTTCCGCTTCCACCTGCGCCAGGCGCCGGAAGGGGTGGCGGACGCCGCCCAGGGCCCCGCCGCGCTCAACCAGGGCATCGAGTCGGTGATCCGGCACTTGCCGGAACAGTACTGGTGGAGCTACAAACGCTACCGCCGCCGGCCTCCCGGGGGCGAGAACCTCTACGCCGGCCTCTAGAACCGCGGGTCTCGCCGCCGCGGAACTCCGGCAAGGGCGGCGAGTCATAGCGCCGCCTTCATCACGCAACCATTCCCAGAAAGAACCATATGGAAAGCGAAGTCCTCATCGAGGCGCGCGCGCTGGCGCGAAGCTACGGCCGCACGCTGGCCGTCAGCGGCCTCGACCTGACCCTGCGCAAGGGGGAGATACTCGGTCTGCTCGGCCCCAACGGTGCCGGCAAGTCCACCACCATGAAGATGCTGACCGGCAACCTCGCGCCCTCCTCGGGCGAGGTGCTGATCGGCGGCAAGTCGCTGCGCGAGGACGCCAAGGCGGCCAAGCGCTCGCTCGGCTACCTGCCGGAGCAGCCGCCGGTCTACCCCGAGCTGACCGTGGACGAGTACCTGGATTACTGCGCCGGCCTGCACGGCATCGCGCGCCGCGCCCGCGGCGAGGCGGTGGCCTCGGCCCGGCGCGACTGCGGCCTCACCGAGGTGGGCAGCCGCCTGATCGGCAACCTGTCCAAGGGCTACCAGCAGCGCGTGGGCCTGGCGCAGGCGATCATCCATCGCCCGCCGGTGATCGTGCTCGACGAGCCTACCGTGGGGCTGGACCCGATCCAGATCCGCGAGATCCGCGCCCTGATCGCGACGCTGGCGCGCAATCATTCGGTGATCCTGTCCTCGCACATCCTGCCGGAGATCCAGGCGGTGTGTTCGCGCGTGATGATCATCAACCGCGGCCGCGTGGTGTACAGCGAGCCGGTGGCCGCCGCGAAGTCCGCCGGCTTCTCCTCCATCGCCGCCACGTTCCGCCAGCTGCCCGACGCGCGCACGCTGGAAACGCTGGCCGGGGTGCGCCGCGTGCTGGTGCTGGGCGAGGGACGCTACCGCATCGAGTGCGACGCTTCCGCCGATCCGCGCGAGGCCATCGTCAAGGCCGCCGTGGAGGGGGGCTGGGGCCTGCTGGAGTTGCGCGCGGAAGCGCAGACGCTGGAAGAAATCTTCGTGGAACTGGTGCTGCGCGGCGATGCCGCCGCCGAGAAGGACGTCGCATGATCAACATCTTCAGGATCGCGGCGAATGAAACGCGCCGCATTTTCGTATCGCCGCTGGCCTGGGTCGTGCTGGCCGGGCTGCAGTTCATCTTCGGCGGCGTGTACTGGCTGTCGCTGCTCGACTTCCGCAACAACGACGGCAGCATGGGCGCCGACTTCGGCGTCACCGACTACCTGATCTCCGGAACGCTGGTGGGCTTTCCCCTGGTACTGATGCTGCTGGTGATGCCGATGATGACCATGCGGTCGTTCGCCGAGGAGCGCAAGACCGGCACGATCACCCTGCTGTTCTCCGCGCCGGTCAGTCTCACCGAAGTGGTGCTGGGCAAGTTCCTGGGCGTGATCAGCTTTGTGCTGGCGATCATCCTGATGCTGGCGGCGATGAGCTTCGTGCTGATGCCGCCGACCGGCTACCAGCTCGATCTCGGCCGCATCGCGGCCAGCTTCCTCGGCCTGTTCCTGATGCTGGCCGCATTCGCTTCCGCGGGGCTGTTCGTCTCCTCGCTGACGCGCGAGCCGGTGGTGTCGGCGGTGTTGTCGCTGGTGCTGGTGCTGGCCCTGTGGCTGGTGCAGATCCCCTCGTCCTACGACGGGATGCCCTTCAAGGAGCTGTGGGCCTACCTGTCCCTCATGACCCACTTCGATAGCCTGCGCCGCGGCGTGTTCGACAGCGCCGATGTCGCCTACTACCTGCTGTTCAGCACGCTGTTCCTCTGGCTGACCGTCCAGCGCCTCGACCTGGAACGCAACTAGAAAAGCCCTGCGCCATGACCAGAAAGCAAATCCTGATTCAGCAACTCATCAGCGGCGTCCTGTTCGTCGCCGCCATCGGCCTGCTCGGCTGGCTGTCCTACCGCTACAAGACCGAGTTCGACTGGACCTCCGGCAACCGCAACTCGCTGACCGAAGCCAGCCTCAAGCAGCTCGGGGCGATGCCGGGGCCGATCACGTTCACGCTGTTCGCCCCCTCGGGCAACGACGTGCGCCGCGACGTGGAGGCCGACCTGGGCCGTTACCGGCGCGCCAAGTCCGACATCAAGCTGGAGTTCGTCGATCCTTCGGCCAATCCGCAGAAGGTCAAGGACTACAAGGTTTCCTCGGTCGGCGAGATCGTCATCGAGTACCAGGGGCGCCGCGAAAGCCTGCGGTCCACGACGGAGCCGTCCATCACCACCGCCCTGCAGCGCCTCGCCTACGGCGGCGAGCAGTGGGTGGTGTTCCTCGAGGGACACGGCGAACGTGCCCTGGACGATCAGGAAAACCCGGAGACCATGGCGCACTTCGCGCAGCTGCTGCGCGACAAGGGCCTGAAGGTGCGCGGGCTCAACCTGGTCAAGGAAACCCGCGTTCCCGACAACACCAGCGTGCTGGTGGTCGCCTCGCCGCAGAAGCAGCCCCTGGCCGGCGAAGCACAGATGCTGAAGGAGTACGTCGAGAAGGGCGGCAACCTGCTGTGGCTCGCGGACCCGGAGCAGCCCGCCGGCATCGACCCCCTGGCGCAGGCGCTGGGCATTGCCTGGCAGAACGGCATGGTCATCATGCCGGAGTACCAGGTGGTGGGCAGCCCGCACCCCGGCTTCTTCGCCGCGGTGGGCTATCCGCAGAGCCCGGTGACCCAGGGCTTTGACCAGATCACGCTGTTCCCCTTCGCCCGCTCGGTGGTGGGCAATCCGACCACGGGCTGGACACTGGCCCCGGTGCTGATCACCTCCGAGGCGGCCTGGCTCGAAACCGGCGATGTCGCCGGCGGCAAGGTCGCGCTCGACGACGGCGACGTTCGCGGGCCGCTGACGGTCGGCCTGGCGCTGACGCGCGAGCACAAGGCGGCCGACGGCAAGGTTGCGCCGCAGCGGGCGATCGTCGTCGGCGACGCCGACTTCCTCTCCAATGCGTACCTGGGAGAAGTGGGCAACCAGCAGCTGGGCCTCAACATGGTGCAATGGCTGGCCTCGCGCGACGCCCAGCTCAACATCAACGTGCCGAGCGCCCCGGACACCGCGCTGGTGCTGTCGGACATGGCGGCGAACGCGATCGGTGCCTTCTTCTCCCTGCTGCTGCCGCTGGCACTGCTGGCCTGGGGCCTGACGCGCTGGATCATCCGCCGCCGCCGCTGATGCCATGAAACGCACGCATCTCAACCTGGCCCTGCTGGTCGCCGTCGGCGGTCTCGGCGCGGCGGCGTATTTCGGCCAGAAGAAGGAAGAACCGGTAGTGCCGCTGACCGCGCTGGCCGCCGACGCGCTGACCCGCATCGCGGTGGAGCATCCGGGCCAGCCGAAGCTGCTGCTGGAGAAGCAGGGCGGCGAGTGGAAGCTGCTGGAGCCGGTGAAAGCCGACACCGATCCCTTCGAGGTCTCGGCCTTGACCAGCCTCGCCACGCTGACGGCCAAGCGCAAGCTGCCGCTGGCGGAGGTGAAGCTGCCCGAGCTGGGCCTGCAGCCGCCGGCCTACCGCATCACGCTCAACGACGTGGCCCTGGACTTCGGCGGCATCGAGCAGATCGAGGCACGGCGCTACATCCTCAGCGGCGGCGCGGTGGCCCTGGTGGACGACCCGCCCAGCGCCGCGCTGGACGCCGATTACTCCGACCTGGTCGCCAAGGCCCTGGTGCCGGAGAAGGCCGAGATCGCGAAGATCGAGTTGCCCACCGGCGTCAGCGTCGTGCGCGGTGCCGACGGCAAGAGCTGGGTGGCAGCGCCGCTGCAGGCCGATATCAGCATCGACGCGGCGCAGAAGCTGGCCAATGCCTGGAAGGATGCGCGCGCCATGTGGATGGCGGCCGAGCCGCTCGCGGGCTCGCAGGGCCAGGCGGTGAAAGTGACGCTGCAGGATGGCCGCGTGCTGCGCTTCGTGATTGCCGAGCGCGATCCGCAGCTGGTGATCGCCAACCCGGAGCTGAAAGTGCGCTACACGCTGTCCAAGGTGCTGGACAGCGAGCTGTTCGAGCTGCACAAGGCAGCCACTGCGCCGCCGGCCGGCGTGCCGAAGCTGCCCAGGCCGTCCGACCTGCCGTCCTGACGGGAATGCGGGAATGCGGCGGCGATGCACCTCCCGGTGCATCGCTGCCGCAGTTCTTACTTGCGCAGTTCCGGAGTCTCGGCCAGCAGGGCGCGCTGCATCTTCAGCAGTGCATCCTCCGAGGCGCGCTTGCCCGACAGCGAGAAGTCACTCTTGAACTCGGAGAACTCGGCCTTGCCCTGGCCGTTGACCGCCTTGGTGGCGACCGTATTACCGGCGGCGTCGCTGATCGTGCAGGTCATGTCCACCGTGAAGTCCGTCGGCGGCCAGGTGAGGGCGCTGCTCGAAGACGAATTGGTGACCAGCTGCGGCGTGATGATATAGCTGACCTTGTTCTTGCTGATCGCTTCGGCATCGTTGGGCAACTGCAGCACGGCGACGTTGTCGAACACGTTCGTCAGCATCTTGTAGAACGCCGTCTCGGTGTCCTTGTACGGACGGTAGTTCACCTTGTCGCCACCGCCGCCGGGGGTGGTCACTTCCAGATTGCGCGATTCTTCCGAGATGTAGTACCCGACGCTCTTCTTGATCGGCTGCGCGGTGGCATCGCGTTCGATCTTGGCGACATCCGGGCCAATGGCGATCGTGTGGGCGCAGCCGGAGAGCAGGATGGCTGCCGACAGGCAGGCAAGGATTCTGTTTTTCACTTGGGTCCCTTGGGGTTGTTGTGGATGAAACGGTTTAGTTGAGGGCTGCGGCAAAGGCCGGGTCGGCATAGAGCTCGGCCAGGAGCTTCTGCACCAGGTTGGCGTACTCGAGCTGCGCACGCGGAATCGCGATGGCGCCAGCGAAGGACGATTCCCACTCGTGGGACGCCGACTTGACCGCGTCATAGCGGACCTGGTTGTTCTTCTTGACCACGAAGCGGGCTTCGATGCCGCCGAAGCCCTTGCTGAAACCGCTGGCGTCCAGGGTGTTCTTGTTGAGCAGGCCGGAGACCTCGATCTCGGCGCCCGGCGCCAGCTTGCCCGCGAGCGACAGCTCCTGCTTCAGGGCCTCGCCGACATAGGCCGAATAGGAGTCCTGGTAGGGCGAGTGCATGCTGGACCCGCGAAGGGAGAGCGAGGCCTCGGCGTCGCCGGTGGCGGGCACGAAGGCGCCGACCCGCACCGGCGCCTGACCGGCATCGCGCAGCTTCTGCACGTTGGGCAGCGAGGCGGTGTATTGCGGCGCCGCAAGAGTGCAGCCGGCAAGGAGAAGTACGGTGGCAAGGCTGATCAGTTTGCTGGCGTGGCGCATGGAAGCAGGGTCCTGTGGGTCGATTTTCGGGGTTGCGGGATGGAGCCGCCGGTATTGAACCGCGCGGGATCATTCACAAAGTTTATGGGCTTGGCAACGGGGGTGCTGTCATGTTCAGGTGACAAACTGGATTAAAATTTCGTGACCATTGCCCCGAGTCACGTCCGTGCCGGAACTTCCTGAGGTAGAAACCGTACGCCGCGGCGTCGAGCCGCATGTGCTGGGGCGGCGCATCGGGCAGGTCACGGTGCGTGATGCCCGCCTGCGCTGGCCGGTGCCGAAGAACCTGCCGGCCCTGTTGCGGGGGCGGCGTGTCGAGGCCACCTCGCGGCGCGGCAAGTACCTGCTGTTGCACCTGGACAACGGCGACCGGCTGATCGTGCACCTGGGCATGAGCGGTCGCCTGCTGGTGCTGCAGCCGGGCCACCCGCTGCGCAAGCACGACCACGTCGACATCGAGCTGGAGGGTGGCGTGCTGCTGCGTTACCACGACCCGCGCCGCTTCGGCGCCGTGCTGCCCTGGGCCGCGGCCGAGCAGACCCATGAACTGCTCGCCGGCATGGGGCCGGAGCCGTTCTCCGAGGAGTTCTCCGGGGATTATCTCTTCGCCCTGTCGCGCGGGCGCAGCGCGCCGCTGAAGAATTTCGTGATGGACGGCCGCGTCGTGGTCGGCGCCGGCAACATCTACGCCGCCGAGGCGCTGTTCCGTGCCGGCCTGCGCCCGGGCCGCGCCGCCGGCCGCGTCACGCGTGCGCAGTACCGCCTGCTGGCCGACAAGATCCGCGAGGTGCTGGCGGCGGCGATCGAGCAGGGCGGCACCACGCTGCGCGATTTTGCGGGCGCCGACGGCGAATCCGGCTACTTCCAGCAGAAGCTCTACGTCTACGGCCGCGAGGGCGAAGCCTGCCTGGTCTGCGGCACGACGATCCGGCGCATGGTGATCGGCCAGCGCTCCTCCTGTTATTGCCCGGAGTGCCAGGCATGAGCGACAACACCGAACGCCGCCTGGGGCAGTTCCTGCTGCTGGTCGCCGCCGGCCACGTGCTGCTGGGCTTGTCGATGCCCTTCGTCTTGCCGCTGCTGCCCGGTGTGCTGGCGCAGATGCCTTATGCTGAGGCCGCCGACGCGGCGCGCTTCTGGTCGCGCGTGTTCGGCCCCACGCTGGCCAGTTGGGGCATGCTGGCCTTCTTCATCGTGCGCTACGGCGTGCAGCGCCGCCAGCGCTGGGCCTGCGACGCATTGATCCTGGCCGTGTTCTGCTGGGCGCCGCTGGATGCCTGGCTGTGCTGGCAGGCGGGGTTTCCGGTGGGCATCGTGCTGGATGCCATCGTCTCTGCGGCACTGCTGGTGCCGGCGCTGATCCTGCGGCGCCGGTTTCCTGGCTGACCCTCGCCGTGTAGCTTTGTAGGATGTGGTGCCAAAAGTAGGCGCCTCCAGGCGAGCGCAGCGAACCGCATCAATGGTCGCGACGGTGCACGCGAGCGATGCGGTTCGCTGCGCTCACCACATCCTACGTGCTACAGCCGTACTACTTGCCGGTTTCAGGGCTGATGATTGCGGACACCGGCGTGATCTTGTTGGCCGGAAACCCGGACTGCTCTGCATGCTTGCGGATGAGATCCTCGCTTGGAGCGTTGTAGACGCAATAGATCTTGTCCCCAGCCACGTAGCTCTGGACCCACTCGATCGTCGGGCCGAGCGTTTGAAGCACGCTGTTGGAATGCGCGGAAGCATCCTTGAGCTGAGCCGCGGTCATCTTCCCGGCGTCGGGAATCTCCCTTTCAATGACGAACTGGGGCATGACACCCTCCGTAGCTCAGGCTGGGTTTCCACCATACACCCCGACGGCATGGCCTGCGAGGTTCACTTCCTCTTCCTGGCGCTCAGCGCTCCTTCGAGGACCCGGACAACTTCCAGGTGGCCATTGGCGCGTGCGGCATCAAGCGGGGTGGCTGCGCCGAGTGCCCGGCTGTAGCTGCTCCTGATGCCAGGGTCTGCCCCCGCATCCAACAACAACTGAACGATCTGCAGATGCCCTTTGGCCGCAGCCATGCCGAGCGCCGACGGGCTGTCGCAGCAGCGGTGGTCAATCCACGGCTTGTGCTGCAGCAGGGCCTGAACGATTTCGACGTGGCCCCTCTCAGCAGCCGCCTGCAGGGGCGAGTTGAAACCGACCGCCTGGTAGGAGAGGTCACCGGCCGAGTCCGGGTGAGGGGCGTCTACGGGCGCTCCTCGTTCAAGCAGCGCTTCCACCAGAAGCTGGTTTCCGCCACTCGCCGCGTAGTACAGCGCCATGTAGTCGATCGCGCGATCACGCGGAGAGGTGGTCGCGCATGCCGCGAGAACCAGGGCGATTGTCAGTACAGCTGCTCTCACGACGGGGCTAGCCGTAGTCTCGGGGCGCCGTAGATCTGTTGGTGGGACGAGCGCCATCAGCAACTGGCGATCCAGATGAGCGCGGACACAAGGGCCACGCCCAGGGTGGCGTAACCCGCCGTGCTGATGTTTGTCCGTACCTGGGTGGAGAGCACCGCTGTACCCGGATGCGCGGGATCGTAGTGGACCAACAGCTGCGGTTGGCGCTTCAGCGCATCCGCAACGATCCGGTGCTTCCCGTCATCCCGCCCGTCGCCGTAACCGAAGGCGTACTGGGTGGAGCGGTAGGTCACGCCGCCTACCACATAGGAATAGCGGATCTGCAGCTGCCAGCTGCTGGTTTCCTCGATACGACGGCTGCGCAGCTCCGCAACCTCGCAATGCTCCAGCTGGCCCGCGACCGTGGGCCAGCGGGCGGCAAGCCGCGCCTGCCGCTCGAACTTGCGGCCGATGAAGACAAGGCCCAGGCCGGCCACGAGGAATATCAAGATGAAAGGAAGCATGACTTGCTCCTGACGGGCGTCAGGCGATCTTCTTGCCGAGGAGTCAGGCTGGCTTGGCCAGCTCCGCATCGATGGCTGCGACCAAACGCGGGTCCTCCGCCGTCACGTCCGGCGCAAAACGCGCCACCACCTCACCGTTGCGCCCGACCAGGAACTTCTCGAAGTTCCACATCACCTCGCCATTGTCCGGCGCGTCGATGCCATAGCGCTTCATGTTCTCGCGGAACGGCTCGGCCCCGACCGCCTTGGGCTGTGCCTGGGTGAGTGCCGCGTACAGCGGGTGCTGGTCCGCACCCTTCACCGAGATCTTCGAGAACAGCGGGAAGTGCACGTCGTAGGTGGTGGAGCAGAAATCCTGGATCTCCTGCTCCGAGCCCGGCTCCTGGCCCATGAAGTTGTTGGCGGGAAAGCCCAGCACCTCCACGCCCTGCGCCTGCCTGCCCTGGTAGAGCTTTTCCAGCCCCGCGTACTGCGGCGTCAGGCCGCACTTGGAGGCCACGTTGACCACCAGCAGGACCTTGCCGCGGTATTCGGACAGGGTGGCGTCCGCACCGTCGATCTTCTTCAGGGGAATGTTCAGGAGCTGCGTCATGGGTTGATTCTCTTGCTTGGGTGGCGCTGTGCGCAGGGTGAGCGACTAGATTACCTGCAGCCCCTCCCAGGGAGGCAAGCGGATCTGTATGCGATCTTGCACGGCGAGGAGCATTCGGTGCTTACCGCCCAGACTGGATACCAGTATTACGGCGCTCAACCGACTCTATGATGTGCGACGTGTAAGGGCGCCCGCCATCACCTTCCGTCATACGCTTAGCGAATTTCCTCTGTAGATCAGGATCTAGGTATAGCGCCCTAAAATAAGACCTGGACGCGGCAATTAGATCCGCATAGAAGTCCTCAGCGTTCAGCATGGGAACGTCGCTGGCCGATACGAGATGCATGCGTGATTGATGGCAAACCAACAGGAAAGGCCCAGGATTGAACGAGTGGACCATCTTGTTTCTGCAGATCCAGAGGCTCTCTACAAATGGACCGTAGAGGCTGGGGAAGTACGCGGAGACAAATGCTCGAAAGCGCTCTCCGGTGCCTAGATGTGGAGCGTACGTGCCCGCCAAAGCCTCCACGGCGGTTAGCATCGACAGCAGTGCTAGAAAAAGTCCGTCTTCGTTCAGGAGACGTGGGATGACAGCCAGATAGTACTGGTCAAAATGTGCGCGGAAGTCAGCCGCGATTAGAGACGCTTCATGTTGGTCATCCATGTCGATCCGTCCTTCGCGACAGGCGGATCAAGATCCGCCCTACACGGGCTGCCGGCGCTTTGATCTTCGGCCTAGCCGATCCCGGTCATGAGCATGGCGATCAGGATGCCGAACAGGACAAGGATCACCGCCGCCAGCGACTTGATCACGGAAATCTCGAACAGCGTGGCCACCGCCCAGGTCAGCATCAGGGCAATGCCTAGCACCGACAGGACCACAAGTACCGTGTTCTTCTGTTTCTGTTCGTCGTTTGTTGACATGTCGGGATTCCCGGGAAGTCTTGGTCGGAAATGTTAGCGCAGAAGGGCGGGTCTACCCGCCTTTCGCGACAGGCGGGTCCAGGACCCGCCCTACGTGAACTCAAGTTACGCTTTTTGGGAGTCCGAAGGAGGCCGGTCGACCTGAGCCTGCTGTTTGCGCGGTACGTCGAAGGAGTTCCTCCAGCTTGTAGTTGTAGTGGAGCCCAAAGCCAAAGCTCATATCGGTATCACGCGTTGCCATTGAAAGCGATTTGACGAAGCTTTGGCAGGCGAGCAAAAACTCTCGAATGCTACTCGCTACTGCCCAGGTCAGCATCAGGGCCACGCCAAGCACAGTCAGGATCACAAGTACCGTGTTCTTCTGCTTCTGTTCGTCGTTTGCTTCCATATCCGGGTTCCTGGAGAGTCCTGAGGTGCAATGCTGGAGAGCCGCTGAAGGGGCAACTCCAGCCTAAGATGCGCGTGGGCAGTGGTGCAAATGCAAAGGGGCCTTTACGCGGGCAAGTGCCCGGCTGGCGTCCCTGCTGGGTCGGTGCCCTCCCAAAGGACATGAACGCCCCTGTTGGCGACATGCCGGAGTGCTCTCGGGGAGACAGGGGAGAAGCCCAGATTGGAGGCTGCAGACCTCAGGAATCGGGACTTGTCGGGGAACTCGAAGGGAAAGAACACGAGCCTGCCGGAGTGCAGCTGCACCCGGATGTCTTCGTCGTTTGGATATTCGCCCAGGAACGCGAGCTGGCAGACGTCGCGCCATTGAAATGCGACATCGCCCCCGATCATTCCCAGCACCCGAACTCCGTCCGGGGCAATGATCATTCGCTTGTAGTTCGTGGGAGACAGGAATACTCGGAGCATGTGCAATGCTCCGCCTGCCCCCAGTACGGCGAAAACGAGAGATGCCTTGATGAGCCCTCGCTCTTCTGCAAGCGCGATCGCGATGCCTGCCGAGGACGCCAGCGCGGCTGTGACCAGGAAGGCGAACGCTGAGGAGCGAAACCTCCTCATCAGCGCCCAAAGCATGGCTTGCGGAAGGTTGGGCAGATCATTGATCCGTTTTTTGCGACAAGCGGGTCAATGCCCTGCCCCGTCATCTCATGCTGTTCCAACTGCACTTTCCGCACTGCGCGTATCTGGCATGGGGCACCTCTTTGCCCCTCTCAGGAGTGGTTGTCTGGCGGATTTCTATGAGACCCCCGCACTTGGGGCACTTGTCCCCGTTCTTGTAACCCCTTGTTTCATCCTTCATCTGCACTCCGCTGGTGTATGTGAAGTACGGTTCTCTTTTCGTTTTGAGCTCCCCGAAGCCTATCACCGCCTCTATCCGGGTCTTATCACCACAACCGGTGACGGCCAGGGGTGTTTCGCGCTTGCCATGCGGCCGGACATTTACATACTATACGGTATGTACCAAGGAGACTCCCGATGACCGCCCTGCTGGCCCAGCCCTTCAAGCTTCCCTGCGGCGTGACGCTGCCCAACCGCCTGTGCAAGGCCGCGATGACCGAGGGGCTGGCCGATCCGCTGCTGCGGGCGACGCCGCGCCACGCCACGCTGTACCGGCGCTGGAGCGAGGGCGGGGCGGGGCTGCTGATCACCGGCAACGTGATGATCGACCGCCGCGTGCTGGAGCGGCCGGGCAATGTCGCCATCGATGGCAACGGCGGGCTCGACGAGCTGCGCGCCTGGGCCAGGGCGGGCACGGTGGCCGGCAACCAGCTGTGGATGCAGATCTCGCATGCCGGCCGCCAGTCGCCCCGCTATGTCGTCAGCCATCCGATGGGCCCTTCCGACGTGCAGCTGGACCTGCTCGGCGGCTACGGCCGCCCGCGCGCGCTGCGCGAGGAAGAAATCCTCGACTTCATCCAGCGCTTCGCCCGCGTGGCCGTCACGGCCCGCGAAACCGGCTTCACCGGTGTGCAGATCCATTCCGCGCATGGCTACCTGCTCAGTTCCTTCCTGTCGCCGGTGACCAATCGCCGCACCGATGCCTGGGGCGGCAGCATCCAGAACCGTTCGCGCTTCCTGCTGGAGGCGGTGCGCGCCACGCGCAAGGCCGTGGGCGCCGATTTCCCGATCGCGATCAAGCTCAACTCCGACGATTTCCGCAAGGGCGGCTTCAGCCACGAGGACTGCCTGCAGGTGGTGCAGCTGCTCAACGGCGAGGGCGTGGACCTGCTGGAGATTTCCGGCGGCACCTACGAGCAGCCGCAGCTGCTCGGTTTCGAGGGCCGCGCCGAGGATGCGACGCCGCGCCGCGAGTCAACGCGGCTGCGCGAGGCCTACTTTCTGGAGTATGCCGCGGCGATCCGCAAGCTGGCGCGCATGCCGCTGATGGTGACCGGGGGCTTCCGCAGCGCTGCCGGCATGGAGCTGGCGCTGCAGGGTGGCGATGTCGACGTGATCGGCCTTGGTCGTCCGCTGTGCACGCATACCGACGTGCCGAAGCAGCTGCTGGCCGGGACGATGGCGGAAGCGCCGACCTACGAGAAGCAGCTGGTGATGGCGCACAGCGGCATTTTCTCGCCGACCTCGAAGGTGTTGCTGCTCAAGCTGATCAACGTGCTGGGCGGCCAGGGCTGGTACTACCACCAGCTCTATCGCCTGGCCGACGGCAAGCCGCCGCGGACGAACCTGGGTGTATTCGGGTCGTTCCTGCGGTATTGGGTGGCGGAGCTGGGGGCGGCGATGAAGCTGCGGCGGGACAAGATTCCGGCGGCTTGAGAACGGAACTTGTAGGAGCGGCTGTTAGCCGCGAAGGGCGGTCAACTCGATCACCCTGGCTCGCGGCTAACAGCCGCTCCTACGGGGGTTGGCTAATTTAGCGCCCGCGGCGCCGCCAGCGTGAACGGATTGATCTGCGCGTCGAAGGGCTGGTTGGTTTCCGACACCACCATGTTGAACTCGCCGTGCATGGTGCCCACCGGCGTGCCCAGCGGGCAGCCGCTGCTGTACTGGAACTGCTCGCCGGGCTGCAGCACCGGCTGGTGGCCGACCACGCCGGGGCCGCGCACTTCCTCCACGTGACCCTCGCCGTTGGTGATGACCCAGTGGCGCGAGATCAGCTGCACGGTCCGCTCGCCTTCGTTGCGGATGGTGATGTGATACGCGAACAGGTACTCGTCCTCGGCGGGATTGGACTGCTCCGCGACGTAGTGCGGGCGCACGATGATGCGGACGCCGTGGGTCAGGGTGTCGGACATCAGAACATCCCCGTGGCGAGGCGCGCTTCTTCCGACATCATCGACTGGTCCCAGGGCGGGTCGAAGGTCAGCTCCACGTCGGCCTCCTCCACGCTGGGGATCGCGGTGACCTTGCTCTTGACGTCGGCCACCAGGATGTCGCCCATGCCGCAGCCGGGGGCGGTCAGGGTCATGCGGATGCGGGCGCGGCGGCGGCCGTCGTCGGTGCGCTCGAGCTTGCTTTCGTAGATCAGGCCCAGTTCGACGATGTTGACCGGAATCTCGGGGTCGAAGCAGGTGCGCATCTGGTCCCAGATGGCCTTTTCGATCTCCTCGTCGCTGGCGTCGGCGGAGATTTCAGGGCCGAGCACGACTTCCTTGCCGATGGCGTCGGCGTCCTTGCCGTCGATGCGGAACAGGTGCCCCTCGACCTGCACGGTGAAGGAGCCTCCCAGTGCCTGGGTGATCGCGCCATGGGCGCCTTCCGGAAGCTCGACCTTGGTGCCCTGGGGGATCAGGACGCCGATGACGTCGCGCGTCAGGGTGACAGGTTCGTAGGTGTGACTCATGACTGCTCGGGGGACACAAGGAACTTAGTTTAAGCTCCGGCCGTCTGAGGCGCATCTTCCTCCTGTCCGAGACCCCGCATGAACAAGCTCTCCGCCGCCCTTGTATCCCTGTCGCTGCTGGCCAGCAACGCCGCCTGGGCTGACCAGCCGCCCCAGCGCCGCAGCGTCAGCGTCAGCGGCCAGGGCGAAGTTTCCGCCCGCCCCGACCGGGCCCGCCTGAACGTGGCGGTGGACGTGATGAATGCCGATCCCAAGGCCGCCGAGGCCGAGGTCAGCAAGGTGGTGCGGGCCTACGTCGCCGAGGCGCGCCAGCTCGGGGCCAAGGACGCCGACATCTCCACCGCCGGCATCACCCTGTCGCCGGAGTACGTCTGGGACGAGAAAACCCGCCGCAACCGCCTGACCGGCTACCGCGCGCGCCGCGACATCACCATCACCGTGACCGACCTGGGCAAGCTCGGCGACTACGTGCTGCGCGCCACCCAGGTGGGCGTCAACAACGTCTCGCCGCCGGTGCTGGAGGCTTCCAACGCGAAGGAGCTGGCGCGCCAGGCGCTGGTCAAGGCTACCGACGATGCCCGCGGCAAGGCGCAGCTGCTGGCCGACACCCTCAAGGTGAAGCTGGGCAGCATCTACGCCCTCAACGCCAGCGAGGGCTACGCCCCGCCGCCGATGCCGATGATGGCCCGCGGCATGGCCAAGGCCGAGGCTTTCGACAGCGGCAACCAGCAGCTGGGCCTGGAAACCGGCGAGATCAAGTACACCGCCACGGTGAACGCCGATTTCGACCTGCTGACGCCCTGAGACAGGGTCCCACCTGCCATCCATGGCGGGACGTCCGTTCGCCCATCTGACCCCGGCCCGGCCCTCCATGGCCGGGCGCTCGTCGGCGTGGATTGCCATTTAGGCAATCCACGAAAATCCCGACTCGCCCAGCGGTAGTACTCCGGACTTCAGATTTTGCGATAATCCGCCACTTTCCCGCCGTACAGGCAGAGAAAGTGGCCAAGAAGCAAAGCAAGCCGCTGGTCGGCGTCATCATGGGTTCCCGGTCCGACTGGGAGACGATGGCGCACGCCGTCCAGACGCTGGAAGACTTGGGCGTGCCCTACGAGGCGCGCGTCGTCTCCGCGCACCGCACCCCCGACCTCCTCTTCGAATACGCCGGCAGCGCGGTCAGCCGCGGGCTGAAGATCATCATTGCCGGTGCCGGCGGTGCCGCCCACCTGCCGGGCATGTGCGCCGCCAAGACGCGGCTGCCGGTATTCGGCGTGCCGGTGCAGTCCAAGGCACTCAACGGCCAGGACTCGCTGCTGTCGATCGTGCAGATGCCGGCGGGCATCCCGGTGGGCACGCTGGCCATCGGCCGCGCGGGTGCCATCAACGCCGCCCTGCTGGCCGCCGCGGTGCTGGCCACGCACGACGCCGCGCTGGCCCAACGCCTGGACCGCTTCCGCGCGGAACAGACCCGCAAAGTGCTGGACGACGAGCCGCTGAAGCTGCCATGAAGATCGGTATCCTGGGGGCGGGTCAGCTCGGACGCATGCTGGCCCTGGCGGGCTATCCGCTGGACTTCGACTTCGTGTTCCTCGACCCGGCCACCGAGGCCTGCGCCGCGCCGCTGGGCGAACACATCCACGCCGACTACCAGGACGAGCGCTCGCTCGCCGAGTTCTGCGTGGCCGTGGACATCGCCACCTACGAGTTCGAGAACGTGCCGGCCAAGACCGCCGAGTTCGTCTCCGGGCGCATCCCGCTGCTGCCGGCGCCGGTGGCGCTGGCCGTGGGCCAGGACCGCCTGTCCGAGAAGCAGCTGTTCGACAAGCTCAAGGTGCCGGTGCCGCGCTACATGCCGGTGGCCACGCGCGAGGCGCTGGAGCTGGCGGTGAAGAACATCGGCCTGCCGGCGGTGCTCAAGACGCGTCGCCTGGGCTACGACGGCAAGGGCCAGGCCGTGCTGCGCAAGCCGGAAGACCTGGACCCGGCCTTCGCCCGGCTCGGCGGCCAGCCGCTGATCCTGGAGGCCTTCGTGCCGTTCCAGCGCGAGCTGTCCTGCCTGGCGGTTCGCGGCAAGACCGGCGAGCTGCGCTACTACCCGGTGGTGGCCAACGTGCACCGCGACGGCATCCTGCGCACCGCGATTCCGCAGGCCGACGATCCGCTGCAGAAAGAGGCCGAGGACTACGCCCGCCGCGTGGTCGAGCACCTGGGCTATGTCGGCGTGCTGGCCTTCGAGTTCTTCGTCTCCGACGGCCGGCTGCTGGCCAACGAGATCGCTCCGCGCGTGCACAACTCCGGCCACTGGAGCATCGAGGGCGCGGTCTGCTCGCAGTTCGAGAACCACCTGCGCGCCATCGCCGGCCTGCCGCTGGGCGACACCTCGATGCGCGGGCCCTCGGCGATGGTCAACTTCATCGGCGACGCCCCGGCCAACCAAGCCCTGGCGGCGATCCCGGGTGTGCACATCCACCACTACGGCAAGACGCCCAAGCCGCAGCGCAAGGTGGGGCACGCGACGATCACGGCGGGGTCCGAGGCCGAGCTGTCGCAGCGGCTGGAGCTGGTGAGCAAACTGGCGGATGCGGTCGGCGACTAGGCTCCGCGTTGCTGTTCCCTCTCCCGCTTGCGGGAGAGGGTGGCCGAAGGTCGGCGAGGGGATGGACCCCCGAGGTAGGGCAACGCATGGAGCAGTTGCCGAGAGAGGGTTTCTGTAAATGTTGGGCTAGCTAACGACTGGTCGTTTTACAGAAACCCTCTCCCTTTCTCCCTCTCCCGCAAGCGGGAGAGGGGACAACAAAAGCTGACCTACAGCCCCAGGTCCTTCTTCAACTCCAGCCACAGCTCCGCATACGCCAGCAGCGCCGGGTCTTCCGATCCGGCATAGGCGGCCAGCGGTGCGCGGTGTTCGCCCATGCGCTCCACCGCCGAGGCATAGGGGATCACCGCCGGGTAGCGCCGCGCCATCGAGGCGGGCGGGTTTTCCAGCAGGTCGCGGTGCAGCGAGCGACGGCGGTCGGCCATGGAGTAGAACGGCCGCAGCTTCTTCGGATCGAAACCCTCGGCCTTGCAGTAGGCCTGTACCTGCTCCAGCGAACGCAGCGACAGCCAGGTGGGCACCACCGGCACCAGCACGCGGTCGGCGGCGCTGAAGATGTTGTCGGCCAGATGCGACAGGCTCGGCGGGCAGTCCAGCACGATCAGCGAGTACTGCTCCGAAAAGGGCTTGAGCAGGCGCTTGAGCGCCTCGCGCGGCGGCTCCACCTTCTTCAGGATGATGTCGAGGTAGCGGTAGGACAGGTTCGCCGGGATCAGCGACAGCTGGCGGTAGGGCGAGGGTTTCACCAGCCGGCCCACCGGCGTGCCGCCCTCGAAGACCTTCCTGCCCTTGTCGTCGGGCTCGCCGTGGAAGTACCAGCTGGAAGCGCCCTGCGGGTCGAGGTCCCAGAGCAGCGTGTGCACGCCGTGGGCCGCGGCGAGGTAGGCCAGGTTGACGGCGGCGGCGGTCTTGCCGACGCCGCCCTTGAGGTTGTACAGCGCGATGCTGCGCATTCCCGGACTCTCCTGCCGATGCTGCGGAAGAACGTGGTCTCAGCTGAAGGGGTTCAGCTCCCCGCCCCAGGCCACGGCCACGCAGCCGCCGCCGGTATTCACCGCCGCGGTGGCGGACATGATGCTGGTGAGGATCTCGATGTTGTGCTCGCGCGCGGCCTTGGCCAGCTCGTCGTAGCCGGGCAGGGCGGCCACCCGCGACACGGGGCCACCGTAGCTGATGCACAGGTGCTGCGTGCCGATGCCGCGGCGGACCTCGGCTGCCACGTGGCGGAACAGCCGCTCCACCGCACGCTCGTAGCCGCGCACCTTGGCCACCGGCTGGGTTTCGCCGCGATAGCAGAGGATCACCGGCTTGATGTCCAGTGCCGAGCCGATCGCATAGGTCAGCAGGCCGATGCTTTTCTCGCCCTTCTTGATGCCGCGACTGCGGATGTAATAGAGGTCGTCCGGCACCATGTAGCCGACGATGTTCTCGCGCAGCTCGTCCAGGCGCTTGCGGATGTCGTTGGAACTGACGCCGCTGCGCGCCAGCTTGGCGGCCTCGGCCGCCAGCACGCCGGTGCCGCAGAACATGCTCTTGCTGTCGACCACGCGCAGGGCGAAAGGCCCGCTCACGCCCTGGCGCGCGCGCGCGTTCTTGTAGTCGTTGAGGATCGCGAACGAGGCCTTGGTGGCGTTCTCGAAGATCGCGCTGCGCGTGGCGGTGATCGTCACGCAGAACACGTAGTCGTACTCCAGCACCATGTCCGACAGGAACTTCTCGCGGATCTGCTCGGCGGTGAAGGGCACGGTGTGGGCGTTGAGGCCCTTGGAGGCGAGCTGCTCGGCGTAGAACTTGAGGGTGACCTCCGGGTCGCGGACGTCGTTCAGCACTTCGTCGCCCAGGTGGATCGCCACCGGCAGGATGCCGACGCGGTGCTCCTGCAGGAACTCCTGCGGCAAATCGCAGGTAGCGTCCGCAACGACTCCGATGCGCATGGCGTCCTCCCTCGGCCCTACGAGGCTTTTTCCGACTGTGTTTTCCTATTATGCACAGCCCGGCCGTCCCGCGCCGTCCGGCGGCAGCTCAGCCTTCGGGGCCCATCAGGCGATCCTGGATTTCCTTGACCAGGGTCTTGGCGCTGCGCTCGTCGGTGTCCAGCACCAGGTCGGCGATTTCGCGGTACAGGGGGTCGCGCTGGGCGAACAGCTCCTGCAGGACCTCGCGACGGTTGGCGATGTTCTTCAGCAGGGGCCGGTTGTCGGAGCGGGCGGTGCGCGCCAGCTGCTGGTCGACGCTGGCGTGCAGGTAGACCACGAAGCCGCGCGCGGACAGGCTGTGGCGGTTGTCCGGGTCCAGCACACTGCCGCCGCCGGTGGCCAGGACGATGCCCTGGCGCAGCGTCAGGTCGGAGATCACCGCCTTCTCGCGGCGGCGGAAGCCCGGTTCGCCTTCCTTCTCGAAGATGTAGGGGATATCGACGCCGGTGCGCAGCTCGATCTCGTGATCGCTGTCGATGAACTCCAGCCCCAGGGTCTCACCGAGACGCTTGCCGACGGTCGTCTTGCCGGCGCCCATGGGGCCGACCAGGAAGATGCTGCTTTTCTTGCTCATGCGGCGGGAGGGCGTGGAAAAAACGTGCCGCGAAAACGCCGGGGCCGGCTTGAAGCCGGCCCCGGGGTCACCGTCAGTTGACGCGCAAGCCGTCCTGCAAGACCTTTGGCGTGACAAAGATCAGCAGTTCGCGCTTGTTGGAATTCTTGGAGTCGTTGCGGAACAGCCGGCCCAGCATCGGCACGTCGCCCAGCAGCGGGACCTTGACCTGGTCGGAGCGGCTTTCCTGGTTGTACACGCCGCCGAGCACCACGGTCTCGCCGCTGCGCACCAGCACCTGCGTGTTCAGGCGCCGGGTGTCGATGGCCGGAGCGGTACCCACGCCGATCGAGACGTTCTCGCCCTGGCTGTCGTTGGTGACGGCAAGATCCATCACGACGCGGTCGTCCGGCGTGATCTGCGGGGTGACCAGCAGGGACAGCACGGCCTTCTTGAAGGCGATCGTGCCGGCGCCGCTGGAGGCCGCCTCCAGGTAGGGCAGTTCGCGACCCTGTTCGACATAGGCCTGCTTGCCGTTGGCGGTGACCACGCGCGGGGTGGACACCACCTCGCCACGGCCTTCGCTCTGCAGCGCCGACAGTTCCAGGTCCACCAGGTAGTCGCGGCCCAGGATCGCCAGTGCGATCCGGCCGGCCGGATCGGTCACCGGCAGGTTGACGTTGTAGCGGTCGGCCTGCGCGCCCAGGGTCACCGGGAAGCCACCGTTGTCCAGGAAGCTGGAAGTGGTGGTGTTGGTGGACGTGTTGCTGCCCGAGGTCGTGACAATGCCGCTGCCGCCGTTGCGGGCGACCGTGGTCACGCCGAAGCGCACGCCCAGGTCCTTGGCGAAGTCGTCGTTGGCGATGACGATGCGCGACTCGATCAGCACCTGGCGCACCGGGATGTCCAGGCGCGCGACCAGTACGCGAATCTCTTCGATCTTGTCGCGGGTCTCCAGCACGATCAGGGTGTTGGTGCGCTCATCGACCGACATGCGGCCGCGTTCGCTGAGGATGGTGTTGGCGGAGCCGGACTTGATCAGCGGCGCGAGGTCGGTGGCCTTGGCGTAGTTGACCTGGATGATCTCCGAGCGCAGCGGCGACAGCTCGTTGCGCTGCTTGACGGTTTCCAGCTCGACCTTCTCGCGCTCCGCCAGTTCCTTCAGCGGGGCGACCTGCATGACATTGCCCTGCTGGCGCATGCCCAGGCCCTTGGTGCGCAGGACGATGTCCAGCGCCTGGTCCCAGGGCACGTTCTGCAGGCGCATGGCGATTTCGCCGGTGACCTGGTCGCTCACCACCATGTTGGTGCCGGCGACGTCGGCGATGATCTGCAGCAGCGAGCGGGTTTCGATGTTCTGGAACGACAGGCTGATGCGCTCGCCCACGAACTGCGGCTGGGCCTTGCGCTTCTCTTCGACCTTGTCGGGCGTCAGCGGCTGGATTTCCAGGGTGAACTGGTCGCCGGTCTGGTAGGCGGCCTGCTCGAATTCGATGCCTGCGGCCGGGGTGACGGTGACGATGACGTCCGCGCCGTCGCGGCGTGTATCGACGTACTTCACCGGCGTGGCGAAGTCGAGCACGTCCAGGCGCTTGAGCAGCTTCTCGGAGGCGGTGGCGCCGCGGAAGGCGGCGACGATCTTGCCGCCCTCTTCGCGCACGTCCACCGGCATGCGGGCATTGGCCAGCTGCACGATGATGCGGCCTTCGCCGCGCTCGCCGCGGCGGAAGTCGATGTTGCGCAGGGCTGTCGCGGACTCGGACAGGACCGGGGCTGGCATCAGGCGGGCGCCGGTGGCCTGGGCCGGCATCGAGGCGGCAGTCGCGGCGCTGGGGTCATCCAGCTGCACGAGGATCTTGTTGCCCTCGACGCGCAGGCTGTACGGCGCGAGCTGATTGAGTTCGACCACCACGCGGGTGCGGCCCTTGGCCTCGGCGCTGGCGACCGAGCGGACGTTGCCCGAGTTGACCTTCTTGTAGCGCTCGGGGAGTGCGACCGAGGTATCCGGAAGGTCCAGCGACAGGCGTGCGGGCTTGTCGATGGTGAACACCACCGGCTCCGGCGCCGCCTCCGACAGGGTCATCGTCAGCAGGACGCGGTCGCCCTCCTGGGAAGTGAAGTCGATCGACTGCAGGGCTCGTCCGCCCTGGGCCTGTGCACCGCCGGCCAGCAGCAAAGCTGCCACCGCAGTGGCGGCACGCAGCGCCGTCTTGGTTATTTCACTGAGCTTGAACATCGCCAGTCACTCCCTGATTACCTTTGTTCCGTAAGCGTCAGAGACGCCGGACGTTGCACCCATCCGCCAAATCCATCCGGCACCAGCTCCACCAAGCCAACCTCGGCCTCCGAAATGGACACGATTTCCCCGTAATTTTCGCCAATGTGATTCTTGAGCGTCACGCGGTGCACCACCGCGTCCGGCGCCCGGATCAATGCGTAGACCGTTCCCTTGGAGTCGACCGTGCCGACCATCCGCAGGCCGCTCAGGTCGAACTCTTCCAGCGGTTCCTTGTTGCGGTTCAGGTCGGGGCGCAGGCCCGGACCGAAGGCGCGCGCCGGGGCGAAGGCCTCGAAGGGATCGCGGCGGCCGTTGGCCGAGTAGCTGAAGGCTTCGTACTGCTTCATCTGCGGGATCGGTTCGATCGGCGGAGGCTTGCGGGCCTTGACCTCGGTGACCCAGGCCTCGAGATCGCTCAGGCCCTTGCCGCAGCCGGCTACCGATACGGCGGCGGCCAGGAGAAGCAGGCGCAGGATGTTCTGTTTGCTGGTTTTCATGGGGCGCTCTCCTGTCACTTGGCAGCGCCGGTTTTGGTCTTGTCGGCTTCCGCGGCGGCGATCTCGTCGTCGTCGAGATAGCGGTACGTCTTGGCCAGTGCCGTCATGCGCAAGGTGCCTTCGTCGAGGGCGCCCTTGCCCCGCATCTCAGACTCCGCCGGCAGGTTGATCTCCACGTCCTCGATGGTCACGATGCGCGGCAGCGCCGCGACGGCGCTGACGAAGTTGGCCAGCTCGTGGTAAGTGCCGGTGACGATGACCTTGTTGGGAATCTCCGCGTAGAACTCCTTGGGGACGGGGTCCTGCGGCTTGAACAGCTCCTCCTCGAGGCTGGCCGAGACGCGGGCCTGCGAGATGTCGTTGAGCAGGTTGGGCACCTCGGCCTTGCTCGGCAGCTGCTTGAGCATGGCGCCGAAGTTCTGTTCCATCTCCGCCAGCTGTGCCTTGTAGCTCTCCAGCGCTGCGGCCTTGCCCTGGTTCTCCTCGAACTTCTGGCGCAGCTGCAACTCGGTCGCTTCGGCCGCCGTCAACTCCTCGTAGACCGGCTTGACCAGCAGGTAGATGCCCAGGCCCAGCACCACGACGCCGGCCAGGACCGAGGCGCTGACACGCACCCACATCGGCCACGCGCCGGGGTTGCTCGTGTCGAGCGTCTGCAGTTCGGTGATTGCTTCCTGGAAGTTCATTGCCCGGCCTCCGCGCCATCTTCCTCGGGATCGGCCGTGCCGTCGGAAGGCTTCTTCAGAGCCTTGACCTGCAGCTGGAAATCGCCGCGGCGCAGTTTCTGCTTCTGCTCCTTGGTCACGATCTCGACCAGCCTGGGCTCGTCGAACCAGGCCGAGGCGTCAATGTTCTTCATGTAGGTCGAGATACGGCCGTTGGATTCGGCCGTGCCGGTGAGGGTCACCCCTTCCGGCGCCTGCTTGATCGCCCGCAGGTTGGTGCCCTCCGGCAGGGTGCTGACGACCTCGTCGAAGAAGTGGACCGATGCGGCGCGGCTGGCCTGCAGTTCCTCGATCACGCGCATGCGCGCCAGCAAGCTGGCCTTGACCTTCTCCAGCTCCTCGATTTCCTTGATCTTCTGCTTGGTTTCGTCGATCTGGCGCTGCAGGTAGGCGTTGCGCTCCTGCTGCGACGACACCGCGCCGCTGACCGAGGTCCAGGCCAGGCCGACGATGGAGGCGCTGGCCACCATGCCGATGCCGAGCATGGTCAGGAACTGCTGCTTGCGACGGGCGCGACGTTCCTGGCGCCAGTCGAGTAGGTTGATGCGCGTCGTCATTTCGACTCCCCGTCGAACGCGCGGTAGGCCAGGCCGCAGGCGATCAGCAGCGATGCCTCTTCCTTGGCCAGAACCGCGGGCTTGGCCTTGGACGAAACGCTCATGCCGGCGAAGGGCTTGGCCACTGCCGTCGGGATGCGCAGGCGGTCCTGGATCGCGGCGTCGATGCCGGCGATATGGGCCGAGCCGCCGGCGAGGATGATCTGGTCGATCGTGTTGTACTGCGATGCCGCCGAGAAGAAGAACTGCAGCGAGCGGTCGATCTGCTGCGCCATGTCGCTGATGAAGTGGCTCAGCACCTCGGTCTGGTAGTCGTCCGGCAGGTTGCCGAACTTCTTGGCCTTGCCGGCTTCGTCGAGGCTCATGCCGTAGTGGCGCATGATGTCTTCGGTGAGCTGGCGGCCGCCGAAGCTCTGGTCGCGCGTATAGATCGTCTTGAGGTCGTGCATGATCAGCACCGACGTGGTTGTCGCGCCGACGTCCACCACCGCGATCGTGCGGCGTACGCCGCGATCGGGCATCTGGTGCTGCAGGAACTGGCAGGCGTTCTCGAGGGCGTAGGTCTCGATGTCGACGATCTTGGGCTTGAGGCCCGCGATCTCCAGCGCGGCGGCGCGCTGTTCGACCTGCTCCTTGCGGCAGGCCGCGAGCAGCACGTCGACGTTGTCCTTGGCCTTGTCGCTGTCGCCGATCACTTCGAAGTCGATGCTGACTTCTTCGATCGGGTAAGGGATGTACTGGTCGGCCTCGACCTTGATCTGCTCTTCCATGTCGTCTTCCGACAGGCCTTTGGGGAGCTGGATCACCTTGCTGATCACCGACGCACCGGCCACCGCGACAGCCGCGTTCTTGGTGCGGGTGCCCGCGCGGCTTAGCGCGCGCATGACCGCCTCACCGACGACTTTCGGATCAGTGACCTGTTTGTCCGTGACGGCATTGGCCGGCAGCGGCTCCACGGCGTAGGTCTCGACGTGGAATTTCTCTCCCCTGCGCGACAGCTCGAGCAGCTTTACGGCACTGGAACTGATGTCCAGACCGATGAGCGCCTGCTCTCCCCCGCCTAACAGCGATTGCACTATGGACATATCGCCTCGCCAAACTCGCGTTGACATTCCCCCGCGGAAATCGTGGTGACTCCTCCCGCATTGAGCCGTACTATAACGCAAACATTCTGCGATGCAACTATAAGTAGTGGCTCCAACTATCTGATGTTGCTTCATAACCTGCATAGCGATTCTGTAGGTTTTTGGCCATGGGGAAGGTAAGGATTCGATGAAGTGGAAGCTGTTGCTGTCGGTCCTGGCGGGACTGCTGCTGGCCGGCGTGCTTGCGCTCTGGGGCGGATTCCTCGTGGCCAAGGCCTATTTCGAGGACGAACTGCCCTCTGTGGACGCCCTGCGCCAGCTGCAGCTGGCCATCCCGCTGCGCATCTATTCCGCTGACGGAAAGCTGCTCGGCGAGTTCGGCGCCGAGCGCCGCGCGCCCCTCAAGTACAGGGAGTTTCCGCCGCGGGTGGTGCAGGCCTTCCTGGCTGCCGAGGACGACCGTTTCTTCGAGCATCCCGGCGTGGACTGGATGGGCCTGGTGCGCGCGGCCTTCAGCCTGGCCGCCACCGGGCAGAAATCCCAGGGTGGCAGCACCATCACCATGCAGCTGGCGCGCAACGTGTTCCTCTCCAACGAGCGGAGCTACGGTCGCAAGTTCAAGGAGATCCTGCTGTCGCTGCGCATCGAGAAGGAGCTGAAGAAGGAGGAAATCCTCGAGCTCTATCTCAACAAGATCTACCTGGGCGAGCGCGCCTACGGCGTCGGCGCCGCCGCGATGACTTATTTTAGTAAAAATATCAAGGACTTGAAGATATCGGAGGCAGCGGTGATGGCGGGCCTGCCGAAAGCCCCGTCGCGCGACAACCCGATCGTCAATCCGGAGCGGGCCAAGGAGCGGCGCAACTACGTGCTGCGCCGCATGCACGAGCTGGGCTACATCTCGGCCGAGGAGTTCAAGGCGGGGCTGGAAGAGCCCCTGATCGTCAAGCCCTACCGCGCGCGGGCCGAGGTCGACGCCTACTACGTCGCGGAGATGGTGCGCCAGGAGATCCTGACCCGCTACGGCGACACCGCTTACACCAACGGCTTCTACGTCACCACCACGATCGACTCCACCCGCCAGAACGCTGCCAACGCCGCGTTGCGCAAGGCCATCAACGACTACGGCGAGCGCCACGGCTGGCGCGGGCCGGAGGCCAAGCTCGATCCGGCGCTGCTGGCGCCCGGGCAGGAGCAGAAGCTGGTGGACGCCCTGGATGCGCGCCCGCAGGTGGCCAGCCTGGTGCCGGTGGTGGTGTTGGGCTATTCGCCGCAGAAGCTGGTCTTGCGCGGCCGCGACGGCGACCTCGAGATGCCCCCGGAAGGTTTCAAGTGGGCCGCCTTCAGCGCCAAGCGGACGCCGGCGATCGGTGACGTCCTGCGCATCCGTGCTGGCGGCAAGGAGGGTCGCGAATGGGTCCTGGCACAGCTGCCGCAGGCCCAGGGCGCCCTGGTCGCCCTGAACCCGCGCGATGGCGCCATCGTCGCCCTGGTCGGCGGCTACGATTTCTTCCAGGGCAAGTTCAACCGCGTCACCCAGGCACGGCGCCAGGCCGGATCCGGCTTCAAGCCTTTCCTGTACGCCGCCGCGATGGCGCGCGGCTACTCGCCGGCTTCGGTATTCCTCGACGCCCCGGTGGTGTTCAGCATCCGCGGCCAGCAGGACTGGCGCCCGGAGAACTACGGTGGCGACTTCAAGGGCCCGATGACCCTGCGCGAAGCCCTGGTGCAGTCGCGCAACCTGGTGTCGATCCGCGTGCTGCAGGCCATCGGCATCGACTACGCCCGCGAATACATCGCCCGCTTCGGCCTGCCGATCGAGCACATGCCACGCAACCTGACGATGTCGCTGGGCACCGGCGACTTCACGCCGCTGGAGATGGCGCGCGGCTTCTCCACCATCGCCAACGGCGGTTATCTCACCGAGCCCTATTTCATCGACAGCATCAGCGACGGTGCCGGCAAGCTGCTGTTCAAGGCGCAGCCGAAGATCGCCTGCTACGAATGCGAAGAACTGCCGCCGCCGCCCGAAATGGCCAGCGACGATCCTTCCGCCAACGAGGCCGAGGCGCCGCCGCCGGACATTCCCGAGAACGGTGCGCCGCGCGTGATCGATCCGCAGACCGTCTGGATGATCACCGACATTCTCCACGACGTGACCGTGCGCGGCACCGCCGCCAAGGTCAACGAACTGGGCCGCGCCGACCTGGCCGGCAAGACCGGCACCACCAACGACGAAACCGACGCCTGGTTCAACGGCTTCCAGAAGACCCTGGTCGCCACCGCCTGGGTCGGGCGCGACCAGCCGGGTCCGCTGGGCAAGGGCGAGGTCGGGGGTCGTGCCGCGCTGCCGATGTGGCTGGACTTCATGCGCGTGGCGCTCAAGGACGTGCCCCAGGGCATGCGGCCGCGCCCCTCGGGCCTGGTCAGCGTGCGTATCGACAGCCGCAGTGGCAAGCTTGCCAGTGGCGACGGCGAAGGGGTGTTCGAAGTGGTCCCGCAGGACCGCATCCCGGAGGCCGCCGACAGTCCCCCGGGGCTGGAAGAGGAGGGCGCCAAGCCGTCCTCTGGCGGGGTGGAAGAGTTGTTTTGAACTGCGATTGCCCGCCAAGGGCACGAGGGTGAACGCCGTGCAATACAGCATCGTGCAGGAAGCCGCCCGCATCATCTGCGAGGAGCAGGTGACCGATTACCGTACCGCCAAGCAGAAGGCCGCCGAGCGCCTGGGCCTGCCGGCGCGCTCGGGGCTGCCGGACAACGCCCAGGTACAGCAGGCGGTGATCGAGTACCAGCGCCTGTTCGGCGGCGAGGCTTACCACGAGCGGCTGCGGCGCATGCGCCGCACCGCGCTGCGGGTGATGCGCCAGCTCGCCGAATTCTCGCCGCGCCTGGTCGGCGGCGCCGTCAGCGGCGCCATCACCGACGCCCACCGCCTGCAATTGCATGCTTTCGCCGACAAGCCCGAGGCGATCGACATCTACCTGCACGACCGCCGCATCGACTTCGACCAGGACGAGCGCCGCTACCGCTACCCCGACGGCAAGGAGCAGCGCATCCCGCTGGCCTGCTTCGAGGTCGAGGGCGTCGGCGTGGACCTGGCGGTGTTCTCGGAGAACGAGCAGCGCCGCGCGCCGCTGAGCCCGGTGGAGAACCAGCCGTTCCGCCGGCTGGATTCGGCGCAGGTGGAGAAGCTGCTTGCGGCGGAAGAAGCGGCCTGAGTGGGCTGTTGTAGGAGCGGCTGTTAGCCGCGATCTTCTGCGAAGCAGCGAAGGTGGCGCCATCCATGGCGAGACTTCGGCTCGCCCATCTATCCCCGGGGCGGCCATCCTTGGCCGCCCGTGATTCACCGCAGGCAATGCCGTTTAGGCATTGCCAAAGCGCGCCGAATCACCCTCCTTGCGGAGGGCTTTTTCCTGACTGCACCGGCGCTTAGCGCTGGGCAATCGGCGTCACGTTGCGATCGGCAGCACCCGTATAGACCTGGCGCGGGCGCGCGATGCGCATGCCCGGGTCGGCGACCATCTCGATCCAGTGGGCCACCCAGCCGACGGTACGCGCGATGGCGAACATCGGCGTGAACATGTTCACCGGGATGCCCAGGGCCTTGTAGATGATGCCCGAGTAGAAGTCGACGTTCGGGTACAGCGCGCGGGCCTTGAAGTAGTCGTCCGACAGGGCGATCTCCTCCAGCTTCATCGCCAGTTCCAGCTGCGGATCGCTGTCCTTGCCCAGGTGCTTGAGCACCTTGTGGCACTGCTCGCGGATGATCGTGGCGCGCGGGTCGAAGTTCTTGTACACGCGGTGGCCGAAGCCCATCAGGCGCACGCCCGAGGTCTTGTCCTTGACCTTGGCCATGAAGGCCGGCACGTTCTTCACGTCGCCGATCTCCTCCAGCATCTTCAGCACCGCCTCGTTGGCGCCGCCGTGCGCCGGGCCCCACAGCGCGGCGATGCCCGAGGCGATCGCGGCGTAGGGGTTGGTGCCGGTGGAGCCGGCCATGCGCACCGTGGAGGTGGAGGCGTTCTGCTCGTGGTCGGCGTGCAGGATGAACAGCACGTCCAGCGCCTTGGCCGCGATCGGGTCGACGTGGTACGGCTCGGCCGGCACGGCGAACATCATGTGCAGCAGGTTGCTGCAGTAGTCCAGGTGGTTCTGCGGGTAGACGAACGGCTGGCCGTAGTACTTCTTGTAGGCGGCGGCGGCGATCGTCGGGATCTTGGCGATCATGCGGTGCGCGAAGATCTCGCGGTGCCGCGCATCCTTGTTGTTGGTGGTGTCGTGGTAGAACGCCGACAGCGAACCGACGATGCCGGTCAGCATGGCCATCGGGTGGGCGTCGTAGTTGAAGCCCTGGAAGAACCCCTTGAGGTTCTCGTTGATCATGGTGTGCTTGCGGATGTTCATGTCGAACGCCGCCAGCTGGTCCTTGTTCGGCAGTTCGCCGTTGAGGATCAGGTAAGCCACCTCGATGAAGTTGCAGTGCTCGGCCAGCTGCGCCACCGGGTAGCCGCGATACAGCAGCACGCCCTTGTCGCCGTCGATATAGGTGATCGCCGACTTGGTGGAACAGGTCGAGCTGAACCCCGGGTCGTAGGTGAAGACGTCGAGCTTGTCGTAGACCTTGCCTACGTCCAGGCCGACCGGGCCGAGGGTGCCGCCGATGGCCGGGAGATCCAGCTTCTCACCGTTGGCGTTGTTGACCAGACTGTAGCTGACGTCGCTCATGCTTGCTCCGCAATCTTTTTGTGGCAAAACCTTAGCGAGAACCATGCCGGTCCACGCCGATCCCTGTCGCTTCCCCTGGCGACGCTCTTCCTCAAGCCGGGTAGTGCGCGGGATAAGGCAGGCGGGCTGTGCCGCTGCTCACCGCTGCGCGGGCCACCGCCGGGCGACACGGTCGCGCGTCGGGGTCGAGCGGCTTGGGGATGATGTAGTCAGGCGCGAAGGATAGCGAGTTTTGGCCATGGGCCGCCAGCACTTCCTGAGGGGCCGGCACTCGCGCCGGCGCGGCAACGGCCCGGATCGCGGCGGCCTTCATGGCCGCGCCGATGTAACGCGCCCGCACGTCCGGGACGCCCCCGGAACGCAAGGGGCAGCACCGCAGCTTGCTGACCTGCGCCGCGGATGCAAACAGCAAGGCCGCCCAGTGGGCGGCCTTGCCTTGAAGCAGCAGAGGCTTTTAGGCCTTGCGCGCGTAGCGGGCGTTGAAGCGGCCCACGCGGCCACCGGTGTCCACCACCTTCTGCTTGCCCGTGTAGTGCGGGTGCGAGGCGCTGGAGGTATCGAGGTTCACCAGGGGGTATTCCTGGCCATCGATCGTGATCTTGTCCTTGGTCTTCACGGTCGAACGGATGATGAAGTTCTGACCAATGGAGGAGTCGCGGAACGCGACCGGACGATATTCGGGGTGAATGCCTTCTTTCATGACACTACTTCCGGCAAATCTAAAAAGGGCGCGAAGTGTAATGAAGACGGCTGTCGCTGGCAAGCTTATCCAGAGATTCCGGCCTTTCAGCCCTCTTCGGACTCCACCTGCACCTCGAACTGGCCCTCTTCTTCGCCGACGGTGAGCCGCACGACCATGGGCCGGCAGCACACCGAGCAGTCCTCGGTGTAGACGGCTGAGCCGCCGGAAAGGTCCAGTTCCAGGACGATTTCTTCCCAGCAGCAGGGGCAGGTAACGACGGCTTCTTCGAGCATGGCGGCCTCCTTCAGGCGTCGAGAAACAGTTCCAGCAAGCGGTTCAGATGCCGGTGCCCCAGCGCCGTGGGCCGCAGCAGGCCCGGGTCCGGCTCCATCAGCCCCAGCCGCCGGGCCTCGGCCAGCGGGGTGGCCAGGGCCGCCAGCGGCAGGCCGGTCCGGGCCTCCCAGAGGGCGGCGGGCACTCCCGCGTTCAGGCGCAGCACGTTGAGCATGAACTCGATCGGCATCTCCTGCGCCGAGAGGATCCGCTCCTCCTGCACGCCGGCGGCCGTGCCGGCGCTCTCCAGGTAGCGCTTCGGGTGCTTGTGGCGGGCGCGGCGGATGACTCCGGCCGCACCGCTGCGCTTGCCGTGGGCACCGGCGCCGATGCCCAGGTAGTCGCCGAACTCCCAGTAGTTGAGGTTGTGGCGCGCCTGCCGGCCGGGCCGGGCATAGGCGGAAACCTCGTACTGGGCGTAGCCGGCGGCGGCCAGGCGGGCCTGCCCGGCGTCGAACATCGCCGCCACGGCGTCGTCGTCCGGCAGCGGCGGCGGGCGCGCGGCGAACTCGGTGTTGGGCTCCAGCGTCAGCTGGTACCAGGAGACGTGCTCGGGCTGCAATGCCAGCACCCCGTCCAGGTCGGCCAGGGCCTGAGCCTCGGACTGCTGCGGCAGCGCGAACATCAGGTCGAGGTTGACGTTGTCGAAGCCGGCGGCCCGCGCCAGTTCCAGCGCCGCCACCGCCTGGCCGGGATCGTGGATGCGGCCGAGCTTCTTCAGCTGCGCCGCGTCCAGGCTCTGCACGCCGATCGACAGGCGGTTGACCCCGGCGGTGCGGTAGCCGCGGAAATGGCTGGCGTCGGCAGTGCCGGGGTTGGCTTCCAGCGTGATCTCGATGTCCGGGGCGAAGGCCAGGCGCCGCTGCACCGCCTCCAGCACGCGGCCGATGGCGCGGTCGGAGAACAGGCTGGGCGTGCCGCCACCCATGAAGATCGAAGTCAGCGGACGGCTTTCGGGCTCGCGCAGTTCATGGTCCAGGTCGCGGACCAGGGCTTCGACATAGGCGTCCTCGGGGGTGTCGCCGCGCAGGGCATGCGAGTTGAAGTCGCAGTAGGGGCACTTCTGGACACACCAGGGAAAGTGCAGGTACAGCGAAAGCGGTAGATCAGTCACGCAGCATGTCGAGCAGCTCGGCCGCCGCCTGGGCGCGGTGCGAGATGCGGTTCTTCACGCCGGGGTCGAGTTGGGCGGCGCTGCAGTCGTGGCCCGGCACCCAGAACAGCGGGTCGTAGCCGAAGCCGCCCTCGCCCTGGGGGGTATGCAGGATGCGGCCGCGCCAGGCGCCCTGGGCGATCAGCGGCGTCGGGTCGGTGGGGTGGCGCAGGAATACCATCACGCAGATGAACTGCGCGCCGCGGTCCTGCTCGGCGATGTCTTCCAAGGCGCCCATCAGCTTGCGGTTGTTGGCGCGGTCGCCGGCGCCCTTGGCGGCGTAGCGCGCGGAATACACGCCGGGCTGGCCGTTGAGCGCGTCCACCTCGATGCCGGAGTCGTCGGCGATGGCCGGCAGGCCACCCGACACCTTCGAGGCATGGCGCGCCTTGATCAGCGCGTTCTCGACGAAGGTCGGCGCGCTTTCCTCGGGTTCCTCGTCGCTGAAGTCGGAGACCAGGCGCAGTTCCCAGCCCAGCGGCGCCAGCAGCGCCTGCATTTCCTTGAGCTTGCCGGCGTTGCGGCTGGCGAGGACGACTTCGGTGGGCATTGGACTAGGCCTTGAGGGCCTCGCGCTGCGCCTCGATCAGCTGGCGGATGCCGGCGCCGGCGAGGTCCAGCAGGGCGTCGAGTTCCTCGCGGCGGAAGGCATGGCCCTCGGCCGTGCCCTGCACCTCGATGAACTGGCCGGCGTCGTTCATGACCACGTTCATGTCGCACTCGCAGCTGGAGTCCTCGGCGTAGTCGAGGTCCAGCACCGGCTGGCCCTTGCTGATGCCGACCGAGATCGCGGCCACCTGGCCGAACAGCGGGTTCTTCTTGATCTGGCCCTTCTTCAGCATCGCGGCAACCGCGTCGGCCAGCGCCACGTAGGCGCCGGTGATGGCGGCGGTGCGGGTGCCGCCGTCGGCCTGCAGCACGTCGCAGTCCAGGGTCACGGTGTAGTTGCCCAGGGCTTCCAGGTTGACGCAGGCGCGCAGCGAACGGCCGATCAGGCGCTGGATCTCCTGGGTGCGGCCGCTCTGCTTGCCCTGCGCGGCCTCGCGGCGGCTGCGGCTGTGGGTGGCGCGCGGCAGCATGCCGTACTCGGCCGTGACCCAGCCGCCGTCCTTCTTCCAGGCCGGGCCGCGCTCTTCGACGCTGGCGGTGCAGAGCACGCGGGTGTCGCCGAAGCTGACCAGCACCGAGCCCTCGGCATGACGGGTGAACTGGCGCTCGATCGAAACCGCGCGGAGCTGGTCCGGCGCGCGGCCGGAGATACGGGTGGACATGGTGCGCTGCCTGCGGTCTCGTGGGCTGCGGATTATACGGTGCGCCCGCCGCGGGAGCGGTTATCATCCGGACACAAACGTGACGGGCGTGGTCAAGCCCGCGAAATCCGAGGAGAGATTCATGCGCAAGTTGCTGATCGGCGGCCTGGCGGCCGCGTGGGTCCTTTCCGCCGGCTGCAGCCGCTCCGACAGCCGGACCGAGACCTCCGGACCGCCCCCGGGCGGGGCGAAGTACAGCGCCGACATCACCCGCACTTCGCTGGGCATCCCGCACATCAAGGCGCAGGACTACGGCAGCCTGGGCTATGGCTATGGCTACGTCTTCGCCGAGGACAATCTCTGCGTGATGCAGGAGGACTTCGTCACCATCCGTGGCCAGCGCGCGCGCTACTTCGGCCGCGACGGCAGCTACACGATCCAGCCCAACGGCGTCACCGCCAGCAACGTCGACAGCGACTTCTACTGGCGCTCTTCGGCCACCGATGCCGCCATCGCGCCGGCGCGCAACAACACCCTGGCCGACTACAAGAACGTCACCCGCGGCTTCGTCGATGGCTACAACCGCTACATCCGCGAACTGAAGGCCGGCGGCCACAGCGGCCGTCACGCCAGCTGCCGTGGTGCCGACTGGCTGTTCGAGATCGAGGAGAACGACATGTACCGTCGTTACTACCGCCTGGCTTTGGTCGCCTCGGGCTCGGTCTGGATCAACGAGATTGCCACCGCCGCGCCGCCGCCGTTGCCGCCGGCCGGTGCCGCGGCCAGCGCCGCGCGTGCCGCCAAGGCGGCCGAGCCCACGGCCGGGCAGAAGGCCGCCGCGCTGAAGAGCGACCCGGGCCCGTTCCGCTTCTTCCAGCGCGACAAGAACTTCGGCAGCAACATGTACGCCCTGGGCAAGGACGCCACCAGCGACGGCCGCTCGGTGGTCTACGGCAACCCGCATTTCCCCTGGATCGGCACCGAGCGCCTGTACCTGGCGCATGCCACGATCCCCGGCAGGTTCGACACCATGGGCGCCTCGCTCTACGGCGTGCCGGCGATCCTGATCGGCTTCAACGACCACCTGGCCTGGAGCCACACGGTTTCCACCGCCTACCGCTTCACCTTCTACGAACTGACGCTGAACCCGGCCAACCCGCGCCAGTACCTGTACGACGGCCAGATGCGCGACATGACCGCCGTGCCGGTCACCATCCAGGTGAAGAACGCCGATGGCAGCCTCACAGACGAGAGCCGCACCCTGTACCAGACCCACTACGGCCCGGTGCTGGTGCTCAAGGCCGCCGGCATCCCGATCCTGGGCTGGAACAACCTCAAGGCCTACGCGCTGCGCGACGCCAACGCCGAGAACGACAGCCTGATCAACCAGTTCGCGCGCTGGAACCAGGCGGAGAGCCTGGACGAGTTCATCCGCCTGCACGGCGAGATCCTGGGCATCCCCTGGGTCAACACCGTGGCCAGCGGCCCCGGCGGCAAGGCCTACTACGGCGACCTCAGCGTGGTGCCGAACGTGCCCGACTCGAAGGTCACCACCTGCCAGGCCCTGCCGCTGCACCAGGTGGTACAGCTGCTGGCGCCGGGCCTGCCGCTGCTGGACGGCTCGCGCTCCGCCTGCGAGTGGGACACCGACGCGGACGCACCGCGCCCCGGCATCTTCGGGCCCTCGAACCTGCCCAAGATCCAGCGCGACGACTGGGTCCACAACTGCAATGACAGCTACTGGCTGACCAACCCGGCCGAGCCCATCGAGGGCTATGCCGGCATCATCGGCTCCGAGGGCAGCGCCCGCTCGCTGCGCACGCGCCTGTGCATCCAGCAGATCACCAGGCGCCTCGACGGCAGCGACGGCCGTCCCGGCAACCGCTTCGACATCGACACGCTGCAGGACGTGGCGCTGTCCAGCCAGATCCTGTCGGCGCAGATGGAGCGCGACACGGTGGTGAACACGCTGTGCCGCCTGCCGACCCTGGTCGGCAGTTCCGGCCCGGTCGACGTCGCCGCCGCCTGCGAGGCGCTGCGCAACTGGGACCTGAAGGCCAACCTGGATTCGCGCGGCGCGCACATCTGGCGCGAGTTCTACCGCCGCATCGCCGGCCCGCTGCTGCCGCTGCCGATCGGCCCCGCGAACCCGCTGCTGTTCCTCACGCCGTTCTCGGTCAGCGACCCGGTCAACACGCCGCGCGGACTCAACGTGCTGCTGCCGACCGTGAGCCAGGCCTTCGCGGACGCGGTCCAGGCGGTCGCCGATGCCGGCTTCGCGCCCGACACGCCGATGGGCGAGATCCAGCACCCGGGACACATCGACAAGAGCATCCCGATCTTCGGCGGCGAGGATTTCGAGGGCGCCTTCACCGTCGTCGTCGCCGGCCCGATCTCGGAAGAGGGCTACAACGTCGACTACGGCAACAGCTACATCCAGACCGTGACCTGGGGTGCCAACGGCGTGGAGGCGGAAGGCTTCCTGACCTACTCCGAGTCCACCGACCCGGCCAACCCGCACTTCTCCGACTTCAGCCGCGAATACTCGGCCAAGCGCTGGCACAAGCTGCCGTTCAAGGCAGCGGAGATCGAGGCCGATGCGATCCGGAAGTACCGGTTGACGGAATGAAAGCAGTTTCGGGCTTACACGTAGCCCGGTTTCGCGTAGCGAAGCCGGGGAGCGCCGTGAAGGGTGTTCCCGGCAACTGCTCCGTGCGTTGCCCTAACTTGGGGATCCATCCCCTCGCCGGCTTGCCTTCGGCAAACCGGGCTACGGGATATCAACCTTCGGTGAGTGGACCGGGCGCCGGGCGCCGTCGCAAGCGCGCCAGTAACAACACCGCCAGTATCCCGATGTACATCGCCGGCTCCCGCACATCCGACTTCACCAGCCACAGGAAGTGCAGGCAGCCGAGGATCGCCGCGGGGTAGATCAGGCGATGCAGCAATGCCCAGCGCCGCTTCAACCGCCGCTGCCAGCCGCGTGTCGAGGTCAGCGCCAGCGGCAGCAGCAGCAGCCAGGCCGAGAAGCCCAGGGTGATGTAGGTGCGCTTGACCAGGTCCTTGGCCAGCTGAGCCGCCGACCATTCGAGGTCGAAGGTCAGGTAGATCGTGAAATGCAGCGTGATCCAGAAGTAGGCCCAGAGCCCCAGCAGGCGCCTGACCTGGATCGCCTCGCCGCGGCCCGTGAGGCGCCGCAGCGGCGTCATCGCCAGCGTCGCCAGCAGGATGCGCAGCGCCCATAGCCCGGTCTGGTGCTCCAGGAACTCCACCGGGTTGGCGCCGAGGCGCGCCGTGGCCACGCACCCGCCCAGCCAGGCCAACGGCGCCATTCCCAGCGTCCAAGCGGCCAGGCGCCACCACAGCAGCGGTCGTTGCAGCGCGCCCATCAGTACAGCTTTTTCGGGTCCATGCCGGTGTAGAGCGAGGCCACCTCGGGATAGCCGTTGTAGGGCAGGGTCTTGCGCTTGAACAGCTCGCCCAGGCGGCGCTCGCTGGCCTGGCTCCAGCGCGGATGATCCACGTCCGGGTTCACATTGGAATAGAAGCCGTATTCGTTGGGCGCCATCTGGTTCCAGGTGGTGACCGGCGCGCGCTCGGTGAAGCGGATGCGCACCACCGACTTGATGCTCTTGTAGCCGTACTTCCAGGGCAGGATCAGGCGCAGCGGTGCGCCGTTCTGGTTGGGCAGGATCTTGCCGTACATGCCCACCGAGACGAAGGCCAGCGGGTGCATGGCCTCGTCGATGCGCAGGCCTTCCTTGTAGGGCAGCTCCAGGCCGCTCCAGCGCGCCAGCGGCATCTGCTCCTTGTCGTACAGGGTCTCGAAAGCGACGTACTTCGCTTTCGAGGTCGGCTTGAAGCGCTTCAGCAGCTCGGCCAGCGGAAAGCCCACCCAGGGCACCACGATGCTCCAGGCCTCGACGCAGCGGTGGCGATAGACGCGCTCTTCCAGCGCATGCGGCTTGATCAGTCCGTCCAGGTCGATGCGGCCCGGCGCCTCGCACTCGCCCTCCACCGCCACCGACCAGGGCCGGGTGCGCAGGGTGTGGGCGTTGCGCGCCGGGTCGCCCTTGTCGGTGCCGAACTCGTAGTAGTTGTTGTAGGTGCTGGTGGTCTCGAAGGGCGTCTGGGTCTCGCCGCCGGCCTGTTCGCTGCGTTTGGCGATCTTCAGGCCTGCCCCAGGCGCCGGGGCCGCGGGCGGGACGGCAGGGGCGGCGGCCTCGCCGCAGCCGGAGGCCAGCAGCGCGGCGGTGCCCAGGCCCATCCGCGCCAGGATGTCGCGGCGCGAGTAGTAGGCCGGCTCCGGCGTGATCTCGCTGGACGGGACGGCGGACGGCGGCAGGATGCGGATCAGCATGGCGGACTCCCCGTGGGTTTCTCGAACCTGTGCCAGTCTGACACCGGAGGATGCCGGCTGTTCGCCGCTGTCATAATGTCCGGACGGAGCAGCATGAATCGCGGACGAACGAGCATATGGAGCTGGACGAGCTGATCGAGACTTTCGAGTTCCTGGGCGACTGGGAGGAGCGCTATCGCTATCTGATCGACCTGGGCCGCAAGCTGCCGCCGATGCCGGTGGAGGAACACACCGAGGCCAACAAGGTGCGCGGCTGCATGTCGCAGGTCTGGTTTGCCCACGACCTCAAGCCGGGCTCGCCGCCGACCCTGGAACTGCGCGGCGATTCCGACGCCCATATCGTCAAGGGCTTGATCGCGCTGCTGTTTACGGTGGTCTCCGGCAAGACGCCGCAGCAGGTCCTGGACACCGACATCGGCGAAATCTTCACCCGCCTGGGGCTGGAGAACCACATCACGATGAACCGCCGCAACGGCTTTTATTCTATGGTGGAGCGGATCCAGAACATCGCGCACGAGGAGTTGGCACGCGCGTAACACGGGACCGTTTAGAATCGGTTGCATCAGACAGGAGTGCAGCAATGGCGATGGGCGCTTTCTTCTTCTACGCGTTGGTGATCTTCGCGGTCGTCACCCTGTTCAAGGGCGTGGTCACCGTGCCGCAGGGCAAGGAATACACGATCGAGCGCTTCGGCAAGTACCGCGCCACCTTCGGTCCGGGCCTGCACTGGCTGGTGCCCTGGGTGGACCGCGTCGGCCGCAAGCTGTCGCTGATGGAGCAGGTGCTGGACGTGCCCTCGCAGGAGGTCATCACCAAGGACAACGCCATGGTCGGTGTCGACGGCGTGGTGTTCTTCCAGATCCTGGACGCGCCCAAGGCTGCCTACGAGGTGCAGAACCTGGAGCTGGCGGTGATGCAGCTGACCATGACCAACCTGCGCACCGTGATGGGTTCCATGGACCTGGACGAACTGCTCAGCCAGCGCGACCACATCAACGCCAAGCTGCTGACGGTGGTGGACGAAGCCACCACGCCTTGGGGCATCAAGGTCACCCGCATCGAGATCAAGGACATCCGTCCGCCGTCCGACCTGGTCGACTCGATGGCGCGCCAGATGAAGGCCGAGCGCGAGAAGCGCGCCAACATCTTGGAGGCCGAGGGTTTCCGCCAGGCCGCGATCCTCAAGGCCGAAGGCGAGCGCCAGTCGCAGATCCTGGTCGCCGAGGGCGAGAAGCAGCAGGCGATCCTCGACGCCGAGGGCCGCAAGGAAGCCGCCTTCCGCGACGCCGAGGCCCGCGAGCGCCAGGCCGAGGCCGAGGCCCGCGCCACCATGATGGTGTCGCAGGCCATCGAGAAGGGCGACGTGCAGGCGATCAACTATTTCGTCGCCACCAAGTACATCGAAGTGCTGGGTCGCATTGCCACCAGCCCCAACGAGAAGCTGGTGCTGATGCCGCTGGAAGCCGGCAGCGTCATCGGCGCGCTCGGCGGTATCGCCGAGCTGACCAAGAAAGTCGGCGGCGCCACCAAGTAGGATCGACGGAGACGCATGATGGATGTCCTCTATTGGCACTGGTGGGCGCTCGGGCTGGCGCTGCTGGTGGCCGAGATGCTGCTGCCCACCGGCTTCGTGCTGCTGTGGATCGGCGCCTCGGCGATCATCGTCGGCACCCTGAGCTGGGTGCTGCCGCTGGCCTGGCAGCTGGAGCTGGTGCTGTTCGCCGTGCTGTCGCTGGCCAGCTTCCTGGTGTGGAAGAAATTCCGCCCCGAGGTGCAGGAGAGCGACCAGCCGATGCTCAATCGCCGCGGCCAGTCCTACGTCGGCCGCACCTTCACGCTGCGCGACCCGATCGTCAACGGTGTCGGCAAGCTGCGCGTCGACGACTCGCAGTGGCGCATCACCGGCCCTGACGTGCCCGAGGGCACGCAGGTGCGCGTGATCCGCGCCGACGGCGCCACACTGCACGTGGAGTCGCTGTAATCGAAACCGAGCACGCCAAGCAGGGCACGCCGCTGCGGCATCCGCTGCGGCCGCCGCATATCACCGGGGCCGAGAATCTCTACTCCTTCGGGGAAGAGGTCAGCCATGCCGTGACCCACGGCCTGGGCGTGGTGCTGTCGATCGCCGGCCTGGTGATCCTGGTCGCCAAGGCCACGCTCTACGGCAACGCCTGGCATATCGTCGCCGCCAGCATCTTCGGCAGCACCCTGGTGCTGATGTACGCCGCCTCCACGCTGTACCACTCGATCCCGCTGCCGGGCGCCAAGCGCATCCTGCGCGTGCTCGACCACTCGCTGATCTACTTCCTGATCGCCGGCACCTACACGCCGTTCACCCTGATCACCCTGCGCGGCCCCTGGGGCTGGGGCCTGTTCGCCTTCACCTGGGGCCTGGCCCTGGCCGGCGTGGTGTTCAAGATCTTCGCCACCGGCAAGTACGAAAAGGTGTCGCTGGCGATCTACCTGATGATGGGCTGGTGCGCCCTGGTCGCCATCAAGCCGCTGCTGGTGGCGCTGGAGCCGGCCGCGCTGTGGCTGGTGCTGGCGGGCGGCCTGACCTACAGCGGCGGCGTCGCCTTCTACACCTGGACCAGCCTGCGCTACCACCACGCGGTCTGGCATCTGTTCGTGCTGGGCGGCAGCGTGCTGCACTTCTTCGCGATCCTGATCTACGTGATTCCGGGCGCCAACGGGTAAGCCGGGGTTGTCGTGGATTGCCTTGAATGGCAATCCACGCCGGCGAACGCCCGCACATGGATGTGCGGGCCGGGGTCAACTGGGCGAGCCGCAGTCCCGCCATGGATGGCGCCACCGTCTTCCTTGCCCGACCGCGCTAGACTCCCTGCAACGAGGAGAGTCCCATGCCCAAGAACGGCTTCGCCGCGGTCAAGAGTCCCTACCTGGTCCCCCACGACGGGACCTTCCGTGTGTCCAAGGCAGCTACCAAGCCGCCCGCGAAGCAGGCCGACAAGGAGGTCTGCAAGCTGTGGCTGGCCGAGGCGGTGCAGGAGCTCTCCACGCTGCAGCACATCCTCTATGCCAACGACTACCACAGCGTGCTGCTGGTGTTCCAGGCGATGGACGCCGCCGGCAAGGACAGCACCATTCGCGCCGTGCTCACCGGCGTCGATCCTGCCGGCTGCGACGTGCATGCCTTCAAGCGTCCCTCGCTGCAGGAGTTGGACCACGACTTCCTCTGGCGCACCGCCACGCGCCTGCCCGAGCGCGGCCGCATCGGCGTGTTCAACCGCAGCTACTACGAGGAAGTGCTGGCGGTGCGTGTGCACCCGGAATACCTCAACTACCAGAAGCTGCCGCGCATCCCGAAGAAGCTGGACGATCTCTGGGAAGAACGCTACGAGTCGATCCGCGACCACGAGAAGCACCTGGCGCGCAACGGCACGCTGATCCTCAAGTTCTGGCTCAACGTCTCGAAGAACGAGCAGCGCGAACGCTTCCTGGCGCGGCTCGACGAGCCCGAGAAGAACTGGAAGTTCGAGAGCGCCGACATCGCCGAGCGCGGATTCTGGAAGCAGTACATGCAGTCCTACGAGGCCGCCCTCAACGCCACCTCGCGCCCCTGGGCCCCCTGGTACGCGATCCCCGCCGACAACAAGCACTTCATGCGCGCCACCGTAGCGGAACTGGTCGTCGCCAGCATGAAGAAGCTGGACCTGCGCTACCCGGAACTGGAGGCGGAGGAGAAGGCACGGTTCGACGAGATGCGGACGCAGTTGCAGAAGGACCGATGAGACCTGCTTGGCCAGGCTCTACCTGTAGGATGTGGTGAGCGCAGCGAACCGCATCAATGGCCCCGACGGTTCACGCGAGTGATGCGGTTCATTTCATTCACCGCATCCTACGGGCTCTGCACCGACTGGCGCCTGATGGCGAAAAGCCAAGGCAACAACGATAGCGCTACCAGCCCCAGGCTGGCCAGCAGCATGCCCCCGAGCGCGGGAGCGATTCCGGCCAGGGTGCCCTTTGCGGCAAGGATACGTGGCAGCACCAGCAGGATGCCGATCGACTGGATGAGGAAGGCGAGCATGCCGCAAGCCAGCGTCAGTCTTGCGTAGTCCTTGTTCGGTGGACGACTGCGTTGCGCTTCGATCCAATCGAGGCCGACGATCTGTGCTGCAGCGGCGATGAGGCCGAGCTTGATGATGCCGAAGTATTGGGTATTGTTGCCGTAGCCGGCGCCGATCAGCATGGACGCGGTGAGTGCCAGCGCCAGGAAACCTATGAAGAACACCACGCCGGCGCGAAAAATGCGGAACGGGCGGTGAGGCGCCGCAAGCCTTGGCTGGGTGCCTGGAAGCCTGCCGCGCCAACTCAGGTAAGCGCTGACGCCCAGGGCCAGCAGCATGATCAGCCAGCCGTATTGCCTGTTGAAGGCCTGAGCAGCCAGGTATCCCTTCTCCTGCCCATCCAGCTGCTGCCCCGGGAGCGCGACATGCTCGGCGCCGAGTACACCCGCCAGGACGCTGACCGGCAGCAGGATGGCGAACAGCAAGGCAAGAAACCACAGGTATCCGAATCCCAAACGTCGGATCATGGCGACGATCATCCTCGCAACGGCAACGTATGCACCCGCATCCCCTCATACGGCCGCCGCGACAGCGTCAGCAGCGCCTCGGCCACCGCCAGCGTCGTGATCGGCCGGTACTTGGCCAGTGGGCCGGCCAGCAGCGGCGAGAACAGCGGGCTGAGCTTCTGCGCCAGGGCTTCGCCGGGGCGGGATTCGCTGCGTTCGCCCATCAGCAGCGAGGGCTGAACGATGCGCAGCGAGGGATAGCCCAGCGCCGCCACGTCCTGTTCCATGCGGCCCTTCACGCGCGAATAGAACGACGGCGAGTGGGCCGAGGCGCCGATCGCGGACACCACCAGGAACTGGCGGGCGCCCTGGGCCAGGGCGGCCTGGGCCAGGGCGACGACGAAGTCGTGGTCCACCTGCTCCAGGCCGGCGCGGCCGGCCTTGCCCTGGGTGGTGCCCAGGCCGCAGTAGACGTCGTCGGCCTTGAGCTGGTCGCCGAGGGCGGGCAGGTCGCTGAAATCGCTGATCACCGTCTGCAGCTTGGGATGCGACAGGGGCGGCGGCCGGCGGCCGATGACCTTGACGCGGTCGTAGTCGGGCGATGCCAGCAGCAGCGGCAGCAGCTGCTGTCCCACGGCGCCGGTGGCGCCGGCCACCAGGGCGGTCTTGGACTCGGTCACGGTGCTATCCTCGGTCTATGGCGGCAGTGTAACCGCCGGGATTGAAACTGCGACGGCTGTGTCCGGTCAAACACGGTCACTGCCAAGGATGGGCCATGACTTCTGTTTCCTTCACCCTTCACCCCCGACTCAACGCCGACTGCTTCGTCGCGGGGGATTGGCCGCTGTCCCGCCTGCTGCTGATGAACGACAGCCAGTACCCCTGGTTCATCCTGGTGCCGCGGCGCAACGATGTCCGCGAGATGCACGAGCTGGACGCCTCCGACCAGACCCAGCTGTTCCGCGAATCCATGATCCTGAGCCGCGCCCTGGCCCTGGCCTACAGGGGCGACAAGCTCAACGTCGCGGCGCTGGGCAACATCGTGCCGCAGCTGCACCTGCACCATATCGTGCGCTTTGCCAGCGACCCGGCCTGGCCGGCGCCGGTCTGGGGCAAGCTGCCGGCGAAACCCTACTCGGAAGGCCAGGCGCTGGCACAGATCGAGCGCCTGCTGCCGCGCCTGGAACTGCCGCTGATGCCGCTGCGCACGGTGGCCCCGGCCGTCACTCCGCCGGCCGACCAGTGAACCGGGCTTTCCCGATCTGAACCCGCTTGCTTCCTCCCGTCCGCGGTCCATAGACTGGAGCGAGCACCGCCCGTCCGAGGCGGACTGATAACGAAAAGACGAGGGGAAGTGCATGGTCAAGCGGCTGCTGTGGACCCTGTTGCTGTTGTCGCCGGCGGCCCTGGCCGCCGCTCCAGCCGCCAAGCCGGCTGCCGCCGCCCCTGCGGCGCCCTATGCGGCAGCGGGAGCAGCCACCGGCCTGTATCCGGTGCCCGACGCGCCCTACACCGCGACCTTCCGCTCGATCTCGCTGGCCGACCTGGTCCGCCTCAACCTGACCACGGGCACCTGGCATGGCTCGCCCAAGGTGCAGAAGGATCGCGCCTGGTACGACAGCCATTTCTACGACACGCTGGCGGCGCGCAAGGTCTGGCGCGACGGCAGTTCGCCGCCGCATTACCCGCCCTACCAGGGCCCGATCACCTGGGACATCGTGCCGATCCCGCAGGCGCCGCCGCCGTCCTGCGACCAGCCGCAGCCCACCGGCTACGACGCCGAGTCCTGCCGCTACGTGAACCAGCTGTTCAAGGACGTGGAGAAGACCGATCCCGCCGCTGCCAGGCTCGCCCGCGAGCAGGTGCGCCGCGGCCGCGATGTCTGGTTCAAGGGCACTTTCGGCGACCAGGACGAGGAATACCTGCACACCACGCGCACGGTGGGCAAGGACAATGTCTGGTACCCCTGGCTCGACACGCGCGAGCGCAAGCACCGCTTCACCAAGTGGGGAATGATCAACGACCCGGACTGCACCGAAGGCGATGCCAGCACCAACTGGTACGATCGCTGCCCCGATGAGCACAGCTCCGGCGTGCTGGGCTACCGCAAGTACTACCAGGACCCGACCAGGGACGCCTCGGGCAAGGTCGCCTTCGACCCCGCCAGCTCGCCCTACCGGCCCGACGAGCTGAAGAAGAACCTGCGCTTCGTGCTGGGCGGCCCCTGCGTGCAGTGCCATGTCTCCTTCGATCCGACCCACCCGCCGAAGGACCCCAACAGTCCGAAGTGGGAAAACATCCACGCCACCATCGGCAACCAGTACACGATGCAGCCGATGCAGTACGTGATGGGCACGCCGGCGGACTCGCTGTCGCGGCAGGTGCTGGGCCTCGGGCACCGCGTCGGCACCATCGACACCTCGCTGGTGGCCACCGACTTCCAGCACAACCCCGGCACGCAGAACAACATCATGGATTTCTCGAACAAGCGGCTGTTCGAGGAGGACATGAAGGACCCCGTCACCGGCAAGATCAGCCGCGCCCGCACGCGCCACGTGCTCAAGGGTGGCGAGGACAGCGTCGGCGAGCATCTGGCGCTGATCCGCGTCTACGTCAACATCGGCCTGTGCACCGAGGAATGCTGGACGCCGAAGTTCCCCAAGCCCGGCACCTTCTTCGGCGAGAAATCCCGCCAGCAGCCGTTCAGCATCGCGCAGTGTTCCAAGGACTGCGAGGCCTGGAACTACGCCGATGCCAAGATGCCGGAGCTGGCCTCGTTCCTGATGACCGGCGGCCCCACCTACCTGCTCAAGGCCGCCGATGTGGACGGCACGCCGGGCTCGGCCTTCATCGACCTGGCGAAAGTGCCGCAGGGCCGCAAGGTGTTCGCGCGCGAATGCGCCGGCTGTCACAGTTCCAAGTTCGCGCCGGCCAATGTGCGCGGCGACAAGGCCGCGCTGGAGCGCTACTACGAGGGCCACGTGTTCGGTGCCGAGGAGTACTGGCAGAACGAGTTCACCGAGGCCGAGCGCAATGCGCCGGCGTTCCAGGCCAAGTACCTGGCCAAGGACCCGCAGAGCGGCAAGCTGCGCCCGCGCCAGTTCGTCGGCAAGGACTTCCTCGGGCAGGACTGGCTGGCCAACGACGAGCCGGTGCCGTTCAACATCGTCGGCACCAACATGTGCCGTGCCATGCACGACAACCACAGCAAGGGCCACATCTGGGAGGAGTTCGCCTCCGAGACCTACCGCGCGCGGCCCTCGCCGGGCTCGGTGCCCAAGGTCACCAACCGCGTGATCCCGGGCCTGGGTGGTCGCGTGATCGGCGAGAAGGCGATCGAGGGCGGCCCCGGCTACCTGCGCAACTTCTCGCTGCTGTCGGCCTGGGCCACCGCGCCCTTCCTGCACAACAACGCCGTCGGCGAGCTGACGCACCTCAAGAGCGGGGCGATCGACTACACCGTGCGCGGCCGCGTGAAGCAGTTCGAGATCGCCTTCGACGAGCTGCTGACCTCGGACAACCCCAACGTCACGCCGCATCGCCCGCAGAAGATCAGCGTCACCGACCGCGACATCCAGCTGGCGCCGCGCGAGGACCAGCAGGGCCCGATCCACCTGACGGTGAAGAAGGGCACGCCGATCGCCTCGTTCACCTCCTCCGACCCGCACTCGCCGACCTTCATGAAGTGCGACGACCTGGTGGAGAACAAGGGTCACCAGTTCGGCGTGTCGCTGTCGAAGGACGACAAGCTGGCGCTGCGCGAATTCCTCAAGCTGATGTAGGACGGCCGCGGCGATGAAGCGCGCGCTGGCCGTCCTGCTGCTTATCTCCGCCGGCGTTTCGGCGTGGATATGGTTGCGCCCCGCGCCCGGGCCGCGCGGTCCCTCGATCACCGAGCGCAGCGCGCAGGAGCCGGTACAGGCCGCGCCGCGCCTGAGCCGCCGCCTGATCGCCAGCGAAGACCTGCCGCCGGCCGGCTCGCGCTCGCTGTTCGATCACCTGGTGGCACAGAACGAGGGCCTGCCGTACCCCTTCGAGAAGCTGGTGGCGATGCTGCAGAAGCAGGACCCGGAAGGCCGCATGCCGGTGACGCTGATGATCCCGCAGGGGCGCTCGCTGCTGAAGGCGCAGGCGGACTTCCACCACCCGCGCGTGCTGGTGGCGGCGGACTTCCAGGCCCCGGGCTCGCCGGCCAGCCTTGGCCTGGCGCCGCGCGGCCAGCTGTTCCTGGGCTTCGTCGAGAACGCCAACGAGATCGAAGTGCTGAGCTACAACGAGGCCGCCGGCCGCTTCGAGTTCCAGCTGGTGCAGGATTACTCCGCCACCGGTGCGCGCCGCATCGTCTACGCGCGCCGCGCGGTCTGCACCACCTGCCACCAGGGCGGCACGCCGATCTTCCCCCAGCGCCCCTGGGCCGAGACCAACGGCCAGCCGGAGATCGCCGCGCGGATCGTCGCCGCGCGCGGGCCGGCACCGTATCTCGGCATGCCGGCGGCGCAGCCGCTGGGCGCGCCGGAGCGCTTCGACGAGTTGACCGACACCGGCGCCTTCGTCGCCGTGACGCAGCAGCTGTGGATCGACGCCTGCGGCGCGGAAGCCGCCGGCGCCGCCTGCCGCCGCCTGATGCTCAAGCTGGCGCTGCGTTATCTCTCCGACCCCGGCAGCTTCGACGCCGACGGCGCCGAGGCGGCCCAGCTGCGCCAGCTGCAGGCTGCGGCCTGGCCGCCAGAGGGCATCGCCGTGCCGGAGTCCGACCTGCGCAACCGCGATCCGCTGGCCGAACAGCGCGGCCTGCGCAACCGCATCCGCGGCTGGTTCACGCCGGCGCCCAAGCCGGGCGAGGGCGCACGCAACAACGACGACCTGGTGGCCTTCGACCGCCTGCCCAAGCTGCCGGCGACGCTGGACCCGGTGACGCCGCGCCCGCCCAAGCGCCTGCTCACCGCTCACGACATCGACGGGGTCTACGGCCTGGCCGCGCTGTTCAGCGACGGCGACCGCACCCGCCTGGAACAGGCCGGCGGCATCGACGCGGCGACGCTGGAGCGGACGGTGGAGCGGCTGGAGCCGGCGCTGTTCGCGCCCGGCCCGATCTCGCGCGTGAAGATCCTGCAGGGGCTGCTGGCGGCGCTGGGCGCCAAGGACATCCTGGCCTATTGCTGCCTGAACACCGCCGAGATGTCGCCGCCGCAGGCCAGCGGCGGGCCGCCGCTGGAGCTTTCCGCCCACTCGCCGCTGCAGCCCTTCGGGGAGTATTGCTTCAGCTGCCACCGCGGCAACCCGGCGAAGCGCCTCGACTTCATGGGCGGGCGCAACGAACAGGAGGTGCTGGAGCAGGTCAAGGCCACCGCCAAGATCCGCGACGCCCTGGACTGGGACCGCTACCGCGGCACCGACAAGCAGAATACGCTGATGCCCCCGGCGGATTCGCCGCAGCGCGCTGCCCTGGAGGCCGCGCTGAAGCAGGACCCGAAGCTGCTGGAGCGCATGCGCGACACGGTGCCCGGGCTGTTCGATTTCTGAGGAGAGGCGATGAGCCGTCGTCGCGGAATGTTGTCCTTGTGGGAGCGGCTTCAGCCGCGATCTGGGCGTGGCATCGCGGCTAAAGCCGCTCCCACGGGCGTGCTGGTTCTTGGCTTGCTTGCGTCCCTGCCCGCCGCCGCCGAGCCCGCCTTCGCCCGCATGTACAAGTCGCAGTTCGGCTATCCGCCGTCCTGCAACGCTTGCCACAAGGACGGCGGCGGCACGCCGCTGAATCCCTACGGCCAGCAGTTCAAGGACGCCGGCATGAATGCTGGGGCCTTCGCGAAGATCGCGGGCAGCGATGCCGATGGGGACGGTGCGGCCAACGGTGCCGAGGCCCAGGCCCGCGCCAACCCCGGCAACCGCAGCTCCACCCCGGCGAACAAGGGCGACTGGCTCGACACCGCCAGCCTGATCCCGCGCGAGGTGCAGGCCGCCTTCCCCGGCGTGCGCGAATACCTGCCGCGCGACGCGATCCTGACCGACGCCGACATCGCGCGCGCCAGGACCCTGGGGGCGAGCTTGGGCAAGGCCGACGAGAACACCATCTATGTGCCGCTGCAGGACAAGCGCCCGGCCGGCACGGCGCTGATCTTCGCCGCCGAGTTCAAGGGCAAGACCTTCTTCCTGCTGATGGTCACCGACCGCCAGCTCAAGGTGACCCAGGTCAAGGCCATGAACAGCACCCAGGTGCCGGCAGCGGCGCAAAGCAAGGTGTATGCGAAGTTCAGCGGCGTGGCCGTGGACCAGCTGCCGGCGGCCAGCGGCAGCGACCTGGACGCGGCGATCACGGCGGCGGTGAAGAAGGCGGGGACGCTGCTGTATGTGAGGTTGAAGAATGCGTAGCGCGAACGGGAGCCGCAGTACCTGTTCTTCCCTCTCCCGCTGGCGGGAGAGGGTAGGGTGAGGGTGGAGCCATCAAGGAGTAGCGACGTGCGTGACCGCCACCGCGCCACCCTCACCCCAGCCCTCTCCCGCCAGCGGGAGAGGGGGGTTATCCGCCTGTTCGAATTCGGCGTGGTGGCCTTCTTCCTCGCCGTGTTCCTGCTGGCGCGCAGCCTCGCCGTGTCCGCGGCGGAAGCCGACCAGCAGGCGGCGTCGCCCGCCGTCGAGCAAACCCAACCCGCCGGCGACAACTTCGACTTCTTCAGCGACCAGCCGGTAGAGAGCACGGCCGTCGTGGAACTGCCGCCCGAGAAGCCGCTGTGGCAGACCGTCGGCGGGCCGCTGGCGCTGCTGGGCCTGTTCTTCCTGATCCTGGCGGCGGTGTGGTGGTTCATCCCCTTCGAGTCGCACAGCGTCGAGCTGAACCTGCGTGGGCTGCCGCCGGCGGCCAAGCGCGGCATCGCCATGGCGGTGGTGATGTTCGGCATCGCCTTCTGCTTCGGCGCCTCGGAGATCTGGTACCAGCTGCGCCTGCACGGTACGGCAGAGGCCTACTTCGAGCAGATGTCGCTGGGCAAGCTGATCGCCTTCACGCACGCCCACCTGTTCGGCTTCACCACCAGCTTCTTCATCATCGGCATCCCGTTCTCGATGCAGTTCAACCAGCTCAAGTCCTACCAGTGGATCTTCCCGGTGGGCCTGACCGCCTCGGTGGTGGACGTGATGTCCTGGTGGGGCATCAAGTACGTGGCCCCGAGCTTCGAGTGGGTGTCGATGTTCTGCGGCATCCTGTTCAGCGCCAGCTACCTGTTCATGCTGGTGGGCCTGCTGCGCGTGCTGCTGTTCCCCGACGTGATCTGGCGTTCCGACAAGGACGGCCCCGAGCGCCTGCAGCAGAAGCGCGAGCTGCAGGAAGCCAGCCGTCACCGCGAGGGCGATTACTGACGCGGCTGCCGCTGCCGTGACGGCTTGTCCCCCGAACAGGGGACAAGGATCGCGACAATCGCATCACGCGGCTTGATCCACGCTCCGGCGAAGCATGTTTGTCATGGAGCCTTGGCAAAGTAATCCGAAGATAGGGGTTACTCGGCCCATAGGGCCATTTCTCGGGGGTTCTATGAAGTTTGCAGGCTTGCTGGGGCTTGGCGCCCTGGCCATCAGTGGTGCGGCCGTCGCCGGGCCGTATGCGGGCGGATCGTTCGCGCTCAGCGAGCGCGGCGGCTACTCCGATGTGGAGAATGCCCGCGGCAAGAAGCTCTCCGTAGGCTACCGCTTCGACGATTTTCCACTGATGCTGGAGCTGAACCGCTTCGACGCTGGCGACGCCGGCATCGACGACTCCGGGGGCGCGGAACTGAGCTATTCGGGCTGGTCCGGGCTGGTCGGCTGGTGGAGCCGGGCGGCGGGCAGCGATTCCGGATTCTGGCTGGCGGGCGGCTTCTACAATGGCGACACCGAAGTGACCGATCCCAGCGGCCGCGTGGGCCCGGCGGGTGCCCGGTACAAGCAATCCGCCAGCGGCGCCATGCTCAGCGCTGGCGGGGCGTGGATGTTCACCGAGAACGTCGGTTTGCAGCTGTCGCTGGACAGCCTGGTCGGTGTGGAGGATTTCTCCGAGGACGAGAACATCACCGTGGTTTCCCTGGGCCTGGTGTTCGAGCTGCCGACCCGCAAGCGCGAGGCTTCCCCGTCGAGCGCTCCCATCTATATCCCGCCTTACCTGCGGAACTCCGGGCTGGCCACGGCGGGCGCCATCGAGCAACAGCCTCCCGCGTCCGCGTCCGGCGTTCCCCGTCCACCCGACAGCGTGCCGATGGGAGTCGCCGGCGCCACCCGCGTGGTGGCCGAGCCGGCCCGGCTGCTGCGCCAGCCGCGCTTTGATGCCGAAGCGGACAGCCGCGTTCCGGTCGGGGCCAGCGTCGTGCTCCGGCAGCGCCAGAGCGATGCCGCCGGCGATGCCTGGTGGCTGGTCGAGTACGGTGGCGCGAGTGGCTGGCTGAGCGAAACCCTCCTGCACTGAACCGCCGCGGCTTCGCCGGTCCCCAGAACGGGGGACCTTGAGCTGGAAATTTCAGGCATTACCCATTCGGCTAAGTGCTTTCGCCACAGCGCCCCGGCAAAATAGCGCGAGAGGGGATTCTTTCGGTCCGTTGGGCCATTTTCAGGGGGTTATATGAAGTTCGTGAACTGGCTGGGGCTTGGGGCCCTGGCAATGAGTGGTGCGGCTGTCGCAGGCCCGTATCTCGGTGGATCCGTAGCGCTCACGGAGCGTGCCAGCTACGAAGACGTCGAGCGCGCCAATGGCGGCAAGTTCGTCGCCGGCTACCGCTTCGACAATACGCCGCTGATGCTGGAGGTGAACTACCTCGATGCCGGCGATGCCGAGATCGAGAACACCGGCGGCGTGGAGCTGGGCTACTCCGGCATCACGGCCCTGATCGGCTACTGGGCCAAGGGTTCCGACCTGGGTTCGGGCTTCTGGCTGGCTGGCGGCTTCTACAGCGGCGACGCCGAACTGAGCGATCCCAGCGGCTTGCTCGGCATCCCGGGCGCGACCTATGAGGATTCCGCCAGCGGCGTCGCCATCAGCCTGGGCGGCGTGTGGAAGTTCACGCGCTATGTCGGCCTGCAGTTCAGCCTGGACGGCCTGCTTGGGGTCACCGACTTCGCCGACGACGAGAACCTCACGGCCTACACGCTGGGCCTGGTGATCGAGCTTCCGGGCGGCAGCCGCTCGTCCTCCGGGCCGAAGGCCCAGAACTCGGCCTACACCCCGACCTATGCCCCGGCTCCGGTGCCTGCTCCGGCCCCTGCCGCCGAGCTGACGCCCGCGCCTGCGCCCGTCGTTGCTCCGGTCATCGAGGCTCCGGTCGCCGCCGAGGCTGCCGAGGCTCCGCCCACCATCAAGCCCAACCTGCCGGGCGGAATGGCGGCGATCGGCGTGCGCCGCACGGCGCAGCCTACGATGCTGCTGCGCCAGCCGCGGGCCGGCGCCCCGGTGGACGGCAACATCCCCGGCGACGCTGAGGTCCAGCTCCTGCAGCGGGTTCCCAATGCACAGGGCGTCTGGTGGTATGTCTCTTTCAACGGCAGTTCCGGCTGGGTCAGCGAAAGCGCCCTGAAGTAAGCTGGAGGAAAGCGGCCCCGCGGGGAGTCGCGGGGCCGCTTCACTACAGCCAGACGGGGGGACCGCCGTGAACAAGATCCTGATGGCCGCCATCCTGGGCGGCCTTGCCGTTTCTGCCCAGGCGGCATTGCCGGTGCTGATCGTGGCTCCCCGGGTGGTACAGCCGCCGCCGGCCCTGATGCCCGGCCCGGCCAAGGTGAAGCAGGCCACGCTCCTGCGCGCCCGCCCGCAGAACCAGGCCACCGTGGAGGGGCCGGTACCGGCCGGGGCGGCGCTGAAGCTGCAGATGCGCCAGACCAACCGCGACGGTGCCTGGTGGTTCACCGAGCACCAGGGCCTCACCGGCTGGATCAACGAGTCCGCCCTGTCCCAATAGGGCCAAGTCCGGGGCAGGTCCGAATTTACCAGCGCCGGCGGAGGCCCCGCCGGCGTTTGTGTCTCTGCGGCCATGTCCTCCGGTAATATCGATCTCCCAGAATGAACGCCACATCACTTTTAGGGAGATTTGCCGTGAACTACTTCGTGACGGGGGCCACCGGTTTCATCGGCAAGTTCCTGCTGGAACAGCTGCTGGCGCGCCCCGAGGCGCAGGTCTCGGTGCTGGTGCGCGAGTCCTCCAAGGACAAGTTCATCGCGCTGCAGCAGCGCTACGGCGAGGCCGGCTCGCGCCTGCATGCCGTCTACGGCGACATCACCACCCCGGGCCTGGTTTCGGCGGCCGATTTCAAGAAGCTGCAGGGCAAGGTCGACCACGTCTTCCACCTGGCCGCCGTCTACGACATGGGCATGGACGACGCTACCGGCGACCGCATCAACAACGAGGGCACGCGCAACCTCGTGGCCTTCGTCAACGACCTGGGCGGCAAGGTGAAGCTGCACCACGCGTCCAGCGTCGCGGTGGCGGGCGGCGACTACAGCGGCCGTTTCACCGAGGACATGTTCGACGAGGGCCAGCGCGTCGCGCATCCCTACTTCCGCACCAAGTTCCAGTCCGAACAGATTGTCCGGGAGGAATGCAAAGCGCCATTCCGCATCTACCGTCCGGGTGCCGTGGTCGGCCATTCCGAGACCGGCGAGATGGACAAGATCGACGGCCCCTACTACTTCTTCAAGACCATCCAGAAGCTGTCCTACGCCGTGCCCAAGTGGCTGCCGCTGCTCGGCATCGAGGGCGGCAAGGTGCCGCTGGCGCCGGTCGACTACGTCGCCAAGGCGATGGACCACATCGCGCACAAGGACGGACTCGACGGCCAGGTGTTCTGCCTGATCCAGTCGGATTCGCCCACCGTCGGCAGCCTGCTGCAGACGCTGATGGAAGCCGCCCACGGCCCGCAGTTCGCCGCCAAGTTCGAGTTGCCGGCCATCTCGCCGACGGCGCGCGGCCTGGCCCACAAGCTCGGCGAACGCATCCCCGGCACGGTCAGCAAGAGCATCTCCAAGGCCATCGGCGTGCCGGTGTCGGTGCTGGGCTACGTCACCAACCCGGCGGTGTTCGACGACAAGAACGCGCGCCGCGCCCTGAAGGGCTCGGACATCCACTGCCCCGACATCAAGGACTACGCCGACAAGCTCTGGGCCTACTGGGAGCAGTTCCTCGACATCTACGCCAAGGTCAGCAGGGAAGCGGTACGCAAGCTCACCGGCAAGGTCGTGGTGGTCACCGGCGCCTCCTCGGGCATCGGCTTCATCACCGCCAAGAAATTCGCGGCGGCCGGCGCCAAGGTGGTGCTGGTGGCGCGCACCCGCGAGAAGCTGGAAGAGACGCAGAAGATCATCCAGATGGCCGGCGGCGAAGCGCACGTCTATCCCTGTGACCTCAACGACATGCAGGCGATCGACAACTGCTGCGCCGAGATCACCAAGGACTTCGGCCACGTCGATATCCTGATCAACAACGCTGGCCGTTCGATCCGCCGCGCCGTGTTCGAGTCGCTGGACCGCTTCCACGACTTCGAGCGCACCATGCAGCTGAACTATTTCGGCGCGATCCGCATGATCCTCAACTTCCTGCCGGGGATGGCGAAGCGCCGCGACGGCCACATCGTCAACATCAGCTCGATCGGCGTGCTCAGCAACGCCGCGCGCTTCTCGGCCTACGTCGCCAGCAAGGCTGCGCTGGATGCCTTCAGCCGCTGCCTGTCGGCGGAAGTGAAGCACCGCAACATCGCGGTGACGGCCATCTACATGCCGCTGGTGCGCACGCCGATGATCGCGCCGACCAAGCTGTACGACTACGTGCCGGCCTGGTCGCCGGAAAAGGCCGGCGACACCGTGCTGGAGACGGTGCTGCGCCGCCCGAAGTCGGTCGCTACGCCGCTGGGCACCGCCGCCGCCGTGTCCTACGCGCTGTGGCCCAAGCTCAACGACAGCCTGCTCAACCGCGGCTTCCGCCTGTTCCCCTCGTCCTCCTCGGCCAAGGGCCGCAAGGACGGCGGCAAGCCGACGCTGGAGCAGGTGGTGTTCGCCAACGTGTTCAAGGGTGAGTATTTCTAAGCTGGCTGTGGAACCCCTCTCCCGCAAGGGGAGAGGGGCTTCAAAATGAAAGGCCCGCGTCAGCGGGCCTTTTTTATTCCGGCAGAAGAGCCTTACGCGCTCTTCGCCAACCGCTTCCCGCGCTTCGCCACGCTCGCCGCCAGGTCACCCAGCACCAGCGTGGTGTCGTCCCAGTGGATGCAGGCGTCGGTGACCGACTGGCCGTAGACCAGGTTGGGGCCGATGTCCTGGCGGCCTTCCACCAGGTGCGATTCGATCATCACGCCGACGATGCGCTCGTCGCCGCCGGAAATCTGGTGGCCGACGTCCTCGCCGACGTTGACCTGGCGCTTGTGCTGCTTCTGGCTGTTCGCATGCGAGAAGTCGATCATCACCTGCGGCTTGAGGCCCGCCTTGGTCAGCGCGGCGCAGGCGGCGTCGACGCTCTTGGCGTCGTAGTTGGTGCCGCTGTTGCCGCCGCGCAGGATCACGTGGCAGTCGGCGTTGCCGGCGGTCTCGAAGATCGAGATCTGGCCCTGCCCGGTCAGCGACAGGAAGCGGTGCGGGCTCTGCGCCGAGACGATCGCGTCCACCGCCACCTTGACGCTGCCATCGGTGCCATTCTTGAAGCCCACCGGGCAGGACAGGCCCGACGCCATTTCGCGATGCAGCTGCGACTCGGTGGTGCGCGCGCCGATGGCGCCCCAGCTCACCAGGTCGGCCACGTACTGCGGCGTCAGGAGGTCGAGGAACTCGACGCCGGCGGGCACGCCCATGTCGTTGAGCTGCACCAGCAGCTTGCGCGCCACGCGCAGGCCCTGCTCGATGTCGTAGCTGTCGTTGAGGTTCGGGTCGTTGATCAGGCCCTTCCAGCCGACCGTGGTGCGCGGCTTTTCGAAATACACGCGCATGACGATCAGCAGGTCGTCCTTCACCTGCTCGCGGTAGGCCTTCAGGCGCTCGGCGTACTCCAGCGCGGCCTTGGGGTCGTGGATCGAGCAGGGGCCGACGATCACCAGCAGGCGGCTGTCACGGCCCTGCAGCACGTCCTGGATTTCCTTGCGGGTCTCGACCACCGTCTTCGCCGCGTTTTCGGTCAGCGGGATTTCGGCCTGGACCTGCGCCGGGGTGGAGACCGGGCGGATCGACTGGATCCGCGTATTTTCGGTAACGAACATCGTAGGAACCGCTTGTCAAGAAAAAGGGAGGGCGATGCTATAGCAAAGCCCTGGGTCGGGCAAAAACGCCAGCCTGCGGGACCTCCCGGCGGCTTGCGGCATACTGCGCCGGTGCCGCCGCCGGCCCGGGTTTCCTGGGTTTGACGGATGAGCCTGAAAATAGACATTTTCTGCATTTTACAATAAATAATCACAGGAGTCCCATGTCCCGTCCGATCCTGCCGCTCGCGGCGCTGATCCTGCTGGCGCCGGCGGCCCAGGCCGAACCCTTCGCCACCTTCAACCAGGCCGCGCTGGCCCAGGGCTTCGACCTGCCGGTGGTCGGCCACGGCCGCGTGCTGGCAGCCGGCGACAGCGCCACCGCCTTCAGCCTGGACCTGACCAGCGAGTACAACACCGATACCACCGGCGCCGAGACGATCACGCTGGACGGCGAAAGCGCGCACCTGACCGGGCGCTACCGCCGCGGCCTGGGGGGCGGCTTCGAGTGGGGCGCGGAGCTGGCCGCGGTGCACGTCGGCGGCGGCTTCATGGACAGCTTCATCGAGAACTGGCACGACTTCTTCGGCCTGCCCAACGGCGGCCGCGAACTGGCGCCGCAGGACCGCTACCAGTACCGCTACGAGAAGAACGGCGTGGTGCTGCTGGATCGCACCGAGGAAGGCTGGGCGCTGGGCGACCTGCGCGTCTCCGGCGGCTGGGCGGCGAGCGACAACCTGGCGCTGCGCGCCGAGCTGAAGCTGCCCACCGGCGACGAGGACAAGCTCACCGGCGGCAACCTCGGCGGCGCGTTCTGGGCCGACTGGGCGCTGCCCTTCGACGTGGACAGCCGCTGGAGCGGCTTTGTCTCCGGCGGCCTGTCGCTGAACCAGAAGGGCGACGTGCTGGAAGACCAGCAGGAAACCCTGGTGCCCTTCGGCAGCGCCGGCGCCTTCCTGCGCGCCACGCAGAAGATCGAGCTGGGCGTGCAGCTCTATGCGCACGGCCCGCTCTACAAGGATTCCGACCTGGACCAGCTGTCGCGCAACGGCCTGCAGTTCGCCTTCGGCGGCCGCTGGATCGAAAAGGCCTGGGCGCTGGACATCGCCTTCCAGGAAGACCTGATCACCAAGTCCTCGCCGGATTTCTCGGTCCATGTCGGGGTGCGGCTGCAGCCGCAGTAGCTGCTGTTCCCTCTCCCGCTTGCGGGAGAGGGTGGCCCGTAGGCCGGCGAGGGGATGGATCCCCGAGGTAGGGCAACGCATGGAGCAGTTGCCGAGAGAGGGTTTCTGTGAAAGGTGCTGGGCTAGATTCGGCACGAGTTACAGAAACCCTCTCTCCTGCCTCTCTCCCGCAAGCGGGAGAGAGGTTCTAAGCCACATCGAACAGCAACACCTCCGCCTCGCCGCTGGCCGTCACCACCAGCTTCGCCTCGTCCCGCAAGGTCAGCGCATCGCCCGCCGCCAGCTTTTCGCCGTTGGCCACGACGCTGCCGCGCGCCACCTGCAGGTAGTACTGCCGGCCCTGCGCCAGCGCCTTCTCGACGGTCTGCCCGTCGGCCAGCCAGGCGATGTCCAGGCGCGCGTCCTGGTTGATCTGGAACTGCGCATCGCTGCCCTTCGGGCCCACCGCGGTGACGAAGCCGCGGCGCAAGGCGTCCGCGTCCAGCGGCGCCTGCTCGTAGCCGGCGGGGTGGCCGCGCCGGTCCGGCTGGATCCAGATCTGCAGCAAATGCGTGCGCTCGCCGGTGGAGGGGTTGATCTCGCTGTGCGTGATGCCGCCGCCGGCATGCATCACCTGCAGCTCGCCATGGCTCAGGTCGCCGCTGCCGCCGGTGGAATCACGGTGGCGGATGGTGCCTTCCAGGACGTAGGTGATGATCTCCATGTCCTGGTGCGAGTGCGGCGGGAAGCCCGCCGTCGGCACGATGATGTCCTCGTTGATCACGCGCAGCGTGCCGAAGCCCATGCGCTGCGGGTCGTAGTAGTCGCTGAACGAAAAGCTGTGCCAGGACTCCAGCCAGCCGCGATCGGCATGGCCGCGTTCGTCGCTCTTTCTGAGGGCTTGCATGGTCTTCTCCGTCAATCCGTTTGAATGCCAAAAATCTCGTATGAGTCAATGTATGGCTTGACGTATGATCAAAAAAGCGGAAAGTTTCGAAACGAACATTCAAACGAGCTGAACATGCGCCTGACGCTGGAAGCCCTGGAAACGCTGGACGCCATCGAGGAGCACGGCAGCTTCGCCCGCGCCGCCGAGGCCCTGCACCGCGTGCCCTCGGCGGTGACCTACACCGTGCAGAAGCTGGAGTCGGACATGGGCGTGGCCCTGTTCGACCGCAGCGGCCGCCGCGCGCGGCTCACCCCTGCCGGGCGCGTGCTGCTGGACCGCGGGCGCGAGCTGTTGCGCCAGGCCGAGAGCCTGGAGAACTCGGTCAAGCGCGCCGGCCATGGCTGGGAGACGCAGCTGGTCATCGCGGTGGACGACATCATCCCGCTGGAGCGCCTGTTCCCGGTGATCTCCGCCTTCGACGCGCTGATGACCGGGACACGCCTGCGCTTCACCCAGGAGATCTTTGGCGGTGCCTGGGACGCGCTGATCGACCGCCGTGCCGATCTCACGGTCGGCGCCGGCGGCGATGCGCCGCACGGCTATGGCCTGCTGACGCGGCAGATCGGCGCCATGCCCTTCGTCTTCGCGGTGGCGCCGCACCACCCGCTGGCCGAGGCGCCGGAGCCGCTGGCAGCGGAGATCGTGGCGCGCTACCGCAGCGTCGCCGCCGCGGACTCCTCGCGCCGCCTGCCGGCGCGCAGCGGCGGCATCCAGCCCGGGCAGGACGTGCTGGTGATGCCCACGCTGGCCGCCAAGGCCGCCGCGCAGATCGAGGGCCTGGGCGTGGGCTACCTGCCGGAGTACATCGCACGGCCGCACATCGAGGCCGGCCGCCTGGTCGAGCGCCGGGTCGACGTCGAGCGCGCCCCCAGTGTCATGCACCTGGCCTGGCGCTCGGGCGAGGAGGGCAGGGCGCTGCAATGGTTCCGCGACCGCATCCTGGAGGAGCCGGGGATACGCGGGCTGCTGGGGCGGTCATGAGAGTCGTTGCGCTCCTGGCCGCCGCGCTGCTTGCGGCCTGCGCACGGAACCCGGCTCAGCCGGGCCCGGTTGCCGCTGCGGGTCAGGCGGAGCCCTCGCGCCTTGCGCGGGCGCAGCAGGATTGGGCGGCGGACATTGGCAGGCAGGTGCGCCGCCATTGGCAGAAGCCGACGGAGGACGCGCCTGGGAACTTCGGCTGCCAGGTTCACGTGGAGCTCGAAAGCGATGGTGCCGTCCGGCTGGCGTCGCTTGCCCGCAGCTGCGGGAGCGATGCGCTGGACCGCTCGCTGCTGATGGCGGTGCAGGAGGCCAGCCCCTTGCCGCTGCCGGTCTACGCGCCGGCCTTTGATCCGGTGCTGAACATCACCTTTTGCCTGCACCCCGGTGTGGGGTGCTAGGTCCTACGCGCGCAACTGCTCCAGATACTCCGCCAGCCCGCGCATCACCGACTGCAGCACCTGCGGCGACCGGCGCAGCTTGGCCAGGCCGAAGCCGCCCTCGATGCAGGCGATGACGAAGTCCGCCGCCGCGCCGGGATCGAAGCCGCGGCGCAGCTGGCCGCGCTTCTGCGCCTCCCGCAGGGCCTCGGTGAGGCCTCCGCGCCAGTCGTCCAGGATCGACTCCAGGCGCACGCGGAAGCCCTCGTCCACCGACGCCATCTCGTTGATCAGGTTGTTGAGCGGGCAGCCGTAGGCCAGCACCTGCTCGCCACGCTCGCGCAACAGGTTGCGGCTCAGGGCCAGCGCGGTGGCGACGATATCCCCGGCGCCGACCAGCGGGCGCCAGCTTTCCTCGATCCAGGGGCGCACCACCTCGTCGACCACGGCGTAGCCCAGGGCGGTCTTGTTCTCGAAGTGGTGGTAAAGCGCGCCCTTGGTCACGCCCGAGTCGCGCAGGATCGCGTCGAGGCTGGCGGCACGGAACCCGCAGCGGTAAATCTCGTCGAAGGCACATTCCAGCAGCTGCTGGCGGGTGACCTCGGGTTGGCGTTTGGTGGTGGTGGCGGGCATCGGCGACTCCTACATACCGAGTAGTATCTGGCCTGCCGCCACGATGTCAATGAGGCCCGGCATAATCGGGAAATCGCAGGGAGCATCAGGGTCTTATGGAAACCTCGCCGCACTCGCTCACCGAACTGGTCCGCGCCGCGCGCACCCGCGTGCCGCTGGACGCCGCGCAGCTGCTGGGCCGTGAATCGGCCGAGACCGTCGCCGCGGTGCTCGGCGAGCTGCCGCCGCAGCTGGCGGGGGAGATCGAGAAGCACCTGCCGCAGCACCTGCGGCCGGACGGCGGCATCGAAACCACCACCGAGATCGAGATTCCCGGCACGGTGGCGGAGATGATGGAGACGGCCAGCGGCGTGCTCGACGCCCAGGCCACCGTGGCCGATGCCGTCGCCTACCTGCGCGCCCACGACAACCCGCAGCAGATCACCTATCTCTATGTCACCCGCGCCGGCCGGCTCGCCGGCATGGTGGTGATCCGCGACCTGCTGCTGGCCGAGCCGCAGGACACACTCGCCAGCGTCATGCTGCCCGATCCCTTCGCGCTGACCGCCGACATGGAGGCCGGCGAGGCGATCAAGGCGGCGATCTACCGCCACTACCCGGTGTACCCGGTGGTGGATGCCGAAGGGAAGCTGGCCGGCATCGTGCGCGGCTGGAAGCTGTTCGAGCGGCAGGCGATCGAGATCAGCGCGCAGTCCGGCACCATGGTCGGTCTCGACAAGGAAGAGCGCGTGCAGACGCCGCTGTGGCAGGCCTTCCGCCAGCGCCACCCCTGGCTGCAGATCAACCTGCTGACGGCCTTCCTTGCTGCCTTCGTGGTCGGGGCCTTCGAGGACACCATTTCGAAGGTCGTCGCGCTCGCCGCCTTCCTGCCGGTGCTGGCCGGGCAGAGCGGCAACAACGGCTGCCAGACCCTGGCGATCACGCTGCGCGGCCTGACCCTGGGCGACATGGATGGGTTTCCGCTGCGCAAGCTGCTGGTCAAGGAAGTCATGCTGGGCGGGCTCAACGGCTTTCTCACCGGCATCGTCGCCGGCGCCGCCATGTGGTGGACCGCGGCGCGCTCCGGCAACGAGCAGGCGCCGCTGCTGGGCGCGGTGATCCTGGCCGCGATGACCGGCGCCTGCATGGTCAGCGGCTTCTTCGGCGTGATGGTGCCGCTGACGCTGCGCCGCTTCGGTGCCGATCCGGCGACCGCGTCGAGCATCTTCCTGACCACCGGCACGGATATCGCCGGCATGGGCCTGATGCTGACGCTGGCGGCGGTGTTCGTGCTCTGACCATTGTTCTGTTCCCTCTCCCGCTTGCGGGAGAGGGTTAGGGAGAGGGCGCTGTAAATGGTGGTGGATAGGCTACTTTCTGAGAGAATCACAGAAACCCTCTCCCCCGCCCCTCTCCCGCAAGCGGGAGAGGGGACCAAATGACCGACCTCCCCCTCATCGCCGTCATCACCGTCGCCGGCTTCCTGACCTCGGCGCTGTCCGGCGTGGCGGGCCTGGGCGGCGGCACGATCCTGATCGGCCTGTTCTATGCCATCGGCATGAGCACCGCCGAGGCAGTGCCGCTGTTCGCGGCCGTGCAGTTCGTTTCCAACACCTCGCGCACCACCGCCTACTTCCGCCACGTCGAATGGAAGGCGGCCGGCTGGTTCCTGCTGGCCGCGGTGCCCACCACCTTCCTGGTGGCGCCCCATGCCGTCGGCGTCGATGCCAACTTCGTGCAGCTGCTGCTGGCCGGCCTGATCCTGGCCTCGCTGGCACCGGGGCGCGGGGACAAGGCGCTGATGCCGCCGACACCGGCCTTCCTCACCGCCGGGGCCCTGAACGGCATCCTCGGCATGTTCGTCGGCGCCACCGGCCTGTTCGTGGGCCGCCTGTTCTTCATGCCGCAGTGGCGCAAGGAGACGGTGATCGGCACGCTGGCGCTGACGCAGATGCTCGGCCACGGCCTGCGCGTCGCCGCTTTCGGCTGGGTCGGCTTCAGCGCACTGGCGCAGCCCGACCGTTTGCTGCCACTGTGCGTCTCGGTGATCGTCGGCACCGCGCTGGGCAAGCGCTACAACGGACGTATCGACCAGCAGCAGTTCGACCGCCTCTTCAGGGTGATACTCGTCGTGCTGTCGCTGAAACTGCTGTGGGACGCATCGAGGGGATTGGGGTGGATCTGAAACTGACGGCGGAACAGGTACAGATGCTGATTCGCGGCGGACTGCCCGCGGTCGGAAAGAGCGGTTTCGAAGTGGAAGAGGTGCGCCCCGGCTATGCCCGCATCCGCATTCCCTACCACGAGAAGATGCTGCGTCCCGGCAACGTGATTTCCGGCCCGACGCTGTTCAGTGCCGCGGACTCGGCGATGTACGCCCTGGTGCTGTCGCACGTCGGTCCGGAGCTGATGGCGGTGACCGCCAACTTCAACATGAACTTCCTCAACAAGGGCCGCCCGGGCGACGTCACCGCCGAGGCCAGGCTGCTGAAGCTCGGCCGCCGGCTCGTGGTGATGGAGGTGACGATCACCACCGGCGGCGATCCGACGCCGGTGGCGCATGTGACGGGGAGTTATGCGTTGCCTGTGAAGTGAGTCGGCGAACGGGCAGGCTTAAGCGGTTGTAGGTTGGGCTGAGCGTAGCGATGCCCAACATCCCATCCCTTGCACGTTGGGCATCGCTGCGCTCAGCCCAACCTACAGGCTGATTCATCCCGGGGGCCACGCCGTGGAGCCCTATTAGCTGCTGCGCCTCGTTGTGGTCCGAGGCTCTTTGGCTTTCGCCCCATCCGCGTAAAACTTGCGTGAAGGCCTGCGATTGCCACGGACGATGGCATCGGCTTGGCGGACGCTTTCCTTCAGCTGGGTGAGGAGTTCCTTTTTCACCACGGCATGATACACAGCTACTGCGGCTTCAACCCCAAGCCCGCGTAGTCCGCCGGCTTCACATCCGGCAAGCGCTTCAGCAAATCCTCCCAGCCCCCACCCAGCCGCAGCGCTTCCACCACCACCGGCAGCGGCTCGGCCAGCACGTTGGCGAAGGTGCATTCGCCCTTGGCGGTGCCGGCAAAGGCCAGGGACTCGTCCGGCGGGTCGAAGCGCGCGTCGATGCCGACGCGGTTGCCGCGCGCGTCGGCGCGGACCCAGCCCCATTGCCGCAGCCAGATCGCATTGAAGCCGTGCAGCGAATACGGCGCGCCCTTGTCGTCGATGCTGAGGCGCTGGTAGCAGAAGCCGGCGGGGATGTGGTTGGCGCGCAGCAGTGCGGCCAGCAGGTGGCTCTTGGCGTAGCAGTAGCCGGTGCGGTGCTGGATCACCTCGGAGGCGCTGCAGGTCACCGGGTTGCGCTGGTGGTCGCGGCTGTGCAGCACGCGGTCGCGCACCCATTCGAAGCAGTTCCTCGCCACCTCTTCCGGCTTGCCGCCGGCCAGCGCGCGTGCCTGCGCCAGCACCTGCGGCTGCTGCCAGTCGATCACCGCCGTCGGCCGCAGGTACGCCTGCAGGTGCGGTTCGGCGATCAGGCCCACTTCAGCCACCATCCCGCTGCGCCAGCAGGCGCTGGATTTCTTCCTCGCCGTAGGGCCGCCGGTCCTTGACCTTGAGGCTGTCGCTCCAGTCGCGCGCGAAGTCGCGCTGCAGGGTGCGGTTGATCGCGGCGGTGATCAGCATGGCGATCAGTGCGCCGCTGCCGGCCAGGCCCATGTCCTTGTGCGCGTCCCAGATGTCGCCCTGGGTGCCGAGGTAGGCGGCCCCGAGTTCGCCGCCGAAGAATTCCGCGGCGGCCCACTCGATCAGCTCGTACAGCGCCGAGGTGGCCAGGGTGAAATCCAGCGGCAGGAAGTAGCCCCAGAAGCCGCGGGCCTCGGCCACGCGCAGGAAGATCTCGCGCAGCGGGTAGGCCAGCAGCAGGCCGTAGGAGAAGTGCACCAGTCGGTCGAAGTGGTTGCGCTCCCAGCCCATCATCTCGTTGAGCCCGTGGCCGGTGAGGCTGCGCCACCACTCGTCGTAGGGCACCAGGGCATAGGTGTAGTGCGCGCCCACGGCGTGCAGACAGAGGTAGACGAAGATCAGGGTATAGGAGACGCGCGAGAACACGAAGACGCGGCGGCTGGCGTAGAGCCCGACGGCGAATACCAGCACCAGTACATTTTCCAGCAGCCAGTCCTGGCGATGCAGCGGCGCGATCGCCAGCAGCGTCCACAGCAGGGCATAGATGGCGAGCAGGGCGCCGAGGTAGCGGCGACGGGCCTTCAGGCGCTCGACATTCATGCGCTCCCCTCCAGCTCAAGTCCCCGGTCCCAGTACGGCGGGTCGCCGATGCACTGCGTCAGGTAATCGACGAAGGCCCGCACTTTGGGCGAGCCGTAGCGATTGGGCAAGTGTACGGAGTAGACCGAGGTGGCGTCGGAGCCGTACCAGCCGCGCAGCGGTGCCACCAGGCGGCCGGCGGCGAGGTCCTGGCCGATGACGTAGGTCGGCAGCAGCGAGATGCCGGCATGGGCCAGCAGCACGGTGCGCAGGGCGTTGATGTTGTTGACACGGAAGTTGCCGTTGATCGGCACGACGAACTGCTCGTTGCCGCGCTGGAAGTGGAAATTGCGCTCCAGCGGGCTGGGGAAGCCCAGGCAGTTGTGGCCGCGCAGGTCGTCCGGATGCTGCGGCATGCCCTGGCGCGCCAGGTATTCCGGCGTGGCGCAGACCACGAAGTGGATCGGCGCCAGGCGCCGCGCCACCAGCAGCGGTCCCGGCTGGTGGGCCAGGCGCAGGGCCATGTCGAAGCCTTCCTCGGCCAGGTCCACGATGCGATCGTTGGTGACGATCTCCAGCTCGATCTTGGGGTAGCGGCGGAAGAACTCCGGCAGCAGCGGCGCCACCACGGCGTCGATGAAGGAGTTGAGGCTGCTGACGCGCAGCTTGCCGCTGGGCTCGGCCTGCAGCCGCGCCACGGCATGCTGCGACTGCTCCAGTTCCTCGACGATGCGCGCGCAGTGCTCGAAGTAGGCGCTGCCGGCATCGGTCAGCGACAGCTTGCGCGTGCTTCGCTGCAGCAGGCGCGCGCCCAGCGACTTCTCCAGCTTGGCGACGTGCTTGCTCACCACCGAGGGCGCGAGCTTCAGGCGGTCGCCGGCGGCGGCGAAGCTGCCGGCCTGCACCACGCGGGTAAAGGTGAGGACGTAGTTGAGGTCTTCCATGGCTGTTGCCCCAGGCAATTATTTCCACTACGGAAACAATAAAAGTCTTATACCGCATCTTATCAATGGCGTGGAAGTAAATAATCTAGGAGTCACCCGAAACCCGGAGTGATGACCATGACCCGCAACCTCTTCACCGTGTACGGCAGCGCCGCGGCGCTGCTGATCCTGACCCTGGTGGCGGCCCGCGCCGCCGCGGCCGAGCCGGTCGCGGCGAGCACCCTGCTGACCGGGACCGCTGCCAGCGCCGCGGTCAGCGCCGAAGCCCCGGCCGCGACGCTGCGCGAGGCCCGCACCCGTCGCGAGGCCCTGGTGCGCCGCCTGGCGCCGGCCTTCCAGATCGTTCCCTGAAACCCGAAACCATCCAAGGACATCGCCATGCCCAGCCGTGAACGCGTCGCCGCCCTGATCGCCCTGGTCGAACAGGGCATGCTGGTCGATGCCCTGAACGAGTTCTATGCCGACGACGCACAGGCCCAGGACAACCAGGAGCCGCCGCGCCAGGGCCGCAATCGCCTGGTCGCCAACGCCCGGCATCTGCAGCGCTCGGTCCGCGGGCTGCGCGTATGGCCGGTGGACGGATTCCACGTCGACGGCGACCACGTGCAGATCCACTGGGCCTTCGAGTTCACCGGCCATGACGGCCGCCGCCGCGTGCAGCACGAACTTGCGCAGCAGCGCTGGCGCGACGACCGCATCGTCGAAGAGCAGCTGCACTACGACCCGGTGCAGCAGCCGCTGGTGCTCGACCCGCTCGCCGCCGTCGTTTCCGCCCCTGTCCCCCGTTACGAGGTTATGCCCTGAGCGGAGAATCACCATGGCCAGCCTGATCGCCCTGCAGACCTACCACACCCTCACCGGCCTGTTCGCCCCGCAGCTCGCGGTGCGCTCGGCGCGGCGCATCCTGATGCGGCCGCGGCGCCTGCCGGCGCGCGACTGGGAGCAGCCCGCGATCGACTCGGCGCAGCGCATCCACTTCCGCTTCGGGCTGTCCGGCCTGCGCTGGGGCAAGCCCGGCGATCCGGTGGTGCTGATGCTGCACGGCTGGGAAGGCCGCGCCTCGCAGTTCGGCCGCTTCATTGCGCCGCTGCTGGCCGCCGGCCGCCAGGTGATCGCGCTGGACGGCCCCGCCCATGGCCAGTCGCCGGGCGAGGAGGCCAACCCCATCGTTTTCGCCTACGCGCTGATGGAAGTGGTGCCCGAGCTGGATCGCCTGGAAGCGATCGTCGGCCACTCGATGGGCGCCGGTGCCCTGGTCTATGCGCTGAGCCTGGGCCTGAGCGTGGATCGCGTGGTCCTGCTGGGCGGCCCGTCATCGCTGCGCGGCGTGCTCAACCGCTTTGCCGACTTCGTCGGCCTGCCCGGCCCGGCGCATGCGCGCTTCTTCCGCGAGGTGGAGGACTACACCGGCGTGCCGGTGGACGATCTCGACGGCGTGCGCGCCGCGCCGCGTCTGAAGCCCGCCGCCCTGATCGTGCATGACCGCGACGACGAGATGGTGCCCTACGGCGACAGCGCCGCGCTGGCCGCGTCCTGGCCGGGCGCCGAGCTGTACAGCACCAGCCGCCTCGGCCACTGGCGCATCCTGACCGACGAGCGCGTGGTACAGCGCGTGGTGTCCTTCATCGCCCCGGAGCGCCAGCAGTTACCGCGCGCGGCCTAGGGGCCTGTTAACGCTACCGCGATCACTGCGATGCCCCCGTATTTGCCGCCAGGCACGACGCGAGGAAGGCGCTTGGTGGTTCCAAGTAATTGACGAGCAACACAGCATGGCGGCAAAGACGGGGGCACCCGGAGGGCGGGACCGTTTTGGCGCATGGCGTCGTCCCGACCCGCTTATGTACGTTGAGTACACCGCGCGTCTCGGGACATAGCCCTGCGCCAAAACGGTCTCCGTCGCAGTGATCGCGGTAGCGTTAACAGGCCCCTGTCTTCCCAAGCGCGTCGCACCGCGCTGACTCCTCGCCCGCCCGCCTGTTTCATCGTCAGGCCCGGCGGGTTCTTTTTTTCGGGCTCAACTTGCCGTCAATTCCCACAGCAGCATGCGCCCCGCCTTCCAGTGCCCCAGGCCGCTGGCGGCATTGATGTGACCGCAGGGGCCCACCGTGCGGTAGAGGCTGCCCCAGGCGCGCGCCGTGCTGCGCGAAAAGGGGATGCTGCTGTAGGGATCGTTGCTGCTGGCCACCACCATGCTGGGGAAGGGCAGGCGCTGCTGCGGTAGCGGCGCGAAACTGCGTGCCGCAGCGGGAAAACCAGGGGCGGCCGGATCGGGCGGCGCCACCAGCATCGCCCCGGCGATCTTGCGCTTGGTCTGCAGGCCCCAGTGCGCCGCCAGCAGGCAGCCGAGGCTGTGCGCTACCAGGATCGCATCGCCCCCCGTGCCGGCCACCGCAGCCTCCAGCGCCCGCATCCAGTCGGCGAGCTGCGGCTGCTCCCATTCGTGCTGTCCCACGCGACGCATGCGCGGTTCGGCCTGCTGCCACAGCGTCTGCCAGTGATCGGGCCCGGAGTTGCCGATGCCGGGCAGCAGCAGGATCGGCGTGGTCATGGCGAGCCGTACTCCCGCGCCAGCGTCGCCACCTGCACCGTGTAGGACTCATACCAGCGCTCGCGCCCCAGCTGCTGTGCCAGCAGGTGGTCGGCCTGCGCCCTCCAGCGGCGGATATCGGCCTCGTCGCGCCAGTAGGACAGCGCAATCTCCTGGTCACCCTCGGTTGCCGACACGAACTCCAGGCAGCCGAACTGGGACAGCGCCAGGTCGCGCAACCGCTCCGCCACCTGCGCGTACTCGGCATCCAGCCGGCGCGCACGGGCACGGAAGATCACGACATGGCGGGCGTCGGAGGGCATCGGGGTCTTCAGCGGCACTTCATTCGAAGGGCGGCAGCTCCGGGAAGCGCGGCAGCGAGTCGGCGAACTCCGCCCAGCCGAGATGGCGCGAGTGCCAGTAGTGCAGCGTCGGTTGCATCGCTTCCGGCTGGTCGAGGCTGCCGATGGTGATGTCGATCAGCCCCGGCAGGAAGCTCGCCGTGAAGCTGATCTGCGTGCCGCAGCGCGGGCAGAAGCCGCGTTGCGCCTCCGGCGAGGAGGCATAGGCCTGCGGCTGTGCCCTGGAGAACGCCACCTGGTCCTGCGCATACATTGCCCAGGCCACCACGGGCGCCGCATTGGCGCGGCGGCACATCGAGCAATGGCAGATCGCCGCCATCACCGGGGCGCCGCTGACGGCGTAGCGGATATCGCCGCACTGGCAGCCGCCCTCCAGCCTGCTCTCGGACATCCCTGTTCTCCCGGACCGGTCAGCGCATTGTGGCCGGCTTCGGGCGCCGGCTCCAGTGGCGAACCGGGCGAGGCCGCGGACCGGGCGGCAGTGACGAGCCCGCCGTCACAGGAGCTGCAATGCCAGCCGCCCCCACAGGATGGTCAGCAGGGCCGTGCTCGTCGCGAACACCGCGAGGCGGTGCAGCACGTGGTTGTAGCCCAGGTGGATCAGGCTGTGCAGCAGGCGGGTGCCGACATAGAGCCAGGCCAGGGTCAGCGCCGTGCTGTCCACGCGGTGACTCACGAACATGATGACGCAGAGCACGTAGAACAGCAGCGGGGCTTCCAGCAGGTTCATGTAGTGGCGGTTGGGAATGAGCGCTTCGCCGGGCACCCGGCTTGATTCGCCGAACTTGAAGTCGTCCGGCGTGATCTTGCCGGCGAAGCCCGCCCGGAAGCGCCGGTAGGGGATCAGCAGGATCACCAGCAGGGTCCAGCCGATCAGGGCCATGACGGGCAGCAGGATTTGCGTCTGTTCCATCGAGTGATCCGTTCAATCCGCATAGTGGGCCGCGGAGCGGCGCACCTTGCCGCCGGTGCCGAATTCAAACCACTCCATGGCCCTGCGGCCGTCGAAGCGGCGGTAGTGGATCACCAGGCTGTCCACGCCCCACAGCACCGACTCCAGGTCGAAGCGCAGTTCCGGGAAGCGCGTCAGTGCCTTGCCCCAGTAAGCGCCCACGGCCTCATGCCCGCGCAGCTTGCCCGAAGGCTCACCGGCGATCTGCGCGATGAAGGGCGAGGAGAACTCGAAGTCCGGCGCGTAGTGCGACAGGATGCGAGCCAGGTCATGGCTGTTCCAGGCCGCGATCCATTCGGCGGCAAAGGCCTCGGCTTCGGTCTGGGTGAGCATTTCCGGAATTCCTCGCGATTCCGCCTCAAGCATACCCAAGCCTGGAGGGGGTTCAACTGATCTCCTGTATCTCCTCGCCCGAATGCGACTTGATCAGGACAATCGCATCCTCCAGGGATCTGGCCTTGCCGATGCTGTTGCTGGAATTGGAGATCAGCCCCACATCGACCTTGTAGGCATGAAACCAGCCGCCGTACTCGGAAATCCTGTAGAGGTTCTTGCCGCCGCCGGTAACGACGACCCTTCTGTCCTTGCTCATGAGCAACAATCCGTGCACACGCCGATTCGCCGGGACATCGCCTGGGCGCCGCGCTCAGTAGTGCGGCTGCGACAGGCTGGCGAGCACTTCCTGGGTCACGTCCTTGCCGCCGCTGAAGTTCGTGAACAGCGCGCCGATGGTGTAGATCGGACCCCAGGGGAATCCCCACCATCCCGCCAGGAACGAAAGCAGCGAGAAACCCAGGCCTTTCACGACGGGGCTTTGCCCGGATCGTACGAAGTAGATGTTGCTGGGCCGCTTGAACGTCATGACCAGGATGGAGACGCAGTACTGGAACAGTACGAACTTGCCACCCCGGTTGATCTCGTCCTGCAGCTGCTGGCCGTTCAGGCCGTCGATACCGATGATTTTCATGCTTGCCCCCAAAGTAAGCGCGATAAAGGCATGCGCGCAGCCAATCGGCACGCGATCGCGAAGCCCCCCTGGAGGATGCTGCCAATGCCGACCGGGCGCCGCAACCTGACTAAGGCGTCAGGTTGGAGCGCTACCGCCGTGTGAGTCCGGACGTCGGGACATTCATGTGCGGTTCGTCCCTGTTGTTCTGCCGCTAGCCACCGCCCTGCCGGAATTCCATTTTTCCGCTACGGATGGCCTTGACGAGTTGGTTGGCGTCGGCGTCACCGGGATGCTGCGCGAGGTAGGCCTCCAGGTGCTCCAGGCCCTTTCTCTTGTCGCGCAGGGAGAGGTACGCCAAGCCGAGCGGGTAGTGCGCATCCGCCACGCCCAGCGACAAGGCCTTCTGCAGGTAGGGCAGCGCCTGCTTTCCGCGGCCGGCTCCGGCAAGGAAGGTCCCGTACATCAAGTTGCCGCGGGCGTTGGCGGGATCGAGCGTCAGCAGCTTCTCGAAGTTGAGGACCGCCTTCTCCGCCGCGCCGGGGACATCGAGGTTGTGTCCCATGCTGTTGAGGAATCCTGCGCGCAGCAGGATCGCCGGCTGTGCCTGCGGCGAGTCCGTCAGCACGCCGAGCATGCGCGACAGCGCTCCGATGTCCGCGGCGGCGCGCTGCCGGTCCGCATCCGTGTCGAACTGCGGCGGATAGTTGCGGGCGTGTACCGCCATGTCCTCAATGATCCGGTCCAGTGCCTGCAGGTCCAGGCCATGTGTCTTGCCGGACGCCGTCTCCGAGACGGTGAGGATGCTGCGCAGATCATGCCGGCCGTACTCTGCTGCCGACACCGGACCGCAGCACAGCAGCAGGCAAAGCGCGGCGAGGTGGAGGCGTTTCATGGGTGCTGACCGTGACTGGCGGTGGATTGCGGCAGGGTATCGCATTCGCCTGCTGCGCTCAGAGACGGAAATATGACGAAGGCGGCCGCATCAGGTCGCGCCCATTCCTGCGCGATGGTGGGCGAGTATCGAAACTCTGCAGGCACGATTGATGCGATTTGCACCGTATCTACCGTGCTTCATCCGGGTTCGGTTCGCACCGCCACGGCTTGCCGGGAGACACGCGCGTTGCGATCCAACCTGGTTCCAGCTGCGCCAGCTCAAGGAGCGACGAGTCAAGCTCTATGAGGTGGCTGAAGCAGATCAGGACCAGGTCCTCTTCCTTCGGATCACCCGGCGTCATGAACTGCCAGCCGTGATCGTCCGAATCGTGCGAGACCTCAAGAATCGCCGCGGTTCCGTCGAGAATCTGTCGCAGCGTGATGACGGCGCAGTCAGGCGATTGATCGAATGGCCAGGAGTCCATGGGTTTCGGCAGGCCGGCGATCTGGATCTGGTTCAGCAAGTCGGAGGGAGCAGGGATCTACACACCCGATGCTTGCCGGCGCACTGCATCGCGCCATACCTCGCCCAACGTCGCCGCATCGGTCGATGTGCGGCGGGATATTGCGACAAGTATGGTCAGGACCAGTACTTCAAAGGTAAAGATAAGAAGGAAGGGAGTCCTGAGGTCAGATGAAAGAAGCGCCGTTGCCCCATCCACGAAAACCAGGGTTCCGTAGGCGACCGGTATCGGCAGGAAGAGACCCGTCGATAGCGTTGATTGCATCTGGTGGCTTGAAAAATCCTTTAGCGGCACAGGTGTGATGACCTGGTGCATCGCCAGTATGCGATAGCGAGTCCGGAAGTCGTCAATGTCCTTTGCGCTGTCGAATATGAAGGCGATGTTATCGACTTCGCGGCGTACCGAGGAGTGTTGCATCAAGGCAATGATGATCAGGGCGCAGCCGCCCACGATCCCCAGGTCGTTGATGTCCACGCGCACACCGAAGAAAGGTATTTCCACGTAGGCCCGCCGTGCATGTTCGTCGGCGTAGAACTCCCTCTTGTGCTGGATCAGCGCCTTTGATTCGGCCGCGGCGTTCGCCGGCAGGCTTGTGAATTTGGCCTCGACATGCTGTACGCGAAGGTGCCCCCAGTTGAACCAGGGATTCGGGCGGTTTGCCAGCGCAGCGGCGAAGATGATCACGCTGGCCGTTACCGAGATCAGGACCATGCGACGGGCGCGGCTGGAACTCTCGATAGCCGCCTCCAGGTAGCCCTGAACAGCCTGATCGGGGGTCAGCATGTTTCCTCTCCCTGGGAACGGAAGCCGCCTGCAAGGCGATTGAACCCCGATGAGCTTGCCGGAAGCAGATCAAGGTGGTCAATTTGATCTGACGGCAACGTCAGGTTGGGTGGACCTTGACCGCCTGTCGCGGAAGGCGGATCAGCGATCCCCCAGCAGGCTCTACTTCCATGTGAAACCGCCCTGAACCCGCTTTGTTTCGATCCAATCAACCTGAAGTACCGAAAGTATGTCTTTCAGGTCCGCCTCGAAGAAGAACTGTTCTTGCACCAGTTCCAGTTCGATCTCCACTGCGTGATACACGTCCCACTTTGAAATCATTGCAAGCCGGCCGCTCGACACAGCCACGCCAAAATAGCTATACCACCCAGGCCCCTCCTTCAGATAGTCTCGCCGGGGCTTTGCTTGGAAGCTGCGCACGGCAGATTCGAAGCCTATGTAGCACTGTGCGGCGGGATAGTAGTCCCGCTAGAGAACGCGACCGCGTGCCTTCGCTCTTTGAGGGGGCGTCACAGTACTGGAGTGGGGGCGGACGTCATTCGTCACTTGCGTTCCCTAAACAGGCTCACCACATCCTGCGAGCTGGGACCATCAATTCAACTCAAGGTCTCGTGCCAGTTGCTCAAGGAATTTATTGTAGGCATTTCTCTGCTCCTCCTTGTTGCGCTCTGTCGTGAAGCGATCCTCCCACTCGGGTTTCCACTCCTTCCCGTGACTCTTGCGGTCTCCATCGGCGGTAGAGATGTCGCTTCTGATACGTGCATCCTTGCCGGCTCCGCCATACGCCTTGAATGCCTCATTCATGAATGTTTCGTAGGTGCGAAACAATTCATCCGAAAAGAAGGGCCGGTAGGTGTACATGGCTTTGTCGACGGCACGCTTTTTTGCGATAACGTCCGGCGGCGTCATTTCCTTCCAGCTGCCCACGAAAGCGAGATATGAGTAAATATCGTTTAGATCGCCTCCGACCTGCTCATAGATCTTGCTCCGCAGGGCCGTGGCACGCTCACCGGCTTTGATCGAGTTGTTGATCACGATGCCAAGGATCAGAACCAAGACTGGAGTGACCAGCGACACTGCCAGTTTGACTATCTCCAAACCATTCCACGGTGCCTGCATGGTGATCTCCCCATGAGTTCAGCAGGGCGGGCAAGCGCAGCGCACCCCGCCGTCCGGAGAATCTTTGACGCAAGCCGTCCGGGGTGCAACGTGACGGGTTCGTCAGGTCCGCTGGACCTGGGCCCTCAGTCCGTCAGCCTTCGCCCCTTCGTTTCGATCACCCACGGCATGAACGCCAGCGCCGCCAGCGGCACCAGCCCCACCCAGAACAGCACGCCCACCGCTGCATCGACGCCGCGTGCGGCGATCACGCCGACCAGGAAGGGGCCGACCGCGGCGAAGACGCGGCCGGCGTTGTAGCAGAAGCCGGCGCCGGTGCCGCGCAGGCGGGTGGGGAACAGTTCCGGCAGGTAGTAGGTGAAGCTGCCGAAGATGCCGAACACGGTCAGGCCGATGCCGAAGTACATGTAGAGGCGCGTCTCGCTGGGCAGGTCCAGTCCGAAGGTGGCGAAGATCGCCAGCGCGGAGGCGGCGAAGTAGAGGCCGAACATGGCCCGGCGACCCAACAGCTTGGCGGCGGGGATGGTCAGCAGCGTGCCGATCAGGCCGCCGAGGTTGAAGCAGGCGGTGGCGGTGAGCTTCCAGTTTTCCACCAGGGCCAGGGTGCCGGCCTTGTCCAGGCCGCGCAGCGCGGCCTCGGTCTGCGCCAGGCCCGCGGACACCACCGGGATGAAGGCATTGCAGCTCCACCAGGTGATCAGCGCCACCACCGCCATCAGGAAGCCGCTGATGGTGTAGCGGCGCACGTCGGGGCCGAACAGTTCGGCGATGCGCGGTGGCTGCGTGTTGGCGCGCACGTTCTGCCAGCGCTCCGGCTCCTTCAGGAACAGGCGCACCACGAAGGCGACGGCGGCGGGGATCAGGCCGAACAGGAAGACGTAGCGCCAGGAGGTTTCGGGGCTGGCCGCCATCCAGTTGCCAGCGACCTGGAAGTTGACGAAGGTGGCCAGGAACAGGCCGAAGGGTGCGGCGGTGTAGAGCAGGGCGCCGGCCTCGACGCGCTTTTCCTCCGGTACCACCTCGGCAACCATCGCGGCGCCCGCGGCCCATTCGCCGCCGATGCCCAGGCTGGCGACGATGCGGAAGGCCAGCAGCATCCAGATGTTCTCGGCGAAGGCGCAGGCGGCGGTGCCCAGGGCGTACATCAGCATGGTCAGCAGCAGGGTGCGCGTGCGCCCGATGCGGTCGCAGACCCAGCCGAAGATGATGCCGCCGGCCGCCCAGCCGAGCAGCAGCACGGAGGTGAGGATGCCGGTCCATTGCAGCGTGGCCTGCTTGGCCTCGGGCGAGCCGATGGTGAGGCCCAGTAGCGTCGGCACGCAGTTGGGCGCGACGTAGTTGAACAGCAGGCTGTCGAAGATATCGAAGCCCCAGCCCAGCCAGGCGGCGAACAGCACGGTCCACTGGTAGCGGGTCATGTTGAGCATGGGGCTGGTCGAAGGTCCGGTCTGGTGGTGCGGGTATTACAGCGCCCTCTCCCGGCGCTGCGCGCCACCCTTTCCCGCAGGCGGGCGAGGGGACGGCCCGGCAAGGCTACAGCACATCGTCCTTGGTCTCGCGCGAGGCCCACAGGGCCAGCAGTGTCAGCAGCGCGGCGCCGCTGAGGTACCAGCCGACGGTGTGCAGGCCGTAGTTCGTGGCCAGGGTGGTGGCGATGTAGGGCGCCAGCGAGGCACCGAAGATGCCGGCGAGGTTGAAGGTGAGCGAGGAGCCGGTGTAGCGCACGGCGGTCGGGAACAGTTCAGACAGCAGGGTGCCCAGCGGGCCGTAGGTCAGGCCCATCAGGGCCAGGCCCAGGGCCAGGAAGACCGTGACGCCCACCAGTGAGCCGCTGCCGAACAGCGGCGCGAACAGCAGGCCGTAGGCGGCGATCGCGGCGCTGACCCACATCAGTGTGCGGCGACGGCCATGGCGGTCGGCCAGCACGGCGGACAGGGGAATCGTCAGGGCGAAGAACAGGATGGCGAACAGCTGTATCAGCAGGAATTCCCGGCGCGGATAGCCCAGGCCCTTCGGCGAGGTGCCCCAGTTCAGCGCGAACACGGTCATGAGATAAAACAGCACGAAGGTGGCGAGCGCCACCACGGTGCCGATCACCAGGGCGCGACCGTGGTCGCGGAACACCACCAGCATCGGCACCTCGACGCGCCCGGACTGCTCGATGGCCTTCTTGAACACCGGGGTCTCGCTGATCGACAGGCGTACCCACAGGCCGACGAACACCAGCAGGCTGCTGGCGATGAAGGGGATGCGCCAGCCCCAGGCGAAGAACTGCCCGTCGTCGAGCAGGCCGTCCAGCAGCAGAAAGGAGCCGGAGGACAGGATGAAGCCGATCGGCGCGCCCAGCTGCGGGAACATGCCGTACCAGGCGCGCTTGCCGGGTGGGGCGTTCTCGGTGGCCAGCAGCACCGCGCCGCCCCATTCGCCGCCCAGGCCCAGGCCTTGGCCGAAGCGGCACAGCGCCAGCAGCAGCGGCGCGGCCACGCCGATCTGCGCATGGGTCGGCAGCAGGCCGATGACCACGGTGGACAGGCCCATGGTCATCAATGCCGCCACCAGCGTGGCCTTGCGGCCGACACGGTCGCCGAAGTGGCCGAACAGCGCCGAGCCCACCGGCCGTGCGAAGAAGGCGATGGCGAAGGTCGCCAGCGAGGCGAGTGTGGCCGAGGCGGCGTCGCTGGCGGGGAAGAACAGCTTGGGGAACACCAGCACCGCGGCGGTGGCGTAGATGTAGAAGTCGAAGAACTCGATCGTGGTGCCGATCAGGCTGGCGAACAGCACGCGCGCCGGCGAATTGCCGGCCGGTGCTGCGCCTTCGGTTGCCTTGCTCATTCGATTCCCCAGAACTGTCCGCAAATTCAGCAGTAGTGTTCCCTCTCCCGCTGGCGGGAGAGGGTCAGGGTGAGGGTGGTGCGTAGGCGGTCACGCACAGAGCCTCCGATTGAGGGCTCCACCCTCACCCCAGCCCTCTCCCGCCAGCGGGAGAGGGAGAAAATCAGCGTTCAGAACCCCGGCGGCGGCGCGTTGCGGTGATGCTCGAGGATCCGCCGGTACTGGCCCGGATCCTTGACGTGCACCATGTCGCCGCCGCGCGGGAACACCCAGTCGTAGAGGCGCGACAGCCAGAAGCGCAGGGCGGCGGCGCGCAGCACCAGCGGCCAGGCGGCGCGCTCGGCGGCATTGAGTTCACGGCGGCCGCGATAGGCCGACAGCATCGCGTCCCAGCGCGCCGGATTGAGTTCACCGTCGGGCTCGAAGCACCAGTCGTTGAGCGTCACCGCCAGGTCGTAGACCAGGGCGTCGTTGCAGGCGTAGTAGAAATCGATCACGCCGGTCAGGCGCTGGTCGACGAACAGCACGTTGTCGCGGAACAGGTCGGCGTGGATCACGCCCTGCGGCAGGGTTGACAGGTCCAGCCTTTCCTGGGCGGCCAGCTCGTCTTCGATCAGGCTGCGGGCGTCGGCCTCCACCTTGGGGGCGATCAGCTGGCCGGTGTCGCGGCGCCAGGCCGCGCCGCGCGAGTTCGCGCAGCGGCCGGTGTAGGACTGGCCGTCGATATGCAGCTCGGCCAGGGCGCGACCGACCTGGCGGCACTGTTCGATGTCGGGGAACAGCACGCTCTGGCCAGTCAGGCGCCGCACCAGGGCGGCCGGCTTGTCATTGAGCGTGGTCAGCGACTGGCCGGCGTGGGTATGCGCCGGCATGGCGCCGGGGAAGCCGCGCGTCGCCAGGTGCTCCATCAGGCCCAGGAAGAAGGGCAGGTCGGCGTAGTTGAGGCGTTCGAACAGGGTCAGCACCCAGCGGCCATCGCTGGTGTCGACGAAGTAATTGGTGTTCTCCACCCCCTCGCCGATGCCCTGGAAACCCAGCAGGTCTCCCACGGGGTATTGGCGCAGGAATTCCTGGAGTTCGCTGTGGCTGACCTTGGTAAAGACGGACATGAGGGGGCGGATGGGCCGGGTAGAGGTGGGATTAGAGCAAAGTCCCCTGCGGTTCGTCATCCGGAAGACCTGTCTCCCCTCTCCCCTCGTGGGAGAGGGGCTGGGGGAGAGGGGGCGGCAAGGCCGAGCGTGGTCACTTGCTGAGCGTTCCCCCTCTCCCGGTCCTTCGGACCACCCTCTCCCACAAGGGGAGAGGGTAAGAAGTGCGCTACCGCCGCCAGAACGCCGGCGTGAACAGCACCAGCAGCGTGAAGACTTCCAGGCGCCCGGCCAGCATGGCGAAGGTCAGCACCCACTTGCCGAAGTCGCTGACCGCTGCGACATGGGCATTGACCTCGCCCAGGCCGGGGCCGGCGTTGTTGATGCTGGCGGCCACGGCCGAGAAGGCGGTGATGCCGTCCATGCCGGTCATCAGCATCAGGCCGGTCAGCACCAGGGTCATGCCGATGTAGACCGAGAAGAAGCCGCCCACGGCATAGACCACGTCGTTGGGCACCACCTTGCCGTCGAGCTTGATCGACACCTCGGCGCTGGGGTGGACCAGCAGCTTGAGCTCGCGCAGGGCCTGGCGCACGAACAGCATCAGGCGCACGACCTTGACGCCGCCGCCGGTGCTGCCGCCGCTGGACATCATGAAGGTGCACATCACCAGCAGCAGCGGCACGTAGCCGGGCCAGTGCGAGGGGTCGGCGGTGGCGAAGCCGGCGGTGCTGCCGTAGCCCACCACCTGGAACATGCCGTGGCGGATCGCCGTCAGCGGGTCGTAGGGGCCCTGCAGCACCAGCGGCACGCAGACCAGGATGCCCAGGCCCAGGTAGAGCGCGATCAGGGTGCGGAACTCGCCGTCGCGGAAATAGCTGCCGAGGCTGCGGGTGTTGAAGGCGGTGTAGTGAAGCGCGAAGTTGGTGGCACCGGCCAGCATGAAGAACATCGCCACCAGCTCGATCTTGAAGCTGTTGTAGTAGCCCAGGCTGGCGTCGTGGGTGGAGAAGCCGCCGTTGCCCACGGTGGAGAAGGCGTGGCACAGCGCGTCGAAGGCGTCCATGCCGGCCCACCAGTAGGCCAGGCCGCAGGCGACGGTCAGCACCAGGTAGACCAGCCACAGCGCGCGGGCGGTGCTGGTGATGCGCGGGGTGAGCTTGGCGTCCTTCATCGGCCCCGGCGTCTCGGCCTTGTACAGGCCCATGCCGCCGACGCCCAGCATCGGCAGCACTGCCACTGCGAGCACGACGATGCCCATGCCGCCCAGCCAGTGCAGCTGGCTGCGGTAGTACTTGAGCGAGTGCGGCAGCTCGTCGACACCGTCGGCGATCGTGGTGGAGCCGGTGGTGGTCAGGCCGGACACCGACTCGAACACGGCGTCGGTCAGGCTGTACCAGCCCTCCTCGGCGAAGAAGAACGGAATGGCGCCGAACAGGCCCAGCACCACCCAGAACAGCGTGGTGATGAGGAAGCCGTCGCGCACCTTCAGCTCGCTGCGCTCGTTCCGCACCGGCCACCACAGCAGGGCGCCGGTGGTCAGCGTCATCCACAGGCCGCTGAGGAAGGGGGTGGTGGTTTCCTCGGCCCAGAAGAGGTCCATCGCCAGCGGCGGCAGCATCGACAGGCTGAACACCATCAGCAGGATGCCCATGATCCGCTGAACGCCCGCGTAGCGGTGCCGACGCGGGCTGCTGCGGCCGTTGGCGAGGAGGGCTTGGGCCAAGGGGGCGCCTTACAGGAACCGCAGGCCCAGCTGGAACAGCTTTTCGACCTCGCGGGCGTGCTTCTTGTCCACGATGAACAGGATCACGTGATCCTCGGCCTCGATCACGGTGTCGTGGTGGGCGATGATGACTTCCTCGCCGCGCACGATGGCGCCGATCGTGCTGCCCGGCGGCAGCTTGATCTCGTCGAGCCGGCGGCCGACGACCTTGGAGTTGTGGCGGTCGCCGTGGGCCACGGCCTCGATCGCCTCGGCGGCGCCGCGGCGCAGCGAGTGCACCTTGACCACGTCGCCGCGGCGCACGTGCGCCAGCAGGGCCGAGACGGTGGACTGCTGCGGCGAGATCGCGATGTCGATCGAGCTGCCCTCCACCAGGTCCACGTAGGACACACGGTTGATCAGGCACAGCGCCTTGCGCGCGCCCAGGCGCTTGGCCAGCATCGCCGAGAGGATGTTGGCCTCGTCGTCGTTGGTCACCGCGCAGAACACATCGATGTCCTCGATGTTCTCCTCGCGCAGCAGCGCCTCGTTGGCGGCGTCGCCGCAGAGCACGATGGCGTGGTTGAGCTGGCCGGAGAGGTGTCGCGCCCGCTCGCGCGAGCGCTCGATCAGCTTGACCTGGATCTTGTCCTCCAGCCCGCGAGCCAGGCGCAGGCCGATGTTGCCGCCGCCGGCCAGCATGATGCGCTTGACCGGTTTGTCCTGGCGGCGCAGCTCCGCGATGATCTTGGGGATGTGGTCGCGCGCGGCGACGAAGAACACCTCGTCGTCGGCCTCGATCACGGTATCGCCCTCGGGGATGATCGGCCGGCCGCGGCGGTAGATCGCGGCGACGCGGGCCTCCACGCCCGGCAGGTGGCTCGGCAGCTCCTTGAGCTGGCGCGACACCAGCGGACCGCCGAAGTGCGCCTTGACGCCGACCAGGCGCACCTTGCCGTCGGCGAAGTCCACCACCTGCAGCGCGCCCGGGTACTCGATCAGGCGGCGGATGTAGTCGGTGACCAGCTGCTCGGGCGAGATGTGCATGTCCACCGGCAGCGCGCCGGGGCCGAACAGCTTGGGTTCCTTCAGGTACTCGGCGGCGCGCACGCGCGCGATCTTGGTCGGCGTCTGGAACAGGGTATAGGCGATCTGGCAGGCGAGCATGTTGGTCTCGTCGCTGTCGGTGACCGCGATCAGCATGTCGGCGTCGTCGGTGCCGGCGCGGCGCAGTACATCCGGGTGCGCGGCATTGCCTTCGACGGTGCGGATGTCGAGTCGTTCCTGCAGGTCTTCGAGCGAGGCAACGCTCTGATCGACGACGGTGATGTCGTTCTGTTCGCTGGCGAGGTTTTCGGCCAATGTAGTGCCGACCTGCCCCGCACCAAGGATGATGATTTTCACGGAGAGGCTTTCTCTTCCATGCCGTCAAGGGCGCGCACGTTAACCCCCTTGTTGCACCGCCGCAAGAAGCCAGCTGCCGAATGGCGGCTCGCCTGGGCCCGATGGCGCCGCCGCGGGGCTGCGGCGGGGTCGATCGGACCTTCAGGGGTGAATTTACTATGTAGCCGTCCCCGGCGGGGACCTAGACTGCCTTTCAACAGAAATGTTTTCCGCAGCAGGACGATGCGGAAGCAGGCGGCGCGGCGCCGTCATGAAGCGAGGCCAGAGGGGGCGACCAGCGGCGACAAAGCCGCGGCGACCCCCATGCTGGGGGAGAGTTCGAGATGCGGATGCTGTGGGGAGCGGCGACCCTGTCGCTGGTGGTTATGGCCGGCTGTCACAACAGCGTGCCGGTGGACGGTGAAACCGGCGGGCCTGGCCCGGTCGGAACGGCCTGCGCGGCCGGGGACTGGTGCGTGGGCGCGGCCAAGGCCGTGGTCAGCCCCACCCAGGAGCAGATCGACGGCATCGAGGAATCGCGCCTGTTCCTCGGCTCCAAGCTGCAGCAATTCAACCTCGGCGGCTTCGGCATCAACCCGATCCAGAACCTGCCCAATCCCTTCGCCGCCCTCGGCCCCAGCCTGACCCAGCCGGCGCAGGAGCGGGTGCACCGCAGCAAGCGCTACCGCGAGGACGAGAACGTCTACCTGCGCATGGCGGTGGTGGAGCAGGGCGAAACCCGCATGGCCTTCGTCACCCTGGACGCCATCGGTGCCGGCAACCTGATCCAGCAGGGCCTGCGCGCGGTGGTGGTCGAGGCCAGCTGCGCACTGGACTGGTGCATCGACGCCGACCATATCGTCTTCGGCCAGACCCACACCCATGCCGGCGCCGACCTGCAGGGCCTCTGGGGCGGCGTGCCGCAGCAATGGATCACCGACGTGCTCTATGCCGGCGCCGCCCAGGCCACGCGCGAGGCCATCGCCGGCCGCGCCCGTGCCCGCGCCACCCTGGCCCAGGGCAGCACCTCGGACTTCAACAACTACCGCCGTCCGAGGGTGAACCCCGGCGACGACGCCGATCCGGCGATCAGCCTGCTGCGCTTCGAGGACTCGGCCCGCCGCAGCCCGATCGTGCAGATCCTGCAGTACGCCGCGCACCCCACCAGCATCGACGAGGACCCGCGCGCCCCGCACGCCGACTACATCTTCGGCGCGATGAAGGAGCTGGAGCGGCGCGGCGGCATCGGCATGTACTACAACGGCCCCATCGCCGACGCCTCCGGCTCCGGCGGCAAGTGCAACTTCGCCAAGCCCGACGCCTACGAGAGCGTGCGCTGCCGTGGCCACGACCTGGCAGCCTTCGCGCTGCGCCAGCCCAAGCGCGAGCTGGCGCCGCAGCTCGCGCTGCGCAACGTCACCGCCATGCTGCCGGTCACCAACCCGCTGTTCGCGGTGGCCGCGCCGCTCGGTTCGTTCAACCGCTACTACGACTTCACGCCGCGCCAGGTCACCGACATCCCGGTGCTGCACGAGATCCTCGGCACCGCCACCACCGAGCTGGGCCAGGCGCCGCTGACGGCGGAGACGCTGGTGTCGCGCATCAGCATGGGCGGCCCCGGCGGCCTGGAGATCGCCACCATCCCGGGCGAGGCCACCAATACCTACGGCCAGTTCATCCGCCACGTCGCCGAGGGCGCCAATCCCGGTGCCGGCGTGATGCTGCTGGGGCTCACGCAGAACTCCTTCGGCTACATCCTGCCGGAGGAAGAGTTCAGCTATATCGACGCCTCCGGCAACACCGGTTTCCTGGTGCCCTTCACCGGTTACGAGGAATTCGTTTCGATGGGCCCGCTGACGGCGCCGTTGCTGCGCCTGCAGGCCTACCTGCCGCTGTTCGACGCCGCGCCGCTGGAATACCTGCCGGCCAACCTGCGGGCCTGCACCATGCCCGGCAGCGGCGACTGCCTGATCAGCGACCTCGCCCTGCAGCTGGAATACGCGCAGACCCAGATCGCGCAGAACTGCACGGACGCCGGCGCGCCGGAAGCCTTCTGCGGCCTGCTCGATCCCAAGCTGCCGCTGACCAGCCTCTGCAGCCTGCTGAGCCTGTCGCCGGCGCTCTGCGGCCTGCTCAACGACGAAGAGGCCAACTGATGCGCGCGCTCCTGCTCGTCTCGATGCTGCTGCTGGCCGCCTGCAGCGGCCGCAGCGATCCGGTGAACGGCGCGGGCGGCGGTGGCGCCAATCCGCCCGGCGCCGTGTCCAAGGTCAAGGCCGGTGTCGGCGTGGCCGACATGACGCCCGACGTCGGCTACTGCGCCGGCCAGTATTGCGAGTACGCCACCGACACGCTCGGCGGCATCATCAACGGCGACTTCGATCCCTTCCTGACGCACAAGCTCAAGCACGCCAGCTACGGCGTGCAGTCACGCCTGACCGCGCGCGCCATCGTGGTCGAAGGGGCCAACGGCAAGCGCATCGCGCTGCTGAAGACCGACAACTACCTGGCGCAGGACATGCTGCTGCGCCGCGTCGGTCAGCTGCTGGACCAGGGCGATTCCGGCATCGGCTACGACCAGATCCTCTACCACGTCACCCACAACCACAGCTCGGCCTACTCCTCGACGCTGGCCGCCGGCCTGTTCGTGTTCCAGGACGTGTTCGACGCGCGCTTCTTCGAGCACCAGGCGCGCGCCATGGCCCAGGCCATCGAGACCGCCGCCGCCAGCATGAAGCCGGTGCGCATGGGCGCCACGCAGATTCGCCACCGCGTCTACAAGGGCAATGTCGTGCGTACCGCGGTGGCCGACGACGGCACGCCGGCCGGCTATCCGCGCGAGTTCAATGACCACGGCCTGGTGGTGATGCGTTTCGACGACCTGAGCGATCCGCAGGCGCCGAAGCCGCTGGCGGTCTGGGTCAACTGGGGCGAGCACCCCGAGAGCCTCGACCCGCATGACCTGCACAGCGCCGACTACCTCGGCCCGCTCGAGCGCTGGGTGGAGCGCGAGATCGGCGCGCCGCTGGTGTTCAGCCAGGGCGACGTCGGCAGCGCCGAGAACAGCGGCAATCCCGAAGAGATGCTCGACGACCGCGCCCGGGTCTGCGGCCGCTGGAAGGGAGACGGCGAAGCGCCGGAGAGCGATACCTGCCCGCCGGGCCAGGGCGTGATCCGCGACTGGCAGCACTCCGGCTACGTGCAGACCGAGCGCAACGCGCGCTTCCTGGCCGACGACATCGCCAAGGCCTGGCAGCAGATCGGCACGGCGCAGGCGCGCGTGCCGCTGTCCGGCGATTTCGAGGTGGACCATCTCACCGCCTGGGTGCCGGGGCCGCTGTCGCATCCTTACCCCAGCGTCTCCAACTGCCGCACGGAACCCACCGCAGGGGGGACATCGGTGTGCCGGTGGTGGGCCTGCCGGACTGCACGCGCATCCAGATTCCCGGTGCCGATCCTCTGACCGGCCGCACCGCGCAGCTCTACGCGCTGCTCAAGGCCGAGAACATCCCGATCCCGGACCACTACGACGCGCCGTCCCTCGGCGTGGTCGAGGAGAACCTGCGCCTGAAGCTGCAGACCTTCCGCCTGGGCGACGTGCTGCTGGCCTCCTGCGCCTGCGAGGCGCAGTCCGACCTGATCCTCAACCTCGAGTCGCGCCTCAACCGCACGCGCGGCGACATCTACGACGGCTTCGACTGGGCCTGCCTGATGCCGGAGTTCAAGGGCGATCCCGCGTATGCGCAGGCCTGCGCGATCCAGAAGACCTACTTCGATCCGGCCGATCCGCTCAACGCGACGACGGTGCCCGGCGAGAACTTCGCGCCCGAGGCCATCGCCCGCGTGCGCGCCCAGGTGCACAACGACGCGCGCGGCTGGGACCTGCCGGCGAACGCGCTCACTGCCGGCAGCGAGAACGCCGATATCACGAAACTCTGGGGCAACTTCACCAGGGAAGAGATCCAGGACCTGAACGCGCCGGGCTACAGGCTGGCGGTCGGCGTCGGCCATGCCGGTGACTACAACGGCTACACCGTCAGCTACCGCGAGTACCAGAGCCGCGACAGCTACCGCAAGGCGCTGACCTCCTACGGACCGCACACGGCCGACTACATGGCCACGCGCCTGGTGCGGATGGCGGCGAGCATGCAGGGTGGCGCGGCGCTGTCGGGCGAGTTGCTCGATCCGCTGGCGGCGATCGACGAAGTGCGGCAGCAGATCATGTCCACCACCGTCGGCGCGCTCAGCGGCGCGGCCTTCGACGCCTGGAATGCCGGCCTGCCCAACGACTCCGGCACGCCCGAGCCCCTGCAGCAGCCGGCGGCGATCACGCGCTTCAATGCCGCGCACTTCCAGTGGCGCGGCGGCTCCACCGCGGTGGACAACCCGCGCGTGCGTGTCGAGCGCGAGTCCGCGCCGGGCGTGTGGCTGCCGCATGCCGACCAGAGCGGCGAAGTGCCGGTGCGCGTGGAGTTCCCCGACGGCCTGCCCGGCGTGCTGCGCACCTACACCGGCATGCAGGAATGGATCTGGAGTGCCAGCTACGAGGCCTACACCGCCTTCCCGGCACGCATGGGCAGCACCGCGCCGGGCAGCTATCGCTTCTGCGTCGAAGGCGAGTCTCGCCAGGGTTTCGCCACCGTGCCCTATGCCTTCTGCTCGGAGCCTTTTGCGGTCTCGGTGTGGGACGGCATCGCCATCGCCACGCCGCAAGTCACCCTGGACGAAGTGCGCTTCGACGTCGCCGACATCGTCTACCCGCGCAGCTACGAGGGCAGCCCCTTCCCGTTCGTCTCCGACAACGGCGAGGCGCGCATCTGCGACCCGTGCAGCTTCAGGCCCTGGGCGCGGCGTGGACAGTTCCAGCGCGCGGAACTGCAGGTGACGCGTGCAAGCGGTACGACTGAAACCTTCGCGGCCTCCTGCGATGCGCAGGGCAAGGGTTGCAAGGTGGGAGTGAGCCTGGGCACCGGCGACAAGGCGCGCATCCGCGCCTACGACCAGGACGGCAACACCGGGACGCACATCGTGCGTTGAGGGGGCAGGCCTGCGGTGCGTCGGGGGGCGCATCGCAGGTTCTGTTTTAGACGGACAAGGATGCACCGGGGTGGGGATGGCGACGGTGACTTTTTCTCCCTGCGGTACGAAAGGGATACCGGCTCGTGCAACGCCGGGGGGCGTTTTGCGGGACCGGTCTTTGTACAGGCGCGGCACTCGTGCGGCGACAGCAGGGCTGCTGGCCCTGCTGCTGGCCGCCTGCGGCACGCGCAGCGATGCGCCGCCCGGCGCTACGGAAGGAACCGCCAGCGGTGGCGGCGCCATGGTCGCCGATCCGCCCCCGCCGGCCAGCGGCGACCTGGCGGCCTACGTCGATCCCTTCATCGGCAGTTTCCCGCCCGGCTTCGTCAATCCCGGGCCCTTTGCGCCTTTCGGCATGGTGCAGCCGGGACCGGACACCGAGGGGCCGCTGAATTACGGTGGGTACTCGGTGCAGAACCTGCTGGTCACTGGCTTTTCGCAGATCCATATGTCCGCGGGTGCGCCCAAGGGCGGCCAGTTCCCGCTGCTGCCCTTCACCGGTGAGTTGACGCCGGGCGACCTGTCGCAACTCGGCTGGCCCAACCCGGTGCCGGCCTACGCTTCGCCGCTGAACCCGCTGGATCACCGCGCCGAGGTCGGCTACTACCGCGTCGGCCTGCTGCGCTACGGCGTCACCGCCGAGATCACCGCCAGCGAGCGCGTGGCGATGCATCGCTACCGCTATGGCCGCGGCGCGCCGCGGCTGCTGCTGGATGTCTCGCGCGATCTGGCCGGCTATCACCCGGCACGCGCGCAGCTGGAGCCGGATGGCCTGCTCAGCGGCAGCGTCGATTCCTCCGACGGCTACACCGTCTATTTCGCGCTGCGCCTCGATGCGCCATTCCGTGCCTCCACGCGCGGCGGCGAAGAGTTGCAGCCCGGCGTCGCGGTGGAGGGCGAGGACCTGGCGCTGCTGCTGGACTTCGACGATGCGCCATCGGTGGTGCAGGCAATGATCGCGGTGTCGTTCACCGATCTGGCCGGCGCGCGCCGCAACCTCGCCGAGCTGGAGGGTCGCGACTTCGACGCGCAGCGCGAGCGGCTGCGCACCCAATGGCAAGGCGAGCTGGCGCGGGTGGAAGTGGAGGGCGGCAGCAACGACCAGCGCAAGTCCTTCTACACCGCGCTGTACCGCATCCAGCAGTTCCCCAACCTGCACAGCGACGTCGATGGCCGCTACCGGGGACCGGACAATGCCGTGCATGCCGGCGCGCGGCCGCACTACAGCCAGTACTCGCTGTGGGACAGCTATCGCGGCCAGAACCAGATGCTGGCCGAGATCCAGCCGACGCGTTACCGCGACATGCTGCGTTCGCTGCTGGACTTCTCGAAGCAGGGCGGGCGGCTGCCGCGCTGGCAGCAGGGGCCGGTGGACGCCTCGCACATGTCCGGCGACCCGGTGATTCCCTTCATCGGCGAAGGCTGGTGCCGCGGCCTGGTGCCCGCCGCCGAACGCGCACCGCTGCTGGCGGCGATGCAGGCGCTGGAGCAGTCGCGGCGCGAGGCGCTGGCGACGGGCTACCTGCCGGTGGAGAAGCCGGCCAATCCCCTGGCGGTGCTCTCAGGCGGCCCGCGCGAGGCCGGCACCACGCTGGAGTACGGCATCGCCGATTTCGCGCTGGCGCTGATGACGGCCAGCAGCGGTGATGCCGCCGAGGCGCAGCGCCTGGCGCAGCAGTCGCTCAACTACCGCAACCTCATCGACGAGCAGAGCGGATTCATCCGCCCGCGCCACGAGGACGGCAGCTGGCTCACGCCTTTCCTGCCGGAGCTGGGTTACGGCTTCCAGGAGGGCACGTCCTGGCAGTACAGCTGGCTGGCGATGCACGACCTGCCGGGCCTGGTCGAGCGCATGGGCGGGCAGGCCGCGGTGCAGGCCAGGCTCGATACCTTCTTCCTGCTGCCGGCCAACCTCGCGCCGGGTCTGTGGCCGCTGCTGCAGAGCCAGATCACGCTGTTCGGCCTGGCCTACTACGGCAACCAGTATGCGCCGGGCAACGAGCACGACGTGCAGGCGCCCTATGTCTACAACTACGCCGGCGCGCCCTGGAAGACGCAGATCGTCGCGCGCTCCGCCGCCGCATTGTTCGCGCCGACGCCGCTGGGCCTGCCCGGCAACGACGATCTCGGCGCCATGTCCGGTTGGCTGGCCTGGACCCTGATCGGCCTCTACCCGATGAACCCCGGTGCGCCGCTGGCGGTGGTCGGCAGCCCGGCCTTCGAGAAGGTCACGCTGCACCGCCCCGGCGGCGACCTGGTGATCGAAGCACCGGGCGCGGGGCCGCTGCGGCCCTTCGTCAACGGCCTGTCGCTGGATGGCCAGGCGCTGGAGGGCAGCTGGCTGCTGCTGCCGCGCGGCGCGGCAACGGTGCGCATGGATACGGCGATGCTGCCGGATGCGGACTGGGCGTCGGAGTCGACGCCACCATCATTGAGCGACAGCGGATTGGAAGCTTTTGGGTGTGTGCCATGAACAGAGCGAGCGAACCGGTTTCTGCCCGGCAGGTTTTGTCGTTGTTACTGCTGATGGCGCTCGCCGCCTGCGGCAGCAGCGCCCCCGTCAACGCCCCCACGCCGCCGCGCGTGGTCGAAACGCCCGCCGGCGTCGAAGCCCGCATCGACGCCGAGCGCATCGTCCTCTCCAACGGCCTGGTCGAGCGCCGCTGGGCGCGCTCGCCCTGGCGCACCGAGAGCCTCAGCGACCTGCGCAGCGGCCGCCGCTGGACTGCCGACACCCCCGACATCGCGCTGGCCTTCGCCGGCGTGGACGTCGCCGATCGCTTCATCGTCAGCGGCGAGCCGCAGCTGGAGACGCTGGCTAACGGCGCGGTCCGCATCACCACCACGCTGATTCCCGCCGGCCTCAGTGCCTTGCCGCTGGGCCTGCGCCTGGTGCGCAGTGTCGAGATGTATCCCGGCATCGCCGGCATGCGCCAGGACACGCGCATCGAAAGCCCGGTGCCGCTGCTGCTGTCCGGCTACACGCTGGACCAGGCGCGGCCCACGGGAGAAGGCCTGAAAGCGCAGCTGCATTCCTTCCGCGCCGGTGCCGACTGGCGTGATCCGGAATGGCAGCGCCCGCCGCTGCTGATCGGCGATGCGCACGGCGGCAGCTGGCGCCAGACCACGACGGGCGACAATGTCTCCGGCACCGCGCAATGGCTGTCGGTGGCCGACGCCTCCGGTGCCAGCCTGTTCTACGTGCTGGAACGCAACGACCTGGCGTCCTCGGTGATGGGCTACCAGGGTGGGCGCGCCCGTGCCGGCGTGGACTTCGGGCGTGACGTGATCATCCTCGGTCCGCTCGAGGAATCCGCGCATATCGAGAACCCCGGCTCCGGGCCCGGGCGCCACCGCGTGCTGCTGCCGGGCACACCGATGCGCCTGGAGACGGTCTTCACCGGCCTGGGCCGCGATGCCGACGACGAGCCCTGGCAGCACTACAAGTACCTCGCCGGGCATCGCATGCCGCCCTACCGCCGCGAGATCAGCTTCAACTCCAACAACGTCGATTCCAACGCCATTTCCAGCGGCGCCAAGGACGACATGAACTTCGCCGCCTTCGAGCAGCAATTGGCGGTGGCCAAGCGGATCGGCATCGAGACCTTCATCTTCGACGACGGCTGGCAGGCGCGCTCCGGCGACTGGTGCCCGGACGCCGACGTGCCCGACGCGCGCTGCCACGATCCGCGCCGCGGCAGCGACGCGAAGTTCGACGCGCGCTTCCCCGACGCCGAATTCCGCGCCGTGCAGGAACAGCTGCGGCCGGCCGGCATGAACTTGGGCCTGTGGATGTCGCCGCTGCATTTCCATCCCAGCTCGCAGGCCTTCCGCGACAACCCGCAATGGCTGTGCCTGCCGATCAGCGCCGCGCTGCTGCTGGTCAACCAGGCGCAGCCGGACGACGGCTCCAACGAGGCCGGCATCGTGCAGTGGAACCCGGAGGCGCTGGGGCGCGACGGCAAGGCGATCGACCACATCGAGTCGCGCATCCGCGAGGCGGTCGAGACCTGGGGCGTGCGCTACTTCAAGTTCGACTTCACCGCCTGGTTCGACTGCGCCGGCCTCTACCCGGTGGACATGTACGCCTACCGCGAGTCCTTCATGGCGATGCTCGACCGCGTGATCGCCGACCATCCGGACGTGACGATCCAGATGGACGAGACCAACGACTACCGCCTGTTCCCCTTCGAGGCGCTGGCGCGCGGCCCCACCTGGTACCAGAACGGCTCGCCGGAGCCCAAGGCCTCGCTGCATGCCAACTGGCTGCTGACGCCGTACCTGCCGCCCTACGCGCTGGGCCGCGCGGCGCTGCGTACGGGAGATCTCGACAAGTGGTCGGCCGACTACCAGATGGCGGTGGCGCTGCTGTCGCACATCAGCTTCTTCAACGACCTGACGGAAATCCCGGCGGCGGCGATCCCGCGCATCCGCGCCTGGATGGACTACTACAAGGCGCACCGCGAGGAGTTCGCCGGCTTCACCTACCCGCTGATCGAGGAAGACCCCTACGCCGGCGACGGCTGGGCCGCCTTCCAGCCCTGGAACCCGGAGACCGGGCGCGGGGCCCTGCTGGTGTACCGGCAGGATTCAGGGGATGCGAGCCGCGTGATCAGGCTGCGCAATGTGCCGGCGGGGAGGTATCGGCTGCTGGAGGCGCCGGGAGAAACGCAGCGCCAGGAAGTGGATGCGGCGCAGCTGCGGCAGGGGATCGAGATTGCGATACCCGCGCGGCAATCCGCGCGGGTATTCCGGATCGAGCGCCTGCCCTAGGCGCCTTGGCGGGCCCTGGCCAGCGCCGTGCGGCGGCGCGGGGCGGCACCCATCCTGGCGCTGACCTGCTCGATCACGAAGACCGCGGAGCCCAGCAACAGCCAGACCTGCCAGCCGCCCGGCTGCACGAACAGCAGGTCCATGGCCTGGCGGAACAGCAGCGGCACGGCGACCAGGGCGCTGAGCAGGCCCAGGACGATGGCGGCGGTGGTGATCTGGTTCTTCATGTCTGTTTCCCCCGTGGGCAGGCAGAGCTGCAAGCGCAAGCTCCTTGCCGCCACGAAACTGTCGCCATCCTGGAGGATTTTTCCTGAGAATTCAGTTCGCTGCGTCACATAAGGACGCAGTCATCCGACGGCCGGTCGTGCAGCCTGCAATGGGCGGCAAGGTTCGAGTGGGCGAAGTGCATGTGCCGCCTGCAAGCGGACGAGGCGGGAGGTCGGGTGGCCACGGAAAATGGCGGCCAGCACCACTTCCTCCTCCATCCGGAATCCCCGGATGACCTGCCGGCGCCCCCACGCGCCGGCTTTTTTATGGGCGAATGCTTTCGTGGGAGCGGCTTTAGCCGCGATTTAGTCTGGCAATACCAGAAGATCGCGGCTAAAGCCGCTCCCGCGAAGAATCGGGTGGGTTCAAACCGCGGCCTGCGCCGTGCCGTCGGCAAGGACCCGCTGGGCCCGTGGCGCTGGCGAGGCCGCCTGCTCCAGCAGCTGCAGGCCCCGCGCCGTGACCAGGTGGTGGCCGGTGCCGGCCCGGATCATCAGGCCGAGCTGTTCCAGCCGCGCCAGGGTGGCGAGGCCGCAATCGGAAACGCGCTGGCCGCGGGCGCAGCGCAGGAGGCATTGCCACTCGGGCAGGTTCAGGTCCGGGGTGTTCATGGTGTCATCAGTCCAGCAACGGCCATGCCATCAGGTCCGCTGACGCAGGCCCTCGAACAGCACGTCCAGGTAGGTTTCCATATAGACCCGTGCGTCGATGGAAGGTTTCTCGAACAGGCCCAGCGAGTGCTGCCAGATCGACAGGAAGGTCAGCGGGGCGGTGATCACCGCCAGGTAGGCCTCGGGGTCGATGGCGCGCAGTTCGCCGCGGGCAATCCCCCGCTGCAGCAGCTTCAGCCAGAAGCCGCGGCCGCGCTGCACCACCTCCTCCACGTAGAAGGTGCCCAGTTCGGGAAAGTTGCGGCATTCCGAAACCAGCAGCTTGAGGATGCCCCGGCTGGGGCCCGGGGTGCGGGTGTAGTCCTCCAGCCAGTTGGCCACGATCATGCTGAGCATCTCGCGGGTGCTGCGGTCGGAGCGCTCCATCATCTGCTCGGCGAACTGCAGCTTGGGCTGCACCGCGAGGCGGATCGCCGCGCGCATCAGTTCTTCCTTGGAGCCGTAGTAGAGATAGATCGTGCCCTTGCTGACGCCGGCGCGCTGCGCCACGTCATCCAGGCGCGTGGAGCTGTAGCCGCGCTCGACGAACAGCTCCAGGGCGGCCTGGACCAGTTCGCCGGGGCGCGCCTCGCTGCGGCGGGCCCAGCGGGCGGGGCGTTTGTCGGTGGCGATAGTCATCCGCCATTAATACTCCAAGCCCCGCCGGGGTTCGAGCCCCGAAACAGGGGACGCGCACAAAAAAAGCGGCGTTCGCCACGAGGGCGAACGCCGCTTCATTGCGCCTGCCTAGAACAGGTACTTCATCGTGAATGCCGCGAAGTCGCGGTCGGCGTAGGGCCGTTCGCTGAAGTCCGGGTCGCCGAGGTAGGCGTTGTAGCTGACGCCCACGGTGAACTGCTGCAGGCGGGTGAAGTTGGCGCCGACGCTGGCGCGGCGGTCGCCTTCGCCCATCAGCGAGCCCAGGCCCGACAGCAGCGAGGAGTGGCCGTCACCCACGCCCTGCCAGAACAGCGGGATCTGCAGGTCCCAGCCGTCGACGATGTTCTTGCGGTCGATCAGGAACAGGAAGGAATAGCCCCAGGCGTCGTTGGTGTAGGTCAGGTCGTGCGAGCAGCTGGTCGGGCCGCAGGCATCGTCCACGTCGAGCACGTGGATATAGCTGCCCTCGGCGACCACGGTCAGCGAGTCCCAGAACAGCGCCGGGCCGGTGGTGTACAGGCCCGACAGCAGGCCCTGCGCCACATCGCCGCGGCTGGGCGTGGGCACCGGGCCGAGCAGGCCGCCGTCCACGTCCACCAGCAGGTCGATGCCCTCGCGCAGGATCGCTTCGCCGCCGACGCTCACGCCGAACATCGTCGTCGAGAAGCTCATCGCGGTCATGTCGACGCCGTCGAAGTAGCGGATGTTGTAGGTGGTGGGCACCTTGAGTCCGAGCGCCGCGGTGGTCAGGGGCGGTGCGTTGCCGATGCCCGGCAGCAGCACGGCGTAGTCGTAGTTCTGCACCGGCGCCGGCGTGGTGTTGTGGTAACGCAGGCGGTAGAGGCCGACGTTGGTCTCGGAAGTCACCTGGTACTTCAGGCCCAGGCCCCACTGGCCGTGGTCGCTGGGGCGGATGTCGGCCTTGCGCTCGACGTTGATGTAGCGCGGCGTGTTCGGCTGCGGGATCAGGCCCAGCGGCAGGTTGAGATCGGGCAGCAGCGGGTCGAGGCGGTCCAGCAGCCCGCCGAGGAGGCCGGTGACCCCGCCGATCGGCAGGTTCAGGTGCAGCAGGTTGTTGAGCAGGTCCACCGTCTGCGGCAGGTCGGAGGACAGCAGGTTCAGGTCCGAGAGGTTCGCCAGGTACAGCGGGTTCTCGATCCCGTAGATGAACTGCGCGCCCGGGCCCACCACGTCGCTGACCGAGAAGTATTCGCCCACCGGGTTCAGCTCGGTTTCCTTGTACTCCAGCTTGTACTGGCCCAGCAGGGTCCAGTCGCTGTTGAGCGCGAACTGCATCGAGATCTGGTTGACCGGCAGCAGGATGCTCTTCACGTCGGCGCCCGGAACCGCCGCCTTGGTCGCGTCGGCCGGCGACTGCGCCAGTGCGATGCCGGAGAAGAACAGGCTCTCGCCCCAGGCCGCGATATGGCGGCCGATGCGCAGGTTCAGCGCGCCGGATTCGCCGACGTACCAGGAGCCGTAGGCATAGGCGTCGAGCAGGCGCGCGCGGCGGCCGTCGTAGAACGCCGTCTCGTCCGAGAAAGCGGTGGCCTCACCCTCAAACGGAAAGTTGTGGCGCCCCTCGGTGCGGTTGAGCGTCTCGGGCGAATCGTTGTGGTTGTAGCCGCGATAGACGCGGTCGTAGAAGGCGTCGCCGCGTACCAGCATGCCGTAGTCGCCGCGGCTGAGCTGCAGTTCGCCGAGCAGCGACACGCGGTTGTTGACGATGTCGCCGCGCCGGAAGTTGCGGTCGCCGTCGTCGTAGTTGTTGGACTCCGGGAACTTCAGGAAATCCGGGATCGGGATTTCCTGGCTGGGCGCGGTGTTGATGATGCCGTCATGCGGCTTCTCGGTGCGCACCGCCAGGGCATAGGTGCCCTGCAGCTGGTAGCTGGCATCCAGTCCGAACAGGTCGAAGGAGCCGGCGGCGGCGGGAGCGGCCCAGCCAGCGGCCAGGAACAGGGTGGCAGGCACGGCCAGGCGCGGCGCGAGGGCGGGGGGACGGCTCGGCGACATCACTTCCTCCATGGAAATGCCGGTCCGCTGTAGCTTTTGGCGCGGCGGCCGGCGTTTAATTGACCAGGAGGATAGTTGCATCGCCCGTAGGATTTAACCTACTTAAATTGCAGTAGTTTTTACTTGAACGGCGGTGATAGCCGGATGGGCGGTTGTTAGCTTTGACGGCTAACGATTGAGTTTAGCCGTCCGAATGGCCGGAAACTGCGGAGAGGCAACACGGCTGGAAGTCACCTCAGCGCACCCTCTAGTCGAAGAAGCACGAACTGACTCAAGGTCATGCTGAGTTGTCGGAGCAGTCTCGCTTGGTCCTTCTCGGCCATATATGGGTGACTGCCTGTGTGACTAAGGAGCCCATATATCTTATCGAGCGATTCGCGCTCCTTTTTTTCGATCAGGCCCTCGCGCTCAAGGAACTGACGCACTTCCACTGGTCTTTCCACTGACTCAGGCGGAAAGTTCTTTTGCTTTGCAAGGGAGAGCGCAAGGGCTCCCTCTTGCAGGGTTAACTCGAGAAACTTGCGGCAATTGGCGATGCAGTCCGACCACCGGCTCTCAATATAGTGTCGCTCGGATAGCGCAAGGAACTCAAAAGCATCCTGCTTCTTCCCTAGCGCCAGAGCCTCGTACAGTCTTGCGAGGAGGCCCTTCTCTTGATCCACGTCGAGCACATCCATTTCGACCTGGACTAGATCGCCGTCACGAAAAACAAAGCCATCAATCTCGATGCTACGTAGAAGAGATCCGGAAACTTTCTCCTCCTTTTCGCGTGTCCAGCTGTTTGATTTTTCACTCTCGTACGAGCGCAGGAAATCTCGCGCGAGGCTACGCAAATACTGTTGACCCAACTTTTGGCGCTTATCCCAAGGCCAGTTCGGGGTGGCGTTTGCTAGGGTTTCCCCTGTGTGAAGCTGCAGAAACCAGTCCTTGAGATTTCTTATATAGATTGGCCTTCTCGCAGCATTACAGAACCACGCTTCGTAATCACGTACGTAAAGGAATTCATACAGTGTGTCACTGTAAACATGGTCCTTCGCTGTTTGATGGCCAGACCCGGAAGACCGATAAGTGAATTTTTGTATGTAGGCCGTCGCCACAGCGAGGGAGGTGTTTCTACTAATCACGAGATTGATCTCATAAACGGTTCTAACAACAATATAGGATGAACCGCTGGCGATTCGGGAGCGCGCGGCAGAAAATCGGCACACCGCACATGGATGCTTTTGGAAAACCTGACATGTGAATCAGGAGTAACTTGAGCCGTAGGCGATCCTTGTCTTCCTACTACGCGCGAATCTTATCGCCCATAGTTGATGAGGTCTATCGGGAGGTTGTTTCAGGAGATGGGCTTCGACTGTCGTATCGAGGCAGCCGGTCACATGGATTAGCACAGAACCTTCAACAGGCGGATTAGTTCTCGGGGTAAAGATGGCAAGCACTTCGTTCAACATATTTGACGAGTTGTCTTCTTGGCAGAAGGATTTGCCGGTCTGGCAGCAATGTCTATTGGCGAAGCTTGTTGCCACAAATGAACTTTCGAAGAACGATTTTGATCAAGTTTACAGAGAGCTCTTGATTGATTTTGGTTTGGTTTCGCATGGTGGCGTTCGTAACGATTACGCACTAGTAGTGCCCCAGTTCAATAACACTCCCCTCGAAGAACGCGCTCACCTAGTCTTGATGCATGAGGTTTCGGGCGTCAATGCCCTGAAAGCAGGCCAGGCATTGACCTTTGGCCCGATGCTCACGGTTGTCTATGGTCCCAACGGCTCCGGTAAGTCGGGGTATGCCCGCGTTCTTAAAGCAGCATGCTTTACCAGATCGCGTGATACCGAAATATTGGGAGACGTCCGAATCAATCTTGTGGCGCAGCCCGAGCCAACTGCGAAGTTCAAGTTCGCTGATGGCACTGACGCCACATATATGCATAAACAGCCGTGCCCGAAGTTGCGCGACAACTTTGCTGTCTTTGACTCCACTTGCATAAGAGTGCATTTGGATGAGCGAAAGTCATTTCAGGTTATGCCTTACCTATTTGACGTATTCCCGCGTATGGTGGATGTCTTCAGCAAGCTTCAGGCGCAACTGAAGATCGACATTGGCGCCAGGCTGCCAGTGGCAGACCGGTTCGCGATTGCTGGAAGTGAATCCACTGTGGGACAAGCCTTGAGGACGTTGAGTGCCAAAACTGACACTACAGAACTCGATAAATTGGCCGTATTTGGAAATGCTGAGCTAGATCGCCTGGAACTGGTGTCAAAAAAGATACAGGAACTTCGCAGTGGAGATTCGAAGCAGATCGTTCAACAGAATCGTCAGAAGATCGCCGATCTAGATGCGTTACGAGCGACGTTGATTGCACTATCCAATGCTATCGATTCAGATCTTGTGTCGAAGATTGGGCAAGAGATACAGAAAGTACAGCACCTCAAGGAAAAGTCTGCGGCGCTCTCGGCTGCCCAGCTTGGAAATGAGCCGGTCCAACCAGTCGGGACTCAGTTCTGGCGTGAGCTTATCGCTGCCGCAGTTTCTTATAACAATGAAGCCTTTCCTGGCGATTCCTTCCCGCCGGCGTTGGAAATTATCCCGCGTTGCGTGCTGTGCCAACAAGAGCTGCAAAATGACGCATTCGATCGCTTGTCCCGGTTCTATCAGGTGGCGACAAGTGATGTGGAGAACCAGCTGAAGGGGGGTGAACTAGAGCTCGATGTGCTGAGCGGAAGACTGCGGAAGACGAATACAGGGATTTTCAGTCCAGACAGCGCGGCGCGACGCGTGCTCAAGGATCTTGATGTCGCCTTAGAAGCAGACGTGGCCGCGCATGTTGCGCAGATCGAAGCCCTAAAAGGTGCCCTTGACGATTCCATAGCCAGCCTTTCACTTTCTTCGGCTACGCCCTCGATTGATTCTGTCTCGCAGCGGATTAAGGAGCTGAGTCAGCGCATCGGAATTGAAACTCTTAGTCTGATCCAAAAGGATCCGGAAACGCTCCTTGCGCCTCTGCTAGAGGAAAAGATTTTGCTGGAAGATCGAAGGATTCTTTCCGGTACGTACACGGATGTTGTAAATGCTGTAACGAGCTTCAAATGGGTGGACATTGGAAGGGAACGGCTACGGACATTTGCGAGCATTCAACGGGAAGTCACGACAAAACAGACGGATCTTGCTAAGAGGCTCGTTGCACAAGGATTCGTCGACAAATTTACGGAGAACTGCGAACTGCTTGAACTTCATCTGCCGGTAAAGTTTCGCTTCGCGGGAGATGCAGGCAAGACAGATCGTCAAATCGAAATAGTCAGCGCAAGTCGCGGCGATTTCGAGCCCTCAGACGTTTTGAGTGAGGGGGAGCAGACCGCTGCGGCATTGGCTGACTTCCTGACCGAAGTCGAGATCAATGGTAGCTGCTCGGGGGTTATCTTCGACGATCCGGTGACGTCAATGGATCACCTTCGAAAGGAGTCCATAGCCAAGCGCCTGGTTGGCGAGGCTTCCGCCCGCCAAGTCATCGTATTTACCCATGACATTCTATTCACAAGCTACCTGGCCGCAGCGGCTGCAGCCAAGGGAGTCAAGTTCACGGGGCACACCGTATGTAAGGGGGAAGAAGATGGTTCCGGATGTGTTGACGTTTTAGCATTCCCTCATGAGGAGTATGAGGGGGCGGCCTTCAACAGGGCGAAGATTCACCTGAATGAGGCTAATCTGCTCTCAGGGCATCCACAACGAGGTCATTTGGAGAAGGCGTGTGGCAATCTCCGCACGGCCTATGAAGATTTTATCCAGAAGAAGCTCTTTGGCAACGTCGTCCGACGCTGGCGGGAGAACATCACCTTTACCCTGAATCAGGTGTACTTCGATGAGGCGATCGCACTAAGGGTGCATGAGAAGATGGCGGTGCTGTCCCGCTTCATCGATGCACACTCACATAGTCTGGAGTATCAGCAGCTTCCGCTTTCAGCTGCTTTCGTAAGCGCCGAGATTGCGGAGTTCGAAAAAATAAGGGGTGACTACACTAAGGCGAGAAAAATCTGGGAAAGCGCGAAGCCTAAAGGAGAATTTAACTAGGCTCGGTTCATAGCTACGAAGCTGAGGTGACTCGCCAAAGCGGAAGTGATGGCGCCGAAGCGCGCAGTGCCTAGCGAATCTCGTTGCTTGATGCCAGGTCAAGATACGAGTTCGTAGCTTGTGCTGCGTCCGCCCGCTCCTGACTTCTTTAAAACGCCCAACTCCACCAGACTCGAGATATCGCGCAACGCCGTATCCGTCGAGCACTTCGCGATCTTTGCCCACTTGCCGCTGGTGAGCTTGCCCTCGAATCCATCCAGCAGCTGATTCAGCAGCGTGATCTGTCGCTCGTTCATCGATATCGCGGCCCATCTCTGCCAGAACGTAGCCTTGGCCAAAACATCGGATAGCCCCGCCTCCGCGTGCTGGATCGCACGCAATAGGCAGGCAAGAAACCACTGCAGCCACTCGGTGATGTCGAGCGTGCCCTTCTGGGTGCGCTCCAGCAGTTCGTAGTAGGTCTTGCGTTCGCCCTGGATTTGGGCGGAGAGGCTGTAGAAGCGCTGCGAGGAGTTTTCCGCCCGCGCCAGGGCCAAGTCTCCCACCGCCCGCGCGACACGACCGTTGCCGTCTTCGAACGGATGGACCGTGACGAACCACAGATGCGCGATACCTGCACGAAGCAGGCGATCCTCCTGGGGGGTGTCGTCGAACCAGCGCAGGAAGGCGTTCATTTCCGCTGGCAGCCGGTCCGCCGGCGGCGCTTCGAAATGGACCTTCTCGCGGCCGACTCCGCCCGAAACGACTTGCATGGGGCCGTCATGATCATCCCGCCAAGCGCCGACCCGGATGGCCCGCATGCCGCTGTAGCCGGTCGGGAAGAGCGCCGCATGCCAGCCGCAGATGCGCTCCTGGGTCAGGGCGGCGCCGAAGTTTTGCGTCGCATCCAGCACCATGTCGACGACTCCATCGATGTGGCGATCGGCAGGCGCCAGGGCGCCGATATCGACACCCAGCCGCCGCGCCACCGAGGAGCGCACGGCATCGGGGCTCAGCCGGTCGCCTTCGATCTCGCTGGTCTTCAACACGTCCTCAGTGAAGGTGCGCAGCGTCGCCTCGTCGCGCTGTGCCATCCCCAGGTCGGTCATGCGGCCGGCGAGGTGTCCCTGGGCGTGATGAACCAGGGACAAAGGCTCCGCCAGGGCGGCGGCGTCGTAACGCCAGCGCGGCCATTCGCGGGATTGCCAGATATACCTATATTCACCGCCATTCATGCGGTGAATATAGGTCATATTCCCTGAACGGGCAATTATTCGCCGTATAATGTGCGGTGAATGTAAGGCATATTCACCGCATCGGGCTTCACTCCACCGTCACCGACTTCGCCAGATTACGCGGCCGGTCCACGTCCGTGCCGCGCACCAGCGCCACGTGGTAGGCCAGCAGCTGCAGCGCCACGGTGTAGCTCATCGGGGCCAGCAGTTCGTTCACCTCGGGCATGCAGATCACCTGCATGCCGGGGCCGTCTTCCATCGCGCAGGCGCGGTCGGCGAAGGCGTAGATGCGGCCGCCGCGGGCGGCCACCTCCTGCAGGTTGGACTCCAGCTTGTCGAGGCAGCCGCTGGCCGGCGCCAGCGCGATCACCGGCATGTGCTCGTCCACCAGGGCCAGCGGGCCGTGCTTGAGCTCGCCGGCGGCGTAGGCTTCGGCGTGGATATAGGAAATCTCCTTGAGCTTGAGCGCGCCTTCCTGGGCGATGGGATACATCGGCCCGCGGCCGATGAATAGCGCGTGGTTGTGGCGCGCGATCTGGCGCGCCAGCTTTTCGATCTGCGGCTCCAGGCGCAGCACCGCCTCCACCGCCACCGGTGCCTGCGCCAGATGCCGCAGGATCGGCGCCTCGGCACTGGCGATGGGCCCGTTGCGGCGCGACAGCAGGGCGGTCAGCAGTAGCAATGCGGACAGCTGCGTGGTGAAGGCCTTGGTCGAGGCCACGCCCAGCTCTGGCCCGGCACGGGTCAGCAGGCTGAGGCCGGCCTCGCGCACCAGTGAGCTCTCGGCGACGTTGCAGATCGCCAGCGTCGACAGGTAGCCGGACTCCTTGGCGTAGCGCAGCGCCGCCAGTGTGTCGGCAGTCTCGCCGGACTGCGACAGGCCCACGAACAGGCAGTTGCGCGGCACCGCCGGCAGGCGGTAGCGGAACTCGCTGGCCAGCTCGACGCTGCAGGGCAGGCCGGTCATGGCTTCCAGCCAGTAGCGCGCCACCAGGCCCGCATGATGGCTGGTGCCGCAGGCCACCAGGTGCACGGCGCGGATGCGTTCCACCAGGCCGCGCGCGCGAAAGCCCAGGCTGTCCTCCAGCACCGACTCGCCGGCGCTGCGGCCCTGCAGGCTGTCGGCCAGGGCGCGCGGCTGCTCGTGGATTTCCTTGTGCATGTAGTGGCGATAGGCGCCCTTGTCGACGTCCTCGCTGGACAAGGCCAGCTGCCGCTGCGGCCGCTCGACCGTCTCGCCATCGATGTCGCGGATGCGGATCTCGCCGCGACTCAGTTCGGCGATGTCGCCTTCCTCCAGGAATACGAAGCGGGCGGTCACCGGCAGCAGGGCGGTCACGTCGGAGGCGACGTAGTGGCCGTCGTCGCCCACGCCGATCACCAGCGGGCTGCCGCGGCGCGTCACCACCAAGGTCTCAGGTTCCGACACCGCGACCACGGCGACGGCGTAGGCACCCCTGAGTTCGGCGGATGCGGCGCGCAAGGCGGCCGCCAGCGAGCGGCCGCCGCACATGTGACGATGCAGCAAATGGGCGATGACCTCGGTGTCGGTGTCCGACAGGAACTCGTAGCCCGCCGCCTGCAGCTCGCGCCTGAGTTCGCGGAAGTTCTCGATGATGCCGTTGTGCACCACCGCGACCTCGCCGCGCGAGACATGCGGATGCGCGTTGCGCTCCGCCGGCTCGCCATGCGTGGCCCAGCGCGTATGGCCGATGCCCAGTCCGCCGTCGAAGCTGACGCCGCGCAGGCTGCGCGCCAGGTCGGCGACGCGGCCGACGCAGCGCTGCACCGAAACGCTGTCGCCGCCATCCAGCAGGGCGACGCCGGCGGAGTCATAGCCGCGGTATTCCAGGCGCTGTAGGGCATCCATCAATACCGGTACGACGTTGCGGTCCGCGACCGCGCCAACGAGTCCGCACATGGTGATCTCCTAGGGAAGGGCAAAGCGGGGGCCGCTGCGCTTCAGCGCCGGCGGCGGCAGGGACAGGCTGGCGACGAGGTCGGCCAGGCCATCCTCGAGGCTGCATCCGGCGACCAGGCCCAGCTGCTCGCGCAGGCGGGCGGGGTCGCCGCAGGAATCGCGGATGTCGCCGGGCCGCGCCGGCTCGAACTGCGGGCGCACCGCCTGGCCCAGGCAGTCGCCGAGCAGGCGCAGCAGTTCCAGCAGGTCGCTGCGGCGGCCGGTGGCGACGTTGCAGGCGCCGTTGCAGTCCGAATCCAGCGCGGTGGCCACCGCCACCGCCACGTCGCCGACGTGGATGAAGTCGCGCGTCTGGCGGCCGTCGCCGAACACGGTTGGGGTTTCGCCGGCGGCGATGCGCTCGATGAAGCGCGAGATCACGCCGGAGTAGGACGAGGAAGGATCCTGGCGCGGGCCGTAGACGTTGAAGAAGCGCAGCCCCAGGCTGCTGACGCCGTGCAGGCGCCGGTAGAGATCGGCATAGAGTTCGTCGACGTATTTCTCCAGGCCGTAGGGATTGGTCGGGCTGGCTACCGCCTCCTCGGTCAGCGGCAGGCTGCGCGGCTCGCCGTAGATTGCCGCCGACGAGGCGAACACCAGGCGCGGCTGCACGGCGTGGTGGCGCAGGGCTTCCAGGACGTTGATGAACCCCATCACGTTGCGCTCGGCCGAGGCCAGCGGTTCCTCCACCGAGCGGGCGGCGGAAACCTGTGCGGCCAGGTGGATGCAGCCCTCGATGCCCTGCATCGCCGAGTCCAGTTCCGTGCGGTCCAGGATGCTGCCCGTGCGCAGTTCCAGGCGTGCGTGCTCCAGCGGCAGGTTTTCGGCCTTGCCGGTGCTGAGGTCGTCGAGCACCCGCACCGCGTAGCCGCGCCGCAACAGGGCCTCCACTGTGTGCGAGCCGATGAAACCGGCACCGCCGGTGACCAGCACCCGGCGCAGCCGGGCGTGCTTGCCCGATGAGCGCTGCGAGCGGGTCTTGGTGATGTCCGTTTTCATAAAGCCTCCTTGCTCTTCACCGACTGCTGCTGCGGCGAGGACTCCGTGGTGAAGCGCTCGCGCAGCGCACCGAAAGCGCTGTCCAGGCGCGCCACGATCTGCTTGGGCAGCCGGGCGCCCTCCCAGTCGTTCTCGAAGCGCACACGGATCGGCAGGCCGTTGCTGATGCGGCCGTGCATGACCTCGCCATCGACGAAGCGCATGCGCACCAGCACGCCGACGGGGTTGCCGCCGAAAGGCTGGCTGTAGCCGGCAGGCATCTCGCGCGCCACCTCCGGGACCGAGGCGACTTCGGCCTCGCGGCGGCTGCCGTCGGGAAACACCACCGTGCCGCGCTGGCCGGAGCGTGCGACCTCGGCGTACTTCGGCGGCACATAGGTGTCGATGTGCAGCTCGCCGCCGACCGGTGCCAGCATCGCCACCTTGCCGCCCAGCGCCAGCTGGTCGCCACTGACCACGGCCAGGTCGACGATGCGGCCGTCGCGCGGGGCACGCACCAGCTGGCCCTCCAGCTGTTCCTCCAGCTTGGCCTGCTCGGCGCGCAGCGACAGCACGCGGGTCCGCAGCTCGGTGTTGGGCACGCTCGGCGGCACGTGGTTCTGCACCGCCATGGTCTGGTACAGCTCGGAGATGCGCGACGAGGCCTGCTGTTCCTCGCGGCGCGCTGCGGAAAGCTCGGCCTCGGTGGCGGCGCCCTCGTCCACCAGCTGTTGCAGGGAATTCATGCGCTGGCTCTGGTAGCTCTTCTGCTCGCGCGCGATCTCGATCTGGTCCTGCAGGTTCACGGTCGGCCCGCGCTCGGCGCTGATGCTGCTGGGAATGCCCTGCAGGGCCTTCAGCTCGGCACGGATCTGGCTGGCACGCACCTCCAGTTCGGGGTTGTTGAGCCGCACCAACGGATCGCCCTCGGCGACCTCCTCGTAGGGTTTCACGTAGACCTCCTCGACGTAGCCCTGGCCCAGGGTGCGCACGGTGATCTGCTCCTGGGCGATCACGCCCGGGGCTTCCACTGCCACCGAGGCCCACAGGAACTTGCCGACGAAGTACAGCAGCGGGCTGCTGACCACCAGCAGGATCAGGTACCAGCGCCAGCGCGCGAGCTGCCGCTTGCCCGGTGCGTACGGCACCTGGATGCCGCGATCGCGGCTGGGGTCGCTCTGCTCCGGTTTAACGAATCTCACTTTCATAACCCATCCTCATCAGGTCCGCCCATGCCTGCACGACGATGCCGTCGGCGTTGGCCTGCGCCTGCAGCAACTGCTGCAGGCGGCTCATCGACTTCTCGAAATCGGCGCGCGTGCGCTTCGCATGGCTTTCGGCCGCGTCCAGCTGCGGCTCCACGCTTTGCGCCACGCGGAAGCGCAGCTGCGGCGAGCCCGCCAGGATCGGCGTGGCGACGCTGGCGACGTTCTCCGGCTTCGAGTTGAAGATCATCAGCGTCACGTCCTTGACGCCGCCCTCGGCCAGGCGCTCGCCGAGCTTCCAGCCGCTGTAGGGCTCGTCGCGGAAGTAGCGCGGGTGAACGCTGATCGCGGTCGGCCAGGGTGAGGCCTTGGCCGCCGCCTGCATGCTCTTCACCCAGTTGTCGAACTGTTCGCGGCCGAGTGGCTGCCTGTAGACCTGGTCCGGCTCGATATCCAGGTGCAGACCGTCGAAGGGAAAGTCCCAGAGTCCCGAGATCAGTTCCACCAACTGCTCGCGGCCCTTGGGCTCGATCCAGCCCGCATCGCCCAGCAGCAGCTCCACCTTCACGCCGCGCTTGCGCGCGTTCTGCAGGAAGCCGCTCAGCGGCGCCGGACGGGCGCGGAACTCCCGGATCTGCGCCGCGTCCAGCGACACCAGCAGGCGGTCGATCGACAGGCGCTGCAGCAGCTTCCAGAAGCGGTCGCGGTTCTGCTGCTTGCCGATCAGGTCCTGGCTGTTCCAGACGTAGACCGCCATGTCGTCGCGACCGCGTGCGCTGCCGGCTTTCGGTGGCGGCGCCGGGGTAGCTGCGGCGGACGACCCGGCGGTGTTGTAGGCCACCGGCATCGCCGCCGCTGTGGGAATGGCCGCGCCGCCTTCCATCGTGCTGGCCATCTGGAAGCGTGCCGCGGGCCTGGGCTGCACTGGCTTGAGCCAGCGCGAGGCCTCGATGTTGGAGTCGGCCGTAGCGGAAGGCGGCAGGTCGGCGCGCAGTGGTACCGGTGTCGGCGCGGGAGCGGGCGCTGCGCTCCCGAGCTTGTCCGCAGCGGCCGGGCGCGGCGCCGGGCCGCTGCCGGCGAGCTGCCGCGTCACCAGTACGATCGGCTCGGCCAGGCGCTCACCGATGCCGGAGTCCGGCAGCAGCGCACGGCGCGGCGGTGCGGCGTCCTCGGCCACCGCCAGGGCAAAAGCGCGAGCCTCGACGTTGGCGATCCAGCCGCGCGTGCGCGTATCGATCTCGGCCAGCGCCGCGGCGTAGTAGGACTGCAGCTTGCCTGCCAGGGTCTCGATGCCGTCCTCGGCGAACACGCCGCTGCGGCGCAGGCGCTCGCGCAGGGCCTCGTGCGCGCCGCGCGAGCGCTGCGCGGCAGCGGCGGTCTCTTCCCGCTGCTGCGCCAGCTTGTCGCGGGCGCCGCCGATGTCGGCCAGCAGTTCCTCCTGGCGCTGGCGGTAGCGCAGCTGCAGCGTCTCCAGCTCGGCGTTCAGGCGGTTGCGCTCGGCGCGGCGGGCGCTGCCCACGGCCAGCGGCGCGCTGAGGTTGACGCCGACGAAGGCATTGCCGCCGGTCTCGGAGTTGGTGGTGTCATGCACGGTATTGGCATTGACGTTGAAGGCGCCATCGAGCCCGTACCAGCGGCTGTCCTTCTGCTGGCGCTGCAGCGTCTCGCGCTGCGCCTGCAGCGATACCAGGTCCGGGTGGCGCTGCAGCGCGTCGCCGGCCGGCATGGTTACGTCCTCCGGCAGTTCGGTGGCGCGGGCCTGCAGTTCGCCGAGCTTGCGCCCGGTAAGCCGCTCCAGGCGGGCGCGGGCGGCGTTGCGCGTCGCCACCAGCTGGGCACGGTCGCTGCGCGCGCGGGCAAAGCCGGCGCCGCTGTCGATCATCTGCGAGCCCAGCATCATCCGCTTGTCCTGGCGCTGCTGCAGGCGCGGCAGCAACTGCGCTTCGCTCTCCAGGTAGGCGTCGACCAGCTTGAGGCTCTCCTGCGCTCCCCAGTAGCGTGCGTACTGCGCTTCCAGTTCGAGCTGCGCCAGGCGCCGTGCGGCTTCCAGGCGCACTTTCTTTTCCTGGGTCTTGCCGCTGGACAGGCCGATGGCGCGGGCCTGCTTCTCGGCCGAGCCGAACAGCGGGTAGCTCAGGCCGAGCTGCGCCTGTGCTGCCTGGTAGGAGATCGAGCGGCCTTCATCGACCACGTCCTGGATGTGGCCGTAGCCGGCGGCACCGGTGACGCGCCAGCCCTTCTCGGCACGGTCGCGGTCCAACTCGCTGCCGGCGGCCTTGAGTTCCGACTCCGCCTGCAGCACGCCGGCGGCATGGCCGGTGTCGCCCAGCAGGTTCTCGAGCAGCAGTTCCTCGGCCAGCGCCGGCCCCGCCGCCAGCACTCCGAGCAAGCTGAGGGTTTGCAGCAGGCGTTTCATCGCGGGCCTCCTTGTCGGATGACCCACCACGGACCCATGGGCGAGTCCTGGTGAGCGCGGTTGAACCATTCGTGGAATGTGGCGATCACGCTCCAGACGCGGGCCGACACCATGAACAGCGGCATCAGCGGCAGCACCCAGAAGTAGCGCGCATCCTGCGCGGGGCGTTCCGACAGCAGCGCCAGGAACAGCAGGAACTGCAGCACGGTGATCGTCAGGTAGAAGACATAGATCAGCAGCATCGTGCCGATGAAGAACGGTGCCGGCTGGAACAGCAGCATCCAGGCGAGGAAGCCCACCTGCAGGATCGGCAGGAAGATCTGGAACAGCAGTCCGTACCAGGTGCTGCCGATGAAGTTGCGCCAGCCGATCATCGGCGAGAAGGCCTGCCAGTGCTTGCGGAAATAGATGTAGGACAGGTCGCCGTCCCAGCGCAGGCGCTGCTTGTAGAAGGCGGCGAAGGTGTCGGGCACCTCGGTATGCGCAACCGCGCCGGGCGCGAACACCAGCTTCAGTTCCGGGTGGCGCTTGAGGTACTGCTTGACGCGCAGCGTCAGGTCCAGGTCCTCGCCGGTGCCGGTGTTCCAGCCGCCGACGTGATCCAGGATCGACTTGCGGTAGATCATGAAGGCGCCGGGCAGGTTGTTGATCAGGTTCCACTCGGCCAGGCCGACCTTGCCCAGGTAGATCGCCAGCATGTATTCCACGGCCTGGAAGCGCGTGATCATCGACTTCTGGCCGTTGCGTGCGCGCAGCGGGCCGGTGGCGGCGACCACATGGGGATCGGCAAAGGGCTTGATCGCCTGCGCCACCATTTCGTTGTCGAAGGAGGTGTCGGCGTCCAGCGCCATCACGATCTCGCCGGTGGCATAGAGCAGGCCGGTGTTGGTGGCCGAGACTCGGCCGCCGCGCTGCGGCTTGGGGATGAAGCGCACCGAGCGGTTGGCGCCACCGCCGAACTGCGGCATCAGTTCCTTGATCGCGTCATAGGTCGCACGGTTGGCCACGGCACCGTCGAGCACGAGCAGCAGTTCGATGTGCCCGGGATAGATCTGCTCCAGCAGCGAGCGGATCGAATACTGCACGTCGCGACCCTCGGCGTAGGCGTTGCAGATGCAGGTGACGCGCGGGTAGTAGGGAATCTCCGCCGGCGGATGCGTGTGGCGGCGCCACAGGTAGTGCATGACGCCCAGCCAGGTCAGCAGATACAGCGGCATTTCCAGCAGCAGCGCGAAGGGTGCGAACTTCAGCACCAGTGCCTCGGCGCTGCCGCTGACCATCGCCAGGAAGACGGCGAAGCCGGACACCAGGTTGACGAAGATGCTGTCCATGTCAGGCCGCCCGCGCCCTGGCTGGCCGCTGCCATTGCTGCTCCAGCGCTTCCAGCAGCGATGCCGCGTTCGTCCCGTCGGCGGTGGTCGCCATCACCTTCGCAAGCTGCCAGGACGGGCCGATGCCCTCCGGCTGCACGGCGCGCTGCTGCAACTGGCCGACCGCTTCATGCAGCTGTGCGAGGCGGTCGCGGTCGGCGCCGGGCAGCAGCAGGCACAGGGTCTCGGCGTCCAGGCGTGTCGCGAGGTCCGACTCGATCAGCAGTTCGCGCAGGCGTTCGGCGAAAGCATCCACCAGCTGCGATGCGCGTCCGGCGCCCAACTGCTCCGCCAGCGTGACGGCATTGCCCAGGCGCAGGCCCAGCAGGGCCAGGCGCGTGCCGCCCTGGCTGCGACCGATCTTCAGCAGCCAGTCCAGGCTGTGGCTGAAGTGCTCGCGGCTGGCGTAGTGCTGGGCGTCGAACAGCGCGGGCGACTGCGCCGGGTTGCGGCCCTGGGCCACCAGGCAGCCGCGGCTGCTCAGGCGCCAGGACCAGAGCTTGTGCAGGCGCAATGCGGTGGGGGCCATCGAGTGGTCGCAGACCGCGCAGCGCGCCACGACTTCGCCCTCGACGAAGACGTGCTCGCAGCTGCGGCAGGAGGTCGTCTCCAGAGGGCGGTCGTAGTCGCTGCCGATGTGCCGCAGATGCGTGCCGCACTTGGGGCAGCAGCGGCCGCCGCCGCGGGTGAAGCGGTCCTCCGGGGCGATCAGGCCGCAGGTGAAGCAATGCAGGGCGGCGTGCTGGTCGATGTCGATCGAGCGGCAGCTGGGGCAGACGTCGATGAAGCTCAGGTGCGCGCTGCCGCAGAAATCGCATTCGCGCTGGCGCGCCCGCAGTTCCCCGCGGGTCAGCAGGCCATCGCGCTCCAGCTGCTGCAGCCAGCCCTGCGGATCGGTATCGCCGCGCTCCAGTACGTCGAGCAGGGGGTAGTGATGCAGCCGCGGATGACGCCAGTCGGCGCGCGGCTCCAGCGTCGCGCCCGGGCGCAGCCACAGGTATTCCAGCAGCAGGGCCGCCGGGCTGCGGTCGTCGTCCTTGTCGCGCATCGCCTGCGCGCGGGCGACGCTGGCGTCGATGCGCTCCAGCAATTCCGGGACGGTGGCCGGCAGCGGGCCGTCGCCGACCGGCGCATCGGCCTCCCCGACCGAGCCTTCGACGAAGGCCAGGCGCGCGGCATGATCGGGGTCGCGGCGGATCTGGCGCAGCCACTCGCCGGTGGCGGCGGGATCGGTGCTGCGCACGATGAAAGCGGCGGGCTTCAGGCCCGATTCGCGGAAGCCGCGATAGTCGCTGAAGCAGTGCGCGACCCGCCCGGCCAGCAGCAACCGCCCGCTGTCCGGCGTGCGCGGGGCGAAGATCACGATGTCGTTGCTGGTCACGGGCAGCCTCTCCTGTTCCATGGACCCGGTCACGGGACCGGTGCCGATCGCCCATCCTTGGGCTGAGGTATCAGGGGCAACGGTCATGCCAGCCATGCGCCACGGCTTGGCAAACAAGGACTTGCAAGGGTCGAGCGCCCGGCCGTGCGGAAGAGCGGCCACCGCGGCAGGGGGAAAGCGTCGCCGAACTCCGACAGGCTTCGCCGTGCCCACGGCACAACTGCCGCTGCGTGCGGGGTTTCAGGGGAATTCCCGCGCGTCTGCGAACGGCGACGCATGGATGAACGGCGAATGAACGGCGGGCCGGCATGCCAGGGAACTGTTGCCCGGCGGCGCCAGTCACAGGTCCGCGGCGCAAGGATGCGCCGCGAGCGACACCTGCTTTCCAAGGACCGGATTCCACGCCGATGCGCCCGCCGCTGCCCCGAACCATGACCGTGCTGGTGACGACCGGCTGTGTGCTCGTGTCGCTGCCGCTGCTGCTGGCCCTGGTGCTGGCGGACCTGGCGCTGCAGCGGCACGCGCGCCAGGCCGATCGCCTGATGCAGGAGAGCATGGCGCTGGCGCTGCTGGGCAGCGACCTGCGCGACAATCTCAGCCAGCTGGAGCGCAACGCGCGGCAGTACGTTGCGCTCGGCGAACCGGCATTGCTGGATCTGTTCGCCAGCCGCCTGAAGGACATCGATACCACCCTGGACCGGCTCGAGCGGCAGCAACTGCGGCGCGACGGCGGCGAACGCCTCGGCGTGTCGCTGGCCAGGTTGCGCCAGGGCCTGGCCGAGGTGTCGCAGGCCTGGTCGCGCAGCCTCAGCGCCGACGCGCCGCTGGCCGAGGTCGTCACGCGGCTGCACTCGTTGTCCTTCGACATCGATCCGGTCGTGGCCGAGGCCAGGTACCTGGCCGACCAGCGCATCGGGCAACTGCGCCACGATGCGGTGAGTGCGCGGCGCACGATGCTGTTGCTGGCGCTGGCCCTGGTACCGCTGACGGCGCTGCTGGCGGTGTGCTTCTCGATCGCCGTTTCCCGTCCGCTCAAGCGCATGGCCCAGGGCGTCGCGGAACTCGGCCACTCGCGCTACCAGCAGCCGATCGCGGTGGGTTTTCCGCAGGAACTGCAGGAACTGGCCGAGCGCCTCGACTGGCTGCGCCTGCGCCTGGCGCAGCTGGCGGCCGACAAGGATCGTTTCCTGCGGCATGTGTCGCATGAACTCAAGACCCCGCTGGCCAGCCTCGGCGAAGGCGCGGCGCTGCTGCGCGAAGGCTCGCTGGGCGAACTCAGCCAGAGCCAGACCGAGGTGGCGCAGATCCTCATCGAGTCTTCCGCCGATCTCGAAGTGCTGATCGACAACCTGCTGGCCTACTCCGCCTGGCGCAACGACCGGGTCGATGCCTCGATGGAATGGTTCGATACCGCGCCGCTGCTGGCCGAGGTGCTGGCGGCGCACCGCCTGCCGCTGGCGCGGCGCGCGCTCGACGCAGCCGTCGAAGTGTCGTCACCAAGACTCTACGGACAGCGCGCGCAGCTGCGCACGGCACTGGACAACCTCATGACCAATGCGATCAAGCATGCCCCGGAGGGCAGCACGATCGATATCGCGGCCGGCATGAATGCCGGCCGCTGCGAACTACAGGTGCGCGATCGCGGCCGGGGTGTGCTCGATGAAGAAAAGCAAAAGATCTTTGAACCGTTCGTACGCGGCGGCGAGTCGGAGGAATCCGGCATTCGCGGTACCGGTGTGGGGCTGTCGATCGTGCGCGAGACCGCGCAGGCGCACAGCGGCAGCGTGGAGGTGGCGGATGCCGGGCCTGGCGCGCGCTTCAGCATGGTCTGGCCTGCTCCTGCTGCTTAGCCTGGCCGGCTGCGCCAGCGTGGAGCCGATGTCCTGGCGCCTGCCGATCGGCGGGCCCGGCCCCGAGCCGGTGGAATTCCTGGCGCAGGCCCTGGCCGCGAGCCCGCCGCAGCGCGAGGCCATGTGGCAGGACCTGCGCAGCGACGATCCCGGCACCGAGCAGAAGCTGCGTGTCGCGCTGATGCAGAGCGTGCCGGATCACTCCGGCTACAACCGCGGCTCGGCGCAGAGGCGCCTGCGCAAGCTGCTGTCGCAGTCGCTGACCGGCGGCCAGCGCGCCGCCGCCAGCGTGCGCCTGCACGAACTGGACAGTGCCACCCAGTGCCAGGTCGAGGTGCAGGACCTGCGCCAGCGCATGGCCGCGGTGGTCGATATCGAGCGCCGTCTCGGGAAGGGGCGCTGATGAGCCTCGCCCGAATCGCAGAGCGTCCGATCCTGCTGGTGGACGACGATACGCGTCTGCTGCGCCTGCTGGCGCTGCGGCTGGAAAGCGAGGGCTACGCCGTGGCCGTGGCCAGCAGCGCGCCCGAGGCGATGCAGCGCCTGGGCGAAGTGCGACCGCAATTCGTGCTGGCCGACCTGCGCCTGCCGGATACCGACGGCATCGCCCTGCTGACGCGTATCCAGAGCCATAGTCCCGGCCTGCCGGTGGCGATCCTCACTGCCCACGGCGATATTCCCGACGCGGTGCGCGCCACCCAGGCCGGCGCGGTCGACTTCCTCACCAAACCGGTGGACCGCGACCGCCTGCTGGCCTGCATCCGCAGCCATCTCGGCGAAGGCCTGCCGCCGCGCGCCGACTGGCGTGCCGGCGTGATCACGCGCAGCCCCATCATGGAGGCGCTGCTCGATGACGCCGGGCGCGTCGCGCGCATGGACTCGGCGGTGCTGCTGACCGGCGCCAGCGGCAGCGGCAAGGAAGTGCTGGCGCGTGCGATCCACCTGGCCAGCCGCCGCAGCGTGCGCCCCTTCGTGGCGATCAACTGCACCGCCGTGCCCGCCGACCTGCTGGAGTCCGAACTGTTCGGCCACCGCCGCGGCGCCTTCACCGGCGCGCAGAGCGACCACCCCGGCCTGTTCCGTGCCGCCGAGGGCGGCACCGTGTTCCTCGACGAGATCGGCGACATGCCGCTGGCGCTGCAGGCCAAGCTGCTGCGCGTACTGCAGGAGCGGGAAGTACGTCCGGTGGGCGAGACGCGCACCGTGCCGGTGGACGTGCGGGTGCTGTCCGCCACGCATGCGGACCTGGACGCGCGGGTCGCCGACGGCCGCTTTCGCGAGGACCTGTTCTACCGGCTCAATGTCGTGCGCCTGCAGCTGCCGCCGCTGGAACAGCGTCGCGAGGACATTCCGCTGCTGGTGCAGCATCGCCTGGCGCAGCTTGCCGAAGCCGGCGCGCCGCGGCGCCTGTACTCGGCCGAAGCGCTGGAGGCACTGGTCACCGCGCCCTGGCCGGGCAACGTGCGCCAGCTGTTCAACGCGGTGGAGCGCAACGTCGCGCTGGCACCGGGGCGCATCATCGGCGCGGCCCTGGTCAGGGCGTCGCTGGGCGAGCGCACGGCGGGGCTGGCGTCCTTCGACGAGGCGCGTGCCGAGTTCACCCGCAACTACCTGCGCCAGATGCTGGAACTGGCGGGCGGCAACATCAGCCGCGCGGCGCGGCTGGCGGGGCGGAACCGGACGGATTTCTACAAGCTGCTCAGTCGCTACGGTGTCGAGGCGCGCGCGCGGAAGCACCTGGGCGATTTAGAGCCGGACGAGTCGGTCCGCGAATGAACGCGAATGGACGCAAATGGCCAAGCCTTATGTATTCGCGTTGATTTGCGTTCATTCGCGGACTGATGTCTTGTCCCAATGACCTGAATCGCTACGGCATGTTGTACTGCTTCCTCTTGCGATACAGCGTCGAGCTGTCGATGCCCAGCGTGCGCGCCGCCGCCTCCATGGTCGGCGAGATCGCCAGCAGCGCCTGGATATGTGCCTGCTCCAGCTCCTGCAGGCTCACCGGGTCGCCGGCGCGCAGGCCGCCGCTGACGCCGCGGCCGGAACTGGCAAAGGGCAGGTGCTCCGGGCCCACGGCGTCGCCGGGACACAGGATCACCGCGCGTTCGACCACGTTGCGCAATTCGCGCAGGTTGCCGGGCCAGTCGTAGGCCGTCAGCAGCGCCGTTGCCGCCTCGCCGAAACGCCGCGCCGGCCGGTCGTACTGGTGTACGAACTTCTCCAGCAGGTGCGTGGCCAGGCGAGCGACGTCCTCGCGGCGCTCGCGCAGCGAGGGCATGGTCAGCGTCACCACGTTGAGGCGGTAGTAGAGGTCCTCGCGGAACCTGCCCTCGCTGACCATCGCACGCAGGTCATGGTTGGTGGCAGCGATGACGCGCACGTCGGCCTTGCGCGTATGCGGGTCGCCGACGCGTTCGTATTCACGGTCCTGGATGAAGCGCAGCAGGCGCGGCTGCATCGCCGCCGGCATGTCGCCGATCTCGTCGAGGAACAGCGTACCGCCGTCCGCCACCTGCACGCGGCCCTGGCGGTTGTCGGTGGCGCCGGTGAAGGCGCCGCGCACATGGCCGAACAGTTCGCTGGCCAGCAGCTCCGCCGACAGCGACGGGCAACTCACCGTCGCGAAGTTGCCCTTGCTGCGCACGCTCCAGTCATGGATCGCGCGCGCCAGCACGTTCTTGCCGACGCCGCTCTCGCCCAGGATCAGCACTGTGGCGTCGGTGGCCGCCACCTGCCGCGCCACCTCGTAGGTCGCCAGCAGCTGCGGGTTGCGCGTGTCCAGGTCGATCTCGGAGCGGCCGTCGTCGTCGCTCTTCTCCAATGCCTCGATGCGCCGCTCCATGCGGCGTGCGTCGGCCTGCTGCGCCACCGCATGCACCAGTTCGTCGGGCGAGCAGGGCTTGACCAGATAGTCGCTGGCGCCGGTGCGCAGGGCGTTGACCGCCAGCGTCGCGTCGTTGAGCGCGGTGGCCATCACGATGCGCATCCAGGGCGCCGCCTCGCGCAGGCGCGGCAGCAGGTCCATGCCGGAATCCTCGCCGAGGTTCACGTCCAGCAGGCAGACATCGAATACCGCACGGGCCAGCGCCGATTCCGCCTCGGCCGCCGACTGCGCGGTCTCGATGCGGTAGCCATGCTCGTCCAGCGCGCGGCGGAAATTGCGCAGCATGGCCGGATCGTCGTCCACCACCAGCACGCCGCTGCGCTGCAGTTCCAGGCGTTCGCTCATCACGGCCGTTCTCCATTGCAAATTGCATTATGACCCGTCCGGGCGCCCTGCAGGGCGCCGGCCATAGGCCGGCTGGGAATGTCCAACTCATTGATTTTTAAAAACATGACGGCTGGCACGCGACTTGGACAGAGAGTCCTGTCGTACCCACCCGATCTGTGGAGGAGACCATCCATGCTTTATTACTCCATCGTTTTTCTGGTTATCGCACTGATTGCCGCAGCGCTCGGCTTCGGCGGCATCGCCGGTACGGCAACCGGCATCGCCAAGCTGCTGTTCCTGGTATTCCTGGTGCTGTTCGTGGTGTCGCTGGTCCTGGGGCGCCGTCCGCCGGTCAGCTGAGGCCCGGCAGCAGCACAAAAACCCCGCACGCCGAAAGGCCTGCGGGGTTTTTCATTCATTTGCTCAGTGCTTGCGGAGGCGCTGCTCAAAGTCGCGTACCTCGGCTTCGGCCTTGTCCCTGGCCAGGCCATAGCGCTCCTGGATCTTGCCTTCCAGCACGTCGCGCTTGCCCTCGATCAGCGTCAGGTCGTCGTCGGTGAGCCTGGCCCACTTCTGCTTGACCTCGCCCTTCAGCTGCTTCCACTGGCTCTTGATGATGTCCTGGTTCATGTGGCACTCCTTCCTTGAAGTTGGATAAAAGTACAAACCGGCGGCTCTTCCTAGGGCCTGTTAACACTACGGCAGTCGCTGCGACGGAGACCGTTTTGGCGCAGGGCTATGTCCCGGCACGCGCGGTGTACTCGAAGTACATAAGCGGGGCGGGACGACGCCCTGCGCCAAAACGGTCCCGCCCGAAGGGTGCCCCCGTCTTTGCGGCCATGCTGTGTTGCTCGTCGGTTATTTGGAACCACCAAACTCCCTCCTCGCGTCGTGCCTGGCCGCAAATACGGGGGCATCGCAGCGACTGCCGTAGTGTTAACAGGCCCTAAGCCGCCATGCGCTGCTTCAGCGCACGCATCTCGTCATGGCAATCGCGCACGCGGGGCAGATACATCTCGAGCTGGCGCAGCACCGACGGATCGTCGGCCTCGCGGATGGCGCGGCGCAGGTGCTCCAGCAGCCGGTCCTCCGCGTCCTCCAGCTGTGCCACGTAGGCACGGGTTTCGTCGCGCGCCAGCGTGGCGCGGACCTGGGCGTAGACCTTGCGCAGGGCGCCGCTCAGCGTGCCGCCCGGGGGTACAACCTCGCCGCTGGCGGCGATGCTGGCGGACAGCCCGTTGATCAGCTCGCGCTTGGCCGCGGCCATGCGCGAGAACAGGCTGCGCAGCTGGCTGTCCTGGACCTGCTCGAAGGCCTGCTCGTAGAACTCCGCGCCATCGCGGGCGACCTGCACGAGTTCCTTCAGCTGGTTCACATTGTTCATATCGGCACTCCTTTGCTCATGGTGGGCGGGGTCACACCCGGCGCTCATCCGGCGCTCAGGCCGCTGGCGTCCACTGCACGGACACCCGCAGTACCCCTCGCGATCTGGACGGCGGCTGCACGCTCCGCCGGCGTATCGACACGGCCGCTGAGGCGGACCGCGCCGCGGCTGGTGGCAACGGCGATCGCGTAGCCGTCCACCTCGCGGGAAAGCAGCAGCGAGGACTTGAGCCTCGCCGTAATCCAGGCATCGACCAGCGAAGCGCGCGGCGCATCCACGGTCGGCACCGTGCCCGGCGGCGGACGCAGGGCGATGCGGTCCTCCACCTTGATCACCCCCGGCGTCGCCGCCGCGATGTCGACCATGCGTGCACGGCCCTGCGCGCTGTCGGCGACGCCGCGCAGGCGCGCCTTGCCATCGACCGTATCGACGTTGACATCCAGCGCATCGCCGAAGTTCTCGCGCAGCAGCTGCAGCTTGATGCGCGCGGTCAGTACCGCGTCGCGCAGGCGCTGGCGCCAGCCGCTGGCCGGCGGCGGTTCCGGCGGTAGCCGCATGGCGCTGGCATGGCCGGCATCGATCTCGATGCGGTTGTCCACCGTCGCGGCGCCGCTGCTGTGCAGCGCCACCTCTTCCGCCAGGCGCTTTTCGTCGGCGCTGCGCACCACGCCGGTGAGCGTGAGGCGCTCGCCCTCGACGCTGACCGACAGCCCCAGCGGGCGCAGTGCGTCGGTGGTGGCATAGGCGGCATAGACCTGGGTTTCGCGGCCGATGTCTTCCAGGTTTCTTGCTTGGGCCGCTGCGGGTAGCAGCAGGGCACATAACAGCAGACAGGGCCTCGGGGCTCGCATGTCGATCTCCTCTGGCTTTCCCCCGATGGCGCAAGGCCCGTACCAGCAGCAGATCTCAATGGGTTCAGAGGCTTGCGCGATGCGGATCGTCCGGTCCCCGGGCAAACTGCCGGGCATCGCGCCGCGCCCCGTGCAAATCGCAATGTGCATGGCCGGATTGCAATTGTCCCGGACAAAATCCGGAAGGCATGCAATCTGCAATGCATTTTGCGGGATTCTGTCGAACCGAATTCATTGAATTCAATGGCTTGAGCATTTCAAAAGCCCTGGCATGAAGCCTGCGCCAAGAGAGCAGACCGGCGACAAGGAGTCGCTGGCGACATGGAGTCGCCCCGGTCCACGAATTCAGGAGTCCACGATGAGACAAGGATGTTCACCTCAAGCCTGGCTGATCCCGCTGGCACTGGCCGGCCTGGTCAGCGTCGCCGGCTGCAAGCCGCGCGAACAGGCCAACGCCGGCGAGATCGCCGAAGCGCAGGCCGAGGGGCAGCAGAATGTCGCCCAGGCCAGTGCCGAAGCGCAGCAGGATATCGCTGCGGCAAAGCAGGCGGAGACGCAGGCCACGATCGAGGCCTCCGCCAATCCCGACCCGGCCGATGCCGCGCAGCAGAACATGGAAGCGCGCGCGGAAACCGTGAAGCAGGAGGCAGAAGGCAAGTACAAGGTGGAGTCGGCGGAACTCGAAGCCGCTTTCAATACCGAGAAGCAGCGCTGCAACGCACTGGCCAGTGCCGAGCGCAGTGCCTGCATCGACAAGGCCAAGGCTGAATACGACCGCAAGGTGAGTGAGGCGAAAGCCCGGCGGGACAGTACACCGGGCGCCGGCTGAGCCGCGCGCCCAGGATGCTCGCCTGCTGAGACAACGAATACGAGGATCACCAGAACCCCCGGGAGAAGGACCTCCCGCAAAGCCGGAGAAGGATCTCCCAAAGAGCGCCGCCCCCACGAGCGCTCCTCTCTCGCCGGTGCGGCCCCCCAGCCGCACCGGTTTTTTCTTTTCTGAAGCACCGGCGTCAGCGCCGGCAGGAGGCTCGAGCCATGGCAACCCAGGAGCGCACGCGCAAGACCGCTGATGGTGTCGTCAGCGGTGAAGTGAAGGAGCCCCGCCGTGTTCCCGCGGTGGCCAGGCCAAAGGCAATGAAGCATCCCAAGGGCAGGAAGCTGGCCCCCAGCCGCATGCCGCGCCGCGAGGAAGCGACCGACCGGTCGATCGGCAAGGGCGAGGAAGAGGTGCGCCTGCGCAGCAGGAGCTGACGGCGGGAATGCGTGAGGCGGGAAGCGGGAGGGAAAAGGCAGGGGCTCTCAGGCGGCCTGGGCCGTCGGAGGCCCCGCCTCGGCGCGCTGCAGGCTGCAGCGCTGCAGTTCCTCCAGGAACGATTCGCGCCAGGCATCGGCATCGTCGCGCAGCAGGCCGCGCATCAGCTCGGCGTGGCGCTGGCGGCGTTCCTCCAGCGGCATGTAGCGCGCGGTCTGCAGTGCATCGGCCACCGCGGTGTTGTCGTAGGGGTTCACGATCAGCGCCGCCTGCATCTGCTGCGCCGAGCCGGCGAAGCGCGACAGCACCAGTACGCCAGGGTCGGCTGGATTCTGCGCGGCGACGTACTCCTTTGCGACCAGGTTCATGCCGTCGCGCAGCGGCGTCACCAGGCCGATCTGGCTGGCGCGGTAGATGCCGGCCAGCTGGCGGCGTCCCAGCGGGCGATTGATGTAGCGGATCGGCTCCCAGTCGAGCTGGGCGTAGCGGCCGTTGATGTTGCCGGCGATCTGCTCCAGCTCGCGGCGGATCGCCATGTACTCCGGCACCTCGCCGCGACTGGTGGGTGCGATCTGCAGCAACTCCACCTGGCCATGCGTATCCGGGTAGCGGTCCAGCAGGCATTCCATCGAGCGGAAGCGCTCGGGAATGCCCTTGGTGTAGTCGAGGCGGTCGACGCCCACGATCACCGTGCGGTCCTTGCGGTTCTCGCGCACGCGCTGGAACTCCAGGCGCGCTGCCGGCGATTCCGCCACCTTTGCGAACTCGCGCGCGTCGATGCCGATCGGGAAGGCGCGCGCGGTCAGCGTGCGGCCGAAGGCGGTGATGCTGTTGCCGCGCAACTGGCCTCCGAACTCGCGGCAGACGCAGTCGCGGAAGCGCTGCACGTCGGCCTCGGTCTGGAAGCCCAGCAGGTCGTAGGAGAACAGGCTGCGCATCAGCTCGCGGTGGTGCGGCAGCGCGGTCAGCATCTCCGGCACCGGGAAGGGAATGTGCAGGAAGAAGCCGATCGGCTGGCTGGCACGCTGTTCGCGCAGCGCCTCGGCGAAGGGCAGCAGGTGATAGTCGTGCACCCAGACCTGGTCGCCCTCCTGCAGCATCGGGTGGAGCGCATAAGCCAGGCGCCGGTTGACGCGCTGGTAACCCTCGTAGTGACGCGGATCGAAGGTCGTCAGGTCCAGCCGCAGGTGAAACAGCGGCCACAGGCATCGGTTGGCGAAGCCGTTGTAATAGTCCTCATGCTCGCTGGAGCTCAGGTCCACCGTTACCAGGCGGATTTCGCCGGCCACGGTTTCGGTGGCGCGTCCGTCCGGACGCTCGGCGATCTGTCCGCTCCAGCCGAACCACAGGCCGCCACGCTCACGCAGTGCGTCGAGCAGCGCGACGGCCAGACCGCCGCCGCGGGCGGCGCCGCGCGGATGCACCACGCGATTGGACACCGCCACCAGACGCGGCCGCGGGCGCGTCGTCGAGCGTGGCAGCGCCGGGCTCATGCGAAATCCCGCAAGCCGGCTCCGGCGGCAAGCCAGCCGTGAACCTCCGGGACACTGCCGAGCCGGTAGTGCGCGACACTGGGGCCCGCGCCGACCTTGATGCCGTAGCCGCCCATGGCCTGGGCCACCAGGATGCCGTTCTCGTCGGTGAGATCATCGCCGACGAACACCGGCCTGCGTCCGGCGAAGGGCGGCAGGGTCATCAGGGCCTGCACCGCCTGGCCCTTGTTGACCTCCGGCGGCAGCACCTCGATCACCATCTTGCCCTGCGTGGCGGACAGGCCCATCGCGGATGCCAGTGCGGCCGCCACGGCCTCGCATTCGGCGGCGCGCTCCGGCGCGAGGCGGAAATGCACGGCGACCGCCATGCCCTTGTCCTCGATGACAATGCGCGGATCGTCGGAAAAATAGCGGCGCAGCGCCTCGGGCAGGTCGCCCGAACCGGCGGTGGCCGTGGTCTCGATGCTGCCGCGCAGGTCGCGCCGCAGTTCGGCACCATGCAGGCCGGCGCCGGCCAGGCGCAGCGGGTACAGCAGGCGGTCCAGCGTCTGGATCTGGCGCCCGCTGACGATCGCCAGGGCGCCGCCGAGACGGCGGTGCAGAGCGGTCAGCAGGACGGGCAGATAAGGCGCCACCTTCACCGCTTCCGGCCGCGACGCCAGTTCCAGCAGGCTGCCGTCGAGATCGTGGAACAGTGCGATGTCTTCGCCCAGCGCTGGCGGCAGCGACACATCCGGGCGAGCCATGGCGCTCATCACGGGCATGAACCCGCTGGGCCGGGCGGCACGTCCCTGTGCCTGGCCCCGGCCCCCTGCGCCACCGGCATCCTGCCGGCGCATCCGCTCGCTGGTGAAGAAATCCATTGCTCGCCTTTTGTGTACCCGGGCCGCGGTGGTGATGTCCCTGAGCGGTCCCGCAATCCCTCGCGGAAACCGCACCGTCCCTGGCGCCACGCGCTCAAGGACATCACCACCGCGGCCCGGGCCGTTTTTCGTCCTTACTTCTGGTCGCCCGGCTTCACCGCGTCCTGCACCTTCTCGCCGCCGCGCTCGATGTCCTTGCCAGCGCCCTCGACCGTATTGCAGGCCGCCAGAAGTCCGCTGCTGCCGAGCAGCAGGGCAATCACCGCGTGTCGCATCCATTGCGTCATGTCACTCTCCATGTGGGGTCCGGAACCTGCGCGGCAATGTGGTTACACTGCGGCGACGGCACCAGGGACCCACGTTCCATGCCACCGGCGTGAGTCAAGTAACTTGTTGATTTCACAAGGCGCATCGGCGGACATCCACGCTGCGTCACATGCACATCGCAAGCCCGCAGGCGAGGCTTGCTTGCAAATCGCACAGACGGGCTGACCTGAACGGCATGGATGCGTACAGCACACAGGCAACGCAAGCCCCGGTCCGGCAGCGCATGCTGCTGGTCTGGTTCGGTCTCGGCTTCCTGTGGCTGCTGGTGCTGGCACTGGTGATCAGCGGCACGCGCCTGGCGTACTACTCCAAGACCCGCTTCAGCGAAAAGCTCGAGCGCGTACAGCGCCTGCAGGAAGCGTTCAAGGAAACCTCGGTGCTGATGGGCCTGGTGGTGGAGCTGGAGGGCGGGCAGCGCGACTGGCTGCTGCGGGCAGACCCCAGGGCCCTGCGGCGCTACCGTGAAGCCGGAGCGCAGCTGCCGCACCAGCTGGCGCGGCTCAACGGCATGTTGCGCGACCGCAACGAATTCCGCTCCGAGATGCTGCGCCTGACCCGGACGGCGCTGGCCGAACAGCAGGCGCTCTCCGGCCTGCAGGGCCTGGCCGACCGCCAGGGCAGCGACGAGGCCCTGCTGCAGGCGCGCAGCCTCGACGAAGCGCCGGCGATGGACGCCACCCGCACTTCGCTGGTGAACCTGCAGATGCACCTGGTGGAGTCGGCGACACGCGAGCAGAACGTGCTCAACGACGTCATCACCCGCCGCAACATGGCGATCTACCTCACCATCGCGCTGGGCACGATCGGTGCACTCGGTGCGCTGTTCCTGCTGCGCCGCTACTACGTCACGCTGCACGAGGAAAAGCTGCTGCGCGCGCGCATGCTCGAGTCGCAGACCGAGAGCCGCCGCAAGAGCAACTTCCTGGCCACCATGAGCCACGAGATCCGCACGCCGATGAACGCCATTCTCGGCTTCAGCCAGCTGCTGCTGGACCGCACCGGCGATTCGGTGAGCCGCCGTTACGTCGAAGCCATCACCGTCAGCGGCCGTTCGCTGCTGGCGCTGATCGACGACATCCTCGACCTGTCCAAGGTCGAGGCGGGCAAGGTCGAGATCCGCGCCCTGCCCACCAGCCTGCGCGAGGTCGCCGACGGCGTGGTTGCGGTGTTCTCGCAGCAGGCCTCGGACAAGCGCCTGCAGCTCAGTGCCGCCGTCGACCCGTCCGTGCCGGACTCGGTACTGCTGGACGTGGCGCGCCTGCGGCAGATGCTGTTCAACCTGGTCGGCAACGCCGTGAAATACACCGACCGCGGCAGCGTGGCCCTGCGCATCTCCGCGCGTGCCAACCCCGACGACTCCCAGCTGCTGTCCTGCGTGTTCGAGGTACGGGACACCGGCGTCGGCATCGCCCAGGCCGAGCTGCAGCGCATCTTCGAGCCGTTCGTGCAGGCCGAGGCCGGCCGCGCGCCGCGCGCCGGCAGCGGCCTGGGCCTGGCGATCACGCGCCAGCTGGCGCAGCGCATGGGCGGCAGCCTGGAAGTCGAAAGCGCGCCGGGGCAGGGCTCCATCTTCCGTATCCTGCTGCCGCGCGTCGCCGCTGTCAGCACTCCGCCGCCGGAGCAGGCCGCGATCAGCGTCGAGCACGAGGAGGCGCTACGCATCCTGGTGGTGGACGACGTCGAGCTGAACCGCGAGCTGCTCAGGGCCATGTTCAAGGACACGCCGCATGACCTGCTGCTGGCTTCCGACGGACTGTCGGCACTGCAGATCGTGCGCGAGCAGCAGCCGCAGGTACTGCTGCTGGACCTGCTGATGCCGGGCGTGGACGGCTTCGAGACCCTGCGGCGCCTGCGCGCCGTACCCTCGCTGGCGCCGCCGCGCGTGATCGCGGTGACCGCCACCAGCCTGCGCGGCGAACAGGCCGAGCTGCGCAAGCAGTTCGACGGCTACGTCGCCAAGCCCTTCACGCGGGACGGCCTGTTCGCGGAGATCCGGCGGGTCATGGCCAAGGCAGCGGAGCCGAATGCGTCGTCCGCCGCCGGCCCCGCCCTGCCGCTGCCCGAGACCGTGCGTCATCGCCTCGAGCGTCTGCTGGTGCGCGACTGGCCGGCGGTCTGTGCCGCGCCGGCGATGCGCGACGTCAAGAATTTTGCGCAGGCGCTGGATGAACTGGCGCTGGCAGCGGGCCATGAGACGCTGCGCGTCTACGCGCGCGAGCTCAACGATGCCGCATTTGCCTTCGACGCCTTGCGCGTCGAGGCATTGCTGGAGGAATTCCCGCAGCGCGGTGGGGCACTGCTGGCGAGGGGGAAGGAACAGACATGAACGACTTTGCGGACAGGGGACGTCCGGCGCCGCTGGTCATGGTGGTGGACGACAACCCGGCCAACGTGCAGCTGCTGGGGCAGCTCCTCGATGGCGCGGGCTACAACGTCGTGCCCGCCACCAGCGGCACGCAGGCACTGGAGCGTGCCGCCTCGCGCCAGCCCGACCTGGTACTGCTGGACATGGTGATGCCGGGCATGGACGGCTACGAGGTGCTGCGCCGCCTGCAGCAGTTGCCGGGCCTGGCCGACCTGCCGGTGATCTTCGTCACCGCCTCCGACAGCCTGGAGGACCTGGCGCGCGGCTTCGACCTGGGCGCGGTGGACTACGTCACCAAGCCCTTCGTCGCCAAGGAGCTGCTGGCGCGCGTGCGCACACACGTGGAACTGAAGCGCTCCCGCGATCACCTGCAGATGGTGCTGCGCGAGCGCGACGAGATCGTCAACATCGTCGCGCACGATCTCAAGAATCCATTGACCTGCATCCGCTTCGCCAACCAGCTGCTGATGCGCAACAAGGACGAGTCGCGCCGCCTCGAGCTGATGCAGGAGATCGAAGACTGCAGCGAGGAGGCCCTGGAGTTCGTGCAGCGCTTCCTGACGCAGCGCGCCGAGGGCGAGGCATTGCGCCAGCTGCACAGCGAGCCGGTGGACCTGCGCGAGCTGGCGGCGCAGGCACTGCGCCTGCAGCAGGCGGCCGCCGAGGTGCGCGGCCTGCGCCTGCGCCTGGAAGCCGCGGAACCGGAGGTCACTGCCCTGGGCGACCGCATGGCCGCGCGCAATGTGCTGCAGAACCTGCTCTCCAACGCCATCCGCCATTCGCCGGAAGGCGAGGAGGTCCTGGTGTCGCTGGAACTGACGCGCGTCGGCGGTGCCCGCTGCCTGGTGCTGGACCGCGGCCCCGGCATTTCCGAGGCCGACCAGAAGAAACTGTTCCAGCGCTTCGCGCGCATCGTCACCGCCAAGGCCACGCCGGAATATTCCACCGGCCTGGGCCTGGCCATCGCCAAGCACGACATCACGCGCATGGGCGGGCATCTCTGGTACGAATCGCGGCCGGGCGGCGGCAGTGTGTTCGGCTTCGAGTTGCCGCAGCAGCGGGTTGCTTAACTGGCTGACGACGTCGGCGCTTGATTGTAGGAGCGAGCTTGCTCGCGACTTCGTTCGATCCTCACCGAACCGTTCATCCCGAGTGCCGCGAAGCGGCGTATCGATGGACGCACCTCTTGGTTCCCTCTCCCCGTTTACGGGGAGAGGGCTAGGGTGAGGGGCGCGAGCTTTCGAGTGGAAGCCCAAGCGGGAATGCCGGCGACTACGCCGGTCAGGAGCCGCGGATCTCTGGAGGTTTATTTCGCCCAAGGGCGAGTTACTTCTCTTTGATATACGTCAAAGAGAAGTAACCAAAAGAAAACGTACCCTTGTATCGGCGCCCCGCTCACGCGGGGTGCCCCGCCCAGTGGTCGGTCGCTGAGGGGTCGGACACACAGGCCGTCCATGGCCTGCGTGTCCTCGGCCGGACATCCTGTCCGGCTCGACCCCTGCGCCCGACCCCTGTGCGGGCGCCGCTACGAGGGAACCCGGAACATCAAAAGCATTCGCTGCGCTCACCAAGCCATTGGAAGACAACTGTCGCCTGTAGGGTGCGCACCGCGCACCATTGAGCGTGGCCAAGACCGCTCGGCGTGCACAATGCGCACCCGGGGCTGTACTTTGAGACCTCAGCCTTCCAGGCGTACGATCCCCGCGCCCGGCGTCGGAATGCTTCCGAGCCCTTTCCCTGGGAACCAGGCGATTGATGAGGTCTAGCGGAGCGGCATGCTCCGCGTCGGGTCATCAGGCACCCAAAGAAAAACGCCCCGCAATGCGGGGCGTTTTTTGTACAACCGACAACCCGCTCGCTTACAGCGAGTAGTACATGTCGAACTCGATCGGGTGCGTCGTCATGCGGAAGCGGGTGACTTCCTGCATCTTCAGCTCGATGTAGGCATCGATCACGTCGTCGGTGAACACGCCGCCCTTCTTGAGGAACTCGCGGTCGTTGTCCAGGGCGTCGAGCGCCATGTCCAGGCTGTGGCAGACGCGCGGGATCAGCTTGTCCTCTTCCGGCGGCAGGTGGTACAGATCCTTGTCCTGGGCTTCGCCCGGGTGGATCTTGTTCTGGATGCCGTCCAGGCCGGCCATCATCATGGCGGCGAAGGCGAAGTACGGGTTGGCGCTGCTGTCCGGGAAGCGCACTTCGATGCGGCGGCCCTTCGGGTTCGCCACGTACGGAATGCGGATCGAGGCCGAGCGGTTGCGGGCCGAGTAGGCCAGCATGACCGGCGCTTCGAAGCCCGGCACCAGGCGCTTGTAGCTGTTGGTGCCCGGGTTGGTGAAGGCGTTCAGGGCCTTGGCGTGCTTCAGGATGCCGCCGATGTAGTACAGCGCGGTCTCGGAGAGGCCGCCGTACTTGTCACCGGAGAACAGGTTCTTGCCGCCCAGGGCCAGCGACTGGTGGACGTGCATGCCCGAGCCGTTGTCACCGACGATCGGCTTCGGCATGAAGGTGGCGGTCTTGCCGTAGCTGTGCGCCACGTTCTGCACCACGTACTTCAGCTTCAGGACTTCGTCAGCCTTCTGGGTCAGCGTGCCGAACTTCACGCCGATTTCGCACTGGCCGGCAGTGGCGACTTCGTGGTGGTGCACTTCAACGCCCATGCCGACGGCTTCCAGCGTCTCGCACATGGCGGAGCGGATGTCCTGCAGGCTGTCGACCGGCGGAACCGGGAAGTAGCCGCCCTTGATGCCCGGACGGTGACCCATGTTGCCGCCTTCGTAGGCCTTGCCCGAGTTCCAGGCGGCGTTTTCGGCGTCGATCTCGACGAAGCAGCCCTTCATGCCGGAGTCATAACGGATGCTGTCGAAAATGAAGAACTCATTCTCGGGGCCGAAGAAGGCCTGGTCGGCGATGCCGGTGGACTTCACGTAGGCTTCGGCGCGCTTGGCCAGCGAGCGCGGGTCGCGCGAGTAGCCTTCGCGGGTGGACGGCTCGAGCACGTCGCAGGTCAGGACCAGCGTGGTGTCTTCGAAGAACGGATCGATGAAGGCGGTGCTGGCGTCCGGCAGCAGGATCATGTCGGACTCGTTGATGCCCTTCCAGCCCGCGATCGACGAACCGTCGAACATCTTGCCGTCGACGAACAGGTCGTCATCAACGGTGCTGGCGGGAACGGTCACGTGCTGTTCCTTGCCGCGCGTGTCGCAGAAGCGGAAGTCGACGAACTTCACGCTCTTTTCCTGGATAAGCTTCAAAACTTCTTTACCCGACATGGGTTACTCCTGTCACGGTGTGGTGAGAATGGTGTTTGGGCTGGGCTGCCCCCAGCGTGCGCCAAAAAGATGCACGAAGCATGCCATTTTGGCGTCTGACGGGGAACGGCGGGCGGCAGCATGGTAGCGGAAAACCGCAGGAACGGCGCGCCCTGCATAAGCTTATGAGGGCCCGCGAGGCACTGTTTTATTTATTAAAAATTTCTCGCAAAATTTAATATTTAATCTCACGGCCATTGCGATCAACGTGTTCCCGTAAACGCAACGGTATACTCCCGGCCCTTCGCGCGCGGGCGTGAACGAGCACAGGGTTTTTTCGCATGACTTTCCAGGACCTCATCCTCAAGCTCCAGCAGTTCTGGGCCGGCCACGGCTGCGTGATCGTGCAGCCCATGGACATGGAGATGGGTGCCGGCACCTTCCACTGGGCCACCTTCCTGCGCGCCCTGGGCCCCGAGACCTGGAACACCGCCTACGTGCAGCCCAGCCGCCGCCCCACGGACGGCCGCTATGGCGAAAACCCCAACCGCCTGCAGCACTACTACCAGTTCCAGGTGCTGATGAAGCCCTCGCCGGCCAACATCCAGGAGCTGTACCTGGACTCGCTGCGCATGCTCGGCTTCGACCCGCTGACCCACGACATCCGCTTCGTCGAGGACAACTGGGAATCGCCGACGCTGGGCGCCTGGGGCCTGGGCTGGGAGGTCTGGCTCAACGGCATGGAAGTCACCCAGTTCACCTACTTCCAGCAGGTCGGCGGCATCGAGTGCCGGCCGGTGGCGGGCGAGATCACCTACGGCCTCGAGCGCCTGGCGATGTACATCCAGAAGAAGGAAAGCGTCTACGACCTGGTCTGGAGCGACACCGGCGGCCGCGTGGTGACCTATGGCGACGTCTACCACCAGAACGAGGTCGAGCAGTCCACTTACAACTTCGAGCACGCCGACACCGCCACGCTGTTCGAGCGCTTCAGCAAGGCCGAGGCCGAATGCCAGCGCCTGCTGGCGCTGGACCCGCCGCTGCCGTTGCCGGCCCATGAGCGGACCGTGCAGGCCAGCCATGCCTTCAACCTGCTCGACGCCCGCGGCGCGATCAGCGTCACCGAGCGCCAGGCCTACATCCTGCGTGTGCGCACCCTGGCCCGTGCCTGTGCCGAGGCCTATTACAACTCGCGCGCCCGCATCGTCGGCTTCCCCCCGCTGAAAGCGGCCTGAAGTCCTGCGTTCCGAAAAGCCGCCACAGGGCGGCTTTTTTGTTGGCGCCGCGTGACGCAGTTTGCGCCCCGGCCTGCGCGCGCAGGCCTATGATGCGATAGCGGGGCCGGGAACTCCGCATCCGACCACCAGGGGGAAACATGCGCACGATCTTCGCCGCACCGCGGGCACTCACTCATTCGCTGCGCGCGGCCCTGCTGCTCACCGCCATCGGCCTGGCGGCCTGCACCGACATCGACGATGGCGGGCCACTGGCCAACGGCAGCGCCGGCCGCCCCGCGATCATCGGCAACGCCGCCGCCGGCCTGGTCAACGGCCCTGCGGCCGTCGCGCGTTTCGACAATCCCGCCACCGCCGAGGTCGGGCCCGACGGCACGGTCTACGTTGCCGACTTCAACAACAATGCCGTGCGCGCCATCGCGCCCGACGGCACCGTGCGCACGCTGGTGGCACAGGCCGGCTTCGTGCGGCCCTTCGGCATGACGTTCTCGCCCGACGGCAGCCTCTACGTGCAGACCGACGGCAACGACCTGGGCCAGCGCGACGGCACCACCGGCACGGTCTGGCGGGTGAATCCCGCCACCGGGGCGGCGACAGTCGTCGCGCGCAACCTCGGCCGCCCGCGCGGGCTGCTGGCCCTGAGCGGCAACCGCATCGTGCTCAGCGACGTCGCCCATCACGTCATCGCCTTGCTCAACACCACCAGCGGTGCGGTGACGCCGCTGGCCGGCAGCGCCGACATGCCGGGCTTTGCCGACGCCACCGGCGCCGACGCGCGCTTCAGCCGACCCTATGGCGTGGCGCTGGCCGCCGACGGTTCTCTTCTGGTCGCCGACCAGGACAATCACCGCATCCGCCGCGTCACCCTGGCCGGCGTCGTCACCACCTTCGCCGGCACCGGCACCGCGGGCAGCGCCAACGGTCCCGTCGCCACCGCCACCTTCAACGGGCCGCAGGACGTGGCGGTGGACGGCTCCACGGTCTACGTCGCCGACACGCTCAACTACCGGGTGCGCCGCATCGCCGGCGGCAACGTCACGACGATCGCCGGCAGCGGCGTGCGCGGCTTCGCGCCGGGCGAGGGGCTCACCGCGCAGTTCGCCGGTCTGGAGGGCTTCGATCTGACCGACGACGGCAACACGCTGTGGATTGCCGACGGCAGTGGCGGCATGGACGACGGCTTCAACCGCGTGCGCCGCGTGCGGGTGCGCTGAGCCTGGGGCAAAAGAAAAGGCCGCCGGTGATCGGCGGCCTTCTTCATTGCGGCAAGCCCGCAGCCGGCCTTACAGCGCCCAGGCCACCAGCAAGCCGACCAGGCCGAGATGCAGCGTCCACTTGCCGAGCTTGTAGCTGCGCGGATTCTTCTTCTTCAGTGCCTTCATCGTCGCCTTGTAGCTGACGACGGCCCCGCTCAGCCGGTTGCCGACGCCCGAGATGTTGCTGTCGAGGTTGTCGATATAGAACAGGCCGTTGAAGAAGCGCGCGAAGCGGTAGTAGAACCACTGCAGCGGCGCCAGCTTCATCGGCCGGTCGATGTCGGTCATCAGGATCAGGCGGGGGATCTCGGTGTCGTTATAGGCCGAGTGGATGTAGGTTTCGTCGAACAGCACGCTGTCGCCATCGCGCCAGACATAGTGTTCGCCATTGACCATCAGGCCGCATTTTTCAGAGTTCGGCGTCGACAGCCCCAGCGAATAGCGCAGGCTGAACGCGAAGGGGTCATGGTGCTGTGTCAGCTTCTTGCCCGGCATCAGCACGGCGAACAGCGCCAGGTTCATGCCCGGCACCTGGTCGATCAGCGCGCGCGTCCTGGGCGCCAGCGCCTTTGCCGAGGGAATGTCCAGGTCGTAGATCTTCAGGTAGAAGCTCTTCCAGCGGTTGTCGCGGTAGAAGCTGCTGCCCGGCAGGTCATTCTTGATCGCGATGTGGCCCTGGCCGTAAAGCGCCAGCGCTTCGTCGCGGATGATTTCCCAGTTGTCCTGCAGCAGCTTGAGCTGCGGGAAGGTCTCGACCGGCGGCAGGCGCGACTTCGTCGAGACGCGCGAGAGCAGATACGCCGGGATGTTGAGCGGCACCGTGAAGGTGGAGAAATCGGTCAGCTGGCGCGCAAAGGGCAGGTGCACCCGGTTTCGCATCCGGACGAACACCAGCGAGCCGACATAAGTCAGGAATATCACGATCAACACAGTCACAAAGCTTCTCCCATGCGCCGAATATGATAGTCCATGGCTGGGAGTACAGCCCAGGCACCCAAAAGGGCGCCGGATCGCTCCGGCGCCCTGGTCCGCCGCCTCGCGGGGCCCTACACCACCACTACCTTCAAGCCCACCTCGATATTCCCGCGCGTTGCCTTGGAATACGGGCAGAACTGGTGGGCAGCCGCGATCAGCTTGTCCGCGTCCGCCTGCTCCAGGCCGCCGACCCAGGCGGTGATGTCGGCCTTCAGGCCAAAGCCGGTCTCGTCCGGCCCGATGCCCACCGCCACCTCGATCTCCACCGACTTGGGCTTGAGGCCCAGCTTGTTGGCCAGGAAATCCACCGCGCCACCGAAGCAGGCGGCGTAGCCGGCGGCGAACAGGTCTTCCGGCGTGGTGGTGCCCGGCTTGCCGGGCCCCCCCATCGCCTTGGGCACGGAGAGGTCGGCCTTGACCACGCCGTCGCGGGATTCGGTATGGCCGTTGCGGCCGCCGGAGGACACCGCGTGGGCGGTGTAGAGCACATTGACTGCCATGTTTGTCTCCTTCTCGTTGTTCCGATTGTCAGGGCTGCTCAGGCGAGGTCGAAGCGGTCGAGGTTCATGACCTTGACCCAGGCCGCCACGAAGTCGCGCACGAACTTCTCCTGCGAATCCGCACTGGCGTAGACCTCGGCCAGGGCCCGCAGTTGCGAGTTCGAGCCGAACGCCAGGTCGACACGAGTACCGGTCCAGTTCAACGCACCCGTCTTGCGATCGCGCCCCTCGAACACGTCCTTGGCCTCCGTCGCCGCCTTCCACTCGGTGCGCATGTCGAGCAGGTTGAGGAAGAAGTCATTGCTCAAGGTGCCAGGGCGCGCGGTGAACACGCCATGTGGCGACTGGCCGGCATTGACGCCGAGGACGCGCAGGCCGCCGACGAGCACGGTCATCTCGGGCGCGGTCAGCGTCAGCAGCTGCGCCCGGTCGACCAGCAGGGCTTCGGCAGGGATGCCGAGCGGAGCCTTGAGGTAGTTGCGGAAGCCGTCGGCGATGGGCTCGAGCACGGCGAAGGATTCGACGTCGGTCTGGTTCTGCTGCGCGTCGACACGGCCGGGAGCGAACGGAACCTCGATCGTGAAGCCTGCGTTCCTGGCCGCCTGTTCGACACCGACGCCGCCGGCCAGCACGACCAGGTCCGCCAGCGACAGCTTGCCGGAGGCCTTGCCGATCTCCTCGAGCCTGGACAGCACCGGGGCCAGGCCGGCCGGGTCATTGACCGCCCAGTCCTTCTGCGGGGCGAGGCGGATGCGCGCGCCGTTGGCACCGCCGCGCTTGTCGCCGCCGCGGAAGGTGGAGGCCGAGGCCCAGGCGGTCGATATCAGTTGCGCCACCGTCAGTCCCGAGGCGGCGATCTGCGCCTTCAGCGCGGCGATGTCGGCGGCGCCCGGCGCCGGCAGCGCCGCCTGCGGCAGCGGGTCCTGCCAGATCAGGTCTTCCTTGGGCACCTCCGGCCCCAGGTAACGGGCCTTCGGACCCATGTCGCGGTGGGTCAGCTTGAACCAGGCGCGGGCAAAGGCCTCTGCGAAGGCCTGCGGATCGTCGCGGAAGCGCAGGGAGATCTTGCCGAACTCCGGGTCGAACCGCATGGTGAGATCGGTGGTCAGCATGGTCGGCTTGTGCCGCTTCGCCGGGTCGTGCGCGTCCGGGATGATCTCCGGCGCATCCTTGGCGGTCCACTGCTTCGCGCCGGCGGGCGAGCGCGTCATCTCCCATTCGTACTTGAACAGGTTCTCGAAGAAGTTGTTGCTCCACAGCGCCGGTGTCTTGGTCCAGGTCACCTCCAGGCCGCTGGAAACGGTGTCGCCGCCATGGCCGCGGCCGTAGCTGCTGATCCAGCCCAGGCCCTGTGCCTCGATCGGCGCGGCTTCCGGGTCGGGGCCCTTGTGCGATTCCGGCGCGGCGCCGTGGGCCTTGCCGAAGCTGTGGCCGCCGGCGATCAGCGCGACGATTTCCTCGTCGTCCATCGCCATGCGGTAGAAGGTGCTGCGGATGTCCTTGGCGGCGGCCAGGTAGTCGCCGCTGGCGTTGGGGCCCTCCGGGTTCACGTAGATCAGGCCCATGTGGGTCGCGGCCAGGTTGTTGTCCAGCTCGCGGTCGCCGCTGAAGCGCTGGTCATCCCCCAGCCAGGCGGTTTCGCTGCCCCAGTTCACGTCCTGGTCCGGCTCCCACACGTCCTCGCGGCCGGCGGCGAAGCCGAAGGTGCGGAAGCCCATGCTCTCCAGCGCGACGTTGCCGGCCAGGATCATCAGGTCGGCCCAGGAGATCTTCTGGCCGTACTTCTGCTTGATCGGCCAGAGCAATCGGCGCGACTTGTCGATGTTGACGTTGTCCGGCCAGGAATTGAGCGGAGCGAAGCGCTGCTGGCCGCGGCCGCCGCCTCCGCGACCGTCGCCGGTGCGGTAGGTGCCGGCGCTGTGCCAGGCCATGCGGATGAACTGCGGGCCGTAGTGGCCGAAGTCGGCCGGCCACCAGTCCTGCGAATCGGTCATCAGCTGCACCAGGTCCTTCTTCAGCGCGGCGTAGTCGAGCTTCCCGAACTCCCTGCGGTAGTCGAACGACCCGCCCAGCGGATCGGACTTGGACGAGTGCTGGTGCAGGATGTCCAGGCGCAACTGGTTGGGCCACCAGTCGCGGTTGGACCGGCCGCTGCCGGCGCTGTGGTGGAAGGGACATTTGGCTTCGGTCATGGCTTCTCTCTCCTCGGGGACACGGGAAACGGCTGGAACGAGCCTCATCCTGACGGCGGCGGGTCGATAAATGAAATTGTTTGTTTGTTTTGAGTCGATAGTTTTTACTGTTGAAAGGGCCTCCGAGGCCGGATTGGCGTAAATGCCGCCGATCCCGGAGAATTGCGCGCTCTTTTTACCTCAAAAAGCCTTACAAACCCATGGCGCGCGACCTGCTGCTCGAACTCGGCACCGAAGACCTCCCGGCCCGTTACGTCGTCCCGCTGGCCGAGGCCCTGCGTGGCGGTATCGCCGGCGGGCTCGAGAAGCGCGGCATCGCCCCGGGCGATGTGCAGCTCTTCGCCACCCCGCGCCGCATCGCCGTACTGCTGTCCGGCGTTGCCGACACCCAGCCCGACCAGGCCATCGAGCGCCTCGGCCCGGCCCTGGCCGCCGCCCTCAAGGATGGCCAGCCTACTCCCGCCGCCCTGGGTTTTGCCAAGTCCTGCGGCGTCGAGTTCTCCGCCCTGGGCCAGAAGGACGGCAAACTGCACTTCGCCAGGACCGCGCCGGGCCGTGCCACCGCCGAACTGCTGCCGGAAATCTTCGAGGAAACGCTCAAGCAGATGGACGAGCTGGTGCCCAAGCGCATGCGCTGGGGCTCCGGCGAGGAAACTTTCGTCCGCCCGGTGCAGTGGATCGTCTGCCTGTTCGGCAATGACGTGGTGCCGCTGCAGCGCTTCGGCCTCAAGTCCGGCCGCAGCAGCTACGGTCATCGCTTCCATGCGCCGGCGCCGATCGAGCTGCAGGCACCCGCCGGCTACCGCGCCGCGCTGCGCGCCGCCAGCGTCTGGGCCGACGTGGCCGAGCGCAAGGCGGAGATCCGCAAGCAGATCGAGTCCGAGGCCGCGAAACTTGGCGGCCACGCCCGCATCACCGAGGACCTGCTCGATGAAGTGACTGCCCTGGTCGAGCGCCCGGTCGCCATCACCGGCCACTTCGAGGAACGCTTCCTGGAGCTGCCGCCGGAAGTGATCGTGGCGACGGTGGAAACCAACCAGCGCTACTTCACAGTGTTCAGCGACGCCGCGCAGACGCAACTGACCAATGCCTTCATCACCATTTCCAACATCGAGTCGCGTGATGTCGCCCAGGTCATCGCCGGCAACGAGCGCGTGGTCCGCCCGCGCCTGACCGATGCGCTGTTCTTCTGGCAGCAGGATCTGAAGCAGCCACTGTCCGCCTACGGCGAGAAGCTGGCCGCGGTCACCTTCCAGAAGGACCTGGGCAGCACCGCCGACAAGGTCAAGCGCGTGCGCGCGCTGGCGGGCGGTCTCGCCGTCGAGCTGAAGGCCGATGTCGCCGCCGTCGAGCGCGCCGCCGAGCTGTGCAAGGCCGACCTCGTCACCAAGATGGTCTACGAGTTCCCGGAACTGCAGGGCCTGATGGGCGGCTACTACGCCGCCAAGGCCGGCGAGGGCGCTGCCGTGGCCAGCGCCATCCGCGAGCACTACCTGCCGGCGCAGCAGGGCACCCGGATTCCGTCGACCCGCGAGGGCCAGATCCTGGCGCTGGCCGACAAGCTGGACACGCTGGCGGGCATCTTCGCCATCGGCCAGAAGCCCACTGCCAGCAAGGATCCCTATGGCCTGCGCCGCGCTGCGCTGTCGGCCCTGCGCATCTGCATCGAGGGCGGCTTGCCGCTGGACCTGCGCGCCGTGCTGAAGAGCGCGCTGGACACGCAGCCCGCCGGCAAGCGCGACGCCGCGCTGCTGGAGGAACTGGTCGAGTTCGTCATGGAGCGCCTGCGCGCCTGGCTGGTCGGCCAGGAGATCGGCGGCCGCGCGATCACGGTGGAGATGTTCGAGTCGGTGCGCGCCATGGGCATCACCCAGCCGCTGGATTTCCAGCGCCGCGTGCAGGCCGTGCAGGCCTTCGTCGCCCAGCCCGCCGCGCCCAACCTCGCCGCCGCCAACAAGCGCGTGCGCAACATCCTCAAGCAGGCGGGTAGCGTCGGCGGCACGGTCGATGCCGCGAAGTTCCAGCACGATGCCGAGCGCGCCCTGCATGCCAAGCTGGGCGAAGTCGAGACACTGAATGCCAGCACCGCCGACTACACCGCGCAACTGGTCAACCTGGCCGCCCTGCGCGAGCCGGTGGATGCCTTCTTCGACGGCGTGATGGTCAATGCCGACGACGTCGGCGTGCGCGCCAACCGCCTTGCGCTGCTGGCGCAGCTGGACCGGGCTTGCCGGTCGGTGGCGGATCTGTCGCAGCTGCCGGGCTGACGAACCTGCTCTTCTTTCGTGGGAGCGGCCTTGGCCGCGATCTTTTGATGTTGCGAAAGATCGCGGCCAAGGCCGCTCCCACGTGAGTCTCCTCGCTGTATCGTAGGAGCGGCTGTTAGCCGCGATAACCCTTGATCGCGGCTAACAGCCGCTCCTACGAAAGACCAGGCGCCGCCATGAAGCTCGTAATCCTCGACCGCGACGGCGTCATCAACGAAGAACTCAGCGACCCCATGCGTTCGGTCGCCGAGTTCCATCCCATCCCCGGCAGCCTCGAGGCCATCGCGCGCCTCTGCCAGGCGGGCTTTCGCGTGTTCCTGGCCAGCAACCAGCCCGGCCTCGGCCGCGGCGAGGTGGACTACGAGAACTTCGCCGCGCAGAACGGCCACCTGCAGAAATTCCTCGCCGAAATGGGCGGGCGCATCGACGGTACTTTCTTCGCCCCCGACCACCCGGACCGCGCCGGCCCCATGCGCAAGCCGGCCCCCGGCATGCTGCTGGACCTGGCCAAGCGCCTGGGTGTCAGCCTGGAACTCGTGCCGGCAGTGGGAGACTCGATCCACGACATCGAAGCCGCCCAGGCCGCCGGTGCGCGCCCTGTTTTGGTGCGCACCGGCAATGGCGTTCGCACCGAAAAAGAGCACGCACTAAAAGGGGTCGCGATCTACGATGACCTCGCGGCCTTCGCTTCGGCGCTCATCGCTGCCCAGCAGGCTCTCCCAGCTGTTAACTAGCCCCGTGTCGCCATCCATGGCGGGACCTTGGCTACCTGATTGACCCCCGGCCCATGTTTGGCTTACTTCGGCATGACATCGAGTCATGCCTCAGCGAGGCCAAACATTCCATGGCCGGGCGTTCGGCGGGGTGAATGTCCACTGGACATTCACCTGTTTCCGCCGAACCCGCAAGCCGCGTAATCCTCCCGCCGCCGATCGATCTCCACGCCCATCGCCTTCACGCCCGACAGCGCCCCCGGCTTGTTGATGGCCAGGCGCAGGCTGAGGATCGGGAACTGCTGGAACAGCTGCCGCGACAGCCGCTCGGCCAGGGTCTCCAGCAGGCCGACGTGGGTCTTGCCGACGAACTCCACCACCATGGCCGTGACCGCGGCGTAGTCGATGGTGTCGCGCACGCGGTCGCTGGACGCGGCCTCGCGGATGTCGGTACCCATCTCCAGGTCCAGGATCAGCGGACGCGGCGTGCGCTGCTCCCAGGCGTGGATACCGATCAGGGTTTCGACTTCGAGGCCGCGCAGGAAGATCTTGTCCATAGGTCTCAGGCGATAACAGGAGTGGGAGGCAGCAGCTCGCTGATCGCCCAGCGCGGCGTGGTGAACAGCTTGCCGGTCGGTGCGCGGCCCTCGCTGCGGCGGGCCCAGCCGGCGTAGGCGATCATCGCGGCGTTGTCGGTGCAGAACTCGTGGCGCGGGAAATACAGGCGCAGGCCCTGGCGCTGCGCCAGCTCGCCGAGCTTCTCGCGCAGGCGCCGGTTGGCGCCGACACCGCCGGCCACCACCAGCTGCTCCAGCCCGGTCTGCTCCAGGGCGCGCATGCATTTGATCGCCAGGGTGTCGGTGACGGCTTCCTGGAAGGCCCAGGCCAGGTCGGCGCGGTCCTGGTCGTTCTGCGCGCGCGGCAGCGCCGTCAGCACCGCGGTCTTCAGGCCGCTGAAACTGAAATCCAGCCCCGGCCGGTCGGTCATCGGCCGCGGGAACTTCCAGGCGCCGGAGAGGCGCCCGCCCTCGGCCAGTTTCGCCAGGTAGGGGCCGCCGGGGTAGGGCAGGCCCAGCAGCTTGGCGGTCTTGTCGAAGGCCTCGCCCACGGCGTCGTCCAGGCTCTCGCCGAGGATTTCGTAGCGCCCCACGCCCCGCACCGAGACCAGCAGGGTGTGGCCGCCCGAGACCAGCAGGGCCAGGAAGGGGAACTCCGGGTGCGGGGTTTCCAGCATCGGCGCCAGCAGGTGCGCCTCCATGTGATGGACCGGGATCAGCGGCAGGCCATGGGCGGTGGCGATGCCGGCGGCCACCGAGGCCCCCACCATCAGCGCGCCGATCAGCCCGGGGCCTGCGGTGTAGGCCACCCCGTCGAGCTGCCCGGCCGTCAGCCCCGCCTGGGCCAAAACCTCGCGAATCAAGGGGTTGATGCGGCTGACATGGTCACGCGAGGCCAGTTCCGGCACCACGCCGCCATACTCGGCATGCAGGGCCACCTGGCTGTGCAGGGTGTGCGAAAGCAGGCCGCCGTTGGAGTAGATGGCGGCGGCGGTTTCGTCGCAGGAGGTCTCGATTCCGAGAATATTCATCCAGATATTGTAGCCTTCGCGTTGCACTTGCCGCCGCCTGCGCATAGAATCTGCGCCCCCTTACCCTTGGGGGCGGTGCCCCTTTTGTCCAAGCGAGTATTTGAATGCCTTCTGTCCGCGTCCGTGATAACGAGCCGTTTGAAGTTGCCATCCGCCGCTTCAAGCGCACCTGCGAAAAGGCCGGCGTGCTGACCGACCTGCGCAAGCACGAGTTCTTCGAGAAGCCGAGCCAGGAGCGCAAGCGCAAGCGCGCTGCTGCCGTGAAGCGCCAGGCCAAGAAGGTCCAGCGCGAGTCCAACCGCCGTATCCGCCTGTTCTAAGGGCGGTTCGCGGTACCGGGTTCACCCAGGGCGCATGGCGCCCTGAGTTTTTTCTCAGCAGTCCGAACGACCTCTTGCTATGTCCGACCTGAAGACTCGCATCGGTGAAGACGTCAAGACAGCCATGCGTGCCGGTGACAAGGCGCGTCTCGGGCTGCTGCGCATGCTGACCTCCGAGCTCAAGCAGCGCGAGGTGGTGGAAAGCATCGAGCTGACCGACACCGTGGTGCTCACGGTGCTGGAGAAGATGCTCAAGCAGCGCCGGGATTCCGAGTCCCAGTTCCGTGCCGGCAACCGGCCGGACCTGGCGGACAAGGAGGCCGAGGAAATCCGCCTGCTCACCGAGTACCTGCCGCAGCAGCTCACGGCGGAAGAACTCGAAGCCCTGCTGGCGCAGGCCATCGCCGAAACCGGCGCCCAGGGCGGCAAGGACATGGGCAAGGTGATCGGCTGGCTCAAGCCGAAGGTCCAGGGTCGTACCGACATGGGCAAGCTCTCGGGCCTGGTGAAGTCGAAACTCGGCTGATCCGGCACTCTGCACGGCAGTCGCTTGAAAAAGGCCGGCCGGCGCCCTGTGCGCCCGCCGGCCTTTTTTTGCCTGCAGTTCGCCAGGGCAGGTCCATTAGAATGCGCGGGTGAGTGGCCGCATCCCCGAAGCTTTCATCCATGACCTGCTGGCCCGCACCGATATCGTCGAGATCATCGGGGCGCGGCTGGATCTCAAGCGCGCCGGAAAGGAATACAAGGCGCGCTCGCCGTTCACCAACGAAAAATCGCCGTCCTTCTTCGTTTCGCCGCAGAAGCAGATGTTCTTCTGTTTCAGCTCCGGCAAGAACGGCACCGCGATCAGCTTCCTGATGGAGTACGACCGCCTCAGCTTCGTCGAGGCGGTGGAGGAGCTGGCGCAGCGCGCCGGCGTGGAAGTGCCGCGCGAAGGCGGGGGCCACGACCGCGTGGTGATGGACGGCCCGCTGGACGCGCTGGCGGCGGCGCAGCGCTTCTTCCGCGACCAGCTGCGCAGCGCCCAGGGCGCCATCGACTACCTCAAGAAGCGCGGCGTCAACGGCGAGATCGCCAAGACCTTCGGCATCGGCTTTGCGCCCGAGTCCTGGGATGCGCTGACCAGCTTCCTGAAGGAGCCGAAGCATGCGCTCGAAGCGGGGCTGCTGATCCAGAGGGAAAGCGGCGGGGTCTACGACCGCTTCCGCAACCGCGTCATGTTCCCGATCCGCGACAGCCGCGGTCGCGTCATCGGCTTCGGCGGCCGCACCCTGGCCAACGACCCGGCCAAGTACCTCAACTCGCCCGAGACGCCGCTGTTCCACAAGGGCCGCAACCTCTACGGCCTCTACGAGGCGCGCCAGTCGGCCAAGTCCAACCTGCCCTACCTGCTGGTGGTGGAGGGCTACATGGACGTGGTGATGCTGGCGCAGCACGGCATCCCCGAGGCCGTGGCCACGCTCGGCACCGCCACCACGCGCGAGCACCTGGGCCTGCTGTTCAAGGCCACCAGCAAGGTCGTGTTCTGCTTCGACGGCGACCGCGCCGGCCGCGCCGCCGCCTGGCGCGCGCTGGAGCAGGCCCTGCCGGAAATCGACGGCACCCGCGAGTGCGTCTTCATGTTCCTGCCCGATGGGCACGATCCGGACACCCTGGTGCAGCAGATCGGCGCCGAGGCGTTCCGTCGCCTGGTCGGCGAGGCCCAGACCCTGTCGCAATTCCTGTTCGGCGAACTGGCCCGGCAGGTCAGCCTGGCCAGCATGGACGGCCGCGCCAAGCTGGCCGCGCTGGCGCGCCCGCACCTGGAAAAGCTGCGCGACGGCCCGCTGCGCTCCCTGATGCTGGACGAACTGGCGCGGCTGACCCGGGTTGCGCGCGCCGACCTGGAGTCGATGCTGAAGCCGGTAGCCGCCCCCGACGAGGGCGCGCAGGACGGCGGCGAAGCCCTGTCGACGCGCCACCGGCCCTCCGGCGGCGCCAACCGCCCGGTGCGCCGCGCGATGCAGCTGCTGCTGGAGGACCCGCGCATGGCCGATCGCGTAAGTCACTTGGAATTGTTAGCCCAAGCAGACGTGCCGGGGATTGAAGTGCTTCTGGAAGCTATCGATTTCTTCCACGCACACCCCGAAGCTACTGCGGCCCACTTGCTTGAATTCTGGCGAGACACGCCCAAAGGACGGGGCGTGGAGCGCCTGCTGCAGCGCGGGGCGGAGGACCCCATAGGAGAGGGGACCTTAGAACGGGAGTTTCAAGACACGCTAACCATGATGGGGCAAAAGGTGTTTCGAGCCAGGATTCAGCATCTGCTGACGGAAGGTCGCCTGCGCCCTCTGACGGATGCAGAATCAAGAGAAATCAATGCCTTACAGAATAGAAGGGCGATTCCCTGGACTCGTTGAGAAGTTGGCGAAAAGTTCGCCGACTTGACAAAACTTTGTTAAAATCAGCGGTTCCGCGCCTTGCGTCCGCAGTTCGGGCGTTCAATACCAGAGTGAATCCGCATGAGCAATAACACTGAGAAAGCCGACAAGCCGTCCGCCGAAATGCAGGCTGCGCAGAAGCAATCCCAGATCAAGGTCCTCATCGCGCTCGGCAAGGAAAAGTCCTACCTGACTTACGCCGAGGTTGCGGACCATCTGCCCGAGATCGTCGATACGGAGCAGATCGAAGACATCATCAGCATGATCCAGGCGATGGGCATCCCGGTTCATGAGGACGCCCCGGACGAAGAGCAGCAGCTGTTCTCCGAGCCTGCGGTGGTCGCCACCGCCGAGGAAGAAGAAGAGGCCGCGGAAGAAGCCGCCGCCGCGATCGCCGCCAGCGACGACCAGTTCGGCCGCACCACCGACCCGGTGCGCATGTACATGCGCGAAATGGGCAGCGTCGAGCTGCTCGACCGCGAGGGCGAAATCCGCATCGCCAAGCGCATCGAGGAAGGCCTCAACGAGGCCATGTTCGCGATGGCGCAGTACCCGGAGACCGTGGCGATCCTGCTCGAGTCCTTCGAGAACTACAAGGCCGGCAAGAAGCGCCTGGCCGAGATCGTGACCGGCTTCTTCGACCCCAACGCTCCCGAGGAGCTGCCGCCGCCGGTCGAGATCCCGCCCGAGATCGAGGAAGAGGAAGAAGTCGAGGAGAAGGCCGAGGGTGCCGAGGAAGAGGAAGAGGCCGTCGATACCGGCCCGGATCCGGTCCTCACCGCCGAGAAGTTCTCCGACCTGCAGGCCTTCTACGACAAGGCCTGGGAAGCGCTGCTGAAGAAGGGCGCGTCCGATCGCAAGACGCAGGAAAAGCGCGAGGCGATGGCCACGCACATCATGACCTTCAAGCTCTCGCCGAAGATCGTCGACGAGATCACGCAGAACCTGCGTGGCAAGGTCGAGCAGGTGCGCGAGACCGAGCGCACCATCATGCGCATCTGCGTGGCCGACTGCGGCATGACGCGTGAAGAATTCCTGCGCATGTTCAAGGAAGACAACGGCGCCACCAACCCGGACTGGATCAACAAGGCGATCCGCGCCAAGCGCAAGTACTCCGCCGAGCTCAACGGCCGCAAGGAAGAGATCTTCGAGCTGCAGGAAAAGCTGCGCAAGATGGAAGGCGACAACCTGATCTCGCTGGACGAGATCAAGGACATCAACCGCCGCATGAACGTCGGCGAGGCCAAGGCCCGCCGCGCCAAGAAGGAAATGGTGGAGGCCAACCTCCGCCTGGTGATCTCCATCGCCAAGAAGTACACCAACCGCGGCTTGCAGTTCCTCGACCTGATCCAGGAAGGCAACATCGGCCTGATGAAGGCCGTGGACAAGTTCGAATACCGCCGCGGTTACAAGTTCTCGACCTACGCCACCTGGTGGATCCGCCAGGCCATCACCCGCTCGATCGCCGACCAGGCGCGCACCATCCGTATCCCGGTGCACATGATCGAGACCATCAACAAGCTCAACCGCATCAGCCGCCAGATGCTGCAGGAGATGGGCCGCGAGCCCACGCCGGAAGAGCTGGCCAAGAAGATGGAGATGCCCGAGGACAAGATCCGCAAGGTGCTGAAGATCGCCAAGGAGCCGATCTCGATGGAAACGCCGATCGGCGACGACGAGGATTCGCACCTCGGCGACTTCATCGAGGACACCGCCGCGGTCTCGCCGCTGGAATCGGCCACCTCGTCCTCGCTGGCGGAAGCCACGCACCAGATCCTGGCCAGCCTGACGCCGCGCGAGGCCAAGGTGCTGCGCATGCGCTTCGGCATCGACATGAACACCGACCACACGCTGGAAGAGGTCGGCAAGCAGTTCGACGTCACCCGCGAGCGCATCCGCCAGATCGAGGCCAAGGCGCTGCGCAAGCTGCGCCACCCGAGCCGTGCGAATTACCTGCGTAGTTTCCTCGACGAGACCTGAGTCCCTGTCGCGATTCACAAAAGGCCCCGCAAGGGGCCTTTTCGTTGGTGCGCCGAAAGGGGAGGGTTCGTCATACCGGCGAAAGCCGGTATCCAGTCGTATGGTGGCTACTCCTGTCCGGGACTGGATGCCGTGAGTTCACAAACCAAATGCAACACCCTATTACGAGGGTGCTGCAATGGGACGCAAGAGCTTTGAGCAGTTTGGAATCGAGGAACGGTGTGAGATTTCCCGTCGGCGCCAAGCCGGGGAGTCGATCCGGCAAATTGCGGCAGCTCTGGATCGCGCGCCATCGAGCATTTCTCGGGAACTGAAGCGCAACACTGGCGCGACGGGCTACCAGAGCGTCTATGCCGGCGAGCAAGCTCGGGCGCGCCGCTGGCAAGGTAGCCGGCTTCTGCGTGATGCCGAGCTGCAAGCCAGGGTTCTGGAGGGATTGCGCCGAGGCTGGTCTCCCGAGCAGGTATCGCGGCGGCTGGCTCAGCAGGATCTGCAGATCAGCTACGAGAGCATCTATCGCTTCATTGCCGCCCAGATCGCCCGGACCAACGACTTTTCCTGGCGTCTCTATCTGCCCCGTGCCAAGAGCAAGCGCGGCTTCCGTGGCCGCAAGGGCGGCAGCCCGGCAGAGCACATCCAGCAGCGGGTTTCGATCGAAAAGCGCCCCAAGGCTGCGGCTGACCGGCGCCAGGCGGGACACTGGGAAGCCGACCTGATGCTCTTTGCGCGCTATGGCCAAGCCATCCTGACCCTGCATGAGCGAACGTCCCGGCTGACCGCCATCGTCCGCCAGCCCAGCAAGGCCGCTGCGCCGGTGGCGCAAACCCTCCAGGCCTTGCTGGCCCCACTGCCCCCAGCCCTGCGCCGCAGCATCACCTTCGACAACGGCACCGAATTCGCCTTGCACTACACCCTGCATCAGCCCCTGGGCTTGCAGACCTATTTCTGCGATCCGCATTCCCCCTGGCAGAAGGGTGGCGTCGAGAATGCCAACGGGCGTTTGCGCCGCTGGCTACCCCGGGGAACCAACGTCGAAGACCTCTCACCAGACCAACTCTTGCAGATCGCTCAGATCTACAATCACACGCCACGCAAGTGCCTCGGCTTCAAAACCCCTGCCGAGGTCTTCGCCAAAGTGTTGCATTTCAAATGTGAATCCACCTGCCGGCTTCCGCCGGTATGACGGGTGGTGCGGAGTAGCGGCGTGCCCCGGCCGACCAAAGCGGACCTGACACGATGACGCCGGCGGGCGGGCGTGTTTAAATCCCGCCCAGGGATGTACCACCCATTGCTTTCCAATGCCGGGGATACCATGCGGCCAGCCCAGCTACTCGCAGCCTCCGCGCTCGCTCTCAGCGCGAACGCCTACGCAGCCTCCTTCGATTCGCTCGACCTGTACTACACCAGCGCCGACCTCGACGTGAAGGGCCGCGCCAGTTCGGACGCCGGCCCGGTCGACTACAACGCCGACCTGGACGGCCTCGACGGCTTCGGCGTGAAGTTCCGCGGCTCGGTGGCCGAGGACTTCTTCTTCGCCGGCGAATTCCAGCGTGCCGAGGCGGAGCAGCTGGGCTTGACCCTGACCGACCCGGACAGCGGCGCGAGCATTGACGGCGGCAGCAATGCCGACCTGTCCTACAAGGAATGGCGGCTGGGCATCGGCGTGCCGTTCTACCATGCCCGTTCCCTGACGCTCTACGGTGTGGTCGAGTACGTCAACACCGAGCTGAAGACCGCGTTCGACACCACCGATCCCGACACCGGTGCCACCACCTCCAACCGGTCCGAGCAGAAGCAGGACGGCGGCGGTGCGCATGCCGGTGCGCTGTTCAATCCGACCAAGGCCTGGAGCCTCTACGGTCAGGTCGGCTACCTGCGGCTGGACGAGCTGGATGGCATCGAGTACCTGGCCGGCACGGCGCTGCAGGTGCACCGCTACGGCGGCCTGTTCGCCGAGTATCGCAACAGCGACCTGGAAGGGGACGGCGGCAGCAAGGTCGAGCTGACCCCCTGGCGCTTCGGCGTGTACCTGCTGGTGCAGTAGGCGACCCGGCAATAAAAAACCCCGCCGAGGCGGGGTTTTTTATTGCATCGCGGTGCCGCTCAGAACGTGAAGCGCACGCCCAGCTGCAGGTCGCTCAGTTCCACCTCGACGCTGTCGTCATCCTCGAGGTTGCTGACGCGGTAGTCCGCGATCAGGCCGAGGTTGTCGGTGAAGGAGAACGCAGCACCGATCGTGTACTCGAGACCGTCGCCGGCGTCGCCGATGTCGAGGTAGCCGATTTCGCCGAACAGGCGGATCGCCGGCGTCGGCTTGAAGGCCAGGCCGCCGTGGATGCCGAAGCCGGTTTCGTCGCTGGAGCTGCCCGAGCCGTCGTCGAGATCGACGTTGTCGATCTCGGCCTTGCCGTAGAACTCGACGTTGTCGGAGTTCGAGAAGATGTAGCCCAGGCCGGCGCGCAGGAACTGCACTTCAAAGCCGGCGTCGTACTCGTTCTTCTGGTACTCGCCGTAGACGAAGGCAGCGTCGGAGAACTTGGCGCCGCCACGGATGCCGAAGCCGTCACCGCTGTCGTCGCCCGAGCCGAGGCCGGGGACGGTGATTTCGAAATCGGAATCGTTGTAGTAGACATCGAGCCAGCCGTTGGACGCGGGGGCGGCCATGGTGGAGAAAGGAGCAGCAACCAGCAGCGCAGCGAGCAGCGTCTTCTTCATGTGCATTCGGGACTCCGTGCTTTGTTTTGGGGTGTTGGAGAAACGACCTCTCCGGGGCCGATCTTAGCAAGCGCACCATTACAGTACGCAATCACCCAAACAGGCGACACCAACGAAAAACGCGCGGGAGAGCCCGCGCGTTTTTCATGCAGCCGCAACAAAAGCAGGCTTACTCGGCCTTGCCGTGCACGCTCGGCGTGTGCAGGTGGCTCTGCTGGGCGCCGAAGTGGCGCGACAGCAGGCGGATGTCGGCGTCGCTGAGCGCGGCGACCTGGCCCGCCATGACCGCGTTCTTGCGCTTGCCGGTCTTGTACTCCTTGAGCGAGTGCTCGAGGTAGTTGGCGTACTGGCCGGCAATCACCGGGTAGTCCGGGGTGATCGGCTTGGCGCCGTTCTCGCCGTGGCAGGCGGCGCAGGGAGCGGCCAGGGCGGCCAGGTCCTTCTGCTCTTCCTTGGCCTGGGCGGCGCCGGCCAGGGCCAGCAGGGAAACGATGAGGATCCGCTTCATGGTCTACCTTACTTGTGGGTCGGAGCGTGGGCGAAGAACGCCGCGATGTCCGCGATGTCCTGGTCCGACAGGTTGGCGGCCTGTGCGCGCATCGTCATATGCGCACGGTCGCCGTTCTTGTAGCCCTTGAGGGCGGCTTCCAGGTACTTGACGTTCTGGCCGCCCAGCCGCGGGACGCGGTAGGTCGGGTAGACGTTGTTGTAATTGGGGATACCGTGGCAACCCATGCAGGTGTTGGCCTTGATGCGGCCTGCTTCCACGTCGCCATCGGCGAACGCAGGCAGTGCCATCGCGACGAGGGCCAACAGGCCCCAACGCGCTAACTTCATGAGAGAACTCCCGGAATGAATCTGGCGGACAGCTAGATGCAATATGTTCGGGCATTGAGCGTTTTGGGTCAATGCGAAGCTGCAGTCTGGCCTGCCCGCTCGCCTCGTGCACCGGCCCTCCGTATAGTGGCGCCAGCGCTCCGGCAGCCCTGGGCGCTGTAATAAAACATAAGCTTCAACGTGCTTATTTATATAAATTCACACAATGGTGCTGCCGTCCCGATGATCCTGCCTCCCCGCGCCCCGCGCCGCCTGCCGGCACTGCCGCTGCCATGAGCATCGGCCGTGGCAACAAGCTTCTGGACGACCGCGGCTTCGAGATCGCGGCCGTGGATCTGGGCTCCAACAGCTTCCACATGATGGTGGCGCGGTCCAATGGCAGCGACATCCAGGTGGTCGACCGCCTGCGCGAGCCGGTGCGCCTGGCGTCCGGCCTGGACGCCGACAAGCGCATGCGCCCCGACGTGGCCCTGCGCGCACTGGAATGCCTGCAGCGCTTCGGCCAGCGCCTGAGCGGCATCCCCGCCGAGCGGGTGCGCGCGGTGGGCACCAACACCATGCGGCGCATGCGCCGCGGCACCGACTTCCACGCCGCGGCCGAGGTCGCCCTGGGCCATGGCATCGAAATCATTGCCGGCCTGGAAGAGGCGCGCCTGGTCTATGGCGGCGTCACCCACGGCATGGGCCGCGGCGCGCCGCGGCGCCTGGTGGTCGACATCGGCGGCGGCAGCACCGAGCTGATCATCGGCCGCCAGACCGCGCCCAGGCTGATGGAGTCGGTGTCCCTGGGCTGCGTGGTGCATACGCAGCGCTTCTTCGACGACGGCGAAATCAGCCGTGCGCGCTTCCGCAAGGCGCGCCTGGCCGCCCGCATCGAGCTGGAATTCCTCGAGCGCCAGTACCGCGAGGCCGGCTGGGACCTGGCGATCGGCTCTTCCGGCACCGTGCGCGGCATCTGGCGCGTGATGCGCGAGCAGGGCTGGTGCGAGAACGAGATGACGGCGGCCGGCCTGGAGAAGGTCATCGACCTGGTCATCGAGCGCGGGCATGTCGAGCGCCTGGATTTCCCGGCGCTGCGCGAAGACCGCCGGCCGGTGTTCCCGGGCGGCCTGGCCGTGCTGGCCGGCGTGTTCGACTCTCTGGGCGTCGAGCGCATGGAGACCTCGGAGCGCGCCTTGCGCGAGGGCCTGATCTACGACCTGCTCGGGCGCCTGTCCGACCACGACGTGCGCGACGAATCGGTGATGGCCCTGGCCAAGCGCTACGACTGCGACCAGGAGCATGCCGCGGGCGTGGAGCGCACCGCGCTGAGGGTCCTGGAACAGGTCGCCAGGCCCTGGGGCCTGGACCCGAAGTTCTCCGCCATGCTGGTGGGGTGGGCCGCGCGCCTGCACGAAATCGGCCTGGCAATCTCGCATGCCTCGTACCACAAGCATGGCGAATACATCCTGCGGAACTGCGACCTGCAGGGCTTCTCCCAGACCGACCAGAAACTGCTGGCCGCCCTGGTGCGCCTGCACCGCGGCAAGTTCGCGCTGACCGCGCTGGACGATCTGCCGACGACCTGGGCGGAGCCGGTGCGCAAGCTGGCGGTGGTGCTGCGCCTGGCCTACATCCTGCACCGCTCCCGCGGCCCCAAGCTCAAGCCACCGATCCGCGTGACCGCGCAACGCCGCGCGGTGGACCTGGCCTTCACCCAGAAGCGCTGGCTGGAGAAGCATCCGCTGACCAAGGCGGAGCTGGAGCAGGAGATCGAGACGCTGGCGACGCTGCAGATCAGGTTGCGGCTGCAGTAAGAAGCAGCGGTCCGCGAATGAACGCAAATAAACGCGAATACACCGAATCCCGCTATTTGCGTTGATTCGCGTTCATTTGCGGACTGCTCGGCTGTGAGAAGCGCATCGCGTGCCCCGGGCATCCTGGCTATGTAGGATCGAGCTTGCTCGCGACCTGCTGCGACAGGTCGGCAGCAAGCTGCCTCCTACATGGCGTGCTCCGGGACTCGAACTACGGCGTTTCCTCAAGGATCTTCAGCTGGATCGCCTTGCCCTCGATCTTCTCCGGCCGCACGTAGTTGCCGTCCGGCTGCAGGATCCAGGACTGCGCGGTGTCGGCGAGGTAGCCGCTGAGTTCTTCCAGGATGCGCGCGCGGATCTTCTTGTCTTCCACCGGGAAGGCCACTTCCACGCGGCGGAACAGGTTGCGTTCCATCCAGTCGGCGCTGGACAGCCAGACCTCGGCGGCGCCGTCGTTGAGGAAGCTGAACACGCGGTGGTGTTCCAGGAAGCGGCCGACGATCGAGCGTACCGTGATGTTGTCCGACAGGCCCTTCACGCCGGGCCGCAGCGAGCACATGCCGCGCACGATGCAGTCGATCTGCACGCCGGCCTGCGAGGCGCGGTACAGGGCCTGGATGATCTCCGGTTCCACCAGCGAGTTCATCTTGAGGATGACGCGCGCCGGCTTGCCCTTCCCGGCATTGTCGATCTCGCGCTCGATGCGGGTGTGGAAACCCTTGGCCATCGTGAACGGCGACTGCAGCAGCTTGTGCAGCTTGGTCACCTTGCCCAGGCTGGTCAGCTGCAGGAACACGGCGTGCACGTCCTGGCAGATCTGCTTGTCGGCGGTGAACAGGCCGTAGTCGGTGTACATGCGCGCGGTACGCGGATGGTAGTTGCCGGTGCCCAGGTGCGCGTAGTGCTTGAGGCCCGCCTCTTCGCGGCGCACGATCAGGCACATCTTGGCGTGCGTCTTGTAGCCCACCACGCCGTAGACCACGTGGGCGCCGACGTCCTGCAGCTGCTCGGCGAGGTCGATGTTGGCCTCCTCGTCGAAGCGCGCGCGCAGTTCCACCACGGCGGTCACTTCCTTGCCGTTGCGGGCGGCCTCGATCAGGGCCTCCACGATCGCCGACTTGGGGCCGGTGCGGTACAGGGTCTGCTTGATCGCCAGCACATTGGGGTCGCGCGCCGCCTGGCGCAGGAACTCCACCACCGGCGTGAAGGACTCGTAGGGGTGATGCAGCAGCTGGTCCTTGGAGCGGATCGCGGCGAACAGGTCGCCGGTGATGGCTTTCGGGGTGCGCGCGACGAAGGCCGGGTACTTCAGCTCCGGGCGATCGACCAGGTCCGGCACCTGCATCAGGCGCATCAGGTTGACCGGGCCGTGACAGGAGTAGATGTCCACCGGCTGCAGCTGCATTTCCTCGGCCAGGTAGCTGATCATCCGCTCGGGGCAGTTGTGCGCCACTTCCAGGCGTACCGTGTCGCCCCACTGGCGCTGCGCCAGGATGTCTTCCAGCTCCTCCAGCAGGTCCTCGGCCTCGGCTTCGTCCAGCGCCAGGTCGGAGTTGCGCGTCACGCGGAACTGGAAGCAGCCGCTGGCCTCCATGCCCGGAAACAGCTCGTCGATGTAGGCGTGGATCACCGAGGACAGGAACACGAAGTCATGCGGGCCGCTGCCCTCCACGCCCTTGGGCAGCTGGATCAGGCGCGGCAGGGCGCGCGGCGCCTGCACGATGGCATAGGCGGTATTGCGGCCGAAAGCGTCCTTGCCCGACAGCGACACGATGAAGTTCAGCGACTTGTTGAGGATGCGCGGGAACGGGTGCGCCGGGTCCAGCCCGATCGGCGAGAGCACCGGCGCCAGCTCATTCTGGAAGTAGTTGCGCAGCCAGGCGTCCTGCTCGGGCGTCCACTCGCTGCGGCGCACGAAGCGGATCTTCTCCTTCTCCAGCGCCGGGATCAGCACCTCGTTGAACACCCGGTACTGCTCCTGCACCAGGGCGTGGGCACGGGTGCCGATCGCCACCAGGCTCTCCGCCGGGGTCTGGCCGTCGGCGCCGCGCTGGTTGGGGTTGATCTCGGCCAGCTGCTGCAGGCCGGCAACGCGGATCTCGAAGAACTCGTCGAGGTTGGAACTGGAGATGCACAGGAACTTGAGGCGTTCCAGCAGCGGCACCGTCTCGTCCAGGGCCTGGGCCAGCACCCGGCGGTTGAATTCGAGCAGCGACAGCTCGCGGTTCAGGAACAGCTCGGAGGGGTTCAGCTCGAGCGTCGGGGGGTTCTTCATGGGATCGTTCGCAGAAGGTTCGGCCGGGACCCGGACGTTTAGCGCTGCGATGTTGCGTTCCTGTGACATGGCTGATTCTGGCGCTTATTTGATGACGATGTTCTGTGCGCTCTTGACGATTTCCTCCGGCGAGACCTTGCCGGGCACCGCCAGCCCGCGCTGCACCGCCGGCCTTGCGGCGATGCGGTCCATCCAGCCGCGCAGCCGCGGCAGGTCATGGGTTTCCACGCCCGCCCAGGCGTGGATGCGGACCCAGGGATAGGTGGCGATGTCGGCAATGGAGTAGTCGCCGGCCAGGTACTCGCCCTGGGCCAGCTGGGTGTCCAGCACCTCGTACAGGCGCCGGGTTTCCTTCTGGTAGCGGTCGATGGCCGGCTGGATCTTCTCGGGGAAATAACGGAAGAAGACGTTGGCCTGGCCCTGCATGGGGCCGATGCCGCCCATCTGGAACATCAGCCACTGGATCGCGCGCGAGCGGCCCTGGACGTCGGCCGGCAGGAAGCGGCCGTACTTCTCGGCCAGGTAGATCAGGATCGCACCGGACTCGAACACCGCGAAATCGCCGGCTTCGCGGTCGACGATCGTCGGGATGCGGCCATTGGGATTGAGCAGCACGTACTCGGGGCGTTTCTGGTCGCCGCGCGAGATATCCACCGGGACCACCCGGTAGGGCACCCCCAGCTCCTCCAGCATGATCGAGGCCTTGTGGCCGTTCGGGGTCGGAGCCGTATAAAGGTCAATCATTTGTCACAAATCCTGGCCTGTCACAAAGCACTGTCACGGAACTGCAAAGCGGGATCGGCATGCTTTGGCGGCTTATCACCGAATATCCGCAAGTTTTCCCTGGGAGAGAATCAATGTTGAACGTGCTGCGTATCGGCGTCGTCGCCGCTGCGATGGTGGCCCTCGCCGGTTGTGCTGTCAAAGACAGCTGGAAGGGCGTGTCCTCCGAGTCGGCCTACGACAAGGAGCTTGCCGCCATCCGCCTGGCCGAAGATCTCAACAACGACGACTACTGGGAAATCCAGCGTCCGGAAGAGAACCGCATCTACGTCATCGCCGACCTGAAGAGCTACCAGACCTGGCTCTCCACCGGCGAGATTCCGCTGGTGTCCTCCAAGATCGGCGTCGGCCCCAACGGCGAGACGCTGAAGCTCGCCCTGGTCAAGGACGAGGCCAAGGCCATGGAAACCAAGGTCGGCTTCAAGGGCGGCGCCGAGCGCATGTACTACGGCGAGACCAAGGGCCTGGACAAGGGCTTCTACGCCGAGGTCCACAAGGCCGGCACGATCTACGTCTTCAACACCTGGTCCGAGCTGGAAGCCTTCAAGAAGGGCGGCCCGGCCAATGGCCAGAACCAGTCCGGTGCCGGCCCCAAGGGCGAGACCGTGGTCTGGGTCGGCAAGTCGGGCGCCGACGCCGACACCAAGGCCAAGTTCGCCAAGGCCTACGGCAAGTAAGAGTCTCAAGGATGTGAGAAGGCCGCCCTCGGGCGGCCTTTTGTTTTCTGCGTCATATGTGGGAGCGGCCTTGGCCGCGATCTTTTCGCTCACCTCCAAAGATCGCGGCCAAGGCCGCTCCCACGAAGATCGCCGTTTACCCCAACCCCAGCGCCCGATCCGGAAAATCGGTGAAAATCCCGTCCACGCCCTGCGCGCGCAACCGGCGCATGTCTTCCGGATGGTTCACCGTATAGGCGTAGATCTTCAGCCCCCGCCCATGCGCGTCGGTCACCAGCCGGTCGTCGACGAACTCGTCGGAGACATTGAGGCTGGCGGCACCGAGTTCGGCGGCGGCGCCGGCCCAGTCCAGCGGCACGCCGCAGACCAGGGCGCCCACCGGCACCTCCGGCAGCAGCTGGCGGAACTCCCAGAGTTCGGGCAGGTGGAAGGACGACACCAGCAGCTTCTCGGCCGGCCAGCCGTCCGCGAGGTACTCCCGCAGCACCGACGCCACCGCCGCGGCGCAGCCGTCCCAGGTCTTCAGCTCGATGTTCACGCCGACTCGCTGGTCCACCAGCTCCAGGGCCTCGCGCAGCGTCGGAATCTGCTGGCCCTGGCCGGCGTCGAGGCAGCGCAGTTCCTCGAAGGTATGTTCCGCCAGGCAGCCGCGGCCATTGGTGGTGCGGTCCAGGCGCAAGTCGTGCATCAGCAGCAGTTCGTCGCCCAGCTGCTGCACGTCGAACTCCACCCAGTGCGCGCCGAGCTTGATGCCGGTGTCGATCGCCAGCAGGGTGTTCTCCGGTGCATGGCCGCGGGCGCCGCGGTGGCCGATGACGAGGAAGGAAGAAGCGTCGCTGTGGCTCATGGGTGTGCCCTCCGCTGCCGCTCTAGAACTCTCCCACCGTGATGATCTTCATCGCGTTGGTGCCCCCGGGGCCGGTGAAATCGCCCTTGGTCATGATGACGCGCTGGCCCTTTGTTACATTGCCGCGCTGTTCCATGTGCGCGATGGCTTCCTTCAGCGGCGCCAGCGTGTCGAGCTGGGTCGGATTGAAGTCCACCGGGTACACGCCGCGGCACATCGCCATGCGGCGGCGCGTCTTCTCGTGGCGGGTCAGGGCATAGATCGGGATCGCCAGCTCGCTGCGCGACATCATCAGCGCGGTGGAGCCGGACTCGGTCAGCGACAGGATGGCATCGGCGCGCATGTTGCGCGCGGTCCAGGCCGTGGCCATGGCGATGGCCTCGTCGGTGCGCTCGAAATGCGCGTCGAAGGGGCGGCGGAAGCGGTTGGGGCGGTTGGGCATGGCGCCCTCGGCGCCGATGCAGACGCGCGACATCGCCTCCACCACCTTCACCGGGTACTTGCCGCTGGCGGTCTCGGCGGAGAGCATCACCGCGTCGGTGCCGTCCATGACCGCGTTGGCCACGTCCAGCACCTCGGCGCGGGTCGGCACCGGGCTGGTGATCATCGACTCCATCATCTGCGTGGCGGTGATCACCATGCGGTTCTGCTCGCGCGCCTCGCGGATGATGCGCTTCTGCCAGCCCGGCAGCTCGGCATCGCCGATCTCCACGCCCAGGTCGCCGCGCGCCACCATCACCACGTCGGAGGCCGCCACCAGCTCCACTAGTTCCGGCAGGGCCTCGGCGCGTTCGATCTTGGCCACCAGCAGGCAATCGCCGCCGGCTTCCTTGACCAGCTCGCGTGCCTGCAGCATGTCCTGCGCCGAGCGCGGGAACGACACGGCGATGAAGTCCACGCCGATGCCCACGGCATAGCGCAGGTCGGAACGGTCCTTGTCGGTCAGGGCTTCGGCCGACAGGCCGCCGCCCTGCTTGTTGATGCCCTTGCGGTTGGACAGCGTGCCGCCGAGCAGCACGGTGCTGTCGATGCGCGTGGCGCCGACCGCGTCCACGCGCAGCGAAATGGCGCCGTCGTTGAGCAGCAGGGTGTCGCCGGGGGCCACGTCGCGCGGCAGGTCGGCATAGGCGCAGCCGACCACGCTGGCGTCGCCGGCCTCGGAGCCCAGCGCCGTGTCCAGCGCAAACTGCTGGCCCTCGACCAGTTCCACCGGGCCGGCGGCAAAGGACTCGATGCGGATCTTGGGGCCCTGCAGATCGGCCAGGACACCCACGTCCACGCCCAGTTCCGCCGCCGTCTCGCGTACCGCCTGCGCCCGCCGCGCATGGTCTTCCTGCTTGCCGTGCGAGAAATTGAGCCGGACCACGTCGACCCCCGCGGCCAGCAGGCGCTTGAGCACCCCTGGATGGTCGGTGGCGGGGCCGAGGGTGGCGACGATCTTGGTGCGGCGGGCCATGAGTTCTCCGATAATGTTTTCCTAGTCTACTCCCCGATCAAGCGCACGCCAGAACATGACCACCCTCGGAACGCCGCTGTCCCACAACGCCACCCGCCTGCTGCTGCTCGGTTCGGGAGAGCTGGGCAAGGAAGTCGCGATCGAGGCGCAGCGCCTGGGCGTGGAGGTCATCGCGGTGGACCGCTATGCCAATGCCCCGGCGATGCAGGTGGCGCACCGCAGCCACGTCATCCGCATGCTCGACGGCGCCGAGCTGCGCCGCGTGATCGAGCTGGAAAAGCCGCACTTCATCGTGCCGGAGATCGAGGCCATCCATACGCCGACGCTGCTGGAGCTGGAGGCCGAAGGTCATCACGTGATCCCCACCGCCCGCGCGGCGCGCCTGACCATGGACCGCGAGGGCATCCGCCGCCTGGCCGCCGAGGAGCTGGGCCTGGCGACCTCGCCCTACCGCTTCGCCGACCGCTACGAGGACTACGAGGCCGCGGTGCGCGCCCTGGGCATGCCCTGCGTGATCAAGCCGGTGATGTCGTCCTCCGGCAAGGGCCAGAGCGTGGTCAGGACCGAGGCCGATATCCAGAAGGCCTGGGACTACGCCCAGGCCGGTGGCCGTGCCGGCGCCGGCCGCGTGATCGTCGAGGGTTTCATCGACTTCGACTACGAAATCACCCTGCTGACCGTGCGCCATGTCGCCGGCGACGGCTCCGTGGCCATCCGGACGTCCTACTGCGCGCCGATCGGCCACCTGCAGATCGACGGCGACTACCGCGAGTCCTGGCAGCCGCACCCGATGTCGCCGGTCGCACTGCGCAAGGCCGAGGCGATGGCGGAGCAGATCACCGCGGCCCTGGGCGGGCGCGGGCTGTTCGGGGTGGAGCTGTTCGTGCGCGGCGACGAGGTGATCTTCTCCGAGGTTTCGCCGCGGCCGCACGACACCGGCCTGGTGACCCTGATCTCGCAGGACCTGTCCGAGTTCGCGCTGCACCTGCGCGCGATCCTGGGCCTGCCGGTGCCCAACATCCGCGGCCGCGGCCCCTCGGCTTCCTGCGCCCTGCTGCTGGAAGGCGACCGCCCGGCGCCTGCCTTCAGCGGCGTGGCGGCAGCCCTGGTCGAGCCCGACACGCAGTTCCGCCTGTTCGGCAAGCCCGAGATCGCCGGCAAGCGGCGCATGGGCGTGGCGCTGGCGCTGGGCGAGACCATCGAGGAGGCTCGCGCCAAGGCGCGGCGCGCGGTGGCGGCGGTGAGCGTCGCCTGATTCCGTGGTTCGGTCCCCTCTCCCGCAAGCGGGAGAGGGGACCGATTCAGTAATCCCGACGCGTCGCGGACCCGGACAGGCTGTACACCTTCGCCGAAGGCTCGGCCGGCGGCTGCCGCGCTTCCATGCACTTCTCCAGCCGCAGCTCGGTCTCCAGCCGCGCGTCGAATTCCTTCAGGTTCTCGTGCTTGCGCAGTTCCGCCAGGCCGACGTTGATCTTCAGCGGGCCGCCCTCGATGTTCTGCATGCGGCGCGCGAACTCGCGCTTGAGGTTCTCCAGGTACTCGATCGCGTGGTTGTGCTCGCAGAACATCACCGCGATGAACTGGTCCTCCTGCCAGCGGCCGACCCAGTCGCTCTTGCGCTTGAGCCACTGGCGCAGGAAGTCGCCGACCTCGCGGATCGCGCGGTCGCCGGCTTCCATGCCGCCTTCCTCGTTGCGCCTGGCGATGTGCGCAGGGTCGATCAGGGCCACCGTCAGGCGCGCGCCGGTGCGCTCCGCGGCGTGCACGGCCAGGCGCAGGTATTCGCCGGCGAAGCGCCGGTTGGGCAGGCCGCTCAGGGAGTCGTCCAGGCTCAGGGCCTGCAGGGTCTGACCCTGCGCGGCCTCGGCCTCCAGCGCTCCACGCAAATGCCGCAGCAGCTCGCCCATTTCGCCCCGCAGGTCGGTCGGCAGGGGCTGCACCCGGCCCTCGACGGCGCGCAGCCGCAGGGCCGCCTGGGCCATGCGCAGCGGCGCCATCAGCTGCTGGATGCCCCACAGCGCCAGGCCCGAGCCGGCCAGCACGCCCAGCAGCACCAGGGTCGCCCGGGGTGCCCCCGGCACCAGCACACCGGTCAGCAGGGCTAGCAGGGGCAGCAGGCCGGCCGCAATCACCAGGGCCGAAAGCTGCGCGTCCAACTGCCGGAACGGCAGCCAGCGCGCCAGCCGGCGGTAGGGGGCGAGGGTGACAGGGGTGGCTTTCATGGGCGGCTCCGCGCCGCGGCGGGGCCGGGCATGGTCGCAAAATAGCCAGGTTTCGCGGCCCCGGACGCTCCGGACAGGCCAAAGGCGCCCGGGGGCCGACAAATGTCTCAAAAAGCCCGTCCATGCAGCGTCACGGCTACTCGCGTATAATTCGCGACCTTTTTTGCGCACTGCAGCAATCGGACATTTCCCCCGTGAGTATCCAGAATCTCCGCAACATCGCCATCATCGCCCACGTCGACCACGGCAAGACCACGCTCGTCGACAAGCTCCTGCGCCAGTCGCAGACCCTGGATGCCCGCGAGCAGCTCGGCGAGCGCGTGATGGACTCCAACGACCTGGAGCGCGAGCGCGGCATCACGATCCTGGCCAAGAACACGGCGATCCGCTGGCTCGACAAGCGCACCGGCATCGACTACCGCATCAACATCGTCGACACCCCGGGCCACGCCGACTTCGGCGGTGAGGTCGAGCGCGTGCTGTCGATGGTCGATTGCGTGTGCCTGCTGGTCGACGCGGCCGACGGCCCCATGCCGCAGACCCGTTTCGTCACTCAGAAGGCCTTCAACATGGGCCTCAACCCCATCCTGGTGGTCAACAAGATCGACCGTCCCGGCGCGCGTGCGCACTGGGTCATGGACCAGGTGTTCGACCTGTTCGACCGCCTCGGCGCCACCGACAAGCAGCTCGACTTCCCGGTGATCTACGCCTCGGCGCTGCACGGCTACGCCGGCGACAACCCGGACATCCGCGAAGGCAACATGGACCCCATGTTCCAGATGATCGTGGACCAGGTGCCGGTGCCGGACGTCCATCCGGAAGAGCCCTTCCAGATGCAGATCACCTCGCTGGCCTACTCCACCTATGTCGGCGTGATCGGCACCGGCCGCGTCAAGCGCGGCAAGGTCCGCACCAACATGCCGGTGACGGTCATCGACCGCGACGGCGGTACCCGCAGCGGCCGCGTGCTGCAGGTGCTGGGCTTCATGGGCCTGGACAAGCATGAAGTGCCCGAGGCCGAGGCCGGCGACATCATCGCCATCACCGGCATCGAGGACCTGGGCATCTCCGAGACCGTCTGCGATCCGAAGTCGCCGGAGAAGCTGCCGACGCTGCAGGTCGACGAACCGACCATGAGCATGATCTTCGAGGTCAACAAGTCGCCGTTCGCGGGCAAGGAAGGCAAGTTCGTCACCAGCCGCCAGATCGGCGACCGCCTGCAGCGCGAGCTCAAGACCAACGTCGCGCTGCGCGTCGAGCCGATGTCCACCGGTGACCAGTTCCGCGTCTCCGGCCGCGGCCTGCTGCACCTGGGCATCCTGCTCGAGAACATGCGCCGCGAAGGCTACGAGATCGCCGTATCGCGTCCGCAGGTGATCCTGAAGGAGATCGACGGGCAGCTGTGCGAGCCCTACGAAACCCTGATCGCCGACGTCGAGGAGCAGAACCAGGGCAGCGTCATCCAGGGCCTGGCCGAGCGCGGCGGCAAGATGCAGAACATGATCCCCGACGGCAAGGGTCGCGTTCGCCTCGAGTACATGATCCCGTCGCGCGGCCTGATCGGCTTCCAGACCCAGTTCATGACCACGACCTCGGGCACCGGCCTGCTGTTCCACAACTTCGACCATTTCGGCCCCAAGGCCGAGGCCAGCGACATCGGCCAGCGCCGCAACGGCGTGATGATCTCCAACGAAATGGGCAAGTGCCTGGCCTACTCGCTGTTCAACCTGCAGGAGCGCGGCCGCATGATGGCCGAGCCGGGCGACGAGGTGTACGAAGGCCAGATCGTCGGCATCCACTCGCGCGACAACGACCTGGTGGTCAATGCCCTCAAGGGCAAGAAGCTGACCAACATGCGCGCCTCGGGTTCGGACGAGAACGTCATCCTGGTGCCGGCGGTGAAGTTCGCCCTGGAACCGGCGCTGGAGTTCATCAACAACGACGAACTGGTCGAGCTGACGCCGACCTCCATCCGCATCCGCAAGAAGTTCCTGAAGGAACACGAGCGCAAGCGTTCGGATCGTGCCGACTGAGCCAAGCTGTCACGAAAAAGCCCCGCTTCGGCGGGGCTTTTTCGTGAGCGGGCCTGAAGGGGCGGAGCAATGCCTGGATCCCGCTGGTCCAGCTTTCGCCGGCAGGACGATTTCTAGGGAGCCACGCGCTCCAGCGCCGTCGGCCCGTCGCCGCTCTCCTGCACGATCACCTCGCCCTCCGGCGCCGCCGAGAAATGCGGTGTGTCGCCCGGCACCCGCAGCAGCGTGCCGGGGCCGTAGCCGCGCAGCGCGGCTTCGTCGAAGCGCGTGCCGGTGGCGAAGAAGTAGCGGCCCTGCAGCACGGTGATCGTGCGCGTGTCGGGATGACGGTGCGGCGCCGAGCGCGCGCCCTGCGTGAAGCGCGCCCGGATCACGTAGGGGCCTGCTGCCTTGGGGTCGCCGCTGACCACGGCCACCGCGGCGCCGGGCGCGGCCGGCTCGCTGCGCCAGCTCAGGCTCGCCGGATCGACGATGGTGACGCCGGCCGGCCCGGCAACCGCAGCGCAGGCCACGGCGGCCAGCAGGAGGCCGGCCAGCCGCTTCATGCCTGCGTATCGCCGCCGACGAAGGCGGCGCCATGCGGCAGCGGGGCGCCCTTGTAGACCTTCCAGGCGCCAGGCACCTCGAGGATGAAGGTGGCGGCCACGCCCAGGACGACCAGCCCCAGGGCGATGCGGTCGGCCCAGTAGTGCAGGTCCAGCACCGCCAGCAGCAGCGCCACCACCAGGATCGAGGCGATGAAGCCGCCCATCGACATGGCCAGGAACTGGCGGCGGTCGTTGCGATCGCTGTCGAACTTGAACAGGAACACCGCGGCCAGCTGCGGCGGCAGCTCCACCCGGCTGCCGCGCGACAGTGCGCCCAGCAGGTGGCCCCATTCGTGGGCCAGGTAGCCGCTGACCGCGACCAGGGCGCCGGCGAGGATTGCCAGCGGCCAGTGCAGGGCGCTGGCGGCGGTTTGCAGCACGTGGCTCCAGCCCACCAGGGCCACGGTCGCGGCGACGAGCGCCAGGTCGCGCAGCAGCAGCTTGGGCATCATCGACATGTTCCTCTCCTCGGCGCCTCTTGCGGGCATGTCCCATTGGAGACCCCCAGGCCCCTGGGCGCCTCGTCCACAACGGTTAGTTTTCGACCTTAAAGCGGGTCGGTGATGCCTTTGCAGGAGCGGCTGTCAGCCGCGAAGGCCGGTTCCCATGATGACCTTCGCTCGCGGCTAACAGCCGCTCCTACGAGGCGTCCATTGGATAAGGGTGGCAGGCATGCCAGCACCCACAAAAAAGCCGGGCTTGCGCCCGGCTCGTACGGTACGTCCAGCTACGGTCAGGCGAGGATCTTCGCGAGCTTTTTCATCATGCCGATGATCTTGAGCGTGAACGGCGAGTAGGGCGGGAAGAACAGCTTGGCGCCCATGATGCGGGTGCGCACCACGCCACGTTCGTGCGAGAAGGCCTTGAAGCCGTAGAGGCCGTGGCCATTGCCGATGCCGGAGTTGTTGACGCCGCCAAAAGGGAGGTTGGCGTGCAGGAACTGCACCACGGTGTGGTTGATGCAGGTGCCGCCAGCGCTGGTGTTTTTCATCACCTTGCTGATGTTGGACTCGGTCTTGCTCCAGATGTACAGCGCCAGCGGCTTGGGCTGGTCGTTGATCTGCTGGATCACTTCGTCGAGGTTGCGGTAGGGAATGATCGGCAGCAGCGGCCCGAAGATTTCCTCGCTCTGGATCTTGGCGTCGGCCGGGATGTTGTCGAGCAGCGTCGGCGCGACGAAGCAGGCGCCCTCGTCGACCGCGCCGCCGGTGAGCACGCGGGCACCGCGCTGCTGCGCGTCGCTGAGCAGGCCGGCGATGCGCTGGGTGTGGCGCTGGTTGACCACGCGGGCCAGGTACGGGCTGTTCATCTGCTCCTGCGCGCTGCTGCCGTAGGAGTTGGCGATGACCGCGCGGCATTCCTCGATGAACTGTTCCTTGACCGACTCGTGCACGAAGATGTGGTCGGGCGCGATGCAGGTCTGGCCGTTGTTGGTGAACTTGCCCCAGAGGATGTTGCGGGCCGCCAGGTTCAGGTTGGCCGAGGCATCGACGATGGTCGGCGACTTGCCGCCCAGTTCCAGCGTCACCGAGGTCAGGTGCTTGGCGGCGGCGGCCATCACCACCTTGCCGATCGCCGGCGAGCCGGTGAAGAAGATGTGGTCGAAGGGCAGGGCCAGCAGCGCGGTGGAGATCGCGGCGTCGCCTTCGAAGATCGCCACTTCGTCCTCGGAGAACAGCTCGCGCGTGATCTTCACCATCAGCGCCGACAGGTGCGGCGTCATTTCCGAGGGCTTCAGGATCGCGGTGCAGCCGGCGGCGATCGCGGACACCAGCGGGCCGAAGGTCAGGTTCACCGGGTAATTCCACGGCGAGATGATCAGGCTGCGGCCCTTGGGCTCGTACTGCACGTAAGCCTGCGTGCCCAGCATCAGCGGCGTCGGCATGACGCTCTTGGGCTTCATCCAGCGCTTGAGGTGGCGGATGGCGTCGTTGGCTTCCACCACCACGGTGATGATTTCCGTCAGGTCCACTTCCACCGGCGGCTTGCGGAAGTCCTTGAAGCCGGCCTCGTGGAATTCCTCGGAGCGCGCCAGCAGCGTGTCGCGCAGCTTCTTGATCTTGGCGATGCGCTCTTCCGCAGTGGAAGTGCGCAGCCGCAGCGCGGTGGCCCGCTGGCGGTCGAAGACGCGCTTGATATCGGCTTCGGCGGCATTGATGCCGGGCAGGTAGGACACCGCTGTATTCATGTGCTTCTCCTCTGGACTCGTCAGTCTTTGCTAAACGAGCGTTTAAGAACAGGGGCAAAGTATAGGACGAAACCCTTGTACTGGAACACCGCGGCCGGACCGACGGGTTTTATAGCAGCGATAAAAATCGTTTTACTGATCAAATAATCACAAAACAGGCGGGTCCTGCCTGTGGCGTAGGCCCTGCCGCCAATCTGTGGTTTCATGCCCCCACGAAAACGAGGCCATAAGGCCCGAGGAGACCCATGAAGACCCTCAATCCGCTGGATGCGACCTGGCTGTTCGTCGACAGTGCGCGCACGCCGATGCACGTCGCCAACCTGTCGATCTATTCGCTGCCCGAGGATGCGCCGGACAACTGGGTCGGCGAGATGGTGGCGGAGTTGCGCCAGACGCGGGCCTTCGCCGCACCCTTCAACCTCAGGCTGACCTCGGCCAGGCTCAAGTCGATCTTCCCGACCTGGAGCGAGACCGACGACATCGACATCGATTACCACTTCCGCCACTCGGCGCTGCCCAAGCCCGGCGGCGAACGTGAACTGGGCGTGCTGATCTCGCGCCTGCATTCGCATCCGATGGATTTCACCCGGCCGCTGTGGGAATGCCATTTGATCGAGGGCCTGGAGAACAACCGCTTCGCGCTGTACGTGAAGATGCATCACTCGCTGGTCGACGGCGTTGGCGGCATGCGCATGCTGACCAAGATGCTGTCCTTCGACCCCGCCGCGCGCGACCTGCCGCCGCCCTGGAGCGTCGGCACCGGCCGCGATGGCCCGCGCCCGCCGCGTCCGGATGCGGGGCGCACGCCCTGGGACAAGCTGCGCGCCGGCCTGCGCCGTCAGGGCGAGTCGCTGCCGGAACTGTCGCGCGCCTTCGGCGACATCGCCCGCGAGGCGGTGAAGCACGAGACGCCGGACTGGGTGCTGCCGTTCCAGGCGCCGGTGTCGATCCTCAACAAGCCGGTGTCGGCGCAGCGCCGTTTCGCCACCCAGCATTACGAGCTGGACCGCATCAAGAAGGTGGCCCGCGCTGCCGGCGTCACCGTCAACGACGTCTTCCTGGGCCTGTCGGCCGCCGCATTGCGGCGTTACCTGGGCGAGCTCAACCAGTTGCCGGAGCAGTCGCTCACCGCCGGCCTGCCGGTATCGGTGCGCCCCGCGGATGACGAGCACTCGGGCAATGCCATCACCTTCATCATCTCCAGCCTGCATACCGAGATCGCCGACCCGGTGGAGCGCCTGCGCGCGATCCGCGCCTCCACGCAGGCCGCAAAGGAGCATCTGCAGGGCCTGCCCAAGGCCGGCATCAACAACTACACGATGCTGTACATGTCGCCCTACGTGCTGCAGATGCTGACCGGCCTGGGCGGCCGCATGCGGCCGATGTTCAATCTCACCATCTCCAACGTGCCGGGGCCGGATCGGCCGCTGTACTTCAACGGCGCGCGGCTGGAGCAGATGTACCCGGTGTCGCTGCTGTCGGACGGGCAGGCGCTGAACATCACCAGCGTGAGTTATGCCGGGCAGTTCAACATCGGGTTCACGGGGTGCCGCGATATTTTGCCGTCGATGCAGCATCTCGCCGTCTACACGGGCGAGGCACTCGAAGAGCTGGAGGCGGAAACGAAGGCGAGGCGGGCGGCGTAGAAACTGCCGCTGGAATCGCAGGAGCGAGCTTGCTCGCGACTTTGCTTCCCCCTCTCCCCTCGCGGGAGAGGGGGAACTTTCAAACGGTTGCGATGTGCGTAACCGCCGACGCACCACCCTCACCCCAACCCTCTCCCGCCTGCGGGAAAGGGAGACGAAAAGCCCCTCATCAGGAGGGGCCTTTTCTACGCCTGACGGCGCCGGCGCCGTCACGCGCCCCAGATATTCATCCCGTACTTCCAGTACCCCATCACGTTGTTCAGCCGCGCATCCTGGTCCGCCGGCACCGGCAGCACCTCGCCTTCCAGCAGCGACGTCAGGTACGGGGCCAGGGCGGCGCCGCCGCCGCCGGTGATGACGATGGCGTCGATGTCCCAGTCGTCGGCCCAGAGGCGGTTCACTTCCTGGGCGATGCGCGAGGCCAGCTGGGTGAAGGCGGCCTGCGCGACGGCGTTGAGGTCGTAGCGCTTGCCCTTGATCTTGATGCTGCCCTTGGAGATGCCTTCGTAGAGACGGTACAGCTCGACGTTGATGCCGCTCTTCTCCAGCAGTGCGTTGGCGATCGCGGCGTAGGCGGTGGAGATGCCGGAGTCGCTGGACTGGCTGCCGCGCTCGGAATAGCGGGTCTTGTCGCTGATGGTGTAGTCGGCGGTGCGGAAGCCGACGTCGATGATGCCGATCTTCTCGCTGATGAAGCGCTGGCTGGCAGCCTTGCCGACGTCGTTGAGCATCAGGTTGAACATCGAGCCGAAGGGCTGCGGGATCACACGCACGCGCTCGATGTAGACCACCTTCTCTTCGCGCTCGCCGCTGCCGGGCTTCACCACCGTGATCGGGTGGCGGTTCTGCAGCATCGTGGTCAGCGCGTCCTTGTGCTTGCGGAAGTAGCTGATCGGCAGGCCGGCCACCAGGCGGATCGGGTCGCCGCTGTCGACGAAGGGGGCCAGCGCGGCCAGCGCCAGGGTCTTCTTGTACTGGGTCAGGAACTGGGTCTGGTCCAGGGTGAAGCCGCGGCCGCGCGACTGGCTCTCGGCCAGTTCGCCGACGAACACCGACTGGCCGTTGATGATCAGGTGGCGCGGGTACAGCGGCTGGCCCGACATCAGGCTCTCGCCGAACTGCGACTCGTTGGCCTCGCCGACGATGGACTTGAAGATCTGGTGCTGCTTGCCGTCCGTAGCCTTGGTGTAGCCGAAACCGATGTCAGCACCGAGCACTTTCACTTGTTGAACTCCCTCTCATCGAATCGCGGCTTTCTAGCATGGTGGTTCGGGGTGGTCAAAAGCCGCTATGCTGGCCGCCCATGAAAGTGTTCCGCACGCCGGAAGCCCGCTTCGCCGACCTGCCGGGCTATCCCTTCAAACCGCACTACCAGCTGCTCGACGACGGACTGCGCATGCATTACGTCGACGAGGGCAGCGCCGCCGCGCCGCCGGTGCTGATGCTGCACGGCGAGCCGAGCTGGTCCTACCTGTACCGCAAGATGATCCCGCTGTTCGCCCAGGCCGGCTATCGCGCGCTGGCGCCCGACCTGGTCGGCTTCGGCAAGTCGGACAAGCCGCTGGAGCCGGAGCTGTTCAGCTACCAGGCCCACGTGGAATGGCTGACGCAGTGGATCGTCAAGCTGGACCTGCGCGATATCACCCTGGTCTGCCAGGACTGGGGCGCGCTGCTGGGCCTGCGCATCGCCATGGAGCAGCCGGAGCGCTTCGCGCGCGTCGTCGTCGCCAACGGCTTCCTGCCCACCGGCGATCGCGCGCCGCCGGCGGCCTTCAAGCTGTGGCGCGGCTTCGCGCAGCACTCGCCCTGGTTCCCGATCGGCCGCATCGTCGCCGCCGGCTGCAGCAGCAAGCTGCCGCCCGCGGTGCTGGCGGCCTACGACGCGCCCTTCGCCACCACCGCGTCCAAGACCGCCGCACGCTGCTTCCCGGCACTGGTGCCGACCACGCCCAGCGACCCCGCGACGCCGGCCAACCGGCGTGCCTGGGAGGCCCTGGGGCAGTGGCAGAAGCCGTTCCTGACCGTGTTCGGCGGCCGCGACGCGATCAGCCGCGGCGCCGACCGCGTGCTGCAGAAGCAGGTGCCGGGAGCGCAGGGCCAGCCGCATGAAACGATCGCGGCGGCCGGGCACTTCATCCAGGAGGATGCGGGTGAAGAACTGGCGGGCAAGATCCTGGGATGGATGAGAAGGTAGCGTCCGTCAAAGGCCCGCGGTCACGGCGGAAAGCATCTCAAGTCCGCGAATGAACGCAAATGAACGCGAATCGGGATGCCGAGGCATTGGCGTTCATTTGCGTGTATTTGCGGACTGCTTTGCCTCAGTTCAGGCGAAGAACTCGCCGCCGCCCTGCAGCTGCACCACGTTGAGCACGGTGCCGGCGGGGTCCATCACCGAGAACGACAGCTCGCCGCCCGGGTGCTCGCCGATGCGCCCGAGGATGTCGACGCCCTTGGCGGCCAGGCGGTCGTGCAGGGCGCGCACGTCTTCCACTTCCAGCGCCAGGCACAGGCCCCGGGTCAGCGCGGTATGCGCGAACACCGGCAGGCGGCGCGGGTGGCTGGGGTGCAGGAACCCGATCTCCCAGCCGTCCACCGACAGGTGCAGGTACCAGTCCTGCTCGAACAGCACCGAGGCGCCCAGGGCATCGACGTAGAAGCTGCGGCAGCGGGCCAGGTCCGGCGTGGTGACGATGGGGTAGAGATGTCTCATGCCGCCGCCCCCCGGTGACCGCCGTGATCCCTGCGCTTGCTCATTGCCTGACCAATATTCCCCTGTTGTTCAACAGCATACGCCCTGCCCCCGGCGCGGGACAGTAGAATGCCGGGATGAAGCTCTCGTTCACCAAGATGCACGGCGCCGGCAATGACTTCGTGGTCATCGACGCCACGCGCGCGCCGTTCCGGCCGACCCCGGCCCTGCTGCAGCGCCTCACCGATCGCCGCTTCGGCGTCGGCTGCGACCAGGTGCTGGTGATCGAGGCCCCCTCGGCGCCGGACATCGACTTCGACTACCGCATCTTCAATGCTGACGGTTCCGAGGTCGGCCAGTGCGGCAACGGCTCGCGCGCCCTGGCGCGCTTCGTCCGCGAGCAGGGGCTGTCGGACAAGGACGTCATCAAGGTCCGCACCCGTACCAGCGACCTGGAACTGGTCCATCTGCCGGACGGCCGGGTGCGCGTGAACATGGGCGTGCCGCGGCTGCTGCCGGCGCAGATCCCCTACACCGGCGCCGCCGGGCGCGCGCCGCTGTACCGCCTGGTGCTGGACGGCGAAGGCTTCGAGTTCGGCGCCGTCAACATGGGCAACCCCCACGCCGTGCTGGAAGTGGCGGACGTGGATGCCGCCCCGGTCGGCGAGCTGGGGCCGCGGCTGCAGCGCGCCCCGGCCTTCCCGGAGCAGGTCAACGTCGGCTTCCTGCAGATCCAGGCGGCGGATCGCGTGCGCCTGCGGGTCTACGAGCGCGGTGCCGGCGAGACCCTGGCCTGCGGCAGCGGCGCCTGCGCCGCGGTGGTGGCCGGCCGCCTGTGGCAGCGCCTGGGCGAAAAGGTGGACGTGGAGGTGCGGGGCGGTATGCTGACGATCGAATGGGCAGGGGAAGGCCAGCCGGTCTACATGACCGGGCCGGCCGAGACGGTGTTTACCGGGGAAATCGAATGGGTGAAGTGAAAGCGCAAAAAGAGGCGGCCGAAACGCCCAAGCTCAACGAGCGCGAGGTGGTGGCCTATCTCAAGGCGCAGCCCGACTTCCTGACCCGGCATCCGGACCTGCTGGAAGCCATCGAGATGCGCCACAAGGCCGGCTCGGCGGTGTCGCTGATCGAGCGACAGGTCGACATGCTGCGTGCCAAGAACCAGCGCCTCGAGGACAAGCTCGAGCGCCTGCTGGTGGCGGCGCGCGACAACGAGAAGCGCGCCGAGAATGTGCAGCGCCTGGCGCGCACCCTGATGCGCGCGCCCTCGCTGGCGGCGGTGGCGGCGGGCCTGGCCAAGTGCATGCGCGAGGACTTCGGCATCGAGGAAACCTTCATCGGCCTGTCCAGCACCCAGTACAAGCGCCACGACATCGACGGCCTGGCCTCGCTGGAGCCGGAGGGCAAGATCGCCCGCGGTTTCGAGAATTTCTTCCGCACCCGCCTGATCGAATGCGGCCCCGTCGCCGCGGACAAGGCCAGGCTGCTGTTCCCCAAGGCCGAGGCGCTGCCCGCTTCGGCGGCGATCATCCCGCTGGAGAAGGAAAAGAACCTGGGCATGATCGCGCTGGGCGCGGTCGACCCGGAGCGCTTCCAGCCGCGCCAGGGCAAGCTGTTCCTGGAAATGACCGCCGAGCTGGTTTCCGCCGCGGTGCGCGCCCGCATCTGATGGGCGAGCCCGCGCCGGCGCCGTTCCAGGGCGAAATCGCGGAATTCCTGTCCTGGCTGCGGCACGAGAAGCGCTACTCGCCGCATACCCTGACCGCCTCGGCGCGCGACCTGGAGGCCTTCACTGCCTACTGCGCCCAGGCGCGGGTCAGCCAGCTGGCGCAGGTCGATCAGCACCTGGTGCGCGGCTTCATCGCCGCCCGCCATCGAGCCGGCATCGAGCCGGCCTCCCTGCACCGCTACCTCTCCAGCCTGCGCAGTTTCTTCAAGCGCCAGGTCCACGAGGGCCGCCTGCAGGCCAACCCGGCTACCGCCGTGCGCGGCCCCAAGCTGCGCCGCAAGCTGCCGGTGGTGATCTCGCAGGAGGCCCTGGCCGCGGCCCTGGACCAGCCTGCGGAGGGCCACTGGGAACAGCGCGACCACGCCCTGGTGGAGCTGCTCTATTCCACCGGCCTGCGCCTGTCGGAGGTCCACGGCCTGGACCTGGGGCAGCTGGCCGGCGGCCAGAACGAGGTCACGGTCAACGGCAAGGGCGGGCGCCAGCGCATCGTCATGGTCGGGGGCAAGGCCAGGACCGCCCTGACGGCCTGGCTGGAACTGCGCCCCACGGTCGCGGCGCCGGGGGAGGCCGCCCTGTTCGTGGGGCGCAACGGCCAGCGCCTGTCGCGCGCCGCCATTGGCCAGCGGCTCAAGCTCTGGGCGCAGCGCAGCGGGCTGCAGACCCACCTGCACCCGCACCGCCTGCGGCACTCCTTTGCCACCCACGTCCTGGAGTCCAGCGGCGACCTGCGGGCGGTCCAGGAGATGCTGGGACATGCCAACCTGAGCACCACCCAGATCTACACCCACCTCGACTGGAAACGCCTGGCGCAGGTCTACGATCAGGCCCATCCCCGTGCAAAGCGCGGCAAAAAAGACCCCTGAGCCGCCCCTCGGTCTTGTGCGATGCAAAAAAATGCGTATGATTTCGCCCTTGATCGGGCTTGATTTCGGTCCAGATCCGATTGCTAGCTAGCTAACTTGATTTTTCAAACCCTTGGGAGTTGTTCAAATGCGTAACGTTCTGATCGCCGCTGGCCTCGCCGCTGCCCTGGCCCTCGCCGCCTGCAAGAAGGAAGAAGCTGCCCCGGCTCCGGAAGCCGCCCCGGCCCCGGCCGCCGAAGCCGCCCCGGCCCCGGTTGCCGAGCAGCAGGCTGCTGACGCCGCCGCCGCCCCGGCTGCCGACGCTGCCGCCCCGGCCGCCGAAGCCGCTCCGGCTGCTGAGGCTGCCCCGGCTGCTGCTCCGGCCCCGGCCGCGCAGTAAGCTGTTGTCGCGCGGCGCCGCAAGGCGCTGACGATGTGAAAAAGGCGCCGCAAGGCGCCTTTTTCTTTTGTGCCGCCGCATCACGCCGTCCGCGTCGCGGCTTGAATCCCCCCTGCCGCGCCCCCACCATCGGTGCATTACCAGATGGGGCAAGCGATGCAGCAATTCGACGGAACCACGATCCTCTGCGTACGCCGCGGCAACCAGGTTGCGCTCGGTGGCGACGGCCAGGTGTCGATGGGCAACACGCGCGTCAAGGGCAATGCCCGCAAGGTGCGGCGCCTTTACGGCGGCAAGGTCATGGCCGGTTTCGCCGGCGGCACCGCCGACGCCTTCACGCTGTTCGAGCGCTTCGAGGGCAAGCTCGAGAAACACGGCGGCCAGCTGACCCGCGCCGCGGTGGAGATGGCCAAGGACTGGCGTACCGACCGCTACCTGCGCAAGCTCGAGGCGCTGCTGATCGTCGCCGACCGCGAGGCCTCGCTGATGATCTCCGGCAACGGCGACGTCATGGAGCCGGAACCGCATGGCGTCATCGCCATCGGCAGCGGCGGCAGCTTCGCCGCCTCGGCCGCGCGCGCCCTGGTGGAGAACACCGAGCTGGGCGCCAAGGACATCGTCGAGAAGGCGCTGCACATCGCCGCCGACATCTGCATCTATACCAACCACAATCTCACGCTCGAGACGCTGGACCTCTGAGCGCGGAGCACCATGAACACACAGACCCCCGGTGCGGCGACCAACATGACGCCGCGTGAAATCGTCGCCGAACTCGACCGCCACATCGTCGGCCAGTCCGCCGCCAAGCGCGCGGTCGCCGTCGCGCTGCGCAACCGCTGGCGCCGGCAGCAGGTGGACGGCCAGATGCGCTCCGAGATCCACCCCAAGAACATCCTGATGATCGGCCCCACCGGCGTCGGCAAGACCGAGATCGCGCGGCGCCTGGCCAAGCTCGCCAACGCGCCCTTCATCAAGGTGGAGGCGACCAAGTTCACCGAGGTGGGCTACGTCGGCAAGGATGTGGACAGCATCATCCGCGACCTGGTCGATGCTGCCATCAAGCAGACCCGCGACCTGGCCACGCAGCGCCTGCGCGACAAGGCCGAGCTGGCCGCCGAGGAGCGCGTGCTCGACGCATTGCTGCCGCCGCCCAAGGACTTCGGCGAGCCCAGCGCGCAGCGGCAGAACGAGAATGGCGCCGCGCGCCAGGTGTTCCGCAAGCAGCTGCGCGAAGGCAAGCTCGACGACACCGAGATCGAGATCAAGCTCAGCAGCCTGCCGCCCAACGTGCAGCTGATGGGCCCGCCGGGCATGGAGGACATGACCCAGCAGCTGCAGTCGCTGTTCGCCGGCATGGGCCAGGCCAAGCAGCGCTCCAAGAAGATGAAGATCCGCGAGGCGTTGACGCAACTGGTCGACGAAGAGGCCGCCAAGCTGGTGGACGAGGAAGCGATCAAGGCCGAGGCGCTGCGCAACGTCGAGGAGAACGGCATCGTCTTCATCGACGAGATCGACAAGGTCGCCAAACGCGGCGAGTACGCCGGCGCGGATGTCTCGCGCGAGGGCGTGCAGCGCGACCTGCTGCCGCTGATCGAGGGCAGCACCGTCACCACCAAGTACGGCAGCGTGCGCACCGACCACATCCTGTTCATCGCCTCGGGCGCCTTCCACCTGTCCAAGCCCTCGGACCTGATCCCGGAGCTGCAGGGCCGCCTGCCGATCCGCGTCGAGCTGGACGCGCTGAAGACCGAGGATTTCCTGCGCATCCTGACCGAGCCCAACTTCTCGCTGACCGAGCAGTACCGCGCGCTGATGGCGACCGAGGGCGTCACGGTGAACTTCACCGCCGACGGCCTGCAGCGCATCGCGGCGATCGCCTACCAGGTCAACGAGAGCACCGAGAACATCGGGGCGCGCCGCCTGCATACGGTGCTGGAGCGGCTGATGGAGGAGGTCGCCTTCGACGCGCCGGACAAGTCCGGCAGCACGCTGACGGTGGACGCCGCCTATGTCGACGGCAAGCTCGGCAAGCTGGCCGCCGACGAAGACCTGTCGCGCTACATCCTGTGAACGAGCAGCCCGCGCCGCGCGTCACCGCGCTGAAGCTGCACCGCGGCTCGCGGCTGCTGGAAGTGGCCTTTGCCGACGGCAGCCGTCACCAGCTGCCCTGCGAATACCTGCGCGTGTTCTCGCCCAGCGCGGAGCTGCGCGGCCACGGCCTGGACGAACCGATGCTGATCGGCGGCCGGCGCGAGGTGAACATTGCCCGCGTCGAGCCGGTGGGCCAGTACGCCGTGCGCCTGGTGTTCGACGACGGCCACGACACCGGGCTGTACTCCTGGAAAGTGCTGCACGAGCTGGCGACGGACCACGGCAAGAACTGGGCGCGCTACGAGCAGCGCCTCGCCGAGATCGGCATGTCGCGCGACCGCGACGTGACCAAGCTGGCGGCGCTGGTGAAGAAGTATGTGCCGCCGCAGGGCAGCTAGACGGCTTTTGTAGGAGCGGCTGTTAGCCGCGAACGCCGGTCATCATGATTGACGGCGTTCGCGGCTAGCTGTTGGCCTCGGCGAGGACTGACTCAATGTCAGTCCGAGTTAAGCCAACAGCCGCTCCTACGGGTTCGGTGTGCGCTTCAGAACAGCGTCACCGGCTGATCCAGCAACTGCTGCAGCGGCGATGCCACGTGGAACAGATGCCCCTGTGCATTGCGCACGCCCAGCTGGGTCAGCGCCTGCAGCGTCGCCTGGTCTTCCACGCCCTCGGCGATCACTTCCAGGTTGAGGCACTGGCCGATCTTGCAGATCGACTGCACGATGGTCTGGTTGACCAGGTCGTGCACCAGATCGCGGGTGTAGCTCTGGTCCACCTTGATGCCGTCCACCTGCAGTGACTTGAGGCATTCGAACGAGGTGAAGCCGCTGCCGAAGTCATCGAGCAGGATGCGGTGGCCGCGCTCGCGCAGATCCTCCAGCAGCTCCTTGGCCGCCGGCTGGCGGCCGAAGGCGGTGGCCTCGGTGATCTCGAAGCAGATGCGTGCCGGGTTGGCCTCGGTCTCTTTCAGCGTGTCGAGCAGCAGCGGGCGGAAGTCCGGGTCGGCGATGCTGCTGCCGGACAGGTTCAGCGTGAGGTAGGAGTAGCCGCCCATGCCGCCGACGTCGCCACCGCGGTCGCGCTGCTGCAGGTAGGACAGCGTCTTCTGCACGATCCAGCGGTCCAGCTTGCCGGCCAGGCCGAAACGGATCGCCGCCGGGATGAAGGCGCCGGGATAGATCAGGCCGCCACCGGCTTCGCGCAGGCGGATCAGCACTTCCAGGCCCGGATTGCGGCGGCCGTCCAGCGCCACGATCTTCTGCGCATGCAGCTGCATGCGGTCTTCGTCCAGGGCCTGTTCCAGCTTGGAGGCCCAGTCCATGTCGTTGTGCGCCTGGCGCACTTCCTCGTCGGTCTGCTGGTAGACCTGCGCGCGGTTACGGCCGCGCTGCTTGGCGATGTAGCAGGCGGTATCGGCGCGCTTGAGCAGCTCCACGCTGCTGCGCGTGAGATCGTCGGCCAGGGCGATGCCGATCGACAGGCCCAGCTGGAACTGGCGGTCCTCCCAGACCAGGCGGTAGGTGCCCACCACCTGGATCAGGCTGTTGGCCAGGCGCAGCGCCTCCTCGGGCCCGGCACAGTCGGCGATCACCGCGAACTCGTCGCCGCCCAGGCGCGCCAGCACGTCGCCGTGGCGCAGGCGGTCGTTGAGCAGGCGGCTCAGCTCGCGCAGCACGCGGTCGCCGGCCTGGTGGCTGCAGGTGTCGTTGATCAGCTTGAAGCGGTCCAGGTCCAGGTACAGCAGGGTCTGGCGGCGCCGGCCCATGCCGCTGCTGTAGAGGCGCTCGTCGAGCACGTCCTCGAAGTAGCGGCGGTTGGGCAGGCCGGTGAGCGCGTCGTGATGCGCCTCGTGGGTCAGCGAGTCCTCGTAGCGCTTGCGCTCCGAGATGTCCTGGATCTGCGAAATGAAGAACTGCGGCCGGCCCTGCGGGTCGCGCTTGAGCGAGACGTCGAGCTGGATGTCGACGACGTGGCCGTTCTTGTGGATGTAGCGCTTGTCCATCGTGTAGCCGTCGCGCTTGCCGGCCAGCGTCTGCTCCAGCAGGGCCATGTCGCTGTCGAGGTCTTCCGGGTGGGTGATGTCCTGGAAGCTCATGGCCAGCAGTTCGCGCTCGCTGTAGCCGACGATGCGCGGCAGCGCGCGGTTGACCACCAGCCAGCGTCCGTCCGGCGCCACCAGGGCGATGCCGATCGGGGCATTGTCGAAGGTGTGGCGGAACAGGGTCTCGCTTTCGCGCAGGGCGATCTCGGCGTCGCGGCGGCCGCTGATGTCGCGGCCCTCGGCGATCAGCATGGTGACCTGGCCGGTGGCATCGCGCACCGCCTTGATCGAGAAGTCGATCGCCAGCAGGCGGCCGTTGAGTCCCTTGAGCTCGGTTTCGTAGCGCACGAACTCGCCGGCGGCGGCGCGCTGGATCGCCTTGCGCAGCTGCTGGCGGGCGTCCATGTGGGTCTGCCACCAGGCGGTCTTCCAGAACGGCTGGCCCGCCACCTCGGAGGCCGTGACGCCGGCGAAATCCAGCGCCGTCTCGTTGATCTCGATCAGGCGGCCGTCGGGCTCCAGCAGGCCGATGAACTGGAACATGGAGTTGAAGATGGCGCGGAAGCGCTGCTCCCAGCCGTTGCCGGCACCGGCCTCGGCGGGCGTCACGGCAGCCGCCGGCGCGTCTCTGGGCGGGGCGTCTTTGGGCAGGGACGGCTTCATGGTGGGCATAGCGGCCGGCACCGGCCCGCCTGTAGCCGCCGCGGGCAGGCGGTCGCCCGGCGGCGACGAACGGTGCCGGGGCCTGCGGCCGCGGCAGTGCTAGCAGGCCCTGGCCGGCTTGCCGCTACAATGCCCGCCTGCCGTCCCGAGTGCTGCCATGTCGTCCGAGAACAAACCGCCCCAGAAGGACGGCAATCCGTCCGGTACCACCCATTTCGGGTTCCAGGACGTGCCTACCGCCGAGAAGCAGAAGCGGGTGGCGGGGGTATTCACCTCGGTGGCCGGCAGCTACGACATCATGAACGACCTGATGTCGTTCGGCGTCCACCGCATCTGGAAGCGCTTCGCGATCGACCTGGCCGGCGTGCGCCCGGGCGAGCGCGTGCTCGACGTGGCCGGCGGCACTGGCGACCTGACCCGCGAGTTCGCCCGCCTGGCCGGGCCGCGGGGCCAGGTGATCCTGACCGACATCAACGCCGCCATGCTGGGCGAGGGCCGCCGCGCCCTGGCCGACCGCGGCGTGGTCGGCGTGCCCCTGGTGCAGGCCAATGCCGAGAAGCTGCCCTTCGCCGAAGGCTCCTTCGACTGCATCACCATCAGCTTCGGCCTGCGCAACGTCACCGACAAGGACGCCGCGCTGCGCTCGATGAAGCGCTGCCTCAAGCCCGGAGGCCGCCTGCTGGTGCTGGAATTCTCCAAGCCGCAGAGCCAGCTGCTGGGCAAGGTCTACGACCAGTACTCCTTCCGCCTGCTGCCGCTGATGGGCCAGCTGGTGGCGCGTGACGCCGACTCCTACCGCTACCTGGCCGAATCCATCCGCATGCACCCGGACCAGGAGACGCTCAAGGGCATGATGCAGACCGCCGGCCTGGAGCGCGTGCAGATCTACAACATGACCGGCGGCATCGTCGCCGTGCATCGCGGCTTCCGCCTGGAATGAGGGCGCCGCCGCTGCTCTGCGCCGCCGTCGAGGTGGCGCTCAACCGCACGCTGCGCCTGGAGCCGGCGGTGGCCGCCGAGTGCGGCCGCCTGGCCGGCCGCGTGATCGCGCTGGACGTGGAAGGCCCGGGCTGGAGCTTCTACATCGAGTTCTGCGAGGGCGGGGTGCGTGTGCTGGACGACATGGCGGCCGAGCCCGACGTGCGCGTCGCCGGCGGCCTGACCACGCTGATGCGCCTGGCCTGGCAGGTCACCCAGGGCGAGGCCGGCGTGCCGCAGGGCTTGCGCGTGGACGGCGATACCGAGCTGCTGACCCGCTTCAACCAGCTGCTGGCCCAGGCCGGCTTCGATCCCGAGGAGCTGGCGGCCAAGGTCGTCGGCGATGCCGCCGCGCACCGCCTGGTGCAGGGCGTGCAGAAGCTGTTCGGCTGGGGCCGGCAGACCGCCGCCACCCTGGGCCTGGACACCGCCGAGTACCTGCGCGAGGAAACCCGCGACCTGGCGCGTGCGGCCGACGTCGAGGAGTGGATCAACGCGGTGGAAGACCTGCGCAGCGGCACCGACCGCCTGGAAGCGCGCCTGCGCCGTCTCGAAGAGGGTGCGCGATGAACTTCGTGCGCCTGCGCCGCCTGTGGCAGATCCAGCAGGTCATGCGCCGCTACCAGCTGCGCGCCATCCTCAAGGGTGAGAAGGACCGCGATCCGCGCCCGCGCGGCGAGCGCATCCGCATGGCGCTGGAGGAACTGGGCGCGGTCTTCATCAAGTTCGGCCAGGCCCTGTCGACGCGTCCGGACATCGTGCCGGCCGACATCGCCATCGAGCTGGCCAAGCTGCAGGATCGCGTGCCGCCGTTCCCCGGCGAGGTGGCGCAGGCCATCATCGAAGCCGAGCTGGGCAAGCCGATCGCGCAGATCTACGCCGAGTTCGACGTGGTGCCGATGGCCTCGGCCTCGGTGGCGCAGGTGCATGCGGCGCGGCTGTTCCCGGCGGTGCCGGGCGAGCCCGGCCTGCAGGTGGTGGTCAAGGTCATCCGCCCCGGCATCCGCGACAAGATCGACAGCGACGTGCAGCTGCTGCACACGCTGGCGGCGCTGGCCGAACGCTTCTCGCCGCTGGCGCGGCGCCTGCGGCCGCGCGAAACCGTGGTGGAATACGAGAAGGTGCTGTACGACGAGCTGGACCTGATGCGCGAGGGCGCGTCCTGCGCGCTGCTGCGCCGCAACTGGCTGGGCTCGGAGCTGATCTACCACCCGCTGGTGTTCTGGGACCAGACGCGCACCAGCGTGCTGACGATGGAGCGCATCTTCGGCATCTCGATCCGCGAGATGGACCGCCTGCGCGCACTGGGCGTGGACTTCGAGGCGCTGTCCGAGCGCGGCGTGGAGATCTTCTTCAAGCAGACCTTCCGCGACAATTTCTTCCACGCCGACATGCACCCCGGCAACATCTTCGTGGACGCCAGCAACCCGAGGAAGCCGAGCTACCTGGCGGTGGACTTCGGCATCGTCGGCACGCTGACGCCGGCCGACCAGCGCTACCTGGCCGAGAACTTCTACGCCTTCTTCAACCGCGACTACCGCCGCGTGGCGGAGTTGCACGTCGAGAGCGAGTGGATTCCGGCGGACACCCGCGTCGAGGAGTTCGAGGCCGCGATCCGCACGATCTGCGAGCCGATCTTCATGCGGCCGATCAAGGACATCTCCTTCGGCTTCTTCCTGATGCGCCTGTTCCAGGTGGCGCGGCGCTTCAACTACCAGGTGCAGCCGCAGCTGGTGCTGCTGCAGAAGACGCTGCTGCAGGTCGAGGGCCTGGGCCGCCAGCTCAACCCCGAGCTGGACCTGTGGAAGACCGCCAAGCCGATCATGGAAGACTGGATGCGCCAGCGCCTCGGCCCGCGCGCCGCGCTGGAGCGCATGCGCCGTGAGATCCCGGGGCTGACCGAGTCGCTGCCGGAGCTGGCGCACCACGCGCTGCGGCAGCTGCAGAAGGGCGAGGGCCTGGGTGGCCCTGGGCGGCGCGAACTGCAGGCGCTGCGTGCCGAGATCGAGCTGTCCGGCCGCCGTAGCCGCCACGCCGTGCTGGCCGGCGCCTGCCTGCTGGGCGGCGTGCTGGTCTACGTGCTGGCGCCGCAGGCGCAGCCGCAGCTGGCGGGCGTGCCGTCGCTGGCCTGGCTGCTGGGCGCGGTGGCGGCGCTGATGGCCTGGCGCGGCCGGCGCTGAGGCGAGGCCTACGCGCGGGCACCACCTAGTCGCGAGCCTGCTCGCGACTAGGTGGGAGAGTTACTGCCCCGTGGCGTCCGTCACGGGAGCCGCCGCCGGCTCGCCCGGCTCCGCGGCCGCCTGCGCCGCCTCGATCACCGCGCGGGCCGGATCATGTTCCGGCTCTTCCAGCCCCACGCTCAAACGCAACGGCTTGGCCGCCACCCGCAGTTGCCGCGAGGTGCCCTGCTCGCGGATCAGCGCCGATGGCGCCACCAGGCGGATACCTTGCGCCTGCAGTTTGGGGATCTCGCTCTTCAGCAGCGCCAGGGTTTCCGGATAGGGATGGCCGATCGCCAGCGCGCTGCCGTTCTTGCGCGCCAGTGCCAGCAGGCGCTGCCACTCCGCGCGCACCGCTGCCGCGCCGCGGCTGTTGTCGAGGAACACCTGGCGCCGCGTGGTCGGCAGGTCCTGCTGCCAGGCATGCGCCTCGGCCTGGGTCGCGGCGCTGGTGCGGCTGTCGACGAAATACAAGCCGCGCTGCTGCAGCGCCTGCATCAGCCAGCGCATCGGCTCGGCCTCGCTGGTCAGGCGGCTGCCCTGGTGGTTGTTGACGCCCACCGCCTGCGGCACCGCCGCCAGCGCCCGCTGCAGCAGGGCCTCGCGCTGCTGCGGGCTGGCGCTGTCCAGGATCGTCAGGGGGTGGCCGCGGCCCTGGCCGGGTTGCAGCGGCAGGTGCAGCAGGATCTCCTTGCCGCGCGCCTGGGCCAGTGCGGCGACCTGCGCGGTATGCGGGGATTCCGGCAGCAGCGCGCAGGCGACGGGACCAGGCAGTTCCGCCGCTTCGCGGCTTTCCTGCCAGCGGTCACCGAGGTCGTCGACGATGATGCTGATCGCCGGCGCTTGCGCGCCGGCGATCCAGGGAGACGTGGACAACAGCAGGGCGCCGAGGATGCGGCGCCCCTGCGACATCGCCGGGCTCAACGCGAGCGGGCGATGACCAGACCCTTGAGCAGGTTCAGGGCCTCGTAGAGCGAGTAGTCGCTCTCGGCCAGCTGCTCGGCGTCCTTCGCCTCCTTGGCTTTGACTTCCTTGTCCTTCAGGGCCGCTTCCTTGTCCTTCTTCTTGACCTTGTCGTTGGACAGGCTGCCCTTGAGGTCCGCTTCCTCGATACCTTCGAAGGCGGCCTGCTGTTCGTCCTTGGCCACCTTGAGCTGGCGGATGACGATGTCGGGCTCGATGCCCTCGCCCTGGATCGAGCGGCCATTGGGCGTGTAGTAGCGTGCCGTGGTCAGCTTGATCGCGGCGTCGCTCTGCAGCGGCATGATGGTCTGCACCGAGCCCTTGCCGAAGCTCTTGGAACCCACCACCACCGCGCGCTTCTGGTCCTGCAGCGCGCCGGCCACGATCTCCGAGGCCGAGGCCGAGCCGCCGTTGATCATCACCACGATCGGGGCGCCGTTGATCAGGTCGCCGGGGCGCGCGTCGAATTCGCGGGCGCTGGCCAGCTCGCGGCCCTTGATGCTGACCACCGGGCCCTTCTCGAGGAAGGCGTCGCTGACCTTGACCGCGGCGTCGAGCACGCCGCCGGGGTTGTTGCGCAGGTCCAGCACCAGGCCCTTGAGTTCGCCCTCGTTGTCCTTCTTGAGCTTGGCCATCTCGCGCTCCAGCGCACCGCCGGTCTCGGTGGTGAAGCTGCTGATGCGGATGTAGCCCATGCCGGACTCGAGCAGCTTGCTCTTGACGCTGGCGACCTTGATCTCGGCGCGCGTCAGGTCGACGATCACCGGGGCGTTGGCGCCCTCGCGGGCGATCGTCAGGGTCACCTTGGTGCCCGGGTCGCCGCGCATCTTCTCGACCGCCTCGGCCAGGCTCAGGCCCTTCACCGAGACCTCGTCGATCTTGATGATCAGGTCGCCCGGCTGGATGCCGGCCTTGAAGGCCGGCGTGTCGTCGATCGGCGACACCACGCGCACGAAGCCGTTCTGCATCTGCACTTCGATGCCCAGCCCGCCGAACTTGCCGGTGGTGCTGATGTTGATGTCCTTGAATTCCTTCTCGTCCAGGTAGGCCGAGTGCGGATCCAGGCCCGCGAGCATGCCGCGCACGGCGTTCTCGAGCAGGGTCTTGTCGTCCACCGGCTCGACGTAGTCGCTCTTCACCCGGTTGAGGATTTCGACGAAGGTCTGCAGGTCGCGGAACGGCAGCGGTTCCGGCTTGGCCGCCGCCTTGTCGGCGAGGACGCCCTGGGTCAGCGTGATGCCGGTGCCAATGGCGATGCCGGCCGCGAGCACCAGCGGCGTGCGATATGTCTTGAGCATGGTTCGAGAGGGGAGTTTCAAGCGTGGAAGCGACGATATCACAAGGCCGTCGCGGGCTGTTTCAGCGGCTCAGCCACAGCCTCGGGTCCAGTGCCAGGGTGCCGCGGCGCACCTCGAAATAGACCCCCGGCTGCTCGTGGCCGCCGGTGTTGCCGGCCTGGGCGATCACCTCGCCGGCACGGACCAGGTCGCCGGCGCTGTGGGTGACGCTCTGGTTGTGGCCGTAGAGCGTGAAGAAACCGCCTTCATGCTCCAGGATCACGATCAGGCCGTAGCGCTGCATCCAGCCGGTATAGACCACCCGGCCGGCCGAGACCGCCCGCACCGGGGCGCCGGCGTCGGCGCCGATCCAGTTGCCGTTCCAGGCCAGGCGGCCGCCGGCCTTGGGCTGGCCGAAGGCGGCCAGCAGCGGGCCGCGGATCGGCCAGGCCAGCTTGCCCTTCTGGGCCGGGAAGGGGCGGTCGCTGAACTGCTCGGGACCGCGGGGAGTGGCGGGCTCGTCCCTGGGCTGCGGCCTGGCCGGCTCCGGCGCCACGTCGCGCAGGGCGCGCTGGATCGACTCCAGGGTGCGCTTGACCTCGCGTTCGGTGTCGCGCAGCTGGTTGAGCTGGGTTTCCTGGTCGCCCAGCTTGGCCTGCAGCTGGCTCAGCTGGCTCGAGCGGTTGCTGCGCAGGCCCTGCTGGCGCGCCAGCGCCGCCTGCTGCTCGGTGCGCAGGCCGGCCAGGGTCTCGGCCTCGTCGTCGAGCTTGTCGCGCAGCGCGCGCAGCTTGTCGGCGTGGGCCAGCATGCCGCGCATGCGGTTGGCGCGCGCCCGGGCCAGGTAGTCGTAGTAGGTGACCATCCGGTCCAGTTTCTGCACGTCGCTGAGATTCAGCAGCAGCCGGGCGGCGGCGTTCTGGCCGATGATGTAGGCCGCCCGGACCTGGGCCGCCAGGGCCTTCTTCTGGCCGTCGAGCTGGCGCTCGGCCTCGTCCAGCTCGCCCTGGGCGCGGCGCACCCGGGCCAGCTGGGTCTGCTCCTTGCGGCGCAGCAGGTTGATCTCGGTCTGGGCCACCGTGATCTTCTTTTCCACCGTCTCGACGTCGCGGCGCAGGGCGTCCTCGCGGCTCTTGTTGCCCTCGATCTCGCCCTGCAGCTCCTCGATGCGGCCGCGGACCTCCTCCAGGCGCGGGTCGCCCCCCGGGGGGGCAGCGTCCTCGTCGGGGTTCGCCCAGCCGACAGCGGCCGGCAACAGTAGGGCAAGCGCGAGGAGCGGACGGATCATGCGATAATGATAGGACGTAGTTGTGCCTCACCGGAATGGGTTTGAAGCGGCATGGATCAGTTTATTTCCTTTGCGCAGAACCACCTCGGGCTGTTTGTGGCCCTGGCGGTGGTCGTTCTCCTCCTCGTCGCCAACGAGGTTCACGGCAATCTTGCCGGCGGCAAGCGGCTGACCGCGCTGGAGGCGGTGCGCTTCATCAACGACCGCGACCCGGTGATCGTCGATCTGCGCACGTCGGCCGACTTCAAGCGCGGCCACCTGCTCAACGCGGTCAACGCGCCCTTCGCCAAGTTCGACGAGTACGCCGGCCAGTTCAAGGACAAGAGCCGCCCGGTGCTGCTCTACTGCGCCCTGGGCACCATGGGCAGCGCCATCGCCGACAAGCTGCGCCAGCAGGGTTACGCCGAGGTCTACCCGATGCGCGGCGGCATCAACGCCTGGCTGATGAACAGCCTGCCGGTTACCGCGAAATAACCAGGGACGCCGAGATGAAGCCGGTGCGCATGTACACCACGCGGGTCTGCCCGTTCTGCGTGATGGCCAAGCGGCTCCTTCAGTCCAAGGGCGTCTGCTACGAAGAAATCCGCGTCGATGAAAATCCCGGGGTGCGCGAAGAGATGATGCGCATCAGCGGCCGCCGTACCGTGCCGCAGATTTTTGTCGGCGAAACCCATGTCGGCGGCTTTGATGACTTGTCCGCCCTCGACCACGCGGGCAAACTCGACCCGCTGCTCAAAGACCCCAAATCATGACCGAAGAAACCACCCCCAACGCCGCCACCCCCGGCGCAGCTCCTGCGCGCCAGGTACTGCTGCAGAAGATCTACCTCAAGGACGCCTCGCTGGAAGTCCCGCTGGCGCCCGACGTGTTCACCCGCCAGTGGCAGCCGCAGCTGGACGTGCAGGTCAACACCGAGCTCAAGACCCTGCCGCAGGACCACTACCAGCTGATGCTGTCGGTGACCGTCACCGCCAAGCTCGGCGAGGACGTCGCCTTCCTGGCCGAGGTCCACCAGGCCGGCATCTTCGTCGTGCGCGGCTTCGACAACGCGGTCGAGAAGCACGCCGTGCTCGGCGCCTTCTGCCCGGGCCAGGTGTTCCCCTTCGCCCGCGATTCCATCGCCGACCTGGTGCAGCGCGGCGGTTTCCCGCAGCTGCTGCTGCAGCCGATCAATTTCGAGGCGCTCTACCTGGAGCACCAGCAGAAGGCTGCCCGTCCGCAGGCGGAGGCGCATGGAGCCGCAGCCGCAACCCACTAAGGAAGCGGCGGCCGGGCCCATCGCGGTCCTGGGTGCCGGCTCCTTCGGCACCGCCCTGGCGGTGCACCTGGCGCGGCGCGGTTCCGAGACCTTTCTCTGGGGCCGCAACGCCGACAAGATGGCGACGATGGAGGCGGCGCGCGAGAACGCGCAGTACCTCCCCGGCTGCCATTTCCCGGCGCGGATGACCGCCCTGTCGGACCTCGCCGCCGCGGTGCGCGACAGCGAAGACCTGCTGATCTCCACGCCCAGCTACGCGCTGCGCGAGACCCTGGAAAGCATCAAGCCGCTGCTCAAGCCGGGGCAGGGCATCGCCTGCGCCTGCAAGGGCCTGGAGCCCAACACCGGCCGGCTGGTGCACGAGGTGATCCTCGACGTGGTCGGCGCCAGCTATCCCATCGCGGTGATCTCGGGCCCCACCTTCGCCAAGGAGCTGGGCATCGGCCTGCCGACGGCGGTGACCATCGCCGCGCAGGACGAGGTCTTCACCCGCCGGCTGGTGGGCCGCCTGCATGGCGACGGCTTCCGCGCCTATTCGTCCGAGGATTTCGCCGGCGTCGAGATCGGCGGCGCGGCCAAGAACGTGATGGCGATCGGCGTCGGCATCGCCGACGGCCTGAACCTGGGCGCCAACACCCGCGCCGGCATGATCACCCGCGCCCTGGCCGAGATGATGCGCCTGGGCAAGGCCCTGGGCGGCAAGCCCGAGACCCTGATGGGCCTGGCCGGCATGGGCGACCTGGTGCTGACCTGCACCGACAACCAGTCGCGCAACCGCCGCATGGGCCTGCTGCTGGCCCAGGGCAAGACCGTGCCCGAGGCGATCCAGGAGATCCAGCAGGTGGTGGAAGGCGTGCGCGCCGCCCCCGAAGTGGCGCGCCTGGCGCGCCGCCTGGGCGTGGAAATGCCGATCACCGAGGCCATCAACGCCGTGATCCAGGGCGAGATCACCCCGGTGCAGGCGGTGATGCAGCTGGCGACGCGGCCGGCGCGGGCGGAACTCGAGTGATTGCGTCCGTTCCCCCTCGCCCGCTTGCGGGAGAGGGGTAGGGGAGAGGGTGTCTGCAAGTCTTGCAGTAGCCGCTAAGCGCGAGTTTTACAGAAACCCTCTCTCGGCAACTGCTCCATGCGTTGCCCTACCTCGGGGATCCATCCCCTCGCCGGCCCTGCGGGCCACCCTCTCCCGCAAGCGGGCGAGGGGAGTTAAAGCTCTTTCGCCCCGCTGAACCCCATCTGTCGCCAGGCCTCGAACACCGCGATCGACGCGGCGTTGGACAGGTTGAGGCTGCGGTTGTTGGGACGCATCGGCAGGTAAATGCGCTGTTCTTCCGGCAGTTCCTCGATGAGCTCTGCGGGCAGCCCCCGCGACTCCGGGCCGAACAGCAGCACGTCGTCCTCGCGGTATTCCACCCGGTCGTAGCGCTGCTTTCCGCGCGTGGTGAAGGCCAGGATCCGCGAGCCGGGCAGGGCCGCGCGAAAGGCGGCCCAGTCGTCGTGGTGGCGCATCTGCACGTATTCCGCATAGTCCAGGCCGGCCCGGCGCAGCGAGGCGTCGTCGGTGCGGAAGCCCAGCGGGTGGATCAGGTGCAGCCGGGCGCCGCTGTTGGCGCAGAGGCGGATCAGGTTGCCGGTGTTCGGGGGAATTTCCGGCTGGTACAGGGCCAGGTGGATCATGCCGGCCGTGGCTCCCCGCATTGCCAGCAGGTCTCGAAGCTCACCGGCGAGGCCTCGCCGCAGCCACAGCGCCATTCGGCGTGGGAGTGGCGGCGGTGCTCGTACTGGCGCAGCAGGGTTTCGGCCTGGGGGCGGTCGCGCTCGTCCTGCAGGCACAGACGGGGGTAGATATCGGCGCCCAGTTCGCCCCGGCCGCTCCACAGGCCGCTGCCCAGCACGCTGCAGGCAATACCGTGCGCGGCCAGGTACTCCCGCAGGATTTCGGCCTCGATCGGGTCGGCGGCAAGGTAAAGCGTGTCCATGCCCGATTGTAGAGTCGGGGGCCTGTTAACGCCCTGGCCGTCGCTGCGATGCCCCCGTATTTGCGGCCAGGCACGACGCGAGGAAGGCGCTTGGTGGTTCCAAGCAACTGACGAGCAACACAGCGTGGCCGCAAAGACGGGGGCACCCGGAGGGCGGGACCGTTTTGGCGCATGGCGGCGTCCCGACCCGCTGATGTACATTGAGTACACGGCGCGTGCCGGGACATAGCCCTGCGCCAAAACGGTCTCCGTCGCAGCGACGGCCAGGGCGTTAACAGGCCCCAACTTGATTGACAGCTTTCGAAGCGCCGCCTAAGCTGCTGACGCTACATGGAATTCGAGGCTGGGGGAAAGTCATGAAACTGTCTCACGTTGCTGTCGCCGCCGTTCTCGCCCTGAGCGCCAACCTGGCGCAGGCCGATGAATACCGCGAGGACGCAGGTACTACGCCGTCGGCCGGTTCGATGGCCGTGGATCTGGTGGTCGTGCGCCCCCTGGGTGCCGTCGCCACGGTGCTGGGTGTCGGCCTGTTCGTCCTGAACCTGCCGCTGTCGATCGTCCAGGGCGAGCCGCCCTCGGCGCCGGCGCAGCGCTGGATCGTCGAGCCGGCGCGCTTCACCTTCTCGCGCCCGCTGGGCCAGATGGAGTAAAGCTTCCGCTGCAGGAAAAAAAGCCGCCGGCATTGCCGGCGGCTTTTTTGTTTCTGGTCTCCAGGCCTTGGAAGGCGGCCCTTCTTGTCTCCTTCTCCCGCTGGCGGGAGAAGGTTGGGATGAGGGTGGTGCGGTGGCGGTACGCACCTCGCTACTCGTAGATGGCTCCACCCTCACCCCGGCCCTCTCCCGCCAGCGGGAGAGGGAGAAAGATAGGTGGCGCCATCCATGGCGAGACAGCAGCTACTCGAATAACCCCCGGGGCGGCCATCCATGGCCGCCCGCGCGTCCTTCGCTGATGACATTTAGTCATCAGCGAAGGATGCGCCCGTCCGCATCCAGCACCGTCACCTCACCCAACCCCAGCTTGCGCACCCCCGCCTCGATCTTCTCCAGGTCGCCGACGATCAGCCAGGTCAGGGCCTGCGGCTGCACCAGGCGCTGCGCGGCGGCGTTGATGCTGTCCGGGTCCTGCGCCTCGACCTTGTCGACCAGGTCGTTCCAGTAGCTGTCGGGCAGGCCGAACTTCAGCACCGTGCCGTAGGACGAGGCGATCTCGCCGGAGGTTTCGTTGCTGCCGGGCAGGCGGCGCACGGTGCGGTCCTGGGCGTCGCGCACTTCCTGCGCCTGCAGCGGACGCTTGCCGGTGATGTCCTGGTACTCGCGCAGCAGCTCGCGCAGCGATTCCACGGTCTTGTCGGTCTGCACCGGCGCGCGCAGGGCGAAGGGCCGCTGCGCCTGCGTCGCCATCATGTCGCTGCGCACGCCGTAGCTCCAGTGCTTGTCCTCGCGCAGGTTGAGGTTCACGCGCGACAGGAAGTCGCCGCCGAAGGCATCGGCGGCCAGGCGCATGGGGATGTCCTGCGGATCGCGCAGCGGCGGCGCCAGGTGCGCGGCGAGGATGTAGGACTGCTGGCTGCCGCTGCGGTTGACCAGGAACACGCGCGGTTGGGCCGGCAGGGCGACTTCGGCCAGCTGCTTCTTCGGCGCCGCCTCGGCCGGCGCCTTCCAGGCGCCGAGATATTGCTCCAGCAGCGGCCGGATCCTGGCCTCGCTGGTGTCGCCGACCACCAGCAGGGTCGCCAGGTCGGGCCGCATCCAGCGGCCGTAGAAAGTGCGCAGGTCGGCCACCGTCAGCTTCGCCAGCTGTTCCTCGTTGCCCAGGCCGCTGAGCGGGCCGGAGTAGGCATGGCCCTCGCCGTAGAGCAGGCGCGGGTAGAGACGTCCGGCGATGCCGGCGGGCTGGGCCTTCTCCTGCTGCACGGCGGCGATGATCTGCCTGCGGATGCGCTCCAGTTCGTTCTGCGGGAACACCGGGTGCAGCAGCACGTCGGAGAACAGCTCCAGCGATTCCGGCAGGCGGCCGCTGATGGCGTTCAGGCCGACCAGGAAGCTGTCGAGGTCGGCCATTGCCGCCAGTTCGGCGCCGAGGTTTTCCTTGCGGGCGGCGATCGCCAGCGCGTCGCGCGTGGGCGTGCCTTCGTCGAGCATTTCCAGCATCAGGCGCGCGGTGCCCGGCGTGCCGCCGAGGTCGGCGGCGTAGCCGGCATCGACCAGCAGGCTCAGCTGCACGACCGGGGCCGAGGGATACTCCGCCAGCGCAACCTTCAGGCCGTTGGACAGCGTGAAATGCTGCAGCGGCGGCAGCCGCAGGCGGGCGGCCTCGCCGCGGTCGGGCAGCTGCTTGCGGTCGGCGCCTTCGCTGGCGGTCTGGTATTCCGGGAAAGGCTCCACGGTCAGCGTGAAGACGCCGTCGTCGAGCCACGCACGCGCGGCCTTCAGCACCTCGGCCGGGGTGGCGCGGCGTACGCGCTCGGCCTCTTCGGTATAGGCGTCGGGCGTGCCGCAATAGACCTGGTAGGTGGCCAGCATGCCGGCCTTGCCGCTGCGGCCGTCGATCTGTTCCAGGCCGCGCAGGCCGGCGGCGAAGTAGCGGGTCTTCACGCGCTGCAGTTCCTGCGGGGTGGGGCCGGTGCGCAGGAAGCGCGCCAGTTCCTCCTCCATCACGCGATCCACCACGGCGGCGTCGCCGCCGGGCTGCACATAGGCATCCAGCGTCATCGGCGCGGCGATCTCGAAGGGATAGCTCGAGCTGGACACCGAGGTGGCCGTGCGGTCGCGGTACACCAGGCGCTGGTACAGGCGGCTGGTGCGGCCGTCGGCCAGGATCGCCGCGGCCATGCCCAGCAGGGTGGCGTCGGCGCTGCAGAAGCCCGGGGTGTTCCAGACCTTGACGATGCGCGGCTGCGGCACGCGGTCCTGCAGCACGCTGCGCTTGGCGCCCTGGCGCTTGGCCGGCCAGGCGGCGACGCGTTCGCGCACCGGCCCGGGGGCGATGTCGCCGAAGTACAGCTGCACCTTCTTCAGCACCTCGGCCGGGTCGATGTCGCCGGCCACCACCAGGGTGGCATTGGCGGCGCCGTAGTGCGTGCGGAACCAGCCCTTCACGTCCTCCAGCGTCGCCGCGTTGAGGTCCTTCTCCGAGCCGATGGTGGTCCAGGAGTAGGGGTGCCCGGCGGGGTAGATCGCGCGGGTGATCACGTCCCAGACACGGCCGTAGGGCTGGTTCTCGCCCTGGCGCTTTTCGTTGAGGACCACGCCGCGCTGCTCGTCGAGCTTGGCCTGGTCGACGGCGCCGAGCAGGTGGCCCATGCGGTCGGACTCCAGCCACAGCACGCGGTCCAGCGCCGGCGTCGGCACGTTCTGGAAGTAGGTGGTGCGGTCGTTCCAGGTGGTGCCGTTGATCTTGGTGGCGCCGGCTTCGGCCAGCGGCCGGAAGAACTCGTCGTTGAAATGCTCCGAGCCGTTGAACATCAGGTGCTCGAACAGGTGGGCGAAGCCCTGGCGGCCCGGCGGCTCGTCCTTGCTGCCGACGTGGTACCAGACATTCACGGCGACCAGCGGTGCCTTGTGGTCCTCGTGGAGGATCAGCGTCAGGCCGTTGGGCAGGATATGCTTCTGGTAGGGAATGCGCAGTTCCGGAAAGACCGGCTGCGGGGCTGCGGCGGCGAAAGCGGTGCCCTGCGACAACAGCAGGCCCAGCGCGACGGACAGCGCTTTTCTCATGACTTTTGGATCCCCTGGAATTCTGCGAACGGTTATAGCGTGCCCGGTTCATCGACACCACAACGGCAGGACGGTTCCGCGGCCATCGTGCTGCCGCAGGGCCTGTTGCGCGGGGCCCGCCAGCTGCCTTCGCCCAACCAGGACGAACGGCCCGACCCGCAGGACGTCAGCCTGCTGGTGATCCACAACATCTCCCTGCCGCCGGACCGCTTCGGCGGCCCCTGGATCGACGCGCTGTTCAGCAACACGCTGGATCCCTCCGCCCACCCCTACTTCGAGACGATCAAGAACCTGCGCGTGTCGGCGCACCTGTGCATCTTCCGCGACGGCCGGGTGACGCAGTACGTGCCCTTCGGCCGCCGCGCCTGGCATGCCGGCGTGTCGCGCTTCGACGGCCGCGAGCGCTGCAACGACTTCTCCATCGGCATCGAAATGGAGGGCTGCGACAGCAAGCCCTTCACCGTGAAGCAGTACGCCCGCCTGGCCCGGGTCACGCGGGCGCTGCTGGCCGCCTACCCCCGCCTGACGCGCGAGCGCATCGCCGGGCACTCCGATATCGCCCCCGGGCGCAAGACCGATCCGGGCCCTTGCTTCGATTGGACGGGGTATCGGGCGGCGCTCCCGGGTTAAAGTGCGCGCATGAGTCTGGTCGGTATTCTCATTGCCCTCATGCTGGAGCGCCTGCTCGGACAGATCCCGGGCTGGGGGCGGCCGCTGCTGTTCCTCGGCTACGTGCAGGCGCTGATGCGCCTGCTGCCCTGGATGCCGCTGTGGCGCTCGCCGGTGGCGCTGCCCCTGCTGTTGCTGCCGCCGCTGCTGCTGGTCTGGTGGAGCACCACCCTGTTCGCGCATCCGCTGGCCGAGCTGGCCTGGTCGTCGCTGGTGCTGCTGCTGTGCCTGGGGCCGCGTGACCTGGCCGAGGACGTGCATCGCCTGGTGGAGGCACGCGAAGCCGGCGACGGCGAACTGGCGACGCAGCTGGCCGCCGCGCTGCAACGCGGCCCGCAGCCGGATGCCGGACACCGCTCGCTGCTCGGCGCACTGTTCATCCAGTCGCACGAGCGACTGTTCGCGGTGCTGCTGTGGTTCTTCGCGCTGGGCCCGGTGGGCGCGGTGCTGTACCGCTGCCTCAGCCGCCTGCCGCGCCTGCTGCGCGAGACCGTGCCCGACAGCCCGGCCGCACGCCTGGCCGACCTGCTGCACGGCGCCTGCGCCTGGCTGCCGGCGCGCATCACCGCGCTGCTCTACGGCATGGCCGGCAGCCTCGACGACGCCATGCAGACCTGGCGCCAGCTGCTGGCCGAGCGCCAGCACGGCTGGCGTTCGCATACCTGGGCCGTGCTGGCCGAGGTCTCCTCGGCTTCGATGCGCGCCGAGGAATCCGACGGCCGCGTGGTGGTGCCCGCTTCCCTGGAAGCGAGCCTGGACGAGGTGCTGCGCATGCAATGGCGCGCCCTGATGATCCTGCTCGCCTGTTTTGCCCTGTTCGCTACCGGCAGCATGTTCTGATGAAACGATTCCGCCCCAGCCTTCTGTTGGCCCTCCTGCTGGCCTTGCCCGCCGGTGTCTGCTCCGCCGCCGAGCGCGTCGTCACCCTGGCGCCGCACCTGGCCGAGCTGGTCTGCGCTGCCGGTGCCTGCGACAAGCTGGTGGGCGTGGCGCGCTTCACCGACGAGCCCGGTGCGCGCGGCAAGCCGCAGGTCGGCGATGCCTTCACGGTCAATGTCGAGGCGCTGCTGGCGCTGCGTCCGGACCTGGTGCTGGCCTGGGGCGGCGGCACCTCGCCGCAGTTCATCCAGCGCCTGCAGGCGGTCGGCATCCCGGTGCGCTGGGTGACGGTGCGCAAGCTCGACGATATCGGCGCGGCGGTGCAGCAGCTGGGCGTGGTGCTGGGCACGCGGCCGGCGGCGGACAAGGCGGCGGCGGCCTACCGCAAGCGCCTGGCAGCGCTGCGCGAGGAGTACCGCGGCCGCGTGCCGCTGAAGGTGTTCTACCAGGTTGAGGTGAGCCCGATGTTCACGCTCAACGACCGCAGCCCGATCAGCGAGGCGATCACGCTCTGCGGCGGCGTCAATGTCTTCTCCGGGGCGCGGCAGCTGGCGGGGCCGGTCAACGTGGAGTCGGTGCTGGCGGCGAGCCCCGACGTGATCGTGTTCGGCCGCCAGGACATGGCGACCAAGATCCGCGACTTCTGGAAGAAGTGGCCGCTGGTGCGGGCGGTGGCGCACAAGCAGCTCTACGAGGTGAACGCTTCGACGCTGACGCGCCAGTCGCCGCGGGTGCTGGATGGCGTGGAGGAGCTGTGCAAGGTGCTGGATACGGCAAGGCCGGTGTATCTGCCGAAGCAGGAGATGGACGCGAACTGAGCCTGCGGCGCGACTGCTCGTTGTTCCGAAAAGCCCTGGCCGCCAGGGCTTTTTGTTAGTCCCCACCTGACCGTTCATCCCGAGTGCCGCGTAGCGGTGTATCGAGGGACGCGCCTCATCGGTTCCCTCTCCCCGGTTACGGGGAGAGGGTTAGGGTGAGGGGCGCGGACTTTCAAATGGAAGCCAAAGCAGTGGTGCCGGCCACGAGGCCGGTCAGGTGCGGTGATTCTCTGGAGGTTTATTTCGCCCAAGGGCGAGTCACTTTTCTTTGTTATACGACAAAGAAAAGTAACCAAAAGAAAACGTACCCTTGTATCGGCGCCCCGCTGAAGCGGGGTTCCCCGCCCAGTGGTCGGTCGCGACGGGTCGGAAACACAGGCCATCCATGGCCTGCGTGTCCTCGGCCGGACATCCTGTCCGGCTCGACCCTGCGCCCGACCCCTGTGCGGGCGCCGCTACGAGGGAACCCGGAACGTCAAAAGCATTCGCCTTGCTCACCAAGACTTCGGAAGAGGAATCGGTTTTGAGCTTTTGCGTACGTTGCTGGACCTGGCAAAAAGAAAACCCCTCTTCCTTGCGGAAGAGGGGTCTGTTTGAATCGAACTGACTACACCCGCTGCCAACCCACTTCCTGTCCCGACTGCGCCCGACCCAGCGTGCGCGCAATCACGAACAGGTAATCCGACAGGCGATTGAGATACTGCATCGCATACGGACTCAGCGGCTCCGCCGCATGCAGCACCCACAGTGCCCTCTCGGCACGCCGTGCCACGGCGCGGGCCATGTGCGCCTGCGCCGTCGCCGGCGAACCGCCCGGCAGGATGAATTCCTTCAGCGGCGGCAGCTGTTCGTTCAGCGCGGTCAGTTCCTCGTCCAGCTTCTCGACATGCGCCTCGGTCACCAGCGCGTGGCCCGGCATGGCCAGTTCGCCGCCGAGGTTGAACAGTTCGTGCTGGATGCGCTGCAGGCTGGCGTCCAGGCCCGGGGTCAGCGGCAGCGTACGCAGCAGGCCGATATGGCAGTTCAGTTCGTCGACGTCGCCCATCGACTGCACGCGCTGATGCGCCTTGGGCAGGCGGTCGCCGGTGGCAAGGCCGGTGGTGCCGCTGTCGCCGGTGCGGGTGACGATCTTGCTGAGTCGGTGTCCCATCTTTTTCCAGAGAGCAGAGAGTGGTTTGCAGATAGTAGTGGGAGGCAGCAGGGGATGCCCATCCCCTGCTGCCCACCAACGACTGTCTGCTATCCCGCGCCTACGGCGCGGTGGGTACGGTGATGAAGTCGATGTTCATCGGCGTCAGCACGGTGTCGATGCGCGCCTTCACCACCGTTTCGGTGCCCGCGGCGAAGCCGAGCACGGTGATGCCGGGGGCGGCGCCCTCGGTGCGGCCGACCCAGACGTTGCCGTCCGGCGCCGCGGAGACCGCGGACAGGCCGACCGGGCCGAGGCCGGCGACCGCCACCGGGGCGTCGCTGGTGGCGGGGTTGAAGCGATACAGCGTCTGGTCGTTGCCGAAGCCGGTGCTGCCGATGAAGTAGCCGCGCGTACCGCTGACCAGGTCCATGTCCGTGATCTGGCCGCGCGGGTGCGCCGCTACCGTGCCATCGTCCACCAGCAGGGTGGTGGCGAACGTGCTGGTGTTGATGCGGGCGATGCCGCCCTCGTACAGCGGCGCGAAGTTGTCGTAGCCGCCGTCGGACGAGACCAGGATATCGCCATTGGCCGGGTTGGAGACCAGGCGCATGGGGTTGCGCAGCGGCAGCTCGATGCCCTTGAGCGTGGCGCCGCCGGCCCCGGTGTTGATCTCCAGGTTGGTGGCGACGTCGATCACGGCGACATAGCCGCTCTTCTTGGCGGCAAAGCTTTCGAGCCGCTGCAGTGCGATGTACAGGCGGCCGTTCTTGATCAGGCCGTCCTCCATCTCGGGGACGCCATCGGCATCGTAGGCCGACAGGTCGATTTCGCCGATCTTGAAGGCGGCTTCCGTCGCCGCCGAGGGATTGACGATCCAGACCTTGCCGGAGCCGTAGCGCAGCACATAGGCCTTGGTCGGGCTGGCGACGACGATATCGTGGGGGTTGCTGCCCGGTTCGGCAGCGGTTTCGGTCGAGTACCTGTAGACCTGCGTGCCGGGAGCGGTGGCGGAGTAGCGCTTCACGAAGCCGGTGCCGCGCTCCACCAGGAAGTAGTGGTCGCCGGCGCCGCGCACGATGATGTCGGAATTGGTGGCGGCGAGATTGTTCTGTGCCGCGAACGGGGTTGCCAGCTCGGCCACGGATACTGCGCCGCTGCTGTAGTCGGGCGCGCGCGTCGAGATGACCGCCGCATCGGTGCCCAGCGGGGCGCCGTCGTCGCCGTCATTGTTGGAACAGGCGGCGAGGCCGAGGACCAGCAGCGTGGGTAGCAGGTGTTGCAGTTTCATGGGGTGCTCCTGGAGTCTGTGGATGCGTTCAGGGGAGAAGGCCAGCTCAGCGCGAACACGACGCGCCGGCCAGGTGTCGGGAAGCCGTTGAACTGTTCGAAGTTGTCGTCGCCGAGGTTGAGTCCCTGCAGCGACCAGCCGAGCCGGCGCAATGCGCCGGCGACGCCGACGTCATGGCGCTGCATCGTGGAAGCCTTCAGCAGGTTGGGGCTGTCGTAGTACTGCCCGGATTCGAATCTGAATGCGTAGTGGAAGCGCAGTCCCCGCCATGGCCGCTCGATGCGGGTATTGATCTGGGTCTCGAAGCGTCCGGGCAGTTGCTTGCCGCGCGTGGCGCGGACGTCGCTCCGGTCCTCGGTGTGCTGCCAGGTGCCGCCGAGCTGCCAGCCCCAGTGCTTCCAGTCGCCGCCGGCGGCCAGCTCGGTGCCGGCGATCAGTGCCTGTTCCGTATTGATCGAGCGGCCGATGCCCTGGGCGTTGAAGGTCGGGCTGATGGCGTCGCGCAGGTCCTGGCCGAAGACGGTCAGCTGCAGGTGGCGCAGTGCGCCGGGGTAGCGGCAGCGCGCGCCGGCGTCGGCGTAGCTCGCGCGTTCCTCCTGCAGTGCCGGGTTGCCCTTGAAAAGTCCGCGGTCGCCGTAGCGCTCGAAGAAGGTCGGCAGGCGTTCGCGCTGGCCGAGGTTGCCGGCGACCACGCAGGCACCCACCGTGCGCGACAGGCCCAGCGCCGGTTCGATCTGCCAGTCGCTGTCGGTGTCGCCGGCGGATTCGTCGCGCGACCAGGCCGTGCGAAGGCTGGCGTTGAAGCGGTAGTTCTCGCCGCGATGCCACTCGATGCCGTTGCCCAGCACCAGGCGCCGCGCGCTGGCGTCGGGCTTTGCCCCGGAAAGATCTTCGGTGAGGTACTCGGTGTGCTCGGCGCTGAAACTGTCCTCGAAACGGCCAAGGCTGCGCCCCAGGCTCAGCAGGCTGCGCCGCGTATCGCTGCGGCTGTCCTGCGCCTCCAGGCCCAGTTCGCTGGCCGGGTCGCGGTAGCGTTCGCGCGTCACGCGGTGAGACAGGGCGCCCTGCCAGCTCGACTCCTCCGGCAGCGCCACGGCCAGCGCGTAGGAGCGCGTGCCCAGTTCGGTGCGGGTAGTGGGGGAATTGAGCCGCGTCGGCAGTTCCTGCAGGTCGTCCACCAGGTGCGCGGTCACCACCAGTGGACCGCGGTAGCGCAGCAGGCCGTAGTGCTGCTCGGTGCCGGCGTTCTGGCGCCGCTCGCGGCGGCGCCGTTCCGGGTCCGTCGGATCGAAGGGCTTGAATGGATTGCGGTACAGGAAGTCGTTGTCGGCGGTCTGGGTGCCGGCGGACAGCTGCAGCGTTTCCGCCAGCTGCGCGGCCGCATGCAGCTGGCGCTGTCCCAGGCTGCCGATCGCAGCGGTTCCGATCACCGGCTCCGGCAAGACGTCGCGGCTGCGCAGGTTGATGGTGCCCGCCAGGCCACTGCCCAGGCCGACCGGGACGCGGCCCTGGTAGACCTCGACATCCTCCAGCAGCAGCGGATTGACCAGCGACAGCGAGGCCGCTTCGCCGCCGCCGCTGTCCAGCGGCATGCCGTCGAGCAGCAGGCGCACCTGGCGTCCGCTGCTGCCGCGCAGGCTGGCCTCGCTGTAGCTGCCGATGCCGCCGGCACTGCGCACCTGTACGCCGGGCAGGGTGGCCAGCAGTTCGGACAGATCGGCAGCGGCCAGCGGATCTACCGGCAGGCGCAGGACCACACCGCTGTCGCGCAGCTCCACGGCCGGTGCCTCGACCACCACCGGCGGCAGGGCGACCGCGTCTTCTCCGGCACGCAGCAGCGTCGGCCACAGCAGGGCCGGCGCTGCTGCGCGGATCAACCAGGAGGAAAGAAAACGACGCTTGCGCACGGACGACAGCCCCTGTCATGGAGATGGCCCGTGGTGCCGGCATGGCTACGCCAACCGATGGATCGCCCGCCGCGACCACGGATACAGACGCCGCAGGCCGGTCTCCGGACTCGAGGCTTGATGAACCGGCGGCCTTCCCATGCCTGAGCACAGTGGCGGTGGAGCCGGTCCCGAACCTCTTACCGTTGCGGGGGCAGTGAGCGCTTTGCACGCTCTTCCCGTTTAACCCCTGGGATCATCCCTGGGGAACCTGTAGCGGGGCGGATTATACGCAGGACGGGCCCGAGGCCGTATCATGCGCGCGGATCAGCTCCCAGACGCCCTTTTTTGGACCCGTTTTCGCCGATGAACAGCCCTTTCCTGAGTGCAGCCCTCGAGGCCGCCGAAGTCGCCTCCGAGATCATCCGCAAGGCCTACCGCGGCAACTTCGACGTGCAGTACAAGTCGGATGCCAGCCCGGTGACCGAGGTCGACGTCGCCTCCGAGCAGGCCATCAAGGCGGTGCTGCAGGCGCGCTTCCCGGAGCACGGCTTCTTCGGCGAGGAAACCGGCAAGTCCAACCAGGATGCCGAGTACCTGTGGCTGGTGGACCCCATCGACGGCACCAAGGCCTTCGTGCGCGGCTACCCGATGTTCTCGATCCAGATCGCGCTGATGCATAAAGGCGAGCTGGTGCTCGGCCTGTCCAGCGCACCCTGCTGGAACGGCGGGGCCGGCGAGACGGTGTGGGCCGAGAAGGGCAAGGGCGCCTGGCTGGGCGAGGAGCGCCTGCAGGTCAGCAGCATCGACTCCCTGGCCAGGGCGACGTTGTCCACCGGCAACCTGGCGCGCCTGGCGCGTTCGCCGCAGTGGAGCGAGCTGGGCCGCCTGATTCCGCAGCTGCACCGCATCCGCGGCTACGCCGACTTCGTCCACTACCACCTGCTGGCCTCGGGCCGCATCGACGCCGTGGTGGAATCGGACGTGAACATCCTCGACATCGCCGCGCTGACGGTGATCGTGCGCGAGGCTGGCGGCATCTTTACCGATCTCAACGGTCAGCCGGTGGGCCTGGAGACCACCACCGTGCTGGCCAGCAACGGCAGGCTGCATGAGGCCTTTGCCGGCCTGGCCCTGTAGGGTTTGTAAAAAGCCCGTCACGCCGCTGTCACCTGCCTTCAAGACCATTGGGCTTCCTTCCCGGGAGCTCCCCATGAGCGCTGAAAATCCGATCCGCGTGCTGTTCGTCTGCACCGGCAATTCCGCCCGCTCGATCATGGCCGAGGCCCTGCTGCGGCACTGGGGCAAGGGTCGCTTCGAGGCTTACTCCGCCGGCGCGCATCCGCGCGGAGAAGTGCATCCGCTGACGCTGGAGACCTTGCGTCGCCACAAGCTCCCGACCGAGGGTCTGCGCAACAAGTCCTGGGACGAGTTCGCCGGCGAAGACGCGGCGGCGCTGGACCTGGTGGTCACGGTCTGCGACGAGGCGGCCGGGGAAACCTGCCCGGTGCTGCCCGGCGCGCCGGTGCAGGTGCACTGGGGCATTCCCGACCCTGCCGCGGCGCAGGGTGACGTGGAAGTGCAGCTCAAGGCCTTTCGCGAGGCCTATTCGGCCCTCGACACCCGGGTGAAACTGCTGACCGCGCTACGCGACGATCATTTCGTCCACCTGCGCGACACCAGCTTGCGCGATGAACTGGAGCGCATCCACCGCGATGCGGCGCCCAGCGCCTAAGCCGCAGAGGCAGGCTCTTCGCGCAGGCTGATCACCTGCCAGCCGCGGCGCTGCGCCTCGGCGCGCAGCACGTCGTCCGGATCCACCGCCACCGCCTGCTGCGCCATCTCCAGCAGCGGGATGTCGTTGCGCGAATCGCTGTAGGCGATCATGTGCGTGTACGGCTGCGGCTGCGCCGCCAGCCATTCGCGCAGGCGCGTGACCTTGCCACCCTGGAAGTTCGGCAGGCCGGCAACCTGGCCGCTGTAGCGACCGTCGCGGATCTCCGGGTCGGTGGCGAGCAGGTGCGGGACGCCCAGCAGCGCGGCGATCGGCTCGGTGACGAAGCGGTTGGTGGCGCTGGTGATCAGCAGGGTCGCGCCCTCGGCGCGGTGACGCTCCAGCAGGGCCGGGGCGCCGGCGGCAATGATCGGCTCGATCTTTTCGCGCAGGAACTGGCGGCGCCATTCCTGCAGCAGGGCCATCGGGTGCTGCGACAGCGGCTTCAGGGAGAAGGCGCAGAACTGGAGGATGTCCAGCGTGCCGGCCTGGTACTCCTCGTAGAAGCGCCGGTTCTCGCGCTCGTAGGCTGCGGCGTCGACATGGCCCTGCTCGACCAGGAACTGGCCCCAGAGGTAGTCGCTGTCGCCGGCGAGCAGGGTGTGGTCGAGATCGAAGACGGCGAGTTTCATGGCGAGTCGCGGGGGCAGGGGGTTCGAGGCGCGGCATCTTAACCGGGCCGTTCGGCCGGGGCGTATACAGCTACCGGGGGATTTGCCATTATCCTTGGAGAACTTATTCACTCCCGCCCATCAAGTGATTGATTCAGAAGGATTTCGTCCAAACGTTGGGATCGTGCTGACCAGCGCGGCCGGCCAGGTGCTGTGGGCCAAGCGCATCGGCCAGCAGGCCTGGCAGTTCCCGCAGGGCGGGATCAAGCGCGGCGAAACCCCGGAAGCGGCGCTGTTCCGCGAGCTGCACGAGGAGCTGGGCCTGCTGCCGCAGCACGTCGAGGTCATCGGCGTCACCAGCGGCTGGCTGCGCTACCGCCTGCCGCAGCGCTACCTGCGCCGCCCGCGCGGGCGCCTGTGCATCGGCCAGAAGCAGAAATGGTTCGCGCTGCGCATGCTGGGCGAGGACGGCCTGGTGCACTTCGATGCCAGCGACAAGCCGGAATTCGACGGCTGGCGCTGGGTGGACTACTGGCTGCCGATGGACGAGGTGGTGGACTTCAAGCGCGAGGTCTACCGCCGCGCCCTGACCGAACTGGCGCCGCTGCTGGGCCAGCAGGGCGGCAACCCGGTCCGCAGCAGCGCCGCCGCGTGAGCCTGCGCCGCGCCTAGCCGCTGTCTGCGGCGGGCGGCAGCGGACGGCAGACCGCCGGCACTTCCGTTAACCGGAAGTTTATTGACAATCATTATCATTCCGTGTGCAATACGACGCATGATCGTCTGCGTCTGCAAAGCTGTCTCCGACCGCCACATCCGCCGCGCCGCCGCGGCCGGTGAGGTCGTGAGCCTGCGCGATCTGACCCGCGAACTGGGCCTGGGCACCTGCTGCGGCAAGTGCGTGCCGGCCGCCCGCGAAGTCCTGGACGAAGCCCTGGCCGCGCGTCCCGCTGCGGCGCTGATGATGGGCGCCGCCGCCAACCAGCCGGCCATGCTGAGCGCCTGAGCGCCGCCGGAACGCGCATGCGAATCGCATGCAAAAGCGTTTAAAACATTAATGAAAACAGCCACTTGGGCTAGACGCGACAAGCGTCCGGCGGCTACACTGTGCGCCTGATCCAACCCAGGAGCGCGTCATGCGCGGTGATCCCAAGGTCCTCGAGTTCCTCAATCTCGCCCTGCGCAACGAACTGACGGCGATCAACCAGTACTTCCTCCATGCCCGCATGCTGGGCAACTGGGGCATGAAGAAGCTGGAAAAGGTCGAATACCACGAGTCCATCGACGAGATGAAGCACGCTGATCGCCTGATCAAGCGCGTGCTGTTCCTCGACGGCCTGCCCAACCTGCAGGACCTGGGCAAGCTCTACATCGGCGAGGACGTGAAGGAGCTGCTGGAATGCGACCTGCGCCTGGAGCTGGAGGCCGTGCCCCTGCTCAAGGACGCCATCGCCCACTGCGAGACGGTGCGCGACTACAACAGCCGCGAGCTGTTCGAGGACATCCTCGAAAGCGAGGAGCACCACATCGACTTCATCGAGGAGCAGCTGGGCCTGATCGAGCGCATGGGGCTGCAGAACTACATCCAGTCGGCGGCGGGTGAGTTGCAGGAAGCGAGCGAGTAAGCGGCTGGCGTGCAACAAAAAAGCCCCGCTCAGGCGGGGCCTTTTTGTTTATTCCCTCTCCCGCTGGCGGGAGAGGGGAAGTACCTCAAAACGGCTTCACCACCACCAGCACCACGATCGCCACCAGCGCCAGCGCCGGGACCTCGTTCATGATGCGGTAGAACTTCGCGCTCTTGGTATTGGACTGCGCGGCGAAGGCCCGCACCCGGGTCTTGAGCCAGCCGTGGTAGCCGGACAGGGCCAGTACCAGGGTCAGCTTGGCGTGGAACCAGCCGGCTTTCATGTAGCCCGGGAACTCCGAGAGCAGCCACAGGCCCAGGATCCAGGTGCCGAGCATGCCGATGGTGGTCATGGTCATCAGGCGCTTTTCCATGAGGCAGAAGCGCTGGTGGCCGTCCGGGTCCTTGACCTCGGTGTGGTAGACGAACAGGCGCGGCAGGTAGAACAGCCCGGCGAACCAGCAGACGACGAAAATGATGTGAAACGCTTTTAACCAGAGCATTGTCAGAGAGGCCTGCGCGTAGCGTGGGGGGGCTTGGAACCTCTATTATCGCGCCCTTGCAACGCTGGATGTGAGAGTCATGATCAAGGTCGGAATCGTCGGCGGGACCGGTTACACCGGCGCCGAACTGCTGCGCCTGCTGGCGCAGCACCCCAAGGTGCAGGTCACGATGCTGACTTCGCGCAAGGAGGCCGGCCTGCGTGCGGACCAGCATTTCCCCCATCTGCGCGGCTACACGGATTTGAGCTTCAGCGCTCCGGACCTGGACCAGCTGGCCGGCTGCGAGGCGGTGTTCTTCGCCACGCCGCACGGCGCCTGCATGGAGATGGCGCCGGCGCTGGTCGCGCGCGGCGTGAAGATCGTGGACCTGTCGGCCGACTTCCGCCTCAAGGACCCGGCCGTGTTCAAGCGCTGGTACGGCATGGACCACAGCTGCCCGGAGCTGCTGGCCGAGGCGGTCTACGGCCTGCCCGAGGTCAACCGCGTGGACATCTCGCGGGCGCGCGTCGTCGGCAACCCGGGCTGCTATCCGACCTCGGTGCAGCTGGGCTACCTGCCGCTGCTGGAGGCCGGGCTGGTGGAAACCGACGGCCTGATCGCCGACTGCAAGTCCGGCGTCAGCGGTGCCGGGCGTGAAGCCAAGGTCGGCTCGCTGTTCGGCGAGGCGGCCGACACCATGAAGGCCTACGGCATCCCGGGGCACCGGCACCTGCCGGAGATCACCCAGGGCCTGGATGCCGTGTCCGACACGCCGGTCAGCCTGGTGTTCAGCCCGCACCTGACGCCGATGATCCGCGGCATCCACGCCACGCTCTACGCGCGCCTCAAGGACCCCTCGGTGGACCTGCAGTCGCTGTTCGAGCAGCGCTACAAGGGCGAGCCCTTCGTCGACGTGATGCCGGCCGGCGAGCACCCGGAGACGCGCAGCGTGCGCGGCAGCAACCGCTGCCGCATCGCCGTGCACAAGGCTACGGACGGCAAGACCGTGGTGGTGCTGTCGGTGATCGACAACCTGGTCAAGGGGGCTTCGGGGCAGGCGATCCAGAACCTCAACCTGATGCTGGGCCTGGACGAGAGCCTGGGCCTCGACGCCCCGCCGCTGTCGCCCTGAGCCCGGACCGGACGCCGTAGCGCATGCAGCACAAGATCGTCATCGCCCGGCATCGGCCCTGGTTCAGGACCGGGCTGATCGCCGGCGGCGTGTCGGTGCTGGCGGTGCTGATGTGGGGGCTCTACTCCTACACCCGCGCCACCACGGTGTCGGATTTCGAGCGCGCCCAGACCGAGCTGGAGCGCGCCCAGGACGACCGCCGCAACCTGAGCCGCGAGCTGCGTGCCGCGCGCGGGCAGGTGGAGGAACTGCGCAACCAGGTGGCCTACGAGAAGCGCTCTGTCGAGATCGACACCCATGCCTGCGACGAGGTCCGGCAATCCCTGACGGCGCTGCAGAGCGAGGTCTCCTCACTGCGCGAGCAGCTGACCTTCTACCGCGGCATGTCGCCCACCGGGCAGACCCGGTCGGGCGTGCGCGTGCATGACATCAAGCTGCAGGCCAAGGACCGGGAACCCCGGGCCTACAGCTTCGACCTGACCCTGATCCAGTCGGCGCAGAAGGACCGTTTCTTCGGCGGCAGCGTGCGAATGGAGATTCAAGGCCTGCAGGGCGCCGTCAGGCAGAACCTGGAGCTCGAGGACATCGCCCTCGGGGACGTCAAAAAGCTGATATTCTCGATGAAGTATTACGAGGAATTCCGCGGCGAATTCCGCTTGCCGGATGGCTTCAAGCCGCAGCGGGTCATCGTCGCGCTGCAGATAGACGGCGAAAACACTCCGAGGCCGGAGGAAAGCTTCGAATGGAATCGGATCCTGGCCGGAGTTGGAGGAAATGAAAATGTTCGGCGGTAACAATCCCAAGAGCACCAACGCGTCCACCTCGGTGGATACCCTGATCGGCCGCCAGACCGAAATCCTCGGTGACGTGCGTTTTTCCGGCGGCCTGCACATCGACGGCAAGGTCAAGGGCAAGGTCATCGCCAACAGCGACAAGGCGGCCGCCCTGTCGATCAGCGACACGGGCGTGGTTGAAGGTGACGTTCGCGTCCCCAATATTGTGTTGAACGGCGCCGTCATCGGCGACGTGCATGCGACGGAGAAGGTCACCCTGGCCGCCAAGGCCCGCGTGAACGGCAACGTCTACTACAAGATCATCGAGATGGAAGGCGGCGCCACGGTCAACGGCCAGCTGGTGCACGAGGGCGAGGCGGGACGCGCGCCTGCGGCGGCGCTGGCCGCTCCGCAGAAGTCGGCCGAAGAAGCCTCGATGGATCAGTTGAGCGAGGCCCGTCGCGCCAAGGGTCTCTAGACCGCCTGCGAAGGCAAGAGTGTGCTGTCATGGAAGTAGCAGAGCTTGAACCCACGGTGATCTTCACCGAATCCGCCGCCAACAAGGTGCGCGAACTGCTGGACGAGGAAACCGATTCCGACCAGAAGCTGCGGGTGTTCGTCACCGGCGGCGGCTGTTCCGGTTTCCAGTACGGCTTCAAGTTCGACAAGGAAACCGAGGAAGGCGACACCGTGGTGGTCCGCAACGGCGTGACCCTGCTGGTGGATCCGATGAGCGTGCAATACCTCGCCGGTGCCGAGATCGACTACAAGGAAAGCGTCGAGGGCGCGCAGTTCGTGATCCGCAATCCGAACGCGACCACGACCTGCGGCTGCGGCAGCTCGTTCTCGGTATAGCAGCGAGCAGCGTGGATTTGATGGCCCGGCTGCGGACTGACTCAATGTCAGTCCGCAGTAAGCCATCGTACCCACGAAGTGGGGATCCTAGCGTTGCGAGCCTGCGGGTTTTCTTGCCGGCCCTTCAAACAGAACCGTAGGTAAGTAGCCCGGTTTCGCGCAGCGAAGCCGGGTTTTTGCTTTGTGCCTTGCTCCCGGCTTCGCTGCGCGAAACCGGGCTACGTTCTTTTGTAGGAGCGGCTGTCAGCCGCGAGCGGAGGTGATCCTGGTCACCGGCGTTCGCGGCTAACAGCCGCTCCTGCATCCGCTACCTGTCTCAGACCCGGTAAACCCCCCCCAGGATCACCGGCCTCTTCGCCCCCGTCACCGCCGGCAGATTCCCCGGCAGTCCCTTGAGCGTGCGCATTGCCAGCCAGGCGAAGGCGGCGGCCTCGACGTGTTGCGGATCCAGGCCGGCGTCGCCGGTCGTGTGGAGCCTGATCGGCGACAGCAGGGCGTGCAGGCGCTCCATCAGCAGATGATTGCGGGTGCCGCCGCCGCAGGCCAGCACCTCGCGCGTGCCCGGGCCGTGGCGGCGGATGGCTTCGGCCACCGTGCGCGCCGTCAGCTCGCAGAGCGTGCGCTGCACATCGGCCGGCGCCAGCGCGTCCAGGGCCGGATAGCGCTGGTGCAGCCACTGCAGGTGGAAGTCGCCGCGCCCGGTGCTCTTCGGCGGTGCGGCGGCGAAGTAGGGATCGCCCAGCAGGACCTCCAGCAGGCCGGCGTGCAACTGGCCGCCGCCGGCGAAATGGCCACCCTCGTCGTAGGCTTGGCCCAGGTGGCGCTCGGCCCACTCGTCCATCAGGCCATTGGCTGGCCCGGTATCGAAGCCGGACACCTGCGCCTCCCCGGCACCCGGCAGCAGGGTGATGTTGGCGATGCCGCCGAGGTTGACCACCGCACGCGGCAGGGTCGCCTCGGCGAACAGGGCGTGGTGGAAGGCCGGCACCAGCGGGGCCCCCTGGCCGCCGGCGGCGATGTCGGCGCGGCGGAAGTCGGCGACGGTGGTGATGCCCAGTTGCTGTGCGATCCAGGACGGGTTGCCCAACTGCTGGCTGCTGCCGGTGCCGGCGGGGTCATGGAACACGGTCTGGCCATGGGAGCCCACGGCGCGGATCGCCTCGCGCGGCAGCCTGGCGGCTTCCAGCGCGGCCTGCGCGGTGTCGGCAAAGGCCTGTGCGACGTCGCGGTCCAGCCGCGCCAGCTCGTGCAGGGACAGCGTCGGGGTTTCGCGCTGCAGGGCCAGCAGGCGCGCGCGCAAGGCTGCCGGATAGCGGCCGGAGGCGTGCGCATGCACGCAAAGAAAGCGGGAGTCGTCGAAGGCACAGACGGCGGCATCGATGCCGTCCATGCTGGTACCTGACATCAGGCCGATGAAGTATTCCGTCATCGGCCTGATGTTAAACCAGCGAACGCCTTAGGGCGTCGCGGTGTTGCCGTGGCGCGAGAAGTCTTCCGCCATGGCCGACTGCTGCATGGAGATCGACTCCAGTGCGGCCAGGGCGCCGGCGTTGTTGGAGCGCCAGGCGGCCACTTCCGACCGCGACAGCGGGTTGGCGCGAGGCAGGGCCACCGTGATCGGGTTGACGTGCAGGCCGTTGACGCGGAATTCGTAGTGCAGGTGCGGCGCGGTGGCCAGGCCCGTGGCGCCGACGTAGCCGATCACCTGGCCCATCTTCACCTTGCTGCCGTTGCGCAGGCCGCTGCGGAAGCGCGACAGGTGACCGTAGAGGGTTTCGTACTTGGAGTCGTGACGGATCACGATGGCGTTGCCGTAGCCGCTCTTGGTGCCGAGGAACTCGACGACGCCGTCGCCGGTGGTCTTCACCGGCGTGCCGGTGCCGGCGGCGTAGTCCACGCCCTTGTGGGCGCGGATGATGTTGAGGATCGGGTGGCGGCGCGCCATGTTGAAGCCCGAGCTGATGCGCGCGAAATCCACCGGCGTGCGGATGAAGGCCTTGCGGAAGGAGCGGCCGTCCGGCGCGTAGTAGGCGACGTTGCCCTTCTTGTCCACGTAGCGCATCGCCTGGTGGGTCTTGCCCTTGTTGACGAACTCGGCAACGGTGATGTTGCCGTCGCGCAGCTTCTTGCCGTCCTTGTAGTAGGCGTCGTAGATCACCACGAAACGGTCGCCACGGCGCAGGTCCAGGGCGAAGTCGATGTCGTAGTTGAAGATCTGCGCCAGTTCCAGCGTCAGGCGGTTGGACAGGCCGGCCTTCTGGGCGGCGGCGAACAGCGAGGAGTCGATCACGCCGGCGATCTCGGCCTGGCGCTTCTCCAGTTCGGCGGCGATGGTGAAGGCCTCGAGCTGGTCGTCGACACGGCGCACCTGCAGGGTGTGCGTCTCGTCCAGCTCGTAGCTCAGCTCTTCCAGCTCCTGCTCGGTGTTCTTGCGCAGGCGGATGGTCTCGCCGGGGCGCAGGTTGCGCAGCTGCGAGGCGTCCTTGCTCAGCGTCAGCAGCTTCAGCGACTCGCTGTGCGGCAGACCCTCGGCCTCGAAGATGGTGGACAGCGTCTGGCCGCTTTCCACGGTCAGGGCCTTCCAGTCGGTGGGCGCGGGGCTGGGCGGCGTCGCCGTCGTGGCCTGGGCCTGCAGCTGGGCGTCGAGCGCGATGTCGGCAGCGGTGGCCGGGAACGCAGCGGCCATTTCGGCATTGGCGGCGTCGGCCAGCGTGGTGCGGCGCGTGGCAATGCTCTCGTGGCCGACAACGGCGGCCAGCATGGCGACAGACAGCGTCACCATGACAACAGAGCGCTTGGCCGAGCGGCGGGGTGCCAGCTCGGCTGGGCTATAGTCGAAATTCATCGTGATAACTCAAAAAACGTGAAACCGCGCGGGGCAGTGCGGTTTTGACCGGGGTCGCCTTTGTGACCGGCGTCTCTCCGGGGTGTCATAATGCGTAAGGAAACATAATTTTTTAGCCATTGCAAGAAATCCCCCGGGTATATCCAGCTCCGCAGACAGCGAGCAGCCCCTGTTCCGACCCTTCCCACCCTACATAGCCTTGCATTTCACATGACCGTCGATTTCGCTGAACTCGTCCGTGGAACGGACGAAATCATTCCCGATGCTGAGTTTCGTGCCCGCTTGGCCGAAGCCGAGGCCAAAGGGCAGAAACTGCGAATCAAGGCTGGGTTCGACCCCACGGCCAAGGACCTGCACCTCGGCCACACGCTATTGCTTAACAAAATGCGTGCCTTTCAGGAGGCCGGGCACGAGGTCATTTTCCTGATCGGCGACTTCACCGGCATGATCGGCGACCCGACCGGCAAGAACGAAACCCGGAAACCCCTTACGCGTCAGCAGGTTGAAGAGAACGCCCAGACCTACAAGACGCAGGTGTTCAAGATCCTGGACCCGGAACGGACCCAGGTGGTCTTCAACAGCCAGTGGCTCGACGCCCTGGGTGCCGAGGGCCTGATCAAGCTGGCTGCGCAACACACCGTGGCCCGAATGATGGAGCGCGACGACTTCACCAAGCGCTATGCCGGCGGCCAGCCGATCGCGGTCCACGAGTTCCTCTACCCCCTCCTGCAAGGCTACGACTCGGTGGCCCTCAAGGCCGATGTGGAGATGGGCGGAACCGACCAGAAGTTCAACCTGCTGGTCGGGCGCCACCTGCAGTCGGCCTACGGCCAGCGGCCCCAGTGCATCATGACGGTGCCCATCCTCGAGGGGCTGGACGGCGTGCAGAAGATGTCCAAGAGCCTGGGCAACTACATAGGAGTCAATGACGCCCCGTCGGAGATGTTCGGCAAGCTCATGTCGGTGTCCGACACCCTGATGTGGCGCTATTACGACCTGCTGTCCTTCCGCCCCCTGACCGAGATCGCCGCCCTGCGGCGCTCGGCCGGGGAGGGGGCCAACCCCCGCGACATCAAGATGGGCCTGGCGGTGGAGCTGGTGGACCGCTTCCACGGCGGTGGGGCCGGCGAGGGCGCCAGGGCGGCCTTCATTGCCCAGTTCACCCAGGGCTCCCTGCCGGCCGACATCCCTGTCGTGAAGCTGCGGGCTCCTGCTGTCGGCCTGCAGATCGGCAAGCTGCTCAAGGAAGCCGGGTTGGTGCCGTCCACTTCCGAGGCCAACCGCATGCTCGACCAGAAGGCCGTACGGGTGGATCAGCAGCGTGTAGAGGACCGGGGGCTCTTGCTGAAGCCCGGGCAGACCTACCTGCTGCAGGTCGGCTCCAGGCGTTACGCCTATGCCGAAGTGACCGCCGAACCCGGCTGAAACCGGGAAAGGGGCCCGGAAGGGCCCCTTTCTCGTGGGGCCTCCCTGGAAGTGGTTAAAAAACAACCAAAAAATGGCTAAAAAACGACCAAAAAAAGCGCGTTTTCCTGGGGATCAAGGGATTTTGGCGAAACTAAAAAGCGTTTTGTAACAAACACTTAATAATTAGTCTGGGGGGGATAGTTGACGCCCCCCGATTTTTCCCTAGAATTCGCCTTCCTCGCTGACGGCAACGACGGAAACGTTGGAAGCCCTAAAGCACTGATCTTTAAGAACAAATTAGCAAGTAATTTGTGTGGGTGCTCCCGGAGCGTGGCAGAAGCCATAGCAACAAAACCGAGAGTATCAACGTAGAGCCAATGTTAAAAATTGAGCTAAACGGGGAATAACTCTGAGCGCTTTAGGTCCTTCGGGGCTGAGAGTGCTTGATCCAGTTATAAAAATTTAATTGGAGAGTTTGATCCTGGCTCAGATTGAACGCTGGCGGCATGCCTAACACATGCAAGTCGAACGAGGTGTAGCAATACATCTAGTGGCGGACGGGTGAGGAATACGTAGGAATTTGCCTTAGAGCGGGGGATAGCCCAGGGAAACTTGGAGTAATACCGCATGATGTCGAAAGACCAAAGCAGGGGACCGCAAGGCCTTGCACTCTGAGAGAAGCCTACGTCTGATTAGCTTGTTGGTGAGGTAATGGCTCACCAAGGCGACGATCAGTAACTGGTCTGAGAGGACGATCAGTCACACTGGAACTGAGACACGGTCCAGACTCCTACGGGAGGCAGCAGTGGGGAATATTGGACAATGGGCGCAAGCCTGATCCAGCAATGCCGCGTGTGTGAAGAAGGCCTTCGGGTTGTAAAGCACTTTAAGCAGGGAAGAAAAAACTCAGATTAATACTTTGAGTCTTGACGGTACCTGAAGAATAAGCACCGGCTAACTCTGTGCCAGCAGCCGCGGTAATACAGAGGGTGCGAGCGTTAATCGGATTTACTGGGCGTAAAGGGTGTGTAGGTGGTTTGACAAGTCGGTTGTGAAATCCCTGGGCTCAACCTGGGAACTGCTTCCGAGACTGTTTGACTAGAGTACGGTAGAGGGCGGTGGAATTTCCGGTGTAGCGGTGAAATGCGTAGATATCGGAAGGAACACCAATGGCGAAGGCAGCCGCCTGGGCCTGTACTGACACTGAAACACGAAAGCGTGGGGATCAAACAGGATTAGATACCCTGGTAGTCCACGCCGTAAACGATGGATACTTGACGTCGGCATGCTCTGCGTGTCGGTGTCGTAGCTAACGCGATAAGTATCCCGCCTGGGGAGTACGGCCGCAAGGTTGAAACTCAAAGGAATTGACGGGGGCCCGCACAAGCGGTGGAGTATGTGGTTTAATTCGATGCAACGCGAAGAACCTTACCTGGCCTTGACATGCTAGGAATCCTTCAGAGATGAGGGAGTGCCCGCAAGGGAACCTAGACACAGGTGCTGCATGGCTGTCGTCAGCTCGTGTCGTGAGATGTTGGGTTAAGTCCCGCAACGAGCGCAACCCTTGCCCTTAGTTGCCACCATTTAGTTGAGCACTCTAAGGGGACCGCCGGTGACAAACCGGAGGAAGGTGGGGATGACGTCAAGTCATCATGGCCCTTATGGCCAGGGCTACACACGTACTACAATGGTGTATACAGAGGGTCGCCAACTCGCAAGAGGGAGCTAATCCCAGAAAGTACATCGTAGTCCGGATTGAGGTCTGCAACTCGACCTCATGAAGTCGGAATCGCTAGTAATCGCCGATCAGCATTTGCGGCGGTGAATACGTTCCCGGGCCTTGTACACACCGCCCGTCACACCATGGGAGTTGGCTGCACCAGAAGTAGGTAGTCTAACCGCAAGGGGGACGCCTACCACGGTGTGGTCAATGACTGGGGTGAAGTCGTAACAAGGTAGCCGTAGGGGAACCTGCGGCTGGATCACCTCCTTTACAGAACGCTTCGAAGCGTCTCTGGGAGCATCCACACAAGTTACTTGCTAAGACAGTCGGAATCGCCGCCTGGCGGTTCACACGCACCTGGGTCTGTAGCTCAGTTGGTTAGAGCACACGCTTGATAAGCGTGGGGTCGCTGGTTCAAATCCAGCCAGACCCACCATCTTTGGCAGACAAAGGCGCGTTGGTCACCGGGGCCATAGCTCAGCTGGGAGAGCATCTGCTTTGCAAGCAGAGGGTCGTCGGTTCGATCCCGACTGGCTCCACCAAATTCCGATTCATGAAAGCGTCCTAGTGGATGTTTTCATGAATCCGCGAAAGTGGATTTAACTGTTCTTTAACAATTAGGTTTGTAGTTAAACACTGTAGACAAAGTATCTGTTTACGTCCTTTTAATAGGAAGTAATCAGACTCAATGCCAAAGGTGCTTGACGGCGAAATGTAAGTGATAGATTGATTTAATCTATGGCTGAAAATATTCGAGAGAATGTTTGAGGTTATATGGTCAAGCGATCAAGCGCATCTGGTGGATGCCTTGGCGGCAACAGGCGATGAAGGACGTAGTAGCTTGCGATAAGTCACGGGGAGCTAGCAAACAAGCTTTGATCCGTGAATTTCCGAATGGGGCAACCCACGGCTTCGGCCGTATCTTTGACTGAATACATAGGTCATTGAGGCAAACGCAGGGAACTGAAACATCTAAGTACCTGCAGGAAAAGAAATCAACCGAGATTCCCCTAGTAGTGGCGAGCGAACGGGGAACAGCCCTTAAGCACATCGAAACTTAGCAGAACGGTTTGGAAAGGCCGGCCATAGCGGGTGATAGCCCCGTATGCGAAAAGTCAGATGTGTGAAATCGAGTAAGGCGAGGCACGTGAAACCTTGTCTGAATATGGGGGGACCATCCTCCAAGGCTAAATACTCGTTGCCGACCGATAGTGAACCAGTACCGTGAGGGAAAGGCGAAAAGAACCCCGGAGAGGGGAGTGAAATAGAACCTGAAACCGGATGCGTACAAGCAGTCAGAGCTCGAAAGAGTGATGGCGTACCTTTTGTATAATGGGTCAGCGACTTACTTCTCAGTAGCGAGGCTAACCGTATAGGGGAGCCGTAGGGAAACCGAGTCTGAATAGGGCGACTAGTTGCTGGGAGTAGACCCGAAACCCGTCGATCTATCCATGTGCAGGGTGAAGTTGTGGTAACACACAATGGAGGCCCGAACTCACGCCTGTTGAAAAAGTCGGAGATGACATGTGGATAGGAGTGAAAGGCTAATCAAGGCGGGTGATAGCTGGTTCTCCTCGAAAGCTATTTAGGTAGCGCCTCGTGTCTCACTGTAGGGGGTAGAGCACTGTTACGGTTTGGGGGGAACACAAGTTCCTACCCAGCTGTTGCAAACTCCGAATACCTACAAGTGCAATCACGGGAGACACACGGTGGGAGCTAAATTTCATCGTGAAAAGGGAAACAGCCCTGACCGCCAGCTAAGGTCCCAAAGTTATCGCTAAGTGGTGAACGATGTGGGAAGGCACAGACAGCCAGGATGTTGGCTTAGAAGCAGCCATCATTTAAAGAAAGCGTAATAGCTCACTGGTCGAGTCGGCCCGCGCGGAAGATGTAACGGGGCTCAAGCGATACACCGAAGCTGCGGATGCATAGCAATATGCGTGGTAGAGGAGCGTTCTGTAAGCCTGTGAAGGTGACTCGTAAGGGTTGCTGGAGGTATCAGAAGTGCGAATGCTGACATGAGTAACGACAATACAGGTGAAAAACCTGTTCGCCGTAAGCCCAAGGGTTCCAGCGCAACGGTAATCGGCGCTGGGTGAGTCGGATCCTAAGGCGAGGCCGAGAGGCGTAGTCGATGGAAAGCAGGTTAATATTCCTGCACTTGCTGTTACTGCGATGGGGTGACGGAGAAGGTTAGGCAATCCACCTGTTGGATGGTGGTTTAAGCGTTTAGGCGTGCTCTTTAGGCAAATCCGGAGAGCTAAGCTGAGGCGTGATGACGAGGTCCTACTGGACTGAAGTTGCTGATACCCCGCTTCCAAGAAAAGCCTCTAAGCTTCAGGTAACAGGAATCCGTACCCCAAACCGACACAGGTGGGCGAGGAGAGTATCCTAAGGCGTTTGAGACAACTCGGATGAAGGAACTCGGCAAATTAGTGCCGTAACTTCGGGAGAAGGCACGCCCGCGCAAGCGGGTCGCAGTGAAGAGAGGGTTGCGACTGTTTATCAAAAACACAGGACTCTGCAAACACGAAAGTGGACGTATAGGGTCTGACACCTGCCCGGTGCTGGAAGGTTAAGTGATGGGGTCAGCGCAAGCGAAGCTCTTGATCGAAGCCCCAGTAAACGGCGGCCGTAACTATAACGGTCCTAAGGTAGCGAAATTCCTTGTCGGGTAAGTTCCGACCTGCACGAATGGTGTAACGATAGCCCTACTGTCTCCATCCGAGGCTCAGTGAAATTGAAATCGCCGTGACGATGCGGTGTTCCCGCGGCAAGACGGAAAGACCCCGTGAACCTTTACTATATCTTTACACTGGAGTTTGAGTTTGTTTGTGTAGCATAGGTGGGAGCCATTGAAACCTTGGCGCTAGCTGAGGTGGAGGCACCGGTGAAATACCACCCTGATAAACTCGAATTTCTAACCTCGTCCCGTTATCCGGGACAGGGACACTGTATGGTGGGTAGTTTGACTGGGGCGGTCTCCTCCCAAAGAGTAACGGAGGAGTGCGAAGGTTAGCTCAGCGCGGTCGGAAATCGCGCTCTTGAGTGCATAGGCATAAGCTAGCTTGACTGCGAGACAAACAAGTCGAGCAGGTACGAAAGTAGGTCTAAGTGATCCGGTGGTTCTGTATGGAAGGGCCATCGCTCAACGGATAAAAGGTACTCCGGGGATAACAGGCTGATACTGCCCAAGAGTCCATATCGACGGCAGTGTTTGGCACCTCGATGTCGGCTCATCTCATCCTGGGGCTGTAGTCGGTCCCAAGGGTCCGGCTGTTCGCCGGTTAAAGAGGTACGCGAGCTGGGTTCAGAACGTCGTGAGACAGTTCGGTCCCTATCTGCCGTGGGCGTTTGAGGTTTGAGGAGAGTTCACCTTAGTACGAGAGGACCGGGTGGAACGTACCTCTGGTGTTCCAGTTGTCACGCCAGTGGCATCGCTGGGTAGCTATGTACGGACGGGATAACCGCTGAAAGCATCTAAGCGGGAAGCCCACTTCAAGATGAGACCTCACGCAGCTTAAGCTGCCTGTAGAGCCCATGTAGACTACGTGGTTGATAGGTGCGGTGTGGAAGTGCAGTAATGCATGGAGCTAACGCATACTAATTGCTCGTGCGGCTTGGCCATATAACGCTCAAGCATTTTTGACGTCAATGTACCTGAAGGGCATTGAGAACCGTCGCAGTGTTTTAACTACAAACCCAATTCGATGAGGCGAGACCCTTAAAAAGTCGCGACTCGTCAGCCAGTTTGCCTGGCGGCCATAGCGTGTTGGAACCACCCGTTCCCATCCCGAACACGGAAGTGAAACGACACAGCGCCGATGATAGTGTGGCAATAGCCATGTGAGAGTAGGACACTGCCAGGCTCTTAAAGAAGGACAAACCCCCGAAGCGAAAGCTTCGGGGGTTTTTCTTTGGGCGCGATTCCTTCCTGCTATCCCATGAAACCCGTCATGCCGGCTTTCGCCGGTATGACGCTGATGATGAAACAGCTGCGATGCAAGCGTTTAAACCCAAAATGCTCTAGTTGCCGTTCCTGCAGGCGGCGGCCGCATCCCTGGCCTGTCTCAGTGCATCCAGGGCTGTGTCCACCGCGGCGGAACTCGCCGGGTCCTCGCTCACGGGTGTGTCGGCGTCGGGACTGTCGGATGCCACAGCCCTGATGCCGTAGGCCGCTCGTTCGAGGCCGCGGTAGACCGTGGAATGCAGCCTGTCGAGGCAGGGCGTGGCGTCGAACCTGTTGGTGCTCCAGTACTGCAATGTGCTGTGGAAAGAACCCGACATGCCGCGGGCCTCGACCAGCGACATCCCTTCCATCTGCTCCACCTCCGCCAGCTGCCGCTCGACGAAGGAGAGGAAGTGCTCGATCTGTTCCGCGCTACGCGCAGTCCGGGTCTGGGCCTGGGCCTTTGCATACATCCGCGCCCTTTCCTGGTTGCTCGGGCCGGCCAATCGGGGACTGTCCGACCTGGCGCTTTCTGCCGGGGAGGAGGCAGACCCTGCTGCCATGTCGATGCGGGTGGGCGGGCCCACGGAAAGCGAATCCGGCCGATCACGGCCGGCCAGCACAGCGATCACGATCACACCGAGGAAGGCCAGGCCGGCCCATTTCTTGAGCGGCGGCAGCGAGCCCGGCGGCGGCCCGTTGTCGATCTCGTAGCCGTGCGCATGCGTGTCGCTGTACAGGGTATTGCAGGATCGGCAGCGGACAACCGAGGCCACCGGCGGGCGTGGCACTCCGCAGTGTGGGCAGGTCTTTCGCATCCGTTCTTTCGCTCTTGCGTCCGTGATGCCGGAAACTCGCACAGACGATCGGAGGCGGCAACCTGATCACCGCATCAGGTTTCAGCGGGTGCCGTGGAGTCCGCCGGGCCGAAACAAAAACCCCGCCGGGTGGCGGGGTTTCCTTAATTGGTGCCGAGTGAGGGATTTGAACCCCCGACCAACGGTTTACAAAACCGCTGCACTACCACTGTGCTAACCCGGCGCGGGGCAGGGCGCGCAGTTTATCAGGCTTGATCCGCCATCGACCGTGCTCGCTTCCGGTACCTCAGGGCGTGGTGTCGGCCGGGACGTCCTTGCTGACCACGCTGGGCTGCGCCACGGTGACCACGTTCATCGTCACGGTGGCCGAGCCCAGCCGGATGCCCAGGCTCTGCAGCAGGGGATCGAGCACCGCGTCGAGCACCGCACCGAGGGCGCTGAGCACCGGGGCGAGGACGCCGGAGACCAGGTTGAGGACAGTATCCAGCACCGGCCCGAGATTCAGTGGGATGGTGCAGATGCCGAGAATTTTCAGCAGGCAGATCGTGGGGCGGCCCGGATGCGCCGGGTCGCCGATACTGATCTCGTCCACCAGGTCGCCCAGCAGGCTGGACAGGGTGCCCTGCAGGAGCCCCCGGCTGCCGACCGTCTGCGGATTCTCGTTGGCGACGGGGACGTCGGCCAGCCAGTAGGGGCGCAGGTCGCTGCTGGCGGCGCAGCGGGCGGACGGATCTCCCTGGGCGACGCAGCGGGTGAACTGGGTGACCTCGTTGGGCAGGGGTTCCATGTAGCCGGTGCCGACCTTGGCATCGACCGGACTGTCGAGCTTCAGGTCGATGTTGATGTCGGCCAGCTGCAGGCCGGGCAGGTTCAGCAGGGAGACGTGGATGCGGGTCAGCAGCGTCGGCACGGTGGCCAGCGGCGTGGCGGCGGCGACGGCGCCGGTGAAGGTGCCCACGGAGACCACGGCCACGGCGGGCTCCGCGCTCAGCTCGGCGATCGGCATGCCGCCGTTGACGTCGGTGCGCGGGCAGTCGATGCGCGTGAGCACGGCGTCGGCCTTGGCCACGTCGACGTCGATGCCGATATTGATCGGTGGAATGTCGATGTTGCAGGCCAGGCCGCCGAGGCAGACCAGGCCGTTCAGCACCGGCTTCAGGGTGTTCAGCAGCGCCACCTGGGTGCGCACCAGCAGGCGGATCTGGGCGGTACTGGCGCGGGCCTGGCCGGCGCGCTTGAGGCCGCTGAGCTGCGCCGGCTCCAGGATCTTGACGAAGACCGCGGCGCTGGCGACGTTGGGGATGTTGATGTTCACCGGCAGCGCGATGGGCTTCGGCCCGCCGCCGACGGTGGGCGTGGCGGCCTCGCCCAGGGCCAGGATCAGGTCGAGCAGGCTGATGAAGGGCACGCCGGCGGCGACGTCGTCGATCGCGCCCAGCACTTGGCCCAAGGGAATCTGGTTGCGGTTGCCGCTGGCTGAAGCGGCCAGACCGGTGAGCAGGCCGGTGACGGTGCCGCTGGCGGTGCCGCTGAGCGAACCGGCCAGGCCATTGAGGACGTCCGACAGCACCGGGGTCTTGGTGCTGAGGGCCAGCGGATCGGACAGATCCGTGGCGTCCACACCGACCGCCAGCGCCAGGGCCTCGAGCGAGACATTGGTGCTGGCCAGGCCCTGGTAGTTGATCAGGGTGAGATTGACGTTGCCGCCCAGCAGGCCGGACAGCAGGGCGTTGAGCATGCCCTGGTTGAGGCTGGCCACGCCGCTGCCCAGCGAGAAGCTGCCCAGCGCTTCCTCGGTGGCGGTGGCGGAGGCCACCATGATGCCGCTGTTGCCGCCCAGCAGCGGCGTCAGCAGGCTCGGGAACTTGCGCTTGAGCGTCACGCGTACCGCGCGCGCGTCTTCCAGGTCGGTGGGATCGAGTTCGCGCAGGGAGTCCGCGTTGACCTCGACCACCCCGACTTCGATGTCCTGACTGGTGAGTACCTCCGGATAGCCGTTCTTCGCCAGGCTGGCCGTGACCGCCGCGTCGAGCCGGGTCTGGGTGGGCGCGTCGCCGCAGCCGCTGACGACGCGTGCGGCATCCATCGCCGCGAACGTCGCCATCTTCTGCAGGCCGCGCTGGGCCAGGTAGACACGCCCGATTTCGATGACCAGCACGGCGCTGGTCAGCAGGGCAACCAGGAGCACGGCGGCGAACACCGCAACGGCGCCGCGCTGCTGGTGGGGGGAGTTAAGACGGGCGCGACGGTAAATCATTGCCGGCTCCACATGCGGGATGACGGGATTCTGGCGGTATTTCATCGCCAGCAGGGGCTTGGACCGTCAAGCGTACCCTGCGGGCCGACGGTTGTAGGAAATGTTCGAAAACCCTACCGGTCAAGGGTCCGAACGATGCCGTTCATCCGCCTGGGGAATTCATGCGTGTCCAGGCCAGCAGGCCTTCCAGCACCAGTTGCGGCCGTGCCGACCAGGCCGGCAGCCAGGGCTGCAGCAATGGTCCGTCGCCGCCGCTGATGACCTGCCGCGCCGCCGGATGGCGCCGCGCCGCATGCTCCAGTGCACCGAGGCAGGCAAGGAATGCGCCCTGTCGCACGCAGGCCTCGGTGTCCTGCCCCAGGCCGTCGCTGTATTGCTGGCCCAGGTCGCCGGTACCGAAACGCGTCGCTCCGAGCACGGCCTGCAGGTGCGTGCCCAGGCCGGCGGCGATGAAGCCGCCGAGATGCTGACCCGTCGCATCGACCGCGTCGTAGGTCAGCGCGGTGCCGGCGCCGGCCACGCCAAACGGGCCTGCAGCTTCGCGCCACAGCGCCAGCATCATCAGCCAGCGATCCACGCCCAGCCGTTCCGGCTGCGCATAGGCCAGCCGCAGGCCGCCGCAGGAGGCCTGCGTGCGCGCAAAGGCCGGAGCGATGCCGTAGCGTGCCTGCAATGCAGCGCCGATCTGCTGCTCGTGCGCGGCGCCGGTGACGTTGGCCACGGCGATGTGCTGCGGCTTCTCCGGCGGCAGTTGTTGCAGCGCGACAGCGGGATCGCCGGCATGGGCGATGGCGCTGACGGCCTCGATGCCGCCGCTGCCGGCCCGTGCGGCCTTGATGCGGCTGTTGCCGATGTCGAGCAGCAGGATCATGCGAGCCGCAGGCTGATCTCGCCGGAATGCAGCGTCTGGTATTGCCCCAGGGCCTCGACGATCAGTGCGCCCTGCGCATCGACCCCACGGCCGATGCCTTCGTATTCGCGTTCGCCCTGCAGCACGCGCACCGGGCGGCCGTTGGCCAGGTCCAGTGCCGCCCATTCGGACGCGAAGGCCTCGAAGCCCAGCGATTCGAAGTGGGCGATGCCATCCGCCAGCCGGCGCAGCAATGCGGCGGCGAGCCGGTTGCGCGCGGGCGGCGCGGCGGAAATTTCCGTGAGCGAGATCCAGGGCTGGGTGAGCCCTTCGGCCTGCGCCGCGCTCATCGCGACGTTGATTCCGATGCCGATCACGACGCGGCAGTTGCCGCCGGCTTCGCCGCGATGCTCGATCAGGATGCCGCCGAGCTTGCGGCCCTGCGCATAGAGGTCGTTGGGCCACTTCAGGCCGACGCCGGCGGCGCCCTGCTCCCGCAGGGCCTGGGCGCAGAGCACGCCGACCACCAGCGGCAGCGCGCTGAGGCTGGGCGGCCAGGCCGGGAAGGACCAGGCCAGCGACAGGTACATGTTGGCGGCGAAGGGCGAGCGCCATTCGCGCCCGCGGCGCCCGCGGCCGGCGGTCTGGTACTCGGCCAGCAGGGCCTGCGGGTCCTGCGCCGGGTCGCTGTCGAGCAGGCGCGTGTTGGTGGAGTCGGTGGCGGTGAGGATGTCGAAGCGCAGCGGCGCGTCGATCAGTTGCCGCTGCAGGCGCTCCAGCGGCTGCGGCAGGCGGTAGCCCAGGCCCTGGCGTGCTTCCACCTCCAGGCCCCAGTCGCGCAGCTTCTCGACGCGCTTGGCCAGGCCCGCGCGGGTGATGCCGGCGACGGCGGCGAGATCCTCGCCCGAATGCCAGGCGCCGTCGGCGAGGGCATCGACGAGCTTGAGCCGCTCGGCTTCGATCAGCGGCTGAGCCATCGGTGCAGCAGCCGGGCTTTTTCGAAACGGTGTTCCTGGCCGCGCGCGATGCGCAGCAGGTTCTCGCGGTGCTTCCACACCACCAGCAGGGTCATGGCGGCGGTGAAGGCGCCCGCGGCAGACAGCGCGCCGCGCGCGTCGATGCAGGCGATGTAGAACAGTGCCAGCACCGCGGCACTGACCGAGGCCAGGGCGACGTAGCCGCTGAGGATGGTGACGACGATGAAGCCGCCGAGCAGCCAGGGCAGGGCTGCCGGCAGCAGGGCGCCGAACACACCGGCCAGCGTCGCCACGCCCTTGCCGCCCTGGAAGCGGTACCAGACCGGGTAGCAGTGGCCCAGGGCCACGCCGACGCCGCAGGCATAGGCCTGCCAGTCCTGCGGCCAGGGCTGTGCTTCCGTCCAGGGCCAGGCCAGCAGCGGCAGCAGCAGCGATGCGGCGATGCCCTTGCCGACGTCGATCAGCAGCACGGCGAGGGCGAAGCCCTTGCCCTGCGTGCGCAGGGCATTGGTGGCGCCGACGTTGCCGCTGCCGTGCTGGCGCAGGTCGACACCGCCGCGCAGCGCGCCGACGACCTGCCCGCCCATGATCGTGCCGATCAGGTAGGCCAGCAGGAATTTCACGATTGCTTCGATCATGCGGAGCTATATCCCCAGCCAGGCCATGCGGCGGGCGAGCACTTCGCCCTCGGCGGCCACCAGCGTCAGTGTCCAGGTATCCGCCGGCGGCGCGGCGGGCGTGAGGGTCGCTTCCAGCAGCTCATCGCCGCGGAAGAAGTGCAGCGTCACCGGCTGGCCCGGCGGCAGCGCCGCCAGCAGCGCCATCCCGTTGGCCGGGCCGATGCGCAGGCCGTCGATCGCCACGAGCTGGTCGTTGACCGACAGGCCGGCCTGCGCGGCGGGACTGCCGGCGGCAACGTAGGCGATGCGCATTTCGCCGGCGCGCAGCTTGAGCCCGGCCCAGGCGCCCGGCGCCTCGCCAGTGACGCGGCCGCCGGCGTCGGCATCCGACACCGCCGGGCGCTGGCGCGAGTCCACGCCGAAGGCGGCGAGCAGCTCGGCCAGCGGCAGCTCCTCGGTGGTGCGCAGCAGCTCGTCGAAGAACTCGCGCAGGTCCAGCCCCGAGAGTTCCTGCGCGACCTGCTCCAGGCCGCCCTCGGGCACGCCGATGCCGGCGGCGCCGTAGCGCTGCCACAGCGTGCGCAGCACGTCGTCGAGCGTGACCTTCGAGTGCAGACGCAGCTGCAGGTCCAGGCACAGTGAGGCCAGGCCGCCCTTGATGTAGTAGCTGACACCGGCGTTGGGCGTGTTCTCGTCGGGCTGGTAGTACTTGATCCAGGTATCGAAGCTGGAGTCGGCCAGGGTCTGCACCAGCCGTCCTGGCGTGCGCTGCAGGCGCGTGGCGTTCTCCGCCACCAGGTCGAGGTAGGCGGGGGCATCGAGCACGCCGGCGCGCAGCAGGAACAGGTCGTCGTAGTACGAGGTCAGGCCCTCGTAGTGCCAGAGGTCGCGGCTGTAGGCCTCGGCGGCGAGGTCCGATTCCAGGAAGCGCTGCGCGGTGATGCGCTTGACGTTCCAGAGGTGGAAGTACTCGTGGCTGCACAGCCCGAGGAAGCTGCGGTAGTCCTTGGTGAAGCGGGGATCACCCGGCGCCGGCAGGTCCTTGCGCGAGCAGATCAGCGCGGTGGAGGCGCGGTGCTCCAGGCCGCCGTAGCCGTTGCCGGTGACGTAGGTCAGGAACAGGTACTCGCGCAGCGCCGGCTGCTGGCCGAACAACTCGCGCTGCACGTGGCAGATGCGGGTGAGATCGCGGGTGATGCGCGGCACGTCGATGGCATGGCGGCCCGACAGCACCAGCGCATGCGGGATGCCGTCCACGTCGAAGTCCAGGCGCGCGTAGCGGCCCATCTCCACCGGGTGGTCGATCAGGTCCTCGTAGTCGGCCGCGCGGTAGCGGCCGTAGCCGCTGGCGTCGACCTGTAGCGGGTCGAGCGTGGTCGCCAGCCGCCAGCCTTCGCAGGCCGGGTCCTGCGGCGGCTCGATGTCGATCTCGATGTCGCCCGTGCCGTCGGCGCGGTAGCACAGCGAACTGGCATTGAAGAAGCCGCGGCGGGTGTCGAGGAAGGCCTTGCGCACCGATTCGTCGAAGGCGTACACGCGGTAGTCCAGCGTCAGCGGGCCGATGCATGGGGCGCAGCGGAAACTGCGCTTGTCGAGCCGCTCGATCGCCAGCGGGTTGCCGCCGGCGCTGGCGTGCAGTTCCTGCACGTGCTTGGCGAAGTCGCGCACCAGGTAGCTGCCGCGGATCCAGGACGGCAGGCGGAACACCTGGCCCTGCGGGTCGGGGTTTTCGAGCCGGCACTGCACCGTGTAGTAGTGCTCGCGCGGGTGACTGGGCTGGATGCGGTAGCGGATCGTGCTCATGGGCTGACGGTATTATGCAGCGATGCGCCGCCCCTTACTCGCCGCCTGCCTGCTGCTCTCCGCCTGCGGCAAGCCCGCCGCACCGCTGCCCGCCCCTGTGGCCTTCGACCCCCTGGCGCAGGCCCAGGCCGCCGGCAAGCAGGTTTCCAATCGCGAGGCCGTGGTGCCGCCGCAGTGCTATACCAAGACCGACGGCGTCGCCAACCCCTGCTGGACCTGCCATGTCCCCGCCCATGGCCGCAACGGCATGGACGACGCCCACCTGCAGCAGGAATACGCCTTCAGCGCGGTGGGCGCGGTCAACCACTGGAGCAACCTGTTCCGTGACCGCCGCGCGCAGATCGCCGCGATTCCCGATGCCGAAATCCTGGCCTGGATCGGGCAGGACAACTACGCCGCGCTGCGCGGGCAGTTGCGGGCACGCGACAACTACCTGGGCTGGCGCCCCGACCTGGACCTGGCCGCCGGCTTCGACGGGCAGGGCTTCGCCAATGACGGCTCCGGCTGGCGCGCGATCCGCTACCAGCCCTTCCCCGGCACCTTCTGGCCCACCAACGGCAGCAGCGACGACGTCTTCATCCGCCTGCCGGCACCGTTCCGCCAGGATGCGGCGGGGCGTGAATCGCGAGCGGCCTACCGCCTGAACCTGGCGATCCTGGAAGCCGCGATGACGGTGGATGCGCGCGTGGCCGATGCCGCGCTGCGCCGCCGTGTCGAGCCGGTGGACGAGGCCCTGGCCGGCGCCGATCTCGACGGCAACGGCCGCGTCGGCGGCAGCATCACGCAAATCCGCGGCCTGCCTGCGCGCTATGCCGGCGGCGCGGCGGCAGTGCCGGCGGCGCGGCACTTGTACCCGCTGGGCACCGAGTTCCTGCACACGCTGCGCTATGTCGATCCCGATGCCGCCGACGCGCGCTCGCCGCGGCTCAAGGAGCTGCGCTACTCGGTCAAGCGCCTGTGGCTGGAGGACCAGGCCCTGCAGCACGTCTATGACGAGGAGAACGCCGAGAAGGCCGCCGGTGCGCTGCCGTATTTCCCGGGCGATGCCATGACCGGCCTGATCAATCCCTTCGGCTGGCAGCTGCAGGGCTTCATCGAGGATGCCCGGGGCCGCCTGCGCCTGCAGACCTACGAGGAGCAGCTCTACTGCATGGGCTGCCACACCACGATCGGCGTCACCGCCGACCAGAGCTTCGCCTTCCCGCGCAAGCTGCCGGGCGCCGCCGGCTGGGCCGAGCACAGCATCGCGGGGCTCAAGGACCGGCCGCAGGCGGGCACGCGCGAGCCCGAGGCCTTGCGCTATTTCCGCAGGGTGGGTGGCGGTGACGAGTTCCGTGCCAATGACGAAATCCTGCGGCGCTATTTTCCGGGTGGGACGCTGGATGAGGCCACGGTGCGGCGCGACGGCGCCGACCTGGGCGTGCTGCTGCGGCCTTCGCGCGAGCGCGCGCTGGCATTGAACAAGGCTTACCTGCTGACGGTGCGCGAGCAGTCTTTCGCCCAGGGGCGCGATGCGGTGCTGGTGCCGGCGGTGAACGTGCATCGGCGTATCGACAATGGCGATACGGGCTTGAAGGAGAAGGGGAGGGTGTTCGAGGACGGGCGGCTGTGGGTGGAATGGGAGTAGGGGGCCTTCGCTACTTCCCGAGCCGTTCACACCGAGTAGCGCCGCGAAGCGTCGCGTATCGAGGTGCGCGCGTGCCTCGATACGCCGCTTCGCGGCACTCGGCATGAACGGGTAGTTGGTTTCTGACTCCCGCTCAGCGCGCCTTCAGGAAAACCGGATTCCCCAGCGTCGTCCTTGCCTGATCATCCTTGGTCTCCACCCGCCAGAACGTCCCCAGCGGCCCCTCCTGTTCCGGCTGGCGCTGCACCACCAGCTCGTGCACGAAGGGATCGGTGGCGATCGCCACGCTGCGGTACTGCCGGCCGTTGCGGAAGTAGCGCAGCGTCTGCCCGGCACCGCCGGTGACCACCGTGCGCAGCGTGACCTGTTCGGTGTCGTTCACCCGCAGCGTGTCGCCGAAGATGCCGGACTGTCCGTCGATGGCATGCGCCTCGAACTCCAGCGCCGGGCTGCGCGCGACGCCGCGGGTGCGCACGTAGGCGTGGCCGGCCTGGATCGCGCGGGTCAGCGCGGCGCGCGACAGTTCCGTGGCGTAGACCGCGGTGGCGGAGCTGCCGTAGCCCTTGCGCTCGCGCTGGTCCTCGGCGTCCACGCCCTTGGAATCGGAGCCGCTGACGCCGGTGATGCGGTAGCCCTCGGAAAGCTTGCGCTCCCACAGGTCGATCGCGGTCTGCATGAAGGGGTTCTCGATGCCCAGCGGCAGCGGGATCGGCAGGCCCAGGTCGCCGGCCTCGGTGATCAGCGGGCCGTTGAGGATTTCGATCGTGTCCACCTGCGCCCAGTCGATGGCGTCTTCCAGCTCGAAGGCGCAGCCGCGGCAGAAGTTGGCGAACAGCGGGCCGGGAAAGGTGGTGGGGTGGTTGACCTGGAACAGCGCACCCTCGCGCTTGGCGGCCTTCTGGATCGCGCCCAGGGTCACGTCCTCGAAGCCGTGGCGGTACTCCAGCACGCCCGGGGTTTCGCCATGGGTCATGGCATGGCCGTGGTAGGTGATGATCTCGCGGCCGGGCCACACCACCAGGTCGGGATTGGCGCGCTGCATCGCGCCGAGACGGCGCCAGTGCTCGCCGGTGACGTACTCGGTGACCATCAGGAAATCGAGCTGCGCGGCGCGTGCCTGTGCGATGAAGCCGGCGTCGTCGGGCGCGTTGGGGTTGGAGTGGTAGCCGTGCATGTGGAAGTCGCCGTGGTACCAGCCGGCGGTGCGGCGCGCGACGTGGTTGCGGTCCACCGGGTCCGAGGCCGGTAGCGTGCCGCCGGCCGCCTTGCACTCGACCTTCACCGTCCAGTCGGCGCCGCCGGGGCCCACGGCGGCGATGCCCAGGTCGGCATACCAGGTGCCGGGGCGGATCGTGCCGGGCACGTAGCCACGCTCGGCACGTCCGGCCTCGACGTAGACCGGCTCCTGGCCGTTGTCGATGCGGCCCTGGCGCGAGCCGGACCAGCCGCGAAAGCCCGCGGCGTTGCGGTAGCCGTGCTCGTCCCAGAGGCCCAGGTCCAGGGTGGTGGCGGTCAGCGGTGTGGACGGCAGCGGCAGGCGCTCGCTCCAGCCGTAGGACAGCTCGATGCGCCCGGTGCCGGTGCCGACCACGAAGGGCAGTTCGCGGTAGGTCTTGGCGTCGCCTGTCGCGGCGCTGCCGCTGAGTTCCAGCGCCGGCAGTCCGGGGGCGCAGTTCACCTCCGCTGCGGGTGGCGCGGCGCCGGAAGATTCGCTGTTGCCGCCGCAGGCGGCCAGCAGCGGCAGGAGGGTGACGGCAAGGCAGCTGCGAAAGGTCGGCATGGGGCTTATTTTGTGACATCGGATGAAGCCCGTGTGAACATGTATTCCCGACGGGCAGGGGGCGCTCTCATGATCATCAAGGCCGCGCAGGACGCGGGATTCCTGAAGAACTACAAGGTCCGCGTGCCGGCGGACCTCGACGGCGTCACCACCGTCGACACCGCGCGCGAGGGCGCCGCCGCCAGGGCCGGCCTGCGGCCGGCGGATGTCGAGGCGATCTGGACGGCCGTGCAGGACCTCTACCGCAGCCGCGCCTTCCCCGGCATTTCCTTCTGCCTGCGCCGCCGTGGCGAGGTGGTGCTGCACCGCACACTGGGACATGCCCGCGGCAACGGCCCGTTCGACGTGCGCAACGCGCCCAAGACGCCGATGGCGCTGGATACCCCGGTCTGCCTGTTCTCGGCCTCCAAGGCCGTCACCGCGGTGCTGGTGCACAAGCTGGCCGAGGAGGGTGGGCTGGACCTGGACCAGCGCGTCAGCCACTACATCCCCGCCTTCGGCCAGCGCGGCAAGCAGGACACCACCGTGGCCGAGGTGCTGGCGCACCGCGGCGGCTTTCCGCAGATCCGCGTGCCCAGGGCGGAGAAGCGCGTGGAGATCCTGCTGGACTGGGACGGCGTGATCGACCGCATCTGCCGCGCCCCGCCGACCCACCCGCGGCGCATGGCCTACCACGCCATCAGCGGCGGGTTCATCCTGGCAGAACTGATCCAGCGCATCACCGGCGCCTCGGTGCAGTCCTACCTCGACACGCGCTTCCGCGAGCCGCTGGGACTGAAGCACTTCACCTACGGCCTGCCGCTGCAGCACCGCGACACGGCGGCGCTGAACTACGCCGCCGGGCAGCCGGTGCGCTTCCCGCTGTCGTCGATCGTGGAGAAGGTGCTGATCGTGCCCTTCGAGCAGGTGGTGGAGTCCTCCAACTCGGCGGCCTTCATGGACGCCGTGATTCCCGCCGGCAACCTCTACGCCACCGCCGAGGAGCTGTCGCGCTTCTTCCAGGTGATGCTGGACGACGGCTGCTGGCAGGGCCGCCGCCTGCTCAAGACCGAGACCCTGAAGCGCGCCGTGAAGCCGAAGTGGCGCATCGCCCTGGACGGCTCCCTGATGATCCCCATGCGCTACAGCGAGGGCATGATGCTGGGCGCCAACCCGGTGGGCCTCTACGGCCCTGCGAGCCGCCACGCCTACGGCCACCTGGGTTTCATGAGCATCCTGGGCTGGGCCGACCCCGAGCGCGAGATGTCCTGTGCCCTGCTGACCACCGGCAAGGCCCTGCTGGGCACCCACCTGATTACTTTGGGCAAGCTGCTGGCGACACTCTCGGACCGCTGCAAGACCGGTTGAGGCCGGCCAAGAAAAAACCCGCCGGCAGCCTCTCGGCGCCGGCGGGTTTTGGGTACTGCAGTGTTACTTGACGTGCTTGTTGACGAGCTTCGTCATTTCGAACATCGAGACCTGGCTCTTGCCGCCGAAGATCACCTTCAGCTTGGCATCGGCGTTGATCTGGCGACGGTTCTTCTGGTCCTGCAGACCGTTCTTCTTGATGTAGTCCCAAATGCGCTTGGTCAGCTCGCCACGGCTCAGCGAGGTCGCGCCGACGATGCCGGCGAGGTCCGCGCTCAGGGCGACCGGCTGGGCGATACCACCGCCAGCAACGCGCTTCTTCGCCTTGGGAGCAGCCTTCTTTGCAGCAGCCTTCGGGGCAGCCTTCTTGGCGGGCGCCGCCTTCTTTGCAACAGCCTTCTTGGCCGGAGCCTTCTTGGCCACAGCCTTCTTGGCGGGGGCCTTCTTTGCAGCCGGTTTCTTCGCAGCCTTCTTAACAGCCATTCTCTGCTCCTCTCTTCCTGGACTTGAGATCGCTCTGCGACGCAGAGCGTGCGGGACGGAGATTTACACGAAATTTGCTCTGTGCGCGAGTGTTTCGTAACAGGCCCTCCAAAGGGGGAGGGCCCGAGGGAGCGCCCCGGGGACGGCGATGCCCTTCACGCGAGAGCGATTCGCAGGAAAAGCGCGGAGACTTCTGCAGCGGGATCCGACGGCATGAGCGTCTGTTCCCTGGTGGTCTGCGAGGTTGCCGGAGAAGCCGCTTTCCCCTCGGAAAACACACCGGGAGAGTGCTGCGGCGCATGCATTTTTCTTCCTCTGCAACGCTGCATCGCGACCTGCGAAAGTTCGCGTGCCTGGACGGCTCGCGCGCCGCAATCGCCGCTCGCGCCGAAGCGCTTTGCACCCCGGCGCAGCGACGCTGCGCTGGCCGAGTTGCGCCCCCCGCTGAAGGTCTGCCGCGCGCTTCCTGCGCACGGGAACGTGCCACCCCACCCCGCGCTGATCACTGCGATGGCGCGCGGCATCGGGATCCTTGCTGTGGTGCAGCAGTGTGTCGGGGGCGCCCCTCCGCCTTTCGGACCATGCCGGGTGGGCGCCGCCGCGTCACGCTGTCCGCCACGGTCCCCCTGCAGCGTCGCCGCGGTCCTGTCGCCCGGCGTGGCTTGTGCAGGACACTGTGTCGGACGCTGGGCCCTGGGGAGAGAAGGGATGACGATGAACACGATGCCGCTGATGCCCGAGCAGGCCCTGCTGGCCTATCGCGACTTCCTGCGGCAGGTGCTGACCGAAGTGGTCGGCCAGATGCGCGGCGAGGCCAGCCTGTCGCGCCTGATGCAGGCCATGCAGGTCTACTGGGACGCCTGCTTCGACCGCCGCAGCCAGCGCACCGCCGCCGTGCAGGCCGCCGCCGGCACGCGCTACGCCGAGCAGTTCGAGTCCCTGGGCCAGCCCTTCCTCAAGCTGCTGCGCGCCGAGCTGGCGCAGATCGGCTGCCCCGAGGCCGACGCACTGAGCCGCGACGTCTACCTCTGCGCCCGCAACATCACGGTGGAAGAGGCCCGCACCGGCCGCCGCGAGATGCAGAACCGGCAGAACGTGCTGTACCTGCTGCGGCATTCGGCGCTGGAGAGCTGAGCTTCTTGTCTCCCCTCTCCGTGTCCGGGAGAGGGGACTAAAAGCCTCGTCGCCGGTTGTGGCATCGTATCCGCCATGACCCAGGCCCCCGCAGCCGGCACGCCAGACGCCGCCGAAGATCCGCGCTACGAAGCCGCGATCTTCCCGGTCTTCCTGCTGCAGACCCTGGCGCAGGTCGCCGCCAGCCGCGGCATCGAGCCGCAGACCCTGTGCCGCGGCCTGGGCTTCCACGCCGAGGACCTGGACGACCCCGCCTTCCGCGTCTCCTATCGCCAGGCCAGCCTGATGATCCGCCGTGCCCTGCAGCTGGTGCCGGGCGATGGCCTGGGCCTGGCCGTGGGCAACCGCAACGTGCTGGGCACCCTGGGCCTGCTCGGGCATGCGGTGTCGCTGTGCCCCACCCTGGGCGATGCCTTCGATATCGGCATGCGCTACCAGGTGGTGGCGGGCGGCATCACCCAGTCCAGCGTGCGGCTGTCGGGCAACGAGGTCTGGGTGGAGGCGGGCTTCCGTTTCCCCGACGTGGAAATCCAGGTTTTCGCCGTGGAGGAGCTGTTCGCCAGCCTGCTGGTCTACGGCCGCAGCCTGGTGGGCAAGGACTTCACGCCGCTGCGCGTGGAGCTGGCCTACCCGGCACCGGCCTACGCTGCGCAGTACGGCAGCCTGTTCGGTTGCCCGCTGCGCTTCGGCGCGGAGCAGAACCGCTGCGCGATCGAGGCGCGCTGGCTGATGCACGAACTGCCCAACCACAACCCGCTGGCGCTGAAGCAGGTGCTGGCGCTGCTGGAAACCGAACACACCCAGGTGCGGCAGAAACTCGACCTGGCCGCCACGGTGGAGCGTGCCATCGAAAGGGCCCTGCGGCGCGGTCCCAGCCTGGAGCACATCGCCGGCGAGCTGAACATGAGCAGCCGTACCCTGCGCCGCCGCCTGGGCGAACAGGGCCTCAGTTTCGAGACCCTGCTCAACAACGTGCGCCGCACGCGGGTGATGAGCCTGCTGATGAATCCGGAGCTGCCGGTCGAGCGCGTCGCCGAGCAGTCCGGCTACGCCGACGTGCGCAGCTTCCGCCGCGCCTTCAAGCGCTGGACCGGCGTCAGCCCCAGCGAATTCCGGCAGTAGATCCGGCGCATCGACAAGGGCGGCGCGCTGCTGCAAAGTTGCGCCACAAGACAAGATCCAAGGAGAAGCGCCCCATGCAGTTCTCGTACAAGCAGACGTTCGACAAGGACGCCGCCACCGTGCTGAAGATGTTCTGCGATCCGGCCTATCACAAGGCCCTGCAGGAGGCGATGGGCGCCACCGGCTACCGCCAGGTGGAGCACAGCGACGACGGCACGCGCTTCATGATCAAGATGAGCTACGAGGTGAAGTCCACCGCGCCGCTGCCGGGTTTCGCCAAGAAGATCCTCGGCGAGACCACCGCCGTCACCCAGACCGAGCGCTGGGACCGCTCCACCAAGAAGGGCGAAGTGGTGGTGGAGCCCAGGGGCCTGCCCGGCAAGATCCGCTGTGCCACCTCCATCGCCGACACCGCCGGCGGCAGCGCCAAGACCTTCGACTGGGACGTGGCCGTCAAGATCCCGCTGGTCGGCGGCAAGCTCGAAGACCTGATCGTCGGCGACATCAAGCAGAAGGATCCGATCGACGCGGCGACGGGGCGCAAGCTGCTCGAGAAGTATTGAGGCGGTGAGTTGTTTTAGGAGCGGCTGTCAGCCGCGAGGGCCGGTGGTCATGATGACCTCCCTTCGCGGCTGACAGCCGCTCCTACATCCGTTGTTTACTCCCGCACCAGCCGCAGCAGCGTCACTTCCGTCTTCGTTCCCAGCCGCAGCGGCGGCCCCCAGCTGCCGCTGCCGGCGCTGACGTAGACCCACATCCTGCCGCGCCGCGACAGGCCCAGCGCATGCGGGGCGTGGATCTTCCTCACCGCCAGCGTCCAGGGAAAGAACTGCCCGCCGTGCGTGTGCCCGGACAGCTGCAGGTCGAAGCCCGCGTCGGCGGCGTCCACCGCCAGCTTGGGGTGATGCGACAGCAGCAGGCGGAAGGCAGCGCCCTCGTCGCGGCCCGAGGCGCGGGCGGCATCCGGCCGCAGCGCCTCGCCGAAGGCCGCCATCGTCGGGTCGCTGACGCCGCCCACGATGAGGCGCGCGGAAGCCTGCTCCAGCAGCGCGTACTCGTTGACCAGGGTGCGGATCCCCAGCGAACGGAACTGTGCGCCCCAGGCGCGCAGGCCGGCATAGACCTCGTGATTGCCCGCCACGAAGAACACGCGCCCGGCCGGCTGCAGGTTTGCCAGCGGCGCCACCGCGTCAGCCAGGCCCCCGACCGGGCCGTCGACGATGTCGCCGGTCAGCGCGACCAGGTCGGGTTGCAGCGCGTTGGCCATGCGCACCACGCGCTCGACGTAGTCGCGGCCGATGGTGGGGCCCACGTGCAGGTCCGAGATCTGCACGATGCGGAAGCCTTCCAGCGCCGGATCGAGGCCCGGCACCGGCACTTGCACCTCTACCGGCGTCGGCCCCCGGCGCGCGCCGAGAAAGCCCGCCAGCAGCGCCGCGATGGAGCCGCCCAGCACCAGCGCCGGGCCGTGTTGCAGCAGCGGCTGGTGCACGGCCGGCAGCGCGGAGCTGAGGGCCAGCAGCAGGTCGCGCGCCAGGCACAGCAGCAGCACGAAGTTGAGCCAGCCCATCGCCAGGTAACCGGCGACGTGCAGCGCGTCATCCACCGCGCCGCGCTCCTCGCGGCGCTCGCCCCAGTAGCGCACCGGCACGATCCAGATCAGCAGGAAGGGCAGGGCCAGCAGCAGGCGAGGGATCAGGCCGTCGGTGAGGCGCCAGGCGAGGTAGGCGTAGAGCAGCGCCAGGACGCTGGTGAGGACCAGGGTGAAGCGGGTGAAGAGGCGGGACATGGGGGGAGAGTAGCAGTGGCTGCAGTTTCGATTGCCGAATAACCAAACCGTTCACGCCGAGTAGCGCCGCGTATCGAGGTGCCGCGGGGGGCGTGCCTCGATACGCCTGCTTCGCGGGCTACTCGGCATGAACGGACCGGTGGAACTGGCCTGACAAAAGAAAAAGGCGGCCATCCCTGGCCGCCCGTAAAACCCCAAGCCCTAGCCTTGTGGTTGATCTTTACTGCAGCACGAACACCTGCGCCGTACTCTGGTTGCAGGTGTACTGCTGCAGCAGCGCGCCGTTGAGCAGGCTGCCGCCGGCGATGTCCAGGCACTTGTAGCTGTGCATGGGCTTCACCAGGTAGCCGCCGCCGTAGGACACGAAGGTGAACAGTTCGTTGTCGCCGCCATGCGCCTCGTTCTGCTGGATCGCGGCGTTGTCGCCCACCAGGAAGTTCTGCACGTGCAGGGCCAGGCCGTTCGCCGCATTGGCGATCTTGTAGTAGCCGTTGGCGATGTGCGTCACCGCGAAGCGCTGCGCCGTACCGCTGTTGCAGCTGTACTGCTGCAGCAGCACCCCGGCCGCGGTGCTGCTGTTGGGCACGTCCAGGCACTTGCCGCTCTTGCTGTTCTTGAACGAGTAGGTGCCGTCGGCCACGTTCGGCGCATAGGACACCGGGTTCAGCCACCAGCGCTGGTTCAGGCCCTGGCCGTTGCTCCAGATCCAGATCGAGGCCCCCGGCGAGGTGGAGACATTGGAGACGTCCCAGACCTTGCTCGTATCCACCGCCGACTTGAACTGCACCGAGCCGTCACCGATGCCGCTGATGATCCAGCGCTGCGCCGCGGTCTGGTTGCAGCCGTATTGCTGCACTGCCGTGCTGTTCACCGTCCAGCCGCTGTACAGGTCGATGCACTGGCCGCTGCTGACGTTGCGCAGCTCGTAGCGGCTGTTGCCGACGTAGAGGATGTCGAACTGCTGCGCGCCCGTGCCGTTGCAGGTGTACTGCTGCAGCTGCGTGCCCGGCGAGGTGCTGGAGTTCGGCAGGTCCAGGCAGAGATTGCTGTTGAGCGAGCGGATGCTGTAGCGGCCCTCCTGGATCGGTGCCACGTCGCCGCCGGTGGGCGTCAGCGTGAAGGTCTGGTTGCCGGCGCCGCTGCAGACCAGCTGCTGCAGCAGGCCGCCGGCGTCGCCGCTCCAGTCCTTGAGGTCGGCGCACTTGCCGGAATGGCGCGTCTTCAGCACGTAGCCGCCACCGTTCTTCAGGAACATGAACTGCTGCTGGTTGCTGCCGCCGTAGCTGGCGCTGTTGATCACCGCGCCGTCGCTGCTGGAGCCGCCGCTGACCTGCACCACCAGGCCGTTGCTGGCGCTGGCGATCCTGCTCCAGCCGCCGTTGGTGGCGCTGATGTCCCACTGCTGCGCGCTGGCGCCGTCGACGCAGGCCTTCTGCTGGACCTGTCCGCCGCTGTTCACGTCGAGGCAGAGATTGCTGTGCGCCGGCTTCACCAGGTAGCGGCCGGCGGGGATGTCCACCGCCTGCGCCGGGACCGAAGCGGCCAGGGCGAAAGCGGCGAGGATGAGTTTCGTCTTCATGGTTGTTGTCCTCGCCTTAGTTCGGGAGGGCCTTCAGGCGTGCGGCCTGGGGCAGGTAGAGATTGTTCTTGAGGTAGCCCACGTCCTTCTCGGTGAGCACGCCGATGATGTCGGCGTGATCCCAGTTGGACCACAGGCCCATGTAGTTCCACTTGCCCACCTGCGAGATGCCGGTGTAGTCCACCACCGGCGAGGCCACGCCGAGGGTCGGCGAGCGCGTGCTGCGGGTGTTCACCACGCTGTCGTTGGGCCACCAGCTGGAGTCGATCACCACCTTGCCGGACTCGTTGCGCGTGTAGAAACCCATGAACAGCGTCTGCGGCTGGAACGGCAGGATCGTCTGCAGGATCGGGTAGTGGCGCCCGCTGAGCACGCCCCTGAACGTGGTCTGCGTGCCGTAGGAGTAGTAGTAGACGTCGCTGAAGTGCTGCGCCTTCTGGTTGATCTCCCTGGCGCCGTCGGGCGACAGGTCCCAGAGGCTCACGTCCTTGGAGGTGTTCCAGATCGCCGAGTTCTTCACGCGGCCGTAGTAGCTGCCGAAGCTCTCGCCGGCATTGCGCTTCAGGCCCCACTGGTCGAGCTTCAGGTCGAAGATCACCTGGTCGCTGGACACCAGGCCCGCCACCGCGGCGGCCGCGCCCACCAGCTGCTGCACCATCGGCAGCAACTGCGCGCCGCTGGCCAGCGTGGTGCCATCATGCGGCGTCGTCAGCGTGGTGATGCTCGACACCCAGTTCTTGCCGCCGGTGAACGGGTTCTTCTGCACGGTCTCGTTGTACAGCGCGGTATCCGCGTTCAGGTCCTGCGGCGAGCCGTTGCGCAGCAGCTGCAGCAGCATGCGCGCGGTCTGTCCGCCCTGGCTGTGCGCCACGATATGGATCTTCTTGCCCGGGTCGTCGCCCCAGGCCGGGTACAACGCCAAAGGATCGTTGTTGGGGTTGTTGGCCGCATCCCTGGCCCAGCAGCGCCGCGGCGCGCCATTGGTTCCGTCCAGCTTGCGGGTATGCGTGCGCGAGTCGATCGCGCCGTTGGTCATCTCCAGGTGCGTGCTGTGCCAGGGCCCGTAGTCCACGCAGCCGCCCTTGATCTGGTAGAACAGTTCGATCGCGCGGTCCCAGTTGGAACTGATCGGCCCCACCGCTGCCGTATAGGTGGGGTAACCCGCCGCCTTCAGCTGCTCCTGCAGGTCGCGGTTGCCACCCACCTGGAAACCGCCGCCCCAATACTGCAAACCGAACAGCTCATTGCGTCCCCAGCCTGAAAAGCCGTGGACCAGAACGATCGGGTAGGAATTGGCCGCTTCCGCGACCCACGAACAACACATCAGGACCATCGCGCACGCGACAGCCCAAGCTCTCTTGACTTGCATGACCCCTGTCTCCTCGTCACCGCTGCACTGGGAGGTCGCGGCGCATTGCGCGCCGCGACCCGTCTCCCCGCCGTGCGATGAGGACTCAGGGGCCTCAGCTGCCGATGGGTTTGGTTTCGTGAATCTTTGAAGACATGCGTGTCTTCTTATGGAACTTATAATACGCGCATGTCTTCAAAGCGCAAGCCCCCCTTCAGCGGCGACCCCCTGCCGCGCGGCCGCCATGGCCTGTCCTCCCAGTTCGTGCGTGCTTCGCAGCGCGAGCGCGTGGTGCGGGCGATGCTGACCCTGGTCGCCGAGCAGGGCTACATCGCCACCACCGTGCCCGCCGTGGTGGCCGCCGCGCGCGTCTCGCGCAACGCCTTCTACGAGTTCTTCCAGGACAAGCAGGAGTGCTTCCTGGTGGCCGCCGAGGAAGCGGCGGCCGACGTCTTCGCCACCATGGAGACCTTCGGCCTCGAGCAGGACTGGATCCAGGGCATCCGCCGCGGCCTCAGTGCCTGGCTCGGCTGGTGGGAAGCGCGCCCCGGCCTGGCGCGCGCCTGGCTGATCGAGCTGCCGCTGGCCGGCGGCGAGGCCGCCGAGCAGCACCAGCGCGCCGCCCAGCCCTACGTGCAGCTGTTCCGCCGCATCGCCGAGCGCATCCGCCGCGAGCACCCGGGCCTGCCGCCGATGCCGGAGTTCGTGCCCACCTTCCTGGTCGCCGGCCTGCTGGCGCGCGTGACCGACGAAGTGCGCACCAACGGCGCCGCCAACCTCACGCGCCTGGTGGAGCCGGGCGTGTACATCACGGTGAAGCTGCTGGCGGACGACAGGACGGCGCGGACGCTGCTGCCGCCGTAGAAGCCCCTCGGAGATGTCTTCTCCGTGGGAGCAACGTAAGTCGCGATGGGGTTCTCCATAGCCGCCAAACCCATCGCGACCGCTGAACAACGGACCCAAATGTAGGAGCGGCTGTTAGCCGCGACCGCCGGTGATCATGATGACCGGCCCTCGCGGCTAACAGCCGCTCCTACGAGGTTTCACCGATTTTGTGCCCTGCAACTCGCAGGAATGTTCCCCCAAGTCCTGCAAAAAGCCCGCGAATCCAGGCCGTGAAGCCTGTAAAATGCCAAAGTGTTCACTGAATAGTTAAACTAAAAAACATTCAAAAACAGTTCACTGCGAAAATTCAGTGAACAACTGTTGACAGCGACGGCCTCACAGAACAAGATGGTACACACTTGTTCACCCACTTGTGAGCCGCAATGAACACCGCCAACACCAGCAGCAGCTTCCTGAAGACCGGCCTGCGCCGCATGCTCAGCTCGCGCCTGGCCGAGTCGCTGACCACGCCGCACGGCGTCGACCGCTACCTGGAGCAGTTCAACCCCACCTGGTCGGTCCACGAGGTCCGCGCCACGGTCGTCGCCGTGCAGCACGGCACCGCCGACAGCGTCACCCTGAGCCTGCGCCCCAACGGCAACTGGCAGGGCTTCCGCGCCGGCCAGTTCGTGCGCCTCACGGTCGAGATCAACGGCGTGCGCCAGATGCGCTGCTACTCGCCGGCCAACTCGGTGCACGCCACCGACGGCCTGATCGAGCTGACCACCAAGGCGCACCCGGGCGGCTTCGTGTCGAAGCACCTGAAGACCGCGCTGGCCACCGGCACCGTCGTCACGCTGTCGCAGGCCGACGGCGTCTTCGCCCTGCCGGAACAGCGCCCGGGCCGCGTGCTGCTGATCAGCGGCGGCAGCGGCATCACCCCGGTGATGTCGATGCTGCGCACGCTGCTCGACGAAGGCCACCAGGGCCAGATCAGCTTCCTGCACTACTGCAACACCGCGCTCGACATGATCTACGCCAATGAACTGGCGCTGATCGCGGCCAGGCACGCCAACGTGCAGCTGATCCGCTGCTACGCCCAGCCCGAGCAGGGCGGCGAGCTGCAGGGCTGGTTCAGCCGCGAGCAGCTGCTCGCCGCCGTGCCGGACTACGCCGAAGCCACCGCCTTCCTCTGCGGCCCGCCCGCGATGATGAAGGCCGTGGAGCAGGTCTGGGCCGAAGACGGCCTGAGCGAGCGCCTGCTGCTGGAGCGCTTCACCGCCGCCCCGCTGGTGATCGACAGCGCCCACGCCGAAGGCGAAGTGCGCTTCGTCCGCAGCGAGCGCCTGGCGGTGAACAGCGGCGCCACCCTGCTCGACCAGGCCGAGGCCGCCGGCCTGCGCCCCGAGCACGGCTGCCGCATGGGCATCTGCAAGGCCTGCACCTGCCGCAAGACCTCCGGCGTGGTGCGCGACGTGCGCACCGGCGAGCTCAGCGCCGCCGGCGAACAGGAAATCCAGATCTGCGTCAGCGTGCCGGTCGGCACCGTGACGCTCGACATCTAATTCTTAAACACATCCCTGTGACAGCCCGCGCCATCCATGGCGCGGACTTCTCAAACAAGATTCAGGAGAAAACACCATGGGTATTTTCAACCGTCTCACCCCGCAGCAGTTCGAAGCCATCGGCACCGAGCTCGACGCCATCCGCAACCGCGTGCTCGCCGACCTCGGCGAACGCGACGCCGAGTACATCCGCACGCTGATCAAGCGCCAGCGCCAGCTGGAAGTCGCCGGCCGCGTGATGCTGATGATCCCGCCGGCCTGGCCGCTGGGCGTCGCCGCCCTGGGCGCGTCCAAGATCCTGGACAACATGGAGATCGGCCACAACATCATGCACGGCCAGTACGACTTCATGGGCGACCCCGTGCTGAACTCGCAGAAGTTCGACTGGGACAGCGCCGACACCGCCAAGAACTGGAAGCAGACGCACAACTACGAGCACCACACCTACACCAACGTGCTCAACCGCGACCATGACATCGGCTACGGCCTGCTGCGCATGTCCGAAGAGCAGAAGTGGGAGCCGCGTTTCCTCGCCAACCTGCCGCTGACGGTGATCCTGCACACCTTCTTCCAGCACTTCGTCGCGGTGCAGAATCTCAAGGTCGAAGAGGTGCTGATCTACAAGACCAAGACCGGTGCGCAGCTCAAGGAAGAGTTCAAGCCGGTGTGGAAGAAGATGCGCAAGCAGCTGGCCAAGGACTATGTGTTCTTCCCGCTGCTGGGCGGCCCGATGGCGCCCTTCGTGTTCGCCGGCAACGTCGCCGCCAACCTGGCGCGCAACGTCTGGGCCTGCGCCGTGATCTTCAACGGCCACTTCCCGGAAGACGTCGAGCAGTTCCCCGAGTCGGTGGTGGAGAACGAAAGCCGCGGCCAGTGGTACGTGCGCCAGCTGCTGGGCTCCGCCAACTTCAGCGGTGGCCGCCTGATGCACATCATGAGCGGCAACCTCAGCTTCCAGATCGAGCACCACTTGTTCCCGGACCTGCCGGCGCACCGCTACGCCGAGCTCTCGCCCGAGGTGCAGGCCATCTGCAAGAAGTACGGCCTGCCGTACAACACCGGCTCCTTCGCCGCGCAGACGCTGAGCACCTGGAAGCGCATCGCCAAGCTGTCGCTGCCGGGCAAGCGCAAGCCGAACACCGGCGCCACCGTGCCGGCCAACGACGCCGCGCAGCCGCTGCCGCTGGCGGCCTGAGCCTCAGGGGGAAGGGAGATGGCCGGCAAGACCAGGCAGTCCGCGGACCCGCTGGAAGAAGCGCTGGAATCCAGCGCCGCGCGCATCGCGCAGATCATCGCCGCCGCGGCCTACGAGGTGAGCCTCGAGGTCGCGGCCTGGCCGGAGGAACTGCGCGAGCAGGCCATGGAAGGCTGGCAGCGCGGCAAGACGGCAAGGACGCAGTAGCGCTTACGGTTCCCCCTCTCCCCTTGTGGGAGAGGGAAGACCAGCGGCGGATCACTTTTTCTCCGCCTCTCGCAGCATCCAGAAATCAATCCGCCCCAGGCTTGCCGCCAGCTCCAGCCGCGCCAGGCGCCAGCGCGTGCGTGCCATGACCTCCTGCTGGCGCGCCGCAGCGAGGTCCGACTGCGCCCTGAGCAGCTCGATGATGTTGCCGACCCCCGCCTTGTAGCGCCCCGAGGCCAGCTCAAAAGACTGGCTGGCACTCTCCAGCAGGCTGCGGCTGGCCTTGCGGGCCTCCGAGCTGCCGCGGACCGCGACATAGCTTTCCCACACCGCCTGCGCCACGTCCTGCCTCGCCGCAAGCAGCTCTGCTTCGCGGCCCTCCACCACGGACTCCGCCTGGCGGATGCGATAAGTCCTGCCGAAGCCCTCGAACAGCGGCGCACGCAACCGCAGCCCCAGGCTCGACGTCTCGATGTTCTGGCGGCTGGCAACGCGGTCCACCGGCGTATCGCTGCGGTCGGCGAAGGCCCCGAGCGAAATGCGCGGCCGTCCGCCCGCCCGCGCGGCGGACACCCCATCCTGTGCGGCCTCCAGCTGCGCCCGCGCGGCGGCGATCCTGGGATGCACCTGCAGGGCGCGGCCCATCAGCAACTCGATCTGCGCTTCGGCCAGGGCGTCGTCGGTCTCCTGGCCCGGCGCTGACAGCGTGATCGGTGTGCCGGGGCGTGCCCCCAGTGCCCGCGCGAGCGCGCCCTGCGCGCTTTCAAGCTTCTCATGCGCCCGGATGCGATTCAGGCTGGCCTGCGCATGGGCCGTCTTCGCCTGCAGGCGGTCCGCCTCCAGCCCCACGCCTGCCGCGACCTTCGCCTCGGCCACCACGGCGCTGTGCTCTGCCGCCTGTTCCGTCTCCGCCTCCGCGGCGAAAGTGGCCTGCGCCTGCTCGGCGGCAAAGTAAGCCTGGGCGGTGTCGAGGAACACCGCCAGGATCGCCTCGTTCTGCGAAGCGCACAGCGCCCTAAACAAGGCGCGCTCCTGGCGCAGGTTCGCCGCGCGCAGCCCGAAATCGTAAAGCACCCAGTCCAGGTTGATCGACTGGCCGTCGCTGCTGCCGTCGAAGGAGGAATCCAGCTCCGGCTGGTCCGGGTACTTGCTGCGCACGCTGACCCGGCTGATGCCGGCGGCAGCGTCCACGCTCGGCCAGTACGCCGACTGCCCAAGTCCCACCGCCGCCGCCTGGGCCTCCACCGCCGCCCAGGCCTGGCGCGTCCGCGGGTTGTGGCAGAGCGCATGGCGCACCGCATCCAGCGAGGTCAAGGGCAGCTTGAGCGCGCCAGCGCTGCAGGGCAGGTCCAGTGTCGCCAGCCGCTCGCTCACCGGCAGCGGCAGCTTGCCCGTGGTGGAAAAGGGATCATCGTAGAAGTCCGCCCGGGCGCTGCCGCAGATCATGCAGGAGCAAAGCGCGGCCGCCTTGGCGATCCGCTTCCCGCGGCCGTCGGCCCTGCTTCTCATGAGCCCGTAGCGGCCAGGGGCGCCGCCACCGCGATCTTCCCCTCCGCCAGCTCGATGACCCGGTCCGCCGAAGCGATGGTCTGCGGCCGGTGCGCCACGATGATGCGGGTGATGCGCAGGGCGCGGATCGCGTCGTTGACCTGCTGCTCGCGCGCCACGTCCAGGTGACTGGTGGCCTCGTCCAGCACCAGGATCTTCGGGCGCTTGTACAAGGCCCGCGCCAGGAGCACCCGCTGCTTCTGCCCGCCGGACAGCGCCGCGCCCATGTCGCCGATCATGGTGTTGTAGGCCATCGGCATGGCGTCGATGTCGTCGGCGATCGCCGCGATGCGTGCGCACGCTTCCACCCAGTCGCGATCCGGCTTGTCGTCGAAGAAGCAGATGTTGTCGGCGATGGACCCCGCGAACAGCGCGTCGTCCTGCAGCACCGAGCCCGTCATGCGGCGCAACGCATCCAGGCCCACCTGGTCGATCCCGCGGCCGCCCACCAGCACCTGGCCTTCCGACGGCGGCATCAGGCCCAGCAGCACATTGAGCAGCGAGGTCTTGCCGCTGCCGGACGGCCCGACAATGGCGACGTTCTCGCCGGGAGCGATGTGGAAGGAGATGCCGTCCAGCACATACGGGTCCTGCTCGGCGTAGCGCAGGCGCAGGTCCCGCACCTCAATGGACGGTTCCAGTTCCTGTTCGCGCCCTCCGTCGGCTGCCAGGCCGCGGGTCGACTCCGCCGGCGTCAGCAGGATGTCCGCCAGGCGCTCGCCCTGCAGACGCAGCATGCGCAGCTCGATCAGCTTGTCGATCAGCGAGCTGACGCGGTTGTCGAACTGCGTCTTGTAGGCGATGAACGCCAGCAGCATGCCGATGGTGAAACTCTGTTCCATTACCAACTGCGCGCCCAGCCAGATCACCAGGATGTGCTCGGCACCGAACAGCAGGCCGTTGAGCGCCTGGTACAGCAGCGTGATCCGGTTGGAGCGCAGCTCGGCGTTGACCTGCTCCACCATCAGGCCCAGCCAGCGCGAGCGGCGCTCCTCCTGGCGCTGGAACAGCTTGATCGTCCGGATGCCCCGCATCGTCTCCAGGAAATGGCTCTCCTGCTTCGCGGCATGGACGATCTGTTCCTCCGTCGCCATGCGCAGCGGCGAGAACCACAGCCAGCGGCCCAGGGCGTAAAGCCCCATCGCCACCACCGCCACCAGGCAGAGCATGGGGCTGTAGAGGAACATCAGCAGCAGGGTCGCCGCCGCCATCAGGCCATCGAGCACCGCCTCCAGGAAAGACGTGGTCAGCGTCCGCTGGATGGCGTCGATCGACCCGAAGCGCGACACCACGTCGCCCAGGTGGCGCTTCTCGAAGTAGTGCGCGGGCAGGCGCAGCAGGTGCGTAAAGGCATTGGCGTTCCACTGCAGCTTCAGGCTGGTGCTCAGGACCATCAGCACCCAGCCGCGCACCAGCACCACGAACTGCTGCATCAGCAGCATCAGGCCGAAGCCGATGGCCAGGATGTTCAGCAGGTTGCGATCGGCGGAGACCAGCACCTCGTCGGCCACCCATTGCAGCAGGAAGGGGCCGACGATGAAGAACACCTCCAGCACCAGCGCGAGCACCAGGGCCTGTCCCAGCGCGCGATACAGCCCCACGATGTCGCCGGTCAGCTGCCGCAGGCTGATCTTCTGCCGCGCCTCGGCACGGACGAAGTTCGCGCCCGGCCACAGCTCCAGCGCCACGCCGGTGAACGAATCCGAGACCTCGTCCAGCGACAGGCGCCTGATGCCCATCGCCGGATCGCAGATCGTGACGCTACGCCCGCTCACTTTCTGCAGCACCACGAAGTGGTTGAAATTCCAGTGCAGGATGCAGGGCAGTCGCAGCTGCGGAATGTCTTCCAGGTCCAGCTTCACGGCGCGGCTCGACAGGCCCAGCCCGTCGGCCACCTGCATCATCCCCGACAGCCGCGCGCCCTTGAGCGAAACCGAATACCGCTGCCGCAGGGTCTGCAGATCGGTGCGCAGGCCGTGGTAGCCGGCCACCATGCCCAGGCAGGCCAGGCCGCACTCGGCCGCCTCGGTCTGCAGGATCAGCGGCAGCTTGCGTCCGAAGCCGAACGACAGGGCGTCGAGCATGGCTACACGCGACCGGAGATCGTGAACAGCGGATCCAGGATCCACTCGTACAGGCGCCGGCGCTCCTGCTGGATGTCCGCATCCACCGCCATGCCCGACTGCAGGGGCTGGCGTTTGCCATAGGCGATGACCGACTGCTCGTCGAGCTTCACGCGGATTTCATACACCGGCTCACTGCTCTGCGGATGCGGGTTGAAGGCCGCGATGTCCGCCGGCGAAACCGCCGTCCTGGAAACCCAGGACACCACGCCGCTGTGATGGCCGAACTTCTGGTAGGGAAAGGCCTGGTAGCGCAGCAGCACACGATCGCCCGCGCGGATGAAGCCCACGGCGCGGCTGGGTGCGAACAGATTGGCGTGCAGGCTGGAGTTGGCGGGCACGATGCTCAGCAGCGGCCGCTGGCCGTCGATAGCCTGTCCCACCTCCGCGTTCACCGCCGTGGCCGTGCCGGCCCGCGCCGCCGTGATCACCAGGGACTGCGTGCCCAGTTCGTGCGTCAGCGCCACGCGCTCGCGATCCAGCGCCTGCAATCGTGCCTGCTGATCGAGCAGGTCCTCCTGCTTCTGCTGCAGCTGTTCCGCGGAGATGTACTTGCTTGCCAGCAAGCCCTTGTAGGAGTTGACGGCGTTGCGGCTGAGTGCGAGGCGGCTCTTCTGGTTTGCCATCTGCTCATCGAGGATGTCGAGCTGGCGGCGCAACTCCGCCGCCTTGGAGACCAGGAGGCCGCGCTCAGCGCGCGGCGATGCCGTGGAGCTGACGGCTTGCTCGCCCGACACCACGAACAGCACGTCGCCCACCTCGACGGGCTGGTTTTCCTTCACATGCCGTTCGAGCACCACGCCGGGGCGCGGTGAGTACAGCTTGATGAGCCCGGCATCGGGCAGCAGCTGCCCCGTGACGGTGCTGTGCCGGGTATAGCTGCCAAAGGCGAAGAACGACGCGATGATGCAGGCGAAGATCACGGCCATCGCCGTCAGCAAGCGATGCGACGGCGGCTGCACCAGGATGATCCTGCCTAGCGGAGGCGTCGCCTGGGCATCCTGTGCCGCCTTGCGATAGAGCGATGACATCGCGATTCCTGTCTCTGCGTCCGTGACAGTCGAAGCACGTGGAATCTCGCGATGAACGCCATCAGGACTGCCTGGGCATTCCAGGGGCGCGTGCGCACAAGCTTGAAGCACGCCATGCGGGATTGATCCGTAATGCAGCGTGGGAAGGTCGGGTCACCCCAGCCCGCCTTCCCTGTCTGCCGCTCACATTCCTACAGCTTCAATCCGCCCAGCAGGCCGCTGGTGATCTTGCCCACCACCTTGAGAAGGTTGGTGACCAGCGGCGTGGTGGTCAGCTTCCCGACCAGACCGAGAACGCCTTCCAGCAGGCCGGCGCCACCGGAAACAGCGGACACTTCTTCGCGGCTCAATTCCTGAATTGCCATGTCACGACTCCATTCGATAAGTGGGTTGCGCCCGCATCGGGGGCGGTCGAGCGCGATTGCAACCATGAAGAGTCCCCCGATCGACTCTGCACGCGTACAACGTGAAGCAATTTTTAATTAGCAAACCATGTGCCACGTTTAGCTTGGTTGACCCTTTCAGACATTCCATGTGTCGGAATGCGCGGTAGCGCGCGGCTCGATGCGGATCGGCGTTGAGGCGTTCGAGCGGGAGTTGCCAGGAACACTGCGCAAGCAACTGGCCAAGAGGGGTGTGCGCTCTGTGCCGCTGATCGGGTGGCTGACGCCGTTGGTCTTTGGTGGTGGAGCCGTCGCTATCTCAAGCTTCGAATGCGAGACGAGTGCAGTAGATTTCTGTCCCCTCTCCCGCTTGCGGGAGAGGGATAAAGGGAGAGGGTTTCTGTAAGTGGTGAATTGGTTAAAGCAGGAACGACTTACAGAAACCCTCTCCCGCCTTTCAGGCACCCTCTCCCGCAAGCGGGAGAGGGGACAGCTTCAATCTGCCACCCGCTGCCCCAACTTCGCCACCACCGCCCGCAACTCCGGCATGAACGCCGGCGCATCCACCACCTCGAACTCCCCCGCGAACAACAGCTGCGCCGCCAGCGCCTCCAGGCAATCCGCGCCCGTGGCCAGGATGCAGCTGTCATCGCTCTCCGCCTCCAGCACGCCCGCCCAGGTCGGGATGCGCTGCGACAGCTCCTGCGCAGTGCCACGCAGGCGGATCTTCAGCTGGTACTCGAAGGGGGCGTAGGAGATCGCGCGCCGCACGTACTCCGCCAGGTCCATCGGCGGCGTGCGCGGCGTGAAGCGCGGGCCGGTCACCAGCGGCGCGCTCATGCGGTCGCTGCGGAAGGTGCGCCAGTCACTGCGCTGCAGGTCCCAGGCCACGAGGTACCAGCGCCGCCCGCTGTTGGCCAGGCGCATCGGCTCCACGCGGCGCTGCGTCATGCGCCCGCCGCGGTCGCGGTAGCCGAACTGCAGGCACTCCTGGTCGCGGCAGGCCGCCGCCGTGCCTGTGAGCAGCTCCGCGTCCGCCAGCGGTTCCCCACTGCGCAGCGAGATCGTCACCGCGTGCAGCGCACTGGCCTGGCGGCGCAACCGCGCGGGCAGCAGCTGGTCCAGCTTCGCCAGCAGCCGCATCGTGGTTTCCTCGATGCCCGCCACGCTCGCCGCCGCCGCGCGCAGCGACACCGCCACGGCCACCGCCTCCTCGTCGTCCAGCAGCATCGGCGGCAGCTCCGCGCCCGCGCCCATCTGGTAACCGCCGCCCACGCCGGCCGAAGCCTGCACCGGGTAGCCGAGTTCGCGCAGGCGCTCCACGTCGCGCCGCAAGGTGCGCGGGTCCACCGCCAGGCGCTCGCTCAGGTCGCGGCCGGACCAGTAGCGGCGGCTCTGCAGCAGGGCGATCAGGCGCAGCAGGCGGGACGAGGCCGTTAACATCGGCCAAGCCTATCGAGGGCGGAATCTGTCCGCAATTACCTTTAGCCTGTTTCCGTGGTCAAAACCAATCCCAAGGACAGGAGATACCCCCATGACGGACCGTAAAATCACCTTCTACCACGCCCCCAACTCGCGCTCCGGCGGCACGCTGGCGCTGATGGAAGAACTGGGCGCGGACTTCGATCTCAAGGTGCTGAGCCTCAAGCTCAACGAGCAGCGCGCCCCCGCGTACCTGGCGATCAATCCCATGGGCAAGGTGCCCGCCATCGTGCACAACGGCGCGCTGGTGACCGAGCAGGTGGCCGTCTACATCTACCTGGCCGACCTGTACCACGAAGCCGGCCTCGCCCCCGCCATCGGCGACCCGCTGCGCGGCCCCTACCTGCGCTGGCTCGCGTTCTACGCCGGCTGCTTCGAGCCTGCCCTTGCCGACAAGGCCAGCAAGCACACCCCGGCCTCGCTGAGCTCCTCGCCCTACGGCGACTACGACAGCGTGCTCAACACCCTGGTGGCGCAGCTGGAGAAAGGCCCCTACCTGCTGGGCGAGCGCTTCACTGCCGCCGACGTGCTCTGGGGCGGCGCCCTGTTCTGGACCGTGAACTTCGGCCTGGTGCCCAGGCTGCCCGCGATCGAGCGCTACATCGAGCGCGTCAGCGCCCGGCCTGCGACCCAGCGTGCGCGCGAGTTCGACGCCAGGCTGGCCGCGCAGCAAGCCGCCTGAGGAGCCCGCCATGCCCACCACCACCTACCACGGCAGCTGCCACTGCGGCGCCGTCCGCTACGAGGCTGATATCGACCTCTCCGCCGGCACCAGCAAGTGCAATTGCTCCATCTGCAGCAAGGCCCGCCACTGGGGGACCTCGGTCAAGCCCGAAGCCTTCCGCCTGCTGTCCGGCGAGGAAGCCCTGCGCGACTACCAGTTCAACAGCAACAGCATGCACCACCTGTTCTGCGGCACTTGCGGCATGCGCCCCTTCGGACGCGGCGACATCCCGGAACTGGGTGGTGCCTTCGTGTCGATCAATCTGGCCTGCCTGGACGATCTGGACCCCGGCGTGCTGGCGGAGACGAAGGTGACGTACTGCAACGGGCGAGAGAACGACTGGTGGCATGTGCCGAAGGAGACGCGGCATCTCTAGACCCTTTTGAGAATGCAGCGGGCATAAAAAAACCGCGGCAGAGCCGCGGTTTTTTTACTGCTTGCCGGCTTAGAGCGGGCGGATACGCGTCGCCTGCATGCCCTTCGGGCCGCGGGCAGCAACGTATTCGACCTGCTGGCCTTCGGTCAGGGTCTTGAAGCCGGTGCCCTGGATTTCCTTGAAGTGGGCAAAGAGGTCTTCGCCGCCAGCAGCAGGCGTGATGAAGCCGAAGCCCTTGGCTTCATTGAACCACTTGACGGTACCGGTGGAGGTGTTGCTCATAGATACATTCCTTTAAATAAAAACGGGCTGACGGCCCGCGGGTCTGCAACAGTCAAGGAAGGCATCGGGAATTTCGAGCCGCGCATAACGCGGCAGAACTGCTGATAACACTGCTTGAAACTTGCCCCTATAGAGTACGGGACATCGCCGGAATTGGCCAGTCCGCCTGTCGGGTCATGCCCGGGCAGGGATGGCCGGGCCGGTGGGGCAGGGCGCTCCCGGCTACGCATCTATCCCCTCTCCCGCTTGCGGGAGAGGGTGCCCGAAGGGCGGGAGAGGGTTTCTGTGAATGGTGGTCTGGCTAAATCAGGCAAGAGCTACAGAAACCCTCTCCTCGGCCCTCGCCCGCAAGCGGGAGAGGGGATTCAATACCCCTTACCGCGCCGCCACCACCCCCACCTCATTCCAGCCCCCACTCAGCGCCTTGTACATCTGCACAGTAGAAGTGTTCACCGCCGTCTCCGCCCGAGCCACCCCATCCTCCGCCGCCAGCAGCGTCCGCTCCGCATCCAGCAGCACCAGGAAGTCCGTGGACCCCGCCCGATACTGGATCCGCGCCAGCTCCGCCGCCCGCCGCGCCGCGCCGGCCTGCGCCAGCGTGTGCTCCAGCCGCTGGCGCGATCGGCTCACGCCGACGAAGGCGTTCTCCACCTCTTCCAGCGCCACCAGCACCGCCTGCTCATACGCCGCCGCCGCTGCCCGCGTATTGGCATCCGCCGCATCCACGCGCGCCGCGATGCTGCCCATGTCGAACGCCGCCCACGACACCTGCGGCGTCACCGTCCAGGCGCGATGGGCCGCCTCGCCCAGGTCGCCGAAGCTGCCGGTGACGATGCCGGCAAAGCCCGTCACCGACAGCCGCGGAAAGTAGTCCGCCTTCGCCAGCCCGATCCGCGCCGTCGCCGCGTGCAGCTGCGCCGCCGCCCGTGCGATGTCCGGCCGGCGGCGCAACAGATCCTCCGCGCCCCCCACCGGCAACGCCCGCGCAATGGCCGGCGCATCCGCCACGGCCGGCGGCGTCCAGGCGCCGGGGCGCTGGCCCAGCAGCACGGCGAGGCGGTGCTCGCTGCGCTTCTGCGCCAGTTCCAGGTCGGCGATGGTGGCCTCGGTCACCTCCAGGCGGGCGCGGGCGCTCACCACTTCCAGCTCGGTGCCGCGGCCCAGGCGCAGGCGCACGTCGGTCAGGCGCAGCGTTTCGGCCTGCGTGTCGCGGTTGCGCCGCGCCACGTCGATCTGCTCGCCGGCGCCGCGCCACTCGAAGTAATGCCGCGCCACCTCGGCGGCCACCAGCACCTGCGCCTCGCGCAGGCCGGCCTCCGCGCCTTCCGCCTCCGCACGCGCCGCTTCCACGCCGCGGCGCACGCGGCCGAACAGGTCCAGCTCCCAGGCGGCGTCAAAGCCCACGCGGGCGTTCTCCACCTCCGTGCGCGGGCCGGTGTAGCCGGGGCTGCTGGCCGTCACCAGCGGCTCGCGGCCGAAGGTGCCCGCGGCGTTGGCGGTGACCACCGGGAACTGGTCCAGGCGCTGGTCGCGGAACAGCGCCCGCGCCTGCGACACCCGCGCCACGGCGATGCCGATGTCGTGGTTCGCCGCCAGGGCCTGCTCCACCAGCGTTGCCAACTGCTCGTCGCCGAACAGCTTCCACCAGCGCGCCTCGTAGGCGTCCGCCACCACCACGCCTGCATCGGCGTTGGCGAAGGCGGCGGGCTTGGTATCCGGCGCCCGGTAGTCCGGGCCCACCGCGCAGCCCACCAAGGCGATCGCCGCAAGCATCGGCAGGAGAAGTTTCATCCAGGACTCCGGTCCGCGTTCATCCGCGTCATCCGCGGCAAGATTTCCGTTCAGGCTCATGGCAGCACTCCATGGTCCAGCCGCGGCGTCAGCGCCGGTGGCGGGGGCAGGGCAATGGGCCGGTCGCGGCGCGCATGCACGAAGCGCCGCACCAGCCAGTAGAAGACCGGCGTCATCGCCAGGCCAAAGGCCGTCACGCCGATCATCCCGGCGAACACCGCCACGCCCATCGCGTGGCGCATCTCGGCACCGGCTCCGCTCGAGTACACCAGCGGCACCACGCCCATGATGAAGGCCAGCGAGGTCATCAGGATCGGGCGCAGGCGCAGGCGGCAGGCCTCCAGGATCGCGTCCATCAGCGGCAGGCCGCGCTCCTCGCCCTCCTTGGCAAACTCCACGATCAGGATCGCGTTCTTGCAGGCCAGGCCCACCAGCACGATCAGGCCGATCTGCGTGAACACGTTGTTGTCGCCGCCCGACAGCCATACGCCGGTGATGGCGCTGAACAGGCACATCGGCAGGATCAGGATCACCACCAGCGGCAGGCTCCAGCTCTCGTACTGCGCCGCCAGTACCAGGAAGGCCAGCAGCACGCACAGCGGGAAGATCAGCAGCGCCGTGTTGCCCGCCACCAGCTGCTGGTAGGCCAGCTCGGTCCACTCGTAGGCCATGCCGTTGGGCAGCTCCGCCTTCACGATCTCCTCGATCAGCTTCTGCGCCTGCCCGCTGGAATAGCCCGGCGCCGGGCCGCCGTTGATCTCGGCGGTGACGTAGCCGTTGTAGTGCATCACCCGGTCCGGCCCCGCCGTCTGGCGCAGCCTGATGAACGTGGACAGCGGCACCATCTCGCCCTGCGCGTTGCGGATCTTCAGCTTCACCACGTCTTCCGGCTGGAGGCGGAAGGCCATGTCGGCCTGCGCGTTCACCTGGTAGGTGCGGCCAAAGCGGTTGAAGTCGTTCACGTACAGCGAGCCGAGGTAGATCTGCAGCGTCTCGTTGATCGACTGCAGGCTCACGCCCTGCGCCTGCGCCTTGTCGCGGTCGATGTCCGCAAACAGTTGCGGCACGTTGATCTGGTAGCTGCTGAACAGATTGGACAGCGCCGGCTCCTGCCGCGCCCGCTCCAGGATCTTGTTGGTCACCGTGGCCAGCTCCGCAAAGCCCAGGCCGCTGCGGTCCTCCAGCTGGATCTTGAAGCCGCCGATGGTGCCCAGGCCCGGCACCGGCGGCGGCGGGAACACCGCGATGAACGCCTCCGGAATCTTTCCGAACTGCGCGCCCAGCTGCTCCGCAATCGCATTGCCCGACAGCTCCGGCGTCCTGCGCTCGCTGAAATCATCCAGCGTGGCGAAGACGATGCCGGCATTGGGCGCATTGGTGAAGCCGTTGATCGACAGGCCCGGGAAGGCCACCGCCGACTGGACGCCCGGCTGCTTCAGGATGATCTCGCTCATCTGGCGCATCACCTCCTCGCTGCGGTCCAGCGTCGCCGCCTCCGGCAGGTTGGCAAAGGCCACCAGGTACTGCTTGTCCTGCGAGGGCACAAAGCCCTCCGGCACCACCTTGAAGCCCAGCGCCGTCAGGCCCAGCAGGCCCGCATACACCGCCAGCACGATCGCCGAGCCGCGCGTCAGCCGGCGCACGCTGCCCACGTAGCGCTCGGAGGCCGCGCCAAAGAAGCGGTTGAACGGCCGGAACAGCCAGCCCAGGCCCACGTCGATGCCGCGCTGCAGCCGGTCAGGCTTGGCGCCATGCTCCTTCAGCAGCACGGCCGACAGTGCCGGCGACAGCGTCAGCGAGTTGAAGGCCGAGATCAGCGTGCTGATCACCACCGTCAGCGCAAACTGCTTGTAGAACTGCCCCGTCAGGCCGCTGATGAAAGCTGTGGGCACGAATACCGCACTCAGCACCAGCGCCGTGGAGATGATCGGCCCCGTCACCTCGCGCATCGCCTGGCGCGTGGCCTCCAGCGGCTTCTTGCCCTGGGCGATGTTGCGCTCCACGTTTTCCACCACCACGATCGCGTCGTCCACCACGATGCCGATCGCCAGCACGAAGCCGAACAGCGTCAGCGTGTTGAGTGAAAAGCCGATGGCATGCATCACCGCGAACGTGCCCACCAGCGACACTGGCACCGCCGCCAGCGGGATCAGGCTGGCGCGCCAGTTCTGCAGGAACAGGATCACCACCAGCACCACCAGCAGCATCGCCTCGAACAGCGTGTGCACCACCGCCTTGATCGAGCCGCGCACGAACACCGTGGGGTCGTAGACGATGTTGTAGTCCAGGCCCTGGGGGAAGTCCGCCTTCAGGCGCTCCATGGTGGCGCGCACGGCGTCGGAGATCTGGATGGCGTTGGACCCCGGCCGCTGGAAGATCGGGATGGCCACCGCCGGCTTGTTGTCCAGCAGCGAGCGCAGCGCATAGTTGGCCGAGCCCAGCTCCACCCGCGCCACGTCGCGCAGGCGCGTCACCGCGCCATCGTCACGCGCCCGCACGATGATGTTGCTGAACTCTTCCTCCGTCACCAGGCGGCCGGCCGAGTCGATGCTCAGCTGGAACTCCGCCGCATTGGGCGCCGGCGGCGCGCCCAGCGTGCCCGCTGCCACTTGCTGGTTCTGCTGGCGGATCGCGCTCACGATCTCGCTGGCCGTGAGCCCGCGGCTGGCCACCTTCTCCGGGTCCAGCCAGACGCGCATGGAATAGGCGCCCGCACCGAAGATCTGCACGTCGCCCACGCCGTTGAGGCGCGCCAGCTCGTCCTTCACGCGCAGGCGGCCGTAGTTGGCGATGTAGAGCGGGTCGTAGCGGTTGTCCGGCGAGAGCAGGTGCACCACCATGGTCAGGTCCGGGCTGGCCTTGTTGGTGGTCACACCCAGGCGCTGCACCTCCGGCGGCAGCTGCGGCAGCGCCTGCGACACCCGGTTCTGCACCAGCACCTGCGCCTTGTCCACGTCGGTGCCCAGCGCAAAGGTCACGGTGAGGCTGATCGCGCCATCGGCCGTGGACTGGCTGAACATGTACTGCATGCCCTCCACGCCGTTGATGCTCTGCTCCAGCGGGCTGGCCACCGTCTCCGCGATCACCTTCGGGTTGGCGCCCGGGTAGCTCGCGCGCACCACCACCGTCGGCGGCGTCACCTCCGGGTATTCACTGATGGGCAGCCGCCCCAGCGAGATCGCACCCGCGATCAGGATCAGTGCCGACAACACCGCCGCGAAGATCGGCCGGCTGATGAAGAATTGCGCGAAGTTCACGGCACGGCCCCGAATTCATTCGCCGTAGCGTCAAAGGGCTTCTCTCCACGAGACGAGGCCGCGCGAGGAACGGTCCCGATGGATGCCGTCCAGGCCACCTGCAACGGAACCACATCCGCCTGCGCCTCGACAGCGGCCTGTCTCACGCCCTTGCGAACCGGCGTCGTCGAAGCCGGCGCCGGCCCCGCGGAATCCGTCCGCACCGTGCCCGTCGAAGTGGGGGCAGATTCCGCCACCGGCGCCACCGCATCACCCCGCGTCAGCTTCCGGCTGGCCTCACCCTCACCCCCCATCGCCACCCGCGTCGGCGCCACCGCCGCGCCCGGCTTCACATGCTGCAGCCCATTCACCACGATCACATCGCCCGCCTTCAGCCCCGCCGTCACCACCCGCAGGCCATCCAGCCGCGCGCCCAGCGTCACGCCGCGGTACTCCGCCACGTTGGCATTGCTCACCACCAGCACGTACTTCTTGTCCAGGTCCGTGCCGATGGCCTTGTCATCCACCAGCGCCGCATCAAACTCCTTGCCCGCCACCAGCCGCACCCGCGCAAACAATCCCGGCGTAAAGGCACCAGCAGCGTTGTCCAGCGTCGCCCGCAGGCGGATCACGCCCTCGCGCGAAACGTTGTCCACAAAGTCCAGCTTCGCCTCGTGCGGCGTGCCCTCATCGTTCATGCGGCCCACGTAGACGCGTGCCTGCCCGGCGCGGTCCAGCGCGCTGAGGTAGGTGGACTCGTCCACGTCAAAGGCTACGTACACCGGGTCTACGCTCACCAGCGTCGTCAGCACCTTGCTGCTGTCCACCAGGTTGCCCTCCGTGATCAGCGCGCGCGACACGCGGCCGTCGATCGGCGCCGTGATGCGCGTGTAGGAGAGGTCCAGCTCCGCCGCCTTCAGCGCCGCGCGCACCGAGCCCACGCCGGCCTGCGCCGCCGCCGCGCCCGCCGCCAGCTGGTCATGCTCCTCCTGCGAGATCGCGTTTTCCGCCAGCAGCGCCACCGCGCGCTCGCGCCGCGAGCCCGCCAGGCGCTGGTCCGCCTCCACGCGCTGCAGGTCGGCCCGCAGGCGCTCCACCTGGGCTGCGAACGGCGCCGGGTCGATCTGGAACAGCAGCTGGCCCTTCTTCACCAGCGCGCCCTCCGAGAAGCCCACCTGCTGGATGTAGCCCGCCACGCGCGGCCGCAGGTCCACGCGCTGCTGCGCCTCGATCTCGCCGGTGTAGTCGCGCCAGTCCGCGATGGACCGCACCGGCACCTCCGCCACCTGCACGGGCGTGGCCGGGGCCGCGGTTTCTTCCTGGGCCACCGACGTGCTGCAGGCGTTGAGCAGCACAGAGGCGGAGGCAAGGCCCAGCAGCAGGAAAGCGCGGCGGGCGAGGGGACGGGTTGTTGTAGTCATGACGGCTCCCAAATGGAACAGGGGGAGTGAGGCCGTTGTGCCGTCCATCTGTCGGGTTCGCCTTGACTCCGGGGGGAGGCGCCTCAACAATGATGTTACGAGACCGTTCGGTATCACCGTGAAGCAGATGGTAGTGACCGGTCAGTCTCATTTCAAGCTTTATGTGTCCGGAGCGGACCATGTCCACTGCAAGTGTTTCAAAGAAAAAGGAATCTGAGGCGCCCCCCGCGCCCCGCCTGAGCGCGCGCGACCGCATCTTCAACGCCGCCAAGGACCTTTTCTACCGGAACGGCATCCGCGCCGTGGGCGTGGAATCCATCGCCACCGAGGCCCAGACCACCAAGATGAGCCTCTACCGGTCCTTCACCTGCAAGGACGATCTGGTGGTGGAATACCTGCGCGAATCCGTGCGGGACTACTGGATCTGGTGGGACGAGATCGTCGCCAAGCACCCCGGCGACCCCCGCGCCGCCCTGCAAGCCATGTTCGACAGCCAGGCCAGCAAAGCCTGCACCTGCGACACCCGCGGCTGCGCCATCGGCAACGCCAGCGTCGAGCTGACCGAAGAAAACCACCCCGGTCGCGAAGTGGTCACCGAGTTCAACCGCCAGAAGCTCGAGCGCCTCACCGGCCTATGCGCCCAGGCCGGCTACCAGCAGCCGGACGCCCTGGCTCGCGGGCTGTTCCTGTTGATGGATGGCGCGTACATGAGCCTGCTGAGCCTGGGGGCGGATGGGCCGACGTCGGCGTTGCCTCTCACGGCCAAGACCCTGCTGGACGCGCATTCCCGCGCTTGAGCTTTTCACCCCTCTCCCCTTGCGGGAGAGGGGCGGGGGAGAGGGGGAGGCTAGAAGTGTTAACCCACCCCGTTCTCCCTGATCCTGGGCCCGCCAAGCCCCCGCCTTCCCGGAAAGCCCTAGCGCGAATACAATGTACACATTCGCGCACAACCGGAGCCCGTCATGTCCACCACGATGACCATCCGCCTGGAAGAAGACACCAAGTCCCGGCTGGACAAGCTCGCCGATGCAACCAACCGCAGCCGCTCGTTTCTCGCAGCGGAAGCGATCCGCGAGTACATCGACCTCAACGAGTGGCAGATCGGCGAGGTACAAAAAGCCTTGGGTGAAGCAGACCGCGGAGAATTCGCCAGCGACGCCGAGGTGAAGGACTTCTTCGCGAACTGGCAGCGCCGTGCGGGTTAGGTGGCTGCAGCGCGCACTGCGTAACTTGCAGGAAGAAGCCGAGTACATCGCTGCGGACAATCCACAAGCAGCAGTCGCGACCGTCATCCACATTCAACGGACCGTGGCCTTGCTGGCGGATAACCCAGGTCTGGGGCGCGCCGGCCGCGTCGCGGGTACCCGCGAACTGATCGTGCCTGACACGCCCTACATCGTGCCGTATCGGGTACGGGGGAAAGACATCGATATCCTGCGCGTATTCCACGCACGCCGGCGCTGGCCTTCTGCGCTCTGAATCCACATGGGCAAAGCTCCCGTCTGATCCTGAGCCTGTCGAAGGATCAGGGCGAACGACTTCCCCCAAAGCCTCCCCCAATTCGCCCCCACTGGATTTCCCCGTCCGCTAGATATACAGTAAAAATATATATCCACCCGGAGTTTCGTCATGCAGGTATCCAAGTGGGGCAACAGCCTGGCCGTGCGCCTGCCCGCCGCAGTGGTCGAGGCGCTGAAGCTGCAGGAAGGCGACGAGATCGAAATCCGCATCGCCTCCGAGCGCGAGTTCGAGGTCCGGCGCGACGGGCGCAAGCAGGCGGCGCTGGAGCGCCTGCGCAAGCTGCGCCGCCCTCTGCCCGACGGCTTCAGCTTCGACCGTGACGACGCCCAGTCACGCAAGTGAAACCCTTTCTGGACACCAACATCCTGCTCTACGCCGTGGCGCAGGACGACCCGCGGGCGGAGATCGCAGACGCGCTGCTCGCGGCAGGCGGGATCATCAGCGTGCAGGCACTGAACGAGTTCGCTTCCGTCGCGCGGCGCAAGCTGAAAATGAGTTGGGACGAAGTCCACACCGCCCTCGACGCATTCCAGTCCCTCTGCCCAGACCCTGTCCCGCTGACCCTGGAGACGCACGAGCAGGCGCTGCAGTTGGCCCAGAAGTACGGGCTGAATCTCTACGACGCCCTCATGGCCTCTGCCGCGATACTCGCCGGCTGCCCGCTGATGTATTCGGAAGACATGCAGGACGGGCTTGAACTCGAGCGCCGCCTCACCATCCGCAACCCGTTCGCCGCTGGCGCGAAGCCCCGCAGCTTGTAGCCCTTTTCCCTCTCTCCGCGCGGTCCGTGATCGCACTGGCCGACCACTCCAGTCTCAAGCGTTCCCCGGCTTTACCTTTTTCAGGGCTGCAGCACGGCGCTTGGCGAAACGGGCTTCTACCTCATCGTGCGGGACAACCGGACGCAGGTCTTCCAATGCCTCCTGCACCTTGGCTCGGAACCATGCGTCGTGCGCAGCAGAATCGATAGTGAAGTTGAAAGGCAGGGCACCTTCCCGTGCCACGCGCGTCAGCAGCATGCGGACCGCATCGGAGACGGTGAGTCCCAGGCTGCCGAGCACTTCGGTGGCGCGATCCTTCACGTCGGGATCGATGCGGGTCTGAACCAATGCAGTGGCGGCCATGGAGAGTTCCTCAGGGAAGCTGTGGCGCCACATGTAGTTCAAATGAATGACAATGTCATCCAGCCGGATGATTCCTCCAGCAAGGCCTGCACCTGCGACACCTACGGCTGCGCCCTCGGCAACGCCAGCATCGAGCTGACCGAAGAAAACCCCCCGGCCGAGAGATGGTCACCGTGGCCAACCGCCAGAAGCTGGAGCGCCTCACCGGGCTATGTGCCCAGTCCGGCTACCAGCAGCCAGAGACGCTGGCGCGAGGTGCTCCTGTTGATGGATGGCGCGTATATGAGCCTGCCGAGTCTGGGGCAGATGGGCCGACGTCGGCGTTACCAGCAGTGGCGAGGGCGATGATGGCGGGGCATCCTAGAAGGGCGGACTAGTTTTTTTGCATGCGGGCGAATCGCTCTTTTGGTTGTTGCCCGTGACGTTGCTACATCACATCGCGGCATCAACTTCGGTGAACCGATGGATACTTTGAGCGAAGCCGCTCGCAGTCGAAACATGTCTCGGATTCGAGCGTCTGATACGGCGCCAGAGCGCCTTTTAAGGCGCCTGGTTTGGGCTACACGCAAAGGGTACCGCCTCAACTTGAAAAGCCTTCCGGGAAAGCCAGATATTGCTTTCACGAAGGCTAAGCTTGCCATCTTCATGCATGGCTGTTTTTGGCATGGGCATGAAAGATGTCGTAGGGCGAATACCCCTAAATCTAATACTCACTATTGGGCGCCAAAGATCGAAGGGAACCGTCGACGTGACGCTGCGAACGTTGCAGCCCTGGGCCAGGGAAACTGGGATGTTCTCGTTGTATGGGAATGCGAGTTAAAAAATCCTGAAGAGGTCACGCGGAGGTTGCAGCACTTTCTAAAGCGCTAGCCTTCCGGGCCATGAAGTCATCGATCATGGAAACTATATCTTCCTTCTGAAGACAATCGAGAATCAGAGTGCCTCCGTAAAGATTCAATTCTTTGCACAGTGCGCGGAAAAGATCTCTGCTTCGCAGAATATCGTGGCCGTTACTACGCCAGTGATTTGTGCGATCGAGAATCGTCTGGACCATCCGTTGGTTTCGAGAGTAGCCCGTTTCCATCAGAGACTGGCGGTTATCGGAGTACTCCAACATCACCTTCGTCAATTCGTAAGGATCGTCTCGGGTGTCATCGACAGTAGTGTGCGCAAACCACCAAAGCCGCGAGATTCCTTGGCGCATAAGGTTGCGCACATTTAGGCCAATAAAATAGTGCTCGCGGATGTAGTCAATTTGATTCTCTGCTCTATTTGCTTCGCCCGGCCACCGAGCGCGCATGTAGTCCCAATAGTGTTCGTGAGCGAACCAGGCCCACAGGCGCTCGTCTGCCGCTTGGCTCTCGGTAATCCCGCGAAGGGCCTTGTGCAGCGAGATCGCGTTGGTCGCTTCAACTGTGCCCTCTTTTCCAGGGTTCAGGGCTGGCAGTGCGTCGACTTCTAGCGATGATTCCGCGAGCCAATCGTCGTGGCCAGAAAAGAATGATGAGAGGAAGCGCTCTGGTCTCCGATATTTATCAAGAATATGAGGGGTCTGCCGCTGAAGCTCAGACAATGCGGCCGCCTTGATGTATTTAATGCGAATCATGCGGCCTCACCTTCAAGAGAATAGATTGCTTGAATCGCACGAGAAATGGGCAGATCCAGCATTGCTTGAGCGAGCTTAAACGGATCATCCTCATGCGCCCCTGCATTGCGCAAATCTTGGAGCCTGCGCTCGATGACATGAATCCATCTGGCTTCGCTATTGCGATCCTTGTCTTCAAGGAACGTTTTAATGGCGTACGTAACCGCAGGAAGTGCCAACACGCACATGAGAGTACTGCGGTGGCCTGCGAGTCCTTTCACCGCGCTATACGCATCGTAGTCTGGTTGTGACAAATGGATTTCAATCTTGTCGCTATCCAGGTTGTACTCGACTGGAACATTATCTTTTGGATTTCGAACAATCTGCAAAACAGAATTAATGTTCTTTAAATCGTCTAATGTTTTTGAGGCATCAAACTCTAGAGGGTTATCCCATCCAAGGACGTAGCCGCGCCGCATGGGAAATGCTACTCCTGAAAATACGTCGGCAAACTCCCCGGAGCCGAGAGTAAATGCTTGCTTGGCAACGATGAAGGGTCTTAAGAAGAAGATTCCGCGCAATTTGTGTTCGGGCACTTCGATGTGACGGGTTGCCTCACTAAACTGAAAAACCTCTCGATAGTTCGTCCATTTCGAGTCGATCTGAACCGCATAAATCGCATCGCCAGCCTCTATGTGGTCCAACAAAGAGTCGCTGCCGACCTCAAACCTTAGGTCAAAGCGATACGTGGTCGGCCCCGGATGCATCGAGGCTTCGAATTGGATGCCGCAATTTGGATAATCCGCTCCGGCGGGATCTAAAACCGGATGCGGATAGCTTTTACTGGACATGGCGCTGCACCTTTGCAAGCAGAGTGCGAGGAATCATCGAGGGCGAAGAGAACTGAATTTCGATGCTGCTCGGCCCCGCGACGTTGACCTTAGAGATCTTGTTCTGTCCGCTGACCGATGCTTTGCTGGTTTTTCCCGAGACAACTAGCTTAGGGTCCAGAATATCAATGGGCTCTGCACGGCCATCGTCGCCAATTGCGAGTACATGGACATCATATATGCCGGGTTGAACGAACTTGGCCATCATCCTGTATCGAGAGGATGCGGCGTCGAGGAATGTCCGGTACTCAATATTGACGTCTTGCAAAACCGGACCGGAACCTCGGCCGTCCCCTGATCCGCTTCCGTTAGCGCCACCGGTAGTGCCCCCTCCGCCATCACCGGCAGCCCCGTCGGTGTCGCCTGCTCCGCTTTCGCCAAGCCCGAGGGTAGTAGCTTCGTTGCCGGGCTTCGCTTTTGGTGGGCGGGCTACACCTTTGATTCCTTCCCCGACTTTTGGTCTCGGGTCACCTTCCGCCAGCGCTTTCGAGGCCTTATCAAAAGGTTCCTCGAAATCATCGGGCAACAGGCGCTCAAGCCCCGGGATGGCTTGAGTCTCTCCGGCATCGGGAGTCAACAGCTCCTGCACGCATTTTCGCATCCACTCAGAGATGGCTTTAATGAGGCTGCTGGCATGGCGAGGACTCTCCTCATAGCGTTCGGGCTCCCACTTGTCATGGCTGGGGGGCTCAAGCCTGCGTAGTAGTCTATTGCCCTCCTCTCCTTCGCACTGAAACACCCCGGCGAATTCAAGAGGGGTACGGAATCGGTCTTTCTCGAAGATCTTCATTCCCGTTCGCCGAAACATTGCCACGCGCTTACGAGCCCCCTCGCGCGGTAGCAATTTCAGTTTCAACTTGCCAAGTCCTTCGATGTCGGTTTCGGTGATGATTGCCTCGGGGGAGGTCAATGCATCGTAGAAATCCAAAAGATATCTGTAGCGCTCATTTCTATGCGCCAAAGCGCTGATTACGTTGGAAAGCGTGACAGAGGTTAGCTCATGGAAAGCCTTCGAATCTTCTTCATGTTGGATCGCCACTTCAAGAGAACCATCATGGATTGCCACAAAGAAATTTTCGGCAAACGCCGCGATCAGCTGTTCTTGCCAATGTGTTTTTTCGTCGAATCCGACAATGATGATGTCTGTGCCTACGCCATCGCACTGAAGAAATTTCGGGATCGTGCTTCGCTCCGTGACGGGCATGTATCCCTTGGGCTCGCCGAGAAAGCCCGTGGCACGGGTCATGGCTCCCTTAGTATTCTTGTGGGAGACGAGTTTGGTGACGCCCTGGAACGCCCAGTTTTTCTGAATGTCTCTCGTCGAAAAGAAAACGGTTCGGAGCACGGAGTTCGCAAAGAATGCGTTCTTTCCGATTCCGAAGGATCCACCTTTTCCGCTGCCTTTCTCGGAGACACCGGACGCTTTAGTGAGGTTGAACCAGTTACCTCGGTCCTTTTCCTTTGAATCGGTAAGTCCGGTTGTATTTCGATCGCTGATGCGCAGGCAGGGAATTCTGTCTTGCTGAATCATGGTATGCGCCCGCTTCAGGGCACGCTTGGTCTTTGCGCAGCGACTATCCCAGTATTTCTGAGCGCTTGAGATGGAGCGCTTTAACTCTTGTCGACCCGGCAGCTTGTCGGCATCAACGTAAAGCAATTCATACTTGACTTTGACGGGGCCGATAGTCTTTTCAGACTTGGCATCGATAGAATTTTGGCTTTGTTCTCGGGCGAGTCCTTCGAGAGGGTTTCCTGCGAAGGTTTCAATGCCGGCATCGCTAATTCCCTCGATGGTGCCGTCGATACTTTCTGGAAATAAAAGCTTAAGCGCAGTCATCGTTTTCTCCGTACCGCGGACTTGTCTTCAAGGAGTTCCGCACATCCGATTGCTAATTTCTCTACTAGGGGAACCGTTACAGAGTTTCCGATTTGCTTGTATGCCTGAGGTCTAGTTAGGTCTTCCGGCATGGACGCAAAAATTCCCTCAAAGCCCTGAAGGCGCGCGCACTCGCGCGGGGTGAGCTTTCTGAGTCCCCAATCGTCAACGATCACAGGAACGTTGTGCCCACCGTCCCCCATATTGGCAGTTAAGGTGGGTACTAATGTCCGGTATTCACGAACATATGATCGCCGCAACTGATAGATGCTGCTACGGTCGCCCCTCTCTACGGCGGCCCAGATCATGGCCCCATAACGGTTATTGACTACGTCGAAGTAGTAGTAGTCTTCTGCTCGTTCCTTGGTGTCAAAATAGCTGCGTACTTCATTCGAAGTTGGCTCGGGGGAGGGAAAGCGAAAGCGCCCCCCTTTAAACCATGCGGTCGAGAGCGCAACTATAAATATACGTTCGCGATTATGCGGAATGTCAGTGTGAGTCTTCGTGTTAAGAAGCGAGGCATTGTGGGGCAAGACCCAATAACCAGCCTCTTTAAAAGCTGACTCAATCTGAGCGTAAGCTTTACCTTCGTCATGGCCTTGAAGGTTTGCGACGTTCTCAAGCAAAAGGATTTTTGGCCGGTCGCTGCCATACTCTTTCACGATTCGACATATTTCTTCATAAAGAACCCCGCGCTCGTCGTCGAGGCCTAACCGATCGCCAGCCGAAGAGAAGGGCTGGCAAGGGAAACCTGCTGTCAAAACGTCGGGCGGATCAAGTCCCATGTGAGCTGGGCTGAACTCGGCGACATCGCCACATACCATCAGGCTTTCTGGGTGGTTGTGCTGATAGGTCTTTGCTGCGGATTTCTCGAGCTCATTTGCCCAAGTCGTCTTATAGCCCGCGCGACGAAATCCAGTGGCGAATCCGCCCATTCCTGCGAAAAGGCTTGCGACCGTAAACTCTGGCACTGTAGTAACCCTTCCCCAATTATTTCGAAAAGCGAAAGCTGGAATCGGCTTTGCTTCCGCGTGACGCGAAGCGCTCTCTCGTGGTTTTCACTTCGCGTTCAATGGCGGCGAACATTTCTTTTACATGCTGATCCGTATAAGTGTAATTGCTCTTATTCGACAGGTTGCCGAGTAGCTTTAGCTTCTTAAGGATCTCCTCCGTACGTCTTGTTGCCAGCCGTTCAAATCGCTTGGATTTGTCCTCTGTATGGTTCGGCATGCCTTCCTCTCGTCAGCATTGCGCCACTATTGCTATAAATGGTCTCCACATGTACTACATATCACAAATATTGTACTCTATCGGGATATCTAGAGGGAGCTTCTGTTGGGGCCGAGGGTTTTCCAGCGGCCCGTCGGATAGGAAGGGGAAAAGGGGATGTGCGAGGAAAAAATGGAGTCAAAATTTTCCGCGCAATTCGCTGCAGCCAAGAAGCACCGTCCATTTCCTAGGGGCTGGCGGTCTACGTAGCCCGTATAAAGCCATCCTCCACATTGGCCAGCGTCCGCGCCGACTCCTTGAGGGCCCAGCCTTCGAGATCGCCGGCTGCCACCATCGTTAGAAAGATTTGGCGCACCTTCGGCAGGCCGTAGTGCAGTGCCAAGCCCAGGACATCGTCGAACGTCGGTTGGGCAAGCACGCTGGCGATCAGGGTCGTCTCGGGCAGGGCCTCGGGGGGCGTGCTCCAGATTCGGTTGAAGGTTAGTTCCGGGGCCTCCGCGCCGGGGTCTGCGAGCGCGATGCTGGTCTTCCGTCGTCTGCCCTCTTGCCCGGGACTCAGAACCAAGCGGCCCTGCGCCGCCAGCATCTTCACTTGGTCGAACACGCGCCGGTACGGGCGCCCCAGCTTTGCAGCCAGGTCATAGACGCTGTCCGCCCGCCCTCCTTGGGCCTTGAGGCAATCGATCAGCATCTGTTGGCTAGCGGTCAGGAGCGTCATATATGACATTCTGATCGCTTAAGGCCCTGCTGTCGCGCTTGTTGCGCCGGAGGACAACCAGTTGCGAACCGGCACTGGAGCGGGCATTCCAACACGTCGAATGTTTGAATATTTCAATAATATCAATTAGATGATTTGAAATATGAATCGGCGCAAAATCGGCCAGACATCGTTGTACTGGGGGCTCCAAAGCATTGATGCCGCCGGCCATTTTGATAACTGTTGATAAGGCGAGTAATCTTTGGCTGTAGGCCATTGGAGGTGAACGCGATGATCAGTGCCGACCTGGGAAAGCAGCTCGAAGGCTATGTGCAGCAGCTTGTGGATGCTGGCCGCTACGGGTCAAAAAGCGAGGTGCTGCGCGAGGGTGTGCGCCTGATTCAGGACCGGGAAACCCGGCTGCTGGCGCTGGATGCCGCGATCGCGCGCGGCCTGGCCGATGCCGACGCGGGTCGCACGGAGCCTGCTGAAGAAGTGTTTGAGCGGCTGGCGAAGAAGTACGGCGCGTGAAGGTCCGCATCACGGCTGAGGCCACGAGAGATCTTGAAGTCATCGCCGATTACATCGCGCAGGACAACCCGTCGAGAGCGCTGTCCTTCGTCCAGGAGTTGCGCGACAAGTGCCTGAGCCTGGCGGATACGCCACTGGCGTTTCCCTTGGTCCCGCGCTACGAGCGCTTCAGTGTTCGGCGCCGGGTGCATGGCAGCTACCTGATCTTCTATCGCGTTGAGGCAGAACAGGTGGTGATCCTTCACGTTCTGCACGGAGCGATGGACTACGCAGGAATCCTTTTTGAATCTTGACGCGGTGTCTGGATTTCGCTTCTCCCCCGGCAAAATCTTGCCCCGCAAAAATACGGAACTCCGTTATGAGTTCCGCCCCCACCCGCGTAAAATATATCAACGAGCCAACGCCCCCCTCAGCCTCACGGCACCGAGGGCCAGCGGCATCCCGGGAGCGGTCCGTCCACCCGGTCGAAGCCCTGCCAGCCGCGTCGCCTCGACACTTGGACACAAGTCCCAGGCACCCCCTCGGATGGAGTGTCAGCGCTGTCTGCGCTTCGCAGGCTATCAGGGCGTTTGATCGGTTCTTTAACAATCTGGTATTGCTGCCCGCCGGGCAGCGTCCAGGCTTCTCGTGGCTGCATGCCAGCCCTGCGGGTGCGTCCGCAGGCGGTTGGCCACGGAGCCTGTTGAAGAGTTGTGGACGCAGCCCGGCGCGGCAGGATTGTTTTGCGAACGCTTCGTGATTTATCCCCTGTGAAGGATGAATTGACATTAACCCCTGTGGGGTATTAAATGGATACATCCTTTATAGGGGATAGATCATGGACTACGTTGCACGCACGCCAGAGCAGCTGGGGCAGCTTCTGAGAAGTTGCCGCGCCCAGCGCGGCATCACCCAGAGCCTCGCGGGGGCCAAGGTGGGGCTGAAGCAAAGCACCGTTTCAGGCATTGAGCTCGACGCGTCGCGCAGCAGCGTTGAAACCCTATACAAGCTGCTGTCCTCGCTGGACCTGGAATTGGTCCTCCGCGACAAGCAGGCGAGGACTCCCGGCCGTTCGCAGCGGGAGTGGTAGCTGATGGCCCGGCCATCTTCGAGCCGCGCCCTTGCCGTGTGGATGAACGGGGAGCGCGTGGGCACATGGACGACGCGCGCCGGCAGGCCGGACGAGTTCGGCTATGCCTCCGAGTGGCTGGCGGCCGGCGCCGCTCGCCCGCTCTCCTTGTCGATGCCGCTCGGGCCTGGCGGCTACAAGGGCGAGGCGGTGTCTGCGTTCTTCGACAACCTGCTGCCCGACAGCCGGGGAATCCGCGAGCGCATCCAGCGGCGCTTCGGGGCGTCCTCCACTGGCGCGTTTGATCTGCTGGCCGAGATCGGGCGCGATTGCGTTGGCGCCATCCAGCTTTTGCCAGAGGGCAGTGCCGCTCCGGATGTGAGGAAGATAGAAGGCACTCCACTGACGGCCCGGCAGGTTGATGGTTTGCTGGCCGACATGTTGGGCGCGCCCATAGGACGTGCCGGTGGTGATGAAGGCTTCCGTATCTCCCTGGCCGGCGCGCAGGAGAAAACGGCGCTGCTGCGCCAGGGCGGCAAATGGCTGCGGCCCAGGGGCATCACGCCCACCACGCACATCCTGAAGCTGCCCATTGGCCTGGGCGGCGGCGGCATCGACCTGACCACCTCCGTCGAGAACGAATGGCTCTGCACGGAGATCTTCAAGGCGTATGGCCTGCCGGCGGCCAACTGCTGGATGGACCGGTTCGGCGAGCGCAAGCTGCTGGTCGTGGAGCGCTTTGATCGCCGCCTGTCGCAGGACGGACGCTGGATTGTCCGCCTGCCGCAGGAGGACCTGTGCCAGGCAACCGGTGTGCCGGCAGACAGCAAGTACGAATCCGACGGTGGTCCCGGCATCCTGCGGATCATGGACCTGCTGTTGGGCTCGTCGCACTCCGCCGCCGATCGCCGCAGGTTCCTGAAGACGCAGATGCTGTTCTGGATGCTCTGCGCCATCGACGGGCACGCCAAGAACTTCAGTCTCTTCCTGGAAGCGGGCGGGGGCTACCGGCTCACGCCGCTGTATGACGTGCTCTCCGCGCATCCGGTGCTCGGCAACTCCCGCGGCCAGCTTCCGCCCCGGAAAGTGAAGATGGCGATGGCGGTGGAGGGTACGAGCCGCCATTACCTCTGGCACACGATCCAGCCGCGGCACTGGGAGGAGACAGCGCGCCGCGCCGGCATGGCGGCGGCGTATCCGGAGTTCCGGGCGGAACTGATCGAGGCCACCCCCGCAGTGGTCGAAAAGCTGGCGGCGCAGTTGCCGAAGGGCTTTCCGCAGGCCGTTGCCGGGCCGATCTTCAAGGGCCTGAGAGCCGCCAGCGAGATGCTGGCGCGGGGTTAGCCGCTGGTCCGGGTGTAGCGGGCTGCCGCCCGCCCCATGCGCCCCGCTCCCAGAGCGAGAAATCAACAACACTGTTGACGATAAGCCCTCTCCTGCGTTAGCTTCTGGCAGCTAATAACAGCCCATGACGCTGGCACAGGAGCGGCTTCGCTCCCCGCGCGTCGCTGGGCCATGCCCTTGAGGCAACCACGCGGAGGATCGGGTCACCATGTCACTTGCAGGCAAAGTTGCCATCGTCACCGGCGCGGCATCGGGCATCGGCCTGGCCGCCGCCCGGCGCCTGGCCCAGGCCGGCGCCGCCGTCGCCATCTGGGATCTGAACGAGGCCGGCGCCCAGGCCGCCGCGGCGGACCTGGTGCGCGAGGGCCGCCGCGCCATCGCCTCGCGCGTGGATGTGTCGAAGCGCGCAGACGTGGATGCCGCGGCCCAGGCCGCGCGCGAGCAGCTCGGCCCCATCGCCATCCTGGTGAACAACGCCGGCATGTCGGCGTTCACGCCCTTCATGGACATCACCGAGGAGCTCTGGGACCGCATCATGACGGTGAACCTCAAGAGCCTGCTGATCTGCACGCAGGCCGTGCTGCCCGACATGCTCGCCGCCAAGTGGGGCCGCATCGTCAACGTGTCTTCCTCCAGCGCGCAGACCGGCGCCGCGACCATGGTCCATTACTCTGCCTCCAAGGGCGGCGTCATCGCCTTCACCAAGTCGCTGGCGCAGGAGCTCGCGCCCACCGGCATCACGGTCAACAACGTGCCGCCCGGCTTCGTCGATACGCCGATGCTGCGCCAGAGCCTGGGCGACAAGGTCGACATGATCGCCGCCGCCTCGCCGATGAAGCGCCCGGGAAAGCCGGAAGACATGGCCGCCGCCATCGCCTTCCTCGCCTCCGACGAGGCCGGCTACATCACCGGCCACACGCTGAGCGTCAACGGCGGCCGTTACTCCAACTGAAGCCGATTCGCGAGCCCGCACCCACATGAACGACAAGACTCTCGACTGTTCCGATATCGACCAGTACATCGGCAAGCCCATGCAGCCGGGCCGCACGCGCGACCCGGTGGCCAACAACGACATCCGCCGTTGGGCGCAGGGCATGCATTACCCCAACCGCCTGCACTACGACGACGACTTCGCCCTGGAAAGCCGCTACGGCCGCCTGGTGGCGCCGCAGTCCTTCCCCGTGGCCACGGACGACGGCCACGGCGCGGCCCCGGCCTGCGTCGGCAGCATCCCCAACTCTCACCTCATCTTTGGCGGCGACGAGTGGTGGTTCCACGGCCCGCGCATCTTCGCCGGTGACCTGGTCCGCAACGAGCGCGTGCCCTTCGACTACGTGGTGAAGGACACCAAGTTCGCCGGCCCCACCTGCTTCCAGCGCGGCGACAACGTCTACTACAACGCGCAGGGCGACAAGATCGCCACGCAGCGTTCCACCAGCATCCGCTACCGCGCCGACCTGGCTCGCGAGATGGGCTCGCTCACCGCCACCGAAGATCCGGTGTGGACGCGCGCGGAGATCGAAGAGCTGGAAGCCAGGAAGTTCGAGTACGTGCAGACGCTGCACGACCTGGGCCACGGCAAGCGCTGGTGGGACGACATCAGCGTCGGCGACGCGCTGCCGGTGCGCATCTTCGGGCCGCACAGCATCGCCAGCTTCACCACCGAGTGGCGCGCCTACCTGTTCACCATCTGGGGCAGCATGCACCGCCGCACGGACCTCGACCTTGAAGCCCTGGGCTTCTCCAAGGACATGGCCGGCCACGAGAACGACCCGGTGATGGAGCGCATCAACCCGGAGCTGACCGACGGCGCCTACTTCGGCCCCTCGCGCGGCCACCTGTTCCCCGAATGGGCGCGCACCATCGGCATGCCCCGCGCCTACGGCTACGGCGCCTCCATGGGCGCCTGGATCATCGACTACTTCGCCGGCTGGGCCGGCGAGTGGGGCCGCGTGGTCCACTGCAACTCCGCCTACCGCGGCCCCGCCTTCAGCGGCGACATCACCCTCATGACCGCCACCGTGATCGACAAGCGCGTCGACGATCAGGGCCGCAACATCGTGCAGGTGGATTGCAAGATGGCCAGCCAGCTTGGCACCGTCATGGCGACTGCCAAGGGCGAGATCGAGTTGCCGAAGAAGTAGGCCGGCGCGACGCCGGCAACGAAAGTTTTCGTAGGGTGGGCAAATGTCTTTTCATTTGCCCACGCGGTGGTGCGCACGCGTGGGCAAACGAAAAGACGTTTGCCCACCCTACGACGTTAGTGTTGTCCGTCCACGGCTCAGGCTGTTGAGGGCCCGCTCAAGCCTCCGCCGCATCCGGCGGCCGGCGCGAGCCCGCATGTGCCCGCGCCAGCACGCGCGTGGCCCACTGGCGGTGCACGGCGGCTTCCATCATCGCGCCGTCGAACTTGAACACCGCCGGCGCGCCGTTCTTCAGCACGGCCTGCGCGGCGGCGAATTCGCGCTCGCAGGGGCGCAGGCCGGACTCGATCACTTCCAGCTGGCTGGGGTGGATCGCGGACTTGCCCACCAGGCCCATGGCGCGGTCGCGGCGGGTTTCGGCCAGCAGCAGCGCCTGGTCGTCGATGTACTCGAACACCGGCGCGGTCAGCGCGAAGCCGTGGGGCTTGAAGGTGAGCACCAGCTGGGCGATCAGCGTGCCGATCGGCGTTTCGTAGAGGGTGCAGTCGCGCGGGCGGCGCATGCCCAGCAGGTTGAGCAGGTCGTTGCCGCCGATGCGCAGCGCCAGGCAGCGCTCGCGCACGCCGGGCCGCGACAGCTCGCGGCGGAAGGCCAGCATGGCGTCGCGCTCGAAGGCGTCGATGGTCTCGATGGTGGGCATCACCAGCAGGTCGCTGCCCTCCAGCTCGCGCATGTACACCGGCAGGGTGTTCTGGTCGGCCTTGGGGATCACCACGCCGTGCAGGCGGTCCACGCCCGGTATCTGCAGCAGCCGCTGCAGCACCTCGGGGCTGCGCACGCGCACGAAGCGCAGCGGGCCGGAGGTCTTCTCGGGCAGCTGGCGCAGCACCGTGCGCAGCTGCGCCAGCGCGCTGTCCACCTCGGACTCGCCGATGGAATCCTCCGTGCAGGCGATGACGGAGCGCGCCTCGTAGGCGCGGCCGGCAAGGACCTGCTCCAGACGGGGATGCGTGGCCGGGACGTACAGGGAGGCGCCTAGGAGTGCTGGATCAAGCATCGGAGAGCTTCTGGATGATGGAGACGGCTTTGAGCGGCAGCTGGGGAATCGGTTCCACCGGCACGCCTCTTTCACGCGCGAGCAGGACCAGGTGCCGTACTTCGGGCAGGTCTGCGTCGCGCAGGATGAGCAAGCGCGGCACGCGGCGCAGCAGCGAGCGCGTGGCTTCGCCGATGCCGGGCTTGATGTAGTTGGGGTCGCCGATGGCATAGCGCGCCATCAGGTCTTGCACCAGCGCCCGGCTGCGCTCGCGGCGCGCCTGGCGTTCCGCCTCGCCCAGCGGCGCGGCGTCCAGGCCCGGCGGCTGCGCCGCCATGGCCTCGCGGATGCGGTCCACGAACCAGCGGCTGCGGTCTTCGGCCTGCAGCTCGGGGAAGTACAGGCAGCCGTGGAAGTCGGCCGGGCCGATCTGCTCGTTGAGGATCGAGCGGCTCACCAGCCCGGAAACCGTGGCGTTGAGCACCGCGGAGGGGATCAGGTAGTCCTCGGCGGAGCCGCAGTCGCGCGCGTGGCCGCAGAGGTCGCAGAGCACGTAGAGATCGTCCGGCACCGGGGCCGCGCGCCCCTGGTTGAACTGCGCCAGCGAGCGCTGCAGTTCGGAGGCGATCACGCCCTTGCCGGTCCAGCCGTCGACGAACACCACGGACTCGGCCGGGTGGCGTTCCAGGATGTAGCGCAGCGCGTTCAGGTCTAGCCCGCGGTCGCGGATGATGGACACGGAGTAGTGCGCGGCCTCGCAGCCCAGATGATCGGCCAGCGCATGGCGCAGCAGGATGCCGATGGGCGTGCCGGCGCGCGCCAGCGAGATCAGCGTGACGCCACCGGGCCGCGCGCGGCGGATCTTGGCGGCCAGGCGCAGCAGGTCCTGCGCCACCTGCCGCGCGTTGCCGGCCACGGCCTGCTCGAACAGCTGCAGGTATTCCGGCGTGGGCTTGCGCTCGATGCCGACGACCTCGCTGTAGTGGCGCCGCCCCGACTGGATCAGGCGCTCCTTCTCCCGCACGTCCTCGATCGGCTGCAAGGCCAGGTGCTTGAGCAGGAAGGTGACCTCGCCGGGTGCGTAGCTGCCGTGGAACATGGCTCAGCTTTCCCGGATCCGCGTGGCGAGCTGCGAGCGCGTCGGCAGCAGCGCGTAGTCGCAGTCCAGCATGAAGTCGGCGTCGGTGTGGCTGTCGCCCAGGCCCAGCGTCAGGAACGGGCCCATGGTCTCGCGCAGCCGCTCCGCCACGTAGCGCACGGCCAGCGACTTGCGCACGCCCGGCGGCAGCACCGCCAGGTTGTTGTCGTTGAGATGCAGGCAGTAGCCGGGGTTGCGCGCCACCCAGCCGGCCACCAGGCGGTCATGCAGGTCACGCACCGCCGCGGCATTGCCGCCGGGGTGCTTGGCGACGAAGTAGATGCCCTCGCCGTCGTCTTCCAGCAGGCGCGCATGGCAGGCGTCCACGCCGGCCACGCCGCCGTGCACCTGCTCGATCAGGTCGCGCAGCGCCGGCACGCCGGCGGCCAGGTGTGGGCGGATCTGCTCGCGCCACTGCGGGTCCACGCTGCCGTCGGGCATCAGCACGGTGGCGCCGTGGCTGACGATGGCCCAGGACGAGAAGCGCACCGACACGCGCCGGTAGCCGCCATGGCTGCGCGCCGTCACCGGCACCAGCGTGGCGCCGGCGGTGAGCCAGGCCAGCAGGCTGCGCTGGCGCGCGTTGGAGTAGGAGATCACGTCGCCGTTGCGCAGCGTGGCGGTGGGCACCAGCTCTTCGTGGTCGGCGTGCTTGCGGCGCGTGGAGAACAGGCTGTCGTCCAAGTCGGTGAAGACCACGCGCGCCAGTTCCGGGCCGTTCGGGGGTGCCGCGTTCATGGTCCCGCCTCCTCGCCTGGCCTGAGCAGCACGGAGTCTGCACCCAGAATGCTGCAAAGCCGTGCCACGGTTTCGTCGCGCGGCGTTTCGTGCACCACCCACACGCGGTCGTAGTCGCCGCGGCGGAAGTTGTAGAGGAAGTTGGGGATGCCCTCGCCGTAGGGGTCGGGCACGCGCTCGATCTGCGAGATGTCGGTGCCGGCCAGGATCGGCGAGCGGGTGGTGGACTGCACGTAGGCCTCCACCCCCCGCTTTTCCAGCTCGTGCGCCAGCAGGAAGGCGCCGTGCATGAACTCGCCGGTGCCCACCACCAGGCAGCGCCGGCCGGAGGCCTGGGCCAGGCGGTCGGCCAGGGCCGCCGGCAGCGCCGGCGTGCGTTCCAGGCCCAGGCGTGCGGAATAGCCGGCCACGTGGCCGCGGCGGCAGGGCGCCGCACCCACGGCGGATTCCGCCGGCGGCGCCGAGAAGGCCGGATCGGGCTCGAAGGAGAAGTCGCCCGACAGCAGGCTGGCCGAGGCGCAGGATTCGATGCCCGGCAGCGCGCCCACCGCGGCGCAGGCCTTGCCGGCACTGAAGTCGGTGAGGCTCAGCAGCTGCACGCGGCGCAGGACCGGGCAGGACGGCTGCAGCGAGGCTACCAGGGCCGCCAGCGTGCGGCCGGTGCTGATCTCGTCGTCCACCAGCACGGCCAGCGTAGCGCGCTGCAGGCGCTCGCGCAGGGCCGCGCTGTCGGGCGCGTAGAGGCGGATCTCGGAGGCATGGCTGTGCGCCTCCTCGAAGCGGAAGGCGGCGGCGCCGTCCAGGGTGTAGCGCGTGGTCTGCAGGTACAGGCCGCGGCCATGGCGCTCCTGCCAGGCGTCGAACACGCCGTGGCCCAGGCCGGTGGCGGTCTCGGCCATGCCGATGAACACCACCTCGTCGTCCGCCGCCGCAGGCACGCGCTCCGCCAGCGCCTCGTGGGTCTGGCGCATCTCGCCGGCACGCACCGGCCAGTGCTTGCCCAGCACCTTGCTCAGGAACAGGAAGCCGCGCTTGGGGTTGTTGCGCGCCGCGAAGCCGCAGAGCCGCTCCAGCGTCCAGTCCGAAGGCTGGAGCCGGATGTGCAGACGGCCAGTGGCGATGCCGACGCTGTGCATCATGAGATGCGCGGCTCCGGCAGTTCCACCGCCAGCGACATCTCGCCCACGCGCATGCCCAGCCGTGCCGGCGGCACCACCGACGACTCGCCGAACAGGCAGGCGCGCAAGGCGATGTCCGGCAGGTTGATGCCCGACAGGCAGCTCATGCCGATGCCGCCGGAGGCACGCGGATTGATCTCCAGCAGCGCCGGGCGGCCGTTCTTGTCTTCCTTGAACTGGATGTTGATCAGGCCCGACAGCCCGAACTTCTCCACCAGCTGGCGCGAGCCCTGGCTGATCTCCGGGTGCTCCACCAGGCGCTGGCCGTTGCCGGCCAGGGGCTTGCGCCGCTGCACCATCGCCAGCACCGCGCCGTCCTTGCAGGCCATGTCGACGCTGTATTCGTTGCCCGGCAGGTGGGCCATGACCATCTGCGGCTTGCCGGGGCGCACGGCGCCGTAGCGGCCGCGCCACTGCGCCAGGCTCAGCTCGTCCTTGGCCAGCTCGCGCTGCTCCGCCACCGCCGCGCTGGCGATGCGGTGATAGCCATGGCCGTAGACGCCGACCGTGGGCTTGAGGCAGGCGTTGTCGGTCTGCTCGATGCGTGCCACGGCGGCGTCGAGCTGCTCGTCTTCGGTGACCAGTTCCCATACGGGGCGGTGGAGGTCCGCGGGGGCGTTGTCGTAGACCCACTGCTTGCGGTGCAGCAGCGGCAGCACCTCGGCGGTGGCGGCTTCCAGCACGCGCACGCCGCGCTCGCGGAAGCGCGGGGCGGCGGCAACGATGGCGGAGGCCTCATGGCCCGGAATGATCACGTCGATCTTCTCCGCAACGGCTTTTTCCAGCATCCAGTCGACATAGGCCTCCACCGACAGGTCGGCAGGCTCGGTGAAGGCGATATCGCTCATCGCGTAGCCCACGAAGTCGAAATGCCGGTGAGAAATGACGATCTCGATCGGCAGGGGATTGTTGCTGTTGCGCAGCTGGTGCGCCACTCGTGCCACGACTGAAAAATGCCGATTGAACCACACGCGCATGGGAATGCCTTGAAAACCTACGAAAAAGTGAATGATTGTCTGCGGGGCCACCCCCTGGGACAGGGGCCGGCCGCTGCGCCGGGGCCAGGGTTTGCTGCACGCGACATGCCAATCCGCCGGGAGCGGACCGCGTCGCGGGGGGCGAATTCTGCCACCAACGGCGGCGCCCCGTTGCCGGCGGGCGGCAGCGGGCAGGGGCCGGGATGCCCGATGAGTGCCGTTCGCTCCGGTCCCGAGCCTGTCGGAGGGTCGAAGGGCAGGCGGCAACTCGTTGACCGACCAAGGGAAAGTCCGCCCGTGCCGCGATCCTTCGACAGACTCAGGACTTCAGCACGAACGGACTTTTGCTGCGGCGGCCTAGAGGTGCGGCGAAATGAACGGCATCAGGTCCTGGAAGGTGCGGCCCGAGCAGTTTTCGCCGATGGCGTGCATCTTCCACTCGTTGTTGTGGCGGTACAGCTTGGCCATGACGTTGGCGGTGTGGCTGCCCTGGGTCGTCAGGTTGTAGCGCGCCACTTCCTGGTTGTTGCTGGCGTTGACCAGGCGGCAGGTGGCGTTGTCGATCTGGCTGAAGTTCTGGCCGGTGAAGCTGTTGACCACGAACACCAGGCTCTTCACGCCGCCCGGCACACGCGACAGGTCCACGATGATCTGCTCGTCGTCACCGTCGCCGGCGCCGGTGCGGTTGTCGCCGGTGTGCACGATGCTGCCGTCGCGGCTCTGCAGCTGGCGGAACCAGACCACGTCCGTCGGCTGGTTCTGGTCGTTGAACAGCACGCAGGAGGCGTCGAGATCGACTTCCTGCTGCTTGCTGCCGAAGCCCATGAAACCCTTGGTCTTGACCGGGTCCCAGCCCAGGCCCATCACGATCTTCGTGAGGGTGCTGCCGGCTTCCTTGTCCAGAGAAATCTTCTGGCCTTTCTGCAGGTTGATGCCCATGACGTATTCCTTGAAAGAAGGTTGAGGGGGTTACTGAGGTGCGCCGATCTGCTGGCGCAGCCAGGCGGCAAAGCCCTTGCGCTGGCGCGAGCACACCAGCACCTGGCCTTCGCCGGCGAACTTCATGACCAGGCCTTCGCCCGAGGTCTGGCTGCTGACCAGGTTGGACAGCATGCCGCCGCTGCGCGAGGTGGACATGGTCATTTCGTAGACCAGGTTGGCGTCCCAGGCGATGACGTGACCGTTGTCGATCACCGGGTTGCTGCCGTGCTTGATGTCGAGCAGGAACAGCGAGCCGAAGCCGCCGACGCAGATCTTGCCCTGGCCCGAGGTCTCCATGATGAAGAAACCGCCGGTGCCGCCGAACAGCGCGCCGCCGATGCCCTGGGTGCGCACCTTGATGTCCACGGTGGACTCGGCCGCCAGGAAGGCGCCGTCGCTGAGCTTGAACTGGCGCTGGCCCACGTTGAAGACGTGCAACTGGCCCGGTACCACCTGCGACAGCAGGGTGTCGCCGGGGCCGCGCGTGGCGACGATCTTCTGCGTGAACAGCGACTCGCCGGCGACCAGGCGGCGGGCGATGCCGCTGAGCAGGCCGCCCTGCATGTTGCCGGAGAGGTCGAGCGTGCCGTCCATCATCACCATGGCGTCGCGCTCGGCGTAGATCGATTCGCCCTGCTGCAGCGATACGTGCAGGAACGGATCCTGGCCTTCGGTGAGGGTAAAGTCTGCCATTGTGTGTGGGTTCCAGTGAGCGGCTAGCGCAGCAGGCCCTTGGCCTTGGCCTGGCTGACCCAGCCGGGATATTCCTTCATCAGCCGCTCGTACATCTCCTGGTCGGAGAGACGGCTGGGATCGCTGATGTCGCCGAAGTCGGCATTGTCGATGAAACGGCCGCTGAGGTCGTCGAGCTTCTCCAGGAAGTCGAAGCGGGCGCCGCCCACGCCGACGAACTGCCAGAAGATCGGCTCGAAAGCGGCCTCGCGCACGGTCTTCTCGGACTGGCGCTTGTCGGTGCAGCCGCCGTCGGTCACGAACAGCACGTAGACCGGCAGGTCGGTGGGCTTGGCCGCCGCGCTGCGCGCGCCGCCGTAGCCGTAGAAGCGGCGCACCATGTCGATGACCGGCGCGTAGTCGGTGCCGCCGCCCAGGCCATGGCGGGTGACCATCTCCTGGATGCGGCCGCTGAAATTGTCGAGGTTGATCGGGCCGGCGTCGATCGCGCGGCTGTCGAACAGGAAGGTGTCCACCGCGCGGTCGTCGTCGAACCAGCAGGCCAGCGCCAGCAGGCGATCCGCCACCTGCTGCACCACGCCGCGCCGGAACAGGTTGACCATGGAGCCGGACACATCGAGCACGAAGCAGACCTTGGCGCGGTGATCCGACAGCCCCTTCTTGTCCAGCGTGACGCCCGCCACCTTGGCCAGGCTGACCAGCTTGGGCGCCTGCTTCTCCAGCTGCTTCTCCAGGCGCACGCCCTTGGACAGGTTGACGCCGGGTGCGGCAGGAGGAGTTGCTGGCGCAGCCACCGGAGCGGCTTCTTCCGCCAGTTGCCCGCCGAAATGCTTGAGCAGCGCCGCCAGGCCGCCGTTGAAACCCTGGCCCAGCGAGGAGTAGCGCCAGAGGCCGTCCTTGCGGTAGACCTCCGCCACCAGCAGCGCCTTCTCGGCGCCGAAGTCGGCGCCGGAAAACCTGAAGGCCCCGCGCGCCGATCCACCCTGCTGCAGGGTGGCGGCGCCGGCCTTCAGCCCGCTCATCGTCGCCGCGCCGTCCACCGTGGCGGTGAACACCAGGCGTTCGATGCCGGCCGGCAGCCTGCGCAGGTCCAGGTCGAATGCCGCGCCGCCGCCGGAGCTGTCCAGCCGCACCCCGCCGCAGGGCGAGGCCAGCTGGTTGAAGAACACCATGTAGGCGTCGTTCGACAGCTTGCCGGCCGCGTCCACGCCGAAGCAGGCGTAGTCCAGCGCGAACGGCGCTTCCAGCCGCAACTCCAGCCGCAGCGGAGCGTCGGCGTCCAGCAGGTCCGACAGCTTGAGCCGTTGTCCCTGCGTGAGTTCGCGCATCGCGGTCATGGTGCGGGTTGCGGGTCCGTCAGGCCTGCTGCGGCTGCTTGAACGACAGCGCGGTGAGCACCACGCCCAGCACGATCAGCGCGCCCGCCACGAACGGCAGCGCTTCGCCGAACAGCGCCAGGATCGAGAACTGCATCCCCATCATCGGCAGGATGAAGGCGCCGATTCCGAAAACGAGGCAATAGATTCCCCAGCTACGCATGTTGCTTCTCCCTTCTGGTTTGAAAAAGGGGCCGCACGGCTGCGCGGCCCCGTCTGCGGCCGATCCCCCAAGGACCGGCCGCTCCGGCCGCCTTAGACGTTGACGCCGAAGTTCTTGGCGAGGGGGCCGAGGCCGCCCTTGAAGCCCTGGCCCACGGCCTTGAACTTCCACTCCGCGCCGGCGCGGTACAGTTCGCCGAAGATCAGCGCGGTTTCGGTGGAGCCGTCTTCCGACAGGTCGTAGCGGGCCAGTTCCTTGCCGTCGGCCTTGTTGAGCACGCGGATGTAGGCCTTGGAAATCTGGCCGAAATTCTGCTTGCGCGCTTCGGCGTCGTGGATCGTGACGCTGAAGGACACCTTGTCGACTTCCGCCGGCACGGTGCCCAGGGAAACGTTGACCACTTCGTCGTCGCCATCGCCGGCGCCGGTGGTGTTGTCGCCCAGGTGCTCGACCGAGCCGTCGGTGGACTTCTTGTTGTTGTAGAAGATGAAGTCGGAGTCGGCGCGGACCTTGCCGTCGGCCTTCAGCAGGAAGGCGCTGGCGTCGAGGTCGTAGGCGGCGCCGTCGGTGGCGCGAATGTCCCAGCCCAGGCCAACGACGACATCCTTGAGGCCCGGGGCTTCCTTGTTGAGATTGACGTTACCACCCTTCTGCAAGCTGATAGCCATGATCCACTCCTGATATTTGATTTACCGATCCCTGCGGGATCTTCTTGCGCCGGACGGCCGCCGGTCCCCGTTTCGGGGGCGACGCGGCCAGGACCGCATGTGGTCCGGCAATCACATCACAACCACTCTCTGCACACCATCCGCATGGTCCCCCGAACAGGGGACACATGACGATCCGTCCTTTTTTCGCACGGGATCACGCATCCATTGTCAGGATGCCGTCCGCCGTTTCAAGCGCTTTCGCGGACAAAAAGCGGACCCAGTGCTCAAAATATTCCTGAAATATGATGCTTGTATGATCCGCGGCCTGAGGCGTCACAGGCCCTGCATATAGGGGAGTATCCGGCCCCGATGCGCCTCCTTGGACAGGGGCGCTTTTGAAAAGTGCCCGAGCCTACTTCGAGCCCGCCTTCCAGCGGAAGCCGAAGCCGTAGGCCTGGTCCATCTGCGGATGGGCCTGGAAATATTCCACCAGCTTGCTGGCACGGATGCTGCCGCGATCGTTCTCCAGCATGGCGATGGCGCACATGCCTTCCGACGAGCCCTGCGATTCCATGTGCGTGACCAGTTCCGGCTGGCCCGGAATGCGGATCGTCACCACGCCGTTGGCCTGCGCCCAGTTGGGCACGCCCTCGTAGATGAAGGCGAAGATCAGCGCGCGGCGGAAATCCTTCCAGTGCGAGCCGTTGATGCGCAGGTTCTCGCCGGTGGTGGAGGCGCCCGTGCGGTCGTCGCCCATCAGCTGCGCCCAGGGCGGCTGGTTGAAGCTGCCGAAGTTGCCGCCCAGTGCCTGCACCACGGTCTTGCTGCCGTCGGCCAGTTCCAGCATGCAGCCCAGGTCCAGGTCGATGCCGCCCGAGCCGCGCGACAGCCAGCCGCCCTTCTTGTTGCCCTTGTCCCAGTTGAGGTTGATCAGGATCTCGCCGAAGTCGCCGCCGGGCTTGTCCAGCGACACCGGCTTGCGCTTCTCCAGCGTGATCTTGGTGAGGCTCACCGGCGCGGCGGCGGGCCGCGGCGGCTCCGGCGGCGGGGGAGGAGGGGGCGACGGCGCCGCGGCCGGCGCAGGCGCCTGGTCCGGGTCGTCCTTGATCGTCACGCCGAAGTGGCCGGCGAGCGGCCCGAGGCCGCCATTGAAACCCTGGCCGATGGCGCGGAATTTCCAGGCGCCGTTGCGCAGGTAGCACTCGCCGAGGATCACCGCGGTCTCGGCCATGCCGGTGGTGGCCAGCGTGAAGCGCAGCGGCGACTCGCCGCCGCTCACGTCCAGCGTCACCGCTTCGAGCTGGCCGAAGCGCTGGCCGCGCTTCACGCCCTGGTCGATGGTCAGGCAGAAGGCGATGCGCTCGATGCCGGCCGGCAGCCGCGACAGCTCCACCGAGAACTCGCGCTGCTCCGGCGCCAGGCGCGCGGCATCGCCGGCCACGCTGGGCTGGCCGTAGAACAGGAAACCCTCGTCGCCGGTGACCTTGCCGGACTCGGTGAGCAGGTAGGCGCTGGCGTCCAGCACCAGCGGCGTGGAGCCCGGGGCCTGGGTGATGCGCAGCGTCAGTCGGGTGGCGCCGAGCGCCGCGTTCTGTCCGGCTTGCAGTTCGATCATGGGCAGTCTTCGTGTGGGTGCGTGTGGACGATCAGCGGCAGTCGACCAGCTGCACGTGCAGCAGGCGGCCGCCTTCGGCGCGGGACAGCAGCAGCTTCATGTCTTCCTTCAGTTCCACCTTCTCGCCCACCGGCACCGGCAGGTTGTCGGTGGCGTCGAACAGCTCCGGCATGCGCTCGTTGACCAGGTACCAGCGGTCCTGGTGGAACACGAAGTAGCCGGCGCGCTGGCGCTGGTCCTGCGTGAGTTTTTCGTTGGGCGCGATGTTGCGGCTGACGTGCCAGGAGAACAGCGACTGGTTGGTGTAGACCATCAGGCGGTGGTTCTCGGGGCGGAACTGGCCGGGCTTGTGCGTGGAGTAGTACAGGTTCAGCACCGGCAGCACGCCCTTGAACGGCGTGCCGCAGAACGGGCAGCGCGGCTTGCTGCTGTTGTCGAACACGTACCAGCCCTGCTCGCAGGACGTGTTGACGCAGGGCTGCAGCAGGTCGACCGTGCGGACCAGTGCGTTCTCCCAGTCGCTGGCGCCGGGGCGCATCGCCGGGTTCTTCAGGCCTGCGCCGAAGGCGCGCAGGAACAGCGGCGCGAGGTAGGGGCCGGTCAGTGTGTAGGGCCGCTGCTGGGTGTCGGCCCAGGGCAGTTCGCTGGGGCGCACCTGGCCGACCTTGATGCGGTTGGACAGGTCCGCCGGGTCTTCCACGAACAGGGCGTGCGCGCCCATGCCGAGCTCCTCGTCGCGCGTCGGATCGGTGTCGTGCACCTTGCCGCCGCGCAGCGGGTGGCGGTACAGCAGGTACATGTAGATCAGCACCGCCAGCGCGTGGCAGTCGGTGACGATGCTCGGCAGCTTGCGCTGGGGATCGCGCTTGTCGAGCTTGGCGCTGGCCACCACCTCGGGGGCGATGAAGTCGGGCGTGCCGACCACGTCGGGCGGGAACTTGCCCGGCACCACCAGGCCGTCGACGTCGATGATGCAGGCGTTGCCGCCCTTGGGATCGACCAGCACGTTCTTGTACGACAGGTCGGAATGCGCCAGGCCGGCCATGTGCATGCGCCGCACCGCGCGGCTGATCAGCAGGCAGACACGCAGGTAGTTGGCCCAGGTGCCCAGTTCCTTGGGATCGAGGAACTTGTTGCGGTTGTTGGCGGAGGCGAACCACTTGCCTTCCTTCTCGCGGCCGCGGATGCCCAGCGTGTCGCCGTTCTTGGAGCCGTGCTCGAAGAAGAAGTGCTTGGCGTAGACCGGCGCGGTGATGCCGAAGCGGCCGTTCCATTCCAGCGTGCGCTCGGGCCAGCAGTAGACGTTCTTCCAGTAGTCGCCGCCGGCCTGCTGGAAGATGCCGTCGCGAAAGCGGCCGACGATGTTGCTCAGGCGGTCGCGGCCGTTGGCGTCCACCGGGTCGCGGAAGAACAGCACGACGTAGCTGCGGTCGGGGCTGAAATAGCAGTCCTTGAGGCCGCCGGAGCCCTTGACCTCGTCGAGGAACTCGACGGTGCTGCCGTCGTGGGCGGTGAGGCGGATGACCTTGGGCGGGTTGCGTAAGCTCATGGGGTTCTGAAGACCAGGGCCAGCGTGCGGTCGTCGTGTTCGCCTTGCGACCAGAAGTCGAGGTAGCGGGTCAGCTCCTCGGGCAGGGCGGCGTTGTCCGGTGCCGGGTTCACCGGGCCGGCCAGCACATCCTTCCACCATTCCTGCCAGCGGACGGGGTTCTTGAGGGCGTTGTCGGTGCCGAACTTGGGGTCGGACACGCCGTCGCTCATCAGCGCCAGGATCGAGCCGGGACCGCCCCAGGCACAGCGCACGCGGCGGTCGATCTGCGGCCAGGGATCGGGTGCGGGGAATTCGCCGGACTGCAGGAAGCGCGTCTGGCCGGAGTACTCGCCGCTGTCGGCGTCGCCCAGCAGGTTGACGTCGGGCTGCTGCGGGTCGAACAGCGCCGCGGCACCGTCGCCGATCCAGTAGGCCGCCACGAAGAAGCCGTCGCCGTAGGGACGCACCGCCGCCACCAGCAGGGTGGCCGACAGGTCTTTCTCCTGCGCGCCGAGCGCCTGGGCTTCCTCGCGGATGGCCTTGCAGGCGGTGAACGCGGCGGAACCCAGCGGCTGCCGGCAATGCTGGCGCAGGCTTTCCATCACCTCGGGCCTGGCCACTTGCTCCGCCAGCGTGGCCAGCGGCAGCAGGGCGTCGAGCTGCTCGTCGAGCGCGGCGATCGACGCCTGCAGGCTTTCGCAGCTGATGCGGCAGGCGATGTCCGAGCCGCGGCGCGACAGCCTGGCCGAGCCGGCGCCGTCGGAGACCGCCACCAGGGTCCAGCCGCCGCTGCGGTCGTGGTCCAGGTGGAAGTCGTCCTCGCGGAAGCTGCCGCTGTTGGCATGCGAGCGGCCGCGCACGCTGGCCGCGACGGTGCGCAGCCCCTTGCCGGGCAGCTCGGCACTGCGCCGGTGCTCCTTGCGGAAGGGCAGGTCGGCGTCCGGTTCCAGCTGTTTCCACAGCGAGCGCGGATCGGGGTTGATCAGCAGGTCGACGCGCAGCACCGCCGGCGACGGCGTGCCATCGGCCAGGCTCACCAGGCGGCCCTGGAACTGGTGCTCCCGGGTCAGGCCCGGCTCGGCCTGCGGCACGCCGCTGAGGCGTCCGGTGGCCGCGTCGAACACCAGGCCGGAGTCGGCCGGCACCTCGAGCGAGCCGACGCGAAAGGCCGCCAGCGGCGCCGACTTCGCCAGGTCGACATGGACGGTGTAGTGCTGGCCGGCGGTGCCGTTGGGCAGGCGCACGACGGTCCTGGGCGCGGGCGGAACAGGTTTCACGGGAATCTCCGGCGCCGGGCTGGCGACCGCCGCGGCGGCAGCCGCCGGCGGTGGCGTGGGGGGTGTCGTCGCGGCGCTCGCGGGTGCTGCTGCCGGCGCTGCCGGGGCGGCCAGCGGCGCCTGTCCGGCGACGTCGCGGTAGCTGTTGACCTGCGCGCTGGTGGTGGTCGCGCCGGCCGCTGCAGCGGCGGGTGTAGGCACGGGAGCCGCGGCAGGGACCAGCGTGATGGCTTCCTGCGGCGCGGGCGGCAGCAGCTGGCGCGCGCTGGCCAGGACGGCGTCGAGCAGCTGGGTCACCGGCGCCTGCTGCGAAATCTCGCGCAGCTGCTCCGCGCCCAGGTTGATGCCCTGCGTGCGCAGGTGCTTCTGTAGAAAGGCAAGCAGCGCGCTTTCGGCGTCGGGACTGAGCTGGCGTGTCTGGGCCGGCAGCGCGGGCACGATCAGCCTCGCGCGCGCGTCAGGTCGACGCCCGGGTCGCCTTCCTTGCCGCGCGAGAACTGCGCGGTCTGGCGGCACCAGGGGCAGGTCTGCTCACCCGGGCCGGAAATGCAGAAGGTGTTGCCGCAGTCGCACATGGCGAACCCCACCGGGTTGCCGCAATGCGGGCAGCTGGGGAAGCCGTGCAGCTGGTTGGAGTCCACCGTCGCCACGTTGGGCTGGTCGGCGCTCATCTCGAAGTAGCTGTTCTTCACCGGGTAGCAGCCGACCAGCACGTACATCAGGCTGTCGAAGCTGGTCTGCCCGGCGTTGATGCGCGCGGTGCGCGGCTCGAACCTCACCAGGTAGGGCAGCTGGGTCTTCTGGCACTTGGAGACGAAGAAGGCATTGCTGTCGTCGACGCGGTCCAGCGGCTTGTCCAGGTTGAGGCGCGTGAGGATGGACTTGTCCAGCTCCGGCAGCTTCTCTTCCTTGCTGATGTCGCCGACGCTGCGGCTGCGCGCCTGCACCGACTGCGTGACCCACTGGATGAACTTGGCGAAGTTGGCGTCGGTGTTCTCCTCCAGCGTCAGCACGTTGCCGGCATCGGTGAGCTGGCTGAGCACCGACAGGTCGGCCGAGTGGCCGATGGAGATCGCCACCAGCGAGACGCTGCCGGCGTAGCGCGTGCGCCAGCGCTCCACGGCCTTGGCGACGTCGTCGGTGGGCTTGCCATCGGTGATCAGAAAGACGATCGGCTTCCAGTCGCCCTTGCGGTCCGGCGTGCTGCGCACCACCGAGCGGTCGATCTCGTCCATCAGGAAGCTCAGCGCCTTGCCCAGCGAGGTGCCGCCGCCCACCGGCAGGCTCGGCGGCACGAAGCTCGCCACCTCGGTCAGCGGCGCCAGCTGGCGCACCTGCCCGGCGAAGGCGATGACGGAGATCCAGACGGTTTCCAGCGCATGCGGATCGGTGCGCAGGGTCTTGATCACCGCGCCCATGCCGTCCTCCAGCCGGTACAGGGCTTCGCCGGCCATGGATTCGGAAACGTCGAGCAGGAAATAGATCGGCAGTCTGCGCATCGCTTGCTCCGGGGCGCGGGTTTCAGATCACCAGCAGGATTTCAGCCGGCGGCGGCGGCAGTGCGCTGGCGCCCTCGGTGCCCTGGCTGCGGCTGCCGCTGCTGACCGCGGCCGACACCCACTTGAAGAAGCTGGTGAAGGAGGCGCTGTCCATGGTGTCGAGGCTGAACACGCGGTCGGTCAGCTGCAGCAGGTATTCCTGCTTGGCCTTGGGGCCGGCGGCGCAGCCGATGATGTTGCCGAACGGCCGGCGCTTGATCTGCACCAGCTGCTCCTCGAACACCTGCAGGTCGGTAGGGCTGCCGTCGGTCATCACGAACAGCAGCGGCGCCCAGTCGCCCTTCTCGTCGGAACTGCTGCGGCGCAGCTCGCGGTCGATCTGCTCGCACAGGGTTTCCAGGGCCTTGCCGAGGAAGGTGGGTCCCGACTCCGGCGTGGTGATCTGCGGCAGGTGCAGCTGGTCCAGCGGCGTCAGCGGCACCACCACCTTGACGTCGGCGTCGAAGGTCATGATGCAGACGTGGACGGTCTCCAGCGCGGAGGGGTCCTGGCGCAGCGACGCCACCAGCGCCTGCAGGCCGACGTTGACCGCGGCGATGGGTTCGCCGCGCATGGAGCCCGAGGTGTCGAGCAGCAGGTAGACCGGCAGACGGCGCATGATGTTTCTCAGGCGGAGGGGGGAGGTACTGGTCGCGCAGGATCGGCACGAAGGAATCGGCGCGGTAGGGCTGCAGCAGCGCCTTGAACTCCCAGCCAGAGGCGTTGCGGTTGAGTTCGGCGAACACCAGCGAGCACATGTTGGCGGTTTCCGGGCTGGCCGACAGGTCGGCCCGCGCCATCTCCTTGCCGCGCGCGTCGACCGCGCGGATGAAGGCATTGCTCACCTTGCCGAAGTGCTGCTGCTTCTGCTCGCCCTGGTAGATGCAGACCAGGAAGACGATCTTGGTGATCTCGTCCGGCATGGTGTTGAGGCGGGCGATGATCTGCTCGTCGTCGCCGTCACCGGCGCCGGTGCGGTTGTCGCCGGTGAGCCAGATCTGGCCGGAGGGGTGCTTCTGGTTGTTGAAGAACACCACGTCGCCGCCGACCAGCTTCTCGCCGAGGCGGTGCACCTTGCCGTCGGCCTGGCAGAGGAAGGCGATGGCGTCCAGATCGTAGTCCTCCTGCTTGGCGAACAGGCCGCCGAGCAGGCCCTTGGGCTTTGCGATGTCCCAGCCCAGGCCCAGGGTGACCTGCGACAGGTCATGCTCGGACTTGGCCAGGTTGATGCCTTGACCCTTCTTCAGATTGATGCCCACGCGAATCTCCGACGGTTGGTTGGACAGCGGTCAGACGACGAGGTTGATTTCCTTGGGCGGCGGCGGCAGGTCGTTGAGGCCGATGACCTCCTTGCCCGCCTGCTCCACCTTCTGGCTGCCGGTCGAGATCGACGCCGACACCCACTTGAAGAACGCCTTGATGGTGGCGGTGTCCGCCGTGTCGAGCTTGACCACGATCTCGGTGATGTCCTTGAGCAGGGTCTCGTCGGCCTGGTGGCCGGCGGCGCAGGCGATGATGGCACCGGTCTTGCGCGTCTTGAGCTCGGCCAGGCCCGCCTTCCAGTCGTCGGTGGGGACGCCGTCGGTCATCAGGAACACCAGCGGCTTCCAGTCGCCCTTGGTGTCGGCGGTGGTCTTGCCCACTTCCTGGTCGATGCGCGTGGCCAGCAGGCGCAGCGCCTCGCCGAGGCTGGTGGAGCCGCTGGCGACCAGCGCCGGCGGCTGGAACATCGCCAGTTCGGTCAGCGGTACCAGCACGGTGGCGGTGGCGCCGAAGCCGATCACCGACAGGTGCGCAGTCTCGAGGGCATAGGGATCCTGGCGCAGGGTCGACACCAGCAGCTGGACGCCGTTCTTCACCGCCTCGATGGGTTCACCCATCATGGAGCCGGAGGTATCGAGAACGAGGTAAACGGGTAGTTTGCGGGCCACGGCTGCTCCTGAGGCTAGATGAGTTTTCTGTACTACTGGTAGCGGTTGACCAGTTCCTCCAGGCCACCGCGATATCCCTTGCCCAGCGCTTCGAAGCGCCAGCTGCCGTCACGGCGATAGAGACGGCCCAGTTCCACGGCCGTCTCCACGCTGAAATCCTCGTCGAGTTCGTACTTGGCGAATTCGGCGCCGCTGTCGAGGTCGTACAGGCGCACGAAGGACTGCCGCACCTGGCCGAAATTCTGCCGCCGCGTCGCCGCGTCGTGGATCGACACGCAGAACAGGATTTCCTGCACCCGCGCATCGACCATCGACAGGTCCACGCTCAGCGTCTCGTTGTCGCTGTTGCCGCCGCCGCGCTGGTCGTCGCCGCTGGACTTCACCGCCGTGTCCGGCGAGGCGAGGTTGTTGTAATAGACAAAGAACTCGTCCGCCGGCAGCTTCTGGTTGGCGCCGAGCATGAACGCCGTGGCGTCCAGGTCGTAGTCGGTGCCCTGGGTGGTATTGGCCTGCCAGCCCAGGCCCACGCCTACGCGCACCAGCGAAACGTTGACCCTTTGTCCCTTCTGCAGATTGATCGCCATGCCTGCGCTCTCGCGGTTCGATGGTTTTTGCCAATGTTGACTTGAGGAGTGCCCGCCGCTCAGACCGACGCGGCGCCCGATTCTTCCGGGTGGGCCTTGCGGTGCCGCACCGACGACCATACCGAGGCGACGATGAAGGCCACGCCGATCAGTCCGGTGAAGACCTCGGGGACGTGCGCCACGGTGCCGACCAGCATGATCACGGCCAGCACGCCGATCGCGTAGTGCGCGCCATGCTCCAGGAAGATGTACTGGTCCAGGGTGCCGCGATGCACCAGGTACACGGTCATCGAACGCACGAACATCGCGCCGATGGCCAGGCCCAGCATGATGATGACCACGTCGCGGGTGATGGCGAAGGCGCCGATGACACCGTCGAAGGAGAACGACGCGTCCAGCACTTCCAGGTACAGGAAGCTGGCGAAGCCGGCACGCTGCACGCCCTGCACCACGGCGTCACCGGTCGACTCGTTCTCGAACAGCGCACCGAGCGCGTCGACGGCCAGGTACAGGATGATGCCGGCGATGCCCGCGCCCAGCACCGGCAGGTGCAGTTCGGCCGGCAGCCACCAGCGGGTGGAGAAGATCACGCCCAGCGCGATCAGCACGCTGACTTCATCGAACTTGGCGGCGCGGGCCAGCTTGGTCTCGATCCAGCGCAGCCAGTGCACGTCCTTCTCGTTGTCGAAGAGGAACTTCAGGAACACCAGCAGCAGGAACATGCTGCCGAAGGCGGCGATGACCGGGTAGGCGCTGTTCAGCAGCGCCGAGTACTCCTCGGGGTTCTCCAGTGCCATCTTCATGACCGGCAGCGCACCCTGCCCGGTGGAGACGCTGACGATGACGATCGGGAACACCAGGCGCATGCCGAACACCGCGATCAGGATGCCCACGGTGAGGAACAGCTGGCGCCAGAACTCGCTCATGTCCTTGAGCACACCGGCGTTGACCACGGCGTTGTCGAAGGACAGGCTGACTTCCAGCACGGCCAGCACGCAGACCAGCCAGATCGCGGGCAGCAAGCCCATCGGCGAGTTGTGGCCCCACCAGGCGGCGGCGGCCACGCAGATGGCGGTAACGATAAAGGAAAGCCTGAATTCGCGCACAACGCCCCCTTAGGCGGATGCCTGATTGAAAATCCGCGGATTGATGAAAACTGCCGGTTTCTCGAGGCAGCGATCCGCCACTTTTTTCCTGCGGCGCAGCCGCGGCGGACGAAACGGCTCAACCGTAGCAAATCGGTCCGCTCCACGCTACCAGACGACTGAGTCAGGTTGCTGTCGCCGGAGTATGGGAGCTGTGTATCACGCGGGCGTTCCCGCTGGATGAAACGGCCTGGCCGCGGTGTCGCTGTGCCCCGGGCGGCAATGCCCGTCATTGCGGAATGCATCCGGCCCCGCCACCGGGGCCGGGAGCCCGGCCACAGCGTCGGAATGGACGAAGCGGGCGCCGCGTGTTCGCCTGAATATAATCGTAAGCAATTGATTTAATTTACTATGGTTGGGTCCGGCGGCAGCAGCAGCTTGGCCCGCTCCACGGCCGTTGCCCTATCCCCCAAGTTATAGCTTCCTGGCCACGAATGGCAATGAAAGGGGCCGTTCGCATCGAACCTGGCTAACTGCGACGGCTTCGAACGGGGCGCACTGCCGGTTGCCGGCGGGATCCTCGAGATCCGGATGAACCATGATGCTGTATTCGCCGCTGCTCCAGGCCTTACTCGGGCGGAAGTACCACTGCGTTTCAGCAGCTTCCAAGTGCGTCACCCCTTGAACTCTGGTGCCGTCAGGATCGCGAACAATGATGAGATTCTCCGCCGTCGAGCTGATCGGCGAGTCCATGCTGAGCTTTAGAAGGTCACGTGTACCGCGGGCCGGTGGCACAAGGACCCAGTTCGACGTTTGGAGGGCTTGGGTGATCGGCGGGCCGATCAGCCACGTTTTTCGAAGAGGAGTCGAAATGCTTGGGTCGTCAAAAGTGAAAGTGACGGTCGACCCGGCGTGGAGGGCGCGCCCGACCTCCAGATTTGCAGAGACACCCGACTTGACCCGACCAGGATGCATCAGAATTGTCAGACGTTTCTGATCGGGGCTGAGCAACGGAAGATCGAGAAAGGGCCGATCGATTTCCGTGCCCTGTGCGTCATAGAGCTTGGTGCTTTCCGCGCTCGGAGATGTGCGTATCGGCTTGGCGAATCGAATTTCTATACGCAGGAGATTCTCGGGGATCGAAGGGCCTGACGGATAGATAGTTCCGTCAGGCTGAGCTCCAAACGCCACTGGCGCCATGAAGAGCGCCAGCAGCGTGCATATGGGGAGTGTCCCTCTCACTTCCCCAGTGTGGCCAGATCGGAGAAGCCCTCGTCCGTGCGCAGCGTTTTGTGAGTGCCGCTCCATTGTTCTCCAGGCGGATACTTGAAGCCTGCGAAGTCGTATTCGTTTATGAAATCGCTGAGTCTCAGGAATGCGCCCTTGCGGACCGACACCAATTCCATCGCGCCCGTGGCTTCGTCTCTGCGAAGCGCAGCAAAAAAATCCTTGTCTTGTGACCCAAACTGAGCCAGTCCGGACATGGGAATCGAGGTCGACCTGAGTCCCAGAAGAGGCTCATTCGGCCATTTGATGGGAGTACTCAGCCCTGGCTTGAGAGCTGCTTCTGCAATGGCGGATACAGGCATGAGATCCGCGGATTTGTGCGAGTTGGTAAGGAGCACCATGGGCCCCTGACCGACATCGAAGGTAACCATGTCAACGGGTGCGCTGCCCCAGCCCAGCTCGGCGATGGTCTTTCCCACGATGTGGGCGCCATTCTTCAAATCCTTGAGAGGAATCGTGACCAGGGGCGTGCAGGTGTAGGCAGCGACGAGAGTGGGTACTCCATTCAACGAGGCGATCACCATTTTCCGGATGGGGGCGCGCGTTTCCGTCTGGTTGTGAACCGCGTGATACATCTCGACGCTCGTCGCCGAGCCAGATCCGCTGAAGGGGTAGCTATATACGCGCAGCGTCGAGGCGAAAGACGCATTCGAAAGCCCGGCAACGTACAGTTTTCCTTCGTAGTAGGCCATGTCCGTCACGGTATAGGCCGCTTCGGGAATGTCCCTCCACAGTCTTTTTTCGGCGGCGGGGGCGTCAGTGAGCGCGGCGGATGTCCGGACCGCCTTGTTCAGGTCAATGACGGCGACCCGCCCGGTTGAATCCACCGTGACCAATGCCGGCTTTGGCGTCGATGACTTTTGTTCTACGGAGAGCGCAATGTACGCCAGATTCGAGCCAGGGCGGAATGCCATGTCTTCAAAGCGCAGTTTGTCCGGCTGGGTGTTGAGCGCACGAGCTATGGGATTGGAAATATCCCCCAGATTGAAGGGACCGCTCTGTGCTTTCGCCGGCGGGAGCAACTGAAGCGCGTGAATCTCACCGCCGCGCCAGTCAGCAACAGCCAAGGTATTGGCATCAAGGAACGTCATGTTCCCAACGGACCGGATTGGGCCCGCCGCAGCCAGGCTGCCAAACAAAGCCAGTGAAATGAAAATGACGGCTCGGGGGGCTGCAAATGAACAGCTGCGCATGAGTGCTCTCCTTGAACATCCCCCTACCTGACGGGATGCAACTGGCAGTCGGGTGAACTGCACTATGCTGAAAATGGAGAGAAACGGGCTTGAATGAACGTGCTTTTACGCCGGCTCTTCACTCGTCGGGTTCTCCATAGAAGCACGGATATCCCACACACAGCATGAAGTTTCAATCCTTGTTCCTGATGCGCGATTCATCCTGCCTTCCGGATTTTCTTGAATAGACCGCGACAACCGCTTTTTTGCGCGTTGTTCATCTTCATTCACAGCCAGGAGCGATCATGCTTGCACTCACCCACAAGCGCGCAAAGGTCAATGGCGTTGCCCTGCATTACGTTACGGCCGGCAAAGGCCCCGTAGTCTTGTGCATGCACGGCTGGCCCCAGAATCACCGCGAATTCCTACCCATCATCGAAGCTCTGCATGGGAGCTACAGCTTCATTGCGCCCGACCTGCGTGGCTACGCCGATAGCGACAAACCGTTTGACGGATATGAGCCGAAGACCATTGCAAAGGATATGCTTGACCTCCTGGCGGCTGAGCGGGTGGAAAAGTTCCATATCCTCAGCCATGACTTGGGTGGTCCTCCCTCGGTGGCTCTGGCCTACCTGGCTTCAGATCGAGCCCTGTCACTGGCGACGATCGAAACGCCGTTCTTCGGCCTCAGTTTCCCCGGCTATGTCGATCCGCGCGTGGCGTACTGGCATTTGGGCATGCATATGAATATGGACATCACGCGCTTCCTGATTGAAGGGCGTGAAGAGCAGTACCTGCGCCATTTCTTCCGGGATTTCGCATACAACCCGAGTGCCATTCCGGAGGAGGATGTTCGAGCCTATGCGACGCAGATGCGCCAACCGGGCAATCTGCGCGCCAGCCTGAATCACTACGGCTACATCCCACAGATGGGAGCCCAGACGGCTGAACTCACAAAGACCAAGTTATCCGTGCCGATGTTAGCTTGGGCGGGTCGCGTGTCGTTTGGCGATCATTGCTATGACTGCGCCAAGGCTATCGCCACCAACGCCAAGGGCGGCGTGATCGAGGAGTGCGGCCACTGGGTATTTGAAGAGAAGACTGACTTCATCTGCGAGGAGTTGCGCCGCTTCTGGCAGTCACCCGTCTAGCGCCGCTCATCCTCAGGCAAAAAGCATGAACCACTCGATCCATTCTTCAGGAATAAGGCAAGCGGATCATACGGGCTTCACTGTGTCGTCATTGGACGAATCCCTGCGCTTCTGGATTGAGGTGCTTGGGTTCCGCCTGGCCACCAAAGCTCACTACCCCGCCAGCGCATTCCTCGATAACCTTGTTGGCGTAGAGGGCGCGGAACTAACGCTGGCAATGGTAGAGGCTCCTGATGGTCATTTGGTAGAACTATTGGAGTACCAGGCCCCATCAGATCGAAAGGAGATTCATCCGCGATCATGCGATGTTGGTTCGGTACACCTCGCTTTCCTGGTTGATGATTTGGCCGAGTTGCTCACGCGCTGTGAAGCGGCGGGATGGCCCCCTCTCGGCGAGATCCAGACAGTTCGCGGGGGAGTTCGCGATGGCTTGAGTCTCGCCTATGTGCGTGGCCCGGATGGCGTCACTCTCGAATTCCTCCAACCCCCTCGCGGCATCGATCGTGCGGCCGTTCAGTGGAAAAATTCACTAAATGAATAGCGAGGCTTCGAATTCGCTGCGGGCACTCTGGAAACTTCGATGTCCGCCCGGCGTGAGTCTCGGCGGGGCTTGGAGTTCGGTGGCAACCGCATAGGTCTTTGCTGCCCACTGTCTCCCATAGGGGCAGCCTGGGCGGAGACCATTCCGATATCTCCACGCCGCCGTACTGGCTGCGCCAAAGGTAAAAGCTGGCCCTGGAGAAGCCGTTCCCTCGGCCCAAATCCCTGAGCCCCCCCGGCATCCGCTTCGCTCAGAAAGCCAACGGTCTGCTCTCCGCAGTACCCCTTCTTTACGTCCAATCTCCCGTTGTGGTGGATTGGGCTCCGAGTGCCAGTGCTACCCCCCAATCGGGGGGGATGTCGCGCCAACCACTCAGGGAAACGCGTTCGTCCATCACTTAAGCAGTTATTTACATTGCAAATAATTTTCATCCAAGTCATCGATGTGTCCGACACAATAGTGCCGATCCCCCAATAATCGCGACCAAGAATCCAACTCCAAGCGATCTCCCACTAAAGCGTTCTTGTTCTTGAATGGAGTTGAGTTAAGGCTCGCGAAAAAACGACCTGGATTTGAGTTCATGCCTGTCAAGCCATCATGCCTGGAGTTTGGCCGATTCAAGATTCTTCGTCACAGGAGAGAATTTCTCGCGGATGGTTGTCCGGTTGATTTAGGCAGCCGAAACTTCGATCTACTACTGTCGCTAGTAGAAGCGCGCGGAGAAACGGTCAGCAAGAATGAGTTGCTGAGCAAAGTATGGCTGGGACGAATAGTCGAAGAGAACAGTCTCCAAGCAGGAATCTCCAGCCTTAGAAAGGTGCTGGGGGCCGATAGGGACCTTATCCGGACTGTCGCTGGCTACGGATATCAATTCGTCGGCGATGTGAGTGAATCCAGGATGCAGGGTGCCGCTGGGGCGCAAACAGCGAATCTTCCGGCTGCCGTCTCAACGCTCATCTCGCGCGAGGGGGCCTTGTCGGATATTGAGGAAATTTTCCGGAACCATCGGCTTGTTACCCTCACTGGGGCAGGCGGTATTGGGAAGACTCAGCTTGCGCTTCATGCCGCAAGGGCGATGGCCCCAATGTTTTCGGACGGCGTTCGATTTGCCGATCTGGCACCGCTGGCCGACCCAAACCTCTTGCCGTCGTCAGTCGCGATGGCCCTCGGCTTGCCGCCGAGCGCGTTGAGCGTGGATCGAGTTGTTGCCTCGATCGGCCACAAGAACTATCTATTTGTTCTCGACAACTGCGAGCACATGGTCAGCAGTGCCGCAGCCATGGTCGAACAGCTGATGCGCGCCGCGCCACAGTTGCGTGTTTTGTGCACCAGTCGAGAACCACTTCGGCTCGATGGAGAGCAGATCTATCAGGTGCAGCCGTTGGACGTGCCAACTGACGGTATCGAAAATCTGGAAGAAGTACTTTCAACCGGATCCGCAAAATTGTTTGTGTCTCGCCTGCACTCAGCGCAGGCAGCCTTTACTCCGGATCAAAGGCACGCAAAAACAATAGGGGTTCTATGTAGGCGGCTGGATGGCCTTCCGCTCGCAATTGAATTCGCAGCGGCGCGCGCAGCAACCATCGGGATCGACGAGCTCACCCGGCGTCTGGATAACCGCTTCCGGCTACTGGCTGGCGGACACAGGACTGCACTTCCTCGGCATCAAACCTTGCGAGCCGCTCTCGATTGGAGCTACGAGCTCTTGACAGAATCTGATCGCCAATCGCTCTCCAGTCTTGCAGTCTTCGCCGGTTCTTTTACGCTTGAGGCAGCAAGCGCTGTCCTCGCCAGCTCGGACGCCGATTCCACAGACGCCTTGGATAGCATCGCAAGCCTTTCCCAGAAATCGCTGATTTCAATTCAGGCCGGCGATGAGAATGCTCCATATCGGCTGCTGGAGACAACCCGCGCTTATGCATTGGAGAAGCTCGGTGAGCGCAACGACGCACAACAGGTCGCGCGGCGCCATGCGACCTATCATATGGCCGTTGCGAGGCGCTCGGCGGAAGAATGGGAAGTGGAGCCGCTCGCAGAGTGGATCACCAGGTACGCTCGATTGGTTGACGATGTTCGTCTGGCGTTGGATTGGGCGTTCGCTCCGGAGGGAGAAGCGGGCATAGGCATCGAAATTGTCATTGCCATGGGGCCGCTGTGGCGACAGTTCACTCTCGTAGACGAGTGGAGGACACGTATAGATCAGGCGCTGCGCGCTGCTCAGTCATGTGCGCAAAGCGATTCTCGGGTCGCCATGCAGCTCGGCATAGCAGAAGCACAGGTGCAAATGGGCACCTTCCTTTCAGTCGTTGAATTGGAGGCCAGGTATCGCCATCTTCTTCAGATTGCGGAAGGCCTGGGGGACTGCCGATACCAGATGTTTGCTTTGATCAGTCTGGTCGGCAACCGGCTCGGCGATTTGGATTGTTCAGCAGCTCTGAAATACACAGAGCGATACTGTTGTTTGGCATCATCTCAGGTAGATCCTGTCTGGGCATCAGCCGGGGACGTCCTGATGGCGATGATCCTGAGCCTCATGGGTGAGCAGCGTCGGGCGAAGCTCTACCTCGATCGTTGCCCCCGACAAAAAACCGTCCGGATGCAGCGCATACCATTTTTCCGCTCCGATCGGGATTCTTACTTAAACACTCATGCGCGGGTGCTCTGGCTTCAGGGTTTCGCCGATCAAGCGATTCAAACGGCAAGTGGTCGTCTCGACGAGGCCTCTGACAGCACTGCCGACGTTCTGAAGCTCTGCTATCGATACCAATATGCCGCCTACCCGGTGGCCATGTTGAGTGGGGATTTGCGAATGGCGGAAGAGACCGCCATGTCGCTACTTAACCTGGCAACAAAATACGCGCTGCCTCTGCAAGTTGCATGGGCTCGATGTTTCGCCGCTGCACTGGAAGTGAGACGCGGTGCGTACCCTGCACTCCAGCGTCTTCGAACGGGAATTGAGGAACTCGTTGCTGCCAAACAGCCAATGGGGTGCGAGCATCTTACGATCGAACTTGCAGCGGGGCTGTGGAAGTGCGGTAAAGATGCCGAAGCACTGGAGGTGATCGACAGCGCCCTCGCGGAGGCCGAACGGACCGGGGCGCGATGGTGCAAGCCAGAACAGCTACGGATCAGGGGCGAAATCTTACTTGCTCGCGGCGGCCAACTGGCGCTCGCTGAGGCCGAGAATTGCTTCAGGCTGTCGCTGGATCTGGCGGCTCAGCAAGAAGCCTTGTCGTGGGAGCTCAGGACCGCAGTAAGCCTGGCGCGTCTACGGCAGCTGCAGGGAGATTCAAAAGGGGGAGCGACCTGCCTGCAAGGGATTTATCATCGATTCACAGAAGGCTTTTCCACAACGGACCTCGTAGCGGCAAAGGCACTCCTGGATATTCTACAAGCCCCCGCGGTTGTTGAGGCCTAGCGGCATGTCTTCCGCCTGGAACCCCTGTTCCCTCAACGGTGGATGGCTCGGGTTGGCCCGAGTGGTTGCCCAGCAACAATCAGGCAGTATTGCTCCGGCCCGTAGCGAGCACGGACGTTCTATGCCCCCTTCGGAAGGAGCGAATAGCTATGCGGCCGATTCTTGGGAGGTCATGCTCAATCTACTGACGAAGATATACCCGTGATACTGTTTCTGCCGTGTTGCTCGAGTTGCGGCTAGGACGGCGCGGGTCTCGCGGACAAAGAAAGGCTCCAGAAAAAAGAAAAGTGAAAGGAGGGGGCATGGACAGATTCGCGCTGGCGGCGCATGGATCCCCGCCAGTCACTGTTCGCGCATTTTTGCCCGGATGGTCTGCAAGGGGGCTATTTGTGGCGTTCACCATTTCCCTCAACTTCGTGCATGTTTGCACTGCTTCTGCGGGTCAGCCACACGTGGTGGAGGGAACGGCCGCCTCGGAAGCCCAAGCTGAAGATCAAGAGCCATCGGCTCGGTCCACTCCCACTGGGTCTCCAGGGACGGCTGACGTGCCGGGGAGCGGGTCTGGCGACGCGGAGTCTGAAGACGGACGCGATTCAAGCGAGCTGCAAAAGGCCCGGGAATCGCAGGTAGAGAGTACAGAGGCCATCACACTCCCGCCGGTCATCGTGACCGCGCGGCGCTACGAAGAAAGCGCACAGGATGTTCCGATTGCGATCAGCCCCTTTAGCTCAAGCGATCTTCGGGAGAGGAACATTTCAAACGCAGAAGATCTGGCGATGTTCGTGCCTTCGCTTGTGATAAACAACAACGCCGGTCAGGGCTCCGCTTTTGTAATCCGCGGCCAAGGGTCATCAATGGGGGCGGGTCCAGGGGTTGCCACCTATTTTTCCGAGGTGCCGCTCATCAATGGACAAAACGCAGCCGGGTCATTCGATCACGGTGGCTTCGGCGCCGGGGAATTCTTTGATGCCAAAAGTGTCGAGGTGTTGAGAGGGCCACAAGGGACCTTATTCGGGCGCAACACAACAGGCGGAGCGGTCCTGTTTTCTCCGCAGATGCCATCGGACAGATTGGGGGGATACGGCCAACTGACGCTTGGGAACTTCAACGCGCGTGGATTTGAGGCTGCCATCAGCATCCCCATCGCGGGCGACAAACTCGCAGTCAGAGTCTCAACCAATCTGGGTTATCGGGATGGATATACCAAGGATGTCGGGCCTTACTTTGCAGGGCGGGACTATGACGACCGGAACAGCCAAAGTTACCGCATGTCGATTCTCTATCGTCCCATTCCCGCGTTCGAGAACTCCCTGATCGCAACCCTCTCGCGCGTCAATCAACATGGGAAGGGCCACAGCCTGTATGACGTGAAGCCTGGCAGCCTGGCATCGAACGCGTTTCCCGACATATACACCTTTCTCGCGGAGCAGCGGGCACGAGGCCCGCGCTACACCGCCTATTCGTCATTACCAGTCGATCGGCAGTTGGACTACGGCTTTTTCGATATCGCACGATGGGAGGTGACGGACTCACTCACGCTGAAGAATATTGCAGCCTACCAGGTCGAGAAAGATACCACCGGCATTTTTGACTTTGATAACACCAGCTTTCCGATCCAGGACGTAACGGCTCCGCGCAAATGGGCAGGAGCCGGGGCGCAGTTCAACGAGGAGTTGCAACTGGCTGGCACATCATTCGAGAAAAGCCTGAAGTGGGTTGTTGGGGGCTACATGCAGTACAACAGGCCTCTTGGGACGCCAGGATTCAATGTTGCACTGCCTGTTCCGAGTTCCGGTGGCGCCTATACCCCCATTGCTGTAGTTGTCGAGGGAAGTAGCACAAACCGAAGCTATGCCGTGTATGGTCAAGGCACCTACAGGTTCTCTCAGAGGGAGCTGTGGCTTGATGGCTTCAACCTGACAGCCGGGTTTCGGTATACATGGGACAAGGCTTCGCAGAACAGCAATATCTACATACCAACGTTTGGCAATGCATGCGTTGTCACGTCGGGCATGGTGCCGGACTGCGTGGTGTCTCCTGCTGCGACATTCCACGCCCCCACATGGCATGTCGGGTTGGACTACGCCTTCGGCGCTCAGGCTATTGCGTACATCGTCAGCCGTCGCGGATACAAGAGCGGGGGATTCAATGTCCAGACACCGTTGCATGCGACGTTCAGTAAGTTCCAGCCTGAGCATGTAACAGATGTCGAGATCGGAGTTAAGTCAGAATGGGATTTCTTCAGCTACAAGACAAGAATCAATGTGGATGGGTTCATCGCGGACTACAAGGACATTCAACGAACAGTAGCCGCTCAGATCAATGATCTCGTAGCACCGATCGTCGAAAATGCGGCATCCGCAACGATAAAGGGATTGGAGCTTGAGGGGGCTTTGGCGTTTGCTCCTGGCTCGCAGATTTTTCTGTCTGGCTCTTATGTCCTGGCCAAATACAACCGCTTTGAATCTCCTGTGCTCGGAGACTTGTCCGGGACCCCCTTTCCATACGCAGCGAAAAACAAGGTCAGCATTGGCGGGAGCATTCGCCTGCCCCTGAAGCCAGACGTCGGTAACGTTGAGCTTTTCGCAAATTACTCGTACCAGTCATCGATGAAGGGAGATACTCCTCCCCCGCAAACCATCCCCGGATTCGGCTTGGTCAACCTGCGTGCCGAATGGAACGAGGTATTCAGATCGAAGGTCGATCTCTCTCTGTTCGTGACCAACGCCACCGACAAGACGTATATCAACAAGATCCTGCAGACGTACGATGCGTTTGGAGTCACCGGAGCAACCTACGGTGAGCCGAGGATGTTTGGCTGCCAGCTTCGCTATAGGTTCGGGACTGACAGCAGAACCTGAATTGAAATCAGATCGATCGATCTGCACCAGAGAATGCACTTGGAGCAGTTTGTCCATGCTGCGCTGCTCGAGCCGCAAGATAGAAGCAGGGAATTGTGAGTACGAACGGGATCGTCCCTATCAAGGTCGCACTCGTAATGGGCTCCCTCACATTCGCGGAGATGAAAGCCTCTGCCAGGTAACCTACGAAAAGATTCCCCAGTGAATTCCCCAGTAGTGATGTGCAGAGAAGAGCGAAGGCGATCATTGTTGATCGCACGTGAGAGGGTGTTACGCTCTGGATGAACGCGAACAGCGGAGCATATCCGACCGTGAGCAACATGCATTCAATGAACATGCACACATAGAACATCACGCCTGAAGGGTCCATGAATCGATAGATAAATCCAAACGGAGCACAGATGGCGAATACGATTGCGAGGAAGTAGAGATGTCCACCCCTACGCTTCGCCTGCATGTAATCGCCGCCCATCCCACCGATTAACGAACCGGCAATGCCGCCCGCCAGGAACATCGCACCCACGATATTCTGAGCATGGGATTTGTCGAAGCCGCGCTCCTGAACCAGCCAAAGCTGTCCGAGGACTAGGGTTCCGCCGGCAAAAAGCGCCAGGACACCGCCAAGAATCGCAAGGCTTAGCGCTGGCGATCCGACCAGTACACGCCAGGTCTCTCGCAGAAGATTCGCAGTCGATTTCTTTGAGTCCGTGCTCAAGGCATGCCTCTTGGAGCGTTGGTCGGAAAACAACAGTATGGGTAGTGCAAGCAGGACGCCGAAAACTCCAATGGCGGAAAAACAGCTTCTCCACCCCATGGTTGCGCCGTAGGTTCCCGCAGCTATATAGGCGGCGCTGACTCCGATGGGCAGACCGAGATTGAACAGGGCGATCGCCAATGCGCGTCGGTTCCTCGAGAAAAGATCCCCCAACAGTCCGAGTGCTGCAGGCGAAAGGGCGGATTCCCCAATCCCGCTCAGCGTGCGAGCAGCGAGCATCTGTGAAAAATTGGTAACCGCTCCTGTAGCCGCCATGATTACACTGCTGACCAATGCACCCGCCGCAATAAGACGTGGTCGATTCAGGCGATCGGCCAAGGTCCCCATTGCGAGGCCGGACAGGGCGAAGAAGAAGGTGAAGGCGAATCCTGTAAGCAAACTGAACTGCACGAGGCTCAGGCGCAGGTCCGCGATAATGTCAATTGAAAACGCATGCATCAGGCAGCGATTGGCGATACTCAGAGAGTTGAGCAGCACCAACAAGAGAAGGACCCCCCAACTCCAAGTCGCAGCGCGGAGGACGCCAGGTCCGCCGCCTTCTTTGGCTTCGTGGCTTTGGTCGCTGGGTCCCCCAAATTCAGGCGCCTCTTGTTGCGAATTGTCCTGCACGGATTCAACCTTCACTCAGGGGTAACTTGGCACCTATGAGATTAAGCTACTTCTGGGAGTGCTGTGGATAACCCGGCCATTGGTAGCGCTTGGGGACTTGCTCGGTGACAGGGGGCAGGATTGGGGGCGCTCAAAACAGGATACTCGCCCTGTATAGAAGCGCACGAACGTACTACCCCACTCCCGCAACAACGGCCACCCTATGTTGCTCACGCGCCCCATTGGTCTTGCGGAGATCACCATGTACGACACGAGAATCGATCTTTCAATATCCATCCGCGAAAAGATTATTCCCTTGCTGCAGGATCGACTCGCTGATGCTGTTGATCTATTTACCCAGGTCAAACATGCTCACTGGAACGTCAAGGGTCCCCACTTCATTGCACTCCATGAACTCTTCGACAAACTCGCCGAGGTCGTCGAGGAGCATGGCGACATGCTGGCGGAGCGGATTACCGCCTTAGGTGGGCGCGCCGACGGTACCGCCCGGCTGGTAGCCGCACGCTCCGCACTGGCGGATTTTCCGCTGGAGATCATCGATGGGCTCCACTATGTCGCTGCGGTCGCCGACAGATTGGCTCTGTTTGGCAAGGCGGCACGCAATGCGATTGATCGTTCGAGTAATCTTGGCGATGCCAATACTGCCGATCTCTTCACTGAAATATCGCGTGAGATCGACAAGCAGCTGTGGTTCATCGATGCCCATCTTCAGGCGGAACGCTAATGGGCATCGGCATGTTCTTGCCCGGACCTTACTTCTTGATTGAGGGGTCGTTTTTCGGATCTTCGTAGTGCGTTCCCGTCGGGCCGATGCCGGTGATATTCACAACGGCGGGCTCGCTGCCGGTTTGCGCGAAGTGGGGATCATCCCGCGGCTCGGTATAGAAGCTGCCCGCAGTCAGAACCTTCAGCGCCGAGCTATCGAAACGCTGGCCATAGCCGAATCTCCAGACTCCTGAGACGACCGTGACAGTCCGGCCATCCGGATGATGATGGGCCTGTATGGTTGTGCCAGCGGGCACTCTCAGTTGAATCGTGTAAAGCCCAGGTTGCGACGGGTTCCCGTGTAGAACTACGGTTCGTATGCCTGCCACGCCGGAACTACCCACTCCTGGCACTGCCTGGACCTTGCTGTCGATTTCGTCTGGAGTAAATCGGTCCCGGATCGGGCCGCCTTCCGCGGCGATGACCCCGCACATCAAGACAAGAACTACAACCGCAAATGCTTTCGTGATGGATTGCATGGTCATCTCCACTACTTGTTGAGGAACTCAAGAAGCAGAGGAATGACCTGCGCCGGCGCTTCATCCATCAACCAGTGGCCACTTCCTTTGATGACGATGCCTTGCACGTTGCTATCGACGAGCTTGCCCTGGTCGATCAGGAAGGTGCCGGAGGCCCTTTCTCCGGTGAGCACGAGCATCGGCATGTTCAGCTTGACCTTTGACAGTTCCGCGTTGTCCTTCGCGTCCTGCTCGAAAGCCCTGAAGTACTCGAATCCGGCGCGCATGCCGCCAGGCTGCGCATAGGCCTTCGCGTAGAACTGCCGGTCTGCCTCCGACACCGAGTGATTTCGGTCAGCCGCGAAATCGTTCCAGAAGTGCTCGAAGTAGATTCGCTCGCGACCTTTAACCAGCTTGAGCGGCACTTCACCATAGAAATGAAAGTGCCAGAGGTCACGCATCAGCCATACGTTCTTCCAGTCGCCCACGCCAGGCAGGAAAGCATCCATCAGCACAATGCGGTCGACGTCGTCTGGATACTGCGCGGCGTAGGAGTAGGCGACCATCAGGCCGATGTCGTGTCCCACGATCTTCACCTGATGAAAACCCAGGGCCGCGGTCAGCGCGTGGATATCCTGCGCCATGTTCTTCTTTGTGTAGCCGGACTCAGGTTTTGAAGAGCCTCCCGCGCCGCGCAGATCCGGCGCGATGACCGTGTGGGTCTTCGCGAGTTCAGGGATGAGGGGGAGCCACATGCGGCTCGTCTGGGCGTAACCGTGCAGAAGAACAACAGCCGGACCACTGCCTGCGCGCAAGTAGTGCAACTGCACACCATTGACTGAGGCCTCAAGGCTCTGTGGGGCTGGCGATTTGCTTGCGGCATGCGCTGGAGCCTGGAACAGGCCCAATAGAAAAGCAGCGATGAACAGGTAGAGAAACTTGTGCTTGCAGGTGAGTCCCGCACCCAGGCGAAAAGCGTGAGGTTTCATTGTGCCGGCCTCGTTCAGGAGGAGAAGAGCCCACACTTTGTGTCTTCTGGTTGGGCGGGTGCTTGGACTCCGATGCTATCGGTGGTACGGCCGTGCTCGGATACAGCCATCTGCTCAACTTAAGAGGGGCATGCCTCCGTTAATAGTCAAATATTATCAGTTACTTAGCTGAAGCTCTCCGCGAAGCCATTGGCACGAGGACTGGCTACGCTCCGACGCCCGCGTCGAACCAATCAGAACATTTCAGGTTTTTCCAAGGACTCTTTCAGAACCAGGGAATAGCGTCATCCCCGCATCTACAACAACGGGGAAGCCAGATGGACCCAAGTCTGAACATGACGCGCCCAGTCGAAGTCCCGATGCTCGATGCCGGCATGCACCGCCGGAGTACTGCTCAGAGCCGGGGACTCAGCCGGAGAGCACTCTCGAAAGTTTTTTCATACATCGGCGACCGGTTGGGAGAAAAGCTGACTCTTCAGGAGATTGCGAGCACTGCATGCGTGAGTCGCTTTCACTTCGCCCGGCTGTTTCGCCAAAGCACCGGCAGCAGTCCCATGGGCTATCTCCTCAGTGCCCGTATTGCGCGCGCCAAGGAACTGCTGGCAGAAGGCGATCTTTCGATTTGCGAAGTCGCAGCAGTGCTCGGCTTTTGCGATCAAAGTCATTTCTCACGAAATTTCCGGCGTCTGGTCGGAATGACCCCTAGGGATTACGCGCGTCTTCAGGCGGATTCTGAAATTTTTGATGGACGCGATGATTCAGAAACTCGACATGCAGGGGTCTTGGTACGTGATCGAATCGCACCATTGTCCCAATCCACGCAGCCTCATCCAATCGAGTGGCTTTGGCGATGATCTTAACTAGCCAAGGTCGGCTCGATCGTTGAGGCGACATCAGCAGGAGCACCTACGTGAATCGACTAACGGGAAAGGTGGCCATCATCACGGGGGCCAGCTCGGGCATTGGCCGCGCAACCGCCAGGTTGTTCGCGAAAGAGGGAGCAAAGGTCGTGATTGGAGCTCGTCGCAAGAGCGATCTCGACGATGTCGTCGGAGAAATCAGTGCCGACGGCGGTATCGCGCTAGCCCTGGCGGGTGACGTCAGATCAGAGAGCTACGCAAAGGCGTTGGTGGACTTGGCTATCGGCCGCTTCGGCAAGCTGAACATCGCGTTCAACAACGCGGGCACTGTAGGTGAAGGCGGCGACAGCACCCAGCTATCCGAGGCGAGCTGGATGGACGTACTCAACACAAATTTGAGCAGTGCCTTCTTCGGCGCCAAGCACCAAATTCCCGAATTGCTCAAGAAAGCAGGTGGATCGCTCATCTTTACGTCGACTTTTGTCGGATACACTTTCGCATTCCCAGGTAGTGCGGCATATGCGGCGAGCAAATCCGGCTTGATCGGACTTACGCAGGCACTGGCCTGCGAGTTCGGGCCGAAGGGTCTACGCGTCAACTCAGTGCTGCCTGGTGCCGTGGATACACCGATGTACCGCGGTTTGAACAATACGCCCGAATCCCAGGAATTCATTACTGGCTTGCATGCGTTGAAGCGAGTGGCGACGCCCGAGGAACTGGCCATGTCGGTTCTGTATCTGGCGAGCGACGAGGCTTCTTTTGTCACGGGATCGGCCATGCTGGTTGACGGTGGTGCGTCCATCACCAGAAGTTGACCTCACTCCGAGAGAAGGACATCAATGCCATACGTTCCCATTGTGCTCTTCCTGGTCGCGGCGATGGGCGGTGCCGCATTCGCTGCAGATCCAGCAGTCTCGTCACGACATATTGCGACCGGTACCGCCACCCCAATGCCATCAAGCCTTCAGCACCTTGCGGTCGAAGCAAATGGGGTGAGATTGCACTACGTTGTGTCGGGCCAGGGCGAGCCGGTCATCCTGGTTCCCGGCTGGCCGGAGAGCTGGTTCGCGTGGAGGGCGATGATCCCGCAGCTTGTGCAGTCTGGCCGAAAGGTCTACGCCGTCGATCCTCGAGGATTCGGAGATAGCGAGAAAGCGGCCTCCGGCTACGACGCTGATACCATGGCGAATGACTTGCATGCCTTCATCAAGGCGGTGGGCATCGAGGGGCGCGTGGATGTCGTGGGTCACGACGTAGGGACTTGGATCAGCTACTTCCATGCCGCCAAGTTCCCGGGCGACGTTCGTCGCCTGGTATTGAGCGAAGCATCCATCCCCGGTGTGTCTCCGGCGTTCAGCGGGATTCCAAGCGAGGCTCAGAATATCAAGACATGGCATTTCGCATTCAACCGTCTTGATGGCTTGCCGGAGCTCTTGGTTCACGGCCGCGAACGTGAGTTCCTGACCTGGATGTTCACGAAAAAGTCCATGCGCCCATGGACCATCGATGCGGAATCCCTGGATGAATACGTCCGCATCTCTTCCAGTCCCGGAGCTGCGCGCGCCGGGTTTGAGTACTATCGCGAGGCGTTTGGCGAGCAGAGCCTCGCCCAGGCCAAGGCATTGTCGTCGAACAAGCTTTCCATGCCGATCCTGGCGGTTGGCGGTGAGGGAGGGGTCGGCGAATCTCTGGCCAGAACGATTCAGGATGTAGCCACCAATGTTCGCGGCAATGTCTTGACGGGGTGTGGTCACTACATTCCTGAGGAATGCCCTGAGAGGTTCAGCGATGTGATCCTGCAGTTCTGGCGATCCTCGGAGTCGATCGAGCGCTAGATATCTGCGGCCACTTTGAAACGAACCGTCTTCGCCCCTTACAGGTCCCGGCTGAGGAACAGGCTGCCCCAGATGACCTCGCGATCACCGGGGCCATCTTTCAGTTCGGAGCTCTGGTAGCGCATGACGTAGGACAGCCGGTATTCCCGGCTGATCTGCGCAGTGACACCCGCCCAGGCCTCACCGATCAAGGGGCGCAGGTCGCTGTGGCTGTATTCCAGGTCGCTATCCCGGAACTGGCCTTGCAGGAAGGCGTTGTAGGCACGTGCCCGCGCCTTGATGCCACCCCATAGATAGAGCTCGCGCGAACCCGGCCGGATGTCGCTGCCTCCGATCACCGGAGCAGGTTCCGCGATGTACTCGACGCGCTCGGGCGGAAAGCTCCACCAGGGGGTGTTGATGCGACCCCAGCGCAGGGAAAGCGCGGCGCTGGCCTCGGTCAGGTATCCGACGCTGCCCGCCAGCGAATGCTTCAACTCGAACTCGGTGCGTTCGCGCTGGAAGTTGGAGGCGATCAGGGCCTGGCGCGCGACGGTATAGCGGAAGGTCGGTTCGCCGCCGTTGGAAATCTGGTGGTCCCAGCCCTCGGCCTCTGCGATACCCAGGGCACTGTGGATGGCGTTCTGCCCGGCGCGGGCTAGCTTGAGGCCGATGACGCCGATGGAGAAGCTGGTGTGCCAGGCGGGGTCGTCCTTGCTGCGGATGTAGTTGCGGCCGTTGGCCAGGTAGACCAGGCTGGCGTAGGGCCGGTCTCCAGGGATGACGGTGGGGATTTCGATATCGCCCGGCGTGAAGGCGACTACGCCGACCTGCAGGCTGTGCAGGGTGAAGCGGCTGCCGCAGCCCTGCCGCTCGATTCCCAGCAGGCTATCGAGACCGCCGAGCGGCCGGTCCAGAGAGACCCACCACTGTTGTGCGCGGCGCCCGGCGTAGGTGAAGGCGAAGCCGCCCGTATAGTCCTCGTCGCGATTGATCGGTACCAGAACGTCATTGTCGAAATAGGCTGACCAGCCGGCGTTGTATTTCTCCTGTCCATCCGCCTCCAGGGGAATGCCGCGTACCTGGCCCGCAGTGTCCGTGCCGCAGGATTCCGCCAGGGCGGGCAGGCTGTGGCCGACAGCGGCGAGCAGTACCACGGTGGTCAGTTGCAGCTTGCGGCAGGACATGCGCTTCTCCCTGTTGGTCTATGGCCGGCTGGCAATGAAATGGCGGATCCGCGGGTAGCCGGGCTCGCGCTGCAGCTCGCGGATGGCCTCCTGCAGGCGGCGGTCGTCCTGGCTGACGCGCTCGTGCTGGCGCAGGTGCTCCAGCCAGGAAGCGGTGCCGAAGCTCTCCAGGTAGCGCCCTGGTTCAGCGGAATCTTCGAACACGTCCCAGTCCAGCGCTCCATCACGGCGGCGGCCCTGGCCGAGTTGTGCCAGCAACCGCAGGAATCGTCCGCGATTCTCATCGGCCACGCTGTACTCCAGTGTGATGAGGACCGGACCGTGATCGTGCTCCGGCTCCTGCGACACCAGGGGCTGCGGCCAGTGCGCCGAAGGAGCGAGGTCGAGGCCATCGCTGCCGTCCAGCGACCAGGAGCGCACCAGAACCAGGGCGGCGCAGGCACCGACCGCCGCCAGCTGCAGCGCCAGTGCGGTGGAACCGAGCTGCGCGATCGTTCCCCATAGCAGGGAGCCGGAGGCAATCCCCAGCGAGAACACGACGATGTAGAGCGACAGGGCGCGGGCGCGCACCCAGCCTGCAACAGCCATCTGCGAGGCGACCTGCAAGGAAGAGAGCACGCAGATCCAGCAGAAGCCGGCGAGCAGCATCGCAGGCAGCAGCCAGTGGATCGGCGGAACCTGTGACGCCAGCAGCATGCAGCCGGCGTAGCCCAGCGTGGCCCAGGTCACCAGCCGGTCGCGGCTCCAGCGCCGGCGCAGGCGCGGCAGCATCAAGGCCCCGGCCACGGCGCCGGCACCGATCCCACCCAGCAGCAGCCCGTAGACGTTGGCGGAGGCCTGCAGGCCGCTGCGCACGACCACCGGCAAGAGCGCCGCCAGCGCGCTGCCGAACAGCAGGAAGGCGGCGCTGCGCACCAGCACGGCGCGCAGCGCGGGCGCATGGGCGGCGTAGCGCAGGCCGCTGCGCAGTGCGCCGCCGAGGCGTTCCGGCGGCAAGGCACTGGCCGCGGGATCGCGGCGCCAGCGCCATAGCACCAGCAGCACGCCGAGGAAAGTGAGGGCGTTGAGCGCGAAGGCCCAGGCGGCCCCGAACTGCGCGACGACGAGTCCCCCCAGTGCCGGACCGATGGAGCGTGCGATGTTCATGCTGAGCGAGCCGAGCGCCACGGCGGAGCCCAGCATGGCCCGTGGCACCAGCTCCGGGGTTGTTGCGTTCTGCGCCGGCATGCTCATGGCGGCGCCGCAGCCCAGGGCGAAGGTCAGCATCAACAGGAGTTCTGGGGTCAGTTGGCCCCGGTGCGCCAGCAGGGCCAGCAGGCTGGCCACCGCGAACATCCAGGCCTGCGCCAGCATGAGGTAGCGACGGCGGTCGACAATGTCGGCGAGGGCTCCGGCGAACAGGGCCAGCAACACCACCGGCACCGTCGTGGCCGACTGCACCGCGGCGATCATCAGCGGCGCATCGCTGAGGTCCGCCATCAGCCAGGCGGCCGCCGTGTCGTGCACCCAGGTGCCGACGTTGCCGGCGAGGATGGCCAGCCACAGCGCACGGAAAGTCGGCACCCGCAGCGGCGCCCAGGCGCCTGCGGCGGGCTCGCGGGTCTGCGTTGCCATGGGCCCTAGAACGCGAAGCAGGCGCAGCCGACGGCGCCCCAGAAGGCTTGCAGGTCGCTGGTGGGCGCCGCATGCCGGGCCGCGTGGGCGTGGCCATGGACGGCACAGGGGGTGGTGCCGTGATGGCGGTGGCTGGCCTGCACGACCCGCTGCGCCTGTGCCAGCGTTGCGCCCTGGTAGCCGCCGTAGTGCGCCACGGGTGACCAGTCGGGCATCGGCCTGGGCAGCGCCGGCGCCAGCGGTCCGAAGGGACCACTGCCGTGGACGATGCGGCCGCCGACCACGGTCAACAGGCTCGTCAGGTCCTTGATCTGCTCTTCCGGCACCTTGAGGTAGTCGCCGGAGAGCAGCGCGAAATCGGCGTAGCGCCCAATGGCCAGGCGCCCCTTGCGCTCCTCCTCGGCGGAGAACCAGGCACTGCCCTCGGTGTAGAGCCGCAGCGCCTGCTCACGCTCCAGCAGGTTGTTCTCGCCGTACAGCGGCAAGCCGCCGATGGTGCGGCCGGTGACCAGCCAGTACAACGCCACCCAGGGGTTGTAGCTGGCCACGCGCGTGGCATCGGTGCCGGCGCCGACCGGCACCCCCGCGGCCAGCAGCTGGCGCACCGGCGGCGTGGCCTGCGCGGCCTTGGCGCCATAGCGCTCGACGAAGTCCTCGCCCTGGTAGGCCATGCGGTGCTGGATGGCGACGCCGCCGCCCAGGACGCGCACGCGCTCGATGTTGCGCGCGCTGATCGTTTCGGCATGATCGAGGAACCAGTGCAGGCCCTTGAACGGGACATCCTTGTTGACCTTCTCGTAGACGTCGAGGATGCGCGTGATGCTCTCGTCGTAGGTGGCATGGATGCGGAACGGCCAGCGCTGCTGGGCCAGCAGGCGCACCACCGGCTCGAGATCACCCTCCAGGCTGCCCGAGAGGTCGGGACGCGGCTCGCGGAAGTCCTCGAAATCCGCCGCGGAGAACACCAGCATCTCGCCGGCGCCGTTGTGGCGCAGCATGGCATCGCCGTCGCCGGGCTTGACCATGCCGGTCCAGCGCTTGAAGTCCGCCAGTTCGCCACCCTTGTTCTGGGTGAACAGGTTGTAGGCGATGCGCAGGGTCAGCTCACCGTCGCGGTGCAGCTGCTGGATGATCTGGTAGTCCTCCGGATAGTTCTGGAAGCCGCCGCCGGCATCGATCACCGAGGTGACGCCCAGACGGTTCAGCTCGCGCATGAAGTGGCGCGTGGAGTTGACCTGGTACTCCGGCGGCAGCTTGGGCCCTGCCGCCAGCGCCGAGTACAGAATCAGGGCATTGGGCTTGGCCAGCAGCAGTCCGGTGGGATTGCCGGCCTTGTCGCGCTCGATCAGGCCACCCGGCGGGTTCGGCGTGTCCTTGCCGTAGCCGATGGCGCGCAGCGCCGCGCGGTTGAGCAGGGCCCGGTCGTAGAGGCGCAGGATGAATACCGGCGTATCGGGGGCGGCCTGGTTGATCTCGTCCAGCGTCGGCAGGCGCTTTTCCCGGAACTGGTGCTCGGTGAAGCCGCCGACCACGCGCACCCACTGCGGCGCTGGCGTGCGGGCGACCTGCGCCTTGAGCATGGCCATGGCGTCGGCCAGGCTGCGCACCCCATCCCAGCGCAGCTCCATGTTGTAGTTGAGGCCGCCGCGGATCAGGTGGATGTGGCTGTCGTTCAGGCCAGGGATGAGGCGCCGGCCGCCGGCGTCGATGAGCTTCGTCGAGTCCCCCTTGAGCTTCATGATCGCGGCTTCGTCCCCCACGGCGGCGATCAGGCCGTCGCGAACGGCCATGGCGGCCGCTTCCGGCTGCTTCGGGTCCAGCGTGGTGATTCTTGCGTTGCGTACGATCAGGTCGGCCATGCCGTTCTCCGCTTGCCTGGAAAAGCCCCGGGGCGCCAGGGCCAGTCCGCAGCCGGCGGCGAGGCCCTGCAGAAGGGACCGACGCTGGCTGGATGTCTGCTGACTCATAGCGATCCCGCACCCGGTGGCTGGTGCCGGCTACTGTCGCCGCCGATGCCGCCGATTGATTGGACTGGCGTGCGCAAGCCCCGCCGGCAGAGCGCCCGCACTTCGCGCGGACCGGGGACGCGGCGGCCACCGTATACATCTTCGGCTTCGGGCCGACCGATACCCGCTACGCCGAGTAAGCCGGCCGCATGCCGCCAATTTCAGGATTTTTCAGATCGCGCCAAAGACTCCGCCACGTCATGGAACTAGCTTGGGATCGGGCTCACGACATGGAGGAGTGGCATGAGCGACAGGTCTATGGAAGGGGACGCGCTGTCGGCCCCGGCCGACCCCAGGGAAGCGGCACCCCGGGGTCATGACGTCATCGGCGATGGCGTGTGCCGGCCAAGCAACGGCCTGAATCGCCGGGCCCTGCGGCGGGTACATGCCTATATGCTGGCCCATCTGGGAGAGCGCATCGGACTCGAGGATCTGGCACGGGCGGCCTGCATGAGCCGTTTCCATTTCGCCAGACAGTTTCGCGGCAGCACTGCCTGCAGCCCGATGGAATACCTCCTGTACCTGCGTCTGGAGACGGCGGCGGGCCTGCTCGCAGCCGGCGAGCGGCCGATCGGGGACATCGCGCTCGCCGCCGGCTTCTGCGACCAGAGCCACTTCTGCCGGACCTTCCGGCGTTGTACGGGCCTGACACCGAAGGAGTATGCACGGCGCTGCGCCGACGGCCTTGCCGTGCCGCCGGTGCAGGCTCCGGGGATCGGATCGCCGTCCGGCATCTCTGCAACGGTGTACCAGGAGGCTCAGGCGGATTCGATCTTCGACGACGAGCTTGCTGTCGTTGCGTAGGCGCGTGCCGCTCAGAAGCGCCATGCCGCCGACAGCATGCCGAAGTCGACGTCGGAGCCGCCGGCCTGGCGTATCGCCGCACCCGCCTCGAAGTGCACATAGGCAGCGCGCAGTTCCAGCCGTGGCGTCGGCTTCCACATCGGCTCGAAACGGAATTGCTGGCCGATCTCCGACGAGCCGCCGGTACTGCCGGCCAGCGGCGTCGCCGGCGACGGGGTGAGATAGACGGCATCGGCCTGGCGCTGCTTCCGCAGCAGGTTCCAGCCCAGGGCCAGCGTCAGCCGGTCGGAGGGATAGAGGGTCAGCGTGGGTTGCAGGTCGATGAAATTCGCCGGCGCGACCAGGCTGGCCTCGCTGAAGTAGGTGGGGTTCGGATACAGCGCGTTGAAGGTCTGCAGGCGGCCGTCGCCAAGGTCGCCGTCGCCGCTGGCGATGTTGGCCTTGAGGCCCAGACGCGGTCGCCAGGACCATGATGGCAAGCGGTAGCCGCTATCGCTGGCGACGGTCCAGGCGCGGATGGCGTCGCTGCCGTGGCGGCCGTTCTGACCGATCGCCTCGATGTTCCAGTCCAGCCGCTCCCAGCGGCCATACCAGCGCAGGCCCAGCGAGCGGCGCCGCTCCGCTGCGCTGCCCGCCGCGAAGCTCGCGCTGCCGCGTTCGTAGTCCAGGTAGTAGGTCTCGAGCACGCCGCCCGGGGGGGAGGGCGTCAGGGCCAGCTGCAGGCCGCGCAGGCTCTCCTGCGGATGTCGCCGGTCGTCGAATGCGCCCGGCTCGTTGCGCACCGGGCGCAACTGGAAGGCGTCGAGCCGCCAGCCGCCGCCGCTCCAGAATCCGCGGACGCCATCGAAGGCGCGGCGCAGGTTCGGCGACTCGCGCACCGATACCAGGCGGGAACTGCCCAGGCTCAGTTCCTGGCGGCCGGCACGCAGCGTGGCGCGGCCACTGCCGAGCGCGAACGCCAGGTCGGCGAAGCCCTGCTGCAAGTCCGGATCGCTCTGGTCCGAAGGCGTGGGACCACCATCGCGGCCGCTCTGGGCGTACGCGCCGAGTTGCGTGAACAGGCGCAGGCCGCCGCCCAGGTGCAGGTCGGCGTGCAGCAGCAGCCGATGCAGCGTGTAGCGATCGCTGCGCGTGCCGATACCGAAATCGGGTGCGTCGACCGCTTCGAAACGTTCGCGCCACTCACCGCCCAGGCTGAGGTAGCGCTGGCCGCCGCCGGACAGCGGCAGGCACTTGAGCCGGTCGGTGGCCGGCAAGCCGGCGCGGCCGCAGAACGCCTGCCAATCCTCGTCGTAGCGATGCGGCGCGAAGTCCGGGCGTTCCGCCGCCGCCGCCGCGGCACAGGCCGCCAGCAGGATTCCGGCGGCGAGACGCTCAGGCCGCTGCGCCGTGGCCTTCACGCAGTGCCAGTACCGCGATCATGATGAAGCCGCCGACCAGGCCGGCATGCTCGAGGAAAGCATTGAGGTTGTGGAAGCGCTCCATGCCGTCCATGGTCCAGAAGGCATGGCCGATCAGCGTGGCCAGTACCGTGAAGCCGGCCAGCGCAAACGCTCCGAGCGCGCGCAATCGCCCGCCGGTGAACAGCACCAGCGCCGAGCCGCCGAGCTGCACCGCGATAGTCAGGACGGCAAACAGGGCCGGCGGCTCGAGCCCGAAGTGCGCCTGCTCGGCCAGCGCCGCCGGGAAGTCGGATAGCTTGGCCAGGCCGCTGTACAGGAACGCCAGGCACAGGCCGAAGCGGCACAGCCACAGCGGCAGGCGGCCTTCAGGCTTCATGCACGATCGCCGGGGACATCATCGGTGGGCGGCGCCTTGGGCAGTTCGCCGAACACGTGCTCGCCGCACTGCTGGCGGACCCATCCCACGGTCACCGTCTCGCGCGCCAGCAGGCGCTTGGCCAGCGGTACGGCCTGCTCGCCGAGCAGGATGCCGAGCAGGCCGATCAGGGCCACCACCGGGGGCGCCGGCGAACGCACGTTGAGCAGCCCGTAGATGGCGCCGACCAGAAGGCCGGCGCCGAGGGACAACAGGTAGATCTTCATGACTCCGCCTCCGCCACCGGCCGGGCTCAGTGTCCGCCCGGAATCTTGTAGGTCGGGAACTGGGTCGGCGGCGCGCCATGCACCATGGTGTAGGCGTATTCGACGCCGATGCCGTAGGCGCCGCAGTGATTCTTGACGATGTCCATGACCGCGTCGTAGGTGTCGCGCTGCGCCCAGTCGCGCTGCCATTCCAGCAGGGTGGACAGCGCCGTCACCGGCTTGGCACCGGCCTGGATCACGCGCTTCATGGCGTTCTCGTGCGACAGCAGGCTGACGTCGCCGCAGCAGTCCTCGACCACGTAGACCTCATAACCGTCGTGGATCGCCTGGATCGTGGGCAGTGCCACGCAGGTCTCGGTCCACAGGCCGGACAGCACGATCTTCTTCTTGCCGGTCTTCTTGATCGCGGCAACGAAGTTGTCGTCGTCCCAGGAGTTCATCGAGGAGCGCTCGATCGGCGCCACGCCCGGCAGCGCGGCGAGCACCTGCGGCCAGGTGTTGCCGCTGAAACTCTTGCTCTCCACCGTCGACAGCACCACCGGCACGCCGAATACCTGTGCGGCCTTGGCCAGCACGACGTTGTTGTTGATGATCGTCTGGCGGTCGTGACTGGCGGTGCCGAACAGCATCTGGCCCTGCAGGTCGATGAGGGCGACGACGCAGTTGTCGGGGGTGAGCAGGCCTTTTTCGCTGCGCTTCTTGAGCATGGGGTTCTCTCGGAAGGTGTGGATGGGTGGGTTGAACCTTGGGGGTCCAACCGTGGCCATGCTGCGACGCGGCGCGGTCGATTGATTGTCACGCCGTGCTCTCTTCTGGCCAGCGGTGAAGAACTGCACGCTCATCCAAAACCGAGCATGCGCGTCCAAGCGCCGCGGGGCTGCGCCGCGGAAGACTGGCCGTAGCCTGCAATGGCAAGGCCCAAAAAGGAGAACGCGACGATGGACAGCGGCACGAAGCAAGGCGGGGACCTGTCGCGGCGCGATCTTCTCAAGGCAGGGGCTGGCATCGCCGCGGGGCTCTCGCTCCCCGGTGCCGCCTGGGCCGCCGGCAACTCCACCAACGCTCCCCAACGAGGATCTCAAGCCATGAGCACCATCACCACGAAGGACGGTACGCAGCTCTACTACAAGGACTGGGGCTCCGGTCAACCGGTAGTGTTCAGCCATGGCTGGCCGTTGAATTCGGACAGCTGGGAAGCGCAGATGATGTTCCTGGCCGACAAGGGCTATCGCTGCATCGCCCATGACCGGCGCGGGCACGGTCGCTCCAGCCAGCCCTGGAACGGCAACGAGATGAACACCTACGCCGACGACCTGGCGGCGCTGATGGATATGCTGGACCTGAAGAAGGCCGTACTGTTCGGCTTCTCTACCGGTGGGGGCGAGGTGGCGCGCTACATCGGGCGCCATGGCACTCGGCGCGTCGCCAAGGCAGGGCTGATCTCCGCGGTGGCCCCGCTGATGCTCAAGACCCCCGCCAACCCGGGCGGGCTGCCGGTCTCGGTATTCGATGGCCTCCGTGCCGGCTCGCTCGCCGATCGCTCGCAACTGTACCGGGACATCGCCAGCGGCCCGTTCTACGGCTACAACCGCCCCGGAGCCAAACCCTCGCAAGGGGTGATCGATTCCTTCTGGATGGCCGGCATGATGTGCGGTCACAAGAATGCCTATGACTGCATCAAGGCATTCTCCGAGACGGACTTCACCGAGGACCTCAAGAAGTTCGACGTGCCGACACTGGTGCTGCATGGAGACGACGACCAGATCGTGCCCATTGGCGCCGCCGGCCTCGCTTCGGCCAAGATCCTCAGGAACGCGACGCTGAAGGTCTACAAGGGTGCCCCGCATGGCCTGTCCGACACCCACAAAGACCAACTGAACCAGGATCTGCTGGCCTTCATCAGGGCCTGACGCGGCGCGCAGCATCAAAGCGGACGAGGTGCCCCCAACGGTGGCTGCGGTATCCTGAATGCTCACGCCAACGGAGCTGCGAGCACGGATGCCAAGGCCATGGGAACCCTAGAATTCGGGCGCTACACGCTGCAATTGCAACGCCGCGAACTGCTTGCCGATGGCAAGCCGGTGGAGCTGGGCCGCCGTGCCTACGAGGTGCTGCTGGCGCTGGTCGAGGCAGGCGGCGCGGTGTTGAGCAAGGACGAGTTGCTCGCCCGCGTCTGGCCGGGGCGCGTCGTCGAGGAGAACAACCTGCAGGCGCAGATATCGGCGCTGCGCCGTGCGCTCGGCGAGGACCGCGACCTGGTACGCACGGTCGGCGGGCGCGGCTATCACTTTGCCGGTGAACTGAGTGAGCCGGAGCGGCCGGCGCAGCCGGTGGGGATGCCGCGCCACAACCTGCCCCCACCGGGGTTCGAGCTGTTCGGCCGCGATCGCCTGGTCGATGAGGCGGTCGCCGTGCTGCTGGAAAAGCGCTTCCTGACCCTGGTGGGCAGCGGCGGCATCGGCAAGACCCGCCTGGGCCTGGAGATCGCGCGGCGCCTGCTGCCGCATGCCGTGGATGGCGTCTGGCTAGTGGAGCTGGCGCCGGTGGCCGACCCGGAACTGGTGCCCGCGACCGCGGCCTCGGCGCTGCGCCTCAAGCTGCCAGGCGGCCCGATCACCGCCGAGCGCGTCGCCAGCGCCCTGTCCGGGCGCGAGGTGCTGCTGGTGCTGGACAATTGCGAGCACCTGATCGAAGCCTCGGCGGCGCTCGCCGAGGCGGTGCGCTGCGTCAGTCCGGAAAGCCTGGTGCTGGCCACCAGTCGTGAACCCCTGGGCGCGGAGGGCGAGCATGTTTGCCCGGTGCCGCCACTGGACGTGCCGGCGGCGGAGGGCGAGACCGCGCAGGCGGTGCTGCAGGCCGGTGCGGTGCGGCTGTTCGCCGCGCGAGTGCGCGCGGTGGCGCCCCGGTTCGCACCGGAACTGCACGCCATGGCGATCGGCAACGTCTGCCGTCAGATCGACGGCATTCCGCTGGCGATCGAGTTGGCCGCGGCGCGAGCCGCGACGCTGGGTGTGGAGGAGGTGGCGGCGCGGCTGCACGACCGCTTTGGCCTCCTCACCGGGGGGCGCCGCACTGCGCTGGCCCGTCACCGTACATTGCGGGCCACGCTGGACTGGAGCTATGAACTGCTGTCCCCAACCGAGCGCCTCATCCTGCAGCGGCTCAGTGTCTTTGTCGGCGGCTTTGCGCTGACATCGGTCGAGGCGCTGGCGGCGAGCGCCGATATTGCCGCTGCCGAGGCGGTCGATTCGCTCAGCAGCCTGGTCGCCAAGTCGCTGGTGGGCGTCGAACTGGGGGGCGAGCGCCCGCGTTACCGCCTGCTGGAGACCACACGTGTCTACGCGCAGGAGAAACTGGTGGAAAGCGGGGAGGCCCAGTGCGTCGCCCGCGCCCACGCCGAACACTACCGCGACCTCATCCGCTGCGCCGAAGCGGAGTGGGGTCGGCAAGACGTCGATTCCTGGATCGCTGCCTACGGCTATGCCCTGGACGACGTGAGAGCCGCGCTGGACTGGTGCTACTCGGTACAGGGAGATCGTGCGATCGGCGTCGCGCTGACGATCCACGCACTGCCGCTGTGGATCCAGCAATCCCTGATGGATGAATGCCACCGCCGCGTCGAACAGGCATTGTCCCGGCTTTCCGAGGAGCAGCGCGACGGCGAGGCGGCGATGCAGCTGTACGCGGCGCTGGGCGGAGCCTTGCTCTACACTGGCGGATCCCGGCGCATGGAGGAGGCCTGGACGCGTGTCCTGGACACTGCGATGCGCCTGGGACAGGTCGACTATCAGATCCGTGCAACCTGGGGCTTGTGGCTCTCCTACATGACCGGGGGCTTCCATCGCAAGGCCCTCAAGAATGCAGAGCGGCTGATCCAGATCGCTTCGCACGAGGGTGATCCGATGGATGCGCTGATCGGTGAGCGTCTCAAGGGAATCTCGCTGCACTGCCTGGGTGACCAGGCCGGCGCGCGCCGGCACATCGAGAACCTGCTTCGTGCCGGGCCCTTGGCCTTCCATCAGCCGCGCATGATCCGCTACCAGTACGATCAGTACGTGGCCGCGCACTCCTTCCTGGCTTCGGTGCTCTGGGTGCAGGGCTATCCCGATCAGGCAACCGCCGCAGCGAATGCCGCCATCGAACGCGCACAGGCACTCAACCACACATTGACGTTGTGCCATGGGCTGGTTCAGGGGGGCTGCGCGGTGCCCCTGCTGGTGGGTGACCTGGAAGCCGCGCTCCGACGGACGACCTTGCTCAACGAGCGGTCGGCTCAGAACTCGCTGGATGTACTGGGCGGACTCGGCCAGTGCTTTTCCGGCATGTTGCAGGTGTCACGGCAGGACTGGCTCAACGGCGTGAGCTTGCTGCGCGCAGGTATCGAACAGCTCGCGCGCCTGGACTTCTTCCTGTACCGCTCCATGTTCGAGTCCGTGCATGCAGGAGCCTTGGCGGGTGCCGGCTGCATCGACGAGGCCGCGGCCGTCGCCGACGCGGAACTGCTTCGGGCCTCCGGGGGCGACGAGTGCTGGGCCTACCCCGAACTGCTCCGGGTGCGGGGAGAGATCAGCGTCCTGACCGGCGATCCGGCAAGGGCCCGCCGCGAGTTCGACGAGTCCCTGGAACTGGCGCGGCGCCAGGGTGCCTTGTCCTGGGAACTGCGGACGGCGACCAGTCTGGCGCGACTGCTGCAGGCACAGGGACGCGGCACGGACGCCCGGCGGGAACTGCTGACGGTGTACGAGAAATTCAGCGAGGGATTCGCCAGCGCGGACCTGGTGGCCGCTCGGATGCTGCTTGCCTCCCTGGCTTAGCGGGCTTCCGGGAGCGGCCCCCGGTGCCTGCTGCTCCGACCCGCCCGCAAGTGCCGGAACTGCAGCACGGCCCCCGCCAGGAAGACGAGAAAAGCCACACCGAAGGCCGGCAGCAGGCGCGGGTCGTCCGGTCCGGAGACCAGCGGCGCGCCGGGCGGCAGCCGGGTGGCGGTTTCCGTGAACGCCGGGATCATGTGCAGCAACAGCGTGAACGAATAGCCGAGCGTGGCGATGTACCGCGCCGCGGGTAGCCCCGGCCGCATCTCGGCCCCCCACGCGACCGCCAGCACCAGCAGGGTAAAGATGCCCAAGACATGCGCCTTGTTGAATCCGCCATGCTGGAAGATGAAGAGCGCGGTCAGGCAGGTCAGTGCGGTTGCCAGGACGTAGGTTCTGCCGGCGGTGTGACGCCAGGCGATCGCCCCGTGGCGCGCCAGGCTGTAGAAACCCGCGCCCACGGCGACAAGGCTGATCGCCGTGTGGATGATGCCGATACTGGTCAGACCGAGCATTTACCTTCTCCCCGCAGACAGTGCCTGGCAGTCTGCGCTCGCGCGAGGAGCAGGACTTGTGCGGGCGTGCCCTTTTGTCGCCGGGCAGGTCTACCTGGAAGCACAGCAGGTCGATCGCCTGCGCCCCGGGTCCCCGTCAGGGGCGGCACAAGGCTCACACCGTCAGATGATGCCGGACCATGTCGTCGCTGAGCTGGTTGATGGCGCCGCTGGCGACGACGCGCCCCTTGTCGAGGATGCGGAATTCGCTGGCCACGCGCCGCGCGAACGGCAGCTTCTGTTCCACCAGCAGCACGGTCAGCCCGGTGTCCTGGTTCAGGCGCAGGATCAGATCGCCGATCTCCTGCACGATGTTGGGCTGGATGCCCTCGCAGGGTTCGTCCAGGATCAACAGGCGCGGGTCGAACACCAGGGCGCGGCCGATGGCGAGCTGCTGCTGCTGGCCGCCGGACAGGTCGCCGCCGCGGCGGCGGGACATCTGCCTGAGCACCGGGAAAGTCTGGTAGACCTTTTCCAGCGCCTCGGCCTGGCCGGACTTGCGCACGTACAGGCCCAGGCGCAGGTTCTCCTCCACCGTGAGCTGCGGGAAGATCTCGCGTCCCTGCGGCACGTAGCCGATGCCCATGCCGGCACGGCGGTCCGGCGCGATGCGGCGGATGTCCTGGCCCTCGTAGCGGATTTCGCCGCTGCTCAGCGGCAGCAGTCCCATCACCGCGCGCAGCAGCGTGGTCTTGCCCATGCCGTTGCGGCCCATCAGGCAGGTGACCGAGCCGGTGGGCACCTCCAGGTCCACGTCCCAGAGTGTGTGGCTGCCGCCGTAGAACTGGTTGACACCCTTGACGCTCAGCACCGCGGTTCTCCCAGGTAGACCTCGACCACCTTCGGGTCGTTCTGCACCTCGTCGATCGAGCCTTCGGCCAGCACGCTGCCCTCGTGCAGCACGGTGACCTTGCGCGCGATCGAGCGCACGAAGTCCATGTCGTGCTCCACCACCACCACCGAATGCTTGCCGGCCAGCGACAGCAGCAGCTCGGCCGTGCGCTCGGTCTCCTGCGGCGTCATGCCGGCGACCGGCTCGTCCACCAGCAGCAGTTGCGGCTCCTGCATCAGCAGCATGCCGATCTCCAGCCACTGCTTCTGTCCGTGCGACAGCGTGCCTGCCAGCGCGCCGCGATGATCCTTCAGGCCGATCGTCTCCAGTACCTCGTCGATATGCTGCAGCTGCGCCGGGCTGAGCCTGGCGAACAGGACCTTCCACACCGACTTGTCGCCGGCCATCGCCAGCTCCAGGTTCTCGAACACCGTGTGCTGCTCGAACACGGTGGGCTTCTGGAACTTGCGGCCGATGCCGGCCTGGGCGATCTGCGGCTCGGTCATGCCGAGCAGGTCGATGGTCTGGCCGAACCAGGCGGAGCCGCTGTCCGGGCGGGTCTTGCCGGTGATCACGTCCATCATCGTGGTCTTGCCGGCGCCGTTGGGCCCGATGATGCAGCGCAGCTCGCCGGCGGCCACGTACAGGGTCAGCTTGTTCAGTGCCCGGAAGCCGTCGAAGCTGACGGTGATGTCCTCCAGGTACAGCACCGTGTTGTGGCTCAGGTCCAGCCCCGGCGGGTTATGGCGCTGGAGCACGTCGCCGCTGCGCGGCGACGGTCGCAGGCGGGCCGGGATCAGGCGCGAGAAGGCATGCGGCATGTTCATGCGCGGCTCCCGCGCAGCTTGCCGATCAGGCCGGCCAGGCCCTGCGGCAGGAACAGCGTCACCACCACGAACAGGGCGCCGAGGGCATAAAGCCACACGTCCGGCATCGCCGTGGTGAACCAGGTCTTGGCGTAGTTGACCACCACTGCGCCCAGCACCGCGCCGTAGAGCGTGCCGCGCCCGCCGACCGCGACCCAGATCACCACCTCGATGGAGTTGATCGGGCTGAACTCGCCGGGATTGATGATGCCTACCTGGGGCACGTACAGCGCCCCCGCGACACCGGCCAGCATCGCCGAGAACACGAACAGCCAGAGCTTGTAGGACTCCACGCGGTAACCGATGAAGCGCGTGCGGCTCTCGGCGTCGCGTACCGCCTGCACCACCCGGCCCAGGCGCGAACGCGTGATCGCGCGGCAGGCCCAGAAGCCCAGTGCCAGCGCTGCCGCCGTGACCAGGAACAGCGCGATGCGCACGCCCGGCGCCTTCAGGTCGAAGCCCAGCAGTTCCTTGAAGTCGGTCAGGCCGTTGTTGCCGCCAAAGCCCATTTCGTTGCGGAAGAAGGCCAGCAGCAGCGCATAGGTCAGTGCCTGGGTGATGATCGACAGGTACACGCCGGTGACGCGCGAACGGAACGCCAGCCAGCCGAAGACATAGGCCAGCAGGCCCGGAGCGAGCAGCACCATCAGCGCCGCGAACCAGAACATGTCGAAGCCATGCCAGTACCAGGGCAGCTCGCTCCAGTTCAGGAACACCATGAAGTCCGGCAGCTCGGCATTGCCGTAGACCCCGCGGCTGCCGATCTGGCGCATCAGGTACATGCCCATGGCATAGCCGCCCAGCGCGAAGAAGGCCGCATGGCCCAGGCTGAGGATGCCGCAGTAGCCCCAGACCAGGTCCACCGCCACCGCCAGCAGGGCGTAGCACATGTACTTGCCGACCAGGGTCACCGTGTAGGTGGACATGTGCAGCGCCGATCCCTCCGGCACCGCCAGGTTGAGCAGCGGCACCAGGATCGCGGTGGCCAGCAGCACGGCGTAGAAGCCAAAGGCACCGCGCTCGCGGCGCCAGGCCAGCAATCGTTCCATGAAGTTCATCAGTGGCCCTCCGCCGCGCGGCCTTTCTGGGGGAACAGGCCTTGCTTGCGGCGCTGGATGAACAGGATGATGAACACCAGCATCAGGATCTTGGCCATCACCGCGCCCACCCAGGGCTCCAGCAGCTTGTTGCTGACCCCCAGGGCCATGCCGCCGATCAGCGTGCCCCAGAGATTGCCGACGCCGCCGAACACCACCACCATGAAGGAGTCGATGATGTAGGCCTGCCCCAGGTTGGGGCCGACATTGGTCAGCTGCGACAGCGCCACGCCGGCGATGCCGGCGACGCCGGAACCCAGGCCGAAGGTCATCGCGTCGACGCGGGAGGTGGCGATACCCATGGCGGTGGCCATGCGCCGGTTCTGCGATACCGCCCGCACCTTCAGGCCCAGCGAGGTCTTGTTCAGCGTCATCCACAGCAGGCCGAACACCAGCAGCATGAACACGACGATGTAGAGGCGGTTGTAGGTGATCGACAGCAGGTCGTTGATCTTCAGCGAGCCGCTCATGAATTCCGGCGTCTGCACCGAGCGGTTCAGCGGCGAGAAGATCGAGCGCACCAGCTGCTGCAGGATCAGGCTCAGGCCGAAGGTCGCCAGCAGGGTTTCCAGCGGCCGCCCGTACAGGTGCCGCACGATGCCACGCTCGATCGCCACGCCCATCAGTCCCGACACCATGAAGGCTGCGGGGATCGACAGCATCAGCGCCAGGCCGACGTGGTGGGGCAGCAGCTGCTGCATGACGTAGGCGGTGTAGGCGCCCAGCATGATCAGCTCGCCGTGCGCCATGTTGATGATGCCCATGACGCCGAAGGTGATCGCCAGGCCGATGGCGGCCAGCACCAGAACCGAGCCGAGGCTCAGGCCGAAGAACAGCATCTCCACGCTCTCGTAGACCTTGCGCCAGGACTCGATGCCGCGCACCGCGGCACCGGCGGCGTTGCGCACCGCCGGATCGGCGTCCGCCGCATCGCCTGAGGCCAGTTGCGCCAGGCGGTTGTAGACCTCGGCACTCATGTCGCTCTTCAGGCCCTCGATCGCCGCGAGGCGGTCGGCGGCATCGGCGGCATCCAGCCCGGACAGCGCCAGCGCCAGTTCGATCTCATGCCTGACGGTGGCGTCCTTCTCCAGCGGCAGGCGCGCTTTCAGCGCGGCCACCGAGGCTTCGTCCAGCTCGCGGCGCATCTCGCGCACGGCATTCAGGCGGGCGCCGGCCTCGGGGCTGGCCAGGGCGAACTGTGCCAGGGCGCCCTTGAGCGCCTTGCGCAGGCGATTGTTGGTGCCGATCTTTTCCAGCGCGGCACTGTCGATGCCCGCGGCGACCGTACCGCTGGCGGCATCGAGATAAGCCGCGTCCCCGGTTTCCAGCAGCAGGCGCCCGGCGGCATCGGCGTAGAGCTTGCCCTCGAGCCAGCCCTGCAGCAGGGACTGGGCGCGAGGATCACCGCTGCGGCCGATCTGGCCCGCCAGCGTTTCCTTTTCCGTGTATGAAGCCCCTGGCAAGGCTGCCAGGGCTGTAGCGAATGGGTTGTCTGCAGGAGCCTGCGCCATCGCGGCGCCGGCCTGCAGGCAGAGCATAAAAAGCAGCAGCGGTCGGCACAGAAGTGCGAGCCAGCTCCGGTGCCGCCGCTGCCGATTCCTTCGGAGATGCATATTCGTTTCCACGCAAATAGCAGGCCGCCTCGCGGCGGCGGGAAGGGCCGGTTCCCTGGCAGCGGGAACCGGCCTTCCGCATCAAGGCCTCAGTACACCTGGCCCGAGCACTTCTTGGTCTTGGTGTTGTAGTTGCCGCACTTGAGCTTCACCCAGTCGGCTTCCACGTCCTTGCTGCCCGGCAGGTAGTCGGACCAGGCATCGCCGGCGACCTCACCCTTGGTCTGCCAGACGATGTCGAACTGGCCGTCCTCGCGGATCTCGCCGATGTACACCGGCTTGGTCAGGTGATGGTTCGGCAGCATCTTGGCGGTGCCGCCGGTCAGGTTCGGCGTTTCCAGGCCGATGATGGCGTCGCTGACCTTGGCCACGTCGGTGGTCTTGGCCTTCTCCACCGCCTGGACCCAGAGCTTGAAGCCGATCACGGTCGCTTCCATCGGATCGTTGAAGGTGCGGTCCGGCTTCTTGATGAACTTCTGCCAGGTGGCGATCTCGGCCTTGTTGGCCTTGGTGTTGATGCTCTGGAAGTAGTTCCAGGCCGCGAGATGGCCGACCAGGGGCTTGGTGTCGAGGCCCGCCAGTTCTTCCTCACCCACCGAGAAGGCCACGACCGGGATGTCTTCCGCCGAGATCTTCTGGTTGCCCAGCTCCTTGTAGAAGGGCACGTTGGCGTCGCCGTTGATGGTCGAGACCACCGCCGTCTTCTTGCCGGCCGAGCCGAACTTCTTGATGTCCGCCACGATCGACTGCCAGTCGGAGTGACCGAAGGGCGTGTAGTTGATCATGATGTCTTCCTGCTTCACGCCCTTGCTCTTGAGGTAGGCCTCGAGAATCTTGTTGGTCGTGCGCGGGTAGACGTAGTCGGTGCCGGCCAGGACCCAGCGCTTCACGCCGATGTCCTTCATCAGGTAGTCCACCGCCGGGATCGCCTGCTGGTTGGGCGAGGCGCCGGTATAGAACACGTTCTTGGACGACTCTTCACCCTCGTACTGCACCGGGTAGAACAGCAGGCCGTTGTTCTTCTCGAACACCGGCAGCACCGACTTGCGCGAGACCGAGGTCCAGCAGCCGAACACCACGTCGACCTTGTCCTTGACCAGCAGCTGCTCGGCCTTCTCGGCGAACAGCGGCCAGTTGGAAGCCGGGTCCACGACCACGGCTTCCAGCTTCTTGCCGTTGACGCCGCCCTTCTTGTTCTGCTCGTCGATCAGCATCAGGACGGTGTCCTTCAGCGTGGTCTCGGAGATGGCCATCGTGCCGGACAGCGAGTGCAGCACGCCGACCTTGATGGTGTCTGCGGCCTGGGCCGCGAAGCTGGCTACGCCGAGCGCGGCGGCCGTCAGGATGAATTTGAGTTTCATGACAGGGATTCCGTTGCTAAGGTGTGGATGACTGCGCCAGCCGGTGACGGCTGGCGCAGTGCGATGACGCTGTTGATGTCGAATCAGAACGTGAACAGGGCTTCGATCGCGAACAAGTCCGAATCGCCTCTGGTATCGGAACTGTCCATCCGGTATTCGCCCACGAGCAGCAGGTTGCCGCCGACCTTGTAGCTGGGCGACAGGGTGATGGCGCTGCCGTCGTCGGTGGTGGCACCGGCGGCGTCCTCGATCTCGAAGTCGTGATAGCGGACCGTGAAGCCGTAGGGGCCCGTGGCGTAGTTGGCCATCAGCAGGTAGCCGTCGCCCTCGACACCGGTGGCGTCAATGACGCCGTCGCCGTCGTAGTCGTAGTTGATGCCGCCGTAATCGGCCGTGTTGTATTCGCCCGCGAAGGTGAATCCCGAGACCGCGTAGGAAACCCAGACGTTGACGATGTCCGTGTCGGTGTCATTGTCCGAGATGTAGAACGCTTTCGCGGTCAGTCCTTCCACGGGCGTCACGGACACGCCGAATTCGTAGCCCATCTTGTCGTCGACGCCATCGATGCTGTTCCGGTCCAGCGGATTGAAGGCGCTGGCGACGGCAGACCCCATGACGGCGAACTTGCCGCCGTTGTAGTAGGCCGACACGCCGTTCTGGTAGAAACCATAGAAATACGGGGCGTAGCCGGTGCCGCTGTACTGGAACAGGCCGGTGGGCTCTTCGGTTTCCCAACCGGTGTAGCTCAGAAAGCGACCCACTTTCACGCTGAACTGCTCGTTGAATGCCTTGGTGATGAAGGCCTGCTCGACGAAGGTTTCGTCGTCACTGCCATCAAAGCCATCGCCGTATTCGATGTCCACCTGTGCGGAAACACCGCTCGAACCGGCATACTTGAAGTCGGTCTCGAACTGGTCGATGCCGATGCTTTCCGTGCTGGATCCGCCGTCGGGCTTGACGGATGAATACGACATGTCGAGAAAGCCGGTGATGCTGATGCCATTCCCCAACTCGATATCCGCGTGTGCGACGGGAATGGCGCCCGCCGCGCCAGCGGCCATCAGCGCCGACGCCCAGCGCGTGACCTTGTTGATCCTGTTCATCCGCCGCGCTCCCATTTCCTGCTTACTCACGTTCCATCTCCCTGTGTGTGCATCCGTCAATGGGCTTGAGCCCGAGAAATCCGACAGGGGGAGCAGGCATTGACCGGGGGTAACGGCATCCTTCTTGCTTCGCCGACCCCGCGGACCCCGTTTGCCGTACCGCTCCCACTGCCAGAACAGGCTAGGCGGCGGGTCGGGACGCCGGTATGGGGTAATTGGCGTAGGGGGGTGGGGTATTTGACGTAGATGAAAAGCCCAGGCGCCCCGGCATCATTTGGCCGTGCGCGGCGAGGACAACCAGAACGAGATGGCCGGAACGGACTCAATGACAGGCAGCGGCACCGCCGCGGCAGGCCGCGGGGCCGCGCCGTGACGGCGCCAGTGTTGCCGCAGATGGCGCCGCCCGCGCGCAGCCGCCAGCGCATCGTCCGCGAGCGGCGGCAGTACAACAAATGGGTGGGCAGCCAGACCCTCGAGGACTATGCGCTGCGCTACACCGCCGAGAAGGCGCGCAAGTACTCGTCGTTCCGGGTCGCCAATACCGCCTTCGGCGCCATCTCCTTCCTGGCCTGCGAGGCGATCGGCGCGACGCTGACGCTGGCCTACGGCTTTGCCAACGCCGCCACGGCGATCGCCCTGGTGTGTGCGCTGATGTTCTTCATCGGCCTGCCGATCGCACGCTACGCCGCCCGCTTCGGCCTGGACATCGACCTGCTGACCCGCGGCGCCGGCTTCGGCTACATGGGCTCGACGATCACCTCGCTGATCTACGCGTCGTTCACGTTCCTGCTGCTGGCGATCGAGGCCAGCATCATGTCCGGCGCCCTGCACCTGCTTTTCCGCATCCCATTGTGGCTGGGCCATATCATCAGCGCGCTGCTGGTGATCCCCATCGCGATCTACGGCATCCGCATGATCAGCCGGGTGCAGCTGGCGACGCAGCCGGTCTGGCTGATCCTGCAGTTCGCGCCGTTCGTGTTCCTGCTGATGTCCGGCGACCAGGAGATGGCGGGCTGGACGCATTTCTCCGGGCGCCAGGGCGCTGCCGACGGCAGCCTGGATCCCATGCATTTCGCGATCTGCGCCTCGACCCTGCTGTCGCTGTTGCCGCAGATCGGCGAACAGGCGGACTACCTGCGCTTCCTGCCGGACAGCAGCAAGATCGGCCGCTGGCGCTGGTGGACCGCGCTGCTGACCACCGGCCCCGGCTGGGTCTTCATGGGCGGCATCAAGCTGCTGGCCGGCTCCTTCCTGGCCTACTTCGCGCTGAACCATGGGCTCAGCGAAGCCAGTGCGGCGGAACCGGCGGAAATGTTCCATGTGGTCTTCCGGGAGATGATCGGTTCGCCGATCGTCGCCCTGGTACTGACCGGCGTGTTCGTCATCACCTGCCAGCTCAAGATCAACGTCACGAATGCCTACGCCGGCTCGATCGCCTGGTCGAACTTCTTTTCGCGCCTGACCCACGCCCATCCGGGGCGCGTGGTATGGCTGGTGTTCAACGTGCTGCTCGCCCTGCTGCTGATGCAGGTCGGCATCCTGCAGGTCATCGAAACCGTACTGGTGCTGTACGCCAACTTCGCGGTAGCCTGGATCGGCGCCCTGACCGCGGACCTGGTCATCAACAAGCGCCTCGGCCTGAGCCCCGCCGGCATCGAGTTCAAGCGCGCACACCTGTACGACATCAATCCGGTGGGGGTTGGCGCGATGGCGGCATCGATCATCGCTTCGACCGCCGCATTCGTCGGCACGCTGGGGCCCATGGCGCAGGCGCTGTCGCCGTTCCTGGGCCTGCTGGTGGCATTCGTGACCGCGCCGCTGATTGCCTGGCTGACCCGGGGCCGTTACTACATCGCGCGCAACGCAGATGGCCTGCCGATGCGGGCCGAACAGTTCTGCTCCATCTGCGAGAACAGTTTCGAACGCAACGACATGGCGATGTGCCCGGCCTACAACGGGCCGATCTGCTCGCTCTGCTGCACCCTGGACGCGCGCTGCCACGACGTCTGCAAGACCAACAGCCGCTTCAACGAGCAGGTCACCCAGCTGCTGTCGCGCTTCCTGCCGCAGCGCTGGTTGAGCGGGCAATACAGCGGCACCGGCCAGTTCGTCGGCACCTTCCTGCTGTTCAACCTGGTCATCGTCTCCCTGCTTGGCTTCATCTACCTGCAGTATGTCGCCGCCTCGCCGCAGGATGCCGAGGTCGTCGGCCACGCCCTGATGATCGTGTTCTTCGCGCTCCTGGTCGTCACCGGCGTGTCGGCCTGGTTGCTGGTGCTGGCCCAGCACAGCCGCCAGGCGGCGGAGCAGGAAACCCGGCATCAGACGACGATGCTGATGGACGAAATCGAAGCGCACGAGAAGACCGATGCGGCGCTGCAGAAGGCCAAGGAACTGGCCGAGAGTGCCAACGAGGCCAAGAGCCGCTACATCGTCGGCATGAGCCACGAGATCCGCTCGCCGCTCAACGCGATCCTGGGTTACGCACAGTTGCTGGAGCGCGGCACCGCCAGGCCGGAGAACGCGATCCAGGTCATCCGGCGCAGTGCCGGGCATCTGTCGAACCTGGTCGACGGCCTGCTCGACATCTCCAAGATCGAAAGCGGCATCCTGCGCCTGAGCCGCGACAAGGTGCCCTTCGCCGACTTCCTCGACCAGATGGCCGACATGTTCCGCATGCAGGCCTCGGCCAAGGGCATCGAGTTTCGCTACAACCGGCCGCAGACGCTGCCCGCCGCGGTCAACGCCGACCAGAAGCGCCTGCGCCAGATCCTGATCAACCTGCTGTCGAATGCGATCAAGTACACCCTCGATGGACACGTCGGCCTGACCGTTCGCTATCCCTCCAGCCAGGTCGCCGAGTTCGAGGTCAGCGACAGCGGCATCGGCATCCGCCCCGAGGATATCGACAGTGTCTTCAAGCCCTTCGAGCGCGGCAGCATGCCCGGCATCCAGGCCGTGCCCGGCGTCGGACTCGGCCTGACCATTACCAAGGTTCTGGTGCAGATCATGGGCGGCGAGATTGCCGTGCGCAGCACGCCGGGGCAGGGCAGCCTGTTCTCGGTGCGCCTGTACCTGTCGGAGGCCCCGGCCGGCAGCGTCAGCGCCGAGCGCCGCCGTATCGTGGGCTATCTGGGCCCACGCGTGACCGTGCTGATGGCCGACGACGACCCCGCCCATCGCGGCCTGATGGAAGGCATCCTGCGCCCGCTCGGCATCAACCTGTTCGCCGCCAGCGACGGCCTCGGCGGACTGGAACTGGCCAGCGAGTGCAATCCGCACCTGGTCATGCTCGACATCGCGATGCCGGGCATGAGCGGCTGGGAAGTCGCCGAAACCCTGCGCGCCCTGGAGGCGCCGCAGCCGAAGATCATGATGGTGTCGGCCAACGCCCACGACTACAGCCCCGGCGGTGACGGCAATGCCGTGCACGACGCCTTCCTGATCAAGCCGATCGACGTGGATGCCCTGCTGGAACGGGTCGGCACGCTGCTGGGCCTGCGCTGGGTCTACGAGGGCGAGGAGCCGGTGCGCGAGCCGCTGGCTGCGCTGTCCGCCAGCGAGCGGCCACCGCAGTCGGCACGCCAGTTCGTGGACGAACTGGTGCGGCTCGGCCGCATCGGCCATGTCCGCGGCATCGAGGCCAAGCTCAAGGAAATGCAGTCGCAGGTGCCGGAGAGCCAGGCCTTCGCGCAGCGGCTGCTGAGTCTGGTCGCCGGATTCGACATGAAGGGCTACACCTGCCTGCTCGACAGCGTGCGCGAGGAGGTCGGCCGCGATGCATGACGCGAGCACAAAGCGGCGCGATATCGTCCTGGTGGTCGACGACACGCCCGGCAACCTGAGCTTCCTGACCGATACGCTCGATCAGGCCGGGGTCACGGTGCTGGTCGCGACCGACGGCATGAGCGCACTGGCGCTGGTCGACCAGATCACGCCGGACCTGATCCTGATGGACGCGATGATGCCGGGCATCGACGGTTTCGAGACCTGCCGCCGCCTCAAGCAGGACAAGCAGCTGGCGCACGTGCCGGTGATCTTCATGACCGGCCTGTCGGAGAGCTGGCATGTGGTCAAGGGCCTGGAAGTCGGCGGCGTCGACTACGTCACCAAGCCCATCGTCGTCGACGAGTTGCTGGCCCGCATCCGCGTGCACCTGGCCAATGCGCGTCTGGCCCACGGTACGCGGGCCGCGCTCGATGCGACCGGCCGCTTCCTGCTGTCGACCGATCAGCCGGGCGAGCTGCAATGGTGTACCCCGCGTGCCGCACAGCTGCTGTCGGAGCTGTTTTCCGGCAGCGACGGCCACGGGCTGCCGCCGGCCGTCGCCGAACGCCTGCGCCAGCTGCGCCAGCAGGGCGCCGACGCGCAGGACAGCGCCTTCGTCGAAGTCGATGGCCGCCGCCTGGAGTTCTCCTACATCGGGACCACCAGCCCCTCCGAATTCCTGTTCCGCCTGGCCGACGTCAGCCCCGGCCGCGAGGAGCGCACGCTGCAGGACGCGCTGTCGCTGACCGGCCGCGAGGCCGATGTCCTGGTGTGGATCAGCCGCGGCAAGGCCAACCGCGAGATCAGCGAGATCCTCGGCATCAGCCACCGCACGGTGAACAAGCATCTCGAACAGGTCTTCGAGAAGCTTGGTGTCGAGAATCGCGCCGCCGCCGCGGCTCGCGCGGTACGCATACTCAATCAATAGACCCGTGGAGCCCCATTCGTGAAATCCATCCCACAATCCCTGCAGAGGATCGCCTTGCTCGCGCTGCTGTGCATGCCGGTGATTGCCGAGGCGCACCCCGGTCATGCGGGCCTCGCGCTGCGTGACGGCTTCCTGCATCCCTGGCTGGGCCTCGATCACCTGCTCGCGATGCTTGCCGTCGGCCTGTGGGCGCGCCAGTTGCAAGGCCCCGCCGATGCCGGAGACAGGCTCGGCTCATGGATTTCGCCGCTGCTGCTGCCTGCTTTCTTTGTTGCCGCCGTCGGCGTGGGGGCGGTGGGGGTGAACAGCTCGGCGGCAGCGGCATGGTCGAAGCCCTGATTGCGACCTCGCTGATTGCGCTGGGCGCCCTGCTCGCCGCAGCGCGCAGCCTGCCGCTCGCCGTGACCGTTGCCCTGACGTTCTCGATGGGCCTGGTTCACGGCTGGGCGCACGGTGCCGAAATGCCGGCCGGCGCGCCGATGCAGGCCTTCTTTGCCGGATTCCTGTCGGCAACCGCGCTCTTGCACCTCTGCGGCATCGGCCTGGCCAGCCTGGTGATGCAGCGCGGCGCCGCCGTCGCGCTGCGTGCCGGTGGGGTCGGCCTGGCCGCGATCGGTTGCGGCTTGCTGGCGGGACTCTGAGCGCCGGGGAACCTCCATGTCGAGCCCTGCCGCAAGCCCCGTGGTGATCGTCGGACTGCCCTACGCGCAGCGCCGCGCCTGGCACGCCAGCATCCGCATGCAGGTCGACGCGCAGGCGGGCCGCAGCCGCCTGCGGGATTGCGAGCACGCCGGCCCGCTGCGGCTGCAGAAGGTCCTGTATCCCCAGGGCGAGCACATCGCCCAGCTGCTGCTACTGCATCCGCCCGGCGGCATCGCAGGGGGGGATCAACTCGCCATCCAGCTCAGCGTGGAGGAGAACGCCCATGCGCTCCTGACCACCCCGGGGCGGGCAAGTGGTACAAGTCCGGCGGCAACGTCGCGCGCCAGGATGTCATCCTCAAGGTCGCTGCAGGCGCGGCGCTCGAATGGTTGCCGCAGGAAACCATCGTGTTCGATCAGGCCGTCGCCGAGCAGACCCTGAGCATCGACTGCGCCGGCAATGCGCGCTGCTGCGGCTGGGACATCGTGGTGCTCGGCCGGCAGGCGCGCAATGAACGCTTCATCGCCGGCCGCTGGTCGCAGCGCATCGAGATCCGTCGCGACGGACGCCTGCTGTGGCTGGAGCGCAGCCGTATCGACGGCGACGATGAGCTGCTGGGATCCGTCGTCGGATGGAACAAGCACCATGTCAGCGGGCTGATGTGGGCGACCGGATTCACGCCGGATGAAGCGCTGATCGAACAATGCCGCGCATGCGTCGATCCATCCGATGTGGTCGTCGGGGTCACCTGCCTGCCTGACGGCCCCATGCTGGTCCGTGTCCTGGGCAGCAGCGCCGAGCAGGTCCGCGAATCCCTCACCCGGATCTGGACCCTGCTGCGGCCACCGCTGCTCGGCATTGCCGCGCAACGGCCACGAATCTGGAGCACCTGATGGAACTCACCCCGCGCGAGAAGGACAAGCTGCTGATCTTCACTGCCGGCCTGCTGGCCGAGCGCCGCCGCGCCCGCGGCCTCAAGCTGAATTACCCGGAAGCCATCGCATTGATCTCCGCCGACATCATGGAAGGCGCGCGCGACGGTCGCAGCGTCGCCGAGCTGATGCGCCACGGCCGCACCCTCCTGAAGCGCGAGGACGTCATGGACGGCGTCGCCGAGATGATTCCGGATATCCAGATCGAAGCGACATTCCCGGACGGCACCAAGCTGGTGACGATCCACGATCCGATTGTCTGAGAGAAGAATCATGATTCCCGGAGAACTGCTGGTATCCGAAGGGGAGATCGACCTCAATGTCGGCCGACCCACCATCCGCCTCATGGTGACCAACACCGGTGACCGCCCCGTGCAGGTCGGATCGCACTATCACTTCCACGAGACCAACGGGGCGCTGGAGTTCGATCGCGCCGCCGCCCGGGGCTTTCGCCTCAATATCGCGGCCGGCACGGCGGTGCGCTTCGAGCCGGGGCAGGGGCGCACGGTGGAGCTGGTTGCGCTGGCCGGCGATCGCATCGTCCATGGATTCAATGCACGCGTTTCGGGCCCGTTGGACAAGCAGGGGGAAAACTGATCATGGCCCTGAAGATATCCCGCCAGGCCTATGCCGAGATGTTCGGCCCCACCGTCGGCGATCGCATCCGCCTGGCCGATACCGCATTGATCGCCGAAGTCGAAAAGGACTTCACCGTCTACGGCGAGGAGGTCAAGTTCGGCGGCGGCAAGGTGATCCGTGACGGCATGGGCCAGTCGCAGCGCATGAGCGCGGACTGCATGGATACCGTCATCACCAACGCCCTGATCATCGACCACTGGGGCATCGTCAAGGCCGACATCGGCCTCAAGAACGCGCGCATCCAGCGCATCGGCAAGGCCGGCAATCCGGACATCCAGCCGGGCGTCAACATCGTCATCGGCCCCGGCACGGAGATCATTGCCGGCGAGGGCATGATCGTGACCGCCGGCGGCATCGACAGCCACATCCACTTCATCTGTCCGCAGCAGATCGACGAGGCGCTGAACTCCGGTGTCACGACCATGATCGGCGGCGGCACCGGCCCGGCGACCGGTACCTTCGCAACGACCGTCACCCCCGGCCCCTGGCATATCGAGCGCATGCTGCAGGCGGCCGACGCCTATCCGATGAACCTGGGCTTCCTGGGCAAGGGCAACGCCAGCCTGCCGGGGCCGCTGCATGAGCAGATCGATGCCGGCGTCATCGGCCTGAAGCTGCACGAGGACTGGGGCACCACGCCGGCGGCAATCGACTGCTGTCTGGGTGTCGCGGACGAAACCGACACCCAGGTCGCGATCCACAGCGACACGCTCAACGAGTCCGGTTTCGTCGAAGCCACGGTCGATGCCTTCCGCGGCCGGACGATCCACACCTATCACACCGAAGGCGCGGGCGGCGGCCATGCGCCGGACATCATCAAGGTCTGTGGCCTGCCGAACGTACTGCCCTCGTCGACCAACCCGACGCGGCCCTACACGGTCAACACGCTCGACGAGCATCTGGACATGCTGATGGTCTGCCATCACCTCGACGCGTCGATTGCCGAGGATGTCGCATTCGCCGAATCGCGTATCCGCAAGGAGACCATCGCCGCCGAAGACATCCTGCATGACTTGGGCGCGTTCTCGATGATCTCCTCGGATTCGCAGGCGATGGGCCGCGTCGGCGAGGTCGTCATCCGCACCTGGCAGACGGCCCACAAGATGAAGCTGCAGCGCGGCGCCCTGGGCGGCGACAGTGCCCGCAACGACAATGCCCGCATCAAGCGCTATGTCGCCAAGTACACGATCAATCCCGCCCTCACGCACGGCATCGCGCATGAAGTCGGCTCGGTCGAAGCCGGCAAATGGGCGGACCTGGTGCTGTGGAAGCCGGCCTTCTTCGGCGTCAAGCCCTTCCTCATCATCAAGGGCGGCATGATCGTCAGCGCGGCGATGGGCGATCCGAATGCATCGATCCCGACACCGCAGCCGGTGCACTACCGGCCGATGTTCGGGGCCCATGGCGGTGCCGTGACGCGCAACTCCCTGAGCTTCGTCTCGCAGGCCTCGCTGGCTGCCGGCATCGGCGAGCGCTACGGCCTGCAGAAGCCGCTGGTCGCGGTGCGGGGCTGCCGCTCGGTGACCAAGGCCGACATGATCCACAACAGCTGGCAGCCGGAGATTTCCGTCGACCCGGAGACCTACGAGGTCATCGCCGACGGTCAGTCGCTGTACTGCGAGCCGGCGACCGAACTGCCCATGGCCCAGCGCTACTTTCTGTTCTGAGGCCCATGAGCGCCCTGCTGAAGATCACTGAACGCCTGCCGCCGCCGGATGCGCCTGGGCTGCGCGAGATCGTCCTGAGCTATGCCGAGCGCGCGCGCAGCCGTCTGCGCGCGGTGCTGGAGGATGGCACGGAGGTCGGCCTGTTCCTGCCGCGCGGCACGCAGCTGCGCGGCGGCGACGGGCTGCTCGCCGAGAACGGCGAAATCATCCGCGTCCGTGCGGCCGTGGAGCCGCTGTACCGCGTGACCGCAGGACCGGACGCGAGCGACCCGGCATTCGCCCTGCTGCGCGCGGCCTATCACCTGGGCAATCGCCACGTTCCGCTGGCGCTGTCGCCGGGGGAACTGCTGCTGGAACCCGATCCGGTGCTGCGCGACATGCTGCTGGGCCTGGACATGCTCGTCATCGAATGTGCGACGGCCTTCGAGCCGGAGGCCGGCGCCTACGGCGGCGGGCACCGCCATGACCATGACGAACACGCCGGCTCGGTCGGCGAGCTGCTGTCGCAGCAGGCGCATGCGCGAACGGCGATAGACATGGCGACCCTGCAGTTCCACCGGTGAGTGGCCTGCCCCGCCATAGGCTGGAGATCGCGGCAGCCAGCCCCGATGGACTGGATGCTATGGGCGCCCTGCTGCAACTCAGCAGTCCGGCCCTGCCCGTCGGCGCCTACAGCTACTCGCAGGCGCTGGAATCGGCCATCGACAAGGGCATCGTCACTGACGCCGCATCGGCCCAGGTCTGGATCGCCGAGTCCCTGAAGCGGGTGCTCGGCCGCTACGAGGCGCCGGTCTGGTGCCGTCTGCGAGCGGCCTGGGACGCGCAGGACCCCGCGCGCTTCTCCGCATGGAACAGCGAATTCATCGCCAGCCGCGAGACACGCGAGCTGCGTGCCGAGACCTTGCAGATGGGCTATTCGCTGCGCCAGCTCCTGCTGGCCACCGGCACCGCGGAGATTCCCGACGGCGAGCTGTGCTTTCCCGCCGCCCATGCCTGCGCGAGTGCGCTCTGGGCCGTCCCGCCGCCCCTGGCGTTGTACGGCTACCTGTACAGCTGGCTGGAAAACCAGGTCATGGCCGCACTCAAGGCCGTGCCGCTGGGCCAGGTCTCGGGGCAGAAGCTGCTGATCGCAGTCAGGCCGCAGATCAAGGTGGTGGTCGAGCAGGCATTCACGATGCGCGATGAAGAACTCTCCACGCAGGCCCCGATGCTCGGCCTGCTCAGCAGTCAGCACGAAACCCAGTACTCAAGGCTATTCAGGAGTTGATGCATGGAAAACCCCAACGCGGGTCATGGCGGCCCGCTACGCGTAGGCATCGGTGGCCCCGTCGGCTCCGGCAAGACCACCCTGGTGGAGGTCCTGTGCAAGCGCATGCGCGACCGGCATCGCCTTGCCGTGGTCACCAACGATATCTACACCCGGGAAGACGAGCGCCTGCTGGTGGCCGCCGGCGCGCTCGCCCCGGAACGCATCATGGGCGTCGAGACCGGCGGCTGCCCGCACACCGCGATTCGCGAAGACGCCTCGATCAACCTCGAGGCCGTCGATCGCATGAGCCGGCGCTTTCCGGATCTGGAACTCATCTTCATCGAGTCCGGCGGCGACAACCTCGCCGCGACTTTCAGCCCGGAGCTGTCGGACCTGACGATCTACGTCATCGATGTCGCCGGCGGCGAAAAGATTCCGCGCAAGGGCGGACCGGGCATTACCAAGGCCGACCTGCTGGTGATCAACAAGACGGATCTCGCGCCTTACGTCGGCGCGAACCTGGAAGTCATGGCCCACGACGCCGCACGCATGCGCGGCAAGCTGCCGTTCGTGATGACCAATCTGAAGACGGGCGATGGGGTGCAGACGGTGACCGACTTCATCGTAACGCGCGGCATGCTGGGCCAGGCCTAGAGGCGAAACGGTCGTCGAGGCCTGCAAGCACGCGCGGTGCTGCGGGCAACTTTGGGTTGGGGTGACTGCCGGTGGACCCCAGTGGACGACGAAACGCGGCAAGTCAGTGAAAGATCCGCGCAAAACTTCCGTTATCTGGACGATTACGGATGACTTTGGAGGAATCAATGGTGGGCCCTGTGGGATTCGAACCCACAACCAAGGGATTATGAGTCCCCTGCTCTAACCGTTGAGCTAAAGGCCCGTATGAGCGGGGCGCGCAAAATACCAAAAAAGCGGGCTCCGGGGGCGGTTCATCCTTCGACCGGCTCAGGCCGCGGCGCCGCTGGCCGTTATCGAGTCGGCGATCACGGTGCGGTTGCGGCCCTGGTGCTTGGCGGCGTAGAGCACGGTGTCGGCCAGGCGGTAGGCCTCGGCCAGGGGGACGTCTGCATGCACGCCGATGCCGCCGGCGCTGATCGTGACGCGACCCAGTTCGGTGCCGGCGTTGGCCAGGTCCAGGGATTCGATCTGGCGGCGCAGCTCTTCCAGGCGGCGCAGGCCGTCTGCGCGGGAGCAGTCGTACAGCACCACGGCAAACTCCTCGCCGCCGAGGCGGGAGGCCATGTCCAGCGGACGCCGCGCGAAGTCGCTCAGCACTAGGCCCATCTCCACCAGCACGCCGTCGCCATAGTCATGGCCGTGCCGGTCATTGAGGTTCTTGAAGTGGTCCATGTCGATCAGGGCCACGAACAGGCGCTTGTACTCGCGACGGGCATGGCGGGCCACGGCCTCGTAGTGCTGCTCGAAGGCGCGGCGGTTGGGCAGCTTGGTCAGGGCGTCGACGTAGGCCAGCGATTTGAGCAGCTGCTGCGCGGCCCAGTTGCGGCGGCTGTAGAGCTCGTTCCACATGGCGCCGCTGATCACCACGCCGATGAAGATGATCTCCACCAGCCAGTCCACCCGGCTGCGGCCGGTCGGCACGTCGGGCCCCCGCATCCAGTCGGAGAACAGGATGAAGCTCAGGTACAGCGCGATGAAGGCCAGGCCCTCGCGCAGCGGCACGCGCCCGATCACGATGAAGCCGACCAGCACGCAACTGGACAGGCTGGGGCTCAGCATGAAGCCCATGCTGGTGCCACGGTGGCGCAGCCATTCCAGCGTCACCGCCAGCACCAGGAAGCAGACCATGAACAGGGTTTCGCTGATGACGCTGCGCGGGCGCCGCCACAGCATCCAGGCGGAGGCCAGGCACAGCGGGATGATCAGCAGGAACTCGAAGATGCGGATCAGCTCGATGAAGTCCTGCGGCGGGTTCATCAGCGGCTGGCCCCACAGCGGCGAGGTCACCAGCATCAGGGCCGGCAGCAGGCTGGTGAGGGCGCGGGCATGGCCGAACTTCTCGCGGGCGTCCTCGCGGTAGCGCCTTTCGTGCGCCGGCGGGAAACGGTTCAGCGGGTTGGACGAACGCGAGGCAGCATCGAGCTGGCGGATGAAGTCCGCACTCTGGGTGAGGTTCTCGTAGTCCGTCAGCGGCGCCTTGCGAGGGGCGCTGTCCGAGCGGGAGTCCTGGCTCGACGACATGGTAAGCGGTTGAAAGGGCTGGGGAAGCATCATGACAGCCCGGTTGGCGGCGGTGCATCCTGCGTTTGCGCCATTGGTCAGGGGCTTCGGCTGCGTCCAGCGGCCGGTGTCGTGCAGACTAGCCGATCTGGCCAAGGGCTGCGGCGTGCGCGGGCTGTTTTGGGCCCTGGCAACTGCCAAGTCGGTCACAGTTCGCGCGCAATGGCCCCAGAAGAGAAAAATACCGGGCGATCAATCACCTGGGAGCTTCGCACGGCGGTAGTGGCCAGGGCCGTGGCCGTGGATGCGCTTGAAGCTGCGGCGGAAAGCGGCCTCGGTCTGGTAGCCCAGGCGGCCGGCGATGGCCAGCACCGACATCCGCGGTTCCTGCAGCAGGCGCAGGGCCGACATCATGCGCCACTGGGTCAGGTACTGGATGGGGGACTGGCCCATCAGGGCCATGAACTCCTCGGCGAAGCGGCTGCGCGACATGGCCGCCGTTTCGGCCAGGCTGGCCACCGACCAGTCCCGCCCGGGTTCGGCGTGCATGGCCTGCAGGGCGCGGCCCAGCTGCGGGTCGGCCAGGGCGGCGAGCAGGCCGCGGCGCTGGGGGCTGCGGCCCAGGTAGTTGCGCACGCTCATGACGAACAGGGAATCGGCCAGCTTGTCGACCACGGCGCGGCTGCCGAAGCTGTCCAGGTTGGCCTCTTCGCACATCAGCTGGGCCACCCGCCGCAGGCCCGAGCCGGCCTCGGCCTCGCGGACGACCAGGCAGTCGGGCAGGGCGTCCAGCAGGGGGTTGCGGTGGCCGCAGACGAAGTCGAACTGGCCGCAGAGCATGGTGGTGTAGCCGTCGCCGTTCAGGCTGTGTGCATGTCCGCGGGGGAAGATCACCAGGTCGCCGGCGGCCAGGGTCTCGGGCCGGGGCAGGCCGGCGCCACGTACTTCACAGTTTCCGGAGCCGATCAGGTGGAAGATGCAGGCCTCGGTGGCCGGTTCCGGTTCGTGCCAGCGCCCGCAATAGCTGGCGTTGTCGGTGACGCGGGCGTGCAACTGGTAGGCCGCCAGGGCGGAATCGAGCACGCGGTCTTCCGGATTCTGGAGCATGAACGGCGGACTTCCGGGTACAGTCGGGGCAGGGAAATGAGCCTAGCATTGCCGCCGTTGAGTACGACATGGGGCGTGGGAATGAAGCTGCTGACCAAGGTTCAGGACCTGCTGGACCGCACGCGCGCCGCCGACTGGCTGGCGCCGCTGCTGATGCGCCTCTACCTGGTCCCCATCTTCTGGATGGCCGGGATGCAGAAAGCCACGAACTTCCCGGACACGGTGCAGTGGTTCGGCGACATGATGTACGGACTGGGCCTGCCTTTCCCCTGGCTGATGGCCTTCCTGGCCACCGCCACCGAGCTGGTCGGCGCCGTGGCCCTGCTGCTGGGCCTGGGCATGCGCTGGATGTGCATCCCGCTGATGGTGACCATGCTGGTGGCGATCCTGACCGTGCACCTGCCGCATGGCTGGCTGGCCATCTCCGAGGGCATGGGCCCCTTCGCCACCGAGCGCACCATGCTGGCGATCGAGCGACTGAACGAGGCCAAGGACATCCTTCGGGAGCACGCCGACTATGACCGGCTGACCGAATACGGTCACCTGGTCATCCTCAACAACGGCATCGAGTTCGCCGCGACCTATTTCGTCATGCTGCTGTCGCTATTCTTCACCGGCGCCGGTCGCTACGTCAGCGTGGACTATTGGCTGCGCCGCCGCATCCATGGCGATCAACCGCGCGTATAAGCGCACAACATCAACGGGCTCACCGGCCCACCATCAGGAGAGACACCATGCGTCATTCCAAGAAGCCCCTCGCCATCGCCCTCGGCGCCGCCTTTGCCATGACCGGCATGGCCGCCCAGGCCTCGGTCTTCCAGACCGCCGACCTGTCGGGCGGCTACATGCAGCTGGCCGACGCCAAGGCCGGTGAGGCCAAGTGCGGCGAGAAGAAGGCCGGCGAAGCCAAGTGTGGCGAAAAGAAGGCCGGCGAAGCCAAGTGCGGCGAGAAGAAAGCCGAAGGCAAGTGTGGCGAAGGCAAGTGCGGTGAAGGCAAGTGCGGCGAGAAGAAGAAGGCGCACGAAGGCAAGTGCGGTGAGGGCAAGTGCGGCGAAAAGAAGACCAAGTAAGGTCTTCTTCGCCGGGCATTGCGGCATGATGAGCGCATGAAAGCCGTCACCACCGCCGTGCAAGGCGCCGGTCTCGGTCTGCGGCGGGCCCTGCTGGGCCCGCTCGCAGACCAGTTGCCCGGCGCGATCGGCTTCCTTGAAGCCACGCCGGAAAACTGGATGAACATCGGCGGCCGCTACGGCCGCGCGTTCCGCCAGTACACCGAGCGGTTCCCGTTTGTCACCCACGGCCTGTCGCTGTCGATCGGCAGCCCCGCGCCGCTGGATGAAGATTTCCTGTATCGCCTGAAGGCCTTCCTCGACCTTCACGGCATCGCCGACTACACCGAGCACCTGACCTATTGCTCGGACGACGGCCATCTCTACGACCTCATGCCGATTCCGTTCACCGAAGAAGCGGTGGACTACGTTGCCGCCCGCGTGCGCCGCGTGCAGGACATCCTGGAGCGGCGCATCGCGCTGGAGAATGCGAGCTACTATGCGGCCCCCGGCAAGCAGATGAGCGAGCTTGAGTTCGTCCGCGCCGTGCTGGAGCGCAGCGATTGCGACCTGCTGCTGGACGTCAACAACATCTACGTCAACAGCATCAACCACCGCTACGACCCGGCGCAGTTCCTCGACGGCCTGCCGGCCGAGCGCGTGCGCTACATCCATGTCGCCGGCCACTACGACGAGGCCGAGGACCTGCGCGTGGACACGCATGGTTCCGACGTCATCGATCCGGTCTGGGCCCTGCTGGACCGTGCCTACTCGCGCCTCGGCGTGGTGCCGACACTGCTGGAGCGCGACTTCAACATCCCGCCGCTGGCGGAGCTGATGATCGAGATCGACCATATCAACGCCCTGCAGGCGCGCCACGCCGCGCCGCGGCAGCGGGCCCATGGCTGAGGCCGCCTTCCAGCGCGTGCAGCGCCAGTTCGCCGCGCACCTGCGCGACCCGCAGGCCAATGCCGCGCCGCCGGGCATCGAGGACCGGCGCCTGCAGATCTATCGCGATCTGTTCTACAACAACATCGAGGATTGCATCGCCAATGCCTTCCCGGTGCTGCGGGCGATCAGCGCGGATGCGGTCTGGCATGCGCGGGTGCGCGACTTCTACGCGCGCCACCGCAGCGAGTCGCCGCAGTTCCACCAGATCGCCGCCGAGTTCCTGCGTTACCTGGACGAGGAGCGCGGCGAGCATCCGGACGATCCGCCGTTCCTGCGCGAGCTGGCGCACTACGAATGGGTGGAACTGGCCCTGGCCGTGGCGGACGAGGAATTGCCGCCGCCGCCGGAGGTCGCCGGCGACCTGCTGCAGGGCGTGCCCGTCGTTTCGCCGCTGGCCTGGACACTGAGCTACGAGTGGCCGGTGCATCGCATCGCACCGGACGTCCAGCCGCAGGAGCCCGGCGAGCAGCCGACCTACCTGGTGGTGTGGCGCAACCGCGCCGATGAGGTGCGCTTCATGGAGATCAACGCCGTCACCGCGCGGCTGCTGCAGCTGGCGGACGACATGCCGGACGCCAGCGGTCGCGAGCTGCTGCTGCAGGTGGCCGCCGAGCTGGGGCATCCGCAGCCGGAAGCGGTGGTGGAGCAGGGAGCGGGGATACTGGCGGATCTGCGCGAGCGGGAAATCGTTTTCTGAGCCTAGCCGTAGCTGTCCCCTCTCCCGCTTGCGGGAGAGGGTGCCCGAAGGGCGGGAGAGGGTTTCTGTAGAGCGTGAATTGAGCGCTTCAGGGCTCTACAGAAACCCTCTCTCCCGGCCTCTCTCCCGCAAGCGGGAGAGAGGAGAAAAGATTCAGCTCTTCAGCAACACATCCCGCACCGCCGTCAGCTTTTCCAGCGCGTGCTGGTAGCCGCGCTCCACGGTCTGGTCCAGTTTCTTCCAGTCGAACAGGGCGATGCCGCTGACCGGCATGCGCACGTAGGCGTCGGCGCGCGCCGCGCGCTGCGAGGTGCCGCTTTCGCTGGTCAGCGTGGCGGTGCGGAACACGATGGCGAACAGGCCCGGGCGCTCGCCGTCCTTCTTGATGTTGAACAGCGCCTCCGGGTCCGGGCCGACCACGCCGGGGGCCGAGATGCCGCCCTCGGTGCTGACGTCGGAGGCCACGATCGGGCCGCGCCCCCAGGCCTGCATCACGTCGGTGGGCAGGCTGTTGATCACCGCGCCGTCGGCCAGCAGGTCGCCGTTCCAGGCCACCGGCGGTGCCACGCCCGGCACGCACATGCTGGTGGCGACCCACAGGTGCAGCGGCCCCTGGTCGTGGACCATCGCCTTGCCGCGCGTCAGGTTGGTGCTGACGCAGAAGTAGGGCATGCGCAGCGCCTCGATCTGGCGCTCCTCGAACAGTTCGTGCATGCGCTTGGAGAACTTGCGCCCGCGGATCAGCGCCACGCTGGGGAAGATGTAGTCGTTGAGGTAGTTGTGGCTGACGAAGGTTTCGCGCGCGATGTGCAGCATCTCCTCGTCGGTGTAGCCGCAGGCGGTCAGCGCCGCGAAGAATGCGCCCATGCTGGAGCCGCCGGCGCAGTCGATCGGGATGTCGAGCTCGCGCAGCGCGCGGATCATGCCGATATGCGCGAAGCCGCGCGCGCCGCCGCCGCCCAGCACCACGCCGATGCCGCGGCCGCTGAGCTGGCGTGCCAGCGATTCGCAGTCGGCGCGGCTGTTGGGGCGCAGGTAGTAGTGCGCGCGGGCGCCGCTCAGTTCGCGCCACTTGAGGATGTGGTCCGGCTCCTCGCCCTCGGCGCGGATCATCACCACCTCCACCGGTGCGCGCGTGCCGCTCTGGCGCAGCTCGTCGAGCATGGCGCTCATGATCGGGTAGGAGCGTGTGGTCACCACCACCAGGATGCGGTCGGCCTGGCGCATGCAGCGCTGTGCCCAGGCATCGGCATCGCGGTTGGCCAGGTACACCAGGTAGCGCTGCTCGCATTCGATGCGGTCGAGGAACTCGATCAGGCGGCCATTGGTTTCCGGGTCATGCGACAGCGCCGCGCCGGGGCCCAGCTCGGCATCGCAGAGCACCGAGTCGACCAGGCGTACCGGGTAGTGCATCGACAGCGCGTCGCGCAGGCCGGCGGCCACCGCCGCCGCGTCGACGTCGCCCAGCGCCGGGATCACCGCGAAGCTGCGCACGCTGCGCACCGCGGCCAGCTGCTGCGAGTGCTGGTTCTGGCGCAGGCGATGGATGATGACCCGCGTCATCTCGATCATGGCGCCGGGGTAGTTCTCGATCACCGTGTACAGGTCCTCGCGCGGGATGCGCAGCAGGATGCTGTCGCGCACCGCGTAGACCGAGACGCTGCGCTTCTCGCCGGAGATCACGCCGATCTCGCCGATCGGCTCGTGGTGGCCGATGTCGCCGAGGAGGCTGCCGTCCTTGTTCACCGCGCGCAGGCGTCCGGTGCTGACGATGTACATCGAATCGGCCGGCTCGCCCTGCTCGAACAGCACGCTGCCGCTACGGATACCGAGCAGCTCGGTGTGCGCGGACAGGGCATCCAGTGCCTCGGGCTGCAGCCGCGAGAACAAGGGTGTCTGCGCCAGGATGGTCCGTGTATCCATCGGTCCCCGTTGTATTTTTCCCGAGTCTATCGCTAACGCCCGGCTGCGGGTGTGGTCCAATTCACCCCATGAGCCTGCTCCGGCCGCGATCCCTGCCGCTGATGCTGTTCCTGCTGTGGCCCGCCTGGGCCGCCGCGGTCGACCGCGTCAGCCTGAGCGTCGGCCGCATCGAGGGGGCGGGCTGGAATGCCTCCGGCCTGCAGGCCGGGATGGATGCCGGCGGGCGCGTCAGTGTCGCCGTCGCGCGGCTTGAATCCGCCGCGCTGCCCGGTCCCGTGAAGCAGTTCCAGGCCTCCTGCCGCATCGGCCGGGGCGAGGGCCGCGCCATGTCCTGCCGCGAAGGCCGGCTGGCCCTGGCCGCCGACAAGCTCGGTTCCCTCGGGGGGGATTTCACGGTGGACGCGCCCAGCGCCGCGGACTGGCGCCTGCGGTCGCGACTGCGGGGTGAACTCTCCGGGCAGGACGCCAGCGAGCGCTACGTCGCCGAAAAGATGGTCTTCGGCCTGGATGCCGACCTGCGCCTGCAGGGCGGGCGCCTGCGCGGCAGCACCGGCTTGCAGCTGAGCTCCGGCCAGGCTTATGCCGATCCGGTTTTCGCGGACTTTTCCGCCCACCCGCTGCGGGCCCAGGCCGAGTGGTCCCTGGCCTTGCCCTCGCGGCTGCTGGACCTGCAGGCCCTGGAACTGGAGCAGCCCGGCATCGGCCGCATCCGGGCACAGGGCCGGTGGCCGCTGCGCGAGGGCGTCAAGGGCCTGGCGGCCGTGGTGGATATCGCCGCGCTGGAGCTGGCGCCGGCCGCGGAGTGGTACGCCAAGCCCTTCCTGGCCGGCTCGCGCATGTCGGACCTGGTGGCCTCGGGACAGGCCCGCGGGCGCGTCGAACTGCATGCCGGCGCCCCCGCGGTGGTGGCCCTGGACCTGGCGGATGCCGGCCTGGACCTGGGCAAGCTCGGCCTGGGCTTCGAAGGCCTGCAGGGGCGCTTTGCCTGGACCGCGAATGCAGCCTCGGCGCAGGACGCCGTGCTGCAGATCGGCCAACTGCGCTACGGCAAGCTGGAAAGCGCGCCGGCGACGCTGCGCTACCGCGCCGGCGGCCGTGACTTCCGCCTGGCCGCGCCGCTGCGCCTGGGCCTGCTCGACGGCGCCCTGAACATCCGCCAGCTGGAACTGCGCAATGCCGGGCAGCCCGGCATGGGCGCCGCCTTCGACGCCGACATCGAGCTGATCGAACTGGCGCAGCTGTGCCGCGCCTTCGGCTGGCCGGAGTTCAGCGGCACCCTGGCGGGCCGCCTGCCGGGTGTGAAACTGGAGAACGACATCCTGTCGCTGGACGGCGCACTGACCGCGCGCGCCTTCGACGGCGACATCCGCATCGGCGACCTGCGCGTGATCCAGCCCTTCGGCGTGCTGCCGCGCGTGGCCGCCGACATCCGCCTGCGCAAGCTCGACCTGAAGCAGGTCACCAGTGCCTTCTCCTTCGGCCGCATCGAGGGACGGCTCAACGGCGACGTCGGCGGCCTGCGCCTGATCGGCTGGAAGCCGGTGGCGATGGACGCGCATCTCTACACGCCGGCCGACGACCGCTCGCGCCACCGCATTTCGCAGCGCGCCATCGACAGCATCTCCCGCGCCGGCGGCGGCCCCGCCGGCCTGCTCAAGCGCAGCGCCCTGACCGTGTTCGAGGACTTTGCCTATGACCGCATCGGCTGGAGCTGCCAGCTCGACAACGGCGTCTGCATCATGGACGGGCTGGAGCCGGCCAAGAACGGCGGCTACGTGCTGGTGAAGGGCCGCCTGCTGCCGCGCATCGACGTGGTGGGCTACTCGCGCCGGGTCGGCTGGGAGACCTTCCTGGGCCAGCTCAAGGCGGCGATGGCGGCGGAGAAGGCGGAGGTTCGTTGAACAAGGGGGTCGCGAGCAAGCTCGCTCCTACATAGTGAAGGTTCCGGATGTAGGAGCGAGCTTGCTCGCGACCTGGTGGGAGGGCCCCGTCACCCGGCTTTCATCCTGCATTCAGTGCCTGGCCCTATACTTCCGGAACCAATATTCAGGAGACGATCATGACCCGCTGGCTTTCCGCCCCCCTGGCTGCCGCTGCCCTCAGCCTCGCCGCCTGCGTGACGATCAACGTCTACTTCCCGGCCGCCGCCGCCGAGAAGGCCGCCGACCGCATCATCGACGACGTCTGGGGCCAGCAGCCGGGCGCCCCGGCACCCGCCCCGGACGCTGCGCCGGCGCCCACCTCCATGATCGACCTGCAGCGCCTGCTGGTCGGTTTGCTCGACCTGGTGGTGCCGCCCGCCGCCGCGCAGGAGCCGAACCTCGACGCGGCCTCGCCGGAGGTCACGCACCTGAAGGCGCAGATGGAGAACCGCTTCGCCGACCTCAAGCCCTTCCTGGATTCCGGCGCCGTGGGCCTGACCAACGACGGCTTCCTCGCCGCGCGCGAAGTGCCGCTGGCGCAGCGCACCACGGTGCGCAACCTGATCGGCAACGAGAACGCCGACCGCTCGGCGCTGTACCGCGAGATCGCGGTGGCCAACAAGCAGCCGCAGTGGGAAAAGGACATCCGCGCGGTCTTCGCCCAGCGCTGGATCGCCAAGGCGGCGCCGGGCTGGTGGTATCAGGATGCGAATGGAACCTGGAAGCAGAAATAAGCTTCAGGTTTCCGAAAAGGGCCGCCAGACAGGCGGCCCTTTTCATTTGCGGCCCACGAAATGTAGGAGCGAGCTTGCTCGCGACCTCGTTCGACTCTCACCGAACCGTTCATCCCGAGTGCCGCGTAGCGGTGTATCGAGGGTGATTTGCCGCGCTTTGGCGATGACTAAATGTCATCGCCTGCGGCGGATCACGGGCGGCCATGGATGGCCGCCCCGGGGCTCAATCAGGTAGCTGCGGTCCCGCCATGGATGGCGTCACCTCTTGTTTCCCTCTCCCCGTTTACGGGGAGAGGGCTAGGGTGAGGGGCGCGGACTTTCAGGTAGAAACCCAAGCGGGAATGCCGGCGACTACGCCGGTCAGGAGCCGCGGATTCTTGGAGGTTTATTTCGCCCAAGGGCGAGTCACTTTTCTTTGTTATACGACACCAACAGTAGGCGCCTCTAGGCGAAGAAAAGTAACCAAAAGAAAACGTACCCTTGTATCGGCGCCCCGCTGAAGCGGGGTTCCCCGCCCAGTGGTCGGGCGCGGACGGGTCGGACACACAGGCCATCCATGGCCTGCGTGTCCTCGGCCGGACATCCTGTCCGGCGCGACCCTGCGCCCGACCCCTGCGCGGGCGCCGCTACGAGGGAACCCGGTACATCAAAAGCATTCGCTCGCGCTCACCAAGACTTCGGAAGAGGGAGCGGAATCGCGTAGCGGCTACTACTGATCGGCTTTGGCCGTGGTGCTGCTCATCAGCTTCTTCACCCACGGCATCGCCACCACCATCAGCAGCGTCGCCCCGCCCGCGAACAGCGTCACCTGCATGAAGCGCTGCGGCATGCGCAGCAGCGCTTCCTCGCCCGACAGCTCGCCGGCCAGCAGGCCGGCGATGACGTAGCCCAGCGAGGCCGCCATGAACCACACGCCCATCATCTGGCCGAGGTAGCGCTTCGGCGCCAGCTGCGTCACGGCGGACAGGCCCACCGGCGACAGGCACAGCTCGCCGGCGGTGTGGAACAGATAGGTCAGCAGCAGCCAGGTCGGCAGCACCTTTTCGCCGGCCACGACGTAGCGTGAGGCGAAGTACAGCACCAGGAAGCCGATCGCCAGCTGCGCCAGCGCCAGCACGAACTTGGCGGGCACCGAAGGATTGAGGTTGCGCCGGCCCAGGTTGATCCACAGCGCCGCGAAGAACGGCGTCAGCAGGATGATCAGCAGGGGATTGATCGACTGGAGCCAGGACGCCGGGAACTCCCAGCCGAAGAACACGCGGTCGGTGTGGTCCAGCGCGAACAGGTTGAAGGAGGAGCCGGCCTGCTCGAAGCCCGACCAGAACACCGCCGCCGCCACGAACAGGATGCCGATCGCGCCGACGCGGCGGCGCTCCTGCGCGTCCAGGCCGCCGAACAGCAGCACGCCCAGGATGAAGGCGATGGAGATGCCGGTGATCGCCACTGCGGTGTACTGCGCCAGGGTCACGGCGTCGATGGACAACTGCCCGGCCAGGCCGAAGGCCACCACCGTGGCGATCAGCGCCAGGCCGCCCAGCGCCAGGCCGGAGTCGCGCCGCCGCCGGCGCTGGTCCAGCGCGGCATTGCCGCTGGAGGCCGGCGTGGCGCCGGCGCCCTGCAGCAGCGGCAGGCGCAGGCGGTACTGCACCAGGCCCAGGGTCATGAACACGCCGGCGGCGCCGAAGCCCCAGTGCCAGCCGACCTTTTCGCCCAGGTAGCCGCAGATGATCTGGCCGATCAGCGCGCCCAGGTTGATGCCCATGTAGAAGATCGAGAAGCCGGCGTCGCGCCGCGCCGGCTCGTTGCTGTACAGCGCGCCGACCATGGCGCTGATGTTGGGCTTGAGCAGGCCGGTGCCCAGGGCGATCAGCACCATGCCGATGAAGAAGGTCGGGGTGCTCGGCACCGCCATCGTGAAGTGGCCGCAGGCGATGACGATGCCGCCGTACCAGACCGCGCGCTGCGCGCCGAGGATGCGGTCGGCGATCCAGCCGCCGGGCAGCGAGGCGAGGTAGCCAGCGGCGGTGTAGAGCCCGTAGATCGCCGTGGCCCGCTTGCCCTCGAAGCCCAGGCCGCCGCTTTCCACGGTGGCGATCATCGCGAACACCAGGATCGCGCGCATGCCGTAGTAGCTGAAGCGCTCCCACATCTCGGTAAAGAACAGGACCGGCAGGCCGCGGGGATGCTCTTTCCACAGTGAGGCGATCATCAGGCGGGCTCGGGTTCTATTCGTGGGGCAGGCGCAGGCCGATATCGGTAATGCGGTCGCGCTCCATTTTGCGCACCACCAGGTCGATACCGCCCAGGCGCAGGCGGTCGCCGACCACGGCATTGGGCAGGTACCTGGCGAAGAGCCCGCGCACGTCCAGGTCCGCGGCGCCGGCCGGCGGCGGCATGCCGTAGGCCTCGGCGATGTCGGCCATCTTCGCCGAGGGGTCCAGGTGGAACTCGCCGAAGTAGCGCTGCTCGGCTTCGCGCGCCGGGCGGCGAGCGCTGTGGAAGACCTCGTCGAGCTGGCCCAGGTCGCGTTCGGCCGCCACCAGGGAGACGTAGTCGCCGGCACGCAGCGTGCCCCAGTCGCGGTAGGTCAGCAGGCGCCCGGCGCGGGAGATCGCGATCACCCGCGACACGTCCTGCAGCGGCAGCTCCTTGTGGCGCAGGCCGATCAGGGCACTGTCGTGGCCGATGCGGTAGCTGACGATCTCGTAGCCGCGCTGGCCCGGCAGGTCGAACTCGATGCGGTGCACCATGTCGGAACTGGCCGGCATCTGCAGGCCCAGCAGCCGTGCCACCGGCGCGACGGTCCAGCCCTGCACCACCAGCGACACCAGCACGATGAAGAAGGCGACATTGAAGAACAGCGCGGCGTTTTCCAGCCCCGCCAGCCAGGGATAGGTGGCGAGCACGATCGGCACCGAGCCGCGCAGGCCGACCCAGCTGATGAAGACCTGCTCGCGGGCCGGGAAGCGGAAGGGCATCAGCGCCAGCCATACCGACAGCGGCCGCGCCACCAGGATCAGCACCAGGGCGATCAGCAGCGCCGGCCCGGCCACCGGCCAGAGCTTGGACGGCGAGGCCAGCAGGCCCAGGATCACGAACATGCCGATCTGCGCCATCCAGGCGATGCCGTCGTGGAAGCGGCGGATGCTGGCCGCCGCGCGCAGGCGGCGGTTGGCCAGGGTGATGCCGGCCAGGTACACCGCCAGGAAGCCGCTGCCGCCCAGGACCGCCGTGAGGCCGAAGATCAGCAGGCCGCCGAACAGGCCGAGCAGCGGATACAGCGAGTCCGACAGCTCCAGCCGGTTGATCGCCTTGACCAGCAGCCGCCCGCCGCCGATACCCAGGGCCGCGCCCAGGCCGCCCTGCAATACCAGCATCCTCAGCGTGTCCAGGGCGCCGAAGTCTTCCGGGTGCTGCAGGTAGGCGATCAGCACCAGGGTCAGCAGGATCGCCATCGGGTCGTTGCTGCCCGATTCGATCTCCAGCACCGAGGTGACGCGCTTGTTCAGGTGCACCGCGTTGTTGTGCAGCAGCGAGAACACCGCCGCGGCGTCGGTGGAGGCGACGATGGCGCCGAGCAGCAGGCCCTCGGCCAGCGGCAGGTTCAGCAGCCAGGCCGAGAAGCCGCCGGCCACGGCCGCCGTGATCAGCACGCCGATGCTGGCCAGGCTGAGCGCCGGCCGCAGGCCGACGCGGAAGTCCTCCATGCGTGTGCGCATGCCGCCGTCGAACAGGATCACCGCCAGCGCCGCCGTGCCAGCCAGGTTGGCCAGGGGGTAGTCGCTGAAATGGATATTGCCCGGCCCGTCCTCGCCCGCCAGCAGGCCGATCACCAGGAACACGAACAGGATCGGTACACCCAGCCGCGGCGTGATGACGGTGGCGAGGATGCTGGCGAGGAACAGCACCGCCGCCAGCAGGATCATGTGGTTGGCGAATTCCATTGCCTGCAAGAGTAACCGCTTGAAGCTTCAGCAAGAAACTTGCCGCGGGGATTGGTCAAAAAAAGACCAATGCGCAACTCAGCTCAGCTTCACCCCGAACAGCTCCTTCGACCGGCGCCAGACGTACGCCACCGTCAGCAGCGTCACGCCGCCGCCGAAGATCACCGAGGGAATCGTGCCCATCAGGCGCGCGGCCAGGCCGGACTCGAAGGCGCCCAGCTCGTTGGAGGAGGCCACGAAGATGCTGTTGACCGACAGCACCCGCCCGCGCAGGTGGTCCGGCGGGATGGTCTGCAGGATGGTGCCGCGGATCACCACGCTGACGCTGTCGGAGGCGCCGACGAAGAACAGCGCCGCCATCGACAGCCACAGGCTGTCGGACAGGGCGAACAGCAGGGTGGCGATGCCGAAGCCCAGCACCGCCAGCAGCATGTTGCGCCAGGCGTGCTTCGTCGGCGGGTACCAGGCCAGCAGCAGCACGGTGAGCATGGCGCCCACCGCCGGCGCGGCGCGCAGGAAGCCCAGGCCCTGGGGGCCGACCTTGAGGATGTCCTCGGCGAAGATCGGCAGGATCGCCACCATGCCGCCGAACAGCACCGAGAACATGTCCAGCGAGATCGAGTAGAGGATGATCTTGCTGTTCCAGACGTAGCGCAGGCCCTCGGCCAGCGACTGCCACAGCGTTTCGCCTTCCTCGGCCACGGCCGCCACCGGTCGCGGCTTGATCGTGAACAGCAGCAGGAAGTTGGCGGCGAACAGGCCGATCGCCACCAGCAGCGCGCCGGTCAGGCCGAGGCCGGCATAGAGGAAGCCCGAGGCCACCGGGCCGGCGATGGCGCCAGCCTGCCAGAAGGTGCTCGACCAGGTCGCCGAGTTGGCGTAGTGCTCGCGCGGCACCAGGAAGGCCTTCAGCGATGAACTGGCCGGCGAGTAGAAGCCGCGGGCGAAGCCCACCACCATGAACATGGCGTAGATCACCAGCAGCATGGCCCATCGCGGCAACTGCTCGCGCACGCCTTCGTGCGAGACCACGGTCAGCACGCTGGAGCCGGCGATGATCACCAGCAGCATGTACTGCATGATGCGGCGTTTCTCGTAGCGGTCCGCCACGTGGCCGCCGAACAGCGCCAGGCCGATGAAGGGAATCGCTTCGGCCAGGCCGATGAAACCCAGCGTCAGCGGGTCGCGCGTCAGCTTGTACAGCTCGTAGCCCAGCGCCACCTCCTGCACCAGGATCGCCATGGTGGTGAGGAAGGCGCCGCTGACCAGGTTGCGGAATTCAGGGAAGCGCAGCGCGGCGAAGGGATCGTGCTTCGACATGGCTACGGGCGCGAATCCCTCAGCTGTTGTTGCCGTGTTCCCGCGTCTCCAGGAACTGCACGTCCGGGAACCGTTCCCGCGCCATGTTGAGGTTGACGTTGCTCGAGGCCAGGTACACCAGGTCGCCGTAGTGGTCCTTGGCGATGCGGGAGTCGTTCTTGTCGAGGAATTCCTTCAGCTTCTTCGGGTCGGGGCATTCGATCCAGCGCGCCGTGTGCACCTGCACCGGCTCGAACACCGAGTCCACGCCGTACTCGTCCTTGAGACGGTACTGCACCACGTCGAACTGCAGCACGCCGACCGCGCCGAGCACGATGTCGTTGCTGACGATGGGGCGATAGACCTGCGTCGCACCCTCCTCGCAGAGCTGGTCCAGGCCCTTGTTGAGCTGCTTGGCCTTCATCGGGTCCTTCAGCACCACGCGGCGGAACAGTTCCGGCGCGAAGTTGGGGATGCCGGTGAAACGCAGTTCCTCGCCCTCGGAGAAGGAATCGCCGATGGCGATGGTGCCGTAGTTGTGCAGGCCGATGATGTCGCCCGGGTAGGCTTCCTCGACCACGTCGCGGTCGGCGGCCATGAAGGTCAGCGCATGCGACACGCGCACTGGCCCGCCCAGGCGCACCGAGTGCAGCGTCATGCCGCGCCGGTAGGCGCCGGAGCAGACGCGCAGGAAGGCCACGCGGTCGCGGTGCTTCGGGTCCATGTTCGCCTGGATCTTGAACACGAAGCCGGTGAAGTTCTTGTGCTCCGGCTGGATCGGGTAGGCCTCGCCGCGGAACTGCGCGGTGCGGGCCTGCGGCGGCGGCGCCCACTCGGTGAAGCCGTTGAGCAGTTCGCGGATGCCGAAGTTGTTGATCGCCGCGCCGAAGAACACCGGCGTCAGCTTCGCCGCCCGGTACAGCTCCAGGTCGAAGTCGGTGCCGGCCATCTGCAGCAGGTCGATCTCGTCGCGCAGCGTCTGGTAGATGCCGCCGAAGCGCTCCATCAGCGTCGGGTTCAGCAGCCCGTCGACGGTTTCGATCTCGGAGACCCGGTGCTTGTCGCCGGAGTACAGGTAGAAGCGGTCTTCCAGCAGGTGGTAGACGCCCTTGAAGTCGCGGCCCATGCCCAGCGGCCAGGTGATCGGCGTGCAGTTCAGGCCCAGCACCTTCTCCACCTCGTCGAGCAGCTCCAGCGGCGGCCGGCCCTCGCGGTCGAGCTTGTTGATGAAGGTGATGATCGGCGTGTCGCGCAGGCGGCAGACCTCCATCAGCTTGATCGTGCGTGCTTCCACGCCCTTGGCGGCGTCGATCACCATCAGCGCCGAGTCCACCGCGGTCAGCGTGCGGTAGGTATCCTCGGAGAAGTCCTCGTGGCCCGGGGTGTCGAGCAGGTTGACGATCTTGTCGTTGTACGGGAACTGCATCACCGAGGTGGTGATGGAGATGCCGCGCTGCTGTTCCAGCGCCATCCAGTCGGAAGTGGCGTGGCGGCTGGCCTTGCGGCCCTTCACCGTGCCGGCCAGCTGGATCGCACCGCCGAACAGCAGCAGTTTTTCCGTCAGCGTGGTCTTGCCCGCGTCCGGATGCGAAATGATGGCGAAGGTGCGGCGACGCTGCGCCTGATCGAGGATGCGGGACATGGGGGCGCGATTTTAAAGGAAAAGGGCGGTTGGCGCGCCGGGGACTGCCGGAATCCGGCGGGATTTTTGCTAGGCTGCGGCCAGGGACGTATCAACGGGAAGGACACATGGAGTACCTGATCGGTATCGCGTTGGCCCTGGCGGTGGCGCTGGGCGCCCGCTGGATAGGCTTCGATCGCGACCGCGCGTTTTATCCGACGGTCTTGATCGTCATTGCCTCCTACTACGCCCTGTTCGCGGTGATGGGCGGTTCACTGTCGGCGCTGGCCGTGGAGTCGGTGGCGCTGGGGGGCTTCGCGCTGCTGGCCATCGCCGGCTTCAAGCTCAGCCCCTGGATCGTGGTCGCGGCGCTGGCCGGCCACGGCGTCTTCGACTGGCTGCACCCGGGCCTGATCGACAACCCCGGCGTGCCGGCCTGGTGGCCCGGCTTCTGCCTGGGCTACGACCTGGCCGCCGCCGGCTTCCTGTCCTGGAACATCCGGCAGGCCCGCGGCCGTCGCCTGCGCATGGATTGAAGATGAAAGCACTCGCCCCGGTCCTGCTGGCGCTGCTCGCGCTCCTGGCCGCTCCGGCCGGGGCGGCGCCGGCACCGGCCCGCAGCCCCGGGGAAATCCAGGGCGTGTTCGACCGCAACCGCGCGCCGCTGCAGCGCATCCTGCTGAAATACCAGCAGCGCATGCCGCTGGAACAGGTCCTGCGCCTGGAACTGCGCTTCACCATCGCCCCGGACGGCCAGCTCAGCGAGCCGGCGGTGCAGTCCTCCACCTATGGCGACAGGGAACTGGAGGCGATGCTGCTGAACTGGCTCCGCGGCCTGCGCTTCGAGGCCCGCCCGGTGCCGGCGCAGACGGTCGAGCGCTATCCGCTGCTGTACCCGCCGGTGCGATGAGGCGCCTGGCCCGGGTCCTGGCGGCGGGACTGCTGGCGCTGGCCGGCACCGGTCCGGTGGCGGCGCAGGACGACATCCTGGCCATGACCCGCACCAAAGAGGAGATCCAGGCCGCCATCGGTGCCGACCGGGCCGCCTTCGGGCGCCTGTTCATGGACTACCTGCGGCGCCAGCCCCGCGCCAGTTCCGGCCGCATGCTGGTGAGCTTCACGGTGGCACCGGACGGCCAGGTCAGCGAGGCCGCGATCGTCGCCTCGCCTTTCGCCGACGCCCCGCTGGAGGCCGGCGTGGTGGCGCAGTTCCAGCGCCTGCGCTTCCAGGCGCGCGAGGTGCCGGTGTTCACGCACCCCGGGTTCCCGGTCTACTTCGCACTGCCGCAAGGCAAGGTCGCGCCGCCCGTCGCGGCGCCGGCCGCCAAGGACATTCCGGGCGTGCCCGCGCCAACGCCGCAATCGCCGGTGCGGGGCTGGGAGTAGGCGCAGCAGGTCTATTCGCGCCCGCCCAGAAGCAGCGAAAACTTCCACTGCAGCATGTCGTCGTAGAAGCTTTCCTCGGTGCCGATGCTGCGCGTGTGGCTGTAGAACAGCCCGGTTTCGGGCGTCATTCCCGGCAGCAGCCCGCCGGCCCAGCGCGACAGGTCCAGGCCCAGGTTGAGCTGGTTGCTGCGCTGTGCTGCGTCGGGCAGGAACCATGCGGGATTGACGCCGCTGGCCAGGCCGGCCGACAGGCCGACGCCGCGCAACTGCCGGCGCAGGCTGGCGTCGGAACTCCAGCCTTCCGCCAGCGCCGGGTTCTGCGCGTCCGGCGCGCGGCGCCAGGCGAACTGGGTCTGTGCCGACCAGGGCCCCAGGTCGTGCTTGCGCATCAGCCCCAGTTCGTAGCCGGCCGCCGGATCGCTGGTGCCCGCGCCGGCCACCGGCACCGGGTCGATCGCCTGCAGGCGCAGTTGCGAGCGCCGTGCCTGTGCCCCCCATTCCAGCGCGGCCGACCAGGTGCGCGCGTCCAGGCCGGCGACGCTGGCGTCGGGCAGCACCACGCGGCAGCTGCGGCCGCGCAGGTTCAGTGCCAGCGCCTCGGCCGGCAGCGGCATCTGCATCGTGCCTTCCAGGGCACAGTCCAGCGGCGCGGCCGGCGCCGTGGAGTTGGACCACTTCAGATCGAAGGCGGCGATTGGCGGCGCCCAGCCGAGATTCACCGCCTGTTGCGCGTTCTGCGCCTCGCCGGCCAGCTGCCATTCCGAGCGCTGCTCGTAGCTGATCCCGAGACGCAGCGGCGCCCCCGCCAGCTCGCTGAGGCGAACGTCGGCGTTCTGTCCCAGGGTCTGCAGCGCCACCTGCTGCGAGGGTGCGGCGACGGTGCTGGTGCCGGACTCGAACAGCTGTCCGGGCTGCACGCGGTAGCCGGCGCGGTACTGCAGGAAGCCGTCGCTGCTGCCCAGCGTGAAGTCGCTGTTGAGGCCTGGCAGCACCGCGCGCTGCGGCGCCGCCAGCTGGCTGTCGAGCTTGAGCTGCAGCGGCGCATCGGGAGCGGGCGGGGCGGACGCGCAGGCGCCGAGCAGCAGCGTGCCCAGTGTCAGCAGGATGTTCCGCTTGCTCCGCTTGTTCATGTTTCCGATCGGTGGCGCGTGCGGCGCCATCGGAGTTATGAGTGCGACCGGCTACTCCGAGTTCCCGTGGGAGCGGCTTCAGCCGCGATGGCATGTGCACTACGGCTACCGGCGCATCGCGGCTGCAGCCGCTCCCACAAAGTGCATCGTTGCCATGGCAGGCACAAAAAAGCCGGCGGCCTTGCGGCCGCCGGCTGGGTTCACACCCGGGCGCTTACTGCTTGATCACCTTGAACTCGACACGGCGGTTCTCGGCGCGGCCCTCGTCGGTCTTGTTGCTGACCACCGGCACCGATTCACCCAGGCCCTGGGCGGCGAGGCGGGTACCCTGCACGCCCTGGCTGATCAGGTAGTCGCGCACCGAGTTGGCGCGTGCTTTCGACAGCTTCAAGTTGTAGGCGTCCGACCCGATGTTGTCGGTGTGGCCCTCGATCTCCACTTCCATCGTCGGCTGGCCGCGCAGGCCGGCGGCGATGCCGTCGAGGATCGAGCGGCCGTCCGCGGTCAGCGTCGCCTTGTTGAACTCGAAGTTGATGTTGCGCAGCACCAGGCGCTGGGCCTTCACGGCGCAACCGCGTTCGTCGACGCGCATGCCGCGCGGCGTGTCGGGGCAGAGGTCGTTGGCGTTGAGCACGCCGTCGCCATCGGCATCGGGCGGCGGGGGCGGCGGCAGGCCGCAACCGTAGGCATCCACCGCGATGCCGCGCGGGGTGCCGGGGCAGCGGTCGGAGGTGTCGGGCACGCCGTCACCGTCGCTGTCGGAGACCGGCGGCGGCAGGAGTGCCGGCGGCGGAGGAGGCGGGGGAGGCGGCGCCGTTTCGCTGAGGTTGAACTGCACGCCGGCGTTGACGCGGGTGTCCCAGACACGGTTGCTGCCGTTGGCAGTGCCCGGGATTTCGTCGCTGAAGATGGCGTAGCGGCGGCCTTCGAGCCGCAGCGCGGCTTCGCGCGAGCCGCCGAGCTTGAACAGAAGGCCGCCGCCGGCGTTGGCGTAGCCGACGATGCGGCCGCCGCGGTTTTCGTTGGACGGCGGGTCGCCCAGCGCGTCCTCGTAGGTGCCGCCGCCGCCGGCCAGCAGGTAGGGGTTGATGCGGCTGTTGGGTGCGGCGGCGAAGCGCAGGTCCAGGCCGGCACCGAAGTTGGTGTCGTCGCGGCCGGTGGTGTCGTTGTTGACCTTGTGGCCGAAGACGTTCAGTTCGGTCGAGAAGTAATCGTTCAGCGGAAAGCCGAACAGCGCATGGCCGCCGATGCCTTCGTCGTTGGCCTGGCGGCCGCTGTCGGGATTCACCCAGCTGCCCATCAGGCCCATGTAGGGCTTGGCTTCGGCATGGGCAGCGCTGGCCATGGTTCCAAGGAGCAGCAACGCGAGTGCTTTGTTTTTCATCGGACGATCCCTATCACGTTTGGTTGAGGCACCGGGGCGATGCTCGACCCGGCGCCCTGAACATCTGCTGAACCGGCCGGCGGCTTGCGCCCTACGGCGCGGTGCTGGCCTTGAACTCGACCTCGGCCGCGCCGCCCGCCTTGCCCCTGGCCTTGAGGCGGGAGCCGGCGACGCCGACGTCGGAGAGGAAGGTCTTCACGGCGGTGGCGCGCGCCGCCGCCAGCCCGGTGCTTTCGCCGGCGGCACTGTGGCCGATGACTTCCAGCTGCACATCAGGACGTGCGCGCAGTGCCGACAGCACGGCATCGAGCTGCTTGCGCGCCGCGCCGTTGAGCTTGGCCGAGCCGATGTCGAAGGACACGCTGCCCAGGCTCGGAGCCGGGGCGGCGTCCTGTGACGGCGTTGCCGCCGGCAGCAGGCTTACGCCCGGCGGCAATGGCACGCTGGATGCCGTCGGCAGCGCCGGGCGGGTGAGCGGCGGCGCCTGTGCCGGCAGCTCGATCACCGCGACCGGCGCAGGGGCGGGGGCCGGTTCAGGAGCGGGCGGAACGGGTTCCGCTTTCGCGGCGGCGGGCGCGGCCGGGAGGGTCGCGGCCTCCTGCGCCATCGGTGCGGGCTGGACCGGCGCGGGGGCCGCAGGCTCGGCCGCGACCGGCGCAGGAGCGGGGGCGACCGGGGCCGGTTCGGCGACAGTGGCGGGCATCGCCTGCGGCGGCGGCGCGGCGCTCGCCGCGGTCGCAGGCTCTGCCGCGGCCGGCGCGACCGGGGCAGCGGCGGCGACTTCTGCGACCGGGGCCGCTGCGGCGGCGACGGCCGTGACGGCGGCCACGGTCGCCGCTTCGGCCGCCGCTTCCGGGAATTCGTCGGCCGGCAGCGGCGGGATCAGCGCCGCGCAGCCCTTGCGGTCCACCAGCGTGCCGGCGGCGGTGTTCGGACAGGCGTCCGCGCTGTCGATCGCACCGTCGCCGTCCGCGTCCGCCGCCTGGGCCAGAACGGCGCCGGGCAGCAGGGCGACCAGCGCAAGCAGCGCCGCGGGCGCGGAATTCGAACGGTGTTTCATGCAGGTCCCCGGATTATTGTGGCGGCCTTTTTTCGCCGCGAAGCGCTTATAGCACGGCCACTTGCGGCGTATGAAGCGTCGCAGGGGCCGGGGCCCGCGCGGCTTGCGCCATACGCACGCGTATGTCTAAACTCCCCTCTCAATACGCCACCGTATGTACAGACGCGACATGAAGCCCACGGCCGCCTCCGACAGCCGACAGAACCTCAGTGCCGACGACTGGGCCGAGGCCGCGCTGGACGCCATCGCGGTCGGCGGACTCGACGCCGTGGCGGTGGAGCCGCTGGCCCGCGGACTGGGCGTGACCAAGGGCAGCTTCTACTGGCATTTCCAGAACCGCGACGCCCTGTTGCGCGCGGCGCTGCAGCTGTGGGAGCGCCACCAGATCGACGAGATCCTGTCCAAGGTGGACCCGTCTGCCAGTCCCTACGAGCGCATCGTGCGCCTGTTCAAGGCGGCCAACATGAGTGTGCGCGACGGCCGCCTGTACCTGGCCATCGCCGCCGCCGCCGACAACCCGACGGTGCAGGCCTTCGTGCAGCGCCTGTCGGAGCGCTGGATCAACTACCTGGACGAAAGCTACCGTGCCCTGGGTTATTCCGACCCGCAGGCGCGGCAATGGGCGCTGTTCGCGTTCGCCACCTTCATGGGCAACCTGCAGATCCGGCGCGACACGCCGCAGATGATGCCCGAGGGGCAGGCTTTCACCGATTATGTGAAGCTGATGATCAAGACGCTCATTCCCCGGGAGGCGAGGGAGCAGGGCGCGGAAGAAGACGACGATCACCCGCACGTGGTGCCGATGCGCCGCCCGGGTTCCTGATTCCTTTCCGGAGGTCCCCATGTCGACTCTTTCCGTTGGTCTCGCCGCGCTGGCCGTGGCCTGGGTCATGGCCTATGTCGGCCTGCCGCTGCTGGCCTGGACCGTCTTTGCCGGCCTGCTGCTGCTGGCGCTCAAGGCCGTGGGTGCCCTCGGCGCCACCGGCTTTGCCGTTTGCGCCATCCTGTTCTTCGCCCTGGCGGCCCTGCTGAACATCCGCCCGCTGCGCCGTGCCGTCATCACCGGCCCGGTGTTCGGCGTGTTCAAGAAAGTGCTGCCGGAAATGTCCTCCACCGAGCGCGAGGCGCTGGAGGCCGGCGACACCTGGTGGGAGGCCGAGATGTTCCGCGGCCGGCCGGACTGGAACAAGCTGCTGGACTTCAAGTACACCGCGCTGACCGCCGAGGAGCAGTCCTTCCTCGACAACGAGTGCGACGAGCTGTGCAAGCTCTGCGACGACTGGAAGATCGAGTTCGAGACCAAGGACCTGTCGCCGGAGGCCTGGGCCTATATCCGCGAGAAGAAGTTCCTCGCGATGCTGATCAAGAAGGAATACGGCGGCCTGGGCTTCTCCGCCAACGCGCAGTCGGCGGTGGTGACCAAGCTGGCGACCAAGTCGATCACCATGGCGGTGACGGTGATGGTGCCCAACTCCCTGGGCCCCGGCGAGTTGCTGATGCACTACGGCACCGACGCGCAGAAGCAGCAGTGGCTGCCGGGCCTGGTGTCGGGCAAGGAGATTCCCTGCTTCGGCCTGACCGGCCCCGAGGTCGGCTCCGACGCCACCGCGATGCCGGATCTCGGCACCGTCTGCTACGGCCAGCACGAGGGCAAGAAGGTCCTCGGCATCCGCCTGGATTTCTCCAAGCGCTACATCACGCTGGCGCCGATCGCCACGGTGGTGGGCCTGGCCTTCAAGCTGCGCGACCCCGACGGACTGCTCGGCGACAAGACGAAAACCGACTACGGCATCACCTGCGCGCTGATTCCGGCGAAGCATGAGGGCATGGAGATCGGCCGCCGCCACTACCCCGGCGGTGCCTTCCACAACGGCACGATCCATGGCCGCGGCGTGTTCATCCCGGTGGAGTGGATCATCGGCGGCCCGGCGATGGCCGGAAAGGGCTGGCGCATGCTGGTGGAATGCCTGTCCGCCGGCCGCGGCATCTCGCTGCCGGCGCTGGGCACCGCGGGCGGCCAGACCGCCTACCGCATGACCGGCGTCTACGGCCGTTTCCGCCGCCAGTTCAAGGTCTCGGTCGGCAAGTTCGAGGGCGTGCAGGAAGCCACCGGCCGCATCGCCGGCTACACCTACACGCTGGAGGCGATGCGCGTGCTGACCGCCTCGGCGGTGGATCACTGCGCGCCGTCGGTGGTCACCGCGATCGCCAAGTACCACATGACCGAGCTGATGCGGAAGATCATCACCGACGGCATGGACGTGATGGCCGGCAAGGCGATCCAGCAGGGCCCGCGCAACTTCATGGCCACCGCCTACCGCACCACGCCGGTGGCGATCACGGTGGAAGGCGCCAATATCCTGACCCGCAATCTGATGATCTTCGGCCAGGGCGCCATCCGCTGCCACGAGTACGTCTTTCCCGAAATGGAAGCGGCGCGCGACGACGACCTGGTGAAGTTCGACCAGCTGCTGTTCGGGCACATCGGCTTCTCGATCAACCGCGCGGTGCGCGCCTTCACGCTCGGCCTCACCGGCGCGCGCCTGGCGTCCTCGCCGGTGCAGGGTGAGCTGGCGCCGTATTTCCGCAGGATGGAGCGCTACTCCTCGGCCCTGGCCTTCTGCTCCGACCTGACCATGGGCGTGCTCGGCGGCAAGCTCAAGTTCATGGAGCGCCTGTCGGCGCGCCTGGGCGACGTGCTGAGCCAGCTCTACATCGCCTCCGCCGTGGCCAAGTACTACCTGGAAGGCAGCAAGTCCGAGGCCGAGCTGGCGCACGCGCGCTGGGCGCTGGACCATGCCATGCACGAGATCGCCAGGGCCTTCGAGGGCTTCCTCGACAACTTCCCGGTGGCCTGGGCGCGCGGCGTGATGCGCGTGGTGGTGTTCCCGCTGGGCAACACCACCAAGCCGGTCAGCGACAAGCTCAACGCCCAGGTGGCCGACCTGATCCTGGAGCACAGCGACGTGCGCGAGCGCCTGTCCTGGCTGGTGTTCAAGAACGGCGGTGTGCATGACCCGGTGGGCCGCATGGAGCACGCCTGGACCGTGGCGCAGCGCACGGAACCCGCCTACCTGAAGTATTTCCGGCACGCCAACCGCGGCGAACTGGCCGGCGACACCGTCGCCGACCGCCTGAAGGACGCCGTCACCCGCAACCTGATGACCCGCGACGAGGCCGACCAGGCCGCCGAGTACGACCGCGTGCGCTTCGACGTGATCCTGACCGATGACTTCTCCAAGGAGTACATCGCCGGCAACTATGCGGCGGAGCGGGCGGAGGTGATTGAGCTGGCGGCGGCGCGGGCGAAGCTGGCCTGAGCTTCTGGCTGTCACAAAGGCCGGACGGCTCGCCGTCCGGCCTTTTTCGTTGCGGGTCCACCCACCCGTTCATGCCGAGTGCCGCGTCCCTCGATACAACCCGCCATGGCGGGTCACTCGGGATGACCGGCCGTCGTGTATCGAGGCACGCGGCACTCGGGGTGAGCGGTCTGGTGGAAATTCCTACAAGAAGCCGCCTTCCCTTTTATCCCGCCGATTGGCGAAGATGCGGCACACCCCATCAGCCACCCCGACGAGCCATGACCGACCCCATCCTGATCGGCAAGGGCGACACGCCCCAGTTCCTGCTGCCGGCCTACGCCAACCGCCACGGCCTGATCGCCGGCGCCACCGGCACCGGCAAGACCATCACCCTGCAGGGCCTGGCCGAAGGCTTCTCCGACATCGGCGTGCCGGTGTTCGCGGCCGACATCAAGGGTGACCTCTCCGGCATTGCGGCGGCGGGGGAGGCCAAGCCCAAGCTGGCCGAGCGCGCCGCGCAGATCGGCCTGGCCGGCTACGCGCCGCAGAACTATCCCACCGTGTTCTGGGACGTGTTCGGTGTTTCCGGCCACCCGGTGCGCGCCACCATCTCCGACATGGGGCCGACGCTGCTGTCGCGCCTGCTGGACCTGACCGACGTGCAGGAAGCGGTGCTGTCGCTGGTGTTCAAGTACTGCGACCAGCAGGGCCTGCTGCTGCTGGACTTCAAGGACCTGCGCGCGGCGCTGGGCCATGTCTCCGAGAACGCCAAGACCCTGGGTGCCGACTACGGCCTGGTGAGCAAGGCCTCGGTCGGCGTGATCCAGCGCGGCCTGATCCAGCTGGAGCAGGACGGCGCCGAGGCCTTCTTCGGCGAACCGGCGATGGACCTCAACGACTTCATGCGCACCGACCTCGGCGGCAAGGGCATCATCAACGTGCTCGCCGCCGACCAGCTGTTCCAGAAGCCGCGGCTCTACGCCACCTTCCTGCTGTGGCTGCTGGCCGAGCTGTTCGAGCGCCTGCCCGAGGCTGGCGACCTCGACAAGCCCAAGCTGGTGTTCTTCTTCGACGAGGCGCACCTGCTGTTCAAGGACGCCCCCAAGGCCCTGGTGGAGAAGGTCGAGCAGGTGGTGCGCCTGATCCGCTCCAAGGGTGTCGGCGTCTACTTCATCACGCAGAACCCGCTGGACCTGCCGGAGAGCGTGCTGGGCCAGCTCGGCAACCGCGTGCAGCACGCGCTGCGCGCCTTCACTCCGCGCGACCAGAAGGCGGTGAAGGCGGCCGCCACCACCTTCCGCGCCAACCCGAAGCTCGACGTCGCCGCCGCGATCATGGAACTGGGTGTCGGCGAGGCCCTGGTATCGACGCTGCAGGACAAGGGCGTGCCCGGCATCGTCGAGCGCACGCTGATCCGGCCGCCGCGTTCGCGCATGGGCGCGCTGACGCCGGAGGAACGCAAGACCGTGATGTCGCGCAGCCCGGTGGCCGGCAAGTACGAGCAGGTGGTGGACCGCGAGTCGGCCTACGAAAAGCTGTCGCAGCGCGCTGCCGAAGCCGCGCCGCCGCCCGCGCCGGAGAAACCCGCGGCGGCCCCGGCGCCGAAGGCCGGTGGCGGCTGGTGGGACGAAGCCTCGCGCCAGCCCGCCCCCGCCCCCCGCGCCGAACCCGCCCCGCGCAAGCCGGCCGCGCGCCGCAGCGACACGGTGACGGAAGCCGCGGTCAAGAGTGTCACCCGCAGCCTCGCCAACACCGTGGGTCGCGAGGTGGGGCGCACGCTGCTGCGCGGCATCCTCGGGTCGCTGAAACGGTAGCAATGCTGGACTACCCCTTCACCGATGCCGCCGTAGTCCTGGCGGCGTTGAGCAACGCCACGCGCATGGCGGTACTCGTCGGGGCGCTTGCCGCGGGCGTCTATCTGTATGTCGTGCGCCGGCAGGGCATCCGCTTCTGGATCTGGGCGCCGCTGGCGGCGGCGCTGGGTTTCCTGGCGGCGCGGCCGATGCTGTCCGCCCCCTACACGCTGTCGGATTTCGTGCGGCTGCGCCTGGAGGAAAAGCAGTTGCTGCTGGACTTTCCCGGCCAGGGATCGCCGCGGGTCCTGGCGGTCGCCGACATCGCCGCCGTCCGCTTCACCCTGCCGGACAAGCGGGGGCGGAACTGCTACCTGCTGCTGGAACTGCGCTCCGGCGAGATCTACCGCAGCTCCCCCGGCCACGGCCGCCTCTGCCGCGAGCGCCGCGACGAGCTGAGCGACTGGCTGGGCCGGCTGCGCTAGGCCTGCCATCCCTTCCCTGATCGCCGCGACCAGGGAAGGGATGACAGACCCTGACACGACCTTGTCACCCTGGCTAAGGATTCGCCACCGCCCCGGCGTTATACTGCGCGCCCTTCCGAGGTCCGCCGTCCCGTCATGAGCCCGTCCCCTTCGCCCTACCGCCGTGCCCGCGATCCGCGCGCCCCGCTGGAAGCCGGCCTGGGCGCGCTGGGCCTGGCTGCCGACCTGGCCGATCCGCTGCTGGTCTACCTGGCCGAGCTGCAGAAGTGGAACGCCGCCTACAACCTGACCGCGATCCGCGATCCGGACGAGATGGTGGTCAAGCACCTGCTGGATTCCCTGGTCCTGCTGCCCCATGTCGGCGGGCGCCTGCTCGATGTCGGTGCAGGGGCCGGGCTGCCGGGGATTCCGCTGGCCATCGCCAACCCCGGGCTGGAGGTGACGGTGCTGGACAGCAACGGCAAGAAGGTGCGCTTCATGCGCCATGCCGTCCGCACCCTGGGCCTGGCCAACGTCAGCGTCGCCGAGGCCCGGGCCGAGGCATTCGCGGCCGAGTCGCCGTTCGGCTGCATCGTCAGCCGCGCCTTCGCCTCCCTGGCCGATTTCTTCAGCGGAACCGAGGCCTTGCTGGCTCCCGGTGGCCAATGGGTGGCCATGAAGGGCAAACTAGACCCCGAAGAGTTGGCCGCCGTGCCGGCTCGATTCGTCATCAGGGGGACGCATCGCCTGCAGGTGCCGGGGCTGGACGAAGAGCGCCACGCGGTCATCGCAGGAATCAAGTCAGCATGAGTTACGTCATCGCCGTTGCCAACCAGAAGGGCGGAGTGGGCAAGACCACCACGTCCATCAACCTCGCTGCCTCGCTGGCGGCCACCAAGCGCCGTGTGCTGCTGGTGGACCTCGACGCGCAGGGCAATGCCACGATGGGCATCGGCGTGGACAAGAGCACCGTGGTCAAGACCGCGCGCGACCTCCTGCTGGAAAAGGCCAAGCCGGGCGAAGTGATCCAGTACCTGCCGGCGGTGGGCCTGTCGCTGATGCCGGCCAACGGCGACATGACCGAGGCCGAGATCAAGCTGCGCGACGTCGCCGCCGGCGACTTCGCCCTGAAGACGGTGCTGGCCGAGGTCGCCGACCAGTTCGATTTCGTGCTGCTGGACTGCCCGCCGGCATTGTCCAAGCTCACCGTCAACGCCCTGGTCGCCGCCGACGGCGTGCTGATCCCGATGCAGTGCGAGTACTACGCGCTGGAAGGTCTCACGGCGCTGATGGATACGGTCAACAAGATCAAGCGCGTGATCAATCCCCGGCTGGAAGTCGAGGGCCTGCTGCGCACCATGTTCGACCCGCGCAACAATCTCGCCAACGACGTCAGCAACCAGTTGCTGCAGCATTTCGGCGACAAGGTCTACCGCACCATCATCCCGCGCAACGTGCGCCTGGCCGAGGCGCCCAGCCACGGCCTGCCGGTGATGCTTTACGACGCACAGTCCTCCGGCGCCAAGGCCTATCTGGCGCTGGCCGGCGAAGTGCTGCGCCGCCATGACGGCGGACAGATGAGGCTTAGCGCATGAGTGCCCTGAAAAAACGCGGCCTCGGCCGCGGTCTCGATGCCTTGCTTTCGAGCGGCTCGCCGGTGACGCAGGGCGCCGACGGCAGCGGCGACGAGTTGCGCGAACTGCCGCTGGATCGCCTGGCCCCGGGCCAGCACCAGCCGCGCCGCCAGTTCGACGACGAGGCGCTGAATTCGCTGGCCGACTCGATCCGCGCCCAGGGCGTGGTGCAGCCGATCGTGGTGCGCCCGGCCGGTGCCGACCGCTACGAGATCATCGCCGGCGAGCGCCGCTGGCGCGCCGCGAAGATGGCTGGCCTGACGCAGATTCCCGCCGTGATCCGCACGCTCGACGAGCGCGGCGCGATGGCGGTGGCCCTGGTCGAGAACATCCAGCGCTCCGACCTGAACCCGCTGGAAGAAGCGCAGGCGCTGCACCGGCTGATCGACGAATGCGGCCTGACGCACGAGGCCTGCGCCGAGGCGGTGGGCAAGTCGCGCACCGCGGTCAGCAACCTGCTGCGCCTGATGGAACTCAATGCCGACGTGCAGGACCTGGTGCGCGAGCACCGCCTGTCCTTCGGCCATGCCAAGGTGCTGCTGGGCGTGCAGGGCGCGCGCCAGTCCTCGCTGGCCAACATGGTGGCGGAGCAGCACCTGTCGGTGCGCCAGACCGAGGCGCTGGTGCAGGCGCAGCCACAGCAGCAGAAGCCCAAGGCCGCACCGCCGCCGGCGATCGGCGAGATCGAAAAGGAAATCGCCGGCCGCATCGGCCTGGCGGTGAAGCTGCAGCAGAACGACAAGGGCCGCGGCAAGCTCACCGTCGCCTTCAAGAGCAACGGCGAGTTGCAGAAGCTGCTGGGCCTGTTGCGCTGAGGAAGAGCTGAGAAGACGCAGTCCGCAAATGAACGCAAATAAACGCTAATGGAAGTTCTCTGGTATTTGCGTTGATTTGCGTTCATTCGCGGACTGGAATTCTTTTTCTGAAGTCCGGGAGATGCATATGTCCATCATCTATCGCACGGCACTGATCACCGGCGCCTCCAGCGGCATCGGTGCCGTCTTCGCCACGCAGCTCGCCGCCGCCGGCAGCGACCTGATCCTGGTGGCGCGCCGCCGCGAGGAACTGGAGAAGCTGGCGCAGCAGCTGCGCAGCGCGCACGGCCGCCGCGTCGAGGTGATCGCGATGGACCTGGCCAAGCCGGATCCGGGCGAACTGCTGGCCGAGGAAGTGAAGCAGCGCGGCCTCGAAGTGGACCTGCTGGTCAACAACGCCGGCTTCGGTTCTTCCGCGAACTTCCACGAGGACGGCTACGAGCGCGACCAGCGCATGATCGCGGTCAACATTGCCGCGCTGACCGAGCTGACCCATGCCTTCCTGCCGGCGATGGTGCAGGCCGGCCACGGTGCGGTGATCAACATCGCCTCCGCCGCGGCCTTCCAGCCGATGCCTTACATGAGTGTCTACGGTGCCACCAAGGCCTACGTGCTGTCGCTGACCCAGGCGCTGTGGGCCGAGTACCGCGGGCGCGGCGTGCGCTTTCTCGCGGTCTGCCCCGGGCCGGTCGATACGCCGTTCTTCGAGGCTGCCGACAGCGGCAAGCTGCGCCAGGAAATCCCCAGTGCCGTGATGATGACCGCCGAAGGCGTCGTGAGCGGCAGCCTGCGCGCCCTGCAGCGCGACGCCTGCGTCTACGTCCCCGGCATCGCGGTCAAGCTGGGCGCGGTGATGCCGCGCCTGCTGCCGCGGCGCCTGCTCGCGGCCACCATGGGCAAGGTGATGAACCGCCGATGAGCCCGGTGGCGCAAGCGCGGTCGGAGGTCATCAAGCGCCTGCTGCGCGACGGCAAGTACGCCGCGGCGCTGGTGATCCTCGACCAGAAGCTCGCCGAACAGCCGGACCTGGCGCCGCTGCACTGGCACCGCTCCAGCTGCCTGATGATGCTCGGACGCCCCGCCGAGGCACTGGCCGCGGTGCTGCGCGTGATCGAGCTGCAGTCGGATTTCGCCAAGGCCTGGCTGCGCCGCGCCGAGCTGACCGCCACCCTGCACGGCGACTATCCGGAGCGGGAAGGCGACCTGCGGCTGGCCACGGCACTGGACAGCGAACTGGCTCCGGCGCACCGCGCCCTGGCCCTGATCCACCAGCAGGCCGGCCGCCTGGCCGAGGCCGAGGCGTCCCTGAGCCGTGCGCTGGAGCTGGATCCCTCGGACGGCGAGGGCTATGCCATCCGCGCCTGGTGGGCCAGCAATGCCTCGCGTGCGCTGGCGGCGGGTGAAGAGACGGTGGCCCAGCCCAACGGCACGCAGCTGTCGCGGCGCCGCCTGGAGGGCGCGGTCGAGGACCTGCGCCGCGCGGTGAGACTGGTGGCGGATGCCGCGCGCTACCGCATGCAGCTCGCCCGCCGCCTGCAGGAGCTGCAGCGCTTTGGCGAGGCGGTGGCCGAATACGACGAGCTGCTGGCGAGCCTGCCGGCCGGGCACGTGCTGCGCAACGTCGCCGAGGAGATGCGCCGCCTGGCCTGGGCGCAGGGCGCCGGCGAGCGTACCCGCGCAGCGCAGCAGCAGGCTCAGCTCCAGACACAGATTCGCGCCCGCGCGCAGGCCGAAGCCCTGGAGGCCGCGGCGGCGGCGCAGGCCGAGGGCGCGCGGCGCACGGTGGAGCAGGACCTGGCCGCCTCGGTGCTGCGCAGCAGTGCGCAGCAGCTGCGCCAGGGCAAGGACCTGTCCGCGGTGCTGGAACCCCTGGGCGACGGCAGTCCCGACACGCTGCTGGCGATCAATGTCGCCGACAAGTTGTTCCAGCTCGGGCATCTGCCGCCCTGCGAACTGCGGCCGGCGCCGGCCGAGGCCTTCCCCGAGTTCATGCGCCGTCATGCCGCCGAGTCCTGGCAGCAGCTGGCGATGCTGGGCTTCGTCTATCTCGGCGATTTCGATCCGCGCCACCTGGCGCCGCTGCTGAGCGAGAGCACCCTGCTGCGCTGCTACCGCTCCGGCGACGGTTCGGTGGCGGCCAACAGCTACGCCGTGCGCCCCAACCGGGCCGGCTGGGTAGGCTGGCTGCGCCTGCGGCTGGCGCGGCTGCCGCGCAGCGTCGGGGTGATGGAGTTCGAAACCGAATTCGCCGATGGCGGCTTCGTGGTGACCAACAACGGCGGCAACGCCAATCCCTTTGCACACGGCTCGCGTGTGGACACCCTGGCCTTGCCGGCCGGCAGCAGGGCCGACTTCCTGTTCGAGCGGCACCGCCGGCGCTGCGCCGACTACCTGCGCCAGCACACCGGCGTCGGCGTGCGCGAGCTCGACGACCTGCCCGGCCTGGTGGCGATGCAGGATCGGCTGGCCGAGACCAAGAACGAGTACCGGCAGTCGATTGGCTACGCCAGCGACGAGGAACTGCAGCGCCTGCTGGGCTCGCGCGAGGACCTGGCCGACCGGGTTCGCGAACAGCTGGCGCGCCTGGCGGCGAGCTGATCGCGGCTGGAGCGGCGCCGACGGAGGGTGCCGGGCGACCGACCGGCAGCAGCGGCAGTGACGTGGCAGTGACGTGCCGGCGGGCAGCATGAATCCTGTGCGAATCCCCGCGCGAACCGCATCGCAGGCCTCCAGATGGACCGGAAAACCTTTGCCAGGATCCTGAGCGGCGCCGCTTGTGCGGCGGCGTTGCTCGCCGGTGGCCAGGCAAGCGCGGACGACTCGACGCAGACCCTGGACAACGTCGAGATGAGCGGCGACCTGCTGCAGTTCGGCGTGCCAGTCATCGGCCTGGCGCTGACCTTCCTGCTGACCCGCGATCGCGACACGCCGAAGTTCGACTTTTCCATGCTGGCAGCGCCGGCAGCGCCGGGCGTGGCCGACGGCGATGTCGCCGGCGGCCTCAACTGGCCCGGCCCTACGCTCAACGGTTCGCCGCAGCGCGATTTCGCGCTGGCCTTCACCCGCATGGAAGTGGCCACCTACGGTCTCAAGTATGCGGTCGATGCCGAGCGGCCCAACGGCGGTCCGCGTTCCTTTCCCTCCGGCCATACCGCTTCGGCCTTCATGGGCGCCGAGTTCATCCGCAAGGAGTACGGCTGGGGCTGGGGCGTGCCGGCCTACCTGACGGCGGGCTGGGTGGGCTACAGCCGCGTCGAAACCCACAACCATTACTGGCGCGACGTGGTCGCCGGCGCCCTGATCGGCGTGGCCTCCAACCACGACTTCGACACCATCAGGCTGCGCCATGGCGAACTCAGCATCGGTCCGACGATGCTGTTGCCCAACTCCGTCTCGCGACCCGCGGCGGCCTCCGGCTGGAACGACGACAAGGAGTCCGGCGTCCTCAACGGCGGCCACCTCGACCTCAGCCCCGGCCTGCAGGTCCGCTGGACCTTCTAGGGCAACCTAGAGCAACGCTCACCCCGCAGTCGTTTCATCATCGGCGTCATACCGGCGGAAGCCGGTATCCAGTCGTACGGTGGCTGCTCCTGTCCGGGACTGGATGCCGGCTTCCGCCGGCATGACGGGTTTCATGTTGCTGATTGGATCGAAACGGTTCCAGACCCCGCCGGATTGCCGCCCCCTGGCGTGGGCGAATAACTGGCATGCCCATTGCTACTTCTGAATCGGGGTCGACGAAGACCCCTTGAGCACCGCGGTCAACGACGCCCGCTTCCTGTGCAGCACTTTTCAGGGGAGCACGTCATGTTGTTGATCGCACACGGCAAAACCGTTCCGGCCCAGGCGCCGGGCCGTGGCCCGCTGGCGATCCGTTTCGGCGCATCGATCCGGTGCATCGCTCTCGCCGCGGTCATCGTGCTGCCGGCCCGGGCCGCCGAATCCCCCGCGAACCTTGCCGCCGCGGTGCTCGAGCTGGAACGCCAGGCGCCGGCCGCCGACGCGCGCCAGCTCACGCTCTATATCGGCAACCGCAGCGAGGGCAGCCTGCTGCGCGAGGTGGTGGTGATGGTCGACGGCCGCGCCGCCGCGCGCCATCGCTACAGCGACCGCGAAGCCCGCGCCCTGCGTGCCGGCCTGCACCCGCTGGTCATTGCGCCGCTGGACGAGGGCAGTCACCGGCTGCGCGTGGAGTTCGTCGCGCGCGCCGAGGATGCGCAGCCGGGCGATGGGCGCCAGCACGCCCAGGTCGACCAGGACTACTTGAAGACCGCCGCCGCCGGCCGCGTCGAGCTGGTGATGGACAAGCAGGGCCTGCGCGGCAAGTACGGCATTCAATGGCAGGACTGGGCCAGGCCGGCGCCGGCTCTGGAAGACCCGCGCCTGCGTGCCGCCGACTACTACCTGCGCAGCGGCCAGCCGCTGGCCGCCGCGCTGCTGCTGGAGCGCCTGCGCGGCGAGGGCCAGCCGCTGCCGGCCGCCTTCGACCGCCGCATGGCCGACAGCCTGGCTGCACTGGACCTGGCGGCGCCCTCCGCGCTGGCCGGCGCCTCGCCGGTGCTGGAGCGCTACGGCCGCAGCGTCGCCGCCCTGCAGCAGGGCGATGCGCAGGCCGCGGCGCAGCTCGAGGCGATCGGTGCGGCCGAGGCGCAGGACGGCGAGACGCTGATGCTGCGCGACTACGCCAACCTCGAGCTGGGCTACCAGCTGCTGCGCCAGGGCGAAGGCGAGCGCGCCAAGCCGGTGCTGGCCCGCGTCCGCAGCCCCGGCCCCTGTTCCAACGCCGCCCTGCTGGGCTTCGGCTGGGCCTTCCTGGTGCCCAAGGCCGGTGCTGGTGCCAGTGCCGGCGACGGCAGCATGTTCAGCGCGCAGGCGCCGCTGTGGCCGGCCGGCCCGGAGGACGCGGCGCGCCTGCGGCGCAACCTGCCGTTCCGCTACCTGCACTCGGTGGCGGTGGCCGGCGAGCGCAAGCTCGACCTGCAGCGCGCGCTGATTCCCTGGGTGGAGCTGCTGGGACGCGACGCCACCGACCCGGCGGTGCAGGAGGGCATGCTGGCGGTGCCCTATGCGCTGGCGCACCTGGGCGCGCACGAGCAGTCGCAGCAGTACAGCCGCCGCGCCGTCGACCAGCTGGAGCGTGCGCGCGCGGAGCTGGACGCCGCCATGCGCCACGTCTCCGGCGGCGAGCTGCTGGCGCTGCTGCAGCAGCGCATGACCGACGAAGGCGACGGCTGGCGCCGCGAACTGGCCGACCTGCCGTATGCCGATGCCACCGCCTATCTCAAGCCGCTGATGCAGGACCCGGCTTTCCTCGCCGCGCTGTCCGCGCAGCAGCGCCTCGCCCAGATCGACCAGGCCGCGGCGCGGCGGGAAGACGCCGCCGGCGTGGCGGCGCTGCGCCAGCGCATCGCCGCGGCCGCGCAGGCGCAGGGCACGGAACTGCAGGACCTGGCGCTGGCGCGGTTGCGCGCGCAGCGCCAGCACACGCTGGCCTATCTCGCCGAGGCGCGCCTGGCGCTCGCCCGCGTGCATGACCGGCCGCTGGAAGGAGAGCCCTCGTGATCCGCGCCGCTGCTGCCCTGGGCTTGTTGCTGGCCGGCGCCTCCGCGCTGGCCGCCGACGCGGTTTCCACCGTCGGCTCCGTCACCGAGAACAACGGCCTGTCGAAGAACGGCTGGCTGCTGGTGCGCACCCCCAGCATCCTGCGCGTGACCGGCTCGGAGCAGGTCACGCCGGACCTGCGCCTCGCGCTGGAGCAGTACGACCGCCTGCAGGAACTGCCGGACGTGGATCCGGCGATCCGCGCCGAGGCGCTGCGCCGCTCCGCCGACCTGCGCATCCGCATCGCCGAGGACAGCGGCTCGCTGGATCCGGCGGAGTTGCGCAAGGCGGTGCAGGCCTACCAGAAGCTGATGGCCGAGCAGCCCGCCTACGTGCGCGCCGACCGCGTGCTCTACCAGATGGCGCACGCCAGCGAACTGCTCGGCGACGAGGCCCTGTCCATCGCCAGCCTGAGCCTGCTGGGGCAGAAGTATCCGCAGTCGATCCGCCGTGCCGATGCGCAGTTCCGCGCCGCCGAGCTGCTCTATCGCGACCGCCGCTACGCCGCCGCCGAGGAGCAGTACCGCCAGGTGGTGGCGCTGGGCGACAAGACGCCGCTGTTCGAGCCGGCGCAGTACAAGTACGCCTGGTCGCTGCTGCAGCAGTCCAGGCATGAGCAGGCGCTGCCGGTATTCATCGCGGTGCTGGAGCGCGAGCTGCCGCCGGGCGAGCTGAGCGATCCCAGGGCGGCGATCGCCGCGGTGCGCAGCGGCCGTGCCGAGCTGGCCGGCGATGCGCTGCGCGGCATCGGCCTGTCGCTGGCGGCGCTGGGCGGCGGTGCCGCGCTCAACCGCCAGTTCGCGCAGTCCGGCGAGCCGCGCTTCGCCGCCCTGCTGCACACGGCGCTGGGCGAGCAGCTGCTGCAGAAGCGCCGCTACACCGACGCCGCGGCCAGCTACCTCGCCTTCATCGAGCGCCATCCGCGCCATGCGCTGGCGCCCGGCTTCCAGCGCCAGGCCATCGCCGCCTACGAGCGCGGCGGCTTTACCGAGCAGTTGCTGGCGGCCAAGGAAACCTATGTGCGCGACTACGCGCCGGGCAGCAGCTACTGGGCCGCGGCGGCGGCGCCGGCCGAGGTGCAGGCGCAGGTGCGCAAGGACATCGAGGAACTTGGCCGCCATTACCAGGCCAGTGCCCAGCGCGCCGCGGCAGGGCCGGTGAGGCAGGCGCAGTTCCTCAAGGCGGCCGGCTGGTACCAGCGCTGGCTGGAGCTGTACCCCAAGGATGCGCAGGCTTCCGCCATCCACCTGCTGCAGGCCGATGCGCTGCTCGATGGCGGCCGGCCCGACGAGGCGGCACGGCAATACGCGCGCGTCGCCTACGACTACCCGGCGCATGCGCGCAGCGCCGAGGCGGCGTATGCGGCGGTGCAGGCCTGGCAGCAGGCGGCGGCCGTGCCGGCGGCGCGCAGCGAGGCCCTGCGCCAGTCGGTGGCCGCCGGCCTCAAGCTGTCCGACCGCTACCCGCAGCATCCGCAGCGCGCCACCGTGCTGGCGCGCGCGGCAGGGGATCTCTACGAACTGGGCGATCACGCCCAGGCGCAGCTGCAGGCGCAGCGCGTGCTCGACGGCTCGCCGCAGCTGCCGCCGGAACTGGCGCGCAGCGTCCTGGGCATCGTTGCCGACGCACGCTATGCGCAGCAGCAGTACGACGCGGCCGAAGCGGCCTATGCCGCGCTGCTGCAGCGCATCCCGGCCGGCGATGCCGCGAGGCAAACCACGGTCGAGCAGCTCGCCGCCTCGATCTATCGCCAGGCCGAGGCCGCGCGCGCCGCCGGTGACCTGCGCACCGCCGCCAGCGCCTTCCAGCGCGTCGGCCGCGCCGCCCCGGAGGCCGGCATCCGCGCCACCGCCGATTACGACGCCGCGGCCGCGCTGATGGCGCTGCAGGACTGGCCGCAGGCGCAGGCCGCGCTGGAATCCTTCCGCGCACGCTATCCGCAGCAGGCGCTGCTGCCGGACGTGGATCGCAAGCTGGCGCTGGCCTACCAGAAGGGTGGCCGCCCGGCGCAGGCCGCCGACGCCTTCGCGCGCATCGCCGCGCGCAGCGACGAAACCCCGTCACTGCGCCGCGATGCCGCCTGGCTCGCCGCCGAACTCTACGGCGAGGCGCGCATGCCGCCGGCCAGCCAGCGCGCCTACGAGGACTACCTGTCGCGCTATCCGCAGCCGCTGGAACAGGCGCAGCTGGCGCGCCGCCGCCTGGCCGACTACGCCCGCGATGCCGACCCGGCGCGCTACGCCCGCTGGCTCGGCGAACTGGTGGACGCCGATGCCCGTGGCGCTGGCGCGCGCACCCCGCAGACGCGCCTGCTCGCGGCGCAGGCCAGCCTGGAGCTGGGCCGCATGGAAGCCGCCAAGGCCCGCGAACTGGCGCTGCGCCTGCCGGTGGAAAAGACCCTGCCGACGCGCAAGGCCGCCACCGAGCGCGCCATCGCCGGGCTCAACCGCGCTGCCGGCTATGGCTTCGCCGAGGTCACCACCGCCGCCACCTACGACCTGGGCGCCGTCTACCGCGACTTCGGCCGCGCGCTGCTGGTGTCCGAACGTCCGCGCGAGCTGCGCGGCGAGGCGCTGGAGGAATACGAGCTGCTGCTCGAGGAGCAGGCCTATCCCTTCGAGGAGAAGGCGATCCAGGCGCACGAGCTGAACCTGCAGCGCTTGCGCCAGGGCCTGTGGAACGAATCGATTCGCCGCAGTACCTGGGCGCTGGCGGAACTGGCGCCGGGCAAGTACGGCAAGCAGGACCAGAGGGAGACGACCTATGAAGCGCTGCGCTGAACTTTGCGCATCGGCGATGCTGGCATGGATGCTGGCCGCCTGCGCCGGCGGTCCGCCGCCGCGCCCGATGCCCACCGCCGCACCTGCCGCCAGCCAGCCGCGGCCGCCGCCGGCACCCACCAGCGGCAGCGCCGAACAGCGCTACCAGGAAGCGCTGGCGCTGCTGAAGAACGGCCAGCGCCCGCCGGCGCAGGCGCTGCTGCTGACGCTGACGCGCGAGTACCCGGAGCTGTCGGGTCCCTGGACCACGCTGGGCATCACCCAGGCACAGGCGAAGCAGCGCGACGCGGCCATCGCCAGTTTCGCGCGCGCGGTCGCGGCCAATCCGCGCAACGCCGTGGCGCACAACTGGCTCGGCAGCCTGTATCGCGAGACCGGCAATTTCGGTGCCGCCGAGCAGGCCTATCGCAAGGCCCTGGCGGCGCAGCCCGACTATGCCGCCGCGCACCTGAACCTGGCGATCCTCTACGACGTGTCGCTGCGCCGGCCGCAGCAGGCGCTGGCGTACTACCGCAGCTACCAGCAGTACCAGGGCGGCGACAAGCTGATCGTCAGCGCCTGGATCAAGGAACTGGAAGCCGGCGCGCCGGCGCCGGTCAGCGTCGCCGGGGTGCAGCCATGAGACGTCTGCTGCTGTCGCTGTGCCTGCTGTCCGGCGTTGCAGCCGCGGAAGCTCCGGCTGCGGAGTCCGGCACCACCATCGTCGGCGAGCAGGAATCCTCGGTCGGCCTGTTCCTGACGCCCTGGCAGGACGAGCGCGCCAGCGACCTCGATCGCCCGCCTTCGCGCCTGGCGCCGGCGACGCCGTCGCTGGACGCGACCGACTTCGGCCGCAGCGCGGCCGCCTACGAAACCTTGCTGGCCTATCGACGCGAGCAGTTGCAGCGCGTGCACTGATTGATTGCAGACGGAGTACATTATGGAAAACCTCGCACCCCTGGCCCGCTTCTTCCACGGTGGCGGCGTCTTCATGTATCCCATCGCATTGACCCTGGGCCTGGCCCTCGCGGTAGCGATCGAACGATTTTTCTTCCTGATGCGCTGGAAGCGCGACAACAAGCGTCTCTGGTCGGAGGTCTCGCCGCTGCTGGCGCAGGGCGATCTTGCCGGCGCCGAACTGCTCACCGCCAGCTCCGAGACCGCGGTGGCCAGGATCCTCGCCAACGGCCTGGCGCAGACGCGCATCGACAGCCGCCGCAGCGAACTGGAGATCGCCACCGAGGAAGGCCTGATGGAAGTGCTGCCGGCCATCGAGCGGCGCACGCACTACCTGGCCACCTTCTCCAACGTGGCCACCCTGCTGGGCCTGCTCGGCACCGTGTTGGGCCTGATCGGCGCCTTCGCCGCGCTGGGCGCGGCCGATGCCTCGCAGAAGGCCGACCTGCTGTCGGCGGGCATTTCCGAGGCGATGAACTGCACCGCCTTCGGCCTGATGGTGGCGATCCCCTCGCTGCTGCTGCACTCCTGGCTGCAGAGCCGCACCGGCGAACTGGTCGACAGCCTGGAGTCGGTCTGCTCGCGCTTCGTCAGCAGTATCTGCAACCCGGCACGGGCGCGCTGAACGGAACATGGCCATGCACTCCTGGTCCGCACTCGAAGACGAGCCGCCCCGCGCCAGCCCGCGCCGCGAGCGGCGGCAGCGGCGCTTGCTGCGCTCGGGCGAGCAGGAAGAGCTGAACCTGGTGTCGATGATCGACGTGTTCGCCGTGCTGGTGTTCTTCCTGCTGGTCAGTTCCTCGGTCGCCGCCACGCGCCTCAAGGTCTTCGGTCTGGATCTGCCGGCGCCGGGCGCCGCCGTGGCGACGCAGGACCTGCCGCCGCCGGTGGTGCGCCTGCTGCCGGATGGTCTGCAGGTGGAGGCGGCGCCGGCCAGGACCAGGCGCCTGCCGCGTACGGCACAGGGCCATGACCTCAACGCGCTGTCCGCACTGCTGGTGCAGGCCAAGCGGGCCGCACCGACGCAGCAGCAGGCCACGTTGCTGGTGGACGCCGATGTCGCCTACGACGATGTCGTGCAGGTGATGGAGACGCTGCGCCAGGCGCCGGTATCGGCGCGCCTGCAGGGATTGCCCGCCGAATTGTTTCCGCAGATCGCCATCGGCGATGTGGAAGGCCGCTCGTGAACGCGCGCCAGCGCCAGCGACGACAGGGCCGCGAGCTGCGCGCCCGCTCGCGCCGGGCCGGCATCAACCTGGTGTCGATGATCGACGTGTTCGCGGTGCTGGTGTTCTTCCTGCTGGTCAATGCCCTGGTGGTGCAGGTGATCCCGACGCCGCCGGCGCTGCAGTTGCCGGCCGCGGCGATCGCGCCCGAGCCGCGGCCCGGCATCGCGATCACGGTCGGCACCGAAGAGGTGCGCCTGGGTGAGCGCGTGGTGCAGAGCACCGCCCAGCTCCTGCGCGGCGACAGCAAGGCCCTGCGTGCCGCGCTGGCACAGCTGCCGATGGCCAATGACAAGGATCGTGGCGAGATCAACATCCTCGCCGACAAGCGCGTGTCCTACCGCGCGCTGCGCGAGGTGATGAACGCCTGCAGCGACAGCCGCTATGCACAGGTTTCGCTGGCGGTGGCAGACAAGCCCGGTGGTGGTGCGTGAGCACCGCGACAGTGCCGCGCCTCGGCGACCGATGGGGTGTCGTCGCCGAATCCGACCGGCGCTTCCAGCGCTGGATGGCGCTGAGCGTCAGCCTGGTGCTGGCCGCGATGATCGCCCTGCAGTTCTGGCAACAGGTCGAACCCGACCCGCAGCCCGAGCCCATCCGCGTGACCCTGCTGCCTCCGCCACCACCGCCTGCACCGAAAGTGGAGCGCGCCGCGGTGGAACCGCCCGCTCCCAAGCCGGCGCCGAAGCCCGCACCGAAACCGGTTGAGCGTGCCAGGCCGGCACCGGCACCGGCACCGGCACCGTCGGCGCGCGAGATCGCGGCGCGCTCGGGGTTGATGTCGATGCGCAACCAGCTGTCGTCGATGCGGGACGCCGCACCGACCGCCGGCCCGCAGACCCTGCTGCGCGAGTCCGCGGTGTCCTCCAGTAATCGCCGCAGCGGCGAGTCGCTGGCGGCCACCGCGAGCAGCGGCAGCAGCGGCATCGGACAAGGCTCGCGCAGCGTCACCGCAGTGCAGGGCACGGGCACGCTCGGTGCGCGGCGCACCAGCGAAGTACACAGCGGGCTGGGTGCAGGCCGGGATGAACCCGGCGGCGCCGGCCAGGACGCCGGAGGTTCGCGCTCGCTCAAGGAACTGCAGCTGGCTTTCGACCGCAACAAGTCTTCGCTGTTCTCGATCTTCAACCGCGCCGCACGCGAAAGCACCGACCTGGGCTCGGGCAAGATCGTCGTCAGCCTGACCATCGCCCCCGACGGATCGGTCACGCGCTGCGAGCTGGTCTCCAGCAGTTTTGCCAACCCCGATCTCGAGACCAAGATCCTGCAGCGCGTGCGCATGCTCAACTTCGGCGCGAAGAATGTGCCGGCCTATACCTACGCGAACTATCCGATCAATTTCCTGCCGTCATAGGACCGGATAGTGCGTTGCAGCATAAGTGGCATGGCGTTTGCTTAGTTTGAAAACAGTGAGCCGAGAAGGCTCGCAAACAGGGAGCGGTCAGAGTCGAGCGCCCCGAACGGACAGAGACGTCCACGTTACCGGCATTGCAGCCGGCCAACGTGGACGTTTTTTTTTGGGCGGTTGGGAAGCCGGAACGACTCCGGCACTACCACACATAAGGAGTTTCAAGATGAATGGGTCTCAAGGGAGCAAGCTTCGCCTCTGGTCTTGCGCGGCAGCGATCGGCGCGGCGACGGTATTGCACAGCGGAGTGGCGGCAGCGGGTTACAACGATGGCAAGGTGTTCCTCACCGGCGGCGTGTTCACGGTCGACGGCGCGGGCGGCGGTGGTGCGGTCCCCTGGGCGACCATCACGGGTTATGAAACCCGCGACGGCATCAACGGCGGCGTGGCGTACACCTACGCCAACCTGCCGGCGCTGCAACTCAATGTGTTCGGCGGCGCCGTGGGTTTCTACGATCGGTTCGAGCTGTCCTATGCCACGCATCACCTGTCGCTGAACCTGTCCAACCTGGACACGGTGGCACTGGTGGCGGAAGCGGCGGGCCTGGATATCGGTACCGATCCCTGGAATTCCACGCTGAAGATGGACGTGTACGGTGCCAAGCTGCGCCTGTTCGGCGACGCGGTCTACACCTCGGACAGCTGGATTCCGCAGGTGGCCCTCGGCGGCCTGTACAAGGAAAACAAGTCCAAGGAACTGATCACCACGCTGGGCGCCAGCAAGTCCAAGGACTGGGAAGCGTACATCGCGGCGACCAAGGTGTTCTTCCCGCTCAGCACGCTGGTCAACGTCACTGCGCGTTACACCTCCGCCAATGAAATCGGCCTGACCGGCTTCGGCGAATGCACCGGCAGCGACTGCACCAACGACAAGGAACTTCGTTGGGAACTCTCCATCGCGCACCTGCTGAGCAAGAACACCGCGGTCGGCTACGAGTACCAGCAGCACGGCGACAATCTCGACGGCAAGAGCGTCACCATCGCCGGTCTGCCGCTCACCGGCCTGACCAACCTGCTGGGTGGCGTGGTCGGCGGTGTCGAGAGTGCGCTGACGCAGGAGAAGGAAGGCGACTGGCAGGACTTCTTCTTTGCCTACGCGCCGAACAAGAACCTTTCGTTCGTGATCGCCTACCTGATGCTCGGCAACATCTCGGTGGCCCCGGACCAGAACGGTTTCTACATGTCCATGCACGCAACGTTCTGACCGGACATCACACAGGAGACAGATCATGAAGAGCTTCAAGTTTGGCCTCGGCCTCATCACCGGAGCGGCGCTGATGGTCGCTGCCGTCCAGCCCGCCTACGCCGGCGAGCAGAAGACCCGTCCCATCCTCGGCATTCCCAAGAGCGCGCTCGACGACTTCGGCGGCGCGGCGGGCGTGCATGCCTGGGTGGAAAGCCTGTTCTACTACATCATGCTCGACAACCGCATCAGCCACATCTTCCGCGAGTTCGGCAACGTTGAACGCCAGGTGGCGCTCAACACCCAGCTCGAGCAGATGGTGCTGGGCGGAGCGGTGGAGTACCAGGGTGCCAGCATGAGCGCGGCGCATGCCGATCTCGGCATCACCATGACGCAGTTCAACGCGGTGGTGGAAGCGGCGTACAACGCCTGCGAGCGCAACCTCGTGCCCTACAAGACCTGCAATCACCTGATCGCGGCGCTGGCGCCGTTCACCCGGGTGATCGTGACGAGGTAGGAATAACGGCGCCGCTGCCGGCGCTCCCTCTCCTCGTCCGGCAACGGTTGCCGTTAACTGAAGAACCCCGTTGGGATTGCCAACGGGGTTCTTTTTTTCAGCGGGTGCGCGTGATCAGGCGGCGCGCAGGAGGCGGTGCAGGCGCACCAATGTGGGGCCCTGCACGACATCGGCGAGCGTGTACTTCTTCAGCTCATCGAGGAAGTTGCGCTCCGCGGCATCCAGTGCGGTCTTGAGCGTGCAGGCGCCGTTGAGCGCGCAGGGGCCGCGTTTGCAGTCGGCCAGGCGGCCGCTGCCTTCCATGGCCTCGACCACATCGCCGATGCGCAGCTGGTCCATCGGTGTCAGCAGGCGCAGGCCACCGAGACGACCGCTGACGGTCTCGACATAGCCCAGCTTGCGCAATCCTTGTGCAACCTTGTGGAGATGGTGCGTGGAAACGCGCAGCTGCTCGGAGATGCGCGCGGTGCCGACAGGTTTTCCGTCGGGATTGCCACCGAGATAAACCAGCAGTCGCAGCGATAAGTCGGTGTAAAGGGAGAGGCGCACGCCTTTCTCCATGCGGTGAGTACGCGGATTCTAGCCGTAAACGGCCATGTCAAGGGGGGCGGGGGCATTCTTCTCCATGCCCAGCTGACGAACGTGTCATTTCTCCGGAAAAGTGGCATCTGGTTTGCAATGTATTTGCCGGGGATCGGGAGAAGGAACTACCCATGGTTACGGAACACACAAAATTGCGTGTGATGCTGGTCGACGACGACCAGGACCGGCTGGCCTTGCTGGAAAAGGCACTGGGAGCGGAAGGCCACCAGGTCGTGGCGCGGCTGAATACACATGCCGACCTGTCCGTGGCTGTTGCACTGCACAAGCCGGAAGTGGTTTTCTGCGACGTCGGCGCCCCCGGGCGCGACATCCTGCAGTCGCTGGGGGAGATGTACCGGGAACATCCCCGGCCGATCATCCTGTGGGCGGAGCAGAGCGACGCCCAGACCACGCGGCGTGCACTGGATGCGGGCGTCAGCGCCTTCGTGGTCGACGACCTGGCGCATCGCAAGAACTTCAGTTCGCTGCTGGACCTGGCGATCGCACGCTTCGAGATGCAGCAGGCCCTGCACCAGGAGCTGGACCGGGCGCGTACCCGCCTGGCGGACCTGCGCGACATTGAAAAAGCCAAGGGCCTGCTGATGAAGCGCCGCGCGCTGGACGAGGCCTCGGCTTACAACCTGCTGCGCCGCATGGCGATGGATCGCAAGCAGCGCATCGGCGACTTCGCCAGGACGCTGCTGAATGCGGCGGATGTGTGGAGCGAACTGGGCTGAGCAACACGGGCGATGCCGCAATGGGCATCGCCCGTGTTGCCGGGGTATTTCTCCCTCTCCCTCTCGCCCTGAGGCGGGATGAGTGTGGCTGCGGGCCCCCACCTAACCGTTCATCCCGAGTGCCGCGTAGCGGTGTATCGAGGGACGTGCCTTTTGTCTCCCTCTCCCGCTGGCGGGAGAGGGTGGGGAGAGGGTGGTGCATGATGAAACCCTGGGAGGGCGTTCTGTGATGCCGGTCCTAGACCGGTCAGGAGCGGTGAGACTCTGATGGGTTATCTCGCCTAAGGGCGAGTCACTTCTCCTTGCTTGTGCAAAGAGAAGTAACCAAGAGAAAGCACACCCTGGATGTGAGCAGCCCCGCTGATGCGGGGCAACCTGCGTGGTGGTCGTACTTCGGGGTCGGGCAAACAGGCCGTCCATGGCCTGTATGCCCTCAGCCGGACTTCCTGTCCGGCTGACCCCTGTGCTCGACCCCCGCGCAGGTGCTCACAAACAGGGGCCCGTAAGTCAAAAGCATTCGCTGCGCTCACCAAGCTATCGGAAAACACAAGAAGCTTTGATGTGTCCCCTCTCCCGCTTGCGGGAGAGGGTGCCCGGAGGGCGGGGGAGGGTTTCTGTAAAGGCCCGTCCCAGTGCACCCCGCCTCCTCCCGGCGCACTCCCGCACCAGCAGCGCGCAAGGCCGGCCGTTTCCGGCGCGGAAAGCCACCCGAAAGCGCCGCACCATCCTGTCGCATCGCATCGAAAATGCGCATGGCGTCAGTCGCTTAAATATGGCATCTGAAATACTGGCATAGCGATTGCTACTTTTATCCCGTGGGTGGCGACGAGGCCGCCTGCGAAGACAAGGACAGCGACGTCCACGTAGCCCTGGCCGGCGACGTGGACGTTTTTTTTGGCCTGCCGCCGCGGTGTTGCGTCGTGCGAGGCCGGATCGCCCACCCAAAGACCACCGATAAAGATGACTACATTCGACAACCCAGCTGCATGCCCGACCGATGCTGCCTCGATTGGCGGCGCGTCGCGGCGTTCGTTCCTGCGCGGTGCCCTGGCGCTGCTGGCATTGCCCCTGACCAAGGTTGCGGCAGCCGCCGGCACCTTTGAACTGTTCAAGACCTTCCAGACCCCGGAGGCCTTCCTGGCCGAAGCCTTCGGCGCCACCGTGCCGCCGGCTTCGACGCTGGACCTGGACGACGCCAGGCAGTCGCAGCTCTCCGGCGTCTACGGCCGCCGCTACCCGCAGGCGCGCCTGCGCTACTGGCGCGCGCCCAACGGCCGCACCGCCTGGATCTTCGACGACATCGGCAAGGAAGGCTACGTGCCCACCACTTCCGGCTTCGTCGTGCAGAACGGCGCGATCGACTTCGGCCGCGTGCTGATCTACCGCGAATCGCGTGGCGAGCAGATCGCCGAGCGTTCCTTCCTGCAGCAGCTGGTCGGCGCACGCGCCTCCGGCAACGGCATCGACAAGAAGGTCGACAACGTTTCCGGTGCCACCTACTCGGTGAAGATGATGCAGCGCATGGCGCGCACCGCGTTGATGCTCGATTCCCTGGCGAGGTGACGAAAGTGTCCGAAACCCAGTCCATCGCGGTTGAATCTCCCCTCCCGCATCGCGAGCACGGCGCGCGCTGGCACCGCTGGCGCGAACGGGTGCGGCTGGTGGCGGTGCGTCCGCACGCCGCGGCGCGCCCCAAGCGCAACCTCAACGTGTTGCTGCGCGAGTGGCACAAGCGCGCCGGCCTGTTCGCCTTCGTGTTCATGATCTGGCTGGGCTTCAGTGGCTTTCTCATCAATCAGAGCGCGAGCTGGGGTTACGACACCAGGCGCGTCGATTGGGGCTGGGTCATGAGCCTCTATGGCCTGCACCCGGAGCCGCCGCAGAGCGGCTTCCAGGCCGGCAGTCACTGGCTGGCCGCCACCACCGACTACACCCTGGTCGATGCCCAGCCGCTGGGCACGCCGATCCGCGAGCCGCGTGGTTTCGTGCTGGCGGGCAGTGCCGAAAAGCCGCTGCTGTTCGTCGCCGCTGCCGAAAGCCTGCTGCTGCTGACGCCGCAGGGCGAGCGCATCGACGAGCTGACGCCGCCGATCCTGCCGGTGTCCAACATCCGCCGTATCGGCATGGTCAAGGGGCATCCGGGCAGCATTGCGGTGCAGGACCTCGACGCCTTCCAGAGCATGGACGAGGGCAACACCTGGACGCCGGTCGCCTCCACCGCCGTGGAATGGTCGGAGCAGAAGGCCCTGCCCGATGCCGAGCGCTCGCGCCTGCTGCCGTTCTCCAGGCCCAGCGTCTCGATCGAGCACATCCTGGTGGACGCACACAGCGGCCGCCTGTTCGGAAACTGGGGGGCCTGGGTCATCAACTGCGTCGGTATCGCCGCCATGCTGCTGTCGATCAGCGGCATCTGGATGGTTTACCGCACTTCCTCCGCCCGCCGCCGGAGGCAGTGATGAGAGCCTATCCGTGCATAGGACACACACGCGACGGCGTGCCATTTTCGTGTCCCGCTAACCCTATCGACGCGCGGTGTATCTGACGTACATAAGCGGCGATAGGGAACGCGGGGCGCGAAAATGGCCCCGTCCCTCCGGGTTGTGCCGGAAATCGCGCCATGCTGCGCCGACCGCTGCTTATTTGGAACCACCAAACCGCGCATCGGCCGACTTGCCTGGCGCGATTTCTGGCAGCAACGCGTGCGTGTCCTATACACGGATAGGCTCTGAGCCTGCTGCGCCCGCCGATCCTGCATCTCCGGTGCTCGCCGTACTTTAAGTACGGCTCCGCTCCTCGCTGCAGCCTCGACGGGCTCGACACGGCCTCTTCACTACCTCCTGGAGCAGTGAGATTTTCAACATGATGATGTCGCGGCCGTTGTTGATTCGTGGACTACGGCTGCAGACGCCGTCGATCGTGCGCCGGCGCTTCATCGCCATGGGCACCGAGGTGCTGGTGACGGTGGCCAGCCGTGGGCGGCGCCACGATGCAGAAGCGGCGATGCTGTCGGTGCGGCGCCTGATCGAGGACTTCGGGCGCGACTGGTGGGCCTGGGGCCCGGGGACGCTGGGCGGCATCAACCGTCGCCTGGCCGCCGGCGAGGCGGCCAGCATCCCCTTGCCGATGCAGCCGCTGTTCCGCCGCGCCTGGGAGATTCACCAGCAGACCGGCGGCGCCTACGAGCCCCGCATCGGCGCGCTGGTGCGTCTCTGGGGTTTCGACGACATCGTGCGCATCCGCAGCGCGCCTCCCGCGGCGGCGGACATCGCCGCGGCACATGCCGCCCTGTGTTCTGCACCTGCTTATGACGGCGGCGGCGACTACGGGCCGGCACCCGGCATCACCTGGGACTTCGGCGGCATCGCCAAGGGCTGGATCGTCGATGCGGCGCTGGAACTGCTGGCCAGCCATGGCTTCGGCGATGCCACGGTGGATGCCGGCGGCAACCTCGCCACGCGCGGCCGCCGCCATGAACGCGCCTGGCGCATCGGCATCCGCGATCCGCGCAGCGCCGCCGAACAGCCCGGCCTGCTCGCCACGCTGGATGCCGGCGATGAGGCAGTCAACACGCACGGCGACGACCAGCGCTGGTTCGAACACCGGGGCCAGCGCTATTCGCACCTGCTGGATCCGCGCAGCGGCTGGCCGTCGCAGGGCCTGCGCGCCTTGACCGTGGTGCATCCCGACGGCAGCTGGGCCGAGGCGGCCGGCGCCGCGCTGTTCGTGTCCGGGCCCGCGGGCTGGCAGCCGCTGGCGCGGCGCCTGGGCATCACCCAGGTTCTCGTCGTGCACGAAGATGGCCGCGTGCAGGCCACCGCCGCGCTCGCGGCGCGGCTGCAGGCCGAGCCGGACGTGCGAATCCAGTGGCTGGATTAGACCAGTCGAGCTCCTGCCTTCCCCTCTTCATTTCATCGCAAAAGCCGACGCCCAAAAAAAATCCCGCAGCGGAAGGGGAGGCATCCGCCGCGGGAAAGCACACCCCATTCTTAAGGCTTACTTGACGATCACCTTGCCGGACATCGCGGCACCGTGGATCGAGCACTGGTACGGGTATTCGCCCGGCGCGGTGAAGCTGCGGCTCCAGCTGGCGCCCTTCTTCATGCGGCCGCTCTGCTGGTCGCTGAAGCTGACGTTGTGATTGGAGCCGTCCTCGTTGGTCCAGGTCACCGTGGCGCCGGCCGGCACCGTGATCGTCGCCGGCTCGAATACCATCATGCCGATCGTCACCTGCGAGTTGCCGCCCGCCGCCGCGGCCGGTGCCGGCAGCGGCGGCGAGGCTTCCGGCTCGGGCTCCACCAGGGTCTCGGTCACCGGCGCCGCGACGGGTGCGGCGGCCGGTGCCGGCTCGGTGATCTCCACCGCGGTGCCGCCCTCGGGCGTCGGTGCGTAGGTGACCACCGCGGCACCGCCGATTTCCACCACCTTGAGCTCCACGCGGCGATTGATCTCGCGGCCCTCGTCGGTCTCGTTGGTGGTCATCGGCTTGCTCTCGCCGAAGCCGACCGTGCCCATGCGTACCGGGTCGACACCGCGCCCGGCCAGGTAGTCCTTCACCGAGGCCGCACGGCGCTCCGACAGCTTCTGGTTGTAGGCGTCGGAACCCTTGGCGTCGGTGTGGCCGTCGATCTCCACCTTGATGTCGGTGCGCCGCAGCAGTGCATCGGCCACCATGTCGAGCAGGGTCTTGGCGTTGACCGTCAGCTTGGACTTGTCGAACTCGAAGTTCACGCCGCGCAGCACGATCACGTCGCCGGCCTTGCAGCCTTCCAGCGTCATCGGCTGGCCCGCCGCCGGCAGTTCGCAGGGCGGAGCCACCGGGGCTGCCGGGGCCGGTTCGATGACCGGCACCACCTGCGCCGGCTCCACGACTTCCTTCGGCGCCGCACGGCTGCCGATGGGAATGTGCAGGCCGACGTTGAACTGCGTTTCCTCGTAGTCACCTTCGTCGTCGTGGTACAGCGCCTCGACACGCAGGCCCCAGCCGCCGTCGCTGCCGCCGAAGTGCAGGCCCACGCCGGCGTTCATCAGGGTGCTGTCGCCACCCATGACGTCGCCATGCAGGTAGAAGTTGCGGCCCAGGAAGAAGTTGGCGCCCGCGCCGATGGCGCTGATCTCCACGTCTTCAGGCTCGGGGCAGGGCAGCAGGCCGCAGAGCACGCCGCCGATCACGCCGCGGTCCGGCTTGTTGGCGTCGTAGGTCAGGTAGTTGCCGCGCAGTTCCAGTTCGAACATCGGCGTGATGCGCTTGCCGATCGCCAGCGTCGCACCGTAGCCGTCGTCGGTATTGCGCGCATCGTCGGCGAGCACGTACGAGCCCATCGGCAGCAGGTAGTAACGGTCGTCGTAGTCGTCGTCGGCCTGGGCTTGCGTTGCCCCGCAGAACAGGGCGGCGGCCAGCCATGGAATCAGACGGAGTTTCATCCGGGGGTGGAGGTGGTGCATGGGATCCCTTTTAGTGAATAGCCAGAAACGAGAACCTTCAGCGGATCTACGCGCGCGGCTTCTCGCTCCGCAGCCAGCCGGTGGCCGAGCGGAGTCCCTGGGAAAAGCGCGGAAGATTCAGCAGCAGCGCCAAGCCGCCACCCATGAGGGCAATGGCTTCGATGGCGGATTCGATGAAGGGGAACAACAGAACGGGCTCTGACATGGCGACTCCCTGGCAAACAAGCTCGGAACAGTCGCGGACGTCATCGGCCGCACAACACGGGGGCAGCAGTGCCCGGATTTAAATGAGCAAACCGTATGCCAAGATCTTGACGCCGGCCTGCACCGCGGCGGTGCGCGGCAGTGCCGCCGAAAAGCAGTTGCGCTGCTTACTGTAGCGCGCTACAGTAAGCGCACTGCTGGAATATTCCGCAGGACTCTTTCATCACTGGTTCAAAGGTAAGGACGCATTCACATGTCACGGCTTTCCACCCTGTCGCTGCAAGCGATGACCCGAGAAATCGGGACGGGCGGACCTTGCCCGACACATTCCTGTTCGCTGCCCGGCCTGAATACGGCCGCAACCGCGCACAAGGATTGGCTGCACATGCGTTGACGCGACTCAACACCTGCGGGTGGTAGGTCGCAACCTACCGCCTAGACCAGGTAAGAGGGTTTCCAGGATACGGAACCCCCGGTAGGCCGAAAGGTTTGCCGGGGGTTTTTCGTTGTCCCCGCGCAGCGGCCGCAAGGCCGCTGCGGCTCGCAATGGAACCGGGGGGACATGCCGCCACCTGGAAGCTCTCTAACAATCTGGACTGTCGTAGAGGCGCGGCGCAAGCCGGGCCTCGATGGACGAAACCGCCTGCCGGCGCGCCCGCATGTCCGGGCGCCGGCGGTGGACTGCGGGCGCCTGGTGCCCGTCTTCTGCATGAAGCCATCGAACCAGCACCCCGGCGTAAAGCGCGCGAGCTTGCGGACAACCGGGACGCCACGGAGTGTCTGGCCTCACCAGGCTGGGCATGGACCGTGGACGGGGTGGATATGGGTTTTGAGATGTGCAGGTGTCTGCGCATCGTCAAAGCACATGCTTCAGGGATGGTTCGCATAGCGGCGATTGCACTTGGCTGTAAACCAGGCGACCACGGTCTTCCAAGGTTCGAGTCCTTGACCATCCACCAGTTTTTCAACGGTGGCCGTAGCTCAACGGCAGAGCCCCCGGCTGTGAACCGGGAGTGAACGGGGTCGGCACCCGTCGGTCACCCCAATCATTTTTATGCCTCTGTAGCTCAGCGAATGGAGCGCCCGGTTACGAACCGGGAGGGCGAAGGTTTGAATCCTTCCAGGGGTGCCATTTTCTTCACGGGTAGTTCAGCGGAATTATCGACCCCATCCCCGTAATCCATTCTTTCGAGAACGTCGTTCTCTCCCTTCAGTGACCTGGCAGATCGACTCATGCACTCGTCTGCAAAACGAGATCAGGCCCGTTCGATTCGGGCGGTCACTTCCAGGTTCATGTCCCTGTAGCTGAGTTGGCTTAGCGCCGCGCCGAAAACGCGGAGAGGCTCGTTCGATCCGAGCTGGGGACACCCATCAGTTTGCCCTCTTAGCTCAACGGCAGAGCATCCGACTGTCGATCGGAAGGCCGCGGGGTCAGCACCCGCAGGGGTGAGGAGACGCGCTTAGGCAATGCCTAAATGGCATTGCCTGCGTCGCCGAACGCCCGGCCACGGAATGTTTGGCCAAGCTGAGGCATGACTCGATGTCATGCCGAAGTAAGCCAAACATGGGCAGGGGTTCAATGGGCGAGCTGAGGTCGCGCCATGGACGGCGTCCCTGCCTGTGCTCTGCCACTGGGTTTATTTCGTTTCATCCGCAAGCCCCCGCGACAGGTTGGGCGAGCGTGGCCCGCGTCGGTCGCCGCCTCAGGTGTGCGGCCAGGGCATCACCGCAGCTCTGGTGCCGCAGGTCCTTGTGATGAGCAAGGGCTGCGCGGCGAACCTGCAACTTCTTTCATCGACAGTCCCGATTCCCGAGCGCAACGACGGCAGCAGGAGAAACAGAAACAATTGAGAAGGTGTCATGGTTCCGCATGTACTGAAGATCGATCTCGGCGGTGTGCCGGTGGAGTGGCTGCGCTGGCAGGAGGCTGTCACGCTCTACGCCCGCGAGCGCGTGCGCTGGGAGGCCGGCGAGGCGCGTTTCCGCCTGCACGGCGGTATCCGCCGCGACGGCACCCGTTCCAGCATGGAGATCAGCTCGATCATCGCCGTGGGGGACCGCAGCCGCCGTTTCGAGCGCGGCCGCCCGATGGTGCACAACCGCATCCTGTTCGCGCGCGATCGTTATGTCTGCCTGTACTGCGGCGAGCGCTTTCCGGCGCGTGAGCTGACCCGCGACCACGTGGTGCCGGCGTCCCGCGGCGGCCGCGACGTGTACACCAACCTGGCGACGGCCTGCCGTGCCTGCAACGCGCGCAAGGACGACCGCACGCCGGAGGAGGCGCGCATGCCGCTGCTGGCGCTGCCATACCAGCCGGACATGGCGAGCTACCTGCTGCTGCTGGCTTCCGGCCGGCGCATCACCGGCTGCCAGCAGTCCTTCCTGGAGGCCTTCGTCGACCCGCGCCGCCGTCCGTCCTGAATGACGGCTGTAGCCCGCTACAGTAAAGTGGCGGCATGGATATCGGCCTGGGCTGGAGCGTGGAAACCCGGCGGACGGAGATCGGGCGGGTGGTTGACGCCCTGGTCTCCGTTCACGGCTATACGCGCGCGGAAGCCGTGGATCTGCTGTCGCGGCGCATGGGTGCCGGCTTCAACACGGTGGAAGGCTGGATCAGCGGCGGCGGCGAAGGCAGCCGCTCGCCGCCGCCCTGGCAGGCGATCCTGCTGCTGCAGTACGAACTGGGCCTGCGCCCGGTGCTGGAACTGACGGGCTGGGGTCGTGGGCGCAAGCCCGCGACCACCCCCAACCCGCGCGCGCGGCGCGCCTAGATCGGCAACTCGTAGGTCGGCAGGTCCGGCGCCTCGCCCTGGATGCGCCCACCCTGCACGAAAGCCCGCAGGCCCGCCGCCACCGACTGTCCCTGTACCCGGATCACCTGCGCGCCCGGCAGCTCCACGCTGCTGCTGCCGTCGGCGTTGTGGCGGAGCACCTCGCCGACCAGCTGCGGGTCCGAGGGCAGCAGTTGCTGGAATTGCTTCCAGATGTTCATGGCAGATACCTCCAGAGATTCGCTTGTTGCCGTGCCGTTACCAGGCCCTGTTCCGATACCTCGGCGGAGATCTGCACGCTGTCGACGATCGCCCGGTAGTGGCCCCAGACCGTGTCCTCGATCGCGCCCAACTCGCCGGGCATCAGCAGGCCCGGTGCCAGTGGCGCCGGCGTCAGCGGCAGCTCGATCGGTATCTCGTGGCGCGGCAGGCTGTCGGCGATCACCTGCAGGCCGCGCGGCATGGCGGGCACGGTGCTGGTGATCAGCGGATCGGTCAGCAGCTGCGCGTAGGGGCTGCCCGGCGTGCCGTCGCGGTAGACGTTGGCGAGAATGCCCTGTGTCTGTCCGCCGACCCAGACGCCGTTGTAGCGGCCGCCGCCATTCCAGCGCTTGCCCTTCTGCAGCCAGCTGCCGCCGGCCAGGGTGAAGTCGGGCGTTTCGCCGGCGAAATTCCACGGCGCTGCCGGCATGCGCGGCGTCACCACCAGCGTGTCGCTGCCCGGTGCCGTCTGCAGCATCGCGCCGCTGGCGGTGGCGATGCGTGCGATCGCGGTGATCGGCGACTCGCGCTCATAGGACCAGGCGCCGGCCGGCACGGTCCAGTCGCCGATCTGCCAATCCAGCGCGAAGCCGGTGAACTCCAGCTCGCGCAAAGCCAGCTGCTGCGCGGTGGCCGGCTCCGGGTTGCTGTAGGCGCGCTGTGGTGCGTCGGGCGCGGCGAGCATCGCCGAGCGGCTCTGGCCGGAGATGTTGCCGCCGCGGCTGCCGAAGCGGCGGTCCTCGCTGAAGCCCTCGACCTGCGCGGTGAAGACGTAGCCGTCGAGTGTGATCTCCACGCTGTGCTTGGTCTCCTCGGTCGGTTCCACCGCGAGCAGGGAGGCGACGTCGGCGAAGCCCATCTGCAGCGACCAGGACCAGCTGTCGCGGTCCGCGCCGAGGGACACGCTGCGCACCGCCAGCGGCAGGCGATCGGGAAGACGTACTACCGAAAGGGAATGGCTCATGCTCAGTGTCCGGCGAACGTTGAAATAGCGGCCGTCGCCGCAGACCAGGCGCAGGTCCAGCGCATGACGGTCGGGCGGCACGTAGGGAGCGCCGGGAATGCCGAGGCGGAACTCCAGCAGGTGTCGCTCCGGCCGGTAGCAATCGGGCGGCGGTGGCCGCGGCGGCCGCGGCGGTAGCGGCAGCAGGTAGCGGAAGGCCGGAGCGTTGCCCATGCCCCAGGGCGCACGGCGCTGCAGGTCGGCGGCATGCCCGGAGCCCCAGGCAAAGACGGTCTCCAGGTCGAGCCGCGCAGCCCTGCGCCAGCGCAGCCCCGCCATGCGGTCGCACGGCGGCGGATGGCTCCAGCGCAGTTCCCGCGGCGGACTTTCGGTGCGTTCGGCGGCGGCCCAGCCTGCGCGCGCCTGCCGATCGACGGCGACCGGGTTGTGCCAGCGCAGGTGCGCCTCGCGGTCGACCGGCTCGGCCGTGCCGCTGGCGACCAGGACGCGGCGGTCGGCCGCGATGGCCTCGCGCCAGCGGACCCCGGCCTGGCGGTCGGCCGCGCCGCCGCCTGCCCAGGCCAGCGCCGCGCCGAGGTCGCGGCTGGCCGCGGGGCCGAAGCGCAGGCGCCACTGCGGATCGCGCGCCAGGCCGCGCCGCCAGGGCAAACCGGCCTGCGCGAACGCGAGCCGGGACACCGGCTCGGGATCGGGCCCGCCGTCATCCTCGGGCGGCAGTTCGAAGGCCAGCGCATGGCGATCCGCCGGCGTGTAGCTGCCGCCGAGTTCGATGAGCAGTGCATGGCGATGGGGAGGCGTGTAGGGCATGCCATCTCAAATCCGGTCGAACACTTCGGCTTTCTCGCCGGTGACCGGGTCGAAAGCCAGGGCGTAGTACTTGCGCGAGGGATCCGCGTAGTCGAAACGGAACTCTCCCGCCGGGTTGCTCCAGGTCCGCGCCAGCAGGCGGCCGGTTTCCTGGTCGTGCAGGAAGACCTGCGCGACCGCCGGTACGCCGTTGATGCGAACCAGCCCCGCGGCGTGGTCGTTCCCCTGGTGGTACTGGGAGTAGCCTGTGCGGAGGGGTGAGACCATGCCGTGGGGGCGGCGATGGACCAGGGCCCATTCGTACACCGGATCCGACCGGTGCCCGAGTGCTTTGAATCCTTGTGCTGACATGGTGTCCTCTCAGCGCCAGGGGCCGTCGATGTCGAAGTAGTGTCCGTTCCTGTAGGCCGAGCTTGCCCCGCCGCTGCGCAGTGCCATGAAGCGCTTGCCGGGATACTCGACGAAGTCGCTCTTGATCGAGAAGCTGGGGATGGTCAGCTGCTGGTACAGGCAGGGATACCAGCCGGGGATGCGGCCGCGGATCTGCCGCGTCGTGTAGCCGTCGGGCGTGCAGGCGAACACCGGGCAGATGATCTGTTCCCCCGTGATCGAGCCGGGTACGGGCGCATTGCTGTAGCTCTCCTGGTAGAAGGCGCTGGTGCCGAAGCTTTCCCAGGTTCCGACCTGCGGTGAGTTGGGGGTGCCGCCGATGTCGCTTGCCAGATAGGAGAAGGGAGCATTGACGTACCGCTGGTGCATGGAGCTTCCGGCATTCCCGTGCGCCCCGCTTCCACCAGGGATCGTGCTGGCGTACGACAGGCGCGTCATGAAGGCGTCGGCGCCATTCCAGGACACGTCCTGCCCGAAACCGGTCAGCTCGGCGGCGTCGGTGAAGCTCGCATGCCAGAAGATCGCCAGGTAGAAGCAATGGTCATCCGCGAAGATCGCCCAGGCGCGCGGCGAGCTGCCGCTGGCGTTCGACTTGCGCCAGTAGCAGGTGGCGGCCTGCACCGCGGTCGGGAAGGGCTCGGTGCCCGTGCCCACGCCCGTCATGGCGCGGTAGCCGCGAACGGCTGCGGCGCGGCTGCTGTCGACGTTGTTGTCGTCGACGTCGAGGTAGTGCTGGTTCGAGCCCAGCGGCATGCGGAAGCAGGACTTGTTGGTGCCGGTGTAGGCCTCCGTCCAGCCCAGCGGTGCGCGCCGGACGGCCATGGTGCCGGTTGCCGGCGAGATCGGGGTCGCCGCGCCGATGTTGAAGGTCAGCGTCGTCGAACCCGGCACCGAGGCCACGCGGAACTTGCCGTTGTAGTCGGCCTGGTCGGCGCCGGATACCTGGATCGTGGCGTAGTCCTGCAGGCCGTGCGCCGTCGAGGTCGTGACGGTGACGATGTTGCCGGCGCGGGTCATGCCGGAGATGTTGACGGCGCCATAGCCGTCGACCAGGCATTTCTTCAGCACGTTGACGAGGGTGCCGGATTCACCGGTCAGCAGCGGGGCGTTGTTGTCGGTCGATTGAAAGACGTAGTTCACTGGTTGTCTCCACGGAATTGCAGGCGCACGCTGTCTTCCGGCTCTTCCACCGGTCCTTGCAGCGTGCAACGGTTGATCCAGATCGGCGCGGCGGCCGCGACGGTGTTGAAGCGCAGCTGGTTGCCGGCGATCCAGCCCGCGCCCCAGCCGGCGGCGCGCAGCGTCAGCAGCGGCGGCGCGCCCGGTGCCAAACCCGGCATCAGCGGCAGGAAGTCGGTGCTGGTGTTGCCGGTGGCGATCACGCCGACGGTCTCGCCGACCAGGCGGAAAGCGATGACGCTGGTGAACTCGATGCGCCAGCGCTCCGAGATCGTGCCTTCGTTGGTCACCTCGATCGGGTGCTCCAGGGCGTTGTACTCGCCCGGCCCCTCGCTGCCGATCTGGTCGTCGCTCCAGTCGCCGGTCCAGGCCGCCTGGTCGAAGGGTTCGCTGCAGCGCGCCTGCAGGTCGCCGAAGCGCAGCGCCGAGCTGACGAAGCTGCCCGCGGGGTAGTCGTGGACGATGTCGCCGCTGATCTCGACGTGGCCCGACAGCTGCGCGTCCTCGCAGCGCACCATGTCCTCGATGCGATGCTCGACACGCAGCGGCAGGGTATAGCCCGTCAGGTTCAGCGGATTGGCCATGGTGACCTCGCCCTCGTCGAGATCGACGCTGTAGCGGTCACTGGGAATCCTCGTGCCATCGGCGTCGTGGACGATGGCGTAGGCCAGATCGGGACGCGACAGCAGGTAGGTGGAGCCGGCGACCGGCGGGTTCGGCAGGTCCTCGGTATCCGTGTGGTGGATCACCAGCATGCGGCCGGCGGCCAGCACCGGCACGCGGCCATCCAGCGGCAGCCGCACCGGGTTCAGGCCCAGCAGCAGCGGGTCGGTCGGCAGGTAGGCCAGCGCCACGGCGTTGTAGCGCAGGATTTCGGGATCGATCGCCGGCGACGCATGGACCTTGTAGACACCCGTTTCGATGTCGATCGTTCCGTTGATCATCCCGGTGATCGATCCGGTACTGAAGGCGCCGGAACCATCGGCGATCGCCGTCTGCGTGCCGTTGGTGACCTGGAAGGAACCCGTGCGCAGCGGCGAGGCCGGCACGCGCCAGATCGCGGAGGACGTGGTCCAGCGGCCGTAGCGGGTCAGCAGGCCCTTGAGCGCCACGGTGTAGCTGCCGGGCAGCCACTCGGTGATCGTGCCGGCGCCGGTGATGCCGTCGAAGCTGCCGGCATCGGTATCGACGTTGCCGGCGCCCCGGTACTGCAGCTTCACGCCCTGGTCGTAGTAGTGACGGCCGTTGAGGCTGAACAGCAGCGAGCCGCCGATCACGCGGTCGATGATCGCCGGGGTGACGTCGATCGCGAGCTGGTTCAGGGTGGTCGGCTCGCTCAGCATCGAGCCGGCGGCGTTGGTCTGGTACTGCACCGACACGGAGCTGAAGCTTCGCGAGATGCTGGAGAGATCCCACTCCCCGGTCGTGGGATTCCAGACGTAGAAGGGTTCCGCCGCCGTGGCCGGAAAGACCACCTGGCCGGTCGTGTAGTTGATCGTGCCGACCGCTCCGTCGGATCGGTGGAGGTTGCCGTTCCCTGCGTCGTAGTGGCCCGGATGGTAGCCGGCTGCACCTGAGCTGAAGGTCGCCATGACGTACACCGATCCGGGCTCGACCGGCGCTTCGGGCAGCGTGATCGTGATGTTGCCGCCGCTGGGCGCTGGCTGCGGGCTCGGCGTGTAGGTTTCGTGCTGGGCGTCCTCGTAGCTGACGGTGATCACCGTGCCCTTGGGCGGCAGCACGCTGGGGCGCAGCTGGATCTGCCTGGCCCAGTACTGCACGCGGCCGCTGCCGTGTCCGCCGAGATCGCCGTTGCCGCTGTCGGTGACGCTGTAGGTGGTGCCGCCGTAGGTCCAGCCGATGCTCAGCGTTCCCGGGCGCGGCTGCTGCGCGGTGGTGAGCTGGATCGCGCCCAGGACATCGATCACGGCTCCGGACTGATCCTTGTAGTGCGCCATCGAGCGCCAGCCGCAGAGTACCCAGGAGCCCACGTCCGGCTGGTAGCCCAGGGTCGCATTGACGGTGCCGGTGATGGGGTTGACGGTGCCCGTGCCGGTGCCGGGAGCGCCGACCAGCTGGCCCTTGCCGTTGTCGGTCAGCGTGTACCACTGGCCGAGCGCGCGATAACTGACCATGACCGCGCCGTTGGCCGGTTTGGGGATCAGCGAGAAGCTGTAGTTGAAGCCGCGGTTGGCGAGCGTGATCTGCGTGCCCTGGGTGTGCTGCGCATCGGTGACCAGGGCTGCCGGAACGTAGCTCAGCGTGAAGGTCTGGCTGCCGTTGGCCAGGCCGCTGAAGCTCAGCTCGCCACTGCCGCTGTCGATCCGGCCGCTGGCGCCGGCGGTGTTGACGCCGCCACCGATGCGCTGCAGCGCTCCTTCACCGGTCTCCTCGAAGATCGCCTGGTTCGTCCCGGACCCGACGGTCACCTCGAGGCTGCCCATCTGCGCGCTGCGCATCAGGCGCAGCGCGGCGCTGCCGCCGCTGACCGTGACGGTCTGCGACTCGGTGAACTCCGGCCCGGCCGAGATCAGCAGCGGGCCGTCCGAGCCGACCTGCTGGTCGAGGATCGCGGTCTCGGAGTAGGACGCCGGGGCGATGTTCTGCAGGATGGTGGAGACCCTCACCACGGTGTCGCCGGACTCGACGTCTTCGGCCAGCGGCACCACGCCGTAGAAATTGGCGGCGGGGTTCAGGTCGGCGCGGCGCACGCGGGTGGGCCTGTCCGTGAGCGTCGGCTCCTTCTTGAAGTCGCCGCCGGGGTAGGAGATTTCCAGCGGCTCGCTGATGTTCAGGGTGAGCAGGCGCTTCTGCCACTTGTCGTTGTTGACGCCCAGGGTGACCGTCTGGCTGGTGATGCCGGTGATGCGCACAAACTGCTGGCGACCGTAGTGGACATGGCCCGCCAGCTCGACCGACAGGCACAGCACGCTCGACACCTCCGGCGGCGATTCCTCGAGGGCCTGGTAGGCCACGACGGTCCGGGCCCCCTGCGGCTGGGTGTCGTACAGCACCAGGACCGTCGCCGCGCCGGGAATCAGGTACTGCTCGATCAGCGTCCGCGCGTCCGAGCGCCGGCTGGCGTGATCGGGCAGCGTGAACAGGGTGCAGACGACACGGCCGTCGGCCGGCGGATCGGTCAGGACCGCGTGCGCGCCGAGATACTTGTCGGTGCCGCTGGTGCTCACGGCGCCGAAGACCTTGCGCAGGCTGACGCGGCCGTTGACGCGATCGTCGCGCGAGGTGTCGTCGAAGACGTTGTTCAGCTCGGCGTCGATCACTTCGTTGCGGGTCATGCGGCCGCCGCCATCGGGCGTGTCGGACATGACCTGGGTCTTGTACAGCTTGATGTTGTCGCTGGTGATGGGCATGGATCAGATCTCGATGAAGCGCAGGGCGAGCACGAACAGCTCGCCGGCGCCGGGGTTGGAAACTGCGCCGCGCACCGGGCGCGCGGACATCGGGGCGGCGCCGTCGCGGCGCCAGGCGACCTGCAGCTCCTGGCCGTGGTAGACCAGCAGCATCGGATCGGCGTTGGCCGGCAGCTGCAGGGCATGCAGCAGCGCGACCAGTTCGCCGGAGGCCCAGCCGTGGTCGTCGCCGCCCTCCAGCGTGATGGGCCGGCCCTTCTGCAGCAGGGATTCCTCGCGGACCAGCACCCCGGCTTCTGTCCGGGCCAGGCTCTGCACCACCGGCGTCCAGTCGTAGCGGTCGGTCCAGACCAGGTCCGCGGGCAGGCCGAGGGTGTTCAGGGTGATGCTCACAGGCTGTTCCTCCTGGAAAGGGAAAGGGACTTCAGTAGCGAGGACACGGCATCGTCCTGGCCGGCCAGGACGTCCAGGCTCTTGCCGTCCGGGAATTCCATGCGCATCACCTTGATGACCTCGGTGCTCGGACGTGGCGCCGGCGCCGGCGGGCGGGGATCGGTCGCTCCGCTCTTCGGCGCGGGCGTCGAAGCCTGGGCCGCGGCGCGGCGCTGCTCCTCGCGCGCGGCCTTGGCGGCCTTGGCCGCGTCGTCGCGCGCCTTCTGCGCGGCCTCGGCCTTGCTGGCGCTTTCTTCCGTGACGTAGTCCGGCCGGAACTTCGAGCCGTTGCCGGGTCCGGTCATCGATGGCGGTGGCCGGGTAGTGCGGGCCTGTTTCGGGTCGATCCCGAGGATCTTGTTCCGCAGGTCTTCGGCCTTGTCGCCACCCTGGAGGAAGGTCGATACCGCCTGCTCGAACTCCTCCTCCGCCACCCGGCCGCGGCCGGGGTTGTTGACGATCTGGTTGGCCAGCCTCTGGAACAGGATTTCCAGCGCGGTACGGGACTCGCCGGTGACGGCGACGGCGCGCTCGTCCAGGCTGGTCATGGAGATCGCGCCGCCCTTGGTCGTCGGCAGCAATGCGCGAGGGTCCGTCGGATTTTTCAGACGCTCCTCGTAAGCCGCGTTGACCGCGTCGATCGCCGACAGCTGCTTCTGGTGCTCCTTGATGACCTCGGGGATTTCGTTCTTGATGTCCGTGAGGGCGCGGGTGGCGGTGGCGCCGGTGATCTGGTACTGCGTGGCCAGGCTTGCGAGGGTCTGCTTCTGCGCTTCCGTGCGGGCCTGCGTGGCCAGGATTCCCAGCTGCGATTCCGCGCTGGCCTGCCCCATCGCGGCTGCGGCGGCGACGCTCGCGGTGGCCATGTCGGCAAAGGCCTTGTCCAGGGACTTCGCGGAGGCCTGGCCGCTGGTGCTGATCAGGGCGAAGTTCTCTTCCGCTTTCTTCGCCGTGGCCTCGAGCTCTTCGCGCGTCTTGAGACCGAAGAAGGAGAAGGCATCGGCCATCGCCTTGGCCGCGGGATCCGCCGCCGACGGCAGGGTCTTCAGCTTCTCCTCGACCTGGCCGAGGGTGGTGGCGATGTCGAAACCCTTGATGTTGATCTGGCCCAGCGACTCCTTGAGCGCGGCCAGTTCCTCTTCGCTGTTCAGGGTCTTCAGCAATTCCTGGAAGGCGGCGGTGAGGAGCTTGGGGTTGGCGTCCGGATCGCTGGCCAGCGACTGGAAGGTCGCCAGCAGGTCCTTGGCCTTGGTGTCGATGCCGGTCAGAACCTCGTTGACGTCGACGCCGAGTCTCTTGTACTGCTCTGCGCGAATGGCCTCGACGGCCCCCGCCAGTTCCTTGTGGGTCGCGATCAGATCCTTGAAGCGGGGGTCCATCGCCATGACGCTTTCCAGCGCCGCACCCGTCAGGGCGGGAAAGGCCTTGGCGGCTTCGTCGATGGCTTCCCTGGTCTGGCCGAAGGCCTCGCGCGAACGGCTTGCCAGGTTTGCCAGGTCCTCGCTGGAGACCTTGCCGAGGTTCTCGCGAACCTCCTTCAGTTTCGGCAGCAGCTCGGGATCGATGGGGATGGCGACCGGCTTCGACGCTGCTTCCAGCTCGGCCTTCAGCTCGCCATGCGCTGCCCGGACCTCGCCCAGCTTCGTCCGCACGCCTTCCAGGTCGATCCGGGTCTGGCCGTATCGTTCCTGCTCGCGGACACCGATCGCGATCTGGGCCTTCAGGTACTCTTCCGAGCCTCCCAGCATGGAGGCGTAGTGCTGCTTCTGGCTCTCCGTCAGCTGCCCGGTGCCCTGCGCCAGCGCGTCCAGGACCGTTTGCGTCACGGCGCCCTGTCCGGCGAACTTCGCGGCCTGGTCGGCGGCCGCGGAAATCCCTTCTTCGAGCCGGAGGTTGGCCTGGCTCTGCGCTTCGGCGGCGGACTTCACGGCTTCGCGATACTCGCCGTGCGCCTTGGCAATCGCCATCACGCGGTCGGCGATGAAGAGAATCGCGGCGCCGGACAGGGCGCTGCTCAGCCCCGAAACCGCCGTGGATGCCGCGCCGACGTTGCTCGTGAGCACCGAAGCGGATGCCGACGCAGAACTCGAGCCCGACGCCAGGGCCGAGACGGCTCCGGCGGCGCCTCCGGCATTGGCGGCCAGGGCCGATGAGGCCGTGGAGGCATCGACGGCGAGGGTCACCAGCGTCGAGACCGGATCGGCGGCTCCGCCGGCGCTGTTCGCCAGCGTCGTGAATATGGTCGCCAGGTTGTCTGCCACGCCGATGTTCTTGGCGAGATCGGCGCTGAAATCGCTGCTGTTCTTGAATCCTTCCAGGGCCTTCTGCAGATCCGAGATGCCCTGGTGCAGCTTGGCCAGGGTGTCCAGCATCGCATTGGCGTCCTGTGCGAACGTCGCCGGATCCGGGATGATCGAATCAACCATGGTGTGAAAACTCCACGAAACCGAATGTATGAAGTCGTCGGGCGCGTGCAGCGCCGACGTACCGCGAGCCTTTTCCTCTCGCCCGTCCGCGACCTCCCGGGCAGTTCCCGGAAACGCTCCGGGAACTGCCGCGGGCTGCCGCAGGCGCTACGGCCGGGGGTGCCGGCTTACGCGTCGAGGTGATCGACGCTGTAGTCGCCGACGATCGTGCCGGTCAGCGAGGTCACCGCGAACTCGCCCAGCAGCGGATCGAAGGTGCTGGCCGAGCGCAGGGTGCAGCTCGGCAGTTCGACCACGACCGGCTTGCCGGTGGCGAGGTTCTTGCCGTTCAGCAGCAGGCGCATGCGCAGCTGGTTCTTCTTCGAGCCGGAGATGCGCGAGCCGGTGACGGCGCGGGTGGTGTAGGTCTTCTCGACGGTGTCGCTGGCCTCCACCGTGCCGCTGGCGAGGAACTTCACCAGGCCCATCGTCAGGTCGACCACGTAGTCCACGCCCTGGACCAGCGTATTGACGCCGCCGTTGTCCTTCAGCAGGAAGCCGGTGGGGTTGATGTAGCGGTCGCCCAGTTCCAGCCAGGTATCCAGTGCCGTGACGGTGAGGTCCACCGCGGTGCGGGTCTGGGTGGTGAGGTTCAGCGGGGCGACGTTGCCCTGCAGGGCCAGGCCGATGGTCTCGGCGTCGCCTTCGTCGAAGTCGACCGTGACCATGGGCTTGCCCGGGATCACGACCGAGTCCAGCACCTGGCCGTAGCTGGCGACCTGCTTGGAGACGCGCTGCTTCTCCTCGCTTTCACCCGGCGAGATCGCGAGCTTGATCGCGTTCTTGATGCCGAGGAAGCCGGCGAAGCTGCCATCGTCGTTGAGGATTGCGGCGTGAACATTGCCGGCGCAGAGAAGTCCGCTCATGTGTTGCTCCTGTGGTTTTCATGGAAAGTGACCCGGGCTTTCAGTTCGGGTCGGAAAAAAGGGGTGCCGCCGTCGTCGGCGAACATCGTCCTGCCGCCGAGTTCGAGCCCGCCGACGCCGACGATCCAGTTCACCGGATCGATGGTGGCGAGCGCCTGGCGGATGTCGGCGAAGGCGCGGCGTGCCTGCAGCAGCTGCGCCTGGTCGACGTCGCCGGCGGGAAACTCGACGGCGATGGTCAGGGCCAGCGAGGCCCGGCGCCGCTTGCCGTTCTGGTATTCGGCGACTTCCTCGTCGTCGATGATTTCGACGAAGGGCAGCTCTTCGTCGATCGCGGAGCCGTCGTTGGGCAATACCTGCAGGCCGATGTCGCTGCGGTAGCCGTTGTCCTGGCGAATCTGCCTGAGGCAGTCGGCGATTCCCTGGACGATCTGGTGGTCGATGGGTTCTGACATGTGATCATCATTCCATGTGGTCGGTGACGTGCTTTACCAAAATCGTGTCAATTGAAACGACGCGATCGGCGGTCTGATCCGCAGCGCGTTCGCACAGTGCGCGCTCGGCGGCGCGGCGGTTGGCGAGGCCCTGCACGAAGCGCTTGCGTCCGCTTGCGGCGTCGGTGACGTAGGACCAGGCCGGCTGTCCGCGCTCGTTGTATTGCAGGGCCCTGCAGGCGCTCTTCCAGTCGCCGCGATTGGCGTGGCGCACGGCCGCGGATCCGCAGGCACCGTCGAGGCCGACGTTGTAGGCGAACAGCGTCAGCGCGGCGGCCTGCGGCGGCGACATCGGCTGCGTGACGCAGCGGCGGATGCCCTGGTGGAAGGCGAGCAGCTGCTCGTGCAGCCAGCGCTCGCAGGTGAGATCGCTGTACACCTCGCCCATGCGCACCCTGGGACCGGTCTGCCCGTAGCAGGCAGTGGGCACCGCGGCGACGTCGAGGTAGGCGCGGTTGGACTTGCCTTCGAGAATCTTCGCCGCCGGGATCGCCAGCAGCAGCGCGGTGCCGGCGAGGGCGGCGCGGGAGCGGGGGTTCATCGCGCCTGCCGGGTGGCCGGGCCGCGTATTTCGCGCTGCCATTTCCACAGCAGGTGCGCGGCCTGCAGGGCGAGATAGGCCAGCGTCATCCAGCCGACAAGATCGTTCAACGTCAGTCCACTCCAGAATGCGAGGATGGGTGGCCCCGACTTGGCGGTGGCCGTGGTGAAGTCGCTGCGCAGATCGTTCATGTGCGGATGCCTCGCGATGAAAATCGGGGAGTGCGTGGGGGGTGTTTTCGGGTCGGTGGGAACATGCAGACAGGGTCCCATGGGGTCGCTGACACGCCTTACCAAAACGGCGTCACTGCCGAGTCGCATCCGGCGGCATCTGCCGCAGGAGCTGCGGCGCGCAGATGCGGCGCAACTGGCGGATGCTCAGCTCCTCACGCCGCGCCAGGGTCTCCATGGCGAAGCCGGGGGCATGCTTCTGGCACAGCGCGAGATAGCTGCTGCGGATCCTGAGATCCCTTTCGCAGTGCGCCTTGCCGCGCGGCACGTAGAGACGGTCTCCGCCGCACTCGAAGCGCAGCGCATCGATGACTTCGTCGGCAGTCTTGTCGACCGCTTCCTGATGCAAGGCCAGCGACCTGGCCAGGACGGAGCGGACGACGCGCTTGATGATCAGATGGTCTGCGTTGCTCATGCTGTCCAGCTCCGGGATGGCTGTGGCGAAAGGGGTTGCCGTTGTGCGGCGGCGGATCGGTAGCGCGCGGCCCGGCCTCACCAGGGCCGCGACCGGCTGCGGAAATGCATGTCATGGCGTTGCGCCAGCTGTTCGCAGAGCGTGCAGCGGCTGGCGCCGCGCACCACCGCCAGGCGCCGGGGGTCGATCTCGTCGCCGCAGTCGGCGCAATCGCTCCTGCCGAAGGCGCTGGAGTCGGACAGGCGGGCGGAGGCGTTGAGCGCCTCGCTGACACGGGCTTCGGCCTCCTGGATGAGGTCCATGAAATCGGGCACGGCGAACTCCGGTGGCGATGAGGCAGGCGGCCTCATCGGAAATAAGGGGCGACACGGCAGGCGTTGCGGCGAGAGCCCTGGGCCGTTCTGCTAATAATATTAGCATTGCTGCTTATAAAGTCAATAGCAACGCTACTTGACAATCATTAGCGATGCTAATACTCTCGGCCCCCATGAAGCGCAGAGAGCTCTCGCCTCACGAAAAGGCGGCCGCCCTGGAGTTGCGGCGTCTGTGGGATGTCCAGAAGGGCCCGCTGGGGCTGACCCAGGAGCGGGTGGCGTTCCAGTTCGGCTGGAAACAGCAGAGCGCCGTCAGCCAGTACCTCAACGGTGTCATCCCGCTGAACCTCGAGGCGCTGGTGAAGTTCTCCGACCTGCTGCGCGCGCCGGCGGAGGAAATCTTTCCCGACCTGGCGAGAAAGCTGCCGAGGGGTGCCACCGTGGAATCCCTGGGGATCAGCCTGACGTCCGACGTGGTCTACGTGTCCAAGGTCACCGGCGCCAAGCTGGCCGGCGGGCGCGGCGAGATCATTCACGATTTCGAGGAAGTCGATAAATCGCATTCCTTCCGGCGCGAGTGGATGGCGCAGGCGGGGCTCAGCCCCGACAAGTGCAAGCTGTGGGACGTTACCGGCGACAGCATGTCGCCCACCCTCAACCACGGCGACAGCGTGATGATCCACACCGCCGAGCGCGAGGTGGTCAGCGGCAAGGTCTATGCGCTGATCGCCGAGGATGGCATGCGGGTGAAGCGGCTGATCCGCCGCGCCGATGGCATCGTCGTCATGCACAGCGACAATCCGATGCAGCACCTCTACCCGCCGGAGCCGATCCTCAGCGAGACCGTGGCCATCTACGGCCGGGTGGTCTGGAAGGCTGGCAAGCTGTAGCGGTCTCCTGCCCGGGAAATATCAGCGTCGCTGATTTTCTCCAAGGCCGCGGGGAACTCAGAGCCGGTCGTTGAAGGCCGGGATATGCGTCACCCGGAACACCCCGGAGAGCGACTGCAGCTCGGCCCGGTGCAGCGCCACCAGGCGCCGCAGGCAGGCCTTGCCCTTGCTCGTCAGCCGCACCTGCACCTGGCGCCGATCGTCCCTGGCGCGCGTGCGCCGCACCAGCCCCGCCGTCTCGCAGCGCGTCACCAGCGCCACCGTGCCGTGCTGCTGCATCTGCAGGCGCTCCGCCAACTCGCCCACCAGTGCCCAGTCGCGCTCCGGGTTGCCCTGGACATGCAGCATCAGCTGGTACTGCAGCGCCGTGATCCCCTCCGCCTGCGCCGCGTCCTCGCTGAAGCGCAGGAAGCGGCGCAGCTGGTAGCGGAATTCGGACAGGGCCTGGTAGTCCTGCGGGGTCGGGGGCGGGGTGGGGCGAGGCATGGGATGAAGCTCCGGCAATGGCGCCGATATATCACAACATGATGTAATCGCGCCCCTTCATTTCACTGCTCCCCATGAACAAGCTGCTGCCCTCCTGGCTCAGGAGCCTGCTGCCGCCCCGGGCCTCGGTCAGCCAGGCCGAGCGCCTGCGCTCCGGCACCGGCGCACTGCTGGGGGTGCTGATCGCCGGCCTGGCCAGCACCGCCCTGCTCGGCGCCACGCCCGGCGCGGTCTGGCTGATCGCGCCGATGGGCGCCTCGGCGGTGCTGCTGTTCGGCCTGCCCGCCAGCCCCCTGGCACAGCCCTGGTCGGTCCTCGGCGGCAACCTCGTGGCGGCGCTGATCGGCGTGAGCTGTGCGCGCTACATTCCGGTGCCGGCGCTGGCGGCCGCGGCGGCCATCTTCCTGTCGATCGGCGCGATGTTCGCGCTGCATTGCCTGCATCCGCCCAGCGGGGCGGTGGCACTCACCGCCGTGCTCGGCGGCAGCCAGATCGAGGCGCTGGGCTACGGCTTCGTGCTCGAGCCGGTGCTGCTCAACAGCCTGCTGCTGCTGGGCGTGGCCGTGCTCTACAACAAGGCGGTCGGGCGCCGCTATCCACACTCGCAGCAAGCCGAGGCGCCGCATCCGCACCAGACCGCCGACAGCCTGCCCACGGCGCGCCTGGGTTTCACCAGCGAAGACCTGCAGGCCGTGCTGCAGGCCCACGACCAGGTGCTGGACATCAGCATCGACGACCTCGAGGACCTGTTCCTGCGCACCGAGCGTCATGCCCACCGCCGCCGCTTCGGTGAAACCCGCTGCGGCGACATCATGGCGCGCGACATCGTCACCGTGGAGTTCGGCAGCAGGCTGGCCGAGGCCTGGCAGCTGATGCGGGCCCATGCGGTGCAGGCGCTGCCGGTAGTGGACCGCGGGCGCCATGTCATCGGCATCGTCACCCGCTCGGATTTCCTGCGGCATATCGATCCCCTGCAGCTGCCGGGCATGGGCGCGCGCCTGCGCGCCTTCCTCAGGTACACCGAGCACACCCACACCGAAAAGCCGGAGGTGGTGGGGCAGATCATGAGCGCGAAGGTGAAATCGGTGCAGGACAGCACCCCCATCGTCGAACTGGTGCCGATGATGTCCGACGCGGGCCTGCACCATGTGCCGGTGGTGAACGCCGAGCGCAAGCTGGTCGGCATGATCACGCAGACCGACTTCGTCGCCGCCCTGTACGAAACCAGCCTGGCGCAGCTCGGCGAACCCGCCGCCGCCTGAGCGGACGCGGCGCGGGCGCTGTAGAATGAACGTACCCGGTGCAATGCCGGGCGCCGCAAATCCGTTGTGCCATCCTGATGTGAACCCAAGCTGTGCCGGTACTGCCGGCGCGACAGAGGCTGTTGTGTCCCGCCGTCGGCGGGCCGAAGGAGAAGAGCAATGCTGGACGAGAAATTCGAGGAAGCGCTGGGTTTTGCCGCGCGCCTGCACAGGACGCAGCGGCGCAAGGGCGTGGACACGCCCTATGTCGCGCACCTGATGAGCGTGTCTGCGCTGGTGCTGGAATTCGGCGGCAACCAGACGCAGGCGATCGCCGCGCTGCTGCACGACAGCGTCGAGGACCAGGCCACCGCCTTCGGTGGCGCCGACAGGCTGCGCGAGGAAATCCGCGTGCGCTTCGGGGACGAAGTGCTCGCCATCGTCAACGTCTGCACCGACGCCGACGTGGACCCCAAGCCGGAGTGGTGGGAGCGCAAGCGCAACTACGTCGCCCACGTCCGCGAGATGGACATCGCGGCTGCGCTGGTGAGCGTCTGCGACAAGCTGCACAACGCCCGCTCCATCCTTTGCGACATCCAGCGGGCCGGGGCCGACGATGTATTCGCGCGCTTCACCGGCGGGCGCGAGGGCACGCTGTGGTACTACGAGGCGCTGGCGCAGGCGTTTGCCGAGGCGCTGCCGGGGGATGCCAGCCGCGAGCTGGCGGCCACCGTGGCGGCCATGAAGACCGCTGCGGGCTGACGCAAAAGGACGAGGAAGCGCCGTGCCGGCGGTGCTGGAATGCCTGGGTGATCCCCTGAGTGAGGAGCCGGGCCATGAGCAGCACCGCCACGCGGCGCGAGGAACTCAACCTCCGCATCCAGTCCTTCAGCGCCGAGTTGCGGCAGGGCACGAAGCTGTCGCCGCGCCTGGTGGAGTTGCTGCGCCTGCGCATCGCCTTCCACAACCAGTGCCGGCCCTGCATGTCGGTCCGTTACGGCGCGGCGCTGGATGAAGGGCTCAGCGAGAGCATGGTCTGCTCGCTGGAAAAGCCCGAGGAGGCCGCCGACCTGGGCCCGGCCGAGAAAGCCGCCCTGGCTTTCGCCGACCGCTTCGCCACCGATCACCTGTCCATCGACGCCGCGCTGCTCGGCCGGCTGCGCGAGCACTTCGCCGAGGACGAGCTGGCAGAACTCGGCGCGCTCGCCGCCTGCTTCGTCGGCTTCGGGCGCATGGGCGCCGTGTTCGATGGCGGCGAGCAATGGCCGGTGGGGCCGCGCAAGGCCGATGGCACGCGGCTGGCGCCCTGGGAAGTGGCGGAGCCCTTCGTCGTGCGCTAGGGCCTGTTAACCCTAAGGCGCTTTCAGTCCCTGGCGACGGTGCGGAAGCCGAGGTGGGTCGTCGGCAGGTCCGGCTCCTGGGGGTGTCTGGCGCTGGCGCGGGATCGCACGCAGTAGTTGTCCGCGCACAGGAAGGAGCCGCCCTTGATGACCCGGGGCGCCGACGGCGTGGCGGCAGCCGCGACGGCGTCCAGTCGTCCCCGGTAGAGGTCCGTGGTCCACTCCCAGACGTTGCCGATCATGTCGTGCAGGCCATAGGGGTTGGCGGCGAAGCAGCCCACCGGCGCGCGCCCCGGAAAACCATCGTCACCGCGATCCTCGATCGGAAAAAGGCCCTGCCAGACGTTCGCCTGCGGACGCTGGCCGGCGTCGAGCAGGGCCGCGTCGGCGGCCGCGTTGCTGCGCCCCGCACGCGCCGCGAACTCCCACTGCATCTCGCTGGGCAGTTCGCGCCCCAGCCAGGCGGCGTAGGCCTGGGCGTCGGCCAGGCTCACGTTGACCACCGGAACGTTGTCGCGGCCCGCGATCGAGCTGTCCGGGCCTTCCGGATGGCGCCAGTCCGCGCCCTTCAAGAGCTTCCACCCGCTGCCTGGTTCCAGTGCCGCCGCATCCGGTGGCGGCACCCGGAAGACCGCCGTGGCGCCGGTGCGCTCGGCCTCGGTCACGTAGGCGGTCGCCGCGACGAAGCTGGCGAATTGCGCATTGCTGACTTCGGTGCGGTCCATCCAGAATGCATCGACGCGGGTATCGACGAGAGGGCGCTCGTCGGCATAGCCGCGCAGGCTGCCGCGCTCGAAGCGGCCGGCGGCCACGCGGAGCATGCCCGCGCGCGGGGTCACACCCCAGCCCCGCGGCAGTCCCGAGTAGTCGCGGCAGGCAGCGGGGCTGCCCAGCGGATCAGGTGCGGCACCCGTCGCGGGGACAGCCGGCTGCAGCGCATGCAGTCCCAGGCCGGCACCCAGCGCCGCCAGGGCCAGGATCGCGGCCCCGGCGGTGGTTCTCACTGCTGCAGGTCCGGCAGCGCAACGCCCACGCGCTCCACGTAGGCACGCCAGTCGGCCAGCAGGCCGTCGAATATCTCGCTGTACTCGTCGGTCGGCGCCGGCAGCGCCAGCGTGCTGACGCTGCGCGTGGCCAGCAGCGTGGTTTCACCGCGATCCTGGTCCACGTTGTAGAGCTGCCAGTCCTGGTTGGCGAGCAGGCCGCCGGCAAACGGCAGCGCATCGGCGCGCGTGATCTTCCAGGGACCGCGACGAACGTAGCGGTGGTTGTAGACCTCGCCGGCAAAGACCGCGTCCGCGGCATGCGCCGCAGCCGTTTCCCCGCGCAGCAGCGGCAGCAGCGAGCGGCCCTCCAGCGGCGCTACCTCGCGCCCGTGGTACTGCGTGCCCGGATTGCCCATGCCGGCAAGTTCCAGGATCGTAGGCGCCAGGTCGAGCACCGATGCCAGCGCGGGCAGCTTGCGCGACGCGCCTGTTGCGTGCGGCAGCTTGACCAGCGTCGGCGAGGATATGCCGCCCTCGGCAGTGAAACCCTTGAACATGCGGAACGGCGCGGCGCCCGCGTCGGCCCAGCCGACGCTGTGATAGATGAAGGAACCCTGCCTCCCGTAGTTTTCCAGCGAATTGTCCAGGTAGCCGCTGGGCGGTATCGGGTAGCCATTGCCGTCGGCACCGTTGTCCGACAGGAACACCACCAGGGTGTTGTCGTACTGGCCGATGTCCTTCAGGTGGCGCAGCAGCCGGCCGACGTTGTCGTCGAGGTTTTCCAGCATGCCCGCGAACACTTCCATGCTGCGCGCTTCCTGGCGCCGCTCGAGCGGCGTCAGCAGGCCCCAGGGGCGGTGCAGCAGCGGCCCCGGGATGCCGTAGCTGGGCGTGCCGATCGGCGTGCCCGGGTGCACCTTGAAGTCCGCGGGGATGATCCCCAGTGCCTTCTGCCGGCCGATGCGCGCCTCGCGGATCGCGCCGTAGCCCGCGTCATAGACGCCGCTGTAGCGGTCCAGGTATTGGTCGGGCGCCTGGATCGGCCAGTGCGGCGTCTGCACGGCGTAGTACAGGAAAAACGGCTTGCGGTCGCCGCGCTGCTCGTCGACGTACTCGATCAGCTTGTCGGCGTAGTGGTCGGCCGTGAACTTGCCCGGCGCCAGCGTCGCCGGCTCGCCGTTCTCGAAGAACACCGGGTCCGCTGAGTTCTCCAGGCCCGCCTGCGACCCGAAGTTGTTGGCGTTGCCGAGCGTGCCGGCGAGCGCGAAGGATCGCTCGAAGCCCCAGCGCTCGGGTCCCGGCTCGCCCAGGTGCCACTTGCCGGCCATGTAGGTGTGATAACCGCCGTCGCGCAGCAGCTGCGCGATCGTGCGCGCCCTGTGGTTGAACTGCCCCTCGTAGCCCGGCTGGTCCGTCTGGTAGGGCAGCACCAGGTCCACCAGGCTGCCGATGCCGACCAGGTGATGATCCGCGCCGGTCAGCAGGTTTGCGCGCGTGGTGGAGCACAGCTGCGTGACGTGGAAGTTGGTCAGCACCTGGCCGTCGCGCGCCAGGGCGTCGATGTTCGGCGTGCGGATTTCGCTGCCGAAGGCACCGAGGTCGGAGTAGCCCAGGTCGTCGGCGAGGATCACCACGATATTGGGGCGGCCCCTGGCGGCCCCCGCCTCGGGTGCCGAGGAATTGCCGCAGGCCGCCAGCAGCGCCGACACCGTCAGCGCCGCCGCAATCCGTCTCAGCGGCCACGCCACCGGGTTCACACGCATGTTCTTTTGGTCCAGCCTAGGGAGCGCGGCAGCTTAGGGCCGCGTCTCGCTGGCTCAAAAGAACATCAAGTCATTTGGTTATGCGGCGGAGCCCGGGCCTGGACAGCGGCCGCTAGTGCGACAGCTGGGCGGCGTGGAAGCGCAGGTGATCGTCCATGAAGCTGGCGATGAAGTAGTAGCCATGGTCATAGCCTTCATGGCGGCGCAGGCGCAGCGGCTGGCCCACCGCGCGGCAGGCCTGCTCGAAGCGTTCCGGCAGCAACTGCTGCTGGTGCAGGAATTTGTCCGCCAGACCCTGGTCCACCAGGATCTCCGGGAACGGCGGCCCGCCCGCCGCCGCCATCAGCGCGCTGGCGTCATAGGTCTGCCAGGCCTCGCGGTCCGCGCCCAGGTAGCGGCTGAAGGCTTTCTCGCCCCAGGGGCAGAGGCTGGGCGCGCAGATCGGCGCGAACGCCGAGACCGAGCGGTAGACGCCGGGGTTGCGCAGCGCCAATACCAGCGCACCGTGGCCGCCCATCGAGTGGCCGAAGATGCCCAGGCGCGAAGCATCGGCCGGGAAATCCGCCAGCACCGTCGCACGCAGCTCCTCCCTCAGGTAGTCCTCCATCAGGAAGTGCGCCGACCACGGCGCCTGTGTGGCGTTGAGATAGAAGCCTGCTGCGGTGCCGAACTCCCAGTCGTCGGCCTCGCCGGCGATGCCGGTGTTGCGCGGGCTGGTGTCGCAGCTCACCAGCATCAGGCCCAGTTCCGCGGCCAGGCGCTGCGCGCCGGCCTTGATCATGAAGGTCTCTTCCGTGCAGGTGAGCCCGGCCAGGTAGAACAGCACCGGCACCTTGCCGGCCCGCGCCTGTGGCGGCTGGTACACCGAGAAGCGCATCGGCAGGCCGATGCGCGCCGAATGATGGCGATAAAAGCCCTGCGTGCCGCCGAAGCAGCCGTGTTCCGACAGCGTCTCGATGCTCATGCGCGATCCCGGCTCAGAACACCACCACGCTGCGGATCGACTTGCCCTCGTGCATCAGGTCGAAGCCCTTGTTGATGTCCTCCAGCTTCAGCACATGGGTGATCATCGGGTCGATCTCGATCTTGCCGCCCATGTACCAGTCCACGATCTTCGGCACGTCCGTGCGCCCGCGCGCGCCGCCGAAGGCCGAGCCCTTCCACACGCGCCCGGTCACCAACTGGAACGGCCGCGTGGAGATTTCCTTGCCCGCCTCGGCCACGCCGATCACGATCGACTCGCCCCAGCCGCGGTGGCAGGCCTCCAGCGCCTGGCGCATCACGGTCGTGTTGCCGGTGCAGTCGAAGGTGTAGTCCGCGCCGCCGTGGGTCAGCGCCACCAGGTGCTGCACGATGTCGCCCTCGATCTTCTTCGGATTGACGAAGTGCGTCATGCCGAAACGGCGGCCCCATTCTTCCTTGTCGTCGTTGATGTCCACGCCCACGATCATGTCGGCGCCGACCATGCGCGCGCCCTGGATCACGTTGAGGCCGATGCCGCCCAGGCCGAACACGATCACGTTGGAGCCCGGCGTCACCTTGGCCGTGTTGATCACCGCGCCGACGCCGGTGGTGACGCCGCAGCCGATGTAGCAGGCCTTGTCGAACGGCGCGTCCTCACGGATCTTCGCCACCGCGATCTCCGGCAGCACCGTGAAATTGGAGAAGGTCGAGCAGCCCATGTAGTGGTAGATGGGTTGGCCCTTGTAGGAGAAGCGCGTCGTGCCGTCCGGCATCAGGCCCTTGCCCTGCGTCGCGCGGATCGCCGTGCAGAGATTGGACTTGTGGCTGGTGCAGGTCTTGCACTGCCGGCACTCCGGCGTATACAGCGGGATCACGTGATCGCCCGGCTTCACGCTGGTGACCCCCGCGCCCACCTCGCGCACGATGCCCGCGCCCTCATGGCCGAGGATCGACGGGAAGATGCCTTCGGAGTCGAAGCCATCCAGCGTGTAGGCGTCGGTGTGGCAGATGCCGGTGGCCATGATCTCGACCAGCACCTCGCCGGCCCTGGGGCCGTCCAGGTCCAGTTCCACGATCTCCAGGGGCGTTTTGGCGGCGAAGGCGACGGCGGCGCGGGTTTTCATGCGGGTCTCCGGGGGTATTGCGAAGATTGTAGCCCTCTGCGGGGGCGCCGCAGGCTGGACCCGGGCGCGAGGTACGCGGCAACATGCGTCCGGAATGCAGGCGGATAAAGATGTGAAGAAGCCGTGAATTTCAGGAGAAGGACATGAAGAAGCCGGGTTCCACGGAAGGACAATCGCCATCCGCCCTGATCGACCAGCGGATCGCCGAACTCGGCGACTGGCGCGGGGAAACCCTGGGCCGGATGCGCAGGCTCATCAGGCAGGCCGTTCCCGACGTCGTCGAAGAATGGAAGTGGATGGGCACCCCGGTCTGGGAGCGCGATGGCATCCTCTGCACCGGCGAGTCCTACAAGAAGGCCGTGAAGCTCACCTTCGCCAAGGGCGCAGCCCTGAAGGACCCGGCCGGGCTGTTCAACGCGAGCCTCGACGGCAACGTACGCCGCGCGATCGACATCCACGAAGGCGAAGCAGTGGACGAGTCCGCCTTCAAGGCGCTGCTGCGCGAGGCGGTGGCCTTGAATGCGGCCGGCAAGGCGAAGGCCCCGAAGAAGGGGAAGGCCTGACGGGCGGGAACACAGGACAATGGCGCCCATGAAAGACGACAGCGCCTTTGCGCCCTTCCGGCATGCCACCTTCCGCGAGCTGTGGCTCGGTACCACGGTGTCCAACACCGGCAGCCTGATCCAGGGCGTGGCGGCGGCCTGGACCATGACGGCGATCTCCACGGCCGACCACGTCGCCCTGGTGCAGACGGCGAGCTTCCTGCCGGTGGCGCTGCTGGCCCTGCCGGCTGGCGCGCTGGCCGACATCCATGACCGGCGCAAAGTGCAGATGGCGGCGCTGACGCTGAGCCTGGTGGGCGCGGCGCTGATGACCCTGGTGTCGCTGCTGGGGATGATCACGCCCTGGGTCCTGCTGGGCTTCTGCTTCCTGGTCGGCTGCGGCGGCGCGCTGGCGGCGCCGGCCCGCGGTGCGTCGGTGGCCGAGCAGGTGCCCAAGCAGCTGGTGCCGCAGGCGGTGGGGCTCAACAACATCAGCTACAACCTCGCGCGCAGCGTCGGGCCCGCCGTGGGTGGCCTGATCGTCGCCGCCGTGGGGGCGACGGCGGCCTTCGCCGCCAACGTCTTCTCCTACATCCCGATGCTGGTGTCGCTGCAGCGCTGGAAGCGCCCGGCCGAGGTTTCGCGCCTGCCGCCCGAGGGCCTGCTGCGCTCGATCAGCATCGGCGTGCGCTACGTCGCGCACATGCAGCCGGTGCGCCGCACCATCGGGCGCTCGTTCACGGTCTGCCTGATGGGTGCGGCGCTGCTGTCGCTGATGCCGCTGATCGCACGCGACCTGCTGGGCGGCACGGCGCGCAGCTACGGCCTGCTGCTGGGTTGCTTCGGCATCGGCGCAGTGTCCGGCATCTTCGTGCTGCACCCGCTGCGCGCCCGCCTGGGCAACGAGAACACGGTACGTCTCTGCTGCCTGGTGCAGGCGCTGTGCCTGGCCGTGCTCTCGCTCAGCCGCAGCACGGCGCTGGACATCGCCGTCCTGCTGCCTGCCGGCATGGCCTGGATGGTGCTGACCACGACGCTCGGCGTGGCGGTGCAGCTGTCGGTGCCGCGCTGGGTGGCGGGCCGCGCCATCGCCATGTCCAGCGCGGCTACCTCGCTGGGCGTTGCCGTGGGCGCCTGGCTATGGGGCCTGATGGCGAAGGAGACCGGCGTGGCCGAGGTGCTGCTGTGGGCGGCGGCCGGCATGGCACTGTCGCCGCTCATGGGCATGTTCCTGCGCGTGGCCGAAGGCACGGCCTCGCCCGAGCCGGACGACCGCCCGATGGCGGACCCGGAGGTGAGGCTCGGCATCGGCGGCAGCAGCGGCCCGGTCAGCATCGAGCTGCAGTACCGCGTGCCCCAGCGCAGCGCCGAGGACTTCTACGGCCTGATGCGCGAGATCCAGCTGTCCCGCACGCGCAACGGTGCCTACGACTGGTCGCTGTCGCGCAACATCGCCGATCCGGAACTGTGGTCGGAGCGCTTCACCTGTCCCACCTGGGACGACTACCTGCGCCTGCGCGGCCGGCGCACGCTGGAAGACAGCCGGCTGCAGCAGCGCGCGCTGCAGATGCATGTCGGGCTCGAGCCGATCAAGGTGCAGCGCTGGCTGGACCGCCCGTCGGCGTCGCTGCAGTGGCGCGAGGAGCGGGCGGACAGCAGCGGCGCGATGGGGCAGCCGATGTGAGGGGAGGATGGCTACCTGCTGCGCAGCAGCAGGTCATACTCGAATCTGCGAATGACCGCTGCCGAAATTTTCTTCCAACGCCGATGCTTGCAGTTGATCAGGATATTCGCTTCTTCAGGGACAATCACTGAAGGGACCTGAAGCAGAAGCGTCGACTTGCCGGCATACCATTTCGAACTCGCCTCCACGCTGGTTACCCCATGGGGAATGGCACACCACGATGCCGACAGCATGTCCGGTGTGAAGATCGTTCGCGCGTTCCAATCATCGTCCGGCACTTCCAGCTTGAGAAGGAATTTATTGAGCGGAAAGCCACCGGTATCGAGATGCGCCGTGGTCTCCAGAACCGCCAAAGCAATAGTCGGCGCGGTATACAACACGAACTGCTTCTCGGCGTTCCACCTTCCTGGAAATTTCGCCGCTCCACCACCCCCCAGATCGTTTGCGGGGAACTCCTTCGACTCTGTCGCGATGCGCCAGAGGATCATCAGAGGTAGGCTCCGCTGCCAATGGCACCGAGAACGCGGGAAACAAGCTCTACCCCCGCAGGCGTCGACAGCAACTCGGCGGGCTTCTTTCCCCCCAGTGCGGGTTGCGGGAGCATGATCCACTTTCCAAACCACGCTTCGACATCGAAGTCCTGCATCTGGACGTCGGGCAACAGGTCCCTGGCCTGCCCGATGAGGCGCATGGCATCGATGACCGCGATGCTGCCAGCCGTATCCAGCGGCTCCTTGCGCGACAGTTTTCGCTTGGCAGTGGTGGGGGGAATACCCAGATAGCGGAACAGGTCGTTTGCAGGCAGCCGGGTGCCCTCGCTAAGCGCACGGACCCATTCGGCGTTCACGCCCTCGCGCTGAGCGTCGTGAACCTCCGTAAGCGGCGCGACAAGTGCATATGCGCCCAGGGTCCTCAGTTTGTTCGCCGCTTCATGCTGCCGTGGCGCCGCACCCACCACGACATTGAAAGGGATGAGGTCGTCGTTCGCGTCAAAGGCATGCAGATTCCCAAACCGGTCCGGGATGATCTTTACGGATCCGATGGCCTTGGGATGGCGCACGACATGAAATGCAATGCCGCTTGCGGTCTTGATCTTTGCCCGACCCAATTTCTTGCGAGCAGCCAGGCGAGCCAGGCGGGACTCGGCCTTCTTTACTGTCGTCTTGGCCTGGGCCTGCACGATGGGCCCCAGGCTTGTCCGCTTGGCCGGCTTGGGTGGGCGGGCTGCCTTTTCGAGGGTGGACATGACTGACTCCTGACTAAATGGTCTTCAGTATAGGTCCATATAGTCCAATGCGTAAAATTGCCCCGCCGGCCTCAGCCGGCTGCAGCAGCGCGCGCTGCAGATGCACGTCGGGCTCGAGCCGGTCAAGGTGCAGCGCTGGCTGGACCGCCCCTCGGCGTCTCAGCGCCCGGGCGCGTTCAGCCAGCCGGCGATATCCGCGACGGCCTGCTTGTGGGCGGCAGAAGGCTCGAAGCCGAGGAAGCCGTGCTGCTGCCCGGGATAGCGCTTCACCTGGGCGTCGTTGCCGGCTTGCTGCATCAGGCGCGCGTACTCGGCCGCCTCGTCCTTGAGCAGGTCTTCCTCGGCAATCACGAACAGCGCCGGGGGCAGGGCCTGCAGGTTCGCCACCCGCAGCGGCGTGGCCAGCTCGTGCGAACTGGCGCCGGCGATCCACAGCGGGCTCTTGCGCAGGTAGAAATCCCAGAGTTCGGTCATCGCCTTGTGCGTCAGGTTGAAGCCGCGTCCGCCGTGGGTCCTGTACGACGGCCACTGCGCAAAGCCGCAATGGTCGGTCACCGGGTAGATCAGGACCTGCCCCTTGAGCAGGCCCGGGTGCAGCGTGCGCGCCTGCTGCGCGGTCACGGCGGCCAGGTTGCCGCCGGCGCTGTCGCCGCAGAGCACGATGCGGTCCGCGTCGCCGGAGAGGCGGGCGGCATGGGCCCTGATCCAGACCAGCGAGGCCAGGCAGTCCCTGATCGGGATGGGGAAGGGGTATTCCGGGGCCAGGCGGTAGTCGAAGGCCACGAGCAGGTGCCGGCTCTGCGTGCAGAGATCGCGGCACAGGGGATCGTGGGTATCGAGGTCGCCGCCCACCCAGCCGCCGCCGTGGAAGAAGTGCAGGATCGGGAACGGCCCCCTGCCGCGCGGCGTGTAGATGCGAACGCCGATACGGCCGCCCTCCACCGGCATGGTCTCGTTGCTCAGCTCCAGATCGGTGGCGAACTTGCCGCGCCACTTGAACTTCAGCAGCACACGGATGAACCAGCGGAAGAAGCCGAGCCTCAGCGAGTCGTACATGGGGTGCGGACCTTGGGTCTGGAACGGGGCGGATTCAGGGCCGGCCGGGCCGAGCAGCACCGCGCGCCGGGTTTGTTGCCCGCAGCAATCTACCGCCGGGCGGGATGGCCCCGGCCCCGTCAGGATGGGAGGGGCCCCTGGGCGCGCCGACCCCTGTCGGGCCGGCAGCGGCGGTCTGCCCTCCCATTCCGCAAGGGCGCGCGCGGCCGGAGCCCGGCTAATATCGGGCCAGCTTTTCTCCGGCCTCGGCGGCCGCAAGGGGTATGCATGTCGTTGAGCGATCTCCCCGGAGGCGTGGCGAACAGCGCCCGGCTGCGCGACACCCGTCTGCCGCTCGGGCTCAAGCTGGCCTACGCCAGCGGTTCCTTCGTGGACTTCACCGTCAACACGGTGCTCAACGTCTTCCTGCTGTTCTATGCCACCACCGCCTGCGGGCTCTCGGCGGGGCTGGCGGGCGGCGCCCTGGCGTTGGCCCTGGTGATCGACGCCGTGGCCGAACCGCTGATCGGCCTGTTTTCCGACAACCATCACTCGCGCTGGGGCAGGCGCCTGCCGTTCATGCTGGTGGCCACGCCGCTGCTGATGATCGGCTTCGTGCTGCTGTTCTCCCTGCCGGACACCGACAGCCAGCTGCTGCTGTTCGCCTCGCTGACCTGCGCCGGCGTGCTGGTGCGCGTCGCGGTGTCGCTGTTCAACCTGCCGTTTCTCGCTGCCGGCGCCGAACTCACCGACGACCAGGCCGACCGCGCGCGCATCATCGCGCTGCGCTGGGCCATCGGCATGATTGCCTCCTTCATCGCGGTGGCCATCGGCTTCAGCGTGTTCTTCAAGGAGGAGGGCAGCATCGCGCAGCGGCAGCACTACGCGCCCTTCGCCATGACCCTGTGCGTGATCATGCTGATCGCGGCCGTGGCGTCGATGGCGGCCTTGCGGCGCAGCATGAATCGCCAGCACCCCACGACCGCGCTGCGCGGCAGCCTGGTCAGCGCCATCGCCGCAGACCTGCGCGAGCTGTCCCGCAGCCGCAGCTTCCGCGTGCTGTTCGGCGTGGCCCTGCTGTTCGCCACCGCGCAGGGGGTCACGCAATCGCTGGGCCTGCACGCCAATACCTTCTTCTGGCACCTCAGCACCGAGCAGACCCAGCTCATCACGCTGTCGCTGGCCCTGGGCCAGGTACTGGGCGCGCCCTTCGCCGGGCCCGTGATCACCCGGATCGAATACCGCACGGTGGTCTTCATCGGCATCTTCGGCATCATCCTGATGCAGGCGCTGCCGGCCACGCTGAAGCTGCTGGGCGTGCTGACGCTGCAGGGCCAGCCCCTGGCCGAGCTGCTGGCCGCCGTGGCGCTGTTCGGCGGCGCCATGACCTCCATCGCCGCCATCGCCCTGCTCACCATGATCACCAACGCCGCAGACGAGCACGAGCACCGCTTCGGCGTGCGCCGCGAAGGCTCCTACTTCGCCGGCTGGTCGTTCGCCACCAAGGCCGCCAGCGGCCTGGGCACCCTGCTGTCGGGCCTGGCGCTGCAGGCCATCGCCTTCCCGGTGCAGCAGACCAAGGAGCTGGGTCTCAAGGTCGAGCTGCCCCAGGCCACGAGCGACGCGCTGGGGCTGTTCTACGGCCCCGGTGCAGCGGTGCTCTCCGTGGCCGCCGCGCTGCTGCTGCTGGCCTTCCGCCTCGACCGGCGCACCCATGCGTCGATCATGGTGGAGCTGCATGCACGGCGTGAAGTACAGGCCCAGCCGGCCTGAGGCCCGGTATCGAGGGGCTCACTGCCTCCGGCAGCGGCCCTGTTCCGTGCCTCTCAGGCTTCCTTGGGTTCGGCGTCCCGCAGCAGCGACGCGCCCGCAGTGAGCAGGCTCACGCTGAGCCCCAGCAGCGCGATCACGAAGAAGGACAGGCGCATGCTGGTGGCCTCGGCGATGTAGCCGATCAGCGGCGGCGCGGCCAGGAAGCCGAAGAACGCCAGACCTGACACGGTGGCTATGGCCATGCTCGGGCTGCCGATGCCGGAACGGCCGGCGGTGCTGTACAGCACCGGGATCACGGTGCTGACGCCGAAGCCGGTGATCATCAGCCCCAGCGTGGCACAGGCGATGCTGGGCAGCAGGGCCGCCAGGCCCAGGCCGGTGAAGATCAGCAGGCCGCTGGCCAGCAGTACCCGGCGGCTGCCGTAGCGATGGGTGAAGCCATCGCCCGCGAAACGGCCCAGCGCCATGCACAACATGAACGCGGCGTATCCGAGCAGCACCAGGTTCCCGGACGGACGCACCACCTGCTGGAAGTAGACTCCACTCCAGTCGAACATGGTGCCCTCGGCGGCCAGCACGCAGAAGCCGATTGCGCCCAGGCGCAGCAGCGCGGGGTCCGGCTTGCTGAACAGCGGCACGCGATCTTCGGCGCGCGGCGCGGCGTGCGCGATCAGCGCCTGCGCGTTGAACCAGGTGCCGATCGTGACCAGCACGCCGACGAAGAGGAAGTGCGGTGCCGGGCCGATATCGAGTGCGCGCATCAGCATGCCCAGGGCGGCGCCACTGAAGCCGGCGATGCTCCAGCCGCCGTGGAACGAGGCCATGATCGGGCGGCCGTAGATCCGTTCCACGCCCACCGCCTGCGTGTTCGTGGCCAGGAAAACCAGATTGCTGATCACGCCGAGCAGGAACAGCATCACGGCGAGTTGCCAGGCGGCTGCGGCGCGGCCCAGGAAGAAAAGCAGCAGCGCGTAGGCGGTCGTGGCGACCAGCAGGACCCGCCGGCTGCCGAAATGGGTGACGAACTGACCGGCGACCGGCACGAAGACCAACTGGCCGATCGGCGCGGCCAGCAGCAAGGTGCCCAGCGCCGCGTCGCTGAGTCCGAGCGCCCGCTTGAGATCAGGGATGCGGCTGGCCCAGGACGCGAAGCACAGGCCCGTGGCGAAGAAGAAGTAGAAGACCGAGGCGCGCAGGCGCGCGGGAGAGGGGGTCATGCGGACTCATGACGCCAGGGCGCTACTGCTTGCATGTGGATTCGGCAATCTCTCGCAGGTCTATTTCATCGGCCAGGCGCGGGTAGCCCGCGGGGGCATGTGGAGCCCATCGCCCGAGTTGTACTCAGCGATGGTATGAACGATTCGGCCCCGCAGTTCCCCTCCTGGAAGGAGGGGTGAGCCGGTGCTGTCATGGACTGCCTTGAATGGCAATCCATGCCGGCGAACACCCGCACATGGAGCGTTTGGCCTTGGCGCAAAGGTATTTGGCTTAACAGGATAGTGACTCAACGCCGCTTCCTGTTAAGCCAAATACGGGCCGGGGCTGGCTGAGCGAACTGAAATCCTGCCACCGTTCTATTCCCGCTCCCGCTGGCGGGAGAGGGTGAGGGTGGTGCATGATGAAACCCCTCGAGGGTTGTGCGGAACGCCGGCCAGCAGGGCGCGTCCAGACCCGCCTGTCGCGTCACTCCTCTACTTCCTCCGCTCCGCTAAGGGTCAAGCGGCGTCACCGCCCCCGCCTGCGCAAACTGCTTCTCGAAGAACCGCGCCATCATCCCGAAGGCCTCCCCGGACTCCGGCAGGTCGAGATAAGCCCAGTGCGCATGCGGCATGCCCTCGAACACCACCAGGTCGGCGTCCACGCCCACGCGCAGCAGGGCGCGATGCAGCAGGGCGGTCTGGCTGAGCAGCAGGTCGCGTGTTCCAGAAATGAGCAGGGTCGGCGGCAGGCCCTTCAGGTCCGCGAACAGCGGCGACAGCAGCGGGTCGTTCAGGTCCTTCTTGTCGCCGACGAACTTGCCGAGTTCCTCGTCCAGCACCTTCTTGGGCGGCGCCCCGATCAGCGGGTTGAGGTGCAGCATCGATTCCCCGCGCCGCGAGAAATCGCTGATCACCGAGAAGATGCCCAGCGCCGCCGGCATGGGAATGCCCTGTGCCTTCAGCCGCACCGCCATTTGCGCCGTCAGGGTCGCGCCGGCCGAGGTGCCGAACACGATGATGTCGCGCGGCGGGTGCGTCTCCAGCAGCTTGCGATACACCGCCAGGGCGTCGTCGGCGCTGGCCGGGTAGGGGTGCTCCGGCGCCAGCCGGTAGAGCACCGCGATGACCGTGCGGCCGGTCAGCGCCGCCATGGGGATGGTCTCGGTCAGCGAGCCGGAGTCCAGCACGAAGCCGCCGCCATGAAGATTGAGCAGCAGCTGCGTGGGGTGGCGCTTGCCGCGCGGCTGCACCACCAGCACCGGCACGCCGGCGATCTCGGATTCGGACACATCCACCACCGAGCCGTACTTCTTGTTCAGGGTCTCGCCGAAGCGGTCCTGGTACAGGCTCAGTGCCTTGCGCTTAAGCGCCATGGGTATGCCATCGACATTGGGTAGCGAGGGCGGGTTGGCGAAAAGCGCCTGGGCTTCGGCGCTGACGGTGTTGATCGGCGTCATCGGCGTGACCGCGGGGGCGGAGGCTTCCGGGGTTTCCGGCGCGCGGCTGCAGCCGGCCGCGAGCAGGGCCAGGGCGATGAGGCTGGGGGCCAGCCGGGGGCGGAGAGTCATGGGTGCGGCCTCGGGAAGAAGAGTCTCAGCCGAGGCTAGCACCGGGGATTTTGCGAAAAGCCTCCTCGATTGGGGGGCTGGGTGTGGTGCTCACCCGGAGGCGCAGCTCGCGTAGATACTGTTATCCCGATCAAGCCCCATGCAGGGCAGCGACCAAAAAAGGGGACGGACTGGAGTGCCCCAGGTTTGACGGACACCGTAAACAGAATTGCAGGGGCCAGGTGCGACTTCCTGAAAACGTCGAGCCTGGCCCCTTCTTTAACTCCGCTGCGCGGCCCCGATGCCGCAGACCCAGTCCGAGAATTCGGCGGCCACCTGCTCCCAGCCCTTGTCGAGCATCAGGTTGTGCGCCATCCCCGGATACAGCCGCGCTTCCACGCCATAGGCCTTCGCCGTGCCGTGCACGATGTCGGGTGGAAAGATGACGTCGAGCTCGCCGCCGATCACCCACTTCGGCAGTGCCGGGTCGGCGCGCCTGGGTCGCGGCAGGTCGAGGAAGATCATGTCGAGGAACGCGCGGAAGGATTCGTTCGTCATGGGCCGCCAGTACTCTTCGACGGTGCGCGCATCGAGCCCGCTGCTGTAGAACAGCGCCTGCGCGAAGCGCGGCTCGCGAACGAGGTAGTACAGGTCCATCCCCGCCACCGCGCGCAGCAGCTCCAGCGGCCGCGTGCGCAGCAGGTGCAGCACCACGTTGATGACCCCCCGCGGCGGCGCGGCGGCGACGAGCACGGCGCCGGCGAGGTTCGCCGGCCGCCGCTCCATCAGCTTCTGCACGGTGAAGCCGCCCATGGAGTGCCCCGCCACCACCACGGGTCGCGGGCTGCGGGCGACGGCGGCCTCCACGGCGTCGGCGTACTCGCGCACCGACGGGTAGCCGATGCGCTGCGGGCCCGGTTTGCCGCCATGGCCCGGCAGGTTCAGGGTCTCGACCTGATGACCCCGCTCGCGCAGCCAGGGTGCGAACTGGCGCTCCCAGCACCAGGCACCATGCCAGGCGCCGTGGACGAGCAGGATCGGCGGCGCCGCCTCAGGCCGCACGGCGCAGCACCTTCGGCTGGGCGGCGGAGTGCGGCGGCTGCGCTTCCAGGTGCGCCGGGTCGGCGATGGCGGTGCGCAGCATCATCTCGCGGTCTTCCTGGTAGTGGTGCCGGACGATCCAGGGCATGGTGCGGCCCTGGCGCGGCAGCAGGTGCCGGGCGCGCTGCACGTAGCCGGCGTTGAGCTGGTCCAGCACGCTGGTGTCGAGCCGCACGTTGTCGCGGTCACGCGGGATGACCACGGCCTGGTCGTGCTGGTCCATGTGCGCGAACAGGCGGCAGAGGTAGAGGCTGGACATGTCGGCCTTCATCGTCCACGACAGGTTGATGTAGCCGAAGATCCAGGCGAAGTTCGGCAGGTCCTGCAGCAGCACGCTCTTGTAGGCCATCTTCTCGGCGACGTTGTAGGGCGCGCCGTCGACACGCAGCGCCATGCCCCCGAACATCTGCACGGAAAGCCCCGTGGCGGTGACGATGATGTCGGCCTCCAGCACCTTGCCCGAGGCGAGGCGGATGCCGGTGGCGGTGAAGCGGTCGATGCCGTCGGTGACCACGTCGGCGCGGCCCTTGCGGATGGTGGTGAACAGGTTGGCGTTGGGCACGGCGCAGAGGCGCTGATCCCAGGGCCCGTACTGGGGGTTGAAGTCCTTCATCGTGAAGCGCTCGCCGAGATGGCGCTTGGCCTGGCCGACGAAGAAGCGGCGCATCGCGTTGGGGAAGCGCTTGCAGAGCTTGTAGGTGGTCTGCCAGATCTCCAGGTTGCGCTTGCGCGCCAGGGCATAGCTCCAGCCCTCGGGGAGTACCTTGTCGAGCACCTGGGTCATGCGGTCCCAGCCCGGCAGCGAGAAGATGTAGGTCGGCGAGCGCTGCAGCATGGTCACCTGGGAAGCCTTCTCGGCCATCGCCGGCACCAGGGTCACCGCGGTGGCGCCGCTGCCGATCACCACCACCTTCTTGCCGCTGTAGTCGAGATTCTCCGGCCACTGCTGCGGGTGGATGATCTGGCCCTGGAACTGCTCCTCGCCCTTGAAGGCCGGGCGATAGCCCTGGTCGTAGTTGTAGTAGCCCTGCGCGCTCACCACGAAGCGGGCCTGGTAGCTGCGCTTCTCGCCGCTGGGCTCATGCGTGGCGCTGATGGTCCAGAGCTGCGATTCGCTGTCCCAATCCGCCGCCGTGCAGTGGATGCCGTACTCGATGCGCTCGGCCACGCCGAAGTCGCGCGCCGCATCGCCGAGGTAGTTGCGGATGCTGGTGCCGTCGGCGAGCGTGCGGTAGTCGCGCCAGGGCTTGAACTGGAAGCCGTAGGTGAACATGTCCGAGTCCGAGCGCACGCCCGGGTAGCGGAACAGGTCCCAGGTGCCGCCGACGCGCTTGCGGCGCTCCAGCACCAGGAAAGACTTGCCCGGCTGCTCGGTCCTGAGCCTGCAGGCCATGCCGATACCGGACACGCCGGCGCCGATGATCACTACATCCAGAACCTTGCTCACTGATTTCTCCTCACTGCGGTTTCGAGCTTTCGGGTGGACGCATCTTCGGCAAGTTCTCCCGTCGGCGCTTGACTTTTGGAGACAGGTTCTTTGCAATTGGAGACATGTCGACCCTAGTCCGGGCCGCCGGCATGCGCGGGGCCGCCGAGGCGCTGCGCGAGCGCGGCATGGCCATCGAACCGCTGATGGACCGCCTGCAGATTCCCCGCGCGGCCCTGGCCGACGAGGAACTGCGCATCTCGCTGCCGGCCTATGGCCAGCTGATGGAACTGGCCAGCGAGGCTCTCGCCTGTCCCGATCTCGGCATGCAGATCGCCGAGCGGCAGGACATCGGCATCCTCGGCCCGCTGGCGATCGCGGCGCAGAACGCCTCGACCATGGGTGAGGCGCTGAAGGTGATGAGCGGCTTCCTGCACACGCACTCCAACGGCATCCGCCTGAGCCTGCATCCCGAATCGCCGCTGCCCGGCCAGACCAGCCTGCGCATCACCCTGATCACGCCGAGCTGGCAGACGCGCCGGCAGATGATGGACCTCTGCCTGGCCGACCTGCATCACTTCGTCGCCTTCCTCGCGCAGGCCCCGCCGCCGCTGCTGAACGTCACCCTGCCGCATACGCCGCTGGCCTCGCCGCAACGCTACGCGGAGTGCTTCGGCCACGCCGTGGAATTCGGGCGCCCCCATGCCGACCTGGTCGTGCCCAGCGGCTTCCTCGCCCGGAGCCTCAGCGGCACGGTGGCCGCGCTGCACCGCCTGAGCCTGGAATACCTGAAGCTCGCCTTCGAGGGTGGCGGCAAGACCATCGGCGAACAGGTGGAGGAAATCCTGCGCCGCGCACTCTCCAGCACCCGCGGCAGGCGGGAGGTCGTCTCACGTCTGCTGGGCCTGCACCCGCGCACCCTGCAGAGACGGCTGGAGGCCGAGGGGCTGGTGTTCTCCGACATCGTCGATGCCGTGCGCCGCGACCAGGCGCGGCACTGGCTCACCGAGTCCGACGTGCCCCTGGCCCACGTCGCCGACATCCTCGGGCTGGCCGACCAGGCCGTGCTGTGCCGCAACTGCGCGCGCTGGTTCGGGCGCTCGCCCTCGGTGATCCGCGCGCGGGGCGTGTCGGTGGCGCGCTAGGGCCTGTTGACACTACGGCAGTCGCTGCAGGAAACGATCCCGCCTCGGCGATGTCTGGATCATATGAAGGGCTGGAGAAATGAACCTGTCCTCTTCTCACGTCCCCCTTCTGGCCGGATGCCCACGGATCGCTACTGCTTCAGGAGAAAACCGATGAGCGAAACCATCTTCGAGGCGCTGCGCGAGAGCCACGACCGTCAGCGCGCCCTGTGCCGGAAGCTGCTGCGGTCAAAGGCGCACACCGCGCAGCGCACGCAGGCCTTCACGGAACTGCGGATCGAGCTTGCCGCCCATGCGGCGGCCGAGGAGCGCCATCTCTACGTGCCGATCCTGATGGAAGACATGGGCCTGTCCCCGGCCCGGCATGCCTTGCATGAGCACCACCAGATGGACGAACTGGTCGAGGACCTGCAGGTACTGGATCACTCGGGCCGTTCCTGGGTGGCCAGCGCACGCAAGCTCTCGGACAAGGTTCACCATCACCTGCGTGAAGAAGAGAAGAAGTTCTTCCAGGTCTCCGGAAAAATCCTCGACGACGTGCAGAAAGTGCGGCTGGCCAAGCGGTATCGCAAGGAGTACGCGAGGATGGTGGCGTCGCTTGCAAGCGGCTAGGGCCGCTTCGATTCAATCGAAAACTGCTACACCCGTCATGCCGGCGGAAGCCGGCACGTGAGTTCACAAACCAAATGCAACACCCTATTACGAGGGTGCTGCAATGGGACGCAAGAGCTTTGAGCAGTTTGGAATCGAGGAACGGTGTGAGATTTCCCGTCGGCGCCAAGCCGGGGAGTCGATCCGGCAAATTGCGGCAGCTCTGGATCGCGCGCCATCGAGCATTTCTCGGGAACTGAAGCGCAACACTGGCGCGACGGGCTACCAGAGCGTCTATGCCGGCGAGCAAGCTCGGGCGCGCCGCTGGCAAGGTAGCCGGCTTCTGCGTGATGCCGAGCTGCAAGCCAGGGTTCTGGAGGGATTGCGCCGAGGCTGGTCTCCCGAGCAGGTATCGCGGCGGCTGGCTCAGCAGGATCTGCAGATCAGCTACGAGAGCATCTATCGCTTCATTGCCGCCCAGATCGCCCGGACCAACGACTTTTCCTGGCGTCTCTATCTGCCCCGTGCCAAGAGCAAGCGCGGCTTCCGTGGCCGCAAGGGCGGCAGCCCGGCAGAGCACATCCAGCAGCGGGTTTCGATCGAAAAGCGCCCCAAGGCTGCGGCTGACCGGCGCCAGGCGGGACACTGGGAAGCCGACCTGATGCTCTTTGCGCGCTATGGCCAAGCCATCCTGACCCTGCATGAGCGAACGTCCCGGCTGACCGCCATCGTCCGCCAGCCCAGCAAGGCCGCTGCGCCGGTGGCGCAAACCCTCCAGGCCTTGCTGGCCCCACTGCCCCCAGCCCTGCGCCGCAGCATCACCTTCGACAACGGCACCGAATTCGCCTTGCACTACACCCTGCATCAGCCCCTGGGCTTGCAGACCTATTTCTGCGATCCGCATTCCCCCTGGCAGAAGGGTGGCGTCGAGAATGCCAACGGGCGTTTGCGCCGCTGGCTACCCCGGGGAACCAACGTCGAAGACCTCTCACCAGACCAACTCTTGCAGATCGCTCAGATCTACAATCACACGCCACGCAAGTGCCTCGGCTTCAAAACCCCAGCCGAGGTCTTCGCCAAAGTGTTGCATTTCAAATGTGAATCCACCGCATCCAGTCCCGCAACATCAGCCAACGCTTCCTGACTGGATATCGGCTTTCGCCGGTATGACGTTCTGCATGCAGTGACGCCCAAAAGGAAAAAGCCCCTGCGGCAACCGCAGGAGCCCTCTCATGCCCGCCTGGTCTGGCGAGAGAAAGACCTAGTGGTGGCCCTGGATCTTGTCCTTGACCGCTTCCACGCCTGCCTTGACCTTGGCCTTGGCATCTTCGATGCCTTCCTTGATCTCGCCCTTGAGGCGATCCTTCTTGCCTTCGGCATTCTGCAGGTGGCCCTTGGCCTCCAGCTCGTCGTCACCGATCAGGCGGCCGACCTTTTCCTTGGTCGCGCCGATCACTTCCTTGGCGTGGCCTTTGGCCTTGTCGACCGAACCACTGTGCTTGGCGTCATTCGTGTTCATCGGAATCTCCGTATAGCGATGGGGGGATCACAGCGAGTAGCACTGGTTGGACTGGCCCCGGGCCCAACCGTTCCCGTCATTCCAAATGCAGACGCGTTCATCTGCGCTCTCCCGCGGAAGATATTGCGGAATGCGGCGAAGCCATTCGTCCGATCGGGCAAGCAGCACGAAAAATCCTTGTCCTTGGCAGGCCTTCGGCCACTCAGTCCTCCGGCCATTCAAACATGTAGGTCCTCTCAAGCGCGCCGTTGTACTCGGAGACATGAGTCTGGAACGTGTAGCCATGCGTCTTTGCCCATGCCGCAAGGTCTGCGGCAAGATCAGTAAATCCGCATGGGTCGAAGGTGCCTGGTTTGTCGGCGGGCTCGCAGATTTCCAGGAACGAGGTGTCGGCGATTGACTCGGCAATCTCGTCCAAAGCGCTATAGCGGGGGTTGGTCCAGCCCCGATCCGAATACCAGGCGGCGCCGCACTTGGAGCACCTGAAGCGCACCCGCTCATCGACGTGAAGCTGTTCCGTCACCGCGTCGCATTTGCACTTCATTCATCTGACTCCAGGACAATATCAAAAGGGCCGGGCTCGACCTCCTGGAGGAAAGTCGAGCCCGGCCCCGTTAGGTTTCAATCAGATCGCGCAGCCGGCCGAGCGCAGGGCGCGGCGCAGGCTGGCGTAGTCGCGCGTTTGCGACAGCGCGAGCGGCGGCGTGCTTTCCGCCACCCGGCCCATCTCGATCAGCGCCCACTGCACGGCGCGCGGCAGGTTGTCCTCCGGCTGCGCCTGCAGCAGCGTCTGCAGGGGCTGCTGCAATGCCTCGGCCGCCGCGCGATCGCCCGACAGCGCCGCATCGTGCAGCTTCCGGACCATGCGCGGGACGAGATTGGCGGTGGTCGACACACCGCCGGCAAAGCCCTCCAGCACGAAGGGCGCGGCGGCGAGGTCGCTGCCGGCGTACAGCGCGAAACCCACCGGCAGATGCAGCGCCAGCAGCTCGCGCGCGCGGGCAATGTCCGTCGCGCAATCGACGAAGCCGCTGACGCCATCTACTTGCGCGAGCGCATCGACCACGGCGGGCGCGAGCCGCTCGGCACGCGAGCGCAGCAGCAGGGGTTGCTTGACTGCCTGGGCGACGGTCTGCACGTAATGCAGCAGCTTGTCCCTGGACGGCCCAAGCATAGTCGGCAGCGTGAGCAGAACGGCATCGGCACCCGCCTCGTCGGCGGCCTGCGCGAACTCGAGCGAGGTTTCGATCCGGTCGGCACTGATGCCGGCAATGACGGCGATGCGCCCCTCGGCCTGCCAGATCACCCGGCGCCAAAGCTCCAGCCGTTCTTCGGCGTCCAGCTTCAACGCGGCATCGAGCGCATCGCCCAGCAGCAGCGCCGCGCTGCCTTCGACCACATGCCAGTCCACCAGCGATTCCAGGCTTTCATACTTGATGGCGCCATTGGGTTCGGTGGGCGCCACCAGCTCGACAATGCTGCCCTTGATCATCATGCGGATGTTCCTGGTAGGAGCGAGGCGGGCAGTATAACCACGCGTGGCGCGTTTCCCGGGAGCGAGCACTGTCCTCAGGCCCCTACGCGCGTGGGTGGTTTGCACAAGAATGGTGCGTTCGGTCAGATATAAAATAGCGGTGCAGGTGGTAAAGGGAGCGGCACGCCATCGCGGGGCGAATGGCCCGCCTTTTGCCGCAGGCAGGTCAAGAACTCGCCCTGCAGGGGCTTTTGGAGGCACCTCGATGATTGTCCGCTCCCGTCTGCACTGGCTGCGCATGCTGCTTGTCTGGCGCGGCTCGGTGCTGGGCAACATCCTGCCGCAGCTGGCCGCGACAACGCTGCTGGCCGTCGCGGTGACGCTGACGGATGGCGTGGTGGCTGGCTTCAAGGTCGGGCTCACCGTGGCGCCATTCACGCTGCTGGGCATTGCCCTGGCCATCTTCCTGGGGTTCCGCAACAGCGTCAGCTACGACCGCTGGTGGGAGGCACGCAAGCTCTGGGGCGCCGTGCTCAACGACGCCCGCGCGCTGACGCGCCAGGTCCTGAGCCTGGCGGATGCCGATGCGCCCACGCAGCAGCGTTTCGTTTATGGCGTCGTTGCGTTCGTCCACGCGCTCAAGCACCAGCTGCGCGAGACCGACGCCAGCGCCGACCTCACCCGCCTGCTCCCGCCGGAATGGAAGGATCGTGTCATTGCGGCGCGCTACAAGCCCGCGGTGATCCTGGCCATGCTGGGCAAGATGCTGCCCGGGTTGCGCCTCATGGATTCGCCGCGGCTGGTCGCCCTGGACGTGCACCTGAGCCGGCTCAACGAATCGCTGGGCGGCTGCGAGCGTATCGCCAGTACGCCCATGCCCTTTGCCTACACGGTGATCGTGCACCGCACCGCCTACCTGTACAGCTTCCTGCTGCCCTTCGGCCTGGTCGATACCGTCGGCGTGATGACGCCCCTGATCGTCGCGTTCGTGTCCTATACCTTCTTCGCGCTGGAGTCGCTGGCCGAGGAAATCCAGGAACCCTTCGGTGTCGAGAACAACGACCTGGCACTGGACGCCATGTCGGTCATGATCGAAACCACGGTGCGGGAGATGCTGGGGGAGACGGATTTGCCGGCACCGGTGGTGGCGGAGGGGTTTGTGTTGCGGTGAGGGGCGGGGTTGGGCGGGGTTGGGCGGGGCAGCTCCGCCGCTGAGACTCGATGCAAGGTGGGAGTAGTTTGCCCAGACACGGCGTCTGAATTATTTACTCTGAACTGCCCCGGGTTTGGCCGACTATCCACATGAAGCGGTCAGTCGGTCGAGGCCTGTGGCTAACCATCTGCTTTGGACTTGGCAATCTTGTCACGAACATCATCAAGCATTGGCAAGCTATCGGTCTCAGCGGTACGCACGAAGCGGCGAATGACCTCTACCTCTTCAAAGTAGTTACTGATTTGCTCTTCTTCCGTTTTGCCAAATGTATTTGGGCGGTCCAGAAGGCGTCGATATGTGTCGTAGAACTCAGACTCTCCATGACGAAAAGCCTTAAAATTCTCAGCGACTTTGAGTCCGCGATGAAAGCCAAGAACAAGAGCAATATGCGCTGCAACAGTAGTCAGAAACCACTTTGATGCGGTGTCCGCCGGATCAACGGCCTGCGTCAGGAATGGCATGAGTGAGGACGAGACGATCGTCCACCACAGGCAGTAATAGTGGAAATGCGAGTTTCTTACTGCTTCCCGCTTCCAGAATGCCAGTGTGCCCTGCATTCTTGAATAGTGACGGGTTAGTTTTTCTTTGGCGCCGCTGGAAAAACTAGACTCGTCAAAGGATGCGCCGCCGGGGTTAAGTTTGACCTTCCCGAAGAGCGCGGTAAGCGTCGGAAGTAAGGTTAGAAGGGCGAGCGCGAGATACGACGCGATTAACCACGACCAAAGTGACATTTGCCCCCCTGATTGAACGTATAGCAGCTACTCCGACCCTTTAAGCTAGCCTGTCGCGGAAGGAGGATCAATGATCCACCCTTGTGCTAAGAGAGGTTAATACGTGTTGGGGCGCCAGCATAGTGTGAACTATTTGCGGTCCAGCGAAGAGCGGCATATCCGCTAATCAAGCGATGTCCAATCCAACGCGCATCGACGAGGGGTTCTTTGGTTGGCTCATTCAATAGCAGCAAGCGTCCCATGAAGTCCTGCCATTGAGAAGGCGTAAGCAACTGACTGGTGTATCCGTGGAAGCTGCGACCGCTAGAGAAAAGCGATAACGTCTGAAAAACAGAACGTCCAAGAATCTCTCTCATTAGGTCAAAGTGGCGTGCGTTAATTTTCGAAGGCGAGAAATCAATCATCGGTATGTGGTTAGTGCGCCTCCTCGCATCTCTAACCTTCGAGTTCAGCGCAAGCTCCCAGCCATGCTCCAGCTGCTGAGACTGTCTACGAAACCAATCTCCCGTGACTTCCGTTATTGAAACGCTAAATACCTCTCGCTGGTCCAGTATCGTCTGCGGACGATACAGATACCTTGAGAAGGTAAGCATAAGATCATCTCCATGCAGCCTTCGAATCTCTCGAATAACTTCAAGCGGATGATTGTGTCTGGCCAGATGGGTGCTCAAAGCCTAATTCCGGATAATTTTTGATAAAGACGCAGTGAGAAGTGATCTGTCATGCCAGATATGAAGTCAACGAGCATATGACCTCTAAGCGCCCACTCAGCTTGATCACTAACGCCCTTGCCCACCTCTATTCGGTATGCCTCCTTGTGCCTCTTTGCAACGAGACCAAGGAGCCGCAGTTCTCTATCTAACTTCAGCTTGCGCCCACCCCCCGAAAGTAGCGCGTCAAAGTTCTCTCTCTTTAGGGCAAGGAGCGGCCTAAATCTTTCAAGTAAACCCTCGATGATGGAAAGGCCGCTAAGTTCAAGTTGTTGCGGCACTTCATGGCTATACACGGACTCCCGTACATGCTCCTTGATAACCTGTAAAAGCCGCCCGCAAGGTGAACTGCTCTCTATGAGCTCATCTCGAGTCCCTGCGCATATCTGCGCATGAGAGTTGACGTAGTCTTTCGCTGCTTCACCAACAAGGTGCCGGATGACTCTTGATCGTATGCCAACCACTCGCTCAACTGGCGATACAGAGCCGTCATTTTTAGGAAAGAATTCACGGATTTTGTCGTCCGACGTCCTTTCCCTTATTTTTTCGACGAAATCGTCAAACTTAATAATCCCCTTCTCTACTCCATCTTCGATGTCGCTTAAACAATAAGAGATGTCATCTGCTGCCTCCATTAGGTAGGCCAACGGGAAGCGCTGCCCCTCTTTCAACAAGAACCTTTTCTGAATATCGGCCAGCGCCTCTCTTTCCGAAAAAAACACCCCTGCCTTTTTCTTCAAGGCCGTTGTCGAATCTTTCTGAGAAGGCAAGCACACATACTTTATTGTGGCTGCCATCTGTGTGAGCGTCAGATTAAAACCAAACTCATCAGCTCCCGCAATCCTCGAAAGGATGCGAAATCCTTGTGGATTTCCATCGAAGTTCAGGAAGTCGTTCTTAAGATCGGCGTGCTCGTCGGCGAATACGCAACCCGCCATGGCTGTTAGGTCATTGAGATTCCGTCCAAACCACTGTGAGATTGCTTGCTCTCCGAAGTGTCCGAAAGGTGGATTCCCGATGTCATGTAGTAAGCATGCAGTTTCTACGATAGTAGGAAACGCAGCTGCCTCGTCCGGTCCGAGGCCAACCTTATCTAGCTCCCCCCTCTCCTTGAAAATCTTCAGGACGCTGGCCGCCAGAAAACGCCCTACGTGGGAAACTTCAAAGGAATGTGTAAGTCTGGTTCTAACCGCTGCGTTTTCATCCAGCGGGAAGACCTGTGTCTTCCCCTGCAGGCGTCGGAAAGAAGAAGAATAGAGAACGCGAGAGCGATCACTTTCTACCTCATCGGGCAACGCCAGAGGGCCCCGAGTGCTCAGTCGGCGACGCTCAACAGTCAGCAATTCCTTGTATATCTCTCCCACTGATTCTCTCCCGAGGAGGCGCTTTTTTTGCTTTGGACACATATCTCTTGCCGGATTCTCGTGCCGGGGCGAAGCGAAGGCAAATGCGCTGGGCAAACGCTGTTGTTGGGGCGATAAAGGGGTCGCCATTTAGCCGCCGCTTTGATTCGCTGTTCCTTTGCTCGGCAGCCTTCATCATTTAGTCAAAGAAATACGGAGTCCCGTTAGGAATGCTCGGCCAAATACCTCACTATCTCGCAGGAGGCTTGCGCCCGGAGCTTGGGCGAGGGCGAGAAAAGAGGGGTATCGGTGCGCGCGCCGCTCCCAGCTTCCGCAGAGAGCGGGATGGCTCGGCGCTGCGCGCCTCGGCCCTTCGGGCTGCGCCGCTGCGCGGCGCACACCACCGCGCCTTTGGCGCGGTGGCCGAACCCATTCATGGGTTATCGCGGATTCGAATCCCGCTCTCTCCGCCAAAAGCTGCAGCAACAGAAAAGGCCCCGCAAGGGGCCTTTTCTGTTGCTGCTTGGCGGAGAGAGCGGGATTCGAACCCGCGATACGGTATAAACCGTATACACGCTTTCCAGGCGTGCTCCTTCAACCGCTCGGACACCTCTCCAGGTTGATGGATACGCCGCAGCCGGGGCTGCGGCGGGCGCGCATTATACCCATTACGGCCCGGATTTCTCAGCGGGCCGGCGGGCGGGCGCCAAAAAGCCTTACTTCTTGAGGTAATCCTTCATCAGCTTGGTCTTTTCGGCGGCCTTGGTCGGCGGGGCGACCTCCACGTCCTTGCCGGCCTTGTCTTCGGTGACCGGGGGCATCGGCGGCGGGGTCTGCAGGCAGACGTCGCTCGGGGCGGCGGCGGCGGCCGGGGCGGGGGGGATGCGCAGGGCGGCGGCCGATTCCGGCATCTTCAGGCCGTCCACGGTGACCGGGGGCGGCAGGGAGGTGGCTTGCTGGTAGCTGGTGTCGCCGACACAGGCGTTGCGCGAGGCGCAGCCGGCCAGCATCAGGGTGGCAAGGGACAGCAGGACGGCGGTACGGCTCATGAAACGGCTCCAGCGGCGCGCAACGCGGCGCGTACGGTGTCCTCGGAAGCGCTGGACATGGGCACCAGCGGCAGGCGCAGGCCTGCCGGGATGCGGCCCATTTCTACCAGGGCCCACTTCACGGGGATCGGGTTCGGTTCGACAAACAGATCGCGGTGAAGTGCCGCGAGCGGCGCGTCGATCTTGGCGGCGGTGTCGGCGTCGCCGGCCAGGGCGGCTGCACACATGCGGTGCATGGCGCCGGGGGCGACGTTGGCGGTCACCGAGATGTCGCCATGGGCGCCCAGCAGGATGGACTCGCGGGCGCTGGCGTCGTCGCCGGAATAGATGGCGAAGCCCGCGGGTGCCAGGGCCAGCAGTTCGCGGATGCGCGACAGCTCGCCCTTGGCTTCCTTCAGGCCGACGATGTTGGGGATCTGCGCCAGGCGCGCCACGGTGGCGGGCAGCAGGTCCACGCCGGTGCGGCCGGGGACGTTGTACAGGATGATCGGCAGGTCCACCGCCTCGGCGATCGCCTTGTAGTGGCGATACATGCCTTCCTGCGGCGGCTTGTTGTAATAAGGAGTGACCAGCAGGGCGGCGTCGGCGCCGGCGGCCTTGGCCGCGGCGGTCAGCTCGATGGCTTCCTTGGTGGAATTGGCCCCGGTGCCGGCGATGATCGGCACGCGTTTGGCGGCCAGGGCCACCACGCGGCGGATCACCTCGATGTGCTCGTCCACCTCCAGGGTGGCGGACTCGCCGGTGGTGCCCACGGCGACGATGGCGTCGGTGCCTTCGGCGATATGCCACTCCACCAGCGCGTCCAGGCTGGTCCAGTCCACGGCGCCGTCCGGGAGCATGGGCGTGACGATGGCGACGATGCTGCCCTTGATCATGCTGGGGATTTCGGTTGAAAAAAGAGCGGCGATTATATCGTCGGGGGGCGGTTTTCCGACAGGGCCGGGCCGCCAGCCGGCCCCGGCCGGTCCGGAGCCGGGCAGCGGCCGGACTTGCGGTGCGGGGCCGGGGCATTAAACTCTGCGGCCTGTAACGCGGTGCCGCCCCCAATGATGCCCCCTAACGACAACCTTCTCACCATTTCAGTCATCGGCAAGCCCAAGGGCAATGTGCCGCTGGAGCTGTTCAAGGCCATCCGCGAGCGCGGGGGCGAGGTGGAGGACTGCCGGATCGCCCAGATCGGCGACCGTCTTTGCGCCAACCTGCTGGTGTCGGGCAACTGGAGCACCCTGGGGCGCCTGGAGACGGCCCTGCCGGGCATCGCCGAGAAGCTGGAGCTGCAGGTGCGCTACGAGCGCTGCGAGGCGCGGCCCTTCAACCCGGACTTCCGCCCCTACGCGGCCGAGGTCATCGCCCCGCAGGAGCCCAACCTGCTGGTCAACATCCTGGAATTCTTCCAGCACCAGGACGTGGTCGTGATGGAAATCTCGACCCAGAAATACGCCTCCACCTACACTGGGGCGGAAATGGTCAGCGTGCAGATGGTTCTGCACGTCCCGGTCAGCCAGCATCCCCAGGCGCTGCGCGAGTCCTTCATGGACCTCTGCGACGACCTCAACGCCGACGGCATGCTCGACCCGATCAAGACCTGAAGGGGAGCCGCGATGTCGTTTGCCGTGGGCAGCAAGATTCCGGACCTGAAGCTGGCCGCCACCGGCGGCCGCGAGATCGCCCTCCGCGCCCTGCGCGGCCAGCCGCTGGTGGTCTACTTCTACCCCAAGGACAACACCCCGGGCTGCACGCAGGAAGGCCAGGACTTCCGCGACCTCTACGAGGAGTTCCAGAAGCTCGGCGCCGAGGTGCTGGGCGTGTCCAAGGACAGTGTGCGTTCCCACGAGAACTTCGCCGCCAAGTTCGAGTTTCCGTTCCCGCTGCTGTCCGACCCCGACGAAGCCGCCTGCCAGGCCTTCGACGTGATCCGCGAGAAGAGCATGTACGGCCGCAAGTACATGGGCGTGGACCGCAGCAGCTTCCTGTTCGACGCCAAGGGCGTGCTGCTGCGCGAGTGGCGCAGCGTCAAGGTGAAGGGCCACGTCGGCGAAGTGCTGGCCGCACTCAAGGCCGCGCTGGCCTGACGCCAGTCGCCGTTGCCCGAGTGCCTGAATCGGGCCTCGACGGTATCGCTTCCTCCCGCGTTTTTTTTGGGCTAGTCTGGTGCCACGTGCATCGGCTCGGTCAGGGGTCGGTGGCTTTACAAACCGTCGAACGGTAAGTATTTATTACTATAAATAATCACATCGGTGGATGTGACCGGCCCACCGGGCCGAGGTTGCCGACCGTCGCTGTCCCCTGGTCCTTGCCCGCCGTACACCTTCCTGTCTGTCCCGCCGGTGCGCATCGCGTGCCTTCATCCCTTGCTGTCTCTCTCCGGACCTAATGAGCAAGCGCAAGATTTTCGTTCTCGACACCAACGTGCTGATGCACGACCCGACCAGCCTGTTCCGCTTCGAGGAACACGACCTGTTCATACCCATGGTGGTCCTGGAGGAGCTGGACGGACTCAAGAAGGGCACAACCGAGACCGCGCGCAGCGCGCGCCAGGTCAGCCGCATGTTCGACGACCTGGTCGCCGGCAAGAACCACGCGCAGATCGAGAAGGGCATCGCGCTGCCCAGTGCGCTGTCCAAGAAGAACGGCAGCGGCGGGCGTCACAACCAGCCGGCCTCCGGCAAGCTGTTCTTCCAGACCCAGCCCACCGAGGCCTCGCTGCCGGGCATCCTGCCGGGCAACAAGCCCGACAACAGCATCCTGCTCACGGCGCTGGCGCTGCAGAACCAGAGCGGCGAGCGCAAGGTCACCCTGGTGTCCAAGGACATCAACCTGCGCATCAAGGCGGCGATCGTCGGGGTCCACACCGAGGATTACCACAACGACCAGGTGCTGGACGACACCGACCTGCTCTACAGCGGCTACGTCGAGCTGCCGGCCGACTTCTGGGCCAGCCACGGCGAGAAGATGGAAAGCTGGCAGGACAGCGTCGGCCGCGCCTGCTACCGCATCAAGGGCCCGCTGGTCTCCAAGTGGCACGTCAACCAGTTCCTGTTCCTGCCCGATGGCGCGGAAAAGGGCCTGGAGCTGATGGTGCAGAAGATCGACGGCAACGTCGGCGAGCTGCGCGTGGTGCGCGACTACCGCAGCGGCAAGTCCAGCGTCTGGGGCATCCACGCCAAGAACCGCGAGCAGAACTTCGCGCTCAACCTGCTGCTGGACCCGGACATCGACTTCGTCACCGTGCTCGGCACCGCCGGCACCGGCAAGACCCTGCTGACCCTGGCCGCCGGCCTGGCGCAGGTGCTCGACGAGCCGCGCTACCGTGAGATCATCATGACCCGCGTCACCGTGCCGCTGGGCGAGGACATCGGCTTCCTGCCGGGCACCGAGGAAGAAAAGATGACGCCCTGGATGGGCGCCATCATGGACAACCTCGAAGTGCTGACCCAGAACGGTAACCCCGGCGACTGGGAGCGTGCCGCTACCAACGACCTACTGAGCAAGCGCATCAAGATCCGCTCGCTCAACTTCATGCGCGGCCGCACCTTCCTCAATCGCCTGGTGATCATCGACGAGGCGCAGAACCTCACCGCCAAGCAGATGAAGACCCTGATCACGCGCTGCGGCCCCGGCTCCAAGATGATCTGCCTGGGCAACCTCGCGCAGATCGACACGCCCTACCTCAGCGAAACCACCTCCGGCCTGACCTACGTCGTCGACCGCTTCCAGGGCTGGCCGCACGGCGGCCACGTCACCCTGGCCCGCGGCGAACGTTCACGACTGGCCGCCCACGCCTCGGATATCCTCTGAAGTGGCATAGGAACCTGCAGAGGAACTTGGCTCCAGCCAAGTCCGTCATACCGGCGAAAGCCGGTATGACGGCATAAGAAAAACACCGAGGAGCATGCAATGCTGGGAAGAATGAAGGCCAGCGCCGTCGCGATGGCGATGAAGGCGTTCATCAGCGACCGTTTCGGCGAATACGGCGAGATCGAAGACCTGAAGGTCGATCTCGAGGCCTCCCGCCTGACGCTGCGCGCCATGCTGCGCGGCGAACGCCAGTCCGTCACCGTCTCGGTGGAGCACTACGAGCTGCAGCAGGAGGGCGCCGAGGTCTTCATCGTCCTGCGCGGCTTCTCCAGCTCGCGCGAATGGCTCACGCTGCTGCTGACCAAGCTGTTCCGCGACAAGCGCTACAAGATCCCAGGTGCCGCGGCGAAGATGCTGAAGTAGTTTTTTCTCCCTCTCCCGCCAGCGGGAGAGGGAGGACACCCGCATGCTGGAATACCTCCCCGACCTCACCCCGCAACTGGCCGCCCTCTGCGCCTTCGCGTTACTGGCCGGCTTCATCGATTCGGTGGTGGGCGGCGGCGGCCTGATCCTGGTCCCGGCGCTGTTCGTGCTGATGCCGGGCGTGCCGCCGGCCACCCTGCTGGGCACCAACAAGCTCTGCAGCATCTGGGGCACCTCGGCCGCCGCCTGGCAGTACCTGCGCCGTGTGCCGGTGGAACTGCGAGCCACCCTGCCGGCCTGCGCGGCCGCTTTCGGCTGCAGCCTGCTCGGCGCCCGCGCTGTCAGCCTGGCCCCGCCGGAGCAGCTGCGGCCCCTGGTGCTGGTCCTGCTGCTGGCGGTGCTGGCCTACACCCTGTGGAAGAAGGATCTGGGCGCTCTTCATGCCCCGCGCCTGTCTGGCGGGCCCGAAATGCTGGCCGCCGTGGCGGTAGGGGCGGGGATCGGCTTCTACGACGGCTTTTTCGGCCCGGGCACCGGCAGCTTCCTGCTGTTCGCCTTCGTCGGCCTGTTCGGCTACAGCTTCCTGGCGGCCTCGGCCTCGGCCAAGCTGGTCAACGTGGTCACCAACGCCGCCGCGGTGATCTGGTTCGCCCGCTCAGGTCATATCCTCTATGACGTGGCCCTGGCCATGGCGGTCTTCAACGTCGCCGGGGCCCTGCTCGGCGCCCGCCTGGCGATCCGACATGGCAGCGGTTTTGTCAGGGCTCTCTATATTGCCGTGGTGGCTGCGCTGATCCTGAAGTTCGGCTGGGACCTGTTGTCGTCCTGAGACAGGGTGGGTAGCGCGGGCAGGGTGGGACAATCTGTCCAAGAGGCGCGCCGGGCCGGAGGGGCTATCCTTCCCCTGTGAAGGTGTCATCCGGGCTTCATCCGCCTGGGTTAAATCTGGAAAAGCGGCCTGCCAGCCGCCCGACCGGACGACCCCTGCAAAGTTGCCCACTGGTTACCGGAGCCGCTATACTCTCTGTGATTGATGCGGTGCATCATTTGATCTTAAGTCGGCTGACCATGAAAGTCGCCACAAGAATTGCACTGCTCCAATTACTGATCGCGGTTGCCAGCGCCGTCCTGTGGGGATCATTCCAGGGCTGGATGGCAGCAGCGTCAGGTTTCTGCGGCGGGTTGATCTGCGCCGTACTGACGTACTACACGGCAGTCAAGGCATTGGGGGCGGAGACATCCGATCCCAGGGCCATGGTCACCAATTTATTTCGCGCCGAGTCGCGCAAGTGGGTGCTGGCGATCGTCCTGTTCGGATTCGCCATCATGGTTTTCAAGGGTGCTCTTGCGCCCCTGGCCACCACTTTCGCGGTCGGGCATCTCGCCTACTGGTTTGCGTTGTCCTGGAAATAGCGAATGGCTGAAGGTCACTCTCCTGCCGAGTACGTCACGCACCATCTGAAGCATCTGTCTTCGGGGCACGATGACGCGTTCATTTCGATGTCCGCCTGGCACATCGACACGCTGGTCATTTCCACGCTCCTGGGCCTGGCTTTCCTCACGCTGTTCCGCATTGCCGCCGTGCGCGCCACCGAGGGTGTGCCGGGCAAGTTGCAGAACTTCGTCGAGCTGATCATCGAATTCGTCGACAACTCGGTGAAAGACAGTTTCCACGGCTCCCGCGCCTTCATCGGCCCCCTGGCCCTGACGATCGCCTGCTGGGTGTTCCTCTGGAACTGCATGGACCTGCTGCCGGTCGACCTGGTTCCCATGATCTGGGCCAAGATCTACGGCTCCATGGGACATGACCCGGCGCACGCCTACATCCGCGTCGTGCCCTCGGCCGACATGAGCGCCACCTTCGCGCTGTCGATCTCGGTCTTCATCCTGATCTTCGTCTACAGCTTCAAGGGCAAGGGTGTAAAGGGCTTCGCCCTTGAGTATCTGACGCACCCGTTCGGCAAGTGGGGCTTCATCCCCAACATCATCCTCAACACCGTCGAAATGCTCGCCAAGCCGATGTCGCTGGCGCTGCGACTGTTCGGCAACCTGTACGCCGGCGAGCTGATCTTCATCCTGATCGCGCTGCTGCCCTGGTGGGCGCAGATCATCCCGGGTCTCCCCTGGGCCATCTTCCACATCCTCGTCATCACGCTGCAGTCGTTCATCTTCATGACGCTGACCATCGTGTACCTGAGCATGGCTTACGAGCATCACTAGTTTCAGTACCGTTTTCTTGCAGTAGTCAGCTGTAAACAAAGTTTTTTCAACCAACACATCGCACGGAGTTACATCATGGAGCTCATCGCTCAGATCCAGGCCAGCACCGCCCTGACCATCGGCCTCATCTTCGGCCTCGCTGCCCTCGGCACCGCCATCGGCTTCGGTCTGCTGGGTGGCAAGTTCCTGGAAGGCGCTGCCCGCCAGCCGGAAATGGCCAACATGCTGCAGACCAAGATGTTCATCATCGCCGGCCTGCTGGACGCCGTGTCGATCATCGGCGTCGCCATGGGCCTGCTGATGATGTTCGCGAACCCGCTGCTCGCGGCGCTGAAGTAAGCCTCGTTCCTATCACTCTGATCCGGAGCTAGCCATGCAGGCGAGCATCCCCTCCATCGTTGGGCAGATGATCGTGTTCATCGCGTTCGTCCTGTTCACGATGAAGTTCGTGTGGCCGCCGATTACGGCGGCGTTGGAAGCCCGTCGCCAGCGCATCGCCGACGGCCTCGCGGCCGCCGAGCGCGGCGCCAAGGCGCTGCAGGACGCTTCTTCCAAGAGCGACCAGGCGCTGGCCGAAGCCCGTACGCAGGCCCAGGACATCCTGAGCGCTGCCAACAAGCAGGCGACGCAGATCGTGGAGCAGGCCAAGGGCACGGCGCAGACCGAGGCCGAGCGCATTGTCGCCAAGGCCCAGGACGACGTCGGCCGTGAAGTGGCCCGTGCCCGCGAAGAACTGCGCAAGCAGGTCGGCGAGCTGGCCGTGATCGGTGCGACCAAGATCCTGAAGCGCGAGATCGACGCCAAGGCTCACGCCGACGTGCTGAGCGATCTGGCAGCGCGGGTCTAAGGATCCAGACCATGGCGGACATCACCACCCTGGCTCGTCCCTACGCCAAAGCGGTCTTCGAGCTTGCCCGCGACAGCGGCAAGTTCGCCGACTGGAGCAGCGTGCTCAAGACGATCGCCGACGCCGTAACCGCGCCGCAGGTGGCGCAGCTGCTGGGTCACCCGGCGCTGACGCGGGCCGACCTGGCCGCCGTGCTGGCGCAGACCCTCGGCTCCAAGCTGGGCGCCGAAGGCTCCTCGCTGCTGAAGTTGCTGGTCGAGAATGGCCGCCTGACGGCCGCCAGCTCGATCGCCCAGCAGTACGAGCAGCTGCGCGCCGAGGCTGAAGCCCGCGCTGACGTCGAGATCACCACCGCCGTGCCGGTGGTCGATGCTCAGCAGCAGCAGCTGGCCAGCGCGGTGAAGAAGCGTTTGGGTCGTGAGGTCGTGGTCGCCTGGGGCGTGGACGAAAGTCTGATCGCCGGCGCCGTGATCCGTGCCGGCGATCTGGTGATCGACGGTTCTGTGAAGAGTGAGTTGGAGCGGCTTGAAACCGCTCTGGCGCGATAACCAAACTGAACAAGTCCGCAAATGAACGCGAATGAACGCAAATCGTGGAAAGGCCCCGGCCCCATTCGCGTTTATTTGCGTTCATTCGCGGACTGAATGCTTCATCTTTGAGGAAAGCAGTAATGCAACTGAATCCTTCTGAAATCAGCGACCTGATCAAGGCGCGCATCAAGAACTTCGACGGTGCCGCCGAAGCGCGCAACACCGGCACGATCGTGTCGCTGCAGGACGGTATCGTCCGCGTGCACGGCCTGTCCGATGCGCTGCAGGGTGAAATGCTCGAGTTCCCGGGCAACACCTTCGGTCTGGCACTGAACCTCGAGCGCGACTCCGTCGGCGCCGTGGTCCTGGGCGACTACAAGCATCTGGCCGAAGGCGACACGGTGAAGACCACCGGCCGCATTCTCGAAGTGCCGGTCGGCGAGGCCCTGCTGGGTCGCGTCGTCAACGCGCTCGGCCAGCCGATCGACGGCAAGGGCCCGATCAACGCGACTGAAAAGTCGCCGATCGAGAAGGTTGCCCCGGGCGTCATCGCCCGCCAGTCGGTCAGCGAGCCGGTGCAGACCGGTTACAAGGCGGTGGACGCGATGGTTCCCATCGGCCGCGGCCAGCGCGAGCTGATCATCGGCGACCGCCAGACCGGCAAGACCGCGATGGCCATCGACGCCATCATCAACCAGAAGGGCACCGGCATTAAGTGCGTGTACGTCGCGATCGGCCAGAAGGCCTCTTCGATCGCCGGCGTCGTGCGCAAGCTGGAAGAGAACGGCGCGATGGGTCACACCATCGTCGTTGCCGCCTCGGCTTCCGAGTCCCCCGCGCTGCAGTTCATCGCGCCGTACTCCGGCTGCTCGATGGGCGAGTACTTCCGCGACAAGGGCGAAGACGCGCTGATCATCTATGACGACCTGTCCAAGCAGGCCGTGGCCTACCGCCAGGTGTCGCTGCTGCTGAAGCGTCCCCCGGGCCGTGAAGCCTACCCCGGCGACGTGTTCTATCTACACAGCCGCCTGCTGGAGCGTGCCGCCCGCGTCAACGCCGACTACGTCGAGAAGATGACCAACGGCGCCGTCAAGGGCAAGACCGGCTCGCTCACCGCGCTGCCGATCATCGAAACCCAGGCGGGTGACGTTTCCGCGTTCGTTCCGACCAACGTGATCTCGATCACCGACGGCCAGATCTTCCTGGAAACCGACCTGTTCAACGCCGGCATCCGCCCGGCCATGAACGCCGGTATCTCCGTGTCCCGCGTCGGCGGCTCCGCGCAGACCAAGGTCGTCAAGAAGCTCTCCGGCGGCATCCGTATCGCCCTGGCGCAGTACCGCGAACTCGCGGCCTTCGCCCAGTTCGCCTCGGACCTGGACGAAGCCACCCGCAAGCAGCTCGAGCGCGGTCAGCGCGTCACCGAGCTGATGAAGCAGAAGCAGTACCTGCCGCTGTCGGTGGGCCTGATGGCCGCCACGCTGTACGCGGTGGAAAAGGGCTACATCGACGTGGTCCCGGTCACCAAGATCCTGGCCTGGGAAGCCGGCCTGCACCAGTTCCTCGGCAACAGCCAGCAGGAACTGCTGGGCAAGCTGAACAGCGGTGACTGGAACGACGCGCTCGAAGCCGGCCTGAAGTCGGCGATGGACGCCTACGTCAAGCAGTCCGCCATCTAAGTACTGACCAGGACAGCGCCGTGCCCGGCTCCAAAGAAATCCGCACCAAGATCAAAAGCGTAAAGAACACGCAGAAGATCACGCGCGCGATGGAAAAGGTCGCCATGTCGAAAATGCGCAAAGCGCAGGATCGCATGGCCCAGGCCCGTCCGTACGCGGAGAAGATCCGCCGTACGCTGGGCCACATCGCACAGGCCAACGCCGAGTACGTCCACCCGTTCATGGTGGAGCGTGAGGCCAAGCGTGTCGGCTACATCATCATCACCTCGGACCGCGGCCTCGCCGGCGGCCTGAACGTGAACGTGTTCCGCGCCGTGCTCAAGAGCCTGCGCGAGATGAAGGAAAAGGGCATCGAGGTCGAGCTGTCCCTGATCGGCAACAAGGCGGTGTCGTACTTCAAGCGCCTGGGCGGCAACGTCACGGCCACCCAGACCCACCTCGGCGACCGTCCGCACCTGGACCAGCTGCTGGGCGTGATCAAGGTGATGACCGACGCCTATCGCGAAGGCCGCATCGACCGCCTGTTCCTGGTGTCGAGCACCTTCGTCAACACCATGACCCAGCGCCCGCAGGTCCGTCAGATCCTCCCGGTGGAGCAGGTCAAGGACGAGAAGCTGCTGGCTCACTGGGACTACATCTATGAGCCCACCCCGGCGGGCCTGCTCGACTTCGTGCTGCAGCGCTACATCGAGTCGCAGGTCTACCAGGCGGTGATCGAGAATGCGGCCTGCGAGCAGTCGGCGCGCATGGTGGCGATGAAGTCGGCGACCGAAAACGCCGGCAAGATCATCACCAACCTGCAGCTGATCTACAACAAGGCTCGTCAGGCTTCGATCACCAAAGAAATTTCAGAAATCGTCGGCGGCGCCGCCGCGGTTTAACGCAACAGTATTCGGTTAGAGGAAACTCAAATGAGCTCCGGCAAGATTGTTCAGGTCATTGGCGCGGTCGTCGACGTCGAATTCCCGCGTGATTCCATCCCCAAGATCTACGACGCACTCAAGATCACGGGCACCGACCTGACCCTGGAAGTGCAGCAGCAGCTGGGCGACGGCACCGTCCGCACCATCGCTCTGGGCGCCTCCGAAGGCCTCAAGCGTGGCCTGGCCGTCACCAACACCGGCGGCCCGATCTCCGTGCCCGTCGGCCCGGGGACCCTCGGCCGCATCATGAACGTGCTGGGCGAGCCGATCGACGAAGTCGGTCCGGTCGAGTCCAAGGAACTGTGGGCGATCCACCGTGCCGCCCCGACGTACGAAGACCAGGCGGGCTCCACCGAGCTGCTGGAAACCGGCATCAAGGTCATCGACCTGCTCTGCCCGTTCGCCAAGGGCGGCAAGGTCGGCCTGTTCGGCGGCGCCGGCGTGGGCAAGACCGTCAACATGATGGAGCTCATCAACAACATCGCCAAGGCGCACTCGGGTCTGTCCGTGTTCGCCGGCGTCGGTGAGCGTACCCGTGAAGGCAACGACTTCTATCACGAGATGATGGAATCGGGCGTCATCAACGAGAAGAACCTCGGCGAGTCCAAGGTCGCGATGGTGTACGGCCAGATGAACGAGCCGCCGGGCAACCGCCTGCGCGTCGCGCTCACCGGCCTGACCATGGCCGAGTACTTCCGCGACGAAGGCCGCGACGTGCTGTTCTTCGTCGACAACATCTACCGCTACACCCTGGCCGGCACCGAAGTGTCCGCGCTGCTTGGCCGTATGCCGTCGGCGGTGGGCTACCAGCCGACCCTGGCCGAGGAAATGGGCGTTCTGCAGGAGCGCATCACCTCCACCAAGAAGGGCTCGATCACCTCGATCCAGGCCGTCTACGTTCCGGCCGACGATCTCACCGATCCGTCCCCGGCGACCACCTTCGCGCATCTGGACTCCACCGTCGTGCTGTCGCGTGACATCGCGTCGCTGGGTATCTACCCGGCCATCGACCCGCTGGACTCCACCAGCCGCCAGCTGGACCCGAACGTCATCGGCGCCGATCACTACAACACCGCCCGCGACGTGCAGGGCGTGCTGCAGCGCTACAAGGAACTGAAGGACATCATCGCGATCCTGGGCATGGACGAGCTGTCGGAAGACGACAAGCGTGCCGTGTCCCGCGCCCGCAAGATCCAGCGCTTCATGTCGCAGCCGTTCTTCGTCGCCCAGGTCTTCACCGGTTCGCCCGGCAAGTACGTCACGCTGAAGGAAACCATCCGCGGCTTCCGCGGCCTGGTCGACGGCGAGTTCGATCACCTGCCGGAGCAGGCGTTCTACATGGTCGGCTCGATCGACGAAGCCGTCGAAAAGGCCAAGAAGCTCTAAGCTTCCTTAGGGAATAGCCCATGGCATCCATTCACGTAGACATCGTTTCCGCCGAAGGGCAGATCCATACGGGCGAAGCCCTGATGGTGTTCGCCCCGGCCGAAATGGGCGAGGTCGGCATTGCGCCGCGCCACACGCCGCTGCTGACCCGGCTCGTGCCGGGCGCGGTGCGCGTGCAGCTGCTTGACGGTACCGAGCAGTCTTTCTTCGTCGGCGGCGGCATTCTCGAGGTGCAGCCGCATCTCGTGACCGTGCTGGCCGACAGCGCCCTGCGCGCCAAGGACGCCGACGAGGCCGCCGCCCTGGCGGCCAAGCAGTCGGCCGAAGAGAAGCTGGCCGGCGCCAAGGGCGAGATGGACCTGGCCAAGGCCCAGTCGGAGCTGATCGAGGCCGCCGCCCGCCTGCAGTTCGTACAGAAGCTGAAGAACCCTTCCCGCTGAAACAGGGCGGAAAAGGTGAAAAAGCCCGCAAATCTGCGGGCTTTTTCGTTTCCGGGCACATTTCCCCCCGTCCGGGGTCTCAACGGGCCGGGTCCGGCCTCATGTAAAATCATGGTTCGTTTCTTGCGGAAATCCTCTGCATGCAAGATTTGTCGGTAGTCGTTCTCGCCGCGGGCAAGGGCACGCGCATGAAGTCGCGGTTGCCCAAGGTCCTCCAGCCCCTGGCGGGCCGGCCGCTGCTGGCCCATGTGCTGGATGCCGCCGCCGCCCTGGGCGCCGCCGGTACCACCAGTGTGGTCTACGGTCATGGCGGCGAGCAGGTCCGCGCGTTCTTCGCCGCGGCCGGCGTCGGCTGGGTGGAGCAGGCCGAGCAGAAGGGCACCGGCCATGCCGTGCGGGTGGCGCTGCCGCAGCTCCCTGCCCAGGGCCGGACGCTGATCCTTTACGGCGACGTGCCGCTGATCCGCCCGCAGACCCTGAAGAAGCTGGTGGAGATGGTGCGCGACGGGCGCAGCCTGTCGCTGCTGACGCTGGAGATGCCCGACCCGACCGGCTACGGCCGCATCCTGCGCGACACGCAGGGCCGGGTGCAGCGCATCGTCGAGCAGAAGGACGGCAGCCCCGCGGAACTGGCCGTGCGCGAGGTCAACACCGGTATCTTCTGCGTGCCCAATGCCCTGCTGCATGACTGGCTGCCGAAGCTGCGCAACGACAACAAGCAGGGCGAGTACTACCTCACCGACATCATCGGCCTGGCCTCCGCCGAGGGCGTGGCGATCCACACCGCCCGGCCGGAAGCGGCCTGGGAAGTGGAGGGGGTCAACGACAAGCTGCAGCTCTCCGCGCTGGAGCGCCAGCACCAGCGCAACCAGGCCGAAGACCTGATGCGCGCGGGCGTGACCCTGCTCGACCCGGCGCGCTTCGATCTGCGCGGCTCGCTCGAGCACGGCCAGGACGTGGAGATCGACGTCAATGTCGTGATCGAGGGCCGCGTGCGCCTGGGTCACGGCGTGCGCATCGGGCCCAACGTGCTGTTGCGCAACGCCAGCTTGGGCGACGGCGTGATCGTCAAGGCCAACACCGTGATCGAGGACAGCGAGGTCGGCGCCGGCTCCGACCTGGGCCCCTTCGCGCGCCTGCGCCCGGAGTCGGTGCTGGGCGAGAACGTCCACGTCGGCAACTTCGTGGAACTGAAGAAGGCGCGGCTGGGCAAGGGTGCCAAGGTCGGGCACCTGGCCTATCTCGGCGATGCGGTGATCGGCGAGCGCGTCAACGTCTCAGCCGGCGTCATCACCTGCAACTACGACGGCGCCAACAAGCACGTCACCACCATCGGCGACGACGCCTTCATCGGCACCGATTCGCAGCTGGTGGCGCCGCTGACGATCGAGCGCGGCGCCTTCATCGCCGCCGGCTCAACGATTACCAAGACTGCACCGGCCGGCGCGCTGACGATCTGCCGCGCGCGCGACCAGAAATCCATCCCGGGCTGGAAGCGCCCGGTCAAGAAGAAATAGGCAGCAGGACACGGGCGGGATGCCCGGGCCGGCCACCAGAGCACAAGAGACAAGGATTCCCCATGTGCGGCATCGTCGGTGCGGTAGCTCAGCGTAACGTCACCCCCATCCTGATCGAGGGCCTCAAGCGCCTCGAGTATCGCGGCTACGATTCGGCGGGCGTCGCCGTCATCGATGCGGTGGGCCAGCTGCACCTGACGCGCGCGGTCGGCAAGGTCGCGCAGCTCGAAGCGGCGCTGGTGCAGGCGCCGAACAACGGCGGCACCGGCATCGCCCACACGCGCTGGGCCACCCATGGCGTGCCGGCGGAGCGCAACTCGCATCCGCACGTGTCCGGCGACGTCGCCCTGGTGCACAACGGCATCATCGAGAACCACGACGAGCTGCGCGCCGAGCTCAAGGCCAAGGGCTATGCCTTCAGCTCGGAAACCGACACCGAGGTTGTCGCGCACCTGGTGCACGAGCAGATGAAGCAGGGCGCCGGCCTGCGCGCCGCCATGATCGCGGTGCTGCCGCGCCTGCACGGCGCCTACGCGCTGGCCGTGATCTGCGGCCGTGATCCGGGCCGCATGATGCTGGCGCGCAAGGGCAGCCCGCTGGTGATCGGCATCGGCATCGGCGAGCACTTCGCCGCCTCCGACGCCCTCGCGCTGCTGCCGGTGACCAACCGCTTCGTCTACCTGGAAGAAGGCGACGTTGCCGAGATCCGCACCGACGGCTATAGCATCATCGACACCCAGGGTCGTGCGGTGGAGCGCAAGCTGCACGTCTCCAGCCTGAGCTCGGACGCCGTGGACAAGGGCAGCTACCGGCACTTCATGCAGAAGGAAATCTTCGAGCAGCCGACTGCCCTGGCCAACACCCTGGAAGGCCGCCTGTCCGACGGCCGCGTGCTGGAAGCCTGTCTCGGCCCCAAGGCCGGCGAGCTGCTGGCGCGGATCAAGCGCGTGCGTCTGGTGGCCTGCGGCACTTCCTCGCACGCCGGCATGGTGGCGCGCTACTGGTTCGAGCAGATCGCCAAGGTGCCCTGCCAGGTCGAACTGGCCAGCGAGTTCCGCTATCGCGATCCGGTGATCGAGCCCGACACGCTGTTCATCACCATCTCGCAGTCCGGCGAAACCGCCGATACGCTGGAAGCGCTGCGCCATGCCAAGGGCAAGGACATCGCCGCCTCGCTGGTCGTCTGCAACGCACCCGAGTCCTCGCTGGTGCGCGAGTCCGACATCGCGCTGATGACGCATGCCGGTCCCGAGCGCAGCGTCGCCAGTACCAAGGCCTTCACCACCCAGCTGATGGCGCTGGCCCTGGTGATGCTGCTGCTGGCGCGCCGCAACGGCCTGTCGCCCGAGGCCGAGCGCCGCTACGTCAAGGCACTGGAGTCCGCTGCCGGCGTGGTCGAGGCCGTGCTGCGCCAGGACCAGCAGCTGCAGAAGCTGGCCGAGCGCCTGATCCACAAGCAGCATGCCCTGTTCCTGGGGCGCGGCTCGATGTCGCCGGTGGCGATGGAGGGCGCGCTCAAGCTCAAGGAAATCTCCTACATCCACGCCGAGGCCTACGCCGCCGGCGAGCTCAAGCACGGCCCGCTGGCCCTGGTCGACGAGCACATGCCGGTGATCGCCGTGGCGCCCAACGACGAGCTGCTGGAGAAGGTGAAGTCCAACCTGCAGGAAGTCGCCGCGCGCGGCGGTGAACTCATCGTGTTCGCCGACCGCGAGGCCGGCTTCAAGGACGCGCCGGGCGTCACTGTCATCGGCATGCCGCACGCCGACGAGCTGATCGACCCCATCGTCTACACCGTACCGCTGCAGCTGCTGGCCTACCACGTCGCCGTGCTCAAGGGCACCGACGTCGACCAGCCGCGCAACCTGGCCAAATCGGTCACGGTCGAGTAAACGCGGGCCCGTCGTGACGCCGATCCTGTTGCTGCTGGTCTGCCTGACGCTCGGCGCGCTGATCGCACGCTTTGCGCATCCACCCATGGGCCTGCCGCAGGGACTCAACTGGTGGGTCATCAACATCGCGCTGCCGGCGCTGGTGCTGGAGCTGATCCCGCGGCTGCACTTCGACCCGCAGCTGTGGTTCCTGGTGGTCACGCAGTGGCTGGTGTTCATCGGCGCGGCGCTGGTGTTCCAGCTGCTTGGCGGCGCTCTCGGCTGGAGCCGAGCGCGCATCGGCTGCATGATCCTGATGACAGGCCTGGGCAACACCTCCTTCGTCGGCTTCCCGCTACTGGAAGCCCTGCGCGGCCGCGAGGGCCTGGCCCTGGGTGTCGTCGCCGACCAGCTCGGCTGCTTCGTCGCGCTCGCCGTCGGTGGCGTGCTGGTGTCCGCGATCTACTCGGGCAAGCAGCCGAAACCGCGCGAGATCGTCATGCGCGTGGCCTTGTTTCCGCCCTTCCTGGCCCTGGTCGCCGGCGTGTTCGTCGGCCAGTTCGTCGGCTGGCCTGGCCCCGCGGAGGAGGTGCTGCACCGTGTCGGCCAGACCCTGGTGCCGCTGGCGCTGTTTTCGGTGGGCCTGCGCCTGCGCCTGCAGTTCGGCGGCGGTCAGGCCGCGCCGCTGGCGCTGGCCCTGGGCTGGAAGCTGCTGATAGCGCCCCTGATCATGCTGGCCCTGGGCCTGACCACCGGCGTGACCGGCCTGGTGCTGACCATCGGCGTGCTGCAGGCCGCCATGGCCCCGATGATCTCCGCCGCGATCCTCTGCGACCAGCACCACCTGGACCCGCCGCTGGCCAACACCATACTCGGCAGCGGCATCCTGCTGTCGCTGGTGACGGTGCCGCTGTGGAGTTACCTGCTGGGCTAAAGACAGGCAGTCCGCGAATGAGCGCAAATCAACGCGAATGCTTTATTTGCGTCTATTCGCGTTCATTTGCGGACGAGAGGTTTTTTGCCGTTACACCACTTCCGCGTTCAGGTCGTACTCGCTCGCCTGGATCACCCGCGCCGTCACGATCTGCCCCGCGCGCAAGGGCTGGTCGGTGGACAGATAGACCTTGCCGTCGATCTCCGGCGCATCCGCCTTGCTGCGGCCCACCATCACGCCGCTTTCCTCGTCGAGGCCGTCCACCAGCACCTCGATCTCCTCGCCGATCTTCTCTTTGAGCTTGGCCTTGCTGATCTTCTGCTGCAGCTGCATGAAGCGCGCATGGCGCTCGTGCTTGACCTCGTCCGGTACCGCGCCGGGCAGGGCATTGGCGGTGGCGCCTTCCACCGGCGAATACTCGAAGCAGCCGACGCGGTCCAGCTGTGCTTCCTTGAGCCAGGACAGCAGTTCCTCGAAGTCCTTGTCGGTCTCGCCGGGGAAGCCGACGATGAAGGTGCTGCGCACGGTGAGATCAGGGCAGATCTTGCGCCAGGCGGCCAAGCGCTCCAGCGTGTCCTCGGCCGCAGCCGGGCGCTTCATCGCCTTGAGCACACTGCGCGAAGCATGCTGGAAGGGGATGTCGAGATAGGGAAGGATCTTGCCCTCCGCCATCAGCGGGATGATCCCGTCGACGTGCGGGTAGGGGTAGACGTAGTGCAGGCGCGTCCACAGGCCGAGTTCGCCCAGGCCGTTGCACAGGTCCAGCAGCGAGCTCTGGTATTCCTTGCCGCGCCAGGCTCCGCCGGCGTACTTGCGGTCCACGCCGTAGGCACTGGTGTCCTGCGAGATCACCAGCAGTTCCTTGACGCCGGCCTTGGCCAGCTTCTCGGCCTCCACCAGCACCTCGTTCACCGGCCGCGAGTTCAGGCGGCCGCGCATCGAGGGGATGATGCAGAAGCTGCACTTGTGGTTGCAGCCCTCGGAAATCTTCAGGTACGCGTAGTGCCGCGGCGTCAGCTTGATGCCCTGCGGCGGCAGCAGGTCGAAGAAGGGATCGTGCGCCGGCGGCACCGCCGCGTGCACCGCCTTCATCACGCTGCCGAAATCCTGCGGGCCGCTGATCGACAGCAGGTCGGGATACTTGTCGCGCACCACCTGGGCCTTGGGCCCGGTGCCCATGCAGCCGGTGACGATGACCTTGCCGTTTTCGGCCATGGCCTCGCCGATGGCGTCCAGCGATTCCTCCACCGCCGAGTCGATGAAGCCGCAGGTGTTGACCACCACCACGTCGGCGGCGTCATAGCTGGGCACGGTTTCGTAGCCCTCGGCGCGCAGCTGGGTCAGGATGCGTTCGGAGTCGACCAGCGCCTTGGGGCAACCCAGGGAGACAAAACCGACTTTGGGACTCTTTGCCTTCGCGCGGGCAGGCGTACGCGGGGTGGACATGTGCAGCGGGACTCCGGACAAGGCCGTATTTTAACAGGCCCTAGGACTCGGCATCCCCGTCCGGGGCGATGGCCGGTACCCCGGGCCCCTCCGGCAGGGCCTCGACGTCGCGCAGGCTGCGGCTGATGGCGCGGCTGCGCACATTGGTCTGCTCGATATGGTTGCTGGCCTCGTCGAGCTTCTTCTTGACCTTGTCCAGCACCTCGCCGAACTTGCCGAACTCGGCCTTTACCGCCCCCAGCACCTGCCAGACCTCGCTGGAGCGCTGCTCGATCGCCAGCGTGCGGAAGCCCATCTGCAGGCTGTTGAGGATCGCCAGCAGGGTCGTGGGCCCGGCGACGTTGACGCGGTACTCGCGCTGCAGCGCCTCGAACAGCCCCGGCCGGCGCAGCACCTCGGCGTACAGACCCTCGGTCGGCAGGAACATGACGGCGAAGTCGGTGGTGTGCGGCGGGCAGACGTACTTTTCCATCAGCTTGGCCTGGGTGCGGACGGCGCGTTCCAGCTGCGCGGCCGCGGCCTTGGTGGCCTCGGTATCCGAGCGGTCCTGGGCCTCTACCAGCCGCTCGTAGTCCTCGCGCGGGAACTTGGCGTCGATCGGCAGCCACATCGGCACGTCGTCGCCGGCACGGCCGGGCAGGCGGATGGCGAACTCGACTCGCTCGTTGCTCCCGGGCCGCACGGCGACATTGGCCGAGTACTGCTCGGGCGTCAGCGCCTGTTCCAGCAGGGCACCGAGCTGGCCCTCGCCGAAGATGCCGCGCGCCTTGACGTTGCCCAGCACCCGCTTCAGGTCGCCCACTCCGGTGGCCAGTGTCTGCATCTCGCCCAGGCCCTTGTGCACCTGCTCCAGGCGCTCGCTGACCAGCTTGAAGGACTCGCCCAGGCGCTTTTCCAGCGTCTCGTGCAGCTTCTCGTCCACCGTCTGGCGCATCTGCTCCAGCTTTTCGGCGTTCTCGGTGCGCAGCGCCAGCAGGCCGGCCTCCACCACGGCGCGCAGGGTTTCGGCCTGGCGTGTCTGGGTTTCCACCAGCTGGGCCAGGGCCGCGCGCTGGGTTTCGCCGAAGCGCTGCAGGCCCTGGGCCTGCTCTTCGCGGGTGCTGCCGGCCTGCGCGACGAACTGCTGCTGCGTCTCGGCCAGGCGCTGGTTCTGCAGGCGCAACTCGGCGGCAAAGCCGTCCAGGCGTTCGGCCACCACGGTGCGCAGACTGTCCTGCTGGCTGTGCAGCTGCTGGCCGAAGCCGCCCAGCAAGCCGGTCAGCTCGCCGCGCTGCGAACGCGCCAGTTCCGCGGCCTCGCGGCGGGAATTGGCCGCTTCCTCGCGCGCCGTGCGCTCCCCGCGCTCGAACAGTGGCTCCAGCGAGCGCGAGTCGTCGTTCGACCGGCGCCGGGCGAGCAGGCCGCCGATGTAGGCGCCGAACAGGGCGCCGGCCAGGCTCAGCAGGGGGATCAGCCAGGGATTCATGCGTGAATTCTAGCGGTTATCGACCGGGGACCAGGGAGGCGTGGCATCATTGGAGTTGCACCGAATGCAAGTCTGCGCCTGTAGCTCAGTTGGATAGAGCATCGACCTTCTAAGTCGAGGGCCGGGGGTTCGATTCCCTCCAGGCGCGCCATATTCCCGGGACCATCGCTAATGCAATCTCACCCCCGACCCTGCGGGCCGGAGGTTGTTCGGCCCATCCCTGGGCCTCACCCTTCGCTGCGCTCAGGGCTAACGCTCGAATCCGCTCCTGCGGATTCGTCGATTCCCTCCAGGCGCGCCATATTCCCCCCTGTGGCTGCCCCTCATGGCCGCCCTGGCATCCCTTCCTCACCGTTCCAAGGACTCACTCCATGAAGAAGCTGTCTTCGGGTATCGCGCTGGCGGCCATCCTGGCCCTGGCCGGCTGTGCCACCGAAAGCCACCGCACGCTGGAAGTCGCCAAGGTCGAATCGGCCGGCACGCCTTGGCGGGGCGCGCGCAGCCCGATCTCCGTGGGCAAGTTCGACAACCGCTCCAGCTACATGCGTGGCATCTTCTCCGACGGCGTCGACCGCCTCGGCGGCCAGGCCAAGACCATCCTGGTGACGCACCTGCAGCAGACCGGCCGCTTCAACGTGCTGGACCGCGACAACATGGCCGAGATCGGCCAGGAGGCCAAGCTCAAGGGCACGGCGCAGAAGCTCAAGGGCGCCGACTACGTGGTCACCGGCGACGTCACCGAGTTCGGCCGCAAGGAAGTCGGCGACCAGCAGCTGTTCGGCATCCTCGGCAGCGGCAAGGAGCAGATCGCCTACGCCAAGGTGAACCTGAACATCGTCGACGTCGGTACCTCCGAGGTGGTGTTCTCCTCGCAGGGCAGCGGCGAATACAGCCTCTCCAACCGCGAGGTCATCGGCTTCGGTGGCACCGCCAGCTACGACTCCACGCTCAACGGCAAGGTGCTGGACCTGGCGATCCGCGAGGCCGTGAACAACCTGGTCCGGGGCGTCGAATCCGGTGCCTGGACGCCGTCGAAGTAAGCCGCGGCGGGATTGGGGGAACGGGGAATGATGGAAAAAGGAATCCGGCGCGCCGGCCATGGGCTGGCGGTGCTGCTGGCAGCCACGCTGGCGGGCTGCGTGACGCCGCAGAAGACGCTGTATTACTGGGGCGACTACCAGCCGGTGGTCTACTCGCACTTCAAGGGCGACTCGCCGGAAGCGCAGCAGGTCCGGCTGGAGCAGATCGCACAGCGCGCGCAGTCCAGGGGCGAGGCCCTGCCGCCCGGCTTCAACGCGCACCTGGGCCTGCTGTACCTGAACACCGGGCAGCTGGACAAGGCCAGGGGCGCCTTCGAGGCGGAAGAAACCCTGTTCCCGGAAGCCAAGCCCTACATGGATTTCCTGCTCGCCCGGTTAGCGGCGCGGAAAGTCGGAGACGCACGATGAACGCCCTGCGCGCTGCCGCCGCATGCTGTGCCGCCGTGCTGCTGCTGAGCGGCTGCGTCACCCCGCCGGGCTACGACTACACGGCCTTCCGCCAGAGCCGCCCGCGGTCGATCCTGGTGCTGCCGCCGGTCAATACCTCGACCGCCGTGCAGGCCAGCCACAGCCTGATGTCCTGGGTCACCCAGCCGCTGGCCGAATCCGGCTACTACGTGTTGCCGGTGACCCTGGTCGAAGAGACCTTCCGCCAGAACGGCCTCAGCAATCCGGCCGAGATCGTGGACGTGCCGCCGGCCAGGCTGCGCGAGATCTTCGGGGCCGACGCCGCCCTGTATATCCAGGTGCGCCAGTACGGCACGGTCTACCGCGTGATCCAGAGCGAAAGCGTGGTGACCGCCGACGCCCGCCTGGTGGATCTGCGCAACGGCGCCATCCTGTGGGCCGGCTCGGCCAGCGCCTCCAGCGCCGAGAATCGTGGCGGCAACTCGCAGGGAGGGCTGGTCGGCCTGCTGGTCGAGGCGGTGATCCACCAGATCATCGAGAACGTCAGCGATGCCAGCCACGACATGGCGGCGGTGACCAGCGCGCGCCTGCTGTCCGCGGGCCGGCCCGCCGGAATCCTCTATGGCCCGCGCTCGCCCCGGTACCAGCTGGACGGTACCCCGGCCCCCTGAGGCCCGGGGGTGCGGCCCGAAGGGTCGGGGAGTGCCTGACGCACCAGGCGCGGAACCCGGCCTTGCGGCCGTGACCGGAACAACCGGATACTGCGGGTGCCGGCGGGAGACCGGCATAGAGCGGTTGCCAAGCAGCAGCCACGGGCGCAGTGAGGGCGGAATACCCAGTATGCAAAAGCAAAAGTGCCGTCGACGGCCGGGATGGGGGCGCGCTTCCTGCGGCCCGCAGTTTCCGTTGCGTGCGCGGCTTGCCGGGACCGTGATCACGCAATGACCAAGGGCAGCCTACCCGGCGATCCGAAGGCCGCTCCGCCATCGATGCAGCAGGCCGCGCACCTCAAGCGCCTGGGCCTGGCCGCCGGCGAGGAGCTGCGCAAGACCGTCCGCAGCACCCTGACCGACCTGTTCGCCGCCTTCGTCCAGCGTCTCCCGGCCGACTTCACCGAACTGGCTTTCGGTGCCAGCGACCTGCAGGTGCAGCATGCCTTCGGCGAACTGGCGATGCTGGTTGCCGAAAAGGGCGCGGGCTGGCTGGAAACCTATGTCCAGCGCGTCGACGAGGCCCTGACCGGTGGTGAGGCCGCACGCCGCGAAGTGCCGGGCGAGCCCCGCAATTCCGAGGCCGCGGTGCAGTCCGCCAACGCCGAGCTGCGTGCCGAATCCCTGCACCGCAAGACGGTCGGCGAGCTCGATGCCCGCGTCGATCGCCTGCGGCTGCTGTTGTACATCCCGATCTACACCCGCGCCGTGGCTCCGGCGAGCCTGGTCCGCACCCTGCAGGAAACCGCCACCGAAATCGGCTGGCCGGCGTCGCAGCGCCAGGCGCTGTTCCAGCGCTTCGACCAGGCGGTGGTGCCGCAGCTCGGCCAGCTCTACGAGTCGCTGATCGCCTCGATCAAGGTGATCAGCACCGCTGCCACCCGCGCCAGCCAGGAGGGCCCGGCACAGCCTGCCGCACCGGCCCCGGCCGCTGCGCCTCCGCCTTCGCCTCCGATCGCGCCGCCGATGCCGGTGGCACCGGTGATCAAGCGCGAGCTGGTGCCGCCGCCCCAGATCGACCCGAACACGGTGTCGATGCTCAAGAACTTCGCCGGCAACGCGATCGACGGCGCCTACACCGACGGCTCCCTGGCCGCCGACCTGTTGAGCCTTACCGGCCCGCATTCGATCCCCGGCGTGGCCGACGACCAGCGCTGGGTGCCGCTGCAGCGCATGTCGCTGGCCGGGCGCTTCATCAACGAGGCGATCGCCGATGCCATGCTGCCGGAGGAGTTCCGCTCCCAGCACGAGTCGGTGCGCTTCCCGGTGGTCAAGTCGGCGCTGGCCGATTCCACGCTGTTCACCGCCGCGACCCATCCGATCAACAGCCTGGTCAACGACCTGATGCTGAAGTCCGCCACCTCGCGCCTGACCGGCAACGCCGAGGCGCGGCGCGCAGTGGAGCGCCTGCAGCAGGTCCTGGTGCAGTTCGACCTGGCGCCGGAATTCGTGCGCGAGGCGATGCTGACCCAGGCTCCGATCGACGAGGCACAGATCCAGAAGTTCTTCGAGTGGAAGAAGGAAGAGGCCGAGGCGCGCCGCCAGGCCATCCTCGGCGAGGTGCGGCGCCTGGTCATGCGCCAGGTCGAGATGGCCACCTTCGGCCGCAACGTGCCCGAGCCCGCCATGAAGTTCCTGACCTCGGCCTGGGGCCCGCTGCTGATGAAGCGCCTGCTGCAGCATGGCGCCGAGCATGACCAGTGGAAGCAGGGCCTGAAGCTGATGGAGGAGCTGATCGACGAGGTCGACCAGCCCTTCCCCGACCAGGACACCGAGCCCTGGGACAAGCTGATGAAGACCCTGACCGACGGACTCATCGCCATCGGCATGGCGGCCGAACGCATTGCCGCCTCGATCAGCGGCTTGCAGGCGGCGCGGCCGGGCAGCTGAGTTTCTATCTGTTAAAGCGCCCGTAGCTCAGTTGGATAGAGCATCTGGCTTCGAACCAGAGGGCCGGGAGTTCGAGTCTCTCCGGGCGCACCATTTCAGCCTTCACAGGCATCGATGTGAAGAAATTCAAGAACTGGACCTTTGCGGTCAACAAGGATTGCCAGGGCACCGGCTACTTCAACCTACCCTTCCAGGTCGCCGGATAGCCCAGCGCTGAGCACATCCAGTATCCGCTGCATCATCGGGATGCGGATCAGTCCAAGTATCCTCCGGAGCCCAGTGTGGGCGAGAACTACGCCATCATCGGCCGCGTGCGCGGCCATGGTGGGGACGACGATTGAAGTGAACGGCCATTCTGTGCTGGAATGCGCGGCGCCTATCGTCGGAAAAAGGGAAACATGAAGAGACTGGTTTGGGTTGTCCTGCTCGGGTTGGTGTCGTGTGGCGGTGGCGGTGGCGATTCGGGAGATATGAAAAATCTTTCCGAGGACCCGGCGCTGAGAATGCTCTATGACGCGATGGACTCGGCGAACAACAAGTCATCGACGGAGACACAGGGTGCATTTGATAGCCGAGTCGCAGCCTTTGCAGCAGGATTGACGGGCTATACCTCTTCGGAGGCGGCCAACGCTACCTACGACGCCGCGAGCAAGGAACTGCGCATCTCGATCCCCGCGCAGATTTCCGAGGGAACGCCTGACCTCCTGACGCCGTTCTATCGTGGATTTACTGTGATGTCCGCGCGTAACACAGCTGGATACGAGACCGAGCGGCGCAATGTGGTTGGCCCGGATGGAAAAACGCGCACGCTGAGCTACTACGCGATCGTCACCATGGAGCCGGCCGAAGCCGACAGGATTCGGAAGAGCTTCCGCGCAAACTACACCTACTCGTTCAACAGCGCCGACGTGCTGGGCGCCGCCTGGGTCTGCGTCAGTGCAGGCAACAGCAACTGCAGCTTCAGAATCAGTGGCGGCGTCACCAGTGTCGAGGTCCGCAATACGGCGGACAACAAGGACTACCCGCAGGGCGGCCCATAGTCGCGGATTCCAGAGCTTTCACAGCCAGGTCGCAGCGACTCCTTTGCCGCGATCGAAGCAAGCTCGGCGCGTATTTCCGGGCGCGTGCGGACAAGCCCATTGAATGGACGGTCACCGACTTCGCCATGATTCAGGGCCGGGAGTTCGAGTCTCTCCGGGCGCACCATTTTCTGCGGGGCGGCAAAAAGGGCGCGGGTTGCCCCGCGCCCCTTGCCGCTACCGGGCCAGCACCCGGTTCGTGACGGCCGCCGGTGCGGCGGCATAGTGGCCGAACTGCATCGTGAACTGCGCCCTGCCCGAAGACAGCGAACGCAGCGTGCCGATGTAGCCGAACATCTCGCCCAGCGGTACCCAGGCTTCGACGACCACCGCGTTGCCGCGATGGGCCTGCGCGCGGATTTCGCCGCGGCGCCGGCTGAGGTCGCCGATGCAGTCGCCCAGGTAATCCGGCGGCGTCACCACTTCCACCGCCATCACCGGTTCCAGCAACAGCGGGCCGGCCTTCATGAAGGCCTCGCGGAAGGCCGCCGCCGCCGCCAGCTCGAACGCCAGCGCCGACGAATCCTTCTCGTGGAAGCCGCCGTCCAGCAGCGTCGCCTGCAGGTCCACCGCCGGGAACCCGGCCAGCACACCCGCCTCGGCCGCGCGCCGCACGCCCGCTTCCACCGCGGGGATGAACTCCCGCGGGATCGCGCCGCCGCTCACGCGGTCCTCGAAGCGCAGGCCCTCGCCGCGGGGCAACGGCTCCAGCCGCAGCTTCAGCTCGGCGAACTGCCCGGGGCCGCCGGTCTGCTTCCGGTGCACATGCGTCACCTCCCTGAGGGCGGAGATCGTTTCGCGGTAGGCCACCTGCGGCCGGCCGACGACGACGTCCACCCGATGCCTGCTGCGCAGCTTTTCGAGGCTGACCTCGAGCTGCAGTTCGCCCATGCCGGACAGGATGGTCTGCCCCGTTTCCGGGTCCTGCCGCAGCCTCAGGCTGGGGTCCTCGCGGCACAGCGCCTGCAGGGCCTTGCCCAGGCCCTGCTGGTCCGCCTGCGTGCGCGGCTCGATGGCCACGTCGATCACCGGTTCCGGCACCTCGATCTTCTCGAGCAGCAGCGGATGCGCCGGGTCGCTCAGGCTGTCACCGGTGAGGGTGTCCTTGAGCCCCAGCACGCCGGCGATGTCGCCGGCCTCCAGCGACTCGCGCTCCTCGCGCTTGTCGGCGTGGATCTCGTACAGGCGCGAGACGCGCTCGCGCCGGCCGTTGCTGGCGTTGAGCACCGTGTCGCCCGGCCGCAGCCGCCCGCGGTACACGCGCACGAACACCAGCGTGCCGTGGTCGTCGCTCACCACCTTGAAGGCCAGCGCCGCCAGCGGCCCGTCGGCATCCGCGCCGGCCAGGGCTTCGTCCTTGCGGACTTCGCCCGGGGCCGGCAGGTAGGCCACCACCGCGTCCAGCAGCGGCTCGACGCCCTTGTTGCGGAACGCCGAGCCCGCCAATACCGGCACGAAAGCGCCGGACAGCGTGCCCTTGCGGATCGCGCCACGCAGTTCGTCCGCCGTCAGTGCCTGGCCTTCGAGCCAGGCCGGCAGCAGGCTTTCGTCCTGCTCGGCCGCAGCCTCTTCCAGCGCCGCGCGGTACTGCCGCGCCAACGCCTGCTGCGATTCCGGGATGTCGCCCACCGCGTAGCCCGCCCCGGCCTTGTCCGAGGCCCAGACCAGCGTGCGCATGCCGACCAGGTCGATCACGCCGCGGAAACCTTCTTCGCGGTCGTCTGCGGCCAGCGGCAGCTGCAGCAGCAGCGGCCGGCCGCTGAGGCGTTCCCGCATCATGCCGACCGTGCGCAGGAAATCCGCGCCGACGCGGTCGAGCTTGTTGATGAAGGCCAGCCGCGGCACGCCGTACTGGTCGGCCAGGCGCCAGTTGGTCTCGGTCTGCGGTTCCACGCCGGCGACGCCATCGAATACGACGACGGCGCCATCGAGCACGCGCAGCGAACGGTTCACCTCGATGTTGAAGTCGATGTGGCCGGGCGTGTCGATCAGGTTGATCTGCACGCCGTTCCAGAACACCGTGGTGGCGGCGCTGTTGATCGTGATCCCGCGCTTGCGTTCCTGCGGGTCGAAGTCCATCACCGTGGTGCCGCTGTGGACCTCGCCGACGCGATGGGTCGCCCCCGCGTAGTAGAGGATGCGTTCGGTGGTGGTGGTCTTGCCGGCATCGACGTGGGCGATGATGCCGATGTTGCGGAGTTGCCTGTTCATCTGGAGTCCTTCGGACCCCGCGCCGGTGCTGGCGGCGGAGGGGCCCAGCATGCGTGGGTCTGGCCGCCCTCCATGCGTTCGCGCAGGCAGGGTCAGCCGCTGTCTTGCTGGCGGATGCCGGTACCGCCCGGGGCGGTCGCGGAAATCCGGGTGCCGCGCTCGCCGGAACCCGGGCGCAAGTGTCCCGTGGCCCGGCGGGCCTCAATTCCGGCACTGAACTTGGCGGTGATGCGCATGACAGGAACTCCAGACAACAAAAAACCCCGGGGGCCAGGCCTCCCGGGGTTGGGTACGGAAGGCCGCCGGCCTCCCGCCATTGGAAGACCGGTTCAGACGGGCACGGCGCGAAGGCCGGCGGCCGGGCGCGACTGCGCCGGACGCGGGGTCGCGCCAGAACCAGTTATTTTCAGTACTCCGGTCTTCACAAGATTCATCCTTGATCCAAGGGCCCCGGCGGGGGATCCGCCGGGGCCGGGATTCTCTGCCTGGCCGCCTTTGAATGCAATATGGGGTCTCGAGCGCCCGGTAAAAGTGCTTCGGAGCCCGGTCCCTCAAAAAGGCTTTGGACTCCGGAAGAGTTCTGGTATTATTCGCGGCCCTGAGTTTCCCCGGGTAGGGAAATTCACCAATGGTGGCCGTAGCTCAGTTGGTAGAGTCCCAGATTGTGATTCTGGTTGTCGCGGGTTCGAGCCCCGTCGGTCACCCCAAAATCGGTCGTATGGGTTGCTAGCTCAATGGTAGAGCAGCTGACTCTTAATCAGTAGGTTCGGGGTTCGAGTCCCTGGCAACCCACCATACGTATGTCGACAAAGCCCGGCTCTGACCGGGCTTTGCCGTTTTGAGCTTCTGTCAGACGAAAGAGTTGAGGAACCCATGCTTCAACAGATCCGTGACCGCACCAGCGGCCTTGTCGCAGGCTTCATTGTTGCCCTGCTCGTCGTTCCGTTCGCCTTCTTCGGCATCGAGACCTTCAGCGGCGGCGGCGGTGACCCCGTCGTAGCCAAGGTCGGCAAACAGAAGATCCACCAGTCGCAGTTCGACAACACCTACGAACAGCGCTTCCGCCAGTACGTCTCGCTGATGGGCGAGGGCTTCAAGCCGGAGGAGTTCAACAAGGCATCCTTCCGCAAGCTGGTGCTGGACGACATGACCCAGGAGGCGATGCTGCGCCAGTTCGCCGACAAGAACGGCTACCGCGCCAACAACGCCGTGCTGTTCGACTACCTGAGCCGCATCCCGGCCTTCCAGAAGGAAGGCAAGTTCGACACCGAGACCTACCGCTCGATGCTGTCGCGCCAGGGGCTGCAGCCGGAAGGCTTCGAGGAACAGATCCGCAACTCCATCGCCATCGAACAGATGCGCGGCGGCGTGCTGGAAACCGCGTTCGTCACCGACGCCGACGTGCAGCAGGCCTGGCGCCTGGCGATGCAGGACCGCGTGGTGGAGTACGCCGTGTTCGACAACGCCAGGTACCTGGCCCAGGCCAGCGTCAGCGAGGAGCAGGTCAAGGCGCGCTACGAGCAGAAGAAGGCGGAGCTGATGGCGCCGGAGCGCATCCGCCTGGCCTACGTCGAGCTGTCGCAGGAGGCGCTGGCCAAGTCCGCGGCCCCGGGCCAGGACGTGCTCAAGGCGATCTACGATGCCGAGAAGGCTTCGCGCTTCACCACCCAGGAACAGCGCAAGGCCAGCCATATCCTGGTCAACATCGGCGCCGACAAGGCGGCCTCGAAGAAGAAGGCCGAAGGCCTGGCGGCGCAGGTCAAGGGCGGCGCCAGCTTTGCCGACGTGGCCCGTGCCAGTTCCGACGACACCGGGTCCAAGGACAAGGGCGGCGACCTCGGCTGGGTCAAGCGCGGCCAGATGCCGGAGAGCTTCGAGAAGGAGCTGTTCGACCTCAAGTCCGGTGAAGTGGCCGGCCCGATCGAGACGGAGTTCGGCTGGCAGCTGATCCGCCTGGACGAGCTGAAGGCCTCCGTGACGCGGCCCCTGGCCGACCCGGAAGTGCAGCAGGAACTGGTCACTCTGTACCAGAACCGCGAGCTGCAGAAGCGCTTCCAGGAGCTGGCGGAGAAACTGGAAACCCTGGCCTTCGAGAACAACGCCTCGCTGGACCCGGTGGCCAAGGAACTGGGCCTGCAGGTGCAGACCACCGACTGGGTCACCCGCGGCGTCGGTGCCGGCATCGCTGCCAACCCGGCGGTCATGCAGGCGGCCTTCCTGCCGGAAGTGCTCAACGGCACCGAGAACAGCAAACCCATCAGCGTCGGCGACAGCAAGCTGGTGGTGGTCCGCAAGGCCGAGTACCAGCCTGCACGCCAGCGTCCGCTGGCCGAGGTGGCCGACGGCCTGCGCGAGGAACTGCGTGCCGAGGTCGCCAAGACCCAGGCCCAGGCCGATGCCAGGAAACTGCTGGCCGAGCTGCGCGCCGGCAAGCCGCTGACCGAGACGGTGGCCGCCGCCGGCGCCGAGCTGCGCCAGCCGGGTGCGATCAAGCGCATCCAGCAGGGCGAAGACCCGGTGCTGCTGCAGACCGTGTTCAAGCTGCCGCGCCCCGCCGCCGGCAAGCCGCAGTACAGCGAGATCGTGCTGGGCAGCGGCAACGTCGCCGTGCTGGCGCTGACCGAGGTGCGTGATCCGACGCCGCCGAGCGCGCAGGAACTCACCCAGCTGCGTCCGCGCCTGCGCGAGATGCAGGCCGGCGCCGAGTTCACCGCCTACCAGAAGGCGATCGGCGAGAAGGTGGCGATCAAGATCGTCAACCCGCCGGCCGAGGCGCCGGCACCGGTCGAGTAGTCCCGCTTTCATTGCATCCCGGACCGCCCGTAGTTCAGTCTACGGGCGGTCTTTTCATTTCCGGGGTCTTCGGCATGAAGCTGCACTGGCAGATCGCGATCGCATTGGCCCTGGCCCTGGTCGCCGGCATGACGATCGGCGAGGCGCCCTGGTTCCTGCAGACCTGCGCCTTCTTCGGCACGATCTTCCTCAACGCGCTGAAGATGCTGATCGTGCCGCTGATCGTCTCGGCGATCATCTGCGGCCTGGCAGGCATCGGCGACAGCCGTACCCTGGGCCGCATGGGCTGGCACACGCTGCTGTTCTACATGGGCACCGGACTGCTGGCGATCCTCACCGGCCTGCTGATGGTCAACCTGTTGTCCCCCGGCATCATCGACGGCGTGCCCGCGGCGCAGCGCCTGGGACTGGCGGCGGACACCGGGCAGGTGGTCGCCGGCGTGCGCGACCGCGGCACCGGCGACCTGCTGGCGGTGCTGCAGCGCCTGGTGCCCGCCAATCCCATCGGCGCCGCGGCCGACGCCGACATGCTCGGCGTGGTGACCTTCACCCTGCTGTTCGCCTGGGCCCTGGCGCAGCTGCCGGAGGCCACGCGGCGCACGCAGCAGGAATTCTGGCAGGGCGTCTACCAGGCCATGCTGCGCATTGCCGACCTGGTGATGCGTTTCGCGCCGCTGGGGGTCTTCGCCCTGGTCGGCGGGGTCGTCGCCAAGACCGGCCTGGCCGCGCTGCGGCCGCTGGCGGTGTTCTTTGTCGCGGTGGTGCTGGGCCTGCTGGTGCACGCGACGATCACCCTGCCGCTGGTGCTGCGCCTGGTGGCGCGGGTCTCGCCGCTGGCGCATTTCCGCGCCGTGGGCCCGGCCCTGCTCACCGCCTTCTCCACCAGCTCCTCGAACGCCACGCTGCCGCTGACCCTGTCCTGCCTGCGCGAGCGTGCCGGCGTGTCCGAGCGCGTCACCGGCTTCGTGCTGCCGATCGGCGCCAACGTCAACACCGACGGCACCGCGCTCTACGAGTGCGCCGCCGCGCTGTTCATCGCCCAGGCCTACGGCCTGGAACTGGGCGTGGCCACGCAGTTCACAGTCGTACTGATGGCGCTGCTGACCTCGGTCGGCGTGGCCGGCATCCCCTCGGCCAGCCTGGTGGCGATCGCGCTGATCCTGGGCGCCATCGGCCTGCCGCTGGAGGGCGTGGGCCTGATCCTGGCGGTGGACCGCGTGCTCGACATGTGCCGCACCACGGTCAACGTGCTGGGCGATACGGTGGCCACGGTGACGGTGGCGCGGCTGGATGGGGAGGATGTGCTGCAGCAGCGGAGCGCAAGTCCTTTGTAGGAGCGGCTGTCAGCTGCGAGGGCCGGTTGTCATGGTAGACACCCTTCGCGGCTGACAGCCGCTCCTACAGGGTGTCGGTTACTGCTGCGAACCGACGCGGTCCCGCAACAGCGCCGTGAACGCGTCGAAATCCTCCGCCCGCGCGAAGAACGCGGCCGGTACCAGGTAGAAACCGCTCTCCACCGGGTACAGCAGCACCAGCTGCCGGCTGCCGCGCCAGCGCCCGATCTGGTCCCAGCGCAGCGCCTGCTCGCGGCCGCCGCGGTCGAAGCGCAGGCCTTCTGCGTCGATCGCGATGCGCACCGGGCGCGCGATGGCGGGATTGGCGCGGTAGCGTCGGCGTGCGCGCCAGGGCATCACCAGCACCACGTAGCTGGCCAGCGCGGCGCAGGTGCTGAGCAGCACCGGCGAGCGGGTCAGCGCCAGACCGACGACGCAGCCGGCGACCAGCAGGCCGAGAGCGGCCAGGGGCAGGGGACCGGGGCGCAGGTGCAGGAACTGCGCGGCGACGTAGTCGCCCTCGCCGATGCGGCCCTGCGCCCGCAGGGCCGTCGCGACGACGGCTTCGCTCACTCGATGCTCATGCCCATGACGTTGTAGCCGGCGTCGACGTAGAGGATCTCGCCGGTGATGCCGGAGGCCAGGTCCGAGCTGAGGAAGGCGGCGGCATTGCCCACTTCCTCGATGCTGACGTTGCGCTTCAGGGCGGAGGCCTTCTCGGCCGCCGACAGCATGCCGCGGAAGCCGGTGATGCCGGCCGCGGCCAGCGTCTTGATCGGGCCGGCGGAGATGCCGTTGACGCGGATGCCCTGCTCGCCGAGATCGGCCGCCATGAAGCGCACGTTGGCTTCCAGCGAGGCCTTGGCCGGGCCCATGACGTTGTACATCGGCACGGCGCGCACGGCGCCCAGGTAGGTCAGCGTCAGCAGCGAGGCCTTGCGGCCCTGCATCAGAGGACGCGCGGCCTTGCCCAGCGCGGCGAAGGAGTAGGCCGAGATGTCATGCGAGATGCGGAAGCCCTCGCGCGTCACCGCGTCCAGGTAGCGGCCCTGCAGCTGCTCGCGCGGTGCGAAGCCGATCGAGTGGATCAGCACGTCCAGGCCGCCCCACTGCTTCTGCAGCTCGGACATCACCTCGTCGATCTGCGCGTCTTCCACCACGTCCAGCGGCATCACGATCTTGCTGCCGACGCTGGCGGCGAATTCCTCGACGCGCGACTTCAGGCGCTCGCCCTGGTAGGTGAAGGCCAGCTCCGCGCCTTCACGGTGGAAGGCCTCGGCGATGCCGGTGGCGATGGAGCGGTCGCTGGCGACGCCGGTGATCAGCGCCTTCTTGCCGGAAAGGAAACCCATGGCTAGTCCTGCTCTTTTGGTCCTGAGGGGAGCCCAATGATAAACGGGGGAGGCCCCGGAAAGGCCACCCCCGTAGGGACTACAGGAACACAAGCGTTCGCCGGATCCGGGTTTTGCGGCCTCCGCCGGGGGATACAGAACGATCGGATGGTTCGGGCAGGTGAAGGTCGGAACGTCCTTCACCATGACAAACGGGGGGCCTCTTGTGAGACCCCCCGTTCAGGGACAGCGAAACGACCGTGGGCCGCGATCAGGCCGGCGGATGCAGGCGCAGCGGGTAGTTCGGATAGGTGAACGGCGGAACATCCTTGGCGCCGAAGTTCATCGACATGACGCGCTGGATGATCTTGCGCTCGAAATCCGGGTCGTTGAAGGTGCTCGACACCAGCTTGCAGTCGGTCACCTGGCCGCTCGACGCGATCGTGATGCTGACGATGATCACGCCACCCTGCTCCAGGGCCGGCGATTCCATCATCGCGCGCTTGTAGATCGAGGTGAACGAGCCCTTGTTGCGGTCGAACACCAGCTGGATCTCCTCGATCGAGCGGCCGGCGAGCAGCTTGTCGCCACCCTGGCCCGGCTTGGTCTTGTCCGGTCCGCGGCCGATCGGGCTCTCCACCACCGTGGTGCGGCGGTCGCCGATGCCGGCGCCGCTCTGGCGGCGGGTTTCGCCGCTGCCGCTGGCGCCGATGCCGGAGCTGCCGCTGGCGGCGCTGCGCTCGAAGGCGGCGGCGGAGCCGGCCCCGGTGGCGCCGGTGCCGGCCTTGGCGGTGATCGTCTCCAGCGGGCGCGGCGAGTCGAAACCCTGCAGCGACTGGTTGTTGAGTTCCGCCAGCTGCTGCTGCATCGCCAGCACGCCGCTGCGGGAGGCGGTCTCGCGCGCCTTCTGCACGACCTGTTCCTGCGTCGGCTGCGGCGGGGCGATCTTCTCCTCGCGCCTGGGCTCGGGCGGCTTGTCCTGCTTCTTGGTCTCGGCCTTGGGTTGCTCGGGCTTGGGCTTGTCTTCCGGCGCGGGCGCGGGCTCCTCGACCTTTTCGGCGATCTCGGCTTCCGGGATCAGGCTGACGTAGCGCTGCTCGGTGCTTTCGCCGCCGCCTTCCTTGAGGCCCTGCAGCTTCAGGAACGGGATCAGGATGCCGGCGATCACGAACAGCAGCAGTGCGATTCCGACGATGCGGTTGAAGCGGCGGTCGGCTTCCGTCGGCAGCTGCCAGCTGTCGGGCGTTGCGTACCAGAGGCCGGTCATGGAGTCACCCCGGCGCCGTGCTTCTCGATCACGGCCAGCGAGATCTTGGCGAAGCGCGTCTCGGTGCAGGTCGCCATCACTTTCTTGAGCAGCTGATAGGGGATCGCCTTGTCCGCCATGATGTTGACCTCGCCGCGCGTGACCTGGCCGGCGGCGCCGGGGGTCTGCATCAGCGGGGCGGTCAGCAGCTCGGACTTCAGCGACGGCAGGATGTTGCCTTCCGTGGCCAGGGCCTCGGACACGGTCATGACGCGGCGGTTGTTGACCAGCACGTCATCCAGCGTCACCTGCACCAGCGTGTTCTCGCGCGGCTCTTCCTGGATCAGCGATTCCGGCAGCTTCAGCGCCTTGGGATTCGGCAGGATCTCCACCACCAGGGCGTTGACCAGCAGGTAGAACACCAGGATCGCGAAGATGTCGATCAGCGAGACGATGTTCATCTCGGTGTCGCGGCCGGACTGGCGCGACAGGCGCTCCAGGCGCTTGACGATGCGTTCCTTCCTCATGGCGCCACCGCCGGGGTCGGCGCAGGCGCTCGCAACGAGCTGCCCTCCACCGTCGCGTCGCCGATCGAGATCTGCGGGAACAGCTCGTGAGGCAGGCCGGAGGCGCGGGCCTCGGCCGGCGTGATGCGGGCCGCGTCCATCACCTTGACCAGGGCGTCATACGGAGTGTCGGGTTCCAGCAGCACGTTGATGTTCTGCTCGGAGGGATCGGACTTCTTCACTTCCACCAGCAGGTCGGACAGCGCCTGCACGTTGTAGCCCTGCGGCGTGTTGGCCAGGTTGCGCGTCACGCCGTCGCTGGTGACGACCAGCTCGGTCTTGCGCAGGGTTACCGTGAGCGGCTGCTTGTCCTGTTGCTCGGGCGTGGCCGTACGGTCCGGCGAGGGCAGGTTGAGGCTGATGACGTTGAGGCGGGCAGCGGCCAGCGAGGAGCTGACCAGCAGGAAGAACACCAGCACCGCGAACACGTCGATCAGCGAGACGATGTTCAGATGCACGGCGCGCGCACGCTGCTTGTGATGCCGCTGCAAACGCCGGATTCGCTGGGACATCGGAATCTCGCGAGGGGGCGGGGTGGCGGCGGCTTAGCGGCGACGGCTGCTGAGCGCGTTGACGAACTTGCCGGCCACGGCTTCGAGGCCGTCGATCAGCTCGGTCGTGCGGCTCTGCAGGTAGGAGTGCAGCAGCAGCGAGGGGATGGCCACCATCAGGCCGAAGGCCGTGCAGTTCATGGCCTCCGAGATGCCCTTGGAGAGCAGGTCGGCCTTCTCGGCCGGGTCGGCGGCGCCGAGCGCGGCGAAGGAGCCGATCAGGCCGATGACCGTGCCGAGCAGGCCCAGCAGGGTCGACATGTTGGAGAAGGTGCCGAGGTAGTGCGTGCGCTTCTCGATCGCCGGCAGCACTTCCATCAGGCCTTCCTCGGCCGCCACTTCGATCTCGCTGCGCTTGTTCTCGATGCGCGCCTGGGCGATGCCGTTGCTGATGATGCGGGCGATCGCGGTGTCCGAGCCCTCGGTCACGCGGGCGGCGGAATCCAGGTCACCCTGGGCGATCAGCGGCGCCACCTCGGACCACAGCACGGCGTTCTCCTTCTGCACGCGGCGCAGGAAGAACCAGCGCTCGATGGCGATGGCGACGGCGCAGACCGCCACCAGGGCGATGGGGTACATGAAGAAGCCGCCTGACTGGAAGAAGCGCAGAACGGTGGCAAAGAAATCCATGATTCGAATCCTCTAAGTGTCGCTTGAAGCCTGGGTGAAAACGGTGGGTAGGGCGGACTGCAGCGGGGCGCCTAGCGGCGTTCCTGCGGCGTGACCAGGCCCTTGCTCTTCAACGCGCCCGCAAGCGCGTCGTAATACTCCAGCTGGCGCTCGAAGACCACGCGGTCCACCGGCAGCATCTGTTCCTGCAGCAACCGCGCCGGGCGGTCGATGTCGCGCTCGGCCGGCGATTCGCGCCAGGGCATGATGTCGAGGCCGATGGGCGATTCCTTGTCGCCGGCGAAGATGTTCGTCCCGACCTCCTGCTCCTTCACCACCGGCGCCCTGGGGGCGTCGCGCGTGGGCGGGGGCGGCGTCTGGCCGGCACTGACCGCGGGCATTTCGTCCTGGGCCGTGGCGGCGCTGGACATTGCCAGAATCAGTGCGGGAAATAAAGCTTTCACGATCCTCATTTTGCTTGCTCCGCGGCGCGCGGTCGCGCCTGTGCGGCACCGCTCTTCGGCTGTGTCTGCCCGGCTGGCGCCGGGGCCGCCGCCGCAGGGGCCACGGCCGGTGCCGGCGCGGCCTTGGCGGCGTTGGCCTCGATCTCGGCGACCCAGGCCAGCACCCGCAGGTCCTGCTTGCCGGACAGGCGCTGGTATTCCTTGTAGTGCGGCAGGGCGTCGGCCGGTCGCTTCAGGTACTCGTCCAGCAGGATCGCCAGGTTCAGGTGCACCAGGGCGTTGTCCGGCTGCAGCTTCAACGCCTTGTCGTAGGCCATCTGCGCACGCGGGTAGTCGCGGGTCTCGCGCGCCAGCATGCCGAGGTAGTTGAAGGCCACCACGTTGTCCTGGTTCAGCACCGCCGCCTTGTTGAAGGCCGCCGCCGCCGGGCCCTTGCGGTTGGAGTTGAAGTAGATGATGCCGAGGTTGGTCCAGGGGCCGGAGTACTCCGGGAAGTCCTTGGTCAGTTCCACCAGGGCCTGCTCGGCCTCGGCGAACTGCTTGCCCTTGAGCTGTTCCAGCGCCGCCTTGAAGCGCGCCTGCGGGTCGCCCTTGTCGGGCGGCTTGGGCTTGCCGGTCTCGGCCGCGGGGCGGTCCGGCAGCGAGGGGCCGGTGGTCTTGCAGGCGCCCAGTGCGGCGCCCAGCGCCAGCACCAGCGCCAGCTGCAGCCGATGTTTACTTGAGGCTTTCATAACGGTCCTCGCCCTTCTCACGCTTGCCGTACTTGGCCGGCGCGATCGCGGCCAGCGCCTTGGCGCTCTTGGCGACCCATTCGTCGTAGATCCCCTGCGGAATGCGCTTGAGGTTGGCTTCCCAGGTGGCGATGGCCTTCTCGTCGAAGGGCAGGGCCTGCTCTTCCAGCAGCAGGTTGTACTGCTCCAGCTCCAGGTCCTTGAGATTGCGCGGCCGCTCCGAGTCCATCAGCGCCTTGCCGAAGTCCTGGTACAGCGTGCCCAACTCGTAGGTTGCCGCCGTGGTGACCTCGGCGAAGCCGTAGCCGGCGGCCTTGTTCAGCGACTGGATCGCCGTTTCCATGGCCTGCTTCTTGGCCGGCAGCGACTTCTCCACCGGTGCGCTCAGGCGCAGCGCCTTGGCCTGGGTGGCGCTCATGCGGCCGAGGGCCAGGCTGGCCTGTGCCGCCAGCGTGCGGGTGCGGTCGGTGCGTTCGGCACCGGCGGTGTCGTCGGCCAGCACGATCTCGCGCAGCCACAGGGTCTCGGCGGTGACATCGCCACGCGCGCGGGCCAGTTCGATCAGGCGCTGGCGGGCGTCCACCGCACGGGCCAGCGGCCGCGGGAACTGGCGCACGTAGGACTCGTAGCCCTGCGCCGTCTCGGCCGGCATCTTGGCCTCGTCGAACAGCGTGGCCGACAGCCAGGCCGCTTCCATGCGCGTGTCCACCGACTCGGTGGCGCGCATCGAGATGCGGCGGAAGGCGGCGGCGGCCTGCGCCGGCTTCTTGTCCTTCTGGTAGGCGACGGCCAGCTTCTTGTCGACGTCCGCTTCCAGCGCGTGGCCGGGGAACATGCCGCGGAAGCCTTCCAGCACCTGGGCGGCCTTGGGCCAGTCCTCCAGCTGCATCAGCGCGGCGGCGGCGTCGTAGTCGGCGGTGGCGCGGATCTTCGCCTGCGGCGTGACCTGGCCGACGCGCAGGAACTGGTTGGCGGCGGTGCGCAGGTCCTTGGCGTCGCGCGCGGCCTCGCCCTGCTTGTAGATCGAGGCGGCCAGCTGCTCGGTGACCTCGGCGTAGGCCGGGCTGTTCGGCGTGGTGAGATTGCGCTCCTCGGTGAAGGCCTTCTCGGCCTCCGGGTAGCGCTTCTGCGCGAACTGCGAGTCGCCGGTGACGCTCCAGGCGGTGCGGCGCAGGTCCTGCGCGACGTTGCCCGGCGTCTTGAGCACGCGGTCGGCGACCTTGATCGCCTCGTCGTAGCTCTTGAGTTCGTACAGGTCCAGTGCCGACTGCGTCAGCACCGGCAGGGTCCTGGGGTGGCCGGGGAAGGTGTCGGCCATCTTCAGGCCGGCATCGATCGCCTGGCGCAGCGCGCCGGCGGCGCGGTCGGCCGGCGGCACTTCCTTCGCATACTTCTGGTAGGCCAGGACGCCGGCGTAGGCGGCCTCGCCCGACTTGGTGTGCGGCGGGTAGTCGTAGGCGGTCTTGCTGTACTCCTTCGCCGCCTCCAGCGTCTGGCCGCCGTCGAGCAGGGCGTCGCCGAGCAGGAAGTTGATCTCGGTGATGCGCGGGTCCTTGGGGTAGACCTCGATGATGCGCTTGTACCACTTGGCCGCCACCAGGTAGGACGGCTTGTTTTTGGCCGGGTCCTTCTGCGCCAGCGCGTGGTGGTGCTTGGCCAGGTCTTCCATGTGGAGACGCAGCTCGGTCAGCACTTCCTGCGTCACCGGCTGGCCGCCCCAGTAGGCCGCCGCCGGGTCGTAGGCGGTGGCGTAGCGTTCCTTCTCGCGCACTACGATGTCGGCGAAGCCGCCTTCGCCGTAGGCCTTGATCACGCGGGTCTGGAAGGCCGGGGCGCGCGGCGAGCGCGGGTAGCGCTCGATGAAGGCGCTGTAGGTCTCGGCGGCGTCGGTATAGCGCTCCTTGTCCAGCAGGCCTTCGCCGAGCGCGGCGTAGACCAGCGGGTAGAAGCGCGGGTCGCCGTGCTTGCCGAGGTACTCGTTCAGCGCCTTGCCGCCGCCCAGCTGCATCAGCGACAGCGTCACCACGCGCAGCGAGTCCTTGGCCAGGTCGAACTTGCCCTTCTCCACGCCCGACAGGGCCTTGTCGGTTTCGTACTGCTCGCCGGCCGGCAGGTCGCGGTTCAGGATCGCGAAGAAGGTGCCGATCGCGTCCTCGAACTTGGCCTGCTTGTACTGCGTCCAGCCGTACTTGTACTGCGCGTGCTTGAAGAACTGGTTCTGCTCGCCCAGGTCCATCACCGTCTTGTACTCGGTCTCGGACTCGGCGTAGCGCTTGGTGAGGAACAGCAGCTCGGCACGGCGGAAGTGGGCGTCGCCGGCCAGTTCGGAGTCCGGGTGGCGCTCGCTCAGGCGGCGCAGCGTGTCGATCGACGCATCGACATCGCCGGCGTTCTGGTAGGCGCGCGCCAGCTGGTAGAACACGCGGTCGTTGTTCTTGTCCTCGGGGCGGTCGTTCAGCAGTTCGTTGTAGAACTTGATCGACTCCTTGAGGGCCGCGGCGCTCTCGCTGGGATTGCCCTTGGTGTCCTCGATCTGCACCGTCAGGTCGGCCAGGCGGCGCTTGGACTCGGCCTTGGTGTCCAGGTCCGGCTCCAGGTCCAGCAGCGCGCGGTAGTTGTCGGCGGCCTTCTGCGGATCGGCGGCGATCGGCTCGGAGGTGATGATCGGCAGCTTTTCCTGGGCCGGCTCGTCGTACTTGCCGATGGCCTTGCCGATGCGCGGCGAGGCACCCTTGATCGGTTGCTGGGAGCAGGCCGCCAGCGCCAGCGCGATCGCGGTGAGCGCGAAAGGCAACATCCTGTTATTCATTTGTCGAGCTCACCTTTCTGCGCGCGGTCGTAGAGGCGCGCGAGGGCAAAACGGGCTTCGATCAGGTACTTCTCGATCTGGCGCTGCTGCCCGGCCAGCTCGCGTACCGCGATGGCCTTGAGCAGGGCGTCCTGGTCGTCGCCGATCTGGTTGGCCAGGCCGCGCAGGCTGTCCATGCGCTTCTTCAGGCCCTGGGCGCGCTCGTAGGGGCCGTTGAAGCCGCCCGCCGGCGCCGCCGAAACCATCAGCGGCGTCGCCACCGGGGCGGGGGCCGTCAGCTTGCCGGAATAGGCACCGGGCGCCGACAGCTTCTGCTCGCTGCGCAGCTGGATCTTCATGCCCGCGAAGGGCACCTCGCTGTCCTGCTTGGCGCGCGACAGCAGCTCCGGGATGATCGCCGGCTCGCGTTCGGTGCTGCTCCAGCTCTTGTCCACGCCGTCGATGCGGCCGCGCCAGGCGTCGATGTTGCGCGACAGCATGCGCATGTCGCGGTAGTTCTTCAGTGCTTCCTGGAAGCGGTGCTCGGCCAGCAGCGACTGCAGGAAATAGGTTTCCGGCGCGTCCGGCAGGTCCTTGAGCTTCCACTCCCAGCCGGCCTCGGAATCGATGTCGCGGCGCACGATGGTCTCCACCATGCGGCCCTTGCGGATCGACTCCATCGCCACGTTCATGCGCGAGCGGCCCTTCTCCAGCTGCTCGATCGCCAGCTCGTAGTACTTCAGCGCCTGGGTATGGGCGCCGAGGCGGTCCAGCGTGAAGGGGATGGCCAGCCAGGCCTCCTGCACCGCCGGGTCCATCGGGTCGCGCGAGATCAGCTCGACCCAGGGTACCAGCGCCTTGCGCAGCGCCTCTTCCTCGTCCTTGCGCGCCTTGGACAGGCGGAAGGAGCGCAGGTTGGCGCGGGTGAAGATGTCGTCCTCCAGGAAGCCCGGGCGCAGCAGCACGCCCAGTGTGGAGAAGTTGGAAAAGGGGTTCTCTTCCTTGGTCTGGTCGCCCACCTCGACGCGGCGCGTCTTCTCGCCGGTGGGAGCCAGCTCGGCCCAGCCCAGGCCCAGCAGCGCGCGGTTGGAGAAGGCGCCCTCCAGGCGGACGCGCGAGAACACCGGCTTGGCGGTGCCGCCCTGCTTGTTCTGCAGGAACCAGTAACCCAGCGTCAGGTTGGCGCGGTCGCGCAGGGCCAGGTCTTCCTCGGTGTTGGCGCGCATGCGGCCGACCTTGTCGAGGATGGTGATGCCCTGGGCGGCGCGGCCGTCGTTGATCAGCGCGATGCCGAGGTTGTAGCGGGTGTATTCCGACAGCTTGCTGGCATTGTCCTCGGCGGTCAGCGCCGCCGCCGCCTCGCTGTAGCGGCCGTCGGCCATCAGCACGCGGGTGTAGAGGTCCTGCCAGTCCTCGGTCAGCGTCTTGGGCAGCTTCTCGCGCATGCGCAGCAGCGTGGCGCGGGCCTCGGCGGTGTAGCCGCGCTGGTAGTCGAACTCGGCCAGCTTCAGGCGCGCGCGGCCCAGCACCAGCGGATCGGGCGAGCCGGTGGCCAGGTTGCGGTAGATCGCCTCGGCCTCGTCGCGCATGCCGAAGGACAGGTAGCTCTCGGCCAGGCGCCACTGGAAGTCCGCCGGCATGCGGGCCGGGTCCTTGCCGCGGCTGCCGGACAGCAGCTCCACCAGGGCCGAGAAGTAGCGGCCGTCGGCGTCCAGGAACATGGCGCTGCGCACCAGCGGATCGGTCTTGGTGCCGGCGACGTAGGGCTCGGCGGCGGCGGCGGCGGCGATCGACGCCAGCATGGCGGTGGCGGCCAGGCCACCGCGGGTGATCAGGCGTTGCAGTTTCACTTCTTGGCCCTCCACTGCTGCATGGAGATGCCGGCCTTGGACAGGCGCGAACGGCGCGCGATGCTGAATTCCAGGTTGGTCTCGCGCTGGTCCTTGTCGAACACCGCCTCGTAGCTGTCGCCTACCGGCGGCGCGTCGGGCTTGGCGTCGGCCAGCTGGCCGGTGTAGCTGATGCGGATGCGGTGCGCGCCGGCACCGACGTTGCTGCGCAGGACGCGCTGCAGATGGCCCTCGGAGAGCATCGCCTTGGCGTCGCGGTCGGTATAGGTGAAGGTCTGCGCCGGGTTGTTGTCGACCGTCACGCTGACGTCCTTGAGCAGCAGGCCGGGCACCTTCACCGCCAGGTAGACCGACAGGCGCGCATGGGGCGGGTAGAGGACGTCGTCCTCGATGCCCTGCGCCTCGGTGTTGAACTCCAGCGCTTCTTTCTTGAAGGCCTGCACCGCCTGGTCGAGCTTGAGCGACTGCTCTTCCAGTTCGGTGGCGCTGGGGCCGGCGGGGGCGGCCATGGCCGGGCCAACCAGGGCCAGCAGCGCAACGGGCAATGCAACAAGCATCAGGCCTGCGGCCTTGCGGCAGTCGGAGAGGGGCATCGGGGATTGGCTTGCTGTATGAATCTGGTCGGAGTGTAGCAAAAGGTGTGAGCGGTCAAGCCAGAGGCGGCTGTCGCATCTGACCACAGGCTGGCCCTCATGTTCCAACGTCGGCGGGGTCAACATGACTGCGTTCGTCGGCCTCTGCCCCGCACCGGTCGGACAATGTGCATTTTCGGGTAGGGCCGATGGCCGCGAAAGCCCCATGGCACAAGGTTTTGCGGGCATTGCGCGGTTTGTTGACGCTCAATAAGGGCGCTTGTTATAAAGCGCCGGACCCCAGCTTCGGCACCCCCCACGGACTTCGTCGCCGTCACGGCGCAGTCTCGCCAGAAGCCAGGGAACTCCAGCTTCAAGCATTCCACGGCCGCGCCGCGGCCGCACCCAACATATTCCGTCTGCGAGGGAACGATTACATGAACAAGACCGATCTGATCAACGCGGTTGCCGACAAGGCCGACCTGTCCAAGGCCGATGCCGGTCGCGCGATCGATTCACTGTTTGAGGTGGTGGCCAAGGCGCTGAAGAAGCGCGACAAGGTTTCGCTGGTGGGTTTCGGCACCTTCCAGGTGCGCGAGCGCAAGGCCCGCGTCGGCCGCAACCCCAAGACCGGAGCCCCCCTGAAGATCAAGGCCAGCAAAACTCCGAGCTTCAAGGCTGGTAAAGCGCTCAAGGACGCTGTAAAGTAGCGGGCTCTTCTGGGGCGTTCGGTACGAGCGGCCAAGGTTCGAGGGGTGCTTAGCTCAGCTGGTAGAGCGTCGCCCTTACAAGGCGTAGGTCGGGGGTTCGAGCCCCTCAGCACCCACCAGAAGATAAAACAGTGGAGCGGTAGTTCAGTTGGTTAGAATACCGGCCTGTCACGCCGGGGGTCGCGGGTTCGAGCCCCGTCCGCTCCGCCACTTTTTAGTGAAGAAACCGGGTACCGCAAGGTACCCGGTTTTTTTATGCCTGTTGTTTACCCCTGGACCTTGATGTGCAGGAGCGAGCTTGGGGGCACAACGGAAAAAGGCGGCTCATGGGCCGCCTTCCTTGTCTCCTCCTCCACCTTGCCCGTACTACGCAGCCGTGTCGGCAGACTTCCTTGCTTCAAACTTCTTCCTGCTCGGCAGGATGTTCATCATCTTGCAGATGATGCCCAGCATGACCTCGTCGGCGCCGCCGCCGATCGAGATCAGGCGGGTGTCGCGGTAGGCGCGGGAGATGTTGTTGTCCCACATGAAGCCCTGGCCACCCCAGTACTGCAGGCAGGCGTCGGTGACCTCGCGCGAGACGCGGCCGATCTTGAGCTTGCACATCGAGGCCAGCATCGCCACTTCCTGCGGCGACTTGTGGCCCAGGATGTACTCCTCGGTGGTCTGGTAGATCAGCGCCTTGAGGGATTCCACCTCGGTGCGCAGCTCGGCCATGCGGAAGTGCACCGACTGGTTGTCCAGCAGCGACTGGCCGAAGGCCTGGCGCTGGCCGGTGTACTCGATGGTCTCCTGGATCAGGTTGAACAGGCCGTCGATGCCGGACGCGGCGCCGAACAGGCGTTCCTCCTGGAACTGCATCATCTGGATCGTGAAGCCCATGCCTTCCTGGCCGATCAGGTTGCGGCGCGGCACGCGGACGTTGTCCATGAAGATCATCGCCGTGTCGGAGGAGCGCATGCCCAGCTTGTCGAGCTTGGTCTTGCGGTCGATGCCCTTGGCGTCCATCGGCACCACGATCAGCGACTTGTTCATGTGCGGCTTGCCGTCGCTGGTGTTGACCAGCATGCAGGCCCAGTCCGACTGGGTGCCGTTGGTGATCCACATCTTGGAGCCGTTGATCACGTAGTCGTCGCCGTCGCGGCGGGCGACGGTCTTGATGTTGGCCACGTCGGAGCCGGCCGAGGCCTCGGAAACGGCGATGGACACCACCATCTCGCCCCTGATCGCCGGCTCCAGGTATTCCTTGCGCAGCGCCGGCGAGCCGAAGCGGGCGAGGGCCGGCGTGGCCATGTCGGTCTGCACGCCGATGCCCATCGGCACGCCGCCGCAGAGGCAGTTGCCCAGGGCCTGGGCGAACATGATCTGGTAGGAGTAATCCAGGCCCATGCCGCCGTTCTCCACCGGCTTGTTGATGCCCAGCAGGCCCAGGTCGCCCATGCGCTTGAGCACCTCGTGCGCCGGCCAGATGCCCGCCTTCTCCCACTCGGCGACGTGGGGATTGAGCTCTTCCTCGACGAACTTCTTCGTGGTGCGGTACAGCTCTTTGTGCTCGTGGGTAAATTGCATTACCAAACTCCGGTATATAGCGATGAATCCACTATACATCCGCCCCGTCAATAAAGGCTACGCCTCGCGCAAGACCAAAGGTAACAGCTGTTACCGCTTGTCCGCGGAAGGAGCCGGGGGCGGGGGCCAGTCCACGCGCAGGGCAAACAGCCGCGGCCACCATTTGCCGGTGACATATAAAAGGTCATGCGCGCTGTCGTAGGCCAGGCCGTTGAGCACCGCCTCGTAGGGCAGGTCGGCGGCGCCGGGCAGGCGCTGGCGCAACGCGCCCAGTTCCAGCCAGCCGCCGACGCGGCCGTCCGCCGGGTCGATCAATGCGACGCGGTCGCTGTGCCAGATGTTGGCCAGGATCCAGCCGCGCGCGAATTCCAGTTCGTTGAGCTGCGTCACCGATCGTTCGCCATCATGTACTTGTATGCGGCGCAGATCGCGATGCGTGTCCGGGTCCATGAAGCTCAGCTGCGACGAGCCATCGCTCCGGATCAATTGGCGGCCGTCGCTGGCCAGGCCCCAGCCTTCGCCGGAAAAACGGAACTCGCGCAGCAAACGCAGCTTCAGGTCGAACACGAAACCGCGTTGCTCGCGCCAACTCAGTACCTGCACCTGGTCGCCGTGCAATGCCAGGCCTTCGCCGAAAACCGTGCGCGGCAAAGACACTCGTTTTACCGCCCGGTTGTCGCTCAAACGGGTTTCAAACAGCGCAGATTGCGCGTAAAGGCCGCTACTCTCGAACAATCGGCCCTCGCGGACCGCAAGTCCCTGAGTGAAGCGTTTCGGGTCGTGATCGAGTTCGCGCAGCACTTCATGCGAAATCGCTGAAACGCTGATTCCATCAGCGTTTGCGGGCATTTCGCACGCGAAAAACTGAACGACCAAAACGCAAAGTGCAGCAATTTTTTTGGTGCGCATCGGCGAGTGTTTTAAAGTCGCTCCAGATAAAGGCGTTGCTTTTTTATTTATTTTTAAGTAAATATTCACAACAAGGACATGCGCGTTGCATCTCCTGCTCATGCGGAAAGCGTTCCGCAAACCGTCTAGATCGGAGGATTGTGACATGGCAACCACTGCGAAGAAGGCTGTAAAGAAGGCTGCGAAGGCGAAGAAGCCGGCTGCAAAGAAGGCTGTGAAGAAGGCTGCTGCCAAGAAGCCGGCTGCGAAGAAGGCCGTGAAGAAGGCTGCTGCCAAGAAGCCGGCTGCCAAGAAGGCCGTGAAGAAGGCTGCGAAGAAGGCCAAGGCTGCTGCCAAGGCCTAAGCTGTCGCGCTGAGCCCGGGCGGCTTCAAGCCGCCCGTGCAGCTTCAAGATGCATGATTGATCGATGTCGCCACGCCGGGGGTTCCTTGCGTGGCGATTCTTTTTTGGGCCGCCGGTGAGGTCTTTCCCGGGCCCGGCCCCGGCGCCGCTACAATGGCGCCCTTATCCCTGACGATGGACACCTCACCATGATCCGCAGCATGACGGGCTATGCCCGGGCGGAAGTGCAGAAACCCTGGGGCCGCATCAGCTGGGAGCTGCGCTCGGTCAATCACCGTTACCTGGACCTGCAGCTGAAGATGCCGGAGGAATTCCGCGCCATCGAGAACGAGCTGCGGGTGCTGGCCGGTGCCCGCCTGGGGCGCGGCAAGGTTGAATGCGGCCTGCGTTTCATCCGCGAGGCCTCGGCCGAGGAAAAGCTGCAGCTGGACCTCAACCGCCTGCGCCAGCTGCGCGACGCGATGGACGCCGTGGCCCAGGAATGCGGCCCGCTGACCGCCACCGACCCGGTGCGCCTGCTGGCCTTCCCCGGCGTGCTCAAGCAGGAGCAGGCCGACTTCGCGCCGATGCTGGCCGAGGCCCGGAGCCTGTTCGAAAAGGCGCTGGAAGATTTCAGCCAGACCCGCGGCCGCGAGGGCGAACGCCTGGGCCAGTTCCTGAACGAGCGCACCGTGGCCATCACCGAGTTGATCGCCCGCGTGCGCGAGCGCCACCCGCAGGTGCGCGACCTGTGGCTGCAGAAGCTGCGTGCCCGCTGCGCCGAGCTGGGCGTGGAGATCGAGCCGCAGCGCCTGGCCCAGGAAACCGCCCTGGCCGCCAGCCGCCTGGACGTGGAGGAGGAGATGTCGCGCCTGCTCAGCCACCTGGAGGAAGTGAAGCAGGCCTGCGCCCGCGGCGAGTCCGTCGGCCGCCGCCTGGATTTCCTGATGCAGGAGCTCAACCGCGAAGCCAACACCCTGTCGTCCAAATCGCAGGACGCCGAGATCACCCGCTGCGCCGTCGAGATGAAGGTCATCATCGAGCAGATGCGCGAGCAGGTGCAGAACATCGAGTAGGGTGGCCGGCGCGTGAACCCATCCGACAAGACGGCCGCAGCGGCGGGAACGCTGTTCATCGTCTCCGCCCCCTCGGGCGGCGGCAAGACCAGCCTGACCCGCGCCCTGGTGCCGCACCTGGCGGCCCAGTCCATCCCCGCGACGATCTCGGTGTCCTACACCACCCGGACCCCGCGGCCGGGGGAGGTGGACGGCACCCATTACCATTTCGTCAGCCGCGAAACCTTCGCCGGCATGGCGGAGCGGGGGGAGTTCTTCGAGCATGCCGAGGTCTTCGGCAATCTCTACGGCACCGGCCGGGCCAGGACCGAGGCCCTGCTGGCGGCGGGGCATGACGTGATCCTGGACATCGACTGGCAGGGGGGGCGCCAGGTGCGGGGCCAGACTGAAGAGGCGGTCGGCATCTTTATCCTGCCGCCCTCGCTGGAGGAACTGGAGCGCCGTCTCAGGGGCCGCAGCCAGGACAGCGACGAGGTGATCGCCAGGCGCATGGCCCAGGCGCATGACGAGATGTCGCACCACGACGAGTACGACTACCTGATCGTGAACGAGGATTTCGACCGGGCTTTGCGCGAGATTTCGGCCATTTTCGTGGCCCACCGACTCCTTATAGACGGGCAGCGGCAGCGCCATGGGGCCCGGATCCGGGGCTTGCTGGCTTAAAATCGGCCGATCCGGTACGATGCCGCCCTTGTTTTTGCCAGAGTTCTGCTGCCATGGCCCGTGTAACCGTTGAAGACTGCCTCGCCCGCATCCCGAACCAGTTCGACCTGACCCTGGTGGCCGCCAAGCGTGCCCGCCAGCTGGCCCGCGGCGCCGACGCCCGCCTGCCCTGGGGCAACCACAAGTCCACGGTCCTGTCCCTGCGCGAGATCGCCGAGGGCTACATCGACCGCAGCGTGCTCGAAGAGATCGACCTGCCGGCCGTGCAGCAGCCGAAGGTGGAGCTGGAAGCGCTGGATCCGTCCTTTGATGCTTGAGATGCAACGCATCTAATCAGGACACGTGGCGAACGGCCACGGATCTCGAAAGAAAGCTTAGGCCCGCGCAAGCGGGCCTTTTTCATGGGCGTCTTGTTAGTTGGCTCTCCAGCCACGACATATACTCAAGCCATGGAACTGCCCGTCATCCAGCGCATCAGCACCGTCATCCGTACCCAGCGCGCCGAGCGCGAGTACGGCATCGACGCGCTGACCAAGCTGCTGGAGGGCTACCTCACCGACGAACAGATCGCCGAGGTGCGCCGCGCGGCGGAGTTTGCCAGCAACGCGCACAAGGACCAGCGCCGTACCTCCGGCGAGCCCTACGTCTACCACCCGCTGGCGGTGGCGCGCATCCTGGCCGAGATGCGGCTGGATCACACGACGCTGATCGCGGCGATCCTGCACGACGTCATCGAGGACACCGGCATCTCCAAGGATTCGCTGGCCCTGGAGTACGGCAAGGACGTGGCGGAGCTGGTCGACGGCGTCAGCAAGATCGGCAAGATCGAGGGCATGAGCCGCGCAGAGCGCCAGGCGGAGAGCTTCCGCAAGCTGCTGCTGGCCATGACCCACGATTTGCGCGTGATCCTGGTGAAGCTGGCCGACCGCCTGCACAACATGCGCACGATGACCCACGTGGCGCCGGACAAGCGCCGCCGCATCGCGCAGGAAACGCTGGACATCTACGCCCCCATCGCCCAGCGCCTGGGCATCCACACGATCCGCACCGAACTGGAGGACCTCGCCTTCGAGGCGATCTATCCACGGCGCTACTTCGTGCTGTCGGCGGCCATCCGCGAGCAGATGGGTGATACCCGCAACGTCATCAAGGAGGTGGAGCAGAAGCTCTCCACCGCCCTGAAGAAGGAGGGCATCGGCGCCACCGTGGTGGGGCGCGAGAAGAACATCTACAGCGTCTACCAGAAGATGCAGCGCAAGAAGCTCAAGTTCCTGAAGGTCATGGACCTGCTGGGCTTCCGCGTGATCGTGGCCAAGGTCGACGACTGCTACCGCACGCTGGGCGTGGTGCACCACGTGTTCAAGCCGGTGCCGGGCGAGTTCGACGACTACATCGCCAACGCCAAGTCCAACGGCTACCAGGCGCTGCACACCGCCTCGATCGGCCCCGGCGGTCACAAGATCGAGGTGCAGATCCGCACGCGCGACATGCACCACGTGGCGGAGAGCGGCATCGCGGCCCACTGGCAGTACAAGCTCGGCGCCCGCGACGGTACCGCCGCGCCGCAGGCCCGCGCCCGCGAGTGGCTGCGCGGCCTGTTCGACACCCTCAACAACTCCTCCTCGGCCGACTTCCTGGAAAGCGTCAAGGTCGACCTGTTCCCGGACGAGGTCTACGTCTTCACGCCGCGCGGCGACATCCGCCGCCTGCCGCGCGGGGCCACGGCCGTGGACTTCGCCTTTGCCGTGCATTCTGAGCTGGGCGAGCACTGCGTGGCCTCGCGCGTCGACGGCCAGCTGGAGCCGCTGAACTCGCCGCTGAAGAACGGCCAGACGGTGCAGATCATCACCGCCCGCCATGCCCGCCCGAACGCGGCCTGGCTCAACTTCGTCAAGACCGCCAAGGCGCGCACCTCGATCCGCAGCTACCTCAAGAACCAGCGCGAGGACGAGGCGATCCGCCTGGGACGCCGCCTGCTGGAGATCGCCATGCGCGAGCTGCAGGTGCCGATGGCGGCGCTCAAGGACGAGAAGCGCTATGCCCCGGTGCTGAAGGCCTATGGCCTCAACGACATCGAGGACCTGTTCGTGTCCATCGGCACCGGCAACCGCCTGGCGCCGCTGGTGGCGCGCCAGCTGCTGCCCGAGCACGAGATCGACAAGCCGGCACAGGGCCTGGCGCAGTCGCTGGCCATCGAGGGCACCGAGGGCCTGGTGCTGGACTACGCGCGCTGCTGCTACCCGGTGCCGGGCGACGACATCCGCGGCAACGTCAGCGTCGGTCGCGGCATCGTCGTGCACCGCAGCGACTGCCGCCACGCCAAGGCGCGCCCGGAGGACTGGGTGCCGCTGACCTGGGCCGACCAGGTGCTGGGCGACTACCTGGCCGAGGTGCGGGTCAAGGCGGAGAACCAGCGCGGCCTGCTGGCGCGCGTCACCACCGAGATCGCCGAAGCCGGCTCTTCCATCGAGAACGTCCAGATCCCCGACCGCGGTGGCGGCGAGGGCCTGGAAATGCGCTTCATCATCACCGTGCGCGACCGCGTGCACCTGGCGCGCGTGCTGCGCCGCATCCGCCGGCTGGACTCGGTGGAGCGCGTCATCCGTGCCGGGTGACGGCCGGCAAGCAAAAGCATTATGGTCCGCAAATGAACGCAAATGAACGCGAATAGGCCAATGCCGGGATAGCCTGTTTTCTGCGGGCTTTGCGATTTGCGTTGATTCGCGTTCATTTGCGGACCGGGATTCTTTTCTGCACCTCCAACACATCTCCAAACCATGACTCGCGAAATCATCCAGACGGACGCGGCCCCGGCCGCCATCGGCACCTACTCGCAGGCTGTGAAGTGCGGCAACACGGTCTACCTCTCGGGCCAGATTCCCCTGGACCCGAAGACCATGACCCTGCTCAACGCCACGATCGAGGACGAGATCCACCAGGTGTTCAGGAACCTCTCGGCGGTGGCGCAGGCCAGCGGCGGTTCGCTGGCCGACGTGGCCAAGCTCAACATGTTCCTCACCGACCTGGCGCACTTCGCCAAGGTCAACGAGATCATGGGCCAGTACTTCAAGCCGCCGTACCCGGCGCGCGCCGCCATCGGCGTGGCCAGCCTGCCCAAGGGCGCGCGCGTCGAGGCCGACGCGATCCTGGTGCTTGGCTAAGCCCGAAACACCACGCAAGGCCGCCTCCGCCCCGACGCTCGCCACCGAGGTCATGTACCTCAAGGGCGCCGGGCCGGCGGTGGCGCTGCGCCTGCGCGCGCTCGGCATCGAGCGCGTGCGCGAGCTGCTGTTCCACCTGCCGCTGCGCTACGAGGACCGTCGCCGCGTCACGCCGGTGATGCAGCTGCGCGACGGCGAGGAGGCGCAGGTGCGCGCCCGCGTGCTGCATGCCGAGGTGCGCTATGCCGGCCGCCGCAGCCTGCGCGTGCTGGTGGACGACGGTGGTGCCGGCCTGCTGCTGCGCTTCTTCCACTTCAACGAGGCCCAGCGCCAGGCCTTCCAGCCGGACCGCTGGATCCAGGCTTACGGCCCGGTGCGCCATGCCGCGCAGGGCTGGGAGATGGTGCACCCGGAGTACCGCCTGGCCGACCGGCCCGAGGACTTGCGCACCGAGGACCGGCTGACGCCGATCTACCCGCTGACCACCGGCATCACCCAGGCGCGCCTGCGCACGCTGGCGCAGCAGGCGCTGAAGATCGCCGAGGGCGATGGCGGCCTGGCGACGCCGCTGCCGGAGCTGGGCGAGATCGGCACGCTGGCGGCGCTGCGCGTGCTGCACCAGCCGCCGGGCGACGCCGACACCGCCGCGCTGATGAGCTGCGCCCACCCGGCGCAGCAGCGCCTGGTGCGCGAGGAGTTGCTGGCCCACCAGCTGTCGATGCGCCTGCTGCGCAACCGGGTGAAGGCCGGCGCCGCGCCGCGCATCGACGGCGTGCCGGCGGCGCTGAAGGCACTGCAGGCGGGGCTGCCGTTCTCGCTCACCGGCGCGCAGCGGCGCGTCATCGGCGAGATCGCAAAGGACCTGGGTACCGCGCGGCCGATGCTGCGCCTGGTGCAGGGCGACGTTGGCTCCGGCAAGACCCTGGTGGCGGCGGCGGCCATGCTCACGGCCGTGCGTGCCGGCTGGCAGGCGGCGCTGATGGCGCCCACCGAACTGCTGGCCGAGCAGCACGCGCGCAACTTCCGCCAGTGGCTGGAGCCGCTGGGCGTGGAGGTGCAGCTGCTGGCCTCCAGGCTGAAGAAGTCCGCCAGGGACGCGGTGCTGGCGCGCATCGCCGACGGCGGCGCCGGCATCGTCATCGGCACGCACGCGGTGTTCCAGGCAGCGGTGAGTTTCCACCGCCTGGGCCTGGTGGTGGTGGACGAGCAGCACCGCTTCGGCGTGCAGCAGCGCCTGGCGCTGCGCGACAAGGGGCCGGGCAAGCTGTCGCCGCACCAGTTGATCATGTCGGCCACGCCGATCCCGCGCACGCTGGCGCAGACCGTCTATGCGGACCTGGACGTCAGCGTGATCGACGAGCTGCCGCCGGGCCGCTCGCCGGTGGTGACCGGCGCCATGTCCAACGAGAAGCGCGGCGAAGTGCTGGCGCGCATCGGCGAGGTTTGCGCGCAGGGGCGCCAGGCCTACTGGGTGTGCACGCTGGTGGAGGAGTCCGAGCAGGTCGAGGCACAGGCGGCGGAGGACACGGCACTGCAGCTGCGCGCCGAGCTGCCGGGCCTGCGCGTGGGTCTGGTCCACGGCCGCCTCAAGTCCGAGGAGAAGGACCTGCAGATGCGCGCCTTCAAGGAAGGCCATACGCAGCTGCTGGTGGCCACCACGGTGATCGAGGTGGGTGTGGACGTGCCCAACGCCAGCATCATGATCATCGAGAACGCCGAGCGCCTGGGCCTGTCGCAGCTGCACCAGTTGCGCGGTCGCGTCGGTCGCGGCGCGGTGGAGAGCCAGTGCCTGCTGCTGTACAAGCCGCCGCTGTCGGAGACGGCGCGGCAGCGCCTGGCGGTGATGCGCGAAACCAACGACGGCTTCCGCGTAGCGCAGAAGGACCTGGAGCTGCGCGGGCCGGGCGAGTTGTTCGGTCGCCGCCAGACCGGCGTGATCGGCATGAAGCTGGCGGACCCGTTGCGCGACGCCGACCTGGTGGCGCCGCTGCAGGCGCTGGCGGACAAGTGGCTGCAGCAGCAGCCGGGCCGGGCGGAGCTGCTGATCGGGCGATGGATCGGGGATGTGGGGCGGTATGCCCAGGTGTGAATTTCCCCTCTCCCGCTGGCGGGAGAGGGTGGGGTGAGGGTGGAGCCTTCAATCGGCGGCGCAGTGCGTAACCGCCACTGCACCACCCTCACCCCAGCCCTCTCCCGCTAGCGGGAGAGGGAGTAAAGCACGTCAGCCGCCCTACGACTTTTGCTGCTGCGGCAACTGCTCCAGCACATGTGCCAGCACGTCGCCGAGGTTCTGCTTGATCGCCCGCTCCATCGCGCGCGCCACTTCGGCGTCCACCGCGATGTCGGCCACCGGGCGCAGCTTCCAGATGGTTTCCGCCAGGCGCGGCACTTCGCTGGCCGGCGGCAGCTTGCCCTGCATGTACGGCGCGAACACGTGCTCCACGATCAGCTGCACGATGCCGTTGGCGGCACGCTCGACGTTGCCGCGCAGCATGCGCACGATGTCCAGCAACTCCGACAGCGGGATGCCCATGGCCACCAGCTCACCGGCGGCGTGGATCAGCTGCGGGCGCGGCGCGCGGAAGCGCAGGCCCTCGGACTGCAGGATGTCCAGCTCCACCGCCTTGCGCAGCACCGGAGCGATCTCGGAAGCCTTGATGCCCTTGCCGAGCAGCTTCACCAGTTCCGGCATCGTGAAGTAGCCGGGCAGTTCCTCGGACCAGGGCGTGGTCAGCGCGGACTCCAGGCCCAACAGCTGGCGCAGGTCCTGGCCCTGTTCCCAGGCGCCGATCAGTTCCGCGATGTTGGCCAGCGTGTAGCCGCGATCCAGCAGCTGGCCGATCAGGCGCAGGCGTGCCAGGTGCGAAGCGGTGTAGATGCCGGTGCGGCCGCGCTTCTCCGGTGGTGGCAGCAGGCCGCGGTCCTGATAGGCACGGACGTTGCGCACGGTGGTATCGGCCGCGCGCGCCAGTTCGTCCACGGTGTATTCAGAGCCGTCGCGCAGCCCGCCCTTGGGTGCTCCGCGCCGCGGCTTGGCGGCTGGAGTGTCCGCCCCTGATTTCCTTTTCATGCCAAGATGATAGCGCAGCTGCGAGACTTTTTTACCCACCCCGCCACAAGCATGCGCGCCAAACTTGCCGACTACGCCCGCCTGATGCGCCTGGACCGGCCCATCGGCATTTACCTGCTTCTCTGGCCCACCCTCTGGGCCCTGTGGTTTGCCGCCGGGGGGCTGCCGCCGGGGCATGTGCTGCTGGTCTTCGTGCTGGGCACCGTGCTGATGCGCTCGGCCGGCTGCGCCATCAACGACTTTGCCGACCGCGACTTCGACCCCCACGTGGCCCGTACCCGCGAGCGCCCCCTGGCCGCCGGCCGGGTCAGCCCGCGCGAGGCGCTGATCCTGTTTGCCGGGGTCTGCCTGCTGGCGCTGGCCCTGCTGCTGTCGCTGGGCAACCTGCAGGTGGTGCTGTGGTCGGTGCCGGCGGTGCTGCTGGCGGCGGCCTATCCCTTCATGAAGCGCTGGATCTCGATTCCGCAGGCGGTGCTGGGTCTGGCCTTCTCCTGGGGCATCCCCATGGCCTGGGCAGCGCTGGGCCTGGAGGTGGACTGGGCCAGGGTCCTGCCGCTGATGGCGGCGAACATCGCCTGGGTCATCGCCTACGACACCTGGTACGCCATGGTGGACCGCGAGGACGACCTGAAGCTGGGCGTGAAGTCGGCGGCGATCCTGTTCGGCCGGCATGACCGCCTGGTGATCGCCCTGCTGCAGGGCGGGGCGCTGCTGCTGCTGATCCAGCTCGGCCAGAACACCGGGCGCGGCGAGTACTACAACGGCGGCATCGCCGTGGCCTCGATGCTGGCGGTGTACCAGCAGTGGATCACCCGCGGCCGCGAGCCGGCACGCTGTTTCCAGGCTTTCCTGAACAACCACTGGTTCGGTGCCGCGATCTTCATCGGATTGGCGCTGGATTACGTACAGAGAGCATGAAGATCAAAATCCTGCTGTCCGCCCTGGCCCTGCTGCTCGCCGGCTGCGCCACCCGCATCGGCGCCACCGGCGCCCCTGCCAAGATGCCGGAGACCGACGTGGCCTACACCGTGCAGAAGGACATGACCTACACCCCGGCCGGCTGGCCCGTGGCATTGCAGGCCGATCTCTGGCGCCCGGCGGTGGGCGGCGCCAAGCCGGCGGTGCTGCTGGTGCATGGCGGCGGCTGGACCGGCGGCAAGCGCCAGCACATGGACAGCATCGCCAAACGCCTGGCCGGGCGCGGCTACGTGGTGATGAACATCAGCTACCGCTTCGCGCCGCAGTACCGTTACCCGGCGCAGATCGAGGATGCGCGCGAGGCGCTGCACTGGCTGCGCGCCAATCACGAGGCCCTGCAGGTGGACCCGCAGCGCATCGCCGCCTGGGGCTACTCCGCCGGTGCGCATCTCGCCGCGCTGCTGGGCGCTGCCGACGCCGTGCCTGCGGATCGCGTGCAGGCGGTGGTGGCCGGCGGCATCCCCGCCGACTTCCGCTACTACCCCAAGAGCCCGCTGATCGGAAAGCTGATGGGCACGACGCTGGCCGACGACAGCGCCGGCTGGACCGCCGCCTCGCCGGTGACCCGCGTCGGCCGCGGCAGCCCGCCGTTCTTCCTCTATCACGGCAGCTGGGACACCACCGTCGGCGACAAGAACGCCCATGCGATGAAGGTTGCGCTGGATGCGGCGGGCGTCGCCAACGAGCTGTACATCCTGCACGGGCTCGGCCACATCCCGGCGTTCTTCTTCGACGGCGGCGCGGTGAAGGCAGGGATCGCGTTCCTGGATCAGCGCATGCCTTGAGTGTTCTTTTTCGTGGGAGCGGCCTTGGCCGCGATCTTTCAAAGATCGCGGCCAAGGCCGCTCCCACGGAGGAATGACGATCTCGCGCTAGCCCTCGTAAGCCGTCTGCAGCGCCGCGATATCGAGCTTCTTCATCTTCAGCATCGCATCGATCACGTGGCTGGCCTGCTGCGCCGTGCCCTTCATCCACTCGCCCATCTGCGCCGGCACGATCTGCCAGGACAGGCCGTAGCGGTCCTTGAGCCAGCCGCACTGCTGCGCCTCCGGATCGCCGCCCTCGGAGAGCGCGAGCCAGTAGTGGTCGATGTCTTCCTGCGTGCGGCAGTTCACCTGCAGCGAGATCGCCTCGCTGAACTTGAACACCGGGCCGCCATTGAGCGCCGTGAACTTCTGCCCGTCCAGCTCGAACTCCACCGTCATCACGCTGCCGGGCTGCTTCTGGTGGAGTTCCTGCCCGGCCTCGGTGAAGTGGGTGAGCTGGGTGATGCGCGAGTTGGGGAAGACCGTGATGTAGAACTTCGCGGCCTCTTCGCCCCGGTCGTCGAACCAGAGGCAGGGGGTGATGGTCTGGATGCGGTCCATGCGGGGCTCTTCCTTGCGGTGATGACGCTCAGACAATCTTAGACAATCTCCCGCACGCGGAATTTCTTCCCTTTGATCTTGCCGTCGCGCAGGGCCTGCAGCGCCTTCTTGGCCAGCTTCTTGTCGATGGCGAAGTAGGTGCGCGTGTCGAAGGTGTTGATCTTGCCGATGGCGCCGTTGGGGATGCCGGCCTCGCCGGTGAGGGCGCCGAGCAGGTCGCCGGGGCGCAGCTTGTCGCTGCGGCCGCCGTCGACGCAGAGCGTGACGACGTTGGCGGGCAGGGGACGGTCGGCGGAGAAGGCGCCCGAGACCAGCTTGCCGACGTCGAGCTTGGTTTCCAGGCGCTGCTCGATGGCGGTGACGCGGGCATGCTCGCGCCCGGCGAACAGGTGCAGCGCCAGGCCGGTGGCGCCGGCGCGGCCGGTGCGGCCGACGCGGTGCACGTGCACGTCGGGATCGGCCGGCAGCTCGTAGCTGATCACCGCGGCGAGGTTCTTGATGTCGAGGCCGCGTGCGGCGATGTCGGTGGCCACCAGGATGCGGAAAGTGCCGTTGGCGAACTGCACCAGCACCTCGTCGCGGTCGCGCTGGTCGATGTCACCGTGCAGCGCCGTCACCGAGAAGCCGCGCTTGGACAACTGCGCCTCCACTTCCTGCGCGTCGTTCTTGGTGTAGCAGAACACCAGCGCGGACTCCGGCTTGTGCACGCTGAGCAGGTGCGCCAGGCCGTCGAGGCGGCGCGAGGCATCCACTTCGTAGAATTTCTGCTCGACCTGCGCGGTGGTGGTGGCGGTGTCGGTCCGCGCTTCCACTGGCTTGTTCTGCAGGCGCTTGCTGACCGCGCGCACTTCGTCGGGGAAGGTGGCGGAGAAGAACAGCGTCTGGCGCGTCTTCGGCGCCAGCTCCACGATGGCGCGGCTGGCCTGCTCGAAGTCGGCGTCGAGCATGCGGTCCGCCTCGTCCAGCACCAGCACGCGGAGGCTGTCGAGCTTGAGCGTGTTCTGCTCCAGGTGCTCCAGCACGCGGCCAGCCATGCCGACGATGATGTGCGGCTCGTGCTCCAGCGAGGCCAGCTGCGGGCGCTTGGAGATGCCGCCGCTGAGGATCGACAGCTTGATGTTGGGCAGGCAGCGCGCCAGCCGGCGGATTTCCTTGGCGATCTGGTCGGCCAGTTCGCGCGTCGGGCACAGCACCAGGGCCTGTACCTGCTTCAGTTCGGGGTCGATGCGCGACAGCAGGCCCAGGCCATAGGCCGCGGTCTTGCCGCTGCCGGTGCGGGCCTGGCCGATGACGTCGCGGCCTTCCAGGATCAGCGGCAGGCTCAGCGCCTGGATCGGCGTCATCTGCCGGTACTCCAGCGAGTCCAGCGCCTGCAGCAGGGCAGGGTGCAGGGGCAGGCTGTTGAAGGGCTGGGAGGGCGGCTGCGCCGGGGGCTTGGTTTCCACGAATCACCTTGTTGCGGGTCGCGCCGGACGGTGCGGCGGGCGGATTGTGAGGCTTGGCGCAAGTTTTCGCTGTTTTTCGCCCGTGGCGGGTCGGGGGGTAGGAGCGAGCTTGCTCGCGACCGGTCGGGATGGGTGACCTTCTCCACCTTGTCGCGAGCAAGCTCGCTCCTACCTTTCAAAGCCTTACGCCGTCCTGGCCACCGCCCAGGCTTCGATCCGGGCGGCCCCCGCCGCCCGGCAGGCCCGGGCCAGTTCGGACAGGGTCGCCCCGGTGGTCATGACGTCGTCCAGCAGGGCCACATGTAGGCCAGCCAGGGGCCTACTAATAAGGAAGGCGCCGCGCAGGTTGCGGCGGCGTTCGACCGCGCTCAGGCCGATCTGGTCCGGGGTGGGGCGGTGGCGGACGGCGGCGCGGGGGTCGCTGGGGATGCCGGTCAGGCGGCTCAGCTGGCGGGCCAGTTCGCCGGCCTGGTTGTAGCCGCGCCGGGCCAGGCGCCAGCGGTGCAGGGGTACGGGCAGGATCAGGTCGGGCCGCGAGGGCAGGCGCGGCGCCAGCAGCCGGCCCAGGCGCGCGGCTTCGATGAAGCGGCCCTGGTACTTCAGGCGATGAATCCCTTGCTGGACAGGCACTTCCAGGCGAAACGCGGTCCAGGCCGAGTCGTAGGCCGGGGGCTTGGCGGCGCAATGGCCGCAGCGTTCGCCATGGATCTGGGGGCGGGCGCAGCCGGGGCAGGCGGGGTCGTTCCAGGGCAGGCCGGCCTGGCAGTCGGGGCAGGCATCGCTGCCGGGGGCGTCGCACCAGGCGCAGGCGGCCGGGAACAGGGCATCGAGCCAACCGTCAACCATGTGGCATGGTCCCTGGTTGACAACATCTGCCTCCAAACCGAAACTGCTGCCCACGATTCATAGGGAAAACGTTCATGAGTACCGATCTGCGCCACGACTGGACCCGCGAAGAGGTCCAGGCCCTGTTCGAGTTGCCTTTCAGCGACCTGATGTTCCGCGCCCAGAGTCTGCACCGGCAGAACTTCGACGCCAACAAGGTGCAGCTGTCGACGCTGCTGTCGATCAAGACCGGCGCCTGTCCGGAGGACTGCGGCTACTGTCCGCAGTCGGTGCGCTTCAATACCGGCCTGAAGACAGAGCCGTTGATGGACGTGGACGCGGTGCTGGAAGCGGCGCGCGAGGCCAAGGCCAACGGTGCGGCGCGCTTCTGCATGGGCGCGGCCTGGCGTTCGCCGAAGGACCGCGACCTGGCCAAGGTCGAGGACATGGTCAAGGGCGTGAAGGCGATGGGCCTGGAGACCTGCCTGACCCTGGGCATGCTCAAGGAGCACCAGGCGCAGAAGCTGGCCGATGCCGGCCTGGACTACTACAACCACAACCTCGATACCTCGCCGGAGTTCTACGGCAAGATCATCACCACCCGCACCTACCAGGACCGCCTGGACACGCTGCAGCATGTGCGCAGCGCCGGCGTGAAGGTCTGCTGCGGCGGCATCGTCGGCATGGGCGAGGAGAAGCAGGACCGCGCCGAGCTGCTGCGCCAGCTCGCGGTGATGACGCCGCATCCGGAGTCGGTGCCGATCAACAACCTGGTGCAGGTGGAAGGCACGCCGCTGAAGGGCGCCGAAGCCCTGCACCCGCTGGAGTTCGTGCGCACGATCGCCGTGGCGCGCATCCTGATGCCGAAGGCCTACGTGCGCCTCTCCGCCGGCCGCACGGCGATGACCGAGGAACTGCAGGCGATGTGCTTCATGGCCGGCGCCAACTCGATCTTCTACGGCGAGAAGCTGCTGACCACCAGCAACCCGCAGAACGCCAGGGACCGCGCGCTGTTCGCGCGCCTGGGCATCTCGCCCGAGGGTGGCAGCTTCGAGCCGGTTGCCGAACAGGGCCAGCCGCATGCCGATGACCACGAGCAGGGCTGTTGCGGACACGAGCACTCGCACGAAGCGCCGCCGGCGATGATGGCCGAGGGCTGCGGCAGCGCGACGGCCTGCGCCGAGTAAGTTTTCGCAATCCCGGGCCGCGACGATGGCGAATCGCTCGCTGAACGCCGCGGCCCTGCTGCTGGCGGCGCTGGCGCTGCTGGAACTGGGGCTGCTGCACCTGGGCTCCGGCCTGGAACACCGATTGTCCGACGCCTTCGTGCGTGCGCAGGCAGGGCTGCTCAAGCCTGACGCGGACATCGTCATCGTCGATATCGACGAATCCAGCCTGGCGCGCATGCAGGAAGAGGCCGGCAGCTGGCCCTGGCCGCGCGCGGTGCATGCCGACCTGCTGGCGGGGCTGGAGGCGCAGCAACCGGCGGCGATCGTGTTCGACCTGCTGTTCGCCGAGGCCGACCGCTTCCGTCCCGAGAGCGACCAGGCCTTTGTCGATTCGCTGCAGGGCGTGGCCAACGTCTATTTTCCGATGCTGCGGCTCGACGCCGCCGACGATGCGCGCGGCGTGCCGCTGCGCGAGTTCGCCCCGGCGCTGGGTGCGCTGAAGCAGACCGGCGCGCGCGAGGACGCGCGGGCGATGCTGCTGCTGCCCACGGTGCTGCCGCCGGCGCTGTGGCGCACCGGCGTGGTGAACTTCCTGGAGGACGACGATGGTGTCGGCCGCCGCTACCCGCTGCGCATGAATCTCCAGGGCTGGGAGCTGCCCTCGCTGCCGGCGCGCGTGGCGCGCGACCTGGGCTGGCCGCTGCCGCCGGGGGAGGAGCTGCAGCTGCACTGGCGTGGGCGCCCCGGCGCCAGCTTCGAGCACGTGTCCTATGCCGACCTGCACGAGGATTTCCTGCGCCGCGAGCGCAGGCGGCCGGCCGGCGAATTCCGCGGGCGCGTCGTGGTGATCGGCACCGCTGCCTCGGGCCTGCGTGACCTGCGCGTGACGCCGATGGGCAGTCTCTATCCGGGCGTGGAGATCCTGGCCACGGCGCTGGACAACCTGAAGAATCAGCGCCAGATGCAGCGGGCGCCGCTGGCGGCGACGGTGGCGCTGAGCTGGCTGCTGATCGCCCTGCTGTGGCTGGCGTTCCGCCTGCGCGGGCATGCGCTGGGTGTCGGCCTCGGCCTGTCGCTGGTCTCGGCGGGGCTGATATGGCTGGCCTGGGCGGCGGTGCCGCGGCTGTGGCTGCTGCCGGTGCTGCTGCCGCTGGTCTTCGCCTGGGCCTTCTACTTCACCGGGGCCTTGCTGGAATACCTGCGCGAGCGCCGCGCACGGCGCCAGGCGGTGCAGATGTTCGGGCGCTTCCTGAACCCGGTGGTGGTCAACAAGCTGATGGAGCGCGGCGAGACGGTGGAGTCGCTGTCGGGCAAGCATCACCAGCTCAGCGTGCTGTTCTCCGATATCCGCGGCTTCACCTCGCTGTCGGAGACGCGGCCGCCGCAGGAGATCGTGGAACTGCTCAACCGCTACTTCAGCAAGCAGGTAGCGATCGTGTTCCGCCACGGCGGCACGCTCGACAAGTTCATCGGCGACTGCATCATGGCCTTCTGGGGTGCGCCGATTCCCGATGAGCGTCATGCGCAGAATGCGGTGGCCTGCGCCCTGGACATGCAGAAGGCGCTGCTGGAGTTCCGCCAGGAGCTGGGCGCGGCGGCGGTGGACTTCGACGTCGGCATCGGCATCCATTCCGGCGCGGCGGTGGTGGGCTTCATCGGCGCCGAGCAGAAGCTGGAATACACCGCCATCGGCGACACCGTGAACCTGGCCAGCCGCGTCGAAGGCCTGACCAAGGGCGTGGCGCGCATCCTGGTGTCCAGCGAGACCATGGCGCTGTGCGCGAAGCAGTTCCGGTTCGTGTCACGCGGTTCATTTAAGGTAAAGGGCAGGGCGCAGGAAGTGCAGCTCTACGAGCCTGAATCGGAACCTGAACAGGGAGAAACCTCATGAAGCGATGGATTGCGGTGCTGCTGGTGGCTTGCGCCGGCGGAGCATGGGCCGCGGAAAGCGGCGTGCTGGCCAAGGCCAGCGACCTGAAGCAGGAACCCTTCGTCGATGCCGCCACGGTGGTGCAGTTGCCGGCGGCCGCGCCGCTGGAAGTGCTGGCGCGCCAGGGGGCCTGGATGAAGGTCAGCAGCGGCGGCCAGACCGGCTGGGTGCGCCTGCTGTCGGTGCGCCTCGCGGCAGGGCAGGCACGTGCCGGCGAATCGGGCCTGGCCAAGGCGGCCAACGTCGCGCTCAGCGGCAGCAGCGGCACTGCCGTGGCCACCGGCGTGCGCGGGCTCGACAAGGAACAGATCGCCAACGCCTCGCCCAACCCGGCGGAGGCGGCGAAGCTGGAAGGCTACGCGGCGGTACAGGACAAGGCGCGCAGCTTCGCCAAGGCCGGTCCGCTGTCCGAACAGAACGTCCCCTACCTGCAGTGAGGAGCACGACCATGAAGACACTCGCATTCGTCGCCGCCTCGCTGCTGGCGCTGCCGGCCTACGCCGCCGATTTCGGCAGCCTGCTGAACAAGGCGCAGGAAGCGGTCAATACCTACGGCCAGGACGCGGCCGGCGTGGTCACCGAGAAGAGCGTCGACGAGGAACGCGACATCGGCCGGCAGTGGGCCGAGACCCTGCTCGGCGCCGCGCCGCTGTGGAACAACGACAAGGCGCAGCGCTACGTCAACGAGGTCGGCCTGTGGCTGGCGCTGCACAGCGAGCGGCCGGAGCTGGCCTGGCGCTTCGGCGTGCTGGACTCGCCCAACGTCAATGCCTTTGCCACGCCCGGCGGCTATGTCTTCGTCACGCGCGGCCTGCTGGCGCGCATGCGCAGCGAGGCCGAGCTGGCCGGCGTGCTGTCGCACGAGATCGCGCACGTGGTGCGCAAGCATCACCTCGCCGCGGTGCGCAAGGCGCAGGGCATGAGCCTGGGCGGCAAGCTGCTCAAGCAGTTCGCGATCAAGGACAAGGGCAACGAGCAGGTCAACGAGCGCCTGCTCGGCGGCCTCAAGGAAGTGATGAGCCGCGGCCTGGACAAGGGTGACGAGTACGAGGCCGACCGCATGGGCGTGGTGATCGCCGCGCGCGCCGGCTACGACCCCTATGGCCTGCCCGGCGTGCTGCAGACGCTGCAGGCCCTGGGCGCGCAGGATTCGACGCTGGCGCTGATGTTCGCCACGCACCCGGCGCCGGAGGCGCGGCTGGAGGCACTGGACAAGGCCATGGGCAGCTCGCTCGACGCCTATGCGGCGCAGCCGCAGCTGCAGGCGCGCTTCCAGAAATCGGTAGGAAGGCCTTGAAAGCAAAACCTGTCCCCGCGGTTGTGGCAGAACATCCGCTGGACGCGCGCCTGCGCGTCGAGCTGGAAGCGCTGCGCCAGCGTGCGCTGTACCGCACGCGCCGCGTGATCGAGGGCGCCCATGGCGTGACGATCACGGTCAACGGCCGAGAGTGCCTGAACTTCTGCAGCAACGACTACCTGGGCCTGGCGGCCGATCCGCGCGTGGCCGCTGCCGCCAAGGCGGCGCTGGATGCCGGCGGCACCGGCAGCGGCGCGGCGGCGCTGATCTCCGGCTACAACCGCGAGCACCAGGCGCTGGAGGAGGAACTGGCGGATTTCCTCGGCCGGCCGCGCGCGCTGCTGTTCTCTTCCGGCTGGGCCGCCAACCTCGGCGTGATCCGCGCGCTGGCCGGGCGCGGCGACTCGGTGATCGCCGACGAACTCAACCATGCCTCGCTGATCGACGGCGGTCGCCTCAGTGGCGCGCAGTACCTGCGCGCCAATCACGTCGATCTCAACTCCTGGGCGGTGGCCCTGGTCGCCGCCGACGGCGAGCAGCGCCTGGCGGTGACGGACTCGGTGTTCAGCATGGACGGCGACCTCGCGCCGCTGCCGCAACTGGCGCAGCTCTGCGCCACGCGCAACGCGACGCTGATGGTGGACGACGCGCATGGCTTCGGCGTGCTCGGCGAGCATGGCGAAGGCGCGGTCAATGCCGCCGGCCTGTCGGTGGACGAAGTGCCGGTCTACGTCGCCACGCTGGGCAAGTCGCTGGGTTGCAGCGGTGCCTTCGTCGCCGGCTCGGAAATGCTGATCGAGTACCTGGTGCAGCGCGCGCGCACCTGGGTGTTCTCCACCGCGCCGCCGCCGGCGATCGCCGCCGCCGCGCGCCGCGCGCTGCGCATCGTGCGCGACGAGCCGGAGCACCGGCAGCGCCTGCAGGACAACGTGCGGCGCTTCCGCGCCGGCGCACGCCAGCTCGGCATTCCGCTGTCGGAATCGGAAACGCCGATCCAGCCCTTGCTGATGGGCCAGGAACAGCGCGCGCTGGACCTGTCGCAGCGCCTGTTCGACCGCGGCTACTGGGTGGCGGCGATCCGCCCGCCGACGGTGCCGCATGGCACCTCGCGCCTGCGCATCACGTTCTCTGCTGCGCATACGGCGGAGCAGATCGATGGGCTGCTGGAAGGCCTGGCGGCGGGCCTGAAGTAGACATGCTTGCCTCCCAGATCGACTCCGCCCGCGCGGCGCGCAACTTCAGCGCCGCTGCCTCCAGCTACGAACGCGCCGCGACGCTGCAGCAGCAGACGCGCGAGACCTTGCTGGCTCAGCTGGCGGCACGCGTCACCGAACCGCGGCGCCTGCTGGACCTGGGCTGCGGCACCGGCGCCGGTGCGCAGAAGCTGCACGCGCTCTATCCGCAGGCGGAAGTGCTGGCGCTGGACCGCGCGCCCGGCATGGCGCGCATTGCCCTTGCCGCCGGCCTGGACGCGCTGGTGGCCGATGCGCAGCGCCTGCCGCTGGCCGCGCAGAGCTGCGACGCGATCCTGTCGAACCTGATGCTGCAATGGTGCCCGCAGCCGCAGCGGGCGCTGGCCGAGGCGCTGCGCGTGCTGCGGCCGCAGGGCTGGCTGTGCTTCAGCGTGCCGGGCCCGGCGACGCTGCGCGAGCTGCGCGCGGCCTGGTGCCAGGTGGACGATGCCGAGCATGTGCACCGCTTCGCCGCTGCCTCGTCCTGGCTGGCCTGGGCCGAGAACGCGGGATTGCAGCTGCACAGCCTGGAGGCGGCGACGCTGCGGCAGCGCCATGCGGACGTGTTCGCGCTGATGCGCAGCTTGCGCGAAACCGGCGTGGTCAATACCAGCGCCGATCGTCGCCGTGGCCTGCTCGGGCGCTCGGCATTGGCGGCGCTGGAGCGCGCTTACGCGCCCTGGCGCAGCGGCGACGGCATCGTCGCCAGCTGGGAGATTCTCACCCTGGTGCTGAGGCGGCCGGCATGACAGCCGCAAAGACCCTGTTCGTCACCGCCACCGACACCGGCGCCGGCAAGACCCTGGCGGCCAGCGCGTTGCTGCATGCCTTGCGCGCCGACGGCCGCCGCGCCTGCGGCTTCAAGCCGGTGGCGGCCGGCGGCATCGACACGCCGCAGGGCCTGCAGAACGAGGACGTGCTGGCGCTGCAGGCGGCGGCCGGCACCGACGAGCCCTATGAATGGCTCAACCCCTGCCTGCTGCGTGAACCGGCGGCACCGCACCTGGCGGCGGCGGCCGAGGGCCGCGGCATCCGCATTGCCGATCTCGACATCGCCCATCGCGAGCTGGCCTCGCGCCACGAGGTGATCGTCGCCGAAGGCGCGGGGGGCTGGCAGGTGCCGCTGGACGAGGTCTGGACGCTCGGCAGCTGGGTGGCGGAACGCGAGTGGCCGGTGATCCTGGTAGTGGGCATGCGCCTGGGCTGCCTCAACCATGCGCTGCTCAGCGCCGAGTCGATCACGCGGCGCGCCAAGCTGGCCGGCTGGATCGCCAACGTGCTGCCGCCGCAGATGCCGCTGCTGCAAGGCAACATCGAGACGCTGCGGCGGCGCTTCGCCGCGCCGCTGCTGGGCGTGATCCCGCCGCATGCCGACCTGGCGACCGCGGCGCGGGCGCTGGACCTGGCGCCGCTGCGGCGCCTGCTGTCGCCGACGCCACCGCTGCCGGACGACGAAGAGTAGCCGTCGCGCTACTCCTCGGATTCCCCTTCCGCCTCTGCGCCCTCTTCCTCCAGGGGTTCCTGCGGTCCCGCCAGTGCAGCGGCGACGCTTTCAAAGGGCTGGCCGTTGACCGTGACCGCGCCGGCCTGCAGCTTGATGCCCGTGCGGTAGCGGCCATCGGCTTCCGCCACCAGCAGGCCGCCCTGCTGCAGGTTGTCGACCAGGATGCGGCTGCCTTCCTCGGCCATCGCGCTGGCATCGACCGACTCGTCGCCCGATGCCAGGGCCTGCAGCTGTGCCTGCTTCTCGACCTGCCTGCGCATCACGCCGGTCATCAGGCTGCGCGGCAGCACGACAGTGGCCTCTCCAGCCAGGTCGGTCATCGGCGAGAACGCGCCAGTGCCGCTGCCGACGTAGGCCAGCTTGCCGCTCAGCTCCAGGGCCGAGCCGTTGTAGCTGAAGCGGCCCTCGTCGATGCTCAGCTGCGGCTTCTTCGCCAGCAGGGCAGGCAGCTGCGTCGTCATGATCTGCTGCACCACCTGCAGCTGCGCCTCCGGCGTGTCGGCCTTGGCCTGCTCCATCGCCTCGTCGTAGGCCCGCAGCGCAGCGGCGTCGAGCCTGGAGACGGTGAGCTTGAGCGCGAAGTCGCTGATCACGTCGGCACCGATGCTGAGCCGCTTGCTGCGCCAGGCTACCGACGAGCTGACCAGGCCGCCGGCCTCGCTCGAGTCGGAGGCGAGGCTGAACCCCTCGAACTGGAAGCCGCTGCCCATCATGCTGGCCTCGGCATGGGCCAGGTCCATGCTGCCGCCGCCCAGCCAGAGGCCGCTGTCGGCACTCTTCTGCATCTGTGCCTTGACGCCGAGCCCGCGCAGCGTGGCCTTGCCCATGTCGCTGCCGGCGCGAAATTCCGGTGCGCTCAGGTCGAAGCGGGCGTTGCCGCCGCGGGGGTCGTAGCTGAAGCTGCCGCTGAGGCCGCTCCAGGCCACTTCCACCGGCATCTCGTCATTGGCCAGGGTGCTTTGCGCCGCGGGGGAACTCAGGGTGCCGCGGGCGCTGCCGTCCAGGCCGAAGCGGGTGGTCACGGTCAGCGGACTGGCGCCGCCGAAGAAGCGCGATACCGCCGAGTCCGGTCCCGGCCCCGGGCCCAGGGTGCTGGTGACGCGGGCGTAGCGCAGGCCGGCCAGGCCGAGCCCGTGCTCGATGCGGTGGTTGAAGTCCAGGGCCAGCGGGGCGCCCGGCTCTTTTCCCTCCTCGCCCGGGCCGGGGATCAGCTCCAGCCGGGTGCGGGCGGTGCTGGAATAGAAGCCACGCTCGTAGCTGATCAGGACGACCCGGACCGGCACCCCGGCGGTGGCCAGGCCGACCTGGGCCATTTCCGCGCGAAAGTTCTTTTCGATGCGCTGTCCCAGCACCCAGGGAGCCGCCACCAGTGCGGCGCCGGCCGCGACCATCCCGGACGCCAGCAGCGTCTGCCTGCCATTCATGTCGAGCCCCCCAGGGGTTTGCGGCCCCGCCGGGCTTTTTGCCGGGCAGCTGCCGGAAATGAGTATATCTTCACCGGCCGTCCGGCATTGCGCCTCCGGTCGCGCCCCCCGGGAGCGCCGGTGCGGAAAAAAAATGCCGACCCATCCGGCGTTTGCAAGGCCTGCACCGGGCAAAAAATGCTTCGCAGCCTTTGCGCGGCTGGATTGCGTTGCACTACAATTCCGCGGCTGGACGCCGTCGGATGACTGCCCCCGTAAATACCAGACTGGTCATCGGACCCAAGGCCTCGCTGACGCCACGTCACGCGGCCTGGTTCATGGCTTCGCTGGCGGTTCCGGGTCTGGGCATCGCGGGGGTGTTCGCCGCCCAGGGGTTCTGGCCCATTTTTCCGTTTGCGGGTCTGGAGTTGTCGGCGCTCGGGGCGGCCCTGTGGGTTTCCCTGAGGCGTAACCGTTACCGCGAGGTGCTCGGCTTCGAAGGCGGGCAGCTGGTGGTGGAGTTCGGTGTCCTCGGCAACGGGGTGGGGCGGCGGGTGGTGTTGCCCAGGGGGTGGACGCGTGTGGTGCTCGAGCGGGGCCGGCACCGGAACGATCCATTGCGGTTGTGGCGGGTATACGCGGGGCAGAGGGTCGAGATCGGCCGTTGCCTCACCGATGACGAACGCGCGGGTTTGCGCGGGCGCATCCAGGAATTGCTGAGGCCCGTGGCTGCTGGTGCCGCCGCGGGTGCAGTCGGTAGGGGGCCCAAGCCCTCCACCCAAGACTTATGTTCGGGAGAGTAAGGCGATGAAGATGGGACGGCTCGCGCGTATCGCAGCAGGTACCTCACTGGCTCTGGCGGCTTTTGCCGTGCAGGCGTACACGGAAACCAGCGGCGGCTACAACCTGCCGACCGGCGTCACCGACCTGAGCAAGGAGGTCCATGGCCTCCACATGCTGATCTTCTGGATCTGCGTGGCCATCGGCGCCGTCGTTTTCGGCGTGATGACCTACTCGATCATTCATCACCGCCGCTCCAAGGGCCACAAGCCCGCCGACTTCCACGAGTCCACCACCGTGGAAATCCTCTGGACCTCGGCGCCCTTCATCATCCTGATCGGCATGGCCATTCCGGCCGCCGGCACCCTGATCAAGATGGAAGACACCCGCAACTCGGACATGACCGTGAAGGTCACGGGCTACCAGTGGAAGTGGGAATACGAATACCTGGGCGAGGACGTCAAGTTCTTCTCGACCCTGTCGGCCGAGTCCAACAAGGCGCGCCAGCTGGGCTCGGGCATCGACCCGAACACCGTGCCCAACTACCTGGTCGACGTCGACAACCCGCTGGTGCTGCCGGTGGGCAAGAAGGTCCGCTTCCTGGTCACCGCCAACGACGTCATCCACGCCTGGTGGGTGCCCGAGATCGCCGTGAAGAAGGACGCCATCCCGGGTTACATCAACGAGACCTGGGCCAAGATCAACACGCCGGGCACCTACCGCGGCGTCTGCGCCGAGCTCTGCGGCCGCGACCACGGCTTCATGCCGATCGTGGTCAAGGCGCTGCCGGAAGCCGAGTACAAGGAATGGCTGGCCAAGCAGAAGGGCGGTGACGCCGCTGCGGCCCCGGCTGCCGCCGCCCTGCCGGCCACGGTCGTCGCCGCCGCGCCGGCCGTCACCGCCACCGACGCCGCGCCTGCCGCCGCGCCGGTCGAGGTTGCAGCCGCTCCCGCGGCTGCTGCCCCCGCCGCTCCGGCCGCCGCCAAGGACCTGTCCAAGGACGAGCTGATCAAGAAGGGCGAGTCGGTCTACACCGCCAACTGCTCGGCCTGCCACCAGGCCACCGGCAAGGGCCTGCCGCCGAACTTCCCTTCGCTGGTCGGCAGCAAGATCGTCAAGGGCGCCGCGATTGAACACATCAAGCAGACGCTCAACGGCAAGGGCATGATGCCGCCGTTCAAGCACCTGTCCGACCTCGACATCGCCGCCGTGCTGACCTATCAGCGCAACTCGTGGGGCAACAGCAGCGGCGTGGTTCAGCCGGCCGCCGTCGCCGCCGCGCGCTAAGAAATTCTGGAGTTGAACATGGCTCACCACGACCACGCCCACGACGATCACGCTCACGACCACGAGCACCATGGTCCCGAGAAGGGAATCATGCGGTGGATCAAGACCACCAACCACAAGGACCTGGGCACGCTGTACCTGTTCCTGGCCTTCACGATGTTCTTCATCGGCGGCTTGATGTCGCTGGTGATCCGCGCCGAGCTGTTCCACCCCGGCCTGCAGTTCGTCGATCCTGAGTTCTTCAACCAGATGACGACGATGCACGCCCTGGTGATGATCTTCGGCGGCGTCATGCCGGCCTGGGTCGGCCTGGCCAACTGGATGGTGCCGATGATGATCGGCTGCTCCGACCTGGCGCTGCCGCGCGTCAACAACTGGGGCTTCTGGATCCTGCCGTTCGCCTTCTCGATGCTGATCGGCACGCTGTTCATGGAAGGCGGCGCCCCCGCGGGCGGCTGGACCATGTACCCGCCGCTGGTGCTGCAGACCGGCAACGCCTTCCCGTTCCTGATCTTCGCCGTGCATCTCATGGGTATCTCGTCGATCACCGGCGCGATCAACGTGGCGGTGACGATCCTGAACATGCGCGCCCCGGGCATGAGCCTGCTGAAGATGCCGCTGTTCGTCTGGACCTGGCTGATCACCGCCTACCTGCTGATCGCGGTCATGCCGGTGCTCGCCGGCGCCGTGACCATGCTGCTGACGGACAAGTACTTCCTGACCAGCTTCTTCTCCGGCGCCGGCGGTGGCGACCCGGTGATGTTCCAGCACATCTTCTGGTTCTTCGGACACCCCGAGGTGTACATCCTGATCCTGCCGGCCTTCGGCATCGTCAGCACGATCATCCCGACCTTCGCGCGCAAGCAGCTGTTCGGCTATGACTCGATGGTGTACGCGGTGGCGTCGATCGCCTTCCTGTCGTTCATCGTCTGGGCGCACCACATGTTCACGGTGGGCATGCCCCTGGCCGGCGAGCTGTTCTTCATGTTCGCCACCATGCTGATCGCGGTGCCGACCGGCGTGAAGGTGTTCAACTGGGTGGCCACGATGTGGAAGGGCTCGATGACCTTCGAGACCCCCATGCTGTTCGCCCTGGCCTTCGTGTTCCTGTTCACCATCGGCGGCTTCTCGGGCCTGATGCTCGCGATCACGCCGGTGGACTTCCAGTATCACGACACCTACTTCGTGGTCGCGCACTTCCACTACGTGCTGGTGCCGGGCGCGGTGTTCGCGATCCTCGCGGGCGTCTACTACTGGATCCCGAAGTGGACCGGCCGCATGTACAACGAGACCTGGGGCAAGATCCACTTCTGGACCTCGGCGGTCTTCATCAACCTGACGTTCTTCCCGCAGCACTTCGCAGGCCTGGCCGGCATGCAGCGCCGCGTGCCGGACTACGCCGTGCAGTTCGTCGACTGGAACGTCCAGTCCACGGTCGGCGCCTTCGGCTTCTTCATCGTCCAGTTCATCTTCATCATCAACATGCTGGCCTGCTGCTACGGCTGGTTCGGCCGCAAGCAGGGCCTGCCGGACCGCGTCTGGGACGGCGCGCACGGCCTGGAGTGGACGGTGCCGTCGCCGGCTCCGTACCACACCTTCGAGGAGCCGCCGGTCATTTCCGACAACGAGCTGACCGCGGTGCACGACGCAGTCGATGCGCTGGATCACCACAAGCTGAGCTGATGAGCGTGACCGTCGACAAGCAGGCCAGGGCCCGCCGCAACAAGATCCTGGGGATCGTGCATCTCCTGATCGCGGTGGGCATCCTGGCGGCCTTCGTCTTCGTGCAGAGCCACCGCTGATGGAATCCGGCGCCCGACGCAGCACCTGGAAGTTCGGGCTCGTGGTCGTCGGGATGTTCGGGTTCGGCTTTGCGCTGGTGCCGCTGTACAACGCGCTCTGCGACGCCATCGGCCTCAACGGCCGGGTGAAGATGCAGGCGGCGGTGGCGGCGCCGATACAGGTGGACGAGAGCCGCATGGTGACCGTGCAGTTCGTCACCACCGTCAACGGCGGCCGGCCCTGGCAGTTCCGTGCCGAGGAAGCCAGCGTCAAGGTGCACCCCGGCGAGTTGCGGACCGTGAAGTTCTACGCCCGCAACACCGAGGACCGGGCGCTGGTCGCGCAGGCGGTGCCCAACGTGGCGCCGATGGAAGCGGCCAAGCACATGCGCAAGACGGATTGCTTCTGCTTCAACCAGCAGCCCTTCGCGGCAGGCGAGGAGAAGCACATGCCGGTGGTGTTCATGCTCGACCCGGCATTGCCGGCGGACGTGGACACCGTCACGCTGTCGTATACGTTTTTTGAAGTGGAGCAGGTGGCTCACAAGAGCGCACCGGCACAACCGAAGATTTGAGACACAGAGGAATAGCCATGGCCGATCAAGCCACTCCGAATCCCGACCGTTACTTCGTACCCGCGCCCAGCGCCTGGCCGTTCGCGCTCACGGTGGGCCTGGTCGCAATCGTCTGCGGCGTTTCCGGCTACCTGGAAGACAAGCACATCGGCCCGGTGCCGATCTATGCCGGCCTGGTGCTGGCGATCTCCATCATCTACGTCTGGCTGCGCGGCGTGGCACGCGAGAGCGAAGGCGGCTTCTACGGCGCCCAGGTCGATCGCACCTACCGCTGGAGCATGGCCTGGTTCATCTTCTCCGAGGTGATGTTCTTCGGCGCGTTCTTCGGTGCGCTGTACTACGCCCGTCACCTGTCGCTGCCCTGGCTGAGCGGTGAAGGCAGCAAGATCGAGACCAACCTGCAGCTGTGGCCGGGCTTCGAGAACGGCTGGCCGTCCAATGGTCCGGGCAAGCTCAACGGCGACTTCGACACCATCCCGGCGTTCGACGTGCCCTTCGTCAACACCCTGCTGCTGCTGACCTCGGGCGTGACGCTGACCATGGCGCACCATGCGCTCAAGGCCAGCAAGCGCACCACCACCATCCTGTGGATGTGGGCGACGGTGCTGCTGGGCTGCGCCTTCCTGTACCTGCAGGCCGAGGAGTACATGCACGCCTACGGCGAGCTGAACCTGAAGCTGGCCTCCGGCATCTACGGCTCGACCTTCTTCATGCTCACCGGCTTCCACGGCATGCACGTGACCCTGGGCACGATCATGCTGCTGGTCATCACGCTGCGCCTGATGAACGGCCACTTCAAGCCGGATTCGCACTTCGGCTTCGAAGGCGTGGCCTGGTACTGGCACTTCGTGGACGTGGTCTGGATCGGCCTGTTCATCGTGGTGTACTGGCTCTGATCCGGGCCGGCTAAAAGGAAAGGGCGGCCGAGAGGCCGCCTTTTTTTGCATGGGAGGCTTTACACCGAAATACTTGCCGCGGATGACGCGGATCGACGCGGATCAAGATCAATCGCTGGTACGGCGGCTGACGATCCACCCGACGGGTGAATCCGGGCAAGCAAGAATATTTTGTATATCCGCGTTTATCCGCGTCATCCGTGGCTAAATTGCTTTTTCCAGGGTTACCGCGAAGGCTCTTCGGTGGCCGTGGGCGCCGGGACGCTGAAGGCGCCGTGCGGCTTGATCCAGCCCATGGCATAGCTCAGCACCAGGAACAGGATCAGCGTCACCGACAGGGCCACGCGCAGCTTGAGGCTGTTGAGCATGCGGCGGCCATTGCTGGGGTCCTTCACCAGGAAGGTGCCGCCGGCGATCAGCGATCCGACGATGGCCAGCAACAGCAGGATGACGACGGTTTTGACGATCATGGGCAGTGAATCCGGAAGGGGTGGGGCAGGCGCGGCGGGAACGCCAGGGCGCTTTTGCCGGTCATCTTACCGATCCCGTCCCGCCGTCGCCCACCGCCCACCCGCGCCATGAAGTACCGCTTCCGTCCTCCCTGGTGGGCCTGGCTCGCGACGCTGGCGCTGTGCGCGCTGATGATCCGGCTGGGGCTGTGGCAGTACGACCGCGGCCAGGCCAAGGAGTCGCTGGCGCAGGCTTACCTGGAGGCCGCCGCTGCGCCGGCGTCCGCGCTCGACCCCGCCGAGCTGCCGCGCGCCGAGGCCATGCTCAAGCGCAGCCTGCAGGGCGAGTACGTCGGTGGGCGGCAGCTGCTGCTCGACAACCAGGGCCTCAAGCGCCGCCCCGGCTACCACGCCTGGACGCCGCTGCGTCTGGGCAGCGGAGTGCTGGTGATGGTCGATCGCGGCTGGCTGCCGGCCGACCCGGACCGCAGCCGCCTGCCGCTGCTGGAGGCGCCCCAGGGCGCGGTGGCGATCGAGGGCTTCTGGCGGCCGCTGCCGCAACCCGGCCTGCGCCTGGCGGCGGACAATTGCGCGTTGCAGCCGTTCCCGCGGGTGGTGCAGTACCCCACGGCGGCGGACCTGGCCTGTCTCTACCCGGGCGAGGCGGTGGCGCCGGGTTTGCTGCTGCTGAGCCCCGCGGCGGCGGGCGGCTACGAACGCGAATGGAACATCAGTGCCGAAGCGCCGCCGCAAAAGCACTACGGCTACGCCCTGCAGTGGTTCGCCTTCACGGCGACACTGCTGGTCCTCTTCATCAAGCTCAACCTCAAGCGTCGACCATGAATACCACCGAGCATCCCCCGGGCCGCGGCCGTCCCCAGTTCCTGCTGCTGGCGACGCTGTTCTTCGCGCCGCTGCTGCTGGCCGTCCTGCTGTACTTCGTGTTCCCGCAGTGGCAGCCGACGCACAAGACCAACTACGGCGAGCTGGTGAACCCGGCACGGCCGCTGCCGGAGCTGCAGCTGCTGGACCACGAGGGCAAGCCGCGCGACCTCTCGGCGCTGCGCGGCAAGTGGAGCTTCATCTACGTCGGCGGGCCGGAGTGCACGACGCTGTGCCTGCAGAAGCTCTACCAGATCCGGCAGATCCGCACCCTGCTCAACGAGAAGCGCCAGCGCGTGCAGCGGGTCTATCTGGCGCCGGGCCTGGCGCAGCTGCAGGCCGCCGAGGCGGAACTGAAGAAGGAGCACCCCGACCTGGTGTTCCTGGCCCCCAGCGGCCAGGGCGTGGACCTCGCCGGCTTCCTCGGTGCGAAGGAGCCGCAGGCGCTGTACCTGGTCGATCCGCACGGCAACTGGCTGATGGTGTATCCGGCGGCGGCGGAGTCGCCGGGGATCCTGAAGGACATCAAGAAGCTGTTGCGGCTGAGCCAGATCGGCTAAAGCACTGCAGTTCGTTCCCTCTCCCGCTGGCGGGAGAGGGTTAGGGTGAGGGTGGTGCAGTGGCGGTAACGCACATTGCAGCACTTTGAAGGCTCCACCCTCACCCCAGCCCTCTCCCGCCAGCGGGAGAGGGAGCAAGAAGCTAGGGCGAAATGCCCAGTCTTCGTCCACCAGTCGCGTACTGTAAAATCCGCCCCCCGAACCCGCCTTATCGGCACCATTCTGCCGAGCTACTACCCCACCCCATGTCCTGGTTCCGCCGCATCAACTTCCTCGCCCTCTGCCTGTGCTTCGGCGTCGTCGTGCTGGGCGCTTTCGTGCGCCTGTCCGATGCCGGCCTGGGCTGTCCGGACTGGCCGGGCTGCTACGGCCATCTCGGCGTGCCGCAGGAGGCGCATGACGTGGCCCGGGCGGAGCAGAACTTTCCGCAGCGTCCGGTGGAGGCCCACAAGGCCTGGAAGGAGATGATCCACCGCTACTTCGCCTCGACCCTGGGCCTGCTGATCGTGGCGCTGGCGGTGATGAGCGGGAAGCTGCGCCACCGGGGGGCGCCTCAGGTGCTGCCCCTGGTGCTGGCAGGCCTGGTGGTCTTCCAGGGGCTGCTGGGCATGTGGACGGTGACCAAGCTGCTCAAGCCCCTGATCGTGACCGCGCACCTGATCGGCGGCATGAGCACGCTGGCGCTGCTGGCCTGGATGTGGCTGGCCACGGGCCGCCGCGAAGAGGCTGCGACCGGCAAGCTCGCCGCGCACCGCTCCGAGCGCCAGCTGGCGATCGAGCTGCAGCGTGCTGCGGCCGTGGAGGGGCCGGCGCCGTTGCCCCTGCCGCCGGCCGGGCTGCGCCGCTATGCCCTGGTTGCCCTGCTGCTGGTGATCCTGCAGATCTTCCTGGGCGGCTGGACCAGCACCAACTACGCGGCGCTGGCCTGCCCGGACCTGCCGACCTGCCACGGCAAGTGGCTGCCGGAGCTGGATGTGCCCACGGCCTTCACGCTCTGGCACGGCCTGGGCATCGACTACGAACATGGCATCCTCGACGCCCGCGCCCGGGTGACGATCCACTTCTTCCATCGCGCCGGCGCGGTGGTGGTGACCGCGGCGCTGCTGCTGCTGGGCCTGTTCCTGTGGCGCCGCGGAGGGTTCCGGCTGTGGCGCGGCTACGGCGTGGCGGTGATCGGGGCGCTGGCGCTGCAGGTGTCGATCGGCCTGTCCATCGTCAAGCTGCAGCTGCCGCTGGGCCTGGCCACGGCGCACAATGCCGGCGCGGCGGTACTCCTGCTGACCCTGGTCAGCCTCAACTTCTTCGCCTGGAAAGCCAGCCGGTAGGCAAGCCATGTCCACGACGCTGGATTCCCCCCTGAGTGCGCGAGCGCGGCTCAACGAGTACTACGAGCTGACCAAGCCGCGCGTGGTCATGCTGATCGTGTTCACCGCGATCGTCGGCATGTTCCTGGCGGTGCCGGGCCTGCCGCCCTGGGGCGGTTTCGTCTGGGGCACGATCGGCATCGCCCTGCAGGCGGCCTCGGCGGCGGCGGTCAACCAGATCATCGACCGCAACATCGACGCGCGCATGGCCCGTACCTGCGGCAGGCCGCTGGTCACCGGCACGCTGACCATGACCGAGTCGATCGCCTTTGCCACGGTCCTGGGCATCGGCGGCTTCGTGATGCTGTGGTTCCTGGTCAACCCGCTGACCGCGGTGCTGACCCAGTTCACCCTGATCGGCTACGCCGGCGTCTACACCCTGTACCTGAAGCGCGCCACGCCGCAGAACATCGTGATCGGCGGTGCCGCCGGTGCCGCGCCGCCGGTGCTGGGCTGGGTGGCAGTGACCGGGGAGGTGCACCCGCACGCCCTGATCCTGTTCCTGATCATCTTCATCTGGACGCCGCCGCACTTCTGGGCCCTGGCGATCGAGCGGCACAAGGAATACGCCGCCGCCGACATCCCGATGCTGCCGGTGACCCACGGCCTGGAGTTCACCCGCACCCAGGTGCTGCTGTACACGATACTGCTGACCGCGGTGACGGTACTGCCCTTCGCGGTGAACATGTCCGGCTGGCTGTATCTGGCCGGCACCCTGGTCCTGGACGGCCTGTTCCTGTACTACGCCTTCAAGCTCAAGTACGCGCCGGTGCCGGGCCTGCCGATGAAGACCTTCGGCTATTCCATCGTCTACCTGATGGCTATTTTCACCCTGCTGCTGGTGGACCACTACCTGCGGCCCCTGGGTCTGTGACGAAAGTCCCAACTCGCTGACTCCTTGGGATTTATTGCACTTTTTGGGCGTTCGACAAGCGGCTTTCGACTGTTGTAGAGTCAAAATTCAGTCGCCATGAGCCTGTACGCAAGCGGTCTTCCGGCATTGGTTTTTCGCAACGATCCCGGGCAGTCCTCCGGTCACATGCTGATGGCGGGTGAAAACCCCCGCTTTCATCATTGATCGTTCAGAAGGAAACGCTACATGTCGAATGTCTCCAATGGCACCGTCAAATGGTTCAATGAGGCCAAGGGCTTTGGCTTCATCACTCCGGAAGGCGGCGGTGAAGATTTGTTTGCGCACTTCCGTGAAATCCAGGGCAGCGGCTTCAAGACCCTGAAGGAAGGACAGCGCGTCCAGTTCGAGGTGCGCCGCGGCCCCAAGGGCCTGCAGGCGGCGGCGATCAAGCCGCTCTGAATCCATTTGCCTCGAAGGCTCGTACGCCTCCTCAGCCGCGGCCCTGGCCGCGGCTGATTCTTTTGGGAAGGCCCGTTTTACGAAGCTTCCGGGCCCTTCGGGGTGAGGCCCGGTGGGTGTAGAGGTTTTATACTGTCGGCGGTGGACTTACGTCGTCCTCAGGGAATTTACCAATGGTGGCGATGGCCGCAGTTCGCTAGACTGCGACGCATCCTGGGAGAACCAGGGCCGCCTATCGGCACATTGCCAGCATTCTTGTAGGGAGATTCACACATGTTCGAGCGAATCCGTGGAGCCGGGACGGTCCTGGCCGGTTCCCTGGTCCTTCTGCTGGCCGCTTGCGGCGGCGGTGGCGGCGGTGGCAGCGATGACGGCAGCGGCGGCGGTGGTGGCGGCGGTAACGCCAAGACCTGCTCCGAGCAGTTCAATGCCGATGCGGCCGCGGCCAATCCGGATGCCTGCCAGCCGGCCTACAACACCCAGTGCGACGCGCTCGGCGCCCGCCCGCCGGTCAACGCCAGCGAGCCTTCGCCCTGCACCAAGGGCGGCACCGACGGCGGCGTGACCACCGAGAGCTTCACCGCGGCCGACACCAACTACACCGTCCTCAAGCCGGCCACCGGCGGCAAGAAGGGCATTTACGTGGGCCTGCACTGGCGCGGCGGCAACGGCGCGACCATGGCCAACAACATGCGCCTGGCCGAGCTGGCCAAGGCCCGCGACCTCACCGTCGTGGTGCCGGACTCCGCGCACAACATCATCGACCTGGTCTTCGGCGGCGCGCTGAAGGACTGGGACTATGACGGCGCCCCGGCCGCGATCGCCGCGGTGATCGCCGACGTCAAGGCGCGCAACGGCATCGGCAACAACGTGCCGGTCGTGCTGGCCGGCGTGTCCTCCGGCGCTGCCGGTGCGGCGCGCTTCTTCTGCGCCCTGGGCAACCAGCTCGACGGCCTGCTGATGGTGTCTGCCGGCGAGATCAGCGGCGAGTCGTCCACGGCCTGCCTGTCGGCCACCGCCTCTGCGGCCAAGGCTGCGACCTCGGTGCCGGTGACGATGATCCAGGGTGGCCGCGACCCGGCCTATGCCGACGCCCACGCCAACTTCGACCGCTTCAAGGTGATCAACGGCTGCAGCAACGTCAGGACCGTGACGCTGAACGAGCAGGTCGACATCGAAGTCAGCACCACCTGCACCTCGGACGACGGCATTGCCTTCGTCAACGTCAAGGACAGCGGCCACAACTGGCCGGGCATGGACCGCCCGATCCCGTCGAACCCGGTCACGGACTACATCCCCGCCGGCAGCAGCAGCGGCGCGATGAGCATCTTCGGCCGCGTGTCGTACTCCTTCGACGCGACGATCCAGGGCTACGACCTGGTGCGCTCGCTGGACTAAGCGTCAGGCAGCAAGCTTTCAAAGAAAACCGCGGCCTCGTGCCGCGGTTTTCTTTTGGGCGATGGGAAACAGGAAGACCGGGGCAGCGCGGGATGCAGTGCGCCGGCCACGCCCGGATGCATTTCGCAGGAGCCAAAGCACGTGGGAGCGGGCTTGCCCGCGATCTTTTGCGAGGGTTGCAAAGATCGCGGGCAAGCCCGCTCCCACGGAGGGACTGCGGGGTTTACGGCTTCAGCGCTTGGGCTTGAGCATGGTGCCGCTGCATTCCCCGGAGCCGCAGCGGCAGGCCCACAGGGCCTTCATCTTCGCGGTCTGGCGCACCGGCAGGCGGATGCCGTAGTCGTAGGTCAGCTCTTCGCCCGGTGCAACCGGGCGCAGCGTTTCGATCAGGATGCGATCCCTCCTCGGGTTGCCGTCGGCGCTCTGTTCCCACACGGCCTGGCAGTTCGGATCGCAGCTGTGGTTGAGCCAGCGTGCGTCGTTGCCCTCGACGCTGGCGTCGATGATGTAGCGCTCGTTGAGCGTGAACAGGAAGGTGTGGCCGGTATCGACGCCGCCTTCGAAGATGCGGTCGGCCTGGGCATGCGTCAGCAGGCGGCCCTGGTACTCGATCAGTTCCACTCCGGCGTCGAGCTTGCGGGCGGCGAAGACGCCATTGCCGTGGATGGGGGAGCGACGCGTGACGATTTTGCGTGACATGCGGATACGGTGGTGACCTGGACAGCGGAATTTTTCGCATGGAGCATGCCAGTGTGATGACAGGCCCTGCGGGGAGCGCATTGTGGGCAAGTCCCCGGCCCGCGTCACCTGGGGCCTGTTGACGCTACGGCAGTCGCTGCGACTGCCGTAGCGTCAACAGGCCCTGGAGCGTTCATGGGAGGTTCAGTCGGGCCTGACCATCCTGCCAGCGCCGGATGAAACGGCACGGCGCCCCTGAGAGGCGCCGCAACCCCCAATGACAGGAGTCACCCCGAAATGAAAGCACTCACTCGCACCCGCCTCATCCTTGCCGCCGGCGCCCTCGCGGCGCTGCCGGGCCTGGCCGCGGCACATAGCTACACCTACGTCGAAGGCGGCTTCCTCAACCGCGACTTCGGTGCGGACGACGAGTCCGGCTTCCGCATCGCCGGCTCCGGCGATATCCACCAGAATATCGCGCTGATCGGCGAGTACGCCGACACCGGCGACCTCGAGCAGATCAGCGCCGGCGGCCTGTTCCACACGCCGCTGAACAACACCCTGGATTTCACCGCGGGCGCGACCTACGAGCACATCGAGGTTGGCTCCTTCGACGACAACGGCTTCGGTCTGCGCACCGGTCTGCGCTGGCAGAACGCCGATGGCCGCCTCGAGCTGTCGCCCGAGATCCGCTATCTCGACATCGCCGACGATGACGACACCTCGCTGCGGGTGTCCGGCCTCTACGGCCTGACCCCCAAGGTCGACCTGGTGGCGGCGGTGCAGGCTGCCGGCGACGACGATCGCGTCGAGGCCGGCCTGCGCTACAACTTCGCGCCGCGCCGCGTCAGCGCCGCGCGCTGATCGCAGCCTGCGACAGACGGCGGCGCCCCTCGGGGCGCCGTTTTTTTGGCTCGGCGGCCCCACCCTGTTGTCGGCTATTGGCGGACAGGCCGGCGGGGCTATTCCCTAGCTTCAGGGCGGGGTGGCGGGCGTATGCTCGGCACCAGGAAGGGGGAAGGGCAGGGGGATGCCCATCCAATGGTGTCGACAAGGAGAGTCCTAATGAAACGCAGTTCGTTCATCGCTGTTCTGGCCCTGCTGGGCCTGGCGGGTGCCGCACAGGCCCAGCCCGCCGCAAGTCCCGCGCCGATCCGCGGCCTGGTCAGTCAGCTCATTCCCGATCAGTACATCGTCGAACTCGCGCCGGGCGAGGCCCGGGGCGGCGCGGTGCGCCAGGCCGCACTGGGCCTGGTCGGCAGCGTCGGCGGCGGCGAGCTGCTGCAGGTCTATGGCCATGCCCTCAACGGCTTCAGCGTGCGCCTGCCCGCGGTGGCGGCCGAGGCGCTGGCGCGCAATCCGCGCGTGCGGCGCATCGAGCAGGACCGCTCGATGTTCCTCAGCGAAACCCAGTTCAACCCGCCGTCCTATGGCCTGGACCGCATCGACCAGGTGGACCTGCCGCTGGACAACCAGTACAGCTACCCGGCCAGCGCCGGGCAGGGCGTGCATGTCTACGTGATCGACACCGGCCTCAATGCCACGCACGTGGACTTCGCCGGCGACCGCGTGCAGCCGGGCCGCAACTTCGCGCCCAATGGCAGCCAGGGGCTGTTGTGCACCCTGCTCGGCATCGGCTGCCCGCCGGTGGATCCGGCCAACACCACCGACTGCAACGGCCACGGTACCCACGTGTCCGGCACCTCGGTGGGCAGCAGCTTCGGCGTGGCCAAGCGCGCGCTGCTGCACCCGGTGCGGGTGTTCGGCTGCGGCAACAGCACCACGACCTCCGCGATCATCGCCGGTGTCGACTGGGTGACGGCCAACCGGCAGCTGCCGGCGGTGGTCAACATGTCGCTGGGCGGTGGGGCTTCGGAGCTGCTCGACACGGCGGTCAACAACCTGATCGATGCCGGTGTCACGGCGGTGGTTGCGGCCGGCAACGAGAATGCCAACGCCTGCAGCGGCTCGCCCAGCCGCGTACCGCGCGCGATCACGATCGGCGCCACCACCAACACCGATGCGCGTGCGTCCTACTCGAACTTCGGGACCTGCGTGGACCTGTTCGCGCCGGGCTCGAACATCGTCTCGGCCGCCTACAACAGCGCCACCGGCACCGCGACGCTCAGCGGGACCTCGATGGCCAGCCCGCATGTGGCCGGCGCGGCGGCGCGCTACCTGGCGGCCAACCCCGGCGCCAATGCGGCGGCGGTGGACGCGGCCCTGAAGGCTTCCGCCAGCAGCGGCAAGGTGGGCAACCCGGGCACGGGCTCGCCGAACCTGCTGCTGCGGCTCGATCCGGTCGCCTACTGACACTCTGTGGGGTTTGAAAAGGCGGGCCTTGTCGGGCCCGCCTTTTCCGTTTCGGTCAGGACCCTAGAAAATGCCGCAGGCCAGGCCTGCCGCCAGGGTCTGTCCCAGTTCGCGGCATTGCGCCAGCGCCGCCTCGTCGGGCTCGCCGCGGACGATCAGCGCTTCGGCCACGCGGGTCCAGCCGTAGCCGGTGGCGATGCGTTCCAATGCGCGCACCGCGCCCGTGCCGTCGTTGCCGGCGGACACGAACATGGCCCAGGGCAGGCCCACGGTCTTGCCCTCGGCGGGGTAGTAGGTGCGGTCGAGGAAGTCCTTCACCGCGCCGCTGAGGTAGCCGAAGTTCTCGGGCGTGCCGATCAGCAGGCCCTGCGCCCACAGCAGGTCGTCGAGGCCGGCGTCGAAGGCGCGCAGCACGCGCAACTCGACCTCGTCGGGGAACTCCGCCGCGCCTTCACGCACCGCTTCCATGAGCCGGGCCGTGTGGCCGCTCTGGCTGTGGTAGAGGAGCAGCAGCTGTTTCATTCCGCGACCAGGACCTGCGCGCCGCGCCACTGCGCGCCCGGTGCGAGCCGGATCGGCTGGAGCGTCGTGGCAGCCTCGACGCAGAGCATCTCGCGCCAGCCGTCGGGCGCCATGTCGGGGAGCGTCGAGGTGACGGCGGCGGCGGGGTTCCACACCACGGTGTCGGTGAAGCCCTCCTGGCGGATGCGCAGGCGCCGCTGCGGTTCCAGCAGCAGCAGTTCCGCCGGCGGGTCGAAGTAGATGCGATCGGTCCAGGGACCGAAGCCAAGCTCGTCCTGTGCCTCGACATGCTCGCTGCGGTTGCGCGCCGCGTCGAGGTAGCGCAGACCCTTCAGGCCCTGCAGCCTTGCCTGGCGGACGTCGGCGACCCGCAGGTAGGTATGCAGCGCGACGGTGAACTCGAAGGGCGTATCTCCGCTGTTGTGTACGCCCAGTTCCATGCGCAGCGTGTCGCCGCCGCAATGCAGCTCCAGTTCGAGCAGGAAGGCATGCGGCCACAGCGCGCGGCTCGCGGGGCTGTCGCGCAGCTGCAGGCGGATGCGCCCGTCGCCGGCGGACTGCGTCGGCTGCCAGTCCTGTACGCGCGCGAAGCCGTGCTTGGGCAGGGGGCCATGCGCCGCGAACTGCGGAAAGATCACCGGCACGCCGCCGCGGACGGCCGTCCCCGGGCGGAACACGGAGGCTGGGCTGAGGAACAGGCGGCTGTCGCGCTCACCCGCGGGAGTCCACGAGAGCAGGTGGCCGCCATAGGCCAGGGCTTCCAGCGTGGCGCCGCCGTTGCCCCGGGCCCGCAGGGGCGAGAAGGAATCGGTGGCGGGGTCTTGGCTCATCGGCGGCAGCTGCGGTCAGGAGGGTCAATCCAAGCATAGCCTGCCCGTGACAGAATCCGGCATTCCCCTGGAACGAGTGATTCCATGCCGCACGTCAGGGCCAACGGCCTGCAGATCTGCTACGAAACCTTCGGCAAGCCTTCGAACCCCGCGCTGCTGCTGATCATGGGCCTGGGCGCGCAGCTGGTGCACTGGCCCGATGCCTTCTGCGAGGCACTGGCGGCCGGCGGCTACCACGTGATCCGCTTCGACAACCGCGACATCGGCCTGTCGGAGAAGCTGGACCACCTGGGCAAGCCCGACCTGCTGCGCAGCGGCATGCTCTACAGCCTGCGCCTGCCGGTGAAGTCGCCGTATGTGCTCGACGACCTGGCCGAGGACACGGTCGCCCTGCTCGACGCGCTGAAGATCAAGACCGCGCACGTGGTGGGCCTGTCGATGGGCGGCATGGTCGCGCAGCTCATGGGTGCGAAGCATTCCTCGCGCGTGCGCAGCCTGACGCTGATCATGACCAGCAGCGGCAACCCCTGGCTGAAGAAGCCCTCGCTGCGCGTGCAGATGCGCATGATGTCCAAGCCCAAGGCGCGCGACCGCGAGAGCCTGCTGCAGTTCGGCATGGACACCTGGCGCATGATCGGCAGTCCCGGCTATCCCTCGCCCGAGCCCGAGCTGCGCGAGTACGTCGGCCGCGCGCTGGATCGCAGCATTCACCCGCAGGGCCTGGCGCGGCAGATGGTGGCGATCATGGCCTCGGGCAGCCGCGTGAAGCTGCTGGCGCGGGTCAAGGCACCGACACTGATCATCCACGGCCACGACGATCCGCTGGTGCCGGTGCCGGCCGCGCACGACCTCAAGAAGCACATCCCGCAGGCGCAGCTGGAGATCATCCACGGCATGGGCCATGACCTGCCGTCCTCGCTGCTGCCCAAGCTCGAGCACCTGATCCTGCATCACGCCAAGCATGCCGAGCGCGCGAACGGCCGCCGTGCCGGTACGCCGCCGGGGCGTGACGCGGCGCGCGCATGAATCCGGGCGGCGACAACCGTCGCCGCACAGTGATCGCGGTCGGCCTCGGCCAGCTGCTGGCCTGGGGCTCCAGCTACTACCTGCTGGCGACGCTGGCGCGGCCGATGGCCGCAGGCCTGGGGCTGGCGCCGGCAACGGTCTACCTGATGTTCTCGGCGTCGCTGCTGCTGGCGGCGGCGCTGGGGCCGGCGGTGGGTGGCCTGATCGACCGGCACGGCGGCCGCCGTGTGCTGCTGGCTTCCAACGCCGTGTTCGCGACGGCGCACCTGCTGATGGCGACGGCGCAGGGGCCGTTGCAGCTGGGCCTGGGCTGGCTGCTGCTGGGCGCGGCGATGCCCATGGGTCTGTATGACGCGGCGTTCTCGACGCTGGTCAGCCTCTACCGCGCCGATGCGCGCCGCTCCATCGTCGGCGTGACCCTGCTGGGCGGCTTTTCCAGCACGCTGAGCTGGCCGCTGACCGCGGCGCTGGAAGCGCACTACGGCTGGCGCGTGGCCTGCACCGTGTGGGCGCTGGCGCACCTGACGCTGGGCCTGGGCATCCACGGCTGGCTGGTGCCGCGGGTGGAGCGTCCCCTGGAGATGCATCGCGCCGGGTCCGATGCGCCCGCCGCGGGTCCGCCGGCGGTGACCATGTGGGTGCTGGCCGGCGCCTTCACCTGTTCCGGCCTGGTGTTCGCCGGCATGGCGACGCAGCTGCCGCGCATCCTGGAAAAAGTGGGCTGCACGCCGGCGGCCGCGGTGGCGGCGGCCTCGCTGTTCGGTGTCTCGCAGGTGGCGGGCCGGCTGGCCGAGGCCGGTTATCTCAACCGCCTGCACCCGCTGCTGGCGGCGCGGATATCGATGAGCATGCATCCGCTGGGCGTGCTGCTGATCACGTTGTTCGGCGCACCCTTCGCCGCGGTATTCACGATACTGCATGGCATCGGCACCGGACTGATGACCATCATCAAGGGTACGCTGCCGCTGGCGCTGTTCGGCCCGGCCGGCTTCGGCCGCCGCGCCGGCTGGCTGGAGGCGCCCTCGCGCGTCGCCCAGGCGGCGGCGCCACTGGCGTTCGGCATCGGGGTGGACAGGCTCGGCGGCCATGTGCTGTGGATCTCCGCCGGCATAGGCTTGACCGGATTGAGTGGATTGCTGTGGCTGCGGCGCAACGCGTCCGGGGCACGAACCTGAGGAGTCGAGCATGACCAAGAAGAAAAATCCCCTGGCCGAGGCGCTGCTGGAAGCGCATGTGCAGTTCACGCTGGAGCAGCTCGAGGGCGAGGAGCTCAAGAGCGTGGTGGCAGAACTGCTCGATGAGGGCCTGGCCGATGCCGCCAAGCTCAAGCTCTCCGAGGCGGTGACGCGCAAGCAGATCAAGGACACCGCGCACACCTACGCGGCCAACCTGGAACTGGGCAGCGGCATTCCCGAACTGGTCGGCGAGATCGCGCGCGCCATCCACGCCCACCCGGCGCTGGACAGCACGCGCCTGGGCGACCTGATGAGCGACCGCCAGTTCGAGGAGTTCACCGACCTGGTGCTGGAGCAGAAGTCGGCGCGCGAGGCGATCGTGCGCGGCGTGGTGGCCAGCCCGCTGTACGGCCGCATCGCCTCGGAACTGCTGCTCAGCGGTATCCGCGGCTACCTGTCGCAGAGCACGCTGGGCGAGAACATCCCGGGCGCGCGCTCGATGATGAAGCTGGGCAAGGCGGTGCTGAGCCGCGCCGCCGCCGCCTCGGGTCTCGACGATACCGTGGAAGAGGGCCTGCGCCGCTACATCGCCAAGAGCGTCGGCAGCGCCTCGCAGCGTGCGGTGGAGATGCTGCTCGACCAGGAAGGCGACGAAATCCTGCGCGACGCCGCGCTGCGCGCCTGGAAGGAACTGAAGAACCTGAAGCTGGGCGAACTGCGTCGCCACATCGACGATCGCACGCTGGAGGAGTTCTTCGTCGCCGGCTTCGAGTACTGGCGCGAGCTGCGCAAGGCGCCGATCTACACCCAGCTGATCGACGCCGGCATCGACGCCTTCTTCGAGCGCTACGGCAAGGTCAGCCTCAAGGCCCTGCTGGACGACCTGGGCATTGGCCGCGACCTGATGCTGGCCGAGGCCATGCGCCACGCGCCGCACGTGATCCAGGCGCTGAAGAAAAAGAAGCTGCTGGAGCCGACCGTGCGGCGGCTGCTGCAGCGCTTCTACGACTCGGGGGCGTTCGAGAAGGCGCTGGCGGGGCAGGGCGGCTGATCGGAGCACAACGGAGCAGGAGCGGCTGTTATTGATCGTCTCGTAATTAATGTCCTATTAGTCTCAACGGCAAAGGACTGTGCTCGATGAAGGATCGAAGCAGATCCTGACGATGCTGGAGCCTGCGAGCGTGGTGTCGTGCGTTGAGGGTCAGCGTCTCCAGATCGTGGCATGCGAGATTGGCCAGGGGGTTGGTTTTCAGCCAGGCCCAGATGTACTCCACGGGATTGAGTTCCGGGGCGTAGGCCGGCAGGAATTCGGTCTGCAGATTCGGGGACTGATCCAGGAATCGCCGCACGCTGCGGGCACGGTGGGTCTGGGAACGGTCCCACACCATCACCAGGCGCCCATGTTGCACATGCAGATCGCGGAGAAAGTTGCGGACCGCGATACCGTCGATGCTGGTGTCGGGATAGAGCCGGAAGTGGAGCGTTACCTGCCGGCGCGAGGGCGAGATGCACAGGGCGGCAATCACGGACACCTTGCTGTGATGCCGGCCCCGCTGCTGCAGCACCGGAGTCTGGCCGCGCAGGCTCCAGCTGCGGCGCACCAGCGGGGCCATCAGGATGCCCGACTCGTCCAGGAAGCCCAGCCAGGCCTTCAGGCGTCCGGCGTTTTTTTTACCCGCCGCCAGTCGCTGCGTACCCACTGCTGAATCGCTTCTTCATCCCGCTCCACCGCACGCCGTGTCGGCTTTTGCGGAGAAAACCCCAGGCCATGCAGCAACCGTGCAACATGGTGGACGTGGTATTCCACTCCAAACCGCTGCTGGATTAGCTCGGCGACCCGGGGGCAGGTCCACAGGTCCGTGGCAAACCCCGAAGCTTGCGCGCCCTTGAGCAGCAGCCGGGTCAACTGCCGCCGCGCACGCTCATCCAGTGCCGGTGGTCTGCCCGACGCTGGCTGCGCCGCGATGCCGGCCGCACCCCGTCGCTGCACCGCCGCCTTCCATCGCCGTACGCTGCGCCGGTCCACGCCCAACTGCTGCGCGACTTCTACCGGCATCAATCCTTGCGACAGCAACTCCAGCGCTCGGCGCCGGCGTCGCTCCAACTCCTCGGGGCTGCCTGAAGGTCTCATGGCGGATTACCTCCTGCCATGAGAGTAGGACATTACTTATGAGTTAATCAATAGCCGCGAGCGCTGGTTGCCATGCGCACCCTTGCTCGCGGCTAACAGCCGCTCCTACGAAAAGAAGCTTGCTACCGCAGCGGCGACTGCTGCGGATACGCCTCGCCCGGATTCACCTGCGGCAGCGCCGAGCATTCCAGCGCGCCGATCAGCACGTCCTGCTGCTTCAGATCCTGCTGCGGTGCCTGGCTGATCGCCGGCGGTGCCGAAGGGTTGCCGTAGGGCTTGACGCCGTCCTGCAGGCCGCGCGGGGTGTAGTTGCAGACCCAGACCTCGGCGGTTTCGCAGCGCGCGCGGCCGCAGCCCACTTCCTCGGTCGTGCCCCAGATGATCTGCAGGTACTGGCCGCACTGCGTGCCGCCGGCGTTGCGGCACTGCATGTTGTTGTGGTCGTAGTCGCGGCCTTCCTCGTTCCAGCGCGAGACCACCTGCGCCGGGGTGCGGCGGAAGCCCTGGTAGGGCTGCCCGGCACTGGCGCGCAGCACGTTCTCGCCGTACTTCTCGCGCCGTGCCATGTCGGGGTTGTAGCGCGCGCTGCAGTTCTCGCGGGCCAGCTGGTCGGCCCAGCCCTGCGCCTGCGCCGCGGCCGCGGCCGACCAGCGCAGCGGCGGCTGTCCCACCGCACCGCGGATGCCGTTGTGGGCGCCGAGCATGCCCTCGAAGCCGGGCGGTTCGCCCTGGGCCAGGAGCGCTCCGGGCAGGCAGCCGAGGGCCAGCAGCAGGGCGGGAATCAGGCGGTTCTTCATGAGGTCACCTTAGCGCTACGGGTTGCCGATGGCCAGCCGCTCAGCGGCCGGCAAAGGAGTCGGCCAGGAAGTCGCGCATCATCGCGAAAGCGCGTCGGGCGGACTTGGCGTCGTACATCGCCTTGCCCGGCTGGTTGGCGTCGGGGTCGGTGAAGGAATGCACCGCGCCGCCGAAGCGCACCATCTGCCAGTCGGCCTTGGCGGTGCGCATCTCGTCGAGGAAGGCGTTGATCTGCGCCACCGGCACGTAGGGGTCGGAGTCGCCGTGCAGCACCAGGATGCGCGTCTTCGGCGGCTGGCTCGGCGCGGGTGCGTCGAGCGAGGGATTGCCGTGGAAGGACACCACCGCGTCCAGTTCCTCGCCGGTGCGTGCCAGTTCCAGCACCGTGGAGCCGCCGAAGCAGAAGCCGATGGCGGCAATGCGCTCGGCATTGGCCGGCAGCTTGAGCCGCTTCACCGCAGCCTGCGCCTGTTCCTTGGCGGCCTTGACGCGGGTGCGCAGCAGCAGGCGGTTGCCGTAGAGCTGGCCCACCAGCTTGCCGGCCGCGTCCGGGTTGGCGGGCTGCTGGTCGCGGCCGTACATGTCGGCCAGGAACACCACGTAGTCGCGCCCGGCGATCTGGCGCGCCTGCCGGCGGTTGGCCTCGGAAGTGCCCATCCAGTTCGGCACCATCAGCACCACGGGCCGCTTTTTCGGGCCGGCGCTGTCGTAGTAGATGTAGCCGCGGTAGGGCTGGTCACCGACGCTGTAGTCGACGGTCTTCTCGATGCCCTTGGCCTGCGCGCCGCAGGCGGCGCAGAGCGCGCAGGCGGCGAGCCAGCGCAGGATGCGGTTGCGGGTTTTCATGGGCGCCTCCTTGCGTCAGCCGGTCGCCTCAGGGGCGGCCGATGAAGTCCTGCTTGCCCAGTTCGACCCCGTTGTGGCGCAGGATGTTGTAGGCCGTGGTGGCGTGGAAATAGGCGTTGGGCAGCACGAAGCCCTGCAGGTACTGCAGGCCGGTGAAATTCATCTCGCCGCGCGGCGACTTGAGCTGGATCGGCTTGTCCTCGCTGCCGTCGATCTGCCCGGGCTTGAAGCCCTGCAGGAAGGCGACGGTCTTGTCGATGCGCGCGATCAGGTCGTCGAAGCTGGTCTCGCTGTCCTCGTAGCGCGGCACGTCCACGCCGGCCAGGCGCGCGGCGCAGCCCTTGACCATGTCGGTGGCGATCTGGACCTGGCGCACCAGCGGGAACATGTCGGGGTAGAGGCGGAAGCCGATCAGCGCGGCCGGCTCCAGTTTGCGCGACTCGACATGGGCGGCGGCCTTTTCGAGGATGCCGCGGAGGTTGCCGAGCAGGCGGACGAAGGCCGGCACGGAGGCCGTGTACATGGTCAGGCTCATGGAATACCTCGCAGGATCATAGGGTTCGGATGCCGGATTCTAAGCCTTAGTGGCGCCGCCGGGTTGAACTGCGATCCGGCACCCCGCCGCGAATTGCAGGTTCAGATTCGGTTAAGACCATTGCGCTAGCTTCAGAGCCGTCACCACCGCGATCAGAGGTCGCACGAACATGAAACGCACCATCCTGGGTTTTCTCGCTCTTGTCGCCGCCGCCGCGGTCACCCCTTCCTATGCCGGTAGTGATCGCGCGGTCGGCGCGGTCATCGGTGGTGTTGCCGGCGGCGCCATCGGCAACCAGGTCGGCGGCCAGGACGGCGCCGTGGTCGGTGCGGTACTGGGCGCCGTGCTCGGCGTAGCCGTTGCCGACGACCATGATCGCCGTCCGGACTACCGCTACTCGTCCTACCGCGAGGACTACTACGCCCCGCCGCCGCGGGTGGAGCACCGCTACTACCGTGAACCGCCGCGGGTGGTCTACCACCAGTATCGCGAGCCGGTGCGCCACGTCTACTACCGTGACCGCGGCTACCGCCACGACTACCGTCATGACCGTCGCGACTACCGCAACGATCACCGCGGCAACGGCCGCTGGGATCGCAACGACCGCCACGACCGCGACGACCGTCGCGATCATCGCGGCCGCCACTGAAGGCGCTCGGCAGACCGGAAAAGGCGGGCTTCGGCCCGCCTTTTCTTTTATGCTCGCCGCATGGACGAAGACCGCCTGATCGAGCTGGAAATCCGCTTCGCGCACCAGGAGGAAACCCTGCGCGTGCTCAATGACCTGGTCATCGCGCAGCAGGAACGTATCGCCCGCCTGGAACAGATCTGCCGGCAGCTGGCGGAGCGGGCGGCCGGGCTGGGGGACGGGCTGCTCAAGGCAACGGTCCAGGACGAGGTTCCGCCGCACTACTGAGGCGATGCCCCGGGCCTGCGCGCCGTGGCTTGAATCCCCCGGGTTCCGGCCCTACCTTGGAGCGGTAGGCGGCCGTCCGGCCGCGAAGCCGGGAAGACCCCATGATCAGCTCACTGTTCGGCGGCAGCAGCCTGCGCATCAGCCCCAAGGACTTTCCGGCCGCCACGATCGACACGCCGCTGGCGGCGGCCCCCGGCCGCGCGCTGGCGGTGCTGGCCGGCGGCTGCTTCTGGTGCGTGGAGGCGGTGTACCGCGAACTCGACGGCGTGCTGTCGGTGGTGTCCGGTTATTCCGGCGGCAGCGCCGAGACCGCCGACTACAAGAGCGTCTGCAGCGGCCGCACCGAGCACGCCGAGGTGATCCAGGTGGAATACGATCCCTCGCGCCTGACGTTCGGCGCGTTGCTGAAGATCTTCTTCGCGGTGGCGCACGATCCGACGCAGCTCAACCGCCAGGGCAACGACGTGGGTCCGCAGTACCGCTCGGCGATCTTCCATGCCGACGAGGAACAGAAGCGGGTGGCCGAAGCCTACATCCGCCAGCTCGACGCGGCCGGCGCCTACTCCTCGAAGATCGTCACGCGGCTGGAGCCGCTGCAGGATTTCTTCGAGGCCGAGGCCTATCACCAGAACTACGCCGCGCTGAACCCGGGCCAGGGCTACATCCAGGCCGTGGCGCAGCCCAAGGTGGACAAGCTGCGCCAGTACTTCGGCGAGCAGCTCAAGGGCTAGCATTCCGCTGACGTTCATCGGAGGCCTGGTCCGGAGTTTCCGTTCCGGCGCCGTTCAGGCTGCGATTGCGATGCTGGTTTCGTGATTTCCAGGAAGGAGAACGAACATGCAACGCAAGGAAGACATCCTCAGCCGCCTCGACGAGCTGCTCACCGCCGAACTGCCGGACCTGTCCAGCGACTTCGATTTCGATGACGACCTGCTGCGGGGTCTCGGCGAGCGCAGCGGCGGATTCGACGACCTGACGCCGGCGACCCTGCTGCGCGAACACGGCAGCCGCTGGGCCACGCGTGCGGGCGAGGACGATGTCGGCCTCGACGATCCCGATGCCTTCGCGCTCAGCGAGGCCTGGGAAATGGAAAGGCCGCGGCACCGCCTGCACTAGGCGATTTGCACGGCGCCCTATGGCCACCGTGCAGGCCCCGGGAAGGCCGGCCGTGGCGGCGCCGGTTGTGGGCGCTGATGGACGCGCTATGGCAGACCCTGCTTGAGGCAGCGCGTCCACTGCACCAGCGCGGCGAGCTGCTTGCGGATCATCTCTCGGGTCTTCTCGTCCTTCAGTTCGCCGTCGGCGCCGAAGGCGTCCGCGGCCGGGCCGATCATCACCTCCGGCTTGTTCAGCGGATGCATGTCGAGGAACACGAAGACCTGTCGCAGGTGGTACTGCGCGCGTGCGGTGCCGAGCTTGCCGGCAGAGGCTCCCAGGATCGCCACCGGCTTGCCGCTCCAGGCGCTGTCGCCGTAGGGGCGCGAGGCCCAGTCGATGGCATTCTTCAGTACGCCGGGAATCGAATAGTTGTACTCGGGCGTGGCGATCAGGATCGCATCGGCCTGGCGGATCTGCCGCTTGAACTCGGTGACCGCCGCGGGCGGGGTTTTTTCCTCGTCCTCGCTGAAGGGCGGAATGGGAGCCAGGTCGAACAGCTCCAGGCTCGCCTCCTGCGGCAGCAGCTGCTGCGCCGCGCGCAGGGCCGCGCGGTTGTAGGATTTCTGGCGCAGACTGCCGGCGAAACCGAGAATCTTGACGTTGGACATGGCGGCTCCCTTGAAGTGGATTTGGACCAGACGAACGGTACGGCCTGGCGGAACTATCCGCCGCGCCCACAGGGTCTCACAATCATTGAGACCAGGGATGTCCGGAGGAATTTCGTCATGAAGACCGTCAGCATCGTCAGTGTGGGACTGGTGTTCGTCGCAGCGGCTGCGACGTCGCAGCAAACGGCGCATGGCCAGGGCCGTATCGGTGGCGTGGCCCCGGCGGACTCCGCCACCGCGAACCCGTCCCGGGCTCCGGCTGCCAGCGATCCTCTCGCGATACCCGTACCGCCGCCGGTGGTGCAGCCCGCCCCCGGTGCCGGCCAGATCAACCGGATCCCTTCCGGCCGCAGCTCGAGTTCGATCAGCACCCCCTCGGCGGGGGTGGGTACGTCTGGCGGGGCTGTCGGGGTTGGCGGCGCGAGCTTTCTCGACCTCGACATCAACGGCGACGGGCGTCTCATGCGCGGCGAATTGCGCGACCCCCTGCTGGTCTCGAACTTCCGGCAACTGGACATGAACAACGACGGCGCGCTGTCGGCACAGGAGTACGGGCGTTTCGGCACCGAGCCATTCCTGCCGCGTTAAGCGTCCGCTCAGCCGTGCTGCGCTAGGGTGATCGGGTGCCTCGACGGCCTGTTGCCGCCGGGGCATTTCGATCCCGAAACCAGGAGATACACATGAAAAGGAACTTCATCGTCGGCCTCGGCCTGACCCTCGCCGCCGGTGCGGCCTTCGCGGCCGACAGCGGCGTCCTCCCCTCGGCGGCCCCGTCCGCTGCCCCGTCCGCCAGGATCGGTGCGACCGTCGACGCCAGCGCCGACACGGCAACCGGCGCCGCGGCCAGCGTGGGCGCCGATTTCGGCAAGCTCGACGCCAATGCCGACGGCAAGCTGACCCGTGCCGAACTCAAGGGCAACTCGGAAATGACGGCGCGCTTCAAGGCGCTTGACAAGAACAAGGACGGCAAGCTGTCGTCCGACGAGTATGCCGCCCGCAATGCCGATACCGGCGGCTCGGGCCTGGACAAGCCGATCAACTAAGGCTTGCACCGCTGCAAGAAAACGGGCCGCGAAAGCGGCCCGTTTTCCGTTTCGGCGCCTGTCAGTGCTTGTCCGCGTGCGGCGCCTCGGACTGGCCGGCGCGCTTGAACGGCCATATCAGTTGCGCCCACCAGCCTTCCGGCAGGCGATAGCCGAGCACGCCGTAAGTGGTCGGCCAGCGGTCCCTGGGCAGGTACTTGGTGCCGAACAGCGCGTCGATCCAGGGGAAGTGCAGGGCGAAGTTCTTGTCCAGCGCCTCCTGCTCGGAGCTGTGATGCCAGTGATGGAAGCGCGGCAGTGCGACGACGTGTTCCAGGAAGCCGAAGCGTCCGCCGACGTTGGTGTGCAGGAACACGGCGTGGAACGACACGAAGGCGAGGTAGGCATATACCGCAGGCTGCGCGAAACCGAGCAGGAACAGCGGCATGAAGGTGGTGCTGCGCACGATCACGATGTCGAGCAGGTGCAGGCGCGAGCCGGCGATCCAGTCCATGTGGTCCACCGAGTGATGCACCGCATGAAAGCGCCACATCCAGGTGGTGTGGAAGCTGCGGTGGATCGCGTACTCGGCGAGGTCGGCCACGACCAGCACCTCGATGAACTGCAGCCACAGCGGTTGCAGCTGGACCAGCTTCTGCAGCTGTTCGATGCTGGGAAACGAGGCGAAGACCACCGTGGCCGGCAGCAGCGTGAGATAGGTGATCAGCTGCACCAGCAGGTGGCTGACGAAGAAGTGCTGCATGTCGGTGACCCAGCCGCGGCGGAACACGCTCTGGTCGCGGTGGTGGGGGAACATGCGCTCCATCGGCACGAACACCAGGGTCAGCACCAGCAGGGTCAGGATGAACCAGTCCAGGCCGAGGTAGAAATGCCGATCGGTGCTGCTGTACTTGCCCAGCGGCACGTCGGAGCCGCCCAGGGCCACCGCGGTCAGCGCCAGCAGGATGCCGGTGACGGCCAGTACCTTCTTGCGCCGCAGCATGGCGCTGAGGAAGGCCAGGAAGAACGACAGGCCGATCGACAGCTCCAGGATCGCGCGCATCAGCGGGATCGGATACTTGCCGCGCATCTCAGCGAACACCAGGTACTCGGGCCAGCGGAAGCACAGCACCGCGAAGATCGACAGCGCACCGAGAAAGACCGACAGCGTGCCGCTGATCCAGCCCGATCCGAATCCCGCCGGCTCATCGCTGGCGAAAGTCCTGGTGACCCACTGCTCCATCGACATTGTCTTCCCTCCCTGTCCCGGCGCCGATGTTACGGCGATGTGACAGGAAGGGCGAGGACGGCCGTCACAGCGTCACGGGTCGGGAACGAAGCCGGCCGGGAAGGGTTCGGGACGGTGCCGGGGCCGCGGGTGGTGTTCGCGCGGGATCACGCCCTGGGCGACGAGGTTGCGACGGGAGTCGTACCAGATGCTGATCACTTCCGCGGGCCGGCTGGAAGCGCGCTCGAAGGACGTCAGCTCCGCGCCCGACCACTGGCTGGCACCGTGGCCGGTGCCCAGGCGCGGTGCCGGTGCGCTGCGCGCCTTGGCCTCCGGTGCGGCGGCGCCGGCGCCTGAGCCGGCCTGGGACTCGAGACGGTCGGCCGAGGGGGCCTCCATTTCGCGCCGCTCGAACCAGGCCGGTTCGCGCCGCTGCTCTTCGAACAGCGCCACGCCGATCACGCCGACGTCGTCGGGGCGGCCGGTGCGCGCGGCGTAGGAGTCCGGCAGGGTGGTGAAGTAGAAACGCGCGACGCGGTCCATGCTCTTGCGCCAGCCGTCGACGCGCAATTCGTCCCAGGCGGGTAGCACGTAGCCACCCTGGGCGGTCGAGGCGGTCTGGCCGCTGAGGACATTGACGCCATCGACGCTGGTGACCGCCAGCAGGCGCTCGCCCTGGCGGCTGCGCAGGTGGATTTCGTACTCGTGGCCGGGTTCGCCGGCGACGTAGTTGCGGCCGCGGTGGCGGTACAGCGGCAGGTAGCGGCCATCGCTGCGGTCGTAGACCTGCAGTTCGGCGCGGGAGCCGGCGGTGGCGTCGTGGGGCGAATCATGGGCCGGGGCTGCCAGCGGCAGCAGGGCGGCGATCAACAGCAGGGCGGGTTTGAACATGCTCAGGCTCGTTTGGGGGACCTGGGGATGTAAACGGCTGCAGCCCTGAAACGGGGTTAATCGTCGGTGGAGCGCCGCAATGTCTTGACCCTGGCGCGCCGCGTCTTGCCCTCCAGGCGCTGCTGGCGCTGGGCGCGGCTGGGCTTGGTGGCCTTGCGCGCCTTGGGCACGGTGGCGGCGCGGCGGATCAGCGCGGCCAGTCGCTCCAGCGCGGCCTCGCGATTCTGCTCCAGGCTGCGGTGCTCCTGGGCCTTGATCACGATCACGCCCTCGCGCGTCAGCTGCTGGCCGCCGGACTGCAGCAGGCGTGCCTTGCAGTCCTCCGGCAGGGAGGACGCGGCGATGTCGAAACGCAGCTGGGCGGCGTTGGAGGTCTTGTTGATGTTCTGGCCGCCGGCACCCTGGGCGCGGATCGCGGTGAGGCGGATTTCGTCCAGGGCAATGGACAGGCGGGGGTTGATGGTCAGCAGGCTCACCGGTGAAGTCTGCGCAGCCGCGCGCGCAGCCGCAACTCGACGGCGTCCCGATAGCAGGGCGCCCGGCAGGCCCTTGCCGGACTCTCCCTGCCGGAGTTCTCGCCGCTGCCGCTTGAGCCCGGCCAGCGTCATGCACCGTTTCAGTGCAAACCTGATCCGGGGCCGTCAAAATGCTGAAGAACCCGGTCTGAGCCCTTGCTTTCTGGGCATTTTTCCCGGTTTTGCTATCGACAAACCTTTCTGATCCCGGTAAGGTCGGCTCCGCAGTCGCTTCAAGTATGTAAGCAGCATGGTGGTTTCCGTTGTCAGAAACGGCTCCGTAACACCCCGGCTACGTTCCTTGATCGTTTGCACCCTGCGGGCGGGATGGCCCGATTTTCTTCAACGTTTTAAGGAATGTATCAATGAGCAACGTTTCCACCGGCACCGTCAAGTGGTTCAATGAAGCCAAGGGCTTCGGCTTCATCACCCCGGAAGGCGGCGGCGAAGACCTCTTCGCGCACTTCAAGGAAATCCAGGGTTCGGGCTTCCGCACCCTGACCGAAGGCCAGCGCGTCGAGTTCAAGGCGCAGCGCGGTCCGAAGGGCATGCAGGCGACGCAGATTCGCCCGCTCTAAGCCTCACCGCTTAGTCAAAAAACCGCGGCTTCGGCCGCGGTTTTTTTATGCCCGTCGTATAACCTGATCGCCATGAACATCTGGGTAGACGCCGACGCCTGTCCCAAGGTCATCAAAGAGATCCTCTTTCGTGCAGCCCTGCGCAAGCAGCTGGACCTGGTGCTGGTGGCCAACCAGCCGCTGGCGGTGCCCAGCCAGCCCGGCGTGCGCTCGGTGACGGTGCCGCATGGCTTCGACGTGGCCGACAAGGCGATCGTCGAATGGCTGCAGCCCGGCGACCTGGTGATCACCGCCGACATCCCGCTGGCGGCCAACGCGGTGGAGAAGGGCGCGCAGGCGATCAATCCGCGCGGCGAGCTGTACACCCGCGAGAACGTGCGCCAGGCGCTGAGCGTGCGCAACTTCATGGACGAGCTGCGCGGCTCGGGCGTGCAGACCGGCGGACCGCCGGCGCTGGGACTGCGTGACCGGCAGGCGTTTGCGGCGCAGCTGGATCGACTGCTGGCGAGGGTGCCGGCGCGGAAGATCGGCGCGTGAAGCTGCTCGCTCTGCTCCTGCTGCTGCCCGCGAAAAATACGGAGTTCCGTTAGGTCATTACCTCTGCCTGCGATAAGATATTCGTCAGGAGGATTGCGTCCGGATTTCGCTGTTGTCTCCGCCAGTCATGTAGCCCGGCCTCGCGTAGCGAAGCTGGGCTTTTTATTGAGAGAGCCACCACTGAACCGTTCATCCCGAGTGCCGCGTAGCGGCGTATCGAGGGACGCACAAAGCCGGGGTGCCGGCGATTACGCCGGTCAGGAGCCGCGGGTCTTTGGTGGTTTATTTCGCCCAAGGGCGAGTTACTTCTCTTTGTTATACGACAAAGAGAAGTAACCAAGAGAAAACGTACCCTTGTATCGGCGCCCCGCTCACGCGGGGTGCCCCGCACAGTGGTCGGTCGCTGAGGGGTCGGACACACAGGCCATCCATGGCCTGTGTGTCCTCGGCCGGACGTCCTGTCCGGCTCGACCCCTGCGCCCGACCCCTGTGCGGGCGCCGCTACGAGGGAACCCGGAACATCAAAAGCATTCGCTCGTGCTCATCAAGACTGGGGCTACTTCTCTGGTGTAGGGTTCAAACCTTCGGACCAAGGAAACACAGCCATGAAACAGGTCTACATCACCGGCCACGGTGGCCCGGAGAAGCTGCAGGTTCGTGAGTCGCCGGACCCCACGCCTGGTCCCGATGAACTGCGTGTGCGCGTACGCGCCACCGGCATCAACTTCGCCGACATCATGGCGCGCCAGGGGCTTTATCCGGATGCGCCGAAGACGCCCTGCGTGGTCGGCTACGAGGTCTCCGGCAGGGTCGATGCGGTGGGCTCCGGCGTCGAGGCTTCCTGGGTCGGCAAGGATGTGTTTGGCATGACGCGCTTCGGCGGCTACTCCGATACGGTGGTGGTGCCGCTGCGGCAGATGTTCGACAAGCCCGCGAGCCTCAGCTACGAGCAGGCGGCGGCGATTCCGGTGAACTACCTGACGGCCTGGCAGCTGCTGGTGGCGGCGGGTTCGCTGTCGGCGGACGAGACAGTGCTGATCCACAACGCCGGCGGCGGGGTGGGGCTGGCGGCGATCGACGTCGCGCGGCATATCGGTGCGACGATCTACGGCACGGCCAGCAAGGGCAAGCACGAGTTCCTCAAGAGCCGCGGCCTGCACCAGGCGATCGACTACCGCACGCAGGACTGGCCCAAGGAACTGCACCGGCTCACCGAAGGGCGCGGCGTGGAACTGATCACCGATCCCATCGGCGGCACCCATTGGAAGAAGAGCTACAAGGCCCTGCGCCACAGCGGCCGCCTGGGCATGTTCGGCATTTCGGTGGCCACCGAGTCGGGGTTGTTCGGGCCACTGAAGTTGCTCAAGGCGGTGGGCGGCATGCCGCTGTTCAATCCGGTGAGCCTGATGAACGACAACCGCGGCGTGTTCGGCGTGAACATGGGACACCTGTGGCACGAGACCGAGAAGATCCGCGGCTGGATGGAGCAGCTGATCCAGGGTGTGAGCGATGGCTGGGTGCGGCCGCATGTGGACCGGACCTGGCCGCTGGCGCAGGCCGGCGAGGCGCAGGCCTATATCGAGTCCCGCGGTAACATCGGCAAGATCGTGCTCACCGCCTGAAGCATGGAACGCAGGGAACCCAGTCTTGAAACCGAAGCAAACCCGCCGCTGCGCGCCGCGCGCAGCGAGCCTGTAGTGGCGCCCCGTCCGCGCCGGCGCAAGGGTGGCCTGCGCCGCTGGTTCTGGGGGCTGCTGCTGTTCGTCGTGCTATTCGTGCCGGTGACGGTGCTGCTGCTGCGCTGGCTGCCGCCGCCGGTCACCGCTTTCATGCTGCAGAGCCCGAAACACCCGGTGCAGTACGACTGGGTGCCTGCCTCGCAGATCGCCGAGGTGGCGCGCAAGGCGGTGGTCGCTTCGGAGGACCAGAAGTTCTGGGACCACAACGGTTTCGACCTGGAGGCGATCGAGAAGGCGCGGGCGCACAACAAGCGCTCCAAGAAGCGCCGCGGTGCGTCCACGATCAGCCAGCAGACCGCCAAGAACCTCTATCTGTGGTCGGGCGGCGGTTACTTCCGCAAGGGCGTGGAGGCCGGCATCACGCTGCTGATGGAAGCGACGTGGCCGAAGCAGCGCATCCTGGAGGTGTATCTCAACATCGCCGAGTTCGGCCCGGGCATCTATGGCGTGGAGGCGGCCGCGCAGGCCTACTTCAACAAGCCGGCGTCCAGGCTCAACGCCAACGAGGCGGCGCGGCTGGCGGCGGTGCTGCCCAGCCCGCGGCGCTGGAGCGCCAAGGCGCCAGGCGCCTACGTGCAGAAGCGCGTGCGCTGGATCATGGGCCAGATGGGCTACGGCGCCCGCGTCGCCGAGCCGGAACCGCCGCCACCGCTGCCGGGTGAGCCGGTGGAGCCGGAGGGCTTGTTCGGGGGCGATGCGCCGGCGGGCGGGGAGACGCCTGCGACCGGTGAGCTGCCGGTGGATGCTCCGGTCGGTGAGGGCGAGGTGCCGCCGCCGGTCGATGCGCCGGTGCAGAGCGAGCCGGTGCCATCGGAGGCTCCGCCTGTGGCGGAGCCGGCGGTGGAGTCGGCGCCGGTGCCGTAGAAGCGGGCCGCCTGATTTCCCCCTCTCCCGCTGGCGGGAGAGGGTAGGGTGAGGGTGGTGCATCGGCGGTCACGCACTTCGCCTCCGGTTGAAGGCTCCACCCTCACCCCAGCCCTCTCCTGCCAGCGGGAGAGGGGGCTAAGACCTGAGCGGGATTTTTTCTACTCCGCCCCCGCCGGATTCTCCGTCAACCGATACCGCGACGTGAACAGCAGCATCGGCACCGCCAGGCAGCTGACCCAGGCGATCAGGATCAGGGCGTCGTTGTAGGTCAGCACGCTGACCTGGCGCTCGATGCGCATCGACAGTTCCACCAGCGGCATCGGCAGCTCGCGCGACCAGCCGCCGTGTTCCACCACGAAATCGCGCACCGGTGCGCGCGACAGGCTCAGCGACTCGGTGAGGTTCTGCTCGTGCACCGCGCGGCGCCAGAAGATGATGGTGTTGATCGAGGCCAGGCCCAGCGCGCCGCCGAGGTTGCGCATCAGGCTGTACATGGCGCTGGCGTTCTTCAGCTCGTTCATCGGCAGCGTGCACAGCGACAGCGTGGAGCAGCACACCAGCGCCAGCATGAAGCCGGCACCGCGCAGGAACTGCGGCAGCGCCAGTTCGGCGAAGCCGGTGTCGGCGGTGAGATCGGTCATCATCCAGCTGCCGATCGCGACCAGCAGCGCCCCGATCGCGAACAGCAGGCGCATGTCGTAGCGCCGCGTCAGCCGTGCCGCGAAGGGGGCCGCCATGAACATCGAGATGCCGCCGATCATCAGCGTGTTGCCGATCTGCTGCGAGGTGAAGTCGCGGATCTGGCCGAGGAACACCGGCACGATGTAGTTGGTGGCGAACAGCGCGATGCTCAGCAGCAGCGCGGCGATGTTGGCCCAGAGGAAGTGGCGGTCGCGGAACGGCCGCAGGCTGACGATCGGGTTGTCGTGCGTGGTCACGCGGTGGAAGAACAGCAGGCCCGACACGACGCAGACCGTGGCCCAGGTGGTGATCGTCCCGTCGTCCAGCCAGTTGTGCCCGGGTCCTTCCTCCAGCACCCATTGCATGGAGCCCAGGAACAGCGCCATGTAGCAGCTGCCGCGCAGGTCGATGCTGCGCCACAGCGCCCAGTCGGGCCGGTCGATGCGCACCAGCTGCCACACCAGCAGCGCCACCAGCAGGCCCGGCAGGAGATTGATCAGGAACAGCCAGTGCCAGGAGGTGGCGTCGGTGATCCAGCCGCCGACGATCGGGCCCAGCACCGGCGCCGTGCTCATGGTGATGCCGGCCACCACCTGCGGCACCAGGCGTTTCTTCGGCGAGGGGAACAGCGCGTACATCGCCGCGAAGGAGCAAGGGATCATGCCGCCGCCGAGGAAGCCCTGCAGCGCGCGGAACAGGATCATCGACTCGATGCTCCAGGCGGTGGCGCAGAGGGCGCTGGCCAGGGTGAAGCCGAGCACGCTGACGGTGTAGTAGATCCGTGTCGACATCAGCCGCGTGAGATAGCCCGACAGCGGAATCGCGATGACCTCGGCGATCAGGTAGGCGGACTGCACCCAGCCCAGCTCGGTGGCGGTGGCGGACAGGCCCGCCTGGATCTGGTTGAGCGAACTGGCGACGATCTGGATGTCGAGGAAGGCCATGAACGCCCCGAAGCTCATGGCGATGAAGCCGAACCAGGCGCGGCGTTCCTCCGGCGTCAGCGCGCTGCGGGGCTCCTCCTGCGGGAGGCTCACCGACTCGGCGGGGGTGCTCATGGGAGAGGCGGGATCATCGTGAAGGGAGTATTGCTGCCGGTTTCAGGCGGCGAATCCCCCGATGCGATGAGAAAACCCAGCATCCCTCTCCCGAGGGGAGAGGGGTGCTAAACGCAAAACACCCGGCGCGAGGCCGGGTGTTTGGGATGCGAAAGAACAATCAGTTCCGATACCCCTTCACCTTGACCTTGAAGGTGGTGGCCGGCCCCGGAGTGGGCGCGGTCTTGGTCTTCAGCTCGTAGTTGGGCGGGTCCAGTTCCAGTTCCAGCTTGTGGAACAGGCGCGCCATCGACAGGGCGATCTGCACCTCGGCCAGGCTCTTGCCCAGGCAGGTGTGCGGGCCGCGGCCGTAGGGCGAGTAGACGCCGGGCTGCATGTGCTCGGCGCGCGGCTTGGCGTAGCGGTCGATGTCGAACTTCTTGACGTTGGGCCAGTACTCTTCCATGAAGTGCGGCACGCTGGTGGCGATGTAGATCATCTCGCCGGCGCGGATCTGGTGGCCTTCGAACACGAAGTCCTTGGTCGCGGTGCGCATCTGCGCCACGGCGATCGGGTAGAGGCGCATGGTCTCCATGATCGCGCCGTTGAGCGAGGGCAGCTTCTTCAGCAGGCCTTCCTCGTCCACCGTGCCGGCGGCGAACAGTTCGTCCACTTCCTTGAGCACGCGCGCCTTCACGTCCGGGTTCTTCAGCACCGTGTAGGTGATGGCGGCGGTGGTGTTGGCGACGGTGTCGAGGCCGGCGACGTAGGGGCCGGTCAGCGTCACGATCAGATCGGAAGCCGGCATCACGTCCGGCTGCGTCAGGTGCGCATGGTAGATGTCGTCGATCAGGTTGCGGTCTTCTTCCTTGATCGTCTTGGAGCGGGCCTTGGCCTGCTCGATCATCTTCTGGCCCAGCTCGAACACGCGCGACTTGGCCTTCTTGTACTGCGGGTTCTTCAGCAGGATCTTCGGGCGCTGGCGCGTCACCAGCACGTTGAGGATGTGCAGGATGGTGGTGCGGATGTCCTTGACGTACTCCAGCGGCGCGGCGCCGGTGAGGATCGTGCCGAGCTGGTCCACGACCAGGTACTGCATCGCGGGCAGCACGTTCACCGACGTGCCCACCGGCCAGTCGCGCTTGAGCGCGCCGTCGGTGATGGCGACCAGCTCGTTGTAGCGGCCCTTGATCGATTCGCGCGAGTAGCCGCTGCGCATGATGTCGCGCAGCTGCTTGTGCGACTCGCCGTCCTCGCCGGTGAGCATGCGGGTGGCGCCGTACTCGGCGACCAGGCCCTCCCAGAATTCCTTGGAGCGCAGGCTTTCCTTGCCCTCGCGGGTGCCGAGGAAGTTGGCGGCTTCGACGCCGGCGATCACGCAGTACTGGTTGCCCAGGACGTTGACGCGGAACACCGGGCCGTACTTGCGGTAGTTGTCGACGAAGAACTGCGCGGGGTCCTTGGCCATGCCAAGCACGCTGCCCAGCAGGGGCAGGCCGGGAACCTGCGGCGTGGGGCGCAGTTCTAGCGAGGGGGAGGCAGTGGACACGGGGTTTCCTCGAATCTAATGGTCATGGGTGGACAGGGTTCCACCAGGGTGGCGTATTGGTACCAAACCGGGACCGGGGCGAATTCATCCGCCCGGAGTAGGCGCTATGCGGATTCCAGGGCTGTATGCTGTAAAAAGCAGGGAAAGCCACGAAAGAATCGGCATTCAGACCGCATTGCGGCCCGGGGGGACGGGGATGGAGCAGGTCGACGAGATCCACCAGGCCAGGCAGCACCGGCGGTTCTGGCAGCGACTGCCCGCCGCCCTGGAGGGGCAGTTCCGCGAGTCCCAGCGGGCGCGCTACCGCTACCCGCGCGCAATATTCTTCCTGGTGGCCGCCCTGGCCTTTGGCCTGGCGCCGGTCTACGAGGCCGACCTGCTGTCCCCTTCGGCGGGCTTCCGCCCGCTGTTCCACCTGATCCAGTTCGGCTTCATGGTGCCGCTGACCCTGGCGGCCAGCATCCTGACCCTGGCGCCGGTGCCGCTGGCCCTGCGGCGCTGGGCCCAGGTGCTGGGTGTGCTGGCCTTCGTCGGCGGCGTGCTGCTGCTGCGCTACCACGCCTTGCGCGGCGAGCTGACCTATCCCAGCGAGATGCTCGGCATCGTCGTCATCGCGGTGTCGCTGTTCGGCGGCTTCTCCTCGCGCCGCGTGGTGCTGCTGGGCGGTGGGCTGATGGTGGCGGGCATCTGGGTGGAACTCAATGCGCCCAATGGCTACACGCCGGAGCTGGATGCACTGAGCCTGTTCTACATGGCGCTGATCGCGGTGCTGGGCTCGCTGACGCAGGAGTGGCAGGCGCGCTCGGCCTGGATCAACCACCGCTATGTCACCGCGCTGGTGCGCACCGACCTGCTCACCGGCCTGTCCAGCCGCAGCGAGTTCAACCACCTGTTCCCGCGCCTGCTGGCGATGGGCCGCCGCGAGTTGAAGCCGCTGGCGGTGGTGTTCCTCGACATCGATCACTTCAAACTCATCAACGATCGCTATGGGCACCTGTACGGCGACGAGGTGATCCGCCGCGTCGGCCGCTCGCTGGCGCTGCACTACGCGCGGCGTCCCTGGGACCTGTGCGCGCGCTTCGGCGGCGAGGAGTTCGTGCTGGCCTGCTACGACGCCGACCTGCGCAGCCTGCAGAGCCAGGTGGCGGAGCTGCTGCAGGCGGTGCGCGGCCTGCAGCTGCAGGCGCCGGAAGGCGGTGGACCGGTGTCGATCAGCGCCAGCGCCGGTGCGATCTGGATATTGCCGATCGAAGAGAGCGTGGAGCAGGTGCTGGGCCAGGCCGACGCGCTGCTGTACCGCGCCAAGGAGACGGGGCGCAACCGCGGCTGCATCGCCCGCGCCGGCGCGCTGGCAGACGTGATCGAGATCGCCTGACATGCAGGGCCGTCGCCGCAGGGATCGGAGCTGAGGCTTTTCCGCCGCGCCGGCCTCGGGCACCATGAGCCCGGGGAAGGGGGATCAGCGTGCCGGACATCAGCTACCAGTTCGTCTTTCGCGACGGCAGCAGTCACCGCATCGACGTGGACCTGGAGCGTGGCGCAACCGCTGCGCCAGCGCCGGAGTGGACGCGACTGGAGTTCCGCCGCTGTCCCAACTGCCCCTTGCCGGCCGAGGCCGGCGCGCGCTGTCCGCCGGCAGTGGACCTGGCTCCCGTGGTGGGCGCCTTCGCGAAAATGATCTCCCACGAGCAGGCCCAGGTGCTGGTGCACACGCCGCAGCGCGTGGTCGGCCGCGACTGCCAGGTGCAGGATGCGCTCAGCTCCGTGGTGGCGCTGATCATGGCGACGAGTCTGTGCCCGATCCTGGGCCGCATGCGCGGCCTGGCGCGCACGCACCTGCCGTTCTCGACCATGGAAGAGAGCCTGGTGCGCGTCGCCGGTGCCTACCTGCTGGGCCAGCTGCTGGTGCAGCGCGAGGGCGGCGAGCCCGACTGGACGCTGGAGGGCCTGAAGGCGCACTACGCGCAGCTGGAGGTGCTCAACAAGGCCTTCAAGAAGCGCATCGATGCCGCCGCCGTGCAGGACGCGACGCTCAACGCAGTGAGTGCCCTGGGCGTGCTGTCGATGGGTGTCGGCCTGTCCGTGGACGACCAGCTGGCGGAGCTTGCAGCGTACACGGTGCCGGGCGAAAGGCCGTTCCGCTGAGATTCAGTGCGGCGCGCGCAGCACCAGGCATCGCTCCTATCCGCTGGCCACAACCGCCGAACCAGGACGCGCGCGCAGGCGCTGCATCCAGTCGCCGAGCCGGGGCAGGGCCGTGGTATCGATGGCGATCCCCAGGCTCGGAAACAGGGTCACGCGGGTGAACAACGCCAGGTCCGCGAAGCTCAATTGTTCGCCGGCGATCCAGGGACGGGAGGCAAGCTCCTGATCGATTTTCTGCAGCCTGGCAGCCAGGATGCTGCGCGCATGTTCTGCGCTGCTGTCGAAGCGTGGTTGCCCCTGCAGCACACTGCGCAGCCAGTCCACATGGCTGATGCTTACGCCGGGGGGAATCCAGGTGTCGAGCGCATCGGGGGAAATCTTCTGGTCCAGCAGGGCTGGCCGCACGCAGTGCAGCCAGTACAGCGGCCGGAATTCCTTGTGCATCCCGGCATCGAAGGCCAGCCACATGCGTACGCGCGCCAGCGCCAGTGCTTCCCTCGGGAACCAGGGCGTATCGCCCGCCAGGCTTGCGAGATATTCGGCGATGGTTCCGGAGTCGTAGAGCACACGTTCACCATGCTCCAGGATCGGCAGTTCGCCGAAGGGATTGAGCCGGAGTGCATCAGGCGCCTTGTGCGCCAGCCGGCCGAGATCCACCTCCCGGCTTGAAAATGGCAGGCCCAGCTCGATCAGGAGCCATCGCAGGCGTGCGCACTCCGGTGCGCTGGCGTACTCATGCAGCACCAGGCCGTCGATCGCTGGCGCCCTTGCGATGCTTGGACGCGGCCGCGTCACGCCTGCCGCTGGCAGCACCAGGCCGTTGGCGGGCTTCTTCAGCGGCGGACGTGCTCGTTCGTCCCCGGCCCACCCCGTGCCGAGCCTCAGCAGCAGACGGAGCAAGGACAGGCCCAGCCGCGTGCCCATGCTGCGCTCAGCCGGTGCGCGGGCAACTTCACGCGCGATCCAGGGCAGCAGGCCGATGCGCGCCAGGCGCAGCACGGCGCGATCCTGGGGCGTCTGCGTGCGTGGAAAGCTCGGACGGCACTCCAGGCGCTGCATCCAGGCATGCGTGCGCGGATAGCGGTCGGCAGCGATCCGCAGGCCGATGTAGGGATACATGGCCACGCGCGGATAAATGGAAATCTCCGCCTGGCTGAAGCCATTCCCCACCAGGAAGTCGCTCGCCTGCAGGGCCGTTTCCACCTTGTCCAGCCAGCCGTGAAGGCGGGCTTCGGCCTGCAACTGCTCAGTCGGGGTCAGCACTGCCAGGTTCCAGACGCGACGCTCCCAGTCGAGATCGGCGGGATTTTCGGTAGAGCGCGCGGCCACGGCCAGCGCCTCGTCCAGGCTGTACTTGAGCCGCAGCATGGGGCCGATCAGGCGCTGGTACATCAGCGGCCGATAGTCTTTCGCCATGGCCTGTTCGGCGGCTTGCCACATGCGCACCTGCGCCAGCTGCCAGGGATCGTCCGGGTACAGCGGCTGCTCCGCAAAGAGATCGTCGAGATACTGGGTGATGACGTTCGACTCCCAGATCACCCGCTCGCCATGCGCCAGTGTCGGCACCAGGCCGTTGGGGTTGATCGCCAGGTATTCGGGCGACCGCTGCTCCATGCGCGACAGGTCGATGGTCTGCGTATCCCAGTCCAGGCCCTTCTCCAGCAGCGAGATGCGCACGCGACGGGCGCAGGGCGAGCCGCCGAAATCGTAGAGCAGCAGGCCGTGGCGGTTGGACGGGTGCCGGGTGATTTCGCTCTGCATGTTGCTTTCTCCAGGGTGGCCGGAATCCGCAATGCCGGCTCTATCGGCGAGGATTATCTATTAACTGATAAAGTTGTCAATTACGATCAATGTATCTATATTCAAGACGAAGCACCATGGAGTACCCGCATGCCCCAGCCGTCTCCCGCTCCGGTAGCGCCGCCTCGCAGCGCGGCTGCGCCCTATGACCTCGTCGTGATCGGCGGCGGCAGCGGCGGCGTGGCCGCGGCACGGCGCGCGGCTGCGCACGGCGCGCGTGTCGCCCTGGTCGAACAGGGCCGCTTGGGGGGCACCTGCGTCAACGTGGGCTGCGTGCCGAAGAAACTGATGTGGTACGGCGCACAGATCGCGCGAACGCTGCGGGAGGCCGCGGGTTACGGCTTCCGTCTCGATGGGGGCATGCACGACTGGGCCGCGCTGGTGGCGGCACGCGAGCGCGTGGTGGCGCGGCTCAACGAGGTCTATGCGGGGATGCTGGAACGCTCCGGCGTCGAAGTGCTCAGCGGGCGGGCGACGCTGGCGGACGCCCGTCACGTGCGGATCGGTGAACGCAGTCTCGCGGCGGCCCAGGTGCTGATCGCCACCGGCGGCCAGCCCTGGCGTCCGGCGCTGCCGGGCAGCGAACGGGGCATCGATTCGGATGGCTTCTTCCGGCTGCAGGAGCGTCCGGAGCGCGTACTGCTCATCGGCAGCGGCTACATCGCGGTGGAACTGGCCGGCGTGCTCGCCGCCCTGGGGTCCGTGGTGACGCTGGTCTGCCGCGACCGGCGCCTGCTCGGCCGCTTCGACGAACTGCTGGGCGAGAGCGTGGAGGAGGCCCTGCGCGATCAGGGAGTGACGCTGGTGACGGGTGCCGGCATCACGGGCCTCGCCGGCGGGGCCGGAAGCTACGAACTGGCGCTGACGGACGGCCGCCAGCTGGGAAAATTCGATGAGGTCATCTGGGCCACCGGGCGCCGGCCGAACGTCGAAGACCTCGGGCTGGAAGCGCTGGGCCTGTCGCCGCGGGCCGGCATCGTCACCGATCATCGCGAGTTCACCGGCGTCGCCGGCCTTTACGCCGTCGGAGACTGCACCGGCGAACACCTGCTGACGCCGGTGGCCATTGCCCGCGGCCGGGCCTTGGCGGACCGGCTGTTCGGCGGTCATGCGGAGGCGCAGGTGGAGTTGGACCTGATCCCGTCCGTGATCTTTGCGCACCCTCCCCTGGCGACCGTCGGCCTCAGCGAGGCGCAGGCGCGCAGCCGCTACGGCGAAGCCGTGAAGGTCTACAGCTCCCGTTTCGCACCGCTCTACTACGGCCCGCTGGAGCACAAGGTACAGGCGCGCATGAAGCTGGTCTGCGAGGGAGCGGAGGAGCGCGTGGTGGGCCTGCACGTCGCGGGCGACGGTGCCGACGAGCTGTTGCAGGGCTTCGCCGTGGCGCTGCGCATGGGGGCCTGCAAACGCGATTTCGACCGCACGATCGCGATTCATCCGACGGTGGCGGAAGAGCTGGTGACCCTGCGCTGAATGCGCGCGGATTCAGCACTGCATCTTAGAGTCGGGAGACGAATTCATGGTTCAGTTGATCAGTAGCGATGCTGCCGTTGCCGGAATGCGGGGTCTGCACCTGTTCCACCACGGCATGTCGAGTTGTTCGCAGCGTGTCCGCATCGTGCTGGAGGAAAAGCAGGCCGGATGGCACAGCCACATCGTGGACCTGGCGAAGGACGAGAACGTGACGCCGGAATACCTCGCCATCAATCCGAAGGGATTGGTGCCGGCGCTGGTGCACGATGGCATCGTCCACATCGAGTCCATGGACATCATCGCGTACCTGAACCGCGAACTGCCCGGACCGGATCTCGGATCCGGCGATCCAGGATTGCAGGAATGGATCAGCCGCTGTGACTCGATCCAGCCGGCCATCAAGACGGCGTCCTTCGAGTTTCTCTTCAAGCCCAAGCAGAAGAAGTCGGAGAGGCAACTCGCCCACTACGAAAGACTGGCGGCCAGCAACCCTGGCCTGCTGGCCTTTCACCGGGCCTTCTCCACGGCCGAAGGCTTGCATCGTTCGAAAATTTCAGGCGCCGTTGAAGAACTGGTCACGGCGGTCAGCACTCTCGACGCGCATCTGAACGGCCGGGAGTGGATGGTCGGCGATCGTTTCGGGATGGCCGATGTGGTGTGGATGGTGAACGCGCACCGGCTGGCATTGATGGGGTTTCCCGTGGAGTCATTTGCCAGTTATGCCGACTGGTCTCGCCGGGTAGCGCAACGCGATTCGTACCGCCAGGGCCTGGTGCGCTGGGAACCAGCCGTTCTCAGGTATTTCTGGCGTCTGTACACCCGCTATCGGCACAGCAGCGGCTCTGGTTTCCGCAGCTACATGTAGCTGATGCAATGGCCCCAAGGAGCAGCATCGCCCGGTATCGGTATCGGCCCTTTGATATCACGACCCGGACCGGCGCGATGCTGCTCCCCAGTGCTCTTCTTCCCCGTTAGCCGAGCGGCTTCCCGTCCAGGCTGAACGGGAACGGGAATCTGCCCAGCACCTGTCGGGCGGCATCGGCCGGGGTACCCACCGCCAGCTGGACGTCGACCACCAGGCCGCGGGACCTGTCGTCGGCGACGGCGACGTCCACGAAGCCCACCTGGGCTTCGCGCAGCGCGCACTCCAGCGCCTCCCGGGTCTCCCGATGTTTCAGGGACGGCTTGAAGATCTTGCCCACGGCGGTCAGCGGCATTTGCTCGATGATGCGCACCTGCCTGGGCAGTGCGGCGCGCTCGCTGATTTCGTGCTTCAGGAACTCCGCGAGCTCGGCCTCGGTGGCCTGGTGCCCGGCGCGAAGCTGCACGTAGGCCACGGGCAGTTCGCCGGCGTGCGCATCGGGCCGCCCCACGGCCGCGGCGATCTCCACGGCCGGATGGCGATGCAGGGGCTCCTCGATGGTCAGCGGATCGATGTTGTGGCCGCCGCGGATGATCAGTTCCTTCTTGCGGCCGGTCAGGTAGAAGTAGCCCTCGGCATCCTGGCGCGCCAGGTCGCCGGTATTGAGCCAGCGCTGCCCGTCGCCGCTGTCCACCCACAGGCCCTGGTTCTGGGAGGCTTCGCGGTAGCCGCTGAAGACATTGGGGCCGGACAGCAGCAGGACGCCGACCTCGTCCACCGCGCAGTCGCGCTCGTAGCGGCCTTCGGCGTCGAGGACGACGGCTTTCATCGCCTGGCCGGGGATGCGCAGGCCGATGGAGCCCAGGCGCCGCTCCCCGAGCGGCGGGTTGACGCTGCTCACGCAGGTGGCTTCCGTCAGGCCGTAGCCTTCGAGAATCCTGAGGCCGGTGCGCTCCTGGAATGTGCGAAATACCTCGACGGGCATCGGCGCCGCGCCACAGAGGCCGTACTCCAGCGAGGAGACGTCGTGGTCGCCGATCGGGACTTGCAGCAGGGCGGCGTAGAGCGTCGGTACGCCGCTGAAGAAATTGACGCGGTGCCGCTCGATGATCTCCCAGAAGCGCGGCACCAGCCCGGTGGCCCGATAACCCTGCGGGGAGCCGAGGATGACGTGGGCACCCCGCGAAAAGGGCAGCAGGCCGGTGACCAGTACGCCGTTGACGTGGAACAGCGGCAGGCCGCAGAAGGCGACCTTGCCCGGGCCGATGCCGCCGCCGAGGAACTGGCCCGCGCTCCAGGCATTGGCGACCTCGTTGCGATGCTGCCTGACGGCGATCTTGGGCAGGCCGGTCGTGCCGCCGGTGCAGAAGTAGGAGGACGTGTCCTCCGGCCGGATCACGCGCGGGCTGACCAGGCAGGTGCCATCCTGACGAATGACATTGTTCCGGAAATCATGAACGCGAATGGCGGCGGGAACTGCCCGGCGCAGGCCGCGCAGGCCGTGCATCCGGATTTCCTCGCGCTTCTGCAGCACCCGGGCCAGCGGCCCCTTCAGGCCGCGAACCCGGTCGGCCAGGTTGACCAGTACCAAATGCCGCAGCCGCGGCAGCTTCGGCAGGATGCCGCAGAGCTTGGGCCAGAGATCCGTGCCGGGGAAGGGCGCCAGCGTCACCAGGATGCTGGTGCCGGCGGCGTTCAGCAATTCGGCGATCGCCGGCGCTTCCAGCAGGGGATTGATGGCGAAGACGATGCCGGCCGCCTCTCCACCCCAGATCACGAAATGGGTCTCCGGGAGGTTGGGCAGGACGAAGGCGATGACGCTGTCCTTGGTCGCCCCGAGCTCGTGGAAGAAATTCGCCGTCCGGTGAATGCCCATCATCAGGGAGCGGTAGGACAACACCTGCGGCTTGATGTGCTCGTCGGTCGTCAGGAAGAAGCTCAGCGCCGGCGCTGCGGGATCGAGCTGCGCACCGCGTCGTATCATTTCGTAGGTGCTGCCCGGCAGGTCGGCGGGCAGTCCGCTCGCCTCGATCGCCTCGACGTCGGCCAGCGTTGCGATCCCTTGCATGGCTCAGGCCTCGGCGACGATGCGGTTGCGCTGCATGCCCAGGTCGACTAGCCCATCCGCGCTGCGGATGGACGCTTCGACGACGTCGCCAGGCTTCAGGTACTGCGTGCGCTGCGACTGCAGCTTGAAGAAGATCTGCCACTTCTTCTTCTCCGGCAGCAAGGCGCCGAGCTTCTGTTTGGCCGGGGAGGGGATCGACAGCGCGCAGCCCGCCGGGGTGCCGGTCGCCAGCAGGTCGCCGGGCTCGAAGTCGTGTACGCCGGACAGCTCGGTCAGTGTCTCGGCCGGGCCGTAGACCAGGTTCGCCGTCGTGTCCTGCTGCCGCGCTTCGCCGTTGACGGTGAGCCTGAGTTGCAGGCTCTTCAGCGCAGAGATGCTGCTGGCGTCGAGCAGCGTCAGATGCGGCCCCACCGGGCCGAAGGTCCTGAAGCTCTTGCCCTTGTAGAACTGCATCTGCGGAATCTGGATGTCGCGCGCGGAGTAGTCGTTCACGATCACGGCACCGGCGACGTACTCGTGCAGGTTGGCGTCGGTCACCTGCACCGGGCCGTGGATCGGCTTGCGCAGGATCAGGCCCAGCTCGATCTCGTAGTCGAGGAATTGCACGGACCGCGGCTTCAGCACTTCGCTGTTGGCCGGCACGATGCAGCTCGGCGCCTTGGTGAAGATCATGTTGTAGCTCTTCACGTCCGGGTCCATGCCCGACTCGATCATGTGCTGGCGGTAGTTGGCGCCCTGGCAGACGAACTGCTGGTTGCCGGTCACCGGCGAGAGGACACGTACCTGGGACAGTGCCAGGTCGCCGCCGCCGAGGGACTTGAGCGAGGCCAGGCTGTGGCTGCGGATGAAGTCACCGGTGGTGGCGTACTCGCCGGTGATGGGGCTGACACGGCCTTCCCGCAGGACGCCCCATTGCGTGCGGCCCTGGTAGTCGAAGCGGATGACGTTGATGGACATGATCGGATCTCGGTGAAGAATCGGTGGGCGTGGGCCCGAGGATGGGTGGGCAGGCTTCGAGTGAACTGAAAGGTAGCTGCCTGCCGCCAGGCCCGTCAGCGCCTTGAGCAGCTTGCGTCGGCTGAGGCGGGGTGCGTCAGGCATCCCTAACCGAACAGCCTCGCCAGCGTCAGCAGCTTGCGCAGCGACAGGTCGGGGCTGCGCCGGAGATTGCGGACCAGGGCAACGAGCTTGGCAAAGCTGAGCCTGGGCTTGGTGAAGCTCGCGGGCATCGGTGGTCCCCATTGGGCCATCGCATCGCGGCTGACCGGGTGGTGGCCGGTGGGGCGGCTGGCCGTGAACAGGTCGCCGTCGCAGTAGTGTTCGTGCTTGTCGCCCCAGGGATCCTGCCAGTAGTCGAAGATCTGGCTGCCGAGGATGTGGCGGCCGATGCCCCAGGCATGGCGCCAGCCGCGCTCGCGCAGCACACGCTGCCCCATGCCGACGGCGTCGGCATCGATCACTTCGAAGGCGCTGTGGCTGTACAGGGCGGCAAAGCCCTGGGCCAGCGCCAGCGTGTGATGGTCGGCCGGCGTCTCCCCCAGGTCCAGGCGCAAGAAGCTCACGGCGGGTGACCCATCGGGCAGCAGTTGCACGTCGCTCGGAATGAATCCGAAGTGCCGGGTGTACCAGGCGCTGGTGGCCTGGTAGTCCGCCACTTCGAGCACCACGTGCCCCAGCTTGAGGATCTCGGGCGGCAGCGGCGACGGCCGCTGCGTCTGGTTGATGCGGCGGCGATCCCCGGCGAGGTTGAAGTGGATCGGGCCCCGATGGGGCAGTTCATGGGCGGCGGTCTGACCCGCGATGGCCTCCACGCGAAAGCCGGAGGGGTCCGTCAGCTCCACCCGCTTGCCGCCGCCCGGCCAGGTCACCGGCCGGACCGGGCTTGCGCCGGGCAGGCCGGACAGCCGTTCCAGGTCCGCATGGCCATCGACGAGCAAGCCGAAGCCGCGGAAGCAGGCCCGTGGACCGCGGTGCACCCGGTAGCAGTAGGGCGCCGGCCCCGCCGCGCGCATGAACAGGACGTCCTCCGTGCGGCTGACCCGCTCCAGGCCGAAGTCCCTGAGGAAGCGCTCCGTCCGCTCCAGGTCCGGGCGCTCGAACACCAGGTAGGCCAGCGCCTGCGCCCTGACCGTCGGCGAGGGATGGCGGGCCGGCTGAGGGGTGGTCATGGGAGTCGTTCCCGGGGTGGACATCGCCTTCTCCTGATCGGTACATCAACACTGCGTAAAGTTACCATAACTGATAAAGTTGTCAATTATGGTGAATTGCTCTATTTTGAAATGGCCCATTCGACCGGTGCCTGCCATGCCCTCCCCTGAATCAGCCCTCCCGGCCTTCCAGCCCCTGTCACCCCGGCAGGTGCGGCGCAATTTCGCGCTGCCCCGGCGCTGGTTCGCTCCGGAGTTCCTGGGGCTGTGGGAACTGGACCTGCGGCGGCCCGCGCTGTTCGTCGGCAATCACACCCTGTTCGGCCTGACCGACGCACCGCTGATGATCGAGCACCTGTACACGCAGTACGGCGTGATGCTCCGTGGGCTGGGCGACCGCGGACATTTCCAGGTGCCGTTCTGGGGCGATTTCCTGGTGCGCAACGGCATGGTCCTGGGCACGCCGGAGAACTGTGCGGCGCTGATGCGCAGCGGCCAGCACGTGCTGGTGTTTCCCGGCGGTGGGCGCGAGGTGATGCGGCGCAAGGGCGAGGCCTATCGCCTGATCTGGAAACAGCGCAGCGGCTTCGCGCGCCTGGCCATCGAGCATGGCTACGACATCATCCCGTTCGGATCCGTGGGGCCCGACGAGAGCTACCGCATCCTGCTGGATGCCAGCGACATCCAGGCTTCGGCGCCCTGGCGCTGGCTGTCCCGGCGTTTGCCGCTGACGGAATTCACCCGTGGCGGCGACATGATCCCGCCGCTGGCACGCGGCCTGGGCCCGACGCTGCTGCCACGCCCGCAGCGCTACTACTTCGGCTTCGGCCAGCGCATTGCCACAGCGCATCTGCAGGGCCGCGAAGGTGACAAGGAGGTCGTCTGGGAGCTGCGCGAACAGGTCGCGCGCGCCGTGGAGCAACAGATCGGCCGGCTGCTGCGCTATCGAGCCGAGGATCGCCTCCAGACCTGGAGTCTGCTGCGCCGCTGGCTGGCGCCGCTGCAGGTCTGAGCGCTCCACGTCTTCTCACTACTCAACGGGATTTTCGATGAACGACAAGATTTCCATCGCCGAAACGGCCTTGCCCGAACAGGTTTCCGTCCTGGTGGTGGGTTACGGCCCGGTCGGCGCGGCCATCGGCTGCCTGCTCGGCCGCCAGGGCGTGCGAACGCTGATCGTCGACAAGGCCAGCGACATCCTGACGCAGCCGCGAGCGATCGCACTGGACAACGAGGCCCTGCGCATCCTGCAGATGGTGGGCCTGGACGAGCAGGCGTTCGAGCGGGTGGCGATTCCCGAGGTGCGCATGCACTCGCCGCTGCTGGGTCAGTTTGGTCGCGTCAACAGCGCGGGAAGCATCGACGGCCACCCCAAGCTGGTGACCTTCTTCCAGCCGGAGCTGGAGGCGGCCCTGCGCCGCCAGGTCCGGGCGCTGGACTCCGTGCGAACGGCCTGCGGCGTGGAGTTCCTGGACTTCGTCGATGACGGCAAGGGCGTCACCGTCAGGCTGCGCGACGCTGACGGGGTCGATCACCGTGTGCGCGCCGATTTTCTCGTTGCCGCGGACGGCGCGTCCTCGCTGGTGCGGCGCATGATCGGCCAGGATTTCGGTGGGGCGACCTATCCCGAAGACTGGCTGATCGTCGACGCCCTCAACGTGCCGAAGCCGATCGATCACATCGAGTTCATCTGCGATCCGAAGCGGCCGATCCCGCACATGCCTGCGCCGGGCCAGCGCGAGCGCTGGGAGTTCATGCTGGCCCCCGGCGAGACGCGCGAGCAGATGGAGACCGACGAGCGCATCGGCGAGCTGCTCAGGCCCTGGGGCGACCTGGGCCAGATGAAGATCGAGCGCCGCGCGGTGTACCGCTTTCACGCACGCTGCTGCGACAGCTTCCGCAAGGGACTCGTATTCCTCGCCGGCGACGCGGCGCACATCACGCCGCCTTTCGTCGGGCAGGGCCTGGTCGCGGGCCTGCGCGACGCCGCCAACCTCTGCTGGAAACTCGCCGCCGTGGTGCAGGGCAAGGCCTCGCCCGCGATCCTCGACAGTTATGACCAGGAGCGCCGCCCGCATGCGCGGGCCATGATCGGGCTGGCCAAGCTGATGGGCAGCCTGGTGATGCCGCGCAACTCGCTGGTCGCGCTGCTGACCCATGGCAGTGTCCGCCTGCTGCGCCTGCTGCCGCCACTGCGTCGCTTCCTGGACGACCTGGGCATCAAGCCGAAGAACCGCTTTGCCAAGGGCCTGTTTGCCCGGGGGCATCGCCAGCTGGAGCGAGGGGGCCAACTGCCCCAGGGCCTGGTGCGCAACTCCCGTGGCGACGTGGTGCTGAGCGACACGCTGCTTGACGGGGGGCCGACCCTGGTGGGCTTCGGTCTGCATCCGCGCAGCACGCTGAACAGTGCGCAGCGCCAGGCCTGGGAAGCCGCCGGTGGGCGTTTCGTCCAGATCTGCCATCGCAGCCAGGTCCTGCACAAGGGCGAGGGCGCTGCGGAAGACCTGCAGGGGGCCTTGCTGCCGGGCGCCGCGCCCTTCGGCTGGGTCGCAGTCGTGCGACCGGATCGCGTGGTCCTGCATGACGGTCCGGCCGCGGAGGCGTCGCGCATCGTCCATGAGTCGCTGGTCTTGCTCGGCGCTCATTGCGGCAGCCATTCGATCACGAAGCAGACCCAGGGGAGATCTCACGCATGAACCGCATTGTCGCAACGGCCGGGGCCGGTATTCTGCTCGCGGCCCTGGCATCGACGCCCGCGCGGGCACTGGATTTCGATCTGCCCGTCGGATCCGGGGACGGCATCAGCGCCGTGCTCAACACCAGCGTTACGGTAGGCGCCGGCCTGCGCATGCAGGATCCCGCGTCCGACCTGATCGGCAAATCCAATCTCGATCCGCAGGTCTGCACCGGCCCCAACGGTGCCTACCAGAGCTGCCAGAGCCTGTTCAGGACCCAGGTCTTCCCGGCCGAAAGGCTGGCCGCCGCTCCCGGCGCCGCGTCTCTCAACAATGATGACGGCAACCTCAACTATCGGCGCGGCGATCTGTTTGCCGCACCGGCCAAGGTCACCAGCGACCTGACGCTGAGCTACGGCAGGATTGGATTCTTCGCGCGGGCGCTGTATTTCTACGATTTCGTCAACAACGATTTCCGTGAGTACCATCCGAACCGCATTACCTCGGACAATTACCTGCAGGTGGGCCGGGAGGCCCCCTCGGCGCCGTTGCCGCCGACGGATATCGGAGCGCTGCTGAGGAACCCGGCCGCGCTGCTCACCGGCGTGATTGCGAGCCGACCCTGGGGCCAGCCCGGCGCCAACGGTGGCCGCCTGGTGTACGGGCCGGGCGCGGTCGTGCGCAACCGGCGCAGCGATGGCGAAACGCTGCGCCAGATCGGCACGGACCTGCAGCTGCTGGATGCCGTGCTGTTCACCAAGCTGCCGCTATGGAGCGACAAGGAGCTCACCGTCAAGCTCGGCCGCCAGACCGTGAACTGGGGCGAGAGCACCACGCTGGTGCTCAACAGCATCAACCAGGTCAACCCGGTCAATGCCAACAACTACACCCGCATCGGCCGCACCGTGGAGGAGGTGTTCACGCCGGTGGGGATGGTGTTCGCGAGTTTCGATCCCTTCGAGAACGCAACGCTGGAAGGCTTCTACCAGCTCGAGTGGCAGAACGTGGAAGGCCACGCCCCGGGCAGCTATTTCTCCGACCTGGACATCGGCACCGACAATGCCGGAAGCACGGTCAGCATCAGCCCCGGCAATCTGGCCGAAGACCCGGACCGTCGCGCCACGCCGCTCGATTCGACGCTGACCGGCCTGAGCAATACCACTTCGACGATCCGTCGCCTGCGGGACGAAGAGCCGTCGGCCTCGGGCCAGTTCGGCCTGGCGCTGAAGTACTACCTCGAATCGGTGGGCAGCGGGATCGAGCTGGGTGCGTACTTCATGAACTACCACTCGCGCTTGCCGGTTGCCAGCGTCTACGCGACCCAGGCGAGTTGCGCGCGCCGGGAGGGGAACCTGCTCGGCATCGATGCCCGCGACCTCGTCAGCTTCCTCGCGGTCTGCAGCGATGTCCCCTTCCTGCATGCGCTGACCCACCCGCAGCAGCCGGAGGCCCAGTACGCCACGGACAGTGGGGCCCCGCTGGATACGGCGCGCCTCCAGCTGGAATACCCGGAGAACATCCAGCTCTACGGCTTGAGCTTCAATACGACGATCGGTGATTTCTCGATCCAGGGCGAGGTGGCCTACCGTCCGAATCTGCCCTTGCAGGTCGATCTGCAGGACCTGGCTTTCGCCGCCCTCGGCCCCACGCTCACGCGCTGTCATGACCGCAGCGTCGGCTGCCTGGGTTCGGCGGAACTCGCCAACATCGGTATCGGCTACGCCGAGGACGGCATGGCAACCCTCTATGGTTCCAGCGACTTCGTCGACGCCAGCGGCGCAACGCCGTATCCGGATCTCATCAATGTCGGCATTGGCCACATCCCGGGCTCGGCGCGCGCCTTCCCCAGCTTCGTCACCGCCTACCGCGGTGGCCAGGTCGGTGAGAACACGCCCTGCGCGGCCACGATGACGGATGCGGACTACCATCCCGGCATCGACTGCTACGTGCGCGGCTACGAGCGTTTCGATGTCTACCAGTTCAACTTCGGCACCACGCGGGTCTATGGTCCGCAGGACAACCCGTTCGCCGCCGACCAGATCATCCTGGTAAGCGAGTGGGGCGCGACCTGGGTGCCGGGGATTCCGGCGCTGGACCAACTGCAGCTCGAAGCCCCGGGCACCTACTACCACGCCAGTGCCGGTGCTGACGGCTCCGGCGCAGACGGATCCCGCCAGGCCTGCTCGCTCAATCCGGCCTGCAGCGTTGGAGCGGATGGCATCCGCTTCAACCCGCATCAGGAAGACCTGAAGGGCTTTGCCGACGAATGGTCGTGGGGCTATCGCGTGATCGGCCTGTTCACCTACGAAAACGTGCTGCCCTCGATCGGTCTGCGGCCGACGCTGATCTGGTCGCAGGACGTGGGCGGCACCTCGCCGGGGCCTGGTGGCAACTTCGTGGAAGGCCGCAAGCAGGCCGACCTGATGCTGGAGACCCGCTACAAGGACGCGCTGTCCTTCACGGTCGGCTACACCTGGTTCACCGGCGGCGGGCGCTACAACCTGATGCGCGACCGTGACTACCTGCAGTTCTTTGCGCGCTATCAGTTCTGATTCCCCGATTCTCCGGTCCCGGCGTCCCCCATTTCTCCTCATGGCAGAGCCGCCGGATGCTTTCCCGAGGGTGTCCACTCCCCCTCGGGAGCTTTTTATACGGTCAGATCTCTGATTAAATGATCAGAGTTGTTATGGAGTAACTCGAAATCAAAATTCACTGGAGCACCTGATGGCCACCCCGTCTGCGCCTCGGAAACCCAAGCGCAATGCCGCCCCTGCCAAGGTCAAAGCCAAGGCCAAGGCAAGCAGCAGCGCTGATGCAGCGCCGACGGAACGCGAGCCTCGAGGGGCGCGCCGCAAGCGCGAAACCCGCGCGAAGCTGCTGGATGCCGCGTTCCGCCTCATGGCCGAACGGGGCATGGAAGGCGTGGCCATCAACGAGATCACGGAGGCGGCAGACGTTGGTTTCGGGTCCTTCTACAACCACTTCGAGTCGAAGGAGTCGATCTACGACGCCCTGATGAACCTCGTCTTCGAGGATTTCGCCAAGGCCCTTGGCGAACTGGTATCCGACGTGGATGACCCGGCAAAGGCAGTCGCCTTCAGCGTGAGGCATACCGTCATGCGCGCGCGACGCGAACCGGTCTGGGGTCAATTCCTGCTGCGAGAGGGCTACTCGGCCCGAGTGCTGACGCGCGGTCTCGGCCAGTTCATGATGCGTGACCTGGCCCGGGGTGTGGCGGCCGGGAGGTTCAAGGCTCCGGATCTGTTCCTTGCCTTCGTTGCTGTCGGGGGTACGGTACTCGCCGCCATTTCGGCGGAGCAACAAGCCGGGACCGAGAAGAGCCCGCAGGCCGCCTTGCTGAAGCAAATGGGCATGAGCGTGGGGGATATCCCCGAACGGACCGCGACGATGATCATGGGAATCCTGGGGCTGCCGCCCAAGGAGGCTGCCAGCATCGCACGGCTTCCGCTCCCTGCAGTTTCAACGAAAAGCGGGATTTCGCCGGTACGATAGAAGGCGCGAGATGGGGTCACGGACAGGGATTGCCCATCGCGGCAGCGATCGAGCTTTGCGATCAACGTGAGCTTCGCCTGGGCGGACTTGATTCGCTGAATCACATGTTGACGGGCGAACCGATATTCGCCTGAGACAACGCCGACAGTTGCTGTAGGAAAACGCCGCCATCCGTTCGGCGTAGAGGCAGGCCCTGCAAAATCCCCGATGATGTGGGGGCAGGGAGAGCGCTCCGGGGGAGCCCCTGCCATTACGACAGCGGGGGAGAAAGCTCTTGTCACAGGGTAGGGATGAGCCGGCGGGCAATGGCGGACGCGGCCTGTCGCGCCGCAAATTCGTCACGGGCATGGGTTCGGCTGCCGCGCTCGCGGCCTGGGCGCCGCTGTTCCGGCTGACGCCGGCGGATGCTGCCTCCGGTACGCCGCCTCCGGCCTTTCCCGCGGGCATCGACCTCTACCGCCAGGGCTTCGAGAACTGGGCCGGCGACATCCGCGTCGACGCGCTGTGGACCTGCGCGCCGGCGCGTGCGCAGGACGTCGTGGTGCTGGCCAACTGGGCCAAGGCCCAGGGCTGGCGCCTGCGCCCGCGCGGCTCCATGCACAACTGGTCGCCGCTGGCGCTGGAGCCGGGCACGGATTGCGATGCGCGCATCCTGATGGTGGACACTACCCAGCACCTCACCGCGATGGAAATGGTGGCGCCGCTGCCCGAGGCGGCGGTGCGCGTGCAGGCCGGTACGATGCTGGAAGACCTGCTGGGCTTCCTGGAACTCAACGGCTGCGGCCTTGCGGCTTCGCCGGCGCCGGGGGACGTCACCGTCGGCGGCATGCTGGCGATCGGCTGCCATGGCACCGGCGTGCCGGCGCCGGGCGAAACGCGCAAGCCGGGGCATACCTTCGGCACGCTGAGCAATCTCGTCGTCAGCATCACGGCGGTGGTCTGGGACGAGGGCAGCGACAGCTACAAGCTGCGCACGCTGCCGCGCTCGCATCCGCACTGCAAGGCGCTGATGACCCACCTGGGCCGCAGCTTCGTCACCGAGGTGGTGCTGCGTGCGGGCGCCAATGTCAACCTGCGCTGCCAGAGCTTCATGAACATCCCGGCCAGCGAGATGTTTGGCGCGCCGGGCAGCGGCGGGCGCACGCTGGCGAGCTTCGTCGAGCAGTCCGGCCGCGTCGAGGCGATCCTGTTCCCGTTCACGCAGAATCCCTGGCTCAAGGTCTGGACCGTGAGCCCGACCAAGCCCTTGCTGTCGCGCAAGGTCTCGAAGCCCTACAGCTACATCTTCGCCGACTCGATCCCGCGGCTGGTGTCCGACCTTGCCGACCAGGTGATGAGCGGCATCGGCGCGGCCACGCCAGTCTTCGCCAACGCGGAATACCTGGTCAGCAGTGCGGGCCTGCTGGCGACGCTGTCGCAGGACATCTGGGGCCCGTCGAAGAACCTGATGCTGTACGTCAAGCCGACCACGCTGCGCGTGACCGCCAACGGCTACGCCATCCTGACCTCGCGCGCCAACATCCAGCGCGTGGTATCGGAGTTCAACACCAAGTACCAGGCGATGATGAAGGCCTGGCAGGCGCGCGGCCTCTACCCGGTCAACGGCCCGGTGGAGATCCGCGTCACCGGCCTGGATCATCCGGAGCATGTCGGCATCCCGGGCGCCGAGTCGCCGGCGCTGTCGGCGGTGCGTCCGCGCGCCGATCATCCCGAGTGGGACGTGGCGGTGTGGCTGGACCTGCTGACCTTCCCCGGCACGCCCAACGCCAACGAGTTCTTCCGCGAGTTCGAGCTGTGGGCCTTCGCGCACTTCAGCGGCAACTACGCCTCGATGCGCGTGGAATGGTCCAAGGGCTGGGGCTATGGCAGCGAGAAGGCCTGGACCGATCCGGTGGTGCTGGGCCAGCACATCCCGCAGGGCTTCCGCGCGGCGGCGGGCCCAGGCGAGAACTGGGACTGGGCGCTGCAGCGGCTCGACAAGTTCGATCCGCACCGCATCTTCAGCAGTCCGATGCTGGATCGGCTGATGCCGGCCTGACATCGCTTCAAGGTTCCATCGAGCGGTACGGGGAGGCGCCAAGGATGGCGCCTCCTTTTTGTTTGAGAGGCCAAGCTTGATATGCAGGAGCGAGCTTGCCCGCGAGCAAGCTCGCTCCTGCACCGCCAGGCCTGCTGCCCCTACGCCGCTTCCAGCAACACCACGCTGCCCTGCCCACCATCGGCACAGATGCTGACGATGGCCAGCGTGCCGCCGGGCATCGCGGCCAGTTCCTTCACCGCCTGGCTGAGGATGCGCGCGCCGGTGGCGCCGAAGGGGTGGCCGATGGCGACGCTGCCGCCGTTGGGGTTGACGCGCTCACGCGGGAAGCTGCCCAGGTCGGCGGTCACGCCGGCGCGGTCCTTGAGGAAGGCCTGGTCTTCCATCGCCTTGATGTGGAACAGCACCTGCGCGGAGAAGGCTTCGTGGATCTCCCAGAGGCCGACGTCGCTGTACTTCAGGCCGCGGCGTGCCAGCAGGCGCGGGATCGCGAAGGCCGGCGCCATCAGCAGGCCCTCGTGGCGGAAGTCGATGGCGGCGATCTCCCAGTCCAGCAGCTTCACGCGCGGAGTGTTGGCCGGCAGCTTGCCCAGGCCCGCTTCGGTGCCGACCCAGATCGCGGCGGCGCCGTCGGTCAGCGGCGAGGAGTTGCCGGCGCTGAGCGTGCCCTGGCCGCTCTTGCGGTCGAAGGCCGGCGGCAGCTTGCCGAGTTTCTCCAGTGTGGTGTCCTTGCGCGGGATGCCGTCACGCTTCATCTCGCCGACCGGGATCACCAGGTCGTCGAAGAAGCCGCGCTCCCAGGCGGCCACCGAGTTCTTGTGGCTGGCCAGGGCGCTTTCGTCCTGCGCGGCGCGCGGGATCTGCCATTCCTTGGCGGTGATCTCGGTGTGCTCGCCCATGCTCTTGCCGGTGGTGCGGTTGGTCACCGCCGGAATGTAGAGGCCGACGTCGGCCAGCTTGAGGCTGGCGATGTGCTGCAGCTTCTCGCCGGGGGTCTTGGTCTTCTGGAACTTGCGCAGCCAGTCCGACAGGGTCTGGCCCAGGCCGATCTGCACGCGGCTCATGCTCTCGACGCCGCCGACCAGGGCGAGCTGGCGGCTGCTGTCGTTGAGCATGCCGGCGGCCTCGATGGCGCCGATCATGCTGGTGGAGCAGGCCATGATGGTGGAGAAGGCGGTGATCGTGGCCGGCGCGCCGGCTTCCATCAGCACCTCGCGGGCGAGATTGCTCCAGGTGAGGTTGGGCACCACGCTGCCCCAGACGGCGAAGTCGGGCGTGGCGCCGCCGAGGCGCTGCAGCATGGCCTGCACGACGGGTACGGACAGGCCGATGGCGTCGTGCGGCGCCAGGGCACCGTCGACCTTGGCGAAGGGCGTGCGGACACCGGAGGCGATCCAGGCTTGCGGATGGGAAGCGGACGGGCTCATGAGGTTCTTCCTTGTGGTTCGCGTGGGGGAATCAGCGGCTGCCGCGCAGGCCGCGCAAGGCGGACCGGCCCAGCAGGACGAAGGCGACCAGCAGCAGGCCCTGGGCGATCATGAAGCCCGGCGACTTGTCCGTGGGCGCCAGCGCGTTCAGCGCCGGAATCTTCTGCAGAGCCTGCACCACGGCGACGAAGGCGTCCAGGTAGATGGCGATTGCCAGCGTGGCGCCATAGACCGTCAGCCAGCGGCCGGCCAGGCCCTTGCCCCAGCGGGCGATCACGGTCGCGGTCAGCAGGATCAGCGACAGGATGCCGAAGGCATGCGAGGGCAGGAACTTGACGAAGGGGAACATGAACCCGGTGATGCTGGTGGCCAGCAGCAGCACGATGGCGTGGGTGGCCAGCACGGGCACGTCGCGGCCCCGGGACCAGAGGATGAGCAAGGCAATGCCGTCGGCCAGCGCGATGAGGCTGATGACGACGTGGATGAGCGTGAAGGTCTGGAGATCGAACATGACAGGCTCCCTGGTGAGTGGTGTAGGTGGCGATCAGGACACTACCGCGTTGCGGTAGCGCGCGGCAGGTTGAGACAGCGACAGGTTCGGGCCCAGGGCCAGGCGCTGGGCGGTGTAGGCGTTCCAGTCGGCGGCGTCGGGCAGCGAGGGGATGGTGACGGTTTCGCCCAGGTCCAGGCCGGCCAGCGCTGCGTCGACCATGTCGCCCACGTCCATCACCATCTCCGGCGGCAGCGATTCGGCGGACATGCCGGAGTGCTCCCAGATCGGCGTGCGCGTCACGCCGGGCAGCACCGCCTGCACGCGCACGCCGCGCGGCGCCAGCTCCTGGGCCAGCGCCTGGCTCAGGGTCAGCAGGTAGGCCTTGGTGGCGGCATAGACGCCGTTGAAGCGTTCCGGCAGCAAGGATGTGACCGAGCCGATGTTGACGATGGCGCCGTGGCCCTGCGCGGCGAAGGCTTCGGCCGCGGCCAGCGCCAGGCGTGTGGCGGCGACGCTGTTGAGCTGGATCATCGCCACGAGCTTGTCCGGATCCGACGCCAGCAGCGGGCCGTTGACGGCGACGCCGGCGTTGTTGACCAGCAGGGCGATGCGCTCGTCGCCGCGCAGCTGGGTTTCGACGGCGGCGAGGTCTTCGCCCTGCGTCAGGTCGGCGATCACGGTCTCGACGCGCACGCCGGTCTCCTGCCGCAGGCGCAGGGCCAGGGCTTCGAGGCGCGGACGGTCGCGGGCCACCAGCACCAGGTCGTGGCCGCGACGGGCGAGCCGCTCGGCATAGGTGGCGCCGATGCCGGAGGAGGCGCCGGTGATCAGGGCGGTGTTGGCTTGCTTGCTGCTGTTCATGATGGATTCCTGGGAAGTGAGCTGAGGGGCTTCAACGCGGCAGCGCGGCCAGCAACTCGGCCGTGGTCAGCACCGCGTGGGCATAGGAAGGGGCGTTGATCTCGTGTGCGGCGTGCATCGCCTCGGCGCTGAAGGCGGCAGTGGCGTCGCGCACCAGGGTGACGTGGTAGCCCAGCTCGTTGGCGAAACGACCGGTGCATTCGATGCAGGTATTGGCGATCAGGCCCACCAGGATCACGTGGCTGATGCGGCGCTGCTTGAGCAGCATGTCCAGGTCGGTGTTGGCGAAGCCGCTGGCGCCCCAGTGCTCCTTCACCACGGTGTCACCGGGCTGCGGCGCGAAGTCCGGGTGCCAGTCCCCGCCCCAGCTGCCCTTGGCGAAGACCTGCACTTTCGACGCGCCGAGCTGGTAGGGCGTGGGGTGATCCCAGTTGGCGAAGTCGCCAGGCTCGGCGCGGTGATGCGGCACGATGAACACCGGGATGGCGGCGCCGCGGACCGCGGCGGTGACGGCGCGCAGCTTGTCGTGCAGGCCGACCGCGTTGGCCACCTCGGCGACGCGCGGCCACAGCTTGCCGCCCTCGGAGAGGAAATCGTTGTAGGGATCGACGAACAGAAGGGCGGTGCGGCCGGCGTCGTAGGAGGCGTTGGTGGTGGTCATGGCGGCTTCCCCGGATCAGGATTTGATGAAGTCCAGCAGGTCGGCGTTGAAGCGGTCCTGGTGGGTGACGGTCAGGCCGTGGTCTGCGCCCTTGTAGACCTTGAGCGTGGAGTTCTTGACGATCTTGGCGGCCATCAGCGCGGAGGCGCCGATCGGCACGATCTGATCGTCGTCGCCGTGGATGAACAGGGTGGGTACGTCGATCTTCTTCAGGTCGGGCGTGTAGTCGACCTCGGAGAATTCGTGGATGCAGTCGAGCTGGCCCTTGATGCCGCCCATCATGCCCTGCAGCCAGAACGACTCACGCACGCCTTCGGAGACTTTGGCGCCCGGACGGTTGTAGCCGTAGAACGGCATCGTCAGGTCGCGGAAGAACTGCGAGCGGTCGTCGTAGGTGCCCTTGCGGATGCCGTCGAAGACTTCCAGCGGCAGGCCGCCCGGGTTGGCGGCGGTCTTGAGCATCAGCGGCGGTACGGCGCCAACCAGGACGACCTTGGCGACGCGCTTGGTGCCATGACGGCCCATGTAGTGGGTGATCTCGCCGCCGCCGGTGGAGTGGCCGACCAGGATCAGCTCCTTCAGGTCCAGGGTCTCGATGAGGGTGTTCAGGTCGTCGGCGTAGCAGTCCATGTGGTTGCCGTCCCAGGTCTGGTCGGAACGGCCGTGGCTGCGGCGGTCATGGGCGATCACGCGGTAGCCCTGCCGGCCGAGGAACACCATCTGGGCGTCCCAGGCGTCGGCCGTCAGCGGCCAGCCGTGGCTGAACAGCACCGGCTGGCCTTTGCCCCAGTCCTTGTAGAAGATGCGGGCGCCGTCCTGGGCGGTGACATAGCCGCTGCCCTGGGTGCCAGCCTTGGTCGAGGTGTTGTTGCTCATGTCGCTGCTCCCTGCGTTGGATGGCGGGACGCGGTGTCCGGCCTGGGCACAGATTGCGCGGCGGGCGTCCGCGGCGGAATCGCCGTGGCTGCAAGCTGCCTTTGCAGAAATGCAAGGATGGGTGTCCGGGGAGCGCCGGAAAGCCCTAGACTGGGCTGTCGTCTTGCACAAAAGCAGGGACTTGGGACCGGGGAGGGGCACCGCATGGGGACATCCGCACTGGACTGGAACGACATTCCGCTGCTGCTGGCGCTGGCCCGGGCTGGCAGCATGAGTGCCGCCGCACGCGAGTTGGGGGTGGACGTGTCCACCATCAGCCGCCGCGTCGCGGTGGTGGAGGCGGCGATGGGCACGCGCCTGTTCATCCGCAGCAATCGCGGCTATGAGCCGACCAGCGCCGGGGCAGTGTTCATCGAGCGTGCCGGGCGCGTGGCCGGAGAGGTGCAGGCCCTGCAGGCGGAAACCCGCGCCGAGAGCGAGGGGATCAGCGGCACGGTGCGGCTCACGGCCGTGGATGCGCTGTTCGATCATTGGCTGGTGGTGCGGTTGCCACAACTGCTGCGGCGCCATCCGGGCCTGGACCTGCAACTGGTCCCTGACGATCACAACCTGTCGTTCACGCGACGCGAGGCGGATTTTGCCTTGCGGGTGGCGCAGCCGACGCAGGACGCGGCGCTGCTGATGCGCAAGGTCGCCAATGCCGGCTTCGCGGTCTATGGCGTGCCGGCGCTGGCTGACAGCCCGCGCGACCAGTGGAGCGCGCAGCCCTGGCTCGGCTACGGCGACGAGCTGGCGGGACTGCCGGAGTCAAAATGGCTGGCGCAGTTGCAGCCGCCACCGAGGCGCGTGGTGGGGGTGAACAGCGTGTCGACGCTGATCACAGCCTGCGAGGCGGGCATGGGCTTGGCGCTGCTGCCCTGCGTTTTCGCCGACACGCGCACGGCCCTGCGGCGCGTCGGTACGGCGCCGGAGCTGCAGCGCGAGATCTGGCTGTTGAGCCATCGCGATGCCGCGCATATCCGGCGCTTCCGTGCCGTTGCCGACTGGCTGGCGGAACAGTTCGAGGAAGACGCGGCGCGTTTCGCGGGCCAGGGCCCGTCAACACTACGGCAATCGAGGCCCTGAGCGCGCGGGGCGGGGATTGGGTATGGTGGTGGGCGCCGAGCGTCGCCGAGCGCCAAACCAAGTGCCCTGCTGTCGCCGCCATGCCCGCCCTATCTCCCGCCAGCTCCAATCACCTGCTCGCTGCCTTGCCGCCGGAGGTGCTGGCCCGCCTGCAGCCGCAGTTGAAGCAGGTGTCGCTGGCGCGGGGGCAGGTGCTGTACGAGTCCGGCGACAGCCTGGACTACGTCCACTTTCCGATCGACTGCATCGTGTCGCTGCTCTATACCCTGGAGAACGGCGGTGCGGCGGAGATCGCGGTGGTGGGCAACGAGGGCCTGGTCGGCGTGGCGCTGTTCATGGGCGGCGAGAGCACGCCCAGCCGCGCGCTGGTGCGTGGCGCCGGAACGGCCTGGCGCCTGGAAGGGCAGCGCCTCAAGGACGAGTTCAACCGCCACGGCGAAATGCTGTTGCTGATGCTGCGCTACACGCAGACGCTGATCATGCAGATGGCGCAGACGGCGGCCTGCAACCGCCATCACTCGGTGGACCAGCAGCTGTGCCGCTGGCTGCTGCTGACGCTGGACCGCCAGCCGGGCAACCAGCTCGCCGTCACCCAGGAAATGATCGCCAACATGCTCGGTGTGCGCCGCGAGGGCGTGACCGATGCGGCGGGAAAGCTGCAGAACCTTGGCGTGATCGAGTACCGCCGCGGCAAGATCACGGTGCTGGACCGGCCGCGGCTGGAGCGGCATAGCTGCGAGTGCTATGCCGTGGTCAGGAAGGAGACCGAGCGCCTGCTCGCCTGATCCGCGGGATCAGGCGACCGGGTAGTGCCGGGCGAAGAATTCCTTCACCTGGCGGTCGGATTCCTCGCGGCTGTAGCGATGGCGCAGCTGCACCAGCCCGGCCAGGACGTGGAAGTTGCCGCCCACGGTCGCCAGTTCCTCGAGGTGCAGCTTCGGCCAGGTCGTGCGGGCTTCCACGATCAGCGTTTTCCACTTTTTCTTGACCGCCAGGGCTTCGGCCAGGGCGCTGGCCTTGAGCTGGCCGCGGCTCGGGAAGGCGGGGGTGATGCCGGCGGTCTTGGGGGTTTCTTCGGGATTCATCGTCATTGTCCTGTGGTGCCGCCGGGGGATTCACCGCGCTTCCAGCGATCGAGAAAGCCCTGCACCTGCGTTTCGGCGGTGTAGCGGGAGAGTTCGTAGCGCTGCTGCACGAGTTGGGTCAGCTTCTGCAGATGGCCTTCGCAGCGCAGCAGTTCGTCTTCGCCGAGGCGGCGCCAGAGCTGGCGGGCGTCGCTGACCTGGTCCTTCCATGGACCCTTGACCACCCTGGCGGGTCGGTCGGGCTGGGGCGCGTGCGGTGCGGCGGGATCGTTCATGCCGTCCTCTGTCGGCCGCGGCCCGCGATTCGCGGGTTGCGCAAGCTCGATGCAAGAGCGGAACAATAGCCCCGGGGCGTAGCGGCCGTCGGTGCGCTAGCGCACTTAGCCAGTGCTGCGGATCAGTGACGGCTGGCGCTGGCGCGGGCGGTGCCGATGCCGCCCGGACCGCTGGGCAGGCTGCGCCAGATCTCCTGGCCGGCGCGGTCGAAGCGGCGCACGGTCTCGACGAAGGCGTGGCGCGCCTCGGCATCCACCAGCGGCGCCGGCAGCAACGGGTCGTAGACCACGTGGCGGATGGCGTTGCTGCCCAGCAGATAGGACTCGCGTGCGGCGGCTTCGGGTTCCAGCTTGTCGGCGCGCGTCAGCCACTCCTCGAGCTGCGTGCGCAGCTTGCGGTAGCCGGCATTGAGCGCCTTGCCGTCCCAGAGCTTGCGGATGGCGGCCTCGCGCGCGGCATCGAATTCTGCGGCGACGAATACCGGCGCCTGCTTTTCCAGGCCCAGGGTGTGCAGGCGGCGGCGCACGGCGTCGACGCTGTCCTCGATGTTGTCCGGGCGCAGGTACAGGCCGCCATCCAGTTCCTGGAACCCCAGCATCGCCAGCGCACGGGTGCGGCGGCGCAGGGCGACGCGGTCGCTGCGGCCCAGCCCGGCGCAGTGCACCGCCAGCCAGCCGCCATGCCAGGGCCGCATGCGCTGCTCGGCGCTGCGCCAGGTGGCGACGTCGTCGGCCAGCTCGTGGGCGCTGGCGCTGAGGCGGTAGCTGCCGCGCTCGGTGGCCTCGATCAGGCCGTCGGCGGACAGGCGCACCAGGGCCACGCGCACGCTGTTGGCGCTGATGCCGAACAGCGCGCAGGCGGCGATGGCCTCGCGTGCGGACAGCGGCTGGCCTTCGGCGGCGAGCAGCAGGCCCAGGATCAGGCGTCTTGGCTTGGGGATCATGCGCGCATGGTAAGGCAGGATTTGCCAGCAGCAGTAACATTACATAGACTTTCATCAATTGTCATACAGAGTAATAAATCATGAACGAAGTCCTGGTGGAGCGGCGCCCGCCGCTGCTGTGGGTGACGATCAACCGTCCGCAGGCGCGCAACGCCGTGGACGGCGTGACGGCGGCGCAGCTGGCGGAGGCCTTCCGCGCCTTCGACGCCGACCCGGAGCTGTCGGTGGCGATCCTGTCCGGCACCGGCGAGCACTTCTGCGCCGGCGCGGACCTGAAGGCCGTGGCCGGCGGCGATCCGGCGCGCGCCAACCGCATCGACACGCAGGGCGATGGCCCGATGGGTCCCTCGCGCATGCAGCTGGGAAAGCCGGTGATTGCGGCGGTGTCGGGCTACTGCGTCGCCGGCGGCATCGAGCTGGCGCTGTGGTGCGACCTGCGCGTGGCCGACGAGACGGCGGTGTTCGGCGTGTTCTGCCGCCGCTTCGGCGTGCCGCTGATCGACGGCGGCACGGTGCGCCTGCCGCGCGCCATCGGCATGAGCCGCGCGCTGGACATGATCCTCACGGGCCGGCCGGTGGACGCGCAGGAAGCCTTGTCCTTCGGCCTGGCCAACCGCGTGGTGCCGGCGGGGCAGGCGCGGGCCGAGGCGGAGACGCTGGCGCTGCAGCTGGCAGCCTTCCCGCAGCAGTGCATGCGCGGCGATCGCCGTAGCGCCCATGAGCAGTGGGGCATGGCCGAGGATGCGGCCATCGCCAACGAGTTTGCGCATGGGCTCAAGACATTGGGCAGTGGCGAGACGGTGGCGGGAGCGACGCGCTTCAGCGGTGGCGTGGGGCGCGGCGGGAAGTTCTGAAAACCTTGTGGAGAGATCAATGGACACGCTGAAAACGATGACCTATGCCGTCACCGGCCGCATCGCGCGCATCACGCTCAACCGCCCGGCGCGCGGCAACGGCATCACCATGGACCTGCCGCGCGAGCTGGCGGAGTGCGTGGAGCGCGCCAACATCGATCCCGCCATTCACGTCATCGCGCTGTCGGGTAATGGCACCGGCTTCTGCGGCGGCTACGACCTGGTCGACAGCGCCGAGAGCATGGCGATCGGCGAGGAGAGTGCGCATCGCCCGAAGGGCTCGGTGCTGGACCCGCGCGTGCAGATGCAGAACCACGTGCCGGGCTCGCAGTGGGACCCGATGGTCGACTACGCCATGATGAGCCGCAACGTGAAAGGCTTCATGAGCCTGTTCCACAGCGAGAAGCCGGTGGTCTGCAAGGTTCATGGCTTCTGCGTCGCCGGCGGTACCGACATGGCCTTGTGCTCGGACCTGCTGGTGATCGCCGACGATGCCAAGATCGGCTACCCGCCGGCGCGCGTCTGGGGCTCGCCCACCACTTCGATCTGGTTCCACCGCATCGGCCTGGAAAAGTCCAAGCGCCTGCTGTTCACCGGCGACTGCCTGTCGGGCAAGGAAGCGAAGGAATGGGGCCTGGCGATCGAGTCGGCACCGCCGGACAAACTGGACGAGCGCTTCGAGATCCTGCTGGAGCGCATCGCGCGCATGCCGGTGAACCAACTGGTGATGATGAAGCTGCTGCTCAACCAGAGCGTGGCCGCGCAGGGCCTGCATACCACCCAGATCCTCGGCACGGTGTTCGACGGCATCACCCGTCACACGAAGGAGGGCTATGCCTTCCAGCAGCGGGCGGCGGAGGCCGGGTTCCGGACGGCGGTCAGGGAACGGGATGAGCCGTTCGGGGACTTTGGGCTGTCCACGCACAAAGGCTGACCCCAGCCTCAAATCACCCGAATGTGGGGCGAATCCGGCATCGCCGGCCGGCTAACTTGAGGCAGTGAGCCAACCGCCTGTCCCATTCCGCTTCGAGTTCCCGCCCGCCGCGGTGGCGGAACTGCGCCAGCGCCTGGCCCGGACGCGCTGGCCGGACGAACTGGAGGGCGAGGACAGCGCCGCCGGCCTGCCGCTGGACCAGGCCCGCGCCCTGGTGGAGTACTGGCGCGAAGGCTTCGACTTCGCCGCCGCCGAGGCGCGGCTCAACCGCTATCCGCAGTACCGCATCGACATCGACGGCCTGGACCTGCATTACGTCCACATCCGTTCGCCGCATGCCCATGCACGGCCGCTGCTGATGACCCATGGCTGGCCCGGCTCGGTGCTGGAGTTCTTCGAGGCCGCTCCGCGGCTGACCGAACCGGAGCGTTACGGCGGCGATGCCGCCGACGCCTTCCATCTCGTGCTGCCGTCGCTGCAGGGCTACGGTGGCTCACCGCCGGCGCGCAAGCCCGGCATGAGCCCGCGCCAGATCGGGCGGCGCCAAGCGCGGCTGATGCAGGAGCTGGGCTACGAGCGCTATGTGCTGCAGGGCGGCGACTGGGGCTCGGTGGTCTCGCATTACATCGCCGTGGACGATGCCCGGCATGTCGACGGCCTGCACCTGAACATGGTCACTTTCGCACCGCCGCGCGACCTGGCGGCGGCGATGAAGCAGGTGCGCCCGCAGGAGCTGGCCTGGCTGGCAGCGGCCGAAGCGCACCGCCGCGACGGCATGGGCTACTACCGCCAGCAGAGCACGCGCCCGCAGACCCTGGCCTATGCGCTGACCGATTCGCCCGCCGGCTGGTGTGCCTGGATCGGCGAGAAGTACGGCGGCTGGAGCGACGGCGCCACGGTGGACCGCGACACGCTGCTGACGCAGGTCTCGCTGTACTGGTTCACCGACAGCATCGCTTCCGGAATCCGCCTCTACCGCGAGTTCGCCCAGAGCCTGCAGCGCAAGGAGCCGCCGGGCAAGGTGACGGTGCCGACCGGCTTCGCCTGCTACCCCAACGAGATCGTGCGCATGCCGCGCGCCTGGTGCGAAGCCGCCTACCCGCTGATCCACTGGAGCGAGCCGCCGCGCGGCGGTCACTTTGCCGCGCTGGAACAGCCGCGACTGTTTGCCGAAGACCTGTGGGCCTATGCGCGGAAGCTGCGCGCCCACGAACAAGAACGATGATGGAGGAGTCACCCATGTCCAGCCTGCAACTCGACCCCTACGACCACCAGTTCCACTGGGACCCGTATCCCACCTACAAGGCCCTGCGCGAGCAGGACCCGGTGCACTACAACGAGAAGCTGGACCTGTGGTTCCTGACCAAGTGGGATGACGTGTTCGGCGCCTTCCGCGACTTCAAGAGCTTCATCAACACCGGCGCCACCTCGCTGGAGAAGGGCTCGACCGAGGCGCTGCCCTACCCGATGTTCATCTTCAGCGATCCGCCCGAGCACACGCGCGTGCGCAACCTGTTCATGCCGCTGATGACGCCCACCGCGGTGCAGGCGCTGGAGCAGTACATCCGCGACAAGACCGTGCGCCTGCTGGAGCCGAAGCTGAAAGCCGGGAAGCTCGACTTCGTCGACGACCTAGGCTGCTTCCTGCCGATGGACGTCATCTCCGCGCTCACCAGCGTGCCGGCCGAGGACCAGGACAAGGTGCGCGGCTGGGCCGACGACCTGATCGCGCGCGAGGACAAGCAGCACTCGCTGTCGGAGCGCAACATCAGCGGCTTCATCAACATGGCCACCTACTTCGAGACGCACTCGGCCAGGTACGAGGCCGCCGGCAACGCCGAGGGCATGGTCGAGATCATGCTGCGCGCCGAGAAGGCCGGCAGCATGAACCGCAAGCAGACCGTGGGCACGCTGATCCTGCTGGCCATCGCCGGCAACGAGACCACCACCAAGCTGATCGGCAACATGGCCTACCGCCTGTGGCAGCACAAGGACCAGCGCGAGCTGCTGCGGCGCGATCCCTCGCTGGTGGTCAACGCGGTGGAGGAGACGCTGCGCTTCGACGGCTCCTCGCAGATCATCGTGCGCCGCGCCGGCAAGGACGTGACGCTGCGCGGCAAGACCATCCCGGAGGGTGCGCGCGTCGGCCTGTGCATCATCTCGGCCAACCGCGACGCCGACAAGTACAAGGATCCGGACCGCTACGACATCACCCGCGGCGCCCGTGATCACATGGCCTTCGGCATGGGCATCCACGCCTGCCTGGGCTCGGCCCTGGCGCGGCTGGAGGCCAAGGTGGTGTTCGAGGAGATCATCAAGCGCATCCCGGATTACGAAATCGACGAATCGGGACTCAGGCGCGCCCACAACCCCAATGTCCGCGGCTTCACCCACGTGCCGGCAAGCTTCCCGGTGCGCTAAGCTTTGCCTGCGGGCCTTGGGACCCGCGGCAAATCTGGGGAACACATGCGTCACATCCTGCTCGGGGCCATCCTCGCCGCCATGGCGACGCCCGCGCTGTCGACCAAGGCCTGCGAGGAGCTCGGCGCCGAGATTTCGGCCAAGATCGAGTCCAAGGGGATCCGCAGCTACTCGCTCAAGCTGGTGCCGGCCGCGCAGGTCGGCGAGCAGACCGTGGTGGGCAGCTGCGAAAGCGGCGCCATGAAACTGGTGTACCGTCGGCGCTGAGCCGCCGCACGGCGATTCGCGGCGGTATGCGGTGATAAGGGGAGTGTCGACATGAAGCGCATCATCCTGGCGGGCCTGCTGGTCCTGCCCGCCCTGGCCGCGGCGGCCAAGCCCTGCGACGAGCTCAAGGGCGAGATCGCGGCGCAGCTCGACGGCAAGGGCGTCAAGGCCTACGCCCTGGAAGTGGTCCCCGCCGCACAGGCCGGGAGCGGCAAGGTCATCGGCAGCTGCGACGCCGGCGCCAGCCGCATCGTCTACAAGCGCACGCAAAGCCTCTGAGTTTGACGCGGGGCGCAGGCCCGGCCGCGCCGCTATGCTGGGCGCATGAATCCTGAGGACAAGAAGCCGGCTGCGGCCGGCCCGGTGCTGTCGGTGCGCGCACTGCAGAAGCGCTACGGCGAGCTGCTGGCGGTGGACGGCGTGTCCTTCGAGGTGGGGCGCGGCGAGATCGTCGGCCTGCTCGGCCCCAACGGCGCCGGCAAGACCACCACCATCAACATGGTCCTGGGCGTGCTGGAGCCCAGCGCCGGGCAGGTGCTGGTGGACGGCATCGACGTGGCCCGGCGCCGCGAGGCGGCCCTGGCACGCACCAACTTCGCGGCGGTCTACGCGCCGTTGCCGGGCAATCTCACGGTCTGGCAGAACCTGCGCTATTTCGGATTGATCTATGGCGTGCGCGATCTCAAGGCGCGCATCGAGGTTCTGCTGCGGCAGTTCTCGCTGGAGCGCTTCCGCGACACCCGCTGCGGCCTGTTGTCTTCCGGTGAGCAGACCCGCGTCTGCCTGGCCAAGGCCATGCTCAACGCACCGCCGCTGCTGCTGCTGGACGAACCCACCGCCTCGCTGGACCCCGCCACCGCGCAGGACATCCGCGGGCTGATCCGTGCGCTGGCCACCGAGGGCGGCGGTGGCATCCTGTGGACCTCGCACAACATGGGCGAGGTGGAGGAGGTCTGCGACCGCGTGCTGCTGATGTCGCGCGGCCGCCTGTTGCTGCAGGGCGATCCGAAGACGCTGCCGCGGGAGCACGGTGCGGAGTCGCTGGAAGACCTGTTCATCCGTGTGGCGCGCGAGCCGCTGCAGTTCGGAGGTGGCCGATGAAATGGCGTGCCGTGGCCGGTGTGGTACTGCGCCAGGTGTACCTGATGCGCAGCAGCCCCACGCGCGTGCTGCCGATGTTCGCCTGGGTGGCGATCGACATCGTGCTCTGGGGTTTCATCACGCGCTATCTCAACAGCGTCAGCGCCGCCGGCATCGATTTCGTGCCGCAGCTGCTGGGTGCGGTGCTGCTCTGGGATTTCTTCGGCCGCGTGATGCAGGGTGTGACCACCGCGTTCTTCGAGGACCTGTGGTCGCGCAACTTCCTCAACGTCTTCGCCACGCCGCTGACGATCTCGGAGTATGTCACCGGCCTGGTGCTGACCAGCACCGCCGCCAGCCTGATCGGCCTGCTGGTGATGCTGACGCTGGCCAGCGCCGGCTTCGGCCTGTCGTTCTTCGCCTACGGCATCCTGCTGCTGCCCTTCCTGCTGGTGCTGTTCCTGTTCGGCATCGCCCTGGGCATCGTCGCCAGCGCCATCGTGCTGCGCTACGGCCCCGCCTCGGAATGGCTGGTATGGCCGATGCCGGCGCTGCTGTCACCCTTCGCCGGTGTGTTCTACCCGCTGGCGACGCTGCCGGAATGGATGCAGGCGATCGGCCGCCTGATGCCGCCGTCCTATGTCTTCGAGGGCATGCGGGCGGTGGTGGCGGGGCAGGGCGTGTCCTGGCCGCTGCTGCTGGGCGGGCTGGCACTGGCCATGGCGCAGGTGCTGGCCGCGGGCTGGGTGTTCGCGCGGGTGCACCGGCATGCGGTGCGCAGCGGGCTGCTGGCGCGCTACAGCGCGGAGAGCGTCAGTTGAAACATGCAACCAAAAAGTTGCATTTATAGTTCTGTTGTGGCTGAATCATGCAACAAGGAGGTTGCACATGACTGAATCCACCGATCGTATCGAGAAGCAGGTCCTGCTCAAGGCCACGCGCGAGCGGGTCTGGCGTGCGGTAAGCCATGCGCCGGAATTCGGCCAGTGGTTCGGCGTGGATTTCAGCGCCGTGAGCTTCGCGGTGGGCGCCCAGGCCAGCGGCCATATCACCCATCCCGGCTACGAGCACCTGCTGATGACCGTGACGGTGGAGAGCATCGAGCCGCAGCGGCGCATCGCCTGGCGCTGGCATCCCAACGCCATCGAGCCGGGTCGAGACTACAGCGCCGAGCCGACCACGCTGATCGAGTTCGTGCTGGAGGATGCGCCGGGCGGCATCCTGCTGAAGGTCACGGAGTCGGGCTTCGACCGTATCCCCCTGCCGCGCCGCCGCGAGGCTTATCGCGGCAACGAGGAAGGCTGGACCGAGCAGATGAACCGCATCGACGCCTGGCTCGATGGCCGCCTCTAGACGCAGTGTCGCCGTGGCTGCTGCCGCGCCGCTGTTCGCGGCGCTGGGCGATCCCACGCGCCTGCGGCTGGTGCAGCGGCTCAGCGAAGGCGAGGCGGTGTCGATCGCGGGGCTGACCGGGGGCAGCGGCATGACGCGGCAGGCGGTGACCAGGCATTTGCGCGTGCTGTCCGAAGCGGGGCTGGTGAACAGCCTGCGGGTCGGGCGCGAGCATGTCTGGGAACTGGATCGCTACCGGATCGAGGCGGCAAGGGCTTGCCTGGACGATCTGTCGGCGCAGTGGGATCGGTCGCTGGCGCGGCTGAAGGGCCTTGTCGAAGGCGAGTAGCCGCAGCATGCCCATGCAGGAGCGAGCAAGCTCGCTCCTGCATGAAAGGCTTCCGGGTCTCTGGTCCCCGCTACATCTTCCTCTGCAACATCCCGATCAGCCGCTGCTTCGTCGGAATCACCCACTGCTGCTTGAGCTGCGCCGACAGCAGGCCGGCGTCTTCGAGTTCGTCGCAGAGGTGCATCTGGTGCGCCAGGTCGAAGAGGTCGAGCTGGTAGGTGAACAGGCCGTCGTCGCCCACGGTGATGAAGGACACGCCCGGCGTCTGGTAGTGGCTGCCGTCGGCGCGTTGTCCGGGGCCGCGGTTCCACCAGTGGGTGATGATCTGGTTGCCATGCGTGGTATAGCGCTCGATCGGGAAGCTCCAGCCCTCCCAGCCCACCATCATGTCGCGGCCGTAGTGCGTCGCGCGGATCTCGTCGCGGTTCCTGGCGTAGACGCGCATGGTGCCGGCGTATTCGCAGAGGTACTCGCAGTGCGGCGCGTAGAACTCGTCGGCGATCCAGGCCCATTCGTTGCGTCGCGCGGCCTCGACGAAGGCGTCCTGCATCGCGCGGGCACGCGCTTCCACCTGCTGCGGGCTGATGGCCATGGGCTCTCTCCTCGAATGGTTGTGGGCGCATCCTGCGCCGGTCGGGGAGGGTGGGCCTCACCCGATCGGGCGAGCGGCTGGCCGGGGTCGCGGGCAAGGGTTAAAGTCCGGCGCATGCCCATGCAGAAGATCACCGCTGCGGCGAACCCCGACGCCTATGTCGCCGCCCTCGACGGCTGGCGGCGTGACCTGGTCGTGAAGCTGCGCAAGGCCGTGCTCGGGGCGGCGGAGCTGGAAGAGGTCGTGAAGTGGGGCCACCTGGTGTACTTCTCGAACGGTCCGGTGCTGCTGATCCGGGCAGAGGCCGGGCGCGTGCTGTTCGGTTTCTGGCGCGGCAAGCGGCTCACCGCCCTCGAGCCGCGGCTCAAGCCGGGCGGCAAGTACGAGCTGGCGACCATGGACCTTCGCGAGGGCATGACCGTGATGGCGACGGTGGCGCGGCGCCTCACGGAAGAGGCGGTGTCGCTGAACCAGTCGCTGGGCAACCCGGCCGTCCCGGCCCAGAAAACCAGAAAGACATGACCACCATTTTCGAACGCATCATCGCCGGCGAACTGCCCGCCAGCTTCGTGCACCAGGACGAGCGCTGCGTCGCCTTCATGGACATCAACCCGATCACCCGCGGCCACGTGCTGGTGGTGCCGCGCCGCCCGGTGCCCACGCTGGACCTGCTCGATGCCCTGAGCCGCGTGCATCTGTGGGAGACGGTGCAGCGCATCGGCCGCGCGCAGCGCGAGGGCCTGGGCAGCCGGGCGCAGCACCTGCTGGTGAATGACGGCAAGGCGGCCAGCCAGACGGTGCCGCACGTGCACATCCACGTGATCCCGCGCTATGGCGGCGACACGCTGCACACGCTGGCACGGCTGACCTGGCACATCACCACGATCACCCTGCCGCGGCGCGAAACGCCGCAGCGGCGCGGGCAGCTGGAGGCCGCGGCCGCGGCGATCCGCGACGCGCTGCAGGCGCGTTAGGGCCTCGGGGCTACTCGCCCTTGATCGACAGCGCCAGCTGGTGGCGCAGGGCGCTGGCGAGGCTGGCGGCGCCGGGGTCGCCGTCCAGCACCTTGAGGACGTCGGCGACATGCTCGCGCGCCACCGCATTGATGAGGTCCGGTTCGCGGCTCTGCGCGAGCAGGCCCATCACGAGGCCCTCAAGGACGGTCAGGCGGGCGTGGAGCTGGTCGGCAATCATCGATATCTCGTTGTAGTTAAGAGGCGCGAGGCCCTCGGACCCCGTTGGGCACCCGGGGTTCCCTGGCGGGGCCGGCCCCAGCTAGCGCCCCGGGTCTTCCGGCGGCGGATCGCGGCGCAGCTGGTCCATGCGACGCTGCGCTTCCTCGGCACGCGCCTCGTCCAGCAGGCGCTGCTCGCGCGTGCGGCCGAAGCGCGCGCGGTTTTCCGCCGCCTGCTGGTCGGCGGCTTCGCGCGCCTTCTGCTTGCGCACCTTGTTGAGGTTCACGACCTTGGCCATGGGCCGATCATACCCGCGATCCGATAGGCAATCTGCCCGGTCGCGCGCGGCCCCTACGCCGGGTGTCGGCGGCGTCTGACAAGGGCTATGGCGATGTCCCGGCTGTTGTTGCAGGGGTGAGGGGCCAAAATCGTCACAGGTCTGAAATATTACGAACGCCATGTCCGATCTCTCGCCGGTACTGATTCCGACTCGCCCCTCCAGCCAGTGGCCGGTGGGCGCGCGCCTGCGCTTCCTGCCCGATGCGGAACTGAACCCGCGCCACGACCAGCTGCGCGGCAAGCCGGTGCTGGTGCTGGGCGAGATGCAGCTGATCGGCCCCTCGGAAGGGCGCTATTCGTGGCGGCAGCAGATCCTGTCGCTGAGCACCTGCAGGGTTGGTTGGGCGCGGCCGGACCAATTGGGTCTGCCGCTGGATGGGGAGGACGCCGAGACCTACTAGGCTCGGCGGGCGTCAAAAAAGGGGCCACTTGGGTGGCCCCTTTTCTTTTGCTGCAGGCCCGGCGCCGTCACGCCGGACCCGGTCTGCGGGACGCGGCGGGATCAGGGGAGCGCTTCGACCTGGGCGGCGAAGCCTTCGATGCCCTTCAGGAAGTGGCGGTTGTCCTCGTCCCAGGGATGGAAGCCCGGGCGGAAGTAATCGAACCAGGCGCCGATGCGCTTGCGCAGGAAGCCGACGCGGCCGAAGCCGTGATCGAGGAACTGGCCCCAGCCGCGGGCATCGGCCAGGCGGCCTTCGCTGCGCAGCACCGCGAGGTAGGCCGGGAAGATCAGCGCCCAGAACACCGCCGTGGCCACGACCAGGCCGCCGGCGCGTTCGACATAGGCACGCGGGCCACGGCCCATCACGCTTTCCCAGACGTCGAAGGCCACCGACTTGTGCTCGGTCTCCTCCAGCGCATGCCAGTACCACAGCGCGCCGAAGCGCGGGTCGGCCTTGGCCAGCACTTCCGGCTGCTTGAGCAGGCCGTCGGCCAGGATCGCGGTGAAATGCTCCAGCGCGATGGTGGCGGACAGCTGCGCCGATTTTGGCGTGTAGCGCTGCACGCCGCCGAGGATCGCGGCGATCAGGCGCTCGAAGCGCGCGGCCGCGGGAACGCGGGCGAACAGCGCCTCGTTGTATTCCTCGTGCTCGCGGCCATGCATGGCTTCCTGGCCGATGAAGGCGGTGACGGCCTTCTTCAGCTCCGGATCGGTGATGCGGTCGCGGTAGTTGCGCACGCTCTGGATGAAGAAGCGCTCGCCCACCGGGAACACGATCGACAGCGTGTTCATGAACTGCGAGATGTGGACGCTGCCGTCGTTCCAGTCGGAAATCTTCTCGGCCGGCAGCTTGAAGTGGAGATCGCGCCGGATCGGCAGGATCGGCGACTTCTGGCGGCTGGCGGTCTTCTGCTTGCTCATCGTTATGCTCCATCGGGGCGACGAACCCCGGAAGAGGTATACAATCGTCTACGTCAAAGGTAGACGACTGTAGACATCGATGTCAACGCGCGATGTAACAGTTTTTATTGGTTCAGCGGATAAACGTCTGACATGAAAAAGGATTCCGGCAGGGAAAGCTCGCGGGCGAAAGCGCCGCCGCCGCTCGTCAGCGGCCGCCAGCGCCTGATGGAAGCGGCCCTGCAGCTGGCCGCCACCACCCGCAGCCTGGCCTCGCTGGGCCTGCGCGAGGTGGCGCGCCAGGCCGGCCTGAATCCCAACACCTTCTACCGCCATTTCAATGACTTCGACGAGCTGGGGCTGGCGGTGATCGACCAGCTCAGCGGGCTGCTGCGCGAGGGCCTGCGGGAGCGGCGGCGCAAGCCGGCCGAGGCGGGCCTGAAGCTGGCCGACGCGAAGAACCCGGGCGAGGCCCTGGCCAAGGCCCAGGACGTGGTGCGGCAATCGGTGGCCCTGGTGCTGGATTTCGTCACCGAGCACCGCACCGCCTACGTGGTGGGCATCCGCGAGATGCACGGCAGTTCGCCGGTGCTGCGCAAGGCCCTGCGCAAGGTGCTGGACGACATCGGCGAGGACATGACCGAGGACGTGCTCGGGGCCCTCAAGCTGCCGCTGCTGACGCGGGACGACGTGGCCGAGATCTCGCAGCTGGTGGTCCGGCAGATGACCTTCTTCTCGCTCGACTACCTCGAGCATCCCGAGCAACGCGAGCAGATCCGCCGCCAGGCGGAGCGCTTCATCCTGCTGCTGTTCTGGGGCGCCATCGCCGCCAAGGCGCCCCAGGAACTGGGGGCTTCGGGGCTACGCTTCCCGGCCTGAGCTGGGATCGCCCTGTAGCCCGGTTTCGCGTAGCGAAGCCGGGGGCGGACCCGGGCGGCGCTTCCCGGCTTCGCTACGCGAAACCGGGCTACAGGGATTCGGGCTTCTGCCCATCGCCGGGAGGCGCAGGAATCTTCAGAGCAGCAGCGAGAACACCGCGTCCAGCAGGGTGCGGTGATGCACCGCGACGATGCCCAGCATGGTGACCACCATGCCGGTGGACACGAAGCCGTCCGGCAGGCCGTAGTGCATCGCGGGGTTCTCCACCGGCTCCTGGCCCTTGCGGCGGGCGGCGCTGCGGCGGTGGCGGCTGTCGACCGTCACCACGGCCTCGGCGGAGATGCGGCCGCGGCGGCGGGCGGGGGTCTGGGTTGCTGCAGTGGCTGCGAGGCTCATATACTGTTTACCTGACAAGTACTGTTCAAGTGAACAGTAGTCGTTCCGAGCCGAGGATGCAAGCCCCGATGGCCAATTTGACGCCACGCCAGACCGAAATCCTGCGTTTCATCGAACAGCGCCTGCGTGACGAGGGGTATCCCCCGTCCCAGCGCGACATCGCCGAGCACTTCGGCTTTGCCCAGAACGCGGCGCGCGACCACCTGCAGGCGCTGGTGCGCAAGGGCGAGATCGAGATCGCCCCCAACGACGCCCGTGCCATCCGCCTGCTGCGCGAGGCCACGCCGGCCGGCCTGCCGCTGCTGGGGCGCATCGCCGCCGGCGCGCCGATCACCGCGCCGTCCAACGCCGAGCACTGGATGGAGATCGACCCCGGCCTGTTCCAGCCGCGTGCCGACTTCCTGCACCGCGTGGACGGCGACTCGATGATCGACGCCGGCATCCTGCCGGGCGACCTGGTGGGCATCCACGCCCAGGGCGAGGCCGAGAACGGCCAGATCGTGGCCGCCTGCCTCTACGAGCCGCGCGGTGGCTACGAACGCATCACCCTGAAGCGCTATCGCCGCAAGGGCAGCGTGGTGACGCTGCACGCCGAGAACCCGCGCTACGAGCCGATCGTGATCGACCTGGCGCAGCCGGCGGAAGACCAGGAGGCGGCACCGTTCCGTATCGCCGGGATCATGGGCGGCCTGCTGCGCACCGGCGCGCCGCGCTGAGCCCTCAGTACGCCTGGTACAGCCGCGCCTGCAGGCCTTCCAGGGCGAACCAGATCACCACGACGTTGCCGTAGCTGTCCATCGCGACGGAGGGCGGGGCCGTGATACGCACCTCATCGCTGCCGGAAGGGGTGACGGAGGTCTTGCCGCCCTGCGCCGCGCCGGCGGCGGAATAGCGCTGCAGGTCGATCTCCGAGGGCACGCAGCAGGAGTTGCCGGGTGAGCCGGCCCAGGCGACCACGGCGTCGCCGTCCGGATCCAGCGCCACGTCGAGCGCCTCGTGGATGCTGACGCCGCCGCCGGGCCCCGCATTGACCTGGAAGGCGGCGCCCTGGCCCAGGCCCGCGGCGGAGTAGCGCCGCGCCCAGACGTCGTAGCCGCTGCTGTAGTTGCTGCTGATGCGGTGCAGGACATGCCAGCCGATCAGGTAGTTGCCGGCGTGGTCCATCGCCACCACCGGCTGATAGGCCACCAGCGGCAGGGTCGGGTTGATGCGCGTCTTCAGCCCTGCGGGCAGGCCGCTGGCCTTGTAGCGCTGCGCGTAGATCACATTGTTGGTCAGCGCGGTCTTGTCCTCCCAGACCACCACGAAGTTGCCCTGCGCATCCATCGCCGCCTGCGGGGCATAGGCGTTGTAGGTGCCGAGCAGCGGCGTCGGGTTGGTGAGGCTGGAGGTGACCAGGATGTTGCCGGCGCCGCCGCTGCCGTCGAGCGCGTAGCGTCTGGCGTGCACGGTGCTGTAACCGAGCGCGAAGGTCCCCTCCGAAACACCGGGGATCGGGCCGTAGATCTGCACGAAGTCGTTCCACACCACCACGAAGCGGCCGTCCGGGGCCATCGCCACGGAGTGGTAGCCGGCGCCCTGCGTCAGCCGCGCCACCTGCAGCAGGGCGCTGCGCGGCGCGCCGCCGGCGTCGAAGCTGCGCGCGTAGATCAGGGTGGCGCTGTCGACCGGATCGAAGGCGCGCCAGGCCACGACGTAGTCGCCCGCCGCGCTCATCGCCAGGGCCGGTGCATGCGCGCTGGGCTGGCTCGCCGGCGTGACCTGGAACTGCGGGCCCTGCGGCGTGCCGTCGGCGTAGTAGCGCCGCGCGCTGATGTAGGGCTCCTGCCAGACCGCCAGGAAATTGCCGGCGGCGTCGCGCGCGACCTGTGGCGCGGAGCCTCCCTGGGTGGTGATGGTGAACTGCGGCCCCAGCGGATCGCCCGGCGCGGCCTGGGCCTGGGCCTGTCCCGCTCCCAGCATCGTGGCGGCGACGGCGACACCCGCGATCCAGCGCTGCATCAGCATGGCCTTCTCCCCTGGGCGATCCTGGCCGCGCCAATATAGGCTCTCGGCCTGCACTATGCTTGGCGCAGCCGTTTGCCACGAAAGGTTCCACCGATGAAATCCTCCCGCGCCCTGTTCGGCGCGCTGCTGCTGGCCCTGCTGGCGCTGCCCGCGCAGGCCGAGCCCACCCAGGCCCCGCCCTGGTCGCTGAAGACGCCCGAGGGCAAGACGGTGAACTATCCGGCCGATGCCAGGGGCCAGCCCACGGTGCTGCTGTTCTGGCCGTCCTGGTGCCCCTTCAGCCGCGCGCTGCAGCCCTACGTGCAGGCGATCTGGGAGGACTACCGCGGCGCCGGCGTGAACGTCTGGACCATCAACATCAAGGAAGACCGCGGCGGCGATCCGGTGCAGGCGATGAAGGACCGCGGCCTGAGCTTTCCGCTGCTGCTCAACGGCGATCCGCTGGTCGCCAGCTACGGCATCGTGCGCACGCCCTGGTTCGTGGTGATCGACGGCAAGGGCCGCATCGCCTACACGCGTCCCGACAACGTGCCTTCGCCGATCGACGTGGCGAAGAAGGCGCGCGAAACGCTCAACGGCCTGCTCGGCGATCGCGCCGTGCCGCTGCCCGGGAGCTATCCGCCGCCCTATGACCTGCACCTGCGCAAGCCCGGCGGGCCGCAGTCCTCGCGGCTGGAGTCGGCGGCAGCACCCGACAGCGACTGGCGTCCCTGGGCCGAGCGCTACCTCGCCGCCGTGCCGGCGGACGAGGCGGTGGCCGGCATGGCGCCGCGCGGGCCGGTGGCCGACGGCAAGGCGGCGATCGGCATCGCGCGCGAGCTGTGGACGCAGGCCTGGGGCGCGGAGCAGACCGCGATCCAGGCACCCTACCGCTCCTATCGCAAGAACAACCGCTGGCTGGTGCTGGGCAATGCCAAGTCCGGCCGGCTGGGCCAGGGCTGGGTGCTGGTGATCGAGGCCGACAGCGGCAAGCTGGTCCGCCTGTCGCAAGGCGCCAAGGCGCCTTGAGGCGAGCCGCCGCGCCGCCGCAGGCGCTGTTGCCGCCGCCGCCGGGGCCGCTGCGCAAGCTGGAGCGCGCGTTCTACGACCGCGACGCGCAGCTGGTCGCACGCGAGCTGCTCGGGCGCTATCTCGTGCATCGCGTCGATGGCGTCGAGCGCATCGGACGCATCGTCGAAACCGAGGCCTACCTGGGGCCGCATGACCTGGCGGCGCATTCCTCGCGCGGGCTCACGCCGCGCACGCGCGTGATGTTCGGGCCGCCCGGACATGCCTACGTGTATCTCATCTACGGCATGCACCATTGCGTCAACGTCGTCACCGAGCCCGAGGGGACGGCCTCCGCCGTACTGCTGCGGGCGCTGGAGCCGGTGAAAAACCTGGAAGGGCGCACGCAGGGGCCGGGGCTGCTGTGCAAGGCCATGGGCCTGGACCTGCGGCACAACGGCGCCGACCTGCTGGGCGACGAGCTGTACGTGGCGGAGTCGCAGCCGCTGCCGGCGATCCGCATCGTGCGCCGGCCGCGCGTCGGCGTGGACTACGCCGGGCACTGGGCGCGGCGCCTGCTGCGCTTCTACATCAAGGACAACCGCTGGGTGTCGAAACCCTAGGTCGGCCAGGGGTTCTCACGCACCCAGGCCAGTTTTGCGGGCCGTCGCCGCTTCTTCAGGGCCGCCTCGGCCTTGAGCGCCGCGCTGCGGTTCTCGCAGGCCAGGGCCGCCAGCACGCGCAGCGGCGGATTGATGCGGGTGAAGGCCGCGCCGCGGCCGCTGCGGTGCTTCTCGAAGCGCTGCGCCACGTCCGGCGTGACACCGGTGTAGAGGAGGTCGCCGGTGCACTCCAGCATGTAGACGTACCAAGGCGCGGGGGCGGGGGAATCGGGCATGGCGCCATGGTAAGACACCTGAACGCGGGCTGAAGCGCCCGATCAGCCTTCGTTCAGCACGATTCGCCTAGCTTGGTGTCACCGGGCGCCGATGCGCCTCTCAAGAAGGACAGGACGTCATGAACAATGTAACTGCGGGTATCGTCGGCGTCGCTGCCGCCGCGGTGGTCGGCATGTCGGCGATGGTGTTCGCCACCCGCTCCGGCGAGGGCGACGCCGCCGGCAAGGCGGACAAGGACAAGAAGGAAGTGGTGGCGACCCGCGAGGAATGCCACACCGAGCGCGTGGTCACCAACAAGGAATGGGGCGCCAAGCGCGTGACCGGCACGATCCTGGGCGGTGCCGCCGGCGGTGCCATCGGCCACCAGATCGGTGGTGGCAGCGGCAAGGACGTGGCGACCGTCGCCGGCGCGCTGGGCGGTGCCTATGCCGGCGGCAAGGTCGCCCAGAAGCACTATCCCGACCAGGAAGTGAGCTACCGCGAGAAGTGCCGCCAGGTGCCGGTGCGTTAAGCACGCAAGGGCTGGTTAAAAAACAGCAGGCCTTCGGGCCTGCTGTTTTTTTCTGTTGCCGGGCGGCAACAGGGCTTCATCGCGGGCCAGAAAAAGCTGGACGCATGCCGGTTGGCGGGGCAGAGTTACCACTCGTGCGGAGCGGTAGGATTTCTCTACTTACTCTGTATAGGTTCGCGCCTACGGTGTCTCCATGGCACCCCGAGACCCCCCGCTCATGCGCTCAACTTTTCATCGCAGCCTGTCGGCTGCAGGCCTGTTGCTTTCGATTCTTGCCGCCACGGCGAGTCCTTCCGCCGCTGCCCTGGACCTGAGCGACAAGCTGGGCATGGCCACCCGCGGCAACGAGTTGGTGGACGACAGCGTGCAGACCCCGCTGGCGCTGGAAGCCTCGCCCAAGCTCGACGACGAGTTCGTCGTGGACCTGGTGATCAGCGACGCCTTGTCGCTGCTGGGCACCAGCTACCAGTTCGGTGCGCGCGAAGACGCCAAGAACGTGGACTGTTCCTCGCTGGTGCAGCGCATCTTCCGCGCCATCGGCCTGGACGTGCCGCGCACCACGCGCGAGCAGGTCGGCTACGGTGAGCCGGTGGCCCTGTCGGCACTGCGCAAGGGCGACCTGCTGTTCTACCGCTGGCAGCGCCAGGGCCTGCACGTGGCGGTCTACATGGACGACGGCTACATCCTGCACGCTTCGCCCGGCCAGGGCCGCGTGGTGGTCACGCGGCTGACGCCGAGCTGGGACAGCCGGCTGGTGGCGGCGCGGCGCGTCATCTAGGCTTCACGGTGCGCATTGCGCACCCTACGCCGGCGTTTCGGTAGGGTGCGCAATGCGCACGCGGTACGATCTCAGAGACTCACCAGCTCGTAGTTGTTGCGCCCCGATTCCTTGACCCGGTACAGCGCCTCGTCGGCGGCGCGGTAGGCGTCCGACAGGCGCGTGTCCGGCGGTGCCGCGGCCGCACCGATGCTCACGGTGATGATGCCCAGGGTGGCGCCCTTGTTCTCGATCTGCAGCCCCGAGATGGTTTCCAGCAGGGCCGAGAGCCGCTGCCGGCCGGATTCCTCGTCGCAGTCGTGCAGCAGCAGCGCGAACTCTTCTCCCCCCATGCGCGCCACCATGTCCAGCGGCCGGCGCGCGAAGCCCGACAGCGCCACCGCGATCTCGATCAGCACGCCGTCGCCATACTCGTGGCCGTGCAGGTCGTTGACCTTCTTGAAGTGGTCCAGGTCGATCACCGCCAGCACCATGCGGCCGCTGCGGCTGCCGCGCGACAGGGCGCGGCTCATCGCCTCGTAGTGCTTCTCCAGCGCGCGGCGGTTGGGCAGGCCGGTGAGCGGATCGCGGTGTGCCATCACGCGCAGCAGCAGCGCGGCCGCCCATTGCCGGCGCAGCGCCAGCTTGTTGGACACCGAGGCCAGCACCACCAGCGCCGGCAGCAGCCACTTGATGATCCAGGAGCTGGCGGCGTGCGGGTTCGGCGCCTCGCCCCAGAGCCAGGCCTGGCTGAGGCTCACGCCGATGTAGGCCGCCAGCAACAGCATCGTGCGGCTGAACCGCAGCCGCGCCATCAGGATCACCGCGATCGGCACCAGCACGCCGATCGAGGGGTCTATCGGAAAGCCCGAGCGGTCGCTGTGGTGGCGCATGGTCTCCACCACCAGCATCTCGATCACGTAGGCGCCCATCATCACCCACTCGGTGCTGTCGGCATCGGGGCGACGCAACAGCAGCCATAGCACCAGGCCGAACAGCGGCGTGATCACCGCCAGCTCCAGCATCAGCACGAAACCGCTGTTGGACGGTGCGGAGCCGATCAGGGCCGGCGCCCAGAACGCGGCGGACGCGAAGGACAGCAGTGTGATCACTGCCAGGATGATGCGGGCATTGCGGCTGGAGGCGCGGTTGAAAGTCTGGAAGTCGTCTTCCAGCCGCTTGGGGAAGCGGAACTGCCGGGTCTTTGCGGCAACGATGTCCGCGACCTCGTGGGCCTCCTGCGGTGTCAGGTCGTATTCCGGCAGGTCGCGCAGGGCCGCGATGGCCTTGCGTGGTGCCAACCCCTCCTCGGCACTGTGATCGCTCATGCGGTCTCTATTGGCGGGCTTCCAACCCTTGTTATGCCCGCAGCCTAACAGGCTGCGGGCCGGGTGCCGACCCCTGAAAAAAGCCTAGTCCTCCCGGAAACCCTCGCCGAGGAAGCGACGCAGCGGCCTGCCGCGCTCCAGTTCATGGTGCAGTTGCCGGCGCCCGGCGCGCAGCGATTGCCGGCCCAGCTCCTCCTGCTGCGCCAGCCGGCGGCCGAGCAGCAGCAGCGCCAGGCGGCGATATCGGTCTGCCACAGCGCCATGCCGCAGCCGATGTCGTTGCCGACCAGCGCGGGGTAGAAGCGGCCCACCGAGAAGAACGCCGCGCCCACCGGATAGCCGCGGCCGGCGTGCAGGTCGGGCATGCCGGCGACGCGGCGCATGCCCGACAGGCGCGCGCTGGTCTGCAGCTGCTGGATCGCGTTGCCTTCGATCCAGGTGTCGTCCGCGGCGACGAGTACGACGCTCGCGGACAGGTGTTGTATGGGATTGCCCATGGTTCCATTTCCAGAATGGTGAAAAGAAAAGTCTGGTGATGGCAGGCCGGGCGGGCCTGGGCAAAGCGGCTGCCGTCAGGCGGCAGCGGGAGCGCTCAGGCGAGGCTCGACCTGCAAAGGCGATTTGACGGTGTCATGAAGCGTCTCCTTTGCGGTGGCGGTGATTGAGAGGGCGCGCATCCTATTCCTGGGTTGCGGCCAATGCAACGCGCACTAGGCCCGGCACGATGCGTGCTATATCCATGGCGAAGGGGAAGCCTGTTTTTTTGGCCACAACAGAACTATGGGGTGTGCTGCCGTGCTGTCAAAGACTCCTGCATGCGTCCCAAGCGGTTCGCAGGGCCGCGCCTGCCCCAGACCCGGCCTGGCTGTGGTCACCGCCTTGACGGTGGCAGGCGCGGCTGCTGCACCAAGCGTGCACGCGGCTGAAGGAGTCCCCGCCTTGTCTGCGGGCATGGGCTGGTGGCTGGCGCTGTTGCTGGCAGTGCTGGCGGCCCTGGTGCGCGCCCTGCGCCGGCGCGGCGTGAAGCAGGTGCCGGCTGTGGCCGAAGCTCCCGGGGCATCCTCGTCGCGCCTGACAGCGGAGCCGCACATGTCTTGGTCCCTGGACCTGCTGCGGCAGCTGGAGTGGGCGCGCGTGGAGGAGCTTTGCGAGGGCCTGTGGAAGGCACGGGGCCACGCCGCTGTGCGCCAGCCACCGGGGCCGGCGCGGGGCGCTGCGGACATCGTGGTCGGCGAGCCCGGCAATGCCGACCGTGTGCATGCACTGCTGCGCTGCGAACCCTTCATCAACGGCGTGGCAGGCCCGGACCAGCTGGAGGCCCTGCATCGCGCTGCCGGCGAGCAGGCAGCGCCGCTGGCGGTGTTCTACGCCCTGGCGGGCTTCACCGAGGAGGCCGTGCAATACGCCGTCGGCACCCCGCTGCAGCTGCGCTCCGCGGCGGAGCTGTTCGCCGAGCTTTGTGCCCTGCCGGAAGAACCGCAACTGGAGCTGCTGGACGAGATCACCTACGGCGACTACATGACGCCGTCCTGCCCTCGCTGCGGCGAGAAGCTCTTGCGCCAGCACGGCATCGAAGGGCGCCCGGCCTGGTGGGGTTGCCCGCGCTTCCCGGCCTGCCGCGGGCGGATCTGACCTCGGCACAAATCTCGTCGGCTTGAGGCCGTAGGTCGCCCGATCTCCGCCACTTATCCACAGGCTGGCCGAAATCCTGTCCACTACTGCCGTGCAGCATGGCCCCGGAAAATGCACTTCATCGAATCCGGGGACGGCATGAAGACTTTCACCACGACGATGTTGCTGGCAACGGCGTTGCTGATGGCGCCGGCGGCACAGGCCGCGCCCGGCAAGGCGCACAAGGCCCGCGCGGCCCGGGCCTCCGTCGTGCGTCACATCGTCTACAGCCCTGCCGGCGGCAGGCTGCAGCCGCCGGCGCCGCGTCCGGCGATTGCCGGCCTGGCGCCGCAGCCGCCGGCTCCCCCGGCGGCCGAACCGGGCCAGATCACTGCCCTGATGAACCAATGCCAGGCGGCGATGCCGGCCGCACATCCCTATCGCGCGGCGCAGGCCAGCCGCGAAATGTTCCAGCTCGAGCTGGCCATGTCCTACCGCGCCGCCGCTGCCCAGCTGAGCCCGCAGGAAGTGGCCGGCGCGATGGCCATCGAGGCCCGTGCCTACGGCAACCTCGCCGCCACCTGCGCGCCCCTGCTGGTCTGACCCCCTGTCCCGGAACGGGACCCATTCAGCCCCGCCTTGCGGGGCTATTTTTTGGCTCAGCCCAGCCGCTGCAGGAACCAGCACGTCCCCAGCGCCAGCAGCGCGGCCGCCACCAGCCGATGACGCAGCGGTGGCCAGCGCGCCGCCAGCCACCACACCGGGATCACGAACAGCAGCTGGCCCAGTTCCACGCCGGCATTGAAGCCCAGCAGCGGCAGCAGCGGCACCGTGCTGGCGCGGTTGAGTTCGCCCAGCACGGCGGCGAAGCCCAATCCGTGGAACAGGCCGAACAGCGCGGTGCGCGTCGCGTCCAGGCGCGGGTCTTCGCTGCTGGCGGTGCCGGCGGTGATCAGCACCGCCGCCAGCGCCAGGGCCAGCGGCAGCACGCCGGCGAGCCAGCCCAGCAGGCCCAGCGACAAAGCGATGAGCCCGGCCTGGCGTGCGGCGCCAGCGCTGCCGCGCAGCAGGCGCTCGGCGGCGGCGCAGACGATGGTCAGCGCGATGAAGGCCTCCACCATCGAGGATTCCGGCCGCACCCAGCCGCGGCTGGCGAGCAGCAGCGTGACGCTGTGGCCCAGCGTGAATCCGGTGATGCGCCAGGCCAGTGGGCCGATGCTGCCGGCGCCCAGCAGCACGATCATCAGGAAGGCGAGGTGGTCCCAGCCGATCAGGATGTGCTCCGCCCCCAGCAGCAGGTAGCGCCCGAATTCCGGCGGTGCGGCGGCAGCCGCCGGCGACAGGTCCAGCGCCTGCTTGCCGGAGCCCATCGCCCAGGGACCGGAGAGCTGCCCGCCGTTGCTGAGCTGCAGCAGGTGCAGGTGGCCGGGCACGCGGTCGAGCAGGAAGGCGGCGTGCAGCGTCTGCGGCTGCTGCTGGCAATGCCACGTGGCCTGCAGCAGCATCTCGCTGTCGCCGCGATGGCCTTCGCTGCGTGCGAGCGTGCAGGGCTGGCCGCCGGCGTCGAGCTGGAAGTAGCGGCCCGTCAGTGCCGCGATTTGCGCCGGCGCCTGCGTGTCGCGTGGGTCCCAGCCGGCGGGGTTGAGTACCGACATCGGCAGCCGCAGCTGCATGCTCACGTCCTCGCCGCTGATGGTCCAGCTGGAATAGGACACCGAGCGGCTGTGCGCGGACGCGCTGCCGGAGCAGAGCAGCAACAGCAGGGCCAGCAGAGCGGCGAGCCCACCAGAATCCGTTCGTGCTGAGCTTGTCGAAGCACGGGCGGATTCCATCACCGTACGGTCAATGGGTTGCCGCCCGCACTTCGACAGGCTCAGTGCGAACGGAAACCTGAACCTGGCCTTCTCAGGGCTGCGCATCGGGCGCGATCTTCACCGGGATGTCGCGGCGCAGTTGCTCGAGCAGCCGCGCCAGCGCGGCGTCGGCCTGCTGCCGCGCCAGGTCGCTGCGCACAGCCTCGGCCACGTCCTCGTAGTGCGGGCTGTCCTGCTGGCGTTCGCGCAGCAGCAGGTACAGCTGTGCGTCACCGGCAGGCAGGGGGCCGAGCAGCTGGCCGGGCTGTGCCGACTGCAGGGCCGCCACCGCGCCGCCGCCGAGGTACTGCGCCAGCCGTGAAACCGGCAGGGCGGTATCCGGCAGCGTCACGGGCAGCAGCGGCGCGGTTGCCTGGCCCTGTTCCAGCGCGCTGCGCAGCAGGGCCGCGTCAGGAGCCTGCGCGCCGGCCGGCAGCAGCAGCGCCGCCACGCGCAGGCGCGGCTGCGGGGCGTAGCGCTGCGGCTGGCGGTCGAACAGCGCGCGGGTGGCGGCCTCGTCGGTGGTGCCGCCCGCGGTGGCGCCGTCCACCAGGGCGGCGATCACGGTCTTGCGCAGGCCGGGCTCGTCACGCACCAGGCCGCTGGCCAGGGCGTGCTGGAACAGCAGTTCCTCGTCCACCAGGCGCTGCAGGATGCGGGCGCGGGCAGCCGCGTCGAGCGCGCGGCCGCTGTCGCCCTGCACGGACTGCAGCGCACGCAACCATTCCTCGCGGCTGATCGTGTGCTCGCCCACCAGGGCGACGCTGCCGGCCGGCAGGCCGGGGCCGCGCCAGCTGTCCCAGAGCAGGGCGGCGCCGGCCAGCAGGCCGCCGGCCAGTACCGAAAGCCAGGCCAGGCGGGCGGAGGAAAGATTGGTGACTTTCAACATATTGACATAGTGTAAACAAAGCGCCTCTAATGTGAAGCAGGCCGCCCCATGGAGGCGGTGGGGGAGACGTGTTGAAGACCATCCTGAAGATCGCCGCGGTGACGGCGGTGGTGATCGCCCTGCTGGCCGCTTTCGGCTGGTGGGATCGGCAGCAGGCACCGAAGGAAGTGGCCGGCACGATCGCGCCGGCGCGCGTGGATGCGGCCAGCCTGCAGGCGCGGGCCCGGGGCAACGCGGGCGAGGACGACCAGATCCTGTTCGGCGACCTGCACGTGCATACCACCTTCTCCATGGACGCCTTCGTCTGGGCGCTGCCGCTGATGCATGGTCCGGGCTCGCGGCCGCCGGCGGATGCCTGCGACTACGCGCGCTTCTGCTCTTCGCTGGACTTCTATGCGCATACCGATCATGCCGAAAGCCTGACGCCGCGGCACTGGTCGATGATCAAGGACACGGTGCGCGCCTGCAATCAGGCCGCCGGCCCGGCCGGTAATCCGGACATCGTCGCCTTCCTCGGCTGGGAATGGACCCAGATGGGCAATTCGCCCGAGACGCACTACGGCCACAAGAACGTGATCCTGCGCGAGACCGCGGACGACAGGGTGCCGGCGCGGCCCATCGTGGCCGGCGGCGTGTCCTTCAATGCCATGCGCCACGACCCGCTGCCGGTGCCGGAGCGCATCGTCGGGCCCTACGCGGCGGACTTCCCCAACCGCCGCCTGCAGTTCCAGCAGCAGAACAAGCGCCAGGAGCTGATCGAGATCGCGCCCTGCCCGGTGGGCGTCAGTTCGCGCGAGCTGCCGGCCAACTGCATCGAGACGGCCGACACGCCGGGCGACCTGTTCCGCAAGCTCGACGAGTGGGGCGGCGAGGCGCTGGTGATTCCGCATGGCACGACCTGGGGCTACTACACGCCGCCGGGCTCCGACTGGACCAAGCAACTCACGCTCAAGCAGCATGACCCCAAGCGCCAGAAGCTGATCGAGATCTTTTCCGGTCACGGCAACGCCGAGCCCTACCGCGACTGGAAGGCGATCGCCTGGGACGCGCAGGGCAACGCGGTCTGTCCCGAGGCCAGCGACGACTACCTGCCCTGCTGCAAGCGCGCCGGCCAGATCATCCGCTCGCGCTGCGACGACCCCCGGTCGCCGGACTGCGAGGCGCGCGTGCAGCAGGTGGAGAAGAACTACCTCAAGGCCGGCCGCGCCGGGCACCTGACGGTGGCGGACGCCAGGCCGGAAGACTGGCTGGCCTGCGGCCAGTGCACCGACTGCTTCATGCCGCCGCTGAATCACCGCGCCGGCAGCTCGGTGCAGGCGATCATGGCGCTGAGCAATCCGGCAGAGCGCGATGCCGACGGCGGCCCGCTGCGCTTCCACTTCGGCTTCATCGGCTCCAGCGACAACCACGCCGCCGAGGCCGGCACCGGCTTCAAGCAGGTCAACCGCCACTCCTCCACCGAAACGCGTGGCGCGCTCAACGCGCTGGTGCAACGCAATTTCATCGAGGCCGCCAAGCCCAAGGGCGATCCGCAGCAGCCGCGCGAGTTCACGCTGGGCTCCGGACCCTACAACTTCCTGCAGACCGCCGAGACCGAGCGCCAGGCCTCGTTCTTCTATACCGGCGGCCTGGTCGCGGTGCATGCCCCGGGCCGCGGGCGTGACCAGATCTGGGATGCCCTGCAGCGCAAGGAGGTCTACGGCACGTCGGGCCCGCGCATGCTGCTGTGGTTCGACCTGATCGGCGCCGACGGCCAGCGTCATCCCATGGGCTCCGAGCTGCAGGGCAGGGACGTGCCGCGCTTCCGCGTCAAGGCGCAGGGCGCGTTCGTGCAGAAGCCGGGTTGCCCCGCCTGGACCGAGGCGGCCATCGGCCCGCAGCGCATCCAGCAGCTCTGCGGCGGCGAGTGCTACAACCCCGGCGATGCGCGCACGCCGATCGATCGCATCGAGATCGTGCGCATCCGCCGCCAGGAAAATCTCCACGATCCGCTCAAGCCGCTGATCGAGGATCCCTGGAAGGTGCTGCGCTGCGCCGACAGCGGCCAGGGCTGCACCGCCGAGTTCATCGATCCGGAGTACCCGTCGATGAATCGCGAGCTGCTGTACTACGCCCGTGCGGTCCAGCGCGCCGAGCCCACCATCAACGGCGCTCAGCTGCGCTGCGAGCGGGACGCCAAGGGCCAGTGCATCAAGGTCACGCCCTGTCATGGCGATGAGCGCACGCCGATCGACGATCTCTGCCTGGCCGAGGCGCAGCACCGCGCCTGGTCCAGCCCGATCTTTGTCCGGCCATAGCGGAGCCCGATCATGCAGCGCTTCCTCGACGCCCTCAGCCGCCTGCAGCAACGCCACGCGCTGCTGCTGTTCCTCGGCCTGGGCGCGCTGCTGTTCGCGGTGGATGGCCTGCGCCAGCGCGGCGAGTCGCTGACGCCGCCCACGGCCAGCGCCGAAGGGCAGACCGCGGAGCAGTGGCTGGAAGACGAAGTGCTGTACCGCGAGGCCATCGCGCGCGGGCTGGGCGAGGGTGACCTGATCGTGCGCCGCCGCCTGGTGCAGAAGATGCGCCTGCTGCTGGAGACCGGTGTCGACGTGGCCGAGCCCAGCGACCGGCAACTGCGCGATTGGGTCGGCGTGCATGCCGGCCGCTATGGCGGACTGGAGCGCCTGAGCTTCGAGCACGTGTTCCTGTCGCGCGGCCTGCGCGACGCACACCTGGCCAGCGATGCCGCGGCGCTGGGCGCAGTGCTGCAGGCGGATCCGGGCGACCTGGACAAGCTCAGCGATCCGCATCCGGGTGGCACGCATCCGGCGGCGCTGAGCCAGCGCGATGTCGAGCGCATGTTCGGTACGCCGTTCTCGATGCTGCTCGCGGAACTGCCGCAGGGCCAGTGGCAGGGCCCGCTGCCTTCGGCGATGGGCCTGCACTTCGTGCGCATCCGGGATCGCCGTCTGGCGCAGCCCGACTACGCCGCCGTGCGCGAGCGTGCGCAGCGCGACTACCTGCTGGAGCGCCGCGCCGAAGAGACGCGCCTCGCCGTGCAGCAGCTCAAGACCCGCTACGGCCTCGACACCGGGCGCGGAACGCCCTGATGCATCGCCTGCTCGTCCTGCTGGTCGTACTGCTGTCGGCGCCCGCTGCCTGGGCGCATTCCATGAGCAGCGCGCAATGGCGCCTGAGCCAGGTGGACGCGCAGACCTGGGACAGCCGCCTGCGCCTGCCGGAAGATTTCGAAGGCCGCCTGATGTCGCTCAAGACGCTCGGCCCCGTTGGCTGCGAGCGCCTGGGCGAGACCCACACGCAGCCGGCTGAAGAAGGCCTGGTGATGCATTGGCGCCTGCGCTGCCCGCAGGGCCTGCAGGGTCCGCTGGGCCTGGAGGGCTTCACCATCCAGCTGTCCGACGCGGTGCTGCTGCTGCAGCCGCTGCAGGGCGCGCCGCAGTACGCGGTGCTGTCGGCGGTGAACCCGCAGTGGACGCCGCAGCAGAAGGCCGCAGCGCCGCCCGTGCCGCAGTACCTGGTGCTGGGCGTGGAGCACATCCTGCTGGGCGTCGATCACCTGCTGTTCGTGCTCGGCCTGTTCCTGCTGTGGCGCCGCAGCGGTGCCGGTGTCGGCAGGCTGGTGGGCACGCTCACCGCGTTTACGGTGGCGCATTCGGTCACCCTGGCCGGCGCCATGCTGCGCGGCTGGACGCTGCCGGGTGGTGCGGTGGAGGCCTGCATCGCGGCGTCCATCCTGCTGCTGGCGGTGGAACTGGCGACCGGTGCCAGGGGCCTGGCGCAGCGCCGGCCCGCGGGCATCGCCTTTGCCTTCGGCCTGCTGCATGGCTTCGGCTTTGCCGGTGCGCTGGCCGAGACCGGCCTGCCCGAGCAGGCGCGCGGCTGGGCGCTGGCGGCTTTCAACCTGGGCGTGGAAGCGGGGCAGTTGCTGTTCGTGCTGGGCCTGCTGGCGGCGCTGCGCCTGCTGCGGCCGCAGCCGCGCTGGGCGCCGCTGGCGCTCTGCGCCTATGGCGCGGTGGCGGCGTACTGGCTGATCGAACGCAGCGCGGCGGTGTTGTTGTGAAGACGGAGAGCGGCATGCAGGTCATTTCGGCGAACATGATGCACGTGACGCTGCGCGCACTGGCGCTGGCGGCAGCGACACTCCTGGCCGCCTGCGGCCGCTCCGAAGCGCCGTCGGGCACGGATACACCGCCCACGGAGAATCCCCCGGGCACCGTGCAAGGCGAATGCGGCCCCGTGGTGCCCGGGCGCAAGCAGGCGCTGTACGGCGACCTGCATGTGCACACCAGCTATTCCTTCGACACCTACTTCTTCAACTCCATCAACGGCCCGCGCGAGGCGATCCGTTTCGCCAAGGGCGAGCCGGCGGGCTACCCCGCGGGTGACACCGACCCCGACACGCCGGTGACGCACGAGACGCTGGACCGTCCGCTGGATTTCGTGGCGCTCACCGACCACGCCGAGTTCCTGGGGGCCTTCAAGCTGATCTGCGAAGCCGGCGGCGCGGTGCCGCCGGGGACCAACCCGGTGTGCAACATCATCGGCAACAACATCCGCGGCAACATCCGCGCCTTCGTCGAAGGCACGACCACGCCGTTCCAGATTCTCATCCAGACGCTGCTGGCCGAGAGTCCCACGGACCGCAGCGCCTGGGCGCAGGAGCGCGCGATCACCGACGAAGAGTACGTGCCCTGCAGCTTCTCCACGCTGCACGGCTACGAGTTCAGTTCCAACAAGCGCGGCCAGATGCTGCACCGGAACATCATCTTCCGCGGCCCCGCCGACGAGGTGCCGGACACGGTGTTCGCCTCGGTGACGCTGACCAGCGGCATCGACGATCGCAACGTCAACGACGAGTGGATGCTGTTCGACCACCTGCAGACCGAGTGCGGCGGCGTTCCCGACTGCAAGGCGCTGACCATTCCGCACAGCGCCAACCTGTCGGACGGCCGCTTCTTCATGCCGCGCGACTTCGCCACCGGCCTGCCGCCGGGCCGAGACGGCGTGGCGCTGACGCGCGGCGACGCCGAGCTGCGGCGCAATTACGACCGCGTGTTCGAGATCTACCAGCACAAGGGCGGCTCGGAATGCGCCGTGGGCCTGGAGGGCAACTACCTGGAAGGCGAAGAGGGCAGCTGCGACTTCGAGCTGACCAAGAACGTCTGCGCCGGCCTGCCGGACGATCCGCCGGCCTGCGCCAGGTACTGCACGGGCGATCCTTCGCGTGACCCCAGCTTCTGCTCGCTGCGCCAGGAGCCCACCTATCTCACGCGCGTCTGCGACACCGCCGGGCCCAACGGTGCCTCCGGCCCCGCCGCCAACTGCAGCACGCCGCTGGACTACTTCCGCAACATCATGGCCGAGGGCCTGAGCCTGCGCAGCGTGCTGGGGATCAACCCCTATCGCCAGGGCATCATCGCCAGCACCGACACGCACAACGGTACGCCGGGCATGACGCGCGAGCGCATGTACCCCGGCCACGGCGGCGTGCTGGAAGACGAGCCCAAGGACCACCTGGGCCTGTGGGCCTGCGACAACAAGAACCAGGACCCCAACGACCCGGCCAACTGCACCAACCGCGTCTTCACCGACCGCGCGCGCGGCTTCGGCACCGGCGGCATGGCCGGCGTGTGGTCGGCCGAGAACACGCGCGGCCAAGTCTGGGACGCATTGCACCGCGGCGAGACTTTCGGTACCTCGGGCCCGCGCCTGCGCATCCGCATGCAGGCCAGCTGGACACCGCCGCCGGCCGACATCTGCGCGAAGCTGGCGCAGGGCGGCGAGAGCGTCACCCCTGCCACCGGCGCGGTGATGGGCGGCAACCTGCCGCCGAAGCCTGCCGGCGCCACGGCGCCCTACATCACCGTCTGGGCGATGCAGGACCCCGGCGGCTCGGAGCCGACGCTGCCGCTGCAGGCGATCGACATCGTCAAGGGCACGCTCGACGCCAGCGGTGCTCCGAAGGTGCGCGCCTACGACAACGTGGTGAAGACCACGCACCCGGTGCAGCGCCCGGCGCCGGACTGCTCGGTGGCCGTCGGCGGCCATCCCGACCAGCTCTGCGTCACCTGGCAGGACCCGGATTTCCACGGCGACCGCGATGCCTACTGGTACGCCCGCACCCGCGAGATTCCCAGCTGCCGCTGGAGCACGCAGCTCTGCGTGTCCAAGGCCGTGAACTGCGCCGCGCTGGACCCTGCCAACGGCGTCTTCCCGGCCGAGAGCGGCTGGCAGGGCTACGAAGGCTGCTGCCGCATGGAAGGCGCGCCCGGCACGTTCCAAGGCCGCAACATTTTCGCAACGCTCGAGGAGCGCGCCTGGGCCTCGCCCGTCTGGTACGAAACCCCGGCACCCTCTCTGCTCAAGGCCAGGAAGCAACCATGATCAAGGATTTCAGGAACAAGCTCTGCGTCATCACCGGCGGCTCCAGCGGCATCGGGCTGGCGGTGGCCGAGGCGCTGGCACGCGAGGGCGCACGCCTGCTGCTGCTGGCGCGCGACCCCGCGCAGCTGGAGCGAGCCGCGCAGCAGCTGCGCGAGATGGGCGCGGCCGACGTCGCCACCATCAGCGCCGATGTGAGCCGCGACGAAGACATCGCGCGCCTGCCTGCCGCGATCCACGCCATGGGCCCGGCGGCAGACCTGGTGGTGAACAGCGCCGGCATCGTCAGCGGTGGCCTGATGCACGAGGTGCCGATGGCGGAATGGCGGCGCCTGCACGAGATCAACGTGCTGGGCGTGGTGCGCGTGATCAACGCCGTGGTACCCGACATGCTGGCGCGCTCCGCGCGCGGCGAGGGCGGCGGACACATCGTCAACATCGCCTCCGGCGCCGGCCTGGTCGGCTTCACCGGCCTGGGCAGCTACGTCGCCACCAAGGCCGCGGTGGTGGGTTTCAGCGAAAGCCTGCGCAGCGAACTGGCCGCCGCCGGCATCGGCGTCACCGCCGTGTGCCCGGGCTTCGTGCAGACCCCCATCGCCTCCAAGGTGCAGCTGTTCGGACGCATGGACACACCGCGCACGCAGGCCTTCATCCAGAACTGGTTCGTGCGCAACAACCTCAAGGCCGAAACCGTGGCCGCGCGCACGCTGTCCGCGGTGCGGGCCAACCGCGCGGTGATGGTGGTGGGCCGCGACGCCGTGTCGGGCTACTGGACCAAGCGCCTCGCACCCTGGCTGCTCGACCGCGTGATGAAGCGCTCCGCGCGACCGCTGACGGCCGCGCGCAAGAAAGCGGCGTAGTTTTCTCCCTCTCCCGCTGGCGGGAGAGGGCTGGGGTGAGGGTGGAGCCTTCAAACGGAGGCGCTGTGCGTAACCGCCACTGCACCACCCTCACCCCAACCCCTCTCCCGCCAGCGGGAGAGGGCCCACCTGATTGAGAGTGCCCATTGAAGAAGCTCCTGCTTGCCCTTGTCGCCTTGATCGCCATCAGCCTCGCCGCCTTCCAGCTGCCCGCCGTGCAGGACCGCCTGGTGGACCAGGCGATCCGCCGCAACATGGACAACGCCGACCGCGGCGCGCTGTTCAACGACGACGCGCTGCGCCTGCTGGTCTGCGGCAGCTCCTCGCCGTTCCCTTCCGAGGACCGCGCGCGGCCCTGCCTGGCCGTGATCGCCGGCGGCAAATTCTACGTGGTGGACACCGGCCCCGGCTCCTGGAACCGCATGGCGCTGCTGCGCATCCCCGGCGAGCGCATCGGTGGCGTGCTGCTGACGCATTTCCATTCCGACCATATCGGCGACCTCGGCGAGTTCAACATGCAGACCTGGGTCGCCGGCCGCCCCGGCCCGCTGCCGGTCTACGGCCCGCCGGGCGTGGAGCGCGTGGTCGCCGGCTATACCGAGGCCTATGCACTGGACAACGGCTACCGCGTCGCCCATCACAGCGCCGAGTTCCTGCCGCCCGGGAAGGGCCTGATGGAAGCGCATGCGGTGGACGCGCACGATGGCGCCAGGCCGCTGTTCACCGACGGCGAATTGCGCGTGACGATCTTTCCCGTACACCACAACCCGATCGAGCCCGCCGTGGGCTACCGTTTCGACTACAAGGGGCGCTCGCTGGTGATCAGCGGCGACACCACCAAGGACCCGCGCCTCACCGCCGTGGCCAGGGGCGCAGACCTGCTGGCGCACGAGGCACAGAACCAGGAACTGGTCGCGCGCATGGCCAGCCTCGCCGGCGAACTGGACCGCCCGCGCCTGAAGAAGGTGCTGGGCGACATCCCCAGCTACCACACCAGCCCGGTGGAAGCCGCCGGGGTGGCCAACGAGGCCGGCGTGAAGCTGCTGCTGCTATATCACCTGACCCCGCCGCCCCCGCGTGCCGTGGAAGGCGTGTTCCTCCGCGGCGTAGCCGCCGTGCGGCCGCAGGGCGTGGCGCTGGCGCATGACGGGGATCTGGTGGAGCTGCCGCTGGCGGGTGGTGAGCCGAAGCTCAGCCGGTTGCGCTGACCCGTCGCTCCGGCGAAAGCCGGAGCCCAGTCCCTCACTGATTGACGGATGTCAGCGTCCATCACTCAAACCTTGATGGCCTGTAGCCCGGTTTCGCGCAGCGAAGCCGGGAGCGCAGGTGGGTGTGTTCCCCGGCTTGCCTGCGGCAAACCGGGCTACGGGGAACGCGGTTTCTGTCCCCTCTCCCGCTTGAGGGAGAGGGTGGCCGAAGGCCGGCGAGGGGATGGATCCCCGAGGTAGGGCAACGCATGGAGCAGTTGCCGGGAGAGGGTTTCTGTAAAAGTTGGTCGGGCTAGCCAAGCCCGCTTTACAGAAACCCTCTCCCTTAGTCCCTCTCCCGCAAGCGGGAGAGGGGACAAGACGAGGGGGATGTATCCACCTGTATCCCACGCTGCCAAAAATCACAGAATCCCGCCCGCTCCCGGTCTAGAATCTCCTCACCGCTCCCGCCGGGCTGCGGACCCACGAGCGCGCCATGCCCGATTCGACACCGCCCCCCAAGCCCCTGTCGGCGCTGCCCGGTCCGCGCGGCTGGCCGCTGCTGGGCAACCTGCCGCAACTCAGCCGCACGCAGATGCACCTGGTGCTGGAGCGCTGGGCGCAGCAGTACGGCCCGCTGTACCAGCTGCGCTTCCTGAACAAGCGGCTGATGGTGATCTCCGACATCGAGCTGTGTCGCCGCGTGCTGCGCGAGCGCCCGGAGAACTTCCGCCGCTTCCCGGCCTTCGAACGCATCATCGGCGACATGGGCCTCACCTCGCTGTTCTCCTCCGAGGGCGAGACCTGGCGGCGCCAGCGCCGCGTGTTCATGCGCGCGCTCAACATCCACCACATGGCGCCCTTCCTGCCCAAGCTGGAGGTCATCACCGGCCGCCTGCGCAGCCTGTGGCAGCGCGCTGCCGACGCCGGGCAGCCCGTCACCGTGCTGGACGATGTCATGCGCTACACCCTGGACGTGACCACGCGCTTCGCCTTCGGCTACGACGCCAACGCGCTGGAAACGCACGAGGACCCCATCCAAAAGCACCTGAGCCGCATCCTGCCCATGGTCAGCCGGCGCGCGCGCATCCCCGTGCCCTACTGGCGCTGGATCAAGTTCAAGGCAGACCGCCAGCTCGACGCCGACCTCGAAGGCGTGCGCGGCTACATCGAGGGCCTGATCGCCGATGCCCGCGCCCGCATCGCCGCCGATCCGTCGCTGAAGGAAAAGCCCACCAACCTGATCGAGGCCCTGCTGGTCACCGGCGACGAAGACGGCTCGGTCTTCAGCGACCACGACATCTTCAGCAATGCCCTCGGCACGCTGGTGGCCGGCGAAGACACCACCGCCATGACCCTGGCCTGGATGATGTACTTCCTCGCGGGCCACCCCGAGGCGCAGGAGCGCCTGCATGCGGAGGTGGTGGCCGGCGGCAGCGACTATCCGTTTCTCGAAGCGGTGATGAACGAGACCTTCCGCCTCAAGCCGGTGGCGCCGGTGTTCTTCCTGCACGCCACGGCCAACGTGGAGCTGGGTGGCTATGCCGTGCCGGCCGGCACCGACCTGGTGCTGGCGACGCGCCCCGGCGCCTACGACGACGCCGAGTTCCCCGACGGCCGCGAATTCCGCCCGGAACGCTGGCTGGTGCCGCAGGCCAACTACGTCACCCGCGCGCCGCTACCCTTCGGCCATGGGCCGCGCCTCTGCCCGGGCCGCAACCTGGCGCAACTGGAAATCCGCACCGTGGCAGCGATGCTGGCGCGGGACTTCCGCATCAGCCGGGCGGACGACAAGCCGGTGGAAGAGAGCTTTGCGTTCACGATGGCGCCGAAGGAGCTGCAGGTGAGGTTCGAGCGGCGCGCAGGGGAGTGTTGAAACTGAGCATGAACAATGACAAAAGCTACATAATTTCGTTGGACTATGGCGATCGGAAAAAAGAAAGAGAATTTGTTCGCCAGCTGCTTCAGCGATACGACAAGGACTCTCTCACGGGATGTGCCTTGTTCGTTAACAATAACCCATACAGCCTTGAATCATTCCTGTGCCTAAACTTTGAAAAGGGGCATGATGATTTCGAATGCTGGCTGGGGAAAAGTTTCCCATCAAAAAAGCGGGACTACCGATTTCTATTTTCGGAAATTGCTGATGCGGTATTTTCCAAAGGATTCAATGTAGTCACCTTCTCGGACGACTCGATGCTTGAAATTCAAATGTCGGAAAGAGTCAATGGCATCTACTTGTACCCGGATAGAAGCCTGGTGGACGACATATTTGGAAAGCCGGTCACGGAGGGAACCTTCACGGTCTTCTTGTCTCATTCGAGCAAAGACAAGGTGATAGTGGATTCCATATTTTCAGCATTGCACAAAGCAGGTATTCGCGCTTGGTATGACCGGTACGAGATTCAACCCGGGGACAGCATCACCGACAGAATCAACGAGGGTCTCAAAACCTCCGGCCTTGGCCTTATCTTTCTTTCCAAAAACTTTTTGCATCAGCAATCTGGTTGGACAATGAGCGAGGCAAATTTCTTCCTTCAAGAGCGGATGCGCGACAAGAAGAAGAAATTCATAGTTGTCAACATAGATCTTTCAATTGATCAAATGCCCCCTCTTCTCCGGGACTATAGGTTCATTGACTTATCGACGTCAGGGGCGCATCAAGAGATTGTTGATGCGATCGTTCGAGCGAAGCGGGCGTAGCCTGCAACAGCGAAGGGTGGGCAAAGCGCAGCGTGCCCATCATTGAGTCACTCTCCAGCCCGGCAAGCACGCCTCTCCCGCGAGGGGAGAGGAAAAAAGAATCAGCAGCGGGGCGCCGCTAGATCTTCGCCATGACCTCGGCATCCGCCACATAGAACTGCCGGAACCATTCGCGGAACTGGAAGATCGGGCCGTCGCCGTCGCAGAGCAGCGGCTTGTGGCGATACTTCTTGTTGTTCCAGATCACCATGTCCACGCTCTCGAAGCCGGCGCTGGTCTCATTCTCCGCTTCGTGCACCATGTGGTCGATCAGCTTGCGGGCGATGTACAGCTCCTTGGAGCCTTCCGGGTAGTCCTTGTGGCGGAAGCTCATGTTCATCTTCGTGAGCTCGCGCGTGATCGGCTGGGTGTAGGAGAACAGCGTCGCGCTGACGCCCTCCTGCGTGAAGGTCACGGTGCCCACCGCACCGGCGCCCCAGGTCTGGCCCACGATATAGCCGCCGCCCAGGTCGAAGCGCTGCATGTGCTTCTCGTATTCCACGTTGATCGGCGGGACGCCGGCCGCGCCGTGCAGGAACTTCAGGTGCGCCACGTCGACGCTGTTCTCCACGATCTCCTGGACCGCCGTGCTGGCCTGCCAGTTGCCGCGCTGGTCGCCGACCCAGCCCGGGTCTTCCATGCAGGGAATGTGGGGCAGGTCCCAGGTCGGCGGCTCCGCCAGCGGGTGGAACCAGGCCCAGATCTGCCCGTAGCGCTCCTGGGTGGGCAGTGTGCGCAGGATCGGCCGTACCTTGGTGATGGCCGGTGCGCCGCGGCCGTAGGGCACGTTCTTGCACCAGCCCTCGGCGTCGTACTCCCAGTGATGGAAGGGGCAGCGGATGTTGTCGCCGCAGACCGTGCCGCCGTGCCCCAGGTGCGCGCCCAGGTGCGGGCAGTACGGGTCGGACACGCCCACCTTGCCGCTCTCGCCGCGGAACAGCACCCATTCCTGGTCGAACAGCTTGATGTTGCGCACCTCCCCGACCTTCAGGTTCTCGGAGAAATCCACGAAGAACCAGCTGCTGGGGATGGGGAAGGGGCAGCGCTCCAGGCGGGTGGACTCCAGGAGCTGTGCAAGCTTCAGGTCGGCCGCGGGGCGGGCGCTGGCGGGGGATTGGAGGGTTTCGGTGGACATGGGCTGCACCCGGTGTGGAAGACGGTGTTGCGGGAGTCCAGCGTAGGGGGCGGGCCAGCCCGGATTCATCCCTCATTTGCAGGGCGTTTGGGGCCGGAGGGAGGACGAGGACGATGGAAAAAACGGGGTGCTGGCGGGTGACCTGCCTGATCCGGACCCGGGGTGCGACGGATCTGTCCCTGTTTCCTCTCCGCGCCTGACGAGTTCGTCAGGTTGCGGGGGTTGATCCCGGGCGGCAGGATGGTCTCATCGAAAGAACGAGTCCCCAAGGGCAGCAGATGGCCGAGATCAGTGGTTGCGGCACGATGTTCTATGGCTGGAAACACCAGGGGGAATACTCGACGGCCACCAGCTGGTTCACCTTGTTCTATGTTCCGGTCATTCCCTGGGACCGCTACCGATTGAGAGCGCTGACGGCTTCCGAAAAGGAGCGGCTTCGCGCACTTCCTGATGGCCTTCCCGCCGAGGTCGTCGGTCACGGTTCGGACGACCTCTATGTGGTTCATCAGCGGCTGCTGTGGGATGGCAGGGAGATACTGGTCACGTACCTGAAAACCTATGTCCTTCTGCCGTTCCTGATGGCTTGGCCGCTCTTGCTGGTGCTGGCAGATCGCGCCCTGTTCGGGCCTCGTCCGGAACTGATTGGGGTCCCCTGGGTTGAAACCACGCTCAAGGTCTTCGCAGTCTTCATGGTCGTGAACGCCATTGTGGTGCCCGCCTGGGCCATCCAGTCGTCGCGTGGATATCGCGGCGGGCTGTTCAGGAAAAGTGCAGGTAGGGCGGGTCCTTGACCCGCCTGTCGCGAACGGCGGGTCAAGACCCGCCCAACACGAGCTGGATAGCCCCGCTTGCTCCCCTGTAAATTTCCAGTGGGTAAGTGCCTGAGATCAAATTCGCGTCGGTCGTAAAGGAGCGAGCATGAGAGAACGACGTAAGGCGGCCACCCTCACGGATCGCATAGCGGTCGCTTTTGGCTCGGCGCTCTTCGCATTTCCGCTGGCCGCAATCACTTGGTTCGGGTGGCTGCAGCTGGTGCCCAGTGACGGGGTCGTTGAGCACCTTTCCTTCAAGTATGTCTGGTACTTCACGGGGTTCATGGCGGCACTTGGATTCCTGCTGCTGGAGAACTTTCTGGTAGCAATTCTTGCGGCACTCATGGAGTACGTTTTCGAGACCAAGAGCAAGACACCTTTGTGAAGCGGAAGGGGGGATGCTTCCGCACTGCAGAACCTGAGCGAACGTGGGCCTTGGAAGGCAAAGAACCCAGGCGGGGCCATTTCGTGGTGTATCATCCGCCGCGGAGTTTTTCCGATCCGCCCCTCGTCCCGGCTTCAGAGCTGCAGGCGCCATCCATCACCCCTGGCCGGGACCTGTCATGCCATCACTGCGCGTTAGTTACCAGACCCTTGAGTTCAGCTGCGCCGACATCCATCTGCGCACCTTGCGCGATCTTCAGCAGTTCAGTGACGACACCGGCGAAGCCGAGCGCCTGGGGATTCCCCTGCCGAGCTGGCCGCTGTTTGGTGTGATCTGGGACTCCGGCCAGGTGCTGGCCCATCTCATGAGCAGCTATGACATCGCCGGCAAGCGGATTCTCGAAGTGGGCTGCGGCATCGCCCTGGCGAGCCTGGTGCTGAACAGCCGCGGGGCCGATGTGACGGCCACCGACTATCACCCTGAAGTGGCGAATTTTCTCGCCGAAAACGTGCGCCTGAATGGCGGTCGCGAAATTCCGTTCGTGCGTACCGGCTGGCAGGATCAGGACACGGACCTGGGCAGGTTCGACCTGATCATCGGCAGCGATCTGATCTACGAACTCGCCGACCTCGGAATGCTGGCGGCCTTCATCGACCGGCATGCCGCCCCCAGCTGCGAAGTGCTGATGGTCGACCCGGGCAGAAGGTGGCAGACGCACTTCAGCGAGAAGATGGAGCAGCTGGGCTACAGCAGCAGTTCCAGCGTGCCCGAGAATACGGAATACCTGCTCAATCCCTTCGAAGGCAAGATCCTGCGCTACAAGCGTTGATGGCGAGGCCGCGGGCCCGGCTCGAAGAAATACGGAGTTCCGTTAGGAGTTTGTGGCGAAAGGCGCGATAATGTTTCGCAGGAGCCTTGCGTCCGGAACCGGCTTGAGTTGGCGCGCCATGCTGTGCCGCCACAGATGCCTTGCGTGAGCCTGGCCCTCGAATTCCCGGCTTGAAGCCAGCGGTCAAATCCTGCCGTTTCCATTTCGTGGTCTACTGCAGGCGGTCGAACGATTCCGTTCCGCCGCCTCGTCCCGGCTGCAAGGCTGTTGGCGCCGCCAATGCAAAGCCTGGCCGGGACCTGCCATGACACCACTGCGTATCCGCTACCGGACCCTGGAGTTCGAGGGCGCCGATATCCATCTGCGCACGCTGCGCGATCTGCAACAGGTCGGTGAGGACGAAGGTGCTGCCGAGCGCCTTGGCGTTCCCCTGTCGAGCTGGCCGCTGTTTGGCGTGGTGTGGGATTCCAGCGAGGTGCTGGCCCACCTGATGAACAGCTACGACATCGCCGGCAAGCGGATTCTCGAAGTGGGCTGCGGCATCGGCTTGACCAGCCTGGTACTGAACGGCCGCCGGGCCGATGTGACGGCCACCGACTATCACCCGGAAGCAGAGTTTTTTCTTGCGGAAAACGTTCGCATGAATGGCGGACCTGCGATCCCGTTCGTGCGCACGGGCTGGGGTGATCAGTGCACCGACCTGGGCATCTTCGACCTGATCGTCGGCAGCGACCTGCTCTACGAGGGTGACAATGTCGGATTGCTGTCGGCCTTTATCGACCAGCATGCCGGCCGTCCCTGCGAGGTGCTGATCGTCGATCCCGGTCGGAATTGGCATATGCAGTTCAGCCGCAGGATGGAGCAGCTTGGGTACTCGAGCAGCTACAGCAGGCCAGGGAACACGGACTATCTGCTCAATCCCTTCAAGGGACGGGTGCTGCGTTACTGCCGTTGATGCAACGGGCGATGGGCGGCCGCACTCCATTCGCGGGACGCAGCTTGAAAAATACGGAACTCCCTCTTGTGTAGGAGCGAGCTTGCTCGCGACCCGGTGGAGAAGAGCACAGTCCCGCCCTACGTGAATCCGTCAAAGCGTCTTCAGATACTCGATGATCGCCCTGCGCTCCTGATCCGTCAGCACCGCCGTGAACGCGTGACCCTGGTTGCCCTGGCTGTAAAGGTTGCTGTTGTAGATCTTGCGGTTCTCGATGTCCTGCCGGGTCATCGTCAGGCCCTGCGGCCGCGGCAGGTTCCAGGTGAGGCCGACCAGGGTGTAGATGTTGCCCAGGATCTGCTGCACCGGTGAGGGCGTGTTGGGGCTGATCGGGTTGCAGGCGAGGTAGGGCTGGCTGCCGGCGGCGCCGCAGGGAATCTCGTCGTACTTCCAGCCGAGCTTGTCGAAGTCGTAGCCGCGCTGCAGGTCGGTGTCGAAGCCCATCACCACCTTGCCGTCCTGGTCGGCACGCGCGGGCGTGGACCCGCGCTTCCAGATGCGCGGGCGCTCGCTGTCCGGGTCGAGCACGCCCCAGATGTTGGGCACGGCGCCGTTGTGGAAGTAGGGCGCGGCGGCCCAGATGCCCCACAGCGGCGGGGCCAGCAGGATCGGCGTGTTGCCCTCGGTGTAGCCGGCATTGCCCAGGCCGCAGGACACCACCGACTGGTTGAGGATTGCGGGGCTGACGCTGCCGTCGGCGTTGCGCAGGCTCTGCATGGCCTCGGCGTAGACCGGGTCGGTGCCGATGACCGAGGTGGGCACGGTGTAGGCGGCGACACCGGCGAGCTGCGGCGTATCCAGGTAGCTCGGGTCGTTGACGTAGCGCGGCGAGTACGCGCCATGGCAGCTGGCGCAGGAGCCGTTGCCCATGTCCGGGCGCGGCACCGGGTTGTGCAGGTTTGCGTCCCAGAGATTCTTGGAGTGGAACAGGATGGCGCCCTGCTCGGCCAGCGCGGTGTCGATGGCGCGTGGATAGCGCGGCGGCGGCAGGGTTTCGGCCCAGGTCTGGAAGGGGCCGGAGTGTGCGTCCATCCAGGCCAGTGCCTCGGTGCCGCCGCCGGTCAGGCTCTTGGCCAGGTCGTAGTACGCGGCCAGGTCGATGCGCGAGGAGTCGGTGGGCAGGACGGCGCCGTGGAATTTCTGCGGGCGGTAGGCGAGGTTCCACCAGGGCGGGCTCTTGATGTTGCCGATGGCCTGGCTGAACACGATCTTGTCGTTGAGCAGCAGCCTGGGGTCGCCGTTGCTGAACAGGATGAAGGCGAGCTGGAAGAAGTCGATCGCGCCGCTGCCGCGGTTGGTGGAGAGCGTGACCGCGGAGATCGCGGTGTTCACGCCCAGGCCGGTGAGGCCCTCGGCCTTGCTGAAATCGGAGCTGGCGACGGAGAAGTCGCCGATGCTGCCGGCACCGCCGAGTTGCGGCCCCATGCCGGGGCCGTCGGCGGTCGTGCCGAGCTGGCCGTTGTGGCAGAACAGGCAGACTTTCTGGCCGATCTCACCGGTCCATGTGCCATCGGCCTTGCGGATCTGCGTGAACACCATCGGCAGCTGGCCGCTGCCGCCGTTGCTGGCGTTGGGGTCTTCGCCGGGCAGCGGGTAGGGATTGCGCACCAGGCTGCGCGGCGAGCCGTAGCGCTCGGCCACCAGCTCGTCGAAGTTGTCGGGCCGCTCGTCCAGGCCCCAGGCGGAATCCCAGAGATTGTTGTACTTCTCGGCGGAGAGGCCGGCGGGGTTGTCGTTGCCGCCGGCGAAACTCAGCGGCGTGCCGGTCTCGCCCTGGCCGTGGCCGACGAACAGGCCCAGCCTGGCCTGCTCGCGCATTTCACCGCAGGTCTTGGGCCGCGCCACGACGTTGTCGCAGGACTTCCAGTGGGCGTTGAAGGCCACGGCCTTGCCCTGGTTGACGCCGGGCACGATCAGCGTGCGCGGGTCCACCGGCAGCACGGCGCTGTCGGCCTTGCCGGCGCAGAAGTTGGACCAGGGGCCGCCGCCGCGCGGGCCGGCGAGCAGTGGAAACTCGGTGATGGCGCCGAGATTGCCAAGCGCGCAGGCGGCAGGATCGAGATAGCCGCGCAGCAGCGCGTCCATTTCCTTGTAGGCGTCGCTGCCCACCGGCCAGGGCGTGCCGCCGCTGTGCGAGCGCGTGTCGGTGCCCGAGGCCATCTTGAGGATGCGCGAGGGGCCGCCGGCGTTGCCGCCCAGGCGCTCCCAGGAGGCGCGCAGCAGGCTGGAGTCCTGCGCCTTGTTGCCGGACAGCTGGAACAGCTTGCCGTCAGGCACGTCGGCGACGCCGCCCGGGATGTGGCAGCTGCGGCAGAAGTCGAGCCGCGGCTGCACGCGCTGCGCAAACAGCTGGTCGCAGTTCTTGACCTCGCCGCTGCCGCGGGGGCCGCCGCCACCGCTGGCCGGGCCGCTGCGCCCGCCGTACTCGCCGCAGGCGGACAGAAGGAATACGGCGCAGAAAGCCGCCAGCAGACGCCGGTTGTTCAGGTCTCGCGGGCTCATGGCTCTCCTCCACGGCAACAGCGATGGTGTGCGTCCTAAGGTAAACCGAGCAAGTACTCGGCACCACTCGGATTGCCCACCCCGGGACCGCCGCTGCGGAAGGCTCGTGGATGGTGAGACAAGTTATTGATCTGGAAGCAAAAAATGAGTCTGTCCGCGCGCGGCGACTGGCCCTCGTCGGGGCTCGCCATGACAGGGCTGCTCGGCTTTCTCGACAAAGGTCAAATAATTAGTGTTGACTTATGAATTAGCAACAACTAATGTATTTCCCATGAACCAGGCTACCTCCATCAACACCGTCATGCGCACGCTCGCCGACCCCACGCGGCGGGCCGTGTTCGAGCGGATCGTCAGCACCGACGAGATCAGCGTGGTCGAACTCACGCGCGGCAGCGGGGTGACGCAGGGCGCCATCTCGCAGCACCTCAAGACGCTGAAGCTGGCCGGGCTGGTGGCGGAGCGCCCGGAAGGGCGGCATGTGTACTACCGCGCCGAGCCCGAGGGCCTGGCGCCGCTGATGGACTGGATGAGCCACTACGCCGTGTTCTGGCGCGACCGCTTCGACACCCTGCGGTCGCTACTCAAGGAGATTGATCCGTGAACGATGCAGCGACGATGACCGAGACCCGCGAGATCGTGGTCGACGAAGTGTTTCCGCACACGCCCGACGTGCTGTGGAAGACGCTGACCACGGCAGAGCTGATGGGCCGCTGGCTGATGGTGCCCCGCGGCTTCGAGCCGGTGCCGGGCAAGCAGTTCAGCTATCAGACCACGCCGGCCGGCCAGTGGGACGGCGTGATCCAGTGCCAGGTGCTGGAGGTGGTGCCGAACGAGCGCCTGGTCTACTCCTGGCAAGGCGGGCACGAATCCAATGCCGAGTACGGCTCGCGCCTGGAGACGGTGGTGACGTTCACGCTCAGCCGCTCGGATCTCGGCACAAGGTTGCGGCTGGTGCATTCCGGCTTCCGCCTGCCGAAGAACCACTCGGCGTTCAGCAAGATGAGCAATGGCTGGCCCAAGGTGCTGCAGCAGATCGGCGCCATGTCGGGTGAACAGGACACGAAGGAGGCGAAGAAGAGCCATGGATAGCATCGTTGCCGACAACAGCTTCGCCCATCATCCCGTGGTGTCGCAGGAGCAGTGGATCGCCGCGCGCAAAGCGCTGCTGCTGCGCGAGAAGGAACTGACGCGCCTGGGCGACCAGGTGGCCCGCGAGCGCCGGGCGCTGCCCTGGGTGCGCATGGAGAAGGACTACGTCTTCGACACGCCCGAGGGCCCGCGCACCCTGGCCGGGCTGTTCGACGGCCGCCGCCAGCTGCTGGTGCAGCACTTCATGCTCGGTCCGGGCTGGGAGCAGGGCTGCAAGAGCTGCTCCTACATGGCCGACCACAGCGACGGCGCGAATCCGCACTTGGCGCAGCGCGACGTGACGCTGCTGGCGATCTCGCGCGCGCCGCTGCCCGAGATCGAGCGCTTCCGCCAGCGCATGGGCTGGAAGTTCAAGTGGGTGTCCTCCCACGGCACCGACTTCAACCGGGACTTCTGCGTCTCCTTCACGCCGGAGGAGAAGGCCCGGGACGAGGTCCACTACAACTACGCCAGACAGCGTTTCATGCAGGAGGAGATGCCCGGCGTCAGCGTGTTCTACAGGGACGACGCGGGCCATGTCTTCCACACCTACTCGACCTACGGGCGCGGCGTGGAGGTGATGATGGGCACCTACAACCTGCTCGACCTCGTGCCCAGGGGCCGCGACGAGGACCAACTGCCGTTCACCATGGCCTGGGTGCGCCACCACGACCGCTACGAGACGGCGCCGCCCGTGCACGCCGCGGGTGGCTCCTGCTGCAAGTCGCAGGCCTGAGCCCGGGCCGCCGCGCGCGGATGCAGCTGCCATGGCAGGCCTATGGCCGTGGATGGTCGTCGCCGGGCTCGGCGCACTGCATGGGCTGAGCCCGGCCAACGGCTGGATGTTCGCCCTCGCCTGGGGCCTGCGCGAGCGCGATGCGGGGCGGGTACCCCTGGCACTGCTGTCCATCGCTACCGGGCACGCGGCATCGATCGCGGTGGTGATCTGCGTTTTCGCGGCGGGCCTGGCGATGGACCGCGGCCTGGTGCAGGGCCTGGCCGGTGCGCTGCTGCTGGCTGCTGCCGCGCATCGGCTGCTGGGGCGGGCAGGGCCGCATGCCTCCATCGGCGCACCGGCGAGCCAGGCTGGCATCGCCCTCTGGTCCTTCCTGATGGCCACTTCGCACGGTGCCGGCATGATGCTGGTTCCGGCCTTGCTGCCGCTGTGCCTGGCCGACAACCCGGCGCGTGCGATCGGCGCATCCGGCTCCCTGCCCCTGGCGCTGGCGGCGGTCGGTGTCCACATGGCCGCCATGCTGGCGACCAGCGGTGTCATCGCCGGCGGCCTGTGCCGCGGTGCCGCGCGCTATCCGCGCCTGATGAGCGGCACCGCGCCGCGGCAGGCCTGGACTGCGATGCTGGCCGTTACCGGACTGCTGCTGGTGACGCTGCGCCCCTGAATTGCCGTAGTGCTAACAGCCCCTGACGCCCCAGGTAAAATGGCGGGATGCCCACGCTCCCCACCAACGGCTACGACCTGGCCTATGCCGAAGCCGGGAGCGGTCGCCCGGTCCTGCTGATCCACGGCTCGCTCTGCGACTACCGCTACTGGGCGCCGCAGATGCAGCCCCTCGGTGAACGCGGACGGGCCATCGCCGTCAGCCTGCGCCGCTGCTGGCCCGAGGCCTGGGACGGGCAGGGCGAGGGCTACAGCATCGAGCAGCATGTCGATGACCTCGCCGCCTTCATCGAGGCACTGGACGCAGGGCCGGTGGACCTGGTCGGCCACTCGCGCGGCGGCCATGTCGCTTTCCGCCTCGCACTGCGCGCGCCGCAGTGGGTGAGGAAGCTGGTGCTGGCCGAGCCCGGCGGCTTGCCGGATGCCTCGTTGGGCGAAATCGGCGGTGTCAGTCCCGAGGACGTGATGGCGCGCACGCGCGAGGCGGCACAGCGCATCGCCGCCGGCGACATCGACGGCGGCCTGGCGTACTTCATCGACAGCGTCAGCGGCACGCCGATCTGGAAGTACACGGTGCAGTCGTTCAAGACCATGGCGCGGGCCAATGCGAAGACCCTGCTCGGCCAGGTCCGCGAAACCCGCATGGCCTTCACGCGCGCCGACCTGGAGGCGCTGAAGCTGCCGACCCTGCTGGTCGGCGGAGAGTTGACGCCGCCGCCGTTTCCGCAGTTGCTGGACCTGCTGCAGGCGAACATCGCCGGGGCACGGCGCGTGACGATCCCCGGTGCCCGTCATGCCATGAATCTCGCGGCCCCGGCACGGTTCAATGCCGCGGTGCTGGGGTTCCTGTCATGACCCCCGACCTGACCCCTGCCGACCTGAAGCAGCGCAAGCCCGTCTGGGAGGCGCTCTCGGAGTTCTGGCTGGACACGGAGCTGCAGGAATCCGATTTCGACCGCATCGCCGGGGTCATGGCCCGGTCGCCGTATTCGCTGGAAGAGATCCGGGACATTCACCGCTACGAAGTGGCGCCGGCCGTGTCGGCGAACCTCGCCGGCGTCGCGGGCGAGTGGGCGGGCTTCGATTCCAAGTGGCTGGTGGAGCGCTGCCGGGCCCAGGCGCTGCGCAGGGGCAGTGTCCTGCGTCGAGTGCTGCTCTGGCTGCGGGCTCCGCTGCTGTGGTACTTCACCGCCGGCCACTGGCGCAAGGTTCTCCCGCGGGTGCGGGTGCTGCGGGCCGCGGTTGCCGCCCGTTCACCCCGCGGCCCGCGCCGCATCTTCGTCGACGCGCTCAACCTGGCCTACTGGCGCAGCAACCCGCCGTCGCTGCGCCTGCCGCTGACGCTGCTGGCGCAACTGCTGGCCGAGCGGCACGACGTGGTGCTGTATTTCGACGCGAGCGCGCGCTACCGGCTGGGCGGGGAGCGCGAGCTGTACGAGCGCCTGTTGCAGCATCCGCGCTATTGCGTGGAGGTCCCCTCCGGCAAGAGCGCGGACGGCGTGATGCTGCGGGACGCCATGGCCTGCGGCGGACGCGTGGTGAGCCGCGACAAGTACAGCGATCACCGCAAGCGCTATCGCAGGCTGATCGACGATCCGCAGCGCCTGCTGTCGGGCGAGGTGCGGGAGGGACGGGTGCTGGTGTCGAAGCTGAATCTTGATGTGCCGCTGCCGGCCTCTTCCGAGGCGGCCTGGGAGCGCCTGGAGCCGCTGTTGCGGCGGGCTATCGAATCGTAGGAGGCTTGCTCCATGGAATCACAAACGAATGCGGGGATCGTCCCGCCGGTGGATCTCGACACGCCGGTCGAAAACCCGGCGCTGGTCGCAGCCATGGCGCGGGTGGCGGCGGAGAACAGCGATGAGGCCAAGGACGCGCTGCTGGCCGAGATCCAGAGGGCGAACTATCTCGCGGCCATGCTGACGGAAGGCCTGAGCCAGTCGCCCGGCGACCAGCCGGGCCAGGTGACCGTCGAGCAGGGCAGCAAGCTGGGAGTGCTCTCGGCGGAGAGCGAGGGCCGGAACTACCTGGTTCTCTTCACCGACTGGGCCGCGATCAAGACCTACACGGACCTGAGCGTGTCCGGCTGGGTGCTGCCGGCGCGGGACGCCTGGGCGCTGGCCCTGCAGGGCGAAACCTATGATGGCGTGGTGATCAACCCCGCGCACAACGCGCTGCCGATGGAGCGGCCGCTGCTGGAGTTCCTGCTGAAGCATTCTGAACCGAACTCGTAGGAGCGGCTGTTAGCCGCGACATCGCTTTCCATTCATTGCGAACCTGGATCGCGGCTAACAGCCGCTCCTACAAAAGGGTTTGGCTCTTCAGGCGCCTGCGACTTTCTCCAGTGTCCACATCCGGTCCTGGCCCCAGGTGGTGAAGGCGCCGGCGCGGAAGCTCGGCACGCCCCAGAGCCCTGTCGCGAACAAGGCCTCGCGGTTGGCCTCGGCGTACCTCGTGTCGATGCCCAGTGCGAGCTTGGCCCTGGCCGGCGCCCAGTCCAGTCCGCAGCGCTGGAAAATGCTTTGCAGCGTCTCGTCGCGCGTGGCGTCCAGCCCCTCCGCCCACACCGTCTGCCCGGCGATGGCGCAGTAGCGCAGCTGGGTGTCGGGATCGGCATCGTGAGGGAATACGGTCAGCAGGCGCAGCGCGCCTTCGCCCACCGGATCGTGGATGCGGCCGAAGGGGATGCCCTGCGCGTCGGCGCAGCGCTTCACGTCGCGCACGATGTAGAGGCGCTTGATCGTCGGCACCGGCAGGCCGCGCATCACCATCGGCAGTACCGGGCGCATCTGCAGCGGCGGGCGGTGGCCCGCGGCGCGGCGGCGCAGCAGTTCCACGGCGGCGACATAGGAATACGGGCTGCGGAAGCTGAACCAGAACTCCAGCGGCGTGCCGGCGGGTGCGGCGGCCTCGGGCAGGCGCGTGGCATCCAGCGTGGACAGCGGCGCGTTGTCGCGCAGCGCGCCGTCGGCGGCCATGCGCGCCTGCAGGAATTCCAGGCGGTCCAGTGCCCAGAACCACTCGCCGCGGTATTGCCACATCGCCGGCAGGTAGTGCGCCAGCTTCAGGCGCCGCGCGGCGTTGGCCTGCAGCAGTTTCTCCACGGCCGCCGCATCGGCCTGTGGGCCAGTGGGCTCGCGGCCGGCGGCGAGGTCCTGCAGCGCGGCGAGCTCCGCGGCAAGGAAGCCCGCGGCGTCGCCGGCGGCGGCAAGCCTCGTCTGCAACTGCCGGGCCTGCCCGGGCGACAGGGCCAGCGGCGCCGGCAGGCCGTGGCAGGGCGCGATGCGCGCGGCGTCGGTGGCGGCGAAGGCGCGCTGGCGCGCCTCCTCCGAATACAGGCCCGGATCGGGCGCGGGCACCAGGTAAACGCGCAGGGGGATGGCCAGCCGTGGCAGCAGGCGCCGCGCCAGGGCGGCGCAGAGCTGGGAGTGGGGGTCGCCGGCCTCGTAGTACAGCTCCAGCTCGCGGCCGGCCCGCAGGCGCGCCAGGGGGTTGCCGGAGCGGGCGACGCGCTCGGCCACGCGCGACTTGAGGCTGGGCCGGAGCCCGGCCTCGGGCAGGGCCGTGGCGGCGTGACTGGCTGCATTCATGGGAGCGACTGTCTCCGGGGTTCTTGACCGTTTCCAGGGCTATAGTTTACATAGTGTAAATATCAATGGAAGGCCGGCTCGATCCGGCCTCTTCGGAATGGGGGAGTGGCCCGTGGCGAAACCTTACGTGATGCATGGCTGGCATCTGTCCTTCTTCAGCGGCAAGACCCGCGCCTACCTGCGCTACAAGGGCGTGCCCTTCGTCGATCATCCGGTCGACGCGCTGACGCTGATGTGGAAGATCCCGCGCAAGACCGGGGCGGCGGTGATGCCGGTGGTGGTGACGCCGGAAGGCGAGTGGCTGCAGGACACCACGGACATCGCCGAGGAGATCGAGCGGCGCTTCCCGCAGGCCCCGGTGACGCCGGCCACCCCGCGCCAGCGCATCGCGGCGCTGCTGCTGGAGGCCTGGGCCGACGAGTGGTGGATTCCGCCGGCGATGCACTACCGCTGGATCTACCCGGAGAACTACAAGCTTTTCGAGCGCGACAGCGGCGACGGCCTGCTGCCCTGGTTCCCGCGCGCGGTGAAGAACCGCCTGGCGGCCTACGTGGCCAACAAGATGCGCGGCTACCTGCCGGCGGTGGGCGTGGTGCCGGAGCAGCGCGCGGTGATGGAGCGCTGGACCGAGGACATGCTCGACGTGCTCGACCGGCACTTCGCGACCCTGCCCTTCCTGTTCGGCACGCGGCCCTCGGTGGCGGACTTCGGCCTGATCGGGCCGATGTACGGGCACCTGGGCCGTGACCCCTGGCCGAAGCAGCACCTGGTGGGGCCGCGGCCGCACCTCAAGGCCTGGATCGAGCGCATGAATGCGCCGCAGGCCGGCAGCGGCGAGTTCCTGGCCGACGACGCGATCCCGGAGACGCTCCGGCCGCTGTTCGACGCCGTGTTCGGCGAGTTTTACCCGATGGTGGAAGGCATCCGCGACGAAGTGCAGGCCTCGCTCAGGGCGATGCCGCCGGGCCGCGCGCGCCTGCCGCGCGCCCTGGGCATGATCGAGTTCCCGATGGGCAAGGGCCGCTTCAGCCGTGCCGCGATGCCCTACACGCTGTGGATGGTGCAGCGTGTGCTGGATGCCTACCGCGCGCTGTCCGCGCAGGACCAGGCCGGCGTCGATGCCTGGGCCGCCGCACTGGGCGCGCCGCAGGCCATGCGCCTGGATCTGGGGGTGCGGCTGAAGCGGATGGGGCTGCACGTGAAGGTCGAGCGCTGAGCACCCGGCCATGACGCGCTACCGCGTCTACCTGTCCGACGTCTCCTATTTCAGCGGCAAGCTGGAAGCCGCGCTGCGCGCCAAGCGCATCGCCTACGAGCGCGTGTCCGTGTCCAGCGACACGCTGCTGCGCGAGGTGCTGCCCAACACCGGCTGGATGAAGGTGCCGGCCGTGCGGCGCGACGATGGTCAGTGGCTGTTCGACAGCACGCCGTTGCTGCGCTGGCTCGACGCGGAGCACCCGCAGCGGCCGCTGCTGCCGGCGGATCCTTGCACGGCCTTTCTTTCAACACTGGTGGAGGACTACTGCGACGAGTGGCAGTGGCGCCCGGCGATGTTCTGGCGCTGGGCCTGGCCGGACAACGCGCGTTACCTCGGTAGCCGCCTGGGCGAGGAGCTGTCGCGCGGCACGATCCACCCGGCAGCGGGCATGGCGGTCTACTTCCGCAAGCGCCAGCAGCGCATCTTCCTGCGCGGCGACGGCGTGCGGGCGCAGAACTTCGATGCCATCGCGGCCCTGTATCCACAGGCGCTGCAATGGCTGGAGGGCCTGCTGGCGAATCGCCGCTACCTGCTGGGCGACCGGCCCAGCCTGGTGGACATCGCCTGGTGCGGGCCGATGCTGCGCCACTACGCCCAGGACCCGCGACCTGCGGCGCTGATGGCCGCGCAGGCGCCACGCGTCTGGGCCTGGGTGTCCCGCGTCTGGAACAGCGGGGAAGAGGAATGGGGGGACGGCGCGCCGGACGATTTCTCCGATGCCGCCTGGGACCCGGTGTTCGCCGATATCGGCAAGGCCTACCTGCCGTACCTGCACGACAACGCGGCGTCGGTGGCTGCCGGGCAGAAACGCTTCTCCGGCCACTACGGCGACATCGCCTACCCGGATCTGCCGGCGGTGCGCTATCGCGCGCGCTGCCTGCTGACACTACAGCGCGCGTACGAGTCGCTCGATCCGGTGCCGCGGCAGCGCGTGGACCAGCGGCTCGGCAATGCTATCGTCGGCCAGTTGCGCCGCCGCAGTGCTGCGCCGGATCTGCCCCTCATCGACACCGCGCTGGCGCAGGCGCGGCAGGTGACGGCCCTGCAGCGCCTGCGCTTCTATTTTGCTGGCACACCCTGGGATTCCGAATGACCTATCGCATCTATGGTGGCAACCCTTCGCCCTACTCGCGCAAGCTGCGCGCCATCCTGCGCTACCGCCGCCTGCCGCATGTCTGGAAGGCCGGCACGCCGGAGACGCTGCCGGAAATCGCACAGGTGAAACCCAAGCTGATCCCGGTGCTGCAGTTGCCGGAGAGCGGCGAGCTGCGCGTGGATTCCACGCCGCTGGCCTACCTGCTGGAGCAGCGCCACGCGGAGCGCTCCATCATCCCGCCGGGCGCGGCCGAGGCCTTCCTCTGCCATCTGCTCGAGGACTTCGCCGACGAGTGGCTGACCAAGCTGATGTTCCACTACCGCTGGCACGAGGATGCCACCGCGCTGTGGGCCAGCCACTGGATCGTCAGCGACGCGATCCCCTCCGCCACCGGCAAGGTGCACGACCAGATGGCGAAGATGTTCCATGACCGCCAGCGCGGCCGCATGGGCATGGTGGGCTGCACGCCGGAGAACGCGCCGGTAATCGAGGCCAGCTACGCGCGCCTGCTCGACATCCTCGGCCCCTACGTTGGCGGCCAGCACTACCTGTTCGGCAGTCGTCCGTCGCTGGCGGACTTCGGCATCTACGGCCAGCTGTCGCAGCTGGTGATCGACCCCTGGCCGCAGCGCCTCTGCCGCGAGCGGGCGCCGGCCGTGGAGGCCTGGGTGATCACGCTGGACGATGCCTCGGGCGTCGATGGTGAATGGAAGCCGGAGCGTGGTGCCGCGGTGCGCGAGGCGCTGCTGGAGATGGTGGGGGCGGAATACCTGCCGTTCCTGCTCGCCAATGCGCAGGCGATGGAGAAGGGCGAAAAGGAATTCAGCGTGCGGATCCGCGGGCGCGGCTATGCGCAGCAGCCGTTTGCGTACCAGGCGAAGTGCTTTGCGGATATCCGGCGGCGCTGGGCGGAGTTGCCGGCGGAGGCGCGGGCGGGGCTGGAGGGGGTGATGGAGAAGACGGGGTGTCTGGGGTATCTGCAATAGTCTTTTCATAGCCCGGGCTGCTCCCGGCTTCGCTCCGCGAAACCGGGCTACGGGGTTGATGTACCCGTAGGAGCGGCTGTTAGCCGCGATGGACCTTCATCGCGGCTAACAGCCGCTCCTACGGGTAAGCCGCACTAGAACACGCAGGCCACGAAAAGCGACACATTGTCGCGATCGCGCAGCCGGTGATGCGTGCCGCCGCCCGTGAACATCTGGTAGCTCACACCCGCCGTCCAGTCGTTCTCGAACTCCGCGGTGAGGCTGCTGACCAGCACCTTGCGGCCTTCGATGAAGTTGATGATCGGCGCGGGCGAGATGCCCTTCAGATCGTGCAGCCACAGGAAGGTCGGATACAGCGTGATGTTGCCGGGCAGCTCGTTGTAGGTCAGGCGCAGCAGGCTGCGGTAGCCGTAGGCCAGGTCGTCGCCGAAGCCGCTGCGCATCTGCGTCGGGTTCACGTGGCGCGTGTCGGGCTGGCCGTCGGGTGTGCCCGTTCCATCCGCGCCGGCCGAGGGATGCGTGCGGTCGCCGGCGCCTTCGAAGTACAGCTCGCCGCGATCCGGCATGTCGTGCACCAGCAACGCGGCGCCTTCGATCACCCACAGGATCTGCGAAGCGCCGACCGGGTTGTCGACGAAGTTGCGGATGCCGGTCAGGGTCATCTGCGACACCTTCTGGCGCTCGTAGCCGGGCACGTAGTCGCCGGCGCCGATGCTCTTGCCGCGGTAGCGCGACAGGAAGTCCGGCGCGGCGTTGTCCTCGCCGGGCAGAGTGAACAGCGCGCCGGCCGGCAGCATCGAGGTGAGCGCCGACTGCAGGTTCTGCACCGCTGGCAGCAACGGCGCCGGCAGCATGGCCAGCAGGTTGGGGTCCGACAGCGTGGCGGCGCCGATGGGAATGTCCTGCGCCGGGAAGGCCGGCCCCAGCACCGCGAACAGCACGTCGGACTGCAGCACCTGCAGCGGCTGGTTGGGCCGGAAGGCGTATTCGCCGGACAGCGCCCAGTCGCCGAGGTTGGTGTTGAAGCTGATGCCGTAGAGATCGATGTCCTCGGGGTAGTCGAGGAACAGCTGCGCGCTGTCCACCGGCAGCGGCTCAAGGCCCAGCGGGTTGAAGGAGGCATTGAAACCCTGGCAGGCGAGCAGTGCGCCGGCGAAGCCGCCGCCGGGAGAATCGCGGGTGCAGCTGGCATCGGCGGCGTAGCCGCTCAGCAGCGGGTAGCGGCTGTGGTAGTGCAGGTAGTGGAACGCGAGTTCGGTGCCGTTGTTGAGCCAGTCGGCGAGGTAGTTCAGGCGCAGGCCATACTGGCCGTCGTCGCGCGGCGCGCCAAAGCTTTCGTCGGGAATGTGGAGAGTGCGCGTGGACTGCGACACCAGCGACACCAGGCCCGCCGGGCTGAACTGGCCCTCGGGGTCTTCGCTGTAGTTGCCGAAGCCGGTGATGGCGTAGTCGCCGCGGCCGGCGATGTCGCTGAAGGACAGCAGGCTGCCGGCTGCGGGCAGCTTCGCGCCGCGCCACTGCAGCTGGTACAGCGCTTCCAGTGCCAGTTCCTCGGTCAGCGTGATGCTGGCCACGGCCAGCGGCACGGCCAGCTGCAGCTGGCTCGGCTCGGAGCCGGGCATGCCCAGCACCGGCGCGTCCAGCGGGCTGATCTCAGCCAGGGTGTTGAACTGCACGACGTTGGCCTCGCCCCAGTTCAGTACCTGGTTGCCGACCTTCACCAACAGTTCGTGGTCGCCCAGCGCGAAGCTGCGTGCCACGAACAGGTTGCCCAGGCGGTGGCCGCTGGCATAGAGGTCTTCCACCGCGCCGCTGCGGCGCGTGTGGCGCGGCTGGAAGCGCGTGTCGTTGTGGGTTTCGTCGAAGCCGCTGTTGACCACGTCGTGGAACAGCAGGCCCGAGGCCTGGAACTGCCAGTCCTCCCAGACCACTTCCAGCTTGGGGCGGATCTGGAAGATCGCGGCACTGAGGTCGCCGCGGTCGTAGTTGAGGTTGCCGTTGTCCTCGTTGACGCCGGAGAAGCTGCCGCGGGCATCAACCAGGCGCTGGTTCGGCGCGGCGTTGCCCTGGGCGGACTGGCAGTCGTCCTCCACGCAGAGATCCTGCTGGCCGGGCACGTTGAGCTTGCCGACCAGGCGGTTGTCGCGCTCCTGCACGCGCATGGCGGCACCGAAGGACACGCGCGTGTTGAGCGCGCCGCTGACCGGCCCCAGTTCGAAGTCCGCCGCCTGTGCCGGCAGCGCCAGGCACAGGGCCGGCAATAACCATCCACGCTTCATCGTCTCTCCTCCCCCGCGCGCCGCGGCGGTCTGCCGCCGCCCCGTGGCCGGGGTCTTGACGCAAGATTTACACAGTGTAAAGTTTACACCATGTAAAAAGACGCGCAAGCGCGCAGCCGGGCCTGGAGAGAGACATGCGGCGGACAAGCGGATGGTGGGGCGGAATGCTGGGGGCGGGGATGCTGGCGCTGTGGCCGGCGCTGGCGGCGGCGGGCGTGCCGGAGGCCGAGGCGGCGAAACTGGGGAAGGAGCTGACGCCCGCGGGGGCGGAGGCCGCCGCCAACGCCTCCGGCACGATCCCGGCCTGGGAAGGGCCCAAGCGCTATCGCCCCGAGCAGCTCAAGCTGACTTACGACGACCTGCAGCGCCTGCGCAAGAGCGACCCCGCCGGCCTGGCGCGGGCCCTGGCGCCCAACGGCGCGGCCGAGAAGCCGTCCTTCGTCATCACCAAGGCCAATCTGGCCCCGTACGCCGACAAGCTCAGCGCCGGCCACAAGGCGATGTTCGAGCGTTACCCGAGCTACCGGATGCGCGTGTTCCCCAGCCTGCGCACCGCCTTCCTGCCGCCGGCGGTGGAGGCGGCCACCCGGGTCAACGCGGTGAAGGCCTCGCTGGAAGGCACCGACCACGTCACCGGGGCGAAGCTGGGCGTGCCCTTCCCGATCCCCAGGAGCGGCGCCGAGGTGATCTGGAACCACAAGCTCAAGTTCCGCGGCTCGGCGGTGCGCCGTTTCAACAACGAGGTGATCGTCGACCGGGACGGCAGCTACCAGCTGGCGCGCATCGTCGAGGACGTGAAGTTCAAGTACGGCGATCCCAAGGCGCCGGGCGCGATCGAGGACGGCATCATCCTGTACTACCTGCAGGAGGTGCTGACACCCAAGCGCATCGCCGGGCAGATGCTGCTGGTGCACGAGACCACCGACCAGACCGAGGGCGGCCGCAGCGCCTGGATCTTCAACCCCGGCCTGGGCCGCACGCGGCGCGCGCCGAACGTGGGCTACGACAATCCCAAGGCCTCCGCCGACGGCCTGATGTTCAACGACCAGACCGACATGTACAACGGCGCGCTGGATCGCTACAGCTGGAAGCTGCTGGGCAAGCGCGAGGTCTACATCCCCTACAACTCCACGCCGGTGCTCGGCGCGGCCACCACCTACGACAAGCTGGTGGGCAAGGGCCACATCAGCCCCGAGCTGGGGCACTACGAGCTGCACCGCGTCTGGGTGGTGGAGGCCACGGTGAAGCCGGGCCTGCGCCATGCCTTCCAGCGCCGCGTGTTCTACGTCGACGAGGACAGCTGGAGCATCGCGCTGGTGGACTGCTACGACGGCCGCAACCAGCTCTGGCGTTTCCAGGAAGCGCACCTGACCAGCTTCCCCTTCGTGCCCGCCACCAGCGGCAGCCCGGAAGTGCACTACGACCTGCAGAGCGGGCGTTACTTCGTCACCGCGAGCTTCTCCGGCGACGACTACCCGGACTTCAGCCTGCAGCTGGACGACAGCTATTTCCGGCCGCAGACGCTGGCGAGCAGGAAGTTGCGGAAGTAGTTTTTTGCGCCCTCTCCCGCTGGCGGGAGAGGGCGGGGGTGAGGGTGGTGCGGTGGCGGTTACGCACCTCGCCGCCGATTGAGGGCTCCACCCTCACCCCAACCCTCTCCCGCCAGCGGGAGAGGGGGAGGTCATACGCGGATTTCCTGCCGCTACGGCTTCGCCACCCGCTCGATGAACCCGTTGAACAGCTTCACCCCGCGCGCCTTGCTGATCTCGCCGTCGCGCACCAGCTGGCGCATGCCCCAGAAGGCCAGGATCGACATCCAGGCGTAGACCTTGGCGTCGGCCTCGCTCATGTCGAGTTCCTTGCGCACCACCGGCGTCCAGATGCCGCTGATCAGCTTGCGGATGCCCAGGCGGATCTGGTCCAGCTCCGGCGTGCTGCCGGCGGTGCCGGCGATCAGCTGCCACAGCGCGTCGCCGCGGCCCGGCGGCAGGTCCAGCGAGTAGGCCTCGGCCGACTTGGCGGCCTCGGCCAGGTTGCCGGGGTTGGCGGCGATGGAGTCGGTGGTGCCCTTCATCACCTCGGTGAAGATCTGCCAGGCGGTATCGGCCAGCAGCTGTTCCATGCTCGGGAAATGCTGGTAGATCAGCTGGCGGCTGGTGCCGCCGCGCTCGGCCAGCAGGCTCATGTTGAGCGCCGCCCAGCCCTCGGTCTCGACGATGTTCGCCGCCACTTCCAGCAGCGTCTGCCGGCGCAGGTCGCGGCTGAGGTAGGCACGCTTCGCCGGCGCGCGCTTGCGCGGCTTGGCGGGCCCCGGGGTCTTCGGCATGTTCGTCCCTGACATGTTTACGCTGTGACAATATTGTCCAGCACCCGCGCGCTGGTGTCGATAGGCGGCAGGGGCAACCATGCAGCAAAAGAATGGGCGGCCATCCAAACCGCGCATTTCCCAGCGGCGGCCCCGGCCGCTAACGTGCTGGGGCATGAACGACCTGAAGCTGCAGGACCGCTACATCCCCACCGTGCTGGGCCGGCTGCGCCTGCGCCTGCGCGTGGCCGGGCAGGGGCCGGCCATCCTGTTCTGGCCCAGCCTGCTGATGGACGGCTCGATGTGGCTGGCGCAGGCGCGGCATTTCGCCGCGGGCCATACCGTGATCCTGGTGGATTCGCCCGGCCACGGCGGCAGCGAGGCGCTGACCCGCAGGTTCACCTTCGAGGAATGCGCCCGGTGCATCGTGCAGGTGCTCGACGCGCTGGGTATCGGGAAGACCCACATCGTCGGCAACTCCTGGGGCGGCATGATCGGCGGGACCTTCGCGGCGCTGTACCCGGAGCGCATCGGCGCGGCCGTGCTGATGAACGCCACCGCCTCGCGCGCCGGCCTGCGCCAGCGCCTGGAGTTCCGCCTGCTGACCGAGGTGGTGCGCAAGCTCGGCGCCTTCCGCGGGCCCTTCGTGGCGCGCGCCATCAAGGCCTTCATCGGCCCCACCACGGCGCGCGAGCGGCCCGGGGTGGCGGAAGCGATCCGCGAGGCGCTGGGGCGCCTGAACGCGGAATCCGTCTACTGGGCGGTGAACAGCGTGGTGCCGGCGCGGCCGGACCAGCGGAAGCTGTTCGGGCGCATCCGCACGCCGGTGCTGGTGCTGGCCGGCATCGAGGACCCGACCTTTCCGGTGCCGGAAACCACCGAGATGGCCAAGGCCATCCCCGGCGCCGAGTTCCTGGTGATGGACGGCACCGGCCATCTCGCCGGCCTGGAGCGGCCGGAAGAGGTCAACCGGATCATCGAGGGCTTCCTGGCCCGCAACGGCTGACGGGGCGCGATTGCGCCTGTCATCGACGCCACCGATACTCCGCGCCAACATCGCCCTACCGGAGTCCGCCGTGCCTCGCCTGATCCTCGAAGAAGCCCGCATCCATCCCGCGATCCGCGAGACCATTGCCCAGCACCAGCGCGACATCGTCGAGGAAGTCTCGGCGGCGGTGGCTGCCAACGACATCGTCGTGGTGGGCATGGCGCAGAACCCCAGCCCGAAGAAGGCGCGCAAGCTGCTCGACGCCGCGGGCCTGAGCTACAAGTACCTGGAATACGGCAGTTACTTCAACACCTGGCGCCGCCGCAACGCGCTGAAGCTGTGGACCGGCTGGCCGACCTTCCCGATGGTGTTCGTGAAGCGCCAGTTCGTCGGCGGCGCGAGCGACCTGGAGAAGCTGCAGCAGTCGGGCGAGCTGCAGAAGCTGCTGCAGGGCTGAGCGGACCGGCGCGTCAGCGCTCGCGGTACCGCGGCTCGCGCTTGTCGCGGAACGCCGCCACCGCTTCCAGGTGATCCTCGGTGCCGGTCAGCATGATCTGCTGGCGGTTCTCGATCATCAGCGCGGCGTCGAGGCTCGGCGCGTCGATCAGGGCATTGAGCGTTTCCTTGGTCATGCGCAGGCCCAGCGGCGAGGCGCGCAGCATGTCGGCGGCCATCGCCAGGCCGGTGTCGAGCAACTGCCCGGCCGGCACCACCTCGCTGACCAGGCCCATGCGCAGCGCGCGCTCGGCGCCGATGAAGCGGCCGCTGAGCAGGAACTCCGAGGCCGGCCCCAGGCCGACCAGGCGCGGCAGCAGGTAGCCGGAGCCCAGGTCGCAGCCGCCCAGGCCGACGCGCAGGTAGGCTGCGTTCATCTTCGCTTCCGGCGCGGCGTAGCGGATGTCGCAGGCCAGCACCAGCGAGAAGCCGGCACCGCAGGCCGCGGCGTGCACCAGGCCGATCACCGGCTGCGGACAGCTGCGCATCAGGCGGATCACACTGGCATAGCGCTGCTGGATGTCGCCCTGGCGATGGATGCGGCCGCTGCCGGCTTCGGCGAAGGCCTGCGAGCCGAGGTCGGCGCCGGCGCAGAAGGCGCGGCCCGTGCTGCGCAGGATCACCACGCGCACCTCGGTGCGGTGCTGCAGGGCCTCGTAGTAGTCGGCGAGTTCGTCGATCACCTCGGGCGTCAGCACGTTGAGCGCGTCCGGCTGGTTGAGGGTCAGGATCTCGATGGCGCCGCGGGCTTCCACGGTGATGCCGGGTTCGGGGTTCATGGCGCGTTTCTCCGCAAATTGCATGCTTGCGGATTACAGCATGCCGGGGGCGCTGTGGCTCCGAAAAAAGCCGAACGAGCCGGATCGGGGGCTTGGATTGCACGGCTGGAAAGGCAGGAGCGAGCTTGCTCGCGACCGTTTCCCAAAGATCGCGAGCAAGCTCGCTCCCACACCGCGGGTCGTGACTAACCCCGTACGAAAATCGTGTTCCCCGCCTGCCGCTTGGCCTCGCGCTTGGCGGCGGTGGCCAGGGCCACCAGTTCGTCGGGACTGAGGCCGCCGTGGCGGTCGCGGCGCACCACGCCCACGGCGATGCTCAGCAGCGCGAAGAACTGGCGGTGGCCGCCGCGGTCTTCGCAGTACACACCGCCGGCATCGAGCGCCTCGGCCGGGTAGCAGCGGCGCACCTCTTGGGCGAACCGGTCCAGCACCGCCTCGCAGCGCGCGCGCCAGTCGGCCGAGCGCAGCACCAGCACGAAGTCGTCGCCGCCGATGTGGCCGACGAAGTCGCGCTCGGCATCGCTGTGCTCGCGCAGCAAGCGCGCGAGCAGGGTGATCACCTCGTCGCCGCGGGTGTAGCCGAAGGCGTCGTTGTAGGGCTTGAAGTGGTTGAGGTCGAAGTAGGCCAGGCAGAACTCGTCGGCCTCGCCCAGCAGGGATTCGATGTGCTCGTTGAGCGGCACCGCGCCCGGCAGCAGCGTCAGCGGGTTGCTGTGGCGCGCATGCACCAGCTGCACGTCTGCCATGCGCCGCAGCAGGCGGCGCGTCTGCCCCAAACCCAGGTAGCGGCCCTGCCGGGTGACGATGAAGACCTGCGCCAGTTCCTGCTCGCTGTCGTCGGTGAGCAGGCGGCTGGTTTCGTCCAGCGAGGTGTTCTCCTCCACGATCACGCTGGGCGGGACGAAGCCGCGGATCGGCTTGCGGCCGTGCAGCTCGCGGCGGTAGCGCGCGGAGAACAGGTCCAGCAATTCGTGTCGCGTCACCACGCCCACCGGGTGGCCGTTGTCCACCACCGGCAGGGCCAGCAGCGAGCGGTCGGCATGGAAGCGGTCCAGCACCGATTCGGCCGTGGCCGAGGGCGGGATCGTGGGCGCGGCCTGCATCAGCTCGCCGACATTGGCCTTGCTCGACAGGCGCAGGCCAACGCTGCGGCGCTGCTGCAGCAGCAGCTGCGGTACGGTGGACACCGGGATGCGTCGCGGCAGGCCCAGCAGGAAGCCCTGGCCGATGCCGATACCCAGGCGCCGCACGGTTTCCAGTTCCTCGGCGGTCTCGATGCCCTCGGCCACCACGCGGCAGCCGAGGCGGCGGCTGATGTCGAGGATGGAACGCACGAAGTCGCGCTTGGTGGTGTCGCCGTCGATGCCCTCGATGAAATGGCGGTCGATCTTGACGTAGTCCGGCTTCAGCTCGCTCCAGAAGCGCAGCCCTGCATAGCCGGCGCCCAGGTCGTCCACGGCGATGCGGAAGCCCCAGCGGCGGAAGGCGGCGGCGGTGGCGCGCAGCGGCGCGAAATCGTCCAGCGGCTGCTGCTCGGTGATCTCGATGACGATGCGGCTGGCCGGCAGGTCGTGAATGCCCAGCGCGGCTTCGGCGCTGGCCTGTTGCAGGCCGGCGGCGACGAAGCTCACCGGGCTGCAGTTGAGGAACAGCAGGCCCGGCAGCTGCAGCTCGGCGAAACGGCTGCAGGCCATCGAGATGCAGGCGCGGTCCAGGTCCGGCAGCATCCGCGCATGCGCCGCAGTCTCGAACATCGTCAGGGGGCTCTGCAGCGGGCTGTTGAGCGCGCCGCGCGAGGTCGCCTCGAAGCCCAGTACGCGCTGCGCCCCGAAGTCGATGATCGGCTGGAAGACGGGAGTGACCGCCCGTTGCTCGATGAGCTCGATCAACTCTGCGAAATGGGGCGGCTGTAGCTGCATGCTGGCCAGGGCGGCGGCCGGAAGGTGACCAAAGTTTCATTTTCGGGTCAGTTCATGTCAGGGGCATGAACGAGGCCGGTTTTCCTCCGATTCAGGGGGTTCCGCCCCCGTGAACCGCTTGATTCGAGGGAAAAAGATCGCGCCCGGAGGATCAGCCCGGCGTCTGGCTGGTCATCGGCAGCGACAGCACCCACAGGCCGATCGTGGTGTAGGCCACCATCAGCAGCAGCATCGGCAGCTGGCTCAGCAGGGTCTGGCGGCGGCCCGGCATCAGCTTCATTGCCTCCAGGTGAGCGAGGTAGACGCTGACGATGTGCCCGGCCAGGATCAGCGCCACCTGGGTATGCCAGACCACGCCGGCGTCCGGGATGGCGACCTGGCGCCATTGCGCGGTGCCCAGCAGGTTCCAGCCGAAACCGAAGGGGTCCGAGGCCAGTCTCAGGACTTGAGGGCCCTGGGTCAGCAGCAGCGTGTAGTAGTGGGTGACGTGGTAGACCAGCGCGATCGGCACCAGCGAGCAGGCGAAGCGCAGCGCCAGCGTGTGCAGCGGCAGCGGGCTGCCGGCGAGTTTCTTCGCCAGCCACAGGAAGCTGAGGTAGATCGCCAGGTACAGCAGCGGCGACAGCAGCAGGCCGGCCGACTGGTAGAGGCGGTAGAGCTGCCGGAGCAGCGGGTAGGTGTCGACGATGTTGCTGCCCAGCAGCGGCGTGAGCTGGTGATACAGGCTCACCCAGAAGCCTTCCACCCAGGGCACGGTCTCGTGCAGGCCGTCGAAGGCGGTGGAGGACAGCATGAACAGCACGAACAGCAGCTGGCTGTAGTCCTGCGCCGGCTCGCGCAGCAGCGCGATGAAGGGCTGGCGCAGGCGCAGCCCGCCGGCATGCCATTCCAGCGGCGCGCAGCGGCCGATCAGCGCGAAGAACAGGCCGAGGAATTCGCAGCGTTCGAACCAGTCCCTGCGGCCGAAGGCCCAGGCGCCGGCGAGGTTGAGCGCGGTGTAGCCCAGCAGCAGCGCCGACAGCATGCGCGGGCTCATCTGCGAGAACAGTTCCAGCCAGATGAAGGCCATGTACAGCAGCAGCGCCGGCCAGGAACCGAGACGCGCGGGATAGCGCCAGCGCCCGGGCCGTTCGCCCATCCAGGCGCTCAGCAGCTTCCAGGGATTGAGCGCGGCATAGAGGTCGCCCGCCAGCGCGCACAGCCAGGTGAAGCCCAGCAGGAACACGACCCAGAACCAGGTCATGTTGAAGTTGAAGTAGGGCTGCTGCGTGCCGATGAAGCCGGCCAGGATGGTGAAGGCGAGGCTGGCGACGCTGAGTGCCTGCAGCAGCGGCAGGGCCAGGCGCGGAAAGCGCAGCGGCAGATCGCGCGAGCGGTCGTTGCGCAGGGCGCTGGCCTCGGACACCCCGTAGCCGATCACCAGGAACGACAGCAACAGCGCCGCGGCGGCGCCGTAGAGGTACATCCAGAAGGGGATCGGCAGGTTGTAGAGTTTGCCGAAGGAGTGGGCGGAGGCGGGGAGGGGGAGGCAGAGCAACGCCATGGCAACGGCGCAAGGCTTTGCTCCTCTCTCCCGCTTGCGGGAGAGAGCGCTTTTGCTTACTGGGGAGTGACTCAATGTCACTCCCCAGCTCGGCAAAACGCGGGAGAGAGGGTGTCTGTAGAGCCTGGCCGGGTGGGCTGTCCCACGATTTACAGAAACCCTCTCCTCGGCAACTGCTCCATGCGTTGCCCTACCTCGGGCATCCATGCCCTCGCCTACCCCTCTCCCGCAAGTGGGAGAGGGGAAATGAATTTTCAGCGCCTCCCCCTCGGCCGCGGCGCCGTCGGCCCCGCCGACTCGGTGAACTGCAGGATCTGGAAGCCCGAGGTATAGCCCGCGATCCAGACATGCCCCTTCTCCGGCCGGTAGCGCACGTAGGTGCCCACCGAGTCCCAGCGCGTGCCGTTGGCCAGCGCCACCTGCATGCCGGTGGACAGCAGCGCGGTGCCGCCGACCGGCTTGGGCATCCAGTAGGCGATTTCGTGCGGGTTGGCCGGGTCGCGGATGTCCCAGACGCGCAGGCCCGAGGCGTAGTTGGTGGTGAACAGCACGGTGGCGTTGTTCTCGTCGTCGAAGCCGACGTAGTGCGAGGAGTAGTTGGCGATGTCCAGCTGCGAGCTGAGGCAGTTGCCGGTCTGCTGCACTTCCAGCGTGATGTCGCTGATCTTCACCGGGTTGGTTTCATCGGTCACGTCGATGATGCGGCCGTGGCCCCAGGGGCAGGGCAGGTCCACCGGCCATTCGTCGCTGCTGAAGACGTAGCTCCTGTTGCCCTGCCTGAACAGGCGCGCGGTGTGCGAGCCCGAGGTCACGGCCTGGCCCTCGCCGAAGGGCGTCCAGTTGATCTGGCCCACCGTGCGGAATTCCGGCGCGGCGACGCGCCGCTGGAAGTCGCTGCTGTCGAGGATGTACATGCCGTTGGGAAGCAGCGGCGTGCCGCCGGGGCCGAAGGGCGCGAGGTACAGGCGGTTGCCGTCCGGGCTCACGCCGCAGTCGTGCGCGGCCGGGCCGAAGCGCTTCACCACCTTGGGGTTGGAGAGATCGCTCAGGTCGATCGCGGCGTTGTTGATGTAGGCGATCGTGGTGGTGGCGTAGGCGGTCATGCCGTCCCTGGACAGGCACATGGCATGGCCGCGGAAGGTCAGGCCCTCGTTGAGGCCGCCGACGGAGATCTGCGGCGCGATCTGCAGCGTGGCCTTCAGCACCGGGTGGCGGCAGTCGCTGGCGTCGTAGACATCGAGGATCGTGCCCATCGACTGCGTGGCGACGATCACCTTGCGCGACTCGCTGGCCTGCAGCGACTCGTGCGGCTGCAGCATCGCCGGGCTCTGCAGGATGCTGACCAGCTTCGGGTTCTTCGGGTCGGCGGCATCGATCACTGCCATGCCGTTGAGCGGGCTGTTGAGCGGCAGGCCCGAGGTGCTGCTGGCGCCGATCAGCTGCGCAGCCGAGGTGGTGGTGACGTAGGCGCAGTCGCCGATCCAGGCCAGGCCGAAATTGGCGCCGCGGTCCATGATGGTGTTCTGGCCCACCAGCTTCAGGCCCTTGCGGTAGCCGTTGGCGGAGCGGCCGTTGAGCTGGTCGGTGAGCGGCACCTGGCCCTGCATGCCGGTTTCGGGCGCGTCGTCTGCCGCCGGCAGGCTGCCGGAGCCGCCGCCGCCGGCCGTGCCGGAGGGGGCGCTGGAACTGCCGCAGGCGGCGAGGCCCGCGGCCAGGATCAGGGAGGGAATGAACGCAAGGGGGTTGCGGCGGGGCATCTCGGTCTCCTCGGGATACGCGGGGGCCTCTGCCGGGCCCTGGTGGCCCGATCTTAGCGCCTCCGCGCGGCTAGGGCCTGCTAACGCTCGTCCTCCTGCGCCCGGGGTGCAGCAGGAGCCGCAGAATGGTTTCGGCCTTGTCGAGATCGGGTTCTTCCCCGGCGATCAGGTCGGCATAGAGGAAGGACTCGACGAGGCGCACCAGGGCATAGGCCAGGGTGTGCGCATCCACCGCGAGCCGCAGGCGGCCCTGGCCCACCTCTTCCTCCAGCAGCGCCTGGGTCAGCTCGATGGACTTCTGCTGCACCGGGCCGTTCTTGGAGGCGACGATGCGCAGGCCCTTCTCCGGGTCCGCCTCGAGGAAGCGGCGGAAGGCGCGCGATCCGGCGATCGCGCGCATCGAGCGGACCAGCACCTGTGCGGCACGGCCGGGCCCGCGGCGCGTGGCGGCGCAGGATTCGCGATGGGTCCGCTCCGCCAGCCCGCAGATGACCATGCCGCAGAGCCGGTCGGCGTTGCCGGCCCAGAGATAGGCGGTGGCGCGCGACACGCCCAGCTCGCGCGCCATGCCCTCGATGTCGCCGAACTCGCCGCGCTTGAAGCGCGCGGTGGCCAGCGCCAGCAGGTGGTCCGGGGTAGGGCGCCGGAACCCGCGTTTCCCGGCGGCTTGCGTCGTCATGTCGATACGGTCCTGAGCTTGTTGGACATTTACTGCTGGTATCCAATATTAGACGAATATAAGATTTGTCCATAAATAATTAAATACGAGGAGACCCCGCCATGGCCCAGCCACGCACCCTGGCCCCGCTGCTGGCGCTGCTGCTCGCCGCCTGCGGCCAGTCCAGTGCCCCGGTGACGGAAGGCGGCGGCGGTCCGCCGCTGATGGAGGGCGCGGTGCCGGCGGCTCGCTGCGGCCCCGGCTCGCTGCCGGAGACCGGCCTGCAGGGCCAGGTGCCGCTGGAGGACCGCGTCGGCGAGCGCTCGCAGCACGGCTACCAGTGCAACCTCGAGCGGGTCGGGCAGTACCAGGGGCAGGGCGCCGGCCTGCAGTTCACCTGGCACGGCGACTGCGGCTACTTCAACACCAGCTTCCCCAACCTCTCCACGGTGCTCAACCCCGGCGGCGTACAGGTGCTCGACGTATCCGATCCCGCGCAGCCCCGGCTTACCGGGCAACTGCGCACGCTGGCCATGCTCAACGACTGGGAGTCGCTCAAAGCCAGTGCACAGGGCCTGCTGGCCGGCGTCGCCGGCTACGAGCCGGTGGGCGGCTTCGGCCTGCCGTTCTTCGACGTCTACGACGTTTCCGGCGACTGCACGCAGCCGGTGCTCAAGGCCAGCGTGCCGCTGAACCTGCCCAGCGGCCACGAGGGTGCCTGGTCGCCGGACGGGCGCACCTACTACGCCAGCTCCACCTACTACTCCACGCTGACCGCGATCGACCTGTCCGAGCCGGAATCGCCGCGCCTGCTCTACGTCGGCCTGCACCCGGTGCATGGGCTCAGCATCAGCGCCGACGGCAACCGCGCCTATCTCGCGCAGCCCGGCAACCTCACCACCAATCTCAACGTCGATGGCCTCAGCACCACGGTCGCCAACCTGCTGGCGCAGATCGGCGCGGTCTCGCCCTTCCTCGGCAACGGCCTGACGATCGTCGACATCAGCGACATCCAGGCGCGCAAGCCGCTGCCGCAGGCGCGCGTCATCTCCTCGCTGTTCTGGGCCGACGGCAGCCTGGCGCAGACCACCATCCCCATCACCGTGAAGGGCCGGCCCTACATCGTCTTCATCGACGAGAACGGCCAGGGCGGCGTGCGCTTCATCGACATCGCCGACGAGACCCGGCCGCAGATCGTGTCGCATGTGCGCCTGGAGGCGCAGCTGGCGGAACACCGCAGCCGCGTCGCCAACGACGGCGCCAGCAACGGCGCGCTGTTCAACTACGAGGCGCACTACTGCGACGTGGATCGCACCACCGATCCCACGATCATGGCCTGCAGCGAGTGGGCCTCCGGCATACGCGTGTTCGACATCCGCGATCCGCTGCGGCCGCGCGAGATCGCCTACTACAATCCGCCGGCGCAGAAGGGCAAGGCCGCACAGCTGCCGCATTCCTTCCATGCCGGCAACGTCTTCCTGCGCGTGCCGCTGGGCACCGGCCAGGGCCTGCTGGCGCTGCCCGGCGGCAACGGCAACGTCGTCTCGCCGCTGGCGCTGGACACCGACTGGTGCACCGCCAACATCCGCATCATCCCCGAGCGCGGCGAGCTGTGGACCACCTGCCACGACAACGGTTTCATGGTGCTGCGGTTCACCAACGGCGTCTGGCCGTTCGGGAGTTGAGCATGATCCTCGTCACCGGCAGCGCCGCCGTGAAGCCCGAGCACATCGAGCAGGCCGTCGCCCTGAGCCTGGAACACGTGCGCCGCTCGCGCACCGAGCCAGGCTGCATCTCCCATGCCGTGCATCGCGACGTGGAAGACGCCAACCGCCTGGTGTTCGTCGAGCAGTGGGCCGATGGCGCCGCGCTGAAGACGCATTTCATGGTGCCGGAATCGCGGGCCTTCGTCGGCGCGCTGGGGGCGCTGTGCAGCGCCCGGCCGGAGCTGGCGGTGTACGAGGCGCAGCTGTTGAAGCTGTAGGCTAACTCTCCCGGCGGTGCCCGCGGTCGGCTGGGATAGACTCCCTGCAAACAAAAGAGCGGGAGGAGAACATGCGCAAGCCCCTGGTAATCGCGGTGACCGCGGTGGCGCTGCTGGCGGCCTGCAGCCGCTCCGACGACAAGGCGGACGGCAACGGCAACGGTGGCGGCGGCCCCGTCACGCCGCCGGCCGATCTCGTGCTCAAGGCCGAGACCGCGCTGCCGCCGGGACAGTCCGGCTTCTTCTCGCTGGCGGGCCAGGTACAGGGCCTGCTCACCGGCAATCCCGGCGACTATGGCGCGCATGTCGACGACCAGCGCCTGATGTACTGGAGCTTCGACGCCAAGCCCGGCCTGCTCGGCACCAGGCCCGGCACGCCGCTGGTGCCCAGGGAAGGCGTCGAGATCTACCGCGACAGCTACGGCGTACCGATCATCCATGCCGCCAACGTACGCGACGGCTGGTATGGCGTGGGCTATGCGATAGCGCAGGACCGCTTGTTCCTGATGGACGCGGTGCGGCGCATGGGCGTGGGCAACTTTGCCGAGCTGACCGGCTGCGGCGGCGTGCCGGCCGACATCCAGCAGCGCACCGTCACCTACACCGACGCCGAGTACCAGGCGATGTTCGAGGCCGGCTCGCAGGATTCCAAGGACGCGGTGCTGGGCTATGTCGACGGTGCCAATGCCTGGCGCGCGCAGGTACTGGCCAATCCCACGCTGCTGCCCGCGGAGTACGCGCTGCTCACCACCATCCCCGCGCCGTTCACCGTGCGCGACGTGCTGGCCGCCGGCGTCTACATCACGCGCTTCGTCGCCGCCGAGGGCGGCAACGAGTTCCTCAACATCCAGATGCTCAAGCAGCTGGAGGCCGCCTACGGCTCGCGTGAAGAAGCCTACAAGGCCTTCCAGGACATGACCTGGCTGGAAGATCCCAAGGCCATCACCAGCGTGCCGCGCGCTTCCGGCAGCTTCTCCAACCAGGCGGAGCCCGCCGCCGGTCGCGAGGCTGTGTTCCGGCAGATGGCGGACTGGGCGCTGACCCTGCCCGACACGCTGTGGAAGGGCCCCGGCAGCGGCCACGCCGCCACGCCATTCCCCTGCACGTTGCCGATTGCGCCGCCGAGCCTGCCGGCGGGGCTGGGCGCGGCGGGCGAGGTGGTCTATCCGAAGGGGAAGGGCTCCAAGGCAGGCGCAGCCCCTCGATACGCGGCGCCTTCGGCGGCGCTACTCGGGGTGAACGGTCCGGGTAATAAGGCGACAAAGGAAAGAGCCGCCGCGGCCCGCGCCGCCACGCGCAAGGTGATCGAAGCGCTCGGCGAACTGCGCGCCCACCTGCACGGCGGCAGCATGGCCTATGCGCTCGCCCCCTCGCGCACCCGCGACCGCGGCACGCTGATGGTCAGCGGCCCGCAGCTGGGCTACAGCTACCCGCTGCTGCTGGTGGAGTTCGAGCTGCATGCCGGCGACTACCACTCGCGCGGCTCCTCGGTGCCCTTGCTGCCGGCCGTGGGCATCGGCTACAGCGAGCACGCCGCCTGGGGCCTGACCACCGGCTACAGCAAGACCATCGACTCCTTCATCGAGACGATCTGTTCCACCGCGCAGCAGGCCGCCAATACCTGCGCAGCCGACCAGTACTTCCACAACGGCCAGTGGAAGGACATGGACTGCCGCGACGAGAGCATCCGCTACCGCGCCGCCACGCAGGGCATCCCGGCCGGCCCGGCGATCCTCAGCGTGCCGGCGCGCATCTGCCGCAGCGTGCACGGACCCATCGTGGCGCGCGACGACGCGGCGGGGCTGGCGCGCAGCGTCCAGTACGCCATGTTCCAGCGCGAGATCGAGACCATCGAGGGTGTCACGGCCTGGTCCAAGGCGAAGACCTTCGCCGAGTTCAAGGCCGCCACCGCCAAGGTCACCTGGAACGAGAACGTCACCGTGGCAACGCGCGACGGGCACATCGCCTACTTCCACCCCGGCCTGTTCCTGCGCCGCAGCCCCGACAGCGACATGCGCCTGCCCAGCCCCGGCACCGGCGCCTACGACTTCGGCGCGCCGCTGGCCTTCGGCGAATTGCCGCAGGTGGTCGATCCGCCGCAGGGCTACGTCGGCAACTGGAACAACAAACCCGCCTTCGGCTGGCTCGACGGCGAGGGCCTGGGCAGCACCTCGCGTCCCGGCGGCGCCGGCGGCCGCGTCACCAGCGTGCTCGACAAGCTCGCCAGCCGCAGCGACTGGAGCTTCCAGGACCTGCGCGGGATCGACCGCCACCACGGCATCCGCGATCACCGCGCGCGCGAATACCTGCCGCTGCTGCGCAGCTTCCGCAGCACTGCTGCCGCGCAGCTCAGCGAGGTGCAGAAGGCCGCGCTGGATCAGGTGCTGGCCTGGAACGGCGATGCCTTCGGCCCGACGCAGGACGTGGAGTCCGCCGAGACGCGCGATGGCGTGCCGCAAACCCTGTTCGGCGAAATCGTCATCGGCCTGCGCGACGAGCTGTTCGGCGAACTGCGCGAGCACGTCATCGACAGCGGCGTGCCCGATCCCGATCCCAACAACCCCGACGCCGGGGCCGGCCTGACGGTCTACGGCCGCGTCGCCGGCGTCGGCAGCCACGTCTACGACCAGAGCGTGATGGACAACCTGGTGCTGCGCATCCTCAAGCCGGAAAGCTCCGGCCTGGCCCTGCGCCGCGACTACACCGCCAACCGCGGGCGCGACGCCGTGATGCTGGCGGCGCTGAACCGCGCGATGAGTGCGCTGGCGGCGCAGTACAACAGCGGTACGCCGCTGACGGTGGCGGACCTGGGCAAGTGCCTGCGCATCCATCCGCGGTCGCAGCTGTGCTCGCTGTCGGGCGTGATCGGGCCGGGCTCGGATACGATCCCGGGCACGAGTTGCGTGACCATGCCGTATGAGGATCGCGGCTCCTGGGTGCATCGGGTGGGTTACGAGAAACCCTGACGAGGTTCTAGCAGAACGGCCCGTTATGAATGCCCTGTCGGAAGGGTCCTACGCCATTTCGGCCGATGGCTGACAGCCTGTGTCGCCAGACGCGATGCAGGGCAGCTTTGCGGCGCCGTCGGTAATTTTTCTCTACTACAAAGAGGCAACCGCTTCTCAGCACACTCCCCCCAACACCTGGGGAAAGGGAGTTCACCGTGCTGTTTCGCAAATGGATCGTGGCGATGGCACCGCGGCAGGGTGTGCCGGCAGGAGAGGGCGCAGAGGGTCTCGAGCTCGAAGCCCCGCCGCGATTGCGCATCCCGTCCTGGCGGCGACTGCTGCTGGGCGTGGCCCCGCTGCCGCCGATGCTGCTGATGCTTGCAGGCCTGCTCAGCCAGGCCTCGCAGCTGAGCTGGAACCACGCCTTCGCTGTTGCCAGCTGCATCGCGCTGATCCTCGCCTGCGGCTGGCTGCTCGCACGCTTCCACAGCCTGGGATCGATCGAGCTGGACAACGAGGGGCTGTCGCAGTCCTTCCTCGGTCTGCGCGGCATTCGCCGTCAGAGACTGGCGTGGGAGCAGGTGCGGCGTGTGTCCTACCAGCGCGGCTGGTATCGCTTCCACGGCGAGGGAGGAGTAAAGCTGGAACTCGGTACGATGCTGCTGCCCGACGCCCGGGTCACGGTCCGTGCGCTGCGCCTGCTCATGCCGCAACGCCTGCTGGCGCAGCTGGGGCTGCACCCGCGCTGAGGACTGAGCCTCAGGCCTTCTTCAGGTACATGGCCTTGAGCATGATGCTCATGCCGTCGACCTTGCAGTCCACCTCGTGGTCGCCCGACACCAGGCGGATGCCCTTGATCTTGGTGCCGCCCTTGATCGTGGTGGACGAGCCCTTGAGCTTGAGGTCCTTGATCAGCGTCACCGAGTCGCCGTCGGCCAGCAGCTTGCCGTGCGCGTCCTTCACCACCAACGCATCGCTGGCCTCTTCCGCCGCCGCTGCTGCTGCCACCATCGGCCACTCATGGGCACAGTCCGGGCAGATGAAGGTCTCGCCGTCCGGATAGGTGTTTTCCAGCTGGCACCGGGGGCAGGGGGGAACGTGGATCATGGGGGCGGCTCGATGCAGGGCCGCGGATTCTACGCGATGCGGCCGAAGCCCCCGGATTTACTGCTTGCACCCTACCGGCAGTCGCCGCAACCTGCGCCCGGGGATCAACGGAGAGAGCGGCATGGGCGAATCTTCACGGCGTCTGTTGCAGGGCTGGCATCTGTTCTGGCTGATCACGGTGCTGCTCGCGGCGATGTGCCTTGCGATGCTGGCCACCGTCCCGGGCGAGGACGGCATCCGCCTGGTGATCCGCGCCACGGCGCGCACCTCGCTGGCGCTGTTCGCGCTGGCCTTTGCCGCCGCCTCGCTGCGGCGCCTGTGGCCCGGCGCCTTCAGCACCTGGCTGCTGCGCAATCGCCGCTACTTCGGCGTGTCCTTCGCCGCTTCTCATGCCATGCACCTGGCGGCGATCGTCGCCTTCGCCCGCCTGGACCCGGTGGAGTTCGGCACGATCTCGCCGCTGGCCAACCGCATCGGCGGCGGGCTGGCCTATGTTTTCATCTTCGCCATGGCCGCCACTTCCTTCGACCGCATGGTGGCGCTGCTGGGTGCGCGCCGCTGGAAGCTGCTGCACACGGTGGGCGCGCACTACGTCTGGCTGATCTTCCTGGTGTCCTTCGCCAAGCGCATTCCGCAGGGGCCGGAGTACCTGCTGGGCGTGGTGTTGCTGCTGGCGCTGATGGGTCTGCGGCTGTGGGCGCGGCAGGCGGGCGGCAGGGCAGCCACCGCCGCCTGAGCGGAGCGGGCGTCGTCCAGCGTCACGCCCGCATGACGCTTCAAGCCCCGACCTGCTCCAGCTCTGCGTAGGCCTTGGCCAGCCAGACCCGCACGCGCTGGCGCTCCATCAGGCTCAGGCCGACGCCGTCGTTGGCGGCCGCCCAGAAGCTGGTGCTGCGCGCGTCGATGCGCGTCATCGCCGCGTCATGCAGCTTCGGCAGCGAGACGAGCTTGGCACCCAGGGCCAGCGCGCGCTCCTTCTGGCCGGAGGCCTCGAGGATGTCGAAATCCTCGCCGCGCAGCTGGTTGAGCACCAGGGTGTAGTCCAGCTGCGCGCCGAAGCGGTCCAGCAGCTTCGCCAGCAGGTCCACCGAATCGCGGCCCGAGTCCATCACGTGCCAGTAGCGCACCGTGATGCCGAACTCGCGCGCCAGTTCCAGCATCCCCGATTCCTCCATCCAGCGCACCAGCGGCCGCTGCGTCTGCGCCGCCAGGTCCACGATGATGCGGCGCTGGGGATCGTCCACGGCCGCTTCCACCACCTTGTCCAGGCTGGCGTAGTCGTCGATCACCACCGGCGAGGCGTAGTCGGCGTAGAAGCGCAGCAGCGCGCCATGCGAGCCGTCGGAGTCGAAGCCCAGGAAGGGCAGCTGGCGGTCGATCAGGTATTGCGCCATCAGGCGCGCCATCAGCGACTTGCCGACGCCACCCTTCTCGCCGCCGATGAAATGGATCGTTGCCATGCGCGCTGCTCCGGGTGGGGTGGGGTCGGGGGTGGGAATGCCTGCGTCCGGTGCCGGGGACGGGGCTGCGGGGACGGGCGCGATTGCCGGCGCCGGCAGCGACGCCTCGGCGGCTTCCGCGGAGGCGTCGTCCAGCGCGGTCTGCACCGCGTCGGCGACGGACAGCCGGCCCTGCCTCCAGGCAAGGCGCAGCTTGATGGGAATGGGATGATTCAAGGGTCTTGCTTGCCCGGCTGGCCGCTCTGGATGGGGATGTCGTGAGCGGGCAGAAGCACGCATGCGGCGTGCCATCCGGCGGGCGGCGACTTCAGACCCGGGGAGGGTAGCACCCGGGAAGTCCGGCTTGCAGGGCGAGGACCGCAGGGGCGGCGCTGGGCCGCCCCCCATCAGATCGCCAGGGCAGGGGCCATGACGGGCCGGTGCCCCTCAGTGCACCAGCGCTTCCAGCCCTTCCGACATATGCGGCAGCGAGGGCATGTCGTGCAGCGCCGAGTCTTCCAGGCCCAGCGAGCGCAGGCGCGCCGTGACCACCGCCGGCAGCTGCGAGGGCGGGCTGCGGCGCCATTCGAACTCGCCGGCCATCCAGGCGCCCAGCGCCACCAGCTGGCCCAGGTTCCTGTCCGGGCCCTCGGGGGCGCCCTGCGACTCGCGCAGCGCCGCCACCATCGGCTGCGGGAAGTGCCAGCGCTCCGCCAGTGCGGCGGTGACGTCGACGTAGGTGAAGCCCAGGCGGCTGCGCTCGGCGCCGGTGCGGGCCTCGTCGTAGAACGGGCAGACCTGGTCCAGCGCCGACATCTCGGTGCCCATCACGCTGGCCGCCAGCGGCTCGCCCAGCGCGCGCATCAGGCCCACGGCGAAGGCGGTCTCGGCGTCGGCGTGCAGGGCATGTGCCAGGTGCCGCGCGGCCACTGCCGAGTGCAGGCTGTAGCGCCAGAACGACTGCGCCGGGAACTGCGCCGGGAAGCGGATGGCGCCCGACAAGCCCACCGACATCACCAGGTTGCGCGTGGCATGGGTGCCCACGAACACCACCGCGTCCTGCAGGCGGTTGACCGTGCCCTTGCGGTGGTAGAAGGCCGAGTTGGCCATGCGCAGCAGCTTGGCCGACAGCACCGGGTCGGCGCCGATCAGGCGCGACACCCGGCCGACGTCGGCCTCGGGCTTGTCGAACTCCACCATCAGGTCGCGGATCGCCTTGGGCACGGTGGGGAGGTTGTTGATGTGGTCCAGCAGGCTCTGGGCGTCGGCTACGGCCATGGGCATTCTCCGGTGGGGCTTTTCTGGGGGTATCCGGAGACCTAGCGGCCCCGCCGCGGCGGGCTTGAGCCCCCAGTAGCTTGTATCTAGTGGCGGTGCAGCAAATGAGGGGCGGCCCCTCCGGGCGGGCGCCGGCCCGTGCAAAGGCTTATGCTGCGCACCCTCATTTACCCCACGAGTGCATTCCCATGGCCACCACGGTCTACCGCCTGAACCGCAACAACCGCATCGTCTCCAAGCGCTTCGCCCTGAAGAACCCGGAGAAGGTGACCGCCAAGCAGGCGCACCCGTCGCCGGCCAAGTAAGGCCGCATTGAAAGAGGGTCGGGGCGGGCTGCCAGGCAGCCGCCCCGGCCCTTTTTCGTGGGCGGTCCTAGGGCCTATCCTCCGCTTCAGCCGTAACCGACAACAACGAAACCATAAGGGGAGATTCCGTGCGCAGACTGTTCGCCGTGGCCGCATTCCTGCTTGCCTTGCCCTGCCAGGCCGCCGACTGGGACGACCAGGTGGTCCTGATGTCGCCGAATGCCGCCGCCTGCACGTTCTGGCAGCTGTCGCGCGCCAGCGACTTCAGCCGCAACACCATTACGCTGGACTGGGACCTGCTGGACCAGCTGGCGCGGGAGACGGCTGGCCAGCCCGGCACCAGCCTCGCTGTCGCCCTGGACCAGTGGGACCCGGCCAAGGGCACGCCCACCGGCGAGGCGAAGCACTACGGCAGCGCCGCCTACTGCAGCATCGCCATCCGTGCGCCGTCCCCGCAAAAGCCGGCCGGCAAGGGCAAGAAGAAGGCCAGGGCCCCGGAGCCGGCCGCCAGCGGCGTCAGCATCGCCGGGATCGCCTGCCATCGCCGCAATGGCGCCGGGCGCAGCAGTTTCGTGTTCGGTCGCAGCACGCAGCAGGCGAAGCGCGACGGCATGGTCCGCTACAGCCACGCCTGCACCGAGGGCTGCGAGCAGGCGCCGTTCCAGAGCATCCATGAGCTGAGCATCGACGATGGCCCCGGCAATCCAGCGCACGAGAAGGACCTGGACGCCTTCTACAAGGCCTGCGCGCGCCGCTAGACTCTTCCGGCAGCCCCCACGGAGTACAGCATGCAGGCCCCCCGCTCGCTCAAGGTCTTCACCCTGCTGTTCGGTCTGGTTGCGGTAGGCATCGGCGTCGGTGCCCTGATGGGCCTGGACGACCCGATCTACGCCAAGCTGCAGCTCCAGGGCGCCACGGCGCTGGACAACAACCTGCGCTTCTACGGTGGACTGTGGCTCTCGCTCGGTCTCATGGCGCTGTGGCTGGTGCCGCGCCTGGCTGTCGAGCGCACGCTGTTCCGCGCGATCTTCGTCGCCATCTTCGTCGGCGGCCTCGGCCGGGTGCTGTCGATGATCTTCGCCGGCATGCCGCCACCAGAGTTCGTTGCCTTCATGCTCCTTGAAATCATCGGCGCGCCGCTGGTGCTGTTCTGGCACCACCGCGCGCTGGCGAAGCGTTGAGCGCGCGCCAGCCGCCGCCGTGGGTTCGATCCGCCACATCTTCATCGCCCCGGCGCGCGGCGAGCCGATGCTGGAACTCGTCGAGGCCGAAGCCATCGCCGACGTCGGCCTGCGCGGCGACCGCTACGAGGATGCCGCCCACCGCGAGTCGCCCGACTGCCAGCTCACGCTGATCGAGCTGGAAAGCATCGAGGCCTTCGTCGAGTCCACCGGCCTGCCCCTGGCACCCCAGGAGCCGCGACGCAACCTCGTCACCTCCGGCGTGCGCCTCAACGGGCTTTGCGGCCAGCGCTTCCGTGTCGGCGCGGTGGAGCTGGAAGGGCTGGACCTGTGCGAGCCTTGTGGCTTGTTCGGGCAGCGCACCTACAGCGAGGCGGTGCGCTTCTTCGTCAAGCGTGGCGGGCTGCGCTGTCGCATCGTCACGGGTGGTGTGCTGCGGGTGGGCGACAGCATCGGCGACGCATCCTGATGGCGGATCTCGCCGCCTACGGCGGCCTGTTCCTGTCGGCGTTGATCGCCGCCACCATCCTTCCCGCGCAGTCGGAGGCCGTGCTGGTGGGCCTGCTGCTCGGCGGCTACCCGCCGGCCGCGCTGCTGGCAGTGGCCACCGTCGGCAACGTGCTGGGCTCGCTGATCAACTGGCTGCTGGGCCGCGGCATCGCCAGGGCGGCGGCGCCGGAGCGGGGACCGGTGCTGGAGCGCGCGCAGCGCTGGTACCAGCGCTACGGCAAATGGTCCTTGCTGCTGAGCTGGCTGCCCGTCATCGGCGACCCGCTCACGGTGGTCGCCGGCATGCTGCGCGAGCCGTTGCCGATCTTCCTTCTGCTGGTTACCGTGGCCAAGCTGGGGCGCTACCTGGTGCTCACGGCGATCACGCTGGGCTGGAGTTGAAGGCTTTAGAATGCCGGGCTCCGTCATCCGGCCCCATCTCCGCCATGTCCCTACAGTCCTTCCTGCAGCAGCTGCGCGAGCAGCCCCAGACCGTCGAATTCGCCGACACCGTCGCCGCCATCGAGGCGACGTACGCCTACACGCCCACCGCCTTCCGCAACGGCGAACTGGAGAACGCCGCCGGCCAGAACGGCGGTTCCTGCAAGATTTTCTCCTTCGCGAAGCTGCAGGGACTGAGCGAGGCGCAGACCCTGGCCTGCTTCGGCCGCTACTACCGCGAGGACGTGCTGCAGCACCCGGACGCCGCGGATCACCAGAACATCCGCAACTTCATGCGCAGCGGCTGGGCTGGCGTGGCCTTCGAGGGCGAGGCGCTGAAAGCCCTGTAGGGATCAGGAGCGCTTGCCGCCCAGTTCCCGGAAGGCGCCCAGCAGCGTGCGCAGCACCAGCAGGGCACCGGCCGGCCGCTTCCAGTTCACCCCGCCGAGCAACTGCCTGAGCATCGTCAGCACGTCGAAGTAGATGCGCTCGCAGACCAGCCGGTCGCCGTCGAAAATGAAGAACGCGGTCATGCGCACGCGGAAGCTCTGGCCGGTGGGCGGCAGTGCGCCGAGAGGCCCCTTGTGCGTGCCCAGCAGCCAGAACTCGCAGATCACCGCGTCGTCGCTGTGGCGCAGCTGGATCATCTCGTGGCGCTGGTCCGGGAAGGCCTTGCGGGTATCGACGTAGTAGCGCATCACGTCCCTGTGCCCGTCGTGCACCACGCCGGTGGGCACCAGTTCGTAGTGCGGATGCGGGAAGGTGGCCAGCACCTTGTCGAACTCCTGGCTCACCTCGTCGGCGAAGTGATCCAGCACGAGTTTTTCCCTGCGGGCGCGTAAGGATTTGTCTGCCATGGAGCATCACCCCGGTTGAAGGAAGGTCCGGCGCTTCGCGGAGCGCCGCAACGACTGAGGTTTGCGGCGGCTACCGCCGGAGAAACCCCGCTCCTGAGGGTACCCCGGTTCGCGACGCCATTGCACAGGCGCAGACCTGGCAGATAGCCACGGCCTCGATGAGTTTCTCCGCGCGTGCCTTCTGCAAGGCTTCCTCCCGGGAGGCCGCCCCGAGCTTCTGGTAGGAGTTCTTCAGATGCCAGCTGACGGTTCCAGGCGTAATGCCCAGTGCCTTCGCCACGCCCTTCACCGACAAGCCCCTTCCCGCCAGTTCGAGGATGTCGATTTCCCGTTCGGTCAAGGCCTGGGTCGCCCGGCGGGTGGGCTGTGCCGGGATGTGTCGCAGGGCATCCATCTCTTCCTCCTCGTCAGGCCGATTCGGCCGGCACGCCGTCATCCACCGCCTGGCCGGGGCTTCCCGTTCAAGGCACGGCGGGCCTTGCGATGGAGGCCGCCGTTCAGTTCGACGTCCGCTGCGGCTCGCCAAGCAATGCGTTCAAGCCCTGCGCGACGGCAGTCATCCCCTCGACCGAGGGATGCAGCGGCGCGCCCATCAAGCCACCGGGAGGGTGCATGCCATTCATCCAGGGGACCTCGGCGCAGGCATCATGCCCCCGGGTGATGCGACCGGCATCCATCAGCAGGGCACCATGCCCCTGCGCTGCGGCGTAGGTAACCTCAGAGAGCTGCCCGGCGATATCGCGCATTCGCGCAACCTGCGCCTCGCTCAAGCCAAGGCGCTCGCAGGTCCCGCTCTCCGGAAGAACGGTCTGATAGTTCACCAGCACGACCTGGGCGGCGGGCGCGCGACGGTGTACTTCGTCGATGATGGCGACGAGCTGATTCAGCAGCTTCGGCAGGGCCTGCTCCATCGCTGCCATGCTGCGTGTCGTGCAGCCGCCCATGCTGCGTACGTACCATGGTGTGCCGTCATCGCAGCCCATCGCCATCAGATTGGCCAGGTAGCCGATATCGTTGCCGCCGATGGTGACGGTGACGAGTTCGGTCTCTCCCGTCACTGCCTCAATCTGGGCGGGTTGCAAGGCCCGCCCACCCTCGAGGATGTCTTTTGTCGTGGCGCCACCACAACTCACATCCACCAGGGAAAGGCCGCGCAGTCTCGCGAGCTGATGCGCATAGTTGTCGCGTGAACGCGCACAGAACCAGGGGCTGTTCTCGGCCTCCTCGGTGATCGCCGGCCCGGCTGCGAAGGAACTGCCCATGGCCACGTACTGTGGTCGCCCCTGTGTCGGGCGGCCTTCCAGGTAGAGGTGCAGCACCAGTGCGGTCACCAGAATCACCAGGACGGTGAGTGTCCAGCCCGCCATTCGAATCAGTTTTCTGCCCACCGGATGATCCCTCCCCTGAACTGCCTGCAGGCCGATCTTCATCGGCGCACGGGTCCTACACACGTACCCGCTTCCCGGCGGGAGTTTTTCGGGCGGCAGGCGCTTTCTTCACGGTGCTGGCTTCGGTTGCAGGGAACCCATCCTTGATCTGCTGCATGGCAAATCGCAGCAGGCGTTGCAGGTCCACGGTCCCGCCGCTGTCCGTCCAGATCTCCATCATGCTGCGTGTACTGGAGAGGGCGGACGACACCAGGATGCGCGGACGAAGATCCTGAGGCTTGCAGGAGGGAAAGCGCGGGCGTATCGCCTCCGTCAGGGCAGGCTCGACGACGCTGGTCTGATACTGAAGCGCAATCCCCTGCAGTGCCCTGGAGCCCTGGATGGTCATGAACTGCTTCAGGACGATGGCGCCTTCGGCTGCGTACACCTGCAGCATCCGGTCAAACATCCACGACAAGGCATCCGCCGGCCCCAGCCCGGCGGGTGCAGCCTGCACAAACCCAAGCATCGCCTTCAGCCGGTTCTCATAGAACGCAAGGACGATGGCGGCGTTCAGCGAATCGAAGTATCGAAAGAAAGTCACCCGCCCCACGCCTGCCCGATCGGCAATCTGGTCGACGGTAAAGCCATCCAGACCCTGCTGGTAGACGAGTTTTTCCGTGGCCGCGATCAGACGATCGCGGACCTCCTGTTTTTTGCGCTGCCGTGGAGAGATCTCATCCATTTTTCTGTAATAGCCTGCCTACCAGGTGTAGGTGACCTCGGCGCCGATCATGCGGGGCTCTCCCCAGAAGACCGCGCGATCGGCGTGCGGCAGGGTCGGGATGGTCGTGGTGATGTACTCCTCGTCCAGCAGGTTCTGAACGAACAGGGCGAAGTTGGCGCTGCCGCGACGGAACTGGACATCGCTGAGGCCCAGGCGCGCATTGACGATCCCGAAGGACGGGATATAGGAAAGATCTTCGCGCCCGGGCAAGCCGCCGCCGGCGGTCCAGCCGGTATAGCTGTAGTTGACCGTGCCTCGCAGGACGCCCCAGGCCGATTCTTGCAGGGTGATGTCGGCGGCGGCCACGCCGGAGTGCTTCGGCGCAGAAGGGAACGGATACTGATCGGCCACGTTGTTGCCGTTGGCGTCGATCACTTCCAGGACGCGGGCATCGAGATAGGAGTACTCGGCGGAGAGCCGCAGCCAATCGGTAACGGCCGCAATCAGTTCCAGTTCGAAGCCACGCAGGCGGGCGTGGCCGGCGTTGCGGGCCTTGGTGTCGCCGAGCGTGCCGGCAATGAGGAAGTTGGTCTGCATGTTCTTCAGATCCGTGTTGAACAGGTCTGCATTGACGCGCAACCGGCCATCGAGCAGATCGCTCTTGATCCCGATCTCGGCTGCCGCAAGATCTTCCGGGGCAAAGCCGTCCACGAATCCGAATCCATAGTCGGTACCGTCGCTGGCCGGCCCCGAGTTCCCGTCGAGCTGGGGATCGCGGGTATTGAAGCCGCCACTGCGATATCCGGTGACGTACTTCGCGTAGATGTTCGCTTCCGGGCTCAGGTCGTACGCCGCGATCAGGGTGTATGAATTGTTGTCATAGGCGCGGCTGCCGCCGACATGGTCGAAGGGAGGCGCGCTCTGCAGCAGGCGGGCGAGGCCGAGGCCATTGAGATTGACTTCGAGATAGGTGTCGAGCCGGTAGCTCTTCCATGCCTCCCGCTTGTCCCTGGAGTGCCGGAATCCGGCCGTCAGATGCAGCTTCTGATCGAGCCAGTCCGGGGTCCAGGTCCCCTGGCCGAAGGCTGCGAAAGCGCTGTTCTCGGCGCCCGACTCTCTCTGGTTGAAGATGACCACACGCGGGCCCGCCAATGACGCGACCTGGTTCACCAGATCGGGGAACAGGCGGTACAGCGCGTCAGCCTGCGCCGGCAGCAAGGCGGCGGTGGCCTGAAGAGCATAGGGCGACAGGTCGGTTGCTTCCTCCGTGAAGTAGAACGCCCCGATGATGTAGCGCAGGCTCTCGTCGAAGGCAGCGCCGCTGAGCTGCAGCTCATGGGACCACTGGCTCTGGTCGATCGTCGGCACCACCAGTGGCGAGGGCCCGCCGAAGGCGGCGCGTGCCGCGGGGCCGTCGTAGCGGTTGCTGTCCAGCCTGAATTCGGTTGAGCCGGCACCGCCGCCGAGATCGGTGTAGTAGTGATCCAGCAGGGAACGGTAGGCGCCGATGTACTTGAGCTCATGGTCGTCCATCGGAACCGTGAGGATCAGCGCATGACCCTGGATCCTGGTCCCGGACTCCTCCATCGGCAGTCCCGTGGCGAGCTTGTCCAGCCGATGAGGCGAATACACCGTATTCAATTCGCCGAACTCACGGATCAGGTTGGCGCTGCCCTTGTCGCTTTCCGGGCGCAGTACGGCCTGGATCATCTGCGAGTACAGGCTGATGTCGGTGAAGTCGAATCCATAGTCGATCTTCAGCCAGTCCTCGGGCAGCCAGCGTGCGTCAAAGCGGAATCCCAATGACTGGCGGTCGCCGAAATCGCCGCCGGGGCCGGTGTTTTCCACGTAGCCGTTCTGACGCTTCATCATGACGCCGAACTTGACGGCGGCATCGTCGGACAGGGGCATGTTGATGGTGCCCTTGAAGCTGCCCAGGTCACGGTCGCCCAGGGTGCCGCTGAAGTGCATGGCGAATGCGTCGGGGTCCGGCTTCTTCGAAATCAGGTTGACCGCTCCGCCGGTGGTATTGCGGCCGTACAACGTGCCCTGCGGGCCCCGGAGAACCTCGATCCGCTCCAGGTCGGTCACGTCCAGCGCCAGGCCCGCGGACCGCGCGATGTAGACGCCGTCCATGTAGATGCCGACGGCGGGGTCCTGGGTGACCTGGGACTCGTTCAGGCCGATGCCGCGAATGAACAGCCGCAGCGTGCTGGCCTGCGTCGGAAAGGCCAGGACATTGAGACCCGGCACATTGCCCTGCAGGTCGTCGATTCCCGAAATTCCGCGCTGCTCCAGCATCTCCGCGTCGAAGGCCGCCATCGAGATGGGAGTGTCCTGGATCGACTCGGCGCGCTTCTGCGCGGTCACCACGATCTCCTCGATCCGGGGCTGATTCGGCGCCCGCTTCGATGGCGTCAAGGCGGGCAGGGGAACATCCGCGGATTCGACCGGCAGGGTTTCCAGCTCACCGGCGGCATCCTGCGGCGACGAGGCTGGCGCACTCGCGGGCGCGGTCACCGTGTCCTGCGACCGGGCCGTGCTTTCCGGCGGCGGGCCTTCTGCTTCCTGGGAGGAATCCGGAGACTTGAGCAGGTCGTCGAGGAAAGCATCGTCCATGGTCTCCTGCGCGAAGGCCATGACGGACCACAGGCACAGGGCAACAGACCCAACGAACTTCGGTGCTCGCATTTCTTTTCTCCCCACAGCGTTGACGCCAGAGCAGCTCTCTCGGATTTCCCGGAACCCGGTCTCCTGCGCGGAAGACGCAAAAGGCCGACGCCGAAAATCCAGCGAGGTGTACGACGTGCTCTTGAGAATCCCCTCAGACCGGGTTCGGAACATCCCGATTCTTATGCAGCCATTGCAGCCATTTGATACCCGGTATCACTTATTTTCATGCCTCAAACGGGGGATACTTTCAGCTGAAGCCCGCAGCGCACAGCGGTCGCGTTTGCCTGATTTCAATCCCCAGCCGGCTGCGCACTCAGCCGCCGGCGCTGAAGTAGCGGCTCGGCGGCGCACCCAGCGCGCGGCGGAACATGCTGGTGAACGCCGCGGGGCTGTCGTAGCCCAGGTCCAGCGCCACGGTGGTCACCGCTTCTCCCGCCGCCAGCCTTGGCAGTGCCGCGAACAAGCAGGCCTGCTGTCGCCAGGCGGCGAAGCTCATGCCGGTCTGCTCGCGGAACAGGCGCGTGAAGGCGCGGCGGCTCATGCCCAGGCCCTTGGCCCACTGGTCGATGCCGTCATGCGGGGTGGGCTGGTCCAGCAGTCTGCGGCAGCGCCGCGCCAGCCGCCGGTCGCGCGGGAAGGGCAGCGACAGCGGCAGCACCGGCAGGCGCGTCATCTCCTGCTGCAGCAACGCCATCAGCAGGCCGTCGCGGCTCGCCGGGTCGTATTCCAGCGGCACGTCCACCGCCTGCAACAGCAGCTCGCGCATCAGCGCCGACATGCCCAGCACCTGGCAGCGGTCCGGCAGGCCGGGGATGGCGTCGGGACGCACGAAGGCACTGCGCGTCTGTACCGGGCCCATGGTCATGTGCACGCTGTGCACCTCGCCGGCCGGCAGCCACACCGCCTGCTCCGGCGGCACCACCCAGGCGCCGTGTTCGGTGACCACCGTCATCACGCCGGTGGCGCCGTAGAGCAGCTGCGAGCGTCCATGCGAATGCGGCTCCACCACGTGGCCGGCGAGATAGTCGTTGCCGATGGCCACCACGGCACTGGCCACGCGGTCGTACAGCGGCTGGTAGTGGACGTCGCGCATTGTTGGCCCGATCTCGATGAAAGCGTGCCCGGGCACGCAAGCGGGACGGATTATAGAGCGTAGAGTGCCGCGCCATCGCCAGGGTTGATACCCGCCCCGGGAGTTTATGGAGACATCCATGCGTGAAGTGACCGCCCCCGAGGCACCGGCCCCCGCCGCGCCCTCGGCCGAGCAGACCGCTTTCGGCATCATTGCCGCGATCAGCTTCTGCCATCTGCTCAACGACATGATGCAGTCGCTGCTGCCGTCGATCTACCCGATCCTCAAGGACTCGCACGGCCTCAGCTTCGGCCAGATCGGCATGCTCACCTTCGTCTACCAGATCACCGCCTCGCTGCTGCAGCCGCTGATCGGCAACTACACCGACCGCAAGCCCAAGCCCTACTCGCTGGTGCTGGGCATGGGCTTCACGCTGGTGGGCCTGCTGGGGCTGGCGTATGCCAACGGCTTCGTCGCGCTGCTGGCGGCGGCGGCGCTGGTGGGCACCGGCTCGTCCGTGTTCCACCCGGAATCCTCGCGCGTGGCGCGCATGGCCTCGGGTGGCAAGCATGGCCTGGCGCAGTCCCTGTTCCAGGTGGGCGGCAACGCCGGCTCCGCCATCGGCCCGCTGCTGGCCGCGTTCATCGTGCTGCCGCGCGGGCAGGGCAGCGTCGCCTGGTTCTCGCTGTTCGCGCTGCTGGGCATGTTCCTGCTGTGGAACGTCGGCCACTGGTACAAGAGCCATGGCCTGGCGCGCCTCAAGCCGCGCGCGGCACAGGCGAATGCGACGGTGGCACTGTCGCCGGTCAAGGTGAGGGCCGCCATCGCCGTGCTGCTGGCGCTGATCTTCTCCAAGTTCTTCTACATGGCCAGCATCACCAGCTACTACACCTTCTACCTGATCGAACGCTTCGGCGTGTCGGTGCAGTCGGCGCAGCTGCATCTGTTCCTGTTCCTCGGCGCGGTGGCGGCCGGCACCCTGGCCGGCGGCCCGCTGGGCGACCGCTTCGGCCGCAAGCCGATCATCTGGGTGTCGATCCTCGGCGTGCTGCCCTTCAGCCTGCTGCTGCCGCATGCCAGCCTGTTGTGGACCAGCCTGCTGAGCGTGCCCATCGGCTTCATCCTGGCCTCTGCGTTCCCCGCCATCGTGGTCTACGCGCAGGAGCTGCTGCCGGGCCGGACCGGCACCGTCGCCGGCCTGTTCTTCGGCTTCGCCTTCGGCATGGGCGGCGTCGGTGCCGCCGTGCTGGGCCTGCTGGCCGACGCCACCAGCATCGGCTTCGTCTACCAGGTCTGCGCCTTCCTGCCGGCGATCGGCCTGCTCACGGTGCTGCTGCCGGATGTGGCAGCGGAGCGGAGGGGCTGAGCCGGGATTCGCACATGCAGGAGCGAGCTTGTGACCGCAGGAAATACCTGTGGGACTCGCGACAGGGTCGTTGTCGCGAGCAAGCCTACCCCGAACCGGTGAGGACGCCTCACCAGCCTCCTCCTAGGATGCCGGGCACCCCCCGAAACTGCCCGTAAACGCATCATGGCCTTCGCAGACTCCAACAGCGCCGAACTCTCTTCCTGGCGCGACACCGTCATCCGCTTCCTCGCCGACGAAGTCGAGCCGCACTACGAGAAATGGGAAAAGGCCGGCATCGTGCCGCGCGAGCTGTACATCAAGTTCGGTGAAGCCGGCCTGCTGTGCGTGGACCTGCCGGAGGAATACGGCGGCAGCGCCGCGCCACTGGCCTTCTCCTTCGCCATCGCCGAGGAGAGCGCGCGGCTGGGCTACATGTCGCTGACCTCCAACATGATGATGCACTCCGACATCGTCGCGCCCTACATCCTGCACCTGGGCAGCGAGGCGCAGAAGCAGAAGTACCTGCCGCGCATGGTCAGCGGCGAATGCTTCGGCGCGCTGGCGATGTCCGAGCCCGGCACCGGCTCCGACCTGCAGGCCATCCGCAGCTCCGCTACGCCGCACGGCGACGGCTGGCGCCTCAACGGCTCCAAGACCTTCATCACCAACGGCCAGCACGCCGGCGTGGTGATCGTGGCCGCCAAGACCGACACCAAGGCCGGCGCCAAGGGCGTCACCCTGTTCCTGGTGGATACGGAACTGCCGGGCTTCCGCCGCGGCCGCAACCTGGAGAAGATCGGCATGCACGCCGCCGACACCTCCGAGCTGTTCTTCGACGACGTGCCGCTGGGCCCCGACGCCGTGCTGGGCCGCATCGGCAACGGCTTCGGTCACCTGATCGACGAACTGCCGCGCGAGCGCCTGATGCTGGCCGTGGCCGCCGTGGCCCACGCCGAGGGCGCGCTGGAGCGCACGGTGGAGTACGTCAAGTCGCGCAAGGCCTTCGGCCAGGCGATCTCCAGCTTCCAGAACACGCGCTTCGAACTGGCCAAGGTCAAGGCCGAAATCGAAGTGACGCGCGCCTTCTACGAGAAATGCTGCCGCCTCTACGAACAGGGCAAGCTCGACGTCCCCACCGCAGCCATCCTCAAGCTGTCCTCCAGCGAAATGGAAGGCCGCGTGGTGGATGCCTGCCTGCAGCTGTTCGGTGGCTACGGCTACATGGCCGAGTACCCGATCTCGCGCTACTGGACCGACGCGCGCGTGCAGCGCATCTACGGCGGCACCAACGAGATCATGAAGGAAGTGATCGCGCGGTCGCTGGTGGGGCGCTGAACCCTGCTCTTCGCAGCGGCGCGGCCAATGAAAGCCTGGAGCAAACTGCTTCAGGCTTTTTTTGTGCGTCCCGGCAAGCATTCCGATCGCTCCGGTCCTTGGGAATAGAGAAGCTGCTTGCCCCGGCAGCCTTGCCCAGGTCAATCGGGCAACAACCTGACTGAGTCGTCAGGTTGCGATCTGCTCGCAGATTGGAGATGGTGCCACTGCAGGTTGCGCCGTTGTGGCCCGATGTGGACCTGGGAATTCGTCATCGGGCCTTCCAAGCGGGACAGTCGCCCCGGCTTCTGTTCTGAATGGCGCAGTGATGCGTGGGGGCAAAAAGGGGGATGCCGTGCGGAATTCTGGGCGCGCGCTCTGGCGAGCGTTGTCATGCGCGTTGTCGCTGCTGCTGGTCGTATCGACAGCCTCTGCGGATGCGGACGACGATTCGATCCGGTGCACCGTCCAGCCGGTGGTCCCACCCGCGGCGCAGCCCGTAAATATCGATCGTGCCGTCTTCTGGCAGAAGCTCGCGGAAGTGATCAAGAAGCGAGATGTCTTCGTGCTCGATGGCAAACCGTACTACCTCAGGAGGGACTTCTCCGAGGGCACTCGCCGCGCCGGCACAGATGCCATCATCGACAAATGGGAGTCGGTGGGTGGAGGGGATTCGCGCCAGCTGGCTTATCTCCTGGGCACGGTCTATCGCGAGACGGTCTCGCGCATGCAGCCGGTGCGCGAGGCGTTCTGCGACGACACGCCCTGTGTCGTGAGTCGGCTCGGCGATTACATGGCCAAGCATCCAGGGCGCGTCAAGAAGAACTACGCCATTCCCGACGACCAGGGGCGTTCCTTTTACGGGCGCGGGCTGGCGCAGCTGTCGTTGAAGCAGAACTACAAGTGCGTCGGGCACAACCTCGGCTGGGGTGACGATCTGCTCAGGAATCCAGATCTGGCGCTGGAGCCCGACCGTGCGTTGACGATCCTGGTCGAAGGTGCTCGGCGTGGGTTGTTCAAGTATCCACACCGGCTCGATCTGTACTTCAACGACACGAAGGAAGAATGGATCAGCGCGCGACGCGTCGTGAATCCGGGGTCGATGGATCACGCGCGCATCACCGAGCACTACGCAAGGCTGTTCTACAAGGCGCTGGGTCCAGCGACGTTAGCTCGATCTGCCGATTCCGCCAGCACGACGACCCGCCCCGTGCCCGCCGTCAGCGTGCCGCCGCCCGGCAGGCCTCTGGCGACAGCGCCAACCGATCTTCAACCGCCAGCCGTCGCTGGCATTCAAACAGGGGATGCAAGGATGAAAGAGAGAAGATCAGTTATTTCACCAGTGCTCGGGGCCGTGCTTGGTGCGGTTGTAGCGGGTACCGCGTTGGCGGAAACGCCCCCGGCCGCGCCGGTAACTGCAGCTGCGCCGAGCGCGACTGCTGCGGCGCAGCAGGCGGAAGCGGCGGCAGGCGCGGCCGCAGCGGCCGCGGACAAAGCGGAGGAGGAGGCCGACAAGGCGGAGAAAGAGGCCGAAAAGGCTGCGGTCTTCGCTTCCAGCAAGGGGAAGCTGGCTGGCGATAAGGCTCGCTTCCGCGCGAATGCAGGGCCGTTCAAGAAGCGTTACGGAACCGGAACAGACAAGGAATACTGCGCCACCGCTGGTTCGGTCGCGCGCATTTCCAAGGAAGTGGATACGGATGTGTATTTGCGCTTTACCCAGATCGGGTCGGTCGATAATGATCTGGACACGCCGTCAACCAAGGCACTGGAAGATTGCAAGGGCGATGATCTTGTGGCTACCGGCATCGCCTACAAAATCCCGCGGGCTGACTTTGAAAGTATGGAAATCAGCCTGCGGGGCTTCGAGTACGGTGGCTTGATCGTGCCCTTCAAGTACTATCTTGGCGGTGAGAAGAGCATCAAGTCTTCAGCGACCATCGCGCCCTACGTGGGCTATCACTGGCCAATTTTTTGGGGTTTGACGTTTACTCCCATTGCCGCCGCAGGAGTGGGCATGGTCCCCGTTGAGGGAGCCAGTGGCGAAACAGAGAACAAGACGGCCCTCTCTACCGCCATCGGCATGGTGATCACCAGCGCCAAGTCGGAGGAGTACAAGGCAGGCATTGTGTTCGGCAAGGATTTTCTTAGCAAGACAGATCGCGCGAACGACGAAACCGTTGGCAAGGTCTGGTTCTCCCTCTATCTGGGTGTATCGATATAGTGGGTGCGGCGGGATTCCCGTCCGGGAACCATCCAAGGGCGGAGCGCAAGCTCCGCCCTTTTTGCTGACACGGGGTCGGCTAGTACGCCCGGTACGCCCCGCCTCTGCCGGGATGGCGTTGCAGCCCCAGCGGCAGCTCGACCGAAGCGCAGATCGCATCCTCGATCTCGGCGATGGTCTCCACCAGCTCGCCGCGCAGCACGATCGGCCCCTGGCCGTAGAGCCGCCAGCCATCCTGCGAGGTCCAGTCCTGCATCAGGTCCTGCAGGCGGCGCAGGCGCTTGAGCAGGTGCAGGTCGGGCTCGCCGTCGTAGAGCTGCTGGCAGATCGCGATCACGCGCGCCAGAACCGGCGCACCCGCGCCCGGATCGGCCTTGGCGAAGCGGTTGAGTTCCTGGCAGGAGGCCAGGGCTGCGGTTTCATCCATGAAAGGCTCCCAGTGGGGCCGGCGCAAGCGGCGCCGGAGAGGGGGCAGACCATCCTTGGCCGGCCAGGCTCACGGCCACTGTCGGTCCAAAGGGCTGAATCCGGCCTGAACGGCCGCGCCCCGACGGGGTCGGAAGAGGGCTCCGGCTTTGCCCGGGCTCGCCCGGCCGGGCATGATCCGGCGGCCGGCGCCATTGGCTTTGCCTATCAAGGTCATGCCAACAAACAATTTCCTTGATCGCCGGCCAGCCCCTAACCTAGCGCTTCTCCAGTCAAACCCCCACCCATAGAGGACGATGCAATGTCTTTGATCAACACCGCGGTCAAGCCTTTCAAGACGACCGCTTTCCACAACGGCAAGTTCGTTGAAGTCACCGAAGCCTCGCTCAAGGGCAAGTGGTCCGTGCTGATCTTCATGCCGGCTGCCTTCACCTTCAACTGCCCGACCGAAGTCGAAGACGCCGCCGAGCAGTACGCCGAATTCCAGAAGGCCAACGCCGAGGTCTACATCGTCACCACCGACACGCATTTCTCGCACAAGGTCTGGCACGAGACCTCGCCGGCGGTCGGCAAGGCCAAGTTCCCGCTCGTGGGCGACCCCACCCACCAGCTGACCCGCGCCTTCGGCGTGCACATCGACGAAGAAGGCCTGGCCCTGCGCGGCACCTTCGTGATCAACCCGGAAGGCGTGATCAAGACGCTGGAAATCCACGACAACGCCATCGCGCGTGACGTCAAGGAGACCGTGCGCAAGCTCAAGGGCGCGCAGTACGTCGCCAACAACCCGGGCCAGGTCTGCCCGGCCAAGTGGAAGGAAGGCGAGAAGACCCTGAAGCCCTCGCTGGAACTGGTCGGCAAGATCTGACCTGCCGTCGCGGGCCGGCACAGGCCGGCCCGCGACCGCCCCGAATCCGCAACACCCCGGTGCCAACGCGCCGGGCCGGGGAAATCATTCCCCGAAAATGGAGCAAGCCATGCTGGATGCCGATCTCAAGGAACAACTGAAGACCTATCTCGAACGGGTCACGCGTCCCATCGAGATCACCGCCAACCTCGACGGCGGTGACGCCTCGCAGGAACTGCGCGAACTGCTGAACGAGCTGGTCGCCCTGTCGTCGCAGATCAGCCTGCGCGAGCAGGCCGACGCGTCGCAGCGCAGGCCCTCGTTCACGCTCGGCACGCCGGGGCAGGACATCCACGTCCGCTTCGCCGGCATCCCGCTGGGCCACGAGTTCACTTCGCTGGTGCTGGCCCTGCTGCAGGTCGGCGGCCACCCCTCGCGCCTGGCGCAGGATGTCATCGAGCAGGTGCGCAAGCTGGAAGGCGACTTCCGCTTCGAGACCTACTTCTCCCTGTCCTGCCAGAACTGCCCGGACGTGGTGCAGGCGCTCAACCTGATGGCCGTGCTCAACCCGCGCATCCGCCACGTCGCCATCGACGGCGCCCTGTTCCAGGACGAGGTCGAGCAGCGCCAGGTCATGTCCGTGCCCAAGATTTTCCTCAACGGCGAGGTCTTCGGCTCCGGCCGCATGGGCGTGGAGGAAATCCTCGCCCAGGTCGACACCGGTGCCGGCGCGCGCGAGGCCGAAAAGCTCAAGACCAAGGCGCCGTTCGACGTGCTGGTGGTGGGCGGCGGCCCCGGCGGCTCCGCGGCGGCGATCTACGCCGCGCGCAAGGGTATCCGCACCGGCGTCGCCGCCGAGCGCTTCGGCGGCCAGGTGCTGGACACCATGGGCATCGAGAACTTCATCTCGGTGAAGGAAACCGAAGGGCCGCGCCTGGCCGCGGCGCTGGAGGAGCACGTCAAGACCTACGAGGTCGACGTGATGAACCTGCAGCGCGCCGAGAAGCTGCTGCCTGCCGGGTCTGACGGCCTGATCGAAGTGCAGCTGGCCAACGGCGCCGCGCTCAAGGCCAGGACCGTGATCGTCTCCACCGGCGCCCGCTGGCGCCAGATGAACGTGCCCGGCGAGAACGAGTACCGCAACAAGGGCGTGGCCTACTGCCCGCACTGCGACGGCCCACTGTTCAAGGGCAAGCGCGTCGCCGTGATCGGCGGCGGCAACTCCGGCGTGGAGGCCGCCATCGACCTCGCCGGCATCGTCGCCCACGTCACGCTGCTGGAGTTCGACAGCCAGCTGCGCGCCGACGCCGTGCTGCAGCGCAAGCTCCACAGCCTGCCCAACGTGCGCGTCATCGTCTCCGCCCAGACCACCGAGGTCACCGGCGACGGCCAGAAGCTCAACGGCCTGCTCTACAAGGACCGCGCCAGCGGCGAGACGCATCGCGTCGAGCTGGAAGGCGTGTTCGTGCAGATCGGCCTGCTGCCCAACAGCGAATGGCTCAAGGACACCGTGGCCCTGTCGCCGCGCGGCGAGATCGAGGTCGACGCCCATGGCCGCACCTCGGTGCCCGGCGTGTTCGCCGCCGGCGACGTCACCACCGTGCCCTACAAGCAGATCGTCATCGCCATGGGCGAAGGCTCCAAGGCCGCGCTCTCGGCCTTCGACCACCTGATCCGCACGTCCGCGCCGGCGGAGGAGCAGAAGGCGGCGTAAGGCTATTGCAGCAAAGCGAAGGGGCGAAGCGCAGGCTTCGCCCCTTTTTTGTTCCCCAGCGCTTGCTCTTGTAGGAGCGAGCTTGCTCGCGACAAGCCCATCGTCGCCGCCAAACCCCGTAGGGCGGATCCATGATCCGCCTGTCGCAAAGCGACACGAGCACCTCACCGCCCCTCCAAAACCCACCCCAGGATTCATCACGATGCTCCCGCACTTCCCGGTGGCCAAGGAGACGCTGGACAAGAGCGTCGTCGCGCGACGGTGTGCTCCGGCACGCGCCGTGGATTGCCAGGGCGGCTACGGCATGTGGAAGGAAGCCTTCGATGCGGGCAAGGGTGATGTCTTCACCATCAGCGTCGCGGAGATCGTATCCGTCCGCGGGCAGGCGATAGCGGCGCAGCCCCCGCACTGACGCGGGCCGCCGCCCGTTCCTCGCTCAAAGGGAGCACACTGCAGTCGCAGTTGAGGTCCGCGTTCAGGCAGTGGTTCCACCATGGAGGGATCGTCATGGACTACACCGAGCTCAAGAAGAAGCACCGCGCCACCTGGGCACTGGGCAACTACGACCGCCTGGCCCAGGGCCTGACCATCTCCACCGACCAGACGCTGCGCGTGGCACGCATCCGCCCCGGCGAGCGCGTGCTGGACCTGGCCACCGGCACCGGCATCACCGCCATCGCCGCGCGCGAGCGCGGTGCCAGGGTCACGGCAGTGGACCTGACGCCGGAACTGCTGGAAGTGGCCCGCGCCAAGGCGCAGGCCGAGGGTTACGACGACATTGACTTCCGCGAGGGCGACGCCGAGGCCCTGTCCCTGCCCGATGCCTCCTTCGACGTCGTGCTGTCCACCTGCGGCCACATGTTCGCGCCCGACCAGCCCAGGGTCGCCGCCGAGCTGGCACGCGTCACCCGGCCCGGCGGCCGCGTCGTGTTTCTTGCCTGGACGCCGGAAGGCGGTCTCGGCGGCTGGTTCCGCATCACCAACCAGCATGTCCCGCCGCCGCCTGGTGTCGCCAGCCCCTTCAACTGGGGCAATCCCGACAAGGTGCGCGAACTGCTTGGTGACGCCTTCAAGAACATCGGCTTCACCAGCGGCGACTGTCCTCAGTTCGGTGCTTCACCCGAGGACATCTGGGAGCTGTTCTCCACCTGCTACGGCCCCACGCTGCGCGCCATCGCCGCGCTGCAGGGCGACGCGCTGGAGGCATTCCGCCGCGAGATGCTCGCTTACCTCAACGGCTACCGTGCAACGGCTGACGGGAAGGTGCGCTGGGGCCGCGAGTACCTGATCACACGGGCGCTGCGGAGCTGAGCTGTGGTGCGGGCGCCTTAGCCGGCCTTTTTTGCGCGCCGCACTTCCGCCGAGATGCCGCGATGTCTGCGATAAATCTCCAGCGCCCATTGCGCGGCAGGGTGTCGTAGCACCTCGTCGCGGTATTGCCGCAGGCTCGCCGGCAACTCCACCGCAAGCGGATACTGCAGCTCCGCCGGCTGCAACAGGGGCGCGAGCAGCGCTGCGGCCGTGAGGTCCGCCACCGAGAACGCATCGCCCACCAGATAGCCGCCGGGCTGCAGCTCGCGCGAAATGCGGGCGAGCGATTCCGCCACCGCGGCGCGGTCCTGGTCCAGGCGCCGCGCCTGGATCCGGTGGCGGAAGCGGTAGAAGGCCGGAAAGATTCGCGCGAGCGGCCTGAGGTTGTCGTAGGCCTGGGCGGGCATGCCCGTCGTCAGCACGCGAAGGGCCAGCTCCGGGTCTTCGTGGAACAGCGGCGTCACCACCGACGCACGCAGGCTCGGTCCCAGCACCTCGTCGAAATAGTCCTCCAGCGCCAGCGCACGCTGCAGTTGCGCGGGGTCCTTCGGATACAGCGAGGGTTCGGGCCGGTACTGCTCCAGCGCCGCGATGATCGCCGTCGAATCGCCAACCGCCTTGCCCTCCAGGAACAGGATCGGCAGCGTGCCCCGCCCGGTGGCGCGCCAGGCGCGGAACAGGTAGTTCCCACCCAGCACGCGGCGCCGGTGCGGTATGTTCTTGAAGTCCAGCGCCCAGCGCGCCTTCTCGTTGAAGTGCGAGAACGGGATGTGCCATAGCAGCGGCAGGTCCATCTGTTCGGCCTCTCTTCGGGATGGTGTCCCGATTGTAGGGTGCGCACCGCGCACCATCCGTCATTGCGTTTCGGTGCCGCGTGCGCGGTGCGCACCCTGCAAAAGCTACTGCAATCCGATCCCTTCCCGCGGCCCACGCTTCCAGTACCCCCGCAACCCATAAAACACCGGCACCCCCACCCCGATCAGCACCAGCCCGATGCCCGACTCCACCGGCATGGTCCACAGCGTATTGGCGATCAGCAGCACCGACACCCCCACGAACACGATCGGCACCCAGGGATACCCCAGCACGCGATACGGCCGTGCCAGCTCCGGGCGCTTGCGGCGCAGCACGATCACGCCGGCGCAGACCAGCGCGTAGAAGATCCACGACGAGAACACCACGTAGTTGGTGAGCTGGTCGAAAGTGCCCATCGCCGCCATCGCCGCGGCGATCACCGCCTGCACCAGCACCGACACCAGCGGCACGCGCGTGCTCGGGCTGAGATACCCCAGCTGGCGGAAGAACAAGCCGTCCTGCGCCATCGCGAACGGCACGCGCGCATTACTCAGCACCGAGCCGTTCATGGCACCCAGTGCCGAGATCACGAAGGCGATGGACACCGCACCCACCGCCGCCGCGCCCATGAAGGTCATCGCCGCCTTGGTCGCCACCGGCAGCGCGCCCGGATTCACGCTGGAGTTGGCGGACAGCACCTCGGTGAGCGGCAGCGCCAGGAAGTAGCCGAGGTTGATCAGGCAGTACACCACCATCACCAGCAGCACACCCAGGATCAGCGACAGCGGCACGTTCTTCTCCGGCTGCTTCACCTCGCCCGCGGCCATCGGCAGGTTGTTCCAGCCGTCGTAGGCCCAGAGCGCGGCCAGCATCGCCATGCCCAGGCCGGACGGCAGCAAGCTCTGCCCCATGCTGGCCTCGCCCAGGTGACCCATGCTGGCAGCGGGGCTGAAGAACAGCACCCCCACGGTGAGCCCCAGGATCAGCAGCAGCTTCACGCCGGTGACCAGCGACTGCACGCGCCCGCCCACCGACACATGCAGGCAGTTGAGCGCGCTGAAGAACAGGATGAAGGCGATGCCCATGCCCGCCTTGCCGCCGATGAATTCCAGGCCCACCGCGCCTTCCATGAAGGTGGCCGCGCCCACCGCGTAGGCGGCGATGGTGCCGGGCCCGGCGATCCAGAAGCGCGTCCAGCCGTTGAGGAAGGCGGTGAGATCGCCATAGGCCTCGCGCAGGTAGACGTACTCGCCGCCGGCACGCGGAAACATCGCGCCCAGCTCGGCATAGCTCAGCGCGCCGGCCAGCGACAGCACGCCGGCCAGCACCCAGGCCGTCAGCACCCAGGCGCCGGAGCCCACCTGCTGCGCCATGACGGCGGACTTGAGGAACACCCCGGTGCCGATCATGGAACCCACCACGATCGCCGCGGCGTCTACGAAACCCAGGCCGCGGATCAGGCGAGTGGTCATGGTGAAAAGAGGAGGGAAGGGATGACCCGGATACTACAGGGACGTGCCCGCAAGCAGGCCGTTGCGCAGCCCGGCTTCGCTATGCGAAACCAGCTGCGAGGCCGTCACCAGCCGCGCGCAATTGTTTAGTTTTTCTAAATCGCCTGGCCAAAACATATCAATTGTTGCGCTGCGACCGCAGCCCTAATCTGGCCTCACTGAAGCAAGACAAACCGAGGTGCTGAAATGTTTACCGCGATCGTTGTAGCCGTGAGCCTGCTGGCCACCGCCGTTCCGGAATTCATCGATTCCAAGGTGGACGAGCGCCGCATCGGCGGAGCCCGGCACTAACCCAATCCCTGGCCGACCCCGGCCGCCGGGCCTCAACCCCCGGCATGGCGCCCGCCCGAAAGGCCGGCGACCTTCTCCTCCAGATCCCGCCATGGGATCTACTATTCGGGCCGCGACCCCCCTCGCGGCCTTTTCTTTTTGGTGGCGCGCAGCGCCTTCTCCGCGTCCAGCGCCGCCTCCTGCAGCAGCCACTGGCGGAACGCCGCCACCTCCGGTCGCCCGGCCGAGCCCGCCGCGGTAACCGCCCAGTAGGCCCGGTCCAGCGTGATCGCCAGCGAGAAGGCCACCGCCACGTCACCGCGCTTGAGCTCGTCCGAGGCAAACATCGGCGTCGCCAGGGTCACGCCCAGGCCGTCGCCGGCGGCGTCCAGCGCCAGCGTCGAGTGGTCGAACTGCAGGCCGCGCCGCGGATCCACGTTGGTCACCCCGGCCTGGCGCAGCCACTGGGCCCAGCCCGAGCGCGAGCGATCCTCGATGTGCGTGTCGCCGTGCAGCAGCGCGTGGTAGCGCAGATCGTCGGGCGTCTTCAGCGGGTGTGGCCCGTCCTTGAGCAGTCGCGGGTGGCACATCGGCACGATATCGATGCGGAACAGCAGGTCCGCGTGCTCGGTCTCCGGCCGCTCGCTGCTGAACACGATGTCGATATCCGGGTCCATCGACGACTCCGCACCCTCGTCTGCCGACGTCGCCGGCGCCCGCAGCACGTTGGCGCTGGCCAGCACCCGCACGTCGATCCCCTGGTGTACCGCCAGGAAGTTGTGCAGCCGCGGCATCATCCAGCGCGACGCGAAGGTCGGTGTGGCCCGCACCGTCAGGTGCGGCGCCCGGTCGTAGTCGCGCAACTCGCTGACGCCGCGAGCAATCAGCCCGAAGGCGCGTTCGAACAGCGGCAGGGCCGCCGCCGCAGCCGGGGTCAGCTCGATGCGCCGCGGCAGGCGCCGGAACAGATCCACCCCCAATTGCTCCTCCAGCGCCTTGATCTGGTGCGTCACCGCCGCAGGGGTGACGAACAGCTCCTCGGCCGCCTTGCGGAAGCTGCGATGCCGCGCCACGGCCTCGAAGGCGCGCAGGGCGTTCAGTGGGGGAAGTCGGGCGCTGCTCACGGGGGTATCGGGACGCTGCCGTCGGTGTGCCGCTATCGGGCGGTCGGAAGAGTGTAGCCGGGAGGGGGTGGGCGGGACCCACCCTAAGGGAGGACCCGCCACTCGCCATTCTACCGGCCCACTGTTACGCACCCACCCGGTACCAGTAGCGATAGGCGCGCCGGAATCCCAGCTTCTCGTAGACACGGATCGCCGCGGCGTTCGATCCCGTCACCTGCAGGTACGCCAGGTCCGCCCCCCGGTCCCGCCCCCAGGCCATGAGTCCGGCACACAGCCGGCTCGCCCGCCCGCGCTGGCGGTGCGCGGCGGCGGTGGCGATGTCGAACAGCCCCAGCTTGCCGTCCACCAGCACGCCCAGGCCCCAGCAGACCGGCTCGCCGCCGAGCTGCTCCACCGCGAAAGCGCAGGGCGCCCGTATCGAGCGCAGCATCCGCAGGTGGGTCTCCTGCCCGGGCGCGGTGCCGCCCGAGGCATGCTGGAACGTGGCCAGCCAGTCGCCTGCCTCCTGCGTGACCAGGGGCTCCACGGCCGCCTTCAGGTCCTGCAGCGGCAGGGTCATGACCAGCGACTCGTCGACCCAGCGATAGCCGCGCGCAGCCAGCAGGTCGTCGATGCCGGGTGGAGCCGCCACCGAGCTGAGGCGGAAGATCGTCGGCAGGCCGCGCTGCCGGTAGCGCTGCTCGATCTCCGCTACCTGCTCCGTGCTCAGGTCGGCGCAGTCCAGCCCGCAGTTGGCCGAGTTGGCGCGTTTGGTATAGCCCTCGGTGAACTGCAGCCGCCAGCCCAGATAGTCCTCCGCCTCGAGCGCCGGCCAGGCCGCAAAGGCCGCCGCTTCCAGTTCCGCGTACCTTCGAGCATCCATCCGCGGAGACTACGCAAAAAAATGCGCCGATGGTGTCGAACACCATCGGCGCATCGTTCCTGCCATCCCGCAGCTACGGCCGCGCAAACACCTCGAACGACGGCGCAGCCCAGGCCAGGCCGGAGTTCAGCGGCACCGCCGGCAGCGGCTTGCCGCCGTAGACCGCCTTGCTGGCGTTGCCGTAGGCCATCCAGGGGATCGTCGGCTGCTGGCTCACGCCCGGCTTGCTGAAATCGCAGACGCCCTCGGGGAACACCGCCTGCAGCTGCGCCCACTGCTCGTCACTGAAACCGAAGATGCCGTAGTTGTCGTTGCGGTCCAGCGGCTTGAGCTGGCACTTGTTGGTGTCGGTGGTGATCGCGTCACCCGCGCCGGTGCGCGGCGTGCCGTAGATGCCCACGATCAGCGGACCGCAGATGCCGTCCTTGAGCTTCTGCCCCAGGCCGTCGTAGCAGGCGTCCTGCAGGTCCGCCGGCTTGTTGGCGACGATCTTCTGCGCCACCGGCGTCGCGCTCGTGTCCTGCTCCACCGCCGCCAGCCAGCGATCCATCGCGATGAAGCTGTTCTTGGCGCAGGAGTTGTCGGCCAGGATCGGCACCGGACCTTCCCAGATCAGCTGGTTGTCGTGGTGGCCATGCGCGCGGTCCAGGCGCGCGCGCATCGCGTAGGCGCGGTAGGCATCGTGGAACAGGCCCGGATCCGGGCCGCGGCAATCGATGATCGCCACCTGGTCCATGTTGTTGGCCTGGTTGATCATGCCCGTGCGATAGGCATTGGCCAGTGCCGGCTGCACCGCCACCATGCGCTCCGGCACCAGGTTGGTGTCCTGGTCGGCGCCGCCGATCTTCACGTTCAGGTCCACGAACTGCGCCGGCAGGATCAGGCCCTGCTGCAGCGCCTTCAGTCCGTACTGCACGCCCACGTTGTCCAGCGGAAAGCCGGCGAAGCCGCGGTGAATCTGCTGCTCGTAAGTGCTCCAGCGCTCCGGCGGGCGCGGGCCCAGCAGGTTGATCGCCGCGTCCTGCACCGTGCAGCGCGTGCCGCCGGGATTGGTCTGGGGGTCGTAGCGCTGCTCCTCGCTGACGCCGGCACAGGCATCGGTCGGCACCGCCACGTGGAACTGCGCGCTGTCGCTCACCTGCGAATTCAGGATCGCCAGGTGATCCTGTGCATTGGCCATCTGCGTCGGCAGCCACAGCACCCCCGGCGCCCACTTGGCCGGGTTGAGGAAGTAGGCCAGCGTCAGGTGGTAGTCCAGGAACTGCGTCGCCGTGCTCCAGGCATCCGGGAACGAGCAGGTCGGCAGGATGCCCTGGTAGATGCCCGGGTAGGCGTTGGCGATCTGCTGCTGCGCCAGCGAGCCGCCCGAGCAGCCCTCACCGACGGTATAGCGCAGCTCGCCGTACTGCTCGATCACGCGCTCCTTGGCCATCACCAGCGATTCCGCCTGCAAGGCCACGTTGCAGTTCTGGGCGCTGTGATCCAGCGCCGTCGACATCACCGCAAAGCCCTTGCCCAGCGCGTACTCCGTGGCGTCCTTCAGCACCTCCAGCGGCAGGCCGAAGGGCAGCAGCTGGCCGCCGACGATGGGAATGTCCGTGCCGCTGCTCGGCGTCACCGGCGGCGCTTCGCCGGTCTGGTACTGCACGCCGCAGGAGAAGCCATGGTTGATCAGCAGCTTGTGGTTGAACTGCGGCTGCGGCACCGCCGCCGTCCAGGGCTGCTCCGGCTGGTAGATCGCCGCGATCTTGTACTGGTCGCGGTCCTGGTAGCCGGTCTCGATGCGCACGATGAAGGGCACCGTCACGCCCTGGTCCGTGGTGGTGTCCGCCACGTCGGAGGGCGGGTTCTCCGGGTCATAGGCCTGCAGGCCCGGCAGCAGCGGATTGCTCGACTTGTAGACGAACACGTACTCCGGCGGCTGGTTGCACTGCGCGTCCACCGCGCCCTCGTTCAGGCAGGTCCAGGGCTGCAGCTGCGGCCCCGAGAACAGCGGCCCGCCATGCGGGTGGTTGATCAGCGCCACGCTCGCCGCGCCCGTGCCCGGCAGGCTCGCCGTCACCGTGTTCCGGCCGATCGCCATGCCGCTGACCAGGCCCAGCACCCGGCCGTCCTCGCGCCGCGTGAACTGCGCGCTGGCATCGCTGCCGCCCACCATCACCTTGAGCTGGCTGGCATCGGCCCCGGCCCCGGCCGGCAACACCACTTCCAGCAGCGCATCGCCGCTGGAGATCAGGTCCGCCCGGTTCGACAGCACGCGGACCTGCATGCCGCCGCTGCTGCCGGAGCCTCCCCCGGCATCGCCGGACACCTCGTCAGACCGGCTGCAGGCGGCCGTCAGGCTGGCGAGCAGCAAAACGGAGAGGGACAGCAACAGCTGGCGCGATATGGTCATGGCAGCCCGTCTATAGGAATGGGAATGGAACGGCGGCGGGGAATTATAGGACGCAGCCTCCCCGCCCCAGCAGGGGGAAGATGGACCTATATGGGGTGTGCCGGGGGAGGACATGGGTTGATACCCCGGGCACCCCCCGACGGTGCGCGGTGCGCACCCTGCAACAGCATTGCTCCACCTGTAGGGTGCGCACCGCGCACGCGGAGCCACACTCGCCGGGCTAGCCCAGGTACGAAACCCCGGTCAGCTTCTCCGAAACCTCCCACAGCCGCCGCGCCGCCTCGGCGTCCCGCGCCAGCGCGCTGCGCTGGGCCCTGGCCGGGTGGCCGCGCAGCTCCTTGAAGCCGTCCGGTCCCCAGTAGTCGTCGTTGCGCACGCCGGGCATCGTCGCCGCGTAGAGCGGCGGCAGCGCACCCATGGCGCCCGTGCCGATCACGTACTTCAGCGCCAGCGGCGTGACCGTGCGCAGGTACAGCGCGTGCAGCGCGTGCTTCGGCTTCTTGATGTTGGTGGCGGCAAAGCCCGGATGCGCCGCCGCCGCCACGGTCTGCGCACCGCGGGCCTCCAGGCGCCGCGCCAGTTCCAGCGCGAACAGCAGGTTGGCCAGCTTGCTGTTGCCGTAGCCGCCGAACTCCGAGTACGGCGTGTGCGCGTATCCCAGGTCGTCCAGCGCCAGCGCCTTGGCGCGCAGGTGGCCCAGGCTGCCCAGCGTGATGATGCGGGAGCCCGGCGTCGCCATGATCCTGTCGATCAGCAGTCCCGTCAGCGCGAAGTGGCCCAGGTGGTTCGTGCCCATCTGGCTCTCGAAACCGTCCACGGTCTTGCTCAAGGGCCCGCCGAGGATGCCGGCGTTGTTGATCAGCAGGTCCAGCGTCGCGTACTGGCGGCCGAACTCCGCGGCAAAGGCGCGCACCGAAGCCAGGCTCGCCAGGTCCAGCGTCATCAGCACCGCATCGCCGCCCGGCGCGCGCCGCCGCAGTTCAGCCAGCGCATCGGCAGCTCTGGCCGGGCTGCGGCAGGCCATCACCACCCTGGCGCCGGCCGCCGCCAGCGCCACCGACATCTCCAGCCCGATGCCGCTGTTGGCTCCCGTGATGAGCACGGTACGCCCCGCCTGCGAGGGGATCTGATCGCTGGTCCATTTTTCGGTCACGCCGGGCCTTCCAGGTGGTGCTGTTCGGGTTGCGGCGCAGCCGCCGGAGCGCAACGCGCGCGCCTTGCAACCTTAGCGGACCCCCAAGCACAGGGCTTGACCGGAAACGACAGGGATTTTGTCCTGGGGTGACTGCAAAGAGGGTTGGTGATTGTGATTTTTTATTAAATATAAAAAATTTTATTTAATAATTTTATGAGATAGAATCCGCCACCGGAATTCGCTCATGCCCGCCGGCGCAGTCACCTGATTCATTTGTCAGATTGCACGGCGCCCCGAAGGCAGGGAAGCTTTGGGCGAGAGCGACACAGGCTCCGGCAAACCATGAACCCAGGGAACCCATGCGCCTTTCCGCAACCGGACGGCGTCAAGCAAGCACATGAAAAAAATCATCATCATCGTCGTCATCGCCCTCGTAGTGGGCTTCCTGATGAAGAAGAAGCCGCAGGCGGAAGCCGCCGACGCGGCCATCGTCAACCCGGTCTATGCCGAAACCCGCATCACCTTCGAAGTCCCCGGGGCCTCGATCGAAGGCGTGCTCCTGGGCATCGCCAAGGACGAGGCGGAATGCGAAATGCAGAACCAGATCCTGCAGAGCACGATCCTGGCGGGCTGCCAGGAGTGCAAGACCAAGAAGACCGAGTGCTGGTCCAAGCTGGAACCCCGCTACGCCAAGCTGTTCCAGAACAAACCAGCGGCCACCACCTATCTCAGCCTGGCCAAGGGCAGCGCCGACGAGCGCGAGCACCGCATGCTCTTCTGGGGCATCACCGTGCCGCAGAGCGACATGATCTGCGACAGCGTCGCGAGCATGCAGCGGTCCCGCAAGGGCGAAGTGCAGTGCATCCGCGCGCCGCGATAGAGGCCCGTTCGTGCTCAGCCCCGCGGTCCATTGACGAGTTGCCGCCAGTCCTTCGACCGCCTCGGGGAAAACGGCAGGCCGCAGCTGCGGGCATCCTCACCTGACTCGGCTGTCAGATTGCGCGTTGACCCGAAGACAGGGAAGCTCTTGGCGGAACCGGCAGCGCCGCCGGCAAACAACAGAACCAGGGGAACCCCAGCGCCTTCCGCAAAGGACGGCGTCAAGCACACGCATGAAGAAGATCATCCTGTTCGTCGCCATCGTCATCGCCCTGGGCTACTTCATGAACAAGAAGCCGCAACAGGAGGCGGTCGCCGCTGTGCTCACAAAGCCGGTGTACATCGAGCTGCGCCTCAGCATGGACACGCCGCGCGGCGCGGTTGAGGGCGTGATGCTGGGGCTGGCCAATGACGACGCCGACTGTGAGCTGCAGCTTCAGACCGCGCGGGATTCGATCGGGCGGACTTGCGAGGAATGCAGGATCAAGACGAGCGACTGCCGGACCCTGCTGGAAGCCCGCTACGCCAAGCTGCTCGACAACAAGCCCACCTCCGTCACCTACCTGAGCATGGCCAAGGGTGTGGACTGGGAGCGCGAGTACCGCATGATCTACTGGGGCATCACTGTGGCGGAAAGCGACTCGATCTGCGACAAGGCCGCAAAGAAACTGCGCCGCCACCAGGGCAAGGTGCAGTGCATTCGCGCGCTGCAGTAGTGTTGACGGCCGCGCCGTAGGGCGGGTCCTCGACCCGCCCGCCGCGGCAGCGACAGGCGACGCCCCGGCTCGCAGCCGGCCGCTCAGCTGCTGCCGGCCGCCTTCTCGCGCTGCGCATACCAGGCCACCGCATCCCGCACCGTCTCCGCCACCGGCCGCGGATTCCAGTGCAGCTCGCGGCGCGCCTTGCCGTTGTCCATCCGCTGGAAGGCGTTGGACAGGAACACCGCATCGGTGCTCACCAGGTAATCCTTGCGCCGCAGCAGCCTGAAGATCCGTTCCGCCACCCAGGCAATGGAATACGCCAGGCGTAGCGGGACCAGTTTCGGCGGCGGATTGCCGCGCTCCGCCGCCGCCATGGCGTAGAACGCCCGGTTGCTGATGAACTCGTTGGCGATGATGTAGCGCTCGCCAATGCGGCCATGCGCTTCCGCCAGCACCGCAGCCTCCGCGACATCGCGGATGTCCACCATCGGCGCCCCGGCATCCAGCGCGTACTTCATCGCCCCCCTGGCGGTCTGCCACAGGGCACCGCCATGCGGCGTCGGCTGGAAATCCTCCGGGCCATAGGTGTTGGCCACGCACAGCGCCACGCCCGGCAGGCCCTGCTCGCGGCAATACGACAGGAAGCGCGTCTCCGCCTCCAGCCGCGTGAGGATGTAGGCCGACGCACGGTCGCGCCAGTTGAAGGGGATGTCCTCCGTCACCGGGCCGTCCGGGTTCAGTCCCAGCGTGCCCATGGTGCTGGTGAAGATGAAGCGCTCCACGCCGCAGGCCAGCGCCGCATCCATCGCGTTGACCAGGCCCTCGACGTTGTTGCGGCGCAGCGGCGTCGTATCGGTGAGCCAGAAGCGCGGATCCAGCACGTTGTAGAACACGCTGCCACAGCCCTCCATCGCAAGGCGCAGCGACGCCGGGTCCAGCACATCGCCGTGAATCACCTCAACCGGCAGGCCCCGCAGGGCCTCCGCGTTGCTGGTCTTGCGCAGCAGCACGCGCAGCTTCCTGCCCCGTGCGGCCAACAGCCGGGCCACGTGGCTGCCCACGAAGCCGCTCGCGCCAGCGACCAGCACGGGCTTCTCCAGCGGGCTCTGCATGCGGCTCTCCTTCAGAAATCGGTGGGTGCGAGAATCTGCTTGCCGTAGTGCTGGCTCACCAGCGCCCAGGGATTGGCATACGGGCCGCGGCCTTCGCGCCTTCTCTGCGCCGCGAAGTGAGCGCGCATCAGCATCCGCAGCAGCGGGCTGAGCGCGCGCACGACGAGGCGCTTGCGCCCCATCGCCTCGGCCATCCAGGCCAGCGTCTGGCGCCAGTCATGCTCTTGGAACTCCAGCAGCGCCTGCGCCTCCGTGGTGTCGAACCAATCCGTCAGGCCCCAGCCGCGATCATCCCCGGGGTCGCCCGGCAGGCTGGCCGAGGGGCCCAGCCGCCCGATGCCCAGGGCCTGCATCAGGTCGTCCTCCAGCCCGCGCTCCAGCAGCACGTAGGACTCGTTGCCGCCGATCAGCAGGATCTTGCCGTCGATGGCCGAACCCCGCTCCGCGGCATTGGCAAAGGCCAGCGCCGCATCGCGCGCGTCCACCGCGTGGATGCGGTTGTCGCCCGGCGTGGCACGCGTCAGCACCCGGTACTCCGGCCCGGTGGACGACATCCCGTCCGGCGAAATGATGCCGCCCAGGCGCAGCAGCGCATGCGGCAGGCCGCTGGCCGCCACGATCCTTTCCCCCGCCACCTTGTCCTCGCCGTAGCACTCCACCGGGTTCACCGGCGTCTGCGCCGTGACCCGCTCCGGGTGGCGATGGGGGTTGCGCGAGCCATACACCGAAGAGCTGGATGCCTGGATGAACACCGGCGCCTGCGGCAGCGCCTGCGCCGCCTCCACCAGGTTGTGCGTGCCTTCCACGTTCACCTTGCGCGCGAACTGCGGGTTCTTGTAGCAGGGCGGCGCCACCACCGCCGCCAGGTGCACGATCGCGCCCGGCCGCTGCTCCGCCAGCAACGCGCGCAACGCCTCCGCGTCGAGCAGGTTCACGAACGCCGGCCGCAGTTCGCCGGGCTGCCCCGGCCCCGGCTGCAGCGCCGCGGCCACCGGCAGCGTCGCCTGGTTGCGCAGGTCCAGCGCAATCACCTTGTGCCCGCGCCCGAGCAGGATCGCCGTCACACGCTTGCCGAGCTGGCCCATGGCGCCCGTCACCAGGATGGTCTTGTTTGCCGACATGCCTTCTTCCGGTGAACTCAGGCTGCAGCGCGGCGCGCCGCGGCCTTGATGATCTTCTGGCGCAGCCAGTCCGAGATGTACACCGAGAAGAACGGTGTGACGATGTCCTCGCGCAGCCGCGTCAGCGTCGACGACCGGATGCGCCACTGGCCGCCGCGCTTCTCGTAGGTCTCGTGGTAGTGCCCGTAGCCATGCATGCTCAGCCCCGGCGCCAGGCGGACGAAATCCTCCAGCGCCCAGATGCCGCGCGCCGTCGTGGGCGAGGTCAGCTCCAGTTCCGGCGCATGCACCTGGTGCACCGTCACCTGCTTCGGTTTTCCCAGGGCGTCGCGCACGAAGGCGATGAACTCGTCGGCGCCGTCGATCTTCCTGCCGCCGCTCTCGCGGGTGTCGCTGGCGAAGTCGTCGGTGAAGAGGCCGCGCCAGGCCGCCCAGTCCTTGGCGTCGAGCAGGCGGCAATAGCGTGCCTTGAGCTGCTTGAGCGCCTCGATGTCGTGGATCGCTTCGATATCGTTCATGGCCGGCCGGGGTCTGGATATATGAAACAACAATGTTGATTACAACATTGGTGGCCGGAATTTGCCACTACCCCCGGCCTTGCGCCCCTGCCGCCCTTTTCCCCTTCACCTTCCCCATCGCCCCACCTTCCGCCGCCGCCAGGATGCGCCGGAAACTCGGGCACTCCAGGTGACTCGGCGCCCTGCAGGCCGCGGCATGGCGCAACCCGTCGCGCATGATCGTCATCCGGCGGATCGTGAGTTCCAGCTCGTCCGCCTTGGCGCTGAGCATGGGCCGGTCGATGCGCAGCCCCTCGGGCGCGAACATCCGCCCGATCTCCGCCAGCGTGAAGCCCGCCGTGCGCCCCAGGCCGATCAGCGCCAGGCGCTCCAGCACCGCCGGCGCAAACTGCCGGCGCAGGCCGCGGCGGCCGATCGAGCCGATCAGCCCTTTCTCCTCGTAGAAGCGCAGCGTCGCAGGCGCCACGCCCGAGCGCTGCGCCACCTCGCTGATGTCCAGTTCCGCCACGGGCTTGACCTCAAGTGCACTTGAAGTTGCACAGTGCAGCCATCGCCATCCGAAGGCAAGAGCAGGGAGCCCGCATGAACACCTCAATTCGTACCGCCACCTCCAACCCGGCAGGAGCGGAGCCCCTCTCCCGCTTGCGGGAGAGGGGTGGGCGAGGGGATGGATCCCCCGAGGTAGGGCAACGCAGGAGCAGGTGCCGAGGAGAGGGTTTCTGTGAATCTCTACAGGGCCAGCCTGTCCGCGAGTTGAAGAACCCCACCCCACGCCCCACCTGGCCCCTGGCCGCCCTGTCGCTGTCCCTGCTGCTGTCCTCGCTGGGCACCAGCATCGCCAATGTCGCCCTGCCGACGCTGGCGCAGGCCTTCTCCGCCAGCTTCCAGCAGGTGCAATGGATCGTGCTGGCCTACCTGCTGGCCATCACCACGCTCATCGTCGGCGCCGGCCGGCTCGGCGACCTCGCCGGCCGCCGGCGCCTGCTGCTGGGCGGCACCGCCCTGTTCACCGCCGCCTCGGTCCTCTGCGCCATCGCCCCGACGCTGTGGCTGCTGGTCGGCGCCCGCGCCGTGCAGGGCCTGGGCGCCGCCGTGATGATGTCGCTGACCATGGCCTTCGTCGGCGAGATCGTGCCCCGCGAACACAGCGGTGCCGCCATGGGCCTGCTCGGCACCATGTCCGCCGTCGGCACCGCGCTGGGGCCCGCGCTGGGCGGCCTGCTGATCTCCACGCTGGGCTGGCGTGCGATCTTCCTCGTCAACCTGCCGCTGGGCCTGCTGGCGCTGCGTCTCTGCCGGCAATACCTGCCCGATATCCCTCCTGCTCCGGCTGCACGCCTGCGCTTCGACAGCCTCGGCACGCTGCTGCTGGCCCTCACGCTGGCCGCCTACGCGCTGGCCATGACCCTGGGGCGCGGCAGCCTCGGCCCGCTCAACCTCGCCCTGCTGCTCGCCGCCGCCGTCGGCACCGCGCTTTTCATCTTCGTCGAGGGCAGGGCGGCCGCACCCCTGATCCGCCTGGCGATGTTCCGCGATCCCGTGCTCAGCGCCGGCCTGGCCAGCAGCGCCCTGGTCGCCACCGTGATGATGGCCACGCTGGTCGTGGGCCCGTTCCACCTGTCCCGCGCGCTGGCACTGCCTGCGGCGCTGGTCGGCATCGTCATGTCCGCCGGCCCGCTGGTCGCCGCGTTCGTGGGCTTGCCCGCCGGCCGCGGAGTCGACCGCTACGGCGCACGGCGCCTCGGCGTCGTCGGGCTCACCGGCATGGCGCTCGCCTGCGTCGCCTTGGCCCTGTTGCCGGCCGCGCTCGGCATTCCCGGCTACGTCATCCCCCTGGTCCTCCTCACCGCCAGCTACGCCCTGTTCCAGGTCGCCAACAACACCGCCGTCATGGCCGGCGTGCGCCCCGATCAGCGCGGCCTGGTGTCCGGCGTGCTCAGCCTGTCGCGCAACCTCGGCCTCATCACCGGCGCCTCCGCCATGGGCGCCGTCTTTGCCGCCGCATCGGCGGCCACCGACATCGGCTCGGCCAGCGCCGAAGCCGTCGCCCACGGCACGCACTTCACGTTCGCGGTCGCTGCGATCCTGATCCTCCTGGCCCTTGTCATCGCCATGGCCGCCGGCAAGAGACCTCTCACCCCGTAGCGCCGGACCGGCACCCTCGGCACGGGTGATTCCCGCTTCCCCGCAGGCCCGTAGGATGCGGAGCAAACCGCATCATTCGCGCGGGCGAAACAGCGCAAACAGCGCACACGGCAAAAAAGGAAAAACCAATGAAACCTCTCCAGCTCACCGCCATCCTGCTGTGGCTGCTGATCCTCGGCATCACCCTGCGCGCCGTGCTGGCCCTCGGCAGCGACGGCGGCATGGTCTTCCTCACCGACCTCGCCCACCCCTGGCGTCTGCAGTTCAACGCCGACCTGCTGATCCACCTGCTGCTGTTCGCGGCCTGGGTGTTCTGGCGCGAGAAATCGAAGCGGGCGGGCGGGATCTGCGCCCTGCTGTGCCTGATGGGCGGGCTCTTCACGCTGCCTTACCTGCTGTTCGCGCTGCACCGCGCCCAGGGCGACGTGAGGAAATTCCTGCTGGGTGCGCAGGCCTGAAAGCGGGGGCGCCTGAGCGCGGTGAACCCTGATATCCCCGGGTACTTTTGAAGGTTTATTTTCGTTCTTCGTCAAAATTAGATTGTGACAAAGCGTAGTGTTTGCTCTACTCGCTCCCATGCAGGGCTTTTCCTGTGGATCTATAAGGATTTCGACATGGCGGGGAAGAAGAAGGCAGCCAAGAAGGACGCGAAGAAGGCGACCAAGAATTCCGGCAAGGCGATCGCAAAGAAAGCCGCAAAGAAGGCCGAGAAGAAGGTCGCGAAGAAACCGGTGAAGAAGCTGGCTGCCAAGAAAGCGCCCAAGAAAGCCGTGAAGAAGGCCGAGAAGAAGGCCGCCAAGGCCGCGAAGAAGGCCGAGAAGGCTGCGAAGAAGGCCGTGAAGAAGGTGGCGAAGAAAGCCGCCGTGAAGCCGGCGAAGAAGGCAGTTGCCAAGAAGGCAGTGGCCAAGAAGGCAGTGGCCAAGAAGGCCGTGAAGAAGGTGGCCGCGAAGAAGGCTCCCGCCAAGAAGGCCGCTCCCAAGAAGGCTGCCCCCAAGAAGGCCGCTTCCAAGCCGGCGACCAAGCCGGCCGCGAAGCCCGTGAAGAAGCTGGTGAAGAAGGCCGTCCGCAAGCCGGCGAAGAAGGCTCCCGTTGCCGCCGCCGTCGTCGTACCGGCACAGGAAGCGCCCGCCCCGGCTGAAGCTTCCGGCATCACCAGTGACGTAACGCCTGCCTAAAGCGCAAGCCGGGACAGCCCCTCGGGTTTTCCCAAGGCGAAAGAGAAAAAAGGGCCGGGTCCGACTTCCTCCGTGGCAAGTCGGGCCCGGCCCTTTTTCATTTCCCGGCCCCCTGGCTGCTGTACCGATTGCTGCCCTCCAGGGCAGGAACTCCTGCGCTCCACCGCCCTGTAGCCCCTGCGGAATGTGCTAATTTGCGCTCACGCATCACACCAGAGGCAGGCTAGCCAAGCCGCCCGCCGCAACACGCCGAGGAGCTTCCACGATGGTCCCGTTTTTCCGGCCGGCCCCGGCCCTGGCCAACGCGTCGGCGTTTGCCGGCCGCAGCCGCCCGCCCGTCGCATGAAAGCCCCCGTCGCCCTCGTCGCCGCCCTGCTTGTCGCTGTGGCCGGCATTGCCGGCTGGCAGGGCTACCGCGCGCTGAAGGACGCGCGCAGCGCGCTCGCCAGCCTGCAACCCGGCCCCATCGACGTGGGCTTCGCCCAGTCCATGATCCTGCATCACCAGCAGGCCATCGGCATGGCCCAGTTCATGATCGACGGCCGCCCTCCCGGCCTGGCGCATGCCATCGCCTTTGCGCAGCTCGAAGAGCTGGGGCAGATGCGCGGCTGGCTGACGCTGTGGAACCAGCCCCTGCAGCTCGCCGGCAAGCCGAGCATGGACTGGATGCTGCTCGGCAATGAGCCTCCCGGCCCCGAGCTGTCGCGCTACCTGCTCGACTGCCAGCGCTCGCCCACCGGCATGACCGGCCTGGCCACCAGCGAGCAGCTCAATGCCCTGCGCCAGGCACAGGGCCGCGAGCGTGACCGGCAGTTCCTCAGCCTCATGCTCGCCCACCACGAAGGCGGCATTCCCATGGCCCGCTTTGCCGCCGTGCAGGCGCGCCTGCCCGCCGTGCGCCAACTGGCCGGTCGCGTCGTGATGGAGCAGTCGCAGGAGATCAGCCGCATCCAGTTCATGCTGCAGGTGCTGGCCGACGCCGACGCCACCGCCGACGCAGCCTTCGGCACGGCAACAAAGAATTGATCGATCCCCGGAGCAGAAGCATGTCCCTCAACACCCTCCTCATCGCCACGCTGCTGCTGGCCGCCGGCGCACTTGGCGCCTGCACCGGCCGCAGCGGCGAGGCCACCGCAGGGCAGCCCGCCACCGGCGGTGCCACGCCCCGCGCCGTCTGCGGCCCCGGATCGCGTCCCGAGACCGGCATGCAGGGCCGCGTCAGCCCGGAAGACCACGACAGCGGCCGCGCCGCCGCAGGCTTCACCTGCAACACCGAGCTGGTAGGCAGCTACATCGTCCCCAACGCCATCGGCACCGTCGGCGGCTTCAAGGTCGAGCGCTACACCGACAAGGCCGGGCATGACTGCGCCTACTACGACAGCACCCTGCTGTTTCCCACCAACATCCTCGACGCCAACGTCGGCGTGAACGTGCTCGACATGAGCGACCCCACCCAGCCCGTGCTCACCGCGCGCCTGGTGTCCCTGGCCATGCTCTCGCCGCACGAATCGCTGGTGGTGTCGCAGGAGGCCGGCGTGCTCGCCGCCGTCATGGGCAACCCGCTGGCCTATCCCGGCATCGTCGACGTCTACGACATCTCCGAGGACTGCCGCAGCCCCAGGCTGCGCTCCTCCGCGCCGGTGGGCATCCTCGGCCACGAGAGCGGCATGTCGCCCGACGGCAAGACCTTCTTCTCCGCCACGCCGATGATCCCCACGCTCACCGCCGTGGACATCTCCAACCCCTCGCTGCCCATCCCGATCTGGACCGGCGGCTACAGCTCGCACGGCCTGTCGATCAGCGCCGACGGCAACCGCGCCTACCTTGCCTACGGCCAGAACACCGGCGTGGTGATCCTCGACATCTCCGAGATCCAGGCCCGCAAGCCCAACCCCCAGGTACGCGAGATCAGCCGCCTCACCTGGGACAACCAGAGCGTCCCGCAGAACGCCATCCCGTTCACGCGCAACGGCAAGCCCTACCTGCTCGAGATCGACGAATACTCCACCAACAACCCCGGCAGTCTCGGCGTGGGCGTGCACGGCCGCTACGTCGGCGCCGGCCGCATCATCGACATCGGCGACGAAACCCAGCCCGTCGTCATCTCCGACCTGCGCCTGGAAGTGCACGAGCCCGACAACCGCGACGCCATCGCCGCCGATCCCGGCGCCAGGAACCCCATCGGCGGCTACGCCGGCCACTACTGCAACATCCCCACGCGCGTGAACCCGGACATCGCCGCCTGCAGCATGATCCTGTCGGGCCTGCGCATCTTCGACATCCGCGATCCGCATCATCCGAAGGAGATCGCCTACTTCAACGCCCCCGTGCAGCCGCGCATCATCACCGTGCCCGCCCCCGCCAGTAACTGGGCCATGTCCAGCCCCTCCTTCGTGCACGAGCGCAAGGAGATCTGGTACACCGACGGCTTCAGCGGCTTCTACGCGGTGCGCGTAACCAACGGCGCGTGGTGAAACATCGTCATACCGGCGAAAGCCGGTAGGTGGATTCACATTTGAAATGCAACACTTTGGCGAAGACCTCGGCAGGGGTTTTGAAGCCGAGGCACTTGCGTGGCGTGTGATTGTAGATCTGAGCGATCTGCAAGAGTTGGTCTGGTGAGAGGTCTTCGACGTTGGTTCCCCGGGGTAGCCAGCGGCGCAAACGCCCGTTGGCATTCTCGACGCCACCCTTCTGCCAGGGGGAATGCGGATCGCAGAAATAGGTCTGCAAGCCCAGGGGCTGATGCAGGGTGTAGTGCAAGGCGAATTCGGTGCCGTTGTCGAAGGTGATGCTGCGGCGCAGGGCTGGGGGCAGTGGGGCCAGCAAGGCCTGGAGGGTTTGCGCCACCGGCGCAGCGGCCTTGCTGGGCTGGCGGACGATGGCGGTCAGCCGGGACGTTCGCTCATGCAGGGTCAGGATGGCTTGGCCATAGCGCGCAAAGAGCATCAGGTCGGCTTCCCAGTGTCCCGCCTGGCGCCGGTCAGCCGCAGCCTTGGGGCGCTTTTCGATCGAAACCCGCTGCTGGATGTGCTCTGCCGGGCTGCCGCCCTTGCGGCCACGGAAGCCGCGCTTGCTCTTGGCACGGGGCAGATAGAGACGCCAGGAAAAGTCGTTGGTCCGGGCGATCTGGGCGGCAATGAAGCGATAGATGCTCTCGTAGCTGATCTGCAGATCCTGCTGAGCCAGCCGCCGCGATACCTGCTCGGGAGACCAGCCTCGGCGCAATCCCTCCAGAACCCTGGCTTGCAGCTCGGCATCACGCAGAAGCCGGCTACCTTGCCAGCGGCGCGCCCGAGCTTGCTCGCCGGCATAGACGCTCTGGTAGCCCGTCGCGCCAGTGTTGCGCTTCAGTTCCCGAGAAATGCTCGATGGCGCGCGATCCAGAGCTGCCGCAATTTGCCGGATCGACTCCCCGGCTTGGCGCCGACGGGAAATCTCACACCGTTCCTCGATTCCAAACTGCTCAAAGCTCTTGCGTCCCATTGCAGCACCCTCGTAATAGGGTGTTGCATTTGGTTTGTGAACTCACGGTATCCAGTCAATCCCGTGGTAACTGCTGTGTGGGGTTGAAGTGAGAAAGCAAGAAAGGCCGGAGTGATTGCTCCGGCCTTTCCTTTTTTGTTCCCCTCTCCCCTTGTGGGAGAGCCGGGGGGTGTTCAGGTAGCTGCGGTCTCGCCATGGATGGCGTCACCGAACTTGGGAGCCTAAACCTCACGGCCCCTCGAACACCCGCCCCCACAAGCCGCCCGCACCCCACACCAGCAGCGGATTCCCCAGCGCATCCACCGCCGCGCGGATGCCATACGCCGGATCGGCCACCACGAATTCCGCAGCCAGCGGGTTGCCGTCGGCGCCGAAGCGCCGTGCCTCGACACGCTTGGAGATCACGTCCCCGCCGGGCGTCTTGGTCGAGTTCTCCCAGCCGAGCACGAAACTGCCGCCGGGCGCCACGGCCACGTCCACATGCTCCTGGATCCTCGCGCTGTCCACGTGTGCCAGCACCGCGGCCGAGCGCGCCTTGCCCGCGGCGTCATAGCGGCGCAGCATCACATCGCGCTCCCAGCTGTACTGCACCGGCCCGGCGCTCCAGGCCACCACCGCATTGCCCGCGGCGTCCATGTCCACCGCCGTCGAATCGATCGCGAGGCTCTTGTAGACCAGGATGGACGAGAGACCCTGCTCCTTGCCCGCGGCGCTGTAGCGCTGCATGCGCAGCTCGGTGTCCTGCTTGTATGACTGGTAGTCGTAGGACTTGCTGGCCCAGGCCACCAGGGTGCGCCCGTCGTCGTGCATCGCCACCGAGGGATTGCTCAGGGTACGGCCCAGGCCCAGGCCAGGGCCGTTGCCCGGGTCCAGCAGCAGCGGAAACTCCGAGCGCACACCGGTCGCCACCCGCTGCGCCTTGCCCAGCGGCGTGCCGTTGGCACTGAAGCGCTGCGCCACGATCGCGCTGGATTGAATCCAGTAGTAGTCGAAGGAGAACAGGAAGACCAGGCTCCCGTTCACCACCTCCGGATCCTGGCGCAGCCACACCACGATGAAGTCGCCGTTGGCCGCCATCGCCACGGCCGGCTCGATGTTGCGGATGCGGTAGGAAGCCTCCTCGTTCACCTGCAGGGCAGGGCCCCTCGGCTGTCCGGCCGCGTCATAGGCGCGGACATAGATGTCCTCGTAGCCGAAGTTCTTCGTCTCCGCCCAGGCCACCGCGTAGGCGCCGCTGTCGTTCGATGCCACCGCGGGCGAGTGGGCGTTGCCAGCGCTGCCCTCGACGTGGTCGTCCGCCTCCAGCGGCGCGCCGGCGGCGTCGAAGCGACGCAGGTAGATGCCATCGCCTGCGGATTGCACGTTGTTCTCGCCGCGCCAGGCGGCGACGAAGCGGCCGGAGGCCATGCCGGCCACATCGACCTGGCCCACCCTCTGCACCAGCCCCGGCGTATCGAGACGGAACGGCGGCCCCTGCGGCGCGCCGGGCGCCGCCGCAGCGGCCAGGGGAAGCAGCAAAGCGGCGAGCACGCCGCAGCCCACCCGCCGAAAGACGATCCGGTCCATGACTGCTCCCCCTCGGGATGCATCCCGTTATGTCGCTGCCACGCGATCCGGCGCGGCGTTCTTGTTGTGCCCTGAGTCTATGCCGGCTTTGGGTCCGGGCCAATGGATGTTTTATTTAAACTAATAAAACAGCATTTACAAATTATTTATAAGCCGTCTGGGGCCGCTTGTCGGAGTTCATGGACCATAATGGTCCAAAAGGCCATAATGGCCCAAAGCACAGGAGCCTTGCCATGTCCACCGTCGTCAAGCTGCGCGCCCCCAGCAATGGTCAGATTCGCGATGTCACCGCCGTGTCGGTCGCCGAGGTGAAGCAGAGCGTGGCCAGCGTCATGAACAAGGCCGTCCAGGAGGGCATGGTTGCGGTGACCAAGCGTGGTGCGGTCAGTGCGGTCGTGCTCGACGTCCAGACCTACAACGACCTGGTGGCCCGTGCCGGCGATCCGCTGGCCAAGCTGTCCGACCGCTACGACGAAATGATGGCGTTCATGCAGACCGACGCGCAGCGCGCGGGTGTCGCGACCTTGTTCGGGCCGCTGCCGGCCCAGCCCAAGTCGCGGATGGCCCGCTGATCCATGGCACAGATCGTCGTTCTTGCCGGGACCAACGGAGCGGGCAAGAGCAGCGTCGGCGGCGAAGCATTACTGCGCGCCGGCGCCCGCTTCTTCAACCCCGATCTCGAGACCCGGAACATTCTGGCCGAGTACCCCGGGATGAGCCTCGACGAAGCCAACGCGCTCGCCTGGAACAAAGGCGCCGAACTCCTGCGCCGGGCGATCGACGGCGACCTGGACTACGCATTCGAAACAACCCTGGGCGGCAAGACCATCACCGACCTGTTGATCGAAGCGTCCCGGCGCGGGATGACGGTGCGGATGTGGTACTGCGGTCTGACCAGCCCGGAGTTGCACATCGAGCGCGTCGCGGCCCGCGTCGCTGCCGGCGGCCACGACATCCCGGAACACAAGATCCGCGAGCGCTATGACGCCAGCCGCGCGAACCTGATACGGCTGCTTCCTCACCTGGAGGAACTGCGCGTGTTCGACAACAGCGAGAACACGTCGCCGGAGACGTTGCCGGAAGCAGGGGCAGCCCCCGCGTTGCTGCTGGCCACCCGCCGCGGCCGCGTGAGCTACATCGATTCCGGGAGAATGCAGGAGTGGGTCAAGCCCATTGCCGCGGCAGCGATGCAGATAGGGTTTGATGCGGCTCGCTAGCCGCCGGCGGCGTCGCGCAAGGCCCGGTGATTGAAAAGCGCTGCCTTTGGGCGCAATCTGGAAATCCGCGTCAAACGGGAGAACCACCATGGCCTACGTCGACTGGCATATGCAGGGGATGCAGATCTCCAACTGCAACTGCGATCTCGGGTGCCCCTGCCAGTTCAACTCGCTGCCCACGCATGGCAACTGCCGCGCCTTCGTGTTCATCCAGATCGACAAGGGCCACTTCGGCGACGTGCCGCTGGACGGGCTGCGCTGGGGCGGCTTCTACGAATGGCCCGGCCCCATCCACCTCGGCAACGGCAGGGCCATGCCGATCATCGACGAGCGTGCCGACGCGAAGCAGCGCGCCGCCCTTGAAGCAGTGGCCTACGGCAAGGAAACCGAACCGGGCTCGCTGATCACGCAGGTCTTCAGCACCACCCTGAGCAGCGCGCTGCCCACCCAGTTCAGGCCGATCGACCTGAAGATCGACCAGAAGGCCGGCACCGCCCAGGTCAGCATCCAGGGCCTGATCGACGCGCATGCCGAGCCGATCAAGAACCCCATCACCGGCGCGCCGCATCGCGCCACCGTCAGCCTGCCCACCGGCTTCGAGTACACCGAGGCGGAGTTCATCTCCGGGACCGCCAGGACCACCGGCGAGATCAAGCTCGAGTTCAACGGCACGCACGCGCACATCGCCAAGGTCAACTGGAGCACCCACGGCCTCGTGCGCTGATCGCCGGGCCGCTGCGTGAGGCCGGCCGGTCTCGACATCGACACCCCGCTGGAGTCCGTCCTCAAGCGCGACCGGGCCATCGTGCTCGCCGGGCTCATCGCCGCCGCCGCCCTCTCCTGGCTGTACCTGGTGCTGGCTTCGCACGACATGTACGGCGCCATGGACGGCATGTCCGCGTGGATGATGACCGCCGCCTGGGACACCGAGTACAGCCTGCTGATCTTCGGCATGTGGACCGTCATGATGGTCGGCATGATGTTGCCCAGCGCCGCGCCCGCGATCCTGCTCTACAGCCGCATCCAGCGCAGCAGCGGCCAGGCCACCGCGGTGACGCGCAGCTACGCCTTCATGGGCGGCTACCTGCTCGCCTGGACCGCCTTCAGCGCGCTGGCCACCCTGCTGCAGGGCCTGCTCGCCGCGGCCAGCCTGCTGTCGCCGATGATGGACAGCGCCCGCCCGTGGTTCAGCGCCAGCCTGCTGATCGCCGCCGCCCTCTACCAGCTCACGCCGCTCAAGCAGACCTGCCTCGACAGCTGCCGTTCCCCGGTCGATTTCCTCACCCGGCACTGGCGCCCGGGGCTCGGCGGCGCCGTCCGCCTCGGCATGCATCACGGCTTGTACTGCGTCGGTTGCTGCTGGGCCCTGATGCTGCTGCTGTTCGCCGGCGGCGTCATGAGCCTGCTCTGGATCGGCGCCATCACCGTCTACGTGCTCGCCGAAAAGCTCGCACCCCAGGGAGCGCACAGCAGCCGCTGGAGCGGCGTGCTGCTGTTGCTGGCCGGCGCCTGGTTGCTGGTGAAGAGCGCCTGAAGCTGCAGCAGGGCGAGCCCTCGACCCGGACGCGGCTTTTCCTGCTCATGGAAACAGCGGCCGGAGTTGTAGGAGCGAGCTTGCTCGCGACAAGCTCGTTATCCCGAGCAAGTGCTGTTGCTGGCCGGCACCTGGCTACTGTTCAAGCGCCGAAACGCAGGACACCCACCGCCTCTGCTCCCTCGGCGGCGCACTGGACCGTGTGCGCAGCGGCGAGAAGCCCGGTGAGACGGGCGAACAGAAGCTCGCGGTGACACCGCAACTCCTGCTCGACGTGGACGCCATCACCGGCATGAAAGGCGACGCCAGGCTGGTGATCCAGCGCGCCCAATGGCGTGACGGGCAGGGCGGCGCAGACTCCGGGCGCGTCTGGCAGATCAACCTGCGCTGGCGCTTCTGAGCAGGGGCAGGGCCTCGCCACTGGCCCTGCCGAAGCAAAGAGAGCGTCGTAGATTCCATTGGCGTCCGAAACATGACACCTGAATCATGTCTCTGTTTCTTCGTTGGAGAAGGGCGGGTTCCGAAGGACAACAAGTGGTTGCCGAGTATCTGTTTGCCGTGCTTTATTTCGCCTATGCAGCACATTCGGCAAGCCTCGTCCCGAGGAAACTTTCCGACTGCAACGGTCTGTTCGGCAGGTGAGGGTACGAGGCGTATATGAATACTAAAAAAAATGTGAGCTACAAATGGATTTCGAAATGCATTCGGCGGCCATGCCGTTCTTATCTCCGCGCGCTTCTACTCGCCCCGCTACTCCTTCCTTCCACCAGTTTCGCTGCACCTCCAATCGTAGCGCCTGCAGTGATTGCACCTCCCAGGCCGGCGAGCGGACAATCGGAATCTGCCGGGTCTTACTATTCAGTTTTGAGCGCTCTGCAGAAAGATGTGTCTGGGTTCCCCCCGCCTGCGGAGTACGTAGTCAACGGGAGCCAGAATGTCAGCACCAACTTGATTGCCGCAAGGCGTATTGTTTTTCTGCCGAATGCGAATTTGGTTTTCACCGGGCTGCGCAATCCGGGTCCGGTGCAAATTGTAGCTAATGAAATATCGATCCAGGGCAATGCAACAATTTCCTGGGTGCCGGCCTCGGATACCTCAAAAGTGCCCCCGGCGCGGGGCCAAGCACCGAATGGTCTATCTGGTCGATTCAGTGGAGAGCCTGGATCTCGTGGCAACGATGGAGAACCAGGAAATAATGGATACAGCGGGGCAACGGCGCCGTCCGTATTGCTTCTTGCCTCGACGATAACTGGGAGCGGCCTGCTTGCCCTAGACCTCCGGGGCCAAAGCGGTGGCCTGGGGGGGCAGGGCCAAGCTGGCGGCGATGGCGGGCCGGGAGCTCGCGGTGAAAACGCCAAGGAAGCGCCTTTTGCAGGTTGTCGTGCCGGTCCGGGTTCTGGAGGTACGGGTGGGGATGCAGGCGGCGGCGGGCGTGGTGGGAGCGGTGGTGCCGGTGGTGATGGTGGAGATTTTGCCCTTGTCGTCGCCGATACAACATTGGCGGATCGATTTCGAGTCTTCAATGACGGTGGGTTGGGAGGCAAGGGCGGAACGGGCGGGCCTCCCGGTAAGCTTGGGATTCCAGGGAGTGAAGGGGCGACGACTGGGTGGTGCCAATCCGCCTCTCGACCTGGAACTTCCGGGAAGTTGGCGAGTGCGGGATTGGACGGGCCGAAAGGGGGCGATGGGGTGGTCGGCAAGTTCTCGATCATTCAGGCAACTCCAGAACAGTTGCAGGCCTTTCCTCCGAGCCGCGCCCAATAGGCCTCCATGAAAGCCTGGGCTCGACGCGTTTGCGTGGCGGCTGTGGCGCTCAGGGCTGTCTGCATTCCCGCTTCCGCCGATGCTGATGCTCTTCCAGGTGCAGAAGCAGACAAAACTCCCCGGCTGGCCCTGGTAATCAGCACCAGTGAGTATGGCGACCATAGACTTAGCAATGTGAGCAATGCCTTAAATGACGGCCGCCTGGTTGCCGAAAGACTCGTCGCCAGCGAGTTTGACACGGTGCTGCGGGAAAACGCTGATTACGAGTCCATACTCACCGAAGTGGATGACTTGGCAGATCGAAGAATTCGATTGCAAAAGAATCGTCGAGTCCGGCCGCTTGTCGTCGTTTACTTTTCCGGACACGGATATCGTGCAGGAGACAACGATTTCATCACCGGGAGCGACGTCAATTTCGACAGCCCCACTGAGAGCAGTGTTTCGGTTCAGTGGATAATGTCTCGCTTGGCATCAGACTCGACAGCAATCATTTTTGTAGATGCGTGTAGAAGTCATTTGGCAAAGGCGATTGACAACGAAGATCCGCTGGCCAAGGCGTTCGCCCCCATAGAGGATCGTCGGGAGCGGGAGAGTGAGCAAATTCTCTACCCAACGAGGAACTGGCATGCGAGGAATGGTATGTATTTGTTTGCCACGGAACCCGGAAAGGCGGCGTGGAATAGTGCTAAACGGTCGCCGCACAACAGTCCATTTGCCCAGCAGATAGGAGTAGAGCTGAATAAGCCTGGAGTGCCGCTTGCATCTCAGATAACTGGAATTATCAAGGGAGTCGGCACGGCAACAGAAGAAAAGCAGGCTCCACAGCCAGTTGGATCAGTCGGCACGGTTTATCTTCTAGAGAACGAAGAGTCTCAGGAGGAAATGCAGCAAAAGTGGAATCGGGCCCGGACGTCCGCGACCCTGGACGATGTAAACCGCTATTTGGACGACTATCCGGCGGGACCTTGGCGATCCGCTGCGATTGAATGGCTGGACCACAACAAAGGGGAATCAAGATGACTGCCTGCTCGTATCCGGCGGCGAGAATCATACTCATGGGAGTCGCCCTGGTTTTTGGTGGATTTGCGAGCGCTCAAGACGAGGATATTCCACCCCTGAAACCGTATCAGGCAGCGCTTGATAACTACAAGAATCGTGAAAAGCTTGGGCGAAAGATTTTCCAGGGAATTCCGGCGACATTTTCAGATCGCCCATGGCAAGTGGGCCTGATGGTTCACGCGATCAGCGATCCCATGTACGCCCACTACTGCGGGGGCGTGTTGATCGACAGTACAACTGTATTGACTTCTGCGCACTGCGTATCTGAAGGGCAAACTGCCGGGGACATCGACATCCTTGCGGCCACCGATGATCTAACGGCGGCGGGGCAGCGCATCGGAGTAAGCGTGATATGCATTCACGAGGACTACGTTCCATCCACCCATGCGAACGACATCGCAAAGCTGGTCCTTGGTGGAGCCATCACGAGCCCCGCTGTTCCAATAAAGCAATTGGCCTCCAAGGCAGATATAAAGAAAGGCTCCAATGTCACGGTCAGTGGCTGGGGAAACATTTATGACTGGGGGTTGAAGTCCGAAAAACTTCTGAAGATTGTGATTCCGATCCAATCGCAGAAGCTATGCAATGCAAAGGACGCATATGGCGGGAGAGTTCTGGGTGATATGTTTTGCGCCGGAAAGGCTGAAGGCGGAATGGATGCCTGCAATGGTGATTCTGGTGGCCCGGCAACGCTGGGGGATGGCGCGAATGCACATCTTGCGGGGTTGGTGAGTTGGGCAAGGATCAAGAGCTGCGGCCTGGCAAAAGTCTACGGCGTTTATACAAATGTTCCGGTGCTGTCCGGTTGGATTGATACTCCAATTGTTTCTGACTCTAAAGGCCAGCAGCCGAATCCGAAGGGCTGCAAGTAATGCAGTGGCGTTGCCGAATGAAGGGGGAATCCATGAAAACGCGTTGGGGGATTGCACTGATGCTGTCTGCCTGCTTGTTGTCGAGCAGTGGAAGTGCCGCAGAGAGTTCTGCGGATACCGCCAGCCCGTCTGACGGTTGCGACAAAGCTACGGTGCCTGAAGGAAGCAGCGATGCGGTGAAGGCGGTGTATGAGGCTCTCCAGGCCAAGTGCGCGGAGCTCAAGCTGCAGAATGTCACTGATACGATAAAAAACCTGAAGGTGCAGGGCCTGATCGCTTCCTTGGGAAGCTTCTCGGACATCAAATCGCTGAGCGGCGAGATAAAGAACCCCGAGAAGGCTGATCATCTGGGCGAACTGCTTGCGGGGCGAGTCCTGTACACAGCCGGACAGAAAATCGGCGGGAAAGTTAAGGGAAGACTTGATCCGCTGAACAAGATTACGATAATCGTTGATCCAAAGGTGACCTCGATGAGGGGAGCCCTGGAGATCGCAATGCAGGATTTGAGTAGCCACGAGGCGGCAATTTTATCCTCGAGTGCGAAGGCCAGCACGGCGCTAAAGGATGCGCCCGCAGCGGGAGGCAGCGAGAATCGGATGGGGCCGGCAGCCATGATTGCTTTGGTGCCACCCGTGATTGAAGCAGCGAAATCAATCGGTGGCCTCTTCAAGGACGAGACCACGCTTTCCGCTTTGCCGGTAAAGGGGGATTCAAACCTTCTGATTGCTGGCTTTCGTGATTGCGTGGAAACAACTGCCATCCTGCATGTTCCTGGGTTTGGGACGATGGGCAGCGCCTTCGCGAAGAAATTCTCCACGATCCAAAGGGCTTCGGATACCGCGCGTCTTCTGGTGGGAAAGCTGGAAGCGGAATCCGAGAGGATCAAGGGGAAGGCTGGTAAGAAAAGGAATGAAGAGCTGAAAGTGGCGGAAGAGGGTCTGGAGGGGGCGCTTAAGGCTTTTGAACTGTATGCGAGCAGGCTCCACGAGCCCCTTAAGCCGGATGTGACAGAAACGTTGTTCGAAAAACTTGCGATCACATCCGAGACGTTCGGGGATTCGCAATCGGCGTACCTGGTTCTATATGCGTCGCAGCTAGGTGCAAGTGGTGGTACGCGAAAGCGAACGTTTGGATCGGATCAATTGGCCTATCTCGCGAGCTCCAACGTTCTGTTCCTCATCCTGAGCAAGGATGGAAATCTGATCTATAGTGGGGCAGTCGATGGCACTGTTGCTCTAAAGACTACGATTTCGGCAGCGGCCGATGATATGCGTGCTGCGACCGGTACTTCTGTCTGCCCCACGAAGTAAATCAAAAAGGGGCCAGGCTTGACCTTTGTCCAACAAAGTCGATCCTGGCCCCTTGACCGGCCTGCATGTTCTTCGGGCTTGGCCTGCGCTGGAAACTCTCCGCCGTGGAGTCCCGCTACCGCCGATACGGCAACACGCTGGTGCGCTCTTCAGGCGTGGTGATCAGCGGCAGCGTGCGGCTGGCGACCATCCAGGCGATTCCGAAAGCCACCAGTCCCGCCGTCTCGCAATAAAGCACCAGGGCCGAGTCCTTGTTTGCAGCCTTGTCGGCCAGAACCGCATCCAGCCCGATCAGCGCAATGGAAGCGATGATGATCGCGCCACAGGCTGCGTAGATGCTCGCGCGCCAGTTGGCCTGCCGATGCTGCTTGGCCCGTGCACGCCGGTAGAAAACGACACACATGCCCGCCAGCACCAGGAACATCGCGGCGGCGCTCGCAATGTGAGCCGTGTTGATCAAGTCCTCTTTCCGGCAGCCGCAGGCGCAGGGGCACAGGGCAACGCCCAGCGCGGCCAGCGCGGCGATCTTGCTCATGAACCACTCGCTTGCATGCTCGCCGTTGTAGGCCAGCAAAAAAGAGCTGATGGCAAACAGGAAGCCCACGAAGACATTCCGCGCCATGTCGTCGGCATGATACGAGGCACTGATCGAAGTCAGATCCTTCCCTGCGAGCGCCATGGCAAAGAACGGAAGGGTCACTGCAATGAGCCCGACGATGAGCTTCAGGACGTGATGATCGATCTCGTACTGCTTGAACGTGGCGCGCATCCCCAAGCCTCCGATGACATTCCCCAAACTCACGTTAGTGCGCTTTCGGGCGAGAAGCAACGGCGGTCTGTAGAGGCTGATGACACCTGACTCATGCATCATGATTTGGAAACAACCTGACTGGCCTGTCACGTTGCAGCACTTGGGTTGCACGCGCAGCATGAATACCGGGGCGCGGAAACAAGCGCAGGGACCAAGGCTAGGGGAGCAGCATGAGCATCAGGCAAGTGGAAGTCCCGGACAACAGTTCGGGCGATATGAATTTCACCGCCACGAAAGTCGTGGCTGCCGTACCGCACTCGCATGCGTACTCGCCGCATGCCACCGCCAGTTCGGTGTTGTTCACTGACCTGAGTGCCCGCGCCCAGGACGCGGGCGGCGTAGCGGCGATCTCCGCCACGCTGCAGACCACCCTGGAGGGCCGTGCGCCAGGCCGGGTCCGGATTGACGTCCGTGGAAAAGTCGTGCTGTCCGCCGGCGCCAAGGCCGCCGTCTACGTGCTGGACGGCAGCACCCGGCGCGGCAAGAAGTTCACCAACCGCGACCAGGACCTGTTCATCAGCTGGACCCGGCGTGCAAAGCCCGGAGAAGTCCTGCAACTGACCCTGTTCGCCACGACGCGCGTAACGGCGAAAGTCGGTGGAGGACTGGAAGGATTCGTGGAGCTGGACTCCATCGACATGGTGTCGCTGGCTTCGAAAAAGTAAGCGACGAAAAGTGCCCGCTTGAAGGGGCCGGATTCGAACTCCCCAGGAGCGAAGTCGATTCAACGCGAAGTGTCCTGAAAGCCTCGGAGGCCGAGGCTTCTACAACCGGAGGAATGTCATGCTGATCTATCGTGTCCTGGACGTGGTGGTGGTGCGGCAGGAAGGAAAACTGGTGGTGATGGCCAGCGGGCTGGCTTCGTCGACGGGCTGGACCCACCCGAAGCTCGACAACAGCCATGATCCCAATCCCAAGGACAAGATCGCCGAATTCACTTTCGAAGCGACGCCGCCTGCAGGTCCGGCTTTGCAGGTGATCACGCCGATTGCCGCGACCGCGGTGATCGATGACGCCATCGATGCGGTCCTGGTCAAGGCTCGCACCAACAGCATCAGCGTGCACGTGAGCGAGTTCGTATCCCAGCAGGTGGGCGCCAGCTCGCCCGCCAATCCCGGCCTGCGAGCCCTGAGCCTCCGCGCCGGACCCTCCAACGGCCTGACGCCGATCCCGCCCGACGGTGGCGATGGCTGGCCGCCGTATCCGCGTTGGCCTTTCCCCGGCTGGCCGCCGATTCCGCGCTGGCCACATCCCAAGACGCTGGCCATCGGCGAGGAGCATGGTCCCTGGACCACCTCGCCGCTGATCGACGATCCGATGAATCCCCTGATGCGCGGCTATCCCTTCGGTCAGTACTGAGTGGCCCTGCTACTGGCCGGCGGTGCGCTGGATCCGAATCTGTCGTGTGTCGCTGCGGCATGCTCGCGAACAGGCGCACCACTGGTTGATTGCCGGTTCGAGCAGGAAAGCAGCCCGGCGTTCAGCTGGCAATTGGGCCCGGGGGCGGCGGACGCCGGCGAACTCGCCGGCGTCGCCGCCGCTTTTTTTCGCTACGACGTATTCACCCCGGTGTCGTCAGGCGAGCAGGCCAGCACGCTGCGAGCCTCTGCGTGGTTCCAGTGCGTGAACGCCTGGGTGCTGTCGCGTCCCGGCGTCCGCGCGCTCAATCGGGACATGAAGCAGGCCGCCACCAACAAGATCGCCGTACTGGCCCTCGCCGAAAAGCAGGGTCTGCGCATCCCCCGCACGCGGGTCTCCAACCTGCAGGAGCATGCAATGGCGATGGCAGCCGGCGGCGGTGTCACCAAGCCGGTCACCGGGGGCGACTACTGCCGCTTGCTGCAGGACGTGCTCCCCGGCGTCGAGTTCCGGCACGGCCGGGCACCCCTGCCTGCTTTCCTGCAGGAGCGCCTCAGCGCGCCGGAGATCCGCCTGTATGTGGTGGGGGAACACCGCTTCGCGTTCGAAATGCGCAGCTCGTCCCTCGACTACCGCGAGCACCAGGACGTGGACGTGCTGCCGGTCGAAGTGCCGGCGGAAGTAGAGCCGCTGCGTGCGCTGATGGCTTGCCTGGGGATGGACTTCGGAGCGGCGGATTTCAAAACCGACCCGGCCACAGGCAAGCGCATCTTTCTTGAGTTGAACAACAGCCCGATGATCGCCAACTTCGACCAGGTGGCCCAAGGGGCCATTGCGGATGCCATCGTCCGAACGCTGCTGCCATCTGGTGGCGTCTGAGTCCGTATCCTTGCCGACGGCCGCCAGCGCGTGGAAGAAGGGATTGGAACGGCCTGCGTGAAAAGTATCGAGGCCCTTTTTTTCCGTCCATGTGCAGGGCGTGGCTGCCGGAGCGGGTCTGGAGTCTGTCGCGGAAGGCGGATCAAGGAATCCGAAATCGTCGAGTCCCATCAACATGACAGTCGAGTCATGTGTCATGTCGAGATGATCAGATGTCAGCGTCCACCGCGCCACGCCACGCCACGGCGTCCCCGATGAATTTTCTGTTTCAGCCGTTGCTGCTGCAGCGGCAGGGAGGATAGGGTAGAAGGACCGCGCATCCGATTGATCGGGGGAATCATGCAACTGGATCTTTGTCCACGACGTGATCGCTGCACCACGGAGCTTGCGCAATGGTGACGCTCGTCGGTGAGGTCAAGGCCGCACGCCAGGCCGTTCTTGCCGAGGCCCTGCAGCGCTGGGAGCGGCACGCACGCCGCCGCGATGCCGACAGGAAATCCATTGCTGCCCAGGGCCCCGGCGCCGCGGATTCCGAAATTCAGCGCAAGCGCTATGCCGAGCGCGAGGCACGCCGCAAGGCCATCCAGCAGTTCTCTGCTGCCGAGCGAATGATCGGAGATGCCTGGGAGCCCACCGTCTTCGCTCCGAGCGAACGCGCGCGCCAGGCGGCCATCCCGGTGGCACGCATCGTCACCCTGCCGGGAAAAGGTTATGAAGCCCAGGGCGTGGCTACGGGCTTCCTGATCAGTCCCGGGCTGTTGATGACCAATCATCACGTGTTCCCGGATCCCAGCTATGCCCTCAGCATGGGCGCCAACTTCCTGCACCAGACCGACGAGAAGGGAAAGCAGCTCGGCATCTTCTTCGCGGTGGAGCCCGAGACCTTCTTCCTGTCCGACGCCGTGCTCGACTATGCGATCGTCGCGGTCGCAGCCCGTGGCACCAACGGCGAACGCCTGGAAGACCTCGGCTTCGTCCGGCTGATCGAGGCGGCGGGCAAGATCCTGAAGGGCAGGCCGGTCAACATCATCCAGCACCCCGGTGGTGGCGCCCGGCAATACGCCACCACCGGAAACCTGCTGCTCGACATCCTCGACGAAGGCTTTCTCCACTACGAGGCTGACACCGCCCAGGGTTCCTCCGGATCGCCCGTGTTCAACGAAAACTGGGAGTTGGTCGGACTCCACCACTGCGGCATCCCGGATAGCAGGGATGGGCAGATCCTGCGCGACGACGGCAACCCCTGGAATGCCGAGGGCGATCCGGAGGACGACATCCACTGGCTCGCCAACGAAGGCGCCCGGGTAAGCCACATCGTCGCCAGCCTCAAGATGGTCCGGGTCGAAAGCGAGGCCCAGCAGCGGATGCTGACCGAGCTGCTGACCAGCACGGCGGATCCGCTGCGCAACGTACAGATCGAATCGGCGGCACCGGATGCCGCTGAAATGAGTTCAAAGGGAGGGGTTGGCATGGCGCAGAACATCTTCAACATCAGCGGCAACGTCACCATCAATTTCGCCGCGCCGGCGGCTGCGGCTGCCGTGGTTCCGCCCGAGAAGCCGGCACCCACCCCCAAACCGATTACCGCGCTCGAAAAGACCCAGACCTTCGATCCGGACTATGCGGAACGCCCGGGATACGACCCGGATTTTCTTGGCGTGGAGGTGCCGCTGCCAGGCGTGACAGCGGCGCGAGCCGAGGAGCTGTATACGGTAGACGACTATCGGGCCTACCTCGCTGAAGACCGCAACGCCATCGAACTGGACACGCACAACCTCGGCGGCACAGACCCGCTGGAGCTTCGCTACCATCACTTCTCGCTCGTCACCAACAAGAAGTACCGCATGCCCATGTGGACCGCGGTAAACGTGGACTACAGGGCCGAGGCCCGCGAAGACCCGCGGTCCCGCCAGGATTTCGGCGGCGAGAACTGGCGGCTCGATGGTCGCGTGCCCAAGAAGTTCCAGCTGGTGGATGCCGACATCTACGGCCCCGCCGGAAACTTCGATCGCGGCCACATCGTGCGGCGCGACGACAACTGCTGGGGAGAATCGGGGCTCCCCACGGCCTACGCCAACGCGGACACCTACCACTGGACCAACTGCACCCCGCAGCACGAGTTGTTCAACCAGGAAACGCCCGACGGCAAGGAATATCGGGGGCGCATCGGAATCTGGGGAGCGTTCGAGGGGCGGCTCGCCGACCAGATCGAGGCAGGCGGCGGACAGGCCGTGATCTTCGCCGGGCCCGTGCTCGGCACGGATGGCCGGACCCATGACTTCGGCCGCGGTCGGGTGTGGTATCCGCTGAAGTTCTGGAAGGTCGTGATCGTGCCGGAAACCACCCGTCGCCGGCCCAGGCTCCTGGCCTATGGTTTCGTGTTCAACCAGAGCGCGGTGATCAAGGAGTTTGGCCTCGACATCAAGGAGGGGCTGGACCTGACCGGGTTCGGGCGGCAGGCAAAGTCGATCAAGGCCATCGGCGAACTGGCCGGCATCGAGTTCCCCGATGTGGTGATCGCCGCGGATCAAGCCCCCTAGGGAAGCTCTGATTAAGTTGCCGTTCGCCCTGAGCCTGTCGAAGGGCGGGCGGCAACTCATTGACCGGCCGTGGGGAAAGTCCACCCGTGCTTCGACAGGCTCAGCACGAATGGACTTTTCAGAGGGTCCCTAGTGTCCTGAGTTAGAAGTTCGCTGCAATCGTCCCCTCTCCCGCCTGCGGGAGAGGGTGCCCGGAGGGCGGGAGAGGGTTTCTGTAAATCGTCCTGTGGTTAGCCCAGTCTAGATTTACAGAAACCCTCTCCCCTCTCGCCTAACCCCTCTCCCGCCTGCGGGAGAGGGGACGCCGTTTAATTCAACGAACTTCCAATTCACGATACGAGTAGCGCAGGGATGCAGGGCGGGCAAGCCTTCCGGCTTCGCCCGCGCGCGCCCTCGCTTGCCGCGCGCCTGTATCGCCGCGCCCTTCACCGTTCCCCCCGGCCTCATGAGACCTGACAGTGTCGTCAGGTTGCAGAGACGCCGCGGCAGGCGTTAAGTACGTGAAGGACTGCTCGGTCACGTCGGGGGATGTGACAAGCCGGCGCAGCGAAAAGAAGGTGAAGGGGGAGCGATGAACCCGCGCATCCTGTCACGGCCGGTACCCGTTTTCGCCGCGCTGCTGCTCGGCGCATGCACGCACCTGACGGCGTATCGCGACAATCACGAACCCTGCCCGGCGGGCGCCGTGCCCTCCGCCTGCGCCGACCGCCCCGTGCAGGACGTCACCGTGCCCAGCGGCGGCAGCTACCGCATCGGCTACATCGAGTTCGACGATCAGGGACACCTGTTCGATCGCCGGCAGATGGATGCGGTGATCAATCCGCTGATCGACGACGCGAGCAGCACCGACTTCCTGATCGTGGTTTTTGCGCACGGCTGGAAGCACAGCGCCCAGGGCATTCCCCAGGACGACCCGAACATCAGCACCTTCAAGGGCGTGCTCGAGCAGCTCACGCAGACCGAGCAGCAGATCTCGAAGCTGACCAAGAGCCGGCCGCGCAAGGTCGTCGGCGTATACCTGGGCTGGCGCGGCCTGTCGGCCACCTGGCCGGTGGTCAAGGAGCTCACCTTCTGGGACCGCAAGAGCACCGCCCACCAGGTCGGCGAGATCGGCGTCGCCGAAGTGCTGATGCGCCTTGAAAGCCTCAAGGACATGCGCCGCGCCTACCTCGACAGCATGCCGGGCAAGCGCCGCAACTCCAAGGCCGCCTCCTGCGACGAAGACCGCGAGGACGAGCGCAGCCGCCTGGTGGTCGTCGGCCACAGCTTCGGCGGCGCCATCGTGTTCTCGGCACTGGCGCAGCGCTTCGAGGAGCGCTTCATCAACACCGCCTGCGGTCCCTTGCAGGCCAGCCGCGTGCGGGGCTTCGGCGACCTGGCCGTGCTGGTCAACCCGGCCTTCGAAGCGATGAAGTTCTCGACCCTCTCCGACATGGCCTACGAGCGCCATTTCTATCCGCCGACGCAGCTGCCGGTGCTGGCGGTGCTGACCTCCGAAGCGGACGGCGCCACCGGCAAGATCTTCCCGCTGGGCCGCTGGTTCTCCACCCTGTTCGAAAAGGAACGGGTCTACGAGCGCCGGCGCGGCGACGGCGCCACGCAGCGCGTCAGCGAGAAGAGTGCCAACCGGCAGACCGTCGGCCACTTCGAGCCCTACCGCACGCACGTCCTGCAGCCCGAAGGCAAGTTGCCGAAGCCGGTGCAGGGGCTGTCGGACGTCGAACTGCTCGCCGCCACGGTGCAACTGCTGCAGGGCTGGCGCAGCGACAGCGGCCAGACCGGCAGCCTGCGCTTCGGCCCGCTGAAGTTCGAGCGCGGCATCCACGGCTCGCCGCGCAACCCCTACCTCGTGACCCGGGTCAGCGGCGAGCTGATCGCCGATCACAACGACCTGGGAAACCCCCTGATGCTGGACTTCATCAGGGGGCTGATCCTGCTCAAGAGCCAGCCCGAGGAAAGCCTCCGGGCCTATTCGCAGTACCTGCTGAAGCGTTGAGAAGAAACCGGCGGCGCGAGCAGCGTCGCCGGATGCAGCCTTGTGTAGGGGAATGCCATGAGCGACAACGATTCCGGCCTGGACACTCGTACCGAGCAGGAGCTGATCGACGCCCGCCGTCAGGCGGCCGGCCTCGGGCAAACCGGCCGGCCCTGGGCGCTGGCCTTCTCCGGTGGCGGCATCCGCTCGGCGACCTTCTGCCTGGGCCTGGCGCGCGCGCTGGCGCGCAACGGCCTGTTCAGCCGCTTCGACTACCTCTCCACCGTCTCCGGCGGCGGCTACATCGGCAGCGCCATCGGCCGCCTCTACTCGAAGAAGGCCACTGCGCCACGCGTCAGCGAAGGGCTGCAGGACGACCGCAGCCTGTTCCTCTGGTGGCTGCGCAGCAACGGACGCTTCCTGCTGCCGGCCGGCTTCGGCGACGCCATCAGTGCCGGCGCGAGCTACGTCCGCGGCACACTGGCCACGCACATCGAAGTGGGTGTGCTGGCGCTGCTCCTGTCCTGCCTGGCGATCCTGCCGCACATGCTCATGCTGCAGTTCGCGCCGCTGCTGGCCTGGGGCGCCGCGCTGGGGAATCCCTGGTGGTCGCTGCTGCCGCTGGCCGTGTTCGGCGGCATGGCACTGCTGGCGGCCTACTGGTTCGCGCGCGACGACAGCGAGCGCTGGCCCTGGGACCTGTTGTGGTGTGCACTGCTGTTCCTGCTGTCGATGCTGTTGTACCGGTGTGCCCTGCAGCACACCGGCACGGACACCCGCTACTGGGCCCTGATGGCCGTGGCGGTGGTCCTGCTCGCCGGCCCGGCGGGCGGGCTGATCTACCTGCTCTACCGCAGGGGCTCGCAGTGGCTGCGCACTCTGAATCCGCGTCTCCTGGACCATGAACTGACACCGCCGCACATCCGGCTGCGCCTCACGTTCTGGTTCAGCCAGATGATCGTGCTGTCCTTCCTGGCCTTCGGCCTCGGCCTCATGGACCTGCTCACCTGGATGGCGGCGTCCAAGCTCAACCGCCTGACGGCCGAGCTCTACGCCACCGGCGTCGGCTTCACCACGGCCCTGGTCCTGGCGCTCCGCATCGTGGTGCCCGCCATCCAGAAATACCTGGCGGAGCCGGGCCAGGGTTCCCGCCTGATGCTGCTGCTCAATGCCGGCGGCCTGCTGCTGACGGCGCTGGTGCTCACCCTGTGGCTGATCGCAGCGCAATGGTTCGTCTACTTCCTGCCGCTCTCGCCGGGCGACGCGCTTTGCGGCGCCGTCAAGATGGCCTGCTCGCTCAATCCGCTGAACGGGCTCGACACCGTGCCGGGGCGCTGGCTGCTGCTCACGCTCGCCCTGCTGGCCTACGTGCTGATCACCGGCCCCAACGCAGACCAGGTCAACCGCTCGTCGCTGCACCCCTTCTACCGCTCGCGCCTGGCGCGGTCCTACGTGTCGGTGGGCAACTCGCCGGATCATCCGACCACCGAGGGTGACCGGCGCTTCGAGGTTTCCCCGCTGGAAAAGGCCGAGCGCAGCAGCACCGAGCAGGTCGGCAAGGTCGGCGAGTACCGGCTGGGCGACGACGTCGCGCTGAAGCTCTACCGCCCGTACGAAAGCGGCGGCCCGATCCACCTCATCAACTGCTGCATCAACCAGACGGTCGACGACCGCACCGGAAACTTCAATGCCGACCGCAAGGGCGTCAACCTCACGGTCAGCGCCCTGGGCGTCGAGATCGGCACCCGTGCGCCTTATGACGACGGCGTGATCGGCGACACCGGCGTAGCCCAGTGGGTGGCCATCTCCGGCGCGGCAGCGGGGCCCGGCATGGGCTCCGAAAGCCGCTTCGGCCTTTCCGCGCTCAGCTTCCTCACCGGCGTGCGCCTCGGCTTCTGGTGGACCCGCGACCGCGCGGTCTACGGCCGTTCGCTGCTCGGCAAGTACAGCGCCACCCTGCGCGAATGGTTCGGCAAGTTCCCCGGCCTGTCCAGCTCGCCGCTGTATCTCTCCGACGGCGGCCACTTCGACAACACCGGCATCTACACCCTGCTCAAGCGCAAGCCCGAGCTGATTGTCGCCGCCGACTGCGGCGCCGATCCCAAGTACCTGTTCTCCGACATCGAGAACCTGATCCGCAAGGCGCGCATCGACTACGACATCAGGATCGACTTCATCAGCCCCGCCTCGCTGAAGGACCAGCCGGAACTGAAGGATTGCCTGCCGCTGTTCGGCACGCCCGACAGCATCACCGCCGAGCCCGAAGGCGACTTCCTGATGTTCGCAAAGGTGGACTACGGCAACGGCGAGCAGGGCTCGATCATCTTCGTCAAGCCGCGTCGCGTGCGGAGCCTGCCGCTGGACCTGGCGGGATACTCCGACCGCGATCTCGAGTTCCCGCAGCAGACCACCGCAGACCAGTTCTTCGACGAAGCGCAATGGGAGAGCTACTGCGAGCTGGGCAAGCGCCTGGGCCTCAACATCACCCCGGAGCTGCTCAAGCTGCTGCCGCTGCTGCAGGCCGGCAAGGTTGCCGAGACGCGCAACCTGGCCGGCGAAATCCTGGCCGCGGAAAGAAGGGAATCCGGCAGCCGCCGCGAGCGTTTCACCGCCACCGTCGGCAAGACGCTGGGTGCCGGTGCCGCGGCCAGCCTGCTGGTGGTCGGCTGGCAGGCGTGGCAGGACACGCGGACCGCCTGGGTGCAGGCGCGCGACGGCGAGAACAGCGCCGTCGGCGGCCTGCTGAAGGATGTCCGCGAAAAGCTCGATGCCCTGGCGGAGGGCTCAGAGGTCAAGATCAAGCCCGCGCTCGCCGGATGGGTCGCCGCCATCGAAGGCATCGACGCCAAGCATGGCAGCGTTGCGCGCAACCAGGCGCACGACCAGGCCTTGTCCGCAATCTACGAAGCCTGCCGTCCGGACACCGAGGGCGATGAAGCGTCCAAGGACGATGCGCAGCGCCGCTTCTGCTCCACCGCCCTGGCGGTGCTGTCGAGCCCGCGTGTCTCGCCCTGGAGCGCGGCGCACCAGCAGTACTGGAGCCCGGCGATGCTGTTCGCCTCCGAGGAGAAGCCCGCCATCGCTGCCTGCGCACAGCAGGAGGGCGTGCGCCGCAAGCTCGTCATCCACACCGCCGGCGGCCAGGACAGCCGGATCGAAGGCGTCGTGAGCCTGGCGGTCGGTGCCGGCATGGATGTCCGCATCCGCGCGTCGGGCGGACCGTCGCAGGCGCTGGCGGAGCGCGCGCTGGATGCCGTCAGCTTCCCGCAGCCTGCGCTGCTGGGCTTGCTGCCCGACGGACGCTGCCTCGGCGAACTGCGCGAACGCCTCCTCGAGCCGCTGGGTGCGGTGAGCGAGATCGTGGTCCCCGGCTTCGATCATGCCAAGGGCACGCTGCACCTGTGGCTGCCGCCAGAGCAGCGGCAGGCGGCCGCCGCCACGCCGGAACCCATGGCCCCTGTCGAGCCGCCTCCCGCCATCGTGATGTCGGCCCCGCCCCCCGATATCGTCATGTCGGCCCCACCGCCCTCATGGGACCCCGGGACCCCGGTGAGGTCTCCCGCGGGAGACTCCGACGACGCTTCGGCTGCCGCGCCCACGGAATACGTCGTATACGTCCAGTTCCAGGGCCTCCTGACCCGCGCGCAGATCAACGAGTACCGCAGGCAGTTGCAGGACGGCAAGACGACCGTGAGTTTCCGCATGGAGCCGGCGGAGCGTCTCGAGGGGCGCTATGGCAACCTCGTCAAGTACTTCAACAGGAACAACGCCGCCGCCGCGGAAATCCTGGCCAGCAGCACGACGGACTTTTTCAGGAAGAAGGGTTGCGAACTCACGCCGGCACTCCAGGTCGGCCTGCACGGCGGCAAGGCACCGCCGAACTCCCTGGAGGTCTGGATCAGCCCCCCCAAGTGCACAGCCTGGAGCAGCCCCTCGAAGGGGGCCTCGTAAAAAAACGGAGTTCCGTTAGGAGATCGGCGAAAAATCGGAGACAATATTCGCAGAGACCTCGCGTCCAGAAAAAGCCCGGCTGATTGCCGGGCTTTTTTGTTTCCGCGTCCCTGATTCCTTCCTCAACTAACCATCCCATCCACCCGGGAGGCCGGCTGCTGCCTGCAAAACGCCATGAACTACTACAAACGCTACGCCATCGACCACGCTGCCAGGACCGCCCACTTCAGCATCCTCGAAGAGGGCGCCTACACCCGCCTGCTCGACTGGCAATACAGCAACGAATCCCCGCTGCCGCCCACGCCCACCGAGCGCTACCGCATCACCCGCGCCATCACCCTCGCCGAGCGCCGCGTCACCGACAAGATCGCGGCAACCTGCTTCGGCGCAGACGGCTGGCAACAGCGCGCCCGCCAGGAGATCGAGCGCAGCCGCCCAGCCATCGAAGCCCACCGCCTGGACCTCGCCTCAGTCCTGCGCAGCTCCCCGGCAAACGAAAGGGAAGTCCCCCAGGGCGTGGCAGACCTGATCCGCATCCCCTGCGCCCAGGCGCCCACGCCCGCCGCGGAAGCAGCCCCGCCTGCTCCCATAGCCGTCGCCGACGCGGCCCCGGTCCTCACCTTCGGCCTGACGCTGCTCACCGCCCAACAGGTGGACCCCGGCATGGCAGAGAGCTTCCTGGCGCTCATGCGCCAAGCCCTGGGAGACGACAGCACATTCGACCTGCTCCGGGCTTGTGAGCGGCAGAAAGTCCGCGATCCCTTGCCTTGGCTACGCAGGCACATGGAAGTGCGGCGGGCGCGGTGACTTGATTAAGTCCGTCCCCGGATCTGCTGCTCCCCTCTCCCCTTGTGGGAGAGGGCGTTTTGCTTACTGGGGAGTGACTTAATGTCACTCCCCAGCCCGGCAAAACGCGGCGAGGGGATGGATCCCCGAGGTAGGGCAACGCATGGAGCAGTTGCCGAGGAGAGGGGGATCGTCCCAATAGAACGGCTCTCTCCTCTACCCTCAGCCCCACCCCTCACTGATCCGGAATCTCCGGATCGGTCAGCTGCGCCAGCTGCATCAGCGACTCCTGCCACCCCAGGTAGCAGCCCTCCGGCGGGATCACGTCCGGAACGCCTTCCTGCGTGATGCTCAGCTCCGTGCCGCAGGACACCTTCCTGAGGCTGATCGTCACGATCATCTTGCCCGGCAGGTTCGGGTCCTCGAACTGGTCGGTGTGAACGATGCGCTCGTTGGGCACCAGCTCGAGGTACTCGGCGCGGAAGTAGTGGCTGCTGCCGGTGGTGAAGTTGGTGAACGACATCCGGTAGCCGCCCCCCACGCGCCCCGAAAACTCATGGACCTTGCCCGTAAACCCGTTTGGCGGCAGCCACTTGGCCATCGCATCGGCATCGGTAAAGGCGCGATAGACGCGCTCGGGCGGGGCTTTGAGGACGCGGTGCAGGCGGATGGTGCTGGGCATGGCAAGACTCCGAAAAAGCGGGGAAAGCCGGTATTGGCATTTATACGTCGAATGAGCGCGTCGGATTTCGACAGCCAGAGACACCAGGGTTCAAAATTTCCCCCGCCCGCTTCTTTATCCCCTCTCCCGCCGGCGGGAGAGGGTAGGCGAGGGGATGGACCCCCGAGGTAGGGCAACGCACGGAGCAGTGCTTTTTTATCCCCTCTCCCCTTGTGGGAGAGGGGTAGGGGAGAGGGGGCTCGGCCAAGTAGAGCCGCCGCCCGTTCCAGTGCGATACCCCCAACCCAACCCGCTATAGTCCCTTGCCCGACACCCCCCGCCCCCCCGCGAGGCCGCCATCGGACCAAGGCTCGACCCGCGCCGTCACCCGGCGCCCCCAGCCGCCCTGCGGCATCGCACACCGGACTCAGGCAGCGCATGAAGGAATTCGGCAGCTATGACTACATCATCGTCGGCGGGGGCACGGCGGGCTGCGTGCTGGCCAATCGCCTGTCGCAGGACCCATCGTCCTCCGTCCTCCTGCTCGAAGCAGGCGGCAAGGACAACTGGATCTGGATCCACATCCCGGTCGGCTACCTCTACTGCATCGGCAACCCGCGCACCGACTGGTGCTACCGCACCCAGGGCGAAGCCGGCCTCGGCGGGCGCAACATCCTCTACGCGCGCGGCCGCGTGCTGGGCGGCAGCTCATCGATCAACGCCATGATCTACATGCGCGGCCAGGCCCGCGACTACGACGAGTGGGCGCGCCTCTGCGGTGACGAGTCCTGGAGTTGGGAGCGCGTGCTGCCCGTCTTCAAGCGCAGCGAAGACCACTGGCGCGGCGGCGACGCCTTCCACGGCAGCGGCGGCGAACTGCGCGTCGAGCAGCAGCGCCTGCGCTGGGACATCCTCGACCGCTTCGCCGAGGCCGCCGAACAGGCCGGCATCCCGCCCACCGCCGACTTCAACACCGGCGACAACAACGGCTCCGGCAAATTCGAAGTCACGCAGCGCCGCGGCATCCGCTGGAACGCCGTCAAGGCCTTCCTGCGCCCGGTGATCAAGCGCCCCAACCTGCGCATCGTCACCGACGTGCTCGTCGACAAGCTCAGCTTCGAAGGCACGCGCGCCACCGGCGTCGAGTTCCTGCTCGGCGGCGAACGCATGCGCGCAAGGTCACGCAAGGAAGCCGTGCTGGCCGCCGGCTCCATCGGCTCGCCCGCCATCCTGCAGCGCTCCGGCATCGGCGACGCCGGCAAGCTGGCCGAGCTGGGCATCGCCCCCGTCCACCACCTGCCCGGTGTCGGCGCCAACCTGCAGGACCACCTGCAGCTGCGCGCCATCTACCAGGTCGAAGGCATCCGCTCGCTCAACCTGCTCGCCAACAGCAAATTCGGGCAGATGCTCATGGGCCTGGAATACGCCTGGCGCCGCGGCGGCCCGCTGAGCATGGCCCCCAGCCAGCTCGGCATCTTCACCCGCTCAGACCCCACGCAGCCCACGCCCAACCTGGAGTACCACGTGCAACCGCTGTCGCTCGACAAATTCGGCGACCCGCTGCACCGCTTCCCGGCTTTCACCGCCAGCGTCTGCGCCCTGCGCCCCAGCTCGCGCGGCCATGTCCGCATCGTCTCGCGCGAGCCCGCTGACGCCCCGCGCATATCGCCCTGCTACCTCTCCACCGAAGAAGACCGCCGGATCGCCGCCGACGCCCTCAAGCTCACCCGCCGCATCGCCGCCATGCCCGCCCTGGCCCCCTACAAGCCCCGGGAACACCTGCCAGGCCCGCAGTACCAGACCGACGAAGAACTAGCGCTGGCCGCCGGCCTCGTCGGCACCACCATCTTCCACCCGGTCGGCACCTGCAGGATGGGGGCCGAGGCGGATGACGGAGCAGTGGTCGATACCCGTCTGCGGGTACGGGGCATCGGCGGGCTGCGCGTAGCCGATGCGTCGATCATGCCGACGATCACCTCAGGGAATACGAATGCGCCGACCTTGATGATTGCGGAGAGGGCGGCGGGGATGATGGTGGGGGATCGGTGAGGTGGGCAGATCGATGGTGGCTGATTCCATTGATTCCTCCCCATCGATTCCTACTAGGCGGCAAAATCGTTAAATCGAGGCCTACTCCCTCATGCGTGCCCTAACGCCTAATATGCGATACGCGACTTCTAACACGCGACTTTTAATCAAAAAATGGACAGCAATACCTTCGATGCCCCTCCGGAAGAAATCGTTTCATATGTCGAGGGTGCAGGGCAGCGGATCTTTCGACGTCGTGCCGTGCTGCTAAAGCGACAGGGCGGTAAAGGGGAGCTGATTTGCTGTGTGGTTGAGGCGCTAAGAGATGGTGCGGGGTCTCTCCCTCGGGCGAGGTCGCGCCACTACTCTCAAGCCCTGCTTTTTGAGGACTTTATCAACGGTGCCGAATGCTTGAGATTTGCTAGAGAAGTACGAGGAGGAGCCTTGCGGATAGAAGGGGTTACCTTGCAGAAAAGTAAATCATCGCAATGGGATGTCCAAAGAGTCGCGTCAAAAAATGAGTACATGGATGCTCCCGGATATATCGTAAACACTCAATTCTCTGAAAGCGGGTATGCAAGCTCAGGACCTTTGTTGAATCCTTATGAGCCCTTCTATCCCGACGTGGAGGATGCGGCTCGGCATTGGCTTCCATTTCGCAAATATCACGGTAGCCGTGATGCAAGAAATGGGCAGGTAGTATTTATTCTACCGGAGGTTCGCGCCTTCTTCTCTGAGCTAGAGCTAGATAGTGAAGGGAAGCTGCATGTCTCTGTTGCCGGTGACGAGATGGATAGGCTGTCTCTCTTTTTACGTGGAGCATATTGGCTGAATAACTCGATACACCATATTGATGGCCCCTTGCTGCGCGGAAAGATCGTGTTGGAAGTCCCAGAAGATTTTCATAGGCTTGAGTTCTACTTAATAGATAATTCTGCGGCTATATACGACTACTGTATGGTGGATCGCAGGTCCCAACATTCGGTTGGTGCAGTGGTATCGGGGCTTACCCAGAATTCTCTGTCTGATAAGGTTCGCGCAGCTGCTTCTGACGGCGAAGGGGCTCATGTTGAGTTCAAGCCTTTTGTTGACCCAAACCAAAAATTTCAGGTAGCAGCAGGAAAAACGAAGATAAGAGAAATTCTTACCACCATTGCTGCTTTTTCAAATGGAGGTGGTGGACGGATTTATCTTGGGATTGACGATGATTGCGTTATCGTCGGGATAGATAAAGAGCTCGCAACATGGGCAGGGGCAGCGCCAGACGAGGCTGCAGCGGCCCGTTATATCGGGGCGCTTAAAAGCAAAATAAGAAGTGCGCTGCAAGGACATATTACCGTGCAGCTGGCATGTGTACGTGTCAATGAAGTGCTTGTTGTTGTCATCGACGTTTCTATGGCTTCTGAAAAGCCAATTACCATCGATCAGGACAGCTATCTTTATGCAAGAGTAGGAGCGAGCAATCGAAAGATTTCGCCGCAGCAATGGCGGGATTTTCTTGACGAAAAGCAAAGCTTTTTTGGAAATTAATGGAGTAAGCCGTATAGGGGTCTTAGGGTAAATCACTCCGCCAATTTTCCAGGGAATTCCGACTCCGATTCTTCTCCAGACCCCGATTCTTCTCCATTTTCTCCCCTAAATAGTGAGATCGATGTTCCGATGGCGAGCGCCAGGAAGACAAAGCGAAGTGTCGTGCAGATGTACGGCGAGCCGGACCGGTTCTCCCCGCTACTCGATGCGGAGCCGGAAGCGGCCGACGCGGCGATCGTGGTGAAGGCCAAGGTATGGCGCTGGAAGGAGGACGCCGGCTGGCATTTTGCGACGGTGCCCAAGGCGCAGTCGGCGCAGATCCGCAGCAAGGCTACAGGTACCAAGCGTGGCTGGGGATCGATGCCGGTGCGGGTGAAGATTGGCGAGACGGAGTGGGAGACGTCGCTGTTTCCGCAGGGCAAGACCGGGACGTACCTGTTTGCGATCAAGGCGAGTGTGCGGAAGGCGGAGGGGATCGAGGAAGGGGCGGTGGTCAGGGCGGAGGTGTTTCTCAGGAGGTAGGGGAGTCTGACTTTTCAGTTTCCCCTCAGGGCGCCCCGGCCAAGGATTCAAGTGGCAGGGGCGGCTACAGTGCGACTTACCACTTTCCGAACTGAAGCATACCCATGCCCGCCCAGACCAAGACCCGCAAGAAAGCCGCCAAGCCCGCAGTGAAGGCCGCCGCGCAGAACACTGTGACTGTCGATGGCAAGGAGCGCTACCACGAGCCGGCGCCCAGGGGCATCGATGTGGAGTCCTTCCGCCAGGTGGTGAGCAGCCGCCGCTCGGTGCGCAAGTTCACCGACAAGCCGATCCCCAAGGCGGTGCTGGATGACTGCATCGACATGGCGCTGCTCGCGCCCTGCTCATCCGGCCTGCAGCCCTGGGAGTTCTACGTGGTGAAGTCGGCCGACAAGAAGGCGCGACTGGTGAAGGCCTGCATGAGCCAGCTCGCCGCGAAGACCGCAGCCGACCTGATCGTCTGCGTGGCGCGCACCGACCGCGTGCAGGAGTTCTCGCGCAAGATGCTGCGCGAGTGGCCGATGCCGGATGTGCCGGTGCTGGTGAAGCGCTACTACCAGCTGATTCCCTACAACTATGCTCCGGGCCCGCTGAACAGCTTCGCGATGGTGAAGAAGGCCGCCACCGCCGCCGGTGGCCTGCTGGCCGCCGTGCCGCGCGGGCCCTACACCAGCGCGGAGGTGAAGCTGTGGGCGGCCAAGAGCACGGCGCTGGCCTGCGAGAACCTGGTGCTGGCCCTGCGCGCGCACGGCTACGACAGCTGCATGATGGAAGGCTTCGACGAGGTGCGGGTACGCAAGCTGCTGAAGCTCGACGATGCGGCGTTCCCGATCATGGTAGTGGGCGCCGGCGAGCGCGCCGACGACGGCGTGTTCTGGCCACAGCTGCGCTTTGATCGCAAGCTGTTTGTGCACGAGGTGTAGTGTTGGGCGACCTGCCGCGTTCCGGTGTAGCCAGGCGCAAAGAGTTCAGCAGAAGGGGGTGGGAGTAATTTACTCCGCCCCTCTTCTTCCGGTCCCGAGCATCGGCGGGCTGCGTGTAGCCGATGCGTCGGTCATGCCGACGATCACCTCAGGAAATACGAATGCGCCGACCTTGATGATTGCGGAGAGAGCGACGGGGATGGTGGTGGAGGATCAGTGAGATGGGCGAGAGAAAGGGGGCAGGCTTGCTTGGCTTCTCAGAAAACTCGATATTTCCCCTTTTTGCTAACTTCAACATACGGAAGCATTTCTGAGGATCACTATGCGCAACGAAGGATCTTGGACAGAGGAGCGGTTGATAGAGCTGGTGCAATCAGGCGAGAGGGAAAGTCTGATGCTTGAGTTCAAAGGGAGCGACGCTCTATCTCTCTCCGACAATAAGAAGAAAAATGAGATCAGTAAGGATGTATCAGCCTTCGCAAACTCTGCAGGGGGAACCCTGATCTATGCAGTTGTTGAGAACGATGCGCACATGGCAGCCTACGTCGATTCCGGAATTGACCCGCACGAGATTTCAAAAGAATGGCTTGAGCAGCAAATCAACTCCAATATTCAAAGGAGAATTGATGGCATCAGAATCCATCAAGTTGATCTATCCGGTGGTCACGGAAGGGTTGCGTATGTAGTGGAAATTCCGCAAAGCGATCGGGCTCCACATCAGGCCTCTGATACAAAGTTCTACAAAAGGTTCAACTTTCAGTCGATTCCTATGGAGGAGTATGAAATCCGAGATGTGTCTCGGAGATCAGAAGCGCCAGATTTATTCATGGATATCGGAGTCATTCCGACATTGAGTGTTGATCAAGAACAGGTGACGGAGTTTCGTCTTTCCGCAACTGTAGGGAATAAAGCGGTCGTAGTTGCAAACCATGCCATCATTGCCTTATTCGTCGATGATGAATTAAAGCTCCGTGAGGCCCCAGGATACCTTAGTGTTGGAATGTCTGAGTACATTACCTTTGGGGATACGAAGCGCGCTGCCAGGCGGTACTCCTACAATCACATGCCGAACACGCATATGCCGCTCTTCGAAGGGGTGGAATTCTCACTCTGGGACTATCCGGGCTTTGTGTTCGATATGCCTTCTAACGGATCCTATCTGCTTGGTTGGAGAATTCTGGCCCCTGGAATGCCGATGAAAGAAGGTGTCGTGCTCATTAAGTGGAATGGCGCGAGGCTTCTGGCGGAAAAGAAAGCAGAGAATTACCCATCGGAGGGGCTAGGATCGGGCCTTCAGAAAATATAGCTCATGTAGGCGGGGCCTCGATCTGCCTGCCACGAAGGGCGCTCAAGGACCCGCCCTGCGCTGCTCAGAAGAGAGCAGGGAAAAGTTAAAAATGAACTGGCCCAGGGTGGCTCATAGAATAAAGATGAAGAAGCCGATCCCCATGCGCCCATATCGTGATCCGGAAGAGGATCGCAATCGTGTTCGACAGCTGGCCGGGCGGATCCTCCAGCCAATGACACCAAGACAGCGGCGGAAGTACCTGCTCTCACAGCCAACGCCCTACCGACGCCACCTCTACAAATACACCGCGGCCGAAAATGACGCGCACCTTCGGGATGCCATCGTTGGCAATCGACTTTTTCTATGCGGTGCAGACAGGCTTAATGATCCAGGTGAGTTGCAATTGGAAGTCCGCCTTCCGATTGATGTTCCGGAAGCGCTTAAGGCGCTAGAGAGGTGGCTTCACCGTACTTCGCTTTTAAAGTGGAAGGATCGAGTGGTCCAGGCAAGAGAAATTTATAAGCAAGGAAACTTCGCGAGTATCCACCAAGCTGCTGGGGACAAAACTCGGGTTGAAACAGGCATCTGTAGCCTCACAACGGATCCACACAATCAGCAGATGTGGGCGAACTACGCGAATGGGCACCAAGGCATTTGCCTTCAGTACAACGTTGCCTTGGGCTACGACACGCTCTGCGAGGCCGTTCCTGTCATTTATGATGATCTCCCTGTGGTGGAGATCTTTGGAAGGAACGATCTAGAAGATCCCATCCGACGGATGGTTCTCAGGAAACACACAGCTTACTTGAGTGAAAAGGAGTGGCGTCTCGTTAGGCCGACACAAGCAGGCCAATCTGCTTTGGTGCACCACACTGCTCTGTCGGGGATAATTCTCGGGGTCAGGGCATTAGCCGAACTGGAAGCTAAAGCGCGCGATTTTATCGAAGAGAGACGCCGTTCCGGCATGTCGGCACCGAAACTCTATCGCGCAACAATGCGAGGGGGAAGGATTTCGGTTCGTCGTATCTAAGGATTAGGACTAAAAAGGAAGGCGGAGCCACCTAAAATGGTGGAGCTGGGGTAAGGATGATTCCGCAGGGTCGAATAGTCTACTCCGCCCCGATTCTTCTTACGCCCACGAGCGGCAGCTGCTTTTTTCCGATCCAGAGGGCCCGCTTCTGAAATTTCACGTACTACAGCGTACCCCGTAAGATGATTAGAACGAGTTAAGGGACCGGCTTTTTCCCTGCTGCATCTTGGAGTTGCCACATGAAGCAAACAACTGTCGATTCACTTCTGGTGGCTCGTGCTCTGATGGAGAGAGCTACGGAATTGGCTCAGTCTGACGATCGACACCTGGCTTCCGCAGGCCTAGTCCTCATACAGGATGCTCTAGAAATTGCCTTCTATGCCTTATTGATTGAGCGCTCTGTAGATGAGGAAGTTCCTCTTGAAAGAAAGAGCTTCGATGAGCTTATCGGGGAGCTGAAAAAGGCGGGCATCCCTGTCCCGAAAAGCGGCACACTTAAGGTTCTAAACAAGCAGCGTGTGCTGACGAAGCATTATGCGCAGCTGGTCGAACCGCTTATGATCCGTAACTTCCTGGACGCTGCCCTGTTTGTTTTAGATAGCACCGTTAAGGCTGTCATTGGCCGGCCGCTGCGCGACCTCTTCTTCGCCGATTTTCTGAAGGATGGTCCGGCGAAGAAGCATCTCAAAGAAGCCGAGAAATTGATTGATGGCCGTCAATACTTCGAGGCCGCAGTCGAGGTGCGCAAGGCGGTGTTTCTCGAGTTTGAACTGCCCTATTGCATCCATTCCTGGAAGGACCATGAGGGCCCGCCGGATTTCAATTCCCTGCTGGGTTTCAGTCGAGGGGGCTGGAAGGCTCAGTCCTGGAAGCTCAACAAGAGCTGGGTGGAGAAGAACGTTAATGAGCCTACGGACTACGTCCAAATCAGCCCAGAGCAGTGGCGACTTGATGCCTTGGAGTGGGGGATTCACACCGCCGAACTCTCAAATATTCGCCGGCTTACACCTGCCGTCTTTCAGGAGAAAGCGTCTGCGTCCTGGGCGATAAAGATCGACCTATCGGCCCGGGAGCACATCAGTACCGTGGCTAATGCCAAGTATTGTCTCGATAGGGCGATCGCCGCGATTCTCAAGAAGCAGATGCATGATGATTCACACCGCAGGAGCGGCGGCTATGCGCCTCTTGATGCGCCAGAGGAGTACAACAGTAAACCATTGTATGCGAAGGCATCAACGAAGTCGGAAGTCGTTCACCAAGTGAACAATGCGTTCACCTACACCTTCAATGAGATTGTTGACGGATTCGATGATGAGGAGCGCTTCGTCCGATTGACCGGCCGGTCGAAAGCTCGCGACGACGATGGCCCTGCGGACTATGCCTTCGGATACCTTCAGGTCCGGCGGGAAATCAACTAGCCGGCGCGGCCCTCGCAGCTTTCGTAACGCATCTCTGGCGGGAGGGGAAGCAAAAAGGGGCAGAGTACACTTCGACCTCTTTCTTCCACTATTCAAAGGCCAAGCAGATTTCCATCGCTGACGAGGCTACTTCTCTTTTGCACTTTGCTAAGAGCTGACGTGTATTTTCTTGCGAAGAGGACCGCTGCTGCTTGGGCTATCGCACTAGATGCCACATCCGTCGAAGCATCGGCTGCTTTAAGTAGCTCGCCAAGCGTTGATATGTGAAAGCCATCAATGCCGCGGCGCCCTTTTTCGACTACCAGTAGAGCGAGGCTAAATTCTGACATCCCCAAATCAAGAACAGAGTTCGCCATGTTGAACAATCTAGTGTAGCTCTCGGCCATATCAGCCGATTTTTCAAATCTAGGGCCTTGATATTCTGAGTAGGTTGATTGGCGTCCGGAGCTTGAGCCCTTTACTCGAGAGACCTTGGCTTTGACTGTTTGATCGAGGAAGAGACTTAAGACGCTGTCAGGTATATGTAGGTTGTGCGAAAGATCAAAGTTTTGCTCCCCGAATACTGCTCTAACGGTAGGTAGTAGGTAGTACTCAGCATGCGCATAGTAGTCGAGGTCTTCTAAGAAAAAGAGTGTGTTATTAAAAGTTGAATAGTGTTGATGACTTTGCCAGCAACTTTTGTAAAAAATGCTTTTCTCATTTGAGCCCAGAAATCTGACAAAAGAGGCAGTGAAAAATTCCTGAACCGATTTATGAACAAAGCGGTACTCGTTGAATCCGTCCTCAATAATAAGATTGGTTATTCCGCTAAGTTCATCGAGAATTCTGTCGCTTAGCTTTTCGTCTTCGTTTACATATAACAGGGCTTTGCTCAGGCCCTCGGTTAAGTGCAATCGAGTAAAGCTTGACCCGCGCATTTTCTGCGTAAAGAAGCATAGGCCTTCGAATACCTGACGATATATTCGCCGATTGTCATTCCAGTGACGCGTCCGGTTTACGCGGCCCTTTAGATTGTCATGACGAAAGAAAATGGTCTCAAAGATGTTCTCGTAGAATTGGGAGAGAGTGGAGGGTATCTCTTCTCCCAGGTTGTAGCTGATGCAGAAAAGAACAACCAGAATAGGGGATTTAAGCACCGAGTCTGACTGTTTGTGCAGATGGGTTCTGGATAAGGCTTGGATGAGTTCATCTGCCTTCTGCGTGTCAGATGCTGTTTTCTTTATAATTGAAAAAATCTGGTCTTCATTGAGTTCGCAAACCTCATAGATGTGCCCCTGAGTGACGGAGTCGAGCTCCGTATCTGGTCGTGTTGTCACGACAAGGTTGCAGTTATATTTTGCGATTATCTTTCTGATTTCTTCAACGAGCTCTTCGCGAAATTGAGTGGGGGTTTCGTCGAAGGCATCTAAGTAGACCTTGACCTCGCTATCTTTGAGCACAATTTGCACGGTCTCTTCATCGATAGTGAGGCCGCTGCGTGTGAGTTTCTCTGCGATCTGTGATTCGAGGGTTCCCCCCTTGTAGTTCTTTAATTCATAGAACAAGGGAAAGCGATTGTTCTTTATTGCATTATTCGCAATAAGCTTGCGGAGCAAAGTCGATTTTCCTTGCCCAGCCAAGCCCTTTATAAAGACGGTCCTTTCCTCTAAATCCAGAGTTACATCATCTGTGACCAGCACGCTAAAGCTTTTTATACCGCGCAAGTTCAATGGCACATAAATGTCATTGATGAATATTGTCTCGTTTGGCGAGGCGAGGGTTTTTACACTTAAGAGATCGACGCAGTACTTTATGTACTGCTTTCGGAATGTCTGACTTTTTGAATTGTCTGTGCGATTTAGCTGGTACTTGCTGGAGATAAAGTCGTAGGCCTTCTCAATGGATTTTTCAATGGCTGCTGTTACAGCAGCGCTCTTAGCAATGGCGACAAGGCTTTCCATTTTGTCTCTGCAAGCGAGTTAATAGAAAAAAGGCCGGAGTAATTTACTCCGGCCCTTCGTTACTTCACGTCACCTGTTCTAGTGGCGCCTAACCATCAATCCCAGCTCAACGCCCCACCCGTCTGATACTCCGTAACCCGGGTCTCGAAGAAGTTCTTCTCCTTCTTCAGATCCAGCACCTCGCTCATCCAGGGGAAGGGGTTCTCGCAGGCCGGGTAGATGGCCTTGAGGCCGATCTGGGCGCAGCGGCGGTTGGCGATGAACTTCATGTACTCGTTGAACATGGCGGCGTTCAGGCCGAGCACGCCGCGGGGCATGGTGTCGTGGGCGTAGGCGATCTCGAGCTCGGTGGCTTCGATGATCATCTTGCGCGCCTGCTCCTGGAACTCGGCGGTCCACAGGTGCGGGTTTTCGATCTTGATCTGGTTGATCACGTCGATGCCGAAGTTCATGTGCATGGCTTCGTCACGCATGATGTACTGGATCTGCTCCGATACACCCACCATCTTGTTGCGGCGCCCGAAGCTGAGCAGCTGCACGAAGCCCACGTAGAAGAAGATGCCTTCGAACACCACGTAGAAGGCGATCATGTCGCGCAGGAAGCGCTGGTCGGTTTCCGGCGTGCCGGTGTGGAATTCCTGATCGGCCAGGGACTGGGTGTACGGCAGGGCCCAGGCGGCCTTGTCGTGGATGCTCGGCACTTCGCGGTACATGTTGAAGACTTCGGCTTCGTCCAGGCCGAGGCTTTCGATGCAGTACTGGTAGGCGTGCGTGTGGATCGCTTCCTCGAAGGCCTGGCGCAGCAGGTACTGGCGGCACTCGGGGTTGGTCAGGTGGCGGTACACGGCCAGCACCAGGTTGTTGGCAACCAGGGAGTCGGCGGTGCTGAAGAAGCCGAGCGAGCGCTTGATGATCATGCGCTCGTCTTCGGTCAGGCCGTTGGGATCCTGCCAGAGCGCGATGTCGGCGCTCATGTTGATCTCCTGCGGCATCCAGTGGTTGTTGCAGGCGTCCAGGTACTTCTTCCAGGCCCATTCGTACTTGAAGGGCACCAGCTGGTTGAGGTCGGCGCGGCAGTTGATGATCTTCTTGTCGTCCACCTGGATGCGGCGGGCGCCCATCTGCAGGTCTTCCAGGCCGGTGGCGCCGGCTTCGATCTGCGCCTGGGTCGGCTGCAGCCTGAAGTCGCTGGCGGCGGGGATCGGCGGCACCGGGGTGGGGTGGGTGTCGGCCACGGCGCCCATCAGGATGGCCGTGTGCGCGGCGCGCGGCGCGGCCTGGGGGGCGGCGGGTTTCGGGGTGGCGATGGTCGGTTCGTCGTCCCAGCTCAGCATGGCATGTGCTCCTTGTTACTCCGGGCGATCGGGCCCGGGTGCGTGTCTGTTCGTCGCGCTATGGCTGCGTCCTGCGGGTCTTTTTTGACCCTCTCCCCGGGGCTGCATTCCGGCATGGTTTGATGCCACGCGAAATCCGCAACGCCCAGGGGAAGAGATTGCTCTTCGGCAGGGGCGTAGTCAAGGGCAAAATACAACTGCTAGTGGGTACTTTATGTCCGCGCCCCACTATGTAGTAAACCGCGGACAGTTTATGCCCCGCTTATGAGCGGGTTTTGCAGGGCTTATGCACAGCTTTCGGGCAGGGTTGTGCAGGGCTGGGGCGGGAACGGGCCCTGGGTGGATTCTGGATGGGATTTCGGGGCGGATTTCGGTGGATTTCGGGCGGCCGGGTGGGGTGGGGCCGTTGATCGGGGTGCCGCAGGATTATTCAATTATTTATCACATTCTGAGCCGGGGGCTCCCTACCAAGGCTTTGACAGGCTCAGCGAGAGCCCCCTCTCTCCCGGCCTCTCTCCCACAAGGGGAGAGAGGAGCAAGGCGAGTGTGATAAATGATCAAACAGTATTGATCTCTTCTGTGGGAGGGGGTGGCTACAAGCAGGCGTGGCGTGGTCTTCGCTTTTTTTTTCGCCGAATAGGTACAGTCATTCTCAGGAGGCCTTACATGCGCACTATCGACTACACGATTGCACGGCGGCATCTTGCGGAGACCATGGACCGGGTCAACGCTGATCGCGCGCCAGTATTGGTAACGCGCCAGAACGGCGAGCCGGTAGTCATGATGTCCCTGGCCGACTACAACGCGCTGGAGGAGACGGCCTACCTCCTACGCTCGCCGGCGAATGCCGAGCGTCTGTTGAAGTCGGTCAACAGACTGCGAACGGGCCGCAGAATCTGAAGCGTCCTGATTGAAGTCGAGCAAGCGTGCCGGTAGCACTGCAATGACACGTCAGCACTTCGCTTCACGATCGCCGCCGCGCTTGTAAGCATTCTCCGCGACGCACTGCAGCATGAAAAATGACGCTTGCTGCATTGCGGTATGTCATTGATTCAACAAGAGCGCCGCAAGGGCGTCTCCATCACTACCCATCGCGCGTAGAGAAAACTACCCATTCGTGTAGTGCGGCCATTTCCCCCCGGCCGTAGTTTCACCACCACGCAGCAAGGACCCGGCGCGCTGAGGCGACGCGGGGCCTACACAAACATAACGAGGAGAAAAAGGTGAACGACACCTTGCTTGGTGCCTGGCCCCCGGAGCGGTGCGCATCCGCAGTTCTCCGCCTGCCGCACTGCGGCGCTCTCCCGAACGACCCGTAACGGCGCCGCCGGCCACCACCGGCGTCCCGTTATCCACGGAGCACCCATGGACAACCTGCGTTTCCGCATCGCCAAGGCCGTCATCCGCCACAGCCGGATCTCCTGGGCGATCTTCATCGCCATCACCGCCTTCTTCGCGGTGGGCCTGCGCCATGTGGAGCTGAGGACGATCTTCTCCGACCTGCTGCCCAAGGACGATCCCTTCGTCCAGGTCTACAAGGATCATCCCAACTTCGGCAATCCGCTGACCGTCACGCTGATGGTCAAGCGCAAGAACGGCGACATCTACAACCCGGAAACGCTGCAGAAGGTCTGGGACCTGACGCGCAACATCGACCTTGCCCCGGGCGTGGACCACGACCAGATCCTCTCGATCTCCACCGAGAAGGCGCGCTACGCCGAGGCCACGCCTTTCGGCATCGACGTCAAGCCGCTGATGGAAGACCACGTGCCGAAGACGGCCGCGGAAATCGCGGAGTTCAAGGCGCGCGTCGACAAGAGCCCGGCGGCACGCAACTTCCTGATTTCCGCCGACGCCTCCGGCACGCTGATCAACGCCACCTTCATCGAGCAGCGCCTCGACTACGGCGAGGTCTTCAAGTACACGCAGGACCTGGTGGCCAAGGCACGCGACGCCGACCACGAAATCTACATGGCCGGCCAGCCGGCACTCACCGGCTGGGTCTACCAGTACCAGAAGCAGATGGTCTGGATCGCGGCGATCACCATCGGCGCGCTGATCTTGTCGCTGGTGCTGTACATGCGCAACATCGTCGGCGTGGTCACGCCCATCGTCACCAGCGCGGTGGCGGCGGTCTGGGGCTTCGGCTTCGTCGGCTGGCTCAAGTCGCCCATCGAGCCGCTGCTGATGGTGGTGCCGCTGCTGCTGGTGGCGCGCTCGTTCTCGCACTGCGTGCAGTTCACCGAGCGCTACTACGAGATCTACGCCCACATCAGGGACCGCAAGAAGGCCGCCGAGATCACCATGGGCGTGATGATGGCGCCGTCGGTGCTGGGCATCTTCACCGACATCGTCGGCATCTTCCTCATCGCCATCGCGCCGATCCCGGCGATGGAACGCTTCGCCCTGTTCTGCGGCTTCTGGGCCATCTGGCTGATCCCCACCGGCGTGATCCTGATCTCGCTGCTGCTGGCGGCGCTGCCGGCGCCGAAGAACGTCGAGAAGCTGATCGGCCAGGGCAAGGTCGGCGGCGTGCACAAGGCGCTCACCAGCTCGCTGCACGGCATCGCCCACATCACCCACGGCAAGGCGGCGCGCGTCACCACCGTCATCGTGCTGATCGGCGCGATCGCGGCCACCTGGACCGGCCTGATGATCAAGATCGGCAACCCGGTGGAAGGCAGCAACCTGCTGTGGCCGGTGTCGGAATACAACCAGGCGGTGTCCAGCATCAACAGCAACTTCCCCGGCGTGAACACGCTGGAGATCGTGTTCGAGGCCAAGGACCAGAAGAACCCCAACCGCACGATGCACCACGCCGACACCATGCTGACCATGCAGCGCATGCAGGCATTGATCGAGCGCGGCGACGCACCGCCGCGCGCCACGCTGTCCTTCGCCGACTACCTGATGGAGGGCAACCGCCTGTTCAGCGGCGGCAATCCCAAGTGGCTGCCGCTGGACCCGGTGGACGGCGCCGTCAGCGCCGCGGCCGGCGCGGTGATGGTGGGCAGCAGCCCCAAGGCCTATTCCAACGTGGTGGACTTCGAGCAGCAGAACGGCACGGTGTCGCTCTGGTACAAGGACAACAAGCAGGGCACGGTGGACGCGGCGCTGGCCTCGGCCAAGGCCGCGCTGGCCGAGGTGGGCGCCGACCACAAGACCTTCACGGTGCGCCTGGGCACCGGCACCATCGCGCTGCAGCAGGCGATGAACGACGTGGTGCACCGCTACCACTGGCTGATCATGGGCTGCCTCAACCTGGTGATCTTCCTCGGCACCAGCCTGGCCTACCGCTCGGCGGTGGCGGGCATCATCCTGCTGGTGCCGGTCAACCTGTCCAACTTCGTGATGATGGCGGCCATGCACCTGATGGGCATCGGCCTGGACATCAACTCCCTGCTGGTGGCCTGCGTCGGTGTCGGCGTCGGCATCGACTACGGCATCTACCTGCTTTCGCGCATCTGCGAGGAATACCATGCGCATGAAGGCGACTGGGGCCGCACCAACGTGGCGGCGCTGACCACCACCGGCAAGGCGATCATGTTCACCGCCTCGATCATGGTGGTGGGCATCCTGCCCTGGTACTTCCTGTCGGGCCTGAAGTTCATGGCCGACATGGGCCTGCTGCTGGTGCTGATCATGCTGATCAACATGGTGCTGGCGCTGGTGGTACTGCCGCTGATCGTCTGGCTGGTGAAGCCCAGCTTCGTCAAGCGCACCGACCTGCTGGTGGGCGAGGGCGCCGATCTGTCGGCCTACACCACGCAGGATTCGCCCAAGCCTGCCGCACCGCTGTCGCAGCCGGTGCGCGTATGAAGCACCTCCATCATTTTACCCACGAGACGGCGCAGACCCGCGCCGCCGGTAGTACGCGAGCCCAGCCCGCCGCACGCGATTCGTCAACAGCGAACGAGGAGATTTGAAGATGACTTTCCGTATCAAGAAATACGACTTCGACTACGGCCGCCGCATGCTGTTGCAGAAGTCCGCCGTGGGCGCCGCTGCCGGCGTGCTCGCGCCGCTGTGGCCGACGATCGCCGACTCGGCCGACAACACCGCCAAGGCCTACCCCGAGGAACTGCTGCACATCGAGGCCTACACCAAGGGCAAGATCAAGCCCGGCGACGTCGTCACCAAGGACAACGTCGAGGCGGTGAAGGACCTGCTGGACCCGGTGGCCTACATGCACGTCAAGACCATGGGCCGGCGCATCCACATCGTCGAGTCCACCAAGGATGTGACCAAGCTCTACCCGCATGCCTACCTGCAGGGCACGCTGCGCAACAAGGGCAAGGCCAAGATGGGCGCCGACGGCAACGTCTACGACCAGGCCGGCAATCCCTGGGGCGCGGGCATGCCCTTCCCGGACCCGAAGAACGGCATCGAGGCCACCGCCAACCTGACGCTGAGCTGGGGCCGCCACGACTACTCGCAGTACGCCGTGCGCGACTGGGACATCGCCCCGGACGGCAGCCTGGCCTACCAGTACGACTTCGTCTGGGCCGAGCTGAACACCACCGCGCGCAACGACGACAAGGTCTGGAACGGCAAGAAGGACCTGCTGCGCTACCAGTCGGTCTGGTTCACGGCGCCCAACGACACCGCCGGCAGCTCCTTCCTCAACATCTGGAGCTACGACCAGCGCAAGTTCCCGGAGCTGTACGGCTACCTGCCGGCGTTCCGCCGCGTGCGCCAGTTCCCCACCAACCAGCGCTTCGAGCCGCTGGTGCCGGGCATCACCCTGTTCCTGTCCGACGCCTGGGCCGCCGGCGACCCGATGGGCACCTGGGGCAACTACAAGATCGTCGAGCGCAAGCCGATGCTGGGAGTGATCGGCAGCCGCAACTTCATGGGCGGCCGCGGCGGCACCATGAACAACTACGAGCGCCCGGTGCACGGCGGCCCCAAGGGCCAGACCTTCCACGACGTGTGGATGGAACTGGTGCCGGAATGCCTGGTGGTCGACGCCGAGCCCACCGGCTACCCGCGCGCGCCGGTCGGCAAGAAGCGCACCTGGATCGACGTCCGCAACGGCATGTACGTGGCCTACAACACCTACGACCGCCGCGGCGAGATCTGGAAGACCTTCGAGCCGCACTACGCGCAGTACTCCAACGAGAAGCTCACGGTGAAGGACGACAGCGGTCACCCGGCCTGGTCCTGGGTGGGCGTGCTCAGCCATGACCTGCAGGCCAACCGCATGAGCCGCTTCGTGCAGGCGCGCGAAGTCACCGGCGGCTACAAGAGCGGCTACGACGCCTCCGCGATGAAGGGCGAAGACGTCTACAACAAGTACCTCACGGTACAGGCCATCACCCGCCTGGGTACGGTCTGAGCTAGTTGTGAAGCGTCCCTCCATTGTCACCGCTGTTCTTAGTCCCCTCTCCCGCTGGCGGGAGAGGGCTAGGGTGAGGGTGGAGCAGGACGAAGCCTTCGAGGCCTGGCTGGCGAAATCCGGCCTCCACCCTCACCCCACCCTCTCCCGCCAGCGGGAGAGGGATACAAAAGAAAGGCCATCAGCATGACTCGCCTTACTGTTCTTGCCGCAGCCGGTCTTATGGTTGCGGGTGCTGTTTCTGCCGCAACTGCACCCGCCAAGCCGGCTGAAGGCCCGCTGCAGGTTGTCCTCGCCGGCACCGTCCACCAGGCCCTGTTCGCCATCGACTTCGGCGACAAGCTGGGCGTGGCGGTGGGGGCGGGTGGCGAGGTGCAGGAGTCCGCCGACCACGGTGTGAGCTGGAAGCTCGCCAAGGCGCCGACGCAGCTGTCGCTGCTGGGCGTGGGCGTGGCCGGCGATCACGCGGTGGCCGTGGGGCAGAGCGGCACGGTGCTGCTGCGCGGTGCCGACGGCCAGTGGGCCGCGGGCACCAGCGGCAGCAAGCAGCGCCTGCTGGCGGTGGAGATCAACAGCGCCGGCCGCGCGGTGACGGTCGGCGCCTTCGGCACCGTGCTGGTGTCCGACGATGCCGGCAAGACCTGGCGCAATGCCGCGCCGGCCTGGCCGGAGTTCGTGCCCGACGGCATGGAGCCGCACATGTACGCGGCCCACGTCGCCGAGGACGGCACGCTGACCATTGCCGGCGAGTTCGGGCTGATCCTGCGCAGCGCCGATGCCGGCGCCACCTGGACGGCGCTGAACAAGGGCGATGCCTCGCTGTTCGCGTTGCAGCTGCGCGATGACGGCGTCGGCTACGCGGTGGGGCAGAGCGGCATGATCCTGCGCAGCGCCGACGGCGGCGCCACCTGGGAACAGCGGCCCTCGGGCACCGACGCCCTGCTGCTGGGCGTGCACGCGGCGGCCGACGGCAAGGTGGTGGTCACCGCCATGCGCGACATGCTGGTGAGCCGCGATGGCGGCGGCCAGTTCAGCCATGTGAAGGGCGGCAGCGTGAACAACCTGTGGTTCGTGGACGTGACGCAGGCCACGGCCGGCGCCGCGGTGCTGGCCGTGGGCCAGGCGGGACAGATCGTGCGGGTGGAGCCATGAACGGCTCCTGATTTCCGGGGAAGCAAAAGCCCGAAGCCGGGCGGTGTCGCGGTGTTGCGAAAGAACAGCGTCTCGAGAGGAGAGAACAAATGCGCAAGACGTACGTGACGGGGATGATGGCGGCGGGCAGCCTGCTGGCGGCGCCGGGAGCACAGGCGGAAGGCTGGTTCGACGACGTGGGCTTCAACATCGGCGGCTTCATCCGCCCCGAATACGCCTACTCGCTGAGCAGCGACGACAACCCGGCCAACCAGCTCGGCAATTTCTACAACGAGCAGTCGGTCGCGCGCCAGGCCTACTCTCCCCCTTCGCTGGTGCCGGTGCTGCTGGGCAACCTGGGCCTGCCGCCGCTGCTTCCCGGGCAGGTAGGCACCTGGACGACGCTGCCGCTGCCGGCGATTCCGGGGCTGGCGGCCGACGCCAGTTCGCCGGGCCTGCGCGGCGTCAACAACGCCACCGGCGAGGGCACGCCGATGCGCAAGGTCGACAACGACACCAACTACGCCGTGATCCGCTCCGAAGTGGAACTGGGCGTGCGCTTCACTCCCAACCTCAACCTGACCGCGCGCCTGCGCGGCATCTACGACCCGGTGATGTACGACGAGTTCGACGCCCGGCGCTACGCCAACATCCAGGGCGGCATCAGCGGCGGCGATCCGGCGCTGTATGCCGGCAAGCCCAACTACTTCGAGTATCGCGTGGAGGGCGACAACAGCCCCAACCCGCTGGAATGGGCCGGCGACGACTACCTGCTGTACTTCCCCAGCCTGGTGCTGGAGTACAACAACGGCCCGCTGACGGTGCGCGCCGGCAACCAGCAGATCGCCTGGGGCCAGGCGCTGTTCTTCCGCGTGTTCGACGTGGTCGACGGCCTGGACCTGCGCCGCCACTCGGTGCTGGACTACGCGCAGGAAGAGTATTCCGACAAGCGCGTGCCCTCGCTGGGCCTGCGCCTGGGCTACCAGTTCAACGAGGAAGTGCTGGTCGACAGCTACGTGCAGAAATTCCAGCCGACCATCTACGGCAATCCCAACACGCAGTACAACGTCATCCCGGCGCAGTTCACCGTGCATGACCGCTACGCCGAGGGGGGCTGGGACAGCAAGCTGAGCTACGGCATGCGCGTCAAGGGCAACTACGGCCAATGGGGCTTCCAGGCCATGGCGGTGCAGCGCTACAACCCCGACGGCGTGTTCCGCTGGACCCAGTCCGGCGTCAACAAGGACCTGCCGAGCACCCCGGGCTCCACCGGCCAGCTGGTCAACATGTCCCTGGGCCTGTCGGGGAGCCCGAGCTCCGGCACGCTGCTGGCCGGCTCGGCCTTCGAGGCTTCGCCGGGCGGCGTCTACTCGGCGCAGGAGTGGTTCACCTACGCCGGCTTCGCGCGCCTCAACGCCATCAGCGGCCTCAACGCCTCGATCACCGAGTTCCCCACGGCCGGCGGCCTGTTCGCCACGCCGGTGGACACGGTGCCGCAGGCCTACAACGAGCTCAACACCTTCTTCATCGCGGCGGGCGGCAGCCTGCGCGGGCACATCGCCCGCGAATACGCGCAGGAAGAGGTGTTCGGCCTCGGCGCCAGCTATGTCACCGAAGGCGAGCCCGGCGGCCTGCTGGACCAGCTGATCATCAACTTCGAAGTCAGCTACACGCCGGACCGCACCTTCACCAACACCTCCCTGAGCCGCAACTACATCAAGGAAGATTCGGTGACGACGGCCCTGGTGCTGGAGAAGTACCACCGCTTCACCCAGGCCTTCCCGGCCACCTACATCGTGTTCCAGCACATGTATCGCAGCGTCGACGACCTGTTCGGCCGTCACCTGAGCGGTTACGGCGGCACGGTGGACAAGGCGGCTCCGGGCGTGGACGGCGCGCACTACTTCGCCTTCGCCTTCCAGCAGCCCTTCCCGCAGGACATCTACCGCATCGGCTTCGCCACGCTGTACGACCCGCGCGGCAGCATCCTGGTGCAGCCGGGCATCAAGTGGAAGCCCAGCGGCGACTTCACCGTGGAAGCCTTCTACAGCTACATCGACGGTGCCATGGGCAGCGCCAACCCCAACGACACGCTGCTGTCCACGGTCGACTACGCGGACGAGGTGACGGTGCGCCTGACTTACCAGTTCTGAGGATTCTTTGAGCGAGTCCGCTGCCTCCCCCACTCCTCCTATGGGCAGCGTGGATGCCGACGGTGACGAGCCGTCGGCAATTTTTAACAACAGGAGCGGCACGTAGGCATGAGGATTCTCCGCTACGACCGTGATTTCAGCCGCCGCCGCTTCCTCGGCGGCCTGGCACGCGGTGCGGCCACGGCCGGCGTGCTGATGCCGTTGTGGGATGCAGTGGCCAGGGACGGCGATGTCAGTCGCGCCTATCCCGAAGAACTGCTGTCGATCGAGAACTGGTCCAAGGGCAAGCTCAAGGCCGGCGACGAGATCACGGCCAACAACGTCGAGCTGGTCAAGGGCCTGCTGGAACCGATCAAGTACGCCCAGGTGTCGACGATGGGACGGCGGCTGCGCATCCTGCCCACCACCACCGACATCATGCGGCTGAGCCCCTGGGAATACCTGGAGGCTTCGCTGAAGAATCGCGGCCAGGCGCAGTTCGACGCCAAGGGCAACGTGGTGACGCAGCAGGGCAAGCCCTGGATCGGCGGCAATCCGTTTCCGGATGCGAAGACCGGCCTGGAACTGTTCGCCGCCCTGACGCTCAGCTGGGGCCGGCATGACGCCTCGATGTACGCGATCAAGGAATACGACGTCGGCCTGGCCGGCGACATCGACTTCCGCTACGAGCTGGGCTGGGCCGAGATGTCGCCGGTGGCGCGCACCACGATGGAGCCGCGCCCCTACTGGACCGGCAAGGAGGACACGCTGCGCTACCAGTCGGTGTTCTTCCTCAAGCCCGACTCGGTCAACGGCACCTCCTTCCTCAACATCTGGCCCTACGACCAGAACCGCTTCCCCGATCTCTACGGCTACCTGCCGGAGTTCCGGCGCATCCGCCAGTTCCCTACCGACCAGCGCTTCGAGCCGCTGATCGCCGGTTCCACGCTGTACCTGTCCGACGCCTGGGCGGCCGGCGATCCGCTGCACACCTGGGGCAACTACAGGATCGTCGGGCGCGGGCCGCTGCTGGCCGCGGTGTCCGGCGGCTGGAGCCCCGACCATGCCAACTGGGAGCACCGCACGCACGGCGGTCCCAAGGGCAAGACCTTCTGGGACACCGGCGTGGAGCTGGTGCCCGAGGCGATCGTCGTCGAGGCCGAGCCGGTGAAGTTCCCGCGCGCGCCGGTGAGCAAGAAGCGCGTCTGGTTCGACGCCCGCACCGGCCTGCCGGTGGCGATGGTCACCTACGACCGCCGCGGCGATCCCTACCACTCCTTCGACGCCGCCTTCGCGCTGTACGACGCGGGGCCGAAGTCGGTGATGGACGGCAAGCATCCCTACTGGTCGTGGAGCCACGTCCACGCCTTCAACCTGCAGACCAGCCAGATGACGCGGCTGGAACAGGTGCGCGAGATCTCCGGCGGCCACCGCAGCCAGGCCAACGATCCGGGGATGTACGAGCGCTATCTGACGAATACGGCGTTGATGCGGCTGGGGAGGGTGTGATGAGAACGTTCACCGCTGCTTTCGAAGCCTTGCCCACACGGGAACCCCTCTCACACCGGGAGAGAGGCAGGGCGAGGGAATGGATTCCCGAGGTAGGGCAACGCATGGAGCAGTTGCCGAGCGAGGGTCGGAAGCCGACCGCGGCGCAGGCTCTGCGCCAACCCTCCCACCGGGAGAGGCAGGACGAGTGGGAGCGCTTCGCCGCGGCCTACTCTTCACAACTACCCGCCCGGGTGGCGAGCGCCAACGACACGACGCATAGGGTACTCACACGCACCGACAAGAGTGCCGCGGAGGAGCCCACCATGAGAACGACAGCAGCATCCGCGACGCCACGCCAGACCGACGGCCGTCGCAACCGCATCCAGGAGAACGGTTCATGAACGCAGCAACAGAAGCGGACGTCCGCGCCCGCAGCCGCCGTGCCACGGCGGAAGCGCCCGCGGCAGCCGCCCCGGTGCCGAAGTCCGGCGCCGGCAAGCTGATCAACATCGACAACGGCGGCACGCTCACCGATTTCTGCGTGATCGACGGCAGCCGCGTCTACCGCACCAAGTCGGTAACTACGCCCTACGACCTGTCGAAGTGCTTCTTCGACGGCCTGCGCAAGGCCAGCGTCGCGATCTATGGCAAGGAAGACTTGCTGGGCCTGCTGCTCAGCACCGACCACATCCGCTATTCCACGACGCAGGGCACCAATGCCCTGGTCGAGCGCAAGGGCCAGCGCCTGGGCCTGCTGCTGGGCGGCATCGAGCCCGCGGCGCTGCAGGCCGACGCGCAGCAGAAGGACGTGTTCGCCGGCCTGGTCGGCGCGCGCGTGACCGTGCTCGACACGTCGGCCGACGACGCCACGCTGGAAGTGGCGGCGACGCAGGCGATCAACCGCCTGTCCTCGGAAGGCGCCAACCGCATCGTCATCGGCTTCGGCGGCGCGCAGCGAGACGAGGGCGAGAACCGCCTGAAGCGCATCCTGCTGAAGAAGTTCCCGCCGCACCTGCTCGGCGCCATCCCGCTGCTGTACTCGCATGAAGTGGTGCAGGACGAGGACGACTCGCGCCGCATCTGGACGGCGATCTTCAACGCCTTCCTGCATCCGGCGATGGAGCGCTTCCTGTACAACGCCGAGCACCGCCTGCGCGAGTACAAGACCAGGAATCCGCTGCTGATCTTCCGCAACGACGGTGCCTCGGCGCGCATCTCGCGCACCGCCGCGGTCAAGACCTATTCCTCCGGCCCGCGCGGCGGTGCCGAGGGCGCGCGCGCACTGGCGGCGCACTACGGCTTCAAGCGCCTGCTGGGCATGGACATCGGCGGCACCACCACCGACATCAGCCTGGTGGAAGGCGGCAACGTCACCACCGAGCGCCGCGGCCACATCGAGGGTGTGGTCACCTCGCTGCCGCTGTGCAAGGTGGTCAGCGCCGGCGTCGGCGGCTCTTCCATCGTGTCGGTGGTGGACGGCCGCATCAAGGTCGGCCCCGAGTCGGTCGGTGGCGCGCCCGGCCCGGCCTGCTTCGGCCTGGGCGGCACGCTGGCCACGATCACCGATGCCTTCCTGGTGCTGGGCCTGCTGGACCCGGCGAGCTTCTTCGGCGGTGAACTGAAGATCGACGTGGAGCGCGCCCGCGCCGCCATCGCCGAGAACGTCGGCAAGCCCCTGAAGCTTTCGGTGGAAGCGGCGGCGGAGGCGATGGAGCAGGCCTGGGTGGCCAAGGTTGCCGACTCGCTGAAGAGCTACACGAACATCACCCCGGACACGACGCTGGCGGCCTTCGGCGGCGGCGGTCCCTTCATTGCCTGCAAGGTGGCGGAAGCCACCGGCATTTCGCAGGTGATCATCCCCGGCCTGGCGGCGGTGTTCTCCGCCTTCGGCATCGGCTTCTCCGACATCGCCCACGAGTACGAGGCGCCGCTGGCCAAGGCCGACGCCGCCAGCCTCAAGGCGGCGAAGGACCTGCTGCTGGAACGCGCACGCCGCGGCATGTTCGCCGAGGGCTTCGAACTGGGCGACTGCCGGGTCGAGACCTCGCTGCTGGCCGGCGAGCAGGTGCTGGCGCTGGACGGCGACACACTGCCCAAGGTTCCGGCGGCTGCACGCCTGACCCTGGTGCTGAAGGCCACGCGCGTCATCTCGCGCGCCAGCCTCAGCGGCCGCTTCGGCGGCAAGGGCAAGGCTGCCACCGCGGCCGGCAAGCGCAGCGTCACCTCCGGCGGCAAGGCGGCGGAGCTGCCGCTGTACCGCGTCGAGGAGCAGGCCGGCGGCGCCCAGGCGCAGGGTCCCTGCGTGCTGGAAGAAGCCTTCTTCACCAGCCGCATCGACGCGGGCTGGCGTTTCGAGATCAACGAGTCCGGCGACATCCTGCTCAGCCGCGCCTGAGACGACGAGAGAATTCCAATGAAAGTCCTCATCACCGAATACCTGCGCATCAACCTCGACACCGAGCAGTGGGAGTGCCGCCGCTGCGACCACGTCCACGGCGACGCCCGCGACAACTACAAGCGCGGCCTGCTGGTCTACGACCGCGATCCGCGCGAGGTCCACAAGCCGCTGCTGGATACCAGGCTGTATGCCCGCACCTACTCGCCGGACCCGGCCTGGTGCCGCATCCTCGAGTACTACTGCCCGCAATGCGGCTCCCTGGTGGAAGCGGAGTACCTGCCGCCGGGTCACCCGCCGCTGCACGACATCGAGCTGGACATCGACGCGCTCAAGCTGCAGTGGAAGGACCGCAAGGAGGTCACCGAGCCGGTGATCGGCCCGGACCTGGCGCTGGAGAAGGTCAAGAACAACCGCGCGCTGCATGCGGGGCATGAGCATGGCCATGGTCACAAGCACTGAAATCACAACCGTAGGGTGGGCAACGCTTGCGTTGCCCACGCGGTGCACAACCCCCGCGTGGGCAAACGAGAAGACGTTTGCCCACCCTACGAAAGGAACGAAAACATGAAAAGAGTTTCCGTAGACATCGGCGGCACCTTCACCGACTGTTTCGTGGTCTGGGACAACCAGTACATCGAAGGCAAGGCGCTGACCACGCATCACAACCTGGCGCTGGGCTTCAACGAATCCCTGGGCGACGCCTGCAAGCAGCTGGGCCTGGAATCCTCGAAGCTGCTGTCGGAAGTGGATTCGGTGCGCTACTCGACCACGCTGGGCACCAATGCCCTGATCGAGCGCAAGGGTCCGCGCATCGGCGTGCTGGTCACCACCGGCTTCAAGAGCACGATCCCGCTGTCCCGTGCCCGCGGCTACGGTGAGGGCCTGCCGGAATCCGAGCAGATGGACATCCCCAACGCCACCCGCCCGAAGCCGATCGTGCCGATCCCGATGATCCGCGAGGTGCGCGAGCGCGTGGACTACCTGGGCGCGGTGTTCTGGCAGCTGGACGAGGACGACGTGCGCCTGCGCATCCGCGAGCTGGTGGATGCCGGCGCCGAGGCCCTGGTGGTGATGTTCACCAACAGCGTCGTCAACCCGGAGCACGAGTTGCGCGTGCGCGAGATCTTCCTGGAGGAGTACCCGGCGCATCTGCTGGGCGCGATCCCGATGCTGCTGTCGCACCAGGTGGCCGGCCGCAAGGGTGAGTATGCCCGCGGCACCTCCACGATCATGGACGCCTTCCTGCACCAGACCATGTACCACGGCCTGGGCACGCTGGAGCTGAACCTGCGCGCGCAGGGCTACAACAAGCCGATGCTGGTCAGCCACAACTCCGGCGGCATGGCGCAGCTCAACTCCACCGACGCGCTGCAGACGGTGCACTCCGGCCCGGTCTCCGGCATCGCCGCCAGCGAGCACCTGGCCGCGGCGGCGGAGCTGGGCAACGTGGTGGCCACCGACATGGGCGGCACCAGCTTCGACATCGGCATCGTCGACCAGGGCGGCGTCAAGCATTACGACTTCAACCCGGTGATCGACCGCTGGCTGGTGTCGATCCCGATGGTGCACCTGGTGACCCTGGGCGCCGGCGGCGGCTCCATCGCGCGCTACGACCGCCTGTTCGGCTCGGTGGAGATCGGTCCGCAGTCGGCCGGCTCCGATCCCGGCCCGGCCTGCTACGACCGCGGCGGCCTCAAGCCCACCGTGACCGACGCCGACCTGGTGCTGGGTTATCTCGATCCGAAGAACTACGCCAACGGCCGCATCCCGCTGAACCCGCGCCGTGCGAAGCAGGCGATCGAGGACAGCCTCTGCGACGATCTCGACCTGGACGTGGCCGGCGCCGCCAAGCTGATCCGCAGCAACGTCGACGCCAACATGGCCAACGGCATCGCCACCGAGCTGCGCACCCGCGGCTACGAGCCGCGCGACTTCACGATCCTGGCCTACGGCGGCAACGGCCCGCTGCATGCCTGCGGCATCGCCAATGCCCTGGGCGTCTCCAAGATCCTGGCGCCGCCGTTCTCGTCCACCTTCTCGGCCTGCGGTGCCGGCAACGTCAACCAGATGCACATCCACGAGATGAGCACCTGGACCGTGCTGTTCAACCCCGGCCTCAAGAGCTTCTTCTCCGACTACGACAGCTTCAACCGCAACGTCGAGGAGCTGGAGCGGCGCGGCCGCGAGGACCTGGTGCGCCAGGGCATGCCGGCCGACCAGATCCGTTATCGTCTCGAACTGGACATGCGCTACGGCAACCAGCGCGTGCAGACCGCGGTGGTCACGGCGATGGACCGGCTGGGCTCGCAGCGCGATGTGCTGGGGCTGATGGACCAGTTCCACAAGAGCTATGGCGCGCGCTTCGGCGAGGGCAGCCAGTCGCCCGAGACCGGCGTGCGCATCAACACCCTGCGCGTCTGCTCCTACGTGGAGCAGCCCAAGGTGGGCTTCGCCAAGCTCAAGCTCAGCGGCAAGGTGCTGGCGCCGCCGGCGCCGGTGGGCCAGCGCGACTGCCACTACGTCGGCCATGACAAGGCCGTTGCCACCCCCATCTACGACGACAAGGCGCTGGCCGAGGGCACCCGCATCGAGGGCCCGGCCATCGTCACCACGCGCGCGACCACCTACCTGGTCGAGCCGGGCTGGACCTACCACGCCGCGGCACAGGGCGGCGTGTGGTTCCTGAAAAACTGATTGCGAGGAGTATCGCGATGCACGACAAGATTTCCGCAGAAGAGCAGGTCCTGCTCGACAAGTTCCTCGCCGACAACCAGCTGTGGCTGGGGCCCGATCCCGAGATCATGCGCAACCACAGCCTGACGCCGCGGTCGAAGGCCGAGGACGAGATCCTGAAGAAGGGCCTGGACCCGCATCAGGTGCACCACGTGCGCGGCCTGATCAATGCCGCGCTGTCCGAAGCCTTCACCATGTGCAACCAGATGGGCGCCGCCCCGGGTGCCAAGTGGGGCGACCTGGTGACCGGCGTCTACACCGCGCAGGGCGACCTGGCGATGATCGCGCCGCACGGCATCATCGCGTTCGCGGCCTGCTGCTTCTACCCGATCCGCTTCATCGTCAAGAACTGGATCACCGACCCCACCGTGGGCGTCAAGGAGGGCGACGGCTTCATCCACAACGACGCCCGCTACGGCGGCGTGCACAACACCGACCAGTCGATGATGATGCCGCTGTTCTGGAAGGGCGAGCTGATCTGCTGGCTGTCGGCCACCATCCACGAGGGCGAGAACGGCGCCTGCGAGCCGGGTGGCATGCCGGCGGCGGCCGAGAGCAAGTACGACGAGGGCATCAAGATGTCGCCCTTCAAGGTCGTGGAGAACTTCAAGCTCAAGCGCGACCTGGTCACCTTCCTGCAGAACTCGGTGCGCGACCCCAAGCTGCAGCTGGAGGACATGAAGGTCAAGCTGCACTCGGTGATGCGCCTGCGCGAGCGCATCCTGTCGGTCCTCGAGCAGTTCGGCCGCGATGCGCTGATGGGCACGCTGCGCCTGCACCTGGAGGATACCGAGAAGGAGATGCGCCGCCGCATCAGCGAGATGCCCGACGGCACCACGCGCGTGCTGCAGTTCATGGACTCCTCGCTGCGCGAGAACTGCCTGCAGAAGATCAGCCTGGCGATCACGGTCAAGGGCGACCGCATGATCATGGACTTCCGCGGCACCGCGCCGCAGTTCATGAACCGCTCGGTCAACACCAACATCGCCTCGTTCAAGGCGGCGCTGTGTACCGGCCTGCTGCAGAACGTCTGGCCCGACCTGCCGCATACCATGGCGGTGCTGTCGCCGATCGAGATCATCAGCGACCGCAACTCGATCATCGATGCCGAGGGCGAGATGCCGCAGGCCATGAGCCTGATGCCGATGTTCAAGGCCTGCGTGGCCTGGACCATCCCGATGAACAAGTTCAACTACAGCCTGCCGCACCGCTATTCCGCGATCATCGCCTCGCAGTACGACCAGGCCGCGACCTTCATCTACGGCGGCCTGACCCAGCACGGCGACGTCACCGGCAACTTCTGCTCCGACATCAATGGCAACGGCCAGGGCGCGCGCAGCCATGCCGACGGCGAGCACTCGGTGTCGCCGGTGTTCGGCTTCATGTGCGATTCCGGCGAGCACGAGATCAACGAGGAGGACACGCCGATCATCCGCCTCGGCGCCCAGCGCCTGGCCAAGGACCGCATCGGCTTCGGCAAGTACCGCGGCGGCATGGGCTACGAGCAGATCGCCACCTCGCGCGGCTCGGCGATGTGGGGCTTCATGACCGGCTGCGAGGGCTCCAAGTTTCCCTCGGCGCAGGGCCTGTTCGGCGGCTATTCCTGCCCCAGCTACCAGCTGCTCAAGATCAAGGGCATCAACATCTTCGAGGAGCTGAAGAAGGACCCGAAGGTGGTGGAGGTGTTCGACATCGTCAAGCTGATGAACGAGCGGCCCATCAAGGGCGGCAAGTACAGCAGCAACGACATGGGCATGACCTTCGAGGTCTGCGGCGAAGGCGAGATCTACATGATCTGCCAGGGCGCCGGCGGCGGCTACGGCGACGTGCTGGAGCGCGACCCGGCCCTGGTGATGAAGGACGTGGAGGAGGACCTGCTGTCGCACGACATCGCCCGCGACATCTACCAGGTGGTCTACGACGAGAAGACCCTGGTGGTGGACGTGGAAGCCACGACCCAGCTGCGCGCCGACTACCGCCTGGAGCGCATCCGCCGCGGCAAGCCCTTCGACCAGTTCTGCAAGGAATGGGTCACGCCCGAGCCGCCGGCCAACATCCCGTACTTCGGCTCCTGGGAGAACACCAAGGAGATCTACGCGACGACCATGGGCCAGCGCGTGAAGATGCCGGCCGACCAGTTGCAGGGCGCCTTCATGCTGAATCCGAAGGACGTGCAGATCATGCAGATGGAAGGCGAGATCGAGAAGCTGAAGGCGCAGCTGGCGGAGTGCGAGGGGAAGAGCTGAACATCATGGAGGAATTTCCCACCAAACCGTTCACACCGAGTAGCGAGAGCGTATCGAGGTGTCGTGCGTGCCTCGATACACCGCTACGCGGCACTCGGCATGAACGGGTCAGGTGGGGATTGCGGGGAATAACAACACAGGAGGAGGACAAAAAATGACCGACTACAACAAGGCATTCCGGCTCGACGGCAAGGTGGCCCTGGTCAGCGGTGCCGCTCGTGGCATCGGCGCGGCCGTGGCCGAGGCGCTGGCGCAGGTGGGCGCGGCGGTGCTGGTGACCGACATCCTCGACGATGTCGGCCAGCAGACCGTGGCGCGCATCCAGAAGGCCGGCGGCAGGGCGGCGTTCCAGCACCATGACGTCACCGTCGAATCCCAGTGGGAAGCGGCCGTCGCGGCGGCGCAGCAGAAGCTCGGCGGGCTCGACATCGTCGTCAACAACGCCGGCATCGAGACCGCGGCGCTGCTGGCGCATTGCGAGGTCGAGGACTTCCGCAAGGTGATGGACATCAACGTCACCGGCGTCTTCCTCGGCCTGAAGCACGCCGTGCGGGTGCTGAAGCCCGGCAGTTCCATCGTCAACCTCTCTTCGGTGGCCGGCCTGATCGGCACCACCGGCCACATCGCCTACCACGCCTCCAAGGGCGCGGTGCGCCTGATGAGCAAGGCGGCGGCGGTGGAATGCGCGCAGCTGGGTATGGGCATCCGCGTCAACTCGGTGCACCCGGCCATCGTCGACACCGAGATGGGTACCAATTTCATCAAGCACTTCGTCGACCTGAAGCTGGCGCCGGACTACGCCACGGCCGAGGGCGCCTTCAAGGCGGCGCATCCGCTGGGCCGCTTCGGCCAGCCGGCCGACGTGGCCAGCGCGGTGATCTACCTCTGCTCCGAGGCGGCGCAGTGGATCACCGGCACCGAGCTGGTGCTGGACGGCGGCTACACGGCGGTCTGATGCCTGCGCTGGCGCCACTGCTGTCCGCAGGCAAGAAGCCGCTGTGGCTGGACTACGGCGACTATGCCGCCGCGCTGCTGGCCAACGGCGCCGTGCCCTGGCTGGACGTGACGGCCTATGTCGCGCTGCAGCGCAAGGCCCAGGGCCTGCTGAGGTCCGACGTGCTGCCGCTGCCGCTGGGCGCGGTCAGCGCCGCCTGGGTGGCGGCGCGGCCGGCGCTGCGCGAGGCCATGGCGGCGAAGAAGCGCGCGGTGTTCCCGCTCAAGACCCTGCTGGCCGACGAAGACCTGCGGGCGCACCTGGTGGACCTGGCGCGCGGCCTGCGCGCCTGCTTCCCCGACCCGCCGCTGGCCCTGGCCTGCCCCTCGCCGCGCGAGTGGGTGGCACAGGCCTACCGGCTGGCGCTGGGCGAGGACACGGAAGTGGGCGACGACGAGGCCGACAGTGCCGCCGTCTACCTCGCCGACTTCCTGCGCAGCTTCGGCGACGCCGGGATCGACGTGCTGCTGCTGCAGGAGAGCACGGCGAGCGAGCCGGCCGACGCGGCGGGCCTGGAGCTGTACCAGCCGGCGCTGAACGTGGCCGCGCACTACCGCTGGGAGACCGGCCTGCTGGCCCCGGCGGGGCGTTGCGCCGCCGGTACGGCGGGCCTGGGCTTCGTCCTGGGACCGGAGGCGATCCTGTCGCCGGGGGCCTGGAATGCCGCGATGGCGGCCGGGCAGGGCCTGCGCTACGCCGCGATCCCCGCCGACGCGCAACCGGAGACCGTGCTGCAGCGCCTCAAGGAGCTGCGCGCATGAGACTTACCCTAGCTAGCCCAGCACCCTGCGGTGCCCCCTCATGCCTACGTCGACTCGCGACGCTAGGATCCCAACGCTTTGCGTTGGGGCCCTCCACGCTGCTCACGACGCTATGATCGACCTGTCCCTGCGCGGCGAGCGGCTCATGACGATCGACGCGACGCTGCAGGCGCCGCCCGAGGTGATCGGCCCGGTGCCGGAGGGCATCCGCGTCAACTTCTTCGTCACCGGCGGCAGCTTCGAAGGCCCGCGCCTGCGCGGCAGGCTGCGCACGGTGGGGCAGGACGCCTTCCTGCTGCGCCGCGACGGCATGGGCCAGCTCGAAGTGCTGCTGACGCTGGAGACCGACGACGGTGCGCTGGTCGAGGCGCGCTACGACGGCATCGGCGATTTCGGCGAAGGCAGCTACGAGGGCTTCCTGCGCGGCGAACTGCCGGAGCGGGCCAGCCTGCACACCTTTCCGCGCCTGCGCACGGCGCACCCGTCCTATCAGTGGCTGCAGCGCCTCGCCTGCGTCGGCGTCGGCTCGGTCGACCTCCTGCGCTCCGAGGTGCGCTACGAGATCTATTCCCTGGGCTGAACTAGAAAGATAAAGATCAAGGAGAAACAGCGATGGTCATGGAAGGGGAAAAGCTGTGGAGCCCGAGCCGCGAATTCGCGGACCGCTCCAACATCGCCGGCTACATGCGCTGGCTCAAGGCCGTGCGCGGCGTGGACCTGGCGGACTACGCGGCGCTGTGGCGCTGGTCGGTGACCGAGACCGAGGCCTTCTGGGCGTCGATCTGGGACTTCTTCGAGGTGCAGTCGGACACGCCCTACCGCAAGGTGCTGGAGCGACCGGCCGATGGCGGCATGTACGGCGCGCAATGGTTCCCCGGCTCGCGCGTCAACTACGCCGAGCACCTGCTGCGCCCCGAGGTGGAGGAGGCCGACCAGCCGGTGTTCCACCACCTGTCCGAAACCCGCGCGCTGGCGACCATGAGCTGGCGCGAGCTGGGCGGCCAGGTGCGCATCCTGGCGACGCGGCTGCGCGCCATGGGCCTGCAGCCCGGCGACCGCGTGGTGTCCTACATGCCCAATGTGCCGGAGACCGCCATCGCGATGATGGCGACCACGGCCATCGGCTGCATCTGGTCCTCGGCGGCGCCGGAGTTCGGCGTCAAGACCGTGATCGAGCGCTTCTCGCAGATCGAGCCCAAGCTGCTGTTCGCCGCCGACGGCTACCGCTTCGGCGGCAAGGACTTCCGCCGCGAGGAAGAGGTGCGGCGCATCGCCGCGGCGCTGCCCAGCCTGAAGAAGATCGTCTGGCTGCCCTACCTGGACCCGCAGGCCGCGGCGCCGGCGATGCCCGACCTGGTGCCCTGGGCTTCCGTGATGGACCACCCTGCGGTGCCGCGCGAGGGCTTCCGCTACGAGCGCGTGGCGCATGATCACCCGCTGTGGGTAGTGTTCTCCTCCGGCACCACCGGCCTGCCCAAGGCCATCGTGCACAGCCACGTCGGCGTGCTGCTGGAGCACTACAAGCTGCTGAGCTTCCATCTGAATCTGGGCCCCGGCTCGGTGATGTTCTTCTACAGCACCACCGGCTGGATGATGTGGAACCTGGTGCTGGCCTCGCTGCTGACGGGCAGCGCGGCGGTGCTCTACGACGGCAACCCGGCGCATCCCACGCCGGACTTCCTGTGGAAGATGGCGGCCGACACGAAGGCCACCAGCTTCGGCGCCAGCCCCACCTTCGTGCAGATGATGGAGAAGGCGGGCCTCAAGCCCGGCGAGAAGTTCGACCTGTCGGCGCTGGAGGGCATCGTCGTCGCCGGCGCGCCATCCACACCGGAGACCTTCGCCTGGTTCTACCAGGCGGTGAAGAAGGACCTGTGGGTGACCTCGCAGTCCGGCGGCACCGAGATCTGCAGCGGCTTCGTCGGCGCCGCGCCGACCCTGCCGGTGCACGCCGGCGAGATCCAGACGCGCATGCTGGGCATGGACGTGCATGCCTGGAGCGACGACGGCAAGGAACTGGTCGACGAGGTCGGCGAGCTGGTGGTGACCCAGCCCTTCCCGTCGATGCCGATCCATTTCTGGAACGACACCGGCGGCAAGCGCTACCGCGAGTCCTACTTCGAGGTCTTCCCCGGCGTCTGGCGCCACGGCGACTTCATCAAGATCAACCGCCGCGGCGGCTGCTATATCTACGGCCGCTCGGATTCCACGCTCAACCGCTACGGCGTGCGCATCGGCACCGCCGAGATCTACCGCGCGGTGGAGCAGGTGGAGGAGGTGGCCGACAGCCTGATCGTCTGCGTGGAGCTGCCGGGCGGCAACTTCTTCATGCCACTGTACCTGCGCCTGAAGCCCGGGGCGGCGCTGGACGACGCGCTGCGCAAGAAGATCAACGCACGCCTGCGCGACGACTGCAGCCCGCGCCACGTGCCCGACAGGATCTACGCAGTGGAAGCGATTCCGTACACGCTGACCGGCAAGAAGATGGAAGTGCCGGTGCGCAAGCTGCTGATGGGCTGGGCGCTGGAAAAGGCCGCCAGCCGCGACGCGATGATGAACCCGGAGGCGATCGACTGGTTCGTGAAGTTTGCCGAGGAATCCACCGATTACGACTGGCGCGGCACGGCTGCCGCGGCCAAGGCCTGAGGACAGGACATGAGCAAGAGAGTTGAAGGAAAGGTCTGCGTGGTCACCGGCGCCGCCCGCGGCCTGGGCCTGGCGGCTGCGGAGGCCCTGCTGGCCGAGGGGGCGAAGGTGCTGATCACCGACGTCGACCGCGGCGTCGGCGAGGCCGAGGCCAGGCGCCTGGGCAGCAACGCGAAGTTCCGCGTGCAGGACGTCACCGACGTTGCGCAGTGGAACGAAGTGCTCGATGGAGTGATCGCCGACTGGGGTCGCCTCGACGTGCTGGTCAACAACGCCGGCATTGCCGGCATCGCCGACGTCGAGACCATTTCCCAGAAGGACTGGCAGCGCACGATCGACATCAACCTCACGGCCGTGTTCAACGGCACGCAGGCCGCCATTGCCCGCATGAAGGCGAGCGGCGGTTCCATCGTCAACATCGCCAGCATCGAGGGCATCATGGGCGAGCCCCTGATCCCGGCCTACAACGCCAGCAAGGGCGGCGTGCGCATCTTCAGCCGCTCGGCCGCGATCCATTGCGCGCGCAGCGGCTACCCCATCCGCGTCAACAACGTCTGCCCCGGCTTTGCCGAGACGCAGATGGTGGCTGGCGCGCTGGCGGCGATGGCGCCCGAGAAGGCGCAGGACTTCGCCGTGCGCACCCTGGCACGCATCCCCATGGGCCGGTTTGCCCGTCCGGCGGAAATCGCCGCGGCGGTGCTGTTCCTGGCCTCCGACGAATCCAGCTACGTCACCGGCTCCGACCTGGTGGTCGACGGCGGCATGACGGCCTGAAATCCCACACTTGAAATCCTGAGGAGAAAAACAATGAGCAAGAAGCCTGTCGTGATCTACGGTGTCACCGGCTACACCGGCCGCCTGGTCGCCGAGTACCTGCGTGAATACAAGACGCCCTTCATCGCCGCCGGCCGCGACGCCAAGCGCATCAGGGAAGTGATGGACAAGGTGCCCGGCATCGAGAATGCCGAGTACGAGATCGCCGAGGTGGAGCACAGCGTCGAGGCGCTGACCCAGCTGTTCAAGGGCGCCAAGGTGGTCCTGAACATGGTGGGCCCGTTCATGAAGTACGGCCCCGAGGCGGTGGAAGCGGCGCTGGCCGCCGGCTGCCACTACACCGACACCAACGGCGAGCAGAACTGGATGATGCACGCCGAGGAGACCTGGGGCGAGAAGTTCAAGGCCAGGAACCTGGTGCTGTCGCCGGGCATCGCGCAGATGTACACCACCGGCGAGATCGCCGCGAACATCTGCCTGGAAACCCCGGGCCTGGACAAGCTCGACATCCTGGTGCTGTGGAAGGGCTTGCCGACCTATGCCTCCACCCAGACCATCTTCAGCATCCTCACCGCCGACTTCTTCTACCTGGAGCAGAAGCAGTACGTGAAGTGGCCGCTTGGCGCCAAGGCCGAGGTGATGGTGCCGGGCCAGCACCAGACCGCGCTGGCCCTGCCCTGGGGCGGCACCGCGCACCCGGTGTGGTTCAAGAACGATCCGCGCGTGTCCGACTGCAAGGTCATGGGTGGCGTGTTCGAGCGCACGGTGATGGAGGGCGTGATCCAGATCAACGCCGTGATCGAGGAGAAGATCAAGCCGCTGCCCAAGGCCGAGCAGGAGAAGGCGCTGTCGGACATGGCCGCCTCGCTGCAGGCCGGCATGCCGCCGCGCGAGAACCCGCGCGTCAACATCTCGGTGGACTCGGTGCATGCCAGCGGTGCGCTGGGGCGCGCCCACTGCGTGATCCACGGCAACTGCAACTACAAGCAGACCGGCCTGCTGCAGGCCTACTTCGCCTACTACCTGCTGCAGGCGCCGCCGAAGCGCTACGGCTTCGTCTCGGCCTGCCAGGCCTTCGGCCATCGCGAGCTGCTGGGCGTGCTGCAGCATTTCGGCCTGGTCAGCGAGCCGGTGCTGACGGTGGATGCGCCGGGCGTGCGCCGCGCCTGAGGGCCGGCGCCCGGACCCCGGGAGACCCATGCCCGCACTGGCCGAAACGCCGCGAACGGTGGAGGAGGGCGATCTGCTCTGGACGCCCCCGGCGGCGTACTGCGCGCTATCGGGCGTGGAGCGCTTCCGTCACTGGGTCAACGCCCGCGACGGCCTGGACCTGGCGGACTACGAGGCACTGCGGCAGTGGTCCGTGGACGAGCTGGAGCGGTTCTGGGCGGCCTGCTGGGACTACTTCGACATCCGCTCGGAGACGCCCTACCGCCGCGTGCTCGACCGCCAGACCATGCCGGGCGCGCGCTGGTTCGAGGGCGCGACGCTCAACTACGCCGAGCACCTGCTGCGGCGCGAGGCCGATCATCCCGAGGCCGTGGTGTTCCACCATTCCTCGGAGCTGCGCGCGCCGGCGACGATGCGCTGGGACGAGCTGGGCGGACAGGTGCGCATCCTCGCCGGGCAGTTGCGCAAGCTCGGCATCGGCCCCGGCGACCGCGTCGCCAGCTACATGCCCAACGTCCCGGAGACCGCCATCGCGATGCTGGCGACCACCGCCATCGGCGCGATCTGGGCGGCGGCCTCGCCGGAGTTCGGCGCGCGCGCGGTGATCGACCGCTTCGCGCAGATCAAACCCAAGCTGCTGTTCGCGGTGGACGGCTACCGCTTCGCCGGGCAGGACTTCCCGCGCGAGGGCGAGGTGGAGCAGATCCTGTCGAGCATCGACAGCCTGCAGCACACGGTGTGGCTGACCTACCTGCATCCGGACCGCGCGCGGCCTGCGGGCACCATCCCCTGGGAAAAGCTGCTGAACCAGCCCGAGGTGCCGCGCGCGCAGTTCCGCTACGAGCGCGTCGGCCACGATCATCCGCTGTGGATCCTGTTCAGCTCCGGCACCACCGGCCTGCCCAAGGCGGTGGTGCACAGCCACGTCGGCGTGCTGCTGGAGCACTGCAAGGTCGGCGCCTTCCACCTGGGCCTGCGCGCCGGTTCGCGGCCGTTCTTCTATTCCACCACCGGCTGGATGATGTGGAACATCCTGCTGGCCAGCCTGCTGCAGGACGCCACGCCGGTGCTGTACGACGGCTCGCCGATCGCGCCGGACTCCAGCGTGCTGTGGCGCATCGCCGAGCAGGCGCAGGTGACGCACCTGGGTATCAGCCCCGGCTTCGTGCAGGTGATGCAGAAGGACGGCCTGCGTCCGCGCCTGCACTACCCGCTGTCGCAGCTGGAGATGATCCTGCTGGTGGGCTCGCCGTCGACGCCCGAGACCTTTGCCTGGCTGTACGAAGAGGTGAAGCCGGACCTCTGGGTGACCTCGCAGAGCGGCGGCACCGAGATCGCCTCCGCCTTCGTCGGCGCCAGCCCGACGCTGCCGGTGCATGCCGGCGAGATCCAGGCGCGCGGCCTGGGCATGGACGTGCGTGTCTGGGACGAGCAGGGCCAGGAGCTGGACGGACACGTGGGCGAGCTGGTGGTGACGCGGCCCTTCCCGTCGATGCCGCTGTACTTCTGGAATGACGAGGACGGCAAGCGCTACCACGAGTCCTACTTCGGGACCTACCCCGGCGTCTGGCGCCACGGCGACTTCATCCGCATCAACGAGCGCGGCGGCTGCTACATCCTGGGCCGCTCGGACTCGATGCTGAACCGCTACGGCGTCTGCATCGGTACTTCCGAGATCTATCGCAGCGTCGAGCGCATGGAAGAGATCCTCGACAGCATCATCGTCTGCTGCGAGCTGGCCGGTGGCCGCTACTTCATGCCGATGTTCCTCAAGCTGCGACCGGGCACGGTGCTGGACGAGGGACTGCGCAACCGCATCGCCCGGCGCCTGCGCGCCGATTGCAGCCCGCGGCATGTGCCGGACCAGATGTATCGCGTGGAAGACATTCCCTACACGCTGACCGGCAAGAAGATGGAAGTGCCGGTGCGCAAGATCCTGGTGGGCTGGCCGCTGGAGAAGGCGGCGAGCCGCGATGCGATGATGAATCCGGCGGCGATCGACTGGTTTGTGGGGTTCAGGAAGCAGAATCGGGTGATGCTGACCAGTTGATGCGCGCGAGGGAAGGATCGCGACTTGCGTCGCTCCCAACAAAGAAGGCGAATTGTAGGAGCGGCCGGTGGCCGCGATGCCCGGCTTGTCGCGGCCACCGGCCGCTCCTACTTCGCTGGTTCAGTCGGATGTGGTGAGCGCAGCGAACCGCATCGAGAAGGCTTACAGGGCTGCAAGAAGTCCGTCAAAAAGCTCATTCGACCAAGAACGCCTTTGCTCCAGAAAATGCTCATAGGCATCATGATTCCATGAGCGAAGGTCGTGAACGATTTCTGAAATTGTTAATACGTCATGAAATCCGTAAGTCTCGATGGCCGACTTCCGTCCTTCAGGAGTGGCCGCGCCCCATATCAGAATGGCGCCGTTGATCTGTTGGGCCTTTCCTCTAACAAAAATTTGCTGCGCTGATGGCTGAATCGCCGCTTCCAGGAACGCGCGAAAGGCTTCTTTGCGGTGATGCGAAAGCTGTGCTGCGTCTGAAAGGATAAAATATTTGTAGTTTTGAAACTCTATCTCGCACTTGAGTTCGGCTACATATGTGAGGTCGGTGCTTTTATGCCGCAATGTAAAATCAAGCGTACACCCCCTTGTCTTTCCCGTACTTCTGAGCGTTGGCCGACCGTGATCCTCAAAAGGGCAACGACGATCCTTCGCCCAAATGCGTACCACTTCCTCGGAAAATATCCCAAAAATTCTGGAGAGATATTTGCCCCGTGCCGCCAAAGCATCTGGCTGGCGAAATATCGAAAGCAGATGTTCGTTCATTTCTATTGGTGGCCATCCGTGAAGAGCGGAAGCTCAATTTCCCAAGAGTTCTGTAGGATGTGGTGAGCGCAGCGAACCGCATCGAGCATCCCTTGATGCGGTTCGCTGCGCTCACCACATCCTACAGGGCTGAAGTGTTTTTGGTCTGTACGTGGGAGCGGCTTCAGCCGCGATGCGGGCTTGATCATACCCACCGGTTTTCGCGGCTAAAGCCGCTCCTACAAAAGCAGACGGATCGTAGGAGCGGCCGTTGGCCGCGAGGGCGGTGAATCGTGCTGACCGGCCCTCGCGGCTAACAGCCGCTCCTACAACAAGCCCATCTGCCTTGCCGCATTGATCGCCTGCAAACGGCTCGCCACCGCCAGCTTCGAGTAGATGTTCTTCAGGTGGAATTTCACCGTGTTCTCGGACACGAAGATGCGGCGGGCCATTTCCTTGTTGGAGACGCCGTTGGCCAGGTACACCAGGATCTGCCGCTCGCGGTCGGTCAGGGGTTCCAGGGGCTGGAAGCCGACGTCGGCGTGGGGGCGGGCGTTGACTTCGGCGTGGTGGCCGGCGGCTTCGAGCAGGCGGGTGACGAAGGCGCGCAGGCTGCCGTTCTCGGGGTTGCCGTCGCCGGCCAGGGCGGTGTGTTCGTCGCGCAGCAGCGGCAGGATCTTTTCGCCCTCGTCGAGGAACAGGCGCACGAAGCCGCCGGGCGCGGCCAGCTGCAGCGCGCGGTGCAGGCTGCGGTGGGCGTGGTTGTCGTTGCCGTGGGCGCGCTGTGCCAGGGCGTCGAGCACCAGCAGCTTGATCTGGCGGTAGCTGCGGCCCTGGCGCTGCGCCACGCCCAGTTCGGCGGCGAGCTGGGTCAGGGCGACGTCGGTCTGGCCGCTGTGCAGGGCGACACGGATGGCGCCGATGGCGTCGCCCTCGGTGGCCTCGGTGTAGATCATCCAGCCTTCGGGCAGGGCGAATTCGGGCTGGCGCGGAATGCGGCTGGCGATGACCTGGGCGCGATCGATCTCGCCATCCAGCAGCAGGCGGCGCACGCGCTCCCAGCTGATGATGCGCATCAGGCGCGGCCAGCCGGCGGTGTGGGCGATCTGCTCGGCCTCGGCGAGGATTTCCTCGGTGCGGTTGCTGCGGCCGCGGGCGTCGTGGATGCGCGCCATGGCGATGTAGCCGGGCACCATGAAGTCCAGCAGCACGCCGTCGCAGATGACGTCGTGGAACTGCGTGAACATCGACTCCGCGGTGTCGAGGTCGTTGTTCTCGTACAGCGCGCTGATGTAGCAGGACACCAGCGAGGCGGTGGCGAAGGGCTTTTCCAGGTCCAGGTGATGCTCGGCCAGGCCGCTGCGGTAACGCGCCAGCGCTTCGCCGAGGCGGCCCTGCATCACCAGGTTCATGCCGGTGACGGCGACGGTGTAGCCGCCGCTGAAGGCGGCGGCGCCGCGCTCGCCGTAGCTGCGCGCCAGGTTGAGGTGCTCGCGCGCGCTGTCGAAGTCGCCGGCGCAGAGCGCACGGTAGCCCTTGACGTTGGCGGCGGCGCCGAGCTCGAAGGCGCGGAAGCCGACCGGCTGCTGGCCCTGGATGTCCATGCGGTCGACCAGCTCGAAGGCCTGCGGCATGTCGTCCAGCACCAGGGCCAGCATCGAGCGCACCACGTCGGTGTCGGGGCCGGCGCCGGGCAGGTCGGCCAGCGTGGTGAGGATGGGGCGCAGCTTGTGGTGGCGGCGCAGGAAGATCAGCGCCCAGGCGATCTTGATCGCCAGGTCGGGCCGCCGCGCGATCTCGTCCAGCGGCAGGTTGTCGGACCAGCGCTCCATGGTCACCAGGTTGGCGTCGGCGATCAGGCGATCGGCCCAGACGTTCATGATGTCGGTGGCGAAGCCGTAGTTGCGCGCGGCGATGGCGTGGTGCAGCGCGTCCTCGTGCATGCCGTGGGCGTGGAACCAGTCGGCGGCGCGCTGGTGCACTTCCAGCAGGGCCTCGGGCTCTTCGCTGCGCACCTGCTCGGCCAGGAAGGACGAGAACAGGGTGTGGTATTTGAACCAGCACAGGTCCGAGTCGAGGCTGCGCAGGAACAGGCCGGAGCGCTCCAGGAACAGCAGGATGCTCTGCGAGTCCTGCCAGCCGGTGATGTGGTCGCAGAGGCCGGCGGAGAGGCGCGTCAGCACCGAGCTGCGGCGCAGGAATTCCTGAACGCGCGGGGTCTGCAGGGTCAGCACGTTGTCGGCCAGGTACTCGGCCAGCTCGCGCGGCTTGTAGCCCGACAGCCCGGTCAGGGCGCGGCGGACCGCGGGGCTGGCCAGGGACAGGCGGAACAGCTGCAGCGCCGCCGGCCAGCCCTCGGTCTGGCGGTAGATCGCGTCCAGCTCCTGCGGGTTGATGCCCAGGTCACGCGCCTGCGAGAAGAACTGCTGGGCCTCGACGTGGGTGAAGCGCAGGTCGTCGGCGCGCAGCACCAGGGCCTGGTTGTTGACCATCAGCCGCGCCAGGCCGATCTCGGGCAGGGCGCGCGAGCCGATGAACAGGGTGACGTTCTCGGGGATGCGCTCCAGCAGGTCGCGGAAGGCGGTGAGCACGCCGCGGTTGTTGAGCATCTGGAATTCGTCGAAGAACAGGCGCACCGGCCGGTCCAGCTGCACCAGCTGCGTCGCCAGCAGGTCGGACAGGCGGCGGCGTGTGCCGGGCGGCGCGGCGGTGGCGGCGTCCTGGCTGCCCAGGCCGTCGACCAGGGCCTGCATGTGGACGGTGAAGCGGCGCATGTCGTTGTCGGCTTCGTCGAAGCTGAGCCAGCCGGTCAGCGCGCCCTGCTGCTCGGCCAGGGTCTTGGCCTGTTGCAGCAGCGTGGACTTGCCGTGCCCGGCCGGGGCCTGCACCACCACCACGCCGTAGCCGGGCTGGCGGAACAGGCGCCCAAGCAACTCCTGGCGATGGATGGCGCCGGGATACGAGGGTGGGGCGAAGAACTTGTGGGTGAAGACTTCGGCCGGGGGCGTGACAGCGTCCATGTCGCCGTTCTGTGCGGATTCGGGGCAGGGCGACTATAGCGTAGGTTGGGGTGAGCGGAGCGATGCCCAACGTCGAAGGGCGGGGATGTTGGGCATCGCTTCGCTCACCCCAACCTACGGCAAGCGAGCGGCGCGGCACTGCACAAAAAAATAGGGGCGCGACTCGCGTCGCGCCCCAGGTGCCAGAGTGGTTCCTTCCGGCTTTTAGCGGGTGCCCTTGCTGCGCAGTGCGTCCGGCGTGTAGTCGGCGGCGCTGCGAGTGACCGGCTTGTAGATGGTGGTTTCCTCGTTGAACAGCTGCATGGCGACGTAGCGGCCCGACTGCAGGTCGTGATGCACCTCGGCGCCGGGGCCGAGGAACGGCACGTCGTAGTACTGGATGCGGTGCATCTCATCCACGCGCCACAGCTGGTCGCGGTTGTCGTACTTGTCGGCCACCAGCACGGTCCAGCTGTCCTCGTCGAGGAACATCGTGCGGCGCTTGTAGACGTGCGAGGTGCCGGACTTCAGCGTCGCTTCCACCACCCAGACACGGTGCAGCTCGTAGCGCGCGTGGTCGCCGTTGAGATGGCCGGGCTTGAGGATGTCCTTGAGCCTGAGCGGCGGGCTGTTGAGCTTGTAGCCGTTGTACGGAACGTACATCTCCTTCTTGCCCAGCAGCTTCCACTCGTAGCGGTCGGTGGCGCCGTTGAACATGTTGAAGTCGTCGTTGGTACGCAGGCCGTCGGAGGCGGTGCCCGGGTTGTCGTAGGCCACGCTCGGCGCCAGGCGCACGCGGCGCTGGCCCGGGCTGTAGGTCCAGGCCTTGCGCGGCTGGGCCACCTGGTCGGCGTACTCGTGCACCAGCAGGATGGAGCCCGACAGGCGCGGCGGGTCCTTGACGATCTGCAGGAAGTAGAACAGCAGGTTGCCTTCGCGCTGCGCGCCGGTCTTCTTCTGGTTGCCGTAGGAGAAGTCGTACTCGTAGTCGAAGCGCACCAGGTTGTAGTCGCCGCTCTGCGTCACCGGTGCCTGGGCCCAGGAGGTGGCGTAGGAATCACCCTTGTAGATCGTCAGGTGGTTCCAGATCGCCTCCAGTCCGTTCTTCGGAATCGGGAAGGGCGTGCCGTCGGTGCTGCCGGTGAAGCCGTTGCCGCCGCTGACCAGGTTGTCCTTGGTGGCGTTGGCGATGGACTCCTTGTACCAGCCCTCCGGATAGCCGGCGCTGCGCCGCGTCGGGTAGACCACCATCTTCCAGTCGGCGTAGCGCTTGAGCAGCGCCATCTGGCCGACCGAGAGGTTTTCCTTGTACTGGTCGGCATTGGCGGCGGTGATGGTGAACAGCGGCTTGTCGCCGGCGTAGGGGTCGGGGTAGTGGCCGCCGGCCTTGAAGCCGGCCACCGGCTTGACCAGGCCGCCGTCCCAGGCGGGGATGGTGCCGGCCTTGTTGCCGGCCTTCTCGGCACCGATCGGCGTCAGGGTCTTGCCCAGTGCGGCGGCTTCGTCGGCGGAGACCGCGGCCTGCGCGGCGCCGGCAAGAAAGGCGAGAGACAGCAGGCTCGTCTTGAGCATCGTGTATTTCATTGGATTCTCCTTTGGGTCCCGTTCAGAACGCATACGAGACGCTGAGGGCAAGGAAGTCGCGGTCCTTGTTCGGGTTGGCGCTGGTGGCGTAGTCGAGGGGCTGGGCCGCCGAGCCGGGGATGGTGTTGCCGGGGCCCAGGGAGCTGCCCGGGGAGACCGGCACCTGCGCGCCGCCGGGGCCGAAGGGCTGCGTGCCGCTCGCGTCGGTGCCGCTGTAGGTGCGCCCGCCGAAGAACGTGGTGTAGCCGATGTCGGCCTGCCAGCGCTGCAGGTAGTTGAAGGCCACGCCCAGGGTGACGGCCTTGGTGTCCTGGTTGAAGTTGGGGCCTACGCCGTTGACGTCATGACCCAGCACCAGTCGCGGCGAGACGCCGACCGCACCGATCAGGTTCTCGAAGTCCATGCGGCTGACGACCCGGTAGCCCCAGGAACTGTCGGTGGCATAACCCTCGCTCTGGCAGGAGTTGTTGGAGACGACGTAGGCTGTGGGAGCCGGGATGGGGGGATTGAGGAAGCCACAGGCCGGCAGGCCGGCACCGGGGCCGTTGAAGCGCAGGTTGTCGGGCAGCGCCAGATGGTTGTAGCCGACCTCGGCCAGCAGCGTGAACTGCTCCGCGGCCCAGGTCGGACCGAAGGCCTTGGTGAAGGTGGTCTGCACCTGGTGCATCTCGACCTCGCGGTAGCCGCGGATCTCGGTGCCCAGGGGGAGTGCCGCGGCAGGGAACGGATTGATGCTGTTGGGCACGCCGAGCGCCGTCAGCAGGATCTCGGTGCCGCCGAGCTGCACCGGCTGTTCGGGACGGTAGGAGTACTCGCCCTGGATGGCGACGCCGAAGGGGCCGTCGGTGTTGAAGCTGAGGCCGAACAGCTCGATGTTCTCCGGGTACTCGGTGAAGTAGGTGGCGCGGCAACCGGCCACCGCGCTGGTCGAGCAGGTGTCCGTGGTGCTGACGTTCGCCAGATGCGTGGCGCCGCCGCGCACCGCCGAGATGAGCGGCGTACGGCTGTGATAGTTCAGGTAGTACAGCCCGAACTCGGTGCCGGCCGCGGCCTCGGCGTAGTAACGCAGCGCGATGCCGAACTGTTTCTCGGCGTCATCGGCGTTGCGCGTGCGCTCGCGCGGCACCACGACGTGGGCGGAGCCGTCGGTGGGCGGCCGCGTGATGTGGTTGTCGTCCTCGCGGCGGCCGAAGCCGGTGACGGCACGATCGCCGTCGTCGGAGACGATGTCGGAGGTGGAGAAGAAGCTGCCGCGCGGATCGATCTCGGTCTTGTCCCAGCTGGTCATCCAGACGCCCTCGATGCCGAGGCTGTCGGTGATCTGGAAGGACGACCACAGCATGGGCAGCGGCAGCAGCGCTTCCTTCAGCTCGGCACCCGGCGTGCGGATCTTGGCGACGTCGATCGGGTTGATCGAGTTGATGCCGTTGCCGATGAAGGTGCTTTCGCCCCAGCTCACAACCTGTCGGCCGAAGCGTGCCGACAGCTTGCGGCCGGCGACGTCGAAGTTGCCGTAGACGAACAGGTCGAGCAGGTCGAGCTCGGATTCCAGGCGATCGCGGCCGCGCTCACCCAGTTCGTATTCGTTGGCCTTGCGGTCGGCCACTGCCGCGCCATTGGCGGCGAAGCGGTCTTCGCGGTCCTCGGCGTCGGCGGCGACCTGGTCGTAGAAGTAGTTGACGCGGGCGAAGATGCCGTAGTCGTGCCACTTCAGTTCGAGGTCATGCGTGGCCTTGGCGACCGCCGAGACGACATCGCCCTTCTCGAAGGCGAGGTTGCCGTCGTCGTCGTTGACGGAGCGGGCGCTGCCGCCGTTGCTGATGCCGACCAGGGCGTCGTCGCGGTCTTCCATGCGCATGGTGGCGCCGAGGGAGACCGTGGTGTCGAAACTGCCCTGGATGTCACCGTATTCGAACTTCAGCGCCGAGGCCATGATCGGCACGGTCAGCAGCGCTCCGCCCGCGCCGAGGCGCAGGATCACTTTTACACTCGATTTCATCGTTTTCTCCTCTAGTGGCACCAAAGTGCCCGGCCCTCGCACAGGCCGGACGCAAACCTTCGTGGGGGTCTTGCGTCATGCGGCAGTCTCTACCGTTGCCGGTGGGACTGCTCTTTCGTGAAAATCGGTTCGAGTCCGGTCAAGGTACAAGACCTCGACGGCTTGCGCCAGTGACTCGGTCCGGGTGCGGTTCATGCCGCGACCCGCGGCCACCGGGCCGCAACGGCCTGCAACACCCGGGTCACGATGCGCCGGCACGTGGCGGCGAGGCCGCCCGGCCGGTTCGCATCGCGCCCGATGGCGGATCCATTCCGCAACATCGCAGCTCCTTTCTCGCACTGGGAGAGGCCTCTGCCGGGCCACTGACCGTAGAGCCAGCATACGCTTGCATAAAAAAACCTACAACCTTAGATTGGCCCCAACGATCGGCCGCCCCGCGGCGGCGCCGTTTCCGCATCGACGCGGACCGGAGGAACAGCCATGGACCCCACTGTCGCCGCGCCCGGCAACCCCAACGACCTGAATCCCTACCTGCAGGGGCTCTACGCGCCGGTGGCGCGCGAAGAGACCGTGCTGCAGTGCGACATCCAGGGTGAGTTGCCGCGCGAGCTCTGGGGCGCCTACGTGCGCAACGGCCCCAACCCGGCGCGCGCGCCGCAGGAGCTGCATCACTGGTTCGACGGCGACGGCATGCTGCACGGCGTGTGGTTCGAGGACGGCCGCGCCAGCTACCGCAGCCGCTACGTGCGCTCCAGCGACTTCGAGGCCGACCTCGCCGGTGGCTGCGGCGCCGGCGGCGTGATGCTGCCGGCGCATCGCGAGCGCGGCGACAAGGTCTACAAGGACACCGCCAATACCGACGTCCTGCTGCACGGCGGCAGCCTGCTGGCGCTGTGGTACATCGGCGGCACGCCGGTGCGCGTGGATGCGCGCACGCTGCAGACGCTGCGCCAGGAGACCTTCGGCCGCCGCCTGCCGCGCCATGTCTCGGCGCACTCCAAGGTCGATCCGCTGACCGGTGAGTTCGTGTTCTTCGACTACGCGCTGTACGAGCCCTGGATGTCCTTCGGCGTGGTGGACCGCGACAACCGGCTGCTGCATTTCGACAGGGTGGAACTGCCCGGCCCGCGCCTGCCGCACGACATGGGGCTGACCGAGAATCATCTGATCCTGCATGACCTGCCGGTGGTGATGAGCGAGCAGGGCCTGAAGCGCGGGCAGTGGTCCATCGAGCAGCGTCGCGACCAGCCGACGCGCTTCGGCGTGGTGCCGCGGCGCGGGCCCGGCAGCCAGGTGCGCTGGTTCGAGACCGACCCCTGCTACGTCTACCACGTGATCAATGCCTGGGAGGAGGGCGACGAGGTGGTGATGCAGGCCTGCCGCATGGTGCCCAACGGCATGACGCCGAACCGGCAGTACGGCCCGTATGCGCCGATGGTGGCGGTGCTGGCCCTGCATGCGGTGCCCTGGGAATGGCGCATGAACCTGAAGACCGGCGCGCTGCGCCAGCGCCAGCTCGACGATCGCATCGGCGAGTTTCCGGTGGTCAACCTCGACCGCACCGGCCGGCGCACGCGCTACGGCTATGTCATGGCGATCGACACTGCCACCGACATGCAGCGCTTCGACGGCATCCACAAGTACGACTTCGAAACCGGCGGTTGCGAGACCTGGCGTTACGCGAAGGGCTGGTGCGGCTCCGAGGCGGCGTTCGCGCCGCGCATCGGCGCCGTGGAAGAAGACGACGGCTGGCTGACGGTGTTCGTCACCGAGGCGGCCAGCGGGCGCAGCGAGGTGCAGGTGCTGGATGCGCGCGACATCGCCCGCGGCCCGGTCGCCACGGTGCAACTGCCCTGCCGCGTGCCGGCCGGCTTCCATGCGACCTGGGCGCGCGGCGACCAGGTGAGGGCGGCGGCGTGAAGCCCCAGGTCTGCATCCTCGGCGGCCACCAGACCGATTTCGCGCGCGTCTGGTCGCGCGAGGGCCAGGACATTTCCGACATGGTGCGCGAGGCCACGCGCGCCGCGCTGGAGGATGCCGGCGTGGATGCGGCGCAGGTGGAGTCGATCCATGTCGGCAACGCCTTCGGCGAACTGCAGCGCCAGCAGGGCCATCTCGGTTCGATGGTGGCGCAGGTGGTGCCGGAGCTGTGGGGCCGGCCGGCGATGCGCCACGAAGGCGCCTGCGCCTCGGGCTCGCTGGCGATCCTGACGGCCATGGCCGAGATCGAGGCGGGGCGCTACGACTGTGTGCTGGTGCTGGGCGTGGAGGAGCAGAAGAACCTGCCCGGCGACGAGGCCTCGCGCATCCAGAACTCCGCCGCCTGGCAGGGCCGCGAAAATATCGACTGCCGCTTCATGTGGCCGGCGGTGTTCGGGCGGCTGGCGCAGGAATACGACGAGCGCCATGGCCTGGACCGGCGTCATCTCAATGCCATTGCCGAACTCAACTACGCCAACGCGCGGCGCAATCCGCGTGCGCAGACACGGCGCTGGCAGTTCGGCCCCGGGGCCTTCAGCGAGGACGATGAAAAGAACCCGGTGATCGAGCCCGGCGTGCGACGCCAGGACTGCGCGCAGATCACCGACGGCGCCTGCGCGGTGCTGCTGGCCTCGCCGCGGCGTGCCGCGGAGCTGGGCCTGGACGCGGAGCGCCTGCCGCGCATCCTCGGCTGGGGCCATCGCAATGCCGGCCTGCGCCTGCTCGACAAGCTGGAGCGCAGCCGCGGGCAGGACTACGTCTTCCCGGAAGTGCGCGCCACCATCCAGGACGCTTTCCGCCGCGCCGGCCTGCCGGGCGTGGACGCGCTGGACGGCATCGAGACGCACGACTGCTTCACCAGCACCGAGTACATGGCGATCGACCACTACGGCCTGACCCCGCCGGGGCAGGGCTGGCGCGCGGTGGAGGACGGCAGCATCGCGCCCGGCGGGCGCTGCCCGGTCAACATGTCCGGCGGCCTGATCGGCGGCGGCCATCCGGTGGGTGCCACCGGCGTGCGCATGCTGCTGGATGCGGCGCGGCAGGTGACGGGCGTTGCCGGCGGCATGCAGATCGACGGCGCGCAGCGCATCGGCACGCTCAACATCGGCGGTTCCTGCGCCACCGTCGCCAGCTTCGTCGTCGGCAGGGCTTGACCGTCACGGGGCGCGCGATCAGAGTGCCGCGCCCCATGGCCACCGCAACCCGCAAGAAGCCGCCTGCCGCCGCGCCCAATCTCACCGTGCAGGCGCACTCGGTGTCGCGCGCGCTGAACCTGATCGGCGATCGCTGGACGCTGCTGCTGCTGTACTGTTTGTTCCTCGGCGTGAACCGCTACTCCGAGCTGCTGGCGATGACCGGCATGGCGCGCAGCGTGCTGGCCAACCGCCTGCAGCGCCTGCAGAAGGCCGGCCTGCTGCGGCGCCGGCGCTACCAGCAGAACCCGCCGCGCGACGAGTATTTCCTCAGCGAATGCGGCGCCGACCTGCATGACGTCGCCTGCGCGGTGATCGGCTGGGACCGGCGCTGGCACTACGACGCGAAGAGCCCGATGCACCGCCTGCGCCACGCGGTCTGCGGCCGCGAGTTCACGCCGCAGCAGCACTGCGCCGCCTGCGGCGAGCGCGTCGAGGCGCGCGACGTCGAGTGGCGTTCCGGCCCCGGCGCGGGGCTGGACCCGCACCCCGGGCCGCGCGCGCATCGCCGCTCCAGCATCGCCGCCGAGGACATCGACGCCGCGCACCCGATCATGCAGCGCAGCTTCGACATCCTCGGCGATCGCTGGACCGCGATGACCGTCGCCGCGGCGTTCTACCGGCATCGCCGCTTCGGCGAGTTCCAGCAGGCCCTGGGCATCGCCAGCAACATCCTTGCGGACCGGTTGGCTCGCCTGGTGGAGCTGGAGGTGCTGAGCCGCGAGGAAGACGCCCGCGAGGGTTACCGTCTGAGCGAGCAGGGCCGCGACCTGTTCCCGATCATCGTCGCGCTGATCCGCTGGGGCGATCGCTGGCTGGCGGGAGCCAAGGGGCCGCCGCTGTTGCTGGTGCATCGCAGCTGCGGGCAGGCGTTGCGGCCGCGGGTGGGCTGCGACAGGTGCGGCGGGGAGGTGGGGGCGGGGGAGATGCTGCTAAGCGGGGCGAGACGACGCGCTTTGGGGATGCGTTGAATCGCATCCCCTGCGTCGTCGAGCGCCCGGCCATGGAGGGCCGGGCAGGGGCTCAATCGGGTAGCTGCTGCCTCGCCATGGATGGCGCTACCGCTGTCCTCCTCTCCCGCTGGCGGGAGAGGGCGGGGTGAGGGTGGTGCAGGATGAAACTCGCTGAGGCTTGCCAGGATGCTCAGCCCTTCCTGGAAGCCAACTCCAGGCACGTAGTCAGGATCGATTCAAGCACGCGATTTTCCTCGCCCAGCACTTCGTTGTTCCAGTACCGCAGCACGCGCCATCCGTTCCTTTCCAGAAAGCGTGTGCGCTGTTCGTCGTGCTCGGCGCGCTCGTCGTGCTGGCCGCCGTCGACTTCCACGGCCAGCATCAGATCGACGCAGGCGAAGTCGAGGACGTAGGGGGCGATCGGGAACTGGCGTCGGAACTTGTGGCCGTTGAGTTGGGCGGCGCGCAGGCGGTGCCAAAGACGCCGCTCGGCGTCGGTCATCGAACGGCGCAGGGTCCGCGCCTTTCGAATGCCTTTACGGGGTTCCATGTTGCACCACCCTCACCCCCACCCTCTCCCGCCAGCGGGAGAGGGAGACAAGAGATGGGGCAGTTTGGACTTAGTGATGTCCGTAGCCTTTGCCGACCATCGTAATCAGCAACGCCACCAGCGCCACCAGCGTCAGCTGTACATGCACCAGGATCCTGGTCTTGCGCACCGCATCTGCGCCCGGCAAGCCGCCGCCGCTGGACAGCTGCTTGCTCCAGCGCATGAACCGGATCGTCGGCACGAGGGAGATCAGCGCGGCCAGCACGAAGGCGGTGATCACGCCGTGCATCAGGCCGTTGTGCCAGTACCAGTCGGCGCCCTTGCCGCCGTGGTACATGCGCAGGAGGCCGGTGACGAACACCAGGCCGGCGGTGATGCCGTAGAGGCGGTCCACGCGCGGCAGCAGCTGCACGGTCTCGCTGGAGGGCGTCAGCTTGAGCAGGTACAGCTCGGCGACGGCGCCGCCGGCCATCATCAGCACGGCGAGGTAGTGGATCCAGGGCAGGACGACGGTGGCGAGCATGGGCTTTCTCGGTGGGCTTGAGGGATCAGGGAAAAGCGGCCTATCAGAATTACATTGCAGCTTAATGACAATAGGCGTAGCTTCAATCCTCATGTAGGGGCCGCTGCGGTATCCGGCCCTGAATGGACTCAGGGCGTGGCTGCTGGCGGGCTTGTCCTTCGCGACCGGGAGAACTCCCATGACGAGGCGTGCCTTGTTTTGTGCCGCGTTGCTGCTGGTCCAGCTGCCGCTGCATGCGGAAGACCTCGAGAGCGAGGTCCTCGCCGAGCGCAGCGCCGACATCGATGTCGGTGGCGTCTCCGGCTTGCCGGCGGCGGAGATCGAGGCGGGCCTGCTGTCGAACCGCGTGCTGATCGAGCAGGCCGGCAGCGACCACTACGCCATGGTGGACCAGTCCGGCCGCGACAATTACGCCAGCATCCAGCAGGCCGGCACCGGCGCTTCGGCGCTGATCGTCCAGTCCGGCAGCGGCAACTTCGCGGTGGTGCAGCAGCGCTGAAGCCGCTCGCGACGGGCGTCTGACGCACCGCAACATGACAGGCTGATGGCAAGTGCGCGCCATCGGTCGGTCCATGGCGACCGCTGGATGCGGCGGGGGCCTGAAGAGCATCCAGCGCGAGGCCTGGCGGCCGCTATCCGGGGCATTCCCGATCGCCAGGAGCCGCGCCATGTCCCGTTCCACCCTGCTCTGTCTCGCCCTGCTGCTGGTGCCGGCGCCGCTGCTCGCGGCCGACCTCGAAAGCCAGATCCTGGCGGAGCGCGAGGCCGACATCGATCTCGGCAGCGGCTCCGCCGCCGCAACGCCGGCGCAGGTGGAGGAGAGCCTGCTGCGCAACCGCATCGCCATGGAGCAGTCCGGCCGCGACAACTACGCACGGGTGGAGCAGTCCGGCAGTGCCAACTTCGCCAGCGTCAGCCAGCAGGGCGTCGGTGCTTCGGCTTACATCCTGCAGTCGGGCAGCGGCAATACGGCGGTGATCGTGCAGCGCTGAGCGGGGTCCCAAGAAAAAGGCCGCTCCGGTTGCCCGGAGCGGCCCTGTTCAACAGCCGCTGAAGCCTACTGGCAGGCCTCGCACTCCGGATCCAGGATCGAGCAGACCTTGGCGCTGCCGACGTCGGTCGACGCCACCGGGGCGGCGACCGGCGCGGCCGGCTTGGCGGAGGAGCCGCCCGGGGCGCCGTTGCCGACGGCGTTCAGGCGGTTGTCCTGGATCGTCGTCTTCTCGGCGTGGGTGGCACCCAGGGTGCGCAGGTAGTAGGTCGTCTTGAGGCCGGACAGCCAGGCGTGCTTGTACAGTTCGTCCAGCTTCTTGCCGTTGGGCTGCGCCATGTACAGGTTCAGCGACTGTGCCTGGTCGATCCACTTCTGGCGGCGGCTGGCGGCATCGACGAGGCGCTTGGCGTCGATCTCGAAGGCGCACTTGTAGAGCTCCTTGATCTCGGCCGGGATGCGGTCGATGCGCTGCACGCTGCCGTCGAAGTACTTCAGGTCATGCGCCATCACCTCGTCCCAGAGGCCGAGCTTCTTGAGGTCGTTGACCAGGTACTCGTTGACCACGGTGAACTCGCCGGACAGGTTCGATTTGACGTACAGGTTCTGGTACGTCGGCTCGATCGACTGCGACACGCCGGTGATGTTGGCGATGGTCGCGGTCGGGGCGATGGCCATGGTGTTGGAGTTGCGGATGCCGACCTGGCGGATCTGCGCGCGCAGGCCGTCCCAGTCGAACTGGCCGGAGACCGCCGTGTCCTGCTTCAGGTACTTGCCGCGGGTCTTGGCCAGGATCTGGATGGAGTCCACCGGCAGGATGCCCTGGTCCCACAGCGAGCCCTTGAAGGAGCTGTAGGCGCCGCGCTCGGCGGCCAGGTTGGAACTGGCCTTGATCGCGAAGTAGCTGACGGCTTCCATCGAGTGGTCGGCGAACTGGATCGCGGCGTCGCTCTCGTAGGGCAGGCGCAGCTTGTACAGCGCGTCGTTGAAGCCCATCACGCCCATGCCGACCGGACGGTGGCGCAGGTTGGAATTGCGCGCCGTGGCCACCGAGTAGTAGTTGTACTCGATGACGTTGTCGAGCATGCGCATGGCGGTGTTGACCGTGCGCTCCAGCTTGGCCACGTCGAGCTTGCCGTCGACGATGTGCGCCGGCAGGTTGATGGAGCCGAGGTTGCAGACGGCGATTTCCTGGCCGGCCTTGGTGTTCAGCGTGATCTCGGTGCAGAGATTGGAGCTGTGCACGACGCCGACGTGCTGCTGCGGCGAGCGCAGGTTGCAGGGGTCCTTGAAGGTGACCCAGGGGTGGCCGGTTTCGAACAGCATCGACAGCATCTTGCGCCACAGGTTGAGCGCCGGCATGCGCTTGAAGTTCTTGATGCGGCCGTCGTCGGCCAGCTTCTCGTACTCGCAGTAGCGCTTCTCGAAGGCGTCGCCCACCAGGTCGTGCAGGTCCGGCGTCTCCTCGGGGGAGAACAGCGTCCACTGGCCTTCTTCCATGACGCGCTTCATGAAGTAGTCCGGCACCCAGTTGGCCGTGTTCATGTCGTGCGTGCGGCGGCGGTCGTCGCCGGTGTTCTTGCGCAGTTCGAGGAATTCCTCGATGTCGCGGTGCCAGGTCTCCAGGTAGCCGCAGACCGCGCCCTTGCGCTTGCCGCCCTGGTTGACCGCCACGGCGGTGTCGTTGGCCACCTTCAGGAACGGCACGACGCCGTTGGACTTGCCGTTGGTGCCCTTGATGTAGCCGCCCATGCCGCGCACCGGGGTCCAGTCGTTGCCGAGGCCGCCGGCAAACTTGGACAGCAGGGCGTTGTCGTGGATGGCGCCGAAGATGCCGCCGAGGTCGTCGGGCACCGTGGTCAGGTAGCAGGACGACAGCTGCGGGCGCAGCGTGCCGGAGTTGAACAGCGTCGGCGTCGACGACATGAAGTCGAAGGACGACATCAGCGTGTAGAACTCGATGGCGCGGGCTTCGCGGTCGATCTCGTTCATCGCCAGGCCCATGGCCACGCGCATGAAGAAGGCCTGCGGCAGCTCGAAGCGGATCCTGTTGCTGTGGATGAAGTAGCGGTCGTACAGGGTCTGCAGGCCCAGGTAGTCGAACTTCTGGTCACGGTCGGCGAGCAGGGCCTTGCCCAGCGCGTCGAGGTCGTACAGGGCGAGCTTGGGGTCCAGCAGCTCCAGCTCCACGGCGCGGTGGATGAAGGCGCTGAAGTAGGCCGGGTACAGGCCCTTCATGTCCTCGAAGGTGGGGCGGGTTTCCGGCAGGCCCAGGAACTTCAGGGCCTCGTGGCGCATGGCGTCGCAGAGCAGGCGCGCCGACACGTAGGTGTAGTTGGGCTCCTTCTCGATGCGGGCGCGGGCGGCCAGGGTCACGGCCTGCGACAGCTCGGCCTCGGGGATGCCGTCGTAGAGGTCGCGCAGGGCGGAGGTGACCACCTCGTCGACGCTGACGCCGGTCAGGCCGGCGCAGGACTCGCTGACGACGCGGCGCAGGCGCGCCTCGTCCAGCGGCACGGAGCGGCCGTCGTCGAGCTTGACCGACAGGCGCGGCTGGCTGGACTCGGGGGCCTTGGCGGCCTCGGAGGCGCGCTCCTTGGCGCGCTCGGCGCGATAGATCACGTAGGAGCGGGCGATCTTGTGCTCGCCGGCGCGCATCAGGGCCAGTTCGACCTGGTCCTGGATGTCTTCGATGTGCAGGGTGCCGCCGCCGGAGATGTGGCGGGTCAGGGCCTGCACGACCTGGGCGGTGATGGCCTCGACCTTCTCGCGCACGGCGGCCGAGGCGGCGGCAGCGCCACCCTCGACGGCCAGGAAGGCCTTGGTCACGGCGATGCTGATCTTGCCGGCGTCGAAGCCGGTGACCTTGCCGTTGCGGCGGATGACCTTGATGCCGCCGGGGGCGGTGGCCGCGACTTCCACCGTGGAGGCGGGGGCGGGCGGGGCGCGGCGGGATTCTTGGGTGACGGCGGTGGATTCGTTCTGCATGTGCTCTCCCCCTGGATGATGGGTCCTCGCGGGCGCCAAGGGCGCGGCGACCTGCGGGCTTCTTCGGAGTACCTGAAGCCGCGTCCTTACGGGGGTGGCTCGGATAGTGTTGCTACCATATCTTGTGGTTCTTGCGGTCGTCAACCCCAAGCGTTTGTGTCCAAGACGGTGCAAAGACCCTGCCAAAACTGTGCATAAGCTGGGGATTGAAGGGTAAAAAACACGGTCCCATGCGGCTTGCGGGGCGAGGCGGCCCGGGAAGGCCCGGGATTGCGTGATCGGGCACGAAAAAGCCCGCAGGAACGGGCCTTGCGGGCGGTCGTCGAATGAGATTATTTATATAATTATTTAATTAATTTCATCTATATAAAAACCAAAAAAGCTATGGATCACTGCTGTTCGGTACGCATCATCTTGGTGTCGCCGTCGCTGCCGGCATCGCCGGCCATCGACAGGCGGCTGGGCGTGCAGGAGTAGCGCACCACCTCGCCGGTCTGCGTGGACAGCGGTGCGCCCGGGCTGATCGCGCCTTCGCCTGCCAGCACGATCTTCTCGTTCTTGATCAGCAGTTCCTGGCCGCCACCGGTGAGCACGTAGGTGCCGTTGCGGCTGTCGTCGACGTAGTAGAACTTTTCCTTCTCGAACTCGATGCGGCCGTGCACGCGCGAGGATTTCTCGCCGCTGACCTGCACGCCGCAGCTCTTGTCGCGACCGATCAGGATCGGGCAGTCGCTGGAACGGAAGGTCTGCGGCACGCCGCGCACGCGCAGCGTCAGCACCAGGAACACCCCGTCGGTGCTGGTGCCCAGCCCGGCCAGGCGCGTCTCCTGGTTCTCGGTGCTCTCGTTGTCGACCATCGGCAGGATGAACAGGTCGCTGCGCGCCGAGGGGCGCGGCGGCGGCATGATCTCGCCCGGACGGAACTGGGCGACGAAGTCGCGCAGGCCGGCCACGCCGTTCTGCGGCACCGCCGACACCAGGCCGGCGAGGCGGAAGGTCCAGTCGCTCTTGACGCGCGCCTGCTCGATGACGACCGCGCCATGGCCCAGGATCACGCGGGCATCCAGGCCCAGGCGGCTCAGGTCGGTGTCGCGGGCGCTGGCCACCAGCTGGGCCACCCGCCGCGCCATCTGCAGGGCGTTGGCGGGTTCCGGGAAGAACACGTAGAGCTTGCGCGGCGTGGCCTCCATCACCATGCCTTCCAGGCGGGTGGCGGCCGAGGTCAGCTCGCGCACCTCGGCGAAGTTCAGCGGGGCGTCGACGATCTGGTTGGGGCGCGACTCGCTGAAGTCGGCGTAGAGCGCGGCACCACGGTACTGGCCATCGGATATCTGGGTCATGGCATCACTCGCAACTGTAGCGGAGGGTTTCGCCGGTTTGCTCCAGCAGGGGACAGCCTAGGCTGATCACCCCGCGTCCGGCTAGGGGAAGCGACTCGCGGCGCAAAAAGACCTCGCGAGCGTCGTCGCCGACGACAGGGTCGGGGCCGCGGAAGCAGGTCGGCACGGCATCGCCGGGTGTCTTGACCCGTTCGCCGCTATGCTGGTGCGTGATGCGGCTGAGCGCATGCAGGTGCCGGTCTACCGCCTGCCTGGCGTCGGCGAGCTTTTCGTACGCGGCCGTGCTGCCGCCGAGATCGGCAGACAGTACGGTGCGCCATGCTCGTTCACCCGCCATGCGCCAGGTATGTCCCGGAAAAGCTTGAGCTTGATTATACAATCGGGGCGGCGTGGTGCTGGAGGGCGCCAAACTTGACCTATCAGAAGCATTGCCCGGGATGTTACGCGGAGAAGGGCGGGGCGGCGGTGTGCCCGGCCTGCGGCTACGACGAGTCGGCGCCGCGCTCGCCGCTGTTCCTGCCCCATGGCATCGTCATCGGCGGCCAGTTCCGCGTCGGCCGCGTGCTGGGCAAGCCCGGCGGTTTCGGCATCACCTACATCGGCTGGGACATCCACCTGCAGCAGCGCGTGGCGATCAAGGAGTACCTGCCGCGCGACCTGGCCACGCGCACCGCCGAGTCGCTGGACGTGCACGTCCATACCGACGCCGACCAGGCCAACTTCGCCTTCGGCCGCGAGCAGTTCCTGCGTGAGGCGCGCATCGTGGCGCGCTTCTCCCATCCCAACATCGTGCGCGTGCGCAGCTTCTTCAACGCCAACGGCACCGCCTACCTGGTGATGGACTACTACGAGGGCGTGTCGCTGGGCGAGTACCTGTCCACCGTGCGCAACAGCCTGATGCCGGGCGTGGCGCTGCGCCTGATGCGGCCGATCCTGCAGGGGCTGCAGTACGTGCATGAGCGCAACGTCATCCACCGCGACGTCAAGCCGCACAACATCTACCTGGCCGCCGACGGCCGTCCGATCCTGCTCGACTTCGGCGCCGCCATGCCGTCGGCCGGCGAGCGTCCGCACAGCCTGGTGGTGGTGGTGACCGAGGGCTATGCCCCGCTGGAGCAGTACCAGCGGCGCAGCCCGCAGGGCCCCTACACCGATGTCTACGGTGTTGCCGCCACGCTGTACCGCATGATCGCCGGGGAGCTGCCGCCGATGGCCCTGGACCGGCTGGGGCACGACCCGCTGCAGCAGAGCGGCTACAGCGCGCTGCCGCCGGCGATGCGCGAGGGCATGGCGCGCGCGCTGGCGGTACGGCCGCAGGACCGCTACGCCTCGGCCGAGGAGTTCCTGGCCTTCCTCGACGGCCTGGACGAGGAGGAGATCGACACCGGCGATCGCGCCGCCGCGGTGTTCGTGCGGCCGGACCACCGGCCGCGCGAGAACGTGACCACCGAGGTGTCGGTGTCGCTGACCGGGGAGAAGCGCGCGGTCAGCGCCCTGCTGCCCGAGCCGCCGACCCGGCCGGTGGGTGAGGGGTTGGCGGTGGTGCCTGCCGTGGCTCCGGTGCCCGCAGCGGCAGCGCCTGCAGCGGTGGTGGCGCCGCCGTCCTCCGACGCGCTGCCTGCGCGCTGGCGCTGGATCGTGGCGCTGCTGGCGGCGATCAGCGTGGTGGAGTTCGTGTTGCTGGTGGCGCGATAACGCACAGCGCCTCCGATTGAAGGCTTCGCCCCTCACCCCAGCCCTCTCCCCGCAGGCGGGGAGAGGGAGGTACAAGGAGGCTCTTCCCCTTCGGACAAGCGGAGTGGCCCGGAGGCAATCCCGGGTTGCCGCGAGCCGATGGCAGTCTGGACTGCGTACAGGCTACGGTTGGGCTTGCAGGCAGCACAAAGAAAAAGGCCGCCGGGTTGCCCCGGCGGCCTTTGTCGTTACGGCTTGCGGCTCAGGCTTACTTCTGGCCTTCGACGCGCAGCTCGGTGCGGCGGTTGACCTGGCGACCGGCATCGGTGTCGTTCGGCGCAACCGGCTGCGATTCGCCGTAGCCCTTGGCGGTCAGGCCGTCGGCGGCGACGCCCTGCTCGATCAGGTAGTCCTTGACGGCCTTGGCGCGCAGGTCGGACAGCTCGAGGTTGTACTGGTCGCTGCCGACGTTGTCGGTGTGACCGGCCAGTTCCATCGGGATCTTCTTGTAGGCCACGATCTTCTTGGCCACGTCGTCGAGGATCTTGCGGGCGTCCGGGGTCAGCGTGGCCTTGTTGAAGTCGAACACCACGCCGGTCAGGGTCAGGACCTGCGGCAGGGCGCAACCGCGACCGTCCACTTCCATGCCCTGCGGGGTATCCGGGCAGGAGTCGTACGGATCCAGCACGCCATCCTGGTCGGCATCGCCCGGCTTGTCGGCCGGCACCACCACGACCGACTCCTTGGTCTCCGGCAGCGGGGTCAGGCCGTCACCCGGCAGCACCAGCGGCAGTTCCAGGCCCAGGCCCACCTTGATGTCCTGGCGCTTGTCGAGGAACTCGTTGGCGTCGTAGATGTAGCGGCCTTCCAGGCGGATGCGGAAGCCGAAGTCGCTGATCGGGCCGCTGAGGAAGCCGATGCCGGCGTTGCCGAACCAGCTCCACTTGTCCTCGTCGTCCGGGATCACGTCGGTGTAGTTGGCGCCGCCGCCGATCAGCACGAACGGGGTGAAGCCCGTGCGGTCGCCGAAGGAGTAGACCAGGTCGGGGCCGACGCTGTAGCGGTAGAAGTCAGTGGTGCCGTCGACGTCGGTCTCAATGTTGTCGGCGGTGAAGCTGCCTTCGATGTACCAGTTACCCGTCCAGTTCCAGCCGCGGATCAGCTGCAGGCCGATGGCGTGCTCGATGCTGTCGTAGGGTGTGTCACCGACGAAGGTGTAGGTGCCCAGCAGGCTGACGTAGTCCGTCACCTTGGCGGCGCCCGGGGCTTCCGGGGCGGCTTCGGTGGTTTCCGTGGTCTCGGTCACCGTTTCGGTGGTCGTTACCGTCTCGGTCACGGTGGTGTCGGCCGGCACGGCCTCTGCCTCGGGGGCCAGTTCCGTGGTGGCGGCGGCTTCGGCCGGCGCGGCTTCGGCGGCGGCCGCTTCAGGCGCGGCGGCCTCGGCGGGTGCGGCTTCGGCGGGGGCAGCAGCTTCGGCGGGGACCGGTTCGCCGACGATCGCTTCTTCGGTCGGGGCGGACTCGGCGGCCGGGTCCTGTGCGAACGCCATCGGCGCGAGCGCGAGACAGGCCAGGGGGAGCTTCTTCAGCAGCGCTTTCATCGTGACTCTCCTGATGGTTGGGGTGGGCACATACCGTGCCTGCGGAGCGGTTAGGAAGGCCGTTCCGGGTGCGTTTCTTTATTTGACGACTCTGAGGCTTTGGACCTGCTGAATACTATATCGTGGAGGCCGCCAGGAATGCTCGTCAGGGCTTAAACGAGCGCTTTAGTGACAAACCCGTCCGATATTTCTTACATTACAGGCAGATAGGCCTGGGGCATCATACTACCGGTTGAAGCCGGCAGGCACTATCTGCATAGCGGTATATAAGAAAGACATTTCGTTAACCCCTTACCGACAGTGGAGATGTACAACATGAACACCAAGCTCACCCAGGCCTGCGGCATCGCGCTGCTGGCCATCTCCGGCCTGATGCTGGCCGGCTGCGACGCCAACGGCGACGGCTCCATCGACGGCAGCGGTACCGTGGGCGGCGGCGGCGACACCAACGGCAACGGCACCATCGACCCCAACGAGTTCCCCAATGACGGCAGCGTTCCGACCGACGTCACGGACAACGGCACGCCGATCACCGGCCGCTTCATCTGCGACCTGAGCCTGAACAAGGCGAAGGGTGTCACCACCGACGCCGGCACGGGCGGTGTCGTCGGCGGTATCCTGGGCGGCATCCTGGGTGGCCTGGGCGGGCAGACGCTGAACCAGCTCCTCGCCAGCGTCAAGGACAAGGACCTTGCCATCGACACCCGGCTCGACACGCATTCGACCTTCACGCTGACCGCCACCGGCCTGGGCATCCTCAGCTCGGTGGACCAGGTGTTCAACCTTGCGGCCACCGTGCCGTCCAGGGACTACGCCGTGTTCGCGATCGGCTTCCCCGGCGGCACTGTGGACCTGTCGCTGCTCAATACCCTGGACATCACCACCTTCCTGGGCACCACCGAGCAGGAGACGCGTGCGTTCACGCAGAATGCGCTGGAACTGCTGGGCGTGGACGCGATCGGCGATGACCGCATCTACCTCGGCATGAAGGTCACCAAGCCCTACGACCATGCCACCATCGGCCTGTCCGGCGGCCTGCTGAGCGTCAACGTCGGCGAGGCGATGTTCGTGCATGAGTTCTGCACCAAGGGCCATTTCGTCGCCGCTCCGTAAGCTTCATCGCTGCAAACAAAAAAGCGCGGCTACGGCCGCGCTTTTTTGTTGGGTGATGGTTTTGGGTTCTGCTTTTGCGGGAGCGTGTTTCACCCCGCCGACCGCAGCGCCTCCACCACCGGCAGCCTTATCGCCTTCAGCGCCGGGAAGAAGCCGCCGACGGCACCGATCAGCAGGGCCCAGATCACGCCCTGCCACAGCAGGTCCGGGGTCACGCGGAAGGCGAAGGCCACCTGGCTGAAGGTCTGGAAGTTCAGCGTGGAGACGCTGTAGCCGTTGAACACGACGTAGGAGATGGCGGCGCCGAGCAGGCCGCCGGCCAGCGACAGCAGCATCGCCTCGATCATCACCGACACCAGCACCGGCGCGCCGCCGAAGCCCAGGGCGCGCAGCGTGGCGATCTCCACCGTGCGCGTCGATACCGCGGCGTACATGGTGTTGAGCGAGCCGAACAGCGCGCCGATCGCCATGATCACGCCCACGGTGTAGCCCAGGCCGTTGATCAGGCCGTTGAGCGCCTTGGAACGCGAGGAGTAGTACTCCGGCTCCTTCTGCACGCCGGGGTTGAGGCGTGGGTCGGTGGTCAGCGCGTCCTTGAAGCGCGCGAAGTCCTGCTCCGACTCCAGCTGCACCGTCACCGAGTTGGGGGCGCCGCGCTTGCCGGCCTGCATCAGGGTCTCGGCGTCGGCCCACAGCTCCGATTCGTGGACGTCGCCGCCGCTGTCGAAGAAGCCGACGATGGTCCAGTCGCCGTCGCGCAGCGGCAGCTTGCCGCCCAGGGTCATGCCGGCGAACTGGTCGCGCGCGCCGCGGCCCACGATCACCTCGTAGATGCCGGGCCTGAACATGCGGCCCTCGACCAGCTTGACCTCCGAGCGCACCTGCAGCACGTTGGGGCCGGTGCCGCGCAGCACGACGTTGGCCGGCTCGGTCTGGCCCTTGCGCGGCAGGCCGGCGAGCATGTAGACCTCCGACACCGCCAGCGGGCGGCCGTCGCTGCCCATGCGGATGCCGGGCGCCTGCTGGATGATGAGGGCCTGCTCGCGGAACAGCACGCTGGACAGCTCGTCGGTGGCGCCGCCGCGCATCACGATCACGCGGTCGGGCCGGCCGGTGCTGTTGAGCGTGGCCTGGAAGCCGCGCGCCATCGACAGCAGCGCCACCAGCACCCCGACCACGCCGGCGATGCCGATCACGATCACCAGCGAGGCGCCGAGCCGCTGCGGGATGGCGCGGAGGTTCATGAGGGTGACGGCCCAGACTTGTTGAATCATCTCAGTGCCCCGCGAGCGCATTGACGATGTCGAGCCGCATGGCGCGCCAGGCGGGCGGAAAACCGACCACCACGGCCAGCGCCACGGCCACGCCCACACCCATGAACCAGACCTCCGGCTCCATGCGCAGGCCCGGCACCTTCGCCGCCAGGCCGGGCATCAGCAAGGTCGCCACGCCCAGGCCCACCAGCGCCGCGATCAGGCACAGCAGCAGGGACTCGGTCAGCACCAGGCCCAGCACGCTGCGGTCGGAGAAGCCGATGGTCTTGAGCACCGCCAGCTCCGGGATGCGCTCGCGCACCGACTGCATCATGGTGTTGCCGGTCAGGAACAGCAGCGTGAAGAACACCGCGCCGAGGATCGACTGGATGATCAGCTGGATGTCGCCCATCTGCTTCATGAAGGACTGATTGAAGGCCTTCTCCGAATCGGTGCGGGTTTCCTTGGGCGAGTTGGCGAACTGGCGGTCGATCGCCGCCGCCACGCTGCCGGCCTGCGCGGGATCGGCGACCTTCTCCAGGTACCAGCCGGTGTAGCCCTGGCCGAACTGGCGCGCTTCGTCGAAGTAGTCGAAGCGGAACAGCATCATCTCGGTCTGGTTCCGGGTGGCCTCGTCCTTGGTGTCGATGAAGCCGACGATGTCGAACTGCCAGTCGTTGCGGCCGTCGCGCTTGGGCCAGATCGCCGCCTGGACCGGGACGCGGTCGCCGATCTTCCAGCCGAACTTCCTGGCCAGGCCGACGCCGACCAGGGCGCCGGTCCTGGTGCGCGCCCAGAGCGCCTTGGCCTCGTCGCTGACGATGAACTCCGGGTACATCTCCAGGTAGGTCTCGTGGTCCACCGCGAACTGGGCGAAGAAGTTCTTTTCGTCCTGGTAGACGCCGCCGAACCAGTTGGCGTGCGAGACCAGCGTCACGCCCGGCACCGACTTGATGCGCGCGTAGTAGCCGATGGGCAGGATCTCGGTGAAGGAGAACTTGCCGGCGGTGAACAGGCGGTCGGCACCGGAAATCTCGATCGACTTGGTCATGCCCACCGCCACCGCCTGCAGCATGCCGAACAGCAGGAAGGCGACGACGATCGACAGCATGGTGTAGATCGTGCGTGGCTTCTTGCGCCAGAGGGCGGACCAGATGAGGGGGAAGTATTTCATCGTCCGGTCCCCTCAGCTATGCGCCGAGGTTTCGACGAGACGTCCTTTATCCATATGCAGCTGATGCGTCGCGAACTCCGCCGCCTTGGGATCGTGCGTGACCATGACGATGGTCTTGCCGTGCTCGCGGTTGAGCGTCTGCAGCAGCTGCAGGATCTCGTCGGCGGTCTTGCGGTCGAGATCGCCGGTGGGTTCGTCGCAGACCAGCAGGGTGGGGTCGGCCACCAGGGCGCGGGCGATGGCGACGCGCTGCGCTTGGCCGCCGGACAGTTCGCTGGGCTTGTGCGTGCCGCGGTCGGCCAGGCCGACGATCTGCAGCGCCACGCGCACGCGGCGCATGCGGTCGGCGGCCGGCAGGCGCGTCAGCAGCAGCGGCAGCTCGACGTTGCGCTCGGCGTTGAGCATCGGCATCAGGTTGTAGAACTGGAACACGAAGCCGATGTGGCGCGCGCGCCATTTCGCCAGGTCGCCGGAGCTGAGCTGGTCGATGCGCTCGTCGGCAACCCTGACGCTGCCGGCGCTGGGGCGGTCGAGCCCGCCGATCAGGTTGAGCAGCGTGGTCTTGCCGGAGCCGCTGGGGCCCATCAGGGCCAGGAAGTCGCCGCGGGCGATGTCCAGGTCCAGGCTTTCCAGCACTTCCACGGTCTGCTTGCCGCGCGTGTAGTGCTTGAGCACGCCGCGCAGGCTGACGATCGCACTCCCCGGGACGGCGGACGCCTTCTGCAGGCTGACGGTCGCTGGTTCCATGATGATGCCTACTCCTTGAGCTTGACCTTCTTGCCTTCGGCGAACTGCGTGAAGTCGCCCACCGCGAGACGCTCGCCGCCATTGAGGCCGCCGAGCACGCTGATGCTGCCGTCGCTGTTGCCGCCGAGCTTCACGGCGCGGCGCTCCAGCGTCAGGTCCTGGCGGACCATGAACACGACGCCGTCATCGCCCTGCTTCTGTACGGCCTCGGCCGGCACCAGGACGCCCTGCGGCTGTTCCCTGGCCTTGTCCGCCGCGCTCTCGCGGAAGGCCACGCGCACGCCCATCTCGGGCAGCACGCGCGGGTCCTTCTGCTTGAAGCCGACGCGGACCTTGACCGTGGCCTTGCTGCGGTCGGCGGTGGGGATCACCGCGATCACCTCGCAGGGAATCTCCAGGTCCGGGTAGGCGTTGAGCCGCGCCGCCGCCGGCTGGCCCGGCTGCACGCGGTTGATGAAGTTCTCGTTGACGTCGACCTCGATCTCCAGCGAGTCCATGTCCACCAGGGTGCCGATGCCGGTGCGGGTGCCGGCGCCGCCGGCCGACAGCGGCGAGATCATCTCGCCGGGCTGGGCGTTCTTCACCGTGATCACGCCGGCGAAGGGTGCGCGCACCACGGTGTCGTCGAGCGCGCGCTGCTGCACCGACAGGCCGCGCTGGGCCACGCCGATGTTCTGTCTGGCGGTCTCGAGCTGGGCGCGCAGGCTGTCGGCATTGGCCTGGGCCGTGTCCAGGGCCTGCTGGCTCAGCAGCTTGCGATCCGCCAGCTCGCGCGTGCGGGCCAGCTGGCGCTCGGCCTCGGACAGCTGTACCTGGACCTGGACCTGCTGCGAGCGCGAGGCCGAGAGCTGCGACTGGGCCAGCGCCAGCTGTGCCTGGGCGTTGCTGTCGTCGATGCGTGCGAGCACCTGGCCCGCCTCGACGCGGCGGCCTTCCTCCAGCAGCACCTCGATGACCTTGCCGGTGACCTTGGAAGACACGGTGGCCTGGCGCCGCGCGACGACGTAGCCGGAGGCGTCCAGCACCGAGGCGCTGGCGCCGGGGCCGGCGGCGCGGGCGGTGGCGGTGGTGATTTCCAGGGGCTTCTCGCCGCTGAAGAAGGCGGCGGCCGCCAGGGCGACCACCAGCAGGGCGGCGCCGATCAGCGCCCAGCGCAGCCAGGGGCTGTGCTGCGGCGCACGCGCGGAATGGTCGATCCGGAGCTGGTCCAGCAGGGCGGATTTGTCGGTCATGAAGGGTCGTGGATTGTCAGCCGACGTTTATCCTAGAAAACGCGGCAGTCCGCAAATGAACGCAAAGAACGCAAATGGGAGCAGGGTGCCTGAGCCCGATATTCGCGTTCATTTGCGTTCATTTGCGGACCGGTTGCTGTTTTCAGGTCGATTTACGGTCCCGGGCGGGCGTCCTGCCGCTGCAGAAGGGCGATTCGGTATGCTGGGGGCTGGATCCCCATGAAACCCACCGCATGATCTGGCTCCTGCTGCTGATCGCCCTGGGCGTGGCCCTGGCCTACCGGCGCGCCGCGTCCCGTACCGCGCTGACGGCCTATGCCCTGCTGCTGATGGCCTATGCCGCCACCGGCGGGGCCTGGAGCCTGTTCTTCGTGGGTGCCCTGCTGCTGGCCGTGGCGGGCGCCGTGCTGCTCAACCCGCCGCTGCGCCAGGAATGGCTGAGCCGGCCGGCGCTGGAGTATTTCCGCCGCGTGATGCCCGAGGTCAGCGACACCGAGCAGGCGGCGCTGGACGCCGGCACGGTCTGGTGGGACGGCGAGCTGTTCGGCGGCCGGCCGGACTGGAGCCGCCTCCATGGCCTGCCGCCCGCGCGGCTCAGCGCCGAGGAGCAGGCCTTCCTCGACGGCCCGGTGACGGCCTTCTGCGCGCTCTGCGACGACTGGCGCATCACCGCGGTGGACCGCGACCTGTCGCCGGAGGCCTGGGCGTACCTGAAGCACCAGGGCTTCTTCGGCATGATCATCCCGAAGCAGTACGGCGGCCTGGGTTTCGGTGCGCTGGCGCACTCGGCGGTGCTCAACCGCATCGCCTCCGGCCCCGGCGGCGTCACCGCGGCCTCGATCGTGGCGGTGCCCAATTCGCTGGGCCCGGCCGAGCTGCTGCTGCACTACGGCACCGACGAGCAGAAGCAGCAATACCTGCCGCGGCTGGCGGCGGGCGAGGAAATCCCCTGTTTTGCGCTGACCTCGCCCTGGGCCGGCTCCGACGCCGGCGGCATCCCCGACTACGGCCTGGTCTGTCATGGCCCGTGGCAGGGCAGCGAAGTGCTGGGCATGCGCCTGACCTTCGACAAGCGCTACATCACGCTGGCGCCGGTGGCGACCCTGGTGGGCCTGGCCTTCAAGCTCTACGACCCCGAGCGCCTGCTCGGCGGTGGTCGCGAACTGGGCATCTGCTGCGCGCTGCTGCCGCGCGACACGCCGGGACTGGAGATCGGCAACCGCCACTGGCCGCTGGACAACCCCTTCATGAACGGCCCGGTGCGCGGCCGCGAAGTCTTCGTGCCGCTGGATTTCATCATCGGCGGGCCGCGCCAGATCGGGCAGGGCTGGCGCATGCTGATGGAATGCCTGGCGGCCGGCCGCGCCATCTCGCTGCCGTCCAACACTGCGGGCCAGGCGACGATGGCGGCGCTGGCCAGCGGTGCCTATGCGCGCATCCGCCGCCAGTTCGGGTTGCCGGTGGGGGCCTTCGAGGCCGTGCAGGAGCAGCTGGCGAAGCTCGGCGCGCAGGCCTACGCGGTGCAGGCGGTGCGCCAGCTCACCGCGCAGGCGGTGGAACTGGGCGAGAAGCCCAGCGTGCCCTCGGCGATCGCCAAGTACTACTGCAGCGACACCGCGCAGGACTCGCTGCGCCGCGCCATGGACATCCATGCCGGCAAGGGCGTGATGCTGGGGCCGGCCAACTGGCTGGCGCGCGCCTTCCAGGGCTCGCCGGTGGCGGTGACGGTGGAGGGCGCCAACCTGCTGACGCGCGGCATGATCCTGTTCGGCCAGGGTGCGCTGCGCTGCCATCCGTATCTGCGCGAGGAGATCGCCGCCACGCGCGAGCCCAATGCCGCGCTGGCGCTGGAGCGCTTCGACACCTTGCTGATGGCGCACCTGGGCCATGCCCTGCAGGCCGGCGCGCGCAGCCTGGTGCTGGGGCTGACGCTGGCGCGCTGGGGCGATGCGCCGGGCGACGCGGCGATGCGCCGCATCGGCCTGCGCGCCAACCGCTACAGCGCCGCGCTGGCGCTGTGCACCGAGCTGACGCTGGCCGCACTGGGCGGCGCCCTGAAGCTGCGCGAGAGCCTGTCGGCGCGCCTCGGCGACGTGCTGATAGCGCTCTATGTGGTCAGCGCCGCGCTGCGCCGCTACGACCAGGAGGGCCGCCCCGGCGAAGACCTGCCGCTGCTGCAGGCGGTCTGCGACGAGCAGTTCCTGCGCATCGAGACCGCGCTGGACGGCTTGCTGCGCAACCTGCCGAAGCGGCCGCTGGCCTGGGCCGGGCGGCTGCTGGTGTTTCCGCTGGGGCGCCATGCGCGCGCGGCCGACGACGCCACCGGGCAGAAGATCGCCGCCGCCCTGCAGCAGCCCGGCGGCCTGCGCCTGCGCCTGGCCGAAGGCCTGCACACGGATGCCGCTTCGCCGCTGGGCCGCCTGGAGACGGCGATGGTGCAGGCGATCGATGCCGAGCCGCTGCTGCGCAAGCTGGGCCAGGCGCAGCGCGCCGGCCGCCTGCAGCATCCGCACCCGCTGGACCGCATCGACGAGGCGCGCGAGGCCGGCGTGCTGGCCCAGGACGAGTCGCGCCAGCTGCGTGCGGCGCTGGAAGCGGCCGAGGCGCTGTGCGCGGTCGACGAGTTCGACGCCGGCCTCGAGCGGGTGCTGAGCCGGCATGCCTGAGATGGTCGCCGCCTTTCCCTTCCTGCGCCGCCCCGCGGCCCTGAGCGGGCGCGAGTTCGACCTGCTGGTGATCGGCGGCGGCATCTACGGCGCCTGGATCGCCAACGACGCGGCGCAGCGCGGTCTCAGCGTGGCGCTGGTGGAGAAGCACGACTGGGGCAGCGGCAGCTCCTCGGCCTCCAGCAAGCTGATCCACGGCGGCCTGCGCTACCTGGAGAACTACCAGTTCGACTTCGTGCGCCAGGCGCTGCGCGAGCGCCGCCGGCTGGTGCGCATCGCGCCGCACCTGGTGCGGCCGCTGAACTTCATCGTGCCGGTGTGGAAGGGGCCGCGTGCCAGCACCTTCACGCTGTCGGCCGGCCTGACGCTCTACGACCTGCTCGGTGCCGGCAGCCGGCCGGTGGCGCGGCATCGCCAGTACCGCCCGCCGGCGTTGCTGGCGGAGTTTCCCTTCGTCGATCCGCGCAATCTGCTGGCGGGCTTCCGCTACGGCGACTGCCAGGTCGACGACGCGCGCATGACCCTGGTGGTGGCCGCCGCGGCGCAGTCGCATGGCGCGGTCTGCGTCAACCACATGGCGGCCGAGCGCCTGCTGGAGGATGAGGGCGGCGTGCGCGGTGCGCTGCTGCGCGACAGGGAGACGCGGCAGTCCTTCGAGCTGCGCGCGCAGGTCACGGTCAACGCCGCCGGCCCCTGGGGGCTGGCACTGGCAGGCGAGGCGGCGCCGCCGGTGCGGCGGGTCAAGGGCACCCACCTGGTGATGCCGCCGATTCCCGGTTGCGAGGAGGCCTTCCTGCTGACCGCGCGCGATGGCCGCGTGTTCTTCGTCATTCCCTGGTACGGCCGCACCCTGGTCGGCACCACCGAGCAGGAGATCACCAGCCCCGCGCAGGCGCAGCCCACGGACGAGGACACGCGCTACCTGCTCGCCGGCCTCAACAACGGCCTGCCGGGCCTGCGCTGGACCGCGCGCGACGTCATCGCGCGCTATGCCGGCGTGCGCATGCTGCTGCCCGCGGAATACGGCAGCCTGTCGCAGATGACGCGCGAGGCGGCCGTGATCCAGCCCCGGCCGCGGCTGCTGATGCACATCGGCGGCAGCTACACCACCGCACGCCGCGACAGCGTCGAGATCGTCGACGCCGTGTACCGCGCGCTGGACCGGCGTGCGCCGCCCTCGCGCACGCACGAGCTGCCATTGCCGGGAACTCCGCCGCTGCCGTTCGAGCAGTGGCAGCCGCAGGCCATCGCGCGCCTGATCGCCTGCGGTGTCGACGAGGAGGCCGCCGGCTGGCTCAGCCTGCGCCACGGCAGCGGCATCGAACTGCTGATGCAGCGCATGGAGGAACGCCCGGAATGGCGTGCACGCATCCACCCGGAGCTGCCGTTCCTGATGGTGGAGGCAGCGCATGCGCTGGAGGCCGAAATGGCACGCGACGCCGACGATGTGCTGCGCCGCCGCGTGCCGCTGGAGCTGCTGCTGCCCGACGACGATTCGCGCGAACGCATCGAAAACCTGATCGGGCGTCACCGCACAACTGTGTAGGAATGGTCCGACAAACGGTATTCATTGCCGGTCCGAGCCGATTGTTTGCTGCGCTGCGACACACCAATACTGCCCCGAGATGGTGCGGGCCCGCAGCTGGGCCTTACGAGTCCTGGCGGAGCCCGGGGCAACAATAAACGCGGAAGCAGAAGAAAAAGCTTCCCCACGGTGCAGGAGAAGACGAGATGAGATACGCCCCCCTCGGTGCGTTGGCTTTGGTGTTGGCGCTGTCCGCTTGCGACAAGGCGTCCAACGAAGGCGGGGACTTCCCCGGCGGTGTGGGCACCGAGGCGGTGTCGATCTTCGATCCGCTGGCGGCCAGCCCGCAGATTCCGTTCCCGGTGGACCTGCTGTTCGCCGGCTTCAGCGATCCGACGCTGAACATTCCCAACGCCACCGCCGTGCCCTTCGTCACCGCCGCCAATGAGCAGGACGGCTGGTCCACCGTGGCATCGGCCTTTACCGACCTCACCGGGTTCGTCGATTTCGACACCGTCGCGGCGGCGCTGACCATCATCGACACCTCCACCTCGCCGCCGACGCCGCTGGTGCCGGGCGTGGACTTCCGCGTGCAGAGCTCCACCGCCACCGATCCGGTCGATGGCCGCGCGATCTCCGACAAGCGCAGCCGCATCCTGATCGAGCCGCTGAAGCCGCTGAAGCCCTCGACCACCTATGTCGTGGGCCTGAGCACCGCCGCGCGCTCCACCGCCGGCGAGCCGATCATCCCCAGCGACTACTTCCGCGTGGTGCGTTCGTCCTCGCCGGTCGCCGAGCAGACCGAGCCGGTGCTGGCGATCCTCACCGCGCCGCAGAAGGCGACGCTGGAAGCCATCCGCCAGCAGCTGGTGCCGGTGATGCAGCTGCTCGCCGCCTTCGGCAAGCCCGCCGACACCGTCGCCATCGCCTGGCCGTTCACCACGCAGTCCACCACGATCACGCTGCAGCGCATGGCCGCGGCCGCGCAGCCCAACGTGCTGCGGCTGCAGCAGGCCCCGGCGCCGGCACCGGCCCCTGCCGGCACGGTGCTGACCACCACGATGCTGGGCCTGCCCGGCGCTCCGGCGCAGGTCTATGCCGGCCGCCTGACGCTGCCCTACTACCTGTCCGCTCCCAGCGCCGGCAATCCCACGGCGCCGCTGACCGGCTTCTGGCAGGCGGACATCACCCAGCCCAACCTTGCCGCCAGCTTCCTCGGCCGCGTGCCCTGCGGTGCCTTTGCCAGCGGCGCGGATATCGATCCGGGTCCGGGCGTGCTCACCGCCAGGCCCAGCACCAGCACCACGATCTGCTACCCGCTGCCGCGCAAGCTCAGCGACCAGACCGTACCGGTGATCGCCACGGTGCCGGTCGGCGAGATGCCGGCGGGCGGCTGGCCGGTGGTCATCTTCCAGCACGGCATCACCGGCAACCGCTCGCAGGTGCTGGGCCTGGTGCCGGCGCTGACGCAGGCCGGCTTCGCGGTGATCGCGATCGACCTGCCGCTGCACGGCATCCGCACGGCCGACGGCAGCATCGCCGCCTTCCGCGTGCCGGGCACCACCGAGCGCACTTTCGACCTGGATCTGGTCAACAACACCTCGGGTGCTCCCGGGCCGGATACCGTGGTCGACGGTTCGGGCACGCATTTCATCAATCTCTCCAGCCTGATCGTTTCGCGCGACAACCTGCGCCAGGGCGTGTCCGACCTGCTGGTGCTCGGCAAGTCGCTGGTGCCGGCGGGCGGCATCGCCGATCCGGGCACGATCTTCGTGTCGCTGGCCGGCGCGCCGCAGGCGGTGCGCTTCGACACCACGCAGGTGCGCTATGTCGGCCACTCGCTGGGCGCCATCGTCGCCAGCACCTTCCTCGGCGTGAACACGGCCACCGGCGCCGGCGTGCTGGCGATGCCGGGCGGCGGTATCGCCAAGCTGCTCGATGCCTCGGCCAGCTTCGGCCCGCGCATTTCCGCCGGCCTGCAGGCGCAGACCGCCAGCTTCCCGGTGGCCAACCGCATCGTGCAGGGCAACGACAACTACGAGACGTTCATACGCTTCGCGCAGACCCTGGTCGACTCCGGCGATCCGCTGAACTTCGCCGCCGCGACCAAGGCCAACCACCCGATCTACATGATCGAAGTGGTCGGCGACGCGGTGGTGCCCAACTGCGCGATCAAGGGTGATCCGCTGTGCCCGGCGACCGACGTGCTGCCGATCTCCGGCTACCTGTCCGGCACGACGCCGCTGGCGCGCGTGATGGGGCTGACATTCAGGCCCGGGCCCGGCGAGGGCCCGGCGCTATCGGTGCCGGTGGCCACCGCCAATGTGCTGCTGGGTGAGGCCGCACGCTACAACGTCGTGCGCTTTGCCCAGGGCGACCACGGCTCGATCCTTTCCCCCACGGCTTCGGCCGACGCCACCACGGAAATGCAGCGCCAGGCCGCCAGCTTCCTGAAGTCCAATGGTGCCTGCCTGCCCATAGGCGGCGCCTGCCCGGCCCCGCCGGCGGCTGACTGAGCGCGAGGAGAAAACAACATGAAGAACATCAACAAGAAGAACCTGATCTCCCTGGCTGCCGCCGCCCTGTTCGTGCCCGCGCTGCCGGCGCAGGCCTTCAGCGACGAGGTCCACGGCGTGTCCCTGCAACTGGAGAGCAAGCTGTCGGTGGGCGTGGCCAAGCGCGTGCAGAGCCGCGACGACGGCCTGGTCGGCATCGCCAACGGCGGCACGGCCTACTCCACCAACGGTGACGACGGCAACCTGGCCTTCGACAAGGGCGACCTGGTGGCCGCCGCCGCCAAGGTCACCTCGGACCTGACCTTCACCCGCGGCAACTGGGGCGCCTTCTTCCGCGGCAGCTACGTCTTCAACGAGAAGCTGCGCAACTACGACTTCTTCAACCGGGCCGACTACGGCCCCGGCAAGGAGGCGCCGCTCTCGGAATACGACGCCAAGAACGAGATCCTGCGCGACCGTCTCGGCAGCGACGCCGACCTGCTCGACGCCTACCTGTTCGGTGCCTTCGATATCGGCCCGCGCTCGATGGCCTTCAAGCTCGGCCGCCAGGTCATCAACTGGGGCGAATCCACCTTCGTGCTGCACGGCATCAACAGCATCCTGGCCTTCGACCAGGCGCAGCTGCGCGTGCCGGGCTTCGAGCTCGACGAGGTGCTGGTGCCCACCGAGAACCTGTGGCTGTCCTACAACCTGCTGGAGAACCTCTCGATGGAGGCCTTCTACCAGCTGAACTGGCGCCGCACCGATATCGATCCCTCCGGCTCCTACTGGGGGACCAACGACTTCGCCGGCATCGGCGGCAACCGCGCCAACCTCGGCCTCGGCCGTGTCGACGAAAACGCGCCGGCCGGCACGATCTGCACGCCGCCGGGAGTCTCCTGCGTATTCATCGGCAGCACCGTGCCGCGCGGACGCGACAAGCTGGCCAGCGACTCCGGCCAGGGCGGCATCAAGCTCAGCACGCTGGTGAAGTACCTCAACGACATGGACCTGTCGGTCTACGCGATGAACTACCACAGCCGCCTGCCGCTGTTCAGCGGCACCTCGCGTGCCAGCGCGGTGGCGCCGGCCAGCACGGCCAACTACTTCGTCGAGTACCCGGAGGACATCCAGCTCTACGGCGTGTCGTTCAACACCACCGTGGGCGACTACTCGGTGCAGGGCGAGTACAGCTACAAGGTGGACCAGCCGCTGCAGATCGACGACATCGAGCTGCTGCTCACCGGCCTGGGCGCGCCCAGCCAGATCAATCCCAACCAGGGTGCCGCGCTGGGCGGCCAGTACATCCGCGGCTGGCGCCGCTACGACATCAGCCAGGGCGACCTCGGCTTCACCGCGCTGTTCCCGCCGAACCGCCTGTTCGGCTGGGACCAGGTGCTGATGGTGGGTGAGGCCGGCATGGCCTATGTGCATGGCATGCCCGATCCGGAGGTGCTGGCCTTCGAGGCACCGGCGACCTATACCGCCAACCCCGGCACCGCCGCGATCAACGGTCCAAACCCGGCCATCGTCGGCACGCCGAGCACGCCCTACGACCGCTATGCCACGCCGTTCTCCTGGGGCTACAAGCTGATCGCGCGCTTCACCTACAACAACGTGTTCAACATGTTCACGGTGGAGCCGACGATCCGCTTCGACCATGACGTGGACGGCACCACGCCGACGCCGATCACCAACTTCGTGGAGGATCGCAAGTCGGTGCACGTGTCGGTGGGCGTGGTCTACCTGCAGGCCTGGCAGGGCGAGGTCGGCTACACCACCTACTTCGGCGCGACCAAGTCCAACGGCCTGGGCGACCGCAACCTGCTCGGCGACCGCGACTACGTCGAGGCGGTGCTGAAGTATTCGTTCTGAAGGAATGCGCGCGGTGACGGCCGCGCAATGAGTATCGTGGGGTGTGTGCCTGGGGCCGGGAAACCGGCCCTTTTCTTTTTGGCCGGTAACCCCCAAACCGTTCACACCGAGTAGCGCAGCGTATCGAGGTGCTGCCGGCGCGTGCCTCGATACGCCGCTATGCGGCACTCGGCATGAACGGGTCAGGTACTTGTTGCTGCAAACCAGCCCGCCTTCAGACCCTTAGGCCGGGTCGTTGAAGTCGCGCAGGCGCGTGATCAGGCGTACCAGCAGGTTGCGGTAGATCGTGGCCGCGGCCTGGGCGTCGTTGGCCACCAGCTTCTGGAACAGGCCGCTGGGCAGGAAGTACAGTTTGGCCGGCTCCACTGCCCGCAGCGAGGCCGAGGCCGGCTTGCCGTCGATCAGGGAGTATTCGCCGAAGCAGTCGCCGCGGCCCAGCAGGTTGAGGCGCACGTCGGCGCCCTCCCGCGGCTGGTAGACCTCGACCTTGCCTTCCAGCACCACGTAGAACCCCGGGCTGCTGCGCTGGCCCTCGAACAGCACCTGCGAGCCGGCAGCGGCCTCCAGGATCATGGCGGCGCCGATCACCCGGTCCATGGCGCGCGGCTCCAGGCCGCGGAAGGCGGAGGATTCGGCAAGGACGGCGCGGTAGCGCTGGGGCTCGGTCAGGCTCATGGGGGGATCATAGCGCGGGCCGTGCAAAGTGCCAGAGGCGGAGCGTCAGGTGGCCTTCTGTTGTAGGAGCGGCTGCTGGCTTAACTCAGGCTGACATTGAGTCAGCCTTCGCCTGGGCCAACAGCTAGCCGCGAGGGCCGGTGATCATGGTCACCGGCCCTCGCGGCTAACAGCCGCTCCTACAAAAGCGGTCAAGCCTTCAGCAGCGGCTTGAGGAACCGGCCCGTGTGCGAGCGCTTGTTCTTCGCCACGTCCTCCGGCGTGCCGCAGGCGACGATCTCGCCGCCGCCGGAGCCGCCTTCGGGGCCCAGGTCGATCAGCCAGTCGGCGCGCTTGATGACGTCGAGGTTGTGCTCGATGATCACCACGGTGTTGCCATGCTCGCGCAGGCGCTCCAGCACCTTGAGCAGCTGCGCCACGTCGTGGAAGTGCAGGCCGGTGGTGGGTTCGTCGAGGATGTAGAGCGTCTGGCCGGTGTCGCGGCGCGACAGTTCCTTGGCCAGCTTGATGCGCTGCGCCTCGCCGCCCGAGAGCGTGGTCGCGTTCTGGCCCAGGGTGATGTAGGACAGGCCCACGTCCATCAGCGTCTCCAGCTTCTTGCGCAGCGCCGGCACCGGCTTGAAGAACTCCAGCGCGTCCTCGACCGTCATGTCGAGCACTTCGTTGATGGCGCGGCCCTTGTACTTGATCTCCAGCGTCTCGCGGTTGTAGCGGCGGCCCTTGCAGGTGTCGCAGGTGACGTAGACGTCGGGCAGGAAGTGCATCTCCACCTTGATGACGCCGTCGCCCTCGCAGGCCTCGCAGCGGCCGCCCTTGACGTTGAAGGAGAAGCGCCCGGCCTCGTAGCCGCGCGCGCGCGATTCCGGCACGCCGGCGAACAGTTCGCGGATCGGCGTGAACAGGCCGGTGTAGGTCGCGGGGTTGCTGCGCGGCGTGCGGCCGATCGGCGACTGGTCGATGTCGATGACCTTGTCGAGCAGGTCGAGGTTGTCGATGCCGTCGCAGGGCGCGTGGTGCGAACTGGCGCCGTTGAGCTGGCGCGCGGCGTAGGCCCACAGCGTGTCGTTGATCAGCGTCGACTTGCCCGAGCCGGAAACGCCGGTGACGCAGGTGATGAGCCCGGTGGGAATCTCGGCGTTGACGTTGCGCAGGTTGTTGCCGCGGGCGTTGCGGATCACCAGGTGCTTGCCCGGCTGGCGCGGGTTGCGCAGCTTGGGCACCTCGATCTTGACGCGGCCCGACAGGTACTGGCCGGTGACCGAGCGTGCCGATTTCTCGATCTGCGCCGGCTTGCCCTGGGCGACGATCTCGCCGCCGTGCACGCCGGCGCCGGGGCCGATGTCCACCACGAAGTCGGCCTGGCGGATGGCGTCCTCGTCATGCTCCACCACGATCACGGTGTTGCCGAGGTCGCGCAGGCGGAACAGGGTCTGCAGCAGGCGCTCGTTGTCGCGCTGGTGCAGGCCGATGCTGGGCTCGTCGAGCACGTACATGACGCCGACCAGGCCGGCGCCGATCTGCGAGGCCAGGCGGATGCGCTGCGATTCGCCGCCGGAGAGCGTCTCGGCGGAGCGGGCCAGGGTCAGGTAGTCCAGACCGACATTGTTGAGGAAGGACAGGCGCGCGCTGATCTCCTTGAGGATCTTCTCGGCGATCTCGCCCTTCTGGCCGGGCAGCTTGAGGTCACCGAACCAGCTGCCGGCCTCGCGCACCGACAGCGAGGTGAGGCTGGGCAGGTTCTGCTGCGCCACGCGCACGTGGCGCGCGGCGCGGTTGAGGCGCTGGCCGCTGCATTCGGGGCAGGCCTTCTGGCTGAGGTAGCGTGACAGCTCCTCGCGCACGGCGTCGGACTCGGTCTCGCGGTAGCGGCGCTCGAGATTGGGGATGATGCCCTCGAAGCGGTGCAGCGAGCGGCGCTTGCCGCCGTACTCGTCGGGGTACTCGAAGGTGATCTTCTCGTCGCCACTGCCGTGGAGCAGCAGGTCGCGCACCTTCTGCGCCAGCTTGTCGAAGGGCTTCTCGGGGTCGAACTTGTAGTGCTTGGCCAGCGAGGTGACGAAGTGCCAGTAGTAGGGGTTCTTCTTGTCCCAGGAGCGGATCGCGCCGGCGGCCATCGACAGCTCCGGGTGGGCGACCACGCGCTCCTCGTCGAACACCTGCATGGCGCCCAGGCCGTCGCACTTGGGGCAGGCGCCGTGCGGCGCGTTGAACGAGAACAGGCGCGGCTCCAGCTCCTCCAGCGAGTAGCCGCAGTGCGCGCAGGACATGCGCGCGGAGAAGCTCAGGGTCTCGCCCTTGTCGTTGCCGTGCGGGGCGATGTGGGCCAGGCCGTCGGACAGGCGCAGCGCGGTCTCGAAGGACTCGGTGATGCGCTGCTTGATGTCGGGCCGCACCTTGAAGCGGTCCACCACGATCTCGATGTCGTGCTTGAGCTTGCGGTTGAGCGTGGGCACCTCGTCCAGCTCGTAGACCTTGCCGTCGACGCGCACGCGCACGAAGCCCTGGGCCTTGGCCTGCTCGAACCACTCGGCATGCTCGCCCTTGCGGCCGCGCACCACCGGCGCCAGCAGCATCCAGGCCGAGTCGGCGGGCAGGGCCAGCACCTGGTCCACCATCTGCGCCACCGACTGCGCTTCCAGCGCCGTGTCGTGGTCCGGGCAGTAGGCGGTGCCGACGCGGGCGAACAGCAGGCGCAGGTAGTCGTAGATCTCGGTGACCGTGCCGACCGTCGAACGCGGGTTGTGGCTGGTCGATTTCTGCTCGATCGAGATCGCCGGCGACAGGCCTTCGATGGCGTCGACGTCGGGCTTCTGCATCATCGACAGGAACTGCCGGGCGTAGGCCGACAACGACTCGACGTAGCGGCGCTGCCCTTCGGCGTAGAGCGTGTCGAAGGCCAGCGAGGACTTGCCCGAGCCGGACAGGCCCGTGATGACAATCAGCTTGTCGCGAGGCAGGTCCAGCGAGACGTTCTTGAGGTTGTGCGTACGGGCACCGCGGATGCGGATGGTGTCCATGGGGGGAGCGTCGGGGGGTGGGAACCAGCTAATATATGTGGCTGAGGCGCTGCATTTCAAAGGCGAAGCACGCTTCGGCAAGATTTTTGCGAATCCCGGCTGACCATTTCCGCATTTTCCGTCCTAACCCGATGAATTCCCTTGAATGGCGTGCCGTTATCGGCCTTGGCGCGGTCTACGCGCTGCGGATGATCGGCATGTTCATGATCCTGCCGGTGTTCGCGCTCTACGCGCGCGGCCTGCCGGGCGAGATCACGGCGCTGCAGATCGGCCTGGCCATGGGCGCCTACGGCCTGATGCAGGCCGTGCTGCAGGTGCCGCTGGGCATGGCGTCCGACCGCTGGGGCCGCAAGCCCATGATCGTGCTGGGAATGCTGGTGTTCGCGGCGGGCGGTTTCATTGCCGGGCACAGCCACGACATCCACTGGATCATCGCCGGGCGCGTGGTGCAGGGTGCCGGCGCGGTGTCCTCGGTGGTCTCGGCCCTGCTGGCCGACGTCACCCGCGTGCAGGTGCGCACGGTGGCCATGGCCATCGTCGGCGTCGGCATGGGCCTGTCCTTCATCCTGGCCATGGTGCTGGGGCCGGTGGTGTCGGGCTGGATCGGCGTGGACGGCATCTTCACCATGACCGGCGTGCTGGCCCTGCTGGCGGTGCCGCTGGTGATCTGGTTCGTGCCGCCCGAGCCGCCGGTCTCCACCGCGCCGGCCGGCAGCTTCCGCGAGGTGCTGCTGGACCCGCAGCTGCTGCGCATGGACGGCGGCATCTTCCTGCTGCATGCCTGCATGACGGCCCTGTTCGTGGCCGCGCCCTTCGCCATCGAGGCCACGCTGGCGCTGCCGGGCGCCGAGCACTGGAAGGTCTACCTGCCGGTGCTGGTGGCGTCGATCCTGCCGGTGTTCCCGCTGGTGCGCTGGGCCGAGTCCCGCGGCCAGGCCCGCCCGGTGCTGCTGGGCTCCATCGGCCTGTTGTCCGTGTCCCTGGCGCTGACCGGCCTTTTGCACGGCAGCGGCCTGGGCCTGCTGGCCTCGCTGCTGCTGTACTTCATCGCCTTCAATTACCTGGAGGGCTCGCTGCCCTCGATGATCTCGCGCATGGCGCCGCCGCAGCAGAAGGGCGCGGCGCTGGGTGTGTATTCCACGGCCCAGGTACTGGGCGGTGGCGTCGGCGCTCCCCTGGCAGGCTATGTCCTGGGCCATTGGGGCATCACCGGCGTGTTTTGCCTGGCGGCGGTCTTGCCGGTACTCTGGCTCAGCTTCGCGGTACGGCTGGCGCCACCCCCGGTGGCCGACCCCCAGCCCCTGAATTCAAGTCACTAAGGAGAGCGCGCTCATGGCACGCGGCGTCAATAAAGTCATCCTCATCGGCAACCTCGGCAAAGATCCCGAAACGCGTTTCTTCCCCTCGGGCGACGGCATCACCAATGCCACCCTCGCCACCACCGAGAGCTGGAAGGACAAGCAGACCGGCGAAATGAAGGACGCCACCGAGTGGCACAACCTGGTGTTCCCCGGCAAGCTCGCCGAGATCGCCGGCAAGTACCTCAAGAAGGGCTCCAAGATCTACGTCGAAGGCTCCATCCGCACGCGCAAGTGGCAGGACAAGGAAGGCAAGGATCGCTACACCACCGAGATCCGCGTGAACGACATGCAGATGCTCGACGGCAAGCCCGGCGGCGGCACCGGCGCCATGGGTGAGGAGCGCGGCAGCTACGAGCAGCGCGGCAGCAGCGGCGGTGGCGGCTACGACCAGCGCTCCTCCGGCGGCGGCCGTTCCGCCCCGGCGCCGGCCAGTGCGCCGGCCGACAGCGGCGGGTTCGAGGACGACGACATTCCGTTCTGAGGTACACCAAGGCCCAGATCTGTAAACAAAACCCCGGAACTCATTGTAGTTCCGGGGTTTTCTGTTTTTGTTTGCCGGAAATACTGGTTCGGGCAGACGCTAGGGCATTTCCGATTCACATCAAGACATTGGAGTCCGTCATACCGTGAGTTCACAAACCAAATGCAACACCCTATTACGAGGGTGCTGCAATGGGACGCAAGAGCTTTGAGCAGTTTGGAATCGAGGAACGGTGTGAGATTTCCCGTCGGCGCCAAGCCGGGGAGTCGATCCGGCAAATTGCGGCAGCTCTGGATCGCGCGCCATCGAGCATTTCTCGGGAACTGAAGCGCAACACTGGCGCGACGGGCTACCAGAGCGTCTATGCCGGCGAGCAAGCTCGGGCGCGCCGCTGGCAAGGTAGCCGGCTTCTGCGTGATGCCGAGCTGCAAGCCAGGGTTCTGGAGGGATTGCGCCGAGGCTGGTCTCCCGAGCAGGTATCGCGGCGGCTGGCTCAGCAGGATCTGCAGATCAGCTACGAGAGCATCTATCGCTTCATTGCCGCCCAGATCGCCCGGACCAACGACTTTTCCTGGCGTCTCTATCTGCCCCGTGCCAAGAGCAAGCGCGGCTTCCGTGGCCGCAAGGGCGGCAGCCCGGCAGAGCACATCCAGCAGCGGGTTTCGATCGAAAAGCGCCCCAAGGCTGCGGCTGACCGGCGCCAGGCGGGACACTGGGAAGCCGACCTGATGCTCTTTGCGCGCTATGGCCAAGCCATCCTGACCCTGCATGAGCGAACGTCCCGGCTGACCGCCATCGTCCGCCAGCCCAGCAAGGCCGCTGCGCCGGTGGCGCAAACCCTCCAGGCCTTGCTGGCCCCACTGCCCCCAGCCCTGCGCCGCAGCATCACCTTCGACAACGGCACCGAATTCGCCTTGCACTACACCCTGCATCAGCCCCTGGGCTTGCAGACCTATTTCTGCGATCCGCATTCCCCCTGGCAGAAGGGTGGCGTCGAGAATGCCAACGGGCGTTTGCGCCGCTGGCTACCCCGGGGAACCAACGTCGAAGACCTCTCACCAGACCAACTCTTGCAGATCGCTCAGATCTACAATCACACGCCACGCAAGTGCCTCGGCTTCAAAACCCCTGCCGAGGTCTTCGCCAAAGTGTTGCATTTCAAATGTGAATCCACCTACCGGCTTTCGCCAGTATGACGATGCTTCCATGGCAGGGCTCTTCCGTAGGCACCAGAACGAAAAATGCGCTAGCTCAGGAATCGTTCTCTTGCTGCCCGCATCGAGTCCTGAACTGGAGCGGTGTCAGGCCCGTCCACGATTTGAATGCCCGAAAGAACGCACTTCTTTCGGAAAATCCCGTCAGGTACGCAATTCTCTCGACGGGTTCGGTGCCGCTGATCAAAAGATGCTTTGCAAGCGCCTGTCGTGTTTCCACCAGAATCTGGTTGAAGGTGGTCCCGGCATCGAGAAGCTCGTTGCGCAGGCTCCTGGGAGAGCACCCCAACTCGGCTGACACATCCGACAGCATGCATCGCCCTCCCTCGATGTGCGTACTGATGATTCTTCGCACTTCTTCCGTCCGGTCGCGCTTCATTACCTTGCGCATCCGACGTTGCGCGACCAACTCGTGAACACTGGCCAGCTCAGGGTCGGCATGCGGCAGTGGCAGGTCCAGAAGTTCCCGAGGGAAATAGCAGCGGGTTTCCGCGGAGCGGAACCGGACAGGGCAACCGAAGATGCTCTCGAACTCTTCCTCCGCTTCCCCCTCGGAACAGCGCAACTCGATCAGGCTGGGCTTGAAAAGATCGCCGGAGCAATAACGCGCGGCCTTGATGAATCCATAAAAGAACGTGATCTCGCTGTGCCTCGGCGTATGGTCGTCTCCGAGCTTTCCTGCCAGCACGGCTTCGGGGCCCTTGGCATTCCTTGAAAGTTGCAGGCTCAGATCGTCGCTCACCAGCCGTATGTACCGCAGGACGCGCTCCAGGCCGACTCCCAAGGTGGGGCTGCTCACAAACAGATGGGTCAGCACTTCTCCGGCAAACGGAGAAAGCTGCGGGCAGAGGTGTAGTCCGATTTCCGGATCACCCGTGTACTGCTCCACCGCCTGCCAGAACACTGCCTGGTACTGGTGCGGGTGACTGGCGCCGGCCTTCATGAGGCGTGAGGAATTGATTCCGATCCGGCGATAAATTTCCTCCACGTCGATGCCTGCCCGCTTCATCGCGGCATGGGCATGCAGGAAGAAAATATTCGAGTCGGTCATTGGCGCCCTGGAGTGCTCGACTTTTTCGCGTAATTTCAAGGTGCTGTCAATCCTCCTCCTTGCCGCACTGCCAACAGCAATGTTGACGTGAAGAGCGCGGCGCTACGGTCACCGCGGTGGCGGAATCGTTCGCCTAAGGTTCGCACCCATAAGAGAGGGGGAGTGTGTGCGCAGGTTGGCGTGCTGAGTATCCATAGCGAAGCGGAGCATCCGTCCAGCCTCGTGGTTCCCGTTGTTCCGGCGACGGAGCTGTCCGTGACAACGGATTGCTGAAGTCCGGTATTCCACTGTCTTACCCTGGAGAGAGAAATATGCGAGGTTTCAAACGCGGAATCACCACGTTGATGATCGTGGCGGGTGTGGTGGGCTTCCCGCAGCTGGCAGCTGCCGAAAGCGGTGAATACATTGCCTTGGGCGATTCCTATGCCGCCGGCCCCCTGAATGGCGTGCTCGCCGGAACGCCGATCGGCTGCTTTCGCTTCGACCAGAACTATCCGCACCAGGTCGCCGCCGGCATCGGCATGGCATTGACCGATGTCACCTGCCAGAGTGCCGTGACGGCGAACATGTTGCAGCCTCAGTTCGTCGGTGATGGCTTCAACCCGGCCCAGTTCGATGTGTTGAGCACGACGACGCAGCTGGTGACGCTTACCATCGGCGGGAACGATCTGCCGCTGTCCGAGATGGTCGTGACCTGTGCGGGGGTGTCCTGGACTAATCCTTTTGGGGCGCCCTGCAAGGCGGTCTATACCGCCGGCGGTACCGATCGTGGTGCGCAGAAGGCCGCTGCCGTGGGGCCCAAGGTCGCCACGGTGATCCAGGGTATTCGCCAGCGCGCGCCCAGTGCCCGAGTGCTGGTCGTGGGCTATCCGACTTTGCTGCCGATGAGTGGCACCAGCTGCCTCAGTGGCGGCGTTCCCATTGCCGCCGGCGATCTGTCCTATCTCAACCAGATCGAGCAGCAGATGAATGGCGCGATCAAGATCGCAGCAGAAGCCAATGGCGTCGAGTTCGTCGATACCTATGCCTCCAGCCAGGGGCATGACATGTGCAAGCCGGCTGGCGTGCGCTGGGTCGAGGGCCTGATGCCCAGCACGACCGGCTTCTCCGTCCATCCCAACACTGCGGGTTCGCAGAACATGGCCGCGCGCGTGCGCGCCAAGCTGGGGTACTGAAGCGGCAGGATGCACGGGAGGCCGGCGCAAGGCCGGCCTCTCTTCATTACAAACAGATCAGTGCCGTTATCAGGGGTGAGCGGATTTGGCCCCCGCTGCAGCCGCAGCGACATGGGGTTCCAGATACCTGACCATCGTATCCACAATCTCCTGCTCGAAACGTGGACTCACCCGACCATATGTGCGCACCGACATCCTGAACACTGTCATGCCGATATCGACCATCAGTTCGACAGCATCGATCGGCTCCCGCGGCAAGGGGCGGCCCGCTTTTGCAAACATGCGATGGGTCATTTCGCTCAGATGGCGCACGGAGTGGGATTGCGCCTTGAAGCCTTCGGCCATCAAACCGCTGCCCAGGATCACGAGCTGGGCAATGGCGTCCTCATTGAAGTAGTGGGTCAGCGCACGCACCATGCCCGCGATCTGTTCCCTCCAGCGACGTTCGGGATGAGCGGCGCCTTCTGCCATTGCTCTCCTTTCGAATTCTTCCAAGGCCTGATGCGAGAGTGCATTCAGAATGGATTCCGCGGTCGGAAAGAAGTGATAGATGCTCTTGCGGGAAAATCCGAGGCGCGCCGCCAATGCCGGAATGGTCAGTGCCTCCAGTCCGCCCTCAAGCAGCAATTGCCTCGCGCCCTCCAAGACGCTCTGTACACGAAGCTGCCCCCGGACTTGGTAGGGCTTCCTGGCAGTAGTGGTACTCAAGTCATTCATTTTCCTAGCATAACCAATTTCGCACATAAGTGTGATTGACTCAATTCGCACATGTGTGCAATTCTTTCTCGCATAACTGCTGACCCGCATTTGCGGCGACAGCGAATCGACAAAGAGGAGAAGAAGATGCGCGTCGGAAGTCACCGATATCTTGTCGGCGCTCTTTTGGTCCTCGCTCTGGCTGCTTGCGGTGACTATGGCAGCCGCAGCGATGGAGCGGGCCACAACGGCGCTGCGCAGGCCCGTTCGATGGAAGAGCATTACACGCGCAACGTGCAGCCCAGCCTGGATTTCTGCCGCAGCTGCCATGTGCCTGGTGGCATCGGCGACGTCGACACGGGACGCAAATTCCAGCTCAGCAGCAATCGCGCGGAAGACCTGGCCAACCTCAAGGCCAGTTGGGAACGCCTCGGCGGCAACAACCCGACCTCGCGCATTCTGCTGATGGCCTCGGGACAGGAGACGCCGCATAGCGGCGGGGCGCCTTGGCCGAAGGACTCGGCGGCTTACAGGAACATGTCGATCCTGCTGCAGTGTTTCGCCGACCCTGCCGGCTGCGTGGGTCTTCTCGGCGGGGCCGGCACGGTGTCGCAGCTGCCGCTGCTGGGCAGCAAGCGCGCCAGGCACCTGTGGCAGACGTACTGCGAAGGCGACGGCACAGCCGCCAGCCCCGCGCAGGCCGACAGCGCCGTGCTGCCGCCCGACCCGCGCACGCTGATCGTGCCCGGCGTCAACCAGAACAAGGCGGTGTACTACAACGCCTGGTATGAAGACTGCCACGTCGCGTCGCCCGAGGCGGAGCAGTCGCCCAAGACCTGCGGCGAATACCGCGCGCGCCGCGGCCGCGGGCTCAAGTTCCTGCAGGACGACCTGGCCATCGCGCAGACCACGGCTGCCGAATTCAATGACACCTGGAAGAAGTGGGGCCTGACCGAGCGTCCGGCCAACTTCGACCAGATGTACACCCTGCGCTACGGCCTCAACCACGCGCCCTTCAACAATCCCTATCCGCTGCCCGGCGAAGACCCCAAGACCACGGCCGGCGGCTCTGGCCAGCTACCGCTGGGCCTGCGTCAGATCAAGGACGCCGACGGCAACTGGACCGGGCAGATCGGCAGCACCGACTGCCACACCTGCCATGGCGGCCAGATCGGCGATCCCGCCTCCGGCGAGCCCGAGATCGTAGGGCTCTCCAGCCTTGGCCTGGGCAACGCCAACTTTGACTCCCCCATGATCGCGAAGGACCAAGCGCCGCTGGCCGCCGTGCTGGCCGGGTCGCCGCTGAGCGCGCTGCCGCCGATCAACCCCGACGCCCTGGTCAGCGCCAACTCGCTGGGCATCGAGCAGCGCGGCCAGAACAACGCGGTCGGCACCTTCGAGCTGCTGCTGACCGTGCTCGACTACGACTCGCTCGGCCTCAACCCCAACTTCACCAAGCTCTACACGGCGGGCGGCCTGGGCAGCGTGCAGGACGTGGACCACCCGATCTCGCACACGCAGGACACGCCGGCCTGGTGGAACTGGGGCTCGCGTCCGCGCAAGTTCTACGACGCCGGTCTGTCCAACGACAGCCAGCGCATCCTCATGGCGGCCGGCGCGGGCGATGGCGGTGTGGTGCTGACCCTGGACGGCAAGCCCTACCGCGAGCGCATCGAACACTATGACCAGGACGTCGCGTCCTACCTCCTGTCGCTGCAGTCGCCTGCCTATCCCGAGTCGATCGACACTGCGCTGGCCGAGCAGGGTGCGATCCTGTTCCACGCCAAGAACCTGTGGGCCGAAAGCCTGCACAATCCGGTGCCGAAGCCGGTCGGTGGCAACGGCTCCTGCGCCGGCTGCCACGGTGCCTATTCGCCAAGGTACGTCAACGACCCGGCTTATCTGGAGAGCCCGGTGCTGGAAGGGGTCGCCGGACACATCTCGACGCTGGACGTGATCGGTACCGATCGTGCGCGCGTCGACTTCGCCGCGCCGGTGCTGCGTCGGGTCTGGGACAGCACCTGGTTCGCGTATCCGGAAAGTTCGCCGGGCTACGTGCGGCCTGAAGACAAGAGTCCCGTGACCGAGAAGATCGACGACAACCTGCCGCTGGCATTGCGTCCCAAGGGCGTCTGCGGCTGGGAGAAGGAAGTGATCGGCTACCAGGCGCCACCGCTGTACGGCACTTGGGCGACCGCGCCGTACTTCCACAACGGCTCGGTGCCGACCATCGAGCAGGTGCTGGACTCCTCCAAGCGCTCGCCGATCTGGCGCCGCAAGCTGCAGACCGAGGGACCGGTGACTGGATTCGATCAACGCCTGGCAACGGCCTATGACTTCGACGCGCTGGGCTGGAAGCACGACTTGCTGAGCTGCTCCGATATTCCCGGCAACATGCTGGAGAACTGCAATCCGCTGGATGAAGAAGGGCCCTCTGTGGTGCAGATCGTGACCAACCTGCTGGCTGGCCTGGGCTGGCCCGGCGTTCTGGTACTGCCGCAGACGGCTCCGCACAAGCGTTTCGTCTACGACACGCGCAGCCTCGGCAATGCCAACACGGGCCATCAGTTCGCCGATGTCCTGACCGACCAGGAGCGCAAGGCGATCATCGAATACCTGAAGACACTTTGAAGGCACTGACGAGCAACACGGCATGGCGGCACCAACAGTAGGCGCCTCCAGGCGAAGACGGGGGCACCCGGAGGGCGGGGGCCGCCTGGGCGCAGGGCGTCGTCCCGAGCCGCTGATGTACGTCTAGTACACGGCGCGTCTCGGGACATAGCCCTGCGCCAGAACGGCCTCCGTCGCAGCGATCGGGGAATTGATGACAGGCCCTGGTGGCTTGCTTCCCACTTACTCCAAATCAGGGCGTCTTCCGATTTCCTTCGCCGGAGTTTTTGAATCTGGCGAGATGAAAGCTGTACCAGAAGAACCCCAGCATCGCGCCGAAAAAGAGGGCGAAGGCGTAGCCCCAGAGAGGCGACGCGGAACTGTGGTTGTATCCGCCTCCTTTCGCACCCATCGGCGTGCCGCTGATGGCGGACCACAGGAACACGCCGATTAGGCCATATGAGTCAATCGCCTAAAATTGACGTTCAACGGGTGTGGTCGACAGAACAGAACTGAAGCGTCGCTTCAGTCAGCGGAAGTTTCCCAGGGCCCATCGCAAGATGGGCCTTTTTGCTGGCCGGCCCGCGGCCTCAGGCGATCTCGGCCAGCGGCGGCAGTTCGGCGACAGACAGTTTCCGGGCGTCTTCCGCGCCGACGCCCAGGCCGCGCAGCACCATCTCCACCGTGTCGGATCCGGCATCGCGCCAGGTCCGCAGCCCTTCCAGCACCAGCATGATCGCCGCCAAGGTGGAGCCGGCGAGCAGGCCCAGGGCCGTCGCCGCCTGGTCCGGGCGGAAGTCGTAGCGCTTCTGCTGCAGCCCCAGGACGAGGTCATCCATGGGCGGGCCCATCCAGACCTTGCGCATCGATTCGTTGGTCATTGCGAAGTGCACCAGGAAGCGCCCCCAGTGCGGTTCGTCGTGGGCGCGGCGCACGTACAGGCGGATGCCGGTGGCCAGGCGCAGGGCGGGGTCGTCGATGCCGGCAGCGGCATAGCTGGCGACGATGCGTTCATCCATTTCGTCGGCGAGCTGCGCGGCGACGTGCTCGAACAGGCGATCCGGCGATTCGAGGTTGTTGTAGATGGTGCCGCGGGCGACGCCGGCGGCCTGGGCCAGTTCCCCGACCGTGACCTCGGAAGTGCCCTTCTCCGCGAAAAGACGCAGGGCCGCCTGGTGGATTCTCTTTTGCGCAGGGCTCATGGCACTCATGGCGGCCTCGACTCTGTCCAGATTTTGGACACTATTGTCCAAGAATCGACGAACTTCCTCGGGTGAGTTTACCCCGAATATCCCTGCCAAGGCAGCGCTGCGGTCTCTCCTGCCTTGCAAATCAATGGCTTGAATCGCCTGAGGTACTTTGCAAGCGGCGCAATACATTGATTGACATTATTGAACAATAATGTTCAAATAAGATCATTGTAGTTTTAAGAGCGGCCCGGACTCCGGCTGCGGGACCCAGAGCGAGGAGTGCGGTAGATGGACGCCACCAATCCAGACGACATCCTGAAGTTCGTGCCGCCTTCCCGCCGGGAGATGCGCCACTTCATGAAGCTGGCGCGCAGCTGGTTCTACCCGGAGTTCCTCGGTCTCTGGGAGCTGGACCTGAAGAAGCCGGCGCTGTTCGTCGGCAATCACACGCTGTTCGGGTTGACCGACGCCCCGCTGATGATCGAGCACCTCCACACCCAGTACGGTGTGATGCTGCGCGGCCTCGGCGACCGCGGGCATTTCCAGGTGCCCTGGTGGGGCGATTTCCTGGCCAGGCACGGCATGGTGCTGGGCAGCCCCGAGAATTGCTCCGCGCTGATGAAGAGCGGCGCGCACGTGCTGGTCTTTCCCGGTGGCGCGCGCGAGGTGATGCGCCGCCGCGGCGAGGCCTACCAGCTGATCTGGAAGCAGCGCGCGGGCTTCGCGCGCCTGGCCATCGAGCATGGCTACGACATCATTCCCTTCGGTTCGGTCGGCCCGGACGAAAGCTACCGCATCCTGCTGGACGCCAACGATGTGCTGAAGCCGGGCTGGCGCCGGACGCTGGTGGAGCGCAGCGGCCTGCTGGAGCTGACCCGCGGCGGCGATTTCATTCCGCCGATTCCGATGGGCCTGGGTCCGACGCTGATCCCGCGTCCGCAGCGCTATTACTTCGGCTTCGGCGAGCGCATCCAGACCGCGCATCTGCAGGGCCGGCAGCAGGACAAGGATCTGGTCTGGGCCCTGCGCGAACAGGTCGCTGCCGCGGTGCAGGGGCAGATCACCCGCCTGCGCGACTACAGGAAGGAGGACCGCATGCAGAACTGGAGCCGCGTGCGCCGCTTCCTCGCGCCGCTCTACGCCTGATCCCGGTTTTCCATGGAGACTTCAATGACCGTGATGCAGAACATTCCCGGCCTGCGCTCGCGCATCCTGCAGTTCGGCCGCCGACGCATCCACCTGAGCGAAGCCGGCGAAGGCTACCCGGTGCTGATGCTGCACGGCGGTGGCCCCGGTGCCTCGGGCCTGTCGAACTACTCGCGCAACATCGCCGCGCTGGCCCGGCACTTCCGCGTGCTGGTGCCGGACATGCAGGGCTATGGCCAGAGCAGCAAGGGCGTGAACCGCGCCGATCCCTTCGGCGATCTGTCCGAGGCGATGCTGGGCCTGCTCGATGCGCTGAACATCGAGAGTGCGCATGTCGTGGGCAATTCGCTGGGCGGAGCCTGCGCGCTGCGCATGGCGCTGGACCAGCCCCGGCGCGTTTCCGCGCTGGTGCTCATGGGGCCCGGCGGCATCGGCACCACGCGCGGCCTGCCGACCCGGGGCCTCAACCAGCTCCTGAACTACTACAGCGGCAGCGGCCCCTCGCGTGACAAGCTGCGCAGCTTCATCCGTGAGTCCCTGGTGTTCGACGGCAGCCAGGTTCCCGACTCGATCATCGAGGAGCGCTACCAGGCCAGCATCGACCCGGAAGTCATCGCGGCGCCTCCGCTACGCCGCCCGCCGGGCCTGGCCGCGGCGATCCGCATGGACTTCACCCGCGATCGCCGCCTGGCCCGGTGCCAGGTGCCGACGCTGGTGCTCTGGGGCAGGGCCGACAAGGTCAACCGCCCCAGCGGCGGTGCCGCACTGCAGTCGCGCATGCCCAACTGCGACCTGTACCTGTTCGGCAATGTCGGCCACTGGGTGCAGTGGGAGCGGGCCGAGGAGTTCAATGCCACGACGGCGGGCTTCCTGCAGCAGCAGACGCCGGTCGCGCAGCGCCGCGGCTGAAGCGTCATGACGGAAAAGCACCCTCACTCGCTGTTCGGGGCTGTGCGCATGGGCTACGTGCTGATCGAGTCCGAAAAGATCGATGAGTGGCGGCGGCTGCTGAAGCAGGGTCTCGGCATGCACCTGGCGCACGAGGATTCCGCGACCCTGGCCTTCCGGGTCGATGAGCATGCGCGCCGCGTCATCGTGGCGCGGGGTCCATCAGAAGACTTCGCCGCCGCCGGCCTGCAGGTGGACGACGGGCAGGCGCTGGGCGTGATCATGGGCCGCCTGCGTGATCGCGGCATCGCAGTGGAGGCCGGCACGGAGGAGGAGTCCACGCTGCGCGGCGTGAAGTCCTTCTACCGCTTCAAGGGGCCCAAGGGGATGGCGCTGGAGCTGTACACCGAGCCGCTGCTTGCCGACGAACCCCTGAACATGCTCACCAGTGCCTTCGTCACCGGCGCCAGCGGCCTCGGGCACCTGGCGATCACGACGCGCCTGCCGGAGAAGATGCTGCGCTTCTGGCAGGAGATCTTCGATGCGCGCCTGAGCGACCGGATTTCGCAGCCCATGGGCGGCGCGATGCTCGACATCAGCTTCCTGCGGCTCAACGAGCGGCATCACTCCATTGCGATCGCGGCGACACGCGGCCTGCGCATCGATCCGATCCGCACCAAGGCGCAGCACTTCAACCTGCTGGCCGCGACGATGGACGACCTGGTCAATGCCTACGGGCGCCTGCGGGACCTGGGCTGCGAAATGGCGCACGAAATCGGCCAGCACCCGAACGATCGCGAAGTCTCCTTCTACGTGCTGACGCCCTCCGGCTTCGAGCTGGAGCTGGGCTGGGATGCACTGAAGGTCGAGGAAGCCGGCTGGAAACCGACCGCCCACTACAACGCCATCAGCCTCTGGGGCCATCGCCCGCAGAGGGCGTCCTTGCTCCGCGGCATTGGCACCCACCTGGGTAACGCGGTCCGCGGCGCGAAGAACGCGCTGCGGCCCGAGTACTCCCCGATCCGCTAACGAGATTCCTGCATGAACATGAAAGTCACTGCCGCGACGGACACGGTAGAAGTCATCATCGCCGGCCTGGGTCCTACGGGCCTGGTCCTCGCCCACATGCTGGGCATGCGCGGGCACCGCGTGGTAGTCCTGGAACGCGAGCCGGTGTTCTACGGCAATGCGCGCGCGGTCTACACCGACGACGAGTGCATGCGCATCTTCCAGCACATCGGCGCGGCCGAGGAGGTGCAGGCGCAGATGCTGCTGGAGACGCCGGTGCAGTTTGCCCGTCCCGACGGCACGGTCATGGGACAGTACATGCCGACGCAGCGGCCGTTCGGCTGGCCGGTGGTCAACTTCTTCTACCAGCCTTACCTGGAGACCACGCTGACCCGCCTGCTGGCGCGCTATCCGAACGTCGAAGTGCGGCGTGGGCGCGAGCTGGTGGATTTCCAGCAGGACGCCAGCGGCGTCACGGTGACCCACCAGGCCACCCGGCAGTTCCGCTTCAGCGACCAGTCGGACCTCAGGTCGGTGGCGGATGGCGATGCAGACCTGCAGGCATTGCGTGGGCGCTACCTGGTTGGTGCCGATGGCGGGCGCAGCGTGGTCCGCACGCAGCTCGGCATCGAAATGACCGGCAAGAATTTCCCGGAGCCCTGGCTGGTGGTCGATCTCAAGCTGAAGGAGGGCGTGGAAGCGCTGCGCCACATGCCTTACTTCAACTTCGTGGTCGACCCGAAACTTCCCGTGGTCAGCTGTGTCCAGCCGGACGGCTTCCATCGCTTCGAGTTCATGCTGATGCCGGGCATGACCAAGGAATGGATGGAGCAGCCCGAGACCATTCGCATGCTGCTGTCGAAATACGTCGATCCCGACCAGTTCGAGGTCAGGCGCAAGCTGGTTTACACCTTCAATGCGCTGATCGCCAAGGATTGGCGCGTGGGCTGCGTGCTGCTGGCCGGCGATGCCGCGCACATGACGCCGCAGTTCATGGGGCAGGGTGCCAGCTCCGGCGTTCGCGATGCCTACAACCTGGGCTGGAAGCTCAGCGCGGTGCTGAAGAGCCAGTGCAACGACAGCCTGCTGGACAGCTACGGTCGCGAACGCCACGACCATGCCAAGGCCATGATCAACGTGTCGGTATGGCTCAAGGACGTCGTCTCGATGACGAATCCGGCGGGCTGCCTGCTGCGCGACGGGCTGATCAAGCTCGCCCTGGCCATACCGGCGGGGAAGCGCTGGTTCCAGGAGGGCGGTTTCAAGCCGGACCCGGTCTACACCCGCGGCCAGTACCTGGGCCTGCCGCGCCGCCGCCTTGGCGGCCCCGAGGGGGTGCTTGCGCCGCAGCCCGAGGTGCGCCGCTTCGACGGCAGCCGCACGCGGCTCGACGAATTGCTGGGCAAGGAGTTCGCGGTGGTGGGCCTGAACGTCGATCCGCGCAGCGCGCTGAGTGCCGAGTCGCGTGCCGGGCTGGATCGGCTGGGCGCGCGCTACCTCACCCTCTACCCCTACGGCGGGCGTCCCCAGGGGCAGATCGGCGTCGAGCGTGCCACGCCCGCCGGACTGGTCGAGGTGGAGGACTTCACCGGCGTCATGGTCCGCTGGTTCCGCAAGGCCGGGTACCGCCGCGAGGCGGTCGCAATCCTGCGGCCGGACAAGTTCGCCTTCGCGGTCGTCAAGCCGGCCGCTCTCGATTCCGCCGTCGCCGAACTGTGCGGTCAGGTCTGCCTGCAATCCGCCGTCACTGTCTGAATTCACCCAGTCCCACGATCATGAACGACCTCAGCTTTTCTCCCGGCTTGCAGGATGCCGCCGAAGCCCTCTGGACCGCCCGCGCCCGTCGCGTTCCCATCGGCCAGGTATCGGTCAGCCACGGGCTCTCCGGCCTGGACAGCGCCTACGCCGTCGCGGCCATCAATGCGAGGCGCCGCATCGCCGAGGGTGCCCGTGTCGTCGGCAAGAAGGTGGGACTCACCTCCAGGTCGGTGCAGCAGCAACTCGGCGTGGATCAGCCCGACTTCGGCCTGCTGTTCGACGACATGGAATTCCTCGACGGCGACGCCGTGCCGATGTCGCGCCTGATCCAGCCCAAGGCGGAGGCGGAAGTGGCCTTCGTCGTCAGCCGCGATCTGTCCGGCGTGCCGCCCAGCTACAGCGAGTTTCTCGCCGCCCTGGCCTACGCGCTGCCGGCCCTGGAGATCGTCGACAGTGCGATCGCGGACTGGAAGCTGACCCTGGTGGACACCGTGGCGGACAACGCCTCCTGCGGCCTCTACGTGCTGGGCAACCAGCCCATCGGCATCGGCCAGCTGGCCCTCGGTGAACTGGGGCTGCAGCTGGACAGGAATGGACGGACCGAATCGGTCGGCAGCGGTGCGGCCTGCCTGGCCCATCCGCTGCGCGCCGCCTACTGGCTGGCGCGGACCATGGCTGCCCGTGGAGAAGGCCTGCGTGCCGGCGAAATCATCCTCTCGGGTGCCCTGGGGCCGATGGTGCCGGTGACTGCGGGAGACCTGTTGATGGCACGTGTTGGCGCGCTCGGCAGCGTGTCCTGCCGCATGGTTTGAGGGGAAGACGACCCATGAAGAGAAAGATCAAGGCGGCGATCATCGGCAGCGGCAACATCGGCAGCGACCTGATGATCAAGATCATGCGCCATGGCCAGAACATCGAGATGGCCGCGATGGTGGGCATCGATCCCGCGTCCGACGGCCTGGCCCGTGCCCAGCGGCTGAAAGTGGCAACCACCTGCGAAGGTGTGGAGGGCCTGACGCGGCTGCCCGGCTTCGCGGACATCGACATCGTGTTCGACGCCACCTCGGCCGGCGCCCATGTGAAGAACGATGCCCTGCTGCGCGGCCTCAAGCCCGGCATCCGCATGGTGGACCTGACGCCGGCATCGATCGGGCCGTTCTGTGTCCCCGTCGTGAACCTCGAGCAGCACCTGGGCGCGCTCAACGTCAACATGGTGACCTGCGGCGGCCAGGCGACGATCCCGATGGTGGCCGCGGTGTCGCGGGTGGCCAGGGTGCACTACGGCGAGATCGTCGCGTCCATCTCCAGCAAGTCCGCCGGCCCCGGGACGCGCGCCAACATCGACGAGTTCACCGAGACCACGTCGAAGGCGATCGAGACGGTCGGCGGGGCGGGAAAGGGCCGGGCCATCATCATCCTCAATCCGGCCGAACCGCCGCAGCTGATGCGCGATACGGTCTATACGCTGTCCGAACTCGCCGACCAGGCTGCCGTGGAGGCCTCCATCGCCGAAATGGCGGCCGCGGTACAGCGCTATGTACCCGGCTATCGCCTGAAGCAGCGGGTGCAGTTCGACGTCATTCCCGCCTCGGCGCCGGTGAAGATTCCCGGTCTTGGCAGCTTCTCGGGGCTCAAGACCTCCATCTTCCTGGAGGTGGAGGGCGCCGCTCACTACCTGCCGGCCTATGCGGGAAACCTCGACATCATGACCTCCGCGGCCCTGGCCACGGGCGAGCGCATCGCGCAGTCCCTGCAGGGCACCTGAGACTACGAACATGACCTTCAATCCCGGCAAGAAGCTGTACATCTCCGACGTGACCCTGCGCGATGGCAGCCACGCGATCCGGCACCAGTACTCCATCAGGAACGTCCAGGACATCGCGCGGGAGCTGGACAAGGCCAAGGTCGACAGCATCGAGGTCGCGCACGGTGATGGCCTGCAAGGCTCCACCTTCAACTACGGCTTCGGTGCGCATACCGACCTGGAGTGGATCGCGGCGGTGGCGGAGGTTGTCCGCCACGCGAAGATCGCCACGCTGCTGCTGCCCGGCATCGGTACCATCCACGACCTGAAGGCGGCCTACGACGCCGGCGCGCGCGTGGTGCGCGTGGCCACCCACTGCACCGAGGCCGACATCTCCAGGCAGCACATCGAGTACGCGCGCTCCCTGGGCATGGACACGGTGGGCTTCCTGATGATGAGCCACATGACCAGCCCGGAAGCGCTGGCCCTGCAGGGCCAGCTGATGGAGAGCTATGGCGCCGGATGCATCTACGTCGTGGACTCCGGCGGCGCGATGGGCATGCAGGACATCCGTGACCGCTTCCGTGCGATGAAAGCGGTGCTGAAGCCGGAGACGCAGACCGGGATTCACGCGCACCACAACCTCAGCCTGGGCGTGGCCAACTCCATCGCCGCCGTCGAGGAGGGCTGCGACCGCATCGACGCCAGTCTCGCCGGCATGGGCGCCGGCGCCGGCAATGCGCCGCTGGAGGTGTTCATCGCCGCGGCCGCCCGCCTGGGCTGGGATCATGGTACGGACCTGTACACGCTGATGGATGCGGCGGATGACATCGTGCGGCCGCTGCAGGACCGCCCGGTGCGTGTGGACCGCGAGACGCTGGCGCTGGGCTATGCCGGCGTCTATTCCAGTTTCCTGCGCCACTCCGAGATGGCCGCCAGGAAGTACGGCATCAGGGCAGTGGACATCCTGGTGGAACTGGGCAGGCGCCGGATGGTGGGCGGTCAGGAAGACATGATCGTCGACGTGGCGCTGGACCTGTTGCGACAGCAGGAGCGCAAGCCGGGCGAGGCGGGTTGCAGCACGGCGGTCTGACGCCACGCCACGCCTGGCGGTGCAGGAGCCAGCGAGCGGGCTCCTGCATGATTGCGGCAGGTTTCATCGACCGCTCATCGCCGCCAGGCGCGGGAACTGTGCCAGGGCGTTGTCGCGTTCCACCTTCAGTCGCTCCCCGGCATTGAACGTATCGCTCAGGCGCGGCTGAGGATCGCCGGTGGTGGTGGCGAGGAAGGCGAGATTGGAGAACGGCCAGTCGGTGGCAAACAGGATGTGATCCAGCGTGGTCACCTCCCGCACCGACTTCATCGCCGCCGCCGCGGGCGACAGCGCGGTGTCGTAGTACAGGTCGCGGTAGCTGCCGAAGACCTCGATGTCCTCGATGGCCGGAATGCCGAGGTTGTCCGCGATCGCCGGGGTCAGCGTCAGCAGGCTGGTACGGTACGACAGGAAGGGCAGGGCGCCGCCGGCATGGGCGAGCAGCCAGCGGATGCGCGAATAGAGCCGGTACACGCCGTTGTAGAGCATGTTGACCGCGGCGCGCGTGGTGTCGAACGTGAACTCGAACAGGAAGGTCGGCAATACGATGCTGTCGGGCTTCACCGGCGTGACCGGATGCACGAAGACCATGGCCCCCAGGGTGTTGAGGGTGAGCATCAGCGGTGTCAGTCGCGGATCCCCCAGGTAGATGCCCTTGTAGTTGGTGAGCAGGCCGATGCCGTCCATGCCCAGCACGTTGATGGCGCGGACCGCTTCGGCGCAGGCGTTGAGGATATCCAGCGGGTTGTCGGGGTCGCCCAGGGGAATGACCGCGAAACCGCCGAAGCGCCCGGCCAGACCGGGGCTGCCGGCGTCGATCAGGGTCTCCCTGGTGTAGTCGTTGATCTGCTGCGCCATGGCCATGCGCTCTGCCGGGGTCGGCAGGTAGGCCACGCCCGGTTCCGAGATCGACACGATCTGGGTCTGGATGCCGTACTTGTTCATGAAGTTGACGGCCAGCTGCGGCGTCCACGGCGGAATCGGGATGCCGCCGGCGGTGACGATGCCATGCGCGGCCAGCGATACCCGATAGAAGTCCGGGATGTGATGGCAGTGCACGTCCACCCGGTAGTTGCCGCCGGGCGGCGTGACGCCGCTGCCGTCATCGACAGGCGGCACTTCTGCGGCACTGGACTCGCCGCAGCCGGACAGCGCGAAGGCCCCGACGGAGGCGGCTCCCATCTGGAGCGCGCCCTTGAGCACGTTGCGGCGCTTGAGGCTTGCGGGTTCCTGGTTCTCTTCGTTCACGACGTTCTCTCTCCTGTACGCACCGGTCTTTCCGGCAGCGCCAATGTCATTACTCAATCAATATTGAACGCTAATGTTCAATATGAGTCAATGAGAATCGATGGAGGGTGCCTCTAGCCGCTTGACGCACAGTCTTAAGATATATATCGTACGATACGTCGTATGACATAAATGGAGTTAGAGCAATGAGACACCACCACGAAAATCACTTTGAACGCCTGATGCAGCATTTCGGCGGGCGGCACCATCACGGCGGACGCGGCTTTGGCCGCTTCGGCGGGTCGTTTGCCGACGATGGCGAGGCCGGCGGGCGCGGCATGCGCATGGGCCGCAAGCTGGCTTCCGGCGACCTGCAGCTGCTGGTGCTGTCGCTGCTGGCGGAGAAGCCGCGGCACGGCTACGAGATCATCAAGGCGCTGGAAGAGCGCTCCAAGGGCTTCTACACGCCGAGCCCCGGCATGATCTATCCGGCGCTGACTTATCTCGAGGAGATCGGCCATGCCACGGTCGTGGCCGAAGGGACGCGCAAGCTGTATCACGTCACCGAGGCCGGCCAGGCCCATCTGTCGGAAAACCAGGCAGTGGTCGAGGCGATGTTCCAGCAGTTCGAGCGCGTCGGCGAGAAGATGGAGAAGGTCCGCCGGGCGTTCTCGGGTGAAGGCGGGCGGGAAGCGGACTTCGAGGGCTTCGGTCGCGGGCGCGGGTCCAAGGCGATGTTCGAGGCGCTGGGCCAGTTCAAGGCGGCGCTGATCGAGACCCGCAAGTCTTCGGCCGAGGAGCAGCAGCGCGTGATGGAAATCCTCAAGCGCGCCACCGCGGAAATCCGCAACAAGCCCTGAGGCACAGGCGCGCTCAGCGGTCGCCCCAGGCAGGACCGCTGTCAGCCCGAGGCGGCGGGGGGTGCGATCTTGCCGGCGTCTGCGGCCTGATCGGCGCGCGTTGCGCGCCAGGCGACGACCGCGGCCACCGTCATCAGCGCCGCCGCCAGCAGGAACGGCGCGCCGGGGGCATGGATGACCGTTCGCGGATCGATGAAATGCGCATACGTCAGGCTGAACAGCAGCGGCCCGATCATGCCGGCGATGCCGATCAGCGCGGCATTGGCGCCCTGCAGCAATCCCTGCTCGCTGGGCAGGACGCGTTGCGTCATCAGGCTCTGCACCGCGGGATTGGCGAAGCCGGCCAGCGCCATCACCGGGATGCCGCAGAGGAACAGGATGCCGGTAGGCGACAGCCCGAAGATCAGGAACCCGGCGATGCCGATCAGCAGGCTGAACAGGAGTGCACGCCGCTCGCCGAAGTGCCTGACCACCGGACCCGTGAGGCCACCCTGCACGATGGCGGAGCAGACGCCGACCAGGGCCAGGGTCATGCCGATGGCGCGGGCGTCCCAGCCATAGCGGTTGCCCATGTAGAGCACCATCACGGTCGGATAGACCACCTGCGCCAGTTGCGACAGGAAATTGATGCCGGCCATCGACATCAGTTCGGTGTGTGAGCGCAGCAGCTTGAGCGCGCCGAGCGGATTGGCCTTGCGCCAGGAGAACGGGCTGCGATGTTCGGGTGCCAGGGACTCGGGCAGCACGAAGTAGCCGTAGGCGGCGTTGATCAGCGCCAGCACGGCGCCGGCCCAGAACGGCAGATGCGGGTCGATGGCGCCGAGCAGTCCGCCGATGGCGGGCCCGATGACGAAGCCGACACCGAAAGCTACGCCGAGCATGCCGAAGGCAGCGGCGCGCTTTTCCGGCGGCGTGACGTCGGCGATGTACGCGCTCGCGGTGCTGAAGTTGGCGGCGGTGAATCCGGAGATGACCCGGCCGACGAACAGCCAGGCCAGGCTCGGGGCCATCGCCATCAGGATGAAATCCAGGCCGATGCCGGTGCAGGACAGCAGGATCACCGGGCGGCGCCCGTAGCGGTCGGACAGCGCGCCCAGGATCGGTGAAGCGAAGAACTGTGCCAGTGCCCAGGCGGTGGCGAAGATGCCGAAGACGCGCGCGCCGTGGGCGCTGTCGCCGCCGGCGAAGCCGGTGACCAGGCGCGGCAGCACCGGGATGATGATCCCGAAGGAGATGATGTCGATGCAGACCGTGATGAAGATGAAGATCACGGCGGCGCGGCGTGCGCCAGGCTGGGGCGCTGGCATATCGGTCATGAAGGGAACGCGGGCGCGCAGTATAAGGCTGCGGGCGGATCCTTCGGCCCTGTCCCGTATGGGGGGCCGGCGTTCCGGCGACCGGCCCCGCGGTCCTGGTCCGGCCGGCCCGGGGCGATCCGTCTGCGTTACACGCCCGCTTGCGCGGCATGGGTGAGGGCGGGTGGCCGGAAGCCTGTCATCCTGTCGTCGCCGGCTGATGCATCTGCATGATGTTCACAGCTGGCAACATCCCGCACAATCGCCCCTGGGGCGAGCCCCGGCGCCGGAACGGTGCCGGGCGGGCTCGACGACATGTGGTGGCGAGGGGAATGGCAGTGAGGCGCAAGCAATCGGCGGTCGGTCTGGCGGGAATCCTGGGTTTGCTGTTGCTGTCGGCCTGCAATGGCCCTGCGGAAGCACCCGCGGAAGCCGGGGCCGCGCTCAGCGTGGAGCTGGTTTCCGCCAGCCGCGAACCCTGGCCGGAACTGCTGGCTGCCAGCGGTGAAGTGGCGCCCTGGCAGGAAGCCAGCATCGGCGCCGAGGTCGGCGGCGTGCGCCTGGACGAGGTCCTGGTCAACGTCGGCGACGCGGTGAAGAAGGGCCAGCTGCTGGCGCGCTACAACGAAGACACCCTGCGCGCCGATCTCGCCCGCGCCGATGCGCTGCTGGCCGAGGCCGCGGCGCGCAACGCCCAGGCCAGGGCCGACGCCGAGCGTGCCGATCGTCTGGAATCCAGCGAGGCGATGACGCGGCAGACCATCCAGACCTACCGCACCACGGCCGCCGCCGCCGAGGCGCAGCTGGCCTCGGCGCGCGCCCAGCGCGACACGCAGGCGCTGAAGCTGCGTTATGCCCGCGTGGTGGCGCCCGACGACGGCGTGATCTCCGCGCGCAGCGCCACCGTCGGCGCGGTCAGCGGCATGGGCAGCGAGCTGTTCCGCCTGCTGCGGCGCAATCGCCTGGAGTGGCGCGCGGAGGTGCCGGCCGCGGCGCTGGCGCGCCTGGCGCCGGGCATGCCGGTGAGCCTGGCCGCGCTGGACGGTTCGGAGATCGCCGGAACGCTGCGGCAGCTGGCGCCGATGGTCGATACCGGCACGCGCAACGGCCTGGCCTATGTCGACCTGCCGGCCGCCAGCGGCCTGTCCGCCGGCATGTACCTGTCGGGGCACTTCAAGCTGCCGGGCCGCGAGGCGATGGTGCTGCCGGAGTCGGCGGTGGTGCTGCGTGACGGCAACCGCTACCTGATGAAGATCGACGCGCAGAACCGCGTGCAGCAGCTCAAGGTGCAGACCGGGCGCCGGCGTCAGCAGGGCATCGAGATCCTCGACGGCATCACGCCGGCGGATCGCTTCGTGAAGTCGGGCGGCGCCTTCCTCAATGCCGGTGACTTGGTGCAGGTGGTCGGGGCGGCGGGCAAGCCGTGAACCTTTCCACCTGGGCGATCTACAAGCCGACGCCGTCGATCCTGCTGTTCGTGATGCTGACAGTGGCGGGCCTGGTGGCCTTCCGCGGCCTCGGCATCCAGGGCTTTCCCGACATCGACTTCCCCACCATCATGATCGACGCGCGCCTGCCGGGCGCGCCGCCGGAGCAGCTGGAGAACGAGGTCGCGCGGCCGATCGAGGATTCCGTCGCCAGCATCGGCGCGGTGCGCCACCTCAGCACCAGCATCACCGACGGCGTCGTCAGCGTGCTGGTGGAGTTCGACTACGAGAAGGACGTGCAGGAGGCCCTGGTCGACACGCGCGACGCGGTGACCCGCATCCGCTCGACCCTGCCGGCCGAGCTGCAGGAGCCGGTGGTGTCGCGCATGCATTCCTCGGGCATGCCGGTGCTGACCTATGCCGTCGAGGTCGAGGGCATGGATCCCGCCGACCTGTCCTGGTTCGTCGATGACGTGGTCACCAAGAAGCTGCTGGCGATCCGTGGCGTGGCGCAGATCGTGCGCCAGGGCGGCAGCACGCGCGAGGTGCGGGTGGAGCTGGACCCGGTGCGCCTGCAGGCGCTGCGGGTGACCGCCGGCGAGATCAGCGGCCAGTTGCGCAGCATGCAGCAGGAAGCCCCGGGCGGTCGCGGCGACCTCGGCGGACAGCAGCAGTCGGTGCGTTTGCAGGGCACCGTCGCCGACGCCGAAGCGCTGGCGCAGCTGTCGCTGCCGCTGGCCGACGGGCGCCGCCTGCGCCTGGCCGACGTGGCCCGCGTGCGCGACACCGGCGGCGAGCGCCGCGAACTGGCGATGCTCAACGGCCGGCCGGTGGTCGGCTTCCAGGTGTTCCGCGGCCGCGGCTTCGACGAGGTCTCGGTGTCCAAGGGTGTGCGCGCGGCCGTGGCGGAGGTCACGCGCGGCGATCCGCGCGTGCGCTTCGTCGAGGTGGCCAACATCGTCGACACCAGCCAGGCCGACTACGACGCCTCGATGCATGCCATGTACGAGGGCGCGATCCTGGCGGTGCTGGTGGTCTGGCTGTTCCTGCGCGACTGGCGCGCCACCATCGTCTCGGCCGTGGCCCTGCCGCTGTCGATCATCCCGACCTTCCTGGTGCTGTCGATCCTCGGCTACAACCTCAACCTGATCACGCTGCTGGCGCTGACGCTGGTGATCGGCATCCTGGTGGATGACGCCATCGTCGAGGTGGAGAACATCATGCGCCACCTGCGCATGGGCAAGTCGCCGCTGGATGCCGCGCGCGACGCCGCCGAGGAGATCGGCCTGGCCGTGGTCGCCACCTCGCTGACCCTGGTCGCGGTGTTCCTGCCCACGGCCTTCGTCGGCGGCCTCACCGGCGCCTTCTTCCAGCAGTTCGGCTGGACGGCCGCTGTCGCGGTGGGATTCTCGCTGCTGGTGGCGCGCCTGCTGACGCCGATGATGGCGGCCTACCTGCTCAAGCCGCCGAAGCATGAAGAGGTCGACGGCCCGGTGATGAAGCGCTACCTGGTCAGCGTGCGCTGGTGCCTGGAGCATCCCTTCATCACCTCGGCCGGTGCCGCGGCGTTCTTCGTGGCCTCGATGGTGATGATCAGCCAGCTGCCCAACGACTTCATCTCGCCGAAGAATGTCTCGACCCTGGCGGTAACCCTGCAGGGCCCCCCGGCAACACGCTGGAGGAAACCGCCGCCATGGCCGAGCGCGCGCGCAAGATCCTCGAGGCGCAGCCCGAGGTCATCCGGGTCTACGTCGCCGTCGGCGTCAGCATCCAGACCGGCGACCTGCGCGACTCCACCACCGGCGCCGTGCGCAATGCGCAGCTGATGGCCATGCTCAAGCCGCTGCGCGATCGGGAGCGCAACCCGCGGCAGATGGAGGATGCGGTGCGCAAGGCCCTGGACGACGTGCCGGGCGTGCGCATCACCATCGGCCAGGGCGCGCCGGGCGAAAAGCTCAAGCTGGTGCTGGCCGGCGACGACCCGGTGGTGTTGCAGAAAGCAGCGCGCGATGCGGAGGCCGACCTGCGCCGCCTGCGCGGCGTGGGCGCCATCAGCTCCTCGGTGAACCTGCTGCGGCCGGAGATCGTCATCCGCCCCGATTTCGCCCGCGCGGCGACCATGGGCATCACCTCCGCCGCCATCGGCGAGGCCGTGCGCGTGGCCACCACCGGCGACTACGACTTCAACCTGCCGCGCCTGAACCTGCCCGGCCGCCAGGTCTACGTGCGTGTGCAGCTGGACCCCGAAGCGCGCAAGGACCCGGACATGATCGCGCAGCTGCGCGTGCGCGGCGCCAACGGCGCCTCGGTGCCGCTGGGCAACATCGCCGACATCCGCGTCGTCGACGGGCCGGCGCAGATCGACCGCTACGACCGCCACCGCAATGCGCGGCTGTCGGTGGACATGCGCGGCCGTCCGCTGGGTGACGTGCTGAAGCAGGCCAACGAGTTGCCGGCGCTGAAGAACCTGCCGGCCGGCGTGCGCCAGATCACCTCGGGCGACCTGGAGAACATGGCGGACATGTACACCGGCTTCTCGCTGGCGATGCTGGCCGGCATCTTCTGCGTCTACGCCGTGATGGTGCTGCTGTTCCACGACTTCGGCCAGCCGATCACCGTGCTCACGGCGCTGCCGCTGGCCGCGGGCGGCGCGCTGGGCCTGCTCTGGGTATTCGGCATGTCGCTGTCGATGGCCTCCCTGATCGGCCTGCTGATGCTGATCGGCATCGTCACCAAGAACTCCATCCTGCTGGTGGAGTACGCGATCATGGCGCGCCGCGACCTGGGCATGAATCGCGTCGATGCGCTGGTCGATGCCTGCCACAAGCGTGCGCGCCCGATCGTGATGACCACGGTGGCGATGGCGGCCGGCATGGCACCGATCGCCCTGGGCCTGGAGGGCGACCGCACGTTCCGCGCGCCGATGGCGGTGGTGGTGATCGGTGGCCTGGTCACCTCCACCGTCCTGAGCCTGCTGGTGGTGCCGGTGGTGTTCGAGCTGGTCGATGATCTCAAGCAGCGCGTGCTGCGGCTCATGGGCCTGCGATCTGCGGCCGATGGCGCCACCGACAAGGCGGCCGCCTGAGCACGGGCTGTCCCAGAGGCTGAACCGGGCGCCGTGACGGCAGTGGCGGCGCCTTTTTCCCATGCCCTCCCTCATGGGGAGGGGTTTCCAGGGTGGGCCGCCCTTAGCCTCGTTGTACCGCCCCGGAGCCGGCCTGCGCACCTTGCCCTGCCGATTCCGCCGCCCTGTGCCACGAGGAAGAACACCAGAATGAAGCGACCGATCCGGTTGATGGCGGGGCTGCTCTCCGCGATGCTCTTCACCGGCTGCGCCCACGGCGGCGAGGCGGCGGTTTCCGCCTGCGACAGTCTCGGGAAAATGCAGCTGCAGAACGGCGAAGTCCTGTCCGTCGACCGCGTTCGGGGCGGCTTCCATCTCGACTGGCGCTCGATGCTGCTGGGTATTCCCGGCTTCAGCCTGCCGCCGTCCTGCCGCGTCGAACTGCGCCTGCGCCCCTCGCCGCAATCCAACGTGCATGCCCTGGTCTGGATGCCGGAGAGCGGCTGGAACGGCCGCTACCAGGGCATCGGCAACGGCGGCTTCGCCGGCAGCATCGACACCCTCAGCCTGACCGTCGCCCTGTCGCGCGGCTACGCCGTGTCCGCCACCGACACCGGCCATGAGGCCAACGACAAGGACGGACGCTGGGCGCTGAACAACCCCGAGCTGATCAAGGACTACGGCAATCGCGCCATCCATGAAACGGCAGTGGCCGCCAAGGCGGCGATCAAGGCCTACTACGGTCGCGCCCCGAACTATTCGTACTTCAGCAGCGGCTCCAACGGCGGCCGCCAGGGCCTGATGGAGGCGCAGCGCCACCCGGAGGACTACGACGGCATTCTCGCGGGCTGCCCCGCGGCCGATGGCACGGCGCTGATCACGAACATGGCCTGGGTGCAGCAGCAGATGCTGATCCGGAACCCGGATGGCTGGATTCCACCGAAGAAGCTGCCCGCCGTCACCGCCGCCACCCTGGCGGCCTGCGACGCCATCGACGGACTGAAGGACGGCCTGATCGACGATCCGCGCCGCTGCCCGTTCCAGCCCGAATCGCTGCGCTGCAAGGGAGAGGACCGCAAGGATTGCCTCAGCGACGGCCAGATCCAGACCCTGAAGGCGATTCGCTCGGGTGCCGGTGGCCCCAGCGGACGCTTGCTGGGATACGACCCCGGCAACGAGGACGGCGACATGTGGCGGGAATGGTTCGTCGGCGACCAGCCGCGCGACAGCATCTTCTACACCTACGCGCTGGAGTTCAACCGCAATCTGATCCACAGCGATCCGGCCTGGGCGCTGGAGAACTTCGACGTCACCCGCGATCTCGCGGTCGCGGACCGCGGCATCCTGGGCCAGGAATACAACGCCACCAACCCCGATCTCTCGCGCTTCGTCGCCCGCGGCGGCAAGCTCATCATGTACCACGGCTGGAACGATCCGGCGCTGCCGGCGCGCAAGACCATCCAGTATTACGAAAGCGTGCAGGGCAGGCTCGGCGCAGACGCGGTGCAGGGCTTCGCGCGCCTCTACCTGGTGCCGGGACTCGAGCACTGCTTCGGCGGGCCGGGGCCGAACAGCTTCGGTCAGCTGCCGGGCGGCGGCAGCGGCGAGCCGGGTTCGGACATCAACGCGGCGCTCACCGACTGGGTGGAAAAGGGCATCGCGCCGGGCGCCATCGTCGCGGCCAAGCACAAGGGCGAATTCAAGCCCCTGCTGGCGCCACCCCAAGCCAGGCCGCAGCGCACGCGGCCGCTGTGTCCCTATCCGCAGGTTGCGCGCTGGACCGGCAAGGGCAGCAGCGACGAGGCGGCGAATTTCGTCTGCACGGAGGCGAAGAGCTGATACGTGATTTATTAAATATTAATTCAATTAAATCGAACAATTTAAAACAAGCAGTCGATACCTGCACGCAGTTCCGCTGCCTGTCGGGATTCAGGGGGCGACGCCATCGCATCAGCGGTGGCGTTTTCCGTTGGGGGCAGCGGTGGATGGGCGGAACGCCGCGAAGCGATTCCAACGGGCCTGGTTTCGGGTACTTCCTGAACACGCGAACCTGGCCCTTGAGCCTTCCTATTGAAATCCTTCGTCCCGTGACGCAGTTACGATCTCGATCTTGGAGTAGGAACCATCATCCGTGCGAAGTGGATAGCTGGAGAGAATGATCTTCCTGGTCGCTGCTTCTGAACCGATCTCGGCACGCAGAAGGTCGAGTGACATGCTCTCTGCAGCACAGATGCGCACGGAAAAAGGGGAGGCGGTTCTCATGTCGTGCCGCCTCTCCCAATGTGAAATGAGTTCAATGGTTTCCGTATCCAGAGGAAATTCATGTATGCCAAAGTACTTCGCCAGGGAGGATGAAAATCCATACACGGACATCGGCATGTGATTTATTTCTACGGGCTGCGCTTCTGATCCATTCGAGAATGCCTGATAAGTCCGGACGTGAATCGCTTTTCTTTGTGGGTCAACCTTCAAGACTCTGGCGAGCGCGACATCTCTTCGGAACCATGGAAATCTACGCGTTCCGAAGTAACTGAAGACCGTGCCCGCCGGCGGAAGTTCGAATGTCATCGCGGATAGGGCTGTGATTGCTCGATTAAAGACGCCAAATTCGCGTATTCCCAGCACGTAGGATGCAGTGAGCCTGCGAACCGCATCGGTCGCGATTGATGCGGTTCATTTCATTCACCGCATCCTACCTCGCTGCCGATGGCCGCGGACGGTGATGCCCAGAAGTCCACCTGCGAAATACTGGTTTCCGGGAACGGGTTTTGTGCAAGCCGATAGCTATGTCCTCGGGGTTTCCCCGACAACATGGTTTTCGCGAAGTCTTCGGAGGCCATGCTTCCGGTCAGCGGCAGGCCACGGCGGACGGGCGGAATGCCACGCACTCAAGAGCCCTGCAAAGCTGCCGCTAAGCCGAGCAGGAATCCTTTCGACGCCGATATGTCCGCCTTCGCCGTCCCGCAGCTGCGCTCATTTCCGAAACTGGCAGGCCTGTTCCTGCTGGTGGCGCTGAGTTGCTGGGCGGCGATCGCGCTGACGCCGCCGGAGGGGCGCATCTCCAGCATCTGGCTGGCCAACGGTCTGCTGGTCGGCCTGCTCGCCGGTACCCCGGCGGCGCGCTGGTGGCCGGCGCTGGTGGCCGGCTATGGCGGCAACGTCTTCGCCAATGTCGTCGCGGGCGATCCGCTGGCCCTGGCCCTGAGCCTGGCGCTGTGCAACAGCATGGAAGTGGCCCTGGCGCTGGGCCTGCTGCAGCACCGTTTGGGGCCCGACTGCGACCTGCGCCGCAGCGGCGTGCTGCTGCAGTTCGGCCTGTTCGCGGTGCTGCTGGCGCCGGCCGCCTCGGCCCTGCTGGCGGCGACCATCCTTTCGGAGCATGGCGGCACCGGCATGCTGCAGGTGCTGGCGGTCTGGTACCCGGCCGACGTACTGGGCATGGCCATCGTCGCGCCGCTGGTGATGACGCTGCGGCGGCCAGCCGGGCGGCCGCTGGATGCCGGTCTGCGGGCCTGGCTGCCGGCCAGCGCCCTGCTGGTGGCGATGACCGTGCTGGCTTTCGGCGTCTCGCGCTGGCTGCCGCCGCTGCTGTTCCTGACCTTCCCGCCGCTGCTGTTCATGGTGCTGCGCCACGGCAACCGCGGCGCCGCGGTGGGCGTGGGCCTGCTCGCCGTCGTCGCCCTGCTGTGGCTGCTGCTGCCGCTGCCGGAGCAGGCGCCCTGGGGCAGCATCCCGCCGCAGGCGCGAGCGCTGATGCTGCAGGCTTACCTGGTCTGCGCCTCCGGCATGGCGCTGACCGTGGCCACGCTGCTGGAGCAGCGCGGCGAGTACGAGCAGGGCCTGCAGCAGGCGCTGCGGCGCCTGCGCTCGATCACCGACCACCTGCCGGCCTACGTCGGCTACATCGACCGCGACGGGCGCTTCCGCTTCGCCAACAGCTACTACCGCCACGGCTACGGCCTCGAGCCCGAGGACATGATCGGCCGCCCGGTGCAGGAGATGTTCGGACAGGACATGCTGGCCGACTTCGCCGGGCCGCTGGCCAGCGTGATGAACGGCCAGCCGGTACGCTTCGAGCGCATTGCCCGCGAATTGCCCGGCGAGGGCCACCAGCGCGTCGACCTGGTGCCCGACCATGACGAGCGCGGCAATATCGTCGGCTTCTACTCTCTGGTGCTCGACATCACCGAGCGCAAGCGTGCCGAGCTGCACCAGGCCGCCAGCGAGCAGCGCCTGCGCATGATCGCCGACAACCTGCCGGCGGTGATTGCCTATATCGATGCCCAACGGGTGTACCGCTTCTGCAACCGCACGCACGAGGCCTGGTTCGGCAAGGCGTCGGACGATGTCATCGGGCGGCACATGGAGCGGGTGCTGCCGCCGGAGATGATCGAGGCGCAGCGCTACTACGTGGACTGCGCCATGCACGGCGCGCGCGCCGAGGGCAGCTTCTCGCTGCGCTTCGGCGGGCAGACCCGCCACATCCAGGTCTGCTTCGTGCCCGATCGCGTCGAGGGCGGTGCGGTGCGGGGGCTCTACATGATGATGAGCGACGTCACCGTCGCCAAGCGCGCCGAGCAGCGCCTGCAGCAACTCGCCCGCTTCGACCCTTTGACCGGCCTGGCCAATCGCCGCGAGCTGCACGACCATCTGGGTGCCGCGCTGAACCGCATCCAGCGCTACGGCGGATCGCTGGCCCTGCTGTTCATCGACGTGGACCACTTCAAGGGCATCAACGACCAGTACGGCCATGCCGCCGGCGACGAGGTGCTGCAGGAGATCGCGCTGCGCCTGCGCGGCGCGGTGCGCAATACCGACACCGTGGCGCGCGTCGCCGGCGACGAGTTCGTCATCATCCTGGAGCAGCTGCGCTCCAGCGAGGAACCGCAGTTCGTCGCGCGCAAGCTGCTGGCGAGCGTCGGCAAGCCCTTCATGCTGGACCAGGGCACGCTGCAGCTGGGTGTCAGCATCGGCATCGCCCTGGGCAGCGTCGGCGACAGCGCCGACCAGCTGCTGCGCCGCGCCGATCGCGCGCTCTACGCCGCCAAGGACGGCGGGCGCAATACCAGCCGGGTGGCGGAGCCGGAACCGGCACCGGTGCCGGTGGAGGAGCAGACGCGGACGTTGTTCTAGTGTGGTGAATCAGTAGTTCGCCCACAAAATCCATCGGTCCCCTCTCCCGCTTGCGGGAGAGGGTGGCCCGAAGGGCCGGGAGAGGGAGCTGTAAATCTTGCGACAGTTACAGAAACCCTCTCCCCCAACCCCTCTCCCGCAAGCGGGCGAGGGGAGTGTCACGCTGACTTTTGCTGGCGTTCAGTCCGCCGGCGCCGAAAACCGCTTCTGTATCTCCAGGAACTGCCCGATGTTGGCCAGGAACAGATCTACCAGGCGCGGCTCGAACTGCTTGCCGCTCTGCTCGCGCAGGTACTGCGTGACCTGCTCGGTGCTCCAGGCTTCCTTGTAGCAGCGCGCGGTGGTGAGCGCGTCGAACACGTCGGCCACCGCGGTGATGCGCGCGAACAGGTCGGCCTGCTCGCCGCGCAGGCCCAGCGGGTAGCCGCCGCCGTCCCAGTGCTCGTGGTGCTGCGCCACGGTCATTTCCGACTGGCGCAGCAACTGGCCTTCCTGGCCCTTGAGCATGGCGCTGCCGCGGGTGACGTGGCTTTCCATCAGGTGTCGCTCCTCGTCGCTGAGCTTGCCGGGCTTGTTCAGCACGGCATCCGGGATTGCGATCTTGCCCAGGTCGTGCATCGCGGCGGCCACGCCCAGGGCGTCCACCGATCCCTTGCCCAGGCCCAGCAGGCGGCCCAGCAGCATGGCGTAGTTCGACACGCGCTGGACATGGTTGCGCAGGTCCGGCGAGCGTTCCTCGATCGCCGAGCTGAGCAGCAGGATCAGCTGGCGCTGCGAACGGCGGATTTCGTCGTTCAGCGCCAGGTTCTCGAAGGCGATGGTGACGTTGCGGCAGAACAGCTGCACCAGGCGCACGTCCGAGGGCTCGAAGCGCGACTCGCTGCTCAGGTACACCACGTGGCGGCTGCCCGAGCGGGTGGCGAAGTGCACCGCGAAGTGGTGCTCGCCCACCACCATCAGGCCGTCGATGAAGGCGCGCTCGATATGCGCCACGGCCTCCGGCGGCAGGACCTCTTCGGCCAGCCGGCCCTCGCTGCCCTGGTAGCTGCCGGTGCCGGCGACGATGCGCAGGCCGTGGGTGGTGACGGCGGCGGTGATGCCGGTGCTGACGATCACCGCGTCGCGGCGCGCGTAGAGCAGGGCGGCGAGCTGCTGCAGCAGGCCCTGCTGCAGTTTCTCCAGCGACTGCTGCTCGAACATCTCGGCCGAGGCGCTGATGACCTGCTCCAGGCCCATGCGTGCCTGGTCCATTGCCACCAGCTCGCGGTGCAGCGACAGGCCGGTGTGCAGCAGCGTGTAGAGCTTGGTGGTGGTGAGCTCGGTCTTTTCCTTGTAGTCGTTGATGTCGAAGCGCCGCACCACCTCGTGCTCCGGCGCCTGGCCGGGCTGGCCGGTGCGCAGCACGATGCGCACGAAGCGGTTCTTCAATTCGTGGCGGATCGCCTGCACCGCGTCCAGGCCGGCGTGCTCGGTTTCCATCACCACGTCCATCAGCACCATGGCGATGTCCGGCTGGTGGCGCATGATCTCCACCGACTCCTGGCCGCTGTAGGCGTCGATGAACATCAGCGGCCGGCCGTGCACGTGGATGTCGCCCAGGGCCAGGCGGGTGACGCGGTGCACCTCCTCCTCGTCGTCCACCACCAGGATCTTCCAGGGCGCGACGACGTGGCCGTCTTCCGGCGGCGCGGGTTCGGCGGCGAAGCTGAGCAGCTCATCCTGCAGGTCGGTGTTCATGATTCTCTTCCATGGGGTTGCGCCCGCGGCAGGCCGATGGTGAAGCAGGTGCCGGCGCCGAGGCTGCTGTCCACGGCGATGCTGCCGCCGAGGGTCTGGTGCACGATGTTGAAGACGATGTGCAGGCCCAGGCCGGTGCCGCCCTGGCCGCGCCGCGTGGTGAAGAAGGGGTCGAAGATCCTGCCGAGGTTTTCGGCGGCGATGCCGCGGCCGTCGTCATGGAAGCGCACGCGCACCGCGGAATCGTCGCTGTCCACCACGATGCGCATCAGGCCCGGCCTGCCGGGCTCGAAGGCATGCGACAGCGCGTTGACCACCAGGTTGGTCAGCACCTGCGACCAGGCGCCGGGGATGGTGTCCAGTTGCAGGTCTTCGGGGCAGTCCAGCTCGATGCGGTGCGGCGTGGCCTTCATCTTCGGCCGCAGGCTCACCAGCACTTCCTCGAAGTAGGCCTTCAGGCGGATGCGGCGGCGCTCGTCGCTGGACTGGTCCACCGCCACGCGCTTGAAGCTCTGGATCAGCTCGGCTGCGCGGCGCAGGTTCATCAGGATGATGTCGCTGGACTGCGCCACCGACTGGCGGAAGCGCTCGAACTGGCTCCTGGTCAGGCTGCCGGCGGCCACCGCCTGGTCCATGCTGCGCACCTCCATGTCCAGGTGCGAAGCGGCGGTGACGCCGATGCCCACGGGGGTATTGATTTCGTGCGCGATGCCGGCGACCAGGCTGCCCAGGGAGGCCAGCTTCTCGGCCTGCACCAGCTGGCCCTGCGCCACCTGCAGCTTGCCCAGCGCGGCAGTGGTCTCGTCGATCTGCAGTGCCAGGGTCTGGTTGAGCGTGCGCAGTTCCAGCTCGGCACGCTTGCGCTCGGTGATGTCGATGATCGAGGCCAGCACGAACAGGCCGTCGGCGGTCTCGATCGGGTTGAGGCCGATCTCGATCGGTACCTGGCGGCCGTCGCGGGTCTGGCCGTAGAGATCGCGGCCTACGCCCATGGAGCGCGTCTGCGGCCTGGCGAAATAGCCCTCACGCAGGCCCGGGTGATGGCTGCGGTGGCCGTGCGGCACCAGCATTTCCACCGGCCGGCCGATCAGTTCGCTGCGCGGGTAGCCGAACAGGTTTTCGGTTTGCGCGTTGACCAGGGTGATGCGGCCCTCGGCATCGACCATGATCATGGCGTTGGGGGCGGCTTCCACCACCAGGCGGAAGCGTTCCGCGGAACGCTTGCGCTCGGTGATGTCGATGATCGAAGCCAGGATGAAGGTGCCTTCCTCGGTCTTCAGCGGGTTGAGGCCGATCTCGATCGGCACCTCGTGCCCTTCCCTGGTCAGGCCGTAGAGATCGCGGCCGCTGCCCATGGGGCGGGTGTCCGGGTGCGACAGGTAGCCGCCGCGCATCCCCGGGTGACGCTCGCGGTTGCGCTGGGGCACCAGCATTTCGACGCGCTGGCCCAGCATCTCGCTGCGGGGATAGCCGAACAGGCGCTCCGCCTGCTGGTTGACCAGCCGGATATCGCCTCTCTGGTCGACCACGACCATGGCGCTGGGCGAGGCTTCCACCGCGAGGCGAAACAGCGCCTCGCCATGCTGGCCGGCGAGCACCTTGGTGACTGCCGTCCCGGGTCCTTCTGGTGCGTCGCCTGCCACGGGCGTCCTCCTGGCGCGGGTCCGCGATACGGACCTCTGCCGACCTTAGCGGCGGGAGGGCGCCTCCCAGGAGTGTTGAAGACCTACTTTCGGCTGTGCATAAGCCGGGCGGGGGTGGAAGATCGATGGACGGCTATAAGGTCGTCGCAGGGTGGGGAACGCTTGCGTTGCCCACGCGGGGTGCGCACCCCGCGTGGGCAAGCATGAAGCCGTTCGCCTGGTTGGAGAGGGAGCCGAGCGTGCGTCCGGCCTTACGAAGCCCGCAGCCTTCTCGTCCTGAACGTATTCCAGCCATTCTCGATCATGCCGATCGCGAAAGCCTGCAGGCCCGACTCGCGCGGCCTGGGGTTGCCGCCGTCGCCGATGCGGCGCAGCTGGCGCGTGTACCAGGCCACTTCCATCAGGCCCATGCGGTCCACCATGCCGATGCCGGTGACGATCGGGCGGATGCTGTGGCGCGGTTCTTCGCCGGCGAGCAGGCGCGACGGCACGTCCGGCTCCACCGCCAGCTGGCGGCCGAGGCCGACGAAGTCGATGGCGCCGTCGCCCACCGCCTGCGCCATGCCGTCGAGGCTGCGGAAGCCGCCGGTGAGCATCAGCGGCACCTTCACCGCGGCGCGCACCTTCTCGGCGAACTCCAGGAAGTAGGCCTCGCGGCTGCGCGTGCTGGCCTTCTGCGTGATGCCGGTCATCGCCGGTGCCTCGTAGGTGCCGCCGGAAATCTCGACCAGGTCGATGCCGGCCTCCACCAGCGCGCGGATCGCGTCCAGCGATTCGTCCTCGGTGAAGCCGCCGCGCTGGAAATCCGCCGAGTTCAGCTTGATGCCGATGGGGAAGTCCTTGCCGACCTGGCGGCGCATCTCGGCCAGCACTTCCAGCACGAAGCGGCGGCGGTTCTCGGCGCTGCCGCCCCAGCGATCGCTGCGGCGGTTGTGGTGCGGCGACAGGAACTGGCTGACGAGGTAGCCGTGCGCGCCGTGGATCTGCACGCCGGTGAAGCCGGCCTTTTTCGCGATGCGCGCGGTGTTGCCGTAGCGCTGGATCAGGCCTTCGATCTCGGCGTCGGTCAGCTCGCGCGGCATGGCGAAGAACGCCGCCATGTCGGCGCGGAAGCCCACGGCCGAGGGCGACACCGTTTCGCGGTTGAGCCCCTTGGGCGACTGCTTGCCCGGGTGGTTCACCTGCATCCACAGCTGGCCGCCGCGGCGCGTGCCGGCCGCCGCCCAGCGCCGCAGCGCCGGCAGGTCGGACTCGTCTTCCACCACCACGTTGCCCGGTTCGCCCAGCGCGCGGCGGTCGATCATGACGTTGCCGGTGATGCACAGGCCGATGCCGCCGTCGGCCCAGCGCGCGTAGAGCCGCTCCAGGCGCTCGGTCGGGCGGTTGTCCATCGTGCCCAGGGCCTCGCTCAGCGCCGACTTGGCCAGGCGGTTGGGTACCGCCACGCCGTTGGGCAGGCGGAAGGACTGGGCCAGCGTCTGGGCGGGGGACTTCGGGGCAGTCTTGGGGCGGGAGGCCATGGCGATCTTCCGGGAGGGTTCTAAAAGGGCACTCAGGTTAGGCGCCGCCGCGCCGCGGGACCAGTGCCGTGCATACCGGGCGGCATGTCCGAAGGGTCACTGTGTTTTGTTTAAAATAACTATATTTTTATATAAATAATCACAATCTTTAGCGATCAGGCGACTGCGCTTGAGCGGAGCTGCGGGACAGGAACAGGCCCTAATACGCCTGTGCAGGCGGCTCCGGCCTGGCCGCCAGTACCGGCTGGCAGGTCTCCCAGAGGGTGCCCCAGGCATCGCGCTCCTGGGCTTCGGCGCGCTGGCGGTCCAGCGGTTTCATGCCGCTGGCGCCGCGGCGGTAGGCGCGGCTGAGGTCGTAATGCAGGATCGCCGAATGGATCTGCCGCGCGCGCCAGGGGTGGACCTGCGGCGCCACCTCGCGACAGCGCTGCACCAGCGTGTGCGCGGGGACGAAGGTCGGCTGCGGCGGGGGCTGCGGCCGCGGCACTGGCTCGGGGTCCCAGCTAGTGGCGCAGGCGCTGAGCCCGGCGACGAGCAATGCGGCAAGCAGGCGTGTGGTCGGCATGAGGCTGCCGTTGCAAGAAACGGTCCGCATCAGCTCTCGAAGGACTGGATCAGCTGGTCGCGCAGCCAGACGTTGGCCGGCTCCTGCTCGACATTGACGTGCCAGTAGAGGTAGGCGTCGAGCATAGGCACGGACAGGGGGAAGGGCAGGATGCGGTTGTTGTACTGGCGGTTGGCGATGCGGGCATAGCTCTCGGGCATGGTCAGCACCAGGTCGGTGAGGCTCACCACGCGGCAGGCGGCGAAGTAATGCTGACAGCGCAGGCGCACGCGGCGTTCCACGCCCAGGCGGCTCAGTTCCACGTCCTCCAGCCCGGGGCCGCTGCGGCGCGAGCTGACCAGGATATGGTCCTGGCGCAGGTAGGTGTCCATGTCCATGCCTTCGCCCACCGCCGGATGGTCGGCGCGCACGATCACCACCAGCGGGTCGGCGGCGATGCGGATGCGGCGGATGTTGTCGGACATCGACAGCAGGGTGTCGATGGCGGCGTCCACCGTGCCGGCGGCCAGTTCGGCCTCCAGCTCGCGGCGGTCCACGCGCACGGTGTTGACCGAGATCTGCGGCGCGCTGTCGGTGATGCGGCGCATCAGCACCGGCAACAGGGTCGCCTCGAGCACGTCGCGCACCGACAGGGTGAAACGGCGTTCCGTGCTGGCGGGGTCGAAGCGCGATACCTCGTTGAGCGTGATCTCCAGGCCGCGCAACGAGCGCCGCACCGGCTCGATCAGGCTGCGCGCCAGCGGCGTCGGCACCATGGCGCGGCCGTCGCGCTCGAACAGGGGGTCGCCGAACATCTCGCGCAGCCGCCCCAGGGCATGGCTGATGGCCGGCTGGGTCAGGTTGAGCTTGCGGCTGGCACGGGTAATCCCGCCCTCCGTGTAGATGGCGTCCAGCACCACGAACAGGTTCAGGTCGATCCGGTTCAGATTCATTTCATTTATGGACGCTGATTCAATCTATTCATTTGAATGATTGTATGGAGGCTCCTAAGCTCCCGGCAACTCGAAAAACGGTGATCCATGGGGCAGATCTTCCTGGTGCGGCATGGTCAGGCGTCGTTCGGCGCCGCCGACTATGACCAGCTTTCCCCGCTCGGCTACGAGCAGTCGCGGCTGCTGGGCGTCTGGTTCGCCCAGTGCGGCATGAGCTTCGACCGCGTCGTGGTGGGGGGGCTGAAGCGCCACCGCCAGACCGCCGAGGCCTGCCTGGGGGCCATGACCGGGATGCCGCCGGAACCGGAATGGGTGATCGACGCCGGCCTGGAAGAGTACGACCACGTGCAGATGCTCAACGTCAGCCGGCCGGATCTGCAGGCGAAAGCGGCGATGGGTGGCTACCTGGCGCAGCACGACAACCCGCGCCGCGCCTTCCAGCAGCTGTTCGAGGACGCCATGGGCCGCTGGATGAGCGGCCAGTACGACGCCGAGTACCGCGAGAGCTGGCTGGGTTTCCGCGGCCGCTGCGTCGGCGCCCTGCAGCGTGTGCTCAGCGACACCGACAAGTCGAAGCGCGCCGTGGTGTTCACCTCCGGCGGGCCGATGGCCGCCATCTCGCAGGAGCTGCTGGGCCTGAGCGACGCGCGCACGGCGGCGCTGAACTGGACCATCGCCAACAGCTCGTTCACCAAGCTGCTGCAACTGCCCGGCCAGATCACCATCAGCTACATGAATGCCTACCCGCACCTGGAACAGACGCGGGAACCGAAAAATATTACCTACCGTTGAGGAACCCCTGATGACCCCCACCGAACTGTTCAGCCTGAAAGGCAAGATCGCCCTGGTCACCGGCGCCAGCCGCGGCATCGGCGAGTCCATCGCCCGCACGCTGGCCGACGCCGGCGCGCACGTGATCGTGTCCAGCCGCAAGCTGCCGGACTGCGAGAAGGTGGCGGAATCGATCCGCGCCGCCGGCGGCAGTTCCGAGGCCATCGCCTGCCATATCGGCGAGATGGCGCAGATCGACAACATCTTCGCCGAGATCGAGCAGAAGCACGGCCGCCTCGACATCCTGGTCAACAACGCCGCCACCAACCCGCACTTCGGCCCGATCTGGGAAACCGACCTCGGTGCCTTCCAGAAGACCGTGGACGTCAACATCCGCGGCTACTTCTTCATGTCCTCCAGGGGCGTGAAGGCGATGGCGAAGAACGGCGGCGGCAGCATCGTCAACGTCGCCTCGGTCAACGGCGTGATCCCGGGCCCGCTGCAGGGCATCTACTCCATCACCAAGGCGGCGGTCATCTCCATGACCCAGGCCTTCGCCCGCGAGTGCGCGCCGCAGAAGGTGCGCGTCAATGCGCTGCTGCCGGGCTTCACCGACACCAAGTTCGCCGCCACCCTGGTGCAGAACAAGCAGATCGTCACCAAGGTGCTGGAGCACGTGCCGATGAACCGCGTGGCCCAGCCCGACGAAATGGCCGGCACGGTGCTGTACCTGGTTTCGCCGGCGGCGAGCTACACCACCGGCGTGGCGCTCAACGTCGACGGCGGATACCTGATCGCATGAAGACGCTCGCCGGCAAGGTCGCCGTCATCACCGGTGCGGGCAGCGGCTTCGGCCGCGAGCTGGCGCTGCTCTGCGCGCAGGAAGGCATGCGCCTGTCGCTGGCCGACGTCGACGAAAAGGGCCTGCAGGCGACCAGGGACCTGCTGCCCGCCGGCACCGCCGCGCTGCTGCAGCGCTGCGACGTCTCGCAGTCCTGGCAGGTGCAGCAGCTGGCCGAGCGCACCTACGCCGAGTACGGCAGCGTGCAACTGCTGTTCAACAACGCCGGCGTCGCCGTGGCCGGCCCCACCTGGACCACCACCGAGCAGGACTGGGAATGGGTGCTGGGCGTGAATCTCATGGGCGTGGTGCACGGCATCCGCAACTTCGTGCCGCGCATGCTCAAGCAGGGCGACGAGTGCCACATCGTCAACACCGCCTCGGTCGCCGGCCTGCTGGCCGTGCCGGCCTCCAGCGTCTACTGCGTCAGCAAGCACGGCGTGGTGGTGATGTCGGAGTGCCTGCACCATGAACTGGAGGCGGCCAAGGCCAGCATCGGCGTGTCCGTGCTGTGCCCGGCCTACGTCAACACCGGCATCGCCGACGCCGCGCGCAACCGCCCCGGCGAGCTGGCCGCCGCCAATCCCGAGGCCGCGGCCTACGAGGAGCGCGTGCGCCAGGCGGTGAAGAAGGGAAAGATCAGCGCCGCCGACGTGGCGCGCGTGACGATCGATGCGGTGAAGGAAAACCGCTTCTATATCCTGACCCACGCCAACATCAAGCCCGCCGTGGAGATGCGCCTGCGCGACATCATCGATGGTGGGCAACCGCGGAATCCGATGCCGTGATGAACCCCGAACCGTTCATCTGCCGTGATGAACCCCGAACCGTTCATCCCGAGTGCCGCGAAGCGGTGTATCGAGGGACGTGCTGCACCTCGATACGCGACGCTTCGCGGCGCTACTCGGTGTGAACGGTTCATTTAATCCTAGAAAGCTAGACAAGGACTCACCCATGAAAGCCCTGATCTGCAACCAATGGGCGCCGCCCGAGGCGCTGGTGCTGGAAGACCGTCCCGACCCCACGCCGGGCGACAACGATGCGGTGGTGCGTGTGCACGCCGCCGGCGTCAATTTCCCCGACACGCTGATCGTGCAGGGCAAGTACCAGTTCAAGCCGGAATTCCCGTTTTCGCCGGGCGGCGAATGCGCCGGCGTGATCGAGTCGGTCGGGGCCAAGGTCAAGCACGTCAAGCCGGGCGACAAGGTGATCTGCTTCAGCGGCTGGGGCGCGTTCGCCGAGCTGCTGGTGACCGACGCCCGCGCCGTGCTGCCGATGCCCGAGGGCCTGGACTTCGTCACCGCCTCTTCGTTCGTGATGACCTATGCCACCTCCTACCACGCGCTGAAGGACCGCGCGAAGCTCAAGGCCGGCGAAACGCTGCTGGTACTCGGTGCTTCCGGCGGTGTCGGCCTGGCGGCCATCGAGATCGGCAAGGTCCTGGGCGCGCGCGTCATCGCGGCCGCCTCCAGTCCCGAGAAGCTGGCGGTGTGCAAGGAGCACGGCGCCGACGAACTGATCGACTACAGCAAGGAAGACCTGAAGGAACGCCTCAAGGCGCTCACCGGCGGCAAGGGCGTGGACGTCACCTATGACCCGGTCGGCGGTGCCTACACCGAGGTGGCGCTGCGCTCCACCGCCTGGCGCGGCCGCCTGCTGGTGATCGGCTTCGCCAACGGCGAGATCCCGAAGATTCCCATCAACCTGGCGCTGCTCAAGGGCTGCGACATCGTCGGCGTGTTCTGGGGCGACTACGCCAAGCGCGAGCCGATGAACAACCTGACCGACCTGCGCGTGCTGATCGGCTGGCTCAAGGAAGGCAAGCTCAAGCCGCATATCGCCGGCACCTTCCCGTTGTCGCGTGGTGCCGAGGCGATCCGCCTGCTGATGGACCGCCGCGTTTCCGGAAAGCTCGTCGTCACCCCGCAGGAGATCTGAGCGTGTCGGACCAGAAGGATTTCACCGGCACGATGCCGGTGCAGGAAAAGCACCAGTTCGACGCCGTCGCGCTGGAAAGCTATCTCTCGAAGAACGTCGAGGACTTCGCCGGGCCGCTGACGGTGGAGCAGTTCAAGGGCGGGCAGTCCAATCCCACCTACAAGCTGATCACGCCGGGCCGCAAGTACGTGCTGCGGCGCAAGCCGCCGGGCAAGCTGCTGGCCTCGGCCCACGCCGTGGACCGCGAGTACAAGGTCATCACCGCGCTGGCCAGGACCGATGTGCCGGTGGCCAAGACCTACGCGCTCTGCGAGGACGACAGCATCATCGGCACGCCGTTCTACGTCATGGACTGCGTCGAGGGCCGCATCATGTGGGACCCGGCGCTGCCGGATTCCACGCCGGAACAGCGCCGCGCGATCTTCCAGGAAATGAACCGCGTGATGGCCGCGCTGCACAAGGTGGACTACCAGGCCGTGGGCCTGGGCGACTACGGCAAGCCCGGCAACTACTTCGCGCGCCAGATCGACCGCTGGAGCAAACAGTACCGCGCCTCCGAAACCGGGAAGATCGAGGCCTTCGACCAGCTGATCGAATGGCTGCCGGCCAACATCCCGCCGGGCGACGAGACCAGCGTGGTCCACGGCGACTACCGCCTGGACAACATGATCTTCCATCCCACCGAGCCGCGCGTGCTGGCCGTGCTGGACTGGGAGCTGTCGACGCTGGGGCACCCCCTGGCGGACTTCTCCTACCACTGCATGACCTGGCACATCCCCAAGGGCGTGTTCCGCGGCCTGGCCGGCTACAAGCTGGCCGAGCTGGGCATCCCCTCGGAGGCCGAGCACATCGCCGCCTACTGCCAGCGCACCGGCCGTGACGCTATCGACCCGGGACACTGGGATTTCTACATCGCCTACAACCTGTTCCGCCTCGGCGCGATCCTGCAGGGCATCGCCGGCCGCGTGAAGGACGGCACTGCCGCCAGCAAGCAGGCGGTGGCGATGGGGGCGGCGGCAAGGCCGCTTGCTGAGATGGCGTGGCAGAAGGTGCAGCAGATAGGCAAGAAGTAATCACCAATCGAACCCCTCTCCCGCTTGCGGGAGAGGGGCAGGGGAGAGGGTTTCTGTAACTCCTGCAAGCTCTACAGAACCCCTCTCTCCCACCTCTCTCCCGCAAGCGGGAGAGAGGAGACCAGACGACGAGGAGATACCCAGATGGATTTCGAATACTCGCAGAAAGTGAAGGACCTGCAGGCTCGCCTCAATGCCTTCATGGACGAGCACATCTACCCCAACGAGAAGAAGTTCTTCGAGCAGGTGGCCGCTGGCGACCGTTGGCAGCCGACGCAGATCATCGAGGAGATGAAGGACAAGGCCAAGGCCGCCGGCCTGTGGAACCTGTTCCTGCCCGAGTCCTCGCGCGGCGCCGGCCTGACCAACCTCGAGTACGCCCCGCTCTGCGAGATCATGGGCCGTGTGCTGTGGGCGCCGGAGGTGTTCAACTGCTCCGCACCCGACACCGGCAACATGGAAGTGCTGGAGCGCTACGGCAGCGAGGAGCACAAGGAGCGCTGGCTCAAGCCGCTGCTCAACGGCGAGATCCGCTCGGCCTTCGCCATGACCGAGCCGGCCGTGGCCTCGTCCGACGCCACCAACATCGCCAGCTCGATCGTGCGTGACGGCGACGACTACGTGATCAACGGCCGCAAGTGGTGGACTTCGGGCGCCAATGACCCGCGCTGCAAGATCTTCATCTTCATGGGCAAGACCGACCCGGACAACCCGAGCCGCCACAGTCAGCAGTCGATGATCCTGATCCCGCGCGACACCCCGGGCGTCAAGATCCTGCGTCACCTGCCGGTGTTCGGCTACGACGACGCGCCGCATGGCCACGCCGAGATCGACTTCGACAACGTGCGCGTGCCGGCCTCCAACATGCTGCTGGGCGAAGGCCGCGGCTTCGAGATCGCACAGGGCCGCCTCGGCCCCGGGCGCATCCATCACTGCATGCGCCTGATCGGCCTGGCCGAGCGCGCGCTGGAGAAGATGTGCCAGCGCGCGCTGACGCGCACCGCCTTCGGCAAGCCGGTGGCAGCGCAGACCGTGACCTTGGAGCGCATCGCCGATGCGCGCATCGCGATCGACTCCTCGCGCCTGCTGACGCTGAAGGCCGCGTACATGATGGACAAGGTCGGCAACAAGGTTGCGGCCAAGGAAATCGCGATGATCAAGGTCGCCGCGCCGATCATGGCCTGCCAGGTGATCGACTGGGCGATGCAGGTCCACGGCGCTGGCGGCATGACCGACGACTTCGGCCTGTCTTACGCCTACGCGCAGGCGCGCACCCTGCGCCTGGCCGACGGTCCGGACGAGGTGCACCGCAACGCCATCGGCAAGATGGAGCTGGGGCGTTACGTGCCCAAGGAAGCGATGGCGGCCTACACCTCCTCGCGGGCGAAGAAGTAAGCCTCCCTCTGCCTGTCTCGAACCTGTCTCGAAAAGGAGGCCAGGGCATGGACAAGCTGTTCGATCTGAAGGACCGGGTGGCCGTCGTCACCGGCGGCAGTCGCGGTCTGGGCCTGGAGATGGCGCGCGGCTTTGCCGCGCAGGGCGCGCATGTCGTGATCGCCAGCCGCAAGCTGGAGGCCTGCGAGGCGGTGGCCGAGGAGTTGCGCAAGGCGCATGGTGTGCGCGCCTTGCCGGTGGCCTTCCACGCCGGCCGCTGGGAGGACGCCACGCGGCTGATGGCGGTGGTGCAGCAGGAGTTCGGCCGCCTCGACATCCTGGTCAACAACGCCGGCGCCTCGCCGCTGTATCCCTCGCTGGGCGAGATCGGCGAAGACCTGTGGAACAAGGTGCTGAACCTGAACCTCAAGGGTCCGTTCCGCCTGTCGGTGCTCGCCGCCGAGCAGATGGCCAGGGCCGGGGGCGGCAGCATCATCAACGTCAGCAGCATCGCCGCGCTGCAGCCCAGCGAGCACGAGCTGCCCTACGCCATGGCCAAGAGCGCGCTGCACACCATGGCAGCGGGCATGTCGCACATGTACGGCGGCAAGGTGCGCATCAACACCATCGTGCCCGGCGCCTTCCTGACCGACATCGCCAAGGCCTGGCCCGAGCCGCTGCGCGACAGCATCAACCGCAGCGTGCCGGCAGGCCGTGCGGGTGATCCGAAGGAAATCGTCGGCGCGGCGCTGTACCTCGCATCCGACGCGTCCTCCTACACCAGCGGTGCCGTCATCAAGGTCGACGGTGGCCTGACCTACAGTCGCGGTTGATCTCTCCCCCGGAGTAAACCATGCACGCATTCGATTTCGAAGTGGCCCGAAAGGATTTGCGCCAGTGCCGCGTGGCCGAGGCGGCGGTGCCGGAAATCCAGGACGGGCAGGTGCTGCTTCGTGTCGAGCGCTTCGCGCTCACCGCCAACAACGTCACCTACGGTGTCTTCGGCGACGCCATGCAGTACTGGCAGTTCTTCCCGGCGGCCGAAGGCTGGGGGCGTATCCCGGTCTGGGGTTTCGCGCGGGTGGAGCGCTCGCGCTGCGCGGAGATCGCCGAGGGTGAGCGCGTCTACGGCTACCTGCCGATGTCCTCGCACCTCGTGGTGCAGCCGGGCCGCGTCGGGGCCACCAGTTTCATGGATGGCACGGCCCATCGCCGCGCGCTGCCCGCCGCCTACCAGCTCTACCGCCGTGTCTCGGCAGATCCGGCGCATGATCCGGGGCAGGAAGACGAGCAGGCGTTGTTGTCGCCGCTCTACATCACGTCTTTCCTGATCGAGGATTTCCTCGCCGACAACGAACTGTTCGGTGGCCGCTCGGTGGTCATTGCCAGCGCGTCCAGCAAGACCGCGCTGGGCGTGGCGCAGCGCCTGTCGCTGAACCGCCCGCAGTCCTGCGAGGTGATCGGCCTGACCTCGCCGCGCAACCGCGGGTTCTGCGAGCAGCTCGGGCACTACGACCGGGTGCTGGGCTACGACGCGCTGGAGAGCCTGCCGTCCGACGTGCCTGGCGTCTACGTCGACATGTCCGGCGACGGCGGCCTGCTGTCGCGTGTGCACAATCATTTCCGTGAATCGCTGCAGCACAGCTGCATCGTCGGCGCCACCCACTGGGAGGAACGCCAGACCCAGCACGCCCTGCCGGGCGCCAAGCCGCAGTTCTTCTTCGCGCCGGGCCAGATCAAGAAGCGCACGCAGGACTGGGGTCCCGGCGGTATCGACCAGCGTTTCGCCGTCGCCTGGGCGGAATTCCTGCCGTCGCTGCGCCGCTGGCTGCGCGTGCAGCACCATGCGCCGGCGCAGTGGCAGGCGATATGGGGCGAGCTGGTCGCAGGCCGCACGGCGCCCGAGACCGGGCACATCCTGGAGACCTGAGATGCTCGCCCACGCCCTCGACAGCCTGCTGAACCGTTCGTTCTCCGAGCCGGATGCTGCTGCCTGGCCGGTGGGTACGCGCAGGGTCGATACCCGCGCTGGCCGCATCCGGGTGTTGGACACTGGAGGCAAGGGGCCGGTGGTGCTGATGGTGCCCGACGGTCCCAATGTCATCGAGCACCATGCCGATGTGCTCGCTCGGCTCCGCCCGCATGCGCGCGTGGTCTGCTTCGACCTGCCGGGCTTCGGCTGGTCGAAGCCGCCCATGAGCTACCGCCACCGCCTGCAGGACGGCGCCGCCGCGGTGCTGGCGGTGATGGATGCGCTGGAGATTCGCGAGGCGGCGCTGCACTTCAGCTGCGCCAACGGCCTCTACGCCATCGCCGCCGCGAAGCTCGCGCCGCAGCGCATCCGCCGCCTGCTGCTGTGCCAGACGCCGTCGATGCAGAGCATGCGCGGCTGGACGCAGAAGAACGTGCCGAAGCCGCTGCAGGTCCCGGTGGTCGGGCAAGTGCTGATGCGCGTGGCGCGCCGCCGCTTCGCCGGCGTCTGGTACGGCATCGCCCTGCCCGACAAGTCGCGCTTCGACGAATTCCACGCACCCGCCGATCACGCGCTGACGCATGGGGCTTGCTTCTGCCTGGCCGGCGTCGTGCAGGGGCTGTCGCATGCGCGCGACGGTGAACTGGAGGGCGTGAAGACGCCGACCCTGTTGATCTGGGGCGACCGCGACCGCAGCCATCGCCGCACGCGCGCCGAATCCCTGCAGGACCTGATGCCGCAGGCCCGCGTCGAGCACTTTGCCGACTGCGGACATTTCCCCGACCTCGAACAACCCCAGCGCTACGCCGAACTGGCGCTAGCCACGATCAACGCCTGAGCCTGAAAGCAGTAATGGTCCGCAAATGAACGCAAATAAACACGAATGGATCAAGCAGAAACGCCCTGCTTCTATTTGCGTTCTTTGCGTTCATTTGCGGACTGCTGATTGACACTCACAACTGGAGAACCACATGACGATCAACCACCAGATCCGCCTCGCTGCCCGCCCGATGGGCCTGCCCAAGGACAGCGACTGGCAGCGCACCGAGGAGCCGATGCCCGAGCCGGCGGAAGGCCAGTTCCTGGTCAAGGTGCTGTACCTGTCGCTGGACCCGGCGATGCGCGGCTGGATGAACGACGGCAAGTCCTACATCCCGCCGGTGGGCCTGGGCGAGGTGATGCGCGCCGGCGCGGTCGGCAAGGTCATCGCCTCGAAGCACCCGAAGTTCTCGGTCGGCGAGGTCGTGGTCGGCACCTTCGGCGTGCAGGAATATGCGCTGTCCGACGGTCGCGCGGTGAACAAGATCGACCCCGGCCTGGCGCCGCTGCCGGTCTGGCTCGGCACCCTGGGCATGCCCGGCATGACCGCCTACTTCGGCCTGCTGGAAGTGGGCGAGGCCAAGGCGGGAGAGACCGTGGTGGTGTCCGGCGCGGCCGGTGCCGTGGGCGGCGTGGTCGGCCAGATCGCGAAGATCAAGGGCTGCCGCGTGGTCGGCATCGCCGGCGGCGCCGACAAGTGCCGCTATGCCGTCGAGGAGATGGGCTTCGACGCCTGCATCGACTACAAGGCCGAGGACGTGAAGACGGCCTTGAAGCAGCACTGCCCCAAGGGCATCGACGTCTACTTCGATAACGTCGGCGGCGACATCCTCGACGCGGCGCTGACCCAGATCACGCGCGGCGCGCGCATCGTCATCTGCGGCGCGATCTCGCAGTACAACAACACCACGCCGGTGAAGGGCCCCAGCAACTACATGTCGCTGCTGGTCAACCGCGCCTCGATGAAGGGCATGGTGGTGTTCGACTACGCCGACCGCTATGCCATCGCCGGCCGCGAGATGGCCGGCTGGCTGGTCGCCGGCAAGCTGAAGTCGCGCGAGGACATCGTCGAGGGCCTGCAGACCTTCCCCGAGACCCTGCTCAAGCTGTTCAAGGGCGAGAACACCGGCAAGCTGGTGCTGAAGGTGGCAGACGATCACGAATAAGCCTACTGCACGGCCCGATCTTGCATCTCCGGTGCTCGCCGTACTTCAGTACGGCTCCGCTCCTCGATGCAACCTCGGGCCGTTCGCTACGGCTTCTTCGCAATCGTCGGGGAGCTTTCCAAAGGCTGGTGGGAAGGGGGTAGAGTAGGCCGCATGAGCGATCTGAAACCCATTTCCTACGCCGAGTTCGGCCACAACTTCATCCGCCAGGTGGTCAATGCCGGCCGCCTGCGCAAGGAGATCGAGGGCCTGCTGCAGGAGACCATCGACGGCTCGCTGAAGCGCATGCCGGCCGACCTGATCGTCGGCTCCTATTCCTTCCGTGTGCGCGACGTGCAGGTCGAGCCGCGCATGGAGTTGCTGCCCAAGGTCGGTTTCCGGCTCGAGCTGTTCGGCGACATGCTGCTGGAGCTGCGCATCCTCAACATCCCCTTCGACGTCGATATCGACGTGCTGATCCATGTCGATCTCGACGTGGAGACCTACGAGCCGCTGATCATGAAGCTGGTGCCGCGGCCCATCGAGCCGGACAACGTGCGCCTGCGCTTCGACGGCCGCAACATTCCCGGTGAGCTGCTGCACCGCGCACAGGTGCTGGAGCCGCTGGTGCGCGAGCAGATCGTGCGCCAGGCCAACAAGCGTATCGGCGGCAGTTCGCTGGCCAAGGCGGCGACGATCGATGTGCTGAAGATGGCGCAGTCGGCGCGTGTCGGCGGCAAGCCTGCGGCATCGGAGGCGCCGGTCGCCGAGGTGCACGGCCGGCCGGCGGATGGCGGGCCGCCGCAGGATACGAACTAGAGCTGTTGGCTACACCCACCCTGTCGCGAGCAAGCTCGCGACCAGGTCATTCAGGTGACCGGCCACAAGCCTGCGCCTTCCCGGCGCGATAGCTTCCTTCCATCTCCGCCGCCTTGAGCTGCTCCGCCTCGCTCAGCGCCTCGTAACCCCGCCCTCTTGGCCAGCCATACCCCCAGCGGAACGGCGTGCCCAGCTGCGGCGCGCCACCGGCCCGCACCCCCGCCAGCATCGTCTCCGCCAGCGCCTTGTCGCCGGTCTTCGCCACCACGCAGTCGCGCAGCTGCCGGTCGGCCTGCAGCCGCTCTTCCTCCGTGCCGCCCTTCCAGTAGGCCAGGTCATGCGCCAGGCAGCAGCCGCACCAGTCCGTCTTGCCCAGCGGCGCGCGGTCGGGGAACAGGCTGCAGCCATCGCTGGCGAAAGGGCGCAGGCCCTGCGTCGCGGCGCAGCCGGACAGCAGCAGTGCCGCCAGCAGGGCAGGGCGCAGCAGGAGCGTCGGCATGTCTTGTCCGCGAGCCGCTCAGGGCTCGCCCAGCGCCGGCGGCAGCGGGCAGCGCAGCGCGCCGCAGATCACCCGCAGCAACTCGGCCTCGGCGACGGTGACGCGGCCGTCGTGCTGCAGCACGCGCACCAGCGCTTCCAGCAGCATTTCCTTGGCCATTGGCCGCAGCTGGTCCAGCTGTTCCAGGGCGCGGTCCAGCGCGGCATGCCAGTCCTGCACGGGGTCGTAGCGCAGGGTGCGGCGCGGCAGCAGATGCTGGCTGCCCACCAGGAAGGCGGCGCGCGCGGTTGCCGCGTCGGCATGCCCCTGCTGCGCCAGTGTCGCCAGTACCACCGCGATGGCATCGGCGCAGGTATCCAGCGAGGCGTTGCCGGCGGGCCTGGCGGCCGCCGGGTGCAGCAGGTCCTGCAGCTGCTGGCGCAGCAGGCGGCCCAGGCAGTATTCGAACAGGCTGATGCGGCCGTCGCACTGGATCAGCTGCCCGATCGCGCGCATCAGCTGGCCCAGCTCGGCGTGCGGCAGCGAGCGCAGGGCGGGGAAGGCCAGCGAGGCCAGCGGCAGGCGCTGCGAGGGATGCAGCGGCGCCAGCGACTCGGCCAGCCCGGCCGCGCCCTCGCTGCGGCGCGTGCCGCAGGCCTCGCCCAGCAGCTTCAGCTGTGCGGCGCGCTGCGTGGCGTCGCGGTCCAGCAGCAGGGCGCAGAGCAGGTCCGGCGCGGTGGCGGGTTCGCGTGCCATCGACGCGAGCGCATGGGGCAGGGAGCGGTGCACCACGGTGGCCAGCAGCAGGTCGGCGTCGGTCGGCGCGGCCACCTGCGCGCCGACGCCCGCCGCGCGCAGCATGACGCTGGACTGCGGCGACTGCAGCGCCGACACCGGCGAGCCGGAGACGTCCTCGTCGTCGATGCGGAAGCCCGGATCGTTCCAGGTCCGCGCCAGCGCCGCGATGCTGGAGGGCGCGAAGCCGGGCTCCAGCTTGCGGATGCGCTGCAGGATCGGCGGGTGGGTGGCGAACAGCGCGCCGTAGCCGATGCCGTCGCCGAACAGCATGTGGCTGACGTCCTCGCGCGAGGCGTTGTCCAGCTTCGCCCCCTTGTCGATGCCGGAGAGCTTCTTCAGCGCGCCGGCGATGCCCGAGGCCTGGCGGGTGAACTGCACCGAGGAGGCGTCGGCCAGGTATTCGCGCGAGCGCGACACGCCGGCGCGGATCAGCTGGCCGAAGAGGTAGCCGAGGTAGCCGACGAGGGTCATCGCCAGGCCCGCCGCGACGCCGGCGGCGATCGCCCGCGCGTCGTCGGCTTCCAGTGACAGGCGCATCAGCTTGCGGCCGGCGATGGCGATCACCAGGATGCCGAACAGCAGGCCCATCATGCGGATGTTGAGGCGCATGTCGCCGTTGAGGATATGGCTGAACTCGTGGCCGATGACGCCCTGCAGTTCATCGCGCGTGAGCTTGTCCAGCGCGCCGCGGGTGACGGCCACCGCCGCGTCCGTCGGCGCGTAGCCGGCGGCGAAGGCGTTGATGCCGGTCTCCTGCGGCAGCCAGTAGATCGCCGGCACCGGCACGCCGGAGGCGATGGCCATCTCCTCCACGACGTTGCGCAGGCGGCGCAGCTGCGGGTCGCGGCTGTCGGGTGGGACCAACTCGCCGCCCAGCGCCGAGACCACGGCCGAGCCGCCGCGGCCCAGTGCCAGTGTCTTGAACAGCGAGGCCAGGGCGATGACGCCGGCACTGAGGCCGGCGGTCCAGGCCAGCACGGCCTGGTGGTCGCGGGCGATCAGCGCCAGCGGGCGCGCGCCCTGCTCGGGCTCGCCCAGGCTCAGCACCAGCAGCATCAGCGCCACCAGGCCGCCGACGACGCCGGCCACCGCCAGCAGGAACATCGCCACCAGCCGGCGCGAATTGCTGCGGGCCTGGGCCTGGTGCTCGAAGAAGTTCATGGGCGGGTCAGCCCTGTAGGAGCGGCCGTTGGCCGCGAACGCCGGTCGACATGATCACCTTGCTTCGCGGCGGACAGCCGCTCCTGCGGGCAAGCACCATTCAGTTGAAAGACACCTTCGGCGCCGCGCGCGCCGCCGGCGTTTCCAGCTGCAGCATCTGCGCCGGGTTGAAGCCGAAGGAGCCGGCGACGATGCTGTTGGGGAAGACCTCGCGCTTGTTGTTGTAGCTCATCACGGCGTCGTTGTAGGCCTGGCGGGCGAAGGCGACGCGGTTCTCGGTGGAGCTGAGTTCTTCGGTCAGCTGCATCATGTTCTGGTTGGCCTTGAGGTCGGGGTAGGCCTCGGCCAGCGCCATGAAGCGCGTCATCGCGCCGGCCAGCATGCCCTCGGCGCCCTGCAATTGCTGGATCGCCTGCGGGTCGCCCGGGTTGGCCTGGGCGGCCTTGAGGCCGGACACCGCCTGGTTGCGGGCGGAGATCACCGCCTCCAGGGTTTCGCGCTCGTGCTTGAGGTAGCCCTTGGCGGTTTCCACCAGGTTGGGAATCAGGTCGTAACGCCGCTGCAGCTGCACGTCGATCTGCGAGAAGGCGTTCTTGTAGCCGTTGCGCGAAGTGACCAAGCCATTGTAAATGGCGATAAAAAAGACGATGACCAGCAGCACGGCGACGAGCAGGATCCATCCCATGTAAGGTTCTCCGTTAGAGGCTGCGGCCGACGTTAGCATCCCCCCATGACCCTGCAAAGCGGCGGCACGCCGGCGCGGCTGCGGGTAGAATCGCGACCCTTTTTAATCCTTGCCCCCATGAAGCCCTACGCCGGCATCGATTTCGGTACCTCCAACTCCGCCGTCTGCCTCGGCGGGGCGGGCCCCCTGGGCCTGGTGGCGCTGGAGCAGGACCGGCCGACGCTGCCCAGCGCGGTGTTCTACAACGCCGACGAGCAGACCACCGTGTTCGGCCGCCAGGCCGTCGCCGAGTATCAGGCGGGCTACAGCGGCCGCCTGCTGCGTTCGCTCAAGAGCCTGCTGGGCAGCGAGCTGCTGGGCGAGACCACCCTGGTCAACGGCAGGTCCGTGGCCTACCGCGAGATCATTTCCGGCTTCATGGCACACCTGAAGCGGCGTGCCGAGGAGCAGGCCGGCGGAGCGGTGGAGCGCGTGGTGCTGGGCCGCCCGGTGCACTTCGTCGACGACGATGCCACCCGCGATCGCGCCGCCGAGAATTCGATGCGGGAAATCGCCGGGGAGATCGGCTTCCGCGAGGTCTGCTTCCAGTACGAGCCGATCGCGGCCGCCTTCGATTACGAGACCGGCCTGGACCGCGAGGTCCTGGCCCTGGTGGTGGACATCGGCGGCGGCACCTCGGACTTCTCCCTGGTGCGCCTGGGCCCTGATCGCGCCGGCAAGCTGGACCGCAGCGCCGACGTGCTGGCCAGCGACGGCGTGCACATCGCCGGCACCGACTTCGACCAGCAGCTGAGCCTGGTTTCGGTGATGCCCTGCCTGGGCCTGAACAGCCCCGGCCGCGAGGGCAAGCCGGTGCCCTCGCATATCTATTTCGAGCTGGCCACTTGGCACCGCATCAACTTCCTCTACACCCCCCGCGCCCTGTCCAACGCCGAGACCCTGCGGCCGTTCTACAAGACGCCGAACTTCCACAACCGCCTGATGAAGGTGCTGCGCGACCGCGAAGGTCACCGCTTGGCCGGCCTGGTGGAGGACGCCAAGGTGGCGGTTGCCGACGGCGGTCGCAACCGCATGGACCTGGCCTTCGTCGAAAAGGGCCTGATGACCACGGTCAACCAGGAAACGCTGGCTTTCGCCATCGACGACGCCCTGCGACGCATCGTCGACACCGCGCTGGAGACCGTAAAGCGGGCAAATGTCACAGCCGCGGAAGTAGACACGGTGTACATTACAGGCGGATCGACCGGTATTCGCGTGCTGCGCGAGGCCATCGCTGCCGCCTTCCCGGGTAGCGAGCAGGTGATCGGCGACCCGTTCGCGAGCGTGGCGCGCGGCCTGGGGGTGTATGCGGGGCGGGTGTATGGCTGAAACCATGCGGGGGCATGGATAAAACATACTGGCCGCATCCGTTCGGGCCAGAACGGCGTAATGCTTGCGGAGTGCCAGGGTGTTTGCGGCTAAAAAGGCCGGTGTATGGGGATACGCGAAGGGCTGGGCTTCACCGGCGGAGAGCGCGAGGAACTCCAGCGCAGCTTCGAGCGGGCGGCCGCCCAGATGCCCGCGATGTTCCGGCCCTTCTGGCACCGCTGGGAGGAGGCCGACACTGTCCCGCCGGAATTCCTGGTCTACGCCGAAAACGGTTCCCTGGTGCTGCGCCTGACGCGACTCAATTCCGGCGGCTACCGCGCCGCCGGCATCACCGCCCAGGGCTCGGTGATCTACGCCGTGGCCGCCCGCAGCATTCCCGAGGCGCTGCGGGCAGCCGGGCTTCTGTAGTTTCCTTCGCTATTTCTTCGCCGGCTCCTGCGCCGGCTTGCCCTGCTGCGCCAGGTCCTGCTCCAGGTCGTGTGCGCGCTTGATGATGTACTGCTGCAGCGCCGCCTGGTACTCCGGCGGCAGCAGGTCGGCGAACACCGGCATGCCCTTCTGCGCGTAGGCGCCGGCGAGGATGCCCGGGAACAGCTGGTGCTTTTCCGGCGTCAGGTAGCGCAGGTCCGGCAGCACGCCGCCGCCGATCGCGTTGAAGCCGTGGCAGACGCTGCAATAGCCGTTGTACAGCGCGCGGCCCAGTCCCAGGGTGGCGGCGTCGGCCGTCACCGGCAACAGTTTCGGCAGCGGCGTCACGGTCTTCTTCGGCGGCGGCAGCTGCGCCATGCCGCCCAGCTTGAAGGTCAGCACGCGCGCTTCCGGCTGGACCTTGGCGACGTTGGCCATGGCGCCGGTCAGTGCGAAGGCGCCGCCCCAGCCGGCCATGAAGGTCACGTACTGCTCGCCGTCCACGCTGTAGGTCACCGGCCCGGCGATCACGCCGGTATTGGCGGGCGCCTCCCAGAGCTTCTTGCCGCTGTCGGCGGCGTAGGCCACGGCGCGGCCGTCGGCACTGCCCTGGAACACCAGGCCGCCGGCGGTGCTGAGCGTGCCGCCGTTCCAGATCGTGACGTGCGGCTGGTCCCAGACCGCCTTCTGGGTCACCGGGTCCCAGGCCAGCAGGTGGCCCTTGTGCGCGTCGGCAACCTGCTGCAGGGCCTTGGCGTCTTCCGGCACGTCGAAGGGCTGCAGGCCGACGTTGAACACGCCCTTGCGCACGTACTTGGCGTTGTTGTCCGGCGTCAGCACGATCACCGTTTCCTGCATCGGGATGTAGACCAGCCCGGTCTTCGGATTGAAGGACATCGGCTGCCAGTTGTGCGCCCCGAACGGCGAGGGATAGATCAGCCGCGCTTCCTTGGTCCAGTCCGCCTCCGGGTTTTCCACCGGCCGGCCGGTCTTCATGTCGACGTGGCTCGCCCAGTTCGACGGCGCGAACTTCTCGGCCGAGATCAGCTCGCCGGTCTTGCGGTCGATGACGTAGAAGAAGGCGTTCTTCGGTGCCTGCATCAGCACCTTGCGCAGTTCGCCCTTGATGCGCAGGTCGGCCAGGATGATGTGCTGCGTCGCGGTGTAGTCCCAGGTGTCGCCCGGCGTGGTCTGGTAGTGCCAGACGTACTCGCCGCTGTCGGGCTTGAGCGCGACGATCGAGGACAGGAACAGGTTGTCGCCGCCGCCGGGGCTGCGCAGCTTGCGGTTCCACATCGAGCCGTTGCCGGTGCCGATGTAGAGCAGGTCCAGCTCCGGGTCGTAGGCCATGGAGTCCCAGACCGTGCCGCCGCCGCCCTGCGCGAAGTAGGCATCGCCCGACCAGGTCTTGCGTGCCATCTCCATCGCCTTGTTCTCGGGCGGCTGCCTGGGGTCGCCCGGCACGGTGAAGAAGCGCCACAGCAGCTTGCCGCTGGTGGCGTCGTAGGCCGAGACATAACCGCGCACGCCCATTTCGGCGCCGCCGTTGCCGATGATCACCTTGTCCTTCACCACGCGCGGCGCGCCGGTGATGGTGTAGCTGCGGTTGCGGTCGATCACCGTGTCGGTGGTCCACACCGGCTTGCCGGTCTTGCCGTCCAGCGCGATCAGGCGGCCGTCGAAGCTGCCGACGTAGACCTTGCCCTTCCACACCGCGACGCCGCGGTTGACCACGTCGCAGCAGCCGTTGCCGGACCAGTCGCGCGGCACCTTGGGGTCGTACTTCCACAGCAGCTTGCCGCTGCGTGCGTCCAGCGCGTAGACGATGGAATAGGCGCCGGTGGTGTACATGACCCCGTCGACCACGATCGGCGTCGCCTCGGTGCCGCGGTCCACGTCGAGCTTGTAGTGCCAGGCCAGGCCCAGCTGGCCGACGTTGGCCTGGTCGATCTTCGCCAGCGGGCTGTAGCGCTGCTCGTCGTAGCTGCGGCCGTGCGACATCCAGTTGCCGGGCTCGCGGTCCGCAGCCTGGATGCGCGCGCCGTCGACAGGGGCGGCCTGCAGGGTTCCCGCGCCGCAAAGCGACAGGAAGGCGAACGCAACAGCCACGCGGCTGGTAATTTTCATTATGGTCTCCCCCGTTTCCGAGAACCCTATCGTGTACCAGCAAGGGGCGGATTGCCACTACACCTGCGGGTGGTTTTGCCGTCCCGCTGGCGCGCGGATGAGCGGCGATACGGTGGCGGCGGCTACTGCATAAGCAGGAGGGCGCGGCCCGGGGACGGGGGCGATACTGCGGAGTATCCAAGCGTCCTTCTGGGGGAGAACAATGAAGAATACCGGCCTGCTGGCGAAGCTCCGCGGTGTCCTGCTGGCGGCCAGCGCGGCACTGCTGCCGCCGGTGGCGGCGCAGGCGACCACCATCGACAACAGCACGCTCGCCAACGAGGCCGACGGCAGCAACTGGGCCGCCTGGGGCCGCACCTTCAGCGAGCAACGCTTCAGCCCGCTGGACCAGGTCAACAAGGACAACGTCGGCCAGCTCGGCCTGGCCTGGTCGCTGGAGCTGGACGATGTCTGGAACGTGTCGAGCCAGCCGGTGGCCGTGGACGGCGTGATCTACACCGCCGTGGGCTACAGCGTGGTGCATGCGATCGACGCGCGCAGCGGCAAGCTGCTGTGGAAGTACGACCCCAAGGTGGAGTCGCGCAAGATGCGCTACGCCTGGGGCAGCCGCGGTCTCGCGTTCTGGAACGGCAAGGTCTACACCGGCGTGCAGGACGGGCGACTGTTCGCGCTCGACGCCAAGACCGGCCAGCTGGTCTGGGAGGTGATGACCACCACACCGGGCGACAACCGCTACATCACCGGCGCGCCGCGCATCTTCAACGGCAAGGTCATCATCGGCCACGGCGGCGCCGACTTCGGTCACGTGCGCGGCTACGTCACCACCTACGACGCCGAGACCGGCAAGGAGCTGTGGCGCTGGTACGTGGTGCCGGGCAATCCCGCCGACGGCTTCGAGAACAAGGCGATGGAAGAGGCCGCCAAGACTTGGAGCGGCGACTGGTGGAAGTACGGCGCCGGCGGCACGGTCTGGAACGCCATGACCTACGACCCGGAGTACAACCGCATCTATCTGGGCACCGGCAACGGCTCGCCCTGGAACGCGCAGTTGCGCAATCCCGGCGGCGGCGACAGCCTCTACCTGTGCTCGGTGGTGGCGCTGGACGCCGACACCGGCGAGTACGTCTGGCACTACCAGACCACGCCGAACGAGACCTGGGACTTCAACTCCACCATGGACATGATCTCGGCCACGGTCGAGATGGCGGGGAAGCCGCGCAAGGTGCTGATGCACGCGCCCAAGAACGGCTTCTTCTACCTGCTGGACCGCGAGAACGGCAAGCTGATCTCGGCCGAAAAAATCGGCAAGGTCACCTGGGCCGAGAAGGTCGACATGGCTACCGGCCGCCCGGTGGAAGTGCGCGGCTCGCGTTACGAGAAGGGTCCGGCGCTGACCTGGCCCGGCTCCGGCGGCACGCACAACTGGCACCCGATGGCCTTCAGCCCCGACACCGGCCTGGTCTACATCCCGGCGCGCGAGATGGCCGGCTTCTACGACGGCGAAGGCCGCCAGCCCGGCAAGTGGCAGATGACCCCGGGCGACGTCATGGGCCTGCGCGGCTTCTTCGACGACATCCCCAAGAGCGCCGGCAGCACCTCGCTGCTGGCCTGGAACCCGGTGACGCAGAAAGAGGTCTGGCGCAACCCGACGCCGGGCGCCACCGCCGGCGGCGTCATCGTCACGCACGGCGGCCTGGTGTTCCAGGGCCTGGCCGACGGCCGCTTCGTCGCCACCGACGCCGTCAGCGGCAAGGAGCTGTGGAGCTACAGCATGGGCGTCGGCACGCAGGCGCCGCCGATGACCTACACGGTGGACGGCAAGCAGTACGTGACCATCCTCGCCGGCTGGGGCGGCGCACCCTCGCTGCTGGGCTCGCTCAGCGCGCAGCACGGCTGGGTCGGCCGCGCCTACCCGCGCCGCATGCTGACCTTCGTGCTCGACGGCAAGGCAGTGCTGCCGCCGTCGCCGCCGCCGATCGCCAAGGTCGAGCCGCTGGAAGCGCCGGAGTTCAAGATCGACCCGGCGCTGGCCGAGAAGGGCAAGCACGTCTACAGCCAGTGCGTGATCTGCCACGGCAGCGCCGCCGTCGCCGGCGGCTACGCCCCGGACCTGCGCGCCTCGCCGGTGCCGCTGTCGCACGAGGCCTTCAAGGCCATCGTCCAGGGCGGCGCGCTGGAATCGCGCGGCATGCCAAAGTTCGAGGAGTTCACCGACGAGGACATCACCGCGCTGCAGCACTTCCTGCGCGAACGCGCCCGCTACAAGCCCTCGGCCTGGGAGCAGATCAAGCAGGTCTTCGGCTTCATCTGGCTGATGATCAAGATGAAGCTGCTGGCGATGGGATGGTTGTAGATTTCAGCTTGAAGTGAACGAAGGGCGGCGATGAGAATCGCCGCCTTTTTTGTTGCCGCGGCCGGTGCGTCAAGGCAATCTAGGAGCATGAAAATGCTTGCGGATCTCATCGACGCTATGGGTGTGCCTTCAGAGGAAACTTTGCGGCTAGCGCACAAGCACTCGATCCATCATCGACATGAACTGCTGGCCAGCAGTTCATGTGGCTGCTTTTATTGCTTGTCGATCTATTCCACAGATCAGATCGAAGACTGGACAGACTATCCGGAAGATACCCCTGAAGACCGGGAAAACGAGTTCGGTATGACCGCGCTGTGCCCGCATTGCGGCGTCGATTCAGTCATCGGTGCCGGTTCTGGCTATCCGATCACCGCCGAATTCCTCCAGTGGATGAAGCGGCTGTGGTTCGCTGGGTCTGAGCGGCGTAGCGAGTAGGGCGGGTCCTTGACCCGCCGTTCGCGGGCCTGCATGAAAAATACGGAACTCCGTTATGGATTCCGCCTGCAAGCAAGTAAAATATTCCTCATGAGTCGAGGTATTCCTCATGGGGACGACAAGGGCTCCGGGTGTTCCGCAGCCAATCCTCCCCAGTCGCTTCTCGCCTCGCTGCAACAGTTTCGCGTCGCACACAAATGATAATCCGGGCGACCGAGTAGGGCTCTGCGCGGCATCCGCGAAAGGGTCCCGTGATCGTCATGCTCTTTTACAAGCTACCAGTGCTGCCCGCCGGGCCACGCAGGCCCGGCGCGGCAGTTCAATTCCCAAGCCACCTGCGGGCCTTTCAGCGCAGGATCTTCGCCATCGCTTTCCCCTTGGCCAACTCATCGATCAGCTTGTCCAGGTAGCGAATCTTCCGCATCAGCGGATTTTCGACCTCTTCCACGCGAACGCCGCACACCAGGCCCTTGATGAGCGCAGCGTTCGGATGCATGGCCGGGGCCTGGGCGAAGAAGGCTTCGAAATCGGTCTCCTGTTCGATCTGCCGCTGCAATCCCGCCTGGTCGTAGCCGGTCAGCCAGCAAATGATCTGATCGACTTCTTCCTTGCTGCGATTCTTGCGCGCTGCCTTTTGAACATACATCGGATACACCTTTGCGAAGGCCGTTCCGAAAATGCGGTGGGCTGGCATGGTCAGATTTCCTGTGCGACAAGCCGTCGACGGTAGAGGAACTCGTAGGATGTGGTGCCAGAAGTAGGCGCCTCCAGGCGAGCGTAGCGAACCGCATCTGTCGAGGCCACCCTCGAATGATGCGGTTCATTGTATTCGCCGCATCCTGCTCGTGCTGCTGTCAGCTGCGCTGCAATTTGCTGCGGATGGGGACGCTTTTGAGGATGGATGGCAGCTTAGGCGAATAGGACGCTGTACAGGACACGGCCTGGCGTAAAGAGCGCGAACAAGCCGGCAATGACAACGGCGCCTATGTAGGTGAGAACCATCAGCCGTTTGTGCCTCTTCACATTGCGTTTCCGCGCCGTGTAGTAGGCCATGGGAACCGAGTAGAGGGTTAGTACCGAAACAAGATGAATGTAACCAAAATGGTTGAACAGCCGTGGGCCGACTTGGGCCTGCATGAAGAACGATGCAAGCGCTGTGACGATGAGCAGCGACATATACCACTTGCCAAGCAGTCTATGGGACGGAGTGCCCTTGGGCTTTAGCAGAATGTAGGTGCCGATGACCAGTGCGGGCATCACCGTAACGAGATGAAAGTAGATGAGAAGTTTCTGCGTATCCATTCCAGGCGCCTGACGCTCAGCTCAAGCCGGGCTGCCGCTTCGCGACAGTGTCGGCTTGAAGCGGGGCTTGGGCTTCGCCCTCCGCCCGCGAGAACTGAAAGCGGCATGCATCGTCCCCGGCTGCCAGCGTGGTGGGACGCTCGAAATGAGCCTTGTAACGCGGCTGATTCAATTCATCGGCCCAGACCGTATCCAGCGCACAGAACAGTGACGTCACTTCCGGTGCGCCGTGCGTCCTGAAGAAGTCATTGAACAGGCATCTTGTAATGTGGGTGTGACTGCGGCGCTGGTCCTGAATCGCTTGCACATAAGTGAAGCGAGGACCAAACAAGCTTTCGCCGCGTGCCTTGTAGTTCTGTGAAATACGCTCAAAGGCCTCTTCCGGTCTTTCCTGTGTAATGCCAAAGCGGGCGTTCATATAGGCTTGTCGCTGTCTCTTGAATTGCCGGGAAAGCGCTGTCTGGAGGACTGCGATGGCCTTTTTTTGCCCCAGGAATGGCCTGAGCGCGCGATAGGCAAACAAGACTGACCAGCAGAAGACGAGCCATCTGCGGCTGGGATCGCCCTTCGCCCGCCAGAGCAGGGAACCGACGCCACCCTTTTCATCGATCACGGTGCCTCCTGCGAACAGCTCATTTGGAACCCAGAAGCACTACGGCCGCGAAGATGAGCGCGACTGCTATGGATGCCTGGATCATGGCGGAGCGACGAGCCGCCGACACCGCCGCCGGCGCGACGGTCTTGAGAGGGAAAGCGTTGCCCACGACCAATGTCCAGGACAACAGGGCGATCGGGAAAGCGGCTAGTGCCACCCAGCTCTTCAGCAAGATCGCCATGGCGACGGAGCCCCAAAGCGAAACCTCCCCCACGATGGTCGACGCAGCATGTGCCCACGCGGAGACAAACGCGAGACGGCCACAAGATCTGCAGCTTGCTGGAAAAACGCGGGTCGCGTTCAGCTTGCGCCATGCGCTGATGCTTGCCTCACCACAGTTTGGGCATTTGAACATAGGGCTAACGCCTGCGTTAGGCGACAGGCCCGCCGACCGCGGGACTGTCTGCTTGAACAGCTTGCTGGGTTTCAGCGCGCCAGTGCGAACGCGCGAAATAGCCCACCGCCGCCAGGCCTGTAAAAACGTGAAAGCCGATGATGGCGGCAAAGACCCTTGGATGGCCCGCAAGAAATGCCTCCGGGCCGGGTATTTGGGGAACGTAAAAGGACAGGGCACCGAGATTGAAAATGAGGATGACGGCAAGAAGGGCTTTTGAACCACGAAAGACCCACCAGCACCAAATTCCGTAAATGGTCTCTACCACCAACGCGATGGCCGGAATCCCATACAGGCCGGAACCAATTTTGGGGTAGGCAAGACCCGGTGCAAGTTGTATGTCCTGAACGTGGGTCGCCACATCCAGAACGATGTGCGATGAAATGGCGACTGCAATGGCAATAGCCCAGCGTGGCCGTTTCAAGAGATGGGAAAGAACGAACCACGCAATCAGGGAGAGCGCGATGCTGGAAGCAATGGAGTGCGAATACGGCATGTGCGACAGGTGGATGTCGTTGAGCGCCCGTATCTGAGGCTCGGTGTATGCGGCCTCAAGCCCCACCAGGTTGAAAACCACCCAAAGACATTCAACGAGCTGAACGCTGAAAAGAACCCACAGCAACGGCACGCCGGGCCATTTCTTGTTGATGAGCAGGGCGGTTGCAGCATGGTTGATCGCGTTCAAGGCAGAGCCCCTGGTTTATGAAGTCAAACGCCTGGCTGAAGCCGCGCTGTGTAGCAGCGTCTGCTTGAGGTAATTGTTGGGCGACTACGGTTTGGCAAGTAGCCATAACACGCCTGCGAAAATCGCGATGACCGCCAATGCAACAGGAACACCGGCAAGGACGCGTTTGAAAGAGAATCCTGCCGGCGCCATACCGTAGCCGCTCCGCTTTGAGAAAACCCTCTCGGAGAGGGCCTCCCCGAGGAGATAGAGCGGAGGGCCGAATGCGACAAACAAGGCCCACTGATTTTTTGATTGCGGAATGGCCGGCCAGAACTGGATCAGCAGCAGGCCAGCAACAACCAGCCATGCAACCGCCAGGACTGGCAGAAGCCGGAACCACCGCCAGAACCTGCTCTCAGGCTCCACGGGTCTTTTACGCCCAACGCCGGCGCTAAGCTGCAGGCCCGCCGAAGGCGGGACTGCCCGCTTGAGCGGCTTGCTGGGCCGCTTTCCGATCCGCAGGGTGGTTGATCCCATCGTTCGTTGGCACTTCCGGAATAAGGAATGGATTCACCCCATCCAGACAGCCGACGTTGTACCCGTATTGCTCAGGATTCGATCGCCGCTGATGGTGGGTATAAATCCTGCAGTTCGAGCAGAAGTAGTGCTTCGCCGTATGGGTGTTGAATTGGTACAACTTCAGGTGCTCAGAACCTTTCACAATGCGGATGCCGCTCAAGAGTACAGATGCAACCACGGCACCCTTCCGACGACAGATCGAGCAATCACATCGCCGTGGATTCACAATGCCGTCCGGCAAGTCGAGTTCAAGTTCCACCGCTCCGCAATGGCAAGTTGCCTTGTGCTTTGGAAGTATCTGAACTCCGCCGATCACCTTGAGCATCTGGAAGCCTCCTGGCTCCAACGCCCAGGTTCAGGGGCGGCCCCGCCGAAGGCCGGGACATCGACCCTTGAACCTGTTGTTGGAGCGTTCATGCAAGAAGCATATACGTGGCAAGTGCCGCCAGGTATGGCAAGAATGAGGCGATGAACACCGCGGCGTATATCGCCAGCCCGCGCTTCCGCCTGGTGCGGTACAAATAGAAGGGAAGCAGTGCCCACCACAGGAAGAACATGAAGGCGCTGTACTCAAAAGGGGCAGAAAATGCATGCGCCCGCCGGTCTGTCTCTACGGCCCACGCGACGGAGAACGAGAAGGCCGCCGTGGATAGATACTGAGCGCCACGGGACGGCTCGCCGCCGTGGATCATCATGATTACTTCATACACTGCCGACAGCACAAGAACAGCAAGGCCACCTAGCAGAGGCGCATGAAGGGCGCGTGATGAGGTAGTCATTTAGCTCTGACGCTCAGGTTCAGCCGCGCTGACGAAAAGCGGCTGCGCTGGCTGGAACCATTGGTTGGTCCTCACCGCGGCAAAGGACATTTTGCGTGAACCCATTCCGTGAGGTTGGCGCCTGCAGGTGTGAAGTCGTCTGGCGACGTTGAGCCGTGATCGACGAGGAAAACAGGGCTGACGGCATTGTCGAGGGGATCACTATCGCGGACCCACCGCTGTCGTTTCCGATAGCAAGGTAGCCGGAACAGTATTCCTTCGATTGGAACGTTTCGTTGCGCTCCACGACCTCCTCGAAGAACATGACCTCCGCCTGCGCGAATGTCTTGCCGAGAAACTGCTTTAGCGCCCAGTTCGCGTCGAGATCATTCTCGTCAATCTGGCCCCAATCGGCGCGGATCGGAATCATGTTGCCCAACGCCCAGGGTCAGGAACGCCCCCGCCGAAGACGGGGACGTTCCACTGGAATCGCTGGTCGGGCCTGCGCTCGCTCGCTGCGAAGTCGCTGAAAGAGCTCGTCGAGCGTGTACTGGCCGGCATGCTTGGATTGCTGGGATTCCATTAGCTGAAATACGTCGTCAATGGTGGCGCGGCGCAGGAAGGCTCCTAAGTCCTCTGGAACGATAACAGCGCCACCGGCGACAGGCAGCACATTCCACCACGGACCGGTCGCCTGCGACATGCGAGCGTCCTCCTGCTCGGCAAGCCACTGGCGGTTGGGGCGCTTCTCTGGACAGAGGCAGATGCCTTCGCGGCCGAGGTTATCCACGATCAGGTCGCCAATGGAGAACGTTTTCATGCTTGGGCCCAACGCCGGTTAGACTTCATTTTGATACCCAAACCTGACACCTGAACCGCGTCGATGCCAATCGGTGGACGATAAGTTCCTCATACACATTTTCTCTATTGAGGCTATGAACCTGCGGAGCGATGGTGCCCTATCCGTACCAAGAAAATCGACCTGACGGCGGCGTCAGGTGCAGGAGCTGCTTGACGGGTGAAAGCATCGCAAGATGCGGCTCATTGCATTGACTGCATCCTACCCGTGCTTGATCCGATTTTCGCGACTACTACACTACAGGCCGATCATCAGCGGGGTGTAGATGACCGCGATACTCAGCACAGCAGGAATCATTCATCTGGCAACGGTGGTGCCGGCCCTTGGCATCGGCGCCGCGATGCTCCTGCAGCCCAAGGGCACGGCCTGGCACAAGCGCTGGGGGCGCGCCTGGGTACTGCTGATGGTTGTCGCTGACCTGTCCTCGTTCTGGCTGCGGCGAGACGGTTATAGCTGGATCCATGTCCTGGCGATCGTGAATCTCGCCAGCATCGCCGCCGGCGTGGCCTTCATCCGGGCGCGCAGGCGTGTCGCCCATGCGGCTTTCGTCATCGGCGCCTACAGCGGCGCTGTCGCGGCCGGCATCGGCGCGCTGGCGCCGGGGCGCTTCCTGCACCAGGCCCTTTTCGGGGGCTGATCGGCCAATGGGCGATTCTCCGGTGCGGCAGGGCGGATCGTTGATCCGCCTTTCGCGACAGGCGGGTCAGGGCCCCGCCCTATGGCTACCGGGTTTCAGCCCTGTTTGGTGAGCGCAAGGCGAACCCCAAGAAAGACAAAAACGGCACCAACACTGCGGCTGAGCCAGGCGGTGGCATGACGCCCGAGGCCAATTGAGCCGGCACGCGCCGTAGCCCAGGCTAGAAAGAGACACCAGAGCGTGCCATTGAGATTGAAAATGACACCCAAGAAGACAAAGGCGAGCGGCTTGTTGGAAGCAGACGGCTCGATGAACTGCGGCACGAAAGCCAGGAAGAACAGGGCAACCTTTGGGTTGAGGACGTTGGTAAGGAACCCTTGGGCAAGGATGGTTCGCAAGGGCGCGACGGCAACAGTACTCAAGGGCCGCGCCAGCGCCGGACGAGTCCTGAGCAGCGACAGCCCGACGTACATGAGATAGGCGGCACCAGCAAGCTTGACGACGGTAAATGCGGCCGCGGAAGTGGCGAGAACTGCTGACAGTCCTAAAGCGGCGGCAAAGATATGAACGTAGCAGCCGAGACTGATGCCGATGGCGGCTGCAACACCGGCGCGGACGCCCTGAGCCATGCTACGGGTAGCAATGTAGAGAGAGTCAGCGCCCGGCGTAATGTTGAGCAGCAGGCCGGAGACAACGAAGAGCGCCAGATCGTGAGTGCCGAGCATGACAGGGTTAACAAGACTGCAGGAAAAGTCGCGATGCACGGCCATCACCGCCGAATCGGCGAATTTTTCTTGCGACAGTGTTCTCAATGCGCATTGAAGCGCATTGAAACTGCTTGGAGGTGATTAGTGCGAACATTTTCCGGTAACGATCATTCGATCTCAGAGCTTTTCTACATCCTCAGCGCCGAGCTTCAGTTGCGGCCTCGCCGAAACTCCGTTCATACCCGCTGCTTGGAGACCTGAAAGTCTCAATCTTGTGCTTTCTTTAGGCCCAACACTAGCTTAAGCCGCCGAAGGCAGGCAGGTCGGCTTGAAGCGCTGGTTGGGTGCGGCATCACTCAAACCACCGATGAAAGAGGATTAACGCAGAAAAGAAGAAAGTAGCTGACAGCAAAAAGGATGCAATAGGTGAACTGCTGTAGAAGGAGCTCTGCTCTAGCTTTGCGTTGAGCCTGCGCCAAGAGAACCCACCCTCTGCCCTCAACTGCAAAGCTGCCATTAACACCACTGCCCCAACTGCGATGGTACAAATGCCAAGCAAGATGTCGCGTTGTAATGGGTATGGTATGCCCGCAGCCGCGATTTGATCAAAGAGGGCAACACGCGCCGGCGGTCTGCTGGTGAAGAGGGGTACAAGCGACCAGCAGGACAGAGCGACAGCCAGCCATCGCAGTGTCGTTCCGGGCCACGAAGCAAGCTGCTTACGCATTTAGAGCACCCAACGCCGAGCCTAAGCGGCAGGCCCGCCGAAGGCGGGACTGTCCGCTGGAGGCCCTTGTTGGGTCTCGGTACTGGCAGGAGGAGATTGATTGCCCCACCCGGTGCAAGTTTCACCATCTGGTGATACATCGACATAGGCGTAAACGGGCTCATCGTCCTGATACGGCATGCGCCAGTAGTGAACCTTCAGCGGACTAGCAATACCCTGCTCGAGAAACACGCCTACGTACTTCAAATCATTGGCTTTCAATGAGCCTTCATCAAATAGTGACTGACCCAGCTCTCTACGCAGATAACGTGGCAGTTCCCATTCTATCTCCTCATGAAGGCCGGTGGTTCCAAACCACTCTGCATCCTCCAAGGTAGCCTCTTCCTGCTTTACTAGTTCGATCCGCGCCTGCAGCGCCTTTTTGTAAGCTGGTGTTCGAACCATGAGCGCGAACAATGGGCGCAAAAGAACAGAAATGGCTTTTACCGCCAGCATGGTGAGACGCATAGACAATCTCATAGATAGACCCAACGCCCTAGCTTAAGCCGCGCGGCGCAGCCGCGTCGGCTTGAAGCACTTGTTGGGCAATCTTAGGTCGGGAGATTCGTCTCATACGTCCAGCCCCTCAAGCGTGATATGAGCCCATCGATTGCTTTTTGCCGATCAACGAGACTCATGCTAGCCGCCGCAAGCGCCAGCAATTCGAAGAAGCGTAAACCCTCCCACTGACTCTCCATGGCAATGGACTCCAGCGCATCAAACGCCAAGCCAAGCTCGTTGTGCTCAAGGTATTGCTCAGCTTCGCGGATTCCATCTGCAAAATCAGCTTCCGCGATTTGCGATAGATGTGACCTAGCGTCTCGCAAATACCCTTCGGTACGCTGCCAGGATTTTAGGAGGTTTATGTCCATGCTTTGGATGCCCAACGCCTAGGTTAAGCCGCGCGGCGCAGCCGCGTCGGCTTGAATCGCTGGTTGGGCCTCCAGTAGCCACAAACTAGACCTCGGCATCGTAGACCTCTCTTCCTAGGGCTGCGGTAAGTTTCGCGCATAGCTTCGTTACCCACCCGCGAAACAACTCTGGATTCATGTTGCCCGCGATTTGCAGACCGCTAGGTTCAACCGAGGCGGCAATGAATCTGGCGCTGTCCAGCGGGCCGAACCAGCATGGCAAGTCTTGGCCCTCGATCCAGTCGCCCATTTCGCGATACACATCTCCGACCTTTGACCACTCTGCATCAGTGAGGTCGTACGGTAAATTCAATGTGATTGACTGTTCCATTTTTCTATGCCGCCCAACGCCTAAGTTAAGCGGCGGGCGAAGCCCGTCCGTTTGAATGCCTTGTTGGGCGACTTCATCACAGGACATGCAGCCCATCAAGCTCGATCCGATAGCTGTCCAACGCCGACTCGATAAGTGTCAACTCCAGGAAAAGGTCCGACTGACCCTCCTCACGCGTGAACACGGGAGAACACACCGACCACGCCTTTGGACGAGAACCATTAATTTCGATGTAGTCGATTAGCTCGACTGCATTTTCAGGTAAAGGAACTATGGTGCGACCGTACTGAACTACAGCTTGTTCGATCTGTGCAGCTGATATGCGGATTCCGGCGCTTAGTTCTTGAAGACGGACGTATTGCCCAGCGGCGAGCAACGCCAAGAGTTCCGAAATGACTCGATCGCGTGCTTGGCGGCCCTGGTTTTTCATGACGCCCAACGCCTAGCTTAAGCCGCGCGGCGCAGCCGCGTCGGCTTGAAGCACTTGTTGGGCCTCTGCTTGCCCAAGAAATTCAGTAATGCTGTCCCAGCGATCTTTAGCCAAGCCGAAATCAACGATCTTGGAGAGACTCACCTTGCCCCATTTTTCAGACCGTGGCACCCCCTGCAAAGCGGCGACCGGGAACACATAGAACTCTGGTGGGAGCACTTTGCCAGTGCCGGATTTAGAGCCTCGGTTCAGCAAGACAACGACTACGAAATCTGTGTTGAAGTTGTTGATGATGAAACCTTCAGCGCCTGTACGCCACCGACTTTTGACCTGTATCCGGGCAGATCGGTTTGTTTCTGGCTTTGTGGCCACAATGTCGTAGCCCGCCATATTCGTGTAGCTCTTGTAAGCGGCAATGCCTTGAATGAGCAGATTGCCGAGGACCAAAAACTCAGCTCCCTCCGATTCTAGGCGTGTGTTCTGACGCGGCATTTTCTTTAGGCCCAACGCCTGGGTTCACGCGCGACCCGGACGGAGCGGAGAAGCCGCGGAGGCAGGGGCGTCGCGTGGAACCCCTGGTTGGGCTGCAACTCAGCCTCAGGCCAGGAAGAACTCACCTGCGACCCCCTCGATGTCACCGCACTCCGAAATGACCTCACCATCTTCACCGCGTATTTCATACGTCTCTTGAACTCCGCCAATTTGCGTGCAGCCATCGAGCCCGAGCAACAAGGTGTAGAACGTATCAACAAGCACGCTATCAATGACGCCTTCTAGCTTCTCTCTCTGTTCATCCGTGAGGTTCATCGCTCGGATCCGATCGGCGACGCGCAACGTGCTTGTGGGCTCCACAAACGAGGCGAGCAGATTGTCCTTTTCCTTTCGCCAGCGGGAGACGAACTCACGAGCGTTCATGCGATGTCTCTTATTGCGGCCCAATGCTCTAGCTAAGCGGCGGGCGCAGCCCGTCCGCTTGAGCACCATGTTGGGCATGACTGTACTCGGCAATAAGTAGCTTTGCCGCCTGCTCAGCCGCAAGAGCAAAATACGCCTCAACGGCTTTGCGCTCCGAGTCTAGTGCTGTTAGAGCGGAGATCTGCCACTGATCGCGAACAGCCCCTACCGGGAAGGCGTCGGTCTCTGACGCGATGCCTACAAAAGTTGAAAACTCTCTGCCGTTAACTGCACGTAACGAGTGCCCCAACTCTGCTAGCGCACGAGCGCCTTCGGTCAGGGAGACTGAGCCTGACAGAATAGCCCTCGCCATAGAAACTACCTCGGCACAGTGCCGTAGCCACTCAGGCTCATTTGTGACCCACGTAGGTCTTTTCATGCCCAACGTCCTAGCTTAAGCCGTGGGGCCGCCGGAGGCGGGACCGTCGGCTTGAAGCGCTGGTTGGGCATTCTGCTTGATCAACTTGAGCAGCATGTTTTTCTTGGCTGAGTCAGTCTTGTACGGCATATAAGCTTCAAGTTCGACCAGAAGGTTGAGCCGCCCTGACAGAAACACGTTGTCGCCTCTCAGTGCAGATTTAGCAGAAGCCCATTGTCGCTGGGAGAACTCGATGCTTCTTCGAATGTCATTTGCTTCCTGCCAGCACTGCCCGCAGAGAGTGCGATGCTGGTCCTCCGCACTAAATACATCCTGCTTTCGGCAACGCCAGCAGGCGTACGCGATGTCGGTGTACTCCTTTGTCCATCCCGCCGCGACGGAACGCTGGCTCTGCTTCGACCATTGAGTCGGGTCCGCTTTCACTCTGCCAGTTCTCACCTGAATGTCCAACGCCGACCATCACGCGCGCGCGTCTTCGCGCGTCGCGTGCATGGCCTTGTTGGGCGATTGTTCTGAACCTTGCGGAATGCCGATCTTGTCTTCGTTCTCCCAGAGGTGGCGATAGAACTCAATGCGCTCTTCGTCGCGCGCGATGCCGTACGCTGAGAACAGCTCGTCCTCCCAACTACCCTCGAAGTCGTAATCAAGATTCATGCTTGCAACGGCGAGGTCAGCCCAGCGATCAGCGACCCCAAGTGAACCGAGATCGACATGCCCGGCGAAGCTGCCGTCCGGTGCAATGATCGTGTTGGGCGAGCACGCATCTCCATGGCACACGACGAGTCGATCAACCGGCGGGGCGCCAAGAGATTCAGCCGATACACGCCCCTGGGTGCGAGCCTCGATTGACCAGTCGAAGGGGCACTCAGCGATCGGAAGCGCGTCGTGCAGTGTACGAAGCCCTCGGCCAATGGCTCGGGCCGCATCCCGCGGCTGGGCTATCCATGCTTCAGTAACTGCCCCCTCACCCGGCAGCGCGGATGTAACCAGCCACTGCGCTTCATCGTCTGCTCCCCAGGCAAGCACCTTCGGAACCGGGTGCCACCGTATTGCCCATGCAAGCCTTAGACGCTCGGCTTCGAGATCAAGCCCAGTCGAGTATGGATTCCACTTGATGAAGTGATTGCCGGCGGAGAACGTCATCCCGCCCCGTTCGTTCGTCCAAACCAACCGCAACTTTCCGCCGACGGCGAGACGGCTCACAACCGCGGGAGCGGAGTCAACCGGCTCAATCAAGGTGTTCTTCATGCTGACGCCCAGCTTCTAATTGGATTGAACTCGCCGCAGCCTATCACGGCATTACGGCGGCCTATCGCCAGAATGGGTGACGGCAAGTGCTTAATTCTCATGATTAAGTTCCTCCAACCGCCAGATTGGGCCGCACAATGAATATTGCAGTGCGCCAGCCGCCAAAACTACTGGATCAGGTGCGCAACAAGCTGCGCGCGGCGCACTACAGTATCCGCACGGAGCAAAGCTGCATCGATTGGGTGCGACGTTACATTCTCTTTCATGGCAAGCGCCATCCGAAGGAAATGGGAGCGACCGAAGATGATGAGCATCGAAGAATCCTCGCTTGGAACTTGGCGCCTAACGCCAATTCGGATTCATCTTGATACCTGAACCCGAAATCCAATTCAGGGCAGCAGGGCGGATCGTTGATCCGCCTCTCGCGACGGGCGGGTCAAGGACCCGCCGGTCCTATGGCCTTCCAAAATAGTGGACCAGTTCCTTGCGTGCTTCCTCCTTGTCCAGGAATTCCTGTATCAGGATTTGCGTGTTTCCGTAGGCCGATGTCGGGCTGCCTAGCTGGCGCCAGTCGGCAACCGCCTTGGCCATGATCGGATTCTTCCCGTCATATTCGTACCAGTTCCGGTGCGTGGCATGCTGAAGGGCGTAGAGCGCGATCTCGCCTTCGATTCCGGCATCGAAGGGATCAACATGTATCCCGGCCGGTTTGCGCGAGCTGAGCTTGCCCACCAGGAATGGAATCAGCTCTGCTTGCTCGCGCTTGAGCAGGGTGTCCCAGCAAGGGCTGATCCCCCAGCCTTCCCTGCCGCCGGACGGAGTCCAGTCCTGATGACCCATCATGCAGCCATTGGATGCCAGCACCGCTTGCCACTGGGCCTCGACACCGTTGAAGCGTTCGGTACAGCACGCCGCTAGCAGGATCAGCGTCAGGGCCGACGCACATGCCTTCGTGAGACTCAGGGTCAATCCTGTTTTCATCCTGATATCTGACTGCCATGACGGCGAATCTTCCCTGCGATGGTGCCTCTCCATGAAGGGAAATGCCACGTGACTGAAGTGTCAGGTGCAGGGGAGGAAAGGGGCAAGCTCGCCTCAACCCCGGCCGGGCTTCCCCAACATCTCCACAAACGCCGCCGCAAACCGATGGCAGTCTCCCGGCCAGCGTGCCGAGAGATACTTCCCGTCGCGCACGATGAAGCCGGGGCGGTGGTTGGTTTCGGTGTCGCGCAGCGGGAACAGCGGGCCGGCGTCGAAGTCGCCAGGCTTCGCCAATGCAGCTTTCACTTCGGCCTGCACGGTCTGCGGATAGGTGCGGTAGTAGCGGCCCAGCCAGGCGGCGGTCATGGCCCAGGCGCCGAGTTCCAGCGTCGCCGGCAGGGCGGTGGTGCGGCGGCCGTGCAGGACGGAGCGGCCGGTCGCGGGGTCGATGCTGCGGGCCGGCAGGAGCACGCCGTGGCAGACGGCGGCCACGGGCTTGTCCTGGGTGAAGAAGTGGCTGCAGATCGCCTGCGCGTCGGCGGACTCCAGCATCGTGCGCATGCCGGCGGCATGGCCGCCGGGGATCAGCAGGGCCTGGTAGTCGGCGGGGTTCAGCTTGGCGTATGCGAGCGGTGCGGCGAAGGCTGGCGAGGCGGCCATCCGGCGGTACTGCTCCAGGTCGGGCCGGCGTGTCATGAAGACGCTGTCGAGCCAGCCGAAGCCGGTGTCGGTCAGGCGCAGGTCGGCGTGCGCGGGGCGGCCGTCGGGCGTCGTGAAGCTCACCTGGTGGCCAGCCTGGGTCAGCGCATGCCAGCTGGTGGCGGCTTCCGTCGGGTCGTAGTCGGCGGCGGGGAGCAGGCAGAGGACGTTCATGGCGGGCATCCGGAAAAGGTGGCGCATGATCGCCGCTGGCAGCCGGCGCCGCATTGACAGGCCGGGGCCGATTCTTGACATTTCATGCCAATGATCGATCCCCGCACCGTTTCGGCCTCCTATGTCCGCTCCCTGCTGGAGACCATCGAGCAGCAGGGGGTGACGCGCGCCGAGGCACTGCGCGGCCTGCCGCTGGACGAGACGCAGCTGGCGCAGGCCAATGGCCGCGTGGCCCTGGGGGTGATGGGCCTGCTGTGGCAGCGCGGGCTGCAGCTGACCGGCGATGCCGGCCTGGGCCTGAAGCTGGGCACGCAGGCGCGGCCGGCCACGTTCAACGTGCTGGGCCATGCGCTGATGAACTGCGCGACCCTGGGGCAGGCACTGGAGCTGATGCTGCGCTACCAGCGTCTGGTCAGCGAGGCCGGCACGCTGTCGGCGCGGCGCTCGGCGGATGCCGTGGCGCTGGAGTACCGCGCCCACCCGGGCCTGGCGCTGTTGCCGCAGCAGGTCGAGGGCATCGTCGCCGGCATCCTCGGCCAGTCGCGCTGGCTCGCGGGCCGCCCGGTGCTGCCGCGGGCGATGGCCTTTGCGCATGCGCCACAGGCCGACCCCGCCGCCTATCGCGCCGCGCTGGGCGTGCTGCCGGATTTCGGGGCGCCGCTGACCCTGCTGGAACTGGCCGCCGCCGATCTGGAGGCGCCGCTGCCGCAGTCCGATGCGGCCATGTGCGCGCTGCACTGCCGTCTCGCCGACGGCTTGCTGGAGGCGCTGCCGCCGATCGGCTTTGTCTCCGGCTTCGCGCGGCAATGGCTGGCCAGCGCCGCGCCCGGCGCCATGCGCATCGACGATCTTGCCGCCGCGCTGGCCACCAGTGTGCGCACGCTGCAGCGCCAGCTGGCGAAGGAGCAGGTGCACTGGACCACTCTGGTGGACGGTGCGCGCCGTGATGCCGCGCTGCGGCTGCTGCAGTCGGGCACGACCCTGGAAGCGGCAGCGCAGGCGCTGGGCTACCACGATGCCAGCAGCCTGAGCCGCGCGGTGCGGCGCTGGAGCGGGCAAGCGCCGGGCCGCTTGCGGCGCAGCACGTGAACTTCACTTTCCGTCCGCTGGCCGCCCCGGACCTGCCGCTGCTCTGCCAGTGGCTGGGCCGCGAGCATGTCGCGCGCTGGTGGGGCGGGGCCCTGACGCTGGCCGAGGTGGAAGCGGATTTCCTGCCGATGATCGAACCCGCCTCGACCACGCGCGGCTACATCGCCGTGCTCGATGGCGAGCCGGTCGGCTTCATCCAGTCCTATGCGGTGATGGGCTCGGGCGATGGCTGGTGGGAGGGGGAGACCGATCCCGGTGCGCGCGGCATCGACCAGTTCCTCTGCGATGTGGCGCGGCTGGGGCAGGGCCTGGGCAGCGCGATGATCCGCAGCTTCGTCTCCGGCCTGTTCCGCGACCCGTCGGTGAGCAAGGTGCAGACCGATCCTGCACCCGACAACCTGCGCGCGATCCGTGCCTACCGGCGCGCCGGCTTTGTCGACGACGCGGTCGTGCAGACACCGGACGGGCCGGCGTTGCTGATGCATTGCGCGCGTCCGCCTTGAATTCCGGGTTCACGCAGGCCGGCTGCGCTTCAGGGCGGGCTTTCCTTACCTGTTGGCGTGCGGGGATGGCATAAGCTTGGAGCGCCGGGGACTCGCCCGAGTCCCGGCCCGGCTTCAATGGGGGACTTCAATGCTGGAACTCAGGCCCGTCTGCGAACACTGCGCCCGTCCCTTGCCACCCGATTCCACCGAGGCACGGATCTGCAGCTTCGAGTGCACCTTCTGCGCCGACTGTGTCGACAGCCTGCTGGGCAATGTCTGCCCCAACTGCGGCGGCGGCTTCGTGCCACGGCCGGTGCGGCCGGTGCGCAACTGGAAGGGCGACAACTACCTGGGCAAGTACCCGGCGGGCGACCAGCCGAAGCATCGGCCGGTGGATGCGCAGGCGCATGCGCGCTTCGCCGCCGAGATCGGCGAGTTTCCGCCGCAGCGGCGCTGAGGAGAGAGCCCCATGCCTTCGTTTTCCGCCATCGTCGAAACCCGCATCGCCGCGCCGCGCGCCGCGGTGTTCGAGGCCATCGTGCCGATCGATCTGCCCAGCATCTTCACCGGCTACGGTCCTTTGCCGGCGGTGACCGGCACGCGTGAGCAGAGCGGCGCCTGGGACGGCGCCGGCCAGACCCGGGTGGTGATGCTGTCGGACGGCAGCGAGGCCGGGGAGCGGATGGACCGGTACCGGCATCCCGAGTACTTCGCCTACACCGTCAGTGGGTTCACGGGCGTCTTGCGCTGGCTGGTGCACAGCGCCAATGGCGAGTGGTGGTTCGAGCCGGAGGGCGAGGGCACCCGCGTGCGCTGGCGCTATGCCTTCAATGCGCGATCCTGGGTGGTGGCGCTGCCGGTGTGGTTCATCACGCGGATGCTGTGGCGTGGGTACATGGGGAAGGCGCTGCGGCTGAGCCGTGAGGGGATCGAGGCTTAGCAGGTCGCGTGGTTTTGCGTTGGCGAAGCCGGGCGACCTCGACTAGCCAGGCTCAACGAGGAAGCCCAGAAACCGTGTCGAGCGGCCCGAGGTTGCTTCGAGGAGCGGAGCCGTACTGAAGTACGGCGAGCACCGGAGATGCAAGATCGGGTCGCGCAGCAGGTTTATGGGTTTCCTCAGCACATCTTCTGCGCGCGGAACCACTTCAGGGCGCGCTCGATCATCTCGTCCAGGCCCACCGACGGCGTGTAGCCGATCAGCTTGCCGCTGGAATCGTCGAGGTGCTGGCCGGCGGACATTACGGCGATGGCGGTTTCGGAGATCGTCGGCAGCTTTCCGCCGAAGGCGCGGTAGCGCCAGTTCTGGAGCTTGCCGATGCTGCTGGCCACCAGCAGCGGTGCGGGCCGTGGCGCGGGCATGCCGCTGACGCGCGCAATGGTCGCGGTCAACTGGTCCATGTCGGTGTTCTGGCCGGTGAGCAGGTAGCGCTTGCCGGGCAGGCCGCGTTCCAGCGCCAGCACCAGGCCGCGGCCGGCGTCGCCGGCGTAGACCACGTTGCGCCGGCCTTGCACGTAGCGCGGCAGCTTGCCGCTGGCGATGCCGGTGACGAACTGGCCGGTGGACGGGCCCCAGTCGTACTCGCCGAAGGTCATGGAGGGAATGCCGATGCTCACCGGCAGACCCTCGGCGGCCTTCTGCAGGGACATCTCGTCCATCGCCCACTTCACCTGCACGTAGCCGTTGGAGGTCAGCGGCGGGCTCTGGTAGCGGCCGCTGCCGTCGGCCGGCAGGCCGTCGCGCCGCTTCGGCAGGGCGATGGCGCCGCCGACGTAGAGGATGCGGCCCACTTTCGCGGCCTCGGCGGCGGCGAAGAAGTTTTCCATCTGGCGGCGCGCGTCGGCGACGTCGTCCTGCCAGCGGCGCGGCAGGGTGGGGTAGTAGGCGGCGGCATTGATCACGCCGTCCACGCCCTGCAGCGCGCGGGTCAGGGAATCGCGGTCGTCCAGGTCGGCCTGCACGGCCTCGTAGCGCAGGTCCTGCAGCTTGGCCAGCGCGGCTTCGCGGCGGTAGGTGATGCGCAGCTCGTGGCCGGCGGCCAGGGCCGCCGCCGCCGCGTGGTGGCCGAGCATGCCGCTGGCACCGATGATCGCGATGCGCATTATTTCGCCAGTCCCAGGGAGAGGTAGAGCACGGCCATGTAGATCGCAAAGCCGATCACGAAGACGAAGAACTTCAGCAGCGACAGCAGGCTGCGCTTCCAGCCCTTGTACATGAACAGGTACACCGGAATGGCGAACAGCGGGAACAGCAGGATCGCGGCACCGAGCACGGGTGAGCGGGGGTGCCCCTCATGCCCGGCGTCCAGCCACCACCACAGCCAGATGAAGGGAAACAGGAGGAAGGTTGCCGTCCAGTACCAGGCGGCGGGGTATTCGACCGCCAATGGCGAGGTGCCGGCGTAGACGATCAATGCCAGTACGAGCCAGACGCCCCACATGGCGGCAACGCGCTTGGTGAATATCATCCGTCACGGTTCCATCGCTGCGATGGCGCACAGGGTACATGCAGCGCGGGTTCTCCGGCCATCTGGCTCCGCGAGCGCGATTCGCATAGCCTTTGCGCACCCATGACCCCCGCAGGAATCCCATGATCGTTTTCATCACCGGCGCCAGCGCCGGCTTCGGCGCCGCCATCGCCCGCTGTTTCGCCAGCGCCGGGCATCGCCTGGTCCTGGCCGCAAGGCGCATGGACCGCCTGCAGGAGTTGGCGGCGACCCTGCCGGTGCCGACGCACCTGGTGCAGCTGGACGTGCGCGATGGCGATGCGGTCAAGGCCGCGGTGGCGGCGCTGCCCGCGGAGTTCGCCGCGGTGGACCTGCTGGTCAACAACGCCGGCCTGGCCCTGGGCCTGGAGCCGGCGCACCGCGCCAGCCTGGACGACTGGGAGCGCATGGTGGACACCAACATCAAGGGCCTGATGTACGTCACCCGCGCGCTGCTGCCCGGCATGGTCGAGCGTGGCCGCGGCCACGTCGTCAACCTGGGCTCCATCGCCGGTGAATGGCCCTACCCGGGTGGCAACGTCTACGGCGGCACCAAGGCCTTCGTGCGGCAGTTTTCGCTGAACCTGCGGGCCGACCTCGCCGCGACCGGCGTGCGGGTCAGCGACATCGAGCCGGGCCTGAGCGCCGGCACGGAGTTCTCCAACGTGCGCTTCCACGGTGACGACGAGCGCGCCGCCAAGGTCTATGCCGGCACCACGCCGCTGACGGCCGAGGACATCGCCGAGACCGTGTTCTGGGTGGCGACGCTGCCGCCGCACGTCAACGTCAACACGCTGTCGCTGACGCCGGTGTGCCAGAGCTTCGGTCCGGTGGCGATCCACCGCGCCGGATGATCGCGTGAGCGACATCGTCGAAATCCCGATCTTCCCGCTGGGGACGGTGCTGTTCCCCGGCGGGCGCCTGCCGCTGCGCATCTTCGAGCAGCGCTACGTCGACATGACCAAGGCCTGCATCCGCGACGGCAGCGTCTTCGGCGTGAGCCTGATCCGTGCCGGCTTCGAGGTCGGCAAGCCGGCGGTGCCCTGTGATCTGGGCTGCACCGCGCGCATCGCCGAGTGGGAGGTGCCCAGTCCGGGCCTGTTCACCCTGGGCACCACCGGCGAAACACGCTTCCGCATCCTCAACCGCTGGGCCGAGGCGGACGGCCTGCTGCGCGCGCGGGTGGAACTGATCGCGGTGCCGGCACCGCTGGCGCTGCCGGAACGCTTCCAGCTGCTGGGCCAGCTGCTGGGCAGCCTGATCGACGACATCGGCAGCGAGCATTTCCCGGAGCCGCGCCTGGACGACGGCATCTGGGTCGGTTGCCGCCTCGCCGAGCTGCTGCCGGTGACGCCGGAGCGCAAGCAGCGCCTGCTGGAGATCGACGATCCGCTGGCGCTGCTGACCGAGATCGAGAAGGAACTCAAGCAGGTGCATTGAAAACCGGCGGCGTGAATCGCCGTTTCACTTGCGGTGCATCGGCGGCGAGCCGGACAATGCGCCGATGATTCGATTTGCGTCTCTAGGCTCGGGCTCCAAGGGCAACGCCACCCTCGTCGAATACCGCGGCACGCGGCTGATGGTGGACTGCGGCTTCGCGGTGAAGGACGCGGAGGCCCGCCTGCAGCGCCTTGGCATCGCGCCGGATTCGATCGACGCCATCCTGGTCACCCACGAACACAGCGACCACCTCGGCGGCGTCGCGCGCTACGCCCGCCGCCATGGCACGCCGGTGTGGATCACCCACGGCAGCCTTTCCGCCTGGAACGATCCCAAGGTGCCGCAGCTGCAGCGCTTCAGCCCGCACGACGGCTTCCGCATCGGCGAGATCGAGGTGCAGCCGTATCCCGTGCCGCACGACGCGCGCGAACCCTGCCAGTACGTCTTCGCCGCCGGCGGCCAGCGCCTGGGCATCCTGTCCGACGCCGGCCACGTCACGCCCTACATGCGCGCGATGCTGTCCGACTGCGACGCCCTGATGCTGGAATGCAACCACGATCCGCAGATGCTGGCCGACGGTCCCTACCCGGGCGCGCTCAAGCGCCGTGTCGGCGGCGGGCTGGGGCATTTGTCCAACCTGCAGAGTGCGGCCCTGCTGGCCGCGCTCGGCTGTGGCCGCCTGCAGCACCTGGTGCTGACGCACCTGTCCGAGACCAACAACACCCCGGAACTGGCGCGGGCGGCGGCGGTGGCGGCGTTGCAGCGGGACGAGGACTGGATCGTGTGCGCAGCGCAGGACGAGGGGCTGGGCTGGCGGGAGCTGGCCTGATCTCCCTGGTGGGAGCGGGCTTGCCCGCGATGAAGGTTCCGGCGGTTCACCAGGCCTGCGCATCGCGGGCAAGCCCGCTCCCACCCGGACCGGCGGATCCGGGAGCGAAGCGCGATTCGGCGCCTTTGCCCCCGTCGCCGGGCGACAACAGGGCGCTTCCTGCTCCAGCTGACCGTGGACCTTCCGCCCGCCAGGGTTCCGGCCGGGAAACCATAAGCCAAAAATGCGAAAATGGCGGCCGCCCGTACCCTCCCGCCCTGAACGGCGGTCCTGCCGAGCCCCTATGTCCCTGACTGTCCTCCCCGGCGCCGCCTCGCTGTCGGCCTTCCGCCTGGAACGCCTGCTGGCGGCCCTGCGTCCCCATGCCCCCGGCCTGCGTGCCCTGCGCGCGCTCGACCTTTACCTGGTCGACGCCGACGACACGGTTGCCCGCGCCGACCTGCGCCGCCTGCTCGGGGACGGTCCGGACGAACTGCCGGCCGCCGAGGGTCGCCTCTGGGTGGTGCCGCGCGTAGGCACCACCTCGCCCTGGTCGAGCAAGGCCACGGACATCGCCAGGGTCTGCGGCCTGGCCGGCGTGCGCCGGGTGGAACTGGGCCGGGTCTACCTGCTGGAGGGTGTCGCCAGTCTGCCGGCCGAGGCTTATGCCGCCCTGCATGATCCGATGATGGAATCGGTGCTGGCCGACGAGGCCGGCCTGCAGCATGTCTTCGCCAGCCAGCCGCGCCGCAGCCTGCGCACGGTGGACGTGCTCGGCGGCGGCAAGCCGGTGCTGGCCCAGGCCAATACCGACTGGGGCCTGGCGCTGTCGGAGCAGGAGATCGACTACCTCGCCGCGCACTACCAGCAGGCCGGCAAGAACCCGACCGACGCTGAGCTGATGATGTTCGCGCAGGTCAACAGCGAGCACTGCCGCCACAAGATCTTCAACGCCGAGTTCACGCTCGACGGCGAGACGCAGGAACTGTCGCCGTTCCAGATGATCCGCCTGACCCATGCCGCCGCGCCGGAGGGCGTGCTGTCCGCCTACAAGGACAACGCCGCCGTGGTGCAGGGCCCGCAGGCGATGCGCTTCTTCCCCGAGGGCGACCGCGTCTGGCGCGAGCACGAGGAGCCGGTGCACATCCTGATGAAGGTGGAGACGCACAACCACCCCACCGGCATTTCGCCGCACCCGGGTGCCGCCACCGGCGCCGGCGGCGAGATCCGCGACGAGGCCGCCACCGGCCTCGGCGGCAAGCCCAAGGCCGGCCTCTGCGGCTTCACCGTCGCCAACCTCAAGATTCCCGGCTTCGAGCAGCCCTGGGAAGCCGACCTCGGCCGCCCGCCGCGCATGGCCAGCGCCCTGCAGATCATGCTCGACGGCCCGATCGGTGCCGCCGCCTACAACAATGAATTCGCGCCAACCCCGAGCTGGAGCGCCGCTGCCAGGAAGTGGTCGACGCCTGCTGGGCGCTGGGCGCGGCCAACCCGATCCTGTCGATCCATGACGTGGGCGCCGGCGGCATCTCCAATGCCCTGCCGGAACTGGTGCATGCCGACGACCGCGGCGGCCTGTTCCGCCTGCGCGACGTGATCGCGGCCGACGCGGCGCTGTCGCCGATGGAAATCTGGTGCAACGAATCGCAGGAGCGCTACGTGTTGGCGATCGCGCCCGCTTCGGTGGCGCTGTTCGAGCAGTTCTGCAAGCGCGAGCGCTGCCCGATGGCCGTGGTCGGTACCGCCACCGCCGAGCAGCAGCTGGTAGTGGAAGACGGCCTCGACGGCAACCGCCCGGTGGACATGCCGATGCCGGTGCTGCTGGGCAAGCCGCCGCGCATGCAGCGCAGCAGCAAGCGCGAGCAGCCGGAGCTGGAGCCGCTCAAGATCAAGGGCCTCAACTGGGTGGAAGCCGCCGAGCGCGTGCTGCGCCTGCCGGCCGTGGCCGCCAAGAACTTCCTCATCACCATCGGCGACCGTACCGTCGGCGGCCTGACCGTGCGCGACCAGATGGTCGGCCCCTGGCAGGTACCGGTGGCCGACTGCGCCGTCACCGCCACCGGCTTCGAAGCCGCCACCGGCGAGGCCATGAGCATGGGCGAGCGCCCGGTGCTGGCCCTGCTCGACGCCCCGGCCTCCGGCCGCATGGCGGTGGGCGAGGCGATCACCAACATCGCTGCCGCGCGCATCGCCAGGCTGCGCGACGTGCGCCTGTCGGCCAACTGGATGGCCGCCTGCGGCCAGGGCGACGAGGACGCGCGCCTCTACGACACCGTGCGCGCGGTCGGCGCCGAGCTGTGCCCGGAACTGGGCCTGGCGATCCCGGTGGGCAAGGATTCGCTGTCGATGAAGAGCGTCTGGCAGCAGGACGGCCAGACCCGCACGCAGACCGCGCCGCTGTCGCTGATCGTCTCGGCCTTCGCGCCGGTGGCCGACGTGCGCCGCACGCTGACGCCGCAGCTCAAGGCCGATACCAATACCCGCCTGCTGCTGATCGACCTCGGCGAAGGCCGCAACCGCCTCGGTGGCTCGGCGCTGGCGCAGGTCTACAACCAGATCGGCGACAGCGCGCCGGACCTGGACGATCCGCAGCTGCTCAAGACCGCCTTCGAGCTGGTGCAGACGCTCAACGGCGAAGGCCGCCTGCTGGCCTACCACGACCGCTCCGACGGCGGCCTGTTCGCCACGCTGGCCGAGATGGCCTTTGCCGGCCATTGCGGCCTCGACGTGACGCTGGACAGCGTCGGCGACGATCCGGTGGCGGCGCTGTTCAGCGAAGAGCTGGGCATGGTGCTGCAGGTGTCCGCGGGCGATGCGATCGACGTCGCCGTGCGCGCCAAGGCCGCCGGCCTGCCGGTGCACGAACTGGGCGCGCCGACCACCGACGACACGCTGCGCATGCGCTACGAGGGCAAGGCGTTGCTGGCCGAGTCGCGCGAGCGCCTGCACAAGGTCTGGGGCGAGACCAGCTACCGCATGGCCGCACTGCGCGACAACCCCGAGTGTGCGCGCGAGGAATTCGAAGGCATCGGCCTCAAGGCCGATCCGGGCCTGGGCATGAAGCTGAGCTTCAAGCCGGCGACGCCGGGCATCCAGCTCGGCCGGCGTCCGCGCGTGGCGATCCTGCGCGAGCAGGGCGTCAACGGCCACGCCGAAATGGCCTGGGCCTTCCACGCCGCCGGCTTCGACTCGGTGGACGTGCACATGAGCGACATCCTCGAGGGCCGCACGAAACTCGCGGACTTCGCCGGCCTGGTCGCCTGCGGCGGCTTCTCCTACGGCGACGTGCTGGGCGCGGGCCTGGGCTGGGCGCGCACCATCCTGTTCAACGAGCGCGCGCGCGCCGAGTTCGCCGGCTTCCTCGCCAACCCGGAGCGCTTCGCGCTGGGCGTCTGCAACGGCTGCCAGATGTTCGCGGCGCTGAAGGACATCGTGCCGGGCGCCGAAGCCTGGCCGGCCTTCCGCCGCAACCGCAGCGAGCAGTTCGAGGCGCGCTGGACCCACGTCGAGATCCTGGAATCGAAGTCGCTGTTCTTCGCCGGCATGGCGGGCTCGCGGTTGCCGATCGCGGTGGCGCATGGCGAAGGCCGCGCCGAGTTTACCGCCGAAGGCCAGCTCGCCGCGATCCAGGCCGGCGGCCAGAATCCGATGCGCTATGTCGACAACCACGGCCGCGTCGCCACGCGCTATCCGCAGAACCCCAACGGTTCGCCGGACGGCCTGGCCTCGGTCTGCAACGCCGACGGCCGCGTGACGATCCTGATGCCGCACCCGGAGCGCACCGTCACCGGCACCGCCGGCTCGTACTGGCCGCAGCGCTTCGAGGGGCATACGCCGTGGCTGCAGATGTTCAGGAATGCGCGGAAGTTCAGCAGGTAGTGCTCCGTAACCCCTCGCCCGCTTGCGGGAGAGGGGCAGGGGAGAGGGTTTCTGTGGAACATGACGTAGTCACCGTTCCGAAGTTTTACAGAAACCCTCTCCCGCCCTTCGGGCACCCTCTCCCGTAAACGGGCGAGGGGACACCTGGCTACTCGTCGCTCGCCGCATCATCCAGCGCATACAGCCGCCAGCGCCCCTCGACGCCCTTGAGCCGGTATTCGCCGCGCCGCCGGAAGCCGAAGTCCGAGCCTGCCAGCAGCGCGCGCACCGTGCTCGACACCATGATCTCGCCGGCGTCGGCTTCGCCCATCACGCGGGCGCCGATGTGCACGCTGACGCCGCGCACGCTGGGACCCACCACTTCGCATTCGCCGGCGTGCACGCCGACGCGGATGCCCAGGTCGAGGCTGCGCGCTTCCTCGCGGATCGCCCGCGCGCAGAGCAGGCTGCGGCCGGGGCTGTCGAAGGTGGCGAAGAAGCCGTCGCCGGCGTTGTCCACCTCGTGGCCACGGAAACGGTGCAGTTGCTTGCGCACCATGCGATGGAAGCGGCTCAGCAGGTCATGCCAGGCGGCGTCGCCGTGCTCGGTGGCCAGCACGGTGCTGCCGACCATGTCGAGGAACAGCACGGTCACCAGCACGCGATCGGCATAGACGCGCGAGCGGCCGCCGGTGAGGAACTCCTCGACCACGCCCAGCACCTCGTCGCCGCGATCGATCGCGAAGAAGGACTCGCTGCCGTCGATCTCGACGCGGCGGCTGCCCTCGATGTGTTCCTCGAGGTAGCGCGCGTGGGCGGCCGCGTCCATGTAGGGATACTCGCGCCGGTGCAGGATCAGCGTCGGGCAGCGGATCAAAGGCAGGCGGTCGCGCAGGTCCATGTTGAGGAAGTGGCGCGTCTGCGCCTCGACCACGCGCGGGGTGCCCGCGGCGCGCTGCAGGCGCGCGACGCTGGCCAGGAAGTGGCTGTCGCCGGCGCGGGCGGGCACCAGGGTGGCGGCGAGGCCCTCCGTGGCCCAGTGCTTGCGCAGCATCGCGCAGTGCTGCTCGGCGCGCTCCGGCGGCTCGCCCACCGGGTGGTCGGGTGCACGCAGGTAGCGCGCCGTGGCGTTGCCCAGGATCAGCGCCGATACCCGCTTGGGATAGCGCGCGGCAAAGGCGATGGCGATGGCGCAGCCCTCGCGCTCGGCGAAGATCGCGGCCTTTTCGGAGCCGGCGGCGTCCAGCACCGCCAGCAGGTCCGCGGCCCAGTCGTCGGCGCTGGGCAGGGCGGCCGGGTCCACCGGCGACGATGCGCCGATGCCGCGGCGATCGAACAGGATCAGGCGGGCGAAGTGGGTGATCTGGCGCCAGAAGCGCTCCACTTCCGGCAGTTCCCAGAGCAGGTCGATCTGGGTGGTGATGCCGCCCAGGTGCACGACGTCGATGGCGCCCTCGCCCAGGGCCTGCCAGGCGATGTCATGGCCGCCGCTGTCGGCGTAGTAGGTCTGGGGTGCGGGCACGGGCTCATCGTCTTGTCTGTATGCGGCCAGCATAGCGCCGGTTCCGCGCCGTGGCAGCGGCAGCGGTTGGGCGCCTCCCCGGTTCAGGGGATCGTTAATCCCTGTGTTTTCTGCCACATTGCCCGCCGTTCATTCATCAGTGACAGCCGATGCGTCGCCCAGCGTCGTCCCCCTCTTCCCGTGGTTCCCGGCGCAGGGCCAGTCTGCTGCTCGCGGTCTGCCTGATGGCCGCGGCCTTGCCGGCCTGGCCGCAGGCGCCGCGCTGTGATGCCGCGACCTGCCCGCCGCTGCAATTGCGCCTTGAAGAGGGTTTCCAGGTCTCGCGTCAGCGGCTTGAGCAGGGACCGCAGGCTGCCGCAGCGGCGCAGCGTTCGACGGCGCCAGGCCAGCCGATCCAGCAGGCGCAGCCGCAGGCATCCGCCACAGCAGGGTCGCCCTGGCTGGCCGCAGCGCTCGCCCTGGTCGCCGGCATGCTGCTGCAGTGGCGGGTCCAGGGCCTGCTGCGCCGACGCCGCACCAGCGTAGCCGCAGCGGTGGTGCCGACGCCGGCTCAGGCGCGGGCCTCGGTCCGTGCCAGCGGGCTCGCACGGGATGTCCCTCCTCTGCAGCAGGCTGCGGTGACCGGCGCCGAGCCGTCGGACGAACCGGAGGAAGCGCCCTCCATTGCGACGCAGCTTGAAGCGCCTGCGGCGGATGTCGTGCCGGACGCAGCGTTCTTCGTGGTCCCGGCAGAGGCCGTGTCTGAGGCCGGGCCCTCGGCAGAAGCATCGACGGTGGTCGAGGCCGAGCCCGCCGCCACGGAGATGCTGCCGGAACCTGCCCCGCTCGAAGCCGCCACCGCGCAGCCGGCGCCGGCGAGCCCGCCCGAGCAGACCCCTGCGGCCACCAGCGACGCGGATCACCTGGAGACGGTCGCGCTGCTCAGGCGCCTGTCGGCCCAGCGCGCGCGTGGCCTGCACCCGGAAGAACGGCTGGTGCAGGTGTTCCGCCGCATTGCCAGCGGGCGGACGGAGGCGGCCGCCAGATCCCTGCGCGAACTGGAGGCCTTCTGCAGCGGAAGCGAAGAAGCTTTCCCGTCCGAGCTGATGACCACCCGCCAGCACATCGCCCGGGGCCGCGATTACGACCTGGGCAAGCGCATCGACGGACTGCGCGCGCGTGCGCAGGACGAGGCCTCCGGGCGCAGGCTGGCCGTCGCGGGGGCGTTCCTGCGGCGCGGCCGCTTCGATGCCGTCGCCGAGGTGCTCGACGAACTGGAATCCGATCTGATCGGGGAAGTGGAAGTCCTATGAAGGCCTGGGGCGATGGAGTGGAGGACCTGGCGCCAGGCGACATGGAGGCGCTGGTGCGCCAGCAGCTGCACCGCCTGTATCCGCTGAACCGGCTGGGCGCCGAGGCCCTGGCGCGCCTGCTGCCCGCGATGCACATCGAGCGCTACCGGTCCGGAACCGTGTTGTATCGCGCCGGCGCCCGCCCGCCTGACGTCTGCTACGTTCTCCAGGGCGCGGTCTGTCTTTACGACAGCAGCCATTCGTTGCCGCAGCTGCGGCTCACCGCGCGCGACGGGGAGGAGGCGATGCCGCTGCCGCTGGCGACCCCGGCCGAGGAGCGCGCGGTGGTGGACGAGGATGCGCTGATCCTGCACATCGAGCGAGTGCTGCTGGACAGGGCGATGGCACGGGACCCGCGCAACAGCCCTGTCACGGGCGTCGCCCCCGCGGTCGCGGCCCCGGCCGTGCCGGGCGCCGGTCTGCCGCCGCCGCTGCGCGCCCATCGCGTGCTGATCGTCGAACACGACGTGGACGCGGCCCGGGCCTGCCGCAGGATGGTCAGGGAGCTGGGCCTGCGCCACGACTGGGTCTGCAGCGCCGAGGAGGCCGTCGAGGTGCTGCGGCTGGAGCAGTACGGGGCCGTACTGCTGGACACCGACCTGCCGGCCGGGGACTACTTCGATGTGGTCAAGGAAGTCCGGGTGCGGGAACGCGAGGTCGCAAGGCCGCGCGTCATCGCCATGACGCAGGTCACCCGCAGCGGCGCCAACGATATCCCGGAAACCGGGATCGACGAACTCGTCTTCGGCCCCCTGGCGCTGGAAGGCCTGCAGCTCGCGCTGGGGCGTGCGGGCCTGCCGCTGCGGGTTGACGATCAAGGCATCTTCTAGCCGCCCGCACCGGGCGGCGCATTCGCCGCTGCGCCGCTGCCCCTTGGGCGGGCGGGCAAGGGCGCCCGGGAGGGCGCATGCTAGGCTCGGGAGATACCCTTGCGAGACCTTCCAGCCATGTCCAAGCCCAGCCTGCTCCGTACCGCCGTCGACCGCGTCCGGCTGCTGCCGGCGCCCCTGTTCCGCCAGGCGGTGACCCGCATGTTCAACTTCCAGGTGCCCTTCGCCGGTACCGCCGGCGTGCGCTTCGATGAACTGAGCGAGACGCGCTCGGTGCTGGTGCTGCAGAACCGCAGGAAGGTGCAGAACCATATCGGCGGCGTGCACGCGGCGGCGATGGCGCTGCTGGCGGAGACCGCCACCGGGGCAGTGTTCGGCATGAACGTGCCGGCCAGCCACCTGCTGCTGATCAAGAGCATGAACATCCGCTATGTGCGCCGCGCCCAGGGCGACCTGCGCGCGGTGGCCACGCTCTCCGCCGAGCAGCGCCTGCGCATCCTCAGCGAGCCCAAGGGTGACCTGCTGGTGCCGGTGACGGTGACCGACGAGAGCGGCGAGCAGCCGATCGAGTGCGAGATGATCTGGGCCTGGACGCCCAAGAAGAAGTAAGCCGTACCCAGAACTATAGAAACAGGACGAGGAGATCAGATGAGCGACCACGACAACCGCGTGCGCCTGCGCGACATCGCCAGGGGTATCGTCGGCACGCTGCCGGACCTGGTGACCGTCAACAAGGGCCTGCTGCAGCTGGCGACCCTGCGCCCCAACTGGCGCGGTTCCATCGGCGCGGTCATCGAGAAGCATGCGCGCAACCACGGCGAGCGCGTCGCGCTGGCCTTCGAGGACCAGCGCTGGACCTATGCCGAGTTCAATGCCTGGGCCAACCAGGTGGCGGCGCTGCTGCGCAGCAAGGGCGTAGGCTCCGGCGACGCGGTGGCGGTGCTGATGGAGAACCGCCCCGAGGTGCTGGCCTGCGTTGCCGGCATCGTCAAGCTCGGCGCCATCGCCGGCATGCTCAACCACAACCAGCGCGGTGAGGTGCTGGAGCACAGCATCCGCCTGGCCAAGGCCAAGGTGATCGTCGTCGGCGAGGAATGCGTGGAAGCGCTGGAGAGCACCGCCTGCGTGCCCGGCCGCGATACCGAGCGGCTGTACCTCTGGGAGGGCGAGGGCAAGGCGCCGAAGGGCTATACCGCGATGCGGCCGCTGGTGCGCGACATGCCGGAGGACAACCCGCCGGAGACGGCGAACATCGTGCAGAAGACGCCGGCCTTCTACATCTTCACCTCCGGCACCACCGGCCTGCCCAAGGCCTCGGTGATGTCGCACTACCGCTGGCTCAGCGGCATGGCCGGCGTCGGCCAGGGCTCGCTGCGCCTGAAGCCGGAAGACATCTTCTATTGCTGCCTGCCGCTGTATCACAACAACGCGCTGACGGTGAGCTGGGGCGCGGCGCTGGGGTCCGGTGCCACGCTGGCGCTGAGCCGCAAGTTCAGCGCCTCGCGTTTCTGGGACGAGATCCGCAGCTACCGCGCCACGGCCTTCTGCTACATCGGCGAGCTGTGCCGCTACCTGCTCAACCGCCCGGCCACCAGCAACGACCGCAACCATCGCGTGCGCGTGGCGATCGGCAACGGCCTGCGTCCCGAGATCTGGGACGAGTTCCAGAGCCGCTTCGGCATCGACCGCATCTGCGAGTTCTATGGCGCCAGCGAGGGCAATCTCGCCTTCATCAACGGCTTCGGGCTGACCAAGACCGCCGGCTTCTGCCCGATGACCTTCGCCATCGTCGAGTTCGACGCCGACAGCGAACAGCCGCAGCGCGACGCCAAGGGCTACATGAAGAAGGTGGCCTCCGGCGGCATCGGCCTGCTGATCAGCGAGGTCACCGATCGCCGGCCCTTCGAGGGCTACACCGATCCCAAGGCCAGCGAGGCCAAGCTGTTCCGCAATGTCTTCAAGAAGGGCGACTGCTGGTTCAACACCGGCGACCTGGTGCGCGACCAGGGCTACAAGCACATCGCCTTCGTCGACCGCGTTGGCGACACCTTCCGCTGGAAGGGCGAGAACGTCGCCACCACCGAGGTGGAAGGCGCGCTCAACCGCCACCCCGCGGTGGAGCAGGCGGTGGTCTACGGCGTGCAGCTGGCCGGCTGCGACGGCCGCGCCGGCATGGCGGCGCTGACCTGGAAGGGCGGCCGCATCGACGGACAGGGCCTGGCCAGGCATCTCTGCGGTACGCTGCCGGCCTATGCCGTGCCGCTGTTCCTGCGCCTGCGCGAGGAGCAGGAGGTCACCGGCACCTTCAAGTTCCGCAAGGTGGACCTGAAGAAGCAGGGCTTCGATCCGGCGCAGTCCGGCGAGCCGCTGTACGTGCTCTGCGACCGCAGCCGCGGCTACGAGCCGCTGACCCTGGAGCTGTTCCAGCGCATCAGCAGCGGGGAACTGCGGCTGTAAGCCCTGCCGGGAGATCGGCGATGCACCTCTACTACGCTTTGGCGTTCGCGGTCGGGGTGCTGCTGCCGATCCAGACCGCGATCAACAGCGACCTGCGCACGCAGCTCGGCGGCAGCGTCATGCTGGCCACGATGATCTCCTTCGCCGTCGGCGCGCTGACCATGGCGCTGCTGGCGCTGGGCAGCGGCGAGCGCGGTGGCCTGCAGGCGCTGCCGCAGCTGCATTGGTGGCAGCTCACCGGTGGCGTCCTCGGTGCGGCGATCGTCGCCGGCAGCATCCTGCTGGCACCGCGCATCGGCCTCGCCGGCATGGGCGCGCTGATCGTCGCCGGCCAGCTCTGCGCCTCGCTGCTGCTCGACCGCCAGGGGTTCCTGGGCCTGGCGGAGCGCGCCATCACCATGCCGCGCCTGCTGGGGGTCCTGCTGGTGCTGGCGGGGGTGCTGCTGGTCAACTACGGCGACCGCCTGCGGTCCTGACCGGACCGGGTCCGGCTCTTGTCCCGATCGCATATTCTCCTTCGCCCGCAGAGGCGCTAACCTGCGTCCTGGTGCCGCGTCCAGGAGGATGTGCCATGCAGGAAAAGGTCCAGTCGATCTACCCCGAGGGTTCCCCCGAAGCCGCGCGCCTGCAGATGCTGCGCGTGTTCGAGCGGCAGCAGGAGACCGCGCAGCGCTGGCGCCGCTCCACCGCGCAGGAACGCATCGCCCGCATCAAGGCCTTGCGCGACGCCATGCTCGCGCACCAGCCGGCCCTGCAGGAAGCCGGCATGAAGGACTTCCGCAAGCCCGCCTCCGAGGTGGACCTGGAAATCCTCTCGGTGCTGGCCGACGCCTCCGAGTACCTCCACAGCCTCAAGGCCTGGATGAAGCCGCACCGCGTCTGGCCCACGCGCATGACCCTGGGCCTGAAGGGCTGGGTGCAGTACGAGCCGCGCGGCCGCTGCCTGATCATCTCGCCCTGGAACTATCCCCTGGTGCTGACCTTCGGCCCGCTGGTCGCCTGCCTCGGCGGCGGCAATACGGCGATGGTGAAGCCCTCGGAACTGACCCCGAACTTCTCGGCCTGCCTGGCGAAGATCCTGCGCGAGGTCTTCCCGGAAGAGGAGGTCGCGACCTTCGAGGGCGACGCCACGGTGTCCACCGAGTTGCTGAAGCTGCCCTTCGACCACATCTTCTTCACCGGCAGCCCGGCGATCGGCAAGGTGGTGATGGCGGCGGCCGCCAAGCACCTGACCAGCGTCACGCTGGAGCTGGGCGGCAAGAGCCCGACGATCGTCGACGAAAGCGCCGACCTCGACGCGGCCGCGGAGACGATCATGTGGGGCAAGCTGCTCAACAGCGGCCAGACCTGCATCGCGCCGGACCATGTCTACGTACACGAGTCGGTGCGCGAGGCCTTCGTCGGGAAGTCCATCGCCGTGATCCGCCAGCGCTACGGCGACAACCCGCAGGCGCAGATGAACTCGCCGGACCTGGCCCACATCGTCAACACGCGGCATACCAAGCGTGTCGCCGCCCTGCTGGAGGACGCCAAGTCGCGCGGTGCGCGGGTGCTCTGCGGCGATTTCGTCTCCGAGGACCAGCAGTTCGTGGCGCCGACGCTGCTCGACCGGCTGCCGGAGGATGCCAGCATCATGCAGGAGGAGATTTTCGGGCCGCTGTGCCCGATCCTGCCCTACCGCGATATCGACGAAGTGATCCGCCGCGTCAACGCCGGTCCCAAACCGCTGGCGCTGTACATCTTCAGCAAGCAGCAGCGCAACATCGACCGCGTGCTGCAGGACACCAGCTCGGGCGGTGCCTGCATCAACCACGTCGTCGCGCAGTTCACCCACGGCAACCTGCCGTTCGGCGGCGTCAACAACAGCGGCATCGGCAACACGCATGGCTTCTGGGGCTTCCGCGGCTTCTCGCACGAGAAGGCCATCGTGAAGACGCGCTTCATGCTGGCGCGCATGCTGTTCCCGCCCTATACCGACAAGGTGCGGCAGCAGATCAAGCTGCTGATCGGCTGGCTCAAGCTCTGGTGAATTCCCGAAGCCATTTTTGCCGCGGATTACGCGGATAGACGCGGATACAGCAAAAAGCTGTTTGATCCGCGTTCATCCGCGTAGTCCGCGGCTGAAATTTTTTCCGAGATGAGGGTTCAGAGCCGGTCGGCGTTCTCCAGCAGGATCGCCGCGCCGAGGCCGCCGCCGGCGCAGCTGGAGACGATGGCGTAGCGCTTCTTCTCCTGCTGCAGGCGCCGTGCCGCGGTCGTCAGCAGGCGCACGCCGGTGGCGGCGAAGGGATTGCCCAGCGCCAGCGAGCCACCCCAGGTATTGAGCTTGTCCTCGGGGATCGCGCCGAAGGCCCGCGACTGTCCGTGGCGCTCCTGTGCAAAGCCGGCGGAGGCCAGGCAGGCCTGGTTGGCCAGGATCTGCGCGGCGAAGGCCTCGTGCAGTTCCCAGACATCGACGTCGCCCAGGTCCAGGCCGTTGCGCTGCAGCAGCTTGGGGATCGCCATCGCCGGGCCCAGCAGCATCTCGCTGAAGAGATCGTCCACGCCGGCCAGCACGTAGTCGCGCACCACCGCCTGCGGCTCCAGCTTGAGACGCCGCGCGGCGCCGAGGCTGCCCAGCAGCATCGCTCCGGCACCGTCGGTCAGGCGCGAGGCATTGCCGGCGGTGACGATGCCGGCCTTGCGATCAAATACCGGCTTGAGCCGCGCCAGCGTCTCGGCGCTGGCATCGACGCGCATGGAATCGTCGCGCGTCACCGGCGCGTCGCGACCGGCGACGCTCACCGGCACGATGTCCTCGGCGTAGCGGCCCTGCTCCCAAGCCTGCACCGCCAGCGCGTGGCTGCGCGCGGCGAAACGATCGCTGTCCTGACGGTTCACGCCGAACTTCTTCACCATCGCCTCGGTGCAGGCGCCCATGGTCTGCCTGGTGGTGAAGTCGGTGGCCGAGGGCATCTCCGGCAGCAGGTCGCGCGGGCGCAGCGTGCCCAGCACCCGCAGGGCGTTCCTTGCCGACCCATCCTGGTTCAGCCTCATCAGGCCGCGGCGCAGTGGCTGGCGCGCACGCACCGGCGGATCGGAGAAGGTCTCGGTGCCGCCGGCAATGGCCAGTTCGGCGCGGCCCATGGCGATCATGTCGCAGACGGTACCCACGGCGATGTTCGGCGACAGGCCGGCCATCGACAGCGTGAAGGCCGGGATGGTGCTCGGCAGGCCGGCATGGAGCATGGATTCGCGTGCGACGTTGGTGGTCTCCACCTCGTGCACCACCGTGCCCATCGCCACCACGTCGACGCGCGCGGCGTCGATGCCGGTCTTCTCGACCAGGCCGGCGATGGCCTTGGCGCCCAGCTCGTAGCTCATGAGCCGCGCATAGGCGCCGGCGGTTTCCATGAAGGGCGTGCGCGCGCCGCGCAGGATGACGGGGAGGCGGTCGTGCGGGTCCTGATTCTGCTTCATCGCGGGGTCCTGGTGTCGTGATTCAGGGATGCCAGATCGCCAGCTTGCGCCGGCGGCGTGTTTTTTTCTGCGGTGGCGGTGCCTGCAGTTGCTGCCGCAGGAAGCCGGCAATGTCCTGTCGTGCCTGGCGTGCTTCGGGAAACCAGCGCGCCAGCAGCGGGAAGGCATGCGGCAGCTGCGGCCAGATGTCCAGCCGCGTCGCCACGCCGGCCGCGCGCGCGCGCCGCGCGGCCCAGACGGCGTCGTCGAGCATGATCTCGGTATCGGCTGCCAGGAAGTACAGCGGCGGGAAGCCGGCGAAGTTGGCGTACAGCGGCGACAGCTCCGGGTGCGAGCGGTCGGCGTCGCCGGAGTAGAAGTCGATGGCCGCGCGCAGGGCGCTGTGCGGCACCATCGGGTCGGCCTGCTGGTTGCGGCGGCGAGAGGGCAGGGCATTGAGCCCGGTCAGGTCGGTGACCGGCGAGATGATGACGCTGGCGGCCGGCAGCGGCAGGCCCAGGCGGCGCAGGCGGTGCAGCAGGGCCAGTACCAGCTGGCCGCCGGCGGATTCGCCGACCAGCACGATGCGTCGCGCCGCGAAGCCCGCGGCCAGTGCCCGCCGGTAGGCCGATTCGCAATCGTCGAGCGCTGCCGGATAGCGGTGCTGCGGCGTCAAGCGGTAGTCCGGCATGAAGCCGACGGCGCCGAGGTCGCGGCAGAGGCGCGCGTGGAAACCCAGGTGCAGCAAGGGGATGACCGGCAGGAAGAAGCCGCCGCCGTGCAGGTACAGCACCAGGTCACGCCCGCTGTCGCCGATATCGCCGAGCGAGGCGCCCGGCACGCCACCCCAGCCGGCATAGCTCAGCGGCAGGCCGCCGAAGCTGGAGCGCGGGGTTCGCGGAAACACGGTCTGGTACAGCGGGTAGGCCGCGGCCGGCGCCAGCGCCAGGCTGTGCAGCAATGGCTTGAGCACCAGGCGCATCTGCCGGATGCGCGCGCGGGTGCTGGCGCTGAGCTCGATCGGAAGCGGCGTTTCGTCCACGGCGATCAGCGCAGCAGGAAGCTGCCGGCCAGATGCACCGAGCCGTCGCGGGCGAGCAGGCGGAAGGCGCGGCGTCCTTCCGCATCGGGCGCGGCGACCTGTACCTGCAGGCCTTCATTCGGCAGCGGCAGCGGCTTGACGAAGCGCAGGTCGATATCGGCGATGTCATGGCCGGCATCGGCCAGCACCTCCCAGGTGCGTGCCACGCTGCCGAAGCCGTGCAGGATGCAGCCGCGGAACTTCGTGCGCCGCGCCAGCGGCCAGAAGGTGTGGATCGGATTGAAGTCGCCGGTGACCAGGGCGAAGTTGAGGCCGTCGTCGGCCGCGACAGACCAGTGGCCCACGGTCTCGAACGCCGGCTCCTCTCGGGCTGCCGCCTTCGCCTTGGCCGCAGCACGCTTCGGAATCGCGGCATAGCTGTCCACGATCACCGCCTCGGGCTGCTGGGCCCAGCCGGCAATGACGCGGCTGTGGATGCGCACGCGCTGGGCGTCTTCCGATACGTCCTGCAGCTGGCCCCGCAGCTGAAGGGCCGCGCCGCGCGGCAGCGCCGCCTTCAGCTGCAGGCGCAGGCCCTGGTTGAGGATGGAGGTGACGTCGTAGGGCGCCTGCCCGCCGACGCGCGCCAGCATCGCGAAAGCCCAGTGGCTGCAGAAATGCGGCGGCAGCACATCGCGGTAGCGTTCCGGCGGTGCGCCGGCCCAGGCGGCATAGGCATCCACCAGCCGATCCGAAGGCGCGGCGAAGCGCGTGACGATCGGCTGCGGCGTCTCGGGTACGCGGCGCGGGCGCGTCAGCGGGCTCATGGAGCGCAGCGCCACGCCGAAGGAGGTGACCAGCGTCGGGATCTGCTCGCGGGCCAGGGTCAGGGAAGTGGTGAGGCTCATGAAGTTTCTCTTCGACGGAGGGGGATTCATTCGCAGCCGGCGCGGATGTCTTCGCAATGCTGGCGCTTGCCGGAGCGGTCGGGGTAGTCGCGCGCCGAGCGGTAGTGGAAACTCATCTTGACCGCGCCATGCTCGCCGGCATCGTCCACCAGCCGCTGGTCGGCATCGGCGTAGCCGGGCTCGCCGGGCTTCTTCAGCCAGCGGTCGAGCCAGGCGACGGTGTAGTAGGTGATCGCCGGCAGGCCGTAGCCGCCGCGGCAGGCACCGCTGGAGGTGTCCGGGCACCAGGAGGTGGCGGGCGCGTCGGCGATCGGCGAGAAGTCCAGGTGCGTGGTGCCCTGGAAGCCGAGGCTGTAGACCGGCACACCGGTTTCCTGCCAGAGCTGGAAGGCCTGCTTGTGGTTCTCCGGATCGGGCGGCAGCAGGTACGGCACCATCGTGGCCAGGCCGTAGTCGGCGCTGAAGCTCAGCGAGGGAACGCGCGGGGCGAAGTCCGGCAGCTTGCCGCCCGCGCCGACGATCTGTACGAGCAGCCTGCAGAGCTCGTTCGACAGCGGTGCGTTGTCGCAGGGTGCCAGGCCGTGGCCATCGGGCGTGATCAGGCTGTCCCAGGCAACCGCGGCCTTGACCGGGTTGCGGCTGTCGAGCCGGCCGGGCCAGGGGTCCGCACCCGGCGCGCCATAGCCCTGCACCACCGACACGCCGATCGCGCCGAGCGAATGGCCAGCGATGCCGATGCGCTCGCGGTCGAGCGTCGCGTGCTCGGGGTTGTAGGGCGCGACCTCGGTAGGGTAGCTGCCGGCGCAGTCGAGGTTGTGCGGATACGGCGTCGCCGGCGTGGATTCGAGGAAGTCGACCGCGTCCACCAGGTTGAGCCAGAACACCTCGGGGTTGGCGTTGGTGCCCAGGCCGCCGGCCGGCGTGATGAAATCGGAGCGTCCCTGGCCGCGCGGGTCATAGCTCAGCACCTGGTAGCCGGCGCGCACCAGTGCCTGTGCCGCCCACCAGTAGGAGGATTCCGGTGCGCCGATCGAACCGTTGTCGATCACCACGGCCGGTAGCCGCTGGCCCGGCGCAAGGGTCTTCGGACGCCAGGCCCTGCCGCTCAGGCGCGCGCAGTCCCGGTCGTAGAACACCACCGGCGTCACGACCGCCTCGTTCTCGTAGAACGCGCGGCCGTCGGGCCCCTCGGCCTGCGGCCAGCGATAGGGATCGCCGGCGCAGACCAGGGCCTGCGTCGCGCAATAGGGCAGCACGGTGCTGGTCAGCAGCCAGCTCGGATCGGCGAGGTTGCGCGCCAGCAGGGCCTGCGTGCTGGCGGCCGCCTGGGCCAGCAGGCGCGCGGTGAAGGCCAGGTTGGTGGCCTGCTCCAGCGGCGCCTCGCCCAGCCTGGCGAAGTTGCCGGCCTCGCAGGCCAGCCACTGCGCGGAAGGGTAGCTGGCCAGGTCGCAGCCGCGATCGAGATTGCGCGGCGGCGTGGGCACCACGCCGGACGACGCTCCCGATACCTCGTCCGAGCTGTTGCAGGCCGCCAGCCACAGGCCGGCGAGTGCGAGGACGGCGCCCCTTGCCGCATGACGATTCGACATGTTTTTCTCTCCCCCTCGTCCTATTGCCAGATTACCGGCTTGCGCTGCGCATACCAGCCTTCCAGCTTCGGGCCGTAGGTGTCGTCGATGATGTTGCGCTTGATCTTGAGCGTCGGAGTGAGAAAGCCGTTGTCGATGTTCCACTGCTCGGCGACGACGGTGACGAAGTCGAGTTGCTCGTGGTCGTCGAGTTCGGCGTTGACCGTGTCCACGTGCGCCGCAATCGTGCGGCCCATGGCCTCGCGGGCCGCGGGGTCGGAGGCGCGCTTCATCGCCTCCGGTGACAGCATCAGCACCGCGCAGGGCTGGCCCTGGTAGGCGCCACCGGTGACGCAGCAGGCTTCCACGTCCGGATGGCCCGCGAGCTTGTTCTCGATCGGCGCGGGCGCGACGAACTTGCCCTTGGCGGTCTTGAACAGTTCCTTCACGCGGCCCGTGATCTTCAGCCGGCCCAGCTCGTCGATGGAGCCCTTGTCACCGGTGCGGATGTAGCCGTCCTCGGTGAACAGCTCGCGGGTCTTTTCCGGCTCCTTGTAGTAGCCCAGTGTGTTGCAGGGGCTCTTGCACAGGATTTCGCCGACTTCGGACAGCTTGTGCTTGACCCCGTCGATGGGCTGGCCGACGTAGCCGACGCGCACCGAACCCTTCTGGCACATGTGCGTCAGGCCGAAGAACTCGGTCATGCCGTAGCCTTCGAGCAGTTCCAGGCCGAGGCCGCGGTACCAGTTCATCGTCGCTTCGGGCAGCGGCGCCGCGCCGCTGCCGGCCATGCGCACCGAATCCAGGCCCAGTTGCTTCAGGATCTTGCTGCGGATCAGGCCACGCAGCAGCGGGACGCGCAGCAGGCGCTGGAGCTTTTCCTCCGGCAGCCTGCCGCTGACGCCCTGCTGGAACTTGACCCACAGCCGTGGCACCGAGATGAACATGGTGGGGCGCGCGCGCCGCAGGTCGGCCAGGAAGGTTTCCAGCGACTCGGTGAAGTACAGCCGCGAGCCGGTGCGGAACGCCCCCACCTCCAGGGTCGAGCGCTCCGCAGCGTGCGAGAGCGGCAGGTAGGACAGCCCACGATCTTCCGAGCTTGCGCCTACCGACGGCGAGCGCGCGGCGAAATCGCCCATCCAGCCCAGCGTGGCGAAGCTGTGCATCACACCCTTGGGCATGCCGGTGGTACCGGAGGTGTACATGATCGTCGCCAGCTCGCCGGGCGGGCGTACGGGATTGCCTTCCAGTGGCTCGGTCCTGGCGACGATGTCGTCCCAGGTCGCGTAGGCGTTGGGCGGCGAGTACGGGAAGGAGATGCGCAGCACGCCTTCGGGCACACCCTTGAGCATCTCGTCCCAGGCATCCAGCCTGCCGGCGAAGATCGCGCGCGCCTCGCTGTGCTCCATGATCTGGCGCACCGAGTGCGCGGTCAGCGTCGGATACAGCGGCACGGAGACGTAGCCGGCCATCATGATCGCCATGTCTGCCATGATCCAGTGCGCGCAGTTCTTCGACATCAGCGCGACATTCGATCCGGGCGGGAGGCCCTGCGCCTGCAGCCAGGCCGCCACGCGCCGTGCTTCGTCCACCGCCTGCGCCCAGGTGTAGTCCTTGGCGACGCCGTCGATAGGCTGGGTCAGGAACACCTTGCTGGCGCGTTCCTTCTCCCAGTGCCAGATGCGCTGCAGCGGAAGATTCTGGTCGGCGACGACGCTCATCTTCAGTACCCCATCTGGCGCGCGGCCAGGTCCTTCATGATTTCCAGCGAGCCACCGCCAATGGTCAGCACCTTGGTCTCGCGGTAGATGCGCTCCACCTTGGCGCCGCGCAGGTAGCCGGCGCCGCCGAAGATCTGCATCGCCTCGCTGGCGATGGTTTCGAGCGAGGTGGTCGAGAAGGCCTTGAGCATGCACAGCTCGGCCACCGGCATCTGGTTCTGCGTGATGCGCCAGGTCAGCACATCCAGCTGCGCGCGGATCGCTTCGATGCGGGTGCGCATGTCCACCAGCTTGTGGCGGATCACCTGGTTGCGGATCAGCGGCTTGCCGAAGGTCTGGCGCTCGCGGGCGTAGGCCAGGGCCTCGTCGTAGCAGACCTGCGCAAAGCCCAGGACGTTGGCGATCAGGCCGATGCGCTCGCTGTTGAAGTTCATCATGATCGCCATGAAGCCGGCGTTCTCGGGCCCGATGCGATTGGCCACCGGTACGCGGCAGTCGTCGAAGTACAGCGTCGCGGTGTCCGAGCACCACCAGCCCATCTTCTCCAGCTTGCTGCGCGTGAAGCCCGGCGTGCCGGCCTCCACTACCAGCAGCGAGATGCCGTTGAGGCCCGGCTCGCCGGTACGCACCGCCACGGTGAGGAAATCCGCGCGCATGCCGGAGGTGATGAAGGTCTTGGAGCCGTTGACCACGTAATGGTCGCCGTCACGCCGTGCCGTGGTCTTCAGGTTGGCCACGTCGGAGCCGCCGCCGGGCTCGGTGATCGCCAGCGCCGCGATCTTCTCGCCGGCCAGCACCGGGGCGGCGAAGCGTGCCTTTTGTTCTTTCGTGCCGACCTTGCAGACCGGCGGCGTGGCGATGCCATGCGTCATCAGGCTGGCGATCAGGCCGCCGCTGCCGGCACGGGCCAGTTCCTCGGTCAGCACGATGCCGTAGAAGGGATCGACGTCGATGCCGCCGCAGTCCTCGGGAAAGCAGACCTGCAGCACGCCGGCGTCGGCCGCCTTGCGATGCAGCTCGCGCGGCAGTTCGCCCGCGGCCTCCCAGGCGTCGATGTGCGGCACGATCTCCTTCTCGACGAAGCGGCGCGCCTGCTGGCGGAAGGTATCGTGGTCCTCGGTGTAGAACGGCGAGGAGCGCTTGGACAGCATGGCGGCGGCGGTAATGGTCCTTCTCCGGTAGTCGGCCCGGGAGCGCCGGGTTACTGCGACGCACTGTAGGAGCGGACGGCCGGGAAAATCTGTCAAGGCTTTGACAGAATGGTCGCCAGTGCGCCAAATGAGCCGGAAATGACCATTACCGAGACGCCGGCCCTGTTTCCCAGCCACTGGTTCCGCGAGATGCCGCCGGAGTTCGCCGCGCTGCTCGCCGGGCTGGGGCTGCGGCGCTCGCTGCAGGCCGGCGAATACCTCTACCGTGTGGGTGCCGCCGCCGAGGGCTTCTACCGGCTCGACAGGGGACGCCTGCGCCTGGGGGCCACCCATGGCCTGCGCGAATTCACCATTGCCTACGTCGATCCCGGCGACTGGGTTGGCGAGGTGCCGCTGCTGGATGGCCTGCCGCATGCCTCCGACGCACAGGCAACCGACGACAGCGAGCTGCTGATGGTTCCCAAGCGCCGGTTTGAAGACTTGCTGGAGCGCGAGCCGGGTCTGCATCGTCACTTCTCCCGCCGGCTGGCCTTTGCCATGCGCCTGTCCGTGTCCTACTACGGCGATCTCGCCGCACTGCCGCTGCCGGCACGCCTGGCCAAGCGCCTGCTGGAACTGGCGGCGCAGTATGGCGAGCGTGGGGACGGGGGCCTGCGCATCGGCCTGCGCCTGCCGCAGCAATTGCTGGCCGACATGATGGCGACCTCGCGCCAGAGCATCAGCAAGGAACTGAAGGCCTGGGAGGCGCGCGGCTGGATCGCCATGAAGTACAACACCTTGATCCTGCAGCAGCCGGAAGCCCTGCGACAGCTGGTCCTGAGTGGCGAACGGGGAGACGGCGGCTGAGTTGGTTCTGCGGCCGGCAAGCTTGCAGCGCAGCATCGGCAAAAACTATCGCCGGCTTCAAAACGTTCAATTGGCTTTACCGGTCTCCGGCCGTTTCAATTCAGGCAGCCCACCCAAGGAGCGGGAGAGCCATGACGCTGCGCGAGCTTCGATACCTGGTGGCATTGGCGGATCACGGGCATTTCGGTCGCGCGGCGGCGGCCTGCCATGTGTCGCAGCCGACGCTCAGCACGCAGCTGCGCAAGCTGGAGGGCTACCTCGGGGTCACGCTGGTGGAGCGCGGCAGCCAGCTGCGGCTCACGCCCAAGGGCGAGCAGGTGGTGGCGCAGGCGCGGCGCGTGCTGCGCGAGACCGACCATTTGCTGGAAACCACGCGCCAGCGCCGTGCGCTGGATATCGACCCCCTCGACGACCAGATTCCGCGGTACCTCGCCGGCGGCCTGTTCTGCCCGGTGGACTTCAGCCCGGACGAAACCTGAAGCCGGCAGCGCAGCCTTGCATCGCGTTTTATATTTTGATATTTATAGAAATATGAAATCAGAAACGGCAGTGGCCCGGCTTTCCGCGCTGGCCCAGGAATCGCGCCTGGCGGTGTTCCGCCTGCTGGTGCGCAAGGGGCCGGAGGGCCTGGCGGCGGGCGAGATCGCTGCGGCGCTGGACGTGGCGCCGGCGACGCTGTCCTTCCATCTCAAGGAACTCAGCAATGCCGGGCTGCTGAAGTCGCGCCAGGAGGGACGCTACGTCTACTACGCGCCGGACTTCAAGGCGATGAACGGCCTGCTCGCCTACCTGACCGAGAACTGCTGCGCCGGTACCGTGATGGCCGGTGCCTGCACGCCTGCGTTGCCCTGCTGCGACTGAAGACCTGCATGACCACCAAGATCTACAAGCTGCTGTTCCTCTGCACCGGCAATTCCGCGCGCTCGATCCTGGGCGAGGCCATCGCCAACGATCCTGCCGTCACGCAGGGCCGCTTGCGCGGCTACAGCGCCGGCAGCTTCCCGAAGGGGCAGGTCAATCCCTGGTCGCTGGACCTGCTGGAACGTGTCGGCCTGCCCACGCAGGGTCTGCGCAGCAAGAGCTGGGACGAGTTTGCCGGGCCCGATGCGCCGCAGGTGGACTTCATCTTCACCGTCTGCGACCAGGCCGCGGGCGAGCAATGCCCCTACTGGCCGGGCCATCCGGTGAGCGCGCACTGGGGCCTGCCCGACCCGGCCGCAGTCGAAGGCAGCGACGAGGACAAGCGCCGCGCCTTCAAGGACACGTATCTCGCGCTGCGCCGCCGCATCGAGCTGTTCGCCAGCCTGCCGCTGGAAAAACTCGATGCGATGGCGCTGCGCCAGCAGCTCGACGAGATCGGCCGCCGATGACGCTCGCACAGCGTGCCGGCGCCGAGGCGCTGGGCAGCGCCTTCCTGCTCGCCGCGGTGGTCGGCTCCGGCATCATGGGTGAGCGCCTCGCGGGCGGGAACGTCGCCATCGCCCTGCTGGCGAACGCGATCGCCACCGGCGGCGCGCTGGTCGCGCTGATCGTCGCGGCGGGACCGGTGTCCGGCGCGCACTTCAATCCCGCGGTCAGCCTGATGCTCGCGGCGCGTGGCGACCTGCCCTGGCGCGAGTTTCCGGTCTATGCCGCCGCGCAGGTCATCGGCGCGGTGGCCGGCGTGGTCGCGGCGCAGCTGATGTTCGGCCTGCCGCTGATCGAGTTCTCGCAGAAGCTGCGCGCGGGGCCGGCACTGATGTTCAGCGAGTTCGTCGCCACGCTGGGCCTGCTGCTGCTGATCGCCTCGCTCAGCCGTCACCGACCGGAGGCCGCGCCCTGGGCAGTGGCGGCGTATATCGTCGGTGCCTACTGGTTCACCGCTTCCACGTCCTTCGCCAACCCGGCGGTGACGCTGGCGCGCTGCCTGACCGACAGCTTCGCGGGCATCCGGCCGCAGGACGTGGCGGGGTTCGTGGCGGCACAGCTGGCGGCTTGTGTGGCGGTGCTGCCGGGACTTCGCAGCAAGTAACAACGGCACGACAAGTCCGTTCGTGCTGAGCCTGTCGAAGCATGGGCGGACTCGCCCACGGACCCGTCGCCAGGTTGCCGCTCACCCTTCGACAGGCTCAGGGCGAACGGCAACTCCATCCGCCTTCTCAGTGCTTGCCGTACTCCAGCACCTTCCCCTTGCGCTGCGCCAGGATGTAGGCCTCCATCGCCTTCATCTTGGGATCGTCGTCGGCCAGCTTCCTGCCGCGCACCGGGTGCTCGATGCACCAGTTGATCATGTCGCGCAGCAGCGCCACCTTGCCCAGCTGCTCCTGGAATTTCGGATAGGTCTCGGGGTGGGTGTTGGCGGCGCGCGGGTGGCACATGTCGCAGGACACGGCGATCTCGCTGCCCAGTTCGTCGCCGCTGTGGAAGACCTCGGAGCCGCGCACCGCCAGCTTGTAGGTCTCGCGCTCCCAGGTGGCCACGTCCAGCGGTGTGATCTGGCCATAGGTGGAGCCCTGGCCGCTGCCGACCAGCTTCGAGTTGCTCGCCGGTGGCACCACCTCGTGCTTTTCGTTCTCCACCGCCACCCAGTCCTTCTCCGGGTTCTTGGCCTTCCACTGGGTCATCAGGCCGTCGGAGATCTGCTGGCCGGTTTCGCGGGTGCGCGGCGTGTTCTGCGCCACGGTGAGTTTCGTCTCGTTGTCGCAGAGCAGGACATCGACGCTGGTGCCGGGGACCGGCGATTGCTGCGGCTCGGCCGCCGAGACACACAGGGGGAGCAGGGCCGCGAGGAAAAGGAACTTGCGCATGTCGGGCTCCTCAGTAGCTGGCCTTGGTGGGCCTGGGCGGCACGGCGTGCCTGCCGCCACTGGCGAGATAGGCCGCCTGCACCTGCGTCGGGTTGCGGTTCCACAGGCTGTAGAGCTTGTCGACCAGGCCGTCCGGGTGCACCAGCACCGAGCCATCGCCGAGGCCGTCGGCGGGATCGAAGGGATTGGGCCGGTTCATCTGCACGGTGAGCGCCGGCAGGCCCTCCGGTGCATAGGGCCAGGGCCAGGCGGTGGACAGCATGCCGTGGAAGTGGATGTTGCCGATGCGGTTGCTCAGTACCTGATGGGTGTGGCCGTGCAGCACCGTGACGTGGTTGAACTTCTTCAGCAGCGACTGCACCTGCTCGGCGTCGTCGGTCCAGAAGTTCCAGGGGCGGTAGAGCTTGTACAGCGGCGAGTGCGAGAACACGATCACCGGCGTGGTCGCCGCGACCTTGGCCAGGTCCTTCTTCAGCCACTCGCGTTGCGGCGCGCCGACCTCGAAGGCGCTCTGCACCGCGTTGTCGAGGCCGGCCACGGTGCCCATGCGCTCCTCGGAGCTCAGGCCGCGCGCGGTCCAGAAATCCTTTTCCTGCACGCTCATCAGCACCACGAAGTGCACGCCCTTGTGATCGAAGCTTTAGGTCTCCTGGCCGAACAGCTCGCGCCACTTGTCGCCCATGTCCAGGAACCAGTCGTGCTCGCCCACCATCATGCGCAGCGGCGCCTTCACCGCCTTGAGGATCTGCGCGCCCAGTTCCAGTTCCTCCTTCCTGCCGAGCTGGGCCAGGTCGCCGCCGTAGAGCACGAAGTCCGGCTGCGGGTCCATGCCGTTGATGTCGTCCACCGCGCGCAGCAGCTGGCGGATGAAGCGCTCGTTGGTCTTGCGCGCGTAGAGATGCGAGTCGGAGATGTAGGCGAAGCTGAAGCCCTTCTCCGCTGCGTCGGCCTCGCCGATGCCGCGCACCTCCACCGGCAGGAAGCTGTGGAAGGGATGGGTCACGCCCAGCGCGGCGGTGGCGCCCAGGGCCGACAGCGAGACCTTCATGAACTGGCGCCGGTCGAGCTGCTTCAGGCCCAGGAACAGGGCCTCGCGCTCCTCGTGGTGGCGCGTCTCGATGCTCTTGATGTGCGGGATCTTCTTCATGATCGTCTCACTTCAATCCGTTCTTGCCCATCACGCGTTCCTCGAAGGGCAGCAGCTCGCGGTTGGCCAGCCGCGTATCGCGGAACGGCCGGGTCTTGGCCGCGCGCGACTTCTGTGCCTTCATCGCCTGGTCGTTCTCGCCGGAGAAGCGCCGGTCGGTCAGCGTGAACAGGAAGGCCACCACCGCATCGATCTCTTCCTCCTTCAGTGCCAGCGGCTCGATGCCGCCGTCGAGGAAGGGGTTGGTTTCGCCGCCCTTGTTGTAGTGGTCCATCACGTCCCACAGCGTGGTCAGCGTGCCGTCGTGCATGTAGGGACCGGTGATGCCGACGTTGCGCAGTTGCGAGGTCTTGAAGCCGCCGATGTCGGCGCGGTTCTTCGTCACCATGAAGCGGCCCAGTTCCGACATGTCGGTTTCCAGCGCCAGCCGGTCGACCTGCTCCTGGCTGTTGTCCCTGGCCAGGATCGACAGGGCCTGCCGGGCCAGCTTCTCGAAGTCCTGCTTGCGCGCCGATACGCCGATGTTGTGGAAGCGCTGGTCCGTGCCCAGCGGGTTGGTGCTGTTGAGCATGTGGCAGGCGGCGCAGCGTGCCTTGCCGTTGAACAGCGCGAAGCCCTTGATGGCCTCGTCGGAGATCGCCTTGGCGTCACCGGCCTGCCAGCGGTCGAAGGGCGCGTCGAAGAACACCAGCGTGCGCTCGAAGCTGGCGATGGCGCGGGCCAGGTCGTCGAAGTTCGGCGCACGGCCGTAGGCCTTGCGGAACAGGTCGATGTAGGCCGGGTCTTTCGCAATGGCGGCCAGCGCTGCGGCCTCGGTCTTGTGGCCCATCTCGATGGGATTGGTGATCGGCAGTTTCGCCTGGTCCTCCAGCGTGGCGGCGCGGCCGTCCCAGAACTGGGTGCCGAACAGCAGGGCGTTGAGCGTGGTCGGCGAACTGCGCTTGCCCATCTGGTCGCCGATGCCTTCCGACACCGGCCGCTGGTCGCTGAAGCCGCGACCGCTGTCGTGGCAGGTGGCGCAGGCCACGCTGCCGTCGGCCGACAGGCGCGGGTCGAAATAGAGCTTGCGGCCCAGGGTCACGCGCTCCGGCGTCAGGGCATTGTCCTTCGGCACCACGACCGGCCAGAGATGGGTATCGAAGCCCCTGGGCGCCAGCGGGTCCTGGCCCTTCAGCAACGAGTCCAGCCGGGCCTGCTGCTCGCCGAAGTCCGTGGCGCCATGCGGGGCTGGCGGTGCGGCCAAGGCCGCCGACAGCGCCAGCCCCAGCGCAGCGGCGGTCGTCGCAAGAGTGCGCGTGCGGATCATGGGTTTCTCCTGCATCCAGTGAGGACACGATGCGCCCGCCGCCGCGGCGCCAGCCAATAGAAACTTTGAATCGGCATTGATGCTGCACTGCAATAACAACAGCGGTTGACTAGCGCGCCATGCATCACCCATCCGCAGGCCAAGGTCAGGCGCCTGCGCGCGCTGCACTCTAGTGGCACATCATCGAAACGCCACGACCATGAAAGTCGGAATCCAGATCAAGCGCGGGCTCAACATCCCGCTGCCCTACGAACAAATGCTGCCGCTGCTGCAGGACGTGGAGGGCACCATTCGCCGCTTCCCGCGCCTGCGCAAGCTGACCAGGCTGCGCAAGAAGAACAGCTACCTGTGGGAGATGAAGTCGATCGGCTCGAAGATCGTCAACATCTCGCACGAGGTCAGCTACGCCGCGCAGTACGACATCGACCCCGCCAAGGGCGAGATCCGCTGGACCGCGATTCCCAAGCACGGCAACGCCACGCTGGAAGGGCGCTTCCGCCTCAAGGATCTCGGCGGCCAGACGCGCCTGATCGTGGAGATGCAGGGCGAGCTGCGCGACGTGCCGGTGCCGCTGATGTACCGCCTGGTGGCGCCGCCGTTCATCCAGGGCCGGTTCATCTACCTGGTCGACAGCTTCCTGCAGCGCACCGGCGAGGCCGTCACCGGCCGGCCGCTGCCGGCCAACGACAGCATCTGACCCCCTCCCATACAGATTCACCGTACCGACAACCATAACCATGACTGCGACCCAGAACCTGATGGGCTTCGGGCTGAAGATCCTCAATCGCATCGGCGGCTCGTCGATGCTGGACGATCCCAAGACCCGCAAGACCGCCACCGCGCTACTCAAGGGCGCCACCTCCACCGGCTTCCGCCTGATCGGCACCGTCAACCGCCAGTTCAAGAGCGCGCCGCGCCCGAACAAGGCCCTGCGCCCCGGCGCCGGCTCGCCCGAGCTGTTCGACCTGACGCCGACCGACGAGCAGCAGATGGTGCGCGACACCGTCGCCGGCTTTGCCGCCGAGCAGCTGCGTCCGGCGGCGCAGGCCTCCGACACCGCCTGCGAGACGCCCAAGGCCCTGCTCGCCGCCGTGGCGGAGCTGGGCATCGGCTCCATGCAGGTGCCCGAGGCGCTGGGCGGCGTCGCCGGCAGCGAGCGTTCGGTGGTGACCAATGCACTGATCGCCGAGGCCCTGGCGCATGGCGACCTCGGCATGGCCGTGGCTTGCCTGGCGCCCGTGGGCGTGGCCGTGGCCCTGGCCGAATGGGGCACGGCGCAGCAGCAGGCCAGCTATCTGCCGAGCTTCACCGACGAGAAGGCGCCGGCCGCCACCATCGCCGTGCTGGAGCCGCGCCCGCTGTTCGATCCCTTCAAGCTGTCCACCGCGGCCAGGCGCACCGACGCCGGCGGCTACATCCTCAGCGGCGAGAAGTCGCTGGTACCGATCGCCGCCAGCGCCGAGCTGTTCCTGGTCGCCGCCAGCACCACGCATGGCCCGGCGCTGTTCATCGTGGAGTCCGGCACCAAGGGCATCCACATCAGCGCCGAGCCGGCGATGGGCCTGCGCGCCGCCGCCACCGCGCGCGTGCGCTTCGACAACGTGCAGCTCAGTGCTTCCGCCCTGCTTGGCGGCGGCGAGGGTGACTTCTCCTACGAGAACTTCATCGCGCGCAGCCGCCTGGCCTGGTGCGCGCTGGCGGTCGGCACCGCGCAGGCGGCGCTGGACTACCTGGTCCCCTACTGCAATGAGCGCATCGCCTTCGGCGAGCCGATCAGCCATCGCCAGGCAGTGGCCTTCAACCTCTCCAACATCGCCATCGAGGGCGACGGCATGCGCCTCTTGACCTGGCGTGCAGCCGCTCTTGCCGCTGCAGGAAAGCCCTTCGTGCGCGAGGCCGCGCTGGCTCGCCGTCTGTGTGCCGACAAGGGTAGTGTGATCGGTGCCGACGCCGTCCAGCTGCTGGGCGGCCACGGTTTCGTCAAGGAGCATCCGGTGGAACGCTGGTACCGCGACCTGCGCGCGGTGGCAATCATGGAAGGCGGCGTTCTGCTCTGAGCACAAGACAATGATCAATCTCGAGAATCCCAAGAAGTTCCGCGGCCTGGTCGACCAGGCCCATCAGGTGGCGCGCGAAATCTTCCGCCCCAACTCGCGCAAGTACGATCTGGCCGAACACGAGTACCCGAAGGAGCTGGACATCCTCGGTGCCCTGCTCGACGGCATGAGCGCCAGCGGCGCCGGCGAGGGCGCCGGCGCGGCCGGCGTGCGCCGTGACTCGGTGCAGGACCAGGGCAACCGCAACAGCAGCAACATGTCGACCGCGCTGGGCACCATGGAACTGTGCTGGGGCGACGTCGGCTTCCTGCTGACCATGCCGCGCCAGGGCCTGGGCAATTCCGCCATCGCCTCGGTGGCCAACGACGAGCAGCTCAAGCGCTTCGCCGGCCGCTGGGCGGCCATGGCCATCACCGAGCCGCATTGCGGTTCCGACTCCGCCGCGATCCGCACCAGCGCCACCAAGGACGGCGACTACTACGTCCTCAACGGCGACAAGATCTTCGTCACCAGCGGCGACCGCGCCGACCTGGTGGTGGTCTGGGCCACGCTGGACAAGAACATCGGCCGCGCCGCGGTGAAGTCCTTCGTGGTGGAGAAGGGCACGCCGGGCCTGGAGCTGGTGCGCCTGGAGCACAAGCTCGGCATCCGCGCCTCCGACACGGTGCAGTTCGCCCTGCGCGACTGCCGCGTCCACAAGGACAACCTGCTGGGTGACCCCGAGGTCAACGTCGAGAAGGGTTTTGCCGGGGTCATGCAGACCTTCGACAACACCCGCCCGCTGGTGGCGGCCATGGGCGTCGGCCTGGCCCGCGCCTGCCTCGAAGAGACGAGGAAAATCCTCGAACAGGCCGGTATCGTCATCGACTACAACAGGCCGGCATCCGTCCAGTCCGCCGCCGCAGCGCAGTTCATGGCAATGGAGGCCGATTACGAGGCCGCCCGCCTGCTGACGCTGCAGGCTGCGTGGATGGCGGACAACCGTAAACCGAATTCCCTGCAGGCCTCGATGGCGAAGGCCAAGGCCGGCCGCAGCTGCGTCGACATCGCACTCAAGTGCGTCGAGCTCTGCGGCAGCCAGGGATACGGCGAAGGCGAGCTGCTGGAGAAGTGGGCGCGCGACTCGAAGATCATCGACATCTTCGAAGGCACGCAGCAGATCCAGTTGCTGATCATTGCGCGGCGCCTGCTGGGCAAGTCATCGGCGGAGCTGAAGTAAGCGGCTCTGCCACCGAGGCACTGGGAGGCTCTCCTCGTCGAGTCCTCCTTTACCTGGGCGGAACGGGTTCACCGTTCCGCCCTTTTTTTGTGCCGGCTATAACGGCTTCCGGTCCGGGGCTGCCTTGGCGACGACCCGCTGCGAGCGCAGCGTGAGCAGGAAGCGCTCGCCGCGCCATTCCATGACGACGCCCTCCTCGACGATCTGCGCCACACGCGGGCCTTCGGCGAGGACGTCTGCCTCGGCGTAGCGCTGGCCGTTGACCACCACCAGGCGGCGGCGGGCATCCGCGTGGTAGACGTGCGCCTCGATCGTCAGGCGCGGCAAGTCGGCCTGCGGCGCGGGCGCCAGTTCACGCAGGCGGCGTGCGGCAGGCCGCGCGGTGGAGGCTGTGGCCGCGCGGCTGGCCGCCACCGTCCGCGCGGATGCCGCCTGCGGCTGCAGGTAGTCGTTGGGCTCGTCGACCGAGTAGCTGGCGCTGTAGGCCGGCGTCTCGCCGTAGTCGGAGTCCGGCAGGTCCGCGCCGAGCGGGCTGTCGGCGTAGGCGTCGCTGCCGCTGTCGTCGTCGGCGAGGGAGGGTGGGTCCTCGTCGTTGTCGGGGAGTTCGGGGGTGTCATCCGCTGCCTCGGCGCCGGGTGCCGGGAATGGCTCGGCAGGGGCCGCGTATGCGCCCGCGGCGGGCGGAATGCCCGTCGTGGCGGCCTGCAGCGGACCGGGGCGGGTCGTGTCGGCGCCGAACCATCGGTCCGGCCAGGAGAAGATACGGTCTGCGGAGTCCTGCGTGGCCGTGGTGTGTGTCGCCGGCGCGGGGCGGAGAAGCTGCGCGCCGATGCTGGCGAGCAGCAGTGCGGCGCCTCCGGCGAGCAGGGCGCGGCTCCGGCGCCTGCGCGGGCGGAGCGTCATCATCAGCTGTTTCATGGAAGCCGGAAGCTCCAAGAAGAAAGCCGGCTGCCCAGAGTCGGGCAGCCGGCTTCGGGTCACCGCGCCGGTCTCAGGGCACGGCCTTGCCGCCGAAGGCGGCACGGCTCAGCAGGAAGAACACGTCGGTGTTGTCGAGGGTGCCGTGGAAGTTCTTCGCGGTCTTGCCGTAGGCGCTCAGCGGGATGTCGTTGGCGGTGTGGGCCGCCACGGCCTCCGAGGTCTGGCCCGTGACCAGGAAGCCGCCGGCGGTGTCCTGGTTGATCGGGTTGGCCGGGAAGCTGCTGAGAGGGGCAACGCCGTTGCCCGGCTGCTGGCTGTCGCGCAGCGGCAGGGCATTGGTCAGCCAGTCCTCGTAGCGGTCGGCATTGGCGCCATAGCCCACGAGCAGCTTGCCGTCCGGATCCATCGACTGCGGGTAGCCGTCCGCGGCCTTGACGTAGATCGGGAACTTGGCGTTGTCGTAGGTGCCCACCACCGGGACGCCGCCGTTGCTGCCGCGCGGGCCGGCCGCGCCGGTGCCGGCGCCGGAGGTGGAACGGGTGACCAGGTCCGAGGTCGCCACGGTAGAGGCGCCGATCACGGCGAAGCCGCCGTTCTCATGGTCGGCCGAGACGACGATCAGCGTGTTGGTGTTGGCCAGGGCGAAGTTCTTGGCCACGCCGATGGCCTTGTCGAACTCGATGGTTTCCATGATCACGCGGTCGGAGTCCTCGTTGTGCGACTGCTTGTCGATGGACGCGCCTTCCACCAGCAGGAAGAAACCCTTCTTGTTCTTGTAGTTCAGGACGTCGAGCGCCTTCTTGGTCATCTCCGGCAGCAGCGGCTGGTCGGGGAAGCCGAAGTTGTCCACCACCGTCGAGGTGCCGCGGCGCTTGCCCAGCTTGTCCAGCGCGACGTTCATGTTCGACAGCGAGAACAGGCCCAGCAGCGGCTTGGTGATCGGCGCGGAGCTCAGGCCGGCGGCATCGGGCGCATAGGAGAAGCCGGCGCCGACGAACTCGGCGATCAGGTCACGGCCCGGATCGGACACGCCCGCCGGGACGCCCCAGGCGCTGGCGAGGCTGGCCGGCAGCACGTAGTCGGTGCCGGCGGCGCGCGCGGAGCCGTTGAAGTTGGCCGTGGAGCCGGCGCTGCCGCACTTGGGATCGATGCCGGTGCAGGTGGTGGGGTTGGGCAGGAACCACTTGCGGCCGCCGCCCATCAGCACGTACAGGCCGTTGCTGTTCCGCTCGTCGAAGAACTGGTCGACGATGCCGGTGCCGGCACCGCGGTTGGCGGTGTGCACGGCGACCGCGGCAGGGGTGGCGTCGAACACGTCGGAGGTGGTGACGATGCCGGTGCGGGTGGCGCGCAGGCGGTGCATCATCGCCGGCAGGTACTCGAAGCGGGGATTGTCGAAGGCGGCGGCGGTGTCGTCGGGGAACACGCCTTCCTGGTTGTTCTGCGCCTTGTTGCCGGTGACGTAGTTGGACATGCCCGGCGCCGAGTCGGTGACGATCGAGTTCAGCGAGGCGGTGCTGATCTGCGCGCCGTAGGGGAAGGTGTCCATCGCCAGCGGTGCGATGACGCGGCCCTGCGTGACGCCGCCCTGCGCGATGCGCGCGGCGGTGCGGTGGCCGGCGCCCATGCCGTCGCCGAGGAAGAAGATGATGTTCTTGACCACGCTGCCCTTGCCCAGGCCGACGATCTCGAAGTTGCCGTCGCTGGACACCGTGGCGGCGTCGGACTGCGTCGCGCTGACGGTCAGCGTGTGCAGGCCCGGCGTGGCGTTGGTGTAGGCGCGCAGGGTGGCGACCGTGGTGCCGGCCGGCAGGCCGCTCACCAGGCCGGTGGTGACGAGATCGACCGTGCCGGCGACCGGCGTGCCGTCCACGGAGAAAGTCACGGCGGTGATGGTCTGGCCGGCATCCGGCCGGACCGTCGCCTGCAGGTCGAAGCGCTGCTGCGGAAGGAAACGCGCGATGACCGGGGCGGCGCTGGCGCCGCTGGTGCGGAACAGCTCGCTCGGCGGGGTCAGGCGGGAAACGGTGGGCGCCGCCTGGGCGCCGGAGCCGAAGGCCGCGGCGATCGCGGCGGCGGCCCAGGCGGTGCGGAGAAGGGAACGACGGGCTTGCATGTGGGAACTCCCTGGTGAGACCGGCTTGTTGTAGGACGGACGACTCGACGACGGGTGCCGCGGACGAAGTCCGGCCCCCTCCCTCTCCGTACCCCCATGGTGCGGAGTGCTGCCTGCTCCTGCCCGCGGGCGCCGCTTAAGGCGACTCCACCAGCAGGTCATTCATCTGCAACCGCACATAGGACACGCGGCCGTTCGGCTCCTCGCGCCCGCCCAGGTCCAGGCGGCCTTCCACGGCGATCGGACCGCGCCGGCTTCCGACGATGTGATCGGACTGCGCCTCCGGCAGGCGCACGAACACCACTGCCGCCGGCAGATCGTCGGCGGGGCCGTCCGCGGCCTCGGCGAGCTGCACCGGCAGCGAGGTGAGCATGAACACGCCCGGCGCAGGGCTTTCCTCTCCGACCATGTAGCCGCGGATGCGCACGCGCTGGCCATCGAGCGACAGCAGCTTCCCGGTGGGCTCCAGGCCCCGCGGGCCGACCGGCATGCGGTAGAACTCCGACAGCGACAGGTCGGTGGCCGGCGACCGCGCCGGCGCGGCCGGCTGCGGCTGAACCGGCGGGGCCGCGCAGGCACTGCACAGCGCGGCGGCGGCCAGCAGGGTGGCGGCCAGCAAAGGCGCAACCGGGTTCCGCTCGTATGAACTCATGGGGCAAGCCCTTTCATGTTCCTGCGCCTGCACGCAGGCGCAGCATCGCCGCCGCAGGGACGCGCGGGACCGGTTTCGTTTCAAGGTTGGCGAAGACTACCCGTCGTAGTTGACGGGCCGGTGATCTTATTGTGACGACCGCTCGGGAGTTGCGGGATCGTTCTCCGGCGCCGAAACGGCAGGGTGAGCCCTGCCATGTTTTTTTGCTTTTCCCTCTCCCCCGTGGGAGAGGGGAGTCAAAGCGCGACTACGCCCGATCCCGCGCGCTCTGCGCGTGCGCCTGCAGGCCTTCCGCATCCGCAATGCGCCCCGCAATCCGCGCCAGCGGCTTCGCGCCCTCCGGCGTGCAGTCGATCAGGCTGCTGCGCTTCTGGAACTCGTAGACGCCCAGCGGATTTGAAAAACGCGCGGCGCGCGAGGTCGGCAGCACGTGGTTGGGGCCGGCGCAGTAGTCGCCGAAGGACTCCGGCGCGTGGCGGCCGAGGAAGACGGCGCCGGCGTGGCGGATCTTCTTCAGCAGCTCGCGCGGTTCGGCCACCGACAGTTCGAGATGCTCGGGGGCGATGCGGTTGGATACCGTCGCCGCCTCGTCGAGATCGCGCACGGCGATCAGGGCGCCGCGGTCGCGGATCGAGGTGCGCACGATCTTCTCTCGCGGCAGCTCCTTCACGCGCTCTTCCATGGCCTGGGCCACGCGGTCGAGGTAGTCGCGGTCCGGCGAGATCAGGATGGCCTCGGAGTCCTCGCCGTGCTCGGCCTGCGAGAACAGGTCCATCGCGATCCAGCGCGGGTCGGTGAGGCCGTCGCCGATCACCACGATCTCGGAAGGGCCGGCGATGGAGTCGATGCCGACCTGGCCGAAGACGATGCGCTTGGCGGCCGCGACATAGGCGTTGCCGGGGCCGACGATCTTGTCGACGGCGGGGATCGCTGCGGTGCCGTAGGCCAGCGCCGCCACGGCCTGTGCGCCGCCGACCGTGAAGACCCTGTCGACGCCAGCAAGATGCGCCGCACCCAGCACGGCGTCGTTGAGTTCACCGCCCATCGCCGGCACCACCATGATCACTTCTGCGACGCCGGCGACCTTGGCCGGGATCGCGTTCATCAGCACCGACGATGGGTAGGCGGCCTTGCCGCCCGGTACGTAGAGGCCGACGCGGTCCAGCGGCGTCACCATCTGGCCCATGCGGTTGCCGTGGGCGTCGGTGTATTCGAAGGGGGCAATGCGCTGGTGCTCGGCATAGGCGCGGATGCGCGCCGCCGCGGCTTCCAGCGCCTCGCGCAGGTCGGCGGGCAGGGCTTCCCAGCCCTGGCGCAGGCGATCCTTGCCGATCTCCAGTTCGGCCACGTCGCCGACGCTGCGGCGGTCGTAGCGGTTGGTCAGCTCCACCAGCGCGGCATCGCCGCGCGCGCGCACGTCGGCCACGATCTTCTCGACCGAGGCCATCACGCCCGCATCCTGCTCCGGCGCGCGGTCCAGCAGCTGGCCCAGCGCGGCGTCGAAGCCCGCGTCGCGGGTGTCGAGGCGGTTGATTTCCATCACTGGCCGCTCGCCTTGGCGATGCTGTCCAGCAGGCCCTGGATCGCGGCGTGCTTCATCTTCATCGCGGCCTTGTTGACGACGATGCGCGAGCTGACCTGGCAGATGACCTCGGTCTCTTCCATGCCGTTGGCCTTGAGCGTCTTGCCGGTGGCGACCAGGTCCACGATCACGTCGGACAGGCCCACCAGCGGTGCCAGCTCCATGGAGCCGTAGAGCTTGATGATCTCCACCTGCTCGCCCTTGGCGGCGAAGTGGCGGCGGGTGATCTCCGGGTACTTGGTGGCGACGCGCAGGCGGCGCGCGCCGTTGCCCGGCTTGTGGCCGACGCGGGCGGCCACGCTCAGGCGGCAGCGGGCGATATCCAGGTCCAGCGGCTCGTACAGCGACTCGCCGCCGTGCTCCATCAGCACGTCCTTGCCGGTGATGCCGAGATCGGCGGCGCCGTACTCGACATAGGTCGGCACATCCGTCGGGCGGATAATGAGGAAGGAGACGTTCTTGTCGCGCGTGGGCACGCGCAGCAGGCGGTCGATGTCGCCGGCCGGCTCCAGGCCCAGCTTGGCCAGCAGCGGCAGCGACTCTTCCAGGATGCGGCCCTTGGAGAGGGCAATGGTGATCTGGGTCATCGGATTACTTGTTACTTGATTCGGCTGATGCGCCCGCCCAGCTGGGCAAGCTTGTCCTCGATGCGCTCGTAGCCGCGGTCGAGGTGGTAGATGCGGTCGACCACGGACATGCCCTGTGCGGCCAGCGCGGCCACCACCAGCGCCGCCGAGGCGCGCAGGTCGGTCGCCATCACCGGCGCGCCGGTCAGCACTTCCTTGCCGGTGATGATCGCGGTGTGACCTTCGAGATTGATGCTGGCGCCCATGCGCTGCAGTTCCGCCGCATGCTGGAAGCGGTTCTCGAAGATCGACTCGGTGATCACGCCGGTGCCTTCCGCCAGGCAGTTCATCGCCATGAACTGCGCCTGCATGTCGGTGGGGAAGCCTGGGTGCGGGTGGGTGATGATGGTCACCGCGCGCGGGCGCTTGCCCTGCATGTCCACCTCGATGAAGTCGGTGCCGGTGCGGACGTAGGCGCCGGCCTGCTGCAGCTTCACCAGCACGGCGTCGAGCAGGTTGGGATCGGTGTGGGTCACACGCACGTGGCCGCGGGTCATCGCCGCGCCGGCCAGGAAGGTGCCGGTCTCGATGCGGTCGGGCAGGATGGTGTGTTCGGCGGGCTGCAGCTCCTTCACACCCTGGATCACGATGGTGGTGGTGCCGGCGCCCCTGATCTTCGCGCCCATGGCGGTGAGGCAGCGCGCCAGGTCCACCACCTCGGGTTCGCGGGCGGCGTTTTCCAGCACGGTCTCGCCGTCGGCCAGCACGGCCGCCATCATCAGGTTCTCGGTGCCGGTGACGGTCACCGTGTCGAACATGATGCGGGCGCCCTTGAGCTTGGCCGCCTTGGCGTAGATGAAGCCGCCCTCGACGCGGATCTCCGCGCCCATCGCTTCCAGGCCCATCAGGTGCAGGTTCACCGGGCGCGCGCCGATGGCGCAGCCGCCGGGCAGGGACACCTGCGCCTCGCCGCGGCGCGCCACCAGCGGGCCGAGCACGAGGATCGACGCGCGCATGGTCTTGACCAGCTCGTAGGGCGCGATGTGCGTGGTGATCGGCCGCGCGTTGACGGTGACGCTGTTGCTGCCTTCGGGCGTCACTTCCACGCCCATCTGCTTGAGCAGCTTGTAGGTGGTCTTGATGTCCTGCAGCGCCGGGACGTTGTGCAGCGTCAGCGGCTCGTCCGACAGCAGCGAGGCGCAGAGGATCGGCAGCGCGGCGTTCTTGGCGCCGGAGGCACGGACCTCGCCCTTGAGGCAGGCGCCGCCTTCGATCAGAAGCTTGTCCATCAGGCGGCCCTCGTCTTCAGCTGCAGTGCGTGGATCTCGCGCCCCATGCGCTCGCCCAGCGTGGCGTAGACCATGCGGTGCTGCGCCAGCGGCAGCTTGCCGGCGAATTCGGCGCAGACCACGTCGGCCTCGAAATGCGCGCCGTCGTCGCCGCGCACCACCACCTGGGCGCCGGGCAGGCCGGCCTCGATCAGGGACTGGATTTGTTCTTTGGTCATCATGGGGTATGTCACTTCTTGAGCTTGTAGCCGGTCATCAGCATCCGCAGGCAGACCACGGAGGCAACCAGGAAAAATCCGAGGCACCACAGCAGGCTCTGGAACAGGGGTACGTCCGCCTGTCCGAAGAAGCCGTAGCGGAAGCCGTCGATCATGTAGAAGAACGGGTTGAGGTGCGAGGCCTGGTACCAGAACGGCGGCAGCGCGTGCACCGAGTAGAACACGCCGGAGAGGAAGCTCAATGGCGTGATGAAGAAGTTGGTGAAGGCGGCGATGTGGTCGAACTTCTGCGACACGATGCCCGCGATCAGGCCCAGCACCGCCAGGCTCGCCGAGGACAGCAGGAACATCGCCAGCAGCGCCAGCGGCTGGTGGATCGGCAACTGCACGAAGGGCACCGTCACCAGCAGCATCGCGCTGGCCACCAGCGTGGTGCGCACCAGCGCCGCCACCACGTAGGCGCCGAACCACTCCCAGGGCCCCAGCGGGGCCATCTGCAGGAACACCAGGTTGCCCATCACCTTGGACTGGATCAGCGAGGACGAGGTGTTGGCGAAGGCGTTCTGGATCACCGTCATCATGATCAGGCCGGGCAGCAGGAACTCGGTGTAGCCCACGCCCGGGTAGACCGGCGCGCGCCCCTGCATGGCCTGCGCGAACACCAGCAGGTACAGCAGGGCGGTGATCACCGGCGCGGTGACGGTCTGGCCGAGCACCGACCAGAAGCGCATCACTTCCTTCTTCAAGAGCGTCTGGAAGCCGATCTGGTCCGGGCTCATGCCTTGCTCCCGGTCAGTTCCACGAAGATGTCTTCCAGGTCCGGTTCACGCGTGTGCACGTCCTCGATGGCGATGCCGGCCGCGCGCAGGCTGTCGAACACCGTCGCGATCGGGTGCTTCGCCGTTTCCAGTTTCAGTTCCACCGTGCCGTTCACTTCCGCCGACACCAGGGCCTGCAGGTTCGCCGGCAGGGTGGCGCCCTCCGACAGCTTTAGCCGCAGGAAGCGGAAGGGGTGACGCGCCAGCAGCTGCCGCGTGGTCTCGATCACCTCCACCTGGCCGCGGTCGAGGATGGCGATGCGCTCGCACAGCTCCTGCGCCTCTTCCAGGTAGTGGGTGGTCAGCACCACGGTGGTGCCCTTGGCGTGCAGGTCGGTCATGAAGGACCACAGCGTGCGGCGCAGCTCCACGTCCACGCCCGCGGTAGGCTCGTCCAGGATCACCACCGGCGGGCGGTGCACCAGGGCCTGGGCCACCAGCACGCGGCGCTTCATGCCGCCGGACAGGGCGCGCATCGGCGAATCCGCCTTGTCGGCCAGGTCCAGGCGCTCCAGCATCTCGTCGATCCAGGCCCAGGACTCCTTGCCGCAGCCGTAGTAGCCGGCCTGGATGCGCAGCATGTCGCGCACCTTGAAGAAGGGGTCGAACACCAGCTCCTGCGGTACCACGCCGAGCTTGCGGCGGGCGGCGCGGAAGTCGGACACGGTGTCGTGGCCCATGACGGACACGGTGCCGGCATCGGCGCCCACCAGGCCGGCGATGATGCTGATCAGGGTCGATTTACCGGCGCCGTTGGGACCGAGCAGGCCAAAGAACTCCCCCTGGCGGATCGAAAAGTCGATTCCGCGCAGGGCCTGGAGCTTGCCATAGGTCTTGCGGACGCCGGCGATGGCGACGGCGGGCGTAGGGGAGGAGGACATAGACGCTCATTATACTGCCCACCCTTCCCAATTCAGGCTCCGGCATGCCGACGCTGACCGTCGACCAGCTTCATTGCGTCCAGGACACCCCTGAATGGACCCCGGACGAGGTCTACCTGGTCGTGGCCGTCACCGGCCGGGCCGGGCGCTGCCGCCTGCGCGCCTTCAGCCTGTCCGCCCCGGAGTGGCAGGGCCTGGCGCCCGGCGAACGCCGCGCCGCCCGCCTGGAAGTGGACCCGGACTGGGCCCCGGACAGCCTGGTGCTGGCCGCCCTGCTGGAGCGGGACGGTGAACAGGACTTCGCCCCCGGCGGGCGCCTGGACCAGCTGCTGGAGTCGCTGGAGGACGTGCGCCGGTTGTTCATCAGCCTGCAGGACCAGCCGCGGGTGTTCCTGGCCGCCCATCTGCTGACCGAGATGGACCAGGCCATCGCCCGGGCCGCCGGCGACGACCGGCCGCTGGGGCCGGCCCAGTTGATCGAGCCGGTTCCCGGGGAGCCGCTGGAAATAGGGTTCGCCGGGCAGGGCGGGCGCTACCGTCTGCGCTTCTCGCTCAGATGAGCGCACTGGACGGCGTTTCCGCTCCCCGGCGCAAGCGGCTATAAACTGAAAGATATTTCGCCAGAAAGCTCGTCATGCCCGGTTCTGCTGCCGCCACCCTGAAGCAAACGGCTCACGCCCTGATCGACCAGTTGCCGGATTCCGCTACCTGGGAGGACCTGGCCTATGAAATGGACGTGCGTGCTTCGATCGAACGCGGCCTCGCGGACTCCAAGGCCGGGCGGGTAATTCCGGTGGAGGACCTGATCAAAGAGCTGGGAGTCGAGGAGTGAGGGTCTACTGGATTGCCGAAGCGCGCGCCTGAAGAATCGATATCCAGACTTACATCGCCTTGAACTCTCCCGAAGCCGCATGCCCGGTAACAGCTACTGGTAGTCGCCCCGAACAGCTCAGCCGCATTTGACCGCATGACAGCCTCTGCCCCAAGCACCGCCATCCTCTGGTTCCGCCGCGACCTGCGCCTGGCCGACAACCCGGCCCTGCAGCTGGCCCTGCGCGAGGCCGAGGAGATCGTTCCGGTCTACATCTGGGCGCCCGACGAGGAGGCTCCCTGGGCCCCCGGCGGCGCTTCGCGCTGGTGGCTGCACCACAGCCTGGCCGACCTGGTCGGGGAACTGGAAAAGCGCGGCAGCCCCCTGGTGATCCGCAGCGGCGACAGCCTGACCGAGCTGCGCCGGCTGGCGAAGGAGACCGGCGCTGGCGCCGTCTACTGGAACCGCCTCTACGAGCCGGCCGCCATCGCGCGTGACAGTCGCATCAAGGAAGCGCTGCGCGAAGACGGCCTGGAGGCCGAAAGCGCCAACGCCGCCCTGCTGATCGAGCCCTGGCAGATCAAGACCGGCGGCGGCGCGCCCTACCGCGTCTTCACCCCCTACTGGAAGGCCGCCCAGGCCCTGCTGCCCACGGGCCGGCTGGGGCCGGTGCCGCAGAAGCTGGCGCCACCCGCCAAGGCGCCCGCCAGCCTGCCGCTGGACTCGCTGGAGCTGCTGCCGCGCTTGCCCTGGGCCGCCGGGTTCTCCACTCACTGGCAGCCCGGCGCCGCCGGCGCGCGCAAGCGCCTGGAGCGCTTCGCCGACGACGTGGTGCTGGACTACTCCGCCCAGCGCGACCAGCCGGCCGTGGACGTCACCTCCGGCCTGTCGCCGCATCTGCATTTCGGCGACATCGGCCCGCGCCAGGTGCTGCTGCGCATGCAGCGCGCACAGTCCGAGGAGGGCGGGGCGGGGCGCATCGCCTGCACCGAGCATTTCCTGCGCGAGATCGGCTGGCGCGAGTTCGCCCACCACCTGCTGTTCCATTTCCCGCAGACGCCGCTGGAACCGCTGGTCGAGAAGTACCGCCCCTTTCCCTGGCGCAAGCCCGCCGAATACGCCGCCGACCTGCGCGCCTGGCAGCGCGGCCGCACGGGCATTCCCATCGTCGACGCCGGCATGCGCCAGCTGTGGGCCACAGGGATCATGCACAACCGCGTGCGCATGATCGTCGCGTCGTTCCTCACCAAGAACCTGCTGATCCCCTGGCAGGAAGGCGCGCGCTGGTTCTGGGACACCCTGGTGGACGCCGACCTGCCGAACAACACCCTGGGCTGGCAATGGACCGCCGGCTGCGGCGCCGATGCCGCGCCCTACTTCCGCGTGTTCAACCCGGTGCTGCAGTCGCAGAAATTCGATCCGAGTGGTGAGTACCTGCGCCAATGGCTGCCGGAACTCGCCGGTCTGCCGGCGGAGCGCCTGCATGTCCCGGGGGCTCACTGGCCACCGATCGTGGACCTCGCGGTCTCGCGCCAGCGCGCGCTGGACGCCTACACAAAAATCAAGACTGAAGCCTGAGCATGAACCCCATCGTCGTCACCGGCAGCATCCTGCGCCTGCGCTGCCAGGCCTGCGGCGCGCTGTTCCCGCATTTCCAGTTTTCCGGCGAGCGTGAAACGGAAGCCGGCGGATTGTTTTCGGCCAGCAGCGGCAAGCTGGATGAAGTGTTCATCGCCGAAGCGACGGAGCCGGAGTGGAAGGACTTCGATCGTGCGGGTGCCACGCTGGCCGAGCAGCGGCTGGCGCAGCAACTGGGGCGTGAAGACCTGCGCGTGATCCGCCTGCTGCGCATCGAGTCGGCGCTGACCGGCGGCCAGGGAATGAGCTTCGCCGATTTCAAGAAGAGCTATCGGCCGCCGGTGATGGTGTATTCGTGTGCGGGTTGTGGCGAGGGCGAGAGCAAGCTGGTGGAAGAGATTTCCGTGGAAGAGTTTCAGCTGGCCGGCGGGAATGTTCGGCTTGCCGATGGGCTGGTCATGTAGGTTGGGGTGAGCGTAGCGAACCCCAACGGTCGAAGTTTGAGGTGATGCGGGGATGTTGGGGTGCGCTGCGCTTACCCCCAACCTACGGGTTGCTGTTCCACGGAGGATTGGAGTTTTCCTGGATTCCAGATCGAGACGATTCAAGAATGAGCCGAGTGGCCAAGGATGCGCTCAGCACTAACCTTTGGGATTTCCTTACTCGATAGCCAGTCGTCGTAGGGTGCGCACCGCGCACGCGGAATCGGCCCGACCCAACATCGCAGGTGCGCGGTGCGCACCCTACGTACCACCCTCCCGATACTGCCCCGGCGGCATTCCCGTCCAGCGCTTGAACGCACGCTGGAAGGAACTCTGCTCCGAGAACCCCAACAAGAATGCGATCTCCGGCAGGTTCAGCCGCGGGTCTTCGATGTAGCGCAGCGCCTGCCGGCGGCGCACGTCATCCACCAGGTCCTTGTAGTTGCTGCCGGCCTGGGACAGGCGCCGCTGCAGGGTGCGGGGCTGCACTTTCAGCTGCGCCGCGACCACTTCGATCGGCGGTACGCCGTCGGCCAACTGCCTGGCGATGGCCTCGCGGATTTCCTGCTCGATCTCGGTTTCGCCCTGCACCTGCTGCGCCAGCAGCATTTCGGCGTGGCGGTCCATCAGGCTGCGCATCTCGGGGTTCTTGTCGCGCAGCGGCAGTTTCAGCAGGCCCGCCTCGAAGGCCACCGCGGTATGCGGCTGGCCGAAGCGCAGGGGGCAGCGGAACAGGCGCTGGTGCTCGGAGGTATCGGCCGGGGCGGGGTGCTCGAACTGCACTTCGATGGGATCGCGGCCCGGGGCGCCGAGAATCCAGCGGGCGAAGGCGACCCAGCTGGCGACGTGCTCCTCGCCGACATGCGGTGAAGCCCGCGCCATCTGCGAGTGCCAGCGCAGTTCGCAGCGGTCGCCGCCCTGTACCAGTTCGGAGCGGCCGGACTTGCCGACCAGGTCCTGGTAGCGCAGCTGGCGCAGCAGGGATTCACCCAGGGTCTCACAGCTCATCATGACGTAGCCCAGCACGCCGTACTTGCCGGGCCGCACCACCTCGCCGACGTGCAGGCCCAGGCGGGTGTCGCCGCTGAGTTTCTCGGCCTGCTGCCACAGCTGCACGTAGGTCTCGGCCGGGATCGTGCGCCCCGGCTCGTCCAGCGCGGCCTCGTCCAGGCCGGCCAGGGCCAGCAGGGGTGCCACGTCGAGGCGCTGGCCGCGCAGCTGATCGATCAGGCCGCGGGCATAGGCGAGGAAGACGACTTGCGGTTCAGCCGCCGCGGACCTGTCATCTGCGGACAATGGGCTTGTGTTTGCGGTCAATACGGCTCCCCCGGTTCCGGGCAACATGGCGCCATGGAACAACTGGTGCTCTATGCCATTCCCGCCTTCCTCGCGCTGGTCGCGATCGAGGCGGCGTGGCTGCTCCGGCGCGGGCTAGCCTACGATGGGCGGGATGCCTTTGCCAGCCTCGCCATGGGCGTGGGCAATGTCTTCATCAGCGCGCTGTGCAAGCTGTTCTGGGTGGCGGCCTTCGTGGCCCTCTACCAGCACCGCTTCTGGGACATCGACATGAGCCAGGCCTGGGCCTGGCCGGTGTTGATCCTGGGGCATGATTTCTTCTTCTACTGGTATCACCGCTTCAGCCACCGCGTACGCCTGGGCTGGGCCGCGCACGTCAACCATCACTCCAGCCAGGCCTTCAATCTGACGACGGCGCTGCGCCAGTCCTGGACCACGCCCCTGTACTCCTACGGCTTCTTCATGCCGCTGGCCCTGGCGGGTTACACGCCGGCTGCGGTGATCACCGCCGGTGGCATCAGCCTGATCTACCAGTTCTGGATCCACACCGAGACCATCGGCCGGCTCGGTCCGCTGGAATGGTTCCTCAACACGCCCTCGCATCATCGCGTGCACCACGGCGCCAACCCGCAGTACATCGACCGGAACTACGGCGGCATCTTCATCGTCTGGGACCGGCTGTTCGGGACCTTCGAGCCGGAAGGGGAGAAGGTGCGCTACGGCCTGACGCACAACGTCGAGAGTCATCACCCGCTGCGCATCGCCTTCCACGACTGGCAGGCCTTGTGGAGCGAGATGCGCGCCGCGCCCAGCTGGCGCGAGGCGTTGCGCCGGCCCTTGCAGCCGCCCGATGTCGGCAAGGACACGCCGCCGCCGGCGGCCGCACCCGCAACGGGAGGCGGCTGAACATGCAGCCCGCCACCATCCTGTCCGACGCCGTGCTCTGCGCCTGCGCCCTGGCGGCGCTGGGGCTGGCGCGGCCGCGCAGACTGGCGATGGCGGGCTTCGCACTGATGGCGCTGGCCGCTGCCGCCGGCTGCCTGCGCTATGGCCCGCTGCCGCAGCTGCAGCCGCTGCACCAGGGCCTGTCCTTCATCACCGGCACGCTGGGCCTGCCGCTGGTGCTGCTGGGCTATCTCGCGCCGCCGCCGCGCGTTGCGGCGATGGTGATCGGCGCCCTGCTGCTGCTCAGCGCGGCGGCCTGGATGCAGCCGGGCGCGCGCCTGGTCGTGGCGCTGGCAACGCTACTGGGCTGGGCAACGCTGCTGGTCCGTGACCGGGGAGATCGGCGTGTCGCCGCCGCCATCGCCCTGGGGATCGCCGCCAGCCTCGCTGCCGGCATCTTCGCGCCGCAGGGCCGGCATCCGGACATCGACGTCATGCACTACGCACTGGCGCTGGCGCAGCTGGCCTTCGGTGCAGCGCTGTACCTGAGGTATAAGAGCAGCCTATCGCCGCTGCCCACGCAGGCGCGGCCGGGGGAGACATGTACGCACGACGCAAGCACCGCGCCGCCCTGATCCTGGGCGCTGCCCTGGCGGCCACCCCGCCGGCGCAGGCCTTCGAGAGCAGGTTCGGCGATGCCACGCTGCAGGTGGACACCCTGCTGACGGCGGGCGTCGCCGTGCGCGTGCAGGACCGCGACCCCGGCCTGGTCAGCCGCGGCAACGGCGGCACGGGTCTGTCCTCCAACATCGACGACGGCAACCTCAACTACGACCGCGGCGACATCACCTACGCGCCACTACAGTTCAACCAGGACCTGAACCTGAGCTGGGGCGACTACGGCGCCTTCGTGCGCATCTACGGCTACTACGATCCGGTCAACGCGGAGTTCGACGAGGCCGCGCTCAATGGCCGCCGCCGCGACGACCGCGTGGTGGAGGCCTACGCCGCCGACCTGCGCCTGCTCGACGGGTACGCCTATGGCAACTTCGAGCTTGCCGACATGCCGCTGAGCTTGCGCATCGGCAACCAGGTGGTGAGCTGGGGCGAGAGCACTTTCATCCAGTTCGGCATCAATTCGATCAACACCTATGACCTGACCAAGCTGCGCTACCCCGGTTCCGAGCTGAAGAACGTTTTCGTGCCGGTGCCGCTGGTCTATGCCCAGCTTGGCGTCACCGACGAAATCAGCTTCGAGGCCTTCTACCAGCTCGGCAACGAGAAGGTGGTGGTCGATCCCCAGGGCAGCCTGTTCGGGCAGGTGGACGGCCTGGCGACCGGCGGCGAGTTCCTGATCCTGGAGAGCGTGTTCTTCGAACAGAACGACCTGCCCGACGGCTACAGGATCTTCCGCCGCAAGGACAAGGACGCGCGCAAGGACGGGCAGTTCGGCTTCGCGCTCACCGCCATCGTGCCGGACTGGAACAGCATGGAGTTCGGCCTGTTCTTCATGAACATCCACTCCAGCCTGCCGCTGACCAGCGGCTACGCGCTGAGCGAGGCGCAGTGGCAGCAGTACAACGAGATCAGCGCCACCGGCACGCAGGACCCCAGCGGCCTCACCGGCGTGCTGCTGGTGCGCGGCCTGCTGGCGCCGGAGTCCTTGTCTGCCGCGCAGATCGAGAAGCTGCGCGGCATCCACGGGGTCGGCGGCTACCGGCTGGAGTACCCGGAAGACATCCAGGTCACCGGCATCAGCTTCAATACGGATACACCGTTGGGAGTGGCCTTGCAGGGCGAGTTCAGCTGGCGCCATGGCCAGCCCTTCCAGATCGACGACTACGAGCTGGTCTACCACGGCCTGGCGCCGGTCACGCAACTCGCCGGCCCGGTGGGCGGCACCGCCTTCTCGATGTTCTTCCCCGAGAACCAGCTGGGGCAGGACGTGGCGCCGGGCAGCTACTTCCAGGGCTACCGGCGCATGGACATGCTGCAGTGGCAGCTCACCGGCACCTATCTCTGGGGGCCGGACAATCCCTTCAAGGCCGAGCAGTGGACCATCCTGGTCGAGTTCGGCGCCACGAAAATCCTCGACATGCCGGACAAGGCCGAGCTGCGCTTCGAGGGGCCGGGCACCTTCCAGAAGGGCGGCACCGAGGGCGTGTCCGACAACTACTACTCCGAGGACTTCGGCTGGGGTTACCGCGTGCTGACGTTCCTCAATTACGCCAACTTCCTCGGCAGCAGCTGGAACTTCACGCCGACGCTGACCTTCTTCCACGACATCAACGGCACGCCCGCCGGACCCGCGCGCTCCTTCATCGAGGACAGCATGCAGGCGCAGGCTTCCATGCGCTTCGAATACCTCGGCCGCTGGGCCTTCGACCTCAGCTACATCAGCTTCTTCGGCGTCGGCAAGGACTACCGCAACACCAACCTGCTGCACGACCGCGACTCCGCGGCCTTCAGCGTCAAGTACGCGTTCTGAGGATGTTCACATGAAACTCGCCGGCCTCATCGCCCTGTCCCTGACGCTGCTGTCGCCCGCCATCCTGGCCAAGGTGCCGCAGCAGGAAGCGGACCGTTTAGGCCGTGACCTGACGCCGATGGGCGCGCAGCGCGCCGGCAATGCCGACGGCAGCATCCCGGAGTGGAGCGGCGGCCTGAAGCAGAAGGCGATCGACCCGCAGAAGGGCTACAGCAATCCCTACGCCGCCGACAAGCCGCTGTTCACGATCAACGCCGCGAACTACACGCAGTACAAGGACCGTCTCACCGCCGGCCAGCTCGACACCTTCCGCCGCTACAAGACCTACACGATGAAGGTCTATCCGACGCGGCGCAGCGCGGCCTATCCGCAGGGGGTCTACGACGCGGTGAAGAAGAACGCGCAGCGTGCCGTGCTGGAAGGCACCGACTCGCTGCGCGACGCCGTTACCGGCCCGGCCTTCCCGATCCCCAGGACCGGCGCCGAGGCGATCTGGAACCACAAGACCAAGTATGTCGCTCCGGGGCTGGAGGGTTACTACAACGCCGCCGTGGTCACGCGCAGCGGTGATTTCGAGATCACGCGCGTGCTGCGCTACGCCAAGCTCAAGTACAACCAGATTGGCATCGAGCCGGCGGACCTGAAGGACAACATCTTCCTCTACTACCTCACCTACGTGCTGTCGCCGCCGCGCCTGGCCGGCAACATCGTGCTGGTGCACCAGACCATCGACCAACTGCGCGAGCCGAACATGGCCTGGTCCTACAACCCCGGCCAGCGCCGTGTGCGTCGCGCGCCGGAGCTGGGCTACGACAACCCGACGCTGGCCACCGACTCGCTGGGCACGCACGACCAGATCGACATCTACAACGGGGCACTCGACCGCTACGACTGGAAGCTGCAGGGCAAGCGCGAGGTCTACATCCCCTACAACAGCTACAAGCTCGAAGAGCGCGGCCTGCAGCCGCGGGACGTGATCCGCCCGGCCCATCTCAACCAGGACCTGGCGCGCTACGAGCTGCACCGCGTCTGGGTGGTGGAGGCGACGGTGCGCCAGGGCACCACGCATCTGTACAAGCGCCGCACGTTCTATCTCGACGAGGACAGCTGGTACATCGCCTATGTCGATTGCTACGACACGCGCGACCAGCTCTGGCGCGTGCAGGAAGGCCACCTGATGACCGCCTACGACCTGCCGGCGGTGGTGGCCGCCATCGAGTCCGGCTACGACTTCGTCAACGGCCGCTACGTCGTCGCCGGGCTGGACAACCTGGAGAAGCCGACCAATTACCGCTGGCAGGGGGAGGATGGGTTCTTCACGCCGGCGGCGATGAGAAGGAGCGGGTTGCGGTAGAACAACCAGAAGCAGTGCAGTCCGCAAATGAACGCAAATGAACGCGAATTGGAAGATTTGAGTATTTGCGTTTATTCGCGTTCATTTGCGGACTGAGATTCTTGCCTTGGAGGGAAGCCCCATGATCAATCCGCCAACGGAAACGCCGCCGGCAACACCACCCCCGCCGGCCCCCTCAGCCGATGCCGGTACAACGCCGAGGCCTCGTTGTTCTCCAGGTTGATCTCCACCATCCGCGCGCCGCTGTCGCGCGCCAGTTGCGCGAAGCCCGCCGCCGGCCAGACCACGCCCGAGGTGCCCACCGACACGAACAGGTCGCAGCCGGCGACCAACTGCTGCGTACGGGCGAAGACCGCTCCATCCACCGCGTCCTCGAACCAGGTGATGTCCGGCCGCAGCCAGCTGCCGCAGTCCGGGCACTGGCGCTGGCGGTAGGGGCCGGCCTCCAGGTCCTCGCGCAGGCCGTGGCGGCTGCAGCGCTGGCGCCACAGCGAGCCGTGCAGTTCGGCGTCCACCGCGATGCCCGCCCGCTGCAGCAGGCCGTCGATGTTCTGGGTGACCACGCGGACCTGCGGAAAAGCCGCCTGCAGCCGCGCCAGGTGGCGATGGCCGGCATGCGGCGGGCATTTCAGGACATGTGTCCTGCGGACTTCGTGGAAATCCAGCACCCGGACCGGGTCGCGCTCGAAAGCGCGCTGGCAGGCGTAGTCCTCGTAGTTGTACTGCGCCCAGATGCCCCCATGTCCACGGTAGGTGGGCACACCGGACTCGGCCGACAGGCCGGCGCCGGTGAAAAACACGATGGACCGGTATCCGGCCGGATCGAATTGTTTCAGGTCGGGTTCCGTCATCCCTGTCAGCTTATACTTACACTCCTATGGATGCCGAAAAACTCAAAGCGATGGGTCGGCGCGCGCTGGAAATCGAGCGCGACGCCCTCAACGACCTCCTGCCCCGTGTCGACGATGCCTTCGTCTCTGCCTGCCAGCTGATGCTGGCCTGCACGGGCCGCATCGTCGTTACCGGCATGGGCAAGTCCGGGCATATCGGCGGCAAGCTGGCGGCGACGCTGGCCAGCACCGGCAGCCCGGCCTTCTACGTCCACCCGGGCGAGGCCAGCCACGGCGACCTCGGCATGATCACCCGCCAGGACGTGGTGCTGGCGATCAGCTACTCCGGCGAGACCGGCGAGATCGTCACGATCCTGCCGCTGATCAAGCGCCTGGGCGTGCCGCTGATCTCCATGACCGGCAAGCCCAGGTCGACCCTGGCGCAGTCCTCCAACGTCCACCTCGACGTCTCGGTGGCCCAGGAGGCCTGCCCGCTGAACCTGGCGCCCACCTCCAGCACCACGGCGACCCTGGCCATGGGCGATGCCCTGGCCGTGTCCCTGCTGGAAGCCCGCGGCTTCACGCCCGAGGACTTCGCCATGTCGCATCCCGGCGGCTCCCTGGGCCGCCGCCTGCTGCTGAAGATCGCCGACGTCATGCACGGCGGCGCCGAGCTGCCCAAGGTGGGGCCGGATGCGCTGCTGACCGAGGCGCTGCTGGAAATGACCCGCAAGGGCCTGGGCGTGACCGCCGTCGTCGGTCCCGACGACAAGGTCCTGGGCGTCTACACCGACGGCGACCTGCGCCGCACCCTGGACAAGGGCCTGGACGTGCGCACCGCGAAGATCCGCGAGGTGATGACCGCCGGCGGCAAGTCGGTGCGCTCCGGCCAGCTCGCGGCCGAGGCCGTGCAGCTGATGGAGAAGCACAAGATCACCGTGCTGCTGGTACTGGACGAGGCCGGCAGGCTGGAAGGCATCGTGCACATGCAGGACCTGCTGCGCGCGGGGGTGGTCTGAATGTCCGCCGCGCTCTCTTCAGCCGAAATTCAGCAGCGCGCGTCCAGAGTGCGCTGCGTGTTCCTCGATATCGACGGCGTTCTCACTGACGGCAAGCTCTACATCGGCCCCAACAGTGAAGAAACCAAGACCAACTACGTGCGCGACGGCTACGGCATCAAGCTGGCGTTGAAGCTCGGCCTGCAGGTCGCGGTGATCAGCGGCCGTCCCTCCGAGTCCATGCGCCGCCGCCTGGAGTGGCTGGGCGTGAAGCACATTGCCCTGGACACCGAGGACAAGGAGCCGGCCTACCTGCGCATGTGCGCCGAGATGGGCCTTAGCGACGAGCAGTGCGCCCACGTCGGCGACGACGTGCCCGACCTGCCCTTGTTCAAGCGTGTGGGCCTGGCCTGCACCGTGGCCGACGCCCACCCCAAGGCCCTGGCCCTGGCCCACTGGACCAGCCGCTACACCGGAGGCCACGGCGCGGTGCGCGAGGCGATCGACCTGGTGCTGGAAGCGCAGGGCCTGATCTGATGAAACGCGGCTCCCTGTTCTTCGTGGTGGCGGCGGCGCTGGCGGTGTTCGCCACGCTGACGCTGCTGCGCGGCTTCCAGCCGGAGACGCAGCAGGCGGTGGCCGAAACCGGCATGCCGCCGCGCTACGAGCTGCAGGGCGTGCAATGGACGCGCCTGGACGCGCAGGGCAAGCCGCTGATCCAGGCCGCCGCCGACACCGCGCGCTACTACGACGACAAGTCGGCCCGCTTCGAGATGCTGAGCGTGCAGCGCCTGGGCGAGGGTGGCGGTCCCTGGAACCTGCAATCGCCCAGCGGCCGCATGCCCGCGGGGCAGCAGCGCATCGTGCTGGACAAGCCGGTGGAGATGACCGGCAGGATGAAGAGCGGCGAGCCGGTCCGTGTCGACACCGATTCCCTGTGGGTCGACCTGGAGCGCAAGGAAATCGCCACCGATGACCGCGTGCGCCTCAGCGGCCCCAATCGCGCCGCCCGCGCCCGCGGCATGCGCGCCGACTGGGGCGGCACCCAGGTCAAACTGCTCAATGAGGTCGAGGTGGACTATGTCCCGCAACCGCGCAGCTGAGGGCCTGCTGGCCCTGGCGCTGGCGCTCGCCGCCGGCCTGGCCGGCGCGCAGCAGAACCGCGAGACCGCGGTGGACGCACTGCGCCCCACTGGCCCGGTCACCGTCACCGCCGATCGCGCCGAGTGGGAACAGAACGGTGCCATGGTCTACAGCGGCAACGTGCTGCTCAGTTCCGACACGCTCAGGCTCAAGGGCGACCGCCTGGAGCTGCGCCAGCTCGCCGGCGGCCAGTTCACCGCCAGCGTCACCGGCAACCCGGCCAAGCTCGATCATCCGGGCCTGAAGGACAAGAGCGGCGTAGTCGGTCCGCCGGTCGGTGCCGAGGCCAGGACCTTGAACTACGACAGCCGCAGCAGCATGGTCGACATCCTCGGCAATGCGCACCTGACGCGCGGCAAGGACCAGATCGACGGCGACAACATCCGCTATGACGCCGCCGCGCGCCGCATCAAGGCGGCGGGTGGCGAGGGCGGGCAGGTCAAGATCGTGATCCAGCCGCCGCCCAAAGCCAGCACGGGTGGCCGCTCCGCTCCCAAGGCGCCGCCGCCGCCCGCCGCGCCGACACCCGAAGCCGGGGAGCAGCCATGACCGCCGCCCAGACTCCGCCCGCCGCTTCGGTGCTGAGTGCGTACAACCTGGTCAAGCGCTACAAGAAGCGCACCGTCGTGCGCGACGTCTCGGTCAGCGTCCGCGCCGGCGAGATCGTCGGACTGCTGGGCCCCAACGGTGCCGGCAAGACCACGTCGTTCTACATGATCGTCGGCCTGGTGGCCGCCGATGGCGGCCGCATCGAACTGGACGGCGAGGACCTGACCCGCGCGCCGATGCATGCCCGCGCGCGCCGCGGCATCGGCTACCTGCCGCAGGAAGCCAGCGTGTTCCGCAAGCTCACGGTCGCCGAGAACATCCTGGCGATCCTGGAGACGCGCAAGGACCTGGACAAGGCGGCGCGCGAACAGGAGCTGGAGCGCCTGCTCGGCGAGCTGCACATCGCGCACATCCGCGATGGCGAGGGCCAGTCCCTGTCCGGCGGCGAGCGCCGCCGCGTCGAGATCGCGCGCGCCCTGGCCGCCAATCCGCGCTTCATCCTGCTCGACGAGCCCTTCGCCGGTGTCGATCCGATCGCGGTCGGCGACATCCAGCACATCGTCCATCACCTCAAGCAGCGCGGCATCGGCGTGCTGATCACCGACCATAACGTGCGCGAGACGCTGTCGCTCTGCGAGCGCGCCTACATCCTGGCCGAGGGTGCGGTGATCGCCGAAGGTGCGCCGGCGACGCTGCTGGAGAACGAAACGGTGCGTCGGGTTTATCTGGGCGAACAGTTCAAGCTGTAAGCTCCGCCCGCGGGCCAGGTTGTGGCCCGCTCCCTCAAGTAAAGACCGCCATGGCCGCCAGGCGCCAGGCCGGTCCCTCGTCCCACGGATGGGTCGTCAATAAAATGAAGCAACTTTCGTACCGTTCCCGGCGTAGAATGGGAAACATGATTCACCCGACAGCTTTCTCCGCATGAAGACCTCCCTGGGCCTACGGCTGGGTCAATCCCTGACCATGACCCCGGCACTGCAGCAGGCGATCAAGCTGCTGCAGCTTTCCAGCCTGGACCTGCAGCAGGAAATCCAGCAGGTGCTGGAATCCAACGTCATGCTGGAACTCGACGGCGAGGGCCCGGTCGAGCTGGAGCCCGGTGCCGAGTCCGCGGAGGCGCAGGACGCCGCCGCCGCCCCTGGCGCCGAGGTGGCCGCGGTCGAGGTCAGCAGCGATGTCGAGATTCCCCAGGAAATGCCGGTGGATGCCGACTGGGGCGACGTCTACGACGCCGCCGGCACCGGCAGCAGTACCGGCAAGAGCGGCGACGACGACGACCTGCAGGACTACCTGCAGGCCAACCTGCACGGCCAGGCCAGCCTGCGCGACCACCTCAACTGGCAGGCCGGGCTGGCGCCGTTCACGCCCACCGAGTCCGAGATCGCCGCCCACCTGATCGACGCCATCAACGACGACGGCTACCTGGAGAACTGGGAGGACATCGCCCAGCGCCTGCAGGAGGCCCTGGACGTGAGCTTCGACCAGGTCGAGACGGTGCTCAAGACCGTGCAGGAGTTCGACCCCAATGGTGTCGGCGCCCGCGACCTGGCCGAGTGCCTGCGCCTGCAGCTGCTGCAGTTCCAGGCGCGCGAGCCCGGCATCCAGGCGGCCCTGACCCTGGTGGACCATCACATCGGCCTGCTGGCGCGCAAGGACCCGGCCCTGATCGCCAAGGGCAGCGGCCTGCCGCTGGCCCAGGTGGAGCCGGCCCTGGCCCTGATCCAGTCGCTGCAGCCGCACCCGGGGCGCCCCTTCCAGGCCCACGAGTCGGACTACGTGGCGCCGGACGTGTTCGTGGCCAAGAAGGAAGGGCGCTGGAGGGTGTCCCTGAACCCCGAACACGCCCCCCGGCTGCGCATCAACGGCTTCTACCAATCGATGATTCGCCGCGCGGACAGTTCCCGCGACCAATTGACACTGAAGTCACATTTGCAGGAAGCCCGCTATTTCATCAATAGCTTGGAAGCGCGCAACGAGACGCTTTTGCGCGTTGCACAATGCATAGTTGAAGAACAGCGCGCTTTTCTGGAATATGGGGAGGAGGCGATGCGGCCCCTCGTCCTGAGGGACATCGCCGAACAGCTCGGGATCCATGAATCGACGGTTTCACGTGCGACCGCGAACAAGTACATGCTCACTCCGCGTGGGCTTTACGAGCTCAAGTTTTTCTTTTCCAGCCACGTCCAGACCACCCAGGGCGGCGTCTGCTCCGCCACCGCGATCCAGGCCATGATCAAACGACTGATCACCGCCGAGGATTCCGTACGTCCGCTGTCCGACTCGACGCTGTCGGAAATGCTGCTGAAGGAGGGCATACAAGTTGCACGCAGAACCGTAGCGAAGTACCGCGAGGGTCTCGGCATTCCCCCCTCGCATGAGCGTAAACCGCCGTCCTGAAGGCAGGCCGGTCAACCAGAGGAGCGTTATAGATGAACCTGAACATTTCTGGTCACCACGTCGAAGTCACCCTGCCACTGCGCGAGTATGTGCTGGCGAAGCTCAAGCGGGTGGAACGCCACTTCGATCATCTGATCAGTGCGGAAGTGATCCTCTCGGTAGACAAGCTCCAGCAGAAGGCTGAAGCCACGGTTCACGCCAGCGGCGCCAACCTCCACGCCGAGGCCATCAATGGCGACATGTACGCCGCCATCGACCTGCTGATGGACAAGCTCGACCAGCAGACCCGCAAGCACAAGGAAAAGCTGCGCAATCATCACCACAAGGACGCGATCAAGCGCATGTCCCTGCAGTAGTTTTCCCTTCGTCCGGGCGCATCAGCCGCCCGGCGTTCCGATGGGGTAAAGTTGGGGCCGTTCCCACGAGGGTGGGGACGGCCCTCTTAGTTTGGAAGCATAATCAGACCATGAAACTCGCCGACATCCTCTCCGCCGACCGCGTCAGCAGCGGACATACGTTCACCAGCAAGAAGAAGGCCCTGGAAGAGCTGAGCAAGCTCCTGGTCAAGGGCGCGCCGGACGTGAGCAGCGGGGACATCCTCAACAGCCTGTCGGCACGCGAGAAGCTCGGCAGCACCGGCCTGGGCCACGGCGTGGCGATCCCGCACGGCCGCATGCCCGGCGTCAGCGAAAGCGTCGGCGCCTTCATGCGCCTCAAGCACCCGCTGGACTACGAAGCCCACGACGGCAACGGCGTGGACCTGGTGTTCGGCCTGCTGGTGCCGCAGAACGCCACCGAGGCGCACCTGAAGCATCTGGCCGCCATCGCCGAGATGTTCTCCGACGAAGCCTTCTGCCGCCAGGCCCGCGAAGCCGCCGACGACGAGGCGCTGCACAGCCTGCTGTCCAACTTCAAGCCCGCCTGACCCCGGGGCGGTCGCCGATGGCCGCCGCCTCCCGCACCACCTCCCAGCCGCCCCGGGACAGCACCACCCTGCACGGCGTTTTCCTGGAAGTCTTCGGCCAGGGCGTCCTGATCACCGGCCGCAGCGGCCTGGGCAAGAGCGAACTGGCGCTGGAACTGCTGACGCGCGGCCACCGCCTGATTGCCGACGACGCGGTCGAGTTCGAACGCCGCGGCCAGGCCCTGCGGGGGCAGTGTCCGCCGCTGCTGGAAGGCTTCCTGGAGGCGCGCAGCCTCGGCGTGCTCAACATCCGCCGCCTGTTCGGTCCCGGCAGCCTGCGCAAGGCCGCCACCCTGGACCTGGTGGTCGAGCTGGGCGCGGCGATGGCGCCGGCCAGCGGCATGGAGCGCCTCTCGGGCCACCGCGGCAGTCGCGAAATCCTCGGCTTGAGCGTCGTCGAAATCTCCATTCCGATCCGCCTCGGGCATAATCTCGCGGTACTCGTCGAAGCCGCCTGCCGCGATCTCAAGCTGCGCCGCCAGGGCTATCGCGCCGACGAGGATTTCAGCCGGCGCCAGGCGGACGCGATCCGCCGGGCCGGCGAGCCCGGGCCCCGCAGCAAACCCAGCAAGAAAGCCGGACAGAAGAAAACGAAAAAGCCGCCATGAAATCCATTCACGACAGTCCGACGGCGGTGTCGGCATGAAGCTGGTGATCGTCAGCGGCCTGTCGGGGGCCGGCAAGACCGTGGCCCTCAAGCAGTACGAGGATCTGGGCTACTACTGCATCGACAACCTGCCGCTGGCCCTGGTGGGGCCGATGGCGCGCCGCGCCATCCGCCAGCTCGACCAGCGCTTCGACCGCCTCGCCGTCGGCATCGATGCGCGCGAGAGCCCCAAGGAAATCGAGAAATTCCCGCGCTACCTGGAGTACCTGCGCGAGCAGGGCGTGGAGACCCGCGTGCTGTTCCTGCGCGCCGACGATCCGACGCTGCTCAAGCGCTACTCCGAGACGCGCCGGCGCCATCCGCTGGCCAGCGAGCAGGTGTCGCTGCCCGAGGCCATCTCGCTGGAGCGCCGCCTGCTGGCGCCGATCGCCAATGTCGCCGATGCCACGCTGGATACCACCAGCAAGAACCTGCACGAGCTGCGCGAGGAGATCCTGGCGCAGGTGCCGGGCGGCGGCGCCGGCAAGCTGTCGCTGCTGTTCATGTCCTTCGGCTACAAGAACGGCCTGCCGGAAGCCGCGGACTTCGTCTTCGACGTGCGCTGCCTGCCCAACCCGCACTGGGAGCCGACGCTGCGCAAGCTGACCGGACGCGATCCGGCGGTGGCCGCCTGGCTGGAGCGCTTCCCCCAGGTCAACCGCATGCTCGGCGACATCCGCCAGTTCCTCGACCACTGGCTGCCCGAGTACAAGCGCCAGGACCGCAGCTACCTGACCGTGGCCATCGGCTGCACCGGCGGCCAGCACCGCAGCGTCTACCTGGTGGAGCGCCTCGGCGCGACCCTGCGCGAGAACTACGACAACGTGGTGGTGCGCCACCGCGAGATGTGGGATGCCAACACCGAACGCCACGTCGGTCACAAGGACAAGGCGACGCACAAATGAGCGTCGGCGTGCTGCTGGTGACCCACGGCAAGCTCGGGCAGAACCTGCTCGAGACCATGCACCACATGCTGGGCGATCTGCCGCTGCGCAACGACGCCCTGGAAGTGCACCTGGTGCAGAACCACGACGGCCTGATCCTGCAGGGCCAGAAACTCGCCGACCTGCTCGACGACGGCGACGGCGTGCTGATCCTGACCGACGCCTTCGGCTCCACGCCGAGCAACATCGCCAACAAGCTGGCGGCGGGCCGCGAGGTCCGTGTCGTATCCGGCATCAACCTGCCGATGCTGATCCGCATCTTCAATTATCCCAGGCTGTCGCTGTCCGAGATGGCGCAGGGCGCGGTGGACGGCGGTCAGCGCGGCATCATCGCCTGTCCCCATAAAGACAAGGGAGCCTGACGTGGAACGAACCGTAGACATCGTCAACAAGCTCGGCCTGCACGCGCGTGCCGCCGCCAAGCTGGTCACGCTGGCCGCCAAGTTCGAGGCCGACGTGCGCGTGCGCAAGGACGGCCGCGAGGTCAGCGGCAAGTCGATCATGGGCGTGATGATGCTGGCCGCCGCCAAGGGCTCGCAGATCACCCTGATCGCCGAGGGCGAGGATGCCGGGCAGGCCCTGACGGAACTGGCGGCGCTGGTCGCCGACCGCTTCGGCGAAGACGCATAGGCAGTCGCCCGCGCATGTCGCTCTGGCTCACCGGTATCGGCGTCTCGCGAGGCATCGCGATCGCCCGCGTGCAGAAAGTGCATGCGGGTGACCTCGACGCGCCCGAGTACAAGCTGGAGCCGGCCGAGGTGGAGCCCGAGCTGCGGCGCTTCAGGGAGGCGCATGCCCGCGCCCGCGACCAGCTGCGCGACATCCGCGGCCAGATTCCGCCGGGTACGCCGGGCGACATCGCCGCCTTCATCGACACCCACCTGCTGATGATGGACGACCGCTCCATCACCGAGGCCACGGCGGCGACCATCCGCAGCCAGGGCATCAACGCCGAAGCGGCGCTGCGCAAGACCCGCGACGCCCTGGTCGCGGTGTTCGAGCAGATGGACGACCCGTACCTGAAAACGCGCAAGGACGACGTCGAGCATGTCGTCGCGCGCGTGCTGCGGGTGCTGCTCAAGTCCGAGAAGGCGCTGCCCAAGGCCGAGGCCGGCGCCGAGCCCCTGATCGTCGTCGCCGACGACATCACCCCCGCCGACATCATCCTGCTGTCGCAGCAGAACGTCGCCGCCTTCGTCACCGAGTACGGCGGCCCGCTGTCGCATACCGCGATCCTGGCGCGCAGCCTCGGCATCCCCGCGGTGGTGGGCCTGCGCGATGCGCGCCGCCTGCTGCGCGACGGCGAGACCCTCGTCGTCGACGGCGAGCCCGGCCACGTGCTGGCCGACCCCGACGAACAGGCGCTGGCCTTCTACCGCAATCGCCAGGCCGAGCAGGCCGAGTACCGCCGCAACCTGGTCAAGCTGCGCGGCAAGGCCGCGGTCTCGCGCGACGGCGTCAAGATCCGCCTGCTGGCCAACATCGAGCTGCCGGAGGACGCCCGCGAGGCGGCCGCCAACGGTGCCGAGGGCGTCGGCCTGTACCGCACCGAGTTCCTGTACATGAACCGCAAGACCCTGCCGTCCGAGGACGAGCAGTACGAGGCCTATGCGCGCATCGTGGCCTCGGTGGACGGTCCGATCACGATCCGCACGCTGGACCTGGGTGCCGACAAGCAGGTCGACTCCGGGCGCAGCAACGGCCCCACGCCGAACAACCCGGCGCTGGGTCTGCGCGCGATCCGCCTGTGCCTGAAGGAACCCGAGCTGTTCCGCGTGCAGGTGCGCGCGCTGCTGCGCGCCTCGGCCATGGGCCGCGTGCAGATCATGCTGCCGATGATCTCCAGCCTGCAGGAATACCGCCAGGCGCTCGGCCTGATCGAGCTGGCGCGCGCCGAACTGCAGCAGGAAGGCCAGCCGATGGCGGCCGAGGTGCCGGTGGGGGCGATGATCGAGGTGCCGGCGGCGGCCATCGCCGCGCCGATGCTGGCGCGCCACGCGCGCTTCTTCTCGATCGGCACCAACGACCTGATCCAGTACACCCTGGCGATCGACCGCGTCGACGACGAGGTCAACTACCTCTACGACCCCTTGCACCCGGCGGTGCTGCAGCTGATCAGCCACACCATCGAATCCGGCGCCAAGGCGGGCATCCCGGTGGCGATGTGCGGCGAGATGGCCGGCGACGTGCGCTATACGCGCCTGCTGCTGGGCCTGGGCCTGACCGACTTTTCCATGCATCCTGCCTCGGTGCTGGAGGTCAAGCGCATCATCATGGACTCCGACATCGGCGCCCTGCGCCGCACCGCCATGCGACTGCTGGCGTCCACCGATCTCCATGAGATGCGCGAGCTGATCGCCGCGCTGGACCACGGCGACGGCGCCGTCGCTGCTTAGGACAAGGTCCGATGGCCGAACAGACCCGCAGCCAGGCCCACCTGAGGCGCCTCCGCGAGGCGCTGGAAGGCGGCCGCCTGCTGCCGGTGAAGCGCTCGCTGCAGGCGCTCAATCCCGCCGAGATCGCCAGCCTGCTGCAGTCGCTGCCGACGCAGGAGCGCAACGTCGTCTGGGAGATGGTGGATCGCGAGGATGACGGCGAGGTGCTGCTGCACCTGGCCGACGAGGTGCGCGAGGGCCTGATGCGCGAGATGGACACCGCCGAACTGGTGGCCGCCGCCGAGGAACTCGACATCGACGACCTCGCCGACTTCGTCGAGCATCTGCCCGAGACGGTGACGCAGCAGGTGCTCAAGGCGCTGGACGCCGACGACCGCGCGCGCCTCGAATCGGTGCTGGCCTACGAGCCGGACACCGCCGGCGGCCTGATGAACACCGACACCGTGACGGTGCGCCCGGACGTGTCGCTGGACGTGGTGCAGCGCTACCTGCGCCTGCGCGGCGAACTGCCGCCGCATACCGACGCGCTGTTCGTGGTGGACCGCTACGGCGCCTATCTCGGCACCCTGCCGCTGGACAAGATCCTGACGCGCGATCCGGACTCGCTGGTGCAGGCGGTGATGGAGCACGAGCGCGAGCCCTTCCTCGACACACTGTCGGACCGCGAGGTGGCGCAGCGCTTCGAGAACGCCGACCTGGTGTCCGCTCCGGTGGTCAACGAGAAGGGCATCCTGCTGGGCCGCATCACGGTCGACGACGTGGTCGACGTGATCCGCGCCGAGGCCGATCACAACATGATGGCGATGGCCGGCTTGAATGAAGAGGAAGACCTCTTCGCCCCCGTGCGCAGCGCCGCGCGCCGCCGCGCGCTGTGGCTGGGCATCAACCTGTTCACCGCCTGCATCGCCTCGCGCGTGGTCGGCATGTTCGAGGCCACCATCAGCGAGGTGGTGGCGCTGGCCGTGCTGATGCCGATCGTCGCCAGCATGGGCGGCATCACCGCCAACCAGATCGTCGCCCTGATGGTGCGCGGCCTGGCCCTGGGCCAGGTGGGCAGCGGCAACACCGGCGCGCTGTTCAAGAAGGAGATCGCGGTGGCGCTGATCAACGGCCTGCTGTGGGGCCTGGTGATCGCGCTGGTGGTGCTGTTCTGGTTCAGGAGTCCCGCCCTGTCCTTCGTGATCGGCCTGGCATTGGTCCTGAATCTCGCCTGCGCCGCCACTGCCGGCGTCTTCGTGCCAGTGATCCTGCGACGCCTGAAGCTGGACCCGGCGCTCGCCGGCAGCGTGGTGGTCACGACCTTCACCGATGTGATGGGATTCTTCCTGTTCCTGGGCTTGGGCACGCTGATCCTGATCAAGTAGCCGCCTCTGCGTCTCCATAATCTGGTTTCGCGCAGTGAAGCCGGGTTTTTCGTTGATCACCAACCGAACCGTTCATCCCGAGTGCCGCGTAGCGGTGTATCGAGGGACGTACCGCGCCCGTGCAACTGCCTGCCCTTTGCCCGGTTCGTAGGAGCGAGCTTGCTCGCGACCCGGTCGGGTTTCCCTTGGCCAGTTGCGGCAAACAAACCGCCGTCATCCTTCCAGCCTCCTGCTGCCGCAGCTTCAGCCGATCAGCCGCCGCAGCGCACGATAGCCCTCGACCAGCCGCGGGCCGGGCCGGCCGAGGAAGGCTTCGGTGATGGGGTACACGCGCTGGTCGCGCACGGCGGGCACGCTTTCCCAGCCCTCGCGCCGCAGCACCACCTCGGCGCGGTACTTCTCTTCCTTCACGCCGCACCAGGACATCACGACGACGTCCGGCGCCAGGCGCTGCGCCTCGGCGACGTCCAGCGTGGCGCTCTTCAGGTCGGCATCGGCCAGCAGGTTGTGGCCGCCGGCGCGTTCGATCAGGTCGTGCACCCAGGAGCGGCGCGCGGCGCCGATCACCGGCTTGGGCCACCATTCCACCAGCACGCGCGGCGCATCGGCAGCCGGGGCCACCGGCGGCATTGCGGCCTGCATCTGCGCGATCAACTCCGCGCCGCGCTCGGGCACGCCCAGCGCTTCGGCGATCACGCGGATGCTGTCGAACACGTCGTCGAGGCTCAGCGGGTCGATCACGATGCAGCGCAGGCCGGCGGCCTGCAGGGCCTCGACGATGCGCTCGTGGCCGGGCACGGTCAGCGAGGTCAGCACCAGGTCCGGCTGCAGCGCGATGGCGGCTTCCACGTCCAGGTCCAGGTCGCGGCCCAGCTTGACCAGGGGTGCGACGATCTCAGGCGGGTAGTCGGAGTCGGTGTCGATCGCGATGATGCGGTCGGCACAGCCCAGCGCGCAGATGATCTCGGTGTTGGAGCAGGTGTGCGACAGCACCCGCCGCGGCGTGGTGCTCAAGCGCGTTCCAGCCCCTTGAGTGCCTGCGGCGCGTTGCGCTTCCACATGGCGCGCAGGACCAGTACCAGCAGCTTGCCGGTGCAGGGGATCTTCGGGTCGAAGCGGATCACGTAGTCGATCTGCGTGCGGCCGTTGTCGGACGTGAACAGGATCTGGCCGAGGTGGTTCTTGATCGGGCTGCCGCGGGTGACCTGGTAGTCGATGCGGCGGTTCGGCTCGAAGGCGACGATGGTTTCGTCGAAGCTGCTGCGGCCGGAGCCGATGCGGCGCACCGAGCCGATGCCGTTGGCTTCCAGCTCGCCCTCGCGGATGCGCATGCAGTGGCTGCCGAACAGGGTAGTGAAACGCTCGTGGTCGGCGAAGAAATCAAACACCTCGGACAGCGGGGCGTTGACCGTCTCCGCCAGGCGGACTTCGTATCTGGGCATGTCTGGCTCCCGTCAAAGACCTGCATTGTGGCGTCCGCTGGCGCTGCAGTCATGTGCAAACCCGGCGCCCGGGGCGGATAATGCGCGCGGGAGCCGGCCAGGCAATCGCCGCCGCGAAAGCGGGGGAGGAAAGTCCGGGCTTCATAGGGCGAGGTGCCAGGTAATGCCTGGGCGGCGTGAGCCGACGGAAAGTGCCACAGAGAACAGACCGCCGATGGCCCGCAAGGGCACAGGCAAGGGTGAAACGGTGCGGTAAGAGCGCACCGCGGGGCCGGCAACGGCAACGGCACGGTAAACCCCACCGGAAGCAAGGCCAAATAGGGATGGACGTAGCCGCAAGGCTGCAACGCGCGGCCCGCGCGCCATCCGGGTAGGCTGCTAAAGCGCCGCGGTGACGCGTCGCGTAGAGGAATGGTTGCCTCGGGTCCGCAAGGATTCGACAGAACCCGGCTTATCGGCCGACTCCCTTTTTTCACGCCACCGGGCTGCCGCAAGGGCAGCCCGGGATGGCTTGCCTATGCCTTCCCCCGGCATTTTTGGCCAATCGTGAAAACAAAAATTCTTTTAATATTAGTAACATAGTAAAAAACATCGATTTTCGACTAAACACTTTGCCGTTTTCTTCGGATTAGGCGGGGAGCGGGCTGGATTCACGGCCCCCAGATCCACGCAGGTTCAAAGAAAACACATGGTCGCAATCGTCGGCGGTACTGGCCTTGGGCTGTTCAATTCCTCGCTGAGCCAGCTCAACGGCTTCGGCAGCACTGGCAAGGGCCAGATCGGGCAGGGCCGGGACCAGGCCTACGTCAACGCCGCCACCGGCAACCTGGTGATCCAGGGGCAGGACGACTACCTGGCGTCGCTGGGTCTGGACCTGGCCGCGATGCGCACCTACAACAGCCTCGGGCTGATGGACGGGGGCAACAACGACGGCTGGACCCTGTTCGGCAGCCGCCGGCTGGTGGCGCCCCTGCCCGCGGCGGGCGGCACCGCCAGCGTCGTCAGGATCAACGACGACGGCCACCAGGCCACGTTCGTCAACGTCGGCACCGACCTGTGGCAGAGCACCGACGGCTCCGGCGCGCACGACACCCTGGCCCGCCAGGCCAACGGCACCTGGATCTATACCGAGGGCAGCAGCCGCGCCACCGAGACCTATGACGCCAACGGCCGGCTGGTCAACGCCAAGGATGCGGACGGCAATACCCAGACCTACGGCTACACCGGCAGCCTGCTGACCAGCGTCACCGACGCCTCCGGCCAGGTCACCACGCTGGCCTACGACGCCAACAACAACCTCACCTCGATCCAGACCAGCAGCAACGGCCAGCAGGCGATCCGCGTCCGCTACGTCTACGAGACCCAGGGCAGCCTCACCCGGCTGAACAGCGTCGAGGTGGATCTGGGGAATGCCGACGACACGGTGCGCGACAGCGACACCCAGATCTTCTTCACCAAGTACGAGTACGAGAGCAGCAGTTCCAACCGCATCACCGGCCTGGTACAGGGCCGCAAGAGCACGGTGGGCGGCGCGCTGATCGAGACTGCCCGACTCAATGTCGGCTACGTCGCCAGCGGCACCTACGCCGGTCGTGTGCAGACCCTCACCACCGTCACCGGCGGCACCGAGCCCAACCGCACGCTGACGTTCAGCTATCTCAGCGCCACCCAGACCAGCGTTACCGACACGCTGGGCTATGTCACCACCTACACCTACGACGGCCAAAGCCGCCTGACCAAGGTGGAAGCCCCGCTGGTCAGCGGCGCGAGCGCTCGCAGCACGACCCAGTACCTGTATGACGCCGACGGCAACGTCAGCCAGGTCATCACCCTTTACGAGAACGGCTCGAACCGCAGCACGAACTACACGTACAGCGGCGGCAACCTGATCAAGATCGTCGACCAGGGTGGCAACACGGTGGAGCGCAGCTACGACAGCGCCAACCAGCAGCTGACCGAGACGGTGTACCTGACGCCCGATCCGGATGGTGCCGGCGCGCTGCTGGCGTCCAACCCCGTGACCACCCGCTATGCCTACGACTCCGAGCAGCACCTGCGCTTCGAGATTTCGTCCGAGGGCAGGGTCACTGAGTATCGCTACAACACCAACGGCACGCGCGCCCAGGTACGCCGGTATAGCTCCAGCTCCTATACCGCCACGGCCTTTGCGGAAACCGACTTGGCCGCATGGGTCACGGCGCTGGCCGACAAAACCAAGCAGGAACTGACGGCTTACTACTACGATTTCCGCGGTTCCCTTGCCTCCGTCAACCGCTACCCCACCGTCGATGCAGCAGGCAACGGCGCAGGAAACCAGGCCACAACCTACTTCGTTTATGGGCGTAGCGGCGAGCTGCTGGAAACGCTGCAGCTGAATACCTCGCTGAGTTCCTTCAGCGATACGGCCGGCGGCTTGATCGGCACCCTGGCCGGATACTGGGACTACTTCAACGGCCAGTTGCGGGTCACCAACAAGAACGACGCCGCCGTCAGCCAGCCGGTGATGTCGGGCAGCACTCTTTATGCCTACACCAGTTCCACGACCTGGGCCTTCCGTGCCGAGTTCACCACCGGCGCCAGCAGCGCCGGGCGCGAAGTCGCGATCGGCATCAGCAACAACGTGGCGTCTGCCACCGACCCCGACTACCGGCGCCACCTGGCCCTGTTCGAGGGCAACCAGATCAAGGTCCTGAGCACCAGCGGCGGCAGCACCCAGAGCGCCCTGCTGGGTGCCGCCAAGGACAACACCACCTACGTCATCGAAGTGGTCACCAGCCTGGTGGGGACCGACACCGTCTCCAAGCTCTATGTCTACGAGCGTGGCAAGAGCCGCGACGAGGCTGGCGTCGCTTTCCAGGACATTCGCACCATCGCCAACGGCGTGGCCGCCGGCTGGAACAACTTCAAGTGGCACATGTACACCGCAGCCGGCCCGACCAAGAGCGGCGCCACCGGCTACATCGACAATCTCAGCATCCACACCCGCCAGACCCAGATCAACGCGGCCCAGGCCGACATCACCAGCTATCTCTACGACGGCCTGGGGCGTGTCATCTCCCTGACCGATGGCGCCGGGCGGACCACCGTTACCGACTACCAGGACGCCAGCAACACGGTCGTCATCACCGCGCAGAATGGCCTGACCAGCAGTAGTGTCTTCGACAAGGCCGGCGACCTGGTCCAGACGGTTCAGTCTGGCGCCGACATCGCCACCCAGACCACGGCCTACGACTATGACAGCAACGGTCGCCTGCGCATGGCGACCGACGCCGCGGGTGGCAGGACGCATTACCTTTATGACGAGCGCGGCTGGAAGATCGCCGAGATCAGTGCAGACAATGCCCTGACGGAGTTCACCTACAACCTTGCCGGGCAGCCGCTCAAGACCATCCGCTACGCCAACCGCGTCACCGCGGCGCTGGTCGATGGCAACGGCGAGCCGGTGGCCTTCACGCTCGCCACGACGGGTGTCAGGGTGGTGGATACGAGCAACGACCGCACCACGGAGAGGGTCTACAACCCCACCGGTCAGCTGGTCTATCTGGTTGACGGTGCTCCGACCGATGCCGAGCGTTTCGTCACCGAGATGGTCTACGACGGTGCCGGGCGCGTGGTGGCAACGATTGCCTATGACAACGTCCTGCCGGCCAGCGCCACCAGCTGGAGCGCCATCCGCGCCGACCGTCTGCTGGTCGCCAATCGTGACGACGCGGCCAATCGTGTCGGCCGCAGTTTCTACGACAAGGATGGTCTTCTGCTCGGCACGCTCGATGCCGAGGGCTATCTCGTCGAGCGCGAGTATGACGACGCTGGCCATCTGGTCAGGCAGGTAGCCTACGCGCAGCAGATTTCTGGCGTCGGCGTGACCGACACACGCGGCTTCGCCGACCTGAAGATCCTGGCGCTGGCTGCACCGGCCCTGGTGGCGGCGAAGAACCAGACCAGCTACCTGATTTACGACGGCATTGGCCGGCTCATCGGTGCGATCGACCCGCAGGGCTACTTCAGCGAGTATCTCTACGACCGCGCTGGCAACAGGAACGACGAGCGGCGCTACAGCAAGCCGGTGGTCTACGGCGCCGCCAAGACGGTGGCGGATTACCGGACGGAAGCCCGCAACCAGGCGCTGGCCACTCCGCAGATGGAAGTCCGGTTCTACTTCACTCGTGTCGTCTACTACTACGATGCCTTGAACCGGATCGTCAACGAGTACCAGTACTACTACTACATCAATGCGTCCGACGCGGACACCTACACGTTGGTGACCACCACCGTCTACGACTATCACGCCAAGTCCGGCCAGCTGGAGCGCACCACGCTGGCGGCCGACGTAACGTTCTCCGCCAGCCTACCGGAGCGGCGCAGCACCACGCGCGAGTACGACGCGGCGGGAAGGGTCCAGCGTGAACTGGGGGGCGTCGGCAGTTACCTGCTGCTGAGCCTGCCGACGACCGCTACCGTGGCCGAGCGCGAGGCGATCTGGACACAGTACGCCACGACGTACGCCTACGACACCGCCGGCCGACGCATCCGCGCCACCGACCCGAATGGCAAGACCACGCTCTACTACTACGATGGCGCTGGCCGCCTGCGCTTTGCCGTCAACGCGGCGGGTGAAGTCGCGGAGACCACCTATACCGCCTTCGGCGAGGTGGACAAGGCCACCCAGCATGCCCAGCGGATTTCTGTCAGCGGCCTGACCGGCGGAGCCGACACCGACAGCACCCTGGCAGCCCGTCTGGCGCCGCTGGACACCAACAACCGCGTCACCGACCTGGACTACAACAAGCGCGGCCTGCTGAAGAAGAAGACCGATCCGCTGGCGTTCGTGATCGATCAGACCTACAACTCTTTCGGCCAGCTTGCCACCCGGATCAGCGACGTTGGCCGCACGGGCGGCAATTTCAGCCGCCGCACCGATACCTGGTCCTATGACCATCGCGGCCAGCAGACCGGCTCCGTTGTGGACAGCACGGGCCTGGCCATCGGCGAGACCTTGGGCTACGACGCCTTCGGCCGCGTCACCTCGAAGACCGACGGACTTGGCCGGCTGTGGAAGACCGAGTACGACGGCCTGGGCCGCGTGGTCCAGACGAGCGATCCCCTGAACCAGGGCACCGTTACCACCTACGATGCCTTCAATCGCGTGCTGACCCAGGCGGACAAGCTCGGCCAGGTCACCACTTACAGCTACGATGCCGTCGGAAGGGTCATCACCGTCGTCACGCCTGAGGGCGTGAGTACGCGCAAGACCTACGACCGGCATGGGGTGCAGGTCAAGACCGAGCTGCTCAACAACGCGGTGTGGGAAACCAGCATCTACAGCTACGACCGTGATGGGCAGCTGATCCAGGTCAACGACCCCAACAATTTCATCGACAAGACCGAGTATGACGCCGGCGGCCGCGTGGCTGCCACGGTGGACAAGAACGGTATCCGTACCAGCTACACCTATGACGACGCAGGTCGCATCGCGACCCGCACGGTGGACCCGTCCAGCTACACCCCTCCGGGCAGCAGCACGCCGATCACCAAGGCCAATGCGCTCAATCTGGTAACGAGCTACGAGTACGATGCTTTCGGGCAATCCATCCGGACCACCGACGCCAGCGGCGTCGTTACCGAGACGCTGTTCGACAAGCAGGGTCAGGTCACGGCCGTCATTGCCGACGTCGCGGGTCTGAAGCTCGCAACCACCTACGCATACGTGTATTCCGCCGCCGCCGTCGGGTACAAGCTGACGGTGAAGGAAGGCATCCCGGCTTCCGGCACCAGCGGTGCATGGAACCTGACTGCCCCGCCGCTGCGCACGACCGACAGGGTGTATGACAAGGCGGGCCGCCTGATCACGGAGATCGTTGATCCCGCCGGTGGTGCGCTGCAGCTCACCACGGAATACACCTACGACAAGAACAACAATCTGGTTTCGAAGAAGGACCCGAACGGCAATATCTGGCGCTACGTCTACGACGAGCTGAATCGCAGGACGCACGACGTCGATCCGCTCGGCGGGGTGACCGAATACCGATACGACGAAGTCGGGCGGCTGACCGAGACCGTCCGTCGTGCCGACCGGGTGGACCTCGCGGGCATGCCGAGCCAGGTCACCGCCGACATGCTGCGCTACGGTGCGCGACTGTGGAACAGTGACGTATCCGTCGCCGGTGACCTGGGTATCCCCTCCGCGCAGACCGTGCTGGCGCATGACTACCTGGGGCAGCGCCTGGTGCTGACGACGCAGCCGGGCTCCGGAGCCGGTGTGGTGGCTTATGGTCCCCGCGTTCACAATCTCGCCGCTCAGGGGGGTGTGTTGTTGCGGGCCGAGCTGCTGATGGATAGCTCCACGCCGGGCAGTTACTACTTCGGCGCGGACCAGCAGGCCGGTGGTGGCCGGACACACCTTGCAGAGATCACCAACGGCCGCATCAAGATCTATCGAAACGACGGCGTCACAAACGGCCGCATAGATATGGGTGCCGCCGAATTCGGCGTGACCTACGTGGTGGAGGTGGAGGTCACTGCCGGTGGTAGCCAGCTTTATATCTACAAGAAGGGACAGCCGCGCAGCAGCGGCTTCAACGACACCCTCGTGGCAAGCTGGACCTCCGTACGCAACCGCATACAGGTGAACTCCGCGGCCTCCGCCGCAGACCAGAAAGCCTACGTCGACAACCTCTCCGAAACCCGGATGTTCAGCGACGCGTACGCGCCGGACCGGCACGAGCGCAACGTATACGACCGCGATGGCCGCCTCGCCTACCAGATCGACAGCCAGAACTACGTTACCAAGACCGAGTACGACGCTGCCGGCCGCATCACCAGGACCACGCGCTATGCCACGGCTGTAACGCTGACATCCAGCGCCGTGGTGACCACACCCGCTGACGTGGCGGCCCTGCTGCAGCCCGCGCCCCTCGACAGCCCCGATCAGGTCGACAGTTACGTCTTCGACAAGGCGGGGCGCCTCACCAAGGCGACCGACGCCAACACTTTCTACACCCAGAACGGCTACGACAGCGTCGGCCGGCTGACCTCCAGCATCGACAGGAACGGCATCCGCACCACTTATGCCTACGACGCCGCCGGTCGCCTGAAGACCCAGACCGTTGACCAGGGTGCGGGTACCAACCCGATCACGACCCAGCCATACCTCAATCTTCTGACCAGCTACGAGTACGACGTTGCCGGCAACCAGACCAAGGTGACCGACCCTCGCGGCGTGGTGACCGAGAAAATCTACGACGCCATCGGGCGTCTGACGACCCTGGTTGTCGATACGGCCGACAAGAAGAGTGCCACCCTCTACACCTACGACGGCCTCGGAAATCGAAAAACCGTTGCCGAAGGCATCCAGGCCACCGGCAGCACAGGGGCCTGGAATACCAGCGCAGCCCCACTCCGCATCACGCTGTATGCCTACGACAAGGCCGGGCGGCTGATCAGCGAGACGGTCGACTCCGGCAGTGGCACCAATCCGGCGACCGGGGTGGCGTATCTCAACCTGCTCACGCAATACGGCTATGACAAGCTCGGCAATGTCATCCGCAAGACCGACGCCACCAACAAGGTCTGGAACTACGTTTACGACGAAGTCGGCCTCAAGGCCTTCGACATCGACCCCCTGGGCGCAGTCGTCGAATACCGCTACGACAGTTGGGGCCGGCTCACCGATACCCTGAAGTACGCCGAGTACATTACGCTGCCTTCAGTGCTGACACCTGACAATGTTCGGCACGCAGCACACACCACGCTCTGGTACAACGACCTCGCGACCAATACCAGCGGGCTGGACCTGCTGACGTATGGCGGCGATGCCTTCGTGCACGAGTCTGGCCGCCTGACGCTGATCAGCCGTTCCACGACCGCGCCAACCCGCAGTGCCTTCGATCCGACGCCGCGGGCGGTCACCGCCGGCAACAAGCTCAGCATCCGCAGCTCCATCCAGATTCCGGCGGGTTCCACCGGGAATTTCATGGTGGGCGCGAAGGGCGGCAATATCCATGCTGCCAGCTTTGGCGGCGGACGCATCCTTGCGGCGCGCTATACCGGGGGTGGTTCGGTCCAGATGGTCGATCTGGGCGCGATCGAGGCCGGCGCCACGTATATCGTCGAGGTTGAGGTCACGCCGACCAGCAGTACCCTGTACATCTACAAGTCCGGGTTTGCGCGTAGCACCGGCTATAGCAACACCTTGGCGGCTACCTGGACCAGCGCCAGCCTGCAGGTCGATGTGATGTCCAGCAGTAGCGGTGTCGACCAGCTGGCGTACCTCGACATCCCCGGCGAGTCGCGCGTCATCGACGATACCTCGGCACTGCTCGTTCGCGAGCGCAGCGCTTACGACAAGGAGGGCCGCAAGGTCTTCCAGATCGATGCGACGGGTGCGGTGACACAGTACGCCTACGACGCCGGCGACCGTGTCCGGGAGACCCGCCGCTACGCCAACCCGATCAGCCCGATCAACCTGGCGTCCCTCGGGACCGCGCCAACGGCTGATGCCGTCGCGACGCTCGTGACGGCTGCCAATCCGCCGGCCACCGCGCCATCGCCGCGGGTGACCCGCTACGTCTACGATGCCGCCGGGCGCCTGGGCAGCGAGACCATCGATCCCTCCGGCGCCGCGCCGATCAAGACCGAGTACGGCTACGACAAGAACGGAAGCCTTGCGTCCAGGAAGGATGCCAACGGCAACATCTGGCGCTACGTCTACGACGGCGGCAATCGCAGAATCTACGAAATCGATCCGCGGGGGGGGCTGGTCGAATATCGCTACGACGCGACAGGCAACGCAGTGATCGCCATGCGGCATGCCGAGTCCCTGGACCTCTCCGGCATGCCGGAGCAGATGACCATGGACCTGGTCCGCTACGCGGTTGCCACACGGCTGTGGAGCAGTGCGCTGACCACGGGCACCTCTGGTCTGGACATCACCCTCAGCCAGACCGCGCTGGTACATGACGCCGCCGCGGGCCGCCTGGTATTGACCACACAGACGGTTGCATCCGATACCCATGCGATGGCGTATGGCACGCGGGACCACAACCTTGCGGCGAGTGGAAAGGTGGTGTTCCGCGGTGAAATCCTCATGGATAGCACCACGGCGGGCACCTACTACCTGGGCGCGGAGCAGACGGGCGGTACCCGTGCTCACCTGGCCAGCTTCAGTGCAGGCCGCATCAAGGCGTATCGCTACAACGGCAGCAACAGCTCGGCGGTGGATCTGGGCGCCGCCGAGTTCGGCGTGACCTACGTGGTGGAGGTGGAGGTCACCGCCAGCGGTAGCCAGCTCAACATCTACAAGAAGGGGCAGCCGCGCACCAGCGGCTGGACCGACGCGCTCACCGCAACCTGGACCACGGCGCGGACGCGGGTACAGACGACGTCCACGTCCACGAGCGCCGGCCAGCGCGCCTACGTCGACAATCTCGCCGAGTATGTTCCCTCGGTGCAGAACATCGCCGACCGCATGGCGCGCAAGGCCTACGACGGCGCCGGCCGCGAGGTCTACAGCATCGACGAGCTGGGCTACGTCACCGAATCCCGCTACCGCGCCGACGGCCTGCTGAAGGAGACCCGGCGCTATACCGCGCCCATCGGCCTGCCGACTCCCGGGTCCCTGCTGACCATGGCTGCAGTGACCACCGCCCTGGCCACCGCCCAGAACGCCGCGCCCGACGTCACCGTCTATGACTACGACGGCGCCGGCCGCCTGAACAAGGTCACCGACCCCAATGCCTTCATCACCCTCAACAGCTACGACAAGGAAGGCCGCCTCACCTCGACCACCGACCGTGCCGGCGTTCGTACCGACTTCACCTACGACGCCAACGGCAATCAGCTGAGCCGCATCGTCGATGCCGGCTCCGGCACCTCGTCCGTCACCGGCCAGGCCTATCTCAACAAGACCACCCGCTACGAGTACGACGCGTTCGGCAACCAGTACCGCGAGATCGATTCGCTGAACGTCGTTACTGAGCGGGTCTTCGATGGCGAAGGCCGCGTCCTGGCCCAGATCGCCGACACCGCGGGCAAGAAGATCGCCACGGTCTACACCTATACCGCCTACGGCGAACGGCGCACTGCCAGCGAGGGCCTGCTGGCCACGCTGACCAATGGCAGCTGGACCTACTCCGGCGTGCCGCGCTATACCGAATATGTCTACGACGTGGCAGGGCGGCTCGGCAGCGAGACCGTGGACCCCCTGGGTAGCCTGCAGATCAAGACCGAGTACGCCTACGACAAGGCCGGCAACCTCGTTTCCAGGAAGGACGCCAATCTCAAGGTCTGGAGCTACGTCTACGACGAGGCTGGCCGCAAGACCCATGACATCGACCCGGAAGGTGGCCTCACCGAGTACCGCTACGGCAGCTTCGGGCAGCTTTCGGAAACCCTGCGCTATGCCGAGCGCAGCCTCGTCCCGCCGCCGACCACGGCGGATGCCGCCCGGCGCGCGGCCATCGCCGCAGCGTTGCTGTCCAACAACCTGGACAGCAACAGCAACGGGCTCAGCCTGACCAATGCCAACGGCGTCATCGTCCGCCAGAATGGCCGGCTCGAGCTGACCAGCAGCACCACAGCGGGAGGTGCCGTGGATGGTGCCACGGCGCGCAGCATCGTCGGTACCGAGAATCTCGCAATCCGCGGCACGATGCGGGTTCTTGCCAACGGAACGGGCGCTTTCATGCTGGGCGCACTGGGCAACAACGCGCATTCCGCCTCGTTCTCCAACGGCCGCATCTTTGCCTATCGCAGGGTCGGCAGCGATCCGGCCCAGTTCGTGGACCTGGGCGCTCTTGAAGCCGGGGCGACCTACGTGGTGGAAGTGGAGGTGGGTGTCGGCGGGAGCCGTCTGTACGTCTACAAGAGCGGCGAACCGCGCAGCAGCGGCTACACCGACGACATGGCGGCCAACTGGACCAGCGCCAAGCTGCGTGCGGAGACCCTGGCCTCGTCGGGTGCCCTGGGTGAAAAGGCCTACATCGACGACATCAGCGAGACCCGCATCGTCAGCGATCTCTCGCCCCTGAACAGCCGCGAGCGCTACGCTTACGACCAGGCCGGTCGCCAGGTCTACAGGGTCGACGCCATGGGCTACGTCACCGAATCGCGCTACGACGGCGCCGGCCGCGTGGTCGAGACTCAAAGCTTTTCGCGGCCGGTAAGTCTGGACGTCGCTGGCGGTCCGCTGACGCCCGCGTCCGTCGCGGCCGCCGTCACGGCCGCCCATACCCCCGCCCAGCTGCAGGAACGCCGCGTCACCAGCCAGGTCTACGATGCCGGCGGGCGGCTGGCTTACCAGATCGACGCGCTGAACCAGATCACCGAGTTCCGCTACGACAAGGAAGGCCGCATGATCGACACGCTGCGCTACGCGCAGCCGATCGACATCACCGGCCTGCCGGACGTGATGACGCCGGACCAGGTGCGCTACGCGCTGGTCACCGCGATCCGCAGCAGCGATTTCGCCAGCGGCAACGGCGCTCTCACCCTGAGCGGCACCGGCATCGTCCAGTCGGCCGGCCAGATGGTCATGACCGCCGCCGCCGGTGCCGCCGTCAGTTCCGCGGACGGGCCGGTCAACAACATCTCGGCCGCCGACCGCCTGATCATCGGCGGCGAGCTGACCGTGACCAGCCCCACCGGAACTGGTTTCTTCCAGTTCGGCGCCCTGGGCAACGGCGGCAGGTATCACCTGGCCATGGTGACCGGGAACACGCTCAGCGTGCGGACCTACGCCGGTTCCGGATCTGTCGTGGAAACCGTGCTCGGCACTGTCGAACTCGGTGTGGCCTACGAGGTGGAGGTGGACATCACCGCCACCGCCAGCCGCATCAACATCTACAAGAAGGGCTACCCCCGCAGCAGCGGCTTCAGCCATGTCTTCACCGGCACCTGGACCACCGCGGCCGCCAGGCTGCTGCTCACCCCGGTTGCCGGCAGCGTGGGCGAGAGGGCTTACTTCGACAACATGGCCGAGTACCGCGCGCTGGCCGACACCAACGTGGAAGCGCGTCGCACGCGCATGGTCTACGACGGTGCCGGCCGCAAGGTCTACGACATCGACGCCGTCGGCTACGTGACACAGACGCGTTACGACGTCGCGGGCCGCGTCAGCGAAACCATCCGGCATGGCACCGCGCTCAACCACGCCAGCCTGGCCGCCGCGCCCAGGGCGCTGGATATCGCCAACCTGCTGCCGTCCGTGGCGACCGGGTCCCAGGACTTCTCCGTCGATACTGCCGGCCTGACGCTGACGCCGGGCACCGGCGCCCTGGACCTGGTCGATGGCCGTCTGCGGATGACGGTGAACTCCAGCGCCGGCACGGGCCCCACGGTGTACGGTCAGTACACCACGGCCCCCGCGGCCAACACGGCAGCCCGGATTTATCGGGCCGAAGTCCAGACCACCACGTTCAGCGCCTCCACGGGGTTCTATGCGGGCATCTCGAACGACTCCAGCGTCAGCGCCTCCCGTGCGCTGTATGCCAGGTTCCTCAACGGCAAGGTCTATGCAGTCTCGACCGGAGCCACCTACGAGGATGTCGAGCTGGGAGCCGTGAGCGCGAACACGGTCTATGTCGTCGAGACCGCAGTGACCGCCACGGGTGCCACGATCTGGGTGTACAAGAAGGGCGAGTCGCGCTCCGCGGGCTACAGCTTCACGCAGACCGCCAATTGGGACAAGGCGCGCATGGGCGTGCTTTCGACGGGCACGTCCAACCCCCCGGCGGCCATTACCTACATCGACAACCTGTCCGAAGGCCTCGACGTAGGCCAGCGCACGCAGTATGTCTACGACAGCCTCGGCAACGTCATATCCACCACCGATGCCGAAGGCGGCATCGAGCGCTACGAGTACAACGAACTCGGCAACCGCACCAAGCTGATCAACAAGAAGGGCGATGCCTGGGACTATGGCTATGACGCAGCCGGGCGCCTGACCAGGGAGTACGCCCCGGAAACCACCGTCAGCACCCGCAAGACCGACCAGCAGGGCCTCAGAGTCACCTACTACGACAATAGCGACTTCACTGGCCCTGCGGTCACCGCCGACTGGATCGGCCCGGTCGATTTCAACTGGGCGGGTTCGCCCATCGCTGGCATCGGCGCCGACAGCTTCAGTGCGCGCATGAGCGGTGAAATACAGGTGGATGCAACCGGTGACTACACCTTCTACGCCGCCTCTGATGTCGGCTACCGCCTGTACATCGACGGCAAGCTGGTCGTCGGCGAGTGGAACGAGCAGGGTTGGGCGCTGGACACGGCCTGGCAGACGATCAACCTGTCGGCTGGCCGTCACCGCATCGTCCTGGAGTACTTCGACGTCGCGGGTGGTGCACGGTTGGTCCTCTCCTGGAAGGGGCCTGGGATGGCCGATCCGCTGAACATCCCCGCCAGCAAATTCTTCCGGTCCCGCCTGGAAGATGTCAGCACGCGCGTCACCACCCAGATCGACTACGACAAGCTCGGCAACGTCATCGCCCGCACCGAGGCTTTCGGCTCCGCCGAGCAGCGCAAGACCGAGTTCAAGTACGATGCCCTGGGGCGGCAGATTCGTACGGTTCATCCCAACGTAGGCGTCTCCAACACCGGCGGCGGCGTCTATGGCCGCAACGAGACCGTCTCGGCCTTGCAGACTCAGGTCTTCCATGACGCGCTGGGTCGCGCCGTGGCCAGCCGTGACCAGGCAGGAAACTACAGCTACAAGGTCTACGACCTGCTCGGCCGCGTCATCCGCGAGATCGACGAAGAGCGCTATGTCACCGAGTATGAGTACGACGCCTTTGGTGCCGCGACGCGCAACACCCGGTACAGCCGCCCGATCGACGAGGAAATTCCAGACGTAACCTTGACCTCTTTGAGGGGGCGGGAGCTGGCGGCTGATCCGCTCGCCGCGGACTCCGATGCCCAGAGGAATGCAGTGCTGGCCGCGCAGGTCTGGGCTGCGAGCCTGGCCCTGGCGGGCGGGCAGGCCACGGGCCTGGTGGCGACCTACTATTCCAACAGCGACTTCTCGGGGGCGCAGTACCAGCGTATCGAGTCCGGCCTCTACTTCGGGGTGCCCGACGAGCCGATCAGCGGCATGGGCACGGATGGCTTCTCCGCGATCTGGGAAGGCAGTTGGGAGGTCACGCAGGCAGGCGTGCACGAGTTCGCCATTACCTCGAACGATGGGGTCCGGCTCTACATCGACGGCGTGCTGATGCTCTCCTCTGCGGCCACGCTGAGCATCTCGCTGGCCACGGGCAGGCACCAGTTCCGCCTCGAGTTCACGCACCAGACGCTCAATGCGACGCCCTCGCTGTCGGTGACCCTGAAGACGCCGGGTGACATCGCCAGGCCGTTCACCAGCACGTTCGTGACCGGCCTGACCCCCGCGGCGAGCCGTACGATCACCACGGAGTACGACAAGCTCGGTCGCAAGACTCGCACGGTCCAGCCGCAGACCGAGTACTACAACGTCAACACCGATACCGTCGCCCGGGCGGCGCCGACCACCGAGTATGGCTACAACCGCTTCGACGATCTGACCAGCCAGCGTTCCAGCCGCAACGGTCCCGCCGACTGGGTGACCACGTATTTCGGCTACGACAAGAACGGCAACCAGGTCCACCAGGTAGACCCGATGGGGTACTACACCAAGCAGGACTTCGACGCCTACGGGCGGGTCACGCGCCGCCAGGAATACGCCAATGCCCTGACGACCGTGCCGACCTCGTTGCCGGACTTCGCCAGCTTCACCCCGCCAGCGGCATTGGACCCCTCGGCCAACAACGCCAAGGGCTACGACCGCATCACCCGCTACGTCTACGACCGGCTGGATCGGCAGACCGAGCAATGGCTGGTCCGCCCGCGGACCAGCATCTTCAGCACCGTCTCCGCGCCGCCCGATACCTATGCGGACGTGAGGCAAAGCCGAGTCGGCTATGACGTGCTTGGCAACGTCGTGCTCTCTACCGACGCCACTGGCGCCACCACGACCAATGAGTACGACAAGCTGGGCCGCCTGGTGCGGACGCTGCTGCCGTATCGCTCCAACGCGGCGCTCTCCGGCGTGGTCTCGTTCCACACCCCGGTGATCGAGTATGACTACGATTCCCTGGGCAACCGCGTGCTCGAGACCCGCCGCGCCAACGACACGGGCACCGATTCCATCAACGACCAGGTCGCCGAGTGGCGCCACGACGCGCTCGGTCGCGTGATCGAGTCCGTCGACGCCAACGGCTTCAGCGAGTACTCCAGCTACAACGCCTATGGTGCGCTGACCAAGAACTGGAACTGGCAAACCGATGTGCTGGGCGGTACCAGCTTCTCGCAGCGGACCGATGCCAGCACCTACGATCGTCTGGGCCGCGAGAAAGCGACCAGCTATCAGCTCGATGGCAGCCTCCGCAGTATCAAGATGCAGTACAACGCCTTCGGCGAGATGGTCTCCAAGGGCGTGGAAGACGGCTACGAGGAGTACTACATTTACGACGGTGCCGGGCGCGTCCGGCAAAGCAACTCCGAAGGCGGTGCAATCGGGGTTTATCGCTATGACCTGCTGGGCCAGGTGGTGCGCACCGAAGTGCCCGTACCGGGAAGCGGCACGCCGACCCAGGTGACCGAGTATCAACGCGATGCTCTCGGCCGCGTCACGCTGCGGACCGATCCTTCGCTGATCCTGGACTACAACGCAGCCGGCGCCACGGTGACTCCCACCATGGCCCAGACCTTCGATCGCTGGGGCAATGCCCTGACGGTCACGGACGCGCGCAGCTACACCACCGAGTACCGCTACAACCACCTCGACAAGGTCATCTACGAGAAGTTGCCGGCGGTCAACGTCATCCTGTCCGGCACCACCGTCACCAACAACTACACCCCCGAAACCTACGTCTACTACGACCCGGCCGGTCGCCAGATCGCCGTGAAGGACGCCCGCGGCAACGTCAGCGCCACGTCCTACGACAAGGCAGGGCAGATAGTCGCCGAGTACGATGCCTATGGTTTCGCCAAGCGCCACTGGTACGACGCCTTTGGTAACGAGATCGTCAGCCAGGATGCCAACGGCAATCTGCTGGAGTCCAACTATGACCGCCTGAACCAGGTGCGCAAGCTTGAGGTAAAAGGACCTTCCAGCAACCCGCTGGCGGTGCCCTTCTACGACCTGTACGACTACGACGAGTCCGGCAACCGCATCAAAAACACCAATGCGGCGGGTGAGGTCACGCGAGATCGCTTCGATGCCCGCGGCCAGATCGTGAAGCACATGACGCCGCTGAGCTATGCCCTGGGGGACGCCAGCTTCTCCACCGACTACCAGTACGACACCTTAGGCAACAAGACACTGGAGACTGACGCCAACCAGAACGGCAAGGCCTGGACTTACAACTATTTCGGCAAGGTGCTCAACCACACCGATCTCTCTGGCGGCCTCGTCACCTACAGTTACGATGGCCAGATGCGCCTGTCGACGCAGTTCGTTACGCGCAATCAATTTCCCACCTCAGTCAGCACCACCATCAGCTATAGCTACTACCAGAACGGCTGGTTGAAGCAGATCGACGATACCGGCGGCGGAAGCGTTGAGCGCTTCCAGTACGACATTGCCGGCAACCGCACCTGGGAATATGCGTCCACCCTGGACCCTCGACCCTCCACGCCCACATGGCAGACCCGTACCACCAACCTGCAGTACGACAGCCAGAATCGCGTCGTTTATACCGACGCCAACGTGCTGCTGGACGTCAATGAACCCCAGACCGATCTGGTGCAGAACACCATCTACGACGCGGTGGGTAACCGGATCAAGATCGGCACCACAGTGATCAAGCGTTCGTACGAGACCAACTCTCGCGACAACTGGTTCGTCTACGACAACAGCAACCGCATGCTCCTGGCCGAGGGCGACGGCTCCACGGGTGTCATCAAGGTCACCACGAACCAGGGCACCCAGCTGGCCTACGACGCTGCCGGAAACCGGAAGACGGCGTATCAGTATCGTGGCAACAACAAGTGGCACTACTACGAATACAAGTATGACGCCGCCAATCGCCTTGCCGAAACCTGGTACGGGAAGCTCAACAGTGGCGCCGTTCCGGCGTCGAACCTGACCGCAAAGGCCGACTCCAGGCAGTATGACGGAGCGGGTCGCATGACCCGGTATACCGAGTATGCGGTCTTCTTCGAAACCGGAGGTATGGTCAAGGTATTCGACGGTGCGCAGCCGACCGCCGAAGCGCCGTTGATCGAGTACTCGTATCGGCAGATGTCGTACAACGCCAACGGCTGGCAGATTCAGCAGGAGACCTGGAAGGAGCACCAGCAGGAAACGTATTTCGACCCCGAGGCCTGGGTCAGCCACTACGAACTGATAGGCAAGACGAAAGACTCCGTGGTGGCGTATGGTGCAAACACCACGGGCGACGCCTACAACATGGCGCTTGCCACCAATGCCAATCAGCAGGGCTGGTACGACAAGGAGGGCAACGTCCTCCGTTACGAGACGCATGCCCCGGGCGTGACTGCCACCAGGTACGTCTATGATCCTTACCTCAGGTTCGATTCCTACAAGGAGTCGGTGATCAAGCGCTGGAAGGGCACTACCCTGAAGGGTACGATCACCAACACCTATAACAACGACGGCAACTTGACCAAGCTCGTCGACGACTATGGCGCTACGCGTACCTACCAGGTCCTGTCGGATGGCCGCATCGTCCACCGCAAGGATGCCAGCGACAAGTACCAATACTACTTTTTTGGCAACGGTCAGCTCCTGGCATCCGGCGGTACGCTGCTGGGCCCCACCTACGAGTACAACTACCAGCCGATCTCCGAGTACTACCCCGCGTCAGCGCCCAGCCAGTACATCGCCACGCAGGACGGCGAAAGCCTGGAGAGCATCGCCGCGGCCGTGTGGGGCGACGCCAGCCTCTGGTACCTGATCGCCGACGCCAACGGCCTGAGCAGCAGTGCCGAGGTGGTCGAGGGCATGGCCCTGGAGATCCCGAACCGGGTCACCAACGTCCACAACAACGACAAGACCTTCAAGCCCTACAACCCGGGCGAGGCCATCGGCAGCCTGCAGCCGACGCCCAAGCCGCCGAAGAAGAAGTGTGGGGGGTTGTTGGCCGCGATCGTGGTGATCGTTGCGGTGGTGGTGTCGATCTGGTGTCCGATTGCGCTGGGCCTGGTGACTGAGGGAATGGGTTTTTGGGCCGCCGCGGCCGCAGGCGCAGTTGGCGCTGCAGCTGGCAGCGTGGCGAGTCAGTTGACCGCGATGGCGGTTGGGCTGCAGGACAGCTTCTCGTGGAGTGCGGTTGGCCGCGCGGCAGTGGTCGGCGGGTTGACTGCTGGTTTGACGAAGGGGCTCGGCGGTCCGCTGCTGAGCAATGTCCCGCAGGGCGGTATCGGCCCATTGAGCTATGCCGGCATGGCTCGGGGCGCGCTGAACAGCGTCGTCGGCCAGGGCGTCAGCATCGCGCTCAAGCAACAGGACAAGTTCAGCTGGTCCAGCCTGGCCGCGAGCGTCGTCATGTCAGGCGTGGGCGGCAAGCTCAACGACAAGCTCGGGATCAACAGCGAAAACATTCCTAATGCCTTCGTCCGGGACTTCGTTGGCGGTACCGTGTCAGGCCTTGTCAGCAGGAGCGTACAGGTTACCTTGGCAGGAAAGGGCAAGATCGATGTGTTGAACATCGCGGCGGATGCCTTCGGCAACGTCTTGGGCAACGCCCTTGGGGAGAAAACGCAAGATTGGCGGAACCAAGCGCAAGTAGATGCACTCAGCGCCGACGATCGTGCGGCGTACGATTCCATGGCGGAGGAGGGCTATTCGCATCGGGACGCGATGAAGTTCGTCCAGGGCGAAATTGTGGTTTCCACACCGGCAACCGAGGGTCGCGCACCGGCACTTGAGGTGGAAGTAGAGACTCTAGGCCCGTCTGCGGCAGGAGCGTCTGGACAAAATTTTGGGCCTGCCACCAGTTCTGCTGAGAAAGTCCCTCAGCCACGGGCCTACACGGTCAAAAACGGCGACACGCTGTCCGCCGTGAGCGGCTTCTCAGACCCTGATCTACTGATGAAACTGGCTATCGCCAATGGAATGGATAGTCCGCACCAGTTACGTGCTGGCAAGACTATCAATCTGCTGAGCGCCGAAGAGCTGGCGGGCATCGAAGTACCGGACGCGTATCGCGAGGCGGATAGCAGCACGAGGGTCGCAATAGCCAAAGCCTGGCAGGACGCCAAGCTTGCCAAAGCTGCTGCGGATATGAGGTCTGACCCCATTTCTCCCATTCCGCAATCCCGGCAGGATCTCGTGGCCAAGGAAAGGCTACGAATGGGGCAGGAACACCGTGAAAAAGTTGAAGCAGAAATTCAAGAATATCGTGGCGAAGATGCTGATTACGAATATATCCCAGCCTCCAGCCATGCAGGAGCCAATAGATTCTTCGGCTTGTTTGCAGGGGCGGAAAAATTTGTTCTCGATGGAATTTTCACTTTTCCTTATGAAGTGCCAAACGCCGCTACTCAAGCCTTGTTGCACATTGGTGATAGACACACTTTCAACACGGGAATATGGGAAGACGGCTATAGCCGATACGGGGAGGGGGCGGCTAACTTTGTGAATTTCGTTACCTCTTCGTACGACGAACACGTTGCTGCCGCATCGAATTATTTTGAGAAGCTTGACTATCTATGGGATGCCGATCCTATCGGATGGGGTATCAGCGCGGGATATTCATTTGCAGGGGTGGCATCGGCGCCTTTCGGCGGCGTGGCGATCAAGCGTGGGTTGGTAAGTGCAGGACAGGATGGAGTTCGTTTGTTAGATGGGATGCTCTCTAGAAAGACGGATGAAATCTTTGGAGGGACAAGCTTCTCTATTGATACCATTGGAAACGGGCCAAGGGCGGCGTTGGCAACCAAAATGGGGGCTGACCCCATTTTTTCTGCGGGTGCTGCTGACTCTTTCCAGTATCAGCTTCTAAAGGCCGATTTACATGCCGCCGAGCTACAGCGTCCGCATCCACTGATGGGTACCACCCCTCCGGGTGCGCTGGGTCCTGTTACTGTCGTAGCCGAAAGCAGTGTTGGGGGAAGGAGATTCACCGATGTCAACCCCGCGGCGCGTTCGCAACCACTGCTGGAAGATGGTCAGAGTTTGGTTAGAGACTTGGTTGATACAAGAAATCCCAACGCATATATAGGCGATATGCACGCTGAAGTTGGAAATATCCATCAGGCTGCCCGGGTGGGCGTTACACAAGGGCAGGATATGTATATGACAGTGCGGACGTCTGGTACCAAACTGCCCGGAGTATGTGATTATTGCTTGGATTCCATGAAGCAAGCGGTGACCGCAGCCGAATTGAAGTCGCTCACTGTTTATGACATTGATGCCATTACTAGCGAGGGCTTTGGAGCTGTGCGCACGTGGCGGCGCATGGAGGATGGCACGGTCCGCTACACAGAAGGTAAGCTGCACTGAGGTCAACCAAGAACCGATATGGCTCGAAATAAATTGCTGTTACTGACATCTGTACGGGAAGATGACAGAGCCCATATGGAGAATCCCGTTTGGCGGAATGTTGTGTCAGAGATTGAAAAAACCTTCGAGCACGGAGGGAGAACCAGGCTTGCGTTATGCGAAAAGGAGGATCCTGCGGACACTACATATACAGTGTTGGACTACATCAGCTTGGTTGCCATCCCCGCCAAGTGCCGAATTATTGTCCTTCCAGTGCAAAAGCCGGGCGAGAAAGGATCTACCTTGCGCGCTTGGTGGGAGCCAGGGGATGGTTTATATCGAGGATGGGCGGAATTTGAAGAGGACCGTTGGGATCTGAGAACCATATGCACCGACGTACAGGTACCCCTGGATTTATTCGAGGTTTTTTTTAACAGCATGGGGTTGTCGGATCAGTTGATGCTTTTGACATATCCCGACCGAGGGCGGCCCTCGTGGATTCCTCGGAGCGAGATGTAGACCCGTGGAAAGAAAGGGAAAAGGGGTCGGAGTCTGAGCTTTCCCCTCATATCCCACGCTGAAGGCTCTTTCCCTTCAGATAGTTAGAGAGTAGCTTCACGGCAAAACGGCACCTGTCAGTGCGTGCATGGCAGGGCTTGTATCTCTGGTGATGAGCGCCAACTCGTCATCAGGGAGTTCCTGCCATGCACGCGACCGCCGTATTGCAGAAGCTGTTACGCCGTTCGATTCCCGGTCTTCATCTGAAGCGCCTCACCACGCTGGTGGCCATGGTGGGCTCGGCCCTGCAGGGCGGCCGGCTGACGCTGTCGGCACTGGGCCGTAGCCTGGGCGGGGCCTGCGCGGTTCGCCATCGCATCAAGCGCGTCGATCGGTTGCTGGGCAACTCGCATCTGCATCAGGACCGTCTGCTGTTCTATCGTTGCTTGTGCCAGTTGCTGCTCGCGGGCCGACCTGAGCCGATCCTGATCGTGGACTGGTCTGATCTGCGGCCCGATCGCCGCTTGCAGGTCCTGCGAGCCTCGGTCTGGGTGCACGGCTTTGCGCTGACGGTCTCGAGGAGGTGAGGAAGGGAAAAGGGGTCGGAGTAAGTTAACCCGCACGCCTTTGCAAGTTCGCCCGCCCGCGAGCAGTTGCCGGTCTAAGCTGTAGGCGATCAGGATTGGGTAGCCCGGGCTGATCTCTGAGTCGGCGACCCAGCAGGGGGTGGCGGTTCCTTTCCGGGTGGTCGATTTCTCGCCTGCCGGCACTTGGGCGTTTTCATAGCCGATAACTGCAGGCTCCCGACGGGGACTCTCGCACTCCGATCGGGCCGAACTGATTCACTGGCGCACAGCCTGATGCTCCGTTTGCCTGGCGAGCAGAAAAGCCGATTCCCTTTTTTCACGCCACCGGGCTGCCGCAAGGGCAGCCCGGGATGGTTTGCTACGCCTCTCCTGGGGCATTTTCGGGCGGCCGTTAAAACTAAAATTCTTTTGTTATCAAAATCATAGTAAAAATATTCGATTTTCGACTAAACACTTTGCCGTTTTCTTCGGATCAGGTGGGGGAGCGGGCTGGATTCACGGCCCCCAGATCCACGCAGGTTCAAAGAAAACACATGGTCGCAATCGTCGGCGGTACTGGCCTTGGGCTGTTCAATTCCTCGCTGAGCCAGCTCAACGGCTTCGGCAGCACTGGCAAGGGCCAGATCGGGCAGGGTCGGGACCAGGCCTACGTCAACGCCGCCACCGGCAACCTGGTGATCCAGGGGCAGGACGACTACCTGGCGTCGCTGGGTCTGGACCTGGCCGCGATGCGCACCTACAACAGCCTCGGGCTGATGGACGGGGGCAACAACGACGGCTGGACCCTGTTCGGCAGCCGCCGGCTGGTGGCGCCCCTGCCCGCGGCGGGCGGCACCGCCAGCGTCGTCAGGATCAACGACGACGGCCACCAGGCCACGTTCGTCAACATCGGCACCGACCTGTGGCAGAGCACCGACGGCTCCGGCGCGCACGACACCCTGGCCCGCCAGGCCAACGGCACCTGGATCTATACCGAGGGCAGCAGCCGCGCCACCGAGACCTATGACGCCAATGGCCGGCTTTCCAACGCCAAGGACGCCGACGGCAACACCCAGACCTACGGCTACACCGGCAGCCTGCTGACCAGCGTCACCGACGCCTCCGGCCAGGTCACCACCCTGGCCTACGACGCCAACAACAACCTCACCTCGATCCAGACCAGCAGCAACGGCCAGCAGGCGATCCGCGTCCGCTATGTCTACGAGACCCAGGGCAGCCTCACCCGGCTGAACAGCGTCGAGGTCGATCTGGGGAATGCCGACGACACGGTGCGCGACAGCGACACCCAGATCTTCTTCACCAAGTACGAGTACGAGAGCAGCAGTTCCAACCGCATCACCAGCCTCATTCAAGGGCGCAAGAACACGGTGGGCGGCACGCTGATCGAGACTGCGCGGCTCAATGTCGGCTACGTGGCCAGCGGCACCTACGCCGGGCGTGTGCAGACCCTCACCACCGTCACCGGCGGCACCGAGCCCAACCGCACGCTGACGTTCAACTATCTCAGCGCCACCCAGACCAGCGTTACCGACACGCTGGGCTATGTCACCACCTACACCTACGACGCCCAGAACCGCCTGACCAAGGTGGAAGCCCCGCTGGTCAGCGGCGCGAGCGCTCGCAGCACGACCCAGTACCTGTATGACGCCGACGGCAACGTCAGCCAGGTCATCACCCTTTACGAGAACGGCTCGAACCGCAGCACGAACTACACGTACAGCGGCGGCAACCTGATCAAGATCGTCGACCAGGGTGGCAACACGGTGGAGCGCAGCTACGACAGCGCCAGCCAGCAGCTCGTCTCCGAAACGGTTTATCGCACACCGGACACGGACGGTGCCGGCCCGCTGGTGGCGGCTGACCCCGTGGTCACCCGCTATCTCTACGACAGCGAGTCGCACCTGCGCTTCGTCATCACGCCCGAGGGGCGGGTCACCGAACACCGCTACAACGCCAACGGCACGCGCAGCCAGACTCGCAGCTACTACGCCCATGCCTACGGCGGCTCCATCTTCACCGATACCGAGCTGGCGAAGTGGGCGGGCGACCTGCTGGACAAGACCAAGCAGGGGCTGACCCTCTACAACTACGATTTCCGCGGAATGATCAGCTCGGTCGTGGAGTATTCGACGGTCGACATCACCGGCAACAACGGCACCACCCTTGCGACGCAGAACTTCTTCGTCTACGGCCGCTCCGGCGAGCTGCTGAAGACGGTGCAGAACAACGCGACCATGCAGTCGTTCTACGACAGCCCGAGCACCGGCAACCTGAGCGGCCAGCTGGCGGGGGTCTGGGACTTCGTCAGTGGCCAGCTGCGCGCCACCAACAAGCAGGACGCTACGGCTGCCACGCCGGTGATGACCGGCACGACCCTGCACCAGCTGAACGCCAACACTCCCACCTGGGTGTTCCAGGCCGAGCTGACCACTGGCGCCAGCAGCAATGGCCGCGAGACCGCCCTGGGCATCTCCAACAATGTCGACAGTGTGACCGCTGCCGCCGACTACCGGCGCCACCTGGCCCTGTTCTCCAGCGACCGGATCAAGGCCGTGTTCAACACCGGAACGGGCGACCAGGTGGTCGACCTCGGATTCGCAAAAGACAACGTCACCTACGTGGTGGAGGTGGTCCGTACGACCACCGAGTCCAAGCTGTATGTCTACGAGAGGGGCAGGAGCCGCGAAGGCGCCGGCGCCTTCGTTCATACGGTCGCGCTGACCGCCGGCGCTACCGCCGGCTGGGACCAGGTCAAGTGGAACCTGTACACGGTGGTCAATTCGGCCAAATCTGGCACCACCTGCCTCATCGACAACATGGGGGTGTTCACCCGCCTGACGCAGACGTCGCTCGCCGGCGCGGCGGTGACCACCTACCTGTATGACGGCCTGGGCCGCGTCATTTCGAACACCGATGCCATCGGCCGTACGGCCATCACCGACTACCAGGACGCCGGCAACACGGTCGTCGTCGCCATGCAGGGCGGCTCGGCGCCCAGAAGCACCTATCTGACGACCAGCACCGTCTTCAACAAGGCCGGCGACGTCGTGCAGACGATCCAGACCGGCGCCAACATCGCTACGACGACCACGGCCTACGACTACGACAGCAACGGTCGCCTGCGCATGGTGACCGATGCCAGCCTCGGGCGCACCCACTACCTCTACGACGAGCGCGGCTGGAAGATCGCGGAAGTCAGCGCAGACATGGCGCTGACCGAATACACCTACAACCTGGCCGGTCAGCTGCTGAAGACCATCCGCTACGCCAACCGTGTCACCGCCGCGCTGGTCGATGGCAACGGCGAGCCAGTGGCATTCACGCTGGCCACGACCGGCGTCAGGACTGCGGATGCCAACAACGACCGCAGCACCGAAAGGGTCTACAACCCTGCCGGGCAGCTGGTCTACCTGATCGACGCCGATCGTTTTGTCACCGAAATGGTCTACGACGGCGCCGGCCGCGTCACGGCGACCATCGTGTACGACAACGTCCTGCCGGGCAGCGCCAACAGCTGGAGCCTGATCCGCACCGACCGCCAGCTGGCCGTCAACCGCGACGACACGGCCAACCGCTTCACCCGCAGCTTCTACGACAAGGATGGCCTGCTGGCCGGCACCCTCGATGCCGAGGGCTGCCTCGTGGAGCGTGAATACGACAAGGCCGGCAACATGGTGCGGCAGACCGCCTATGCCCTGCAGTTGCCGGTGCTCTCCGTCGACCTCCGCACGCTGACCGATCTCAAGACTCTTGCCCTGGCCGCCGCGACCGAAGTGGCCGCGAAGAACCAGACCAGCTACATGCTGTACGACGGCATGAACCGCCTGATCGCCGCGATCGATCCGGAAGGCTACCTGTCGGAATACTTCTACGATCGCGCCAACAACAAGAGCGAAGAGCGCCGTTACAGCCGCCCGGTGGTCTACGCCGCCAGCAAGTCGGTGGCGGACTACCGCACCGAGGCGCGCGCCCCGGTGCTGGCGGAGCCCACGACCGCCCTGCGGCTCTATTACGCCCGCCAGGTCTACGTCTACGATGCCGCGAACCGTGTGACGAGCGAAGATGGCTTCTACTACACCATCAACGCCTCCAACGTGGATGCGTCGAACCGGATCGCGACGACTGTCTACCAGTACAACACCCAATACGGATATCTGGAAAAGCTGACCCTGGCGGCGGATGCGGTGGTCGCCACGACCGAACAGCGCTCCACCACGCGTGAGTACGATGCCCTGGGTCGTGTGAAACGCGAGCTCGGAGGCATCGGCAGCTACGTGCTGTCGCAGCTGGCCCCCACCGCCACCCTGATCGAACGCGAGGCCGTCTGGACCCAGTACGCCACCAAGTACACCTACGACGCGCTGGGACGCCGCATCAGCGCGACCGATCCCAACGGCAAGACCACCGTCTACTACTACGATGCGGTCGGCCGCCTGCGCTACGCGATCAACGCGGCAGGCGAGGTTTCGGAAACCACCTATACCGCATTCGGCGAGGTGGACAAGACTACCCGGTACGCCCAGCGTATCGTGCTGGTCAATGGCAGCGGCGTGCGCGACATCGTCGGCGGCCTGCAGACGGACAGCGTCCTGACCTCGCGCCTGGCGTCGCTGGTAACGGACACGAACAACCGCGTCGCCGACCTGGACTACAACAAGCGTGGCCTGCTGTCGAAGAAGACCGACGCCTTCGGCTTCATCACCGACCTGATCTACAACAGCTTCGGGCAGAAGAGCACCGTCACCACCGATCTGGCCCGAACCTCTACCCTGATCCGGCGCGCCGACAGCTGGACCTATGACCGCCGCGGCGCCCAGATTGGCAGCGTGGTGGACAGTTCCAGCGGTCTTGCCATCGGCGAAACACTGGGCTACGACGCCTTCGGGCGTGTCGTCTCCCGGACCGACGCCCTCGGCCGGGTCTGGAAGACCGAATACGACAAGCTTGGCCGGGCGATCCAGACCCGCGATCCCTTCAACCAGGGCGTTCTGACCACCTACGACGCCTTCAGCCGGGTGCTCACCCAGACCAATGCGCTGAACCAGGCCACCAGCTATACCTATGATGCGCGTGGCAAGACGGTCACCGTCGTTACGCCCGAGGGAGTCAGCACGCGCAGCAACTATGACCGGCACGATGTTCTCTACAAGTCGGAGCTGCTCAACAACGGCGTCTGGGATGCGACCGTCTACACCTACGACCGCGATGGCCGGCTGACCCAGGCTACCGATCCCAATACGCTCATCGAGAAGACCGAGTTCGACGCCGGTGGCCGCGTGGCATCCACGCTCGACAAGAACAACATCCGCACCAGCTACACCTACGACGACGCCGGGCGCCTCATCGGCCGCACCGTCGACCCGGCCAGCTACACGCCTCCGGGCAGCAGCACCCCCATCATCAAGGCCAATGCGCTGAACCTGGTGACGGCTTACGAGTACGACGCATTCGGGCAGACGATCCGCACCACGGATCCGCTTAATGTGGTGACCGAGACCCAGTTCGACAAGGAAGGCCGCGTCACCAAGGTCATCACCGATTTCGGCAGCCAGAAGATGGCCAGCTTCTATTCCTACGGCTACTACGATTCCGGTCGTACGATGGTGACCGTGGAAGAAGGGCGGCTCGGAACCTTCGACGGTACCAATTGGAACTTCGGCGTCGCCTTGCGCACCACCGTCAAGGCCTACGACAAGGCCGGCCGCCTCTCGCGCGAGATCGTCGATGCCGGCAGCGGCACCAATCCGCTGACGGGCCAGGCCTACCGTGCGCTCGTCACCGACTACGCCTACGACAAGAACAACAACCTGGTCTACAGGCGCGACCCCCAGGGCTCGTACTGGCGCTCGGTCTATGACGAGGCCAATCGCAAGACCTTCGACGTCGATGCGATGGGTGGCGTCACCGAATACCGCTACGACGTCGCGGGCCGCCTGGCCGAGACCATCCGCCGCGCGGACCGCGTCGACCTTGCCGGTATGCCCCTGGTCATCGGCACCGACGCGCTGCGCTACGGCACGCGGCTCTGGTCCGGCGACCTGGCGGATACCGTCGGCCTGACGATCCCCCCCAGCCAGACCGCGGTCGCGCAGGATTACCTGGGCGCGCGGCTGACGCTGACGGCCCAGGCCGTGAATCATGTCGGCACCATCGCCTACGGCACGCGCAACCACCAGATCGCGGATCACGGCAAGGTCGCGTACCGCGCCGAGATCACCGTGGCCGCCTCCACTTCAGGTGAGTACTACGCCGGTGCCGAGCAGCTTGGCGCGCGCGCTCACCTGGCGATGTTCACCGGCAACACCATCAAGGCCTATCGCTACACCGGCAGCACCAGCCAGGAAGTGACCCTGGGCACTCTGGAGTTCGGCGTCGCCTACGTGGTGGAGGTGGAGGTATCGGCCGGCGGAAGCCAGCTGTACATCTACAAGAAGGGGCAGTCCCGCAGCAGCGGTTTCAGTGACAGCCTGAGCGTCACCTGGGCCTCCGCGCAGATGCGGGTCGGAGTCGTTGGCAATCTCAGCAGCCTGGGCGAGAAGGCCTATGTCGACAACCTGTCGGAGTATCGCGTCTACAACGACGCCGCGCCACAGGATCGCCACGAGCGTCGCATCTACGATCGCGACGGGCGCCTGATGTACCAGATCGATGCTCAAAACTACGTCACCAAGTCGGAGTACGACACCGCTGGCCGCGTGATCAAGACCACGCGCTATGCCACGCCGGTGGTCCTGGCCTCCACGGCCGCCGTCAGCACCCTCACGCAGGTCGAAGCCCTGCTGCTGCCGGCGGGTACCGGCGAGTTCGATGTGGTCGAGAGCTACACCTTCGACAAGGGCGGCCGTCTCACCAAGACGACCGACGCCAACGCGTTCATCACCACCAACGGCTACGACAGCGTCGGCCGGCTCACCTCCACCGTCGACAGGTATGGCACCCGCACGACCTTCACCTACGATGCCGCGGGCCGCCTGACGACCCGCGTCGTCGATCAGGGTTCGGGCATCAACCCGATCACGCGGCAGGCCTATCTCAATCTCACGACCCGCTACGAGTACGACGCGGCCGGCAACCAGACCAAGCTGACCAACGCCGCCAATGCCATCACAGAGATGGCCTACGACAGTCTTGGGCGCCTGACCAGCATGGTGGTCGACACCGCCGACAAGAAGCTGGCCACGGTCTACACCTACGACAACCTGGGCAGGAGCAAGACCGTCTCCGAGGGCATACAGGCGACCGGCAGCAGCGGCGCATGGAACATCAGCGCCGCCCCGGCGCGGATCACGGCGTATCTCTACGACGGCGCCGGCTGGCTCGTCAGCCAGACCGTCGATGCCGGTAGCGGCACCAATCCGGCGACGGGCGTGGCCTACCTGAACCTGGTCACCCAGTACAGCTACGACAAGCTGGGCAACGCCTTCCGCAAGACCGATGCCACCAGCAAGGTCTGGAGCTACGCCTACGACGAACTGGGCCGCAAGGTCTTCGACGTCGATCCGCTGGGCAGCCTCACTGAATACCGCTACGACAACTGGGGCCGTCTCACCGACACGCTGCGCTATGCCGAGCGCATCACGCTACCTTCGTCGATCACCCCGGACACCATCCGCCATGCAGTGTCTTCGACGGTCTGGAGCAACGACCTCGCCACCAACACCAATGGCCTGGACCTGACCTACGCCGGTACCGCCTTCGTCCACGAAAGCAACCGCCTGACGGCGATCAGCCGCCCCGGTGCCACCCAGAACAGCGTGCAGGCCGCGACCGACGTTGCGATCTCGGCCACCGACAAGGTGCTCATCCGCGGCACCCTGCAGCTGACCGCCATCCCGGCCGGCAGCTACATGCTCGGCGCATTGGGTGGCAACATCCACGCCGCCCACATCAGTGGAGACCGCGTGTACGCCGCGCGCTTCACTGGCAGCGGATCGGTCCAGATCGTGGAACTCGGCGTGGCCGAGACCGGTGCAACCTACGTGGTGGAGGTGGAGCTGACCGCCACTTCCAGCACCCTGTACGTCTACAAGTCCGGGCAGGCCCGCAGCAGTGGCTACAGCAACGTGCTGCAGACCAGCTGGAGCAGCGCCAGGCTGAGGCTGGATGTCTGGAACAGCACCAATGGTGCGGACCAGACGGCCTATTTCGACAACCTGAGCCAGGCCAGGCTGATCGACACTGATGCGTCCCAGCATATCCGCGAGCGCAGCGTCTACGACAAGGAAGGCCGCAAGCTTTACGACGTCGACGCCTTCGGCCAGGTCACGGAATACCGCTACGACGCCGGCGATCGCGTCAAGGAAGTCCGCCGCTACGTCAACCCGGTGGCCCCGGCGGCGGTTTCCGCGGCGCCGACCGCCGCTGCGGTGGCACAGCTGGTGAGTGCGCAGAACCCGGCAACCACCGGCCCCAGCGCACCCCGGGTCACGGTCTACACCTACGACGCGGCCGGGCAGGTCGAGAGCGAAACGATCGACCCGACCGGCGCCGCGCCCATTCGTACCGAGTACGGCTACAACAAGAACGGCAACCTGGCTTCGAAGCGTGACGCCAACGGCAATGTCTGGCGCTACGTCTACGACGCCGCGGGCCGCAAGGTCTACGACATCGACCCGCTCGGCGGCCTGGTGGAGTACCGCTACGACGCCATGGACCGGCTGGTGCTCACCACACGCCACGTCGAGGCGATCGATCTCAACGGCATGCCCGACGAGATGACGATGGACATGGTGCGCTACGCGGCCGCCAGCCGGCTGTGGAGCAGCTCCCTGACTGGGGATAGCCAAGGGCTGGACATCACTCCTCCCGGCCCGGCGCTGGTGTACGACGCGGTCGGCGGCCGTCTTGCGCTGACCAGTCAGCCCGCCGCCGATGTGTTGACCATTGCCTATGGCACCCGCCCGCACAATATCGCCGCGCTCGGCACCGTGGTGTTCAAGGCCGAGATTCAGGTCGAAAGCTCCACGGCCGGCTCCTTCTACGTGGGCGCCGAGCAGCCCGGTGGCAACCGCGTGCACCTGGCTCAGTTCACCGGTGACCGCATCAAGGTTTATCGCTACAACGGCAGCAACAGCTCCGCTGCCGATCTCGGCGCAGTGGAGTTTGGCGCTATCTACGTGGTGGAGGTGGAGGTTACCGCCTCCGGCACCCAGCTCAGCATCTACAAGAAGGGCCAGCCGCGCAGCAGCGGTTTCACCGACGCGTTCACCGCCACCTGGACCACCGCTCGCTCGCGCATACAGACGCTCTCGACAGCTACCAGCGCCAACCAGCACGCCTACGTCGACAACCTGGCCGAGTACGTGCCCGCGGTGCAGAACGCCAGCGACCGCATGACGCGCAAGGTCTATGACGGCGCCGGTCGCGAGGTCTACAGCATCGACGAGTTGGGCTACGTCACGGAATCGCGCTACCGCGGCGATGGGCTGCTGAAGGAAACCCGCCGCTACGACGCACCTATCGGCCTGCCCACCCCGGGGTCGCTCCTGACCCTCACGGGCGTGACCACCGCCCTGGCCACGGCCCAGAACGCGGCGCCCGATGTCACCGCCTATGACTACGACGGGGCGGGGCGCCTCATCAAGCGTACCGACGCCAACGGCTACTTCAGCCTGACGACCTACGACAAGGAAGGGCGCGTCCTCACGAGCACCGCCCGCAACGGCGTCCGTACCGACTTCACCTATGACGCCAACGGCCGTCAGCTGACCCAGGTCACCGACGCCGGCAGCGGCACCTCGTCCGTCACGGGGCAGGCCTTCCTCAACCTGACCACCCGCTACGAGTACGACAACTTCGGCCGGCAGTTCCGCACCATCGACCCGCTGAACGTGGTGACCGAAAGGGTCTACGACAAGCTGGATCGCGTCACCTCGCAGATCGCGGACACGGCGGGCAAGAAGGTCGCCACAGCCTACGAGTACAACCGCTTCGGCGAGCGTCGCCGCCTGCGCGAAGGCGTGGCCGCGGTCCTGGATTCCACGGGCTGGAACGTCACCCCCCCGGCCCTGCGCCTCACCGACTACGACTACGACTCGGCCGGCCGCATGATCAGCGAGACCGTCGATTCGCTGGGCTCGCTGCAGATCAAGACCGAGTACGGCTACGACAAGCTGGGCAACCTGGTCTCCCGCAAGGACGCCAACCTCAAGACCTGGATCACCGCCTACGACGAAACCGGCCGCAAGACGCACGATGTCGATCCCCAGGGCGGCGTAACCGAGTACCGCTACGACAGCTTTGGCCAGCTTGCGGAAACCCTGCGCTACGCCGAGCGTATCGTCGTGCCCGCGCCGACCACGGCAGACGGCCTGCGCCGCGCCGCCATCGCCGCCGCCCTGTTGTCCAACAACCTCAACGCCAACACCATCGGCCTCGACCTGGCTTATGCCAACGGCGTCATCGTCCGCCAGAACAACAGGCTTGAGCTGACCAGCAGCACCACCGCCGCCGGCAGCGTCGATGGAGCGGTGCTGCGCAGCATCGTCGCTACCGAGAGGCTGGCCATCCGCGGCACCGTGCAAGCGCCTGTCAGTGGCACCGGTGCCTTCCTGCTCGGCGCCACCGGCACCAATGGTCATGCCGCCTCGTTCTCGAACGGCCGCATCTACGCCTACCGTTACCCCGCAGGCGGCCCGGCCGAGTTCATCGACATGGGCGCGCTCGAAGCCGGCGCCACCTACGTGGTCGAGGTGGACGTCGGCAGCGCCGGCAGCACCCTGTATGTCTACAAGGCAGGCCAGCCGCGCAGCAGCGGCTACACCGACGTGCTCCAAAAGGCCTGGAGCAGTGCCAGGGTCCGTACGGAAACTTATGCGTCGTCCGGCGCACTGGGCGAGAAGGCCTACGTCGACGACATCAGCGAGACCCGCATCCTCAGCGATGCATCGCCGCTGACCAGCCACGAGCGCTACGTCTACAACCAGGCGGGCCGCCCGGTCTACAAGATCGACGCCCTCGGCTACGTCACCGAGTCCAAGTTCGACGGCGCCGGCCGCGTGGTCGAGACCATCGGCTATACCCAGCCGATAAATGTCGCCAGCATCGTCGGTGGGCTGACGCCCTTGTCTGTGGGCACCGCCGTTTCAACCGCGAATCCGGCACTGGAACTGGCCAAGAGCCACGTCACCACCCTGGTCTATGATGCCGACGGGCGACTGGTGTACCAGATCGACGCGCTGAACCAGGTCACCGAGTTCCGTTACGACAAGGAAGGCCGCCAGATCGACACGCTGCGCTACGCGCAGCCGATCAGCATCACGGGCCTGCCCGACATCATGACCCCCGACCAGGTGCGCTACGCGCTGGTCACGGCCGTACGCAGCAGCGACTTCGGCAGCAACAGCGCGCCAATCAACCTGACCGGCACCGGCATGTCGTGGGCGAGCGGGCGTATTGTCATGACGGCCAACGCGGCTGCCGCCCCCGGTGCGGCGGACGGTCCGGCCAATGCTGTCGGGGCTTCCGATCGCCTGATCATCGGTGGCGAGCTGACCGTGACCAACCCCACCGGTCCGGGGCTGTTCCAGTTCGGCGCCATGGGCAACGATGGCCGCTATCACCTGGCGACCATCACTGGCAACACGCTCAGCGTGCGGACCTCCACCGGTATCGGTGCTCCGGTCGAGACTGTCCTGGGCACCGTCGATGTTGGTGTGGCCTACGAGGTGGAGGTCGACATCACCGCCTCCGGTAGCCGCATCAACATCTACAAGACGGGATATCCGCGCAGTAGCGGCTACACCCACAGCTTCAGCACGGGGTGGACCAGCGCTTCCGCCAGGCTGCAACTCACCGCCGCCGCCAATAGTGCAGGTGAGAAGGTCAACTTCGACAACCTGGTGGAATACCGCACGCTGGCCGATACCAACGCGGAAACGCGCCGCACGCGCACGGTCTATGACGGTGCCGGTCGCAAGGTCTACGACATCGACGCCTTGGGCTACGTGACGCAGACGCGTTACGACGCCGCGGGCCGTGTCAGCGAAACCATCCGGCATACCACGGCGGTCAACCACGCCAGCCTGGCCGCCGCGCCCAAGGCGCTGGACATCGCCAACCTGCTGCCCACCCTGGCGACATGGTCCCAGGACTTCTCTGTCGACACGGCCGGTCTCACGCTGACGCCGGGCACCGGCGCTCTCGACCTGGTCGATGGGCGCCTGCGGATGACGGTCAACTCCAGCCCCGGTTTGGGCACGACGGTATACGGACAGTACACCACAGCCACTACGGCAACCCGTATTTATCGAGCCGAAGTCCAGGCCACGCCCGTGGGTTCCTCCAGTGGTTTCTATGCGGGTGTGGGCAACGACCCTGCGACGGCGCCCATGAGCGCTCTCCGCATGCTCTACGCCCGGTTCGTGGACGGCAAGGTGTACGCCTACTCATACGGCGCAACCTACGATGTGATCGAGTTGGGGCAGACGAGCAGCGACACGGTCTACGTGGTGGAGACGGCTGTGACCGCTGCCGGCGCCACGCTCTGGGTCTACAAAAAGGGCGAGTCGCGGTCGGCCGGCTACAGCTTTACCCAGACCGTCGCCTGGGACAAGGCGCGGTTCGGCATGCTTTCGCTGGGCGCGCCCAGCACCACTTCGCCCGTTGCCTACCTCGACAACCTGTCCGAAGGCCTCGACGGTATCGGCCAGCGTACGCAGTACGCCTACGACAGCCTCGGAAACGTCATATCCACCACCGACGCGGAAGGCGGGGTGGAGAGTTACGAATACAACGAGCTTGGCAACCGCACCAAGCTGATCAACAAGAAGGGCGATGCCTGGGACTATGGCTACGACGCTGCCGGGCGCATGACTTATGAGTATGCGCCGGAAACCGTCATCAGCACCCGCAAGACCAACAAGCAGGGCCTCCGCGTCACCTACTACGACAACAGCGACTTCACCGGATTCTCCAAGTCTGATGACTGGACACGTCCAGTGGACTTCAACTGGACGGGAGCACCGACCGATTCGGCTGGAGCACCGATCGCTGGAATCGATGCCGACAGCTTCAGTGCGCGGATGAGCGGTGAGCTCCAGGTCGATGTGCCGGGCAACTACAACTTCTACATGGCAGCCGATGCCGGCTACCGGCTGTACATCGATGGCAAGCTGGTGGTGGGCGAATGGAACGAGCAGCCCTGGGCCCTCGACACGGCTTGGGAGCAGATCAACCTTACGGCAGGCCGCCATCGCTTCGTCCTGGAGTATTTCGACGTTGCAGGCAGTGCCCGCCTGGCGCTTTCGTGGGAGGGGCCGGGCATGTCCTCGGCGCAGAACATCCCCGCGAGCCAGTTCTTCCAGTCCACCCTGGAAGAAGTCAGCATCCGTGTCACCACGAAGATCGACTACGACAACCTGGGCAATGTCATCGCTAGGACCGAAGCCCTCGGGACGGCCGAGCAGCGCAAGACTGAGTTCAAATACGACGCCTTGGGACGCCAGATCCGCACGGTCTTGCCGCAGGTGGGTGTCGCCAATGTCTTTGGGGCAGCCTACGGCCGAAACGAGACCGTTTCCGCCCAGCAGACCCAGGTGTTCTACGACGCCCAGGGCCGTGCGGTGGCCAGCCGCGATCAGGCCGGCAACTACAGCTACAAAATCTACGACCTGCTCGGGCGGGTCAGTCTCGAGATCGACGAAGAGCGTTACGTCACCCGCTACGAGTACGACGCCTTCGGTGCCGTGACCCGCACCACCCGGTACAAGCAGCGCATCGACCAGGAGGCTGGCGATGCCGTTAATCTGCCGCTATGGAAAAGAGAGGATGACGCCGATCTGCTTGCGGTGGATACCGACGCATGGCGCAATGCCGTGCTTGCGACCCAGGCCTTGGCCGCAAGCCTGGCAAGCCTGTCGGGCCAGAGCGCTGGCTTGCTGGCCACCTACTACTCCAACAGCGATTTTTCGGGGGCCCAGTACCAGAGAATCGAGGCGGGTATCAATCCCGTCAACGAGCCCATCTCGGGAATGGGTACGGATGGATATGCCGCTGTCTGGGAAGGCAGCTGGGAAGTCACCCAGGCCGGATCGCATGAATTCCAGCTTGGTACCTTCAATGATGACCAGTGCCAGCTGTACATCGATGGAGTGCTGAGGCTTCCCTATACGGGGGGGCTCATCATTTCCCTGGCTGCGGGCCGGCATCAGTTCCGGCTGGTATTCCAGCATGTCACCCAGGATTCGGTGCCATCGCTGTCGGTGACCCTGAAGGCCCCGGGCGACATCGCCCGCCCGTTCTTCTCCAGCTTTGTGAACGGATTGGCTCCGGCGGATAGCCGCACGATCACCACCGAGTACGACAAGCTGGGACGGAAGTTCCGGACCACCCAGCCGCTGACCGACTACTACAACATCGGCACCGACACCGCCGGCCTGGCGACGCCGATAACCGAATACGGCTACAACCGCTTCGGAGACCTCACCAGCCAGCGCTCCACTCGCAACGGTCCCGCCGATTGGGTGACCACGTATTTCGGCTACGACAAGAACGGCAACCAGGTCCACCAGGTGGACCCCATGGGCTATTACACCAAGCAGGATTTCGACGCCTTTGGCCGACTGGTCCGCCGTCAGGAATACGCTCTTGCATTGGCGACCGTTCCCACCTCCCTGCCGGATTTCGCCAATTTCACGCCGCCGAATCCGCTCGACCCGTCGGCCAATAGCGACAAGGGCTACGACCGTATCACCCGCTATGTATACGACCGCCTGGATCGAAAGACCGAGGAGTGGCTGGTGCGGCCCAAGACCAGCACCTCCAGTACCTTCACCGCCCCGCCTGAGTCCTATGCTGACGTTCGCAGCAGCCGCATCGGCTACGACGCACTCGGTAACGTCCTGAACTCGATGGACGCCATGGGGGCCATCACGACCAATGTGTACGACAAGCTGGGACGCCTCGTGCGTACAGTGCTGCCGTATCGCTCGAGCGGTTCGCTCGCGGGCGTGGTCGGCTACCACACGCCGGTGATCGAGTACGACTACGATGCCCTGGGCAATCGTGTGCTTGAAGCGCGTCGCGCCAACGATGTCGGCACCGACGTCATCAACGACCAAGTCATGGAGCTGCGCTATGACGCGCTAGGCCGCACGATCGAGGTCATCAATGCCAACGGTTTCAGCGAGTACTACAGCTACAACGCCTTCGGCGCGCTGGCCAAGACCTGGAACTGGCAGACCGACGTCATGGGTGGCACCGGCTTCTCTCAGCGCACCGATGCCAGCACCTACGATCGGCTGGGTCGCGAGACCGCCACCAGCTACCTCCTGGAAGGTTCCTGGCAGGGATGGGGCTCCTATCGCAACATCCGGATGCATTACAACGCCTTCGGGGAAATGGTCTCCAAGGGCGTGGAAGACGGTCACGAGGAGTACTACCTCTACGATGCCGCCGGACGCGTAAGGCAGAGCAATGCCGAAGGTGGTGCCCCGAAGGTATATCGATACGACCTGCTCGGGCAGGTGGTGCGCACTGAGGCTCCTCCCGCGGGCAGCTGGACGCCGGACATGGTCACGGAGTATCAGCGCGACGCGCTCGGCCGCGTGACGCTACGTACGGATCCTGGGCTGGTGCTGAATTACTACGGTGCAGAGAGCGATCCCCGAACGTCGCCTACGGTGACGCAGACCTTCGACCGCTGGGGCAATGCCCTGAAGGTGACCGACGCGCGGAGCTATACCACCGAGTATCGATACAACCACCTGAACAAGATCACCTATCAGAAGCTACCGGCCGGCAAAGCCGTCCTTTCCGGAACAGCCGTCACCAATAACTACGCGCCTGAGACTTATATTTACTACGACGCGGTCGGCCGTCAGGTCGTCGTTCAAGATGCACGCCAGAATGTTACCTCGGTGTCCTATGACAAGGCCGGCCAGGTGGTGTGGGAATACGATGCCTACGGCAATGCCAAGCGCCATTGGTATGACGCCTTCGGCAACGAAATCGCGAGAAAAGATGAGAACAGCAATGTACTGCTTTCCACTTACGATCGGCTGAACCAGTTGCGCCGTACCGATTTGCAGGGGTCATCCAGTACCCCGCTGTCATTGCCGTTCTACGATATCTACGACTACGACGAGTCCGGCAACCGCGTCAGCAACACCAATGCGGCCGGCGAAATCACCCGCGACCGTTACGACGCCCATGGCCGCATCGTCAAGCACTGGACACCGCTGAGCTACGCACTGAACGACGACAGCTTATCCAGTCGCTACATCTACGACACGCTAGGCAACAAGGCTGCGGAGTACGACGCCAACGGCATGTACAACGGTTGGCTTTACAACTACTTCGGCAAGGTCCTGTCTCATTCCACCTACGATGGGGCCGCCATAACCTCCGCATTCGATGATTCGACGGTGACCAACGTGTACGACAGCCAGATGCGCTTGTCGACAAAGAACACTCTTAGGAACGGCACCAGTACTACCATCTACTACCAGTACTACCAGAACGGCTGGCTCAAGCAGATCGACGATACCGGAGGCGGCAGCATCGAGGGCTACCAGTATGACCTGGCGGGCAATCGCGCTTGGGAGTACATGAACACCAAGGACATCAAGCCCGCGACTCCCACCTGGAACATACGGACGACCAACCTGGCGTATGACGAACAGAACCGGGTATATCACACCGACAGCAACCTGCAGCTGAGTGCCAACGAGCCGCAGACCGATCTCGTGCAGGACATCCTCTACGACCAGGTGGGCAACCGCATCAAGATCGGTACCACGGTAATCAGGAAGTCCAATGCGACCGACTCGCGCGATAACTGGTACGCCTACGACAACAACAATCGCATGACGCTGGCTGAGGGAGACGGCAGCACAGGCATCATCAAGGCCACGACCAGCCGAGGCGTGCAGTTGGGCTATGACGCCGCCGGAAATAGAGCCAGCGAGTACCGCTACTTTGGCAACAATTCACATACCTCGAATCGGTGGACGTACCGAACCTACCAGTATGATGCCGCCAATCGCCTTATAAATACCTGGCTCTCGTCGTTGACGTCTTCCCAGGCGCTAGGCTCCCAGCCCAAGTCCCTGGCCGATTCGCGGGAGTACGACGCAGCGGGCCGCTTGCTCCAGTACACGGAGTGGGGTGTTTTCGACTCTAGCTTCGGCCTGCTAAGGGTCAATGACGGGTACACCACCGCCCTGGGCGGACAGAATACTTTCTACAGCTACCAAGTCAGCGACTACAATGCCAACGGCTGGCTCATGAATCAGGGTACCTACAAAGGGGTGACTTCCAGTCAGGCGATCTACAATCCGCAGACCCATAGCCATTCCATTGTCTACTCGATCTCCGGAATCATCATTGAATCGGTGGTGGCCTACGGCGCCAATGTCGCCAATGACAACTTCGACTGGCACCAAAGCGTCATCACGAACCAGAGGGGATGGTACGACAAGGCCGGAAACAATCTCCGGTATGAGACGCAGTCACCGGTCTTGACCACCACAAAGTTCGAGACGACCTACACCTATCTCAATGGATACAAGGATGCGCTGATTGTCCGCAAGCAGGGCAGCAGCGAGAAGGGCCGCATCACCAATACCTACAACAATGACGGCAACCTGATCAAGCTCGTCGACAACTATGGTGCCACACGCACCTACATGGTTACGGCGGACGGCCGTATCGTTTACCGGCAGGATGCGAGCGACAAGTATCAGTTCTATTTCTTCGGCAACGACCAGCTGCTGGCTGCTGGCGGAACTTTGCTGGGACCGACCTACGACCAGAACTACCAGCCGATCTCCGAGCAGTATCCCGCCTCGGCCCCCGGCCAATACATCGCCACGAAGGACGGTGAAAGCCTGCAGAGCATAGCCGCGGCGGTCTGGGGCGATGCCAGTCTCTGGTATCTGATCGCCAGCGCCAACGGTCTGGGCAGCAGTGCCGATGTGGTTGCGGGCATGGTGTTGGAGATTCCCGCCCAGGTCACCAACGTCCACAACAACAGCGAGACCTTCAAGCCCTACAACCCGGGCGACGCCATCGGCAGCCTGCAGCCGACGCCCAAGCCGCCGAAGAAGAAATGCGGTGGCTTGTTGGCTGCGATCGTGGTGATCGTTGCGGTGGTGGTGTCGATCTGGTGCCCGATCGCCCTGGGAATGGTCTCCTGGGCGGCGGGACTCGGCGGGTGGGCGGCGGTCGGAGCCGCGGCGGCGGTGGGCGCCGTCGGTGCGGCAGCCGGCAGCGTGGCGAGCCAGCTGACCGGCATGGCGTTGGGCCTCCAGGATAGCTTCTCGTGGAGTGCTGTCGGGCGGGCGGCGGTGATTGGTGGGCTGACCGCGGGGCTGACGAAAGGGATCGGCGGTCCGCTGCTGAGCAATATCCCCCAGGGTGGTATCGGCCCCCTCAGCTATGCCGGTATGGCCCAAGGGGCCCTGAATAGCATCGTCGGCCAGGGTGTCGGCATCGCGCTCAAGCAACAGGAAAAGTTCAGTTGGTCCAGCCTGGCGGCGAGCGTCGTCATGTCGGGCATGGGCGACAAGATCAACGCCAAGCTCGGCATCAACAGCGAAAACATCTCCAATGCTTCGGTCCGAGACTTCGTGGGCGGCGCCGTGTCGGGAGTTACCAGCAGGACTATCCAGGTTGCCCTCGCAGGAAAGGGCAAGATCGACTTGTTGAATATCGCGGCGGACGCGTTCGGCAACGTCCTGGGCAACAGCATCGGCGCGACGATCGAAAAGGGTCGTGAGGATCGCAAGTGGGAGGCCTTGAAGCAGCGCGCCCAAGCGATGGGGGATGGATTGACGGCGGAGGGAATCGAGGAGGCTCGTACCTCCGGGAATTTCTCCGCCAAGCAGATTGAGCAGAAGCTGGATGATGTAGCCGCATATCGGACAGAGGTGGCGGCGCGCCCGGGGACTGCTGGAGTGGTGGACGAAGCCACCGCTTCGCCGGGCGTGACAACGGATTCCTCTGCAAGCCCGCCATCAGGTGCAGCTGCCCCGATGTCGAGTGCGCCATATACGGTCAAGAAAGGGGACACGATCACCAAGATCGCGGGCAAGGATCCCGCGAAGATCGGTCTGTTCATGGCCAGTAACGGCATGAAGAATTCGATGCTCAGGATCGGAGACGAGGTCACGATAGGCGACCTTTCGCAATACAGCGAAGACCAGATTGCCAACTTCCGGAAGTTGGGCGAGGCGGTGCTCAAGCAGGACAATGCTCGCATAGCAGCGTTGCGGGCAGAGGCCGAGCGGCAGAGCTTGGCGGCAGCGGCCGCCACGAACTCCCCTGTGGATGTCGGCGATATGAATGCCGGCGACGGAGGACTGGATCGGCAGAGTCGCCTCGCGCTGCGCAACATCGCTGCGATGGAGGCCGCCGGTCAGGCGGGTTACCAGATTGATCGCAAGGATGCCGCCTACCGCAACTCGTTAGGCCCTGCGCGAGGCGAGGCGTATGGGACGCAGCGCAGCATAGGCCAAGCGCTCGACCCTCTGCTCGAAGCTGCGCAGGAAGCGCTCCATAGGCTGCCGGGTGCCCTGGACGATGCCGGCGCGGGCTTTGCGGCCGATGGCAACATGATCATGACGGGAGTGACAGCCGCTTTCAGCGGCGTGACGCGTCTGGGTGTCGATGTCTTCAGCGGCGGGATCGGCATAGGGCGCCTGTTCACCAACGATGAGCACATGGCGGCCATGGGCCACGCGTTGATGAATCCGAGAGAGACGGTCAGCTATGGCATTGAGGCTTTTGCGAACGCCCCAAGGGATCGGAAGTTGCTGACCGTTGCCGAGTTCATAGGATTCGGTGGCGTAGATCTGCTGGCGACGGCGGGGCGAGCGACCTTGAATGTTGCTGTGGACACGGCGAGGGCAGGAAGGACCCTGGCCGGGGACCTCAATGCGGTTAGGAAGTTTGAGCTGGATTCCGCGTCGTTGGGTCTTTCTGAGGTTGATGGACTGGGGGTAGGAAGTAGAAATATTGGGGCTGAATCCATCGCTGCCCCCGCAGAGACCGTGCCGGGAATGAGCAGGCCATTCCGTCCGGTGAATCCAAAGTATCCGCCGAACCAATCGGCTTTGGAGGCAATGAATGGCTCAAAGATTCAAGGCATGGCAGATGACATCCGAGTGGTCGATTGCAGCGAAATCGCGGAATCGTTACATAGGGCAGCCAATGGAAGGGGTGCTATTCTTGAAGCGCAACCAAGCAAGCTAGGAAACCTGAATGTCTATGAAAAAGGCTCAGTGGAGCCCGGCCAGTGGTACCACCAGGTCTACACTGATGGCAGATACGTTTTTGACCCTCGCCTATCGACGGTTCCCGTGCCTAAGGGGGATTGGATGCAACACATGCGTGGCTTGAATCCGGATGGAATCACCATCACGAACAAGCCGAAGGGGCTCAGATGAGTGTGGAGCTTGCGAAAGGGGATGAAATAGCCAATCTTCTGAGAGAGGTCTGTGCCTTAGACTGGATTAGGAACTCTTTCAGTGTGGCATCCTTCCGTACAAAGGAGGGTGAAACTATTGAGGATCGGTCTACAGAGCCGCCCTATACAAGTTTTCGGCTTAGTGAAGAGAATGAGGCACAAATTAAAAAAATTGATGCTGCAATAAGTTCATATCGAGGAAGAGTTGAGTGGACTTTGGTACGGCGGGATCGTTCTCCACACATTGGGATCAATTGGGTCATATGCCCTCAGCTAACGATTGACAAGGAAGCGGAGGCAAAAAAAAACGGACTAACTGTGCAGCAGTACTTCAAGAAGTTTATGCCTGAGTTTGGTGTTCTCGCATATCAAGATATGGCTGATCTCGTGCTGGTGCTGAGCAACAGCTTGAAAGGAAAGAAAAAGGGGTCGGAGTAAAAGAAGCACGGGCTTGGAGTAGGTTAACCCGCACGCCTTCGCAAGTTCGCCCGCCCGCGAGCAGAGTTACCCGCCCAAGCTGCAGGCAGTCGGGATTTGGCAGCCCGGGCGGGCCCTTGAGTTGGCCACCCAGCAGGGTGCGGCGGTTCCTTTCCGGGTGGTCGATTTCTTGCCTGCCGGCACTCGGGCGTTTTCATCGCCGATCACTGCAGGCTCCGGGCGTTTCGCATTGGGACTGTCACACTCCGATCGGCCGAACTGATTCACCGGCGCACAGCCTGCTTCTCCATTTGCCTGGCGTGTGGCTGAGCTTTTGCGCAAACAGTGCTTCGCTCCGACGCCGAGGCGCATCGATCGCGGCACCTTCCCAGGTTGGCCTCAACGGCCCCATCCCTCGCAAATCCCCAGTCGCCACCAGCGTCTCCCGCAACATGACCTGATCGTCATCATTCAATGATGGCGGCTTGCCCCTTTCGGCAGGTTGCTTTGTGCGCGCCGATTGGCTTCAATGGCGCCCCGCGATGGGACCGGTTCGCCAAGGCCATAAAGGGCGCGATGCATTCGCGCCGGGGATAACAACAAAGCCTTGGGATGCAACTGGATCGCGCAGGGGATGGGCGCAGAAGTCATTTGACGTCGATAGGCGTCATCCGGAAATTCCTTGCAGTTTCATGACAGCAAACTCTCTGCAGTGATTCTGAGACTCAGTCCCCAGTTCAGGTGACATTTTCGGGCTTGCCGATTGTTTGTTGCCGCCTGTTGGATTCAAATGCGCAGGCCACCGTGACCGGTTTCACGCCGATGTGCATGGGGCAGGGGTGGTTTTCATACGGCGCGACGGCCTCCGATCGCGCTGTTTGCGGGATGCGGTGCGTTTTCACTTGGGGATTGTTCGATGCAAAGCATTTTCGACGGTGAGGAGCTGTTGGTCCTCGCCCGCATGGATCTTGAGAAAGGCATCGTAGAGCAGGGCCTTTCCAAGCTGAAACAGGCGGCGGCGCTCGGGGATTGCCCTCCGGCGGCGCGGCTGGAACTGGCGCGTGTTTATGCGCAGCTGGGTCTGCGCCAGAAGGCGCGCTCGCAGTTCGAGGCTTACCTGCAGGCCCGGCCTGAGGACGTCGATGCCACCTTCCAGCTCGGCATGACGCGCTTCGAAGACGGCGAGACCGATGCGGCGCTGGCGCTGTGGGACCGCGTGCTGCAGCAGGCTTCGCAGTATCCGCCGGCGCTGTATTTCCGCGCCGTGGCAGCTGCCCGCCAGGGGCAGGGCAAGGATGCCAGGGCCATGCTGCGGACAGCCCTGGATGTGATCCCGGCGGACAACCTTTACTTCACGCGCTCGCGAGATCTGCTGGCCTCGATGGACGCCGCCGAAAAGGCCGGAAAGGCCGAGCCGGTGGCGATCAACGCGGCGGACGCCTACCGCACCCAGCACTAGTCCATCGGTCGGGAGTTTCGCGTGTCCCAAACAGGGAAGGTAGATGCCACCGCTCGCCTCGAGCGACTGCGCGGCTTTTTGCGTGCCGATCCGGCCAACGTCAGTCTCGCGCTCGACGCGGCGGCCATGGCTCGTGAGACGGAAGACCTGAAGGCCGAAGGCGAGATCCTGGCGGCGATTGCTTCCCGGCATCCGGACAATGCGGAGATCGGGCACGCGCTCGGCATCAACGCGCTGCAGCAGCATGATTTCCGCCGAGCGGCGGTCTGCTTCGAGGGGCTGCTGGCTGCGGGGCATGATCACTCCGCCCTGCGCTACAACCTGGCTTTCGCGCAGTTCTACGCGCGCGCGCCGCAGGCGGCGGTCGACGCCCTCGCGGGCTTCACCGACGCCGACTGGGCGGAGCTGCCGCAGGCGCACAAGCTGTTCGCGCAGGCGGCGCATCACGTGGACGAGGACGGGCTGGAGCGCACCATCTCGCACCTGCAGAAGTATCTCGCGGTGAACGGCGAAGACGCCGAGGCCCATGGCCTGCTGGCGCTGGCCCTGTTCGACGACGACCTGATCGAGCAGGCCGAGCAGCGCATCCTGGCGACGCTGCAGCGCCAGCCCGACGAGCCCAATGCCCTGCTTGCGCAGGGCGGCCTGGCGCTGGAGCGGCAGGATTCGCGTCTCGCCTCGGAATCCTTCGAGGGCACCCTGAAGCGCCAGCCGGCCAATGGTCGTGCCTGGTCCGGCCGCGGCTATGCGTACCTGCTGGACTTCGACTTTCCCGCCTCGCGCACGGCTTTCGAAAAGGCCGTGGAGTTCATGCCCGACCACATCGGTACCTGGAATGGCCTGGCCTGGGTGCAGATATTGCTGGGCGATCTTGCCGGGGCCCAGCAGAGCCTGGAAAAGGCGATGGCGCTGGACCGCAACTCCGCCGACGTCCACGGCAGCATGGCGGTGATCGCTGCCATGCAGGGCCGCAGCGACGAGGGGCGGCTGATGGCGCGCCGCGCACGTGGCCTCGACGCCAAGAGCTTCTCGGCGCGCTATGCCGAGAGCCTGCTGGCGGACCGCGCTGGCGAGGGCGACCGTGCGCAGCAGATATTCCAGGACATGCTGTCCGACAGCACGGTCGAGAACGGCGCCTCGGTGCGCGAACTGGCGGCGGCGCTGATGCAGCGCCAGCAGCGCGAGGCCGATGGCCGGAGCAAACGGTGACCGCCGATCTCGCGCTCAAGCTGTCTCAGGAAATGCTGTGGACGGCGATGCTCGTCGCCGCCCCGGTGGTGGGCGTCAGCATGATCGTGGGCCTGATCGTCAGCATCTTCCAGGTGGTGACCCAGATCCAGGAAATGACGCTGACCTTCATTCCCAAGATGCTGGCCATCTTCTTCGTGCTGGTGGCGCTGGGCCCCTGGATGCTGGCCACGCTGGTGCAGTTCGGCACCACGCTGTTCACCAACATCCCGATCTACGTCCGCTAAGACCATGCACCTGGTGCTCCATGCAGAGTGGCTCGTCATGCTCCTGATGGCGGCGGCGCGCGTGGCCGGGGCGCTGGCCTTTGCACCGGTGCTCGGGGTGGCGACGCTACCGGCGAACATCCGGCTGTTCTTCATCCTGGCCATGGCCCTGCTGACGGCGGGGCTGGCGGCGGGCACGGCGGTGCTTCCGCCCATGCCCCAGACGCTGCCGGGCCTGATCCTGGCGATGGGCCGTGAGTTGCTGCTGGGCGGCCTGCTGGGCTTCGGCATCCTTGCCGCCTTCGGCGCGCTGGCGGTGGGCGGGCGCCTGCTGGATTACCAGATGGGCTTCGGCATCGCCACGCTGTTCGACCCCGCCACGCGCGGTCATGGCTCGCTGATGGGCGCGCTGTTCACCATGCTGGGCGCGACCGTGTTCCTGGGACTGGACGCCCACCACACCTTGATCCGCGGTCTGGCCTTCGCCTTCCAGACGGTGCCGGTGGGGGCGCCGCTGTCGGTGCCGATCCACCTGGTGATGGGGCAGTTCGGGCTGATGTTCGTCTATGGCTTCATCCTGGTGGCGCCGGCGGTCTGCGCGCTGATGCTGATGGACCTGGTGATCGGCTTTGCCGCGCGCGTCATGCCGCAGGTCAATGCCTACTTCGTGGCGCTGCCGGCCAAGGCTTTCGTCGGCCTGCTGGTCACGGCAATTTCGCTGCGCTTCTCCGGCGGCATCGTGCAGAGCCTGTTCGAGAAGATTTTCACCTACTGGCAGCAGGTCCTGGTCGCGAGATAGCCATGGCCGAGCAAGGCGCAGACCAGGACAAGTCCGAACCCGCAACCCCCTTCAAGCTGGAGGAGGCGCGCAAGCGCGGGCAGGTCTTCAAGAGCGTGGAGCTGAACTCGCTGGCGGTACTGTCGGTGGCGCTGACGGCCACGGTTGCGTTCTCGGAGTCGGCCATCCGCAAGACCTTTGCGATGTCGCAGGGGCTGCTGCGCGAGGCCGGTCGCTCGGAACTGACCATCCCCTTCGTGGTGAACCTGATGGGCACGCTGTCGCGCCATGTCCTGTTCCTGCTGTTGCCGTTCCTGCTGCTGGTGATGGCGGCCGGCGTGCTGGCCAATTTCCTGCAGACCGGCCCGGTGTTCTCGTTCACGCCGCTGAAACCGGACTTCAGCCGCCTCAATCCGGCGACGGGCCTGAAGCGCCTGTTCTCCATGCGCTCGGTCTACGATGGGTTCAAGTCGATCCTGAAGCTGGCATTGCTGGGCGTGGTGCTGTTCTGGATGATCTGGTCGCTGCTGCCCGAACTGCTGATGCTGTCGCGCCAGCCGCTGGCGTCCTACCCCGACCTGTTCGTGAGCATGTCCAGCTTCGTGCTGTTCGTGCTGCTGCTGGGTCTGCTCGGCCTGGCGCTGCTGGACCTGGGCTACACGCGCTGGGAGTTCATGAAGAAGATGCGCATGAGCCGGCGCGAACTCAAGGACGAGGTCAAGCGCCGCGAAGGCGACCCGCTGATCCGCTCCAAGCGCCGCGAGATCCAGCGTGCGATGCGCAAGAAGGCGGTGTCGGCCGGGCGCATCAAGGACGCCGACGTGCTCATCACCAACCCCACGCACATCGCCGTGGCCCTGCAGTACCGCCGCGATGACATGCCCGCGCCCAAGCTGATCAGCAAGGGCGCCGGCGATGCCGCACTGAAGCTGCGCCGCGCGGCGTTCCGCCATGGCGTGCCGGTGATCGAGAACCCGCCCCTGGCGCGCCTGCTGTACCGCAAGACCGACCTGGACCAGTACGTGCCCGAGGAAACCTACCGGGAGGTTGCGCTGCTGCTGCGCAGCGTGCAGAAGCCATCGCCGGAGAAGCCGGCATGAGCGCCGCCAGCCTGTCCCGCCAGATGCTGGGCTCCCGGTCCGAGCTGTTCGTGATCGCCGGCGTGGTCGGCATCCTGGTGGTGCTGTTCTCGCCGATCCCGCCGGGCCTGCTCGACTTCCTGCTGATCACCAACTTCTGCCTGGCGGCGCTGATCCTGCTGCTGACGTTCTATACCGACAAGCCGCTGACCTTCTCCACCTTCCCGTCGATCCTGCTGATCGCCACGCTGCTGCGCCTGTCGCTCAACGTGGCGGCGACGCGCCTGATCCTGACCGACGCCTATGCGGGGCGCGTGATCGAGGCGATCGGCTCGCATGTGGTGGCGGGCAACTACGTCATCGGCCTGGTGGTATTCCTGATCCTGATCGTGGTGCAGTTCGTGGTGGTCACCAACGGCGCCCAGCGCGTGGCCGAAGTAGCGGCCCGCTTCACCCTGGATGCGATGCCCGGCAAGCAGATGAGCATCGACGCCGACCTCAACATGGGCCTGATCACCGAGGTCGAGGCCCGCGAGCGCCGCAAGGAGATCGAGCGCGAGGCCAGCTTCTACGGCGCGATGGACGGCGCCAGCAAGTTCGTCAAGGGCGATGCTATCGCCGGCATCATCATCATCCTGATCAACATCATCGGCGGCCTGGCCATCGGTCTGGTGCAGAAGGGCATGGGCTGGTCCGAGGCCCTGGCCACCTACACCCTGCTGACCGTGGGCGATGGCATCGTCACCCAGATTCCGGCGCTGGTGATTGCCACCGCCACCGGCATCCTGGTGACCCGTGCCGCCACCGACGCGGACCTGACGCGCGAGATGCTGTCGCAGGTGACGCGCTATCCCAAGTCACTGGTCATCCTGGGCGGCGCGCTGTTCGCCACCCTGTTCCTGCCCGGCATGCCGGCACTGCCGGTGCTGGCGATCCTGGTGCTGGTGGTGGCGGCAGCCGTCATGGCCCACCGCGCACGCGCGCGCGAAATGGCGGCGGAGCCCGTTGCGGAGGATGCCGGCGCTGGAGGCGAAGAGGCCGTGTCCTACGCGTCGCTGGCGGTGGAGCCGCTGGAACTGGAAATGGGTGCGGCACTGCGCCCGCTGATCGGCCAGGACGATGGCCTGTTCATGAAGCGCATCAAGGCTTTCCGTCGCCAGCATGCGACCGACATCGGCCTGATCATTCCCAGTCTGCGCCTGCGAGAGGACGCGCGCCGCGCTCCAGAAACCTATGCCATCCGTTTCTTCGGTGCCACGGTGGCCGAGGGCGAGATGCGTCAGCACGCGGTGTTGGCAATCAATCCCGGAAATGCCGGAAGCGCCATCCAGGGCGAAAAGACACGCGATCCCACTTTCGGCTTGCCGGCGCTGTGGATCCAGCCGGGCGACGTCACCGCGGCGCGCGCTGCCGGCTACACGGTGGTGGAGCCGCTGACGGTGCTGGTCACGCACTTCTCCGAGGTGATCCGCAACCAGGGCCATCACCTGGTGACACGCCAGGAGACCGAGCGCCTGGTCGGCACCGTGCGCGAAGCGCAGCCCAGCCTGGTGGAGGAGTTGATCCCGGGCGTGCTGTCCCTGAGCGACGTGCAGAAGGTGCTCAAGGCGCTGCTCAAGGAGCGCGTGCCGATCCGCAACATGGACTTCGTGCTGGAGGCCCTGCTCGAGGCCGGCCGCCAGACCAAGGACCACGAGGTGCTGACCGAGCGTGTGCGCGAGAAGCTGGGCCTGGCCATCACGCAGCGTTTTGCCAGCAAGGACGGCGCCCTGCACGTGCTGACGCTGGAGCCGGCCTCCGACAAGGTGCTGCGCGATGCCATCCGGCAGAGCGAGGGCGGTACCACGTCCCTGGACCCGGGCTGGATGGACCGCCTGGTGCGCGCGCTGTCGCGCCACGTCGAGGACATGCTGGGCCAGAACATCGTGCCGGTGCTGATCTGCGCGCCGTCGGTGCGCCGCTTCCTGCGCCGTGCCACCGAGGCCTCGCTGCCGCATCTCAACGTCATTTCCACCTCCGAGCTGAACAGCACGCTGTCGGTGCGCGTCCATGCCACGGCGGGCGTCACCTGAAGGGCATAGCAACTCATGACCGACATCGCCGCACTTGCCACCGCCACCCTGTCCAACGACATGGAGCGCCTGCGCATCATCGCGCAGAACCTGGCCAACGCTTCCACTCCGGCCTATCGCGCAGAGGTGCCCCTGGGCGGAGGCCCTGGCTCGTTCTCCGCTTTGATCGACGGTACGCAGGCGGGTTCGCCCGTGGAGGCTTACCGCTCCGAACGCCAGGGGCCGATCCAGCAGACCGGCCGCAAGCTGGATCTGGCGATCGAAGGCGAGGGTTGGTTCCGTTTGCAGACGCCCGACGGCGTGCGCTACACGCGCCGCGGGGATTTCACCATGGATGCCAGCGGTCGCGTGATCAATCCGCAGGGCTTCCAGCTGCTGGCCGGTGGCGCGCCGCTGAGCCTGCCGAACATGGATTTCGACATCGACTCGCAGGGCGCCGTCAAGGTCGGCACTGGCGTGCTCGACCGTATCCTGCTCGGCCAGGCCGAGGAGGGCGAGCCGCTGGAGTACGTCGGCGACAGCCTCTACGCAGCGGCGCAGGAACTGCCGATGGTGGCGCCGGAAGCCGGCACCGCGGCGATCCGCCAGGGCGCGATCGAGCGCGGCAACGTCGATCCGCTGCAGGAAATGGTGGCGATGATGCAGACCGTGCGCCACTTCGGCAGCAGCGCCGAAGCGCTGCGTGCCTACGACCAGATGCTGGATGCGGCGATCAACAAGATCGGCGATTTCTGAGCGCAACCACCCACGCGACAGGCTTACAGGAACAACCATGATCGACGCGATCTACGCCAGTATCTCCGGTTTGCAGGCGCATCAGCTGCGGCTCGATGCCCTGTCCAACAACCTCGCCAACGTCAGCACCCCGGGCTTCAAGAAGACACGCGTGAACTTCGCCGACCTGATGTATCGCCCGGTCACGGGTGGAGTCACCGACGCCGGTGTGCAGGAGAAACTGCCGCAGCTGGGTCTGGGCACGGCCGTGGCCAGCACGGAAGCGATCTTCAGCCAGGGCGACATGCGCCAGACCCAGCGTCCGCTGGACATGGCGATCCTCGGCCAGGGTTTCCTGGAAGTGCAGCTCGCCGACGGCAGCTTCGCCTACACGCGGCTGGGTTCGCTGCGCCTGAACGAGACCGGCGAGCTGGTGACCCAGGATGGCCTGCGCATCTCGGGCGACATCCGCGTGCCGGCCGAGGCCACCAAGCTGGTCATCGGGCAGGACGGCAAGATCATGGCGACCATGCCAGGCGAGGACGATCCCGAGGAGATCGGGCAGCTGGAGCTGACGGGCTTCGTCAACGCCGCGGGGCTCAAGTTGCTGGGCGGTGGCCTGTACGGTGCCACCGAGGAATCCGGCGAAGCCTTTTATGGCACGCCTGGAGAGGTAGGTCTGGGCAAGCTGCGCCAGGGCTTCCTGGAAATGTCCAACGTCGATTTCGTGGAAGAGCTTGCCGAGCTGGTGGTGGCGCAGCGCGCCTACCAGCTCAATGCGCGGGCGCTGCAGGCGGCGGACGAAGTGCTCGCCGAGATCAACGGCCTGCGTCGCTGAAGGTCGCCATGCCGCTGAGCCGCACCCTGCTGACGATTGCCGTGCTGGCCCTTGTGGGCCTGCAGCCGGCCGCGTCCAGTGCTGCTCCCGGGATGGATGCTTTCGCCAGTTGCCCGGAAGAGTCCGGACAGATGCGCCATGTCACCGCGCAGGTGCGCGAAATGTTCAGCGAAGCGAGCCGCATCTGTGCGCTCAACGCCATTCCGGCCGACGCATGCGACGGTGCGGTGGCGGCGATCGACGTGCAACCGCTGGGAGCGGTGGCCCAAGGCCGCCTGGCGGTGGCCGCCGGCCTGCGCTGCGATGATGGCAGTCAGCGGCGCCTGCCGCTGTGGTTCCGGGTGGAAGCGCCGCAGCGCACGGCAGTGGCCCTGCATGCCTTGCGCAGCGGCGCGCTGGTGGTGCCTGAAGACTTCGAATGGACCGAACGCATGGCGCCGGTGTCGGGCGCGGCGCTGAGCCCGGACGGCTGGAACGCGGGCAGCCGGCGCCTGGCCCGTCCGCTGCGTGCCGGCGACGTGCTATTGGCCGCCGACCTGCGTGCGGTGTCGGCGGTGGAATCCGGCACGACAGTGCAGGCCGCCCTGGCCCAGGGAGGGGTGCGCATGAGGTTTGACGCTGTCGCCATGGGCGATGGCGCATCGGGCGATCGCATCCGTGTGAAGAGCCGACGTGGCGGCAGGTCGCTGCCGGCCCGTGTGACGGGGAACAATACCGTGGAGCTGTTGCCGTGAAACCGAACCGATCGATGCAGTGCCTGCTGCCCAGCCTGGTCCTGATGCTGGCCCATGCACCGGTCCTGCACGCCGACAACCTCTATGACGAGAAGAACTTCCGGGCACTGGCTGCCGATGTGCGCGCGAGGGATGTGGGCGATCCCGTGACAGTGCTGATCGTCGAGAATTCCTCGGCCGAGAGCCGGGCCAACTCTTCGGAGGACGCGAGCTTCTCGCTCAATGCCGGCATCAAGGATGCGACCGGGCCGGCATCCGCGGGGCTGGACATTGAATCCAACAGCGACGGCGCCGCTCACACTGCGCGCGGTGGCAACCTGCGCGCACAGGTCTCGGCGCGGGTGGAAAAGAAGCTGGACAACGGCAATCTGTTCATCCGCGGCCGGCAGCGGATTCGCGTCAACGGCGAGGAGCAGGAAATCAAGCTTGAGGGCGTGGTGCGGCCCGTGGATATCGCCGGTGCCAACGTCGTGCTGTCCACCCGCATCATGGACGCCAAGATCGAATACAGCGGGCAGGGCTGGGTGTCGCGCACCCAGAATCCCGGGATCTTCCTGCGCTTCCTGCAGTTCCTGGGCCTGTGACCATGCATATCAAGTTTCTCGTGTTCGCCCTGTCGGGATGCCTCGCGCTGGTGGCGCAGGGTGCTGCCGCCGTCGATACGGCGGTGCCGATCCGCCTGAAGGACCTGGTTCGCGTGGACAACGCGCGGCCCAACCCGCTGGTGGGCTACGGCCTGGTGATGGGCCTTGCAGGTACCGGCGACACCAGCCGCAGCCGTGCGACTGCGCAATCGATCGCCAACACCCTCAATCGTCTCGGGGTGAACGTGGATCCGTCGTTGCTGAACAGCCGCAATACCGCGGCGGTGCTGGTGACCGCCTCGCTGCCACCGTTCGCCAACATCGGCGATCCGCTCGACATCAGCGTGTCCTCGCTCGGTGACGCCCGCAGCCTGGCCGGCGGTACCCTGCTGATGACGCCGCTGCAGGGGCCCAACGACGTGGTGTATGCACTGGCCCAGGGGCCGGTCACCGTCGGTGGATTCCGCTACGACGCTTTCGGCAACCTCGTGCAGAAGAACCACCCCACCGTCGGCATGATCAGTGCCGGCGCCACGGTGGAGAAGCGGATGATGACCGCGATCCTTACCGAGGAAGGGGCCTTGCATCTCATCCTGAAGGAGCCCGACTTCACCACCGCCGACCGTATCGTCGATGCCCTGCTCGACGAGTTCGGCAGCAACCGGCAGGGGACGGAAATCCTCGCCGCCGGACCGGACCGGATCGTTTTCCGCCTGACGCGCGGCGAGCAGCTGCAACTGGTCGACGTCCTGCGGCGGATCGAAGGGCTTACCGTGGTGCCCGACCTGATCGCCCGGGTCGTGGTCAACGAGCGTACGGGCACCATCGTCAGCGGCGGCGACGTGCGCCTTGCGACCGCCTCGATCACCCACGGTGACCTGCGCGTCAATATCGAGACCGACTACCTGGTGTCGCAGCCAGGCTTTGTCTCGCGCACCGGCGGCGGCGTGCGCACCGCGATCGTGCCGGATACGACGATCACCGCGGCGGAATCGGCCTCCCAGACCGTCAGCGTGACTGCCGGCGCGACCGTCGCCGACCTGGCGTTGGCCTTGAGCCGCATCTCGGCGACGCCGCGCGATGTCATCACCATTTTCCAGGCTCTGCATCGCGCCGGTGCGCTGCATGCCGAGCTGATCATCCAGTAGTGTCCCCGAGCATAGAGCCCATGAGCGACCCTCTCAGCAGTGTGACCTTCGACCTGGCGCTGGCTTCGCTGGATCTCAGCATGGCGCGCCATCGCCTGATCGCGGCCAACATCGCCAATCACGCTACCGCCGGCTACGAGCCGCAGCGCCTGGATTTCGAGAGTCACCTGGCCGCGATCAACGCCTCGGCCCAGGCAGGCGCCCCTCAGGCCGATGTGCGCGAGCAGCTGCGTGCCCTGGTCGAGGGCCTGCCGGTGGAGGCGCAGGGCGGCCAGACCGTGCAGCTCGACGACGAGATCAACCAGTTGCTGACCAACACGCTGCACTACAACGCCGTGCTCACGGGCTTGGGCAAGCTCGGCGCCCTCAACAAGATCGCGATCGACGGAGCGCCCTGATGAGCGACTATCTCGGAATTTTCGACATCAGCGCCGCCGGCATGCGCACGGAGCGCCTGCGCCTGGAGGTCTCGGCGCTGAACCTGGCCAATGCCTACTCGGTCAAGGCGCCGGACGGCAGTCTCTACCGCCCGCAGCGTGTCGTCACCACCGCTGCCGGCGGTGGCGTACGGACCGATTTCGCCGTTCACATGGCCGAAGGGGACCTGGCTGCCGGCATGCCCTCGGCCGAAGTGATCGACGCCGACGTGGCCCCGCGCCGCATGCAGCAGCCCGACCATCCCTATGCCGACAAGGACGGATTCATCGAGATGCCGACGATCGATCCGGCGATCGAGATGAGCGAGATCATGACCGCCGTGCGAGCCTACGAGGCCAACGTCAAGGTCGTCAGCGCTGCCAAGGCGATGATGACCCGCGCACTCGAGATCGGAGAGCGCTGATGGCCATCGAATCGATCGCCGCCGTCGGCGCGGCAAGTGCTGCTGCCAGTTCCGCGCTGCCGGCCGCGGCCATCTCGCCGCTGCGCGAGCCCTCGACGCTGTTCTCCGCGATCAGCGACCAGATTGCCATCACGGACCAGCGCATCCAGTCGGCCGACCAGTCGGTGAGGTCGCTGGCGGCTGGCGAGATCGAGGATCTGCATGGCGTGATGCTGGACCTGGAGAAGGCGAAGCTGTCGCTGAGCCTGGTCGTTCAAGTCCGCAATCGCCTCCTGGAGTCGTACCAGGAAGTCATGCGGATGCAGCTGTAATACATGAGCAAGGGTTCGACGAACATGTCGTTTGCAAAGTGGTGGGCCGCCCGGCCCGGACGCGACCAGCTGGTGATCGGCGGCGCAGTGTTCCTGATCCTCGCGGTCTTCGTAGCCGCCGTGGTCTGGTCGCTGGCGCCCCGGTACCGGGTGCTGCTGTCCAACCTCAGCGCGGTGGACGCCGCCAACATCGCCAATCAGCTGGCCCTGGAGCGGATTCGCTACAAGCTCGACGAGAAGCATGGTCGCCTGGAGGTGGCCGAGGACGATCTCGATGTGGCGCGGATGTACGTGATGGAGCGCGGCCTGCCGCAGAGCCGGCCGGTAGGCTTCGAACTGTTCGACGAGTCGGACTTCGGCATGACCGACTTCAACCAGCGGATCAACTACCAGCGCGCACTGGAAGGGGAGTTGACGCGCACGATCATGGCCCTGGACGAGGTCGATCACGCACGGCTGCATCTCGTGATTCCGGAGGTCAGCCTGTTCAAGCGCCAGGACGAAGTACCCAAGGCGTCCCTCACCCTGTCGCTGAAGCCCGGTGCGGCACTCAGCGCACGCAGCGTACAGGGCATCCAGAACCTGATCGCGTCCGCCGTTCCGGGCCTGGCGCCGGAGCGCGTGGCGATCCACGACCACCTCGGCGGTCCGCTGTCGACCGATGCCGCCGATCCCCTGTCCGGCGGGATCGTCGCCGCCCGTCTCGAGGCCAAGCGGAGCTACGAAGCCTATCTCTCGCGCAAGGCTCAGGAGGTGCTGGATCGCCGGTTCGGCGCCGGTTCGGCGGCTGTGATGGTCGACGTGGAGGTTGACCATGACCGCAAGCAGCTGACGCGCTCGGAGGTGATCCCGGTGCGTGAAGGGGTGACCGGTGCGGTTACCGGCCTGCGTTCGCTGCGCGGCGCAGCTTCGTCTTCGGAATTGATCGACGAGGACGAGGAGCAGCCGCGCCTGGCACCACCCAATGCCACCACCGAGGTGAAGTACGAGGTTGGCAGGCAGGAGGAGCGCATCGACGTCACCGCCGGGGCCATCCGGCGCATGACGGTCGGCGTGCTGGTGCCGGTGGGCACTGCGGCGGAGGAACGCCAGCGGATCGCGGATACGATCGCCAACGCCATCGGTCTGGATGCGGCCCGTCGCGGCGATTCGATCACCGTGCAGGAACTCGGAAGCGCGGCGGTCTCCCTGAGGATGGCCAACAGCCTCGCACCGGAGCAGGTATCGGCGCGCAGTGTCATCGACTGGCGGAATACAGCGCTGCTGGTGGCGGTCATCCTGGCTGCGCTGGCGTTGGTGCTGGCTCTCCATTCCTGGTACCGCAGCGGCGGCGGGCAGCTGTCCCAAGCCGAGCGCGAGCGATTGCTGGGCGATGTACGCAGCCTGCTCGAGCGGACGGATGCCCCTCCGGGGAGGCCCTTGCCGTGAGTTCCGTCCGCTCGATCGCCCTGCTGCTATCGATGTTGCCCGCCGGTGACCGGCGCTGGCTGCTCGGGCAACTGGAGCCGGCGCAGCAGCTGCGTATCGAGCCCGAACTCAGGGCGGTGCTGCAGCTGCCGCCGGCCACGCGCCGGCGCGAGGCCGCCCGCGTTTCGCAAGGGCCCGTTCTGCAGGACCACCGGACCGCCGCGGATCCCCGCGAGCCCGATGAGTTGCAGCCGCTGATCGCGCGCCTGGATCAGGTGGAAGAATCGCGCATGACAGCCCTGTGGCGTGGCAGCCCGGACTGGCTGCTGCAGGCCTTCCTCTCGATTCATTCCTGGCGCTGCCGGACCGCGCTGCAGTCGCTGCTGCCGTCTTCGCGCGGTCAGCCGGTGGTGGCCCCGGCGCAGTCCGGGATGCTGCGGCGCAAGCTGCTCGAAGCGGTGCTCGCAGCGCTTGAGCGCAGCGGGCCGGTCGTGGGAGATCTGTCGTGACGTCCGTCATCAAGACCGCACGCATCTCGGAGACGCCCCTTTCCCTGGAGCGTTCGACACGGCAGGGCCAGGAGCGTCGCCCGCCGCAGCGTGAGCAGCCGATGGCTGTGCCCGCGCCGCGCGTTGAAGCGCGCGTCGCCGCCGAGGCGTTGGCCCCGGCCGTCCAGCTTTCCGCACCGCTGGCAGCAATGCCGGACTCGGCCGCGCTTGAAGCGGAGCGCCTGGAGCTGACGAGGCGCCGGGAGAAGGCCGAACGCGAAGGCTATGAGCATGGCTTGCGCAAGGCGGCGGTCGAGACTGAGCGCATCCGCAAGGAAGAGCTGCAGCGCCTGCGCGCGCTGGTCGAGGCGCTGGACGCCGAGCGCAATCGCTTCGGCGGCAAGCTCGAGGATGCTGCGGTGGAGATCGTGTTCGAGTCGCTGGTGCGCCTGCTCGGGCGTGCGTTTGCCAGTTCCATGGGCGTTGCGTCCGCGGTGCGCGAGGTGATCGACCAGCACAGCGCCGGGCAGAAGACCCTGGCGGTGCGCATGGCGCCCTCGGACCTGGAACTGCTGGGGGAGACAGGCCTGGCTACCATCCGCAGCGGCCTGCGCGCCGAACTGCAGTTCGAGGCAGACGAAAGAATCCAGCCGGGCGGCTGCCTGATCGACATGGCATCCGGCAGTCTCGATGCGCGCCTGGACCTGCAACTGGAACGTCTGAAACAGGCCCTGCTGGACGCGCGGCGGTCGGGCGAGTAGCGATCCATGCCTTTCGTCCGGTACGCCTCGGTGGTGCGCAACGTCGACCTGGTCGCCAGGACCGGCCGCGTGGTCGCCTGCCAGGGCAATACCATCGAGTCCGTGGGCCCCAGCGCTTTCCTCGGAGAACTATGCGAAATCTACGCGGCGCCGGGTTTTCAGCCGATCCATGCCGAAGTGATCGGTTTTCGCCAGTCCTCCGTGCTGCTAATGCCCTATGGCGATACCCGCGGCATCCGCCCGGGTTGCGAAGTGCTGGCCTCGGGCCGTAGTCCGTCGATGCCGGTGGGCGAGCAGATGCTGGGACGCGTGATCGACGGCTTCGGCGTGCCGATTGACGACAAGGGCCCCATTGATCGCAACGAGGCGGTCAGCCTGCTGGCGAAGGCCCCCAATCCGGTGCAGCGCAGCCGCATCCGCGAGGTCTTCGAAACGGGCGTCAAGATGATCGACGGCTGTCTCACCGTCGGCCGCGGCCAGCGCATCGGCGTTTTTTCCGGCAGCGGTGTTGGCAAGAGCACGCTGATGGGCATGATTGCGCGACACAGCGACGCGGACGTGAATGTCATCGCCCTGATTGGCGAGCGTGGTCGCGAGGTACGCGATTTCATCGAGGAGCACCTCGGCGCGGCACTTCGCAAGTCGGTGGTGATCGTCGCCACTTCCGACCAGCCGGCGCTGGCGCGCACCCGCGCCGCGTTTGGTGCCGTGGTGCTTGCCGAGTACTTCCGCGACCGCGGTCGCAGCGTGGCACTGATGATGGATTCGCTGACGCGCCTGTCCATGGCGCAGCGCGAAATTGGCCTGGCCGCCGGTGAACCGCCGACCGTGCGTGGCTACACTCCGTCCGCATTTTCGGTGCTGCCGGCACTGCTGGAGCGCATCGGTTGCGGCACCGAGGGCAAGGGCGCGATCACCGGCTTTCTTACCGTGCTGGTGGAGGGCGACGATCTGTCCGAGCCCGTGGCCGACCATGCCCGGGCGATCCTGGACGGGCACATCGTCCTGTCGCGGGCATTGGCGCACCAGGGCCGCTACCCGGCGATCGATCTGGCGCAGAGCATCAGCCGAGTGTCGCGCCAGGTGTCTCGCCCGGAAGAGGTGCGCCTGGCGGAGACCAGCATGCAGATCTGGGAGGCCTACGAGAACTCCAAGGACATGGTGGACTATGGTGCCTACAAGCCCGGCATCAACCCGGAACTGGATCGCGCGATCCGCCTGATGCCTGAGTTGAAGCGCTTCTTTGCCCAGCGCATCGACGAGTCGGTCGCCCGCGCCGATGCCCTGCGGCAGCTTGGTGCCATCGTCGGGGAGGCACGCAAGTGAAAGCACGCCAGGCACTGCAGGTGCTGCACCGACTCAACGATTTGCAATTGGTCGAACGCCGCCTTGGCGTGGCCCAGCACCGCGAGACCGCGAGCCGCAGCGCCGCGCTCTGCGAGCGGCAGGATGGCTACCTGGACTACGTCGGCAAGCGGATTGGTGCGGTGGAAGCCGCGCCGCGGCTGGTGATGGGCGACTACCAAGCGGAGTCGGATCGTTTCCAGTCGGCGCTGGACGACCGCGCCCTGCTGGGTGCGCGCCTGGCCAGGGACGAAGCGGCGCTGGACCAGTCGATCCGCGAGTGCTTCGGCCTGGAGCAGCGCAACAAGACCCTGAAGCAGGTCATGGCCAGCCGACAGCTCGAAAGCCAGCGCCGCGACGACCAGCGCGTGATGCGCGAAATGGATGACCTGTGGTCGCAGCGACGGGAGCGGGCATGAACTACGGCATGGACGATGTTCTCAGTGGATGGGGTGGCGTGGCGCGTGCCGCCAATCCCGGGCCGGGCATGCGCACGGCGATGGAACGGTCGGCGTTCGCCGACTTGTTCGACTCTGATGTGCACTTCGCGGCGTTGGCAGGCGCGGCTGCGGCTGCTGCCACCACGGCGCCTGCCGCGTCGGCTCGGCCGATCGAACCTTCCGTGGGTGCGGACCACGGGGTAGCGGCCACCGCCACGAATTCAGAGGTCGTCGCGGTGGCGGAGGTGTCGCCCGACGCTGCACCATCGGCGCAGGATCGGGTTGGCGCGGCACTGCCGACCGCGGCATCCGCAGGCGTTGTCCGGCCTGCGGTGGTGGCGGATGCGGGCCCCGCACGGTCCGTTGCAGTACGCACGACGCTCGACCCTGCGCTCTATCAGTGGAGCCGCACGGGATTTTCTGCTTGCCTGCACGGCGGGGAACTCGACATCTCAGTGCGGGACGGTGAACTGCATGCGGCTCGGGACCTGGCGAACGCGCTCAGGAGAGCGCTCGGGGACATGGGCCTGGAGCTGGGAAAACTCAAGATCAACGGTATCAATCCCGGCTCCTGAACAAAGGGCCGGCGAAATGAAGCGGAGGTGAGTCATGGCGGTCGACGCGATTGGCGGTGCGGTGGGTACGGGGCTGGGTGAGCTGACGCGCTCCGGCGTTTCGCAGGAGGATTTCATCCGCCTGTTCCTGACGCAGCTCAACTTCCAGGATCCGCTGGAGCCGGTGGATAACCGCGAGTTCCTGGCGCAGCTGGCACAGTTCTCCTCGGTGGAGCAACTGCGCACGCTGGGCGAGAACATCGATGCGCTGCTCGGTGTCCAGGCCTCGGGTCAGGCCCTGGGTCTGCTGGGCCGGACGGTAGAGGTCTCGACGGCGTCCGGCTCGGTGATAGGACAGGTGACGACCCTGGATTACCGCTCCGGCCGTCCTTTGATGAGCGTGAGGCAGACCGATGGCAACGTACTGCCGTCCGTCAGTCCTTCCCAGATTGTGATTGTCCGCTGACGGAGCCATCCCATGACCGCACTGAGCAGTGCCTACACCAGTCTCACAGGCCTTATCGCTTTCTCGCGCGCGCTGGACATCATCGGTGACAACGTTGCCAATCTGAACACCGTCGGTTTCAAGGCCACCGACCTGACGTTCGAAAGCCTGCCTCCGCCGGAAGGTTCGCAGAATGACAGCCGGCCGGCCGCAGAATCCGAGATGCCAGGCGGTGGCGCGGTGGTAACCGGCACGCAGCGCCGCTTCACTCCCGGCGAGCTGCGCGAGACCGGCACCGCCACGCACGTCGCCGTGAGCGGCGACGGCTTCTTCGTGCTGAGCGACGGCGACCGCTACCTCTATACCCGCAATGGCCAGTTCCAGCTGGACAAGGACGGCAATCTCCAGGACGCATCCGGCAAGCGCAACGTGCAGGCCCTGGTCAACGGCGTGCTGCAGGATATCGTCATCGACAGCGACAAGACCAACCCCGCTTCGGCCACCAAGACGGTGGAGTTCAGCGGCATCCTGTCGTTGAACCAGGCCTCCACCGGCACCGGGGCGAATGCGGTGCAGCGTTTCACGCTGGATTCGGTGAAGGTATTCGACGTCTCCGGCGTGCAGCAGACGCTGAAGATGGAATTTACGCGCACGCCCAGCGGCGGCATCAACATCTGGACGGTATCGGTAAAGGATTCCGCGGGGCTGGAACTGCTGGCCGCCAACAACAAGGAAATCCGCTTTGATGGCGCCGGCAACCCGACGACCGATTTCTCGACGCTGAAATTCAAGGTGAAGAACAGTGAGGGCGTGGAATCGGAGGTCACCCTGGATTTCAAGAGAGCGAACTCCTTCTCGAGTATCGACATCTCGTCGCTCGCCGTGTCCAAGAGCGACGGCTATGCCCTGGGCCGCCTGTCCAGCTTCAGCTTCGACGAGAAAGGCAAGGTGACCTTGCAGTTCTCCAACGGCCAGAAGGAGGACGGGCAGCGACTGGCGCTGGCGACCTTCTCCGATCCGCAGTTGCTGGATACCAGCGACGGCGGCCTGTTCATCGCGCCCGAGGGCACCGAGTACCGCCTGGGCCTGGCCGACGAGGACGGCTTCGGCTCGATCCGCCCGCGCAGCCTCGAACTGGCCAACGTCGAGCTGGCGCGAGAGTTCGCCGACATCCTGATCCTGCAGCGCGGCTTCCAGGCCAGCTCGCAGGTCCTCAATGTCACCAGCAAGATGATCGAGGATATCTACAACAGCGTGTCGGGGCGTGGCTGATGAAGCCATTCCGACTGCTGAAGGCTTCCGAACTGCGCCAGTTGGAGCGCAGGGCTGCGCAGGCGGGCGCGACCTGGGCTGCACGCTGGGAGCTGCACGTCTCCGGGCCGCTGATATGGACGGCTACGGATGCCGGGGAGACGCAGGTCGCGCCGGATGCGGTCCGGCACCATGCCGTCGATTGCGGCGATGGACTGCAGGCAGCCGTGGAGTTGCCGGCCGGCGGTGATGCTGTCCTTGCGGCCCTGGCCCTGGGCCAGAGTGCCCAGGAGTCAGGGCATGCGGTGGCGAGCGAACTGGCGCTGCTCTGCCTGGCCGATTGCTTCGCCGAAGTGACCGGCCTGGCGGAAGTCCGGCTCTTGCCCGGCGCAGTCGCGCAGCCGTCGCGCGGCAGCGGCGCGGCATTGCTCTGCTGCCGGTTGGAGGGTCGACCGCTCGGTGCCTTGCTGCTGCCCCTGACCTTGCTACAGCGCATGGGCTTGGTGGCCGCGGCAGCCTCGCCGGCACCGCCAGCCGCGCTGGGGTACCGTGCAGCGGCAGTGACCACGGCCCGTCTGAGCCTGTCGGCGACGCTGGCCGACACCTCGCTGACGATCAAGGACCTGCGTGAGATCGCCGTAGGCGATGTCGTCATGCTCAATCATTCCCTTGAAACTCCGTTGACGCTGCGCCTCGGCGGCCGGCCTGCCGGGCGCGGCTATCCCGGCATCCAGGGCGGAAACCTGGCCGTGGAACTCAGCAAGTAGCTCACTCTTTTACAGGAAGCCGGACACATGATTCAGGGTAACGAACAGACTGAAATCCAGCCGCTCAAGCTGGGAGAACTGGGGGGCGCCGCGACTCGCGGGCAGCCCTGGCTGGAGCGCCAGCTCGACCTGGTTCGCGACATCAAGGTCACTGTGCGCGCCAGCATGGGCAGCGCCGAACTGACGATCGCGGCGCTGTTTGCCCTGCGCGAAGGCGACGTGGTGTCCCTTGACCGGGAAACCGACGCGCCGATCGACATCACGCTGGAGGGCAACCTGATCGCCCGCGGCCAGTTGGTTGCCGCAGGCGACCGTTTCGGCCTCCGCATTACCGAAATCCTCGATCCGGGCAAGTTCTGAGCCCCGCGAGAGTGAGCGAATCCGTGCGATCGAACACAGGAGCGGCGGCACTTGCGATGCTGCTGGCCATCGCTGCCGGCAGTGCCGTTGCTGCGCCGGCAGTCGAGCCGACGGGAGCTTCTTCGGTAGCCGCCTGGCAGGTCATGACCATCTTCGGCTACCTGGGGCTGCTGGGCATGCTGGCGTTCTTCGGGGTGCGCTGGTGGAAAGCGCGTCAGGGCAGCCCCTCGGCGACGGGGCCGCGAATCCGGCAGATCAACGTGGTCGAGGTGAGGCGTGTTTCGCCTTCCACATCGATCGTGCTTGCCGACATCAAGGGTCGCTCCTACATCATCGTCTGTTCGGGGAGTTCGGTGGCGATCCAGGCGACCTTGGAGACTTCCGCATGAGATTCCGCACCCCAGGTATACGATGGTTGCGTCTCGGATTGCCATTGGCGGGCTTGCTGGCCCTGCTGGTTCTGCCCGGGCTGGCGGTGGCGGCGGATATCACCTTCCCCGGGGGCTCCCTGGACTTCGCCAGCCAGTCCGGCAAGCCCCTGAGCACACCGCTGCGGCTCGTGCTGATGCTGACGGTGCTCAGCCTGGTGCCGTCGCTGCTGATCGTCCTGACTTCGTTCACCCGGATCATTGTCGTGCTGGCCATGCTGCGTCACGCGCTGGGCATGCCTGAAACGCCACCCAATGCCGTGCTCATCAGCCTGGCACTGTTCCTTACCGTGTTTACCATGCTGCCGGTGTGGGAGCAGGTGGATCAGCAGGCACTGACCCCGTACATGAATGGCGCCATCGCCGAAAAGGAACTGCTGGAAAAGGGCTCCGGGCCCGTGCGCGAGTTCATGCTGGCGCAAACCCGGGAGAAGGATCTGGCGCTGATGATCGAACTGTCGGGTGCCAAGGCGCCGGTGCAGCTTGCAGAGGTCAAGCTGCTGCAGCTGATTCCGGCGTTCATGATCAGCGAGCTGCGCAAGGCCTTCGAGATCGGGTTCATCATTTTCCTGCCGTTCGTCGTGATCGACATCATCGTCGCCAGCGTGCTGATGTCGCTGGGAATGATCATGGTGCCGCCACTCGCATTCTCGCTGCCGCTGAAGATCCTGCTGTTTGTGTTGATTGACGGCTGGGGTTTGCTGTCCGCGGCGTTGATTCGGAGCTTTGCTCCAATCTGACGCTCGCGCCGTCTACGCCATGCAAGATCAGGAGCAGGACGCAGAAGCCGCGGCGCCGGAGGAAGTCCTGCTCTGGCAGCAGTTGAGGCTGGGTCAGCCGGATGCCGCTGCGGCGCGCGAGCAACTGATCTCGCGCTACCTGTGGCTGGCGCGCGTCGTCGCCGAGGGCGCCTTGCGGGATCGCGGACTGGCCGTAGACCTGGACCGCCGCGATCTGGTGCAACTTGCGACCCTGGGTCTGATCGAGGCGGTGGATCGCTACGATACTGAAAGGAACGTCCCTTTCACCGCGTATGCCAGAAAACGCATTCATGGAGCGGTCATCAGCGGGATAGAGCGGAATTCCGAGTATCGTGCCCAGATGTCGTGGTTGCATCAGGTGCACAAGGATCGCACCGACTCGGTCGTCGAGGCCTCGTCCCAGGACGGCCGCCTGAAGCGGCTGGCGGAGGTTGCCATCGGCCTGGCGATCGGTTTCATGCTCGAGGACACGGGCATGTGCGCATCCGAAGAGCACAAGATCGGCACGCAGTACGACGTCAACGAGTTGCAGGTCTTGCAGCAACAGCTGCGGGTGATCGTCGACGGCCTGCCCGGCGTGATGAGCAGGGTGGTGGAGTTGCACTATTTCAACGATCTCAGCTTCGCCGAGGTGGGAGCCATCGTTGGTTTGACCCGTGGGCGCGTAGCGCAGCTGCACGGGCAGGCGATCAGCGAAATCAGGCAGCGCCTGAGGCTGGTTGGCTCGATCGATGTCAGGGCCTAGCAGAGGACAGGCCCTACCGTGTTGCTCGTCGGTCTCCTATTCCCGATAAGCGCCCTCCTCGCGCCTTGCCTGGCGGCAAATACGGGGGCATCGCAGCAACCAGGGAAGGGATGACAGGCCCTAGGTTGCGACGATCTGCTGGAGCAGGCTATCCAGTTCCAACCGCAGTTCCTCCTCGCCCACGATCACAGCTTCGACCTTGTCGACGATCTGCGGGAAGCGCGGATCGTTGGCCAGCGACACGCCGAATTCGTCCAGCAGCACGACCTCGATGAAAGCGCGGCGTCCGCGGCGCGGCCCGTCCTCGTTTTCCAGGTCGACGGCGCGGATGGCGCCGCGCAGGTCCTGTGAAATCCGCTGGATCGCGTCCTTGTTCCTGGCGGCGGCGGAGCCGCTGGGGCCTGCGGCCGTGCCACGCGGGCGCTCCGGGCGCGTGCTGAGTGCCGCCCTGATCTGTGCAATCAGCCTTTGTGTGGGATCGATTCCGCTCACTGGGAGTCGAGCGAGTCGCCGTAGCGATGCAGCAGACCGGCGCCTGCGGCCGCCGAGGATTTTTCGGAGGCGTAGGGGGTAGTGACCGGCATGTCGGTCAGCTTCGCGCGGACGTTGGCCAGGACCTTGGCGATGTCATTCCCCAGCGCCGGGTTTGAGCCCGACAGTCTATGCGCGTCTTCCAGTTCCTCCACGGCCTGTTTCAGGTCGCCTGTCTGGATGCTGAGCAGGGCGGTCTTGAACAGGTTCAGCGGGTCGCCTGCACCCAGGGCCTCCAGATCCTTCCATGTTGCCCGTGCCTTCTCGAAGTCATTCCTTGTGTATTGGAGCAGCCCAAGCTGGAAGCGGGCCGTGTGAAGCGCCGGTTCGATTGCCAGCGCGCGCAGCATGCCTTCCTCTGCGCGATCGAAAAGACCCAGTTCCGCATGCTCGGCCGCCAGCATGAAATGAGCGCGGGCATCGCGCGGTTCCAGTGAAATGACCTGCTTGAGCTTGACTATCGCGAGGTCGTGGCGGGCTGCCTGGACATCGAGCAGTGCCAGGCGAAACAGTTCTTCGGAGTCGAGTTGCTCGAGGGATTGCATTCGGGAGTCGCAGGGGAGGGTGGAGCGCTCCATGTTAATGAACCGACCGTCGTCAAACCAGCACTGCATCAGTAGTCACGATGCGTTCGATGCTTCCATCGCCACCCTGTGTCCTTGGTTCTGGCGCGCGGGGCTTTCGGGGATGGGCCACCTGCGTGGCGGGCGGGCCGGAGAGAGTCCACCTGTACACCGCAGGGAGCGGTACACTATCGCCTGATTATGTGATTAAAAGTAAAACTTTATTGATTAAAATAATTAAATAAAACAAACGTCCTGGATCAAGGGATTGGCATGCCCCAAGTTGGCACTAACTTTAAGTGTCGGTCGTAACTGATTGTTTTATATGATCCTTGGAACATCGGTTCAGCCGGGCTTAAGTTTTTGTTTTGTCTGGAATTTCTGCTCCGATTTTTGTTGCTGGGGTTACGGGGGTGGTTTATAGTGGGTAATAAGTGGCTTTCAGTGGGGGAAAGTGGGGCAACCCACCCTTAAGAACGTGTTCGCAGGCTCACATCAACTGACGATTGACGAAAAGGGTCGCCTGGCGGTCCCTGCACGCTATCGCCAGTCGCTGGCGGACACCTGTAACTCCCAGCTGGTGGTGACCATGGGGCCGGAGTCCTGCCTGGAGATCTACCCGGCACCGCAGTTCCAGGACATCGTCACTTCCATCATGCAGCTTCCGCCGCGCGGCCCCGCCGCGCTGCTGCGCCAGCGTTTCATCGGCCTGGCCATGGAATGCGAGATCGACAAGCAGGGCCGCCTGCAGCTGTCGCAGTTCCTGCGCGGCCAGGCCCGGCTCAACGGTTCCGCGGTGCTGGTCGGCAACATCGACCACTTCGAGCTCTGGGCCGAAGACCTGTGGAACGCGCGCTGGAGCGAGGGTCCCGACAGCAAGCTGGGCGCCCTGTCCGAGGCGTTCCAGGTTCTCAACCGGTGAGGGCCGCGCATGTCGTTCGATGCCGCCCCAGCCGGAACCGTCTCGGGGCCTGACGCCGCTATGACCCTGCATAGACCGGTGATGCTCGACGAGGCTCTCACCGGCCTCGGTGTCCGTGCGGACGGCATCTACCTGGACGGCACCTTCGGCCGCGGTGGCCATTCCGCCGCGATCCTCGACGCGCTGGCCGGCAGTGGCGCCTTGCATGGCCTTGACCAGGACCCGGAGGCGGTGGCGCATGCGCGCCAGCACTTCGGCGACCGTCCCAACTTCCACATCCACCACGCCAACTTCGCGCAGATGCGCGCGGTGGCCGAGTCTGCCGGCATCGCCGGCCGCATCGACGGCATCCTGCTGGACCTGGGCGTGTCCTCGCCGCAGCTGGACGACGCCAGCCGCGGTTTCAGCTTCTCCAAGGATGGTCCGCTGGACATGCGGATGAACCCGGAAGCCGGCGAGTCTGCGGCGCAGTGGCTGGCACGCGCGGACGAGGGCGACATCGCCGATGTGCTCTACCAGTACGGCGAGGAGCGCAACAGCCGCCGCATCGCACGCCGCATCGTCGAGACGCGCGCCGAGGCGCCGCTGCTCACCACCCACCAGCTGGCGGCGCTGATCGCCACGGTGCCGGGCCCGCGCAGCCGCAACATCCACCCGGCGACGCGCAGCTTCCAGGCGATCCGCATCTTCCTCAACCGCGAACTCGACGTGCTGCCCGAGGCGCTGGCGCAGGCCGGCGAACTGCTGGCACCGGGCGGCCGCCTGGCGGTGATCAGCTTCCACTCGCTGGAAGACCGCATCGTCAAGCGCTTCATGCGCGAAGCCGGCAACGAAGCCGGCAACCGCGAGCCTTCGCCGAAGGGCCATTTCCACGATCCGCGGCCGTCCGCCGTCCGTGAGGGCGCGACGCTGCGCAAGGTCGGCCGCTATTTCCCGACGGATGCGGAGAGCGGCAGCAATCCGCGCGCCCGCAGCGCGGTGCTGCGCGTGGCGGAGAAGGCCGCATGAAGCGCGGCGCCATGATCATGCCGATGATGCTCTCCATCGCCGTGGTGGCCTCGGCGCTGGCCGTGATCCGCACCAAGCACGAGAACCGCGCGCTGGTGAACGATCTGGAAAAGCTGCGCGGCGAGCAGACCCGCCTGGACATGGAGTGGGCGCAGCTGCAGCTGGAAGAGGCCACGCTGTCGCACAACGCGCGCGTCGACCGCATCGCCCGCGAACAGCTCGGCATGACCGAGCCGCGCGACTACGTCATCGTCGGAGACCGCCCGTGAGCGGCGCCCGTCCGAATCCCGTGGCCGGCCCGGTGGCGACCTGGCGTCGCTGGCTGGTGCTGGGCGTGCTCAGCCTGGGTGCGGCGACCGTGGTCGGCCGTGCCTTCCAGCTGCAGGTGCTGGAGCGCGACTTCCTGCTGCAGGAAGGCAACAAGCGCCACATCCGCACCATGCTGATCCCTGCGCACCGCGGTGCCATCACCGACCGCCGCGGCGAGCCGCTGGCGCTGTCGGCGCCGGTGGAGTCGCTGTGGGCGGTGCCCTCGGCCCTGCTGGACTCGCCGCAGCATGTCAGCGCGCTGGCCAAGCTGCTCAACAAGAATCCGCGCAACTTCGAGAAGTTCCTGAAGCAGCGCAAGGACCGCAAGTTCGTCTACATCAGCGATCCGCTGCCGCCGATCGACGCGCAGCGCGCGCTGTCGCTGAAGGCGCCGGGCGTGTTCTCCGAGCCGGCCTACGCGCGCTACTACCCGGCGGGCGAGGTGGCGGGCCAGTTGGTCGGCTTCTGCGGCCGCGACGGCGATGGCCTGGAAGGCATCGAGAAGGCGCAGGAAACCCTGCTCAGCGGCAAGGCCGGCTCGCGCCGCGTGATCCGCGACCGCCAGGGCCGCGTGGTCGACGACAACCTTGAATCGGTCGCCGCGGCCTCCGGCAAGGACGTGCAGCTGACCATCGACCTGCGCATCCAGTACCTGGCCTACCGCGAGCTCAAGGCGGCGGTGGCGGAGAACAAGGCCAAGGGCGGCCTGATCGTGGTGGCCGACAGCACCACCGGCGAAATCCTCGCCGTGGCCTCGCAGCCCGGCTTCAACCCGAACAACCCGCCGGAGCGTCGTTCCAGCGGCACGCGCAACCGCGCCATCGTCGACAGCTTCGAGCCCGGCTCCACGGTCAAGCCGCTGCTGGTGGCGCAGGCGCTGGAACTGGGCGTGTTCCAGACCACCAGCCTGATCGACACCACGCCCGGCACCTACAAGGTCGGTGCGCTGACCGTGCGCGACGTGCACCCGCAGGGCGTGGTCGACCTGGCTAAGATGCTGAGCAAGTCCAGCAACGTCGGCGCCGCCAAGGTCGGCCTCACGATCGGCGCCGAGGCGGTGTGGAACGGCTACCAGCGCTTCGGCATGGGCGAGCCGGTGTATTCCGGCTTCCCCGGCGAGGTCAATCCGCTGCTGCGCAACTACCGCGAGTGGGGCCAGATCGCCACCGCCACGGCGTCCTATGGCTACGGCCTGTCGGTCAACGCGCTGCACCTGGTGCGGGCCTATTCGGCGCTGGCCAACGACGGCCTGATGCCGCATCTGCGACTGGTGCAGAACGAGCAGGCCACGCCGCCACAGCGCGCGGTGTCGGCGCAGACCGCGCGCAACGTGCGCAAGATGCTGGAGGGCGTGGTCTCGCCCGACGGCACCGGCATCCGCGCCGCGATCCCGGGCTACCGCGTCGCCGCCAAGACCGGCACCGTGCGCAAGGCCTCCGAAACCGGCGGCTACCACGGCGACAAGCACCAGTCGGTGTTCATCGGCATGATGCCGGCCGAGCATCCGCGCCTGGTCGGCCTGGTGATGATCGACGAGCCCAGCGCCGGCGCCTACTACGGTGGCCTGGTGTCCGGCCCGGTGTTCTCGCGCGTGATGCAGGGCGCGGCGCGCCTGCTGCAGATTCCGCCCGACGACATGCCGCCCCCGCCGCCGCGCACCATGGCGCAGCCCGGCGCGGTGTCGCCGGTGCAGGTCGCCGCGCAGCACGCCATGCCGCCGCCGAACCCGGAGCTGACGCGATGAGCCGCCACGCGCGCTCCCTGCGCAGCCTGCTCGAAGGCCTGGCCGATGCGCCCGATACCGAGATCGGCGGTGTGCAGATGGACAGCCGCCGCGTCGGTCACGGCGACCTGTTCATGGCCTGCCGCGGGCAGGGCCAGCACGGCCTGTCCTATGCCGAGCAGGCGCTGGAGCAGGGTGCCGCCGCCATCGCCTGGGAACCGGCCGAGGGCTGGTCGGCGCCGCAGGCCGGCGTGCCGGTGGTCGCGGTGCCGGGCCTGTCGGCGCAGGTCGGCGAGATTGCCGCGCGCTTCTACGGCCACGGCTCGCGTCATCTCTACACGGTCGGCATCACCGGCACCGACGGCAAGACCTCCACCGCGCACCTGGTGGCGCAGACTCTCGAGCGCCTCGGGCAGCCCTGCGTCTATGTCGGTACGCTGGGTACCGGTCGCTCCGGCGCGCTTGCCAGCGGCGACCACACCACGCCGGATCCGGTCAGCCTGCAGCGCCTGCTGGCGCACCAGCACGAACTGGGCGCCATGGCTTGTGCGATGGAGGTCTCCTCCCACGCCCTGGACCAGGCCCGCGTCGCCGGCGTCGAGTTCGACGTGGCGGTGCTGACCAACATCACCCGCGACCATCTCGACTACCACGGCACGGTGGAGCACTACGCCGCCGCCAAGCGCCGTCTGTTCGAGCGCGAGGGCCTGCGTGCCATCGTGCTGAACCGTGACGACGCGCGTGGCGCCGCCTGGGCCGGCGAGTTCGACGGCCATGCCGGCGTGACGCGCTACGGCCTCGACGGTGATGTGCCGACCGGCGGCGCCTACCTGATCGGTCGCGGCCTGCGCCTGCACGAACGCGGCATCGAGTTGCAGATCGACAGCAGCTGGGGCCAGGCGACGCTGCACAGCCGCCTGCTCGGCCGCTTCAATGCCTACAACCTGCTGGCCGCACTGGCCGCGGTGCTGCATGGCGGCTTCACCCTGCAGCAGGCGGTCGCCGCGCTGGGCGAGGCCGTGACGGTGCCGGGCCGCATGGAAGCCTTCCGCGGACCGGCCTCGCCGGCGCTGGTGGTGGTGGACTATGCCCACACGCCGGGGGCGCTCGCCGCCGCGCTGAGCGCCGCGCGCGCACACACCGCGCAGACCCTGTGGTGCGTGTTCGGCTGCGGCGGCGACCGCGACCGCGGCAAGCGCCCGCTGATGGGCGCCGCCGCGGCCAACGGTGCCGACCAGGTCATCGTCACCGACGACAATCCGCGCAGCGAGGACCCGGCCGCGATCGTCGCCGCGATCCGCGGCGGCATGACCGGCCCCGCCGCGGTGCGCGTGATCCACAGCCGCAGCGAGGCGATCGCCGCTGCGCTGCGCGAGGCCGGCCCCGGCGATACCGTCCTGGTGGCCGGCAAGGGTCACGAGGACTACCAGATCTACGGTGCCGAGCGCCGCCATTACAGCGATCGCGTCCAGGTCGCGCAGTTGCTGGGAGCCGCCGCATGATGGACCGGCTCGCTACGCTGGCACGCCTCCTCGGCGGCGAACTGGCCGGCACCGATGCCGGCTTCGACCGCGTCGTCACCGACACGCGCGCGTTGCAGCCCGGCGACCTGTTCGTGGCGCTGCAGGGCGACCGTTTCGACGGCCACAATTTCCTCGAAGCCGCCGCGGCCGCCGGCGCCGCCGGTGCCCTGGTGTCGCGCCGCGTCGCGCTGCCGCTGCCGCAGGTGGTGGTCGGCGACACGCTCAAGGCGCTGCAGGACTATGCCGCCGACTGGCGCAGCCGTTTCGACATCCCGGTGGTCGCGGTAACCGGCAGCAACGGCAAGACCACCACCAAGCAGCTGCTGGCCTCGGTGTTCGCCGCGCGCGGGCCGGTGCTGGCGACGCACGGCAATCTCAACAACCACATCGGCGTGCCGTTGACGCTGCTGGGCCTGCGTGAAGAGCACCGCACGGCAGTGATCGAGATGGGCGCCAACCACCCGGGCGAGATCGCGCTGCTGGCAAGGCTGGCGCGTCCCGACGTGGGCGTGATAACGCAGGCCGGCGATGCGCACCTGGAAGGTTTCGGCTCGCGCGAGGGCGTGGCCCGGGCCAAGGGCGAGCTGTTCGCCGCGCTGGCCGGCGGCGTCGCCGTGATCAATGCCGACGATGTCTACGCGCCGCTGTGGCGCGACCTGGCGCGTCACGCCTCGGTGCTGACGTTCGGCTTCGGCGAGGATGCCGACGTACGCGCGCTGCACGCACACCCCGAGCCGCCGGAGGCGCCCTCGGCGATGCAGTTCGAGCTGCGCGCGCCCAACGGCCGCCAGAGCGTGCGCCTGCCGCTGCCGGGCCGGCACATGGTCGCCAATGCGCTGGCCGCCGCGGCCTGCGGCGTGGCGCTGGCCCTGGACCTGCAGCAGGTCGCCCAGGGCCTGTCCGCGGTCGATGCGCCTTCCGGGCGGCTGTCCTGGAAGACCACGCCGCAGGGCGCGCGACTGCTCGACGACAGCTACAACTCCAACCCGACTTCGCTGCGCGCCGGCCTGGAACTGCTGGCCGGCATGGCCGGCAAACGCTGGGCCATCCTCGGCGGCATGGCCGAACTGGGTCCGGGAACCGAGCAGCTGCACGCCGATGCCGGCCGCATCGCGCGTGACCTGGGGATCGACCGGCTGCTGACACTGGGGCCGCTGGCGCGCCGCGCCGCGGAAGCTTTCGGCCGGGGTGCCCAGGCCTACGACAGCGTCGAGGAACTCGCCGCTGCCGCCAACCAACAACTCGATGCGCAGACCGTGGTGCTGGTGAAGGGTTCGCGGTCCGCGCGCATGGAGCGCGTGGTCGCGGCACTCACCGGTGAAGCGTCCGCGGGGGAACACTGAAATGCTCTATCACCTTGCCCAATACCTGCAGCCGCACATCAGCGGCTTCAACCTGTTCAACTACCTGACGATCCGCGCGGTGCTGGGAATCCTTACCGCGCTGGTGTTCTCCTTCGCCTTCGGACCCTGGATGATCGAGCGGTTGTACCGTTTCAAGTTCGGCCAGCCGGTGCGCAGCGACGGCCCGCAGTCGCACCTGAAGAAGACCGGCACCCCGACCATGGGCGGCGTGCTGATCCTCTGCGCGATCACGGTATCGACGCTGCTCTGGGCCAACCTGACCAACCGCTTCGTCTGGTTCGCACTGCTGGTGACGCTGGCCTTCGGCGCCGTGGGTTTCGCCGACGACTTCATCAAGATCAAGAACAAGAATCCCAAGGGCCTGCCGGCACGCAAGAAGTACTTCTGGCTGTCGCTGGCCGGCTTCGGCGTGGCGATGCTGCTGTTCGCTACCCAGAAGACCCCGGCGGAAGCGACGCTGTACTTCCCGTTCCTCAAGGACGTGACCATTTCCCTGGGCATCTTCTTCATCCCCTGGGCCTACCTCGTGATCGTCGGCAGCAGCAACGCCGTCAACCTCACCGACGGCCTCGACGGGCTGGCGATCCTGCCGACCGTGCTGGTGGCCTCGGCGCTGGCGGTGTTCGCCTACACCAGCGGCAACGTCAAGTTCGCCGAGTACCTGGGCATTCCCTACATCGCGGGTGTCGGCGAGATCGCGATCTTCTGCACCGCCATCGCCGGCGCGGGCCTGGGTTTCCTGTGGTTCAACGCCTATCCGGCGCAGGTCTTCATGGGCGACGTCGGCGCGCTGGCGCTGGGCGCCGCGCTGGGCGTGGTCGCGGTGATGGTGCGCCAGGAACTGGTGCTGGCGATCATGGGCGGCGTATTCGTCGCCGAGACCGTGTCGGTGGCGCTGCAGGTGCTGTACTTCAAGTACAGCGGCGGCAAGCGCATCTTCCGCATGGCGCCGCTGCACCACCACTACGAACTGAAGGGCTGGCCCGAGCCCAAGATCATCGTGCGCTTCTGGATCATCACCCTGATCCTGGTGCTGGTTGGCCTGTCCACCCTGAAGATCAGATGAGCCGCTACGCCGGAAAGCAGATCTTGGTAGTGGGCTTGGGCGCCAGTGGCGCCTCGGCGCTGCGCTACCTCGCGCGCGAGGGCGCGCTGCTGACCGCGACCGACAGCCGCGCACGCCCGGCCGGCCTTGACGCACTGCGTCGCGAACTGCCGCAGGTGCAGTTCCACTGCGGCGCCTTCGCCGCGCCAGGCCCGATCGAAGGCTACGCCGAGGCCGTGCTGTCGCCGGGCGTATCGCTGGACGATCCCTTCGTGCGCGAGCTGGCCGCCGCCGGCGTGCCGCTGGCCGGCGACATCGAACTGTTCGCCCGTGCCGCCAAGGCTCCGGTGATCGGCATCACCGGGTCCAACGGCAAGAGCACCGTCACCACCCTGGTCGGCGAAATGGCCCTGGCCGCGGGCCTGCGCGCGGGCATCGGCGGCAACCTCGGCACGCCGGCGCTGGACCTGCTGCGTGAGGACGCCCAGCTCTACGTGCTGGAGCTGTCGAGCTTCCAGCTGGAGACCACGCAGAGCCTGTCCTGCGTCGCCGCCACCCTCCTCAACCTGTCGCAGGACCACCTCGACCGCCACGGCACGATGGCGCACTACGGCGCGATCAAGGCCCGCATCTTCGACCGCTGCGGCACTGCCGTGACCAACCGCGAGGACCTGACCGTGATGGCGCTGTCGCCGCCGTCGGCGATCAGCTTCGGCGCCAACCCGCCGCTGGCCGGGCACTACGGCCTGATCCTGCGCGATGGCGACACCTGGCTGTCGGTCGGCGACGAGCGCCTGCTGCGTGTGTCGGAGCTGAAGATTCACGGCCTGCACAATGCGGCCAACGCGCTGGCCGCGCTGGCGCTGGCGGATGCCGCCGGCATTCCGCGCGAGGCTTCGCTGCGCGCGCTGCGCGAGTTCGGCGGGCTGGCGCACCGCTGCCAGTTCGTCGCCGAGATCGACGGCGTGCAGTACTTCAACGATTCCAAGGGCACCAACGTCGGCTCGACGCTGGCGGCGCTCAACGGCCTGCCGCCCGGCATCGTCTGGCTGGCGGGCGGGCAGGGCAAGGGCCAGAGCTTCAGCGAACTGCGCCCGGCCCTGGCCATCAAGGGCCGCGCCGCGATCCTGTTCGGCGAGGACGCCAGCCGCATCGAATCCGACATCCAGGGCGCGCTGCCGGTCTACCGCGAGCCCGACATGCTGGCCGCCCTGGCCCGTGCCCGCGCCCTGGCCGCGCGCGGCGACCGCGTGCTGCTGTCGCCGGCCTGTGCCAGCTTCGACCAGTTCAAGAGCTACGTCGACCGCGGCAACCAGTTCCGCGCCGCGGTGGAGGCGATGAAATGAATTTGTCCCTCTCCCTGCCGATGCCCCGCGCCCGCTATGGCATGGACGTCTGGCTCAGCCTTGCCGCCGCGATCCTGCTGACCTGGGGCGTGGTGATGGTGGCCTCCGCCTCGGTGGCGCAGGCCGAGAAGCTGACCGGCCAGCCGTTTTATTTCTTCTATCGCCAGATGCTGTTCATCGGCCTGGGCTTCCTGGCCGGGTTCACCATGTACTGCGTGCCGACGCGGCAATGGGAGCGCAGCGGCTTCCTGCTGGTCGGCTTCGCCGTGTTCCTGCTGATCGTGGTGCTGATCCCGGGCATCGGCGTCAAGGTCAACAGCGCGCGCCGCTGGATCGATCTCGAACTGTTCCGCCTGCAGGCCTCGGAGCCGGCGCGCCTGGCGCTGATCCTGTTCCTGGCCGGCTACATCACGCGCCGCCAGGCGGAGCTGCAGAACGGCTTCCGCGGACTGTTCAAGCCGATCGCCCTGCTGCTGATCCCGTGCTTCCTGCTGCTGCTGGAGCCGGACTTCGGCGCCACCGTGATCCTGCTGGCGGTGGCCTTCCTGATGCTGTTCCTGGGTGGTGCGCGGGTGGTCTATTTCGTGACTGCCGGTCTGCTCGCCAGCGGCGCGGTGGCGCTGCTGGCGGTGGCCGAGCCCTATCGCCTGCGCCGCCTGCTGAACTTCACCGACCCCTGGGCCGACGTCGAGAACGGTGGCTGGCAGCTGGCGCAGTCGCTGATCGCGGTGGGCCGCGGCGAATGGGCCGGCGTGGGCCTGGGCAACAGCGTGCAGAAGCTGCTGTACCTGCCGGAAATGCACACCGATTTCATCTTCGCGATCCTGGCCGAGGAGTTCGGCCTGATGGGCGTGCTGGGCCTGGTGCTGCTGTTCGGCGTGCTGGTCTGGCGCGGCTTCGTCATCGGCCGCGAGGCCGAGGCCAACGGCCGCCTGTTCCAGGGCTGCCTGTGCTACGGCCTGGCCAGCTGGCTGGGCCTGCAGGCGCTGATCAACATGGCCGTGAACATGGGCATGCTGCCGACCAAGGGCCTGACGCTGCCGCTGATGAGCTACGGCGGGTCCTCGCTGATCATGGTCTGCGCGATGCTGGGCCTGATCCTGCGCGTGGACTACGAGAACCGCGCGCAGCGCGCCGGCGAAGAGCCGGCGGTGCCGACCGAGCATCCGACGCGCGAAACGCGAGAGACTCCTGCGCGTTCGCGTCGCAAGGAACCGACGACTCCTTGGCTGGCGGAGAACGGATCATGAAGGTGATGATCATGGCGGGTGGCACCGGCGGCCACGTGTACCCTGCCTTGGCCATCGCCGACGCCCTGCGCAAGCAGGGCCACGAGGTGGTGTGGATGGGCGCACCCGACAGCTTCGAGTCGCGCACGGTGCCCGGGCATGGCATCGCCATCGAATTCATCCGTGTCAGCGGCCTGCGCGGCAAGGGCATCGCCAAGCTGTTCCAGGCGCCGCTGCTGCTGATCCGCGCGCTGCGCGACGCGATCGCGGTGCTGCGCCGCCAGCAGCCGCAGCTGGTGCTGGGCATGGGCGGCTTCGCCGCCGGCCCCGGTGGCGTCGCCGCCTGGCTGACGCGCCGGCCGCTGCTGATCCATGAGCAGAACGCCGCCGCCGGCATGACCAACCGCCTGCTGGCGCGCATCGCCAGCCGCGTGCTGGAAGCCTTCCCCCATACCTTCAGCAAGGCGCTGACCGTGGGCAACCCGGTGCGCGCCGGCTTCGCCGAACTGCCGGCCCCGTCGCAGCGCCTGGCGCGCGAGGGCGCGATGCGCGTGCTGGTGGTCGGTGGCAGCCAGGGCGCCAAGGCGCTCAATACGCTGGTGCCCAAGGCCTTGTCGCTGCTGCCCGAGGCGGCGCGGCCGCAGGTCCGCCACCAGGCCGGCCGCACGCTGGAGACCGCGCAGCAGTGCTATGCCGAGTCCGGCGTCGCTGCCTCGATCGAGGCCTTCATCGACGACATGCCGGCCGCCTATGCCTGGGCCGACCTGGTGGTCTGCCGTGCCGGCGCCTCCACGATCGCCGAGCTGGCGGCCGCCGGCTGTGCCGCGCTGCTGGTGCCGTTCCCGGCGGCGGTGGACGACCACCAGACCCGCAACGGCGAATACCTGGTCGCTGCCGGCGCCGCGCAGCTGGTGCAGGAGCGCGACCTCAACCCGGAACTGCTGTCGGCGCTGCTGTCGGCGCTGCTGTCCGACCGCGCCGCGCTGGCGCAGATGGGCGAGGCTGCGCGCCGCGCCGCCTGGACCGACGCCACGGAGCGCATCGTCGCCGAATGTCTCGCGCAGGGGAGTGCCAGGGCATGAGCAGGAAGACCATGATGGACACTCCGATGCGCCGCGTGCGCCGCATCCACATGCTCGGCATCGGCGGCTCCGGCATGGCCGGCATCGCCGAAGTGCTGATCAACCTCGGCTACGAAGTCAGCGGCACCGACCTCAAGGAAAGCGCCGCCACCCAGCGCCTGGCCGAGGCCGGCGCGAAGATCTTCTTCGGACATCGCCGCGAGAATGCGCTGGGCGCCGATGCCATCGTCGTGTCCACCGCGGTCAAGAGCGGCAACCCGGAGCTGGAGTACGCGCACGAGCAGCATATCCCGGTGGTGCGCCGCGCCGAGATGCTGGCCGAGCTGATGCGCTTCCGCTATGGCATCGCCATCGCCGGCACCCATGGCAAGACCACCACCACCAGCCTGGTGTCGAGTGTGCTGGCCGAGGGCGGGCTCGATCCGACCTACGTCATCGGCGGCAAGCTCAAGTCGGCCGGCGCCAACGCGCGCCTGGGCGAGGGCCAGTACCTGGTGGCCGAAGCGGACGAGAGCGACGCCTCGTTCCTGCACCTGTCGCCGATGATCTCGGCCGTCACCAACATCGACGCCGATCACCTGGAAACCTACGGCGGCGACTTCCGCCGCCTGCGCGCCACCTTCGTCGAGTTCCTGCACCGCCTGCCGTTCTACGGCCTGGCCGTGATGTGCATCGACGATCCGGTGATCCGCGAGACCATCAACGACATCGGCCGCCCGCTGCTGACCTACGGCTTCGCCGACGATGCCGACGTGCGCGCCAGCGATGTGCGGCCGGAAGGCGCCGGTGCGCATTTCACGGTGCATTTCCGCGACGGCACGCAGGAAGAGTTCCATCTCAACCTGCCGGGCAACCACAACGTGCAGAACGCCCTGGTGGCGGTGGCGATCGGCCGCGAACTGGGCGTGAGCGTGGAGTCCATCCGCCGCGCCCTCAGCGGCTTCCAGGGCGTCGGCCGCCGCTGCGAGCCGCACGGCGAACTGAAATTCCCGCAGGGCACCGCGCTACTGGTAGACGACTACGGGCACCACCCGCGCGAGATCGCGGCGACCTTCCAGGCGATGCGCGCGGCGCACCCGCAGCGGCGCCTGGTGGTGGCCTTCCAGCCGCACCGCTACTCGCGCACCCGCGACCTGTTCGACGATTTCTGCGACATCCTCAGCAGTGCCGACGCGCTGCTGCTGACCGAGGTCTACGCCGCCGGCGAGACGCCCATCGAGGGTGCCGACGGCCGCGCCCTGGCGCGCGGCATCCGCGCGCGCGGCAAGGTCGAGCCGGTGCTGATCCGCGGTGTGCAGGAGCTGCCGGGCGCGCTGGAGTCGATCATCCGCGACGGCGACCTGATCCTGACGCTGGGTGCCGGCGACATCGGCACGGCACCGGCGCTGCTGTCGCGCTACCGGAGCGGTAGCACGTGAGCGGCCAGCTCCTGATCAACGAGCCGCTGTCGCGCCATACCTCCTGGCGCGTCGGCGGCCCTGCCGACCGCTACTACGAGCCGGCCGGACGCGACGATCTCGTCGATTTCGTGCGCGGCCTGCCGCAGAGCGAGCCGATCCTGTGGATCGGCCTGGGCAGCAACCTGCTGGTGCGCGACGGCGGCGTGCGCGGCACGGTCATCGCCCTGCACGGCGCGCTGGAGGAACTGCAGCGCCACGGCGACGCCGGCATCCATGCCGAGGCCGGCGTGCATTGCGCGCGCATGGCCAAGTACGCCACCGGCGAGGGCCTGGCCGGCGCCGGTTTCTTCGCCGGCATCCCCGGCACCGTCGGCGGCGCCCTGGCGATGAACGCCGGCGCGCACGGCGGCGAGACCTGGAACCACGTCCATGAAGTCGAGGTTCTTTACCGTGACGGCCGCAGCGCCTGGCTGCCGCGCAGCGAGTTCCGCTACGGCTACCGCCACGTCGAGTGGCCGCAGGGCATGGTGGGGTTCCTGGCCGCGCGCTTCGGCTTCACGCCCGACACCACCGGCACGGCGGCGCAGGACATGAAGCAATGGCTGGCGAAGCGCAAGGCGACGCAGCCGGTCGGCAAGCCCAGCGCCGGCAGCACCTTCCGCAATCCGCCGGGCGACCACGCGGCGCGGCTGATCGAAAGCTGCGGCCTCAAGGGCTTGCGCCTCGGCGGCGCGCAGGTCTCGGAGCTGCACGCCAATTTCATCATCACCGACGAGGGCGCACTGGCGGCCGACGTCGAGGCGCTGATCGCGCAGGTGCGCGGCGTGGTCCGCGAAAAGACGGGAATCGAGCTGATTCCTGAAGTAAGGGTAGTTGGAGAAGTGGCATGACCCGCGTGACCGATCCCAAGGCCTTTGGCCGCGTCGCAGTCCTCCTCGGCGGCTGGTCCGCCGAGCGCGAGGTCTCGCTGTGGAGCGGCAAGAACGTGGTGGAAGCGATGCAGCGTCGCGGCATCGATGTGACCGCGGTTGATGTTGTGGACCGCAGCGTCCTGCTGGGCCTGGGCGACCAGGGTTACGATCGCGTCTTCAACATCATGCACGGCACCGGTGGCGAAGACGGCACGGTGCAGGCGGTGCTGGACCTGCTCGGCATCCCCTACCCGGGCAGCGGCGTGCTGGGCTCGGCGCTGGCAATGGACAAGCTGCGCACCAAGCGCATCTGGAAGGCCGAGGGCCTGCCGACGCCGGACTTCGCGGTGCTGCAGACCGTGGGCGACGCGCGCTTCGCGGCCGAGCGCTTCGGCTACCCTTTCATCATCAAGCCGGCGGCGGACGGTTCCAGCGTCGGCGTCAGCAAGGTCAAGGCCGCCGACCAGGTCGAGAAGGCCTTCCACGAAGCCCTGGGCGCGGGCCGCGTGGTGATCGCCGAAAAGTTCATCGCCGGCGGCGAGTACACCTGCTTCATCCTCGGCGGCGCAGCGCTGCCGGTGATCCGCATCGAGCCGGACGGCGAGTTCTACGACTATCACGCCAAGTACATCTCGGACAACACCCGATACCACTGCCCGGCAGGCCTGTCCCCCGAGCACGAGAAGCGCTGCCAGGACATCTGCAGGCGTGCCTTCGAACTGGTCGACGGCCGCGACTGGGGGCGCGTCGACTTCATGATGGACGCGCAGGGCAATCCCTGGCTGCTGGAGATCAACATGCTGCCGGGCATGACCTCGCACAGCCTGGCGCCGATGGCGGCGCGTGCACAGGGCATCGAGTTCGATGAACTGTGCTGGCGCCTGCTCGAGACCACGCTGGGGCGCCAGTCATGACGGTGATGACGATGAGCGACCTGCGCATGCCGGCGATCAATCTCAAGCCCTTCCTGCTGGGGCTGCTGGGGATGGTCGCGGTCGGCTGCTGCGGCTTGCTGCTGCTGCGCGCCACCAGCAGCCCGGACGTCGCCGAACTGGAAATCCTGGGTTCCTTCGACCGCGTCGCCGCCGCCGACATCGAGGCTGCGCTGCGGCCGGAGCTGGACCGCGGCTTCCTGGCGCTGCCGCTGGCCGGCGCGCGCGATCGCCTGGCGGCGCTGCCCTGGGTGTCGCGCTCGCGCGTCGAGCGCATCTGGCCGGGCACGCTGCGCGTGCGCATCTGGGAGCGCGAGCCCTTCGCCCGCTGGAACCAGGATGACCTGGTGGACACCGAGTCGCGCGTGTTCACGCCCAAGGCCGAGGAGATCCCCGGCAAGCTGCCCTTGCTCGGTGGTATCCCCGGGCACGAGCGCGAGGTGATGGAGACCTACCAGCGCCTGCAGGAACGCCTGCGCGAGACGCCTTTTGCGTTGTCGGCGCTGAACCAGGACGCACGCGGCGAATGGACCGCCCGCACCCGCGACGGCATCGAGCTGCGCCTGGGCCGCGGCACGCCGGACGAGAAGCTGGACATGCTGCTGGGCGCGGTGCTGCGCAAGCTGGCGGAAGAATTGCCGCAGGTCGGACATATCGACCTGCGCTACACCAACGGGTTCGCGGTGGGCTGGCGGTCGCAGCCGCAGCCGCAGCCGCAGCCCAACAACGCGGTGGGCGGGAGCGAGAAGAATGGCTAAGCGCGAAGTGCGCAATCTGCTGGTCGGCCTGGACATCGGCACGACCAAGTGCGTCGCCGTGATCGGGCAGGTACTGCCCGAGGGCGGCGTCGACATCGTCGGGCACGGTGAGCATGCCTCGCGCGGGCTCAACCGCGGCGAGGTGGTCAACATCGACGCCACCGTGCAGGCGATCCGCCGCGCGGTGGAGAACGCCGAGCACATGGCCAACTGCCGCGCGCAGTCGGTCTACGTCGGCCTGTCCGGCCAGCACATCCAGTCCGGCAACTCCCTGGGCCTGGCGGCGATCCGCCAGCGCGAGGTCACCGAGCGCGACGTCGACGCCGCGATCGAGACCGCCAAGGCGATCCCGATGCCGGCCGACCGCCGCATCCTGCATGTGATCCCGCAGGAATTCGTGATCGACGGCCAGCGCGGCATCCAGGACCCGGTCGGCCAGTACGGCGTGCGCCTGGAAGCCAATGTCCACGTCATCCACGGCAGCTCCAGCTCGATCCAGAACCTGTCGAAGTGCGTCGAGGCCTGCGGCCTGCGCGTCGACCGCCTGATCCTGCAGCACCTGGCGGCCGCCGAGGCCGTGCTGCTGCCGGACGAGCGCGAGGCCGGCGTCTGCGCCCTGGACATCGGCGGCGGCACCAGCGACATCGCCGTGTTCAAGGGCGGCGCGATCCGCCATACCGCGGTGCTGCCGGTGGCCGGCAACCACGTCACCAACGACGTCGCCATGGCCTTCCGCATCCCGGCGCAGCAGGCCGAGGAGATCAAGATCCAGTTTGGCTGCGCCATGCCGCACCTGGCGGCGGCGCACGAGGAGATCGAGATCCGCGGCGTCGGCGAAGGCTCGCGGCGCCTGTCGCGCCTGACCCTGGCCGAGGTGATCCGTCCGCGCTACGAGGAGCTGTTCCGCTTCGTGCGCAAGGAGCTGCAGCGCAGCGGCTGGTACGACGCGATCCCGGCGGGCGTGGTCCTGACCGGTGCCGCGGTGCAGATGCCCGGTGTCGCCGACCTGGCCGAGGAAGTGTTCGAACTGCCGGTGCGCCTGGGCGTGCCGCAGCACGTCAGCGGCATCGACGAAGTGGTCGGCAGCCCGGCTTACGCCACGGCCGCCGGCCTGCTGCTGTATGGACGCCAGTCGCTGCCGCGCAGCGACTCGGCGCGCGGCGGCAACAGCGGCGGCGCGGGTTTCGCGCTGCAGCGCATCGGCGAGTGGCTGAAAGGCAATTTTTGAGGGCGCGGAAAAGCGCAAAGCCGGTCACAGGCCGGCAGTGATTTTGGAATGGATCGCGACAGATTGTTGTTGACATTGGCACTGTGTTGAATTATTTTCATTTTTAGTAAAAAGAACAGATTCAACACAGTCCTTGCGGTGTCGGCAGCATGATCGGCGCGGCGTTATTTGAGACTCAGGCAACGGTCAGCAGCGTCGCAAGACGCAGGAGCACGATATGGGCGCACAGACGCGGGAAATCTTTGAATTGATGGATGGCCAGAAGAAGCGCGCGGTCATCCGCGTCGTGGGCGTTGGCGGCGGCGGTTGCAACACCGTCAACCAGATGGCCCAGGCCGGCATCGACGGCGTCGAATTCATCGTCGCCAATACCGACCGCGACCACCTTGAGCGTTGCGTGCCCACCGGCCAGCTGCAGATCGGCGCGGGCATCACCCGCGGCCTCGGCGCCGGTTCCGATCCCGCCGTCGGCCGCCAGGCCGCCGAAGAGGACCGTGATCGCATCCGCGACCTGATCGAGGGCACGGACCTGCTGTTCATCACCGCCGGCATGGGCGGCGGCACCGGCACCGGTGCGGCGCCCGTGATCGCGCAGGTGGCCAAGGAACTCGGCATCCTGACCGTTGCCGTGGTGACCAAGCCCTTCATCCACGAGGGCAAGAAGCGCATGGCCACGGCGCTCAAGGGCATCGACGAACTGCGCCAGTTCACCGACTCCCTGATCCTGATCCCCAACGAGAAGCTCGGCCTGGTGCTCGGCACCAAGATCACCGTGCTGAACTGCTTCAAGTCGGCCAACGACGTGTTGCAGAACGCGGTCCAGGGCATCTCGGAGCTGATCACCCGCCCGGGCCACATGAACGTCGACTTCGCCGACGTCAAGACCGTCATGTCCAACCGCGGCATGTCGATGATGGGCATCGGCTACGCCTCCGGTGAAGGCCGCGCGCAGAAGGCCGTCGAGATGGCCCTGTCCAGCCCGCTGCTCGACGATATCGAGCTGCACGGTGCCCGTGGCCTGCTGGTCAACGTCACCTGCGATGAGAGCCTGACGATGGAAGAGTGGGAGTACGTCAACTCCCGCGTCTACGAAATCGCCTCGGACGAGGCCGACGCCAAGTGCGGCATGTCGGTCAACCCGAACCTCAACGGTGAGCTGCGCGTCACCGTCGTCGCCACCGGCCTGGCCGGCGGCAAGGCGGTGTCGATGGCGGCCCCGGTGCCCCAGCAGCAGATGCCGGTGCTCAACCCGAAGGTTGCGCAGTTCATCAAGCCGGTGGAGCAGCCGATGGCGCCGCAGCCCATGCAGGGTCGCGTCACGCCGGAACTGGGCTATCCGCGCCAGCAGCAGAAGGTGGCGGTGGGCGGCGGCTCGTCCTTCCCGCTGCTGGACGACGATATCCTCAGCATCCCGGCCTTCCTGCGTAACCAGGCCGACTGAAGCGCCGGCTGAAGCCGGCGCAGAGGGTGGATCGTCGTCAGTAGACGGCAGTGAAAGCAAAAGCGGCCCTTCGGGGCCGCTTTTTTGCGTTATTGGCCGGCTATTCCAGTCATCTGCGGTTAAGCCGGCCCCTGGGGCATGGGTTGTTTCCTGCTATCCATCTACTAACTACGGTCATCTGCGATAAACTGCCCGGTCAGAACAGCCCGCAAGGGCTCAGCCGGGATTCAACCCTATCCATGGTTCGCCAACGCACACTCCGCCAGTCCGTCCGCGCCAGCGGCATCGGCCTGCACTCGGGCCGCAAGGTTTACATGTCGCTGCTGCCGGCCGGGCCGGACACCGGCATCGTGTTCCGCCGCACCGACCTCAGCCCCATCGTGGAAGTGCCGGCACGCGCCGAACTGCTGCGCGAGGCGGTGATGTGCAGCACCCTGGTCCACGATACCGGTGCCAAGATCATGACGATCGAGCACCTGATGTCGGCCCTGGCGGGCCTGGGCATCGACAACTGCATCGTCGAGCTGTCCTCGCCGGAAGTGCCGATCATGGATGGCAGCGCCGGCCCCTTCGTGTACCTGGTCCAGAGCGCCGGTATCCACGAGCAGAACGCGCCGAAGAAATTCCTGCGCATCCGCCAGCCGGTGCAGGTGCAGGACGGCGACAAGTTCGCCCGCTTCGAGCCCTACGAGGGCTACCGCCTGAGCTTCGGCATCGAGTTCAAGCATCCGGTGTTCAAGACCAGCAGCCAGTCCTCGGTGGTGGATTTCTCCACCGCCAGCTACATCAAGGAAGTCAGCCGCGCCCGCACCTTCGGCTTCATGCGCGAACTGGACCAGCTGCGCTCCAACAACCTGGGCCTGGGCGCCAGCCTCGACAATGTCGTGGCCCTGGACGAGTACCGCGTGGTGAACCATGACGGCCTGCGCTACGACGACGAGTTCGTGCGCCACAAGATCCTGGATGCGGTCGGCGATCTCTACCTGCTGGGCTACGCCGTGCTGGGCGCCTACACCGCCTACAAGTCCGGCCACGCGCTCAACAACAAGCTGGTACGGGCGGTGCTGGCCGACCAGTCGGCCTGGGACATCGTCACCTACGACAACGAGCAGTCGCCGCCACCGATCGCCTTCGCCCGCGGCAGCCTGGCCTCGGCGGCCTGAACGCCGTTAGTTACTATTGTCTAGCGCCGTTTTATTCGACATAAATAAACAGAATTTAGCGGCCTGAAACGGGATTCGCTGGTAATTCTGCCCCATTCCGCACGCTATTCCCCCCGGGAATGACCCTTTGTCGGGTCGCTGACTTGCGGCTTCCGTCACACGACACGTACACTGGGTCACATCAGAGTGCGTGTTCAGGCTTGACTTTTGCTTCCGTTTTCGTGCATCCGAGCGAGAAGCGCTGGTTCAACCACGCCAGCAACGCCGTGCTGCGGTAACGCAGTGGCACCAGCGCGGCAGCGGAATTCGCATGGATGACGAGCGTCTCACCGCGGACATTGGCAACCCGGATCAGGGCGACCCAGGGTTCTGCGGACCAGGAAGGGAGAGCGCGGTTCATATCGGCAATCAGGCGCGCGCGGTCGAGCAGGCCACGCAGCTCGGCGGGTTGTTGCCGTAGCCAGTCGCCGATGGGTTTGCCGTTGTTTTTTTGGGGGTTCATACCGATTCATGGACATTATAGTCGTCAACCGCGGGCGCACCACGCGCCTGAAGCTCGATCGTCGCAATGTCTGGCTGTGGATTCCCATGGTGCTGGTGACCGGCGTGTTTTCCACCGCGGTGTTCTTCGCCGGCTATGCCAGCCATGGCCAGCGCGGCGTGCTGCCGGAGCGCCTGGTCGCCGACTGGGCCAATGAGGTCCAGACCCAGCGTGCCGAGCTCAAGCAGGCCCGCGCTGCCGCCGAGGAAGATGCCAACGCCCTGGCGCGCCGTATCGCCCTGCTGCAGGCCCACATGCTGCGGCTCAACGCCGCCGGCCAGCGTCTTACCGAGATCGCCGGCCTGGAGCAGGGCGAGTTCGACTTCGCCCAGCCGCCGCCGATCGGTGGTCCCGAGGAAGCCGAGGTGGAGGGCAGCGGCCTGACTACCGTGCTCGGTTCGCTGGACGATTTCGAGCAGCAGCTCACCGACCGCGAGCGCCAGTTGCGCGTGCTGGAAGACCTGCTGCTGGCCAGCCGCCTGCAGAAGCAGACCCGTCCTTCGGGCTGGCCAGTGGAGAACGGGTGGATTTCCTCCCTGTTCGGCTGGCGCTCCGATCCGTTCACCGGCCGCACCACCATGCACGCCGGCATCGACTTCGCCGCCCGCGCCGGTGCCGACGTGATGTCCGCCGCCGCCGGCGTGATCAGCCAGGCCGGCCCGCACAATGGCTACGGCAACCTGGTCGAGATCAACCACGGTAACGGCTATGTCACCCGCTACGGCCACAATAGCCGCATCCTGGTGAACGTCGGCGACCGCGTCCTCAAGGGCCAGCGCATCGCCCTGGTCGGCTCCACCGGCCGCTCCACCGCCCCGCATGTCCACTTCGAGGTGCTGTTCAACGGCGCCGTGGTCAATCCGCAGGAGTACATCCAGGCCGCTCACTGAGCGCTGGCGGATCAAATCCGGCGCAGGCCCTTGGGCCTGCGCCTTTTTTTTGACCTGGACCCACCCGCGCCGGGGCTTGAAAAGGCTCCCGCTGGCCCCAGTCAGGCATAATAAACGTCTGTTTTCCGATATCCCGCTCGACCCCGCCGTAGCCCTGCAAGCCCCGGCTCTTCCTACGAAAAACTTTATGGCTAACAATCTGCTGGCTCGCATCTTCGGGAGCCGGAACCAGCGCATGCTGAAGAAGCTCGAGGGCCTGGTCCGCCAGGTCGGCAGCCTGGAGTCGAAGTTCGCCGCAATGAGCGATGCCGAGCTGGCGGCGCAGACCCTGCGCTTCCGCGAGCGCCTGGCCAAGGGCGAGAAGCTGGAGGCGGTGCAGCCCGAGGCCTTCGCCCTGGTCCGCGAAGCCGGCAAGCGCGCCATGGGCATGCGCCACTTCGACGTGCAGCTGATCGGCGGCGCCGTGCTCAACGACGGCAAGATCGCCGAAATGCGCACCGGTGAAGGCAAGACCCTGGTGGCGACCCTGGCGGCCTACCTGAATGCGCTGCCCGGCAAGGGCGTGCACGTGGTCACGGTCAACGACTACCTGGCCAAGCGCGACTCCGAGTGGATGGGGCGCATCTACCGCTTCCTGGGCCTGTCGGTGGGCGTGGTCGTCTCCGGCCAGAGCTCGCAGGAGAAGCGCGAGGCCTACGCCTGCGACATCACCTACGCCACCAACAACGAACTGGGCTTCGACTACCTGCGCGACAACATGGCGTTCTCGCTGGCCGACAAGGTGCAGCGCGGCCAGAACTTCGCGATCGTCGACGAGGTGGACTCGATCCTGATCGACGAGGCGCGTACGCCGCTGATCATTTCCGGCCCCACCGACGACGACCCGGAGCTGTACCGCAAGATCAACGCCATCGTGCCGCGGCTGGTACGTGGCGAAAAGAACTCCGACGACGAAGAGGGCACCGGCGACTTCGCGGTCGACGAGAAGGGCAAGCAGGTCCACCTGACCGAGGTCGGCCACGAGAAGGTCGAGGACCTGCTGCGTGCGGCCAAGCTGCTCGGCGAAGAGGACAGCCTCTACGACGCCGCCAACATCATCCTGATGCATCACCTCAACGCGCTGCTGCGCGCGCACAACCTGTACAAGCGCGACGTCGAGTACATCGTGCGCGGCGGCCAGGTGATCATCATCGACGAATTCACCGGCCGCATGATGGCCGGCCGCCGCTGGAGCGACGGCCTGCACCAGGCCATCGAGGCCAAGGAAGGCGTCAAGATCCAGCAGGAAAACCAGACGCTGGCGTCGATCACCTTCCAGAACTACTTCCGCCTCTACAACAAGCTGTCCGGCATGACCGGCACGGCCGACACCGAGGCCTTCGAGTTCCAGAGCATCTACAACCTGGAGGTCGTGGTCATCCCGACCAACCGCCAGATGCTGCGCAAGGACCATGGCGACCTGGTGTTCATGAACACCAAGGACAAGTTCGCCGCCGTGATCTCCGAGATCAAGGAGGCGCATGCGCGCCAGCAGCCGGTACTGGTCGGTACCGCCAGCATCGAGACCTCCGAGCTGCTGTCGGGTCTGCTGAAGAAGGAAAACATCACGCACGAGGTGCTCAACGCCAAGCAGCACGAGCGCGAGGCCGACATCATCGCCCAGGCCGGCCGTCCGGCCGCGGTGACCATCGCCACCAACATGGCCGGCCGCGGCACCGACATCGTGCTCGGCGGCAACCTGGAGTCCGAGCTGGCGCTGCTGCCGGAAGAGGACAGCGCTGCCCGCGAGGCTGCGCGCGCCGAGTGGAAGCGCCGTCATGAGCAGGTCCTGCAGGCCGGCGGCCTCTACGTCATCGGCTCCGAGCGCCACGAGTCCCGCCGCATCGACAACCAGCTGCGTGGCCGTTCCGGCCGCCAGGGCGACGCCGGCGCCTCGCGCTTCTACCTGTCGCTGGACGACACGCTGATGCGCATCTTCACCCCGCCGCGCATGCGCGCCATGCTGCAGGGCCTGGGCATGCAGGAAGGCGAGGCCATCGAGCACCGCTGGGTGTCGCGCGCCATCGAGACAGCGCAGCGCAAGGTCGAGGCGCACAACTTCGACATCCGCAAGCACCTGCTGGAATACGACAACGTCGCCAACGACCAGCGCAAGGCCGTCTACGAACTGCGCGACGAGCTGATGGGCGCCGAGCGCGTCAGCGCCATGGTCGAGGAGATCCGCCCCGACGTGGTCAGCGCCGTGATCGACGTCCATGTTCCGCCGCAGACCATCGAGGACCAGTGGAACGTCGACGGCCTGACGGAAGCCTTCAGGCGCGACTTCAACCTCGACCTGCCGGTGCGCAAGTGGCTCGACGAGGAGCAGGACCTCAACGAGAAGAAGCTGCGCGAGCGCCTGCTCGAGAAGGTACGCGAGGGCTACGCCGCCAAGAAGCAGCAGATCGGCGACAGCGTTCTGGAACACTTCGAGAAGGCCATCATGCTGCAGGTGCTGGACAACCTGTGGCGCGAGCACCTGGCGGCGGTGGACTACCTGCGCCAGGGCATCAACCTGCGCTCCTACGCCCAGAAGGACCCCAAGCAGGAGTACAAGCGCGAGGCCTTCGGCATGTTCAACGACATGCTGGCGCGCTTCAAGCACGACGTCATCTCCATGCTGGCCCGCGTCCGCATCCAGTCGGAGGAGGAAGTGCAGGCGATCGAGGAGCAGCGCCGCCAGCAGGCCGAGCGCGAACTGCAGTTCCAGCACGCCGCCGCGCCCGACGTGGCCGGTGGCAGCGAGGAGCCTGCGGTGGAGCCGCCCCAGGGCGGGGCCCCGCGCCGCCTGGAAGCCGTCGAGCCGGCGCCGTCGCGTCCCGGCACGGTGGTGCGCGACATGCCCAAGGTCGGCCGCAACGATCCTTGCCCCTGCGGCAGCGGCAAGAAGTACAAGCAGTGCCACGGGCAGCTGGTCTAGCCCTGAAAGCGTCGTAGTCTTCGTGGGAGCGGCTTTAGCCGCGATGGGTTGGTCATCAAGACAACCCATCGCGGCTAAAGCCGCTCCCACATTCGTTTCGGTGCCTACTGCAAACGTACGGAGTCAGCCCCCGCCAGGGTCGTTAGCGTAGGCAAAATCCCGGAAAACCCGCCATGCCGCTGACCGCCCAGTCCATCATCCGCTTCGTCGAGCCGGCGCTGTACGGCCCGCGCGGGCGTCGTGTCAGCGTCACGCTGCTGGCGTTGATGACCCTGGCGATGCTGTGGCAGGCACTGCAGCTCAAGCCCGACGCCAGCTTCGACAAGACCGTGCCGCTGCAGCACCCCTACATGCAGGTGCTGCAGCGCTACCAGGAAGACCTCGGCGGTGGCGCCAATGCCGTGCTGGTGGCCCTGGTGCAGGACCAGGGCGACATCTACAACCCCGGGTTCATGGCCAGCCTCAAGGCGGCGACCGAGGAAGTGGAGTTCATTCCCGGCATCGACCGCGCGCGCCTGTCCTCGATCTTCACCCGCAACGTGCGCTACCTCGAGGTGGTGGACAGCGGCTTTCGCGCCGAGGATGTGATCCCGGCCAACTACCAGCCGACGCCGGAGATGCTGGCCGGCATCCGCGTGGCGGTGGGCAAGGCCGGCGTGATCGGCCGCCTGGTCAGCCAGGACCAGCGCGGTGCGATGGTCTATGCCGAGGTGCTGGAGCGTAACCCCAGCACCAATGCGCGCACCGACTACCAGCGTGTCGCCCATGGCCTGGAGAGCGACGTGCGCGGGCGCTTCATGAGCCCGGACAAGTACCTGCTCAAGCTGAAAGCGGACCATGGGCCGTTCAAGGCGGGGCAGGTGCTGGCGGAGCGCTACGCCGAACCGGGCTGGCAGCTGTGGTTCCAGCACATCGACACGCCGTCGCAGGACGAGAACGGCCAGCCGGTGGTGCTGCAGATACCGGGTCGCCTGCTGCAGGCCGAGCGCATCGCCAACCCGCAGTACAACCCGCACGTCACGGTGCACATCGTCGGCTTCGCCAAGGTCATCGGCGACGTCACCGACGCCACCCGCAGCGTGGTGTTCTTCTTCGCCCTGACCGTGCTCGGCACCTTCCTGGCGCTGCTGCTGTACCTGCGCGACCTGCGCCTGGCCTGGCTGCCGCTGGCCTGCTCGGTGGTGGCGGTGACCTGGGAAATGGGCCTGCTGCACACGTTCGGCTATGGCCTGGATCCCTTCGCCATCATGGTGCCCTTCCTGGTGCTGGCGATCTCCACCTCGCACGGCGTGCAGTACGTCAACACCTGGGCCGACCAGGTGGTGCAGGGCGAGGCGCCCTTCGAGGCCTCGCGCTCCACCTTCCAGCGCCTGTTCATCCCCGGCAGCATCGCGCTGATCACCAACGTCGCCGGCTTCCTCACCATCGCCCTGGTGCCGATCGGCGTGATCCGCGAGATGGCGGCCAATGCCTGCCTGGGCATGTTCGCGGTGATCGTCACCAACAAGGTGATGATGCCGATCTGGCTGTCGCGCCTGCGCGTGGCCGACCTGGAGAGCTTCCGCGCGCGCCGCGCACAGCTGGCGCGCAGCGGCGAGGCCTTGTGGCAGCGCATGGCGGTGATCACCACCGCCCCGGTCGCGGCCGCGCTGCTGCTGGTCGCGGCGGTGGTGCTGGGCGGCAGCTTCTGGCTGCAGACGCAGCGCATCATCGGCGATGCCCAGCCCGGCGTGCCGGAGCTGCGGCCCGACTCGGTCTACAACCGCGATTCGCGCATCATCGCCGAGAACTTCACCATCGCCACCGACATCCTCACCGTGGTGGCCGAGGCGGATTCCTGGGACTGCATCGAGCCGGAGCCGCTGGGACAGGTGGATCGCTTCGCCTGGCATATGCGCAACATCGAGGGCGTGGCGTCCACGCGCACCCTGCCGGACATCGCCCGCGCGGTGTACTCGGGTTTCTGGGAAGGGCACGTCAAGTTTCGCGTGCTGCCGCGCAACCACGATTCCCTGGTGCTGTCGACCAAGCCGGTGGAAACCTCCACCGGCCTGCTCAACGTCGATTGCAGCGCCATGCCGGTCTACGTCTTCACCTCCGATCACAAGGCCACCACGATCCACCGCATCACCGACGCCGTGGACAGGTTCAACCACGACAACGCCCGCGATTTCTTCGCCGACCACCCGGAGCTGGACCCGGCGATCTGCGAGGACGGCAAGCGCGATGCCGCCGCCCGTGGCGCGGAAGGGCCGTCGCCCTGCCCGGTGCACTTCGCCCTGGCCTCGGGCAACGTCGGCGTGATGGCCGCGACCAACGAGGTGGTGGAGGCCAGCGAGCTCAAGACCGTGCTGTGGGTCTATGTCGTCATCGGCGCGCTGGTGCTGCTGTCCTACCGCTCGTTCACGGGCTTGCTGGTGATCGGCATTCCGCTGTTCCTGGTATCGATCTTCGCCAACGCCCTGATGGCGGTGTTCGGCATCGGCCTGAAGGTGGCGACGCTGCCGGTGATCACGCTGGCGGTGGGCATCGGCGTGGACTACGGCATCTATGTCTACGACCTGCTGCGCCACAAGGTGCTGGACGAGGGCCTGGCCCTGCGCGAGGCCTACGTGGCGACGCTGCGCCAGACCGGCAAGGCGGTGCTGTTCACCGGCCTGTGCCTGGCCGGCGGCGTGATTTCCTGGCTGTTTTCGGCGCTGCAGTTCCAGCGCGACATGGGCCTGCTGCTGGCTTTCATGTTCACCGCCAACATGCTGGGCGCGGTACTGCTGGGGCCGGCGCTGTGCCGTTTCCTGATGCCGGCGGCAAATCGTCGCTAAGCCCCTGTTTTTACGGCTCCGGAAGGCGCTCGGCGGGCTCTAGTCATTTTGGATGATGCTGCGCCTGCGGCCCTGTGTGAGTCTTGCGCCACTACGAAAAGGCCCCCCGCCGGACGGGGCTCGTCAAGGAGATTCATCGATGCAATCCAAGCCCCAGACCGTCACCCCCGAAATCCTGGTCCAGCGCGCCCGCGACCTGGTGCCGGTGCTGGCCGAGCGCGCCGCCCGGACCGAAGCCGAACGCTGCGTCGTCAAGGAAACCGTCGCCGACATGCAGGCCGCCGGCCTGTTCGACGTGCTCAAGCCGAAGATGTACGGCGGCTACGAGATGGACCCGCAGGTGTTCTATGACGTCTGCATGACGCTGGCCGAGGGCTGCATGTCCACTGCCTGGATCTACGGCGTGATCGGCGTGCACAACTGGCAGATCGCCCTGTTCGATCCCCGCGCCGCGGCCGATGTCTGGGGCGGCGGTGACCATTCCGTGCTGATCGCCTCGACCTACATGCCCAAGGGCCAGGTCAAGCGTGTCGAGGGCGGTTTCCAGTTCAGCGGACGCTGGGGCTTCTCCAGCGGCATCGACCATTGCCAGTGGGTGTTCCTCGGCGGCCTGATCTTCCCGGAAGACGGCAAGGGCGCGCCGGAGTACCGCACCTTCCTGCTGCCGCGTTCGGACTTCGAGGTGATCGACACCTGGCACACCATGGGCCTGAAGGGCACCGGCTCCAAGGACATCGTGGTCAAGGGCTGCTTCGTGCCGGAGTACCGCACCCACAAGGCCAGCGACGGCTTCATGGGCACCAACCCGGGCGGCGACACCTTCACCTCCACGCTGTATGACCTGCCTTTCGGCCAGATCTTCGTGCGCGCCGTTTCCAGCGCGGCGATCGGCGGCCTGCAGGGCGCGGTCAACAGCTTCGTGGACTGGGGCAAGGCCTGGACCGGCAACATGGGTTCCAAGACCGCCGAGCAGGGCCCGGCGCAGCTCGCCGTGGCCGACGCCATGCTGGCCGTGGACGAGATGAAGCTGATCCTGCGCCGCAACTTCGACGTGCTGCTGACCAAGATCCGCAGCGGCCAGCCGCTGGACCTCAACGAGCGCCTGCACTACCGCTACCAGGCGGCGCAGGTGGTCGAGCGCAGCGCGCGCCACGCCTACCAGCTGTTCTCGGCCTGCGGCGGTCGCGGCATTTTCAGCGACTTCCCGCTGGTGCGCTTCTTCCTCGACATCCACGCCGCGCGCGCGCACTACGCCAACAACCCGGACATCTTCGGGCGCAACTACGGCGGCGTGCTGCTGGGCCGCGACAACACCGACTTCTTCCTGTAGGCACAGCAGCGAATCCCCTCTCCCGCTTGCGGGAGAGGGGTAGGGGAGAGGGTTTCTGTGAATCTCTCAAGGTTTCACAGCGCCCTCTCTCCCGGCCTCTCTCCCGCAGGCGGGAGAGAGGAGCACCTCAAAAAGGAAACACCATGAGCAACACCAGCTTCGACCAGCAATTCGATGTCGTCGTCGTCGGCTCCGGCGGCGGCGGCATGACCGCGGCGCTGTGCGCGCAGTCGCTCGGCCTGTCCGCCGTGGTGCTGGAAAAGTCCGACAAGTACGGCGGCACCTCCGCGGTGTCCGGTGGCGGCATCTGGATTCCCAACAACGACGACATCGCCCGCACCGGCGGCAGCGATTCCTACGAGGAAGGCCTGACCTACCTCAAGGAGATCGTCGGCAATGAAGTGCCGCAGAACCGCATCGAGGCCTACCTGAAGAACGCGCCGGAAATGGTGCGCTACATGGCCAAGGTGTTCGGCGTGAAGTATCGCAACGTGCCGAAGTACCCGGACTATTATTCCCACAAGCCGGGCGGCAAGAATGGCTGGCGCTCGATGGAGCCGGTGGATTTCGATGCCGCGCTGCTCGGCCCGGAGTTCGACCGCCAGCGCGAGTCCTTCAAGGGCACGCTGCTGATGGGTCGCGTCGCCATGAGCCAGGTCGAGGCGCATACGCTGTTCTCGCGCGGCCCGGGCTGGATTTTCCTGACGATCAAGATGCTGCTCAAGTACTGGCTCGACATCGGCTGGCGCCGCAAGACGCACCGCGACCGTCGCCAGGTGCTGGGGCAGGGCATGGTGTCGGCGCTGCGCTACGCCATGCTGCAGAAGAACGTGCCGCTGGTGCTGGAAGCCGGCATGGAATCGCTGATCCAGGAAGACGGCCGCGTGGTCGGCGTCAATATCGTGCATCGCGGCCGCAAGCTGCGCTACGGCGCCCGCAACGGTGTGATCCTGGCCTGCGGCGGCTTCGAGTCCAACCAGGACATGCGCGAGAAATACCTGGCGCAGCCGACCAAGGTGGAGTGGACCGCCGCGCCGCCGATCAACATGGGTGACGGCATCCGTGCCGGCCAGTCCCTGGGCGCCGCGACCAGGCTGATGGACAAGGTCTGGGGTTCGCCCACCGTGCGCAAGCCGGGTGCAGACCAGCAGATCACGCTGTTCGTCGAGCGCGGCATGCCGGGTTGCGTCGCCGTGAACAGCAAGGGCAAGCGCTTCGCCAACGAAGCCGCCGCCTACCCGGACTTCCGCGACGCGATGTACGCCGACCAGGCCAAGGGCAACGGCTGCGTGCCGGCCTGGCTGGTGTTCGACGCCACCTTCCGCTACAAGTACCCGATGGGCATCTTCCTGCCGGGCCAGATCGAGCCGGACTCCAAGCTGCCGGCCGACTGGCTCGACAAGGTCTACTACCGCGCCGACAGCATCGACGCGCTGGCCGCCAAGATCGGTGTCGACAAGGCCGGCCTGGCCGAGACCGTGGCGAAGATGAACGGGTTCGCCAAGACCGGCGTCGATACCGACTTCGGCAAGGGCAGCATCCCGATCGACCGCTACTACAGCGACCCGAGCGTCAAGCCCAACACCTGCCTCGGTCCCATCCTGAAGGCGCCGTTCTACGCCGTGCCCATGTACCCCGGCGAGATCGGCACCAAGGGCGGCCTCGACGTCGACCCGAAGGCGCGCGTGCTGCGCGAGGACGGCAGCGTCATCGCCGGCCTCTACGCCATCGGCAACACCTCCGCCGCGGTGATGGGCAGCACCTACCCGGGCGCCGGCTCCACGCTGGGCCCGGCGATGACCTTCGGCTACATCGCCGCGCAGGACATCGCGGCGTCCGCCAAGGCAGCGCAGCCGAAGATTGCGGCCGCAGCCTGAAGTGCCTGCGACAAGAGCCCGGCTTCCGCGAGGAGGCCGGGTTTTTTTGTTGCCCGCTTCACGCGCCGCAGGCCCTGGGCTTAACCTAGCACCCCTGTTCTCCCACCCGGAAAACCGGAGTCTTCGTGAAACTGGCCTGCCTTTCCCTGTTCCTGGTGCTGTGGGCGGCGGCGCTGCCGGCGCATGCCGCCACGATCTACACCGCCGACCAGCTCAAGCTGATGATCCCGCTGGGCCACTATCCCGCCGAAGGGCCGGTGGCCAAGCGCGAGAACCAGAAGATGAGCTGGGCCGACTGCCTGACGCGTTCCGCCGAGGTGGTCAGCTCGGCGGTGGTCAGTTTCCCGGCGCTGCGCCTGGTGGACACGCCGAAGCTGCGCACCACCAAGATCTGGACGGCCGACGCCAGCATGACCATCAGCTGCCGGGTGGAAGGCCGCATGGAACTGAGCCGCTCGCCCTACAGGTAGCTGCCACCGCCCGAACAGGGCTAGTCTGTAGGCAGGCCCCAAGGGAGTGCGCCATGACCGAGCAGATCCACGTCGAGCAGCGCGGCCGCGTGCTGCTGGCCACCCTGGACAACCCGCCGCACGCGCTGATGAGCGCGGCCATGGTGGGCGAGCTGGACAAGCTGGTGACCCGCGCCAGCGACGACGACGGCGTCGGCGCCGTGGTGCTCACCGGCGCGCATCCCGAACGCTTCATCGCCCACTACGACGTGCGCGAACTACTGGCCCTGGCGCGCAGCGCGCCGGCCCTGCCCGAGTCCGTGGTCAAGGCCAGCATCGGCGCCCTGGGCGCGCTGGAGATGATCCCCGGCAGCGGTCTGCTGATCGACCGCACGCCGGCCGCCGGCCTGGTGCAGCTGCGGGCCTTCCACGACACCATGAGCCGCATCGGCCGCAGCGGCGCGGTGTTCATTGCCGCGATCAACGGCGTGGCCCTGGGCGGCGGCTGCGAGCTGTCGCTGGCCTGCGACCTGCGCCTGATCAGCGACGACGGCCTGATCGGCCAGCCCGAGATCCTGCTCGGCATCCCGCCGGGTGGCGGTGGCACGCAGCGCCTGGCGCGCCTGATCGGCCGCGGGCGGGCGCTGGAGCTGGTGCTGGAAGGCCGCCCGGTGCCGGCCGCGGAAGCCGAGCGCATCGGCCTGGTCCACCGCGTGCTGCCGCGCGCGGGCCTGATGAACGAGGCCATGGCCACTGCCGAGCGCATGGCGCGCCGGCCCAAGGCCGTGGTCGCCGGCTGCAAGCGGGCGGTGCTGGAGGGTGGCAACCTGCCGCTGGAAATGGGCCTGAAGATGGAGCAGGCCGTCTTCGTTTCCTCCCTGGGGCTCAAGTCCACCCAGAAGGCCATGGAGGCCTACGTGGCGGAAATGAACGCCAGCGGCGACGTCGCCGCCGCCAACCCGGCGATGCGCGACCGTCTGGTGGACGGGACCTTCATCGACTTCAGCGGCTAGCAGCGCGTTCCATCCAAGGCAGGCCGGTGGCGGCGCGTTAAGCTGCCGCTGTTCCCGACGGAAAAGTCCGATGAGCCTGCGCCTGTTGCCGTTCCTGTTGTCCCTGGCCCTGGTGGCGGGGTGCTCGCGGTCGGAAGGCGTGGACGGGGCCGCTCCGGGCGGCAACCTTGGCGATGTGCCCGCAGCGCAGTGGCAGCCGCTGCCGCTGGCGCCGGCCGTGAGCGCCGAGGTGCAGGCGGCGCGCGATCGCATCCTCGGGCCGGGCGCCACCGATCCGGCCACGGTGAAGCTGTGGTGGTACGGCGTTTCCAGCTTCATCGCCTCGGCCGGCGGCCACCTGTTCCTGTTCGACGCCTGGGAGTCGGTGGGCCTGCAGGAGGACTATGTCCCCATCGGCCGCGAGGAACTGGCGGCGATCCAGCCGGAAGCGATCCTGATCGGACATGGCCACTTCGACCATGCCGCCGACGCTGGCTACGTCGCCGGGCATACCGGCGCCGCGCTGGTGGCGGGCCAGACGGTCTGCAACACCGCCCGCGAGCGCGCCGCGCAGCTGGGTGCGATGGCGGCGTTTCCCTGCCTGGTGCTGGGCTCGCGCGAATCGCCCGGCCCGGGCGGGCTGCAGTCGCTGCGCCTGTGGCGCGACCTGCCGCCGCTGCAGGTGCTGCAGCACATCCACTCGGCGGTCGATCCTTCTGACCTGCTCACCGGCGGCCTGCCGCTGATCTTCGTGCCGCAGGTCCTCAGCTACCTGGAGCACCTCAACACCGACCCGCAGGAGATCGCCGGCTTCCTGCAGGCCCTGACCGACGACGGCCTGGTCGGCCAGCCCCAGGGCGGCACCTGGGCCTATCACCTGCGTGTCGGCGACTTCAGCCTGCTGTGGCACGACTCCACCGGGCCCATCGGTGACGAGGAGCCCGAGGGGCCCGCGATCCAGGCCGCGCTGGGCGGCTTTCCCGGCTGCGTCGATGTGCAGGTCGGCGCCATCGTCGGCTTCGGCATGGTCACCAGCGGCCTGCGTGATTCCACGCTCTATGTCGCCAGCGCCCACCCGCAGCTGTTCATCCCCAGCCACCACGACGCCTGGGCGCCGGTGCTGGGCGGCGGCGCTGCGGCCTACGAGACGCAGTGGCGCAATGCCCTGGCGAGCCTGGAGCACCCTCCCGAGCTGGACTACCTGCGCGACCCGCTGGACTACATGGTCCCGCGCGTGTTCCGCGTGGCCGATCCGCGCTGGAAGGAAGTGATGCCCGGTTCGGCCTGCGAGTAGTCCTACTCCGCCCGGATCAGGCCGCCGCTGCCGTGGCTGGCCGATAGTGCCTGCCGAACTACAGGCATATCGGAGAGAGACATGGCGAAGCTGCAGGGCAAGGTGGCGCTGGTCACCGGCGCGGGTCAGGGCGTGGGGCAGGGCATCGCATTCGCGCTGGCCTCGGAGGGTGTGTCGGTGGCGGTCACCGGCCGTACAAAATCCAAGCTCGATGCCACCGTGAAGGAAATCGAGAAGCGCGGCGGCAAGGCGCTGGCGCTGGAGTGCAACGTACGCGATGCGCAGTCGATGAAGGACTGCGTCGATGCCGTGGTCAAGCACTTCGGCAAGCTCAACATCCTGGTCAACAACGCCCAGGAAGTGCCGCTGGGCGCGCTCAATGCGGTCAGCGACGAAGACTTCGCCGCCGGCTGGGAATCTGGCCCGCTCGCCACTTTCCGCCTGATGAAGCTCTGCCATCCGCACCTGAAGGGCGACGGCAACATCATCAACTTCGGCTCCTCCGCCGCCAAGCGCTGGGACATGGCCGGCTACGGCGCCTACGCCGCCGTGAAGGAAGCGATCCGCCAGCTGACGCGCGCCGCCGCCTGCGAGTGGGCGCGCGACGGCATCCGCACCAACGCCATCCTGCCGCTGGCCAATTCTCCGGCCATGGAATGGTGGACGCGCGAGCGCCCGGAAGAATCCGCGGCCTTCATCTCCACCGTGCCGCAGGCCCGTGTCGGCGACTGCGAACTGGACATCGGGCGCTTCGTGGTTTCGCTATGCTCCGAGGATTCGCGCTACATCAACGGCCAGTCCATCGGTGTCGATGGCGGCCAGGCACTGGTGGCTTAGGACAATGACGACGAACGAATACGTATCCGTAGAACGCAACGGTGGTGTCACCACCCTGACGCTGCGCGCCATCGGCCGCATGCCGGTGCTGTCGCTGGCCTCCGGCAACGCGCTGGCCGATGCCGCCGAAGCGCTGAAGGACGACGCCGAGACCCGCGTGGTAGTGCTGCGCGGCGACAACGGCCAGTTCTGCGCCGGCGGCGACATCGCCGCCATCCGCGACGCGCTGCCCGATCCGGACCGCCTGCTGGGGCCGATCATCGACGGCCTGCACCGCACGGTGCGCAACCTGCGCGCGCTGCCGCAGCCGGTGGTCGCCAGCGTCGCCGGCGCCGCTGCCGGCGGCGGCATGTCGCTGGCCGTGGCCTGCGACCTGATCGTGGCCGCCAGCGATGCGCGCTTCGTGGTCGGCTACGGGGCGCTGGGCACCTCCTCCGACGGTGGCCTGAGCTACACGCTGACGCGCCGCATCGGCGCCAACCGCGCCATGGACGTGATCCTGGCCCGCGGCATGCTCGACGCGGCCACTGCCCACGCCTGGGGCCTGGTGGCGAAGCTGGCCGAGCCGGCCGCGCTGGAGCCGGAGACGGCCGCCTACGCCGCCCAGCTGGCCAAGCAGACGCCGCAGGTGCTGCGCGAGTTCAAGCAGCTGATCGGCAGCTCGGCCGAGCCGGATTTGTCGGCGCGCCTCGACGCCGAGCGCGCCGCCTTCCTGCGCTGTGCCAAGACCGAGGATTTTGCCAGGCGGGTCAATGCCTTCCTGGAAAAGAAGCGCTGAGCTTCTTGTCCCCTCTCCCGCTGGCGGGAGAGGGTTGGGCTTTTGCGCTCGCCCCCGCTTTGGTCTACCCTGCGCGCCGCCATGACCCCGCAAACCCTCGCACTCGCCTTCACGCAGCCGCCCCGCGGCCCGCAGGCCTGTGGGCGTCTGGCGCAATCCTTCGGCAAATCCAAGAAACAGCTTCTCGCCTGACGGGATCGCTGTCCCGTCGGTCGATGCCGACGGAATGCCTGCTCGCCGTACCCCTGTAGTTCCCGCAGTCCTCCGCCGGCCTTGAGCCGATGGTCCGCGTTTCCGACGCCCACCATCCATCAACACCAGGAGCGACACCATGACTGCATTCCAGGGAATCTGGGTACCTTTGATCACCCCCTTCCGCAACAACCAGCCCGACCTCGCCGCGCTGCAGCGCCTCACGCAGCATCTGCTGCAACAGGGCGTGGACGGCCTGGTCGTCTGCGGCACCACCGGCGAGCCGGCCACGCTGTCCCACGACGAGCAGCTGGGCGTGCTCGCGGCGGTGCGGGAGGTGGCCGGCGAACAATGCCCGCTGGTCTTCGGCGTCGGCGGCAACGACACCGCCGCGATGCTCGAACAGCTGCGGACGCTGGAGCGCGAGCCGGTGGCCGGCTGGCTGATCAGCGCGCCCTACTACACGCGGCCCTCGCAGGAAGGCATCCGCAGGCATTTCGAGGCCCTGGCGGCGGGCACGGAAAAGCCGATCCTGCTCTACAACGTTCCCTATCGCAGCGGCGTGGCAATGGAAACCGCCACGCTGCTCGCCCTGGCGCAGAACCCGCGCATCGCCGGCATCAAGCAGAGTGCCGGCTACGACCTCGACCAGCTTTCGGCCCTGATCCACGACACGCCTTTGCAGGTGCTCAGCGGCGAGGACGCGCTGATCTTCACCTGCGCCTGCCTGGGCGGGCAGGGCGCCATCGCCGCCGCGGCGCACATACGGCCGGATCTCTACCGCCGCATGCTGGCGCATGTGCGTGCCGGCGAACTGGAGGCCGCGCGGCGCCTGCACCATGCCCTGCTGCCGTGGACACGCCTGCTGTTCGCCGAGCCGAACCCCGCGGCGATCAAGGCGGCGCTGGCGATGATGGGGCTGATCCCGGACGGGCTGAGGTTGCCGATGGTGGAGGCGTCGGAAGGTCTGCGGCGACGCATCGAGCAGGTGCTGCCGGCGGTACTGGCTTTGTGACACTGCATATGGACGAGGCCGGGCATCGGAGGGACCGATAAGGTCCCCCCGTACCCGAAGGGAATCGCCAGTCCATGACCAGCTCCGCCGCCTTCACCCCGATCCAGATCGGCCCGCTCAAGCTGCGCAACCGCTTCATCAAGTCGGCCACCAACGAGGGCATGGCCAAGGGCGGTGTGCCGTCGAAGGCGCTGGTGGAGCACCACCGCAGCATGGCGGCGGGCGGTGCGGCGATGACCACGGTGGCCTATTGCTCGGTGAGCCCGGACGGCCGCACCTTCGAGGACCAGGTTTCGCTGGACGTCCCGAGCCTGCCGCATCTGCGCGCGCTGACCGACGCGGTGCACCGCGAGGGCGGCGCGGCCTGCGCGCAGATCACGCACGGCGGCGCCTTCACCTTCCTGCCGAAGCTGTCGAGCGGCTCGCCCTTCAGCGCCTCGGGCGGTTTCAACGCCGCTGGCGTGCTCAGCGGCCGCTTCCTCAAGACGGCGATGACGCGCGCCGACATGGACCGCATCGCCGCCGAATTCGTCGCCGGCGCGCGCATGGCAAAAGAGGCGGGCTTCGACGCCGTCGAGATCCACATGGGCCACGGCTACCTGCTGAGCCAGTTCATCTCGCCGCGCTACAACCGTCGCCGCGACGAGTACGGCGGCAACGCCGCGCAGCGCACGCGCTACCCCGCGGAAATCCTCAAGCGCGTGCTCGACGCGGTGGGCCGCGAGCTGGCGGTGACCTGCAAGATCTGCGTCACCGAGGGCTACAAGGGCGGTGCCGGTGCGGCCGAGGCGGTGGAAGTGGCGAAGGTGCTGGAGCGCGAGGGCGCCAACCTGCTGGTGCTCAGCGGCGGCATGAACGTGGAAGCGCCCTGGGCGATCTTCGGCAGCAACATGCCGGCCGCCGCGGTGGAGTCGGTGCAGAGCCCCATCATCAAGATCGCCACGCGCATGATGCGCCTGTGGGAGCCCAAGCTCACTTTCCACGAGATGTACTTCCTCGAGCACTCGCGCCAGGTGCGCGCGGCGGTGAGCATGCCGCTGGCCTATCTCGGCGGCGCCAAGTCGCTGGCCGGCGTGCAGCAGGCGATGCAGGACGGCTTCGACTGCGTGGTGATGGGCCGCGCGCTGATCCACGATCCGCAGCTGGTCAACAAGTTCGCCAGCGGCGCGGTCACGGTGTCCGGCTGCACCGCCTGCAACGAATGCGTCTCGCAGATGTACACGCCGGGCGGCACGCGCTGCGTGCTGACGCAGCAGGCCAATCCCGAGCTGAACCGCATCCCGGGCGCTGCATGAGCACCAACACGCTGGAGTGGTCGCGCGCCCACCTGCCGGACCTCTCCGGCCACCGCGCCCTGGTCACCGGGGCCGCCTCGGGCCTGGGCTACGAGACCGCACTGGGCCTGGCGTCGCGCGGCGCCGAGCTGATCCTGGCCGACCGCAACGAGCCGGGCGGCGTGGCCGCCATGGCCCGCATCCGCGAGGCCGTGCCCGGCGCTCGCCTGGAGTTCCGTGCGCTGGACCTGTCCGAACTGGCCAGCGTGCGCAAGCTGGCCGCAGCGGTGGTGGCCGACGGCCGGCCGCTGGACATCCTGGTCAACAACGCCGGCATCCTGCCGCCGCTGGCGCGCCGCAGCACCGCCGACGGCTTCGAGCTGAAGTTCGGCATCAACGTGCTGGGGCATTTCGCGCTCGACGCCTTGCTGCAGGACAGCCTGCGCCGCAGCGCCGCGCCGCGCGTGGTCTGGGTCAGCAGCCTGGTGCATCGCCAGGGCAAGCTGTACTTCGACGACCTGCAGCTCGAGCAGCGCTATACGCCGGAGCGCGCCTACAACCAGGCCAAGCTGGCCTGCCTGGTGCTGGCCCTGGAGCAGCAGGCACGCGCCAGCGCCGCCGGCTGGAACCTGCAGGTGCTGGCGGCGCATCCGGGCATTTCGCGTACCACCATCGGCGACAGCCGCCAGGGTCAGCGCGCGCAGCGCCTCAGCGACCACTTCGCCGACCTTGCCTTCCGCGCGGTCATGCGCTGGCTCAGCCAGGCGCCGGGGCAGGGCGCGCTGCCGATCCTGCAGGCCGCGGCGGCGGCGGATGCCCAGGGCGGCGAGTTCTACGGCCCCGACGGCATCGGCGAGTTCCGCGGCCTGCCCAGGCGGGTCAAGCCGTCCGCGCCGGCACTGGACCCGGTCACGCGCCAGCGCCTGTGGTCGGCCTGCGAGGGGCTGACGGGGGTGAAGGTGGGGTTCTAGGGGGTTTCCGTTCTGGCCAAACGACGACCCCTGGTGACGCCGTCCATGGCGGGACTTCATCTCCCGATCTAGCCCCGGCCCGGCCATCCATGGCCGGGCGTTCGGCGGGACGGATGTCCACCGGACATCCGTCTTTGTCCGCCTCACCCCCCGATCCCGGGTGGGGAAAATCAGCCCAAGACCCCTTAGTCTGGCCCCTTGGCCGCTACATTAGGGCCCAAATCCGGGGGGGAGCCCATGTCGAGCATGGCTGACGATCAGGCCTTGTTCTCGTTGAGCCTGTCGGCCGATCTGGCGGCAGCCGCGGCCGACCCCGAACTGATCGCCCTGCAGCGCCGCCTGCAGGACGCCCTGCTGATGCAGCAGCTGCGCATGGTGTTCCAGCCCATCTTCGACATCCACAGCCTGCGCCTGCACTCGGCCGAAGCCCTGCTGCGCTGGCGCCATCCCGAACTGGGCGAAGTCAGCCCCTCGCGCTTCATCCCGCTGGCCGAGCGCTCCTCGCTGATCATCGAGCTGGGCCGCCACGTGCTGGACCAGACCACGGGCCAGATCGCACAGTGGCAGGCACAGGGCCTGGCACCGGTGCCGGTGGCGATCAACGTTTCCGGCGCGGAACTCAAGGACCCCGAATTCCCGCAGCAGGTCGCCGCGGCCTTGCAGCGCCATGGCCTGGCGGGTGAACTGCTCGGCGTCGAGGTCACCGAGCATGGCCTGATCTCCGACTTTCCGCGCGTCACCGAGAACCTGCACGCCACCGGTGCCCTGGGCGTGGGCTTCTCGCTGGACGATTTCGGCACCGGCTATTCCTCGTTCAAGTACCTGCGTCACCTGCCGATCCGCGCGCTGAAGATCGACCGCGAGTTCGTCGCCGGCGTGGACGTGGACGTACGCGACCAGCGCATCGTCCGTGCCATGGTGGCGCTGGCGCATTCGCTGCAGGTGAAGGTGATCGCCGAGGGCGTCGAAACCGAGGCCGAACTGGCCACGCTGCGCAAGCTCAAGTGCGACTACGTGCAGGGCTTCCTCACCGGCCGCCCGATGGCGCCGGAGGATTTCGCGGGCTTGCTGTCGGCAGCGGGCGCTACAAGCCCCACTTGATCGCCGCCGCGCCGCGCTCCTTCAGGCGCTGCGTCCAGGGCCGTTCGCCCCAGGCCCTGGGGTCGATGGCCCTGGCCGACTTCATGTCCTGTTCGAACATCTGCTCCATCTGCCAGCCGAAGTCGCGGCCGATGACGACGGCGTTGGCCTCGTCGTTGAGGATGAAGCTGCGGTAGTCGAGATTGGCCGAGCCCACCGTGGACCAGGCGCCGTCGATCACCGCGGTCTTGGCGTGCAGCACCGTGTCCTGGTACTCGTAGAGGTGGATGCCGGCGTCGAGCAGGCGCTGGTAGTGCGAGCGCGCCGCATGCATCATCAGGTTCACGTCGCTCTCGCCCGGCATCATCAGGCGCACGTCCACACCGCGCTTCGCCGCATCCTCCAGCGCCGCCACGAAGGCCTCGTTGGGCGCGAAGTAGGCCTGCGTGATCCAGACGCGCTGGCGCGCCTTGCCGATGGCGGTGATGTAGCTGGCGTAGATGCGCGACTCGTCGGCCTTCCTGCCGCGCAGTGCGTCCCAGGCGCCGTCGGCCGGTGCCATGAGGTTGTCCAGCAGATCCTGGCCCTGGTCCACCACCACGCGCACCATCTGGTCGCCGCGGCGGCGGATCGGCGGGAACAAGGCCTGCGGCGGGTCCTCCACCTTGCCGCCCAGCTCGCCCCACCAGCGCAGGAACTGGCGCTGGAACTCCGCCACCACGGGACCCTCGATGCTTACCTGCGTGTCGCGCCAGCCGCGCTTCGAGCGGCTGCCGGAGCCTCCGCCGGAACGGCTGCCGATGCGCGAGCCGCCGGACGAGGAGCCGGAGTAGTCGTCGGTGATGTTGATGCCGCCGGTGAAGGCCTGGTCGCCGTCCACCACCAGGATCTTGCGATGATTGCGCCGCGTCACCCGCCACAGCCGCGGGTCCTTCAGCGGATTGACGCTGTTGAACTCGCGGATCTCCACGCCGGCTTCCTCCAGGCGCCTGCGGAAGGCCTCGCCCGCGCCCATGCCGCCGAGTCCGTCGACGATCAGGCGCACCCTCACGCCGGCGCGCGCCTTCGCGGTCAGCGCATCGGCATAGCGCTGGCCCAGCTCCTCATCGGTGATCAGGTAGATGTCCAGGTGAATGTGGCGCCTGGCCCCCGCGATCGCCTTGAGCTGCGCGCGGTGCGTCTCCGGGCCGTCCTTGAGCAACTGCACGCGGTTGCCGCCAATGAGGGGACGCCGGGCGATCGCCGACTCGATGCGGCTCACCTCGGTGACGAAGGCGAGGTCGCCATCGCCCACCACCGCGCGCAGCTGGGCCGCGCTGGGCGCGGGGCGCTCGCCGGGGGCAGGGCTGTCTGCCAGGGCGCGAGCCTCGATCTCCTGCGGCCCGCTCAGGCTGGCGCAGGCCGTCAGCAGCAGGGCGCCGGCCAGCACCGCCCAGCGGCTTCCTGCCGTAGTCCCGCTCGCCTGATCCATGGCGCACTCCTCGGCGGCGAGGAGCCGCTGTCTCCCAGTGACCCTGGCCGTGGGCGCGGGTTCCGTGGCCGCTGCCGGGCGGTTAGGCTGGGGACCTCCTACCGGAAGCTTCCATGACCGCCACCGAGTCCAGCGACCCCTACCGCCTGCAGGAACTGGCCGAGCGCGACGCACGGGCGCGGGAGATGGGTGGCGAGGACAAGCTCGCCCGCCAGCGCGCCAAGGGCCGCGGCAATGCGCGCGAGCGCGTCGAGCGCCTGCTGGACCCCGGCAGCTTCGACGAGCAGGGCCTGCTCGCCACCAGTGATCTCCCCGAGGCCGCCGACAAGACCCCGGCCGACGGCAAGGTCTGCGGCTGGGGCCGCGTCGATGCGCGCGAAATCTACGTCAGCGCCGACGACGTCACCGTGATGGCCGGCGCCGGCGGCCGGGTCGGCGTCACCAAGGCCTACCGCGGCATGCAGCTGGCTGCCGGGCGTGGCCATCCCTGCATCGTGCTGGGCGACGCCGGCGGCGCCCGCGTGCCCGACATCATGGGCTCCGCCGGCATGATGAGCATGGTCTATCCGATTCTTGGCGCCGATCCGCGCGACCGCCGCGTGCCGCTGATCACCGCCATCATGGGCGAGTGCTTCGGCGGCTCCGCGTGGACCGCCTCGGTGTCCGACATCGTGCTGCAGGTGAAGGGCAGCGCCATGTGCGTCGGCGGCCCCTCGATCCTGGAGATCGCCACCGGCGAGAAGGCCACCACCGAGCAGCTCGGCGGCTGGGAACTGCATGCGCGCACCACCGGGCAGGTGGACCTGTTCGCCGACGACGAGGAGGAATGCCTGGCGCTGGTCCGGCGCGCCCTGTCCTACTTCCCCGATCATGCCGGCCTGCTGCCGCCGCAGGCTGCCGCACCCTCGGTGTCGCCGCGGCTGGAAGACATCATGGACCTGGTGCCCGCCGACCCGCGCCAGGTCTACGACATGCGCCGCGTGCTGGAGGCCGTGGCCGATCCCGGCAGCGTGCTGGAGCTCAAGCCCCTGTTCGATCCCAGCCTGATCACCTCGCTGGCGCGCATCGGCGGACAGGTGGTCGGCATCCTCGCCAACAACCCCAGGTTCATGGCCGGTGCCATGGGCCCCGGCGCCTGCCAGAAGGCCGTGTCCTTCCTGTGCCTCTGCGACTCCTTCCACATCCCGCTGGTCTTCGTGCACGACACGCCCGGCTTCTTCGTCGGCCGGCGCGCGGAAGAGGGCGGCATGCCGCTGCGCATCATGAACTGGATCGCCGCCCTGCAGCAGAGCAGTGTTCCGCGCATCAGCCTGATCCTGCGCAAGTCCTACGGCATGGCCCACTGCAACATGTCCGGCGGCAACATGGGCAGCGACACCCTGCTGGCCTGGCCCACGGCAGACGTGTCCTTCATGGCGCCCGCGGTGGCCGTCAACGTGGTCTACGGCCGCAAGCTGCTGGAAATGCCCGACCCCCACGCCGCCCGCAGCGCCTACATGGAAGACATCGCCCGCGCCAACGCGCCCTGGGATGCGGCGGCGAGGGGATACATCGACCGGGTGATCGATCCGCGGGAGACGCGGGTGGAGTTGATGCGGGCGCTGGGGCGGGTGCGTGGGGTGAAGAGTCAGCGCAGGCTGGCGAACTGGCCGCGGATGGCGTGAGGGTGAATTGACGGACCTGACGAGCCAGTCAGCTTTGACGCATTTGCCGGATTGGAGATACAAGCGGGCGTAGGGTGGGCAAACATCTTCAAGTTTGCCCACGCGGTCCAGGTCCCGTGGGGCGAGCCAATGACCCGCCTGTCGCCAAGCGACACGTGATCGCCTGGCTTACGAAAATCGCATAACCGAAATTCCGCATGGACCTTCATACCGCCTGGAAAGCCGTACAGCATCATCTCGGCCGCGAGTTGCCCGCCGCGCTCGGGCGCAAGGCGGCGGCCGCTTGGTTGCAGGAGGCCGCGGGCCTGCGCTTCCTGGTGGTCGAGCCGCGCAGGTTCCTGCACGGCAGGGGCCTGCTCTCGCTGGCGGTCGGCAGCGTTGGCGGCGAAGCCTGGTACCGCACGCTGGGCTTCCATGAATCCGGCCTGCTGGAGTTCCGCGAAGGCCCTGCCAGCGACTTCGCGCTCGATTCTTCCGGCGCGCCCTTGGGCAAGGCGCTGACTCCCGACGAGCAGATGGAACTGCTGACAGCTGGCCCCTTTTCTGCCGAAGGACTCTCGGAAGTGGTGTCGAAAACCGGCGACCATCTGGGCTTGCGGATTGCGGGCAAGCTCACCGGCGCAGCCAACGATGTGTACTCCGTCTACCAGGCCGCGGCCGTCGATGCCGCCCGCGTTGCTGCCGCGCAGGCCTCTGCCCGGCTGATCCGGGGCCTCCCCGACTGGATCGCAGGCATTTCGCGCGGTGTGCCGGTGCCGCGCAACCTGGATGCACTCAACTTCTTCCTCGATCCTGTCGATGGGCCATGCCGTGTGCAGGCGGTGCTGACCTATCCGGCGGCGGCCGGCGGGCTGATGTCCGGGCCCGCAAGGCGCGCGATAGACAGCGGCAAGCCCCTGGCGCCGGTGCTGATGCGCGCCATGGGCATGAACAAGGCGCAGGTCAATGCACTGCGCTCGCCGGAACTGGCACGTTCGCTTTGCGTCATCCTCGACAGCGGCCGCCACGGCTGGCCTGCGCTGGAGAAGGCCATGGCGGCGATGCCCGGCAAGTCCATGCCCTGGAACCGCGCCGCGCTCGACGCGGGCGCGGCCCATCCGGTCGCGTGGGCGCAGTTGGGTCGCAGCCTACAGAAGTACCCGGCGACGTTCACGCTGGTGGACGGGGCGCCCTGGATTCCCGGCTTCAGCGACGACGGCGACTGGAGCGACGAGGCGCCCGGCGTGCAGCGCCTGGCGACCTTGCGCGACACCCTGACCTGGATGCAGGAGGCGATCCTCGCCAGCCTGCCCCGGCGTTTCGAGCGCGACCGCAGGCGCGCGGTGGCCTGGGCGGCGCGCGCGATCGACGCCTACTTCGACAGCCGCAAGCCCGAGCAGATCGCGCGCCTCGACGACGAGCTGCACCAGATGGTGGTGGCGCTGCGCGGCAAGCTGCCGACCATTCCGACGCGACTGCCGCCGATGCTGGCCGACGGGGCCTCTTCCGGCATCCGCTATCGCCAGCTCGACACCATGGAGGACTATGCCGAGGAGGGGGCGGCAATGAACCACTGCGTGTCCACCTACTTCAGCGAGGCCATCGAGGGGCGCTATGTCGCATATGCCATCGAGGCGCCGGAGCGTGCGACGCTGGGCCTCTGGCTGTCGATCTCCAACCAGGGTACCGCCAGCGAGCCGGTGTGGATCGTCCGCGCCAGCTTCGACCAGGTGCGCGGCCCCGGCAATGCCGCCATGCCGCAGCGCTACCATGAACTGGGTGCGCAGCTCGCCGAACGGATTTCGGGGCTGAGGTTGGATGCTTCCGTGGTGGATGGTTTCCGCCTTGCGCAGACCGACCGCTCCCGCAAGGAAAACAACGCCTGGAAGTACCCGCTCTACGAAACCCTGCGCGAGCGCCTCTGGCAGACCCTGCCGGCGGAGCTGGCCGGCAAGGCTGGCGGCTTCCGCGAAGCCCTGGCGGCCGAACTGGAACCGCCCCGCCCGAAGCGCAAGCGCCCGCCGCTGACGCCGCTGGACTACTTCCTGCCCGACGAGCCGCTGCCGCCGCAGTTCGATCCTTCGGTAGAGGCGCCGCCTGTAGCAGAGTCGCCGGGCAAGGATGATGAGTCGAGAAGTGATACATAAACCAGCTGGTGTAGGTTGGGCTGAGCGTAGCGATGCCCAACATCCCCGACCGCGGCGTTGGGCATCGCTACGCTCAGCCCAACCTACGGGTTACTGGCGTATGAAATACCTCAACGCCGCATTCAACCGCTCGCAAGCCCGCTCACACTCTCCCCGGTCACTCGACTCCGCGAAATCCACAACCCCGCCATCCGGCGTCTTCACCCGCGCCATGAAATAGGGATCGCCCTCGCTGTCGCGAATCTCGATGACCGTAGCCGGGCCCAGTTCACCGGCAGGCAAGGTCTTGCGCACGACGCGGAAGGGATAGCGCCAACTCATCCGCACCTGGCCATCGCCGCTCAACTCCAGCTGGTAGCAGGGCTTGCCCGCGACGAAAATCAGCAGGCCCAGCCCGGCGAACCAGAACAGGGCGCCGACGACCAGCGTCGCGTGCAGGGAGTAGTCGTCCGGCGGGCCGTCGCGTACCACCACCCAGGTCATGGCCAGCAGCATGCCCAGCCACGCGGCGGCGAAGCCCCAGAGGAAGCCGGCCTTGCGGTTGCGGAATGTGATCGCCTGCATGCGTCGCCCGTATTCACCCATGCTCGCTGCCCAGCATAGCCGCCCGGGATGACGCCCATGCGCGGCAGGCCGGCCCCGTCTCCCACATTCCCCCGATCTGGTGCAAGCTGCGCCCTGGGCTGATTGCGAGGATGCCGGTGTGAGCGAAGCAGGAAATTCCAGGGAAGGAAGAATCGAGGCCGCGCGCCGGCGTTTGCGCAACCTGCGTCCGGCATCCGTCGTGTCCTGGCGCGATGCACTGGCCACCCTGCTGCCGATCGTCCTGCTCATGGCCCTGGCGGTGTTCGCCACCGAGCATTTCATCCGGCCGGCACCGCCGCACAAGCTGACCATGGCCGGCGGGCCGGAAGGCAGCAACTTCCGCACGGTGGCCGAGAAGTACCAGAAGATCCTGGCACGCAGCGATATCGCGCTGGAGATCGTTCCCTCGCGGGGCTCGGCCAACAACCTGGACCTGCTGGTGGACCGCCAGGTGGACATCGCCCTGGTGCAGTCCGGCGTGACCCGGGAGGGTGGCACGGATGACTTGCGCTCGCTGGGCACGATGTTCCGCCAGCCGGTGTCGATCTTCTACCGCTCCGACAAGCTGTTCACGCGCCTGTCGGAGATGGCCGGCATGCGCATCGCCATCGGCCGGCCGGGCAGCGGCAACCGTTTCCTGGCGCTGGCCCTGCTCAAGGGCAACGGCATCGAGCCCGGCGGCAAGACGCAGTTGCTGGACATCGAGGGCGAGGCCGCCAGCGCGGCGCTGACCAAGCACGAGGTGGACGCGATCTTCCTCTCGGGCGACTCGGCCAGCATCAGGACCGTGCGCCAGCTGATGCGCGCGGAAGGCATCCGCCTGTTCGACTTCGTGCAGGGCGAGGCCTATGAGCGTCGCTTCCGTTATCTCAACCGCCTGCAACTGCCGGCCGGCGCCTTCGACCTGGGGGCCAACCTGCCGGAGAAGCCCATCACGATGATGGCGCCGACGGTGGAACTGCTGGCGCATGCGGACCTGCATCCGGCGCTGTCGGACCTGCTGGTGGAGGCGGCGCAGGAGGTGCACAGCCGCTCCTCGCTGATGCAGAACCCGCGCGAGTTCCCGCACCCCATCGAGCACGACTACCCGATGAGCGACGACGCGGCGCGCTACTACAAGTCCGGCAAGGGCCTGGCCTACCGCTTCCTGCCGTTCTGGCTGGCCAGCCTGGTGAACCGCGCGGCGGTGATCCTGGTGCCGATGCTGGTGGTGCTGATCCCGGCGCTGCGCTTCGCGCCGGATATCTATGGCTGGCGCATCAACCGCCGCATCTACAAGCGCTATGGCGAGCTGATGGCGCTGGAGCGCGCGACGCTGGAGCCAATGACGCCGGAGCAGCGCACGGCCCTGCTGCAGCGCCTGGCCGAGATCGAGAAGTCCATGATCAACGCCAAGGTGCCGGGCGCCTATGCCGACCAGAGCTACATCCTGCGGCGCCACATCCAGTTCGTGCGCGAAGGCCTGGTGTCGGCTGAGGCGCGCAAGCCGGACGACACGACCCCCGTGACGGGCTGAGGCGGCAGGCCGGCGCCCGCGCCCCGCCCCGGGCTCAGGCGTCCTGGATCTGCAGGCCGCCGATGAAGTCCATCTTGCCCACGTCGACGCCGTTGTGGCGCAGGATCGCGTAGACCATGGTGACGTGGAAGTAGAAGTTGGGAATCGCCAGGCCCTCCACGTAGTCCTCGCCGTGGAACCATTTGCCGTCGAGCCAGGGCGGGGCGACCTTGCGCTCCGCGGAGCCGGCGAAGTCCTTTTCCTCCACCGTGGCCAGGAAGGCCATGCAGGCAGCGATGCGCTGGCGCAGCTCGGCGACGGTCTTCTCGGTGTCGGGATGCGCCGGCGCCTTGCTGCCGGTGAGGTAGGCGGCGGCGAACTTGGCCTGGTCGCAGGCGGCCTGCACCTGCTGCGCCAGCGTGAAGGCGTCGGGTGCCAGGCGCGAGGCGGCCAGCACGTCCACCTCGTACTTCTTCGCCGTGGCATGGGCCTCGGCCCGGTCCAGCCACTTCTCGATGTTCTGCAGCATCTTGCTGAACTGGCGGATCACGTCATAGTGGCTCATCGCTAACTCCTGTGCTGGATCGTGAGGTCTGGCCGGCAGGGCGGGGCCTGCCGGTCCCGAAGGACCCGGGGAGGATAGGCCTGTGGACATGACAAGTCATGTCAGCCCCCTTCCCCTAGGGGGCGGTCCCGCCGGGGCGCAGCAGCCGCGCCAGTTCCTCCGGCGGCAGCGTCGCGCCGTAGTGGTAGCCCTGGGCCTCGTCGCAGCCGAGCCTGGCCAGCGCTGCCGCCACCTCGGCGGTCTCCACGCCTTCGGCCACGGCGCTCAGGCCCATGCTGTGGGCCAGGTCGATGCTGGTGCGGACGATGGCCGCGTGGCGCGGGTCGCGCAGCATGTCGCGCACGAACATCTGGTCGATCTTCATCACGTCCACCGGCAGGCGGCTGAGGCGTGCCATGGAGGAGTGGCCCACGCCGAAGTCGTCCAGCGAGATGCGCGCGCCGGCCTCGCGGATCAGCCGCAGCGTCTCCAGGCCCTGGTCGGTCTCGTCGCAGATGGCGCTCTCGGTGATCTCGAACTCGATGTGCTGCGGCGGCACGCCGGATTCGGCGAGCTGGCGCAGCACCGCCTCGGTGAAGCCGCGGTCGCCGATGGCGCGCGCCGACAGGTTGATCGACAGCGCCAGCTCATGCCCGGCCTGTTGCCAGGAATGCCAGGCGCTGCCCGACATGCGCAGCACGGCCAGCGTGAGATCCACGATCAGGTCGCTCATCTCCGCCAGCGGGATGAATTCCCCGGGCGAGACATTGCCCAGCTGCGGATGGCGCCAGCGCAGCAGTGCTTCCACGCCGAGGATCCTGCCCTCCGGCAGGCTGACGCGCGGCTGGAACACCGCGAACAGTTCCGCGCGCTGGTCGGCACCGCGCAGGTCGTGGATCAGGCCCAGGCGCCGCGCCGAACTGCGATCGCGCACCGGGTCGTAAAGCAGGCAGCCATGCAGCGTGCCCTTGGCGTCGTGCATCGCCATGTCGGCGCGCAGCAGCAGCTCATGGCCGTCGCTGCCGTGTTCCGGGCAGAGGCTGATGCCGAAGCGGGCGGTGACCGCCAGCCGGGCAGCACCGATGTCGATCGGCTCGCGCAGGCAGGCCTGGATGCTGCGCGCCAGCGCCAGCGGATCCGCGCCGTCCTGCAGCGGCAGCCACAGCGCGAACTTGTCGCCGGACAGGCGCGCGACCCGCGCGCCCGGGGGCAGGTCTGTTGTCAGCCGCGAGGCGATGGCGCAGAGCACCTGGTCGCCGGTGCGATGCCCCAGCGAATGATTGATCTCGCCGAAGCGCTCCAGGTCCAGCAGCATCAGCGCATGCGGGCCGCAGCGCTGCAGGTCCATGGCGCCCAGTTCCTCGCGCAGCCGCGTGAGGTTGGGCAGGCCGGTGAGCGCGTCGCGCCGCATCTGCTGGTAGAGGCGCTCCTGCAGCTCGCGGCGCTCCTGGCTCTCCTGCAGCATCACCACGATGTCGGCCACCGTGGCGCAGAACTGCTGCTCGTCCAGCGACCAGCGGCGCGCCGGGCCGACGTGTTCCAGGCAGACGATGCCCACGGTATGGCCGCTGCGGCGCACGGTGGCGTCGAGCATGGAGCTGATGCCCAGGGGCTTGAGGTAGCCGGACGCGAATTCGCGGGTCGCCGGATCGTTGCAGGCGTCGTGCGCGGCGATCGCGCGGCTGTGCGCCAGCGTGTGGAAATACACCGGGTAGTCCTCGGCGCGGAGCATCTCGCCGCTGGAATGGCTGTCGCTGCCGTGGAAATGCAGGTGCCGGCAATGCAGCCGGCCCGCCGCCTGGTCCAGGTCCCAGATGCTGACACGCTCCACGCCGATGACCTCGGCGACGCGGCGCGTGAGCCGGGCGTAAGCCTCGGCCAGGGGCAGCAGGTCGAGCCGTTCGGAGGTCAGCAGCTGTACCAGCACGCCCTGCTGGGCGCGCACGCGCTGTTCGGCGACGACGTCCTCTCCCATCGCGTTAGGCACCCGAAGTCTCCCCCTGTCCCAGAGTTAACACGCGGCCGGGACCGGCGCAAGGCGGGGGCTGTTGCCGCGGCGCCACCCCGGCCGGCCCGTTCATCGGGAATACGGAACTCCGTTAGGAGATACCGGCACCGCCCCTTAAAATATTCGACATGAGCCAACGCGACCTCGCCCTGCCGCTGTGCCGCCTGCTTGCCGCCTGGTGCGTGCTGCAGGGCCTGCAGCAGTTTGCACAGGCCCTGGCCGGCCCGGTATCGGTGGTGGTGGGCGGCGGCCTGTGGCTGCTGGCGGCGGTGCTGCTCTGGACCCAGGCCGGGCGTATCGCGCCCTGGCTGTTGCCGCCGGGCGCGGGCACCACGCCGCGCCGCGGCGCGGCCGGCACCGAGCGTCGCCAGGGACAACTGCTGCTGCTCGCTGCCGGTCTGCTGTTGCTGGCCGACGCGATGGCCTCCGGCGCGGGCATGGCGATGCGCGCCTGGCTGGCGCCCTCGCGGTTGCCGCTGCTGCTGTGGGCGCCACAGCTGGTGGTCTGCGTGCTGCAGCTGATCGCGGGTCTGGCGCTGCTGTGGCTGGCGCGGCCGCTGCTGGAGCGTGCCATCCCCGAGGCGTCGCCGTCGCAGGGCCTGGACACGCGCCTGCCGCGCGCACTGGGCGAGATGATCGGCAGCATCGGCCTCACCGGCATCAACAAGCTCACCGAGCTGGCGCTGACGCTCAAGGACGAGGCCGAGGGTCACGCGATCCGCGCGGTGAAGTCCTCGATGGACATGGTGATCGCAGCCGTGCAGGGCCGGCGCCCGGATTTCTCCGGCGCACTGTCGGCCGACGGCACGGTGACCATCGTGTTCAGCGACATGGAAGGCTTCAGCGCCATGACCGAACGCCTCGGCGACCAGGACGCGCACGAGGTGATCAAGCTGCACAACCAAGTGGTGCGCAAGGAACTGCAGCGCGAGAACGGCAAGGAGGTGGAGCTGCAGGGCGACGGCTTCCTGCTGGCCTTTGCCGATCCGGCGGCCGCGCTGCGCTGTGCCATCGGCATCCAGCGCGCCTTCGCGCGGCACAACGCCCGGCATGAGGGCGAGCCGATCCGCGTGCGCATCGGCCTGCATACCGGCACGCCGATTCAGGAGGGCGACCGCTTCTTCGGCATCACCGTGATCCTGGCGGCGCGCATCGCCGCGCTGGCGCAGGGCGGCGAGATCCTGGCCTCGGCGGCGCTGCACGAGCGCTGCGCGGGAGATCCGGACTTCCACTTCGGCGAGCCGCGCGAGGCGGAACTCAAGGGCCTGGCGGGCCGTCACCGCATGCATCCCCTGTCGTGGACCGACTCCGCAAGAAGCGGATAGGCCCAGCACCTGCGGCCGGCGACACTGGCTGCAGGTAAACAGGAGCATGAACATGGACCACGAACTCTGCTGGCAGGCCGTACAGGAACGCGATGCCTCGCGTGACGGCGATTTTTACTACGGCGTGCTGACCACCGGCGTCTACTGCCGGCCGTCCTGCGCCTCGCGCCGGCCCTTGCGCAAGAACGTGCGTTTCTACGGGACACCCGCTGCCGCCGAGGCCGACGGCCTGCGCGCCTGCAAGCGCTGCCGCCCGCTGGAATCGCGCGCCGACCGCCGCACCGTGGCGCGCATCGAGGCGCTGTGCCGCTACATCGAAAGCCACGCGCAGGAGCCGCTGCCGCTGGAGACGCTGGCGGAGCAGGCGCACCTGAGTCCCTTCCATCTGCAGCGCCAGTTCAAGGCCGTGACCGGCGTCAGCCCGCGGCAGTACGTCGAGGCCTGCCGCCTGCGCACCCTGCGCCAGGGCCTGCGCGAGGGCGCCTCGGTGACGCGCGCGATCCATGACGCCGGCTTCGGCTCGGCCAGCCGTGTCTACGAACGCGTCGGCACACGCCTGGGCATGACGCCGAAGCAGTACCGCGCCGGCGGCGCCGGCGTGGCGATCTCCCATGCCGTGTCGAAGACGCCGCTGGGCCTGCTGATGATGGGCGCCACCGACCGCGGCCTGTGCTTCGTGCAGTTCGGCGACAGCGAGGCCGCCCTGCTGGAGCAGCTGCAACGCGAATATCCGGGCGCGGAGCTGGCGCCGATGGATGGTGCGCAGCGCCAGCAGTTCGCCGCCTGGATGCAGGCGCTGACGCAGCACATCGAGGGCGCGCCGCCGGCGCGGCAGCTGCCGCTGGACCTGCGCGGCACCGCCTTCCAGATGAAGGTCTGGGCCTACCTGCAGCAGATTCCCGGTGGCGAACTGCGCAGCTACACCGAGGTGGCCGTGGCCATCGGCGCACCGCGCGCGGTGCGCGCCGTGGCCTCCGCCTGCGCTGCCAACCGTGTCGCCCTGCTGGTGCCCTGCCACCGCGTGATCCGCGGCGACGGCAGCCTGGGCGGCTACAAGTGGGGCCTGGAGCGCAAGCGCACGCTGATCGACCGCGAACGCGCGGCCAAGGCGGGTTCTTGAGAGTCCTGGCCGAACTGCCGCTGCGCCAGGCGCTGCCCTGGCCGGTACTGCTGGACTACCTGCAGCCGCGCCTGATCCCGCTGCTGGAGCGCATCGCCGATGGTGCCTACGAGCGCCGCGTCGGCGAGGACTGGTTGCGCATCGCGCCCTCGGCCGATGGGCAGCAGCTGCAGATCGCCGCGGAGAAGCGCATTGCCGTCGCCGGCCTGGCGACACGCGCCGCGCGCCTGTTTGCGGTGGAGGAAGACACGGCACCTGCGCTCAAGGCCCTCTCGCGCAGCGCCGTGCTCAAGCCCTTGGTGAAGCGCATGCCCGGCCTGCGACCGCCGGGCTGCTGGGATCCTTTCGAACTGTGCCTGCGCACGATCATCGGCCAGCAGGTCAGCGTCGCCGCCGCCGGCACGCTGATGCGCCGCCTGATTGAGCGCTGCGGCACGCTCGCCCCCGAGGCGCTGCTGGCCGCCGATCTCGAACAGATGGGCATGCCCGGCCGCCGTGTCGAAACGCTGCGCGTGCTAGCGCGGGCGGTGGGTGACGGGCTGCGGCTGGACGGCAGTTGGGAAGAGATCAACGCCGGCCTGTCGACACTGCCCGGCTTCGGTCCCTGGACGCGCGGCTATCTCGCGATCCGCCTGGGGCGGCAACCGGACGCCTTTCCGCATACCGACCTGGGGCTGGTGCGGGCGGCGGGTGCGGAGAATCCGGCGGCGCTGTTGCTGCAGGCGGAGGCCTGGCGGCCGCATCGGAGCCTGGCGGCTACTTTACTGTGGGCTGGCTAAGGCCTGTTGTGTAGGAGCCAGCTTGCTGGCGACCTGGTCGAAGGAACTGCCAGGCCGAGGCAACTAAGCCTAACTTGTCAGTTGATTGCGGTAAGTGTCGCCGCAACGGCCAGATGCGGCTAAGAAATTCAGAATTTCGTTTACGAAAGCTCTCCACTCCCGCATACTTTCAGCGCTCAGTTACGCGTATCTGTGGTTGTTAGTAATTTAACGCCATTGTCGGGCGTATCGCCAGACAGTAGTTGATTGAGCGACATCGACGGCACGAAGGCGCAGGCGCGCCCAATCTGTCCCTTCGCTGTCGCTCGTGTTGATTGGGCGCGCCTGCGCCTTCGTGCCTGTAGTTCAAGGTAGCTGAGCCTACCTAAATGACTTTTGACGCAATAAATACGTTTATTGAGACGGTCGATCCGCAACGGGCGACCGTCGTTTCTTTTCCGGAATTCATTTTGGTTTTTGGCGGTCCTCTCGCCAAGAAAGTTCGCTCTTCTCCAGTCTCGCAAAGAGATGCATTTCTCCGATGGTTGGCTGCCAATCGTTCGGAGCTACATAGCGTCCTATTGCTCCCTGAAAGCTTCGAAGATTGGAACGACTTCAGTACATATAGTGATCTCTTGCTGTTTGAGAAGGATCTGGGATACCTGACAAGTGCTGTTGTAGTTTTCTTGGAAGCTCCCGGTTCGATTGCGGAGCTTGGTGCTTTTTCTCAGATTGACTCACTGAGTGAGCGTTTGATGGTCGTCGTCTCTGACGAGTACCACCCCGCTCGATCATTTATAAGCTTGGGCCCGATTCGCAGCGTAAAGGAAACTCAACAACATCCGCATAGTGTCTGCACTATTCCGAGCGTAGTGCCGAACGAATTGAAGAAGCACGCCCCAGTAATTGCTGAGATGCTTGATGCGTGACCCGTCCTGAAATAGGTTGACACCTATACGGGGTAAAACTGGTCGCTAAAGTATGCTGGATACAGACGCCCGATGGACTTCATCGGGCGTTTTGTATTTCAGGGCCAGGTGTGGCCGTTCATGGTTGTAGGTGTGGATGGACTGCCGGACCATCTGTTCGGCCTGCTCAAGGTTGGCGGGTCGCTGGAGCAGGAATTCGTTCTTCAGGATGCCGTTGACGCGCTCTGCCAGGGCGTTCTGGTAGCAGTCGTAGCCGTCGGTCATCGAGCAGGTCAGGCCGTGTCGTTGGTGGATCTGCTGGTAGACGTTCGAGCAGTACTGGATGCCCCGGTCGGAGTGGTGGATCAGCCGCTGAGCCGTCTGCCGGGTCTTGAGCGCCATCTTCAGGGCCTCACTGACCTGCTCGGTCTGCAGGCTGTCGTGGACGTGATAGCCGACGATCTTGCGGGAGTAGGCATCGGTGACCAGGCTCAGGTAGACGCATTTCTCCCGCGTCGGCAGATAAGTGATGTCGGCGACCCAGACCTGCTCGCCGGTCGCGGGCTGGATGCCGCTTCCCGGCTTGAGCAGGTTCGGATGCTTGCGGAAGCGATGATGGCTGTCGGTGGTCTTGTGGTACGCCCGGCGGCTGGGGACCAGCATCCGGGCGTTGCGCAGAATACCGAACAGGGTATCTCGCCCCACGTGGATGCCGTCGGGCCGCTGCAGCAGGTGCTGCAGCTTGCGGGTGCCCACGCGCGGCTGGCGCAGGCGAATCTGCTCCACGCGCCGGATCACCTCGGAACAGGTCTGTGCACGCTCGCGCGCGCACTCCAGCCGCTGGTAGTACGCCTGCCGGCTGATGCCCATGTAGCGGCAAGCCCTCTTAACGCTCAAGCCCATTACGAGCTTTTGCGCGAGGACTTGCCCACAGGCTTTTTTACCACCACTCCGTAGTCCTTCTTCAGGACATCCACCACCGCCTCGAAAAACTGGGCCTTCTCCTTGGCCTCCCGCAACTCGACCTCCAGCTGCTTGATCCGCTGCTCGGGCGTCAGTGGCTTCTTTTCACTCATCATCGGCTTCCCTTGAGGAGCCCATGATGCCCGCCCCGCTACAGGCCGGCCATATCGCCGAACCCAGTGCAGAACCGTCGAGCTGCCCTGGATGCCGTAGCGCTCCTGGGCCTGCCTACAACTCATCTCACCTTTCTCAACCTGATCCACAACCGCCAACTTAAAGGCCATCGTGTAATCGCGCTGTGTCCTCTTAGCCCTTGATTCCATTTGACTCTCCTTCTCGGCTTCGAAAAGGTGTCAACCCAGGGCAGGACGGGTCAGCGAAAAGAAAAAGGTCGAGCGTCAGAAAATCTTTTAGTGTGGGTGATACTCAGCATCATATTTTATTGGCACTAGACTTGGTGAATCTTTTCTCGGTGCTTCGGTTAAAGGAAATTCAACAGCTATTTGGACATTTTGGAATTACCCTTGAAACGCCGCGCGCTAGGCAGATTCTTTTCACACTGGAGAAGGCTAAGCTAATTCACCAGCGACATTACGGAGACAATATTTACTATGTTCCGAGCGCCTCGCCCAAAGAGTACGTGAAATTTACATCAAAGAAGGGATGTAAGCCGTTCAACAGGGTTAAGTTGAAATCGACGGCTTGGAATGAAGTAAAAAATGATGCGTATCGTAAGAATGTATGCCAATCAAAGATCGGGGTGGTGAAATGAACCTCCTTGATCGAATGATTGACGAGCTGCCATTTTCCAAGGAAGAGTTGTTGGAAATAATTGCTACTGCTTCGTATAGATACAAAGTCTTTCAGATTCCAAAACGGCAGCCAGGTCAATGGCGAACTATTGCGCAGCCGACGCCAGAGGTGAAGCTGCTGCAACGATGGCTAGTCGACAATGTGTTATCCCAGCTGCCGGTGCATCGCGCCGCTACAGCTTATCGGGAGGGGGTGTCTATTTATGCACATGCAGAAAAGCATGTGGATAAGAAGTATCTACTGAAGATGGATTTTCAGGACTTCTTTCCATCCATCTCTGCGGATGCGGTGCAACAGCATCTTTTGGGCGTTGGAAAAATAAAGGAAAAAGACGCGACCCTGATTCGAGCGCTTGTAACGTGGCGGAACAAAGTAAGTGGAAAGAGATGCCTGTCCATCGGTGCTCCTAGTTCGCCGATTTTGTCCAACACCATGATGTATCGATTCGATACGGAAATTTCCATCATCGCAAAGCGATATGGCGCTGTTTATAGTCGCTATGCGGATGACATGGCGTTTTCAACAAATCGGAAGGGTGTTTTGACGGAGCTTTCCCGCGAAGTGGAGTCATTATGTGGGAAGTTGCCCTATCCTCGACTCACTCTGAACAAGCAGAAGACGGTTTACACCTCGAGAGCTTATAAGCGTGTTCTCGTGGGGCTGGTCCTTACGCCTGACAGAAAGGTTTCCCTAGGACGCGAGAAGAAGAGAGAACTGCGGTCAAAACTGTATCGTCTTCTCAAGGGTGCCCCCGGCGTGGATTCAGCTTCTTTGAGGGGCGAATTAGCCTTCGCCAACTCTGTGGAGCCAGAGTTCATTTCTTCCCTTGTGAGGCAGTTTGGAACTGACGCTTTCTTGCAGCTTGGCCTGCCTTTTGGATCATCGAAGGCATAGTGAAAGTAAGCCTCGTCTGAGTTGGCAACATTGCGACGATTACAGCTTGTCTCCCTCTCCTGTCAGTGAGAGGGAGACAAGTAGAGATCGCTGCTTAAACCCCCGGAGCCCCCGGGAAGCCCACGTAATACGAACCCGTCAGCATGCCGCCATCCACCGCGATCTCCGCACCGCAGAGATACGAGCTGTCGTCGCTGGCCAGGAACAGCGAGGCGCGCGCCACTTCCACCGGCTCGCCGACGCGCTGCAGCGGCACGAAGGTGTAGCGCTTGTTGACCTCTTCCTTGGCCTCGGCATACGGGTTGCCCATAGCGGTGTCGATGCCGCCCGGGTGCACGGAGTTCACGCGCACGCCCTTGTGGCCGTATTCCATCGCGGCGGCGCGGGTCAGGCCGCGGATGCCCCACTTGCTGGAGCAGTAGGCGCCCAGGCCGTTGGCGCCCTTCATGCCGTCGGTGCTGGAGATGTTGACGATAGCGCCGCGACCCTGCGCGATCATGCGCGCGCCGACGTGCTTTACGCCGAGGAAGCTGCCGACGAGGTTGATGTCGATCACGCGCTCGAAGTCGGCCTTGCTGGTTTCCTGGATCGTGCGGAACAGCAGCACGCCGGCATTGTTGACCAGCACCGAGGGTTCGCCGTAGGCCTTCACGGTCTCAGCGATCAAGTGCGCCCAGCTGCCCTCGTCGCTGACGTCGTGACGCACGAACAGGGCATTGGGGCCCAGCTCCTGCGCCAGCTTGCGGCCTTCGTCCTCCAGCAGGTCGGCGATCACTACCTTGGCGCCTTCCTCGGCGAACAGGCGCGAGGTCGCGCCACCCATGCCGCGGGCACCGCCCGTCACGATCGCCACCTTGCCTTGCAGTCGAGCCATCTTGAGTTCTCCTCTCCTAGGTATTCATGAGACGCGGGCCAGCGTCATGGCATCGCCGATGACGCTGCGCCCGTCCAGTGTGTGCAGCGGTGCCTGCGTCAGCTGCAGCAGCTCGCGGCTGCTGGTGGCCAGGCCGTTGTAGCGGCCGCTCACCAGCAACCACGCGGCTTCGGCCATCATCTCCAGCGGCTCCAGCCACTGCGGGTTGCTCGCCGCCACCTGCCGCGCCACGGCCTCGGCGCTCTCGCTGAGCGCGATCTTGACCGGCGACAGGATGTTCGCGGTGACGCCGCTGCCGTGCAGCTCGGCGGCCAAGCCCAGGGTGTAGCGCTCCAGCGCGGCCTTGGCGGCGCCGTACAGCGCCAGTCCGTGCACCAGCTTGGCCGGGCCGGGGTAGGGGATCGGCGGCTGCCGTGCCATCTCGCTGCCGAGATTGACGATGCGGCCCCAGCCGGCGGCCTTCATTGCCGGCAATGCCTGCTGACACAGGTCCACCGGCGCCTGGAAGTTGATCTCGAAGCCGGCGCGCCGCGCCGCCAGGTCGATGCGGCTGGGCGGGGCGTAGGCCGGGTTGGCGGCGGCGTTGTTGACCAGGATGCCGACCGGGCCGAAATGCGCCGTGGCGGCGGCCAGCAGGCCGGCGCGGGTGGTTTCGTCGGCCAGGTCCACGGCGACCGCGGCGGCGCGGCCCCCGGCGCTGCGCACCAGGGCCAGGGTTTCGTCCAGTCCGGCCTGCGAGCGCGGCGAGGCATGGACCACCACGGCGGCGCCCTGCGCGGCCAGGCGGCGCGCGATGGCGCGGCCGATGCCGCGGCTGGCGCCCGTGACCAGCGCCACGCAGGTGGCCGGCAGCGCGGAGGCAGCGGTCACAGCTTGGTCCCCGGTCGCGGCATAGACTCCCTTGGTGAAGGCCCATGGTGGGGGCCGGCGTGCGTGGCGGCCTCCTCCAAACGAACGACGGGACTTGAAGACTCGCCCGGAAACCGTAGGATTTCGCAGGAGCAAGGAAGTGGGGGATCGCGGTGCTGCATGAACTGAAGACGGGGGACCTGCTGCTGTTTTCCGGCAAGTCCGGTCCCAGCGAGAGCATCAAGTGGGTGACGCTGAGCCGCTGGTCGCACGTGGCCCTGGTGCTGCGCGAGCCGCGCTACGAGTTTCCCTGCCTGTGGGAGGCCTCCACCGACGCCACCATCGCCTGCCTCGAGTCCGGCGTGGCGCGCCGCGGCGTGCAGCTGGTGCCGGCGCCGGCACGGCTGGACGAGTACGACGGCGACATCGCCTGGCGCCGCCTGCAGGACGTGGACCTGGAACCCGAGGCAGTGGAACGCCTGGCCGCACTGCGCCGGCAACTGACCGGGCGCGCCTACGAGAGCAATGTCCTGGAGCTGATGGGGGCCGCCTATGACGGACCATTCGGCGAGCAGCGCGAAAATCTGGCAGAACTGTTCTGCAGCGAGCTGGTGGCCGCCGCCTACCAGGCCCTGGGCCTGATACGCCCGGACGCCAAGCCGTCGAACGAATACGTCCCCGCGGACTTTTCCGAGCAATGGGAGCGCCTGCCCTGGCTGCGCGGCCGGCTCGGCCCGGAAGTCCTGCTGAAGAACGCCTGAGAAGGAAGCCGTGAAACACAGAATCCTCGAAGCGGCGAAGACGCTGGCCCACAAGGAGGGCCGTGCCAGCCACCTCGATGCCTCGATCATGGCCGCCTCCGGCGCCTGTACCGAGGAGGAGTTCGCCGCGGCCTTCGCGGATGTCGGCGAGTTCCGGCGCGAACTGATGGCCCTGCTGTTCGCCGATGCGCGCATGCAGGTGATCCGCATCACCACCGCGATACCCTCGGGCCTGGAGCAGGCGCGCTCGGCATTCATCCAGTACCTGGACTACAACCTGGAGTACCCGGCGCTGCAGGAGATCGCGCACCAGCTGCAGTTCGACCCGCTGGGCTACGAGATGCTGATGCGCATGGAGATCGGTACCGCCATGGTCACGCAGAAGGACCTGGAGTTCGCCGGCGCCAACCACGTGCATGCGCGCGCCAGGCTGCTGACCTCGGTGGCGGTGGCGGTGGTGCGCGCCGAATACAAGGCCGGCAAGAAGCTGCCGGACCTGCGCGCGGTGCTGGAGGAGTATTGCGGCGTGTCGTGCAACGACACGCCGGAGTCGCCGCTCGGGGATTGACCCCAAAAATACCAGCCGTTCGCCCTGAGCCTGTCGAAGGGTGAGCGGCAGATGACCGGCCAGTTGGCAGGCCGTTCATGCTTCGACAAGCTCAGCACGAACGGCCCCCGACCTTCTGCTATTGCACGACCGCCGGATTCACCGGCGCCGGCGCGCCCAGCATCGGGCGGTGCGAGGGTGGCTGGCGGCCTTCGTCGCTGAGGCCGTAGTCCTGCGCCAGTTCGGCGCCGATCAGCACCTGGCCGGACTTGTCCATGCGGGCGGGGTCGCGGTACAGGGCGCTGATGATGTGGCCGGTGAACTCCGGGGTCTCGGCGATATCCCAGAAGCCCTGGTACTTGGCGGCGTCCTCGTCCATCACGCGCTTGGTGCGGTCGGTGCGCAGCATGCCCATCCAGATCGAGTTGGCGGAGACGTTGTAGCCCTTCAGGTCCAGCGCCATGTCGTGGGCAAAACGGTCCACGCCGGCCTTCTGCGCGCCGTAGGCGGCGCCGTGCATGTAGCAGTTGCCGCCGAAGGAGGAGGTGAACACGATCAGGCCGTTCTTCTGCGCGGCCATGATCTTGGCGGCGTGCCAGCTGGCGACGTAGGACGAGCGCAGGCCGACGTCGAGGATGTTCACCAGGTCCAGCGACTTCTCCCAGAATCCGCCGCCCTCGATCAGCTGGTCGTGGATGAAGGTGGCGTTGTTGACCAGGATGTCGAGCTTGCCCTGGTCGTTCTTGACGCGGCCGAACAGCTGACGCACCTGCTCGTCGTCGGTGTGGTCGACGGTGACGGCGATACCCTTGCCGCCGGCGGCGGTGACGGCCGCGGCGGTGGCGTGGATCGTGCCCGGCAGCGCGGCGTCGCCTTCGTTCTGCGAACGGCCGGTGACGTAGACCGTGGCGCCCTCGGCGCCCAGCGCGATGGCGATGCCCTTGCCGGCGCCGCGGGAGGCGCCGGTGACGATGGCGACGATGCCGCTCAGGTTCTTGCTCATGCTCTCTGCTCCTGCACTTGAAATATATATACGAACCGTTCACACCGAGTAGCGCCGCGAAGCGCCGCGTATCGAGGTGCGTGCGGAACGTGCCTCGATACGCGACGCTTCGCGGCGCTACTCGGCATGAACGGCTTGTCTCGATGCCTTGCGGCTTCCTCTATGCAGCACCCGGCTTCGCCAACTCCCGCAACTGGAACTTCAGCACCTTCCCCGACGGATTGGTCGGCAGCGACGCCATCATCTCGGCGTAGCGCGGCACCTTGTAGTTGGACATGTTGTCGCGGCACCAGGCGATCAGTTCCTTGTCGCCCAGCTCGGCGCCCGGCCGCAGCACGACGCAGGCCTTGCCGACCTCGCCGAGGCGCTCGTCGGGCACGCCGATCACGGCGACCTGTGCCACCGCCGGATGCGCGGCGATGATGCGCTCGATCTCGGCAGGGTAGCAGTTGAAGCCGCCGGCGATGTACATGTCCTTGAGGCGGTCGGTGATCTTGAGATACCCGCGCGGGTCGAGCACGCCGATGTCGCCGGTGTGCAGCCAGCCTTCGGTGTCGATGGTCTCGGCGGTGGCGCTGGCGTCGTCCAGGTAACCCTTCATGACGTTGTAGCCGCGCACCACGATCTCACCGGACTCGCCGGCGGGCAGGGGCTTGTTGTCGGGGTCGACGCAGCGCAGTTCCACGCGCGGGATCGCCTTGCCGCTGGTCAGGGCGATGGTCTCGGCATCGTCGCCGGCCTCGCACATCGACACCACGCCGCAGGTCTCGGTCAGGCCGTAGGCGGTCAGCACCACCTTGAAGCCCAGCTCGGCGCGGATGCGCTCGATCAGGGAGGGCGCGATGGCGGCGGCGCCGGTGATGGTGGCGCGCAGCGAGGACAGGTCGGCCGTGGCGCGGGCCGGGTCGTTGAGCAGGCTGATGAACAGCGTCGGCGGGCCGGGCAGCACTGAGATGCGGTCACGCGCGATGCGCTGCAGGATCGCGCCGGCGTCGAACACCGCGTGCGGCAGCACGGTCAGGCCGTGCAGCAGGCCGCCAAGCCAGCCGACCTTGTAGCCGAAAGTGTGGAAGAAGGGATTGGCGATGAGGTACTTGTCCTCCGGCACCAGGCCCATCACCGCGGACCAGGAGCGGATCACGTCCATGTTCTGCGCGTGGTCGGTGACCACGCCCTTGGGGCGGCCGGTGGTGCCTGAGGTGAACATGATGTCCATGCGGTCGGACGGCAGTACCGCCGCGGCGCGCTGGTGCACGTCCTCGCTGTGCGCCTGGTCGGCCTTGGCCATGAACGCGCGCCAGCCGGTGTCGCCGGACTCGGGATCGCCGATCACCACGACATGCTTCAGCGGCTTGGGCCAGCACTCGGCCAGCATCGTCGGGTAGTGCTGTCCGAGGAAGCGGCCGGCGCAGAACAGCGTGGTGGCGCCGCTCTTCTCCAGGATGTAGGAGGCCTCGCCACCCTTCATGCGCGTGTTCAGCGGCACCAGCACGGCGCCGATGCTGTGGATCGCCAGGCCCGCCACGATCCACTCCACAGAATTGGGCGCCCAGATCGCGACGCGCTCGCCGTGCTGCACGCCCATGGCGATCAGCGCGCGGGCGGCGTAAATGCGCAGCTGGTCCAGCTCGGCGTAGCTCAGTTCGCTGCCGTCCTCGCCGACCACGGCAGTGCGGTGCGCATGGCGCTGCACGCTTTCGGCGAAAGCCTGCGGAACGGTGTGGCTCATGTCGGGTAGCGCAGCTTGACGACCGGGGACTTGGCCACCGCCTGGCAGGACAGGATCCAGCCCTGGGCGATGTCGCTCTGCTCCAGCACCTGGTTGCTCATCATCTCCACCTCGCCATCGTCGAGATGGCACATGCAGGCGGCGCAGGCGCCGGCGCGGCAGGAGTAGGGCGGCTGCATGCCGGCCTTCTCCATGGCGTCGATCAGCAGTTCACCCGCCTGCGCCTCGAACCTGTGGGTCTCGCCGTCCAGCTCCACTTCCACCTGCGAGACCGTGCCGCCCTCGACCGCCACCGCCACCGGCAGCTCGTCGGATTCCTCCGGCAGCGACACGAAGCGCTCGATGTGCACGCGCGAGGACGGGAAGCCGACGCCGTGCAGCGCCGCGGCGGTAGTGTCCATGAAGATGCCGGGGCCGCAGATGAAGGCCTGCGCGTTCTCCCAGCCCAGCGCCAGCGCCTCGATCTGCGCCTGCGAGGGAATGCCCTGCACCGAGTCCAGCCAGTGGATCACCTGCAGGCGCTTGGGGTGCTCGCGCGACAGCTTGGCCAGCTCCGCGGCGAAGATCACCGAACGCTCGTCGCGGTTGGCGTAGAACAGCCGCATGCGGCCCTTGCCGTTGTTGAGCACGCTGCGGATGATCGACAGCACCGGCGTCACGCCGCTGCCGCCGCCGAACAACAGGAAATCGCCGTCGTAGGACTTCGGCGTGAAGATGCCGGCCGGCACCGCCACGTCCAGCGTGTCGCCGGCGCGCAGGCAGCCGCAGAGCCAGTTCGACGCGCGGCCACCGGCCACGCGCTTCACCGTCACCCGCAGCGGTTCGTCCTCGGTGGGCGTGCTCGACAGCGAGTAGCAGCGCGGCAGCGGCCTGGCGCCGCAGGGCACGCGCAGCGTCAGGAACTGCCCCGGCTTGTACTTGAAGAGGTCCTTCAGCTCGGCCGGTATTTCGAACACCAGCGAGCGCGCATCGGCCGTCTCTTCGATGACCTGGGCAACCTTCAGCGGGTGATACTGGATTTTTGACATTGTTTAAAAAGCCCGAAACGACAGTCCGCGAATGAACGCAAATAAACGCAAATGACAGTAGCGCAGAATTTTCATTTGCGTTTATTCGCGTCCATTTGCGGATTGATGCTCTTGGTTCTTCAGTCCGCCCACATCAGGTAGCCATTATCGATGCGCATCTCCGCACCCTGGATGAAACGCGACTCGTCCGAGGCCAGGAACAGCACCAGGTTGGCGATGTCGCCCGGCATGCAGAAGCGCGCCTGCAGCTGCTTGGGGTCCTTCTCGCGCACCTTGGCCTGCTGCTTGGGGTCGCGCGGCAGGTTGGCGACCATCGGCGTGACGATGCCGTCGGGGTGGATCGAATTGCAGCGGATCTTGTACAGGTTCATGCGGCAATGCGCCGCCACCGAGCGCGTCAGCGCGGCGACCGCGCCCTTGCTGGCGCTGTAGGCGGCAAACGAGGACATGCCGCCGATGCCGGCCATGGACGACATGTTGACGATCGAGCCGCCGCCGCGCTTCTTCATCGCCAGCAGGCCGTGCTTGCAGCCCAGGAAGTAGCCGTCGGAGTTGATGCGCTGGATCTTCTGCCAGAGTTCCAGCGAGGTGTCCTCGATGGTGCCGTAGGCCAGGATCGCGGCGTTGTTGACCAGTACGTCGAGGCCGCCGAATTTTTCTTCCGTCTTGGCGATCACCGCTTCCCAGTCGGCTTCGCTGGCGATGTCGTGCTTGATGAACAGGGCGCTGTCGGGATGCTTGGCGTTGATCTCGGCGGCAACCTTTACGCCCAGTTCCTCGTTGAGGTCGGTCAGCACCACCTTGGCGCCTTCCTTCGCCAGCAGGCGCGCGTCTTCCGCGCCCACGCCGCTGGCGGCACCGGTGATGATCGCAACCTTGTCCTGTACACGTCCCATGAAATCGACTCCTCGGTTATTTGTTGAGTTCAGGCGGCCTGCGCCGCCGTGCTATTGGTTTTCTGGATCGCATGCAGCGCGGCGCGGCGGCCGGACCACAGGCAGTCGGCGATCGACAGGCCGCTGACGTAGAAATTGGAGGCCACGCCCACCGCCGCGCGGCCGGCGGCGTAGAGGCCGGCGATCGGCTGGCCGCCCTCGTTCAGCACGCGATTGCTGCCTTCCTCCACGCGCAGCCCGCCGAGCGTGATCGAGGGGCAGGGGAAGATCTTGTTGCCGGCCGAGATGTCCAGGGCGTAGTAAGGGCCCTGGTCCAGCGCGGCGCGCATGTCCTGCGATTTTCCGAAGGCGTCGGGGGCGGAGCCGGCGGCGCTGGCGTTGTTGGCCTGCACGCTGCGTTCCAGCGCGGCGGCCGGCACGCCGATCTTGCCGGCGAGTTCGGGCAGGGTCTTCGCCTTGGGCGAGCTCAGCATCAGGATCAGCGCCGGGCCGGACTGGAACATCCACAGCTTGCCGAAGGCGGCTTCCTTCATCGCCTCGCGGCGCAGCTTCGCATCCAGGATCAGCCAGGCACTGCCGTCACCCTGCTCGCACATCTCCACACCCAGGCGCGCGCCGTAGACCTGCTCGTTGCAGAAGCGCTCGCCGTTGGCGCCCACGACGATGCCGCGGGGCAGGGCGGTGGGCGGATTGATGAAGCGCCAGGCCGAGCCCTTCTCCAGGCGTGCGGCGCTGCCGCCGGCCGACTGGCCCAGGCGGATGCCGGCGCCGTCGCAGCCGGTGGCGCCCAGGCGCATGTTCTTCGCGTACTTCGGTGCGTGCCGCTGCACCATGTCGCGGTTGAAGATGAAGCCGCCGGTAGACAGCAGCACGCCGCCGGTGGCACGGATGTGCAGCGGCCGCGCGTCGGCCAGTTCGATCGCCAGGGCCTGGGCACGCAGGCGGTCGGCCCAGGCGGGCGCGAAGTCGTGCACCTTCTCGGCCTTGCGCATCAGCTTGAGGTGGCGCTGGCCGGCAGCGGATTCCGGGTCGAGGCGCGAGACCTCGGCGCCGATCACGCTGCCGCTGCGGTCCATGATCAGGCGGCGCACGGCGCTTTGCGTCAGCACCGGGATCTGCAACTCCTCGACGCGGCGGCGCAGCATGCTGAACAAATGCTTGCCGGTAGCCACGCCGGAGCCATGCATGCGGTGGCCGCGCGGTGCGGGCAGGGCTTTGGCGGCGAAGGCGGGCACGCCCTCGTTGCCGGAGTAGTAGAGGTAGATGCCGTCCTTCGGGTAGGAGGTCTTCGGCGGCGGTGCGCTGGAGTCGAAGCGCGCGCCCAGCGATTCCAGCCAGGCATGCAGGCCCAGGCTGTCCTCGCAGAACTGGTGCAGGGTCGGGTTGCCGACCGCATCACCCGCTTCCATCTGCAGGTAGCGGACCATGGCCTCGACCGTGTCCTCGTAGCCAGCCGCCTTCTGCTGGCGCGTGCCGCCGCCGAGGTAGACGATGCCGCCGCTCTTGATGGTGGCGCCGCCACCCTCAAAGCGCTCGACGATGCCGACGTTGGCGCCGGCTTCGCGGGCATGGATCGCGGCCGAGGCGCCAGCGGCGCCGAAGCCCACCACCAGCAGGTCCACGGTTTCGTTCCAGGCCACGGTTTCGGCGTTGTCGACGACCCGCGGCGCGTCGATCGGCAGGGTGCCGTCGGCGCTTGCGGAAGTGGCGTTGGAACGTTGTGTCATGGGGGAAACCGGCCTGGAAAAGGTCAGGCCAGCATTATTTCCCGCTGGCCCCTGGAATCTTCGTCCATGTAGACGAGAGTTGCTCCGGAGCCACGCAAAGGGACTACTCCGCGGGTAGTGTCCTGCCCTTGCGCAGCAGCGCCAGGAACTCCTCCGGCGGCAGGGCCGTGCTGAACAGGAAGCCCTGCATCTCGTCGCAGTGCAGCAGCCGCAGGAACTTGACCTGCTCCCTCGAATCCACTCCCTCCGCCACTACCCGCAGGCCCATCGAGTGCGCCAGCGAGATCACCGAGGAGACGATGCTGATGGTGTTGGCGCTGTCGCCCATGCGCAGCACGAACGAGCGGTCGATCTTGACCGTGGACAGCGGCAGCTTCGACAGGTAGGACAGCGAGGAATAGCCGGTGCCGAAATCGTCCACCGCCAGGCCCACGCCCATGTCGCGCAGCTGCTGCAGCAGGGGCAGGGTAGCCTCGGGGTCGGCCAGCATGGTGGATTCGGTCAGTTCCAGTTCCAGCCCGCCGGCGTTCTCGGGATGGCCCTGGAGCGCGGCGCAGACGTGATCCAGGAAGTCGGCGTCGCGCAGCTGCACGGCGGAGACGTTGACCGCGATGCGCGGCACCAGCACACCCTCGCGCAGCCAGCGCGCGCGATCGGCCAGTGCCTGGTCCAGTGCCCAGCGGCCCACGTCCACGATCAGGCCGGTCTCCTCCAGCAGCGGGATGAACTGTGCCGGCGGCACCAGGCCCAGCTCCGGACTGGCCCAGCGGATCAGGGCCTCGGCGCCGCAGATCGTGCCGCTGCGCAGGTCCACCTTGGGCTGGTAGTACAGCACGAACTGCTCGGCCTGCAGGGCATGGCGCAGCTGCGCCTCCAGCTCCAGGCGATGCTTCATCGCCGAGCCCATCTGCGCGGTGTAGAACAGGTAACGCTCGCCGGTCTGCTTGGCCTTCTTCAGCGCCGCCTCGGCGTTGCGGAACAGGCTTTCGGCATCCTCTCCGTCTTCGGGGAACAGCGACAGGCCGACCTTGCCGGACAGGCTCAGCGAGCGCCCCGCCACCTCGATGGGGTGGCTCAGGTGCGTCCAGCTACGGTCGCGCAGCATGATCGACAGGCTGCTGGCGTCCTTCAGGTCCGGGATCAGGGCGGCGAAGCGGTCGCCGCCGGTGCGCGCCAGGTAGGCCGGGTTGCCGGCCAGCCGGGTCAGGCGCTCGGCGACGCTCTTGAGCACCTCGTCGCCGGCCGCCATGCCCAGGGCGTCGTTGACCGCCTTGAACTGCACCAGGTCCACCACGATCACCGCCAGGCGGCCGCCGGCCTGGCGTGCCGCCAGCAGGTGCTGGTTGAGGCGCTCGTGGAACAGCCGGCGGTTGGCCAGGCCGGTCAGCGGGTCGTAGTAGGACAGGAAGTCGAGCTGTTCCTCGGCGGCGATGAATTCCAGGGCATGCGAGATGTCGCCGGCCAGGTCCACCAGCAGGCGCTGCTCCTCTTCGCTGAAGAAATTCACCTCGCCGGCGTACAGCGCCAGGCAGCCGGCCAGGCGTGAGCGCGCGAAGATCGGCAGGATCGCCAGCGAACGGTAGCCGCGCTGCAGCGCGGCGTCGCGCCAGGGTTCCATCATCGGCTCGCGGGCAATGTCGTTGCAGACGATCTCGCGGCGCTCCTGCAGCGCCTTCAGGGCCGGGCCGCCGCGGTGGCCGCCGCGCTGGACCTCGCGCAGCAGCTGCATGTAGCCGTGGTCGTGACCATGGCAGGCCACCGGCTCGACGATTTCGCCTTGCAGCACGCCGATCCAGGCCATGCGGAAGCCGCCCTGGTCCACTGCCGTGCGGCAGACCTCCTTGAACAGCTGCGCCTGGTTGCGGGTGCGCACGATTTCCGCGGCAATGCGGCTGCGCATGCCGTGGATACGGGTCAGGCGGCGCAGGGCGCTTTCGCTGCGCTCGCGCTGGGCGATCTCCCGGCGCAACTCGCGGGCGTGGCGCTGCGCCTGGCGGTAAAGCCGCATGTTTTCGCGGAAGATCGCCAGCCCCGAGGCCAGCATGGCCGCGATCTGCTCGTCGGTGGCGCTGAAGGCGGCCTTGCCGGGCGCCCGGCCCAGGACCAGCCAGCCGGGGCGGCCGCCTTCGTTGCGCACCGGCATCGCCAGCAGGCTGCCCAGCGGCGGCAGGCCGCGCGGCAGGCTCGCCGGGTCCAGGGCCGCGGTGGGGGCGGCGACGCGCAGCGGCAGGGCCGCCCGCTCGCGCAGCAGGGGGCCGGCCTGCGGCAGCTGGCCGGCCGGGTTGGGCAGCAGCATTTCGACGTGATCGGCCTGCAGGATTGCGCGCGCCTCGTCGTAGAGATGGCGCAGCTGGGCGTCGGGGTCCGGCTCGGCCGCCAGCGTCAGGCCGAGGTGGACCATGCGGGCGAAGCGATCGCCCTGGATCATTTCCTGCGCCCTTGCGGGCACCGCAGCTGGAAGTTCCATCGCCCCTCCTTGGGCGCCGGCCGAGCCGGCGGAATCCGTTAACTCCTTGCCGCGGGAGGACTTTAGGCCTCTCGCGCGGCAGCGTCCAACACCCTCTCCGTACGGTCTCATCCCAACGGATGAAGATCAGAACCGCCCTCCGGACCAATATGGCGCCACTCCCCATATTCCCGGACTCCGGTCACCAATGATCAGAATCGAATCACTGGCTTACATCGTTGCGCAAAGCACCGACGTGGCCAAATGGAAACACTACGGCGAGCAGGTGCTCGGCATGTCCACTTCGGCGACGTCCGAGGGTGGATTGTTCCTCAAGATGGACGAACGGTCGTACCGTATTTCGGTGACGCCGGGGCCGGAAGATCGCTACTACGCCTCGGGCTGGGAAGTCCGCGACGAGGCGGCCTACGCCGACGCCCTGGCGGCCCTGGCCCGGGCCGGCGTCGCGGTGGAGGCCGGTGACGCGAAACTGGTCGCTGCCCGCCAGGTCCAGGCCCTGTCCTCGTTCAGCGATCCCTCCGGCAACCGCCACGAGATCAGCTGGGGCTATACCGGTCCGACCGCGCCGTTCGCCTCGCCGATCGGCGTGGAAGGCTTCAAGACCGGCAAGCAGGGCATCGGCCACACCGTGCTGCCCGCGGCCGGCACTTTCGACGCCACCCTGAAGTTCTTCCAGGACGTCTTCGGCTTCGGCCTGTCCGACGTGTTCAATTTCCAGATGGGCCCGGACGCCCCGGTCATCCGCATCTACTTCCTGCACGCCGCCAGCGGCCGCCATCACAGCCTGGCGCTGGCCGAGATGCCGAACCCGGCCGGCTGCGTGCATGCCATGGTCGAGGTCAACACCATGACCGACGTCGGCCTGGCCTACGACCGCGTGCAGAAGCAGGGCGTCAAGATGATGGCGACCCTGGGCGAGCACGAGAACGACCGCATGACCTCGTTCTACGTCATGACGCCGGGCAATTTCGCGATCGAGTACGGCTACGGCGGCATCAACGTCGATCCCGCCACCTGGCAGACCACGCAGACCAAACAGGTCTCGATCTGGGGCCACGATTTCTCGGTGGGCTTCCGCTAATGGCGCTCAACAAGGAAATGTCCGCGGCCGCGGCGGTCGCGCAGCTGCGTGACGGCATGACCATCGGCATTGGCGGCTGGGGCCCGCGGCGCAAGCCGATGGCCCTGGTGCGCGAGATCCTGCGCTCGAACCTGAAGGACCTGACCGTGGTGTCCTACGGCGGTCCCGACGTCGGCATGCTCTGCGCCGCCGGCAAGGTCAGGAAGCTGGTCTACGCCTTCGTCACCATGGACGCGATCCCGCTGGAGCCCTGGTTCCGCAAGTCGCGCGAGGGTGGAGCCATCGAGGTGATGGAGCTGGACGAGGGCATGTTCGAGTGGGGCCTGCGCGCCGCCGGCATGCGCATGTCCTTCCTGCCGACGCGCTGCGGCCTGGCCACCGACGTGCTGGCGCGCAATCCTTCGCTCAAGACCATCGAGTCGCCCTACGCCGACGGCGAGGTCTACATCGCGATGCCGGCGCTGAAGCTGGACGCCGCGCTGCTGCACGTCAACGAGGCCGACCGCCTGGGCAACACCCTGGTCCGCGGTGCCGACACCTTCTTCGATCACCTGTTCGCCCGCGCCGCCGATGCCTGCTACGTCAGCACCGAAGTGCTGCGCGAGCGCTTCGAGCTGGACGCCGACACGGCGAAGCAGAATCCCTTCGAGCGCTATCTCGTGAAGGGCGTGGTGCACGCGCCGCTGGGCGCGCACCCGACCTACCTCGGCCCCGACTACGGCTGGGACATGGATCACCTGAAGCGCTACAACGCCTCGGCCACCGAGGAAAACGGCTGGCAGAAATACGTCGAGGAGTTCGTCACCCCCGGCGAGAGCGAATACCTGGCGAAGATCGGCGGTGCCGAGCGCGCCGCCAAGCTCAAGCAGCCGGTGTTCTGAAATGACCCAGATGACTGAAAACGAAGTGGTATCCCTGGCCGAGCTGATGATCGTCGCCGCCTCCGAGGCCTGGCGCGACAACGGCGAGCTGCTGGCCTCCGGCATCGGCGTGATCCCGCGCATCGGCGCCTCGCTGGCCAAGCTGACGCATTCGCCCGAGCTGCTGATGACCGACAGCGAGGCCTTCCTGGTGTCCGAGCCGGTGCCCCTGGGCGCCCGCGGCGACTACAAGCCCAGGTACGAAGGCTACATGTCCTTCGAGCGGGTGTTCGAATGCGTCTGGGGCGGCAAGCGTCACGCCATGATCGGCCCGACGCAGATCGACCGCTGGGGCCAGACCAACCTGTCCTCCGTAGGCCCCTACGACAAGCCGAAGTCGGCGATCCTGGGCGTGCGCGGCCTGCCGGGCAACAGCATCAACCACATCAACTCGATGATCGTGCCCAACCACGGCCCGCGCGTGTTCGTGGCCGGTGAAGTGGACATGGTGTCGGGCGTCGGCTACAAGCCGGAGCGCTGGGCGCCGGGCATGAAGCAGGACTACGTCGACCTGCGCCTGGTCGTGACCGATCTCTGCGTGCTGGACTTCGGCGGCCCCGACCACGCGGTGCGCGTGAAGTCGCTGCATCCGGGCGTGAGCTTCGAGCAGGTGCAGGCCGCCACCGGCTTCCCGCTGCTGCAGGCGCCGGACATCGGCGAGACACCGCTGCCGACCGCCGCGCAGCTGGCGGTGATCCGCCGCATGGACCCGCACAACCTGCGCGCCACGCAGCTCAAGAACAATCCGCCCGCAGTCAAGGCCGCCGCATGAGCGCTGTTCTCGCCGAACAGCCCACCCGCGTACCGGTCCTGGAGGGCTGGTTCACGCTCGACGAGCAGCGCCCCCACCTGCTGGGGTCGCGCTGCACGACCTGCGGCACCTACTACTTCCCCAAGCTCAAGGGTTTCTGCCGCAACCCCGGCTGCAACGGCGAGGGCTTCGAGGAAGTGCCGCTGTCGCGCACGGGCAAGCTCTGGTCCTTCACCAATGCCGCCTACCAGCCGCCCGAGCCCTACGTGCAGGTCGACAAGGAAGCCTTCGTGCCGTTCACGATCGCCGCGGTCGAGCTGGAGAAGGAAAAGATGATCGTGCTGGGCCAGGTGGTCACCGGCACCGGTGTCGAGGCCTTGCGTGCGGGTCTGGAGATGGAACTCGTGCTGGAGCCCCTGGCCGACGGCAAGCTGACCTGGAAGTGGAAGGTGGCGGCGTGAGCACCAACCGCGAAATCGCCATCCTCGGCGTGGGCATGCACCCCTGGGGCAAGTGGGGCAGGAACTTCGTCGAGTACGGCGTGAAAGCCGCGCGCGACGCGCTGGCCGATTCCGGCGTGAACTGGCGCGACGTCCAGTTCGTTTCCGGCGCGGCGACGATCCGCAACGGCTACCCGGGCCAGGTGGCGGGCGCGACCTTCGCGCAGGCGCTGGGCTGGCAGGGTGCGCAGGTCAATACCTCCTACGCCGCCTGTGCCTCCGGCTCGCAGGCCCTGGCCGCGGCGCGCTCGAAAATCCTGTCGGGCGAATGCGAGGTCGCGCTGGTGATCGGCGCCGACACCACGCCCAAGGGCTTCCTCAAGCCGCAGCCGGGCGACCGTCCGGACGATCCGGATTGGGTGCGCTTCCGCCTGGGCATCACCAACCCGACCTATTTCGCGCTGTACGCGCGTCGTCGCATCGAGATGTACGGCGACACGCTGGAAGACTTCGCGCAGGTCAAGATCAAGAACGCACAGCACGGCCTGTCGAACCTGAACGCCCGCTACCGCAAGGCCTTCAGCGCCGCGGACGTGGCCGCCTCGCCGATGGTGGCCGACCCGCTGCGCCTGATGGACATCTGCGCCACCTCCGACGGTGCCGCCGCGATCATCGTCTCCAGCCTCGACTACGCCCGGAAGATCGGCAGGGCCAAGGCGCCGCGCATCGCCGCGATCTCCACGGTCACGCCCAGCTTCGCCTCGGCCCTGGTCGAAATGCCGGACATCGCCACCGACTCGGCCGTTGCCGTACCGGCGCAGAGCTTTCGTGCCGCGCTGCCGAAGAAGGCCTATGAGGAAGCCGGCATCGGCCCCGAGGACGTCAGCGTCGCCGAGGTCTACGACCTGTCGACCGCGCTGGAACTGGACTGGATCGAAGACCTGCAGCTCTGCGCCCGCGGCGACGCGGCCCGGCTGCTGCGCGAGGGTGTCACCAGGGTCGGCGGACGCCTGCCGGTGAACCCCTCCGGCGGCCTGGCCTGCTTCGGCGAAGCCGTGCCGGCGCAGGCGCTGGCCCAGGTCTGCGAACTGACCTGGCAGCTGCGCGGCCAGGCCGGCGAGCGCCAGGTGGCCCATGCAAAGGTCGGCATCACCGCGAACCAGGGCCTGTTTGGCCACGGCTCATCGGTCATCGTCAAGAACTGATCCCATGAGCCCGCCCGAAACCCTGGAGCCCGAGGACATCGTGCTCTACGAGCAGCGCGACGGCGTCGCCTGGCTGACCATGAACCGGCCGCGCTACCACAACGCGCAGAACTCCAGGATGACCTACGCGCTCGACGCTGCCTTCCGGCGCGCGGTCGACGACGATGCGGTCAAGGTGATCGTGCTCGCCGGCAAGGGCAAGAACTTCTCGGCCGGCCATGACATCGGCACGCCCGAGCGTGACGCGCACGAGAGCTTCGAGCGCCAGCACCTCTGGTACGACCACGTCGGCAAGCCCGGCGGCGAGTTCCAGTATGCGCGCGAGCAGGAGGTCTACCTCGGCATGTGCCGCCGCTGGCGCGACGTGCCCAAGCCGACCATCGCGATGGTGCAGGGCGCCTGCATCGCCGGCGGCCTGATGCTCGCCTGGACCTGCGACCTGATCGTCGCCAGCGAGGATGCCTACTTCCAGGACCCGGTGCTGCAGATGGGTATCCCCGGTGTGGAGTACTTCGCCCACGCCTTCGAGCTGCATCCGCGCGTGGCCAAGGAATTCCTGCTGCTGGGCGAGAAGATGAAGGCGGATCGTGCCTGCCTGATGGGCATGGTCAACCGCGTGGTGTCGCGCGAGGAGCTGCAGTCCTCGGTCGAGGCCATCGCCAGGAAGCTCGCCGCGCAGCCGCGCCTGGCCATGGCCCTGGCCAAGCAGGCGATCAACCACGTCGAGGAACTGCGCGGCAAACGAACGGCGATGGACGCCGCCTTCGGCTGGCATCATCTCGCGCATGTCCACAACCAGCTGCTGACCGGCAACAACCTCGGCGGGCTGGACGCCAAGGCCATGGCGGCCGCCAATAAAAAGAACGACTGAGATGAGCGCCCTCCAAACCGAACTGACGCGCCTGCTGGGCTGCCGTTATCCGATCGTTCAGACCGCGATGGGCTGGGTGGCGGATGCGAAGCTGGTGGCCGCCACCAGCAATGCCGGCGGCTTCGGCTTCCTCGCCGCCGCCACCATGTCGACGGCGCAGCTGGAGCAGGCCATCGCCGACGTGCGCGCCGCCACCACCGCGCAGTTCGGCGTGAACTTCCACATGTTCCAGCCCAATGCGCTGGAGGTGATCGAGCTGTGCCTGAAGCACAAGGACCGCGTCCGCGCCGTGTCCTATGGCCGCGGCCCGGACGCCAGGACCATCAAGCGCTTCAAGGACGCCGGCATCCTGTGCATGCCCACGGTCGGCGCGCTCAAGCATGCGCAGAAGGCCGTCGAGCTGGGCGCCGACATCATCACCGTGCAGGGCGCGGAGGGCGGCGGCCACACCGGCTCGGTGCCGACCACGCTGCTGCTGCCGCAGGTGCTGGACGCGGTGAAGGTGCCGGTGGTCGCGGCCGGTGGTTTCCACAGCGGCCGTGGCCTCGCGGGCGCGCTGGCCTTCGGTGCCGCCGGCATCGCCATGGGCACGCGCTTCCTGATGACGGCCGAGTCGCCTGTGCCGCAGGCGACGTTGCAGAAGTACATCGCAGTGAAGGAGCCGGCGCAGATCCGGGCCTCCACCGCCGTCGACGGCATGCCGCAGCGCATGATCGACAACCCCTTCCTGCTGAAGCTGGAGGCCGGCGGCCTGTTCCATCGCCTGTTCGTGGCCCTGAACAGCGCCTGGAAATGGCGCGTGCACACCGGCATGTCGATCGCGCACATGGCCAGGACCTTCTTCGCCGCGCTGCGCGAGGGCGACTCGGCGATCCAGACCATGATGGCGGCCAATGCCCCCGTGCTGATCCAGCGCGCCATGGTCGAGGGCCGCCCCGACGAGGGTGTGTTGCCCAGCGGCCAGGTCGCCGCCGTGATCGGCACGCTGCCCAGCGTCAAGGATCTCATCGAAGGCATCGTCGCCGAGGCCGAGGCGCGCCTCGCCAGCCTCGCCACCCCCCCCATTCCCCTGGACAAGACCGCATGACTCACGGATTCAGCACCACGATCGCCGACGGCATTGCCGAACTGGTGATCGACCGCCCGCCGGTCAACGCCCTCAACGACGCCGGCTGGCATGCCCTGGCCGACGAGATCGAGCGCCTGGGCAAGGACCCGGAGGCGCGCGTGATCGTGCTGCGCTCCGAGGGCCGCGGCTTCTGCGCCGGCGTCGACATCAAGGAACTGGACAAGCACCCGGAGAAGATCGTCTCGGTCAACGCCGGCAACTACCGCAGCTTCAAGGCGGTACATCGCAATGAACTGCCGGTGATCGTCGCCGTGCACGGCTTCGTGCTGGGCGGCGGCATCGGCCTGGCCGGCGCGGCGGACATCGTCGTGGCCAGCGAGGACGCGACCTTCGGCGTGCCCGAGGTGGATCGCGGCGCCATGGGCGGCGGCGCGCACCTGCAGCGCCTGTTCCCGGTGCAGAAGGTGCGCATGATGTATTTCACCGGCGAGCCGATCACCGCCGCCGAGGCCTGGCGCCTGGGCGCGATCGAGACCGTGGTGCCGCGCGCCGAGCTGCGCGAGGCGGCGTTGGGCATCGCCAGAAAGATCGCCGCCAAGAGCACGGCGATGATCCGCCTGGCCAAGGAGTCCCTGAACGGTATCGAGGACGGCAACCTGGAAGACAAGTACCGCTGGGAGCAGGGCTTCACGCTCCAGGCGTATAGCGAGAAAGACTCGGCAGAAACAAGGCGCGCCTTCGTCGAGAAGCGTGACGCCAAGTTCTAGCCGCAGAGCTGAACTAATAAAATATACATAGGGCTGAAACCACCATGCGTCTCGAATACACCGAGCGACAAAACAAGTTCCGGACAGAGATCCGGGAATGGCTGGCCGACAACGTGCCGAAGCAGCCGCTGCAGAGCTTCGACACCGAGGAAGGCTTTCGCCAGCACCGCGATTGGGAGCACAAGCTCAACAGCGGCCGCTGGAGCGCGGTGACCTGGCCCGAGCCCCTGGGCGGGCGCGGCGTCGATCTCATCGAATGGCTGATCTTCGAAGAGGAGTACTGGCGTGCGCACGCGCCGCTGCGTGTCAACCAGAACGGCATCTTCCTGCTGGCGCCGACGCTGATGGAGTACGGCACCGAGGAACAGAAGCAGCGCTTCCTGCCGCGCATGGCGGCGGGCGACGACATCTGGGCGCAGGGCTGGTCCGAGCCGGGCGCCGGCTCCGACATGGCCGCGATCCGCTGCAAGGCGATCCGCGAGGGCGACCACTACGTCATCAACGGCCAGAAGACCTGGTCCACCCGCGCGGTCTGGGCCGACTGGCTGTTCGGCCTGTTCCGCAGCGAGCCCGACTCGGTGCGCCACCACGGCCTGACCTTCGTGCTGCTGCCGCTGAACCTGCCGGGCATCACGATCCGTCCGATCAAGCAGCTCAACGGCCTGCCGGGCTTCGCCGAGATCTTCTTCGACAACGTCCGCGTGCCGGTGGAAAACCGCATGGGCGAGGAAGGCCAGGGCTGGAACGTGGCGATGGCCACGGCCGGCTTCGAACGCGGCCTGATGCTGCGCTCGCCGGGCCGCTTCCAGCAGACCGCCAGGTCGCTGGTGGAGCTGTACAAGGCCGAAGGCGAGAAGATCGACGACTGCTCGCTGCGCGATGCCGTGGTCAAGAGCTGGATGGACGCCGAGGCCTATACGCTGTCGACCTATGCCACCGCCGCGCGCCTGCGCAAGGGCGAGCACATCGGCCCCGAGGCCAGCACCAACAAGATCTTCTGGTCGGAGCTGGACCTGTCGATGCACGAGGCCGCGATGCGCCTGCTGGGCCCGCGCGCCGAGCTGCTCGACACCGCGCCGGACGCCGGCAACGTCGGCCATTGGCTGGAGGGCTTCCTGTTCGCGCAGGCCGGCCCGATCTACGCGGGGTCCAACGAGATCCAGCGCAACATCATCGCCGAGCGCATGCTCGGCCTGCCGAGGTCCTGAACCATGGACTTCACGTTCAAAGACGAACACATCGCCTTCTCGGACTCGATCCGCAAGTTCCTGATGGTGGAAGCCGCTCCCGAGTGGCTGCGCGAAATCTGGGAAACCGAAACCGGCCGTTCGCGCGAGCTGCGCGGCAAGCTGGCGGAGCAGGGCCTCACGGCACTGTCGGTTCCGGAAGAGTTCGGCGGCATCGGTGCCGGCGACCTGGAGTGGGTGCTGATCCACCAGGAGCTGGGCTACTACGCGATCCCGGACTCGCTGATCGATACGGCCTACCTGGCCACCTACCTGATCAACCGCCTGCCGGCCGACGTCTCGCTGAAGAAGACCTGGCTGCCGAAGATCGCAGACGGCAGCGCACGCATCGCCGTGGGCCACCCGGTCAACCCGATGGTCGCCGACGCGCAGAACGCCGACCTGATCCTGATGTGGCATGACGACGAAGTGCATGCGCTGACCAAGGACCAGGTGAAGCTGTCGTTCAATCCCAGCATCGACATGTCGCGCCGCCTGTACAAGGTGAGCTGGACGCCGAGCGACGCCACGCGCATCTGCCCGGCGCGCCTGGGCAAGCAGCTCTGGGACGGCGTGCTCGACCGCGCCGCCCTGTCCGGTGCCGCGCAGCTGGTGGGCCTGGCGCAGCGCATGCTGGACCTGGGCATCGACTACAGCGCCACACGCAAGCAGTTCGGCAAGGCCATCGGCTCGTTCCAGGCGGTGAAGCACCACCTGGCCGACGTCGCGGTGAAGGTGGAGTTCGCCAAGCCCGTGCTGTACCGCGCGGCCTACGCCACCGAGCGCGAGCAGGCCCGCCGCGGCGTGTACGTGTCCCATGCCAAGCTGGCGGCCGGCGAAGCCGCGCTGCTGGGCGCGCGCAAGAGCATGCAGGTGCACGGTGCCATGGGCTACACCTGGGAAACCGACCTGCAGATGTTCATGAAACGCGCCTGGGCACTGGATTCGGCCTGGGGCGACCGCGCCTTCCACAAGAAGCGCGTCGCTGAGTTCATTCTCTCCGACGGTGCCCGCCTGGGCCCCGGCGAAACGTTCGCTTAAGGGATCGCCGGCCGGGTGACGCGGATCGACGCGGAAAGCGGCAGAATTCCGCCGATCCGCGCCGATCCCCGTCACGCGGTCGCAACAGACTAATCAAAGGAAAAGGAAGCTCTCATGGCCGAAGCCTATATCGTCGATGTCCTGCGCACGCCCACCGGCAAGCGCAAGGGCAGCCTGTCCGCCATCCACGGTGCCGATCTCGGCGCGTTCGTGCTCAAGGCCCTGGTCGAGCGCAACAAGGTTCCCGCCGAGGACTATGACGACGTCATCTTCGGCTGCCTCGATGCCATCGGTCCCCTGGCCGGCAACATCGCCCGCACCTCCTGGCTGGCCGCCGGCCTGCCGCTGCACGTGCCGGGCGTGACCATCGACCGCCAATGCGGTTCCTCGCAGCAGGCGGTGCACTTCGCCGCGCAGGCGGTGATGAGCGGCACGCAGGACGTGGTGGTCGCCGGTGGCGTGCAGACCATGACGCAGATTCCCATCTCCTCGGCGATGATCGCGGCGCAGCCGCTGGGCTTCAAGGATCCGTTCTCCGGCTCCAAGGGCTGGACCGCGCGCTTCGGCAGCGAGCCGGTGTCGCAGTTCAACGGCGCGCAGCTGATCGCCAACAAGTGGGGCATCTCGCGCGAGGACATGGAGAAGTTCTCGCTGGAAAGCCATGTGCGCGCCCGCCGTGCCATCGCCGAAGGCCGCTTCAAGAACGAGATCGTCGCGATCAACGGCCTGGAGCACGACGAAACCACCCGCGAGACCTCGCTGGAGCAGATGCAGAAGCTCGAGCCGCTGGCCCCGGGCGGCACCATCACCGCCGGCGTGTCGAGCCAGACCGGCGACGCCGCCGCGGCGATGCTGATCGTCTCCGAGAAGGCGCTGAAGCAGTACGGCCTCAAGGCCCGCGCGCGCATCCACCACATGAGCGTCTACTCCGACGACCCGATCTACATGCTGACCGCTCCGATCCCGGCCACGCGCCAGGCGATGAAGAAGTCCGGCATGAAGCTCGAGGACATCGACCTGGTCGAGATCAACGAGGCTTTCGCCCCGGTGGTGCTGGCCTGGCTCAAGGACACCGGCTACCCGCACGCCAAGACCAACGTCAACGGCGGCGGCATCTCGCTGGCGCATCCGCTGGGCGCCACCGGCGTCAAGCTGATGGCGACGCTGCTCAACGAGCTGGAGCGCACCAAGGGCCGCTACGGCCTGCAGACCATGTGCGAAGGCGGCGGCGTGGCGAACGTCACGATCATCGAGCGGCTGGGGTAAATAGCTGTAAATGGAACCCCTCTCCCGCTTGCGGGAGAGGGGCAGGGGAGAGGGTTTCTGTAGAAGGTGGGCTTGTTGGCCCGTCCTTGCGCTACAGAAACCCTCTCTCTCGGTCTCTCTCCCGCAGGCGGGAGAGAGAAGACCAGAATCAACGAGAATTCACATGGGCATCTGCAACAACCGCACGATCATCGTCACCGGCTCGGGCGCCGGCCTGGGCCGCGGCTACGCGCTGGCGCTGGCCGCCGAGGGCGCCAACGTCGTGGTCAACGACATCAAGCGCGAGGCCGCCGAGGCGGTGGTCGCCGAGATCCAGGCTGCCGGCGGCAAGGCCGTGGCCAGCGTCGACGACATCACCTCGATGGCCGGTGCCGACAACATCGTCAGGACCGCCGTCGACGCCTTCGGCGACGTGCATGGCGTGGTCAACAACGCCGGCATCGTGCGCGACCGCATGTTCGCCTCGCTCAGCGAAGACGATTGGGACCTGGTGGTGAAGGTTCACCTCAAGGGTCATTTCTGCATCGCCAGCAAGCTGGTGCAGCGCTGGCGCGACCAGGTCAAGGCCACCGGCACCAAGGCCGACGGCCGCATCATCAACACCAGCTCCGGCGCCGGCCTCAACGGCTCCATCGGCCAGAGCAACTACGCCGCTGCCAAGGGCGGTATCGCCTCGATGACGCTGGTGCAGGCCGCCGAACTGGGCCGCTACGGCATCACCGCCAACGCCCTGGCCCCGGCCGCGCGCACCGGCATGACGGAGGGCCCGTTCGGCGCCCTGATGAAGAAGCCGGAAGACGGCAGCTTCGATCATTACGCCCCCGAGAACGTCGCGCCGCTGGTGGTCTGGCTGTGCAGCCCGCTGTCGGCCCACGTCACCGGCAATGTCTTCGAGGTCGAGGGCGGCAAGGTCTCCATCGCCAACGGCTGGAAGACCGGCATCGTCCGCGACAAGAAGGCGCAATGGAACCCGGCCGAACTGACCGAGGTGATCGACGGCCTGATCGCCGAGTCGCCGGCCGCGCAGAAGGTCTACGGCAGCTGACTAGGGCCTGTTGACGCTACGGCCAGGCGTTGGAGCGGTTTCGGACACGATGCCCTGAGGCGAAAGCTTCGGGGCATTTTCGTGTGTGAACGGGCTTTATCCATCGATTCAAGGGCTTGCATGCTGCACTGCACAAAACGTGGGGTAACCTAAATTACTGTGACATTGATCGATGTCAGGCAAGCCAATGACGCCTGCGTCAGCTTCTCCTTAAGGTCCGTCGCTGCTGACACGAACCCAGATCGTGCCGGCTGTTTCGCCATAAAACTGGAGGCCCGATGATCCGTTTTCCCTCTGCCGCCGTACTCGCAAGCCTGCGATCGGCGATCTCGCCGATACGTTCGGTAATCGGGAATTCCAAGGCGGGTCCCAAGGCCCTGACCGAACAGCAGGCCGCGCTGGACCTGGTGCGCGCCGCCTACCTGGCCAAGTCCGAGCCGGTCGACGAGGACGCCCTGCGCCAGTGGCAGCCCTCGGGGCTGGCCTGGCCGCTGCTGCGGGAAGTGCAGCGCCTGGCCTCCGGCATGAGCAAGCGCAGCATGGAAGTCGACGGCCATCGCCTGGTGTGGATGGAAGGCGGCAACGCCCGCGGCGAGCCGGTGCTGCTGCTGCACGGCTTCACCTCCAGCAAGGAAAACTGGCTGCTGATGCTGCCCTTCCTGATGCAGCGCTACCGCCTCTACGTGCTGGACCTCCCGGCCTGGGGCGAGAGCCAGTACATCCACGGCCGCCCTTATACGCTGGACCGCCAGGCCGAGCGCGTCGCCGAGTGGGCGCGCCGCGCCATCGGCGTACCGGCGCACGTGGTCGGCAGCTCCATGGGCGGCGCCATCGCTGGCCTGCTGGCGGCGCGCCACGCCTCCCAGGTGGCCTCGCTGACGCTGATGAACGCCGCCGGCATGCACGGCGAGAATTCCAGCCCTTTCGAGCGCGGCCTGGCCGAAGGGCGCAACGGCCTGCTCGCCAGCCGCCTGTCCGAGGTAATCCAGCTGCTGGAGAACGTCATCGAGCGCAACCGCGCCACGCTGCCGCTGGCCCTGGCGCCGCTGATGTACAGCCAGTTCACGCGCCGTCGCATGCTCAACCTGCATCTGTTCGCGCAGATGATCAAGACCCCGCATGTGGAACTGGCCGGCGTCCAGGTGCCGACCCTGGTGCTCTGGGGCGAGCAGGACCGCATCCTCGACGTGTCCTCCGCCGATGCCTTCCTGGCGGTGATCCCGCACGCGGTGGTCAAGAAGCTGCGCGGCGTCGGCCACCTGCCGATGGTGGAGGTGCCGGGCGTTACCGCGCGGCGCCTGCGCAAGTTCTGGGAAGCGCAGAAGGTCGAAAAGCTCGCTGTAGCGGCATAAGGACCGCGCAGTACCGCGAAACCCCGCCAAGAGCGGGGTTTTGTCGTTAAAGCCTGAAAAAAAGCATTTCAGCCGCGGATAAACGCGGATTGACACGGATTTACAGCTCATTTCGCCTGTAAGGCGAGGGGTTTGCGCAGGACCAGCGGGTTTCTTGATCCGCGTTCATCCGTGTAATCCGTGGCAAAAGAGCTTTTTCGTTAACCCTATTGGATGAAGAGCCGCGGACCCCGCGCCCACGATAATCTGCGCCTCATAGCCACGAAGCTGGACGCCCGACGTGAACTTGGCGCTGACCGAAGACCAGATCCTGATCCGCGACGCGGCCGAGAACTTCCTCGCCGACGTCAGCACCTCGGCAGCGGTGCGCGCCGCGATGGAAAGCGCCGCCGGCTACGACGAGGCCGTGTGGCAGCGCATCGGTGCCGAGCTGGGCTGGTGCGCGCTGGCGATTCCCGAGGACTGCGGCGGCCTGGGCCTGGGCCCGGTGGAGCTGGCGCTGGTCATGGAGCAGATGGGCCGCCGCCTGCTGTGTGCGCCGTTCTTCTCCACGGTGTGCCTGGCGGCCAACCTGCTCAACGAAACCGCCACCGAGGCGGCGCGCAGCCGCTTCCTCGCGGCCATTGCCGAGGGCAGCCTCAGCGCCACCGCGCCCCTGCCCAGCGTGACCGACTGGGCCGCCGCCGCCTCGGAACTGGAAGCCGTGCCCGACGGCGACGGCTGGAAGCTCAACGGCTACTGCGCGCGCGTGCCCGACGGTGCCAACGTCACCTGGCTGTTCCTGCTGGCGCGCCTGCCCGACGGCGACCACGGCCTGTTTGCCGTGCGCAACGACGACGAGGGCCTGGCGATCCAGCAGCTCAACGGCTGGGACCAGACGCGCCGCTTCGCGCGGCTCGATCTCAGCGGCGTCTCCGCCGACCGCATCGACGATCCCGCGCGCATGGCCGAGGGCCTGCCGCGTGCCGCCGCGCTGGCGCGCCTGTACATCGCCGCCGAGCAGCTCGGTGGCGCGCAGACCTGTCTGGACCTGACCGTGGCCTACACCGCCACGCGCAAGCAGTTCGGCCGCGTCATCGCCTCGTTCCAGGCGGTGAAGCATCGCTGCGCGCAGATGATGGTGCGCGTCGAGGAGCTGCGCTCGGCGGTGGCCGGCGCCGCCGCGGTGGCGGCCGCGGGCGGCGACACGCACAAGCTGGAACTGGAAACGGCGATGGCGCGCGCGCTGGCGGCCGACAGCTTCTTCTGGTGCGCGCAGGAGGCGATCCAGCTGCATGGCGGCGTCGGCTTCACCTGGGAATACGACCCGCAGCTGTACTTCAAGCGCGCGCAGGCCAGCAGCCACTGGCTGGGCAGTGCCGACGCGCTGCGCGAGCACCTTGCCGCCGCCGTCATCGCCGCGCGCACGCAGGCCGATGAGGCCGCCGCGTCGAACCATCCCGACGAGGCCTTCCGCGCCGAAGTCGCGGGCTGGATGCGCGAGCATCTCGCCGGCCGCTTCGCGCCGCTGAAGCACCGCGGCGGCCCCGGCGACGAGGAAGCCTTCCCCGAGCTGCGCAAGGACTGGGAGCGCGAACTCGCCGCCGGCGGCTGGACCTGCGTCGGCTGGCCGAAGGAGGCGGGCGGCCGCGCGCTGTCGATCCAGCAGCAGGTGATCTTCCACGAGGAATATGCCCGCGCCGGCGGCCCGGGCCGCATGGGCCACATCGGCGAGGGCCTGATCGGCCCGGCGCTGATCCGCTTCGGCAGCGCCGCGCAGAAGGCGCGCTTCCTGCCCGAGATCGTCGCAGGCCGCGAGTACTGGGCGCAGGGCTATTCCGAGCCCAATGCCGGCTCCGACCTGGCCAACGTGCAGACGCGCTGCTGGCAGGAAGCCGACGGCTCCTGGCGCGTGCAGGGCCAGAAGATCTGGACCTCGCTGGCGCAGGAATCCGAGTGGATCTTCGTGCTGGCGCGCTGCGAGCCCGGCAGCAAGGGCAACAAGGGCCTGGCCTTCCTGCTGATGCCGCTGAAGCAGGCCGGCATCGAGATCCGCCCGATCCGCCAGCTCGGCGGCGGCTCGGAGTTCAACGAAGTGTTCTTCGACGGCGCGGTGGCGCAGGCCGACCACATCGTCGGCGCCCCCGGCGAAGGCTGGAAGGTGGCGATGGGCCTGCTCGAGGCCGAGCGCGGCGTGTCCACGCTGGGCCAGCAGATGCACTTCGCGCACGAGGTGGAACTGGTGGTCGCCGCGGCGCAGGCCGTGGGCAAGGCCGGCGACGCCCAGGTGCGCCAGCGCCTCGCGCTGGCCTGGAGCGGCCTGCGCGTGATGCGCTACAACGCCCTGCGCATGCTCGCCGGCGAGCAGACCCAGCTGGGCCGCGAGGCGCTGATCTACAAGTACTACTGGTCCAACTGGCACCGCGACCTGGGCAAGCTGGCGGTGGACGTGCTCGGCCCCGAAGCCGACACGATCTCCGACGATCCGGCCATCCGCCCGCTGCAGCAGCTGTTCTTCTTCTCGCGCGCCGACACCATCTACGCCGGCACCAACGAGATCCAGTTGAACCTGATTGCCGAGCGCGGCCTGCAGATGCCGCGCGAACTGCGGCCCGCTTAAGCCCGATATCTCCCGGCTCCTACCTCAAGGGCCCGGGGGTTGCGTTGCCCCCGCATGGTTAATCCTCGTCCTTCCGAAGGAGGCCGGGCTACCCCCGGCCGGTCAGACTGGCTCCACTAGACAAGGAATGCCCATGACCGCGACCCCGACCGCGCCGCCGCCCTACGTTCCCGCCCATGGCCTGCTCAAGGGCAAGACGGTGCTGATCACCGCCGCCGCCGGTGGCGGCATCGGCTTCGCCGCGGCCAAGCGCTGCCTGGAAGAGGGCGTCCGCGCCCTGATGCTGTCCGACATCCACCCGCGCCGCACCGAAGAGGCCGCCCAGGCCCTGCAGAAGGAGTTCCCGCAGGCGCAGGTGTTCGGCCAGGTCGGCAACGTCGCGGTGGAAGCCGATGTGCAGGCCCTGGTGGACGCGGCCGAGGACAAGCTCGGCGGCGTCGATATCCTGATCAACAACGCCGGCCTCGGCGGCAGCAAGCGCGTCGTCGACATGAGCGACGAGGAATGGCACAAGGTGCTGGACGTGACCCTCACCGGCACCTTCCGCATGACCCGCGCGATGCTGAAGAAAATGCAGCCGCGCGGCCGCGGCGCCATCGTCAACAACGCCTCGGTGCTGGGCTGGCGCGCGCAGACCGAGCAGGCCCATTACGCCGCCGCCAAGGCCGGCGTGATGGCGCTGACGCGCTGCTCGGGCCTGGAAGCCGCCGACTACGGCATCCGCATCAACGCGGTGTCGCCGTCGATCGTGTTCCACGACCACCTGCGCAAGAGCGCCCCGGAGGCCCTGCTCAACGAGCTGGCCAGCCGCGAGGCCTTCGGCCGCGGCGCCGAGGCCTTCGAGATCGCCAACATCATGGTGTTCCTGGCCTCCGACTACGCCTCCTACCTGGTCGGCGAAGTCATTTCCGCCTCCTCGCAGCGCGCCTGACCCATAGTAGAAACGACCCCATGGCTACCCTGTTCGAAACCGCCGATGCCATCCTCAGTTCCATCGGCCAGCCGCTGGACGTCAGCAACTGGGTGGAAGTGACCCAGGAGCGCATCAATCTGTTCGCCGACGCCACCGACGATCACCAGTGGATCCACGTCGATGCGGAAAAGGCGAAGGATGGCCCCTTCGGCTCCTGCATCGCCCATGGCTACCTGACGCTGTCGCTGGCCTCGCGTTTCCTGCCGGAGATCGTCGACGTTCGCATGAAGATGGGCGTCAACTACGGCTGCGACAAGGTGCGCTTCCCCTCGCCGGTGAAGGTCGGTTCGCGCATCCGCGGCAAGGGCGACCTGATCGCGGCGGAGCGGACCCGCGATGGCGGCGTGCAGGCCACGATCCGCGTCACGGTCGAAATCGAGGGCGAAACCAAGCCCGCCTGCATCGCGGACACCATTTCGCGCTACTACTTTTGAGTGAAGCTGGCCGCCCGGGCAGGGCGTACCGTTGTTCACTGAACCCTTAGGCGCGGCGGGCCCGGCCCGACCGCAACCCCGGAGAATCTGGTAATGAACGAAGCTGTCATCGTCTCGGTTGCGCGTACCGGCATCGGCAAGGCCTTCCGTGGCGCCTTCAACGACACCGAGGCCCCGGTGCTGGGCGGCGCCGTGGTCAAGGCCGCCGTCGAGCGCGCCAAGGTCGATCCGAAGGAAGTGGACGACGTGCTGATCGGCTGCGCCGCGCAGCAGGGCACCCAGGCCTACAACCTCGGCCGCCTGGTCGCCTACACCGGCGGCCTGCCCGACACCGTTTCCGGCATGACGCTGGACCGCCAGTGCGCATCCGGCCTGCAGACCATCGCCATCGCCGCCAAGAACATCATGGTGGGCGAGCAGGACATCGTCATCGCCGGCGGCCTGGAATCCATCTCGCTGGTACAGAACAAGCACAAGAACAGCTACCGCTTCGTCTCCGACGCAGTGCTGGCGGCACAGCCCACCGCCTACATCCAGATGATCGAGACCGCCGAGATCGTCGCCGAGCGCTACGGCATCAGCCGCCAGGCCCAGGACGAATACTCCGCCGAGAGCCAGAAGCGCACCGCCGCCGCACAGGCCGCGGGCCTGTTCAACGACGAAATCGTGCCGCTGACGGTGCAGAAGCAGCTGTTCGACAAGGAAGGCAATCCGACGACCAAGGAAACGGTGACGCTGGCCAGGGACGAAGGCAACCGCGCCGAGACCACCTTCGAGAGCCTGTCGGCACTCAAGCCGGTGTGGAAGGACGGCAAGTTCGTGCAGGCCGGCAAGCACATCACCGCCGGCAACGCCTCGCAGCTGTCCGACGGCGCCGCCGCGACGCTGCTGATGAACGCCAAGGCTGCCAAGGATCGCGGCCTGCGTCCCCTGGGCATCTACCGCGGCTTCGCCGTGGCCGGCTGCCAGCCGGACGAAATGGGCATCGGCCCGGTGTTCGCCATCCCCAAGCTGCTGGCGAAGCATGGCCTCAAGGTGTCCGACATCGGCCTGTGGGAGCTCAACGAAGCCTTCGCCTGCCAGGTGATCTACTGCCGCGACAAGCTCGGCATCCCGCATGACCGTCTCAACGTCAACGGTGGCGCCATCGCCATCGGCCACCCCTTCGGCATGAGCGGCGCCCGCATGGTCGGCCACGCCCTGATCGAGGGTCGTCGCCGCGGCGTGCAGTACGTGGTGACCACGATGTGCATCGGCGGGGGCATGGGTGCCGCCGCGCTGTTTGAAATAGCCGCCTGAGAGCGGCTCGCGCGATGACGCGGCGGCTGCCCGGGCTGGGCTGCCGGCATCGCTGGACCTGGTGAGATACCCGGCAGAGACCGGGTCAGAAAATGAAGTGAGGAGATTCGAAATGAATCGAATGGCGTCGTCGCTGGAGTCTTCCAGTCCGGTGAAAAGTTCGTTCAGCAGCGGCTGGCCGTCGCTGCTGTTTGCCGTGGCCGTGGCCGGCGCAGCGGTCTATGCCTTCTCGCATCGTCCGCCGCCGCCGTTTGCGCCGACGCAGGTGCAGCCGGACCGCATCCAGATCAACGGTGTCGTCCAGGCCGGCGAGCGCCTGGTCGCGGTCGGCGAACTGGGCCGCATCCTGGTGGCCAACGACAGCAAGGGTGGCTGGCACGAAGCCAAGGTCGACAAGCCGCGCGGCTCCACGCTGACCCAGGTGCTGGCGATCGACGGCGCGCTGATCGCGGTGGGCCATGACGGCTGGATACTGCGCAGCGAGGACCAGGGCGAGACCTGGAAGGAAGTGCAGTTCGTCGCCGAGGGCGGCGATCCGCTGCTGGGCGTCGCGGGTCCCTACGACGGCACGCTCTTCGCCTACGGCTCCTTCGGCCTGTTCCTGACTTCCAGCGACGGCGGCAAGACCTGGACCAAGTCGACGCTGGTGGAGGAAGGCGCGGCTCCCGCCGCCGCCGAAGCCCCGCCCGCCGAGGCCGCGGCACCGGCGGCCGACGATCCCTGGGCCGATCCCTTCGCCAATGTCGGCAAGGCCGAAAGCGGCATCGGCGACCGCCATCTCAACGCCATGACCCGCGCCGCCGACGGCAGCCTGTGGCTGGTGGGCGAGCGCGGCCTGCTGCTGCAGTCGCGCGACAAGGGCGCCACCTGGAAGGACCACCCGGGCGTCTATGCCGGCTCCTTCTTCGGCATGCTGTCGCTGCCTTCGCGCGGCCTGCTGGCCTTCGGCATGCGCGGCAACGCCTACTACAGCACCGACAGCGGCCAGACCTGGAACAAGAGCAAGATTCCCGAGTCGCTGTCGCTGTTCGGCGGCGCGGTCACCAGCCAGAACGAAATCATCCTGGTGGGTGCCAGCAACGCGGTATTCGTGTCGCGCGACGGCGGCTCCAATTTCACGCGCATGTCCCCCGTCAACCAGAAGAGCCTGACCGCCGTGCTGTCGCTGAAGAGCGGCGACATCGTCACCGCCGGTGAAGGTGGTGTGGAACTGGGCGGCCTCAACGCGCAGCCCAAGGGAGTCACTCCGTGAGCAGCAAAATGGAAAGCATCGTCGGCCGCATCGCCGACGTCCTCATCGGCCGCCGCCGCGTCTTCGCGGTGATCTTCGCCATCATCACCGCGCTGTTTGCCGCCAGCGCCACGCGCGTCAAGCTCGATCCGGGCTTCCTCAAGCTGATCCCGATCAAGCATGAGTACATGCGCACGATGATGGACTACATGCGCGACTTCTCCGGCGCCAACACGCTGCTGGTGAACCTGCGCTGGAAGGGCGAGGGCGACATCTACAACAAGGAGTTCATGGATGCCCTGCAGGGCGCCACGGACGAGGTGTTCTACATCCCCGGCGTCAACCGCACCAAGGTGTCGTCGCTGTTCACGCCCAGCACCTACTACATCGAGATCACCGAGCAGGGCTTCAACGGCGAGCCGGTGGTGCCGGCCAAGTATTCCGGCTTGCCGGAAGAGCTGGCGCAGGTGCGCAAGAACGTGGCGCTGTCCGGCCAGATCGGCCTGATCGTCGCCAACGACCTCAAGGGCGCGATGATCCGCGCCGACCTGCAGGACTACGACCCGAGCAAGGGCCAGGAAGGCCAGCGCGTCGACTACTGGCAGGTGCAGGAGAAGCTCACCGAGATCCGCCAGAAGTTCGAGAAGGGCAACGTCGAGGTCAACATCATCGGCTTCGCGCGCCTGCTGGGAGACGTCATCTACGGCCTGCTCGGCGTGTTCATCTTCTTCGGCGTCGCCTTCCTGATCACCATGGCGCTGCTGTTCTGGTACACCCGCTCGATCCGCCTCACCGTAGTGGCCCTGGTGGTGGCGCTGCTGCCGGTGCTGTGGCTGATCGGCACGCTGCCGCTGATCGGTTTCGGCATCGACCCGATGTCGATCCTGGTGCCGTTCCTGATCTTCTCCATCGGCGTGTCGCACGCGGTGCAGATGACCAATGCCTGGCGCCAGGAAGTGGTGGCCGGCGCCACGGCGGTGGAAGCCTCGCGCGCGGCCTTCTGCAAGCTGTTCATCCCCGGTGCCGTGGCGCTGCTGACCAACGCGCTGGGCTTCGCGGTGATCATGTTCATCGACATCCCCATCGTGCACGAGCTGGGCATCACCGCCTGCCTCGGCGTGCTGCTGATGATCGCCACCAACAAGATGATCCTGCCGATCATCCTGACCCGCGTGAAGCTGGAAGAGTCCAGCCGCCAGCACTCGCTGCGCGGCCCCTCGAACCTGATGGGCGGTGTGTGGAAGGCGCTGGCCCGATGCGCCGAACCGAAGACCGCGGTGATCGTGTTCGCGGTCTGCGCGGTGCTGCTGGTGGTGTCCACCATGGCCTCGCGCAAGATGGTCATCGGCGACTCCGGCAAGGGCGTGCCCGAGCTGCGCCACGACTCGCGCTACAACTACGACGACCGCACCATCAACAGCAGCTACAACATCGGCACCGACGTGCTGACGGTGATGGTCGAGGCCAAGCAGTTCGAGGGCGATTCCTGCCTGCACTACGAGGTGGTGGACCTGGTCGACCGCTTCGAGCTGTACGTGCGCGGCATCGACGGCGTGCAGTCGGTGACCAGCGTCGCCGGCATCGGCAAGCTGGTGATCTCGGCCTTCAACGAGGGCAACCCGCGCTACCGTGCGCTGCCGCGCACGCAAACCGGCCTGTCCACCGGCTCCAAGGCCTTCGATCCCAACCTGGGCCTCAACAACGAGAGCTGCCGCGCCATCCAGGTGCTGATCTTCATGAAGAATCACGACGGCACCGTGGTCGCCCACGCCGTCGAGGAGATCAAGAAGTTCATCACCGCCAACCCGGTCAAGGGCGTCAAGCTGCGCCTGGCCTCGGGCAACGTCGGCGTGATGGCCGCCACCAACGAGGCCGTCGGCTCCGCCGAGGTGACGATGCTGGTGGCGATCTTCGGCGCCCTGGCGCTGCTGTGCCTGCTGACCTTCCGCTCCCTGACAGCGGTGATCTGCATCATCGTGCCGCTGACCATGGTGTCGATCTTCTGCAACGCCCTGATGGCGGTGCTGGGCATCGGCCTGAAGGTGGCGACGCTGCCGGTGGTGGCTCTGGGCGTCGGTGTCGGCGTGGACTACGGCATCTACCTGTTCGAGCGCATCCAGCATGACCTGGACGACGGCAAGGACTTCCGCAGCGCCTTCTACGAAGCCATGCGCCAGCGCGGCACCGCCGCCGTGTTCACCGCCATCACCATGGCGATCGGCGTCGGCACCTGGGCGTTCTCGGCACTGAAGTTCCAGGCCGACATGGGCATCCTGCTGGCCTTCATGTTCCTGGTGAACATGCTCGGCGCGATCTGCCTGCTGCCGGCGCTGGGGGCCTGGTTCTACAAGGGGCAAGGCCGTGCTCCGGCGCCGGTGGCGTCGGCGGCTGGGGTTGGCTAACTCCATGTTTTTGTTCCCCTCTCCCCTCGCGGGAGAGGGGTAGGGGAGAGGGGGAAGGTAGGCGGTACGCACCTCGCGCTGCTGGAGGGGAATGGGATTAAGATTGGGGGAGCCGTCCATGGCGGGACCGCATCTCCTGATCTGGCCCCTGGGCGGCCATCCGTGGCCGCCCGTGATTCATCGCAGGCGATGCCATTTAGGCATCGCCAAAGCGCGATGAATCACCCAGGCGGCGCGTGGGGTGCCAACCCAGGAGCAGACAGTGGCGACATCCGGTCTTCTCAGCCGTTACGCCCGCGCGATGATCGACAGCGCGGAAGCCCACGGCTACCCGCAGGAAATGATCGGCCAGGCCGTGTCTCTGTCGACCTCGGCCCTGCGCGAGGCCTCCGGCTTCGACTCCACCACGTTCTGCCGCGTCTCGCGCAACGTGAAGCTGATGATGATGGACGAGTTCTGCGGTCTCACCGCGGACCCCTGCGAGGTCGGCAGTTTCGTGCGCATGTGCGACCGCGCCGTCACCGCCGGCTCGCTGGGCGAGGCCCTGGCGCATGCCTTCCGCTACTACGAGGGCGTGACCAGCGACATCGGCTTCGACCTGCACGTGCACCCCGACGTCGCTTCGGTGGCGATGAACATCGCGCGCCCCGAACTGGACCGTCACCGCGTGCAGGTGGAGTGGTGGTTCCTGATCTGGTCGCGCTTCGCCGGCTGGCTGATCGGCGAGGAAATCCCGCTGGTGGCCGCCGAATTCCCGCATCCGGTTTCCGGCCCGCTGGAGGAGTACGCCGAAGCCTTCAGCGGCCTGAGCCGTTTCTCGCGCCCCAGTGCCCAGCTGGTGCTGCCGGTGGCCTATCTCGACCGCCCCGTCGTCCGCAGCCGCGACGACCTGCGCCGCTTCATCGAGCCGCAGAGCATCGACCTGGCCCAGCACGCCGAGGTGGAGCGTTCCCTGCGGTCCCTGCTCAAGGAGCGCCTGCGCCGCCAGCTGCAGGCCAGCGGCGCGCTGCCTTCGATCGAGGAGGTGGCGGAGTCCTGGCATGTCAGCAGCCAGACCCTGCGCCGCCGGCTCGACACCCAGTTCACCAGCTACCGCATGCTCAAGGAAGAAGTGCGCCGCGAGGAGGCCGCGCGCCTGCTGCGCGAAGGCCTGCCGATCGGCGAGGCGTCGCTGCGTGCCGGCTTTGCCGAGCCCAACGGCCTGTCGCGCGCGCTCAAGACCTGGGCGGGGCTCAGCCCCAGCGAGTACCGGGCCTGTACGCGGCAGGCGGGCTGAAAGCGGCCCGGCCCGATCGGCCATTCACCCCGCGCCGGAAAGGCGTAAAGTGCCCCGGAGAGTCAGCACACGGGGGTGTCGCATGAACCAAAAGACAGGCTCGTTCCATCACGGGACGCGGTTTCTTTTTGCCTGCGCGGCGCTGGGCGCCTGCCTGCTGGTCGCCAGTTGCGGCGGTGGCGGTGGCGGTGGCGGTTCCTCCAGTTCCGGTCCGCCATTGGCCTGGGACGACGGCAGCTGGGACCAGGTCACCTGGCAGTAAATCCACAAGGAGAATTCGAATGCGCAAGATGATGATCGCAGCAGTCCTGCTGCTCGGCGCCGGCTCGGCCCATGCCGCCTCGGTGCCCAATACCTTCACCGCCGGCGCACCGGCCAAGGCCTCCGAGGTCAACGCCAATTTCGCCGCCCTGGTCACGGCCGTGACCGCGCTTGAGGCCAAGGTGGCGACGCTGGAAACCAAGGTAACGGCGCTGGAGGCGGCCAATGGCCCGCTGACCGTCGCCGACGTGGTCGGCAGCTACCACCTGATGGGCATCAAGACCAAGACCGGCAGCGAGGCGGTCCAACGCCGCTTCAAGTCGGGATCGTCGTCCACCGAAGGTACGGTGACCTTCGCCGCCAATGGCACCTTCACCGCCTCTATCATCCAGAAGTCGGACGAGTACAGCGGCAAGGCACAGCAGTGCAAGTCCGTTGCCGCTACCACCAGCAGCTTCCAGGGGCATGATCACCAATACACCGCCGCTGGATGCACCGAGAGCGCCGACGCCTTCATCTCATCGGCGCAAAACCCACCGGCGCAGCAGCAAGGCGGTACCTGGGTGCTGAACGCGCAGGCCGGCACGATCACGCTGACACCGAGCGGCGAAACGCCCCTCACTGCCTCCTTCTCCAAGAGCGGCCGCGTGGCTTTCCTGCTGACGGTGGACCCGGAAAACGACCCCAGCAACCCGGGCCGATCCTATTCGCTGGAGGTGTTGGTGAAGCAGTAGCTGCAGGAGCAAGTGGGAGCGACGCAAGTCGCGATCTTTTCGCCCTGAAAGATCGCGACTCGCGTCGCTCCCACGTTCCTTTGCATCGGACCGGGCTCTACCTCAAATGTGTCAGGCCGCCCCGCCCGCCCCCGGGTAAGTTGCACTCACAAAGCGCCCCACACCCCTTGCGAGCCATTGATTCACAAGGTTTTTGCGGCGGGATTCGCGGTTGTCAGATTTTGCTATGGGCCACCGCCGACCCGCTGTCTATGCTGGGACGGTACAGGCTGGCGCCCGCCGGCCATAAAACAGCGTGGAGGAGCAGCACATGGTCGAGTTAGCCCAGGAAAAGCTGGTATCGGTGGATTCCCACGTCCATTTCACGGATGACTGGGTCAAGGCCCGCCTGCGCAAGGAACTGCACGAGGTCTGGGACGACGCCAACCGCAAGGCCGAGGAGTACGCGGCCAAGGTGCTGCGTGGCGGCCAGCCGCAGCTGGAGCTGGAAGATTTCGTGGACCCGGAAGCCGCCAAGGACCCGGGCCATTTCAACCCGGAAGGCAAGCTCAAGGCGATGGACCTGGACGGCGTCTACGCCGAGGTCATCTTCCCGGAGCTGGCCGGCGCCAAGATCGCCAACCCCTTCCTGATGGGTGACAACTGGAAGGAAGTGTTCCAGGGCTACAACAACGCCATGGCCGACTTCGCGGCGCATGACCCGGTACGCCTGATGACGGCCTACCAGCTGCCGCTGTACGACATCGACTTCGCGCTCAAGGAAGTCGAGCGCCTGGCGCGCGACAAGAAGGCGCGCTGCGTGCAGCTGACGCCGTTCCCCTCGGACCTGGGCCTGCCGGACTTCTACGACAAGCGCTACGCGCCGCTGTGGTCGCTGCTGGAAGAGACCAACCTGACGATCCTCAACCACCTGGATCTGCACAAGAACCTGTGGGACACCTTCCGCCGCGATCCGACGCCGCAGAAGGGCATCTTCACCGGCCTGGCCTGGGCGCCGCTGGCCGAGACGATCTGCATGTGGATCCTCACCGGCACGCTGGAAAAGTATCCCAAGCTCAAGGTGCTGTTCGTCGAGCCGGGTCTGGGCTGGCTGCCCTGGTTCTTCGAGTCGCTGCTGGATCCGCGCATGCACCAGCACTACACGTTCCCGGGCGTGAAGAAGCCGCCTTCTGAGACCTTCCGCCAGCAGTGCGGCGCCACCTTCATGTACGAGCCGCGCGGCCTGACCGAGTGCTACAAGTACTTCGGCCCCGACTGCCTGTACTGGTCCACCGACTTCCCGCACCCGGCCACCTGCTGGCCCAACTCGCGCAAGCAGGTCGTGAGCCAGTTCGCCGAAGCCGGCATTCCCGAGGCCGATCGCATCAAGATCACCTCCGGCAATGCACGCAAGACCTTCGGCCTGGGCTGAAGGGATGTGAGGGCGGGGCGCCGGCAACGGCGTCCCGCCCGTCTGTTTACAGCGGTTTTTGGCCGCGGATCACGCGGATGAACGCGGATTAAAAAGACGTTCTTGATCCGCGTTCATCCGCGTGATCCGCGGCAAACAAGCTTTAGATCGAATTTCGCAAGACTTAAGGAGCGGACATGGCTGGAGTTCTCGAGAAACTGAAAGTGCTGGACCTGACCTGGGGTATCGCGGGCCCGATGGCCACGATGCTGCTGGCGGACAACGGCGCTGAGGTCACCAAGATCGAACCGCCGGGCGGCGATCCCTTCCGCAACCAGCTGGGCTACAAGGTCTGGCAGCGCGGCAAGCGCAGCGCGATCCTCGACCTGAAGAATGCCGACGACAAGAAGACCTTCCTGGCACTGGCGCAGACCGCCGACGTGCTGGTGGAGTCCTACTCGCCCGGCACCACCGACAAGCTCGGTATCGACTACAAGACCCTGAGCGCACTCAACCCGCGCCTGGTGTACTGCTCCATCACCGGCTACGGCCGTGACAACGAGTTGAGCAACCGTCCGGCCTACGACGCACTGGTGCAGGCCCGCACGGGCCTGATGCACGAGCAGCGCGGCTGGGCGGAAGGCGCGCTCAACCACATGAACGGCGAGCCCGATCCCTATCCGGATCTCGAGATCCCGCAGGACTGGGTGCAGGGCGCCGCGCGCGAGGGCCCGCTGTTCGTGGCCTCGCACTGGCCCAGCCTGGGTGCGTTCTTCACCGCCAGCCTCGGCATTTCCGCCGCGCTGCGTGCGCGTGAAATCACCGGCAAGGGCCAGTGGGTGGAAACTTCATTGCTGCAGGGCGCCTTCGCCGGCGCTGCCGGTGTCTGGCAGCGCGCCGAGAAGATCGACGCCCCGGGCTTCGACACCTGGATCCTCGGCAACCGCTCGCCCAAGGGCCACTTCCAGGCCAAGGACGGCAAGTGGCTGCACAACTGGGTGCCGAACCCGCGCTTCATCCTGCAGGCCGCCGAGGGCGACACGCTCAATGCCTCGCCGGACCTCACGGTCCAGAACGATCCCGACCGCTTCGGCACCGGCCCCGAGGAAATCCTGGTGATGTCGCATTACCAGCCGATCCTGGCCGAGGCCGTCGCCAAGTTCCCGGTCAAGGACTGGGTGGATGCCGCCGCCACCGCCGAGATGACGATGCAGCCGGTGCGCAGCATCGAGGAATCGCTGGCCGACCCGGCCTTCCTCGAGGACGGCTGCGCGACCGAAACCCATGATCCCGAGCTGGGCACGATCCGCACCGTCGGCAATGCCTTCAACATGAGCAAGACCCAGGGCAAGCCCGGCACCGCGCCGGTCAAGCCGGGCGCGAACACGGCCGAAGTGAAGGCCGAGGCTGCGAAGATCATCGCCGAGGCCAGGGCCGCCACCGCGGTTGCCAATGGCAAGAAGCTCAAGGCGCCGCTGGAAGGCATCACCGTGCTCGACCTGGGCCTGGCCATCGCCGGCCCCTTCGGCACGCAGCTGCTCAGCGACCTCGGCGCCACGGTGATCAAGGTCAACGGCCTGTTCGATCTCTTCTGGCACCGCGTGCACATCGCCTACATGGCCAACCGCGGCAAGAAGAGCATCACGCTGAACCTGAAGGACCCGCGCGCGATGAAGATCCTGCTGGATCTGGTCAAGCAGGCCGACGTGGTGCAGCACAACATGCGCTACGACGCCGCAGAGCGCCTGAAGATCGACTACGAGTCCCTCAAGCAGATCAACCCGAAGCTGATCTACTGCCACACCCGCGGCTTCGAGCGCGGCGTGCGCGCCGGCCTGCCGGGCAACGACCAGACCGGCGCCTGCCTGTCCGGCATCCAGTACGAGGACGGCGGCATGGGCCGCGCCGGCTACAACGGCGAAGTCGGCCGTCCGCTGTGGAGCTTCACCAGCTTCGGCGATACCGGCAACGGCTTCCTGTCCGCCGTGGCTATCGTCAACGCGATCTACCACCGCGACCGTAGCGGCGAAGGCCAGTTCGTCGACACCTCGATCATCAACGCCGCGCTGCTCAACACCAGCTACGCCGTCGCCACGCCGGACGGCAAGGGCTTCGAGCGCCCGCGCATCGGCGGCGACCAGGTCGGCTATTCCGCTGGCCATCGCCTGTACAACACGAAGGACGGCTGGCTGTGCTTCGTGCTGGTGGAGCAGTCGCACTGGGACGAGCTGTTCGCCGTCATCGGCAAGCCCGAGCTGGTCACCGACGCGCGCTTCGCCACGTTCGAAGCCCGCACGAAGAACGATGCGGAGTTGGCGAAGATCGTCGCCGACGTGCTGGCCGGCGATACGGCCGCCAGCTGGTTCGGCAAGCTCGATGCCGCCGGCGTGCCGGTGGAAGTGGTCGATGCCGAGTTCTCGCGCAAGCTGCACGACAACGCCGAGTTCCAGAAGCGCCAGTGGACCGTGTCCTACCCGCACCCGGTGGTCGGCAAGCTCGACCAGATCGGCCTGCTGGTGAGCCTGTCCGACACCCCCGGCGTGATCCAGGGTCGCCCGCTGCTGGTTGGCGAGCACACCAAGGAAATCCTCGGCGGCATGGGCTACACCGAGGACCAGGTGAAGACCATGGAAGAGCAGTTCGCGATCGGCTTCGTCGGCATGCCGCGCATGCCGCCGCGTCCGGCGCCGGGCGCCGCGCCTGCCGCGCCGAAGCCGGGCATGGCGAGCATGCTGGAGAAAGAAGGGAACAAGTAACAGCAAGCAACAAAACGAAGGGCCGGGAGAAATCCCGGCCCTTTTTCCTTCCGGCAACAATCACCCTACCGTTCATCCCGAGTGCCGCGCCCCTCGATACAACCCGCCATGGCGGGTCACTCGGGATGACCGGCCGGTGTATCGAGGCGCGCGCCGTGGCTCGATACGCGACGCTGCGCGGCGGTACTCGCCATGAACGGATCGGCTACTGATCAGGAGTCCCCCATGCACAACAAAGTCTGCCTCGTCACCGGCGCCAGCAGCGGCATCGGCCGCGCCACCGCCAAGGCCCTGGCGGCCAAGGGTGCGGAAGTGTTCGTGCTGGTGCGCAACCGCGCCAAGGGCGAAGCCCTGCTGCAGGAGCTTTCCCGGGAAACCGGCAATAACCGCCTGCATCTGCTGGTCGGCGACCTGTCGAGCCAGCAGGACATCCGCCGCGTCGCCGCGGAGTTCCTCGCCACCGGCAAGCCGCTGCAGGTGCTGGTCAACAACGCCGGCCTGATCAACACCCGCCTGCGCCGCACACCGGACGGCATCGAGGAGATGTTCGCGGTCAACCACCTCGGTTACTTCCTGCTGACCCAGCTGCTGCGGCCTCGCCTTGTCGAAAGTGCGCCGGCGCGCATCGTCAGTGTCTCCTCGGGGGCTCACGCTTTCATCAAGCGCCTGCAGCTGGACGACCTGGCCTTCGAGCGCAGCGGCTACCGCGCCTTTCCGGCCTACGGGCATTCCAAGCTCTGCAACCTGCTGTGGAACCGCGAGCTGTCGCGGCAGCTGCAGGGCAGCGGCGTCACCGCCAACTGCCTGCACCCGGGCGCCGTCGGCACCGGGCTGGGGACGCAGAACGCGGCCTGGGCGCGCTTCGTCACCGCGCTGCTGCGGCCGTTCTTCCGCACACCGGAGCGCGGCGCGAGTTCGTCGATCCATCTCGCGACCGCGCCGGAGGTGGAGGGTGTCAGCGGCAAGTACTACTACGACTGCAGGCCGATCCGGCCCAAGCCCTGGGCCGAGGATGACGCGGCGGCAAAAGAGCTGTGGACGCTCAGCGAGAAGATGACCGGTTTGGGCGAAAGAAATCTTTTGTAGGAGCGGCTGTCAGCCGCGATCAAGGGTCGCATGGCCACCAGGCCCCGATCGCGGCTAACAGCCGCTCCTACAAAGCATCAGCTCAGTGCGCCGTCTTGTTGTTGCTCGCCGTCGCGCCCATCAGCTTGTCGGTCCAGGCAATGCCGATCGCCGAGATGATGAAGGCCATGTGGATGATGGTCTGCCACATCACGCCGGTCTCGGTCACGGTGGAACAGCGCACACCGGCGGCGGCGGTGAGGCAGGGCGGCAGGGCGCCCAGCTGGCCGGCCTCGATGAAGGTCTTCAGCAGGTGGATCGAGGAGATGCCGATGATCGCCATCGCCAGCTTGACCTTCAGCACCGAGGCGTTGACGTGGCTGAGCCATTCCGGCTGGTCCGGGTGGCCCTGCAGGTTCAGGCGCGAGACGAAGGTTTCATAGCCGCCGACGATCACCATGATCAGCAGGTTGGAGATCATCACCACATCGATCAGCGCCAGCACGATCAGCATGACCTGCTGCTCGTTGAGCTCGAAGGCGCCATGCGTCAGGTGCCAGAGTTCCTTGCAGAACAGGATGACATAGACGCCCTGTGCGACGATCAGGCCCAGGTACAGCGGCAGCTGCATCCAGCGCGAGGAGAAGATCAGGGATTGCAGCGGATTGAGCGGGGTGTGCGGTTTCGGGGACATGGGGAAATCATTCCGGGCCAGGCGGCGCGCAGGGATTCTAACAGGCCCTCCGCGGCTGTCGCATGACGGTCATTTTTTGTTCATCTCCGGAAAAATGCGTATTTGCCGGGCCTGCCGGCAACGGTCCACAGCGTTGTCCACAGGACCTGTGGATATCTGGTCGCCGTTCCGTAGGGATATCTACATCTCTATGCCGCCTGTTGCAGCGGCCGCTTGCGCCGGGCGTCGCGCAGGCTGGCGGCCCACCACTGCAGGCGCGTCAGCAGCTTACCCATGGAACGCCGTGCCCGATCCGGCGAGCGCAACTCGCCCGCGGCACTGAACTGCTCCCAGATTTCGGTGAAGCTGACGGTCTCGCGCAGACCCACGGCATCCAGCTCGGCGAACACTTGGCGCAGCTGCTCCACCGCTCGCAGGCCGCCGGAGACGCCGCCATAGGAGACGAAGGCCACCGGCTTGGCCTGCCAGGGCTCGTAGGCCGCGTCGAGCAGTTCCTTCAGCGGCGCCGGGTAGCCATGGTTGTACTCCGGTGTCACCACGATGAAGGCATCGTTGCGCGTGATGCAGGCCTCCAGGTGATCCGCATCCAGCCTGCCATCGGCGTCATGCGGCAGCCGCAGCGGGTCGATCGCCTCCAGTTCGAAGCCCGGGTGCTCGCGGACCTGCGCCGTCACCCAGTTCGCCACCGTGTCGCAGAGCCGACCCTTGCGCGTGCTGCCGTAGATCAGCCCCAGCCGTATCCTGTCGTCCATCGCCGCCGTCTCCATGGGTTGCCAACATGGAGAGCGATGCTAATACCTCAAGCTAAGTTGAGGTCAAGCGCTTTCCTCAATCCCTGAACTGCTTCAGGTAGGCGATGATGTCGGCACGCTGCTGCGGCGTGGTCTCGAACACCACCATTGTGCTGTTGGGCAGGAACTTGCCCTGGTTGGCCAGCCAGAAGTCGAGCAGCTCCGGTGTCCAGTCGAAGCCGGCCTTCTTCATTTCATCCGAATAATAGGCATAGCTCGGCAGCGAGCCGGCCTTGCGGCCGAAGATGCCGTAGAGGTTGGGGCCGTTGTGGTCGCCGTAGGTCTTCTCGGGGTAATGGCAGGTACGGCACTGGCCGAACGTCAGGCGGCCACGCTCGGCGTCGCCCTGCGGCGGTTCGGCGGCGGCGGTGGCGGACAGACCCAGCAGTGCGGCGGCAGCAAGGATGCGCTTCATGCTTTCCTCCCGGCGGCGTGGCGCGCCGCGCGGCGGCCGAAGAAGGTGCCGTCGCCGATCGACACACCGCTGCCGATGTAGGGCGCCACCGGCAGGCCGGCGGAAGTGCGGCCGCTGGCATAGAGGCCGGGGATGGGATCGCCCCAGGCATTGATCACCTGGGCCTCGGTATTGGTCTGCAGGCCGCCGAAGGTGTGCACCGGCATGAAGGTGTTCTTCAGGCCGACGTCGTAGGCGACGAAGGGCGCGTCCTTCAGCGGCGCCAGGTATTTCTCCGCCTTGTGCAGCAACGGATCGCGCTGGTCCTTCGCGTGGCGGTTGTAGTAGTCCACGGTCTGCACCAGCGCGCCCTCGGGCAGCCTCAGCTTGCCTTCGAGTTCGGCGATGGTCGGTGCTTCGGCCGCGACGTTGAAGCGGAAGTCCTTCCAGGCGAAGGCATGGGCCTTGTCGACGATCATGTACGCCACGCCGTCGTCCTGCTTGAAGGCGATCTCATGACCCACCAGGCCGTAGTAGCCGTCCTCCGGCACGAAGCGCTGCGCACGCGAGTTCACCAGGATGCCGTTGAGGATGGTCTCAGGCGGGTACATCGGCAGGATCACGAAGCCGTGGTGCATGCGCTGCACCGCGCCGCCCACCGCCATGCCCATGAGGATGCCCTGGCCGAGGTCGCCGGCACGTCCCCAGGGCACCGAGCAGCGTGCCAGTTCGGGGGCGAAGCGCTCCAGCATCGCGCGGTTGTGGATGAAGCCGCCGGCGGCCAGCAACACGCCGCGGCGCGCGCGGATGTTGAGCGGCTTGCCGTTCTCGTCGGTCACCACCGCGCCGGAGATGCTGCCGTCGCTTTCCACGATCAGGCGCTCGGCGGAACTGCGCAGCTTCAGCTGCGCGCCGGCATCCACCGCGGCCCTGGTCAGGGCCTTCATCAGGTCGCGGCCGCCGATCAGGTGCGGCGAGGGCGGTACGTGGCCGCGCGGCGCCGGCTTTGCGACCTCGCGATAGGGATGCACCAGTTCGCTGCCGCAGTAGTACAGCGAGCCGTCGGGGATCGAGATCTCTTTTTCCGCGGAGAACTTCTGCGCGTAGTGCACGCCGTTCTCGACCAGCCAGTCGAAGTGCGCGACGCTGCCTTCGCAATACAGGCGGATCTTGCGCTCGTCCGCGTACAGGCCGCTGGCCGCCATCATGTAGCGGTACATGTCGTCCACAGTGTCGGTGAAGCCCAGCGCCTTCTGCAGCGCCGTGCCGCCGCCCAGGTAGCAGACGCCGCCGGACAGGCTCGAGGAGCCACCGGGCACATGGAACTTTTCCAGCACCATCGTGGAGATGCCGGCGCGGCGTGCCTCCAGCGCCGCGGAGATGCCGCCGGCACCGGAGCCCATCACCAGCAGGTCGGTGCTGGCGTCCCAGCGGCGCACGTCCTTGCGCGGCTTGGGGGTGGCCGCCTCGGCGCCAAAGGCGGCCGCGCCGGCGGCCGCCATGCCCAGTTGCTTCAGGAAACCGCGGCGGCCGTGGTCGGCCTTGCTCTCGCCCATGCTTTCTCCTCGCAGGTGCTGGTACAGCGGGGGCGGCCGGTGGCCGCCCCGGTCAGCCAATTTTCTCGAAGGTGTCCTTGGTCGCCCCGCAGTCCGGGCAGGTCCAGTCGTCCGGAACGTCTTCCCAGCGCGTGCCGGCGGCGATGCCATGCTCCGGGTCGCCCTTCGCTTCGTCGTAAACCATGCCGCAAATCGTGCATTCCCACTTCGCCACTGCCGTTCTCCCGGAACTGATGCGATGGCGCGAGTGTGGGGGGAACACCGCCCGTCAGGTATCGCCCATTCGGCGTATTGAGGCGCCGGGAGCCCTCCGATAGTCTGCATAAACATTTTGAGAGCAATGTTTATAGGCGCCGGCCACGACCGCGCCGCCAGGACCGGAGGAGGCAGGGACCATGTTGCGAATGCTGGACCGGGTGCTGATGGCGCTGTTCGCCTTCGCCGCGTTCACGGCGCTGGTCTACATGCCGCTGTTCCTGCTCGGCTGCGGCTGGGAGGGGCTGGCGCAGGGGCCGCAGGGCGAGTGCTCGGACAGCGTCATCGGCCGCGCCTGGCTGGGCTATGTCGAGGTGGAGCCGGTCTATGCCCGGGCGCCGCTGTGGCTGCGCCTGCTCAATGAGTTCGATACCTGGTTCTTCGGCTGGTTCTACCTGCTGTCGCTGGCCGTATTCGCCCGCGGTCGCCAGGAGAGTCCGCGCTACCGGGCGCTGGCCACCTTCATGTCCGGGATGATGGCCTACGCGATGTTCTTCTATCTCACCCAGGCGACGCTGAGCTGGCCAGCCAGCGGCGCGAAGCTGGGCCAGGTCTACACCTACAACGGCCTGTGGCTGCTGCTGTTCACGCTGCTGCTGGCACGCCTTTACCTGTTCCGGCCACCGCCGGCCTTGGAGACTGCACATGGGTAGTTCTGAAAACACCGCCGGCATCGGCGAGCCGCGGTTGCTGATCGACGGCAAGCTGGTGGAAGCGAAGTCCGGCAAGCGCTACGCCAACATCAATCCCGCCACCGGCGAGGTGATCGGCCACGTCGCCGACGCCGGGCTGGACGACGCCGAGGCCGCGATCGCCGCCGCGCGCCGCGCCTTCGACACCAGCGACTGGTCCACCAACCGCGCGCTGCGCAAGAGGTGCCTGACGCAGTTGCGCGACGGCCTGCGTGCAGAGGCCGAGACGCTGCGCGCACAGGCCGTCGCAGAGGTCGGCGCGCCGATGGCGATCACCGCGAACGGTCCCCAGGGTGATGGCCCCATCGGCATCCTCGACTACGTCATCGAGCTGCTCGACCGCTACGACTGGGAGCAGGAGCTGCCGGTCACCAACACCATGGGCGTGCCGAGCAAGCGCCTGGTGTGGAAGGAAGCCGGCGGCGTGGTTGCCGCGATCTCGCCCTGGAACTTCCCGTTCCAGATCAACATGGCCAAGGTCGCGCCGGCGCTGGCCGCCGGCTGCACCGTGGTGCTGAAGTCGGCGCCCGACACACCCTGGACCGCGACCATCATCGGCAAGGTGGTGGCCGAGAAGACCGACATCCCGCCCGGCGTCTTCAACGTGCTGACGTCCTCGGACCCTGCCGCCATCGGCGAGAAGCTGGTGGCCGATCCGCGCATCGACATCGTCTCCTTCACCGGCTCCACGCAGACCGGCCGCCGCATCATGGCCAGCGCCGCCGGCACCCTGAAGCGAGTGTTCCTGGAACTGGGCGGCAAGTCCGCCAACATCATCCTCGATGACGCCGACTTCAGCACCGCGCTGCTGTCGGGCCTGGCGGTCTGCTACCACGCCGGCCAGGGCTGCGCCATCACCACGCGCATCCTGCTGCCGGAATCGCGCTACGAGGAAGGCGTGCAGACCCTGAAAGCGATGTTCGGCTACGTGCAGCCGGGCGACCAGTTCCGCGAACAGCAGATCATGGGCCCGCTGATCAGCGCGAAGCAGCAGCAGCGCGTGCTGGACTACATCGAGACCGGCAAGCGCGAGGGCGCGCGCCTGGTCTGCGGTGGCGGCAAGCCGGCGGGGCTGGACCAGGGCTACTTCGTGGAACCCACGCTGTTCGCCGACGTGACCAACGACATGCGCATCGCCCAGGAGGAGATCTTCGGCCCCGTGCTGGTCGCCATCTCCTACAAGGACGACGAGGACGCCGCGCGCATCGCCAACGACTCCATCTACGGCCTGTCGGGCTCGATCTACTCCGCCGATCCGCAGCGCGCGCTGCGCCTGGCGCGCAAGATCCGCACCGGCACCCTGAACGTCAACGGCGCCAACTTCTTCGCCCCGGACTCGCCCTTCGGCGGCTACAAGCAGAGCGGCATCGGCCGCGAGATGGGCGTGCAGGGTTTCGAGGAATACCTCGAGACCAAGACCGTCGCGATTCCCGCCTGATTCACCAGAGAACACATCATGGTCGCAGTCACATTCATCGAGCACAACGGCACGGCGCATACCGTCGACGTGGACCCGCACATGAACCTGATGGAGGGCGCCACGCTGAACATGGTGCCCGGCGTCATCGGCATGTGCGGCGGCATCTGCTCCTGCTCCACCTGCCACTGCTACATCCCGCCGGAGTGGCAGGACAAGCTGCCGGAGCCCGCGGCGGGCGAGCTGGGCACGCTGGAGTCGGTCACGCACCGCCAGCCCAACAGCCGCCTGGGTTGCCAGGTCACGGTCACCGAGGAGATGCAGGGCATCACCGTGCACCTGCCGGCGGACCAGGCGGGTAGCTGAAGAGATTCTGTTCCCTCTCCCGCTTGCGGGAGAGGGGCAGGCGAGGGCATGGATGCCCGAGGTAGGGCAATGCATGGAGCAATTGCCGAGGAGAGGGTTTCTGTAACGCCATCAAGTTCTACAGAACCCCTCTCCCGCCCTTCGGGCACCCTCTCCCGCAAGCGGGAGAGGGGACAGAAAAAACATCCAGGAGAATCACATGAGCTTCAAAGACAAAGTCGCCATCATCACCGGTGCCGGCCAGGGCATCGGCGAAGGCTATGCCAAGGAACTCGCCGCACGCGGCTGTAAGGTCGTGGTCGCCGACATCAACGCCGCCCAGGGCCAGCGCGTGGTCGAGGAGATCGGCAAGGCCGGCGGCACCGCCATCTTCGCCCCGGTGGACGTCTCCAGCGAAGTCTCCGCCGCCACCCTGGTCAAGGACGTGGCCCAGCGCTGGGGCGAGATCCACTACCTGGTCAACAACGCCGCAATGTTCGGCAACCTCGACTTCAACCCGCTGATGACGGTGGACCTGGCCTATCTCAACAAGGTCATCGCCGTGAACATGCTCGGCGCCGTGGTCATGACCCGCGCCGCCGCGCCGCACATGCCCAAGGGCGGTGTGATCGTCAACCAGTCCTCCACCGCGGCCTGGATGCACTACGACTACTACTCCTTCACCAAGCTGGCGATCAATGGCATCACCTGCGTGCTGGCGCGCGAGCTGGGTCCGCGCGGCATCCGCGTCAACGGCATCGCCCCCGGCCCCACGGATACCCCGGCGCTGCGCGCCAAGGTGCCGGAGGAATACCTGCAGGGCATGATCTCGCAGATGCCCCTGGGGCGCCTGGGCACGCCGGAAGACCTGGCCAAGGCCCTGGCCTACCTGCTGTCGGACGACGCCAGCTGGGTCACCGGCGTGATCCTCAATGTCGACGGCGGCTCGCTGATGCGGGCCTAGGGTCTGTCACCAATTCCCCGATCGCTGTGATGCCCCCGCATTTGCGGCCACGCAGAGTTCGAGACGGGTGTTTGGTGGGCTGGAATGAACAACAAGTCGCACATCATGGCCACAAATGCGGGCGCACCCAAAGGGCGGGACCGCTTTGGCGCATGGCGGCGTCCCGAGTCGCTTATGTACGCTCAGTACACCGCGCGCCTCGGGACATTGCCCTGCACCAAAGCGGCCTCCGTCACAGCGACCAGGGAACTGGCGACAGATCCTAGCGCCTCCGCGGTGAATCGGTGAATATTGCTACTGGGGAGAAAACAAGAATGCAATCGAAAGTGAAGGGCCAGGTGATCGTGGTCACCGGCGCCTCCAAGGGCATCGGCTTTGCCACCGCCCAGGTGCTGGCGTCGCGCGGCGCCAGGGTGGCGCTGCTGGCGCGGGGCGAAGCCGGGCTGCAAGAGGCCGCAGCGCAGCTGCCGGCGGACCAGGTGTTCACCGCCGCGGTCGACGTCTGCGACAAGGCCGGCGTGGAAAAGGCACTGGACGCGGTGATCGCGAAGTGGGGCCGCATCGACGGCATCATCAACAACGCCGGCTTCCAGTTCGCGCGCCGCATCGAGCTGATGCCCGAGGCGGAAGTGCGCAAGATGGTCGACGTGAACTTCCTCGCCACCGTGTTCGCCTGCCAGCTGGCGATCCCGCGCCTGCGCAAGACCGGCGGCGGCCGCATCGTCAACATCTCTTCCGCCACCGTGCGCCACGACAACGAGTTCGCGCACCTGGCGCTGTACTCGGCCTCCAAGGCGGCGATGGACAAGTTCAGCCAGGAGCTGCGCGAGGAAGTGAAGAAGGACGGCGTCCTGGTGACGGTGTTCAGCCCCGGCGCGGTAGCCACCGGCAGCATCGCCAATTTCGATCCGGCCGCGTTGCCCGAGGCCATGGGCGCCTGGCTGGAGAAAGGCCCGAAGTTCGACGGCATGACCACCGCCGACGTCATCGGCGAGGCCATCGCCGGCTGCTTCGAATTCCCTGCCGGCGTCGCCGTGGAATTCATGGAAGTGCGGCCGCAGATGCTTACGCCCAAGCTGCTGGAGAACGAAGTCAAATGAGCGTCGGGTTCATCGGCCTCGGCAACATCGGCAAGCCCATCGCCAAGCACCTGCTGAAGCTGGGCGAGCCGGTCTGGGTGCACGACGTTGCCGTGGGCCCGGTGGCCGAACTGGTGGAGCTGGGCGCGCGCCGCGCCAGCACGGCGTCGGAGCTGGCGCGCGAATGCCGCCACATCGGCATCTGCGTGCGCGACACCATCGACGTGGAGCAGCTGCTCTACGGCTGTGCCGGCAGCGGCCGCGGCCTGCTGGAGCAGGCGCAACCCGACAGCGTGATCGCGGTGCACAGCACCGTCACCCACGAGGCGATGATGCGCTGGGCGCGGCATGCCACGATGCGCGGCATCCACCTGGTGGATGCGCCGATCACCGGCGGTGCCAGCGGCGCCGAAGACGCGCGCCTGTGCTACATGGTCGGCGCCAGTGACGAGCTGTTCGAACGCTGCAAGCCGGTATTCGCCACCTCCAGCAACAAGCAGGTCCACGCCGGCGACACCGGTGCCGGCATCACGCTGAAGCTGTGCAACAACATCATGACCTATGCCGCCTTCGCAGCCATCGACGAGGCCTCGCGGCTGGCGCGGGCCGGCGGCCTGACGGTGGAAATGCTGATCGAGGTCGGCCGCGCCAACGGCGTGGTGACGCCGCAGATGGAAGCCTTCCTGGCCAACCGCGACGGCATGGCGGCCCGCGGCCCGGAGATGCTGGAAAAGGCCTTCGGCCTGTTCGGCGCGCTGGGCCGCAAGGACCTGACGGCGGCGCTGGAAAGCGCCGACAAGCTGGGCGTGAGCATGGTGGCCAGCGAGCGGGTGCGCGACATCATCGAGGACGTGTTCCTGGCCAAGCGTTAGGGCCTGTCGTTCTCAAATCAGGCCACACCGCCGCGTACTAAACGCGTGGTCAGTTATTCGTCATGGCGCGTGCACCATAAGGTGGCATTCTTGGCTCGCCATTTGCGAGGGCTTCGCCCAAACAAAAGCGAGGAGAGCTCAAGTGCAGCGCCTGTCACCCACCGATACCGCCTTCCTGCTGATGGAGCGCCGGCACATGCCGCTGCACGTCGGCGGCCTGATGATGCTCAAGCCGCCGGAGGGCGCGCCGCCGGACTTCGCGGCGCAGCTGGCGCAGCGGCTGCTGCAGTCGGCGCAGGCCGCCAAGCCTTTCAACCTGCGGCCGATGAGCCGCTTCGGGCTGGCCTTCTGGGAGAGCGATTCCACCTTCGACATCAACCAGCACCTGGTGCACCTGGCCCTGCCCAAGCCGGGCCGCATCCGTGAGCTGCTGGCGATGTGTTCGCGCGTACATGCCCAGCATCTCGACCGTGCCTACCCGCTGTGGCGCATGTACCTGATCGAGGGCCTCGAGGATGGGCGCATCGCCGTGTTCTTCAAGATCCACCACTCGGTGGTGGACGGCGTGGCGGCCATGCGACTGATCATGAAGTCGATGTCGGAAGACCCGCTGGAATCGGCGCGCATGCCGCCCACCTGGGAGATGGCGCCGCGCCGGCGCGAGCCCGCCATGCCCGTGTCCGGCGTCGCCACCAGCCCGCTGGGCGTGCTGTCGGGCCTGAGCCGCGGTGGCCTGTCGGCGGTGCCCAATGTCTTCAACCACCTCAAGCAGACCTGGCAGGACCGTCGCCACGGCAACCCCGACGTGGTCACCAGCACCCAGGCGCCGCGCTGCCTGCTCAACCAGCCGATCACCGCCTCCCGGCGCTTTGCCGCGCAGTCCTATGCCACGCCGCGCTTCCGCAACGTGGCGGCGGCGATGGGCGGCACCATCAACGACGTGGTGCTGGCGGTCTGCTCCGCCGCGCTGCGCAGCTACCTGCTGGAGATGGATGCGCTGCCGGAGCAGCCGCTGGTCGCGGTGGTGCCGGTCTCGATCCGCCGCGACGACGGCGATTCCGGCAACGAGATCGCCTTCGCCATGGTCAACCTCGCCACGCACCTGTCCGATCCGCTGGATCGCCTGCAGGCGATCAAGGCCTGCATGGACTACAGCAAGGCCCGCTTCAAGCAGCTCAGCCCCGCCGAGCTGCAGGCCTACGCCGTGGCGCAGATGGTGCCGGGCGCGCTGAGCATGCTCTCCGGCCTGTCGCGCGAGCGCGTGCCCGCGAACCTGGTGATCTCGCATGTGCCCGGACCGCGCCAGGACATGTACTGGCAGGGCTGCAAGCTCGACGGCATGTATCCGGCCTCGCTGATCATCGACGGCTTCGCCTTCAACATCACCGTCATCAGCCGCCACGACTTCGTCGATTTCGGCCTGATCGGCTGCCGCCGCACCCTGCCGAGCCTGCAGCGCATCCTCGACCACATCGAGGACGGCCTGGCGGAGCTGGAAGAGGCGGTCGCGGCCTGATTGCGGTCATTGCTGCCGGCGGCTCGGGCGGCGGCTTGCAGCGGCTGGCAGATTGCAAGGGTATCGGGCATCGCCGTTGCGCGATGCACGGTATCGCCGCCTGAACTCGCTTTCTCGAAGGGGGTCGGAGTAGTGCGGCAAGCCTGTCGCGACTCAAGGATGAGAACCCCATGGCCCATCAACAGAATCTCGGCCCCGGCGCGAGCAAGATCGAACTCGAGCGCCGCCTGGATGCCAATGCCGACCTGACGGAAAAGCATGGCGCGGCCAAGCCGGCGCAGCGCAGCAAGCAGGAGGCGGCGCGCAAGGGCGGCAGGGCCGACGCGCTCGACGACGCGCTCGACGACGCGCTCGACGACAGCTTCCCGGCCTCCGATCCGCCGGCGCGCGTCAGCCCGACCCGCACCGGTCCCGGCAAGCATTGATCCGCTGCCGGCCCCGCCCCGCCAGGATGGCGGCGTCCGCCGGCTGGTCATGGAGCATGGCTGTGGCTGGACCCGCAGCGGCGCTTTGCCCTCATGGGCTTCGTCGCCGGGTAGCCCGGGAACGCCGCTCGTTCCCGTCACCAGAGGCCGCGGCTTGCGGCCAGCCAAAGGAGAAGAACATGGCAGCAACGAAGAAACCCACCGGCAAGCGCCGCTACGGCAAGGCGGCTTCGAAGGCCGTCGCCAGCGCCATGCGCCGACGCAAGCGCGGCACGCTCAGGAGCGGTCCGGGCGGCAAGGGCGGCATCGTGCGCAGCCGCCGCCAGGCCATCGCCATCGGCCTGTCCGAGGCGCGAAAGAAGGGCGCAAAGGTGCCGGAGAAGCCTGCTGCCGGAGGTTTGCGATGAGGCGCGAACGTGTGCGCGGCGCGCATCCCTATTCGCGCGAGCGGCGTCGCGATTCCGCTGCTGCGCCGCGGGATTTCGAGCGCGACCGGCAAGGTCCGGTGAGGGCGGCAGATACCCGCTTCATGGAGCCGGCGGCTGCGGCGGAAGCCCTGGCGCGACAGCGTTCATCTCTGGAATCACCATCGGACAAGCGCTGACGCCGCACCCACCAACCGAACCGTTCATCCCGAGTGCCGCGTAGCGGTGTATCGAGGGACGTGCCACGCCCTTTAGTGCGCTCCCCTTGGTGAGATCGTAGGAGCGAGCTTGCTCGCGACCTGGTTGCTGATCCGGGCGTCCTTGGGTTCGGTGGTGCCGGCGACTACGCCGGTCAGAAGCCGTGGTTCCCTAGAGGTTTATTTCGCCCAAGGGCGAGTTACTTCTCTTTGATATACGTCAAAGAGGGTGTTTCCAAATTAGTGCCACCATCGATCAAATTGACACTGAAAGCCCCGGCTTCAGATCAATGCCGCCACCTGAGTGATCTGCTCCCGCAGCCAGCGCAAGCCGACCGCCAACTCCTGTTGTTTGTGCCAGATCAGGCTGACCTGCACCCCCGGCATCTCCACGGGCAGGGCGGAGATCTGCAAGGCATAGAGCCTGGCAAAATGCTCAGCCATCGGGCGCGGCACCGTCCCGAGCAGATCGGACTGCGCCACGATGGCCGGGATGGTCAGGAAATGCGGTACGTAGACCTGCACCCGGCGACGGATTCTCGATGAGCCCAACACGATCTCCAGCGGCGAGCCACGGTTGGCTCGCGTGAGCAGCGAGACATGCGCACTGTCCTCGTAGCCCTTCCGGGTCAGCCCGCCGTCGAACGCCAGGTGCCCGGCACGCCCAATGACCACCAACTGCTCCTCCATCAGCGACTGATACCGCAGGTCGGCATTGTCGAAATGCAGGTAGTCCAGGGCCAGGTCCAGCTCCCCTCGTTCCAGCCGCTTCGGCAGGGAGTCCGCGTCATCGGGGGACACCGATAACACGACCCGTGGCGCCTGCTCCTGGAGCCGTGCCAGCAGGCCCGGCAACAAGCGGGTCTGCGCGTAGTCGTTCATCGACAAGCGGAAGACGTGTTCGGCCTGCGGATCAAAGGTCGCCTGTGGTCCCAGCCCGACCTGCAGCAGATGCAGGGCCTGACGCACCGGGCCGTACAGCGCCTGGGCCTGCGGAGTCGGCACCATGCCGCGCGCCGTGCGCTGGAACAGCGGCTCGCCCAGTTGTTGACGCAAACGGGCCAGGGCGTTGCTCACTGCAGGCTGGCTCATATGCAGCCTCTTGGCGGCCCGCGACAGGTTCTGCTCCTGCATCAGGGCGTCGAACACGAGCAGCAGATTCAGATCCAACTGGCGCAAATTCTGGATCATGAATAATCCCCATAACAAATATCAATTAGATAAATAATCCTTCGCTGAGTAACCTGACGTCAACGTGACAGTGATCAATGGTATCGACGTGCTCCTGCGATTCGCCTTTCCTGCGACCCCTCGTGCCGGCATGCACCCGCGCTACAAGGTCTGGCCGCGTTTCGGCCACCACAAACACCAGGCGGCTCAACCATGACGGTCATGCGGCACCACATTGAAATCGCGCGAGCGCCGGAGCAGGTGCTGGCCTACGCGGCTTCGGCTACGCGCTGGCCGGAATGGCATCCCTCCTCGCTATCGGTAGACGGACCCGCTGGCCCACTGCCCGCAGGCACTTGCTTCGAGGAGGACATAGAGGCTGGCGGACGCCCCGGGCACCTGCACTGGGAGGTCATCGAATACATCCCCGGCCAACGTTGGCAGGCGCGGGCGCAAGGCAACCGCCACGGGCTCACGCTGCAGCTCACCTATGAATGCCATGCCACCGCCGGCGGCACGCAGTTTGTGCGCACGCTGGAATACCGGATGTCGGGCCTGCTGATGCAGTGGACGAATCATCTGCTCCTGAAAAGGCGCATTGCACGTGAATCGGAAGCCTCCCTGCGGAATCTGGGCGCCAGGGCCGAACAGCTCCTTGCGCCAGCGGCAACCGACTTCGCATAAGACTCAGGAGATTCCCCTATGAACCAGCATCCCCTACCTCCGGCCGGCACCAACGCGGCCATGTCATGGCTTTCCCGCTTCGTGACCGGCGTCGTATTGCCCCTCCTGGACAGTGCCGTCGAGGCGTCCGGGAAGCCCTTTCGCCAGCCGGAGATGATGCGTCCGAACACGGGGTCAAAACGCTATGGCATGACCCATTTCGGCGTCTTCCTGCCCGGCCTTCCGGCGCCGCACAAGTACTGCAACATCATGACCATGCTGGGCACGCCCGGCGCCGTGATGTTCGACAACGACTATCTGATCAGGGGGCATCCGCGCGACACCGCGACCTTCCTGTCCTCGACGGCCGCGGATTCGGCACATCACTACCGTGCCTATTCGATCGCGAGGGAGTGCCAGACCCGCGAGGACGGCTCGCTGGTGGCATTTGGCGACGACCTGGAAATCAGCGGCGTCTATCCCCGCTATCAGGTCAGGGTCGCCTACGGGGATTTCCGCTTGGACATCACCGTGGAATGCACCGATACGGTGTCATGGTTCGTGCGCAACGCCGTCTATGATCATCTCAGCCTGCTGGCCAGGTGTTCCGGCGAGATCACGCATGCCGGCAAGACGACACCGATCGACAGCCTCTGCACCTTCGAATATGCCCGCAGCGCCAGCCCGCACGTGCTGATCGATCGGGTGCTTCCCGAGCGCTGGAAGCTGCCCGCGGACTTCTTCACCTACCAGATCATTAATCTCGACGAATCCACGCAATTGCTCCTGACCGATGTGCGCGCGCTCGGCAAGACCGGTTTCAAGGGCGTCCACGTCCGCGCGCTGAAAGGTGACGCGGAGGTGTATGTGCGGGACGTCATATTCCAGGTGACGGAGTATCAGGACGATCTCGCGATCGCACCGGATGGCAGGACCATGCGCCTGCCGAAAACCTTCTCCTGGAGCGTGCGCGAGGGCGGTGAACCCGTGCTGGATATCCGCTGCACGATCGACAGCCCCTGGCGTTTCGGGCATGGCCGCGGCTACGTCGCCTGCTATCGCTTTGAAGGCCAGTTCCGCCAACGGGCGCACGCGGGCGCGGGTTACATCGAGTACATCGACTGCGAAACCGTCAGTCGCAGCGAGTGATCGACGCCCGCTGAACGCCCCACTGGAGATATCGTCATGATCGGCTTTCCCATTGCCCTGCTCACCGCCAACGCCTTCGAGTGGTACGCCCACAAGGCTTGGCTGCATGAGTATCCGTCCAGGCATCGCAACGCGCCCTTCTTCACGCATATCCGGCACCACAAGCGCGCACGCCTGAACGGTTTCCACGACGAGGGCTACCGCAACTCGATGTGGCGCGATCAGGAAATGTTCAACGAGAAGGTAGCGCTGATCGGTATCGCCACCGTCGCGACTCCTTTCGCCCCCGTCGCGCCGTTCTTCGTGCTGGGCGTCTACTACAGCGCCTGGAACTACTGGTCGACGCATTCCAAGGCCCATCTCGATCCGGAATACGCCCGGAAGCACATTCCCTGGCACCACGACCACCACATGAATGCCAACCAGGACGCCAACTGGTGCGTGACGCGCCCGTGGTTCGACTACATCATGGGCACGCGGGTGATCTCCGACCAGAGCGCCGCCGAAACCAATCCACTCGGCGTAAAACTGCCGGCCCTTGTCGAAAAGCGCGTCAACAGCCTGGCCCGCCGGTTCCTGCCGAAGGCTTACGCCCGCATCAAGGAGCGTTCGCAGGCAGATGCCGAGAAGCGCGGGACAGGTGTGGAGCAAGCCGTGGCGGGGATTGCCTGAGCAGCAAGGGCGGGTCAAGACCCGCCCTACGGACTCAACCAGCCATTGGGAGACAAAGGCAGCGCAGCTAATTTTTTACGCCGTCATCGCCTCGCCAAACTGCGCCACATGATGATCCACATCCCCAAACAGCAGCGTGATCATCGTCAGGCGCTTGAAGTAGTGCCCCACGGCCAGCTCGTCGGTCACGCCGATGCCGCCGTGCAGCTGCACCGCCTGCTGGCCGACGTAGCGCGCGGCGTTGCCGACCAGCACCTTGGCGCCGGAGATCGCGCGGCGGCGTTCGGCGGGGTCGGTGGCGCCGAGCTTGTCGGCGGCGAGGTAGCTCATCGAGCGCGCCTGCTCGGCGTGCAGGTACATCTCCACGGCGCGGTGCTGCAGGGCCTGGAAGCTGCCGATCGGCACGCCGAACTGCTTGCGCGTCTTCAGGTAGGTGACGGTGGCTTCGATCAATGAGCCCATGGCACCCACGGCCTCGGCGCAGAGCGCGGCGATGGCGTGGTCCAGGGCCAGTTCGATCTGCGGCAGGGCGGCGCCCTCGGCGCCGACCAGCGCATCGCTGCCGACGCGCACGTCTTTCAGCGTCACTTCGGCGACGCGGTGGCCGTCCTGCGCCGGGGTGTCGCGGCGCGAGACGCCAGGGGCTTTCGCATCGACCAGGAACAGCGAGATGCCCGCGGCGGTCTTTGCCGAGACCAGCAGCTGGTCGGCGGCGGCGCCGTGCAGCACCACGCTCTTGTGGCCGTTGAGGACCCAGGCATCGCCGTCGCGGCGCGCGGCGGTCTCGATGCGCGACAGGTCGTAGCGGCCGCCGCGCTCGTGATGCGCCAGCGCCAGGCGGGTTTCGCCGGAGGCCACGCCCGGCAGCAGCGCGGCCTGCTGCGCCTCGCTGCCGGCGCGCGCGACCAGTCCGGCGCACAGCACCACGGTGGCGACGTAGGGTTCCACCACCATGCCGCGGCCCAGGGATTCCATCACCAGCAGGGTGTCGAAGGGGCCGCCGCCGAGGCCGCCGTGTTCTTCCGGCAGGCCCACGGACAGCACGCCCAGGTCGGCCAGCTGCGCCCAGACCTCGCGGCTCCAGCCTTCCGTGGAATGGATGATGCCGCGGCGCTTCTCGAAGCCGTAGTCCTTGCGCACGTAGCGGTCGAGGGTGTCGCGCAGCTGCTGCTGTTCTTCGCTGAAATTGAAGTTCATATCAGAATCCCAGGATCATCTTGGAGATGATGTTGCGCTGGATCTCGTTGGAGCCGCCGTAGATCGTGGTCTTGCGGAAGTTGAAGTACTGGCCCGACAGCGGCACGCCGTAGTCGGGGCCGGTCAGCTCGCCGTCGTAGCCGTAGTCCATCGCGGCATGCTGCAGGGGCAGGGCGTCGTGGCCCAGGGCCTGCATCATCAGCTCGGTCAGGGTCTGCTGGATCTCCGAGCCGCGGATCTTCAGCAGCGAGGCCTCGGGCCCCGGCGCGCGCTTCTCCATGTCGGCGGCGATCACGCGCAGGTTGGTGATCTCCAGCGCCATCAGCTCGATCTCCACCTGCGCGATGCGGTCGCGGAAGCGGACGTCCTGCAGCAGCGGCCTGCCGTCGGAGCCGGGCTGCTGCGCCGCGATCTCCTTCAGGCGCTTGAGGCGGCGCTTGGAGCGGCCGACCTCGGCGATGTTGGTGCGCTCGTGGCCCAGCAGGTACTTGGCGTAGGTCCAGCCCTTGTTCTCCTCGCCGATCAGGTTGCCCACCGGCACCTCGACGTTCTCGAACCAGACCTCGTTCACCTCGTGCTCGCCGTCGATCATGATGATCGGGCGCACGGTGATGCCCGGCGTGTTCATGTCGATCAGCAGGAAGGAGATGCCCTCCTGCTTGCGCGCCTCGGCATTGGTGCGCACCAGGCAGAAGATCCAGTTGGCGTGGTGGCCCAGCGTGGTCCAGGTCTTCTGGCCGTTGACGATGTACTTGTCGCCGACGCGCTCGGCGCGGGTGCGCAGCGAGGCCAGGTCGGAGCCCGAGCCCGGCTCGGAATAGCCCTGGCACCACCAGTGCTCGCCGCTGCGGATGCGCGGCAGGTAGTACTGCTGCTGTGCCGGGCTGGCAAAAGCCATGATCACCGGGGCGACCATGCGCAGGCCGAAGGGCGAGAGGATCGGCGCGCCGGCGTCGGCGCATTCCTCCTCGAAGATGTGCTGCTGCGCCGCGTTCCAGCCCGGGCCGCCGAATTCCTGCGGCCAGTTGGCCGCCACCCAGCCCTGCTCGTGCAGCGCCACATGCCAGCGGAAGTAGTCGTCCTTCTGCAGGCGCTTGCCTTCCAGCACCTTGTCGCGCAGGTCTGCGGGCAGCTTGCTGTCGATGAATGCGCGGGCTTCGCCGCGGAAAGCCTCGTCCGCGGCCGTGAAATTCAGGTCCATGGGTCTCCTCCGGATTGCGGGCCGCAGCATAGGGCCCCACCCGCCCATCAAGCCAATGAATTGTATGAATCCGTCGCCATCAATCCGGTCGATGGCAAACCTGCGGGTCTCGCGGACAAACAATGAGCCATTCTTATTGGCGGGGATCAATATCATTCATTTGAATGATGATGCCACCCCCCGCTAGTCTCCAGAATCCAGAACAAGCCCAATCAGGAGAGCCCCATGTCCGTCTGCGACTACCGCAGCGACGGCGACATCGCCGTCATCTCGATGAACAGCCCGCCGGTCAACGGCCTGGGCCTGCCGCTGCGCGAGGGCATCGCCGCCGGCCTGCAGCAGGCCGCGCAGGACCCTGCGATCAAGGCCATCGTCCTGACCGGCACGCCCAAGGCCTTCTCCGGCGGCGCCGACATCCGCGAGTTCAACAGCCCGCTGATGCTGGCCACGCCGAACCTGCACGACATCCTCGTCAGACTCGAGGCCATGGAGAAGCCGGTGGTGGCCGCGATCTCGGGCGTCTGCCTCGGCGGCGGCCTGGAACTGGCCCTGGGCTGCCACTACCGCGTGGCCCTGGCCGACGCGCAGATCGCCCTGCCCGAGGTGAAGCTGGGCCTGCTGCCCGGCGGCGGCGGCACGCAGCGCCTGCCGCGCCTGGTCGGCGTGCAGACCGCGCTGGAAATGGTGGTGGGCGGCGACATGGTGCCGGCGGACAAGCTCGCCGGCACCGCGCTGTTCGACGAGATGATTTCCGGCGACCTCCTCGCCGGAGCCCTGGCCTTCGCCCGCAAGCTGGCCGCTGCCCGCCCGCTGCCGCGCGTGCGTGACCGCGAGATCAGCCAGCCCGACGCCGCCGCCTTCTTCGCCGCCGCGCGCGCGCAGGTGGCCAGGCAGGCCGGCCGCCTGCCGGCGCCGCTCAAGTGCCTGGAGTGCATCGAGGCGGCCGCCACCAAATCCTTCGACGAAGGCATGGAAGTGGAGCGCAAGGGCTTCGAGTTCCTGCTCAATGGCCCCGAGTCGCGCGCCCTGCGTCACGCCTTCTTCGGCGAGCGCGCCGCTGCCAAGATTCCCGACATCCCCGACAGCACCCCGCTGCGCCCGATCGACAGCGCGGCAGTGATCGGCGCCGGCACCATGGGCGGCGGCATCGCCATGAACTTCGCCAACGTCGGCATCCCGGTGCGCATCCTGGAGATGAAGCAGGAGGCGCTGGACCGCGGCCTGGGCGTGATCCGCAAGAACTACGAGAACCAGGTCAGGAAGGGCAAGCTGACGCAGGAGAAGCTGGACCAGCGCATGGCCCTGATCCAGCCGACGCTGGACTATGCCGACCTGGCGCAGGCCGACATCGTCATCGAGGCGGTGTTCGAGGACATGAACGTCAAGCAGGCGGTGTTCGAGAAGCTCGACGCCGTCATGAAGCCGGGCGCGATCCTGGCCAGCAACACCTCGACCCTGGACCTGGACCGCATTGCCCTGTTCACCCGGCGCCCGCAGGACGTGGTCGGCCTGCACTTCTTCTCGCCGGCCAACGTCATGCGCCTGCTGGAAGTGGTGCGCGGCAAGCAGACCGCCAAGGACGTGATGGCCACCGTGATGCAGCTGGGCCGCAGGATCCGCAAGCTGCCGGTGGTGGCCGGCGTCTGCGACGGCTTCGTCGGCAACCGCATGATCAACAAGTACAGCGCCGAGGCGATGGTGCTGCTGGAGGAGGGCGCGCTGCCGCAGCAGGTCGACGGCGCCGTCGAGCAGCTGGGCTTCGCCATGGGCCCGTTCCGCATGAGCGACCTGGCCGGCAACGACGTCGGCTGGTACATCCGCAAGCGCCACTACGCCGAGCACCCGGACATGCGCCCCAGCCTGATCGCCGACCGCGTCTGCGAACTGGGCCGCTACGGCCAGAAGACCGGCAAGGGCTGGTACGCCTACCAGCCGGGCGACCGCAACGCCCACCCCGATCCCGAGGTCGAGCAGATCATCCTCGGCGTGTCGCAGGAACTGGGCGTGCAGCGTCGCGCGATCCCCGACAGCGAGATCGTCGAGCGCCTGGTCTATGCCCTGGTCAACGAGGGCGCGCGCATCGTCGAGGAAGGCATCGCCCTGCGCGCCTCCGACATCGACATGATGTATCTCAACGGCTACGGCTTCCCGCTGCACCTGGGCGGCCCGATGCTCTACGCCGACCTGCAGGGCCTGGACCAGGTCGCCGCGCGCTGCCGCGAGTTCGCGAAGAATCCGCTGTCGGCGCCAGGGTTCTGGGAGCCGGCGGCTTTGCTGGCGAAGCTGGCGGCGGCGGGGAAGACGTTCAACTAAGCTGTGGGCTGCAAGTCCCCTCTCCCGCTGGCGGGAGAGGGCTAGGGTGAGGGTGGTGCAGCGGCGGTTACGCACAGTGCCTCCGAATGAAGGCTCCACCCTCACCCCAACCCTCTCCCGCCAGCGGGAGAGGGAGCCAAGGAGCCGTCCATGCACCGCAACGCCGAAACCATCGAGAAGTTCTACCGCGCCTTCGCCGCGCTCGACGCCGACACCATGGCCCAGTGTTACGCGCCCGACGTGGAGTTCCAGGACGAGGTCTTCACCCTGCACGGCAAGCGCGAGACCGTCGGCATGTGGTCCATGCTCTGCAAGGGCGTGCGCGAGAAGGGTGCCGACGCCTGGCGCCTGGACTACAGCGGCATCAGTGCCGACGACCGCAGCGGCCGGGCGCATTGGGACGCTCACTATCGCTTCACGGCCACCGGCCGCATGGTGCTCAACCGCATCGACGCCGAATTCAGCTTCCGCGATGGCCTGATCGTGGCCCATCGCGACCGTTTCGACTTCTGGGCCTGGTCGCGCCAGGCCCTGGGTGCCCCGGGCCTGCTGCTGGGCTGGACCCCTTTCCTGCGCAGGAAAGTGCAGGCCACGGCCTCCGGCAACCTGGATAAGTTCCTGAAAGGCACCTGAAAAACTTACAGCGGCGGGAATCGCCATGAATCGGCAGTTTTCCACTGTAATCTGTTGAAAAGGGGGTTCCGGTATAATCGGGGTCCCTCCCGGCTGTGCCTCCTGCGATGTCCAAGAAGCTGTACCTGATTACCTACGGCTGCCAGATGAACGAGTACGACTCGTCCAAAATGGCGGATGTGCTCGCAAAATCACATGGTTACGAGCGCACGCAGAATCCGGAAGAGGCCGATTTGCTGCTGCTGAACACCTGCTCGGTGCGCGAAAAGGCGCAGGAAAAGGTGTTCTCGGAACTGGGCCGCTGGAAGGACTGGAAGAAGGCCGACCCCGCACGCCTGATCGGCGTGGGCGGCTGCGTGGCCAGCCAGGAGGGCGAGGCCATCGCCAGCCGCCAGCCGCTGGTCGATATCGTCTTCGGCCCCCAGACCCTGCATCGCCTGCCGCAGCTGCTGGACAGCACCCGCGCCTCGCGCAAGCCGGCGGTGGACGTCAGCTTCCCCGAAATCGAGAAGTTCGACCGCCTGCCGGAGCCGCGCGCCGAGGGCGTCACCGCCTTCGTCTCGATCATGGAAGGCTGCTCCAAGTACTGCACCTTCTGCGTGGTGCCCTATACCCGTGGCGAGGAAGTGTCCCGCCCGCTGGACGACGTGCTGCTGGAATGCGCCCAGCTGGCGCAGCAGGGCGTGCGCGAGCTGACCCTGCTGGGCCAGAACGTCAACGCCTACCGCGGCCGCATGGGCGATACCGCCGAGCTTTGCGACCTGGCCCTGCTGATCCGCTACGTCGCCCAGATCCCGGGCATCGAGCGCATCCGCTACACCACCTCGCACCCGGCCGAGTTCACCGACTCGCTGATCGAGGCCTATGCCGAGGAACCCAAGTTGGCCAGCTATTTGCACCTTCCCGTGCAATCCGGCTCCGACCGCATCCTGGGCATGATGAAACGCGGCTATACCCGTGCGCAGTACATCGAGAAGATTCGCCGCATCCGTGCCGCGCGGCCGGGCCTGTCGCTGTCCTCGGACTTCATCGTGGGTTTTCCGACCGAGTCGGAAGACGACTTCATGCGCACCATGGACCTGATCGCGGAGTGCGGCTTCGACTGCGCCTTCTCGTTCAACTACAGCCCGCGCCCCGGCACCCCGGCGGCCAACCTGCGCGACACCGTGCCGGCGGAAGAGAAGTCGCGCCGCCTGCACCTGCTGCAGCAGCGTATCCAGCAGCTCGACGACGCCTTCAAGCAGTCCCTGGTCGGCAGCACCCAGCGCGTGCTGGTGGAAAAGCCCTCCAGGCGCGGCGGCGGCCAGATCGCCGGGCGCATCTCGCACAACCGCATGGTCAACTTCGACGGGCCGGAATCGCTGATCGGCCAGTTCGTCGACATCGAGATCACCGAGATGCAGACCAACTCGCTGCGCGGGCGCCTCGCCGCCGAGACGGTGGCGGCATGAAGAAGGGACCCGTGCAGGCGCGGCTCGACATGGAGCTGGTGCCGGACGAAGCCCAGCGCATCGTCAACCTCAACGGCCCCTTCGACGCCCACCTGCGGCAGATCGAACTGCGCCTGGGGATCGAGATCCGCAGCCGTGGCAACCGCTTCCAGCTGGTCGGCGCGCGCCCCGACATCGCCCGCGGCGAGCTGGTGCTGCGCGATCTGTTCGAGCAGACCGAGGACGACCTCGTCACCACCGAGCACGTCCACCTGGCCCTGGCCGAGCATGGCCCCGACCCGGAACTGGATGCCGCGGCCGCCGAGGAAGAGCGCAGCGCCACCGGCGAAGTGGTGGTGCGCACCAAGCGCGGTGTCGTGCGCGGCCGCAGCCTGCAGCAGAAGAATTACCTGAAGGCGATCGCCAGCAACGACATGAACTTCGGCATCGGCCCCGCCGGTACCGGCAAGACCTACCTCGCCGTGGCCAGTGCCGTGCAGGCGCTGGAGCGCGACCGCGTGCGCCGCATCGTGCTGGTGCGCCCGGCGGTGGAAGCCGGCGAGAAGCTGGGCTTCCTGCCCGGCGACATGGCCGAGAAGATCAATCCCTACCTGCGCCCGCTGTACGACGCGCTGTACGAGATGATGGGCTTCGAGAAGGTTGCGCGCCTGCTCGAGAAGAGCGTCATCGAGATCGCGCCGCTGGCCTTCATGCGCGGCCGCACGCTCAACGAATCCTTCGTGATCCTCGACGAGGCGCAGAACACCTCCGTGGAACAGATGAAGATGTTCCTGACGCGCATCGGCTTCGGCAGCGTCGCAGTGGTCACCGGCGACATGACCCAGGTGGACCTGCCCAAGCACCAGCTGTCCGGTCTGCGCCATGCCGAGCAGGTGCTGGCGACCACGCCGGGCATCTCCTTCACCCGCTTCCAGAAGGAAGACGTGGTGCGTCATCCGCTGGTCCAGGCAATCGTGCATGCTTACGAGCAGTACGAACAGCGCACGGAGACCCAGGCTTGAGCGCCGACATCAGCATCCAGCGCATGGTCCCCGCCGCCGGCATTCCGGCCGCCGCGAGCCTGCGCGGCTGGGCACTCGCCGCCCTCGGACGCGAGAAGGGCGAGCTGAACATCCGCATCGTCGGCGACGAAGAGTCCCGGCAGCTCAACCACCAGTACCGCGGCAAGGACAAGTCCACCAACGTGCTGTCCTTCCAGGGCGAGCCGGAGCTGGAAAGCCTGCCGGTGCTGGGCGACCTGGTCATCTGTGCGCCGGTCGTGGCGCGCGAGGCCGCCGAGCAGGGCAAGCCGGCCCGCGCCCACTGGGCGCACATGGTGGTGCATGGCTGCCTGCACCTGCTGGGCCACGACCACGAGCGCGACTCCGAGGCGCTGCGCATGGAAGCGCTGGAAACCCGTATTCTCAAGCGTCTGGGCTTTGCCAATCCGTATGAACGATAACGACGAACACAGTCCCAGGCCCGACGGCGCCGGCACTGCATTGCAGCGCTGGTGGCGTCGGGTGACCCACAACTTCGGTGGCGGCCCGCGCACGCGCGAGGAACTGCTGGAGGTTCTGGAAGAGGCGCGGGCGAGCGAGCTGCTCGACGCCGACGCGCAGGAGATGTTCGAGGGCATCCTCGACAGCGCCGAGACCCAGGTGCGCGACGTGATGGTGCCGCGCGCGCAGATGGTCACGCTGGAATCCGACTGGCGCCTGGACCGCATCCTCGGCGTGGTGGTCGAATCGGGCCACTCGCGCTTTCCGGTCACCGGCGACTCGCGCGACGAGGTGCTGGGCGTCCTGCTGGCCAAGGACCTGCTGAAATTCTCGTCCAGCGTGGAGGGCTTCGACCCCGCCACCTTCGACATGCAGCGCCTGCTGCGCCCGGTGGTGTTCGTGCCGGAGTCCAAGCGCCTCAACGTGCTGCTCAAGGACTTCCGCAAGTCGCGCAACCACATGGCGATCGTCGCCGACGAGTACGGCGGCGTCGCCGGCCTGGTGACGATCGAGGACGTGCTGGAGCAGATCGTCGGCGACATCGACGACGAGTACGACGAGGCCGAGGGTGCGCTGATCCTCAAGCAGGACGAGCGCCGCTTTCTGGTCAACGCGCTGACCACGATCGAGAACTTCAACGGCTACTTCGGCACCGACTTCCCGACCGACGAGTTCGACACCATCGGCGGCCTGGTGCTGCACCGCTTCGGACACATGCCCAAGCGCGGCGAGAGCGTGCGCATCGAACGCTTCAACTTCAATGTGCAGCGCGCCGACAGCCGCCGGGTCCATATGTTCCAGGTCACCCTGTCTCCGGCATGAACCGCCTGCGAGGTCTAGGCTTGGCGCTGATGCTGGCGCTTGGAGCGCTGTCGTCCGCGCAGGCACAGCCGGTCATGGAAACTGCGCCGGCCGCCGTGGAAGGGCGCCCCGCGCCCGCCATCATGCTGCTGACCTTCTCGCCGGGTCCGGTCTACTGGCAGCGCTTCGGCCACAATGCCCTGCTGGTGCGCGACATCGCCAACGGCGAGGACCGGGTCTACAACTACGGCATCTTCGACTTCCACCAGAAGAATTTCTTCCTCAACTTCGCGCGCGGCCACATGCAGTACCGCCTGGCGGTGGAGCCGCTGGCCGACACGCTCGCGCAATACCAGCACGAGGGCCGCTGGGTGCAGGCCCAGGAGCTGGACCTGGAACCCGCGCAACGCCGCGAGCTGGCGGCCTTCCTGGCCTGGAATGCCCGGCCCGAGAACGCCGACTACCGCTACGACTACTTCCGCTCCAACTGCTCCACGCGCGTCCGTGACGCCATCGACCGGGCCATGGGGGGCGACCTCAAACGGCAGATGCAGGGCAAGCCCACCGGCGTCAGCTACCGCTTCGAGGCCACCCGCCTGATCGCGCCGGTGCGCCCGCTGTTGCTGGGCATGGACGCGGTGATGGCTGGCGGCGGCGATGCGCCGATCGACCTGTGGCAGCAGAGCTTCGTGCCGATGGTGCTGATGGAAGCGCTGCGCAGTGTGCGCCTGCGCGATGCCGGCGGCGCCGAGCGGCCGCTGCTGCGCGGCGAGGCAAGCGTGCTGGACAGCACGCTGTATCCCGAACCGAAGCGCCCGCCGGCGCTGCTCCTGCCGCTGGCCGGCCTCGGCCTGGTGCTGGCCGCAGGCCTGCTGCTGCTGTCGCGCCTGCGCCGCCACGCGCCGGCCCGCTGGACCCTGGGCAGCCTGCTGCTGCTGCTGAATCTCGCCGCCGGACTCGGTGGCCTGATCCTGCTGGCGACCTGGTTCCTGACCGACCACTGGGTAATGTGGCGCAACTTCAACCTTCTGCTGTTCAGCCCCTTGTGCCTGCTGTTGCTGCCGGCTGCCTGGGGGCAGTTCCGTGCCCTGGCCCTGCCGGGCCGCGTCGGCCGGGGGGTGGCGCTGATGGTGCTGGCCGGTGCCGCCCTGGCCCTGCTGCTGCCGGCCCTGCCGGGCGCGCAGCAGAACCTGCACTGGGTGGCGCTGTGGCTACCCCTGCATGCCGCCCAGGCCTGGATCCTGGCGCGGCGGCGGGCCTAGTGCCGGGAACACCGCCGCCGCGCGGTGGTCTGAGCTGCCGAGCCGGCCTGCATTAAGCTGAAACTCCAATGACGCAGAAACGCCCCCAGAGCCGCTGGATCGTGTTGTCGCTGCTGCTGCTGACCGTGGCGACACTGGTGCTGATCTGGGACTGGGACTGGTTCCGGCCCCTGGTGGAGCGCCAGGCCTCGGCGGCGCTGGGCCGTCCGGTGACGCTGCAGCGCTTCAACCTGGACCTCGGCCGCTATCCCCTGGTCTCCGCCGACGGCATCGTGGTGGCCAATCCCGAAGGATTTCCCGCCGACAGCCGCATGGCCGCCGTGGGGCGCCTGGCGATCCGCATCGATCCCCTGCGACTCTGGCAGCGCGAGATCAACCTGCAGGAAATCCGCATCGACGGCATCGAGGCCGACCTGCGGCCGGATGCCGCCGGCAAGCCCAACTGGCAGCTGGACCGCAGCAAGGACGAAGACAGCGGCCCCTCGCGCTGGACCCTGGAGATCGCCCAGCTGCAGATCGGCAATGGCCGGGTCCACGTGCTGGAGCCGCGCCTGAAGGCCGACTTCGACCTGCGCATCCGTACCGAGCCGGCAGCCGATGGCGAGCCGCGCCTTCACCTCGATGCCGAGGGCCAATACAACGACGCCCCGATCGTGGCCCACTTCATCGGCGGTTCGCTGCTGGGCCTGCGCCAGCCCGAGCGGCCCTACCCGGTGCAGTTCGACGCGGTCAACGGCAACACCCGCATCGACCTGAAGGGCAGCCTGCTGCAACCGATGCAGTTCGGCGGCGCCAAGCTGGACCTGCGGTTGCGCGGTGACAGCCTGGCGGCGCTGTATGGCCTGAGCGGCGTGCCGCTGCCGCCGACCGCGGCCTATGAGCTGAAGGGCCGGCTCGACTACGAGCAGGGCCGCGTGCGCTTCCGCGATTTCAGCGGCACGGTCGGCCACAGCGACCTGTCGGGCCAGCTGGCGGTGGACCTCAGGCGCGAGCGGCGCCTGGTGACGGCGCAGCTGCATTCGAAGAAGGTCGTGCTGGCCGACCTCGGCGGCTTCGTCGGCGCCACCCCGGGCAAGGACGAGGCTGCGTCCGAAACCCCGCAGCAGGAAGCCGAGCGCGAACAGGCCCAGGCGCATGAGCGCGTGCTGCCGGACCAGCCGATCAACCTGCCGAAACTGCGCGCCGCCGATCTGGACATCGAGTACAAGGCCGACCGCATCGAGAGCGAGCTGCCTTTCGACAGCCTGTCTGCACACCTGGTGTCGCGCGAGGGCGAGCTGCAGCTCAAGCCGCTGCGCTTCACCGTCGGCGACGGCCAGATCGCCGGCAACATCGAGCTGGACGGCCACAGCGACGTGGTGCACTTCGTCGGCGACATGGACTTCCGCCGCATCGACCTCAAGCGCCTGGTGCGCGACAACCCGGCGCTGAACGGCACGGGACTGATCGGCGGCAGCGTGCGCCTGGACAGCTACGGCAACTCCACCGCGCAGATTCTCGGCAGCGGCGACGGCGAACTGAAGCTGTACATGAACCGCGGGCAGCTCAGCGCCCTGCTGGTGAACCTGGCCGGCCTGGAGTTCGGCAAGGCGCTGCTGTCGGCCATCGGCCTGCCCTCGGAGACCAATGTGCGCTGCGCCATCGCCGACTTCGGCATGAAGGAAGGCCTGCTCGACACGCGCCTGCTGCTGGTGGATACCGGCGAAGCCAACATCCTGGGCGACGGCAGCATCAACCTGCGCGACGAAACCCTGGACTACCGCATCCACACCAAGCCCAAGCGCTTCGGCATCGCCTCGCTGCGCGCGCCGATCACCATCGGCGGCAGCTTCCGCGATCCGCGCCTGCGCCCGGACTGGGAGCGCCTGGCCGTACGCGGCGGCGCGGCGGTGGCCCTGGGCGCGCTGATCGGCCCCCTGGCAGCGTTGCTGCCGACGGTGGAACTCGGCCTGGGCGACGACAACGACTGCAAGGCCCTGGTCGACGAGATCAAGGCCGAAGCGGCGAATTTGCCGGCCGAGATGGAGAAGGAGAAGAAGGCAGAGAAAGGTGCGAAGAAGGCCGCAGCCTCGAAGTCGAAGAACCCCTAAGGTTTTTATTCCCTCTCCCGCCAGCGGGAGAGGGGGTTCTCCAATCTTTGGTTCCTACGCCGGTGCTAATGATTGGGCGCGCGGTTAACTCTTAAGCGCTCTTCGCGACGCTAAGATCCCCAACTTCGTTGGGGCCCCTCCACGCTGCTCAGAACTTCAGTCCCCATACCCCGGATTCACCCGATCCAGCTTCCGCAGCAGCCCCGGCCAGGCCAGCGCCCCGCCCAAGCCCCGCGTCACCATCTGCACCTGCTTCTGGATGCCGTCGAGGATCGGCTTGGCGATCGGGATCAGCTCGCTGCCGCCGGCCTGGGCGCGCACCTGGATCATGCAGGCGGCCTCGAAGATGTACATCTGCAGGAAGGCGTCGGCGATGGTGTTGCCCAGCGTCAGCAGGCCGTGGTTGCGCAGCATGTAGAAGATCCTGTCGCCGAGATCCGCCACCAGCCGCGGCTTCTCGTCCTCGTTCAGCGCCACACCCTCGTAGCTGTGATAGGCCAGCGAAGACAGCACGAACAGCGACTGCTGCGAGATCGGCAGCACGCCGTCCTTCTGCGCCGACACCGCCACGCCGTTGAGCGAATGCGTATGCATCACGCACTGGATGTCGTGGCGCGCCGCGTGGATCGCGCTGTGGATCGTGAAGCCGGCCGGGTTCACCGGGTGCGGCGAGTCCATCACCTTGCGGCCCTGCTGGTCGATCTTCACCAGCGAGCTGGCGGTAATCTCCTCGAACATGAAGCCGTAGGGGTTGATCAGGAAATGATCGTCGCTGCCGGCCACCCGCGCCGAGATATGGGTGAAGACCAGGTCGTCCCAGCCGTACAGGGCCACCAGCCGGTAGGCCGCCGCCAGGTCCACCCGCAGCTGCCACTCCTCCGCCGACACCTGCTCGCGCACGCTCTGTCCCATGGCCCGCTCCCGTGAATTTCGTGCCGACAACTTGCGCCCGGCGCGCGGCCTTGGCAAGGTGAAAAAATCACTCTCCCAAGGGCTCCAAGGCCATGGCCAAACAGCAGGCTTGTTTCACCCCGGACCTGTTCAAGTTCCTCAAGGCGCTCAAGCGCAACAACAGCCGCGAGTGGTTCCAGGCCAACAAGGCGAACTACGAGGAGCAGGTACGCGGGCCGGCGCTGCGGCTGATCGCCGACATGGAGGCTCCGCTGCGGTCGCTCAGCCCCCAGATCGTCGCCAACCCGAAGCCGGTCGGCGGGTCCCTCTTCCGCATCCACCGCGACACGCGCTTCGCCACGGACAAGACGCCCTACAAGACCCACGTGGGCATCACCTTCTACCACGCCGCCACCAAGGCGATGCAGCGCGGGGATGCCGGCAGCGCCGCGATGGGCCGGCTCGACGCGCCGGTGCTCTACCTGCACCTGGAGCCCGGGGAATGCTTCACCGGCGGCGGCATCTGGCACCCTCAGCCGGAGAGCCTCGCGCGCATCCGCAACTACCTGCTGAACAACCCGGCAAGCTGGAAGCAAGCGACCCGTTCAGCGGCCTTTCGCAAGCACTGGGAGATGGGTGGCGACTCGCTGTCGCGACCGCCCAAGGGCTATGACCCGACCCACGAACTGATCGAGGACCTCAAGCGCAAGGACTTCATCGGCAGCACGGCCTTGTCCGACGAAGACATCCTCTCCCCGGGCCTGCCGCAGCTGCTGATGAAGCGCTACCGCGAGGTCGTGCCGCTGTGCGACTGGCTGTGCGGGGCGCTGGATCTGGAGTTCTGAGATGACAGACCCCATCGATCCCGGCTTCTACGATCGTGCCGACTCCTTCATCCATGTCGCCAACGAGCACTGCAGCCAGATTGGCCGCGGCAAGGTCAGTGCCTCGTTCATGTACGGCATGGCCAGGTTCAGCGCCTGGGTCAGTGCCTGTGGGTTCGAATCCGCCGAGCAGATGCGGGAGGCCAAGCCGGAGACGGTTGAGTACTTCACCCAGCAGTTCCGCGCCATGCTCGAGGAGAACCTTGAGGACTACATGGGCAATTTCAACGAGTACATGAAGCGGAAATAGTCACGTAGCCCGGCCGGACATCCTGTCCGGCTCGCCCCTGCGCCCGATCTCTGTGCGGGCGCCGCTACGAGGGAACCCGGAACATCAAAAGCATTCGCTTGCGCTTATCAAGCCATTGGAAGACACAGATGGCGTGGGGCTGTCTGTAGGGTGCGCATCGCGCACCATTCATGTTGGCCGAGCCTGCTCTGCGTGCGCGATGCGCACCCTACAGAAGCGAAAAGCCTACGGCTCTATCGACTGCCCGATCCGCCACAACACCCCCGACGGATCATGCATCGTGAAATCACGCAGCCCCCAGTCCCGATCCTCCGGTGGTGCCACCGTGATGCCATAGCGCCCGGGCAGATCCTGCGCGTCGATCTGCCGCCACCAGGCATCCACGTCCACCACCAGCAGATGCATCATCAGGTTCTCAGCGAATTCCCGGGTGTAGAAATCCGACAGCAGGAAACTCGATTTGCCGGCATGCAGGTAGGCGAGGCTTTCCGAGGCCCAGGCCAGGGTGAAGCCGATGTCGCGGTAGAACTGCTTGCTGAGTTCGAAGTCCTTCGCCGGCAGGAAGGCCTTGATCTCGATGGTTTCCAGGTTGTCCATCACGCTCGCTCCGGTGGGCGCATGCCCGACTATAAAACCTCGCTGGGCCGGTGAGGAGCTTCATTTCATCGGGGCCGCCCGACTTGCGCTAGGCTTGGGTCCTGGCCCGAAGCGCGGCCTCGCCTCAAGGAAAACCGCATGCACAAGCAACTCCCCGCTTTGGCGCTGATGCTGGCGCTCACCGGCTGCGCGACCTCCGACTGGGAGCAGGGCGTCGGCCAGGTGCTCGGTGCGATCCAGCAGCCCGCCGGCCAGTCTTCCGCACTGGGCGAGGGCGAGATCATCGGCGGCCTGCGCGAGGCGCTGGCCCAGGGCACGACCAAGGCGATCAACCAGCTGGGGCGCCGCGACGGTTACTGGAACAACGCCCAGGTGCGCATCCCGCTGCCGGCATCGATGGCCCGGTTCGAGAGCGGCCTGCGCCAGATCGGGCAGGGGAAAGTGGTGGACGAGTTCCACCTGACCCTCAACCGCGCCGCCGAGCAGGCGGTGCCGCAGGTGGCGGACATCTTCGGCAACGCCGTGCGCCAGATGAGCATCCAGGACGCGCGCGCCATCCTCAGCGGCTCCCCGGATGCCGCGACGCAGTTCTTCCGCCGCACCACCAGCGAGTCGATCTACGCCAAGGTCTATCCCATCGTGCAGACCACCACGCAGCGTGTCGGCGTGACGCAGCAGTACAAGCAGCTGGCGACCTCGTACGGGCCGCTGCTGAAGATGGCCGGCGTGAAGAACCTGGATCTCGACAGCTATGTCACCGAGCAGGCGCTGACGGGCCTGTTCACGACCATCGCCGAGGAAGAGGCGCGCATCCGGCAGAACCCGGCCGCGCGCACCAGCGAACTTCTCAAGCGGGTGTTCGGCTCACAGGGGCGCTAGTCCGCGCGATCAGCGCGGCCAAGGTCCCGCCCCGGCGAGCGTCAGTCCTGCCGCAGGGTCGCCTGCGTGTCGACCTGCAGGCCGGGGTGCTTGCGCCGTACCAGTTCGACGGCTTCCTCGGCGTTCCGCGCTTCCTGCGGTACCGCAAAGCCGACCAACTCCGGGTTCAGTGCTTCGCCGGCGGCATTCTGAGACAGCTTGCGCTTCCAGAAGTCGAAGTAGTCCTTCTCCCGGCCCTTGTTGATTACCTTGATGATGTACGTCGATTTGGCCATGGCATGACTCCGTCAGCTGTGAAAAGGCGCGCTGTCCAGACCAGGCAATGGCAGGGGCGGGGCTTCGAACCGCCTAGTATCCACTAGATGGGGAATTCGTGCTGCCGGCGCGGCCTGTCGGCGGGACCCTCGCCACCGGATTGCAGCGGCCTCCCATAGTCGCGAGCACGGAATCAGGGCTGCGCCTGGAGACGCAGGATCGATATCTCCGGCGGCACCAGGAAACGCACCGGCAGGATGCTGGTGCCCAGCCCGGTGCTGACGAACAGATGGCGCCCCTCTTCGACCACCAGCCCCGCCGCGTAGCGCTGGCCGTAACGCGAGGGCACCACCGGCCGCCCGATGCCCGGAATGCGCACCTGCCCGCCGTGGGTATGCCCGGCAATGCTCAGCGTCACCCGCGCGGGGATTTCCGGGAACAGGTCCGGGTTGTGCGTGAACAGCACCACGGGCGCCGCGTCGTTTACGCCGGAAAGCGCCTGCTTCACATCATGTTTCGCTGTCCAGAAGTCGCCGATGCCGGCGAGCCAGAAGCGGCAGTCGCCGCGTGCCAGTTGCCGAGCGCTGTCCTCCAGCACCGGGATTCTGGCTGCTTCCAGGGCCCGCGTTATGCGCGGGCCATCCAGCCACCAGTCGTGGTTGCCGAGCACGGCGTAGGTACCCAGCGGCGTGGACAGCTTCGCCAGTTCCGCGGCGATCTGTTCCGGCGTGACGAAGCGGCCGCCGACAACACCCTGGATCACGTAGTCACCGGCCAGCAGCACCAGGTCGGGCCGCGCCGCGTTCACGGTCTGCACGATCTTCCGCAACTGCGCCGGGCCCTGCCAGGGCGAGCCCACATGCAGGTCGGCCAGCACCGCCACCCGCACTCCGTCGCAGCTCTGCGGCCACCGCGGCAGCGCCAGGGAATGCTCGCGGGTGCTCAGGCTTGCCGGTTCCAGCCAGAAGGCCCACAGGGCGAGCGCCAGGACCATCGATGCCAGCGCAGCGACGATCCCGCGCCGCCTTTTCATTCGTCCGCCTCTCGGCGGGGGTATGGATGGAACTTCGGTCTGCATGGGCCGCTCCTCGGAGGCATCGGCCCATTCTGGAAGCGGCCCGCGCAAGGCCGGTGCAGACCCGGTGCAAATGTTGAAGAACAGGGTGCAGGGGCAGTGCAATCGCGCTCAGCCCTCACGATTCCCCGTCCCATCTGCCGCGCCACCGAAACCCAGCGACATCTCGTACAGCTCGCGCTTCTTCCTGCCGGTGATCTCCGCCGCCAGCCGGGCGCCCTGCGAGGCGCCCAGTTCCTTCACCAGCACGCGCAGGATGCGCTCCACGTCGGCGGCCGCCGTGGCCTGCTGGCGCGGCGCGCCCTCGACCACCAGCACGAACTCGCCCTTCTCGCGGTTGGCGTCGGCGGCGATCCAGGCCGGCAGCCCGGCCGCGGGCATGGCCTCGCTCTGCTCGAACAGCTTGGTCAGCTCGCGCGCGATGCAGACGCGGCGGTCGCCCAGCACGGCAGCGAGATCGACGGCACAGTCGGCGATGCGGTGGCTGCTCTCGTAGAGCAGCAGCGTGGCAGTCTGCGGCGCCAGCTCTTCCAGCGCCGCGCGGCGCTGGCTGGACTTGGCCGGCAAAAAGCCGACGAACAGGAAGCGGTCGCTGGCGATGCCGGAGATCGACAGCGCGGCGATGGCGGCGCAGGGGCCGGGCAGGGCCACCACCGGCAGGCCCGCTTCGCGCGCGGCGCGCACCAGGCGAAAGCCGGGGTCGGACACCAGCGGCGTGCCGGCGTCGGAGATCAGCGCCAGCGATTCGCCGCCGGCGAGCCGCGCGACCAGGCCGGCGGCCACCTGTTCCTCGTTGTGGTCGTGCAGGGCCAGCAGCGGCTTGCGCAGGCCGAAGTGGTTGAGCAGGCCGGCGCTGTTGCGGGTGTCTTCCGCGCAAATGGCATCCACGCCGCGCAGCACCTCCAGGGCGCGGGGCGACAGGTCGCCGAGGTTGCCGATCGGTGTGGCGACGACGTAGAGGTGGCCGGACTGGACGGCGCTGGCAGCAGGGTTCAAGGGCGGCTCCATAAGGGGCTGTCAACAGACCCTTTCAGTACTGCATGTCATAATTCGCACCATTATCGTTCCCCCCGAGGCGACATGCCCAAGCCCATGCCCAAGCCGACCTGTGCCCTGCTGTTCCTCGCGCTGGCCACGGTGCTGCTGCCGGCCTGCGCCAGTACCGGGGCTGCCGACAGCGCTGCGCTGCCGGGTGCGCCGGGGCCCTCGCCGGGTTTGGCCGAGGCGCGTGACGCCTGGTTGCGCGGAGACTATGCGGCAGCTTCCCGGTCCTACGAACGCGCCGCGCTGGCGCAGCCGCCGGCCGTGGCGGCGGAATTCTGGCTGGCGTCGGCCGAGGCTGCGGTGGCGGCGCGCGATGCCGACCGCGCCCTGGCCCTGGCCGCGCATATCCCGCTCAATGCCCTGGCCGGCGAGAAGCTCGGCCGCCTGCAGCTGCTGCGCGCCGAGAGCCTGCTGCTGAAGAACCTGCCCTTCGAGGCGGCCAAGGCCCTGCCGGCATCCAGCGAGCAGATGCCGGGCCTGGCGGCGCGTATCGAGGCCGCGCGCGCGCGCGCGCTGTTCGGCAGCACCGAACCGGCTGCGCCGGTGGCGCAGACCGTGCCGCTGGCTGTGCCGGCCGCGGCCGAAGGCACGGCCCCGGTGGTGGTCGCCGGGCCGGTCAACGCGGGCGGTGCCGCGCTGCTGCTGCCGCTCAGCGGCTCCTTCGGTGCCAGCGCCGAAGCGGTGCGCGACGGGTACCTCGCCGCGCACTTCCGCAACGGCGCCGCCGGGCGCGTGCGGGTCTACGACGTCGGCAGCGCGGCCAGTGCCGATGCCACGCTGGCCGCCTACCAGCAGGCCCTGACGGATGGTGCCGCGGTGATCGTCGGGCCGCTGCGCAAGGAAAGCGTCGCCGCGATGGCGCAGCTGGGCTCGCCGGCGGTGCCGGTGCTGGCGCTGAACTACCTGGACGACAGCCAGCAGGCGCCGTCGCGCTTCCTGCAGTTCGGCCTGGCGCCGGAGGACGAGGCGCGCACGGCCGCCGAGCACGCCGCCGGCCAGGGCCTTCGCCGCGCCGTGGCGCTGGTGCCCACCTCCGACTGGGGCGAACGCAGCTACGCGGCCTTCCGCCAGCGCTTCCAGGCGCTGGGCGGCCAGGTGGTGGAGGTGTCGCGCTATCCCGCCGGCCAGAAGGACTTCTCCACCACCGTGCGCACGCTGCTGCGCGCGCAGAAGGACGCCGGTCCCAAGCTGGCGCCGGGCGCGGTGCCGCCGGCGCGGCGGCGCACCGACATCGACATGGTGTTCCTCGTCGCGCGGCAGATCGACGCGCGCCTGATCGGCTCCATGCTGCGCTTCTACTTCGCCGGCGACCTGCCGATGTACGCCACCTCGGCGATCTACGCCGGGCGCCCTGACAACGACACCGGCGGCATGCGCTTCTGCGACATGCCCTGGATGCTGTCCGCGCAGGCCTACCCGGCGGAGCGCGCCGAGGCGGCGCAGCTGCCCTCGCAGCGGCGCGATCCGCGGCTGTTCGCCTTCGGCTACGACGCCCAGGCGATCGCGGCGACGCTGCGTCCCGGCGCAACGCTGTCGCGCATGCCCGGCATGACCGGCCTGCTCAGCATCGGCGCCAACGGCGCGGTGCGGCGCGGCTTGCAGTGTGCCGAGATCCAGCCGGACAGCCTGCTGCTGCTGGAGACGCCGGCGGCGGTCGTCGGCCCGGCGCAGTGACCGGCGCCGAGGCCGAAGACCTCGCGCTGCGCCTGCTGCAGAAGCGCGGCCTGAAGCTGCTGCAACGCAACTACCGTTGTCGCGGCGGCGAGCTGGACCTGGTGATGCTGCACGGCGACACGCTGGCCGTGATCGAAGTGCGCAGCCGCAGCAATCCCGGCTACGGCACCGCCGCCGAATCGGTCGATGCGCGCAAGCAGCGGCGCATCGTGCTGGCGACGCAGATGTTCCTGGTGACCCACCCCGGGCACGGCAACCGCCCGGTGCGCTTCGACGTGGTCGCCTTCGATGCCGGCGGCAAGCCCGACTGGATCACCGCGGCCTTCGACGCCGTGTAAGCTGGTTCCTGCCATGCTGAGTTTATTTATAAAACTCCATAATTTTAATGTGATAGAAAATCACATTTCAGGGCTACGCCCGTGACGTCGCTGGCGCCGGCCCTGCTGCGGCGCCTGGGCGAGGTCTTCCCCGGCGAGCGCCTGCTGACCGACCCGGCCGACTGCCTGTCCTACGGCTACGACAATTCCAGGCGCACCGCGCTGCCGCAGGCGGTGGTGTTCGCGCAGACCCACGAGGAAGTGCTGGCCCTGGTCGCGGCCTGCAACGAATTCCGCACGGTGCTGGTGACGCGCGGCCGCGGCACCAACACCACCGGCGCCAGCGTGCCGATCCATGGCGGCATCGTGCTGTCGCTGGAGCGCATGAACCGCATCCTGCGCATCTCCCCGGGCGACCGGCTGATCGAATGCGAAGCCGGCACGCTCAACGGCGAGGTGCAGGCCGCGGCGGCGCAGCACGGCCTGTTCTGGGCGCCCGATCCCACCAGTGCCGGGTATTCCACCGTCGGCGGCAACCTGGCCTGCTGCGCCGGCGGGCCGCGCGCGGTGAAGTACGGCACCGCGCGCGACAATGTGCTGGGCCTGCGCGCGGTGACCGGCGCCGGTGTTTCGCTGAAGACCGGCTGCACCACCACCAAGGGCGTGGTCGGCTACGACCTGACGCGCCTGCTGGTCGGCAGCGAGGGCACGCTGGCGGTGATCACCGAGGCCACGCTCAAGCTGCTGCCGCAGCCGCAGGCGCGGCGCACGCTGCGGGCCTGCTATGCCGACGTGTCGGCCGCCGCCAGCGCGGTGGCGCGCATCATGGGCCAGCCGGAAACACCCTGTGCCCTGGAACTGATGGATGGCGAGGCGGTGCGCCTGGCCGAGGAATACCAGCGCACCGGCGTGCCGCCCGGCACCGGCGCACTGCTGCTGATCGAAGTCGACGGCAGTCCCGAATCCCTCGAGGCCGCGGTGGCGGCGGTGAGCGCCGCCGCGCGCGGGCAGGGACTGGTGGAACTGAAAGCCGCCGCATCCACTGCCGAGGCCGAGGCGCTGTGGGCCTGCCGCAAGGTGCTGTCGCCCTCGCTGCGCAAGATCGCGCCGAAGAAGGTCAACGAGGACGTGGCGGTGCCGGTGACGCGCATCCCGGAACTGATCAACGGCCTGCGCGAGCTGTCGCGGCGCCATGCCATCCGCATCGTCAACTTCGGCCACGCCGGCAACGGCAACATCCACGTCAATCTGCTGGCCGACCCGGAAGACCCGGCGCAGATGCGCGCGATCACGGCCTGCCTGCACGACGTGTTCCGCCTGGTGCTGTCGCTGGAGGGCACCCTCTCCGGCGAGCATGGCGTGGGCATCGAGAAACGCGACTACGTCGGCTGGGAGATCGCCGCCGACACGCTGGAGACCATGCGCGCGCTCAAGCGCACGCTGGACCCGCTGGGCATCCTCAATCCTGGCAAATGCTTGCCGGATGGGCCGTCGCAGGGGTAGAACGGAACTGTCCCCGTACGCAAGGGAGCGTCCGCGATGACCGAGCAGGACCTGCAAAGACTGGCGCAGAAGCTGCGGCGTCCCCCGGCCGGCCTGGCGCCGCTGGGTTTGCTCTCCGACGCCGACTTCGCGCGGCTCGAGGCCCTGGTCGGCCGCAGCTGCGAGGAGCTGGAAACCCGCAGCCGCCGCGAGCTGGAACACGCGCTGCCGTGGCCGCTGCGTGCGCTGCTGTGGCCGCGGAGCGAGCGGTGAGCCGCCTCGCCAGCCGCGCCGAGCTGCTCAAGCTGGCGCTGCTCACCGGCAGCGGCGCCGACGAACTCGCCTACCTCGAACCCCTGCCTTCCGAAACGCTGCGCCAGCTGCGCATCGCGTTGCTGGAGCGCTACTCGCGGCAGCAGGGCGCCGTGGTGCGGCGGCTGGCAGCGATCGCGCGCTGGCTGCCGACGGGGCTGATCGTGCTGCTGGCGCGCTGGTGGCTGGGGCCGGCGCTGACCGCGCGCATCGCCGGCGAGATGCCGGCGCCGCAGGCGGCCGCGATCACCCAGCGCCTGGACCCCGCCTTCATGGCCGACGTCGCCGCCTGGCTGGACCCGCGCCGCGCGCGCGAGCTGATCCGCCTGGTGGCGGTGGAGCGCATCGTCGACGTGGCGCAGGCCATGCTGTCGCGGGGCGACTACGTGACCATGGGCCGTTTCGTCGAGTACCTGTCCGACGACGCCGTGCGCGCGGTGGCCGACACCATCGCCGACGAGGGCGAGCTGATGCAGATCGTGTTCCACGTCGAGTCCAAGAACCGCCTGGACCACCTGGTGCGCGTGCTGCCGCCGGAGCGCGTGCGCAAGGCGATCCTGCTGGTGCTGGACCCGGCGCGGCGGCCGCTGTGGCCCAAGATCCTGTCGCTTGTGACGCACGTCGGCTACGTGCTCAAGCGCGAGCTGGGCGACCTCGCCGCCAGCCAGGGCGACGCGGTGCTCGACGCCATCATCCACGCCGCGCAGGAAGAAGACCTGTGGGAGGACATCCTGCCGGTGGTGACCTGCCTGTCGCCGGAAGTGCAGGCGCGGGTGGTCAACCTGGACGCGATCCGCCGGCCGCCGGTGATGCGGCGCATCCTGCGCGCGGCCGACGAAGCCGAACTGTGGTCCGAGCTGATCTCGCTGCTGCAATGGATGGAGAACGCCACGCGCGACGCCGTGGCCGACGCCGTGTCGCTGCTGCCGCCGGAGGCCCTGGGCCGCATCGCCTACGCCGCGCTGCTGCGCGAGCAGTGGGAACCGACGCTGGACGTGGTGCGGCGCCTGCCGCAGGCGCGCCGCGAGGAATGCCTGCGCATCGTCGAAGGCTACCGCCCGCATGCCGATACCGAGACCATGGCGCGCATCGACCGCAGGCTGCGGCATCACGGGTTGGTGGCGGAGGCTGTGTAGCTTTTCGCTTTTGTAGGAGCGGCTGTTAGCCGCGATCGCCGGTCAACATGACAAACGGCGCTCGCGGCTAACAGCCGCTCCTACATCCGGAGCTAAGCCCGCGGCAGCTTGTCCCGCAACGGCCCCAGCTGCTCCAGCGCATACTCGTAGCCGCGCTCCACCAGTTCCTCCAGGCGCAGCCAGTCGAACATGCCGATGTCCTGGATCGGCATGCGCAGGTAGACGTCGGCGCGCTCGATCGAGGCACGCTGGATCGCCGTATCGCTGGTCAGCGTCGCGCTGCGCATCAGGATTTCCGACAGCCGCGGGATGCGATGTTCGCCCTTCCAGTTCAGCAGCGCCGACTGGTCGGGCTCCTCGGCGCCGGCGCCGGGCGCGCGGATCTCGCCCTCGCTGCTGACGTTGCTGGCGATGATCGTGCCGCGCTCCAGGTTCTGCATGACGTCGGTGGGCAGGTTGTTGACCACGCCGCCATCGCAGAGCAGCTCGCCCTGCCAGGCCACCGGCGGCGCCACGCCGGGCACGCACATGCTGGTGCCGACCCAGCTGGCCAGCTCGCCGCGGTCGTGGACCACGGTGGCGCCGGTGGTGAGGTTGGTGGAGATGCAGTAGTAGCTGCGCCGCAGCTCCTCGATGCGGCGCTCGCCGAAGATCGCGCGCAGGCGCTTCAGGAAACGCTGCCCGCGGATCAGCGAGACACGCGGCATGGTGTAGTCGTTGAGGTAGTTGCGCGCGATGAAGGTTTCGCGCGCGATCTGCGCCATCTCCACGCTGTCGAAACCGCAGGCCAGGAGCGCCGAGACGAAGGCGCCCATGCTGGTGCCGCCGCAGACGTCCACCGGAATCTGCAGCTGCTCCAGCGCGCGCACCAGGCCGATATGCGCGAAACCGCGCGCGCCGCCACCGCCCAGCACCAGGCCGATGCCGCGCCCGGTGATCTGCCGCGCCAGCGCCGCAAGTTCGTCCTGTGCCCAGGGATGCACGAAGTAGTGCGCGCGGGCACAGCTCTCGCGGCACCAGGCCAGGGTATGCGGCGAGGGCTCGCCTTGCGCGCGCAGCAGCACCAGCTCCACCGGTGCGATCAGGCCCTGTGCATGCAACTGGTCCAGCACCGGCACGTCGCGCGGCGGCGACTGCGCCTCGGCCAGGATCAGGATGCGGTCGGCCTGGCGCAGGCAGCGCAGCGACCAGGGATCGTCGAAGTTGTCGGCGGCGTAGACCACGTAGGCGTGGCGCTCTTCGAGTTCCGACAGCCAGGCGCGCAGGCGCTCGCCGGCGGCGGCATCGTCCAGCGCGGTCTGCGCGAAACCGCTGCCGAAGTTGGCATCGACATGGCTCGCCGTCACCAGGCGCGCCTGCGGCCAGCCGGAGAACTGCTGCACCAGCGCCTCGGCCAGGCGCACCGCCGGCACGCCGGGCGAGGCGGGAATCACCGCGAAGCTGCCGCGCTGCCCGGTGGTCACCAGGCGCCGCTGGCTCTGGTACTGGCGCCCGCGCGCGATCACCAGCCGGGTCAGGTCCAGCAGCGCCTCGGGCTCGCTGCGCAGGAAGTCCAGGAAGGCCGCCGCGGGAATGCGCAGCAGCAGGCTGTCGCGCACCGCATGCACCGAGGCATTGCGCGGCTCGCCCGAGACCACGCCCATTTCTCCCACCGGCTCGCCGCGGCTGATGTAGCCCAGCAGCGTGCCGCGCGAGGTCACGCGCAGGCGGCCGCGCAGCAGCACGTAGAACCAGGCGGGGGTGTCGTTCTCGGAGTAGAGGGAGGCGCCGCTGCCCAGTTCACAGCGCTCGGCCTGGTCCGCCAGCCGCTGCAGGGCAGCCGGGGCCAGCGCGGCGAACAGCGGCATCTGTGCGAGAACGCTGACGGACTCCACGACTCTCCCCAATCCCTTGCGGGTGCTGAAAATCGGATGCAGTGGCTGCGTCGATTACAGCGCGGATAGGGCGTGAGCGCCAGCGGCGGCCGCGTTGCTTCCCGTGGGAGCTACTTCACCACGCGCAGCTGCGGCCGGCCCGGCTTGGGGCGCGTCGGCTCGGGCGGGGTTGTCGGCGGAGTGCTGTCGCCCTGCGGCTCGGCCGGCTCCACCTCGCCGAACACCACGCCCTCGCCATTCTCGCGGGCGAAGATCGCCAGCACCGCGCCGCTGGGCACCTGCACGTCGAAGGAACGGCCGGAGAAGCGTGCCGAGAACCAGATCGGTTCCTGCTCCAGGCCCAGGTTCTGTATCGCCATGGGGCTGATGTTGAGCGTGATGCGGCCGTCCTGCACGTGCTCGCGCGGCACCATCACGCCGGGGTAGTCGGCATGGACCAGCAGGTGCGGCGTGTAGCCGTTGTCCACCGACCACTGGTAGATGGCGCGGATCAGGTAGGGACGGCGGGAACGCGGCGTTGTCATGCGGGTATGTTGGCGGTCGGCGGCGGCGCTGGCAAGCGTGCCTGGGGGTACTTCATGGGGTGTCCAGAAGCCAGTTTCCTGGCGACCCGGGGGAAGGGATCGCCAGCGGAGATTCAGGCGACCGCGAGGGCCTTGCGCACCGCGGGCCGGTGCAGCAGGCGTTCGGCGTAGCGCAGCAAGGGCTGCACATCGCCGCCGAGCTTCAGGTTCAGCTGCGGCAGCTGCGAGAACAGGGCGGCCCAGGCGCAGTCGGCGAGGTTGTAGTCCAGTCCCAGGAACCAGCCGCGCGCCGGGAACATGCGCTGGCTGGCCAGCAGGGCCTCGGCCAGGGCCAGCTTGGCCGTCTTGCCGTCGGCGCCCTTGTCGGAGATCGCGCGCTGCGCCAGCGGCAACAGGTCGCGCTCCAGGCGCAGCACCGCCATGCGCAGCTTGGCGCGCGCCGCCGGGTCGGGCGGGCTCATCTTGGGGTGCGGGAAGCGCTCGTCGAGGTACTCGTTGATCACCTGCGCCGGGTGGATCACGGTGTCGCGGTCGGCCAGCGTCGGCAGTTCCAGCGTCGGGTTCAGCACCAGCAGGTCGTGGTTGGGCTTGCCGGGGTTGATCCACTCGATGCGCGCGCCGTCGACATCCTTCTCGGCCAGCACGATGCGCGTCCACAGGCAGGCCAGGCTGTCGCGGCTGCAGAACAGCGTCAGGCCGGCACGCGGGGCGGGCTTGCTGTCCATCACGTATTTGCTGCGGGCGCGGAGGGTCATCGAATCAGCCAGACGGCAGCGCCCAAACAAAAGCGCCGGACATGTATCGGAACATGACCGGCGCCGAAAGACAACGTTTGGGGTTCAGAACGTCAGTGAACGTCCTTCCACCACTCCTTCTTCAGCAGGTAGGCCAGGAAGGTGAACAGGAACAGGTACAGCATCACCTTGTAGCCCAGCGAGATACGGGCATTGCGGGCCGGTTCGGCGGCGTAGTGCATGAAGTTGACCGTGTCGGTCACGAAGGCCTTGTATTCCTCCGGCTTCAGCTTGCCCGCCTGCACCAGCTCGAACTTGGGGCCCTTGTGGCCACCATGACCGCCTTCCTCGTGACCCTCGGCGGCATGCTCTTCCACCTTGACCTGCCAGCCCTGGAGGTCGGCCAGCACGTGCGGCATCGACGCGCCCGGCAGGGTCAGGTTGTTGACGCCCAGCGGACGGCTGGGGTCGACGTAGAAGGTCATCAGGTAGTTGTAGACCCAGTCGGCGCCGCGGTAGCGGGTCTCCAGGGTCAGGTCGGGCGGAGCTTGGCCGAACCACTTGGCCGATTCCGTCGCCGGCATCGACGAGACGATGTGCTCACCCGGCTTGTCGGTCGTGAACATCAGGTTGGCCTTGAGCAGGTCATCCGGGATGTGCAGGTCCTGGCCGAGGCGGCCATAGCGCAGGTGCTTCATGGAATGACAGCCGGAGCAGTAATTCATGAAGTTGCGCGCGCCGCGCTGGGCCGACTGGATGTTGTTGCTGTCGGGCTCGAACTTGTAGGTCAGCGCATGGCCGCCCGACGCGAAGGCAGGAGCCGCCGCCGTCAGCGCGACCGCGATCAGAAGGGTCTTAATGCGCTGCATGGGTTACACGCTCCGGTTCGGGCTTGGTCTTTTCTGCCCGGGTGTACCAGGGCATCAGGAGGAAGTAGGCGAAATAGATGACCGTGCCGACACGCGAAACCCAGGTGCCCACCGTCGTCGGCGGCTGCATGCCGTAGTAGCTCAGCGCCACGAAGGAGATCGTGAACAGGAACAGCGCGGTCTTCGACAGGATGCCCTTGTAGCGGATCGACTTGACCGGCGAGCGGTCCAGCCAGGGCACGAAGAAGATGATCACGACTGCAGCGCCCATGGTCAGCACGCCCAGCAGCTTGTCCGGAACCGCACGCAGCATCGCGTAGAAGGAACCGAAGTACCAGGCCGGGGTGATGTGCTCCGGCGTGGCCAGCGGGTTGGCCGGGGTGAAGTTCGGCTTTTCCAGCAACCAGCCGCCGCCATCCGGGGCAAAGAACACGATGCCCAGGAAGATGATCAGGAACACGCCCACGCCCACCAGATCCTTCAGGGTGTAGTACGGGTGGAACGGGATGCCGTCGAGCGGGATGCCGGTCTTGGGGTCCTTGTGCTTCTTGATCTCGACGCCGTCGGGGTTGTTCGAGCCGACTTCATGCAGGGCGATCAGGTGGGCGACCACCAGGGCGACCAGCACGAACGGCACGAAGATGACGTGGATCGAGAACAGACGGCCCAGCGTGGCGTCGGACGGGAAATAGTCGCCCTGGATCCAGATCACCAGGTCGTTGCCGATCACGGGGATGGCGCCGAACAGGTTGAGGATGACGTTGGCGCCCCAGTACGACATGTTGCCCCAGGGCAGCACGTAGCCGGCGAAGGCTTCCGCCATCAGCGCCAGGAAGATCAGGGCACCGAAGACCCAGATCAGCTCGCGCGGCTTGCGGTAGGAGCCGTACATCAGGCCGCGGTACATGTGCAGGAACACGACGATGAAGAACGCCGAGGCACCGGTGGAATGCAGGTAGCGCAGGAGGTAGCCGTAGGGCACGTCGCGCATGATGTACTCGACGGAGTCCCAGGCGATCGCGGCGTCGGACTTGTAGTGCATCACCAGCCAGATGCCGGTCAGCAGCTGGTTGACCAGCACCAGCATGGCCAGCGAGCCGAAGTAGTACCAGAAGTTGAAGTTGCTCGGGGCGTAGTACTCGGTCAGATGATCGCGCCACAGCTTGGTCGCCGGGAAGCGGTCATCGATCCAGCCCATGAAGCCGGTCGTCTTGTACGGATTGGGGACGATCGCCATTACGCAGCTCCCTGGTCTTCGCCGACGAGAATGGTGTTGCCGTCCACATAGCGGTGCGGCGGCACGGCCAGGTTCAGCGGGGCGGGGACGCCCTTGTAGACGCGGCCGGCAAGGTCGAACTTGGAGCCGTGGCAGGGGCAGTAGAAGCCGCCTTCCCAGGCCGAGTCGATGTCTTTTGCAGGGTGGTCCGGACGGAAAGTCGGCGAGCAGCCCAGGTGGGTGCAGGAGCCGACCATGACGAGGATTTCCGGCTTGATCGCGCGGGCCTCGTTCTTGGCGTACTCCGGCTGCTGCTGTTCATCGGAACCCGGGTCGCGCAGGTTGCCGGAGACCTTGGCCAGGCTGGCGACCATCTCCGGGGTGCGCTTGATCACCCAGACCGGCTTGCCGCGCCAGGCGACCGTCAGCTTCTGGCCGGCCTCGAGGTGGGTGATGTCGATGCTGACCGGGGCGCCAAGGGCCTTGGCGCGGTCGCTCGGCTTGAGGGACGCCAGGAAGGGCCAGGCCGCGGCCGCTACACCTACGCCACCCACGACCGTCGTGGTCAGGGTCAGGAACCGGCGGCGGTCCGGATCCACGCCTTGATTACTCATTGAACAGTGCCCCTTGAGAGGATGAATATTGAAAGTAGGCACGAGCGACTGGGTCGAACCGGCACAGGGCCTCGGTCTGCCTATCCTGACTAGTATACCGACCGGGATTCCGGACCGTAATAGGTCCCGAGCATTTGAAGCCTCTGAATCAGGTCAAAAATTCGCCAATCCGGCGCGCCGTCTCCTCCGGTGCGTCGAAATGCAGCATGTGGCCGGCGTCGGGGATCATCTCTTCCCGGCGGTTCTGGAAGCAGGCCAGGCGCCGGGCCCGCTCCTGGCTGCCGATGGCCTTGCCGAAATGCGACAGCCCGGCGTCGAGGAACAGGGTGGGGCAGGTGACCTGCCCCCAGACCGCCTCCGACTCGGCCGAGCGGTAGTTCTGCGGGCTGTTCAGGCGATGCTTGGGGTCGGCCAGCAGCCGGATGCGGCCGCGGCCGTCCTCCTGGCCCCAGCAATGGGCGATGAACAGCGCTTTCTCGGCCGACAGCTGCGGGTGCTGCACCCGCACCCGCGAGGCCAGGTATTCGAAGGACTCGTAGGTCTTGTCCTTGCCGGGCGCCTTGACCTCGTTGACCCAGCGCAGCAGGCGCCGGGGCGAGCCCTTGGCCGGCATGTCCGGCAGGAACAGGCCGTCCAGGCAGACCAGCTGCCTGACCCGGTCCGGGCGCAGGCCGGCATAGAGGCTCAGGATTTGCGCCCCCATGCTGTGGCCGACCAGGGTCAGCGGGGTTTCCGGGGAATAGTGGTCGGCGAGCGCGTCGAAGTCGGCGACATAGTCCGGGAACCAGTAGCCGTCCTGCGGCCACTGGCTGTGGCCGAAGCCGCGCCAGTCCGGCGCCAGCACCTGCCAGCGCTCGGCCAGCAGGCGCGCCACCGGGTCGAAGGTGGCGGAGACGTCGAGCCAGCCGTGGCCCAGGAACAGCAGCGGCAGGCCGGGGGTACCCCAGCGGCGGACATGGAAGCGCAGGCCGCGGACGCGGATGAACTCGGAACGGCTGGAGTGTTCTAGGGCAGTCATACTGTGAAGTCTATATTGGCACCGCTTTTGCCAGTGAAAGCCGCCGACCGAGTACAAGGACACGATGACCATCCACGCCGCGCTGCACCACGTCACAGCCTACCGCTATGACCGCCGGGTCGGCATGTCGCCGCAGATCATCCGCCTGCGCCCGGCGCCGCATTCGCGCACGCGGGTGCTGAGCTACTCGCTGAAGGTGGAGCCGCAGCCCAACTTCATCAACTGGCAGCAGGACCCGTTCAGCAACTGGCAGGCGCGCGTGGTGTTCCCCGACCAGGTGACCGAGTTCAAGGTCACGGTCGACCTGGTCGCCGACATGGCGGTCTACAACCCCTTCGACTTCTTCGTCGAGCCCTCGGCGGAGCGCTATCCCTTCGAGTACGACGCCAGCCTGCGCCAGGACCTCGATCCTTTCCTGAAGCCGCTGCCGGCCGGGCCGCTGCTGCAGGCGCTGCTGGCGGAACTGCCGAAGGAGGCGCCGAACACGGTCAACTTCGTCGTCGACCTCAACCAGGCGCTGCAGCAGCGCATCGGCTACCTGATCCGCATGGAGCCGGGCGTGCAGACGCCGGAGGAAACCCTGGGCAAGGCCTCGGGTTCCTGCCGCGATTCCAGCTGGCTGCTGGTGCAGATGCTGCGCCATCTGGGCCTGGCGGCGCGCTTCGTCTCCGGCTACCTGATCCAGCTGACCCCGGACGTGAAGTCGCTGGACGGCCCCAGCGGCACCGAGATCGACTTCACCGACCTGCACGCCTGGTGCGAGGTCTACGTCCCCGGTGCCGGCTGGATCGGCCTGGACCCCACCTCCGGCCTGCTGGCCGGCGAGGGTCACATCCCGCTCTGCGCCACCCCGGAGCCGCAGACCGCCGCGCCGATCACCGGCAGCGTCGACGACTGCGAGGTCGAATTCGGCCACGAAATGAAGATCAGCCGGCTCTACGAGTCGGCACGGGTCACCAAGCCCTACACCGAGGAGCAGTGGCAGGAGGTCGACGCGCTGGGCGCGGCGGTCGATGCCCGGCTGGTGGCCGGCGACGTGCGCCTGACCATGGGCGGCGAGCCGACCTTCGTGTCGATCGACGACATGCAGGGCGCGGAATGGAACACCGCCGCGGTGGGGCCGGCCAAGGAGGCGCGCGCCTACGAGCTGGCGCTGCGCATGCGCAACCACTTCGCCCCGCAGGGCCTGCTGACCTACGGCCAGGGCAAGTGGTACCCCGGCGAGTCGCTGCCGCGCTGGGTCTATACCTTGTATTGGCGCCGTGACGGCCAGCCCACCTGGCGCCTGCCGCCGGCGCGCGCCGACAAGGTCAATCCGCCGACCAACGACGAGGCCAGGCAGTTCCTCGGCGCCCTGGCCGAGCGCCTGGAAGTGGACCCGCGCAACGTGCTCGACGCCTACGAGGACACGCTTCATTACCTGGTGCGCGAGCGCAAGCTGCCGGTCAACGTCGATCCCACCGATGCACGACTGAAGGACGCCGAGGAGCGCGCGCGCATCCTGCAGGTGTTCGAGCGCGGCCTGGGCACACCGCGCGGCTTCGTGCTGCCGGTGCAGCGCTGGCAGGCCGAGGCGCGCTGGATGTCGGAGCGCTGGCAGGTCCGCACCGGCCGCCTGCTGCTGATCCCCGGCGACTCGCCGGTGGGCCTGCGCCTGCCGCTGGAATCCCTGCCCTGGCTGCCGGCCGCGGAACGGCCGCAGTTCATCCCCGCAGATCCCGGAGCGTTGCCGGCGCTGGGCGCCACCGACCCGCGGCGCCAGCCCTACCTGCAGCGCCACGGCGTCAAGGAAGAAGACCCGCAGCGCCGCCGCGCCGCGCAGCGCGTCACCCCGGAATCGCGCCAGCCGCCGCCGCGCCGCCATGGCAGCTACCTGCAGGGCGGCAACGTGCGCACCGCGATGTCGGCGGAGTCGCGTGACGGCTTCATCAACCTGTTCCTGCCGCCGACCGAGCGCAGCGAGGACTTCCTCGACCTGATCGCGGCGATCGAGGACGTGGCGGCCGAGACCGGGCTGCCGGTGCGCATCGAGGGCTACGGCCCGCCGGCCGATCCGCGCCTGGAGATCATCAGGATCACCCCCGACCCGGGCGTGATCGAGGTCAACATCCACCCGGCGCACAACTGGGAGCAGCTGCGCGACAACACCCTGGCGATCTACGAGGAGGCGCGGCTGTCGCGCCTGACCACCGAGAAGTTCCTGATCGACGGCCGCGCGGTCGGCACCGGCGGCGGCAACCACGTGGTGGTGGGCGGCGCCACGCCGGCGGACTCGCCGTTCCTGCGCCGCCCCGACGTGCTGGCCAGCCTGCTGCGCTACTGGCAGAACCATCCGGCGCTGTCCTACATGTTCTCGGGCCTGTTCATCGGCCCCACCTCGCAGCATCCGCGTATCGACGAGGCGCGCGACGGCCAGCTCTACGAGCTGGAGATCGCCCTGGCGCAGCTGCCGGCCAGGGGCGGCAGCGTGCCGCCCTGGCTGATCGACCGCGTGCTGCGCAACCTGCTGGTGGACCTCACCGGCAACACCCACCGCGCCGAGTTCTGCATCGACAAGCTCTACTCGCCGGACTCCGCCACCGGCCGTCTGGGCCTGGTCGAGCTGCGCGGTTTCGAGATGCCGCCGCATGCGCGCATGAGTCTGGTGCAGCAGCTGCTGGTGCGCGCGCTGATCGCGCGCTTCTGGAACGAGCCCTATACCCAGCCGCTGGTGCGCTGGGGCACGCAGCTGCAGGACCGCTGGCTGCTGCCGCATCACAACTGGGCCGATCTCTGCGACGTGGTCGACGACCTGCGCCGCGCCGGCTACCCGTTCGCGCGCGAGTGGTTCGCGCCGCATTTCGACTTCCGCTTCCCGATCCACGGCACGGTCACCCACGAGGGCGTCACCCTGGAACTGCGCCAGGCCCTGGAAGCCTGGCCGGTGCTGGGCGAAGAGCCGGCCGGCGGCGCCACCGCGCGCTTCGTCGACTCCTCGATCGAGCGCCTGCAGGTCCGCGTGACCGGCATGACCGGCGAGCGGCACTACGTCACCTGCAACGGTCGCCGCCTGCCGCTGCAGCCCACTGGCACGCAAGGCGAGTTCGTCGCCGGCCTGCGCTACCGCGCCTGGCAGCCGGCGGCCTGCCTGCACCCGACGATCGGCGTGCACACGCCGCTGGTGCTGGACCTCTACGACACCTGGAACCGGCGCTCGGTCTCGGGCTGCACCTACCATGTCGCGCACCCGGCCGGCCGCAGCTACGAGACCTTCCCGGTCAACAGCTACGAAGCCGAGGCGCGGCGCCTGGCGCGCTTCGAGCCGCAGGGCCACCTGGCGGGCTGGTACGTGCCGCCGGTGGAGATGCCGAACCCCGAGTTCCCCTGGACCCTGGACCTGCGCCGCCCGCCGGGCTAGGGCCCCGGCACCACGGCCGGCACGCCCGGCAGACCGCGTGGCGAGTGGATGCCCTCCACCTGCTTCAGAAATTCATCGCGGCGCGTGCGCGGGTTGTAGAACTGCCGGTACCAGGTGCGCGCCTTGAGGAAGGGGCCGTCGCTGGGCAGGAACATGCCCTTGATGCAGGGACGCTTGTTCGCCCACACCTCGAAGTCCTGCGCGAAGGCGCCGAGGTGCCCTTGCTGGTAGGCGCGCGCCGCCTGCACGTCCGCCTCCGTCGCGACGCGGTTGCCCCCGGGTGATTTCACCAGCAGGCCATGCCATACCTGCACCAGGCCGTCGTCCACCGGCGTGTGCACGATGAAGATGATCGCCTCGAACAGGCCGGTCATGCGCGACAGCAATACCCCCGGACCGTGGTAGGCGGTGTCCGTGCGCAGCAGCGGGTTGCTGCCGTCCTTGTCGGCCAGGGCATCGCCGCGGGTCGTGCCGCCCTGGCGCTGGATCGCCAGGTGCCCACGGAACTCGTTCTCGAAGTATTGCGGCGTCGCGCCGTGGATCGGCCCCAGGTGGGCGGCATCGGCGATGTTGTCGACGATCTCCTGCGGGTGGCAGCGCAGCTGGCCGAGGTCGTCGAGCTGCCAGCGCACCCAGGACGGATCGTCCCATTCCTCCAGCCGCGGCGCCTGCCACTCCGGCGCGCCGCCTTCGGGATCGTGCCAGACGAAGATCGCACCCATGCGTTCCTCCACCGGCCAGCTCCGGATGCTGGCCGAGCGCGGGATGGGCTGGTCCGAGTAGGGAATCTGGTTGCACTTGCCGTCGGGGCCGAAGCGCCAGCCGTGATACGGACAGCGGATGGAGTCGCCCTCGATGCTGCCGTCCTGCACGACGTAGGACGTGGTGTTGCGCGCCAGGTGCGTTCCCATGTGCGGGCAGTACGCATCCAGCAGCACCACCCGGCCGCCGCTGCCGCGATAGAGCGCGAAGTCCCGGCCGAAGAAGTGCAGGTCCAGCGGCTTGTTCGTCAGCTTCGCGGCATCGGCCACCATGAACCAGCCGCGCGGGTAGGTGAACTCGCCCAGCTCGTAGTCTTTCGTCGTCGCCATCGGTGCCGCTCCGGTGCCTGAGGTGGCAATGAAGCTAGCAACCGGCACACCGTGCGTAAACGTTTGTTTTCGCACATTTGCTGTGCAAATATGCACGCATGATCGACTGGGACGACCTGCGCATCTTCCTCAACGCCGTGCGCAGCGGAAACTACACGGCCGCGTCCGAGCGGCTGAAGATCAACCGCACCACCGTCGGCCGCAGGGTCACCCGGCTCGAAGCGCAGCTGGGCAACTCCCTGTTCGAGCAGACCCTCAACGGCTACCGGCCGACCGCCTTCGGCCGCGCCGTGCTGGAAAGCGCGCAGCGCATCGAGCAGGAGGTCGAGGAACTGGCGGCGCGCCTCGCGGTGCTCGATACCCGCCTGGCCGGCACGGTGCGCGTCGCCACGCCCACCGAACTGGGCGACGAGTTCATGGCGGAGTTCGCGGCTTTCCGGGAACACTTTCCCGAGATCCACCTGGAGCTGACCCAGGCGCACGATCCGGTGGCCAGCCTGACCTCGCGCAAGGCCGACGTCGGCCTGTGCATCGCCCGCGAGGTGCCGGCGCATCTGCGCGGGGTCTCGGTCGGCCAGCTGCAGCGCGCGCTCTACGCGGCGCGCAGCTACCAGCGCCGGCTGGCGCGGCAACCGCAGCGGCGGCACCACGACTGGATCGGCTGGAGCAGGGACATGGCGAGCAGCCTGTCCGCCGACGCGAACGACCTTGGGATTCCGCAGGACGAAGCCGTCGTCACCACGGTGAACTCCTGGAACTCGCTGAAGGAGGCGGTCCGCTGCGGCCTCGGCGTCAGCCACATGTGGTGCTTCAGCGCGGACAAGGACCGGCGCCTGCTGCGCCTGCGGGAGCCGGAGGCCCGGCTGGGCTCCGGCCTGTGGGTGCTGCTGCGCGAGGACGTGCCGCCGGACGCCTGCACCGAGTCGCTGCTGAAGTTCCTGGCGCCGCTGGTGCGGAAGCGGATCGCCGCCGCCTGAGACGGGAAACCCTGATCCCGCGGCGGCATACTGCGTCCGTGGCGGCGGAGGTCGGCATGCGGGACGGGGCAGGGCAGGGCAGTGCGCTGGAGCCATGGGCCTGGCTGACCGGCCTGTGGCCGCTGCTGGCGGTGCACGCCGCCCATGCCATCTCGCTGAACGCCGGCCTGGTGCCGGCCTGCCTTCCCTATGTCGAGGGCTGCACCTCGATCAGCCGCGCCGCGCGCCAGGGCGACGCCATCCTGCTGTTCCGCGCCATGATGCTGCCCTACGTCGGCCTGCTGGCGCTGTTCTGGCTGCTCAACGCGCGCTGGTGCGCGCTGCTGGCGCCGGGGCGGGTCAAGGCGCGCCGCGCGATGCTGGGCTGCGGCCTGGTCGGCGCAGTGTTCCTGGCGCTGTACGCCACCACCCTGGGCGTGGACGGTGACTTCTACCGCTGGCTGCGGCGCTACGGCATCAACCTCTACTTCTCGCTGACCGTGCTGGCGCAGATGTTCCTGATCGCCATCGCCAGCCGCGCCGAGGTCCTGGGGGCGGGGCTGCGCCGTGCCTTCCTGGTCCTGCTGGCGCTGCTGCTGGGCCTGGGTCTTGCCAGCCTGCCGCTGCAGTTCCTGCTGGAGGGACCGGCGCGGGACGCGCGCATGAACGCCCTGGAATGGCAGTACGCGCTGCTGATGGTGCTGGCGTATCCGCTGACGGGGCTGGCCTGGAGGCGTACGGGTTTCCAGGCCGGGTTCGGGATCGGAAAGGACTCCTTGTAGGAGCGGCTGTTAGCCGCGAGGGAGGCTAGCCCGATCACCGGCAGATCGCGGCTAACAGCCGCTCCTACAACGGAGAACCGTCACGCGGTGCCGCAGAAACGCCCGCCGGGTTTCCGGCGTGGCGTCTGCGAGGACCCCGACAGCTTTCCGTCTCCCGATCCGCAAGTGATTGTCCTTGCTGGGATTTGTACAGCCGAAAAGCCATGGCACATGGCTTGTATCCATGCCTGCGTCCACAGGAGCAACAGGCATGTCGGCAGCCGCGAAAACAGCAGACGATGGTGATACCCCGGGGACGGCCGCCGCGCCGCCCAAGGCCAGGTCGCCGGTCCTGATCATGATCGTGGCGGTGCTGTTCTCGGCCGCCGCCAGCGGTGGCGCCGCATTCTGGTTCTCCAGCCATGGCGCCGCGCCTGCCGCCGCCCACGGTGAAGAGGCCAGTAAGGAAGAGCCCAAGGCACCGGCGCAGTACCTGGCGCTGGAGCCGTCTTTCGTCGTCAATCTCGAAGACCAGGACGCCTCGCGCTTCCTGCAGGTGGAAGTCCAGGTGATGGCGCGCGATGCCGCGGTGCTGGAGGCGGTCAAGCTGCACCAGCCGCGCATCCGCAACGCCCTGCTGCTGCTGATGGGCCAGCAGAAGACCGCGCAGATTTCCGACCGCGCCGGCAAGGAGAAGCTGCAGGCCGCCGTGCTCGCGGAAATCCAGAAGATCCTCAAGGACGAAACCGGCAAGCCCGGTGTCGAGGCCGTCTACTTCACCAGCTTCGTGACCCAATGAGCCGCGACCTCCTGTCACAAGACGAAATCGACGCACTGCTGCACGGCGTCGACAGCGGCGCGGTCGATACCGAGCCCGCTCCCGCCGCGCCCGGCGAGGCGCGTCCCTTCAACTTCGGCTCGCAGGACCGCATCGTGCGCGGCCGCATGCCGACGCTGGAGATGATCAACGAGCGCTTCGCGCGCCTGTTCCGCATCTCCCTGTTCAACATGCTGCGGCGCACGCCGGAGCTGTCCGTTGCCGGCATCGAGATGGTCAAGTTCAGCGAATACACGCACTCGCTGTTCGTGCCCACCAGCCTCAACCTGATCCGCGTCAAGCCGCTGCGCGGTACCGCGCTGTTCATCTTCGAGCCGCGCCTGGTGTTCACCGTGGTCGACAACTTCTTCGGCGGCGACGGCAAGCTCGCCACCAAGATCGAGGGCCGCGAGTTCACGCCCACCGAGATGCGCGTGATCCAGCTGCTGCTGCGCCAGGCCTTCGCCGACCTGCAGGAGGCCTGGTCGCCGGTGATGCCGCTGGAGTTCGAGTACCTGAACTCCGAGGTCAATCCGCATTTCGCCAACATCGTCTCGCCCAGCGAGATCGTGGTGGTCTGCAAGTTCAAGATCGAGCTGGAGGGCGGCAGCGGACACCTGCACGTGACCCTGCCGTACTCGATGCTGGAGCCGATCCGCGAACAGCTCGATGCCGGCATGCAGTCCGACCGCGTCGAGAAGGACGAGCGCTGGTCGCAGTCGCTGCGCGAGCAGATCAAGGACACCGAGCTGGAATGCGAGACCGAGCTGGTCCGCACGCAGATCAGCCTGCGCCAGCTGATGAACCTCAAGGCCGGCGACGTCATCCCCATCAACATGCCCAAGGTGCTGGAGCTCTGCGTCGAGAAGCTGCCGCTGTTCCGCGGCACCCTCGGTGTCGCCAACGGCCACCACGCGCTGCAGATCACCGAAACCATCCGTCGCCCCAGCTTCCACTAGAGCCCCCATGAACACGACCCCCAACAGCAACACGGCAGCCGGCAAGACCATCGACGCCGGCGAAAGCCACCCGGCCCACACCGGCGACTTCAACCTCGACGTGATCCTCGACGTGTCGGTGACGCTGTCGATGGAAGTGGGCCGCGCGCGCGTGCCGATCCGCAACCTGCTGCAGCTCAACCAGGGCTCGGTGGTGGAGCTGGAACGCGCCGCCGGCGAACCGCTGGACGTCTACGCCAACGGCACCCTGATCGCCCACGGCGAGGTGGTGGTGGTCAACGAGAAGTTCGGCATCCGCCTGACCGACGTGGTCAGCCCGGCCGAACGCATCCGCAAGCTGAAGTAAGGCCGCATGCAAGCCGACACCCGTCCCACGCCGGTGACGCTGACCGTGGCGGAAGCTCCGGCCGCCGCGCCGGCCGCGCCGCTCACCGGCAAGCCGATGCTGCTGGCCGGCACCGCGCCTTCGTACTCCGGTACCGGCAGCAGCCTGGCCTCGATGGCCGGCAGCCTGGTGCTGGTGCTGGGATTGATCTTCGTCTTCGCCTGGCTGATGCGCCGCGTGCAGGGCCTGCGCCCCGCCGGCGGCAGCACGCTGCGTATCGAGGGCGGCCTGCAGGTGGGCGCGAAGGAGCGCGTGGTGGTGCTGCAGGCCGGCGATACCCGCCTGCTGCTGGGCGTCACCGCCGGCAGCATCTCCGTGCTGCACCGCCTGTCCGACGCCGGCGCGACGCTGGCCGTGGAAGAAGGCCAGCCCGAAGCGGCGCTGCCGCCGTCGTTCCAGCAGGCCTTTGGCGAACAGCTCGACAAGCTGCTGGGGCGCAAGTGATGAACAAACTGTTTTCCGCGAAGACCGTCCTGCTGATCGTCGGCCTGCTGCTGTTGCCGGGCCTGGTGCATGCCGCCGGCCTGCCGGCGGTGACGGTGGCCCCGGCGCCGGGCGGTGGCCAGCAGTACTCGCTGAGCATCCAGGTGCTGTTCCTGATGACGGCGCTGACGCTGCTGCCGGCGGCGCTGCTGATGACCACCTCGTTCACGCGCATCATCATCGTGCTGGGCCTGCTGCGCCAGGCGCTGGGCACCGGCCAGACGCCCTCCAACCAGGTGCTGATCGGCCTGGCGCTGTTCCTGACCTTCTTCATCATGTCGCCGGTGCTCGACCGGGTCTACACCGAAGCGGCACAGCCCTACCTCGACGGCCAGATGGAGTTCCAGCCGGCCCTGCAGAAGGCCGCCGCGCCGGTGCGCCAATTCATGCTGGCGCAGACCCGCGAGGCCGACCTGATGACCTTCGCCAAAATCGCCGGCAAGGGCCCCTTCGCCCATGCCGACGAGATTCCCTTCACCGTGCTGGCCGCGTCCTTCGTCACCAGCGAGCTGACCACCGCCTTCCAGATCGGCTTCCTGCTGTTCATCCCCTTCGTGGTGATCGACCTGATCGTCTCCAGCGTGCTGATGAGCATGGGCATGATGATGCTGTCGCCGATGCTGATCTCGCTGCCCTTCAAGCTGATGCTGTTCGTGCTCGTGGACGGCTGGTCGCTGGTGATGGGTTCGCTGGCCGCGAGCTTCTCGGTATGACGCCGGAAGACGTCATGAGCTACGGCCGCGAGGCCCTGCTGCTGGCCCTGATGATCTCGGCGCCGCTGCTGCTGACCGCGCTGGCGGTGGGCGTGCTGGTGGGCCTGTTCCAGGCCGCCACGCAGATCAACGAAATGACCCTGAGCTTCATCCCCAAGGCCCTGGCGATGGCCGCGGTGCTGGTGATCACCGGGCCGTGGATGCTGCGGCTGCTGGTGGAGTACACGCGGCGCCTGATCGAGGGCATTCCGGGGTTGGTGAATTGATGGAACCCAGGCTCCTGCCGTCCCCTCTCCCGCTTGCGGGAGAGGGTGGCCCGCAGGGCCGGGAGAGGGTTTCTGTAAATGCCCGATGGGTTACTCCCACTCGATCTACAGAAACCCTCTCTCCCGGCCTCTCTCCCGCAGGCGGGAGAGAGGAGTAAAGAATGGAAATCACCCAGGCCCAGCTCGATTCCTGGCTGCTGCAGTTCTTCCTGCCGTTCGCGCGCATCGCCGGCCTGCTGATGGTGGCGCCGGTGTTCGGCACGCGCGGTGTGCCGGCGATGATGCGCCTGCTGCTGGCCCTGATGATCTGCCTGCTGATCGCGCCGCTGCTGCCGGCGCCGGCGCCGCTCAAGCCCTTCGGTGCGACCTGGTTCCTGGCGGTGGCGCAGCAGGTCGGCCTGGGCGTGGCCATGGGCTTCGTGCTGCAGCTGGTATTCGAAGGCATCATGATGGGCGGAGAACTGATCTCCTACAGCATGGGCCTGTCCTTCGCGCAGATGGCCGACCCGATCCGCGGCAGCAGCTCGCCGGTGGTGGGCAAGTTCCTGCTGACGCTGGCGATGCTGATGTTCCTGGCCATGAACGGCCACCTGGTGGCGCTGGAGATGCTGGCCGAATCTTTCCACACGATGCCGCCAGGCCCTACCGGCTTGGACGCGGAGCGCTGCCGCGCCCTGGCCCTGCTCGGCAGCCAGATTTTCTCCGGCGGCCTGCGCCTGGCGCTGCCGGTGATGGTGGCGCTGCTCACCGTCAACCTGGCCTTCGGCATCATGTCGCGCGCCGCACCCTCGCTGAACCTGATGTCGGTGGGCTTCCCGGCATCGCTGATCGCCGGCCTGCTGCTGCTGTACTTCGGCCTGGAAGGCCTGGGCCCGGTGCTGCGTGCGCTGCTGGAGAACGCCTGGGCCTTCACCGGCGCGTTGATGGGGGCGGACCGTGTCTGAGAGCAGCGGCCAGGAGAAAACAGAACGCGCCACACCCAAACGCCAGCGCGACGCCCGCAAGCGCGGCGACATCCCGCGCTCGCGCGAGCTGGCCACCGCGGCGGTGCTGGCGGTGGGGGTGCTGTCGCTGTGGGCCTTCGGCGGCGCCATCGCGCGGCGCTGTGCCGCGCTGATGCGCGAGGGCCTGAGCATCGACCCGGCGGTGCTGCACACGCCGCAGCGCCTGCCGACGATGTTCGGCGAGGCCCTGGTGTCCTCGCTGTGGGTGCTGCTGCCGCTGATGATCGCGCTGATGGGCGCGGTGTTCGCCGCGCCGCTGCTGCTGGGCGGCTTCAACTTCTCGGTGGAAGCGCTCAAGCCCGATTTCGGCCGTCTCAACCCGGTCAAGGGCTTCGGCCGCATCTTCTCCAGGAACAGCCTGATGGAAATGCTCAAGGCCTTTCTCAAATTCGTCCTGCTGGGCGGGCTGGCCGGCATGTTCCTGTGGCTCAGCCACGGCGAGTTCACGGGCCTGAGCCTGGAAGACCCGCGCGCCGGCATCGGCCATGGCCTGGGCCTGGTGCTGCGCTGCGCCATCTGGCTGCTCGGCGGCCTGCTGGTGCTGGCCTTCATCGATGCGCCCTACCAGTGGCTGGCCTACCAGAAGAAGATGCGCATGACGCGCCAGGAAGTGCGCGAGGAAATGAAGGAGAGCGAGGGCCGCCCCGAGGTCAAGGCCCGCATCCGCCAGCTGCAGCAGCAGATGGCCAGCCGCCGGATGATGGAGCAGGTGCCGGCGGCCGACGTCATCGTCACCAACCCGACGCATTACGCCGTGGCCCTGAAATACGCGGCCGGCGAGATGCGCGCGCCCAAGGTGGTGGCCAAGGGCGCCGACGAAATCGCCCGCCTGATCCGCGAACTGGCCGCAGAACACCGCATCCCGGTGGTGTCGGCACCGCCGCTGGCCCGTGCGCTGTACCGCAGCACCCGGCTCGACCAGGAGATCCCGGCCCCGCTCTACGAAGCCGTGGCCCAGGTGCTGACCTACATCTACCGCCTGCGCCAGTGGCGCAACGGCCCGGCGCCGTCGCTGCCGCCGATCGTCGATGTGCCGGGCGGCGAGCCGGATCCCGTACCGGATTCCCTGCAGTAACCGCTCGGCGGTGCAACCCTACCGTTTGCCACCATCCCGTTCACACCGAGTAGCGCAGCGTATCGAGGTGCGTGCCTCGATACGCCGCTTTGCGGCACTCGGCATGAACGGTTCGGTGGGGTCGCGACGGAAAACCAACGTGTCCATTTGTAAGACAGGTTCGTCCAACCGCAAGTAAACCCGTCAAGAACCCGCCTCCATCCGCCTAGCCCGGTTCTTGCACCCAGGGGTTCATGAACCTCGATCTCAAAGCCCTCCTGACCCGCCTGCGCGGCATCGAGCGCAGCGGCATCGCCGCGCCGATCCTGCTGCTGGTGATCCTGGGCATGATGGTGGTGCCGCTGGCGCCGCTGGTGCTGGACCTGATGTTCTCGCTGAACATCACCCTGTCGATCGTGATCCTGCTGGCGGTGATCTACGTCATGCGGCCGATGGAGTTCAGCTCCTTCCCGACCGTGCTGCTGTTCGTCACCCTGATGCGCCTGGCGCTCAACGTCGCCTCCACCCGCGTGGTGCTGATGCATGGCCACGACGGCCCGCATGCCGCCGGCAAGGTGATCGAGGCCTTCGGCGAGTTCGTCATCGGCGGCCACTACATGGTCGGCTTCATCGTCTTCGCGATCCTGACGATCATCAACTTCATGGTCGTCACCAAGGGCGCCGAGCGCGTGTCCGAAGTCTCCGCACGCTTCGTGCTGGACGCCCTGCCGGGCAAGCAGATGGCGATCGACGCCGACATGAATGCCGGCCTGCTGACCCGCGACGAGGCCAAGGAGCGCCGCAACGAGGTGCGCGAGGAAGCCGACTTCTACGGCTCCATGGACGGCGCCAGCAAGTTCGTCCGCGGCGACGCCGTCGCCGGCATCCTGATCCTGTTCATCAACATCGTCGGCGGCATCCTCATCGGCACCATCGAGCACGGCCTGCCGGTGGGCGAGGCGCTCAAGACCTACACCCTGCTGACCATCGGCGACGGCCTGGTGGCGCAGATTCCGGCGCTGCTGCTGTCGGTGGCGGTGGCGGTGCTGGTGACGCGCATGTCGCGCGCCACCGACATGACGCAGATGGTCACCAGGCAGGTCTTCGGCGAGCCCAAGGTGCTGGGCCTGGCGGCGGCGATGCTGGGCCTGATCGGCATCATCCCGGGCATGCCCAACCTGGTGTTCCTGGCGCTGGCCGGCGGCTGCGGCGGCCTGTCCTGGATGCTGGCCAAGCGCAGGCAGCAGGCTCAGGAGCAACCCATCGCGGCTGAAGCCGCTCCCACGAAGCCGGCTGAGCTGTCCTGGGAAGACGTCACCCCGGAAGACGTGCTGGGCCTGGAGGTCGGCTTCCGCCTGATCCCGATGGTCGACGCCCGCCAGGGCGGCGAGCTGATGGCGCGCCTCAAGGGCGTGCGCAAGAAGCTGACGCAGGAGCTGGGCTTCCTGGTGCCGCCGGTGCATATCCGCGACAACCTGGAACTGCCGCCCGGCGGCTACCGCATCACCCTGCACGGCGTGCCGCTGGCCACCGGCCAGGTCTACCCCGACAAGGACATGGCGCTGAACCCGGGCCGCGTGTTCGGCACCGTCGAAGGCATTCCCGGCAAGGACCCGGCCTTCGGCATGGAGGCGCTGTGGATCGAGCGCGGTGCGCGCGACCACGCCCAGACCCTGGGCTACACCGTGGTGGATGCCTCCACCGTCGTCGCCACGCATCTGTCGACGCTGATCAAGACCCACTCCGCCGAACTGCTCGGCCACGACGAGGCACAGCAGCTGCTGACGCAGCTGGCGCGCGCCGCGCCGAAGCTGGCGGAAGACCTGGTGCCCAAGCTGCTGCCGCTGGGGCTGTTCGCCAAGGTGCTGCAGCAGCTGCTGGCCGAGCGCGTGCCGGTGCGCAACCTGCGCGTGATCGCCGAGGCGCTGTCCGAAGCCGCGCCGCGCAGTCAGGAACCCGTCGCCCTGGCCTCCGCCGTACGCGTCGCGCTGGGCCGCCAGATCGTTCAGGAAATCAACGGCATGGACGCCGAGCTGCCGGTGCTGACGCTGGCGCCGCCGCTGGAACAGGTGTTGCAGGACTCCCTGCGCAACGGTGGTGCGGTGATCGAACCAGGGCTGGCCGAACGCATGCACAAGTCCATTGCGGACAGCGCGCGCAGGCAGGAGGCCAGCGGTCAGCCAGCGGTGCTGCTGGTGCCGCCGGGACTGAGGCCGCTGCTGGCGCGGTTCACACGGCAGACGATCCCGGGCCTGCACGTGCTGGCCTACGACGAGGTCCCGGACAGCAAGCAGATCCGGATAGCAGGAGCGGTAGCTTTCTAACGAAGCGATGACATGAAAATCAAACGATTCCTGGCGAAGAACATGCGTGAGGCCATCCGGCTGGTGCGCGAGGAGCAGGGCCCCGATGCGGTGATCCTGTCGAACCGCCGTATCGACGGTGGGGTCGAGGTGGTCGCCGCGGTGGACTACGACGCCGCGCTGATGCAGCAGGCCACGCGCCTGCCGGCGCCGCCGGCACCGGTCGAAGCGCCCGCCCCGGCACCGGTGATCGCCGCGCCGCAGCCGCAGCCCGCGCCGCGCCGCGCCGCAGCAGTACCGGCACAGAAACCCGTCGCCGTGACCGCGCCGGTCGCGCGGCCCGCGCCGCTGCCGCCAGTGGCCGCGCCCGAACTGCAGCAGCTGCGCCGCGAGATCGGCGGCGTGCGCCGCATGATGGAACAGCAGTACGCCAGCCTGATGTGGAAGGACCTGCGCGAGCAGCAGCCGGAGCGCATGGGCGCCCTGCGCGCCCTGGCCAACATCGGCATCGAACCGGCCCTGGTGCGCTCGATCCTCGACGAGTTGCCGGCGCAGACCGACGGCGAGCGTGCGCGCTTCCTGCCGCTGGGCCTGCTGTCGCGCCGCATCCCGGCGGCCAAGAAGGACTTCATCCTCGACGGCGGCGTCTTCGCCCTGGTCGGCCCCACCGGCGTCGGCAAGACCACCACCATCGCCAAGCTCGCCGCGCGCTATGCCGCACGCCACGGCGTGCGCGACATCGCCCTGGTCACCACCGATCACTACCGCATCGGCGCCCAGGAACAGCTTTTCACCTACGGCCGCCTGCTCGGCGTGCCGGTGCATACCGCAGCCAACAGCGAAGAGCTGGCCCGCACCCTGTTCAAGCTGGCCGACCGCAAGCTGGTGCTGGTGGATACCGCCGGCCTGTCGCCGCGCGACCAGCAGCTGCAGGCGCAGTTCGCCGAGCTGCACGGCACCCGCACGCCGATGCGCGTGCTGCTGACGCTCAGCGCCACGCAGCAGGCCGGCGACATGGAAGAGGTCGTGCGCCGCTTCAAGCCGGCCAGGCCCGAAGGCCTGATCCTGACCAAGCTCGACGAGGCCACCCGCATCGGCGGCGCCCTGTCGGCGGCCATCCGCCATCGCCTGCCGGTCGGCTACATCGCCGACGGCCAGCGTGTGCCGGAGGACCTGCACCTGGCCCGCGCCGACCAGCTGGTCCTGCGCGCCATGCAGCTCACCCGACAGAACCCCGCGTTGCCCGAAGACGGCACGCTTGCCCTGCAGTATGGAGTCCTCAATGCCGGTTCCTGAACATCAGGCTTCGGGTCTGCAGCGCCTGCGGCAGCCGCGGCCGGTGCAGGTGATCGCCGTCACCAGCGGCAAGGGCGGCGTCGGCAAGACCAATGTCTCGGTCAACCTGGCGGTGGCCCTGGCCAACGAGGGCAAGCAGGTGCTGCTGCTCGACGGCGACCTCGGCCTGGCCAATGTCGACGTGCTGCTCGGCCTGCAGCCGACCCACAATCTCTCGCATGTGATCGAAGGCGTCTGCTCGCTGGAGGACACCATCCTCAACGGCCCCTCCGGACTGATGGTGATCCCGGCCTCGTCCGGCAAGCGCCGCATGGCCGAACTGACGCCGGCCGAGAACGCCGGCCTGGTGCAGGCCTTCAGCGACCTCAAGCGGCCGCTGGACGTGCTGATCGTGGACACCGCCGCCGGCATCGCCGACAGCGTCATCACCTTCAGCCAGGCCTCGCAGGACGTGGTGGTGGTAGTCACCAACGACCCCTCCTCGCTGACCGACGCCTACGCCCTGATCAAGGTCCTGAACCGCGATCACGGCGTCAAGCGCGCCCACGTGCTGGCCAACATGGTGGCCAGCGGCAACGAGGCGCGCGAACTGTTCGACAACCTGCGCCGGGTCGCCGAGCGCTTCCTCGACATCACCCTGGACTTCATGGGCATGGTGCCCTCCGACGACTGGCTGCGCCGCGCGGTGCGGCGCCAGCGCTCCGTGGTGGACGCCTACCCGAACTGCCCGTCCAGTCATGCCTTCAAGACGCTGGCGCGCAAGATCGAAAGCTGGGGCCGGGCGGAAGGTGCCCGCGGCAACCTCGAATTCTTCGTCGAGCGGCTGGTGGCACACGGCCGCATCGCCGGAGCACTGGCGTGAACGCGCAGCTGCGGCCGCTGCCGCCCGCTGACGAGGCGCAGCTGATGCAGACGCACGCCGGACTGGTGCGGCGCATCGCGCTGCACCTGGCCGCGCGCCTGCCTTCGCACGTCGAGCTGGACGACCTGATCCAGGCCGGCGTGATCGGCCTGCTGGAGGCCGCGCGCCACTACAGCGGCGAACGCGGCGCTTCCTTCGAGACCTATGCCGGCATCCGCATCCGCGGCGCCATGCTCGACGAACTGCGCCACACCGACTGGGCGCCGCGCTCGGTGCACCGCCGCCAGCGCGAGGTCAGCGATGCGATCCGCAAGATCGAGCAGCAGACCGGCCGCGAGGCGCGCGATGCCGAGATCGCCGACCGCCTGGGCCTGCCGCTGGGCGAGTATCACGACATCGTGCAGGACGCTGCCCGCTGCCAGGTGATCAGCCTCGATGCCCAGCGCGACGAGGACGACGGCGAGGCGATGGACTATGCCGACCCCGGCGACGGTCCCTCCGACCTGCTGCAGCGCGACGAATTCCGCGCGGCGCTGGCCGAGGCCATCGCCGGCATGCCGGAGCGCGAACGGCTGGTGATGTCGCTGTACTACGACGACGAGCTGAACCTCAAGGAAATCGGCGCGGTACTGGACGTCAGCGAATCGCGCGTCTGCCAGATCCACGGCCAGGCACTGCTGCGCCTGAAAGCGCGTTTGTCCGAGTGGACGGCGCGGGCCTGATAGAGAACACGAGAAACCGGAGCACCACCCCATGAACCCGAACATGAAGATCCTGATCGTCGACGACTTCTCGACCATGCGCCGCATCGTCAAGAACCTGCTCAACGACCTGGGCTACACCAACACCACCGAGGCCGACGACGGCAAGAGCGCCTGGCCGCTGCTGCAGGCCGGCGGCTTCGACTTCGTGGTCACCGACTGGAACATGCCGGGCATGACCGGCATCGACCTGCTGAAGGCCATCCGCGGCGACGCCAGGCTGGCCAAGCTGCCGGTGCTGATGGTGACCGCCGAAGCGCAGCGCGACCAGATCATCGAGGCCGCCAAGGCCGGCGTGAACGGCTACATCATCAAGCCCTTCACCGCGGTGACGCTGAAGGAGAAGATCGACAAGATCTTCCAGCGCGCGGCGGAGACGGCCTGATGAGCGCCGCGGCGGCTGCCATCGAGCGGCAGCGCCTGGCTTCCGGCCTGCGCAGCCTGCTGGCTGCGGTGGAGGCCGCCGACGAGGCGGCGGTGGAGCGCGGCCTCGCTGCGCTGCTCAGCGCCCGCGAGCAAGGCCTGTTCGTGCACCTGGCGCGGCTGACGCGCGAGCTGCACCGGGCGCTGGGAGAGCTGGGCCTGGATTCGCGGCTCAGCGACCTGGCCGGCAGCGGCATCCCCGACGCCTGCGGCCGGCTCGACTACGTCGTGCAGGTCACCGAGCAGGCGGCGCACCGCACGCTGGACCTGGTCGACAGCAGCCGCGCGCTGGCCGGCAACATCCTCGGCCGCGCCACCGCCATGCAGGATTCCGCCGCGCGCCAGGCGATCCTGGAAGACACCACGACCCTGCGCCACCAGCTCACCGAACTGGCCCAGGCGCAGGAATACCAGGACATCGCCGGGCAGACCATCAAGCGCGTGATCGGCCTGGTGCGCAGCGTCGAGCAGGCACTGCTGGACCTGCTGCGTGCCGCCGGCACGCGCCCCGCGATGGCGGGCGTGCCGCCGCCGGCACCGCGCGGCCTGCAGGGCCCGGCGCTGCCGGGCAGCGGCCACAGCCAGCAGGACGCCGACGAACTGCTGGCGAGCCTGGGGTTCTGACATGAGCTCAGGCGTCGACGACGACATCAGGCGCGATTTCCTGCAGGAGGCGGGGGAGCTGGTCCAGCGCCTGTCCGAGCAGCTGATCGAGCTGGAGAAGTCCCCTGGCGATCCGGAACTGCTCAATGCCGTGTTCCGCGCCTTCCACACGGTGAAGGGCGGTGCCGGCTTCCTCGAACTGCAGCCGCTGGTCGAGCTGTGCCACGTCACCGAGGACGTCTGCAACGGCCTGCGCAGCGGTCAGGCCAGGCTCGACAGCACCATGATGGACTGCCTGCTGCAGTCGCTGGACCAGGTGCAGCTGATGCTGGACTGCGTGGCCAAGGACCAGGCGCCCAGGGCCGCACCCGAGGATCTGCTGGACGCGCTGCGCACGCTGGCCGCCTGCGCCGCGGCGCCGAAGCTGGAAGCGCTTGCCGTGGTTGCCGCGCCGGCCGCCGCCAGCGACACCATTACCGACGATGAATTCGAAGCGCTGCTGGACCAGTTGCAGGGCAAGGCGCCTGCGGCTCCGGTGGCTGCGCTTGCCATTGAGAACCCCTCTCCCGCTTGCGGGAGAGGGGAGGGGGAGAGGGTTTCTGTAAATGCTGAGGTCATGGCCACAGCAAGTTCTACAGCACCCTCTCCCCCCGCCCCTCTCCCGCAAGCGGGAGAGGGGAGCAAAGCCGCACCCGCCGAGACCCAGGTCCGCGTCGATACCCAGAAGCTCGATCGCATGATGAACCTGGTCGGCGAACTGGTGCTGGTGCGCAACCGCCTCAAGTCGCTGCAGCAGCGCTCCGCCTCCGACCCGGTGTCGCGCGCGGTGGCCGAGCTGGACTTCATCACCCGTGCCCTGCAGGGCGCGGTCATGCAGATCCGCATGCAGCCGATCAAGCGCGTGTTCTCGCGCTTCCCCAAGCTGGCGCGCGACGTCGCCCGCGGCCTGGGCAAGCAGATCGAGGTGGAGCTGCAGGGCGAGGACACCGACCTGGACAAGAACCTGGTCGAGGCCCTGGCCGATCCCTTGGTGCACATGGTGCGCAACAGCGTGGACCATGGCATCGAGCTGCCGGAGACGCGCCTGCGCGCCGGCAAGCCCGCCGCCGGCCGCCTGACCCTGGCGGCGCAGCAGCAGGGCGACCACATCCTGATCACCGTGCGCGACGACGGCGCCGGCATCGATCCCGAGCGCCTGCGCCAGAAGGCGCTGCAGAAGGGCCTGGTCGATCCGGCCGCCGCGGCGCAGATGACGCCCGAGGAATGCCTGGACCTGATCTTCCTGCCGGGTTTCTCGACCAAGGAACAGATTTCCGACCTGTCCGGCCGCGGTGTCGGCATGGACGTGGTGCGCTCGCGCATCCGCGAGCTCAACGGCCACGTCACGATCGACTCCAAGGTGGGGCAGGGGACCTGCTTCCGCATCCGCGTGCCGCTGACGCTGGCGATCCTGTCGGCGCTGATGATCCATGCCGGCGGGCGCCGCTACGCGCTGCCGCTGGGTCCGGTGCGCGACGTCTTCGTGCTCGACGACAGCCGCGTGCGCAAGCTCGACCGCTGGGACGTGGTGATGCTGCGCAACGAACCGCTGCGCCTGGTCTACCTCGATCCCTGGCTGCAGTCCGCCGCCAGCGACCAGCCGCGCCATGTCGCGGTGGCCCACGTCGACGAGGAACGCTACGGCTTCGTGGTCAGCGAGGTGCGCGGCCGCGAGGAAATCGTCATCAAGCCGCTGGGCGCCTCGCTGCGCGGCCTCACCGGCGTCGCCGGTGCCACCGTGATGCCCGACGGCCAGGTGGCCCTGATCCTGGATTTTGGCGGCCTGGTACAGGCCTATCGTCAATCGCTGGCCGCCCCACGGCCGTCAACTTTGGAAAACGAGCATGGATAAGCTCTCAGCCGCAGGTGTGGTCCTGGCCTTCGTTGCCCTCATCGGCGGAAGCATCCTCAAGGGCAGCGGCGTCTCCTCGCTGATCGGCTCCGCCGCCTTCGTCATCGTCATCCTCGGCACGCTTGCCTCGATCCTGCTGCAGACGCCGGGAGCGGTGTTCAAGCACTCGATGAAGATCGTCAAGTGGGTGTTCAAGCCGCCGCAGCAGGACCCGGAAGCGCTGATCGCCCGCATCGTCGAGTGGAGCGGCATCGCCCGCAAGCAGGGCCTGCTGGCACTGGAGGGCGTGGTCGAGGGCGAGTCCGACGCCTTCATCAAGAAGGGCCTGCAGATGCTGGTGGACGGTGCCGAGCCCGACGCCATCCGCAACATCCTGGAAGTGGAGATGTCGAGCAAGGAGCATTTCGACACCCAGGGCGCCAAGGTCTTCGAGGGCATGGGCATCTACGCACCCACGCTGGGCATCATCGGCGCGGTCATGGGCCTGATGGCGGTGATGAAGAACCTGGCCGACCCGAGCAAACTCGGCCACGGCATCGCGGCGGCCTTCATCGCCACGATCTACGGCATCGCCTCGGCCAACCTGTTCTTCCTGCCGATGGCCTCCAAGCTCAAGTCGGTGATCGCCGACCAGACGCGCGTGCGCGAGATGATCATCGAAGGCCTGATCTCGATTTCGCAGGGTGAAAACCCGCGCAACATCGAGAGCAAGCTCAAGGGCTACCTGCACTGAGTCACGGTCATGGCCCGCAAGCACAAACACGAGGAGCATCTCAACCATGAAGCCTGGGCCATTCCCTACGGCGACCTGGTGACGCTGCTGCTGGCGCTGTTCGTGGTGATGTATGCCGTGTCCTCGGTCAACGAGGGCAAGTACCGCGTGCTGGCCGATGCGATGAGCGAGGCCTTCGGCGGGCCGCCGCGCTCGATGAAGCCGATCCAGATGGGCACGCAGCAGCGCGGCGAGGACCAGACCCAGCAGATCCGCCTGATGCAGCCGCGCGGTACCGAGAAGAAGACCTCCGTCGGCGGCGAGGACCCGGCCCTGCAGAACCGTTTCGTGCATCCTCCGGTGGTCAGCGGCGGCGCGGGCGAGAAGCAGGCGCGCGAGCACCTGCAGCGCATGGCCGAGGCGGTGGAGCAGGCCCTGGGCGACCTGATCAGCCGCGACCTGGTGGTGGTCAAGCGCACCGACTTCTGGCTGGAAATCGAAATCCGCACCGACATCCTGTTCTCCAGCGGCTCGGCCTCGGTGGCGGAGACGGCCTGGCCGGTGATGTCGCGCCTGGCCAGCATCCTGCGGCCCTTCGACAACACGCTGCGCATCGAGGGCCATACCGACAATGTGCCGATCAGCACCGCGACCTTTCCTTCCAACTGGGAACTGTCGGCAGCCCGCGCCGCCAGCGTCGTGCACCTGTTCATGCGCGAGGGCGTGGACCCCGGCCGCATGACCGTGGCCGGTTTCGGGGAGTACCACCCGGCGGGCGACAACGCCACCAACGAAGGGCGCAACCACAATCGCCGCGTCGTCATCGTGGTGCTGGCCGACAGCCAGAAGCCGGCGCCCGACCTGGGCGGTGAAGCCGCCCTGCGCAAGACCAGTACCAACACCAATACCCGTACCGTAGTGGTGCCGGAAGGCACGCTGGAGCGGCTCAGACAGGGGACCGGCGCATGAGCGGTGCAAGACGCGACGACCAGTCCCTGAGCCGCTGGGTCTGCTTCGAACTGGCGGGGCAGCTCTACGGCCTGCCGATCTCCGGCGTGCAGGAAGTGCTGGCCGACATCAGCATCGAGCCGGTGCCCGGCACCACGCCGCTGGTGCTGGGCGTGATCAACCTGCGTGGCAATGTCGTCACCGTGCTGGACCTGCGCCGGCATTTCGGCTTTCCCGCCGTGCAGGACGCCCAGACCCGCATCATCGTGGTCGATCACGGCAGCGAGGCCCTGGGCCTGTGCGTGGACCGCGTGGCCGACGTGCGCAAGCTCGCCGAGGGTGCCATCAAGCCGGCGCCGGCCGCCGGCGGCGGCGCGGCCGAGGCTGGCATCCGCGGCATGGTGTCGCGCTCCGGCGAACTGTTGACGCTGCTGGACCCGGCCCGCCTGCTGGCCGAGTTGCCGCTGCTGGTCTGAACCGTTCCGCGCGCCGCCTGCGCGGCGCCGTTCATTCCCCCGTTCGATCCGTTCGTCCCCGATATGGCTTCGGACCTGCTTCGGGCGAAATGCCGGAAAGCCGGCAGGGCACACGAGGAACAGGACTTGCAGCCATGCCTTCGTCCGCCTCCCGGAGTGCATCCATGTCCGATTCAAGCCCCGCTCCCGCCGCTGTTTCCCTGCCTGCCGACCTCGGCATCGATGTTGCCGGCGCCCTCTACCGCGACCTGCTGGCCCGCGTCGACCATCCTGGCCTGGTGACCCTGGACGCCCAGGACGTCGCCCGCATCCACACGGCCGCGCTGCAGCTGTTCTGCATGTTCTGCCAGGACCGCCGCGCCGCCGGCCGCGAAACCCAATGGCACCAGCCCACCGAGGCGCTGCGCAGCGCCGCGGCCCTGCTGGGTGTCACCACGCTGCTGCAGCTCGCGAGGCAGGACGCATGAGTCGCATCCTCGCCGTCGACGACTCGACCTCGATGCGGCAGATGGTCAGCTTCACGCTGAAATCTGCCGGCTATGACGTGGCGGAGGCCGCCGACGGCCTCGCCGCGCTGGAACTGGCGCAGAAGGAGAAGTTCTCGCTGGTGCTGGCCGACGTCAACATGCCGAACATGGACGGCCTGTCGCTGGTGCGCGCATTGCGCGGCCTGCCGGACTACCGGTTCACGCCGCTGCTGATGCTGACCACCGAGTCCACCCCGGAGAAGAAGCAGGAAGGCAAGGCCGCCGGCGCCACCGGCTGGCTGGTCAAGCCCTTCAATCCGGAACAGCTCGTCGCCACGATCCAGCGCGTGCTCAGCTGATGAGCAACATCGACCTCAGCCGCTTTCACCAGACCTTCTTCGAGGAAAGCAGGGAAGGCCTGGATGCCATGGAGTCCGCCCTGCTGCGGCTGGACGTCGGCCAGGCCGATGCCGAAACCATCAATCTCATTTTTCGTGCGGCCCATTCGATCAAGGGCGGCGCCGGCACCTTCGGCTTCACCGCCGTGGCCGGCTTCACCCATTTGCTGGAAACCCTGCTGGAGCGCGTGCGCTCCGGCCAGCGTCAGGTCAGCCAGGCCGACGTCGACCTGCTGTTGCGCTCGGTCGACGTGACCCGCGCCATGCTGCGCGCCGCCGATGGCGGTGACGCGGTGGACCTGGACGCGGTGGCCCGCGTCAGCGCCGAACTGGAGCAGGCCCTGGAGCTCAGGTCCACGGTCGCCGCTGTCGCCCCGGCAGCCGTGGCCGCTGCGGCACCGGGCTGGTCGATCCGCTTCCTGCCGAAATCCGAAATCTTCGCCAGCGGCAACGACCCTCTGCGCATCCTGCGCGAGCTGGATCGCCTGGGCGAGGCGTGCATCGCCTGCGACAGCGTTGCGCTGCCGCCCCTGGCGCAGGCCCTGCCCGAGCGGTGCTACCTGTCCTGGACCGTGGAACTGCGCGGCGGCTGCGACGAGGCTGCGATCCGCGAGGTCTTCGCCTGGGTCGAGGATGAATGCGAACTCCATATCCAGGCCCTGGCGGTCCCGCAGGACGAAGTGGCGCCGGCTTCTTCGGCGAAAGCCGAAAAGCCGGTCCTGCGTGTGGTCGAAGGCGGCCGCGAGCCGATGCAGGAGCGCCGCTCGGGTGAGAGCGGCAGCATCCGCGTCGGCACCGACAAGATCGACGCGCTGATCAACCTGGTCGGCGAACTGGTCATCACCCAGGCCATGCTGCAGCAGACCGCCACCAGCCTGGACCCGGTGCTGAACGAAAAGCTGCTGCAGGGCCTGTCCCTGCTGGACCGCAATACCCGCATGCTGCAGGAGGCGGTGATGTCCACCCGCATGCTGCCGGTGGACGCGGTGTTCAGCCGCTTCCCGCGCATGGTGCGCGACCTCGCCGCCAAGCTCGGCAAGCAGATCCGCCTGGAGACGGTCGGCGAGGGCACCGAGCTGGACAAGGGCGTGATCGAGCGCATCGCCGATCCGCTGACCCACCTGGTGCGCAACTCCCTGGATCATGGCCTGGAGGGCACCGGGCAGCGCATCGCCGCCGGCAAGGACCCCACCGGCACGATCACCCTGCGCGCCGCCCACCAGGGCGGCCATATCGTGATCGAGGTGCGCGACGACGGTCGCGGCCTGGATCGCGAGCGCATCCTGTCCAAGGCACTGGAGCGGGGACTGGCGGTACCGCCCAACCCCTCCGACGCCGATGTCTGGCAGCTGATCTTCGCCCCCGGATTTTCCACCGCCGAGCAGGTCACCGACGTGTCCGGCCGTGGCGTCGGCATGGACGTGGTCAAGAAGAACGTGCAGGCCCTGAGCGGCCAGATCGAGATTTCGACCACCCCGGGTCGCGGCACCTGCGTGACCATCCGCCTGCCGCTGACGCTGGCGATCCTCGACGGCATGTCGGTGCGCGTCGGCGACGACGTCTTCATCGTGCCGCTGAACTGCGTGGTGGAGTCGCTGCAGCCGCAGCCGGGCCAGGTCAAGACCCTGACCGGCGACGCCCGCGTGGTCAAGGTGCGCAACGAATACCTGCCGCTGGCGGCGCTGTACGAACTGTTCAGCATCCGCGCCGACGCCATCGAGCCGGAGCGCGGCATCCTCGTGCTGCTGGAATCAGAGGGCCGCAAGGTCGCCATCCAGGTCGACGAACTGGTCGGCCAGCAGCAGGTGGTGATCAAGTCGCTCGAAGCCAACTACCGCCGCGTGCACGGCGTTTCCGGGGCCACCATCCTCGGCGACGGCCGTGTCGCTTTGATCCTCGATGTCGCGGAACTGGTGCGCGGCTACGCGCGCGCCGCCGCGGCCTGAACCCCGACCTGAAACGCAGGAAAGACCCATGACCGCAGCCACCCCCAGCGCCCCGGCGGAAGCCCGCAACCCGGCACCCGCCGACGGCGGCATGCCGAACGAATTCCTCACCTTCACCCTGGGCGAGGAGGAGTACGGCGTCGACATCCTCAAGGTGCAGGAGATCCGCGGCTACGACACCGTCACCAAGGTGCCGAACGCCCCCGCCTTCATCAAGGGCGTGATCAACCTGCGCGGCACCATCGTGCCGGTGGTGGACCTGCGGCTGAAGTTCAGCCTGCAGCGCGCCGACTACAACGAATTCACCGTGATGATCATCCTCAACGTCGCGCGCCGCGTCGTCGGCGTGGTCGTCGACGGGGTCTCCGACGTCATGCAGCTGACACCGGAGCAGATTCGGCCGGCGCCCGAGTTCGGCTCGGGCATCAACACGAAATTCATCACCGGCATCGGTGCGCTGGACCAGCGGATGCTGATCCTGATGGACATCGAGAAGCTGATGAGCAGCGAAGACATGGCGCTGATGGACAGCGCATCCGTTCATTGACCCCACGACCCAGGACCTTCCCATGAAAGCCAGATCCACACCGAAATCCGCGGCCAAGTCCCGGGCCCAGTCAGCAGCCAGGCCCCGTCGTGCCGTCGCCGCGCCGAAGAAGAAGTCCGCTCCGGCCTCCAAGTCCAGGTCCGTGGCCAAGGCCACCTCCGCCGCCGCCGTGGAGCTGGCCGACCTGCGTGGCCAGATCGCCGCGATCGGCAAGGCCCAGGCGGTGATCGAGTTCACGCTGGACGGCAAGATCCTCACCGCCAACGACAACTTCCTCGGCGCCGTGGGCTACACGCTGGACGAGATCCGTGGCCAGCATCACTCGATGTTCGCCGACCCGGTGTACCGCGCCAGCCCCGAGTACCGCGCGTTCTGGGACAAGCTGGGCCGTGGCGAATACGACGCCGGCCAGTACAGGCGCATCGCCAAGGGCGGCCGCGAAATCTGGATCCAGGCCAGCTACAACCCGATCTTCGACGCGAGTGGGAAGCCGTTCAAGGTGGTCAAGTACGCCACCGACATCACCGCGCAGAAGCTGCAGGCGGCCGACTCCGCCGGTCAGCTGGCCGCCATCGGCAAGGCCCAGGCGGTGATCGAGTTCACGCTGGACGGCAAGATCCTCACTGCCAACGACAATTTCCTCGCGGCCCTGGGCTACACGCTGGACGAAATCCGCGGCCAGCATCACTCGATGTTCGCCGACCCGGTGTACCGCGCCAGCCCCGAGTACCGCGCGTTCTGGGAGAAGCTGGGCCGCGGCGAATACGACGCCGGCCAGTACAAGCGCGTCGCCAAGGGCGGCCGAGAGATCTGGATCCAGGCCAGCTACAACCCGATCCACGACATGAACGGCAAGCCCTTCAAGGTCGTGAAGTACGCCACCGACATCACCGCGCAGAAGCTGCAGGCGGCCGACTACTCCGGCCAGCTGGCGGCGATCGGCAAGGCGCAGGCGGTGATCGAGTTCGATCTCACCGGCCGCATCCAGGTCGCCAACGACAACTTCCTCAATACGCTGGGCTACACGATGGACGAGGTGCGGGGTCAGCATCACTCGATGTTCGTGGATCCGATCGAGCGCGGCAGCCCCGAGTACCGTGCGTTCTGGGACAAGCTGGGCCGCGGTGAGTTCGACGCCGGCCAGTACAAGCGCGTCGGCAGGGGCGGCAAGGAGATCTGGATCCAGGCGTCCTACAACCCGATCTTCGACATGAACGGCAAGCCGTTCAAGGTGGTCAAGTACGCCACCGACATCACCGAGCAGAAGCAGGCGGTGAACGAGGTCCAGCGCGTGCTGAGCGCCCTGTCCAGGGGCGACCTCACCGAGAGCATGAGCGGCAACTACAGCGGCGACTTCGGCCGCATGAAGGCCGACGCCAATGCCACGGTGCAGCAGCTGACCCAGATCATCAGCCAGATCAAGAACGCCACCGAGACGATCAACGTCGCCTCGCGCGAGATCACGGCCGGCAACACCGACCTGTCGGCGCGCACCGAGCAGCAGGCGGCGAGCCTGGAGGAAACCGCCTCCAGCATGGAAGAGCTGACCTCCACGGTGAAGCAGAACGCCGAGAACGCCAAGCAGGCCAACCAGCTGGCGATCGGCGCCAGCGACATCGCGGTCAAGGGCGGCTCGGTGGTCAGCCAGGTGGTGACCACCATGGCGGCGATCAACGAGTCCTCGAAGAAGATCGTGGACATCATCAGCGTCATCGACGGCATCGCCTTCCAGACCAACATCCTGGCGCTGAACGCCGCGGTGGAAGCCGCCCGTGCCGGCGAGCAGGGCCGCGGCTTCGCGGTGGTGGCGGCCGAGGTGCGCAGCCTGGCGCAGCGTTCCGCCGGTGCCGCCAAGGAGATCAAGACCCTGATCGGCGACTCCGTGGAGAAGGTCGGCAACGGTTCCAAGCTGGTCGAGCAGGCCGGGCGCACCATGGACGAGATCGTGACCAGCGTGAAGCGCGTGACCGACATCATGTCGGAGATCACCGCCGCCTCGCAGGAGCAGAGCCAGGGCATCGAGCAGGTCAACCAGACCATCACGCAGATGGACGAGGTGACCCAGCAGAACGCCGCGCTGGTGGAGGAAGCCACCGCCGCCGCCCGTTCGCTGGAAGAGCAGGCCGGCGGACTGCAGGCTTCGGTCGCCCGCTTCCGCCTCGACGAACAGGACGTGGCGCCCGCCCCGGCGGCTACGGCTCCGCTGCGTGCGCCGGTGCCCAAGGCCGCTCCGGCGCGCCCCGCGGCACGCCCGGCAGCACCCGCTGCGCGCCGCCCGGCCGCAGCGGCTCGCAATGGCGCCGGCGAGCGCCACGACGAGCAGTGGACCGAATTCTGACCCCGCCCGACAGGAAGCCGGCATGAGCGCCGGCTTCCTTCCCCGCCCATAGACCACCGGATATCCGGACCCTCCGATATGAACAGACTCTCCATGAAACTGCGGCTGATCCTGGTCGTCGCGCCCCTGACGCTGATGCTCGCCGTGGTCGGCGTGCTCGGCCTGCATGCCCTGTCGCAGGGCAACGACACCCTCAGCACGGTCTACAAGGACCGCACGGTGGCGCTGTCGCAGCTGGCGCAGATCGACCAGCTGATGGCCCGTGCCCGCGGCGACGCCTCGCGGCCCCTGGCGATGGACGATCCGCGGCTGATGGCAGAGTCCGCCGCCAAGCTCGAGCGCAAGCTCGAGGACATCGCCGGCATCCACAAGGACTACCTGGCCACCTACCTGACGCCGGAGGAGACGGCGCTGGTGCAGGCCTTCAACCCGCTGCTGGAGCGCTATGTCGGCGAGGGCCTCAAGCCGGCCATCGCCGCGCTGCAGGCGGGCGACCGCTCCGGCCTGCGCGAGGTCTACAGCCAGAAGGTCGAGCCGAGCTATGCCAAGGCCCGCGAGGAACTGGCCAAGCTGGAGGAACTGCAGGTGCGGGTCGCCGGCGAGCACTACGCCGAGGCGGTGGCCGACTATGCCTTCATGCGCAACCTGTTCCTCGGCCTGATCGTGCTGGCGGTGGCCTACGGCCTGGGCGCCGGCTACCTGCAGCTGCGCAACCTGGCCGCGGAGCTGGGCGGCGAGCCGGCCTATGCCCGCGAGGTGGTGCGCCGCATCGCCGAGGGCGACCTGGCCACGCCGGTGAAGGTGACCGGAGAGCGCGGCGGCAGCCTGCTGCACGCCATGCAGGCGATGCAGGGGCAGCTGCAGCAACGCCGCGAGGCCGAAGGCCGCCTGGCGGCCGAGACCGCGCGCGTCAAGCAGGGTCTGGACGTGGTGGTGACCAACGTCATGATCGCCGACGCCGACCTCAACGTGATCTATGTCAACCACTCGATCAGGGAGATGCTCGACGTCGCCGAGGCCGACATCAAGAAGGACGTGCCGGCCTTCAACGCCAGGAGCGTGATCGGCACCAACATCGACCTGTTCCACAAGAACCCGGCCTACCAGCGCGGCCTGCTGGCGAAGATGACCAGCACGCATAGCGCCAGGCTGGTGCTCGGCGGCCGCAGCTTCTCGCTGATCCTGAATCCGATCAACGACGAGCAGGGCAAGCGCCTGGGCTATGTCGTCGAGTGGAAGGACATGACCGCCGAACTGGCGGCCGCACAGCGTGAACAGGATCGCCTGGAGGCCGAGCGCAAGCTGGCCAACGAGAACCTGCGCATCAGGAACGCGCTGGACAATGTTTCCGGCAACGTCATGATCGCCAACAACGAGCGCGAGATCGTCTACATGAATGCCGCGGTCGGCGACATGCTGGTCAAGGCCGAGCCCGAGCTGCGCAAGGCCCTGCCGCACTTCGACGCGCGCAAGCTGATGGGCGCCAGCATCGACGTGTTCCACAGGAATCCGGCGCACCAGCAGGGCCTGCTGGGCAACCTGCGCGGCTCCTACCGCACCGAGATCAAGGTTTCGGGCCTGACCTTCGGCCTGATCGCCAGCCCCATCGTCAACGACAAGGGCGAGCGTCTCGGCACGGTGGTGGAGTGGGCCAACCGCACCGCCGAGGTGGCGGTGGAGAACGAGGTTTCCGGCATCGTCGGCTCGGCCGCCAACGGCGACTTCACCCGCCGCGTGGCGCTGGAAGGCAAGGACGGCTTCTTCAGGATGCTGGCCGAGAACATCAACCAGCTGCTGCAGACCAGCGAGGTCGGCCTCAACGAGGTGGTGCGCGTGCTGGCCGCCCTGGCCAAGGGCGACCTGACCGAGAAGATCACCGCCGAGTACAAGGGGACCTTCGGCCAGCTCAAGGACGACGCCAACAAGACCGTGGAGCAGCTGACCACGATCGTCAGCCAGATCAAGGGCGCCACCGAGACGATCAACGTGGCCTCGCGCGAGATCACGGCCGGCAACACCGACCTGTCGGCGCGCACCGAGCAGCAGGCGGCGAGCCTGGAGGAAACCGCCTCCAGCATGGAAGAGCTGACCTCCACGGTGAAGCAGAACGCCGAGAACGCCAAGCAGGCCAACCAGCTGGCGATCGGCGCCAGCGACATCGCGGTCAAGGGCGGCTCGGTGGTCAGCCAGGTGGTGACCACCATGGCGGCGATCAACGAGTCCTCGAAGAAGATCGTGGACATCATCAGCGTCATCGACGGCATCGCCTTCCAGACCAACATCCTGGCGCTGAACGCCGCGGTGGAAGCCGCCCGTGCCGGCGAGCAGGGCCGCGGCTTCGCGGTGGTGGCGGCCGAGGTGCGCAGCCTGGCGCAGCGTTCCGCCGGTGCCGCCAAGGAGATCAAGACCCTGATCGGCGACTCCGTGGAGAAGGTCGGCAACGGTTCCAAGCTGGTCGAGCAGGCCGGGCGCACCATGGACGAGATCGTGACCAGCGTGAAGCGCGTGACCGACATCATGTCGGAGATCACCGCCGCCTCGCAGGAGCAGAGCCAGGGCATCGAGCAGGTCAACCAGACCATCACGCAGATGGACGAGGTGACCCAGCAGAACGCCGCGCTGGTGGAAGAAGCCACCGCCGCCGCCCGCTCGCTCGAAGAGCAGGCCGGCGGACTGCAGGCTTCGGTCAGCCGCTTCCGCCTGGCAGAGCAGGCCGCGGGCCTGGCGGCAGCGGCGGCGCCGCGCGCCACCGCCAAGCCCGCCGCGGCCCGCTCCGCCACCCGCCCGGCTGTCGCCGCGCGCCCCGCCGCCGCGGCCGCCCCGGTTCGCGTCAACGGGTCCGGCGAGCGTCACAGCGAGCAGTGGACCGAGTTCTGAGCCCGGCCCGGACGGAGCATCGCCATGTCGATCGTCAAGCAAGCTGAGTCCCTGGCCTCCGAGCCGGCGTCGTGGCTGCGACTGTTGGCGAACTGGGGTTTGAGCCTGAGCGGCTCCACCGCGCTGATGCCGGTGGAGACGCGCCAGTGTCCGTTGCGGCCGCTGCTGTCGCGGCTGTCGGAGGAGAATGGACAGGGGAGGGTGCGTCATGGCGGTGGCTGAAGCTCGCGAGTTCGCTTTTGCCCGCAGCGACTTCGAACGCGTGCGCGCACTGATCCATGGCCGCGCCGGCATCTCGCTGGCGCCGGCCAAGCGCGACATGGTCTACAGCCGGCTGGTACGGCGCCTGCGTGCGCTGCACCTGGACTCCTTCGGCGACTACCTGGCGCGCCTGGACGATCCGGACAACCCGGAGTGGGAGGCCTTCACCAACGCGCTGACCACCAACTTGACGGCGTTCTTCCGCGAGCCGCATCATTTCGAGATCCTGGCCGGGCACCTCAGGCTGCAGTCGCGCGGCGAGACGCTGCGGCTGTGGTCCTCGGCCTCGTCCACCGGCGAGGAACCCTATTCGATGGCGATGGCCGCGATCGAGGCTTTCGGCCGTGACGACCCGCCGGTGCGCATCCTCGCCACCGACGTCGATACCCAGGTGCTGGCCGCCGCCGAGCGCGGGGTCTACCCGATCGAGCGCATCGAGAAGCTCGACGAGGAACGCCGGCGCCGCTTCTTCTCGCGTGGCACCGGGTCCATGGAAGGCTATTGCCGCGTCGCCGAACCGCTGCGCCGCCTGGTCAGTTTCCGCCCGCTGAACCTGCTGGCGGAGCGTTGGCCGATGCGTGGCCCCTTCCACGGCATCTTCTGCCGCAACGTGATGATCTACTTCGACAAGCCGACCCAGCACCGCCTGCTGGCGCGGCTGACGCCGCTGCTGACGCCCGACGGCCTGCTGTTCGCCGGACACTCGGAGAGCTTCTTCCATGCTGCCGACGTCGTGACCCCCTGCGGTCGCACGGTGTATCGACGCACGGCAAAGGGAGGGACCTGATGTATGCGATGCGCAAGGCCCGCAGTACCGTCTCCGAGGCGGCCGTTCCTTACTACGATCCGCGCTACAGCGCGCAGGTGGTCAAGGTGCTGCCCGGCGAGTTTGTCGTGACGACGCAGGACTGCATCCTGACGACGCTGCTGGGTTCCTGCGTGTCGGCCTGCATCCGCGATCCGCTGAGCGGCATCGGCGGCATGAACCACTTCATGCTGCCCGACAGCGAGTCCGGCGGCAGCGCCAGCGAGTCCGCGCGCTATGGCGGCTACGCCATGGAAATGCTGATCAACGAACTGCTCAAGCATGGCGCCCTGCGCGCCCGGCTGGAGGCCAAGGTCTTCGGCGGCGGCGCCATGCTGCCGAGCTTCCAGTACAACAAGGTCGGCGAGCGCAACTCCGCCTTCGTGCTCGAATACCTGGAGCGCGAGAGCATCCCGGTGCTGTCGCAGGACCTGCTCGACAACTGCCCGCGCCATGTCCATTACTTCCCGCGCAGCGGCCGCGTGATGCTGCGCAAGCTGCCGGCCTTCGAGCGCGGCCAGGTCGCGGCCGAAGAGACGCGTTACTTCAGCCGCCTGCGCCAGGAGCCCAAGGGCGGTTCGGTGGAGCTGTTCGAATGAACCGCATCCGCACCCTGGTGGTGGACGACTCGGCGCTGGTGCGCAGCCTGCTCACCGAGATTCTCTCCGGCGACCCGGAGATCGAGGTCGTGGGCGTTGCCTGCGACCCCTTCATCGCGCGCGACAAGATCAAGCAGCTCAAGCCCGACGTGCTGACGCTGGACGTGGAAATGCCGCGCATGGACGGGCTGACCTTCCTCGAGAACCTGATGCGCCTGCATCCGCTGCCGGTGCTGATGGTGTCCTCGCTGACCGAGCGCGGCGCCGACATCACGCTGCAGGCGCTGGAGCTGGGCGCGGTGGACTTCGTCACCAAGCCCAAGCTCGACGTTGCCCAGGGCCTGCACGAATACGCCGACGAACTGCGCGGCAAGCTCAAGGCCGTGGCTCGTGCCCGCCCGCGCGGGCCGGCCGCCGCAAGGCCCGCCGCCGCCGTGCCGGCGCGGCGCAGCACGCCGTTCCGCACCACCGAGCGCCTGATCGCGATCGGCGCCTCCACCGGCGGCACCGAGGCGATCAAGGTGGTGCTCGACATGATGCCGCCCGACGCCCCGGCGGTGGTCATCACCCAGCACATCCCCGCCGCGTTCAGCGCGCCCTTTGCGGAGCGCATGAACCGGACCTCCGCCATGTCGGTCTGCGAGGCCGCCGACGGCCAGCTGATCGTGCCGGGCCATGCCTACATCGCCCCCGGCGGCCGCCACCTGACGGTGGTGCGCGACGGCGCCCGCTATGTCTGCCGGCTCACCGACGCAGCGCCGGAGAACCGTCACCGTCCCAGCGTCGACGTGCTGTTCCGCTCGGTCGCCAGGAATGCCGGCGGCAACGCCGTGGCCGCGATCCTGACCGGCATGGGCGACGACGGCGCGCGCGGCCTGCTGGAGCTGCGCAAGGCCGGCGCCCATACCCTGGCCCAGGACGAATCCAGCAGCGTGGTCTGGGGCATGCCGGGGTCCGCCGTGAAAATCAACGCCCCGGAACAGGTCTTGCCTCTGGAGCGTATAGCCGGGCAGCTGCTGGCCTGGACCTGAATGATGAAGTCGCACCCGAACACAGGGATCACCCCATGAACCTGAACAAATCGATTCCTCCCGCGCTGGCGCTCACCGCCGCGCATTTCGCCATCCAGCTGGCGGGCCTGCCGGCCACGGCGAGCTGGGCCGGCGTCCTGCTGATGGCGGCTGCCTGGGCCTGGGCCGGCCGTGAATACTGGCGCGAGCGCCAGGCCACGGAGACCGAACTCAAGACCCTGCGTGCAGCGGGCGAATCGCAGCGCCAGCTGCTGGCCGACCTGCGCCGCGGCATGGGCGCCGAGATGCAGGGCACGCAGCAGGAGATCGCCCGTGTGCGGCAGCTGGTCACCGAGGCCACGCGCCAGCTCGGCGGCAGCTTCGAGGAGATGAACCGCCAGGCACAGGTGCAGGCCAGTGCGGTCGGCCGCATCCTGAGCCGCAACGGCGAGCAGCAGGATGGTGGCGGCGTGCGCCACTTCACCGGCACCGCCGGCACCCTGATGAACAGCCTGGTGGAGGCGCTGGCCCAGGCCAGCCGCCAGAGCGCCGCCAGCGCCGGCCAGATCGACGAGATGGTCAAGCATCTCGATGCGATCTTCGACCTGCTGGGCGACGTCAAGACCATTGCCGACCAGACCAACCTGCTGGCGCTGAACGCGGCGATCGAGGCGGCGCGCGCCGGCGAGGCCGGCCGCGGCTTCGCGGTGGTGGCCGAGGAGGTGCGCAACCTGTCCGAGCGTTCCACCAGCTTCAACGAACAGATCCGCAAGCTGGTTTCCAGCTCGCGCGACGCCGTGGCCAAGGTCCGCGAGACGGTCGGCGAGATGGCCTCGCGCGACATGAGCGCCAGCACCGAGGCCCGCGACGAGGCCGGCCGCCTGCTGCGCCAGGTCGAGGAGGTCAACGGCAGCCTCACCGCCGGCATCCGAGAGGTCTCCGCCTCCCGCGAACATATCGCCCAATCGGTGGGTCAAGCGGTCCGTTGCCTGCAGTTCGAAGACATTGTCACCCAGGCCCTGGGTTCCGCCGAGCGCCACCTGCGGCGTATCGAGGCGATCCAGGCCGAGGGTTCAGGCCAGCCGGTTCCGGCGGCCACGGAGAATTGGCGCCAGCCGGCACACAAGCCGGTGGCGCAGGTATCGATGCAGTCGGGAGCCGTTGAGCTTTTCTGACGAGTCCACTGTCCAAGAGTGGGGTGTACTTGGCGCCGGTCTCCGGCGCTTTTTTTATGTCTGGAATAAACCTGCCGCACCGGACCCCTGCAGCCCGGCGGGCAGTGAAGCTAGCTTGTTAAAGAAGCCAGACGAGTCCGCGACCTATTCGCGGATGCGTCAGCAGAGCCCTACTCGGTCAGCCCGGGTCGTCTGGTGCGGCGCCATACGCAGCGCCTGGAGGAGAGAGGCCTCTCGCAGCTCGTGGGACTATTTTAATTTCTGGCGGGTGTGATCTCCTAACGGAGTTCCGTATTTTTGCTGGGGTTAATATCTTCGGGCCTCCCCCTCTCTCGGCAACTGCTCCATGCGTTGCCCTACCTCGGGAATCCATTCCCTCGCCAACCCCTCTCCCACGAGGGGAGAGGGGCTCAAGTTCCTTGCGAACTGGCAACGATCAGGTGAAGCCTGTTTGGGATCACTCTTCCGAAGGCTTGATGAGCGTGAGCGAATGCTTTTGACGTTGGGCCCCTGTTGTGCGGGTGCCTGCGCGGGGGGCGGGCGCAGGGTCGAGCCGGACAGGACGTCCGGCCGAGGACACGCAGGCCATGGATGGCCTGTGTGTCCGACCCGTCGCGCTCGACCACCGTGCAGGTTGCCCCGCTTCAGCGGGGCCGCCCGCACCCAGGGTGTGCTTTCTTTGGTTACTTTCTTTGCACAAGCAAAGAAAGTGACTCGCCCTTAGGCGAAATAAACCAACAGGGATCCACGGCTCCCGACCGGCGTAGTCGCCGGCATCACCGCTGTGCGCGCCCTCGATACACCGCTACGCGGCACTCGGGATGAACGGTTCGGTGGGAATAGAGGAAGGTCGTGAGCAAGCTCGCTCCTACATTCCGGGCCTTTCGACACGCCGTGAGAGGGAGAACTGCGGTGGGTGTAAACTCAGCGCATCGACCGCAGCTTTTGACTCATGCCCACCAAACCCCGCCTCTACCGCATCCAGTTCACCAACCGCGACCAGGTCTACGAGATCTACGCGCGCGAAGTCAGCCATGGCTCGATGCTGGGCTTCGTCGAGATCGGCAAGCTGGTGTTTGGCGAGCGCAGCAGCATCGTCGTCGACCCGGGCGAGGAGAAGCTGAAGAACGAGTTCGAGAACGTCGAGCGCTTCTACGTGCCGGTGCATGCGGTGATCCGCATCGACGAGGTCAACAAGCAGGGCACGGCGCGCATCCTCGGCGAGGGCGGCAAGGTCACGCCGTTCCCGACGCCGTACAGCTTCGGCGGCGAACCGCGTAAGTAAAGCACCGCACATGAAAAAGCCCGCCTTCCGGCGGGCTTTTTCGTTTCAGCCAGCACGCATCACGGCGTCGGATCAAACCCCTTGGTCGTGCAGGGCTCGCTGCCGCAGACGTTGACCACGCGGCCGTTGGAGCGCAGGAAGGCGCCCTTCTGGGCCTGGGCTCTCGGGTCCTTGCGCGGGAAGCTGTGCGGGTCGGCGCCGTAGCCCAGTTCCGGGCGCGGCGGGCGGTTGTCGATCGGCGGGGTGGCGACGCCGTCCGGGTTCGGCGAGCCGTCGAGCTTGAACAGCGGGCCGCTGTCCCAGACCACCAGCGCCGAGCCGTTGTGCGGGTAGCTCAGGCAGGGGATGCCGTAGTAGGGCTCGTCGTCGGCATGGCGGCGGTGGATGTTGAGTCCCTCCGGCTCCATCTCCACCTGCGGGTGCACGCCCGCCAGCACCTTGTCGCCGCGCTGTGCGCGCGAGCCGCCGACCACGGCCGGGCAATGCAGCTTGGCGCCGATGGTGCGCGCCGCGACCTCGGCGGTGGTCATCGATACTTGGTGATCGCCGAAGGCCGGGTGCAGCAGCACGCGCTTGGGCGGCGTGTTGGGCAGCGGGTCGTCGGCGCGCAGGTGCTGCACGTAGCCGTTCATCTCCGAACGGTCCCACAGCAGCTGGATCAGCGACAGCGTGAAGGCCTGGTCCAGCGAGGCAGGGTAGGCGGTGTAGAAGAATGCGGCGTAGGTGTCGAAGTCGACGCTGCGCTGCAGCAGCGTGGAGTAGTTCATGCCCGGCACGCCGAGCACGCCGGCGCGGATGTCCGGCGACAGCGCCACCAGCGAGCCGCCCATGATGCCGCCCTGCGAGTTGCCGTCGTAGAACAGCTCGCGGCGGTCGATCACGCACTTGTCGCCGACGCGGAAGGCGGCGTTGGAGCAGAAGCCGCCGGCGTGGATCATCGCGCGGCCGATGAACATCCAGTTGAGGAAGCCCTGCTGGCCGCGGTCGGTGAGCGTGGTGAAGTTGCTCATGTCGAGCAGCAGCGTCAGCACGTTGAGCACGTCGGCTTCGGCCATGCCGATCCAGTCCGGTGCGCAGAACATCATGCGCTGGTTCTGCGCGGTGTCGCCGATGTGGCCGCCGCCGACCTCGCCCTGGCTGCCGAGCAGGCCATGGCCGTACATCGAGGGGCGCACCAGGTTCACGCTGATGGCATCGGCCGCATTGGCGGCGTTGCCGAAGGCGACGCGCGGGATGCGGCAGGTGAACGTGGCGCTCATCGTGCCGTTCTGCGTCGGCAGGCCGTCGCTGCTGCCGCTGGTGTTGAAACGCGAGCCCGGGGCGCCGCTGCCGGTCAGGAAGTTCGGCACGGTGACGCTGCCGGTGACCTGGCGTGCGATGGTGGCGTTTTCCTCGGCGCTGAAGTCGGTGACCGCGTCGATGGTGAATTCCGGCGCGGCGTTGCCGAGGTCGCCGAAGGCGGTGTCGCGGATCTTCAGCGCGCGTTCGCTGAGGTTGCGCTCGCTGGCCACGGTGAAGTCCCAGGCCAGGTAGAGATCGGAGCGGCCGATGCCGGCGCGGCCCAGCTTCTCGAAGATCTCTTCCATGTGGGCGCGGCGGTCATTGATCGCGGCGCGCTCGCTGACGTGGTTGTCGCGGTAGATGCGGAAGGCGGTGGAGGGTTCGATGATCTCGCCCGCGCCGTCCTTCATGCGGCGCAGCGCCACGATGTAGCGGTGACCCTCTTCGAAGTTCTTGGCCGGGCGCACGATCAGCGCCGGGCCCGGGTCGTTCAGCGGGTTCTCCGGCAGCGGCACGACGTCGCACAGCGATTCGAGCGTGTGCAGCAGGTCGGTGATCTGGTCGATCTCCAGCAGGCCGCTGACCACGGCCAGCGGATCGGGAGCGTCGCAGAGACTGGCCTTGGTGAGGTTGGCGTCCAGCTCCGACCAGATCAGGTGGCGCTCCAGCGTGTCGGCGTCGATCACCACGATCGGCTGGTCGGCACGCAGGCTGGCGCCGATGTCGGTGATCGGCACGGCACCGGTCTTGGCCAGGTCCAGGCCCGGGATGCGCGTGAGGATCGCATTGCCCGGCGAGAAGCCGTCGTTGCGGTTGAAGTCGGTCGGCGTGATCGGCTTGCCGGTGATGTTGCGCGGCATCGACAGCAGCTTCAGGTTGACGTGGCGGCCGGTGTCGGTGCTGTCGTCGGCGACCGTGAAGTAGTCGTTGGGCCAGGGGAAGGTGCAGTAGTGCGGGTCCAGCGGATCGCAGCGGCTGGCGAACAGCAGGTCGGTGCCCAGTTCGCTGTCGATGGAGGCCTGCTCGGCCGGGATCGGTTCCGGCGTGCCGCCGCCGGGGTTCTCGCCGGGCGTCGCGCTGACCTCGGAGCTGCTGTGGCAGCCGGCCAGCGCGGCGAACAGCAATGCGAAAGCGAGACGGCCGAGGCCGCCGGGAGTGAATGTCGACACCATGACTCTCCTCAGGTCGCAGCTTCATTGCTGCGCCGGTTCTGGCTGCGGCGGGATGCCGCGCCGGCCTGCCGTACATCGCGGCGGCTTGTCATGGAATGGTAATGATTGGCCGCTGCCCCCGCAGTGGTAGTTTTTGCCCTTTGTGACAAATGTTTGCGGAGTGTCCGCGGCGGAATGCGCGCCGCCTTTCCGGCGCCGGCACCTGGTCGCGATCCTGCATTGGCAGGGGCGCAGAACCCCTACAAGCAGGCCCGACCCAGTAGTTTTTAACGACAGCGCCGGGGGTGGCCCGGGCATGGCCTGATTTGCTGCATTGCGATCTTCATTCGATACAAGCACTTGAATGGTGCAACTCCCTTCGGGCCAAGCCGGATGATCGTCAGAAATCCGTCATATGTGGGGTAAATCCCTACAATGCGTAGGGAATGTTCCGCTACGGACGTAAGCCATCCTCGCCAACTATGGGCCCCATAGAAGAAGCGGCGAGGAGAGAGGAATGAAGACCAACATGCACCTGCGGACCAGCCAGAACATGGCGATGACGCCGCAACTGCTGCAGTCGATCCGGCTGCTGCAGCTGTCCTCCCTGGAGCTCGAGCAGGAGCTGCGCCAGACCCTGGAAACCAACGTCATGCTGGAGCAGGACGAGGCCGAGGGTTCCGACGAGGAGCCGGTGCCGCAGGAAGCGCCCGCCGACGAGCTGCACGCCGAGGTCACCGGCATCGATGCCGGCGCCCACGACAAGGTCGAGGCCGACTTCGACTGGAGCAGCGCCGAGAGCTGGTCCGGCGGAGAGCCCTCCGACGACGACGACCGTCCCTGGCAGGAGCGCCACGCCAGTGCCGCCCAGACCGACGCCCGCATCGCGGCGCTGGAGCAGCTGCAGCTGACCATCGAAGGCCGCCGCGAGGCCCTGATCGCCGAGGCGATCATCGAGGCGATCGACGACAACGGTTACCTGGAACAGCCGCTGGACGCGATCATCGCGCGCCTCGGGCCCAACTTCGCCGCCGGCCTCGACGAGGTCGAGATGGTGCTGGACAAGGTGCAGGCGGTGGAGCCCAGCGGTTTCGGCGCACGCAACCTCGCCGAGTGCCTGTGCCTGCAGCTGCGCATGCTGCCGCCGAAGACCCCGGGCCGCGATCTCGCCGAATTCATCGCCGCCGCCGCGCTGGACCTGGTCGCCGCGGGCCGCACCCAGGAACTGCAGGCGCTGCTGGGCGTCAGCCGTGCCGAGATCGGCCAGGCGGTGGCCCTGATCCGCACCCTCAACCCCAAGCCCGCCGCCGCACTGTCGGCCCCGGCCGAGGCGGTGACGCCGGACCTGCTCGTCACCGGCACGGCCGGTGCCTGGAAGGTGGAACTCAATGCCGAGCGCCTGCCGCGCGTGCGCGTCAACAAGCTGTACGAGCGCCTGCTGACGCAGAGCGGCACGCACCGGGGGCTGCGCGACCAGCTGCAGGAAGCGCGCTGGCTGGTGCGCGGCCTGGAGATTCGCCACCAGACGCTGCTGCGCACCGTGCGCGTGATCTTCCAGCGCCAGCGGGCCTTCCTCGAAAGCGGTGAAGTCGGCATGGCGCCGCTGACGCTGCGCGAGGTGGCCGAGGCCATCGGCATGCACGAGTCCACCGTCTGCCGCGTCACCAGCAACAAGTGGGTGCAGACCCCCTGGGGCGTGTACGAACTGAAGGCCTTCTTCCCGAGCCAGATCACCGGCCTGGCCGGCGAGACCTCGGGCACGGCGGTGAAGGCGATGATCCGCCGCATCATCGACGGCGAAGGCCGCGGCACGCCGCTGTGCGACGGCGACATCGCCGCGCTGCTGGCGCGCCAGGGCATCCGTGTCGCCCGCCGCACCGTCGCCAAGTACCGCGAAGCCATGAAGATCGCGCCCGCCAAAGAGCGCGGTATCCCGTCCCCCCGCACCGCCGCGATGGCGGGTTGAGCTGCAAGAGACAGAAGCAGGAGCATGAACATGAACAACCTCCGGACGTTGCTGATCGACGACAACAAGGCCTTCGTGGTGCTCGCGCGCCACCTGCTGGCGGGCACGCAGGTGGAGGTCGTCGGCGAGGGTTACGACGGCTACGACGCCGTGCGCCTGGCCGAGGAGATTCGCCCGGACCTGATCATCATGGACCTGGCCATGCCCGGCATGGGCGGCCTGCAGGCCACGCGCCTGATCAAGGCCCAGGACCATCCGCCGCGGGTGGTCATCGCCAGCCACTACGACGACGCCGCGCACCGCGAGTTCGCCGCGCAGTCCGGCGCCGACGGCTTCATCAACAAGCAGGACTACGAACACAACATCGCCCAGCTGCTGCGCGAGTTCTCCCGTGGAGAAGCCCATGTCTGAATCCCGCGTGCTGGTGGTGGATTCCGACGCGTCGCGGTTGCAGACGCTCGGTGCGATCCTGCAGTTCATCGACCACAGCCCGGTCATGGTGGAGTCGGTGTCCGAACTGAACCTGTCGCAGCAGCGCCAGCAGGACTGGCTGGCGGTGGTGGTCGGCGATACCGGTGACGAGGCCCCGTTCACGGCCTTCGTCGACTGGCTCAAGCGCGATCGCTACCACCCGCCGCTGCTGGTGCTGCAGCCGCGCCAGGAGCTGCTGATGCAGCGCCACAACCTCGACGCCAGTGCCTGCATGTCGCTGGACTACCCGGTGAAGTACCCGCAGCTGCACGAGATCCTGCGCCGCGCCAGCCTGCTGCGCATGGACCTGCACCAGCAGTCGATGCGCCAGGCTGGCCCCACCGGCAACTCGCCGGCGGTGCGCCGCACGCGCCGCCTGATCGAGCAGGTCGCCGGCTTCGACACCACCGTGCTGATCACCGGCGAGTCCGGCACCGGCAAGGAAGTGGTCGCCCGCGCGGTGCATTCCTGCTCCGCCCGCCGCGACAAGCCCTTCGTCGCCGTCAACTGCGGCGCGATCCCCTCCGAGCTGCTCGAGAGCGAGCTGTTCGGCCACGAGAAAGGTGCCTTCACCGGTGCCATCACCTCGCGCAAGGGCCGCTTCGAGATGGCCGACGGCGGCACGCTGTTCCTCGACGAGATCGGCGACATGTCGCTGCCGATGCAGGTCAAGATCCTGCGTGCCCTGCAGGAGCGCACCTACGAACGCGTCGGCTCCAACCGCAGCGTGCGCTGCGACGTGCGCGTGATCGCCGCGACCCATCGCAACCTCGAGGAGAACATCGTCAAGGGCACGTTCCGAGAAGACCTGTTCTACCGCCTCAACGTGTTCCCCATCGAGATGCCGCCGCTGCGCGAGCGCCTGGAGGACCTGCCGCTGCTGATCGACGACCTGGTCTCCGGCAACGAGCGCAACGGCCATGGTTCGGTGCGCCTGGCGCCGGACGCGGTGCACGCGCTGCGGGCCTACCACTGGCCGGGCAACGTGCGCGAGCTGTCGAACCTGGTGGAGCGCCTCGCGGTGCTGCACCCCAGCGCCAACGTCGGCGCCCAGCTGCTGCCGCAGCGCTACCGCGCCGGCCAGCTGACGCTGACGCCGGCCGAGGAGCCCGCCGAGGACCGCCACGAGGCGATGCTCGCCGCCGCCGGCCTGCTGCCGCCGCCGTCCACCGCCAGCGCCATCGCCGCCCTGAGCCAGCTGCCGCCGGAAGGCGTCAACCTCAAGGACCACATCGAGGGCATCGAACTGGCGCTGATCCGCCAGGCCCTGGCGCAGTCCTCCGGTGTCGTCGCCCATGCCGCCAAGCTGCTCAACACCCGCCGCACCACGCTGGTGGAGAAGCTGCGCAAGTACGGCTTGACGCGCGAGCTGGCGGGTGAGGGCGAGCAGTTGAGCGCGTGAGGGTGTTTTTTTCCCCTCTCCCGCTTGCGGGAGAGGGGAACTGAAGCCCCGCCAAATCCTTGACGACTCAAGCCCCGGAAACCGCGCCATGAATCCGTTTTCCCCGGGAACAGGTCTTGCACCCTTCCTCTCAAACCCATCCGGAAAACCGCGATGAACGAGATCGGCATCAACAATGTACTCGCGCAGATCCGCGCGATGCAGACCCAGGCGACGCAGCGTCCGGCCGGCGTGCCGGCGGCTGCGCAGCCTGCGGCGCAGAAGGCCGGCTTCGAGTCGGTGCTGCAGGGCGCCGTCAACCGTGTCAACGAAGCGCAGCAGGACAGCTCGCGCCTGCAGACCGCCTTCGCCATGGGCGACCGGAACACCGACCTGGCCTCCGTGATGGTGGCCGGCGCCCGTGCGCAGGTGCAGTTCAAGGGAATGGTCGAAGTCCGCAATCGCCTGGTAAGTGCTTACCAGGACATCATGAACATGCCGATCTAGTTCGGGAATAACACGCCATGGCCGAACTCGCTCTTTCTCCCCCGCGCAGCCTCAGGGACCTCCCGGCGCTGCGCCAGCTGCTCATGCTGGTCGGCGTGGCGCTGGCGGTTGCCGCCGGCTTCATGATGTTCACCTGGTCGCAGAAGCCGGATCTCACCCCGCTCTACGGCAATCTCGCCGACAAGGACGCCGCCGAGATCGGCGAGGCCCTGCGTGCGGCCAACATCCCCTTCCAGGTCGATACCGTCAGCGGTGCCGTCTCGGTGCCGGCCGACCAGGTGCACGAGGCGCGCCTCAAGCTGGCTTCGCAGGGCCTGCCGCGCGGCAGCGCCCAGGGCTTCGAGATGATCCAGCAGGAGCAGGGCTTCGGCACCAGCCAGTTCATCGAGACCGCGCGCTACCAGCACGCGCTGGAAACCGAGCTGGCGCGCAGTGTCTCCACGCTGCAGCCGGTGCGCGCCGCCCGCGTCCACCTGGCGCTGCCCAAGGCCTCCGCCTTCACCCGCAACCGCGAGGCCGCCAGCGCCTCGGTGCTGGTGGAACTGCATGCCGGCCGCTCGCTGGAGCCCGACCAGGTCGCTTCCATCGTGCACATGGTCGCCAGCAGCGTGTCCAACCTGCAGCCCTCCGCCGTCACCGTGGTGGACCAGAACGGCCGCCTGCTGACGCGCGACGACGCCAGCAGCCCGCTGGGCCAGAGCGGCGAGCAGTTCGACTATGCGCGCCGCGTCGAGTCCGACTACGTGCGCCGCATCGAGCAGCTGCTGACGCCGATGCTCGGTGCCGGCCGCGTCAGCGCCCAGGTCAGCGCCGACCTGGATTTCTCGGTGACCGAGGAGGCGCGCGAGACCTACAAGCCCGACTCCGCCACCGTGCGCAGCGAGCAGGTGTCCGAGGAGCAGCAGCGCAGCGCTTCCGGCCAGGCCGGCGGCATTCCCGGCGCCACCAGCAACCAGCCGCCGCCGCAGACCGCCAACCCGCCGCTGAACCAGCTCACGGGCGCCAATGGCAGCGCCGAAACGCCGCTGTCGCAGAGCAAGCAGTCCTCGCGCAGCTACGAGATCGACCGCACCCTGAGCCACACGCGCCAGCCGGTGGGCAACATCCGCCGTCTCTCGGTGGCGGTGCTGGTGGACTACGTGCCGCGCGTCGGTGCCGACAAGAAAGCCACGATGGTGGCCCTGAACAAGGCCGAACTGGAGAAGGTCAACGCCCTGGTGCGCGAGGCCGTCGGCTTCGACCCGCAGCGCGGCGACAGCCTCAGCGTGCAGAACGCGCCCTTCGTGCAGCCCGACGCCGTGACGCCGGAAGACCTGCCGCTGTGGCAGAACCCGCAGCTGCGCGACGGCCTGCGCCATGTCGGCGGTGCGCTGATCGTGCTGGCCTTGATCTTCGCGGTGCTGCGCCCGGTGCTGCGCCAGCTGCTGGCCACGCCGCTGTCGGCACGCGCGGCCACCGCGCTGCCGGGACCGGGTGGTGCCGGTGGCCTGGGCTCCGACGACGTGCGCGTGGTGTCCGACGGGCCCATTGCCCTGGGACGCGGCGCCGGCAACGCCGCGGTCGCGGCCTTGCCCGACCCCTATGACCAGAAGCTGCAGACCGCGCGCGCCGCGGTCGGCCAGGATCCCAAGCGCGTCGCGCAGGTCGTCAAGAACTGGATTGGGCAAGAATGATGGGTGACTCGACTCCCGCTGCGGATATCGGAGGCGCCGAGCGCGCCGCGATCCTGCTGATGTCGCTGGGCGAGACCGAGGCCGCCGAGGTGCTCAAGCACATGGGCGCCAAGGACGTGCAGAAGGTCGGCCAGGCCATGGCCTCGCTGAGCAATGTCTCGCGCGAGCGCGCCAACGAGGTGATCGACCGCTTCGTGATGGAGCTGGACAACCAGACCGCGATCGGCGTGGGTGCCGACGACTACGTGCGCCGCGTGCTGGTGGGTGCGCTGGGGGAGGACAAGGCCTCGGGCCTGATCGACCGCATCCTGCTGGGCCGCAACAGCAAGGGCCTGGAAGCGCTCAAGTGGATGGAGACCCGCGCCGTTGCGGATCTCGTGCGCAACGAGCACCCGCAGATCGTCGCCATCGTGCTGGCCTACCTCGACCCGGACCAGGCCGCCGAGGTGCTGGAATTGTTGCCCGAGCGCATGCGCGGCGACGTGCTGATGCGCATCGCGCGGCTCGACGGCATCCAGCCGGCGGCGCTGCGCGAGCTCGACGAAATCATGGAGAAGCAGTTCTCCGGCGGCGGCAATCTCAAGTCCTCGAGCGTCGGCGGCATCAAGGTCGCCGCCGGCATCCTCAACCTGATGGACTCGGCGCTGGAGCAGTCCATCGTCAGCAAGATCGGCGAGGTCGATGCCGACCTGTCGCAGCGCATCCAGGACCTGATGTTCGTGTTCGACGACCTCGGCGAGGTCGACGACCGCGGCATCCAGACCCTGCTGCGCGACCTGTCCACCGAAACCCTGGGCATGGCGCTGAAGGGCGCCGACGCGCGCGTCAAGGACAAGTTCGTGCGCAACATGTCCAAGCGCGCCGGCGAGATGCTGCTGGAAGACATGGAAGCCAAGGGGCCGGCGCGCGTCGCCGACGTCGAGGCGGCGCAGAAGGAAATCCTGGCGGCCGCGCGCCGCCTGGCCGACGCCGGCACGATTTCGCTGGGCGGCAAGGGAGAGGAATTTGTCTGAGCTGACGCTGCCCTTGCGCTGGGAGCCGCCGGTCTTCCCGGGCCCCGGGCACTGTCCCGAGGACGTGGTGCTGCACACCGCGCAGCAGCTCGACGAAATGGAAGCCGCGGCCTACCAGGACGGCTTCGCCCGCGGCCACGGCGAGGGTTATGCCGCCGGCCTGCAGCAGGCACGCGCCGAGGCCGCGCGCCTGCGTGAGCTGGTCGCGCACCTGGCGCGGCCGCTGGCCCAGATCGACGAGGAAGTGGAGCGCACCCTGGTGGCGATGACCGTGGAGGTCGCGCGCCGCCTGGTGCAGCAGGAACTGGAACTGGACCCGACGCGCGTGCTCGGCGTGGTGCGCGAAGCCATCGGCGCGCTCGACGGCAATGCGCGGCAGATGCGCGTGATGGCACATCCGGAGGACGCAAAGTTGCTGCAGGAACACCTGGTGGCGCCGCCGGACGTGGCCGAACTGCGGGTGGTTGCCGATCCCGGCCTGATGCGCGGCGATTGCCGCGTGGTCAGCGATGCCGCCCAGGTGGATGCTCGCCTCGATACGCGCCAGGCGAACCTGGCGCAGAGTCTGATCGGAGAAGCGGAGTGATCGACACGAGCGTTTCTTTTGTAGGAGCGGCTGTTAGCCGCGAACGCGCGTTCGCGGCTAACAGCCGCTCCTACGAGTCTGGGGATTTCGCATGAGCGAGTGGGCCGCCGCGAGGAACAGGACTCTCACGCGCCGCCTGCGTGCCGAAACCGCCCGCATTCCCGCCGCGCGTACGCTGATGGTGGAGGGCACGCTCAAGCGTGTCGTCGGCCTGACGCTGGAAGCCGTCGGTTGCCAGGTGCAGATCGGCGCGCGCTGCCGCGTCGCCAATGCCGACGGCACCGGCCTGGAGGCCGAGGTGGTCGGCTTCTCCGGTGACCGCACCTTCCTGATGCCCATCGGCGACATGCAGGGACTCAAGCCCAATGCGCGCGTGATCCCGATCCGCCATGCCGCCGAGGTGGCAGTGGGCGAGGGCCTGCTGGGCCGCGTGCTCGACGGTGAGGGCCGCCCCCTGGATGGCAAGGGCCGCCTCGACTGCAACGCCTACGCGAGGCTGCAGGGCACCCAGATCAACCCGCTGTCGCGCAGCCCGATCAGCGAGCCGCTGGACGTCGGCGTGCGCACCATCAACTCCCTGCTCAGCGTCGGCCGCGGCCAGCGCCTGGGCCTGTTCGCCGGCACCGGCGTCGGCAAGTCGACGCTGCTGGGTATGATGACCCGCTTCACCAAGGCCGACGTCATCGTCGTCGGCCTGGTCGGCGAGCGCGGTCGCGAAGTCCGCGACTTCCTCGACCACAATCTCGGCCCCGAGGGCCTGCGCCGCGCGGTGGTGGTGGCCACGCCCGCCGACCGTTCGCCGCTGATGCGCCTGCGCGGTGCGTACCTGGCCACCGCCATCGCCGAGTACTTCCGCGACCAGGGCCGCCACGTGCTGCTGCTGATGGATTCATTGACGCGCTTCGCCCAGGCGCAGCGCGAGATCGGCCTGGCCGTGGGCGAGCCGCCGACCACGCGCGGCTATCCGCCCTCGGTGTTCGCCAAGCTGCCGGCCCTGGTCGAGCGCGCCGGCAACGGCATCGACGGCGCCGGCTCGATCACTGCCTTCTATACCGTGCTGACAGAGGGCGACGATCCCAACGACCCGATCGCCGATACCGCGCGCGGCATCCTCGACGGCCATATCGTGCTGTCGCGCGCCATCGCCGATGCCGGGCTCTACCCGGCGATCGACATCGAGGCTTCGATCTCGCGTGTCGCCAACGAGATCACCGTGCCCGAACACCAGCAGCGCATGCGCCAGTTCAAGGCGCTGTTCAGCGCCTACCAGCGCAACCGCGACCTGATCAATATCGGCGCCTACCAGAAGGGCTCCGATGCCCGCGTCGATGCCGCGATCGCGCGCTGGCCGCGCATCGAGGAATTCCTGCGCCAAGACGTGCGCGAGCCGGCCGGCTTCGACGCCAGCCGCCGTGCCCTTGATGCTCTGCTGACCACATAAGGACAATCCATGAACTCGCGTCGCCTGGTGCCGCTGCAAACGCTCGCCGAAACCCGCGAGGACGAGGCGGCCCGCCGCCTGGCCGAGGTGCAGCGCCGCCATGCCGACCAGGAAGCGCGCCTGGCCGAGCTGCGCCGCTATGCCGACGAATACGCCCACGCGCCGGCCGGCCCCACGGCGGTGCTGATGCTCAACCGGCAGGCCTTCCTGTCGCGCCTGCGCGATGCCGAACGCTTCCAACTGCAGGCGGTGGAGGACGCGCGGCTGGCGGTGGAAGCCGAGCGCGCCGCCTGGCTGCTGAAGCGCCGCGATGTCTCGGTGCTGGACCAGCTGGCCGCCTGCTATCGCGGCCGTGAGCAACGCCAGGACGAGCGCCGCGAGCAGCGCGGTGCCGACGAACTGGCGCTGCGCCGCTTCGTTGCCACCCAGAAAGACCCGATCTCATGAGCCCGCTGCCCGCCATCGGCAGCGTTGCCGCTGCCGCAACGCCGCCGGCCGCCAGCCTGCCGGCTCTCGACGCCGAGTCGCTGCTGCTGTTCAGCCTGCCGGCTACCGTCGTGGACGAGACGCCGGCCGCCCCGGCGGCCGAGGCGCCGGAGCCGCCGGTGCAGGATGAAGCCGCGGCGCCTCCCGCCGCCCTGGTCAACTGGCTGCTGGCCCTGGTGCCGCTGCCGCCGCCCCCCGGCAAGCTGCCGTCCACGGCGGCTGCGAACGACGCCACGGTCCCTGCCGCGGGCACGGACGATGTTTCCGCCGGGGTCACCGCGTCCCTGCCGAAACCGGCCGAGACCCCGCTGCCGCTGGCGACAGCCGAAATTCCCGTGCCATCGGTCCCGCCGGCCCTGCTGATTCCGCAGCCGCCTGCGTCCCTGCCGCTTGTCGTTGCCTCGCAGGCTTCGGCTCCCGCCGTGCCGTCCGCAGCGGTGCCCCTGGCGCCGCTGGCGCTGAGCGATCCCGACTGGAGCGCCGGCCTGGGCGAGCGCGTCAGCTGGGCCACGGAGTTGGGCCTGTCCGAAGCCACCATCGACCTGCATCCTGAGGAACTGGGCCCGATCCGCATCCGCATCGAGACCCAGGGCCAGGTTGCCGAGGTCTCCTTCCAGGCCGCGCATGCGGCGACGCGCGAACTGCTGTCGCAGTCGCTGCCGCAGCTGCGCGAGCTGCTGAACGGGCAGGGGCTGGACATGGCGCGCTCGCAGGTCGCCGCGCTGCCGCCGCCGCGCCGCGGCGATCCGCGCAGTTTGCCGGCGGACATCGGCAACGGTGGCCCGCGCCGCCGTCTCTACCGTCTTGGTTTGGTCGACGACTACGCCTGAGCGTCGCCGGAAGGGATGGCGTGCGGCATGGCCACCGGCGCGGAACGGCCGGGCTTGCGCCGCTGCCCGGAGTTCTCCTCCTCCGGCTCCTCCTCGATGAATGAGCCGAGCACCGCCATCACCATCAGCAGGCCGCCGATGACGATCGTGGCGATGTTGGCGCCGCTGTAGCGCTCGTTGCGCTCGTGTCCCGGAGCCACGGCGGCATTGATCCGGTTTGCCAGCGCCTGCACCGGCAGCAGCACGAAGACATGCATCGCCGAAATCCAGTCCCAGGGGTCCGGCAGCCTCCAGGTCAATGCCATCACGATGAACAGCGTGGTCAGCAGGGCGACGCTGTACGAGGGAGACAGGCCGGCGGCCTCGGCATCGTCCCGGACCCGCCGGAACAGCACGTGGACGAAGAAGATGCCGAACAGGGTCCTGGCGACGGGCGAGATGTCGCTGCGATCGCGCTGCCGGATCCGCAGCCAGTTCTGGTACAGCCAGTAGAGGTTGTAGAAGGTCAGCGTGCAGAACGACATCACCAGCAGCTTGGTGGTGGAGACGGCGAACCATGGCGCCTCGTTGCTTGCGGGGCCGGGCGGCGCCGGGGCCGCCCAGGTTCCCGGTGTCGCCTCCCGCTGGGGCGAGACGGGTGGGGGAGGCGGCGGTGGCGGCGCGGTTGCCGCCGCAGGCAGCAGCCCCCGCACGGAGGCCGCCGTGATCCACTCCGCCATGCCCTCGCGCCAGACCAGCGCATCCTGGCGCAGGCCGCCCCCGGCGGCGATGCGCTTGAGCTCCGGGCCGCTCACCGGGCCGTGCTGCTCGCTGCCGTTGGCATACCACCAGACCCTGGCGCCGCTGTCCTGTGATTCCTGCATGGATTCCGTCCTCAGGCCGCCAGCTTGCCCTTGAGGTAGTCCTCCAGCAGCACCAGGCGGTCGTTGCCCCAGAACATCTGCTCGCCGACGAAGAAGGTCGGTGCGCCGAACACGCCGCGTTCCACCGCCTCGTCGGTGTTGGCGCGCAGCAGGTCCTTGGCGGGCTGCTCCTGCGCCCCCGCCAGCAGCGCCGCGCCGTCGAAGCCGGCGGCATCGGCCACGCCCTTGAGCACCTCGGCCTGGCTGATGTCGGCGTCGCGGGTCCAGTAGGCGTCCATCACGGCCTTGGCCCAGGCCCCGACCCGTTCCGGCGGCAGCGCGCAGGCGATGCGCCCGGCGGTCAGGCTGTTGACCGGGAACACGCGCGGGAAGAACAGCGGCACGCCGTAGTGCCTGGCCCAGAGGCGCAGGTCCTTGAACAGGTACTTGCCCTTGGCCGGGATCATGGCCGGCGCGCGGTTGCCGGTGGCCTCGAAGGCCTTGCCCAGCACGAACGGCCGCCACTGCAGCTTGCAGCCGCAGCGCTCGGCCAGGGCCTCGATCTGCGTGGCCGCCAGGTAGGTATAGGGACTGGCCGCATCCCAGAAGAATTCGATGGTCCGCTCGGTCATTGCTGGTTCTCCCAAGGTCTATGCCCGCATACTAGCGGGGACCGGTAGTCGATGGCATGGCGTGTGCTTCCTCCTGCGGCACGGCCATTTGCGCTGCGCCGGGGTGGACCTACAATGCCGCCCCCGCCGAAGAACCTTGCGAGACGAGAGGGCAATGACGTACTGCGTAGCGATCAAGGTGAATGACGGACTCGTCTTCGCCGGCGACACCCGCACCACGGCGGGGGTGGACGACGTCCGCTCGCACCCCAAGCTGCACAGCTTCGAGCTGCCCGGCGAACGCGTATTCGTGCTGCTGTCGGCCGGCAACCTGGCCACCACCCAGTCGGTGCTGAACCATGCCTGGCGCGACTGGAACAGCGCGGCCCCGCCGGAACTGAGCCTGCGCGGCGCGCGGCACATGTACGACGCCGCCGAGTACATCGGCCAGCTGCTGGTGCGCGCCCAGCGCGATTTCTCCCAGGGCGGCCAGTACAGCAACGTCGATTTCCGCGCCACGCTGATCCTGGGGGGGCAGATCCTCGGCGAGGAGCCGGCGCTGTACCTGGTCTACCCGGAAGGCAACTGCATCGCCACCTCGCCGGAGACGCCCTACCTGCAGATCGGCGAGAGCAAGTACGGCAAGCCGATCCTGGACCGCATGATCAAGATGAGCCAGACCTCGCTGGAGGACGCGGCCCGCTGCGCCCTGGTGTCGCTGGACTCGACGATGAAATCCAACCTCACGGTCGGCCCGCCGCTGGACGTGGCGATCCTGCCGCGCGACGCGCTGGAGATCGGCCATCGCCTGCGCCTGGACCTGGACACGCCGTACTACGCCGCCCTGAAGAAGGCCTGGGGCGAGCAGCTGGAAAAGGTGTTCCGCGAGACCCTGCCGAAGTTCGAGTGGGAAGCGGATCCGAATCAGCAGACGCTGCCGTTGAATCACGGGCACTAGCTCCGCCTTTTCTCCCCTCGCCCGCTTGCGGGAGAGGGGCAGGGGAGAGGGTTTCTGTGTATGGCGGGATGGCCAGCCTGGCCACGATTTACAGAAACCCTCTCCCGCCCTCCGGGCACCCTCTCCCGCAAGCGGGCGAGGGGACAGAAGCTCAGAAGCTCAAAGCTTGAAGTAAGCCTCGCTCACACCCTCATGAACGCTCGCCAGGCCCACCTGGATCTCGTCCATGACTTCGCTGATGCCGCCCAGCATCAGGCGATCCACGTCGGCGTCCATCACCAGTGCCCGTGCCCGGTCCAGGGTGCGCTGCAGCGGGCGGTCCGGCGGCAGCTTGGGCAGGGTGTGGGAGATGTAGTTGAGGCAGTACATCACGCTGCGCGGGAACTCGCGGTTCTGCAGCAGGAAGCGCAGCACGTTGGGGCCGTTGACGCGGCCGCGCACGTGGCGGCGGAACATCTGGTAGGCCATCAGCGAGCGCAGCACGCCCATCCACTGGATGTTCTGGAACGGCGCCAGTTCCTCGGCGGCCTTGGGCTTGATCAGGCTGGAGGAGCGCACGTCGATGATGCGCGTGGTCATGTCGGCCTGCTCGATGGCACTGCCGATGCGCATGAAGTGGAAGCCCACGTCCTTGCTCATGTTGGCGCCGATCATGCCGTAGATCACCAGCGCGCCGTCGACGATCTGCTGCAGGAAGTCCTGGCGCTTGGAGCGCGTCAGGGCCTTGTCGCCCTTCTCCTGCACCAGGTAGTGCAGGTCGTTGAGCCGCTCCCAGACCTCGCGCGGCGCGCATTCGCGGATCGTGCGCAGGATCTCGCGGGCGTGGTGCAGCGAGCGGATGATCGAGGCCGGGTTCTCCTCGTCCAGCAGCAGGAAGCGCATGATCTGCGCCTCGCCGGATTCGCCGGCGTAGCGGGCGTTGAACTCTTCTTCCTGGCCCAGGATCTGCACCAGCGGCAGCCAGCCGAATTCCACCTGGCGCGGCAGGTCGAAGATCAGGTGGCCGTGGACGTTGACGATGCGGGCGGTGTTTTCGGCACGCTGCAGGTAGCGTCCGAACCAGTAGAGGTTGTCGGCGACGCGCGAGAGCATCAGTTGCTCTCCTGGAACGAAGTGGGCATCAGGCGGCCTCCGCGCCGGAAGACTGCGACTGGGACTGCGATTGCGACTGGCCGGTCTCGATCGAGCCCAGGGTCGGCTGCTGGCCTTCCATGTCGACGATCCAGGTGTCCTTGGCGCCGCCGCCCTGCGAGCTGTTGACCACCAGCGAGCCCTTGACCATGGCCACGCGGGTCAGCCCGCCGGTGGTGACGTAGGTGCTGTCGCCGCGCGACAGGATGAAGGGCCGCAGGTCGAGGTGGCGCGGCTCGATGCCGCCTTCCTCGGTCATGGTCGGGGCGGTCGACAGCGACAGCGTCGGCTGGGCCATGTAGTTGCGCGGGTTGGCCAGGATCAGCTCGCGGAATTTCTCGCGCTGTGCCTTGGTGGACGCGGGCCCGATCAGCATGCCGTAGCCGCCGGACTCGTTGGCCGGCTTGACCACCAGCTGGTCGAGGTTGGCCAGCACGTAGTCGCGCTGCTTGGGGTCCATGCACAGGTAGCTGGGCACGTTCGGCAGGATCGCGTCCTCGCCGAGGTAGTACTTGATCATCTGCGGCACGAAGGCGTAGACCACCTTGTCGTCGGCCACGCCGGCGCCGGGGGCGTTGACCAGGGCCACCTTGCCCTTGAGCCAGGCGCGCATCACGCCCTTGACCCCCAGCATCGAGTCGGGGTTGAAGGCCTCCGGGTCGAGGAACAGGTCGTCGATGCGGCGGTAGATCACGTCGACCCGCTGCGGGCCGTAGATCGTGCGCATGTAGACGCAGTCGTCGTCGCCCACCGACAGGTCCTGGCCTTCCACCAGCTCGATGCCCATCTGCTGGGCCAGCCAGCAGTGCTCGAAATAGGCCGAGTTGTAGATGCCCGGCGTCAGCAGGACGATGTTGGGGACTTCGCCCGGGCGCGGCGACATCGCTGCCAGGGTGTCGTAGAGCTGGGCCGGGTAGTCGTCCACCGGCAGGATGTTCATGTTCTCGAAGATTTCCGGGAACACGCGCTTGGTCACCAGGCGGTTTTCCACCATGTAGCTGACGCCCGAGGGCACCCGCAGGTTGTCCTCCAGCACGTACAGGGTGCCGTCGGAATGGCGCACCAGGTCGCTGCCGCAGATATGCGCCCAGACCCCGCCCTTGGGGCGCATGCCGACGCACTGCGAGCGGAAATTGACCGATTCTTCCAGCAGGTCGGCCGGGAAGATCTTGTCCTTGATGATTTTCTGCTCGCCGTAGATGTCCTGGATGAAGTGGTTCAGGGCCTGGACGCGCTGCTTGAGGCCGGCCTCGGTGTGCTGCCACTCGGTCCGCGGGATCGTGCGGGGGATGATGTCGAAGGGCCAGGCACGGTCGACGTTCTTGCCCTCGGTGTAGACCGTGAAGGTGATGCCCATGACCCGGATCGCCAGTTCCGCCGCCAGCCGGCGCTCGGACAGCTCGGTCTCGGACAGGTCGTCCAGGTATTCCGCCAGCTGCTGCGCCGCCGCCCGGGGGACCCCTGGCGCTGCGAACAGCTCGTCATAGAACTTCTCGCAGCGATACTTCCGCCAGTCGATCCCTGATCCCATCGGTAGGCCTGCCAAGGCTGTCATCCTGAATGTCCCATGTAAGCTAGCACAGCCATAGCAAAACACAGGCCATCGCCGGTGCCTGCTGCATCCAATGCGGGGCAGGGGCCCCCAAGCTGTCACGGGCGTGTAAAATCGCCGTGACTCCCAGGCTTCTCCATGACGTCTACCAAAGCGCTTGAATTCAAGGGGCGCATGCTGTCGGTCAGCCGGCTGCGTGTCCTCGTCCACGATCCCCTCACGGTGGAAGAGCAGATTCGCGACTTCGCGAAATCGATGCCGCCGGCGATGCAGGGCATGCCCGTGGTGATCGAGTCGGACCAGGCGCTGGAACTGGGCGGCATCCTGTCGGCACTGCGCACCGCCGGCCTGCAGCCGCTGGGGGTCAGCGACGGTCCCCTCAACGAGTCGGCGCGCAACTGGGGCCTGGCGGTGTTGCCGCCGGAAGGCCGCGGTGCCCGACCGGCCCCCGCGCCCCGGGCGGAAGTCGCGGCCGCGGAGGCGCCCGCTCCGGCCCCTGCGCCCGCGGCCGCAGCCCCGGCTCCCGCGCCGGCCCCTGCGCCGGCAGCGGCCCCGGCCGCCCAGCGGGCCCCCACCCGGATTGTCACCGAGCCGGTCCGTTCGGGCCAGCAGATCTATGCCGCCGGGGCCGACCTGGTGGCCATGAACATTGTCGGTGCCGGCGCCGAGGTGGTGGCCGACGGCTGCATCCACGTCTACGGCGCGGCGCGCGGGCGGGTCATCGCCGGTGCCAGCGGCGACATCCAGGCGCGGATTTTCTGCCGCCGTTTCGAGGCGGAACTGGTGGCCATCGCCGGCGTCTACGCCGTGGCCGACCAGATGGCGGGCGACCTGCGCGGCAAGCCGGTGCAGGCCTGGCTTGCCGACGGCAAGCTGAAATTGGAAAGATTGGACTGGTAGTGGCCCCCGGCCGCGCCAACACGTATTCGAGCAAGACTTTTTAAAGGGAAACCCGTGGCGAAAATCGTCGTAGTGACTTCCGGCAAGGGTGGCGTGGGCAAAACCACCACCAGTGCCTCCTTTGCCACCGGCCTGGCCATGCGCGGCAAGAAGACCGTGGTCATCGACTTCGACGTCGGTCTGCGCAACCTCGACCTGATCATGGGCTGCGAGCGCCGCGTGGTGTTCGACTTCGTCAACGTGATCCACGGCGAGGCCAACCTGCGCCAGGCCCTGATCAAGGACAAGCAGATCGACAATCTCTACATCCTCGCCGCCAGCCAGACCCGCGACAAGGATGCGCTGAGCGTCGAGGGCGTCGAGAAGGTCCTCAACGAGCTGGCGCAGGACTTCGACTACATCGTCTGCGACTCGCCGGCCGGCATCGAGAAGGGCGCGCACCTGGCGATGTACTTCGCCGACGAGGCCCTGGTGGTGACCAACCCGGAAGTCTCCTCGGTGCGCGACTCCGACCGCGTGCTCGGCCTGCTGGCCAGCAAGACCCGCAAGGTGGAATCCGGCGCCGGGCGGGTCAAGGAGCACCTGGTGCTGACCCGCTACAACCCGGCCCGCGTCGAAAAGGGCGAGATGCTGTCGGTGGAGGACGTCAGGGAAATCCTGGGCATCCCCCTGCTGGGCGCCATCCCTGAATCCCCGGCGGTGCTGACCTCGTCCAACGCCGGTACCCCGGTCATCGCCGCGCGCGAGACCGACGCCGGACAGGCCTACGACGACCTGGTGGCGCGTTTCCTCGGCGAGGAGCGCCCGCACCGTTTCATGACCGCGGAGAAGAAGGGCTTCTTCACCAAGCTCTTCGGGACCTGATCGATGGACTGGCTCAAATTTTTCAGGGCGGAGCCCAGCAAGAACTCGGCGAACCTCGCCAAGGAGCGGCTCAAGGTGGTCGTCGCGCACCAGCGCGACGGACGCATGGGCGGTGGCCCGGCCTACATCGGCCAGCTGCGCGAGGAAATCCTCGCCGTGGTGCGCAAGTACGTGCAGGTGCCGGACAGCGCCGTCAACGTGCAGCTGCAGCGCGAGGACGGGCTGGAAGTGCTGGAGATGAATATCGCGCTGCCGGAGACGCAGCGCTGAGGGTTGATTGCTGTTGTGGGAGCGGCTTTAGCCGCGATCTTTTTGGCGTGTGCGCAAAAGATCGCGGCTAAAGCCGCTCCCACATTTCATTATCTCCTAAAGCGGCTGGTCGAGCCTGAACTTCTTCCGCAGCACCCAATCCAGCAGCCCCGTCGGAACCAGCCGCTTCACCAGCGGCATCGCGCGGCTGCCGTTGCCGATGCGGACCTGTGCCGCCGGACGCCGCGCCAGCATCGCGTCCGCCAGCACCCGCGCGAACTTCTCCGCCGTCGTCGAATGCTGCTGCGAGGCGCCGGCGCGGGCCATCACCGCATCGGCTACCGCGGCGTAGGCCGAGACGCCGCGCGCGGCAATACCCGCCGTCGCCGTGGCGCCGAACTGCGACTGGATCGCCCCGGGCTGCACCGTCATCACGTGGATGCCGAAGGGCGCCAGCTCCATGCGCAGTGCATCGGACAGCGCATGCACCGCCGCCTTGGTCGCGCAGTAGGCACCGGAGAACGGCGTCACCAGCACGCCGGAGACGCTGCCGAGGTTGACCACCATGCCGCTGCGGCGCCGCATCATCGGCGGCAGCAGGGCCTGGGTCAGGGCCATCAGCGACAGCACATTGGTATCGAACTGGCGGCGCAGTTCCGCCGCCGGCATCTCGGCCAGCGGGCCCATGGCGCCGTAGCCGGCGTTGTTGACCAGCACGTCCAGGGCCACGCCTTCGCTGTCCAGCCGCGCCGCCAGGGCGGCGATGCTGTCGGGGGAGTCCACGTCGAGCGCCGCGCAGCGGATGCCGCGGTCTTCAAGATCCTTCAGGGTCTCGGGCCGGCGCGCCGTGGCCCACACGGCCAGGCCGCGAGCCTGCAGTTCCAGCGCCAGCGCCCGGCCGATCCCGCTGGAGCAGCCGGTGATCAGGATCGTGCGCGGCTTCATTTCAGGTCGCGCAGGTCCTTGCGCAGGATCTTGCCGACGTTGGTCTTGGGCAGGGACTCGACGAAGACCACGTGCTTCGGAATCTTGTAGCCGGTGAGGTTGTCGCGGCAGTGCTGCAGCAGCGCCTCGGCGGTGAGGGCGGGGTCCTTGCGCACCACGAACAGCTTGGGCGCTTCGCCGGACCGGTCGTCGGGCACGCCGATGCAGGCGCACTCCAGCACGCCCGGGTGCAGCGCGGCGACCGCCTCGATCTCGTTGGGGTATACGTTGAAGCCGGACACCAGGATCATGTCCTTCTTGCGGTCGACGATGCGGAAGTAGCCCTTGTCGTCCATCACCGCGACGTCGCCGGTGCGCAGCCAGCCGTCGGGCGTGAAGACCTTGGCGTTCTCCTCCGGCTTCTGCCAGTAGCCCTGCATCACCTGCGGGCCCTTGACGCAGAGTTCGCCGGCCTCGCCCTGCGCCAGCGAGCGGTTGTCGTCGTCGCGGATGTCGACGAGCGTTGACGGCAGGGGCAGGCCGATGGTGCCGTTCCAGTCGGGCTTGTGCAGCGGGTTGAAGCAGACGCCGGGCGAGCATTCGGTGAGGCCGTAGGCCTCGGTCAGCGGCTTGCCGGTGACCTCGCGCCAGCGCTCCGCCACCGCCTGCTGCACCGCGGTGCCGCCGCCCAGGCTCAGCTTCAGTGCCGAGAAATCCAGCTCGGCGAAGCCCTTGGTATTGAGCAGGCCGTTGAACAGGGTGTTGACGCCGGTGAGCGCGGTGAAGCGGCTGCGCGACAGCTCGCCGACGAAGCCCGGCAGGTCGCGCGGATTGGTGATCAGGACGTTGCGCGCGCCCAGCGACATGAACACCAGGCAGTTCGCGACCAGGGCGAAGATGTGGTACAGCGGCAGCGCCGTGACGATGGTCTCCTCGCCCTCGCACAGCAGCGGCGACAGCCAGGCGCGGCACTGCAGCAGGTTGCCGACGATGTTGCCGTGCGTCAGCGTCGCGCCCTTGGACAGGCCGGTGGTGCCGCCGGTGTACTGCAGGAAGGCGATGTCCTGCGCGCCCAGCTCGATGCGCATGTAGGGCTGCGCCTTGCCGCGCGCCAGGGCCGTGCGCAGCGGCGTCGTACGCTTGATGTTCCAGGCCGGTACCAGCTTCTTGATGTACTTGACCGCGGTGTTGACCAGCAGGCCCTTGGGAAAGGGCAGCAGGTCGCCGACCTGGGTGGTGATGACGCATTCCACCGGCGTCTGCTTCAGTACCTTCTCCAGCGTGGCGCAGAAGTTCTCCACGATCACGATGGCGCGGGCGCCGCTGTCGCGCAGCTGGTGCTCCAGTTCGCGCGGCGTGTACAGCGGGTTGACGTTCACCACCGTCATGCCGGCGCGCAGGATGCCGAACAGCACCACCGGGTACTGCAGCAGGTTCGGCATCATCACGGCGACGCGGTCGCCCTTGTGGAAGCCGAGCACGTTCTGCAGGTAGGAGGCGAAATCCTGGGTGGAGCGGTCGAGCTCGTCGTAGCTCAGGCTGGCGCCCATGCAGTCGAAGGCCACGCGCTCGCGGAAGCGCGCGATGCTCTGCTCCAGCAAGTCCACCGCCGAGGCGTAGGTGCTGGTGTCGATGTCGGCGGGAACGCCCTCGCTGTACTCCTGCAGCCAGGGGCGCTCGACCCGGTCTCCTGTGCTCATTCTGATGAATCCGTCTTCGGGGCGCGCAGTGTAGCGGTTTGGCGAAGGGGGCCGGGAGCGCCGGTTCAGGGCTTGGGGCCGGCCAGCCACTGGCGCAGGGTCATGCCCTCGCAATGGCGCTCGAAAGCCAGCTCGGCCTCGTCCAGCAGTTTCTGTACTTCCGGCGCCAGTGCGTCGCGGCTGTGCGGCATCACGTCGTTGCCGGCCCGGGCCAGGCGCCACAGCCGCGACAGGGCGATCGAGTCCAGGTCCATGGCCGGGATCAGCTGCGTCCGGTCGATTCCGGCCTCCGTCAGCAGGCCGTGATAGATCAGGTTGTCGGTCACCCGGGCGACATGCTCCGGGGCGGCGTTGAGCGCCAGGCTCAGCTCTTCCTCGGTATACGCGGGTTCACCCGCCAGGAAGCGGCGGCCGGTCATGCCCATGATCATCAGCGCCAGGTACTCGATCTGCTTGCCGGACAGCAGCGGCGGGACCTTGTGCGGCTTGATCTGCTCGGGATGCTGCACGTAGTAGGCCAGCTGGCAACCGGTCAGCAGGATCAGCCAGGCCAGGTACAGCCAGATCAGCAGCAGGATCACGATCGCGAAACCGGAGTAGATCGCGTTGTAGCTGGTGGCGCTGACCACCACCGAAGCGAAGACCGCGGCCCCGGTCTGCCACAGGACGCCCGCCAGGGCGCCGCCGTAGAACGCCGGGCGCAGTTTCACCCGCGTGTTCGGCATGAAGCTGTAGAGGAAGGTGAACAGCCCCACGATCAGCAGATAGGGCAGCAGCTTGGTCAGCATGAACACCAGCAGACCGAAGGGTTCGATCGACACCAGCCAGGTCGCCACCTTGCTGCTCATCATGCTGCCGGTGGCGCCCAGCGCCAGCACCACCAGCAGCGGCCCCACCGTGATCACCGCCAGATACTCGCCCAGGCGCTGCGACAGCGGCCGCGCCCGTTCGATGCGCCAGATGAAATTGAAGCTCTCCTCGACCTTGCGGATCATCGAGATCACGGAGAAGAACAGCAGCGCCACGCCGAAGAAGCCCAGCACGCTGACGTTGATCTTCTCGACGAAGCCGACGATGTTGTCGGTGATGACGTAGGCCTGGCTGCCGAGCGGGCGCAGGGCCTCCAGCAGCACCGGCTGCAGCGAGTTGTGCACGCCCAGGGCCTTGAGCATCGAGAAGGCCAGGGCCAGCAGCGGCACGATCGACAGCAGCGTGGTGTAGACCAGGCCCATGGCCCGCATGTTGAGCTGGCCCTCCAGCAGGTCCCGCGCCAGCACGAAGGCATAGCGCGCGCAGCGCACCAGAACCTGCGGGTGCCTGGCGGCCCGATCGAGGTCCCAAAGTCCATGGAGGAGGTGCCGGAAGCGCTCTTTCATGCCTCAACGATACCTTATGCAGAGGCAAAAATCCTCTGGAATCCGTGGGTTCCGAGGCATTCTTGCGAATTTGCAGGGGTTTTTTGCCGTTCGTCGGCATGTGGCCCCTATCGCGTTGACATCCCCAGGGGTCATGAATATGATGCGTTGCAACAAATGTTGCGGTGCAGCATTGGTTGGGGAAAGTACTGGGAACTTGTTGCTATCAGGAGCGAAATTTATGAACGTTGAAACCATCATCACCGATGTCAAAGCCCGCGGCGAAGTCGTCGTGGTCCGTGGCCAGGAAGTTGTCGAGTCCGGCTTCGAAACCCTCAAGGCCGCCAACGCGATCGTTGTCGAAGGCGTGAAGACGCTGCTCGACACCAACGTCGCCGCCGGCAAGGATCTGCTCGCCGTTGCGCAGACCAGCTTCAGCAAGGCCAAGACCGATGGCGTGAAGGCTGTTGCCGCCAACCCGGTTGCCTACCTGCCGGAAGGCAAGGACCGCGTCGTCGCTGCCTACAACGACAGCGTTGCCGTCGTGACCAAGACCAGCGACGAGCTGGTGAAGACGATCAAGGCTGGCTACGAGACCATCTCCGCCAAGATCGCCGGCGAAGAAGTTGCCGTTGCCGAAGTCGCCGCCGAAGCCAAGAAGACCGTGAAGAAGACGGTTTCCAAGGCCAAGAAGGCCGTGAAGGCCTAAACCGGCCCGGGAACTGAGTTCCCTCGCCATCTGACGTGGATGGCGCCTGAGGGCCGGGGGAAACTCCGGCCCTTTTTTGTCAGGAGAAGTTACCGATGAGTCAGATACGCGAAACGGGCCAGGGCAAGGGCGAGATCTATCTCGACCGCGTCCTCGGCGGCGTCGCGCTCATCGCGCTGCACGAGGCCGGCTCCCTCCAGGGGCACCTGGAAGGGGTCAGCGAACGCCTGCGGGTCGCGCGCCGCGCGCGCAACCTCGGCGAGCTGCTGCGCGACCAGATCGACCTGCTGCCGGAAACCCGCAACCGCTTCGTGCGTGATCATCACGTGCGGCGGGGCTTGTGGAGCGGGTTTGTGGAGGACCTTACTGCGGTGGTTGAGAAGAAGGCCGCGTAACGATTGCTGTGGGGCCGGCGCGGGTCCCAGTACTTACCCGCTCGCGTCGGTCTTTTTGGCTTTTTTGTTCCCTCTCCCGCTGGCGGGAGAGGGAACTGGTTCAGGGTCGCCATCCATGGCGGGGCTTCACTTCCTGATCTAGCCCCGGCCCGGCCATCCATGGCCGGGCGTTCAGCAACGCAGGCAATGCCATTTAGGCATTGCCAAAGCGCGTTGCTTCACCCGCTCGGCTGAAAAACGTCCTTTGGACGTTTTTCAGCCTCCCCCCACCTCACTCTCCCGCGGCCCCGACTCATCCACCTCGCTGCGCTTGCCCGCGGCCTTCTTGGCTGCCGCCCGCTTGCGCGGCGACTTGCGGGCCGCGGCGGCCGGGGCTTCTTCCTCGTCGTCGCCCGGCAGCACGCGGGCCACGATGTTCTTCCAGGGGCCGCGCTTGCGCAGGTTGTCGAGGTTCTGCTTGACGAAGCTGGCGGCGTCGAACTCGCCGGCGGCGCCGACCTTGTCGCGCAGGAAGGCGACGATGTCGTCCTGCAGGCCGGAGACGTCGGGCAGGCCCAGGAAGCGGCGCAGTTCCTCGGGCTTCACGTCGATCTCGATCTTGATCTGCATGTGATGTTCCTCAGGCGGCGGAAATGAAGATGGCGATCGTGCAGCCGATGGCGGCGGTCCAGACCAGCGAGCGCACGGTCGGCTTGTCGGCAATGTAGAGCAGGCCGTAGGCCGCGCGCAGGCCGATGAAGGCCAGGGCCAGGCAGTTCACCGTCTCGCTGGGGCCCTTGACGATATGGGCGACGATCACCGCGGCGGCGAAGGCGGGGAAGGCCTCGAAGCTGTTGAGCTGGGCCCAGTTGGCGCGCTGGCGCCAGCCTTCGTTCTGCTCCAGCGAACTGCGCGGCCGGGCGTTGTCGAAGCGGCGCGACCACTTGGCCGCCAGCGTGAACGGGAAGGGCAGCAGGGCCGCGACAAACACGCACCACAGGGCAACCGTCATTGCGTCATTCCCCGATGTCTTCATGAACCGGGTTTATAGCATGACGGAGCCGGCCGTCAGACTCCCGTCAGGCGGCGCTGGGCTTCGCGGTAGCGGGCGGCGGTGCGCTCGACGATCTCGTCCGGCAGGGCCGGGCCGGGGGCCTTCTTGTCCCAGTCCAGGGTTTCCAGGTAGTCGCGCACGATCTGCTTGTCGAAGCTCGGCGGGCTGATGCCGGGGCGGTAGCCTTCGGCGTCCCAGAAGCGCGAGGAATCCGGCGTCAGCACCTCGTCGATCAGGTGCAGGCGGCCGTCCTCGTCCAGGCCGAACTCGAACTTGGTGTCGGCGATGATGATGCCGCGCCCCAGGGCGTATTCCGAGGCCTGGCGGTAGATGGTCAGGGTGACCTCGCGCAGCTGCGCGGCCAGGTCCTTGCCGATCTTGGCCTCGACCTCGGCCAGGGAGATGTTCTCGTCGTGCTGGCCCGCCGGGGCCTTGTCGGCCGGGGTGAAGATCGGTTCGGGCAGCGCTTCCGCCAGCTGCAGGCCGGCGGGCAGGGGGATGCCGCAGACCGCGCCGCTGCGCTGGTAGTCCTTCCAGCCGCTGCCGATCAGATAGCCGCGGGCGACGCATTCCACCGGGATCGCCTTGAGCTTCTTCACCACCACCGCGCGGCCCTCGCACTCGGCCAGCTCGGCCGGGGTCAGCCAGTCGGCCAGGCGGATTTCCGGGGCGGAGTGATTGGGGATCAGGCTGGTGTAGCGCTGCATCCAGAACTCAGTCACGGCGTTGAGCACCGCGCCCTTGCCCGGGATGGGGCGGGGCATGATCACGTCGAAGGCGGACAGGCGGTCGCTGGTGACGATCAGCATGTGCCTGTCGCCGAGGGCGAAGATGTCGCGCACCTTGCCTCCGTGGATGCGGGGCAGGCTGGTGATCGTCGATTCGTAGAGGGCGGGCATGGGGACTGCGATTGAGAGGAAACTCGCGGATAATACGCGCCCGTCCAATGGTGCCGCCAATGTCCAAGAGCAAACTGCCGCCCCTGATCGCGCCCTCGATCCTGTCCGCCGACCTGGCCCGCCTGGGCGAGGACGTGCAGCGCGTGCTGGCGGCCGGCGCCGACATCGTCCACTTCGACGTCATGGACAATCACTACGTGCCGAACCTGACCTTCGGCCCGACGATCTGCGAGGCCCTGCGCAAGTACGGCATCAAGGCGCCGATCGACGTGCACCTGATGGTGGAGCCGGTGGATGCCCTGGCGCAGCTGTTCGTCAAGGCCGGTGCCGACTACGTCACCTTCCACCCGGAGGCGACGAAGCACGTGGACCGCAGCCTGCAGGCGATCCGCGACGCCGGCTGCAAGTCCGGCCTGGTGTTCAACCCGGCCACGCCGCTCTCCTACCTGGACTACGTCATGGACAAGGTCGACATGGTGCTGCTGATGTCGGTCAACCCCGGCTTCGGCGGCCAGTCCTTCCTGCCGTCTGCGCTGACCAAGCTGAGCCAGGCCCGCGCCATGATCGACGCCTATACCGCGTCCACCGGCCGCGAAGTGCGCCTGGAGATCGACGGCGGGGTGAAGGTGGACAACATCCGCGAGATCGCCGCCGCCGGCGCCGATACCTTCGTGGCCGGCTCGGCGATCTTCAATTCCAAGGACTATGCGGCCACGATCCAGGCGATGCGCAGCGCCATCGCCTCCGGCTAGAATGAGCGCATGAAGACCTTCCACAACCCCGCAGCGCAGCCGCCGTCGGCACGATGGCGCTGGTGACTATTGCTTAGTTGAAACGATAAAGTTCAATCAATAATCACACTTGTCGCCACGGCGGCGGGCGCGTTCAAAGGAAGTCTGATGTCTCCAACCTACAACCGCATCGCGCTGACGCGCGAACTGCCGGGCGATCTCGACACCGCCGTCGGGGTCTATCTCAAGCTTGCCCACAAGCCCTATTCCTACCTGCTGGAATCCGTCCATGGCGGCGACCAGTGGGGCCGCTACAGCTTCATCGGCCTGCCCTGCCGCGAGGTGCTGAAGGTGCGCGGCCACCACGTGCTGGTGGAGCGCGACGGCCGCATGATCGAGGAGGCCGAGGTGGCCGACCCGATCGACTTCGTGCGCCAGTACCAGCGCCGCGTGCGCCTGCAGCCGCGCGAGCTGCCGCTGCGCTTCAGCGGCGGCCTGGTGGGCTACTTCGGCTACGACTGCGTGCGCTACTTCGAGCCGCGCCTGGACCGGCCCAAGCCGGATCCGCTGGGTACGCCGGACATCCTGCTGATGCTGTCGGACGAGGTCATCGTGTTCGACAACCTGCGCGCGACCATGACCCTGGTGGTGCACGCCGACCCGGCCTCGAAGGAAGACCTGGAGCGCGGCGAGCGCCGCCTGGACGAGATCGCCGCCAAGCTGTCCGAGCCCCTGGCCCTGCCGCGCGCGCCGTACCACAGCAGTCCCGCCAAGCCGCTGGCCTTCACCTCGGGCTTCAGCGAGGAGCGCTTCTGCGCCGCGGTGGAGCGGGTCAAGGACTACATCGCCGCCGGTGACTGCATGCAGGTGGTGCCTTCGCAGCGCCTGTCGGCACCGTTCAAGGCCGACCCGGCGCGTCTCTACCGCGCCATCCGCCGCCTCAATCCCTCGCCCTACATGTACTGCATGGACCTGGGTGATCACCATGTCGTCGGTTCCAGCCCGGAGATCCTGGTGCGGGTGCAGGACGGCACCGCGACCGTGCGTCCCATCGCCGGCACGCGCAAGCGCGGCGCCACGCCGGAGGAGGACCACGCCCTGGAGCAGGAGCTGCTGGCCGATCCCAAGGAGATCGCCGAGCACCTGATGCTGATCGACCTGGGCCGCAACGACGTCGGCCGCGTGTCCCAGACCGGCAGCGTCAAGCTGACCGACAAGATGGTGATCGAGCGCTACAGCCACGTGATGCACATCGTCAGCAACGTCACCGGCCAGCTCAAGCCCGGCGTCGATGCGCTCGACGCGCTGGCCGCGACCTTTCCGGCCGGCACCCTGTCGGGTGCGCCCAAGGTGCGGGCGATGGAGATCATCCAGGAGCTGGAGCCGGTCAAGCGCGGCATCTACGGCGGCGCCGTGGGCTATCTCGGCTGGGACGGCAACATGGATACGGCGATCGCGATCCGAACCGCGGTGATCAAGGACGGCCAGGTCCACGTACAGGCCGGCGCCGGTGTCGTTGCCGACTCGGTGCCTGCGTCCGAGTGGACCGAAACCATGACCAAGGCCCGGGCGATGATGAATGCCGCGGCGGAGGCCTCGTCATGATCGTCATGATCGACAACTACGACAGCTTCACCTACAACCTCGTGCAGTACTTCGGGGAGCTGGGTGCGGACGTCGTCGTGCATCGCAACGACCAGATCACGGTGGACGAGGTGGCGGCGCTCAAGCCCAGCCATATCATCCTCTCGCCCGGCCCCTGCACGCCGAACGAGGCGGGCATCTGCCTGGAGCTGATCGACCGTCTCAAGGGGCAGTTCCCGATCCTGGGCGTGTGCCTGGGCCACCAGTCCATCGGCCAGGCCTTCGGCGGCGTGGTGAAGCGTGCCCGCGAGGTCATGCACGGCAAGGTCAGCCCGATCCATCATGCCGATACCGGCATGTTCCACGGCCTGCCTTCGCCCTACACGGCCACCCGTTACCACTCGCTGATCGTCGAGGAATCGACGCTGCCGAAGGAACTGGAAGTGACGGCCTGGACGCAGAAGGCCGATGGCAGCCGCGACGAGATCATGGGCCTGCGCCACCGGACGCTGCCGATCGAGGGTGTGCAGTTCCACCCGGAGTCGATCCTGACCGAGCACGGCCACCAGCTGCTGAAGAATTTCCTGGAGGCTCACAAGTGAGCATCACCCCGCAGGAGGCGCTGCAGCGCCTGATCGAGCATCGCGAGATATTCCCGGACGAGATGGTCGACCTGATGCGTCAGGTCATGCGCGGCGAGGTGTCGCCGGTCATGACCGCGGCCATCCTCACCGGCCTGCGCGTGAAGAAGGAAACCGTCGGCGAGATCGCCGCCGCCGCGCAGGTGATGCGCGAGTTCGCGCTCAAGGTCGAGGTGGCGCCGCATCCGCATTTCGTCGACATCGTCGGCACCGGCGGCGACGGCGCGCATACCTTCAACATTTCCACCGCCTCGATCTTCGTGGCGGCGGCGGCCGGCGCGCGCGTGGCCAAGCACGGCAACCGCAGCGTCTCCTCCAAGTCCGGCTCCGCCGACGTGCTGGAGGCCCTGGGCGCGGTGATCGAGCTGCAGCCGGCGCAGGTCGCCGCGTGCATCGAGCGCTGCGGCATCGGCTTCATGTTCGCGCCGATCCACCACCCGGCGATGAAGGCGGTGGGTCCGGTGCGCAAGGAAATGGGCGTGCGCACGGTGTTCAACATCCTCGGCCCGCTGACCAACCCGGCCGGCGCGCCGAACATGCTGATGGGCGTGTTCCACCCCGATCTCGTCGGCATCCAGGTGCGGGCGCTGCAGAAGCTCGGCGTGCAGCGTGCCCTGGTGGTCTGGGGCAAGGACAACCTCGACGAAATCACCCTGGGCGCCGGCACCCTGGTGGGCGAGCTGATCGACGGCCAGGTGCGCGAGTACGAGATCCACCCGGAGGACTTCGGCCTGGCCATGGCCTCCACCCGCCAGCTGCGCGTCGCCGATGCGCAGGAGTCCAAGGCGCGGCTGCTGGAGGCGCTGGACAACCGGGATGGCGTCGCCCGCGACATCGTCGCGCTCAACGCCGGCGCCGCGCTCTACGCCGCCAACCTCGTCGGCAGCATCCACGACGGCATCGCCAAGGCGCGCCACGCGATCGCCAGCGGCGCGGCCCGCGCCCGGCTGGACGAGTTCGTGGCCACCACCCGCAGCATCGCAGGCAAGTAATGGCCGACATCCTCGAACGTATTCTCGAAGTCAAGAAAGACGAAATCCGCGATCTCAAGCGGCGCTACTCGCTGTCCGCGCTGGAAGACCTGGCGGGTGCCGCCGATCGCGTGCGCGGTTTTGGTGCATCCCTGCGCTCTGTTGTTGCATCCGGCCGCGCCGGTGTCATCGCCGAGATCAAGAAGGCCTCGCCCAGCAAGGGCGTGATCCGCGCCGACTTCAACCCGGCCTGGATCGCCGGCGAGTACGCCGCCCATGGCGCCGCCTGCCTGTCGGTGCTGACCGATGAGCGCTTCTTCCAGGGGCACAACGACTTTCTCGTCGCCGCCCGCAAGGCGGTGGCACTGCCGGCGATCCGCAAGGACTTCCTGGTCGATCCGCTGCAGGTCATCGAGGCCCGTGCGATCGGCGCCGACGCCATCCTGCTGATCGCCGCCTGCCTGTCGGTGACGCAGATGCGCGAGCTCTACAGCCTGGCGCAGTCGCTGGGCCTGGACGTCCTCGTGGAGATCCACGACGGCATGGAGCTGGACCAGGTGCTGTCGGCGCAGCTCGCCGGCCCGGTGCTGCTGGGCATCAACAACCGCAACCTGCGGACCTTCGAGACCCGCCTGGACACGACGCTGGACCTGTTGCCGCGCCTGCCCAAGGACTACGAGGTGGTCACCGAGAGCGGGATTGCGGCGCCGGATGACGTGAAGCGCATGCGCGACGCCGACGTGAACCGCTTCCTGATCGGCGAGTCGCTGATGCGCCAGCCGAGCCCGGGCAAGGCGCTGGCGGCGCTGCTGGCCTGAGGCAGGCCGGGCCTGTCAGGATAAGCTGACAGGCTGTTCAGGTTGACGGACCGGAGGCTTGTGGTCCAGCCTGCGGCGGAGTCGTGGACGGGACCCGTCCGCGCAGAGCCAGGGAGAGGCCAGATGCAACTCAGCCGCCGTTTCCGCCAGGGACTGCTCGCGCTTGCCGGCGCTGCCGCCCTTCTCGCCGCGATACCCGCATCGGCGCAGCTGGCGCCGCAACCCTCTTCGGATACCTTCGTCAGCGGAACTTTCACGCCGGCCTTCGGCGGCGCGCGGCCACCGCATGCCGCGCGCGTGGCAACCAATGCCGCCGGCCAGGTCGTGGTGGTCTACGGCGCCGTGACGGGATCCGGTTCGGCCGACAGTCGTCTCATGGCGCGCCTCTACGACGCCGGCGGCAACGCCGCCCTGGGTGCGCCGTTCACGGTCGCCAGCGGGGCCATCGGCAACGGCATTCGCAACCGTGCCGACGTCGCCATGGATACCGCCGGCAACTTCGTCGTGGTCTATACCCGCGACACCTTCACCACGGGGCCGTTCGTCGCCACCTCCTCGGTGGAGGCGCGGCGCTACGACGCCGCCGGCCTGCCGCTGGGCGCGCCCTTCACGGTGGCCGTCGCCTCGGTGCGATCGCTGACCTCGGAACCCGACCCGGCCGTGGCGATCGCCGCCGACGGCAGCGTCGCCGTGGCCTGGACCACCGAGATCGGTGTGGTGCAGCCGCCGCCCAGCACGGGGTCGAATCCGAACACTGCGGTGGCCCTGCGCGTGTACTCCCCGGCCCTGGTCGGTGGCCCGGAGCAACTCCTCTCCAACCCCGCCGACGCCGAGGAGCGCCAGGCCACAGAGGTCGCCGTCGCGGCCACGGGCAACGGTTTCGCGGTCGCCTGGACCGGCAGCAGCCAGAACTTCCAGGCGCCGGGCGAGTTGCGCCGGGCAGTGATCCGCGCCCGCCTGGCCGACGCCGCCGGCGCTCCTGCCGGGCCGGTGCGGGCGGCCAGTGCCACCCTGCTCAACGAGGGGCGCAAGACCTTCGGGCGCGGCTTTCCCGCGGTGGCCGGCGGCGCCGGCAACGAGTTCGCGGTCAGCTGGAACGAGGTGGCCAACACCACGCTGTTCAGCAGCACCACGCGCCGCAGCTCGATCCTGTTCAACGCCTACGACAACGCCGGTCTATCGAAGCAGGGCATCGTGCAGGCGGCGTCCACCCCGGCCGTGATCCAGCGCCAGTCGGCGCTGGCCTTCCGCGACGACGGCGGGCTGACGCTGGCCTGGGACTCGCTCTCGATATTGCCCGGGGTTTCCACGATCCTGCCCCTGGTCGTGGTGACGGACGTGGTCCACGCCGTGCTGATCGCCGTCTTCGGCGAGGGTGCCCTGGGCATTGTCCAGGTGATCGACCAGATCGTCTCGACGATCCTGCCCAATGGTTTTCCGCTGCCGCCGGTGATCGGCACCGGCTTCCCCACCGACATCTTCGCGCGGCAGTACGACGCCAGTGCGCAGCCACAGGGCCAGGCCGTCCGCGTGAACAACCGCACCAACAACGGGGTGGAGGCGGCACCGGACCTGGCGATCGCCGCCGGTGGCGGGCGCGCCGCAGTGGCCTGGGAGTTCGCCGTGCTGAGCGACCGCAACACCCCGCGCAGCTCGGCGCAGGACGGGATCTACCTGAAGGTCCTGCAAGAACCCTAGCTGCCCGGCCTCTTGATCCCCAGGATCAGGATGCTGCGGCCCTGGGAGGCGACCATGCCGTCTTCTTCCAGCTTCTTGAGCACGCGGCCGGCCATTTCGCGCGAGCAGCCGACGATGCGCGCCAGTTCCTGGCGGCTGACCTTGACCATCACGCCACGGGCATGCGGCAGCGCGTCGGGGTTCTTGCTCAGGTCCAGCAGGGCGTGGGCGAGGCGGCCGGCGACGTCGAGGAAGGCCAGGTCGCCGAGGCGGCGGCTGGTGTCGCGCAGGCGCTCGGACAGCTGGCCGGCGACCTCGAACATGATTTCCGGGTACTGGCGTACGAAGCCGCGGAAGGCGTGGTAGCCGATTTCCGCCACCAGGGTGGGGCTGCGGGTGCGCACGATGGCGGTGCGGGTCTGCTGCTCCGGGAACAGGCACATCTCGCCGAAGAAGTCGCCGGGGTTGAGGTAGGCCAGCACGATCTCCCGGCCGTCCGTGTCCTCCAGCATGATGCTGACCGAGCCTTCGAGGATGTAGTACAGGGACTGCGGTTCGTCCCCGGCGTGGATCAGCGTGTGCTTCGGCGGAAAACTCTTTTTATGCGCCTGCGCGACGAAGGCCTGTACGGCCGGCTTGTCCAGCATCGGAAAACTCCTTCCCCAAAAGTGCTTCAGTGCTTGATTTGGACGAAAATACCACAATGATCAACGACTCAACGAACCGGGAGCCAGGGTGAAAGCACGCATCAAGTGGGCCGAAAAGGCCACGTTCATCGCCGAAAGCGGCAGCGGACACGCGGTTGTCGTCGACGGTCCGCCCGATATCGGCGGCCGCAACCTGGGCCCCCGGCCCATGGAATTGCTGCTGATGGGGGTGGGCGCCTGCTCCACCGTGGATGTGATCTACATCCTGCAGAAAGCGCGCCAGACCGTGACCGACTGCTGGTGCGAGCTGGACAGCAAGCGCGCCGAGACCGACCCGAAGGTTTTTACGGACATTCACCTGCATTTCGTGGTGACGGGCCGGAATCTGGCCGAAAACCACGTCAAGAGGGCCGTGGAACTGTCCGCCGAGAAGTATTGCTCGGCCTCCATCATGCTCAAGAAGGGTGGGGTCAACGTCAGCTACGACTACGAGATCCGTGCGGCGGAATGAACGCCGGCAGGCCCCCTGTCGTCAAACTGACGCGGTTTCGGGGTAAAATTACCGATTGCTGCTCCCACGGTATGGGCCGTGGGGGTCCGTTTTTGTATTTCTGAGGACAGATCCTTGGCCAAGGCTAGAACCAAACCCACCAACAACCCGAAGCTGAAGCTGCTGGGTTTCAACAACCTGACCAAGTCGCTGTCGTTCAACATCTACGACATCTGTTATGCCCGTTCGCGCGAGCACCAGCAGGAATACATCGAGTACATCGACGAGGCCTATAACGCCGAGCGCCTCACCCATATCCTGACCGAGGTCGCCAACATCATCGGCGCCAACATCCTCAACGTCGCCCGCCAGGACTACGATCCGCAGGGTGCCTCGGTGACGATGCTGATCTCGGAAGGCCACCTCGACGGCCTGCCGACCCCCGGCAAGCCGGCCCCGGGCAAGGCCAAGGGCAAGAAGGATTCGGTGGTCGCGCACCTCGACAAGTCGCACATCACGGTCCACACCTACCCGGAAACCCACCCGGACAACGGCATCTCGACCTTCCGCGCCGACATCGACGTGTCCACCTGCGGCAAGATTTCGCCGCTGAAGGCCCTGAACTACCTGATCAAGTCCTTCGAGTCCGACATCGTGGTGATGGACTACCGCGTGCGCGGCTTCACCCGCAACGTGCGCGGCATGAAGCACTTCATCGACCACCAGGTGGACTCGATCCAGAACTTCATCGCGCCGGACCTGGGCGACAAGTACCAGATGGTCGACGTGAACGTGTACCAGGAATACATCTTCCACACCAAGATGCGCCTGAAGGAAATGGACCTGGAGAACTACCTCTTCGGCGAGGGCGTTTCCGAGCTGCCGCCGCGCGAAGCGCGCCGCATCCGCGATCGCGTCAACCACGAGATCATGGAAATCTTCTACGGCAAGAACATCCAGCGCTGAGGTCGGGCGCGGGACGTGGAAAAGGCGGCCTTCGGGCCGCCTTTTTCGTTGCTGGTCACGATGCTCGCTGTTGCTGTTGTAGGAGCGGCTGTTAGCCGCGAAGGAAGGTGATCATGATGAACTCCCTTCGCGGCTAACAGCCGCTCCTACATTCGTTGTGTTCTCAGAACCTGTAAGCGCCCTTCTTCATGAAGCCCGCCACCTTGCGCATCAGCTCGCGCACCGGGTAGGGCAGGGGGCGGGCGCCGGCTTCCTGCGCTTCGCTGGCGTGGCGGGCCTCGTCGTCGCGCATGGTCTTGAGGATCGCGCGGCTGCGCTGGTCGGCTTCCGGCAGTTCGCGCAGGTGCTCGTCGAGATGCTCGGAGACCTGCTTCTCGGTCTCCTCGACGAAGCCCAGGCTCCAGCGGTCGCCGGCCAGGCCGGCGGCGGCGCCGATGGCGAAGGAGCCGGCGTACCACAGCGGCTGCAGGCGGCTGGGGGAGGAGCCCAGCTCGCGCAGGCGCTCCTCGCACCACTGCAGGTGGTCCTGCTCCTCGTGGGCGGCGGCCAGCAGGTGGTCGCGGACCTTGCCGTCGCGGGCGACGAAGGCCTGGCCGTGGTACAGGGCCTGGGCGGCGATCTCGCCGGCATGGTTGACGCGCATCAGCCCGGCGGTGTGGCGGCGCTGCTCGTCCTGCAGTTCGGCCTCCGGCAGGCGGTCGGCGGGGTTGCTGCGCTGCGCCGTCTTCGGCGCCAGCAGGGCCAGGCCCTGGCCCAGGCGGCTCAGCAGGCGGTCGGCGGGGGTGTAGTCGCGGCTCATGAGTGAAGTTTAGAGCCTATCCGCCGACATTTTTCGTTCATGCCGCCGAACGGTGCCGGCCGGGTAGAATGGCCGACCCTCATTTCCCGGTTTTCGCCTTGCGCCTGACCCTCAACCAGCTGTCCACGCATCTCGCCCAGGGGCTCGCGCCGCTGTACGTCGTGGCGGGCGAGGAGCCGCTGCTGATGCAGGAGTCGCTGGACGCGATCCGCGCCGCGGCGCGCAAGGCCGGCTTTTCCGAGCGCGAGGTGCTGGACGTCGAGCGCGGGTTCAACTGGCAGCAGCTGGCCGATTCCTGCGCCAGCATGTCGCTGTTCGCCAGCCAGCGCATCGTCGAGCTGAACCTGCCCACCGGCGCCCCGGGCGTGGAAGGCAGCAAGCTGATGCAGCAGCTGATCCCGCAGCTGTCGCGCGACACCCTGTTCATCCTGCACAGCGGTCCGATCGAGTGGCGCTCGCGCCAGGGCGGCTGGTACCAGGCCCTGGAGAACGCCGGCGCGGCGCTGTACTTCGAGCCGATGAAGCCGGCCGAATTCCCCGGCTGGCTGGCCGGCCGTGCCAAGGCCGCGAAGCTGCAGCTCGACCCCGACGCCATGAAGCTGCTGGTGGAACGCACCGAGGGCAACCTGCTGGCGGCAGCGCAAGACATCGAAAAGCTCAAGCTGCTGTTCCCGGGCCAGGCCATCGGCCTGGAGCAGCTGGAGCAGGCGGTGGCGGACAGCGCGCGCTACGAGGCCTTCGACCTCAACGCCCGTGCCCTGGCCGGCGATGGCGCCGGCGCGGTGCGCAGTCTGGAGCGCCTGCGCGAGGAAGGCGTGGCGGCGCTGGAAATCCTCGGTGCCCTGGTCTGGAGCCTGCGCCAGCTGTCCAAGGCCTCGATGGCCTTTGCCCGCTCGCGTGATGCCAATGCCGCCTGCTACGACGCCGGTATCCAGAAGGCCCGCGCCGAGCCCTACATCAAGGCCCTGCCGCGCAGCCGGCCGGGCGAGATCATGGAGTGGCTGCGCCTCTGCGCGCGCATCGATCAGGGCGTGAAGACCGGGCAGGAAGCGGCGGCCTGGGAAGACTTGCTAACATTGGTGCTCAACATCAGTGGCACCCGGAAAACCGAAGCCGTATGAGTCCCTCAGCAAACACCAAGGCAAAAGCGGCCAAAGTCGACGATATTGCCGCCTACATGCGCGAAAAAGGCGCCAAAGCCCGCGCTGCCAGCCGTGCGCTGGCGCGTGCCGACACCGGCGCCAAGAACGCCTGCCTGTTCGCGCTGGCCGAAATCCTGCTGGCCGAGTCCAAGGCGATCCTCGAAGCCAACGCTGCCGACATGCGCGAGGGCCGCTCGCGCAAGCTCGACGACGCGCTGCTGGACCGCCTGGAACTGAACCCCGACCGCGTTGCCGCCATGGCCGACGGCGTGCGCCAGGTCGCCAACCTGCCGGACCCGGTGGGTGAGTTGAGCGATCTCAAGCAGCGTCCCTCCGGCATCCAGGTCGGCCGCATGCGCGCGCCGCTGGGCGTGGTCGGCATCATCTACGAGTCGCGTCCCAACGTGACCGCCGACGCCGCCGCCCTGTGCCTGAAGTCCGGCAATGCCGCGATCCTGCGCGGCGGCTCCGAGGCGCTGCAGTCCAACCTGGCGATCGCCCGCTGCATCGAGCGCGCGCTGGTCGAAACCGGCCTGCCGCGCGAGGCGGTGCAGGTACTCGACATCACCGACCGCCGCACCGTCACCGAGATGGTGGCGATGCCGGAGTTCATCGACGTCATCATCCCGCGCGGCGGCAAGGGCCTGGTCGCGGCCGTGGCCGAGGCCGCGCGCGTGCCGGTGATCAAGCACCTGGACGGCATCTGCCACGTCTACATCGACGCCGACGCCGACCTGGAGAAGGCGGTGGCGGTGGCGGTCAACGCCAAGACCCAGCGCTACGGCACCTGCAACACCATGGAGACCCTGCTGGTCGACGTGGCGATCGCCGAGCGCGTGCTGCCGACCCTGGGCGAGATCTACGCCGAGGCCGGCGTGGAGATCCGCGGCTGCGAGCGCACCCGCCGCATCCTCACCGACGCCCGCCCGGCGACCGAGGAAGACTGGCGCACGGAATACCTGGCGCCGATCCTGTCGGTGCGCGTGGTCGACAGTCTCGACCAGGCCATCGACCACATCGAGACCTACGGCTCGCACCACACCGACGCCATCGTCACCGAGAACTACAGCAAGGTGCGCCGCTTCCTGCGGGAAGTGGACTCCAGTTCCGTGATGGTCAATGCCTCGACCCGCTTCGCCGACGGCTACGAGTACGGCCTGGGCGCGGAGATCGGCATCAGCACCGACAAGTTCCACGCCCGCGGCCCGGTCGGCCTGGAGGGCCTGACCTCGCTGAAGTGGGTGGTGCTGGGTGACGGTAGTGTGCGCTGAAGGAATGAGCGTCTGAAAAGCCCCATCGGCATCTTCGGCGGCGCTTTCGCGCCCTTCCACCATGGCCACCTGCGCCTGGCGATCGAGGCGCGCGAGCGCCTGGGCCTGGAGCAGGTGCGCCTGGTGCCCACCGCCTTCCCGGCACATCGCCCGGCCTCGCGGGTGTCGCCGCAGCGGCGCCTGGAATGGCTGCGCCTGGGCCTGCGCCGCGAGCACGGACTGGTCGCCGACGACTGCGAAATCCGCCGCGGCGGTGCCTCCTACACCGTCGATACCCTGGCCGGGCTGCGCGCCGAAAACCCGGATACGCCGCTGGTGCTGCTGATGGGTGCCGATGCCTTTGCCCACCTGCATTGCTGGAACCGCTGGCCGCAGCTGCTGGAGCTGGCGCACCTGGTGGTGATCGCTCGCGCCGATGTGCCGCTGGAGCCGCCACCGGAAACGCTGTCGGTGCTGGCGGGCCGCGAGACCGACGATGCGGCCCTGCTGCACCAGTCCGTGGCCGGCCGCTGGTTGCGCCTGGACGTGCCGGTGCTGGATATTTCCTCCACGCGCATCCGGCGCCTGCTCAAGCTGGGGCAGTCGCTGCGGGGCCTGGTGCCCGATGCCATACTCAATTCGCTTACCGCCGCCGATACCGCGGCGCTGACACAGGATGACGATGCCAAAACCCACTAAGCTCGTGCAGATCGCCAAGAATGCCCTCGAGGATCTCAAGGGCTTCGACATCAAGGTTCTCGATGTCGCCCACCTCACCACGGTGACGGACTGGATGATCGTCTGCACCGGCACCTCCACCCGCCACGTCAAATCGCTGGCCGACAACGTCGCCGACGAGGCGCGTGCGTCCGGCCACCGCCCGCTGGGCCTGGAAGGCGCGGACGGCAGCGACTGGGTGCTGGTGGACCTGGGCAGCGTGGTGGTGCACGTGATGCAGGCGCAGGCGCGCATCCACTACCAGCTGGAAAAGCTCTGGGACATCGCTCCGCCGGAAGAGCCCGCGGAAGCCAAGCCGAAGAAGAAGGCCGCGGCCAAGCCCAAGACAGCAGCCAAGCCGGCGGCGAAGAAGCCCGCCGCGAAGAAGGCCCCGGCAAAGAAGGCCGCCGTGAAGAAGTCCGCCCCGGCGAAGAAGGCCGCAGCAAAGAAGCCGGCCGCGAAGAAGACCGGCGCGGTGGCGAAGAAAGCCCCGGCGCGCAAGCCCGCCAAGCGCTGATCCGCGGCGGCGCCGGCGGTGAAGATCCACCTGATCGCGGTCGGCACGCGCATGCCCGGCTGGGTGGAGACCGCCTACGAGGACTACGCCGGCCGCATGCCGCGCGAATGCCGCATCCAGCTGGTCGAGATTGCCGTGGCCGAGCGCGGCAAGAACGCCGACATCGCCCGCCTCAAGCAGGCCGAGGGCGAGAAGATCCTCAAGGCGATCCCGCGCGACTCGGCGGTGATCGCGCTGGACGAGAACGGCGAAGCCCTGTCGAGCAAGGAATGGTCGCGCGACATGAAGGCCTGGCTGGGCTCCGGCCGCGACACCTGCCTGCTGATCGGCGGCCCCGACGGCCACGCGCCGGAGGTGCTGCAGCGCGCCGACCGCCGCTGGTCGCTGTCGCGCCTGACGCTGCCGCACAGCATGGTGCGGGTGATGGTGGCCGAGCAGCTCTATCGGGCCTGGACCCTGCTCGGCAATCACCCGTATCACCGGGCCTGAGCGTTCCGTAGGGTGCGCATCGCGCACCATTGCTTCTGGCGAGGCTTGCTCCGCGTGCGCGGTGCGCACCCTACAGTCTGCTGGCGACAAGGTGGGTGAACTGAACGACCAGGTCGCGAGTCCCACGGGGATTTCCTTCGGTCACAAGCTCACTCCTACCATCGTCGGTTACGTTCATTTCGTCGGAGGCGGGAGCTTTTCCCGGGCCGGCGGGGCAGAATCGCGCCCATGACCGACTTTTATCTTGCTTCCCGTTCACCCCGGCGCCAGGAACTGCTGCGGCAGCTGGGCCTCGATTTCGAGGTGTTGCCGGCTGACATTCCCGAACAGCCCGGCGCCGCCGAAGCTCCTGCCGACTACGCGCTGCGCATGGCGCGCGACAAGGCGCTGGCCGCGCAGGCGCAGGCGCCGCTGCCGCTGCCGGTGCTGGGCGCCGACACCGACGTGGTGCTGGACGGCCGCATCCTCGGCAAGCCGCGCGACCGCGCGCACGCGCTGGAGATGCTGGCGGCCCTGGCGGAGCGCGAGCACGAGGTCTATTCGGCGGTGGCGGTGGTGCAGGGCGCGCGCGTGGCAACCGCGCTGTCGGTGACGCGCGTGCGCTTCGGCGCGGTGTCACCCAGCGCCGCCGCGGCCTACTGGGACAGCGGCGAGCCGGCGGACAAGGCCGGTGGCTACGGCATCCAGGGCCTGGGCGCGCAGTTCGTGCGCGAGATCCAGGGCAGCTACAGCGGGGTGGTGGGGCTGCCGCTGTACGAGACGGTGGAACTGCTGGGCGCCTTCGGCATCGGCACCGGGACGGTGACTCCGTGAGCACCGAGATCCTGGTCAACATCGGCCAGCAGGAAACCCGCGTCGCCCTGGTCGAGGGTGGCGCCACGCAGGAAGTGCACATGCAGCGCGCCTCGCGCCATGGCCTCACCGGCAACATCTACAAGGGCGTGGTGCAGCGCGTGCTGCCCGGCATGCAGGCGGCCTTCGTCGAGATCGGCCTGGAGCGCACCGCCTTCCTGCACGTGGCCGACATGCTGCCTTCCACCGGCGGCAACGGTCATGCGGCGGAACTGCCGCCGATCACCCAGCTGGTCCTCGAGGGACAGCAGGTGCTGGTGCAGGTGGTCAAGGACCCCATCGGCAGCAAAGGGGCACGCCTCACGAAGCTGCTGTCCGTGCCCTCGCGCTACCTGGTGCTGCTGCCGCACGAGCGCAATGTCGGTGTCTCGGCGCGCATCGAGTCGGAGTCGGAGCGGCAGCGCCTGAAGGGCATCCTCGACCAGGCGCAGAAGGAGCTGGCGCCCAACTTCGGCGTGATCGCCCGCACCGCGGCGGAGAACGCCGAGGCCGGGGCACTGGCCGACGACCTGCGCTTCCTGCTGCGCCTCTGGGCCTCCATCAGCGAGCTGTCGCTGACCGCCAAGGCCGGCACCATGGTGCATGGCGACCTGCCGCTGTCGATGCGCATCCTGCGCGACCTGATGGGCACCGACGTCGAGCGCATCCGCATCGACAACGTCGCCGAGTTCCACCGCGTGCAGCAGTTCGCGCAGATCTTCGTGCCGCATGCGGCGCCCAAGATCGAGCTGTACCAGGGCAAGGCGCCGATCTTCGATCTCTATGGCGCCGAGGACGACATCAGCCGCGCGCTGGACCGGCGCGTCGAGCTCAAGTCCGGCGGCCACATCGTCATCGACCAGACCGAGGCGATGACCACGGTCGACGTCAATACCGGCGCCTATACCGGCCACCGCAACCTGGAGGAGACGGTCCTGAAGACCAACCTCGAGGCGGCGCAGGCGATCGCGCGCCAGCTGCGGCTGCGCAATCTCGGCGGCATCATCATCCTGGACTTCATCGACATGAGGTCCGACGACCACCGCGCCCAGGTGCTGCGCGCGCTGGAGCGGGCCCTGCTCGGCGACCATGCCCGTACCCAGGTCTATCCGTTCTCGCCGCTGGGCCTGGTGGAGATGACACGCAAGCGCACGCGCGACTCGCTGGGCCACATCCTCTGCGAGCCCTGTCCGACCTGCGAGGGCCGCGGCACGGTCAAGACGGTGGAGACCGTGTGCCACGAGATCGCGCGCGAGGTGCAGCGCGCGGCGCGGCAGTTCGAGGCCAAGGGTTTCCTGGTGCTGGCGGCGCCGGACGTGATCCAGCGCCTGATCGGCGAGGAATCGCTGGGCCTGGCGGAACTCGAAGCCAGTCTCAACCGTCCCATACGCCTGCAGTCCGAATCCGCCTACGGCCAGGAAAGCTTCGACGTGGTGCCGCTGTAACGCGGCGCCACGGCCGCCGGGCGGCTGCAAAGAGCTGTTTTTCCGTCGTTTGCTGCGGGGTGCATGCTCTACAATATGCGCTCGCGGGGATATTTTTTGTTCGTGTTCCGCATGTTTTGTAAATAAAAAGTCACATTTCTCCGTCGTCCCCCTCCGCCCCGCGGTGTTCACCAGCCCAGCTTGATGTCTGACGCAGTCTCCTGATGGAACGGGTAAGGCGCCGCTATTGGACCTGGGCAGTGACCCTGTTCGCCGGCACGGTGATCTTTGCCGCGGCCATCAGCGGCGTGTTCCAGCTGGCCGTGCTGGCGCTGCCCAGCTACCGCGAGGAAATCTCCGCCTGGGTGACGCGCGTCGCCGACCGTCCGGTGGATATCGGCGGCATCGGCCTGGTCTGGCGTGGTGTCTACCCGCGGCTGGATCTCACCGACATCACGCTCTACGACGAGGACGGCAGCGAGGCGCTGACCGCCGACCGCGTCAGCCTGGGGTTCTCCAGCACGCGCCTGCTGCTGGGCGAGCTGATGCCCACCCGCATCGAGCTCAATGGCCTGAGCCTGGCCGCGGACATCGACGAGGAGGGCCGTCTCAGCGTCGCCGGCTTCGATGCCCTGGGCGGCGAGGCCTTTCCGAAGAACGATCGCCTGCTCAAGGAGCTGCGCCGCTTCCAGCGCGTGCGCCTGCGCAACTGCGAGGTGCGGTTCACCCACGCCGGCCTGGGCCGCAGCCCGCTGGAGTTCACCCTGGTCGACGGCGAGATCGACCGTACCCGTTCCGGTTTCGACGCCGAGGCCGACATCAAGCTGCCGCCGGCCTACGGCGAGCGCGTGGATCTGGCTGCCAGCATCGACGGCGACATCGCCGACCCGCGCAGCTGGAGCGGCGATTTCAGCGCCGAGATGCTGCGCCTGGCGCCGCAGGCCTGGCTGCGCAACTGGCTGCTGCCGGGTGCCCAGGTGCAGGCGACGGAACTGGGCCTGCACGCCGAGGGTGAACTCGGCCAGGGCCGCCTGCAGAAGATGCAGCTGCGTGCCGAGAGCGATGCCTTCGTCGTCGCCCGCGCCGGGCGCGCCTGGCAGGGCAAGGAGCTGGATGCCGAGGTCACGGTTGCTGCCGACGGCGCCGGCTGGCGCCTGGACATCGACCACTTCGAGCAGGACGACCTGCCGCTGCTGCGCGGCGGCCTGCGTTACCGCCGGCTGGCCGATGAAGGCTACGAACTGGACGCCGACGTCGACGACCTGCAGCTGGGCCGCCTGACGCCCTGGCTGGCCTACCTGCGCGCCGCGCCGCCGGAACTGCGCCGCGCCGCTGGCCTCGGCGGCGAGCTCGATGGCCTGGTGCTGCGCCTGCGCAAGGCCGGCGACGGCCTGCACTATTCGCTGCGCTCGGACTTCCGCGACATCGCCCTGGCCGCCGATCCCGCCCTGGGCCTGCGCAAGCTCAATGGCCAGTTCAGCACCACCGAGGCCGAAGGCCGCCTGAAGCTGGCCGGCACGCCGGTGGAGCTGCGCCTGCCGCGGCTGTTCGCGGCGCCGTTGCCTTTCGATGCGCTGTCGGCGGAACTGCAGTGGCAGCGCACGGCCGCGGGCTGGACCCTGCGCGCGCCCGACTTCGCCTGGCGTCTGGCGGGCAGCAAGGGCAGTGGCCGCCTGGAGCTGCAGCTGCCGCAGGACGAGGCCGCGGCGCCGGTGATGGACCTGGCGGCGCGCTTCAGCGCCGACGACGCCACCGCGCTGAAGCCCTGGATGCCGCTGCACTGGGGCGAGCACACCCGCGAGTGGCTGCAGCGCGCGATCCAGGCCGGGCGGGTGCCGCGCGCCGACCTGTTGATCCGCGGCGCCCTGCCGGACTTCCCCTTCACCAGGAAGAACGATGGCGAATGGAAGCTGGACATCGACGTCAGCGGCGCCCGCCTCGCCTATGCCCCCGACTGGCCGGCGCTGACCGACGTCGACGCCCATCTGGCGTTCCGCGGCAATGGCCTGGAAGTCCGTGCCGATTCGGCGAAGATCTCCGGCAACCAGGTAGACCAGGCGCGTGCCGTGATCGCCGACTTCCACGACAGCCTGCTGCAGGTGGACGGTTCGGTGGCCGGCGAGACCGCACGCTTCTACGACTTCCTGCGCAACTCGCCGCTGCGCCACAACCTCGCCGGATTGATCAACCGCACCCGCGCCTCCGGCCCGGCGCGGGTCGGCGTGCATCTGGACATCCCGCTGCACAAGGTCGACGACACCCAGGTCTCCGGCACGGTCGGCCTGGACGGCGTGCAGCTGTTCTACGAGGGCCTGGAGCAGCCGGTCGATGACATTCGCGGCGAGCTCAGCTTCACCGGCCACGGCCTGCAGTCGCCGCACCTGGACGCGCGCTTCAGCGACCTGGTGCTGGATGCACGCATCGAGCCGCGCCCGAAGACCGCGGGCGTGGTGGTGGTGGAGTTCCCGTTTGCGCCGAAGGCTTCCGGCGGCGTCAGCGACTTCATCCCGGACATCGTCCGCGGACGCCTCAGCGGCGAGTCGCGCTGGCGCGCCGAGCTGCCGCTGGATGCCGCCGACGCCGCACTGGTGCTGAACAGCGACCTGCGCGGTACCGCCGTGCAGCTGCCGCCGCCGCTGGGCAAGCTGGCGGCGGAAACCTCGCCGATCCGCCTGAGCCTGGGCTCCGACGCGACCGCGCCGCTGCGCATCAAGCTCGACTACGGCCAGCGCCTGGGCGTCGATGTCGCCTATGCCCGCGAAGGCCAGGCGGTGAAGCCGCGCGCCGCGCAGCTCAGGCTGGGCGGCGGCATGCCGCCGCCCGCCGAGGGTCGCGGCATGGTCGTCAGCGGCGACCTGCCGGAGCTGGAGGTAGGCCTCTGGGGGGCGGTGCTTTCCGCGCCCGGCCCTGGCGCAAGCGCCGGGGGCAAGGCGGGGGGAATGGAGGGCCTGGCGCTGCGCGAGGTCGATCTCAATGTCAGCCGCTGGCTGTTCGACGACGCCATCGTCGGGGCGGCGCGCATGCGCTGGACGCCGACCCCCGAGGGCTGGCGTGCCGAATTGGGCGGCGACGGCGTCGAGGGCGAGCTGCGCTACGCCCAGGCGGGTGCCGGCGCACTCAGCGCGCGGCTCAAGCGCCTGAGCCTGCAGGTGCGCCCGCCGCCCGCCATCGCCAGCGGCGCGCAGGCGGAACCCAGCCCACGCGATCCGCGGCAGTGGCCGCTGCTCGACTTCGACGTCCAGCGCCTGCAGGCGGCAGACCTGGAGCTGGGTCGCCTGCAGATGCGCAGCTCGCGCATCAGCGACGGCCAGCGGCTCGACCTGATGTCGATCTCCGGCGGCAAGCTCAGCCTGGACGCCAGCGGCAGCTGGCAGCGCAATGCCTCGGGCTCGACCGCCACGCTGAAGTTCGAGCTGGCCAGCCCGGAGGTTGCGGCGGTGCTGCAGGCGCTGGGTTACAACCCGACACTCAGTGCCAAGTCCAGCCGCTTCACCGGCGAGCTGGGCTGGACCGCCGCGCCACGGCTGGACTGGCAGCAGGCCAGCGGCCGCATCCGGCTGGACGTGGAGAACGGCGCGCTCAAGGCAGTGGAGCCGGGCGCCGGGCGCGTGCTCGGCCTGCTCAATCTCTACGCCATTCCGCGGCGCCTGCTGCTGGATTTCCGCGACGTGGTCAGCTCGGGCCTGGGCTTCGACAAGCTCAGCGGCAGCTTCCAGCTCGGCGAGGGCCAGGCGCGCACCAGCGACATGGAAATCCGCAGCACCTCGCTGCGCATGGAAATCCGTGGCCGCATCGGCCTGGCGGCACGCGATCTCGACCAGGCGATCAAGGTCTACCCGGACGTGTCTTCCGGCGTCACCCTGGGCGCGGCCCTGCTGGCCGGTCCCGCGGTCGGCGCGCTGGTGCTGGTGGCGCAGCAGGTGCTGGACAAGCCGATCGAGCAGGTGACGCAGCTGAGCTACCGCGTGACCGGCAACTGGGACAACCCGCGCGTGGAGCGCGGTTCCGGAAACTAGGACCTGCTAGCCTAAAAAATCAGCAGTCCGCAAATGAACGCAAAGAACGCAAATAAAAGCATGCGTTGCTGCCGCTACGGTGGCGCGCCTCCTGGTGCAGCCAGAGGGTGGCGTTTCTTGTTGATCCATTCGCGTTTATTTGCGTTCATTTGCGGACCAATTGTTGTTTCTGGCGCTAAGAGTCCCTAGGACGGAGAGCACATGAACCCGGCGATCGCGGCAATCCAGATGAACAGCTCCGACCGGCTGTCGGAGAACCTCGCGGTGGCCGAGCAGATGCTGCGCGAGGCCGCGCGGCAGGGCGCCTGGCTGGCGGTACTGCCGGAGAACTTCGCCTTCATGGGCGCGCGCGAGCGCGACAAGCTGGCGCATGCGGAACTGCCGGGCAAGGGGCCGATCCAGGCCTTCCTGTCGGCGATCTCGCGCGAGCTGCGCCTGTGGGTGGTGGCCGGCACCATCCCGCAGGCGGTGCCGGAAGACCCCGAGCGCGTGCTGGCCGCCAGCCTGGTCTATGCCGCCGACGGCACGCTGGCCTCGCGCTACGACAAGATCCACCTGTTTGACGTGGAAGTGCCGGGCGGCGAGAGCTACCGCGAGTCGCGCAGCATCCGCCCCGGCGAGCCGAACACCGTGGTCGCCGCCACCGCGGTCGGCAATGTCGGCCTGTCGGTGTGCTACGACCTGCGCTTTCCCGAGCTGTATCGCCTGCTGGCCACCGCCGGCGCCGACATCCTCTGCGTGCCCTCGGCCTTCACCGCCAGGACCGGCGAGGCGCACTGGGAGACGCTGCTGCGCGCCCGCGCCATCGAGAACCAGTGCTACGTCGTGGCGCCCAACCAGTGGGGTGAGCATGCCGGCGGCCGCCGTACCTGGGGCCACAGCATGATCGTCGGCCCCTGGGGCGAGGTGCTGGCCTGCCAGGACGACGGCAGCGGCGTGGTGCTGGCGCGGCCCGACCGTGCCGCGCAGGCGAAGCTGCGGCAGGATTTTCCGGTGCTGTCGCACCGCCGGCTGGCGTGAGACCATGAAACCATGACGAATACACCCATCGCTGTCGCACGCCAGACCCTGCTGGAACCCACCGGCCTCGACGACTCCGCGCTGATGCACCTGCTCGACGGCCTGATGAAGCCGGGCATCGAGGAGGCGGACCTGTACTTCCAGCATTCGCTGACCGAGGCCTGGTCGCTGGAGGACGGCATCATCAAGAGCGGCTCGCACCACGTCGAGCAGGGCGTGGGCGTGCGCGCCGTCGCCGGCGACAAGCAGGGCCTGGCCTACTCCGACGAACTGCGCCTGGAGGCCCTGAGCGATGCCGCCGGCGCCGCCGGTGCGATCGTGCGACAGGGCCAGCAGGGCGCGGTGCAGGCCTTCAGCCGCGGCGTGCTGCCCAAGCCGCTGTATCCCGCGGCCAACCCGATCCAGTCGATGGCCACGCCGGAGAAGCTGGCGCTGCTGCACCGCGCCGATGCCGCCGCGCGCGCCGCCGACAACCGCGTGCAGCAGGTCAACGTCAACCTCGCGGTGAACTTCGAGACCGTGCTGATCGCGGCCACCGACGGCACCCTGGCCGGCGACGTGCGCCCGCTGGTGCGCATGGACGTCAGTGTCATCGTCGAGCAGGGCGGCAAGCGCGAGCAGGCCCATGCCGGCAGCGGTGGCCGCGGCAGCATCTCCGACTTCCTCGGCGGCGAGCAGCCCGAGCAGCTGGCGCTGCAGGCCGTGCGCCAGGCGCTGGTGCAGCTCGACGCGGTGCCGGCGCCGGCCGGCACCATGACCGTGGTACTCGGCCCCGGCTGGCCCGGCGTGCTGTTGCACGAGGCGGTCGGCCACGGCCTGGAGGGCGACTTCAACCGCAAGGGCACCTCGGCCTTCTCCGGCCGCATCGGCCAGCAGGTGGCGTCACCGCTGTGCACCATCGTCGACGACGGCACCCTGCTCAACCGCCGCGGCTCGCTGAGCATCGACGACGAGGGCACGCAGACGCAGTGCACCACGCTGATCGAGAACGGCATCCTGCGCGGCTACATCCAGGACAAGCTCAATGCGCGCCTGATGGGCGTGCGACCCACCGGCAACGGCCGCCGCGAATCCTATGCCGCGCTGCCGATGCCGCGCATGACCAACACCTACATGCTGCCCGGCCCGCACGATCCGCAGGAGATCGTCGCTTCGGTCAAGAAGGGCATCTATGCCGTCAATTTCGGCGGTGGCCAGGTCGACATCACCTCCGGCAACTTCGTGTTCTCGGCCAACGAGGCCTACCTGATCGAGGACGGTCGCATCACCCGCCCGGTCAAGGGGGCCACGCTGATCGGCAATGGCCCCGAGGCGCTGAACCGCGTCAGCATGGTCGGGCATGATCTCAAGCTCGACAGCGGCGTCGGCATCTGCGGCAAGGATGGCCAGAGCGTGCCGGTGGGCGTCGGCCAGCCGACCCTGAAGATCGACGGCCTCACCGTCGGTGGCACGCAGGGATGATCCGGCTGCGCTTCGAAAGCCGCCTCGCCGCGCCGGCGCAGGATGTGCTGGCCGAGGCGCTGACCATGCGCGGCGTCAACGCCGAACTGATGCCGCTGTTGCGCATGAGCTATCCGCGCGAGGCGGAGAACTTCGACCTGCAGCAAGCCCCGGTCGGCCAGACGCTGTTCCACAGCTGGCTGCTGCTAGGCGGCCTGCTGCCGGTGGACCGGCACTCCCTGGCCTTCGAGACGCTGCATGCCAATGGCTTCGACGAGCGCTCCACGTCCTGGGTGCAGCGCGTGTGGATCCATCGCCGCCGCGTGATCGAAAGCGGCAAGGGCTGCATCGTCAGCGACGAGCTGGAATTCCAGCCGCGCCTGCCGCTGGGCGCCACGCTTCCCGCCGCCCTGGCCAGCCGCGTGTTCAAGCATCGCCATGCCCGCCTGCGCAAGCGCTACGGCCTGCTGTCCGACTGAAGGCGGTTGACCGGACTGCCGGTTCTTGTTTAATTGGCAGCCATGGCGAAACGGCCTCCAGGGAAATTGCGGATCATCGGTGGGGAGTGGGGTAGCCGCATCGTCGAGTTCGACGGTGACAGCGGCGCCCGCCCGACCCCCGACCGCGTGCGCCAGACGGTGTTCGACTGGCTGGCGCCGACCATCCAGGGCACGCGCTGCCTGGATCTGTTCGCCGGCAGTGGCGCGATGGGCATGGAGGCCTTGTCGCGCGGCGCCGCGCATTGCACCTTCGTCGAGAATGGCAACCGCCAGGCCACGCTGATCAAGGCCGCGCTGCTGCACTTCAAGGCGCCCTCCACGCGCTGGGACGTCACCGGCATGGACGCGGTGTATTTCCTCGACCAGAGCTGGCACCGCTACCACGTGGTGTTCCTCGATCCGCCCTATGCCAGCCCGCTGCTGGATCGCGCCCTGCAGGAACTGCCGCGCGTGCTGGTGCAGGACCAGAACCGCATCTACCTGGAATGGCCCGACGGCAAGCCGCCGGTACTGCCGCCGGGCTACGAACTGCTGAAGGAAAAACAGGCCGGTCAGGTATGCTTCGGCCTGGCGCGCTACCAGCATCCCCCCAAGTAAACCCGTCGTCCGTACGGCGACGTCTCCACCCGAGAAACGCATGCCCGTCACTGCGGCTTACAGCGGCACCTTCGACCCCATCACGCTGGGTCATTCCGACATCATCACGCGTGCTTCGAAGATGTTCCCGAAGCTGATCGTGGCGGTCGGCTACAACATCGCCAAGAATCCCAAGTTCAGCCCCGACGAGCGCGTCGCGCTGATCCGCGAGGTGGTGCGCGACCTGCCCAACGTCGAGGTCAAGAGCTTCAGCGGCCTGGTGGTGGACTTCGCCCGCGAGAACGGTGTCACCGTGCTGGTGCGCGGCGTGCGCACGGTGGCCGACGTGGAGTACGAAAAGCAGATGGCGGTGATGAACCGCGATCTCTACGCCAACCTCGACACCGTGATGCTGGCGCCGTCGCCGGAATACGCCCACCTGTCGTCCTCGCTGGTGCGCGAACTTGCGGGCCTGGGTGCGCCGGTGGAGAAGCTGGTGCCGAAGGCGGTGGTGCCGGTGCTGTTGCAGCGGTTTGGGCGCGACGGGAAAAAGTGATCTGCCCTAAATGGCAGATCATCCCGTCGCGCGCCCGGCCATGGATGGCGTCACCGCTTGTCCCTTTCTCCTTGCTGACAGAAGTTCGGGTATCTAACCCTTTGCCGTGATTGTAGGAGCGAGCTTGCTCGCGACTCCGTTCGATTCTCACCGAACCGTTCATCCCGAGTGCCGCGTAGCGGTGTATCGAGGGACGCGCACAGCTGGTGGTGCCGGCGACTACGCCGGTCAGGGTCTGTTGTCCTCTGGAGGTTTATTTCGCCCAAGGGCGAGTTACTTCTCTTTGATATACGTCAAAGAGAAGTAACCAAGAGAAAACGTACCCTTGTATCGGCGCCCCGCTGAAGCGGGGTTCCCCGCCCAGTGGTCGGTCGCCGAGGGGTCGGACACACAGGCCATCCATGGCCTGCGTGTCCTCGGCCGGACCTCCTGTCCGGCTCGACCCCTGCGCCCGACCCCTGTGCGGGCGCCGCTACGAGGGAACCCGGAACATCAAAAGCATTCGCCTTGCTCACCAAGACTTCGGAAGAGGAGTCGGTTTCGGGCGTTAAACGATTGGCCAATTCGATCGGCGATCCAAAGTCGCTTCTGTCTGTGCGCCTCCTCCACCTGTCCCAATCTATCAATCCACTGGCCGCGCCTCCCATTGGTTGCCCCTGAGCCGCCCTTCACCATGGCGGCGAACTCAGGGAGAGAGCGGGATGGCGACACTGATCAAGCCGAACGACGCTGCATGGCTGTACATGGAGAAGAGCGAGATGCCGACGCACATCGGCTGCCTGGCGATCTTCTCGCTGCCGCCGGATGCGCCTTCGGATTTTCTGCTGCAACTGGCGGCGCGCTTCCGCGCCACGCGCATCTTTGCGCCGCCGTTCAACTACCGCCTGCAGCGTGGCGCGCTGCGGCGCGTGCTGCCGGCCTGGGAGGAGCTGACGGCGGAGCAGATCGACCTGGACTACCACTTCCGCCACTCCGCGCTGCCGCAGCCGGGCGGCGAGCGTGAGCTGGGTACGCTGGTCTCGCGCCTGCATTCCTACCCGCTGGATCGCCGCCGCCCACTGTGGGAAGTGCACCTGATCGAGGGGCTGGAGAACCGCCGCTTCGCGCTCTACACCAAGATGCACCACTCGCAGGTGGATGGCGTCGGCGGCGCGCGCCTGATCCAGGGCACCATGTCGCCCGATCCGGATGCGCGCAACTGCGCGCCACCCTGGGAAGGGCGCAAGGGTGACGCCCGCCGCGAGCGGCCCAAGGCACCGCCACTGCGGCAGATCCTGCGAGAGCAGATGGATGCGCTGGTGCCGGCGGTGAAGACCCTGGTGGCCAAACCTGCAGTGGAGCACCTCGACGAAACCGCGCGGCCCTTCGTGGCGCCGATGACGCCTTTCAACGGCCGCATCCATGGAAAGCGCCGCTTCGCCACGCAGAACTACGAACTGGACCGCATCAAGCGCGTGGCCCGCGCCGCCGGCGTCACGCTCAACGACGTGTTCATGGCGCTGTGCTCGGGCTCGCTGCGGCGTTATCTCGGGGAACTGGGGCAGCTGCCGGAGGCCTCGCTCACCGCCGGCATGCCGGTGTCGGTGCGCCCGGCCGGCGACGAGTCCGTGGGTAACGCCATCAGTTTCATCCTGGCGCAGCTGCATACCGAGATCGCCGATCCGCGCGAGCGGCTGATGGCCTGCCATGCTTCGGCGCAGGCGGCCAAGCAGCCGCTGCTGCAACTGCCCAAGGCGGCGATCAATCACTACACGATGATGCTGATGACGCCGCAGATGCTGCAGGTGAGCCTGGGCCTGGGCGGCTACACGCGGCCGATGTACAACCTGATCATCTCCAACGTGCCGGGGCCGGCCGAGACGCTGTACCTCAACGGGGCGCGGCTGGAACAGATCTACCCGATCTCGCTGCTGTTCAACGGCCAGGCGCTCAATATCTCCGTGGTCAGCTACGGCGGACGCTTCAACCTCGGCTTCACCGGCTGCCGCGACAGCCTGCCCAGCATGCAGAAGATCGCCGTCTATACCGGCGAGGCGCTGGAGGAACTGGAGCGTGTGCTGGGTATCGGCGCGGAGAAGGCGGCATGAGCAAGGAGACGGTCCTGATCACGGGCGCCTCCGCCGGTATAGGCCTCGCATTGGCCGAGGAATTCGCCGCCAACGGCCATCCGCTGGTGCTGGTGGCGCGTTCCGCCGGCAAGCTCAAGGAGATCGCCGCCGACCTGCGTGAGCGCCGCGGCGTTGCCTGCGAGTGGATCGCGGCCGACCTGTCGCAGCCACAGGCGCCGCAGCAGCTCTACGACGAAACCGTCCGCCGCGGGCTGTCGGTGGGCATCCTGGTCAACAACGCCGGCGTGCTGTGGGAAGGCGAGTTCGACTCCATCGCACTCGAAAATCACCTGGGCCTGGTCCAGGTGAACATCGCCGCGCCCACCGCGCTGGCGCATCTGTTCCTGAAGCCCATGCTGGAGCGCCGGGCGGGGCGCATCCTCAACATCGCCTCCACCTCGGCCTTCAACCCGGTGCCCTCATTGGCGACCTATGCCGCCAGCAAGGCCTACCTGATGTCCTGGAGCGAGGCGCTGGCGCTGGAGACGCGCGGCCGCGGCGTCACCGTGACGGCGGTCTGCCCGGGTTTCACCGAGACCGCGATGATCGCGCCGGAAGGCCGCAAGCCCATGACCCTGCCGCTGGTGCCCAACCTGACGCCGCAGCAGGTGGCGCGCGAGTCCTACGAGGCCTGCATGGCGGGCAGGGCCTTGCGCGTCAACGGCCTGATGAACCGTCTCGCGATCGAAGGCCTGCGCCACCAGCCGTTCTGGCTGCGGCGCGAGCTGGTGGGCCTGATGGAGAAGTGGGGTATCTGAGGCCCACGGCGGCACCATTGTCCGCTACAGTTTCACCGGCCCCTGCCGGAGCGACTCGCGTGATTGCCAAGCAATATCCCGCCGCATCTCCCCACGATCCCATTCGCGAGCTGTTTCCCGGTGTCTGGTGGGTGCACGGCAGCGTCCGTGTCGGCCCTGGGCTGAGCATGAACCGCAACATGCTGATCCTGGCGCAGAAGGGCGAACTGACGCTGGTCAACCCGGTGCGCCTGCAGGACACCGAGCTGGCGCGCCTGGAGCAGCTGGGCCGCGTGCGCCACGTGCTGCGCCTGGGCGATTTCCACGGCATGGACGACGCCTTCTACATCGACCGCTACGGTGCCGAGTTCTGGTGCCAGCCGGGGCAGGAGACCTACAAGCTGCCGGAGCCGCGCCATGCCATCACCGCGGCCACGGCACCGCCGCTGCGCAATGCGCAGTTCTTCGTGTTCGCCACGGCGACGTGTCCGGAAGCGGCCCTGCTGCTGCGCGATCACGGCCTGCTGATCACCACGGACGCTTTGCAGAATCACGTCGACTGGAGCTACTGCACGCTGCCGACGAAGCTGGTGCTGCGAATGCTGGGCTTCCATATCGGCCTGCTGATCGGCCCGCCCTGGCGCAAGCGTGTGACGCCCAAAGGCGGCAGCCTGCGCGGCGATTTCGAGAAGCTGCTGGAGCTGGACTTCGATCACCTGATCGCCGCGCACGGCGGGCTGCTGCGCGGTGGGGCCAAGGCCGAGGTGCGCCGGGTGGTCGAGGCGACCTTCGGGTAAAAACAGCTGAAGTCTTTCGTAGGAGCGACGCAAGTCGCGATCTCTGGGCTGGGAAAAGATCGCGACTTGCGTCGCTCCCACAACAGCGGCTCCGTTACTCCACGCCCGCTACTTCCGCCCCCGGCCGCTTCGACTGCCGGTAAGCGGTCGGCGACATGCCCTTCCAGCGCTTGAAGGCGCTGATGAAGGCGGCGGGCTCGGTGTAGCCCAGGCGGCTGGCGATCTCGGCCAGCTTCATGTGTGCGGAGAGCAGCAGTTCCTCGGCCAGCGCCTGGCGCACTTCGTCGACCAGGGCGCGGAAGGTGGTGCCTTCCTCGTCGAGCCGGCGGCGCAGGCTGCGCGAGGCCATGTGCAGTTCCTCGGACACCGCTTCCAGCGAGGGCATCTCGCCGGGGTTGCGCAGCAGGCGGTCACGGATCTGGCCGGCAAGTCCTGAGCGCACACGGCGCTTGGCCAGCAGCTGGCGGCACTGTTCCTCGCACATGCGCGCCATCATCGGGTTGGCCTGCGGCAAGGGCGTGTCCAGGTCCTTGGCGGCGATCTGGATGGCGTTGAGCGGCGCGTCGAAGCTGGGGCGCACGCCGCAGATGCGGTCGAAGCGCCAGGCGTAGTCGGGGCGCGGGAAGCGGAACTGTGCGGCACGCCCGGGGAAACCGCCGGGGCGCATTTCCCAGGCGGCATTGGCCCAGGCGGTGAAGTCGCGCTCCACCAGGAACTGCCGCACGTCGTCCGGCACGTTGCTGTCGTCCAGGATGATCAGCAGGTCCTTGCCGACGTTCTCCAGGCGATAGCGCGCGAAGGCGTAGCTCAGGTCCAGGTAGCGCACCGCGATCTCGGCGGCGCTGCGGAAGGTGGGGCTGCTGAGCAGGGCGAAACCCCAGATGCCGTAGGCGGACAGGTGATAGCGCAGGCCGGCATCCAGTCCCAGGCCCTGGCTCGCCACCGGCCCCAGGCCGCGCAGCAGGTTGCGGATCAGCTGCAGTTCCTGCTCGGCGGTGATCTCGGTGGCCGGGTTGGACAGCGTCGCGGCGTCGATGCCGGTATCGCGCAGGCAGTCTTCCACCGGCAGGCCGCGCTCGGCGCCGAGCCGCGTGAGCAGCTGCGCGCTGATGACCGGACGGCGTACGTCGACGACGGACATGGAGGGCTCCGGGACGATCCTGAGGGTGTCTTGGCCGCAATTATCAGTCAGTTGGCCGAAAACGTCATTTCTACGACTTTTCCCTCGGAGATGGCGCCCGGGAGCCCGGATTCGAGGTCGTCATCTGGCCGCAATCATTAACTGTTTGTCCCTTCTGCTCATTCCCGGGGGATGGCGACGGGCGGCAGCATTCGGGTCATGCGAACACAGGCCGGCCTGCCGCGATCCCGCGGCTCGCCGGCGTCTTCTTATTGGGGAGCTTTGGATGCAAGTGGAAAATCGTGTCTTCCTTGTCACCGGTGGTGCATCCGGTCTGGGTGCCGCCACCGCGCGCGCCCTGGTGGCGCGCGGCGGCAAGGTGGTGATCGCCGATCTCAACGACAAGCTCGGTGCCGCGCTGGCGCAGGAACTGGGCGCCGGCGCGCGCTATGCCCACGTCGATGTCGCCAGCGAGGCCGACGTGCAGCAGGCCGTGGCCCTGGCCATCGCCGAGCTGGGCGGCCTGCATGGCGCGGTCAACTGTGCCGGCATTGGCGCCGCCGAGAAGGCGCTGGGCAAGGAAGGCCCGCTGGCGCTGGACCGTTTCGCGCGCATCATCAACGTCAACCTGCTGGGCAGCTTCAACGTCATCCGCCTGGCCGCGCATGCCATGAGCCTGCAGGTGCCCGATGCCGAGGGCGAGCGCGGCGTGATCATCAACACCGCCTCGGTCGCGGCCTTCGACGGCCAGATCGGCCAGCCGGCGTACTCCGCCTCCAAGGCCGGCGTGGTCGGCATGACGCTGCCGCTGGCGCGCGAGTTCGCGCGCATCGGCATCCGCGTGATGACCATCGCTCCCGGCATCTTCGAGACGCCGATCCTCGCCGGCCTGTCGCCGGAAGCACTGGATTCGCTGAACAAGTCGGTGCCGTTCCCGCCGCGCCTGGGCCGCCCACACGAGTTCGCGCAGCTGGCCGTGCAGATCGTGGAGAACACCATGCTCAACGGCGAGTGCATCCGCCTGGATGGCGCCATCCGCATGGCGCCGCGTTAGCCGATCCATTCCCTCTCCCGCTTGCGGGAGAGGGGCAGGCGAGGGCATGGATGCCCGAGGTAGGGCAATGCATGGAGCAATTGCCGAGGAGAGGGTTGCTGTAACGCTCGAGAGATTCACAGAAGCCCTCTCCCGGCCTCCGGCCACCCTCTCCCGCCAGCGGGAGAGGGGACAACTTCAAGATTTCCATTTCTTAACCAGAGAACACCATGACCGAAGCCTTCATCTACGACCACGTCCGCACCCCCCGCGGCAAGGGCCGCGCCGATGGCGCGCTGCACGAAATCACTCCGCTGCAGCTGGGCACCCAGGTGCTGCAGGCCCTGCGCGATCGCAGCAGGCTCGACACCTCGCTGGTGGACGACGTGATCATGGGCATCGTCTCGCCGGTGAGCGAGCAGGGTGCGGTGCTGCCGCGTTCGATGGCGCTCAACGCCGGCTACGCCGAGACCGTGTCCGGCGTGCAGGTCAACCGCTTCTGCGGCTCGGGCCTGGAAGCCGTGAGCCTGGCGGCGGCGCGCGTGATGTCCGGCATGGCGCCGGCGGTCATCGGCGGCGGCGTGGAGTCGATGTCGCGCGTGGCGATGGGCTCCGACGGCGGCTCCTGGCCGACCGACCCGTCCTTCGCGCCGCGCGTCAACTTCGTGCCGCAGGGCATCGGTGCCGACCTGATCGCGACCATCGACGGCTACTCGCGTGAGGACGTGGATGGCTTCGCCGTCGAGAGCCAGCGCCGTGCGGCGCAGGCCTGGAAGGAAGGCCGGTTCGCCAGGTCGATCCTGCCGGTGCGCGACGTCATCGGCCAGATCGTGCTGGACCGCGACGAGCACATCCGCCCCGGCACCACGGTGGCCGACCTGGGCAAACTCAAGGCCTCGTTCGAGATGCTGGGCCAGCAGGCCGGCTTCAACGCCGTGGCCATGCAGCGCTATCCGCAGGTGGAGGCGATCAACCACGTCCACACCGGCGGCAATTCCAGCGGCATCGTCGACGGCGCCTGCGGCATCCTGATCGGCAGCAAGGAATTCGGCGAGAAGGCCGGACTCAAGCCGCGCGCGCGCATCCGCAGCTTCGCCGCCATCGGCTCCGAGCCCTGCATCATGCTGACCGGCCCGGCCGCCGTATCGCTCAAGGCGCTGAAGCTCGCCGGCATGGATGTGAAGGATATCGACCTGTTCGAGATCAACGAGGCCTTCGCCTCGGTGGCGATGCGCTTCATGCGCGCGCTCGACATCCCGCATGAGCGCGTCAACGTCAACGGCGGCGCCATCGCCATGGGCCACCCGCTGGGGGCCACCGGCGCCATGATCGTCGGCACCGTGCTCGACGAGCTGGAGCGCAGCGGCAAGTCCACCGCCCTGGCCACGCTTTGCGTCGGCGCCGGCATGGGCAACGCCGCCATCATCGAGCGCATCTGAAGCGCCCCCAGACTTACGGAATTCCTGAAATGACCACTTCGCTGAAATTCGACATCGACCGCAACGGCTTCGCCGTCCTCACCATCGACGTGCCCGAGCGCCCGATGAACGTCATCACCCCGGAACTGACCGCCGAGCTGGCGCAGGCCGTGGAGCGCATCGCCACCGACGCCGCCATCAAGGGCGCCATCATCACCTCCGGCAAGCCCGGCGCCTTCGTCGCCGGCGCCGACCTCAAGGACCTGGTCACCGCCTTCGACAAGGGCATCGACGCGCTCGAAGGCTCCAAGTCCTCCCACGAGCTGTCGGCCCTGTTCCGCCGCATGGAAACCTGCGGCAAGCCCTTCGCCGCCGCGATCAACGGCCTGGCCCTGGGCGGCGGCCTGGAGCTGTGCCTGGCTTGCCACTACCGCGTTCTGGGCGACGATCCCAAGACCGTCATCGGCCTGCCGGAAGTCAGCGTCGGCCTGCTGCCGGGTGCCGGCGGCACCCAGCGCCTGCCGCGCCTGATCGGCATCCCCAACTCGCTGCCGTTGCTGCTGCAGGGCAAGCAGGTGCAGCCGGCCGAAGCGCTGAAGCTCGGCATCGTCCACGCCGTCGCCGCGCCGGACCAGCTGCTGGAGAAGGCCCGCGAGTGGCTGCTGGCCACGCCCAGTGCCGAACAGCCCTGGGACAAGAAGAACTTCCGCATCCCCGGCGGCGCCGGCCCCATGGCCGCGCACGCCAGCCAGACTTTCGTCGCCGGCAACGCGCTGACCTCGGCCAACACCCACGGCAACTACCCGGCGCCCAACGCCATCATGTCCTGCGTGTTCGAGGGCACCCAGGTGTCGATCGACACCGGCCTGCGCATCGAGAGCAAGTACTTCGGCAAGCTGCTGTCCGGTGCCGTGGCGCGCAACCTGATCCGCACGATGTTCATCAACAAGGGCGCCGCCGACAAGCTCGCCAGCCGCCCCAAGGGCGTGCCGAAGTCCAAGGTGCAGAAGCTCGGCGTGCTCGGCGCCGGCATGATGGGCGCGGGCGTGGCGCATGTCAGCGCCAAGGCCGGCATGCAGGTGGTGCTGCTCGACTCCACCCTGGAGCAGGCCGAGAAGGGCCTGGCCGGGATCAAAGCGCTGCAGGCCAAGGACCTCGCCAAGGGCAAGACGACGCAGGACAAGATCGACGCGATCCTGGGCCGCATCAAGGCCACCGCCGACTACGCCGACCTGGAAGGCTGCGACCTGATCGTCGAGGCCGTGTTCGAGAAGCGCGAGATCAAGGCCGACGTCACCGCCAGGACCGAGGCCGTGATCCCCGAGACCGCGACCTTCGGCTCCAACACCTCGACGCTGCCGATCACCGGCCTGGCCAAGGCCTCGAAGCGCCCGACGCAGTTCATCGGCATCCATTTCTTCTCGCCGGTCGAGAAGATGCCGCTGGTCGAGATCATCCTCGGCGAACAGACCTCCGACGAGACCCTGGCCAAGGCCCTGGACTACGTCGGCCAGATCAGGAAGACGCCGATCGTGGTGCGCGACTACCCGGGCTTCTACACCAGCCGCGTGTTCGGCACCTTCTGCTCGGAAGGCCAGCGCATGCTGCTCGACGGCATCGAGCCGGCGCTGATCGACAACGGCGCCCGGCTTGCCGGCTTCCCGGTCGGTCCCCTGGCCGTGTCCGACGAAGTCACCATGTTCCTGCAGCAGAGCATCTACAGGCAGCAGGAAGCCGACAACCTGCCGGAGAAGTACCGCGGCAAGCTGGGTCGCCCGGTGGTCGACAAGATGGTGGACGAACTCAAGCGCCCGGGCCGCCGCTTCGGCGCCGGCTTCTACGACTACCCGGAGGGTGGCGCCAAGAAGCTGTGGCCGGGCCTGAAGGACGCCTTCCCGCTGAAGGCCGAGCAGCCGGACGTGTCCGAGATCAAGGCGCGCTTCCTGACGATCATGGCGCTGGAGACGGCGCGCTGCTTCGAGGAGGGCGTGATCGCCAGCCCCATCGACGCCGACATCGGCTCGATCCTCGGCATCGGCTATCCGGCCTGGACCGGCGGCACGCTGTCCTACATCGACACGCAGGGCCCCAGGGCCTTCGCCGACGAGTGCTCGCGCCTGGCCGCCTCCTGGGGCCCGCGCTTCGAGCCTTCCGAGTGGCTGAAGGCGCGCGGCGCGTCCGGCGAGCTGTTCTACGCCAGCAAGGGCTGAAAGGGCCTGCGCCACAACGAGGAGGAATCGTCCCATGTCCGCTGCTGCTGAAACCCTTGCAAGGCTGGTCGCCGCTCCGGCGAACGACAACGCGCTGCTGAGCCTGCTGGCGCGCCAGCGTGCGGCATTCGGCGCACGGGGTGAACCCTCCTCGCTGGCCGAGCGCCGCGAGATGCTGCACAAGCTGGAGCAGGCGCTGATGGACCGGCGCCTGGCCCTGGCCGATGCCATGGCCGCGGACTTCGGCGGCCGTGCGCGCCAGGAGTCGATGCTGGAACTGTTCGTGGTGATCGACGACCTGCGCTACGCGCAGGCCAGGCTGAAACGCTGGATGCGTACGCGCCGCGTCTCCGCCAACTGGCAGTTCCAGCCGAGTCGCGCGGCGCTGATGCCGCAGCCGCTGGGCGTGATCGGCGTGATCGGTGCCTACAACTACCCGGTGATGACGACGCTGTCGCCGGTGGTGGGCGCGATCGCGGCCGGCAACCACGTGATGATGAAGCCTTCGAGCCTGACGCCGCACAGTACCGAACTGATGCGGCAGATCGTCTCGGAGCTGTATCCGGAGGAACAGGTGGCGGTGGTCACCGGCGACAGCAGCGTGGCCAAGCAGTTCTCCAAGCTGCCCTTCGACCACCTGGTGTTCACCGGCTCCACGCGCGTCGGCAAGCTGATCATGCGCGACGCCGCCGAGAACCTGGTGCCGGTGACGCTGGAGCTGGGCGGCAAGTGCCCGGCCATCGTCGGCGAAGGCTACGACCTCAAGGTCGCCGCCGAGACCATCGTGCAGACCAAGTTCCTCAACGCCGGCCAGACCTGCGTCACCGGCGACTACGCCCTGGTGCCAGAGGCTGCGGTGCCGGAGTTCCTGGAGCATGCGCGCGCGGCGATCCGCCGGTTCTATCCGAAGCTGGTGGACAACCAGGACTACGGCCGCGTGCTGATCCGCAGCGACTGGACGCGCCTGTCGGACTGGGTGGAGGAGGCCAAGGGTCGCGGCGCGACCGTGGAGACCTTCAACCCGGCCAACGAAAGCTTCAGCCCCGACAACCGCGTATTCCCGCCGACCCTGGTGTCGGATTGCCCCACCGATACCACGCTGTGCCGCGAGGAGATCTTCGGGCCGGTGCTGCCGGTACTGGGCTACAAGTCGCTGGACGGCGCGATCGCGCACGTCAACGCCGGTGACCGTCCGCTGGCGCTGTACTTCTTCAGCAACCGCGGCGCCGAGGTGGAGCGCGTGCTCAGGCGCACCCTTTCCGGCGGCGTCAGCATCAACGGCTGCGGCTACCACGCCATCCAGCACAACCTGCCTTTCGGCGGTGTCGGCGCCAGCGGCATCGGCGCCTACCACGGCCAGGCCGGGTTCGACCGCTTCTCCCATCTCAAGCCCGTGCTGTTCATGAGCAAGCTGACCAAGGCCAGCGTGTTCCTGCGCCCGCCCTTCGGCGTGCTCGCCGCCTGGGTGCTGGGCTTCATGCTGCACAACCGTCCGCGTCGCGAGGAACTCTGATGACACAGTCCGCCGTTATCCAGGAACCGGGGAGTTCCATGAATTTCCAGAACATCCTGTACGCCGTCGACCAGGGCGTCGCCGTGATCCGCTTCAACCGTCCCAAGGCGCTCAACGCCATGACGATGGACCTGATGGGGGAACTGGGGCAGGCCTTCGACGCCGCTGCCGCCGACAAGGCGGTGCGCGTCATCGTGCTGACCGGTGAAGGCCGTGCCTTCTCCACCGGCGCCGATCTCGCCGCCACCGGCGACAAGCCGCCGCTGGACCTGCAGGGCCGCCTGGACCTGGGCTACGTGCTGGATCGCTACTACAACCCGCTGATCCTGAAGATGCGCGAGCTGCCCAAGCCGATCATCTCCGCGGTCAACGGCATCGCCGCCGGCGCCGGCGCCAACCTGGCGCTGATGGCCGACCTGACGGTGGCGGCACGCTCCACGTATTTCCTGCAGGCCTTCGTCAACGTCGGCCTGATCCCCGATGCCGGCGGCACCTGGATCCTGCCGCGCGCCATCGGCCCGCAGCGCGCCATGGGCCTGGCCCTGAACGGCGACAAGCTCCCGGCGCAGACCGCCAAGGAGTGGGGCCTGATCTGGGACGTGGTCGACGACGCAGAGCTGATGCCTGCCGTGATGGCGATGGCGCAGCGTTTCGCGGCAGGTCCGGGCGTGGCGATCGAGCGCATCAAGCAGGCGATCCACGCCGCCGCGCAGAACGACCTGGGCAAGCAGCTGGACCTGGAGAGCGACCTGCAGCGCGACTGCGGACGCTCGCAGGATTTCATGGAAGGCGCGATGGCTTTCGTGCAGAAGCGCAAGCCGAACTTCAAGGGGCGTTGATGATGGACATGAACATTTCTTCCCAGGGCCAGCGCGCGGAAGCTCCGCGCATGGGCGGCGCGGCGATGCCGATAATGGAGCCGTTGACGCCGCGCGAGCGCGAGGTGCTGCACTGCCTGTCGCAGCGCATGATGGACCGCGAGATCGCGGCTTCGCTGCAGGTGTCGATCAACACGGTGAAGCACCACCTGCGCAACATCTACTCCAAGTTCGGCGTCGGCAGCCGGCGGCGCGCGGTGGAGTTTTATCGCACGACGGCTGCCTGAGTTTCAGGGCGACCCTCTTCTCTCCCTCTCCCGCTGGCGGGAGAGGGTTGGCGAGGAGATGGATCCCCGAGGTAGGGCAACGCATGGAGCAGTTGCCGAGGTGAGGGTGGTGCTCTCTGGAACTCGCCGCGCTGAATCAGTAGTGCCGGACTCATGCTTAAAAAAACGGAGTTCCGTTAGGAACCTCCGCTTCCTCGCGCTAAAATGCTCGCCAGGAGGATTGCGTCCGAAGTTCAAGCCTTTCTCGCCATCTGGCGCGCAGAGACAAGAGGTGACGCCATCCATGGCGGGACCTCAGCGACCTGAATGACCCCCAGCCCGGCCATCCATGGCCGGGCGTTCAGCAATGCAGGCAATGCCATTTAGGCATTGCCAAAGCGCATTGCTTCACCCAGAAACCCCGCCATCGCCGCCACCGCCGCATCGCGGTAGGCCGGCGTGATCTCGCCGTGCTCGAAGAAGGAGCGGCGGAAGCAGGCGGTGCCGATGTCGGCGGACAGCGTGGTCAGGTCCGGTGGCCCCTCGGGCAGCAGGCCGCCCTGGTACCAGACCTTGCGGCCGAGATTGCCCAGCCGCTTGTTGGTCTGTTCCTGCGCGCGGTAGCTGTCGTCGGTTACCGCGCCGCCCAGGATCAGCAGCCGTGCCGCGGGGTGCGAGTTGTGGAAGCTCACCGCGTGATCCACCACCGCCGCGATGCCCTCGCGCCAGCCGATGCTGCGCAACTCCTCGGCGCGTGAATAGAACACCGCTTCCAGCTGCACCAGATAGCGGCCGACCAGCTCGTTGAGGATCGCGTAGGGCGTGGGGAAGTAGGCGTAGACGCTGCCGCGCGTAAAGCCCAGGCGCTCGGCGAGGGCCGGGATCGAGAAGCCGGACAGTCCCTGCTCGACCAGCAGGGTTTCGGCCTCCTGCAGGATGCGATCGAAGCGGTCCTTCGCGCGCTGCTGCGTGGGGTGCCGGGCCACGGCCAGCGGATCGAGTGCGTCGTTCATGTTGCACCCAGCATAGCGGCCCTTGCAGAAGTTGACAAATGTCAATACATGGATATATTGACAGAAGTCAAATAAAACCCAGGTCATGAACTGTTGGAGGAGACAGCATGAACCACGGCAAGAACCGGCCGTTCCTGCTGGCCGGCGCCCTCAGCGCTGCGCTCCTGTCTGCTTGTGCGCCAGGCCGCAGTGACCCGGTAGCGGGCGGCGGTGGCGGCTCCGCGCGCAGCATGGAGGAACACTTCAGCGGCCGTGTCCAGCCCAACCTGGATTTCTGCCGGACCTGCCATGTCCCCGGCGGTGTCGCCGACGTGGAGAACGGGCATGACTTCATGCTTTCCAGCAGCCGCTCGCAAGACCTCGCCAATCTGCGCGCCAGCTGGGAGCGCCTGGGCCGGAACAACCCGACCTCGCGCATCCTGCTGATGTCCTCCGGCCAGGAGATGCCGCATACCGGCGGCGCGCCCTGGCCGGTGGGCAGCGCGCAGTACAGGAACATGGAGATCCTGCTCAAGTGCTTCGAGAATCCGGGCGCCTGCGGCGGGCTGCTCGGCGGCGGTCTCGACACCGGAGAGTTGCTGCCCCTGCTGGGCAGTTCGCGCGGGGGCCATCGCTGGTTCGACTACTGCGAGGGCAAGGACGATTCCGCCGTGTTGCCGGAAGACCCGCGCGCCCTGGTGCAGCCCGGCGTCAACGACGGCAAGGCGGTGTACTACAACGCCTGGTGGAAGGACTGCCACGCCGATCCTGAAGCGGTCAACGAACGCGCGCATCCGAAGAACTGCGGCGAGCTGCGCGCCAGCCATGACCGCGGCGCGGTGCTGATGAAGGGCCTGGGCAAGGTCGGCGCCGGCAGCTTCTTCGCCGCCACCGCTGAAGGCGGCCTGTTCTCGACCACGGCCGAGGGCTACAACACGCTCTGGCGCATCTGGGGGTTGTCCGAGCGTCCCGACAATTTCGACGAACTGGTGCGTGAGCGCTTCGGCCTGCCGCGCACGACCGAGCGCAGCCCCTACCCGCTGCCCGGCGAAGACCCGAACCTGAGCGATGGCGGCAGCGGCCAGTTGCCTGCCAGCCTCACCCAGACGCGTAGCGCCGATGGCAAGTGGAGCGGCCGTATCGGCCTGAACTGCCATGGCTGCCACAGCGGCCAGATCGGTACGCCGCAGGACGGTCCGGGGCTGGGCCTGGCCTATGGTTCCGGCAACCCCAACGGCGATGTCTCGGTAATCGCGCGCGACCTGGGCCTGACCGGCGCGCCGGCGATCTCCGCCTTCGCGCTGTTCAGCACCCAGCGCGGCACCAACAACGCCGCCTTCTTCAACATCGCCGCGCTGGGCGGCGTGCGGCCCGACCTGTCGCTGCTCGACACGCTGCGCTCCGGCTCCAATGCCTCGGGCGACAACCCGGCCTGGTGGAACATGGGCCACCGTCCGCTGAAGTTCTGGAATGGTTCTTTCCCTTCCGACGCGGTGCGCGTGGACCTGGCCTTCTTCACGCCGCTGGGCGGCGGCGATTCCGCCGGCTTCGTCAGCGAGCACGCGCAGGATGCCGATCACTGGGTGCTGGCGCAGAAGGCGCCGATGTACCCGAAGACGATCGACATCCCGCTGGCGGAGCAGGGCGCCATCCTGTTCCACAGCAAGGACCTCTGGGGCGAAGGCCTGGACAACCCGGCGCAGCGCCCGGCGGGAGGCAACGGTTCCTGCGCCAGCTGCCACGGCGCCTACTCGCCGCGCTTCGTGCATGACCCGGCCTACCTTGCCGATCCCGCACTGGAGGGCGTGGCCAGCTTCGTCGTGCCCAGGGCCGTGATCCGCACCGACTTCGCGCGCGCCAACACCGACAACGAGGGCGTGTCGCAGGCGCTGTCGCGCACGTCCATCGGCTACCCGGAAACTGCCGATGCCGGCCCCGGCCACGACTGCGGTGCGCAGACCCGTGCCGCAACGCGCGGCGCGGATCGCGAACTGGGCTACCTGGCACCGCCGCTATACGGCGCCTGGGCCACCGCGCCCTACCTGCACAACGGTTCGGTGCCGGATGCCTGGACCCTGCTCAAGCCCTCCGAGCGCCCGCGCCTCTGGCGCCGCGTCTCCACGCCGGCCCGCGCCGACCAGGCAGGCAAGGTGGTGATGGGTTTCGATACCGACATCGCCCGTGCCTACGACCCGCAGAAGCTGGGCTGGAATTACGAGGTCCTGTCCTGCGGCATGGGCACGATCCCCTTCCTGGATTGCGACCTGCTGAACCCCGAGGAGGATCCGCTGCTGCGCGCGCTGATCAACGCGCTCTACGGCAACCTTCTCGCCGCCTGGAACATCGGCAACGCCACCTCCCTGCTGCAGTTCACGCCGCAGCAGATCGAGGACCGCAAGATCTATAACAGTAATTATTTCAGCCAGGGCAACGAGGGACACGACTTCACCGCCGTGCTCACCGACCAGGAACGCCATGCGCTGATCGAGTACCTCAAGACGCTGTAAGCCCCGGAACATGACGATGACCAGGAATCCTGCTGTCACTGCGACGCTGCTCTCCGCCCTGCTGCTGGCGGGTTGCAGCAGGAGCGATGCTCCTGCCGCCGCGGCTCCACCGCCACCGCCGGGCAGCGGCGGCGAGCCGACGCTCGAGCAGCGGCCGCTGCTGGGCGGCCCGCGCGGCGGCAACGCCTGGGCGAACTTCTGCGCGGGCAAGGACGACGAGGCCGTGCTGCCGCGCGATCCGCGCGAGCGGCTGGTGCCTGGCGTCAACAAGGGCCGCGCGGTGGCCTTCAATGCGTACTGGCGGGATTGCGGCAACGCCGTCGCACGACCGAAGACCTGCGGTGAGTTGCGCGAGCAGGCGGAGCTGGGCCGCTTCGTGGCCCATGGACAGGGCGAGGCCGGCACGCCGCTGAGCTTTGCCGGCGGACAGGAGAATCCCGCCGGCCTCGACTCGGAGGCGTACAACCGCCTCTGGGAGGTCTGGGGTCTTCCCGGGCGTCCGGACAATTTCGATGAGCTGGTCGCGCAGCGCCACGGTTCGCCCATCGCGCCCTACCGCAATCCGTACCCGCTGCCCGGTGAAGATCCCAACCGGACCGACGGTGGCTCAGGGCAACTGCCGCTGGCCTACACGCAGATCCGCAAGGCCGACGGCAGCTGGACCGGCCAGATCGGCACCAAGGTCTGCGTGGCCTGCCATAACGGCCAGATCGACAGCGCGACGGGGGCGGCCGATCTCGGCCCGCAGCTTGCCGGCGCCGGCAGCATCGGCGATTTCGCCGTGGGCGGTTACGACTTCAGCCAGGCCAGCAGCGGGCTCTCGCTCAACAGCGCCATCAGCCTCATCACCATCTCGACCAATCGCGGCTCCGGCGCGATCGACTTCTTCCAGCTCGCCTTCGTGCTGTTCAGCAAGGGCGATCCGCAGCTGCTGCTGAACCCGAAGATCCTGTTCAGCCAGGCGATCGGCAACATCAAGAGCCCGCCCTGGTGGAACCTGGCCTATCGCTCGCAGAAGTTCCACGGCGCGATCCTGCCCACCGACTCCTCGCGCATCGACCTGGCGGCCTACTACGACGTTGCCGCCAGCCTGACCGGCCGCGACGACCAGGCCCTGGCCTGGAACGACGCGCATTCCGGGCCCTTCCAGGTCTGGGCGGAGATGCAGGCGCCGCCGCGCTATCCCGGCGCGATCGATACCCCGCTGGCCGAGGCCGGTGCGATCCTGTTCCATTCCAAGAACCTCTGGGGCGCGGGCCTGGAGAATCCGGCACCGCGTCCGGCCGAGGGCAACGGCTCCTGCGCAGGCTGCCACGGCGCGTACTCGCCGCGTTTCATCAACGACCCGGCCTACCTCGAAACGCCCGAACTGGGCGGCCTCGCCGCCTATGCGGTGCCGATGTCGGTGGTGCGTACCGATCCGGTCTACTCCGACGCGATGCAGAGCCTGCGCGGCATCGACGGTGATTTCCCCGCGGCCACCAACAAGCAGAACTTCCTGTACTGCGGCAGCGGCAACTACGGCGAGACCGAGGGCAAGACGCCGATCCTGCTGGCGCCGCCGCTGTGGGGCACCTGGGCGGCCGCGCCCTATCTGCACAACGGCTCCGTTCCCAACCTCTGGGGCGTGCTCGATCCGTCCAGCGAGCGGCCGAAGATCTGGCGGCGCGTCTCCACCCCGGCGCGGCCCGACCAGCAGGGCCTGGTGGTGATGGGCTACGACACCAACTTCGAGCGTGCCTATGACACCGGCAAGCTCGGCTGGAAGTACGAGGCGCTGGCCTGCGGAGACGCCGGCACCAGCCCCTACCTGGTCTGCACGCCGGGCGAGAACGAAGGGCCGTCGACGGCGCAGCACGCCATCAACCTGCTCTACGGGCAGATCGGCCTGCTCTGGAACCTGCCTCGCTTCGAGGGCTTGCGCATGAACCGGCAGGACATCGAGAACCGCAAGATCTTCAACACCCACCTGTACAGCCAGGGCAACCAGGGGCATGACTTCACGGCCGTGCTCACCGATACCGAGCGGCGTGCGCTGATCGAATACCTGAAGACGCTCTGAGGCAGGGCGGGGTGGCGGCGCAAGGGCCCGCGGGCTGTCTTTCCCGCAGGCCTTTTCTGGCGACGAACGGTATTTGACAGAAGTCAAAATTGTTTTATATTGACATTTGTCAAATAAACGATGGTCAGAGCGATGAGAAAGCGAGCCATGAACCTCGGCGGCAGCGGTGCAGCGGTCCGGGTGTTCGGCGTGGCGGCGATGTGCGCGGTGCTGGCGGCCTGCTCCGGCGACTACAGCGGCGGCACCGTCGGCACCGGTTCCGGCACGGGCGGCAACGGCGGCGGCAACGGCGGCGGGCAGGCCCGCAGCATGGAGGAGCTGTTCACCGGACAGGTGCAGCCGCGCATGGACTTCTGCCGCAGCTGCCACATCCCCGGCGGCGTGGCGGACGTGGAAGACGGCCATGACTTCATGCTCTCCGCGGCGAAGAGCCAGGATCTGGCCAACCTCAAGGCCAGCTGGGAACGCCTGGGCCGCAACAACCCGACCTCGCGCATCCTGCTGATGTCCTCCGGGCAGGAAACACCGCACACCGGCGGCGTGCCCTGGCCGCAGGGCAGCGACGCGTACAAGGCGATGGACGTGCTGCTCAAGTGCTTCGCCGATCCTGCCGGCTGTGCCCCGCTGCTGGTCGGTATCGGCGGCGGCACCGTCACCGAGCTGCCGCTGCTGGGCAGCCAGCACGGCGGCCATGCCTGGTTCGACTACTGCGCGGGCAAGGACGATGCCGCGGTGCTGCCGGCCGATCCGCGCTCACGGGTGCAGCCCGGCGCCAACACCGGCAAGGCGGTGCATTTCAACGTGTACTGGAAGGACTGCCACGTCGATCCCGAGCGGGTCGGCGAGAAGGCGCAGCCCAGGACCTGCGGCGAACTGCGCGAGAGCTATGCGCGCGGCGAGAAGCTGATGCGCGGCAACGGCGGCATCGGCTCCGGCACCTTCTTCGCCGGCGACGATCCCAGCGGCGGCGTGCTGGGCCTGCCCTCGTCCTCGATTACGCGCCTGTGGCGCATGTGGGGCCTGAGCGAGCGGCCCGACAACTTCGACGAGCTGCTGTCGCAGCGTTACGGCCAGCCGATGGGCGCGGCGCGCAATCCCTATCCGCTGGACGGTGAGGATCCGCAGGCCACCGACGGCGGCAGCGGCCAGCTGCCGGCCTTCATGACGCAGCTGCGCGGCGCCAACGGCGAGTGGACCGGCAAGGTCGGCTTCACCTGCCATGCCTGCCATACCGGCGCCGCCGGCCTGCCCGGCGAGGGCGAGGGCCTGGGCCTGCAGTACGGCAGCGGCAACAGCCTGCAGGACATCGCGCTGATGGCGCGCGAGATCGGCATCAGCGGCATTTCGCCGGGCATCGTCTTCAGCCTGTTCGGCACCAGCCGCGGTACCAACAACGCCAGCGACGTCAACATCTTCTACCTGGCCAACCAGGCCAACGGCCTGCGCCTGGACCCGTACGCGCTGGGCGTGCTGACTTCGGGCTCCACCGCCTCGGGCGACACGCCGGCCTGGTGGAACATGGGCCATCGCCCGCTGAAGTTCCAGGACGGCTTCTATGCCGGCGATGCCAGCCGCGTCGACCTGATCTTCTACATGCCGATCGACGGCGTGCTCGGCGGCGCCGCCGGCGAGAACTGGGTGCGCGCGCATGCGCAGGACGCCGACAAGTGGGCGATCTCGCTGAAGTCGCCGTCCTATCCGCTGCCGGTGGACAGGCCGCTGGCGGAGCAGGGCGCGATCCTGTTCCACAGCAAGGACCTTTGGGCCGAGGGCCTGGACAACCCCGCGCCGAAGCCGGCCGGCGGCAACGGCTCCTGCGCCAGCTGCCACGGCGCCTACTCGCCGCGCTTCGTGCACAACAGTGCCTACCTCGACGACCCGGCGCTGGAAGGCATTGCCTCCTACGTGGTGGCCAAGGAGGTGATCCGCACCGATCCGGCGCGCGTGGACACCAACAACGAGGCGGTGAACCAGTACGGCACCAGCAGCTTTCTCGGCTTCCCGGAGACGGTGGGCACGGAGCAGGACTGCAGCTCGCAGAACCGCAAGGAGATCCGCGGCGATCGTCCGCCGGGTTACCTGGCGCCGCCGCTCTACGGTGTCTGGGCCACCGCGCCCTACCTGCACAACGGCTCGGTGCCGGATGCCTGGTCGCTGCTCAAGCCCGCCGAGCGGCCGAAGATCTGGCGCCGTGTCTCCACGCCGGCGCGCGAAGACCAGGAGGGCAAGGTGGTGATGGGCTTCGACACCAGCATCCAGCGCGCCTACGCGCCGGACAAGCTCGGCTGGAAGTACGACGCGCTGCCCTGCGGCAGCGGCACGATCCCGTTCCTGGATTGCACGCCGGGCAGCGATGCCGATCCCGCACTGCAGCTGATCCTGGCGCAGCTCTACGGCAACGTCATCCTGAGCTGGAACCTCGGCAACCTGCCGGTGTTCCTGCAGGCGACGCGCCAGCAGGTGGAGGACCGCAAGATCTACAACACCCACCTGTACAGCCAGGGCAACGAAGGCCATGACTTCACCGCGGTGCTCACCGACCAGGAGCGTCGTGCGCTGATCGAGTACATGAAGACGCTTTGAACAGAACCCCTCTCCCGCTTGCGGGAGAGGGGCAGGGGAGAGGGTTTCTGTAACGCCATCAAGTTCTACAGAACCCCTCTCCCGGCCTTCCGGGCCACCCTCTCCCGCAGGCGGGAGAGGGGACAGCAGGGATCGCGGTCACCGATTCTTTGGTTCCTCGTCGCATGGCGCCGTCGGTAAGAGGCGCCTTTTTTAGAAGGATGAGCCGCATGACGTTCCTGACCCGCCGCCCGCGCACGAAAGACGACCTGCCTGCCCTGGTGAACACGCTGCTCGCCGAGTCCGGCGACGGCTACCCGACCCTGGCCCGCATGGCTTCGCGGATGTGCATGTCGCCGCGCACGCTCAAGCGCCGCCTGCGCGCGCACGGCGTGCGCTTTCGCCAGCTGCTGGACGGCGCGCGCTTCCGCGAATCCGCGCGCCTGCTGGAAGACTCCGAGCTGACGGTGGAGCAGATCGCGCTGCGCCTCGGTTACAGCAGCCCGGCCAACTTCTCCCGTGCCTTCCGGCGCTGGGCGGGGCATCCGCCCGGGGCCTATCGCCTCGGCATGATGGGCGAGCCGGCATCCGGAGAGCCGCAGCGCTGGGCGCGCGCGGCCGGCATGCCGCTTGCTCCGATGCAGCGGGACACCGCGTGAAAGCAGTCGTCCTGTCCCTTTCGGATAACGCCAGGGGCCTCAATTGACAAAAGTCAATGATGATGTATCTTGACAAATGTCACATAGAGGCAGGACGGCCCGGCAGCAGGGGCTGAACCCGCTCAGGACGCGCGCGGGAATCCCGGCTACGAACGATTCGACATCGTCGGGACGTCGGTAAAAAACATCGATACATCATTAACCGGCCTCCGCCTTCTTCGGCGGGCCGGATCGCGACGGAGGGGAGACTCCTTATGCAGGCAAGGCGCAATCGCTGGACGCGCATCGCGTTCGCACTGGCACTCGGCGGCACGGCCTCGGCCGCGCAGGCCATCAGCTTCGAGCTGCCGGGCTTCGGTGACAACAGCATCGAAGGCGTGCTCAACACCACCATCACCGCCGGTGCCGCCATGCGCACGCAGCACCGCGCGTCCTCCCTGCTGGGCAAGAGCAACGTCGATCCGCAGGCCTGCGGCCGTCTCCCCGACGGGCGCACTTACTACCAGGGCTGCCAGGGCCTGTTCCGCACGCAGAGCTTCCCGGCCGAGCGCCTGGGCGAGGTGGCGGGCCAGTACACGATGAACGCCGACGACGGCAACTGGAACTACGACCGCGGCGACCTGACGCAGGCGCCGCTGAAGGTGACCCAGGACCTGACGCTGTCGATGGGCGACTTCGGCCTGTTCATCAAGGGCCTGTACTTCTACGACTTCGTCAACAACGACTTCACCGAGTACCACCCCAACCGCATCACACCGGAGAACGTCGAGCAGGTCGGCAACATCTCCACTCTCGGCACCGAGCTGATCCAGATCGTGCCGCTGCCCACCCTGGGCGTGCGCAGCGACTCGCGCCCCTGCGGCGCACGCGACCCCGACAACAACCCGCTGACGCCCTGCGGCATCGTCTACGGCCCGGGCGGCGTGGTGCGCAACAAGCGTTCCGACACCGAGACGCTGCGCCAGATCGGTACCGACCTGCAGCTGCTCGACGCCTACATCTACGGCAGGCTGCCGCTGTGGGGCGAGAAGGAAGTCACCTTCAAGCTCGGCCGCCAGGCGGTGAACTGGGGCGAGTCCACCGCCCTGGTGTTCGACTCGATCAATACCGTCAACCCGGTCAACGCCAACAACTTCTTCCGCGTCGGCGCCCAGATCGAGGAAGTGTTCCAGCCCGTGGGCATGCTGTTCCTGTCGATGGAAGCCTTCGACAACGTCACGCTGGAGGGCTTCTACCAGTTCGAGTGGCTGCCCACCGAGGCGCCGGCGCCGGGCTCCTTCTATTCCTTCCTCGACGTCGGCACCAACAACGCCATCGACAACATCAACCTGAGCTTCGGCTACTCCGCCGAGGATCCGGACGCCGTGGGCTTCCTGCTCGACAACCCGCTGTCCGGCGTGACCAACACCGCCTCCACCGGCTCGCGCCTGAAGGACAAGGAGCCGGACGGCGGCGGCCAGTACGGTTTCGCGCTGAAGTACTACGCCGAGTGGCTCAACGACGGTACCGAGCTGGGCGTCTATTTCACCAACACCCATGCCCGCAACCCCTACCTCAGCGTCTACTCGGTGGAGCAGGGCTGCGGCAAGAACACCACCAGCACCGTGGCCTACCTGCTGGCCTGCTTCGATCAGCCGCTGGGCCATGCGCTGCTCAACCCCAACGACCCGCAGGGCGCGACGAAGGACGCCACCAACTTCGACACCCTGAAGGTGCAGCTGGAGTACCCGGAAGACATCAAGATGTTCGGGGTCTCCTTCAACACCACCGCCGGCGATTTCTCGCTGCAGGGCGAGATCGCCTATCGCCCCGATGCGCCGATGCAGGTGGACGTGGAAGACCTGGCCTTCGCCGGCTTCGGTCCCACGCTCAGCAACTGCCACCTGCGGACCGCCGGCTGCAACGGCAGCGGCAACTTCAGCGGCCTGCTCACCGGCCTGCTGCCGGAGCAGGTGGCGGGCCTGGTCAACGGCCTGGTCGGAGCCCTGCAGCAGGCCGGCCTGCCGCTGGACATCCTCGGCGGCATCGGCACCTACCGCGATCCGGCGTCCTGCTCGCAGACCCCGCTGGGCATCGTCGTCCTGCCGGGGACCAATACCTGCATCTACCCGGGCAGCGACTTCGTGGTCGACGCCAATGGCACGCCGGGCGACTTCACCGATTCCTACGACCTGATCATCGGCCACATGGTCGGTTCCGGCCGCTCCTTCCCGTCCTTCATCATTCCCTACCGCGGCGGCGTGGTCGGCACCAACCCCGGCAGCAGCTACATCCGCGGCTGGGAGAATTTCGACAGCTACCAGTTCAATCTCGGCGGCACCTACGTCGCCGGCGCCACGCAGAACCCGATCGGCGCCGACCAGGTCATCATGCTGTTCGAAACCGGCGCCACCTGGGTGCCGGGCATGCCGGACTACGACCAGCTGCAGCTGGAAGCGCCGGGTACCTACCTGCACGCCAGTGCCGGTGCCGACGGCTCCGGTGCCGACCGCTCGCGCCAGGCCTGCTCCACCAACGAGGCCTGCTCTTACGGCCCGGACGGCCTGCGCTTCAACCCGCACCAGCAGGACCGCGACGGCTTTGCCGACAAGTTCTCCTGGGGCTATGTCGTGATCACGCAGATCAGCTACGAGTCGGTGCTGCCGGGCATCAGCGTGCGTCCCTTCATCATCTGGAAGCACGACGTGAAGGGCACGGCGCCCGGCCTGGTCGGCAACTTCGTCGAGGGCCGCAAGACCACCAACCTGATGATCGAGACGCGCTACAAGTCGGCATTCTCGGTGAGCCTGGGCTACACCTGGTTCACCGGCGGCGGCGTCTACAACCTGAATCGCGACCGCGACAACCTGCAGGCCTATTTCAAGCTGCAGTTCTAAGCGTCAACAGGGGAATCGGATGAACCTCAGGCTCACGGTGGTGGGCGCCGGCCTCGTGCTGGCGCTGGTCCAGGCGCCGGCCTTTGCCAAGGTGTCGGCGGAGGAGGCGGCGCAGCTGGGCAAGACACTGACCCCGGTCGGTGCCGAGAAGGCCGGCAACAAGGACAACACGATCCCAGAATGGACTCCCGCGCCGCGCAGCGGCTCGCTCAAGGGCGAGTACCCGGCCGATCCGGCAATCGACGGCGAAAAACCGCTGTACACGATCAGCAAGGCCAACCTGGCGCAGTACTCCGACAAGCTCAGCGAGGGCCACAAGCGCCTGCTGTCGACCTACGACAGCTACAGGATGAACGTCTACCCGAGCCACCGGAAGGTGTCGTTCCCGGACTTCATCTACAAGGCGACGATCGCCAACGCCGGTACCTGCGTGCTGACCGGTATCGACAACCCGGAGAACTGCAAGCAGGGCTTCACCTTCCCGATTCCCAAGAGCGGTGCCGAGATCATGTGGAATCACCGCGTGCGCTGGCGCGGCGACGGCGCGCGGCGCTACAACAACCAGATGATCGTGCAGCAGAACGGCGAGTTCCAGCTGACCAAGATCGTCGAGGAAGTGAACTTCTACTACGCCACCACCATCAACCCGGTGCCGCTGACCCGTGGCAACGGCCTGTTCCTGAAATACTTCTCGCGCACCGTGGAACCGCCGCGCCTGGCCGGCACCATGATCCTGGTGCACGAGAAGGCCGGCTCCGGCAGCGAAGGCCGCGCCGCCTGGCTGTATTCCCCGGGCCTCAAGCGCATCCGCCGCGCGCCGACGGTGTGCTGCGACAATCCCTACGAAGGCACCGACGGCCACCAGTTCTACGACCAGGTGGACATGTTCAACGGCATCCTGGAGCGCTACGACTGGAAGCTGGTGGGCAAGAAGGAAATGATCATTCCCTACAACTCCAACCGCATCGGCAGCCCGGCGGTGAAGTTCAAGGTCCTGGCGCGGCCCAAGCACCTCAACCAGGACCTGCCGCGCTACGAACTGCACCGCGTCTGGGTGGTGGAGGCCAACATCCGCCCCGGCACCAACCACACCTTCACCAAGCGCCGCCTGTACCTGGACGAGGACAGCTGGTATCCCGCGATGATCGACAACTACGACAACCGCGGCGGCCTCTACCAGTTCCAGGAAGGGCACACCGTGTTCTCGCCCAGCGTGCAGTCGGTCGGCGGCATCCCGGAAGTGATCTACCACTTCAGTTCGGGCCGCTACTTCCTGACCGCCATGGCCAACGAAGACAAGCCCAACGACTTCACCGCACGCTTCTCCGACGACTACTTCGAAGCCGCCTCGGTGCAGAAGCGCTCGCTCAAGTAATTCTTCAACCTTCGGACCTTCATGCCTTACTTCCAGGCCCGCGACGGCGCCCGGCTGCACTACCTCGACATCGGCCGCGGGCCGGCCTGCGTCATGCTGCACGCCTTCGGCATGCGTGCGGCGATGTGGCTGCCTTTCGTGCTGCCCTTTGCCGCCCGCCGCCGCTTCGTGATGCTCGACTTCCGCGGCTTCGGCGGCTCGCGCGGCCTGCGCCATTCCGGCAACGACGCGCTCAGGCAGAACGCCGACGACCTGCATGACCTGCTGCAGCAGCTCAAGCTGGACCGGCCACGGATGGTCGGCTTCTCCATCGGCGCCGCCTGCGGCCTGGAATACCAGCGCCGCTACGGCTTCGACCAGCTCTCCGCCTACCTGCACATCGACCAGACGCCCTGCATCGCCAACGGCGGCGACTGGAGCTGGGGCCTGATGGGTGTCCAGAACGAGCAGGCCTTCGCCAATGCCCGCGAACTGCTGGCCGCCTTCGATCCGATCGACCGCGATACCCTGTTCCACGAGCTGCCGCCGGCCCTGCAGCAGCAGTTCTGGGACTGGTTCGGCGAGTTCTTCGGCAGCTGCATCGGCCACCCGGTACTGAAGCGGGTGTTCCGCCTCGCGGGTGGCCGCCGCCCCGGCAGCCATCTGCTGCGTGCCGACGACTGGCCGATCTACCTGGACTGCGTGCGCTCCTTTACCGTGCAGGACTACGACTTCCGCGAATCGCTGCGCCGGGTGCGTATCCCGTTCTGGGTGCTGCTGGGCCGCAACTCCGCCGTATTTCCGCCGGAAGGCCAGCGCCGCATCGCCGACTACGTGTCCGACACCCGCGTGATCGAGTTCCGCCATTGCGGACACATCGTGCCGGTGGAAGCGCCGGCGCGCTTCCTGTACACCTTGGGCAGGTTCCTGGCGGCGCCGGTGGCGCGGCCGGGATGTGCCAGCCAACCGGAGCCCGCCCTGTGAGCCTGCAAGCCCGTTTCGAAACCCTCGCCGCCCGCAAGGAAAAGACCCCGCTGTCGGAACTCGACGCCCTGTTCGACGCCCTGCCACCGGTCGAAGAGGCCTTCATGATCGGCGAGTGGGACGGGGGTGTGTTCAATACCGGCCATCCCGGTGAAGGCCAGCTCGAGGCCATGCGCTGGATCGGCAAGACCTTCCGTTCGCGCAACGACGTCGATCCCATCGTATCCCGCGACGCCGGCGGCAGCCGCGTCGCCAATCCCATCATGGGAACGGCCTCCCTGCGTCGCGTCGAGTACCGCGGCGTCGTCACCGCCACCATGTGCTACGACAAGCACCCGGTGTTCGACCACTTCCGCCAGGTCGACGAGCACAGCGTGCTCGGCGTGATGGACCGCAAGGGCGACACCATGCCGCTGTACTTCTACTTGCGCCGGGCCTGAGGCGCTTTCCACCAAGAGATTCACGATGACCGCTGCACAGAACATGTTCCAGCAGAATGTCGCGCCGCTGGTGCCGCGCACCCTGTTTTCCGCCGAGCACGAGGAGTTCCGCCGCAGCGTGCGGCGCTTCATCGCCGAGGAGATCACGCCCTTTCACGAAGCCTGGGAGGAGCAGCAGCACGTCGACCGCAAGCTGTGGAACCGGGCCGGCGAGATGGGCATGCTGTGCCTGACCGTGCCGGAGGAATACGGCGGCCTGGGCGCCGACCGCCTCTACAGCGTGGTCTACCTGGAAGAGCTGCTGTACTCCGGCGCCTCCGGCATCGGCTGGCCGGTGCATTCCGACATCGTCGCGCCCTACCTGATGAACCACGGCACCGAGGAGCAGAAGCAGCACTGGCTGCCGAAGCTGGTCTCGGGCGAAGCCGTGGGCGCCATCGCCATGACCGAGCCCGGCACCGGCTCCGACCTGCAGGGCATGAAGATGCGCGCCGTCGAGGACGGCGACGAACTGGTGCTCAACGGCAGCAAGACCTTCATCACCAACGGCTACCTCTGCGACATGGTGATCGCCGCCGTGAAGACGGGCGAGGGCGACGAGGGCGGCAAGAGCGTCAGCCTGGTGATCGTCGAGGCCGACCGCCCTGGCTTCAGCAAGGCCAGGCCGCTGAAGAAGGTCGGCATGAAGGCACAGGACACCTGCGAGCTGTTCTTCAACAACGTGCGCATTCCCAAGTCCAACATCCTCGGCGGCGAGAAGTCCGTGGGGCAGGGCTTCATCATGCTGATGAAGGAACTGGCCTGGGAGCGCATGGTGATCGCCGTGATGTCCGTGGCCGGCGCCCGCGCCGCCTTCGAGCACACCGTGGAATACACCAAGGGCCGCAAGGCCTTCGGCAAGCCGGTGGCCAGCTTCCAGAACACCCGATTCAAGCTCGCCGAAATGCGCACCGAGATCGAGATCGCCCAGGTCTACGTCGACCGCTGCCTGGATCTGGTGCTGCAGCGCAAGCTCACGCCCGAAGCCGCCGCCGCCGCCAAGTACTGGTGCTCCGACATGATGAACAAGGTCATCGACGAATGCGTGCAGCTGCACGGCGGCTATGGCTACATGATGGAGTACCCGGTGGCCCGCGCCTGGGTCGATGCGCGCGTGATGCGCATCTTCGGCGGCACCAACGAGATCATGAAGGAACTGATTTCGCGGTCGCTCTGAGGCGGCTGCAATGACTGTCCTCGTTTCCGAGTGGCTTGCCGGGGGGTAGGCACTCGGATTTTTTATTCTTGTCTCCCTCTCCCGCCGGCGGGTGATCCGCCGCGCTTTGGCGATGCCTAAATGGCATCGCCTGCGGTGGATCACGGGCGGCCATGGACGGCCGCCCAGGGGTTCAATGGGCGAGCGGAGGTCTCGCCATGGATGGCAACACGTTTTCCTTCCTCTGGCAGTGAAGGGAACTGTTAGCTAAGTTCTCCGAACTGCCCGATCAAAACGCGAAAGGCTCCACCATGGACTTCTCCCTCACCCCCGCCCAGCAAGCCCTGCAGCAGCGCACCCGCGAATTCATCGCGCAGCGCGTCATCCCCTGCGAGCGCGATCCGCGCCAGACCCCGCACGGCCCCACCGAGGAGCTGCGGCAGGAACTGGTGGCCATGGCCCGCGAAGCCGGCCTGCTGACGCCGCACGCCTCGCCCGAATTCGGCGGCCTGGGCCTGAGCCACATCGACAAGGCCATCGTCTTCGAGGAGGCCGGCTACTCGCCGCTGGGACCCGTGGCGCTGAACATCCACGCGCCCGACGAGGGCAACATCCATCTCATGGAGATCGTCGCCACGGCGGCGCAGAAGGAGCGCTGGCTGCGCCCGCTTACGCAAGGCCGCACGCGTTCCTGCTTCGCCATGACCGAGCCCGCGCCCGGTGCCGGCTCCGACCCTTCGATGCTGAAGACCACCGCGGTCCGTGACGGCGGGCACTACCTCATCAACGGCACCAAGTGGCTCATCACCGGCGCCGAGGGCGCCCGCTTCGTGATCATCATGGCGCGCATGGAGGACGGCACGGCCACCATGTTCCTGGCCGACATGGACCAGCCCGGCATCCGCCTGGAGCGCCTGATGGACTCGCTGGATTCCTGCTTCACCGGCGGCCACGGCGTGCTGCACTTCGAGAACCTGCGCGTGCCGGCGGCCGACGTGCTCGGCGAGGTGGGCAAGGGCTTCCGCTACGCCCAGGTGCGCCTCGCCCCGGCGCGGCTGACGCACTGCATGCGCTGGCTCGGCGCCGCGCGCCGCGCCCACGACACCGCGTTGGCCTATGCCCGCGAGCGCCAGGCCTTCGGCAAGCGCCTTGGCGAGCACGAGGGCGTCGGCTTCATGCTGGCCGACAACGCCATGGAGCTGCACAACACGCGCCTGGCGATCTGGCACTGTGCCTGGGTGCTGGACCAGGGCCATTCCGGCAACCGCGAGTCGAGCATGACCAAGGTCATCAGCTCCGAGGCGGCCTGGCGCATCGTCGACCGCTGCGTGCAGATCCTCGGCGGGCGCGGCGTCACCGGCGAGGCCATCGTCGAGCGCATCTTCCGCGACCTGCGTGCCTTCCGCATCTACGACGGCCCCTCCGAGGTCCACCGCTGGAGCCTCGCCGGCAAGCTGCTCGACGGCAAGATCTCATGAGCGCGGACGCTTTCTCCCTGCGCGGCCGCAAGGCCCTGGTCACCGGCGCCTCCAGCGGCTTCGGCCAGCACTTCGCCCGCGTGCTGGCGCGTGCCGGTGCCGAAGTGGCGGTGGCTGCCCGCCGCGCCGATCGCCTCAGCGGCCTGGTGGCGGAGATCACCGCTGCTGGCGGCTCCGCACTGGCCCTGGCGATGGACGTCAGCTCGCGCGCCAGCGTGCGCAGCGGCTTCGACGAACTGGCCGCGCGCTGGGGCGCGGCCGACATCGTCGTCAACAACGCCGGCGTCGGCGCCAACGCACGCGCCCTGGACTGCGACGATGCCGCCTGGGATGCGGTGCTCGACACCAACCTGCGTGGCGCCTGGATGGTCGCGCAGGAGGCCGCTCAGCGCCTGGTGGCGGCGCAGCGTGGCGGCAGCATCATCAATATCACCTCGATCCTCGCCAGCCGCGTGTCCGCCGGCATCAGTCCGTATTGCGCCTCCAAGGCGGGCCTGGCGCACCTGACCCGCGCGCTGGCGCTGGAATGGGCGCGCCACGGCATCCGCGTCAACAGCCTGGCACCCGGCTACTTCTCCACCGAGATCAACCAGGACTACCTGGCCAGCGAGGCCGGCGAGAAGCTGCGCGCCCGCGTGCCCTTCCGCCGCTTCGGCCAGTACGAGGACCTCGACGGCCCGCTGCTGCTGCTGGCCTCCGACGCCGGCCGCTACATGAGCGGCGCCGAGATCGTGGTGGACGGCGGGCATTCCTGCGCCTCGGTCTAAGCAGCGATCCCTGCAATCCCCGTAGCCCGGTTTCGCGCAGCGAAGCCGGGAACGCCGGTGGGCGTGGCCAGCCCAGGTGGGGCCATGCAAGGGGCCCCCCCGGCTTGCCTGCGGCAAACCGGGCTACAGTAAACCCACCGACAAGGGAGGCCCCGACCCGATGATCTGCGAACACCTGGCCGAACTGGAGCGAGTCCTGCAGGCCGCGCGCATCGAGGAAACCTATCGCGGCCAGCCCTGGTCGAAGAACTGCCGCGAGTGGGTCTACTACCGCTGCGTGCTCGACCTGGCGGCCATCCGTACCCGCCACGCCCTGGCGGATTGCGTCAAGGATCACGTCCACCGGGGCACCCACGACGGCTCCGAGCAGGGCCTGGTCTGCGAGGTCCACCACGACGCCCTGGTCGGCGCGCACCCGGACTCCGCCGGCGGCGCCCCGAGGTTTGCCGGCTGAGCGGAACCTGTACCCTCCGGGCCAGTCCAAGCGGCATCCCCCACCGCTGGAGGGCCGGACCTTGAAACCTGCGTCACCTTTGCTGGCCTGCGCCCTGGCGCTGCTCCTGGCCGCCTGCCAGCGCGGCAGCGGCGAGAACTCGCCGCCGGTCGACAATGCCCCGGAATCGAAGGCGGAGGCCCCCGTTGCGCCTCCAAAGCAGGAAGAAACGGTGGGTTTCGGGGGCTTCGGCCCTGCCCACTTCGGCGACGGCGAAGCGGCGGTACGGCTGGCCTGGGGCCGGCCCCTGCAGGCCTCGGGCAGCGAGCCCATGAGTTGCCTGCAACTGTTCCCCGATCCGCGCCCTGTCAAGGGCTTCGGCACGTCCTTCATGCTGGTGAACGCACGCTTCGTGCGCTTCGACGTCGATGAGGACCTGTACCCGGCGCCCGGCGGCGGCCGCGTCGGCAGCACGGCCGAGGAGTTGCTGCAACGCTACGCCGGCCACGTCGAGCAGGTGCCGCACAAGTACGTGGAGGGTGCCAGGTACTTCATCGTGCGCCCGCCGGGCGGCGGGGAGGCCAAGCTGATCTTCGAGATCTCGCCGCAGGGCAAGGCACAGCGCTGGCGCGTCGGCCTGCCGCCGGCGGTGGACTACGTGGAAGGTTGTTCCTGAGAAACACCGTCATGCCGGCGCAAGCCGGCACGTGAGTTCACAAACCAAATGCAACACCCTATTACGAGGGTGCTGCAATGGGACGCAAGAGCTTTGAGCAGTTTGGAATCGAGGAACGGTGTGAGATTTCCCGTCGGCGCCAAGCCGGGGAGTCGATCCGGCAAATTGCGGCAGCTCTGGATCGCGCGCCATCGAGCATTTCTCGGGAACTGAAGCGCAACACTGGCGCGACGGGCTACCAGAGCGTCTATGCCGGCGAGCAAGCTCGGGCGCGCCGCTGGCAAGGTAGCCGGCTTCTGCGTGATGCCGAGCTGCAAGCCAGGGTTCTGGAGGGATTGCGCCGAGGCTGGTCTCCCGAGCAGGTATCGCGGCGGCTGGCTCAGCAGGATCTGCAGATCAGCTACGAGAGCATCTATCGCTTCATTGCCGCCCAGATCGCCCGGACCAACGACTTTTCCTGGCGTCTCTATCTGCCCCGTGCCAAGAGCAAGCGCGGCTTCCGTGGCCGCAAGGGCGGCAGCCCGGCAGAGCACATCCAGCAGCGGGTTTCGATCGAAAAGCGCCCCAAGGCTGCGGCTGACCGGCGCCAGGCGGGACACTGGGAAGCCGACCTGATGCTCTTTGCGCGCTATGGCCAAGCCATCCTGACCCTGCATGAGCGAACGTCCCGGCTGACCGCCATCGTCCGCCAGCCCAGCAAGGCCGCTGCGCCGGTGGCGCAAACCCTCCAGGCCTTGCTGGCCCCACTGCCCCCAGCCCTGCGCCGCAGCATCACCTTCGACAACGGCACCGAATTCGCCTTGCACTACACCCTGCATCAGCCCCTGGGCTTGCAGACCTATTTCTGCGATCCGCATTCCCCCTGGCAGAAGGGTGGCGTCGAGAATGCCAACGGGCGTTTGCGCCGCTGGCTACCCCGGGGAACCAACGTCGAAGACCTCTCACCAGACCAACTCTTGCAGATCGCTCAGATCTACAATCACACGCCACGCAAGTGCCTCGGCTTCAAAACCCCTGCCGAGGTCTTCGCCAAAGTGTTGCATTTCAAATGTGAATCCACCGCATCCAGTCCTCGGCAAAGACATTCAGTCCGCAAATAAACGCAAATAAACGCCAATGGAAGCGCGGACATTTGCGTCCATTCGCGTTTATTTGCGGACTGAAGTTCTAGCCGGTTCCAGCCCGACAGTGCTATTGGCTTGGAGCTTTGATGCTACCCAGCCAGCTCTCCGTTTCCCGCCACAGCTTCCGTCCCACCGCCGCATCGCGGCTGTCGGCGCTGGCCTCCGCCACGCGGCAGTTGCGGTAGTAGGCGCCGCCGCGGGCTTCCGGCGCCGTCGCGCAGGCCAGCGTGGTTTGCGCGCCTTCCTCCGGCGTCAGCAGGAAAGCCGCTTCCATCGGCGCGAAGAACCGGCGGATCGCCTCCAGCACGGGATTGCCGCTGAGGCCCTTGTCGGCGATGTTGGTGAACACCGCGCCCGGGTGCAGGCAGTAGGCCTGCAGGCCCTGCGCGGCGTACAGGCGCTGCAGTTCCAGCGTGGCGTGCACCAGGCCCAGCTTGGAATTGCCGTAGGCCACCCAGGAGTTGTAGGGCAGGCTGGCGCCGAACAGGCCGGCATTGCGGCCGCGCGCATGCAGCATCGACACCACGTTGACCACGCGTGCCCCGCCATGGGCGGCGGCGCTGCGCAGCAGCAGCGGCAGCAGGCGCAGCGTCAGCTGCATGGTGCCCAGGTAATTGGTGCGCCAGTGGATCTCGTGGCCGTCGAGCAGCTTCGGCTCCCGCCACTGCGACAGCAGGTCCAGGTGGATGCCGGCGTTGTTGACCAGCCCGTCGAGTCGGCCGTGGCGTTGCGTCACCGCAGTGGCCAGTCTCTCCACCGAGGCAGCGTCCGCCAGGTCCAGGCTTTCAGGTTCCAGCGGTCCCGCGCCGGCCGGCAGCACTGCGCGCAGGGCCTGCGCCGCGTCCTGCGACCGGCTGCGCGTGGTGACGATCACGGTCGCGCCCCAGGCCGCCAACGCCCGCGCGGTCTCGAAGCCGATGGAGCCCGGCGCGATGCCGGTGACCAGATACACGCGGCCCTTGAGGTCGCGCGGCTGCGCGCTCGCCGCCCCGAACAGGCGGCGGCAGCGGCGGCCCAGCGCCGCCATCAGACGGCGCAGAGCCATATCAGGCAGTCGCTTTCAGTAGGCCGCGTTCACGGGCCAGCGTCAGTGCCAGGTCCTCGATCATGTCTTCCTGGCCGCCGACCATCTTCTGGCGGCCCAGCTCCAGCAGCAGTTCGCGGGCCGGAATGCCGTACTTGGCCTCGGCGCGGCGCGCGAACAGCAGGAACGAGGAGTAGACGCCGGCATAGCCCAGCGTCAGCGAGTTGCGGTCGATGCGCACCGGGAAGTCCATGATCGGCGTCACCAGGTCCTCGGCGACGTCGGAAATCTTGAACACGTCCACGCCGGTCTCGATGCCCATGCGGTTGCACACTGCCACGAACACTTCCATCGGCGTGTTGCCGGCACCGGCGCCCATGCCGCCGCAGGCGCAGTCGATGCGCCGTGCACCGGCGGCGACCGCCGCGATGGAGTTGGCAATGCCCATCGAGAGATTGTGGTGGCCGTGGAAGCCGATCTCGGTTTCCGGCTTGAGCTTCTCGCGCGCCAGCGCGATGCGCGCGGTGACGTCGTCCGGCAGCATGTAGCCGGCCGAGTCGGTCAGGTAGATGCAGTTGGCGCCGTAGCTTTCCATCAGCAGGGCCTGCTCGATCAGCAGTTCCGGCTCGATCATGTGCGCCATCATCAGGAAGCCCACCGTGTCGAGGCCCATCTTGCGGCCCAGGTTGATGTGCTGCTCGGAGACGTCGGCCTCGGTGCAGTGGGTGGCGACGCGGATCGTGGTCACGCCGCAGTCCGCCGCCATGCGCAGGTGGTCCACGGTGCCGATGCCCGGCAGCAGCAGCGCCGAGACCTTGGCCTGCTTCATCAGCGGGATCACCGCGCGCAGGTATTCCTCGTCGGTGGCGGCGGGGAAGCCGTAGTTCACCGAGGCACCGCCCAGGCCATCGCCATGGGTGACCTCGATCAGCGGGCAGCCCGCCTCGTCGAGACCCTTGGCGATCGACTTCATCTGGTCGATGGTGATCTGGTGACGCTTGGGGTGCATGCCGTCGCGCAGCGACATGTCATGCACCTTGATCTTGATGCCCTTGAGGTTGAGGCTCATTTCAATACTCCTTGCCGCTTGTTCTTTGCTCCCCTCTCCCGCTTGCGGGAGAGGGGTTGGGGGAGAGGGTTCCTGTGACTCCTGAGAGCTCTACAGAACCCCTCTCCCTAGCCCTCTCCCGCAAGCGGGAGAGGGGACAGGTTTGTTACGCCGCTTCCAGCGTCAGCCTTCCCGCCAGGATCTCCTCCGCGAACATCTCCGCCGTCCGCGTCGCCGACGCCGTCATGATGTCGAGGTTGCCGGCGTACTTGGGCAGGAAATCGCCCAGGCCTTCCACCTGCATGAAGCTGGTGACGCGGTTGCCGTCGAACACCGGGCCGTTGACCAGGCGATAGCCCGGCACGTACTTCTGCACCTCGGCCACCATGTCGCGCACCGATTCCTCGATCTCCTTCTGCTTCGGCGCATCCACCGTCAGGCAGTGGATGGTGTCGCGCATGATCATCGGCGGCTCAGCCGGGTTGATCACGATGATGGCCTTGCCCTCGTCGGCGCCGCCGATCCTGGCGACCGCGCCGGAGGTGGTGCGGGTGAATTCGTCGATGTTCTTGCGCGTCCCCGGGCCCACCGACTTGCTGGCCACGGTGGCAATGATCTCGGCGTAGCGCACGCGCTGCACGCGCGACACCGCGTACACCATCGGGATCGTCGCCTGACCGCCGCAGGTGACCATGTTGACGTTCATCTCGCGCTTGCCGGCGTGCTCCTTGAGGTTGATCGGCGGCACGCAATAGGGGCCGATGGCCGCCGGCGTCAGGTCGATCATCATCACGCCAAGCTTGTTCAGCTTGTCGGAGTTTTCCTTGTGCACGTAGGCGCTGGTGGCGTCGAAGGCGATCTGCACGCCGTCGGCCTTCACATGGGCCAGCATGCCGTCCACGCCCTGGTCGGTGGTCTTCAGGCCGTGCTGGCGCGCGCGCGCCAGGCCCTCGGAGGTCGGGTCCACGCCGACCATCCATACCGGTTCCAGCAGCTCCGAACGCTGCAGCTTGTAGAGCAGGTCGGTGCCGATGTTGCCGGGACCGATGATGGCGCACTTGATCTTTTTCATTGGGAATCTCTGTTTGCCTAACCGTAGGATGCGCTGAGCGCAGCGATGCGCATCTATGCCTCGAATGCAATCGAGGCGGTACCGATACCGGCGAGTGTCATCTCGAAACGGTCGCCCGGCGACGCCGGCAGCAGCGGCGCGAGCGAACCGGAAAGGATGACTTCACCGGCGAGAAAGGGGATGCCGTAGCGGCCCAGCGTGTTCGCCAGCCAGGCCACGGCGGTGGCCGGGTGGCCCTGCACGGCGGAGCCGATACCGGACGCCACGTGCTGGCCGTTCTTGTGGATTTCCATGGTCACCGCCGCCAGGTCCAGCGCGCGCGGATCGATGCGGGCGTCGCCCATCACGAAGATGCCGCAGGAGGCGTTGTCGGCCACGGTGTCCTGGATCTTGATCTTCCAGTCGCGGATACGCGAATCGACGATCTCGAAGCAGGGCGACACGTACTCGGTGGCGTCCAGCACCTGCTCCTCGGTGATGCCGGGACCGCGCAGGTCCTTCTTCAGCACGAAGGCGATCTCGCCCTCGGCGCGCGGCTGGATCATGCCGGAGCCGGCGATGCTCGCCGTGCTGCCGTTGGCCAACCACATGCGATCGGTGAGGAAGCCGAAGTCCGGCTGGTGCACGCCGAGCATGTCCTGCACCGGCTTGCTGGTGACACCGATCTTCTTGCCGATGACGCGCTCGCCGTCGGCCTCGCGGCGCGAAAGAAAATGCAGCGAGATGCGGTAAGCGTCCTCGATGTCGATGCCGGCCTCGCGGCTGGTCAGCGGCTCCAGCACGGAGCGCGAGCGCAGCGCGGCGAACAGCTCGTCGCCCAGCGCGGTGATGCGGGAGTCTGAGAGTGCCATCAGCCGTTCTTCAGGAAGTCCAGGACCGTGCGGTTGAACAGCCCGCGGTGTTCGATCATGACCCAGTGCCCACATTGCGGCACCAGCACCATGCGTCCGTGCTTCAGGCCCTTGGCCAGTCGCATGATGCCGCTGTCCGGCATCATGTTCTCGTTGAGGCCCCAGAGCGTCAGCACCGGGCACTCGATCTCGCCCAGGCGCTCGGTCATCACCGGCACCTTCAGCGTCTTGATCACCTGCGGGTTCTGCAGCTTGGCCATCTCGGCCCGCTCGTGCACCAGGTCATCGGTCACGACGCTGGCGTCCACCACGAAGGCCTTGATGAAGAAGTCCTTCATCGCCTCCTCGGTCACCGGCTTGCCGGACCCGTAGAGCGCGAACATCGCCTGCATGCCCGGCATCGCCAGGTAGTCCGGCAGTTCGTTGAGCCCGCCCGGCGCCATCAGCACCAGGCGCTCGGTGCTGGCCGGGTGCGCCAGGGCAAAGCCCAGGGCCACCGCGCCGCCCAGCGAATTGCCCACCACGGTGACCTTGGCCACGCCGATCGCATCCAGCGTCTGCTTGAGGCAGTCCACGAAGAAGGACAGCGGGTATTCCACGTCGGAGGGCTTGTCGGAGTAACCGAAGCCGATCAGGTCGGGCACGATGCAGCGGTAGCCGGCCTGGGCCAGCTCCGGATAGTTGCCTTTGAAATTGCTGTAGCCGCTGGCGCCGTTGCCGGAGCCGTGCAGGAACACCACGACCGGGCCCTGGCCCTGGTCCTGGTAATGAATGCGGTAACCGTTCTGGAGGGTGACGTACTGCCCCTCGGGCACGGGTTTGCTGGTCATGGGAGCGGAGTTTCCGGCGGGCATGGTTTTCTGCACGCGAATGGTCCTCCTCCGGGGCCGCCCCTGCTTCATCCTTTTGGAGTAAAGCTCAGACCCCCGCAATCGCCTAGGATGATGGCCGGAAAGGACTTTTTCGGGAGCAGGCGTGGAGCAGTTTCGGGAGCAGGGCAGGGTGGTACTCGTCACCGGCGGCGCCAAGGGCGTCGGCCGCGGCATCAGCGAGCGTTTCCTGGCCACCGGGGCCCGGGTGGTGGTCTGCGGGCGCGAAACCGTGGCCGACCTGCCGTCGGTGAACGGCAATACCGCCGAATTCGTCGCCTGCGACGTGCGCAACCGCGAGGCCGTTGACGCGCTGTTCGCCGGCATTGCCGAGCGTTACGGCCGCCTGGACGTGCTGGTCAACAATGCGGGCGGCGCTCCCTTCGCCATGGCCGACAAGGCCTCGCCGCGCTTCCACGAGTCGATCCTCGCCCTCAACCTGCTGGCGCCGCTGCACTTCGCGCAGAAGGCCAATGCCCTGATGCAGGCCCAGGACGGCGGGGGTGTCATCGTCTTCATCGCCAGCGTCTCGGCGCTGCGCCCCTCACCGGGCACCGCCGCTTACGGCGCCGCCAAGGCCGCCACCCTGAGCCTCACCACCTCGCTGGCCGTGGAATGGGCCCCCAAGGTGCGCGTGGTCGCGGTCAGCCCCGGCATGGTCCGCACCGAGCAGTCCGACCTGCACTATGGCGACGAGGCCGGCATCGCCGCCGTCGCCCAGACCGTGCCGATGGCACGCCTGGCCGATCCGGCCGACATCGGCAACGCCTGCGTCTGGCTGTCCTCGCCCGAAGCCTCCTATGCCTCCGGCACCAATCTCGTGCTGCATGGCGGCGGCGAGCGTCCCGCGTTCCTGTCGGCAGCGGCAGTGAATAAGGACAGGTGAATAAAAACTAGCGTCTCCCCTCGCGCGGGCCGTTAAGATTTCCGTTCGTATCGGGCTTGAACCAGATTGTCAGAGGGGATGGGAATGCGTCGTTTGCTATGCCTGGGCTTGCTGCTGGCCGTGTCCGCCTGTGGCCGCAGCGACGAAACCGCCGACTCCGGCAGCAACCCGCCGCCCGCGAGCAGCAAGTGCCGCCACTACGCCGAGCAGCGCCAGCCCTTCTACGGCGACCTGCACGTCCACACCAAGTACTCGCTGGACGCCAACACCCAGGGCACCATCATCGGCCCGCACGAGGCCTACCGCTTCGCCCAGGGTGAAGAGCTGGGCATCCAGCCCTACACCCCCGAAGGCCAGCCGCTGCGCACGACGCAGCTGTCGCGTCCGCTGGACTTCGCTGCCGTCACCGACCACGCCGAGCTGTTCGGCGAAACCGAGATCTGCACCAACCCCGAGCTGGAGGGCTACAACTCGCTGGAATGCCGCTTCTACCGCGCGGCCCCGGCGCAGGCCTTCATCGTCTTCAACTTCCTCGGCCCCGGCCTGATCGGCCTGCCCACGCCCACCGGCGGCGAGACCATCCCGCGCCTGCCGTTCTGCGGGCTCGGCGGCACGCGCTGCGTCGAAGCCGCCAAGACCCCCTGGCGCGACATCCAGCAGGCCGCCGAGGCCTACTACGACCGCAGCGCCGAGTGCCGTTTCACCACCTTCGTCGGCTACGAATGGACCGGCGCGCCGCTGTCCAACAATCTGCACCGCAACGTCATCTTCAGCAGCGAGGTGGTGCCGGAGATTCCCGCCAGTTACATCGAGACGCCCGAGCCCGAGCTGCTGTGGGAATCGCTGGCGCAGACCTGCCTCAGCGAACAGGGCTGCGGCGTGCTCACCATCCCGCACAACTCCAACCTCAGCGGCGGCCTGATGTTCCGCACCAGGGACCGCCACGGTGCCGACTTCAGCGAGGAATACGCCCAGGCGCGGCAGCTCAACGAGCCGCTGGCCGAGATCTACCAGCACAAGGGCCAGTCGGAGTGCCTCGGCACCACCGGCGCCGGCCTCGCCGACGAGCAGTGCGGTTTCGAACTGCTGCCCTACCGCAATTTCATCGGCAGCCAGGTCAGTCCCGCCGCCAGCGGCGTGCCGCTGGAAGGCGACTTCCTGCGCGCCGCGCTGAAGGAAGGCCTGCGCCAGGAACAGCTGCTCGGCACCAACCCCTTCAAGTACGGCTTCATCGGCAGCTCCGACACCCACCTCGGCACCCCCGGCCGCGTCAACGAGGCCGGCTACCCGGGCCACGGCGGCGCCGGCGGCAGCGCGCGCAACGAGCTGCCCGCGGGCCTCACCGACCGCATCGAGAACAGCCCCGGCGGCCTGGCCGTGTTGTGGGCCGAGGAAAACACGCGCGACTCCCTGTTCGCCGCCATGCGCCGCCGCGAGGCCTACGCCACCAGCGGCACGCGGCCGGTGGTGCGCTTCTTCGGCGGCTGGAACCTGCCCGCCGGCCTCTGCAGCAGCCGCAACTTCGCTGCCGACGGCTACCGCGGCGGTGTGCCCATGGGCGGCGACCTGCCGGCCCCGCCCGGCAGCGGCGTCAAGCCGCGCTTCGCCGTCTCCGCCCTGCGCGATCCCGGCGTGGCCGGCGAAAAGGCCGAGCCGCTGCAGCACATCCAGATCGTCAAGGGCTGGATCGCCAACGGCGAGAAGCACGAAGCCGTCTACGAGATCGCCGGCAACAAGGACAACGGCGCCTCCGTGAACACCGACACCTGCGAGACCTCCGGCGCTGGCTACGCCAGCCTCTGCAGCGTCTGGGAAGACCCGGACTTCGACCCCGCGCAAAGCGCCTTCTACTACGCCCGCGTGCTGGAAAACCCCAGCTGCCGCTGGTCCACGCGCCAGTGCGTCGCAGCGGGTGTGAGCTGCGCCGATCCGGACGCCGTGCCGGAAGAGTTCGCGGACTGCTGCAACGCGGATTATCCGAAGACGGTGCAGGAGCGGGCCTGGACCTCGCCGATCTGGTATCGGGCAGCGCAGTAGGACAGGCCTTGCAGTTGCCGCGCCTCTTTCGTCGACCCCTAGTCCACTTCCTCCTCCTCGGCGGCCTGCTGTTCCTCGCCCAGGGCTGGCTGCCGCGTGCCGCCGACACCATCCGCGTCAGCGCCGCCGACGTCGAGCGCCTGCGCCAGGACTGGCGGCGCGACACCGGCCATGCCCCCAGCGACGTGCAACTGCAGGCCAGCTATCGTCGCTGGCTGGAAGACGAAGCCCTGCTGCGCGAGGCCCTGCGCCTGGGCCTGGACCAGCGCGACGCCGTCGCACGGCGCCGCCTGCTGATGAACCTGCGCTTCGCCTTCCCCGAGACCGCGCTCGACGACGCCTCGCTGCTGCGTGAAGCGGAAGCGCTGGAGATGCAGCAGAGTGACCTGGTGGCGCGCCGCCGCCTGATCCAGGCCATGGAGCAGCGCCTGCTCGGCGAGCTGCAGTGGTCCGAGCAGGAACTGCGCGACTACGTCGCCGCCCACCCCGAGCGCTATGCCGGCGCGGTGCGCTACCGCTTCCGCCAGGTCTTCCTCGCCCCCGAACGCATGCCGCAGGAAGCGCAAAGCCTGCTGGCCGCCCTGCGCGCCGGACAAGCCGACGCGACCGGCGACGCCTTCCTGCTTGGCGAACGCTTCAACGCGCTGGCCCCCGACGAGATCACGCGCCAGTTCGGCCCCGCGCTGGCGCAGGCACTTGTCGCCGCCAAACCCGGCGAATGGAGCGGCCCGGTCGCCTCGCCCTACGGCAATCACCTGCTGCTGCTGGAACGCCGCGAAGCCGCCGCCACCATCGACTACGCCAGTGTGCGCCGCCAGGCCGCCTACGCCCTGCTGGCCGAGCGCGAAGCCCAGCGCCTGGCGCAGGCCCGCGCGCGGCTGCTGCGGCAGTACCGCGTCGAGCCCGGCCCCGGCGTGCCGGAGACCGTCTCGTGAAGCGCCTGCTCCTGCTGCTGGCCCTGTTGTGGAGCGGCACGCTGGCCGCGCATCCGCTGGCACCTGCGCTGCTGCAGCTCAAGGAAGGCGAGGGCGGCAAGGTGGAGCTGCTGTGGCGTGCCTCCATCCTGCAGGCGGTGGGCGTGGAGCCGCGCCTGCCGGCCGACTGCCGCCGGCTGGATGAACCCGCCGTGATCCGCGACGAGCGCGGTGCGCTGACCGCGCGCTGGACGCTGGACTGCGGCACCGGCCTCTCTGGCAAGACCCTCTTGGTGCCGCAGCTGGACCGTGCCGGCATCAACGTCATCCTGCGCATCGAGCGCCCGGACGGCTCGGTGCTCAAGACCCTGCTCGACGCGTCACGGCCCGATTACAGCGTGCCCGCGCTGCAGGCCGCGCCCGCCGTTTTCCCGTCCTACCTGCAACTGGGCGTGGAGCACCTGCTGCTGGGCTTCGACCACCTGCTGTTCGTCACCGGCCTGGTGCTGCTGGTGCGGCGCCTGCGCGCGCTGCTGATCACCGTCACCGCCTTCACCCTCGGCCACAGCATCACCCTGAGCCTGGCCGCCCTGGGTTTCGTGCACGTCGATTCCGGCTATACCGAGCTGGGCATCGCCCTGAGCATCCTGCTGCTGGCCTGCGAACTGGCGCGGCCTGCCGGCAGCCCGCCAACCCTGCTGGCGCGCCGCCCGGCGCTGATGGCGGTCGCCTTCGGCCTGCTCCACGGCCTCGGCTTCGCCGGCGCCCTCGCCGAAATCGGCCTGCCCCAGGCCGAGATCCCCCTGGCCCTGTTCGGCTTCAACGTCGGGATCGAACTGGGACAGCTGCTGCTGGTCACGGCCCTGCTGGGCCTGGGCTGGCTGTGGCGGCGCCTGCCGCTGGCGGCGGAAAGGCCGGCGGCGCTGGCGCGCTTGCTGCCGGTCTATCTGATCGGCTCGCTGGCGGCTTACTGGTGCCTGGAAAGGGCGGCAGCGCTATAGATCTTCGTCCCCTCTCCCGCTTGCGGGAGAGGGGTAGGGGAGAGGGTTTCTGTAAATGGTGAGTTGGCTAGCCTTGCGAGAGTTACAGCCCCTTTCCCGGCAACCGCTCCATGCGTTGCCCTACCTCGGTGATCCATCCTCTCGCAGGCCCTGAGGACCACCCTCTCCCGCGTGCGGGAGAGGGGACAGGAAGACTGTGCAGCACGCGGCTTCGGCCCCCTGGCGCGATCCTTGCTCCTTCCCGAACTCCACGCCCCGGTCCTTTCCGCAATGCTTCGCCACCTGTCTGCGCTTCTCCTGCTATTGCCGTGGCCAGCGATAGCCGCGGACGGGGCTGCCCTGTACGCGCAGCGCTGCGCCGTCTGCCATCAAACGCAGGGTCAAGGCATTGCCGGCCACGCCCCGCCGCTGACGGGAATGGAGCAGTGGCTGGCCACCGAAGAGGGGCGCACCTACATCGCGCGCGTCGTCATACATGGATTGGCCGGACCGATCACGGTCCGCGGACAACCCTATTCCGATTTGATGCTGACCTTTCGCTGGCGCTTGCAGGATGACGATCTGGTCGCGGTGCTTCGCTACGTCGCGGAGACATTGAATGAGCCGGCGGCAGGCTACAAGCCGATCAGCCTGGAAACGCTCAGCGCCGCGCGCGCGGCATCTGGCCGCGATGTGGACAGCCTCGCGCTGCGAGCACGACTGCCCGAACGCTGAGGTCGCTTGCGTCGCCATTCGGGGACGTCGCGAACAGCGCCTCCTGGCGCCTGGCAGAGCCCGGGCGGGTCAAGACCCGCTCTTGAGTTGACGTGCCCGGCAAGCCGGGTTACCCAGCTCATGTAAAACCTCAGACGCCAAGGAGACATCATGACAGTCAAGCGTATGGACAACGTTGGCATTGTGGTGCAAGACCTCGATGCCGCCATTGAGTTCTTCACCGAACTTGGCCTTGCCCTCGAAGGTCGCATGCCCGTCGAAGGCGAGTGGGCTGGCCGCGTCACCGGAGTGCGCGGCCAGCGCGTCGAGATCGCCATGATGCGCACCCCCGACGGCCACGGCCGCGTCGAGCTCTCGCGTTTCGACGCCCCCGCCATCGCGTCCGATCACCGCACAGCGCCCGTGAACTCCTTGGGATACCTCCGCGTCATGTTCGCCGTCGAGGACATCGACGACACCCTCGCCCGGCTCAGCGGGCTCGGTGCGACGGTGGTCGATGAAGTCGTCAACTACGAAGACATCTACCGGCTCTGCTACATCCGGGGTCCCGAAGGAATTCTCATCGGGCTCGCCCAGCAACTCGAGCAGGGCCCGGGCGGGTCTTGATCCGCCCCATTTGAACTAAGCAGCCCTTGGCGATTGCCCGCTTTCGGGTGGTGTAACGGCTTTTGTCATGGGAACGCACGCCAACTCGATCCCTCGGGGAGATTTATAGATCTCGACGGAATCCCCGATCCAGCCACAATGGCGATAGAACGGCGCAGCATTCAGCGTAGCGCTCAGATTCATGGAAACAATCCCATGCGAATGGGCAAGACGCTCCAGGAAATCCATCATCTGCCGACCGATTCCAAGGCCCATGTGCGACGGCCTGACGAACATTGCGTCCACTTGCCCGGTCGCAATGTTCAACATCCCGGTTACCGCAACGAGACCTCCCTCATCCCCAACGTGGAAACTCTGCTCTACGGCGTCCGCCCACACGTCGTTGGGTGCGCCAGATGTCCATATGGTCAAGAGGTCAGCGGGGTAGTATTGGGTGCAAGCCTTCAATATGGCTTCCTTTCGGATGTCCCAAGCCGCCTGAGCGTCAGCCCTCGTCGCTTTTCGGATTTTCATCATCCTGGAATGCTACCCACTAACAAGATTTAGTGTCGTGGTCGACCGCTCCTGGCACCAGCCGGCCTGCGGCGACCGGCGGTGACCGTCGCAGCCGGGGTCACCCGGGTGACGTCAAAGCGCAGGCAAAAGCAGCCGATGCGGGTCTTCCAGCGCAGGTAGAATGCGGCCTGCCCCAATGCTGCCCAGGTCAACAATGTCGTTATTCTCGCGCTTGTTTCGCAAAGTGCCGTCGCTTTCGCCCGTTCCGGCCTCAGTGCCTCGATCGGTGTCGTCCGAGAAGGTCGGGAAGGCTCTTCCCAAGCCGGGCGCAGCGGACCGCGCGCTGGCCGCTGCTGCCGAGGAGGCCGCTTTGCAGGCGGCCATCGATGCCCGGGACGTCCAGGCGGTGGCCCGGCTGGTCATTGACGGGGCATCGACCAAGGTTCGCCAGGCGGCGGCGGCCGCAATCGAAGATCCGGACGTGCTGCGGCAACTCATCCGCGATGCCCGCGGTGGCAATGACAAGAGTGTCTACAGGATCCTGACGTCCAAGCGCGACGTCCTGCTCGAGCAGGCCCGCAAGCTGGAGCAACTGCAGGCCGAGATCATTGCGGCCTCGGCAGCCCTCGAACGTCACAGCCAGCGCTCGTACGACGCCTCGTACGGCCCGAGACTGGAACAGTTCGAGAGTCACTGGAAAACGGTGGCCGCGCAGGCTGATCCGGAACTGCGCGATCAAGTCCAGCAATGGATCGACCGCTCACGGGAGACCATTGCCGAACACCTGCGCGAGGTGGCGGCTCAGGCATCGCGTGAGCAGGCAGCCGCCGACGCAGCGGCGGAGGCACGGCGCCTGCGCGAAGAGCAGGCACAGGCAGCCGCCGCGGCTGCAGCCGAGCAAGCGCGGGTTCTCGACGAGCAGAAGCGTGCGCTGTCTGAAGAACGGCAGGCCGAGCAGCAGGCTGTTCGCCAGATCGACGAATTGATCCGCAAGGCACGTGCTGCGCTGAAAGACGGCAGCAGCTCCCGCGCCGCCGGGGTGCGGAAAGCCATAGAGGAGAAGCTGGCGGGGGCTCCACCCCTGCCCGCCAACCTGACCAGCCAGATACAGCAGCTCGACAAGCAGCTCGACGAGTTGAAGGACTGGAAGAGCTTCTCGGTGGCGCCGAAGCGCGCCGAACTGATGGAGGAAATGGAGTCGCTCATCGGCGTGGCGCTCGATCCGGTGGCACTCGCCGACCGGATCAAGAGCCTGAAGGATGAGTGGCGCAGCCTGGGCAAGGGCGCTGGCGAGAATGCCGAAGCCGATGAGCAGCGTTTCCAGGAAGCAGCCCAGAAGGCGTATCAGCCATGCAAGGAGTACTTTGCTGCCCAGGCCCTCGTCCACAAGGAGAATCTGCAGCGTCGCGATGCCCTGCTCGCCGGGTTGACTGCGTTTGAGGCGGCCCACCACTGGGAGCAGCCTGACTGGCAGGCCGTCATCAGGGCCCTGCGCGAGACGAAGCAGGAGTGGCGCAACTGCTCGCCCGTGGATCACCGCGCCGGCAAGAAGCAGCAGGAGGGGTTCACGGCCCTCACCGCGAGCCTGCAGGGCCGGCTGGATGCCGAGTACGCCCGCAACGTGACGCAGAAGGAGTCGCTGATCGAGCGTGCCCAGGCTTTGCTCGCGAGCGACGATGGCCGCAAGGCAATCGAGGCGGCCAAGGAGCTTCAGCAGAAGTGGCGGACCGTGGGCCCTGTGCCGCGCGAGGTGGATCAACGCCTCTGGGGGCAATTCCGCCAGCACTGCGACGCCGTGTTCCAGAAGCGCGAGCAGGAGTCAGCCGCCTATACGGCCGGGCTCGAGAGCAACAAGAGGCAGGCCCTTGCCTTGTGCGAGCAGATCGAGAAGATCGCCGCTCTCGAGGGGGCGGAGTTGCTGGCGAGCGCCGCAGCGCTGGTCGAATTGCGAAGTGCCTTCGAAGCGCTCGGCGAATTCCCGCGTGCGGAGTCACGTGAGCTCCGCAACAGGCTTGATCAGGGTCTGGATCGCTACAGGAAGTCAGTTGCGCGCCAGCATGTGCGTGACGCCGAACGTGGTTGGGACGATCTGTTCGAAGCCGCCAACCACGTGCGTGCCTACAGGCTCGCCGCGGCACGCAGTCTGGACACGGAGCAGCTCGACACTTTGAAGGCGGCTGCCGAAACCTGCATCGCCTCCGTCCAGCGATGGCCCAGGAGCGGGCTCGACGCCCTCAGGCAGGGGCTCGCCCGTGAGCGCTCCGCAGATCTCGCGGCGAATGAGACCGCTCTGAAGATGCTCTGCATCCGGGCGGAAATGCTGACGGACATGCCGACGCCACCGGAAGATCAACCCTTGCGTCGCGAATATCAGCTGCAACGCCTGGTGCAGAGCATGGGCCAGGGTCTCAGGGCTGATGAGATGCAACTGGATCCCCTGGCGATCGAGTGGGTCGGTGTCGGCCCCGTAGAGGACGCGGCATACGAGCCACTGCTGCAGAGATTCCGGCGCTGTCGCGACCGGGGCCACTCCAGCGGTCGATAGCCCAGGTGGTCGATATCCGGCAAAGCCCTCCCCGGATCGCGGGGGAGGGCTTACGGCAGGCCCGTAACACCCTTCACAATCATCACGATAGCGCACCACCAGCCGGTCACGAACATGCTGGCCAGCAGCATGTCGCCGCGGCGGCTGCGGGTCTTGAGGTCGCCAGCGGCCAGCGGGGCGGCCCGGTCCAGCAGGCGGAGGGCGAAGTTTGCCGGCATCAGGATGATGATCTGGGCCAGCGTGGACATGATCGGGTTCATGGCGGTTCCTTTGCCGGGAGGGTGTGTGGTTCTCCCTTGCAAGCTATTCAACGGCAAAGGGGCGCCAGAATTCAGTCGGCAAAACCTACTGGTTCATGCCGTCATCGTTCTGGCGCTACCGTCTGTCCGCAATGCCCTCCAGACCGGGTTTACCAGTACGCCGTCAGGCCCAGCCTGACCGCCCGGGGCTCCGCCGGGTGGAAATGGCGGTCGTCCCGGCCATCCGGGAACAAGGGATCGTCCGCGGGGATTTTCGAGGTGTAGTAGTACTCGATGTCATTGACCTCGCGGTCGAAGACGTTGAACACGTCCAGCGCCAGCCGCAGGCGGGGCGAGAAGGCGTAGCCGCCGCGCAGGTTGACCAGGGTGGAGGAACTGGACCGCTCCGAGTCGTCCTCCAGCAGCGGCCGGCTGCCCAGGTAGCGCAGGCGCGCCCCGCCGAACCAGCCGCGCCAGTCGTTGAGCACCACGCCGAGCGAGGCGGTGCGCTCGATCGCCCCGGGGATACGGTCGTCGGGGTTGCCGTCGTCGAAGCGCGGACGCGACCAGGCGATGTCGGCATCCACGATCAGGCCCCTGCGCGGCGTCCAGTAGTTGGAGAACTCGATGCCCTGGCGCCGGCTCGGCCGGGTCGCCTCGGTGTTGCCGGCGTCGCCGATGAACAGCAGTTCCGAGTCCAGGTCCAGCTGCCACAGCGTCAGCGCAGTCTGCAGCGCCGGCAGCGGCCGCGTCTGCAGGCCCAGTTCGTAGGACTTCGCGCGCACCAGCAGGTCCACCTTGTCGGCCGGTTCCGGCGGGTTGCTGCCCGGCACCACGGTGATCGTCGCGCCGCGCGCATCGTTGCTGTGGAAGCCGTAGCCGCCGTTGAGGAAGATGCTGGTCTTTGCCAGCGGTGACCAGATCAGCGACAGCTTGGGCGAGACGATGGCGTCGTCGTCCTTGCCGGAGTTGGCGGCGTTGTCCGAATCCACGTCCACGCGGTAGTGATCCGCACGCAGGCCCAGCACGCTGCGGAAGGCCGGGTTCCACTCGATGCCGTTGCTGTACCAGGCGCCGGCACTGAGTTGCTCCACGCCGTCCTCGCGCACCGTGGACAGCCGCTGCCGCTGCGCCGTGCGGTGCAGGCCCACCTCGCCGATATCGTCGTAGCGCAGGTCCAGCCCCACGCGCTGGTGCATGTGCCTGCCCAGCCACTCGCCGTGGCGCTCGTGCACCAGGCCCAGTCCGCCGTAGCGGCGCTGGTCCACCTGCTCGAACTGGTCGCCATCCACCGGGTTGTCGAGGAAATAGGTGAAGTTGGAGAACAGGTCCAGGTCGTAGTCGACGAAGTAGGCGGTGGCGCGCGTCTCCGACTGCTCGCCGCCCCGTGCCCAGTCCAGCGACAGGCTGGTGCGATGGCTGTCGCCGCCGGTGGAATCGTCCAGCGAGTCGTAGCGGCCAATCTGGCCGCTGTCGACCACGCGCTGCGGAATCTGGTCGGTGGCGGTCCAGCGGTTGCTGTAGGCCATGCCGGTGACCGACCAGCTGCCGGCGTCGTTGCTGAAGCCGTAGCGCAGCAGCGCGTTGTATTTCTCGGTGTCTTCCGGCACGGTCCAGGGGCCGTCCTGGGTGCTGGCCTCCAGGGCCGCCAGCAGCCTGCCTTCACCGAGCTTGCCCGAGCCTGCGCCCAGCAGGCGCCGATAGCCGTCTTCGCCCAGTTCCAGCGTCGCCAGCGGCCGCGGCAGCTGGTTCATCAGCTCGAGGTGCGCCGCGCCTGCGGCGGAGAAGTCGCCCTCCTCGGCGTAGTACGCGCCCTTGCGATACTCGATGGACGACACCAGCTCCGGGATCACGAAGGACAGGTCGGTATAGCCCTGGCCGTGGCCATGCGTCGGCATGTTCACCGGCATGCCCGCCACGGTGGTGCGGAAGTCGGTGCCGTGATCCAGGTTGAAGCCGCGCAGGAAGTACTGGTTGGCCTTGCCGTCGCCGCTGTGCTGCGTGACGATCAGGCCCGGCACGATCTCCAGCAGTTCGCCCGGCCGCAGGCGCGGGCGGTTCGCCAGCTGCTCGGCGGTGGCGGTGCCCTCGCTGGCGCTGCTGCGCTGCGTGTCCTCGGCGCTGGCGCTCACTTCCACCGGCGCCAGTTCCACCGGGTCAGCCGTCTGCAGGCCACCGGCGGCGGCGCCGCCGCTGGCCAGGACAAGAATGGCGGCCGCACTCCTCCGGGGATGACTCATGCGCGTCTCCTCGATTCTTATGATGTTTACAGTCTATCTAATTCTGTAGCGACTTCCGCAAGCCCTCGGCGCAACGGCCCAGCGCCTCGTCTGCGGCGCCGATCGCACCGAGCATGTTGATGAAGCCGTGGATCTGGCCGGGATAGTCCAGCACCTCCACCGCCACGCCGGCCTCGCGCAGGCGCGCCGCATAGGCCAGGCCCTCGTCGTACAGCGGGTCGTAGCCGGCCACCAGCACCGTCGCCGGCGGCAGGCCGCGGAAGTCCGTGGCACGCAGCGGCGACACGCGCGGGTCGTTGCGCACCGAGGTATCGGGCGTGTACTGGTCGCCGAACCAGCGCATCAGGCCGGCGGTGAGGAAGTAGCCCTCGGAGCGGCTGCGGCGCGACTCCGTCTCGGCCGCGAAGTCGGTCGCCGGGTAGATCAGCAGCTGGTGGCTGATCTTCGGCCCGCTGTCACGGACCCATTGCGACACCACCGCGGAAAGATTGCCGCCCGCGCTGTCGCCGGCCACCGCGAGGCGCGTGGCGTCGCCGCCGATGTCGGCGGCATGCTCATGCACCCAGCGCAGCGCCGCCAAGGCGTCTTCCACGGCAGCGGGGAAGGGCGCTTCCGGCGCGCGGCGGTAGTCCACCGACACCACCACCGTCTCCGCGCGCTTGGCCAGGCAGCGGCAGACGTTGTCATGCGTGTCCAGCGTGCAGCCCACGAAACCGCCGCCGTGATAGAAAACGGTCACCGGCAGTTTCTTCGCCTCGCTGGGCCGGTAGATGCGCAGGCGCAGCCTGCCGCCCGGCCCCGGAATGTCGCGTTCCTTCACCTCGGCCACCTCGTCGCCGGGCGCGAACAGGCCCGAGCGGTCCATCACCGCGCGGTAGCCTTCACCGGTCAGGGTCGCGAAGTCGAAGGGACGCAGCCGTGACAGCGCCTGCAGCATGGCCTGCGCCTGGGGATCGAGGGTCATGGGGAGTCCGGGTCCTGGAAGGCCCGCAGCTTACGCGGCCCGCTGGCATCGTGCTTGCGTGTGATGGGCTGCCCTTGCACCCCATGTCACCACAGGAAAAACCGAACATGACCCGCGACGAAGTCACCGCCGCCATCCTCGAAGCCAAGCTCGCCAAGGGCCTCAAATGGGCCGACCTGGCCACCGCCGTCGGCCACAGCAAGGAGTGGGTCACCGCCGGCCTGCTCGGCCAGATGACCTTCACCCAGGCCGACGCCGAAAAGCTCGGTGCCCTGCTGGAGCTGCCGGCCGCCGCCGTCGCGCAGCTGCAGGTCGTGCCCTACAAGGGCTCGCTGCCCTCGGCCGTGCCCACCGATCCGCTGGTCTACCGCTTCTACGAACTGATCAGCATCTACGGCACCACGTTCAAGGCCCTGATCCACGAGGAATTCGGCGACGGCATCATGAGCGCCATCGACTTCTCCATGGACCTGCAGCGCGAGCCCGATCCCAAGGGCGACCGCGTCCGCATCGTCATGAGCGGCAAGTTCCTGCCGTACAAGACTTACTAGCTTCTGTATCCCCTCTCCCGCTCGCGGGAGAGGGAACTGAAACGCCAGAACCTCAGCGTACCCGCCTGGGAAAGAGGGCGCAGAGTACCGGAGGTCCTGCGGAGTTGTCCCGGGGAAAGGGACGCCTCCGGGTATGCCTGGACAAGCCCTGCAAAAGAGATTGCCGCCCTCGCGGGCGGCAATCAATGAGTCGGCCGATCGCAGCGGAGGTCTGGCCGACGCAGAAGCTCTTACTTGGTCGTCATCTTCTGCACCGAGCTGGCGCTGAAGTAGTCGTCCTTGAACGAGACGCTGACGTCGTTGGGCTTGTCCTCGTTGAAAGCGGCGGTCACGAAGTAGCGACCCGAGGTGAAGTGGTAGATCACTTCCGGCACCGTGGTCGCCGCCAGGATGTTGTAGGCGAAGATCAGGTGGCCTTCCTGGAACTGGTAGAGCTCGTCGCGCTTGTCGTAGTCGTCCACGGCCACGATGTTCCAGCTGTCCTCGTCGATGTAGAAGCGGCGCTTCTTGAAGGTGTGGCTGGTACCCTGCTTCAGGTCGGCCTCGACCACCCAGACACGGTGCAGCTCGTAGCGCGGCAGATCGGGATTGAGGTGCTTGGGCTTGGCCAGGTCCTTGTACTTGAGCTTGTTGCCGGAAATCTTGTTGGAGTTGTACGGGATGAACATCTCCTTCTTGCCGACCAGCTTCCAGTTGTAGCGCTCCAGCACGCCGTTGAACATGTCCACCTGGTCGTAGAACTGGTGGCCGTCGGTGCCCTCGTAGGGATTGTCGCAGCAGACCGTCGGGGCGCGGCGGATGCGCTTGAGGCCCGGCGAGTACAGCCAGGCGGCGCGGCCTTCCGCACCCGTGCCGGCCTTCTCGTGCACCAGGATGAAGGTGCCGGCCATGCGCGGCGGCTCCACCGTCTTGGACAGGTACTTGAGGAACTCGCCCGAGTTCTTCGTGACCGGCACCGGGCTCTTGATCGACGCGTAGCCGAAGGTCACGTCCTCGATGATCTTGGTCAGCTGGAACTGTCCGTTGGGCTGCACGATCATCTGGTTGTTGAAGCGCGTCTGCGCCTCGCCGCGCCACTTCATCTTGTGGTTCCAGATCGGCTCGGCGCCGGTCTTGGGAATCGGGAAGGGGAAGCCCAGCTTGCAGTTGTCCGGCGTGTCGGTGCCGACCATCTCGCAGTTGACCGCATTCTCCGCCGTCGCCTTCAGGATCGCCTCCGGGAAGTTCACCACGCGGTGCGACGGATACACGTTCATCTTGTAGCTGTCGTAGGTCTTGAGCAGTTTCTTGTGCCCTTCCGTCAGCTTGGCCGCGTACTGCTCCATGTTGGCCTTGGTGATCGTGAACAGCGCCTTCTCGGCGTCGATCTTCGCGTCATTGGGGAACTCGCCCTTGAGCGCACCTCGCTGTGCCGCCGGCGTCCAGGCCGGGATGCTGCCGTCCTTGTTGGGGCCTTTCTCGGCGCCGACCGGGGTCAGTTCCTGGCCGAGCTTCGCCGCTTCGGCAGCGGGGACCTTGGCCAGGACCGACGGCGAAAGACTGAACGCCGCAGCGGCAAAGCCCGCCAGCGCCAGCGCCTTGAACTGGGTGTACTGCATTACATCTCTCCTGTCGTGACCCGCTGCTTGTGGGCGAGGCAAGAGTGGCGCAGGACAGGGGCGGGCGCCCCTAACTAGGGTTAGGTTTTCATCGCTCTTCGATCCTGCCGGGTACGGTTGCCGCGGATGCAGGGCCGCGGCGGTTCACTTCTTTACGCCCTCGGCGCCGAGCAGGCCCAGGCTACGTGCCTTTGCCAGAGCGCCCGAGCGATTCTTGCTGCCGAGCTTGCCGTAGATGTTGTGCAGGTGCCACTTCAGCGTGCCCTCGCTGATGAAGATCGACTCCGCGATTTCCCGATTGCTGAGGCCGGAGTCGAGCTGGCGCAGGATCTTCAGCTCGCGCTTGGTCAGCTCCTCGACCAGCCCGGAGACCGGGCGCGCCGCGGCCCCGCCGGCGGGTTCCAGCAGGCTGCGCAGCAGGCCGGCGACTGCCGGATCGCGCGACAGCGCAGTGCCGCCGCGCTGCGCGATCGCGGCGACTTCCGCGGCGTCGTCCAGGAACAGGCGCCGGTACCCATGTGCCGTGCCCAGTTGCAGGGCCTCGCCCAGCGCCGCCGCCGCCGGTTCCGGGGCACCGGCATGGCGCTGCGCCGCCGCGAGCAGCAACAGCAGCTCCGCCTGGCGGCGCAGCAGCCCCTTCTCGCGGGCGTGGCGTAGAGCCGACTCCAGCGGCCGGACTGCGCTGGCAGGGTTGCTGTGCAGCAGCAGCCGCGTCGCGGAGCGCGAGGCCTTCTCCGCCGCCATGTCCCAGCCCGTGGCCGCTTCGACCGGCCGGTCGATGCCGTAGCGCCCGGCCAGCGCCAGCGCCGCATCGAATTCGCGTGAGCGGCAGCGCCAGCCGCATTCCTCGGTGGCCAGGGTGATCTCCACCCGCGGCAGGCCGCGCCGCGCCGCCGCCTCGCGTCCCGCTTGCAGGCTGGCGTAGCCGGCCTCGGCATTGCCCTGCAGGAACTGCAGGCGCGCCTGCGTCAGCCAGGCCATGATCAGCACGTCGGCGGTGCCGTACTCCTCCAGGTTGACCAGGCCGACCTCCAGGTGGCGCAGCGCCTGCTCGGTCTCGTCGAATTCGTAAGCCACCGCTGCCAGGATCACCTCGAAGACGCTGGCATGGCTGCGATGGCCGTCGAGCTTGTCGCGCAGCAGCTCCAGCCCGGCCTGGCAGCAGCGCCGTGCATCACCGTAGGCGCCGCGCTTCATCAGCAGGAACGCTTCGACCGTGTAGCTCCAGGCCAGGCCGTAGTAACCCTGGTGCGCCTGCAGCACGCGCCGGCCCTGCTGCATCGCCTGCAGGCCCGCATCGATGTCGCCGCAGCTCTTGTGGCCGAAGGCCAGCGAGTTCCATGCCGAGCCGAGCTGCACCGGCGCCGCCTGCGGCCAGCGCTCCAGCCAATGCTGCGCCGTCTCGCGCACCTTGCGGCCCTCGTCGCCGAGGGCCTGGGCGAGGACCTGTTGCAGCTCCAGCGCACAACGGATCGTGTCGATGCCGTCGCGCTGTGCCGCGGCGTCGGCGGTTTCCAGGCGCGTCAGCAGGCGCTCCAGATGACGCACCTGCGCCTGGGCCTGGTCCAGCCGCGTCGCGAACAGCAGCGAGAGGGCATAGTTGATGCGGATCGTCGGGTAGCGGTCCATCCACTCGTGCGGGATCGCGTGCATCCAGCGCAGCACCATCTGGTGATACCCGAGCCGGTGAGAGGTGTCCTCGACGGTTTCGGCCAGCCATTGCGTGGCCGGCTCCCAGGCCTCGGCGCGGATCGCGGCATTGATCGCATCCTCGGTGTGGCCGCGCTGCTGCAGCCACTGCGCGCCGCGCAGCAGTACCGCCGCGCAGTCCTGTGGCTGCGCCATCCGGTAGCGCCGGCGGAAATACTCGCCGACCAGCTGGTGGAAGCGGAACCACTCGCCGCGACGGTCAAGCGCGATCAGGAACAGGTTGCGCGCCTGCAACTCGGCCAGCAGTGTCTCGGCCCGGTCGTTGCCGGTGGCGGCGCGCGCCAGTGCGCCGCCGATGCGATCGAACTGCGCGGCCTGGAACAGGAAACACCGCGTGGTCTCGTCGAGCCGGCTCAGCACCACGTCGCCGAGGTAGTCGATGAGACTCTGGTCGGAGCCGGCAAAGGCTTCGATCAGCTGTTCGCGATCCGGCGCGCCCTGCAGCGCCAGCGCCGCCAGTTCCAGCCCGGCCGGCCAGCCCTCGGTCTTGCGCACCAGCTGCATCAGGTCCTGCGCCGACAGCTCGCCATCCAGGCGCGCCTGGCAGAAACGCCTGGCCTCGTCGTAGTCGAACGTCAGGTCGTGCTGCGAAAGTTCGAACAGGCTGCCGCGCACGCGCAGGCCGCCGAGACGGACCTTGGCGTCCTCGCGCGAGCCGATCAGGAACTGGATGCGTTTCGGTGCGTAGTTGAGCAGCCATTCCACTACCTGCAGGGCCTCGGCGTTGTGCAGGCAGTGCAGGTCGTCGAGGAACAGGGCGATGCGCCGTTCCACCCGCCCCAGGTCGGCCGCCAGGGACTCGAGCACCAGCTTGGGGGCGCTCGCCGGCCCGTCCAGCTGCGCCGTCGCATCGGCTCCGATCTCCGGCGCCACCGTCTGCAGCGCCCCGACCAGGTAGCGCAGCAGACGCGCCGGATCGTTGTCGTCCTCGTCCAGCGACAGCCAGGCGCAGAGGGTGTCGCGCTCGCCGAGCAACTGGAACCAATGGGCCAGCAGCGTGGATTTTCCGTAGCCGGCCGGCGCGACGACGCTGGCCACGGTGGCCTGCCCGGCCAGCAGCGCCGCCGGCGGGTCCAGGCGCGGCCGCGGCAGTGGCCGCTGCGTGCCCCCTCCGGGGAACAGCTTGGCCTCGACGAGCGTGATCTGCGCACTGGCGGTCATGGCCGCTCCTGGTCGGTGTCTCCTCCCCCAAATCCTAACTTCAGTTAGGTCTTTTGGCAGCGGTTGGTTCCCAAAGTACCACCCATCGCCGCCACACGGCAGCAACCGAGGAGAACACACATGGCATACGACGGCATCCGGGTCCAGCTGGGCCCCACGGGGCTGGAACCCCAGCAGAGCGAAACGGAGGAGGCCATCCTGACCGGTGTCCGCCGCTTCGCCGAAAAGGTCATGCGGCCGATCGGCCGCGAACTCGACGAGCTGCACGACCCCAACCAGGTGATCGCGCCGGGCTCGTCCCTGTGGACCCTGCTGGGCGAGTACCAGAAGCTGGGCCTGACCGTCGGCTCGATCTTCGAGCTGCCGGCCGAGGAGCGCGGCCGCATCATGTCCACCGCCTTCGAGGAACTGGGCTGGGGCGACGGCGGCCTGGCGATCTGCCTGGCGGCCTCCACGGTGCCGTGGATCGTGATGCACGCGATGCAGAACCAGACCCTGCTGGAGCGCTACCCGGAGGATCGCGTCGGCTGCTGGGGCATCACCGAGCCCGACCACGGCTCCGACATCCTCGATTTCGGCCGCCAGACCGCGCAGCCGGGCTCGTCCTACGGCAAGCCCAACTGCGTCGTCCGCATCGACGGCGACGAACTGGTCGTCAGCGGCCAGAAATCCGCCTGGGTGTCCAACGGCCCGATCGCCGGCCTGTGCTGCCTGTTCGCCTCGCTGGACGACGGCAGCGGCGAGTTCAAGCAGTGCTGCGTGATCCTGCCGCTGGACCGTCCCGGCGTGTCGCGCGGCAAGGTGCTGGACAAGCTTGGCCAGCGCGCCCTGACCCAGGGCGAGTTGTACTTCGACGACGTGCGCGTGTCGCGGGACCACATGGTCGCCGCGCCGGGCGAGCCGTACCACGCCGCGATCTACGCGCTGCTGGCCGAGGCCAACTGCATCATGGCCTCGATCTGGACCGGTGCCGCCCGCGCCGCCTACGAGCACGCCCTGGAGTACGCCCACACGCGCAAGCAGGGCGGGGTGCCGATCATCCGCCACCAGAACGTGCGCTACCGCCTGTTCCACATGTTCCGCAAGGTCGAGGCCTCGCGCGCCCTGGCGCGGCGCGTCATGTACTTCAACCACACCAGCCCGGTGCCGGCGATCCAGGGCTCCATCGCCGCCAAGATCACCGCCACGCAGACCGCGTTCGAGGTTGCCTCCGAGGCCATCCAGATGTTCGGCGGCAACGGCGTCACCCGCGAGTACCCGGTGGAGAAGCTGCTGCGCGACGCCCGCTCCTCGATGATCGAGGACGGCTGCAACGAGTTCCTCGCCATCAAGGGCGGCACCTACCTCGCCGACCCGGTGCGCTACTGAAGCGATGCCGCCATGAAAACCAATGCATACGTCGCCGGCGTCGCCATGACGCGCTTCGGCAAGTTCCTCGACCGCGGCCTCAAGTCGCTCGCCGCCGAGGCCATCGGCGGAGCCCTGCAGGACGCCGGCCTCGAAGCCGCCGATCTCCAGGCCGCCTACATGGGCAACGGCGCCGCCGGCGTCACCACCGGCCAGGTGCTGATTCCCGGCGAGGCGGTGCTGCGCGGCATGGGCATCGGCCGCATTCCGGTGATCAACGTCGAGAACGCCTGCGCCACCTCCGCCACCGCCTTCCAGCAAGCCGCTCAGATGATCACGCTCGGCGTCTACGACGTGGTCCTGGTCTGCGGTTTCGAGAAGCTCTACAACGAAGACAAGCGCAAGACCTTTTCGGTGTTCCAGGGCGCGGTCGACCTGGAAGCCATCGACGAGGTACTGGCCGGCCTGGCGCAGAACATGAAGGACACCGGCGCCACCGGCGACCTCGAGGGCGCCGGCACCAGGCGCTCGCTGTTCATGGACCTGTACGCCAGCATGGCGCGCAGCTACATGCAGCGTACCGGAGCCACCGCGAAGCATTTCGCCATGGTCTCGGCCAAGAACTCGCTGCACGGCAGCCTCAACCCCAAGGCGCAGTACCAGGACCGCCTGACGGTGGAGGAAGTGCTGGCCGCGCCGATGATCGCCGACCCGATGACCCTGCTGATGTGCTCGCCGATCGGCGACGGCGCCGCCGCGGTGGTGCTGGTGTCCGAGCGCAAGGCCCGCGCCATGGGGCTCAGGGACAGGGTCCGCGTGCTGTCCTCGGTGCTGGCCTCCGGCTTCGACTATGCCGCAGGGCAGGAGACCGTGCCGGAGTACGCCGCGCGCCTGGCCTACGAGGCCGCCGGTGTCGGCCCGCGCGATCTCGACGTGGTCGAGCTGCACGACGCCTCCTCGCCGGCCGAAGTCATCTACTACGAATACCTCGGCCTGGCGCCGAAGAACGAGGGCGCCGCCCTGGTCGAGAGCGGCGCCACCACCCTGGGCGGCCGCATCCCGGTCAACACCTCCGGCGGCCTGCTGCGCAAGGGCCATCCCATCGGCGCTTCCGGCGCCGGACAGATCGTCGAGCTGGTCGAGCAGCTGCGCGGCCGCGCCGGCGGCCGCCAAGTGGAGGGCGCGCGCACCGCGATGGCGGAGAACGGCGGCGGCTTCATCGGCAACGACGTCGCCGCCATCGTCATCAGCGTGCTGCAGCGGGAGTGAAGAACATGAGCAGGCATTCCGAACTGACCCTGGCGGGCATCCTCGCCAACCGCGCCGCCGAGCGCCCCGACCTCGACGTGCTGACGATCGAGGGCGGCGGCAAGCGTCCGGACGAAGTCCGCAGCTATCGCCAGCTGTGGAACCACGGCCGCTCGCTGGCCGCCGGGCTGACCGCGCTGGGGCTGCAGCAGGGCGAGCGCTTCGCGCTGCTGATGGCCAACCACGCCGAGTTCGTCGAGGCGATGGTCGCCGCGGCGGTGTCCGGTACGGTGTTCGTGCCGATTGACCCGCGCACCCGCGGCGACAAGCTGGCCTACATGCTGCGCTTCGCCAACTGCCGCGGCGTCATCGCCGCCGACTACGCGCTGCCGAACCTCGCGGAGGTCCACCGCGATCTTCCCGAGCTGAAATGGATCGTGGGCCTGCCGACGGACGAGGGCAAGGCCTTCGACGACACGCTGCGCCAGCACGGCGTCGTGCCCTGGTCGCAGCTGCTCTTGGCCGACCCCGAGAGCGTCACTCCCGTCGAGTTGCCACCGGAAGCGGCGATGCAGCTGATCTACACCTCGGGCACCACCGGCGATCCCAAGGGCATCGTCATGACCCACCGGCGCTATTGCGAGAACGCCGCGGTCGCGCCCCGCCTGTTCGGCTACCGCCCGGACGACCGCCCGTATTCCGGACTGTCGATGACCCATGCCAACGCCCAGGTCCTGACGCTGGGTTCGGCGCTCGCCGCCGGCCTGCGCTGCGTGCTGTCGCGCCGCTTCACCAAGTCGCGGCTGTGGGACATCACCCGCCAGTACGGCTGCACCAGCTTCAACCTGCTCGGCGGCATGACCACCGCGGTCTATGCCGACCCGCCGAAGCCCGACGACGCCGACAACCCGGTGCGCTTCATCGTCTCGGCCGGCATGCCGGCGGCGATCTGGGCGGACTTCGAGCAGCGCTTCGGCGTGCAGATCCTGGAGTTCTACGGCGCCGCCGAGGGCGGCCTGACGGTCAAGCCCCTCGGTGCCGGCCCGGTCGGCTCCATCGGCAAGCCGATCCCGACGCTGCAGCACCGCATCGTCGACGACGAGGGCCGCGATGTACCGCGCGGGCAGCCGGGCGAGCTGCTGTTCCGGTACGCCGACGGCTCGGACTTCAAGGTCGAGTACCACCAGAACCCGGAAGCCAGCGCCAGGAAATGCAAGGACGGCTGGCTGCACATGGGCGACGTCGTCACCGAGGATGCGGACGGCTGGCTGTACTTCCAGTTCCGCAAGGGCGGCGGCATCCGCTGCAACGGCGACTTCATCAACCCGGCTTTCGTCGAGAAGGCGATCGCCGAGTCGTCCCAGGTGGACGACGTCTACGTCTATGGCGTGCCGGCGAAGTCCGGCGTGCCCGGCGAGAAGGATCCGGTCGCCGCCGTCGTACCGAAGAACCCCGTGGGCTTCGATCCGCAGGCCCTGTTCAGGGCCTGCCGCAAGAAGCTCGAGGCCAACTTCGTTCCGCGCTACATCCAGGTGCTGGAACAGATTCCCAAGACCGCCTCGGAAAAACCCCAGGAGCGTTTCCTGATCGAGGCCTTCGAACGCAACCCCACCCAAGTCCATACCGAAACCTGAGGAGAATCACCATGTCCAACTCACGCAACATCGTCGTCTACGGCGGCAGCGGCTACACCGGCAAGCTGATCGGCGAAGCCCTGGCCCACCGCCGCATCCCCTTCTACTTCGCCGGCCGCAATGCCGACAAGCTGAAGAAGAACCTGGACATCATCCGCGAGCGCATGGGCGCCGACGCCTGGAAGCTCGACGCCGAAGTCGTCGCCGTCGAGCACGACAAGGCCGCGGTGCTGCCGCTGTTCAGGAAGGCCAAGGTCGTCATCAACGTCGTCGGTCCGTTCATGCAGCTGGCCTGGCCGATCGTGGAAGCGTCGCTGGAAGCCGGCTGCCACTACATCGACACCACCGGCGAGCAGGACTGGACCAAGGCCATCGGCGAGAAGTACGGCGCCCCGTTCGCGGCCAGGCAGCTGCTGCTGGCCCCGGCCACCTCGTTCATGTGGTCTGCCGGCGCCATCGCCGCCGAAGTCGTGCTCGAGGACCCGGAAATCGACACGCTCGACATCCTCTACCAGGTCGATAACGGCCTGCCCTCGGAGGCCTCGACCAAGTCCTTCCTGCGCATGGTCTGCAGCGAGACCGCGCAGTACTACGTCGAGCAGAACGAGTTCAAGGCCTGGCCGAACGACAAGGCCTACCTGGTGACGCTGCCGTACCGCAACCAGCTGGTGCACGCCCATCCCTGGGGCGGCGCCTGCGAGCCGATCTGGTTCAAGGACCGCCTGCGCAACATCAAGGTGCTGACCGCGATCGGCGAGCACCTGATCGACGGCGTCATCACCGCGATCAAGGCCTTCAACGAAAAGGCTCCGGGCCTCGACCAGGCCGGCAAGGAAGCGCTGACCAACGCCATCGGCGACCAGATCAACACCGGCGAACCGCCGAAGGACGATCCGGACGTGCAGCGCGGCGTGATCGTGGTGCATGGACAGAGCCGCACCAAAACCAGGACCTACGTGATGAACCTGTCGGCGGCCTACACCTGGACCGGCGAGATCTGCGCCGAGAGTGCCGAGCGCATCCTCAATGGCCAGCTCAAGGCCGTCGGCTTCCAGCCGGTCAGCCGCGCCTTCGGTCACCGCGAGCTGATCCGCAAGTTCAACGCGATGGGCTACACCAGCGCGCTGCCCGACTGAGTCCTGGCGGCTACCGGGCGCCCCCGGCGCCCGTAGCCGCCGCCGGAGCCCCGACATGGATCACCCCAGCCACGAATTGAGCATGACCCTGCTGATGACGCCCGACACGGCCAACTTCACCGGCAACGTCCACGGCGGCAACCTGCTGCATCTGCTGGACCAGGTCGCCTACGCCTGCGCCAGCCGCTACTGCAGGCGCTATGTGGTCACCCTGTCGGTCGACCAGGTGGTGTTCAAGCAGCCGATCCACGTCGGCGAACTGGTGACCTGCCTGGCCGCGGTCAACTACACCGGCAACACCTCGATGGAAATCGGCATCCGGGTGGTCACGGAGAACATCCAGACCCAGGTGCGGCGCCACGCCAACAGCTGCTACTTCACCATGGTCGCGATCGACACGCAGGGCAAGCCGGTCGCGGTCCCCCGGCGGCTGCCGTCGACCGCGGACGAACACCGCCGCCACCAGGCCGCCCGCCTGCGGCTGCAGTTGCGCCGCGAGATGCAGCAGCGGCAGGAGGCCATCCAGCAGGCCGGCGAGGCCACGGCGGCGGCCTGAACGGCAGGGGCCACGGCGACCGGATTCCCCCAAAAACCTATCTAAGGTTCGGTGCGCAACCCACCCCCGGTCACCCATCATTTCATCGTCCGACATGGACTTGCACACCCAGGAGCTAGAGTCATGATTCCCCATTTCGCCTTCTCGGATTATCCGCAGCGCGTGCGCCGGCTGCCGCGGCTGCCCTCGGCGGCCCGCAACGGCGCGCCCCTCGGCCGCAGCCCCGCCCGGGTCCGCCCGCAGGTCGTCGAGACCGCGGATGCCGGCGAGTACCTGCCGGCTTACCTGAGCCTCATCGGCCGTCATTTCGGCCGGCCCTGAACGGAAGACGGAGAACGCCATGCTGACGGACTACCGCTTCGATACCCTGCCCGGGCAGGTCGGCCAGGAACTGGGCGTCACGCCCTGGATGACCGTCGACCAGACGCAGATCGACCAGTTCGCCGAGTGCACCGGCGACCGCCAGTGGATCCACGTCGACGTCGAGCGCTGCAAGACCGACAGCCCCTACGGCCGTCCCATCGCGCACGGCTTCCTGACGCTGTCGCTGCTGGCCAGGCTGCTGATGGACCTCGGCCTGGTGCCGCCGGACGTCAGCCAGGCGATCAATGCCGGCGTCAACAACGTGCGCTTCAAGACTCCGGTACGCGCCGGCGCCCGGGTACGCGCCCGCGCCCGCATCGCCAGCGCCGAGCGCAAGGGCGAGGGCCGCATCCTGGCCACCGCCAGCGCGGTACTGGAAGTGGAAGGCGAGAAGGACCCGGCGCTGGGCGCCGACGTCACCGTCATGTTGTTCCGCGGAGCCCAGCCATGAGCAAGACTCCACAGGAGCGCATCGCCGCCCACAGCGCCGAGGTGATTCTCGGCCCCAATCCCTTCGTCGGCTTCCGTGCCCGCGACGTCGCCCGCGAAGCCTTGCGCGTGCTCAAGCTGGCGGCCGCGCAGCCGCGGCTGACGGCCAGGACCGCCACCAGCCTCGGCCGCGAGCTGGCCCGCGTGCTGGGCGACCGTTCGCAGCTGGCGCCCGCGCCCAAGGACCGGCGCTTCGCCGACGCCGCCTGGAAGGACGATTCGCGCTACCGCCGCTGGCTGCAATCCTGGCTGGCGCTGGAGCAGGCCGTCGGCGAATGGCTGGAGGCGCAGCAGCTGCCGGCGCACAGCCGCGCCCGCCTGCAGTTCATGACCTCGCTGCTGACCGACGCCGTGGCACCCTCCAATTTTCCGTGGCAGCCGGAGGCGGTGAAGCGCTTCCGCGAATCCGGCGGCCACAGCGCCGTCGAGGGCCTGAAGAACCTGTGGCGCGACCTGCGCGAAAACCGTGGCCTGCCGGCCCAGGTCGACAAGAGCCGCTTCAAGGTCGGAGACAACCTTGCCAATACCCCCGGCAGCGTGGTGTTGCGCACCGAACTGATGGAGCTGATCCAGTACCGGCCGACCACCGCCGAGGTGCATGAGCTGCCGGTGCTGATCGTGCCGCCGCAGATCAACAAGTACTACGTCTTCGACCTGACGCCGGAAAAGAGCGTGGTCCGCGGCCTGCTGGAGCAGGGCCTGCAGGTCTTCGTGATCAGCTGGCGCAATCCGGAGGCCGAGCACCACGACTGGGGCCTGGCCGAATACGCCGCCGCGATCGACACCGCGGTCTCGGCGATCTGCAACCTGGGCGCGGTGCAGCGCGTCAACCTGGTCGGCGCCTGCGCCGGCGGCATGACCCTGGCCAGCTATGTCGCCGCGCGCGCCGCCGCCGGTGACGCCCGCGTGCACTCGCTGACGCTGATGGTCAACGTGCTCGACGTGTCCGCCGTCGGCGACACGCCGATGGGCCTGTTCGCCACGCCGCGCGCCATCGCCGCGGCCAAGCGCTACTCGCAGGCCAAGGGCGTGCTCGACGGCAAGGACATGGCCGCCGCCTTCGCCTGGCTGCGCCCCAACGACCTGATCTGGAACTACTGGGTCAACAACGTGCTGCTGGGCAATGCGCCGCCGGCCTTCGACGTGCTGTACTGGAACAACGACAGCACACGCCTGCCGGCACGGCTGCACGGCGAGTTCATGGACATCTACAACGGCAACGCGCTGACCCGGGCGGGCCTGCTGCGCCTGCACGGCGTACCGGTGGACCTGGGGCGGGTCAAGTGCGACAGCTACCTGCTCGCCGGCACCACCGATCACATTACGCCCTGGAAGGCCTGTTACCGCAGCACCCAGCTGTTCGGCGGCCGCAACACCTTCGTGCTGTCCAGCAGCGGCCACATCCAGAGCATCCTCAACCCGCCGGGCAACAAGAAGGCGGAGTTCTGGACCGGCGGCGACACCGGGCCCGATGCCGAGGTCTGGCAGGCCGGCGCCGAGCGTCACAGCGGCAGCTGGTGGCCGCACTGGCATGCCTGGCTCAAGGCCCGCAGCGCTGCGATGCGCGCGGCGCCGGCAGAGGAGGGCAGCACCGATTACCCGGTGCTCGCGGCAGCACCCGGCCGGTACGTGCTGGGCTAAGCTCCGGGCGTGGACCTGAGCAAAAGGCTGGACGAGGCACGTGCCTGGGGTTCCGGCCTGGAGCGCCAGCGCGCGGCCCTCGCGGCCAGCGGCGTCGAGATCGGCTTCGCCACTGTGCGCGGCCTGCGTCTGCGCTATGGCTGGCGCCCGGGGCAGGGGATGCCGCTGCTGTTCTGCAACGGCATCGGCGCCAACATCGAGTTGGCGCTGCCGCTGGTGCGCGAGCTGAAAGACGTTCCGGTGCTGCTGTTCGACATTCCCGGCACCGGCGGCTCGCCGCCGGCCTGGCTGTGGCCGACGCTGGCGCAGTACGCGCGCTACGCCGTCGGCCTGCTCGACGTGCTGGGCCATCGCGGCCCCTTCACCGTAGCGGGCGTGTCCTGGGGCGGGGGGCTGGCGCAGCGCATCGCCTACGACTACGGCGAGCGCGTGCGCGGCCTGGTACTGATGTCCACCAGCCCCGGCGTGACCATGGTGCCGGGCCGGCTGTCCGCGCTGCTGCGCATGACCACGCCGCAGCGCTACCTGTCGCGCAGCTACATGGCGCGCAATGCCGCGACGATCTACGGCGGCGAGATGCGGGGCCGCCCCGACCACGCCATCGCCTTCGCCGGCATGACGCGAGCCCCGCATCGCCGCACCTATCTGCAGCAACTGGCCGCGATGCTGACGTTCTCGAGCCTGCCCTGGCTGCACCGCGTCCGCTGCCCGGCCCTGGTGATGACCGGCGACGACGATCCGCTGGTGCGCCCGGTCAACGCCCGGATTCTCGCTGCGCTGCTGCCGCAGGGCCGGCTGCACGTGGTGCGCGGCGGCGGCCACCTGTTCCTCGCATTGCAGCCGCAGGTGGCCGGTCCGGTGATTCTCGACTTCCTCGCCGGGGCCACGGCGCCGGCCTGAGGGCCATCTCCGCGGGCACTAACGTGCCAGAAACCCGCCGTCGGCCGCCATCAGCGCGCCGGTGACATAGGAGGCGCGCGGCGAGGCCAGCCACAGCGCCAGTTCCGCGATCTCGCGCGCCTCGCCGGCGCGCCCGGCGGGCACCGCCATGGCCATCATCTGGCGGCCCTGCTCGGCACCGAGCACATCCTTGGTCATCGCCGTCTCGACGAAGCCGGGGGCGATGGCATTGCAGCGGATGCCCTGCGCCGCGTATTCCACCGCCACCGTCTTGGTCAGCCCCACCACGCCGTGCTTGGCCGCGACATAGCCCGGCACGCCGGCAAAGGCGATCTGTCCGGCGATGGAGGCGGTGTTGACGATGCTGCCGCCGCCGGTCTTGAGCATGGAACGCACCTGTGCGCGCATGCAATAGAACACGCTGGAGAGATTGATCGCGATGATGCGATCCCACAGTTCCAGCGGGTAGTCCAGCGTGCCCGGCGGAATCGGCCCGTCGGAGATGCCGGCGTTGTTGAAGGCGATGTCGAGGCGGCCGTAGGTCTGCTCCGCCAGCTCCACCAGCGCCGAGCACTGCTCGTGCTTCGACACGTCGCAGCGCTGAAACACCGCCGCCGGCAGTTCGGCCGCCAGCGCCGCACCGGCCTTCTCGTCGATGTCGGCCAGCACCAGCTTCGCGCCCTCCTCGGCGAAACGCAGCGCGGCGGCACGGCCGATGCCGCTGGCAGCGCCGGTGATGAGGGCAACCTTGTCTTTGAGTTCGTTCATTCTGAAATCCGGGGCAATACAAAAAAACCGTTCATCGCGAGTAGCGCCGCGTCCCTCGATACAACCCGCCAAGGCGGGTCACTCGGGATGATCGGACCGTCGCGTATCGAGGCACCGCGGGAGGCTGGTGCGGAACGCAAGCTCCCGGCGTTCACGACGTTGCTCGTCGTGAACGGGAAGTTATCTGGAGGAAACGCGCTTCAGCTCAGCGAAACCACGCTGTTCAACAGCGTCCGCACCAGCTTGGTCTGCCGCGTCACACCCGTCTTGCAGAAGATGAAACGCAGGTAGGTGCGCGCCGTGGTGCGCTTGACGTTGAGCTTCTCGGCGGCTTCCTCCACCGTGAGACCGTCGGCCAGGCACTGCGCCAGCGCCGCTTCCATGCGCGTCAGCCCGAACAGCCGGCGGATCGCTTCCTCGGAGGCCTTGCCGCTGCATTCCGGGTCGCGCAGGAACATCACCGCCACCGGGCGCTGCGCGCTGTCGTGCGGCCAGCTGCTGACCGGCGCTGGTTTCACCACCACGCCCAGGTTCATGCGGCCGGAAGGCCGTGTCACCGACAGCGCCTCGATCAGGCCCGGGTCCACCGGCGCGCCGGAGCAGACCTTGCGCACGATGCGCTGCAGCTCGCGGCCCTCGTCGTTGCGGTCCAGGCACAGCGTGCGGCCCTGCAGGCGCATGCCGTCCTTCTCGTTGAGGATGCGGCGCGCCTCGGGGTTCACCTCGATCACGTCACCGTTGTGGGCAAAGCTGACCGTGCCCAGCAGCATGCGGTTGACCGTGCCGGCATAGAGCTGGCGCTCGCATTCCAGCGTGTCGATCTGCGCGTGCAGGCGCACCGCGCGCTTCAGGTGCGGCAGCAGGGCCCGGCACAGCGCCTTGTCGCTGTCCGAGAACGGCGGCGCGTCGGACGAGCGCGAGATGCGGAAGCGGCACTCGATGCCCTCCTGTGTACGCAGGTCGGCGCCCACCAGGTGCTCCACGTTCATCGGGCGCAGATACTCGCGGTACAGCGCGCTCTCGGTCCAGCGGCTCGCGCCCACCAGTTCCTCCGGCGTGATCACCTGGCCTTCGGGCAGGCCCACGAAGGGGTCCAGCGCGAAGAAGTGGCTCTGGTAGGACTCCGTGGCATCGGCCGCGGCCGAGTCGGTGTTGAGCATGAAGCCGGCCGACTGCGAGGAGGGCGGGCGCAGGATCATCGTCACGTGCATCGCGCCGAAGGTCTGCTGCAGCAGGCGCAGCGCGGTCTGCCAGGGCGTGGTTTCCATCGGCCCTTCATAGATCGCGTCGAACAGCGCGTTGAGGCGCTCGAATTCCATCGACACGCCGCCACCGGCCACAAGGCCCTTCGGCATCCGGTTCGGGCGGGGTTCGCCCGGAGTGATCAAGCGCAGCATTGCAGTTCCTCCTCGCACCGGTGAGGGGGCACCGGCAACGACAGGTTTAACCGAGGGGCCAGACCCCCGATTCGTCTGAATTGATGAAGGCCTGGTGACCATGACTCACCTGCCTTGCGCGGCGAACGCGCGCCGCAGTGCAGCAGCCGCCAGGTCGAGCGTATCCTCGGCCGCCGGGATCGCGCCCAACATGCTGATAAAGCCATGGATTTGACCTGACCAGCGGTGCAGCGCCGCCGGCACCCCGGCGAGCCGCAGCGACAGCGCATAGGCCTCGCCCTCGTCGCGCAGCGGGTCGTACTCCGCGGTGACGATGGTGGCCGGCGCCAGCCCGCCGAAGTCTTTCGCGCGCAGCGGCGAGGCCCGCGGGTCGGCCGCGTCGCCGCCGCCGGACAGGTACAGCGAGCGGAACCAGCGCATCATCTCCGCCGTCAGCAGGTAGCCCGTGCCGCAGGCCGCGTAGGAGGCGGATTCCTCCGCGCAATCCGTCACCGGGTACAGCAGCAGCTGGTGGCGCAGCGGCCAGCCGCGTACCTTGGCCTGCTGCGCCAGCACCGCCGCCAGGTTGCCGCCGGCACTGTCGCCCGCCACCGCGATGCGCTGCGCGTCGCCGCCGATCTCGCCCGCATGCGCACGCAGCCACTCCAGCGCCGCCACCGCATCCTGCACGGCGGCGGGGAAGGGCGCTTCCGGCGCCAGGCGGTAGTCCACCGACACCACCAGGGTCTGCGCGCGCACCGCCAGGCAGCGGCAGATGTTGTCATGCGTGTCCAGTCCGCAGGCGACGAAGCCGCCGCCGTGGAGGAACAGCGTCAGCGGCAGCGGGCCGGGCGCGTCCGGGTAGTACAGGCGCAGGCGCAGGGGCCCGCCGGGGCCGGCGATCTCGCGATCTTCGCTGTGCGCCACCGCGTCGCCGGGTGCGAGCAGGCCGCCGCTGCCGGTCATCGCCCGGTAGTCGGCCGCCGCCAGCGTCGTGAAATCCGGCGCGGGCAGGGCGGCCATGGCTTGCAGCAGGGCCTGGGCGTGGGGGTCTAGGGTCATTCGCGGTCTCCGTCGGTGCTTGCGACCGGAGCACTCTGCGCCGGCATTTTGCCGGGCGGTATCTCAAAACGGACGACATAAAAGCGACGAAGCCGGCGACGGAAACGCTTTGGATACTGCATCCAGAACGCCGCCCGCCATGGACGCGCGAGATGTCTTGAGGAGAGCCGCCATGAGATTTTCCCTGATCTACGAAGCCCAGACCACCGACGCCTCCCGCGCCGGCGACCGCCGCGTGTTCGACGAGATCGTCGAGCAGGCCGTGCTGGCCGAGCAGATGGGCTTCGACGTGATCTGGTGCGTGGAGCACACCGCGCTGACCAACTACGCCCACATGAGCGCGCCGGAAACCGTGCTCGCCTTCCTCGCCGGCAAGACCAGCCGCATCGGCCTGGGCCACGGCGTGGTCTGCCTGCCGCCGGCGATGAACCACCCGGTGAAGGTCGCCGAACGCATCGCCACGCTGGACCTGCTGAGCCACGGCCGCGTGCACTTCGGCGTCGGCAAGGGCGGCACCCAGCAGGAGGCCGGCACCTTCGGCTACGACCTCAGCACCCTGCACCCGCAGATCGACGAGGCCATGTACCTGATCCCCAAGATCATGGTGCAGGACGAGATCGAGCACGACGGCGAATACATCAAGATCCCGCGCCGCCCGATCCACCCCAAGCCCTACCAGGACCCGCATCCGCCGATGTACATGGCCTGCACCAACACCGACACCCTGACCCGCGCCGGCCAGCGCGGCATGGGCGCCCTGGTGCTGGGCTTCGGCGGTCCGGAAGACGTCGCCAAGAAGAACGAGGTCTACCGCACGGCCTGGGCTACGCGCAAGGCCGAGGACCAGGTCGGCTTCCGCCCCAACCAGCACCTCGCCGCGCTGTGCCCCACCATCGTCCTCAAGGACGGCCAGCAGGCCCGCAAGATCGGCATCAAGGGCCAGCGCTACTTCATGGAATCGCTCGGCCACTGGTACGGCGCCGGCCCCAAGCCCGATCCCAGCCAGTGGAGCGATGACATCACCTCGCACGACGCCGCCGGCAAGGACGTCATCAAGACCCAGTTCGCCTCCGAGAAGGTGACCATGGACTTCAGCGATCCGCAGATGATGCTGCTCAACCCCAACCACGCCTACGGCACGGTGGAAGACTGCATCGGCTACGTGCAGCGCCTGATCGACTCCGGCGCCGACGAAATCCTCTTCATCTGCCAGATGGGCACCGTGCCGCAGTGGGCGCAGCTGGAGACGCTGCGCAACATCGGCGAACACGTGATCCCGCATTTCCGCAAGCTGGCGCAGCGCGCCGCCTGAGGAGGGCCGCCATGCTCGAATCCCCGAAGCTGGACGGGCGCATCGCCCTGGTGACCGGCGCCAGCCGTGGTATCGGCCGTGCCATCGCCCAGCGCCTGGCGGCGGCCGGCGCCACGGTGGTCGTCACCGCGCGCAGCCTGGGCCAGAGCGCGCAGGAGACCGGCACGCTCGCCGAGACCGTGTCGCTGATCGAGGCGGCCGGCGGCCGTGCCTTGCCGCTGGCGGCCGATCTCGAGGACGCCGTGCAGCGCGACGCCCTGGTCGGCCGCGCGGCGCAACGGGCGGGCGGGCTCGACATCCTGGTCAACAACGCCGGCTACGCCGAGTACGCGCGCGTGGAATCGATGCCGGCGGCGATGTTCGAGCGCACGCTCGACTGCTACCTGCGCGTGCCCTTCGCGCTGTCGCAGGCCGCGATCCCGCTGATGCGGGCGCGCGGCGCCGGCTGGATCGTCAACATCGGCTCGGTCACCGCGCAGCCGCCGCGCAAGCCCTACGACTGGTTCGCCGCCAACGGCGGTGCCACGGTGTATGCGGCCGTCAAGGCGGCGCTGAACCGCTACACACAGGGCTTGGCCGCGGAACTGCTCGCCGACAACATCGCGGTGAATCTGGTCGGCCCCTCGACCGCGATCCGCACGCTCGGAGCCGCGCGCTACATCCCGGAGGACTATCCGACCGAGGACGTCGCCTATCTCGCGGAGACGGTGCTGGCGATGTCGCATCTGCCGGCCGCCGGGCGCACCGGCCTGGTCACGCACAGCCTGCATTTCCCGGCCGCGCTGCAACTGCCGGTGTTCAGCCTCGACGGCCGCACGCGCCTGCCGCCGGCGCAGGTGCCCGCGCATGCCTACGCCGGGCTGCAGGGTGATGGAGAAACGCCGTGAGCGCGACGATGCGCGCGATGGTGATCGAGCGCTTCGGCGGGCCGGAGCAACTGCAACCCGCCACGCTGCCGCTGCCCGAGCCGGGCCCCGGCGAGCTGCTGGTGCGCGTCGCCTGCGCCGGCGTCAACCCGGCGGACTGGAAGACCCGCGAAGGCTGGTTGTCGGCCTTCTTCCAGTACCGCTTTCCCTTCGTGCTCGGCTTCGATCTCGCCGGCACCGTGGTGAAGGCGGGCGAGGGCGCCGATGCGTCTCTCGTCGGCCGCCGCGTCGTGGCGTACTCGCGGCAGGGTGCCGGCGAATGGGGTTCCTATGCCGAGTACGCCGTGATCTGGGCGTCGGCCGCGGTGCCGCTGCCGGAGCAAGTCCCTGTCGATGCGGCGGCGGCGCTGCCCACGGCGGGCATCACCGCCTGGGAAGGGCTGTTCGAGGTGGGTGGGCTGCGCGCCGGCCAGAAGCTGCTGGTGCACGGCGGCGCGGGTGGCGTCGGCCGCTACGCGATCCAGCTGGCGCGCCATGCCGGTGCCGCGGTCGCGGCGACCTGCAGTGCCGCAAATCGCGAGGACCTGCTCGCACTGGGCGCCGCACTGGCGCTCGACTATCGCGACCCGCGCTGGCCGGAGGCGCTGGCCGCCTGGGCACCGGAAGGCGTGGACCTGCTGCTCGACGCGGTCGGGCAGGGCAGCCTGCCGCAGGCGGTCGACCTCGTGCGCGGCGGCGGCGTGCTGGCACCGGTGGCGACCCTGGTCGCCGGCGAGCCGCAAGCCGATGCGCAGCGCGCCGCCGAACGCGGCGTGCGCATCGTGCCCACCATGAGCGACTTCGCCCGCTCCGGCGCGCAGCTGCGCCAGCTGGTGGCGCTGTCGGCGGACGGCGTGCTGCGCGCGCCGCCGCTGACCTTGCTGCCGCTGGGGCAGGCCGGCGAGGCACAGCGCCGCGTGCAGGCCGGCGAGCTGCGCGGCAAGATCGTCCTGCAGGTCGAAGGGGCACTGCCATGAGCGTCTTCCTCGTCGACCGCCTCATCGCCCGGCCCGGCCGTGCGCGGGAACTGTTGCGAGCCTACCGCGAGCGCTACGTGCCCGGCGCGCAGGCACGCGGCCTCAGGCTTGAACGCACGCTGCTGTCGCCGCCGCTGTGGCTGGAGGAGCAGTCGAACACGCTCGAGTTCGTCTGGGCGATGGACGGTGCCGCCGGCTTCTGGGCGATGACGCTGCAGGCGCGGCCCGATCCGGCAATGCAGGGCTGGTGGCGCGAGGCGCAGGAGCTGATCGAGAGCCGCGAGCGCTACCTCTGCGCCGCGGTCGAGGAGTTGCCGTCATGCTGAGGCGCATCGAACTGATCCGCTGGCCGGTGCCCGCCGCCGAGGGCGCGCTGGAGCGGCTGCGCGATGCCGCCCCCGGCGGCCTGCTGCAGCCAACCCTGCCGGGCTCCTGGAACGGCGGCGAGTGGCTGCGCCGCTGGCAGGGCAGTGCCACCGGGCTTGCGGCGGCTTCCGCGCCGAGCCTGATCCGCGCCGGAGTCGCGGCGGATGCGGCGGTCTACGAGGAAGGCGAGGCCGGCGGCGACTGGGCCGGAGGCGGCATCTATCGCGTCCTGCTGCTGAGCCTGCGGCCGGGCATCCCGGCGGAACGGCAGGCGCGCTTCGAGCGCGAAGTACTGGCGATGCCGCGCTACATCCGCGCGATCCGCGCCTGGCGTCTGGCGCGCGTGGTGCAGTCCGAGGGCGCGCGGCCCTGGACCCATGTCTGGGAACAGCGCTACGACGCGCTGGAAGGCCTGGCCGGCGAGTACATGATGCACCCCTACCACTGGGCACACGTGGACCGCTGGTTCGATCCCGAGAGCCCGGACTGGATCGTCGATCCGCATCTCTGCCATAGCTTCTGCCGTTTCGAGTAACACCGCTGCGTTCGGATGAGTTCCGATACCGCAGCTCAAGGGCGGGTCCTTGCCCCGCCTGTCGCGAACTCTCGCGAGGCTGGCATCGGGCACCGCTGGAAACCCTGCGCAACATCGGCGAACACGTGATTCCGCATTTCCTTGCGCAGAAGAAGCAGGCGGCGTAGCACAGAGTCCTTCAGTGAACTGCGACAGAGGGCGGATTCGCAATATTGTAATCCGCCTTTTTTCATTCGCGGGAAAGCTTGCGAAGTGCACGCCGAAGACCTGACTCGTTTGTCACATTGCGCAAGCTCCTTATCTTCGCTTTGAATAGGCGCGAACCCTCGTCGATCCTGGAAGATTCTTCATGCGCAATGGACTGCAGCGGCTCCCGCGTTCCCTCCTTGATTTCCTCGCTCTGGCGCTGCTGGCCCTGGTCGGGCTGTGTTACACGCCCGCTTCTCACGCGGCATGCACGACGACTACCGCCACTCCAACGGGTCTGCCTGCCACCTTTCAGCACACTCTCGGCGACTGCGGCGACAAGATCACCGCGCAGAACGCCTGCTTCGACTTCGTCACCGCGCTGGGTTATGCAACCAGCTACTGCGGACTTGGCGGATACCCTGGCTACACGGGACAGTATGGAGCCGGCTGGCTCAGCAGCGGCGGCGAGAGTCATCTCGGAAACTTTTTCTACTGCAACATCTACAGTCCCAGCCAGTCCTGGTCGGAAGACACGCTTTATGTGCGCCGATGGCAGACCGGCGGCAGTGCCTGCACGGCACCCGAGCCGGAGCTGAAGGTTACGCAAACTCCGAAGACGCTTTGTGAAGCGGCGGCAGCCAACCCCCACAGGTCCAATCCCGTCAACTGCACCACCGGCCGCAAGATCCAGAAAGAGACCGACTACGCCGATGCGGACTTCCGCATGGAGCGCAGCTTTGCCAGCAAGCTGTCCAGCGACACGACAGCGCCCGAAGGCTGGAACTTCCCCAGGCCGCAGATCACCATCACCACGGTGCTGAGCTACGACGTGGCGGTGTTCTCCTACGGCAGTTGGCGCCGCGCCTTCATCCGCGACACCGGCACCACCGCCTGGACCTCCAACCGTTACGACGACGGCAAGCTTACCCAGGTCAGCGGCCTGCAGGTCTTCAAGGAGTCTTCGGGCACCAGTTACGAGTTCGACAGCCTGGGCCGCCTGTCCGCCCGCGTGGAAGCCGACGGCCGGCGCTTCAACATCAGCTACAGCAGCAACGGCTACGGCGGCCAGACCGAAACCTACACCCACGCCGTCACCGGCCGGGTCTACCAGATCGCCTATGACGCCAGCCAGCACGCCCTGGAGTTCGTCGATCCGGCCGGCAACCACACCACCTACGCCTGGGACAGCCTGGGCCGGCTGGAGTCCGTCACCTATCCCGACGACACCCCGCTCGTTACCACCGACAACCCCGTCCGCCAGTATCTCTACGAGGACAGCAGCTTTCCCCAGGCCCTCACCGGCATCATCGACGAGAACGGCGACCGCTACGCCACCTATGCCTACGACAGCAGCGGCCGCACCGTGCTCAGCGAGCATGCCGGCGGCGCGCAGCGCTTCACCTTCGACTACCTGACCGGCACCACCACCCGGATCCGGGAGTATTTCGACGCCACCCGCTACACCGAAAGCCTGATGAGCTTCGCGGCGATCGCGGACAAGCCCCTGCGCGTCACCTCGCTGGCCTACAACAGCTGCCCCGACTGCGGCTTGTCCAGCAATACCGAGAGCTACACCTACGACAGCAACGGCTATCTAAAGACCAAGGTCGACAAGCGCGGCATCACCACCCAATACACTTTCGACGCCACCTACGGCGTGGAGACCAGCCGCATCGAGGCCCAGGGCACGGCTCAGGCCCGCTATGTGGAGACCAGCTGGACCACCTCAGGGCCTTTGCGCAGCTCCGCCGCTGCCGACGTGGTGAGCGGCAGTTATTACTATCGTTTTTATAACAGCTACAACAGCTCTGGCCAGATTACCTCGAACCAGGACCACGCGTCCTCCTCGCGCCAGACCGATTACGGCTACGACACGAGCCAACGCCTGATCACCGTCAACGGTCCGCGCACCGACGTCTGGGACGTCACCACGCTGGCCTACGACAGCCATAGCAACGTCAGCCAGATCACCAACCCCCTGGGCCATATCACCCAGATCACCCACTACGACGCCAGCGGCAGGCCGCTGCGCATCGTCGACCCCAACGGCATCATCACCCTGCTGACCTACGACGCCCGCGGCAAGCTGCTCACCCGCAGCACCGCTGGCGAAACCATCGGCTTCGAATACGACAAGGCCGGGCAACTCAAGAAGGTCACCACGCCCCACGGCGCCTGGCTCTCGTATACCTACGACGCTGCCCACCGTCTGACCGGCATCGCCGACCAGGACGGCAACCGCATCGCCTACACCCTGGACTGGGCCGGCAACCGCACGGCCGAAGAGGTCTACGACCCCGGCAACACCCTGCGCCGCAGCCAGACCCGGGTCTACGACGGGCTCAGCCGCCTCAAGGAAGTGCAGGGCGCCAACGGGCAGGTCGCCAGCTACGGCTACGACGGCAACGGCAACGTCCTCACCCAGACCGTGGACGGCCGCACCGCCACCCACGAGTACGACAGCCTCGATCGCCTGCTCAAGGTCACCGACCCTGACAGCGGCATCACCCAGTACGGCTACAACTTCCGCGACGTGGTCAACAGCGTCACCGACCCGCGCGGCCTCGCGACGACCTATACCGTCAACAACCTCGAGCAGATCACCCAGCAGCAGAGCCCGGACACCGGCACCACCGGCAGCATCACCTACGACTCTGCCGACAACCTCAAGACCCGCACCGACGCCAAGAGCCAGGCCGTCGCCTACAGCTACGACGCCCTCAGCCGCGTGACCCAGGCCGCCTACGCTAGCGGCCCCACCATCACCTACACCTACGACCAGGGCAGCTACGGCAAGGGGCATCTGACCGAGATCAGCGGCCCCGGCGTCACCCTGAGCTGGGTCTACAACGCGCAAGGGCGCCTGGCCAGCAAGACCCAGGTCGTCGGCGCCCGCACGCTCACCACCAGCTACACCTACGACAGCGCCGGCCGCCTGGCCACGCAGACCCTGCCCAGCGGCAAGGTGCTGGGGTACAGCTGGACCAGCAACCGGCTCACCGGCATGACGCTGGACGGCAACCCCGTCACCAGCAACATTGCGCAGGAGCCGTTCGGGCCTATTGCCGAGTGGGACTTTGCCAACGGAGAGACGGTCACCAGGGCTTTCGATCAGTCCGGCCGCATGACCGACCACAGCCTGGGTAGCATCAGCTACGACACGGCCGACCGCATCACCGGGCTCACTCATGGCGGAATCTCGCAGCTGACCGGCTCCAAGACCTACGGCTACGACAGCCTGGACCGGCTGACCAGCTATCTCGGGTCCAGCTTCAGCATCGGCTACAGCTACGACGCCGACGGCAACCGCACGCAGCAGAGCGGCACTGCCGGCACCATCGACTACACCTCGGCCACCACCAGCAACCAGCTGAACAGCCTGACCGACGGCAGCACCACGCAAAACTTCACCTACGACGCCAACGGTAGCCTGACGGCCGATGGAATCCACACCTACGGCTACGACAAGACCGGCCGGCTGACCAGCCTCGACGGCACGGTTAGCTACGCCTACAACGGCCTGGGGCAGCGGGTAAGCAAGAGCACGGGCATCGTCTACGCCTATGACGAGGCCGGGCACCTGATCGGCGAGTACGACGCCAGCACGGGGGCAGCGATCCAGGAGACGGTGTGGATGGGCGATACGCCCGTGGCGGTGGTCAAGGGATCAAGCACCTACTACGTGCATGCCGACCACCTGAACACGCCGCGGCAGATCGATGACGCCAGCGGCGATCCGGTTTGGGTGTGGGACACGATTACGTTTGGGTCTTCGGCGCCGGACCAGGATCCGTTGTCCACTGGGACGCCGTTTGTTTATAACCTCAGGCATCCGGGGCAGGTTTATGAAGCGGAGTCGGGACTTTTCCAGAACTGGCATCGGGATTACAACCCCGGGCTGGGGCGGTATGTGGAAAGCGATCCGATAGGGCTCGAAGGCGGAATAAGTACATATGCCTATACTCTAGGCTCACCCATCCGATTCTCGGATCGCACCGGCCAGGCGATTGATGCGGATCCGTTTACACCAGGACCCTTTGCACCTTGGCTTGTAGGTACATGGGTTCATGAACGATTCGCACAATATGTTCGAGCACAAGGCTTTGAAGCGAACAACACAGCTCAGGGCCTATTTGAAAGGGACCGGCCAGATGTATTTGACCGTAATCGCAAGAATATTTGGGAGCTGAAGCCTCTGACCTGTGAAAGCGGCCCGGGCCGTGGGGCGGCACTCGCGCAACTCGGCGCATATGCAGCTATTGCCAATAGAACTGATCCATTCTGGAGCGCAGGGAGAAGTAGCAGGCTATTTCCCAGTGGGCCTGTGACACTTACGGACACCTTTTACAATGGTGCAACTGTGCGAGTCACATATTTTCCAGATCCTGTAGATACTTCCGGGCTAGTATTCTACGAATGGGAGTTGGTGCGAAGTTTGGTTGAAAGCCTACAATCAAACAAAGCCACCTCTTGTGGGTGCGAAAGGGCTACAGCGCCTATGCTAAGCCCAATACCACTTCTGATTCCTTAAATCATGGTCAGTGATCGGATCATTTCCAACGTCCTTCATCTTCTAGATACTCAGTACCAACGAGAGGACGCACTCGTATCAGTAGGCCTAACTGCTTTTAGACCCGCTTTACGGTTCGTCGAAGACATTTGTGAATCTCAAGATGAAATCAAGGAGCATAGGGTATTCCTTATTGGAATGAGCAAGAATCGTGTCATCAGGGAAGAGCACCATGAAGCAGAATTTTTACGACTGCGTGATGCGGCGGACGAGCGCAGCGACAGGACAGGGCATATCTGGGACCAAGAGCTAACATCATTTAGTCGCCGGCTACAAATGATGCGGGCACTTGATGCTCCTGGCCTTGCGACATTTCAGCGCAGTTACAAAGATGCCATTCAGGGGGCTTGGGTAGATGAGGTAAAAGGCCACGCAGTAGGAAGATTCAAGGAATTTGATTCGTCCAATAAAACGTCCAGAGCAAATCTATATCGAGTTGTAATGGATGAACGGGCCTGCGATCTTGGCTTTTTCAGAAATAAGGCACGGCCCGGAAACGGCCTCCCGGTCTATACAAAGCGCATCGGCGATGGGTGCCAAGTTTCACTGGTCGTGGATTCTGTCCTATTCAATAAGGTTATTGGTTCAGAGTTCAAAATCATGGAAACCAATGAGATTTTGCGTCCAGGTCCGGATTTCGATCCGTGCATTGAGATTTCGACAGCAGAAAATAAGGGTACAGCCGTTAAAAAAATTCAGATTTCCTTTTCTTCAGTGCTTCCGATTCGAGAGAAACCACTCGGCAGCTTCACCTATTCGAGTTTCTATACCTTGGAAGAGTTGGAAGCTTTGATATTCATACACTTGAAGATGTACGCGCTCATTGATCAACACCTAGTCTAAAAGCGAAAAGCGAAAAGCGAAAAGCGATAAAGCGATAAAGCGAAACAGGGGACAGATTCTTGGAGTGCACCCCTGAGCTGAGACACCGAAATCAGGGGCAGCTGTGAGTGAGCGAGCCTACGGTTAGCGATGCCTGACGTAGTCTCGGATGCAAAGCTTCGTACTCCAGCGGAGGACGATAGTCCAACGCTGAATACAGTCGCTGTCGATTGTAGACCTCCTCGATGAAGCTGCCGATCTGCGTGCGTGCTTCGTGGACGTTACGGTAGGCCCGCCCGTCGACCTCCTCCTGCTTGAGGGTTTTCATGAAGCTCTCGGCCTTGGCGTTGTCACAAGGGTTGCCGACCCGGCTCATGCTGGGCTGGATGTGGTGCGCCTGCAGCAGCGCGGCGTAGTCCGCGCAGGCGTACTGGACGCCCCGGTCCGAGTGGTGGATCAGGCTATCCGGCGGCGGCTGGCGCGCGGCCAGGGCCATCTTCAGCGCAGCGGTGGCAAGCGAAGCCTGCAGATGCGATTCCAAGGCCCAGCCGATCACCTTGCGGCTGTACGCATCCAGAACGATCGCCAGATAGGCGAAGGTCTCACGCAAATGCACATAGGTGATGTCCGCCACCCAGAGCTGGTCGAGGCCGGTCAGGATCAGGCCGCGCGCCAGGTTGGGCACGACGCGCCAGCCATGTCGCGAATCGGTGGTCATGGGCACGAAGGCGCGCTTGCGCAGGCACAGCAGGTTGTCCTGGCGCATCAACTGCAGGACCCGCTTGTGATTGGCGATCCAGCCCTCGCGCCGCAGCTGGGCGGCGATCCGTCGGTAGCCGTAGTGCCGATGGGCCAGTGCCAGCTGCTGGATCGCGTCGCGCAACGCGGTTTGTTCTTGGCGCGGCGCCGAAGCCTGCCAGTGGCGGTAGTAGCCGGCCCGGCTGACGCCGGCCAGCCGGCACAGCGCTTCAATTCCCAGCATGCCTTGCGGCGCCTGATCCGTCATCGCTTGGATGACCGTATAGACGCCTTCGCGCCAGGCGCGGCGCTCGGCCGGCGTGCGCCCTCGATGTGCCGCAAGGCTTGTTGAAAAAAATCGAGTTCGACCTGCTGGCGGCCGATCTTGCGTTCCAGATCAGCGATGCGCTGTTGGGCTGCAGCCAGCACGTCCGGCTTGCCAGAAACTGCCTGGGGCTTCAGCGCTGAAACCGCTCGTGGTGGTCGGCCTCGGCCGCGCAGGGCGTCGGCGCCACCGGCTCGGAACCGGTCCCGCCACAGATAGAGATGCTTGCGGCGAATGCCCAGCTCGCTGGCCAGCGCGGTGACGTTTTCGCCCTGGAGCATCCGCTGCACCGCCGCAAGTTTGAACTCGCGGCTGAAGCCTGTTGCGGATATGTTCAACTTCAGTTCTCCTACGCTTGAGAACTGTCCCTATTTTATGTGTCTCAGCCTAGGGGTGCACTCCACACCTACTATGTCCATGCCGACCACCTGAACACGCCGCGGCAGATCGACAATGCCAGTGGCGATCCGGTTTGGGTGTGGGACACGATTACGTTTGGCAGCTCGGCGCCGGATCAGGATCCGCTCTCCACCGGGACGCCGTTTGTTTACAACCTGAGGCATCCGGGGCAGGTTTATGACGCGGAGTCGGGGTTGCTGCAGAACTGGCATCGGGATTACCACCCGGGTATGGGGCGGTACATTCAGAGCGATCCGATTGGGCTGCTGGGCGGGATCAATACCTTTGCCTATGCCGGCGGCAATCCGCTGAGCAATATCGACCCCTCCGGGCTGTTCATTACCAGCGTAGACGCGGCCTGCGCAATGAGTCCTGCGCTGTGCGGAGAGCTAATCGGGCAGATAACCGAGAACTCTGGGGCAATAGCTGTGAAGCAGTCTGGGGACAACTGCATTGCCCAGAGCGCGGCTGATGGTGCGGATACCTTGCGTGGTATTGGTATTGCGATGGAGTTTGCTGGTGTTGCGGGCGCCGCTACGAAGTTTGCCGCAGCGGGCGTAATGGGAGTTGCAAAGAAAGCAGCAGGGGGGCCAATACATCATATCTGCACGAATAAAAACTGCGTTTCAGCACTAACCGGAGGGCCGTGGACCCCTAGATTTGCAGAGCTCTTCGAAAAAGCCGGAATGAATCTGGAAAATTCGTTGAACAAGATAGTGGTCGCTGGCCACAAGGGCCCTCACCCAGAAGCGTATCATCAGGCAGTATACGATCGTCTAGTAAGTGCTACCCAAGGTCTTAATGGGAGTGCTTACCGCAATGCTCTGCAATTGGAGCTAAAGGCGCTTGCGTTGGAAATTAAGAACCCTGGATCATTCCTGAATAGGTTGGTTAGTCCTTAGGCTCTATATGACTAAGTTTTTTCGATTGATTGCCGATTCGGAAGCAACGGATCGCTGGTACTTGAAAGCCCCCATCAATTCATTGGGCAAGGAGGTCGATCCTCGCCTCTTTACGGAGGGGAAGGCTTTTCTTCTGAAGGAAAATTTAACCATCCCGATTCGGCAGAATGGGAGGAAAGTGGAGTTTAATTTTGGGGCTTTTGACATGATCGTCACGCCTGCAAAGCTCAATGCAAAACTTGTAGAAGTTGCAGGTGTATCAATTCAAAGAATACCCGCTTGCATCGAATCTGTAAGCCAAGAATTCGAAATACTGAATGTCCTGGACAAAGTTAACTGTATTGATGAATCCGCGTCACGATTCGTCAAATGGACGGTAGCTGATGGACGCCCGGAGAAGATAGGCCAATACCGAATGATCTCCCCGCTTAGAATAAATGGGGACGCCGCCGAAGGAAGGCATCTGTTCCGCGTCAATGAGTGGCCTATCGCGCTTATAGCCTCGGAATCCATTAAAAATCTTCTTGCGGAGCAGGTAACCAGTGGGGTGCAGTTTGAAGCGGTAAATTGAGGGACGGTATGTCCATTTTCTAACTTCCGTCGCGTGACCCATCAGGCCCGCGTTGCTCAGATTTGAGCGGCGGCCATCAACAACGCATAAGAATTTCTCAGCAAGGATAGCTCCATATGCCGCGCCGGCGTACCACCCCTGCGTTTCAGTCGTGCTGCTTGTTGGCAAGCGAGTTGCTGTCCCTGCACTGCCCTAAAATAACGGGTAGGGAGCCTGCGTCCGCCGCACGCCGCTACGGCAATATGAAATCCAGCGCCAGGTCCGACTTCGGCAGCAGCGTCGCCGCCTTCTCGGTGGTGGCCGTCAGCCGCAGGATCAGGTTCTCGCAGAAGATGCGGTAGTAGCGCAGCTGGCATTCGTCCGACATCTTGTCGAGCAGCGCGGCGTTGACCTGCAGCACCAGCACGTCGGTGCTGGCCACCACGCTGGCGGTGCGCTGCACGGCGTAGAGGAAGCCGATCTCGCCGAAGCAGTCGCCTTTTTCCAGCAGGGCGATCATCTGGCCGTTCTTGCGCACCTCGGCGATGCCCATCAGCAGGATGTACAGCGCGTTGTCGGTCTCGCCCTCGCGGATGATGGTGTCGCCGGCGCGGTAGGTGACGCTGGTGCTGGCGTCCATCAATTCCGCCAGTTCCGGGCTGCGGAAGGCCTTGAAGAACTCCAGGCGGCGCAGGGAATCGTGGCTCATCTTCAGCGCCCGGCGCCGCGGGCCGCCTTCCTGGGCCAGCGGCGCCAGATCCTCGGCCAGCTTGCGGCCGCTGGGGTAGCGCGCCGCGGGGTCCTTGGCCAGCAGGCGGTTGACCACCTCGCAGACCGCGTCGGGCAGGTCCTCGCGCTTGCTCTGCACCGGCGGCGCGGGCTCGCGCTGGATGCGGGCGAACAGGGTACGGGTGTCGCGGGCAATGAATGGCGGCTCGCCGGTCAGCAGCAGGTACATGACCATGCCCAGGGAGTAGAGGTCGGCGGCCGGGGTCAGCTCGCGGCCCTCGATCTGCTCGGGCGACATGAACAGCGGCGAGCCGCTGATGCCGCCGGAGCGGTCGGCCCCGGCCAGGGCGGCGATGCCGAAGTCCATGATCTTGGGCTGGCCCGCGGGGGTCACCATGATGTTGCCGGGCTTGATGTCCTTGTGCAGCACGCCGGCGCGGTGGACGTAATCCAGGGCCAGGGCGCACTTGAGCATCAGGTCGGCCACCCGCTCGATCTTGGGCCGGGGGGCGTCGCGCTGGCAGGGGCGTTTCAGCGTCTCGCCGGCCACGAACTCCATGACCAGGTAGTTCAGGGAGCCTTCGGTGCCGGCGTCGAACAGGGTGACGATGCCGGGGTGGTGCAGGCGCCCGGCCGCGCGCGCCTCGGCGAAAAAGGCCTTCTGGAGCTGCTCGGGCAGCTCGCCGTCCAGGGTATCGGCGACCTTGATGGCCACTTCCCGCTGCACGAAGGGGTCGAATCCGCGGTAGACCCGGCCGAAGCTGCCTCGGCCCAGTTCGCCGCTGATCTCGTATTTTCCCAGCTGGCGCAGGCCGGAATCCCGGCTTTCCTGAGCCCCGCCGCCTGCCGCAGTGGCCATGTCCACCCCCTGTCCGGCCCATTATGGGCCAAGCCGGACCCCCGGGGTGGGACGGCTTTTGTGGCGGCAGGTCAACAGCTTGGCTAACATAACGCCCCTTTTTGTCCCCCCGGCTTTTCAAACCAAGTTCCCCGCGCAGGTCCCATGAACAGCAATGAAGTCCGCGCCCGCTTCCTGGATTTCTTCCGGAGCAAGGGCCATACCGTCGTGCCGTCGTCGCCCCTGGTCCCGGGCAACGACCCCACGCTGCTGTTCACCAATGCCGGCATGGTCCAGTTCAAGGACGTGTTCACCGGCCAGGACAAGCGCCCCTACGTGCGCGCGGCCAGCTCGCAGAAATGCGTGCGCGCCGGCGGCAAGCACAACGATCTCGAGAACGTCGGCTACACCGCGCGTCACCACACCTTCTTCGAGATGCTGGGCAACTTCAGCTTCGGCGACTACTTCAAGAAGGACGCCATCCACTACGCCTGGGAATTCATCACCGGCAAGGACTGGCTGGGCATCGACAAGTCGCGCCTGCTGGTGACGGTCTACGCCACCGACGACGAGGCCTACGATCTCTGGAAGAACGAGATCGGCGTGCCGGCCGACCGCATCGTGCGCATCGGCGACAACAAGGGCGCGAAGTTCGCTTCCGACAATTTCTGGAGCATGGGTGACACCGGCCCCTGTGGCCCCTGCACCGAGATCTTCTACGACCACGACCCCGACGGTTCCAAGGGCATCTGGGGCGGCCCCCCGGGCTCGCCGGAAGAAGACGGCGACCGCTGGATCGAGATCTGGAACCTGGTGTTCATGCAGTTCGAGCGCTCCGCCGACGGCAGCATGACCGAGTTGCCGGCGCCCAGCGTCGACACCGGCATGGGCCTGGAGCGCATCAGCGCGCTGATGCAGGGCAGCAACGACAACTACCAGACCGACACCTTCCGTCACCTGATCGGCGCGGTGGCCAGGCTGGCGAAACAGCAGCCCTACGAGAGCGCCTCGCAGAAGGTCATCGCCGACCACATCCGCGCCGCCTCCTTCCTGATCACCGACGGCGTGCTGCCCTCCAACGAGGGCCGCGGCTACGTGCTGCGCCGCATCATGCGCCGCGCCATCCGTCACGGGTACAAGCTGGGCCTCAACGAGCCGTTCTTTTACAAGCTGGTCGGCACGCTGGCCGAGGTCATGGGCAGCGCCTACCCGGAGCTGAACGAGAAGCGCGCGCAGATCGAGAAAGCCATCCGCCAGGAAGAGGACAGCTTCGCCGTCACGCTCGACAAGGGCATGAAGCTGCTCGACGAGGCCATCGGCAAGCTCAAGGACAAGACCATCCCGGGCGAGGTGGTGTTCAAGCTCTACGACACCTACGGCTTCCCGCTGGACCTCACCGCCGACATCGCGCGCGAGCGCGAGCTGGCACTGGACCTGCCCGGCTACGAGCGCGAGATGGAAGCGCAGCGTGACCGCGCCCGCGCCGCCAGCAGCTTCAAGGGCGGCGCTACGCTGGCCTATGACGGCGCCGACAGCTGCTTCGTTGGCTACGACGGCCTGGTGCAGGAGGGCGCCAGGGTGCTCGCCCTGTACCGTGACGGCCAGGCGGTGAATGAACTCAAGGCCGGCGAAGCTGGCGCCGTGGTGCTCGACAACACGCCGTTCTACGCCACCGGCGGCGGCCAGGTCGGCGACAAGGGCCGCATTGTTGCTGCCACGGGGGGCTTCGAGGTCGAGGAAACCCAGAAGCTCAAGGGTGCCGTCAGCGGCCACTTCGGCCGCCAGAAGGACGGCGCGCTGAAAGTTGGCGACGCCGTGCGCGCCGCGGTCACCGAGAGCCTGCGCCGCGCCAGCATGCGCAACCACTCCGCCACCCACCTGATGCACCGCGCGCTGCGCGACGTGCTGGGCGGCCATGTGGCGCAGAAGGGCTCGGTGGTCGACGAGCAGCGCACCCGCTTCGACTTCTCGCATGGCCAGCCGGTCACGGCCGCCGAGATCGCCGAGATCGAGGACCGCGTCAACCGCGCCATCCTGGCCAACGTGCCGGTGAGCGCCGAAGTGATGAAGTACGACGACGCCATCAAGGCCGGCGCCATGGCGCTGTTCGGCGAGAAGTACGGCGACGAAGTGCGCGTGCTGGCGATGGGCGACTTCTCCACCGAACTCTGCGGCGGCACCCATGTGTCCCGCACCGGCGACATCGGCTTGTTCAAGATCGTGGCCGAGGGCGGCGTTGCTGCCGGCGTGCGCCGCGTCGAGGCCGTCACCGGCGAGAACGCGCTGGCCTACCTGCGCGAGACCGAGGCTAAGTACAAGCTAGCGCTCAGCTACTGGAAGGTGGCTTCGGCTTCTCTTGATGATGTTCAAGAGCTGGTAGACAAAGCGAAAGAGGAAAGGCGTCTACTGGAGAAGGAAGTTATTGCGCTCAAGGGCAAGCTCGCCTCCAGCGCCGGCAGCGACCTCGCGGGCCAGGCGCGCGAGATCAAGGGCGTGAAGGTGCTGGTGGCGCGCGTCGACGGCGTCGAGGGCAATGACCTGCGCACGCTGCTCGACCAGCTCAAGAACAAGCTCGGCTCCGGCATCGTCCTGCTGGGCGCCGCCAGCGGCGAGAAGGTCAGCCTGATCGCCGGTGTGACCAACGACCTCACCGGCAAGGTGAAGGCTGGCGAGCTGGTGAATTTCGCGGCAGGGCAGGTGGGCGGCAAGGGCGGCGGCAAGCCCGACATGGCACAGGCCGGCGGCACGCAGCCGCAGAATCTCGGCCCGGCGCTGGACAGCGCCTACGCCTGGGTCGAACAGAAACTCTGAGACATGTAGGAGCCAGCTTGCTGGCGACCTCTATCGGGTCGCCAGCAAGCTGGCTCCTACCTAAATAGGAAACGTTGCAGATGGCATTGATTGTTCAGAAATATGGTGGCACCTCGATGGGCTCGGTCGAGCGCATCGAGCATGTCGCCAACAAGGTGGCGTCCTTCCACAAGCAGGGGCACCAGGTGGTGGTGGTGGTGTCGGCGATGTCCGGCGAGACCGACCGCCTGCTCAAGCTGGCCAAGGCCATCGACCCCAAGGGCAGCCAGCGCGAGTTCGACCAGATCGCCGCCACCGGCGAGCAGGTCACGATCGCGCTGCTGGCGATCGCGCTGCAGAAGGCCGGCGTGCAGAGCCGCTCCTTCACCGGCTGGCAGGTGCCGATCCGCACCGACGCCGCGCACATGAAGGCGCGCATCCAGGGTATCGACCCCGAGAACCTGCTGGCGGCCTGCAAGGCCGGCATCGTGCCGGTGGTGGCCGGCTTCCAGGGCATCACCGACGACGGCAGCGTCAGCACGCTGGGCCGCGGCGGCTCCGACACCACCGGCGTGGCGCTGGCCGCCGCGCTGAAGGCCGACGAGTGCCAGATCTACACCGACGTCGATGGTGTCTACACCACCGACCCGCGCGTCGAGCCCAAGGCCCGCCGCCTGGACAAGATCACCTTCGAGGAAATGCTGGAGATGGCGAGCCTCGGCTCCAAGGTCCTGCAGATCCGTTCCGTTGAATTCGCGGGCAAGTACAAGGTCCCGCTGCGCGTGCTGTCCACCTTCGTGGACGGTCCGGGCACCCTGATCACGCTTGAGGACAACCGCATGGAAGAACCGCTCATCTCCGGCATCGCATTCAGCCGGGACGAATCCCAGATCACCGTCACCGGCGTGCCGGACAAGCCCGGCGTGGCCGCGGCCATCCTCGGCCCCGTGGGCGACGCCAATGTCGAAGTCGACATGATCGTGCAGAACATCGGCGCCGACGGCAGCACCGACTTCACCTTCACCGTGGCGCGCGGCGACCACGACAAGGCGCTGGAGATCATCAAGCGCGTGGCGGGCGAACTGGGTGCCAAGGGCGTCGCCGGCGCCACCGACATCGTCAAGGTGTCGGTCGTGGGCGTGGGCATGCGCAGCCACGCCGGCATCGCCTCGCAGATGTTCAAGGCGCTGGCCGTGGCCGGCATCAACATCCGCATGATCTCGACCTCGGAGATCAAGATTTCCGTGGTCATCAACCAGGACTACCTCGAGCTCGCCGTGCGAACTCTTCACAAGGCTTTCGGTCTGGAAGAGAAGAAGTAGGCGTCGGGCTGGCTGCCCGGTTCCGCCCGGCTCGCCGGGCGGAACCGGGAGCAAACGGTAGGATACAGCCGCCCAACGGTCTTATCCACAGGCGGCTGCGATTTTTTGGGGGCTACCCACAGCCCCTGCTTGCGCCCGAGACTGCTACGCAGGACAAGGAGAGAGCGGGATGCTCATTTTGACTCGGCGCGTAGGCGAAACCGTCATGATCGGCGAAGACATCGTCGTCACGGTTCTTGGTATCAAGGGCAACCAGGTGCGCATCGGCGTACAGGCGCCCAAGAACGTCGCGGTCCACCGCGAGGAACTGCTCAAGCGCATCAACGAGGGCGAAGCCGCCCCGGTCCAGGACGTCCGTCCGGCCCGCGTCGGCTCCTGAAATCCGCGGCAACCCCGCGTAAACCTTGTTTCTGCCAGTTTTTTCTTTACCTTCCCCCCACGGGCCGTTAGAATCCCGCCCCTCGTAATGCGCCCGTAGCTCAGCTGGATAGAGCACTTGGCTACGAACTAAGGGGTCGGAGGTTCGAATCCTTCCGGGCGCACCATTCGAGGAAAAAAGCGTCAGCAACAGTCCCGGACAGATGGCCGAGTGGACGAAGGCGCGCCCCTGCTAAGGGCGTATATGGTTTATAGCCGTATCGAGGGTTCGAATCCCTCTCTGTCCGCCAGTTTTGAGCAGTAGGTTGCCGATAGGGCAGTAGCCCCATCGAGTGTCGGAAGGGATTCGAACCCTCGATACGCAAGCATTGGGTTCGACCGGGCCGCATAGCGGACCGGTGTCGCTCCGCAAGGGGCGACCCCGAGCAGAGCGAGGGGCAAGCGCCGCAGGCGCGCAGCCATCCCTCTCTGTCCGCCAAACACGCTTCGTGGATGCTTGAAAGGGCCGCTAGCCCGATCGAGTGCAGGAAGAGGGATTTCGAACCCTCGATGAAGAACAAGCAGCATCGTTTCATGCGCCCGTAGCTCAGCTGGATAGAGCACTTGGCTACGAACTAAGGGGTCGGAGGTTCGAATCCTTCCGGGCGCACCATTGTTGGAAATGAAAAAGGCCTCGCTTTGCGAGGCCTTTTTCATTTCCAAAAGAGATGTCCGAAGGATTCACTCCGACGGAGGTTGGACGGGCCATCCATGGCCCGTCCCCCGCGGCGTCCCGCCGCGGGGCTGCGCGGCAAGCCGCGCGCTCAATCCGGCAATCCTGCCGGATTGTCGAATCCCTCTCGACCTTGGTGACTTGGGTCGGCCCGGTTCATTCTGGAGCGGATTCCTTATCGTCCTGCAACCAGGCGGGGATGTCCGCCCGGGCATCGAGGACGCGCCAGACGTCGAGGTGGTCGTCCTGCTCGCGGTAGAACACCAGGAACGGATAGCGGCGCAGCGGCCAGCTGCGCAGGCCGGGTAAATCCATTTCGAAGGCGTAGCGGGAGGAGCCCGTAGCTGGGTGGCGCTCCAGATGGGAGTAGGCGCGTTCCAGTTCCGCGATGAAGCCGAGAGCGGCTTCTGCGGCACCTTCGCTCAGATAGTGGTCGATCGCGTTTTCGACATCCCGGTTCGCCAGTTCACGGGGGACGACCGGTTTCGGCGTCATGCCGGCCGGCGGGCGACGCGCTGGCGCAGGCTGTCAAACCACTTCGCATCCGCGGGCGCTGCAGGTGCTGAGCCCGCACCTGCCAGCAGGAGCTGACGCAGATTCTGGCGCTCCAGGTCCTTGCGGATCAGTTCGCGGATGTACTCGCTGCTGGTGCCATAGCCGCGGTCCTGAACCTGTGAGTCCACGAAGGACTTGAGCGATTCGGGCAGGGAGATATTCATGGTGCTCATGAACTGATCCTGCGCGCTTTGGCAAAATTTGGCAAGAATTAAAAGGCCCCGCAGAGCGGGGCCTTTTGCTGCGCCTGATGCGCCTTACAGGAACATCCCGCCCGAAGCCTCGATCCGCTGGGCATTGATCCAGCGGTTCTCCGGCGCCAGCAGCAGGGCGATGACGCCGCCGATGTCGTCGGGCACGCCCACCCGGCCCAGCGCCGTCTGCGAGGCGACGAAGGCGTTGAGCTGGGCGTTGTCGCGCACCGCCCCGCCGCCGAAGTCGGTCTCGATCGCGCCGGGGGCGACGATGTTCACGGCGATGCCGCGGGCGCCCAGTTCCTTGGCCTGGTAGCGGGTCAGCACTTCCATGGCGCCCTTCATCGCGGCATAGGCCGAGTAGCCGGGCAGGGCGAAGCGCGCCAGGCCGCTGGAGATGTTGACGATGCGGCCGCCGTCGCGCAGCAGCGGCAGCAGCTTCTGGGTCAGGAAGAACGGGCCCTTGAACTGGATGTTCACCAGCTCGTCGAACTGCTGCTCGGTGGTGTCGGCAAAGCTGGCGTGGATGCCGATGCCGGCGTTGTTGACCAGGGAGTCGAAGCGCTCGCGCTGCCAGTGGGCGGCCAGGGCCTGGCGGACCTGGGTGGCGAAGACCTCGAAGCTGCCTGCGTCGGCCACGTCCAGCGGCAGCGCCACGGCGCGGCGGCCCAGGGCGGCGATCTCGGCCACTACCGCCTCGGCCTCGGTGCTGCGGCTGCGGTAGGTCAGGATCACGTCGTTGCCCTTGGCGGCCAGAGCCAGCGCGGTGTTGCGGCCCAGGCCGCGGCTGCCGCCGGTGACCAGGGCGATGGGGGTGGGGGTATCGGTGGTGCTCATGGGAATCTCCTTGTCGGGGCCGGGTGCGTCCCGGGTGAGCAGCACTTTATTGTCTGCAGACAAGTCGATAAATTGTCTCCAATTGATTTATCTGTTCGCAGAAAACGAACAATCGGAGCAGGGCATGAACCGGCTGGAAGCGATGCAGACCTTCGTGCGGGTGGCCGAGCTGGGCAGCTTCACCCGCGCCGCCGAGGCCCTGGGCCTGCCCAAGGCCAGCGTCTCCACCGCCGTGCAGCAGCTGGAGGCGGCGCTGGGCACGCGCCTGCTGCACCGGACCACGCGGCGCGTCGGGATGACCCAGGACGGCCGGGTCTTCCATGAGCGCGCCCGCGACCTGCTGGACGACATGGAGGAGCTGCAGTCGCTGTTCCGGCAGGGTGGGCAGGCCCTGCGCGGGCGCCTGCGGGTGGACATGTCCAGCGGCCTGGCGCGCAACTTCATCCTGCCGCGCCTGCCGCAGTTCCTGGAGGCTCATCCCGGGCTGGAACTGGAGCTGAGCAGCACCGACCGCCGCGTCGACCTGGTGCGCGAGGGCTTCGACTGCGTGCTGCGCGTCGGCACCCTGGCCGACAGCAGCCTGATCGCCCGCCCGCTGGGGGCCTTCCGCATCGCCAACTGCGCCAGCCCGGCCTACCTGCGCCGCCACGGCACGCCGCAGGCCCTGGAAGACCTGGCCAGCCACCGCCTGATCCACTACGTGCCCAACCTGGGGGCCCGGCCGGACGGCTTCGAGTACCGCGACGGGGAGGGCTACCGCAGCCTGCCGATGGCCGGGGCGCTCACGGTCAACAACGCCGAGTCCTACCAGGGCGCCTGCCTGGCCGGCCTGGGCATCATCCAGGCGCCCGCCGCGGGCGTGCAGCATCTGCTGGCCCAGGGCAGCCTGGTGGAACTGCTGCCGCAGCTGCGCGCCGAGCCCATGCCGGTGAGCCTGCTCTACGCCAACCGCCGCAACCTGCCGCGCCGCGTCCAGGCTTTCATGGACTGGGCGGCGGCCACGCTGCAGCCGCATCTGGATCCGTTGATGTGAACAATTATTCGGCCATTCATCAGTTCTTACATGCAATAGGCCGTGTATGCTATTGACGGCGCAGCACAAATTGTGGGAAACAAGCGCCTTAACGAGATCTATACAAGACTGCTGTACGGTCGCGAACGACAAACGAGGACTGACATGCGTTTGAGGAAGACACCCGGCGCGGGGGGAGTTGCGCGGGCTGTCCTGGGGGCGATGCTGTTGGTGGGCTTCCAGGCGGTGGCTTCGGCGCAGGGACAGGCCGATCTCCTCTCGGTGTACAGCGACGCGCTGGAGCGCAATCCGCAGTATCGCGCGGACGCCGCGCAATACCGCGCTGCCCAGGAACTGGTGCCCGCCGCCTTCGGCAAGCTGCTGCCGCAGATTGGCCTGCGCGCACGCTACGAGCACATCTGGGAAAACATCGAAGGCCAGTACTACAACGTCTCGAGCTTCGAGTTCGACGACGACTACGACCGCCGCGGCTACGGCGGCGTGGTGCAGCAGGTGATCTACAACGGTTCGACCTGGGCCGAGCTCGACGCGGCCAAGCTGCGCGTCGCGCAGGCCGGCTTCGCGCTGGAAGGGCGGCAGGACGAACTGGGCGTGACGGTGGTGGAGGCCTACTTCGCGTCGCTGGGCGCGGCCGAGGGCCTGCGCTTCGCCAACGCCGAAGTCGAAAGCCTGCGCCAGGAATCCGAGCAGACCAGTGCGCGCGCCGACGCCGGCCTGGCGCTGGAAGCCGACAAGCAGATCGCGCTGGCCACCTATGAACTGGCGCTGGCCAAGCAGGCCGAAGCCAGCTCGCTGGTGCAGAGCACCAAGCTGCGCCTGGAGAACCTCACCGGCAAGCGCTACGACACGCTCAAGCTGCTGCCCTCCGACGTGGCGCTGGAACTGCCGCAGCCGATGGACGAGAACTCCTGGATCGAGCGTGCGCGCACCCACAATGCCTACGTGCTGGCACGCACCGCCGGCCTGGAAGTGGCACGCAAGGAACTCACGAGTGCCAAGCGCGAGCGCTGGCCGCGCCTCAACGCCCAGGGCACCGCCTTCTGGGACCACTACGGCGGTGGCGTGGTCGGCGAACGTGACGAGGAAGAACAGCGCGTCGGCGTGATCCTGGATCTGCCGCTCTATTCCGGCGGCCAGGTCAGCGCCAAGATCGATGCCTCCAAGGCCACGCTCACCGGTGCCGAGGCACTGCTGGAGCAGGCCCGTGCCGAGGCGGTGCAAAACACCCGCCAGGCCTACCTCACGATCACCACCGGCCTGCTCAAGGCCGCGGGCCTGAAGCGCGCGGTCGACGCCGCCAACGCGGCCGAGCAGGCCACCCGCGCCGCTTATGAAGCCGGCACGCGCACCAACGCCGACCTGCTGCAGTCCATCGGCACGCGCTACGACGCCGAGCGCAACTACGCCCTGATCCGCTACCGCATCCTTCACGCCAGCGTACAGCTGCGCGCCGCCTCCGGCACCCTGGTGACGGCCGACCTGATCGGCCTGAACCGCCTGCTGCAGACCGGTGAGCTGGCTCCGTAAGGGTTCAGGAATGTCCGCTTACCCGTTCCGCCGTTTCGCCACCGAGGAGCCCACGGAGGTTCCGGGCGAGTTGCGCGCACCGCGCCGCAAGCCGCCGACACTGACGGACGAGGTGTTCAGTCCCAAGGAACTGGCGCTGGCGCGCCTCTACGACGGCCGCCGCGACAGCAACGCCATCCTGTCGCTGGCGCGCAGCGAGCTGCACCTGGACCTGGACCGCGAGACCCTGGAGGCCTTCGCCGCACGGCTGGCGATCGCCGGCCAGCTGCAGGCCGGCGAGTGGGAGCCGCTGCCGTCTCCGGCGATCACCGATTCCGCCCAGCGCGAGCCGCTGCGTCCCGCCGTGCCCTGGTCCATGCCGCCGTCCACCATGCCCGGCTCGCTGGCCGGCGCCGGCACCTTCGGCGGCCTGCTGGGCCTGATCACCGACCGCCGCGGCATCGCGCGCCGGGCCTGGGCAGAACTGGATCCGGCACCCTGGCTGGGCTTCGGCCGCCTGCTCAACTGGCCGCTCACCGGCCGTGCCGGCGCGCTGGCACTGGCCGCGCTGATGGCCTTCGTCTTCTACGGGCTCTGGCAGCTGCGCCTCGAAGCCGCCGTGGACCTGCTGCGCGTACGCTCCTGGCCGGGCCTGGCCGGCATCCTGTGGCTGGCGCTGACGCTGATCCATGTCTTCGGCCAGGCCGCGCGAGCGGCGGCGATCCATCATTTCACCGGCGTGCGGCCCCAGATCGGCCTGGTGCGCGGGCCCTTCGTGCTGCCGCTGGCGCATGTCGAGACCGCCGGGCCGGCCGAGCGTGCCGACCGCAGTGCGCGCAGCCGCATCGTCGCCTCGGCACTCACGGGCCTGGCACTGCTGTTCTGCGCCGCCGGCATCTTCTGGATGATCAGCCGCGGTAGCCAGACTTCGGTGCCCTCCGTGGCGCTGTGGGTGGCGCTGCTGGCGCTGTTCACGCTGCTGCTGCGCCTCAACCCGCTGGCGCGCCGCGACGGCTACTACCTGCTGGCGCAGCATCTCAACCTGCCGGACCTGCGCGAGCAGGCGGTGGGGGCGCTGCTGGGTATAGCGCGCCGCGGCTGGGTCATGCAGCAGCGCCGGCTCAGCCCGCGCACGCTGGTCCTCTATCTGGCCTTGTGCGCGCTCAGCCTGATCGCGCTGATGTCCTTGTTCATGGCCTTTGCCGGCCGATGGGTGATCGAACGGCAGGGTGGTGTCGGTTTTCTTCTTGTGATCGCGTTCATGGGGGTTCTTGTGAGTCAGTCATACCGCAACTCGCGCGGCGGCGCCGCCAACACCGGCCTGGGCGTGCCCGGGCAGCCGTGGTGGAAGTTCTGGGCCGGATTCACGCGCACTCACTGGATCATCGTCGGCCTCGTGCTGCTGATCCTGGTCCTGCCTTACCGCTACCACGCCAGCGGCGACTTCGTCGTGCTGCCGAGCGCACGCGCCGATGTCCGCGCGCTGACCGCCGGCGACGTCCGCGAGGTCCTGGTCAAGGAAGGCGACGTGGTGAAAGCCGGACAGGTGATCGCCCGCATCTCCGACTACGAGCAGCGCGCCCTGGTGGCCGCCTCCGAGGCCCGCCTGGCCCAGCTCGAAGCCGACATGTCGCTGGCCAAGAAGGGTGGCAAGGCCGAAGAGGTGGTGGTGGCCGAAAGCGCCGTGCAGACCGCGCAGAAGCGTGCCGAGGTGTCGGCCGCGCAGGCCAAGCGCCTTGAAGGCGCCTTCCGCAAGAAGTCGGTCACCGCGCAGGAATACGAGCGTGCCCAGGGCCAGGCGGATGTCGACGCCAAGGCGCTGGAAGAAGCGCGCAGCCGCCTCGGCCTGGTGCGCAGCCCCGCGGTGGGCGAGCGCCTCAAGGCGATCGAGGCCCAGCTCAAGGAAGCGCAGGCTGAACTCGCCTACCAGCAGGAGCGCCTCAGCTACACCAAGATCACCGCGCCGATCGCCGGCCGCGTGGTCTCCGGCTCGCTGATGTTCTCGCGCGGCAGCTTCCTCAACCGCGGCGACCAGCTGGCCACCATCGAGGACGCCGGCCAGCGCATCGCCGAGGTCAAGCTGCCCGAAAACACCATCGGCGAGATCAAGCTCGACAACGCCGTCACCGCCAAGGCCTGGGCCTTCCCCGGCACCGGCTTCGACGGCAAGGTCACCGGCATCGCGCCGGCCGCCGAAGACGGCGAGTACGGCAAGATCGTGCGCGTGCAGGTGGCGATCGAAGACCCGGAGAACAGGCTGCTGCCGGGCATCACCGGCAACGCCAAGGTCTCGGGCGGCTGGCACCCGCTGTTCGTTGCCTTCAGCCGCGCGCTGGTGCGTTTCCTGTTCGTCGAAGTCTGGTCCTGGATTCCGTGATCCAGCTGCCGCCCGCGCCGAGCGAGGCCGATTTCCGCCTGACCGCCCCCAGCGGTTTCGGAGACGGCTGGAACCACTATGCCCACAGCATGGCGGTGTTCAAGGGCCGCGTGTACGTCGGGACGACACGCGGCGCCTTCGCGGGCCTGAAGTTCGGCATCACCGTGCCGGCGCTGGCGCCCTGGCCGATCGAAACCCCGCCGGGCCTCTACGACATCGACCGCCGCGCCGAGATCTGGGAGTACAACCCCGAGACCGCGACCTGGCGCCTGGCCTTCCGCTCGCCCTACGTCACCGGCGTCAACGGCCGTCCCAACGTGCCGAGCTACATCGGCTACCGCGGCATGAACGTCTTCCAGGACGTCAGCGACAGGGAGCCCTGCCTCTACATCTCCACCTGGTCGCCGCATCTGGCGCATTCGCCCGACGTGCTGCGCACCGAGGACGGCGTCAACTTCAGCACGATCCCGCGTCCGCCCTGGAGTCCGCTGGTGCGCGCCTGCCGCACCTTCCAGCCGTTCAAGGGCCGCGTGCACATGAGCCCCACGGCCTCCGGTTCGGCCAAGGGCTACAACCAGGACGTCGGCTCCGAGGCGGTGATCTACGCCAACGGCGACCTGCAGCACGGCAAGTGGGAGCCGGCCAACGAGGAAGGCTTCGGCAACAAGAACAACCTCACGATCTTCGAGATGGGCGTCTATGACGACCACCTCTACGGCGGCGTGATGAATCCCATCACCGGCGGCGAGCTGTGGAAGTCGCCGGGCGGCGACCTGCCCTACAAGTGGACCAAGGTCTTCGACAAGGGCGCCGGCCGCGGCCCGCAGAACGAGGGCCCCGGCGCGATGTGCGCGTTCAAGGGCGCGTTCTACGTCGCTTGCGCCATCGTCAACGGCGGCTTCCACCGCGAATACAAGATCGGCCCGGCCGCGGCCGAGATGCTGCGCGTCTGGCCCGACGACTCCTGGGACCTGATCGCCGGCGAGGCGCGCATGACCGACCAGGGCCTCAAGGTGCCGCTGTCGGGCTACTCGCCGGGCTTCGACAACATCTTCAACGGCTACATCTGGCGCATGGAAGTGCACGAGGACTGGCTCTACGCCAGCACCATGTCCTGGGCGATGCTGATGCCCTACCTGCCGCTGCATGCCTGGCCCACCGACGTACACAACGTGATCCGCCGCCTGGGCGTGGACCGCCTGGCCGAGACCGGCGGCTGCCAGCTGTGGCGCACGCATGACGGCATCCACTGGGAACCGGTGACGCGCAACGGCTTCGGCAACAAGTACAACTGGGGCATCCGCACGCTCGCCTCCACGCCGCATGGCCTGATGGTGGGCACCGCCAATCCCTTCGGTCCGCGCGTGGCGGTGGAGCGCGACGGCGCCTGGGGCTATGTCGACAATCCGCGCGGCGGCTGCGAGCTGTGGATCGGCAAGACCGGCGCGCGCGATGCCGCGATCGGTGGAGCCGGGCATGGCTGAGACACAGACTCCTGTCTGGCTGCTCGGCGCGCCGTTCTCCGGCCTGACCTGGCTGGCGGGCGTGCTCGGCACGCACCCGCAGCTCTACGCCACGCCGCAGCTGCACCTGACGCTGGCCGACGATGTCGACGGCCTGCTCGATATTTTCGCCACCAGCCAGGGCGAGCACGGCCATGGCCTGCTGCGCACCGTCGCCGAGGTTGCCTGCGGCGGCCAGACCGACGCCGGCGTTGCCGCCGCGCGCGGCTGGCTGGAACAGCGCCGCAAGCTCAAGGTTTCCGCGCTGCTGGCCGAGCTGGCCGCGCGCGTGGCGCCGCGCCGCCTGGTGATCCCCGACGCCGAAACCGCGCTGCGGCCCTACGAGCTGCTGCGGCTGCTGCGCCTGGCGCCGGACGCTCCGCTGGTGCAACTGGTGCGGCACCCTTACACGCAGGGCCGCCTGATGAGCGCCTGGGGCGTGGAGCGGCTGTTCGTGCCGATGGACTACAAGGACTACTCGCAGGATCCGCCGCAGGTGGAGCCGCAGATTCCCTGGCTGCGTGCCCAGATGAACCTGGACCGCGCCGCCGGCTACGCCCGGCTGCGCCGCATCACCGCCGAGGACCTGGACCGCGATTTCCTCGACACCCTGGCCGGGCTTTGCCAATGGCTGGGAGTGGATGCCGATCCGGTGACCCTGGAACTGATGGCCGACCCCGGCCGCTGGCCCTACGCCGGCCTGGGCCCCGCTGAGGCTCCCGGCGGCCTGGAACCCGACGTGCTGATGGACTGGCCCGCAGGCCTCGGCGCCCAGGCACCCGCCGGCAGCCTGGAAAACCCCTTGCCCTGGCGCGACGACGGCGCCGCCTTCGATCCGCAGGTGCAGAAGCTGGCGCGGGGCTACGGCTACTAGGGCCTGGCGAGCGCCGCCCGGAGCCGCCGCCGTTCAGGACGGCGGCGGCACCTCGGGCTTGGCCGGCGGCGGCGGCGGGGTCGTCGGTGCGGCGGGCTGGGCCGGCGGCGTACCCGGAGGAGCCGGCGGCGGCGGGGGCACTTCCGCCGAGCCATCCAGCGTGGTCCGCGTTTCCACCGCTACGCCCTCGCGCACCTTCACCCAGGGGGGGAAGGCCCCCTGGCGCTGCGCAAAGGTCCAGATCTCGTAGGGGCCCTGCGCATCCGAGCCGGGCGTGGTCTTGTGGTCGCTGTACTGCCCGGCCGCGGCGAGAATTTCCTGCCCGGTCATGCCCAGCAGCACGCGGTTGGCCTTGATCGCCGTGCTGACATCGCCCGCCGGCAGCGGCGGCGGCTTGACGAAGGGCCCGCTGCTCTCCGCGCCCTTGCCCCCCTGGCCCATGTTGCCGATCACCGAGATCGGCGGCAGCTTGGCGCGGCTGTCCTCGCGCGACTGCCCGGCACAGGGCTTGTCCTGGTACGAGGTCTTGCCGTTGACCTTGCAGCGGAACACGTCCGCCTGGGCGTTGGCAGAAACCAGCAGCAAGAGGCTCAGCAGCAGACGATTCATGCGACTCCGATCGGGGCGTACAAGGGGCCCGCTTGCGACTATCATGCCCCGGAGATTCCGGTGCGTCATTACCTGCGGAGTGTACTCGTATGATCCTGCGGATACCCGGCTTGGCCCTGCTGGGCGTCATCGCCGCCAGCAGCGGCTGCAGCTCCGAGGAAATCTACAACAGCAGCTCGGAGTGGCGTGCCCAGGAATGCGGCAAGCTCGAGCCGCGCGAGCAGGAACAGTGCCGGCAGGAGGCCCGCACTCCGTACTCGCAGGTCCGCAAGGCGCGGGGCGAGGCGGGGCAATAGCGGGCATGACCTGATCCGGTCGTCAGCCATGAAGCACATCCTGTTCATCTGCAGCCAGAACCGCCTGCGCAGCCCCACGGCCGAGCAGGTGTTCGCCGATCATCCCGGCATCCAGACCAGCTCAGCCGGGCTCAACCACGACGCCGACAATCCGGTCACGCCGGAGCTGCTGGACTGGGCCGACCTGGTGTTCGTGATGGAGCGGGCGCACCGCAGCAAGCTGTCGGCGCGCTTCCGCTCCAGCCTGCACGGCAAGCGCGTGGTCTGCCTGGACATCCCCGACAACTACGGACTGATGGACCCGGCGCTGGTGCGCCTGCTGCGGGCCAAGGTGCCGCGCTTCCTGCCGCGCGGCGTGGAGGACGCAGGTGAGAACTGAGCTGCCCTACGACTTCCCGGTGGTGACGGCCAGCGACGGCCAGCCGCGCTTCATGGTCTGGAGCCGGGCGCTGGACCGCTTCGAGGCCTACAACGGCAACCAGTCCTGGCGCTCCTGGCCGCTGCTGCGTGCCGACCTGCTGGCGGAGCAGGGCCGCGAAGACGGCGAGCGCCTGTTGCAGCAGTACCAGGCCCTGGCACCGCAGTCCGTGCAGCGCATGGGTCTGGAGCCGGCACCGGGTGAACCGGTCCGGCCGCGCCGGTCGCGGCTGCTGGTGCCGGGCCTGGCATTGCTGGCGGTGATGCTGGCTTTGGCCTGCTGGCCCCTGTACATCCGGCCGGCACTGGAAGAGACGGGTCTGCTGCGGCCCCGGTCGGCAGCGGAACTGCGCTACCAGCGGTTCCTGCAGCAGACCGAGGGCTGCACCGAGAAGAAGAACGTACCGGGCGATGCCGCCTCGCCTTATCCCAGGGAGCAGGTATTCCTCTGCCCGGACGGCAACGTCCGGTTCTGGAAGCAGGCGCCGTTGTCGCCGGACGGGGTCCTGCCGTGAGGGCCGGCAAGCCGCTGCTGCGCGGGGGCCTGCTGGCGCTGCTGCTGGCCGTTTCTCCGGCGTGGGCCGCCGAGCTGCCTGCGCCTGCCGCGGCCGAGATCGGCCGCCTGCTGGACGCACTGGAGACCTCCGGCTGCCGTTTCAACCGCAACGGCAGCTGGTACCCCGCGGCAGATGCGCGCGGACACCTGGCGAAGAAGGTGGATTACCTGCGCGACAAGGGCCTGCTCGCCAGCGCCGAGGACTTCATCACCCGGGCCGGCACCGGCAGCAGCGTCTCCGGCAAGCCCTACCAGGTGCAATGTGGCACTCAGCCAGCCCAATCCAGCGCCGACTGGCTGCGCGGGCAGCTGCGGCGGCTGAGGTCGCCGGTACAGGTACCTTGAAAGGACAGGGCGGCAGCGCCGGTCCGCGCTTAGGCAATATCTCCCACCCCGCACGGGTGGTTGCTGTCATGCACCGCTGCTAGGCTCGGGCGCTCTAAAACTGCGCAAAACGCAGCGTACTGATGCCATTGCCCAAATTCCTGCCGGGGACAGCGTCTCCGAAAGCCGTTCATGAGTCATAAGCTCGTCGATTACCGCTTCGATCGCATACCCGCCTTCCTGGGCCAGGAGCTGGGTGTCAGCGAGTGGATGACGCTGGAGCAGTGGCGCATCAACGAGTTCGCCCACTGCACGGGCGACGACCAGTGGATCCACACCGATCCCGAGCGCTGCTCGCGGGAGAGCCCCTACGGCGTGCCCATCGCCCACGGCTTCCTCACGCTGTCGCTGCTGGCACAGCTGATGAACGACCTCAAGCTGATGCCCGAGGGCACCAGCATCGCCCTCAATGCCGGCATCAACAACGTGCGCTTCAAGAGCGTGGTGAGGGTCGGCAGCCGCATGCGCGTCCGCGTTAAACTGGCCGCGGTGACGCCCAATGGACCGGACCGCCTGCTGACCATCTCCGCCTGTGCGCTGGAGATCGAGGGCGAAAAAGATCCGGCCTTGCTGGCGGACATCGTCGTGCTGCTGTGCCGCTGAAGCGGCCGGCCGCGCGATCACTCAAAACTACCGAGGAGTAGCCCGATGCGTTCGCGAGCCCGGTCGGCGGCAGTCCTGTTGGCGGCCTTTCTCTGCGCCTGCGGCGGGGGCGGCAGCTCCGCCGACAGTGGCGGTGTCTCGGGTCCGGTGGGTGAGCCCGGCGTCGAATCCCTGGCCGCGATGCACTCCTACCTCGAAGTGATCCGCGGCTCCTCGCGCTTCGACGAATGCTTCGGCCCCGAAGCGCTGGCCAAGTGCGAGCGCGGCGCCCGCGCCGGCAGCGCCCTGTCCGACGCCGTCTACGACTGGGCCGAGGGCCAGTTCCGCGCCATACCCGGCCTCACCGCCGTGCAGCGCCAGAACTTCGGCTTCCCGGTGTTCCGTCTCAACAACTACAGCCTGGAAGTGACCGGCGCCGACGGCCAGACCGTGCCGGTGCCCGCCTTCCCCTGGTACTTCCAGGGCACCACGCCCGGGCAGGGCATCAGCGGCGACATCGTCTACGTCAACAAGGGCGCCGCGCTGGACCTGCTGGGCAAGAACCTCAGCGGCAAGATCGCCCTGCTGCGTATCAGCCTGGTGCTCAACGGCGAGTCCGGCAGCGCGCAGGACGTGCTCAAGACCCTGGCCGAGCGCGGCGCCATCGGCGCCATCGTCGCCACCGACGCCCCCGGCAACGAGATCGCCGCGCAGAACCGCGACGTCGCCACCTACGGCCTCGGCACGCTGCCCACCATGGTCATCGGCAAGCAGGCCGGCGCCGCCATCAGGGAGCAGGGCGTGCGCGCCCGCATGGTGGTGGACGCCAGCTACCGCGATGCCTCGAGCGGCCGCGAGAGCAACGTCGCCGCCCTGCTGCCGGGGCAAGACCCGAACAACATCGTCGTCGTCGGCACCCCGGTCAACGGCTGGTTCCTCAGCGCCGGCGAGCGCGGCCCCGGCGTCGGCATCCTGGTCTACCTGGCGCGCTACTTCGCCGAGAAGGCGCAGAAGGAAGGCCCGCTGCCGTACTCGATCTACTTCGTCGCCACCGGCGGCCACCAGGTCTACGCCTTCGGCCTCAACCGCTTCATGTCCTGCATCCCCAAGGAAGAAACCGTGGCCTACGTGCACCTCGGCTCCGGCCTGGTCTACAAGGGTTACCGCGACGTGAGCGGCGAGCCGGTGGCCACCGGCGGCCTGTCGCAGGTGCGTACCCTGTCGGTGTCCGAGAACGCCATGCTCAGCGCCATCACGCGCCCCGCCTTCAACAACGCCGCGATCAAGCCCTTCTACCAGTTCCCGCCCTCCGTGCTCGCGCCGGGCGAGAACCAGGGTCCCTACGCCATGGGCATTCCCAGCGTCGGCATGAACGGCACCAACCAGTACTTCCACACCCGCGCCGACGACGAAAGCCAGGTCGTCACCGCCGCCCTGGGCCCCATGGCCGTCGCCTTCCGCAGCGTGGTCGAAGGCCTGCTGGAAACCAACGCCACCACGCTGCGCTCGAGCAACGCCGCCGCGGCCGCACTGGGCTCGCGCTATGACGCGCCGAACTGGAGTTGCGCGGCGCCGCTGGTGGGGCTGCAGTAGTCCGCCGACAGGATCGAAACGAGCCCCTCCGCTGGCAACAGCAGAGGGGTTTCTTTTTGACCTGACGGTACCGTCAGTTTGCAACTCCTGAAGGCGGCATAGCAGCATCGGCCTGTAGGATGTGGTGAGCACAGCGAACCGCATCATTCGAGTCCAAGGCCTGCTGAAAATCCGTCGACAGAACTCGTAAATGACCGCGTATCGACGAGCAAGGGAAGGCGGCGGCATTCGAGCGTTCATCGCTTCGTGCGGGACGGCTGTTGCGATCCGACCTGGGCGGCGGAGCCATTCGTTCTGGGGATGGAAAGGGAGTAGTCGCGATTGATGCGGTTCGCTACGCTCACCACATCCTACCGAGTTGATTGATGATCCTCATATGCGCGTAGCAGATATCCTGCGGTTGCTTGATTCCCGAATCGATCCAGGCAAGACAAAGGTGCATCTCGCCAGCTGGAACGGCCGGGAGAATCCGCTGGACGTCTATCTGGCGGGAAATTTCTATGAGTGGCAGCGTTGGCAGACTCGTCGAAACTTCGAGCGCCCCTTCGTTCTCTCGCTCATCGCGTTGCCGGAAACGAATTGCTGGCTCTTTGCCGGAGTCCATGTCTCAAGCGGATGTGTACTTCCGGAGGGTGAGGAGTGTTACTACTACAACCTCGAAGAGCTTCCGTCATGCTCCGAACTCAACGGCCGTCTCATTGCTCAGTTCAAGCGGCCGGGGCGTCAGTCATATCTCAATGCCGACAACTGGGTGGAGCAGATTATCCTTGGACATATCCTGCCCAAGAAGATGACGATCGCACATTTCCCTGGATTCAAGTCGGTTGACCTCAGCAAGGCGGAACTGGAGGTCATCGTGCAGCAGAACCTGGAATCCTGGCGAACCGCACTGTCCAATGTGGCGGGTGTCTACCTGATATCCGATACGTCCTCTGGACAGCTGTACGTCGGCAGCGCAACGGGTGAGGGTGGCATCTGGCAGCGATGGTGCCAATATGCGGTCGGGCATGGAGGAAACGTCGAACTGAAAGCGCTCTTCGATGAGTATGGGCCCGGCCGCGCCAGTGCTTTCCGGTTCTCGGTCCTTGAAATTGCCGACACCCACGCGAGCGACGAGGAAATCATCGGCAGGGAAAGCCATTGGAAGAAAGTGCTGCTGTCGAGGGCACACGGCCTGAATGGGAACTGAAAAAAGCAACCATGCGCGAGCGCAGATGTCGTGTATCAGGAGAATCCCGTGAGTAGTCCCGATACTCCGCAGGAAAAGAAGCGGCTCAGCTACCTCAAAGATCGCCGCAATGTCTACGGTGAAAGGGGAGCCAACTCCCGGCATGCGATACGGCGCAGCAAGGATCTGCTGGAGCGCAGCAGGCGTCACGGGCAAAACCAGATGCTGCATGGAGTCCTCGGCGCAGGTGACGAAGCGCAGGTGGTATCGGTGGAAAACGCCGTCAGGTCGTCGCCCTTGGCGAAGATGAAATTCCACAAGATGCGGGACGAGGCCCTTGGCAAGGTCGTTCCGGAAAAACTTGCTTATCGCGAGCGCAAGGGCATGGGCAGGAAGAAAGGGCCGTAGGGCAGGAAAGCGTAGCGCATCATTCGAGTCCAACACCTGCTGAAAATCCACCGACAGAACTCGTAAATGACCGCGTATCGACGAGCCAAGGAAGCCGGCGGTTGCTACTTCTTCACCGTCGCGCTTGCCGAAAGGCGGTCAGCTCTGTTGACGGTGCACATAGACCACCTCCGCGACTGCTTCCGCATGGTGCGGCAACGGCATCCCTTCGAGATGGAGGCGGTTGTGATCCTGCCCGACCATCTGCATTGCATCTGGACTTTGCCAGAGGGGGATGCTGATTTTGGAACGCGTTGGTCACTGATCAAATCCGGTTTTTCCCGCGGCATCGATGGTGGCGAGCATCGCCGCGAGAGCCGGATCAAGCGTGGTGAACGTGGCATCTGGCAGCGCCGCTTCTGGGAACACCTGATCCGGGACGAGAATGACTTCCGCAATCACGTGGACTACATCCATATCAACCCGGTGAAACATGGCCACGTCCGCCGCGCCATCGACTGGCCGCATTCGAGCATTCATCGCTTCCTGCGGGACGGCCGTTGCGATCCGGGATGGGCGGCGGAGCCGTTCGTTCTGGGGATGGAACGGGAGTAGTCGCGAATGATGCGGTTCGCTGCGCTCACCACATCCTACGGGCTCACCACATCTTACAGGGCCCGTAGGATGTGGTGAGCGCAGCGAACCGCATCATTCGAGTCAGGGCAAACGGCTGCATGTTTGCCCACACACCTGGTTCACACCGCGATTTCCCCGCCATCCTCGCGCGTGATCACGATCGTCGCCGAGCGCGGGCGGCGGTCGCTGGCGCCGGCTACGGTGGCGTCGCCGCTGGCGGCGGGCCAGTGGGAGGAGGGTGCAGCGGTTTCGCCGTTCTCGCCCGGGTGCTGGATGTTGACGAACAGCGCGCGCCGGTCCGGCGTCATCGCAAGGCCGGTGATCTCGGCTTCCATCGGGCCGACCAGGAAGCGGCGCAGGTTGTCCGGCGTGGCCTTGCGGCCGCGTATCGTGATCACCTTGCTCTCGCTGCTGTTCTCCACCATCACCGCGCCGCCATCACCCTGCGTGCCCGGTACCGCGGCCAGCAGCATGCAGTTGGTATGGTCGAGGTAGGCGGCGTCGTCGGTCTCGATCCACAGCAGGCCCGCGGGGTCGAACCACAGGCCGTCGGGGCTGCTCAGGTCGTTGTCGTCGGTCAGGCCGGAGAGGTTGACGGAAGCCGGCGCGCCGGCCTCGGCGCCGAACAGGTAGACGTCCCAGTGAAAGCGGGTGGCGGCCGGGTCGTCGCCCTGTTCGCGCCAGCGGACGATATGGCCGTTGACGTTGCCCTTGTTCTCGGTGGTGCTGCCGTCGGCCTTGGTGAACGTGTCGGTGTAGCTGCGCGGGTTGGCGGCGTCCACGTCTTCGGGCGTGCGGCGCGAGTTGTTGGTGAGCGTGAAGTAGACCTCGCCGGTGGCGGGGTCCACGGCACCCCATTCCGGACGGTCCATGCGCGTGGCGCCGACCGCATCGGCGGCCAGGCGCGTGTGCACCAGCACGTCGGCCTGGCTGCTGAAGGGGTAGACCTCGCTGGTCTCGGTCAGGCCGTTCTCGCCGTGGCGCAGCGGCAGCCACTGGCCGCTGCCGTCGGCACCGAAGCGCGCGACGTAGAGCGTGCCGTTGGCGAGGTGGGCGCTGCCGGCGAGGCCACGCAGCGAGGGGTCGTAGGGCAGGTCGGAGACGAACTTGTAGATGTATTCGAAGCGCGAGTCGTCGCCCATGTAGAACACCACCGGCTTGCCGGCGCGCAGCGGGGCCGGCACGCAGCCTTCGTGCGAGAAGCGGCCCATCGCGGTGTGCTTGCGCGGGGCGGCCGCAGGATCGAAGGGATCGATCTCGACGATCCAGCCGAACAGGTTGGGCTCGTTGCGGAAATCCGCCGCCGCCGAGGCGCCGTCGGCGCTGCAGTCGAAGCGTTCGGTGAGATCGCCCGCCACCGTGTCCCAGCCGCGGTAGTTGTCGCCCTGCGAGTCCGGGGCGATGGCGTAGCGTGCCAGTGCGGTGTTTTCGGCGGCGCTGCGCTGCGCCTCGTCGGCGCCGCGGTGGAAGTAGGTGTTCCAGTTTTCTTCGCAGGTGAGGTAGGTGCCCCAGGGCGTGTGGCCGTTGGAGCAGTTGTTGAGCGTGCCGTAGGCCCGCGTGCCGCCCTCCGAGAGCTTCGTCGCCAGCATCGCGTCGCCGGCGGCCGGGCCGTCCAGGTCCATCGGCGTCAGCAGGGTGATGCGGCGGTTGAGCGGCGATGCGCGGTCCAGCTCATGGCTGCTGTCCGCATTGCGGCGGATGGCGATGACGCTGACGCCGTGGGCCTGCATCTCGCGGCGCACTTCCCCGGCCGGGCGGGTGCCTTCTTCGTCGCGGGTCGGGCCGGCCGGATGCAGGTAGGCGTCGGTGGTGTTCTCGTGGTTGAGGCAGAGGATGCCCTGCTCCGAAGCGGACGGATCCCAGCTTCCGCCGGCCGACAGGCCGAAGAAGTACATGCCGTCATGGTGGTCGCCAGAGCGCTGGTCGAAATCGGTTTCCGCGCCCTGGTTGCCGTAGGCGGCCTGGCCTTCGTGGATGGGATCGCCGAGCGCGTACAGCACCTGGGCACGGTAGCCGGCGGGGACATGCACCAGATCGTCCATCGACTTGGGCACGGCCTGGAAGCCCAGCTTCTGCTGCGTGCCCGCACGCGGGTTCCTGGGATCGCTGCGGTCGCAGGCGGAAAGGGCGAAGAGCCCGGTGATCGCGGCGCCGCCATAGACGCCGGCAGCGACGAAATCACGCCGCGACAGGCGCTGGCCAAGAATGTCGGTGAATGCAGCCGAGCCGGCCTTCGAAGACGTGTCCATCATTTCCCCTGGTTGCCGGCGGCATCGATGTGCCGGCTCTCTTGATCAAACCGGAAAGATTGGGGGTGATTTGTAAACCCTTGATGACGAAACGCGCATCGATGACGCACTGGGCCGAATTTACTAGGATGAGACATCCTTGCGCCCGATGGCTCGCCCAATGAAAAGCCCGGCTTCGGTGACCGAAGCCGGGCTTCTTGTTTGCTGTCCGCTCAGTGCTGCTGGAAGAACTGCACGACCTTCTGCGAAGCGTTGTAGTCGCGCGTGCCCTTGCCCAGCAGCCGCGGCAGCAGTTCCTTGCCGCCGGCCCACTGGTGGCCCATGCCTTCCACGCCGCAGAGCTTCACTTCTGCGTTGCCGGCGCAGCCGCGGCGGACGACGCAGTCGGCGGAGCCGTCCTGCTGGCTGTCTTCCTTGGCGGCGCACTGGTTGCGCGAGGCCAGCTTGGCAAAGATGTCGCGTACCGGCGGGCGGTAGTTGCCTTCGAAGTCGCCGCCGTTCCAGGGGATGCGCGGGTCGGCGCGGCCCTGGATCAGCAGGGCGGCGATGGGCTTCTTGCCGCTGCAGTTCGGCACCATGATGCCGCCCGAGGCGGCGGCGATGGCCTTGAACAGGTCGGGGGCGTCGCAGGCCACGCGGTGCACCATCATGGCACCGTTGGAGAAGCCGGTGCCGTAGACGCGGCTGGTGTCGATCGGCGTGCGGCGGCCGATGTCGGCCACCATCGCGCGCAGGAAGCCGACGTCGTCCACGCTCTTCTTCAGCGCGGGGCCGCAGCAGCTGCCCGCGTTCCAGGAGCGGCCGACGCCGTCGGGATAGGCGACGGCGAAGCCGGCGTTGCCGCCGACGAGGTCGAAGCCGGTCAGCTCTTCCATGTTCTTGCCGGTGCCGAAGCCGCCGTGCAGCGCGACGATCAGCGGGCGCGATTGGTTGCCGCCGCCGGAGGGCACGTAGAGCCGGTAGCTGCGCTCAATGCCCTGGTATTCCATTTCGTACTCCTGCGAGCCGGCCGCCTGGGCCGAGGACAGGGCGCCGCCGGTATCGACGCAGGCGGCGGTCAGCGCGAGCAGGCCGATGGCCAGGCTGCGCAGGGGGCGGGAGAAACGCGAGAGGACCATGGAACCACTCCTTGTTCTGATGTCGGCAATCTAGCGCAGCGAACCTGAATGCAGAGCGTACGCTCTGCCGAAGTTACGCTCCAGGCATGGGCTGCACAACCGGGGTTCCGCGATCAATGAAAAACCCGGCCTCGCCTGGCGAAGCCGGGCTTTCCCACCGGGGCCTCAGTGCGCCTGGAAGAACTGCACGATCCGCAGCGAGGCGCCGTAGTCGCGCGTGCCCTTGCCGAGCAGCAGCGGCGTGATTTCCTTGGCGCCGGCCCACTGGTGTCCCATGGTTTCGATGCCGCAGAGCCAGACCTCGGCGCCGCCGGGGCAGCTGCGGCGGGCGATGCAGCTGGCGGAGCCGTCCTGCTGGGTGGTTTCCTGGGGCGCGCACAGGTTGCGGGCAGCGAGCTTGCTGAACACCTCTTTTACCGGCGGGCGGTAGCTGCCATCGACGCTGCCGCCGTCCCAGGGAATGCGGTTGTCGGCGCGGCCCTGGATCAGCAGGGCGGGGATGGGCTTCTTGGCGCCGCAGTTCGGCAGCATGATGCCGCCGGAGCCTGCGGCGATGGCGCGGAACAGGTCGGGGGCGTCGCAGGCCACGCGGTGCACCATCATCGCGCCGTTGGAGAAGCCGGTGCCGTAGACGCGGGTCGGGTTGATCGGCGTGCGCTTGGCGATGTCGGCGATCACGGCGGCCAGAAAGCCGATGTCATTGACGCCGTTCTTCATCGACGGGTTGCAGCAGGTGCCGGCGTTCCAGGAGCGGCCCAGTCCGTCGGGGTAGGCGACGGCGAAGCCGGCCTGGCCGCCGATGAGGTCGAGGCCGGTCAGTTCCTCCATGTCCTTGCCGGTACCGTAGCCGCCATGCAGTGCCAGGATCAGCGGTCGCGGTTGCGTGCTGGCGCCATCCGGCACATAGAGGCGGTAAGTGCGCTGCGCCCCCTGGAAGCTGATCGTGTAGTCCTTCGCTTCGGCGGCCTGGGCCGTGGCGATGCTGCCCAGCGTAGCGACACAGGCGGCGAACGTGGCGAAAAGGGCAAGGCCCAGCCTGCGAAGCGGGCGGCACTGGCGTGAGGCGGACATGGGCAGCTCCTGGTTCGGGGCTACTGCGGGCGCTACTGCAGCGAAGCCTAATACAGAGTGTATGCCGTGCCGAGGAGCTCCGGTGAGAGATCGGGCACACTGCCGGACACCCCGGCCGCGGCAAAGAAGCCGGCGTTGTCGGCACCCAGGTCCGGGCCGCGGCGGGCAATGCGGGGCAGGAAGCCGTCCATGCGGAAGGGCAGGCCGGGCAGGCGGGTGCCGGCGGCGTCCTGGAACCAGCCACGCGCGGCCAGCTGCGGGTCGGCGGCCAGGTCGGCGGAGCTGCAGACGTAGCCGGCAGTGACGCCGGCGGCCTGCAGCCCGGCCACGGCGGCGGTCACCTCGCGGCCGGCGCTCCAGGCCGAGATCAGCGCGTCGAGCGCGTCGTGGTGCTGGCGTCGGCCTTCGGCCGTGGCGTAGCGCGCGTCCTCTGCGGCAGCGCCCAGCAGGCCGGCCAGGGCCTGCCATTCGCCGTCGCTGCGCACGCTGACCAGCAGCCAGCGGTCCTGGCCCTCGGCGGCGTAGCAGCCCTGCGGAGCGTACAGCGGGTGGCGGTTGCCCTGCGGCACCGGCTGCCGGCCGCTGCGCGCCACCTCGGCGAAATGCTCGCCGACGAACCAGGCGGTGGTCTCGCACTCCGACAGGTCGATCCACTGGCCGCCGCCGCCCTGGCTGCGCTGCCACAGCGCGGTGAAGCCGGCGCAGATGCCCATGATGCCGTTCATCACGTCCATCTCGCGCACGCGGTAGGCCGGGCCCTGGGCGTCGTAGGCGGTGAGCGACTGCAGGCCGCTGATCGCTTCCAGCGTGCCGCCGTAGCCGCAGTAGCCGGCATAGGGGCCGCTGGCGCCGAAGGCCGACATGGCCACCATCACGATGTCGGGCCTGAGCTGGCGCAGGCGCTCGTAGCCGTAGCCCTTGTGCTCCATCACGCCGGGGCGGGAGTTCTCGATCACCAGGTCGGCACCGCGCACCAGTTCGTCCAGTACGGCGCGATGCTCGGCGCGTTTCAGGTCCAGCGTCACCGACTTCTTGCCGCGGTGCAGCTGCCAGAAGCGCGGGTGTTCGTTGACCTTGCCGACGAAGCCGCCGCGCATGCCGTCGAGGCGCTGCGGGTACTCGATCTTGATCACCTCGGCGCCGTAGTCGGCGTAGAAGCGTGCCGCGTGCGGGCCGGCCCAGTCGTGGGTGAAGTCCAGCACGCGCAGGCCCGCCAGCGGTGCGTCGCCGGGCTTGCCGGCGCCTGCGGGGCGCGGCTCCCAGCCCGGCGCCGCCGCGGCCTGGGCCGGCGCCGGCTGGTTGCGCCAGGGTGCCTTGTCACTGCGGAACGGCGCGCCCGGCATCTTCGCCGCCACGCCGTCGGCGCGCGGCTGCTCGATGAAGTAGCGGCGCTCGGCATGCTGCGGGTCTTCCAGGGCCTCGGGCATGGAGGCCAGGTAGGACCAGGCCAGGCGGTGCTTCTGCCCCAGGTGGAACAGCTCGCGCTTGCCGTGACGCATCAGGAACGGCTGCATCAGCCCCTGCGTCTCGGCGCGGTTGGCCATGCGCCCGCCCATGGTCTGCAGCTTCTCGGACAGCAGTTCCGGCGCCTCGAACAGCGGCGCCGCACGCAGCCAGTGGCGGATCGGTCCACCGATGATCGCGGCCTCGCCGTCGGCGCAGGGGTAGGTGCGCCAGGGCACCATGTTGTGCTCGTCGCCGTTGCGCCGCGCCACCTTGCCGACGTTGAGGAATTCGGCGATGGCGGCTTCGTAGTTCTCCATCGCCGACTCGCGGATCGACAGGTCCACCCGCGCGCCGCAGCCGTCGCGCTCGCGGCGCAGCAGGCCGATGATCGCGGCGCAATAGGCGTTCATGCCGGCGGTGCACTCGGTCATGCGCGGGCGCGCGTTGAGCGGCTCGCGCGTGCCGCTGCCGGTGCTCTGCATCAGGCCGGAGAGGCCGTAGAGCGTCAGGTCCGAGGCTTTCCAGGCGGCCTGCGGGCCATCCTGGCCGAAGGGCGTGATCTGCACCACGACCAGCACGGGGTTGATCGCACGCAGCCTGGCGGCGTCGAAGCCGGCCTGCGCCAGCACGCCATGGCCCCAGCCGTCGAGCAGCACGTCGGCGCCCTTGAGCAGGGCGGTGAAGCCGGCGGCATCGGCCGAGATATCCAGCGCGATGCGCTGCTTGGCGGTGTGGAACCAGGCCTGCTCGTCGGCATTCAGCTCGAAGCCCGGCAGGGCGGCGGGCGCGGGCAACTGCAGCACTTCGGCGCCGAAGCCGGCCATCAGCTTGCCGCAGAAGGCGGCGGCGACGTGGCCGCTGAGTTCGATCACGCGCAGGGTGGCCAGGGCGGACATGCGATTCCTTTCGTTCTTATGCGATGCGCAGCAGCGACTCGACCTCGGCGCGGACCTGTGCCGGGTGGGTGACCGGGAAGAAATGGCCGGATTGCGGCAGGTTCACCAGCCGTGCGCGCGGCAGCAGCGCCTGCAGGCGCGTCGCGGTGGCGCCGGAGCGCGAGTGGCTGGGGTACATCAGCAGCGTCGGCTGGCGCAGCCCGGCATAGGCCTCGGCCGCGGCGCCAGGCACGCGGAAGTCTGCGCGCAGGCTGGTGTCGTCGAGCAGACCCAGCCACTGCTTGGCGGCGCGCAGCGCGCCGCGGCCTTCCCCGAAGGGGACGAATTCGCCGCCGGCTTCCAGCTCGATGCCGGCGACGCGGTTGCGCGCCGCCGCCTCGAGGAAGCGGAAGCCCACTTCCGTTTCGCTGGCCCAGTCGCCGCCGTCCTGGCGCGCCACGGCCTGCTCGAAGGCGGTGAGCTGGCCGACATCGTGCAGGCGCAGTTCCGACTGCAGCCGCTGGACGCGGGTGTCCATCAGGGCCAGGTGGCTGAAGCGCTGCGGCTGCAGCAGCACCGCTTCCAGCGCGGCGCTGCCGCCGTAGCTGTGGCCGACGACGGCCGCTTCCTCGACGCCGAGATCGTCCAGCAGCTGCAGCAGGTCCTGCCCATGGTCCATGGCGCTGTAGCCGTTGGTCGGGCGTTCGCTGTAGCCATGTCCGCGCAGGTCGTAGAGTGTGACGCGGTACTGTGTCGACAAGGCGGTCGCCAGGGGGTACCAGAACGCACGGTTGGCGGCCAGGCCATGCACCAGCACCACGTCGGGGCCGCTGCCGAGTTGTTGATGCGCCAGTTTGGGTCGGGTGTTCACGGCGGATTCCGGTGAGCGGTCGTTCTTCACGCTACGGACGCGAAGTCGCGATACCTGTAGCGATTCAACAGGGACAGGAAGTCTTCATGCAGACGACGCATACGCAGGACGTTGCGCGGCACTACACGCGGCGCCACGAGCAGCGCGGCGACCTCTTCGGCAAGCAGCCCTTCGCCAACTACGGCTACTGGACCCGTCCGGGCATGACCATGGAGGAGGCGGCCGAAGCGCTGACGCTGCTGGTGGCCAGCGCCTGCGAGCTGTCGCCGCAGGATCGCCTGCTCGACGTCGGCTGCGGCTACGGCGCCGGGGCGGTCAGCTGCGCGCGGCAGTTCCAGCCGCAGTCCATCGTCGGTATCGACGTCACCGAGCTGCGCCTCGAGTACGGCCGCAACTACGTGCGGGAGCAGGGTTTCGCCGACCGCATCGAGCTGCGCATGGGCGACGCCACGCGGATGGACTTCGGCGACGGCAGTTTCGACAAGCTGGTCTCGGTGGAATGCGCGTTCCACTTCGATACGCGGGCCGATTTCCTGCGCGAGGCGGCGCGGGTGCTGTGCCCCGGCGGCATCCTGGCGCTGACCGACCTGATCCCGAAACGCGGTATTGACCCCTCGGCCTACCTGCGGGGCGCCACTGCCGTGGGCACCGGCGTCTGCCTCGACAACCGCGCCAACGCCTACGATGCCGACACCTATGCGGCGCACCTGGGCGCGGCGGGCTTCACGGACATCCGCATCGAATCCATCATCGACCGGACGCGCATTCCCTTCATCGATGCCTTCGAGCGTGCCGGCGAGCGCCTGCAGGGCCAGAGGGCGGTCGAGGTGCGCAACTCGGTGGCGCGGCTGCGCGGCCTGGTCGCGGCCGGCGAGGACTACGTCCTGGTGGTGGCGCGCAAGGCCTGATCGCGCCGGCATGACTTAACCGCCGATGTTCGCCGCCAGGAAGTCCGCGATCTGGCCGACCGAGAGATCGTCCACGTAGCGGCCGTCCTTCATCAGCAGCTTCTCGAACGGCAGCTTGGCGCCGACGATGTCTTCCTGGATCGCCACGATCAGCTGGATGATGTCGATGGACTCGAAGCTGAGGTCGCCCAGCAGCTTGGTGCTGCGGTCCATTTCGCCCTCGAACTCGTGATCCCAGTCCTGGGTGAAGTCCTTCAGCAGGGCGATCAGTTTCCTGGCGTAGATGTCGGCGTTGCTCATGGCTCGTCGCGGTTATCGGAATAGTGTTCAGGAATACAGCGGCTGTGGCAGCCGCTCGGGCTTGAAGCGTACCTGGTACCGGACCTTGTGCAGGCGCCAGGTCTCCGGTTGCAGCAGTTCCAGCCGGCCTTCGGCGGCGCGCTGCTCCAGTCCCTCCAGCGCGCCCTCGATGCGGCTGTAGTCCAGCTCGTTCTTGTGCGGGGCCAGATTGTAGCGCCACCACTGCAGTTTCATCAGGCGCTCGACGATGTCGTCGGAGAAGCGCAGGCGCGTGACCTTGGCCGGCGTGCCGACCACGATGGAGTAGGGCGGCACGTCGCGGGTGACCAGGGCATGGGCCGCCACCACCGCGCCGTCGCCGATCTTCACGCCGCGCTTGATGAAGGCGCCGGCGCCGATCCAGACGTCGTGGCCGATCTCGGTGAAATCGCGGTTGACGTCGTCGCGCTTGCGCAGCGTCGCCAGGTCCTTGAACTCCTGGAACACGGCGAAGGGCGGGAAGTCCTCCGGCGCGCTGAAGGCGAAGGTGTGCGTCGACAGGCCGTCGGTCGGGTGCTCGTAGGGCCCCACGATGGCCGCCTCGGCGATCGAGCAGTAGCGCCCCACGCGCGTGTCGTAGAGGCTGCTGGTGTACATGCCGTTGACGTAGGAGAACGCCCCGAACGTGCAGTTCTTCACCCGCCGCGGCGCGAACAGGTAGCAGGGCCGCTCGAAGTCGACGACGCCATAGAGGCCGGTGGCCCCCATGGCTTCCATGCCGAGGCCGAGCAACTGCTCCGACGTCAGCGTGCTGTCGTCGGCGGGCTTGGCGGCTTCCGCACTCACTCCATGTAGCCCAGCATCTGCAGCTGCTCGATGATCTGCTGCTTCTCGCCCTGGTCCATCTCTTCCTTCAGCTCCTTCTTCTGCGGAGCCTTGGTGCGCGCGCCCTTCTTGATCGGGTTCGCGGCCAGCCACTCGGCGTCGAAGAAGGTGTCGGCCGGCTTGCCCTCGAAGTCCACCGGGATCGCGATGCCGAGGCTGTGCAGCAGCGTCGGCGCCACGTCGACGATCTGGCGGCGCTCGACCATGCCGCTGGCGGAGATGCCGGGGCCGCAGGCCATGAAGATGCCGTCCGGGTGATGCGTGCCGATCGCGGCCGGGCGGTGGGCCACCACCGGCTCGAAGTTGCGGATCGAGACGAAACCGTGGTCGCTCAGCACCAGGGTCAGGTCGGGCGCGCGCTTCATGTGCTGGCCGGCGAACCACTCCTCGCGCTTGAGCACGTCGATCACCACCGGCTTGCCGGTCTTGGGATCGGTGATGGTGTAGAGGTCTGCGATCAGCTTCTCGCGGAAGGACTCGTAGTCCTCCGGCTTGATGCCGGCGTCGCCCGGCTTCTGCGCCACGCGGATGACGATACCGTTGGACGACGGCGTCTGGCAGTAGGCCAGGGTCTTGGACCAGTCGAGGTTGGCGAAGTCGGAGGCGTCGCGGCGCACGGCCTGCTCGCTGCCGTCGTTCGTACCCCAGGTGAGATAGCCCTTCTCGCCGAGGAAGGTGTTGATGCGCAGCACGAAGTTGCTGGCGGTGAAGCCGTGGTCGGAGGCGAAGAACACCTGCGTGTCCGGGCCGGCCATGGTGACCAGCTTCTCGATGTAGCCGTCGAGGTTGTTGAAGTACTCGAGGCAGACCTCGCGCATTTCCTTGTCATGGCCCTGCGGGTCCTTGGCCAGCAGGTCCTTGTCCAGCCACGGCCAGGCCTGGTGCTGGATCTTGTCGGTGCCGTCGAACATCACCGCCATCAGGTCCGGCTTGTCGCTGCCCAGGATGTACTCGGCGACCTTGAACCACTGCTCCTCGCGCGGCAGGTGGTAGCGCACCCACTTGGCCGTCTCCGTGGCGGAGAGCGACTCCATGGCCTGCTTCTCCTTGTCGAAGTCCCAGGCCAGTTCCTTGGGGTCGAAGCCCGGCACGTCGGTCTTGATGCGCTCGAACAGCTCGCGCGGATGCGTGTTGCGGCGCAGGTGCTTGGCCGGGATGAAGCCGGGCACGATCGAACCGTTGATGCCTTCCGGCGCCGGCGCGGTGAGCGGGAAGTTCAGCGCGGCGATCTTCTTGTCCTTGCGCGAGGCGATCGACCAGATCGTCTCGGCGTCGACGTCGCGCGCGTCGTACAGCGTCCAGTACACCTCGGCGCCATGGTCCTCGGCGCGGATGAACTCGAACACGCCGTGCTCGCCCGGGCCCTTGCCGGTCATGATGCTGGTCCAGGCCGGCGGCGTCAGCGGGTTGGGGGTGGAGCGCAGCTTGGCGCGTACGCCCTTGGCCATCAGCGACGCCAGGAAGGGCATGGTCACGCCCTCGCCCGGCAGGTCGCGGGTCATTTCGTCCAGCACGGTGAAGGTGCAGCCATCCAGGCCAATGAACAGGGTCGTCGTCATGATCGTGTCTTCTGAGAGAGGGTTTTCTATCTTGAGAAAGTAACTTAGCCGCGGATGACGCGGATGAACGCGGATTTGAAAAGAGCTTGATCTTGATCCGTGTTCATCCGCGTCATCCGTGGCAAATATGCTTTTGAGCTTTGTGGGGAAATGTTCAGGCGGCCGGCCATTTTTCCGTCCGGCGCGCTGCGGTGACACAGAGCGCCAGCATGGCCTGGTCGGCTTCGGCATGCAGGGCGATATCGTAATCCTGACCGTTGTAGCGCACGCGCGCCATCTGCGGTCCGGCGTTGCGGCCGTCGAGGTGCGCGGCGACTACCTGCCAGTCCTGCGGCCGGCCGTTCAGGCCGGTGCCGGCGGCCTTGGCGGCGGCCTCCTTGGCGCACCACAGGGCCAGCGCGATACGGCCGCGCTCGGCGCTGTCGGCTCCCTGGAACCAGACCTGCTCGGCGCTGGAGAAGCCGCCGGCAACCAGGTCCTCGGTGCGCACCTGGTCGGCGCGCTGGTAATCCAGGCCCACGGCCACGCTGGGGTCGCTGGCCACGGCATAGGCCCAGCGCTTGCTGTGCGCGATCGACAGTACCGGCGCGCCCACCTGCGGCAGCACGGCGCAGCGCACCAGCGGCCGGCCGTGCTCGTCGGAATCGATCTCGACGTCGGCCGGGGTCAGCTCCGTACCGGTGCGCAGGCGATACCAGTCGCGCACCGCGTCCTTGGCGGCGAGGCGGCCCATCAGCCACTCCTCGCGGCGCGGACCCTGCTGCGGCAGGGCATTGAAGCGTGCGCGTTCGGCGCGGCCCAGCACCATGTGGGCGAGCATGCGCTTCCAGATCGTGCCGCCCTCGTCGAGCGTGCCTTCCGGCAGCGGCTCGAGCTTGCGCAGGCACAGCTCCGCCGGCAGCGTGCCGGCCAGGGCCGGCTCGGACAGGCGGGCGTGGCCCGGGTCGAGGCGGAAGCCGAAGAAGCGCTCGTCGCCGCTGAACACGCGGTCGTCCCAGCCCTCGGCGCGCAGCAGCAGGCGGCCGTCGGCGCCGATGACGTCCCAGCGTGCTTCCAGCACGGTCGGGCTCGGCAGGGTGATGGCGCCGTGGCAGCTGTAGCGCTGGCCCGGGGCCGGCGGCGGCGCGTACAGCGACAGCCGCTTCACGCGGAACGGGAAGCAGTTGGGCACGCCGGGGTTGCGCTCGCGCAGCCAGAAGCCGGCGAGCTGGCCCGCGGCGTCGAGTATCGCGGCGTCGAGCTGGAAGCGCGGCGCGCTCGTGCCGCTGAAGTAGTCATGCACCGGGATCGTGACCAGCTCGGCGACGATGCCCTGCTCGCCGTAGCCGTCGATGCGGGTGACACCCTGCAGGCGCGGCCCGTGGAACATGCCGTGCCGGTAGAGCTGGCCCGGCAGGTGGATGTGCGGCGGCTTCAGGCCTGCGGCGGCGAGCGGCTGCGGTGCCGGGGCGGCCGGGTAGGCGGCCCCGAGCTGCACCGTGCCTTCGAACACCAGCAGGCCGCCGGGCGAGGAGCCCTCGCCGAGCAGGAACACGCGGCAGGCGATGGCGTCGGCATTGCCCGGCGTCGCCTCGGCGACGATGCGCAGCGTCACGCCGCCGTCGTCCAGCGACAGCCAGCGACTGCCGCGGGCATTGTCGATCGCCGTCACCACGCGGTCGCTGCGGCCGGACAGGCGCACCGCGGCCTGCGCGATCAGCTCCATGCTGTAGGTGAAGGGAATCACCGGCAGGCCGGTCAGGGCCGGATCGGTCGCGCTGGGGGCATCGCCCAGCGTGTGGTCGCGCAGGAACAGGTCTTGCTCGAGAGTGTAGCGGCGCTCGGACACCAGCTTGCCCGGCGACAGCTCGACGATGCCCAGCATCGGGAAGGCCGGGTCGAAGCCTGCCGGCGGCGTCGCGGTGGCCGCCGCAGCGGCCTGCGGCATGGCAGGAACCGGCGCGGTGCCGGTGGCCAGGCCGAGCACGCGCGCCTGGCTGTCGAGGAAGTCCTGCATCAGCGAGAAGTGCGCGTTGAGTGCGGCCAGGCGCGGGTCGCTGGACACCACCGGCGGCGGCGGCGGGGCGGCAGCGACCACCGGCTGCTGCGGCTGTGCCGGCGGCGCCGGGAGCTTGATGGCAATGGCGGCGGCGGGCACGGTGCCCTGCGGCAGCGGCTTCTTCCACTCTTCCGGCAGTACCCACACCGGGTTGACCAGCTTCATGCGCGGCGCCAGCTTGACCGCCGGCTTGAGCTCGCCCAGCAGGTCCAGGTCGGCGATCTTGCGGTGCGCGAACAGGCGCGCCGGCTCGAAGTCCACGCCGGCGGCGAACAGCTGCGCCAGGGTCTGGTGCAGGTGCGCCATCGCCGGCTTGCGGCGGCTGTTGCTGGACACGGCGAGCACGTCGTCCTTGCCGCGCAGCGTGTCGCCGACGAAGGAGGTCAGGTTGCCGCTGGGGCCCACTTCGAGGAACACGCGGTAGCCGTCCTCGTAGAGCCGCTGGATGGTCTCGGTGAAGCGCACCGGGTGTTCCCACTGCCGTGCCGCCAGCTCGCGGATGCCGTCGGCGTCGTTGGGGAAGGGCGCGCAGGTCGAGGCGCTGTACAGCATGGTGGTGCCGGGGCCCAGGTCCAGCTTCTGGAAGTAGGCGCGGAAAGCGTCGGCCAGCGGCTTGAACAGCGCGGTGTGGTAGGCGCGGCCGAAGGGCAGCTCCTGGCAGATCGCGCCCTCGGCGCTGAGGCGCTCGTGCAGCTCGCTGGTGGCCTTGGGCGGCCCGAACAGCACCAGCTGGTTCGGACAGTTGTCCATCGCCAAGTGCATCTCGCCGAGGTCGGCGAGCAGGTCGTTGCGCAGCGACGGCGTCAGGCCGCCGATGCTCAGCAGCGAGCCCTCGGCGATCTTCCCGGCGGCGTCCAGCTCGTTGAAGATGCGGTTGAACACCTGCACCGCGTCGGCGGTTTCGGCGCGGTGGCGCACGCGGTTGACGCCGGCGGCGGTCAGTACGGTGTTCTCGCCGGTGCTGTGGCCCAGCATCGCGTCGGGACGGAAGCCCAGGTCTTCCAGCAGCGCGTGCAGGCCGAGGCTGGCGGCGAACACGCCTTCCGCGGCCACGTCCATCTCGTAGAGCTTGTCTTCCAGCGCCTTGCGGCCGGCTTCGCTCAGCACCGTCGGCGGCGGCAGCAGGGCCGGGATGCGCGTGGGGCTGCCGCGCCGCATGGCGTTCTGCTCGATGAAGTCGAACCAGTCGCGCACCTGCGGGAAGTGCACGCAGAGTTCGGCCAGCATGTTCGGGTACTGCGAGCCCTCGCCCGGGAACAGCAGGCAGAGCTTGCCGGCGGCGTCGCCGACGCCGTAGTAGAGGCCGGCGCGGGTCTTGAAGGGCTTGGCGTCGGCGCGGTCGATCTTCTCGATCGCCTGGCCCAGCTTGCGCTCCAGGTCGGCGGCGTCATGGCAGACCACGGCCAGGCGGAACGGACCGCGGCCATAGGTGCTGCAGGCCTTGGCCACTTCCGGCAGCGTCGCGGTCTTCAGCTGCGCCAGCGCGGCGCGGGCGCGGGCCAGCAGCTCCCCGCGCGATTCCGCCGCCACCACCACCAGCTCGGAGTCGCTGGGCGCATGCAGCACCTGCACCTGCGTCGGGCGCTTCTCGCGGTACTCCTCGAGGATGATGTGCGAGTTGATGCCGCCGAAGCCGAAGGCGTTGACGCCGGCGCGGCGCGGATGGTCCTTGCCGTGCAGCCAGGGACGCGTCTCGGTGTTGAGGTAGAACGGCGTCTTCTCCAGGCCCAGTTCCGGGTCGGGGACGTCGCAGAGCATCGGCGGCAGCACCTTGTGGTGCAGCGCCAGCGCGGTCTTGATCAGCGCCGCGCCGCCGGAGGCGGGCATGCAGTGGCCGATCATCGACTTGACCGCGGTGATGGCGATCTGCTGGTCGCGGCCGCGCGCGCCGAAGATGCTGGTCAGCGACTCGATCTCGGTCTTGTCGCCGACCGCGGTGCCGGTGCCGTGCGCCTCGATCAGGTCGATCGTCATCGGGTCGATGCCGCTGCTCTGGTAGGCGCGGCGCATGGCCAGGATCTCGCCCTCCAGGCGCGGCGCCAGCAGGCCCTTGGCGCGGCCGTCGCTGGCGGTGCCGATGCCGCGGATCACCGCGTAGATGCGGTCGCCGTCGCGCTCCGCGTCCTCGCGGCGCTTGAGCACCATCATGCCGATGCCCTCGCCCAGCAGGGTGCCGTCGGAACCCTGCTGGAACGGCCGGATGCGGTCGCGCGACAGTGCGTTGATGCGGCAGAACTGGATGAACAGCTGCGGCGGCGTGTGGACCTGCGAGCCGCCGGTGATAATCAGGTCGCAGCGGCCGCTGTTGAGTTCGGCCGCGGCCTGCTCCACCGCGATCAGCGTCGAGGCACAGGCGGCGTCGACGATGTAGCTGGGCCCCATCAGGTTGAGGCGGTTGGCGATCAGGCCGGCGATGACGTTGGGCGTCAGCACGCCGATGTGCTCGGCGTTGAACGGCGGCAGCTGCGACTTGAGCGCGTCCTGCAGCCGCAGGATGTCGGCCTCGTTGAAGTCGGGGCGCAGGCCCCGGACCAGGTCCATGGCCTGGTCCAGGAAGCAGTTGCGCGACATCAGGCCGGCCATGCCGCGGTTGCCGTAGGTGCCGCGCGCGATGATCACGCCGGCGCGCTCGCGGTCGAAGGGCTTGTGCAGGTAGCCGGCGTCGTCCAGCACCTCGTGCGCGACCTTCAAGGCCAGCATATGGTCGGGGTCGCTGCCCGCGGCCACGTTCGGCATCACGCCGTAGTCCTGCGGGTTGACCCGCGCATGCTCGCCCAGGAAGCCGCCGCGCGTGGTGTAGATGCGGTCCTCGCGCGTGCTCTTCGGATCGAAGTAGGGGCCGACCCAGTCCGGCTCGCCCTCGCTGGTGGCATCCACCTTGTCGAGGATGTTCTGCCAGTACTGCCGCGCGGTGGAGGCGCCCGGGTAGACGCCGGCGACGCCGACGATGGCGATGTCGAGTGCTTGCGTCATGCCTTGCTCATGCACGATCCGGAGAGGAAGGATTGGACTTCACGGTCGCCGCCGCCTGGCCGCCGAGGCGGTTCAGCGCCGCGCTCATGGTGGCCTCGCAGTGGCGCATCTCCAGCCGCACGCGGCCGGCCTCGTCCAGGTACAGCGCGTCGTAGACCATCGCCGCGTCATGCGGCGCCGGCAGCAGGCGCAGCGCCAGGCGCAGCGCCTTCGGCAGCGGCTCGCTGCCATAGCGGCGCACCGTGGCGAAGCTGGACGGCAGGGCGGTCATGTTGCGGTTGAGCCGCGACCAGACGATCGCCATCTGCGGTGCCACGTCGCAGAGGCCGGGGTCGAACAGCCAGTTGCCGGAGGCATTGGCCAGCCATTCGCCCGGCAGGCTCGGGCGCACGCGCGCGTCGAGGCCGCCCGGCGCCACCAGCGGGATGTCGCTGGCGAGCTGGAAGCGCGGACCGTGGAACAGGAAGTGGGCGTAGGCGTCGGTGGCGGCGAAGGGCTTGCCGCCCGCCAGCGCCTCGACGCCGATCACCGGGGCCTCCGGCATGGTCTGCGCCAGCACCGCCGTGGCACGGTAGAACGGCAGCTTCTTGGCCGGGTCGATCATCTCGACCGTGATGGTCTGGCCGTTGAGGTCGGAGTGCGAGGAGGCACGGGCGCGCAGCTGCACCGTGCGCTTGCCGCCGTTGACCTCGGGGTCGAGCATCACGCTGTTGAGCTGGCGCAGGTCGCGCATCTCCACCACCTGCCAGCCCGGCCAGGCCGCGGTGACGAACTGCGCCATCCACTCCAGTGCGCCGGTGGCGGGCAGCACGCCCTTGCCGTCGATGCGGTGATCCAGCAGATAGGGATCGGAGGACAGGCAGAACTCGTGGTCCAGCATCATGTTGCCGCCCGGGCCCATGCGCGGTGCGGCCTGCATCAGCGGCAGCCCGGTGGGCTGTGCGGCGGGCGCGGCGACGGGCGCCTCGTCGGCCTGGCTGCCCGGGCTGTACCAGGGACCGGCGCCGGCGACGATCTCGACGTCGTGGCGCGGACCGTAGGCGATTTCGTCGAGGAAGAAGCGGCGGCCCGAAGGCACCGGGATCGCCTCGATGCCGCGCTCCTTGAAGGCACGGCGTACGCCCTCGCTGGCCATGCCGGCATCCCAGGGACCCCAGTTGACGGCGATCACGCGGGTCTGCGGCCACTCGCGGTGCAGCTGCCAGGCGAGGCGATTCAATGTCTCGTTGGCGGCGGCATAGTCGCCCTGGCCACGGTTGCCGTAACGGCCGGCCACCGAGGTGAAGAAGGCCAGCAGCTTGAGGCTCTGCGGGCGCAGGCGCTGCGACAGCACGAAGGCGGCGTCGAGCTTGGTGCCGAGCACGCGCTCGAAGGACTCCGCCGTCTTGTCGACGAACAGCTTGTCCTCGATCACGCCGGCGCCGTGCAGCACGGCGTCGATGTTGCCGTACTTCGCATAGAGCTGGTCGATGAGCCCGCCGAAGGCCGCCTCGTCGCGCACGTCGCAGGCCAGGTACTCGACCTTGGCGCCGGCGGCGCTGAGCTTGGCCAGGTTGCCGCGGATTTCACGGTCCACCAGGATGCGCGAGACCTCGCGGTCGATCTCCACCGGCTTGGGCTTCTCGCCGCGCGCCAGGCGCAGCTTGAGCAGCGCGGCCTTGAGCTGGGCACCGTCGGCGTAGGCCGTGGTCTCGGCACTTTCGGCGCCCGGCACCGCGGTGCGGCCCAGCAGCACCAGGCGCATGCCCGGACGCACCAGTTCCTCGACGATCTCGGCGGTGATGCCGCGCGCGCCGCCGGTGACCAGCACCACCCAGTCGCCGCTCGGGACCACCGCGGCGGGGAAGGGGCTGGCAGTCAGCGTCTGGCTGGCGGTGGTGCTGCCGTGACGCACGCTGCCGACGTAGCCGACCTCGGGTTCGCGGCAATCCGTCGCCGTTTCGTCGGCCAGCAGGTGGGCGATGTCCTCGTCCTTCTGCCCGTCGAAGTCCACCGCGCGCATCAGCGCCTTGGGGTACTCCTGGCGCAGGCAGTTGAACAGGCCGTTGGCGGCGCCGCCGGAAGCGGCGCCGTTGCCCACGGAGTCGCGGCCGAAGCTGCCGCCGAAGCGGCTGGCGGCGATGACACGCACCGTCTCCAGGTCGCCGTCCAGGGCCTTGAGGGCGTGGTAGAGGCTGAGGGCGTCCGCCGAGTAGCGCGCCTTCCAGGCGGCCAGGTCGGCGATCTTGCGGCGGTCCAGGCCGTTGAGCTGCAGCAGCGCCCTGGCCGGGCCGTGCTTGGCGCGGGCGGCGGCGATGGCGGCACGCAGCTTGTCGGGTTCGCTTTCGCTGATGTGCACCGGCGTCATGCCTTGCGACTTCAGTTCCGTCAGCAGCAGCTTGGCCACCGGCAGGGAGCCGGCCAGGACCAGGGCCAGGCCGCTGAGCCTGGAGCCGGCGGGCGGCAGCGGGGCCGGGCGCGACTTCATGACATAGCGCGGCGTCGCGGCAACCGGTGCTGCCGGAGCGGCGGCCCTGGCGACGGCCGCGGTGGCCAGCGTGACGGTCGCGGTAGCCGGTGCCTGCAGCGTGTTCAGCGCCTGCAGGATCGCAGCCAGGGTCTTGGCCTTGGTGTAGCGCTCCATGCCGGCCTGCATCTGCGCGCCGAGTTCGGCGGGCAGGGCCTTCTGGAAGGCGCCGAGGATTTCCACGCGTTTGATCGAGTCGATGCCGAGGTCGGCTTCGAGATCGGCGTCCACGCCGAGCATTTCCGGCGGGTAGCCGGTGCGCTCGGCGACCACGCCGATGAGCAGCGCGGCGAAGTCGATCGCCACGGCCGGGGTGGCGGCGACGCGGGTGGACACCGTCACGGTCGGCGCGGGCGCCGGGGCGATGCGCTGCATCTCCGCGACGATCGCGGCCAGGGTCTTGGCCTTGGTGAAGCGTTCCATCGCGGCCTGCATCTGCGCGCCGGGTTCGGCGGGCAGGGCCTTCTGGAAGGCGCCGAGGATTTCCACGCGCTTGATCGAGTCGATGCCGAGGTCGGCCTCGAGATCGGCTTCCAGGCCGAGCATTTCCGGCGGGTAGCCGGTGCGTTCGGCGACGATGCTGGTCAGCAGCGCGGTGGTGTCGATCGCCGGTACCGCTGCGGCAACCGCTGCGGCGACATTGACGGTCACGGTGGCGGTGGGCGCGGCAGCCGGCGCCAGGCGCCGCAGCTCGGCCAGGATCGCGCTGAGCGTCTTGGCCTTGGTGTAGCGCTCCATGCTGCCCTGCATCTGCGCGCCGAGGTTGGCGGGCAGCGACTGCTGCAGGGCGCCGAGGATTTCCACGCGCTTGATCGAGTCGATACCCAGGTCGGCCTCGAGGTCGGCCTCCACGCCGAGCATCTCTGTGGGGTAGCCGGTGCGCTCGGCGACGATATTGATCAGCAGGCCGTTGTAGTCCACCGCGACGGCGGCGGGCGCGGCGACGTTGACCGTCACCGTGGCGGACGGGGCAGCCATGGCGGAGGGCGCCAGGCGCTGCAGCTCGGCCAGGATCGCGCTGAGCGTCTTGGCCTTGGTGTAGCGCTCCATGCTGCCCTGCATCTGCGCGCCGAGGTCGGCGGGCAGCGACTGCTGCAGGGCGCCGAGGATTTCCACGCGCTTGATCGAGTCGATGCCCAGATCGGCCTCGAGGTCGGCCTCCACGCCGAGCATCTCGGTGGGGTAGCCGGTGCGTTCGGCGACGATGTTGGTGAGCAGGCCGGCATAGTCCACGGCGATCGCGGCGGGCGCCGTCGTCACCTGCACCGCGACCGGCGCGGCCTGCGCCGGCACCAGGCGCTGCACCTCGGCGACGATGGCGCTGAGGGTCTTGGCCTTGGTGAAGCGTTCCATCACCGACTGCATCTGCGCGCCGGTTTCGCCCGGCAGCGCCTTCTGCATCGCGCCGAGGATTTCCACGCGCTTGATCGAGTCGATGCCCAGGTCGGCCTCGAGGTCGGCATCCATGCCGAGCATCTCGGTGGGGTAGCCGGTGCGCTCGGCGACGATCGCCAGCAGCATTTCGCGGGCATCGAAGGCCGGCACGGCGGCGGCACGTGCGACCGGGGCGGCGGCGACGGGCATCGCGCGCTGTACCGGCAGCGCCATCGGCGCCGCGGCGGCCGGCATGGCCGGAGCCTGCATCGCGGGCAGGGTCATCGCCGGCATCTGCAGCGGCATGGCCGCGGGCATGGCGGCCGGCATCGTGCCGGGCGCAGCACCGCCGAGGAACTGCTGCACCACGCGCTCCTGCAGGCTCAGGAACTGGCGCATGGTCTGCTGGTAGGCCACCAGGGCTTCGCTGCTCAGCGCCTGCGACGGCGCCTGCATCATCGGCATCTGGCCGGGGACCTGGCCCGTCATGGGCATCGCGCCGGCCATCGGCTGCGGCGCGGCGGCCGGGCGCGGCAGCGAGGCCAGCAGCTTGTCGGTCTGCGCCTTGCGGGCGACGGCGGAGCTGGCCTGTGTCAGCGCCGGCTGGCTGCCGGTACGGACCTGCGGATCGTCGATCGGGCGGGCACAGCCGCCACTGAGCAGCCACAGGTGCTTGGGCAGCACGCGCGGCTTGGCCAGGTCGGCCAGCTGGGTGTTGTCGAGCAGTGCCAGGTCGCGGTTGGCGAACAGCGCCGAGGGCTGCCAGGCCACGCCGGCCACGAACAGTTCGGCCAGGCCCAGCAGCAGGCCACGCAGGCCGCCGCCGTTGCCGTCCAGCGCGATCGCCTGCGCGTCCTTGCCGGCCAGCGTCTGCTTGGCCATGTTGGAGCAGATGCCCTTGGGGCCCAGTTCCAGGAATACGCGGCTGCCGGCGGCATGCATCGCCTCGATCTCGGCGACGAACTCGACGCTGCTGAGCATGTGCCCGTCGAGCAGGGCCTGCATCGCGGTCGGCTTGGCCGGGTAGGGCTTGGCGGTCTGGTTGGAATACACCGTCAGCTGCGGCGCAGCGAACTTGGTGGCGCTGATCGCCGCGGACAACGCGGCCTTGGCGCCGGCCACCAGCGGGGTATGGAAGGCGCCGGAGACCGGCAGCAGCGTCGCGCGCAGCCCGGCGGCACCGAGCTTCTGCGCCGCCGCCTCGACCTGGGCCCGCGGCCCGGAGATCACGCACTGCTCGGGCGCATTGTGGTTGGCGATGGTGACGCCGGCGTATTCGGTGATCTGCGCCGCGACCAGTTCACGACGACCCTGGACGGCCGCCATGCCGCCGGGCTCGGAGGTGCTGGAGGCTTCGGCCATGGCACGGCCACGGACCGCCGACAGGTGCAGGAACTCGGCCTCGGTGATGGTGCCGGCGGCCAGCAGCGCGGTGTACTCGCCGTAGGAATGACCGGCGGCGGCGCTGGCTTCCAGGCCCAGGCGCTTGGCCAGGCGCAGGTAGCCCATCGACAGCGTGCCGATGGCCGGCTGCGCCACGCGCGTGTCGGTCAGGGCGCGGGTCTGCGCGGTCTCGGTGGCGTCGTCGAAGGCGGCCGGCGGCAGGACGATGCTGGACAGCGCCTGCGGCAGTGCCGCCTGCAGCTCGCGGTCGGCGAACTCCATCGCCTCGCGCAGTTCGTCGACGAACAGCGCGACCTCGCGGCCCATGTTGGTGTGCTGCGCGCCCTGGCCCGGGAACAGGAAGGCCAGCGACGGTGCAGTGACAGGCAGGCTGGCGTTGTAGCGGATGCCCGGCGTCAGCGGCTTGCCTTCGCGCAAGTGCGCCAGGGCCGCGTCGATGTCGCGGGCCAGGCCGGCGAGGTCGGTGGCGACGATCGCCAGCGCCGTACCGCCGTTGCGGGTTTCCGCCTGCTTGGCCAGCGTGAACGCCAGCTCCGACAGGCCGACGCGGCTGCCGGCTTCGAGCCGGGGCCGCAGCGTTTCCAGTTCCTTGACCAGTGCAGCCTTGTCGGCGGCGCGGAACAGGCACAGCTCCAGGGGCCAGCGCTGCGCGCCGGCGATACCGCCCTGGTGGCCGTACTCCTCGAGCACGGCGTGGAAATTGGTGCCGCCGAAACCGAAGGCGGAAGCGCCGGCGCGGCGCGGGTGGTCCGCGTGCGCGACCCAGGGACGCGGCTCCTTCAGCAGGTAGGCGGCGGAGGCCGGATCAGCCAGGGTGTCGATCGGCTTCTCGACGCCGACATGCGCCGGCAGCACGCGGTGGTGCAGCGCCAGCGCGACCTTGACCATGCCGGCGACGCCGGCGGCGGCCTTGGTGTGGCCCAGCAGGGTCTTGACCGAGCCCAGCGCCACCGAGCGCGGCGCGGCTGCTTCCGCGGCCAGCGCACGGGTGATGGTCTGTGCCTCGGCACGGTCGCCGACGGCGGTGCCGGTGCCATGGGCCTCGATCAGGCCCAGTGTCGCCGGCGAGAAGCCGGCCTTGGCGTAGGCGCGGTGCAGCGCGCGCACCTGGCCTTCGCTGCGCGGCGCGGTCAGGCCCAGGGCCTTGCCGTCCGAGGAACCGGCGGTGGACTTGATGACGGCGTAGATGCGGTCGCCGTCGCGCTCGGCATCGGCCAGGCGCTTGAGCACGGTGATGACCACGCCCTCGGAGATCGCGATGCCGTCGGCGTTCTCGTCGAAGGTCTTGGGCTTGCCGCTGGGCGACAGCGCCTGGGTCTTGGCGAAGGTGGTGAAGCCGTAGGCCGACTGGGTGGTGTCGAAGCCGCCCGCCAGCACCATCGAGCTGCGGCCGGTTTCCAGTTCGTTGACCGCCATGCTGATCGCGGCCAGGGATGAGGCACAGGCAGCATCCACCGTGAGGTTCACGCCGCCGAAGTCCATGCGGTTGGCGACGCGGCCGGCGGCGACGTTGGGCAGCACGCCGGCGAAGGACTCCTCGGTCCATTCCGGCAGGCGGTCCCAGACGTCGTCGCTGATGTTCTCGATGAAGCGCGGCAGCTCGGCGCGCACGCCGTACTGCAGGCCCAGTTCGCCCGCGCCACCGCTGCTGCCCAGGATCACCGAGGTGGTTTCGCGGTCGAAGCCGCCCTTGGTGTAGCCGGCGTCGTCCAGCGCGCGGCTGGCGGCCTCCAGCGTCAGCAGCTGCATCGGGTCGATCGACTTCATCGACTTCGGCGGAATGCCGAAGCGCGTCGGGTCGAAGTGGATCTCCTCGAGGAAGCCGCCCCAGCGCGAGTAGATCTTGTCGCGGGTCTTGCGGTTCTCGTCGAAGAACAGGCGCCAGTCCCAGCGCGATTCCGGCGTCTCGCGGATCACGCTGACCTTGTGCAGGACGTTGTTCCAGTACTCGTGGGCGTCGTTGGCCTTGGGCAGCACCACGCCGATGCCGACGATGGCGACGTCCGAGGGCTTGAGCACCGGCTTCATCACCGCGGGCGTCGGCGCGGCCTTCTCCAGCAGCACGTGGGCGCCGTGGCAGACGTCCTGGTGCAGCTCCTCGATGCCGAGGGTGGCGTCGCGCAGCGTCGCCACCTGGCCGATCATGTACATGCCGTCGGCCAGCTGCCTGTCGGCGGCCACGGTGACGACCTTGCCGGTCTCGTCGCGGTTCATGCCCTTGGAGGCGACGCGCAGGCGGCCGAGGTTGAGGTCCTCGAGGATGTCGCGGATCTCCTCGGCGCTCTTGCCCTCGCGGATCAGCTCGCGGCGCTGGTTGAAGAAGTCGTCGGCGAACTGCGTCGCCGCGCAGCGCGTGGAGTGGCCCGGGCCGGTCTCCAGGTTGCGCGTGCGCTCGCAGGCCACGGCCTGCTCCTGGAAGCCCTCGACCACGGCGCCGGAGCGCACGATTTCCTGGGTGAACAGGTAGGCCGTGCCCATCAGGGCGCCGACCTTCATGCCGCGCGCCGCCAGCGGCGCGGTCATCGCCGCCACCATCGCGCCGGAACGGGCGTCGTGGATGCCGCCGGCGAACAGGACGTGCACGTCCTTCTCTTCGCCCGGCTTCACCTGGTCCAGCAGCACCTCGATCATCTCCTCCCACAGCACGAAGCTGGCGAGGGGGCCGATGTGGCCGCCGCACTCACGGCCTTCGAACACAAAGCGCCGCGCGCCCTGCTCGAGGTACATCTTCAGCAGCGCCGGGGCCGGCGCATGGATATAGGTCTTGATACCGCGCTTCTCGAACTCCGCGGCCTGGTCGGGGCGGCCGCCGGCGATCAGCGCGAACGGCGGCTTGCACTTCCAGATCTCGGCGCACTGCTCTTCGCGCAGCGCGTGCGGGATGAAGCCCAGCATGCCGACACCCCAGGGCAGGTCGCCGCAGAGCTCACGGGTCTTTTCCAGCATCTCGCCGACCTGCGGGCCGCGCATCAGCGCCAGCGCCAGGAAGGGCAGGGCGCCGCCCTTGGCCACATCCATGGCGAACTCGGGGCTGTCGGAGACGCGGGTCATCGGACCCTGCGCCAGCGGGAAGCGCGTGCCGTGCGACTGGGCGAGCGGGCCGCCGGCATCCAGGAAGCGCAGCTGCGCGGCCTGGTCGATGTGCTTGAGGCTGGAGCGGCGGATCGCCTGCACCAGCTTGCCGACCGTGCGGAAGCGGTCGCGGAAGCCCGCGGCCAGGCCGATGCCCTGGCCCAGCGGGATCAGCTGGCTGCCGTCGCCGGCCCAGCCCACCTGGGCGAGGATGCGCTCGCGCCACTGTTCCAGCGTCAGCAGGCCGCCTTCGACCTGGCGGCTGTCTTCTTCGGCCTGCTTGAGCGCCGGCGAGCCCGGTCGGGCATAGACGCGGCAGGTCTGGTCCACCAGCTCGCCGAACAGCCTGGTTTCGGCGCCGTTGAGGCGCGCGAACTCGGACTGCTGCTGCGGCGCCAGCGGCGACTCGGCCAGCAGCAGCAGCTGGTCGTCCAGCACCACACCGGCGGCACCGGCGGCGCGGCAGGCGGCGGCGGAATGCACGCCGATACCGCCCTGCACGAACATCGGCAGCTTGCTGCGTTCGGCCAGTTTCTGCAGCAGGATGTAGCTGGTGTATTCGCCGACCCAGCCGCCGGACTCGTGGCCACGCACCACCAGGCCATGGAAGCGGTTGCCCAGCTCCGGCAGGGCCGCGGCTTCGGAAATCTCCGCCAGCAGGCGATCCTGCTTGCGCGCGCCGATGGTCTTGGCCAGGTGGCCGAGGCCGGCAGCGGGGCCGCCCAGGACCAGCGTCAGTGCGCGGTCGCCGGCACGGGCCAGCAGGGTCTTGCCCAGCTCCGCCTGCGCGGCGGTGAGGCGCAGGCCGATCCGGCCGCGACCCGCTTCCTGCAGCAGGCGCAGGAACTGCGCCTGCGCGGCGGCCGCGTCGGCGCAGAACTCGAGATTGATCAGGCCGGTGCCGGAGGCACGCGCCACCGCGGTCGCCAGCGCCGGGGTCGGCAGGCTGGCCGGGCTCAGGCCCAGGATTTCAAAAGAGCTGGTCATGGCGGTTCCGTGCCTCGCTGATTAACGCTTCTTGCCTTCGAGAAAAGGTATTTCCATGACCTTTTCGTGCACGATCGGGCCGTGGCCGAAGAAACCGCCTTCGCCGAAGCACTCGCCGTGGTCCGCGGTGATGATGAAATGCGTCCCGGCCGGGGCCTTTTCGATCAGGCCCTCCAGCACGGTATCGACGTACTCCACCGTCTTGATCTGCTGCTTGTGCAGCGACTTCATCTGCTCGTCGTCGAAGAACTTGTCTTCCGAGCCTTCGCCGAGGTTGTCGTCCATGTGCTTGAACACGCCGTGCACGCCGGAGATGTGCGGCAGGTCCTTGCCGTCCAGCATGTAGGGGTAGTGGGTCTCGCCCAGGTTCAGGAAGTAGAACTGCGGCTCGTCGTCGTAGAAGTCGATTTCCTTGACCATGCCGGCGAAATCGTTGTGATTCGCCATCAGCTTGTATTCGTCGAAGTGCTTGTTCATGTGCGAGGTCGGGTTCAGCACCGGCATCGACACCTTGGCGTTGGTGCGGTAGCCGTGCTGCTTCAGCACATTGGGCAGCGACAGCTGCGGCACGAAGGACTTGAACGACAGGCCATCCACGCCCAGCCGGTCCACCCACTTGGAGAACTCCTTCTTGTAGACCTCCGAGGCGAACACCCCCTGGGGGTTGTCGTGCGGGGTCATGCCCATCAGGTAGGTGTAATGGGAGGGAGAGGTCCAGGATGCATATGAATAACGCTTCAGGCCTTCACCGAAATAATCCATGCTCGGCGTCCGTGCCTGCTTGTAGCTGTCGAAACGGCAGCTATCCATGACGATGAAGACGAGGTTGTTGCTCATGTGGGGGAGACGAATGGCCTGAAAGGAGAAGTGCTGGAAAGGGCTTGGCGGCTATAGCCGCTCGGATTTGAGGTCGCGAGTGACTTTAGGCGTCGTAAGGCTGCGGCGCTGTAAGAGGAATGTGACAGGCGACGACCGGCTTTACCGACAGAATCGGCCGGGAACGCGGCTCTCCCGCAGGGCGGGAAGAGGCGGCGGCAGGGCGGGCGCGGGTGGCTCAAGGTGACGAGAATTGTCAGCCGTGAACAAATCCTGCGGAGCCCGGGGGCGATGGACGGCGGAGTTGCGCGGTATGGCGGACCGGTTGCGCGCGGATGCTGCCCGTTGGGCGCCGGTACCCTGCATGTTGCAGGAAATATGGAGATCGGTATCGATCTCCTGCTTATCACACGCGACGATGCCCGCATCGTCGGCCATTTTCGCCGATGACTTCATGGTCCCATCCTCCGCCAGCTCTATAAACTTATAATTTATCCGCCAAGTATAGGCAGGCCTGCGAGCATTTTCATGACGCAGCGCACTAATCCAGAGCGGGCCCGTCTGTTCCGGGCACAGAGTTATCAGCAAGGGACGCGCCATCCCCGGGCAGTGGCCCGGCGGTCAATCCGGCCGGGGAGCCAGCAACGAAAAAGGCGCGCAGCGGCCGGGCCGCTGCGCGCCTTTTCAGGCGACCGGAAGAAACTTCAGGCGGCGATAGCCCGCGCCGGGGTCTGGCTGCGGGCCGCGGTCACGCCGCCCAGCGCCATCAGCAGGCCGATACGGATGGCCTCTTCCTCGGACGGCTCCTCGGTCAGCAGGCGGCGGTTGGCCAGGGACAGCAGCATGCCGACGATGGCCTGCGACAGCGACACGCGGGTCTGGTCGTTGATGCCGGGGGCGGCGACCAGTTCCTCGGCGACGGCCTGCTCCAGGTGTCCGTAATAGGACAGCACCAGGCGGTCGGCATTCTCGCTGACGTCATGGCCATGGCGGTACCAGGCCAGGAAGCCGTCGCGATCGGCCAGCGACTGCTCGAGGATGAAGCTGACCACGGTGCGCAGGGAGGCGGCCAGGTCGCGGCTGCGCTCGGACTTGAGCCTGGCCTTGAGCGCCTGCAGGCCTTCGCGCACCGGCTCGAAGTGGCCCTTGAGCACGGTCAGCAGCGCTTCTTCCTTGTCGGTGAAGTGCACATAGAAGGTACCGACGGCGACACCGGCCTCCCGGGTCACGTCGCTGACCTGGGTACGGCCGTAGCCGACGGCGGCGAAGCACTTGGCGGATGCGCGCATCAACTGGGCGCGGGTCTCCTCCGGAGCGTGCTTGCGACGTTTTTTGGCTTCGATCGGCTGCAGCATGGACATCCCCTTCAGGCTCAATGTGACGACTGAGTCAGTATACCAAAGCCCCTCCATAAAAATGACTCGTTAGTCAGATTTTCCCATTCGCCTGAACAGGGGATGCATAAGTGAGGCAAATTGCCCAGAATGACCTACAAGGCAATGCACTCCGCAACTATTGTGGCTACACTGCCGAACATTAATTCGGACCATCCTGACGGATTCTTCGGACCTGCCATGCGCACTATCCTGCTTGCCTCAACTTTCCTCCTGGCCCTGGCTTCCGGCACTGCCCAGGCCGGGTATCGCTGCTCCAATGCCAACGGCATGATGGTGTACCAGGAGACGCCCTGCGCCGACGGTGTTGCGGCGCCAGTCTCCAAGCTGGTCACCGAAGAGCCGGGCCGCAGCGATTACAACTACCGCTTCCGGAAGAGCGCGCGCGAAGCCCGCGCCGACAGCCGTTACGGCAACAGCACCAACTACAACTACAATTTCAACTACAACAACTACGGCAGCAGCTACCGCAACAGGAACACCGGGCGTGACAACACGCAGGACTACCTGAACTACCGCGAGCAGCAGCGCCGGCAGGCCAAGTACGAGCAGCAGCGCGACATGGCCGCCGAGGAAAGCCGGCAGAACCGCAACCGTGCCGTCAGCCGCATCGACGAGGACCTGCGTGAACTGCGCGTGCAGCGTTCCAATGCCGGCAACAGCTATGAGCGCGGCAAGCTGGTCAACGAAGAGAACCGCCTGCGCCGCCGCCGCGCCGACATCGAGGGTGGCTACTACTACGGTGGCGACCGCGACGTGAACGTCGACATCTACAGCCGCTGATCCGCGGACAACAAAAAACCCGCCGGCATCGCGCCGGCGGGTTTTTTCGTTGCTGGCCGCTGGCCTGAGGGCTGGGACCTAGTTTTCGTCGGCGCGCAGCTTCTCCTGGGCCTTTTCCAGGCGGCGCTTGTAGAACTGGGCGAACAGTTTCAGCGCCGGCCCCGGCACCGCCGCGGTGGCCAGCAGGAAGCCGGTGGCCAGCGGGGTGGTGCGGCGGGCGGGGCGTTTGGCGATGGCGTCGAGGATCCAGCCGGCGGCCTCGGCCACTTCCATCTGCGGCAGGTATTTGTAGACCTTGGTCGGCTCGGTCATCGCCGTCTTGACCAGGGGGTAGTTGATCGTGGTGGCGTCGATGCCGTGTTCGGCCAGCTCGATGCGCATCGAGCGGGTGAAGGCGTCCAGCGCCGCCTTGCTGGCCAGGTAGGCGGCGAAGCGCGGCGTGCTCATCAGTGCAGCAACGCTGGAGACGTTGATGACGTGGCCGTCGCCCTGCTCGCGGAAGCGCGGCAGCAGGTTGAGCGCCATGCGCACGGCGGCGAAGTAGTTGATCTGCATCGTCCGCTCGAAATCGTGCATGCGGCCGACCGATTCGATCAGCGGCCGGCGGATCGAGCGCCCGGCATTGTTGACCAGCACGTCGAGGCGCGGGTGCTCGGCCATCAGCCTGGCGCAGCAGTCGTCCACCGACTGCGCATCCGCCAGGTCCGTGGGATAGATGTGCGCCTCGCCGCCCTCGGCCTGGATCTCGGCCTGGACGCTGAGCAGTTCCTCCTCGCGGCGGGCGATCAGGCAGACCACGGCGTCGCGGCGGGCCAGCTGGCGCGCGGCCTCGGCGCCGATGCCGCTGGAGGCCCCGGTGATGACGATGGTCTTGCCGATGAAGCTCTGTACGGGCGATGAAGCGGCGCTCATGACACGAAATCCCTTGGTGATCCCCGAAAAATAATGCAGACCTGATTCGCCCGTCATGTCCCTGACGTCAGCGATCGCTGTCTGTGCGGCACTGGTAATCGCCGGACCTGACGCCAGCCCTCAGGCGGGGTGTCGGGATGCGGCGGGCGGGATTTTACGGCTTGGCGGGGCACCGTGGGTTGGTAGATTCGTCCCGGCCTGGAAAGGGGCTCTTCCTGTGTAGCCGGTAGGGTGCGCACCGCGCACCTTGGATCTTGGCTGAGCCCCGCCGCGTGCGCGATGCGCACCTTACGGCAAATGCGGCCGCGCCAGATACTCCTCGGATTGCATCTCGGTCAGGCGCGACTGCGTGCGCTGGAACTCGAACTTGAGCTTGTCGCCGGCGTACAGCTCCGCCTGCGGCACCTCGGCGGCAATGATCAGCTTGACCGCGCGGTCGTAGAACTCGTCCACCAGGTTGATGAAGCGCCGCGCCGCGTCTTCCGTGAACACGGTCAGCTTCGGCACCCGCGACAGCAGCACGGCGTGGTGGGTGCGCGCCAGCTCGATGTAGTCGGCGGCGCCGCGCGGGCCTTCGCAAAGCGCGGCGAAGTCGAACCAGGCGACGCCGTCGGCCAGGCGGCGGGCGTGGATCGTGCGGCCGTGGACCTGCATGTCGACGTCCTTGCGGCACTTGTCCGGCGCCAGTTCGTCGAACCACTGCTTCAGGTTGGTCTCGGCAGCCGCGTCGCAGGGATGGTGGTAGATCTCGGCGTGCGTCAGCGTGCGCAGGCGGTAGTCGATGCCGCCATCGACGTTGAGCACGCCGACATAGTGCTTGAGCGTGTCGATGAAGGGCAGGAAGTTGGCGCGCTGCAGGCCGTTCTCGTAGAGCCTGTCGGGCGGGATGTTGCTGGTGGCCACCAGCGTCACGCCGGCCTCGAACAGCGATTCGAACAGGCGGCCGAGGATCATGGCGTCGGCGATGTCGGAGACGTAGAACTCGTCGAAGCACAGCACCCGCGCCTCGTCGGCGAACTCCGCGGCGACCAGCTTCAGCGGGTCCTGCTCGTTGGGGTACTTGCGGCGCCGCTCGTGGACTTCGAGCATGAAGCGGTGGAAGTGCGTGCGGCGCTTGCGGGTGAACGGCAGCGACTCGTAGAACGCATCCATCAGGTAGGTCTTGCCGCGCCCGACGCCACCCCAGAAGTACAGGCCCGGCACCGCCGGCCAGCGCCGCTTGGACAGGCCGAACAGGCGCTTCGGCGGGTTGGCCAGCAGTGCCTCGTAGACGCCGTGCAGGGCGTCCACCGCCTGCGCCTGCGAGGCGTCGCGGCTGAAATCGCTGCGCTGCAGGTCGCGGTCGTAGCGCTGGCGGGGAGTGAGGGGCTTGGTCATGGCGGGAAGTGCTTCGCGCCTACCTGCGGTGGATATCGAAAAGGGCCGAGAGATGCGGGTTCAGGAACAGGCCGCGCGGGTCCATTTCCTGGCGCAGCTGGCGGAAGTCGTCGAAGCGCGGGTACAGCGAGCGCAGTTCGTGCGCGGTCTTGTCGTGCTGCTTGCCCCAGTGCGGGCGGCCGTCGTTGCGGTCGAAGATGTCGCTGACCGCTGCGAAGTAGTCCTCGTAGGGCATGCCGCGGTACATGTGCACCGCGACGTAGGCGGAGTCGCGCTGGTAGGACGGCGACAGCCACAGCGGGTCGGCCTGGACGAAGCTGACGTGCAGGGGGAAATGCACGCGGAAACGCAGCGCGCTGATCAGGCGGTCGATCTGGCGGATCACCGTCGGCAGCCGCTCCAGCGGAATGCTGTACTCGGTCTGGTGGTAGCGCAGCAGGCGCCGCGTGGTGAAGCCCTGGTGCGAGTCGCGCACGCTTGCCGAGACCGGCACGCGCTGCGCGGCGAAGCGGCTGATGCGCTCGCTCATCGCCGGCACGTGCCGCGCGGTCTCGGACAGGCCCCACATCAGGCCGTTCTCCAGCGCCAGGTCACGGGCCAGCTTGGCCGGCTGCCACAGGCTGGCCGGGCGGCGCGTGGTGTCCATGCACTTGATCTGCGCGGTTTCGCTGTAGGGAAACCAGTAGAACTCGAAGTTGCGGTAGCCGTGCAGGTATTCGTCGAGCCGCACCAGGGTTTCTTCCAGAGGCGCGCGGAAGCTCTGGCAGTGCAGGCGGTAGGCGTCCACGCACTGCAGTTCCACATGCGTGATCACGCCCAGCGCGCCCAGCGACAGGGCGGCGGCGTCGAGCAGTTCGCCGCTGGTGTCGCGGGTAAGGGTCTTGACCGTGCCGTCGGCCACCACCAGCTTCAGGCCGGTGACCTGGGTCGACAGGCTGCCGAAGCCCAGGCCCGAGCCATGCGTGCCGGTGCTGATGGCGCCGGCCACGGTCTGCTCGTCGATGTCGCCGAGGTTGGCCAGCGCCAGGCCGCGCTCGAACAGCTGCGCGCCCAGTTCCTTGAGCGTGGTGCCGCCGCGTACCCACACCCGGCGGCGTTCCAGGTCGGCCGACTCGATGCCGCTGAAGTCGTCGAGCGACATCTGGTTTTCGTCGCTGTAGCACAGCGGCGAGAAGGAGTGGCCGCTGCCGATCGCGCGCAGGCGCTCGCCTTCCTCGGCACAGCGCAGCACCTCGGACTGGATTTCCTCGATGCCGAGGGGGTGGCTGCGGTGATGCGGATCGCAGCTCACGGAGCCGGACCAGTTCTGCCAGCGGTAGGTTCGTTTCAGCGCCATCGAGTCGGGGGGAGAGGGCGAGGGCCGGACCGCAGGCTGCGCGGACGGGGCGGCAAGGATAACGGATCGCCCGTCAGTCCGCCGCGCCGGCGGCGGACTCGGCGGCTTCGGCGGGATGCGCGTGCGCCCGGTCGGGTTCGCGGCATAGCCGCAGCACCGCGGCGCGCGCGGCGTCACGCAGGTGGTGGGCGGTATGGTTGGAACCGTCCGGCCGCACGGGCTCGGCCAGTTCCACCGTGACCGGGGCCCAGCGCGGCAGCCGGTTGCCGCCGCCGTAGACGCGGCGCGTGCCACGGATGCCGGCCGGCACCACCGGCACCCCGGCGCGCGCGGCGATCATGAAGGCGCCGTTCTTGAACGGCAGCAGGCCGGGATCGGCCTTGAAGGTGCCCTCGGGGAAGATCACGAAGCTTTCGCCTTCGCCCATGCGGCGGATCAGGGTGCGGGTCAGGGCCGCGGCGCTGCGGGCGTTGCCGCGGTCGACGAACTCCACGCCCATGCGCTTGAGCGTCCAGCCGGCCAGCGGCCAGTCGGCGGCGCCGTCCTGCACCATGAAGGTATAGCGGCGCGGCAGGGCGGCGGTGAGTACCAGGCCGTCGAGGTAGCTGGCATGGTTGCAGATCACCAGGGCCGGTGTCGCCGGCAGGTGCTGGCGGCCGCGCACGAACAGCGGCACGCCGATGCTGCCCAGCAGCACGCGCACGCCGAAGCGGCCGATCTCGCGGCGCAGCGCGGCGCCGGGCGCCAGGATCACGGTGAGGCAGACCAGGGGCAGCACCAGGATGAAGACCAGGAAGGCCAGCGGCGCGTAAACCAGGTCGAAGAGTCGTCTGAGCATGGGACGGTATTATAGGTGCGTGAATCCCAAAGACTTTGAAGAAGGTCTCGCCGAGGCGCCAGGCTTCGAGGACGAGGCCGCCATCGCCCGCTTCCTGGACCGCCTGTGGCTGGAGCGCGGCCTGGCCAAGAATACCCAGAGCAGCTATCGCTCGGACCTGGCCCTGTTCGCGCGCTGGCTGCTGCCGCGCGGCGGCGCGCTGACGACGGCGGCGGAGGCCGACATCAGGCAGTACCTGGCCGTGCGGCGGCTCAAGGCACGCTCGCAGGCGCGGCTGCTGTCGGCCCTGCGCCAGTTCTACCGCCACCTGCACGCCGACCGCCAGCGCCCGGACGACCCGACCGCGCGCCTGGAATCGCCCAAGCTGGGCCTGCGCCTGCCCAAGACCCTGGCCGAGTCCGACGTCGAGCGCCTGCTGGAGGCGCCGGACGTGGCGGACCCGCTGGGCCTGCGCGACCGGGCGATGCTGGAACTGATGTACGCCAGCGGCCTGCGCGTGTCGGAGCTGGTGCAGCTGCCGCTGCCGCGGATCGACCTGCGCCAGGGGGTGGTGCAGGTGCTGGGCAAGGGTGGCAAGGAGCGCCTGGTGCCGATGGGCGAGCCGGCGATGGAGTGGGTAGGCCGTTACCTGAAGGAGGCCCGCCCCGGGCTGCTGGAGCGCCAGGCCAGCGACTGGCTGTTCATCACCCGCCTCGGCGGGCTCATGAGCCGGCAGAATTTCTGGATGCTGATCAAGCGCTACGCCGCCCAGGCGGGCCTGAACCTGGCCCTCTCGCCCCATGGCCTGCGTCATGCCTTTGCCACGCACCTGCTGGAGCATGGCGCCGACCTGCGCGTCCTGCAGTCGCTGCTGGGCCACGCCGACCTGTCCACCACCCAGATCTACACCCACGTCGCCAAGGCGCGCCTGAAGGAACTGCATCGCCAGCACCACCCCCGCGGTTGATGTACGGCATTGAACGTCCCGCGGCGGTCTTTGTCATAATGCCCGCCTCCTCGCTGTCCGGACCCCCCATGAAACACCTGCTTTCCCTTGCCGCCTGCGCCCTGGTTCTGGGTGCCTGCACCGCCTGCGCCCAGGATTCCCAGGTTGACCGCGTCCAGAAGGCGCTGGCCAAGTCGCTGCCCGAGATCAAGAAGGAAGACATCCACGAGACCAGCGCTCCCGGCATCTACGAGATCAATGCCGGTGCGATCTACGCCTACGTCACTTCCGACGGCAAGTACCTGATCCAGGGCGACATGATGAATGTCGAGACCGGCGAGGAGATCACCGAGAGCCGTCGCCGCGGCTATCGCCTGGAGCGCATCGCCGCGCTGGGCGCGGACAGCACCATCGAGTTCTCTCCTGAGAAGCCGCGCCACGTGGTGACGGTGTTCACCGACATCGACTGCGGCTACTGCCGCAAGCTGCACTCCGAGATGAAGGAGTACAACGATGCGGGCATCGCGATCCGCTACGTGTTCTATCCGCGCGCCGGCCTGGGCTCGGACGCCTATCGCAAGGCCGAGGCGGTGTGGTGCTCGGACGACCGCAAGGCGGCGCTGACGGCCGCCAAGTCGGGCATGCCGCTGGTGAACGCCCGCCTGGATTGCCCCAACCCGATCGCACGCGACTGGCAGCTGGGCCAGGACCTGGGCCTCCGCGGCACGCCGATGATGGTGCTGCCGGATGGCGAAGTGGTGAACGGCTACGTGCCGGCACAGCAGTTGGCGATGCGCCTGGAAAATCCGCCGGCGCACGATGCGTTGATGCGGCAGTAAGCGCTGCCTTGCAGGAATGGAGAAAAGCCCGCTTCGGCGGGCTTTTTGTTTGTGTGCGAGCGGGCGTACGGGCAATGTCTTCCAGGCCCAATCCCCGAATCGGCAGGAGCCTGAACCGTCCGTCGGCGGACTCTTTCCACAAGTCCGTGTGCATGTTATACGTATATCATGCAATTTGAATGGGGCGACGAGAAGGCCGAACTCAACCTCGCCAACCACGGTATCTCATTCGAGGAAGCGCAAACCTGCTTCTACGATCCAGAGCAAGTCGCGTTTTATGACCCTGAGCACAGCGAGGATGAGGATCGTGAACTGCTGATCGGGCATTCCAGCAAGGGTCGCCTGCTGATCGTCAGCTACACCCTGCGGGAACCGCTCATCCGCCTGATCTCCGCTCGAAAAACCACCCGCCGGGAGGCCAGCACTTATGCGCAAGGAATATGATCTGAAAGCTTTGAAAGTGAAGCGTCGTGGCCCGTTGGCCAGTCTTCAGGCGCAGCCTGTGGATGCGACCAAGGTGCGCGTCACCATCGCGCTGGATCGCGATGTCGTCGAACACTACAAGCAGATCGCCAGCCAGCGCGGTGCGCTGCCGTATCAGACGCAGATCAATCAGGCGCTGCGCCAGGCCATCGACCAGGCGCCTGTGCAGGTGCTGAAAACCGAACTGCTCAAGGACAAGGAATTTATCCGTGCACTGGCACTCGAAGTAGCGCACGGCTGATGAGCCTTTGCGCGCTGCTCTGTAGATATGGAGAAAAGCCCACTTTGGCGGGCTTTTTGTTTGTGCGATGAGCCCGCCTGCAGCCTGGACGCAGTCCAGGGTGCCATCGGCTCGCAGCAAACCCGGATTGCATCCGGGCTACTCCGCTTCCGCGTGCGCGGTGCGAACCCTACGTCGACTAGTGCTCAGTAAAGGAGCAAATATCACCCTGTATGCAAAAGATTACTCCAGCACAAAGCATGGACGTAATTAGACATGCAATTAAGCAACCGGAAATGGTTCCTCAACATCATTGAGGCTGAGACGTTGATTTGCTTAGCCATCCAAGGACTTCTCTTTTGGGAAGGTCGCATGAAAGGAGTTGCCTTTCCTGAGCTTGAAACTGCTGCACTGATCGCCACGATGTTTAATTTCTCGATCTCTACATCGCTCATGTCAGAGTGCACGCGAGCATTGAAAGACTTTAAGTCGCAGCATGGATTTTTTCGGAGTGAGGTCAGGTTCTATTCATTGAATTTACGATGGTGTTCATGGCCCATTGCAATTGTTTCCTTTTCTTCGATATTAATATGTTTGATGCTTGCGCCCGAGCCGTGGCATGCCAATCCCTCTCACAAGAGTCAAGCATACTCAGAGAATTTCGCTCTCACAGCCGCCTTTTTTTGCGCCCTCGCACTGCCTGTACTTTCATCTGCGATAAGGATGCCTGGAACTTATAAGGCTGCATTAGAGACAGGACACTAAGACACTCCAGGCGCGGCCCTGCAAAAAACGGAACACTGAAGTGCCCCAGGTTTGTCCTATTTTTTCGTCCCCGGCGCACTATTTTAGTGTGCTGGGAATTCTGGACTCGGTTCTGCTGCTGCAGTTGACGGCGCCTTGTGCTACTAACCGACAAAATGGGTGCGCTTTGAAAATCTCGGCGTCATCGCAGACATCAAATTCATCGGGGGTTGTGTCCGGAACGATTTGGCGCTGGTTGCTATTTATATACTTTCTAGTAGGGACCGGATGCGCGTTGTATTCGGTATCCTCTCGAGATGTGAGGGGTGGAATTCTATTTTGTGCGTTTCTTTTTCTTTTGGTGCCGCTAATCATCCTCAAAACCGGGGCGGCTGGCCTTGGACGGGAGATCATTCGCCATTCTGAGAGGCCAGGTTTGTTTTGGACGGCCTTTTTTTTGTATTCGATCTTTGCAATTTTCTTCTTTTTTTTGGCGTTCAGTTAGGCCGTAGAAGCTCTAACTCGTGCTCGATATAAGGAGAAAAGGGGCCGGACCTGGGCCGGTTCACCCCTCTTTTCTTGCATACGTGCTGAGCCCAACCGTAGTTTGGACGCAGTCCAGGGTGCCATCGGCTCACGGCAACCCCGGATTGCACCTGGGCTACTCCGATTTTTTCGTCCATTAAGCACGGATGCAACTAACATGCAGTTAAGCAATCGAAAATGGATTCTTCGTTTGACAATGACTGAGACCCTCGCCTGCCTTGTAATCCAGGTCTGGATTTACTGGGAAGCTCGTGGTGGCTGGGTAATTTCGCCTCGCATTTCGGCTTCAATAATAGTTGCCGTGATGTGCAATTTTTCTATCTCAATGCTTCTGGTGGCGGAATGTACCAACACTATAAAGCAGAGCCGATCTCGAGCTGGCCTTGTTCAGGGAGATTTCAAATATTTGAAGGGGAGTTTGAAATGGTGTTCATTGCCCATTGCGGCGATATCAGTTCTATCAATTGCTGCATGCTTGATAGCGTCTCCTGATTCTCAGGATAGGAGGCCAATTCCCAACACCCCAGAGTATTCAGCGGGTATAGCCTTGATGGCCGTTTTTTTCTGTGCCCTTGCGCTACCTGTACTTTCATCAGCAATAAGAATGCCCGGAACCTATAAAGAAGCTTTGGGGATGGCCGCGCCGTTGCCATAGCTAAGCGCTGAGTTCGAGGAGAAACTAATTGGGAGGCAGACTGATGGAGTGCACCCCTAGCACTGAGACATAGAAAATAGGGACCTGGGCCAGTTCAATCTGGGGTGCTCCGCAGAAAAAGCGGAACTCCGTTAGGAATTCCCGGCAAAGCCAACGATAATGTTCCGCAGGGACCTCGCGTCCGAAATTCAGCCCGGCTCCGTGCCGGGCTTTTTCGTTGCCGCGCCCGATTTTCTTTCCACGCCACGCTGAGGAGAGGGGAAACGCGAAGATATTCACCCCGCAAAAATACGGAACTCCGTTAGGGAAACCCGCTCGCGGCAAATTAAAATAGTCCCACGAGCTGCGAGAGGCCTCTCTCCTCCAGGCGCTGCGCATGGCGCCACACCAGACGACCTGGGCTGACCGAGTAGGGCTCTACTGACGCATCCGCGAATAGGTCGCGGAATCGTCTGGCTTCTTTAACAAGCTGGCTTCACTGCCCGTCGGGCCGCAGAAAGCGCGGCGCGGCAGCTTTATTTCTTTCTTTGATCAGCCCAACCGTAGCCTGGACGCAGCCCAGGGCGCCATCGGCTCGCGGCACAACCCCGGATTGCATCCGGGCTACTCCGCTGCCGGTGCGCCATCCATGGCGAGACTTCAGTTCGCCCAGCGGCCCCCGGCCCGGCCATCCATGGCCGGGCGGCGATCGTCGCAGGCAATGCCATTTAGGCATTGCCAAAGCGCGACGATCACCCCCGCGTCGCCACGCTCTTCCGCGCAATCGCCGTCAAGGTTTCCGCCACCGCCGTACGCACCGCATGCAGCTGCTCGGCAATGCGCGGATCGCCCGCGATGGACGGGACTCGCTTGAGGCTGTGTTCCAGCGCGGCGGTGCTCTGGCGCAGGCTGGTGAGGTGGTAGAAGGCGGCGGTGCCGTGCAGGGTGTGGGCGGATTCCCGCGCCAGGTCGAGGTCGTCGTCGGCGAAGGCGCTTTCCAGGGCGGCGAACTGGTGCGGCAGTTCCTCGCGCAGCAGCGCCAGCAGGTCCGGGTCCTCGGTCAGCATGGTGGAGACCGGGGCGGTGGTGGCGGTGGTGGCGGGGACCAGGGCGCGCAGCAGCTGGCGTTCGTCGAAGGGCTTGAGCAGGATTTCGTCGGCGCCGGCCTCGAGGAAGTCACGGCGTTCGTGTGGTTCCAGGTAGGCGCTGATCGCCAGGATGCGGCTGCGCGCGCCGGCCTTGCCCTCGGCCTCCAGCTTGCGCACTTCGCGGGCGCAGGTGGGGCCGTCCATTTCCGGCATGTGCGCGTCCAGCAGCAGGAAGTCGCCGGGGCTGCGGCGCCACAGGTTCAGGGCTTCGCGGCCGTCGTTGGCTTCCACCACTTCCAGGCCCAGGCCGGCGCAGAGCGCGGCGATGTAGCGGCGGTTGACCGGGTTGTTGTCGGCCACCAGGGCCAGGCGGTCGACCAGCGGGCGCTCGTCCTTTTCCTCGGGCGGCGAGATCAGGCGCAGCAGTTCGGTCTGCAGCGGGCGGCGGCCGATGGACTTGGCGTGGCAGGCACCGGCGCCGGCCTCGCGCAGGGTCTGGTGCACGTCCAGCGAGGCCGAGGCCACCAGGATCAGCAGGGGCGGGCGGTGCTGGCGGCACAGGCCGCAGAGTTCCAGCACCGGCTGGTCGTCGGCCTCGATCTCCTTGAGCCCGACGATGGCCACGTCCGGCATGCGGGTGGAGTGCAGCAGGGCTTCGTTGAGCCGCTCCACCGAGTCGAAGGCACGCACCTGCATGCCCCAGAACTCCAGCCAGTGGGTCAGCGCCAGGCGCGCGATCGGGTGTGCCTCGTGCAGCCAGGCCGACTTTTCCTGCAGCGGCTGCGGCGCCGGCTTTTCGGCGGTGCCGTGGAAGGGCAGTACGGCGCTGAAGATCGAGCCCTTGCCCAGGGTGCTCTCGAGTTCCACGCGGCCGCCCATCAGCTCGGCCAGGCGCCGGGTGATCGACAGGCCCAGGCCGCTGCCGCCGCGCTGGCTGCGGCCGACCTGGTGGAAGGGCTGGAACAGGCGGCGCTGCTGCTCGGGGGCGATACCGACGCCGGTGTCGGAGATGGCGAAGCGCAGCCACAGGCGCTCGCCTTCTTCTTTCTCGCGCATCACGCGCAGCACCACCTCGCCGTTCTCGGTGAACTTGATGGCGTTGGAGATCAGGTTGGTGAGGATCTGCCGCAGGCGCGGGCCGTCGCCCACCAGCTTCTGCGGCACGTCGTGGTAGACGATCTGCACCAGTTCCAGCACCTTTTCATAGGCCAGCGGCGCCAGCAGGGCGGTGGTGTCCTCCACCGTGTCCTGCAGGTCGAAGTTTTCCTCGTTGAGGCGCAGGTGGCCGGCCTCGATGCGGCTCCAGTCGAGCAGGTCGTTGATCATCGACAGCAGCGAGCGGGCCGACTTGTCCAGGGTATTGAGCTGCTGGCGCTGCTCCTCGTTGAGGCCGGAACGGCGCAAAAGGTCGGCGTAGCCCAGGATCGCGGTCAGCGGGGTGCGCAGCTCGTGCGACAGGTTGGAGAACAGTTCGGACTGGGCGCGGGCCGAATCCTGGCTGTCGGCCAGGGAGCGGCGCAGCAGCTCTCCCTTTTCATGGACCCGCTGCAGGTCCTGTCGCAGGCGGGTGGTGGCCTGGCCGACCTGCTGGTCGAGCTGGTCGCGGTATTGGGCCAGCAGGCGGCCGGTCTGGTTGATCTGGATGCTCAGTTCGCCGGACAGGCCCGGCAGGTCGGCGGCGGCACGGGTTTCCACCCGGCCGGTGGCCAGCTGCCGCAGCACCTCCAGCTGGCCGCGCTGGGCCAGGCCCAGCTTGCGGTTGGCGATGGCCGCCAGCCCCAGGCCCAGGCCGCCCAGGCCCAGCCACAGGCCGATGGCCACCGGGGATTCCCGGATCAGCAGGAAACCGGCGCCCCAGACCAGGCCCCCGGGGATCAGGAGCCAGGGCCAGCCGTGGACGCGCTGCTGCCAGAGGCTTTTGAGCCTCATCCAGTGAACCCAACGGTTAGAATAGGCACCATGAACTTTCCCTCGCTCGCCGATTTTATCGGCAATACCCCGCTTGCCCAGCTCCGGCGCATGCCCGGTACCGGCAACAATACCTTGCTGGTGAAGCTGGAGGGCAACAACCCGGCCGGCTCGGTCAAGGACCGCCCGGCGTATTCCATGATCCGGCGCGCCGAGGAGCGCGGCGAGATCAGGCCCGGCGACACCCTGATCGAGGCCACCTCCGGCAATACCGGCATCGCCCTGGCGATGGCCGCCGCCGTGAAGGGCTACCGCATGGTGCTGATCATGCCGGAGCACCTGTCGGTGGAGCGCCGCGCGGTGATGAAGGCCTTCGGCGCCGAGCTGGTGCTGGTGACCCAGCAGCAGGGCATGGAAGGGGCCCGCGACCTGGCGCTGGAGATGCAGGCGGCCGGCAAGGGCAAGGTGCTGGACCAGTTCGGCAACCCGGACAATCCGCGCGCCCACTACGAGGGCACCGCCCCGGAAATCTGGCAGGCTACGGATGGGCGCATCACGCACTTCGTGTCGTCGATGGGCACCACCGGCACGATCATGGGCTGCTCGCGCTTCTTCAAGGAGAAGAACCCGGCGATCCAGGTGATCGGCGTGCAGCCGGATGGCGAAAGCTCCATCCCCGGCATCCGCAAGTGGCCCGAGGCCTACCTGCCGACGATCTTCGACAGCAGGCGCGTCGACCGCGTGATCGAGGTCAGCGCCGCCGATGCCGAGAACACCATGCGCGAGATGGGCCGCATCGAGGGCCTGTTCTGCGGCCCCAGCAGCGGCGGCGCCCTGTGGGCGGCGCTGCAGCTCTGCCGCGAGGTGGAGAACGCGGTGATCGTCAGCATCGTCTGCGACCGCGGCGACCGCTACATCTCCACCGGCGTCTTTCCGTCTTGAAAGCAAAAGGCAGTCCGCAAATGAACGCAAATGAACGCGAATTCCGCTGCGTGTCGATTTGCGTTGATTCGCGTTCATTTGCGGACTGAATCATGTCCATCCAGACAACCCTGGTCTTCGACATCGAGACCGTCCCCGATCTCGAGGGCGGCCGCCGCATCCATGACCTGCAGGGCATGAACGACGGCGAGGTCGCGGCTGCGATGCGCTCGCTGCGCATGGCCGCCAAGGGCAATGACTTCCAGCCCGCGCACCTGCAGCGCATCGTCGCGATCTCGGTGTCGCTGCGCCAGGGCGACAGTTTCCGCTGCTGGTCCCTCGGTGAGGAATCCAGCGACGAGGCCGAACTGGTGCGACGCTTCTTCGACGGCATCGAGAAGTATCGCCCGGTGATCGTGTCCTGGAACGGCGGCGGTTTCGACCTGCCGGTGCTGCATTACCGCGCCTTGATCAACGGCGTGCAGGCGCCGCGCTACTGGGACACCGGGCACTTCGACCGCGAGGCGAAGTGGGACAACTACCTGGGCCGCTACCAGTTCCGCCACACCGACCTGATGGACGTGCTGGCGATGTATACCGGCCGCCAGAACGCGCCGCTGCACGAGATCGCCCTGCTGCTGGGCCTGCCGGGCAAGCTGGGCCTGGACGGCTCGATGGTGTTCGACGCCTTCCAGGCCGGCAAGCTGGCCGAAATCCGTGCCTACTGCGAGACCGACGTGCTCAATACCTGGCTGGTCTACCTGCGCTTCCAGTTCATGCGCGGCCTGCTCGACACGGCAGGGCTGGCGCAGGAGATCGAGCGGGTGAAGGAATTCCTGCGCGCCAGCACGGCGCCGCACTGGCAAGAATTCCTCGAAGCCTGGAACAAGGGCTGATCATGGCCGCTCATCGCAAGAAACCACTGCCCGCCGGCGAGTTCGCCGCCGAGATCGTCGACCTGGACCACAACGGCCGCGGCTTCGCGCGCGTCGATGGCAAGGCCACCTTCATCGCCGACGCGCTGCCCGGCGAGCTGGTGCAGTTCCGCTACACCGCCACCTCGCGCGATGCCGACGAAGGCCAGGTGACGCGCGTCGACCGCGCCTCGCCGGACCGCGTCGAGCCGGGCTGCGCGCATTTCGGCACCTGCGGCGGCTGCGCCATGCAGCACCTCGCCGCGGACCGCCAGATCGAGTTCAAGCAGAAGCAGCTGCTCGACGGCCTGGAGCGCATCGGCAAGCTGACGCCGGAAACCGTGGTGCCGCCGATGCTCGGCCCGGTCTGGGGTTACCGCCGCCGTGCGCGCCTGGGCGCCAAGCGCCTGCCGACCAAGGGTGGCGTGCGCGTGGGCTTCCGCGAGCGCAACAGCGATTTCATGTCGATGCTGGAATCCTGCGCCGTGCTGGATCCGCGCGTGGGACTGAAACTGCGCGACATCGGTCGCCTGTTCGACACGCTGACGATCGCGCCGAGCATCCCGCAGATCGAGCTGGCCTGCGGCGAGCACGTGGCGCTGGTGATGCGTGTGCTGCAGCCGCCGACCGAGCAGGACCGCGAGAAGATCGCCGCCTTCGGCGCTGCCGAGGGCTTCGAGATCTACCTGCAGCCCGGCGGCCTGGACAGCATCGTGCCGCTGAACGAGCCGGCCCGGCCGCTGGAATACTCGCCGGACGGCTCCGACCTGCGCCTGCGCTTCGAGCCCTCCGATTTCATCCAGGTCAACGGCGGTGTCAGCCAGAAGGTGGTACGCCAGGCCATCGAATGGCTGGACATCAAGCCCGGCGAGCGCGTGCTGGAGCTGTTCTGCGGCCTGGGCAATTTCTCCTTGCCGCTGGCCCGCGCCGGTGCCCGGGTGATCGCGGCCGAGGGCGAGATCGGCCTGGTGCGGCGTGCCCGCGAGAACGCCGAGCGCAACGGTATCACCGACATCCGTTTCGAGAAGGCCGACCTCTTCAAGACCGATGCCAACGTCGACTGGCTGCAGCAGCCTTTCGACAAGGTGCTGCTGGATCCGCCGCGCGCCGGTGCCCGCGAAATCCTGCCGGCGGTGGCGAAGCGCAAACCCTCGCACATCCTCTATGTCTCCTGCCACCCGGGCACGCTGGCGCGCGACGCCGGCACCCTGGTCCACGAATACGGCTATCGCCTGACGCGGGTCGGCGTGATGGACATGTTCCCGCATACCACCCATGTCGAAAGCATGGCCTTGTTCGAGCGCTGAGAGCGAAGCCATGCCGATCGAAATCGAACGCAAGTTCCTGGTGGTGAGCGATGCCTGGCGCGGCCAGGTGAGCCGTTCGCTGCCGATGCGCCAGGGCTACCTGGCGGGCGAGGGCGGCAAGACCTCGGTGCGCGTGCGCCTGGAAGGCGAGAACGCGAAGCTCAACATCAAGGCCGCCGTGGTCGGTGCCGCGCGCGCCGAATACGAGTACGACATTCCGCCGGCCCATGCCCGCGAGATGCTCGACACGCTCTGCGTCGGCCGGCTGGAAAAGACCCGGCACTACATCGAGATCGACGGCCTGACCTGGGAAGTCGACGAGTTCATCAACGACAACGCCGGCCTGGTGGTGGCGGAGATCGAACTGGACAGCGCCGACCAGCCCTTCGGCAAGCCCGCCTGGCTGGGCCGCGAGCTGACCGAGGACCGGCGCTACTACAATCACCATCTCGCCCTGCACCCCTGGCAGACCTGGCCCGATGAAGATCGACATTGACCTGACGCGCCAGCGCCTGCGGCTGCTCGACGGCGGGCAGGTCCTGCGCGAGTACCCGGTCTCCACCGGCGCCAACGGCCCCGGCGAGATCCAGGGCAGCGGCTGCACGCCGCGCGGCCGCCACCGCGTGCGCGCCAAGATCGGCGCGGGCAAGCCGGCCAACGCGGTGTTCGTGGCGCGCCGCCATACCGGCGAGCTCTGGACGCCCGAGGCGCACCAGCGCCAGCCGCGGCGCGACTGGATGCTGACCCGCATCCTGTGGCTGTCGGGCACCGAGCGCGGCCGCAACCGCCTGGGCTGCGTCGATACCTTCCGCCGCTACATATACCTGCATGGCACGCCGCCCCTCACCGAACTGGGCAGGCCCGGTTCGCATGGCTGCGTGCGCATGCGCAATGAAGATGTCATTGAATTGTTCGATCTTGTTCCCGCAGGTACAGACGTTGAAATCCACGAGTAAGAAATCCGCCCTCATCGGCCCGCTGATGCTCGACGTTCCCGGCCAGGAACTCACCGCCGAGGATCGCGAGGTGCTGTCGCACCCGCTGGTCGGCGGCGTGATCCTGTTCACGCGCAACTACCGCGACCCCGAGCAGCTCAAGGCACTCTGCGACGACATCCTCGCGGTGAAGACGCCGCGCCTGCTGCTGGCGGTGGACCACGAGGGCGGGCGTGTGCAGCGCTTCCGCGTCGGCTTCTCGCGCATCCCGGCCATGGGCGCCATCGGCAAGCTGTTCACCGAGGATGCCGAGCGCGCCTGCACGGATGCACGCGAGCAGGGCCTGACCATTGCCCGCGAGATATCGTCCTACGGCATCGACCTGTGCTTCGCGCCGGTGCTGGACCGCGACTGCGGCGTCAGCACGATCATCGGCGACCGCGCCTTCGCACAGGACACCGACACCATCGTGCGGCTCGCCAGCGCCTTCCGCAGCGGCCTCAAGGAACTGGGCCTGTCCGCCACCGGCAAGCACTTCCCGGGGCATGGCGCGGTGGCGGCCGACTCGCACCTGGAGCTGCCGATCGACCGCCGCAGCGAGGAAGAAATCCGCGCCACCGACCTGGTGCCGTTCAAGCGCCTGATCGACGAGGGCGTGGAGTCGCTGATGATGGCGCACATCCGCTATCCGTCGGTGGACCAGAAGCCGGCCTCGCTGTCGGCCAAGTGGATCAAGACCATCCTGCGTGACGAACTCGGCTTCGAGGGCGCGCTGTTCTGCGACGACCTGTCGATGAACGGCGCCGCCGTGATCGGCAACATGGAGGAGCGCGCACGCCTGGCGCTGGATGCCGGCTGCGACATGCTGCCGGTGTGCAACGACCGCCCCACGGCCGTGGCCCTGCTGGAAGCGCTGAAGGACATCAAGCCCTCCAAGGCCGGCAGCGACCGCCTGAAGAAGCTTTACCGCAAGGTCCCGGCATGAACGCCGCCGCCGATCACGCCAACCAGGTGCTGGCGGAAGCCGACTGCCTGCACGACGCGAGTACCGTGCGGCGGGCCTACGACCGCCTGGCCGAGCGCATCCGCGAGGAGTACATCGGCCGCAACCCGCTGATCCTCTGCGTGATGGTCGGCGGCCTGCACGCCACCTCCGAAATCACCCAGCGCCTCGATTTCGCCTTCGAGATCGATTACCTGCACGCCACCCGCTATCGCGGCGCCACCGCCGGCGGCGGCCTGCTGTGGAAGCGCCAGCCCGATCGCGAGCTGAAGGGCAGGGACGTGCTGGTGATCGACGACATCCTCGACGAGGGCCATACCCTGGTGGCGATCCGCAAGGCGCTGTCGGAATTCCAGCCGGCCAGTCTCAAGGTGGCGGTGCTGGCGGAGAAGATCCACGACCGCCGCGCACCCGAGGCCTACGCCGAGTTCATCGGCCTGCAGCTGGTGGACCGCTACGTCTTCGGCTGCGGCATGGACTACAAGGAATACTGGCGGCAGTTGCCGGCCATTTATGCAGTTAAAGGCATGTAAATGACCAAGATCGCAGTCATCGGCGGCACCGGCATGAACCAGTGGCCGGGCCTGGAGATCGGGCGCCGCATCGAGCTCTCCACGCCTTACGGCGCGCCCAGCGCGCCGCTGCTGGAAGGCCGTGTCTACGGTACCCAGGCGATCTTCCTGGCGCGGCACGGCGAGGGCCACAAGCTGCCGCCGCACGCGATCAACTACCGCGCCAACATCTGGGCGCTGCGCGAGGCCGGGGTGCAGAGCGTCCTCGCCATTGCCGCGGTGGGCGCCATCGCGCCCTGGTTCGAGCCCGGAGCGGTGGCGGTGCCGCAGGATATCGTCGATTACACCTGGGGCCGCGAACATACCTATTTCGATGGCCGCGAGGGCTCCGGGCTGGAGCATGTCGAGTTCACCCAGCCCTATTCGGAGCGCCTGCGCCAGGCCCTGTCGGAGGCCGCCGGCCGTGCCGGCGTCACCGTGGGTGCCGGCATCCATGGCGTGACCCAGGGGCCGCGCCTGGAGTCGGTTGCCGAAATCCGCCGCATGCAGCGCGACGGCTGCGACATGGTCGGCATGACCGGCATGCCGGAGGCCGCACTGGCGCGCGAGCTGAAGCTGGACTACGCCTGCCTCGCCGTGTCGGTGAACTGGGCTGCGGGCGTGATGGGCCTGGGCGATATCCATGCCGAAATCCACCAGTCGATCGAGACCGGCATGAGCCGGGTGCGCGCGATCCTGGGCGAGACGCTGCCGCAGCTCTGAAACAGGCATCGGGGGACCCCCTGATCCGGTGACACGGCGGCGACGCGGCTGAGCTATTCTCCGGTGATCAGGAGGTTTTTCGTCCCGCTCCATGTCTGCCGATAGCCGCAACCCTGCTGCCTCCCGTACTGCCGGTTCCGCCGACCGCGAGCCGGCATGGTCACGCGACGCGGCCGGATACTCCGAGCGGCTCGGCACGTTCTTCCTGTCCGCCTTTCGCCTGTCGGCCCTGCCGATGGCGTTGCTGGATACCGATCGCCGCATCCTCCGCGTCAACGATGCCATGCTGGCCCTGCTGGGCGTGCCGGAACGCCTGCCGCAGGGGCGCAAGCTGGAAGAGCTGTTCGACGCCACCGACCGCGAGCCGATCCTGGCCGCCGCCAAGCTGCAGCTGGATTCGCGCGTCGAGGTGGACGTGCGCCTGCAGCTGGGCTCGCTGACGCGCCCGCATCGCCTGTTCCTGAGCCGTCCCGTCCCCGACGCCGGTTGCCTGGTTGCCGAGCTGCACGAGCGGCGCGGCGAGTCGGCGCTCACCGCCGGCGGCGCCGGCCAGGCCGGCTACGGCGCGATGGGCCTGTCGCTGATGCGCGAGGGCGTGATCGAGACCGACGAGCACGGCCTGGTGGTCGGCATGAACGACCGCGCCGAGGAACTCACCGGCTGGAGCCGTGCCCGCGCATTGGGCCAGTCGCATGAACGCGTATTGCGCCTGCTGTCGCCCGCCGGCGCTCCGCCGCGCAACCCGCTGCGCCTCTGTCTGCAGGGCGGCGCGGCGCGCATCTCCTCGGAACACCAGTCGCTGAGCCGCGATGGCCGTCACCTCAACCTGCGCTGCTCGGCCGGTGCGCTGCTGCGCCCCGACGGCGGCATCAGCGGCGCGGTGGTGGTGTTCGAGGACTACACGCGCATGAACCTGCTGTCGGAGGAGCTGGCCTACCGCAGCTCGCACGACCCGGTCACCGGCCTGCTCAACCGCGACGAGTTCGAGCGACGCGTCAACCTGGCGCTGAACCGCTCGCGCCGCCACGGCGTGGAGCACCTGCTGGGCTACATCGACCTGGACCAGTTCAAGGTGGTCAACGACGTCCACGGCCACTTCGCCGGCGACGAGATGCTGCGCCAGATTGCCGCGGTGTTCCGCGCCTCGCTGCGGCCGGAGGATGCGCTGGCGCGCCTGGGCGGGGACGAGTTCGGCGTGCTGCTGGAGGATACCGGCCTGGGTGAGGGCATGCCGCTGCTCGAAGGCATGCTCGAAGCCGCGCGCGGCAACCGCTTCGTCTGGGAAGGGCAGAGCTTCAGCACCACCGCCAGCATGGGCGCGGTGACGATCAATGCCCGCACGCCGGACAGCTCGCGCGTGATGTCGCTGGCCGACGCCGCCTGCTATGCCGCCAAGGACAGCGGCCGCAACCGCGTGCGCCTGGCCGAGGACGACGACGAGGCGGCGCGCCGCTACAACCAGATGAGCATGGTCAGCCGCATCAACCGCGCGCTGGACGAAAATCAGTTCAGCCTCTATTACGAGGATGTGGTGCGTGCCGACGCTCCGGGCGAAGTGGTCTATCGCGAACTGCTGCTGCGCATCCGCGGCCCCGGCGGCGAGATGCAGCCGCCGGCGGAGTTCATCGCCGCCGCCGAGCGCTACTACATGATGAGCGCGCTGGACCGCTGGGTGGTGAACACGGCCCTGGACGGCATCGCCGGGCGCAAGGACGGCATCATCTACGCCATCAACATCTCCGGCCTGTCGCTGGGCGATCCCCGCTTCCTCGATTTCGTCGTCGAGCGCCTCCGCGAGTCCGGCGTGTCGCCGCTGCAGGTCTGCTTCGAGATCACCGAGACCGCCGCGATCACGCATCTGAGCGAGGCGCGCGCCTTCATCGAACGCCTGTCGGAAACCGGCTGCCGCTTCGCGCTGGACGACTTCGGCTCCGGCATGGCCTCGTTCTCCTACCTGCGCAACCTGCCGGTGCACTACATCAAGATCGACGGCAGCTTCGTGCGCTCGATGCAGGCCAACCGCCTGGACCGCGGCATGGTCGAGGCGATCAACCGCATCGGCCACGACATGGGCCTCATCACCATCGCCGAGCATGTCGAGGACAACAGCCTGGTCGAGGCACTGCGCGGCATCGGCGTCGACTGGGTGCAGGGCCACGCGATCTCGGTGGCGCGGCCCTTCGACGAGTTGCTCGCCTCCTAGGGCCTGTCATCAATTCCCTGGTCGCTGCGACGGAGGCCGCCTGGGTGCAGGGCTATGCCCCGGGGCGCGCCGTGTACTCGAAGTACATCAGCGACTCGGGGCGACGCCCTGCGCCCAGGCGGCCCCGCCCTTCGGGTGCCCCCGTCTTTGCCGCCATGCCGTGTTGCTCGTCAGTCTCTTATTCCCGATAAGCGACCTCCTCGCGCCTTGCCTGGCGGCAAATACGGGGGCATCGCAGCGACCGGGGAATTGATGACAGGCCCTAGGGCTTGAGCGCCGGCTGGTCCGGTACCTTGCCCTCGGTCAGCAGGGCACGCACCTCGGTCAGCAGCGTCATCCAGCTCTGCAGGTTGCGGATGCCGAAGCGCAGCGCGACGTAGACCAGCGCCTGCCGGCGGCTGGAGTTGCCGCTGCGGTCGAGATGCGAAGCCTCGAGCTGCAGGTACTCGTCCAGCTTGTCGCGGAATTGCGCAAGGTTGCGCTCCAGTTCCGCCAGCAGGGGCGCCGGGTCCGCCAGGTTGGCTGCATACAGGCGCATCAGGATCGCGCTGCTGATCCTTTCCGGCTTCCAGGCCGCCTCCAGCCAGCCTTTCAGCGAGGCACGGCCCTCCGGCGTGATGCGGTAGTGCTTGCGGTCGGGCCGCGAGGCCTGCTCCTGCAGTTCGAACTCCACCAGTCCTTCCTGCCCCAGAGCCTTCAGCTCCTGGTAGATCTGCTGGTGGGAAGCGCTCCAGAACTGGCCGATACCGCCGCGGAAGCGCTGTGCCAGGTCGTAGCCGGTGCCGGGCTTGCCTTCGAGCAGGACGAGGATGGCGTTCTTGAGGGACATGGCGGGCTTCCGGGAATGGCCTGATATGCAAGATATTGCATATGATCGGCCCTTGTGCAAGGATATGCAATATCTTGCATATGGAGAACGCCGTGGCCCTGCCTGCACAACTCAAGAACCGCCTGCGCCTGCCCGTGGTCGGCGCGCCTCTGTTCATCGTGTCCAACCCGGACCTGGTGATCGCGCAGTGCAAGGCCGGCATCATCGGCTCTTTCCCGGCGCTGAACGCGCGCCCGGCGGAACTGCTGGAGGTCTGGCTCAAGCGCATCAACGAGGAACTGGACGCCTGGAACCAGGCCAACCCGGACACGCCGGCCGCGCCCTACGCCGTGAACCAGATCGTGCACAAGTCCAATGCGCGCCTGCAGCACGACCTTGAGGTCTGCGTGAAGTACAAGGTGCCGGTGGTGATCACCTCGCTGGGCGCGCGCCCCGAAGTCAACGAGGCGGTGCACTCCTACGGCGGCATCGTGCTGCACGACATCATCAACAACCATTTCGCGAAGAAGGCGATCGAGAAGGGCGCCGACGGCCTGATCGCGGTGGCTGCCGGCGCCGGCGGCCATGCCGGCACGCTGTCGCCCTTCGCCCTGATCCAGGAGATCCGCGAGTGGTTCGACGGGCCGCTGCTGCTGTCGGGCTCCATCGCCAACGGCAACGCCATCCTCGCCGCGCAGGCCATGGGCGCGGACCTGGCCTACATGGGTTCGGCGCTGATCGCCACGCGCGAAGCCAATGCCGATGAGCGCTACAAGCAGATGATCGTCGACTGCGGCGCCGACGACATCGTCTACTCCAATCTCTTCACCGGCGTGCACGGCAACTACCTGCGGCCCTCCATCGTCAACGCCGGGCTCAATCCGGATGCGCTGGAAAAGGGTAGTGCCAGCGACATGGATTTCGGCGCGGGTGAAGCGACCAAGTCGAAGGCCTGGAAGGACATCTGGGGCTGCGGCCAGGGGATCGGCGCGGTGAAGCAGATCGAGAGCGTGGAGATGCTGGTGTCGCGGTTGAAGCGGGAGTATGCGGGTGCGAGAGAGCGGCTGGCGGTCGCGTAGCGCAACCAAGTTGTCCCCTCTCCCGCTTGCGGGAGAGGGTGGCCGGAGGCCGGGAGAGGGTTTCTGTAAATCGTGCATGGACTAGCCCAGCTACGATTTACAGAAACCCTCTCCCTGTATCCCTCTCCCGCAAGCGGGAGAGGGGACAAAGAAAGAAACGACTACTTCAGCATCCCCATCGCCTTCAACAACATCTCCGCCCGCTCCTCCACCTTCTCCAGGTTGGCATACCAGTGCAGGCGCTTCTGTCCTTCCAGCTTCCAGTACTTGGGCTGGGTCTGGATCAGCCTGATCATCTTCACCGGGTCGATCGTCGTCTGCGGGCCGAAGTCGAAGGCGGCCGAGCGCGCGCCGGCGCGCAGGCGTGACAGGCCCAGGGCCTGGGCGGCGATGCGCAGGCGCGTGGCGTCGAACAGGCGCTCCGCCGCCGCGGGCAGCAGGCCGAAGCGGTCGATCATCTCCACCTTCAGCTCGTCCAGTTCGTCGTCGGTGGCGGCCTCGGCGATGCGCTTGTAGAGCGTCAGGCGCGCGTGCACGTCGGGGATGTAGTCGTCGGGGATCAGGGCTGAGGCGCCCAGGTCCACCTCGCAGTCGGAGCGGCCGAAGGGGCTGTCGTCGATCTTGCCGGAGCGGATCGCCTTGACCGCGCGCGCCAGCAGCTCGGCGTACATGGTGAAACCCACTTCCTCGATCTGGCCGGTCTGGTCCTCGCCCAGCAGCTCGCCGGCGCCGCGGATTTCAAGATCATGCGTGGCCAGCGCGAAGCCCGAGCCCAGGTCGCCCAGGGTCTCGATCGCGTCCAGGCGCTTTTGCGCGTCCACGCTGAGCGAGCGCTTGGACGGCACCATCAGGTAGGCATAGGCGCGGTGGTGCGAGCGGCCGACGCGGCCGCGCAGCTGGTGCAGCTGCGCCAGGCCCAGGGTGTCGGCGCGGTCGATGACGATGGTGTTGGCGGTCGGCACGTCGATGCCGGATTCGATGATCGTGGTGCTGACCAGGATGTTGAAGCGCTGGTGGTAGAAATCCAGCATCACCTGTTCCAGATCGCGCTCGCGCATCTGGCCATGGGCGTAGCGCACGCGGCCTTCGGGCACCAGTTCCTGGATGTTGCGCGAGAACTGCTCGATGTCCTTGACCTCGTTGTGCAGGATGTAGACCTGTCCGCCGCGGCGCAGTTCGCGCAGGCAGGCTTCGTACACCAGCGTGTTGTTCCACTCGTGCACCGCGGTCTTGATGGCGATGCGCGAGGGCGGCGGCGTGGCGATGATGGACAGGTCGCGCAGGCCGGCCAGCGACATGTTGAGCGTGCGCGGGATCGGCGTGGCGGTGAGCGTCAGCAGGTCCACCTCGGCGCGCAGGTTCTTCAGCGTTTCCTTGTGGCGCACGCCAAAGCGATGCTCCTCGTCCACCACCACCAGGCCCAGGTTCTTGAACTTCACGTCGGCCTGCAGCAGACGGTGCGTGCCGATGACGATGTCCAGCGCGCCGCTTTCCAGCTGCTTGAGCATCGCCGTCTGTTCCTTGCCGGTGCGCATGCGCGACAGGCTGGCGACGCGGATCGGCCAGCCGGCGAAGCGGTCGGAGAAGTTCTTGGCGTGCTGCTCGGCCAGCAGCGTGGTGGGCGCCAGCAGGCAGACCTGGCGGCCGGCGCGGGCGGCGGCGAAGCAGGCGCGCAGCGCCACCTCGGTCTTGCCGAAGCCGACGTCGCCGCAGACCACGCGGTCCATGGTCTTCTCGCTGCGCAGGTCGTCCAGCACGGCGTCGATCGCCTTCTGCTGGTCGTGCGTGGGCGTGAACGGGAAGCTCTCGCAGAAGCGCTCGTAATCGGCCTGGTCGAACTCCAGGGCCATGCCGGGCTTGGCGGCACGGCGCGCCTGGATCTGCAGCAGCTCGGCGGCGACGTCGGCAGCCTTCTCGCGCGCCTTGGCCTGCGCCTTGGCCCAGCGCTCCGAGCCCAGGGCGTGCAGCGGCGCCTTGTCGTCCTCGCTGCCGGTGTAGCGGTGGATCAGGTTCAGCGAGCCCACCGGCACGTAGCGCTTGCCGTCGGCGTACTCCAGCAGCAGGTACTCGGCGACGATGCCGCCGGCGTCGAGCTTCTCCAGGCCGCGGTAGCGGCCCACGCCGTGCTGCACGTGCACCACCGGCGAGCCCAGCGACAGCGTGGAGAGATCGCGCAGGATGGTTTCCGGGTCGCGGATCCTGGCGCGGCCGCGGCGCGTGTGCATCGGCGTGCGGGCGCCGAACAGCTGCGCCTCGGACAGCACGGCGATGCTGTCGCCGGGAACGTGGAAACTGTCCTGCAGCGGGCCCAGCAGGATGCCGTAGCGCTTGGAGTCGGTGGCGAACTCGGCCCAGTCCTTGTACTCGCGCGGCAGGATGCCCAGGGGCTTGAGCCAGGCCAGCACGGCCTCGCGGCGACCGGGCGACTCGGCGATGAACAGCACACGCGCGGTGGCGGTCTTGAGCCAGGTGCGCAGTTCGTCGACGCCGGCGGGCAGGGCGTGGGCGTCGCTGCCGGGCTTGCGCACCTCGTACAGCGCCATCTCGCGCAGCGCCTGCTCGGGCTCCTGGTAGAGATCGGCCGGCTTCATCAGCGGCCGCTCGATGTCGCCGCGGTAGCGCTCGTAGCGCTCCTCGATCTGCTGCCAGTCGGTCTGCAGCGCCTGCTCCATGTCGGCGACCGGCGCCAGCATGGCGCCCGGCGGCAGGTAGTCGAGCAGGCCGTGGGTGTGGTTGAAGAACAGCGGCAGGTAGGACTCGATACCGCCCGGCATCAGCTTGCGGCTGACCTCGGAGTAGATCTGCGAACGCGCCGGATCGCCGGGGAAGTATTCGCGGTAGCGCCGGCGGAAGGTCTCGATGCCCTCGCGGTCGGTGGGGAACTCGCGCGCCGGCAGCAGGCGGATCTCGTCGACCTTGTCGAGGCTGCGCTGGGTTTCCGGGTCGAAGCTGCGGATCGTTTCGATCTCGTCGTCGAACAGGTCGATGCGGAAGGCGGTGTTGCTGCCCATGGGGAACAGGTCCACCAAGGCGCCGCGCACGGCGAACTCGCCCTGGGTCTGCACCTCGGACACCGACTGGTAGCCGGAGGCGACCAGGCGCTCGCGGAAGGCGTGAGGATCGAGCTTGTCGCCCAGGCCGAGCTGGAAGCTGCGCCCGGACAGCCAGTCGCGCGGCGGCAGGCGGTGGATCAGGGCGTCGGCGGTGACCAGCAGCAGGCCGCGGCCCAGCTGCGGCAGCCGCGCCAGCGCGCGCAGGCGATCCGACAGGATCTCCTGGTGCGGCGAGAACTGGTCGTAGGGCAGGATCTCGGTATCGGGCAGGTGCACCAGCGGCAGGCGGCCGGCGAGGAAGAAGCGCAGGTCTTCCTCCAGGCGGTGGGCCTGCTGCTCGTTGCCGGCCAGCACGACCACCGGGGCATCGTGGGCCAGCGCCAGCTCCACGGCGGCCAGCGCCGTGGCGGCGCCGGTGAGCGGGGTCTGTGGGGGTGAATCAGGGGTCATGCAGCGTTTTCGACCACGGGCGCCGCCAGGGGTGCGGCCTAGCCGGCGATTATCTCACGCGGCCCTAGCCGCGGTGAAAGCGCACCGGCTGCTCGGCCTTGGCGGCCGGCTTGGGGCTGTCGCAGTCGCCGCAGCTGTTGCAGCTGCCGCAACCGCCGGAGGGCGCCGCCACCAGCACCGGCTTGCCGCGCAGGCGCGCGACCATGCTCCGGCGCCAGCCCGGCGCCAGCTTGCCCAGCGCGGTCCACAGGCTCAGCAGCAGGGCGCCGCCGATCACCGCGAACTCGAACAGGGCGTAGGCGCTGATCATGTCGTCAGTGCAAGCGTGATCTGGTAGGTGATGAACGAGGCCAGGTAGGCCAGGCCGAACAGGTAGACCGTCGCGATGGCCACGGGGCGCCAGCCGCCGCCTTCGCGGCGGATCGTGGCCAGCGTGGCCAGGCACTGCGGGGCGTAGACGTACCAGGCCAGCAGCGACAGCGCCGTGGCCAGGCTCCACTGGCTGGCGATGATCGGCATCAGCGTGGCGGAAGGATCTTCGACGGTGGCCGAGAGCGCGTAGACGGTGCCCAGGGCGCTCACCGCCACCTCGCGCGCCGCCAGGCCGGGGATCAGCGCGATGCAGATCTGCCAGTTGAAGCCGATGGGCGCGAACAGCGGCTGCATCCAGCGGCCGATGTGGCCGGCCAGGCTGTAGTCGATGGCGGCGCCGGTGGCGCCTTCCGGCGGCGCCGGGAAGCTCGACAGGAACCACAGGATCACCGTCAGCGCCAGGATGATGGTGCCGACGCGCTTGAGGAAGATGCTGGCGCGCTCCCACAGGCCGATGGCCACGTCCCTGGGATTGGGCAGGCGGTAGCTCGGCAGCTCCAGCAGCAGCGAATGCTCGCTGTGGTCGCGGCGCATCCACTTCATCACGTAGGCCACCACCAGGGCGCTGAGGATGCCGGCGGCGTAGAGCGCGAACAGCACCAGGCCCTGCAGGTTGAAGGGGCCGACGTTCTGCGCGGGGATGAAGGCCGCGATCAGCAGCGCGTACACCGGCAGGCGCGCCGAGCAGGTCATCAGCGGCGCCACCAGGATCGTGGCGAGGCGGTCGCGCGGGTCCTGGATGGTGCGCGCGGCCATGATGCCGGGGATCGCGCAGGCGAAGCTGGACAGCAGCGGGATGAAGCTGCGGCCGGTGAGGCCGGCACCGACCATCATGCGGTCCAGCAGGAAGGCCGCGCGCGGCAGGTAGCCGGATTCCTCCAGCAGCAGGATGAACAGGAACAGGATCAGGATCTGCGGCAGGAAAATGATGACGCCGCCGAGGCCGGCGATGATGCCGTCCACCAGCAGGCTCTTGAGCAGGCCCTCGGGCATCAATTCGCCGGCCGTACCGCCGAGCCAGGCCGCGCCGGCGTCGATGCCGTCCATCAGCGGGGCGGCCCAGGAGAACACGGCCTGGAAGATGGTGAACATCAGCACCGCCAGGATGGCCAGGCCGAACACCGGGTGCAGCAGCACGTTGTCGAGCGCGTCGTCGATGCGTGCGGTGCGCTGCGGCACGCTCACGGCCGTGGACAGCAGGCGGCTGACTTCGGCGTGCAGGTCGGCGCCCTCGGGCAGCGGCGGCGACAGCGGCGGCAGCTTGCCGTCGAGTTGCGTGAGCAGCTCCGCGGCACCGCCGCGACGCACCGCCACGGTTTGAACCACCGGAATGCCGAGGCCGGCCTGCAGCTTCGCCACGTCGATGCGGATGCCGCGGCGCTCGGCGGCGTCGCAGAGGTTCAGGGCCATCACCATCGGCAGGCCCAGGCGCTGCAGCTCCAGCACGAAGCGCAGGTGCAGGCGCAGGTTGGTGGCGTCGACCACGCAGACCAGCAGGTCCGGGCGGGCCTCGCCCTCGAAGCGGCCCAGGCAGACGTCGCGGGTCACCGCTTCGTCGGGGCTGGTGGCGGCCAGGCTGTAGGCGCCCGGCAGGTCCAGCACCTGAACATGGCGGCCGGAGGGTGCGAGGAAGCGCCCTTCCTTGCGCTCGACGGTGACGCCCGCGTAATTCGCCACCTTCTGCCGCGCGCCCGTCAGGCGGTTGAACAGCGCGGTCTTGCCGCAGTTGGGGTTGCCTACCAGGGCGATGCGCAGGGCGGCTTCGCTGCTCATGCCTGTGCCTCCGCCAGCTTCACGGTGACGCGCGCGGCCTCGGCGCGGCGCAGGGCGAAGCGGGTGTAGCCGATCTGCACCAGCAGCGGCTCGCGCCCGGCCGGCCCCTGGGCCGTGACCCGCACCGGCTCGCCCGCGACGAAACCCAGTTCCCGCAGGCGCACGGCGATGGGGTCGCCCGCGGCCACGTCCTGGACCCCGACCACGACGGCGGGGGTGTTGCGGGGCAGGTCGGACAGGGTCATGGGGCGCTGGTGAAGACTAGATAAGAATGATTTGCATTGTAGCCTGCCCTGCCCGGGGGTGCCTATGGTGCAGAAACGGCAAATCCCGCAGTGGGTTCTCCGGGGCGGGATTTGGCATGAAATTCAATCAATTCAGTCCCCTCTCCCGCTTGCGGGAGAGGGGTGGGGGAGAGGGGTTCTGTAAATCGGGCAGGGACTACCCAAGTCTGGATTCACAGAAACCCTCTCCCGACCTATCGGCCACCCTCTCCCGCGGGGCGGGAGAGGGGACAGCAGGCTTCAGCGCTGGAAGCTCAGCCGCCCCTCCGCCGCATCCACCAGCACCCGATCCCCCGCCGCAAACCGCCCGTCCAGGATCTCCCGCGCCAGCGGGTTCTCCACCAGGGACTGGATCGCGCGCTTCAGCGGGCGCGCGCCGTAGATCGGGTCGTAGCCGGCCTGCGACAGCAGGTCCAGTGCGGCGTCGCTGAATTCCAGGCCGATGCCGCGCTCCGCCAGGCGCTGGGTGACGCGCGCGGTCTGGAACCGGGCGATGGCGCGGATCTGCGAGGAGCCCAGCGGGTGGAACACCACCGCCTCGTCGATGCGGTTGATGAATTCCGGCCGGAAGTGGCTGCCGACCACGCCCATCACCGCTTCCTTGATCGCGTCGTACTGCGGACGTGACTCCTCGTCCTTGCTCAGCATTTCCTGGATCAGCTGCGAGCCGAGGTTGGAGGTCATCACCAGCACGGTGTTGCGGAAGTCGACGGTGCGGCCCTGGCCGTCGGTCAGGCGGCCGTCGTCCAGCACCTGCAGCAGCACGTTGAACACGTCGGCATGCGCCTTCTCGACCTCGTCGAGCAGGATCACGGAGTAGGGACGGCGCCGCACGGCCTCGGTGAGATAGCCGCCCTCGTCGTAGCCGACATAGCCCGGCGGAGCGCCGATCAGGCGCGACACGGAATGCCGCTCCATGAACTCGGACATGTCGACGCGCACCATCGCTTCCTCGGTGTCGAACAGGAAGCTCGCCAGGGCCTTGCACAACTCGGTCTTGCCCACGCCCGTGGGGCCCAGGAACAGGAAGGAGCCGATCGGCCGGTTGGGGTCGGACAGGCCGGCGCGCGAGCGGCGGATGGCGTTGGACACGGCGGCGATGGCCTCGTCCTGCGACACCACGCGCTTGTGCAATTCGTCTTCCATGCGCAGCAGCTTTTCGCGCTCGCCTTCCAGCAGCTTGGACACCGGGATGCCGGTCCAGCGGCCGACGATCTCGGCGATCTCGTCCTCGGTCACGGAATTGCGCAGCAACTCGAACTTCTTCGGCGCACCCTCGGGCACGGCCGCGGCCTCGGCGGCGCGGCGTTCCAGCTCCGGGATGCGGCCGTACTGCAGCTCCGCCATGCGCGACAGGTCGCCGGCGCGGCGCGCGGCTTCCAGCTCCAGGCGCGCGCGCTCCAGCTCCTCCTTGACGCCGGCCGAGCCGGCGACGGAGGCCTTCTCCGCCTTCCACTTCTCTTCCAGGTCGGAGTATTCGCGCTCCAGGCCGGCGATGGACTTCTCCAGCTCGGCCAGCGAGCGGCGCGCGCCTTCGTCGTTTTCCTTCTTCAGCGCCTCGCGCTCGATCTTGAGCTGGATCAGGCGGCGGTACAGGCGGTCCAGTGCCTCCGGCTTGGAGTCGATCTCGATGCGGATGCGCGAGGCGGCCTCGTCCATCAGGTCGATGGCCTTGTCCGGCAGGTTGCGGTCGGTGATGTAGCGGTGCGACAGCCTGGCCGCCGCGATCAGCGCGCCGTCGGTGATGTCCACGCCGTGGTGCACCTCGTAGCGTTCCTTGAGGCCGCGCAGGATCGCGATGGTGTCTTCCACGCTGGGCTCGCCCACCAGCACCTTCTGGAAGCGGCGCTCCAGCGCCGCGTCCTTCTCGATGTACTTGCGGTACTCGTCCAGGGTGGTGGCGCCCACGCAGTGCAGCTCGCCGCGCGCCAGCGCGGGCTTGAGCATGTTGCCGGCGTCCATCGCGCCGTCGGCCTTGCCGGCGCCGACCAGGGTGTGGATTTCGTCGATGAACAGGATGACGCTGCCCTGGTCCTTGGCCAGCTCGTTGAGCACGCTCTTCAGGCGCTCCTCGAATTCCCCGCGGAACTTGGCGCCGGCGATCAGCGCGCCCAGGTCCAGCGTCAGCACGCGCTTGTTCTTGAGCGACTCCGGCACCTCGCCGTTGACGATGCGCTGGGCCAGACCTTCGACGATGGCGGTTTTGCCCACGCCGGGTTCGCCGATCAGGGCGGGGTTGTTCTTGGTGCGGCGGCTCAGGACCTGGATCACGCGGCGGATTTCCTCGTCGCGGCCGATCACCGGGTCGAGCTTGCCGGCCTGGGCGCGGGCGGTGAGGTCGATGGTGTACTTCTGCAGGGCCTGGCGGTTGTCCTCGGCGTTCTCCGAGTCCACCTTCTGGCCGCCGCGCACCTGGTCGATGGCCTTCTCCAGCAATTCCTTGCGCGCGCCGGCGGCGCGCAGCGCCTCACCGGTGGCGCCCTTGTCGTCCACCGCCGCCAGCACGAACAGCTCGCTGGAGATGAACTGGTCCTTGCGCTGCTGCGCCAGCTTGTCGGTCAGGTTGAGCAGGCGCGACAGGTCCTGCCCCACGCTCACCTCGCCGGTGGCCTGGCCCAGCTTGGGCAGCTGGTCGATGGCCCGTGACAGCTTGCTGCGCAGCAGGTCGGCATTGACGCCGCCGCGCTGCAGCAGGGGCAGGGTGGAGCCGCCGTCCTGGTTCAGCAGGGCCGTCAGCAGGTGCGCCGGGTCGATATGCGGGTTGTCCCGGCCCACGGCCAGGGACTGGGCGTCGGCAAGGGCTTGCTGGAAGCGGCTGGTCAGTTTGTCCATGCGCATGGCGGGGGGCACTCGGTGTCGAAGGTAATGCCCTGAATCTGGTGGCTTTGCCGCCGGGTTCAAGGGCTTGGTGACAACCTGACTCGGTCGGCAGGTTGCGACGCGGGCGGGGGATTGGCAATAGTCGGTGCTGACGTCGCCGAGACAGGATGGGGCCCGGTCATGACCTGGCCTGGGGGTGCCCCGCGGCGGGAACCCATAGAGAGAAAGGCTTGCATGGATAAGATCACATTCGTTGCGATGCTGTTCGTGGGGAGCCTGGTGTCGCTCCTGAGCGGCGGCATGGCGCTCTATGAGCACCTGCAGTTCCGGTTCGACGGCCGGCAGGCGCAGATGGAGCTGGCGGTGCCCTCGACGCGAAAGAGCCGCTTGCCGACCGGCGGGTTTGACGTGATTCCGCAGGATGTGAAGTACCGGGGGACGGACGGCGAAGTCTTCGTTCCGCAGAAGCGGCTCGGGGGTGACATTGCGCAGCGGCTCATCGACGGCGAGAAGATCCCCGTCACTTACCTCAAGCACAACCCCCAGCGGGTGATGTATGCCGGCGACGAACTGCCCAATCCCTGGGGCTGGCTGATCGTCGGTGCGGTGCTGCTGCCCATGTCGCTGATGGCGTACAGGATGCTGCGTCGGGAGGGGATTGCGTAGATCGGGACTCTTGCGCTTGGACGCAACCCGACTCGGTTGTCAGATTGCGGTCCGGGACGGACGTGGGCAATAGTCACGCGTCGCTTCGAGACGCGACTTTCCTGAGGAGGTTTTGATGCTGAGGCTGCTGCTGGTGCTGTCCCTGGTGCTGCTGAGCGCCTGTTCCACGCGAAAGCTCTACTCCGGTGACCGGACACCCGACCAGGTCGCGCGGGTCTACCTGTCCTGGGGCGACCTGGACATCAAGTACCTGGACCATCAGCCGGTCAAGAATGTCGTATTCGTCAATACGGCGCTGGAGATGGACCCCGGCTTCCATGTCATGACCGTGCTCGCTCATTGGGGGCAGGTGGTGAGCGGTGTTCCGGGCGTCACCAGCACGACTTCGAGCTGGACGCAGTACTTCTACCCTGTGCAATTGACGCTCAAGGCGGGTCACACCTACGTGCCCTGGGTGGAAGGCAACGAGCGCCCGCCACGCCAGGTCTGCCTTGCGGAAGAGCCTCACGACGCGCCGGGCGTGGTCACGAGCAGCGGCTTGGACGGCGCTCCGCGAACCCCCAGTCCCAATGCACGCAAGATCTGCGCGCCTTTCGTGAATGCGACCCAGTACGTGGAAAGCCACGGGTATCCGTCCTGGTAACACGCGGAACCGGAACCTGCGTATGGTGACGAGGGTGGGCAAACGTCTTCAAGTTTGCCCACGCGGCATACGTCGGGGCGCTACGCTACGCCGCCTTGTTCCCCGCCCAAGGCTTGATCTTGGCCAAGGTCTTGGCCATGGCGTCCTTGGCCACCTCGGTGTCGTAGCGGCTCTGGCCGCGCAGCCAGTAGCCATCCGATAGCCCGAAGAAACGGCACAGGCGCAGATCGGTATCGGCGGTGATGGCGCGGCGGCCGGCGATGATTTCGCCAATGCGCTGGGCGGGTACGCCGATTTCCTTGGCCAGACGGTACTGGCTGATTTCCATCGGCTTGAGGAACTCTTCCAGGAGAATTTCGCCGGGGGTGATAGGTGCAAGCTTGGGCATGGAATCCTCCTTCAATGATAGTCCACGATCTCAACGTCTTCGGCAGCGCCGTCGTTCCAGCGGAAGCACACGCGGAACTGGTCGTTGATGCGGATGCTGTGCTGTCCGTTGCGGTTGCCTCTCAAGGCTTCCAGCCGGTTGCCCGGTGGTACCCTCAGGTCATCCAGTTTTTCCGATTGGTGCAACTGTTCCAGCTTGCGCCGGGCCACGGATTCGAAGTTGACGAACTGGCGCACGCGGTGACGGTTGAACAGCCTTTCCGTGTCAGCGCATTTGAACGACCTGATCATGGCATATAATGACGTGACGCGTTAATAACGTCAAGCGTGATTATATGGCGGTCGCGGAAGGCGGGATGCGCTACGCTTTCCCGCCCTGCTGCACTAGTTTGACTCTGTCGGATATCCATGAATTTCGATATCGAAAAGCAACTTCTTTTACGGGACCGTGCGAAGCGACAGGAGCTCTTTTCTGCGACGCTAAAAGCGGAAATAGCCATGACCTCATTTGATCTGCCGGGCGGATGCAGCCTGAGCATTCTGTCTCCTGCTTATTCACCGAAGGCCCGCTACTTCTCTCCGGTGATACGGGTGCCGCCACGAACGTCGTTGGAACTGGACGGAACTTTCGAGGTGATGACAGTGGATGCTTTTATTTCATTGGAAATTAAAGCAGTGGAGAGCGGTCGCGCGGGGGCGGGGCACAGCGAGCAGGAACTGCAGCCGTTCAGGTCCGTATTCGATAATCAGTCCAAAAAACCATCGCGCTTTGGGCTCAGGTTGTGCCCTGTCGATGAACTGCCGGAGCATTTCCTTCTTTTCTCGCCGCGCCTGGGTTGGGGCGGCCACTGGGAAGAGATATCTCCTGTGATGTTTGGATTTGTTCCCGAGAGGGGGCCCTGCATTTTTGATTAAATGGTCGTAGTGACGTAGGGGGGGAAACGTCTTCATGTTTGCCCACGCGGCAATGCGATGGCGCACTGCGCTACGCCGCCTTGTTCCCCGCCCAGGGCTTGATCTTGGCCAGAGTCTTGGCCATGGCGTCCTTCGCTATCTCAGTGTCGTAGCGGCTCTGGCCGCGCAGCCAGTAGCCATCCGATAGCCCGAAGAAACGGCGCAGGCGCAGGTCGGTGTCGGCGGTGATGGTGCGGCGGCCGGCGATGATTTCGCCGATGCGCTGGGCGGGCACACTGATTTCCATCGGCTTGAGGAACTCTTCCAGGAGAATCTCGCCGGGGGTGATGGGTGCAAGCTTGGGCATGGGATTCTCCTTCAATCAGCCCAATCTGTCGGCTACTCCTGACCGGGACTGGATACCGTGAGTTCACAAACCAAATGCAACACCCTATTACGAGGGTGCTGCAATGGGACGCAAGAGCTTTGAGCAGTTTGGAATCGAGGAACGGTGTGAGATTTCCCGTCGGCGCCAAGCCGGGGAGTCGATCCGGCAAATTGCGGCAGCTCTGGATCGCGCGCCATCGAGCATTTCTCGGGAACTGAAGCGCAACACTGGCGCGACGGGCTACCAGAGCGTCTATGCCGGCGAGCAAGCTCGGGCGCGCCGCTGGCAAGGTAGCCGGCTTCTGCGTGATGCCGAGCTGCAAGCCAGGGTTCTGGAGGGATTGCGCCGAGGCTGGTCTCCCGAGCAGGTATCGCGGCGGCTGGCTCAGCAGGATCTGCAGATCAGCTACGAGAGCATCTATCGCTTCATTGCCGCCCAGATCGCCCGGACCAACGACTTTTCCTGGCGTCTCTATCTGCCCCGTGCCAAGAGCAAGCGCGGCTTCCGTGGCCGCAAGGGCGGCAGCCCGGCAGAGCACATCCAGCAGCGGGTTTCGATCGAAAAGCGCCCCAAGGCTGCGGCTGACCGGCGCCAGGCGGGACACTGGGAAGCCGACCTGATGCTCTTTGCGCGCTATGGCCAAGCCATCCTGACCCTGCATGAGCGAACGTCCCGGCTGACCGCCATCGTCCGCCAGCCCAGCAAGGCCGCTGCGCCGGTGGCGCAAACCCTCCAGGCCTTGCTGGCCCCACTGCCCCCAGCCCTGCGCCGCAGCATCACCTTCGACAACGGCACCGAATTCGCCTTGCACTACACCCTGCATCAGCCCCTGGGCTTGCAGACCTATTTCTGCGATCCGCATTCCCCCTGGCAGAAGGGTGGCGTCGAGAATGCCAACGGGCGTTTGCGCCGCTGGCTACCCCGGGGAACCAACGTCGAAGACCTCTCACCAGACCAACTCTTGCAGATCGCTCAGATCTACAATCACACGCCACGCAAGTGCCTCGGCTTCAAAACCCCTGCCGAGGTCTTCGCCAAAGTGTTGCATTTCAAATGTGAATCCACCTACCGGCTTTCGCCGGTATGACGGTTCTTCGAAACTAAGCTGGCTTGCCGTCCTTTTCCCGCCTCGTCGTCACCCACCACCCCGCCACCACCCCCAGCGACACGATCAGGATCATCAGCGTCGCCAGCGCGTTGATCTTGGGGCTCAGCCCCAGGCGCACGGACGAGAAGACCTTGATCGGCAGGGTGGTGGAGTCGGGGCCGGCGAGGAAGCTGGCGATCACCACGTCGTCCAGCGACAGGGTGAAGGCCAGCAGCCAGCCGGATACCAGTGAGGGCGCGATGATCGGCAGGGTGATCAGGAAGAACACCTTGAGGCGGTTGGCGCCCAGGTCCATTGCGGCTTCTTCCAGGGAGCGGTCCATCTCCTGCAGGCGCGAGGACACCACCACGGTGACGAAGGACAGAGTCAGGGTGACGTGGGCGATCCAGATGGCGATCACGCCCTTGGAGGCGATGCCGAACATGGCACCCACCGACACCAGCATCAGCAGGATCGACAGGCCCAGGATCACCTCGGGCATCACCAGCGGGGCGGTGATGAGCGCGCCGAAGAGGGTCTTGCCGGGGAAGCGGTGGAAGCGCGTCATCACCAGCGCGGCCATGGTGCCGAGCACGGTGGAGGCGCTGGCGGTCCAGAAGGCGATCTTGAGGCTGACCCAGGCGGCGCCGAGGATCTGGCGGTCGCGGAACAGTTCGCCGTACCACTTCGTGGAGAAGCCGGACCAGACCGTGGCCAGGCGCGACTCGTTGAAGGAGTAGACCATCAGCAGCACGATGGGCAGGTACAGGAAGGCGAAGCCCAGGGCCAGGACCGAGCCGCTTGCCACGCGTTGGCCGCGGGTGGGGTTCATGCCTGCTTCGCCTCCAGCTCGCGCTGCTGCTGGCGGTTGAAGATCACGATCGGCACCAGCAGCAACAGCAGCAGCACGATGGCCACGGCCGAGGCGGCGGGCCAGTCGCGGTTGTTGAAGAACTCGCTCCACAGCACGCGGCCGATCATGAGCGTGTCGGGGCCGCCGAGCATTTCCGGGATCACGAATTCGCCGATGGCGGGGATCATCACCAGCATGCAGCCGGCGATCACACCGGGGCGCGACAGCGGCCAGGTGATGCGCCAGAACGCCTGCCAGGGACGGGCGCCGAGATCATAGGCGGCTTCCAGCAGGCGGTTGTCGAGCTTCACCAGGGTGGCGTACAGCGGCAGGATCATGAACGGCAGGTAGCAGTAGACGATGCCGATGTAGGCCGCGGCCGGGGTGTAGAGGATCTGCAGCGGCTCGCCGATGACGCCCAGGCCCATCAGGATGCGGTTGAGGATGCCGTTGCCGTCGAGGATGCCGATCCAGGCGTAGACGCGGATCAGGAAGGAGGTCCAGGACGGCAGCACCACCAGCATCAGTGCGATGTTGCGCGCGGTGGGGCTCATGCGCGCGATGATGTAGGCCATGGGGTAGCCGATCAGCAGGCACAGCAGGGTGGAGATCGCGGCGATCTTTACCGAGCTGAGGTAGGCCACGGCGTACTGCGAGTCGGTGACCAGCTTGATGTAGTTGGCCAGGTTGAGGCGCATGGTCAGCGCGTCGTCGACGTATTCCAGCACCGACGTGTACGGCGGCATGGCGATGGCCATGCGCGTGAACGAAATCTTCAGCACGATCAGGAAGGGGATCGCGAAGAACAGCGTCAGCCACAGGTAGGGCGCGGCGATCACCGCCCAGCGCGGCTGCGGCAGTCCGCGGCGCAGCGCCTGCAGTACCTCGTTCACGAGCTCAGCACCACGCCGTCTTCGGCGCCCCAGGAAACCCAGACCGGGTCGTTCCAGGTGAGGTTGTCGCTGTCCCAGCGATGGCGGTTGGTGAAGTTGGCCATGAACTTGTAACCGCCCGGCAGGCGCACGTGGTAGACCGAGTGGCTGCCGAAGTAGGCGATGTCCTCGATCACGCCGAGTGCCTTGTTGTGCGGCTGGTCGGGCTCTTCCTTGCGGATGCGCAGCTTCTCCGGGCGCAGGGCGAAGGCCACTTCCTGGCCCTCGAAGCCGGAGATGCCGTGGCCGACGTGGATCAGGGCGTCGAAGGCCGGCGTGCGGATGGTGACGTGGTCGGACTCGTCGTCTTTCACCACGCCCTCGATCAGGTTCACCGAGCCGATGAAGCTGGCGGCGAAGCGGCTGGTGGGCTGCTCGTAGATTTCGTCGGGCGTGCCGACCTGGCGGATGCGGCCGTTCTCCATCAGCGCGATGCGCGTGGCCATGGTCATGGCCTCTTCCTGATCGTGGGTGACCATGACGCAGGTGACGCCCGAGGTCTCGATGATCTCCACCAGTTCCAGCTGCATGTGGGTGCGCAGCTGCTTGTCGAGCGCGCCCATGGGCTCGTCCAGCAACAGCAGTTTCGGCCCCTTGGCCAGCGAGCGCGCCAGCGCCACGCGCTGCTGCTGGCCGCCGGAGAGCTGGTGCGGCTTGCGCTTGGCCAGCTTCTCCAGCTTGACCATGTCCAGCATCTCCTCGACGCGGCGGCGGATGGCGTCCTTGGGCAGCTTGTCCTGCTTGAGGCCGAAGGCGATGTTCTGCTCCACCGTCATGTGCGGGAACAGCGCATAGGACTGGAACATCATGTTGATCGGCCGCTCGTAGGGCGGGGTTTCGCCCAGGGCCTGGCCGTCGAGCAGGATGTGACCGGCGCTGGGCTTCTCGAAGCCGGCGAGGCAGCGCAGCAGCGTGGACTTGCCGCTGCCGGAGCCGCCCAGCAGGGCGAAAATCTCGCCGCGGTTGATGCTGAGACTGACGTCCTCCAGCGCGACGAAGCCGTCGAATTCCTTGCGGACGGTCTCGATGCGCAGGTAGCCGGCCTTGGCGGCGGTGTCCTTGTCCGGCGCGGGCGCTCCCATGGTTACTTGCCGGTCTTGAGTTCGGTCCAGATGCGCGTGTACTGGCGATCCACCTCGGGCGGCACCACCGAGTAGCTGAACAGCTTGGCGGCGACCTCGGCCGGCGGGTAGATGGTGGGATCGTTGCGGATCTCTTCGCTCACCAGCGGTACCGACGACGGCACCGGGTTGGCGTAGTGGATGTAGTTGGTGTTGGACGCCGCCACCTTGGGATCGAGCAGGTGGTTGATGAAGGCGTAGGCGTTGTCGATGTTCTTGGCGTCCTTGGGGATGGCCAGCATGTCGAACCACTGCGGCGCGCCTTCCTTGGGGATGGAGTAGCCGATATGCACGCCGTTCTTGGCTTCCTCGGCGCGGTCACGCGCCTGGATCACGTCGCCCGACCAGGCCACGACCAGGCAGGTGTTGCCGTTGGCCAGCGCGCCCACCAGCTGCGAGGAATGGAAGTTCTGGATGTAGGGGCGGATGCTCTTGAGCAGCACCGCGGCCTTGTCGATCACCGCCGGGTCGGTGCTGTTGGGATTCTCTCCCAGGTAGTGCAGGGCGATGGGGATCAGGTCGGAGGGCGTGTCGAGCAGCGTCACGCCGCAGCTCTTCAGCTTGGCGATGTTCTCGGGCTTGAACACCAGGTCCCAGCTGTTGACCACGTCGGTGGTGCCGAAGGCCTTCTTGACCTTGTCGATGTTGTAGCCGATGCCGGTGGTGCCGCTCATGTAGGGCACGCCGAACTTGTTGCCCGGGTCCTGCTGCGCGATGCGCTGCATCCACTCGGGATTGAGGTTGGCCAGATTGGGGATCTTGGACTTGTCCAGCTGCAGGAACACACCGGCCTGGATCTGGCGGCCGAAGAAGTTCAGCGTCGGCACGACGATGTCGTAGCCGGTGGAGCCGGCCAGCAGCTTGGCCTCCACCACCTCGTCGCTGTCGTAGACGTCGTAGGTCACCTTCACGCCGGTCTTCTGCTCGAAGCCCGGGATCACGTCCTCGGCGATGTAGTCCGAGTAGTTGTAGACGTTGAGGTCCTTGGACGCCGGCGCGGCGGCCGGGGCAGGGGCGGCGGAGGGTGCGGCTGCAGGGGCAGCCTGCTCCTTGCCCTTGCCGCAGGCGGCCAGAACCAGGGCACACAGGGAGAAGACGACCGCGGCGCTTTGCGATTTCATGAAGCGACTCCAGGAAATGGGAAAACCGGGCGCCAACGGGGCGCCGCAGATGCGCGCTACATTCGGGGCTAAACCCCTTCACGTCAAGCAATTAGCGCGCCCGCCGGCGGGGTTTCCCTTGCACCTGCGGCGCTTAGGGGCTACTGTTCAAATTGCTTTAACAATGTTGGTATCCAATGCGCTGAATCCAGATGCTCTTTCCTGGTGCAAGGGAAGGGCGTCAAACAGGTGCTTTCGTGGAGACGATCCCCGCCATCCTCAAGCTGGATGTCGGCGGGCTCCCGGTTTCATGGGTCCGCTGGCAGACTGCCGTCACCCTCTACGCCCGCGACCGCGTGCGATGGGAGGCCGGGGAAGAGCGCTTCACGATCCATGGCGGCATCTGCGCGGCCACCGGCCTGCGCTCCAGCATGGAGATCGGCTCGATCATCGCCGTCGCTGACAAGTCGCGCCGTTTCGAGAAGGGCGTGCCGCTGCTGACCAACCGCACCCTGTTCCAGCGCGACCGTAACCTCTGCCTGTACTGCGGCAAGCTGTTCGGCGCTTCCCACCTGACCCGCGACCACGTCATGCCGGCCTCGCGCGGCGGTGCCTCGGCCTGGGAGAATTGCGTGACGGCCTGCCGCCACTGCAACCAGCGCAAGGACGACCGCACCCCCGAGGAAGCCGGCATGAAACTGCTGGCGGTGCCCTACACGCCGAACCTGGCCGAGTACCTGATCCTGCAGAACCGCAGGATCCTGGCCGACCAGATGGAGTTCCTGGCGTCGTACGCGCGCAAGAACGGGCAGTACAAGAGCGTCAATGGCTCGGTCTTCGGCAATTCCCTCGGGCATCTCGGGAATTAGTTCGCGAAGATTTTTTGAGCTCGGCGGCCACTGCTCTATCCTTGGCGCAGACCCCCCGTACCGAGAGAGAAACCAGCATGGCCGTACTGGTGATTGCCAGCGCCCAGATAGACAAGGAGCTGTACCAGAAGCTGCTCGGCGACATCGCCTGGGAAGCGCAGCGGCCCGAGGGCGCGATCTTCCATTGCGCCGCGTTCGATCAGGCCGGCGTCGTCCACGTGGTGGATGTGTGGGAGTCCGAGGAAGCCGCAGTGCGGCATTTCGAGCGCCATGTGCTGCCGGTGTTCATGGAAAGGAAGCTGGCGGCCCCGAAGCTTTCCATGATGCCGGTGCACGACATGGCCGCGCACGAGGGAATCGAGCTGTTCCGGCTCTGATCGGCGCTCCGAAAAACCGCGTAGGGCCGAGCGGCAGAGGTATTCAGCTGGCTTTGGCGGCACATTTGGTCAGGGCGGTGTCGAGCATGTCCTGCACGATCTGCCAGCCGTCATAACCCCAACAGACGACAAGCGCCAGAAGCAGCAGCGCGCCGGCCGACCCCGCGCGGGCAGTCCAGCCGCGCCGGATGCGGGTGCGGTGCAGCACCCAGGTTCCGGGGGGCGGAGCCTGGCCGATAGCGATCACGCGGACCAAGGTGAGAATCGGCCAGATCGAAAGCAGCGCCAGCGCCAGGCCCAACCACTGCAGCAGGTCGCGGTACCAGCGCATCTGCTGGCAAAGCGGCAGCGAGCTGATGTGACCGAACAGCGCGGGTTCCGCCCAGAATTTCAGGATGGCGCCAAGTACGATCAATGCGCCGATGAGCACTATGCCCAGGCGACGCCCTGCTGGCGTCGGCTCCAGGTATTCGTCCATTCAGGCGGAGCCCAGGGAAATCCAGCGCACCCGCGTCCCCGCCAGCAGCGGCCCTTCGCTCGCCGGCAGCCAGGCCAGCGCATCGGCGCGCGCCAGGTTGCTGAGCATGTGCGAGTCCTGCTTGCCCAGCCGCCCCAGCACCACGCGGCCGGACTCGTCCTGGCCCACGGTGACGCGCAGCAGGCTGTCGCGCTGGCGGTCGGCCTTGAAATCCACCGCCAGGGCGCCCTCGCGCCATAGCGGTGCCGGCTCGTCGGCACCCTCCAGCAACTGCAGTGCGCGGATCACGTGCACGTGCAGGCCGATCAGCACCGCGCCGGGGTTGCCGGGCAGGGCCAGCAGGGGTTGGTTGTCGCGCATGCCGTACCAGATCGGCTTGCCGGGCTTCTGCGCCACCTTCCAGAACACGCGTTCGAAGCCGGCGGCCTGGGCGGCGGCCGGCAGGTGGTCGTGGTCGCCTACGGACACACCGCCGCTGGTGATCACCAGGTCGGCGCAGGCGGCGGCGTCCTGCAGGGCGGCGGTGACCGCATCGAGCGAATCGGGCACGTAGCGCAGCAGCGCCAGCGGATAGCCGCGCTCGGCCAGCCAGCCGTGGCATAGCGGGCCGTTGGCGTCGTGGATCTGCCCGGGGGCCAGGGCCTGGCCGGGCTGGGCCACTTCGTTGCCGGTGACCAGCACGGCCACGCGCGGGCGCGGGCGCGTGCTTACCTGCTGCACGCCGGCCATGGCCAGCGCCGCGAGCAGGCCCGAGTGCAGGCGCCGGCCCGCGGGGGAGATGGGGTCGCCTTCGCGGATTTCCTCGCCGCGGTAGCGGGTGTCCACGCCGGCGCCCAGCGATTCGGTCAGGCGGATCGTGTCGCCGTCGCGCTGCACGATCTCCTGGCGCGCCACGGTATCGGCGCCGGCGGGCAGGGCGCCGCCGGTGAAGATGCGCAGGGCCTCGCCGGGGCCGACGCTCAGGCCGCCGGCATCGCCCGCGGCGATCTCGCCGGTGACGCGCAGCGGCTGCGTCGCGTCGGTGCTGCGCAGGGCATAGCCGTCCACCGCGCCTTGCGTGAACAGCGGCAGGTCCACCGACGAGGCGGCCGGCTCGGCGAGCACGCGGCCCAGGCACTCGTGTACCGGGCCGCGTTCGGCCGCCAGCGGCCGGATGCGCTCGGCGTAGGCATCCAGCGCGCCCTGCAGCGGCAGCAGCTTCCTGTGGCCGCCGCTGTCGCCGCAGTCATGCGCCATCAGCGGATGTCCATGGTGTAGCCGCCGGGATGCGGCCTGTCGTGGCGGCAGATCTCGAAGATGTGCACCAGGCCCGGCAGCAGCGGCGCCAGGGTTTCCAGTGCGCCGCGGCGCGAGCCGGGACAGGTGATCAGCAGGGTGTTGCCGATGAAGCCGGCAACGCCGCGCGACATCAGCGCGAAGGGCGTGCGGCGCTGGCCGAAGGCGCGGGCGGCTTCCATCATGCCCGGCAGCTCGCGCGTGATCAGCGGCTTGAGCGTGTCCACGGTGATGTCGCGCGAGCCCATGCCGGTGCCGCCGACGGTGATCACCAGGTCGATGCCGGCATTGACCTTGGCCTTGACGCTGGCCAGCAGCTGGTCGGGCTCGTCGGGCAGGATTTCGTAGCTCAGCGGATCGAAGCCGGCCGCGATGAGATCGTCGCGCACGCCGGCGCCGGCGGTGTCGGGTTTGCGCCTGGCCGAGACGGTGTCGGACAGCACGATCACGGCGGCGCTGGTGGGCACGCGCAGCTTGCGGCGGAACTGCGACTTGCCGCCCTTCTTCTGCAGCAGCTTGCAGGAGGTCATCTCCAGCTCTTCGGGCTCGCAGTAGGGCTTGAGCATGTCGTAGAGCGTCAGCACGGCGATGCTGGCGGCGGTCAGGGCTTCCATCTCCACGCCGGTGGGCGCGATGGTCTCGACCTCGCTGATCACCTCGACCTGGCCCTCGCCGAGTTCGAAACGCAGGTCGGCGCGGTAGATCGGCAGCGGATGGCACAGCGGGATCAGTTCGTCGGTGCGCTTGGCGGCGAGGATGCCGGCGATGCGCGCCGTCTTGACCGGATCACCTTTCTCGGTGTCGCCCGTGCGCAGGCGCTCGATGCAGTGCTGCGGCGCGCGCAGCGTCGCGGTGGCGGACGCCGTGCGCAGGGAGTCCGGTTTCAGGGAAACGTCTTTCATACGTGGGAGTGCTTGTGATCGCCATGCTCGTGGGCATGGTCGTGGTTGTGTTCATGGGGCAGGTCGGGGCGGATGCAGCAGCCCTGGTTGAAGGCGCTGCTGCCGTCCTCGAAGAATTCCTCCTTCCAGATCGGTACGCGGTGCTTGACCGCGTCCACGGCGTACTTGCAGGCCGCAAAGCCTTCGCCGCGGTGCGGCGCACGCACGGCGCAGTAGATCGCCACGTCGCCGATCTCCAGCATGCCGATGCGGTGGATCACGCGGCAGTGCTGCACGCCGAACTTGTCGAGTGTCTCCTGCTCGATCTCGCGCATCAGCTTTTCGGCCAGCGGCGCGAAGGCGGTGTACTTCAGGCGCAGCACGCGCTTGCCTTCGTTGTGATCGCGCACGGTGCCGGCGAACACCGACAGGGCGCCGCAGTCGCGGTGCTCGGTCATGCCGAGGATGGGGTCGAGCGAGAGGGGTGTTTCGTAGAGGTACATCGAAGAACTCATCAAGTCCCCTCTCCCGCTTGCGGGAGAGGGGTAGGGGAGAGGGTTTCTGTAGCCCTTTCAGCCGTTAGCCTGATTTGCTCAAGCACAGCCTCCGTTTGCTGCATAACCTCATGATTCCAGAACCGTAGCACAGTAAATCCTTCTGCTACGAACCATTGGTCGCGCTGGTTATCGTAGGCTTCGTTGTCGTTGTGTTGGCCGCCGTCCAGTTCGATCACAAGCCGATGCTCCAGGCTGATGAAATCGGCGATGTAGGGGCCTTGGGGGACCTGGCGTTTGAACTTGATGCCGAAGAAGCGGTTGGCCCTGAGGTGGTACCAAAGACGTTGTTCGGCTTCGGTCTGGTGTGCACGAAGGTCCTTTGCATAAGTTCTGAGCTTCACAGAAACCCTCTCCCCGGGTTTTGCCAGGCTGGAGAGTGACATTAAGTCACTCTCCAGTAAGCAAAAACCCCCTCTCCCGCAAGCGGGCGAGGGGAGCGGGTTGGCTATCCGCCCGCCACTGGCGGCAGCAACGCCAGCCGCATCCCGTCTTCCAGGGCCTCCGTACGCAACAGCAGCCGGTCGGCCTGCGCCACGGCGGTGTTGTCCAGGTGCTCGCCCAGTGCCGGGATGGCGTTGGCCAGGGCGTCCAGGGCGTCGGCGACGCTCAGCGCGCCGGCGGGCAGCGCCAGCGTGCGCTCGTCACCGCCGGCGGCGCGCCGCAGGGCGCCCCAGAATTCGAAGGTGATCTGCAAGCTAGCCTCCCAGCGTGTGCATCGTGATCGGCCGTTCCACCGGGGTACGGTGGGCGGCGTAGCCGGCTTCCTTGTTCCAGACGGCGCGGGCGATCTGCTGCACGACGTCGCTCATCGGCTGGCCGCTGCGCATCGGGCCGGCCAGGTCGGTGCCCTGCCGTGCGAACAGGCAGGTATAGAGCTCGCCGCGCACGGTCAGGCGCAGGCGGTCGCAGCTGGAGCAGAAGGGATTGCTGATGGTGGAGATGACGCCGACGCGGTAGTCGCCGTCCAGCGTGTACAGCGTCGCCGGGTCCTCGCTGCGCGGCAGCCGTTCCACCTGGTAGCGCGTGCGCAGGGTGTCCAGCAGTTCCTGTTCACTGACCACGGCGTCAGCCTGCCAGCGGCCGGGGGCGTCCAGCGGCATGTACTCGATGAAGCGCAGCGGCATGCCGCCCCTCAGCGCCCAGTCGGTCAGCGGCAGGATATCCTGCTCGTTGTGGCCGCGCACCAGCACGGTGTTGAGCTTGAACGGCACGCCCAGGGCGACGGCGGCGTCGATGCCGGCCATCACCGGCGCCAGCTCGGCCCCGGTCATGTTGCGGAAGCGCTGTGCGTCGACGCTGTCGAGGCTGATGTTGAGGTCGTCCAGGCCGGCGCGGCGCAGCCCGGGCAGGGCCTCGGCCAGGCGCGAGCCGTTGGTGGTCATGGAGATGCGCTCCAGGCCCAGCGGACGCAGCGTGTTCAGGTCGGCGACGATCCCGGCCAGGTCGGGGCGCAGCAGCGGCTCGCCGCCGGTGAGGCGGATGTTGCGGATGCCCAGGTGGACGAACTCGGTCACCAGGGCGAGCAGTTCGGCGCGCTTGAGGAACTGCTGCTTGGGAATCCACTGCGGCTGCTCGGGCATGCAGTAGCGGCAGCGGAAATTGCAGCGGTCGGTCAGCGACAGCCGCAGCTTGTGCTTGATGCGCCCATGCTGGTCCACCAGTCCGGGGCGGCGGCTGCCGTCAGCCATGGCAGGCCTCCAGGTAATGCTCGGCGGCTTCCAGCTCGGCGGGCGTGTTGACGCTCCAGACCGGGGTGGGATCGGCGTCAGTGAAGTCGGCGGTGACGGCGCCGATGTCGGCCAGCCAGCGTTTCGGCGCGCGCTCGCCGGCGTCCAGCGCGGTGCGCAGCGGGGCGGCGAGGTCGCGGTGCAGCAGGCAGCAGACGTACTGGGCGTCGCCGTCGGCGACGGCATAGGCGGCGGGTGCGGCGCTGTCCTCGATCGCCCGGCTCAGCCGCGCCAGCAAGTCCCCCGGCAGCCGCGCGGCGTCGCAGGGCGCCGTCAGCAGCCAGTCGGTCCGGCTTGCTTCCAGCGCCGCCAGCATGCCGGCGAGGGGGCCACGGAAATCGGGCCAGGGATCTGAAACCACGGTGAGTCCTGAATCGGCGTATTCGGCGAGATGGCGGTTGGCGACGATCAGGATACCACCCGCCTGCGTGGCCAAGGCTGCTTCCACGCGCTGGAAGAGAGGCTTGCCGCGCAGGTGCAGCAGGCCCTTGTCGGCGCCGCCCAGCCGCTCGCCGCGGCCGCCGGCGAGGATCGCGGCGGTCACGTTCAGCGGGCGGGCCGCTACACTGTGCACATGCTGGCTCACCGCAGCATCCTATACCTGAGGGGTCTGTTGACACTATGAACGTCGCTGCGACGGAGACCGTTTTGGCGCAGGGCTAAATTCCGAGGCGCGCCATGTACTGGACGTACATCAGCGACTCGGGATGACGCCCTGCGCCAAAACGGTCCCGCCCTCCGGGTGCCCCCGGATTTGCGGCCATGCTGCGTTGCTCGTCGGTTACTTATTCCCGATAAGCTTCCTCCTCGCGCCTTGCCTGGCCGCAAATCTGGGGGCATCGCAGCGACGTTCATAGCGTCAACAGACCCCCGGCCGGGATGCCGTACTACCCGAACCCAATCGTCAAAAACATGAATGAAGTCAATCTCCAAGGCCGCCGAATCGCGATTCCGGAATCGCGCGAGCTGGATGTTTTCGCGGGGCTCATGGAGCGTCGCGGCGCCAGCGTGCTGCGTTGCCCGCTGATCGACATCCTCGATGCCCCGGACCCGGCGCCGGTGCTGGCCTGGATCCGGGGGTTCAATGCCGGGGCCTGCGACGACCTGATCCTGTTCACCGGCGAGGGCCTGCGGCGCCTGCTGGCGGCCATCGAGCGCCATGAGCCGGCCCTGCGCGAGCCTTTCGTTGCCCGCCTGGGCCAGGTCCGCAAGATCGCCCGTGGCCCCAAGCCGGCGCGGGTGCTGCGCGAACTGGGCCTCAAGCCCGAGATGACCGCCGAGCCGGCCACCACCCGCGGGGTCATCGACCTGCTGCGCGGGCTGAACCTGGAGGGGCGCCGGGTCGGCGTGCAGCTCTACGGTGCCGAGCCCAACCTGCCGCTGATGGAGCATCTGCGCGTGGCCGGTGCCAAGACCCTGCCGGTGGCGCCCTATGTCTACGCCGACGCCGCGGCCGACGCCGAGGTGCTGGGTCTGATCGACCAGATGGAGCAGGGCGGGCTGGATGCCATCGCCTTCACCAGCATGCAGCAGGTGGAGCGGTTGTTCCGCGTGGCCGACAGTGCCGGTCGGCATGAAGCCTTGCTGGCCGGCCTGCGCCGCATCGTGGTGGCCTCGGTGGGGCCGGTGGTGGCCGACCTGCTGACCGCCAAGGGCATCGAGACCCAAGTGGTGCCGGCGGACAGCTTCTACATGAAGCCGCTGACGCAGGCGCTGGTGGATCGGCTGGCACAGTAAGAAGCTGGAGTTCATTCACTGACGCCCTTCGTGCAGGAGCCAGCTTGCTGGCTCCTGCAACTCCAGCCTAGGCCGTTTCCGTCGCCCGCACTTCCGCCAGCAGCTTCTTCAGCTCCGGCACGCAGGAACCGCAGTTGCCGCCCGCCTTCAGGCAACCGGTGATCTCGGCGGTGGTCTTCAGGCCCTTGTCGCGGATCGCCGCGCAGATCGTGTTGCGGCCCACGCCGAAGCAGGAGCAGACCGTCGGGCCGGTGTCGGCGCCCTTCTCGACCGGCTCGCCCACCAGCAGGCCGACGCGGTCGATCTCTTCCAGCTCATCCTTGACGAACAGGCTGGCCAGCCAGGCGCGCGAGGGCAGGTCGGGGCGCGGCGAGATGAACACGCAGCATTCGATGCGGTCGTTCACCACCAGGGCGGCGCGGTAGACGCCGGCGGTGCGGTCCTCGTACTCGATCCAGTCGGCTTCAGGATCGTCGGCGCCGAACAGGCTGCGCGCCCAGGCGCTGCGGTCCATGGCCTTGTCGCGGCCGGCGATCTCGTAGCGCAGGAACTGGCGGCCCTGGATGCGCGTCCACCAGGTGGTGTTCTCCATCTGCAGTTCCTGGCGCGACAGCACGAAGCCGTGCCACAGCACGCGGAACTCGTCGACGCGCACCGGGGTGTGCTTGAACTCCGGCTCGCCCGAGATCGGGTCCACCACCGGGTTCACCAGGCTGCCGACGCGGGCGTCGGAGGCAAACTGCGAATTCCAGTGGATCGGCACGAAGATGTTGCCGCGCGGGATGCCGCCGCCATGCTGCACGCGCGCCACCAGCGAGCCCCAGCGGGTGGAGACGCGGGCCAGTTCGCCGACGCGCACGCCGCTGATCAGGGCGTCCTGCGGGTGCATGTCGACGAAGGGCTCCGGCACGTGGTCGGCCAGCTTCGGCGACTTGCCGGTGCGGGTCATGGTGTGCCACTGGTCGCGCACGCGGCCGGTGTTGAGCACCAGCGGGTACTCCTCGCTGATCGCGTTGGCCGGCGCGCGTACCGGCGTCGGCACGAAATGCGCCTTGCCGTCGAGGTGGAAGTAGCGCTGGTCCTCGAACAATCTTTTCGTCCCCTCTCCCGCTTGCGGGAGAGGGGTAGGGGAGAGGGTGTCTGTAAAACTCTCAGAGTCAGCCCTTCCAACATTCACAGAAACCCTCTCCCCCAGCCCCTCTCCCGCAGGCGGGAGAGGGGAGCGAAGAACAGGCCACTGCACCGGCTGCATCGCGTCGAAGCCGGCTGCGCCCAGGCCCACCAGGCCGCTGAGGTCGAAGCAGCGCTGGCCGTCGTTGCGGAAGGCCGACAGGCGCGCGTGCTCGTCGAACACCGCGTGCGCGCCGTCGAAGTCGAAGCCTTCGTAGCCCATGCGGCGGGCGACGTCGCAGACGATGTCCCAGTCGGCGCGGGCTTCGCCCGGCGCGGCCAGGAACTTGCGCTGGCGCGAGATGCGGCGCTCGGAGTTGGTGACGGTGCCGTCCTTCTCGCCCCAGCCCAGTGCCGGCAGCAGCACGTGGGCAAAGCTGTTGGTGTCGGTCTTGTCGATGATGTCGGAGCTGATCACCAGCTCGCACTTGGCGAGTGCGCGCTTGACCTGGTCGGCGTCCGGCAGGCTGACGACCGGGTTGGTCGCCATGATCCACACCGCCTTGATCTTGCCGTCCTCGATCGCCTTGAACAGGTCCACGGCCTTGAGGCCCGGCTTGTCGGCGATGCGCGGCGAGTCCCAGAACTCCTGCACGGTGTCGCGGTGCCTGGGGTTGCCCAGGTCCATGTGCGAGGCCAGCATGTTGGCCAGGCCGCCGACCTCGCGGCCGCCCATGGCGTTGGGCTGGCCGGTGATCGAGAACGGTCCCATGCCGGGCTTGCCGATGCGGCCGGTCAGCAGGTGGCAGTTGATGATGCTGTTGACCTTGTCGGTGCCGGCCGAGGACTGGTTGACGCCCTGCGAGAAGGCGGTGATGACCTTCTCGGTGCGCGCGAACATGCGGTAGAACTCCAGCAGGTCGTGCTCGGCGATCTTGCAGGCCCGCGCCACCGAGCGCACGTCGCCGGCGGTGTTGTCGGCGATCGCCAGGGTGCGGGCGACGTCGCTGGTGTGCTGGTCGACGAAGCCGGCGTCCATCACGCCATGCTGGTGCAGGAAGGACAGCAGTCCGTTGAACAGCCAGACGTCGGTGCCGGCGCGGACCGGCAGGTGCAGGTCGGCCAGCTCGCAGGTGGCGGTGCGGCGCGGGTCGATCACCACCAGCTTCATCTCGGGCCGCGCTTCCTTGGCCTTGGCGATGCGCTGGAAGATGATCGGGTGGCACCAGGCGGTGTTGGAGCCCACCAGCACCACCAGGTCGGCCTGTTCCAGGTCCTCGTAGCAGACCGGCACCAGGTCCTCGCCGAAGGCGCGCTTGTGCCCGGCCACGGCCGAGGACATGCACAGCCGCGAGTTGGTGTCGATGTTGGCGGTGCCGACGTAGCCCTTCATCAGCTTGTTGGCGACGTAGTAGTCCTCGGTCAGCAGCTGGCCGGAGACGTACAGCGCCACGGCGTCGGGGCCGTGCTGGTCGATGATGCGGCGCAGGCCGCCGGCGACGCGGTCCAGCGCGGTGTCCCAGCTGGCGCGCTGGCCGTCGACCTTCGGGTAGAGCAGGCGGCCGTGCAGGTCCACGGTCTCGCCCAGGGCCGAGCCCTTGACGCAGAGGCGGCCGTAGTTGGAGCCGTGGGCGTCATCGCCGACGACGTCGATCTGGCCGTCCTGGCGGACGCTGGCCTTCACGCCGCAGCCCACGCCGCAGTAGGGGCAGGTGGTGGCGACGGTCGTGGTGGCGGCGAGGGTGGCGGGCAAGGTCACGTGGAATTTTTTGGGTCTAGGCCGCGCGCGGCTCGCAGTAGGCCTGTCCGAACAGCAGCCGGCTGCGCAGGCTGGCGATGTCGGTCTTGTTCTGGATCAACTCGAAGTACCAGGGGCCGTCCTTGACGTCGCCATAGAGTACCGCACCGATCACGCGGTTGCCCTTCAGTACCAGGCGCTTGTAGACGCCGCGGCGCGGGTCGCGCATCACCAGGTCCTCGCTGTCGGCGTCGCCGATGAAGTCGCCGGCGGAGTAGAGGTCCACGCCGGTGACCTTGAGCTTGGTGGCGGTGGCCTGCTGCACGTAGCGCGAGTGGCCGAAGCCGGCGAGGTGGGTGGCGCAGACGCGCGCCTGGTCCCAGATCGGCGCCACCAGGCCGAACAGGGCCTTGCGGTGCTGCACGCATTCGCCCACGGCGTAGACGCGCGGGTCGAAGGTCTGCAGCGTGTCGTCGACGATGATCGCGCGGTCGCACTGCAGGCCGGCGCTCTTGGCCAGATCGATGTTGGGGCGCACGCCCACGGTCATCACCACCAGGTCGGCGGGGATCTCGCTGCCGTCCTTGAAGCGCAGGGCGGTGACGCGATCCGGCCCGACGATCTCGGCGGTGTTGGCGTTGAGCATGATGCGCAGGCCCTTGCGCTCCAGCGAGGTCTTCAGCAGGGCCGCGGCCGGCTTGTCGAGCTGGCGCTCCATCAGGCTGTCCATGACGTGGACCACGGTCACTTCCATGCCCTGGCGCAGCAGGCCGTTGGCGGCCTCCAGGCCCAGCAGGCCGCCGCCGATCACCACCGCATGGCGATGGTTGCGCGCGGCGTCCAGCATGGTCTCCACGTCCTGGATGTCGCGGAAGGCGATCACGCCCGGCAGCTTGTGGCCGGGCACCGGGATGATGAAGGGATTGGAGCCGGTGGCCAGCAGTACGCGGTCGTACTGGATCGCCAGGCCGGACTGCGAGTGAACCGTGCGGCGCGGCCGGTCGATCTTCACCACGGGATCGCCGGCGTGCAGGGTGATGCCGTTCTTCGCATACCACTCGCGCGTGTTCAGCATGATGTCGTCGACGGTCTTTTCACCGGCGAGCACAGGCGACAGCAGGATGCGGTTGTAGTTGCCGTGCGGCTCGGCGCCGAACACGGTGATGTCGTAGAGGTCCGGCGCGAGCCTGAGCAGCTCCTCGACCGTGCGCATGCCGGCCATGCCGTTACCGATGACGACCAGCTTGGGCTTCGATGTAGTCATGTTTGGTTGCCCCCGGGCGGGAGAGTCGTCCTTCACGCGGTACCGGCCCTTTGATAACGGCCCGCACTCGGGAACGACCTCCCGCTTGGGTGCTCAGTGTGCGGCGAGGAGGATCTGCCCGTTCTCGACGCGCGCGGGATAAGCGCGCACGGAGTGTTCGGGGGCTTCCAGGCATTCGCCGGTCTTCAAATCGAAATGATGCTTGTAGATCGGCGAGGCGACCACCGTGCGGTCGCCGAGGCTGCCGATCAGGCCGCGGGAAAGTACCGAGGCCTCGGAGTTCGGATCATAGTTGGAAATCGCGAAAATTCCCCCACCCGTTCCGACGCGGAAGATCGCTACCTGCTCGCCACCGAGCAGGGCGCAGACGCCGGTGTTCGGCACGATGTCTTCCACGGCACAGACCGGGATCCAGGACTTCACGTTGCGGTCGCCATCCATCATGTTTCTCCTTACGCCGCCTTCACCACGACCGGGATCTGCGCCAGCTTCGACTGCTTCTCTTCGGGTGTCGCCGGACGGATCTGGCCGCGCTCCTCGATGAAGACGACGTTGCTGTCGGCCTTGTCGCTGTTGACGAAGTGGCGGAAGCGCTTGCGGGCTTCCGGATCGGTAACGGCCTTCTTCCACTCGCACTCGTAGGTGTCGACGACGTGCTGCATCTCGGATTCCAGCTCGGCAGCGATACCGAGCTTGTCGTCGATGACGACGCTCTTGAGGTAGTCCAGGCCGCCTTCGAGGTTTTCGCGCCAGGTGCTGGTGCGCTGCAGCCTGTCGGCGGTGCGCACGTAGAACATCAGGAAACGGTCGATGTACTGGAGCAGGGTGGCCTTGTCGAGATCGCTGGCGATCAGCTCGGCGTGGCGCGGCTTCATGCCGCCGTTGCCGCAGACGTAGAGGTTCCAGCCCTTCTCGGTGGCGATGATGCCGACGTCCTTGCCCTGCGCCTCGGCGCATTCGCGGGTGCAGCCGGACACGGCGAACTTGAGCTTGTGCGGCGCGCGCAGGCCCTTGTAGCGGTTCTCGATCTCGATCGCCAGGCCCACCGAGTCATCGACGCCGTAGCGGCACCAGGTGCTGCCGACACAGGACTTCACGGTACGCAGCGACTTGGCGTACGCGTGGCCGGTCTCGAAGCCGGCCGCGATCAGCTCCTCCCAGATCTGCGGCAGCTGCTCCAGGCGCGCGCCGAACAGATCGACGCGCTGGCCGCCGGTGATCTTGGTGTAGAGGCCGTACTTCTTGGCCACCTGGCCGACCGCGATCAGGCCGTCGGGGCTGACTTCGCCACCGGCCATGCGCGGGATCACCGAGTAGGTGCCGTCCTTCTGGATATTGCCGAGGAAGTAGTCGTTGGAATCCTGCAGCGCCGCGTGCTCCTTCTTGAGCACGAAGTCGTTCCAGCAGGAGGCGAAGACGCTGGCGGCCACCGGCTTGCAGACGTCGCAGCCCAGGCCCTTGCCATGCTTTTCCAGCAGGGTTTCGAAGGTCTTGATCTGGCCGACGCGCACCAGATGGTAGATCTCCTGGCGCGAGTAGGGGAAGTGCTCGCAGACATGGTTGTTGACCGCCATGCCCTGCTTCTTCATCTCCGACTTCATGACCTGGGTGGCCAGGGCCACGCAGCCGCCGCAGGAGGTGCCGGCTTTCGTGCAGCTCTTGATGGCGCCGATGGTGGTGGCGCCCTCGCAGACCGCCGCGCAGATCTGACCCTTGGAGACGTTGTTGCAGGAGCAGATCTGGGCCGCGTCGGGCAGGTTGTCCACGCCCAGGCCCGGCTTCTTGCCGCCGGAGTCGGGCAGGATCAGGAACTCCGGCGATTCCGGCAGCTCGATCTTGTTGAGCATCATCTGCAGCAGCGTGCCGTACTCTTCGGCGTCGCCCACCAGTACGCTGCCGAGCAGGTACTTGCCGTCCTCGGAAACCACCAGCTTCTTGTAGACCTGCTTGCGCTCGTCGTTGAACTGGTAGACGCGGCTGCCGGGGGTGCTGCCCATGGCGTCGCCGATGCTGGCCACGTCCACGCCCATGAGCTTGAGCTTGGTGCTCATGTCGGCGCCGGTGAACTCGCCGACCTGGCCCAGCATGTGCCTGGCAGCGACGCGCGCCATGTCGTAGCCCGGGGCCACCAGGCCGTAGATGCGGCCGGACCACAGGGCGCATTCGCCGATGGCGTAGACGTCCGGATCCAGGGTGCGGCAGAAGTTGTCGATGACGATGCCGCCGCGCTCGCCGACGCCGAGCTGGCAGGCCTTGGCCAGTTCGTCGCGCGGACGGATGCCGGCGGAGAACACGATCATGTCGGTGTCGAGGTGGCTGCCGTCCGCGAACTTCATGCGGTGGGTGCCGGCTTCGCCGTCCACGATCTCCAGGGTGTTCTTCTGGGTGTGCACGGTGACGCCCAGTTCCTCGATCTTGCGGCGCAGGGTGCGGCCGCCGCCGTCGTCGACCTGCACTGCCATCAGGCGCGGGGCGAACTCGACGACGTGGGTCTGCAGGCCCATGTCGCGCAGGGCCTTGGCGCATTCCAGGCCGAGCAGGCCGCCGCCGATGACCACGCCGGTCTTCGAGCGGGCGCCGCATTCCTTCATGCCCTCGAGGTCTTCGATGGTGCGGTAGACGAAGATGTCCTTGCGGTCCTTGCCCGGTACCGGCGGCACGAAGGGGTAGGAGCCGGTGGCCAGCACCAGCTTGTCGTAGCTCAGGGTCTCGCCGGTGGAGACCGTGATGGTCTTCATGGCGCGGTCGATGCCGGCAGCCTTGGCGTTGAGCTTGAGCAGCAGGCCGTCGCGGCCGAAGAAGTCCGGGGCGACCAGCGACAGGTCCTCGGCGGACTTGCCGGCGAAGAACTCCGACAGGTGCACGCGATCGTAGGCCGGGCGCGGCTCTTCGCAGAGCACGGTGACTTCCAGGTCCGGCAGGCCGGCCTCGGCCAGCGATTCCAGGAACTTGTGGCCGACCATGCCGTGGCCGATCACGACGATTTTCTGCTTCTGACCCATGCTGCCTCGCCCTAATTTGGTTGCGATCAAAAAGAAGCAATCATCGTGCCACTTATAAGTTATTGATTCTTCGTTAATAACTCGTTTTGTCTACCCATGTTGGTGCACCGGCCTCCTGGCAACTGCGCTGCCCTGGAGCGCCAGTGCACCGCCATTGCACGGCAATCAGCCCACTGCCAGTGCAAGCGGGGCGCCACCGTGGCCGCGTTCTGCGCCGCCGTGGTGCAGGAAACGCAGGATCGCGGCGCAGCTGCGGTGGTACTCCGAGTCCTCCGCCAGCTTCAGGCGTTGCCGCGGGCGTGGCAGTTTCACGTCCAGGATTTCGCCGATGGTGGCGGCGGGGCCGTTGGTCATCATCACGACGCGGTCGGACAGCAGCACCGCCTCGTCGACGTCATGGGTGACCATGACCACGGTGCAGCGCAGCTTGGACTGGATCTCCATCAGCGAGTCCTGCAGGTTGGCGCGGGTCAGGGCATCGAGCGCGCCGAAGGGCTCGTCCATCAGCAGCACCTTGGGCTCCATGGCCAGCGCGCGGGCGATGCCGACGCGCTGCTTCATGCCGCCCGACAGTTCGTGCGGGCGCTTGTCGTGGGCCTTGCCCAGGCCCACCAGGTCCAGCGCCGCCTCGGTGCGGCTGCGCAGCTGCGCGCTCGTCTCGGTGGCGCCGAAGACCCGCTCGACCGCCAGGTGGATGTTGCCGTAGGCGGTGAGCCAGGGCAGCAGCGAATGGTTCTGGAACACCACGGCGCGTTCCGGGCCGGGGCCGGCGACCTCGCGGCCGTTGAGCACCACGCCGCCGGTGGTGGGTTCCACCAGGCCGGCGATCAGGTTCAGCACCGTGGACTTGCCGCAGCCCGAGTGGCCGATGAGCGAGACGAACTCGCCTTCGCTGACCTTGAAGTTGACGTTGTCCAGGGCGCGGAAGACGCCGCGCGGGGTACGGAATTCGACCGAGGTGTGGTCGACTTGCAGGTAAGGGGTCATGGATGAACTCCGTTGGGATCCGAGGCCTGTGCGGAAGCCGGCTCTCCGAGGAAAGGAGAGGGGATCGCCGGCGAGCCGGCTTCCGCAGGGCTTTTCATTGATGGCGGTAGTCGAAGCGCTGGGCCAGCTTGCCCATCCCGGCTTCGAGGGCGAGACCCACCGAGCCGATGACGATGATGGCGATGATGATGTGGCTCATGTTGAGGTTGTTCCACTCATCCCAGACCCAGAAGCCGATGCCGACGCCACCGGTAAGCATTTCGCTGGCCACGATCACCAGCCAGGCGATGCCCAGCGCCAGCTTGGCGCCGGTCAGCACATAGGGCACGGTGGCCGGCAGCAGGATCTTGGTGAAGATCTTCCACTCCGACAGCTGCAGCACGCGGGCCACGTTCATGTAGTCCTGCGGCAGCGCGGCGACGCCCATCGCGGTGTTGAGGATCATCGGCCAGATGCTGCAGATGAAGATCACGAAGATCGCCGCCGGGTCCGCCGCCTTGAACACCGCCAGGCCGATCGGCAGCCAGGCCAGCGGCGACACCGGCCGCAGCAGGCTGATGACCGGGTTGAAGGCCTTGCTCAGCAGCGAGAAGCGACCCAGCAGGAAGCCCAGCGGGATGCCCACCAGCGCCGCCAGCCCGAAGCCCAGGGCCACGCGCCCCAGCGACTTCAGCACGTTCCAGCCGATCCCCATGTCGTTCGGTCCGTTGATGTAGAACGGATGCGAGAACAGTTCGACAGCGGCCAGGAAGGTGGCGCCCGGCCCGGGGAGGTAGTCGGAAAACGTGGACACCAGCGCCCAAACCCCGACCAGCACCGACAGGCCGATGGTGGGCGGCAGCGCCGCCTTGCCGGCGGCCACCAGGCCTGCCGCGATGCGGGAGGCGAGGCTGACCTTGGGCTCGGGGGCGATGGGTGTGTTGGCGGCAGCGGGGGCGGTGGTCACGGTATCGGGCTCCACGCTTTGCAGGCGTATGGCGGCGCTCATGGGAATCTCCGGATCAGGCCTTGATGGCGAAGCCGCTGGCGTAGGCGGCCGCCTTCGAGGGGTCGAAGACGGTGCCGTCGAACAGGGTTTCGGTCTTCAGCGGGTTGGTCGGCACGGCGACGCCGAGGGACTTCGCGGCATCGGTGTAGAGCTCGATCTGGTTGATCTGCTTCGCCACGCCGACGTAGTCGATGTCCTGCTTGAGCAGGCCCCAGCGGCGGTGCTGGGTCAGGAACCAGGCGCCATGCGACAGGTAGGGGAAGTTGACCTCGCCGTCCATGAAGAACTTCATGTAGTCCGGGTCCTGCCAGGTCTTGCCCAGGCCGTCCTCGTACTTGCCCTGCATGCGGCCGAGGATGACCGGCGGCGGCGCGTTGACGTAGGACTTGCCGCCGATGATCTCCGAGACCTTGGCGCGGTTGGCCATGGCGTCGATGTGCTTGGAGGCTTCCAGCACCGCGCAGATCATCGCCTTGGCGGTGTTGGGGTACTTGGTCACGAACTCCTTGGTCGTGCCCAGCACCTTCTCCGGGTGGTTCTTCCAGATGCCCTGGGTGGTGGTGGCGGTGAAGCCGATCTTGTCGAAGACGGCGCGCGCGTTCCAGGGTTCGCCGACGCAGTAGCCGTCCATGTTGCCGACGCGCATGTTGGCGACCATCTGCGGCGGCGGGATGACGATGGTCTTGACGTCCTGCATCGGGTCGATGCCGTGGGCCGACAGCCAGTAGTACAGCCACATGGCGTGCGTGCCGGTGGGGAAGGTCTGGGCGAAGGTGTACTCGCGCTTCTTCTGCGCCACCAGCTTCTTCAGCGATTCGCCGGTGGTCGCGCCCTCTTCCTTGAGCTTGTTGGACAGCGTGATGGCCTGGCCGTTGTAGTTGAGGTTCATCAGCACGGCCATGTCCTTCTTCGGCCCGCCGATACCCAGGTGCACGCCGTAGACCAGGCCGTAGAGCACGTGGGCCGCGTCGAGCTGGCCGAGCACCAGCTTGTCGCGCACCGCCGCCCAGCTGGCTTCCTTGGACACGGTGACGTTGAGGCCGTACTTCTTGAACAGGCCCAGTTCCGAGGCCATCACCACGCTGGCGCAGTCGGTCAGCGGAATGAAGCCGATCGTGAGATCGGGCTTCTCGATCGGGCCGATGCCGGCGGCGCTGGCGGATGTCGGCAGGGTCATCGCGCCGCCGGCCACCACGCCGGCGGCGGCCATCAGCGAGTGCCTCAGGAAGTCGCGGCGCGACAGTTCCGCGCTGTTCAGGCCCGCGGCGGCTTTTTCAATCGGGTTCATAGGTTCTCTCCTTGAATTCGGGTCGGCGGCGATCAGAACTTGTATTCGATCCAGGCCCAGTACTTGCTCACGTCGTCGCGGATCGGCGAGGTGGCGGCCACCGGCGCATCGGAATCACCGGAGTAGCTCGCATACTTCAAGCCAATGCCGAGCTGATCGGTGAGCGGGCGGGTCGCCATCAGGTCGAACTCGTCGCCGTAGTCGTCGCCGCCCTCGTCGGCGCTGAACTGGTGGTAGACCGCGGTGAGCACGACCTTTTCCACGGTGGCGCTGGCCTGGAGGTAGAGGCGCTCGAGACCGGTGGCGGGCGTGGTCAGGAACATGTCGGCCCAGCCGTCATGCGCATGCATCGTCGCCAGCGGAGTCTGGAAGCCGTAGGTGCCGTCGCCGCCGAGCACTTCGTAGCCGAGCTTGAGTCCGAACACCTTGTAGCTGGCGCCCAGTTCAGCCAGCGTGTAGCTCGCATCGACGGTATCCGGCGCGTCGGCGTAGTCGCTCTGGTCGGCGTATTCCAGTGCATAGCTCAGGTTGAAGTCCTGCACCGGAACGGTGCCGGTGACGCGCAGGCCGATCGTCTGGCTGTCGCCGGTCGGGTTGCCCGGCGCGATCGGCGCGGGTGCGCCCGCTGCCGCGGCGGCGGCGACGACCGGGTTGGTGTCGAAGTCGAGCAGGTAGCCGTAGGCCGTCAAGGCCAGTGCCTTGTACGGTGCGAAGGCGAAGTTGACCAGGTGACCGTCGATGCCGCGGTTGGGGCTCAGGTCGGGAGCGACGCCGGTGTTGGAATGGTTGAAGACGCGGAACGCGTAGACATTCCTGATGTAGGCATAGTTGAGCGTGGTCTTGGGCAGGAAGGCGTTGGTGAGCAGGACGCCGTCATAAGTCTGCTCGTGCTGGCGCCAGCCGACGTTGCCGATGAAGCGGGCGTTGTCGAAGATGATGCGCTGGCGACCGACCTTCAACGTGGTCTTGGCCGGAGCGGCATAGCGGAGCCAGGCCTGGTTGATCTCGCTGGTTTCCGGATCGGCGACCACCGGGTAAGCCGCACGGCGGTTGCCCTGGTTGTTGTCGGTGCCGTTGAAGTTGTCCTTGCCGAGCACGGTGACGTTCTCGAATTCCAGCTGCGCATCGACGTTGTTCCACTTGCCGGTGGTGTAGCCGAGGCGACTGCGCAGTGTGGTCGCACTGGCCTTCTCGGTGATGGTTGCCGGCAGTTCCTGGTCTACGTTCTCGTAGCGCAGGCGCATGTCGAGATTCGGCGCGCCGCCAGAGATGGCGTACGGCAGGTTCTCGAGCGGATCGGCGCTGGCGATCATCGGAAGGCCCAGGTTGGCGATGGCCAGGGCCATCAAGGTTTTTTGGACAAACGAGTCCCTGCTGCTGCGACGCTGCATGATTAAAGTCCCCAATGACGGTGTGGTCGGCGTTGACCGGAAAATAAAAAAGGCGCCTGCACGGTTTCCCCGTACAGGCGCCATTGCCCGAATCGATTTAGATGGTGATGTCTCGGCAGACCCGCCCTTGGGTTGGCGCCTCGCGGCGCCGCCTCGACACTTGTTTCTATACGAGCAAGTGCCGTGCCAACTCTTCGGTCAGGTCTTGTCTGTCATGCTTTGCCGAGGATGCCGCGTGCCACTTCGACCAGTTTGGTGCTGGACTCCATCGCCATGCGCTGCATGCGTCGGTAGGCACCGGCTTCGCCGAGGCCCTCGCGCTCCATCATGCGGCACTTGGCGAGATCGACGATGCGGCGCTCCTCCATGTGCTGGCGCGCCGTTTCCAGGTCGCGCTGCAGCTGGCGCGTACCATTGAAGTGCGCCACCGCGGTTTCCACCAGCGAGCGCGCGGCGATGGGCGACAGCTGCGGCACGACGTAGAAGCTGACGCCGGCGACAGCGGCTTCGCGGATCATGTCGTAGTCGGCATTGGCGGCGAACATCACCATCGGCTTCGGCGTGTTGCGCGCAATCAGTGCGAGATGCTCCAGCGTGTCGCGCGCCGGGGAATCGGCGGAAATGACGATGGCGTCAGGCTGCAGTTCGCGCGTGTGCTTGTAGATGTCCGAGGTTCCGGAAATGAACCCCAATACCTCGAAGCCCGCTTCGACCAATACTTCTTCCAGAGCCGTGACCTGCTCTGGGCGTGTGTCGACTACCAGTACTCTCATTGGGTCAGCGCGACGTTGCGCATTCCTGTTCTATTCCTGCGGGACCGTACGCCGTTGCACGGTCCGGTAATTTCTAGCTCTCTGCGCCCACAAAAAAGGGCGCATGAATCGCTGCTCGCAAGAACAGCGCCATGCGCCCCGGTTACGGACGGGTGCTAGGCCGGCTGCGGCTCCCCGGAGGGGGCGCCGGCGGCCTTGGCGGCAGCGCGGGCAGCGAGCGCTTCCTGGTAGAGCTTCTCTTCGCTGGACTTGTGCTCGGGGCTGAAGCGCACCGCGATGGCGCAGACCGCGGCCACCGTCACGCAGATGCCGAGGATGTGCAGGGTGGTCTGCGCATCGCCGGTGCCCTTCATCAGGAAGCCCGCGGCCACCGCGCCGACGTTGCCGCCCGCGCCGATGATGCCGGCCACGCCACCGAGGGCCTTGCGGTCGATGAACGGCACCAGGGCGTAGGTCGCGCCGCAGGCCATGTGGGTGAACAGGCCGAAGGTGATCATGGCGACGATCGCCATGCCGACGCTCTGCATCGAGGCGAACCACAGCAGGCCGAGGCCCTCGCCGACGATCAGGACGAACAGCAGCGTGGTGCGGCCGTCGAGACCCTTGGTCTTGGCGACCTTGTCGGAGATGATGCCGCCGAGCGCGCGGGCGAACAGGGCCAGCAGGCCGAAGCTGCCGGCGGCCAGGCCCGCGCTCTTGAGGTCGAGCTTGAACTGGTCGACGTAGTACAGCGCGGCCATGTTGTGGATGAAGATTTCCACGCCGAAGCAGGCGCCGTAGGTGACGAACAGCAGCCAGACGCGGTAGTTGGCGCAGGCCTGCTTGAAGCTGGCCCAGCCGCCGCCCTTGCCGCCGGTGATCTCGATGCCCTTGGCGCGGAGTTCCTGGAAGTTGCCCTCCGGGCAGTCCTGCGTATAGCGCCAGTACATCACCGCCATGATCAGCATCAGCACGCCGGGGACGATCATCGACACGCGCCAGCCCAGGGTCTTCTCGACGCCGAAGCTCAGCACTGCCGCCAGCACCAGCGGCATCACCGTCTGGGTCACGCCGCCGCCGGAGTTGCCCCAGCCGGCCGCCGCCGCATTGGCGGTGCCGACCACGTTGGGCGCGAACATCACCGAGGTGTGGTACTGGGTGATGACGAAGCTGGCGCCGATCGCACCGATGCACAGGCGGAAGAACAGGAAGGCTTCATAGCTCTTGGCGAAGGCCACGCCGAGCACCGGGATGGCACCCACCAGCAGCAGGCCGGTGTAGGCCTTGCGCGGGCCGAACTTGTCGCACAGCGGGCCGATGATCAGGCGGATGATGATCGTCACCGCCACCGCCGCAATGTTGATGTTGGCGATCTGGTCCTTGGTCAGGCCGAACTCGCCCTTGATCACCGGCATCAGCGGCGCGATGGCGAACCATGCGAAGAAGCAGACGAAGAAGGCCATCCAGGTCAGGTGGAAGGCGCGCATCTGCGGGGTGTTGAAGCTGAAGAGGTTGATGCGTGTGGCTTTTGCTGAGGCAATCATGGCGGGCTCAATGCGAGGTTTGCACCGGCTTGACGCAATGCTCATGCCAACAGTGGATCGTCGTTCGGAGCTCTTTCTTTTTCAATTGAAAACAATGGCATGGGGTGCGGCGGCGACTTTTTGTCCGGCCCCCGGCGCGCTTTTGGGGCGCACCGCCCGAGTGCGTGGCGGAAGCATCCCGGTGCAAACCACGTACGGCGAATGCCTCTTTAGGGCCTGTTGACGCTACCGCGACCGCTGCGACGGAGGCCGCCTGGGTGCAGGGCTATGCCCCGAGGCGCGCCGTGTACTAGATGTACATCAGCGACTCGGGGCGACGCCCTGCGCCCAGGCGGCCCCGCCCTCCGGGTGCCCCCGTCTTTGCCGCCATGCTGTGTTGCTCGTCAGTTACTTGGAACCACCAAGCGCCTTCCTCGCGTCGTGCCTGGCGGCAAATACGGGGGCATCGCAGCGATCGCGGTAGTGTCAACAGGCCCTAGTGCGGTTCCATCAGGTCGTCGAGTTCGACGTTCAGTGCCCGCACCGACAGGTAGATCTCGCGCAGCGACAGGGCCAGCGAGGCCAGCATCAGGATCAGCGCCAGTGCGAACAGGGCGGTGGCCAGCGGCTGGTGGTCGAACAGCAGGCCGAACAGGCTGGCGGTGCAGCTCAGCAGGCTCAGTACGCCCAGGGCCTGGGTATGGCGCAGCAGTGCCAGGCGCTGGCGCAGGTTCTCCACCTGCAGCTTCAGGCGCGGATGCGGCTCCTCGCGGTAGCGCGCGATCAGGTGGCGCGCCAGGCTCGCCAGGCCGAGGAAGCGGTTGGTGTAGGCCAGCATCAGCAGCGAGATCGCGGGAAACAGCAGGCCGGGAGTGGAGTAGGTCAGCGGGGTCATGGGGCACGATCGGTGGTCGGGCACCAATTTAACGCATCGGCCCGCTATCCCGTCGCTGAAAGCCCGAAGCGTCGGTGCAGGGCCTCGCGCGAGGTCGCCAGCAGGAACTCCGATTCGGCGCTTCCGGGCATCGCTCGCGCCATTGCCAGGGCTCCGGCCAGCTCGGCCAGCAAGGAAGCGGCGGCCTGCCGCGGTCGGGCCTGGCCCGTGGCCTCCAGCAGGCCGGCCAGTCGCGCGCTCACGGCCTCGATGCCGGCACCGAAGGCGCGCCTGGCCGCGCCGGCCAGATGCGGCGCCTCACCGCAAAGCGCCGGGATGGGGCAGCCGCGGGCACGGTCGTCGCGGTGGCGCTGCGACAGGTAGAAGTCGATATAGCCGGCCAGGGCCTCGGCCGGCGTGCGCTGCCGGGTGTATTCGTCGATCTTGCCGAGGATGTCGGCGAACATTGCTGTCATCGCCTCGGCGATCAGCTCGTCCTTGGACTTGAAGTGGGCATAGAAGCCGCCGTGGGTCAGGCCGGCCTTGCCCATGATCGTGGCCACACCGACGCCGCGCGCGCCCTGCGCGCGGATCGCGCGCGCCGCTTCCCTGAGCAGCAGCGCGCGCGTGCGTTCCTTGTGGTCGGCGTCGTAGCGCATCGGGTGATTTTACCGGAAGGCCGCGCTCAGGCGGCCTCCAGGATCGTGGCGATGCCCTGGCCGCCGCCGATGCACTGCGTCGCCAGCGCGTAGCGCTTGCCCTCGCGCTTGAGCAGCTGCGCCGCCTTGCCGGTGATGCGCGCGCCGGTGGCGCCCAGCGGATGGCCCAGGGCGATGGCGCCGCCGTCCAGGTTGACCCTGGAGCGGTCGATGCCCAGCTCGCGCAGGCAGGCGGCGGCCTGGCTGCCGAAGGCCTCGTTGATCTCAACGATGTCGATGTCCTCGATCTTGAGGCCGGCGCGCGCCAGTGCCTTGCGCGTGGCCGGCACCGGGCCCATGCCCATCAGCTCCGGCTCGCAGCCGGCTACCGCCACCGCGCGGATGCGCGCCAGGATCTCCAGGCCATGCCGCTGCGCGAATGCCTCGGAGCAGACCAGCACCGCGGCGGCGCCGTCGGTCAGCGGCGAGGCGGTGCCGGCGGTGACGCTGCCGTCGGCGTGGAAGGCCGGCTTCAAGGCCGCCAGCCCCTCGGCCGTGGTCTGCGGGCGCAGGCAGCCGTCGCTGTCGACGACGCCTTCGGCCGTGTTCACCGGCGCGATCTCGCCGGCCAGGTGGCCGCTGGCCTGCGCCGCGGCGGCCTTCTGCTGCGACTCCAGCGCCAGCTGCTCCTGCTCGGCGCGCGGCACGCCGTAACGCTGGGCGACGTTCTCGGCGGTTTCGCCCATCGTCACGTAGGCCTGCGCGTCGAACTCGGGGTTCTCCACGCCCGGCTGACGGAAGCGCGGGTTGGGCGAGGCGTTGAAGCCGCCCTGCGGCACGCGCGACATCGATTCCACCCCGGCACAGATGAAGGCCTCGCCGGCGCCGATCGCGATCTGGCCGGCGGCGATGTGGATGGCGTTCATCGATGAGCCGCAGAAGCGGTTCACCGTGGCGCCGCCCACCGACTGCGGCAGCCCGGCCAGCAGGCCGGCGATGCGTGCAATGTTGCTGCCCTGCTCGGCCTCGGGATAGGCGCAACCCATGATCACGTCCTCGATCAGCACCGGGTCCAGCTTCGACCGCTCGACCAGGGCCTTGATGGCGACGGCGGCGAGGTCGTCCGGGCGCGTGCCGGCCAGGCGGCCCTTGCGGGCGAAGTGGAAGGGGGTGCGGACATAGCCGGCGATGACGGCGGTGCTCATGGCTTGCTCCTGGTGAGACGGCTGAAAAGATCAGCAATCCGCAAATGGACGCAAAGAACGCAAATGGAAGCATGGCGTTGCTGCCGCCTCAGTCGCGCAGTTCCCGGCGTGGCCAGCCGATGGCGCTTCCTGCTTGTCCATTCGCGTTTATTTGCGTTCATTTGCGGACCCTCTGTTGCTTCTGTGTTCAGCCGGCGTAGCTCGGCGGCTGGGCGTTGAGCCCGGCCTTGACCTGGCGGCTGATGTCGTCGGCCAGGGCTTCGAATCCGCCGGCCTCCAGCGCGGCCAGGGCTTGCGCGACGACGTCCGCCGGCGAGGCCTTGGGGGCCTCGATGCCGGCAACCATGTCGGTATCGATGTAGCCGGCATGCACGCCGACCACCTGCGTCCCCTGTTCCTTCAGCTGGATGCGCGTGGCATTGGTCAGCGCCCAGGCCGCGGCCTTGGAGGCGCTATAGGCGCCGGTGCCGGGCAGGGCGACCCAGCTCAGCACCGACAGCATGTTGACGATGCCGCCACCGCCGTTGGCCGCCAGCACCGGCGCGAAGGCGCGCGTGGTGGCGGCGATGCCGTGGTAGTTGGTGTCCATCATGCGGCGGGCATTGCTCTCGGCCTCGCCGTCGTTCTCGCCGTCGCCCAGGAAGATGCCGGCGTTGTTGACCAGCAGCGTGACGTCGCCGCAGGCCGCTGCGGCCGCGGCCACTTCCTCGGGCCTGGTCACGTCCAGCCGCAGGGGCACCACACCGGGGAGCGTGACGCTGGCCGGGTCGCGCGCGGCGGCATAGACCTTCTTCGCCCCACCGGCGAGCAGTGCCCTGGTGAAGGCCAGGCCCAGGCCGCGGTTGGCCCCGGTGACCAGTGCTACCGAACCCTTGATCTGCATGGCGACACTCCGGCTTTATTGGATGATGACAATAATATTATGGACGTCATACCAAGAAATCAAGCGCCGGACCGGCGGTCCTCGCCCGCTTGCCGGCGCCCCGGGGGCGTTGCAGCATGGGCGATGGCAATGCAGACAGGCGAAGGCGGCGACATGGTGCAGGGGAGTGCGGTGCCGTTTGGAGCGGTCCGGGGCGGTGGCATGCGGATGGCGGTGCCGGCCTGATGCGCGAACTCCGGTGGGCCCTGTTGATCCTGCTGTTCCTGGCCTTGCTGTCGCCCTTCATGCGCAACAGCACGGGAGATCACGCGTATGCATGCCTGAAGAGCGAGGAGTTCACGCAGGCGGGAATCGACGAGGCGCGCCAGTTCGCCGCCTGCATCCGCGCCCGCAGCAACACCCTGGTGGCGCTCTTCCCCAACCGCGACCTTGCCCTGCTGCGGAAGATGCCGTCGCCGACCTGCCGATACGTCGGGACCTGGCTGTCGAGCCGCGGCGGCGGCTACCGGATCACGCTGACCGAGGACTCCCGGTTCGTCGCCGAACCGGACCGTCCGCGCTGGGGCGCAGAGAGCTACCGGGGGACCTGGGGTGAACATGGGGGGCGCATGATCTGGCTGTACCAGGACCGCCTGACCTGGCCACCCGACATCAACCGTGTCGTCGATGCCAAGGATGATTCCTTCACGCTGACCGAAGTCGATGGCAGCAGCACGCTGTTCACGCGGCTGGAGGAAGGTCACTGCCTTTGAGCGGCGCCTGCGGCCGGGAGGACCGCAAACGAAAAAGGCCGGCGCCTCCTGCAGGCGCCGGCCCTCGCATGTCGCTGCTGAACTAGAACGCGTCGCCCGGCACGCGCACCCAGCCTTCCATCAGCACGCGCGCGGAGCGCGACATGATGGCCTTCTTCACCACCCACTGGCCGTTTTCCTGCACCGCGGCCGCACCGACGCGCAACGTGCCCGAGGGATGGCCGAAGCGCACGGCCTCGCGGGCGCCGCCACCGGCCGCCAGGTTCACCAGCGTGCCGGGGATCGCGGCGGCGGTGCCGATGGCCACCGCGGCGGTGCCCATCATGGCGTGGTGCAGCTTGCCCATCGACAGCGCGCGCACGTTCAGGTCGACGTCGCCGGCCTTGACCTGCTTGCCGCTGGACGAGACGTAGTCGGTCGGCGGGGCGACGAAGGCGACCTTGGGCGTGTGCTGGCGCTTGGCGGCTTCGCTGACGTCCTTGATCAGGCCCATGCGCAGGGCACCGTAGGCGCGGATCGTCTCGAATTTCTCCAGCGCCCTGGGATCGGTGTTGATCGCCTCGCGCAGCTCGGTGCCGGTGTAGCCAATCTCGGCCGCGTTGATGAACACGGTGGGGATGCCGGCGTTGATCATCGTCGCCTTCAGGGTGCCGATGCCCGGCACCTCGAGGTCGTCGACCAGGTTGCCGGTGGGAAACATCGAGCCGCCGCCATCGCCATCGCCTTCATCGGCCGGATCGAGGAATTCGATCTGCACCTCGGCCGCGGGAAAGGTGACGCCGTCGAGTTCGAAGTCGCCGGTTTCCTGCACCTGGCCGTTGGTGATGGGCACATGCGCGACGATGGTCTTGCTGATCTGCGTCTGCCAGATGCGCACGACGCAGAGGCCGTCCTGCGGGATGCGCGAGGCATCGACCAGGCCGTTGCTGATCGCGAACGAACCCACGGCGGCGGTCAGGTTGCCGCAGCTGCCCGACCAGTCGACGAAGGCCTTGTCGATCGACACCTGGCCGAACATGTAGTCGACGTCGTGATCGGCCTTGGCACTCTTGGCCAGGATCACGGTCTTGGAGGTGGACGAGGTGGCGCCGCCCATGCCGTCGATCTGGGCGCCGTAGGGGTCCGGGCTGCCGATCACGCGCAGCAGCAGCTTGTCGCGGGCTTCGCCGGGCACCTGGCAGCGCTCCGGCAGGTCCTGCAGGCGGAAGAACACGCCCTTGCTGGTGCCGCCGCGGATGTAGGTGGCGGGAATCTTGATCTGGGGTACGTGGGGCATTTGATGTGTCCTTAGGAAATCATCTGCCGCGGATCACGCGGATAAACGCGGATTCTTTTTTTATCCGTGTCATCCGCGTGATCCGTGGCAAAAAAGCTTTTGCCGTATCAGGCCGCCTTCGTCGACGCCAGGAAGTCCTGGGCAAAGCGCTGCAGCACGCCGCCGGCCTGGTAGATCGACACTTCCTCGTCGGAGTCCAGGCGGCAGGTCATCGGTACTTCGAGCTTTTCGCCGTTCTTGCGCGTGATCACCAGCGTCAGCGTGGTGCGCGGCGCGAGCTTGCCGACGACGTCGAAGGTCTCGGTGCCGTCGATGCCCAGTGTCAGGCGCGTCGTGCCCGGCTTGAACTCCAGCGGCAGGGTGCCCATGCCGATCAGGTTGGTGCGGTGGATGCGCTCGAAGCCTTCGGCGGCGATCACTTCCACGCCCGCCAGGCGCACGCCCTTGGCCGCCCAGTCACGCGAGGAGCCCTGGCCGTAGTCGGCACCGGCGACGATGATCAGCGGCTGCTTGCGCTCCATGTAGGTCTCGATGGCTTCCCACATGCGCACGACCTTGCCTTCCGGCTCGATGCGCGCCAGCGAACCCTTCTTGACCTTGCCGTCCACCACCGCCATCTCGTTGACCAGCTGCGGGTTGGCGAAGGTGGCGCGTTGCGCGGTCAGATGATCGCCGCGGTGGGTGGCGTAGGAGTTGAAGTCCTCTTCCGGCAGGCCCATCTTGTGCAGGTACTCGCCGGCGGCCGAGTTCATCATGATCGCGTTCGACGGCGACAGGTGGTCGGTGGTGATGTTGTCCGGCAGCACCGCCAGCGGCCGCAGGCCCTTGAGCGTGCGCTCGCCGGCCAGCGCGCCTTCCCAGTACGGCGGGCGGCGGATGTAGGTGCTCATCTTGCGCCAGTCGTACAGCGGGCTGATCTTCTCGTCGTCGAGCACCTTGAAGGTGAACATCGGGTCGTAGACCTTGCGGAACTGCTCCGGCTTGACGCTGCTGGCGACCACCGCGTCGATCTCGGCGTCGGTCGGCCAGATGTCCTTCAGCGTGACCGGCTGGCCGTCCTTGTCGGTGCCCAGCACATCCTTCTCGATGTCGAAGCGCACGGTGCCGGCGATGGCGTAGGCCACGACCAGCGGCGGCGAGGCCAGGAAGGCCTGCTTGGCGTAGGGGTGGATGCGGCCGTCGAAGTTGCGGTTGCCCGACAGCACGGCGGTGGCGTACAGGTCGCGGTCGATGACTTCCTTCTGGATCACCGGGTCCAGCGCGCCGCTCATGCCATTGCAGGTGGTGCAGGCGAAGGCGACGATGCCGAAGCCCAGCTGTTCCAGTTCCGGCAGCAGCCTGGCTTCTTCCAGGTACAGCTGCACGGCCTTGGAGCCGGGTGCCAGCGAGGACTTCACCCAGGGTTTGCGCGTGAGGCCGCGGGCATTGGCATTGCGCGCCAGCAGGCCGGCGGCGATGACGTTGCGCGGGTTGCTGGTGTTGGTGCAGCTGGTGATGGCGGCGATGATCACCGCGCCGTCCGGCATCTGGCCGGGGACTTCTTCCCACTTGGCGGCGATGCCGCGCTCGGCCAGGGCCGAGGTCGGCAGGCGCTTGTGCGGGTTGGACGGGCCGGCCATGTTGCGCACGACCGTCGACAGGTCGAACTTCAGCACGCGCTCGTACTCGGCGGTCTTGAGGTCGTCGGCCCACAGGCCGGTGTGCCTGGCGTAGGTCTCGACCAGCTTGACCTGGGCGTCGTCGCGGCCGGTCAGGCGCAGGTACTCGATGGTGTTCTTGTCGATGAAGAACATCGCCGCGGTGGCGCCGTACTCCGGGGCCATGTTGGAGATGGTGGCGCGGTCGCCCAGCGTCAGCGCCGAGGCGCCTTCGCCGTAGAACTCGAGATAGGCGCCGACGACCTTCTGCTGGCGCAGGAACTCGGTCAGCGCGAGCACCACGTCGGTGGCGGTGATGCCTTCGCGCGGCTTGCCGCTCAGTTCCACGCCGGTGATGTCCGGCAGGCGCATCCAGGAGGCGCGGCCCAGCATGACGTTCTCGGCTTCCAGACCGCCGACGCCGATGGCGATGACGCCCAGGGCATCCACGTGCGGCGTGTGGCTGTCGGTGCCGACGCAGGTGTCCGGGAAGGCGACGCCATCCAGCGTGTAGACCACCGGCGACATCCGCTCCAGGTTGATCTGATGCATGATCCCGTTGCCCGGCGGGATCACTTCCATGTTCTTGAAGGCCTTCTTGGTCCAGTCGATGAAGTGGAAGCGGTCGTCGTTGCGACGATCCTCGATCGCACGGTTCTTGGCGAACGCGTCCTTCTCGAAGCCGCCATGCTCCACTGCCAGCGAGTGGTCCACGATCAACTGCACCGGCACTACCGGGTTGACCTTGGCAGGGTCGCCGCCCATGTCGGCGATGGCGTCGCGCAGGCCGGCGAGGTCCACCAGCGCGGTCTGGCCGAGGATGTCGTGGCATACCACGCGCACCGGGAACCAGGGGAAGTCCAGATCGCGCTTGCGCTCGATCAGCTGGCCCAGATAGGCGTTGATCTTTTCCGGCTCAGCCTTGCGCACCAGGTTCTCGGCGTGCACGCGGGCGGTGTAGGGCAGCTTGGCGTAGGCGCCGGGCTGGATCGCATCGACGGCTGCGCGCGCGTCATAGAAATCGAGCTGGGTGCCGGGGAGGTTCTTGCGGAAGGCGGTGTTCATATCTGGCTACCAAGATTTTTTGCCGCGGATTACGCGGATTACGCGGATTACGCGGACTACACGGATAAAGCTTTTCAATCCGCGTTCATCCGCGTAATCCGCGGCCAATGGCGGTGGCTGTTACTTGCGGTCCTTGATCGGGACGAACTTCAGGTCCTCGGGACCGACGTAGTTCGCCGACGGGCGGATGATCTTGCCGTCGATGCGCTGCTCGATGATGTGCGCGCTCCAGCCGGAGGTGCGGGCGATCACGAACAGCGGGGTGAACATGTCGGTCGGCACGCCCATCACGTGGTAGCTGACGGCGGAGAACCAGTCGAGGTTCGGGAACATCTTCTTGATGTCCCACATGACCGTCTCCAGGCGTTCGGCGATGTCGAACATCTTCAGGCTGCCGGCTTCCTTGGACAGGTCGCGCGCCACTTCCTTGATCACCTTGTTGCGCGGATCGGCAATGGTGTAGACCGGGTGGCCGAAGCCGATGACGACTTCCTTCTTCTCGACGCGGGCCTTGATGTCGGCCTCGGCCTCGTCCGGCGTGTCGTAGCGCTTCTGGATCTCGAAGGCCACTTCGTTGGCGCCGCCATGCTTGGGGCCGCGCAGCGCGCCGATGCCGCCGCAGATCGCGGAGTAGATGTCGGAGCCGGTGCCGGCGACGACGCGGGTGGTGAAGGTGGAGGCGTTGAACTCGTGCTCGGCATACAGCACCAGCGAGGTGTGCATGGCCTTGACCCAGCTCTCCGGCGGCTTCTTGCCGTGCAGCAGGTGCAGGAAGTGGCCGCCGATGGAGTCGTCGTCGGTCTCGACCTCGATGACCTTGCCGTTGTAGGCGTAGTGGTACCAGTACAGCAGCATCGAACCGAGGCTGGCCATCAGCTTGTCGGCGATGTCGCGCGCGCCCGGGTGGTTGTGGTCGTCCTTCTCCGGCTTGACGCAGCCGAGCACCGAAACGCCGGTGCGCATCACGTCCATCGGGTGCGAGGACGGCGGCAGCTGCTCCAGCGCGGTCTTCACGGCGGCCGGCAGGCCGCGCAGCGAGCGCAGCTTGGTCTTGTAGGCAGCCAGCTCGGAGACGGTCGGCAGCTTGCCGTGCACCAGCAGGTGGGCGATCTCTTCGAACTCGCACTGCGCGGCGACATCGAGGATGTCGTAGCCGCGGTAGTGCAGGTCGTTGCCGGAACGGCCGACCGTGCACAGCGCGGTGTTGCCGGCGGTGGTGCCGGACAGCGCAACGGATTTCTTGGGCTTGAACGTCGGGGCGGTGGGTTCGCTCATGGTCATGCTCTCCTGGAAATGGGGGTGTGCGGCTTACTTCTTCTTGGCAGCGAACAGAGCGTCGAGCTTGTTCTCGAACGCGTGGTAGCCGATGCGGTCGTACAGTTCGGTGCGCGTCTGCATCAGGTCGATCACGTCCTTCTGGTGGCCGTTCTGGCGGATCGAAGTGTAGACCGCCTCGGCGGCCTTGTTGGCGGCACGGAAGGCCGACAGCGGGTACAGCTGGATGGCGACGCCGACCGAGGCCAGTTCGTCGCGCGTGAACAGCGGGGTGGCGCCGAACTCGGTGATGTTGGCCAGCACCGGCACCTTCAGCGCGTCGACGAATTTCTTGTAGGTCGGCAGGTCATAGGCGGCCTCGGCGAAGATCGCGTCGGCACCGGCCTCGGCGCAGGCGATCGCGCGCTCGATGGCGGCATCCACGCCCTCGGCCTGGATCGCATCGGTACGGGCGATCAGGAAGAAGTTCGGGTCGGTGCGCGCGTCGGCGGCGGCCTTGACGCGATCGACCATCTCGCCCTGGGTCACGATCTCCTTGCCCGGACGGTGGCCGCAGCGCTTGGCGCCGACCTGGTCCTCGATGTGGCAGGCGGCGGCGCCGGCCTTGATCAGGCTCTTGATCGTGCGCTCGATGTTGAACGCCGAGGGACCGAAGCCGGTGTCGATGTCGACCAGCAGCGGCAGGTCGCAGACGTCGGTGATGCGGCGGACGTCGACCAGCACGTCGTCCATGGTGTTGATGCCCAGGTCCGGCAGGCCGAGGCTGCCCGCGGCGACGCCGCCGCCCGACAGGTAGATCGCCTTGTAGCCGGCGCGCTTGGCCAGCAGGGCGTGGTTGGCGTTGATGGCGCCGATCACCTGCAGGGGCTTTTCGGCGGCAAGGGCGGCGCGGAAGTTGGCGCCGGCAGAAAACGTCATGGGGTTGCTCCTCGGTTGGCGGGGACAGTCGCCGATTCGTACCCAAGAGCTGTGCCAGCCGTTCCGGCGCCTGAATATGTCACTCAAGTCATTGGTATTGCTGGATATATTAAGAATGTTCCGGGCGGCTGCCTGTTTCACCAATGGCAATTTCTCGTTTCATGAAACACATGAAACGAGAAATGGAACATAATCTGCGACATGCAGCTCAACGATGCACCCCTGCCCACGATCTGGACCGTCAGCGTCACCCGGCTGTCGAGCCTGATGCGCGAGGTCACGCCGGAGTTCGACGGCCGCGCGCACATCGAGACCATCGATCTCGGCTTCGAGGAGGCGGTCACTCACATCCGCGAGCGGCTGCGGACCGAGGACTGCGATGTCGTGCTGTCTGCCGGCTCCAACGGCGAATACCTGCGCAACCGCATCGACAAGCCCATCGTCCTGGTGCGCCCGGACGGCTTCGACCTGATGCAGGCCCTGACCCGCGCGCGGCGTCATTCCGATCGCATCGGCGTCATCAGCTACGGCGCCCCCCTGCCGGCGTTCGCCGCGTTCAAGCAGCAGTTCGGGCTCGAGATCGAGCAGCGCTCCTACACCAACACCGAGGAAGCCAGGGACCTCGTCACCGAACTGGCGTCGATCGGCTGCGGCGCGATCGTCGGCACCGGCTACGTCACTGAACTTGCCGACCGCGCCGGCATCCCCGGCATCCTGATGTACTCGCCGGACGCGATCCGCCATGCCTTCGAGCAGGCGATCGACCTGGCGCGCATGCTTTCCGCGGCGCGCAGCGGCCAGCGCCGTGACCCCACGGCGCCGGATTCGCGCTACAGCCTGCGTCGCCTGATCGGCAACAGCGAGTCGATGGTCGCCCTGCGCGACCAGGTGCGGCTCTACGGCGCCAGCGACCGCACGGTGCTGGTCACCGGCGAGACCGGCACCGGCAAGGAACTGGTGGCGCAGGCGCTGCACGGCGCCAGCCCGCGCCGCGCCGCGCCCTTCATCGCGGTCAACTGCGGGGCCATCGCCGAGTCGCTGCTGGAGTCCGAACTGTTCGGCTACGCCGACGGCGCCTTCACCGGCTCGCGCCGCGGCGGCCGCGTGGGACTGATCGAGGCCGCCAACGGCGGCACGCTGTTCCTCGACGAGATCGGCGAGATGCCGCTGGCCCTGCAGACCCGGCTGCTGCGCGTGCTGGAGGAGCGCGAGGTGCTGCGCGTCGGCAGCGTGCGGCCGATCCCGGTCGACGTGCGCGTGGTGGCGGCCACCCACAGCGAACTCGACACGCTGGCTGCCGAGGGCCGCTTCCGCCGCGATCTCTACTACCGGCTCAACGTGCTGCGCCTGGCACTGCCGCCGCTGCGCGAGCATGCCGAGGATGTGCCGCTGCTGCTGATGGGTTTCCTGCGCGGCGCCGGCGCCGGTGCCATGGTGATCGACGAACCCGCCAGGGCGCTGCTGCTCGGCCACTCCTGGCCGGGCAACGTGCGCGAACTGCGCAACCTCGCCGAGCGCATCGCCGTGCTGGTCTCGGCCGAGTCGCCGCTGTCGGCGCTGACGCGGCCTTCGCTGCTGCGCTTCGCGCCGGAGCTGGCGGCGGTGGCGACGCAGGTGGTGACGCCGACCGAGACCGTGGTCCGCGGGCGGCAGCGTCCGGATGCGGCGGCGGTGGAGCGGGCGCTGCAGGCGGCGGGCGGGGATCGCGCGAAGGCGGCGGAGTTGCTGGGGGTTTCCAGAACTACGCTGTGGCGATGGCTCAGCGCGACCTGAGCGGTGAATGGCCGGCAACCAAGCGTGTAGGAGCGGCTGTTAGCCGCGATGGGTGCTCACAAGGCCACCCGCGCATCGCGGTTAACAGCCGCTCCTACAAAGGCTAGCCGCGGCAAATCACCACCGCACCATCGCCGCGCCCCAGGTCATCCCGCCGCCCACCGCTTCCAGCAGCACGTTCTGCCCGCGCTGGATGCGGCCGTCGCGTACCGCGGTGTCCAGCGCCAGCGGCACCGAGGCGGCCGAGGTGTTGCCCTGGCGCTCCAGCGTGGTGACGATGCGCTCGCGCGGCAGGCCCAGCTTGTCGGCGGTGGCCTGGATGATGCGGATGTTGGCCTGGTGCGGCACCAGCCAGTCGATGTCGGAGCCTTTCATGCCATGGGGCGCGAGGGCTTCCCTGCAGATTTCGTCGAGCGCGCGCACGGCGAAACGGAACACGGCCTGGCCGTCCATCTGCACGTAGGCGTGGCCGCCGATCTCGCCGTTGTCGACGAAACCGGGTACCTGCAGGATGTGCGACTGGGTGCCGTCGGCATGCAGGTGGGTGGAAAGGATACCGTGCTCGGGATCGGGCTTGAGCACCACCGCGCCGGCGCCGTCGCCGAACAGCACGCAGGTGCGGCGATCGGTCCAGTCGAGCAGGCGCGAGAACTTCTCCGCGCCGATCACCAGCGCGCATTTCGACTGGCCGCTGTTGACGAACTTGTCGGCGATCGACAGCGCATAGAGAAAGCCCGTGCAGACGGCCTGCACGTCGAAGGCCGCGCAGGTGCCGGCGCCGAGCTTGGCCTGCAGCAGGCAGGCCGTGGACGGGAAGATCATGTCCGGCGTGGTGGTGGCCACGATGATCAGGTCCAGGTCGGCGGCCGTGATGCCGGCCATCTCCATCGCCTGCCTTGCCGCATGCAATGCCAGGTCCGAGGTGTGCTCGTGCTCGGCGGCGACGTGGCGGGCGCGGATTCCGGTGCGCTGGAAGATCCACTCGTCCGTCGTGTCGATACGGCTTTCCAGCTCCTGGTTGCTGAGGCTCTGGGCGGGCAGGTAGCTGCCGGTGCCGACGATCCGTGAACGCATGTACCGCTCCTGCGAGGAAGGGGTGAGGGGCGGGCATCTTAACCGAGGCAGAACCGGGATTCGCCACCCGAAGGGCCTACCAACGCTACCGCGGTCGCTGCGATGCCCCCGTATTTGCCGCCAGGCACGACGCGAGGAAGACGCTTGGTGGTTCCAAGTAACAGACGAGCAACACAGCATGGCGGCAAAGACGGGGGCACCCGGAGGGCAGGGCCGCTTTGGCGCATGGCGTCGTCCCGCGCCGCTAATGTACGTCCAGTACACCGCGCGTCTCGGGACATAGCCCTGCGCCAAAGCGGCCTCCGTCGCAGCGATCGCGGTAGCGTTGGTAGGCCCTAGAATGAGATGCCCCGGAGCGGGTGGGGTGCGCTGCTACACTTGCCCTTCCTGGAGGGGAGTGGAATGGAACTGGTCAAGGCCTACAAGAACGAAGAATTCCTGATGAGCGAGGAGGCGCGCGCAGTGCGCATCCTCTGCGAGTACATGGAGCCGGCGCGGCGCTTCAAGGCCATGGGCATCCGCAATGCCGTGATCTTCTTCGGCTCCGCCCGTACCCGCGCCAAACCCGGGCTGGGCCGCGATTTCTACGCCGAGGCCGCCGATTTCGCCGAGCGCCTGGCGCGCTGGACCACGGACTCGCACGGGGAGGGGGAGCGCTACTACGTCTGCACCGGCGGCGGCCCCGGCATCATGGAGGCGGCCCACGAGGGCGCCGCGCGGGTCGACCGCAACCTCAACATCGGCCTGGGCATTTCACTGCCCTTCGAACAGCACGGCAATCCGCATGTGGAACTGTCGCGTGCGCTGGAGTTCCACTACTTCTTCATGCGCAAGTTCTGGTTCCTGAACCTGGCGCGTGCCGCAGTGATCTTCCCCGGTGGTTTCGGCACCATGGACGAACTGTTCGAGTTGCTGACGCTGACCCAGACCGGCAAGTCCGCGCCGATGCCGATCGTGCTGTTCGGCAAGGAGTTCTGGGAAGGGCTGTTCAATTTCCGCATGCTGGCCGACCGCGGGCTGATCAGCGAGGCCGACCTCGACCTGTTCCGCATCTGCGACACCATCGACGAGGCATTGGAATACCTGGTGCCGACATTGGAGCGCTACCACTCTCCGGGCGGCGCTTGAGGGTCTGGCTGGTAGGCAGCGAGAAGCAATGCCGTCCGCAAATGCACGCAAATGAACGCCAATAGACCGGCTTTCATTCGCGTCCATTTGCGTTCATTCGCGGACTGAAGGCTTTGTGTCCGCTCGCGAGCGCACCTCAGCGCCGTCGCCGCGGCTCGTCGAAATCCGGGTCTTCGTCGATGGCGCGCCGCAGGTTGCGCTCTTCCTTGAATTTCTCCACGTCGCGCCAGTCGCGTAGCTTGGACTGCGGCAGGGCGCGCGCGCTTTCCGCGCTGGAGACGTCTTCGTCGACGCCTTCGGCTTCGTCAACGAACTCGTCGAAGCTCTTGGGAGCTTCAGGCTGCTGCTGGGCTTTCTTCGGCTTGCGCGGCATCGATGCTTTGACCTCAGTAAAACTCGCGTCAAAATCGGGAGCTGTATTTATCAAGCTTTTTTTCGCGAGGGAAGCCCCCCGCAAAAGCGCTTGTCGATCATTGGCTTGGCGCGGCAGTTTTAACGCCCTTGGCGATTGCCGCGCAAGGCCGCCTGCGGCAGCTGGCCGGGCAGGGCAGTTGAGTGCCGCTGGCGTTTTCGCGTCGAATTGCTAGAATGCTCCCCCTTCACGGGGCGATAGCTCAGCTGGGAGAGCGCCGCGTTCGCAATGCGGAGGTCGAGGGTTCGATCCCCTTTCGCTCCACCATCACCCGGGAAAACGAAAGCCAGGCGCAAGCCTGGCTTTTTTCGTTTCGGCGTCCGGATCAGTGAAGGGTGTAGCGCTGCCGCATGCCCCGCAGGTCCTGCTGGTGGCGGCGCAGGTCCTCGTACTGGCGCTGCACCAGGGCATGCATCGGCTCCGGCATCTCCACCCCCAGCGCATGCTCGTAGCGCATTTCGGCATCGTGCTCGAAGCGCTCGCATTCATCGAGGATGGCGACTTCGTCGCGCCCCAGGGCCAGCGCTTTCAGGTGCATCCAGCCGCGGCGCACGGTGGAGCCGGTGGTGCCGATCTCCTCGGGCCTGCCGCCGAGTGACTTCACGGCCGCCTGCAGTTCGGCGGCGGCGTGGGCGCTGTCGCTGGCGCAGTCGCGCAACAGCTGCTTCAGGTCGGCGTGGTAGGCCTCTTCCGAGGCGGCGCGGAAATTGCGCTCCGTATCCAGCGAGGTTTCGATCAACTCGTTGAAGGCGGTAATGGTATCGAGGTCGGTCATGAGCTCTCCTTGGTCCGCAACGGTAGTCGGGCCACCTGGGCCCGCAATCCGCCGGAGGGTCCTGACCACGCGCTCGCCGCCGGCGGTGTCTCCATCTGACCGTAACGATGCGCCGAAAAATCCCGCGCGTAAACAGCCGCTTGCATGAACGGAGGTGTGAGGGAAAACCTTACATTTATATCGCCGGATGCTTACTCAAGCCAGCCAGTATGATTTCTCTACATTACTGATTATAAAACAGTTAATTACCGTCGGTCCCTTGACGCATGCCGTTTGTAGGCTGCGACGGTTTTCTGGCGCGGGTCAATGTAAGTATTCACCTACACACCCCGTGTACCCCAGGAGACAGTAGTCATGAACAGGATTCAGATAGCGGTAACCGGCATCGTGGCGATGGCCAGCGCGACCCCCGCCCTGGCTGCGACGGTGTCAGGCAACTTCCAGGCCCAGATCACCATCCAGAACACCTGCGCGCTGACCACGGCGCCGACCAACCTGAGCTTCGGCACGCAGGGCGTGCTGATCGCCAACGTCGACACCACCTCGACGATCAAGGTGACCTGCACCACCGGTGCCGACTACGACATCGGCCTGGACGCCGGCGCCAACGAGTCGAGCGCCAACGACATCAACACCCGCCGCATGACCGACGGCTCCTCGCACTACGTCGGCTACAACATGTACAGCAATGCCGGCCGCACCACGGTCTGGGGCGAGACGGTGGACACCAACACCCTCGGCAGCACCGGCACCGGCGCGGAGCAGTCCTTCACCGTCTACGGCCGCGTGCCGGCGCAGACAACGCCCCAGGCGGGCAGCTATGCTGATACGGTAACGGTGACGGTAACCTACTGAACTGGGCACCGTTTCCGCCCAAAAGGGGGAAATGATGCTGCGACCGTACCGGGTGTTGTGCAGCAGGCTGGCCGTCTTGGCCAGCCTGCTCGTCACCACCGCCGTCACCGCTGCGGGCCTGAGCGTGACGCCGATTTCTCTGGAATTCACCAGTGCCGCGCCGGCCCAGGCGCTGTGGCTCAGCAACACCGGCGACGCGCCGATCGACGCGCAGCTGCGTGCCTATGCCTGGAACCAGGACGAGGGCAAGGACCGCCTGCTGCCGACCCGCGACCTGGTGCTGAGTCCGCCGATGATCGCGCTGCAGCCGGGGCAGAAGCAGCTGGTGCGGGTGATCCGCACGGCCGCCACCGGTCCGCGCGAGAGCAGCTACCGTATCCTGGTGGACGAACTGCCGGATCCGGCCAAGCTGCAGCAGGGCCTGCACTTCGTCATGCAATTCTCGATTCCCGTCTTCGCCGATACCGGCACCGCGGCGGCCCCGGCGCTGGAGTGGCGCCTGGCGCGGGAGGGCGACAAGCTGAAGCTGATCACCGACAACAAGGGGGGCGGCGTGCAAAGGTCACCGACATCGAGTTGCTCGACGGCCAGGGCCGCAGCCTGCTCAAGCATCCGGGCCTGCTGGGCTACGTGCTGGCCGGCGCCACCAGCCGCTGGCCGCTGAAGCTGGATGCCAGTGCCAACACCGCAACCGAGGTCCAGGCGAGGATCAATGGCGAACCCGGCCGCCACAAGCTGCGCCTGGCGCCTGGTGCTCGCTAGCCTGCTGCTGTCGCTGCCGGCCGGCGGCGCGCTCGCCGAGGCGCCGGACCTCGTCAACATCGGCCTGCTGCGCGGCCCGGGGCTGCCGGCCAGCCAGATGGACCTCTACCTGGAAGTGACGCTCAACGGCGTCAGCACGCAGCGCGTGCTGCACGTGGCCGTCACTGCCGACGGCCACCATCACGCCTGGATCCCGAACCTGCGCGACGCCGGCATCCGCGTCGACGGCTTGCCGGCGGAGGGCTACGCCGATCTCGCCGCAATCCCGGGGCTGGATTACGCGATCGACACCCCCAACCAGCGCGTCGACTTCATTGCGAGCGCCGAGCGGCTCGGCCGCGCGACGCAACGACTCAACGCCCAGTCCGGCAAGGCCTACGACGCCCGGGTCACGCCCGGCGCCCTGCTCAACTACGATCTCTACGGCAATGCCGGTGATCGCGGCGCGCGCAGCTTCAGCGCCCTGACCGAGCTGCGCGGCTTCGGCGGCTGGGGCGTGCTGAACAGCACCGGCCTGTCGGCCTTCGACGATGCGCGCGAGCAGGAGCCCTATACCCGCCTCGATACGACCTGGAGCCTGTCCTTCGAGGACCGCCTGACGACGCTCAATGTCGGCGATTTCATCGGCGGCAACCTCGGCTGGAGCCGTGCCACGCGCATGGGCGGCGTGCAGCTGCGGCGCAACTTCAGCCTGCAGCCAGGCCTGATCACCTATCCGCTGCCGGCGTTCTTCGGCCAGGCCGCGCTGCCGTCGAGCGTCGAGCTCTACGTCAACGGCATCCGCCAGTACGAGGGCGAGGTGGCGCCGGGGCCGTTCCAGCTGTTCGCGGTGCCCGGCGTCAACGGCTCGGGCCAGGCCCAGGTCGTGCTCACCGATGCGCTGGGCCGTCGCAGCGCCGTCAGTTTTCCTTTCTACAACTCCAGCCAGCTGCTCAAGGCCGGGCTCAGCGACTGGTCGCTGGAGGCGGGCGTGGTGCGCCGCGACTACGGCTTCGACTCCTTCCGCTACGGCGACGCGCCGGCCGCCAGCGGCAGCCTGCGCTACGGCTGGCGCGAGTGGGCGACGCTGGAGGCGCACGCGGAGGCCAGCGAGCGGCTTGCCCTGGGTGGCTTCGGTGGCGCACTGCAGCTGGGCGACGCCGGCGTGGTCAACGCCGCCTACGCCCTGAGCGAGGGTGCGGACAGCGGCAGCCAGGCCAGCCTCGGCTACGCCTGGGTCGGCCGGCGCTTCAACGCCGGCCTCGGCGTCACCCAGGCCTTCGACGACTATCGCGATATCGCCAGCCTCGAGGGCGAGCCGCCGCCGCAGCGCAGCGCGCAGGCCGTGGCCAGCCTGCAGTTCGGCGCCGCCGGCAGCGTTTCCGTGAACTACAGCCGGCTCGACACCGAGCTGGACGGGCGCCAGCACTACGCCGGTGCCGGCTACAGTCTCAACCTGCAGCGCGGTGCCAGCCTGTTCGCCAACGCCACCCGCAACCTCGACGATGCCGGGGACACGGTGGTGTTCGCCGGCCTGGTATGGAGCTTCGGCTCACGGCTGTCCCTCGGCACCTCGTTCCAGCGCAACCGCGGCCGCAATCTCTATGGCGCCGACCTGGCCCAGAACAGCGCGGTCGACGGCGGCTTCGGCTGGAGCCTGCGCACGCAGCAGGGTGAGGGCGTGCACGACTGGCAGGCCGAGGGCTCCTACCGCGGCGACTACGGACAGCTGACCGCGGGCAGCTACTCGGTCAATGGGCTGGACAGCGTCTATGCCGGCTACTCCGGCGGCCTGGTGCTGATGGACCGCGATGTCTTCGCCAGCCGCCGCATCGACGACGCCTTCGTGCTGGTGTCGACCAGCGGCATCGCCGACGTGCCGGTGTACCTGGAGAACCGTCCGATCGGCCGTACCGATCGCGGTGGGCACTACCTGCTGACCAACCTCAACGCCTGGCAGCCCAATCGCGTCGCGATCGACGCGCTGGGCTTGCCGGCACAGGTGCAGGCCAATGCGGTGGAGGGCGAGGTCGTGCCGACCGATCGCGCCGGCCTGCTGGTGGACTTCGGCCTGCGCGAGGTGCGCGCTGCCGTGGTGACCCTGGCCGATGGCCGCGGCTGGCCGCTGCCGCTGGGCAGCCGGGTGCGGCTGGACGGCGCCGGCGTCGCGCCGCAGATGGTCGGCTACGACGGCCAGGTCTACCTCGAAGGCCTGTCGGCCAAGAACCGGATCAGCGTGATCACGCCGCAGGGCGCCTCCTGCGAGACCGCCTTTGCCTATCCGCCGCAGGCCAGCGGCATCCCGGTGATCGGCCCGGTGGTGTGCCGGCCGGTGCTGCCATGAGACAGCTCGCGCCGCTGCTGTTGCTGCTGCTGGCACTGTGCCCGCAGCCCGGCCAGGCCTCGACCACCTGCTCGGCGAGCCTGTCGAACGTCAGCTTCAGTCCGGTCAATCCCTTCGGCGGCAACGTCGATGTCACCGCGACGCTGAACTACAGCTGCACCATCACCAGCATCCTGTCGTCCTCGCGCGTCCGCATGTGCTTCAGCATCGGCGCGGGCGCCCAGGGCGGCGGCAACTTCGCGCCGCGACAGATGAGCAGTGGCGCCAACCTGTTGTACTTCAATCTCTACAAGGACAGCGGCCGCAGCCTGATCTGGGGCACGCGCTCCAACAGCTATGGCTCGGTGGGGGCGACGCTGGAGATCGGCGCGCTGCTCGGCAGCGCCACCGCCAATGGCAGCCTGACGGTCTACGGCCGCATCCCCAGCGGCCAGACCACGCTGGTGCCGGGCAGCTATTCCAATGCCTTCAGCGGTGCGCATACCGAGCTGATCTACCAGTACAACGAGTTCCTGCTGGGCCTGCTCGGCTACCCGGCGACCTGCACCAGCGGCGGCAACGGCAGCGGCTCGGGCACGTTCGCGTTCAGCGCGCTGGCCACGGTCAGCGCGCAGTGCGATCCCAGTTTCAGCGTCGAGAACATCAACTTCGGCACCGGCGGGCTGCTGACCGCCAACTACGACGCGACCGCGATCGTAAGCCCGCGCTGCACCAATACCACGCCCTACCAGCTGGGCCTGAACAACGGCATCAACGCCTCGGGGTCGATCCGGCGCATGAAGAGCGCCGCCGGCAACTACGTCAGCTACGAGCTCTACCGCGACAACGGCCGCAGCCAGCGCTGGGGCAACACCCAGGGCACGGACACCGTGGCCGGCACCGGCAGCGGCAGCGCCCAGGACGTCACCATCTACGGCCGGGTGGCGCCGCAGGCGACGCCGGTGGCCGGCAGCTACGCCGATACGGTGACGGTCACCATCTACTATTGAGGGCGATGGCGGGGGGCTTATAATCCGCCCCCGTTTCAGCCCGAGGCCCGCCAGGCAAAGCTCCTGCGTTGCCCGACCCGGGCTTTTGCCGTTGTGGAGATGAAGATGTCGCAGCTCGATCGCCAGCTGTTCAACGAGGTCATGGTTCCCAACTACGCGCCGGCGGAGATCATCCCGGTGCGCGGCGAAGGCTCGCGCCTGTGGGACCAGCAGGGCCGCGAATACCTGGACCTGGCCTGCGGCATCGCCGTGACCAGCCTGGGGCATTGCCACCCGGCCCTGGTGCAGGCCATGGCCGAGCAGTCGCGCAAGCTCTGGCACATCTCCAACGTCATGACCAATGAGCCGGCGCTGAAGCTGGCCAAGCGGCTCACCGAGCTGTGCTTCGCCGAGCGCGTGTTCTTCTGCAACAGCGGCTCCGAGGCCAACGAGGCCGCGTTCAAGCTGGCGCGGCGCTGGGGCAACAACCAGAACCCGGAGAAGAACGAGATCATCTCGTTCTACAACGCCTTCCACGGTCGCACGCTGTTCACGGTGAGCGTCGGCGGCCAGGAGAAGTACACCAAGGGCTTCGAGCCGCTGCCGGGCAACATCACGCACCTGCCGTATAACGATCTCGAGACCCTGGCCGATCACATCAGCGAGCGGACCTGCGCGGTGGTGCTGGAGCCGGTGCAGGGCGAGGGCGGCGTGACGCCGGCCACCGAGACCTTCCTGCGCGGCGTGCGCGAACTCTGCGACCGGCACAACGCGCTGATGGTGTTCGACGAGGTGCAGACCGGCAACGGCCGCTGCGGTGCCCTGTTCGCCTACATGGAAATGGGCGTGACGCCGGACGTCCTGACCACGGCCAAGGGCCTGGGCGGCGGCTTCCCGGTGGGCGCCATGCTGACCACCGCGAAGCTCGCCGAGACGCTGGCTTTCGGCACGCACGGCTCCACCTACGGCGGCAACCCCATGGCCTGCGCCGTGGCCGGCGCCGCGCTGGAGGAGATCGCCAAGCCCGAGACGCTGGCCAACGTGCGCGCACGCAGCGCGCAGCTGCAGGCCGGGCTGGAGGCGATCGGCCGCCGCTACGGCATGTTCGAGGGTGTGCGCGGCCTGGGCCTGTTGATCGGGGCGCCGCTGACGGAGGCCTGGAAGGGCCGTGCCAAGGACGTGGTCGGCGCCGGCCTCAGGCACGGCGTCTGGCTGCTGGTGGCCGGTCCGGACGTGCTGCGCTTCGCGCCGGCGCTGAACATCACCGAGGCCGACCTGGCCGAGGCCCTGCGCCGCCTGGATACGGCCTGCGCCGAGCTGGCGGGCGCCGCGAAGGCTGCGGTGGCCTGAGCCTCTGAATGTGGGAGCGGCTGTTGGCTTAACTCAGGCTGACATTGAGTCAGCCTTCGCCGAGACCAACAGCTGGCCGCGATAGGCCGGTCATCATGATCGCCGGCCTATCGCGGCCAAGGCCGCTCCCACGTGTTTTGTGCAGCCTTTAGCGCGCGATCGGGTACAGCGCGCGCTGTCCCTGGTGCTCGAACACGATGCCGTCGGGCGTGATCTCGGCGATGCGCGGCCCTTCCGACAGCGCCTCGCCCTCGCGGTAGCGCCGCGTGTTGACCATCACCCAGCGCTTGGCCGGATTGTCGTCGTAGACATGGACCTCGACCGTGATCGACGGGAAGCCGGCGCGGTAGCCGGCGGGCATGTCGCGCAGCAGCGGCAGGCTGTCCTCTTCCTCCACCGCGGCCTCCTCCTCCGCGGCGACGGCAGGCATGGAGGGCTCGGCACCGGCGCGCGGCGCTGCGGCGATCGCGGGAGCCGGCGCTGCCGCGGGTTCCTCGGCCGCGGGTGCTGCCTCTTCCGGCGCTGCCAGGTCATCGAAGCTGCTGACCGCGTCGCCGGCGTCGGCGGGCGGCGGCATGGCGGCGATCGCCGGGGCGGCCGGCACTGCGGCCACGGCGACCGGAGCCGGGGCGCTGGCCGCGCGGTGGTGACGCCAGACCAGCAGCGCCATCGTGACCAGCAGCAATAGCGTCACGCCGGCCAGCAGCGGCACCAGCAGGCGCCGGGGCGGCTGCCGCAGCGCCGAGGGCTGCGTCACCGCCTGCATCGAGGGCGGCTGGCCCAGGTTGCGTTCGCGCTCGGCCTTGCGCAAGGCGTCGAGGATGTAGCTCATCGGCTTGCTCCCAGCAGGGTCGGCGTGGAGGCCTGGCCGTCGCCCAGCGCGATCAGCGTGCGCGTGCCGAGCATGCCGTCCACCGGCAGGCCGCGCTGCTGCTGGAACTGACGTATCGCGTCCTCCAGCTTGCGCCCGAAGTAGGTTTTCACTTCCGGCGGAATCGCCACGCCGTCGAGTTCCGCCAGGCGCTCCCAGACCAGGGGCACGGAGGCACTGCGGTCGCCGGGGCGCAGCTGCGACTCGGCGGTGTCGCGGCGCCACAGCAGCAGGTAGTCGCCGGTCCACAGCTTGTCGAGTTCGCTCAGCGCCACCTTCACCACCCCGAACTGCGTGTCGAAGCCGGCGTGGGTCGTGGTCAGCTCACGCAGCAGCGCGTGCTGCTCGCCGCCCGCCAGCTTCAGCACCAGGATCGCCGGGCGGTTGATCTGGCCCAGGTCCGACCAGCTGCCATTGCTGCGGTAGCACTCCAGGTGGTCGCGGCTCAGCGCCTCGCAGGGGTTGCCGCCGCGCGGCAGGCGCAGCTGCGGATCCCACAGGCGCACCAGGCGGCCCATCACCTCGGGCAGGGGCTGCGGCCTGCGCAGCAACTGGTCGAGCTGGCTGGCCGGCATGGCTCCGAGCGGCGGGGCCGCCGCGGCGCCGGTGGCCGAGGGGGAGCCGCTTGCCGGGGCGGCCGCCACCGCGGCCGGGACCGGGGCGTTCGCGGCCGCCGGCGGCTGCAGGCGCGGGGCGATCACGAAGGTGTAGAGAAAGGCCAGGGTGCAGACCGCCAGGGCCAGCGCGCTGACCGTTTCGATGCTGGCCCAGCGCTTCGGCGCGCCCGGGTCGAAGGTGGTGGGCAGCTCGCCGATGGCTTCCCGGGCGGCGTTGCGGATCATCTCCGGCGTGATCTGGCGCTGGCCCTGCGAATAGGCGCCCAGCAGGGCGCGGTCGCAGATGATGTTGATCAGGCGCGGGATGCCGCGGGCATAGCGGTGCACCTGCTGGCAGGCGCTGCGGCTGAAGATCTCGGTTTCCGCGCCGGCCACGCGCAGGCGGTGCTGGATGTACTCGGTGGTCTCGGCGGCACTCAGCGGCGTCAGGTGGAAGCGCGCCGTGATGCGCTGCGCCAGCTGGCGCAGGTCCGGGCGGGCCAGCAGTTCCGACAGCTCCGGCTGGCCGATCAGCATGATGCGCAGCAGCTTGTCCTTGGTGGTCTCCAGGTTGGTCAGCAGGCGCACCTGCTCCAGTACCTCGGGCCGCAGGTTCTGCGCCTCGTCGATGATCAGGACCGTGCGCCGGCCCTCGGCGTGGCTCTTCAGCAGATGGCTGTTGAGCGCATCGACCAGGGTCTTGAGCGTGACCGGCGCGTCGTAGCGCACGTGCAGTTCATCGCAGATCGACTGCACGAACTCCATCTCGGACTGGCGCGGGTTGTGGACCATCGCCACGTCGACGTCGGCCAGGCGCTGCTCCAGCAGGGTACGCACGATGGTGGTCTTGCCGGTGCCGACCTCGCCGGTGAGCTGCACGAAGCCGCCGTGCTGGCCGGTGCCGTACAGCAGGTGCCCCAGCGCCTCCTGGTGGCGCGGGGACATATAAAGGTAGGCGGGGTCCGGGGTGATGGCGAATGGCATCTCCCGCAGATGAAAGAACTGGGTATACACGTTTTGGGGTCAGGTCCTTGGACCGAATCGAGTATAGCGGATGGCCTACAGCCGCTCGCCGTTTTCCGCGGCTACAATACCGGGGCAGGTCCCCGGCTGGCTGCTGTTCTTTTGCCCGGACCAGACCTTAAACCGTCGTGAAATCGTGCTATTACGCCTTTGTAGCTCAGTGGATAGAGCGACCGCCTCCTAAGCGGTAGGTCGCAGGTTCGATTCCTGCCAAGGGCACCATCCCGGTGCGCACTTTGCACGCTACTTTCAATTGTTGCCTGACTTGCTTGTTTTGATTGATTTTCTGGGATAGCATCGGGCTGACTTTTTACCTCGAGCCGCGGGGGACGCGGCGGGCTGGAGCCAATGTACAAAAACTCTCGTGGATTCCTGTTCGCAGCGGTTGCCGCACTGGCGCTGTCTGCCTGTGGCGGTGGTTCGGTCGGCGAAGACGGCGGCACTGATCCGACGACCCCGGTCCCGGCTCAATTGACGCTGCTGGCCAGTTCGCCGCAGCTGGCGTCCGACGCCTCGGCCGTGACCCAGGGCGTGTCCCTGATCGCCATCGTCAAGGACAACAACAACAACGCAATGGCCGGAGTGACGGTGGTCTTTTCGACCCCCGATTCCGGCGAAATCGTGGTGACCAACCCCGCGGTTACCGATGATACCGGACGCGTGACCGCGGTCCTGACCACGGGCGGCGATCCGCAGAACCGGATCATCGATGTTTCCGCCTCGGTTACGGGTACCAGTCTCAGGCAGACGGTGTCGATCGGCGTGGTCGGCACCCAGTTGAATGTCACCGGCGCCAGCAGCACGCAGATCAATACGGATACCCCGTATACGGTTTCGCTGGTGGACGCTGCCGGCGACGGCATCTCGGGGCAGCGGGTCGACGTGACCACGAATGCCGGGAATACGGTGACGCCCTCCAGCTTCGTGACGAATGCCGCTGGACAGGGAGTCGTGATGTTGAGGGGCACACAGGCTGCGACGAGGCTGACAGTGACGTCGCTGGGACTCACCCAGACGGTAAACGTTGCGGTGTCCACTGATCAGTTCAGGTTCGTCGCACCGCCCGCGGGTGCCCAGGTCACCGAGGGCAGCGAGGTGAACATCGGGCCCTCCCGGACCCTGGCAGTGCAGTGGCTGACCGGCGCTGCGGGAAATCCTGTTGCGAACCAGCCTGTCGAGTTCCGCGCCACGCACGCGACGCTGTCCGCGACGACGGTCATGACCAACGCCAGTGGCATTGCCACGGTTCAGGTTTCGTCCCTGCAGGCCGGGCCTACCACCGTCGTGGCGTCCAGCACTGTGCTGACCAGGCCCTCCGCGACCCTGAATTTCGAGTTCGTGGCAACGACGCCGGCCAGCATCAGTGTGCAAGGTGTGCCGGCAAACGTTTCGGTCAACCAGACCAGCGAAATCAACGCCACGGTGTTCGATGCCAACAACAATCTGGTGAAGAACCAAACGGTGGATTTCACGCTGAACGACATCACCGGCGGTGTCCTGTCGTCCCCGAGCGCTGTCACGAACAGCCAGGGTATTGCCAGGATCACCTATACCGCGTCGTCGCAGACCAGCGCTGCCGACGGAGTGGTCGTTACCGGTCGCGTACGCGGCACGGGCATCCAGGGGCAGGCCCGGCTGACAGTCGGAGCGCGCGCGGTCAGCATCCAGTTCGGCACGGGCGCTGAACTGATCGTGAAGGATGTGTCCACCTACCAGATGCCCTGGACCGTCATTGTCCAGGATTCCAGCGGCAACCCTGTTTCGGATGCTGTTTTCACCCTTGCGATCCAGCCCATCGAATACACCAAGGGCCTTCGCGCCGACGCCTTCGCTGGCACCGCGACGGAATGCGTCTCCGAAGATGCTCAGCCGCAATTTGCGGGCCGTGGCTGGAACTTCAACGATATCCTCGATTCACTGGATATCAATGGCAATGGCGCGATTGACCCGGGTGAGACCGAGGACAACAACGGTAATGGAAGTCTGACCCCCGGCCGGCCGGCCTCTGTGCCTCGCACGGTGGCCTTGCAGACGGATGGTACCGGACGCTTCGATGTCACCTATCCGAAGGAGTTCGGCTATTTCGTACGGGTCCGCTTGATCGGTACCGTCAGAGTCAACGGAACGGAAACCCGGCAGACGCGCGACTTCGATCTCGCGGCTACCGAGAATGACTTCGACAATCTGCCTTCGGAAAGTCCCTACGGCACCAGCAACAGCTGCTTCGACGCCAACTGACCTTTGAAAGTCCCGGACATCCGGACTCGAAAGCGAGGTTCTGGCAAAAAAAGGCACCCTCAAGGGTGTCTTTTTTTTGTCAGCACGTAGCCGACGTAGCCGCCGCCGAACAGCAGCATCAGCAGCGCACTGATCAGGCCTTGCGTTGCTTCCTTCCTTTCACGGGCGATGTCCGCCTCGATCTCCTGGCGGATCTGCTGGCGCAGCCGTTCGCGATCCTCCGGGCTGGGCTGCAGGGCCGGGCCGCGGCGTTCCAGGTCCAGTGCCAGGTTCAGTTCCACCGAGGCCCGCAGGTCCTGCTCGCCGTACTGCGGCAGCAGGTACCACTTTTCGCCGTAGTAGGCGCTCAGCCCCAGGCCGACGGTGAGGGCGATGATGGGCAGGGCCTGCAGGCGCGGCTTCGGGTTGGGGGTCATTTCAGTTCCGGGGGCAGGCGTTTCTGTTTGTATTCGCAGAGATCGACGATGCCGCAGCGCATGCACTCGGGCTTGAGCGCCTTGCAGACGTAGCGGCCGTGCAGGATCAGCCAATGGTGGGCGTCGCGGCGGAATTCCTCCGGCGTGAACTTGAGCAGGCGGTCCTCCACCTGGCGCACGTTCTTGCCGGGGGCCAGGCCGGTGCGGTTGGAGACACGGAAGATATGCGTGTCCACCGCGATCGTGGCCTCGCCGAAGGCGGTGTTCATCACCACGTTGGCGGTCTTGCGGCCGACGCCGGGCAGGGCTTCCAGTGCATCGCGCTCGCGCGGCACTTCGCCGCCGTGCAGTTCCAGCAACTGCCGGCACAGGCCGATGACGTTCTTCGCCTTGGTCTGGTAGAGCCCGATGGTCTTGATGTGCTGCTTCAGGCCGTCCTCGCCCAGCTGGAGGATCGCGGCCGGCGTGTTGGCCACGGGGAACAGCCTGGCGGTGGCCTTGTTGACGCCGACGTCGGTGGCCTGCGCGGACAGCACCACGGCGACCAGCAGTTCGAACGGCGTGCTGTAGTGCAGCTCGGTGGTGGGTGCCGGGTTGGCGTCGCGCAGGCGCGAGAAGATCTGGTGTCGCTTGGCGGGGTTCATTGCGGCTTGGCGGCCTTTGCTCTTGCGGCGGCCAGCGCCCGGGCCACCGGGTCCGTTGGGGCGGGGGCTTCGCTGGGGTCGCTGGCGGCGGCGCGTGCCTTGAGCAGGGTCTTGCGCTGTTCGTGGGCGCTGCGGCGCTGGTCGGCGATCCGTGCCAGGCGGCGTTCGCGCTGCTCGTAGCGGCGGCGGAACTGCGGCGCACGTGCCGGCATGGACAGATCTGGTGCGGCGGCCATGACGATGCAGTCCACCGGGCAGGCCGGGAGGCACAGCTCGCAGCCGCTGCATTCGGCGGCGATCACGCTGTGCATCAGCTGGCTGGCGCCGAGGATGGCGTCGGTGGGACAGACCTGGATGCACTTTGTGCAGCCGATGCAGACCGCCTCGTCGATCAGGGCGACGTAAGCCTGGGTGATCGGCGCGCCGTTGACGGGGTTCATCGGCTTGATGGATTTGCCGGTGAGCGCCGCAAGTGCGGCGATGCCTTCGTCGCCGCCCGGAGGGCACTGGTTGATGTCGGCAGTGCCTTCGGCCACCGCATCGGCGTAGGGCCGGCAGGCGGGGTAGCCGCAGCGCTGGCATTGCGTCTGCGGGAGCAGGGCGTCGATGCGGGTTGCGAGAGTAGGCATCAGGTCGTAGTTTGCTTGCCATTTCCCTCTCCCGCTGGCGGGAGAGGGTAGGGTGAGGGTGGTGTGGCGGCGGTCACGCACGTTGCCGCCGTTTGAAGGCTCCACCCTCACCCCAGCCCTCTCCCGCCAGCGGGAGAGGGAGTTGAACGTTACTTGATCCGCATCCCCGGCTCCGCCCCGCTGTCCGGCCACAGCAGGAAGGGCTTGCCGTCGCCGTGGCTGGCGGCCAGCACCATGCCCTCGGACATGCCGAACTTCATCTTGCGCGGTGCCAGGTTGGCGACCATGACGGTGAGCTTGCCCACCAGCTGTTCCGGCGCATAGGCCGACTTGATGCCGGCGAAGACCTGGCGTTTGCCCAGGGGGCCCAGGTCCAGCGTCAGTTTCAGCAGCTTGTCGGCGCCCTCGACGTGCTCGGCGTTCTCGATGCGCGCGATGCGCAGGTCCACCTTGCCGAAGTCCTCGATGCCAATATGCGCGGCATCCGTGGCGGCGGGCGCAGGGGCTGCGGCCTTGGCGGGAGCGGCGGTTTCCGGCTTCTTGTCCGCGGGGGCGGTGCTGGCGGCTTCTTCGGCGAGCATGGCTTCGGTGGCTTTGGGATCGACGCGGGTGATCAGGGCGGCGTAGGGACGGATGTCGGTGCCCAGCAGGGGCTTGTGCGCATCGGCCCAGGTCAGCGGGTGCTCGGCCAGCAGGAACTGCTCCACCTGCGCCGCCACGTTGGGCAGCACGGGCTTGAGGTAGATCGTCAGCTGGCGGAACAGGTTGATGAAGCTGGTGCAGATCTGGTGCAGGCGCTCGCGCTGCGCCTCGTCCCTGGCCAGCGTCCAGGGTGCCAGCTTCTGGATCTCGCCGTTGGCGTCGTCGGCCATCAGCATGATTTCGCGCATCGCGCCGGCGAAGTCGCCCGTCTCGTAGAGCTTGGCAAGATTGGCGGCCTCGCCGGCGAAGTCCTCGAACAGCGTGCGGTCATGCATGGCCACCGCCAGGCGGCCGCCGAACAGCTTTTCGATGAAGCCGGCGCAGCGGCTGGCGATGTTGACGTACTTGCCGACCAGATCGCTGTTCACCCGGTTGGTGAAGTCCTCCAGGCTCAGGTCAAGATCGTCCGGCCCGTCGCCGAGCTTGGCCGCGAAGTAGTAGCGCAGATATTCCGGGTTCAGGTGGTTCAGGTAGGTGCGCCCGCGGATGAAGGTGCCGCGCGACTTCGACATCTTGGCGCCGTTGATCGTGAGGTAGCCGTTGACGTGCAGGCGCGTCGGCGTGCGGTGCTGCGAGCCCTGCAGCATCGCCGGCCAGAACAGGCCGTGGAAGTTGACGATGTCCTTGCCGATGAAATGGTGCAGCTCGGCCTGCGAGCCGGCGGCCCAGTAGCGGTCGAAGTCCAGCTTGCGCTGGCCGCAGAGCGCGCGGAACGCGGCCATGTAGCCGATCGGCGCGTCCAGCCAGACGTAGAAATACTTGCCCGGCGCGCCGGGAATGGCGAAGCCGAAGTAGGGTGCGTCGCGCGAAATGTCCCAGTCGCGCAGGCCGCCGTCGAACCATTCCTGCAGCTTGGCGCGGATCGAGGAGTGCGCGACCTCGCCCGCCAGCCAGTCCTGCAGGAAAGCCTGGAAGCGCGGCAACTCGAAGAAGTAGTGCTCGGAGTCCTTCATCACCGGCGTGGCGCCGGAGACCACGGAGCGCGGGTTCTTCAGGTCGGTGGGGGCGTAGGCGGCGCCGCAGTTCTCGCAGTTGTCGCCGTACTGGTCGGCCGTGCCGCAGCGCGGGCATTCGCCCTTGATGTAGCGGTCCGGCAGGAACATCTCCTTCACCGGGTCGTAGAGCTGCTGGATCGTGCGGCTGGCGATGGCGCCGCCCTGCTTCAGGCGTGTGTAGATCAGCCCGGCCAGCTCCTCGTTCTCGGGCGAGTGCGTGGAGTGGTAGAGGTCGAAATTCACGCCGAACTCGCGGAAGTCGCGTTCGTGCTCGGTCTTGATGCCGGCGATGAAGGCTTCCGGCGTCATGCCGGCCTTTTCCGCCGCCAGCATGATCGGCGTGCCATGGGCGTCGTCGGCGCAGACGTAGTGCACCTCGTGTCCCTGCAGCCGCTGGTAGCGCACCCAGATGTCGGCCTGGATGTAGCCGACCATGTGGCCCAGGTGGATCGGGCCGTTGGCGTAGGGAAGGGCGTTGGTGACCAGGATCTGGCGGCTCATGGGCGGGCAGGTGGTTGTACGGACTGGGATTATCGCATCTGCGGCAAGCCCGCGGACAGTTCAGTCCCAATTCATCGGGGAGGCCTAAGCTGGATTCCAGTCCTGCAAAGAGCCACACCGGAGGCCCCCATGACCCGCAAACTGCTCGCTCCCCTGCTGCTCGCCCTAGGCGCCAGCCTGCTGCCCCTGGAGGCGGCCTTCGCCGATCCGCCGGACTGGGCGCCGGCCCATGGCTACCGCGCCAAGCATCGCTACATGTACTACCCGGTCCGCGAGGTCTACTACGAGCCGGCCAGTACCACCTGGTTCTGGCTGGACGGTGGCGCCTGGCGCTTTGGCGCCAGCCTGCCGGTGATCTACCAGCAGTACACCCGCAACGGTGTCTGGGTGGACCTGGATGAGGATCGTCCCTATCGCCGGCACGACTACGTGGTGGAGCACTACGGCCGTGGTCCGCGCGTGGTGGAGCACCATTACCGTGATCGGCGCCCGGTGGTGGTCGAGCACCACTACCACGACCGTCCGCGCAAGGTGGTGGTGGAACATCGCTACGACGATGACCGGCGCCATGGCAAGGGCCACAAGCACAAGCATGACAAGCGCGACCGCGACAGGCACGATCGCGACTAGCCGTTTCGAAGCCCGGCCCCGCGCCGGGCTTTTTCATGGCGAGGCGGGGGACTGCTAAACTCGCCGCCCCATGAGCACCCTCACTCCCGACGCCATCGCCGCGGTCCTGGACCGCTACGTCCACCCCCTGATCGGGCGCAGCCTGATGGCCGCCGGCGCCGTGCGGCGCATCGAGGCCGGCCGCCAGCCGGCCATCGACCTGGAAATCGGCTTTCCCGCCGCCGGCCTGCGCGAGTCGCTGGCGGCGGCGGTGCGGGGCGAGGTGAAGAAGGCCCTGGGGGTGGAGCCCGAGGTGCGCATCAGCTGGAAGATCCTGTCGCAGGCGGTGCAGAAGAACCTGCAGCCGATGGCGGGCATCCGCAACATCATCGCCGTGGCCAGCGGCAAGGGTGGCGTCGGCAAGTCCACGGTCGCGGTCAACCTGGCGCTGGCGCTGCAGGCCGAAGGTGCCCGCGTGGGCATCCTCGACGCCGACATCTATGGCCCCAGCCAGCCGCTGATGCTGGGCAGCCGCGATCGCCCGCAGTCGCCGGACGGCAAGCATATGTACCCGATCGTGGCCCACGGCCTGCAGGCCATGAGCATCGGCTTCCTGATCCCGCAGGACGACCAGCCGATGATCTGGCGCGGTCCGATGATCATCCAGGCGCTGAACCAGCTGCTCACCGAAACCCGCTGGGACGACCTGGACTACCTGGTCATCGACCTGCCGCCGGGCACCGGCGACATCCAGCTGTCGCTGTCGCAGCGCGTGCCGGTCAGCGGCGCGGTGATCGTCACCACGCCGCAGGACATCGCCCTGCTGGACGCCAGGAAGGGCCTGCAGATGTTCCGCAAGGTCGGCGTCCCGGTGCTGGGCGTGGTGGAGAACATGAGCGTGTTCTGCTGCCCCAACTGCGGCCACAACACGCCGGTCTTCGGCGAGGGCGGCGGCGCGCGCATGGCGCAGGATTACGGCGTGGAGCTGCTGGGCCGCCTGCCGCTGGACATGCGCATCCGCCAGCAGGCCGACAGCGGCACGCCGACCGTTGCGGCGGACCCGGAGTCGGACCTGTCGCAGCTGTACCGCGACATCGCGCGCCGCGCCGCCGCGGGCCTGGCCTACGGCACGGCCGACGACGCCTTCCCGACCATCGAAGTCACCGACGACTGAGGCCGGGTCTTGCGCGGATTATGGATCTGGCTGATGGTCATTGCCTGCGCGTTCGGCGCATGGCGATCCTGGCAGCACCGGCAGCTGGAGCAGCGGCCCGGCATCCTGGTGCGTGGCGAGCCGCGGCAGGACTCGCTGGACGGCGCCGATTCACGCGCCTTCGAGCACCAGGGATACCTGCTCAAGCCACAGGCGAGCTATCGCATCCAGGCGCGCCTGCTCAGCCGGGAGAGCTATGGCAGCGGCCGGGAGTCAGAGCTGTCGCCGCTGGACTTTGCGCTGGGCTGGGGGCCGATGTCGGATTCCACGGTGCTGGACGCGATCGAGATCTCGCAGTCCGGCCGTTTCTTCTGGGTGCGCTGGCCGGACCAGCCGCCGATTCCGGAGGGCGAGATTTTCGATCACGCCGCCAACACGCACCTGATCCCTGCGGACAGGCGGGTGAGCGGCCTGCTGGACAAGATGCGCCCCGGGCAATTGATCGAGTTGTCCGGCAGGCTGGTGAATGCCACTGCGGCGGACGGGTGGCACTGGAACAGTTCGCTGAAGCGCACCGACACCGGTGCCGGCGCCTGTGAGCTGATGTGGGTCGAAGACGCGAGAATCCTGAACCGATGAGCATCAAATCCGACAAGTGGATCCGCCGCATGGCGGAGCAGGGCATGATCGAGCCGTTCGCGCCGCAGCAGGTGCGCCATGCCGCCGACGGCCACAAGATCGTCTCCTACGGCGTGTCCAGCTACGGCTACGACGTGCGCTGCGCCGACGAGTTCAAGATCTTCACCAACATCAACTCCACGATCGTGGACCCGAAGGCCTTCGACCCGAAGAGCTTCGTCGACGTGAAGTCGGACGTCTGCATCATTCCGCCCAATTCCTTCGTGCTGGCGCGGACGGTGGAGTTCTTCCGCATCCCGCGCAGCACGCTGGTGGTGTGCCTGGGCAAGAGCACCTACGCGCGCTGCGGCATCATCGTCAACGTGACGCCGCTGGAGCCGGAGTGGGAAGGCCACGTGACGCTGGAGTTCTCCAACACGACGCCGCTGCCGGCGAAGATCTACGCCAACGAGGGTGTGGCACAGATGCTGTTCTTCGAATCCGACGAGGTCTGCGAGACGTCGTACGCGGATCGCGGTGGCAAGTACATGGGGCAGCAGGGTGTGACGTTGCCGAAGACTTGAATTTGCCGCCGTTCCCTGCCAGATACGTAGCCCGGTTTCGCGTAGCGAAGCCGGGTTTTTTATTGAGTGCCCACTGAACCGTTCATCCCGAGTGCCGCGAAGCGGCGTATCGAGGGACGCCCCTCTTGGTTCCCTCTCCCCGTTCACGGGGAGAGGGCTAGGGTGAGGGGCGCGAGCTTTCGAGTGGAAGCCCAAGCGGGAATGCCGGCGACTACGCCGGTCAGGAGCCGCAGATCTCTGGAGGTTTGTTTCGCCCAAGGGCGAGGTACTTGTTCACTACTCACCTCGCCACAGTTCGTTGCGCCTGCTGCCACTGCGCCGGCGCCACCCCCGTCCACCGCCTGAACGCCCGCGCGAAATTGCTCGGGTCGGCAAACCCCAGCAGCCAGGTCACTTCCGCCGCGCTGCGCCCCTGCCTCAGGTAGGACAGCGCCAGTTCACGGCGCGTGTCATTCAACAATTCCTTATAGGTGGCGTTCTCCGCCGCGAGGCGGCGCAGCAGCGTGCGCGGCGTCAGCTTCAGGGCGGCGGCCACGGCTTCGCGCGTGGGTTCGCCGGCAGGCAGCTGCCGCACCAGGTGCTCGCGTACGCGCTGCGAGACCGGCTGGGCATCGAAGCGTCCCAGGTAGGCGGAGGCAGCGGCATCGTACTGGCGCAGCTGCTGCGGGTCGGCGCCGGGCAGGGGTGCCTGCAGCAGGGCCAGGTCGAAGACTAGGCGGTTCTGCGGCTGGCCGGCGCGCACCAGGCAGCCGAACCAGCGCTCGTAAGGGCCGAGGCCGGCCGGGGTGTGGCGGAACTCGCAGGCCAGCAAGGCGTTGTCCTGGCCAGCCAGGCTGCGGCCCAGTTGTACGGTCGTGGCCATGAAGGCTTCCACGGCGGCGTCGGCCAGCGGCACATCGTGGTGTGGCGGCCTGAACACCAGGGACATGCGGCCCGGCTCCTGTTCCAGGGCTATGTCGACGGCATCGCTGACGATGCGCGAGTAGCGCGCCAGGCGCAGCAGGCCGTCCTGCAGGCTGGGGCTGACGCGCAGGGCCAGGCCCAGGGCATGCAAGGTTCCGGGCTGCACGTGGCGCGGCAGTTCCAGGGCAAAGGCCGGGTCGCCGGTGGCGGCCCTGGCCAGGTCCCAGAGACGGGTCATGCCGCGCAGGGGATAACGCGCCTCCGGCTCCTCGCGGCGGGCATAGTCCAGGCCGGCCTGCGCGAACAGGGCCGGGGCGTCGCAGCCGCGGGCTTGCAGGGCGCGGGCGATGGCGGCAGCCCAACTGGCGATGGTGGTCGGTTCCGGCAAGGGCAGGGGGCGGGTGGCGGGGACTGCCGAAAACACTGTCCCAAACGGACCAGTCCTGCAAGCGGGGCACTGCTTAAGCTGGGGCAAATATCTGGAGGAGACCCGAATGACCCGTCCCACTGCTGCCCTGGCTGCCGCCGGCCTGCTGGCCCTGCTGTCCGCCTGCAAGGACAAGGCCGCCGCCCCGGCGGCGCCCGTGGCCACCCCGGCCGCGCTGAGCGCGCACAGCGCCGAGTTCCGCAAGGAGGTGATCCAGGCCGCCGAGGGAGTCTACGTGGCGGTGGGCTACGGCATCGCCAACTCGATCATGCTGGTCGGCGACGACGGCATCATCATCGTCGACACGATGGAGGACGAGGCCACCGCCAGGGCGGTGCTGGCGGAGTTCCGCAAGATCACCGACAAGCCGGTCAAGGCGCTGGTCTACACGCACTCGCACCCCGACCACATCGGCGGCGCGCGCGTCTTCACCGGCGGTGCCACCGACATCCCGGTGTACGCGCAGAACGAGGTGATCCGCAACATGGATCGCACCACCTTCGAACTGCAGGAGGCGATCACGCGGCGCTCCCTGCGCATGTACGGCCCGCTGCTGCCGCCGGAGGAAATGGTCAACGTCGGCCTGGGGCCCGGCCTGGAGATGCACGAGGGCAGCGTGGTCGACATCCTGCGGCCGAACAAGCTGTTCGGCGAGTCGCTGAAGGAAAGCATTGCCGGCATCGACTTCGAGCTGGTGCATGCGCCGGGCGAAACCACCGACCAGCTGTTCGTCTGGCTGCCGAAACAGCGCGTACTGCTGCCGGGCGACAACCTCTACCGTACCTTCCCCAATCTCTACACGATCCGCGGCACCACCTATCGCGATCCGCGGCTGTGGGCGGACTCGCTGGACAAGATGCGCGCGCTCAAGCCGGCGGTGCTGGTGCCCAGCCACACGCGGCCGCTGCAGGGCGAGCAGCAGATCCACGACATCCTCACCACGTATCGCGACGGCATCCGCTACGTCAACGACCAGACGCTGCGCCTGATCAACCTCGGCTACACGCCCGACGAGATCGCGCCGCGCATCAAGCTGCCGCCGGGCCTTGCGGCTTCCCCCTTCCTGCAGGAGTTCTACGGCAAGCCGGGCTGGTCGGCGCGCAGCATCTACAGCGGCAACCTCGGCTGGTTCGACGGCAACCCGACGAACCTGCAGCCGCTGGCGCCGGAGGAAGAAGCGCAGAAGATGATCGCCCTGGCGGGTGGTGCCGAGGCGATGCTCAAGCAGGCGAAGGACGCGGACGCGCGCGGCGAATCGCAGTGGGTGCTGCAGCTCACCGACTACCTGCTCCGGGCGCAGCCGGATGCCGGCGAGGCGAAGCAGCTGCGCATCAAGGCCCTGCGTGCACTGGGCGAGCGCGAGGCCAATCCCAATGCGCGCCACTGGTACCTGATGACGGCGCGCGAGCTGGCCGGCGAGTTCAAGCTGCCGGGCCGCATCATGCAGCCCACGCCGGACATGCTGGCGCAGCTGCCGCTGCACCGCTTCTTCGATGCGCTGGCGATCAACCTGAATCCCGAGGCCTCGGCCGAGGTGACGACCTCGGTGGCCTTCGAGTTCACCGACAGTTCCGAGCGCTACACCTACATCGTGCGGCGCGGGGTCAGCGAGGTGGTGCCGGAACTGCGCGACGACGCCGATATCGTGGTGCGTGTGTCCGGACAGGCCTTCAAGGAAATGCTGGCCAGGCTGCGCAACCCGGCGGTGAGCCTGATGCGCGATTTCGAGGTGACCAAGGGCGGCAAGCTCGACTTCGCGAAGTTCATGAAGATGTTCGAGCCGATGGAGCAGGGGCACTGATGTTGCGCTACGCCACGCTTTCCCTGGCGCTGCTGCTGGCCGCCTGCGGCGGCAGCAGTGCGCCGGACACGGCCGCGCCCGCACCGGTACCCGAGCCCACGCCCGAGACCCAGGCGCTGGCGCTGAACTGCAGCTGGCTGCTGCGCAGCGATCCCGACCTGCTGAACATCGCCTTTCCCGACGAGGCCGCGACCTACTGGGTGGCGGCCTTGCCGGCGCTGCCGGGCACGCGCCTGCGCATCGAGGGCGAGTACCCGCGTTCGCGCTACTTCTCCTACAACGCCTACGACCCGGCGTTGCGTCCTACCGATGCCATCACCGACTACCAGCTCGATCCGGCCGCGGGCGGCAATCCCTACCGTAGTGCAGACGCCGCCGGTGGACGCTACGTCGCCTACCTGAAGCCGGGCATGGTGCCGGAGCCGCGCGAGCCGAACACGCTCTACGCCGGCAGCATCGACCTGCTGAACCGCGCCGACCTGCCGAACCCGCTGTGGCTGCTGATCTACCGCGTCTATCTCGCCGAGGGCAGCCGCAGCGGCGGCGTGCCGCTGCCGAAGCTGACGCTGGAGACGGCCGGCGGCACGGCAACACCAATAGCGCTGGAGAGCTGCAACCCGCTGCCGCCGGAGGGCCTGCCGGGCCTGGTCAACGGCGTCATCCGCGACAGCAGCAACCCGCTGCCCCTGCCGTTCCCGCTGGCACCGAAGGAGCCGCAGGTGCTGCGCTTCTATGGCTTGCCGGAAGCGCTGCGCCAGCTGGTCAGCAACGCCGTGGGTTTCCCGCTGCCGCTGGGCGCGATCACCGGCGCCGATACCGGCGGCGGCTTCCTCAGCAACGTCGACAACGCCTACGTCACCAGCATGGCCAGCCGCGACCAGGGCTCGCTGTACATCGTGCGCGCCCGCGCGCCCAGTCACGCGCTGCGGCCGTCGGATGCGCCGCTGGGCAGTGCGCAGCTGCGCTACTGGTCGCTGTGCACCAACGAGTTCGTCAGCCAGCGCTACGTCGACTGCCTGTCGGACTACGAGGTGCCGGTGGATGCGCAGGGCTACTTCACCCTGGTGGTGTCGGACCCGGCGCAGCGGCCGTCGAACGCGACCGATGCCAAGGCCATCGCCTGGCTGCCCTGGGGCTCGGTCTACCCGGACTCGGTGCTGATCTACCGCCACATGCTGCCCTCGCCGCATTTCGCGCAGGCGGTGCAGAACATTCCCTACGGCACGCCGCCGGTGGAGGTGATGGGCGAGTACCTGCCGAAGGTTGCCTATTGCGATCGGGCGACGATCGAGGCGGCGGGGAGTGCGGCACAGGCCTTCGAGGCTTGCGCGGCGGAGTGAAGCGCGCGCACCGCTTCATTCAGAGAGCGGCGTAGGAGCGGCTGTTAGCCGCGAACACCGGTGATCATGTCTACCGGCGCTCGCGGCTAACAGCCGCTCCTACGAGTCCAATGTATTGCTTCTAGCGCACCGCGAAACCATTGGCCTTCGCCAGGTCCCGCAGCCCCAGCCACTCCAGGTTGTGCTGGGCCTGCTTGATGTCGGCGCTGGTCAGCGAGCCGAGCAGTTCGGTGAGGCCGCCATTGGGCAGGATCACCGGCAGGCCGTTGCTGCAGTTGGCGCCGAAGGGGCCGGCGGGCACGGGGAATTCCGGCTTGTCCGTGCGCGGCGCGCTGCCGAAGTCCAGCGCATGCGCCAGGTTCATCGACCAGTCGCCGCGTGCGCCGAGCTTGTCCAGGCCGAAGCGCCAGCAGATGAAATTGAGGATCGAGTTCACGTCGAGCTGCAGGTGGCTGACGTGGCCCTTGCGCGCGCGCGGGCCGATCAGCACGCAGGGCGTGCGGAAACCCAGGCGGCCGTCGTTCGGCAGCTGTGCCTCGTTGGCCGTGACCGGCCCGGTGGGCGGCACGACGTGATCGTAGAAACCGCCCCACTCGTCGTAGCAGATGACCATCAGCGTGCGCTCCCACTTCGGGCCGTCGCGCAGCGCGCGGTAGATGCCATCGAGGAAGGCCTGGCCGTTGCGCACGTCGGCCTGCGGGTGATCGTCGTTGGAGGCGCCATCCGGCGATTCCATCAGGAAGCGCGGGTCGACGTAGCTGACCTCGGGCAGCAGGCCCAGTGCCGCATCGGTGTAGAAGGTGGCGGCGGGTCGCGAGATCAGCAGGTGTTTCGTGCCCCACAGCGCGGTCAGCGGCAGGTCGTTGAAGTAGTAGAGGCCGCTGTGGCCCTTGTCGGCGAGGCGGCTCCAGATCGTCGGCAGCTGCGAGATCGTGAAGTCGTTGGAACGGCGGTCGGTCTCGCCCGAGTGCATGTAGATGCGGTTGGGGTAGGTCGAGGCCAGGATGCCGTGGAAGTAGCGGTCGCAGATCGTGAAGTGTTCGGCCGCGCCCTTGTAGAAGGGCAGGTCGTCGGCTTCGTAGTAGCCGATCGGGAAATGGTCGGTGTCGACGGCCGTGTCGCCGATGGTGTCCAGCCAGCCGTTCATCTTGCCGTTGTTGAGATGCTTGCGCCCGCCGTCGTAGCCGTGGTTCGGGTCTTCCTTGCCGCAGCCCTGGTAGCCGTAGTCCTCGCGCGAGGCGAGGTGGAAGCTGTCGATCTGGCGCCCGGCCTTGTCCGGGAACTTCAGCCCGGCCTGGCGGCCGTCGGCACCGGGCACCCAGCCCAACATGTGGTCGAAGGAGCGGTTCTCCATCATCACCACCACGACGTGGTCGATGCCCGAGTCCTCCGGGGCCGGCAGTGGCGCGGTGGGCGCCGCCGCTCCCGGGTCGGTGGCGTCGCTGCTGCTGCAAGCGGACAGTCCCAGCGCGGGTGCGGCGGCCAGGCCGGCCAGCAGGCGGCGGCGTGAAGCGTCGATGGCATCGTCTTGTGGCTTGCTCATGAGTTCCCCGGGCCCCGGTCGGGCCCCTCAGGCTGGCGGATTTGTATGTCAGTGTTTTGCAGCAAAAGCCGGTGCGCCGCCAGCGCGGCCGGCTAGTAAAAATGGCCTTGACGCGAAATTTTCATCTTGGCCGCAGCCCGGTGCGGGCATGCTTCCGCTTTTACGGACAACCCGCCTTTCCATGACCCACGTCCTGTCGCGCCTTTCCGCCCTGGCCCTGCTGCTGATACTGGGTGCCTGCACCGGTTCCGATCCCGACGCCGGCAATCCGGATACCGGCACTCCCGGAGCCGCCAAGGCCTGCGATGCCTACACCGGGCCGGCGGTCGCGTCCCTGCGCCACTACCGCGGTGCGCTGCACGAGCACAGCTCCTACTCCGACGGCGACATCCACTCGATTCCCGCCGACTACTACGCGGCCGCCAAGACGGCTGGTCTGGACTTCATGGGGGGCAGCGAGCACTCCGACAGCCTCGATCCGCTGGTGTTCATTTCCTTGGGCAACGATTGCTTCAGTACGCCGGACGGCCTGCTGACCTGCCTGACGCCCAGTGTCGATGAGCTCAACAAGTGGAACTCGATCGGGAAGCAGTCGGAGGCGGCCAGCGATGCGGACTTCCTGGCCTTCCGCGGCTTCGAGTGGACCTCGGATCGCTTCGGCCACATCAACGTCTTCTTCGGCAAGGACCAGACCAATGCCAAGACCGACGGCGGCTACCTGCTGACGATGGAGTCGTTCTGGAGCTGGTTCACGCGCTCGCCGGACACGCTGCTGCTCGGTGGTGGCGACGACAGCGTCGCGGTCTTCAACCATCCCGACGACAAGACCCTGGGCGACTTCGACCCCGGCCGCAACTGGTGGATGCTGCGCCACGTGCCGCAGGCCGACGAGCGCATGGTCGGCATGGAGCTGTACAACAGCGGCGGCCGCCGCGACTACTACGCCGACTGGTATGCGCTGGCGCTGGACAACGGCTGGCATGTGGGCGCGGTGAGCGGCGAGGATGAGCACGGTACGAACTGGGCGAATGCCGAGCTGCCCAAGACCGTGATCCTGGCGCCGGACCTCGCGTCCGCCACGATGAAGGACGCGATGCTGGCGCGGCGCATGTACGCCGTGGTCGGGGGCGAGGACGTGGTGGTGGATTTCCTCGCCGAGGGGCACCCGATGGGTTCGCGCCTGAGTTGCGGGGCCGGTACCAGCGTGCCGCTGCATGTCGCTGTGCGACGCCGTGACGGCGGCAGCTACGACGGCCGCATCGCGCTTTTCGACAAGGCCGGCGAGCCGTTGGCGCGCAGCACCGGTTCCAGCCTCGACTACAGGCAGCCGGTGTCGGCCACGGAGCGCTGGTACTACGCCCGCATCGAGAACGCCGCGGGCGAGTCGGTGGCCTATACCAGCCCGGTGTGGATCAAGGCGCGCTGAGCGCGCTCAGCGGTCCGGGCCGGAGTCCTCATGGCGCGGCAGTGAGTCGGCGGTCTCGAACCAGCCGATCCGGCTCTGGCGCCAGATGTGGTACTGCGGCGGCAACTGTTCCGGGTCGTCCAGGCTGGCGATGGTGACGTCCACGGTCTGCGGATCGGCGCTGCGGCGGAACAGCAACTGCGTGCCGCAGGCGCCGCAGAACTCGCGCTGGCTGTGCTCGCTGGAATGGAACACGACGGGCGTGCCGGCGAGCCAGGCGAACTGCGCCATCGGCACGGTCAGCCAGGCCAGCACCGGGGCACCGGCGGAGCGCTGGCACAGGCGGCAGTGGCAGTAACCGGCGTCGATGACCGGCAGGGTGATGCGGTAGCGGAGGGCGCCGCAGAGGCAGCGGCCTTCGAGGGAAGCACTCATATGCGCTCCCACCAATGAACGTCTAGCCCGCCGCCGCCTGCAGCTTGCAACCGCTGAACACCGGCTTGCCATCACGCTCGATGGTCGCTTCGTCGCCCTTGCCCCAGAACACCAGCTTGTCGTTGCTGTACTTGGCGCCGGAGGCCGACTCGGCCTGGCTCAGTTCCACGGCGGGTTCGCCGGGCAGGGTCAGGGCGATCTTCTGCGATTCGGCATCCAGCATCGCCAGCGTGACCTGGGCGTCGCCCTCGCACTTGTAGAGCATGGTCATCTGCTGCGGTGTCGGCGGCTCCTCGATCACCAGGTTGGCGGGCGGGGCCGAGGGGCCGGCCGGCGCGGGTTCGGCCGGCGCCGGCGCTTCCGCGCCGCGTGAGCAGCCGGCGAGCAGGGCGGCGATCAGCAGCAGGCGCGGCAGGGCAGGCATGGCGGGAGTCCTTAACGGGGGCGCAGCGGCGTCCAGTCTTCGCCGTTGTCGGAGGTGAGGATGTTCTTGACGTCGGCGGCCAGGTAGAGCTTGCCCCAGTAGCCGTACTTGTAGCCGGTGTCGTCGTACTGGTTCGCGGTCTTGTCCAGGGCATCGCCGCAGGCCGGCAGCGGCAGGCTGCCGACGGTCTTCCAGGCGCCTTCGCCGTAGACGCTGCAGCTGCGCTGCTCGGTCTCCGGGACCGTGGCCGGCGGCGGCAGTACCTCGGCGGCAGCAGCCACCGGCAGGGCCGCCGGCTGCAGGGCCGGGGCGGCGTCGAGGATGGACTTGACCGCGGCGCGGTAGCCGAAGGCGCTCCAGCTGCGGCCGGCATCCTCGGAGCGGTAGAAATAGTTGTTGTCGGCGGACAGCAGCTGGCGGCCGGCCAGGCCGAACTTGAAGCCCTGGCTGTTGAAGCTGGACACAGACCGGTCCACGGCCTTCAGGCAGGACTCCAGCGAGCCCCGGCCCAGCGTCTGCCACTGGCCGTTGTCATACGCCCGGCACAGGGCCGCGGGGGCTTCCTGGGCTGCTGCGGCAAGGCTGGAAAGGCTGAGCAGCGCGAACAGCGCTGCACGCATCGGGTGGACCATCTGCGACGCTCCTGGAAATCGGGTGCGCCGACTCTAGCATGCCGGCCGGGTCGGACGACCCCTAGGGCCTGTTAACGCCACCGCAGTCGCTGCGATACCCCCGTATTTGCCGCCAGGCAAGGCGCGAGGAGGTCGCTTATCGGGAATAAGAGACTGACGAGCAACACGGCATGGCGGCAAAGACGGGGGCACCCGAAGGGCGGGGCCGCCTGGGCGCAGGGCGTCGCCCCGAGTCGCTGATGTACATCTAGTACACGGCGCGCCTCGGGGCATAGCCCTGCACCCAGGCGACCTCCGTCGCAGCGACTGCGGTGGCGTTAACAGGCCCTAACGGGGGACGGACAGGGAGGTCAGGCGCCCGGGCTGGCCGCGGTGCGGCCGCGGATGCGCGACAGCAGGCCCATGACGCGGTTGGCGACGCTGCCAGTGGCCTCTTCCGGTTGCCTGATCTTTTCGACCTGGTAGGCGACCCGCAGCTTCGGCGCATCGCGCAGGGCGCGATGGTGGCGCAGGGCGGAAGCGATGTTCATGCCCAGCGGGCCGCGGCGCACCGGCTTGGGCAGCAGGCGGAAGACCTGGCCCTGGTTGATCAGGCCGATGAAGACGCTGACGTCCTGGAACGGCGTCAGCACCACGGTCACCACTTCGGGATGGTGTGCCTTGAGCAGTTTCAGCAGCGGCGTCACGGTCTCCCGCTTCACCACCAGTTCCGAGACGATCACCGCGATTTCGTGCTGCTCGATCGCGGTCATGGCCTGGTCCAGCGTCTGTGCCCACAACACGGCCATCGACGGACCGACGATCTCCTGCACCGCCTGCACCACCTCGGCGTCGTCGTCGATCACCAGCAGGGTTTCGGAAGGCTTCACCAGGGCCGGTGCCACGAAGCTGCCGGTCTCGGTGAACAAGGGTTGCGGCGGGGCCACGGGGCCGGCGGCCATCAGCGAGCGCGAGATGTCCGCGGCCTGGCGCACCGTGTCGCGCAGCTCGGCAGCGTCCCAGGGCTTGTTGATGAAGCGGAAGATCTCGCCCTCGTTGACCGAGGCCACCACGGCTTCCAGCTCGGAATAGCCGGTCAGCAGCAGGCGCATGGTGTTGGGCGACTTCTCGCGCACCTGCCGCAGCAGCTCGGCGCCGCGCATGATCGGCATGCGCTGGTCGCTGACGATGACGTGCACCGGCTCGCGCCCGATGATCGCCAGGGCCTCGTGCGGGTCGGTGGTGGTGTGCAGGCGGTAGTCGCCGCGGAACAGCATCGCCAGCGAGCGCAGGATGCGTTCCTCGTCGTCGATCAGCAGCAGCGTGGGCTTGGGGGTCATTGGGGGGCTCGGCTACGCGGCGATGGAGGCGACCGGGGCGGCCGTCCCGGCAGCCGGCTGTACCAGCGGCAGGCTGATGACGAACTTGGTGCCGCGGCCCGGTTCCGACACCACGTCGATGCGCCCGCCGTGCGCCTGCACGATCTGGAAGCTGATCGACAGGCCCAGGCCGGTGCCCTGGCCGATCGGCTTGGTGGTGAAGAAGGGGTCGAAGATCTTCTTCAGGACCTCCGGCGGCATGCCCTTGCCGTTGTCCTGGATGTGGATGCGCACCGAATGCTCGCTGGCCTCGGTACGCAGCAGCAGCTTGCCCTGGTCGTGCTCGATCGCCTGGGCGGCGTTGGTCATGATGTTGAGCAGGACCTGGTTGATCTGCGACGGCGAACACGAAATGTTCGGAATGTCGCCGTACTGCTTGAGGATCTCGACGCGGTCCTTCAGCACGTTGTTGGCGATGGTCAGCGTCTGCTCGATGCAGTCGTTGATCGAGACCTCGGCGACGCGGGCCTGGTCCAGGCGCGAGAAGTTGCGCAGGTTCACCACCAGGTCCTTGATCGTGTCGACGCCGAACAGCGTGTCGCCGAACAGGGCGAGGGTGTCTTCCAGCAACTGGTTCTCGCGCAGTTCGGCCATCACCGCGGCGCAGTCGGCCATCTGCTGGGCCACGGTGTCGGCATCTGCGGTTTCGTCGTTGAGCAGCTTGCCGAGCTGCTCGTGGGCGTCCAGCACCTCGCTGACCTGGTCGAACACGCCGCGGATCATGTCGACGTTGTTGCGCACATAGCCCAGCGGCGTGTTGATCTCGTGCGCCACGCCCGCGACCATCTGGCCCAGCGAGGCCATCTTCTCGGACTGCACCAGCTGTGTCTGCGAGGCCTGCAGCTGGCCGTAGGCTTCGCCCAGTTCATGGGCGGCCTGCCCGACACGCTTCTGCAGCGCGGAGATCAGGTCGAGCACGATGCCCATGCCGAGGTAGCGGCCGTTGTCGACGATCACGAAGTCTTCGGTGATCGGCGCACCGAGCTTGGCGGTGATCTCGGCGGCGGCCTGCTCCAGCGTGCTGCGGATGTCGACCACCAGGGGGGCGGCGTTCATCGCCTGGGTCACCGCGCGCGGGCCGAAGATCTCGCGGCCGAAGCGGCGCAGGAAGATGCCGTTGAGCGTGTGGCGGCTGAGCGTGCCCACCGGCTGGCCGTCCTGTGTCACCACCGGCAGGCACAGCATGCGTGCGTACTCGGGGTGCAGGAACAGCTCGGCCGCAGCGTCGATCGTCAGCCGGGAGCTGACGGGTGCGACCGTCTGAAGCAGGCCGGCAATTTCACCGCTGGCGGTGGGCGGGGGAGGCAGCATTGGGGGGGCAACGGTCATAGCCTTTTCAGGCTAGGGCCTTGCCGTTACGCCCGTATTGCAACCTGATTACGAGGCGAAGTTCAGTCCTTGCGGATCTGCCAGCAGCGGTGTGCCGGCGGCGGCCGCTTGAAGTCCTCGTCCAGGGTCTGCGCGGTGATGTCCTTGATTTGCAAGCCTTCGAGCAGCGCCTCGTCGAGCTTGAAGCCACGACGGTTGGTGGAGAAGTACAGCACGCCGCCCGGCGCCAGCAATGCCGCGCAGCCCTGGATCATTTCCACGTGGTCGCGCTGCACGTCGAGGATGCCTTCCATCTTCTTGGAGTTGGAGAAGGTCGGCGGGTCGCAGAAGATCAGGTCGTAGCGCTCGCCCGGCTTGGTGGCGGCGATCTTGAGCCACTGCATGCAGTCGGCGCGCACCAGTTCGTGCGGCGCCTGCTGCTTCGTGCGCCAGGGTCCGCCGGAACCGGCCGAGCGGTGAATCTGGTCGCGGCGGTCGCGCAGGGTGCCGCTCTGCTGACTGTCGAAGCCGTTGAGGCGCAGGTTTTCCGCGGCCCAGTCGAGATAGGTGTTGGACAGGTCCACCGACACCGACTCGGTGGCACCGCCCAGCGCGGCATGCACGGTGGCGGCGCCGGTGTAGCAGAACAGGTTGAGGAAGCGCTTGCGCGCGCTCTCCAGCTGGATGCGCTTGCGGATCGGGCGGTGGTCGAGGAACACGCCGGTGTCGAGGTAGTCCTCGAAGTTCACGCGCAGCTTGCAGCCGTATTCGTCGATCTCCAGGAAGTGGCCGATCTCGTCGTGCTTCTCGTACTGTGCCGTGCCCTTCTGCGAGCGGCGCATCTTGAAGTGGATGCGCGAGGCCGGCACCTCGAGGATCTCGCTGGTATGCGCCAATGCCTCGCGCAGGCGGATCTCGGCCTTCACCGGGTCGATGGTCTTGGGCGCGGTGTATTCCTGCACGTGCACGTGCAGCTGCTCGTCGGCCTCGTAGAGGTCCACGGCGATGGCGTAGTCCGGCAGGTCGGCGTCGTAGACGCGGTAGCAGCTCACGCCCGTGCGCTTGGCCCACTTGCCGAGGTGCTTGAGGTTCTTCTGCAGGCGGTTGGCGTACTCCTCGCCGCCGCGCGGCGGCGGGTTGGCGGAGACCGGGTTGATGTCGAAGTTCAGCAGCTTGCAGGCCAGGGCGCCGTTGAACAGCGAGTACATGCGCCCGGCGCGCAGGCCCAGGCGCGGGCCGAGGTCCGGGCGGCTGGTGAAGACCGCGGCTTTCCAGCCAGGGAACTGGCGCTTCAGCGACATGCCGAACAGCGAGTACAGCTTGATGATCTCGCCCTCGGCGCCGAGGCGCTCGCCGTAGGGCGGGTTGACCACCACCAGGCCCGGCATCTCGCCGACGGGCCGTGCTTCCAGCGCGTCGAGCTGGGTCCAGTCGATCTTGCCGGTCAGGCCCGCCTGCGCGGCATTCTTGCGGGCGGACTTGAGTGCGCCCAGGTCGATGTCGCTGCCGGCCATCGGCGGCAGCTTCTTCAGGCCCTCGCTGCGGCGCTGCAGGGCTTCGGCATGCAGGTCGGACCAGACCTTGGGCTTGTGGTCCAGCCAGGCCTCGAAGCCCCATTTTTCGCGCATCAGGCCGGGGGCGACGTCGCCGGCCATCCAGGCCGCTTCGATCACCAGGGTGCCGGAGCCGCACATCGGGTCCACCAGCCCTGCGCCCTGCGCCGCCAGGTCCGGCCAGCCGGCGCGGACCAGGATCGCGGCGGCGAGGTTTTCCTTCAGCGGCGCCTCGACCCCGCGCAGGCGGTAGCCGCGGCGGTGCAGGCTGTCGCCGGCCAGGTCCAGGCTCAGCGTCGCCTGCTCCTTGTCCAGGTGCAGGTGGATGCGGATGTCCGGGTTGTCGGTGTCCACGTCCGGGCGCTGGCCCGCCGTGTCGCGGAAGTGATCGACGATCGCGTCCTTCACCTTCAGCGCCGCGTAATGGGTATGCGTGACGTTGGCCGAGTGGCCGGCCACCTCGATCGCGAAGCGGTGCGAGGCGGTGAACAGGTCGTCCCAGGCCAGTTCACGCGCGGCGGTGTAGAGGCCGTCGGTGCCGGTCAGGGGGAAGGTGCGCAGTGGCATCAGCACGCGGCTGGCCAGGCGTGACCACAGGCAGGCACGGTAGGCCACCGCGACATCGCCCTGGCAGGCGACGCCGCCGATGCGCTCCTTGACCTCGGTGGCGCCGAGCTGGGTCAGCTCGGCGGCGAGCAGGGCTTCGACGCCGCGAGGCGTGGTGACGAACAGGGGAAAGGCGGACATTCCGCCATTATCCCTGAAAAGGCTGCTCCCTTATCAGGGCGGCCGCGCCAGTTCGCGTTCGTAGGCGTCCAGGATCGCCTCGCTGTAGCAGGCGAAGATCACCTCGGCCGGCTGGCCGTGGGCGGTGATGAAGGCGCGCACCTCGCGCACCGCGATCGCGGTGGCGGCGGGGACGGGGTAGCCGTAGACCCCGCAGCTGATCGCCGGGAAGGCGATGCGCTTCACGCCGTTGTCCAGCGCCAGCCGCAGGCTGTTGCGGTAGCAGCGCGCCAGCAGTTCCGGCTCGCCGGCATTGCCGCCCTGCCAGACCGGGCCCACGGTATGGATGACCTTGGGTGCCGGCAGCCCATGGCCGGCGGTGATGCGCGCCTCGCCGGTGGGGCAGCCGCCGAGGCCGCGGCACTCGGCCAGCAGCTCCGGGCCGGCGGCGCGGTGGATCGCCCCGTCCACGCCACCGCCGCCCAGCAGGGTCTGGTTGGCGGCGTTGACGATGGCGTCGACTTGCAGCCGGGTGATGTCGGCGAGTTCGGCGTATAGCTGCGGCGCGCTCATGCGCCGCAGCTTAGCGCTTCCTTACCAGGCGAAGGACGCCGCCTGGGTCAGCGCCGGCTTGGCGAAGCCCGGTACCAGGGCCGGGGACCGGCGCGGCACCGCACGCGGGGTCTCCTGCTTGGCCTCCAGGCGCTCCAGCAGCTTGAGGCCGTCGGCCCAGGGACCGTAGCCGCTGTCGGTGTTGACGTGGCCGGCATCGCCCAGGTTGAGGAACTCGCTGTCCCAGGTGGCCGCCAGCGCGCGGGCGCGCGACAGGCTCAGCCAGGGATCGGACTGGCTGCCGACCAGGATGCTGGGGATGCCCAGCGGCAGTTGCGGCAGCAGGCGGGTGATGCCGAACTTTTCCGGCGCCGCCGGCGCCACCAGCAGCAGGCCGCGAATCTTCGGCGCCACGCGGCGCAGGGCGTGGACGGCGGCCAGGGTGCCGAAGCTGTGCGCGATGAGCACCGCCGGCCGCGGGTCCGGGTTCACCGCCGCGACGACGCGGGCGCTCCAGCGCTCCAGGTCGGGGGTGTCCCAGTCGAGCTGTTCGACGCGCGTGGCGCCCAGGGCGCTTTCCCAATGGGTCTGCCAGTGCCCCGGGCCGCTGCTGCGCAGGCCGGGGACAATCAGGTACCGCAGGTTGGTTTGCCAGCTCATCGGGTGTTCTCCAGTTGCCGGGCAGGTTACTGGAGAGAGATTCACTTAAAAAGGAATTTGGAATTTTATTTATATTCCAAAATGTGCGGTTCTTGGTGGATGGCAAGCCCCTGACAGGGGCTGCGCGATCTGGCGCGGACTACGCAGGCAGCGCAGGCCCACTGCAGCCGCCAGCAGTCCCGACAGGGTCCAGGCCAGCATCAGGCGCAGGCGGCCTGTGTACTGCAGGGCACTGCCGCGTGGCTCGGAGGTGTACAGATCAGCAGTCAGGGGTGCAGCGGGGTCGTAGCGCACCCACAGCGGTGCCCCGGCCGGCAGGGGCTCGTCGCTCAGGAAGTGGCGCTGGCTGCCCTCGTAGGCGATCTCGTAGAGGTAGCGCCGCCGGGTAGCGCCTTCGGCGGGTAGCGGCTGCTCGCGCAGCAGGCGGGCTTCCACGCTGCGGCCGCCGCGGTCCAGGGTCGCGGCGCGGCCCAGTTCCTGGACCAGGCCCAGGCCGAAGACCAGCGACACGCCCAGCAGGGCGATGCCCAGCACCGCGAGCAGGCCGCGCGGGGCGGCGGTCCGCGAGGGATCGGGGGGGAAGCGCGGCGATGGCGACATGGCGGACTCCAGGAACGGGCGAGTCGCCATAGTCTCGGGCCGGCCGGGGCGAAGCGGCAGACACAGGGGAGGGGCTCTTGTGTGCTTTGCTGTACTCCCCGGAGCTGACGCCGGGGAGTACAGATCAGGCGTCGTCGCGCAGTGCCCGGCGCCGCAGCCACCACAACCACAGTCCCGCGGCGACCAGGATCGCGGCCATCAGGCTGTAACCGCCGGGGCCGGGGTCGCGCAGCAGGGCACGCGCCTGGTGGCCGAAGGCGGTGACCAGCAGGTTGCCGGGCAGCAGTCCCAGCAGGGTGCCGATCATGAAACTCCAGAACCGTACCCGCAGCGCGCCGGCGGCGAGATTGACCACGCTGTAGGGAGCGATCGGCACCAGGCGCAGGCCGGCCATGCCGGGGATGCCGCCCTTGCGCAGCATGCGGCTGAGCCTGTCGATGCCGGGCAGGTCCAGTGACTGCAGCCGCTCCTGGCCGTAGCGGGCGCCCAGGGCGTAGAACAGCGCCGCGGCGCTGAGGCTGCCGCCGAGGGCGCAGGCCAGGCCGATCCCCGTGCCCATGGCCAGGATCACGGCGACGTTCAGCAGGGTGTTGGGAAACAGCAGGGCGCTGGCCAGCAGGTACAGGCCGACGATGGCCAGCGGCGCCCAGGGGCTGTGGCGCAGGCGGATCAGCCAATGGGCGATTTCCCGTGGCTCGGCGTAGTCGTGCAGCGGCGTCCAGCGCCAGGCGCCGGCCAGCAGCAGGGCGACCGCGAAGGCGCCCGCGGTCGCGAACAAGGCGATACGGGTGTTCGAACGTCCATGCAGGGCGGTGTGGGGCATGCGTCCTTGCCTGCCGCGGCGCTCAGGGCGCGGCCAGCAGCGGGTAGGGATTGATCGCGGTGCCCTGCCACCAGTGCTTCTCGGGGCCGAGCAGGAAGATCGCGAAGTGCAGGTGCGGCGCGGCCGGGTTGGCGTTGCCGCTGGAGCCGACGTAGCCGAGCAGGTCGCCGCGCTTCACGGTCAGGCCCTCGACGATGCCCTCGGCATAGCGATCGAGGTGGGCGTAGTAGTAGGCGCGGGTTTCGGCGGGGTCGAACTGGTAGATCGTCAGGCCGCCCGGCACGCTGGCGAACAGCTTGACGATGCGGCCATCGGCGGTGGCCAGTACCGGCGTGCCTGCCGGGGCCATGATGTCGATGGCTTCATGCTGCTGCGTGCCGCCGCGGCCGTCCTGGAAGCTGTCGCTGAGCTGTGCGGCGGCCACACCCGACACCGGGATCAGCAGCGGCGCCGTTGGGCTTTCGGTGGCCAGCGATCTTTCCGCGTCGACCGGCGCCGGCGAGGTGTCGGGCGCCATCGCGACGGCGGACGCGATCACCGGTGAGACATTTTCCAGGGGTGTCACCACCACGGCGGGTGCCAGCGGCGGTTCCTCCGGCGGTGGCGGGCCGACCCATAGCGACAGCAGGCCGCCGGCCACCAGTCCCGCGAGCAAGATCCAGACTTCGCGCATGGCTGTGCCTCCTGTCTGCTCAGCGCCGCAGCAGCGCCGGCGTGCCGGGCTTGACTGCTTCGGCCAGCGCGGCGGCGTCCCAGTTGGCCAGGCGGATGCAGCCATGCGACTGCGTCTTGCCGATGGTGCCGGGCTCGGGCGTGCCGTGAATGCCGTAATGCGGCTTGGACAGGTCGATCCACACCACGCCCACCGGGTTGTTCGGCCCCGGCGCGATCTTCGCCTTGGAGTGGCCGGCTTCGGCGTCCCAGAACAGGCCGGGGTTGTAGTGGAACGGCGGATCGCGCGCCACACCCTTGATCTTCCACTTGCCCAGCGGCAGCGGATCGTGGCGGCTGCCGATGGTGGCGGGGAAGCGCGCGGCGGTCCGGCCCTGGGCATCGACCAGCGATACCGACAGGTCGGAGCGGTCCACCACCACCTTGGCGGCGGCAGGCAGCGGGCCGCGCGCGACGTTGGGCACGATGATCTCCTCGCCGGCCCTGGCGAAGTCCCTGTCGGGATTCAGGCGGCGCAGCAGTTCGGGCTTGATGTGGAAACGCTCGGCCAAGGCCTCCTCCGCCGAGCGGTAGCCCAGCGCCGGCAGCGCCGCTTTTTCCATCATGTCTTCGGGGATGGTCTGGTAGGGGCCGGCGGCATCGGCGTCGCTGACGCGGTAGGTCAGCAGCGGCGGCGTGTTGTCGCGGATGAGTTCCGCCCAGGACTTCGCATCGATGCTGCCGCTGGCGCGCAGGCCCCGGCTCTTCTGCCAGGCGGCGACCGCGCGCGCCATGTTGGAACCGTAGACGGCGTCGATCTCTCCGCTGGGAAAGTGCGCGCGGTCGATCAGTATCTGGGCGCGCAGCACCGCCGCGCTGTGGGCACCGCGTTGCAGGGGCGGGGAGGCATTGAGATCGCTGACGACGTCGCCGGTGGCCTCGGGGGCGGGGCGCGCATCAGCCTGTGTCGCTACACCCAGCAGGGCAGCGAGGCACAGTACGGCCAGGCGATGTCCTTGTTGTTGTGGCATGTCTGCGTCCTTGCAGTGTCACCCTTTGTGACCGGGGGATACGGCCACTGGTTCGCGAGGTTTGCAAACCCTCCGTTTGCAGGGCGATTCAGCGGCCGCTCAGGGATACCGTGAAACCTATCGCCGCAGGAGTGGATCGTGGGCAAGACTGTTCTTCTGACCGGGGCTTTCGGCAACATCGGTTCCCAGGTGCTGCGCCAGTTGCTGGCTGCCGGCCATCGCGTGCGCTGCCTGGACCTGGCCAACGACCGCACCCGCGCACTGGCGGCGGGATTCGGCGAGCGCATCGAAACGGCCTGGGGCGACCTCGGCGATCCGGCGGTGGTGAGTGCCGCGCTGCAGGGCGTGGATGCCGTGGTGCACATGGCGGCGATCATCCCGCCGCTGTCGGAGAGCAACCCGGCACTGGCGACCAGGGTCAACGTCACTGCCACCGAGGAACTGCTGCGGCAGATGGAAGCTTCGCCGCAGGCGCGGCGACTGGTGTTCGCCTCCAGCATGGGCGTGGCGGGGCAGGAGCAGCATCGCCGCACGCCACCGCTGCGGATCGACGAGGCCCCGGCCCCCACCGATCACTATGGCCAGACCAAGGTACGCTGCGAGGAACTGCTGCGCGCCGGCAAGCTGGACTGGACCATCCTGCGCATTGCCGCCTGCCCGCCGGTGGAACTGCGCGCGGGCGATCCTTCCGACATGGCGATCATGTTCGAGGCCACGATCGACGGCCGCGCGGAGTTCGTACACCCCGAGGATGCCGGCCTGGCCTTCGCCAACGCGGTGAGCTGCGATGCTGCCATCGGCAAGACCCTGTTCGTCGGCGGTGGGGCGCGCTGCCAGACCCGTGCGCTGGAGTTCTACAACGCCGTGCTGGGCACCATGGGCCTGGGGCCGTTGCGGGCGGAAAAATTCAAGCCGGGCCCGACTTTCTTCTTCGGCGACTGGCTCGACACCGCCGAAAGCCAGGAACTGCTGCAGTTCCAGCGCCACAGTCTGGACGACTACCTGCAGGCCATGCGCAAGCAGATAGGCATGAAGCGCCACCTGCTGCGCCTGATCGCGCCGCTGGCCAATCGCCAGATCCACAAGCATTCGCGCTACGGCTGAGGCTGTTGCTTGGGAAGCAGCGCAGCCGGATTCTGTTGATATCGCAGCAGGCGACAGCGTGATCCAGGGTGCTTTCGCGGCGCGTGCCTGCTGCACTCCTGGTCGTAAATCCCGCGGGCAATCCACGACTTAAGCGAACTGTGCAGCCTGTGGCTGTGCACCGCGAACCGCATGGCACAGTCCCTGCTCCAAGCCGAAAGCCAACGACGATTTCATTGCTTTCGGAGAATCCCGCATGACCTTTTTTGCTGCCGCTTCCGCGCGGCTGACCGCCCCACGTTCGAAGACCGGCCTGGCGCTGGCCGTGGCGGCTGTCTTGGGCGCGAATGCCGCCCATGCCGAAGACCTGCTGACCACGGAGATTCCCGGTGTGGTCGCTGCCGGCACGCGCATCGAACTGCTCAAGGAAGACCTCAAGGGCACCGAGGGCCCGATTGCTGCTCCCGATGGCGGCCTGCTGTTCACGGAAAACCAGGCGGGCCGGATTCTCAAGATCGCGGCGGACGGCAGCTTCTCGGTGTTCTCCGAGCAGAACAACAGTTCCAATGCGCTGGCCTACACGCCGCGTGGCGACCTGGTGTCGGTGCAGACCGCGCAGACGCGCGTCGGCGTGATCCAGCCGGCGGGCCACGAGAAGACGCTGGCCGAAGGTTTCGAGGGTCTGCCGTTCGGGCGCCCCAATGACCTGGTGGCGGACAAGCGCGGCGGCATCTACTTCACCGACTCCGGCGCCAACGCCAACCAGCCGCAGCCGGTGTCGGACAAGACGCCTGCCAAGCCGGCGGTGTACTACATCACCGCCAAAGGTGAGTTGAAGCGCGTGGCCAACGACATCCAGCGGCCCAACGGCATCCAGCTCAGCCCTGACGAGAAGGTGTTGTACGTCGCCAATACACCGGGCGAACACGTGCTGGCCTACGACGTGGCCAAGGACGGCTCGGTGAGCAATCGCCGCGACTTCGCGCGCCTGGTCGGCTGGCGCAAGGGCGAGAACGACAGCTGGAGCAGCGGCGCGGACGGCCTTGCCGTCGACGCGGATGGACGTCTTTACGTCGCCACCAATGCCGGTGTCGAAGTCTTCACGGCCGAGGGCAAGACGCTGGGCGTGATCCAGCTGCCGAAGAAGCCGCAGAACCTGGCCTTCGCGGGCGCCGACAAGAAGACGCTCTACATCGTCGGCCGCGGATCGGTGTACCGCCTGCCGACCCTGGCCAGCGGCTATCGTGGGCGGGTCAAGTAGACCGCATTCACGACAGGGAGCCAGACATGACACGCAAGACCGTTGACGACTTTCACCCGGAAGTCCTGAAGCTGTTCGACCAATACGTCCATGGTCAGGTGACGCGCCGTGGGTTCCTGAGCGGCGCTGCGCGCTTCGCGGTGAGCGTGGTGGCGGCGGAGGGCCTGCTGGAAGCCCTGAGCCCGAACTTCGCGCAGGCACAGCAGGTGCCGCCGGCCGACGCCCGCATCAAGGCCGAGTACCTGGAGTTTGCGTCGCCGCAGGGCAACGGCAAGGTTCGCGGCTACCTGGTGAAGCCGGCCAAGGTCAAGGGCAAGCTGCCGCTGGTGCTGGTGGTGCACGAGAACCGCGGGCTCAATCCGCACATCGAGGACATTGCCCGCCGCCTGGCGCTGGATAACTTCATCGCCTTCGCTCCCGACGCGCTGTTCAACCTCGGCGGTTATCCGGGCGACGAGGAAAAGGCCCGCGAGCTGTTCAAGCAGCTCGACCAGGACAAGGTGCGCGAGGACTTCCTTGCGTCGGTGGCGCATCTGAAGGCACTGCCCGGTGGTAACGGCAAGGTCGGCGCGGTCGGTTTCTGCTACGGCGGCGGCATCGCCAACTTCCTGGCCACGCGCGTGCCGGACCTGGGTGCTGCGGTGCCGTTCTACGGCAACCAGCCGCCAGCGGAGGACGTGCCGCGCATCAAGGCGCCGCTGTTGATCCACTACGCGGAGAAGGACGATCGCATCAACGCCGGTTGGCCGGCCTACGAGACGGCACTGAAGGACGCCGGCGTTCGCTACGAGGCGCATGTCTACGCCGGCGCGCAGCACGGCTTCAACAACGACACCACGCCGCGCTACGACCAGGCCGCGGCAGCGCTGGCCTGGAGCCGCACCGTGGCGTTCTTCAACACGCAGTTGCGTGGGGCCGCGTAAGAGGCCTGCATGCAACGCGTTTTCGTCTGGGACCTGCCGACACGGCTGTTCCACTGGTTGCTGGTGTTCGCCATCGCGGTTTCCGTGATCACGGGCCAGATCGGCGGCGCGTGGATCGACTGGCATGGCCGCAGCGGCATCGCGATCGTCGGGCTGGTCGTGTTCCGGCTGGCCTGGGGCGTGGTTGGATCGCGTACGGCGCGATTCGCCCAGTTCGTCCGCGGGCCGCGCACGATCCGCGACTACCTGCGCGGGCAGTGGCAGGGCATCGGCCACAACCCGCTCGGCGCGCTGTCGGTCCTGGCCTTGCTGGGCGTGGTCGCCCTGCAGGTCGGCACCGGTTTGTTCACCAATGACGACATCACCTACCAGGGGCCGCTGGCGGATCTGATCAGCAAGGAGTTGTCCGACCGCCTGCGCGCCTGGCATGGCTGGCTGTTCTACGCGCTGGCGGGCCTGATCGTGCTGCACTTCGCGGCCATCGTGTTCCACGTGCGGATCAAGCGCGAGCGGCTGATTCGCCCCATGGTCACCGGCTGGAAGGAATTGCCTGCGGCTGCGCCGTTGCCGGCTACCGAGCCGGTTCGCCTGGCGCTGCACGTCGGCAGCCTGCTGCTGGCGCTGGGCCTCAGCGGCCTGGCCGTCTATGCCGCCACCGGCGGCTTTCTACCGCCTCCACCACCACCGGCCGCCACCCCGGCGCCGGCGTGGTGACTCGAAACGACCCATTGTTCCCAGAAAAGACTCGAATGAAGTTCATCAAGATCACGCTGGCCGCCATCGTTCTCGCGGCTTCCACGGCAACGCTGGCCCAGCAGGCCGCGCCCAAGCCGGAGGCGCTCATCAAGTGGCGCCAGTCCGTCTTCCAGGTGCTCGCCTGGAACAGCTCGCGCATCAAGGCCAACGTCGAGGGCCAGCAGTACAACAGGGAAGAGGTGGTGAAGGCCGCCAACAGCACGGCGGCCATCGCCGCTTCCGGTCTCGGCTCGCTGTTTCCCGCCGGCACCGAGCAGGGCAAGGGCTGGCACGACACTGCCACAAAGCCGGGCTTCTTCCAGGACAGCGCCAAGGTCGGCGAACTGGCCGGCAACTTCACCAAGGAAGCCAGTGAGCTGGCCCGCATCGCCGGTACTGGCGACCAGGCCGCGGTGAAGGCGCAGTTCGCCAAGCTGACCCAGACCTGCCGCTCCTGCCACGACGACTACAAGGTCAAGGACTGATTTCTCTTCCACCCTCCTCTCTGCCGAACACATCACGATGAACAAGATCACCCTGCTGGGCCTGTCGGCCGTTTTCGCCCTGTTCGCGACGATGCCGGCCGCGGCGGCCCAGGCACCGCAGAAGGCCGAGCCTGCCGTCCCGCAGGCGGAAGGCTGGAAGTACAAGACGCCGAAGCTCAGCCGCAGCGAGTTCGACAAGCTGCTGGCCAAGCCCCGGAAGATCGTCATCATCGACGTCCGCCGGCCGGACGAACTGACCCGCAACGGTGGCTTCCCGGCCTACCTCAGCATCCAGTCGAAGGACCTCGAGAAGTACCTCGCCTACATCCCGCGCGAGCGCAGGGTCGTCACGGTTTCCAACCATGCCAACCGGGCCGGCGCCGCCGGCGACCTGCTGGCCTCCCGGGGATTCAAGGTGGCAGGCGCGGTGGGGGCGCAGACCTATGAACAGGAAGGCGGCAGCCTGCTGAAGATAGCGCCGGTGCCGAAGAAGATCGCGGCGCTTCCCAGCGGGCCGCGTCGCTGAGCCTTCAATTCCCCATCGCCATGAAAAAGATTTTCGCGATACCGGGCCTGGCGGCCCTGGGCTGGCTGTCCCTGGGCTGGGCCGCCAGCGAGTTCGACATGGATCTGATGCAGACCGTCGAGGACACCGCCAAGGATCTGGTCTCCAACCTGTCCCTCGCCGACGGGCCGGCCGCCAAGGCCAACATCGCCGACCTCGACGCCATGCTTGCGCAGGTCGAGGACCACTATGCGCAGAAGGGCGATGCCGCCGACGCCGCGGCGATCGCGCACGACGGCCGTAGCCTGCTGGGCGACATCGGCCGCTTCGTGGAAGCCGGGGACTTCGATGCTGCGAACGCGAAGAATTCGGAGTTCTCGAAGACCTGCAAGTCCTGCCACAAGGTCTACAAGAAATCCTGATGCGGTGGCTCAGCCCGCGGCATGTCGCGCTGGCCATGCTGGCGCTGACGGCCGCCATGCCTGGCGCGGCGGCCGGCGATGCCGCAGAAGGCGAAGCCGCCGCCCGCGACCTGCGTTGCCTGGAGTGCCACGAGCGTGCGGTCGACGGTAGTCCCGAGTCGGGCCGCTATCCGCGGCTCGCGGGGCAGCGCTACGACTACCTGGTCCGGCAGCTGCGCGATTTCCGCGACGGCCGGCGCCGCAACGACCTGATGTTCGTGCTGGCGCGCAACCTCGAGGACAACGAGATTCAAGACCTGGCCGCCTACTTCTCGAGCCTGGCGGCGGGACGCGGGCAGGGCAGCGCCGGCCTGGGGCTCCAGCTCTTCCAGGGCGGCGATCCGGCACGCGGTGTTCCTGCCTGCGCCTCCTGTCACGATGCTGGCATTGCCGGTGCGCCGCGCATCGACGGCCAGCACGCGCCCTACCTGTCGAGCCAGCTGCGTGCCTGGCGTGCCGGGGAACGCGGCGCTGCCGCCGACGGTCCCATGGGCAGCATTGCCGCACCCTTGAGCGACGCCGATATCGACGCGCTTGCCGATCATATTTCCCGGCGCTGAAAGCGCCAGCCAACACCCAAGAGGATCGATCATGAAAAAGTTGTGGATGATGCTGATGCTGGCGGCTTCCTGCTGCCTGCCCGCCCAGGCCGCCCTGTCCCCCGGCGATGCGGCACCGGAGTTCAAGACCCGCGCGGCGCTCGATGGAAAGGCCTTCGACTACTCCCTGCGCGAAGCCCTGCAGAAGGGACCGGTGGTGGTCTACTTCTATCCTTCCGCGTACACCAACGGCTGCAACGTCCAGGCTCATACGTTTGCCGAATCGCTGGGAGACTTCGCCGCCGCCGGCACCAGCGTGGTCGGTGTGTCGCTGGATGACATCGGCCGGCTCGAATCATTCTCGGCCGATCCGCAGTACTGCGCCGGCAAGCTGCCGGTGGCCTCCGACGGCAATGGCGACATCGCCAGGGCCTATGGCCTCGAAGTCAGGGAAGCTGCCCCGGGCAAGAAGGACACGCGTGGCGCCGACATCCTCCACGGCAGGGCGGAGCGCACCAGCTTCCTGATCGATACCGACGGCAAGATCGTCGCGACGATCGGAGGGCTGTCTCCGGTGGACAACGTCGCCAAGGCACTGGAGCAGGCCCGCGCCCTCGCGACCACGAAAAAGCCGAAGAAGAAGTAGCACGCGGACATCGCCTCGCTGCTGCTCCAGCAGCAGCAGCGGGGCTGGCGCTGCTGCAGTTTGCGCAGTGTTTTTTTCGGCAGTGCTTATGCCGTTTTTCGACATAAGGACCCTCGGCTTTTTGATGGTTGCAAGGCGCTGTATTCGTTGACGAAATTTCATAGATCAATTGATGCGCCGCCGCGCGGATTTCCTGGCTGTATTGGCATATCGGTTGCGTAGCCCTCCGCTCACTTCATGGGAGCAACAGGGATGGGCGGCAAGGTTCGCGGTAAACAGAAACATCAGGGACGCGGCCAGGCTGCGCATGTCACGCAGTTCAAGAGGACGTTGATTCACTCCAGCATTCTCGCGGTCCTGGGCGGCGTGTCGCTCGGCGCGCCGAGCCTGAGCTGGGCGGCGGAAGAACAGAGCCTGGAAGCGCTGCAGCGTGAGAACGAGCAACTGCGCCAGCAACTGGAAGCGCTGAAGCGCGCAGCGCCCGACGCGGCGAACGCCCAGGCCGAACCCGTCGCTCCGGCGGCGGCAGCGACCGAGGTGGCGCCGGAGCAGACGGAGCAGGCTGGCTCCGACGAACCCACGGAACTCGACCGCGTCGTGGTGTCCGGAAAGAAGACACTGCAGCGCGTAAAGGACATACCTCAGTCGATCTCGGTAGTCTCGGGAGAGGATCTCAAGCGCGAGGACGCGGTCACGCTGGAGGCGATCACCAAGCGCCTGGCGAACGTGAAGTGGAATTACGGCAACAGCTCCACCAGCAACTACTCGATCCGTGGCCTGGGCAAGATCGCCAACATCGACAACGGCGATCCCAGCGTCGGTCTCTATGTCGATGGCATCGGCTATGCCTTCAACCAGATGGCCTACTTCAACTTCGTGGACGTCGATACGGTCGAGGTCGCCCGCGGGCCACAGGGCACACAGTTCGGCAGGAATGCCAGCATCGGCACGATCCGCGTCAACTACAAACGGCCGTCCTTCACGCCGTACAACGAGGTCACGGTTGGCTTCAGCAAGTACCAGGACCAGGATTACGGCGATTCCAATGGCAGTGTCAAGGCCACCGCCGTCAGCACCGGTCCGTTGATCGACAACCTGCTGGCCTATCGAACCACGGTCAACGTCGACAAGGGCGGCGGCTGGATCCGCAACAGCTACAACCCCGACAATCGCTACATCAGCTCTGATCGTGTAACCGGCCGCATGCAGCTGTTGCTGACGCCTGCGCCGAACCTCGACATCAAGTTCAGCGGCGAGGTCAGCCCGCGAAACAGCGAGAACGTCAACATCGGCTCCACCAACTTCTTCTTCAAGGCCACGCCGCCGCGCTATGCGGATGGCACCCTCACAACGGTCAATCTGACGACGGAGGCCCGCCTGGCGCGCCCCTGGTTTACGCGCAACACGGACTACACCGTCCCCGGCGACTACTTCAACCAGGAGTTCATCGCCAGTGATACCCAGCAGGGCGTGGTCACGGGCAGCAACGGCGCCAATCTCGAGGTGAACTGGAACGTCGCCGACAAGTACCAGCTCAGCTCGATCTCGGGCTTCAGGGACTACTACTTCAACGCTTTCCGCGACGATGAAGGCACGGTGTTCGATGTGCAGACCGCCGCTGGCCAGAACAAGGTCTATTCGCAAGCCAGTCAGGAATTCCGCCTGGTGTCACAGGTGGAGGACCTTGTCGACTACCAAGCTGGCGTTTTCCTGCAGCGCGCCATCAGCGACTCGGCAGGAAATGCGATCTTTGGTACGGATGCCGGCGCCTGGTTTGCGTCGAAACAACAGTACGATCGCCTGGACGTTACTGGTCCGAATGGCGTTTCCGGCCGCGCCCTGCTCAACGATTCCCTTGCCGATCTCTGGAAGAAGACGCCAACGAAGTCGGAGAACACTTCCACCGCACTGTATGCGAACGCGGACTGGCACGTTACCGAGCCGTTGACGGTCAATACGGGTGTCCGTTTTGGCCACGAGAAGCGTGAACTGACCACGAGGGCCTTCATCAAGGAGAATGGCTATGGTGCTGCGCTGAACCCAGGGAATCGTGGAGGCTTCAACTCGAACAACCTCGGAGACATATCGACAAGCACCAATACGCCAGAGCAAATAGCCTTGGCCGACAGTGTCGCGCAGCGCTATTTTGGTGTCACGACCTATGCCAGCCTCACGCCAGCTCAGATGCGGCAGGTTGCGGATGCCAAGGCAATCCGCAGCGGGCGTATCGGTGCGACCTATTCTTCGTATGCCGCCAAGCCTTACGAAGACGACATCTACACTGCCAGCTTCGCCCCGCGCTACAAGTTCAATGAGAACGTAACGGGCTACCTGTCGGCAGCCTACGGAGAGAAGTCTGGTCTGCCGGGCGTGCTGTCCACTTCCGGGACCCTGGTGGAGTACGAGGTGAAGCCCGAGAAGAACACTGCCTTCGAGATCGGCGCCAAATCGACGCTGCTGGGTGGAGATCTGCTGCTCAATACTGCGATCTACCTCAACGATATCGAGGACTATCAGCAGAACCTTCTGGTGCTTGACGAACTCGCCACCGCGGCGGGTGGCGGCGGGGCGATATTTGCCTCCGTGGCCGGCAATGTCCCGAAGGTTCGTGCGCAGGGTGTGGAGATCGACGGGGTATACACCGGCATCAAGAACACATCTCTGCGCTTCTCCGGCGCATACAACGACGCGTACTACAAGGAATTCCCCAACCTGGCGAAGCCAGTCGAGCGAAGCAACGAGCAACCCGAAACCTATCGGGACGCATCGGGAGAAACCTTGCCCGGCGCCTCCAAGTGGTCTTTCAGCGTGGGCGCCAACCATAGCTTGCCGCTGGCCAACAACAAGGTCTTCCGTAGCGGCTTCACCACCAACTACGTCAGCAGTTTCAATTCGGACAACGCCTTGTCGGAGTACGCGGTCATCGGTGGCTACAGCACGACGGACCTGTCGCTGGGTTTCGGCGATTCGCGAGGCCGGGCCGAGGTGGGCTTCTTCGTCAAGAACGTGTTCGACGACGACACGCCGCGCAACAAGACCTGGAACGCCTGGGCGCCCGGCTTCCCGCGCCAGTTCGGCCTGACTTTCACCAGCAGGCTGTAAGGCGTCGGGACGCTATCCCCACAGCAGCAGGTTCCGGGCCCCGCGAGGGGCCCGGAACCGTTCTGCAGGCAGGCACTGTTCGGCAATCAACAGCAACTGTTGTAAGCGCGACAGCGGCTGTCTTTCCCTCACGGATCGTCCGTAATTAAAGCTTTACAAAACAACACCTTGAATTTGTGTTCGATGAGTTCCGGCTTGGTATGCGTCTTGCCCTGGTGGGCGGATGGAGCGGAGCTCCACTTTGAAGTTTTCCAGATCATCAGGAGAGGTTTCATGAGCAACAGTAAGCGCCTTGCCTTCGTGCTGGGCGTCGCCACGGCCCTGGGCGCCGGCGCCCTGGCCGCGCAGGAAAAGCCCGCCGCCATGGATGGCAAGGCAAAGCTGCCGATCCCGCATGGCGTGTTCGTGAAGCCCGCGGAGGACAAGGCGACGCCGCAGTCCAAGGCGCGCCTGCCGGGCAACTGGGCCTACCGTCCGCTCGCCGTTCCCGCCGTGCCTGCCGTGAAGGACAAGCATTGGGCGCGTACGGACATCGACCGCTTCGTGCTGGCGCGGCTGGAGGAGGCCAAGCTCAAGCCCTCGCCGGAAGCCGACAGGAGCACGCTGATCCGTCGCGTCTACCTGGACGTGACCGGCGTGATTCCCAAGCCGGAAGAGGTCAGGGCCTTCGTCAACGACCGCTCTCCCGACGCCTACGAGAAGCTGGTGGACCGCCTGCTGGCCTCCCCGCAGTACGGCGAACGCATCGGCCGCCGCTGGCTGGACCTCGCGCGCTACGCCGACACGCAGGGCTTCCAGGACGACGAGCAGCGCCCCGGCATGTGGCGTTACCGCGACTACGTGATCAAGTCCTTCAACCAGGACAAGCCCTTCAACCAGTTCGTGCGCGAGCAGATCGCCGGCGACGAACTATGGCCGGGCAAGCAGGAGGCCCTGGTGGCCACCGGCTTCCTGCGCGGCTACCCGGATGCCCCCGACCATCGCGACCTGCTGGAGAAGCGCTACAACAGCATCACCGACATGACCGACACGGTCGGCACGGCGCTGCTGGGTCACCCGGTGGAGTGCGCCCGTTGCCACGATCACAAGTTCGACAAGGTGTCGCAGAAGGAATACTTCCAGCTGCAGGCCTTCTTCACCAACACGCTGCCCAGCGACAACCTGCCGGTGATCGAGAAGGGTGAGCGCGAGCTGAAGTTCGAGAAGGACTACGCCGCCTGGGAAGAAGAGACCAAGGACGTCCGCGGCAAGCTCGCGGCTTTCGTGGAGCCGTACCGGGGCGAGGTGGTCGAGTACGGCCGCCAGCGCTTCTACGAGGACTCCCGTGCCTCGCTGTACAAGCCGGAGTCGGAATGGAAGTCGCTGGACCGCTGGATCAACTACCGCTTCGACCAGTACGTCATCCGCAACAATCCCAACTATGGCTTCGACATCAGCTTCTATGCCGCGGCCAACGGCGCCTTCAACAACGCCCTGGAAGTGGCCCAGGCCGACCCGGGATTCGACAAGGACAAGCTGGCCAAGCTCAAGTCCCGCAAGGAGGACTACGGCAAGCTGTACGGCAAGCTGAAGGACTTCAACGACAAGCGTCCTGTCCAGGGTGCGACGATCATCTCCGGCCTGACCGAGCATGGCACCGACGCCGCGCCGCAGTTCGTCTACGCGGTGGGCGATCACCACAAGCCGTTGGAAGAAGTGCAGCCGGCGTTCCCGGCGCTGTTCACGCCGGGCAAGACGGAGGCGAAGATCGTGCCGACCGCGACCTCGTCCGGGCGCCGCAGCGCACTGGCCAACTGGCTGGTGTCGGAGGACAACGCCGTGGTGCCGCGCGTGTTCGTCAACCGGGTGTGGGCGCAGTACCTGGACAATGGCATCGTCTCCACGGTCAGCGACTTTGGCCGTGCCGGGCAGAAGCCGACGCATCCGGAGCTGCTGGACTACCTGGCCGAGGAGTTCGTCAAGAACGGCTGGAGCGCCAAGAGGCTGAGCCGCGAGATCCTGCTGTCCAGCGTCTACCGCCAGTCTTCGGCGGAGCGCAAGGAGGTGGCCGCGGCCGATCCGTACAACAAGCTGCTGGCGCAGTTCCCGCGCAAGCGCCTGGAAACGGAACAGGTGCGCGACTCGCTGCTGGCCGCCGCCGGCCTGCTGACGGAGAAGGACGGTGGTCCGGGTGCCTTCCCGCCTTTGCCTGAGGTGATCTACAAGGCCTCGGCCCGCAACGTGCCGGACTTCTGGCCGCAGACCAAGGACGATCAGGACCAGTACAGCCGCAGTGTCTATGTCTACGTGCGGCGCAGCCTGCCGTATCCGATGCTGGAGGCCTTCGACAGCGCATCGCCGCAGGCCGCGCACAGCCGTCGCGACGTGACCACCACGCCGCAGCAGTCGCTGACCCTGTTCAACAACGAGCAGGTCTTCGAATGGTCCAAGCACCTGGCCGGACGAGTGATCCGCGAGGCCGGCGGCAGCGAGGACGCGCAGCTGGACCGCCTGTACCAGGTGCTCTATTCGCGCACGCCGGACCTGCAGGAGAAGCAGATCGCCAAGACCTTCCTCAAGCACCACGAGGGCGTGATCCGCGAGCAGCTGACCTCCGGCAAGTTCGCGGTGGCCACCCCGACGGGCCTGAAGGACGTGCCGAACGTCAGTCCGACCCGCCTGGCCGCCTTCGTCGACCTGGCGCACGCGCTGTCCAACACCAACGAATTCATCTACCGCTTCTAGAACCCCCTTGTTAAGGAGTAGAACCATGAGCAACGACAAACTCTCCCGCCGCGATTTCCTCGCGTCGGCAGGCAAGGGGGCGGCCTATACCGTCGGCGGCATGATCGGCGTGACGGGAATCTTCTCGCCGGTGATGGCCGCGGAGCCCGAGGCGCCCGTCGCCAATTTCCTCGACCCCAAGCCGACGCACTATCCCGGCAAGGCGAAGTCGGTGATCTGGCTGCACCAGAACGGCGCCCCCGCCGCGCAGGATCTCTTCGACTACAAGCCGGAACTGGTCAAGCTGCACAACCAGGAAATCCCGGAGTCCTTCCTCAAGGGTGTGCAGGTCAATACCCAGGGCGGCGCCGGCAAGCTGCTGGCTTCCGACCGCAAGTGGAAGCAGTACGGCCAGAGCGGCAAGTGGTTCTCGGACCTGCTGCCGAATCTCGGCACCCACGCCGACGAGCTCGCCTTCATCCACAGCATGGAGACGATCGGCGCGACGCATGACATCTCCACCATGCTGCTGAACTCCAGCGGCGCGGTCCCGGGTCGTCCGACGCTGGGCGCCTGGGTGACCTATGCCCTGGGCTCCGGCAATCCCAACCTGCCACCCTACGTCGTGCTGTCCAACGGTGGACGTGGTCTCGCCGGCGGTTCGGTGAACTACTCCGCCGGCTTCCTGCCCGCGGTCTACCAGGGCGTACCGCTGCAGCTGGGCGAAACGCCGATCCTGTACCTGGACCGCCCGGAACTGCTGTCGTCCCGGCAGCAGCGCGATTCGCTGGATTTCCTGCGCGACTTCAACAAGCGCCAGGCGGCGAAGCGTCCTGCCGACACGGAACTGAAGGCCCGCCTGGAGGCCTACGAACTGGCCTACCGCATGCAGACCACCGTGCCCGACGTGGTGGACATCAACAAGGAGTCCGCCGCCACGCGTACGGCCTATGGCATCGGCACCGACGAGACCAACGACTACGGCACCAACCTGCTGCGCGCCCGCCGACTGGTGGAGAACGGCGTGCGCTTCGTGCAGGTGGTCTCCGGCAAGGCCGGCAAGTACAACGACTGGGACGCGCACACCGACCTCGAGGGCAACCACAAGGCGCAGGCGAAGATGGTCGACAAGCCGATCGCGGCGCTGCTGACCGATCTGAAGGAGCGCGGCCTGCTCGACTCCACCCTGGTGGTCTGGACCGCCGAGTTCGGCCGCACCTCCTACGGCCAGTCCGGCACCGGTCGTGACCACAACCCCTGGGGCTACACGCAATGGCTGGCCGGCGCCGGCACCAAGGGCGGCAGCACGCTGGGCCAGACCGACGAGATCGGCCTCAAGGCCGTCGGCAAGGCCGTGACCACCTACGACTTCCAGGCCACGGTGCTGCACGCCCTGGGCCTGAACCACCTGAAGACCACCTTCCTCTACAACGGCCGCTCCGAGCGTCCGACGGTGGTCTACGGCGACATCGTCAAGGAAGTCTTCGCCTGATCGGGCGAAGGCCGTTTTCTCAAAGACTCAAGGAACAGACACGATGAAACACGCACTTCATAAGATTCCCGCAGCGATCCTGCTGCTGGCCCTGGGCGGAGCGGCCAGCGCCGCCGACGTCCAGATCAAGCTCAGCGGCGACCAGGAGACGCCGGCGGTCACCACCTCCGCCAGCGGCAGCGGCACGCTGTCCGTCGGCGACGACAAGAGCATCTCCGGCAGCATCAAGACCAAGGACCTGGCCGGCGCCACCGCCGCGCACATCCACAAGGGTGCGGCGGGCGACAAGGGCCCGCCGGTGGTGCACCTCACCAAGGCCTCGGAGAGCGAGTGGACGGTCCCGGCCGGCTCCAAGCTGAGCGACGAGGACTACGAGAGCTTCAAGGCCGGCAAGCTGTACGTGAACATCCACACCGCGGCCAACAAGGGCGGCGAGATTCGCGGGCAGATCGCGCCCTGAGCGGGCGGCGGCAAAACAAGGGCGGCCGGATGGCCGCCTTTTTTGTTGCCGAACGGCTGCTTGGTGATGCGATGCCGGGCTTGTAGGAGCCTGGGAACACAGTCCAAAAGAAAAGGCGGCCAGATGCCCTGGCCGCCTTTCTCGTTCCAGACGCTTGCGCTCAATCTGCGAACTGCTCTCCACCCACCAGTCCCACCTTGGTCAGCCCGCCGCGCTGGATCGCGGCCATGACGCTGGCGACGACGCGGTAGGCAGCCTGCTTGTCGGGGCGGACATGCAGTTCGGGCGTGATCTCCTGGGCTGCTGCTGCCTTGAGGCGTGCTTCCAGCGCCGGCAGGTCGGCCAGGGTTTCCCCGTTCCAGAGGATGCTGCCCGAGGGCGCGATGTCCACGCGCACGACCTCGGGCGGTACCGCGGGCGGCGGCGGGTTGCCCAGCGGCATGTTGAGGTTGACCGAGTGCAGCTGGATGGGGATGGTGATGATCAACATGATCAGCAGCACCAGCATCACGTCGATCAGCGGCGTGGTGTTGATGTCGACGATGACATCCGGGTCGCCGGAGCCGGCGCCCGATCCGATATTCATGCCCATGAACGGGTTTCCTGCATTGGGTGGTGGTCCGCCTACTGCCGCGGCGGAGGTTCGGTGATGAAGCCGAGCTTGGCGATGCCGGCACGCTGGCTGGCCAGGACGACCCGGCCGACGTGCTCGTAGGCGGCGTCGCCGTCGCCGCGGATGTGGACCTCGGGTTGGGGATCCTGCTGGGCGATGGCCGTGAACTTCTCGAGCAGCAGGTCGGAGTTGCCGACCTGCTGCTCGTTCCAGAACACGTCGCCGGCGCGCGTCACCGACAGGGTGATGTTCTCCGGCTTGGTGATGCGCGGCTGGTTGCGCTCCTTGGGGAGCTCGACCGGCACCGTGCGGATCGCCACCGGGATGGTGATGAGGAAGATGATGAGCAGCACCAGCATCACGTCCACCAGCGGGGTGGTGTTGATGGTGGAGACGACCTCGTCCTCATCGTCGGCGGAGCCGATATGGATGCCCATGTCGGACTACCGGGCCGCGGCGGCCTGCAGCGGGGTGTGCTGCACGAGTTTGACCGGAGCGTGGCCCTGGGCGGCACGTGCGGCGGCCGCGCCCAGCAGCACCGAATGCAGTTCGCCGCCGAAGCCGCGCACGCTTTCCAGCGCCGCCTTGTTGCGGCGGACCAGCCAGTTGTAGCCCAGCACCGCCGGCACGGCCACGGCCAGGCCGATGGCGGTCATGATCAGTGCCTCGCCGACGGGACCGGCGACCTTGTCGATCGAGGCCTGGCCGGCGATGCCGATGGCGGTGAGCGCGTGGTAGATGCCCCAGACGGTGCCGAACAGGCCGACGAAGGGTGCGGTGGAGCCCACCGTCGCCAGGAAGGCGAGTCCGCCCTGCAGGCGGCTCTGCACCGTTTCGATCGCGCGGTGGATCGACAGCTGGATCCAGTCGTTCAGGTCGATGTAGCCGAGCAGGCCTTTGTGCCGGACGGTCGCGTCCGCACCGGACTTGGCGATGTGGTGATAGGCGCTGTCCGCATCCAGGGTCTCGACGGCCTGCTCCACGGAGTCGGCAGTCCAGAACGAGGCGTTGGCCTTGCGGCCCTGGCGGCTCAGGCGGGTCTGCTCATAGAGCTTGGTGAAGATCACGAACCAGCTGCCGGCGGACATCAGGACCAGGATGGCGAGGGTGCCCTTGGAGACGATGTCGCCGCCGTTCCACAGCGCCTTGAGGCCATAGGGGTTGTCGGTCGTGACCGTTGCCGGGGAGGCCGCGGGCGCCGGTGCGGCGGTGGACGCTGCCGCCTCCTCGGAAGCAGCGGCGGGCGCTTCCTGCGCCAGCAAGGCGGTGGGGAGCAGGGCCGTGGCGGCGAGGGCGAGAGCGGCCGTCAGTGTGCGAAGGCCTTTGAGGGAGGACATGGAACGACTCCTGTTGAATCGGTTTGGATCGATGAAACGAGCGAAGGGATCGACGTTGCGGAGCAGGCGGGCTCAGTCGACGCGGAAGGAAATCGGTTGCCGGACGCGCACCTCGCGACCCTGCGCGGTGCAGCGGTACTGCGAGACGGCGCGCACGGCGGCCGAGTTGAAGATCGAGTTGGTGGAGCGGGTCACCTGCACGTTCTTCACGGAGCCGCTGGCATCCACCGTGAACTCCACCACCACGTCGCCGGACAGCCCCTGGCGTTCCGCCTGCGGCGGTATCTGCGGCGGATGGTTGCGGAAGTCCGGGCAGGCCACGCCGATGCTGAGTTGCTGCGGCACGGCCGGAGCGGGTGGGGCGGCGGGCGCGGGCGGCGGCGGCTCGGGGGCGGTGGCCTGGATCACCGGGGCCGGCGGCGGCTGCACCGGCGTTTCCACCGGCGGCACGTAGGAGGGCGGCGGCACGACAGGCCTGGGCAGTTGCTTGACGACTTTAGGCGGCGGTGGCGGCGGCGGTGGCGGTGGCTTCACTTCTTCGATCAGGGCGACCTGCAGCGGCCCCTTGATGACCTCGACGACCTTGCCCGCCAGGCCGCTGGCGAGCGCATAGACCAGCGCCGCGTGAAAGACCACGACCGCGCTCAGGCCGACAAGAAACTGGCCGGGGTCCCGCTGTGGCTGGGCGTAACTCAAGAGACGAAATTCCATGAAAGGGCTTGAGCGGGGGGTTTAGCAGCCTTCATGCCAAAACACAGGATTATTATTGATCGATATAACTCCATGAATGGATATTGGTTTCTTGGTACGGGGCAGGGGCGTCGGGGTGCGGCGCCCGCCGGAGCTGTTGCATGGCCCGCAGCTTCGGGATCGCTACTGTTGATTTGGCAACAGTGCAGGGATCAAGAAGAAGGGCGGAAGAGCATGGCCGGCTGCGTCCTGCCGGGGCTTCTGTCTCCGGTTGATACCGGCGCCGGCAGCGTCCGTGCCTGCAATCGCCCTTATATCGGAGCGAGCCTGGGAGAGAATTGTAATTGCATAATAATAGAGTGCGTAATTATTTTGAGATATATAAGAACGCACGTAGATTAAGCCTCGAAACGCGGCCAAACGGAAGCTGCATCGAAGCACTCCGCCGGAGCCGCCCAGGGATCTCGACGTCGAGTTTTTGATCTGGCCATGGCCGGATTCTTTTGCCGCTTGCGTTCATGCGCCGTATCACGAATTGACGGCATGCCGGCGGTGTTGCCCAGGAGTTTTTCATGTCCCAGGTTTATGGCAGTCGAGCACCGGTGTTTTCGCTGGTAGGCCGCGAGGCGCAGCCGACTTCGATTCGAGCCAAGGCGCTGGTCTTTGTCGATCCGCTCTCGCAGGGCATCCTGAGATATCTCGAGCGCGTGTCGCCCAGCGACGCCCCGGTTTTGATCATTGGAGAAACCGGTACCGGCAAGGAGCTGGTGGCGCGGCAGGTCCACCAGCTCAGCGGTCGCACCGGTCCTTTCGTGGCAGTGAACTGCGGTGCCATCAGCGAGCAACTGGCCGACAGCGAACTGTTCGGCCATGAGCCTGGCGCCTTCACCGGCGCCACCGGCCGCCGCGAGGGCTGGTTCGAGGCGGCCAACGGCGGCACGCTGTTCCTCGACGAGATCGGAGATCTGCCGCTGTCGCTGCAGGTCAAGCTGCTGCGGGTGCTGCAGGAGCGTGAAGTGGTGCGTCTCGGATCGCGGCGCAGCATCCCGGTGGACATCCGGCTGGTCGCCGCCACCAACATCGATCTCGGCGACGCGGTGAACGCGGGGCATTTCCGGCTCGACCTGTTCTATCGACTCAACATCGCCCAGTTGCGTCTGCCGGCACTGCGCGAGCGCACCGGCGACATCCTGCCGCTGGCCGATCACTTCCTGGATGTCTATCGCCAGCGCCTGAACCTGCCGCCGCTGTCGCTAAGCCTCAGTGCCCGTCGCGCACTGGAGCGCTACAGCTGGCCAGGGAACATCCGCGAACTGGAGAACGTGATCCACTTTGCCCTGCTGGTGGCGCCGGCCCATGAAATCGGCGTGGAGCACCTCAAGCTCACCGGCGGTGTACTGGCGGGCTCCCCGGTGCTGGGCGGTGCGCGCGAGACCTCACCGCGCGAACGCATCGCGCAGGCCCTGCAGCAGCTGCTGGACGCACCGGGCCAGACCCTTTTCAACGACCTGGAGAAGCTGATCGTGGATGAGGCCTTCCGCCACAGCCACAGCAACCAGGTGCGGGCCGCCGCGCAGCTCGGCATCTCGCGCAATGTCCTGCGCACCCTGCTGAAGAAGCATGGTCATCTCGGAGGGGCGGCCGAGGCCGGTGGCCCGGACGATGACGGCAGGCCGGACGCCTACGGGCAGCCCTACGCCGTCAGCTGACCCCCGAGGGGCCCTCCCGGGCCTTTCGTCCCTGCATTTCCTTCTCTGGGGAGGGGAGTCCTGGATTAATTGACATTGTAAAATTTACAAGGTAAATTTTACCGCATGCCAAGAGCCCAATTGACCCCGGAAGAAGTGGAAGCCATGCGGCGCAGGCTGTCGTCCGCGGGGCTGCGCATCTACCGGCAGGAGGGACTGGAGGCGCTGACCTTCAGGCGGCTGGCGGATGCACTGGACGTCAGCCACATGCTTCCGTATCGCTATTTCGACAACAAGGATGCGCTGCTGGCGCGCATGCGTGTCGATGCGCTGGGGCAGTTCGAGAGCTACGTGCGCGAGCACGAGTCGCGCGCCGACGGACCGATGGCCCAGGTCCATGCCGTGGCGGAGGCCTATGTCGCCTTCGCGCAGCAGCACCCGGCCGAGTATCTGCTGATCTTCGCCACGCACCAGCCGGCGCCGGGGCAGTACCCGGAAGTGCTGCAGGCGCGTCGCAGTGTGTTCGAGCACGCGGTGGAAGTCTTGCAGCGCTGCATCGACCAAGGCCGCCTGCAGGGCGAGGCGAGTGAACTGGCGCATGCCTTGTGGGTGAACCTGCATGGCCTGATGACCCTGCATGCCGCCGGCCAGCTGGTGCACGGCAAGACCCTGGAGCAACTGGTCGAGCCGCTGCTCGGCCGGCTGCTCAATGGCTACAGGACCTGAGCCGCGGTGCCCGCGGTTCGTGAAGGGAGACAAGCATGAGCAAGACCATCGTCGCGCTGGACAATCTCGGCCCGGACGAGATAGCCCGCTTCCGCGAGCTGACCGCCGCGCCGCCGGTGGCCTGGCCCACGGTGATCCTCAATATCCTGCTGATCGCGACCTTCCTGTCGGTGTACGGGTTCTGCGGCACCGGGCAATGGCCGCTGTGGCTGGGCCTGGTGGTGAACACGACGGTGGGCTACGTCGCCTTCAGCGTCGCGCATGACGCCATCCACCGCTCGATCTCGCGCAACACCCGGCTCAACGACGTGATGGGCCAGTTGGGGATGAACATCGTGCTGCCCTACGTGGACCTGCGCATGTTCCGCTGGGCGCACATCCTGCATCACCGCTTCGCCAACGGCCCGCGTGACCCGGACCGTGTGTTCAAGGGGCCCTGGTGGTCGCTGCCGTTCCGCTGGGCGTTCATCGACCTCTGCTACTTCGTCTACGCGCTGCGCAACGGCGACAAGGTGTCGAAGCCCTTCCTGCAGGCCTGCCTGCGGCGCCTGGTGGTGTTCGTGGTGGCGCTCGCAGCCCTGGTCTGGGCAGGTTATGGCCTGGAAGTGCTGATGCTGTGGTTCATCCCCTCGCGACTGATCCAGATGGCGCTGGGCTTCAGCTTCTTCTGGCTGCCGCATGTGCCGCACGACGTGTCGCAGGAGGAGAACTTCACCCGGGCCACGACGATCCGCCGCGGGCACGAGTGGCTGCTGGGCCCGGTGCTGCAGTACCAGAACTTCCACCTGATCCATCACCTGTATCCGATGACGCCGTTCTACAACAACGGCAAGGTCTACCGCTTGATCGAGCGGGAGCTGCAGCACAAGGAACTGGCGGTGCAGCACGGCTTCGCGATCCACCCGACGATCCACCCCGGCGCTTCCGCCCAGGCCTGATCCACATTTCTTCAGCGAGAACGCCGATGCGACGCTACCAATGCCGCTACTGCTCGCATGTCTACGACGAGCGCCTGGGCGATCCGGACAGCGGCATCGCGCCGGGGACCCGTTTCGAGGACATCCCGGACGACTGGATGTGCCCGGAGTGCGGCGCCGCCAAGGGCGACTACGACCTGATCGAGGCGTAGCCGCGGCTCACCCGACCGCGAGCACCAGCTTGCCGATGTGGCTGCCGCCCTCCATCAGGCGATGGGCTTCCGCAGCCTGCTCCAGCGGAAACACGCGGTGGACCACGGGCCTGATCCGACCGGCCTCGATCAGCGGCCAGACCCGGGCGCGCAGGGCGCTGGCGATCGACGCCTTGTAGGCATTGCTGCGCGGCCGCAGCGTCGAGCCGCTCAGCGTCAGGCGGCGCAGCAGGATCTCCGCCAGCGGCAGGCTGCCCTTCGCGCCCCCCAGCAGCCCGATCAGGACCAGGCGGCCGTCGTCGGCAAGGCAGCCGATCTCCCGGCCGACGTAATCGCCGCCGACCATGTCGAGGATCACGTCGACGCCGCGGCCGTCGGTCAGGCGCCTGATTTCCGCGACGAAGTCGGCCTCGCGATAGTTGATGGCGCGTTCGGCGCCCAGCGCTACGCAGGCGCGCACTTTCTCCTCGCTGCCGGCGGTGGCGAAGACGCGGTGTCCCAGGGCCTGCGCGATCTGGATCGCGGTGACGCCGATGCCGCTGCTGCCGCCCTGCACCAGCAGGCTTTCGCCCGGGGCCAGTGCGGCGCGTTCGAAGACATTGCTCCAGACGGTGAAGCAGGTCTCGGGCAGGGTGGCGGCTTCCAGTTCCGACCATCCCGCTGGCAGCGGCAGGCAGTGCGCGGCGTTGGCGCGGCAGTACTCGGCGTAGCCGCCGCCGTGCACCAGGGCGCAGACACGGTCGCCGATGCGCAGGCCTGATGTGCCGACGTCACCGCCGACGATCTCGCCGGCCACTTCCAGGCCGGGCAGGTCGGAGGCATCCGCCGGCGCGCGGTACTGCCCCGCGCGTTGCAGCAGGTCGGGGCGATTGACGCCGGCCGCGGTCACGCGGATCAGGACTTCGCCCTCGGTCGGTACGGGCCGCTCGCGCTCGCAGAGCCGCAGGACCTCGGGTCCGCCCGGTTCGCTGATCTCGATTGCGCGCATGGTGCTGCCTTGTCCTCCGGCCCGTGTACGGGCCAGAAGATAACCGATCCGGCAGCCGCGCCCGCTTCAGGCGGCGGCGTTGTAGATGCGCACCGGTGGCGCTGCTTTCGGCGGTGCGGCCAGCAACGCAGCCCTGCGTGCGTCGGCCTGCTCGATCGCTGCCATCTTCACGGGACCGAAACCGCGGATCTGCGAGGGCAGCGCAGCCAGTTCGATCGCGGTCGGCAAGCTTGCCGCACTCAGGCCGTCGACCTGCGCCTCCATGATCTGGAAATACTCGTCCACCAGCCGTCGCTCGGCGCGGCGTTCGGCGGTATGGCCGAACGGATCCGCCCAGCTGCCGCGCAGCGGCTTCAGTTTCGCCAGCAGCGCGAAGAGCTTGAAGACCCAGGGGCCGAAGCGGCGCTTGGCCGGGCGGCCGGTACGGCCGTCTATCGGCGAGATCATCGGCGGGGCCAGCCACACCGACACCTTGCCGGGATCGGCGAACTGCTCGTTCAGCGCGGCACGGAAGGCCGGGTCGACGTACAGGCGCGCCACCTCGTACTCGTCCTTGTAGGCCATCAGCTTGTAGGCGTTGGCGGCCACGGCATGGGCGAAGCGCTGGCCTTCGGCGCCATGCGCCACAGCGGCGTTGCGCACACGCTGCAGCAGCGCGCGATAGCGCTCGGCATAGCGGCTGTCCTGGTAGGCGACCAGGTCATTGGCGCGGCGCTCCACCAGCCCATGCAGGGTTTCGATCGGCGTCGGCGCGGCTGCCAGGCCAGCCAGCTGCTGCACCTGGGCCAGGTCGATCGCGGCCAGGCGACCCCAGTCCAGTGCGCGATTGTTGGCGGCCACGGCGGCACCGTTGACCTTGATCGCATGGCGGATCGCTTCCAGCGACAGCGGCACCAGGCCCTTCTGCCAGGCATAGCCCAGCAGCAGCGTGTTGGCCGAAACAGTGTCGCCGAACAGGCCTTGCGACAGGCGGTTGGCGCTGATCAGGTGACGGTGGTCGGCGCTGCTGCGCGACAGCACCGCGTCGATCATCTGCGCCGCCGGCAGTTTCGCATCGCGGTCGGTGACTACGTCGGCGGTGGGAGTTTCGTCGCTGTTCAGCACCACCGCGGACTTGTTCGCGGACAGCTTCTGCAGCGCGTCCTGGCCGGCGGCGACGACGAAGTCGGTGCCCAGCAGCAGGTCGATGTCGGCCCCGCCGATGCGCACGGCGTGAATCGCGCCGGCCTTCGCGGCGATGCGCACCTGGCTGACCACGGCGCCGTTCTTCTGCGCCAGGCCGGTGAAGTCCAGCACGGTGGCTTCCTTGCCGTCGAAGTAGGCGGCGCTGCCCAGCAATGCGCCGATGGTCAGCACGCCGGTGCCGCCGATGCCGGCGACGTAAACGTTGTAGACCGCATCCAGTGCCGGCACCGGGGCGGTCGGCAGCGTCGGGAAAGTGGCAGCCTCGAAAGCCTTCAGCCGGCTGGCGTCGGGCTTGCGCAGCACCGGCGCGTCGATCTCGACGAAGCTGGGGCAGAAGCCCTTCACGCAGGACAGGTCCGTGTTGCAGCTGGACTGATTGATGCGGCGCTTGCGGCCGAAGCCGGTTTCCAGCGGCTCCACCGCGATGCAGCTGGACTGCACCGAGCAGTCGCCGCAGCCTTCGCAGACGCGCGGGTTGATGAACAGGCGGCGGCTGGACTCGGCCAGCAGTTTTTTCTTGCGGCGCCGGCGCTTCTCGGCGGCGCAGGTCTGCTCGTAGATGATGGCGCTGACGCCGTCCTGCTCGCGCAGGTCGCGCTGCACGGCGTCCAGCGCGTCGCGGTGATGAATCTCGACGCCCGCCGCCAGTTCCCTGTCCTTGTGCCAGCGCTCGGGGTTGTCGCTGAACAGGGCGATGCGCTGCACGCCTTCGGCCGACAGCTGGCGCGTGATGCGCGCCGGGTCGATGCTGCCTTCGGCAGCCTGGCCGCCGGTCATGGCGACGGCGTCGTTGTAGAGGATCTTGAAGGTGATGCGGGTCCTGGCGGCCACGGCGGCACGCACGGCCAGCAGGCCGGAGTGCTGGTAGGTGCCGTCGCCCAGGTTCTGGAAGATGTGCGGCGTTTCCGAGAACGGCGCGGCGCCGACCCACTGCAGGCCTTCGCCGCCCATCTGGCTGAAGGTGGCGGGGTGGATTCACATTTGAAATGCAACACTTTGGCGAAGACCTCGGCTGGGGTTTTGAAGCCGAGGCACTTGCGTGGCGTGTGATTGTAGATCTGAGCGATCTGCAAGAGTTGGTCTGGTGAGAGGTCTTCGACGTTGGTTCCCCGGGGTAGCCAGCGGCGCAAACGCCCGTTGGCATTCTCGACGCCACCCTTCTGCCAGGGGGAATGCGGATCGCAGAAATAGGTCTGCAAGCCCAGGGGCTGATGCAGGGTGTAGTGCAAGGCGAATTCGGTGCCGTTGTCGAAGGTGATGCTGCGGCGCAGGGCTGGGGGCAGTGGGGCCAGCAAGGCCTGGAGGGTTTGCGCCACCGGCGCAGCGGCCTTGCTGGGCTGGCGGACGATGGCGGTCAGCCGGGACGTTCGCTCATGCAGGGTCAGGATGGCTTGGCCATAGCGCGCAAAGAGCATCAGGTCGGCTTCCCAGTGTCCCGCCTGGCGCCGGTCAGCCGCAGCCTTGGGGCGCTTTTCGATCGAAACCCGCTGCTGGATGTGCTCTGCCGGGCTGCCGCCCTTGCGGCCACGGAAGCCGCGCTTGCTCTTGGCACGGGGCAGATAGAGACGCCAGGAAAAGTCGTTGGTCCGGGCGATCTGGGCGGCAATGAAGCGATAGATGCTCTCGTAGCTGATCTGCAGATCCTGCTGAGCCAGCCGCCGCGATACCTGCTCGGGAGACCAGCCTCGGCGCAATCCCTCCAGAACCCTGGCTTGCAGCTCGGCATCACGCAGAAGCCGGCTACCTTGCCAGCGGCGCGCCCGAGCTTGCTCGCCGGCATAGACGCTCTGGTAGCCCGTCGCGCCAGTGTTGCGCTTCAGTTCCCGAGAAATGCTCGATGGCGCGCGATCCAGAGCTGCCGCAATTTGCCGGATCGACTCCCCGGCTTGGCGCCGACGGGAAATCTCACACCGTTCCTCGATTCCAAACTGCTCAAAGCTCTTGCGTCCCATTGCAGCACCCTCGTAATAGGGTGTTGCATTTGGTTTGTGAACTCACGCGGTCTTCAGCGTGGGCTGCGACAGCGCCATGACGTGGCAGCCGATGCCGCCGCCGGTGATGGAGCCTTCCGGCGTCCTGGTGGAGGTGCCATGCGGGCAGCCGGAGCAGAAGAAGGGCTTGCGCGCCGGCATCGGCGTCACGGGGGTCGCACTGCTGCGTGCCTCGACCTCGGCCATGCGGTCCGACAGCGTCAGCGTGTCACCCAGCACGGCCAGGCGAGCGCGCAGTACGCGTGCCAGCATCAGCGGCGTGAACTCGGAGACCACCGGCAGCAGCGGCCGGCCCTGCTCGTCGGTCTTGCCGGTGACGCGCGGGCGGCGCGCGGCGGGGCGGTGATACAGCGCGTCCTTGATCTGCGACTCGACGATCGGCTGCTTTTCCTCCACCACCAGCAATTCGTCGCAGCCTTCGGCGAAGTCCAGCAGCGTGCCGGCTTCCAGTGGCCAGCTCATGGCGATCTTGAACACCGAGACGCCCAGGGCCTGCAGGTCGTGGTCGCGCAGGCCCAGGTCGGCCAGGGCCTGCATCAGGTCCTGGTGGGCCTTGCCGACGGTGGCGATGCACAGGCGCGGCTGGCGTGCGCGCAGGATCGGGCGGTTGATGCCGTTGGCACGTGCCCAGGCAATGGCGGCAGGAATGCGCTCGTCCACCAGGCGGCGCTCCAGCTCGGCGCGCTGCGCCGGCCAGGCGATGCGCGGGTCCCAGTTCAGGCCGTGCGCGGGCGCGCCTTCGGGTTCGACGAACAGCGGCGCCGCGGCAGGCAGCAAGAAGGAGGATGCGCTCTCGACGACCTCGGCGATGGTCTTCATCGCCACCCACAGACCGGAGTAGCGCGACAGCTCGAAGCCGGCCATGCCCAGCGACAGGATCTCCTCGACGCTGGCGGGCTGGATCACCGGCATCATCACCGACTGGAAGATGCCGTCGGTCTGGTGCGGGAACATCGAGGACTGTGCCGCGTGGTCGTCGCCGGCCACCGCCAGCACGCCGCCCAGCCGCGAACTGCCCAGGATGTTGGCGTTGCGGAACACGTCGCCGCTGCGGTCCACGCCCGGACCCTTGCCGTACCAGACGCCGAACACGCCATCGACCCGGGTCTTGCCGTAGGCCTTGTGCATCTGCGCGCCCCACAGCGCGGTGGCGGCCAGGTCCTCGTTCAGGCCCGGCTGGAACACCACGTCATGCGCGTCCAGGTGCTTCTGCGCCTTCCACAGCTGCTGGTCGTAGGCGCCCAGCGGCGAGCCGCGGTAGCCGGAGACCAGGCCTGCGGTGTTGAGTCCGCGGAGACGGTCGTGGCGCCGCTGCGCCATCGGCAGTCGCACCAGGGCCTGGATGCCGGTCATGAAGATCGGGCCTTGCTCGCGCGCATAGACGTCGTCGTAGCTGAAGTCGGGTTGGGCGAGGGCCTGCGACATCGGGTTCTCCGTGGCGGGCTCGGGGCGGCCCTGCTTTCATGGAGAAATCTTAGGTCGGGAGGCGGAGTTCAGGATTCCAAATTTCGCTTCCGGATGGGCTTGTATTAGTATCAATGAACCAATTAAGTCTTGTTTAGTGGACGAATATGGCTGTAGAGCTCGACAAGTACGATATGAACATCCTGCGCGCCCTGGCGCGGGACGGGCGCATGAGCTGGCGCAACCTCGCCGACGACATCGGCCTGTCGCTGACGCCGACCCTGCGCCGCGTGCGACGGCTGGAGAGCGAGGGCTACATCGAGGGTTACAGCGCGCACCTGGACGAGAAGCGCCTGGTCGGTGCGATGAGCGCCTTCGTGTCGGTGACGCTGGAACGGCAGGTGGAGGAGGTGCTGGCGCGCTTCGAGTCGCGCGTGGCCGACCTGCCGGAGGTGATGAGCTGCTTCCTGATGTCAGGCGGTGCCGACTACACCCTGCGCGTGGTGGTGCGCGACCTGGACCACTACCAGCAGCTGCTGTCCAAGCTCACGCGCATCCAGGGCGTGGCGCACATCCAGTCGAGCTTCGCGCTGAAGTCGGTGATCCGCCGGCGCGCGCCGATCCTGTAGAGAACCTGTAGCGACAGGCATGTCAACTTGCAGGTAAGCCGGCTGCCCTGCCGCCAAGGGGGTGGGTGAGCCGGGTCAGGGTCGGGGATGCCCGGACCTGCGGGGGTAAATGTTGGCTCCCCCTCTAATAGGAGGGGGCCTTTTGTAACCGATTGGACCCAGTATTAGATGTTGGAAAGTATGTCGCCGAGTAATTGCCGGTGGCCGAGGAGAATCGAAAATGAAGGTGAACTGGATGAGAGCGATGCGGATGATGGCATTGCGGGCCCAGGCCCGCGGCGTTAAGGGATACCTGCTGGGAGTATTGGCGCTGGGGGCGGTGGTTTTGCCGGTGTCGGCGGCCAAGCTCTCCGACGTCACGCAGAGCGGAGACCAGTGGCTGGTGGCCCAGGTGGACTCGCAGAAGCGCGTGGACGGGCTGGCCGAGCAGGGCCGCGACCTGGCCAACGACTACCGCACCACGCTGCGCGAATCCGAAGGCCTGAAGCTCTACCTGCAGCAGCTGCGCTCGCAGCTGAAGTCGCAGGAAGAAGAGATGACGGTGATCCGCCAGGAATCGGCCGAGCTGGACCGCACCAACATCGAGATCCAGCCGCTGATGGTGCGCATGCTGGACTCCCTCGAGCAGTTCGTGGCGCTGGACGTGCCGTTCCTGAAGCAGGAGCGCGCCGGTCGCGTCGAGAAGCTCAAGGAAATGATGCCGCGCGCCGACGTCACGGTCTCTGAAAAGTACCGCCGCATCGTCGAGGCCTACCAGATCGAGATGGAATACGGCCGCACGATCGAAGCCTACAAGGGCAAGCTGGCCGACAAGGAAGTGGACTTCCTGCGCGTGGGCCGCGTCGGCCTGTTCTACCAGACCCCCGATGGCGCCGAGACCGGCTACTGGGACCGCGACAAGAAGGACTGGACCGCCGATGACGACTACACCGAAGGCGTCAAGGAAGGCCTGAAGGTCGCCAAGAAGCAGACCTCCCCGAACCTGCTGATCGTCCCCATCCAGGCCGCCGCGAGCAAGTAAGCCATGAAACTGAACACCCTCAAACTCGCTGCCGTTCTCGCCCTGGGCGTCATCGGCCTTCCCGCCCAGGCCCAGGAGCCTGCCGCCGCCCCTGCCGCCACCCCGGCCACTGCCAAGACCCTGGACGAACTGCTCGAGCAGGTCCGTACCGCCGACGCCCGCGACGCCAAGGCCAATGCCGATCGCGAAGCCCGCTTTGCTGCCGCCCGCGACCAGCAGGGCAAGCTGCTGGCCGATGCCAACGCCGAGAAGACCGCCCTGGAGAACCAGGCCGCGGCGCTGGCCAAGCAGTTTGAAAACAACGACAGCCAGATCGGCGAGCTGACCAAGGCCCGCGACATCAAGGCCGGCAACCTCGGCGAACTGTTCGGCGTCATGCGCCAGACCGCCGGCGACTTCGCCACCGTCGCCCGCAACAGCATGCTCACGGCCCAGTTCCCGGATCGCGTCTCCCAGATCGACCGCCTGGCGCAGACCAAGACCATGCCGCCGATGGAAGACCTGAACCGCTTCTGGTTCGAGATGCAGCGCGAAATGACCGAAGGCGGCAAGATCAGCCGCATCCAGGCCAAGGTCACCGCACCGGATGGCAGCCAGGCCGACAAGACCGTCCTGCGCGTCGGCCCCTTCGTGGCCGTCTCGGAAGGCCAGTTCCTCGAATACACCTCCGGCGCCGGCGCTTTCAGCACCCCGCCGAAGCAGCCCCCGGGCAAGTTCGGTGACGTGGCCGAGGACTTCGAGAAAGAGGGCAGCGGCTACCACGCCATGATCGTGGACCCGACCCGCGGCGTGCTGCTGTCGCTGTTCTCGCAGCGCCCGAGCCTGGTGGACCGCGTCGTCGAAGGCGAAGCGGTGGGCTACATCATCATCGGCCTGGGCCTGATCGGCAGCCTGATCGCGATCTTCCAGTTCGGCTACCTGACCGCGACCAACGCCAAGGTCAACCGCCAGCTCGGCAACCTCAACAACCTCAGCGCCGACAACCCGCTGGGCCGCGTGCTGATGGCCTTCCGTGGCAAGAACGCCCCGAGCACCGGCGAAGAGGCCGAAGTCGTCGAACTGCGCATCTCCGAAGCCGTGCTGAAAGAACTGCCGCCGCTGGAACGCGGTCAGTCCTTCCTCAAGCTGGCGGTTGCCGCTGGCCCGCTGCTGGGTCTGGTCGGTACCGTCGTCGGCATGATCCACACCTTCCAGGTCATCACCGAGTCCGGCTCGGGTGATCCGAAGCTGATGGCCGCCGGTATTTCCATGGCCATGATCGCCACGCTGCTGGGCCTGGGCATCGCGATCCCGCTGCTGTTCGCCAACTCCGCGCTGCAGAGCCGTTCCAAGCGCATCACCCAGATTCTCGACGAGCAGAGCACGGGCCTGCTGGCCGAGCTGATCGAGAAGCGCACCCATGCCTGAAGTCCTGCTCGCCCCGTTCCACGCGGTCGGCCAGCTGATCATCGCGGGCGGTCCGCTGGTCCTGTGGATCCTGCTGGCGGGGATCGTCATGTGGACCCTGATCTTCGAGCGCTTGTGGTTCTTCCACACCCAACTGTCGCCGATGGTCACGGGCCTGCTGGCCGACTGGAAGGGTCGTCCGGAGCACCAGTCCTGGGCTTCGCACCAGGTGCGCAAGGCCATGATCTCGCGCCTGAACGGTGCGATGGCCGCGAACATGCCGATGCTCAAGGTGTTGATTCCCATGTGCCCGCTGTTGGGCCTGGTGGGCACCGTGCACGGCATGCTCGAGGTGTTCGACTCCATGTCCATCCTCGGCTCCGCCGATGCCCGGACCATGGCCTCGGGCGTCTCCAAGGCCATGAACTGCACCATGACCGGCCTGGCGGTGAGCGTCACCGGCATGTACCCGGTGTTCTATTTTCAGTCGGCCATCCGCAAGCAGACCGAACTGCTCGCCGACCGCTTCACGTTCTAGGAAAGAAAACCCATGCGCCTGCGCAACCGCCGCCAGCATGCCGAGCACGACGAAGAGGCCATCGACCTCGCGCCGATGCTCGATTTCGTCCTGAACCTGCTGATCTTCTTCATCATCACCGCCGTCTTCGTCAAGGAAGTCGGCATCAGCCTCAATCGTCCCTCGGCGCCGCCGGACAACCGGCAGCAGCAGGAGGAAGACGACAAGGGCACCTTGTTCATTGCCGTGCACAAGAGTGGCGATGTCTCGATCGACCAGCGCCTGATCGACACGGCATCCGTGCGCGCCAACGTCGAGCGTTTCCGTGGTGAGAAGCCCGAGGGCCCGGTGATCGTCGTGGCCAACACCAAGGCCCCGACCGGCATCGTCGTCAAGGTCATGGACCAGGCCCGTCAGGGCGGGGCCATGGACGTGATGCTGCAGCCGACCGCGTCCAAGTAAACAAGAGCGAGCAGGAGGAGAACCCATGCAAGCCCGCCGACATGCTTCAGATGATGGACATCACGGTATCGACCTCGCGCCGATGCTCGACTTCGTCCTCAATCTCCTGATTTTCTTCATCATCATCACCTCATTCGTGAAACAGGCCGGTGTCAAGGTCGACAAGGAACAGGCGGAGACCGCCGAGTCCCGGGCCAACGGCAACATCCTGATCGCGATCAAGCCCAACGGCGAGATCTGGATGGACCGCAAGAAGGTCAATCTTCCCGAGGTCCGTGCGCTGGTCGAGCGCATGCATGCCGAACGTCCTGAAGACACCGTCGTGATCCTGGCCGACAAGGCCAGCGAGAGCGGCGTCATGGCCCAGGTGATGGACCAGGTTCGCGGTGGCGGCGTGCAGAGCGTCTCCGTGGCGACGCGCGGGCAGGAATGAGCATGAACGTCAGCCTGAACCACCGTCCCCCCGCGGCAGCGCCCGTGCGCAGCACTCCCAGGGAACTGGGCGCCGGCCGCTTCCTGGCCCCGGCCGCACTGGCCTGCGTGGCCATGTTCAGCCTGTTCTGGACGCTGCATGCCCTGATCTCCGGTACCACCGGCGCCGCGGGCAACAGCGAACTGCTGCCGACCGTGGACTTCCTGCGCCTGGCCAAGAATTTCGAGCTGGAGACCCGCGACCGCAGGCCGCCGCCCGAAATGCCGGACCGCCCTGAAGCGCCGCCGGAAGCCCCGGTGCAGCAGATGCAGGCCTCGGCGCCGAACCAGACCGCGATCAACATCAACATGTCGCTGGAGAACACCACCCAGGTGAAGGCCAACTTCGGCCTTTCATCGACGGATGGCGAGTACCTGCCGATCGTGAAAGTGGCGCCGATGTATCCGGCCCGCGCGCAGACGCAGGGTATCGAGGGCTGGGTGCTGCTGAAATTCACCGTCACCGAAGCCGGCACGGTCATCGACCCGGTCGTGATCGAAGCTTCGCCGCCGGGCGTGTTCGACGAGGCCGCCAAGAAGGCGGTGACGAAGTTCAAGTACAAGCCGCGTGTTGAAAACGGCAAGCCGATCGCGGTGCAGGGCATCCAGCACCTGATCCGCTTCGAGCTGGACAAGAAATGATCATGGCCAAGCAGATCAAGAAACTGTTGCTGGTATCGCTGACGGCCGCCGTGGTCACACTGTCGGGCCTGTCGCTGGCCAAGGACAGCAAGGACAAGCCGGTCCCGCCGCCGACCAAGCAGACCCAGGTCATCCGCGCCGAGACCTACAAGGGCATGGAGGTCGCGCAGAAGGCTTATGAAGCCAAGGACTACAACGGCGCCATTGCGGCGCTGGACCTCCTCAAGGCGAAGGAAGCAAAGTTCAACGACTACGAACGGGCCACGCTGTACAACCTGTACGCGGCGGTCTACTACGCCCAGGACAAGGTGCCGCAGGCGATCGAGGCCTACATCAACGTCCTGAAGCAGCCCAACCTGCCGGATGCGCTGCGCGATGGCAGCCTGTACGCCATGGCGCAGCTGTACTTCATCTCGGAACAGTATCCGAAGGCCATCGCGGTGGTGAAGAAGTGGCTGTCGGTGTCGCCGACCCCCAGCCCCGAGGGCTATGCGCTGCTGGCGCAGGCCTACTACCAGACCCAGAAGTACAAGGAAGCCGAGCAGGCCCTGGTCACCTCCCTGAAGATTTCCAAGGAGCGGGGGCAGGCGCCGAAGGAGTCCGCGCTGGCACTGCTGCGCGCGATCTACTACGAGCGCAAGGAATACCCCAAGGCGGCCAAGGTGCTGGAAATCCTGGTCGGCCTGTATCCCGGCAAGGCGGCCTACTGGCAGCAGCTGGCGGGCATGAAAGGCCTGCTGGACCAGCAGCGCGAGCAGACCACGCTGATGCACGCGGCCTACCGCGGCAAGCTGATCGGCTCGGAATCGGACATCCTGAATCTCGCCAGGTTGTACATGGTGCAGGACGCCCCCTACGCCGGCGTGCGCGTGCTCACGCAGGGCCTGAAGGACAAGGTGGTCAAGCCCAATGCCCAGAACCTGGAGCTGTACGCCCAGGCCCTGGCGATGTCCCGCGAATACGAGAAGCAGATCCCGGTGCTGAAGAAGCTGGCCGAGATCAGCGGGCAGTCCAGGCATTACCTGTATCTCGGGCAGGCCTACGCCGAGCTGGGCAAGTGGACGGAAGCCGCCACGGCATTCCGCACGGCCCTGAAGGGCGGCGAGCGTACGGCCGACATCCAGATGCAGCTGGGCACGGCGCTGTTCAACGCCGACCGCTATGCGGAAGCCCGGGGAGCCTTCACGGCGGCACAGCAGTCGCCGGCACTGGCGCAGCAGGCTGCGCAGTGGGTGAAGTTCGTGGATCAGGAGATCGCCAGGCGGGAGGCCGTCAATGCTCGATAGGCAGGCCACTGAAGGCTGGAGCGAGAGCCGGCGCAATGCCGGCTACGCATTGCCCTCCTGGGCCGAACCCCTGACCCCCCGCGAGGCGGAAGTCATGGAAGCCCTGGCCGGCGGACTCTCGCGGCCGCGCATGGCCAAAGCCCTGGGGATTTCGGCCAATACCGTCAAGTACCACCTGCGGAACATCTACGCCAAGCTGGGCGTCTGCAGTTCCGTCCAGGCCCTGCGGATGTACGTCCGCGGGTAAGGTCTCTTCCAGCAGGGTTAGTCCTGCCGCTGCCGGTCTGTGAAGGCATCCGGACTTGTCCCGGCGTGAAATGTCTATTCGCCCGCATAAACTGTGGGGAATTCATTCCGCTCCCTCGCTAGCATCCTTGGAGTATCAGTCCTTCCCCTGCGGGACCCGCGATGGGGCGCAGGGCAGGCTCCTTGGGAGAGGGTGATGGAAACGCTGTTCGTATTCGACAAGCGCAACTACCAGGACTGCCGCACCGCGTTCCGCGGGCCGCGGAATCGCGAGTACTACACCGGCGACTACTCGATCGAGCCCGGAGCGGTGATCGACGTACGGGCGGAATGCAAGGCCGTCGGCTCCAGCTCGATCATCCGCCTGCGTTCCCGCACCCGCCAGTCGTTCAGCCGCACCTGGGCCCACATCCGCGAGGACGCCACGGATGTCGCCGTGCTCTGCTTCGTCAAGCTGGGCCGGCTGCGGGTGTCGCACCAGCGCGGCGAAACCCTGGCCCAGGCCGGGGACTTCATCCTGACCAAGTCGATGACGCCTTTTTCGGTCGAGTGCGAACCGGGGAAGGAGGGCCTGCTCGAACTGCTGCACCTGACCGTGCCCATGCACCTGCTGCGGCGCGTCCTCTGCCATGACGTGACCACCGGTTTCTGCGTGCCCGCCGCCGGCCGCAACTTCGCCATCGCCGAACGCATCCTCGCCGATCTCTTCGAGGATACCGGCGAGGTCAAGGAGCATGTGCAGCAACTGCTGGTGGACACCGCCCTGTCGGTGCTCGCCGAGGCCATCAAGGACCACGAGTCCTGCGTGCCGCAGCGCCAGACCCTGGCGGACAAGCGCCTGCAGGACGTGCTGCGCTTCATCGAGACCCATCTGTCGGACCCCAAGCTCAGCATCGTGATGGTGGCCAAGGGCTGCGGCATCTCGCCGCGGTACCTGCTGCTGTTGCTGAAGCTGCACGGCACGCTGTTCTCGACGCTGGTCTGGGACAAGCGCCTGAAGACGGCGGAGCAGTGGCTGGCCACGTCCGGCGCGGGCGATGCCGCCATCAGCGAAATCGCCTACCGCGTGGGCTTCAAGAGCCCCGCGCATTTCAGCCGCATGTTCAAGCGCGAGTTCAAGCTCAGCCCCAGGCAATATCGCGCCGCGGCTGCCGGGACACCCGCGCGCAAGGCCGGGGCCCTGGTCGTCGATGGCGGCGATTCTCGGCACTAGCGCCGGAGGAGAAGACATGAGCGCTGACGTACTGACCGCCTGGCCCGAAAGCTGGCGCGTCCTGGACCACGGCATCCGCAGCGGGCGCTACACCGACCCTGCGTTCGCGCGTCTGGAATACGACAAGCTGTGGAGCACCGTCTGGCAGGCTGCCGCGCGGCTGGACGAAATCCCCGAAGCCGGCGACTACGCCACCTACGACATCGGCGACCAGTCCGTCATCGTCGTGCGCGCCGAAGACGGCAGCGTCAAGACCTACCACAACGCCTGCCCGCACCGCGGCACCGCCCTGTCCGGCGGCGGCAACGGCCACTTCCCCCACTGCAAGATCATCTGCCCCTTCCACGGCTGGCGCTGGAACTTGCAGGGCCAGAACGAATACGTCCTGGAACGGGGCGAATTCCGCGGCGGCCAGCTGCAGGACAGCGACGTCGCCCTGCGTGCAGTCCACCACGTCGTCTTCGCCGGCTTCGTCTTCATCAACTTCGACCGCAACCCCCAGCCCTTCGACGACTTCATCGCCCCGGTAAGGGAACTGATCGAAGGCCTGGCCATCGGCCAGATGCACCACTACTGGTGGAAAGCCCTGCCGGTGGCCGCCAACTGGAAAGTCGCCCAGGAAGCCTTCTTCGAGGGCTACCACGTTCCGGCCACCCACCCCCAGCTGGAACCGGACTCCGCCGACATCGTCATGAACGGCACTCCCAGTGCCGAAGCCGAAGCCCACTTCGCCCACCGCAACGTCCAGACCGAGAAATACCCCCACGGCCACGGCCGCTTCTACGCCGGCAAGAAGACCCCCATGCAGGGCCACGTCCGCCAGGCCGGCGACCCGGTCGAGATGATGGCCGCCCGCCTGAATCTCCTGGTCGAAGGCATGGACGCCATGGTCCTGAAGGAAGACGTCGAGATCGTCCGCTCCCTCAAGGACAAGCCCATCCCCGAGGGCTCCAGCCTGGGCGCCGAATACGTCAAGGCCCTGTACACCACCGCCGCCATCCAGCAGCGGCCCATGCCCAGGCCCGTCCCCGAGATCCTGGGCATGTGGGGCGGCGAGATCTTCGTCTTCCCCAACCTCTTGATCCTGCCGCAGGCCGGCAACGCCATGATCTACCGCATCCGGCCCGACGGAAACGACCCGGACCGCTGCATCTTCGAGATCTTCTCCACCAGGACCTACCCGGCCGCAGTGAAACCGCCGCGGGCCGAGGTCCGGAAGGTCACCGACATCATGGACCCGGAGCAGGTGCTGCTGATCCCGCGCCAGGACTTCCACAACATCCCGCGCATGCAGAAGGGTCTGCACTCCCGCGGCTGCAAGCAGATCTGGCTGGCCGTTGAGCACGAGAAGATGATCCTCAACATGCATCAGGAACTGGATCGCTATCTGAAGGCTGAGCCGGCACGCCCGGAGGTGAGGGTAGCCGCAGCTTGAAGGGAACTAGGCCGCCTGGCGCGGCTGCAGGTGACGCCGGTAGCGCTGCGGGGTCGAGCCGGTCCAGCGCTTGAAGGCACGGCCGAAGCTGGACTGCTCGGAGTAGCCGAGCATGGCCGCCAGGTCGTCGATGGTGGTCTGGCCTTGCTCCAGGTGGGTCCTGGCGATCTCGAAGCGCTGGCGCTCGAGGATGTCGGAGAAGCGCAGGCCGTTGTCGCTCAGGTCCGTCTGCAGGGTGCGGACCGAGGTGCCGAGCTTCTTGGCGCAATGCTCGATCGAGCAACTGCCCGAAGACAGGGCGCCGCGCACATAGTCCTCCACGCGCTGGACGACGCCCAGGCGCGAAGCGGCACGGACCCGCTCCAGGTAGCCGCCGAGCAGCTTGAACAACAGGCGGTTGGAACTGCCCACCGACTGATCCATCACTGCGGTAGGGAAGGCGATGACATTGGTCGTCGTCTTGCCATGGAAGCCGCAGCCGAAGTGCCCGGCGATATCGGACACATCCTTCTTCCGGGTATCGACCGCGAGATTCACGTAGCTGGGCTTGAAGTGGCGTCCGCCGAGCTGGCGCAGCAGCTTCATGTTCATCAGGGCGCCCTTGTACTGGGCCTGGTCGGCCTGGCCCCTTTCGGCCGGCACGCGCCAGCGCAGTTCGGTGGTCTGCAGTCCTTCCGCCACCTCGAGCTCGACCAGGGGGCAATGGACCACCGGGATGAAGCCGGTGAAGCTGTCCAGGGCTTCGCGAAAGGTGGACGCGGCGCGGCACAGGGTGGCCACGGAACCGAAGACATCCGCATCCTGCAGCTGCGCCAGGCGCAGGCCGAACAGGGAGTCGTTGAACGAGGCGCTGCAGTGCTCCAGCAGTTCCACCACGGCCCTGCTGTCGATGTAGGCATCCGGGTCGCGCAGCGTGCGGGGATCGATGCCGTGCTGCTCGAAGATGCCGCGCGGATCGGCTCCCAGGTTCCGCACCAGTTCGCCGAAGCCCGTCAGGTTGGCGGCGCGGATCTGGCGCGCCACGGGCAGGGAGTCCAGCGGCCCCTCCAGGCTGTAGAAATGTCCTTCGCTCATTGGTCCGCTCCTCGATCCGCTAACCAGGCGTCACGGCAGCCGTGGTGCCCTGCTGCCGGCCCAGTGCATGCCGTGCGGCGATGTAGGCCCAGGTGAATGCCGGGCCGATGCTGCCGCCAGGGCCGGGCTCGACGCCGCCCATCACCGAGGCCGTGGCCGTGCCGGTGGCGTAGAGGCCGGCGATCGCCACGCCGTCGGTTCCCAGCACGCGGGCATGTTCGTCGGTCAGCAGTCCGCCGAAGGTGCCGACGTCGCCCGGGTAGAGCGGGATGGCGTAGAACGGAGCCTCCTCGATGCTGCCGAGCGTGCTGGAGGGCGCGTGCAGGGGATCGCCCACCCAGCGGTCGTAGGCGGAGTCGCCGCGGCGAAAATCCTCGTCGCGGCCCTGGCGCACGAAGCCGTTGAACCGCGCCACGGTTTCGCCCAGCTGTTGCGCGGGGATGCCGCAGGCGGTGGCCAGGGCGTCGAGCGTGTCGCCGCTGCGCAGGAATTTCTCCGCCGCCCAGGACTTGGGCTTCTTCGCGCCCGGCATCGTGCCGGCGAGCATGTACTTGCGCAGGTACTGGCTGTCGAAAATCATCCAGCTCGGCAGGGCAGGGGCGAGCCTGTTGCGCTCCATCATCCGTTCGGTGAACTCCGGATGGGAGCTGGACTCGCGCGCATAGCGCACGCCGGTCTGGTCGACGACGATCGCGTGCGGCTTGTTGATGTCGTTCTGCATGGCGGTCTTGACCTGCTTGTCGCTGCTGCCCGGAGACAGCGCGATCTGCATGCCGATACGCTCGGCCATCTGCGCCGTCGCGGCGCCGATGCGCTGGCCCTCCTCGATCATCTCCCCGGTGTCGGCCTCGATACAGCTGGACCAGGCCGCGGAGGTGCCCGGGATGTGCCGGTCGAGCATGCGCTGGTTGCGCGCGAAGCCACCGGCATTGATCAGCACGCCCAGGCGCGCATCGATGCGCTGGCCCGCGCCCTGGCTGCCGACGACGACGGCGGTCACGCGGCCGTCCTCGACCACCAGTTGGCTGACGCCCGCTTCGAGGCGGATCTCCACGCCGGCCTTGAGCGCGGCCTGCAGCATCTGGCCCTGCAGCGCCTCGCCGGCGGTCTTGCGCTGCCGGCCGGTGAACCGGTCGGCGATCGCGCGGCCGAGAATGCGGGCCAGGACCTTCTTGGCCGCGCCGCTGCGCTTGATCCAGGGCAGCTGCATCGCCTCGTCGAGATTCGCCGGCAGGGGCAGGAAGCCGGGCCGCAGCCTGGCCTTCCAGCTGCCCAGCTGCTTGATGTCGAACAGCTCGGAGACCACCGCGCGGCCCGGTACCGAGGCGCCGGGGGCGTCGTAGTAGTCCGGCCAGGAAGGCATGCGCCGCAGGCGGATGCCCTGGCTGATCAGGAAATCGAGCATCTTCGGCGCTTCGGCAACATAGGTCTGCCGCCGCTCGCGGCTGGCACCGGGCATGTCGGGCCGCTCCCCGATCACCGCGTCGAGATAGGCGTTGGCCAGCTCCGCGCTGTCGGCGATGCCCGCGCTCTTCATGAAGCAGTTGCCGGGAATCCACATGACGCCGCCGGATACCGCCGTGGTGCCGCCGACCAGCGCGGTCTTCTCGAGGATCGCCACGGTCTTGCCGGCGGCACGCATCTGCAGCGCGGCGCACATCGAGCCGGCGCCGCTGCCGACGATGACAAAATCGAAGCCCTGGTCCAGGGTGCCGTCGCCGTCCATTCCGTGGTGCCTCCGCTGCGGGGAAAAGCCGGCTTCCGGGGCCGGCTTGACGTCTAGGTGAACACCATTGTTGATTTATTATGGAAGGCGGTCAAGCCGATTGCCGGGGTTGGCCCGGCCGCCCTATAATAAACATCACTGTTGTATTATTAATGATCACAGGGCCGCCCGCCGGCCCGCTGGCGATCGACCTGGAGTTGCCGATGACCCAAGCAGCCACCCTCACCCCCACGGCCCCCCGTCCGGCCCACGTGCCGGACGCCCTGGTCTACGACTTCGACATGTTCGCCGACCCGGCGCTGCTGGTGGACCCGCACCAGCGCATCCTCGACCTGGTGAGGAACGCGCCGCCGGTGTTCTGGACGCCGCGCAACGGTGGCCACTGGATGCTGCTGAGCCATGCCGCCAACTTCAATGCCTCGCGCGACACCGAGTCCTTCTCCAGCGAGTTCATCTCGCCTGAAAAGATGAAGGCGCTCAGGGCGATGATGCCGCCGGGCTCGCCGCATATCCCGCAGGCGATTCCGATCAACCTGGATCCTCCCGAGCACGGCAAGTACCGCGGACCACTGCAGCGCGTCTTCTCGCCCAAGGCGATGGCCCTGCTGACCGACGACATCCGCGCGCTGGCGCGCGACCTGATCCTCAAGGTCAAGGACAATGGCCGCTGCGAGTTCATGACCGAGATCGCGGAACTCCTGCCCGTGCAGGTTTTCCTGAAGATGCTGGGCCTGCCGCTGGAACGTCAGGCCGAGTACCGCGCCCTGGTCCGGGACCACCTGGCGGATTCCAACCTCGATCCGCGCAAGATGATCATGAAGCTGCAGCGCGTGGCGGCCAACATGCGCGACACCATGCTGGAGCGGCGCGACAATCCCCGCGACGACATCCTGAGCCTGCTCTGGAAGCTCGAGATCGACGGCAAGCCGACCACGCTCGAGGACATGGAGAACTACGGCGTGCTGCTGTTCATCGCCGGGCTCGATACCGTCATGAACGGCATGGGGCACGGCGCACGCCACCTGGCGCGCGACCAGGCCCTGCAGCAGGAACTGCGCAGGGACCCGACGCGGGTCGGTGACGCCACCGAGGAACTGCTGCGCCGCTACACCTTCACGGTGCCGCCGCGCTTCGTGGGCAAGGACATCGTGTTCGACGGCGTGGCGATGAAGAAGGGCGAGAAGGTCATGCTGTACCTGCCGGCCGCCGACCTGGACGCGAAGGAGTACCCCGATCCGGACCGCTTCGATCTCCAGCGCGAGGGCAAGCCGCACATCGCCTTCAATGCCGGGCCGCATCGCTGCCTGGGGTCTCATCTGGCCCGGCTGGAACTGCAGGTACTGTACGAAGAAATGCTGGCGCTGCTGCCGGCCTTCCGCCTCGATCCGCAGCATCCGCCGCGCTTCCACGGCGGCCACGTGGTGGGCGTCGACACGCTGCACCTGGTCTGGGACGCACAGGTCTGATATCGGGCGCAAGGAGAAAGAGCCATGGGCCAGGCCGCAACAGCCTCGATGACGGTGGACGCCGAGATCCTCGTGCCCGCCGCGACCGTGCAACTCGTCCGCTTCGACATGGCGCGTCCGGCGGACAACCTCCTGCGGGACGACAAGAGATACTGGCTGGACCTGTGCCTGACGCCGCGTCCGCAGAACGCCCGTGCCTGTTATCGCGACCACTGGAGTCCGCATCGCTTCGAGCGCATCGGCAAGGTCTTCCTGCTGCCGCCGGGCGAGACCATGCAGGCGCGCAGCGATGGTGTGTCCTCGCAGGCCTCGATTCTCTGTCACCTGCAGCCCGAGGCCTTGCGCGACGGCTGCGGCGAGGCCCTGCAGTGGACCGACAGCCGCTTGCAGGCCAGCCTCGACATCCGCGATGCCAGTGTGCGCAGCCTGCTGCTGCGCCTGGCGACGGAAGCGCGGCATCCGGGCTTTGCCAGCCAGCTGCTGGCGGAACTGATCATCGGACAGCTGTCCATCGAGCTGCTGCGCTATTGCGCACGCGTCAGCGAAGCGCCTTCCGGCAGCGGCCTTGCGGCCTGGCGCCTGCGCCGGATCGACGAGCGCCTGAGTGAAGTGGCGGCGGCGCCGACGCTGTCCGAGCTGGCCGCGCTCTGCAGGGTGTCGGTGCGGCAACTGACGCGCGGTTTTCGCCAGAGCCGCGGCTGCTCGCTGGGCGAGCATGTCGCCAATGACCGCGTCGAGCGGGCCAAGCGCATGCTGCTGGGGGACGAAAGCGTCAAGGCCGTGGCCTATTCGCTGGGGTTTTCCTCGCCGTCGAGCTTCTGCTTCGCCTTCCGCCGCAGCACCGGGGTGACGCCCCGCGAATTCCGGCAGCGCGCTCCACGCCTCGCCGCCTGAGCGGCGTCTTCTGCAAAAAAGAATATGGCGCGGACCTGATCCAGGTCCGCGCCATTGGTTTTCCGGCGGACTCAGGACGCGCGGATGCCGATCGCCTTGGTCTCGAGGAACTCCTCGATACCCTCGCGGCCCCATTCGCGGCCCATGCCGCTCTGCTTGTAACCGCCGAAGGGCAGGTCGCCGGTGATGCTCATGCCGCCGTTGACGCTCAAGGCCCCGGCGCGGATGCGCTTGACCATGGCCAGCGCGCGCGGCGTGCTGCCGAAGACCGCGCCGCCGAGGCCGTAGATGCTGTCGTTGGCGATGCGGATCGCGTCCTCGTCGTCCTCGTAGGGGATCACCACCAGCACCGGCCCGAAGATCTCCTCCTGGGCGATGCGCATGCTGTTGTTCGCGTCGACGAAGCAGGTGGGTTCCACGAAGAAGCCGCCGCCCTTGTCGGGGCGTGCCTTGCCGCCGGCGATCAGGCGCGCGCCTTCCTTCTGGCCGATCTCGATGTAGCTCATCACACGTTCGAGCTGACGCTTGGAGATGACCGGGCCCATGATGCAGGTGGGCTCGTCGTACAGGCCCCACTTGCTGGAGAAACCGGCATAGGCCATTTCCAGCGCCTTCACGGCTTCCTCGTAGCGGCTGCGCGGCACCAGCAGGCGCGTCGGGTAGGCGCAGCCCTGGCCGGCGTGGAACACCACCATCGAGCCCATCACCACCATCGGGAAGTTCGGCGAGTCGTCGAGCACGATGTAGGCCGACTTGCCGCCCAGTTCCAGGAACACGCGCTTGAGCGTCGGGGCGGCGTTTTCCATGATGCGCTTGCCGACGGCCGTGGAGCCGGTGAACGACACCAGGTCCACGCGCGGGTCTCGGGTCAGCATCTCGCCCGCCATCGCGGGATCGGCAGAGGTGACCACGTTGAACACGCCGGGAGGGAAGCCGGCCTCGGCGGCCAGCTCGCCCATGATCGAACCCATCAGCGGCGTATCGGGCGCCGGCTTCAGCACCACGGTGCAGCCGGCCAGCAGCGCGGCGACGACCTTGCCGATGTTGACGTACAGGGGCACGTTCCAGGGGGTGATCGCGGCGACCACGCCGACCGCCTCGTGCACGACCAGGCGCTTGGTGTCGAAGCCGTACTCGTTGCGCAGGCCGCGGTCTTCTTCCCAGGTGACCTGGGGAAAGCATTCCAGCAGGCCGTCGGCGCCATTGAGCGCACCGTCGATCTGCGCGCGGGCGGCGGCGCCGATGGCCGAGCCGACTTCCACACGGGCGATCTGCACCAGCTTGTCGCGGTTGGCCTTGAGCAGGTCGCGGTACTTCTTCATCAGCTCGAAGCGGTACTCGCGGTTCACCGGCCAGTCGGTGCTGTCGAAGGCGCGCCGCGCCGCGGCGATCGCCTCGTCCACGTCGGCGGCGGAGGCATCCGCGGCCTGGCCCACCACTTCGCCGGTCCAGGGGCCGATGTTGTCGTAGGTCTTGCCGCTGCTTGCGCCGCGCAGCTTGCCGTCGATGTACAGCCTGGCCTCGGGAAGGGTCACGTTCTGGCTCCTCATTGGATGCGTTATCGGGGACGTGCACGCGGGCAGGGAGGCTGCGCGGCACGCGCGCCAGCCGCGGGAGCCGAACCCCTGGATGCGGGCCGGTCGACAATGCATGGTCGCTTGTCAGTTATAATCACCATCGTTGACTAGCAAGTCAAGACGGAGGAGGCTAGCGGCAGCGCCGTCCGGACGCGGGCGGCGGCAACAGGAATTCCAGGGGCGAGGCTCACATGGCGGACGGGACCACTTTTCCGGGCAGGAAGCCGCAGAAGCGCAAGCGCAACCCGGATCGCACGCGCACCGCGATCCTCGAGGCCGCGGGCAAGCTGCTGGCGCAGGACTGGTCGGAGGGGCTGAGTGTCTCCCGGGTGGCGCAGCTCGCCGGAGTCAACCGCGGCACGGCCTACCAGCACTTCCCGACGCGCGAACAGCTGCTGGACGAGACCACCACCTGGGTGAGCGACCGCCTGCGCCAGGCGGTCTTCGGGGACCAGCCGGCAGACCAGGACGTGCGGCAGATCGATCCGCAGAACGTCGCCGACCAGATGGTGAAGTTCGCCATGGGCAATCCGGACCTGTGCCGCGTCTGGCTGTTCGAGGTACTGTCGTCCAACAGGGCCGACCGCGACCCCTTCTGGAAGCAGTACCGCAGTCAGCTCGAGAGCTTCGCGGAGACCGACCTGGCGCAGCCGGGCATCGACGTGGAGGTGCAGGCCGTGATCATGCTGATCGGCACCTTCCTGTGGCCGGTCTTCGCCCGCGGCCAGGCACGCACCGCCAAGGACCGCGAGCAATTGTCGAAGCGCTTCTCCAACGAACTCCTGCGCCTGAGTTTGCATGGCACCATGCGCCCGGAGAAATTCCCCGCGCTCAATGCCAGGGTGGCGAGCACGCCCGGTGAGGGCAAGCGGTCGAAGTGAACGGGCCTGGGCCCAAACCCTGGAGACTGGCGGCATGCGCAAGCAGAAGATCGAGTACGGCAACGGCCCGACGCAGTTCCATGGCTGGCTGATCCGGGACGATTCCCTCGACGGCGTCCGGCCTGGCGTGCTGGTGTTTCCCGAGGCCTACGGGCTGAACGAACACGCCATCGAGCGCGCCGAGCGCCTGGCGCAGCTGGGCTACGTGGCGCTGGCGGCGGACATGCATGGCGGCGGCGTGGTCTACAGCGACACCGCCACGCTCGGGCCCGCCATCCGGTCACTCTTCGGTGACCGCGCCGAGTGGCGCGCGAGAGCCCAGGCCGCGCTCGATGCCCTGCTGGCGCAACCGCAGGTGGACCGCGACAGGGTTGCCGCAATCGGCTTCTGCTTCGGCGGCGCCACCTGCCTGGAACTGGCGCGCAGCGGCGCCCCGCTGTCGGCCCTGGTGACCTTCCACGCCGGCCTGCAGCCGCCCCTGGAAGCGGATGCCGGCCGCATCACCGGCAAGGTCCTCATCTGCCACGGCGCCGAAGACCCCCTGATGAAGCCGGAAGCCTTGAACGCCGTGCTGGCGGAACTGAGCCGCGACCGCGTCGACTGGCAGCTGCTCAGCTTCGGCGGCGTGGCGCACAGCTTCACCAACCCCGACGCCGACGCTCGCGGAGCGCCCGGCTTCGCCTACAACGCCAACGCCGACCGCCGCTCCTGGGCCGCGATGCAGGGGTTGTTCGCAGAAGTATTTGCGAATTAGCTCCCCTCTCCCGCTTGCGGGAGAGGGGTGGGCGAGGGGATGAATCCCCGAGGTAGGGCAACGCATGGAGCAGTTGCCGACGAGGGGATGGCCCCCCGAGGTAGGGCAATGCATGGAGCAATTGCCGAGAGAGGGTTTCTGTAGCTCTGCCAGTGATTAGCCCATGCTTGTGCCCGTTCGTAGGTTGGGCTGAGCGTAGCGATGCCCAACATCCCCGCTCGTGGAGTAGTAGGGCGGGCCTTCGCCCACACGCATCTGCTTTGACCCCATCCCGCACCCGCCCCGCATAATAGCCCCATGAACTCACCGCAGTCCGTCACCCGGGTCATCCACATCCTGGAAGCCCTCTGCGCCAGCCCCGAGCCCCTAGGCCTGGCGCAGCTGAGCCGTGTGCTGCAGGCGCCCAAGACCAGCATCGCCGCCCTGCTGCGTGGCCTCGCCGAGGAAGGGTTGGTGGAGCAGGTGGAAGGCAGCTACCGCCTCGGCCCCCGCGCCTTCGGCCTGGGCAGCGCCCTGCTCGAAGCCCGCCGCCGCTTCCAGTCCTCGGACCTGGTCCGCGCCGGCATGCGCCGGCTGGCGGAGCGCTCGGGCGAGACGGTGCTGTTCGCGGTGCGCGATGCCGAAGCCGGCACGCTGACCTACGTCGACGCCATCGAGAGCCGCAAGGTCGTGCGCTTCACTGTCTCCGTGGGAGACCGCCGCCCCCTGTACTGCACCGCCGGCGGCCGTGTGCTGCTGGCGGCGGAGCCGGAGGAAGAGGTGAAGGCATACTTGCGCCAGCTCAAGCCTCAGGCGCTGACCGCCAGCACGGAGGTCGACAAGCAGAAGCTTGCCGAGATCATCGCCGCGGTGCGGCAGACCGGCGTGGCGCAGACGATCGATCAGGCGGCGGATGGTGCAAGCGGCACGGCGGCAGCGGTGCGGGATGCTACCGGCGCCGCGATCGGCGCACTGATCGTCGCCGCGCCCAGTTCGCGGCAGCAGTCGCGTGGCGATGAGTTGGCGGGCATGGTGCGGGAAGAGGCGGCGGCGATATCTGCCAGCCTGGGCTATCGGGCTGCGGCGAAAGCCTAGCTCTTCCTCCATCAGCATCTCCCTCTCCCCGCCTGCGGGGAGAGGGTTGGCGAGGGGATGGATCCCCGAGGTAGGGCAACGCATGGAGCAGTTGCCGAGGTGAGGGGGCAGGCGACGCTTTGGGTAGCCTTCCCCCGGTTCTCAGAGCTTCTCGTAGCTCGGTTTGCCGCAGGCAAGCCGGGTCGGACCGCCTCTACTTCTCCGCCCCAAGTTTGTCCGCAAATCTCTCAAACCTGACTCACCTGTCAGGTCGCCAACAGACAGCCAAACTCCTTGTCGCCACGGCACCAAGGCGCGATAGTGCGAGGCAGGGTGCCGCGGGGAATGTTGACCCACTTGGCTCGGAAGGCGATTCGATGTTTCGGCCTGCGCGCGTCGGTGATGTACTTCTCGTTAGCGACTTCTGATCCATCAAGGGTTTGCTGCCATTGGCCTTGAGTTGGATGTCAGAGTTAGGTATCAAAATAAAATCTAGTTGGTGTTGGGCCCAACAAGTAGGAGGTCACTGAGCTATGTCCGAAGAGTCCGATCCGAAGCCATTCTCCATCAAACCAGATGGCTCTATGTCAATGAAGATAGAGCCCGATGGAAAGATAAGTGCAAGTTCCGATGACCCGATTGAGATGGATCTTGGCACGATTAAGTCCGTTGGAATTGAAAACATCGGCGACGTGAAGGAGCACTCCATAAACAACCAATTCGGATTCGTGTCGCATTTTGTGAGGTTCACGAATGGCGGTGAATTGGAGTTCGCGTACAACGCCCAGGGCCAGATCGTAAAATTTGAAGCCCGTAACTTGCAGACAGTTGTACAAAATGGCGAGCGTCTAATGTTCAGAGTGAGCAGCAAGCAGTGAGTGGGCGCACATCGGTCCAACCAGCGTTTCAAGCCGACGCGGCTGCGCCGCGCGGATAAGCTAGGGCGTTGGGAACTTTGGAGGGATCGTGAAGCGATCTAAGGTATCTACAGATCAACGTCAGGAGCATTCACATCTTCGCTGGCTTGTTGAAAGTCGTGCTGCAAATCAGCTGGCTTCCTTGCGATTGCTCGCTGTTATAGACAGTAATCATCAAAAAATACGGAGAAGCAGAACGCTCTCATTAAAGGCGCAAATATTGGTAGGGGCTTGCTTTTCCCTATGGCGCGCCGCTTTCCTCGCCGATAAAACCGGCGCCAAGGAAGCTGTTCTAACTAACACGAGGGCTTTCTTAGCTAAGATGCTGGCGGACAACGCAATTGCTTATCCGCAAGATCGCGCTTCCCGCGAGTGGACCTTTAATTACTACATGAATAGTGCAGGCGACTGCTTGCTCTTGGTTGCCGATGATTGGCCTGATGTTGAGCGCGCTCTTCACACTTCAGGACTAGTGAACAAAGCGTCCGGGCCCAGGCGGCGATGGGAGTACTATCAAGCTGCCTTAGAGATCGCGGTAAGCAGCTTTGAAGCATCCTTTGGAAGGACTAGGAAATCTGCGTAGCTCGTAGGATGCGGTGAGCTTGCGAACCGCATCAATCGTGTCTGGCGCGTATCGATGTTCGCCAGACTATGGCGCGGTAGTGGGCACGAGATGATGCGGTTCGCTATGCTCACCGCATCCTACCGGGCTGGGATCAGGCATCGCGGCGCGCGAGAAGCCCCGGATTGCATCCGGGCTACTCTGCTGCGCCGCACGGCTTAAGCTAGGGCGTTGGATGTGATCATGGAATTTCCGAGCTTAGTGTTGCTCTGTGTGGCAGTAGCATTAGCCGTTATTGCTTGGGCGGTGTTACGTATAGTCCGCCGCCGCCGCATCGATGCGCAGTTTGGCGCAACGGTTTCGGGTGGGCGTGGTGGCCATATCAAAATCCTGTGCGGCGGCAGGCCAGCACGTGCCGAGTATGAAGTTGGCACGACGGTAGACTTCCTCGTGTATGAATCCAGTTTAGCCTGGGCGAGTGGCGACCCTCTTACAGCGAGTGATAAGCAGTTTCTCGCCGACACATTAAAGGCCTGGAGTGCAGCTCGCGGTTCTAAGTTGGAGATTGCGAATGACACCCAACGGGATTTTAAGGGGTCGTAAATAACCCGCTGGAGGGCCGTAGGGCGGGGCTTTGCCCCGCCTGTCGCGAACGGCGGGTCAAGGACCCGCCCTACTGAGCTAAGGGGAGTGGCTATGGATACATCAGATGCAATCGCAGCTTTGTCAGTCGCTTTCGCAGCAGCATCCGCTTTGTATGCGCGCCACGCAGTAAGCGTTGCGCGACAGGCCAACGACATTTCTATCCACAATGAGCGTCTAAAGCTATACAAAGAGTTACTTTCATATCACGCACACCTTGCGTCTTGCGGAATCAGTGTTACTGAGCAGCAGCTATGGGCGTACCATGAAACTGCACAGTTAGCAGAGTTTTACTATGCCAAGGAACATGCGGAGACCTTCGAGGGCATATTCAGTGACTCTCTCCGGTTATTCAGTCTTCGGGATACTTTGGAGACTGCCAAAGAGGAACAATCCCAAGAGGAATATCAGCGGCTAGTTCATGATACCCGCCAATTGCATAGAGCCACGAGGGATAAATGTTCGGATCTTGCAGATTCACTCAAGCCGGTTCTTCGTATCGGCCGTCGTTAGCAAAACTTCAGGCCGACAATCTCGCCTTCCGAGAATCTGCGGCCTGAGCGAGGCACTAGAGACAAGATGAGTGCAGCGAACAATCTTGTAGGGACTGCCGGAGAATACTACGTATGCGCGGAGCTTTGCCGACGCGGATATCTGGCCCTACTTACCCCAAAGAACAATCCACTCTTTGACGTAGTCGCTACGAACATGAGTGGTAGCAAGAGCGTTGCGATCCAGGTGAAAACACGCTCTGAACGTAACACGCAAGGATGGAAGCTTGGAACTGACATTACTAAGAAAGTCGCTCCAGCGGGGATGTTCATTGCGTTGGTTAATCTAGTGCCGGAGAGCGCGCCGGAGATTTATATCTACGAGTACACGGTACTTTCAAAACGTATCACTGGCCTGTATGAACAATATCTTGCCAAGCCTAAGCGCGATGGATCGGCACGGAAAGACGTTGGATTTAGATGGTTCGATGAAGTTAATTTCATCGAGGACGATCATGGTCGCAAGAACAGATGGGGACCAATAGTCGATGCACTGGGTTCCTGACCAGCGGTTCGAGCCGGCAGCCGCGGACGAAAAATGAATTGCTTTTCAGGGTTCTGAGCCTGTCAAAGCATAGACGGACTTGTCCCTCAGGATCGCCATCCATGGCGGGACTGCAGCTACCTGATTGAGCCCCCGCCGGGCCATCCATGGCCGGGCCTTCGCTGGCGCCGATTGCCATTTAGGCAATCGGCGACAACCCCAGCTCAGCCAGCACCTCCGCCGTATGCTCCCCCAACTCCGGAGCCGGCCCCGCCACGCGCCCCGGCGTCTGCGAGAACCACGTCGGCACGCCGGGAAACTTCACCGGCCCATGCTGCGAGTCCACCGTCTCGAAGAAGCCCGTCGCCTTCAGGTGCTCGTTCTCGAACAGTTCCCCCGGCGTGCGCAGCGGCGCAGCCGGGATGCCCAGGCCGCCCAGCAGGTCCAGCCACTCCTGCGTGGTGCGCTCCATGAAGGTCTCGGCCAGCAGGCCGTAGATGCGGTCGATCTGTTTCGCGCGCTGCTTGAGCGTCGCCATGCTGTCGTTGACCCAGTGCGGCTGCACCGCCTTCACGAACAGGCTCCAGTGCTTGTCGTTGTAGATCAGTGCCGCGACATGTCCGTCCTTCGTGCGGTAGGGGCGGCGGTTGCGCGCCACCGCGCGCGGGTAGAACGCCTCGCCCAGCGGCGGCGAGAACATGGCGCCGTTGGCGTGCTCCACCAGCATGAACGAAGCCATGGTCTCGAACATACCCACCTCTACCTCCTGGCCCTCGCCGCTGCGCTCGCGGTGGAACAGCGCCATCGTCGTGGCATAGAGCGCGGTGAGGCCCGCGACCTTGTCGGCGGCGATGGTGCCGACAAAGCTGGGCTCGCCGGTCAGCATCTGCTGCACGGCGGTCAGGCCGCACTCGGCCTGGATGGTGTCGTCGTAGGCGGGCTGGTCGCCCATGGGGCCGCGCCGGCTGTAGCCATAGGCATTGGTGTAGACGATGCCGGGATTGCGCTGCGCCACGGCCGCGTAGTCGAAGCCGAGCCGGGCGATGGCCTTGGAGCGCATGGTGTGGATGAACACGTCGGCCTGTTCGATCAGTGCCCAGAGGGCCGTCTTGCCCTCCGGCGTCTGCAGGTCGAGGATCACGCTGCGCTTGCCGCGGTTCACGTTGGCGAAGACGCCGCCCATGGTGGGCGAGGGGCCCACGGAGATGTAGCGCGTGCCGTCGCCATCCGGCGGCTCGATCTTGATCACGTCCGCGCCCAGGTCGGCCATGATCTGCGTGCAGTAGGGCCCCATGACCATCGCCGTGAGATCGACCACCTTCACGCCCGCCAGCGGACCGCTGCGTTTCCCGGAACTGCCCATGGACCTTCTTCTCCTCATTCCATGGCTGGATTCTTCCATGAAGAGCGTACGTATTCCAGTACAATGCGCTAATATCGGTACAACATGCCGAGCCCCGGGGAGGGGCGCCGGCAGCCCTGAAAAGCCAATATCGGGTGTTGAATCATGGACTTCTCACTGACGCCGGACCAGCAGAACATCCGCGACACGATCCTGAAGCACTGCCAGCAGTTCTCCGCCGAGTATTGGCTGGAGCGGGACCGGGACGCGGTCTTCCCGCAGGACTTCTTCCAGTCGATGGTCGATGGCGGCTGGCTGGGCATCGCCATGCCCTCGGAATACGGCGGCTCGGGTCTCGGCATCACCGAGGCGGCGGTGATGATGCAGGCCGTGGCCGAGTCCGGCGCCGGCATGAGCGGCGCCTCCAGCATCCACATTCCGGTGTTCAGCGTGCAGCCGGTGGTGCTGTTCGGTTCGCAGCAGCAGAAGCAGCGCATCCTGCCGAAGGTGGTCACCGGCGAGGACCGCGTCTGTTTCGCGGTGACCGAGCCCAACGCCGGCCTGAACACCACCGAGATCAAGACCCGCGCCGAGAAGCGCGAGGGCGGCTACCTCGTCAACGGCGAAAAGATCTGGATCTCCACCGCGCAGGGCGCCACCAAGATGCTGCTGTTGGCGCGCACCACGCCGCTGGACCAGGTCAAGCGCAAGACGGAAGGGCTGTCGCTGTTCTACACCGACCTGGACCGCTCCAAGGTCGAGGTGCGGCTGATCCACAAGATGGGTCGCCACGCGGTGGACTCCAACATGCTGTTCATCAACGACCTCTTCGTGCCGGAGGAAGACCGCATCGGCGAGGAAGGGCAGGGCTTCAGGATCCTGCTGCATGGCCTGAACCCGGAGCGCGTGCTGGTCGCCGCCGAGGCCGTCGGCATCGGCCGCGCCGCGATCTTCCGCGCCGCACGCTACGCGCGCGAGCGCATCGTCTTCAACCGCCCCATCGGCATGAACCAGGGCATCCAGCACCCGCTGGCCAAGTGCTGGGCGCAGCTCGAAGCTGCGAACCTGATGGTGATGAAGGCCGCCACCCTGTTCGACAAGGGGCAGGACTGCGGCGTGGAGGCCAACACCGGCAAGTACCTCGCCGGCGAGTTCGCCTTCGAGGCCTGTCATACCGCGATGCTGACGCTGGGCGGCATGGGCTATGCGCAGGAGTACCACATCGAGCGCCTGCTGCGAGAGGTACTGATCCCGCGCACCGCGCCGGTGAGCCCGCACATGATCCTGAACTTCCTCGCCGAGAAGGTGCTGGAGCTTCCCAAGTCCTATTGAGCCCAGAAAAGCTCTTTTGCCACGGATTACACGGATGAACGCGGATCAGGACCAAGGATCTGTCCCCTCTCCCGCTTGCGGGAGAGGGTGCCCGTAGGGCGGGAGAGGGTTTCTGTAAAACTTCCGATGCTTAGTCAAGGCTAGAGTTACAGAAACCCTCTCCCCAACCCCTCTCCCGCAAGCGGGAGAGGGGACTGCTTCAATTCAACGAACTGTCCGTGGCTAAGCTTCTTTTCCAGATCGAGAGAAAACCATGACCCAAGCCCAGGAACTCTTCGGCGCCCGCTCCTGGCTGTTCGCCCCCGGCGACAGCGAGAAGAAGATGGAGAAGGCTGCCGCCAGCGCGGCCGACATCGCCTTGTTCGATCTCGAAGACGCGGTGGCGGAGGCCGAGAAGCCCCGGGCCCGCGCCCTGGTGCGCGCCTTTCTGGAGAAGGCCGATCCGGCGGCGCGCACGCGCCTCTGGGTACGGATAAACCCACTGCAAGGCCCGCATGCCCTGGCCGACCTCGCCGCGGTCATGCCGGGCCGCCCCGGCGGCGTCATGGTGCCCAAGACCCGCGGCGGCCATGACCTCGTCGTGCTCGATCACTATCTCTCCGCACTCGAAGCCGCCAACGGCATCGAGCAGGGCGCTACCCGTGTCTTCCCGCTGGTCACCGAGACCGCCGAGGGCATGCTCACCACGGTCACCTACGTCGGCGCGCCGCGGCTGGTGGCGATGACCTGGGGCGCCGAAGACCTCGCCGACGAACTAGGCGCCAGCGAGAACAAGAACGCCGACGGCAGCTACGGCTTCACCTACGAGCTGGCGCGCAGCCTCTGCCTGGTCGGCGCCGCGGCCGCGCGCGTCGCGGCGATCGACACCATCCAGGGCGACTACCGTGACCTGGACGGCCTGCGCAAGCGCGCCACGCAATGCCGCCGCGCCGGCTTCCGCGGCATGCTCGCCATCCACCCGGGCCAGGTCGAGGTGATCAACGAGGCCTTCATGCCCAGCGCCGAGGAGATCGCGCAGGCACAAGAGATCGTGGACCTGTTCGCCGCAAATCCCGGCCTGGGGACCATCGGCTACAAGGGTGCCATGCTCGACCGGCCCTACCTCGCCCGCGCGCAGCAGCTGCTGAAGCTCGCAGGCCGGGCATGAGTGTCGTCACCGATGCGGCCGGGCTGGATCTCGGCCGCTTCCTGCGCCGCGGTGACCGCATCGTCTGGGGCCAGGCCTGCGGCGAGCCGCAGACCCTGGTGGAGGCGCTGATCGCCCAGGCCGAGGGGATCGGGAATCTGTCCGCCTTCACCGCCACCAGCTTCTCCAGCCTGCTGACGCCGGAGGCCGTAAAGGGCTTCTCCCTGTCCAGCATGGGCGCCATCGGCACGCTGCGCACGCTGACGGCCGCCGGCAAGCTCGGCATCATCCCCTCCCACGTCAGCCAGATCGGGCCGATGATCGAGCAGGGCATCATCCCCTGCGACGTTGCCTTCGTGCAGCTGAGTCTTGCCGACGAGCACGGCAACCACAGCTTCGGCCTGATCAGCGACCACGTGCAGGCCATGGTGAAGAAGGCCCGCGTCGTCATCGCCGAGGTCAACGAGCAGGTGCCTTTCACCCATGGCGAGAAGCTGCCGGCCTCGCGCATCGACTGCGCCGTACAGGTCTCGCGCATGCCGGTGGAAGTGGCGGCACCGAGGATCGGCGAGACCGACGAGGCCATCGCCCGGCATGCGGCGTCCTACATCGGCGACGGCGCGGTGCTGCAGACCGGCGTCGGCGCCGTGCCCGACGCGATCCTGCGCCTGCTGCGCGACCGCCGCGACCTCGGCGTGCACTCCGGCATGCTGGGCGACGGCCTGGTCGAACTGGTCGAGGCCGGCGTGGTCACCAATGCGCGCAAGGCCATCGACACGGGCGTGTCGATCAACGGCGCGCTGATCGGCACGCGCCGGCTCTACCAGTGGGCGCACCGCAACCCGCAGATCCGCATGTGCAGTACCTCGTACACGCATGACGCGGCGGTGCTGGCCCGGCTCGAACGGCTGGTCACGATCAATTCCGCGCTGGAAGTCGATCTGACGGGCCAGGTGAATGCGGAGCAGAGCGGCAATGCCTACCTCGGCGGCACCGGCGGCCAGGTGGACTTCGTCCGTGCCGGCTCGCGCTCGCCCGGCGGCCGCTCGATCATCGCGCTGTCGGCCACCGCCAAGGGCGGCAGCCTCAGCAAGATCGTTCCGGCCTTGTCCGGCCCGGTCACCACCGCGCGCAGCGACGTCGACGTCATCGTCACCGAGTTCGGCGCCGCCGAGCTGAAGGGCCAGACGCTGGCCGAGCGCGCGCGCCGCCTGATCGCCATCGCGCATCCGAACTTCCGCGAGGAGCTGGAGCGCGCGGCCCACGACATACAGAAGCGAGGCTTCTGAAAAAGCCTCTTTTTTACCGCGGATCACGCGGATGAACGCGGATTTTCAGAATGCTTTTCCAGGGCATTTGAGTCGCCCGGCACATGTGGGCGTCGTGCAGGGCCCGCCATTCATCTTGATCCGTGTTCATCCGCGCAATCCGCGGCAAAGGAGTTTTCAGGAATGACCGACGCCGTCCTGTTCGATGCCCGCCAAGACGGCATCGCCATCCTCACCATCAACCGCCCGGACACGCGCAATGCCCTGAGCCGCGAAGTGCGCGAGGGCCTGTTCGCGGCCTGGGAGCGCTTCGAGCGCGATGACAGTCTGCGGATCGCCATCCTCACCGGCAGCGGCGACAAGGCTTTCTGCGCCGGCGGCGACCTCAAGGAAATGGTCGAGCGCGGGCTGCAGGTGCCGCCGCGCGACATGTTCCCGATGCCCTACGACAACATCGAGCTGTCCAAGCCCACCATCGCCGCCGTCAACGGCGTGGCCTTCGCCGGCGGCTGGATGATCGCCCAGGCCTGCGATCTCTGCGTGGCCAGCACGGCGGCGAAGTTCGCGATCACCGAGGTCAAGGTCGGCCGCGGCTCGCCCTGGGCGGCGCCACTGATCCACATGATCCCGCAGCGGATCATGATGGAGATCATCCTCACCGGAAAACCGATCACCGCCCAGCGCGCCTACGAGATCGGCCTGGTGAACCGGCTGGCCGAGCCGGCGGCACTGCTGGATACGGCCATCGAGCTGGCGAAGGAAGTCCTCGAAGGTGCCCCGCTGTCGGTGAAAGCCGGCCGCGAGACGGTCATGCTGTCCACCGAGATGGGCCGCTCCGCCGCGCTGCAGGCCGCGCGCGCCGCGCATGAATACACCTACTGCAGCGCAGACGCCCAGGAAGGCCCGCGCGCCTTCGCCGAGAAGCGCAAGCCGCAGTGGCAGGGGCGCTAAGGCCTCTCATTTCGCAGCCGGACAGCGGCACGACAGCAGAACGTCTGCACGTCAATCTCCCGTCGCGATTTTTCCGGATCAGGCAGGGAGGTCAGCAGGCCTGTCTGGCAGTGAACGGACACCGTCGAAAAAGCCGGGTACGAGTTCTGGCCAACCCATCTGACGGCGCAGCTTCTCGATGTGTTTCTTGTAGGCGTGAATTTCGATATAGCCCTTGGTGCGGTCGGAATCGATGAACCTGATTCCCCCCGACAGGTCCGGACGGTCCTCATGGAGGCGCCGCTCGAATGCCCTGGCGTTGTCGGGCTGGTGGTTCTGATCGTGCAGATAGTTCGCGACCAGTTGCGACACCCGGTCAAAGAGCGTGTAGGCACTGGAGTTGGTTTCCAGATAGCCCAGGCCGAACAGGTTGTTGTGCTTGGGATTGAAAGCGGTCAGATTCAGCTTCGGCCTGCCGCCATCCCAGTCGAAATACGTCTCCGGCACATACGGGATGCTCATGTTGTAACCCGTGGCATACAGCACCAGATCGATCTTCTCGCGTGAACCATCGGCGAACACCACGTGGTCGCCGTCGAAGCATCTGACGTCCCCCTTGGCCTTGATGTCGCCATGCTGCAGATAGTGCAGCAGCTGCGAATTGAGCAGCGGATGGGACTCGAACAGCCTGTGGTCCGGCCTGGGCATGCCCGTGCGCGAGGTATCGCCCAGGACCATGCGCAGCAGTAGGCTCATGGCCGGCCTTTGCAGCCACATCGGCAGCTGCGGGCCGCTGTTGGCGAACTCGTCTACCGGAATGCCGAAAACATGCTTGGGAATGAAATGGTAGCCACGACGCACGCTGACGAAAGCGGCATCGGCGTTCGCGGCGGCATCACAGGCGATGTCGGCGCCGGAGTTGCCTAGCCCGACGATCAGCACCCGCTTGCCGCGGAATTCGTCCGCGTGCTTGAACGTCACGGAGTGGCGGATTTCGCCGTTGAAATGGCCTTCGTGCCGCGGCAGACGTGGATGCCAGTTCGTGCCGGTGGCACACACCACGGCGCGATAGCGCCGCAGCTCTCCGCTGTCGAGCCTGACCCGCCAGGACTCGCCGTCCTTGTCGACCTGTTCGATGGCGGTCCGGAAGCGAATCGCATCGTACAGGCCAAAGGCACGCGCGAAACTGCGTGTGTATGCGAGGATCTGCCGATTCGAGGGATAGTCCGGATAATCGTCGGGCATCGGAAAGTCGTAGAAGCCCGACGTGCCGCGCGAGGAGATGAAGTGCGCCGAGTGATACATCGGCGTGCCTGGATTGCTCAGATCCCAGATGCCGCCAACATCGTCGTGGCGCTCGAACTGATCGTAGGGAATGCCGCGTCGCTTCAATGCCCGGGCCACACTGAGGCCGGCCGGGCCGGCACCTACGATGCAGACCGCATCTGAACGATCGGTGATTTGGTTCTTCGGATCAGATTTAAACGTGGAGGGCATGACAGTGCTCCGGTGAAAGTCGTCGCGTTACAGCGATGCGCTGCGGTTCAGGTGGCCGCGCAGAAACGCTCCCAGGGTTTTCAGCGACTCCGCCCCTTCCTTGACGATGCCGGCCTGGACCTGGAAGTCATGCCACAGCCCCTCGAATTCACGCAGCTGCACGTCGACCCCGGCGACACGGGCGCGCTCCTTCAGGCTCAAGGAATCACTGAGCAGTATTTCCTCGCTGCCGACATGAATCAGCATGGGCGGCAAGCCTTTCAGGTCGGCATAGAGCGGCGAGCACAGCGGGTGATCAAGGGGCAGGTCCCCGGTGTAGGCCCGAGCCCATCGTGTGACTCCGTCCGGCGTCAACTGGGGATCGCGCTGCACGTGAGTCCAGTAGGTCTCGCCTCGGGAAGCAAGATCCACCCAAGGGGAGATCAAGGCGAGCGCCACCGGCATCGGCTCGCCGGCGTCGCGCAATGCAACAGCAGTGGCGAGCGCCAGTCCTCCACCTGCCGAATCGCCAGCGATCGCGATGTGACGCAGCCCCTGCTTCCGCAACCAGCGGTAAGCACTAAGCGCATCTTCCAGCGCCGCAGGATGAGGGTGTTCGGGCGCCAATCGATAGTCCGGGACGTGTACCGCAACGCCTGACGCCTTGGCGAAACGACCTGTCAGGGCACGGTAGGCCCGCGCTGACAAGATGTTGTAGCCGCCTCCATGCAGATAGAGAATGGCGAGGTCGGCGGCGGGATCGCCGACCGTCACACGCTCTGCAGGCACGCCATTCATGTTTTGCAGGTTTGCGCGCGCGCCTCGCTGACCGATCATCGCGACGCTGAGATAATGAGACCAGTGGCGCTGGAACCCTATGGAGAAGGTGGAGCCAAATACCGGCTTGAGCACGACACGCAATGTGCTGCGATAGATTTTCTTCAGCATGTCAGGCCCTGTCGCTCTTGAAGGTGTGAGCAACAGTGTCCGGATCGGGCGCCTGCCATCCTTGACACGGGCAGACAATGTTTTGACACTATCGGACATGTCTCTCATGGTGCGCGCCAGTGGCATACGGGCATACGCGGCGGTCATGCGCGGGCTCGGTGCCGACCCCGCGCCGTTCCTGCGGCGGCATCACATTGCGCCCAAGGCACTGGACGACGACGACGCACTGCTGGACCTGCGTGCCGTGGCGCAGCTGCTCGAAGCCAGCAGCGCGGACACCGGGTGTGGAGACCTCGGGCTGCGGATCGCCGAGAACCAGGATATCGGCATCCTCGGAAAGCTCGGCGTCATCATCCAGAGCGCGGCGACGGCCTCCGAGGCGTTCCAGATCGCCTCGCGATACATGTTCGTGCATAGCCAGGGGCTGGCGATGGCGATCAACCCGCACAGCGAGTCGATCAAGGGGGCGGTCGAAATCGTCTTCGAGATCCGGCCGCCGCAGCGGCAGAACATCGATCTTTCCCTCGGCTTGACCCATCGCTTCGCCAGAGCGCTGCTGGGCGTGCACTACGACCTGAAGCTCGTCACGCTCCCGCACACGCCGGTCGCGTCGCTGAGCCGTTACCGTCGGTTCTTCGGCGCGCCGGTCATCGCCAACCAGGAGCGCGCGGCCTTGCATATGCACGCAACTTCCCTGCGCGCCGAACTGCGGGGCGCGAATTCCGAGCTGCGACAGATCACGGAGGACTACCTGTCGCGGCACTTCCGCGTGCCCGGCGACGCCATCAGTACGCGGGTACGGCTCGCCCTGCGGCGCATGCTCGGCACGCCGCAGGCGACCATGGAAGGCATCGCGGCGATGCTCGCCATCCATCCACGCACCTTGCACCGCCGGCTCCAGGCAGAGGGCACCGGATTCGAGGACATCAAGGAATCCCTGCGCCAGGAGCTGGCGCTGCAATACCTGCGGGAGACCCAGGTTTCACTCGGCCAGGTTTCGGGGCTGCTCGGCTTCCCCGAGCAATCGGCGTTCACCCGATCAAGCCGGCGCTGGTTCGGCAAGACACCGTCGGCCATCCGGAAGGAATCCAGGTCCGGCCGGTTCTGATACCGCTCAAGCGCCGTCATGGTTCACTTGCAAACCGCCAAGGACTTGCCCACCGCCGCCAAACAAATTGAGCACCCGTGGCCAGCCAAACTGACCACCGCCGCCACAGCAGCTGCCCACCGTGCCAGGCAGCTGACCAGCGCCACCCGCTTGCTGACCAAGAGCGGCAGCCTGTTGTCGTGATGCTCCTGCACCAGTGTCAGGTGGTCCCGCAAGGCGAAGGCGCGGTAGGCGTCGTGGGCTCGGTCTGTGGATGCTGCTGGGCTCGGCGCTGTATTTCTTCTACGCCCGCCGTCGCAGCCATCTGGCGCGCGCGACCTGTCCGCAGGCGACTCCCTATCCGTCCGCTATTGCTCTGCCGCCGGCCTGGCCGATTCCATAGCATTCCCCCAACAAGCTGGCTGGCGCCCGGGACCCCCCTGCGCTGCAATGGAGGGGCGAGGCGCGTGCGGGCGGTTGCATCGACGCCGCCTGCGGCATCCCGCCGCATCCGGCCTGCTTGAACAGGAACGCGAACAAATCACCGCCGCGTCGCGGCGGCTGGCGGCGGCAGGACCGACCCGGATACATCGATGAACGCAGACTTCAAGCAGGCTTGTGCTCCGCTCGCGCTGGCGCTCGCTGTATTGCTGGCGGCCTGCGGCGACAGCAGCAAGCCAGGCGCGCTGCCCGGCGGCGGATCCGGCACCGTCATCGGCGCCGGCGAGCAGCTCAAGCCCGACGGCCAGGGCAGGCCCTGCCGGTCGGGTCTGGGGCGGACTTACGACGTCACCATCCCATCGCCGCTCGGCAACGGCGAAACCATCGCGGCGACCGTGTTCGAGCCGGCGCTGATGGATTGCAGCAAGAAATATCCGCTGGTGCTGGCCGCCGCCGGCTGGAGCAGTCCGCGCCAGACCTCGCTCGTTCCCACGGACCCGCAGACGATCGCCTTCCTTCCCTTTGCGCCCCTCGACGTGCTGGTGGCCGCCGGCTATGGCGTGCTCAGCGTGGACAATCGCGCCTTCGGCCAATCCGGCGGCAGGGCGCGCCTGCAGGATCCGGACTACGAAGGCGCCAACGTGGTACGCGCGGTCGATTGGGCGGAAGCGAATCTGGACTGGCTCGCCTACGGCCCCAGCGAGGATGGCAGCGATCCGCACAACCTCATGCTCGGTTCCATCGGCCCCTCTTACGGCGGCGCTTTCCAGCACATGCTGCTGGCAATCGATCCGAAGCAGCGCCTCGACGCGATCGTGCCTTCCGTCACCTGGCACGACCTGAGCTACAGCCTCGCCCAAGGCGGCGTATTGAAGGAGCAGTGGCTGCACGGATTGCACGACCAGGTCAAGGACACCCCCGAGAAGCTCGATCCCTTCCTGCTGCAGCTGATGGATCAGGCCTTCGCCGACAACCGGCCCGATCAGCAGGCATTGGACTTCCTGCGCTACCACGGCCTGGGCTATTTCTGCGGCGGCCGGCGCGTCGCGACCAACGGCGGTTCCGGCACCGCGCCGCGCCTGGCGCCACGCTATCCGCCGAAGGTCAACGCGCTCTACATCCAGTCCTCGCGCGACACCATTTTCAACCTCAACGAGGCGCTCGCCAACTACGAGTGCCTCAAGCCCAACGGCGGCGACGTGCGTATCTTCACCGACCAGATCGGCCACAACTCGACCGGCCTGCTGGTGCAGCTCGGGGTCCTCGCGTTCGCGTTTCCCCGGGACCCGGGAATCATCTACCAGCCCGATCCGACCTCCACCGGCGTCCTCTGCGGCGGCACGACGACGATCCAGGCGGTTCTGGCCTTTTTCAACGAGCACCTGAAAGGCATGGGCGGGCAGGCCGACCAGGTGCTCGGCACCCAGCCCATCTGCCTGAGCCTTACCGCGGTCGATTCGGTGAAAGTGGACGCGATCCAGCGTGGCGGCCGAGGCTTCGACATCGCCGCCGACGCACCCGGAAACACCGTCACCGTCGGCCAGGACAATAGCCAGACCACCACGGTGCCGCTGCTGACGGTGAGCGATGTGAGCAACGTGCTCGCCGGCATCCCCACGCTGGACGTGACGCTGACCGATCCCGACAACCCGTCCGCCCGCGGCGGCGACACCATCATCTACGTCGGCATCGGCCAGAAGCACCTGCTCGGCCTGACGCCCTGGGATCTGGTCGACAACCAGCTCACGCCGCTGCGCGGCCTGGGCCATCACCGGGTCGAGATGAGCGGCGTGCTGGAGCGCGCCCAGGTCGGAGACCAGCTCGGCCTGATGATCTTCGGCGCCAACGACAACCAGTATCCGACCGCTGGTTTGACCGTCGTGCCGCCGCACGCCGTGCGCGTGCGGGTCCAGGGGACGGTGCAGCTGCCGCTGCTCGGCAACCTGCTGCCGGCGCTGACGCCTTGAATGGAGGAGCGCATGGCGATGCTGGTGGCATCCCTACGGGTGCAGGACGAGGCGACGCTGGCGCAGATGGAGGCGGACAGGCGCTATCCAGCCCTTCCCATTTTGCTTTTCTTACAGAGCGGCGGTGATCGATGGAGCAGCGGGCAGTCTGATTGCCAGCCCTGGTCAGCTTAGTTGCCGTTGCTGGTCAGCGAGCGCTCGCAGGGCGGCCGGAAATGCCCTGATACCGCTGGTGTACAGGACGAAGGTCGCTGTCCGTCAGTGTCAAAAATTTGTCTGATGGTGTCAATTTCAGGGCGTGGGCAGTCGGGATACTGCTTCCGTTCTGGAGGACACCCGATGAAAAGAATCCTTGTTGTTGGCGCCGGCGCCGTCGGCGCCGTTTATGGCTGGCACCTGCATCGCGCGGGGCACGAGGTGCATTTCTTCGTCAAGCCGAAGTACCGCGACTCGGTGTCCGCGGGACTCACGCTGCACCGCCTGCGCTACCGCGCCACGCAGCGCGAAGACTGGAGCGGGGTGCGCGTCGTGACCGATCCGGCCGCCGTTGCGCGCGGGCACTGGGATCAGGTGTGGCTCACCCTGTCCTCGGATGCGCTGCGTGGCGAACTGGCGGCACAGCTGCTCGCGGCGATCGGCACGGCAACCGTCGTCTGCCTGCAGCCGGACCTTGAGGACGCCGACTATGTGCGCACGCGTGTCCGCGCACCGGAACAGGTGGTCCACGGCCTCATCACGCTCATCAGCTACCAGTCGCCGCTGCCGGGGAAGGCGGGACCTTCGGGCATCGCCTACTTCCTGCCGCCGTTCACGCCGACGCCGCTGTCCGGAACGCCGGAGCGGGTGAGCGGCGCGGTCGACGCACTGAGAGCCGGCGGCATGGCCGCGCGTGCCGTGCCGGACGTGGCGCCCGGGACAGCGGCCGCGACTGCGCTCATGCAGCCGATGATTGCCGCGCTGGAAGTCGGCCACTGGCGCTTGTCCGCCTTGCCGGGCAGCGAACCCCTGCGCATGGGCCTGCGTGCGGTGCGCGAAGCACTGGCGATCGCGCGGAAGACCGCGGGAGCGCGGACGGCGGGGTTCCTGCCGTTACTCCGGCCCTGGACATGGCGGCTGCTCCTGCCGCTCGCGGCGCGCCTGCTGCCGCTGCCGCTGGAGTCCTATCTGCACTACCACTTCTCCAAGGTCGGCGCGCAGACGCGACTGATGCTGGAAACCTACATCCGCCTCGGCCGGACGCATGGCCTCGAGACGCAGTCCTTGCAGAAGCTGCGGCAAGCCCTGCCATCCCTCTGATCCGGATACCTGAAATGCTGAAGTCATTCCTGGGCGGCGCCGTGCGCGTCGGCATCAAACCGGTCCTGCGCCCGAACTTCTCCGTCGGATTCCAGCGCCGCTGGGTCAACGGACTGACGTCCATGCTGCCTGGGCCGCGGGGGACGCAGGTCCGCCGGCAGACCATGGCCGGCCTGCCGGCGGAGTGCGTGAGCGTCGGCGAGCCCGCAGCCGGCCACGCGATCCTGTATCTGCACGGAGGGGGTTACAACATCGGATCGGCGCGGGGCTACCGTGTCATCACCGGGCGCATCGCGCGAGCGGCACAGGTCTCTGCCCACACACCGGACTACAGGCTGGCCCCCGAGCATCCTCATCCCGCGGCGCTGGATGACGCGGTCGCTGCCTATCGGTGGCTGAGGGAACAGGGCGTGCGCAGCATCGCGCTGGCGGGCGACTCGGCCGGCGGCGGGCTCGTTCTTGCCACCGCACTGGCCCTGCGCGATGCCGGCGATCCGATGCCGGCCGCGCTGGCCCTGATTTCCCCATGGACGGATCTCGCCGCCCAGGGCGAGACCATGAAGACCCACGCAGCGCGTGATCCGTCGCAGTCCCCGGCCGGTCTCGCCAGGTGGGCACGAAACTATACGAACGGCCTGCCCCTCGAGCATCCGCTGTGCTCTCCGCTCTACGCCGACCTGAAAGGGCTGCCGCCGATCCTGGTCCATGTCGGAAGCGAGGAGGTTGTCCTCAGCGATTCCTTGCGGCTGCGGGATCGCGCGGTCGCTGCCGGCGTGGACATCCAGGTACGCGAGTTCGAAGGTCTCTGGCACGACTTCCAGCTGCACGCCGGCATGCTCGCGGAAGCCGATGAGTCGCTCGCGGAACTCGGGCAGTTCCTGCGCCGGCACCTGAACGGCCACGTGCTGGTGTAGCGCAGGCCACTCCTCCTCATCGCCAAGCGAGAACACTCCATCATGTCTGTCGAATCGGGAATGCGTCCTGGCCTCTATGCGGGGCATCGATTTCTGGGCTGGCTGTCCGGCGTCAACGCGAGCGCTGCCGAGCGGCCCCGGCCCGTGGACGTCGAAGGGTTTCGCGCAGCCCAGCGCCTGGCCTATGACTGCGTCGTCGCGGTCGGCAAGGAAATGCAGGAGGGCGACTCGGAACTGGAGGTCACTGAACGTCTGCAAGCCTGGCTCGATGCGCATGGAGCGCCGAACTTCCTGCATCGTCCGTTCGCCTGGTTCGGCGAGCACAGCCGCTTCTCCGGCTACGACAGCTTCCACGACTTCCATCCCGGCGACCGCAGGCTGAAGGCAACGGACATCGCGATCCTGGACGTGTCGCCCATCGTCAACGGATACATCGGTGACGTCGGCTATACCCTGAGCCTGTCGGCCTCGCCAGCGCTGCGCAAGGCACAGCGCCTCCTGCGAGAGCTGCGCGAGGAAATACCCGGTTTGTTCATGTCCAGCCGCAGCACCGCGCAGATCTGGCAGGCGGTCGATCGCCGGATCGCCGATGCCGGATACACGAATTGTCACGCCCTGTACCCGCTCAGCGTGCTCGGCCACCGCGTCTACCACGTGACCGAGTCGAAGGACAGCGGCCTGCGACTGCCGCTGCGCAGGTTCGGGGTGAACTGGTTCAGCGCCACCGCCCAGCGTGCCTTCCTCTCGCACGGCCTCTTCAAGGAAGTGCTCAATCCCGATCATCGCGGCAGCAAGCTCGGGCTATGGGCCATCGAGCCGCACGTGGGAGGAGCGGGCTTCGGTGCGAAGTTCGAGGAAATCCTGGTGGTGGAGGATGGCCGCGCCTACTGGCTCGATGACGAAGTTCCGCACCTGAGAAATATCGCATGACGACCTGGCTGAAGTTTGTCGCTGTTTCCATGTTCCTCGGCGTCCTCGTGGAAATCCTGGCGCGCGCGCTGCGTCTGTGGGTCTACACGCCGCCGCGCATGGTGGCAGTCAACGTCCTGGTCACCGTCGGGCTGCTGTTCGGCACGCTCGCCTGGCTGACCCAGGGCAGCGCCCTGCCGGTCCAGTTCCTGTGCGGCGCGATCATCGGCATCGCCTATGAGGCGCTGAATTTCGCCGGGCTGAACGCCTGGACCTTCCCCGGCAACAGGCTCGGGCCCCTGAAAGGCCGGACGGCCTTGACGATCGGAGTGGGCATGGCCTGGGGCCTGTATCCTGTGCTGGCCACGCTGCTGGTCCGCTTCCTGGCGCGACCGTGATCCCGATCCGCCCTTCCCAACTCAGGTCGCCCACGGTCCGCACCGTGGCGAGCCTGATCTGGAACGCCTTTGCCGGGCCCCTCCGCGATCCGAAAGGGCTGCTCCTGGGCAGCGCGATCGTTGCCCTCATGCTCTGGGGCTATCACGGCAATCTCGAACTGCTGGGGATGCTGTGGGACGGGTGGGCCGGACCGGGCAGCGACCCATCGGCACGCGCGAGGATCATCCCGGGGATTGCCTGGGATCAGGAGTGGCTGAGTTTCTGGGCAGGCGCCCTGCTGGTCGTCGGAATCCCCGCGATCATGATCCGATACGTGTTCAAGTTGCCGCTGCGCGAGTTCGGGCTCGGCCTGCCGCCGCGCGGCCTCCGCAGGCTCGCATTGATGACGGCGGCCGTACTTTTCGTCGCCTCTTTCGGCGCGTTCTACCAGTATGGCAACGACCCGGCCATGGCCTCGACGTATCCGTTCTTCCGCGACTTCGATGGAGTCGGCCAGTTCGTGGTCTACGAGCTGGGGTACCTGCCGTTCTTCCTGGCGATCGAGTTCATCTTCCGCGGCTACCTGCTCTTCGGCCTGTACCTGCTGCCGACTGGCCAGGCCCCCGCGGGCAATGCCGGCGGGATGGGGCAGCGCTATCCCCTCGACTGGCGGATCCTGGTCCCGATGCTCGCCTACACGGCCTGGCACCTCGGCAAGCCGCTGCCGGAGCTGTGGGGTACGCTGTTCTGGGGCCCGGCCGCCAGTGCGATCGTGCTCGCGACGCGCTCGATCTGGCCGGTCGTCATCGTCCACTGGCTGCTCAACGTGTGGATGGACCTCGTCATCTGGCAACAGTGGTAGGAACCCATCGGAAACTTCATGAACGCATCCATTCGTCCTTCTCACAAACCCGGTCGCACGCTGATCACCGGAGCCTCCTCGGGCATCGGCGCCGAGTTCGCCCGGACCTTCGCCCGGCATGGGCACAGCCTGATCCTGGTCGCACGTCGTGCCGACAAGCTCGAAGCCCTGGCGCAAGGACTGCGGCAGCAGTACGGGATCGCGGTCGAAGTCATCCCGCAGGACCTCGGCCAGGCCGGGGCCGCCGAGCAGCTGCATCGGGAGGTCACGCAGCGCGGACTGGCGGTCGATATCCTGGTCAACAACGCGGGCCTGCTTTTCCGTGGCACATTCCCGGAAACCAGGCTGGCGGAGCAGCAGGCCCTGCTCCAGCTCAATATCACCGTGCTGACGGAACTGACGCATCTCTTCCTGCCGGCCATGGTCGAGCGCGGCCACGGCCGTGTCCTCAACCTTGCGTCCAGCGCGGCGTTCCAGCCGCTGCCATGGACCGCCACCTATGCGGCGAGCAAGGCCTACGTGCTGTCGTTCTCCGAAGCGCTGTCCATCGAGCTGAAGCACCGCGGCGTGTCGGTCACCGCCCTGTGTCCGGGCTTCACGGAAACCGACATGATCGCCCAGCAGGGAGCCAAGACCTTCAAGATCCCCGGAGTCAGGAACCTGACTCCAGCGAAGGTTGCGGAGCAGGGCTACGCGGCCTGCATGGCAGGCACGCCGGTGTACATCAATGGCGCCGTCAATCGCGCGCTGGTCCTGATGGGTCAGCACCTGCCGCGCTGGTTGCAGCGCCTTTCGGCCGAGTGGTTCGCCAGGGCGGCCATGCGCTGACGGCGAGTTGGAGCCTTCTGCCTGTTTCATCGCGCAGAGCCGCGACGCAAGTATGAAAACAGGGCCGAACAACGCCCTTCTTAGACGAGGGAAACAAGCTGTGCAGAACATACGCCACGGCCGCCAGCGTCTGGGCTTGGTGTTGGCGATGGGGGTGTTAGCATATGCTGGCTGTGCTTCCGCACCTTATTTTAGCCTGCCGTGAGGTGAGGAGGTAGTCAATGGCGTGCTCAATACCACCATCACCATCACCATCACCTTCGGCGCGGCTGTGCGTACCCAGACGCGTAGTCAGGATTTGGTGGGAAATGCCAACCTCGATGCCAATGTCTGCGGCCTCTCACCGGATGGCATGATTCTGTACCAGGCCAGCAAAGGGTTGTTCCGCACGCAGACTTTCCCGGCCGAGCATCTCGTCAATGCACCGGGACAGTTCACGCTCAACGCGGACGACGGCAATCCCAGCTACGACAAGGGAGGGCTTGCCGTCGTCCGCGAAGGTGCGAGCTGAACCTGGTGCGCCACGAACTGGCCGCCTCCTACTTGCGCGATCCACGCCTACAAATCGTTGAAATTTCCCTGCTGCTCGGATACTCGGAGCACAGTGCGTTCACGCGGGCATTCCGCGAATGGACGGGGGTAAACTCCTATCGAGGCGCGGCTGCGGCTGCAGGCAGCATCCAGAGATGCGAGTGCATAGCTGCTGTTCCGATAGTTTGGATGCTGCTGGAACATTGGCACCACAGGCACAAGTCTATGCCGAAGATGGCCCGAACTTCTTCCGGTAAGCACTGGGGGACACGCCTTCTTGCTTGGTAAAGGCACGGGTGAAGGTTGTCCGGTCGGCAAAGCCTAGCTTCTCCGAGATCGACGAAATATCAAGGGCAAGATCACGCAGCATCCGCTTGGCTGACCGGAACCGTATCTCAGTGTGAATCTCACGGAATGAGGTGCCTTCTTCCGATAGCTTCCGCTGCATAGCGCGGACACTCATTTCGAGTTGCGCGCAAACCTGCTCCCCTGTCATTTGAGGATTCTGGTCGAGCAGCGACTCGATGGCGGCTCTGAGCGGGCTTCCACTCGCGCAAAGCTGCAGCCTGCGGTCGAAGATCATGCGTGACTGAGCCTGCACCGCGGAGGAGGCCACCGGTGACTTCATGTCGAGAAAACGTGAGGAGAACCTCAGGGCGTTGACGTCGGCACCGAATACCGGGGATGTATAGAAATACTTCCGGTAGTTGGAGACCGATGTCTGGGGGCTGTGGCTGAGGGAAATGCCGAAATCCACGGGCTGGGAAACCACGCCTTGGATCGTTCGCATCAAGACCAAGATCACCATCTCGATGACTCCCGGCGCTTCGATCCGCGAACCGAGTCGATGCAGGTCGACTTCGATCTGCATATGGGAGTCCGTCAGCTGATGGTCCAGATGCAGCTCCGGCATGATGATTCGCGGGAACTCCTTCAGGAGCGGGATGGCGTCCCGCAGGGATCGGGCCGAAATCAGCATGGAGTTAATTTCGGGGGCTGCCTCGTAGACGCAGGCCGAGCCGATCACCATCGGAAAATAATCACGGCTTGAAAGCTGGTGGGCGAAATCGTAAATGCGGGCGAGGGTGTGCATCTCGATGCGCATCCGGTGTTCGGATACGACATATCCCTCCGGCGACACGCGCCTCAAGAGCTCCTCGAGGTTGAAGCCACACGCGAGGCCGGCTCGTGACAAGATCGAGAACCCTTCAACGTCGATGCGCAGCAAGATGAAACCCCCTGATTATCCCAACCTGCGGAAGCCTACGGGAAGCCTGATCGGCGACTCAAGAAGCGGCGGAAAATGCAACGCTATGGCGCGTATTGCAATAAGGTTGACCTAGTCTGGGGGAAATCTACTGCCCTTCCCGCGGTTTTTGAAGCCTGAATGGGGCGACACGGGTGTCGTCAGGTGCAACGCCATGGCGTGATTTGCAATAGAGATGGCCTGTTGCCGGCATCACACTGCCACCAGAGGAATCGAATGTCACTGCCGTGGGCGCTTGATCCGGGAAATCCGGAACGAGCGCGAGGGCCTTAGCCCCATCCCTTGGCCAACGAAAAACGACATCGTCCTCTTCGAGCTGGCAGGATGGAGGAGAGCGGTGAACTCGTATGCAACCCTATGGGGAGATCGCATCATATGGATCTCGCCCAAGATGTCGTCTGGCCCGAGTGCCAGGCCCACAGTCACGATTCTCGTCGGTCTGAGAGGCACCCTTTCTGTCAGGCTTTCTCGTGACCTTGTCGTCAACGGAAGGATTCTGCTGCTTGCCCCAGACACAGTTCGATCGCTCGACGCTCCCCATGGTTGCTACAGCCTGAACCTGGACCCGATCCATCGGTTTTGTCGACGAATCCGCGCCGATGTTCTGCAGAGCAGTCCCGTCGTCGATCTCTCCAGTTCAGTGTCGCCCAGCTTGCTGGATATCATCAGCAGTCCCGTCGAGGCTCCTCTGGACTGCGAGAGGAACTATCGACAATCAGAACTCCTTCTCAACACCCTGTTTCCAGACGCCTTCGGCGTAGCCCCGATCGATCCCCGCATCGATATGGTGGCGACCTGGCTGCGTACTCATACGCCAAGGCAGATTGATGCCTCGTTCCTCGGAAAGCTCGGCGGTTTCTCGGCAGGGCGTCTGACGCATGTCTTTACCAGGGACCTAGGGTTATCCCCGAGGCGCTACCTGCTCTGGGTAAAAATGAGATTGGCACTCGAGCTTCTCTCCCAGGACAGGTCTCTCACCGATGTCGCTTACACGATCGGGTTCTCGAACCCGTCGCACATGAGCCGCGTATTCAAATCCTACTTCGCGCTGAAGCCTTCGTTCCTTTCGAACGGCGACCTGGTGCAACTGCATAACTGCGCGACCCAGTAAGCATAGGACAAAAAAGAGAGTCGGCCATCGCCGCGGGAGCAACGTGGCCGACAAAGCCTCAGCTTCGAAATGACCGGACCGCGGAGGAGCAATCCGGCCTGCCAACTATCGATGCATTCGACGTGCGCAACCATGGCCGTGCGTGCCAACTTGCGTGGACACCGAAAATTGTTGCGCGTGCAGGGGAACCATTCGTCGGAATTAATCCAGGTAACTCCATGGCCGGTGACAAGTACATACAAGTCCATCAGGTACGTGAAAGAACTCCAGAAGTCGCAGACGTAGGATCAACGTGTACAGCTACCGGACGATGCCTGCACATGGCCGAGCGTCTGGGGATTGCGCGAAATAATGAGGAGAGGATTTAGACATGAACATGGCGCGCGTTATTGCGCTGCTTTTCTTGCTGACTTCAGCAACGGGATGCGGCATGTACAAGGGATCATCCGAGGTAGAAGGCTCGGCTGGTGTCCCCTCCAGCAGTGCAACCAGTTTTTCGTCGGACGAGGCGTTCTTCAACGCCCGTGTTAAGCCCAATATTCCGTTCTGCCGGACCTGCCACGTGCCGGGTGGCGTGGCAGACGTCGACAAGGGCCGCCTCTTTATGCTGTCGGGCAATCCGGCAGAGGACTACGCCAAGTTCAAGTCGTCATGGACTGCGCTGGGCAAGGGCGTGGAAACCAATCGCATCCTGACCAAGCCCTCCGGACAGGATCCGGAGCCGCATTCCGGAGGAAGTCCGTGGCTCCCCACGAGCCAGCAGTACAAGGATGTGAAGATCCTCCTAACCTGCTGGAACAGCCCCGCCGAATGCGCCGCCTTGCTGGCCAACGTGGGTGGCGGAGTCATCCAGGAAACCTTCCCGCTGCTGGGCAACCCCGGTAAGCATTTCTTCGTCAACACGCTGTGCGACGGCAAGCCGGACAGCACGCCGATCAACTGGCGTGCGAACGATCCCCGCTTTCTGCTGACGCAGGATGCAGGGTTGATCGATAGCGAAGAGTACGCCGTTCACTTCAATGATCCGTTCGAGGAATGCCGTACGGAAGCCCTTTTTGCGAATCAGAAGCGTCAGAACGAGTTGCGAGTCGCGAAGGGTCAGAAGGCAATATACGGTGCCAAGGACTACGCCAAGACTTGCGGAGAATTCCGCGAGCGCGTCCGTAAAGGCGGGGACTGGGTCTCGATGACTCCCACCGATACAAAGCCCGACGGGTCGCATGCTTCTGGAAATTTCAACAATAGAAATAATTCCTGGAAGGATTGGGGTCTTTCCGAGCGTCCGGATAATTTTGATGAGCAGTGGGTGGAGCGCTTTGGTGGCGCGCTGGCCCCGGACCCGGTCTTCAACAAGAAGGGTGAGCTGATTGCGGGTGTATACAACCCCTATCCGATGCCGGGCGAAGAGGAGTTCCTGGGTAAGCCTTACACCGTTCCAAACGATGGAAAGTTTCACGTTCCTGGCCCTGGAACGTTTATCAAGAACTTCGGGGGCACTGGCCGACTGCAGCTCGGAACGGCTCAGGCCAAGAATGTCGATGGAAGCTTCAACGGTGGCTCGGGTGGAACCTGCTTTGGGTGCCATGCAGGTCGTATCGGTCAAGGAGAAGTGACCGGTCGCGACGGTCTTGGAAATCAGACAAAAGATCGTTTCGGAAAAAATCCGTACGGTGGATTCATGGGTCTTCCCAATACCAATATGGATACTGCTGGAAGCGCCGATCTGGGCCCTATCGCTGTGGGTGCTTTGGGCGCAACGCGCGGAACATTCAACGCCGACATCCCCGTGGAGATCATGGTAGGAATTCGAGATTTCGATTCTCTCGATGCGCACAAGGTACTGGTGATCCCGAATCACTCCAGCTTCGGCGACCAGCGTCCGCCCTCTTGGTGGTGGCTGCACAACAAGACCCGCTACCTGTGGTTCGGAGGTCATTCGACCGATTCGTCGCGCGGCAACATGTACTTCGGCAGTATCAACGGACTGAGCGGCGATGAGTTGAAGGAGAACGAGGGCGTCTACTTCGAGGACGTGCACGACTGGACGCTGTCGACTGAAGCTCCCGACTATCCGCAGGGCTATTGCTCCGGCGCGGACGGCTCGGCGAAGCCGGGTGACAAGACGGGCTGCATTGATCGCAAGCTGGCCGAGTCGGGAGCGATCCTGTTCCACGAGAAGAACCTGTGGGCGGGCGATGGGAACTCCGACATTCCGCGCCCGAAGGGTAACGGCTCCTGCGCAAGCTGCCACGGCGCCTACTCTCCGCGGTATGCCAACGACAAGCGATTCCTACCTGATCCGCGCCTTGTCGGCATGACCGGCTACACCGTTCCCCTGGAGATCATCAATACCGATTCTGCGCAAACCGAGGGATGGATTGCGCCGTTCCGCACCCATATCTCTACTTTCTGGTGGGCCTATCCGGATGCCGTCGAGGGCTATGTTGCGCCTGAGGAGAAGAATCTCCTGCAGGAGATCGTGGATGACTACGCCCTGACGGATGGGCTGACCGGTGAAAACATTGCGGACTATATCAATCGCAATCTGAACAACATGGGCCTCCTGCAGCCTGTGGGGAATCTGGTGTCCACCATCCTCAGCGGTGTGCTCGGCCCTGTTCCGTCGATCCCTCTGGGGCAGATTGCGGGCAGAAAGAAGGGCGCGTGCTCCTTCGAAGAGAAGACCATTGGCTATCACACGCCTCCGCTCCATGGTGTCTGGGCCAATTCGCCGTACTTCCACAACGGATCGGTCCCCACTATTTGGGAGGTGCTCAAGCCATCCGATCGCCGTCCCATCTGGCGGCGCCAGCGGACGACAACCGACGTTGCTTTCAACGGCTTCGAGTGGCGCCTGGACAGGGGCTACGACTTCAAGGACATCGGTTGGAAGGCTGAAGCTCTCAACTGCGGCGACACGCCTCCGGGCGTGCCCATGATCCTTTGCGCGATCGACACGGACCTTCGCCCGGAGCTGACCTGGCTGACGGACTTGGTGCAGGGTGAGCTTAGCTGGCTCACCTATACCGGCACGATTGTTCCTGGCGGAGATTCGGGTCGTGAAGATCGCATGATCTTCAACACCAACAAGTACGCCAAAAAGAATCGCGGTCACGAGTGGACCAAGGTGCTGACTGACGAAGAGCGCCGCGCGGTCATCGAGTACCTGAAGACCCTGTAGTCGCGACGAGCAATCCCGCAAGGCGGCGGGGAGCCCGGCATCCGGGCCCCCCGCTTCCGGGAATCGCATGGCATCAGGCCATGCAAACACCCTACTAGAACGTTTCCGCCCGCATGCACGGGCGGAGTGAGGAGATCATGAGCAGTCATCTTGAGCAGGAACAGGGTCGTCCGATTACCGACACCCTGCGCTTCAGAATCGCCCGATGGGTCATCGAGCACCGGCTGCTCATGGCTTGGCTGTTCGCCTTGGTGACCCTGGGCTTCGCGGCCGGCCTGCCCGGCCTGACCATCAAGACCATCTTCTCCGACCTGCTGCCCTCGGACGACCCGTTTGTGCAGGTCTTCAAGGACCACCCGAACTTCGGCAATCCGCTCACCGTAACAGTGATGATCAAGCACAAGAACGGGGATATATACAACGCGGAGACCCTGAACAAGGTCTGGGCATTTACTCGCGACATTGACCTCATCGCGGGCATCGACCACAACACCCTGATCTCGATCGCGACCGAGAAGGCGCGTTATGCCGAGGCTACGCCTTACGGCGTGGATCTGCGGCCGATCATGGAAGACTCGGTCCCCAAGGATGCCGACGCTATCAAGGACTTCCGACGTCGGGTCGAGCAAAGCCCCAACGTCCGCACCTTTTACGTCTCAGGCGACGAGTCCGCCACGCTGATCACCGCAGCTTTCCTCGAGCACCTGCTGGACTACGACGTGGTGTTCAAGGAGGTTCAGGGCCTGTCTGAGAAGTACCGGGACGCCGACCATGAGATTTATGTCGTCGGCCAGCCCATCCTGACGGGCTGGGTCTACAAGCTGCAGAAGCAGACCTACTTGATTTTCGGGATCACCCTGGTGGCCCTGGTGGTGATGCTGGCCCTCTACATGAGGAACATCGCCGGCACGGTCACGCCGATCATCTGCAGCCTGATGGCGGGTGTCTGGGGCTTCGGCTTCGTGGGTTGGCTAAAGCTGCCGGTCGAGCCCCTGCTGATGGTTGTGCCACTGCTGCTCATCGCCAGATCGTTCTCCCACTGCATCCAGTTCGCGGAACGTTACTACGAGGTCTACAAGCACATCGGCGACAAGAAGAAGGCTGCCGAGATCTCGATGGCTGTCATGATGGTGCCTTCGATTCTGGGCATCTGGACTGACGTCTTCGGCATCCTGGCGATCATGATCGCCCCGATCCCGGCGATGGAACGCTTTGCCCTGTTCTGCGGGTTCTGGGCCTTCTGCATCATCCCGACGGGCGTCTTCCTGATCGCTGTGGTTCTGTCGTATCTGCCCACACCGAAAAACATCGACCAGATCACGGCGCAGGACAGGAAGGGCTTCCATGCATTCCTGAAGCGGGTACTCGGCAAGACCGCCATGCTGACCTATGGTCGTCCGGCCAAGCTCACCACCCTGGTTGTGGTGGTGATATCGATCGTGGCGGTCTACCTGTCCATGCAGATCAAGATCGGCAATCCGGTCGAGGGGTCCAATCTTCTGTGGGAAGACTCGGACTTCAACACGGCGATCCGTGCCATCAATCGACACTTCCCGGGTGTAAATACACTGGAGCTGATCATCGAGGCCAAAGCCCGCGACATCAGCACGCGCGTCGCACGCACTCCGGAAGTGGTGAATGCATCCCTGGCCCTGCAGGCCATGGTGGAGTCGGACCCAGACATGCCGCCCCGAGCGACGCTGTCGTTTGCCGACTACATGATGGAGGGCAATCGCCTCTTCTCGGGCGGTGATCCGAAATGGTATCCGCTGGACCCGACGAAGTCGGCTGTCGGCGCGGCGGGCAATGCCGTGACCTTCGGTACCAATCCTGTGAACTTCTCCCACATCACGGACTTCGAGTTCCAGAACTCGACGGTGTCCCTGTGGTATCCGGACAACAAGCAGGAAACCGTGGATGCAGCCTTGGCCAGCGCCAGGAAGGCTGTGGCGGCACTGGGCACCGAGCATGAGGGATTCCGCATCCGCATGGCGTCCGGAACCATTGCCCTGCAGCAGGCGATGAACTTGGTGGTTGAACGCTACCACTGGGTCATCCTGGGCGTGCTCAACCTGGTGATCTACATCATCTGCTACATCGCGTACCGCTCCTTCATGGCGGCGTTCCTGCTACTGATCCCGGTAAACCTGTCCAATTTCCTGCAGCTGTCGATCATGCACATCCTCGGGATCGGCCTGGACATCAACTCGGTGATGGTGGCGGTCCTGGGCGTGGGTGTCGGAATCGACTACGGCATCTACCTGCTGTCGCGCATCTGCGAGGAATTCGGAGCGCACGAGGGGGATTGGGGCCAGGCGATCGTCGCTTCGCTGACCACCACCGGCAAGGCCATCCTCTTCACGGCCCTGATCATGCTGATCGGCATCCTGCCCTGGTACCTGCTGTCCGACCTCAAGTTCATGGCCGACATGGGCCTGCTCCTGGTCGCAATCATGATGATCAACATGGTCCTGGCCCTGATCGTCCTGCCCTTGCTGGTCTGGGTCGTCAAGCCGAGTTTCGTTGGCCGAGAGGACCTCATGGTTGGCGAGAACATTGATCTGTCGATCTTCAAGACCGATAGCCCGCAGCCCGTCTGAACGCTACATATTCCCCGACAACCTGGGTGGAAGGAGAAACGAAATGAGAATCCGCAAATACGACGTCGACTACGGTCGCCGGACCCTGATGAAGAACGCCGCGATCGGTCTCGGTGCCGGCGTTCTGCTGCCGCTGGAAAAGGTATTCGCCGCGGGTGGCGAGAACATCGCCAAGGCCTATCCCGATGAGTTGCTGGACATCGGCATGTACACCAAGGGCAAGCTCAAGGCCGGAGACATGGTGACCGCCAGCAACGTGGACGCGGTCAAGAACCTGCTGGATCCGATCACCTACGAGCAGATCAAGAACGTGGGTCGCAAGATCAAGATCCGTCCGACCACGACGGACATGCCGAAGATGTTCTCCCACGAGTTCTACACCACGACCCAGAAGAACCTGGCCAGTGGCACAAAGGCCAGCTGGGACAGCAAGGGCAATGTGGTAACCAGCGCCGGCAAACCTTGGGTGGGCGGCTTGGCGTTCCCCAGTGCCAAGACCGGCGACGAGGTGCAAGCGAACCTGGCGATGAGTTGGGGACGCGGCGACTATTGCCAGTACGCTGTCCGCGACACGGTGTTCAATCCAGACGGCAAAATCGCCTACGACTACGACCTTCTGTGGGCCGAGTTGCAGATACAGAGCCGCCTCGACGGTACGGTGTTCCAGAACAAGGCGGACCTGCTCCGCATGCAGACCGTGCTGTTCACGGCCACCCAGGACGTCGCCGGCAGCTCGTTCCTGTCCACCTGGTACTACGACCAGAGCAAGTTCCCGGACCTCTATGGCTACCTGCCGCAGTTCCGTCGTGTCCGCCAGTTCCCGACCAACCAGCGCTTCGAGCCGCTGATTCCGGGCGTGAGCTGGTTCCTGTCCGACGCATGGGCCGCGGGTGATCCGATGCGCACCTGGGGGGAGTTCAAGATCCTGGCGCGCCAGCCGATGCTAACGCCGGTCAACAGCAACTTCGTCGCGGGCAACAACTGGATGCCCGGGACTCACGGCGGGCCGAACAATGACATGTGGTTCGATACCGAGTTCGAACTGTCTCCGGAGGTGATCCTGCTGGAGTCCAAGCCGACGCAATATCCGCGCTCGCCAGTGGGGCGCCGCGTTTCGTACATCGACGCGCGCAATCAAGTGGCTTACGGCGGCATCCGCTATGACCGTCAGGACAAGCCCTGGCTGAACTTCGAGGCTGGATTCGGCCAGTTCGTGGACGGCAAGAAGATCATCATGGGACCCGATGGCAAGCATCCCGCCTGGTCCTGGACCTATGTGGTCGCCTACGACATCCAGAGCCGCCGCATGGACCGCATCCGCCACGCGGCGCAGTGCGCTGGCGGCTACAAGAGCGAGTTCGCTGCCGACAACGAAGCGGTCTACAAGCAGTTCTTCACCCAGCAGGCGCTGCAGCGTCTGGGCCAGGTATGAACCACTCGTTCACCACTATGCGCCGTGGGCTACTCATGATGGTTGTCGCGGCCGCCATCATGTCAGGGCCCACCGTAGGGGCGAGCGTTCCGACGGTTGCTGACGTCGGCTCGGCTAGGACCCGGTTACTGGCGTCGGCGACTCCGCATCTGCCGCTCTTCGACGTCAGTGCTGGGAGCAGCAAGCTCTTCGCTGCCGGCGCCGGGGGGCGGATTGTGCGAAGCGACGACGGCGGCCAGCACTGGAGTTCCGAGAAGTCCTGCACGCAACTCTCCCTGCTGGGCGTTTCCAACGCGGGAGAGCACGCGGTGGCGGTCGGGCAGATGGGCGTTCTCTGCATACGAAAGGCTGACGGCAGCTGGGCTCAGGTCGACACCCGGACCACGGAAAGGCTGTTCGACGTCGCGATCAACAGCAAGGGAGCCGGCGTGGCGGTTGGCGCTTTCGGCGTCGTCCTCAGGACCACCAACGGTGGCGCCGACTGGGTGCCCGCAGCGCCGCTGTGGTTCGGCGTGTTCCGCGATGGCGCCGGCCGGTTGGGAGAGAGTTTTGCGCCCAGCCTGTATGGCGTCCAGATGGACGACGAAGGCAACGCCTGGGTGGTTGGCGAACTGGGCTTGGTCATGACGTCTGCAGATGGCGGGACAAGCTGGGCGGTCCGCCGGGCTGGCGGCAACGACGATCTCGGCGTGGATCCCACGGTCTCGGGTATTCACATGCAGAAGAACGGCGTGGGTTACGCCGTTGGCCAGCAGGGCCTACTGCTGCGCACGGGAGACCACGGCGTCAGCTGGGCCGAGTTGCCTCGGCCCTCGCACGCCAACCTCCTGGGAGTCGTCGGCTCCGAGCGGGGGGCGGTGTTAATCACCGGCATGCGTGACATGCGCGTCAGCCGGGACGGGGGAAAGACTTTCCAGATGGTTGAAGGGGATGACGTCTCGACGGGCTGGTACCACGGGGCAGTTTTGGCGCCTGGCGGAGATGCGGCGCTGACAGTCGGTATTGCCGGTCACGTCCTGAGCGTTCGTTGGCAGTAAGAGACAAATAGACAAATGAGGAGAGCTGGCGTGACGAAGAAGAGGGGTTCGGCGACGCTACGAACGGGGAAGGTCTTTGCGCTCGGGGCGTTGATGGGCGCGAGCATCCAGCCCGTAGCTGCATTCGATATTGATGCGAGCTTTGGCGGCTTTGTTCGGTTGGAAGGGGCTGCCAGTACCGGATACGAGAACCCGAACAATCAGGGAGGAAACGTCTACAACGACGTGACCGTTCATCGAACGGCCTATCTACCGCCGGCGTTGACCTCCAACCTTCTGAGCGGGATTGTGCCTTGGGGCGCAGTACCGCTGGGAGATCCCACCGCGGCGTTGGGCAGCATCCCTGTGCTTGGGGGATACTGGAGCCTATCCTGTCGCCCGTCGTCGGCCCGGTCGTCGGTGGACTGCTCGGCACTCTTGTGGGCACGGACGACCACATACGCCGCGGTGATCGAATCCAGACGACATCGAACGATTTCAACTACACAGTCGCTCGCGCCGAGGCGGAGTTGAGCCTGAGGTTCGGCGAACACGTACGTTTCATCACCCGCGCCCGTGGCGTCTTCGATCCCTCGATCTACGAGGAATTTGACCAGCGCAATCTGGATCGTCCGAGACAGGGTGGCGTCGATAGCGGCCCCTGGGCAGACCCGGGAATCTACGAGGGGCGACCGGACTACTTCAGTTACAAGGTTGCAGACGGCAAGGGCGGTTTCGTCCAAGCCAACCCGCTGGAGTGGGCAGGCCGTGACTATTTGGTCTATCTGCCTGCCGCAATCGTGGAGCTGACCGCCGGTGACCTGAATCTGCGCCTGGGGAACCAGCAGATTGCCTGGGGCCAGTCCTTGTTCTTTCAGGTCTTTGATATGCCGAACGGCCTGGACCTGCGTCGCCACAGCATCCTGGATCGCGCCTTGGAGGAGTTCTCCGACAAGCGCGTTCCGATGCTGTCGGCTCGCCTGAGCTATCAGCTGACGGATGGAATCCTGTTCGACGGCTATGTCGGAAAATTCCAGCCGACGGTTCTGGGGAATCCGAACACTCCGTACAACATCATTCCGACGCAGTTCACCGTGCAGGATCAGTATGTGATCGGTGGCTATGACGAGAAGGTTGTCGGTGGCTTTCGCCTAAAAGGCGACTACGGACAATGGGGGTTCCAGGCGGCTTACTTCAATCGATACAACCCCCTTGGCGTCTTCCGGTGGACGGCGACGGGAGTCGACCGCCAACTGGATGGCAGGATCAACTCCGTCGGTTCGTTGGTAAACCTCCTGTATTCCCTCAAGCTGCCTGGTTGTTCAGAAGCCGCCTATGACCCGCTTCTGTGCCGTCGTTATGCCGACACGGGCGATGCATTGGCCAACGCGCCGTTTCATGCCGGCGACGGCGGCGTGTACTCCGCGGATGAGTGGTTCCACTACGCCGCGGAGGTTCGACTGGACGGTGTGGGCGGTCTTAATGCTGCCATTAACGAGTTTCCAGGCGCCCAGGATGTGTATGCCACGCCGGTTGATAACGTGCGGCAGGCCGCAGCGGAGTTGAATACCTTCTTCATAGCTGCGGGTGGCAGCCTACGAGGTCATATCGCCAGGGAGTACTTCCAGGAAGACATATTTGCCCTCGGTGCCAGCTATGTACTCGAGAGTGACAACGACTTCCTCAATCAGTTGATCTTCAACCTCGAAGCTCAGTACACCCCGGAACGCACCTTCACCAATCCGACTCTCTCCAGGAACTACATCAGGCAGGATGAATACATGGTGTCGCTGGTGGTGGATAAGTGGCACCGATTCTTCAAGGAGTTCCCGGGCACTTACATCGTATTCCAGGCCCTCACAAAGAACCGCAGCGACTTGGTGGGTCGGCACCTCTCGGGATATGGCGGCAAGGACCTGGATGAGCTTGATCCGCGTGCAACCAGCGGGGTGACTGGCAAGAAGGGAAATGCTAACTACGTGGTGTTGGGGTTCACCCAGCCCTGGCCCAACAAGCTCTATGAGCTGGAGTTTGCCTCCCTCTGGGATATTGATGGTGGTGTCTTCATGCAGCCGGGGCTTCGCTGGAATCCGGGACATGGAGTCACCGTCGAAGGGTTCTACAACTACATTGATGGGTCACTCTTCGGGGCTGACCGCTCCAAGAACCTTATCTCTACGCTCGACTTTGCTGAGGAATTCACCCTGCGTCTGACGTACCAGTTCTAAGGACGACGCCGTGATCGGACAAGACATTAGCGCAATGGTGAGGTGTCCTGTCCTCGATATTGGATGGGTGAATTTGCCAATTCCCTGAAAGGACTGAGAGGGATTGATGACATTGATTGAATTTCAGGTATCTGCAAGCGATAAGGTCTATCCGCTGCTTGGGGCGCAAGGTCGCGGGGGCCATGGAGACTTCAAGGAAGTTGTTCCGCAGCTTGCCTTGCGAACGGACGGTACCATCGCCCCTCTGGGAGAGGTAGCTGAGAGGCTCTGCGTTTCTGCGCGGACGCTTAAGCGGCGTCTGCGGCAGGACGGATTGACGTACAGAGCTGTGGTGGACGCCATTCGCCTGAAGCGGAGTCTGGAATTCCTGCGTCATCGGGGGCTTTCAGTGGAATACATCGCTGAGAAACTTGGCTACAGCTCGGCGGCCAACTTCACTCGTGCATTTCGCCGTTGGACTGGATCGCCTCCTCACACCTATCGGTGCGAGGTCCTATGTGTGCCGCGAAGCGTTTGATTCATGGACTGCGCTGGATTGCCAATTTCTTGAACTCTTGAATGAAGTTCTCGGGGGCACCCTTGGATGTGCGCTGTCGGCTGGCGGGCTCTTGGCGCAGCGATCTACCTGTTCTCCCTTCCGGCTCTATCGGGGGATAGAGCGGTCTTCTTCTGGGCCTGTGGTCTCCTTCGCTGACGTCTCCCAGGGGAAGTTTTGAGCCTGCTTTTAGCGGGCTCTCTTTTTATGCGATTTTTTCGCTAGTTGCGCCGATTTCGAGACCCAAGTTCCACTGAGTAGAGGCCGCGCCTCAAAATTGCTCCTAGGAGAATGCGCATGACAGGTATCAGATATAGACCCAGCCCCGATTTGATCGAGCGGCTGACAAAGCGTGAACTCGAGGTCTTGGACTATCTATCCCAAGGCCGTAATAGCTCGGAGATTGCCGCGGGAACAGGGGTGACGGTGCATACCGTCAAGCATCACCTCAGAAACATATATGCAAAGCTTGGAGTAGGCACTAGGCTCCAGGCAGTTATCCGTTACCGCGATCTTCTGGGCCGCATGTAGCCAGCGCGTTGGCTCAGTTGGAGATGGCTTTACGGGTGGAAAGCGACGGAGCGGTTTCTATCCGGAAGACGTTATGTCCCCTGAGGAGCAGGCACGAAGAAGCTGGGGTGCGTCTGGGACCTGCAGAAGAAATACGGAATTCCGTTATGGATTTCGCGCATGCCCGCGTAAAATATCCATCATGAGCTGAAGCCACCGCACGTCATCGACGAAAGCAGGCCAGCGGCGTACCGGGAGCGGCGATGCCACCCGGCCCATGCCTTTCGATCAGCTCTGTTTGCGCAGCGACAACGACCGGGTTTCCCACGTCTGTCAGCGCAAGCTGTTGCGCAGCGTACACAGACTTTTTCCGATGCACCGCTCTTTCACAAGCTAGCGTGACTGCCTGCCGGGATCGCCCGGCAGGCGGCAGGCAGGAAGCTAGGCGGGCTGGCGTTCGCCGGTCAGCTTGGCCGTGCCGAAGATGCCCATCTTGCACTTGCCGATCAGCTTGTCGCCCTCGATCGTGGCCTCGTACTTGAGCGTGATCGACATCGGCTTGGTCACCCTCAGGTCCCACTTCAGGTGATTGCCGGTGACGGTGCCGGTGAAGTGCGCCTCGTCCATGTTCATGATGAACACGCCGGTGAGCGCGTTGCCATCGGTGCTCATCCGGCCGGCGAAGGCCTGCGGGCCCATCGGGGTGGACAGCACGAACTTCCAGTTGCCATCGATCTGCACCGCCGCATTGCTGGCGATCTTCTCCTGCGGCGCCGGGGACGTCGGCAGCTTGTGCACGGGCGCTGCGACGATGGTCGGCGGGGGCGCGGACTTTTCGGCGATGGGACGGCCTTCGATGTGGCCCAGCAGGCGCGACGGCGTCAGCGGGAACTCCAGCTTGAGTTCGCCGAAGGGAGCCAGGGCATCGGCAATGGCGTTCACCAGCGTCGGCGGGCCGACGATGCAGCCGCCTTCGCCCACGCCGCGGAAGCCGCCCTCGGCCTTGGAAGGCTGAGACGCTTCGTGGTGGTATTCGAAATCCGGGATGTCGAAGATCGTCGGCAGCATGTAGTCCTTGTAGGTGACGGCCGTCGGGTTGCCCCGCGCGTCGAAGGACACTTCTTCCATCAGCACGCTGCCGATGGCCTGCGCCAGGCCGCCGGCGATCTGTCCTTCGACCACCGACGGATTGATCATCACGCCGCAGTCTTCGCTGGTGACCCAGCGCTTGATCTTGACGAAGCCGGTTTCCGCGTCCACCTCGACGATGCAGGCATGCGCCGCGCTGGTCATGGTGATCGGTGGCGGGCGGTAGCGGTACTGCACTTCCAGGCCTGCATCCATGCCCGCCGGCAAGCGGTCCGGGTCGCCGTAGGCGATGTCGGCGAGGTCGCGCAGGCTGACGGTCTTCTCGTTGCCGTCCAGCACGTGGATGACGCCTTCGCGCAGCATGATCTGCTCCGGCTTGACGCCGAGCAGGTGCGACGCCGCGAGCCGGACCTTCTCCAGCAGCAGGTCGGCCGCGCGGATGCAGGCGCCGCCGCCGGCCACGGCCTGGCGGCTGCCATAGGCGCCGGAGCCGTAGCCGCCGCGCGAGCTGTCGTCCTCGTAGACGCTGACGTCGTCGAAGCGCACGCCGAGGCGCTCGGCGATGACCTGGGCCATCGTGGTCTGCGTGCCATGGCCCTGCGAATGCGTGGAGACCACGGCGGTGACCGTGCCGGTGGGCTCGATGCGGATGTGCGCCGACTCGCTCATCAGCACGGCCACGCCGGTACTGCCGGCGGTGGGCTCGATGTAGGTCGCAAAGCCCAGGCCCAGGTAGCGGCCCTGCTTGCGCGCCTCGGCCTGCTCGACCCGGAAGGCGGCGACGTCGACCTTCTGCAGCAGCACGTCGAGGCATTCGGCCGGGCTGATGTCTTCCAGTTCCAGGCCCATCGGCGTGGTGCAGGGCTGGTCGCTGCGGCGGATCAGGTTGCGGCGGCGCAACTCGATGGCGTCCATGCCCATCTGGCGCGCGGCGCGGTCGAGCAGCACCTCGCGGGCCAGGGATTCGATCGCCCAGGGGCCGCGGTAGGCGGACAGGCCCACGGTATTGGTGAACCAGCCACGCGAGTGGAAGGAGAACACCGGCATCTTGTGGGCGCCCCACAGGAACATCATGACCGCGATGTTGCTGTCCGCACCCTGCGGGTAGGCGCCGTTGTTGAGTCCGTAGTCGGCATGCGAGGCCAGCATGTGGCCCTCGCCGTCGAAGGCCGCACGCAGCCTGATCTCCTGTTCGCGCGCCTGGTTGGCGGCGGTCAGGTTCTCGAGGCGATCCTCGATCCACTTGAGCGGACGCTTGAGCAGCATCGCGGCCAGCACCGTGGCCACTTCCTCGCGCCAGGGCTGGCCCTTGAGACCGAAGGAGCCGCCCACGTCCTTGGAGATGACGCGGATCGCGGTCTGCGGCATGCCGAAGGCCTGCGCGAACCAGCGTGCGTTCAGCTGCGGGCCCTGGCAGGACAGGTAGATCGTCAGCTCGCCGGAGCCCTGCGGCGCCACCACCACGCCGCGCGTCTCCATGGGCGACTGCGAGATGCGCTGGTGATCGAACTCGATCGTGACCAGGTGCGGCGCGGCCTTGAGCTGTGCTTCCAGGTCTTCGTCGATTTCTTCCGAGCCGGTGGCCGCGGCGACGTTGGAGTCGGTGTCCGGGTGCACCAGGGAGCCGGTCTTGGCGTCCCTGATGGTGACCACGGGGTCTTCCTCGTCGTATTCGACGGTGATGAGCCCGGCGGCGTCCTCGGCGATGTAGCGGTCCTGCGCGATCACCATCGCGATGGGATCGCCGACATAGGTCACGCGGTCCGTCGCCAGCACCGGCACCGGTACCACCGGCGGCGCCAGGAAGAAGCTCAGCATGTCGACCTTGAAGCCCTTCAGGTCCTCGGCGGTCAGCACGGCATGCACGCCGGGCAACTGGCGCGCCACCGAGAGATCCATCGACTTGATGCGGCCGCGCGCGATGGGGCTGCGGTGGAAGGCCACCTGCAGCATGCCGGGCAGGCCCACGTCGTCGACGTAGGTGCCGCGCCCGGTCAGCAGGCGCGTGTCTTCCTTGCGCGGCACGCGCTGGCCGATGTAGGTCCCGGCGGTGGGAGTCTCCGGCGCGTTCACTGCGGCGCCTCCGCCGTCAGGCCGCAGAGTTTCTGCGCCGCGCGCCGGATGCCCTGGTAGCCGGTGCAGCGGCAGATATGGCCGGAGAGCGAGTTCATCACCTGGTCCGCGTCCGGCTGGTCGGGGCCGGCGGTGAGCGAGGCCAGGGTCATGACGATGCCCGGCGTGCAGAAGCCGCACTGCAGTCCGTATTCGTCGCGCAGCGCCTGCTGCACCGGGTGCAGCGTGCCGTCCTCGGCCGCGAGGCCTTCGACCGTGGTGATGCGGCTGCCGTCGGCCTGCACCGCGAGCATCAGGCAGGAGCGCACGGCCTTGCCGTCGACGATCACCGTGCAGGCGCCGCAGACGCCGTGCTCGCAGCCGACATGCACGCCGGTGTAGCCGGCATCGCCGCGCAGGAAGTCGCAAAGCGTCAGGCGGCCTTCGACCTTCGACAACTGCGGCTTTCCATTGATGGTAAGTGCGATCTGGTGCTCGCTCATGCCGCTGCCCTCAGGTTCAGGGTTTCGCTCAGGGCGCGTGCGAAGACGCGCTTGCCGACCGTGCGCCGGTATTCGGCGCTGGCGTGGGAATCGTCGAAGGGCGCGGTGTCGGCGATGGCCAGTTCGGCCAGCGCGCGCGGATCGAGCGTGTCGATGGCCTGCCCCAGCAGCGCCGCCTCGACCTGCCGCGCCTTGATCGGCGTCGGGCCCATGCCGAACCAGGCGATGCCGGCGCGCTCGATGCGGCCGTCCTTCAGCGCCAGCGCACCGGTGAGACCGACCAGGCCGAAATCGCCGGGGCGCTGCGCGATCTCGCGGAACAGCCAGACCGTGCCGGCGGGCCACTCGGGCACGTGGATCGCGGTCAGCAGTTCGTCGGGCTCCAGCGCGGTGGCGTAGGGGCCGAAATAGAGCTCCTCGGCGGCGATGCGGCGGCTGCCGCGCGTGGAGCGCACCTCCACCGATGCGCCCAGCGCCACCGCCGTGGCCGGCAGCTCGGCTGCCGGTTCCCCCAGCGCGATCGAGCCGCCGATGGTGCCACGGTTGCGGGTCTGGTGGTGGCCGACGTGGCGCGTGGCGGTGACGAGCAGCGGCTGCGCCTGCGCCAGCACCGGGTCGGCGATCACCTCGTTCTGGCGCATCATCGGGCCGATGCGCGTGACGCCGTCGGCGCGCGTCACGCCCTTGAGCGCGGCGATGCGGTTGATGTCGATCAGGATGAAGGGCTGGCTCATGCGCAGCGCCAGCAGCGGCATCAGCGTCTGGCCGCCGGCCAGGAGGGTGGCGCCGCCGCCGGCTTCCGTCAGCAGGCGGCAGACCTCGTCGACCGACTCCGGCGCGAAGTAGTCGAACGGGGCCGGCTTCACGGCTTGTCCTCGCGGAGCAGCCGGGCGAGCAGGGCAGGGTCCAGCGTCACCACCGGCGCCGCGGCGCGCCGGCCGTACTCGAAGCCGGCCACGCCGACCACGAACAGCAGCAGGCCGATGGACAGGCCCATCCAGTCCGAGGCGCCGCCGGCCGCCGAGCCGTGGCCCACGAGATAACCGACCAGGGCGGCGACGACCATGCCCAGCAGCCACAGCATCGGCGAACCGCCGGCGGAGGGCGTGCCTGCCGCACGCGGTGCCCGGCCCGTGGCGATGCCTGCCGCAGCCGCTTCGCCGGCCGCGGCAGGTGCCGGTCCGGTGATGACATTGCCGAACTGCCCGAAGAAGCGCGCCGCGAGCTGCTTGGCGGTGGCGTCCATGATCGGTCCGCCGAGCTGCGCCAGGCGGCCGCCCACCTGGGCGTCGACCTCGTAGGACAGCACCGTGATGCCGTTGCCGCCGTCGCTGAGCTTGACCTTGGCGATGCTCTTGACGAAGCCCACCGTGCCGCCCTGGCCCTCGATGATCAGGGTGTAGGAGTCCGGCGCGGCGATGTCCGCCAGTTCCACCGAGCCGTTGAAGCGCGCGCCGATGGGCCCGATCTTGATCTCGACCACGGCGACCATGCGCGTGTCGGATTCCTTGCTCAGGGACTGGCAGCCCGGGATGCAGCGCTTGAGCACGTCGGGGTCGTTCAGCGCGTTCCAGACCTGCTCGCGCGTGGCAGCGATCTGCTGCCCTCCGGACATCTTCATCGGTACATCCTCCTGGTATTCCGCGCCGGGTATGTGCCTGGCTGCGGTTGCCGCGCCGTGTTGCTCCGGTGTCGGGGCCCACGGCGGATTTAAATGGTGTCAGTCTACTGACAGTTTATCCCTGATCGGGCCCGGGACAAGGCGCTTGCGCGAACTGTCGACAGACCCGGCAGCTTCTGTGCAAACGGCGGCTTCAGCCCTTCTTGGCCATCTCGAAGCTGCGCAGGATGTGGTCCACCTGGCCCCTGGGCACCGGCGCCAGCGCCCAGGGCGTGCCGCCCTCGCGGATCGCCGCCAGCCGCTCGCCGACCTGCTCGACGGTCCAGGAGGGCTGGTAGACCCCCTCGCTCTCGGCGATGTACATGCGCGATACGCGGCCGGCCATGGAACTGAAGATCTCGCCGGTGACCGAGCAGGACTCGTGCGACAGCCAGCCCACCACCGGCGCCACCAGCTCGGGGCCCATCGGCGGGTAGGCCGAGGTGTCCAGCCCCTCGGCCATGCGCGTGACCGCGCCGGGCGCGATGATGTTGCACTTCACGCCCTCGGCCGCGCCCTCCAGCGCCGCGACATTGCACAGCCCGACCATGCCGGTCTTGGACATGGCGTAGTTCACGACGTTGTGGTTGCCGTAGAGGCCGCTGACCGAGGAGGTCAGCACGATGCGGCCATAGCCCTGCTTGCACATCAGCGGGAAGGCGGGGCGCACGACATGGAAGGCGCCGCGCAGGTGTACGTCGAGGACCGCGTTGAAGTCCTCGTAGCTCATCTCCTTGAGGCTGCCACGGCGGACATTGCCGGCGTTGTGGACCAGGATGTCGATGCGGCCGAAGTGGTCCAGCGCCGCCTGGATGATGGCCTTGCCGCCTTTCTCGGTCGCCACGGACTCGGTGCAGGCGACGGCGGTACCGCCCGCAGCCCTGATCTCGTTCACCACCTCCTGCGCAGGATCGTCCGCCGTGCCGTCGCCCTTGAGGCTGCCGCCGTTGTCGTTGATCACGACCCTGGCCCCGCGCGAGGCCAGCAGCAGGGCATAGGCCCGCCCCAGGCCGCGGCCGGAGCCGGTGATGACGGCGACGCGCTTGTCGAATCTCAGCTCGCTCATGAGGTACCTCGTCTCTTTTTTAAGTCCCCTCTCCCGCTTGCGGGAGAGGGGTGGGGGAGAGGGTTTCTGTAACTCTTCCCGGGGTTAGCCATGGCAAGATTTACAGCAACCCTCTCTCGGTAACTGCTCCATGCGTTTCCCTACCTCGGGCATCCATGCCCTCGCCGCCCTTTGGGCACCCTCTCCCGCAAGCGGGAGAGGGGACTGAATCGACTGCTTACTGCTGCGGCGCTGCGGGCACGAAGCCCAGCAGCGACTTGGTTTCCAGGTATTCATGGAAACCGAACTCGCCCCACTCGCGACCGTTGCCGCTTTTCTTGATGCCGCCGAAGGGTGCGTTGAAGTCGAAACCGCCGTTGATCGAGATCCAGCCGGTGCGCATGCGGCGCGCCACGGCATTGCAGGCTTCCGGGTCGGCACCGTTGACGTAGCCGGCCAGGCCGAACTCGGAATCGTTGGCGATCTCGATGGCGTGGTCGATGTCGTCGTAGCCGATGATGCAGAGCACCGGCCCGAAGACCTCCTCGCGGCCGATCTTCATGTCGTTGCGCACGTTGGCGAAAACCGTGGGCTTCACGTACCAGCCCTTGCTCAGTCCCGCCGGGCGATCCGTGCCGCCCGCGACCAGCGTGGCGCCCTCGTCGATGCCGATCTGGATGTAGCGCTGGATTTCGTTGTACTGGCTCTTGGAGACCACCGGGCCCATGACGAAATTGCCGCCGGGGTCGCCCACCGTGACATCGGCGGCGGCCTTGCGTGCGGCCTCGATGGCCTCGGCCATGCGCGCCTTGGGCACCAGCAGGCGCGAGCCGGCGCTGCAGGTCTGGCCGGAGTTGATCATCATGCCGCTGGTGGCGCCGGCCACGTTCGCCGCCATCGCCGCGTCATCGAGCACGATGAAGGCGCTCTTGCCGCCCAGTTCCTGGCAGACGCGCTTGACCGAAGGCGCGGAATTCTTCGCGATCTCCACGCCGGCGAACTCGGAGCCGGTGAAGGACACCATGTCCACCTCCGGGTGGCCCGACAGCGCCGTGCCCACGACCGAGCCGCTGCCCTGGACCATGTTGAACACGCCGGCCGGAACGCCGGCGGCATGCAGCACCTCGGCGAAGAGCTGCGCCGAGTAGGGCGCCAGCTGGGGCGGCTTGAGGATCATCGTGCAGCCGGTCGCCAGCGCCGGGAACACCTTTACGGCGATCTGGTTCATCGGCCAGTTCCAGGGCGTGATCAGCGCGCAGACGCCGATCGGGTCCCTGGTCAGCAGCGTGTTGCCGCGCAGTTCCTCGAACTTGAAGTCCTTGAGGATCTCGATCGCCGTGGCCAGGTGGCCGGCGCCGAGCTGCACGTGGAAGCCGCCGCCCAGCGCCGCGGGTGCGCCCATCTCCTCGGTGATCGCCGCGCCGATTTCGGCCTGGCGCCGGTCGTACTCGGCCTGGATCGCCTGCATCAGCTCCAGGCGCTCCTTGCGGCTGCTCTGCGACCAGCGGGTGAAGGCCTTGCGCGCGGCCTTCACCGCCAGGTCCGCATCCGCGGCGGAGCCCATGGCGATGCGGCCCGAGACCTGCTCGGTCGCCGGGTTGATGACTTCCGAGGTTTTCGGCTCCAGCGGGTTGACCCACTTTCCGTCGATGTAGAACTTCAGGTACTCGCGCATGTCGGGCTCCGGCTACGGGTTATTGGGTCTTACTGCTGACCTTCGGCATACCAGGTGCGGAACCGGGCGTAGTTCGGCGTGTCCAGGTTCTGGTTGCCGCCGTGGTTGATGACCGGGTCGATCGGCACGTGGATGACGGTCGGCTTGCCGCTTGCGAATGCCGCGGTCACCGCTGCGCCCAGGTCTTCGCCCTTGTCGACGTAGACGCCTTCGCAGCCGAGGCCCTTGGCGATCTGGTCGAAGCGCACGTTCTTGCTCCAGTGCACGCCCGGCTCGGTGCTGTTGCCGTGGCCGAAGGTGCGCTTGTAGACGCCGACTTCCAGGCCCCAGGCGTTGTCCACGGCAACGACGATGACCATCGGCAGCTTGAAGCGCTGGACCACTTCCAGGTCACCGATGTGGTACAGGAACGAGGAATCGCTGGTGGTCAGCAGGACCGGACGCTTGCCGCCGTCCGCGATCGAGGCGCCGATGGCGTAGCCGAGACCGGTACCCAGGCAGCCGAAGTTCTGGTTCCAGACCACGTCGTGCGGCTTCGCCTGCAGGTAGGTCCAGGTGAAGACCACGGTGCAACCGCCGTCGCGCGCGTGGATCGCGTTCTTCGGCATGGCCCTGGTGGCCTCGACGACCCACTGGCCGGTGTGGACGCGGCCGCTGTCGGTCTTGAAGTCCTGCTGGGCCAGCGCCTGCAGGCGCTCCTTGTCTTCCTTGATCCAGCGCTGCAGGTCCGGGTGCTCCTGGCGCGGGGTGGCCTTCAGCGCAGCCGAGAGCTGCGGCACGACGGTGCGCAGGTCGCCCACCAGCGGCACGTCGATCGGACGGTTCTGGCCGATCGCTTCCGGGTCCAGCTCGACATAGATCCACTTGCGATCGGTCTTGCCCTTGGCCCACAGGTGGCCACGGCCATAATGCAGCGGCTCGCCGATTTCGGTGCCGATGGCGACGACGACGTCGGACTTGGCGACGATGTCGTCACCCACCTCGGAGAACAGATACGGGAAGGTGCGATCCTCGACGCCCTCGATGAAGGCGGTACCACCGGAGGTCTGCAGGATCGGGCAGCCCATCAGCTCGGCCAGCTCCTTCACCTTCTGGCCGGCGCGGGTGCACTGCACCGCGTGGCCGACCAGCAGCACCGGGCACTCGGCGTTCCTGATCAGCTCAGCGGCCTTGGCCACCATGATGCCGTCCGCACCCGGTTCGACCAGGCGGTAGGACGACGGCGGCAGCGCCGGAGGCACTTCCAGCTCCTGCTGGATGATGTGCGACGGATACTCGATGTAGACCGGGCCCGGCGTGCCGGACTGGCAGACGCGCAGGGCGTGGCGAATGATTTCGTCGGTCTGGTCGGCGTACTCGATGCTGGCGCTCCACTTCACCGAGTTCTCGAACAGGGCCTCCTGCTGGATGAACTGGATGCGGCCACGGCGTACGCGCTGCTCCGTGATACGGGCACGCTGGCCGCCGATGTAGATGACCGGGGTGTTTTCGACCAGCGACGTCATCATCGAGCCGGAGGCCAGGGCGACGCCCGGGCCCAGCGTGGCAATGCACAGCGCCGGCTTGCCGGTCATGCGGGCGTAGCCTTCCGCCATGAAGCCGGCGGAGAGTTCGTGGTGCGGGGTGACGACATTCCAGCCGCGCTTTTCGGCCGCGACGAACAGATGAACGAAGTTGGGATCCGGGATGCCGAAGACGGTGTTGATGCCTTCGGCCTCGAAGAGGTCGAGGATTCGCTCGTAGACTTTGACACCCATGTTCGTTTCTCTTTGCTATGTCTGATGTGTTGGTGGTTCGGATGAGGGCTACTTGAGCAGCGTCAGGTAGCCGGCACCCATGTATTCGACGAGATTGCGGTGGAAGTTCGTGACCTTCCGTTCCTGGTGCGGATTGGGCAGCGTGCCGCGGAAGGCGCGGGACTTCATGCCGCGCTGCACCGCCGCCATGTTCGAGAAGTCCTGTGCCAGCACCTTGCCCCACTGCTCTCCGGTGGGCTCGGCGTAGACCCACTCGGTCTTCGGCTCCTGGCCTTCCGGGTAGCGCTCGATGGCATAGGACTCGAACACGCATTTGTTCGGGTCGTCGCCCCAGGGGCGGGCGCGGTAGCACAGGGCGAAGGTGATGCCCTGCAGGATCGACATGTTCGGGAACACGCTCCAGGCCAGGCCGGCCTCGGACATCTGGTCCGGGGTGATGGTCGGCCAGTCCACGCCGCGCCTGGCGTCGTCGGCCTTCGCCGAGGCCAGCCAGTGCTTGATGACCTCGGCCGGCGGCGTGCCCTCGGGCAATTCGTCCACCAGGCGCCGGGCGGCGTTCACCAGCGTCTCGGTGGTGCTGGCCTTGTTGACCGTGGTGTAGATCTCGTTCTGCAGCTCGTAGGTGGAGACGCGCGCGTCGGCGCCGAGGCCGGCACGGGTGATCGTGCTGCTCTCCTTCATCTTCATCTTGGAGTCGCGCTCGTCGAAGCCGCTGACGCCGTGACGGCCATGGGCCTTGCTGTAGGCGTAGTACTGGCCGTACTTGAGCAACTGGGTGTGCGTGCCCTCGACGTGGTAGGGCTCCATGAAGGCTTCGATCGCGGTCTTCCAGTTGCAGTCGAAGATCACCCACTGGCGCCACTTGTAGCGCATCTTCCCGAACGAGAACGGATCGAGCTTGCCGGCCATCGGTTCCAGGAACTCGCGCAAGGGCATGCAGTCCGGGTCCATGTTGATGAACAGCCAGCCGCCCCAGGTATCGACCTTGACCTCGGTGAGCTGGGTGCGCTCCGCGGTCAGCTTGCCCTTCCAGTCGTTCTCGTCGAGCTTGAAAGTGCATTGGCCGTCGAGGTCGTAGCGCCAGGCATGGAAGCCGCAGACGAATTGCTTGCGCGTGCCGCAGGCGCTGTGCGCTTCCGGCGGCGTGTCGACCAGCTGGCGGCCGCGGTGCGAGCAGACGTTGTGGTAGGCTTTGATCTTGTCGGTGGCGGTGCGAATGATGATGATCGACTCGACACCGACGTTGTAGGTGATGAAGCTGCCGACGTTGGGGATTTCCTCGACGCGGCCGGTGTGTTGCCAGGCCTTGGCCCAGAGTCGGTCGTTCTCGGCCTGGGCATACTCCCGGGAGAGGTAGGCCTCCACCGGGAAGCTCAGCGGTTCCGCCAGATCCTCGACTCTGAACTTGCTCATGGGGTTCTCCTTCAGCCTGCCTTGCGGGTGGGCGTGATGCCGCGATCGAGTTCCATGCCTTCGAAGGCGCCCTGACCGCGCCAGTCCTGCAGCAGCTGCTCGAAGGCGGTGAAGCCGGCCAGATAGAACTCGCCCAGGTAGTAGCGGAACTTGCCGGATTCGTTGTTCAGGTAGCTCGGCGGGCACTCGCTCTGCATGTACTGCGAGAAGGCCGTGGAGGGCGCCATGACCTGCACCCAGGCGTCCTGGGCCTGCTGCGTCGGCTCCACCGCCGAGATGCCTTGCTTCAGGGCCTCGCTGATGATGTGGGCGATGTGATGGCCCTGGCGGTTGAACTGTTCCACCGTCGTGGCGTATAGGCCGCCCTGGATGTAGCCGGTGAAGAACTGGTTGGGGAAGCCGCGCGCGACCACGCCATGCAGGGTCTTGTAGCCGTCGGCCCAGTAGTCGTAGAGCGACTGCTGGTCGCGCCCTTGGATCTCGTCGATGCCCCAGCGCAGGTCGAGGTCGCTGGTGACCTCGAAACCGCTGGCGCAGATCAGCAGGTCGATCGGATATTCCTTGCCCTCGTGCACGAAGCCGTGCTCCGTAAGGCGCTCGACGCCCTTGGTCGCGGACACGTCGATCAGGTGGACGTTGGGACGGTTGAAGGTCGGGTAGTAGCTGTCGCTGGACAGCGGACGCTTGCAGTGGAAGCGGAACCAGGGCTTGAGCAGCTCCGCGGTGGCCTTGTCCTGCACGATTTCGTCGATGCGCCGGCGGAAGCGTTCCATGACATGGAAGTCCTCGTCCTCGCGCATCGCCATGAAGGTTTCCGGCGTGATCGCCGGCCAGCCCTGCGCCGCCAGCTTCGCGGCGACGTTGCGGTTGATCTCGGTCCAGAAATCGCAGACCAGGTCGCTGTCGCCGGGGTGGAAGCCTTCCATCGCGCCGCGATGGAAGTTCTCCTGGCGCTGCTTCTGCCAGCCCGGCTGCAGGGTCTTCACCCAATCCGGATCGGTGGGCGGATTCGGCCGCGCATCGACGCTCGGCGGCGTGCGCTGCAGCACGTAGACTTCCCTGGCGTACTTGCCGAGGTAGGGCACGATCTGGATCGCGGTCGCGCCGGTGCCGACCACCGCCACACGCTTGTCGGTCAGCTTGTCGAGTACCGGGCTTTCCCAGCTGCCGCCGGTGGTGCCGTAGTCCCAGCGCGCCGAGTGGAACACCTGGCCCTTGAAGTCCTGCAGGCCCGGGATGCCCGGCAGCTTCGGCCGGTTGAGCGGGCCGCCGGCCATGATGACGAAGCGCGCGCGAATCTCGTCGCCGCGGTCCGTGGAGACATGCCAGCGCTTGATCGACTCGTCCCAGCGCAGCGACTTGACCTGGGTATGGAACAGCGCGCCGTCGTAGAGGCCGAACTGCCTGGCGATGCGGACGCAGTGCCCCTGGATCTCGGTGCCGTCGGAGAAGCGCTTGCTCGGGACAAAGCCGGTCTCCTCCAGCAGCGGCAGGTAGCAATAGGACTCGTTGTCGCACTGGATGCCGGGATAGCGGTTCCAGTACCAGACCCCGCCGAAGTCGCCGGCCTGCTCGATGTTGCGGAAGCGGGTGACGCCGGCCTTCCTCAGCTGTACCGAGGCGAGGATGCCGGTGAAGCCGCCCCCCAGCACCGCGACGTCGATCTCCTCGGAGATCGCTGCGCGCGGCAGGACCGGCTTGTAGGGATCGGCCAGCTGCTCCGCCAATACGCCTGACTTGGGCCGGAAGTACTGTTTCTGCCCCTCGCTGCGGAAGCGCTTTTCGCGCTCTTCGCGGTATTTCTCGCGCAAGGCCGGGATGTCGATGTTCCCGGGCGTCTGCGTCGGCGGGCACTTGGAGGGGGTGCGGGTCATGGGGTCGTTGTTCGGTGTGGGGTGCAGGCCTTCAGGCCGCCGCTACCGGCTGGGCTGCCGGCTGCGGCGCGGCCCCCAGGCTGAGGAGCGCGATCGCGCTCACCGTCAGCAGGCCTGTGATCAGCAGCAGGAAAGGCGTGTAGCTGCCGGAGTTGTCGAAGATGATGCCGGCCGTGAGCGGCCCGAAGGACGTGCCCAGGGACAAGGCCATCACCATGGCGCCGTAGAGGCCGCCGAAGTTCTTAAGGCCGAAATGCCGGGCTGCGAGATAGGCGATGACGTCGACCTCCGCGCCCACGGTCAGGCCGAAGCAGGCGGCGGCCATGGCCTGGCTCAGCGGGTTGCTGCCGCTGCCCAGCAGCAGGGCGCAACCGACGATCGGCAGCATGAAGGCGATCGCGCCGACCTTGTGCGCCGCGAAACGGTCCAGCAGCAGGCCGGTGCCGAGCCGACCGACGATCGAGAACACCCCGATCAGGGAGGCGATGCCGGCGGCCGCCATCGGCGTCGCGCCGCGGTCGGTGAGGATCGGCACGAAGTGCACCAGTCCGCCGATGGTGGTGAAGGAGAACAGGCCGGCCGCGAGCAGCAGCTTGTACAGCTTCGGCGAGCGCAGGCCTTCTGCGAGGCTCATGCCGGTCGATGCCCTGGCCGCCACTGGCGCGGCCAGCGCCGCGCCGCGCGGGTCGCGGGCACCGCGGAAGAACAGGAACAGGGCAGGGAAGACGATGGCGATCCAGATGCCGCCCTGCGCGGCGAAGGCATTGCGCCAGCCGTAGGCCCCGATCAGCCAGGTTGCGAGGACCGGGAACAGCGCCGCGCTGAGCGAGGCCCCCGACAGCGTGATCGCCAGCGCCAGGCCGCGCGATTTCTCGAAGCGGCTGTTGACGGCACTGGTCCAGACCGTGGCCTGCACCCACAGGGTGCCGAGCGCGATGGCCACCCACAGCAGGGCCCAGTTCAGCATGCTGCCGGTAGCGGTGCCGAGCAGGGCATAGCTGCCGGTCATCAGGAGCACGCCGACCAGGCCGATGCGGCGCGGGCCGATGCGGTCCACCAGCATGCCCACCGGGATGCAGAACACCGCGCTGACGAAGCTGGCGATGGTGAGTCCGAGCGCGATCTGCCCGCGCGACCAGCCGAACTCCGCATGCAGCGGTGCGATGAACGGGCCGATCGAGTAGACATGGATGACGGACGTCGCGTAGCCGAGCGCGGCCACGAACGGCAGATACCAGTAGCCCCGCCATTCCGACGCAGTTCCGTTATGGATGTTCATGCCTGCTCCCCTGCCTGGCTTGTCGCCGAATGAGCATCAGGAGAAGGCTTCTTCGCCCTGCAGCTTGGTCCGGTGCAGGCGGCGGCCGGCGTTGGGGTCGTAGGGGGTGGCGCGGTGCATCGTGCCGGTGTTGTCCCAGATCACGGTGTCGCCCACCGTCCACTTGTGCCGGTACGAGAACTGCGGCTGCGTCGCCCAGTCGCGCAGGCGCACCAGCAGCTCGCAGCTCTTCTTGTCTTCCATGCCGATGACATGGCGCGCGGTGGCGCCGATGACCAGCGACTTGCGGCCGGAGCGGTGCTTCCACACCAGCGGCAGTTCCTGGTCGCCGATCGCCATCATGCCGCGCAGCAGGCGCGGATCCGGCTCCGGGTCGTAGTAGAACAGGGTGTTCCAGGCCGAGTGCATCACGCGCAAGGTCTCGATCTCGGCCTTGCCCTCGTCGGACAGGTCGTCGTAGGCGGCGTAGGTGTTGCAGAAGTCGGTATCGCCACCGGTCGGCGACAGCACCTTGGCCGACAGGATCGAGGCGAGGATCGGCACCTTGTTCATGGTCCCGTCGATGTGCCAGTACCAGGAGCCCCTGAGGTAGTCGGCCTTGGCATTGACCTTGGTGTCGAGCGTGACCTTGTAGATGATCTCGCCGTCATGCTCGGGGGCGAAAGTGCCGAGCGTATTGGTGAAGGCGACCTGCTCCTCGTCGGTGAAGTTCACCTGCGGAAAGACCAGCACGCCGCGCTGCTCGAGCAGTTCGCGGATCTTCGCGGCATGTTCGCCGCTCAGCAGGGCCTGCTTGTCGGCGAGGATTTCGGTGCCGATGCGCGGGGTGAGGTCGTTGGTCTTCAGTGTCATCGAAAATCTCCGAGTATTCTTTCGGGGTGTTCTGTCGTTCGTGTGTTGCCTGGCGTTGCCGCGCTCATTTGAGCGGTCGCGGCTCGCCGGTACCCATGTAGGCCGCCAGGTTGTGGTGCAGGTTGGCGGTGCTGCGTTCCATGTAGGGATTGGGCTTGGTGCCGCGGAAGCCGGCGGACTTCATGCCCTTCTGCACTGCAGCCATGTTCGAGAAGTCCTGGCCCAGGACATAGCACCAGGCTTCTTCGGTCGCCGGCGAGAAGACCCATTCGGTCCTAGGCTCCTGTCCCTTCGGGAAGAGCTCGTAGACCGCGGCTTCGAAGATGCACTTGTCGGGATCGTCGCCGTAGGGACGGGCGCTGTAGCACAGGGCGTTGTTGACCGCGTGCCCGATCTGGAAATTGGGGAAGATCTGCCAGGCCGTGCCGCTCTTGCCGACATGCGCCGGATCGACCGTCGGCCAGACCACGCCGCGGGCCTCGTCGTCGCGGCGGGCGGAGGCCAGCCAGTGCTGCAGCACCTCACCGGCCGGCGTGCCCTCCGGCAGTTCGTCCGCCAGGCGCAGCGCGGCATCGACCAGCGTCTGCGTGGTGTTGGTGTTGGCTTTTTCCCAGGTGTAGAGCTGCATCTCTGCCGTCGAAAGACGCGGGTCCGCATGGGTGCTCACGCGCAGCTTTGCCGACTGGTTGGCGTCCATGTTCCTGGGCGCCTCGTAGCCGATGTTGCTGTGCTTGCCCTGTACCCGCGCCCAGCCGCGGAACTCGCCGTACTTGTTGAATTCCGGATGCGTGGTCTGGACGTGGTAGGTCTCGTTGAAGGCCTCCATGGCGACCTTCCAGTTGCAGTCGAAGATGCCCCACTTGCGCCAGCGGTAGCGCATGTTCTGCAGCTCGAAGGGATCGAGCAGGCCAGCGGCCGGTTCGAGGTAGTCGCGCAGCGGTTCGCAGCCCGGGTCCATGTTGATCCAGACCCACCCGCCCCAGGTGTCGACGCTGACTTCGCCCAGCTGCGTGTTCTCCGCCGTCAGGGCGCCTTGCCAGTCGTCCTTGTGCAGCACATGCGTGTTCTCGCCTTCCAGGTTGAAGCGCCAGCCGTGGAAGCCGCAGACGAACATCTTCCTGTGGCCGCAGCCCTGCTTGGCGCCTTCCGGCACGTCCACCAGCCGGCGGCCGCGATGCGGGCAGACGTTGTGGTAGGCCTTGATCCGGTCCGCCGCCGTGCGCACGACGATGATCGAATCGTCGAGGATCTCGTAGGTGAGATAGTTGCCCACCTCGGGGATTTCCTCGATGCGTCCGACCTGCTGCCACACCTTGCGCCACAGCTTGTCGCGCTCGGCGCGGGCGTAGGCCTGGGAGGTATAGGCCTCGGCACCGATCGTGACCGGCTCGGCCAGATCGGCTGCGGACCTTGTCGCCATGCCTTCAGCTTTGTTCATGACGTCCTCCGGTCCTGGCTCAGCGCTTGATCGCGGCGCGGAAGGACTCGTCCTTGAGGAAGAGCGAGGTATTGTCGGCGCCCAGGTGGGTCCACTTCAGGTTCAGGCCGCCGTCTACCAGGATGGTCTGGCCGGTGACATAGCTTGAAAGGTCCGACAGCAGGAACATGATGGTGCCCGCCTGCTCTTCGGGGCGGCCGCGGCGGCCCATGGCGATGGCGCGGCGGTCGCGTTCCTCGTCCTTGTCGATATAGGCCGCCGAGGCCGGCGTCTCGGTCGGGCCGGGGGCAATGGCGTTGACGCGGATGTTGTCCTGCGCCAGTTCGGCCGCCATCGTGCGGGTCACCGCGACCACGGCCGCCTTGGCCGCGCCGTAGGCGACGTGGAAGGGCGCCGTGTTCATGCCGCTGATCGAGGAGATCGAGACGATCGAACCCGGCCGGCCCTGGGACTTCAGCTCCGCGGCAACGGCCTGGCTCATGAAGAACATCGTTTCCAGGTTCTGTGAAAACAGCGCTCGCCAGTCGGAGCGGTTCACGCGGGTGGAACTCATCCAGGTTGCCGGAGCAGCGCCACCGGCGACGTTGACCAGGCCGTGCAGCTGGCCCTTGGCGCGGCGCACCTGTTCCATGGTGGCGGTAACGCCCTCGTCGGTCGCGGCATCCGCCGCCAGGGGCACTACCTTGAGACCCTGCGCCGTCATGGGCGCCAGGTACTTGTCGATGTTGGCCTGCGAGCGGCTGACGCCGATCACCGTCGCGCCCGCCTCGGCGAGCATGCGCGTCAGGGTCGTGCCGATGCCGCCGCCCGCCGCGCCGGATACCACGACGATGCGGCCATCAAAATCCAGGCTTTGATTCATGAATGCCTTCAACCGACTTCGTGGGATCTGCGCGCAGCTTTCCGGACCCGATCGGAAGCCGCCCCTAAATTCTCCGCAGACCTTATCCCGGCGAGACGCTACTAGTCAACAACGCTGTACAATTCCACTCGAGGGAAACCCTGCGGGATGCAGTTTTCAGGCTGCGGCACAACGGCGCCGCGGAAGAGAATCGCCCGCCCGAAACCAGGCCTGCGGGAGCGGGGCGGGCAAAGGCAAAAAAACCCGATCGCCACCGGTATGGCAGGCCGATTGGCCATATCATTGGCGCACCCGGTCATATTCCGACGAGCCATGGCGGCAAAGCCCAAGAATTCAAACGCAAAAAGTGCCCATGCCGTGGCGCTGGACACTGCATTGGAACGCAGCACGGTGCCGGCGGTATCCCGCGCTGCAGCAATTCTCCGGCTGCTCGGCCGCTCCTCCGAACAGGTCGGCGTGCAGTTCATCGCGCGCTCCCTGAACATCGTGCCCAGCACCTGCCTGCATATCCTGCGGACCCTGGTGGCGGAGGAGTTCGTCAGTTTCGACCCCGTCACCAAGCTCTACTCGCTCAACGCCGGGGTGCTGACGCTGGCGCGCCAGTGGCTGGGCCAGAACCGCTTCTCCGATATCGTGCAGCCGGCACTGGACCGCATCACCCGGGACTACGGCGTCACGGCCATCGGTGTCCAGGTCGTCGGCCTGGAGCACATGATCGTCGTCGCCATGGCGCGCTCGGAAACCATGATCCAGCTCCACACGCAGATCGGCAGCCGCTTCCCGGCGACGATCAGCGCGAGCGGCCGCTGCATCGCCGCCTTCGGCGAGTACGACCGCGATGAATTGCGTCGCCGGTTCAAGGGTTTGAGGTGGGCCAACGCGCCCTCGCTGTCCGAATGGGAGGCGCAGGTGGCCGAAACCCGCGTCAACGGCTACGCCATCGACCAGGGCAACTACATGGCCGGTGTCACTGTGGCGGCGGCACCGGTCTTCGGCGTGGGCGGTCAGCTGGCCCACTGCCTGGTGGTGGTGGGTATCAGCGAGCAACTGCAGGACCAGACCCTGGCCAGGATCGGCCGCGACCTGCGCGAGAGCGCAGCGAAGGTTTCGCGGCAGCTCGGTTCGGCCTAGGCCTAGAACGGAACCCGCGAGCCGAGGAAATAGAGGCCCAGCAGTACGACCAGCAGCGCCGCCAGCCAGGTGTCGGCGATGCGCCGCATGCGGCGGGGCGCATGCCGGAGTTCCATGAACTCCCAGGCGATCACCCGCACCTTGAGTGCCGCGATCAGCAGCACCCCGAAGGTAATTCCGGCATCGAGCGAAAACGCATGCCGCCCGTCGCCGGCGCCGAGCCACCAGGACAGCAGGGTGACGCCGCTGAGCGCCAAGCATACGGCTGTCATCCTGGTGTCGGTCGTCGTGCTCATGGCTCACCTCATGACGTACAGCAGCGCGAAGATGATCACCCACAGAAAGTCGACCATGTGCCAGTAGATGGCCCCGGCTTCGATGACCGTCCGCGAGCGCCGCAGCGGGCTGTGGATCTGGTAGGCCACGACCCCGAGGAAGATGAAGCCCATGAGGACGTGGAGGATGTGGATGCCGGTCAGGAAGTAGTAGAAGGTGAAGAACGGGTTCGTGGAGAACTCGAAACCTTCCCGGATCTTCATGGACCATTCGAGCAGCTTCGAGCCCACGAACAGCAGGCCGCAGGAGAGGGTCATGAAGACCTGCCGCTGCGCGGCGGCATACTGGTTTTCGCGCGTCGACTGGACGGCCCGCGCGATGAGCCAGGAGCTGACCAGCAGGATCACGGTGTTCACCACCCCGAAGTTCTGGCTCAGCTGCTGCTGCGATTGCAGGAAGATCTCGGGATTCCAGCTCCGGTACAGCATGTAGACGATGAAGTAGCTGCTGAAGACCAGCACTTCGAAGCCCACGAAGAGCCAGATGTCCAGCTCTCCGGGAATGGATTTTCCCGCTTCGCTGTCTTCGCTGGCAGGGACAGCCACGGCGGCTGAGGCGTTGGCCATGGGCGGTTCCTTCTATGCGCGCGCGGCGGATGCGGCAGGCAGGTCGGGCAGGGGCCCTTCGCCCAGGTCGTCCCGCAGGATCATGCGTCGCAACAGGGTGATGAACGCCGCGGTGTACGCCACGAACACCAGCGTATCGACCCAGAAGGTGATGACGCCGTTCCAGGAGAACGGGCCTTCGCGGAAGATCCACACCGGGGCCACCACGACCTCGGTCAGCAGGTTGCAGATGTTCATGTAGCCGAACCAGCGGGGGAACACGCGGTTCCTGTCCAGCAGGATGGCGAGCATCCATACCGCCGTGCCGACCAGGAACACGCCCATGGTGCCGACGAAGGTCATGAAGGCGGCGTCGTAGAGCCAGCTGAGTATTGCCGGGTCGCGGTCCGGGCGCATCGCGCCCACCGTCAGGAAGATGGCGGCGAGCAGCATGCCCGGCAGCGTGCTGAGGGAGTAGATCGCGATGTACGCATGGGCGAACACGGGGCTGACGGACATGCGCCGCATGGAGTAGCCGATCAGCGCATTGCAGGACGCGACCATGCCGGAGATCAGGAAGATGATGCCGAATCCCCAGAGGATGCCGTCGTGGTTGTCGCCGAACCATTGGGCGATCCGGGCGTGATCCCACCAGGGCTTCGGCGGCGGCATGACCTTCGTCATCAGGCAGAAGACCACGCCGAACAGCTGGTAGAAGCAGAACATCGCCCACCACATGATCCACAGCTCGATCTTGGGATCGTGGTGCCAGTGCCAGGCCACCCGGCCCCAGGTGCCGCCGGGGCGGGGCGGTGCAAGCCCGCTTGCCACCGCGCTCATGCCGCAGCCACCGCTTCGTTGCGCTGGCGATGGATGTTCTTGCCGATCACTACCGTCATGACCACCAGCCACAGGGCGATGGCGCCGTTGCGCACCCAAAAGGACAGCAGGCCGTCCCAGGCCAATGGCCCGGTCAGGGTGGTGGCGACGAAGGCGGCCGGGGCGATGGCGGTCGCGATGGCCAGGTTGAAGTGCGCGACCCACTTCTGGAAGATCGGCCGGGGCTGGCGGTCGAGGAAGATCGCCAGGGCCAGGAACACGCATTGGCCCACCATGAAGCCGACCTGCCCGGTGAACGAGATCCAGGCCAGGTCGTTGAACAGCAGCGTCAGCTGGGGATCGCGTTCCGGGCGGAATGCAGCCAGCAGCCAGAACAGGTCGGCCAGGAAGAACAGGACCGGGCCGCCCGTGGAGCAGCCCAGGTAGCAGTACGCGAGGATCGGCGTGCGATGTGCCATCCGCTGCATCTGCATCATGATCAGCGACAGGAAGGCCACGATGCCGACGCCGAACCAGTTGAACACGATCAGGCTGTAGCGGATCAGCGGCTGGTTCTGCGGATCGCGGTAGAACGCCGCGACCTCTTCCGCCGACATCGTCGGCGACATCGGCGGAGAGAATCCCGGGAAGAAAAGGAACACCAGGATCCAGCTCAGGGCCAGTGCGGGCAGCGCCCAGAACAGGATGATTTCGCCATCGACTCTACGCATTGCCTTGTCTCCGGTATTCACCAGTCATAGCTCAGGTTGAGGCCGATGACCCGGGGTTCGGAGTAGATCGAGCTCTGGAAGTAGGTCAGGTTCCACTGGTTGCTGTTGGAGATGCGGTACAGCTCGTTGGTGAGGTTGGTGCCGAACAGCTGGGCACTGAGGGCCGTGCCGAAGACGCGGCTCCAGCTCAGGCTGGCATTCCACAGGCCGACCGCCGGCAGGTAGGCGCCGGGTTCGGCCTCGGGCGGAGACGACTGTCCGCTGTATTTGCGCGAGGTGTAGGCATAGGTCATGGAAGCCTCGACCTCGCCGATCTCCGGGTCCAGCGGCAACAGGTAGCGTCCGGACAGGCTGAACTGCTGCTTCGGGATGTCCTGGAAGGGGATGCAGCTGAAGTCGACGGTGCCGCCGCTGGAGATTTCCTGTCCGGTACAGTCGAGCTGCGGCGTCGCCCCGTTGTAACCGAAGCTGAACTCCTCGTACTCCGCTTCCGTGTAGCCGTAGGTGCCCAGGAAGGTGAAGCCGGGGAAGGGCTGGATCGTCAGGTCCATCTCGAAACCGGCGACCCAGGCGCTGCCGACGTTGAAGATCGCCTGGCCCAGCTGTGGCACCGGGCTGGGATTGCCGGGATCGACAAAGGCGTCGATTCCGGCCTTCTGCAGACCCGTGTAGTCGGTGTAGTAGACCGCCGCGTTGAGGCGGACCGGCATGTCGCCGATCTCGAAGTCGGCTTTCTGGCCCAGTTCGTAGTTGGTGACGTATTCCGGCTTGAAGGTGTAGTGATCCGGATTCACGGCGATGGGGGCGACGCCGCCGGTCTTGTAACCGCGGCTGACCTTGCCGTAGACCAGCTGGGTGCCGAACTTGTAGTCCAGCCCCGCGGTATAGGTCCACTCGGTGTTCTCGACCTCGGCATCGAATGCCTTGTCGACCAGGGGCACCAGCCCCAGGGCCAGCTGGCTGATCGAGGCGCTGACCTGGGTCTTGTCGGTGGTGCGCCGCGCGCCCACGGTCAGGTTGAGCCCGGACAGCGATTCGGCGAGTCCGCCGAGATCGTAGGTCCCCTGGGCGAAGGGGGCGAAGGAGGTCTTGCGCTGGTCGTACTGCTGGTCCACGTCGACGAAAATCAGTGACTTGGCGACGATGCGGCCGGAGGCATCGGTCGATTCGTAGTAGCCGCCGACCACGAAGTCCAGCTTGTCGTCGAAGGCCTTGCCCTGCAGCTGCAGTTCCTCCGTCGTGGTCGTCACGTCGGCCTGGGGGATGTTGTCCGGGTTGATGAACTCGTTGAGCGCGGCGCGCGAACCGTCGAGGTCCCAGCGGTAGGAGTGCTTCAGCGTGGCGTGGCTGGCGATGTTGACCAGCGTCAGTTGGTCGTTGAGTTCGAAGCTGAACTTGTCGACCAGCGCGCCGGTTTCGAGGCTGTCGTGAGGATCGCCGCTGAGCTGGACGTGGCGCACGTCGCGCGCGGCCTGTTCATCGACGATGTCCTGCCCGCAGTTGCTCGAGGGCCCGAAGAAGTTCAGCGCCAGGCAGCCCAGGTTCGCCACCTGGGTGATGTCCAGGCCCGGGATGATCGTGGCCAGCACGCCGAGCCCGACCGCTCCTGGGATCGCCCGGTTGAGACCCTGCCGGTTGATCCTTTCGATCACGGTGGCGGTGCCGTTGTCGTCGCTGTCGGCGTAGTACCCCATCAGGTAGTTGTCGATGCGCTCGGTCGGACGCCACAGCAGGCCCAGGCGCGCCGTCCAGTAGTTCTTGTTGTCGTAGTCCTTGCCGGTGACGACGTCCTGGGTGAAGCCATCGCGCTGGTAGACCTGTCCACCGACGCGGGCGAGCAGCTTGTCCTCGATGATCGGTGTATTGAGCACCATCTCGTAGGAGTGGCCCATTAGATTGCCGTCGCCCGCCAGCGACATGACGCCCGCCCGCAACGAGGCCGAGAACTCGTCCTGGGGCTTCTGCGGTTCCAGCAGCAGGGCGCCGCCGGTGGTGTTGCGGCCGAACAGCGTGCCCTGTGAGCCCTTGAGGATCTGGACGTTGGACAGGTCGAAGAACTTGCCGGCGCCGCCCTGGTAGGAGGCCACCGGATCGGCGGGCAGGGGCACCTCGCCCAGGTAGACCACGACACCTGCGCTGGCCCCGAACTGCGCGCCCTGTCCGCGAATGGTGGGCGTCTCGGTATTGCGCATCTGGCTGCCGGAGCCGACCAGCAGTGAGGGCACGCGGCCCTGCAGGTCCTGCGGGCTGTTGATCTGGTCGCGGCGCAGGTCGTCGGCGCTCATCGCCGAGATCGCGATCGGCACGTCCTGCTGGCTCTCCGCGGTACGCCGGGCGGTGACGACGATTTCTTCCAGCACCGGGCGCGAGGGCGCGCGTTTCGCTGCCGCGGGGGGTGCCGGTTCCTGCGGCGCGGCGGGAACGGGGATGACCTCGGAGTAGGGCTGGGCGGCGGCCTGCGGCTTCACGTCGCCACTCCCGGGCGCATCGGCGGCCGCCACGGGTTCCAGCAGCAGTGCGTCGAGTTCGTCCGCGGCCAATGCGCCGGCTGCCGGAGCGGCGGGTTCCTGCGGCTTCTGCGCGCTCGCGGGCAGCGGCAACATCAGGGCCGGACACAGGACGAAGGGCATCGCTCCGGCCAGCATGCCTGTCTTCGTGCTGCGTCTGCTCACGGTCTCCCCCTTCTGTCGAAGCAACGGCTCCGGGCCGGCTTTCGCATTGGTTTCGACAAGCTAGTTCGGGGGGCTGCGGCCGTCTACGCTGGCATCCGGCCCGCGCGTTGAAATCGGGACATCGTGAGGCCGGAGTGGGGAATCCCGGCTATTTCCGCGTGAGGAAGTAGAGCGACGCCGCCAGCAGGCACAGGTAGAGCAGCGTCGCCACCCAGTAACTGCGCCGGATCAGGTCCCCGACTTCCTCGTCGGTGGTGCCTTCATAGCTGCCCACGCGCAGCAGCAGGAGCAGCGCCATGCCGCTGAAGAACACGGCCAGGCCCCACACATATCGCAGGTAAGGGCCGGCGGGATCCGGGACGAACAGCGTCAGCGCCAGCACCGCGGCCGAGTGCAGGAGATGCACGGTTGCAGAGACGGCCATGCGGGCATTCCATCGCATGGCCCCTGCCTGCTTGCCATCGGGTGTCTTCGCCATCCGCTCCGCCATCGCTTCCCTGGGCGATTATGGCTGTTTCCCGGGCGCGGCAGCCGATCGCGACAGCTTGCTTTCCGGCCAAGCCGGTCGGCCGCGCTGGAGGGATGCGGCGGGCAAGGTACGCCGGGCTTTGGCTGCTTTATGATGACCGCCATTTGACGGAAGATCGCCCATGAAATCCATAAGAAAATCGAGCAAGCTGGCCAACGTCCTCTACGACATCCGCGGCCCCATCATGGATCGGGCCAAGCAGTTGGAGGATGAAGGCCACAAGCTCATCAAGCTCAACATCGGCAACCTGGCCGTGTTCGGGTTCGACGCCCCCGAGGAAGTCCAGCAGGACATGATCCGCAACCTGCCCAATTCGGCAGGGTATTCGGACAGCAAGGGAATCTTCGGCGCCCGCAAGGCGGTCATGCACTACACCCAGGTGCAGGGGATCCAGGGAGTGACGCTGGAGGACATCTACCTGGGCAATGGTGCATCCGAGTTGATTGCGATGGCGACCAACGCCCTGCTCGACGACGGCGACGAACTGCTGCTGCCCGCCCCGGACTACCCGTTGTGGACGGCGGTTGCGAGCCTGTCGGGCGGCAGGCCCGTGCACTACCTCTGCGACGAGGCCAGGGGCTGGCTGCCCAATCTGGATGATATCCGCGCCAGGATCACGCCGCGCACCAAGGGTATCGTGGTCATCAACCCGAACAATCCGACGGGCGTGGTCTACTCCGACGAGGTGCTGCGAGAGATCGTGGCGATCGCGCGCGAGCATGGCCTGGTGATCCTGGCCGACGAGGTCTATGACAAGGTGCTGTACGACGGCGTGCGCCATACCGCGCTGGGCAGCCTGTCGACCGACGTGCTGACGCTGACCTTCAACTCGCTGTCCAAGAGCTACCGGGCCTGCGGCTACCGCGCGGGCTGGATGGTGGTTTCGGGAGACAAGGCCGGCGCCACGGACTACATCGAGGGCCTGAACATGCTGTCCAACATGAAGCTGTGCGCCAATGTGCCCGGCCAGTGGGCGATCCAGACGGCGCTGGGCGGCTACCAGAGCATCAAGGACCTGGTGGGCGAGGGCGGACGCCTGCGCTGCCAGCGCGACCTGGCCTACGAGCTGATCACCGCCATCCCGGGCGTGACCTGCGTCAAGCCCGAGGCGGCGCTCTACATGTTCCCGCGGCTCGACCCCGAGGTCTACCCGATCAAGGACGACCGCCAGTTCTTCCTGCAGATGCTGGAGGCCACAAGGGTGATGCTGGTACAGGGCACCGGCTTCAACTGGCCCAAGCCCGATCACTTCCGCATCGTCTTCCTGCCGCACGAACCCGACCTGCGCGAGGCGATCGGGCGCATCGCCAGGTTCCTCGCCGACTACCGCGCCAGGCATCACAAGTAGCCGTGGGTGGTCCGATCCGGCAGGCTCGACCGGCTCAGTCGAGATAGTTGCCCACCGCCGTCAGCACGGCTTCCCATTCCTTCTGCACGATGGTGTCGATCGGGTCATTCCCGAAACGGACACCGACCATGTGCAGGGATGGCGCCACGCTGACGAGCTGGTGCCCGTAACCCTCCGCCGTGTAGTTGCCGGACTCGACACCGCCCCAGTGAGGCCACATGTAGCCGCGTGGGCCGCCGCCGGTCGCCTTGTCGTAGTGGTGCGAAGCCCTCACCCAGGCCGCGGGGATGATCTGCCTGCCATCGACGCTGCGTCCCCCGTTGCGGTGGAGCTCCCCGAAGCGGAGCATGTCCCTCGGCGTCGCGTGCAGCCCCATCGAAGCGAAGGTGTTCCCCAGGCGGTCCACCATCACCAGCGCATCGTCCTGCATGCCCGCGGGCTGCCAGATCTTCTCCGAGAGGAGTTCCGCGTAGGGCTTGTGGTAGACCCGTTCCAGCAGCCACGCCAGCATCTGCGCGTCGCCGCTGTTGTAGCGATAGAACTCGCCCGGGTTTGAGACGCGCGTCAGCCTCAGCAGGTACTCGTCGCGGGTCATCCCGGCAAGGCCGTTCGAGTGGTAGTCGGCACCCATGAGGACGAGCTCCTCGGGCTGGTGTATCGGCACGTCCACCCAGTAGGTGCCCGACTCCATTTGCAGGAGGTCTTCGATGCTGACCCCCTCCCAGACGGTGCCGGCGGCTTCGGCGATGTACTTGGTGATGGGGTCGTGAATCGAGTGGACGAGCCCCTCCGCCACGGCGATTCCCACCAGCGAGGTGGTGACCGACTTCGTCACCGACCACATATGGTGCCGGGTCTTGGTGTTGAACCCGTTCTGATAGTCGTCGTAGATGAACCGGCCCTTGTGCATGAACGCGATCGCATTCGTGGACCCGCTCTGCATGAATTGCTCGACGGTGCGCGTGCGGCCGTTCACCTCGTAGGTGACCTGGCTGAGGTCCACTTTCGCCTCGGGGAGCGCCGCGGCGTCAGCCCTGGCCCGGACAACCCGGGTCGGGAGAATCACGATGGCCGTCGTTGCCTCCACCGGCAGCAACAGGATCGAGAATTCGAAATCCGCCGTATCCTGCAGAATCCTCGTGGCCTGCCCCCCGCTCAGCAACAACTCCGCGCGCGCCTGCAGCAGATCCACCAGCGGTCCGAAGCCGGGGATGAACTCGTTCGGCGTCGGGTAGAGCCGGCCGAGATGCATCGCGATGACATTGCCCAGCTGGTCGGGAAACGTCAGCAGCGCCGCGAGCGCCGCAACGGGGTCGGTCGGGAGCGAGTACAGGCCTGCGCGTTCGACCACATGCAGCAGTTCCCCGGCGAGGATCACCCCTTCGTTCGGCGGAGCGGCCGGCGTGTCCTCCACGTCCTGACGCCCAGGCTGATTCGCGCTCTGCTCCGGACTTGTGGATGAGCCACAGGCTACCAGCGCGAGTGCCGTGACCACTGCGCCCGCAAGACGAGGCCAGACGGATGGTTCCATGGTTCCCAGACTCCCCTGATATTGTGTTTTTTATCCCCGCTGATGATCCTGCTCATGCCAGAATCGTCCAATAGCAAAAAGCGCTCAGCCGCTGATACCGAAGGCTCCCAGGGTGGGTCAAGGCCCGCCCTGCAGGACCCACACTGACCAGGAGGGCAACCATGGTACAAACGAAGTCCACCATCCCGATCGATTTCGATGACGTGGGGGCAGGAGACCCCGCACTGCTCTGCCTGCCGGGCTGGTGCGTGGACCGCGGGCCCTTCGATGGCCTCGTATCGGCATGCAGCCGTACGCGCCGCGTGCTCTCGATGGACTGGCGCGGGCATGGACGCTCGGGACCCTCTCCGGGGGATTTCGGCGAATCCGCCCTGGTCGAAGATGCCGAGGCCGTGATCCGCGAGAGCGGTGCCGAGCGGGTGGTTCCGGTCGCCATGTCCCACTCGGGTTGGGTGGCCATCGAACTGCGCCGCCGCTTGGGGGGGCGGATTCCGGCCATCGTCCTGCTGGACTGGCTGGTGCTCGATCCGCCTCCACCCTTTCTCGGGGCGCTGGCCGCGCTGCAGGACCCGGCGACCTGGCAGGCGACGCGCGATCAGCTCTTCGGCATGTGGCTGCATGGCGTGGACCAGCCGGAAATCATCCGCCTGGTGCGCGAGGGGATGGGTGCGTACGGCGCCGGGATGTGGGCGCGGGCCGGGCGCGAGATCGGGAATGCCTATCGGCGCGAAGGGAATCCCCTGAAGGCGCTGGCGGCGCTGGACCCGCCCCTGCCGGCGCTGCACCTCTACGCCCAGCCCGAGGATCCCGGGTTTCTCCAGGCGCAGGAATCCTTCGCGGCAACGCATCCGTGGTTCACGGTCCGCAGGCTCAAGGCGAGATCGCACTTCCCGACGATGGAGGTGCCTGAAGACATGGCCCGCGCCATCGAGTCGTTCCTTGGCAGGGGTGGTTTCGCGGCACAGGGCGGCAGGTCCTGATTCAATAGGACCAAGGCGGGTCATTGCCCCGCCTGTCGCGAAAGGCGGATCAATGATCCGACCTTGAACTAATTTCTTCGCCTTAGCCGCCCATCTGGCGTGAAGGTTCTCTCGACGGCACGCCGCTCTTCAAGCATCAGTTCGCGATGTCGAGCGAAATTGTGGCGCAGATCCGCTGGCAGTTCCTCAGTGAGTCGAGCGTCAATCTCGCGAATGCTAGCCGTTAGTTCACGATGAAGATGGGGGGGTGAATTGACCCGATTACGCTGCACGCGGCAGAACGGAAGGCCAATGAGTAGATAAGGTCGGCGAGTGCCGTCTCCGTACACCGCGTGCTGCGCACGCCAGAGGGCGTGACTTAACGGTTGGCCCAACTCGCGATCCAGTAGATGTCCAGCGACTTCTTGGGCTTCCGGGTCGGTGACGGGGAACATCGTGCCGATATAGGCTCGTGCGCCGGCGTACACGAATAGGCCACTCATCTGGTGCCAAGACGAGCAGGCGTTCACCACTACCAGAGGTGATGCCCCAGGCGCGAGGGCATGTATGGCCGGGAACCACACGTGGTCATGCAGCTTGATCGCCATTGCATTTCGAACCCGCGGAAGACGAATAGATTCGACTCGAGCGGCCCTACGCTGATCGACATCAAGTCGATGGAAGGCGTGAAGAGCACTCCCCACCGGAAGTTCGGCTAGAGCGGCTTTATCGGACCATGACACACCGTCCAACTCCTGATAATTGAAAAAAAACTTGACCGGAATATCCTCTTGATGCGGATCGACTCCGATAGAGACTGCTTGCTCAACAATGAGACGGCGTTCCCGACCCTCATCATCGACATAGACGTAAGTGTCACGTGAGCCAGGAGCATCGCCCGCATGGCTTGAAAATACGACGAGGTCCCACGGTACCGCTTGCAGTAGCAGATCGACCCGATGAACCGATGCTCCCGGGCCTTCCAGCACACGCGTAAGTGTGCGGTTACGACTTAGGGCGTCAGCGATCACCGTGATTTCGGATCCGACAACTTGGCCCGGTTGAACCAACAGTGCGGTGCGCGCGCTGAGATCGGCGTTCTGAGTCGCCCAAAGAGACTGGACGATAGTGCGCCCGAGGTCGGGATAAGCAAATAGATGGGAACTAGGACGCTCTGGTATCCCAATTCCGTAGGGAAAACGATGTGTAACGAATAGAACCTCTGTGAATCGATCCGCCCTTACCTCCGCGGGCAATAACGCACGTACACGAGCTGATAGATCTTCAAAACGCGCTGCTCCGGCTCCACCCCCAACTTGATACAGGGCCTCAATCAGCTCGTCGGCTTCTACATCAGGAAGTGGATCAAACACGACCAGGCTGCCACCGATGGCATGGGTGAGATTGCTAGCGATGATCTGACTCATCTCGTTGCCTGATTCGCAGGCGATGAGTACGTGTTGCCCGGCTTCAACAAAATTTATGTTGGATGGATCGACCGTAGGATCCACTCGCAGCATGGCGCCGGTCTGACGCGCCAGCATCAAGCCGATACCAAGATTGCGCTCGCCCCACGCGAATTCTGTGTCGCGAGCGCGCACAACGCCCAGGAGGGCCAACTTGGCCTCATCTCTGGTGCTGATGCGCGAGACCAACGTCGCTGGTATGTGCTGGGACAGGGCTTCCGCGGCGGCGTCCGTGAGATCGGTAAAGAGCACCTTTCGAGGTTGGACGTGTGCAACTAAGTTACTTCGGCGTGTCACTTCATTCGTCCAGTCGATCCGGGCCATCCGAGGCCCATCGCTGACCGATAGGTAACGACGCTCCCGTCTAAAGAGCGACGAAACCTCTGCGATTAGATGCGTGTTGTCGCCGATTAAAACGACAGGCTCAAAGTCAGGTATTTGAATCATCGACGACCTTTGTGGCCTCCCTGCACAAATTTGGATTCGTCGAAATTAGCAGGTCCCAGAAGTTCAGGGATGCAAGCGGCGCCAAGCGCCGGCTTCAGGCCCTGGCCAGTGCTTCCGGCCGCGCCGGGCGCACGTGCTGGATCGCCCGGAAGGAGGGCAGGGACTGGCGGTACTGGCCGGGGGTCAGGCCGGTGGCGCGGCGGAAGGCGTAGCAGAAGTTGGAGGAGGACGAGAATCCCAGCGTGCCGGCGATCGAGGCCACGCTTTCTTCGGCCGCGAGCAGGCGCTTGGCATGGCCGATCTGGCGGTCGGCGACGTGTTCGCCCACCGAGCAGCCGCGCGCGATGCGGAAGCTGCGCGTCAGCTGGCGCACGGAGAAGCCGCAGAGCCCGGCCAACTCCTGCAGGCTCGGGGCCTCGCGCACCTCGTAGAGGCGTTCCTCGATGCGGCGCAGCTGCCAGGGCGAGAGCCCGCCCTGCACGCTGCGCTCGGGCAGGGCCAGGCCGTAGCGCAGCAGGTCCACGCTGACCTGCGAGGCGATGGACTCCACCAGGATCTGGCTGGCGAAGCCGGGGTGACGCGCTTCGTCGGCCAGGCGCAACATGCCGTGGCGCACGTTGTCGTCGCGCACATCGAGGCCCAGCAGCAGGAAGCGCTCGCTCATCTCCGGCAGGCGGTCGAACAGGGCCAGCACCGGCGCCAGCTCCAGCAGGCAGATCACCGATTCCAGCGAGCGGTCTTCGTCGCTGCGGGCGGCCATCTCGATGGTGGGCGGCACCACGAAGACTTCGCCGATGCGCTCGAAGCGGCTGCTGCGCCAGCCGGCGAAACAGGCGCGCGCGCTGTGGTGCCGGGTATTGAGGCACAGCTCGACGCGGATATGGGAGTCCAGGCGCACCACGCTCTCGGGCGGCTCGTTGAAACGGTACTGCACGAGTTGCACCTGCGCGCTGGGAGCGCTCAGCTCTGCCTCAACGTTCATCGTTGCCTGAACGTGCCGCTTCATCGTCGAGTGCTGCCGGTGCCGTGATGGAGTCGAAGCATTATGCACCCCGGTGCCGATCCGGCAACGCCGGAGTCGTGTATCGATTGTTGCACTAATAGAACATATATTGCATATTGACAACAACTGCTGCGGTCTGGTCTCATGAATAAGCACCGGGCCGGGTCGTCGCCTGGAACGGAATTCAAGGGAGTTGGATGGGCAAGCTGACGGACTACACGAGCCATGCCGATGCACAGCGGCATTTCTCGACGCAGGCGCTCTGGGCCCTGTTCGACGGGACCCCGGAGTCCTTCAACATCGCGCACGAGTGCGTCGACCGGCATGCCGGCGACCCCGCGCGGATCGCGGTGCGGGTGGCGCATGCCGACGGGCGCGACGAGATCATCGGCTTCCGCGAACTGTCGGGCTGGTCCAGCCGCTTCGCCCACTGGCTGCTGGCGCAGGGCGTGAAGCCGGGCGACCGCGTCGCCTTCATGCTCGACCCCTCGCTGGCCTTCTACACCGCGATGTTCGGTGCGATGAAGACCGGCGCCATCAGCGTGCCGCTGTTCACCCTGTTCGGGCCCGAGGGCCTGCAGTTGCGCGTGGCGGACTGCACGCCGGTGATCCTGGTGACCAACACCGAGAAGGCCGGGATGGCGCGCGCCGCGGCGAACACGCGGGTGGTGGTGGCCGACGACAGCCTGTTCGAGGAACTCAAGGCCTACCCGGATACCTTTACGGTGAACACGAAGGGCGATGACCTCGCCGCCTTCCAGTACACCTCGGGCACGACGCGCGAACTGCCCGCCGCGGTCAAGCACACGCACCGCTCCATCGTGGTGCTGGCCCTGGCGGCGTTGTACGGCACCGGCGTGCGCCCGGACGACGATTTCTTCTGCCCGTCCTCCCCGGCCTGGGGCCATGGCATGTGGCATGGCACGCTGGCGCCGCTGTCGCTGGGCGTGACCACCGGCACCCTGTCCGGCAAGTTCGCTGCGCTGCGCCTGCTGCAGGCCCTGCAGGACTATGGCATCACCAACCTGTCCGCGGCGGCGACGCACTACCGCATGATGAAGGCCACCGGCGAAGCGGAGAAATTCCGCTTCCGCCTGCAGAAGCTGTCCTATACCGGCGAGCCGATCGACCCGGCGACGCTGGAGTTCACGGAAAAGCTGTTCGGGCGCCCGGTGTGCAGCATGTACGGCACCACCGAGGTCGGCGTGGTGCTGGTGAACTACCCAGGCGCGCCGGATTTCCAGGTCAAGCCGGGCTCACTCGGCAAGGCCATCCCCGGCCAGACCGTGGAAGTGCAGGACCCCGGCGGCAAGCCCTGCGCGCCGCGCCAGGTCGGCGAGCTGAAGCTGCTGCGCCGCGGCCTGTGGGTACCGACCAAGGACCTGGGCTGGATCGACGAGGACGGCCACTTCTACCACGGCGGCCGCGCCGACGACGTGATCATCTCCGCCGGCTGGACCATGAGCGCCGTGGAGATCGAGAACGTCCTGCTCAAGCATCCGGACGTGCGCGAGGCTGCCGTCATCGGCGTGAAGGACCCGCTGCGCGGGCAGGTGGTGAAGGCCTTCGTCGTCAGCCCCCGCCCGGAGGACGACCGCTTTGTCCGCGAGCTGCAGGACTTCACCCGTGAGCGCCTCAGCCAGCATGAGTACCCGAGGGTGATCGTCGTCGTCGACGAACTGCCCAAGACCCCGGCCGGAAAGGTCAACCGAAAGGTGCTGCGCGACCGCGAGAACGCCGCAGCTGCCGCTACCTGAACTTCGCATTCAAGGAGAACCACATGTCTTACGATACTGCCGCCGCATTTCCCAAGATCACCGAGAAGGGCCTGGACGAACTGCGCCAGCGCATCGGCGTCGCGATCACCGACACCGTCGAGCCCTGGAACTACGAGGCGACCCGCGACGCGATCCGTCACTACTCCCACGGCATCGGTGACGACAACCCGCTGTGGTGCGATCCGGAATACGCGGCCAGGTCGCGCTTCGGCGGCATCACGGCGCTGCCGAGCTTCCTGTTCACCACCAGCCGCATCATCTCCGGCTACGTCGGCGGCCTGTCGGGCGTGCATGCCATGTGGGCGGGCGCCAACTGGCAGTGGCACAAGCCGGTGCTGCGCAACGACACCATCCGCACCGAGGCCAAGCTCAAGGACCTGATCGAGCACCAGACCCGCTTCGCCGGTCGCTCGTTCCAGCAGATCTACAACGTGCGTTTCTACAACCAGCATGGTGACTTCGTCGCCGAGGCCGACAGCTGGTGTTTCCGCACCGATCGCGACGTGGCGCGCGAGCAGGGCACCAAGTACACCGAGGTGAAGGCCCGCGAGCCGAAGAAGTACACCGAGGACGAACTGGCCAAGATCTTCGAGCTGTATGCCAAGGAGCCGGTGCAGGGTGCGACCCCGCGCAACTGGAACGAGGTGCAGGTCGGCGACAAGCTGCCGACCATGGTCAAGGGGCCGATGACCGTCACCGGCTTCATCTGCTACGCGCAGGGCTGGGGCGGCCTCTACATCCGCGCCAACAAGCTGGCCTGGCAGCAGCACCACAAGCATCCGGGCCTGGGCATCAAGAACCGCTTCAACATCCCCGACTGCCCGGAGCGCGTGCACTGGGAAGAAGAGTTCGCGCTCAAGGTCGGCACCCCGGGCGCCTATGACTACGGCCCGGAGCGCTGCTCCTGGCTGACGCACCACCTGACCAACTGGCAGGGCGATGCAGGCTTCCTGCGCAGCAGCCATTGCCAGATCCGTCGCCACAACCCGGAAGGCGACACCGTGTTCATCAACGGTGAGGTGATCCGCAAGTTCGAGGACGGCGGCCGCAAGCTGGTGGAGATCAAGCAGCACGCCGTGACGCAGACCGGCGAAGTCTCCGCGTTCGGCGGCGGCGTGGTCGAGCTGAGCTGAAGTCTTGTGGGCAGGCATGCCGCTGCAGGGTCACCTGCGGCGGCATGCCCCGGCCTAAGCTTTTTCGGGCAGGAATTCCTGCCGGACCCCGCGGCAAGCTGTCGATGTGTCCGGGTCGACTCCGGAGTCAAAAAAAGGCGTGGGCACCGCTCAGCCGGGACAGCATTCAGGGGATGCCTTGCATTGCCGCCCCCCTTGTCGTGCATGGTCAAGAAGTAGGTCGTGCCGGGTCAAGAAGTAGAGCGCCTGCACCGCTAGCCTGTGTCCTATGCCATGGCCCTCGATGGGCGCGTGCGCGTGAGCCTGGTGGATGTACAGAATTTCGTGCTTACCGATCCGGCAGTCCGCCGGACGATCAACAATAGAAGAGTGAGAGGAGATCCATGAAGAAAGTTATCGCAGCCATGGCCGCGAGTCTGGTCACCGGGCTGGGTGCCGGATACTCCTTCACCGCGTCGGCGCAAGAGGCCGATGCGGCGGATGCTCCCGCTCCGCAGCAGGCCAGGAGCGAAGCGCCGCAGGGCGCCGCGCCGGCCCAGCCGGCTGCGGCGGAGTCGGACCCGGGCATGGATGCGGTGCTCGACGCCCTTTCGGAGGATCTCCCGGAGTTGCCTCCGGCACCGGCGGCTGCGTCTGCCGCCGGCTCCGCCACCCCGCCGGCCGCCGCCGCGCCCGCCGCTGCAGCCGATGCTGCTCCCGCCGCCGCGCCTGCCGCCCCCGTGGCCGAGACCGAGTTGCCGCTGGACCTGATCCCGGTTCCGCAGAAGGCCGCCGCAGCGACCCCGGCCGCGGCACCCGCGCCGCGGGCCAAGGTGATCGAGGAGATCATCGTCACCGCCCAGCGTCGCGAAGAAAGCATGCAGGAAGTGCCGATCTCCATCACGGTGTTCGACGGCAAGCAGCTGGCCAACGCCAACATCACCAATTCCGCCGACCTGGCGGCCTACACGCCGTCGCTGTCGACCAACAACCGCTTCGGCGCCGACAACGCCACCTTCTCGATCCGCGGCTTCACCCAGGAGTTGCGCACGACGGCCTCGGTCGCCACCTACATGGCCGAAGTCGTGGCCCCGCGCGGCCAGAGTTCGCAGACCTCCGGCGACGGCGCCGGCCCGGGTGCGATGTTCGACCTGGCCAACGTCCAGGTCCTCAAGGGCCCGCAGGGCACGCTGTTCGGACGCAACACCACGGGCGGCGCGGTGCTGCTGGTGCCCAACCGACCGAAGGACGAGTTCGAAGGCTACGTCGAACTGTCGGGCGGCGAGTGGGGCATGCTGCGCCAGCAGGGCGTGCTCAACGTGCCGGTGTCCGAGGACTTCAAGTTCCGGCTCGGCATCGACCGCAACGAGCGCGACGGTCACCTGAACAACATCACCGGCATCGGCACCGATGCGCTGGGCAGCGTCGATTACCTTTCCGGGCGTCTCAGCACGGTCTGGAACATCACCGACGACGTCGAGAACTACACCATCCTGTCCTACATCGATTCGGAGAGCACCGGCTACAGCTCGCAGCTCTATGCCTGCAATCCCAACTTTGTCGGTACGGACTTCTTCCTGCTGTTCTCCGGCCTGCTGCAGTCCAAGTCCTGCCAGCAACAGCTCGCTCGTCAGGCGGACGCGGGTCAGAACGGCTTCTACGACGTGGTCAGCACGATCAAGAGCCCGATGACGAACATCGAGGAGAAGCGCCTGATCAATACGCTGACCTGGGATCTGGCCGAGAACGTCACGCTCAAGAACATCCTGGCCTATGCCCATCTCCATACGGAGAACGGCTCGGACATCTTCGGGACGCAGTTCCGGTACAGCGTGGGCCTTCCCGTTCCTGGTCTTCCCCCCATACCGATCGATCCGGACGCGAGCCGTGAGTTCAAGACCGGCGTTTCGGTGCGCAACCCGGACATCCCGGTCACCAGCCAGGAAACCTACGTCGGCGAACTGCAGCTGCAGGGCACGTCCTTCGAGGGCGCACTGGACTGGCAGGGCGGTGTCTACTTCGAGAACAGCCGCCCGGATGGCTTCTCCGGCAACAACTCCGCCGGCCTGATCTCCTGCGAGATGGCTACCCTCGAGGGCCCTGCCTCGGGGTTCAACTGCTTCGACCCGCTGGGCGGCGTGGTCGGTGGCGTGCTGGTGCAGGAGTACAAGACCGAGTACCTGAACCGTGCCGCGTATACCCAGGGGACCTGGCACTTCAACGAGGAGTTCAGCTTCACCGGCGGTCTGCGCTACACCTGGGACCATACCGAGGGCTATGGCATCAAGACCCGCTACGCCTGGCTCCTCGCGATCCCGCAGGCGCCGACCGAGACGATCACCACGCCGCAAACCAGCAGCAAGGCGCCGACCGGCCTGATCGAGTTCGACTGGAAGCCCTTCGAAGGGCAGATGATCTATGCCAAGTACCTGCGCGGCTACCGCCAGGGCAGCGTCATCCTCGCCGCGGATTCGGGTGTCGACACCTTCAGGCCCGAGAAGGTGGACACCTATGAGCTGGGCCTGAAGACCCAGTTCGGCGGACCGATCCCGGGCCGCTTCAACCTGGCGGTGTTCTACAACGACTTCACCGACCAGCAGCTGCAGCTGGGCTATGTCTCGGCGCCGTCGCTGCAGACCACGACGATCGTCAACGCCGGCAAGTCGCGCATCCAGGGCATCGAGGGCGACGCCTATTTCCAGCTGCTCGACAGCCTGTCGTTCGCGTTGTCCTTCTCCCTGCTCGATACGGAACTGCTGGAGCAGGAAGACCAGACCGACCGCGTGGGCGATGCCGGTGGTGCCATTGCCAGGGCTTCGGTGACACCAATCGCGGAGGTCGGCGACGAACTGCCGTACGCACCGAAGCAGAGCTACGTGGCCGCGCTGAACTGGGAACTGCCGGTGTCGCCGGAATGGGGCCAGATCTATGCCGGCCTGACCTACTCCTACATCGGCGAGCAGCGCTCGGCGGCGAGCAGCTCGGGTCCCTTCGGGATGCTGCCGGCCTTCGACCTGCTGAACCTCAACCTCGGCTGGACCAGGATCCTCGGTTCGCCGGTGGACCTGACCGCCTTCGCGACGAACGTGCTCGATGAGGAGTACACGACCTACACCAGCGGTACCTACAACCTGCTGGCCTACGAATCGCGCGCCGTGGGTACGCCGCGCATGATCGGTGCACGACTGAAGTACAACTTCGGGGCGGCGGCCAACCAGTGATCGCGGTCAGATCCGTGTGATGCATCATCGCCCTCCCGGCCTGGACAGGCCGGGAGGGCGATCTCTTTTGGGACCCGGGAAAGGGTAGAGCCTGCCCGAAGTTCTCTTTGGGGGAATGGCTTGTCGGCAGCTTGCTGCCGACATCGATCATCCAGGTCCTGCTCAGGATTGCTTGAGCGCCAGCACGCTGCCATCGCCATCGGCGGACAGATAGAGCGTTCCATCCGGGCCGGCGGCGATGCCGGCGAACGGGCCCATCGGTCCCGAGAAGGGTGGGAATCCGCGCAGGGGCTTCGGAATGACGCCGGGCGGGGCGCCGACCGGCAGGTCGGCGGCGAGGGTGAGGCGCTCCTTCGTCTTCAGGTCGAAGGAGATCAGCGTCTGCGCGCCCGCATCGACGACGTAGAGTTTCCCGTCCCGCACCAGGATGCCCTGCGGCCGCTGCAGTCCGTCCAGCACGGTTTCGATACCGGAGCGGGCGAGCCGGACCACCCGCCCCGCAGCCGCCTCGGAGACCAGGCAGGCGCCGTCGGCGTCCAGCGCCACGCCTACCGGATCGCGCAGGCCGGAGGCGAGAACCTCGACCTTGCCCGCGCGGATGGACAGCACGCGACCCATGCCCAGCTCCGCAACCATCACGCTGCCGTCGGGCGCCACGGCCAGGCCGTAAAGCTGGTCGAAGCCCTGGGCCAGGACCTCGCTTTGGTTCTGCGCCGGGCGATAGCGCGAAACCTGTCCGCCGGCGGTGGCGACGATCAGCTCGCCGTCGCCGACGGCAGCCAGGCCGCGGGCATACCCCGGGTAGCCGGGGCTGAACAGCATCCCGACCGACCTGAGTGCGCCGTCCGGCAACAGCACGAAGAGATTGGCGCCATCGGCGACGTAGACCTGGCCGCTGCTGTCCACCGCAAGGTCGAGCGGCCCGTTGAGGCCGCAGGGCAGCAGGTTGCGGGTGTCGCCGTTGCCGGCGATTTCGGTGATCTGCCCGTTGAAGTTGGAGACGAACAGGCGCTCGCCGACGAATGTCAGGTTATCCAGGCCGGGGTCCAGCCGCGCCAGCACGCTGCGCTCGCCGTTGCGCGGATCGATGCGCAGCACCTCGCCCGAGTGAACCTGGGTCGAAACGATGCAGCCGCTGGAATCGAACTTCACCGAATCGGGTACGCCGAGATCGGCCGCCACTTTCTCCGCGGGGCCGCCCTCGGGGTTGATCCGCCAGATCTCGTTGCTGCCCATCACCGGGAAATACAGCATGCCGTCGGGGCCGACTTCCATGGCGTTGGGCATCGGCACGTCTGCGAGCAGCACCCGCGGCGCGCCGCCGTTGAGGTCCAGTTCCAGCAGGCGGCCACCGATGCGGCACTCGCCGATGAACAAACGGCCCTGGTGGACCGTGATGCCGTTGGCGCAGGGGATGTCGTCGCGCAGCACGCGCGTGCGGCCGTCGGCGCCGCGCATGCTGACCCGACCGTCCATCACCTCGGTGGCGTACAGGTTCCCGGCCGCATCGAAGGCCAGGTCGTCGGGCGCGATGATGTCGCCGCCCTTGGCGCTGATGGTCTCGATCTGGCCCGTGCGGACATCCAGGGCGCTGATCTGGCTGCCGGATACCTGGGCCACGTAGATGCGGCCGTCGGGGCCGGTGCGCAGGCCATTGGCACCGAACAGGCGGCTGGGCGGGGTGAGGTGCTTCAGGTTCCAGCCCGCGGCGAGGCGGGGCGATCGGGTGGCGGCGTAGCGCCCGGCGTGCAGCGACATCCTGGGGAGTCTCCTTGCGGGTTACCTGATCGACTCGCGCGGGCCCGGAGAGGCTGCGCCGGCGTTGGCCGACTGCTCCTTGCGCAACTGGCGCGGCGAGGCGGAGAACCAGCGGTGGCAGCTGCGTGACAGCACCGAGGTTTCGGAGTAGCCGAGAATCTCCGTCATCCGCACCAGCGAGACGTTGGCCTGGCCGAGATGGCGCAGCGCGACCTCGCGCCTGACCTGGTCCTTGATCGACTCGAAGGATTCGCCCTCGTCGCGCAGCCGGCGCTGCAGCGTGCGCGGGTGCAGGCTGAGCCTTGCCGCGACGTGCTCGTGGGTGCAGCTGCCTTCCGCGAGCAGGTGCGTGATGATGACGCGCACCCGCGTGGCCAGGCCCCTGGGAATGGCGGGAAAGCGCTGGTCGACATAGCTGGTGGCGATCTCGTAGAGCTGCGCGTCGCGCTCCGGCAGCGGCAGGTCGAGATCGCGATCCTCGAAGAACAGGCCGTTCATGCTCTGCCCGAAGCGCACCGTGGCGTTGAAGTTGGCGCGATACACCGACAGCGGCGCGCGCGGCTCGTGGCTGAACCAGATTTCCGGGGAGCGGATGCGCCCCTTGCTGATCGCATTGACCAGGTGGTGCATCAGGGCCAGGGCATGCTCCGTGGCCTGCACCTGGATCGCCGGGGTGGCGGGGACGTTCTCGAACAGCATGAAGATCCTGCCGTCGTCCGGCAGCTGTTCCATGCACAGGCGCGCGGCGCTGCTGTACGCGTGTACGTGGTCGGAGAAGTACTGCAGCGCCTCGCGCAGCGTCGGGGCGTTGCGGATGGCGATGCCGATCGGCCCCAGGGTCTTTGCCGGCCCCTGCATGGCCTGGGCCGCGGCGAGCCGCATGCCGAAATCCGGGCAGGCGAGCTCGGTTGCCGCGTGCTCCAAAAGCTGCGCCACGTCGAGGAAGGGCAGGGCGCCGTTCTCGTCCTGCAGTGCCGTGGCGTCGATCGGGGATTCCCGCAGGAGGGCGCTGGCGTTTGCGCCGAGGCCCGTCACCACGTCTTCGAACTTGCCGAAAGTGCGTGCCCGCACCATGCCGGCCTGGTCGATCGACCACTGGGCGCCCGCGGGCGATGGCGTGCCGCGCCGTACCGGAGTCGCGCGCTCCTTGCGCGCAAATCCCCGGCCCGGATCGGACAGGCTTGCCGTGGAATCGACCGGACTCATGCGCTCTCTCCTCGCATCGTACCCGTTGAATTATTCAACACTGATGTTCATTGTTGCCCAGGGCCGGGCCGCTGTAAAGGCGGCCGGCAGGGACAGCCATCCGTCCGGAATTCGGGTGGCGGTCATGGCGAGCGGGGCAGGGCCGCGGTTGTTGCGATGCAGCATGCGGATGCGCGCCGGTGGCGCGGGCGATCGGCGCTTCAGGCGCTCTGGGCGCGTGCCCGGTCCTCGACATTCGCAGCGCCGTGCCGGAGCTGGCGCGGCGAGGCCGAGAACCAGCGATAGCAGCTGCGCGACAGGGCCGAGGTCTCGGCATAGCCCAGCATCCGGGCGACCTGGATCAGGGGCACGCTCGATTGCCGGAGATAGCGCAGGGCGATATCGCGGCGCACGCCGTCCTTGATCGCCTCGAAGGACTCGCCCTCGGCCTTCAGGCGACGCTGCAGCGTACGCGGATGCATGCCCAGCATCGAGGCCACGCCGTCGTAGCTGCAGCCGCCGTCGAGCAGCAGGCGTTCGACGATGCCGCGCATGCGGGCACTGAGCAGCGAATCCTTCGCCGGGAAGCGGCTGCTGATGAAGTCCGAGGCCAGCTCGTAGAGCTGCGGGTCCGCATCGGGAACCGGGGTATCCAGGTCCGGCTCGGCGAACAGCAGGCCGTCCATGGCTTGTCCGAACCGCACGGGGCTGCCGAAGTAATCGAGATAGCCCGAGGGCGGCGACAGGGGTTCGTGCATGAACCAGACCTCGCGTGCGCGCGTCTGGCCGCCGGTGACGTGCAGGGCCACGTGCTGGGCCAGCAGCAGGGCGCGTTCGATGGCCTGGCAGTGCCCGGACAGTTTCGGCAGCAGGATCTCGAAATGGAAGAACAGCTCGCTGTCCGCAGGCCCCGGCTGGGCATGCATCTGCGAGGCAGTGCTGTAGACCTGCAGATGCTGTGTGCAGTAGTGGAAGGCCTCGCGCAGCGTGCGCGAGTTGCGCATCGCGAATTCCAGCGGCCCCAGGACCTTCAGGCCATCCTGGGCGGCGGCCAGGCGCATGCCGAAGTCGGGGCAGTCCAGTTCGTCCGCGGCGCGCTCGAGCAGCTGCACCAGTGTGCGGTAGGGGATGAGCGCATGGCGGTTGTCCAGCACGCCAGGGTCGATGTTGGCCTTGGACAGCAGGGCGGCCGGGTTGCCGCCGAGCCCGGTGACCACCTCGCCGAACTTGCGCAGGGCATCCACGCGCACCAGTGCATGGGCCTCGTCGGCGGCCCCTGCTTCCGGGCCCGGAGAGTCTGTCGCGCATGCCCCTGCCATTGAAAAATCCTCCGCCAGTACGGGGCGAGGATGGCCCAGCGCCGCAGTCAGCGCAAGGAATTTATATCAACAATGTTGTTTAATAAGCACTTTAAGCGGGCTGCAGGAGACTCGCGCGGAGCTGGTGCTTCAGGACCTTGCCGGCATCGTTCTTGGGCAGCGCCTCCAGCAGCAGCACCTGCTCGGGCGCCTTGAACAGGGCGACACCCTGCGCGTTGAGGAAACTGCGCAGGCTGGCCACGTCGGGGCCGGGCGCGCCCTTCGGGGGAACGATCACCGCGCAGGCGCGTTCGCCGGTGCGTGCGTCGGGCAGCCCAACGATGGCGATCTCGGCGATCTGCGGATGGCCGATGAGGATGTCCTCGACTTCCTTGGGCGAGATGTTCTCGCCGTTGCGGATGATGATGTCCTTGGCGCGGCCGGTCACGACCAGGTAGCGGTCGTCATCGAATCGCGCCAGGTCGCCGGTGCGGAAATAGCCCTGCGCATCGAACGACCCGGCCTCGTCTTCCGGATGCAGGTAGCCCACCAGCATCTGCGGGCCGCGGGCATGAATCTCGCCCTCGCCAGCAGGAGCGGAGCCGTGGTTCAGCAGTGTGATCTCGGCAAAGCCCGCGCGGCCATCGGTATCGGCAGCCTGCCGCGTCTCCTCCGGCCGCGTGGCGCCGACGGTGGTGATCGGTACTTCGGTGGAGCCATAGACGCGGGTGACGACGGCACGCTCGAAGTAGTCCGCCGCGTCGCGGATCAGCGAGGGCGGCACCGAGGCGCCGCCGCAGACGAAGACCTTGAGGCTGGGTAGCCGCGTGCCGGCGCGGCGGCTGGCGGCCAGCAGCTGTTCGAGAAACGGCGTGGCGCCGGCCATGTGGCTGCAGCCCTCCGCCTGCATGATCTGCACCGCCTCATCGGCATCCCAGCGTTCCATCAGCACGGCGGTGGTGCCGAGCAGCAGCGGGCTCTCGAAGGCATAGATCGAGCCGCCGATGTGGCCGATGGGCGAGGGCACCAGGAACCTGTCCCCCGGCTCCACCCGCCAGTGTTCGCCGACCTGTCGGATCAGCGCGTGCAAGCTGTTGTGCGTATGCAGCACGCCCTTGGGTCGTCCGGTGGTGCCCGAGGTGTAGAGCACCATGCGCACCGCGTCGGGATCGCGCGCGGGAAAGGCCGTGGCCGGCGGTTCCTGCCGCAGCAGGGAGTCGTAGGCCGTATGCGGACCCGGGTCGCCGCGCAGCACCACCACTTCGGGCGGATTTTCGATCTGCGCCGCCACGCGGCCCAGCATCGCGGCGTAGTCCTGCTGGCGGAAGCTCGCCGGCACGAACACCAGGCGGCTGTTCACGTCCTTCAGGATGAACTGCAGTTCGCGATCGCGCAGCGAGGGCAGGATGGGGTTGACCACCATGCCGGCCAGGGTCGCGGCGAGGTAGATCACCGCCGCCTCGTGCCAGTTGGGCAGCAGGAAGGACACCACGCTGCCGCCGGGCGCGCGGGCCAGCAGGGCCTGCGCGAGCCGCGTGGCCTGCGCATGCAGGGTCTGGCAGTCGATGCGCTGGGTGCCGTCGACCAGCAGCACGCGGCGCGGGGTCTGGTCCGCGGCCTGCTGCAGGGCATCGGCCAGGGTCTGGTGGATCCAGCGGCCTTCGGCATAGGCGCGGGCGGCGCGCGTCTCGTCCCAGCGGATCCAGCGCCCGGAGACCAGTTTTCGATCGGGGTTCAGCTCACTCGGCATCGCGGCAGCTCTTTGGGGAAGCCCAACCCTAGGGCTGCGCGCCCGGCGCGTCTTGATGAATCGCGACAGCCGGCTTGCCAGTGACGCCAGCCGGGCTGTCGCCCCGAGTCAAAGCGCTGTCCTGATCGATCAATACGACGGCCGCAATACTTCGTAGATTCGTGAGGATCAAGGTGAGCCAGTGATATGCAAGTAGCGATCGTTACAGGGGCGAGCAGCGGCATCGGCTTTGGCACGGCCGTCAAGCTGGCCGAGGCGGGGATGGCCGTGCTGGGTGTCGGCCGCGACGAGCGGCGCCTGGCCGACCTGGCCGCGGCCATCGGCGACCCCGCAAGAGTCGCCACCCTGGCGGTGGACCTGACCGCCGACACCGCGCCGCGGCAGGCGGTGGACCTGGCGCTGTCGCGCTGGGGGAGGATCGACTTTCTCGTCAACAATGCCGGCATCGGCAGTCCCAAGCCGCTGCACGAGACCGACGACCAGACCCTGGATCACTTCCTGGGGCTGATGCTGCGCTCGCCGTTCCGCATGGCGCGCGAGGCGATCGTGCACATGAAGAAGGACGCCGCGATCATCAACGTCACCTCCACCTTCGCCATTCTCGGCGGCCTGCGCGGCGGCGCCTACTCGGCCGCCAAGGCCGGCCTGACCGGACTGACCCAGCACATCGCCTGCCAGTACGGTGCCGCCGGCATCCGCTGCAATGCCGTGGCGCCCGGGGTCACGGTCACGCCGATGACCGAAGGGCGCCTGCAGGACGAGCGCTTCCGGCGCATGAACGTCGAGATGACGCCGCACACGCGCCTCGGCACCGTCGAGGACGTGGCCAGCACGATCGCCTTCCTGTGCTCGCCCGGTGGCAGCTTCATCAACGGCCAGACCATCGTCGTCGATGGCGGCTGGAGCTCCACCAAGTACCTGTCGGACTTCGCGCTGACGTCGGAGTGGACGCCGCGCTAGTCGGCGAAGTTTTTGAACAAGTCGGCGGAGAGCCACCAATGCAGAATGACATCGCAGCGCGCGTCGAGCCCTTGCTGCCTCCCGACTGGGATGCCCCGATCCTGGACGCGATGAGCGCCTTCCCGGGCGCCCGCGACTTCGTGCTGGCGAACTGGCAGGGCAAGGACCCCCGCGGCATGCATGGCCTGGGCGTGATGCTGCGCCACCCGGTGGCCACCAAGGCCTTCCTGACCTTCAACAACCACGTCGCGGTGGCCAGCACCGTGTCCAGGCGCATCCGTGAACTGCTGATCCTGCGCATCAGCTGGCTGCGCTGCTCGGAGTACGAGTTCGTGCAGCACACCGTGCTGGGCCTGCGTGCGGGCCTGAGCGAAGCGGAGATCGAGCGGCTGCAGGTCGGCCCCGATGCGCCGGGCTGGGACCCGGTGGACGCCGACCTGCTGCGGGCGGTGGATGAACTGAATGCCGACGCCTGCATCGGCGACGGCACCTGGGAGCGGCTGTCGCAGCACTTCAGCACCGAGCAGATCATCGACATCGTGTACGTGGTGGGCTGCTACGAAATCGCCGCGATGCTGTTCAAGACCCTGGGGGCCCGGCTCGAGCCCGGCGTGCCGGCGCTGGACCCCGCCGTGCGGGTCCGCATGCATGCCGCGAGGACCTGCCGGTGACCGACTCCAGCATTCGCGGCATCCCGCTCGCCGAAGAGCAACTGGGCGCGCTGACCCTGGGCGGATTCCTGCGCGAGGTCTGCGCGGCCAATGCCGGCCAGGAAGCCCTGGTCTTCCACCTGCCGGACGGCAGCATCTTGCGTCGCAGCTATGCCGAGGTCTGGGAGGAAGCGTTCACGGTGGCGCGCGCGCTGGTCGCCCGCGGCGTGACCAAGGACACGCGCGTGGGCCTGCTGGTCACCAACCGCCCGGAGTGGGTGAGCGGCATGTTCGGCATCGCGCTCGCCGGTGGCACCTGCGTGGCGCTGAGCACCTTCGCCAAGGGCCTGGAGCTGGAATACCAGCTGCGCGTCGCCGACGTCTCCCTGCTGATCTTCGAGCGCACGGTGCTGGGCCGCGATTTCGCCACCGAGCTGATCGCGCTTTGCCCGGACCTCGCCAGCGCACGGGGCGAGATGCAGTCGAATCATCTGCCTTACCTGCGGCGCACGGTCTGCATCGGCGATGCCTGCCCTGCCGGCGCCTTCGAGCGCTGGGATGATTTCCTGCACGCCGGGCCGCTGGCCCCGGCGCTGCTGGTCGAGGCCATGAGTGCGGAGGTCGCGCCGACGGACCGCGGCTTCGTGTTCTTCTCCTCGGGCTCCACGGCCAAGCCGAAGGCGATCCAGCACACGCACCGCGCCGCCGCGCTGCAGTGCTGGCGCTGGCGCGGCATCTTCGGCCTCGATCCCGGCGTGCGCACCTGGACCGCCAACGGCTTCTTCTGGTCGGGCAACTTCGCGATGGCGCTCGGTGCCACCTTTGCTTCCGGCGGCTGCCTGGTGCTGCAAAGTGCCTTCCTGGCGGGCGAGGCCCTGCACCTGATGCAGGCCGAGCGCGTGACCCTGCCGATCGCCTGGCCGCACCAGTGGGTCAAGCTGGTCGATGACCCGGGCTGGAAGGACGCGGACCTCAGTTCACTGCGCTACGTCGGCGAGACCTCTGCGCTGCGCACGCACCCCACGGTGAACTGCGACTGGCAGGAGCCGGTATCGGCCTACGGCAGCACCGAGACCTTCACGCTGGTCACCGTCTACCCGAACGGCACGCCGGCCGAGATCGCCAAGGGCAACAACGGCCTGCCATTGCCGGGCAACACCCTGCGCGTCGTCGATCCCCTCACGGGGCAGGTGCTGCCGCGAGGCCAGGCCGGCGAGATCGCCGTGAAGGGCCCGACGCTGATGCTCGGCTACCTGCGCATGACGGCAGAGGAGACCTTCGACGAGGAGGGCTACTTCCGTACCGGCGATGGCGGCTTCATCGACCCCGAGGGTCGCCTGCACTGGCAGGGGCGCCTCAACGACATCATCAAGACCGGTGGTGCCAACGTCTCGCCCCTGGAGATCGATGCGGCGCTGCTGCAGTGCCCAGGCGTCAAGATCACGGCCACCGTCGGCATCCCGCACGACACGCTGGGGGAAATGGTGGTGGCCTGCATCGTGCCGGAGGAGGGTGCGCAGGTGGACGAAGCGGCCGTGCGGGCCTTCGCCGCGCAGCGCCTGTCGAGCTACAAGGTGCCGCGTCGCGTGCTGTTCCTGGAGGAGGCGGACCTGGCGATGACCGCGTCCAACAAGATCAAGACCGCCCAGCTGCGCGAGCTGGCGGCGCGCCGGCTGGCGGGCTGAGCGCAGCGTCGGACTGTTGCAACCATTCATCTGATCGGGGCAAGCCATGAGCGCAGGCGCAAGCCATTCGAAGCGGCGGTACCGGGTGGTGCAGTGGGCCACCGGCAATATCGGCACCCGGTCGCTGCGCTCGGTCATCGAGCATCCGGCCATGAGCCTGGCGGGGCTGTACGTCCACTCCGAGGCCAAGCAGGGCCGCGACGCGGGCACGTTCTGCGGGCTTGGTCCCGTCGGCGTCAAGGCCACGCGCAGCATCGACGACATCCTCGCGCTCGACGCCGACTGCGTGCTGTACATGCAGCAGGGCTGCAACTTCGACGACGTCTGCCGCATCCTGGCCTCGGGCAAGAACATCGTCACCACGCGGACCGAATTCAACAATCCCGCGAGCCTGGCTCCCGAGCTGCGCCAGCGCGTGGAAGCCGCCTGTGCCCAGGGCGGTGCCTCGATCCACTCCACTGGAGCGAGCCCCGGTTTCGTGACCGAGGCGCTGCCGCTGGTCCTGACCTCGCTGCTGCGGCGCCTCGATGGCTTCCGCATCAGCGAGTTTGCCAACCTCGCTCCACGCAACTCGCCGGAACTGCTGTTCCAGGTGATGGGCTTCGGGCAGGCGCCCGATCCGCGGCGCGATGCCGGCCGCGCGCATCATATTCGCGAGGCCTTCGCGCCGTCATTGCAACTGGTGGCCGAGGCGCTGGGGCTCGGGTTCGACGCGGTGGAGGCGCATGGCGAAGTGGCGCTGGCCCGCCGCCGCACCGAAATCGCCGCGGGGGTCCTGGAGGCAGGCACCGTGGCGGCACAGCGCGCCACCGTCACCGGCCTGTACAAGGGCGAGAAGCTGATGAGCTTCGACGCCAACTGGTATTGCGGCACCGACATCGATGCGGACTGGGATCTGCGCTCCGATGGCTGGCGCATCGAGATGGCCGGCGACGTGCCGATGGCCGTCGATATCCGCTTCCCGGTATCCGTCGAGCAATGGCCGCTGGTATCGCCCGGGCTCACGGCCCACCGCGCCGTCAACGCCGTCCCCTGCGTCTGCGAGGCCGCGCCGGGGATCCGCACGACCGTCGACCTGCCGCAGATCATCAGCACCCTGGCCTAGGCCCGATTCGTGGCGACGGATTTCAACGAGACCTTCGACTTCGTCATCGCCGGCAGCGGCGGCGGCTCCATGTGCGCGGCGCTGGTGCTGCGCGCGGCGGGCAAGAGCGTCCTGATCCTGGAGAAGACCGACCTGGTGGGCGGCACCACCGCCCGCTCCGGTGGCGTGATGTGGCTACCGGACAATCCGTTCATGAAGCGCGACGGCGTCGCCGACAGCTACGAGCAGGCGGCCCGCTATCTCGAGGCACTGCTGGGCGGGCAGGGCGATGCACCGGGCTCCACGCCGGCCAGGCGCCGGCGCTACCTGGCCGAGTCGCCGCGCATGCTGGAATTCCTCGCCGGGCAGGGCGTCCGGCTGACGCGCGTCGCGGAATGGCCGGACTACTACGACGAACTGCCCGGGGGCTCCGCCGCCGGCCGCACCGTGGTCGCCGAGCTGTTCGACATCAACGAGCTGGGCCCCTGGGCGAAAAAACTGCGACCGAGCTTTGTCCAGATTCCCCTGCCGGCTTCGCTGGAGGAGATGCTGGAACTTCCCGCCCTCAAGCGCTCCTGGCGGGTGAAATGGCTGGTGCTGAAGCTGGTGTGGCGTGCGCTGCTGGCGCGGCTCACCGGCAAGCGCTGGGTGGCCGGCGGCGCGGCGCTGCAGGGCCGCATGCTGCAGGCCGCGCTTCGCGCCGGCGTCGAGATTCGCACCGATTCCCCGGTGAGCGGGCTGGTCGCCGAGGACGGTGCCGTGAAAGGCGTGCAGACCACCAAGGACGGCCGCCCCTGGCGGGTTGCCGCGCGCCTGGGGGTGCTGGTCAATGCCGGCGGCTTTGCGCGCAACCAGCGGATGCGCGACCGCTACATGCCGGGCACCTCGGTGCAGTGGAGCCTGGCGGCGCCCGGCGACACCGGAGAGATGATCGAGGAGATGATGCGCCACGGTGCCGCCGTCGCGCAGATGGACGAGCGCGTCGGCAACCAGTTGACGATTCCGCCCGGCACGGAAGACAGCGAGATCAAGCCCACCGCCCAGGCCATGACGGCGGCGCCGCATGCCATCCTGGTCGACCAGGATGGCATGCGCTACATGAATGAAGGCGGCTCCTACATGGCCTACGCCAAGGCCATGCTGGAACGTCACAAGAGCGTGCCTGCGGTGCCGAGCTGGGCGGTGTTCGACAGCCAGTACATGGCCAAGTACATGCTCGCCGGCACCCTGCCAGGCAGCAGCAAGCCGCAGCGCTGGTATGACGAAGGTTATCTGAAGCGGGCCGACAGCCTCGAGGAACTGGCGCGGCAACTGGGCATGGAGCCCGCCACGCTCAAGGCCACGGTCGAGCGCTTCAACGGCTTTGTCGCCGGCAATCGCGACGAGGATTTCCATCGCGGCGAACGCGCCTACGACCGCTGGCTGGGCGACTACCTGCAGCAGCCCAATCCGGCGCTGGGCAGCATCGAGCGGGCGCCGTTCCACGCCGTGCCGGTCTACCCGGGCGACGTCGGCACCTACGGCGGCGTCGTGACGGACGAGCAGGCCCGCGTGCTGCGCGAAGATGGCTCGATCATTCGGGGGCTCTACGCCACCGGTGTCTCGACCGCCTCGGTGATGGGGCGCTTCTATCCCGGGGCGGGCAGCAGCGTCGGCCCGTCCTTCGTCTGGGGTTATGTCGCGGCGCGCCATGCCGCGGGCCTTGCATCTTCGTGACCGCATTCCGGAAGGAGGCAGGATGAACTTCGCCGAGCGCTACGGCCCCTGGGCCCTCATCGCGGGAGCGTCCGAGGGCACCGGCAGGTCCTTTGCGCAGCTGATCGCGTCCAGGGGCGTCAACTGCATCCTGCTGGGGCGGCGCGAGGAGCCCCTGCTGGAGTTGGCGCGGGAGATTCGTGAGCGGAGCCTGGTCGACTGCGTCACCGGCAGCGTCGACCTGGCCGCAGCCGATGCGATGGAGCGGATCGTGGCCCTGGTCGGGCCGCGCGAGGTCGGCCTGCTGGTGCTCAATGCCGGGGCCGATCCGAACGGCGCGCTGTTCCTCGATCGCGACATCGAATCCTGGCTGGGCCTGGCGCAGCGCAACGTCATGGCGACGATGCGCTGCTGTCATCACTTCGCGCGCAGCATGAAGCCGCGGGGCAGGGGTGGGCTGCTGCTGGTGAACTCGGGTGCCTGCTATGGCGGCGCTCCCTACATGGCGGCCTACGCCGGCACCAAGGCCTTCGGACTGTGCTTCGGCGATGCGCTATGGGCCGAGCTTCAGCCCCAGGGCATCGATGTGCTCACCCTGGTCCTGGGCCAGACGGACACGCCGGCCTTCCGCAAGCTGCTGGCGGACAAGGGCCTGCCGGTGCCGGACAAGCTTGCCTCGCCCGACGATGTCGCGGCCACCGGGCTCGAGCGCCTGGCACAGGGCCCGGTCCATCACTGGGGACTGGCGGACGACGAAGCAGGTTATGCGCCCAGTTCCGCGGCTGCGCGGCGGACGCGCATCGGGATGGTCGCCCGCATGACGCGGCGGGTGTTCGGCGGCGGGACTTGAGCCGGGGGATGCGATGAACAGCACCGACCTCAGTTGTCCGACCGACAGGCCATTGCCAGGCCCTAGCGCCCGGTGAAAACCGGCGGGCGCTTCTCGACGAAGGCGTTGACCGCCTCGGTGTGGTCGGCGGTTTCATGGGCCAGGGCCTGGAAGGCCGCCGACAGCTGCAACACGTCGGACAGGCGCTGCTGCTGGCCCTCGCGCAGCAGGCGCTTGGACAGGCGCAGGGTTCTGGCCGGGTTGGCGGTGATGCGCCGGGCCAGTGACAGGGTTTCTTCCATCAGGCGATCGGCGGCGACGACGCGGGACACCAGGCCCATGGCCTTGGCCGCCGTGGTGTCGATGCTGTCGCCGGTCAGGATCAGTTCGGAGGCGGCCGACAGGCCGACGATGCGCGGCAGGATCCAGGCGCCGCCGTCGCCCGGCACCAGGCCCAGGCGGATGAAGCTGGAGGCGAACGTGGCGGTTTCCGAGGCGATGCGGATGTCGCAGAGGCAGGCCAGGTCCAGGCCCAGGCCCACGGCGGGGCCGTTGATCGCCGCCACCATCGGCAACTCGCATTCCCACAGCGCCTCGATCACCTTCTGCACGCCGCGGCGGTAGTTGGCGCGCGTGGCCGCCGGGCTGTCCAGCGCGGTGATGCCTTCGCGCTTCTGCATGGCCTGCACGCTGCCGCCGGCACAGAAGGCGCTGCCGGCACCGGTCAGCACGATGCAGCTGGCGTTGTCCTGCTGGGCCCGCTGCAGCGCGGCCGCCAGGTCCTCGCAGTCGGAGAGCTCGGCGATGGCGTTGCGGCGTTCCGGGCGGTCCAGCCGCAGGGTGACGATGCGGTCTTCGAGGCTGTAGTGGACGAAAGGCTGGCTCATGGAAGTAGTCCTGGGTTGGGGATCAGCGGCTGCCGGTGACGGCGCGCTCGCAGAAATCGACGATGCCGCGCACCACGGCTTCGCCGGCCTTGCGCGGGGTGGCGGGTTCCACCGGGCGCACCAGCGCCTCGGTGAAGGCGCCGACGATGCAGGCGGCGCTGACATCCACCGACTGCCTGGGGAACTCGCCGGAGGCGACGCCCTCGCGCAGCACGCGCTTGAACACGTCGCCGAACTGGCGGCGGCACAGCAGGCGCGCGGCCTCCACCTCGGGGTCCGCCGGTTCTGCGATGAAGGCATAGGCGAGGGAGGGGCCCTTGAGGGCGCGCCGGGCAAAGGACTCCACCGCGGCGCGCAGGCGCAGTGTGGCGTTGCCCTGTCCGTCGACGATCGCGTCGAGGATCTCGCATTCGTGGGCCACCGCGGAATTCAGCACCTCGACGAACAGCGCCGCCTTGGAGGGGAAGTAGCGGTAGATCGCGCCGGTCGACAGGCCGGCGGCCTCGGCCACGGCCGTGATCGAGGCCAGGCGGAAGCCGCCCTCGGCCACCAGCTTTCTCGCGGACAGCAGGATGCGCTGGCGGTTTTCCGCCAGGCGTTCCTGCATCAGGGCGGAGCGCTGGTAGGCCATTTGTGAACCATATTTAGATTTATGAAAGGCATTTCACTTTTTACCAGATTGGGCATAGACTGCGCCATCCCCGGGAGGATTCTAGGCGGTCTCGCCTGTCCCCCGTACTTCCCGACCGCTGTCCGCTATTACGCTGGAGCCCGGAGCCGCCATGAGCCATCTTTCCCTGAACTTCGCCCTCGGCGACGACATCGACCAGCTGCGCGACGCGGTGCAGGAGTTCGCCCGGCGCGAAGTGGCCCCGCTGGCCGAGAAGGCCGACCGCGACAACGCCTTCCCCAACCAACTCTGGCCCAAGCTGGGCGAGCTGGGCATCCTCGGCCTGACGGTGGAGGAGGAGTACGGCGGCACCAACCTGGGCTACCTGGCGCATGTCGTCGCGATGGAGGAAATCTCCCGCGCCTGCTCGGCCATCGGCCTGTCCTACGGCGCGCACTCCAACCTCTGCGTCAACCAGCTGCGCAAGAACGGCAGCGAGGCGCAGAAGCACAAGTACCTGCCCAAGCTGATCTCCGGCCAGCACATCGGTGCGCTGGCCATGTCCGAGCCGGGTGCCGGTTCCGACGTGGTCAGCATGAAGCTGCGCGCCGAGAAGAAGGGCGATCGCTACGTCCTCAACGGCAACAAGATGTGGATCACCAACGGTCCGGACGCCGACACGCTGATCGTCTACGCCAAGACCGACCCGGCGGCGAAGTCGCGCGGCATCACCGCCTTCATCATCGAGAAGGGCTTCAAGGGCTTCTCCACCGCACAGAAGCTGGACAAGCTGGGCATGCGTGGCTCCAACACCTGCGAACTGGTGTTCCAGGACTGCGAAGTGCCGGAGGAGAACGTGCTGGGCAGCGAGGGCCGCGGCGCCGCGGTGCTGATGTCGGGCCTGGACTACGAGCGCATCGTGCTGTCGGGCGGCCCGCTGGGCATCATGGCGGCCTGCATGGACGTGGTGCAGCCCTATGTGCGCGACCGCAAGCAGTTCGGCCAGGCCATCGGCGAGTTCCAGCTGATGCAGGGCAAGCTCGCCGACATGTACGTGGGTCTCAACGTCTGCCGCGCCTACGTCTACGCCGTGGCCCGCTCGGCCGACCGTGGCGAGACCACGCGCAAGGACGCGGCCGGCGCGATCCTGTACTCCGCCGAGAAGGCCACCTGGATGGCCGGGCAGGCGATCCAGGCCCTGGGCGGCAACGGCTACATCAACGAATTTCCCACCGGCCGCCTGTGGCGCGACGCCAAGCTCTACGAGATCGGTGCCGGCACCTCGGAGATCCGCCGCATGCTGATCGGCCGCGAACTGTTCGTGGGCGGGCGCTGACATGAGCAACGTCATCCAGTCGAAGCTGCGCAGCGGCAGCGAGGAATTCAAGGCCAACGCGGCGCTGAGCCGCAAGCTGGTGGAGGAACTGCGCAGCGTCACCGCGCAGGCCGCCCTGGGTGGCTCCGAAGCGGCGCGGCAGAAGCACACCGCCCGCGGCAAGCTGCTGGCGCGCGACCGTGTCGACGGCGTGCTCGACGCCGGCTCGCCGTTCCTGGAGCTGTCGCCGCTGGCGGCCCATGGCATGTACAACAACGAGATCGCCTGTGGCGGCGTGGTTGCCGGTATCGGCAGCATCGCCGGCCGCGAATGCATGATCGTGGCCAACGACGCCACCGTGAAGGGCGGTACCTACTACCCGATCACGGTCAAGAAGCACCTGCGTGCGCAGGAAGTGGCGCGCGAGAACCGGCTGCCCTGCGTCTACCTGGTGGACTCCGGCGGCGCCTTCCTGCCGATGCAGGACGAGGTGTTCCCGGACAAGGAGCACTTCGGCCGCATCTTCTACAACCAGGCCAACCTTTCGGCGCAGGGCATTCCGCAGATCGCCTGCGTGATGGGCTCCTGCACCGCCGGTGGCGCCTACGTGCCGGCGATGTCGGACGAGACCGTGATCGTGCGCAACCAGGGCACGATCTTCCTCGGTGGCCCGCCGCTGGTGAAGGCGGCCACCGGCGAGGTGGTGAGCGCCGAGGACCTCGGCGGTGCCGACGTGCACACGCGCATTTCCGGCGTGGCCGACCATTTCGCCGAGAACGACCACCACGCGCTGGCACTGGTGCGCCGCATCGTCGGCAACCTCAACATCCGCAAGCAGCCGGGCGTGGACCTGCGCAGCCCCGAGGCACCGCTGTACGACCCGGAGGAGCTGTACGGTGCGATCCCGGCGGACACGCGCAAGCCCTACGACATTCGCGAGGTGATCGCCCGCATCGTCGACGGTTCGCGGCTCGACGAGTTCAAGGCGCGCTACGGCAGCACCCTGATCACCGGCTTCGCCCATGTCCATGGCTACCCGGTGGGCATCGTCGCCAACAACGGCATCCTGTTCTCGGAGTCCGCCCAGAAGGGCGCGCACTTCATCGAGCTCTGCGCCCAGCGCGGCATCCCGCTGGTGTTCCTGCAGAACATCTCCGGCTTCATGGTCGGGCGCAAGTACGAGAACGGCGGCATCGCCAAGGACGGCGCCAAGATGGTCACCGCGGTGGCCACGGCGCAGGTTCCCAAGTTCACCTTCCTGGTCGGCGGCTCCTTCGGTGCCGGCAACTACGGCATGTGCGGCCGCGCCTACTCGCCGCGCTTCCTGTGGAGTTGGCCCAACTCGCGCATCTCGGTGATGGGCGGCGAGCAGGCCGCCAGCGTGCTGGCCACCGTGCGCCGCGACGGCCTGGAGGCGCAGGGCAAGAGCTGGAGCGCCGAGGACGAGGAGAAGTTCAAGGCACCGACGCGCCAGCAGTTCGATGCCCAGGGCAGCCCCTACTATGCCACCGCCCGGCTGTGGGACGACGGCATCGTCGATCCCGCCCAGACCCGCCGCGTGCTCGGCCTGGGCCTGTCCGCCGCGTTCAACGCGCCAATCCCGCAGACGCGCTTCGGCGTGTTCCGGATGTGATCGCCCGGATGCCATGACCATGTTCACGAAAATACTGATCGCAAACCGCGGCGAGATCGCCTGCCGCGTCATCGCCACCTGCCGCCGCCTGGGCATCCGCACCGTCGCGGTGTATTCCGAGGCCGATGCCGGCGCGCGCCATGTGCGCCTGGCCGACGAGGCGTACTGCGTGGGCCCCGCTGCCTCGCGCGAGAGCTACCTGCGCGCCGAGCGCATCGTCGAGGTCGCACGCCGGAGCGGCGCCCAGGCGGTGCATCCGGGCTATGGCTTCCTGTCCGAGAACGAGGGCTTCGCCGAGGCCTGCGCCGCGGCCGGTATCGCCTTCATCGGCCCACCGGTGACGGCGATCCGCGCCATGGGCTCCAAGTCCGCCGCCAAGGCGCTGATGGAGAAGGCTGCGGTGCCGCTGGTGCCGGGCTACCACGGCGACGAGCAGGCACCGGCCTTCCTGCGCACGCAGGCCGACCGCATCGGCTACCCGGTGCTGATCAAGGCCTCGGCCGGCGGTGGCGGCAAGGGCATGCGCGTGGTCGAGAGCAGCGAGGCCTTCGAGGCCGCGCTGGCCTCCTGCCAGCGCGAGGCCCGCGCCAGCTTCGGCGACGACCGCGTGCTGGTGGAGAAGTACCTGCAGCGTCCGCGTCACATCGAGATCCAGGTGTTCGGCGACAGCCAGGGCAACATCGTCAGCCTCCACGAGCGCGACTGCTCGGCGCAGCGCCGCCACCAGAAGGTGGTGGAGGAAGCGCCGGCACCGCACATGACCGCAGAGCGTCGTGCCGCCATGGGCAAGGCCGCCTGCGATGCCGCGCGCGCGGTGGGCTATGTCGGCGCCGGTACCGTGGAGTTCATCGCCGATACCGGCGGCGAGTTCTACTTCATGGAAATGAACACGCGCCTGCAGGTCGAGCACCCGGTGACCGAGATGATCACCGGCCTGGACCTGGTGGAATGGCAGCTGCGCGTTGCCAGCGGCGAGCCGCTGCCGCTGCGCCAGGAGCAGGTGCCGCTGCGCGGGCATTCGATCGAGGTGCGCGTCTACGCCGAGGAGCCGGAGAAGGGCTTCCTGCCCTCGATCGGCCGGCTGGCGCATTTCGCGCCGCCGCAGGCCTCCGCCCATGTCCGTGTCGACAGCGGCGTGGAGCAGGGTGACGAGATCAGCCCGCACTACGACCCGATGATCGCCAAGCTGATCGTCTGGGACGAGAGCCGCGAGCGCGCCACCGAGCGCATGCTGCGCGCGCTGGCGGAGTTCCGCATCGCCGGCGTCGGCAACAACATCGCTTTCCTGTCGCGCCTGGTCGGCCACGCGGAGTTCCGCGCCGGCCAGGTCGATACCGGCCTGATCGAGCGCGAGCGGGAGACGCTGCTGGCGTCCGCCGCCGCGGCCCCGGTCACGGCGTTCGAGGCTGCGGCGCTGTGGCGCCTGCGCAGCGAGCAGGCCGAGGCGCGGGCACGGGGTGCGGCGACGCTGGACCCGCAGTCTCCCTGGGCCCAGGGAGACGGCTGGCGCCTCAACAGCACGCAGTCGCGTTCGCTGCGCTTCCGCCAGGGCGAACAGGAGACCGCCGTGGCCGTGGGCTATGCCGGTGGCGGCTTCACCGTCGGCGGCGCCGCGGCGACGCTGGCGGGCGAGGGCGATGCCCTGTCCTGGGCGCTGGGCGAGCACCGCGCCGAAGCCCATGTCGTGGCGCTCGGCGAAGACCTGCACGTATTCCAGGGTGGCCTGCGCCATCTGCTCCAGGTGGTCGATCCGCTGGCGCATGCCGGCGAGGAACAGGAGGCCCACGGTGGCCTGACCGCGCCGATGCCGGGCAAGATCGTCGCCCTGCTGGTGGAAACGGGCGCCGTGGTGGAGAAGGGCGCGCCGCTGCTGGTGATGGAGGCGATGAAGATGGAGCACACGCTCTGTGCGCCGGCACGCGGCACCGTGAAGGCCTTCCTCTGCACGGCCGGGGAGCAGGTCAAGGACGGCGTCGAACTGGTCGATTTCGAGGCGGCGGCATGAGTCCGCTGCCGCGGCAGGTCAAGCTCGTCGAGGTCGGCGCGCGTGACGGCCTGCAGAACGAGCCCGGCGTGGTGGCCACTGCCACCAAACTCGCGCTGATCGGCAAGCTGGCCGATGCCGGCCTGCGCTACATCGAGGCCACTGCCTTCGTGTCGCCCAAGTGGGTGCCGCAGATGGCGGACCAGGACACGGTGATGCGCGGCGCGCCGCGCCGCGAGGGCCTGCGCTACTCGGCGCTGACACCGAACCTCAAGGGTTTCGAGGCGGCGCTGGCGGCCGGCGCGCAGGAGGTGGCCGTGTTCGGCGCCGCTTCCGAGGCTTTTTCGCAGAAGAACATCAACTGTTCGATCACCGAGAGCCTGCGCCGCTTCGAGGATGTGATGGTGGCGGCGCGCGCGGCCAACATTCCGGTCCGCGCCTACGTGTCCTGTGCTCTCGGCTGCCCCTACCAGGGCGAGGTTTCACCGGAGCAGGTCGCGGATGTCGCCGGGCGGATCTACGACATGGGCTGCTACGAGATTTCGCTGGGTGACACGGTCGGTGTCGGCACGGCGGGAAAGACGCAGGCGATGATCGAGGCGGTGGCGCGGCGCGTGCCGCTGCAGCACCTCGCCGGGCATTTCCATGACACCTACGGCCAGGCCCTGGCCAATGTCTATGCCGCGCTGCAATGCGGTGTGGCGGTATTCGACAGCTCGGTTGCCGGGCTCGGCGGCTGCCCCTATGCGGCGGGTGCCTCGGGTAATGTCGCCAGTGAAGACCTGGTGTACCTGCTGCAGGGCCTGGGCATCGAAACCGGCGTCGATCTTGCGGCCCTGGCGGCAGCGGGTGATTTCATTTCGGGTGAACTCGGCCGGCCGACGCGCTCGCGCGTGGCGACGGCCATGGCAGGCAGGAAGGAGAAACAGGCATGAACAAGCTATACCCCAGCGCCGCGGAGGCGCTCGCGGGACTGGTCAAGGACGGCATGACGCTGGCGGTGGGCGGCTTCGGCCTCTGCGGCATCCCGGAGGCCCTGATCGACGCCTTGCGCGACAGCGGTGCGCGCGAGCTGACGGTCATTTCCAACAATGCCGGCGTCGACGATTTCGGCCTCGGCAAGCTGCTGACCACGCGCCAGGTGCGCAAGATGATCTCGTCCTATGTCGGCGAGAACAAGGAATTCGAGCGCCAGTACCTCGCCGGCGAGCTGGAGCTGGAGTTCACGCCGCAGGGCACGCTGGCGGAGAAGCTGCGCGCCGGCGGCGCCGGCATCCCGGCGTTCTACACCCGCACCGGCTACGGCACCCTGGTGGCCGAGGGCAAGGAAACCCGCCAGTTCGACGGCCACTGGTACGTGATGGAGAAGAGCCTGCGTGCCGACATCTCGCTGGTGAAGGCCTGGAAGGCCGACACCGCCGGCAACCTGGTGTTCCGCAAGACGGCGCGCAACTTCAACCCGATGTGCGCGACCGCCAGCCGCATGTGCATCGCCGAGGTGGAGCAGATCGTCGAAGTCGGCGAACTGGACCCGGACCAGGTCCATACGCCGGGGATCTACGTCAAGCGCATGGTGCTCAACGCCACGCCCGAGAAGCGCATCGAGAAACGCACCGTGAGGCAGAACTGACATGGCCTGGACACAGGAAGAGATGGCGCGCCGCGCGGCGCTGGAACTGCGCGACGGTTTCTACGTGAACCTCGGCATCGGCCTGCCGACGCTGGTGGCGAATCACATTCCCGAGGGCATGGACGTCTGGCTGCAGAGCGAGAACGGCTTGCTGGGCATCGGTCCGTTTCCGACGGACGCCCAGGTCGACCCCGACCTGATCAACGCCGGCAAGCAGACCGTCACCGATCTGCCGGGCAGCGCCTATTTCAGCAGCGCGGACTCCTTCGCGATGATCCGCGGCGGCCATATCGACCTGTCGATCCTCGGTGCCATGCAGGTGTCTGAGCAGGGCGACCTGGCCAACTGGATGATCCCCGGCAAGATGGTCAAGGGCATGGGCGGCGCCATGGACCTGGTGGCCGGTGTCGAGCGCGTGGTGATCCTGATGGAGCACACCGCAAAAGGCGATGCGAAGAAGATTCTCGAGCGCTGCGACCTGCCGCTGACCGGCGTCGGCGTGGTGGACCGCATCATCACCGACCTGGGCGTGATCGACGTGACGCCGGAAGGACTGCGCGTGCGCGAGCTGGCGCCCGGCGTGACGATGGACGAGTTGCGCGCCAGGACCGGCTGCAAGCTGCTGGACGCCTGAGCTCCGGGATCGCCGCGGCGTCAGGCCAGTATCCGGAGTTGCCGCGCCTTGGCCAGCGCGTCCTCGCGTGAAATGGCGCTGAGCTTGCCGTAGATGTTCTTCAGGTGCCATTTGACGGTGCCGGGCGACAAGCCCAGCGCGCGCGCGATGCTCTTGATCGACAGGGCCTTGGCGAGCAGGGCCAGCACCTCGTGTTCGCGCGCCGAGAGCAGCTCCACCTGGCCGCGCGGGGGGGCACCCTGCGTGGCAAGGGCGGCTGAAGCAGGGCTTGCCGCTGATGCGGTTCCGGACAGGCTGGGGTCGAGTTCGCGCTGCGCCGTTTCCAGCAGGCTGCGCCGGCGCGGATCGGCCTCGTCCTGCAGCAGGCGCACGATCAGCGGCAGCATGGCAGTGCCGGCATCGGGCAGCACGCGCATCATGCCGGTGTCGGCGGCGATGCCGACCATGCGCCGGCCTGTTTCCACGGCCTCATCCTCGCGTCCGTTGCGCAGCAGGACGACCGCACGCAGCAGGCCCAGGCTGGTGGATGGCAGCAGGCGCCCGTTGCGCTGTGAGGCCGCGTCCGCCGCGTCGATGGCCGCCAGGCAGGCAGGGTTGCCCGGGTCCTGGAGAAAGGCCACCATCACCCGCGCCAGCAGTACGGCCATGCCGATTTCGCTCCAGGCGCAGCCACGCGCATCGCGGTAGCGCTCGCCGAGGCGTTCGAGCCGGGCAAGCAGGTCGCGTGCCGGCACTTTCTGATCGGTTCGCAGCGACAAGGCCAGCTGTTCCCAGAGGCTCCAGGCGACGATGCGGTCCAGCCGTCTCTGGTAGCCCAACTCCTCCAGGCGCAGCATCGTTTCGCGTGCGCCTTCGAAATCGCCATCCATCTGCTGGATCCGTGCGCGCACGCGATAGGAGAACAGCAGGCCATCGGAGAGCCCGACCGCATCGATCAGGTCGAGGTAGCGATCCAGGAACTGCCGGGCCTGGTCCACCTGGCCGGACTGGTAGAGGGCATCCACCAGGTAGCCGGAAAACAGTCCTGCGGCATCGACGCCCTGGGAGGTACGCTGCAGGGCATGCTCGATGTAGGACTGCAGCGCCGGGGTGGCAAGGTTGATGTTGCCCTGGATCAGATGGCTGAAGCCGCTGACGATGTCGATCAGGGGGCGAGGGTGGTCAGGGCGTCGGGGAATGTCGAACTGGTGGCGCAGGCGCGCCACCTCGCGGGCCCTTTCGAACTGGTTGGCGTGCACCAGCGCCAGGCTGGCGACGGTACTCAGCAGCAGCGACAGGAAAGTGTTGAGCGGCGGAGGTTCGCGCATCATCGGCTCGAGTATCTGCAGGCAGGATGCCGTGTCGTCCTGCCGCATGAAGTGGTAGGCGCGCAGCATCTTCACCTCGATGGCGACCTCCGGACGGGCGACGTCCGGGTGCTGCGAGATGTCGGCCATGGTCCGCTCGAAGCTCTCGACGCGGCTGCCGGTCAGCTGCGCCCATGCGACGCAGAGCAGGACATTGAGACGGCCGAGCAGGCTTTCGCGCGGAACGGCGTCGCACCACTTGAGCAGTTCCGCGAAGTTGGCGCTACTGACCAGCTGGCGGGCGGCGCGATCGATCAGCTGCACGACGAAGTCGGTGTCGCCGGCCAGGGTGGCATGGCGCATCGCCTCGGTATGCAGGTTCTTGCCGGCGAACCAGTGGCTTGCCAGGTGATGGATCTTGCGCACCTCGGCCTCTCCGATCCGCTGCAGGCGGTTGTTGAGGAAGCCGGCGAACAGGCGATGGAAGCGGTACCAGGGCTCGGTGTCGGCGGTGTCGATCGGAATCAGGAAAAGGTTTTCGTTCTCGAATCGCGCCAGGTGCTCGGCCGTGCGCGGGTCTCCGGTCAGCAGCTCGCAGAGCTCGCGATTGAAACGGCGGCAGACGGAGATGCGCATCAGGAAGCTGAACTCCGCCTCGGACAGATGTTCCACCACGGCCGTTTCGAGGTACTCCTCCAGGGCGTCGGCACGCGACAGCGAGCGCTGGCCCCGGCGCTCGAAGAACTGCTCCGGATTCTTCTGCTTGCGCAGCGAGAAGGCCAGCAGCTGCAGGCCCGCGGCCCAGCCATCGGTCATTTCCTGCAAGCGGTTTTCCTGTGCCGCGCTGAGTCCCTGCAGACCCTGGGCCTGCAGGAAGCGGTGGGTCTCGTCGCGGCTGAAGCGCAGCTCGGAGAACTGCAGCTCGGTGAGATCGTCCTCTGCGCGCAGACGCGCGAGCGGCAGCGGCGGACGGTTGCGCGAGCCCAGCACCAGGTGAAAACGCTCGGGCGCCATCGCCAGCCAATGGCCCAGCAGTTTCAGCACGCCGAAGGAGGAGATGTGGTGCAGGTCGTCGATCACCAGGTAGACGTCGCCTTCCTGGTCGCCGATGTCGTTAACCAGGGAGGCCACCAGTGAGCGCCAGGCCTTGCCGCCGGACCGCAGGTAGACGTGCAGGGCCTCCTTGTCCATGACCAGCCCCGACTGCTGGAGGCTTTCCACGATGTAGGCGGCGATATGCATGTCGTTGTCGTCGACGCCAGCGTTGTACCAGGCCACCTTTGCGCCCTGCAGGATCAGCTGGCGACGCCACTGCGTCAGCAGCATGGTCTTGCCGCAGCCGGCCGGCCCCAGCACGACGGTCAGCCTGCGGCTGCGGCGCTCGTCGAGCTGCTGCAGCAGGGCATCGCGGCTGACGGGGGCGCTACCCACCCTCGGGGGCGCCAGCTTGGTGCGTATCAGGGGCAGATCGCCCGGGGTCATTTTCGGCCTGGCCTCTCGTGTGTGGCGCCTGGGGCGCTCGTCTCCTCGGATCGAGAATAGCGCCAGCCGGGGAGCTTTGGGGGGCACCAGCGACCAGCCCCCCTAGCGGGGAGGGGACGCTCCCGGCAGCCCTCCGTAGCCTGAACGTCACGACTCAAGGCAAACCGGGGAGCGGTGGCGCACCATGGCAACAACCTACCTGACGCAGGGATTGCATCGTGCACGCAGCCTCTATCCGGGGCGGCTGGCGACGGTGTTCGGAGACCGGCGCCGCAGCTACGGCGAACTGGTGGAGCGCGTGGCGCGGCTGGCCGGCGGCCTGCAGCAGCTCGGAGTGCGGCCCGGTGACCGGGTCGGCGTGCTGGCGATGAACTCCGATCGTTACCTGGAGCTGTACTACGCGATCTGGTGGGCAGGCGGGGTGATCAACCCGCTGAACATCCGCTGGAGCCCGCGCGAGATCGCTTATTCCCTGGACGATTGCCAGACCCAGGTGGTGGTGGTGGACGAAACCTTCGCGCCGATGGCCGACGCCCTGGCGGAACGCTCGCAGGCCCTGCGCACGGTGATCTATGCCGGCGACGGCGAGCCGCGCGGCGGCATGTTCTCCCATGAACAGCTGATCGCCGAGAACGCGCCGGCGGCCGACGCGATGCGCAGCAACGAGGACCTGGCCGGCATCTTCTATACGGGTGGCACCACCGGCTTTCCCAAGGGTGTGATGCTGTCGCACGCCAATCTCTGGGCCTGCGCCTCCACGGCGACGGAAACGATCGCGCCGCCGGGTTCGGTGGCCCTGCACGCGGCGCCGATGTTCCACCTCGCCGACGGCATGTTCCTGCTGGCGGCGACGCTGCGCGGTTGCACCCAGGTGATCGTCACCGGCTTCGAGCCGGTGGCCGTGGCCACGGCGATTTCCCGGGAACAGGTTTCCGTGGTGCTGCTGGTACCGACCATGATCCAGATGCTGGTCGATCATCCGCAGCTCGACGCGCAGGCCATGCGTTCCTTGCGCCGCATCGTCTACGGTGCCTCGCCGATCAACGAGGCCCTGCTGGAACGGGCGATGCAGCGCCTGCCGGAGGTCGATTTCGTGCAGGCCTACGGCCTCACCGAGATGTCGCCGCTGATCAGCATCCTGGGGCCGGAGCAGCACAACGCCGCGGGCCTGGCCAACGGCCGCCTGCGTTCTGCCGGCCAGCCCTGCGCCTGCGTGGAAGTGCGGATCGCCGGCGCCGACGGCTGCGAACTGCCGCGCGGCAGCGTCGGCGAAATCACGGCACGCGGCCCGGGCGTGATGCAGGGCTACTGGGGCAAGCCGGAGCAGACCGCCGCCGCGCTGCGCAACGGCTGGCTGCACACCGGCGACGGTGCCTACATGGACGAAGACGGTTTCATCTTCGTGGTGGACCGCGTCAAGGACATGATCGTCAGCGGCGGCGAGAACGTGTACTCGGCCGAGGTGGAGAACGCCATCGCACAGCATCCGGCAGTGGCCGCCTGCGCCGTCATCGGGGTGCCGGATGCGCGTTGGGGAGAATCCGTGCACGCGGTGATCGTCTGCCGCCCGGAAAGGACCGCGCCAACGGCCGAGGAGCTACGCCTGCACTGCCGCGACCTGATTGCCGGCTACAAATGCCCGCGCAGTCTCGAAGTGCGCGACACGCTGCCGCTGTCGGGTACCGGCAAGGTGCTCAAGACCGTGCTGCGCGAGCCGTACTGGAAAGAACAGAAGCGGCACGTTGGCTGAGACGGTTCACAAAAGCCTGACGGGACACGGATTGCAAGCAAGGGGAGATCGCAATGAAGCCGGGATACTTCTGGAGCCTGGTGTCGGCAGGCGTTTGTGCGGCAGGTGCCGCCACTGCGGCCACCACGCCACTGACCTGCGAAGGCCTGGCAGGCCAGCGCTTCGGCGCTGCCGAGATCCTCGAGGCGAAAGCCCGGGGCGGCGGCAGCGAGTTCTCGATGATGGACCTGTTCTTCGGCTTGCCCTTTGCCGAAGTGCCGGCGTCCTGCCGCGTCAGCGGTACCGTACGCCCGACCTCGGACTCCGACATCCGCTTCGAACTGTGGCTGCCGGCGGAGGGCTGGAACGGCCGCCTGTTCGCCAGCGGCAATGGCGGCTTTGCCGGCTTCATCGACACCATCAGCCTCGGGCTGGGCCTGAGGGCGGGCTATGCCTCGCTGTCCACCGATACCGGACACAGGAGCAAGGATACCGACGGGCGCTGGGCGCTGGGCCATCCCGAAAAGATCATCGACTATGGTCATCGCGGCGTGCATGAGGCGGCGGTGGCGGCCAAGGCGACGATCAAGGCCTACTACGGCGAGGCGCCGAAGCGTTCCTACTTCAGCAGCTGCTCCAACGGCGGGCGTCAGGCGCTGATGGAGGCGCAGCGCTATCCCGAGGACTACGACGGCATCCTCGCCGGCGCGCCGGCCTTCGACGCCAGCGGTGCGGTGTCGACCATGGCCTGGAACCAGCAGCAGCTGCGCCGCGAGCCCGGTGCCATGCTCGGCAAGGCCAAGCTACCGGCGATCGCGGACGCGGTGCTGAAGTCCTGTGATGCGATCGACGGGCTGGTCGACGGCGTGGTCGACGATCCGCGCAACTGCCGTTTCGATCCCGCGGTGCTGCTGTGCAAGGGCAAGGAAAGCGACGATTGCCTGACGGCGCCGCAGGCGGAATCGCTGCGCCTGATCTACGCCGGCCCCGGCGGGTCTCATCTGGGCCAGCCGCACCGCGGCTACGAGCCCGGCGGAGAACTGGGACACAACTGGCAGGACTGGACCACCGGGACCTGGCGTCGCGAGCCGGCGCAGTACAGCTTCAGCACGGCCTTCTTCCGCTACCTGGTCTACGGCGACCCGGAGTGGGACAACGAGCGCTTCGAATTCCAGCGTGACCGCCGCGTGATGCAGGAGCGGCTGGGCGCGATCCTCGACGCGGTGGACCCGGACCTGGGCCGATTCGAGGCCCGCGGCGGCAAGCTGATCCTGTACCACGGCTGGTCCGATGGCGCGCTGGCGCCGCGCCGCACGGTGGACTACTACGAGAGCGTGCGCGCAAGGATGGGGGCCGCGCGCAGCGATGGCTTCGTGCGGCTCTACATGGCGCCGGGCGTGCAGCACTGCGGCGGCGGCCCCGGTCCCAACGCCTTCGGCCAGTTCGGCCCGGGCGGCGGCAATGATCCGCACAGCAATTTCGCGGCGGCGGTGGAGGCCTGGGTGGAGCAGGGAACAGCGCCTGGCCCGGTTGTCGCCAGCAAGTACGAGAACGACATCAAGGGCATCCTGGCGCCGCAGAAGACCGAGCTGAAGCGGACCCGGCCACTGTGCCCCTATCCGCAGGTGGCACGCTGGAGCGGCAAGGGCAGTGCCCATCTCGCCAGCAGCTTCAGCTGCGTTGCGCCGTGAGGATCGCCCTGAAGAGAGACGCCGCGTTCCTTTTCGCGCTGGTGCTGGTGCCGCTGTCGGCGATGGCGGCGCGGCCGTCGGAACAGTATCCGGGCCTGTACGAGCGCGTGCAGATGCGGCAGCTGTTTGCCGACAGCAAGACCTTCGCCGATGCCGAGCCGCGCATGGCGCCGGAACGCATCCTCGAGGCCTACCGGAAGGAAGCGCCGGACGATGCGGCGCTGCGCAACTTCGTGGAACGGCATTTCCTGCCGCCAGTCGATGGTGCCGCGCCGCCGGCCCTGCATGCGACTTCGCTGGCCGGGCACATCGCTGCCCTGTGGCCGGCGCTGCTGCGCGGCCCACAGCTGCCGCAGGCCGGCTCTTCGCAGCTGCCGTTCGACCAGCCGCAGGTCGTGCCGGGCGGACGTTTCCGCGAGATCTACTACTGGGACAGCTACTTCAGCTTGCTGGGCCTGGTACGGGACGGGCATGGCGACATCGCCGCGGACATGGTGGAGGGGTTCGCCGGCCTGATCTCGCGCTACGGCCATATCCCCAACGGTACGCGCAGCTACTACCTGAGCCGTTCGCAGCCACCGTTCTTCTACCGGATGGTGGGCCTGTTGTCGCCGCAGGATCCGGCGCGCGCCTATGCCGGCCAGCTGCAGGCCCTGCGCGCCGAGCATCGCTTCTGGATGGACGGCGAGGCCGGCCTGGCGCCGGGCACGGCCTGGCGCCGCGTCGTGCGCATGAGCGACGGCAGCCTGCTCAACCGCTACTGGGACGACCTTGCAGCACCGCGCGACGAGTCCTGGCGAGAGGACGTGCTGCTGGCGCGCACCGCGAAGCGCGACAGCGCGGGCCTGTACCGCGACCTGCGCGCCGCGGCCGAAAGCGGCTGGGATTTCAGCTCGCGCTGGCTCGCCGATCCGCAGCGCCTCGACAGCATTGAGACCACCGCGATCGTCCCGGTGGATCTCAACGCCCTGCTGCACGGCCTGGAGCAGGCCATTGCCCAGGGCTGCGCCGTGGTCGTGGATGTCGCCTGCGTCGACGAATACACGGCACGCGCCCGGCAGCGGCGCATCGCCATGGACCGGCACCTCTGGGACGCCCGGGCGCAGGCCTTTCTCGATGCATGGTGGCAGAGCGGCCGCCGCACCGGGCGCCTCAGCGCGGCGACGCTGTATCCCTTGTTCACGGGTGCCGCCACGCAGGCGCAGGCGCAGGGCGTGGCCCACACGGTGCGGCGGCAGCTGCTGGCGCGCGGGGGACTGGCGACCACCACGCAGCGCACGACGCAGCAGTGGGACCGCCCCAACGGCTGGGCGCCACTGCAGTGGGTCGCGGTGGAGGGCCTGGAGGCCTACGGCGAACACGCGCTGGCCGCGGAGATCGGCCGCCGCTGGCTGCATACGGTAGAGACGTCCTGGCGCAAGGAAGGACGGCTGGTGGAGAAGTACGACCTCGATGCCCACGTGCCGGGTGGTGGCGGCGAATACCCGCTGCAGGATGGTTTCGGCTGGACCAACGGCGTGACACGCGCGCTGCTGGAGCGCTATCCGCCTCGGGGCGGCATTCAGGTTCAGAAAGCAGGGGAGAAATATGTCCGGCAATGATTCGGGTCTGGTGACGCGGCTGACGCTGGTGGCGACACTCGGCGGCCTGCTGTTCGGCTACGACACGGCGGTGATCTCGGGTGCGGTCGGTGCGATCGACGCCTACTTCATCGCGCCGCAGGGCCTGGGTGAAACCGCCGCCAACAGCCTGGCGGGCTTCACCGTCTCCAGTGCGCTGTTCGGCTGCATCCTCGGTGCGATGATCTCGGGCGCCGTGAGCACCCGCTACGGGCGGCGCGCGGCGCTGATCCTGGCGGCGGCGCTGTTCCTGGTGTCCTCGGTGGGATCGGCCCTGCCGGAACTGGGCCTGGGCGCCATCGGCGCGATGGGGCCGGATGCGCTGCTGCCCTTCATCCTCTACCGCATCCTGGGGGGAATCGGCATCGGACTGGCGTCGATGGTGTCGCCGCTGTACATCGCCGAGATTGCGCCGCGCGAGGCACGCGGCCGCCTGGTGTCCTGCAACCAGATGGCGATCGTCATCGGCATCGTGCTGGTGTACTTCGTCAACTGGTGGATCGCCCGCCAGGGCGACAGCGCGTGGCTGCATGCGTCCGGCTGGCGCTGGATGTTCGCGTCCGCTGCCTTGCCGGCCGGCCTGTTCCTGGCCCTGCTGATGGCGGTGCCCGATACGCCGCGCTCGCTGGTCTTCCGCGGCCGCGAAGCAGAGGCCCAGGGGCTGCTGCAGCGTCTCAACGGTGCCGAGGAGGGTGCGCGCACACTGGCGGAAATTCGCGACAGCCTGGTGGAGCGCACGCAGCCGTTGCTGAGCTTCGGCGGCAAGGTGCTGGTGGTCGGCATCATGCTGTCGGTGCTGCAGCAAGCGGTCGGCATCAACGCGGTGCTGTACTACGCGCCGACGATCTTCCAGAACATGGGAGCGACCGGCGACACCGCGCTGCTGCAGACCGTACTGGTCGGCAGCGTGAACCTGCTGGCGACGCTGATCGCGATCTTCACGGTGGATCGCTGGGGGCGCAAGCCGCTGCTGATCCTCGGTGGCCTGCAGATGGGCCTGGCGATGGCGGCGCTGGCGGTCTGCTTCCAGGTCCAGGCCCTCGGCAGCACGGCGCTGCTGGCGGTGCTGGTGTACATCGCCGGGTTCGCGCTGTCCTGGGGGCCGGTGACCTGGGTGCTGCTGGCGGAAATATTCCCCAACTCGATCAAGGGCAAGGCACTGTCGATCGCCGTGGCGGCGCAATGGCTGGCCAATCTGGCCGTGACCTGGTCATTCAAGGTGCTGGACGGCAACAGTTGGCTGATCTCGCTGTTCAACCATGGCTTCACCTACTGGCTCTACGCCGTGGTCAGCGTGCTGTCGGCGGTGTTCGTCGCACGCATGGTGCCGGAGACCAAGGGACGCAGCCTGGAGTCGATCGAGGGCTTCTGGACCCGGCGGCCCTCTGCGGCACCTGCCGCCGATACTGCGAAAGCCTGAAGGGAGACATACCGATGTTCGCAATCAGGATGCTGCTGCCCCTGCTGTTCCTCACGCAGGCTGCCTTGGCCGCGCCGTCCGATCTCGTGCTGCGCGACGAGCCCCTTCAGGGGATAACACGTGAACTGGGCTATGCCCCGGGCAGTGAAGGGCAGCGCCTGGCCTATGTCGCTTACCGGCCGGCGGCCAAGGGTCGCTATCCCACGGTGCTGTGGTTCGACGTCTACGGCGGTGGTGCATTGCCGCCTCGGACCATTGTGGAATCCTGGGTACGGGCGGGCTATGCCGTCGTCGGCGCCAGCGTGCGCGGCACCGGCTGTTCGGAAGGCAGGTTCGAGCCCTTCAACCTGCCGCACGACGCCCGCGACGGCGCCGCCCTGGTCGAGTGGGCGGCGGCGCAGGGCTGGAGCAGCGGCAAGGTCGGGCTGCTGGGCAATTCCCAGCCCGGCATCCTGCAGTACGGCATCGCCTCGCTGGCGCCGCCGCACCTGGCGGCGATTGCCCCGGGGGGCAGCATTGCCCGGCTGTTCGATGACGGCTGGTATCCCGGCGGTCTCTTCAATGCCGCCTTTGCGGCGGGCTGGAGTACCCGTGACCAGCCGGGCGCTTCGGCGTTCTACGCTGCCGAGCGCATCAGGCTCGGTGACGAGGCCTGCAAGGCCACCGCCGCGAAGATCGGGCCCAATGGCCTGTTCGAGCGCGTCCGCGCCTTGCCCGTGGACGACGAGTTCTACCGCTGGTCATCCCCCTGGGAACGCGCGCCCTCGATCAAGGTGCCGACGCTGATGGTGCAGAGCTGGACCGATCCCGCCCTGGGCAGCAGCGCGCTGTGGAACTTCGAGCGTCTCGGTGCACGCCACAAGCGCCTGTTCGTGCTCAATGGCGGCCACGAGGCCTACGAGTACTCTACCGCCCAGGCCGAAGTGCTGCGCTGGATGGACCGCTGGCTCAAGGGCGAGCGCAACGGCGTGGAGCGCGAGCCGCGGGTGCGCGTGGATTTCGACACCCGTATCAGCGGCACGGAAGGCTATGCGGCCCCGGTGCCGGCCAAAACCGGCTGGACCCGGACGCTGAGCGACTGGCCGGCGCCGCAAACACAGTGGCAGCGCTGGTTCCTGCGCGGCGACGGACGCATGGACAAGGAAGCACCGGCACAGGGCGAGGGCAGCGCGCCGCGCCGCTACTTCTATCCTTCGGGTACCGAGTTCCCGATTGACAACCCGCAGTTCTCGACGGCCGCCAATCCCTGGGCCTCGCTGCGCTACCGGTCTCCGGCCATGGCGCAGGACAGCGCCATCCTGGGCGCCCCTCAGCTGCGCTTCCATGCCAGCAGCGACCAGGCCGATACCGATTTCGTGGTGATGCTGTCCGATGTGGCGCCCAACGGCGATGTGACCTACCTGCAGCGCGGCTACCTTCGTGCTTCGCGGCGCGCCGTTGACCCGGGACGCTCCACACCGCAGCGGGTGTTCCATCCGCATGATCGTTCCGAGCCGCTGGTGCCGGGACAGGTCTACGAGTTCCGCATGTCGATTCCGCCGGTCGCGCATGTCGCGCGTGCCGGGCATGCCATCGAGCTGCTGGTGATGGCGCCCAATCCGGTGCAGACACCGGGCTGGGGCCTGATCGGCCTGCCGCTGCCCGGCTTCAACACCTTCTACCACTCGCGGGAACAGCCCTTCGAACTGTCCCTGCCGGTGGTGCCCGGTATCGTCGCCGAGGGCCTGCCGCCGCCCTGCGGCAGCCTGCCGTACCAGCCCTGCCGCGCAGCGGCGCGCAAGGATGACAGGCCCTAGAGTTCGCAAAGTGTTCCGGGCCGTCTTGCGGCCTTCCCCCATGCCCCCCGGAAGGGGAGGCTTTTTCGCGGGACGGCACTTGTAGCCTTCACATCAGACCCGCGGGTGCCCCATGGCCTCGGCAAAGGGCGTAGCGCAGTCTGGTGACTGGAGGTGAGGTAGTGAACAGGAAATCGTATCGCTGCAATCGGATCAAAAGCGGCATGGGCCTGGCCCCTCTGCTGGTCTCGGCGGTGGGCTTGTGCCTGACGGGGCTGTCGTCGCAGGCGGCGGCGCAGGAGCCCGCCGCGCCAGCGACGACAGCGGCGCCCGATTCCGGCGCGGAGGAGGATGCGCTCGCCGACCTGCTGGCCGATGAGGGCTCGGGCGAGGCCGCGCCCCCTGCCGAGGCGCCCCCCGCCGCTGCCGCTGCTGCGCAGGAGTCGGCAGCGTTCACGGAGTTGCCGACAATTCCTGTCGATGCGTCGCCGGACGAGGTTCCGGCGGGGCTGAAGGCGCCGCCGCAGCATGCCCAGATCGAAGAGATCGTGGTCACCGCGACCAAGCGCGAGCAGTCCCTGCGTGAAATCCCGGCCGCGATCACGGCGCTCAATGGTGCGGATCTCGAGAAGCAAGGCATCCAGGGCGTGGAAGACATCTCGCGCCTGGTGCCCGGTGTCACCGTCAACACCCCCAGCGAGGGCGCGACGCGCGTGACGATCCGCGGCATCGCCGCGTCCGCGGCGACCAATTCGACCACTGGCGTGCTGTTCGGCGATGTGTCCTTCACCGACGCCTACCTGCCGCGTGCGGCACTGGATCCCAATCCCTTCGACCTGAAGTCGGTGGAGGTGCTCAAGGGGCCGCAGGGCACGCTGTTCGGCGCGGGCGCGCTCAACGGTGCGATCCGCTACGTGCCTGAGCCGCCGAAGTTCGGCGAGTGGCAGAGCAAGTACTTCGTCCAGTACACCAGCATCGACCAGGGCGATGCGGGGCCGATCTACGGTGCCGCAGTCAACATTCCGTTCTTCGGCGAAAAAGCGGCCCTGCGTATCATGGGCTTCGATCGCGAATCGCCGGGCTACATCGACAACAGCCAGCTTGGCGACGACGTCAACCGCCTGGACCAGCAGGGCATGCGCGCCATCCTGGGATGGCGGCCGAATGACGACTGGGACACGGCGCTGACCTACGCCTACCAGAAGACAGATCAAGCCGATTTTCCCATCGCCGACAATCTCGACGGCCGTCTCAGTACCGATAACCGGCCGCGCCACAGCACGGCGCATGTCGACTACGATTTTGCCGACCTGGTGATCAAGCGCCGCTTCGACTGGGCCGAGTTCGTCAGCGATACCTCCTATGTGCGCAAGCGCTCCAATGGCTTCTTCGATGCCTCTTCGCGCCTGCCCGGCGGCGGCCAGACGCCGCTACGTGCATCGCAGCCGGACCAGTCGGAGTCCAAGACCCTGGGGCAGGAACTGCGCCTGGTCTCCACCGACGACTCCGGCTCGCCATGGAGTTGGGCGGTGGGCGCTTTCGGCTGGCGCCAGGAGATCGAGTCGCAGCCCGAGCTGCGTGCGTCGGTGGAACTGCCCGGCGGGCTCAACGGCCTGCCGCCGCTGCTCTACGACCTCATCGACCGGCTCTATCCGGGCGCCGGAGACCTGATCGCCGAAGATGGCTCGTTGGTCCTGGCTCGCATCAGGACCGACGCAGAGATACGCGAAATGGCGCTGTTCGGCGACATCACGCGCCGCCTCGGCGACAGCGTCGAACTGAGCGTCGGCGGACGCCTGTACCGCACCACCTCGGGAGGGTCGGTCCGGCAGACTGGGCTGCTGATCCTGGCGTCGGGCCGGTCGGAGCTGGGAATCGACGGCGAACTGGAAGAGCAGGGCTTCAATCCCAAGGTCTCGCTGCTGTGGCATGCCAGCGACAGCATCATCGTCTATGGCGGCGCTTCCAAGGGCTTTCGCGCCGGCGGCATCCAGCCAGGCTATCAGTTGGTACCGCTCGCCCGCCCGCCGCCGGATTTCTTCAAGTCCGACACGATCTGGAGCTACGAAGCCGGCTTGCGTACCGACTGGTTCGGTGGCGCCATGCACTTCGACATCACCGGCTTCTTCACCGACTGGAAGGACCCGCAGGTGTTCCAGCTCGGCAACAACGGCCTGACCTCCTACATCGACAATGCCGGTGGCGTGGAAAGCCAGGGCGTCGAGATGGCGCTGCAGACCCTTCTGCCCTACGGCTTCATGCTCAGCGTCTCGGGTTCATGGACCGACACGGTGACGACAAAGCCTTTCCTCGCCCAGGACGGCAGCACGGTGGCACCCGGCCAGGAATGGCCGTTCGCGCCGCATCTGCAGACCGCGGCAACGCTGGGCTACATGGGGAATGTCGGCGGCTGGGACCTGAATGCCTCGGTGACCCACAGCTTTCTCGGCAAGGCCTATTCCAGCCTCGAGGATGACCAGAAGCAGGCGATCTTCGACTTCCAGCAGCTGGACCTGCAGTTCGGCGTCGCCAACCCGTCGTTGCGCTGGCTGCCGGAGGTTTCCTTCCTGGTCAACAACGCACTGGACGAGCGTGGCGTGGCCAACCAGTTCCAGGGCGGCGGCTATGTCGACGTAACCTACATCCGGCCCAGGGCGTACACGCTTCGGCTCAGCGGCAACTTCTGACAGGGAGGGCAGGACCCGGAACCCGCGCCCAAGGCCGCGCCGGGGCCGCAGCATGCGCAGATCGAGGAGATCGTGGTCACCGCGACCAAGCGCGACAAGGCCCTCAGCGAGATTCCCGCCAGTATCGTTTCGGTCTCGGCCGAGGAACTCGAGCGGCGCGGCATCCAGGGGGTGGAGGACATCGTCAAGCTGGTGCCCGGCGTCAACTTGACCGCCGATCTCGGCATTCCCCGCATCACCATCCGCGGCATCGCCGCGGAGACCGGCACCAACCTCACCACGGGCGTGCTGTTCGGCAACATCTCCTTCGTCGACTCCTACGTGCCGGTGGTGGCGCTGGACCCGAATCCCTTCGACCTGCAGAGCGTCGAGATCCTGAAGGGGCCGCAGGGCACATTGTTCGGCGCCTCGGCGCTCAATGGCGCCATACGCTACGTGCCGGCACCGCCGCAGTTCGGCGAGATGACGGCGCGCTATTTCACGCAATCAGCCGCGCAGCTTCCTGGTTCGCGTCGGCGGAAGCTTCTAGCCGGATGAGAATCCGGCAGTTCATGCCCTCCATGGACCCGCCCTTCAGGTTCCGCGCGCGTCGACGCCGAGTTCCAGAGGGTGATCCAGCGCGGCAGCGGCACCGCGCAGTGCCGGATGCAGGGCATGGATGACGTAGACCGGCAGTGGCGCGAGATAGCCGCAGAAGCGCCCCTTGGACTCGAAGCGTGCGCGGAACGCCGAACGCGCGAAGTACTCTCCGAGCCTGGGCACGATGCCGCCGCCGATATAGACCCCACCGCGTGCGCCCAGGGTCAGCGCGAGGTTGCCCGCAAAGCCGCCGAGCAGGCTGCAGAACACGGCCAGCGTTTCGGCACATGCAGCATCGTCACCGGCAATGCCGCGGGTGACGATCTCGGCGGGCGTGAGCGCGGTGGTGTCGCTGCGACCCAGGGTGGCGATGGCGCGATGCAGGCAGGGCAGCCCCACGCCGGAAAGCAGGCGCTCGGCGGAGACATGACCATGCAGTTCGCGGCAGGCGGCGACGATGTCGGCTTCGCGGGCATTGGTCGTGGCCAGGGTGGCATGCCCACCCTCACCGCAGATCGGCAGCCATTGTCCGGCGCCCGCCGGCACCAGGCCTGAAACCCCCAGGCCGGTGCCGGGACCCAGCAGGGCCATGGGTCCGTGCAGCGGTGACTGGCCGCCGACCTGCTGCAGCTCCGCGGGAGACAGCCGGGGCAGGGACAGGGCCAGCGCAGTGAAGTCGTTGATCACCAGCAGGCGCCGCAGGCCCAGGCGCTGCCGGGTCGCCTCCACCGAGAACGACCAGTGATGGTTGGTCATGCTGACCTGGTCGCCGAGCACCGGATTGGCGATGGCGATCACGGCTTCGCTGGGGCGCAGTTCACCCTGCTGCCCCAGGTAGGTTTCAACCGCGTCGGCCAGCGTCGCGTGGGAGGCAGTGGCCAGTTCGGCGCCGCGCTGCGGAGTGCCGCTGCCGGGATCGAGCAGCGCGAAGCGCGCGGTGCTGCCGCCGATATCGGCGACCAGCCGGACGGAGCGGTCGGGGAATTCCATCGACATCGGGCTCTTTGCTGGGGTAGGCCTGCAGCCTAGCGGCGAATGCCGCGCAATGCCCCTACCGGATCGGGGAGGCCGGCCGGTCCGCGCGTGGGCCGCAGGCCGGCATCCCAGCTGCTGCCGGGCCACTCAAAAAAAGCGGGGCCCGGGCTCTCGCCTGCGCCCCGCAATCACCTGAAAGGGTTCAGGTGGAGGAGAACTGCCGCGGGCGATCACGGCCCAGGAGTGATGCAAGCCTAGCGATTTCAGGCGGTTTTCGACCCTCCCTCATCGTAGGGGGAGAGGATGGGATCTGGCCGGATTGCCTGTGACGGGCCACAGAAGGGCTGCGGGGTGTCCCGGGACATTGATTGTGTCCCGATGTCGACATCGCTCGCCGTTGTGACCCGCTCCCGGGCTGTCTGAAACTAGCTGCGGACTCGCCGGGCCGACGGCCCGGCACACAAGGACATCGCAGGGGCATTCATGACAAACGGTCTTTTCGATCTGAGCGGCAAGGTCACGGTCGTCACCGGCGGCAACAGCGGCCTGGGTCTGAGCTTTGCCCGTGGCATCGCCCGGCAGGGCGGCAGCGTAGCGATCTGGGCACGCAACGAGGAGAAGAACGCGGCCGCGAAGAAGGAGCTGGAGGCCTTCGGTGTCCCGGTCACCGTCCACCGGGTCGACGTCGCATCCGAGACGCAGATCGTGGAGGGCTACGCGGCGGTGATGCGGGAGTTCGGCCGCCTGGACTGCGTGATCGCGAATGCCGGCCTGCCGCCGCCGCAGACCCGCTCGATGCTGGACCTGCCGAGCAAGGAGTTCCGGGACTTCCTCGAGGTCAGCCTCAATGGGGCCTACTACACGCTGCTCGAGGGTGCGCGGCTGATGGTCAAGCGTGCGGAGGCGGGCGAACCCGGCGGCTCGCTGGTCTTCTGCGGCAGCCTTTCGATGTACAAGGGCCTGGCGGGCAAACCCTCCTACGCGGGATCGAAGGGCGCCATGGGGGCGATCGTGCGCTCGATGGCGGTGGAATTCGGCAGGTACGGCATCCGCGCCAATTCCATCGCTCCTGGCTACGTCAAGACCGGCATGACCGGCGAGGGTGAACTGAGCCCGCTGGACAAGTTCATGCTGATCAAGAACGCCATCCCGCGTCCCGGCTACGGCGCCGACTTCGAAGGGATCGCCGCCTACCTCGCCAGCGACGCGTCTTCGTTCCACACCGGCGACACGCTGGTGATCGACGGCGGCTGCATGGTCATGCTCTGACTCCGACGTCACCACAAGCTCAGGAAATCCTCATGGGACGTGTACTCAACATTCACGGTGTCGACGACATCCGCCTGGACCCCATTGCTGCGCCGCGCCCGGGCAAGGCCGACGTCGTGGTGAAGGTGAAAGCCTGCGGCATCTGCGGCAGCGACCTGAGCTACATCAAGGTCGGCGGCATTCACCGCAAGCCGGATGGCGTGACGCCGATCGGCCACGAGGCCGCCGGCGAGGTCGTGGCGGTCGGCACCGACGTCAGGGGTGTCCGCGTCGGCCAGCGCGTGGTGATCAACCCGATGATGACGCCGAGCTACATCGGCAGCGGCGGGCCCGAGGGCGCCTTCACCGAGGACCTGCTGGTTCGCGATGCGCGCCTGGGCGACAGCCTGCTGCCGATTCCGGACGACCTGCCCTACGAGGTCGCCGCACTCACCGAGCCGCTGGCGGTGGCACTGCACGGCGTCAACCGGGCGCAGGTGAAGCCGGGCGACAAGGTCGTGGTATTCGGCTGCGGGCCGATCGGCCTGGGCATGATCCTGTGGCTGGTCGATCGTGGCATCACCGACGTGGTTGCGCTGGACCTGTCGCCGGAGCGCCTGGAGCGCGCGCGGGCGCTGGGCGCAAGGGCTGCGTTCGATCCCACGCGCGAGGACCTGCGCGCGCGGTTGCTGGAGCTGCATGGCTCCGCGCGCGTCTTCAGCCGCGAAGCGGTCGGTACGGACGCCTTCATCGACGCCGCGGGTGCGCCGAACATCCTCTCCGACGTGGTGCGGATGGCCAGGTACCAGTCGCGCATGGTCGTCACCGCCGCCTACATGAAGCCTGTGCCGCTGGACCTGGGTGCGATGCTCACCACCGAGATGAGCATCACCACGGCCGTCGGCTATCCCACGGAGATGCCCGAGGTGGTTGCCGCGCTGCCGCGCCTGCGGGAAAGGGCCACCCCGCTGATCAGCCACCGTTTCCCCTTTGCCCGGGTGATCGAGGCCTTCGGCGTCGCCGCGACACCGGCCTCGGCCAAGGTCATGATCGACTTCGAAGACGGGGCTTCCGCATGAGCGCCACGACCGGCGACGGGAAGCCCGCGCTCGCGTCCCTGGTGACCGCGGGAGCCGGCCAGGTGGAGGCGGAGGCGATTACCGACTTCATCTACAGGGTGAAGGACATCTCCAACGCCTACCTGGTGAGGACCGGCGACGGCGACCTGCTGATCAATGCCGGCTTCATGGACAACGCCGAGCGCAACAGGACGCTGTTTGCAAAGGTCGCCAGCGGGCCGTTGCGCAGGATCATCCTCACGCAGGCGCATCCGGACCACTACGGCGGCGTGCCGCTGCTGCGCGAGGCGCAGACCCAGGTCATCGCGGGGGCAGGCTTCGTCGAGACCTGGCGTTACTTTCACGACCTGGGCCCCTACCTGGCGCGACGGTCGCGCAAGCTGTGGGCCTCGACCCTCCCGCGCAAGGGCAATCCGCCGCCGCCACCCGAGGTGGTGCCGGACATCACGGTCGAGGGGCGCCATGCCTTCGAGCTCGGGGGGCGGCGCTTCGAGCTGATCGCCACGCCCGGCGGTGAAACCCTGGACTCGATCAGCGTGTGGATGCCGGACGAGCGCATCGTCTTCACCGGCAACCTGTTCGGGCCGGTGTTCCTGTCGATGCCCAATCTCACCACCGTGCGCGGAGACAAGCCGCGCCTGGTGCAGCGCTACCTGCGCTCGCTGGAAGCCGTGCGCGACCTGGGCGCGGAGCTGCTGATCACCGGGCATGGCGAGCCGGTCCGCGGCGCGGCGACGATCCGTGCCGGCCTGGACCGGATGCATGCCGCGGTGTCCTTCGTGAGGGACGCGACCATCGCCGGCATGAATGACGGCAAGGACGTGCACACGCTGATGCGGGAGATCCGCCTGCCGGAGGAACTGCGCATCGGCGAGTATCACGGCAAGCTCGCCTGGGCCGTGCGCAGCATCTGGGAAGAGCATTCGGGCTGGTTCCACTACGACTCCAGCACTTCGCTCTACGGCGTGCCGCGCTCGAGTATCGACGCGGACCTGGCGCAGCTTGCCGGCGGTGCGGGGGCGCTCGCCGCCCGTGCCCGGCAGAAGCTGGACGAAGGACGGCCGCTGGAGGCGCTGCACCTGCTGGACGTCGCCCTGGGCGCGGAGCCGGCGCAGGCCGACGCCCTGGCGGTGAAAAAAGCTGCCCTGCAGCGGCTGCTGAAGGAATCCGGCGGCACCAACCTGAGCGAGACGATGTGGCTGCGATCGGAGATCGCCGCGGTGGACGCCCTGCTGGCCGGCCCGCAGTGATCGCGTCGTTCCGCCAGCGCTACGGTGAATGGGCGGTGGTGACCGGCGCGTCATCCGGCATCGGCGAAGCCTTTGCCCATGCGCTGGCTGCGCGGGGCGTGCGTCCATTGCTGGTGGCGCGGCGTGAGGACGAACTGCGCCGCGTCGCCGCGGCCGTGCAGCAGCGCCATGGCGTCGAGTGCGGCTGGCTGGCGCTGGACCTGGCGGACCCGGCCTTCATCGAGCGCCTTGCGGAAGCCTGCGCGGGCCGCGAGGTTGGCCTGGTGATCGGCAACGCGGCGCACAACCCGGCCGGGGCTTTCCTGGACCTGCCGCGCGAGGCGCTGCTGCGCACGCTCGACGTGAACGACCGGGCGAACCTGCTGCTGGCCCATGCGTTTCTTCCGGCATTCAAGGCGCGCGGCCGTGGTGGGCTGCTGCTGGTGGGCTCTACCGAGGGCTACTCGGGCAGCCCCTACTCGGCCTGCTACTCCGCCAGCAAGGCCTTCGTGCTGTCCTTCGGCGAGGCGCTGTGGGGCGAACTCCGGGGCAGCGGCGTGGACGTGCTGGTGCTGGTCCCCAATGCCACCGACACGCCGCTGCTCGCAAGCCGCAACGTCGGCGCCCGGAAGATCCGGGGCATGTCGGCGCCGGCGGTTGCGCAGACCGGCCTGGATCACCTGGGCAAGGGCCCCAGCGTGGTGCCCGGCCCACTCAACCGCTGGACCTTCCGCGTCCTGCGCCGCCTGCCGCGCAAATGGCTGGTGCAGGCCGTGGGCGGCGCCATGCGCAGGATCGTCGTGGACATGCAGCGGCAGGCATGAGCCTTTTCATCATCATCCGTCCGCCAGCCGGCGGGCGAACGGGATTCCGGAGCACCGAAGCATGAACACCGCAGACCTCATCGAGAAAGCGCGCAAGGCCACCGGGCTTTCCGACCTCGGCGATCCCAAGGCACTGGAAGGCCTGGAGATCCTGGTCAAGGCGTCCAGTAAAAAGGCGCGGCTGTCGCCCGCCGGCAGCATGCGCTGGGGCGAGACCCTGACCGGAATCCTGGTCAACCGCCTGCGCATCGTCGACTACCTGAAGAAGAAGCCCGAACTGCTGCAGCGCCCGGTCGAGAAGCCGATGTTCGTCTTTGGCCTGCCGCGTACCGGCACCACTCTCACGATCAACCTGCTGAGCGCCGATCCCATGCGCCGCTGCCTGCTCCGCTGGGAGGCGCTCAGCCCCGTGCCGCCGGCGAAGAAAGGTGAATTGTCCACCGACCTGCGCTGCGGAGCCCAGCGGCAAATGCTCAACGCCATGCTGCAGATTGCACCGCAGATTGCCGCGGCGCACTTCGAGGAAGCGGACAGTCCGACGGAATGCCAGTACGCGATGCAGCTGTCGTTCTGCGCGGAGATGTTCGATTCGATCCTGAACATTCCGGGCTACAGGGCGTGGCTCTTCCATCAGACCGGCTACCGTCATGCCTTCGACTTCCACAAGCAGTTGCTGCAGCTGCTGCAGGAGCACAACGGCGGCCGCTGGACACTGAAGAATCCCTGGCATCCGCTCTTTCTCGATGACCTCACCGCGGTCTACCCCGACGCACAGCTGGTGATGACGCACCGCGACCCGGCCGAGGTGGTCGGCTCCGCCTGCAGCCTGCTGCGTCATGTGCGTCCCCTATACAGCGACCGGATGGACGTCGGCGAGATCCGGCAGACGCTGCTCGAGACCTTCGACCTGATGATCGAACGGCAAAACGCCTACCGCGCCAGGCACGGCCAGGACTCGATCCACGACATCCAGTACGAGGAACAGCTGCGCGATCCAGTCGGCACCATGCGCAAGCTCTACTCCCGCTTCGGCGAACCGCTGACCGCGCAGGCCGAAGCGCGCATGACGCGCCTGGTCGCGGAGAATCCGCAGAACAAGCATGGCAAGCACGTCTACTCGCTGGAGGATTTCGGACTCACCGCCGAGGGAGTGCGCCGGCACTTCAGTGACTACTGCGAGCGCTTCGGCATTCCGGCCGCCTAAAAAGGACTTTGCCGCGGATCACGCGGATGACACGGATTTATCCGCGTTCATCCGCGTGATCCGCGGCAAATGGCTTCTGCTCTGGTACCGGGCAAACGGCTCAGACGTGGCTGAGCCACTCCGGGTAGACACTGCTCTCGCCCTTGACCAGCTGCAGGTACTGCTTCTGCAGCTTCTCGGTGATCGGGCCGCGGGTACCCTTGCCGACCGGGCGGTTGTCCACCTCGCGGATCGGGGTCACCTCGGCGGCGGTGCCGGTGAAGAAGGCCTCGTCGGCGACATAGACCTCGTCGCGCGTGATGCGGCGCTCCACATGAAGCCGTCGCGGTCGGCCATCGTGCTCATCAGAACATCCATCCGTTGTAGAAGATGGGGCGGCGTCATGCCGGCCCATCCGGGTGATTTACAGGATTCCTCCGCCGGCCTTCAGGCCATGAAAATGGTTGCGGGGTGTTCCAGCATCGTCTTGATCGCCTGGATGAATTCCGCCGCGTCGTAGCCATCGACGATGCGATGGTCGAAGGACGAGGACAGGTTCATCATCTGCCGGGGCACGACCGCGCCTTCCCGGATCATGGGGCGCAGCACCATCTTGTTGACGCCGATGATGGCGACTTCCGGAGCATTGATGACCGGCGTGGAGGCGATGCCGCCCATGGGGCCGAGGCTGGTGATGGTGATGGTGGAGCCGCTGAGCTCCTCGCGCCTGGCCTTGCCGCTACGGGCGGCTTCGGCCAGGCGGCGGATTTCGTTGCCGCAGCCCCAGAGGTCCAGCGTCTGCGCGTTGTGCACCACGGGTACGACCAGGCCCTGCGGGGTCTGCGCGGCGATACCGACATGCAGCGCCGAGTGGCGGTACAGGACGCCGGCCTCGTCGTCGTAGGTGGCATTGATCTGCGGGAAACGCGGCGCCAGCCTGATCAGGCACTGCATCAGGAAGGGCAGCAGCGTCAGCTTGCCGCGCGTCTTGCCGTGCAGGTCGTTGAGATGCTGGCGCAGTGCGTCCAGTTCGGTGACATCCACTTCCTCGACATAGGCGAAGTGAGGAATGCGCTGCTTGGAGCGCTGCATCGCCTCGGCGATCTTGCGGCGCATGCCGATGATGCGGATCGCTTCGACCGTGTCGGTGGCCGCCGGCCTGGCGACGGCTGCGGGGGACTGGGCCTTGCTGCGGGTAGCCGCGGCCTGCACGTCCTCGCGCAGGATGCGCCCACGCGGGCCGCTGCCGGGCACGCTGGCGAGATCAATACCCGTTTCGCGGGCGAGCCTGCGCACCGCCGGCGAGGTCTGGGGCTTGATGCCCGCTGCCTGTTCCAGCGGCGGTGCAGGTGCAGGCGCTGCAGGGGCCGCGGCCGGTGCAGCCACGGCGGATGCCGGGGCAGGGCCCTTGGCGGCAGCGACGGGAGCCGCGGCTTCGGCGATATCGGTTTCGATCACCACCAGCACGGCACCGACGGCGATCTTGTCGCCGGGCTGGCCGCGCAGCTCCAGGACACGGCCGCCGACCGGGGAGGGAATCTCCACCGCCGCCTTCTCGGTCAGCATGTCGGCCAGCGGCTGGTCTTCCTTGATGACCTCGCCGACTGCCACGCGCCAGGTGGCGATCTCCGATTCGGCGATGCCCTCGCCGACGTCGGGCAGCTTGAAAAGATAATGTCCCATCGCCTCAGTCCTCCATCACACGCTTGAGCGCATGCGCGACGCGGCGCGGCCCGGGGAAGTACTTCCACTCCAGCGAGTGCGGGTAAGGCGTGTCCCAGCCGGTGACGCGGCGGATCGGCGCCTCCAGGCAATAGAAGCAGTGCTCCTGCACCAGCTGGCCGAGTTCGGCGCCGAAGCCGGAGGTGCGGCTGGCCTCGTGCGCGATGACGCAGCGGCCGGTCTTCTGTACCGAGGCCACGATGGTGTCGATGTCGATCGGGAACAGCGTGCGCAGGTCGATCACCTCCGCGTCCACCCCGGATTCCTCCACCGCCGCCAGGCAGACGTGCACCATGGTGCCGTAGGTCAGCACGGTGACGGCCTTGCCGGGCCGCACGACCGCAGCCTTGCCCAGCTCGATGCGGTAGTAGTCCTCCGGCACTTCGCCGGCAGGGTGGTTAGCCCAGGGCACCAGCGGCTTGTCGTGGTGGCCGTCGAAGGGGCCGTTGTAGAGGCGCTTGGGCTCCAGGAAGATCACCGGATCGTTGTCCTCGATCGCGGCGATCAGCAGGCCCTTGGCGTCGTAGGGGTTGGAGGGCATCACGGTCTTGAGGCCGGAGATGTGCGTGAAGATCGCCTCGGGGCTCTGGCTGTGGGTCTGCCCGCCGTGGATGCCGCCGCCGCAGGGCGAGCGCACCGTGATCGGCGACCAGAATTCTCCGGCCGAGCGGTAGCGCAGGCGCGAGGCCTCGGACACCAGCTGGTCGAAGGCCGGCAGGATGTAGTCGGCGAACTGGATTTCCACCACCGGCCGCAGGCCGTAGGCGCCCATGCCGACCGCGGTGGCGACGATGCCGCCCTCGGCGATCGGCGCATCGAATACGCGCTGGCGTCCGTGCTTGGCCTGCAGGCCCGCCGTACAGCGGAACACACCGCCGAAGTAGCCCACGTCCTCGCCGAACACCAGCACGTCCGGATCGCGCGTCAGCATCAGGTCCATGGCCGAATTCAGCGCCTGCACCATGTTCATGCTGCTCATGCGCCGATGCTCCGCAGCTCGTCCAGCTGGCTTTGCAGGTGGGGCGGCACTGCCTCGAAAACGTCTTCGAACAGGCTTGCCAGGTCTTCTTCCGAGTGGTGCAGGGTGCCGTGGCTCTCGGCTTCCTTGACGGCCGCGCGGACCTCCTCGTCGAGTTCCGCGACCAGCGCCTGGTGCTGTGCGTCCGTCCACTCGCCGAGCTGCTCCAGGTGCCGCTTCAGCCGCGCGATGGGATCGCCCAGCGGCCAGGCCGCGGCCTCGCCCTCGGGGCGGTACTTGGAAGGATCGTCGCTGGTGGAATGGGCCGCGGCGCGATAGGTGTAGAGTTCGATCAGGGTCGCGCCCAGGTTCTGGCGTGCGCGCTCCGAAGCCCACTGCGTCGCGGCGTAGACGGCGAGGAAATCGTTGCCGTCCACGCGCAGGCCGGGCAGGCCGTAGCCCAGGGCGCGCGAGGCGAAGGTCGCCTCGTCACCGCCGGCGATGCCCTGGAAAGTGGAAATGGCCCACTGGTTGTTGACCACGTTGAGGATCACCGGGGCGTGGTAGACCGAGGCGAAGGTCAGGGCGTAGTGGAAGTCGCCCTCGGCCGTGGTGCCATCGCCGATCCAGGCGGCGGCGATGCGCGAGTCGCGCTTGTAGGCCGAGGCCATCGCCCAGCCCACGGCATGGGGAAAGCGCGAGCCGACGTTGCCCGACATCGAGTAGTAGCTCGCGTCGCGGCAGGAGTACAGCACCGGCAGCTGGCGGCCCTTGAGGCGGTCCTTGCGGTTGTTGAAGATCTGGCAGATCAGGTCGACCATCGGCCACTCGCGGGCCATCAGCAGGCCCTGCTGGCGGTAGCTGGTGAAGCACATGTCATCGCGGCGCAGGGCCATGCCCTGGGCGACGCCGATCGCTTCTTCGCCGGTGCTCTTGATGTAGAAGGAGGTCTTGCCGGAGCGCTGCAGGCGCACCATGCGCTCGTCGAAGGCCCGGGTCAGGAGCATGGCGCGCAGTCCGCGGCGCAACAGCTCCGGCGAGAGTTCCGGATTCCACTGGCCGACCGCGGCGCCCTCGTCGTCGAGCACGCGGATCAGCTGGTAGGGCAGTTCGCGCAGGCTGTTTTCGGCAGCGTCCGCAGCGGGCCTGGCGACCGAGCCAGCCGGCGGTATGACCATGCGGCTGAAGTCGGGACTGTCGCCGGGGCGGGCCTGCGGTTCCGGGATGTGCAGTTCCAGGGAAGCTTCCTGTGCTGCCGTGGGAATGGCGCTGTTCACGCGGCCAGCCCCTTTGCGGGGCTGGAGGCGCGGGGTGCCGGGGAAAGGCGCTGCAGCGCCAGGGCATCGGCCACCAGGTGGGGAGGGGTGTCGGTGGAGACGGACTCCAGGAAGACTCCGGCAAGTGTCTGCTCGATGCGGGCGACCCGGGCCCAGACCTGGTCCTCGCTGCCGGTGCGCAGGTACTCCGCGGCGGCGCAGATGATGCCGCCGGCGTTGATGACGTAGTCCGGCGCGTAGAGGACGTGGCGGTCGTGGAGGCGCTGGCCATCCTCCGCGGTCGCCAGCTGGTTGTTGGCACCGCCCGCGATGATCGGAGCCCGGATCCTCGGAATGGTCTGGGCGTTGAGGATGCCGCCCAGCGCGCAGGGCGCGACCACGTCGACCGCCTGGAACAGGATTTCCCCGACCGGCACCACGCGGGCGCCGAAGCGCTGCTGCGCCGCCTCGCAGGCGGCGGCGTTGATGTCAGCCACCACCAGTTCCGCTCCGGCTGCATGCAGGCGCTCGCAGAGATTGCGCCCGACGCTGCCCAGGCCCTGCACCGCGATCTTGAGGCCCGAGAAGCTGCGCGTGGACAGGCGCGCCTGGATGGCCGCCAGGATGCCGCAGTACACGCCATAGGCGGTCTTGGGCGAGGGGTCACCGCCGGCGGCCTGGCCGGCCTGCGGGAGCCCACCGACATGGGCCGTGCTGCGCGCGACGTGGATCATGTCCGACATGCTGACGCCGACGTCCTCGGCGGTGATGTAGCGCCCGCCAAGCTGCTCCACGATGCGGCCGAAGGCCTCGAACTGGGCCGGGGTGACGGTCTCGCCGGGCTTGCGGATGATCACGGCCTTGCCGCCGCCCAGGGGCAGGCCGGCGACGGCGTTCTTGTAGCTCATGCCGCGCGACAGGCGCAGGGCATCCTGCAAGGCGGCCTCGTCGTTGTCGTAGAACCAGGCGCGGCAGCCACCGAAGGCGGGGCCCAGCCGGGTGGAGTGGATGGCCACGACGCCGCGCAAGCCGCTGGCGGCGTCCGAGAAAAAGGTGACGCTCTCATGAGCGTCATATCCGCTGCTGCTGAACATGATTCCCTCCACCGCGCGGGTTGCGACTGACTGGGAACATTTTATGGCTCTTAAACCGGAATTTTGTCCTTTAGTTGCTTTCCATGAGACGATTATGGGTAATTCATTCCACGCATGGTGGGAAAGGATGGGAACGATGTCCCTGAAAATGGATGCCCTGGATGTGCGCATTCTGGATATTCTCCAGAGCGACGTGACCACGCCGATCGGCGAGATCGCCGAACGGGTCGCCTCCTCCAAGACCGTGGTGTGGCGGCGCATCCAGCGGCTGAGCGACGCGGGCATCATCCGCTCGCGTGTCGCGGTGCTCGATCATCGCAAGATCGGCCTGGGCGTCATGGTCTTTGCCTACATCAAGATGGCGCGGCACGGTCGCGACGTGCTGCCCAAGTTCATCGAAGCGGTGAGCGTCTATCCGCAGGTGATCGAGTGCCACACGCTGATGGGCCACGTCGATTTCCTGCTGAAGATCCTGGTGTCGGATATCGAGGAGTACGAGCACTTCGTCTGGCAGAGGCTGTCGCAGATCGATGGCGTGCAGGAGATCAACAGTTCGATCTCCATGAGCCAGCCGGTCTATACCACGCGCCTTTCGCCAAGGGCTGCGTCAGCGCCGGATCTGGACGGGTAGCCGGCAGATGCGTGTCTCCTGAAAAGGGGTAGGGAAGTCGTTCCTGCATCTGCGTCTTGGCCGCAAGATCTTTTCGATTTTCGTCTGGATTGGCGCAAATCGGGAACCATTTCCCGCTTGCATGGCGCTAGTCTGAGGTGCTGCCAAGGACGTCGGCAGTGAACGCGCGACCGGCAATCCGTTACTGAACCCATGCAGACCAGCATCCTCGACCTTTTCAAGATCGGAATCGGCCCCTCCAGCTCGCACACGGTCGGACCGATGCGCGCCGCGCGGGCCTTTGCCGAAGAGTTGGCCGGGCGCTCGGTGCTGGGCCAGGTTGCGTGCCTGCAGGTCGAGATTTTCGGTTCCCTGGCTGCGACCGGCATCGGCCATGGCACCGACTGGGCCATCAAGCTGGGGCTCGCCGGCCATGATCCGCGCCAGGTCTATCCGGCCGAGGTGCCGAAGCTGCTGGAGGACATCCGGACACGGCAATCGCTGTCCCTGCTTGGGTCGCATGCAGTGATCTTCGTCGACGAGAAACACCTGCTCTGGCGTCCGGCCGAAACGCTGGCGCGTCATTCCAATGGCCTGCGCTTCACCGCCTTCGACGCTGCCGGCCAGCCACTGCACATGCAGGTCTACTTCTCGGTGGGTGGAGGCTTCATCGAGCGTGGCGACGAGGTGGGCAGCGACGATCCCGACCGCGCCATGCCGCATCCCTATGCCGACGCGGCACAGATGCTGGAGCGGGCCGCCAGCGCCGGGCTTGCTCTCTGGCAACTGGTCGAGCAGAACGAATGTACCCTGCATGGGCGCGAGGAACTGGACCGCAGGCTGGCGGAAATCTGGGCCGCGATGTCGGCCTGCATCGACCGGGGACTTCAGGCCGAGGGCACGCTGCCCGGCGGCCTGGGCGTCAGGCGCCGGGCCGGCCGCCTGCACGCGCGGCTGAGCACCCCCGGGGCCGGTATCGACCCCATGAGCTCGATGGACTGGCTCAATGCCTATGCCATGGCGGTCAACGAGGAGAATGCCTGCGGAGGCCGGGTCGTCACTGCACCGACCAACGGCGCTTCCGGAGTGTTGCCCGCCGTGCTGCGCTACTACGAGCGTTTCATGCCGGGCGCTTCACCGGAGACCATCCGTCGCTTCCTGCTGGTGGCGGGCGCGATCGGCGTGCTGTACCTGGAGAACGCCTCCATTTCCGGCGCCGAGGTCGGCTGCCAGGGTGAGGTCGGCGTGGCCTGCTCGATGGCCGCCGCGGGCCTGGCCGCGGCGCTGGGCGCCAGCAACGACGAGATCGAACATGCCGCCGAGATCGGCATGGAACACCACCTCGGCATGACCTGCGACCCGGTGCGCGGCCTGGTGCAGATTCCCTGCATCGAGCGCAATGCCATCGGCGCGGTGAAAGCAGTCAACGCCTGCCGCATGGCAATGCAGGAGCGCGGCAGCCATCGCGTCTCCCTGGACGAGGTCATGCGCACGATGCTGGAGACCGGGCGCGACATGCAGGCACGCTACAAGGAAACCTCGCTGGCCGGCCTGGCCGTCCATGCGGTGCGGCGCTGGGGATAGCCTGCGCGGGCAAGCGATTCCCGAGGCGCGACTCATTCGTTGTGAAATGCAGCCTTATACTTTGCTCCACATGGCACTTCATTCTTGCTCTTGCTGTTCTTTTGACCGGAACTCCCCGGCGCGGACCCACGCATGATCCTGCCCTGGATAGAACTGGCGGGCGTGGCCTTTTTTGCGGTGTCTGGCGCGCTCGCGGCTGGCCGAAAGTCGCTCGACCTGCTGGGTGTGGTGGTCATCGCCTGGGTCACGGCGACCGGTGGCGGGACCCTGCGCGATCTGCTGCTCGACCGCCCGGTGTTCTGGATCGAGAAACCGCAATTCCTGGTGGTGGCGCTGCTTGCGGCATTGCTGACCGTACCCTACGTGCGCTTCGCCCGGCCACCCGAGAAGCTTCTGCTGCTTGCCGACGCGCTGGGCCTGGCGCTCTTCAGCATCCTGGGGGCGCAGATTTCAATCGCACTGGGCAAGCCCGGTCTGATCTCGGTGGTCATGGGGACGATCACCGGCGCCTTCGGCGGCTTGCTGAGAGACGTCCTCTGCAACGAGATTCCCGTGATCCTGCAAAAGGGCAGCATCTACGCCACCGCCGCGATCTCCGGCTGCGCGCTGATGGTCCTGTTGCTGCACTTCGGTGTCCAAGGGCCGATCGCCGCCGGTGCCGGCATGGCACTGGTGGCGGTGATGCGCATCGCTGCGATCGTGTTCGGGCTGACGCTGCCGGTATTCACGCTGCCGGAAGACCGCCGTTCCTGAATCGCACGACGATCAAAGACGCCGGGACTTTCCCGGGGATGATTGATTGCGCGGCCCGTGCGGCCGATGGGTTGGCGCCCCGGCATTACTGAAGCTGTGCTGTAGAGCGGGGGTATCCGCGTCCAGCGAAGGGGCAGGTACCCCCAAAAAACCCCAAAGCGATGGGCTGCGGTGGGATTTCCCGGGATCGAGTGGGACGTCCTAAAAGAAAAAACCCAGCAATTACGCTGGGTTATGGACGCCTTGAGACCTTCTTTGGTCGGTATTTGGTGGTGATGAGTGGAATCGAACCACCGACCTCAGCATTATGAGTGCCGCGCTCTAACCGTCTGAGCTACATCACCGGGGGCGCGCATTGTAAGTGGTTGGATACGCCACGTAAATGCCGCCTCGCCCCCGGTTCGGCCACGGCCCTCAGGCGGTCAGCAGCCGGTCGCCGAACTCCTCGCGCAGCTTGTTCTTCTGCACCTTGCCGGTGGCCCCCAGAGGCAGGCCGTCGACGAACACCACGTCGTCGGGCGTCCACCACTTGGCGATCTTGCCCTCGTAGAACTTCAGCATCTCGTCGCGGCTTACTTCAGTGCCGGGCTTCTTCACCACCACCAGCAGCGGGCGCTCGTCCCACTTGGCATGCTTTGCGGCGATCACGGCCGCCATCGCCACCGCCGGGTGCGCCATGGCGATGTTCTCCAGGTCGATCGAGCCGATCCACTCGCCGCCGGACTTGATCACGTCCTTGCTGCGGTCGGTGATCGTCAGGTAGCCGTCGGAGTCCAGGGTGCCGCGGTCGCCGGTGGGGAACCAGCCGTCCTGCAGCGGGCTCTCGGTGCCGCGGTAGTACTGGTCCACGATCCAGTAGCCGCGCACCAGCAGGTCGCCGGAGGTCTTGCCGTCGCGCGGCAGTTCCTTGCCGTCCTCGTCGACGATCTTCAGGTCCACGCCGAAGGGCGGGCGGCCCTGCTTGAGTTCCACCTTGAACTGCTCGTCCTTCGGCATTTCGAGATGGCGGTTCTTCAGTGTGCAGACCGTGCCCAGCGGCGACATTTCGGTCATGCCCCAGGCGTGGATCAGCTTGATGCCGTAGTCGCGCTCGAAGGTTTCCATCAGCGCCGGCGGGCAGGCCGAGCCGCCCACCACCATGCGCTTGACCGTGCTGAGCTTCTTGCCGGTCTTCTGCAGGTGCTGCAGCGCGCCGAGCCACACCGTCGGTACACCGGCGGTGAAGGTCACTTTCTCGCTTTCGAACAGTTCGCAGATGCTGGGGCCATCCAGCGCCGCGCCGGGGAACACCAGCTTGGCGCCGATCATCGCGCCGACATAGGTCAGCGCCCAGGCGTTGACGTGGAACATCGGCACCACCGGCAGGATCACGTCGCGCGCCGACAGGTTCATCACGTCCGGCAGCGGCACCGCGAAGGTGTGCAGCAGGGTGGAGCGGTGCGAGTACAGCACACCCTTGGGGTTGCCCGTGGTGCCCGAGGTGTAGCAGAGGCAGGCGGCGCTGCGCTCGTCCAGTTCCGGCCAGTCGTAGGCATCGCTCTCGGCGGCCAGCAGGTCCTCGTAGGCCAGCGGCTGCACGTTCTTCATTTCCGGCAGGTGCGCGCGGTCGGTCAGCGCCACCCAGGTCTTCACCGTCTTGCACTTGGGAGCCATCGCGTCCACCAGCGGCGCGAAAGTGATGTCGAAGAACATCACCTTGTCCTCGGCGTGGTCGGCGATCCAGGCGACCTGCTCCGGGAACAGGCGCGGGTTGACCGTGTGCATCACCGCGCCGCTGCCGGAGATCGCGTAGTACAGCTCCAGGTGGCGGTAGCCGTTCCAGGCCAGCGTGGCGACGCGCTCGCCGGGCCTGATGCCCAGGCGGGCGAGGGCGTTGGCCGCCTGGCGCGCACGGCGCGCCGCATCGGCATAGGTATAGCGGTGGATCGGCCCCTCGACCGTGCGCGACACGATCTCGCTGTCGCCGTGGAAACGCTCGGCATGCACCAGCAGCGACGAGATCAGCAGCGGGCGCTCCATCATCTGGCCCATGAGCACGGAAGACATCGGGTGTTCTCCTCGAAAAATGGCAAAACGGCGTCGTGGCCCGCGTCTGAGCGCGGGTAGTCCGGAAATCCTTGCCGGTTTTCCTCCAAAGGGCAAGGGAAAAATCCCGCTTCGGGTGAACTGCGGCGCGGGCTTGCGTCTGGGCGGCGCCCTACCACGGGGGGGTATGGTTCGGAAACGGTGGCCGGGACAATGACTCAACCCTCCCGGAGCCGTCCATGAACCGTGTTTCACGCATCGCGCTGCTGTCCTCCCATGTGCTGCTGGCTTGCGCCGCGCTTCCTGTTGCCGCCGCACCCGCCATCGGCACGGACAACGTCTCCGCGATCAAGGGCCACCGCAAGGTCGTGATCGCCGAGTTCGGCGTCGAGTTCTACACCCAGCTGCACAGCGAGGGCCGCGCCGGCGGCAGCAACGCCCAGGTCACGACCACGCTGACCGGTGTCAGCGACGCCACCTTCCAGGCCGTTACCGAACAGGCCTACAAGGACACGGTCGCCGCCCTGACCCAGGCCGGCTTCGAAGTCATGGACCCGCAGGTCCTCAAGGCCAGCCCGCTGTACCAGGAACTGGCGACGAAATACGGCACCGCTTCGCCGCAGACCTTCGTCGATGAAAAGCTGGTGGAAGGTGCGCCGTCGATCAGCAAGATCTTCGCGCCCGCGGGCATGCCGGCATTCTTTTCCTCCAGCGCCATCCGCGGCGACTTCGGCCAGCGCACCGACTCGCAGAACCAGGGACGCGGCAAGAAGGAGGGCGACCTGGCCAAGTCGCTGGACGTCACGCTCCTGCACGTCCACTACCTGGCCAGCTTCGGCCTGGTATCGGGTACCAAGAACGGCGTGCTGGCCGGCATCGCCGGTGTCGCGCGCGCGGCGATCGAGCCGCAGCCGGTGCTGTTTCCGGAGGAAACGGAAATCCAGTTCGTCACCGACGCCGGGTTTCGCACCTTCACCAACAGCCACCGCCCGCGCCACTCCGGGGCCGTCTACCTGAAGGCGCCGCTGAGCGCCGGCAGCGGCATCTTCGAACTCAAGGACACCACCAGCACCGAGTCGAAGAAGGGCGACGCCATCACCAATGCCTTCGGCTCGCTGGTCGGCGGCTTCGGCCAGAAGCGCAAATCCAGCGAGGCCGTACCGCAGAGCGAAGCGGCCTACGGCGAGGCCATCCAGAAGCTTATCGGCGAAAGCGCGAATGGCCTGACGCAGGCCCTCGCCGGCGCCCTCTGATCCGTCCCACCAGAATCTCCAGAAGGGAACTCCCAGATGAAAATCCTGAAGCATGCCACCGTGGCCTGTGCCGCGGTGCTGTCGCTGATGCTGTCCGCCTGCAGCAACAACGACAATGATCGTGGCGAAGAGGTCCCGACCACGGCCGCAGGTGGCATTGCCGCGGTCGGCGCCCCACTCAGCGGTTCTGCCGTGCGCCTCATCTGCGTCGGTGGCGTGACGCGCAACACCACGACTGGGGACAACGGTGCCTGGAGCGTTCGCGTGCCGAGTTCCGCGCTGCCCTGCGCCGTGCGCGTCAATGGCGGCCGCCTGCCTGGCGGCACCACCAACGCCGGCACGCTGTATTCCATCGCGGCCGGCAACGGTGACACGGTGGTTTCCAACGTCACCCCGTTGACCGACCTGGCCCTGTCGCGCGCCGTGCGCACCGTCGATGGCCGTGGCATGGACCCGTGGTACGCCGCCGGGTCGCCTGCGGTCGCAGACGTGGCGAACGCGGTGCCTGCCTCCCAGTCCGAGTTGCTGACGCAGCTGCGCGATGCCGGTTACCCCGTGCCGGAAGGCTTCGATCCCTTCACCCAGGTGTTCCAGCCCGTCGCAGGCAATGGCTATGACGACCTGCTGGAAGCCGTCCAGGACGCGATCGAGGCCGCCGGCCTCGAGGACTACGCCGCGTTACGTGACAGCTACGTCGGCGGCGGCGCCCTGCCGGAGCCGGAGCCGGAAACGCCGACCAGCGGATTCGTCGCCGGTGCCAAGCCGCCGGTGGGGGGCACCGGGCTGTTTACCAGCAAGGATGCCGCCTGCACGCTGACCGTGACCGCGACCAGCATGGCGCTGGCGGTGGCCGGCAAGACCATCGAAATGCCGCTGCCGGATCCGGTGGGCTATACCGCCACCACGATCGAGACGGTGTCGGGTCCGGTGAAGCGTTTCCGCAGCGCCAGCAGCTCGCCGTCGCGCGACATGACGTTGTACCTGAACGCCGGCGATGCGCCCGTGCTCGCCTTCGTCTCGGAGATCACCGACAGCCGGCCGACGCCGCTGGCCGGTGCCAACTACACCATCTACTGCGCGATCGCGGGCTATCCCGAAGGCAAGCTGGAAGAGACCGGCCCGAATGCCGCATTTGTCGCGGGCCCCCTGGCGGGCAGCTACAACGCGCCGGATGCGCAGGGTCGCGATTGCAGCTTCGCGGTTGCGACCGATGGCGGCATCACCATCGACTACGCGACCAGCACTGCGGTCGGCACGCAGCGCCAGTTTGCCTACACCGACATCTTCAACTCGAACGGCAGTTCGTCGACGCCTTCCTGGAGCTATGGCGATCCGGCGAGCGATGGCCTGAAGGCGGCGTTGTCGCGCAGCAAGGCGTCGGACAATGCCGACATCACGCAACTGGTGTTGCAGCAGCGCCAGGCTGGCTCGACCAGCACGATCGCGATCTGCTCGACCGAGAACGCCCCTGGGCGCAAGTTCGCGGCGATCGGACCGGCGGTGGGAACGTACAAGGGTACGCAGGCGCTGGATGTGACCAATACCGACGCCCAGTACGCCTGCACGTTCACGATTGCCGCCGATGGCGTGATGACCTACACGGACAGCAAGGACAGCTTCAGCGTCAGCCTCGACGGTCCGGACAAGAGCTACAACACCATCAGCACCGCCAACAACAATTTCTATCTGGCGGGATCTGGAACCGGCACGCTGGCGATCACCGGCAGCAGCGGAAACCTGAAGACGGCATACACCTCATCGAACAGAACGGCGCACGTCGATTTCGACGGCGGATCCGTCAAGACCGAGCGCAATTGCCGCGGTCTGGTGAAGCAGCCGTAGTGGGTTCTGGCGGCACGAAAAAGGCCCGCATCTGCGGGCCTTTTTCATGCAACGCCGGGATTCTCAGACGTTGAAGCGGAAATGCATCACGTCGCCCTCATGGACGATGTACTCCTTGCCTTCCAGGCGCCACTTGCCGGCTTCCTTGGCGCCCGGTTCACCCTTGTACTGGATGTAGTCGCCGTAGCCGATCACCTCGGCGCGGATGAAACCCTTCTCGAAGTCGGTGTGGATCACCGCGGCCGCCTGCGGCGCCGTGGCGCCCACCTTGACCGTCCAGGCGCGTACTTCCTGTACGCCGGCGGTGAAGTAGGTCTGCAGGCCCAGCAGGTGGTAGGCACCGCGAATCACGCGGTCCAGGCCGGCCTCTTCCTGGCCCAGGTCCGCCAGGAAAGCCTGCTTGTCGGCGTCGTCCAGCTGCGCGATCTCGGACTCGATCGCCGCGCAGACCGGCACCACTTCCGAGCCTTCCCTGGCGGCGTACTCCTGCACGCGCTTGAGATAGTCGTTGCCGTTCTGCAGGCCGGCCTCGTCGACGTTGGCGATGTACAGCGCCGGCTTGGCGGTGATGAAGGAGAACTCGCGCAGCTGCGCGCGCTCTTCCGGCTCCAGCGCCAGCGAGCGTACCGGCGCGCCGGTGTCCAGATGAGACTGCACGCGCTTGAGCAGCTCGTAGCGCGTCACCGCGTCCTTGATGCCGGCCTTGGCGGTCTTGGCGAGGCGATCGACCGCCTTGGTGACGCTGTCGAGGTCGGCCAGCGCCAGCTCGGTGTTGATGATCTCGATGTCGCGAATCGGGTCCGGCTTGCCGGCCACGTGGATCACGTCGTCGTTGTCGAAGCAGCGGGTGACGTGCGCGATGGCATCCGTCTCGCGGATGTGGCCGAGGAACTGGTTGCCCAGGCCTTCACCCTTGCTGGCGCCGGCAACCAGGCCGGCGATGTCGACGAACTCCACCGTGGTCGGCACGATGCGCTGCGGCTTGACGATGACGGACAGCGCGTCGAGGCGCTTGTCCGGCACCGGCACGATGCCGATGTTGGGGTCGATCGTGCAGAACGGGTAGTTCTCGGCTGCGATCCCCGCCTTGGTCAGCGCGTTGAACAGGGTCGACTTGCCGACGTTGGGGAGACCGACGATGCCGCACTTGATGCCCATGACGTTCCTTGAACTCGTTTACTTCGTTGCGGTGTGGAGCTGGGTCAGCGCCCGCTCCCAGCCCTTGGTGAACCAGGTTTCGACCGCATCGGCGGCCAGACTGATCCCGTTGAGAATGGCGTCTTCGTCCGCCTTGGAAGGGCGGTTGAGGACGTAGTTGTGCACCAGGCTCTTGTCGCCCGGATGACCGATGCCGACGCGCAGGCGCTGGTAGCCTTCGCCGAACACCTTGTGCAGGTCACGCAGGCCGTTGTGGCCGCCGTGGCCACCACCGGACTTGAGCTTCATCGTGCCCACCGGCAGGTCCAGCTCGTCGTGCGCCGCCAGCATGTCCACCGGCTGCAGCTTGTAGAACTGCGCCAGTGCCTGAGCCGCCTGGCCGCTGCGGTTCATGTAGGTCGACGGCTTCAGCAGCAGCGTGTCCTGCCCGGCGATCTTCACGCGCGCCAGCTCGCCATGGAACTTCGACTCCACCCGGAACGTGCCGCCATGGCGGCGCGCCAACTCGTCGGCAAACCAGAAGCCGGCGTTGTGACGCGTGCGCGCGTAGTCGGGCCCGGGGTTGCCGAGGCCGATGATCGCGCGGAGGGGAGTGGAAGACATGGTCGTTCAACAAAAAACCCGTCCGGCCAATGCGGACGGACGGGTCTGTTCAGTCCAGACGAACTTACTTTTTCTTGGCCGGAGCAGCCTTGGCCGGAGCAGCGGCCTTGGCCGGGGCGGCACCCTTGGCGGGAGCAGCGCCCTTGGCGTCCGGAGCCTTCTGGTTCGCGGCCGGAACCTCGGCCGAGCCAGCAGCAACCGGCTCGGGCTCAACGGCAGCGCGCGGCAGGTGGATCACGACGACGCTCGGGTCGGCGCCGTGCTTGAGCTCGGTCAGCGCAACGCCTTCCGGCACGTTCAGCTGCGACAGGTGCACCACGTCGTTGAGCTGCATGGCCGAGAGGTCGATCTCGATGTACTCCGGCAGGTCCTTCGGCAGGCACTCGACTTCCACCTGGTTGAGGTGGTGCTCGACGATACCGCCGCCGACCTTGACGCCCGGGGCCACTTCGGCGCCCTTGAAGTGCAGCGGCACCTGGCGACGCAGCAGCTGGTCCGCGAGGATGCGCTGGAAGTCGATGTGCAGCAGGGTTTCGTCCACCGGGTGACGCTGCAGGTCCTTGAGCACGACCTGCTGCTCGGTGCCGTTGAGCTTGAGCGTGAGGATGTGCGAGTAGAAGGCTTCGACCTTCAGGCTCTTCCACAGCTCGTTATGCGAGACGGCGATGCTGATCGGCTGATCCTTGCCACCGTAGAGGATAGCGGGCACCTTGCCCGTGCGACGGAGGCGGCGGCTCGCACCTTTGCCCTCGTCCGCGCGGGATTCGGCGCTGACAACGAAATTTTGTTTCATGGAAATCTCTCGATAAATCAATGGGCTTCCGTCCGCGACCAGACAGAAGGGGGCGCATTGTACTGGAACCCCGGCGAAGCCGCGAGTTCAGGGCTGCAGGTGCGCCAGCTTTTCCGGGTTGCGGGTGACGTAGACCGCCGCAATGCGGCCCTCGCGGATTTCCAGCGCATAGGTCTGCACGATCCGTCCGCCCATGCCCAGGACCATGCCCGGCATGCCGTTGACCGGCGCCAGCTTCAGGCCCAGCGGGCCGGTTCCGCCCAATTGGCGCTGTGCAATCAAGGGCTTGCGCACCAGGCCCGTGAGGAAGCGGGCAATGCGCAGGGCCCCCAGGATGGGTTTGCGCGCCGCTGCCACCTTGCCGCCGCCGTCGGAGTAGAACACCGCATCCTCGGCCAGCAGCCGTGTCAGCGCCTCGATATCGCCGCAACCGATGGCGCCGGCAAAGGCCAGCGTCAGGCGTTGGCGCTCTTCGGCAGAGGGCTGGTAGCGTGGTCGTTCGCGCCGCACCTGGCTGCGTGCGCGCGAGGCCAGCTGGCGGCAGGCCTCCTCGCTGCGGCGCAGCGTCCGCGCCACCTCGGGGTAGTCCAGGTCGAAGACGTCGTGCATCAGGAAGGCCGCGCGTTCCAGCGGAGACAACCGCTCCAGCGTCAGCAGCAGTGCCATCGACAGGTCGTCGGCGAACTCGCTGGCCTGGTCCGGCGCCAGCGCCGCCTCGTCCAGCAGGGGCTCCGGCAGCCAGGGACCGATGTACTCCTCGCGTTGCATGCGCGCCGACTTCAGCTCGTCCAGGCACAAGCGCGTCACCGTGCGGCCGAGGAAGGCACGCGGCTGCTCCACCGTCGCGCGGTCGGTGCCGTGCCAGCGCAGGTAGGCGTCCTGCACCACGTCCTCGGCCTCCGCCATCGAGCCGAGCATGCGGTAGGCCAGCCCCAGCAGCGAGCGCCGGTAGGGCTCGAAGCTGGTCGCCGGATCGGGCTGGGTGCTGGCGCTCATGCGATCCGCCCTGTCATGCGCTTTGCGGAACCGCCTGCGCCTGCCCGCCGACCTCGACGCGCACGCAGGTCTTGCCGTAACCCAGCGCGTACTTCAGCGTCGGGAAGATGCGCGCCGCCACCAGCGCGAAGCTGATCGACACCAGCGCGCGCCGGCCCCAGCGCTGCAGGATCTGCTCGCGCAGCGGGTCGGCCTCCAGGCTGTGTGCCAGCGAGGCCTCGGCGAAGCGGTAGGCGAGCTGCGCATCCGGCGGCAGCTGCTCCGGCTTGCGGCCGACGATGGCGCGCAGCGTCGCTGCCGGCACGCCAGCCTGCTCGGCCATGCGCACCACCAGCTGGGTGCAGGGGCCGCAGTCCTCGTGCATGCCGCCGACGATCTTGGCGGTGAACCAGGCGTCCACCGGGATATCGCGGTGGTACTTCGCCAGCGGCATGACCTTGTTGAAGAGCAGCATGGCCCTGAGGTCGATATCGAGCAGTTCGCGGGCGTAGGACATGTCGTAATCGTACGCGCGCTCGAACTTGGCGATCTGGCTGTTGATGAGGGTCTTGATCATGGCGGCTTCAAGCGTAGGCGGTGGGGGTGGGGGTGCCGCGCGGCCAGGACAGGACCAGCGCCACCAGGGCGGGGACCACGACCAGCAGGGCGTCATTGAGCAGGTGGTCCACGGCGACACGGCCCTGCAGGGCGTCGAAGACGTGGACCCCGGCGTGCAGCAGCTGGAACGCGCTGCCGGCGATCGCCGCCGGCCAGGCCTGCGGCCAGCGGACCAGGGCCAGCAACCCGGCGCCAGAGACGCTGTAGGCGGCGCCGATGTCGCGGATGAAGTGGACGTTATAGGGGCCGGTGGCGCTGACCCCGGGGATGCTGGGGTACCAGACGGCAGGGGCCAGCAGCATGAACAGGCCGTTGGCCAGCATGCCCAGGCCGAGGAGGGTGAGGGTGAGGTTGCGCATCAGCTTGCTCCGATGAAGGGGGTTCAGGAGCAAGACGAGGCAGGTGGGGCGGTTGTGACACGACCCGAGGTTATTGCTGCTTTTCCCTCTCCCGCTGGCGGGAGAGGGTAGGGCGAGGGTGGTGCAGTGGCGGTACGCACCTCTCAGATGCTTGAGGGCTCCACCCTCACCCCCGCCCTCTCCCGCCAGCGGGAGAGGGGGTTCTCCGATCTTTGGTTTCTAAACCGGCGGCAGGAGATGCAGGGCCGGTGAACATCTAGCGCCCACTCACGACGCTAAGATCCCCACTTCGTGGGGCCCCTCCACGCTGTTCGGGGCTTTAATCCACGTACAGCGAACTCACCGATTCTTCCGCGCTGATGCGGCGGATCGTCTCGGCCAGCAGGCCGCCGATCGACAGCTGGCGGATCTTGGGGCAGCCCTTGGCGGCTTCCGAGAGGGGGATGGTGTCGGTCACTACCAACTCGTCGAGTACCGACTTGCTGATGTTGGAGATCGCCGGGCCGGACAGCACCGGGTGGGTGATGTAGGCCACCACCTTGATCGCGCCGGCTTCCTTGAGCGCCTCGGCCGCCTTGCACAGGGTGCCGGCGGTGTCGGCAAGGTCGTCCACCAGCACGCAGGTGCGGCCGGTGACGTCGCCGATGATGTTCATCACGCGCGACTCGTTGGGCTTGGGGCGGCGCTTGTCGATGATCGCCAGGTCCGCGTCGTCCAGGCGCTTGGCCACCGCGCGGGCGCGCACCACGCCGCCCACGTCCGGCGCCACCACGATCAGGTTCTCGTACTTCTGGCGCCAGATTTCGCCCAGCAGCACGGGGCTGGCGTAGACGTTGTCCACGGCGATGTCGAAGAAGCCCTGGATCTGGTCGGCGTGCAGGTCCACCGTCAGCACGCGGTTGGCGCCGCACTCGCCGATCATGTCGGCGACCACCTTGGCCGAGATCGGCACGCGGGTGGAACGCGGGCGGCGGTCCTGGCGGGCATAGCCGAAGTAGGGGATCACCGCCGTGATGCGGCCGGCCGAGGCGCGCTTGAGCGCGTCCAGCATCAGCAGCAGTTCCATGACGTTGTCGTTGGTCGGCGCGCAGGTCGGCTGGATCACGAAGACGTCCTTGCCGCGGACGTTCTCCTGGATCTCGATCTGGATCTCGCCGTCCGAGAACTGCGAGATCACCGCCTGTCCCAGCGGCTGCTTCAGGTAATTGGCGATGTCCTGCGAAAGCTTGGTATTCGCATTACCCGAGAACAGCATCAGCTTGGAGTCGGCCATGTACGCGTTCGTCTCTGCGGTTGCGCTGTCGTAGTAAGAGTTCATGCAGCGCCCCGTCGATCCTGGCTAGAAGGAAGATAAGGAAAAAATGGCTGGGGCGGATGGATTCGAACCACCGAATGGCAGGATCAAAACCTGCTGCCTTACCGCTTGGCGACGCCCCAACTTCACAGGCCGCGCATTATAGCGGTGAGCGGTGAGCGATTCAGCCCGCGCGCGACGAAACTCTTCCATTGTGCCGGCACCCGCTTCTGGGCCTGGCTGGCGAGCGCCCGTTCGGTGAACGTGACGTAGACCGAGGCGCCGGTGCCCGACATGCGGGCCGGACCCTGCTGGCGGCCCCATTCCAGGGCCTGCCCCACCTCCGGGTAGCGCGCCGTGGTGACCGGCTCGCAGACGTTGACGGTGCGGCCGGCCAGGTAGTCGTCCAGGGTCACGCGGGGGCAATCGCGCTTCAGTTCCGTGGCCTCGAAGATCTCGCGGGTGCTGACCGAGACCTCGGGGACCACCACCAGGTACCAGGGTTCCGGCATCTCCACCGGCGCCAGGCGCTCGCCCACGCCCTCGGCCCAGCTGGCCAGGCCGCGCACGAAGACCGGCACGTCGGCGCCCAGCTTGAGGCCGATCTCGGCCAGTTCGGCGGTGGTGAATCCGGTGTTCCACAGGCGGTTCAGCGCCACCAGGGTGGTGGCCGCGTTGCTGGAGCCACCGCCCAGGCCGCCGCCGATCGGCAGGCGCTTCTCGATGCGGATGTCGGCGCCCAGGCCGGCGCCGCTGAGCTTGCCCAGCAGCTTGGCGGCGCGCACCGCCAGGTCATCCTCCGGGGCGATGCCGGGCAGGGCGTTCTGGCGCACCACCTTGCCGTCGCCGCGCGGTACGAAGAACAGGCTGTCGCCGTGGTCCAGGAACTGGAACAGGGTCTGCAGGTCGTGGTAGCCGTCGACGCGGCGCGCGGTCACGTGCAGGAACAGGTTCAGCTTGGCCGGGGCCGGCCAGGGGAATTCATTGGTGAAGGGAGCGAGGGTCATTGTTCTTTATATGTGTGTGTACCGGGAGTTCCGTCTCCCGCCGCCGCTCATTGTAATGGCGGTTCGGTCGCGGGCTGGGCGGTGTCCACGCCTGGCAGGCCGTCCCAGCGGTCGGCGACCAGCTTGATCGTCACCTCGGGCTTGGCCAGCTGCAGGCGCCGCGGCAGCGACACCGGCCCGGCCGGCTGGTACTCGTCATACTCCAGGCGCCAGCCGTCCTGCTCCAGCGCGGCGATCTCGCCCTCCGCGTCCAGCTCGATCACGGCGGGGGACCCCGGCGCCGGCAGGCCCAGGGCCCAGTAGCGCAGGCCGGCGATGGGGAAGGTCCAGCCCAGCTTGCGCCGCAGCCAGGCTTCCGGCTCGTTGGTCACCTGGCTACCCTCGCGGCTGCGCACCTCCACCAGCGACGGGGTGCCGACGATGCTCAGTGCGCCCACGCCGAAGGGGCCGGCCACGCGCAGGTCGAAGCTGCCGTCGGGGTTCTGCTGCCAGCGCAGGTCGCCCTTCATGCCCAGGCTGCCGTTGCTGGCGACGCGGGCCTGCAGTGCAAAGCGGTCGATCCGCTCCAGCGCGGCGCGGCGCTCCTGCCAGAGGCTTTCAGAAGGGGTTTGCGACATCTGCGGACCCTTGAACAGGGCGCAGCCCGCCAGCAGGCTGGCGGCGACCACGCCGCTCCACGCGAGCCTCATCGGGCGAGCCGCTGCACCGTTTCCTTCAGCACGCGGTGGTCGGGGTCGTCGGCGAGGGCCTTGTCCCAGATGCCGCGGGCGCGATCCTTGTCGCCCAGCGTCCACAACACTTCGCCCAGATGGGCGGCGACTTCGGGGTCCGGAAACTTATCGTAGGCCTGTTGCAGCCATGCGAGGGCTTCCTTCGAACGGCCGCGCTTGTATTCGGCCCAGCCCAGGCTGTCGATGATCGCGGCATCGTCCGGCTCCAGCTCGTGGGCGCGGCGGATCATCTCCGTGGCCTCGTCCAGGCGCTTGGTATTCACCAGCAGCATGTAGCCCAGGCCGTTGAGGGCGCGCGCGTCGTCCGGGTTTTCCGCCAGCAGCCCGCGCAGGTCCTTCTCGGCCAGCGGCAACTGGCCCATGCGTTCGTGCACCAGCGAGCGGCTGTAGACCAGCTCGCCATCGCCCGGGTAGTCGTCGACCGCCTCGTTGAGCAGCTTCAGCGCCTCGTCGTTGAGACGGGCGTCGATCAGCAGCTCGGCCTCGGCACGGTACAGCCGCGAGCCCAGCGGCGGCACCTGGTCGCGGGTCTGTGCCAGCAGCGAGCGGGCGGCGGGCAGCTGGCCGGTCTCGGCCAGCACCGCGGATCGGCGGATCAGGGCGTCCACCGCCGCCATGCCGTTGGTGACCTTGGCGTAGTAGGCCAGGGCCTTGTCCCAGTTCTTGCGGGTCTCCTCCATGCGGCCCAGCTGCAGCGCCGCGTCCTGCCCGCGGCTGCCCTGCAGCAGCGGCAGCAGGTACTTCTCCGCCTCGGCGTACTGCTCGTCGGTCACCGCCAGCACGCCCAGCGCGAAGCGGGCGTCGTCCATCTTGGGATCGGCCGCCAGTGCCTTCTGCAGCTGGCTGCGCGCGGCATCGCGCTGTTCGGCTTCCAGCAGCAGGCGGGCATAGCCGTAGCGCGCCGCGGCGCCCTTCGGCCCCACCGCCAGCTTGTCGATCAGGGCCGTCGCCTCGTCCAGCTTCTTGAGCTGCACCAGGGTGCCGACCAGCAGCAGGGTTTCCTCCTCGGAGCCCTTGGACAGCGCCACCGCCTTGCGCGCCGAGGCCTCGGCCAGCGGCAGGTTCTGGAAGCGCAGCGCCGCCAGCGCCAGCGCGTGCTGGGCGCCGGCGCGGGTGGGTTCCTTCGAGGCCAGTTCGTGCATCACCTCCACCGCCATCGGGCCCTTGTCGTTGCCGGCCTGGACCAGCAGCAGGGCGACATGGCGGTAGCCGTCGTCCTCACCACCGGCGTGGCCGGCGACGATCGCCTCGGCCTGGCGCAGCACCTCGGCCTTGTCGCCGGCTTCCAGCGACAGGCGCGCGATCACCTCGCGGGCTTCCAGCGCCGTGGGTTCGATGACCAGCCAGCGCTGCGCCGCCTGCATCGCCAGGGTGGCGTCCTTGGCCAGCAGGGCCAGCTGGGTGGCGCGCTGCGCAAGGTCCGGGTCGGGGGTGATCGCCACGGCCCTGAGGAACTCCTGGGCGGCCAGGCCGGGCTGCTGGCGATTGGCCGCCATTTCACCGGCCATCACGTGGAACTGGGCATTGGCCTCCTGGGTATCGAACGGCGAGCCCCGCGAGGTCACGGGCCGGTCGGCCGCCGCCGCGTGCGCGGAGGCCAGCAGGAGGGCCGAAAGGCCCAGGAGTTGCATTGTCGAAGGTCTGGAAATCACGGAGAAAACCGGGAGGGCGATGATTCAGAGACATTATCACCCCGGCAGGGTTCAGTTAGGGCCGCAGGCAGCGAAATTGCGAACCCGTTAAAATTGCTCAATTGTTTTCGGTAGCCCCATGGCCTTAATCACCCTAGGTCTCAGCCACCATCTCGCGCCGGTCGAGGCGCGCGAACGCATGGCCTTCGCGGAAGCCGACCTGCCGGCGGCCCTGACGCGCCTGCGGGCCCTGCCGGGCGTGGCCGAGGCCGCCATCCTGTCCACCTGCAACCGCACCGAGATCATGGCGGTGGCCGAGCTGGAGGAGGAGTCGCGCCTGCTCGAGTGGTGGCGCCGCGAGCGCCAGGCGCCGGATGGCTACGTCGAGAAGTACCTGTACTCCCACCGCGACCTGGGCAGCGTCACCCACAGCCTGCGCGTGGCCTCGGGCCTGGATTCCATGGTCCTGGGCGAGCCGCAGATCCTGGGGCAGATGAAGCAATCCTTCGCCGTGGCCAACGACCTGCGCGCCCTCGGTCCGGTGCTCGGGCGCCTGTTCCAGCACGCCTTCGCGGTGGCCAAGCTGGTGCGCAGCCAGACCCAGGTCGGTGCGCACCCGGTGTCGGTGGCCTATGCCGCCGTGCAAATGGCCCGGCGCATCTTCGCCGACCTGTCCGGCCAGACCGTGCTGCTGATCGGCGCCGGCGAAATGACCCAGCTGCTGGCGCGCCACCTGCAGCAGCATGGGGTCGGCCGCATCGTCGTTGCCAACCGCAGCCTGGAGCGCGCCGAAAAGCTCGCGCGCGAGGTCCACGGCTATGCCATCAGCCTCAACGACCTGCCGGGCTACCTGGGCGACGCCGACCTGATCGTCTCCTGCACCGCCGCCCGCGGCACCATCCTGCACAAGGAAGTGATGCAGCGCGCGGTCAAGAGCCGCCGCCGCAAGCCGGTGTTCATGATCGACCTGGCGGTGCCGCGCGACATCGACCCGCGCATTGCCGATCTCGAGGACATCTACCTCTACACCATCGACGACCTGCGCGCGGTGGTGGCGGAAAACCTCAAGCTGCGCGAGGAAGCCGCCAAGCAGGCCGAGGTGCTGATCCAGTCGCAGGCCATGGAATTCGGCCGCTGGCTCGAGAGCCGCGACGCCGGTGCCACCATCCAGCAGATCCGCGGCCGCGCCCGCGGCGTGCGCGATGAGGTGCTGGACAAAGCCCGCCGCCGCCTCGCCGCCGGCGAGAAACCCGAAGACGTGATGACCTTCCTGGCCGACACCCTGGCCAACAAGCTGATGCATGCCCCGTCGAGCGCACTCAGGCGCGCCGACGCGGTCGAACAGGCGCTGCTGCTGAACGCGGCGCGCAAGCTGTTCGACCTTCCCGACGACCAGGCCTAGCGGCCTTGCTGACTTGCCGGCATCTGCCGGCCGGCAGCCATTCCTATCGATCCGACCATGAAAGCCTCACTCCTCACCAAGCTGGAAGGACTCGCCGAGCGCCGCGAAGAAATATCGCAGGAGCTGTCGGACCCCGATGTCATCGGCAACGTCGACAAGTTCCGCCGCCTGTCGCAGGAGTACGCCCAGCTGGGGCCCCTGTCCGAGGCTTATGCCGGCTACCGCGATACCAGCACGGAGATCGCCGGCCTGCTCGACATGCGCAACGACGCCGACCGCGAGCTGCGCGAAATGGCCGAGCTGGAACTGCCGGCCGCGCAGGAGCGCCTGGCCGCGCTGGAGAAGACCCTGCAGGGCTATCTGGTGCCCAAGGACCCGCTGGACAACAACAACGTCTTCCTCGAAATCCGCGCCGGCACCGGTGGCGACGAGGCGGCGATCTTTGCCGGCGATCTGTTCCGCATGTACTCGCGCTGGGCCGAAGGCCGCGGCTGGCAGGTCGAGGTGCTGTCCATGAGCGAGGGCGAGCACGGTGGTTTCAAGGAAGTCATCTCGCGCGTCGCCGGCTTCGGCGCCTACTCACAGATGAAGTTCGAGTCCGGCGCCCATCGCGTGCAGCGCGTGCCGGAAACCGAATCGCAGGGTCGCATCCACACCTCCGCGGCCACCGTCGCGGTGCTGCCGGAGATCGAGGAGTCGCAGATCACGATCAACCCGGCGGATCTCAAGGTCGACACCTACCGTTCCGGCGGTGCCGGCGGACAGCACGTCAACAAGACCGAGTCGGCGATCCGCATCACCCACGTGCCCACCGGCGTGGTGGTGGAGTGCCAGGAAGAGCGCTCGCAGCACAAGAACCGCGCCAAGGCCATGGCCCTGCTGTCGGCGCGCCTGATCGACGCCGAGCGCTCGAAGCAGTCGGCCGACATGGCGGCGCAGCGCAAGCAGCTGGTCGGCAGCGGCGACCGCTCCGAGCGCATCCGCACCTACAACTTCCCCCAGGGCCGCATCACCGACCACCGCATCAACCTGACGCTGTACCAGCTCGAGCGCGTGATCATGGGCGACCTCGACCCGGTCATCCAGCCGCTGCTGGCCGAGCACCAGGCCGAGCTGTTGGCGGAAATCGGCGAGTGACCCTGAGCGAGGCGCTGGCCTGGGCGACGGCGCGCATCGGCGCCGCCAGCGACAGCCCGCGCCAGGACGCCGAGATCCTGCTCGCCCACCAATTGGGCCTGAGTCGCGGCCAGCTGTTCACGCGCCTGCGCGAGCCGCTGCGTCCGACGGATGCCGAGGCTTTCGAGGAGCAGGTGGCGCTGCGCGCGCGCCAGCAGCCGGTGGCCTATCTCACCGGCGAAAAGGGCTTCTGGACGCTGACGCTGAAGGTCACGCCCGCCGTGCTGGTGCCGCGCCCCGAGACCGAGCTGCTGGTGGAGTGGGCGCTGGAGTGCTTGGCCGCCAGCGAGGCGCCGCGCATCGCCGACCTCGGTACCGGCAGCGGCGCCATCGCCCTGGCCCTGGCCAGCGAACTGCCCGAGGCCTTGGTGATCGCTACCGATCTCTCGCCCGAGGCCCTGGCCGTGGCCCGCGGCAACGCCGCCGAGCTGGGCCTGGAGCGCGTCGGATTCCGCGAAGGCCACTGGTGCGAGCCGCTGCAGGGCGAGCGCTTCGACCTGGTCGTCTCCAATCCGCCCTACATCGCGGCGCGCGACGAACACCTGCCGGCGCTGCGCCACGAGCCGCTGTCGGCGCTGACCGATGGCGCCGACGGCCTGCAGTGCCTGCGCCAGATCGTCGAAGACGCCCCCGCGCTGCTGTGTCCGGGTGGCTGGCTGCTGCTGGAACACGGCTATGATCAGGGCGAAGCCGTGCGCGGCCTGCTGCGGCAGGCCGGGCTGGCCGATATCGCCACCCGCCGCGACCTCGGCGGCCAGGAACGCGCCACCGGAGGCCGCAAGCCTTGAGCAACTTCGCCCGCTACGCGCGGCAGGTGATCCTGCCGGAGGTCGGCGTCAACGGACAGCAGCTGCTGCGCGACTCCAGCGCCCTGGTGATCGGCCTGGGCGGCCTGGGTTCCATCGCCGCCGCCTATCTCGCCGGCGCCGGTCTCGGCCGCCTGGTGCTGGCCGACCGCGACCGCGTCGAGGCCAGCAACCTGCAGCGCCAGCTGCTGTACCGCCAGGCCGACCTCGGCCGCGCCAAGACCGAGGCCGCCCGTGCCCAGCTGTCGGCGCTGAACCCCGAGGTGGAGATCGAGCTGCGCGACGCCGAGACCTGGCCGCAGGCCGTGTCCACGGTCGACGTGGTGCTGGACTGCACCGACAACTTTCCCGCGCGCTTCGCCATCAACAGGGCCTGCGTCGCCGCGCGCAAACCCCTGGTCTCCGGCGCGGCGATCCGCATGGAAGGCCAGCTCGCCGTGTTCGACCTGCGCCGCGGCGGTCCCTGCTACGGCTGCCTGTTCCCGGACAGCGGCGACACCGCCGAGACCTGCGAAGAGGCCGGAATCCTGGGCCCGGTGGTGGGCGCCGTAGGGGCCATGCAGGCCCTCGCGGCGCTGCAGCTGCTGCTCGGCATCGGCGAGGCGGGGCGGCTGCAGGTGTGGGATGCGCGCCAGATGCGCTGGCGTTCGCATAAGATGACGCGCGATCCGAATTGCCCGGTCTGTGGAGAACAAAAAGATGGTCACTGAAACCGCCCTGATCCTGCCGCGCCGCCTGGCCCTGCGCATCCTGGCTGCCGCACAGAACGCCGCCCCCGGCCGCACCGCCGGCGTGGTCGGCTCCGACAGCGACGGCCCGGTCGCCTTCATGCAGCTGCGCAACGGCGCGCAGCAGACCGAGACCCAGCTGGTGCATTCCAGCGGCGACATCCAGGCCGCGCGCTTCGCGCTGGACGGCCGTGGCCTGGGCCTCTGGGCCTACGTCGTCTCGCACCCGGCCGGCCCCGCCGAGCCCAAGGCCGAGGACTTCCGCCTCAGCCCCTATCCCGATGCCGTGCACCTGGTGATCTCGCTGTCGACCAAGGGCGTGCTGGAGATGCGCGCCTGGCAGCGTATCGGCGCCGAGCCGCGCGAGCGCGTGCTGAAGATCCGCGACTAAGAATAAAAACCGTAGTCCGCGAATGAACGCAAATCAACGCGAATGTTCGTCTTTCATTTGCGTGCATTCGCGTTCATTTGCGGACTGAGATTCGTTTTGAGGAGAGAATTATGAGCGAGCAGAAGATCCTTGTTGAAAAGCGCGGCCACGTGCTGCTGATCGGCTTCAACCGTCCGCAGAAGTACAACGCCTTCGACCTCGAGATGTTCATGCAGCTGGCCGATGCCTACGGCCAGCTCAATGCCGACCCGGAGCTGCGCTGCGGCCTGGTCTACGGCCTGGGCAAGCACTTCCACGCCGGCCTGGAGCTGCCCACCTGGGGCAACACCTTCTCCGCCGGCAAGTGGCTGGACTTCGCCGCCCACCAGTGCGATCCCTGCGGCCTGACGCCGGACCGCCGCGTCAACAAGCCGATCGTCATGGCGATCCATGGCATCTGCTTCACCTCCGGCATCGAGCTGGCGCTGGCCGCCGACATCCGCGTGGTCGGCGACGACGCGCGCTTCGGCCAGATCGAGATCAAGCGCGGCATCTACCCGGTGTTCGGCGCCACCGTGCGCATGGTGCAGGAATTCGGCTGGGGCAACGCCCAGCGCTACCTGCTCACCGGCGACGAGTTCAACGCCGCCGAGGCGCACCGCATCGGTCTCGCGCAGGAAGTGGTGCCCGCCGGCCAGCAGTTCGACCGCGCGCTGGAGATCGCCGAGCGCGTCGCCAAACAGGCGCCGCTGGGCGTCTACGCCAGCCTCAAGTCCTCGCGCATCACCATGGAAAAGGGTTTCGTCGCCGCCGTCGCCGCGCTGATGCCCGACCTGCAGCCGATCATGGGCAGCGAGGATGCGAAGGAAGGCGTGCAATCCTTCGTCGAACGTCGCGAGGCGCAGTTCAAGGGGCGCTGAGGCTATGTGGCTCCCTCTCCCCGCAAGGCGGGGAGAGGGTTGGGGTGAGGGGCCACGCATTTCCCCGGAGAAACGATGCGAGGTCCCGATCCCAAAACCACGACTCGCTCCCGTAGTCTGCGTCGCGATCCGACCGACGCCGAAGCACATCTCTGGTACCGCTTGCGTGATCGCCAGCTTGCCGGCTGCAAATTCCGGCGCCAGGTTCCGCTGGGCCCTTACTTTGCCGATTTTGCTTGTGCGGAGAAGTGGCTTGTTGTCGAACTAGACGGTGGCCAGCACGCTGAGCAGGTGGCGCAGGACGCCGATCGCAGTGCTTATCTGCGCACAGAGGGCTACACCGTGCTGCGGTTTTGGAACGATCAGGTGCTGCGTGAGATGGAGGGCGTGCTGGAGGAAATCCTGCGGCATCTCGGCTGAAAAGCCGCCCCTCACCCCAACCCTCTCCCCGCAAGCGGGGAGAGGGAGTAGGCACTTTCTCAGGGTGCCTGCAACAGATAAACCTGCTGCGTCCGGTCCCTTTGCAACCGCGCCGCATTGCGCGTGCTCGCGAACGCAATCGCGCCGCCATCCGTCGCCGGCCAGGTATTCACGCCGCGCGAGTTGATCAGCTTCGCCTCGCCCCAGACCCCCGACACCAGCCGCGCCGTCATCACGCGCCAGCGCCAGTCGGCGGCGCGCGAGTCGTACCAGGCGGCGCGCACGCTGCCGTCCGGCGCCGCGCCCAGTTCCGGGTACTGGCTCATCGCCGGGCCCGCGGCGATCGGCGCCGGTTCGCCGAAGGCGCCCAGCGCCGCGTCGGACACCACCGCCAGCACCTCGGTATTGGCGCCGGAGGAATGCAGTTCCTTGCTGTCCCAGGCCAGCACCAGTCGGCCGTCGCCGTTGAAGGCGATGGCGGGGTGGCGGTCGGCACGTTCGTCGGAACCGACGCTCAATGCTGCGCCCCAGTCGCCACCGGCGGGGCGGGTGGCGACCTGGATCTGCCAGTTGTCGGGGTCGGTGCCTTCGCCGCTGCCGGTCTGGCCGGTCCATAGCGGGTCCGGGTCGGTGCGGTTGTCCTGCCAGCTCACGGCCAGCAGGCCGTCGCCGCGTGCGGCGACGCGCGGGCGCACCGAGGCGGGGTAGAGCGCCGAACGGCTGTCGATCAGCAGCGCTGCACGCACGGTCTTGCCCTCGCGCGTCAGGTTGCGCGGTTCGGTATCCACGCCGACCAGTTGCGCCCAGATGTCGAAGGGCTGCTGCGCGCGGATTTCCTGCCAGGCCACCAGCGGATGGCCCTGGGCGTCCAGCGCCAGGTCGGGCCGCTCGGCGCGGCCGTCGATGGCGCGCAGGGTCTGCGCCGGCTGCCAGCTGCTGCCGCCGTCCGTGGAGTGGCGCAGGCGGATCGCCGGGCGGCGCGGCTGCTGGCCGGCCATTTCGTCCTGCCAGACCACCCAGACGTCATTGCCGCGGGCGGCCACGCGCGGGAAGCGCGCGCTGGCCGAATCCGGCGCCAGGCTCACCGGCGCGCTCCAGGCATTGCCGCTGCGGCGGCGGTAGACCACGCGTGTCGCGGCCGCCTCATGCAGTTCCGCCACCAGGTGGGTCTTGCCCTGGCTGACGGCCAGATCGGGGAAGCCGCCGAACTGGCCTGCGGCGCCCAGCGCCAGCAGGGCGCCGTCGTCGCCGCCGGCATCGGCCGGCAGCGGGATCTCGGGCTGCGCGCTGACCGGCGCGGTGGAGATGAAGATCGGCGAGATCGCCGACAGCAGCGTGTCGGGGATCTCCGTCAGCAGCGGGATCAGCCCGCCCGGCAGCAGCCCGGTGTTGATCGCCGACGGCAGGCCGATGCCGCGCGCTTCCAGCCGATACCAGGTGGGTTCCGCGCCCACCTCGATGTCCACCGTGTAGGTCTGGTTCAGCGAGGCCGGCTGGAAGGTCTGCAGCGGCCCGGCGCTGCGGCCGGGCGACTGGTACAGCATCACGCGCGCGCCCAGGCCATTGCGCACCGTGATGCGCAGCTTGCCCTTGCGCCCGGCGGGGGCGATGGCCTCGTCGCCGGCGATGGCCTCGTAGACCTCGTCGCCCTGCAGGTCGGCCTCCAGCGTCAGCTGCGGCGACAGGCCGGCGTCGCTGATGCGCGTGCGGCCGCTCCACAGCGCCTGCAGCAGGGCGCGCTCGCTGCGGTCGGCGGAAAACACCGAGGTGGTGGGGCGACCCGGCCCGGCGTAGATCCACAGTTCGCGGAAATGGTCGTCGCTGGCGCCGTTGATGCCGAAGCGGAAACCGGCGTTCCAGCGGTTCTCGGCGTAGTCGATCTCGACATCCGGGCTGCTGGCGCGGTTCCAGGCTTCCACCAGGTCCACGCCCTGGGCGCTGGCGCGGGCATTGGGCTGGCCGTCGTCGAACTCGCCGTCGTCGGGGTGCGCGGTGATCCAGACCGCGCCCTGGCTGTGGGCGTCCCAGATGCTCCACTGCAAGGGCACGAATTCCGGCTGCCCCTCGGGCTGGGCGCCCTGCACGATGGTGTCGGTGGCCCCGTGGACCGTGGCATGCGGGCTGCCGTTGGCTTCTTCACCCGGGATCAGCAGCAGGTCGCCGGATTCCCACAGCGGGTCGTAGTGCTGGTCGTAGGTGCGGTGGTCGGTCAGCGGCAGGAAGTCCAGGCCGGTCAGCACCGCCTGGCCGATCTGGTCGGCCACCGAGACGTTGCCCGGCCCCTTGTCGTCGCCCAGCTGGCGCAGCAGGCTGCCATCGGAGGAATGGTCGTCGTGGACGTGCAGGTCGCCAGCCAGCCAGCTGCCCTCGGGCGCGGTCGGCGGCAGAGGTGGTTGCGGCTGCGGGGCGGCGGCGCCCTCCAGGTCGCTACGGCTGCAACTGGCCAGGACAAGGCCCAGGCCCAGCAGCAGGCCGCGTATCGTTCGATTCATGGTTTTTCCCGGTCCGAACTGTCGTGGGTGCCGCGGGTTGCCGGGCAAAGGTCGGATTTCCAGGCAGATTCTAGGGGGCATCGGTGGGGCAGGGCTGTAGGAGAATCGCAGGGTATCCGGGGCTGCCGGCCTGTGATCCGCCAGTCTAGGGCGCCCGAATGACAGCCAGAATGCAGCCGCGGACGCTCCCAGCGACTACAATCCGCGGCTCACAGAAAAACAGCCCTACCCATGCGCCTTTCCAAGTTTCCCCTGCACACCGCCAAGGAAACCCCGGCCGATGCCGAGGTCGTCTCGCACCAGCTGATGCTGCGCGCCGGCTATATCCGCAAGCTCGGCGCCGGCCTCTACAGCTGGATGCCCCTGGGCCTGCGCACGCTGGGCAAGATCGCCCAGATCGTGCGCGAGGAGATGAACGCGGCCGGCGCCATGGAGATGCTGATGCCGGCGGTGCAGCCGGCCGAGCTGTGGCAGGAGTCCGGCCGCTGGGACGTGATGGGCGCCGAGATGCTGCGTTTCAAGGACCGGCACAAGAACGACTTCTGCTACGGCCCGACGCACGAGGAAGTGATCTGCCACCACGTCAAGCAGGACTTCCGCAGCTACAAGCAGCTGCCGATCACCTATTACCAGATCCAGACCAAGTTCCGTGACGAGCGCCGTCCGCGCTTCGGCGTGATGCGCGCCCGCGAGTTCCTGATGAAGGACGCCTACTCCTTCCACCTGGATGCGGCGGACCTGGGGCGCGAGTACTACAACATGCGCGAGGCCTACACCCGCATCTTCACCCGCGTCGGTGCCGACTTCCGCGTGGTCAAGGCCGACAGCGGCAACATCGGCGGCGCCCTGTCCGAGGAGTTCCACATCCTCGCCGGTTCCGGTGAAGACCTGCTGGCGGTGGCCGAGGGCGGCAGCTACGCCGCCAACGTCGAGGCCGCCGAGACGCGTCCCTCGGGCCAGCCGCGCGCCGCGGCTGCCGCCGCGCTGGAGAAGGTGTCCACGCCGGGCCAGAAGACCTGCGAGCAGGTCTCGAAATTCATGAACGTGGCGCTCACGGCCAAGGTCAAGCTGCTGGTGGCCAAAGCCGCCGACGGCGGCCTGATCGGCATCGCCCTGCGCGGCGACCACCAGCTCAACGAGATCAAGGCCGCCAAGCACCCGAAGCTGGCCAGTCCCTTCGAGATGGCCAAGCCGGAAGACGTGCAGAAGGCCTTCGGCTGCGAGGTCGGCTACCTCGGCCCGGTCGGCAGCCCGATCCCGGTGATCGCGGATCATGCAGCGGTGGAGTTCGCCGACTTCGTCTGTGGTGCCAACGACAACGACCATCACTACAAGGGCGCCAACTGGGGCCGCGACTGCGCCGAGCCCGAGACCGCCGACCTGCGCCAGATCTGCGAGGGCGACCCGAGCCCGGACGGGCAGGGTGTCATCAAGTTCTATCGCGGCATCGAGGGCGGTCACATCTTCCAGCTGGGCCAGAAGTACACCAAGGCGATGAGCCTGACGGTGCTGGACGCCCAGGGCCAAGCGGTGACGCCGGAAATGGGTTGCTACGGCATCGGCGTGTCGCGCATGGCGGCGGCGGTGATCGAGCAGTCGCACGACGCCAACGGCATCATCTGGCCCGATGCGATCGCACCGTTCCGCGTGCTGATCTGCCCGATCGGCATGGACAAGTCGGCAGCGGTGAAGGAAGCGGCGGAGTCGCTGTACGCCGCGCTGATCCAGGCCGGCATCGAGGTGGCGCTGGACGACCGTGGCCAGCGTCCCGGCGCGATGTTCGCCGACGCCGACCTGATTGGCATCCCGCACCGCGTCGTCATCGGCGACAAGGGCCTGGCCAACGCGCAGTTCGAGTACAAGCACCGCCGTGCCGCCGCCGCCGAGATGATCCCGGCGACCGCCGAGGCCGTGCTGGCCAAGCTGCGCTGACGAACACGCCGCCGCCGTGATCCCGCACGGGGTCACGGCGGCGGCGCGTTTCCTCTACCATGTGCTCGTTCCAGGCTCCCGTTCCGTCGTCATGATCAAGCGCATTCTCCTTGCCTTGCTGATGCTGGTCCTGCTGCTGCTCGCCGCGGCCTGGGTCGCGCTCAGCGGCAGCCTGCCGACCCTCGACGGCGAAGACCTGCTGCCGGGCCTGGCCGCGCCGGTGCACGTGGAACACGACCTGATGGGCGTGCCTACGGTGCAGGCCAGCAACCGCCTGGACCTGGCCCGCGCCACCGGCTACCTGCACGCGCAGGCGCGTTTCTTCCAGATGGACCTGACGCGCCGCGCCGCCGCCGGCGAGCTCTCGGCCCTGGTCGGGCCGCTGGGGCTGCCGCGCGATCGCGCGGCGCGCATCCACCGCCTGCGTGCGGTAGCCGGCCGGGTGCTGAAAGCTGCCAGCGAGCAGGACCGGGCGCTGCTGGCGGCCTACGCCGATGGCGTCAACGCCGGCCTGGCAGGCCTGGTCTCCAAGCCTTTCGAGTACTGGCTGCTGACGCAGCAGCCGCGCCCCTGGCTGGCGGAGGACAGCATCCTTTGCGTGCTGTCGATGTGGCTGCAGCTCACCGACGAAGCGGCCGAGCGCGACGCCATGCTGCATGCGATGCACGAGACGCTGCCGGCGCCGCTGTACGCCTTCATCACGCAGTCCGGCACCGCCTGGGACGCGCCATTGGAGGGAAGCACTCCGGTTGAAGTGCCGGTGCCAGGCCCCGAAGTCTACGACCTGCGCACGCTGAAGAAGACCAAGTTCCGCCGCGAGAATCTCGAATGGTCCGCCTACGATCGCGATCGCGCGGAACGCGGCGTCGGCAGCAATGCCTGGGCCGTGTCCGGAGCCTACACCGCCGACGGTGGCGCGCTGGTGGCGGACGACATGCACCTGGGACTGTCGGTGCCCAACGCCTGGTACCGCATGCGCCTGCAGTTGCAGGGCGAGCAGGACCTGGACATCACCGGCGTCACCCTGCCCGGCGCGCCCTTCATCGTCGCCGGCAGCAACCGCCACATCGCCTGGGGTTTCACCAACAGCTATGGCGACTGGAGCGATCTGGTGCAGCTGGAGCCGGCGCCGCGCGACCGCAGCCGCTACCGCACGGCCGATGGCTACCGGTCCTTCGAGCTGATCGCCGAGCGCATCGAGGTCAAGGGCGATCACGACGTCACCTTCAACATCCGCAATACTGTCTGGGGCCCGGTGATCGGCAAGGACGCCTCCGGCCGCGACCTGGTCGTGCGCTGGCTCGGTGCGCAGCCGGGCGCCACCAATCTGCGCCTGGCCTGGCTGGAGCAGGCGCGCAGCGTCGAGGAAGCGATCGCGGTGGCCAACGGCGCCGGCGTCCCGCCGCAGAATTTTGTTGTGGCCGACCGCAACCAGTCGATTGGCTGGACCATCGCCGGGCACCTGCCGCAGCGCAACCCGGTGGCGCCCGACGCGCCGCCGGTGGGCGGCTTCGAGCAGGGCGGCTGGAACGGCTGGCTGCCGGCAGAGGACTACCCGCGCCTGGTCAATCCGCCGCAGGGCCGCATCTGGACCGCCAACCAGCGCCTGGTCGAAGGCGATGCACTGCAGCGCATCGGCGACGGCGGCTACGAGTTCGGCGCGCGAGCGCTGCAGATCCGCAGCACGCTGCTGGCCCTGCCCGAGGCCACGCCCGACGACATGCGCCAGATCCAGCTCGACGACCGCGCCCTGTTCCTGTCGCGCTGGCAGGCCCTGCTGCTGCGCGCGCTGGACGGCCTGGAACAGGCCGGCAAGGGCGATGCCGCTGCGCGGGCCGCGGTGCGCGACTGGGGCGGCCGCGCCGCCGTCGGCTCGGTGGGCTACCGCATGGTGCGCCAGTTCCACGACCTTGCCAGCGACCGTGCCTTCGACGCGCTGACCGCCGCCTGCCGCAAGCGCGACCCGTCGTTCCACCGCATGTACCTGCGCCAGTTCGAAGGACCGCTGCTGCAGATCATCGACAGCAACGCCGTGCACCTGCTGGACCCGCAGTACGACAGCGCCGATGCCTTCCTGCAGGGCATCGCCGCCGAGATGCTGGCCAGCCGCAGCGCCCGCAAGAGCTGGGGCGAGCGCAACACCGCCAGCATCCGCCATCCGCTGTCGCGTGCCATCCCGCCGCTGTCGGCACTGCTCGACATGCCGCATACGCAACTGCCGGGCGACGCCGACCTGCCCCGTGTGCAGGACCCGGACTTCGGCGCCTCCGAGCGCTTCGCCGTGTCGCCGGGCCGCGAGGAACAGGGCTACTTCCACATGCCTGGCGGCCAGTCGGGCCACCCGCTGTCACCCTTCTACCGCGCCGGCCACGACGCCTGGGAGCAGGGCCTGAATGCGCCGTTCCTGCCGGGCGGCGCCGTGCACAACCTGGTGCTGAGCCCCAAGTGACCGAAATCCTGATCCTGTATTACTCGCGCCACGGCTCGGTGGCGAAGATGGCGCGCCAGATCGCGCGCGGTGTCGAGTCGGTGGCGGGCGCGAGCGCGCGCCTGCGCACCGTGCCACCGGTGTCGGCCGACTGCGAGAAGACCGGCCCGGACGTGCCCGACAGCGGCGCGCCCTATGCCGACGCGCGTGACCTCAAGGAATGCGCCGGCCTGATCCTCGGCAGCCCGACGCGCTTCGGCAACATGGCCGCGCCGCTCAAGTACTTCCTCGACGGCACCTCCGGCCTGTGGCTGTCCGGCGCGCTGGTCGGCAAACCGGCGGCGGTGTTCACTTCCACCGGCAGCCTGCATGGCGGCCAGGAGACCACCCTGATGTCGATGGCCCTGCCGCTGCTGCATCACGGCATGCTGCTGCTCGGCTTGCCGTACACCGAGCCGGCCCTGAGCACGACGCAGGCCGGCGGCACGCCCTACGGCGCTTCGCACCACGCCGGCGTCGGCGGACCGCCGCGGCCGCTGACGCGCGAAGAGGAAACGCTATGCCAGGCCCTGGGCCGGCGCGTCGCCGAAATCAGCCTGAAACTGCAGTGAAGGATTCCATGTCCCGACATATCCGCTGGCCGGTCCTCCTGTGCCTGCTGCCGCTTTGCGCCTGCGTCACCAAGCTGTTCGACAAGGACTACGCGCCGCCCGCAGACTCGGCAGTGGCGCGGGTGGTGTTCCTGTCGCTGGATCGCGGCTCCTATACCGTCGACGTCCTGCAGGACGAGAAGTGGAAGCCGACGCGCTGGCACGCCAGCGAGCACCGCGCCGCCGGTGGCGCTTCATTCTTCAACGAGATGAGCCAGGCCGACGGCGAAATCCTTGCCGGCGAGCAGGTTGCGCTGCGGCTGAACTTCCAGGCGCCGGCGAACGACGACGAGCCGGAACTGAGCTGCACACCGGAAGTGCGCATCTGCGGCATGGCGGACACGCGCTACGAGTTGCTGCTGCGGGCGGTCAAGGGCCAGTGCGAGGTCATCCTGCGCAAGCAGTACGTCAGCGACACCGGCGTACTGCGCCGCGACACGCTGGACCTGAAGAAGGCCGCGCGTTGCCCGGCACCTGCACCTGCACCGACGACGGAGCGCAAGCCGTGAAGCTGAGTCCCCTGATGCACGCGCTGGCAGTGGCCTGCCACCTCGCCCTGATCAGCGGCCTGCTGATCTTCTGCAGCGGCCGGCTGGCCCTGCTGTTCGGCTTCCTGCTGTTCCTGCCGCTGCCCGGCCTGCTGCGCGGCAAGGAGCGCACCCATGCCTGGACCAGCATGCTGATCTCGTTCTACTGCGCCGCGCTGGCGTCCAACGCCTATTCCTCCAGCCATGGCCGCGCGTTGTGGTTCGTGCTGGCCTCGCTCGCGGCGCTGGAGTTCGCGGCGACGGTGCTGTATGTGCGCTTCAGGGCACGCGAGAAGATCGCGGCGGCCTGATTGACGGCCTGCTGTTGCGGCCCACTTCCAGACGCGAGCCTCCTGCCTGATTCGCGCGGGCGATCCGTCGCCGGACTGGGCCTGGGACGTGAGGTTGGAGGCTTCAGTGGGCGAGCGTGAGCAGTGATGTCGGGGTTCGCTCCGCTCACCGCCAACCTACAGGGCTGGCGGATGTAGGTTGGGGTGAGCTTGCGAACCCCAACATCCCATATCTACGATCACTGGCATGCGCTATCGAAGAGCCAGTGCGCCTGGCGGCACGTACTTCTTCACGGTCAATCTCGCCGACCGCTCGAGCCGACTGCTGGTGGATCGCGTCGATGACCTGCGGGAGGCTGTTCGTTTAGTCAAACAGCGCCATCCGTTCGAGATTCCGGGGTGGGTGGTTCTTCCCGATCATCTGCATGCCGTCTGGGCCCTGCCACCCGACGATGCTGATTTCTCGACGCGATGGACGCTTATCAAGGGTGGCTTTGCCCGCCGTATCGAGCCGGGAGAGTTCGTCCGATCGAGCAGGGAGCGAAAAGGCGAACGCGGCATCTGGCAGCGACGATTCTGGGAGCACCAGATTCGTGACGAGGATGACCTTGAGCGGCATCTCGATTACATCCATATCAATCCGGTCAAGCACGGATGTGTGAGTCGCGCCGCGGATTGGCAGTGGTCTTCGATCCATCGCTATGTCCGCGCGGGCGATCTTTCGCCGGACTGGGCTGCGGATGTGGAGTTGGAGACTTCGGTGGGACCGCGCGAGCGGTGATGCTGGGGTTCGCTACGCTCGCCTGGAGGCGCCTACTTTTGGCACCGCCAACCTACAGGGCGGCGGATGTAGGTTGGCGGTGAGCGCAGCGAACCCCAACGTCCCCGCAACCTCAATCCACCAGCACCGACTGCACGAACGGCAGCGTCAGCCGCCGCTTCGCCGCCAGCGCCTCGCGGTCGAGCCGCTCCAGCGCCTCCAGCAAACTCGGGATATCCCGTGAGCGGTGGTTGAGCAGCCAACGTGTCACTTCCTCCGGCAGCTCCAGGCCGCGCGCCTTGGCGCGCTCGCGCAGCAGTTCGCGGCGGTCGTCGTCGCTGGGCGGCTTGAGGCCGAAGCGGCTGCAGGCGCCCAGGCGGGTGCGCAGGTCGGGCAGGGCCAGGGTCATCCGTTCCGGCGGTGCGTCGGTGGCGAAGGCATAGCCGGCGCCGCGGGCGCGCAACTGGTCCACCAGGCGCAGCAGGGCGATGCACCACTCGCGGTCGGGGGTCACCCGCTCGAGGTCGTCGATGCAGACCGCCGGCGCAGCCTCAAGTCCCTCGAGCAGGGAAGGGCCGTGCGCCGCCAGTTCCGCCAGCGGCAGGTAGGCGGCACGGTGTTGCCGTGCGGCAGCCTGCAGCAAATGGCTGCGGCCGCTGCCGGGCGGGCCGTAGAGCAGGACCGGCACGCCCAGCGACTGCAGGGCCTGCACGGCTTCGGCGTTGGGGCCGGGGTAATAGCTCTCGAAGCTGGCCGATTCGCGCAATTGCACGGCCAGCGGCAGCTGCGCACCGATCATGGCAGGGGGCCGGGCGGCTCTTCGGAGGCGGGTGGGGCTGCCGGCACGGGGGGCGCGGGCTGCGCGGTTCCGGCGAGGTAGAGCGGGCTCAACAGCCATTGCTGCTTGGTGTGGCGCATCAGCACCGCCAGCACCGCCGCCGCCGGCAGCGCCACCAGCACGCCGACGAAGCCGAACAGCTGGCCGCCGGCCATGATCGCGAAGATCACCGCCACCGGGTGCAGGCCGATACGGTCGCCGACCAGCAAGGGGGTCAGCACGTTGCCTTCGAGGAACTGGCCGACGCCGAACACCACCGCGATCCAGATCAGCGAGGTGGGGTCCTGGGTCTGCACCAGCATCGCGATCACGGCGATCAGCACACCGACGATGCTGCCGAGATAGGGGATGAAGCTGATCAGGCCGACGATGATGCCGACCACCAGGGCCAGGTCCAGGCCGGCGATCCACAGCGCGACGGCGTAGTAGACCGCCAGTGCCGCCATCACCGACAGCTGGCCGCGGATGAAGGCGCCCAGCACCTCGTCGGCCTCGCCGGCCAGCTGGCCGACCCGGGGCAGGTAGCGCGGCGGGATCATGCCGCGGATCCAGCTGACCAGGTCATCCCAGTCGCGCAGCAGGTAGAAGCTCACCACCGGGATCAGCAGCAGGTTGGCGACCGTGACCAGCAGCAGCTTGCCGGACTGCGACACGCGCTCCCAGGCGGCCTGGGCGAAGCCGCCGGCCTCGGACCAGTGCTGGGTGATGATGGCCTTGAGGCCCTCGGCATCCAGCTCCACGCCGGCCGGCAGGGCGATGCCCAGGCGCGGCAGGGCCTGCTCCTGCAGCCAGACCAGCCAGTCGGGGATGTTGCGCAGCAGCGCCAGGAACTGGTGGTAGACCATCGGCGCCAGCAGCAGCAGCGCCGCCAGGCCCGCCAGGCTCAGCACCACGAACACCACGCAGACCGCGGCGGTGCGCGACAGGCGCAGGCGCTGCAGGCGGTCCACCACCGGGTCGCCGACATAGGCCAGGGCGGCGCCGACGATGAAGGGCATCAGGATCGGGCCGAGCAGGAACAGGAGCAGCAGCAGGGCGGCGCCCACCACCAGCCAGGGCCAGTGCTCGCGCAAGTGGAAGCGCATGTAGTCTTCCGCCGAATCAACCGGTTCCGTGGACATGGCGCGGCCTACTGCGGAGCCGGCAGGCTGTAGCTGAAGGCTCCGGAAGCCTCGGCCTGACGCTGCAGCACGGGGCTGCCGGCGGCGGCCAGGGCGGCGGCGCCACCCTCGACGCGGGCGCGCAGCAGCAGCGTGCCATCTTCAGCGCCGACGACGCCGATGCCGCGCACGCCCGGCATGGCGCGCAGGGCCGACAGGGCGCGGCCGTAGTCGGCGATGCCGCGCACGCCGCCGATGGTGAGGGGGACCTCCTCGGTCGGCACCATGACCTGGCCCCAGACCGGCAGGCCGGCGGCGCGCACCGCGGCGTCCACCGCGCGCGGGTCGAAGCCGGCCACCAGCATCAGCTGGCCGGTGGCGTTGTCACGTTCATAGCTGAAGCGCTGCAGCAGCTTGGGCGCGCGGGCGACCGTGGGCTGCAGCCTGGGCTGGCTGGCCAGGGGCTGGCCGCCGACGCGTTCCAGCACCTGCCCCAGGGCCTGGGACAGTGCCGTGTCGCGGATGGCCTGGGACTGGTCGGCCACCAGGACGCGGGCCAGGTAGCCGTCCGCGGGCGCCTGGGCCAGGGCCAGGCAGGGGAGCAGCAGCGTCAGGGCGATCAGGAATGGGCGCATGGGCGAATCGGAGGGGCCTGAAAAGGTAGAATAGCAGCCGTTCCCGAACTCTTCCGAGGCCCTAGGCTTTTCATGGCTGCCAAAACCCCGCTGACCTACCGCGACGCCGGTGTGGACATCGATGCCGGCGATGCGCTGGTGGATGACATCAAGAAAATCGTCAAGTCGACCCGCCGTCCCGAGGTGCTGGCCGGCGTCGGCGGCTTCGGCGCGCTGGTGTCGATCCCCAAGAAGTACAAGAACCCGGTGCTGGTCAGCGGCACCGACGGCGTCGGTACCAAGCTCAAGCTCGGCATCGAAAGCGGCCGCGTCCAGGGCCTGGGCCAGGACCTGGTCGGCATGTGCGTCAACGACGTGCTGGTCAACGGCGCCGAGCCGCTGTTCTTCCTGGACTACTACGCCACCGGCAAGCTCGACAACCGCGTCGCCGCCCAGGTGATCAAGGGCATCGCGCAGGGCTGCAAGCTGGCCGGCTGCGCCCTGGTCGGCGGCGAGACCGCCGAAATGCCGGGCCTCTACAGCGGCGGCGACTTCGACCTGGCCGGCTTCACCGTGGCCGTGGTGGAGAAGAAGAAGATCATCGACGGCAGCAAGATCAAGCCCGGCGACGTGCTGATCGGCCTGCCGTCCTCGGGCCCGCATTCCAACGGCTATTCGCTGGTGCGCAAGATCCTGTCGGTGAGCAAGGCCAAGCTGGACCAGCCGCTGGGCGGCGGTACGCTGCTCGACGCGCTGATGGCGCCCACCAGCATCTACGTCAAGCCGGTGCTCAAGCTGCTGGCCGGCGGCATCGACGTGCGCGGCATGGCGCACATCACCGGCGGCGGCATCGTCGGCAACCTGCCGCGCTGCTTCCCCAAGAAGACCGCCGCGGTGGTCGACACCCAGAGCTGGACGCGCCCGGAAATCTTCGACTGGCTGCAGCGGCAGGGCAAGGTCGAGCAGGACGAGATGTGGCGCGTGTTCAACTGCGGCGTCGGCTTTGCGATGGTGGTGCCGCGGCTGCAGGCCGACAAGGCCATGGCGCAGCTGCGCCGCGACCGCCTCAAGCCCTTCCTGATGGGCGAAATCGTCCGCGGCAACCAGGACGTGCGCTTCGCGTGAAGCGCGTCGTCGTCCTGATCTCGGGCGGCGGCCGCAACCTGCAGGCACTGCTGGATGCCGGTGCCGACGGGCGCCTGGACGCGCAGATCGTCGCGGTGATCAGCAACCGCGACGGCGTCCAGGGCCTGGAGCGCGCGCGCCGTGCCGGCGTCGCCGCCCTGGCACTGCCGCACGTGGATTTTCCCAGCCGCGAGGCCTTCGATGCCGCCCTGGCGGAAGCGATCGAGGCGCAGCGGCCGGATATCGTGGTGATGGCCGGGTTCATGCGCGTGGTCGGCGCCGCCTTCGTGCGCCGTTTCCAGGGGCGCATGCTCAACATCCATCCCTCGCTGCTGCCGCGCCACCCAGGCCTGAAGACCCACCAGAAGGTGCTGGAAGCAGGGGAACGCGAGCACGGCGCCACGGTGCACTTCGTCACCGAGGAACTGGACGGCGGCCCGCTGATCATTCAGGGCCAATTCAGTGTGATGCCTCAGGATAGTGCCGAGTCCCTGGCCGAGCGTGTCATGCAGGACATCGAACTGAAGATCTATCCTCAGGCGGTGGCATGGCTGGCGCGTGGCGACGTCGAACTGGTCGACGGCGGGGTGCGGTTCGGCGGCAGGCCGCTGTCCGCGCCGTTGGGGATGGACCACCTGGAGGCGCAATTCCGATGAACAAGCTGCTGCTGGGCCTGGCCATGCTTGCCGCCGCGCTGTCCGCGCAGGCCGCGCCTTCGGCCTTCGTGCCGCGCTCCGACCAGTACCAGGTGGCCTGGGGCTCGATGGGCCTGGGCGAGGGCACCATCTCGCTGTCGCCGCTGCAGAGCGGCTGCTACCGCTACGAGTCGGTCACCAAGCCGATGGCGATCGTGCGCTGGACCTATGGTTCGCCGCGCGAAACCAGCGAGTTCTGCGTGGCCGACGGGCGCATCGTGCCCAAGCGCTTTGTCTACACCAACGACAAGCGTGCCAAGGACAGCTTCACGCTGGATTTCGACTGGGCCGCGCATCAGGTCAAGACCATCAAGGGCGGCGAGATCAAGCTGCGCGAACTGCCGGACAACACCTACGACCGCTTCGTGATCCAGCTGGCCGTGCGCCAGTGGGTGATCAAGCATGCCGGCGAAGCCAAGCCGGCGCCGCTGGAAGTGAAGATGGTCGATCACCGCCGCATCAAGACCTACCGCTTCGCCCTCACCGGCCGCGAAAAGGTCGAGACGCCGGCCGGCAAGTTCGATACGCTGCTGGTGGAGCGGGTCGATGACCCCGGCAACTCGCTGCGTTTCTGGGTGGCGCCGGAGCGCGACTACATCCCGGTCAAGGTGCAGCAGATCGACGATGGCGAGCTGAAGCTGCAGATGCTGCTGAGCAAGTAGGAGCACACATGAGACTCGCAATTCTGGCCCTGAGCGGACTCTGCCTGCTGGCAGCCTGCAGCAAGCCCACCGAACCGGCCGCCGATGAAGCCAAGCCGCAGGGCCGCGAGGAAACCCGCGGTATCCGCAACACCGAGGCGATCGGCTATTCCGGCAACGCCATCGCCGACAAGGTCGATACCGTGATCGAAACCAACGAGCAGCGGATGGACCAGCTCAACAAGGCTGTCGAAGCCAGCGAATAGCCCGGCTCAGGCCGCCGCCAGGCGGCCTTCCTCGCGCAGCTTGTCGAGGTGGCCCTCGATGTTCATGCGCGCCAGCGGCCATAGCGCCTTGTCGACGCCGGCGTAGACGATCGGCAGCATCTCCTCCACGTCGCGGCCCTGGTTGTGCAGGTCCAGGATCTGCAGTTCGCGCGCCTCGCGGTGCTTCAGGGTTTCCACCAGGCGGTAGACCGTGCCCAGCGCAGCGCCGTGCGAGGGCAGGATGACCTTGGGGTCCAGCGCGATGATCTTGCGCAGCGACTCGAAGTAGCGGCCCATGTGGCCCTCGGGCTTGGCGATCACCACCGTGCCGAGACCCTGGATCAGGTCGCCCACCAGGCACCAGGCACGGTTCTCCGGCATCAGCGCCAGCTGGCCCTGGTCGTGGCCCGGCACCTCGATCACGCGCACCGCCTGCCCCAGCCAGCGGCACAGCACGTCGCCTTCGCGGTAGACGTTGACGCTGGGAATGCCCTCGAAGAACTTGCCTTCGGTGCGATCCCAGATGCGGCCGCGGGTGTCGTCCGACATGCCGATGGGGATCTGCATGCGCCGCGCCATCACGTCGGCGCGTTCGCGGTGATCGTGATGGTGATGGGTCAGGAAGATCTCGTGCACGCCATAGCGCTGCGCCATCGCCAGCAGCTTCTCCATCTCCTCGTCGTCGGCCGGGGAGGGGTCCACCAGCACGCGGTGCGACTGCATGTCGCCGAGGATGTAGGCGTTGGTGTGCTGCGCCGGCGGGATCGTGTGCGAGCGCACCCAGATGTGCCGCACGCCGCAGACCTGTTCCACCATCGGCAGCTCGCCGTCGCCGCGGTGTTCGAAATGCAGGCGCGGCACCGTGGTGGCGCTGATGTCGGCGGCCAGCGCGCGCAGCGTTTCCAGCGAGGGCGGCGCCATCAGCAGCTCGCCGGCCTCGTAGCGCCGCACCAGTTCCGCGGGCGGCGCCCAGAAAGCCTCCGCCACCTCGTTGGTGTCGATCGTGATCGACGGCCGTTCGCGCAGGTCCACGCGGTAGAAATGTGTATTGAAGCGCACCGGGAACACCGGCGGCGTCAGCGCCGTTCCCAGCAGGCTGGCGCCGGCCACCAGGCCGGCGTTGCAGGCCGCAGGCAGGTCCCAGCCCAGTTCCTCCAGCACTTCGCGCGCCAGCGCCTCGGCCTGGCGCGGCTCGACGCCGTCCAGCGAACGGCAGGCGGGCGGGTTGTCGCCGTCGGTCTTGTCGATCTTGCCGCCGGGAAAGGCGTTGAAGCCGGGGAAGGCCGACAGCCAGGGCTGGCGGCGCATGACCAGCACCTCGCCGTCGTGGACCAGCACCGCGGTGACGGCGTCGAGGATGCGGGACATCACTTCTGCACCGGGTCGATGTGCTTGAGCGCCACGGTGTCGCCGCCGTAGCTGACCCGGATCACATGCTTGCTGCCGTTCCAGGTCTCGGTGGAGATGCTCAGGAGGCCAAGGTCGCCGCCGGAAACCTCGTCGGGCTTGCCCAGGATGGCGTGGACCGCGTCGCGCTTCATGCCGGCCTCGACCTTCTGGTAGTTCTCCGGGGTGATCCGGGAGCAGCCGGCCAGGAGCAGGGTGGCCAGGGCCAGGGCGGCGAGGGGGCGGCGGGACATCGGGTTCTCCGGAAAACTCCAAGTGAGACAGGCAGATTACAACACCGGTGAACTGTGGGCAGAGCGTCACTTCACCTGCCAGCCAACGGGTGCATAATCGGGGAAAACCTCGGGAGGGGAACATGTCGCAGCAGCTGGATTCCAAGCGCGTCCGCGATTACATGGCGCGCAACCTGGTGACCTTCACGCCGGATACCGAGGTGCTCAGCGCGATCCACCAGATCGTCAAGCACCGCATTTCCGGCGCCCCGGTGGTGGACCGCGACGGCAAGCTCGTGGGCATGCTGTCGGAAAAGGACTGCCTCAAGGTGGCCGTGGTGGCGGGCGCCGAGGGCGTGCCCGCCGGACTGGTCGAGGATTTCATGTCGCGCAGCCCCGCCACGGTGGACGCCGACGACGGTCTGCTGGACATCGCCAGCCGCTTCGTCGACGCGCCCTTCAAGCGCTTCCCGGTGATGGAGAACGGCAAGCTGGTCGGGCAGATCTCCCGCTCCGACATCCTGCGCGCGATCGACGAGCTGTATTGACCCCAAAAAAGCAATTCAGCCGCGGATTACGCGGATGGACGCGGATTCACAAGATTTTTCTTGATCCGTGTCGACCCGCGTAATCCGCGGCAAATGAGTGCTTTTGCCTGCCCTTACGCGGCGGTCGGCGAGTAGAGCTGGTGGCTGTGGTGGGTCTTGGGCTCCCACAGCTCGATGCCGCGTTCGATCTCCGCCGCCTCGATCACCCGCCCGGCAGGGCCGGTGGTGGTATCCACGAAAGCCGCTTCCAGCACGCGCACCAGGCCGCGCACGTTGCCGTGCCAGCGGCAGGTGCGGATGCGCTCCCAGCCGGCGTCGCTGACGCCCACCGGCGCCTTCCATGTGGTGCACTTGGAACCCAGCTTGGCCAGCAGCGTCGCCATGATCGCGATCATGTCCTCCTCGCGTGCCGACAGCTCCGGCACCTGCAGCACTGCCGCGCCCATGCGGGTGAATTCGTCGAGGTTCACGGCGTTCTGCAGGTAGGTCCAGCTGCGGTTGGTGGCGAACAGCACCGCGCAGTCGAGCTGGCGCTTGGTGGTGGCGCCGAAGGGCAGGTACTGCGCGCTGTCCAGGGCTTCCATCAGCACTTCCATCACCGGGCCGGAGATGTCATGGCTTTCGTCGATGAAGGTGACGCCGTCGCGCGCCTGGGTGAAGGCGCCGGTGCGGGCCGCCGCCCCCGGGAAGGCGCCGGCCACGTGGCCGCAGAGCAGCGACTTGATCGCCGCCTTGTCACGGGTGTTTTCCGCCAGCAGGTTCACCGACACGAACTGGCCGAGGCCGCGTACCAGATAATAGAAGTAGGCCATGGAAGTCTTGCCGCTGCCGGGGCCGCCGAGCAGGCAGGCGCGGCCGACGCCGTTCTGGGCGAAGCCGCGGATGCGCGCCACCAGGGTGTGCGTGACGGGGCTGAACACGAACAGGTTGCGCATCGGGCTGTTCTCCACCTCGGTGGACAGCGGCACGCGGATGACGTTGTCCTCGGCGGTGTGCTCCAGGCGCTGCGGCAGGTTGCGGGCCACGTCCTCGGGGCTGGCTTCCAGCATCAGGCGCAGGCCGCCGGCGAGCCGGCCTTCGGCGGCGCGGCGGTCCAGCCACTGGCCGAAGCTGGCCAGGCGGTCGCCGTTGAGCGCGATGATCAGGGTCATGGTGCGTCCGGCGCGACGCTGGGCCGCCACCTGGTCGGCCAGGGTGTCGAGATCGGCAGGATTCAGGAACAGGGCGAGGACGAACTCGCTGTCCGGATGGGCGCCGGCCAGGGCCGAGGAGGGCTGCACCTGGCAGCGCTGCCCTTCCGGCATGCAGGCGTGCAGGTCGTCGACCCGCCCCAGCAGGTCCAGCGGCACGAAGGCGGTCAGGTAGGCCGAGGGCATCCGGTCCAGCGTCGGGGTGGCAGCAGGCTTCTTCTTGATATTGAACATGGCGCGCTCGCAGATGGGGCAGGGCTAGGCTATGCCCTTGGACGCCGCAGGTCACGTGGCCCCCGATGAACAGGAACCCGCCCCGGATCAACGGCGAAAAAGGCGGCATTCGTCCGTCGGCAGGATGATCTCCGGCCACGATCCGGGCGATACTGCGGGCCCCTATTCCTCCGCGAATCCCATGAGCGCGCTCAAGGCAATCAGCGAACACGGCCAGTCGGTCTGGCTGGACTATATCCGCCGCGACCTGCTGCTGTCCGGTGGCCTGAAGAAACTGATCGACGAGGATGGCCTGCTCGGCCTGACCTCCAACCCGGCGATCTTCGAAAAGGCCATCGGCGGCAGCGCCGACTACGATCCGGCCCTGCGTGCCCTGGTCGATGGCGGCCAGCGCGACCCCGCTGCCCTCTACGAGCAGCTGGCGATCGAGGACATCCGCCAGGCGGCGGACATCTTCCTGCCGGTCTGGCAGGCGACCGGCGGGGTCGACGGCTACGTCAGCCTGGAAGTGGCGCCGGGCCTGGCCTGCGATACCGCCGGCACCCTGGCCGACGCGCGCCGCCTGTGGGCCGCCGTTCGCCGCCCCAACCTGATGATCAAGGTGCCGGGTACGGCCGAGGGCGCGGTTGCCGTCCGCGAGCTGATCGCCGAGGGCATCAACGTCAACGTCACGCTGCTGTTCTCGCGCCCGGCCTACCTGGCCGTGGCCGAGGCCTACCTGGCGGGGCTGGAGGCGCGGCTTGCCGCTGGCGGCCGCATCGACGGCATCGCCAGCGTCGCGAGTTTCTTCATCAGCCGCATCGACGCGGCCATGGACGCCGAGATCGCCGCGCGGGGTGGCGAGGCCCTGGCCCTGGCCGGCAAGGTCGCCATCGCCAACGCCAGGCTGGCCTACGAGGACTACCGCGGGCTTTGCGCCGGCCCGCGCTGGCAGAAGCTGGCTGCCGCGGGCGCCCGGCCGCAGCGCCTGCTCTGGGCCAGCACCGGCACCAAGAATCCGGCCTACCGCGACGTGCTCTACGTCGAGGAGCTGATCGGCCCCGAGACGGTGGATACCATCCCGCCGGCGACGATGGACGCCTTCCGCGATCATGGCCAGCCGCGGCGCAGTCTGGACCGGGGCACTGCCGACGCGCGCGAGGTGATCGCCGCGGTCGAGCGCCTCGGCCTGCCGCTGGACGCCGTCACCACGCGGCTGGTGGGCGAGGGCATCAAGCTGTTCGTCGATGCGCACGACCAGCTGCTGGCGGCGGTGGCGCGCAAGCGCGACGCGCTGGCGCCGCAGGCCATGCCGGCCTGATTCACGCTCCGCAGGCCGGTTCATGGAAGATTCAGGGCCAGGCTGCAAGTATGGCGGCTGACCCGGCCCCTTGAGGAAACCTTCATGCTGTTCAAGACCTTGCTGCTGGCGACGGCTGTAGCCCTGTCAGGGACGGCGGTCGCGAGCGTGCAGACCGATCCCGCGATCGGTAACGCCGAGTCGCAGCAGTACTTGAGCGATGCCGCCGTCACCGCCCAGGTGAAGAGTGCGCTGCTGGGACAGAAGAACCTCGACGCGCTCGACATCAACGTCAGCACCCGCAACGGCGTGGTGCAGTTGTCCGGCTTTGCCGGTTCCTCCGCCCAGATCAGCCAGGCGGTCGAAGTGGCCCGCAACGTGCGCGGGGTGCGCGAGGTCAAGAACGACCTGCGCCTGAAGACCGCGCGATAGCGGAAAATTCGTCCGTCGCGGGATTCCACGCCGGACTCCACGCGTTTACTCTGGCATCCCCAGCACTAGAGACCACAACGCCGTGGCCGAAATCCCCGAGCAGCTGCCCGAGCGCCGTTTCGAGCGCATCTTCCAGTATGTGTTCATGCTGGCCCTGGTGGCCGGCTGCCTCACGGTGTTGCTGCCGTTCTTTACCGCGATCCTGTTCTCGCTGGTGATCGCGATTTCCACCTGGCCCTACTACCGCTGGCTCAAGCGCGTGCTGCGCAGCCCGATCGCGGCGGCGCTGGTCGGCTGCCTGGCGGTGATGCTGCTGATCATCGGCCCTGCCGTGCTGCTGTCGATGTCGGCGGTGGAAGGTGTGGCCTGGGTGTCGGAGTCGCTGCGCGGCTGGTTTGCCAACGGCCCGCCGGCGCCGCCGGAATGGCTGGCGCGCATTCCCTGGTTCGGCGAAGAGGCGCAGGCCACCTGGCGCCGGCTGGCCAGCAATACCGGCGAACTGCAGCAGCTGCTGGCGCGCTACTTCGAGCCGCTGCGCCATTTCGCGCTGAGCGCCGGCAAGGTGTTCGGTGCCGGCTTGCTGCAGATCGGCTTCGCCATCTTCCTGCTGTTCTTCATGTATCGCGACGGCGAGCGCCTGGGCGGCTGGCTGCAGACCAGTGCGCAGCGCATCGTCGGCGAGCCTGCCGACGAGTTGGTGGACACCGCTCAGAACACCATCGTCGGCGTGATGATCGGCGTGCTGGGCACCGCGCTGGCCCAGGCCATGGTGGCGGCGGTCGGCTTTCTCATCGCCGGCGTGCCCGGTGCGATCCTGCTGGCGACGCTGACCTTCGTGCTGTCGATGGTCCCGGTGGGGCCGCCGCTGGTCTGGGGCGGTGCGGCCATCTGGCTGTTCAACCAGGGCCAGCCGGGCTGGGCGATCTTCATGGTGGTCTACGGCCTGCTGGCGATCAGCGCCGTGGACAACGTCATCAAGCCCTACCTGATCTCGCGTTCCAGCCACCTGCCGTTCGCTTTGACCATCATGGGCGTGATCGGTGGCGTGCTGACCTTCGGCTTCATGGGCGTGTTCATCGGTCCGACACTGCTGGCGCTGGCGATCAGCATCGGCGGGCGCTGGCTGTCCTCGCCTCCGGCCGTGGCGGCGGGCCCCGTGCCGCCGGCGTCCAACGACCAGGGAGCGGGGCCTCCGGCAGCAGCGTGAATTGTCCTAGACTGCGCGCCGCATGAACGCCGAAATCACCACTCTCTACGAACAGCTGGGCGGCGAAGCCGCGATCCGCGGCCTGGTCGATGCCTTCTACGACCACATGGACCACGATCCGGCCTATGCCGGCATCCGCGCCCTGCATCCGCCGTCGACCCAGGGTTCGCGCGACAAGCTGCACTGGTTCCTCTGCGGCTGGAGCGGCGGGCCCAGCTACTACATCGAGCGCTTCGGCCATCCGCGCCTGCGTGCACGGCACCTGCCGTTTCCCATCGGCGTCTCCGAGCGCGACCAGTGGTTGAAGTGCATGGCGCAGGCGCTGGTGGACAGCGACATCGCCGAGCCCTTGCAGCGGCAGCTGCTGGGCGCCCTGTCGGGCACCGCCGACTGGATGCGCAACCGCGACGGGTGAGCGGCCCTGCACCGGGCTTGCACCCGCTTTCGCGGAAATTGCACGAGGTTTGCGCGGCGGCTGCGCCGCTGTCTTCTAGGCTGGGCACTCCATCCGAGGGAGTCGTCCATGCAAACCGAAACCACGCCGCCACCGCCGCCGCCCCTGCGCAGCAGGCTGTTCCACAGCCCCGGCGGCCGCCTGCTGCTGATCGGCCTGTTGCTGCTGGCGCTGATGATCCCGGCGCAGATGATCCGCGGCGTGGTGCTGGAGCGCGAAGGCCGACGTGACGAAGCGGCCGCCGGCATCGTCGGCTCCTGGGGCGGCGGGCAGCACCTGCTGGGCCCGGTCCTGCGGGTACCTTTCCAGTCGCGCCAGCGCAGCACCGACAAGGATGGCAAGGTCACCGAGACGCGCTACCAGGATGCCGCCTACCTGTTGCCGCAGAGCCTGAAGATCGATGCGCGCCTGGATACGCAGTTGCTGCGCCGCGGGATGTTCGAACTGCCGGTCTACAGCGTCCACCTGAAACTGGGCGGGCATTTTGCGCAGCCCGACCTGGCACGCTGGGGTGTATTGGCGGAAGACATCGACTGGCAGGGTGCCGAACTGATCGTGTCGCTGAGCGAGCCGCGCGCGCTGCAGGCCGACGCCAGCCTGGACTGGCAGGGCCGCAAGCTGCGCTTCCGCCCGTCCACCGGCAGCGGCCGCATCGGCAAGCTGGCGGGCATCCACGCGCCGCTGGGCCAGCCGGGCAGCGAGCTGTTCACCGACGGGCGGGCCGCTTTCGCGATCGAGCTGGCGGCCAAGGGCGCGGAGCAGCTGTCGTTCGCGCCGGCCGCGGAGGAAACCACCGTGAGCCTGAGTTCCGCCTGGCCGCATCCGAGCTTCCAGGGCGACTGGCTGCCGGTGCGTCGCGAGGTCGGCAGCCAGGGCTTCAGCGCCGACTGGTCGGTGTCGTACCTGGGGCGCGACTATCCGCAGTCCTGGCGCGAGTCCGCGCCGGTGGGCGAGGCCCTGGAGCACTCCCGCTTCGGCGTCAGCCTGGCGGTGCCGGTGGATCCCTACATGCTGGCCGAACGCATCAGCAAGTACGCCCTGCTGACCCTGGTCTGCACCTTCGCGGTGATCTGGCTCACCGAACTGCTCTCCGGCCGCCGCGTCCATCCGATCCAGTACGGCTTCGTCGGCGCGGCGCTGTGCCTGTTCGGATTGCTGCAGCTGTCGGTGGCGGAGCATTTCGGTTTCACCACCGCCTTCATCGTGGCGGCGGTGGCGGTGACGCTGCTGGTGACGCTCTACAGCCGCAGCCTGCTGGGCGGCTGGCGCTCGCTGGCGGTCGGGTCGGTGCTGGGCGGCCTTTATGCCTACCTGTACACGATCCTGCAGGCGGAGGACTACGCCCTGCTCGGCGGCGCGGTGGCCTTGTTCCTGGGCCTGGCGGTGGCGATGTACCTGACGCGTGACTTCAACTGGTTCGGCGGCGGCGAGGCGCCGCCGGCTGCCTGATTCCAAAAAAGAAGGCCGCCTGGAAGGCGGCCTGGGGAGTTCGCGGGCCGGACGGTACTGCGGACTCCCTCGCAAGCGCCCCCACGCGCGCGTCAGGATTCCGTTGTTGTATCGCCCCGCCACGCTGTCGTTAACAAACGTTGCGAGTCGCCGGGCTAGAGGACCCGGTCGATTGCAGGCTAGCTGCGAAGAGCGATTCGGCGCACCCCCCATTCAGGTGGTACGCCCGGCGGCGGGCTCAGCCGCGCTTCGCCATCCAGCTGGCGATGCGCCCCAGCGTCGCCAGCGCCTGCTCGATCTGCGCGCTCCAGGGCAGGGCGCAGTTGATGCGCAGGTAGTTCTGGTAGCTGCCGTTGGCCGAGAAGATCACGCCGGGGTTGACCGCGATGTGCTCGCGCGCCGCGCGCTGGAACAGCTCCAGGCCGTCGACGTTGCGCGGCAGTTCGATCCACAGCACGAAGCCGCCCTGCGGGCGCGACACCACCGTCTGCGGCGGGAAGTGCCGCAGCACGGCTTCGGAGAAGCGCGCCACGGAGCGCGCCAGCGTCACGCGGAACGTGCGCAGGTGGCGGTCGTAGAGGCTGGACTCCAGGACGGCCGCCGCGGCCATCTGCGACAGCGAGTTGGTGGCGGTGGACAGGGTGAACTTGTGGCGGATCAGCTCACGGCGGTAGCGGTGGCTGGCAACCCAGCCGACACGCAGTCCCGGCGACAAGGTCTTGGAGAGCGAGGCGCAGTGCAGCACCAGGTCGGCCTCGTCGTAGGCCTTGAGCGGCGTGGCGCGGCCGCCGTAGCCCAGCTCACCGTAGATGTCGTCTTCGATCAGGGGCACGCCGTGGCCATTGAGCGTGCGCACCACCTCGCGCTTGGCTTCCTCCGGCAGCAGCGAGCCGGTGGGGTTGTTGAAGTTCTGCACGAACAGCGCCGCGGCGACGCGGTGGCGCCGGATCGCGCGGCGCAGGTCGTCGGGGTCGATGCCGTGCTGCGGGTGGTTGGGCAGTTCCACCACGCGCAGGCGCATCTCCTCGGCCACCTGCAGCAGGCCCGAGTAGGTCGGCGACTCCATCAGGATGGTGTCGCCGGCGCAGCACAGCAGGCGCAGGGACAGGTTGATCGCCTCCATGCTGCCGGTGGTGATGACGATGTCTTCCGGCGACACCTCGCAGCGCTGGTCGGCGAGGCGCCGCGCGATCTGCTGGCGCAGCCCGGCGTGGCCGGGCGGCATCAGGTAGCTGGTGGCCATCGCCGGATCGCTGCGCAGCAGCGAGCGGGTCAGGCGGTGCAGCGCCGCGGTGGGCAGCAGTTCGGCGGAGGGCGACGCATGGGCCAGCGGTACCTGGCCGGGACGCGTGATGGTTTCCAGCACGCTGGAGATCACGTCGGTCGAGATCAGGCTGGCCGGGCCCTGCGCGACTTCGATGGTCTGCGGCAGGGCCCGGGCCTTCACCGGCTCCAGGCGCACGAAGTAGCCGGAGCGCGGCCGCGACTCGATCGCGCCCAGGGCCTCCAGGTGCTCATAGGCCTTCAGCGCGGTGGTGATGCTGTAGCCGGTCTTGCGGCTCAGTTCGCGTACCGAGGGCACGCGGTCGCCGGGGCGCAGGGCGCCGATGTCGATCTGCGCCAGCAGGCGGCGCGCCACGGTCTCGTACAGGGGGTCGCCGCCTGGGCTGTCGGGCGCTTGCGCTGTACCGGTGTCGGAGTCAAGGCTGGTCATGTGTATCCCGGGGCCCCGCAGGGCGGCTCAGATCGTCATGCTGCCATTCTCCACGCCATCTGTACCCTCGACAATGCACAGATGGCAATTCTGTGCCCTATCCTGTACTCCCTGCTCAGCCACCCGGTGGCAGCCGCGGCGGCGGGCGGGAGGTGTCGCGGTATTCGCCCTCGATGATCACCGGCGAGCGCAGGTCCGGGCGGGCCGCGGCCATGCGGCGGTCTATCTGCCGGGCCAGGCGCCGGCGCAGGGCCAGGACCAGCAGCGCCATGAGGTCGGACAGCAGGCCGGGGAGGATCAGCAGCATGCCGGCGGCGAAGCCCAGCAGGCCTTCCATCATGGCCGCCGCCGGCATCTCGCCCCGGGCCATCGCGGCGCGGACCTCGCGCAGGGCCCCCAGGCCGTGGCGGCGGATCACCAGCATGCCGGCCGCGGCGCTGCCTAGCAGAACCAGCAGCACCACGCCGCCGCCCAACCCGCGTCCCAGCCGCAGCAACAGCAGGGTTTCGAGCACGATCCAGGCAAACAGCAGGAGCAGGGGCATGGGGGCAGGCCGGGCAGGGGGTGTCTACTGTAGCGCAAGTGGCTGATTCAGGACGGGTTCAGGGCGGATGGCGCAGGATGGCTGCGGTAGATGTCGCCACCTGCGACTCTCGGGTCCGGACAGGAGTCCGGATGACTTGAACCTACAAGGAGTTACTGATCATGAATTTGAAAGCCGCCCTCATTGCAGCCACCCTCGGCCTCACCGGCCTGCCGTTCGCCACCATGGCCGATTCCACGATCGGCGCCACCGCCAAGGAAGCCAAGACCGACATCCAGCGTTCCGCCACGGACGCCAGCGTGACCACCAAGGTCAAGGCTGCGCTGATCCGCGAGAAGGATCTGAGCGCCATGGACGTCAACGTCGAGACCCAGAACGGCACGGTGCAGCTGTCCGGCTTCGTCGATACCAAGGACCAGCAGTCGCGCGCCGAAAAGGTCGCCAAGTCCGTCTCGGGCGTGAAGGAGGTCAAGAACGACCTGCGCCTGAAGGGCAGCATCGGCGGCTAAGGCCTGGCCGACTGCACGAAAAAGCCCCGCCGAAGCGGGGCTTTTTCGTGTCTGGCAGGCCCTAGTCGTAGCGCTCGCCGAAGGGCAGTTCCAGCCCGAAGCCGATCCCGAAGGAACCTTCGCGGTCTTCGTCGCGCCGTTCGCGGGGAAAGGTATAGCCCAGCACCCACTCGCCCCACAGCCGCTGGTGCATCAGCGGATGGCGGAAGATGGTCTGCACGCCATACTCCGTCAGCGGCACCTCGGCCTCGGTGGAGCCGCGGACGAAGCCCTCGTAGGCGATCGCGCGGCGCTTCCGCAGCGCCTTGTAGTGGATCAGGCCGCTGCGCCAGTCCACGCCTTCGGACTCCTGGGTGATCGTGGCGACGTTGTTCCAGCGCAGCAGCCGCGTGTCGGTCAGCACCTTGCTGAGATCGAAGCCGGTGGTGAAGCCGAAGCCGTCGTCGCTGTTCCAGAACGGCGTGGCGCGCAGGTACAGCAGGTGATCGTCGTCGGACCAGGGGATGTAGCCCACGCGGTTCTGCACGAACAGCATCGGTGACCCCAGCCCGCGCACGCCGACGCGCAGGTCGGAACGCAGGTTGCTGTTGCCGGGCAGGGAGTAACCCAGGCCCGCCAGCCAGGCGTCGTCCCCTTCCAGGCTGGGGAACTGCGAGCGCAGGCCGAAGCGCTCGCTGCGGTCGCGCAGGAAGGCTTCGCTGTCGTCGCGGCCGAAGAAGCCGGACAGGCCATCCTTGATGTTGGGGAAGTCGGCACGCACGTTGAGGCGCACGCGGGTCTTGTTGCCGTAGTACTCGGACCAGTCGTGCGAGATCTGCAGGCGACCATTGGCCTGGCGTGCACTGCCAACGTGGTAGTCGCTGCCGAACAGGCCGTCGATCCACATCGCGGTGGCACAGGACACCTCCTCCAGCCGTCGCCGGGCATGGTCGACCCTCACTTCGCCTTCGGGCGGCGCCTGGTCGCAGGCACTCTTGGGCTTCATGCCGCCCTTCTCGATGACCACGTCCGCTGCGGTGCCGCCGGAGCCCGGCAGGATCGGGTCATTGACGAAGACACGGTCTGGCGGCTGGGGGGCGGTGGCGGGGGCGATCTTGTCGATGGTGGCGGCGGCGGCGCCCAGGGGATCGGCTTGTGCCTCCGGCTTCTGTGGATTGGCGGCGCAGGCGGCCAGGCCGCAGGCGGCCAGCAAGGACAGCGGTTTGAGCCAGTACTGCCCGTCAGGGCGCCGGACGATACTCATCGCACCCTTCCATGGGTCGTCAACAAGTCCACCGCAATGACCGCGACGGGCGCCCCGGGGTTCCTGCGGGTGCTCGCCAGCGGCCAGGCAATCGCTGACAATCGCGTCATTCTTTTTATCATTTTTGTCTCCTCGGGAGCTTTGTATGCGATTTTCGGAAATCCTGCAGGCCATGACCGGCAGCGGCGGCGACTGGAGCGCCAGCGTTGGCGAGGAATGGCTGCAGGGCCGCACCGTGTTCGGCGGGCTGCAGGCGGCCATCGCCGTGCGTGCGATGCGTGCCCTGGTGCCGGCGGAGACGCCGCTGCGCACGCTGCAGACCAGCTTCATCGCCCCGGTGGGGCCGGGCACGGTCCGCGTGCAGGCGCGGGTGCTGCGCACCGGCAAGTCGGCCACCCAGGTCGAGGCGCGGATCCATGACGGCGAGCAGGTCGCCTGTACCGTGCTGGGCATTTTCGGCAGCGCGCGCGAGTCCGCCGTGAACGTCGGCATGCCGTATCCCGAGGTACCGAAGGATTTCGACGGCGCGCGCGAGATTCCCTTCATCCCCGGCGCCACGCCGGTGTTCACCAAGAACGTCCGCATGCGCTGGGCCCGCGGGACCTTCCCCTTCATGGGATCGACCGAACCCGTGACGCAGATCTACGTCAGCCTGCGCGACGAGCCGGCCTGCGACGAACTGACGGTCATCGGCCTGGCCGACATCATTCCCAGCCCGGGCCTGTCGCTGCTGCAGAAACCGGCGATGGCCAGCTCGCTGACCTGGACGCTGGAACTGCTCAGCACGCAGTACGAAGCGACGGCGGCCGATCCGTTCCTGGTGGACGCGAGGGTGGTCAGCGCCAGCGAGGGCTACATCAACCACAGCACCACGCTGTGGAGTCCGGCGCGGCGCGCGATTGCCCTGAGCAGCCAGACTGTCGTGGTGTTCGGCTGATGCGCGAGGACGGCAATCCCAATGTGGTCGGCGTGGCGCTGGGTTCCGGCTCGGCGCGCGGCTGGGCGCACATCGGCATCCTGCAGGGCCTGGAAGAGATCGGCGTGCGGCCGCAGGTGGTGGCCGGTACCTCGATCGGCGCCCTGGTCGGTGCGGTCTACGTCTCCGGCCAGCTCGACGAGTTCGCCGAGTGGGTGCAGACGCTGAGTGCGCGCGATGTCTTCAGCCTGATGGATTTCACGCTGTCGGGCGGCGTGGTCAAGGGCGAGCGCCTGTTCGGCTTCTTCGAGGAGCGCCACAAGAACCCGGACATCGAATCGCTGGAGCAGCGCTACGTCAGCGTCGCCACCGAGATGAAGAGTGGGAGGGAGGTGTGGATCACCAAGGGTTCGATCCTGCCGGCCGCACGCGCTTCCTGCGCGCTGCCCGGCGTGTTCCCGCCGGTGAAGTTCGAAGGCCGCTGGATGCTCGACGGCGGCCTGGTCAACCCGGTGCCGGTGTCCGCCTGTCGCGCGCTCGGCGCGGACGTGGTGATCGCGGTCAATCTCAATACGCAGCTGGTCGGTGCGCACCTGGTGCGGCCGGCGATGGACGAGGCCGAGGCGGAGCCGGCGGCCAAGGCCGAGCGCACGCTGTGGCAGCGCGCCGTCACCTATCTCTCCAGCGGCGATGGCGAGAACCCGAGTTTCTTCGACGCGGTCGGCGCCAGCATCAACATCATGCAGGACCGCATCACGCGCAGCCGCATGGCCGGCGACCCGGCGGAAATCATCCTGTCGCCGGTGCTGGAGGACTACGCGCTGATGGACTTCCACCGCGCCGGCCAGGCGATCGCCGAGGGCCGCCGGCTGGTGGAGGGCAATGCCGCGATGATCCGTGCCTGGGCGGGGTTGCCGGCGTTGGCGGAGCCGCCGCCGGAAAGCGATTGAGCAGCCGGGATTTCAGTCCGCGAATGAACGCAAATGAACGCGAATGGGAAAAATCCCGGATTTGCGTTTATTCGCGTTCATTCGCGGACTGTATTGCCTTGGCTTCCGGCTGTTGTCTGAGTCGCAGCAGCAGGTAAAAGGCGAAGCCGGTCGCCACGCCGGGAGCCACGCCCAGCAGCAGCGCGATCCAGCCATGGCGGATGCCCAGCGTGGACTTCTCATGGATGATCCACACCGCCAGCACGCACCAGCACAGGATCGCGTCCAGGGCATAGCCGGACGAATAGGGATTGACGAAGCCGGCGGCGAAGGCGCCGACGATGTCGCCGTCGCGCAGTACCGCCGGCATCACCATTACCGCGAAGGCCAGGGCGAAGCCGAGGCCCAGCAGCCACAGCAGGCCCTGATACAGGTTGCGGTTCATGTTCTTCCTCGAAGTTGCCCGGGTGCCGGGGCCATCTTAGTCTGAAGGTGCATGCGCAAGATCATCCACGTCGACATGGACGCCTTCTACGCTTCGGTCGAGCAGCGCGACGACCCGGAGTTGCGTGGCCGCCCCGTGGTCGTGGCCTGGCGCGGCAACCGCTCGGTGGTCTGCGCGGCGTCCTACGAGGCGCGGCGCTTCGGCGTGCGCTCGGCGATGCCGGCGGTGCGCGCCGAGCGGCTGTGCCCGGAGGCGGTGTTCGTGCCGCCGGACTTCACGCGCTACCGCACGGTGTCGCGCCAGGTGCGCGAGATCATGCGGCGCCATACCGACCTGGTGGAGCCGCTGTCGCTGGACGAGGCCTATCTCGACGTCACCGAGAACAAGCTGGGCCTGCCCAGCGCCACCGAGGTGGCCAAGGTCATTCGCGACCAGATCCGTGGCGAGCTGAACCTCACGGCCTCGGCGGGCGTGGCCCCCAACAAGTTCCTGGCCAAGCTGGCCTCCGACATGCGCAAGCCGGATGGCCAGTTCGTGATCCGCCCGGCGGACATCGACACGGTGCTGCCGCCGCTGCCGGCGGCGCGCATCCCCGGCATCGGCCGGGTGACCGACCAGCGCCTGGAGCAGATCGGCGTGCGCACGATCGCGCAGCTGCGCGAGCTGTCGCAGGGTCAGTTGCAGCAGCAGTTCGGCCGCTACGGCCAGCGGCTCTACGAACTGGCGCGCGGCATCGACGAGGAGCCGGTGGTGCCGGACCGGCCGCTGCAGTCGGTGTCGGCGGAGGACACTTTCGAGCGCGACGTGCCGCTGGCGGAGACCGAAGCGACGATCCGCCGCCTGGCGGAGAAGACCTGGGCCGGTACGCGCAAGACGCAGCGCATCGGCCGCACCGTGGTGCTGAAACTCAAGACCGCGGACTTCCGCATCCTCACGCGCAGCCACACGCCGCCGAGCCCGCCGGCCTCGGTGGAGGAACTGACGCGCATCGCGCTGTCGCTGCGCGAGCGTGTGATCGGGGAGGAGAAGACGCTGTACCGCCTGGTCGGCGTCGGGCTCGGCAACTTCCGCGAGCCCGACGACGCGCCGCTTCAGGCGGCGCTGTTCGAAGCGTAGGCGGTGGCGGCCGCCGGGCTGCGATCCCGCGTGCTCCACCAGATGCAGGCCAGCAGCGCCACCTGGATCACCATGCGCAGCCACAGCAACACAGGCGGGAAGCCGGGGAACAGCTCCGGGTTCAGTGCCATGTGCAGGTTGGCCGGCGTCACGCAGAGCGTCAGCAGGAACAGGCCGTTGCCGGCCCATTGCCGCACCGACGGGATCAGGATGCCGATGGCGCCGAGCAGCTCGAACACGCCGCTGACATAGACCAGCAGCCTTGCATCCACCGGGATCCAGGGCGGCACGATGCCGGCGAAGAAACCGGTGGCGGCGAAGTGGCCGATGCCGCCGAAGAAGAACCAGGCGAAGACGATGCCCAGGCCGATGCGCTGCAGCAGGAGGGGACTCATGCGGGGGCCGTTCAGAGGCTGCGCGTGGCGCGGCGAATCTGGTAGAGGTCTTCGACGCCGTCGCGGCAACCGTCGATGAACTCGGCCGGGTAGCTGCCGGCACAGGGGCGGTCGTCGGTCAGGTTGGCGCGCTGCGCCCACTGGTAGCCGTCCTCGTGCGAACTGCAGGCGCCCTTGCAGCCGGCAACGACCTGGGGCGTGGAGGCGCAGCCGGCCAGCAGGGCCAGCGGCAGGGTGATCAACAGGACAGACTTCATCGCAAACTCCGTGTTCAGCGGCGACGGATCAGGCCGTCGTCGATCATCTGCTGGAAGTGTTCGACCACCGTCTGGTCGACGGGCCGGTAGCTCAGGCCCAGTTTCTCGCGGCTGCGGCGGTTGTCGATGCGCAGCGGCAGGCCGATGTTCTTGCTGACGAAGCCGCGCTGCAGCCTGACCAGGGGCGCGACCGCCCAGACCAGGAAGGTCGGGGTTTCCTTGCGCGGCAGGGGGTACTGCGGGAACTTCGCGCGCAGGGCAGTGCCGAGCTGCAGCAGGCTGCGCTCACCGGCGCAGACAATGTGGCGGCCTTCCGCGGCCGGGTTGTAGCCGGCCAGGATGTGCGCCTGCGCCACGTCGCGCACGTCGACCACGCCCATGATCAGCTTGGGCGCGCCGCTGCGCATCATGCCGCCGCCGAGCTGGCGCATGGTGCTGATGCTGGTCGAGGCGCTGTTGCGCGCCAGCGAGGGGCCGAGCACCAGGGCCGGGTTGATCGTCACCAGGTCCCAGCGCGACTGCGCCTTCTGGATCTTCCAGGCTTCCTTCTCGGCGGCAACCTTGGAGTAGGAGTAGGGCTGGTGCGTCAGGCTGCTGCTGGTGTTCCAGTGTTCCTCGGTGAACACGCCGCCGGCGGTGTGCTTGAGGTCGGCGTTGTCGCCGAAGATGCCGGCGACGCTGCTGGTCAGCACCACGCGCTTGACGCTGGCCACGCGGTTGCAGGCTTCCAGCACGTTGCGCGTGCCTTCCACCGCCGGGCGCACCAGGGCCTCGTTGGCGTCGGTGAAGCCGCTGATGATGAAGGGCGAGGCGGTGTGCATCACCAGCTCGCAGCCCTGCATCGCCTCGTCGTAGGCACCCGGGCTGAGCAGGTCGGCCTTGAACAGCTTGAGCTTGCCGGGGTGGGCCTCGGACAGGGCCTTGAGATGCTCCAGGCCCTTGGGCTTGGCCGGGTCGCGCACCGTGCCGTGTACGGTATGGCCGGCTTCCAGCAGGGACTTCAGGATCCAGCCGGCGATGTAGCCGCTGGCGCCGGTGACGAGCACCGGGGCGGTCTTGGAGATTTCGGTCATGGCATGCCCAGGAAAAGGTTTCGAGGGCGGCATGGTGCCATGACCCTTCCCGCCCTGCACTCAGCCTTGCAGGTAGCGCATCCCGGTCATCTGTTCCGACCAGCCCCAGAGCCGCGCCGCCTTCACCGGGTCGCTGGCGTCGGGCTTGCAGCCGACCTTCCTCGGGTAGCCCTTGAGCTCCTTGAAGCCGTCCGGCCCGTAGTACTCGCCGCCGGAAACGCCCGGTGCGGTGGCGGCGTAGAGCGCGGGCAGGGCGCCCATCGCCGGCGCCTGCGCGATCAGCCGGGTCATCAGGCGCATGAAGGCGTTGCCGATGTCGAGGTTGGTGGCGGTATAGCCCGGGTGCGCCGCCAGGGCGGTGACCGGCAGCCCGGCGCGGCGCAGGCGCCGGTCCAGCTCGAAGGTGAACTGCAGGGTGGCCAGCTTGCTGGCGCCGTAGGCGTCCATTTCCTTGTAGGGACGGCGCTCGTAGAGCGGGTCCTCCAGGTTGACGCCGGAGGTCAGGCCATGGGCCATGCTGGCGGTGTTGAGGATGCGCGCGCCGGGAGTCGCCGCCAGCCGGTCCAGCAGCAGGCCGGTCAGCAGGAAGGGGCCCAGGTGATTGGTGCCCATGTGCGTCTCGAAGCCGTCGCGGGTACGGCCCTTGGGCACCATGATCGCGGCGCCGTTGTTGACCAGCAGGTCCAGCTTTTCATGGCGAGCCGTGAAGCCGGCGGCGAAATCCCGCACCGAGGCGAGATCGGCGAGGTCGATCGCCATCACCTCGGTCTGTGCCCGCGGAGCGCGGCGCTGGATTTCGGCGACTGCGGCTTCGGCCCGTGCCAGGTTGCGGCAACCCAGCACGACGCGGGCACCGGCACCCGCCAGGCCGGCGGCGATTTCCAGCCCCAGGCCGCGGTTGGCGCCGGTGACCAGCGCCAGCCGGCCGGAAAGATCGGGAATGTCGCGGAGCGTCCACTGCTGGGTCATGTCGGGTCCCCTGGGTTCCCTGCATTGCAACAGAGCCCGCCGGCGGCCGACTCAGCCGTTTGCAGCAGGTTGCCGGCCGGAGGCGACCGTGACCTCCACCGTCATGCCCTGGTAGTCCTCCGGGGCGCCGGTATAGGAGCCGCTCAGGGGAACCGCTTGCGAGGCGTCGCGGGCCACCGCCACGCGGATCAGGTTGCGGCCGCCGATCAGGGCGTTGGTGGGGTCGAACTCGATCCACCCGGCGCCGGGCAGGAAGATCTCCGCCCAGGCATGGGTGGCGCCGCCGCCGACCAGGCCGTCGCCGGCATCGAGCAGCTTTTCATCGTAGAGGTAGCCGGAAACGAAGCGCGCCGCCAGGCCCAGGCTGCGCGCGGCTTCCATCAGCAAGAGCGCGAAGTCGCGGCAGCTGCCGCTGGCCGCCAGCAGGGTTTCCACCGGCGTCTGCACGCCCATCTCCTCGCGCCGGGCGTACTGGAAGTCCTTGCGGATCGCCCGGGTCATCGCCACCAGGGTATTGAGCGTGCCCGAGCCGGTCTTGCGGCCGACGAAGCGCTTGGCCCAGGCGTCGATGCGGTGCTCGGGATCGGGGTAGTGCCGTTCCTTGGTGCGTCCCAGGTCGGCGACTTCCTCGGCCGGATAGCTGAAGGGCAGCTTGCGCGCGTATTCCTCGATCAGGATGTCCTGCGGCACGGCGGGAAAGTGCTCGGCGAGGAAGCTGGAGGTAAAGCACAGCTCGGTCGCCGGTTCTGCAAAGCTGGCGATGGCGATGGAATTGCCGAAGACATCGTGCATCCAGCGCACGGTGGCCGCCGGCGTGATCGACAGGCCCGTCTCCAGCAGCCGCAGGTCGTGGCTGTCGCGCGGGCGGCACATCAGGCGATGATCGTTGAAGCTCACCGGCCTGGCATAGCGGTACAGCGTCCTGTGTTCAACGCTCAGGATCGCCATGGGCGGTCTCCCTGGATGATGTTGTTATTGCTTTTCGGGGACTTCCGGCCAGCGCTGCGGCACCAGCCGCAGCTTGCTCACGTCGTAACCCATGGCGGTGATGCGCTGTCGCAGCTCACGCAGCTGTGCTTCAGGAATCTGCGGACGCCGCGCCATCAGCCACAGGTAGTCGCGCTTGCTGCGCCCGACGATCACCACCGAGTAGTCGTCGGCCAGCCAGACGATCAGGTACTCCGCCTTGATCGGCCAGATGAACTGCACGCCCCATTCGGCATGGGTCTGGCGGTTCACGACGAAGGCCTTGGAGGTCATCTTCCTGCGCGGGCCGTCGAAGGTCTTCTTGCGGTAGGTGAAGGTGGTCGGGATATTGCCATCCTCGTCCAGCCGGTAGTTCTCCACCGAGTTGACCGCATCCTTCTCGATCCAGGGCGGGATGTTGGCGATCACGTACCAGTCGCCCATCATGCGCTGCAGGTCCACCGAGGCCACGGTGGGCAGCGGCTCCTTGCGGGCGCCGCTCATGCAGCCACCCAGCAGGAAAGCCAGCAGCAGCACGGACAGTTGGCGCATCGGCGGGCTCCGTTCATGGCGAAAAGGGCGGAGTGAAAACACCCCGCCCCTGCAGCTTACGCGATTGCCATGCGACCGCTCAGCCGTGCACGGCGCCGCCGGAGTAGACAAAGGTGAAGGGGCGGGGGCCGGGCAGGTAACGCGCATGCAGGTCCTGCACGCGGAAGCCGCCGGCGGCGATCAGTGCCGGCATGGCCCGATTGAGATGGCAGCCGCCGGCGATCGGCTTCCACAACGGCGTCAGCCGGTCCTGCCAGCGCCGCGGGCCGGCATCCGGCGCGGTGCCGTGCTCGCAGAACAGCAGTTCGCCGCCGGGCTTGAGCACGCGCCGCATTTCCTCCAGTGCCGAGACCGGGTCGGGGATGGTGCAGAGCGTGAAGGTGGTGACCACGGTGTCGAAGCTGGCGGTTTCGGCACCGATCTGTTCGACCACCAGCGGCAGTGTCTCCACCGGGATCGCGATCTGCTGCGCGCGGCGCCGGGCCAGGCTATGCATCTGCGCAGCGGGATCGACCCCACAGATGTGCTGCACTTTCGCCGCATCGTAGAACGACAGGTTCAGGCCGGTGCCGATGCCGATCTCCAGCACGCGACCGCGTGCGCGCGGCACGAGTTGCGAACGGGCCTTCATGATGTCGCCCATGCCGCAGGCGCAGTCGATGACGTGAGGCAGGATGTGGCGGTCGTAGAAACCCATGGTTCGATGGTCCTGGCGGGATGGCAACAGCCTACGCTGCCGGATGCCGCGATCTCAAATGGGGGCGTGCCCCGGGGCTCGCTTCAGGGCATGCTGGAGGCATAAGAACATGGGGAGAGAGGCGATGCGGGCAGCGATACGGGCGGCGACCCTGGTGGCAACCCTGGCCCTGGCCGCCTGTGGCGGCGGTGACGGTGACAGCGGCGGCAGCGATGACGTCCCGCCGGTCCGGCTGGAGGATCTCTGCGTCAACTCCGGCTGCGGCGAACGCACCATATTGCTGGATATTCCCGGAGCCGAGAACCTGACTTTTTCTCCGGACGGCCGCCTGTTCGTCAGCAGCGGCTCCGGCGTGTTCGAGATCCACAAGAACGCCGACGGCAGCTTCCGCGCCGACAGCATTTCGCCCGAGGCCTGCGGCTACACGGGCCTTGCGATCCGCCGGGGCTACCTCTACAGCGCCTGCGGCGACGGCCGCTTCTGGGCGACGAAGCTTGATGCTGCGCCGCAGCTGCAGCTGATCCACACCATGAGCGGCATGTGCATCGCCAACGGCACCGCACTGGGTGCCGACGGCCGCATCTACGTGGTCGACGAGCCGCTCAACGTCTGCGTGCCCGATCCCAAGATCAAGCGCCTGACGATCGATCCGGCGGACCCGATGAAGGTGACGCACGAGGAGGTCTTCGTGCAGGGCAGCGCCCTGGGCCTGCTGGCCGTCGGCGTCGGCAACGTGCTGCGTTTCCCCAATGGCCTGCAGGCCGACGGCCGGCGCTTCTACGGTACCGATGGCGGCAGCATCTTCACCGTCGACCTGCAGCCGGACGGCAGCGCCGGCGAGGTGACGCCGATCTTCTTCGAGGTGGACGTGCATGACGACCTGGGCCTGGCCGGCGACGATGGCCTGCTGCTGGCCAATTTCCTGACCGGCCGCATCACGCTGATCTCCAGGGACGGCGAGAAGCTGCAGGCGACCGCACCCGGCACCTTCAGCTTCCCGTCCTCGGTGCGCCTGGGGCGGCCGCCGATGTTCGAACCCACCGACATCCTGGTCACCGAGACCGGCGTGCTGGCGGACCAGAGCCTGCCGCTGGACCACCTGAGCCTGTTCCGTCGCAAGTAGGGCCTGTCAGGCGGCGGCGCCCCTGCGGTTGATCTCGTCGACCTGGCCGTTGAGGGTCCAGAGGTCGTAGAGCCAGCCCATGGCCAGCAGGCCGCCGGTGCAGAGCCAGAGCAGACCGGTGATCCACTTGCCCATGTAGAAGCGGTGGATGCCGAACAGGCCGAGGAAGGTCAGCAGCGCCCAGGCGACGGTGTAGTCCGTGGGTCCGGACTGGTAGCGGCGCTCGGCGCTGCGTTCCATCGACGGGATCAGGAACAGGTCGACGATCCAGCCGACGAACAGCAGGCCCAGCGTGAAGAACCAGATCGTCCCGGTGATCTGGCGGCCGTAGTAGAAGCGGTGCGCGCCCATGAAGCCGAAGATCCAGACGACGTATCCCACCGCCAGGTTGTGCGTGTTGTTTTGTGCTTGGTTCATTGCGAAGGCCCTGTTTTCCCCGGGAAAGATTATGCATTTAGCCGGCATTCAGCTTGACCGCGTAAGCTGCGAATCGTTCATTTGCCACTGACAAGGAGTCTAGACATGAACAGCCGCACCCTCACGATGCGTGCCCTGCTGCTTGCCAGCGCCCTGAGCCTGGGCTTTGGAGTCGTCGCCTGCAAGAAGGAGGAGCCGACGCCGATGGAAAAGGCCGAAGAGAACGTCAAGGACGCCTTCGATGCGCGTCCCAATGAAGCCCTCAAGGACGCCGGCGAGGATGCCAAATCCGCGGTCCAGAACGCCGGCGACGCCGTCGAGCAGAAGGCCGACGAGGTGAAGCAGGACGCCCAGCACTAAGCCGTACGATGTCGAAAGAGCCCGCAGCTTCCCTGCGGGCTTTTTCATTGCGGCCTCAGGTCGACATCGGGCCACGGCGCGGTGCCGCGGTGCCGAAGGTTTCCGTGGTGAGCGGCGCGCCCATCTCCATCAGTGCAGCGCGCTGCTGCGGGATCGGCGTGCGCAGGCTCTTGTGCTCGTAGGGCTTGAGACGTTCGAAGGCCTCGAGCGCCAGAGCGCGCTGCACCAGTGCCGCGGTCTTCGGCCAGCGCGCGACGTCCGGCTGCCAGCGTGCGAAACCGGCGTTGCGGAAGAACACGGCGACGCCGATGTCGGCGATGGACAGCTCGCCGAAAATCCAGCCCTGTGCGGGCAGCTGCGATTCGAGGTAATCCATGACCTGCGGCAGGTCTTCGTCCAGGGTCTTCTGCAGCAGTGCCTGGTCGGTGGGCTTGCCCCAGACGTAGGGATTGATCGTGACCTCGTTGTACAGCCGCCAGATGATCACGTCGCCCATGCGGGTGTCGGCAAACTCCTCCAGCCAGCGCGCGCGAGCACGGTCCGCGACATTCGACGGGTAGAGCGCGGGGCTGGGGTAGCGGTCCTCCAGGTACTGGCAGATCACCGTGGAGTCGCTGAGCGTCACCCGGTCGTCGATCAGCACCGGCACGCGGCGGATCGGACTCACGGCGCTGAAGCGCTCGTCGCCGGTAAAGGGCACGATCGGATCGATGCGGTAGTCGATGCCCTTGAGTTGCAGAACGACGAGGACCTTGCGCACGTAGGGCGAGAGATAGCTGCCGATGATCGTGACCGGTGTCGTCATGCCGCGGGCTCCGTGGGAAGAGTTGGTGATCTTCTCATGGAGCCGGCGACCGCAGGCGGCCTGCGGGGCCTGGAGCAGTACGCTAGATGGGCAGCGTGAAGCGGAAGATCGCCCCGGGATAGCCCGGCTCCACCCAGATGCGGCCGCCGTGGCGTTCGACGATCTTGCGGCAGATCGCCAGGCCGATGCCGCTGCCGGGATAGACCTCGCGCGTATGCAGGCGCTGGAACAGCACGAACACGCGCTCGGCGTAGAGCGGGTCGATGCCGATGCCGTTGTCGCGCACCGAGAACTGCCAGGAATCGGCGTCGGGCTGCACGTCGATGTCGATCCGGGGCGGCGCCTCGCCGCGGAACTTGATGGCATTGCCGACCAGGTTCTGGAACAGCTGGGTGATCAGCGGGCCCTGCACCGGGAGGGTCGGCAGCGCCTGGCGGTGAATCACGGTGCCGGTTTCGGTGATCGCGGTGCGCAGGTTCGCCAGCGCGGCATCCAGCAGCTTGTCCAGCGGTGTCGGCTCCGGCTGCTGCTTTTCGCGGGTGACACGCGAGTAGGTCAGCAGACCCTCGATCAGCTGGCGCATGCGCTGCACCTCGTCGGTGATGTAGCCGACGAACTCGTTGGCGTCCGGGTCCTCGCCGCTGAAGCGGCGTGCCAGCAGCTGGGTGAAGCTGGCGACGGTACGCAGCGGCTCCTGCAGGTCATGCGAGGCCACGTAAGCGAAGTGCTCCAGCTCGGTGTTGGAGCGGGCCAGTTCCTCGGCGCGCTCCGCCAGCGCGGCGGTGGCGCGTTTTCGCTCGGTGATGTCCTCGGCAGTACCGGCCACCCCGATCACGGTGCCGCCCTTCATCAGTGGCGCATTGCTGAAGACGATGGTGGTGGTGCTGCCGTCCTTCCGGCGGATCGGCGTTTCGAAATTGCTGGCCGCCCCCCGGCCGCTGGCGGCGGCCTCGAACAGCGCCTGCACCTCGGCGCGATACTCCAGCGGGATCAGCGGCAGGAAGCTCATGCCCAGCAGCTCGGGCTCTTCGTAGCCGGTGATGACACAGGTCTGGCGGTTGACCAGGGTGAAGCGTCCCTGCAGGTCGAAGGCGAAGATCGCGTTGGTGGCGCTCTGCATCACCTTGTTGCGGAACTCCGTGGTCTCGCGCAGGCCTTCCTCGGCCAGGCGGCGGCGCACGATCATTTCGTTGAACACCAGCGCCAGCTCGCCCAGTTCGTCACCGGAGCGCACGTCGATGCGGTAGTTCAGATCGCCCTGCGATACCCGTACGGCGCCCTCGCGCAGCGCCAGGATGGCCTGGCGCAGATCGCGCGAGATCACGAACGCCACCCACAGGCCGGCGGCGAGCAGCAAGGCAGCAAAGCCGACGATGACCAGCGGCAGGCCGTGCTGCATCCAGCGCGCGATGGCGCCGATCCTCACCGAGAATTCGCGCTCCAGGGGGGCCACCGCGGCGTTGATCGTGGCGATGCGCTCCAGTAGCAGCTGCTGACGCGGCGGTGCGAGCTGGTCGGCGGGGATCGTGCGATGCAGCTCCGCGGCGATGGCCTCCAGTTCCAGCAGGCGGCGTTCAGCCTGGCGCCAGACGTCGATCGCGGCGTCGAGCCGGTCGAGCCAGCGGAAGTGCCGGAACAGGAAGATCATGTCCGGCACGTCCTGCGCCGCGTTGCCGCCGGCGACGAAGCCCCGCCGCACGGTCTCCTCGTTGTAGGAGCTGCGCTCCATCTCCAGCCGTGCAATGCGGTCGCCCAGCGGGATCGCCATGGCGTCCTGGTAGCGCTGGTAGTCCGCGAGCTGGCCCGACTGGGCGTAGCGGCTCAGGTAATAGACCGCGTCCTTCTGGCCCTTGGACCACAGGCCTTCGCCGCCGACGTAGGCGCGCGCGCCACTGGCCAGGCGCAGGCTCAGGGTGACCACGGCGACCAGGGCGAAGACGATCGCGACGAACACCACCACGATCGCCGCCAGCTTGGCGGTGATCGACAGGTGATGCGAGCCCCCGGGGCGACGCATGTGTGCGTGGTGCCCGGGGGCTAGCGCAGCAACTCGTAGGGGCCGCCCTTCTGCAGGGCGCGCTGGTAGGCCGGGCGGGCGTGGATGCGCTGCAGGAAGCCGGCGAGGTTCGGCGGCACGTCGCTGCCGCCGCGTGCGGCCAGGGCTTCGGCGGGAAAGCTCATCTGGATGTCGGCGGCGCTGAACGCCTTGCCGGCGAACCAGCCGGTCTTGCCCAACTCGCTCTCGATGTAGCCGACATGCAGTTTGAGGTTGGGCCCCAGGAACATCTTGTCTACGCCGCCGACGATGCCGCGGGCGATCGGCCGTATCAGCGCGGGCGAGCCCTTGGGTACCTGGCTCAGCACCAGTTTCATCACCAGCAGGGGCATGATCGAGCCTTCCGCGTAGTGCAGCCAGTAGCTGTACTGCAGGCGTTCGGGGGTGCCGGCCGGTGGTGCCAGGCGGTCGTTGCCGTAGCGCTCGACCAGGTATTCGACGATGGCGCCGGATTCGGCAACGGTGTTGCCGTCGTCGGTGATCACCGGCGACTTGCCCAGGGGATGCACCGCCTTGAGTTCCGGCGGCGCCAGCATGGTCTTGCTGTTGCGCTCGTAGCGCTTCACCTGGTACTCCACTCCCAGTTCTTCCAGGAGCCAGAGCACGCGCTGGGAGCGGGAGTTGTTGAGGTGGTGGACGGTGACCATGGCATTCCCGGGTGGTGGATGTCGTCCGCCATCAAATCACAGATGGGCGGCAGCGTCATGTAGGTGAGGCAGACGGATGTCCAGTAGACATCCGTCTCGCCGAACGCCGCCCTCGGTGCTTCGGTGCAGCCGGGTTTCAGATCTCGGTACGGCGCTGGGCCCAGAGACGCAGCAGGCCCTTGATCGCCAGGTGCACCAGGGCGTAGACGCCCACGGCGATCAGCAGCGGCAGGGCCAGTGTTCCGCCGGTCTCCAGTGCCGGGGCGCCGACGATGCCCTTGAAGGGCAGGTACAGCGGCTCGGTGATGCCCTTGATGAAGCGCACGAAGCCGGCGCCCTCCCTTGCCCCCATCAGGGCGAGCACGAAGCGCAGGCCCAGCAGCGAGTAGGTCACCCAGAAGACGTAGTCGACCACCTGCCCGACACGCGCCGTGGCGCGCATCTGGCCGACCTCGCGTTCGCGCTCTGAAACTTCGTCTATCAGCTTGCGCTGCATGTCCGATGCAACCGCGTCGATGCGCGGCTGCTGGTTGGCCAGGGTGTCCTGCGCCTGCGCCGCGATCTGCGAGTCCACCCGCGTTTCCAGCCGGTTTTTCAGCGCATTGTGCTGGGCGATGCGCCGGGCCTCTTCCTGAGCCAATGTCGTGTCCATTGCAGCCTCCTTGCGCAACGACGGCGGCCGCGATTGGCCGCCCGGACATCATCCCAAGACCCGGTGAACGGCGTCTGAATGGAGGCCCTGCTCAGTCGCGGTTCAGCTGCTCGCGCAGGAAGGCGAGGGTACGATCCAGCGCGGCGCGGGTGGGTTCGCCTTCGCGGTCGATCAGGTGCGTGGTCATCACGCTGTGCGCCGGCTTCATCGCCTGCGGATTGGCACGGTTGGACGGTACGACGATGGCTTCGAAGGCCGCGCCGAACTCGCCCTGCAGGCGCTCGAAGCGCTCGGCACGGCACATCGGGTCGCCGTCGAAACGCAGGCCGAGGATGCGCGCGCCCTGCTTGTCGATCTTGTCATGCGCCGCGGCGATCTCCTCGGGCGAGGCATGCAGGCCGGAGCGCTGGGCGTGGCTCAAGCCGCCGGGCAGGGAAGGCTGCGCCAGCACCGGTGCGATTACCGGGGCATCGAGCATCAGCGCCAGGCCAAAGTTTCCGGTCAGGCACATGCCCACGCTACCGACACCGGGGCCGCCGCATTCGGCATGGGCGTGGCGCGCCAGCGCACGCAGCCAGTCGACGATGGGGCTGGACTGGTTGGCGGCGAGCAGGCGGAACTCGCGGCTGATGCAGACGCGGGCGATGGTGCGGGCTGCGGTGAGCGGGGTGACCGGCTCCAGCGGCGTGCCGAACAGCTGCGGCATCCACACCGAGAAGCCGGCGTCGGCGACGCGGGTGGCGAAGCGCGCCACCTGCGGCGTGATCCCAGGCACCTCCGACATCACGATCACCGCGCGGCCCTGGCCGCGGCGGTAGACGTCGCGCCGTTCGCCGTCCAGGCTCAGCGGGCTGCATGTGAATCCGGGAATCTCGATGCTCATGCGCGCCGCTCCTGTCGGGGGAATCAGTCTTCGCTGCTGCTACCGCCGCCCCCGGACCAGGGACGGCCCTGGCGATCGGCGATCGGCTTGGACAGCCGCTCGGCGTGCCGCGGCGATGAATGGGCGGCCACGTAGTCCTGCAGCTTGCCGACGTCGGCCTCGTAGTCGCTGGTCGGCTGCAGCGGCGGTCCGAACGTGACGAGCTTGCGCTGGTAGTCGATCGCCGCGGCCACGATCGGCACGCCGGCACCGTAGGCCACGTGATGGAAGCCGCGCTTCCAGGCCTTGGGCGCGGAGCGGGTCCCTTCCGGCGCCAGCAGCAGCACGAACTGCGGGTTGTCGTTGAAGGCGTCGACGCTTTGCTCGACGACGCCCTTGGGGCTCTTGCGGTTCACCGGCACCGCGCCGAGCCAGCGCAGGACCACGCCGCCGAAGCCGCGGAAGGCGCTGTCCTTGATCATGGTGCTGGCGCGGATGCCCAGGCTGATCAGGATGGCGAACGCGATGACGCCGTCCATGTTGGTGGTGTGAGGCGCGCCGATGAGCACCATCTTGGGTGCATCCGGCACGCCGCCGTCCACGCGCCAGCCCATCAGGCGCAGCACCAGCCGGCCGAGGCCGCGCGAAAAGGCATTGCCGCGCTGCGGCACCCGCGGACCGAGCGGCGCCATCATTGAAACTTCCCTCGGTACGGCATCCCTGACCTTCTTTTTTGTTTGCTGGCCGGGAGTATCCCATCATCGGGGCGCGTGCGGGCCACCCTTATCCGGTAGTCATGCCGTGGAGGCCGGATCCTGCTGCAGCCAGTACACCGCCTGCCACAGGCCGAGATTCTCGAACAGCATGCCCACGGCGACGTTCGGCGGCGGCACGCCGTCCACCAGCAGGCTGACCAGGCGCCCGGCTTCCAGGCCGCCCAGGACCGCGACCACAGCCCACAGCGCCGGGCGCTCCAGCGAGGCGCGCGTCACCGAGGCCAGCAGCAACAGGCCCACCGCCAGCGTCGTGCCGCCGCCGGCGCCGCGCATCTGGCTGTAGGCCGCGACCGAGTCGAGCTTCAGTCCCAGCCGGCCCGCGTCCATCGCCGCCTGCGGATCGGCCAGCGTGTAAACGCCCAGGGCCGCGAAGATCAGGCCGGTGATCAGCAGGAATCCGTTCAGTGCCATGCGTTTCTCCCCTAGTACTGTTGTAGTGCCCACAGTGTCCCCGGCAGGGGCCGGGTTGCAAAGAGCCGTACGCGCCAGAACGCAGGGCCGCGCGTGCCGCCGCGACTTGACCGCCGCCACGACGCGCGACTAGCTTGCGGCCGGATCAGAACTCAATAAAACCGGAGAGAGCGACATGATCGGATACGTGACGGTGGGGACCAACGATTTCGCGCGCGCGGCGCGCTTCTACGACGCGCTGCTGGGCGAGTTGGGCGCCAGGCGCATGATGGACTTCGAAGGCTTCGTGGTCTGGGGCAAGCCCGGCGCCGCGGCGCTGGCCATCGCCAAGCCCTTCGACGGCAAGCCGGCCACGGTCGGCAACGGTGTCATGGTGGCCATGGCGGCCGGCAGCAAGGCCGACGTCGACAAGCTCTACGCCAAGGCGATGGAACTGGGCGCGACCGACGAGGGCAAGCCGGGCCCGCGCGGCGACACTTTCTATGCCGCGTATTTCCGCGACCCCGACGGAAACAAACTGAATTTCTTCCACATGGGCTGAGAGGTCCACGTCTGTAGGAGCGAGCCTGCTCGTGACCTCTCGCACCGGGTCGCGAGCAAGCCCGCTCCTACAACGAGAGCTTCAGCGGATTGCGGCCTGCAACTCCCGCAGGCCTTCGTCCACGCTGATCACCGGGCGGTAGCCCAGTTGCTGCCGGGCCTTGTCGTCGCGCACGGTCACTTCGCGGAAGAACAGGTTCAGGGTTGTTCGCGTCAGCGGCGGTTCGCCCTGGAGCGGCAGCAGGCTCCAGGCGGTTTCGCAGACCGCGGCCATCGCGTCGGCCAGCCATAGCGGTGCGTTGCGCTCGCCGGGTTCCACGCCCTGGGTGCGGATCAGGCGGCCGATGAAGTCGCGGAACTGCTGCGGCGCACCGTCGGTGAGGAAGTAGATCTCGCCAGGACCGCCGCGCTCCATGGCCAGGATCACGCCATGCGCGACGTTGCGCACATGGCAGGTGGAGCTGCGGTGCGCGCCGCCGCCGAACCAGACCCAGCCGCGCCGCGCCGCCTCGGCGAGCCTCGGCGCCAGCGTGGTGTCGCCCTTGCCCCAGATGAAGCGCGGACGCACCACCACCGTGGCCAGGCCGTCGCCGTTGGCTGCGAGAACACGTTGCTCGGCCATGCCCTTGGAGCGTGGGTAGGCGCCGTTGGGCTTCTGCGGCAGCGGCCGCGTTTCGTCGGCCTCGATGATCGGCTGGCCGTCGGCCAGCACGGCCTCGGTGCTGATGTGGACCAGGCGCGGCAGTCCCGCTGCGCGGGCGGCGGCGATGACATGCTCGGTGCCTTGCACGGTGTCGCGCAGGAATTCCTCCCAGGGGCCCCAGCCGCCGACCTTGGCAGCGGAGTGGATCGCGCCGACGCAGCCGGCCATCCCGCCACGCATCGCCGCCATGTCGTCGAGGTCGCCGCTGACCGGTTCCGCGCCCAGTGCCTGCACGGTGGTGGCGGCCTGTGCCGAGCGCACCAGCGCGCGCACGCTGTAGCCGGCGCCGGTCAGCGAGGTGATCAGCTGGCGGCCGAGGAAGCCGGAGCCGCCGGTCAGGAAGACGAATTTCCGCGTCGCAGCCGTCATGGTTCCTGCCCTTCGTCCGTGATGCTCACTGTGCCCGGATCTCCTGTCTGAACTTGCCCAGGGCCTCCGCCTCGTAAGCCTGGCCGGCTTCCCGCGACCGGTCCGGCGCCTGCAGTTGCAGCAGGCCGCTTTCGACCAGGCCGGCGATGACCTGGCGGTCGGCCACCAGCACCTGCGCGGTCTGGTCGCCGGTGGGCAGGCTGAAAAAGCGAGCCTGGCTGCCGGCGTCCTCGGACATCAGGTTGAGCAGGTCCAGCACGCTGGCGACGTCGTACCAGTCACCGAAGTTGCGGGCGGCAACGTCGTAGTTCTTGATGCCGAGCCTGGCGCGCAGGCGGTAGGGCAGGCTGGTGTCGTCGGGATCCCCTGGCGGAACTTCGCTGAACTTCGCCCATGACATCGGCGGCCCTGCCAACTGGGCCAGCTCCCCCATCAGGCCCTCGTGGGCGTTGGGGAACATGCCGGTCTCCACGTCGAAGCCCAGGACCTGTCCCCGTTCCGCCAGGTGGTCGGCGATGGTGAGCGGCGCCCAGCTTTCGCGAGCTTCGGTGGGTGCAGCCTTCAACTGCAGGCCGGTCTCCTGCATGAATGTTTCCAGCGCCGCCGCTTCGGGAAAGCGCTGCAGGGTGACGGCGACCAGCTGGAGTCCGGAGTCCGGCGGCAGCTTCCAGTCGAGCAGGATGCGCGCTTCGGCGACCGCCGCGACGCGGTCGCGCAAGGCCATCTTCCGCAGGCAGGTTTCCACGCTCTGGGTCTTCTCCGGGTCCTTGCCCAGGCGGGCACGCCAGCCGGCACAACGGCCGGCTGCCGGAGGCGCATCCGCAGGCGTGGCGGCGACCGCGGTCTTGGCTGCGGATGTCTCGGCGGGTGGCGGCGCCTGCTTGCAGGCGGCCATCGTCAGGAGCGTCAGTGCGACCAGGATGCCAGCGTGCATCGGAACTCCGGAGGGATCGGCAGGGCCATCAGGCTTCGAGCGATGACGGGGCATCGACGGTCTGCAGCCAGCGCAGGGCCTCGTCGGGATCGCTGAAGTACTTCGCGGTGATGCCCATCGCGCGGTACTCGTCCACGGCGCGCTGCATGGTCCATTGGCCCAGTTCTTCCTCCGGCGCGACGATGGCCCAGTACTTCCAGCCGGCCTTGCGGGTCTGCGGAAACCAGTGGTCGCGCGCCCAGTCATGCAGCGACTGCGCCAGCACCGGGTTCTTGCGGTCGTCGGACAGCCACTTGCAGGCGCCGTGCTGCTTCATCGCCTGCGTCCCGGCCTGCAGGAACTCGCGGAACACCGACTCGACGATGAAGCGGTGCATCTGGTGATGCACGATCTTCGTCTCCGGGTGGTACCAGAGCGTGACGTAGGGGTTGTCGATCAGCACCTGTGCCGGCATGTTGCGCGCCCCCAGGGCATGAATGGTGGACCTGCGCCCAGCCTAACCCGGCCGGGGCCGCGACGGAATATGCCGCGAGTGCCGCCTGCGGTCTATCATGCAGCCACAGCGGCGCTGCCGCGCATGGGAGTGAGCGGATGACCCTGTCGACGATCGATCTGTGCACCCAGGAAGCCACGCTGCAGCGGACCTGGCAGCCCAAGGCCGCCAAGGCACCGATCTATGCCAACTACACGCCCTGGCCGGTGGCGATCACCGTGGCGGCGGGCACCGCCGGCTCGCTGGGCGAGGGTGGACCGGCACCGGAGCAGCGCTGGATCGCGATCTACGACACCGCCAGCGGCCGCGAGATCAGCAATCACGGCGCCGGCGCCAACGTGTTTTCCACCTTGCTGCAGCCGGGACAGGAACTGAAGGCCGCGGCCGAGCAGGAGATGGTCTACCGCCTGCTGGCGATCAAGGCGCTGATCGACGACTCCACCACGCTGCCCAAGCCGGAGAAGATGTACCTGCCCAAGCGCCTGGCGCGCGAACTGATCGCCAAGGGCAAGCAGCAGCTGCGGCGCGGGCCCGAGGACGGCGAAGCCTAGCCCGGGTTTCAAGCCACGGGATTCAGTCGCCGAAGTGCAGGTTCGCCTTGAGGATGCCGTCGGGCGGCATCTGGATGTAGTAGCCCGGCGCCGCCAGCTTCTCCAGCACCTGGGCGACATCGACGCGTGCCAGCCGCCGTTCCGGCGCCAGGCTCAGTTGCATCGCCTGGGTCAGCTTGCCGGTGAGGCGCCGCAGCGCCTCGGGCAGGTCCTCGGGCTTCAGGTCGGCGCGCAGGTACAGGTACATCTCGTCCTGGCGGCCACAGCGGTAGACGATGCAGTCGGTGCTCATGGAGCCATGATAAGGCCGTGATGGCCCTACAACTTTGGCCGCGCGGCCAGGGCCTGCAGCAGCGGTGGGTCGCGGTCGTAGATGTCGGCCTTGAACCCCACGCGGCCGTTCTCCGGCACGTCGATGGTCCAGTAGGCCAGCAGGATCGGGACGGATTTGGCCAGCCTGACGCTGCGCGTCGCCGGGTTGGCCAGGGTCGCGTCGATCGCGGCCGGGTCCCAGGCCGGGTCGTTGAGCAGCAGGCGCACCAGTTCCAGCACGTTCTCCACGCGGATGCAGCCGGAGCTGAAGGCACGCTGGCTGGCGCCGAACAGTTCGCGGTGGGGCGTGTCGTGCAGGTAGACGGCATAGGGGTTGGCGAAGCGGATTACCGCACGGCCCAGCGAATTGCCCTCGCCGGAGTCCTGCCGCAGTGTGATCGCCCCGGGCTTGGCCCAGTTGACCTTCTTCGGGTCCAGCTCCTGGCCGGCCGCGTCCAGCACGCGGATGCGGTTGCGTTCCAGGTACTTCGGATCGCGGCGGACCTTGGGCAGAACGTCCTCGCGCAGGATCGTCGGCGGCACGGTCCAGGTGGGGTTCAGGGTCAGGTAGGTGATTTCGGACTTGAACACCGGGCTGCTGCGGTAGGGCTTGCCGACCTGCACGCGCGAGGACCAGACCGACTCGCCCTTGCGGAACAGGTTGATGTGGAAGCCGGCGATGTCCACCAGCACGAAGTCGTCGTGCAGCTCGTGCAGCAGCCAGCGGCCGCGCTCGAGGTTGACGCGGACCTGGTCGATGCGCCGGGCGACCGGCACGTTGAGGGCGTTGCGCGTGCCGGGGCCGATGGCGCCATCGGCATCCAGGTATTGCTCCTGCTGGAAGCACTTCACGGCGGCTTCCAGGGTCGCGTCGTACAGCGTCGAGCCGTCGTTGGCCGCGGCATCGATGTCGCCGGTGGCGGCCAGGCGCTTGCGCAGCAGGGCCACGCGCGGATCGTCCACGCCGGGCTTGAGGGCCGGGCCGCCCGGGATCGTGGTCCAGCCGCCGGCGGCTTCCACCGCGCGCAGGCGCGCCAGCGCGGCACGCAGGCGCTCATAGGCCGGGTGGTCCGGCCGGGCACCCTTGAACACGGCGGCGATGTTGCCGGTCTTCACGGCGTCGACCATGTAGCCCAGCGCCTGGTCCGGGGTCATCGTGCGTGCGTCGAAGTTCCACTGCGCGTCGAGGCTGCCGGGGTCGACCTTGCCGCGGAACAGGTGCGCCAGCGCAAGCAGGTAGGAGCGCGTGGTGGCCAGGTCATAGGCGGCGATGCCGTCGGGGTCGGCGGAGGCCGGGCCCTTTTCGACCTGCTCCAGGGCGTAGTCGCGCGGGTCCAGCCCGTCGGCGGCCAGGCCGCGCAGCTCCGTGATCAGGGCTTCCTGGCGGCTGCGGTCGTTCCAGGCCGGCGCAAAATCGCGCTGCTCGTAGAAGCGGGCGATGCCCTCGGTCAGCGATACACCCTCCAGCTTCGGGCCCGAGGGGCCGGCGTCGCGCAGCTGCTCGACACGTTCGCGCACCACCTCGCGCAGACCCTGGGCCGGGGCGGGCAGGGCGCAGGCGGCCAGCAGCAAAGCCGAGATGCCGCGGCGCAATGCGGATGTGTTCATGACGCTCCCTGTCTGTCTGGCGGACTGTGGACGCCCGCTCGTCGGCGCGATTTTGCCCTGTTCGCGGTCCCCGCTACCATGCCGCCATGCTGAATTCTTTTGTCAGGCGGTGTCTCGCCGCCGCCTTCCTGCTTGCGGTGGCCGTTGGCGCCTCGGCGGCTCCGCCGGCCGAGGCCCTGCGCCGCGCTGCGCCGGAGGTCAATCCCAAGGCCCTGAAGGCGGCGCTGTCGGCCCTGGCCTGCGCCGAGTCGGCCGGCATGGCGCCGGCGCGTCACCTGGCCCTGATCGACTACTCCCTGCCCTCGACCCGGCGGCGGCTCTGGGTGTTCGACCTGGAGAAGCGCAAGCTGCTGTTCCGGGAGCTGGTGGCCCATGGCCGCAACTCCGGCGACAACCTCGCCAACCGCTTCTCCAACGACCAGGACAGCCTGACCTCCAGCCTCGGGCCGTTCCGTACGCTGGAAGCCTATGACGGGCGCAACGGCTACTCGCTGCGCATGGCCGGGCTGGAGCCCGGCGTCAACGACCGCGCCTACGAGCGTGCCCTGGTGATCCATGGTGCGCAGTACGTCAACGCCAGGCTGGCGGGCAAGCAGGGGCGCCTGGGGCGCAGCTGGGGTTGCCCGGCGGTGCGTCCCGCCGTGGCGCAGAAGCTGATCGACGCGCTCAAGGACGGCCAGTTCGTCTTTGCCTGGTACCCCGATCCGGCCTGGGCCGGCGCGCAGGGCTACGCGCAATGCCCGCTGACCTCGGGCGAGCCGCCGGCCGAACCGGCCGCGTCACTGGCCGTGAACGAACCCCCGTTGGCTCCTTAGAGCGCCACCTCGTCGACATCCTCATAGGCGCTCCACTCGAAGCGCGGCGTGCACAACGCCAGGAACACCAGATCGGCGCTCCCGGTGTTGGTGATGCGCTGGCGGCTCAGTGGCGGAATCAGCAGGACGTCGCCGGGCCGCATCTCCTGCGGTGGCCGCTCATCGACCTCGGCGCGGCCGCGACCCTCCAGGATCACATAGCGCTCGGCGATGCCGTGCAGGCGGTGCCAGCGCGTGGTCACCCCCGGCGCGACCCGGGCGCGGGCAATGGAAAGGCCGGGATCCTCCGCCGAGTTCGACAGCTCGGCGATCGCGCAGCGTTCCGCGGTCATTGCTTCCGGCGCGCGGCTGCCGTCGATTCGCGCCGCCTTCACTCGCGGTGCTCTCCGGGCGACTTCTTGCGCCGCGTGGCCCACATGTCGTCGATCAGGTTCGGGTAGGGCCGGCCAGCACGCTCCGCGCGTTCCATGGCGGCGGCCTTCTGCTCCGGCGTCAGCGGCTTGGGCTTCGCATCGCCCGGGTTGTTGCGCTGCCAGGGAGGCAGCTTGTCCATTCTCATGCTTTGGCTCCGGTACTGCGGTAAGCGGCGCGCAGCTGGCCCACGGTGCCCGCGCCTTCGGTGAATACGAACAGCCACAATACCGGAGGTCCGCCCATGACCACGATCACCCAGACCAGCACCAGGGCGACGTAGAGGCGGGCCCAGCCATCGATCACCGCCAGCAGGCCCACCGGGTGCAGCAGGCGCGCGATCACCCAGACGCTCACCAGCGAGCCGGTCAGGCAGACGAACAGCAGGTGGATCGGCTCGAAGGCCGGCGCCACCGGGTCGCCGCCGAGCAGGCCGTTGAGCCAGTAGATCGAGGCGATGAACTTCGGCGCCAGCGGCGGCAGCGCCAGCATCCAGGTCACGGCGGAATCCAGCCAGGCCCAGAAGCGCACGGTACCGGGCGGGATATGGTCGTAGCGCATGCGGGCTCCGGGAAGTGGATGCCGGAGCCTAACCCGGCAGCGTGGAGGACAAAAGCGTTGCGCCGGCGCAGCGGTGCCGCATCCTTTACGCCGGCACAACAAGAAAGGCGCCGGAAACCGGCGCCTTCGGGACCTCGGGATGCATCCCGATCAGTCGCGATGCTTCTTGTGCTTGCGCTTGCCGTGGCCACGATGCTTGTCGTGGTGATGGTGATCGTCGTGCTCGTGGACGATGACGGTCTTGCCGGGCTCCGGCTTGGAGCCGATCGCCGCACCGGCTGCGCCACCGATGGCGCCGCCGATGATCGCGCCGTTGCGCCCGCCGACGCTGTCACCTACCGCCGCGCCCGCGCCGCCGCCGATGGCGCCGCCGATGATTGCCCCGGTATCGGCCGCGAAACCTGCCGACGACACCATGAACAGACCCACGAAAACTGCTGCTGCCTTGTGCATGAGAATCTCCTCCCTGGAGATTGCTGGAAAATACGGGCGGAACTTAACACGGCCCTGCCCGAACGGCGGCTGAACGTCAGCCCGCCGCCAGCGCCTGTTCCAGGCCGGAGAGCAGGCGGTCGATCTCCGCGGCGCTGTTGTAATGCACGAAGGACAGGCGCAGGACGCCCTGGGCCGGGTCCACCCCCATCGCTTCCAGCAGGCGCAGCGCGTAGAAGTGTCCGGCCGCCGTCATCAGGCCTTCCCTGGCCAGGCGCGGTACCAGCGCCGCGGGTGTCTGGCGCAGCGGTAGCACGGCGACGGTCGCTGCGCGCCGGGCCGGATCGCGCGGGCCAAGAACGCGCAGTCCCGGAATCTGCTCGAGGCCGTCGAGCAGGCGCGCCAGCAGCGGCTGCTCGGCGTCGTGCAGCAGCTCACGCACGCGCTGTGGCCGGCCGGCGGTCGCCGCACCGGGATGGTGATGCGCGTCCAGGGCGTCGAAGTATTCGGCGATACCGCGTGATGCCGCGATCTGCGCATGGTCCGGGCCGGCCGGCGTCAGCCGTTTGCGCGGCAACACGGCATTGAAGTAGTGCCCCTGGTTGGCGAGCCGATCGAGCAGCGGGCGGCGCAGGGCCATCAGGCCCTGGTGCGGGCCGAAGGTCTTGTACAGCGAGAACAGGTAGATGTCCGCGCCCAGCGCGCGCAGGTCGGGCAGGCCATGCGGTGCGTAGGAGACCCCGTCGACCACGGTGAGTGCGCCGGCGCTGCGTGCCTGCGCGGTGATCCGGGCCACCGGGTTCAGCTGCGCGACGATGTTGGAGCAATGCGGGAATACCACCAGACGCGTGCGTTCGCACAGCAGCGCGTCCAGTGCCGCCGGATCCAGCGCGCCGGTGTCCGCCTCGACGCGCCACTCGCGCACCACGATCCCGTCCTGGGCGAGGCGGCGCCAGGCGCCGGTATTGGCTTCGTGGTCCTGGTTGGTGACGACGATCTCGTCGCCCGCGCGCAGCAGCCCGCGGAAGGCCTGCGCCAGCACGTAGGTGTTCTGCGAGGTGGAGGGGCCGAAGTGCAACTCGTCGGCGTCGACGCCGAGGTACTCCGCCAGCCGGACATGCGCGCGCTCCATCCAGTCGCCGGCCTCGCCGGACGCGGCGTAGGAGTAGCCGGGCTGGACCTTCAGGCGCCGGTAGTACTCCTGCAGCAGGTCGATGACCTGGCTGCAGGCGTAGGAGCCGCCGGCATTCTCGAAGAACGCCTGTCCCTGCAGCGAGGGCTCGGCGAAGGCGGGAAACTGGCGGCGGACGAAAGAGAGATCGAGGGCGGTCATGGGGCAGGCGCGGTGGACTGTGGCCATGGTAATGTGAAGGTGCATTCACACGAATCCCTTGATCGAATGAAACGAGTCTTGATGCTGCTGGGCTTGCTTTTGGGTGCCTGCGGCGGTGGTGGTGGGGGCGGCGAAGAGGCTCCGGTTCTGCATGCAGGGCAGTTCAGCTTTGGTGCTGCGAGCTACAGCGCCGCGGAGAACGCTGGCAGCGTGGTCGTCAGCGTGCAGCGCCTCGGCGGCAGCGATGGTGCGGTCAGCGTGGCCTACGCCAGCGGCGGAGGCAGTGCTGCCGCGCCCGGCGATCACGCCGCGGTGCAGGGGCGGCTGGAGTGGCCTGCGGGAGATGCCGCGCCGCGCAGCATCACGGTGCCGATCGTCAACGATGCCCTGCGCGAAGGCGACGAGACCGTCCTGCTGTCGCTGTCCGCGCCGGTCGGCGGCGCGGCGCTCGCCAGTCCCTCGCAGGCGACGCTGACGATTCGCGACGACGACCCGGCGGTGCCGGGGCAGTTGCAGTTCGAAGCCGCGTCCTACTCGGTGGTCGAGGACCAGGGTACGGTGCAGATCCGGGTGCAGCGCACGGGTGGCAGTGATGGCGCCGTCGGCGTTTCCTACGCGGTTGTGGACGGCAATGCCGCTGCGGGGACGGACTACATCGCCAGCAGCGGCACGCTGGCCTGGGGCGATCGCGAGGAGGGGAGCAATGTCGTCCTGATACAGCTTGTCGACAACGACCGGCTCGATGGCAGCCGCACCCTGGTCCTGGAACTGTCCGCGCCCACCGGCGGGGCAAGCCTCGGCACGAGGCGGCGGGTGACGCTGACGATCCAGGACAACGAGAAGCCGCAGCCGGGCCGGCTGCAGTTCGGGGCTGTCGCCTACCAGGTGGCGGAGAACGCGGGCACGGCGCTGGTGACCGTGACGCGCAGCGGCGGCAGCAATGGTGCTGTTGGACTGTCCTATGCCACCGCCGACGACACCGCGCGGACCGGGACCGAATACACCGCGGTGAGCGGCAAGCTGTCCTGGGCGGATGGCGACGTCGGTACGAAGACCTTCGCCGTGCCGATCCTGGACGACGCCGTGCGCGACCGGAACAAGAAGCTGGGCCTGCGCCTGTCCGCAGCCACCGGCGGAGCGGTCCTGGGTACGGCGTCGGTGTCGCTGACGATCCTGGACAACGAGCCGGCGCAGACGGGCACGCTGCAGTTTGGCGCGGCCGCCCAGGACGCCGACGAAACCGCCGGCAGCGTCACGATCGCGGTGACCCGCACCGGGGGCATCGACGGCGCGGTGTCGGTCCGCTATGCCGCGGCGGGGGGCACGGCGGTGGCGGGCTCGGACTACGCCGCGTTCGGCGGCACGCTGTCCTGGGCCGATGGCGACGGGGCCGTCAAGACCTTTGCCGTGCGGCCGCTCAACGACTCTGCCCAGGAGGACAGCGAAACCCTGGTCCTGCGGCTGTCCGATCCCCTGGGCGCGACGCTGGGGTCCCTCGTCACCAGCACGCTCACGCTGCGCGATGACGACAAGCCCTTGCCGCTGGAACTGGTCGAGGCCTTTCCGGCACTGAGCTTCGATGACCCCGTGTTCCTTCTGGCGGAGCGTGGCGACGACAGCCGCCTGTACCTGGTCGAGCAGGCCGGGCGCATCCGGGTTTTCGCCAACGACGATGCCGTGACGGCTGCGGCCACGTTCGTCGACATTTCCCTGGATGTGGATTCGGGGGGCGAGAGCGGCCTGCTGGGCATGGCCTTCGATCCCGGCTTCGCCAGCAACGGCTATGTCTACCTGCACTACGTTTCCCGCAGCCGCGGCCAGGTGGTGTCCCGCTTCCACGCGCTTTCGCGCGACAGCCTCGATGTTTCTTCCGAGCAGGTGCTGCTGGAACTGGGGCGTAGCGGGGCGCACAACGGCGGCTGGATCGGTTTCGGTCCCGACGGCCATCTCTATGTCACCGTGGGGGACCATCTGCAGCCGGGCAACGGGCAGCGGCTGGACGTGCTGCAGGGCAAGGTGCTGCGCATCACCACCAGCGGCTCGGCTCCCGCCGACAACCCCTTTGTCGGCACCGCAGGCGCGCGACCGGAAATCTGGGCCTATGGGTTCCGCAATCCCTGGCGCGCCAGCTTCGACCGTGCGAACGGACAGCTATGGCTCGGCGACGTCGGCGAAAACACGCGCGAGGAGATCGACCGGGTGGAGCGCGGCGGCAACTTCGGCTGGAGCAGCTGTGAAGGTACGCTCTGCGGAACGGCACCGTCCGGCCATCGTCCGCCAGCACTGGAGTACGGGCATGGCGGTGGCGGCGCCAGCGTCAACGGCGGCTACGTCTACCGCAGCGCGGCGATCGCGGAGGCCGTTGGGCTGTACTTCTTTGCGGACTTCATCACCGGCCAGGTGTGGTACGCGCGGTCCGTGTCCGGCAGGCTCGTCATGACGCAGTTCGCCACCCTGGATTACCCGAGTTCCATGGGCGAGGACGCCGCGGGTGAGCTGTATGTCGTCAGCTACAATGGCAAGCTGTATCGCCTGGCGCGACGCTAGCGGCGTCACGCCAGGCGGCCGTAGCTACTTGAAAAAATACTCGTCGCGCGACAGCTTGCCGTCCTTGTTGGCATCGCGGGTCGGCAGGCGCTTGGCCAGCTGCGAGTTCGGATCGAGCTCGGAGGTGTCGAGGAAACCATCGCCGTTCTTGTCCGGCGAGGCGGCTTCGGCCGAGCCGGTGATCTTGACGTCCTTGCCGTAGTCGGGCGTGCCGACGACGTTGCTGCCGGGGGCCATCAGGTCGAGGCCGGGCAGGGGACGGTCCGCCAGGGCGGCGGAAGAAGCCGTCAGGGCGGCGGCAACGAACAGGGCTTTGCAGCGGGTCTTGCAGCGAAACATTCTGATTCTCCAAGCGGAAGGAAGAGGCACAGCAATGCCCGACGTCCTGGGTGGGACGCCGTTGTCCGCGGGGGTCAGGCTGGTGACGGAGCTGCGGCCACGCCCTTGGGGCCGATCCGTCACCCATAGCCTAGCGGGAGCGGCGCACGCCGACAACGGCTGCGGGCAGGGTTCTCAGCGCATATGCTTGGGTCCACCGGCGCATACAGACGCCACGAGGGGATTGGGGAATGCCGAAGTTGCTGCCGGCCCTGCTGCTTTGCGTCCTGCTGCCGGCCTGGGCGGCCGGGGAGCCGGCGCGCTTCTCGATCCGCCAGGGCGACCGCTACGGTGCGATCGACGCCAGCGGCAAGGTCGTGATCGAGCCGCAGTACGACGCCGAGCTGCGCTTTTCCGATGGCCTGGCGGTTGCCGCGCTGGGAAGCAAGGTGGGCGTGATCGATGTCGACGGCAAGGTCGTCATCTCGCCGCAGTCGAAAGTCGGCCTCGGCAGCGGCGAGTTCGCGCAGGAGGTCAGCGTGGCCTCGCTGATCGCGGGGCCGTTTTCCGAGGGGCTGGCGCTGTTCCGCATGGGCCGCAAGCTGGGCTACCTCAACCGCAGCGGCGCGGCCGTGATCGCGGCGCAGTACGACCAGGCCGAGGGCTTCAGCGAGGGCATGGCCCTGGTCAGCGTCGGCGGGCGCTGGGGCAGCATCGACACGGCCGGCAAATGGCTGATCGAGGCACAGTTCGACAAGCCTTACCGCTTCCAGGAGGGGCTGGCAGTGGTGCTGGTCTCCGGCAAGGGCTACGGCTATATCGACCGCAAGGGGAAGTTCGCGATCCCGGCGCAGTTCAACTACGCCTACAACTTTTCCGACGGCCGCGCCCGCGTGCAGCTGAAGGACGGCTATGGCTATATCGACCGCCAGGGCAAGACCGTGCTCGAACCGACGCCGGAGTACCGCGCCGGCGCCGACTTCCGCGAGGGGCGCACACCGGTGCGCGTGGAGGGCAAGGGCTGGGGTTACGTCGATGCCCAGGGAGGCTTTGCCGTGGCACCGCAGTTCTTCAGCGCCAGGGAATACAGCGAAGGGCGCGCCGCGGTGGCGGTGGGCGATTTCCGCAATCACCAGTGGGGCTACATTGACGTCAACGGCAAGCCGTCCGGTGCGGCGCGCTTCCAGCAGGCCGAGTCCTTTTCCGAGGGCCGCGCCGCGGTGCTGGTGCCGCGCGCCGGCTACGGCTACGTCGATGCTGCCGGCGAGCTGGTGATCGGCCCGCTGGAGGGGGTGTCCCAGGTCGAGCCCTTTAGTGCCGGGCTGGCGCGGGTCTGGTTCAACCCGTCGGCCGGGCGCTGGGGCTACATCGACCGCGGCGGCAAGCTGGTGTGGAAGGCGGAGCCTTAGAGCCTCATCCCTTCCCTGGTCGCTGCGACGGAGGCCGCCTGAGTGCGCCGGGCCAGGTCCTGATCCAGGGGCCTTGCCGCCTCACAGTTCGTCGAGCGTCTTCGGCCAGCTGTCGTGCAGCAGCCGCGACAGCGCCCGGTCGGCCAGCAGGCGCCCGCCGGTCTGGCAGCGTGCGCAGTAGTTGGCCTCGTTGCTGGCGTAGACGATGCGCTGCACCGGAGCCCCGCAGACCGGGCAGGGCAGCCTGTAGCGGCCGTGCACCGCCATGTCGGGGCGGAAGGCGGTGACCTTGTCGGGCCAGTTTTCGCCGGCCTCGCGGCGCAGGCGTTCGGTCCATTCCCGCAATACCGCCCGCGTCGCGTCGTACAGGCGCCGGGCCTCGTCTTGCGGCAGGGCCTGCGTCTGCCGGAACGGCGACAACTGCGCGCGGTGCAGGATTTCGTCGGAGTAGGCGTTGCCGATGCCGGCGAAGATGCGCGGGTCGGTCAGGGCCCGCTTGAGCGTGTGGTTCTCGCGGACCAGAGCGGCATGGAAGGCGTCGTAGCCGGCGTCCAGCACCTCCAGCCCGCCGCGGTCGAACGGCGCCAGTTCCGCGTCACTGCCGACCAGGTGCAGCGCCGCGCGCCGCTTCTTGCCGTGCTCGATCAGCAGCAGGCTGCCCTGCCCGAAGTCGAAAGCGGCAAGCCCGCCGGCTTTCGGCAGGGCTGCGCCGGCCTTGGCCCAGCGCAGGCGGCCCAGCACCATCAGGTGGATCACCGCATGCAGGCCGCCCTCGAAGGACAGGACCAGGCGTTTGCCGATGCGGCGGGTGCCGGTCAGGCGCCGGCCGGCGAAGGCCTCGCACGGCGGCGCCACCGTGCGCAGCACGAAGGGATTGCCGATGCGCAGCTGCCGGAGCACGCCGCCGCCCGCTCTGGCGTCGATGCGCTCCAGGTAGACCGTCAGGTCTGGCAATTCGGGCATGAGGGGGATGATAGGACGCCGAAAGGGTCATTTCACCGGACTTTGACTGTACAGTTGTCCAGAAAAGGATAAGCTGCCTTACCTGACTGCCGTCCCCGGCAGTTTTCGTACTCCCCGGGCAGACCGCAGCCTGGGGCATTCAGCCTGCCGCGGATTCCCCTCCATGGGGTCATTTCCCGACGGTCGGCATTTCCCAATGATCAAGTTCCTGGTGTTGCGTCTGGTCTATGGACTGGTGCGCCTGTTGGCCTCTACCTATCGTTTCCGGCTGGTGGGTGCCGCGCCGGACCGGGGCCCGCTGGGGCGCGACGGCTACGTGCTGGCGATCTGGCACCAGAACCTGTTCGCCGGCATCCTCGCCCAGACCGGACATCGCCATACGGTGATCGTCTCGCGCTCGCGCGACGGCGATCCGGTCAGCTATCTCTGCGGCAGGCTCGGGCACCACGTGGTGCGCGGTAGCTCGAAGAAGCGTGGTGTCGACAAGGGCGGCAAGGAAGCCAAGGACGAGATGATCGAGGCGCTGCGCAGCGGCTTGCCCGGGGCGGTCACCGTCGACGGCCCCAACGGGCCGGCGCACGAGGTCAAGCCGGGCATCGTCGAGATGGCGCGGCTGGCCGGGATTCCGGTGATACCGTACCTGGCATTTCCGCAGCGCTACTGGAGCTTCCGCAGCTGGGATTCCTTCCGCCTGCCCAAGCCGTTCTCTCGTATCGACGTCTGCTACGGTGCGCCGCAACAGGTCCCGGCCGACACTCCCTTCGAGCAGTTTGGGCAGCACCAGCAGGCGATTGCCGATGCGCTGCAGGTGCTGGAAGCGGAGCGGGTGGCGAACGCCGCCGCCACCGCTGGCGTACGTCGCTTCAGCTGGCTTTCATCGCCCTCTCGCTGAGCTGCCAGAGCTTGGCGGCCAGTTCCGGATCGCGGCTGGCGGCGCTGCCGCGACGGCGCTGGCGGCTGACGTAGTACTTGCCGGTGACGCCCTTGAACTTCTCGTCGGTGGCCATCCAGACCGCGGTATCGGCGCCTTGCTTGGGTGTCAGCATGAAGGCCGTTGCCAGACGACGCAGTGCTGCCGGAACCTGGCGGTAGATGTCGGTCGCCACGGCGCCGGGATGGAAGGCATTGACCGTGACGCGGGTGTCTTTCAGCCGCCGCGCCAGTTCGCGCGTGAACAGCAGGTTGGCGAGCTTGGCCTGGCCGTAGGCCTGCAGGCCGCTGAAATGCTTTTTCGGGTTGGTGAAGCTGCGGGCGTCGATGCGCCCGAGCTTGTGCATCACCGAACTGGTCACGACGATGCGTCCCTGCGGTGCCGCCACCACTGCGTCCAGCAGGCGCTGCACCAGTCGGAAGTGGCCGAAATGCATGACGCCGATCATGGCCTCGTAGCCGCTGGGCAGGGTGTGCAGCTTCAGCGTGTAGAGCCCGGCGTTGAGGATCAATACGTCGATCACCGGGACGCGCTTGAGCAGGTACTCGGTGAAGCGGTCGATATGGCCGAAGTCGGCCAGGTCGAGTTTCACGGCGGCGATCTGGGCGTCGGGATGCGCTGCCTTGATGCTTGCGACGGCGGCGGCGGATTTGGCTTCGTCGCGGGCGGCGATGATCACGCGGTCGCCACGCGCGGCCAGCGCCAGCGCCATTTCGAAACCGATGCCGCTGTTGCCGCCGGTGATGAGTACGGTCTTGCTCATGGACTTCCTGTCTGTATGAATCCTGCCTTCAAAAATCCGGCGGCTGTCAGTTCGGCGATCGCTTCGCCGTCGTGCCCCGGTACCTGCTTCAGGCCGGGTGCCTCCCCGGCCAGGCGATGCAGCGTCTTGAGCTGTCCGAATACCGCATGGCGATCTTCGCCGATCAGCCATTCGGTGACGAAGCGGGGGCGCTCGCGCTGCGCGGCAATGTTACGGCGTTTCCAGGAGACGTCGCCAAGGAAAAGCAGCTCCCGGCCGTCGGCCTGGCGCACGTACACCATCTGGCTGCCCGGGGTATGTCCGGCCGCGGCCACGGCGACCACACCCGGTGCGACCGCTGCCATGCGCTCGTAGCGCAGCGGCTGGTAACCGGCGAAGGTGGCCGTGGGGACGGTCGCAGGCTTCATGTATTGCTGATGCTCGAGCTGGACCTGGGTCAGCCTCAGCGCCGGCAGCAGGGCCGCCAGTCGCGGGTGCTGCAGCACGCCGCCGCTGTGGTCGCTGTGCTCGTGCGTGATCAGGATGAAGGAAGCGCGCTCCAGGGCGGCCTCGACGCGGTGCTGGGCCGCCTCGTCGAAGTACGGGATCATGAAATCCGGCTTGGCCAGGTCGCGGGTCATGGCCGCGTCGATCATCGCGGTGTGGTCCGGGTAGACCAGCTGGTAGGCGTAGACCGGCATCTCCTGCTTCGCCCAGGCATCGCCGGCGACGATCATGGCGCCGGGAAAGGCGAAGGCCGTGACCTTCTCGTAACGGATTTCGCCCGGCTTGTCGCCGGGCAGGCTGTCGGCCAGGCGCCGCATTTCAGCCAGGTCCAGGGCGAAATCGGCGTCGGCCGGCATGCGGCTGTCGGCGGCATACCACCAGTACAGCGCGCCCAGGGCGGCGGTCAGGCCCAGGGTCCAGGCGGCAAGCTTGCGCATCGGGCGGTTCCGGTGAAAGGGGAGGGCAGTGTAGCGGGGTGTTCCGGGGTGCAAATGCATGCCCTAAAACGTGTCGGAGCGCAAGATGCATTCTAAGAAGGCCCCGAGCGGGTTTTCGTAGCATTCTCAGACTCACCCCACGTTCCAGTTTTCCTTTCGTGGCACAGGGAATTCATCAGGTGCGCCCCGGCGCGTAAGAGTTGCAGGAGATAACCGTGAGCAAACCCATCAACCTCAAGATTCTGCTGGAATCCAAGAATCTGGAACGCGCCCCGTTCCCGATTCCGAGCGGCTGGTTCCATGTCGATTTTTCCGAAAACCTCAAGCCCGGCGAGCTGCGCAACATCGACCTGCTCGGCCAGGAGTGGGTGCTGTTCCGCACCGAAGGCGGCAAGGCCGGCGTCAGCGACCCGTACTGCCCCCACCTGGGCGCCCACCTGGGCCATGGCGGCAAGGTCTGCGGCGAGCATCTGCGCTGCCCGTTCCACCACTGGGAATATGACACCGAGGGCTGGTGCAAGACCGTGCCCTATGGCAAGCGCAAGCCGCCCATCACCAATCTGCAGCCGATCCTGCGCACCCTGCCGGTGGTGGAGAAGTACGGCATGATCTGGGCCTGGTACCACCCGGCCTGCGAGGCGCCGAGCTGGGACCTGCCGTACATCCCCGAGATGGAGGACGCCAGCGGCTTCACCGGTTCGCGCCGCGGCTCCTGGACCGCCAACACCTGCGTGCAGGAGATCGCCGAGAACGGCGTCGACACCGCGCACCTGAAGTTCCTGCACGGTGCCGCGGGCATCCCGCCGGTCGAGGCCACCTACGACGGCCCGGTGATGACGCTGAACATCGGCCAGGGCTATATCGTCGGCAAGTCCTATGGCCCGGGCCTGAACGTGCTGCGCTTCACGCAGGAAGGCGTGACCGCGACGATGATGTCGTACACGGTGCCGGTCACCAAGGACAAGACGCAGATGAACATGTCCTTCCGCCACGTCGATTACGCCGAGGGCACGAAGGAACTGCACGTCTCCCGGAAGATCATCGATCACATGATCGGTGCGGCCGAGGGCGAGGAGAGCGCCGGTTTCGAGAGCGTCGACTTCATCGTGTGGAACAACAAGAAGTATCGTCCGAACCCGCTGCTCTGCGACGGCGACGGTCCGGTCATCCAGTTCCGCCACTGGTTCAAGCAGTTCTACCCCGAGGCGCCGACCTTCTCCGCCAACACGGCGAACCCGGCCCCGGCCGAAGCCGCCTAGGCAGTCGCTGGTCGTGTCAAAAAAACGCCCCCTTGAGGGGCGTTTTTTTTGTGGTGCAGCCGGCTTGCAGGCGCGCCATTCGTGGCGCTGTAGTCAATCGATGCCTGCGGTGGCAAATCGGCTCCGAAGCGCCTAGAGTGCTCTGGCTCTACCTTGGGTCCACCGGTACAACGGGAGGAACGTCGATGAAGCACCGTCACTTTCTGTGCGCGGGGCTCGCCGCCCTGGTTCTCGGCTTGGCAGGCACGCCGTCGTGGGCCGCCGACCATGCCGAATCCCCCGGGCCGACCGGCGATCCGGCCGCCGACATCGCCGATGTCTACCTGTTCCGCGCCCCGGACCGGCCCAACCGCCTGGTCGCGGCGATGAGCTTCGGCAACCGGCCGCTGCCGCTGACCCGCATCGATTTCGGATTCTTCTGCGATCCGCGGGTGCTCTACACCTTCAACTTCGACAACGACGGCGGCGACGTCAACCCCGTGCGGTCGGTCCGTGCGCGGCTGGGCCGCAGTGCGCGCGGCAACTGCGGCCTGCAGCTGGAAGCTGTGCCGGGGGCGACGGCGACATTCTCGGGGCCGGCGGAGACGGTGTTCACCAGCCCCGGCGGCTTGCGTGCGTTTGCCGGCCTTAGGGACGACCCGTTCTTCTTCGACTTCCCCGGATTCGTCGCCACCCTGGGCACCTTCGGCGCCAGCGACGTGTCGAGCGGAACCCTGGAGTTTGCGACCGTGAAGGCCGTGCCGGCCTTCTCCAAGGGGCGCGACGGCTTCAAAGGCCGCAACGCCAGCATCATCGTCTTTGAAATGGACCTGGATGCCATTGCCCCCGTGCCACCGGGCGGCGGCCCACGCCCCACGGTCAGGTTCTGGGGCACCACCTCTCGCCTCGTGGAGTGAGTCCCATGAACCCGAAATCAATCCTTGCGGCGGCGCTGATGGTCGCGATCGCGGGTCTGAGCGCTTGCGATGACGACGACGATGTCGGTTCGGCAGACGGCGACATCGACACCGGTCCCTTTGCGTTCCAGACGGCGGCACCGGGCCAGTACTTCCGCGTGGACCGGATGGGGGAGCCGGCCACCGCGACGGTGCTGATTTCTTCGGCGACACCGGCGCCGACCGCGCCCGGCAATCCCGCCAATCCCAACGGCACCCTGCGCGACGCCTTCAACCGTGCCGATCCGGCGGGCGACGCCGCGGACTTCGGTGCCGGCTTCGTCGCGCGGCTCAAGCTGATCAGTTTCGAACTGGGACCCAACCTGCGCAGCTTCGGCCTGACCACCTGTTCGGTTCAGGGTGCCACGCCGGATGCCACCAACATCGATGTCTGCCTGGCCCAGGCCGCCGGGGTGGTGCTGCCGGACGTGATCTCGCTGAATCCCAACAACGCCCTGCCGGACAGCTGGCCGAACGGCCGCTACTTCGACGATCCGGTGGTCGATCGCCTGGTCGCCGCCGCGTTGCTCAACATCAGCGTGCCGGTGCCGCCGGCGACGGCGCCGCCGCACACCATCAACACACTGGCCGGCCTGCCGCTCAATCCGGCGGCGCTGGTCACGGCCGACGGCAGCGTGCTGCCGGCGCCGGCCCGGGTCACCACATTCCCCTTCCTGCGGGCGAAAAACCTCTGATGCCCCTGAGTCCTGCGGGCAAGCCCGGCCTCGCGCCGGGCTTTGTCTTGGCCGCGGCATCGCTGCTCTGCGCCTGCACGCCTGCGCCACCGACATCGGCTACCACCGCCGCCGCCCCGCAGGCGGCCTCCGGACCCCTGCGCTATGCGGAACTGCTGCAGTCCTACGACGAGGCCCTGGCCGCGGAAGGGCCGCCGAAGGCGCCAGCGAGCGCGGACGAGCGGGTACGCCTGCTGCTGGAGCGCGCGCGGCTCAGCGGTGACTACGCCGACTACGCCCGCGCTGGCGCCGTCATCGAGCAGGCGGACGCCAAGGCGACCATCCGCTGTCTGCCGCTCGCGCGCTGGCACTACACACTGCATCGGCTCGCCGCCGCCGGCCGGGTGCTGGAGGGCTGTGCCGCTGCCGTCGACGCCGACGAACTGGCCGGCCTGAGGGCCGACATCGCTTTCTACAGCGGGCGCTACCGCGAGGCCGAAGCGACCTACCGCGAGCAGCTCAATCGCCTGGACCAGCCGCAGGGCTATATCCGCATGGCCCTGCTGCGCGCGCGCAGCGGTGCGCCGGCCGAGGCAATGGCCCTGTTCGAGGCGGCCGAGCAGCGCTACCACGGCGACTCGGCGGTGATGCGTGCCTGGCTCAAGCTGCAGCGTGGCCTGGTGGCACTGGACCAGGGTCGCTACGAGCAGGCACGTGCCCTTTACCTGGCGGCGGCGGAGGCATTGCCGGGCTGGTGGCTGGTCGACGAGCACCTGGCTGAAGTGCAGGCGCTGATGGGCGAGACCGAAGCGGCGCGTGGCGCCTACGAGAACATCGTGCGCCGCACCGGCGCGCCCGAGTTCATGGATGCGCTGGCGGCGCTGGAAGCACATTCCGGCCACGGCGACCGTGCCGCGAAACTGCTGGCGCAGGCGCGCACGCTGTATGAGCAGCGGCTGGCGGCGTTTCCCGAGGCTTCCGCCGGCCACGCCCTGGATCACTACCTGAACAGTCCCGGCGAGGCCGCTGTGGCCCTGCGGCTGGCGCAGGCGAATGACCACAACCGCCCCTATGGCGAAGCCGGTATCGCCCTGGCAGAAGCCTTGATGCTCAACGGCAAGGCCACCGAAGCCGTGCGGCGCCTGCAGGCGGAAGCCGCCGCTGGCTGGGATACGCCGGAGCTGCATTGGGTGCTGGCCCAGGCGCTGGCCCAGGCCGGGCAGGCGCAGCAGGCAACGGCGGAGCGGGCGCGGGCGCTTGCGGGAAATCCGCGGGCGTCGTCGATGTATGGCGCGGCGCCACTGCAGCTGTCGGCCAGGTCCGGCCCCTGAACGCTGCGGGGCTGTCAGGGTTCCTTCGACAGTTTCAGCAACAGGTTGGCGGGTCCCGCCGGCGGCAGGCTCGGGTCGGCGTAGACGCGGGCGACGACATAAAGACGGTCGCCGTCGCTGTCGTGGAATACGAACCCGCCGATGTCCCCGGCGCGCAGCGCATAGCTGCCCGCCGGAGCCAGCGTGCCGCGGTCATAGAGGTTGATGCGGCTGCTGCACTCGGCCAGCGGCGCGCGATAGCAGCCCTCGAAGCGGGTCTCGACCAGTGCGATCTCGCCAGCTGCCGTCGAATCGCTGAGTGACTGGATGCCGCCCGTAGGACCGAACAAGGCGATGCGGCCCATGTAGCTCAGGTCATTGACGCGGTAGTCGGAGGCGCGGAAGACATTGCCGCAGGCGCTGTAGATGCGGTTGCCGCCGGCCGACAGCCAGAGATTGCCGCAGCCGGGGTGTGCGCCGTCGTCAGCGGACTCGTACAGCTTGCGGGCGCCGTTGTCGGTGAGTTCGTACTTCAGGATGTCGCCGGGCGCGGCCAGCGGCGGCATGGCGTAGATCGCGTTGCCGGCAGGGTGCAGCACGCCCTGCATGTCGTTCGGCACGCCGCCCTCGCTGAAGTGCGGAACGGCAGTGTCGAGATTGATCGAGGTGATGAAGCCGCCGAAGGCGAAGGGTGCCGGCAGCAGGTGGACGATGCGATTCGCCCCCAGCATCAGGTCCGAGGCCAGCACCGACAGCGGCTGCATCCTGGCCGCAGCCAGGTCCCCCGACGCCGTCAGTTCGGCGTAGGCCAGGGAGGAGCCGTCCAGCAGGATCGCGGCGGTGCGGCCATCGGGGCTCAGCGACAGCGCGGTCGGTGGTCCGGACAGGGCCAGCATGCGCTCGGTGTCGCTGGCGGTGTCGTAGACGTACAAGGCGTTGGCGGGCTGGGTGGATACCATCACCACTGCTTCCAGCGACTTGCTGTAGGCGGCGTCGACGACGTTGTGATCTGCCATCGGCAGCTGTGTCACCGCCGCGCTGCCGCCGTCGGCAGGGGCGGCCGTATCGGCGATGTCGGCCTCCGGCGGCGGCGCGGCGGCGCCGGTGACGGTGTAGCTCACCTCGATCTGCCGCGGGCTGCCGACGGTCTGTTCGCTGCAAGCTGCGTCGTAGCAGATCTTCAGGGTGAGGCGATCGGCGTACGTGCCGGGCCCGAGCAGATCGGGATCCTGGAAGAAAATCGAAACCCTGCCGGAGGTCTCCGAGGTGAACACCACCTGGACGCGCGCGATACCGGCCGTCGTGTATTCCACGAAGGGGGAGATCGTGCGCCCCGGGCGATGATCGACGCTGACGTCGAGCCTGGATCGGGGTGCGATGCCGGTGGTCTTTGCGGTGGCCACGACATTGTCGGGCGAGACCCGGACCTGCGTGCCTTCACTGCCGCCACTTCCGCCGCCGCAGGCAGCGAGCAGCAGCGACAACAGCAGCGGATACTTTCTCAGGCACGCTTTCATGATCGGCCGCTCTCCCGCGGTTTTCGTCGATGGGCGCCAACGATATCGGGACGAGCGCGGGAACGGTACCTGAACGGACTGTCAGGTCTGGCGCGTCCTGGCGGGCTGCCGTGCCAGCACGTCGCCGAAGTAGTGCGGCTGCAGCACGATGCGGCTGTGGCCGATGAGCAGGGAGAACATCGCCAGGGGATGCGTGGCGATGAAGGCCGCAGGATCGCTCAGGCGCCGCGATCCAGTTCCAGTTCGCTGCTCCGGGCCAGCTCGAACCGCCGGTTGTGCGGGCGATAGTCCCAGCGTTCGACCGTGCAGCGTCCGCCCGCGGCGTCGTGGCGCAGCAGGTTCACCGAGTTGTCCACCTCGGAGCGGGTACGGTGCGACACCGCCGTGCCGGCCTGCACACCCCAGGCGCGGCGTGTGAGATCCGGATAGCGGTCGGCCAGCAGACCCACGGAGGGGAAATGGATGTGGCCGCCCAGCACCAGGTCGGCACCGGCCTCGACCCAGGCACGCGCCGCGGCCGCTGCGCCACGCAGCATGTTGTGCTCGTCACGGGGACGCACGACGTGTACCGGCTGGTGCGTGACGACGATGCGCAGCTGCCGTGGTGCGGCCGCGCGCAGGCGCTGTGCCACGCGCTGCACCTGCGCCGCCGAGACCTCGCCGTCCTTGTGGCGCCGCGGGCGGGTGGTGTTGACGCCCAGCACCAGCACTTCCGGCAGGTCCAGCACCGGCTCAAGATCAGGGCCGAAGGCCCTGTGCCAGGCGGCATAGGGACGCAGCCAGCGCGCCAGTGGCCGCAGCAGCGGAATGTCATGGTTGCCCGGCACCGCCAGCATCGCCGGGATCTGCAGCGCGTCGATGTAGCTGCGTGCGGCGCGGAACTGCCCGGCGCTGGCACGCTGGGTGACGTCGCCGGAGACGATCAGGACCTGCGGCTGCTGCTGTGCCACCAGCTCGCGCAGCGCGGCGGTCACCGGCGCACGCTCGGTGCCGAAGTGAGGGTCGGAAAGCTGCAGCAGCAGGGTCATGCCGGCTCCAGGCGGTCCGCCTCGCCCGGGGCCATCAGCAGCAGCGGCTGCGGCGCGACGCGGAACTGCAACGGGGTATTCATGTGAAACACTTCGCCGTCGGTGGCGACCTTGATGCGGCGCGGACGCCTGGTGCGCACGGTCAGGCTGCGCAGGCTGAAGCTGGTCACGGTGTCGGCGTCGCCCAGGCGCCCCAGTGCGCCGCGCAGCAGCAGGCCCAGCATGCGCAGGCTGCCGATCGGGCGCAGCATGATCGCCACCAGCCGCCCGGCCGACAGGGCTGGCGCCTCGGCGATGCCGATCTGCTCCATTTGCAGGCGGTTGTTGCCGACGAACAGGGTGGGCGTGCGCAGGCACAGCTCCTCGCCGTCCTGCTCGATGCACAGGTCCAGTTGGCGCGCCTCGCGCAGCAGCGTCACCAGCCCGGCCAGCATCGCGACGAGACGGCTGCGGCCGAGCTGTTGCTTGTAGAGTTCGCGGTCCTCCAGCAGCTTGGGATACAGGCCGAGGCTGGCGTTGACCAGGAACAGGCGGTCGTTGACCAGCCCGGCCTGGACCGGGCGCAGCGTCGCACCCAGCAGGGCGTGCACGGCCTCGGCGGTATCCTGCGAGATGCCGTGGGCGCGGCCGAAGTAGTTGAAGGTGCCCTGCGGCAGCACCGCGAAGGGCAGGCCGGCCGCGATGGTGGCCTGGGCCACGGCGTTGATGGTGCCGTCGCCCCCGGCGGCCACCACGACGCCCTGCTGTTCGCGGGCCAGGGCGACCGCCTGCTGCGCGGCGGCGAGGATGCCGCCGCCGTTGGCGGGCAGGAAGCGGTGCTTGCGGCCGGCTTCGTCGAGCAGTGCGGCGATCTGCGCCTGGGTCTGCGCGGCGTCCTGGCTGCCGGAGCCGGCATTGAGGACGATGAACAGCGGACCGTCGCTGCGGGGCAGGGTCATGCGGGGGCCTTGCGGTGGACGATGTCGCTCAGACTGCCACAACCGCGGCGGGTTCAAGGCCCCGCGCTGTCAGCGATAGAAATCGGGCGTGCCCGGCGGCTGGCGGCGGAAGCGCTTGTAGCCCCACCAGTACTGCTCCGGGCATTCGCGCACGCAGCGCTCCAGACCCAGGTTCATGGCGGCCGTGGCTTTCTCCACGTCGGCATCGTCGAGCCCGGCCGGGGCTTCGACGTAGTGCGCGATGTAACCGCGCGCCCAGGGCAGGCGCTCGCCGAACATGAACACCACCGGCGAGCCGGATTCGCGCGCCAGGCGCGCGATCAGCGTGGGGGTATGCGCGGGGATGCCGAGGAAGGGCACGAACACGCCGCGGCCGGGCGGCGGATCGTGGTCGGGCATGTAGTAGACGCCCAGGCCTTCGGCCAGCAGCGGCAGTGCCGCCTTGCGCACGCCGGCCTCGGCCGCGACCATGCGACCGCCGAAACGGCGGCGGCCTTTCAGCGAAAGGTCGTTGACCACGCCTTTCTGCGGCTTGTAGATGCCGTAGAAGGGGAAGTTCGCGGACATCGGGATCGCCACGGCCTCGAAGGCGCCCTGGTGCAGGGTCAGCAGGATCACGCCCTTGCCCTGGGCAAAGGCGCGCTCCAGCACCTCGATGCCGCGCCATTCCTTCACTGCGTTCTTCACCGAGTTGCCGGGGCCGAGCCAGACGCGCGCGGTCTCGATGTAGGTCTTCATCTCGTGGCCCAGCGATGCGCGCGCGATGCGCCGTTGCTCGGCCGCGGACAGCTCCGGCATGCAGCGGCTGATGTTGCGCAGCGCCACCTGCTTGCGCGAGGAGGACGTTACCCACAGCAGCCAGCCGGCAAAGGCGCCAAGGCCCTGCAGGACGACCAGCGGCAGCCAGGCCAGGAAATGGAACAGGAGGGACATCGCAGGCGCACCGCCGCGAGACGGTCGCGGATTAGAGACGCATTCTATCCGGTCCGCCGGGGTGTTTAACCCGCCCTCGGGGCTAACAGGGCATCGGTGTCCCGCACCAGGCTTGCGAACAGTTCTCCCGCGTCGTGATGGTGCAGCAGGGGCGCGGCCTGGCCGGCCCAGAGCGACATCAGCTCGGAGCGGTCCTGGGTGCCCGCGGCCTTGCGGAAGCTGCCGGTGAACCAGTTCTGGACGGGGTAGGGCAGCGGCGCAATGCCGGAGGCCGTCATCTCCTCCAGGAAGCGGTTGCGGATGCCGCGTGCCAGGCGGCCGCTGAACACACGCGTCAGCGCGGTGTAGCGGTTGCGCTCGTCGAACAGCATGCGCCGGTGCGCGGCACTGGCCGCGGATTGCTTGCTGGCGAGGAAGGCGGTGCCGATCTGCACGCCCTGCGCGCCCAGGGTCAGCGCCGCCGCGATGCCACGCCCGTCGGCGATGCCGCCGGCGGCGATCACCGGCGTCTTCACGCGGTCGGCGACCGTCGGTATCAGGGCGAAGCTGCCAGTCAGCGAGTCCTCGGCGGAGCGCAGGAAGGACACGCGGTGGCCGCCGGACTCCATGCCGCTGGCGACGATCAGGTCCACGCCTGCCGCTTCCATGGCGACGGCCTCGTCGATGGTGGTGATGGCGCCGATGGTGACGATGCCGCGGCGGCGGCATTCCGCGAGGATGCGCGCCGAGGGAATGCCGAAGACGAAGCTGAAGGCCGGAGGGCGCAGCTCCAGCACCGCCTCCACCTGTTCCTCGAAGTCCTGGCCGTAGCGCGCCGGCATCGACGGCGGCTCGACGCCGAGTTCCTCGTAGTAGGGACGGAAGCGTTCGATGGCTTCGGCGAACTGCGCCGCGCTCAGCCTCAGCCCGCCCTCGTCATGGTTGGAGACCCAGAGGTTCAGCGCATAGGGCTTGCTCGTCCGCGTGCGGATCGTTGCGTCGAGTTCACGGATCTGCGCGGGCTCCAGGTGGTGAACGCCGAAGGAGCCGAGGCCGCCGGCTTCCGCGACCGTCGCCAGCAGGTCGACCGAGGACAGGCCGCCGCCGAAGGGGCCCTGCACGATGGGGTAGCGCAATCCCAGCTTCCGGCTCACCGCGGTGTCCTGCCACATGCGAAGGCTCCTGGTCCGAAGGTGGCGGCACTATACTGCGCTGGTTACCGCTGGTAACCAGTCGGCGCAAATATTCGGGTTACCTGCGGGTAACCGTGTCCGTGGAGAAGCCATGATCAAGCTGCGCAGGAGCAGGGTCGAGCAGCCTCCGGAGGTCTGCCCCCTGGGCGAATGCATGCGCCTGATCAGCGGCGCGTGGAGCCCCCACGTGATCTGGTACCTGCGTTCCGGGCCACGCCGTTTCAGCGAGCTGCGCGGCGACATCAAGGGTGTCTCGGCCAAGGTGCTCACGACGCGCCTGCGCCAGCTGGAACGCGACGGCGTGGTGGTCCGCCGGGAGATCGACAGCTCGCCGCCCACCGTCGAGTATTCGCTGAGCGAGCTGGGGGCGAAACTGGAGCCTGCCATCGCCGCGATCGTCGACGTCGGGCATCGGCTCAAGCAACGACGCTGATGCCGTGATCCGTCTCGTCGGTGAGGATCTCGAAGGCTGCGCGATTCGCGGTACGTAGCTGGCGCGGTGCACGTCCGGCCACTTCCAGCGTCAGCTCGCAGGCGGCGATCTTCGAGTTCAGGCAGGTATGATCGCCGCCCGGTGGGTTCATGTAGCGCAGGCCGACGAAGTCGCCGCGCTGTGCCGACACGCGGCCGTGGATGCGCAGGCCGCGGCGGCGGCTGTCGAAGCGCCAGTCGAAAAAGCCCCAGTCGCAGTCCGCACGCAGCGCCTGCATTGGCGTGTTGAGGCGGTATTCCTCGCTGTCGAGCCGCAGCACCAGCATCGTCAGCCGCGGGGTCTGCAGCGGGCCGATCTTCAGCTGCGCCGAGATCGCCTCGAAGAAGGCTTCCGGCGCGTCGTCGAAGCCGGCGACCTGGCTCCAGGCGTAGCGGTCGGTGTGCCTGCGGCCCCAGTTGTGGTTCTCGCTGCCGACCCAGTCGTCGATGGCGATGCGGCGGCCGTCCACTTCCAGCGTACCGGCGAAGCGCGCCAGTGGCCGCGGCGTCACCGCCTTGGCCTTGGGAAAACCGCCCTCGTAGAGCGATTCGGGCAGGAACAGCAGGGGCGCGCCGCCACCTTGGTAGCTCAGGTCCCAGCCGATGTGCTGAGGGCCGCGTGCCTCGCCCAGGGCGCGGCTGGGTTGCAGCGTCGCACCGCCGATGCGGACATCCAGGCCCTGCGACGCGAAGGTGCAGTCGGCCAGCGGTAGTTCGGATTTCGCGGCGCAGAGCAGGCCCTGCTCGCGGTGGAAATACACGGCCCAGAGTTCGCCGATCGCCGCTTCCGGCCGGGCCTCGGGGGCGAAGATCGTATAGCGCAGCCAGAAGGCCTCGGCGCGCTGCGGGTGATTGGCGCGCAGGAACCAGCTTTCATAGTGTCCCTGCGCCTGTCCGCGAAGATGCCGTGCCGCCTGCCAGTCGCTTGCCATCCGCTCCTCCCTGGCAGCGCACGGTCTAGCCGGCGCGCTGCTCCACGATCGCGATCGTATGGTTGTCGCCGCCGGTATCCAGGTAGAGCTGCCGCTCGGTGACCGTGACCGACAGGTTGTTGCGCCGTTCCAGCTTCGCGGCGATGGCAGCGATGACGTCGCGGCCGAAGCTGTAGACCGGAATGTCGGCGGCGCGATGGATGCGCTGGCCCTCGTACTGCGCCAGCAACTGCGCGGGGTCGCGGTGGGTGTAGACCGCGGCGCGTCCGGCCAGCTTGGCGCCGCGGTGCAGGCGTTCCGGGTCGGGCGCGCCGACCTCGATCCAGGCGGTAGTGCGACCGGTCAGGTCGCGTACCACCACGGCCGGTTCGTCCACCGCGGCGATGCCCTCGGTCAGCACGATGCCTTCCTGGTACTCCAGGCAATAGGCCAGCACGCGGGTCAGCATGAATTCGGCCGTCTCCGAGGGCTGCCGCGCCACGCGCAGTTCGAAGTTTTCGTAGACGCCGCGATCCATGTCGGCAAGCTGGATCGCGAAGTGATGCAGGGTAGCGGTCTGGGCCATGGCGGCGGAGTGTAGCGAAAGCCCCGCCGCCTCGCCCTGCGCCGCCTACTTGCGCGGCGGCAACGGCACCAGGGCCGAGACCTTGCGCATGTGCTCGGCGTAGGCCGGGCGGCGCTCGACGCTGCGCTGGTCCATCAGCGGGATGCTGGCGAACACAAACATTCCCGTCATCGCCAGCGCACCGGGTACCAGCCAGAGCCAGTACTGCGGCGCGGCGGCGAGGCCGAACAGCATCAGGCCCCACCAGAAGCTCAGCTCGCCGAAGTAGTTGGGGTGGCGCGACCAGGCCCAGAGGCCGCTGGTGATGAATTCGCCCGGCTGTTTCTTCTTCGCGATATAGGCATGCAGCTGCAGGTCGGCGACCAGTTCGATGGTGATGGCGCCGAGCGTCACCACGAAAGCCAGTGCATCGAGCCAGCCCAGCGGGCCCTGGCCATAGCGGATCACGGCGTAGATCGGCAGGTAGCCGAGGAACACCTGGAAGGTCGGGAACAGGTGGATGCCGAAGAAGTCGGCCAGCAGCTCGGCCTTGCCGGCGCGGGCGCGGATCAGCGGGTAGCGCCAGTCCTCGTGGTGCAGGCCGCCCCAGAACGTGGCCCAGTTCGCGGTCAGGCGGATGGCCCAGAGCCAGACCAGGCCGGTCACCAGTGCAACGCGCAGGGTATTGGCGCCGGTATCCGGGTTGAGCCAGATCCAGTACAGCGCCAGCAGCGGCGGGATCACGCTCCAGTAGGCGTCATAGAAGCTGGAATTCCTGTAGCGCCGGCTGAAGGCGAAGATCACGAAGGTGGCGGCGACGTCGCCGGCCAGCGCGTCCCAGGGCTGCGGCAGGCCCAGGCCCAGCATCACCGCCAGCGCCACGGCGCTGCAGGCGATGTACGAAATCACGATCGGTGCGAAATCCGATTTGCCAGCCATCCTGTGTCTCCCCTCGGGACGCGGTGCTGCGGTAGTTTCAGGCCACTATGCCGGCCCGGGGAGGGTGGAGCCTCGTCCCGCCGGAGTAGGGTCGGCTGAAGCGGCGCTCAGGCGATGGTTGCGCCGCAGGCATCGGGGCTGCAAGGATTCGGGCATGCGCTTCCGCTCCTTCCTGTCCGACCTGCTGCCCTTCCTGGCGCCGCACCGCCTGCTGCTGGCCGGCGTCATCGCCGGGCTGATGGTCGATGTGGCGTTCCACACGGCGCTGCCGCTGAGCATCAAGTTCCTGATCGACCGCGCCATCGTGCCCGGCGACCGGCGCCTGCTGGGCTGGACGCTGGGCCTGCTGGTCGGCGGCGTCGCCATCGCGGCGGTGACCACGGTGTGGCGCGACTGGCTCTACGCGCGCCTGGGCTCTGCAGTGCTGCAGGGCGTGCGCCAGCGCCTGTTCGCGCACATCCAGACGCTGTCGCTGGATTTCTTCGGCCGCGTGCGCACCGGCGATCTCATGGGGCGTTTCTCCACCGACCTGGCCTCGGTGGAGAACGTCGTCGTCGGCTCGCTGCCCAACAGCCTCAGCGCCACGATGAGCCTGGTGCTGGTGGGTATCGCCCTGGTCTGGCTCGATCCGGGCCTGGCGGCGGTCACCGCCATCGCCGTGCCGTTCTGCCTGGTCGGCCCGCGGCTGCTGCTGCCGCGCGCGGCGGCACTGGGCTACGAGGCACGGCAGCGCGACGCCGAGGTGCTGAGCGTGGTGCAGGAGAATCTCAGCGCGCAGCAGGCGGTGAAAGCCCTGGGCCTGGAGGCGCGGGCGGTGGCGCAGATGGACCGGCATCTGCAGTCCTTCACCGAGGCCAGCCGGCGCTTCAACTTCATCAGCTACCTGGCCGAGCGCGCGCCCAATGTCATGGTGCTGCTGTTCCACGTCGGCATCCTGGCCTGGGGCGCTCAGCTGGCTTTCGACCAGCGCATCAGCATCGGCACCCTGGTGGCCTTCAACACCCTGCTGCTGAGCCTGGGGGCGGCGGTGGCGACGCTCACCGCCAACGTGCCGACCTTCCTGCAGGCCGGCGCCGGCATGCGCCGCATCCGCGAGATCCTCGACGAGCGGCCCAGCGTGGTAGTGAGCGCCGATGCCATCGACATGCCGCCGCTGGCACGCGGACTGGAGTTGGACAACGTCACCTACCGCTATCGCAGCCAGGTCGTGCTGCATGGCCTGGGCCTGCGCGTGGAACGCGGCTCCTCGGTAGCGATCGTCGGCCCCAGCGGCTGCGGCAAGAGCACGGTGCTGCGCCTGCTGGCGCGCTTCGCCGATCCCTCCGAAGGGCGTGTGCTGATCGATGGCCAGGATCTGCGCGGCCTGTCCATCGCCTCGCTGCGCCGCCGCGTCGGCGTGGTGCTGCAGGACTCGACGCTGTTCGAGGCGAGCCTGCGCGACAACATCCGTCTCGCGCGGCCGGAAGCCAGCGATGCCGAGGTGGAGCAGGCTGCGGCCCTGGCTGCGGCCGATGCCTTCGTGCGCGACCTGCCGCAGGGCTACGACACGCCGGTAGGCGCTGGCCGCCAGCAGCTTTCAGGCGGCCAGCGCCAGCGCATCGCCATCGCGCGCGTGCTGTTGCTGCAGCCGGACCTGCTGCTGCTGGACGAGGCCACCAGCGCGCTGGACCCGGTGGCCGAGCGTGCGGTCACGCAAACCCTGATGGACCTGCGCGGTCGCCATACCCTGGTGCAGGTGACGCACCAGCTGGCGCAGGCGCGCGAATGCGACCGCATCGTCGTGCTGGATGCCGGGCGCCTCGCCGAGCAGGGCTCGCATGAGCAGTTGCTGGCGGCCAACGGTCTCTACGCGCGCATGTGGCGCAAGCAGCAGGGCGTGGTGGTCAGCGACGACCTCGCCAGCGCGGCGGTGTCCGCCGGATGGCTGGCCGAGCAGCCGCTGTTCGAGGGCGCGGACGAGGCGCTGCTGGGACAGTTGGCGCAGGAGTTCGTCACCGATCGGCGCGGCCCGGGGCACGAGGTGATCCGCCAGGGTGCCGTGGGCAACCGCTTCTACATCATCGCCCGCGGCACCGTGTCGGTGCGGCGCGAGGAGGACGGCGAGGAGATCGAACTGGCGCGCCTGCATCACGGCGACGCCTTCGGCGAGGCCGCGCTGCTGTCCAGCGCGCCGCGCAACGCCAGCGTCCTGACCCTGACCGACTGTGTCTTCCTGACGCTGGACCGCACGCGCTTCCAGCGCTGGCTCGACGCGCACCCCGAGGCGCGCGCGCGGCTGGAGGCACTGGCCGCCAGCCGCGCGGGCGACTAGGAATCCATGCGCTGGCCGGCCAATGCCGCGCCGATCATGCCGATGATGTGCGGGCTGACCTTGTAGCGCGACAGCGTGTCGGTGGACAGGTAGCGCGCGCCGGCGATGTAGCCCACGCACTCCGGTTCGCCGCACTGGCAGGCAAAGGGGCGCGCCATGTCCCATTCCGTGGACGGGTAGAAGAAGCTCAGCATGTCGCCCGGCAGGATCGCGCGGCAGGCCGTCACCGTGCGCGCGTCGGCGTCGATCGCGACATTGGGGCGGCAGGAATGGTTGAGGTTGCCGAGCATGTCCAGCAGCACGTGGCGCTCCGGGCCCACCTGCACCGTCAGGTAGCTCTGCGCCGCGTCGCTGGCGTCATCGAAGCGGGCGATGACCTCGCCGGGGCGGTAGGCGCGCCGGGCGTAGAGGGCGGAGCCGTAGGCCAGCGCGTCCTTGCGCACCAGCAGGGCGGGGTGGTCTTCCAGTTGCGGGGTGATCGACAGGCTGTTCATGGTGTTCTCAGGTCCTTGTGAGAGATCGGGGAATTCCTTCTCCTGGACATACGCTAAGCCTGCCGGGTATCAGCGGTGTTTCCGGGGGCTGAAACATGATGTCAGCGCGGAACTGGGTCACGCGGATGGCGGTCGCAAGGTGATTCCCCCTATCCTCAGGCCCATGAACCTCCTGGCACGCTTCCTCGGCGGTATCAGCGAACGGGTCCTGGCCGTGCTGTTCGCGGTGACGGCGGCGCAATTCCCGGTCTACTACCTGGCCTACGAGAACACCCTGGCCGGCGTGCAGCTGGAGGCCGGGGCGCGTTACCAGGAGTTACTGCGGGAGGCCACGCAGCTGCACCTGGAGGTGGAAGACTTCATCCGGCGCCACGAGGACAACGCCGATGCGGTGTTCCAGGCCTCCGGTCGCATCCATCGCAGCACCCTGGAACGCTACCGCCGCTACACCGCCATGCAGGAGGCCCTGCGTGCCGCACCGGCGTGGGAGCGCCCGCTGGCGCTGGCGCGCAACTTCGACCCGGCGTTGCATGGCGCCCTGCACTTCCAGCCGGGCCTGCCGCTGACGCTGGAAGCCGGCGCCTATGCCCTGGCCGGCGTGCTGCTGGCCTGGCTGCTGACCGGGCTCATCGGCATGGGCCTGCGGCCTGCGGCGCGCTCAGCTTAGGGTTGCAGGCTCAGTTCGCGGCTCTCCGCCAGCCACTGGCGTTCGCCGAGGTAGCGCGCGATGGATTCCACCGTCACCACCGAGTACTTGCCGCTGAGGCGCTCGCCCAGCGGGTGATCGGTGAAGGCGACGTTGGCCTTGAACAGCGTCGCACCGATGCGCTCGCTGGGGGCGATGGAGATGCGGTCCGGCTTGTAGCCGCTGCGGCGCAGCTGCGTTTGCGCGGCGGCGCGCCCGATCACCGGCACCTCGGAGCCCGCCGCCACCAGGAATTCCAGCAGCCAGCTGTTGGAGTTCTGGTAGTCCAGCGCAAACGGGTAGGCCAGCACGCTGTAGTGCGGGTTGTCCATGCCCAGGCCGAGATCGCCGGCCGCCGCCGGCGCCAGGTGGCGCTGCAGTGCCTCGGTGGGGAACAGCAGCAGCGCGCGGTACTCGAGCGGGTCGTCGAGGAAGAAGTTCATCAGGCCGTCGCGGAACAGCGAGGCGCGGTCCTCGCCGCAGTGGTTGAGCTTGTGCAGGATGGTCCAGCCCGCTTCGCCGGGCGCGCGGTAGGCGATGCCGGCGTGGGTGTAGCGCAGGCCGTACTTCGACACGTCGGAGCCGACGCGGCCGAGGATCGCGACCTGTGCCTGCCGCTGGTCCAGCGCAGCCTGCACCTGCTGCGCCAGGTGCATGGCCTTGCCCATCGCCGCCGGCGTCACCGGTGTGGCCTGGCAGCCCTGTCCGGCCTGCGCCAGCGACGACACTGCGACCAGCGCCGCCAGCAGCAGGGTCGCAATACCACGCATCGGCGCGTTCATGTTCCGGCGCCCAGGTCGCGTACCGGGCGGGAGTGCAGCAATGCCTTGCCGGCCTCGTTGGGCACGAAGGCGATGACCTCGCCGGCACGCACGATCAGCCAGCCGGCGCCCTCGGCGATCACGGTGACGGTCTGACCCGCGGCGTAGGACAGGCCGCCGGCCACCGCCATCGGCACCGACAGCACCACCTTGCCGACCTTGGCGCTGCCCTGCAGGGTCACGCGCAGGCCGTCGCCCACGGCCTGCACCGCCACCACCACCATGTCGGCACTGCCCTGGACCACGGCGAGGCTGCCCTCGGCGATGGTGGCGCTGCCGTTGGCGGACAGTTCCGAGCCGCGCGACAGGCCGGAAGGATCGGCGGCGGACACGGCGACGGGCTGGGCGGCGACCAGCAGCAGGGCCAGGGTTGCGGCGGTGGCGGTGGGGGAGAGCTTCATGGTGAACTCCTCAATGAACAGTGTTCATATGAAAATCAACGAGAAACGCAGGCAAGGCTGCGCCATCGGGAGATTCCCGAGGGTAAGGGCTTTCCCGATCGGCCCCGGAGGGCCGGGCGGAACGGAAAGTCCCTGGATTTCACCTTAAATGATCACTGTTCATATTTCAAGTGGGATGCCCCCGGCAAGGGGCGAGGTGCTTTCAGGAGCGCGGTTTCAGGATGCTCTTGGTGACGGTGGCGCGGGCCACGATCTCCTCGCCGCAACGCGCCTCCGCTTCCATGAAGGCGACGGAGCGGCCGCGCCGGATCACACGGCCGGTGAACACCACGCGGTCGCCGGCGCGGGCGCCGCGCATCAGCGAGACGTGGATGTCGTGCGTCACCGCGTTCTCGCCCTCGGGCAGTTCGCTCAGCAGCGCCGCGTAGCAGGCCATGTCGCAGATCGTGTAGACGTTGCCGCCCAGGAACATGCCGGCGGCATTGACCATGGTCGGTCCCACGTCGATCTCGATGCGCGAGCGCCCTTCGGAGGCCTCGATGCGCTCCACGCCCATGGCGCGGTGCAGGGGGTGATTCAGGACATGCGGCAGGAACTGCTCAATCGAACTCACGGTCGGCACTCCAGGGGCGGCCAGGATGGCGTCATTCTGCGCAATGGCGCCGCGGGAGACACGGTCCTTGCAGACGGTGCGGCAAGGCCCCGCAGCGGCTATCCTCCGGGCCGGGGAATCCATCGGGGGATATCGGTATGAGCCGTTACCAAGCCGTCGTGTTCGGCGCCACCAGCTTCGTCGGCCAGATTCTCAGCCGTTACCTGTTCCAGCGCCACGGTGCCGAGGGCAATTTCCGGTGGGCCCTGGCCGGGCGCTCGGAGGACAAGCTGCGCCAGTTGCGCGACGGCCTCGGCGCCGGTGCTGCCGAGCTGCCGCTGATCGTTGCCGATGCCGCCGATGGGTCTGCCCTGCGCGCCCTCTGTGCCGACACCGACGTGGTGATCTCCACCGTCGGCCCCTATGCCCTCTATGGCTCGCCGCTGGTCAAGGCCTGCGCCGAGACCGGCACCGACTACTGCGATCTCACCGGCGAGGTGCAGTGGATCGCACGCATGATCGCCGCGCATGAAGAGACGGCCAAGCGCAGCGGCGCCCGCATCGTCCATTGCTGCGGTTACGACTCGATCCCCTCCGACCTGGGCGTGCATTTCCTGCAGCAGGCGGCGCTGCGCGAGTTCGGCGAGCCCTGCACGCGGGTGAAGATGCGCGTGAAGACCCTGCGCGGCGGCTTCTCCGGCGGCACGGCTGCGAGCCTGATGAATGCCGTCGCGGAAAGCGCGCGCGATCCCGCCGTGCGCCGCATCATGGGCGATCCCTACGGCATCTGCCCGCCGGAGCGTCGCGGCGGCGCGGTGCAGCCCAACGTGGTGTTCGCCGAGTACGACGAGGATGCGCGCAGCTGGCTGTCGCCCTTCGTGATGGCCGCCATCAACACCCGCGTCGTGCACCGCTCCAACGCGCTATCCAGCGTCGCCTACGGCAAGGACTTCCGCTACGACGAGGCAGTGATGACCGGGCCGGGCCTCAAGGGCCGCCTGCTCGCCGCCGGTACTGCCGTGGGCCTGGGCGGCTTCATCGCCGCCACCGCCATCGGTCCCACGCGCCGGCTGCTGGAAAAGTTCGTGGTACCCAAGCCGGGCGAGGGCCCGACACCGGAGCAGCAGGAGAAGGGCTGCTTCGACCACCGTGTCTACGGCGAGACCGCCTCCGGCCGCAAGCTGGTGGTGAAGGTGACCGGCGACCGTGATCCGGGCTACGGCTCCACCGGCAAGATGCTCGGCGAGGCTGGCGCTTGCCTGGCGCTGGATCGCCCGAAGGCGGAACTGCCCGGTGGCTTCTGGACGCCGGCGACGGCGCTGGGCGATGCGCTGGTGGAGCGGCTGGTGGCGAATGCGGGACTGACGTTCGAGCGAATTGGCTAAGACGCGGCACGCGGGCTTCCCCCTCTCCCGCCCCTTCGGGGCACCCTCTCCCGCGAGGGGAGAGGGAACTACTGTCCCCGGGTACGAATATGGAGATCTGCTGTTTCCCTCTCCCCTTGCGGGAGAGGGGTAGGCGAGGGGATGGATCCCCGAGGTAGGGCAACGCATGGAGCAGTTGCCGAGGAGAGGGGGAGCGACCGCAAAGGGAACGGCCTAAGTGTCAGCCTCGCAGGCTGCGATTCAAAAACCCGATCACCGCGTCATTGAAAGCGTCGTTGCGATCACCCGCCACCATGTGACCGGCACCGGCGATGTCGGCGATCTCGGCCTGCGGGATCAACTGCTGCAGGTGCTTCGCCCCCTCGGGGCTGACCACGTCGCTCTGGCTGCCGCGTACCAGCAGGGTCGGTACGCGGATGCCACGGGCGGCATTGCTCATGCGGGTCTCGTAGGCCTGCAGGTAGGCGACATGCTCTTCCTGGCTGCCGGCGATGATGCGCGGGTCCCAGTGCCAGTAGAGGCGGCCATCTTCGCCGAGGCGCAGGTTCTTCTTCAGGCCCGAAGGATCCTTGGGGCGCGGCCGGCTGGGGTTGTAGGCGGCCACCGCGTCGGCGGCTGCCTCCAGGCTGGCGAAGCCGCCGGGATTGGCGGTCATGAAGCGGCGGATCGCCTCGACGCCGCGGCGCTCGATGGTCGGTGCCACGTCCACCAGCACCAGCGCGCTGGCCAGCGGCGTGTCGGTTTCGCCGATCGCGGTCAGCGCGGTGATTCCGCCCATCGAGGCGCCTACCAGGGCCGGCGGCGCGGGCAGGGCGGCGACAATCGCCTTCAGGTCGGCCACCAGGGCATCGGTGGTGTAGTTGCCGTCTTCCGCCCAGCCGCTGCCGCCATGGCCGCGCGCGTCATAGGCGATCGTGCGATAGCCCTGCGCCGCCAGCTGGCGGGCGGCGCCGGACCAGGCATGGCGGGTCTGGCCGCCGCCATGCAGCAGGATGACCGTGGGACCTGCACCGGCGTCGTTGATGTCGGCGGCCAGGGACAGCCCCTGCCAGCCCTGCAGTGTTGTCGTTCTCATGCCCGCATCTTACCCGCTGGGCAAGCTGCGGGCCCCGCCCGCGGCTAGGGCACCAGTGGCTTGGCCAGCGGCGATTCGGTATCGCCCACGAACACCTTCAGCACCTGGAACTGCCCCGGCAGCAGGATGCCGGTGGCGAAGGCGTGGTTGGTCACCAGCAGGTTGCCCTGGCCGTCGAAGGCGACGTTGGCCGGCGAGTCGTAGGGCTTGAAGGGGCTCAGCAGCTTGTTGCGCAGGCGCGCCGACTCCGTGCCGTCCGGCTCCAGGATCGAAATGCCCGAGGAGCCGGGCAGTGCCAGGGTCACGTAGAGCTTGCCGGACTGGCCGAAGGCGAAGCCGTCGGGGCCGCCGGCGAGGTAGCGGTGGAACACCTGCAGGTCGTCCTTCTGCGGCTGCGCCACCAGCGGCAGGGTGTAGATCGAGCCGCGGCCGAGCATGTCCACGGTCACGCTGATGAACATCTTCGTGCGGTCGGGCGACAGGCGCAGGCCGTTGACGCCGATGTAGGGCGAGGCGAAGCGGCTGTCCTGGAACCAGACCTGCGGCGCGCCGCCGCCCGGCGGGATGCGCCAGATCGTCGCCTGCATCGAGTCGGAGACGTAGGCGTTGCCAGCCTCGTCGAAGACGATGTCGTTGGGCAGGGCCGGCAGGTTCAGCGGCGTCGGCGAGCAGGGCTTCTTGCCCAGGGCCAGCGCGCAGTTCGGCAGGTTGGGGAAGGGCGCCGAGTAGCTCACCTTGGCTTCGGTCTGCAGGTCCATGCGCCAGGTGCCGATCTGGTTGTTCAGCACGTAGAGGCGGTTGGCGCCGTCGAAGGCCAGGCAGGAGTTGGCGTGCTCGGAGCCGAACACCTTCTCGCCCTCGGTGAGGAAGGTACGCGTCAGCGCGCCGCTGTCCAGGTCGAACTCGAAGACGCGCGAGGGCTTGTTGTTGAGCGAGGTGCCCAGCGTTGCCGGGCCGCCGACATAGAAGCGGTCGCCGTTGACGACGATGCCCTCGGGAAAGCCGTTGGGCACCGGCACCTGGGCCAGCACGGAAACTTCGCCGAATTCGGCGGCGCTGGCGGCCCCGGCCGCGAAGCACAGGCCCAGCAGGGCCGACTTGAACGTCCTGTTCATCTGCAGCACTCCCTTGCGATGGCGCCGATCTGCGCGAAGGGACTATACGCCCGGGGCAGGCGGCCGGAAGCGGCCCGCGTCACAGATCGGGGGTAGGGAAACGGAGGGTCGGACTGTAGGAGCCCGCTTGCCGGCGACAAGGACCTTGTCGCCAGCAAGCGGGCTCCTACATGGGCAAGCGACGGCTACGCCGCCGGATACCCCAGCCCCTTCAACGCCACCGCAATCTCCTCCAGGCACTTCGGATCATCGATCGTCGCCGGCGCGGTGTAGGGCTTGCCGTCGGCGATGGCGCGCATGGTCGCGCGCAGCACCTTGCCGGAGCGCGTCTTGGGCAGGCGCGTGACCACGGTGGCCTGCTTGAAGCAGGCCACCGCCCCGATCTGCGAGCGCACACGCTCCACCAGCTCCCGGATCAGCTCGTCCTGCGGCCGATCGACGCCGGCCTTCAGCACCACCAGCCCCACCGGCAGCTGCCCCTTCAGGGGATCGGCCGCACCGATCACGGCGCACTCCGCCACGTCCGGGTGGCCGGCCAGCACTTCCTCCATGCCCCCCGTGGAAAGGCGATGACCGGCGACATTGATGATGTCGTCGATGCGCGACATGATCCAGCCGTAGCCGTCGGCATCGACATAGCCGGCATCGCCGGTCAGATACCAGCCCGGATACCGGTCCAGGTAGTTCTCGCGATAACCCTGCTCGTTGTTCCACATCGTCAGCAGCGTGCCCGGCGGCAGCGGCAGCTTCAGCACCAGGTTGCCGATCTCGTCGGCGCCCAGGCGCCTGCCGTCGGCGTCCAGCGCGCAGAGCTCGAAGCCCGGCACCGGCACGGTGGCGGAGCCCGGTTTCACCGGCATCGGCTCCAGCCCCAGGCAGTTGGCGATCGCCGGCCAGCCCAGCTCGGTCTGCCACCAGTGATCCACCACCGGCACCTGCAGCATCTGCTGCGCCCACTGGATCGTGTCCGGGTCGGAACGCTCGCCGGCCAGGAACAGGGCGCGCAGGCAGGAGATGTCGTACTTCTGCAGCAGGGCGCCCTTGGGGTCTTCCTTCTTGATCGCGCGGAAGGCCGTGGGCGCGGTGAAGAAGGTGCTGACGCGGTGCTGGGCGATCACGCGCCAGAAGGCGCCGGCATCCGGCGTGCCCACCGGCTTGCCCTCGTAGAGGACCGTGGTGCAGCCCTGCAGCAGCGGCGCATAGACGATGTAGGAGTGGCCCACCACCCAGCCCACGTCCGAGGCGGCCCAGAACACTTCGCCGGGCTGCACGTCGTAGACCGCTTCCATGGAATAGCGCATCGCCACGGCGTGGCCGCCATGGTCGCGCACCACGCCCTTGGGCTTGCCGGTGGTGCCGGAGGTGTAGAGCACGTACAGCGGATCGGTGGCAGCCACCGGCACGCAGTCGGCCGGCTCGGCGGCGGCCACGGCCTGGTTCCAGTCCAGGTCGCGGGGGGCCTGCAGCGTCGCCAGGCATTGCGGGCGCTGCAGGACCAGGCAGTGAGCCGGCGGGTGCGCGGCCAGTGCCAGGGCCTGGTCCAGCAGCGGCTTGTACTCGATGATGCGCCCGGCTTCGACACCGCAGCTGGCGCAGACCACCAGCACCGGCTGGGCGTCGTCGATGCGCTTGGCCAGCTCCGGTGCGGCGAAGCCGCCGAACACCACGGAGTGGATCGCGCCGATGCGGGCGCAGGCCAGCATGGCAATGGCCGCTTCCGGCACCATCGGCATGTAGATCACCACGCGCTCGCCCTGCCTGACGCCCTGCGCGCGCAGGGCGCCGGCGAAGCGGGCCACGGCATCGCGCAGCTCGCGGTAGGTATAGCAGCGCACCGTGCCGGTGACCGGGCTGTCGTAGATCAGCGCATCCTGCTCGGCGCGACCATTCTCGACGTGGCGGTCCAGGGCGTTGTAGCAGGTGTTGAACTGGCCGCCGGTGAACCAGCGGTACATCGGCGCCTTGTCGGCGTCGAGTACGCGGTCCCAGCGCTTATGCCAGTGCAGCTTGCGCGCCTGCTCGGCCCAGAAGGCTTCGGGCTCGGCCAGCGAGCGGCGGTATTCGGTTGGGTAGCGGCTCATCGGTTCTCCTCCACAAATGAGAACCCCTCTCCCGCTTGCGGGAGAGGGGCAGGGGAGAGGGTTTCTGTAACTCTTGCGACAGTTACAGCACCCTCTCTCGGCAACTGCTCCATGCGTTGCCCTATCTCGGGGATCCCTCCCCTCGCCGAGCCTTCGGGCCACCCTCTCCCGCAAGCGGGAGAGGGGACAGAACTAGGCAAGGTCCAGCTTCGCCTTGATGTACTCCAGCATTTCCTTGCGCACCAGCTTCACCTCGGGGAACAGCGAGGCGAACAGCGGGAAGGCATGCGGCAGCAGTGGCCAGATCTCGCACTTCACATCGACGCCGGCAGCCTTGGCACGGCGCGCCATCAGGACCGTGTCGTCGGTCAGCACTTCGTTGTTGGTGGCCAGCATCAGCATCGGCGGGAAGCCGGTGCAGTCGGCATACAGCGGCGACAGCTCCGGATCGGAGGCGTCCCAGTCGCCGGCAAACATTTCGTCCACGCGCTGCAGCGCGGCGATCGGCAGGATCGGGTCGCTGTGGCGCTTCCAGGTGCGCGACGGCGGCGAGTGGATGCGGCCCATTTCGGTGGCCGGGGAGACCGGGATGGCGCAGGCCGGCATCGGCCAGCCGTTCTTGCGGATGCGCTGCAGCAGGCCCAGCAGCAGATGGCCGCCGGCCGAGTCGCCACCCACGACGATGCGCGAAGCCGGATAGCCCAGCTCCAGCAGCGCGCCATAAGCGCGCTCGCAGTCGTCCAGCGCCGCCGGGAAGCGGTTGCGTGGCGCCAGGCGGTAGTCCGGCAGGAAACCCACGCCGCCGATCTTGGACGCCAGGCTCGCCACCATCTCCAGGTGCGCATGCGGCGCGGCCGGCAGGATGAAGGCGCCACCATGCAGCCACAGGATGATCGGCTTGCTGGTGTCCGCGATGTCGCCGAACACATGCCCCGGCACCCGGCCGACGATGGTGTACTCCTGCGTCAGCCCGTGGTTGTTGGGGCAGCGCATGTGCGAGACCTGCAGCTGGATCTTGGCGACCTTTTCGTCGGAGCCGCGGATCATCCGCGCCAGCCAGGGGCGCAGGACGATCTTCAGCAGCCAGACGATGATGCGGCTGCGCGTGCTGATCGGCACCGGGCGGTAGACGACGCAGCTTTCGACGGGGGCCGGCAGCAGGGGCTGGCGGGAGGCGGGCATGGCGGAGTTCGGGGCGTTCATGGTTGCCACTTTACATCCGGAACACGCCGTAGCGGGGATCGCCGATGGGGGTGTTCAGGGCGGCCGAGAGGGCGATACCCAGGGCATTGCGGGTGTCCGCCGGGTCGATGATGCCGTCGTCCCAGATTTCCGAGGTGGACCAGTAGGCGCTCTGCTTGCGCTTGAACTCGCCCAGCACCGGGTCGCGGATGGCGTCGATTTCCTCCTGGGACAATTTCTTGCCGGTACGGGCAAGCTGGCGGATCTTGACGTCGGCCAGGGTGTTGGCGGCCTGCTCGGCGCCCATCACCGAAATCTGCGACTGCGGCCAGCTGAACAGGAAGCGGCTGTCGAAGGCGCGGCCGCTCATGCCGTAGTTGCCGGCGCCGAAGGAGCCATGGCACATCACGGTGAACTTGGGCACTTCGCAGTTGGACACGGCCATGATCATCTTGGCGCCGTCCTTGGTGATGCCGCGGCGCTCGTACTCCTTGCCCACCATGAAGCCGGTGATGTTCTGCAGGAACACGATCGGCGTGCGGCCCTGGTTGCACAGTTCGATGAAGTGGGCACCCTTGAGCGCGCTGTCGTTGAACAGCACGCCGTTGTTGGCCAGGATGCCGATCTTGTAGCCCCAGAGGTGCGCATAGCCGCAGATCAGGGTCTTGCCGTAGTTGGGCTGGTACTCGTGGAAGCGCGAGCCGTCCACCAGGCGCGCGATCACCTCGCGCATGTCGAAGCCCTGCTTGATGTCGCGCGGCAGCACGCCATACAGCTCGGAGGGATCGTAGTGCGGTGCCTCGGGCGGCTGCCACTCGGTGTGTGCCTTCTGCGGCCGCTTGAACTGCGCCACGATGTCGCGGGCGATGGCGATGGCTTCCTCTTCCGAGGACGCCGGGTAGTCGGCGGTGCCGGAGACGCTGGTGTGCATGTCGGCGCCGCCGAGCTCGTCGACGCTCACGTCCTCACCGGTGGCCGCCTTCACCAGCGGCGGGCCGGCGAGGAAGATCGCGCCGGTGCCGCGCACGATCACGTTGTAGTCCGACAGGCCCGGCACATAGGCGCCGCCGGCCGTGCAATGGCCCAGCACCACCGACACCTGCTGGATGCCCATCTTCGACAGCATGCACTGGTTGCGGAAGATGCGGCCGGCATAATACTTGTCGGCGAACAGGTCGGCCTGCAGCGGCAGGAAGCCGCCGGCGGAGTCGCAGAGATGCACCACCGGCAAGCGGTTCTCGATCGCGATGTCCAGCGCGCGGATGGTCTTCTTCACCGTCAGCGGGTACCAGGCGCCACCCTTGACCGAGGCGTCGCCGGCATTGATCACCACTTCACGGCCGGACACGATGCCGATGCCGGTGACGCAGGCCGCACCCGGCACTTCGCCGTCGTAGGCCTCGTTGGCCGCCAGCGAGGAGAACTCCAGGAAGGGCGTGCCCGGGTCCAGCAGCTGCGCCAGGCGCTCGCGCACCAGCAGCTTGTTCTGCTGGCGCAGGCGGTCGATGTCGCGCTGCGGGCGGTCGTGCCGCACCGCGCGCTGCTTTTCCTTGAACTCGCCGGCCAGCTTGCGGTTGTGGGCGGCGTTGGCCTGGAACTCGGCGGAGGCCGTGTTCAGCTTGCTCTCGATTCTCTTCACTTGTTCGGCTCCAGGCTCAGCAGCAGCGCGTCGCGGTCGAAGGTCTGGCCCTTCTCGTAGGTGATGGCGGCGATCGTGCCGTCACGCGGCGCGGCGATCGTGGTTTCCATCTTCATGCTCTCCATCACCAGCAGGGTCTGGCCCTTGGTCACGGCATCGCCGGCCTTGACCTGCACCGCGACGATGCTGCCCGGCATCGGTGCGCGGATGTTGTCCTCGGCAGCGCCGCCGGCCTGCGCCGCGAGGCGGTCCAGCGGGTGCTGGTAGCGCAACTGGTAGGCCTCACCGTCCAGGTGCACGAAGACGTCGTCGCCGCGCGTGGCGATGACCACCTCGACGTGGCGCTCACCCAGCGTCAGCCAGGCACGGCCATCGGCGCCGGTCTTCAGGTCGACCGCCACTTCCTGGTCGCCGAGGTGCAGCCGATAGGCATCGGCACTGCGGGAGATTTCAACGTTGTGCTCGGTGTCGCCGAGCTTGAAGGCGTGATGCATTAGTTTCTCCAGCCGCCCATGGCGGCATGCATGTCCGGCACGGCATCGGCGACATCGCGCATCGGCCGCGTGCTCAGCGCCGCGGCGCCCAGCAGGGCCTGCAGCGTTTCCGACGGCAGCTCCGGCTCCGCCGCGATCTGCGGGTTGGCGTCCAGGAAGCCGGTGTGCACATCACCGGCGACGAAGGCCGGGTGCTGGATCAGTCGGCGCAGGAAGGCGGTGTTGGTCTTGCAGCCCAGCAGCACGGTCTCGCGCAGGGCCTTGTCGGCACGCGCGATGGCCTCGGTACGGTCCTTGGCGCGGATGATCAGCTTGGCGATCATCGGATCGAAGGCCGAGGTGACCTCGCCGCCCTGCAGCACGCCGCTGTCCCAGCGTACGCCTTCGCCCTGCGGCGGGTGCAGTACCAGGATCGGGCCGGTGGTCGGCGTGTAGCCGCGCGCGGCGTCCTCGGCGTAGATACGGAACTCGATGGAGTGGCCGGAGGACTTCACGTCGGCCTGGCCGTAGCCCAGCTTCTCGCCGGCGGCCACGCGCAGTTGCTGCAGCACCAGGTCGATGCCGGTGATTTCCTCGGTGACCGGGTGCTCCACCTGCAGGCGCGTGTTCATCTCCAGGAAGTAGAACTCGCCGCCCTGGCCGAAGATGAACTCCACCGTACCGGCGTTGCGATAGTCGAGCGAGCGGGCGATGCCGGCCGCGGTCTCGCAGATCTTGTCGCGCAGCGCGGCGTCCAGCGCCGGGGAGGGAGTCTCCTCGACGATCTTCTGGAAGCGGCGCTGCACCGAGCACTCGCGCTCGAAGACGTGCACCACGCTGCCCTGGCCGTCGCCCAGCACCTGCACCTCGATGTGGCGCGGGTTCTCGATGTAGCGCTCGCAGTACAGGCGGCCGTCGCCGAAGTAGCGCTGGCCTTCCGAACGTCCGCGCTCGATCTCCTGTTCCAGGATCGACAGGTCGCGCACGATGCGCATGCCCTTGCCGCCGCCGCCGGCGGAAGGCTTGATCAGCAGCGGTGCGCCGACCTGGCGCGAGCGCTCGACGAAGGTCTTGGGATCGTCGTCCTCGATCGCCGAGGGCGCGACCGGGAAGCCGGCCTTCTCGACGAAGTTGCGCGCGCGCACCTTGTCGCCCATCAGGTCGATCTGCTCCGGCGTGGGGCCGATGAAGCGCAAGCCCGCGGCCTCCACGGCGGCGCAGAAGCCCTTGTTCTCGGACAAAAAGCCGTAGCCCGGATGGATCGCGCCGGCGCCGCTGGCCTTGGCCGCGGCGATGATCTGTGCCCCGTCCAGGTAGCTGGCCACCGGCGTGCTGCCGGTGATCTCGATGGCCTGGTCGGCCATCTTCACCGCGGCGGTGCCGCGGTCGGCGGCGTGGTAGACGACGATGCCCTTCAGGCCGAGTTTCTGCACGGTGCGCAGCACGCGCACGGCGATCTCGCCGCGGTTGGCGACGAGCACGGACTGGAAGGGCCACTTCGAGACATCGGGTAGGGCTGTTGTCATGGGGTTCACTTCTTCGGCAATGCCTTTTCGATGCGGCTTGCGATCTGCGACAGCCGCTCCATTTCCTGTTTCAGGCCGGGTTCGGCCGTCCTGGCGATGCCTTCGCAGAGCACCGCGGTGAGTTGTTCCGCCATGGCGTCGATATCCAGTTCGCCGCGGCCGCAGATGTAGTTCCAGGTGCCATGCTCGATGCCGCCGTAGACCAGGTCGCGCAGCAGCGCCGCCGGCAGGTCGCCGCGGAACTCGCCGCCGCGCACGCCAGCCTCGATCACCTCGAGCAGGAATTGCGTGTAGCGCCGGTTCATCTCGTGCAGCTCGGAGCCGCGGTAGTCCTGCTCCGAGCGCACCTCGCGGAACATCAGGCGGCAGAGCAGGGGGTAGTCGCGGATGGAGCGCAGGTGGCGCCACACCAGCAGGCGCAGGCGGCCGCGCGCATCGCTGACGCCAGCGAGATCACGCGCGTAGTCGCCGAACATCTCCTCGTACCAGTGCTCCAGCACCTTGAGCAGCAGCTCGCGCTTGCTGGCGAAATACTTGTAGATCGTGCCTTCCACCACGCCCATGCGAGCCGCGATCTCGGCCACGGCCGAGGCCTCGTAGCCCTTCTCGCAGAACACGTCGCGCGCCGCGACGAGGATCTCGTCCACACGCTGCTCGCGTGCCAGGCGCACCACGGGCTTCTTGGCGGCGGCGCGGCTCATCAGGGCGTCAGGCTCAGCGGCACGTCGATCTCGAAGTCCATCAAGACCTGCGCCAGCATCTTGCCCTGCGGGTCATAGCGCAGGCTGGCCATGCCGCCGCCGCCCAGCGCGTTCTGCATCAGGAAGTTGAAGCCGTTGAGGCCCGGAATCTCGAAACGCTCGACCTTGCCCCGCACGAAGTGCGCGAAGTACTGCTGCACGGCTTCCGACGTCAGTTGGGCGCGCAGCAGCGGCAGGTACTCCGGCTTGCGGGCCAGGATGCCGATGTTGGCCGAGTCGCCCTTGTCGCCGGAGCGGCCATACGCGAGTTTGATGAGCGGAACCTTCCTGGTCGGGCCGGCGAGAGCGGCGCCCTCGTTCGGGGTTGCGGGCAGTCCCGCGGCATCGCCATAGGCCACCGCCGGCGCGGTGAAGGGCTTGCCATCCACCTCGATCGGCAGTTGGTCCTTCGGCACCAGGCAGGAGAACAGGCGCACCAGCGGCGTCGGCGAGGGGCGGCCGCCGGCGAAGCCGGTAATGCCCTGGGCCATCGCCGTGGCCGGCGGGATGAACTCGCGGCCGAAGATTTCCAGCGCGTTCTTGTCGGCGTGGTGCACGGCGAGCTTCAGGATCACCTCGCGGGCGTCGCGGCGGCGGCTGTTGGCGCCCCAGTTGGCCTCGGCACCGAGGACTTCAACGTCGCTGCGCGTGTAGTCGGCCAGGCCGCGCTTGGCGAACATGGCGCGCGTGCGCTTCAGGATCGCCGCGGCCACGGCCTCGGCCTTGGCCACCGCATCCACGCCGCCGATCATCATCGTGCCGGTGGTGCGGAAGCCGTCCTGCCAGGTGGCGGAAACCTTGTACTGCGAGGTCGGCGCGCGGCCCTTCGCACCCGAGACCTCCACGCGGTTCTCGCCGACCTGGATCAGCTTGAGGTTGCGCCAGTCGCAGCTCACGTCCGGCAGCAGGTAGGCCGAGGGGTCGCCGATTTCGTAGACGATCTGCTCGGCCACGGTGTCGGGGGCGACACGGCCACCGGTGTTGGCCGGCTTGGTGGTGATGAAGCTGCCATCGGCATTGCAGATCGCAATGGGGAAGCCCATCTGATCCCAGTCGCCCGCGACCTTTTCCCAGTCGGTGCTGACGCCGCCGGTGGCCTGGGCGCCGCATTCGATGACATGGCCGGCGAGGCTGCCGGCGGAGAGCTTGTCGAACTCGTCGGCCTGCCACTGGAATTCGTGGATCAGCGCGCCCAGCACCACGGCGCTGTCGACGCAGCGGCCGGTCAGCACGATGTCGGCGCCGCCGTTCAGGGCGTGAGCGATGGGGAAGGCGCCCAGGTAGGCGTTCATGCTCCAGAGCTTCGGCGGCATGGCGTCGCCGCTGAACATTTCCTTCGTGTCCGCGAACTCGGCCGCGCGCGGCAGCAGGTCGTCGCCGGTGACGATGGCGACCTTGAGGTCGATCCCCAGGGCCTTGAGTTTCTCGTCGATCGCCGCCTTGCAGGCCTGCGGATTGACGCCGCCGGCATTGGTGACGACGCGGATGCCTTGCTCTTTCAGCTTCGGCGCCAGGCTGGCGACCACCGATGGGAAGTCGGTGGCATAGCCGGTGTTGGGGTCCTTGGCGCGGGCACGCGCCAGCAGGCTCATGGTGATCTCGGCCAGGTAGTCGAGCACCAGGTAGTCGATCTCGCCGGACTCGACCAGCTGCTTCGGGCCTTCGGCAGAGTCGCCCCAGAAGCCGGCACCGCAACCGATCCTTACTTGGTCTTTCATTTTTTATGCTCCAACCACCATTCCGTTCTCCCCGAGTGCCGCGTCCCTCGATACAACCCGCTATCGCGGGTCACTCGGGATGACCGGCCGGTTTATCGAGGGGCGCACCGCACGTGCCTCGATACACCGCTTCGCGGCACTCGGCATGAACGGTCCGTGGGTCATTTCGGGTTAAATCAATTGCCCGTGAAATTCGGCGGACGCTTTTCCTGGAAAGCCGCCATGCCTTCCTTCGCGTCCTGCGTGCTCGACATGATCGGCACCATCGCCTGGGCAAATTCCAGGGACTCGCGCAGGCTCATGTCGCGCATCGCGTTGTAGGCCTGCTTGCCCAGGCGGATCGCGGTGGGCGACTTGTCGGTGACGCGGGCCAGCAGCCAGTCGAGCTTGGCGTCGAGTTCGGCGCGCGGCACCACGTAGTTCACCACGCCCCAGTCCAGCGCATCCTGCGCCGTGAACTGCTCGCCGGTGATGCACATCTCCTGCAGCTTGCGCGGCGGCAGCACGCGCAGCATGTAAGGCAGGATCATCATCGGCGTGACGCCGATCTTGGATTCCGTGGTGCCGATGCGGATATCGTCGGCTGCCACCGCCATGTCGCAGGCGCAGAGGATGCCGAAGCCGCCGGCCATGACGTGGCCGTTGACGCGGGCGATCACCGGCAGGGTGCATTCCTGCAGGCGCTTGAACAGATCCACGATGTAGTGCTTGGGCCGCGCATAGTCGACCGCGAAGGCGAAGCCCTGGGCGTTCTTGGCCAGGTCCGCACCCGCGCAGAAGGCCTTGTCGCCGGCGCCGGTCAGCACGATCGCCTTGACCTCGCCACCGCTGACGGCGTCGGCGATGCCCTTGTCGATCGCGCGCACGACCTGCTCGTTGAGGGCGTTGCGGCGCTCCTCGCGGTTGATGGTGATCCACAGCACCGCGTCGCGGCGTTCGACAAGGACGGGTTCAGACATGTGTTTCTCCTGGGGTACGGTTCGGGATGAGTCGGCCTCAATGGTAGGCATTCAAGCTGCCCACGCGACCCACCCGGTCAGTTTTCGCAAGGGTAGGCGGGGTTTGGTGAGTCGGCCTCACCCTTTTGTGCGAGGTAGCCCCAGGAGGCAGATTTTCGTCGCCGATTCAGGCAGTTACGGGGCGGGGCGCAGGCCGGTCCTCGCGGATCGGCAGGTTCGCCAGCGCCGCCAGCAGGGCGAAGCCGATGTCGGCGTACCACATCCAGCTGTAGTCGCCGAAGCGCGTGATCGTCAGCCCGCCCAGCCAGGCACCGAAGAAACCGCCGATCTGGTGCGACAGCAGGGTCAGGCCGAACAGCGTGGCGAGGTAGCGGGTGCCGAACAGCTTGCCCACCAGCCCGGCCGTGGGCGGCACCGTGGCCAGCCAGGTGAAGCCCAGGGCGGCGGCGAAGATATAGAAGGTCAGCGGCGTGCGCGGCGACACCAGGTAGATCGCGATCATCAGCGCGCGGCTGGCGTAGATCGCGGCCAGCAGCCACTTCATGCGGTAGCGCTGGCCCAGTGCGCCGGCGGTGAGGCTGCCGGCGATGTTGAACAGGCCGATCAGCGCCAGCGACACTGCCGAGACGCTGGCCGGCAGGCCGCAGAGCGCCACCTCGCCCGGCAGATGCGTCACCAGGAAGGCGATGTGCAGGCCGCAGGTGAAGAAGCCCAGGTGCAGGCACCAGTAGCTGCGGTCGGCGAAGGCGCGGCGCACCTCGCCGCCCAGGCCCGGTTCGGTGGTGGCCACCGGCACGCCGGGCGCCACCACCGGCGCGCGCAGCTTGCGCGCCAGCGGCAGGGTCAGCAGGCTGCTGGCGGCCAGCGTGAACATCGCCGCGGCCCAGCCGGACGCGGCGATCACGAGCTGCGTCAGCGGTGCGAACAGGAACTGGCCGAAGGAGCCGCCGGCATTGATGAAGCCGGCCGCGAAGGGCCTGCGCTCCGGCGGCAGCAGGCGCGAGGTGGCGCCGATCAGGATCGAGAAGCTGCCGGCGCCCGCGCCAGCCGCCGAGAGAATGCCCAGGGCGAACAGCAGGCCCCATTGATTGGGCAGGAAGGGCGCCAGCGCCAGGCCGCCGGCCAGCATCAGGCCGCCCAGCTGCACCACGCCCACCGAGCCGTGGCGGTCGGCGTACATGCCGAACAGCGGCTGCGCCACGCCCCACATGAGCTGGCCCACCGCCAGCGCGAAGCTGATCGTGGCAATAGACAGGCCGCTGCTGTCGTGGATCGGCGCCACGAACAGTCCCAGCGACTGCCGCACGCCCATGGTCAGCGTCAGGATCGTCGCGGCGACGATCATCAGCAGCCAGGCGGCGCGGCTCTCGCGGGAATCGACGGCGGCGTTCATGACAGGTCCCTGCGGCTCCTCGGGTGGGAAATGGTAAGCCATTGCCTGCCCGATCCCACGTTCATTCCGCGGCGACGTGGACCCGTTCCCGGATGCCCTTGAGGCTCGCCACGATCGTCAGGGTCATGATCACCAGCATCGACCAGGAACTCCATTTGCCGACGTGGACGTGGGCCCATGCGCCGATCTGGTTGGGATACCTCCAGAGGCCGAAGAAGGTCCCCATGTTCTCTGCCAGCCAGATGAAGAAGCCGATCAACACGAAGGACAGCAGCAGCGGCATGCTGCGCGGCCGGTCGTAGGGGTGGAAGATCACCGTGGTGCGGGCATAGAGGCCGAGCGTGGCGGCGGCCAGATGCCAGCGGTAGTCGCCGATAGTGTGATGCGTGTAGAAGTTGGTGTAGATCAGCAAGGCCAGCAAGGCCGACATCCAGTACGGCGGATGGTGGCGGATCCGCAGGTCGAGCAGCCGCCAGGCCTGGATCATGTAGCTGCCGATGGCGGCGTACATGAAACCGGAGAACAGCGGCACGCCCAGCAGCTTGCTCCAGGCGAAGTCCGGGTAGGCCCAGGACCTGATGCCGCTGGAGGTCTTGAACACCTCCAGCGCGAAGCCGATGACATGGAACAGGCAGACCGCCTTCAGCTCATCGCGCGATTCCAGCCCGCTCCAGACCATCCAGCCCTGGATGGCGAGGGCGACGAGCAGCAGGACGTCGTAGCGCGGAACGCCGAAGAGACCCTCGCGGGGCAGCGAGAACATCGCGGTGAAGAACAGCCCCGCGAAGAGGCAGGCCCGCGCCTGCTTGATGCCGAAGTACCAGAACTCCAGGCCGTAGCACCGCAACCCGGCCAGCAGCGGCCGGACGGGGCGATTCATCAGGTGCCGGTCGAAGCGATGCAGCAGGGCCAGCGGCCCGGCGGCAATCAGGCCGGAGAGGCTGCGGGCGTCACCCGCGGGGTGTTGCTGATGCTGCATGGACTGTCCTCGGGCATCCGGCTTCCGCGAGCGGGAAGCCAATGGGTTCGAAGACTAGGGAAGGCGCGTGCAATCCCGGTGCGGGGACCGCGCAGGTTTCGTGCAATTCGACTCAGGCTGCCGCCGGCGGATCGCGCCACTCGCGCCCGGCGGGCGTGGCAGTCCAGGCGGCGACGCCTTCGCGCTCGATCAGGCCGGCTTTCTCCAGCACGGCCATGGTCTCGGTGGTGCAGACCGGCTTGCCGTTGACCTCCACGCGGTTGCCGTAGGCGACATAGGCCTTCCAGCCGCGGCTGAGCCAGATCATGACGGCGCGCTGGGACTTGCTGAGTTTCTTGGCCATGGGGTGTTCTAGGATTTCGGGCTTGGCGACAGTGCCTGGCAGCGCCAGTCTCTCACGGCGCGATGACTTCCAGCAGCTGTGGCAGCACCCCTGCCGAGGGGGCAGCGCTGCGCTTAGTTCTCCGAGCAGACCCCGGTCTCGCGCAGTTCCACCGTCGCCCACTCGGCAGCCGGGCAGTCGCGGGCGATGGCCAGGGCTTCCTCGCGGCCGCAGTCCAGCAGGAAGAAGCCCCCGACCATTTCCTTGGCCTCGGCGAAAGGGCCGTCGAACTGGCGGCGCTGGCCGTCACGGGTTTCGATACGCAGGCTCTCCGCACTGGTCGGGCGCAGCGATTCGACGGCGCGCAGGATGCCGCGTGCCTGCAGCGCGCCGCTGAAATCCTGCATCGCCCGCAAATGATGCTGGCCCTGATCCGCCGTGCGGTCCTGGCGCCAGCCGGGGCGCTCGATGATCAGCAGGACATAAGCCATGGGACTCTCCGGTTGGGGGAAGCCGAATGATAGCGGCGTCGCAGCGTTAAGGCTGTGTAAAGAAGCAGGGCAGGCGCCGTTGCTGCGGCAGACACTGCAGGCATGATCGATGTCTTCCACCCCACGGCAGTCCCGGTTGACGCCGCGCCATGGCTTGCCCACCCTGAGACCATGTCCGCGCCCCAGCGTCCACCACAGCTGCTGCTGATCGACGACGACGTCAAGCTGACGCGCCTGCTCACCGGCTACCTGCATGAGCAGGGCTACTCGGTGACGCCGGCGCATGACGGCCCCTCGGGCCTGGCGCTGGCCGCCGGCGGCGGCTGGGACCTGGTGGTCCTCGACGGCATGCTGCCGGGTCTCGACGGCCTGGAGGTGCTGAAGCGGCTGCGGGAAACCTCCAGGGTGCCGGTGCTGATGCTCACCGCGCGCGGGGACGAGGGCGACCGGGTCATGGGACTGGACCAGGGCGCCGACGACTACCTGCCCAAGACCGTGTCGCCGCGCGAACTGACGGCGCGCATCCGTGCGCTGCTGCGCCGTGCCGCGCCGGCGGAGCCGCCCTCGCGCCTGCTGGACTTCGGCGGACTGCAGCTGGATCTCGACGGTCGCAGCGTGCGCCTGGGCGGCACGGAACTGGCGCTGACGCCGGTGGAGTTCGACCTGCTGGCCGAGCTGGCGCGGCATGCCGGCCGCCTGCGTTCGCGCGAGCAGTTGGTGGAAGGCCTGCGCGACCGCCGTTTCGATGCCAACGACCGCTCGGTGGACGTCCACATCACCGCGCTGCGCCGCAAGCTCGGCGACGACCCGCGCGAGCCGCGCTACATCCGCACCGTGCGCGGCGCCGGCTACCTGCTGCAGAAACCCGATTCCCGATGAGCCTGCGCCTGCCGCTGTACCTGCGCGCGCTGCTGCTGCTGGCACTCAACCTGCTGGTGCTGGCGGTGCTGCTGATCGGCTGGGCCGGCTGGGGCAGCCTGTTGTCGCCGGCCGCTCGGGAACGCCTGGGCATCATCGGCGAGCTGATCAGCAACGACCTGTCGCAGGCGCCGCAGGCGCAGTGGCCGCAGATCCTGGCGGCCTACAGCGAGCGCTACGGCGTTGGCTTCTCCACCGACGGCCCCAAGTCCGGACCGGGAGGGCCCGGCGGACCGCCGCCCGGAGAGGGCCGAGGGCCTCCGCCGCGGATGATGGATGGCCCACCGCATGGCATGGGCCGCGGCGGACCGCCGCCGCGCTTCGGCGGGCCAGGCGATCGCCTGGAGCTGCGGCAAGCCGGCATCGGCGGGCCTTACGGCATCGTCATTCCCACCATGGTCACGACCGAGGCCGGCCGCCGGCCGCTGGATATCCGCGTCGACGTGCCTTCGGTCTATGCGCTGGCGGTCTTTCTCGGCGTCGGCGAATGGCTGCGCCTGGCATTGATCGCGGTGGGCCTCTCGGCACTGGTGTGGGCGCCGTTCTTCTTCGGCATCGCGCGCGCCGTGGTGCGCATGAAGCTGGCCACGCGCCGCATCGCCGCCGGACGCTTCGAGTCGCGCCTGCCGGACGAGCGCCGCGGCGACGAACTGGGCCAGCTGGCGGGCTCGATCAACGACATGGCGGGACGCCTGCAGCACTACGTCTCCAGCCAGAAGCAGTTTCTCGCCGACGTTGCGCACGAGACGATTTCGCCGCTGGCGCGCATGCAGATCGGCCTGGGCCTGCTGGAGTCGCGCGTCGGCGACGATGCGCGGGAAACGCTGCAGGACGTGCAGGACGACGCACGCCAGATGTCCGAGCTGCTCAACGAACTGCTGCTGTTCTCGCGTGCCGGCATGGAGGCCGACCGCGCCGCTCCCGAGCGCATCGAGCTGCGCCCGCTGCTGGCCGAGGCCATCGACCGAGAAGCCTTGTCGCAGGTGGAGGTTGCGGTGGCTGCCGGTCTGGCCGTGCGCGGCCAGCGTGCCCTGCTGCTGCGCGCCCTGAGCAACCTGCTGCGCAACGCCGCCCGCCATGGCGGCGGCAGCGCCATCGCGGTGGCCGCGGAGCGTGCCGGCGGCGAACTCAGCCTGTGGGTACGAGACAGCGGCCCCGGCGTGCCGGAGGCGGCGCTGCCGCGGCTGGGCCAGCCCTTCTTCCGCCCCGACGCCGCCCGCAGCCGCGAGCGCGGCGGTCACGGTCTGGGCCTGGCGATCGTGCGCCGCTGTGTCGAGGCCTGTGAAGGCAGCCTGCATTTCCGCAATCGCATCGGCGGCGGCTTCGAGGCGGAGCTGCGGTTACCGGCGGCGGACTGAACCGCTAGAGTGCGGGTATGAACCCGCTCCGGATTTTCGCGTTCCTCGCCCTGTGCCTGCTGTCGCTCACGGCGGCGGCCGACAGCCTGCGGCCCGGCAAGTACATCCTGCTCGAGGGCTGGGGCAGCCTGACGCTGGGTGCCGACAAGGGCAAGGGCCAGCCCGTCGCCATCGAGACCACCGGCGCCAACGCCCATGTCTGTGAACTGAAGGGCAACCTGCGCAAGGGCGTGGTCGTTCCCACGAATCCACCGTCCAGGCCCTGCACGATCTCGATCAAGGCCAAGGGCGACGACATCGAGCTGCAACCCTCCAACTTCGATCCCGAGGCCTGCAACTACTACTGCGGCGCCAGGGCGACCTACGACGGTACCTACCGCCTGCCACCGCCGTCCTGCGAGCGGAAGCAGTTGCGGCAGCGCCAGGACCTGTTCCTGAAGCAGTACCGCACCAAGACCTACGACCAGGCGCATGCGACGCTGTCGTCGCTGATCGCGGAGTGCGGCGTCTTCTACAACTGGATCGACCAGGACAAGCTGCGCAACGACCTGGCGATCACCGAGTATCACCTGGGACGCTACCAGGACTGTCTCAAGACCCTGGAGCCGAACACCGGCACCGCGCATCCGGACATGGAGTCGCTGCAGGAATTGCCGCCGGCCGACTTCGACATGTTCTCGACCATTGCCCCGGCCACCTGGAAGAACCGCGCGCTCTGCGAAAAGGGCCTGAAGGCGAAGAAGTAGCGGCCCGCTCAGCGCGCCTGCCGGATCGCCAGCACCGCCTGGTTGCGCAGCGTGTGCAGCAGCGACAGCTCCTTGTCGGAGACGCTGATCGCCCCGGGCTTGTCCGAGTCGGCGTAGATCATTGCCGCCGGCGTGCCGCGTACGTTCAGCGGGAATACCAGGAAGGTCGGTGCGTCCACCCGCGACAGGTACCAGGGCGGCAGGCGCGCGCGGACCTTTGCATCGCCGGCGTCGCGGATCAGCACGTCGGAGTCCTTGCCCAGGATAAGGTTGAACAGGTCGCTGCCGGCCAGCGGGAACTCGAACTGCTTCACCAGTTCATCGCAGCCGTTGCCGAAGCCGAAGCGCGCCCGCATCAGCGGCTTGCGCTCGTCGCGCAGGCACATCAGCACGCGGTTGACGCGGGTGGAGCGGTACACCGTCTCGGTGACGATCTGCAGCAGCTCCGTCAGCGGCAGGTCGTCGAGCAGGGCCTTGCTGACCTCCTGGATGCCGGCGGCGAGTATCGCCTCGGCATTGCCGGATTCCACCAGTTCGGCCGCTGCTGCATCGTCCACGCGCAGTTCGCAACTGGCGACGTGCGCGGCCGGGGTTTCGGGAACTGGCGTGTCAGACAGCTTCTGCCCCAGACGGCTGCGCGCCAGGTCGATGCCGAGCGTGCCCGACAATTCGGCCAGGCCCAGCGCGGCCTGCTTGATGGCGTCGTTCAACTGGCGTTCGCCCAGGCCCAGGCTGTCGCGAAAACGCGCCGCGAGCGCGGCCATTGCCGTGCTGCGGTCGGCGCCGCTGTCGAGGATCGCGCAGGCCTCGCCGGCGCAGGCGCTGAGCAGGCGCAGCTGCTCATCCTGCGAGCGCGCCACCGGCGGCTTGCCCGGCGGCAGGCGCCGCATGCTGTGCACGATCGGCTCGGGGAAGCCCCAGCTGCGTGCCACGCCGACGCCCAGGTCCTGGTAGCTGATGCCCAGCACGCGCAACGCGGCCTCGTCCTGCGTGCAGCCTTCCGCCGCCACCAGCCTGGCGATGGTCTCGGCCTCCTCCCAGAAGTAATAGTGCGCGAGCAGTCGCCCCAGGTCGTGGAACAGCGCGCAGATGAAAGCCTCCTCGCCATGGCCCGGCAGCAGCTTCGCGCCCAGCTCGCGTCCCAGCATGCCGCCGAGGTTGCTGCGCAGGAACTCCTCGCGCAGCACGCCGGCCTGCTTGCGGTCGCCGATATGCTCGAACAGCATCAGCGAGATGGCGATGCCGCGCACCGCGTCGAAGCCCAGCATCACGATGGCGCGCGACACCGTGCGGATGCGTTCCCCCGACAGCTTGGGATAGTAGGCGGAGTTGACCAGGCGCAGGATCTTGTTGGTCAGCGCGAAGTCCTTGAGGATCGCGTTCGACAGCTTCTGGATGTCGGCCTTCTCCGAGGCGGCGAGGCGCTGGATCGCGTTGATCGCGGTGGACATCGCCGGGAAGTCGCTCTTCACCTTCATGCGCCGCAGCAGGAATTCCAGCGTGCTCTGGCGCCCGCCGTCGCCGGCGGCGTTCACTGCCGGGCGCAGGTAGGCCTGCAGCGCCTCGCGCATCTGCTGCGCGCTGGCATAGCGCAGTTCCGGCTCCTTCGCGGTGGCCTTGGCGACGATGTCCTGCAGGCGGCCATCCAGCGCCACCTCGGCCGGGAACACCAGCGGCATGTTGGCCAGCTGGTGGATCGCCTGCAGCGCATGCTCGCCCTGCACGGCGCGCCGGCCGCTGAGCATCTCGAACAGGATCAGCCCGGCGGCGAAGACGTCGTACTGAGGGCCGGCATCGCGGGTGCGAACGTATTCCGGCGCCATGTAGGCCGGGCTGCCGACCAGGCCCTCTTCGACCCCCTGCGGCGCCGCGACCCGGCTGGCGATGCCGAAGTCCATCACCCGCGGCTGGCCGCCGGCATCCACCAGGATGTTGGAAGGTTTCAGATCGCGGTGGATCACGCCCTGGGCATGGGCCTGTTCCAGGGCCTCCAGCACGCCGACCATCAGTTCCGCCGCCCGGGCCGGGGCGAGGGCTCCCTTGGCCATCAGCTGCTGCAGGGTCTGGCCGGCCACGTACTCGAACACCAGGTGGGCCTGGCCGTCCTGCTCGCCCATGTCGAAGATCGGGACGATGTTGGGATGGCGCAGGCGGCTGACGTTGCGCGCCTCGGCCTGCGGTGCGGCCGGCAGGCCGGTGCGCTGCGGCAGCAGGCGCTTGATCGCCACCTCGCGCTGCAGGTCCGGGTCCCAGGCCAGGTAGACGCGGCTCTGCGCGCCCTGGCCGAGCAGGCGCCGCACTTCGAACTTGCCGATCGTCTGGCCCATGGTCATTCGTTAACGGCCGGACTGAGTGGAACTTCAGCGCAGGCGGACGAACGGCGGTGCGCCCGCTATATTGGCCCCCTTCAACCCTTCGGACCCCGCAGAATGCCCGCCCAGACGCCCCAGACCCTGCATGCCTTCCGCGACGACGCGCTGGCCGACCACGACGCCGTGGCCCTGGCCCGCCTGGTCCGCTCCGGTGAACTGAGCGGCCGCGAGGTGGCGGCTGCCGCCATCGCCCGCGCCGAGGCCGTGGGCGCGCTCAATGCCGTGCAGGCCGAGGCCTACGAGACCGCCCTGCGCCGCAGCGCGCGTCCGGGCGCCTTCGGCGGCGTGCCGACCTTCGTCAAGGACAACACCGATGTGGCCGGCCTGCCGACGCGCCATGGTTCCGACGCCGTGCCGGGCAAGCCGGCGGCGGCCGACGGCGCCTTCGCCCGCCAGTACCTGGCGCAGGGCTTCACCGTGCTGGGCAAGAGCCGCCTGCCGGAGTTCGGCTTCAACGCCAGCACCGAGTTCCTGCGCCACGAGCCCACCCGAAACCCCTGGCACACCGACTACTCCAGCGGTGCCTCCTCCGGCGGCTCCGCGGCCCTGGTCGCGGCCGGCGTGGTGCCGATCGCCCATGCCAACGACGGCGGCGGCTCCATCCGCATCCCCGCCGCCTGCTGCGGCCTGGTGGGCCTGAAGCCCACGCGCGGCCGCTTCATCGACGGCGAATCGGCGCGCAGCCTGCCGGTGAACATCGTCTCCGAGGGCGTGGTGACGCGCAGCGTGCGCGATACCGCGCATTTCTTCGCCGGCATGGAAGGCACCTGGCGCAATCCCAAGCTGCCGGCCATCGGGCTGGTGGAAGGGCCGGGCAAGAAGAGCCTGCGCATCGGCCTGTCTTTCGACTCCATCAATGGCCATGCCACCGATGCCGAGACGCGCGCAACCGTGGCAGCGACCGCGAAGCTGCTGGAAGGCCTGGGCCACCGCGTCGAGGAACTGGTGCTGCCGGTGAAGCCCTCGTTCCCCGGCGACTTCCGCCTCTACTGGGGCATGCTGGCCTACTCGGTGTCGCGCTTCGGCAGCAAGGTCATCGCTCCGGGATTCGACGCTTCCAAGCTCGACAACCTCAGCCTGGGCCTGGCCGACATGTACCGGCGCAATATCCTGCGCACGCCGCTGATGCTCTACCGCCTGCGCAAGTCCTACGACGACTACGCCCGCATGTTCCGCAACTACGACGCCATCCTCACGCCGGTGCTGGCGCATGTGACGCCCAAGCTCGGGCATCTGTCGCCGCGCCAGGACTTCGAGCCGCTGTTCGACAACCTGCTGCGCTACGTCGGTTTCACGCCGCTGAACAATGCCGCCGGCAGCCCGGCGATTTCGCTGCCGATGGGCGCGAGTGCCGAAGGCCTGCCGATCGGCGTGCAGATCGCCGCCGCGCATGGCGCCGAGCGCACCCTGCTGGAACTGGCCTACGGCCTGGAGGAGGCGCAGCCCTGGCGGCGCATCCAGGATGTGTCCGCCCCCAAGCGCCGCCGCGCCCGCGCTGCATAGCCAGGAGAAGACCATGGTCATCAAGAAAACCGTGATCGACAACGCCAAGCTCGACCAGATCGTGGCGGATGCGCAGCGCAATGCCGCGACCCGCGACGCCGGCTACCGCGAGCGCGCACTCAAGATGTATCCCTGGGTCTGCGGCCGCTGTGCCCGCGAGTTCACGCGCGTCAACCTGCGCGAGCTGACCGTGCACCACCGGAACCACAACCACGACTACAACCCCGAGGACGGCAGCAACTGGGAGCTGCTGTGCATCTACTGCCACGACAACGAGCACTCGCGCTACACCGACAACGACGGCCGCAAGGCGTCCGGGGAAAGCACGCAGAACGTGGCGACCGGCAATCCGTTTGCGGATTTGAAGGCGATGATGGGGAAGAAGTCGTAAGCAGTTTTGAAGAACTGTCATACCGGCGGAAGCCGGTATCCAGTCATGCAGGGGCTACTCACGTCGAGGACTGGATGCCGTGAGTTCACAAACCAAATGCAACACCCTATTACGAGGGTGCTGCAATGGGACGCAAGAGCTTTGAGCAATTTGGAATCGAGGAACGGTGTGAAATTGCCCGCCGGCGCCAGGCCGGGGAGTCGATCCGGCAAATTGCGGCAGCTTTGGATCGCGCGCCATCGAGCGTTTCTCGGGAGCTGAAGCGCAACACCGGTGCCAAGGGTTACCAGAGTGTCTATGCCGGTGAGCAGGCGCGGGCGCGCCGCTGGCAAGGTAGCCGGCTACTGCGCTGTGCCGAGCTGCAGGAGCAGGTTCTGGAGGGGTTGCGCCGTGGCTGGTCCCCGGAGCAGGTATCGCGGCGGCTGGCCCAGCAGGGCCTGCAGATCAGCTACGAGAGCATCTATCGCTTCATTGCCGCCCAGATCGCCCGGACCAACGACTATGCCTGGCGTCTCTATCTGCCCCGAGCCAAGAGCAAGCGCGGGTTCCGCGGCCGCAAGGGCGGCAGCCCGGCAGAGCACATCCAGCAGCGGGTTTCGATCGAAAAACGCCCCAAGGCCGCAGCTGACCGGCGCCAGGCAGGACACTGGGAGGCCGACCTGATGCTCTTTGCGCGCTATGGCCAGGCCGTCCTGACCCTGCATGAGCGGACGTCCCGCCTGACCGCGATCGTGCGCCAGCCCAGCAAGGCTGCCGCACCGGTCGCTCAGACGCTCAAGGCCCTGCTAGCCCCGCTGCCCCCAGCCCTGCGCCGCAGTATCACCTTCGACAACGGCACCGAATTCGCCTTGCATCACACCCTGCATCAGCCCCTGGGTTTGCGGACCTATTTCTGCGATCCGCATTCCCCCTGGCAAAAGGGCGGCGTCGAGAATGCCAACGGGCGCTTGCGTCGCTGGCTGCCCCGGGGAACCAATGTCGAAGACCTCTCCCCAGACCAACTCCTGCAGATCGCTCAGATCTACAATCACACGCCACGCAAGTGCCTCGGCTTCAAAACCCCAGCCGAGGTCTTCGCCAAAGTGTTGCATTTCAAATGTGAATCCACCTGCCGGCTTCCGCCGGCATGACAATTACGGCTTCCCGCGCCCGAACTTCCCCGGCTTCCTTTCCGGCTTCTTCGGCGCCAGGCTCTCGCGCCAGGCCGCGATGCGCTGCGGCGACAGCTCGCGTACCACCGCGCAGCCCGGTTCGCGCTGGTGCCTGCAGTCGCTGAAGCGGCAATGCGCCGCCAACTGCAGTACGTCCGAAAAATCGTCCTCGACCCGCGCCTGTTCCTCCGACAGCTTCAGCTCGCGCAGCCCCGGCGTGTCGATCAGGCAGGCGCCGCCCGGCAGCCGCCGCAGGAAGCGGGCGGTGGTGGTATGCCGGCCGAGATCGTCCTGATGGGCCTGGGTCGCGCCGGTGCGCTGCGTCTCCGTGCCGAGCAGGCTGTTCATCAACGTAGACTTGCCGACGCCGGAGGAGCCGAACAATGCCAGCGTCTGTCCCGCCGTGAGCCAGGGAGCGAGCAGCTCCGGCGCCTGCGGGCTGCGGGCATCCATGGTGACCACCGCGGTGTCCGGCGCCAGGCCGGCGATTTCGCGGCGCTGCGCCTCGGCGTCCTGCGCGCGATCGAGCTTGGTCAGCACCAGCACGGGGGTGACACTGCTGGCCACGGCCATCAGCCGGTAGCGCAGCAGGCGCTCGGGGCTGTAGTCGCCGTCCAGGCCCATGACCAGCAGCGCAGTATCGACGTTGGCCACCAGCCGCTGGCGGCGTCCGTCCTCGCGCGTACGTTCCAGCAGGCTGCGCCGCGGCACGAGTTGCGTCAGCCAGTCACCCTCGTCCTGGTAGCGCGCCCAGTCGCCCACCGCCACGCCGTCGCCGGCCTTGGTCAGCTCCTGGTGCAGCGCGGGATGGTTGCGTGCGCTGAACTCGCGCTCGCCGTCATGGACACGGTACTCGCTGCGATGCTGCTCGATGATCCGCACCGGCCGGCCGGGGACCGGCGGCAGCTGCTCCAGCGCCGCCGCCAGCCCGGCGTTCCAGCCCAGCCTTGCCAGTTCGTCGCGGAGGGGATTGCCGGTCATGGAGTGTCGCGGGGGAAGGTGAGGACGGATTTTAGCCGGCCCGGGACTTCCCCGTTGCGCCGGCGCCCTACGGCTGGAAATTCAGCTCCACGCCCGCGAACCAGCTGCGGTCCGGTGCCGGCTCGAAGAAGCGCAGGTTGGTGTCGTTGACGATCACCGAGCCGGCGTAGGTCTTGTCGAACAGGTTGTCGACGCGCACGAAGGTCCCCAGCGAGCCGCGGCCGAAGGGACGCAGCCAGGCCAGGCGTGCGTTGACCACGCGGTAGGACTCGGCCTCGTCGCTGTTGAGGTCGTTGACCGGCACTGCGGCCGAGTGGCGGACGTCCAGCGCCGCCGACCAGCCGGGCAGGGCACGGCGCCAGGCCAGCTCCAGGAAGGCGTTGTGGCGGGCAATGCCGGGCACCTCGTTGCCCTTGCTCACGGTATTCACGATCGGGTTGGCGGCTGTGCCGGTGAGGTAGCTGAAGGTTTCGTCGAACTCGGCGTCGAGGTAGTCCGCCGCCAGCTGCAGCGACCAGTCGCCGGCGATCTTCAGCGCCAGGCTCGCTTCGGCACCGCGGCGTTGCGTGTCGGCGTTCTGGAAACTGGCACGGCCGCCGCTGCTGCGCGCGGGCACGATGTCGTCGTCGCTGCGGGTGTCGAACAGCGCCAGCGTGAACAGACCGGAACGGGGCAGGGCACGCTTCCAGCCGATCTCGAAGGTTTCGCTGCGCGCGGCGTTCAGGCCGAAGTTGAAGCCGGCAGAGCCATCGGACCGGTAGGACGCTTCGTTGACGGTCGGCGTTTCGAAGCCGCGGCCCCAGCTGCCGTAGAAACTGCTGGCCGAACACCACTGGTAGCGCAGTGCCAGCGCCGGCGTGGTGGCGCTGTAGCGGTGGTCGCCGCTGTCGTCGCTGTTCGCGCCGACGACATAGTGATCCTCGGAGTCGAACTCCACCTCGCTGTGCCGCACGGCACCGAGCAGGCTCCAGCGCTGCGACAGCAGCCACTCGCCGCTGAGGAACTGGTCGAAGCTGTCGACCTGGTTGTCCTCGTCGCGGCGCAACGCACCGCGCACGCCCAGCGTGCCGCCGACGAAATTCTCGTAGCCCTTGCGGTTCTCGTTCAGGGCCTGCAGCTGCAGGCCGGCGCTGAGACTGCCGCGCGGCAGCTTCATGGTGTAGCGCCCGTCGGCGCCATAGCCTTCGCGCTCCAGGTCGATCACGCCGCCGGAATGCGTGGCCGGCGCCTGCGCCCCCACCGGAATCGACTGGAACTGCAGCACACGGCGCGCATTGGCATACGTCGCCAGCTCCAGGCTGTCGCCGCCGGCGAACTGCTGCTCGTAACGCAGGCCGCCGACGCGGTCGTTGAGGCTCTTGCGCGTGTTGAACATCGTCGCGGCGGGATCGGCCTGGCGCGGGTCGGCGTCGAACTGGGCGCGGTTCAGGCCCAGCGGATCCTGCGCCTCCGGCTGCGACAGGCTGTTGAACAGCAGGCTGATGCGCTTGCCGGCGTCGACCTGCCAGCTGGCGGTGGCCGCCACCTGGTCGCGCTGCGCGGCACTGTGGTCGCGGTAGCCGTCGGTCTTGAAGCGCAGGCCCTCCACGCGGTAGCCGAGGCGCCCATCCAGCGCCTGGCCGGCGGCCGAGGCCGAGGCGCGCCAGGTATCGTCGCTGCCCATGACGGTGCGGGCCTCGTAGGTGGTTACCGCGGGTGGCGGCGCCGAGAAGGCGGCGATCACGCCGCCGGAAGCATTGCCGTAGGGATAGGCCAGCGGCCCGCGCAGCACTTCGACGTGGTCCAGCGAGGAGATCGACATGCTCGAGGGCTGACCCTGGCCGTCGGGCGCCGTCAGCGGAATGCCGTCGAGCCGCAGCTGCAGGCCACGCACGCCGAACGTGGAGCGCGCGCCGAAGCCGCGGCTCTGGATCTGCAGGTCCTGCGCATAGTTCTGGCGGTTGCGCACGTTGATGCCGGGCACCCGCGCCAGGCTCTCCGACAGGCCGATCTGCGGCTGGGTCCAGGACAGGTCCTCGGCGTCGACGCGGCCGATCGCGGCGGGCGCCTCCACCTCGGGACGGGGAGTGGGCACGCCGCTGACGACCACCGGCGGCAGTTCCACCGGCGCCTCTGCGGCGCGGGCAGCGGACAGGGTGAGCGGCAGCAGGCCGAGAGCGAGCAGGGAACACGAGGGAAGTTTGAGCATGCCGGATATTAGCCTGCCGGCACCACCGGATTGCTCACCCGAAATCAGGGGGTAACGGGCTTGCAGTTGGGTACCGGCTTGCTGCAGACGATCTCGCCGGAGCAGTACCAGCGTTCGCGACGCTCCAGCACCAGCGGCGTGCCGCCTTCGGCGGATACCACCGACTGCTTGCGCGGCGCATCGTGGCCGCAGCGGACCTCGGTCAGCGAGGGCTCGCCAAGCTGGCCGCAGTAGCGCCGGGCCTCGGTGCCCAGCAGCTCCCGCGCGTGGGCCTCGGACTCGAAGCTGATGAAGCCGCCGGAACGACCCTGTTTCACCACTTCATCGCAGTTCGCGGGTGGTGCGGCCAGGGCGGGCAGGCAGGAGAAACAGAGAACCAGGGCCAGCGAACGCGAGGAGACGGTCATGGGGGGCTCCGGCCGGGCGGGGGACCCATCTTAAGCCTCGTGGCGGCCATTTCTACCGCAGTCGGGGGATGAACCGGGCCGGGGACCGCGCCATGCTTGAAAAACATTGTTGAGGAAATGTTTTTGTCCGACAATGAATCCGGGGAGAGGGCCGCGCCTGGCGGCATAGCGAGGACAGCAAGATGAGCACAGACAACAGGAAGGGTGGCGATCTCAACGCGCAGGCGGAGACGCTCAAGCGCAGTTCCGCCGCCACGGCGCAGCGCAACATGATGACGATTCCCCGCCATGCCGACGGCTCGCCGCGCTACGCGCGCGGCTGGCACATGGTCGGCTGGAGCGATGAATTCCCGCAGGGCGAGCCGGTACCGCGCGACTACTTCGGCATGCGCCTGGCCTTCTTCCGTGGCGAGGACGGCAAGATCCGCTGCCTCGACGCTTTCTGCCCGCACCTGGGCGCCGACCTGTCGGCCGGCAAGGTCTTCGGCAACGAGTTGCAGTGCCCGTTCCACAAGTGGCAGTACCATGGCGACACCGGCAAGTGCGTGAAGATTCCGTACTGCGACAAGATCCCCGGCAAGGCCAGGACCCGCGTCTTCAAGACGCTGGAGATCAACGACACCGTGCTGATCTGGTTCGACCCGGAGGGCGGCGAGCCGGACTACGACATCCTGCCGCTGGAGGACTACAACGCCAAGGGCTGGACCCAGGGCTGGCGCCGTTTCAAGATCACCATCCGGACGCATCCGCGCGAAGTGATCGAGAACACCGTGGACAAGGGCCATCTGCTGCCGATCCACGGCTACGACGTCGACACCTGGCTGCCGGTCTGGGACGGTCACATGACCGGCGAGTTGATGTGGGGCAAGCACACGCGCCTGGCCGCCGACGCGCAGGACGACAAGCTCTACGTGCGCTCGCTGACCTTCGGACCGGCCTACCAGTACACTTGGCAGGCGCAGGACTCCAAGCAGTTCGACTCGGCCATCCTCACCGCCTGGTGCCCGATCGACGAAAGCACCATCGAGTACTGGTTCGGCGTGATCGTGAAGGCCAACTCCGCGGAGTTCCCGCCGGAGCACCTGGAGGCCGCCGCGCAGGGCTACTGCGAGGCCTCGTACCAGGCCTTCATGGAAGACGTCTACATCTGGGAGCGCAAGCTGTTCCGCCCCGAGCCGACGCTCTGCGCCAACGACGGTCCCATCGCCAAGCTGCGCCGTTGGTACAGCCAGTTCTATACCGACCGCGCGCAGGTCGACAACAGCATGTTCCGCAACAGCAATCTGAAGTGGACCGTGCACGACCTGCGTGACAACACCCAGGGGGTTCTCGCCGCTCAGAGCGCAGACTGATGTCTGCCGTAAGGCTGCCGGAGCGGCGAGGGCCTTCCACGCCCGATCCGCGGCCGGCGATCCCCAACGGCTGGCTCGGCATCGGCTACTCGCAGGACGTGGGGCAGGGCCAGGTGGTCTCGCGCCATATCCTGGGTCGCGACCTGGTACTGTTCCGCGGCAACAGCGGCGCGCTGAGCGTCGCCGACGCCTACTGTCCGCACCTGGGCGCGCACCTTGGCGGCGGCAGTGTTGTCGATGACTGCCTGCGCTGTCCCTACCATCACTGGCACTTCGGGCAGGACGGCGCCTGTACGCAGGTGCCGTACTCCAAGGTCGTGCCGAAAGCGGGCCTGAGCACCTGGCTCGTGCGCGAGATCAACGGCTTCATCTTCGTCTGGCACCACGCCGCCGGTGCGCCACCCTCCTGGGAGATTCCGCCGCATCCGGCGCTGAGCGATCCGAGCTACGGCTTCGTCGCCACGCGCGAGCATTTGTTCCGCGGCCACCCGCAGGACATCTCCGAGAACGGCGCCGACTTCGCCCACTTCATCGCCATCCACGGCTGGGACGGCGTCAAGCTGAAGTTCACGCCGGAAGGCCACAGCTACCGCGTGGGCTACGACACCGAGGGCGTGGACACCGGCTACGGCGAGGCCGGCACCGTTGAGGTCGATTCGCTGGCGGTCGGTCCCGGCTACACCTACACGCACTACAGCGGCGAGCGCGACTGGCTGATGATCAGCTGCTTCACGCCGGTGGACCCCGGCACGGTCTACCTGCACCAGCTTTACTACGCGCGCCGCGGCATGTCGCCGCAGCTGATGCGCAGCCTGATCGATGCGGTGTACGCGGAATGGCGCAAGGACATCCGCATCTGGGAAACCAAGGCTTATTGGGAAAATCCCGCCGTGGTCGCGGGCGACGGACCCATCGGCCAGTTCCGGCGCTGGTACCGGCAGTTCTATGTCTGACCGCCCGCTGCGCGTGATCCATTGCGGCACCGGCGTCGCCGGCCTGCAGGCGCTGCGCGCGATCCTCTCGCGTGACGGCCTGCAGCTCGCCGGCCTGCTGATCCATGGCGAGAAGCATGAAGGCGCGGATGCGGCGACCGTCGCCGGCAGTGGCGCACCCTGCGGTGTACTCGCCACGCGCGACTTCGACACCCTCCTGCGTACGCCGGCCGATGTCGTCTGCTACATGCTCCTGATTCCCGACGTCGACCAGATCTGTGCGCTGCTTGCCTCGGGCAAAAGCGTCGTGACGACGGCCGGCCTGATGCTCCCCGGCTGGCATTCGCGCGAGACCGAAGCGCGGCTGCAGCAGGCCTGTCGCGAGGGTGGCAGTTCCTTCTACGTCACCGGCATCAACCCGGGCTGGGTCGACGAGATACTGCCGCTGACGATGTCGGCGCTGACCCGCGAAATCCGCCACATCCACATCCTGGAGTACGCGGACTGTTCGAAGTACCCCGCGCCGCACATCCTCAGCATCATGGGCTTTGGCCGCAGCGCGGAAGACATCGAGGCCGGCAAGCTGCCGGACCTGGCGGTGATGCGCGAGTTCTTCACGCAGTCGCTGGCGGCGCTGGCACAAGGCCTGGGTGTGCAGCTCGACCGCATCGAGGACACGCGCGAGTACGCCTTCGCAGCGCGGGCTTACGACATCGCCGCCGGCCACATCCCGGCGGGCGGCATCGCCGGCCAGCGCTGGCGCTGGACCGGATCGGTGGGCGGCCAGGTCCGCATCGTTCAGGAAACCTACTGGATCACCGCCTTCGATCTCGGCGCAGGCTGGCCGGCCAGCGGCGACACCGACAACGACACGCAATGGCGCGTCACCCTGGAGGGTTCGCCGTCGCTGCGCTGCACTTTCCAGCCGCGCTACAGCTTCCTCGGCCGTGCGCTGGAGACGGTGCCCGACTACAACCCCTCGGGCCTGGCCACGGCCATGGCGGCGGTCAACAGCCTTGCTCCGGTCAGTGCCGCTGGGCCGGGCCTGCTGACCAGCGCCGATCTGCCGCTGCCGCGCGGGAGGCTGGCCGCATGATGCGCCACTCGCCCTATCCGAAGTGGGATGTCTTCTTCCTCATCTGCTTCGCGCTGTTCGTGCTCGTGGCCTTCGTTCACGAGCCGCTGTTCTACCTGTATTGCGGCTGGGACGGTCTGAAGCACGACAGTTGCAGCAACGCGACCGTCGCGGCGATCTGGAAGGGCTATGCCGCCTACGACCCGGTGTACTTCGACATGCCGCGCTGGATGGCGCTGATGATCGCCTTCGATACCGTGCTGCTGAGCCCGTTCTACGTCTGGTCGGTCTGGGCGCTGTGGACCGGGCGCGTCGACACGCCGCTGTACCGCAGTGTCGGCCTGGTGGTCTGCGGCGCGCTGGTCTACGCCATGGTGCTGTACCTGAGCTGGGAAGTGCTGGAGGCCGATACCTGGGGCACGGCGCTGCTGCCGGTGATCCTCTACAACCTGCCCTGGGGGCTGGTGCCCCTGCTCTATGCCGTGCGCCTGCACCAGGGTGCAAAGGTCGCGGAGGCTCGCGCATGAAGAAGCTGCGCGTGATCCAGTACGCCACCGGCGGCGCCGGCCGGCAGGCGATCCGCGGCATCGCCGCGCATCCGCAGCTGGAGCTGGTCGGCCTGCTGGTGCATGACAAAGCGAAGGTCGGCCGCGACGCCGGCGAGCTGGCGGGCATCGCGCCACTGGGCGTGTCGGCCACCGACGATGTCGAGGCGATCCTCAAGCTGGACGCCGACTGCGTCGCCTACATGGCGCTGTGGAACGACGTGGACCTGGTCTGCCGCATCCTGGAATCCGGCAAGAACGTGGTGACCACGGCCGGCCTGCTGTACCCGAAGTTCTTCGGCCAGGAACTGGTGGACCGCCTGGAAGCCTCCTGCCGCATCGGCGGAACCTCGGTGCACGGCACCGGCATCAATCCCGGCTTCTCCGGCGAGGTGCTGCCGCTGACCCTGTCGGTGCTCAACCGCCGCATCGAGCGCATCTTCGTGCAGGAGTTCGCCGACTACCGCACCTACGACTCGCCGGAAGTGAACCATGGCCTGCTGGGATTTGGCCGGCCGGTGGACGAAGTGCTGGCGAACAAGCACCCGAACTTCGACCTGGCGATGCAATTCTTCCACCAGTCCATCGCCATGGTGGCCGATGGCCTGGGCGTGGCATTGCAGCGCATCGAACAGACCGTGGACTACGGCATCACGCCGGGCGGCGCGAAGATCGCCTCCGGCCCGATCCCGCCGGGAACCATCGGCGGCATGAAGGTGCGCTTCTCCGGCATCGTCGCCGGCCAGCCGCTGATCCTGATCGAGCTGACCTGGGTCGCGGCCTACGACCTCGGTCCCGGCTGGCCGGGGCCGGACGACGCCAGCAACGACACGCAGTGGAGCGTGACCATCGAAGGCGATCCCTCTCTGCGCTGCACCTTCGAGCAGTCGTCGAGCTTCGAGCGCGCCGATCACCGCGAATCCCATACCGAGCCGGCGATGATCTGCACCGCCCAGCACGCTATCAACGCCATCCCTTATGTTTGCACGGCGGCGCCCGGCATCCGCACCTTCCTGGACCTGCCCCTGATGGCCGGCCGCCCGAACTGGAACTAGGGCTTGTTGACACTACCGCAATCGCTGCGATGCCCCCGAATTTTCGGCCAGGCAAGGCGCAACGCAAGGAGTTGGGGTTCCAATGACTGAGGAGCAACATGGCATGGCCGAAAATCCGGGGGCACCCCAAGGGGCGGGCCCGTTTTGGCGCATGGCGTCGTCCCGAGCCGCTTATGTACGTCTAGTACACCGCACGTCTCGGGACATAGCCCTGCGCCAAAACGGTCTCCGTCACAGCGATCCCGGTAGTGCCAACAAGCCCTAGGAGAAAACCATGAGTCGCTACGACCGCAAGAAGGGTGTCGAGGTATTCAACGAGGTCTACTGCGGCAAGGTGCCGCTGCCGGCGGAAGAGGGCCAGAGCCCGTTCCTCGACTACATGCTGGAGACCCTGTTCGGCACGCTGTGGGCCGACGAGACGCTGTCCATCCGCGACCGCCGCCTGCTGCTGATCGGCGCCATCGCCGCGCAGGGCGATCCCACGACGCTCACCATCCAGTTGCGTTCCGCCCTGTTGCGCGGCGAGCTGACCCCGGCGCAGCTCGACGCGGTGGCCGTATTCCTGACGCAGTACGTCGGCTACCCCAAGGGCTCGCAGCTGTTCACGGTCTGCAACAGCGTCAAGGCCGAAGCGCCGCAGAAGTAAGGACTCCGTGATGAACACCCTCAGCAGCACCTCCAGCGCCGCCAGCCGCGGCATCCCCGGCTACTGGTTCTCGCAGAATCCCGACAAGGCCTGGGGCGAGAAATTCTTCCTGCTGTTCCTGCCGGTGTTCATCGTCTTCAACACCGTGATCCAGCAGATGGGCTGGCTCGACACCGGCGATTTCTGGAACATCGCGCAGAACGTCCTGATGTGGGTGCCGTACTGCCTGCTGCTGCCCTGGTGGCTGCGCCGCAGCAGTGGCGTGCCGGCGGCCGAGAGCTACTGGCTCAAGTTCAACGTCTACATGGCCACCTACGTGTTCTGGTGCACGTATTTCCACACCGAGTACTTCTTCTCGGTGCTGGGTATCCGCTACCGCTTCCCGGAGGTCACGCTCTATTTCGACTCGGCCCTGCTGGGCCCCGCCGAAGCCACCGCGCGCGCGACCTTCCAGAAGATCCCGCCGAGCATGTACCTCAATGCCATCGCCTTCTTCATCGTCTACCACAGCGCCTCGGTGGTGATCATGCGACGCGTGCGCACGCTCACGCCCAAGGCCTCGCCGCTGCTGCGCAAGCTGCTGTGGGCGCTGACGGTGGCGGTCACGGCTTTTTTCTTCGCCTGGGCCGAGACCTTCTTCTACGTCAACGACGCGATCAAGCAGCACGTCTGGTACGTCGACATGGCGCGCATGCTCAGCATCGGCTCGGTCTGCTACATGCTCTACTTCCTGGTCAGCTTCCCCAATGTCTACCGCATGGACGAGGACGCCGCCGGCGAACGCTGGTCGCTGTACCGCTGCGCCATGGAGGCCTCGGCGGTGAGCATGGTGATCCTGTTCCTGCTCGACCTGTTCGCCTGGGTCTACGGGCCGATCGTGTAAAAGACGTTTTAATCCAGATACATACATCACTCCCGTCATGCCGGCGAAAGCCGGCATCCAGTCCCGGACGGGAGTAGCCATTGCAGGACTGGATACCGGCTTTCGCGGTATGACGATGGAGCTGAGGGAGACCTCGGCTCTTGTTTTCACCTAATTTCGAGAATATATTCGCAAAAGTATTCTCAGTATCGATCCGGACCAGCAGATGAGCAGTAGCGCGGCAGGCAAGACGGGCAGGGACAGGGCAGGGGCGGCGCCGCGCGTCGGCCGGCCGCCCAGCGTCACCGTGCCGCAGATCGTCGCCGCGGCGCTGGAACTGGGCCTGGACAACTTCTCGCTCAAGCAGATCGCCGATCACCTGGGCGTGGGCCTGGCGACGCTCTACCGCCACGTCGGCACGCGCGACGAACTGCTGCGCCTGGCCAGCTTCGAACTGATGCTGCGCCGCCAGGCGCCGGCCACGGAGTCCGCGCACTGGTCCGAGGTTGCCCTGCAGTATGCCGAGACGCTGCTGCAGTCTTTCCTGGCCGAGCCGCAGCTGATCACGGAACTGCAGCGCGGGCGCCTGGGCCCGCATGCCGAGGTCGACCTGCTGGAGAAGTTCCTCGGCGTGATCACGCGCCACGGCTTTAGCATCGACGACGGCGTGCGGCTGTTCCACGCCATCGGCACCCTCGTCGTGGGCACCGCCACCGGCATGGCCGGCCATCGCGCCTCCGAGGCCTCCGGCGAGTCCTGGAAACTGGAAACCCGGCGGGTGCTCGGCGCGCGCGACGACGACGAACTGCCGCTGGTGCGCCGTGCCTATCCGCAGTTCATCGAGCCCGGCATCGCGCAGTGGCAGTTCACCATCCGCAACCTGCTGGCCGGCGTTGCCGCTTCGCGCGGCGAGACGCTGCCTGCAGAACTTTCTCCGAAACCAGCGGCCGACAGAGCCGTGTCCATCAAGCGCAAGAGCCGCCCAGCCGGCTGACCACCGAGGAGTTTTCACCCATGACCGCCAGCACCACGCCAGCCCGCATCGAGATCGACGGCAAGATTTTCAATCCGTATTCGCGCGACTTCATCCGCTCGCCCTGGGCGACCTGGGACAAGCTGGTCAAGGAGTACCCGGTGGCCTGGCACAAGGACCTCAGCATGTGGGTCGTCAGCAGCCATGACGCGCTGATGGACATGCTCAAGGACAATCGCTTCTCCACCAACTACAAGCACTGGGAGTTCGCGCCGCTGCCCAAGCCGGTGGAGCAGCAGAACCACTTCGAGCGCGCCATCGACGCCGGCCTGTTCGCGGTGGAGCCCAGGGAGCACCTGCGCCTGCGCAAGCTGACCATGCCGGCCTTCTCCAAGCCGGTGATGGCCAAGATCGACGCCAAGATCCGCGACCTGATCGTGACCTGCTTCGACGAGATCGGCACGCCCGACCAGTTCGACGCTTTCTCGATGATCGCCGAGAAGCTGCCGGTGCGTTCCATCGCGCGCATGGTCGGCGTGCCGACCAACATGGAGAGCTTCTTCCACGATTTCGCGGTCAACGTGGTCAAGGCCACCCGCATCAACCTGCCGCTGAAGGAACGCGAGAAGGCGATGCAGGACACCCTGCCGGGCTTCCAGTATTTCCTCGACATCATCAAGGAACGCCGCGCGCTGCCGCACCCCGGCGAGGATTTCGTCGGCCAGCTGGTGGCGGCCTCCGACGGCGGCGATTCGCTCAACGACTACCAGATCGTCTCGGTGATCCAGGCCGTGATCGTCGCCGGCTCCGATACCGCCACCGACCTGCATACCTATGCCATCCAGGGCCTGCTGTCGAACCCCGAGCAGTACAAGCTGCTGGCCCAGAAGCCGGAGCTGATGGAGAACGCGATCATCGAGCTGCTGCGCTACGGCGCCTTCGGCAAGACGCCGCAGTTCCGCTTCGTCTCCGAGGACATCGAGTGGCGCGGCCAGCAGTTCAAGAAGGGCCAGTCGGTGCTGCTCAACCTGACCGCCGCCTGGGTCGACGAAGCCAAGTGGCCGGACGCGCGCAAGCTCGACATCCAGCGCCGCCTCGACGGCAACATGGTGTTCGGCGCCGGCGCGCATTTCTGCATCGGTACCTACCTGGTGCGGGTGCAGGGTGGCCTGATGATCCAGGAGCTGATGAAGCGCTTCCCCAGCGCCGAGCTGGTCAACGGCAATGGCGACGTCGACTACGACTACAACCACCACAACGCCCGGCGCATCAACAAGCTCCTGGTGAAGACCAACGTCGAAGCGGCCAGGAAAGCCGCGTAAATGGAACAGTGGATTTGCGTCATCTGCGGCTACATCTACGACCCGGCGGTGGGTATCCCCGACGCCGGCGTCGCCGCGGGCATCCGCTTCGAGGATCTGCCGGAAGACTGGATTTGCCCGGAATGCGGTTCGCCGAAATCGGCGTTTGAAATATACGTCGGCTGAAACCGACAACAGTCAGCCCTTGGGGACGGCGCCTTACGGGACGCCGTCCCTTCTTTTTAGGAGCGGAACAAACATGAAACACGCATCGACCTCGCGTTACCCGGCCCCGGCCGAAGTCGTCATGAAGATGTTCGCCGACCCGGCCTTCCACACGCGCAAGCTGGACGCGCTGGGCATGGCCGGCAAGTATGAGGTGCTGGAGCAGGGGGTGCAGGGCGACGAGTTCTTCATCCGCATCGAGCGCAAGGTGCCGATCTCGCTGCCCGGCATGAAGAAGGGCGCCGGCGAAAGCTCGGTGGCGCACGAAGAGCGCTGGAACACAAAGAGCCGCACCGGCAAGGTGCAGGTGGAGACGCGCGGCATCCCGGTGGCGATCTCCTGCACCGCATCGGTTCGCGACGAGGGCGAGGGTGCCGTGGTGCAGTACGACTGGCTGATCGAGTCGAGCCTGCCGCTGGTCGGCGGCACGCTGGAGAAGTTCGTGGTGGCCGACATGAACGGCCGCGCCGAGCAGGAAACCCAGGCGGGCATCGACCAGCTCTCCAATTACCGCTGAGGCTCGAATGCTTTTGTGGGAGCGGCTTTAGCCGCGATCTTTTTGATGGTTCTGCGAAAGGATCGCGGCTAAAGCCGCTCCCACGAGGTCAGCCACCTTTCGGCGCCTGCAACGCATCCCGCACCGCCTGGAACAGCTCGCGGTAGCACGGACCCTTGCTGCCGCCGCGTCCATGTTCCTCGTCGTCCGCCATCTCGTGGCGCGCGCGTTCCACCAGCTTGCGGAAGGCCGGGGTATCGGCGGCCGGGTAGACCTCGGCCCAGGCCACGATGCCCTTTTCGTCGGCCAGCAGGCGCTGGCGCCAGCGCTCCATCTCCTGCAGCAGCTGGATCGCGCGGTTCTGGCCCTGCTTGTACTCGGTCAGCGCACGGCGGAAGCGCTCCGGGTCCTCGTCGCGCAGCAGCTTGCCGATGTACTGCATGTGGCGCCGGCGCGCCTCGCCGTTCTTCAGGCGCTTGAGTTCGGCCATGGCCTCGCGCAGCGAGTCGCTCATTTCGATGGCGTCGAGCCGGTCCTGCGGCAGCTGGTCCAGCGCCGTGCCCATCTCCTGCAGCTCGAGCATGTCGCGCTTGAGCTGCGACTTGCTGGGGCCGGCGAAGAATTCGTCGGGGTTGAAATCAGGATCTTTACGTCGGCGCATGGGCAGGGACAGGGTGGCAATAGGCCATTTTAGCCGGGTGCAGGCCGCGCCGCCTTGTGAAAGGCTGTATCTACCGAGGAGAGGAGAGACCATGACGCGGATCACCGCGCTTTTGCTGGCCGGCCTGCTGGCCGCCTGCGGCAGTAGCCAGACCCCTGGCGGCGGCCTGAACGCGCCCAAGGCCTGGCCGGCGTCCGGCCCGGGCGAAGACCCGCCACCGGCCCCGGCCCCGATCGAGGCCGTCCTGGGTCAACTGGACCTGCTGCCGGCCCTGCTGCCGCCCGCCGTGGCCACCACCCTGTTCGACCCGGTCGCCGCCGGCGTCACCATCCGTGACCTGACCGACCCGGCCCTGGTCGCCTTCACCGTGCGCGCCACGCTGGCCCAGTTGCAGGACGGCTCGCGCCTGGCCCAGGTCTACCACTGGTATGGCCACCCGGCCTACAACCATGCCGTGGCGCAGGTGCCGGTGCATTTCAAGAATCGCCATGGCACCACCTTGTATGGGGAGATCGTGCTGCCGCGCCGGGGGCTGGTGCCGCCCGCGGCGGGGCCTTTCCCGGTGATCCTGGTGCTCGAGGGGGTCAACACCAACCTGGCGATGTACCGCTGGTGGCACCAGGTCTTCGCCGACGCCGGCTACCTGGTGTTTGCCTTCGATTTCAGCGGGCAGGGGCATTCGGAGGACGAGGCCGTAGGCGACCCTGGCGACAACGTCCACGACGCCCAGGACGCGCTGGACTACCTGCTGGGAGCCTCGCCGGTCGCCGGGACGCTGGACCGCCAGCGCATCGGCGTGGTCGGCCACAGCATGGGGGCAATCGCCAGCCTGGCCCTGCAGGCGGTGGAGCCGCGTATCCGTGCTGCCGTGGCCGCTGCCCCGATCAGCGAGGGGTCAGCCCCCTTCGACGCCAACCCGGTGCCGGTGATGATCCAGACCGGCGACCACGACGGCCCGGTGGCGCCGATCCCCTTCGTCAACCCGGCGGTGGTGCGGCCGGTCTACGAGAAGCTGCAGGGCGACCGTGCCTTCATCGTCGCCGAAGCCTCCTCCCATGCCCAGCACACCAATTACGCCCTGCTGCCGACCTCGTCCTGGGGCCTGGAGCTGGCCGGGCGCTACTCCCTGGCATGGATGGATTACCACCTGAGAGGGGACCGGGTCGCCCTGGATATCCTGCGTACCCCGCATCCACATCTTTCGTACCTGTGGGACAGCGAGGTCCGTATCGGACCTGATTCGGTCGTCATGCGCGGAAACGGAGCACTGCCGTAGCGGGAACCCCGACGGGGCGAGAAATACCATCGTCCAATTCGCGCAAACCCTTGAGTGACCGTTGATATTCCTCCTCGCGCTGTACTACTCTTCCGGCAGCATTCCAACTTCGCCAATTGCCGCCACCAGGGGTGGCTTCGGCACGTCGCGGGGGCGGGAACCAGCAAGTACGAGGCCTCGCAGGAGGCCCGGATATCAACGGGGTAGGGTTGGCGGGCCGGGGGATGCAACGCATTCCGCAGTGCCGTGAACCGGCGGCAGCCGCCGCGCAACAGGATTCGGGGAGTTATCTGATGGACAAGCGTGCCGCGACCGGTTTCGGCCTTCGGGCTTTCATCATGAGCATGCTGCTGGCCTTGGTCACGGCCTGCGGCGGCGGTGGCGGTGGCGGAGAGGTCAAGGTGGTCACCATCTCCGTGACTCCCGCGAACGCTACGCTCGGCCTGGGCTCCACCCAGGCGTACGTTGCCACGGGCAACATGTCCAACGGCAGCACCCGGAACCTGACCAGCCAGGTCGCCTGGTCCTCGACCTCGCCGGCCGTGGCCAGCATCAGCGCCTCCGGCCTGGTGACCCCCGCGGCGACGGGCAACACCACGATCCGCGCCGTGTTCGACGGCGTGACCGGCTCCACCGCCCTGACCGTGGTCCCCGGCTACAAGGAAATCCAGATCACGCCGGCCACGCCCAGCGTGGCCAAGGGCCTGGTGACCAACCTCACCGCCACCTCGGTGAACCGTGACGACACCACGTCCACCATCACCGCCACCGCCAGCTGGAGCTCGCTCAACCCGACCATCGCCGTCGTGGGCAACCTCGGCGCCAACAAGGGCCGCGTGACCGGCGTCAACGTTGGCACCGCCCAGATCCAGGTCAGCGCCAATGGCGTGCAGTCCACCGTGACCGTGACCGTGACCAACGCCACGATCAGCAGCGTGGCGCTCACCCCGGCCACCGCCAACGTGGGCCGCGGCGGCACCCAGAAGTACACCGCCACCGCCACCCTGAGCGACGGCAGCACCTCCGACGTCAGCAGCCTGGCAACCTGGACCGCGACCACGACCACGCCGGTCACCACGCCGGCCACCACCGTGGCCACGATCAGCAACGTCGGCCTGGCCACCGCCAGGGAAATCGGCAAGGCGCGCATCGAAGCCACCGTGAGCGGCTTCACGCCGACGCCGGTGGAGATGGTCGTCACCGCCGCCACCTTCAAGGAAATCCAGGTCGATCCCGCCGCGGCCAACGTACCGCGCGGCCTGACCCAGCAGCTCACCGCCACCAGCGTGCTGACCGATGGCACCACGACCGACATCACCGCCACCGCGAACTGGAGCTCCTCCAACGAGGCGATTGCCACGGTGTCGACCACCGGCCTGGTGACGCCGGTTGCGAACGGCAGTGCGACGATCACCGCGCGTGACGGCCTGCTGCGCACCGGCACCGCTGCCATCACGGTCATCGACGCCACCCTGTCCTCCATCCAGGTGGAGCCGGGCCCGGCCGTCAGCCTGCCCAAGGGCGGCTTCACCCAGCAGTTCACCGCCACCGGCATCTTCAGCGACAGCACCACTCGCGACCTGACCTCGCAGGTGCTGTGGACCTCGACCGTGCCGGCCAATGCCAGCATCAGCAACGCGGCCGCCACCAAGGGTCTGGCCACCAGCAGCGAGAACAGCCCCGGCACCACCAACATCACGGCCAAGCTCGGCAGCATGACCAGCCCGGTCACCGTGCTCACCGTGAGCAATGCCGACCTGGCCGCCATCTCCGTGACGCCGGCCAACCCGGTCGTGGGCCTGGGCAACACCCAGCAGTTCACCGCGACCGCCTCGTTCAGCGACGCCTCGCCGACCCGCGACGTGACCCAGCGTGCCACCTGGAGCTCGGCCGACGAGACCGTGGCCACGGTCAGCAACGCCGCCGACAGCAAGGGCCTGGCAGTGACCCAGAGCATCAGTGCAACCCCGGTGGCGATCTCCGCCAAGCTGGGCAGCGTGACCGGCAGCGCCAACCTCACGGTGAGCAACGCCACCCTGCTGAGCATCGAGGTCTCGCCAGAGGACTCGATCCTGCCGAAGACCTACACGCGTGCCCTGCAGGCCACCGGCACGTACAGCGATGGCAGCGTCAAGGACGTCACCGACATCGTCACCTGGATCTCCTCCAACTCCAGCATTGCCACGGTCAGCAACGTCGCCGGCAGCGATGGCGTGGTGCGCGGCGGTTCAGCTGGCACGGCCCGTATCACTGCCGGCGTCACCGTCAACGGTGCTTCCGTCAACGACTTCACCAACGTCACCGTCAGCGATGCGGTGCTGGAGTCGATCACGGTCACCCCGGGCACGGTGGTGCTGCCTCTGGGCATCGACCAGGCCTACACCGCCACCGGCATCTTCAGCGACGATTCGTCGATGGATCTGACCAGCCAGGTGACCTGGAGCTCGTCCGACAGCAACGTCGCGTCGATCAGCAACGCGGCGGCGACCCGTGGCCAGGCCACGAGCAACGCCGTCGGCGGCCCGATCGTCATCACCGCGACCAAGGGCACCATTGCCGGCACCACCACCCCGCTCACCGGCACCGCCAGCCTGCGCGTGCTCCTGGCCACGGTCGACACCATCACCGTCAAGCCGGACTCGCAGACCTGCGCAACGCCGCCGCCGGCGGGTGACGACACGGTGTTCCTGCCCAAGGCCTTCACGGCCGGCCTGATCGCCTGCGCCAGCTACTCCGACGGCGTGGTCCGCAACGTCACCACCCAGGTGACCTGGAGCTCGGACAACGGCGACGTGGTGACCGTGGGCAACGACACCACCAACCGCGGCGTCGTCAGCCCGGTGACCGACACCCGCACGGTGGTCAGGGCCTCGCTGGGCGGCAAGTCCGACTCGATCCCGGTGGAGGTGACCAACGCGACGCTGGTCTCCATCGTGGTGAGCCCGGCCGGCCAGTCGATCTTCAACAACACGGCCCCGATCCAGTTCGTTGCCACCGGCACGTTCAGCGACACCCGCACGCTGGCCATCACCCGCCACGTGACCTGGAGTGCCAGCGACAACACGGTGACGGTCAGCAATGCGGCCGGTAGCCAGGGGCTCGTCTCTCCGGGTCGCTCGCCGGGCCTGGCGCACGATGTCACGATCACCGCTGCCCGCGGCTCGATCAACGACACGGAAACCGTGAACCGCCGTGCCAACGCACCGGCGCCGTAAACCGGCAGCAGACCATGAAAACGGCCGCGAAAGCGGCCGCTTTTTTTGGGTGTGTTTCCTGCGGATGGATACTCGGCCCAGGCTTGCAGAAATACGGAACTCCGTTAGGAGTTCCAGCGCTGCTGCCCTAAAATAGTCGGCAGGGAGCTTGAGCCTGCGAATCCTGTGGCAAGCGTGGCGCCGTAGCTTTAGTCCCGGTCGTCTTGCAGCTTGCGCTTCAGTTGCTTGTCCATCTGCCGGAACAGCGGCTGGCTCAGGCGGGTCACCACGCCGGGCAGTGCAGCCATCGCCAGGCCGCCGAGCGTGCCCATGGGGCTGCTGACGCGGGCCGGGCGCTTGGCCGCCGCTTCCACGATCCACCCCGCGGCCTTGGCGGTGTCCATCATCGGCATGTGCTTGTAGATCGCGGTCTTCGAGGACATCGGCGTGCGCACCATCGGGAAATACACGATGGTGCTGGTGACGCCCTTGTGCGCCAGCTCGGCGTTCAGCGAGCGCGAGAAGGATTCCAGCGCGCTCTTGCTGGCCAGGTAGGCCGAGAACAGCGGGATTGGCACCTGCGAAGACATGGTGGAGATGTTCACCACATGGCCGCTGCCCTGTTCCAGGAAGCGCGGCAGCAGGCGCAGCGTCAGGCGCAGCGCGCCGAAGTAGTTGATCTGCATCGTGCGCTCGTAGTCGTGCACGCGGTCCAGCGCCTCGCGGATCGGGCGGCGGATCGACCGCGCGGCGTTGTTCACCAGCACGTCGATGCGCGGATGCTGCGCCAGGATGGCGTCGGCACAACGCTCCAGGTCGGCCGGGTCGGCGAGATCGCAGGCGTGGATGCTGGCCCGGCCGCCCTCGGCCTCGATCTCGCGCCGCACGCGCTGCAGTTCCTCTTCACGCCGGGCCACCAGGCAAAGCTGCGCTCCCGCCCGGGCCAGCTGTTTGGCCGCTTCCTCGCCGATGCCGCCGGAGGCCCCGGTCAGCACGATGGTCTTGCCGTACAGGTCCATGGTCTCTCCTCCATGAAAGTCGATATGGACGGAGTATCGGCCAGCTCAAGAAGCGCGGCATTGACCGTAGAAACAGCAAGGCCTCGCCAGTGGCGAAGCCTTGGAGATCAGACACCACGACGGTAGAGCAGCAGTCCGCGAATGAACGCAAATTAACGCGAATTGGTTGGACTATTTGCGTTCATTCGCGTGCATTTGCGGACTGCAGGGCCTTTTCAGTGGACGGTCTCCACCGCCCCCAGCACCGGCAACTGCACCGTCCCGGAGACCCGGACCGCGGGCAGCAGCGGGTTGCGCGCGATGATCAGCGGGTACTGCGGCAGGCTGGCGGCCGTGACCAGCAGGTCGATACGGTCGCCGGCATTGAGCTTCACACCGATGCCGTTCAGTTCGATCGTATGCGTGCCGAAGCCTCGCACCGGGCGCACCTGGTCGCCCAGGGTCTCCAGCTGCGAGGGCAGGGCGGCGCGGCTGCGCGCCAGCGACACGAACACGAAGGCGTCGTCCGTGGAAACGCCCAGCGGCAGGCCACCGGGCAGGCCCGGGATCGGCAGCGGGTTTTCCAGCGTCAGCGTCGAGGTGGGAATGCCGGCGACGACCGTCCCGTCCTCGGTGGCGGTGTACAGCGTCACCGGGGTCAGCGAGACCGGCAGCAGCAAGGGCACCAGCGTCGCCGGCACATCGGCCTGGGTGCCGCCGGTCTTGATGCGGTTCACCACCACCCCCTCGGCGTTGGAGCTGAGCGTGATGCAGTGTTCCGGCACCTCGCGCAATGCCGCGATCGCAGCCGGGTCACGCTTGAGCTTGGCGTCGAACCACTGCAGGCTCAGCGCGCCGGCCTCCCAGGGGCCGCAGCGGGAAAAGTCCGAGGGGCCGGAGAGGCCGCCCGAGATCAGGCCGACGCCGCCGGGCAGCACGTGGCCGATGTTGTAGGTGAGCAGGCGCACGTCGCCGCCGGACTCGCTGAGGCACTCGTAGTTGGCCTTGGCTTCGTTGAGGTTGAACAACGCGTCGTACATGCCCTGGAAGAACAGCGCATCGACCCTGGGCGGATGCACCGCGGCGCGCTTGCCGACCTGGGAGACGCCTTCGCAGAAGTAGCGGTTGCTGTGGTAACGCAGCATCGCCTGGTCCTCTTCCGTGTAGCGGTTGTCGGTCAGGCCGTGCTGCAGCACCGCCAGCACCGAGGGATCCATCTGCAGCCCGCTGAGCACCTCACCGGCCGCGGTCAGCGCCAGGCCGTAGCCGGACTTGGGCACGTCACCGGAGCCGAGGCTGTACGACAGGTCGTACCAGGTGATCTGCGGCACGATCGCGTCGAGGCGGTGGCGCGGGTCGATGTTGTTGAGCATCAGCTGGTAGCCACCGCCGTAGGAGCCGCCGTAGGCGCCGAGCACGAGGTTGCCGTCGCGGCGCGCGGTCCAGTCGAGGTTGGCATCGATCCAGTCGACCACCTGCAGCAGGTTGGCGCCGTCCTTGTCGGGGTCCATGATCGTGACCGTGCCGCTGGACGTGCCGAAGCCGCGCTGGTCGAAGGACACCACGGCGTAGCCGGCGTCGGTGTACTGCTTCGAGGTCTGGATGTTGACCAGCGGAGTGCCGGCCGGCGCGGCGAAGTTGCGCATCGCCGCGGTGATGCGCGGAATGGAGAAGCCGGAACCGTGCAGCAGCACCGGATACTTCTGGCCGCCAACCAGCTGCGCCGGCTCGTGCACGGTGAAGACGATGCGCTCGCCGTCAGTCGCGGTCAGCGTGACGTCGTAGCTGCGTCCGGCGCGCTCGCTGCCGGCGGCAGGGCCGGCCTGGCCCTGGCCATCGGGGGCGGGCAGGGGTGGGAGGTTGCCGGAGCCGTTGTTGCCGCCATCGCTCCCGCCGCTGCTGCCGCAGGCGGACAGGACCAGGCAGCCCAGGCTCAGCAGGACGGCTGCGAATTGCTTCATGTGTCTCTCCTCAGGGTCGCGCTTATGTCTTGAAGCCGGTCTGTGGCCGGTTGGGGCCATTCTAGGAACCCCTGAATCACCAGTCATTTGCCCTGGCGCCGGTGAACGCGGCGCCAGGGCCGGGGTCTATCGGACATGCACCAGACCAGGCCGACACTTCTGCGCAGAACCTCACTCGCCGGCGCGCTCGCGGCCCTGCTGATACTGGGCGGTGCCGCCGCCGCGGAGCTGACGATAGACCTGGACCCTGAAGCCCTGGGAGCGCTGAAGGAGCAGGCGGCCGGCTACGCCGCCCCCCTGTTGCGCGACGCCATCCTGCGCTCGCGGCAGGAAGCGCTCGTCGCCGGTACCCAGCCGATCCCGCCGGCGATCCGTGCGCGCCTGCGCGGCTACTACCGTGACGAACTGCTGGACCGCGTGCGCTGGCGCGCCGGTGGCGGCACCGAGGTTTCCCTGCAACTCAACGTCATCCAGTACGGCGACCGCGCCGCCATCACGCTGAACGAGGTGGTGGTGTTCGCGCGCGAGGCCGATGCCCGGGGCGATGCGGCGCTGTGGGCGCACGAGCTCTGGCACGTCCACCAGTTCGCCAGCTGGGGCGTGGACGATTTCGCGGCGCGCTACGTGCGAGATTTCCGCACCGTGGAGGCCGAGGCCGACAAGGCCGCGGCCGGCTACCTGGCCTGGCTCACGCGCCGACCGGCGCACAGTCGTGCGGCGGACTCTTCGGGCATGATCGACGGATCGTGACCGTATCGGCGAGAAAGCCTCCATGAACCCGCGCGCCCTGCTGTTCTGCGTCCTGCTGCCGTTCGCGGTTTTCGCGCAGACCTCGCTGGAAGTGCTGGAGCCGCGTCATCGCCTGGCGCGGGAGCTGCAGCCGCTGCTGGAGCCGCTTGCCGGGCCCGACGGCAGCGTCAGCGTGTTCGACAACAAGCTGGTGGTGCGTGCAGCGCCGGCGCAGCTTGCCGGGATGCGGCAGCTGCTGGAGCAGCTCGATCGCGCGCCGCGGCAGCTGATGATCCATGTGCGCCAGGGCGGCGTGGCGCAGCGCGGCGAGCGGGGCGCGGGCCTGTCCGGCGTCTACCGTCGCGGCGACGGCAGCATCGTGGTACCGGGGCCCGATGGCCGCCTGCCGCGCGACGTGGAGCTGCAGCTGCGCGATCGCCAGGTCCGCGACGACAGCAGCATCAGCCAGCAGCTGCGTGTCGAGGAGGGCCGCGAGGCGCAGATCATGCTCGGCAGCTCCCAGCCCTACATAACGCGGGAGCGCCTGCCCAACGGCAGCGTCGTGCAGCGCAGCGAGTACATCAGCAGCGGCAGCGGCTTCACCGTGCTGCCGCGCCTGCAGGGCGAGCGCGTGCAGCTGCAGATCCAGTCACAGCAGCAGACGCCGGGGCGCGGCGGTGTCATCGACTCGCGCAGTGCCAGCAGCGTCGTCAGCGGCCCGCTGGGCGAGTGGTTCGAAATCGGCGGCGCGGTGCAGCAGGCGTCCATGTCCTCCGGCGCGCTGCTCGGCTACTCCCAGGGCAGCGCCAGCAGCCAGAACAGCATCCAGGTCCGGGTCGAACTGCTGGAATAGCTCATCCCGCGTTCCAGTCCCGGACGAAAGCGACCCAGGGTGTGACCGGGTGCCGGCTTTCGCCGGCATGACGATCCCGATGGCTCGATCCGGATCGAAAATGTTCTAGAAGCGCGGCAGCACCGGGTTGCGCCGCGCCAGTACGTCCGCGGCCTTCTGGCGGAACAGTTCGTCGAAGGCCTCGGGCTGCGGGATCAGCCAGAACTGGCGCTGGCGGATGCCGTCGAACACGCGCTGCGCGAAGACCTCCGGCGTCAGGCCGTTCTGCTGCAGCATGCCGCGCATCAGTTCCACGAACTGCTGCACCGCCGGGTCCGCCGCGGACTGCGCGCCGAAGGGATCGTCGAAAATGCCGCTGATCACCGGGCCCGGTGCCAGCAGCGAGGCGCCCACCGGCGTGCCCAGCATTTCCAGTTCACCGCGCAGGGCCTCGGTCAGCGCCACCACCGCGAACTTGGTGGCGGAGTAGGGCGACATCAGCGGGCTGGCGAGAAAGCCGCCGACCGAGGCGGTGTTGACGATCTGCGCCGGGCGGCCCTGCTGCAGCAGGCGCGGCACGAAGGCGCGCAGGCCGTTGTGGATGCCGTGCACGTTCACGTCGAAGCTGCGGCGCCAGCGCGCTGGCTCCACCTGCCAGGAGAAGCCGGTGGCCATGATGCCGGCGTTGTTGAACAGCAGGTCCACGCCGCCCCAGGCCTGCCAGGCGCGCCGCGCCAGGGCCTCCACGGACTCGGGATCGCTGACGTCGGTGGGCACGGCCAGCACCTCGCCGGGCAAGGTCGCGACGAACTCGCGCAGGCGCTCGGCCTGCACGTCGGCCGCGACCACGCGCATGCCCTCGGCCAGCGCCTGCCGCACCAGTCCGCTGCCGATGCCGCTGGCAGCGCCGGTGACCACGGCCACGCCGCCGGTGAATTTCAGGGGGGCGCTCATGCTTCGGCTCCGGTGGTGGCGGCAGGGGGCGGGCTCCACAGGTCGGGCAGCCCGGGGTCGGTGCTCAGCACCAGTTGCTTCAGCAGGTTCTTCAGGGCCACGGCGTCCCACTCCCCGAGGCCGGCCAGCACCTCGGACTCGATGGCCTTGGCGGCGGCGATCAGGTGCAGCGTGCGACGCCGGCCCTCGTCGCTGAGGAACCAGCGCAGGTCGCCGGTGCCGTCCTCGCAGCGCAGCAGGCCGCGCTGGCGCAGGCCCGCCAGCACCTGGAAGCCGCAGTCGCAGCCGGCATGGGACAGCCCGGCCTCGATCTCGGCCTGGGTGCGGCCGTCGCGCACCGCCAGCGTGCTGAGGATGAAGTACTCGTCGTCGGAGAGCCCGTCCGCGCGCACATGCTCGCGGATGCGGAAGTAGACCTGGAAGTAGGCGCGGCCCAGCAGGTAGGGTAGGTGGTCCTCGCTCCAGCCGGCGTCGAGGCTGCCGCTGGAAAGACTGGCCGCCTTGCGTGTCGCCACCGCGTACCTGCCCGCCTGGAACACCAGCGGCGGCAGGCCGCTGCGGTCGAAGGCAACCACTTCGCCGACGAAGATCAGGTGGTCGCCACCCTCGTAGACGAAGGAGGTGCGGCATTGCAGGCGTGCGCTGCAATCGTCCAGCAGCGGCGCGCCGCCGGCGCCTTCGCTGCAGGCGACGCCGGTGAACTTGTCGGCGCCGCTCTTCGCGAAGCGGTTCGACAGGTCCTCCTGGCCGGCGGAGAGGATATGCACGGCGAAGTGACCGGACTGCTGGAAAGCCTCCAGGCTGCGCGCGTTCCTGGCCAGGCTCCACAGCACCATCGGCGGGTCCAGCGATACCGAGTTGAAGCTGTTGGCGGTGACGCCGACCGGCAGGCCGTCGGCGCCGCGCGCAGTGATGATGGTGACGCCGGTGGTGAAGGTGCCGAGCGTGGCGCGGAACTCGCGCGGGTCGAAGCGGGCTTCTGTGTTCATGGCTTGCTCCTCAGCGCTTCGCACTGATCACCAGTGGCCGGCCGCCGGGTGCGTGCAGTACCGCGCGCAATTCGTGCGGACCTTCCTCGGTGGGGCGGATCAGCGTGGCGCCGGCGGCGATCAGTTGCGCCAGTGCGGTTTCCATGTCGTCGACGCGGAAGGCCAGCGTCGGTTCGTTGACGATGCGCTCCATGCCGGTGGCGAGACCCAGCACCAGGCCGCCGGTCTCCAGCGCGGCGTAACGCTCGCCGTCGCGGAATTTCAGCGGCAGGCCCAGCGTGTCGCGGAAGAAGGCGATGGCCGTATCGAGCCGGTCGACCGGGTACAGCAGTGTGTGGACTTTCATCTCGCACCTCGAGGGTTTCTCAGTGCGATCCAGCCTAGGCCGAGGGGGAAGCGGCTTCTTCGTCCGGTTTGATGTATTGCTTGGGGGGAGTGGGATCGGCCCGGGGTACTCGATGAAAAACAAAAAACCCTGCTCCGCATACCGGCGGAGCAGGGTTCCCCCGCCAACCCGCCTACGGCAGCTGGTGCGCCTGGTGGAAGGCCCACATGCGGTCATGCAGGTCGGTCAGCCTGGCGCCCGTCGGGTAGTCATGCGTCTGGCCCGGGTAGGTGCGCCACAGCACTTCCACGCCGGCGCCGCAGCCGACGTAGCGCAGCAGCGTGCCCTCGCTGGGGCCCTCGACCACGGGCGTGGTGTTGCAGCCGTTGCGTGCGACCCACTCGTCGCGGGTCACCATGCCCATGGCCGTCGGCGACACCGTGGTGTCGGCCTCACCGTGGAACAGCGCGACGGCGACCGGACGGCTCAGGTTGCAGGCGCCGAACAGCGTCGGCGGACCGCCGGCCCAGGAGGTGGCGGAGGCGAAGACGTCCTCGGCCTCGCAGGCCGCGCGCTGCGCCATGAAACCGCCCAGGGAGCCGCCATCGAGATAGACCTGCTTCGGATCGACGCAGTATTGCGCAGCCACGCTGTTGACGACATTGCGCAGGAAGGCAACGTCCGTCGAGCCGGCGCCCAGGTCCCAGACGTTGAACTGGCCGGCCGGGTAGGCAACGATGAAGTTGTGCGTATCGGCGTAGGGGCTCCAGCCGCTGGTGATCTCCTGGATCCAGGGGAACACGCCGACGCCGTGCATGCTGAGCAGCAGCGGTACCTTGGGGCCGCTCAGGTTGGCAGGCACGTGCAGGTTGTAGGACCGGAAGCCGGCCACGGTCTTGGTGACCGTGGTGCCGTTGCCACTGAGCGTGCAGGCGGCCGAGGCCGACTGCGAGAAGCCGAGCATCGGTGCCAGCAACAGGGGCAGGGCGAACAGGGTGCGGCGCAGCCGCTTGCGGGTGAACATGGGGTCTCCTCCTCGGGTGCGGAGTTCGATAGTGAGTTCCGCTATGGCATAAGATCGGCCAGCGGCCAGGTCCCGACACTGAGCAAATCCGCCGCGCGTTAGGAATTTACGACAGGGAGGTCGAATGACGGTTTCCGGAAGCGGCCAGCCCATGGTGACGTCGGGATATGGCCGGTCGTTGCTGGAGGTCCTGCGCGACAGCGGCCGCGATCCAGCGAGCATTTGTCCGCCCGCGTGGGTCGCCGAGCTCGAATCGCCGGAATCGGCGCGGGTGCCGTTGCGGGAGTGGCTGCGGATTCTGGAGAGTGTCAGTGTGGCGCTGGGAGAACCGGAGCTCGGGCTCCGTGTCGGCGCCAGCTACGTCAAGCTCAGGCACATGGGCGTGCTGGGCCAGGCCGTGATGAGTTGTGCGACGCTGGAGGAGGGCCTGCAACTGGCCCTGCGCTACCAGCGCCTGCACGGAGATGTCGCCGAGCCGCGGGTGGAAGTGCGCGGCGAGCAGACTCACATGTCCTGGGTCTGGCCTCACGCCGAGCCTGCTCCGCCATTGATGGTGCAGCTGATGCAGGCGGCCCGCGTCACCTATGTCCGCTGGCTGACGAACCGGCCGGACTGGCGCTTCGATGCCTGGTTCGATTTCGAGGCTCCCGCCAGTACGGCGGCGTACTCGGCGCTGTTCGGTGGCGAGCTGCGCTTCGGCCAGGCCGAGTCCAGGCTGGTCGCGCCCGCGGCATACCTGCGGGCACCGATCATCTCCGCCGACGGCGAGATGCGCTTGCGCGCCGAAGCTGCCGCGCAGTCCTTGCTGAAGGAGCTGGCGGGCGAGACCGAGTTCCTGCGCCAGCTCAAGACCGCGCTGACGCAGCGTCTGGCGGTTCGCCGGGTCGCCCTGGAGGATGCAGCGGCGGCCATGAGGTTGTCGCCGCGGGCGCTGCAGCGGCGACTCGATGGTGAGGGGCGCTCATTCCGGACGATTCTCGAGGAGGTTCGCCAGGCCCGCGCCACGCACTACCTGCGCGACCCGGTGCTGTCGCTGGCCCAGGTGGCGTTCCTTCTGGGCTATACCGAGCAGAGCACGTTCCAGAGCGCCTTCAAGCAATGGACCGGAGAATCGCCGGGGGCGTTCCGCAAGCACCTGGCGGCGCAGGGCGAATCCGCCCATCGGCCGACAAACGGATAAAGAAGACAGATAAGCGGAAATGTCTCTTTTACTGCACGGGTGTATATCTTCCCGCTGGCTCAGCCGGGGCGGCGCAGTCCCCGTACCAGGTGCTTTTCGAAGTAGCGCCGCAATTGCGTCTCGGTGCGCCGCGCTGCTTCCGGAACCAGCATGAAGGACATCAGCACCCGCACCAGGAACTCCACGACCTCCGCCAGGTCCAGGTCGTCGCGAATCTCGCCGACGCGTTTGGCCACCTGGAACGACTCGCGAAAGAAGGCGACGGTCAGTTCCAGCGATTCGGCGTCGGACAGGTAGTTGCGGCTCACCCAGAGGGCGGACTGCTCCTCGAAGAACTGGCGGTGCAGGGGGGTCGTGCCCGCCTGTCGCACGGCGAAGACGCAGTAGTCCAGCAGGAAGGCGCAAAAACTCTCCGCCTTGCCCACATCCTCGGTGAAACGGTCCAGGAAGCTGCGGATTTCCTCGCGATACACCGCCAGCAGCACCGACTCGCGGTTGGGGAAGTAACGGTACAGCGTGGCGCGGACCACCTTGGCCTGCGCGGCGATGTCGGCCATGGTCGTCTGCGCGATGTCCTTGCGCGTGTAGCAGTGCCGTGCCGCTGCGATGATGCGCTCGCGCGCCTCGGCCGGTGCGGCGTTCTCCTGGCCACCCCAGCGCCGGGGAGCATCCTTGCGGCGCCGTGGCTTGGCGGTGTCGGAGCTTCGTTTTTCCATTGCGAATTATAGACATATGTAAAAGTTTGTCCGCAATAAAGAGACATATTGAGTAATTTGTCGTTTTCTGTGAGACTGCCTGGACTGACCGCTTGCCGCGACCGATGGCAACGGCGTCCCTGACCTGTTCTGGAGAGAGAAGCAATGACTGCTACTGCGAGCACCCCCCGCGGCTTCGGCGATGTGCGCCAGCTGGGCTATGTCGTGGCCGACCTGGATGCGGCGGTGCAAGCCTGGAGCGCGCAACTGGGCGTGGGACCGTGGACCTTCATCCGCAACATCCCGCTGCACTGCGTCTATCTTGGACAGCCCAGTACGCCGCTGATCGACATCGCGCTGTCCTATCGCGGGCAGATGCAGGTCGAGCTGATCCAGCAGCGCAACGACGCAGCCTCGCCCTATCGCGCGGAGGCCGGGCGCCAGGGCCTGCATCACAGCGCCTTCCTCTGCGAACACATCGAAGAGGATGTACGGCGCGCCGAGGTGCAGGGCCTGCAGGTGGTCTGCGACATCCGCATGCCTGCAGGGGGCCGCTACGTTTACCTGCAATCGCCGCAGCTGGGCGAGAACGTCTATATCGAATTCCTCGAAGTGACCGAGCAGATGCGCGAGATGTTCGCCGGTGGCATCGCGGCCTGCGCAGCCTGGGACGGGCAGGGCGGAAATGTGGTGATCGATTTCGCGGCGATGGCCGGGAGCTGAGGCGATGAGCACGGATTTCGCGCTCATCGCGGAACACGACGTCGAGTACTGGGCGGAGGTGGCGGACGTGGTGATCGTCGGCCTTGGCGTCGCCGGCGCCTGCGCGGCACTCGAAGCCCGCGCCGCAGGCGCCGGGGTGCGGGTGCTGGAGCGCGCCAGCGGCGGCGGCGGTACGACCGCGCTGGCCGCGGGACACCTGTACTTCGGCGCAGGTACGCCGGTGCAGCAGGCGGTCGGCGTGGAGGACAGCGTCGAGGCCATGTTCGCCTACCTGATGGCGAACACGCCGCAGCCGGAGCAGGACAAGATCCGCCTGTACTGCGAGCAGAGCCTGGCGCAGTTCGCCTGGCTGGAAGCCCAGGGCATTCCCTTCGAGCGCAGCTACTACCGCGGCAAGCACGTGGTGCAGCCCGGTACCGAGTGCCTGATCGAATCCGGCAACGAAAAGGTCTGGCCCTACCGCGAGCAGGCCAGGCCGGCGGCGCGCGGCCACAAGGTCGCGCGGGAAGGGGAGATGGGTGGCGCCCTGTTGATGGAGAAGCTGATCGGGCAGGTGGTCGCCTCCGGCGCGCAGCTGGTCTGCGACGCCGCGGTGAAGAACCTGGTGGTGGATGCGGCGGGCCGCGTGGTCGGTGTGCGCTACAGGCGTTTCGACGAGGTCGTTCATGTGCGCGCCCGCAAGGGGGTCGTGCTGGCCGCCGGCGGCTTTACCATGAACGAGGCGATGCTCAAGGAGCATTGCCCGACGCTGGCCGATCCGCGTGTCTACAAGCTGGGCAATCCGAATGACGACGGCGCCGGCATCCTGATGGGCCTGGCGGCCGGCGGGCAGGCGCTGCATATGGACGGCTGCCTGGTGACCTCGCCGATCTATCCCGACGAGAAGCTGATCAAGGGCATCCTGGTGAACGCGGAAGGCCAGCGCTTCGTCGCCGAGGATTCCTACCACGCACGCAGCACCGCCTTCATGCTGCGGCAGCCGCAGCAGCGGGTCTATCTCATCGTCGACCGGGAATGCCACGGCAAGCCGGAGATGATGAACCAGCAGCTGATCGATGCCTGGGACAGCGTCGCCGAGATGGAATCCGCGCTGCAGCTGCCGGACGGTGCCCTGCAGGCCACGGTCGCGGAGTACAACCGGCATGCCGAGCGCGGCGAGGATCCGGTTTTCCACAAGCGTGACGGCTGGCTGCAGCCGCTGGTGCATCCGCCCTACGGCGCTTTCGAGTGCTCATTGGGCAAGTCGGGTTACGTCGGCTTCACGCTCGGCGGCCTGCGGGTGTCGATCGACGGCGAGGTGCTGGGAAAGGACGGACACCGTGTCGCGGGCCTGTATGCCGCCGGTGCCTGTGCTTCCAATATCGCCCAGGACGGCACCGGCTATTCCAGCGGCACCTGTATCGGCGAGTCCACCTTCTTTGGACGCCGCGCCGGCCTTGCCGCGGCGCAGGCCTGAGGTCCGACGATGAACGCCTTCGAAGGCAAGGTCGCGATCGTCACCGGCGGCGCCTCCGGCATCGGCTATGCCCTGTGCCGCGAGCTGTGCGGGCGCGGCGCCACGGTCTATGCGGCCGACCTGAATCCCGCGGGACTGCTGCGGCTGCAGCAGGACTGCGCCGGACCCGGGCTGCTCGTCGTCACCCTCAACGTCACCGAGGAGCCGGCGGTCAAGGCACTGCTCGACCGCGCGGTGCGAGAGCAGGGCCGCATCGACTACCTGTTCAACAATGCCGGCATCGTCACCGGCGGCGACTTCGAGCACATGGATTTCGACCAGTGGAGGAAGATCGTCGACATCAACCTCTGGGGCGTGATCTACGGCACCCAGCACGGCTATGCGCAGATGCTGAAGCAGGGCCACGGGCACATCGTCAACACCGCGTCGACGGCGGGTGTCATGCCGGTGGCCAAGTCCACCGCCTACGCCACCACCAAGCACGCGGTGGTGGGACTGAGCGTCTCGCTGCGCGAGGAAGCGCGCAAGCACGGCATCCGCGTCAGCACCGTCGTGCCTGGACTGGTGGACACCAACATCTTCGCCACCGCCACCAACCTCAAGGGACACGACTACGCTGCCGCGATGAAGAAAGTGCCGACCGGCAAGATCTCGCCGGCGCAGGCGGCGGGGCACATCCTCGACGGCGTGGCGGCCAACCGCCAGTTCATCGTTTTTCCCGGCAGCAACCGCGTCATCGTCGCCATGAACCGCCTGCTGCCGGGCTTCATGGGCTGGCTGATCAACTGGAAGACTTGAGCGGCCGACCTGGCCATCGGAGAGAGTAGCGATGAACGCATCCTGGCTGGGACCGATCGGACAGATCAGCTACAGCACCGGCGATCTCGACCGCACGCTGGCCTTCTGGGAGCGCCAGGTGGGCGTCGGCCCCTGGAGTGTCTACCGCGGCCTGACGCTGGTCCTGCGCTACGAGGGGCGGCAGATCGCCCTGCCCTTCGACGTGGCGCTGGCCATGCATGGCGACCAGCTGATCGAACTCATCCAGGTTCGGGGCGACGGTCCGTCACCGTTCCACGACGCCCTGAATCGCCCGATCATCGGCCTCCAGCGCCTCGCTTCGGTGACTGCGCACTACGAGCGCGACCGGCAGGCGGCCATCGACAGCGGCTTGGATGCCTATGCCGAGGGCATCGATCCCACCGGCCAGCGCTACGTCTACTTCCGCTCGCCCGAGGCGCCGGGCGTGATCCTCGAACTGCTGGAGTCCATTCCCTCGTTCGAGGCCTTCCGCAGCCGCCTGGAGGCGCGGGCGCGGGGCTATGCGCGCGCTGCCGCGGCGCCTGCCACGGCAGAGACAGCGGTGCCCACCGGCACCCGCATGAAAGCCGCGCTGCTGCACGCCTACGGCGAGCCCGGCGAGTTCCGCATCGAGGACGTCGCGGTACCCGAGCCTGGGCCCGGCGAAATCCGCGTGCGTGTCGCTGCTGCCGCGGTCAACCCGGTGGACGTCAAGGCGCGCCGCGGCTACCTGAAGGACTGGATGCCGCTGGAATTTCCCGCACGCCTGGGGGGCGACGTCTCCGGAGTCGTCGAGGCCCTGGGCGCGGGCGTCAGCCTGTTCCGGATCGGTGACCGCGTCATGGGCATGATCAATCCGATGGCCCACGGTGCCTACGCCGAGTGCGTGGTGTCGGCCGCCGCCGCGTTCGCGCAGCTGCCGGAGGGCCTGGACCTGGTGCGGGCAGCGGCGCTGCCCACCGGCGTGCTGACCGGCACGCAGTTGATCGAGCGTGGCGTCAGGCCCAAGCCCGGAGACCGGGGGCTGGTGATCGGTGCCGGCGGCTCCACCGGCAGGGCCGCGGTATTCGCGGCGCTGGATGCGGGGGCGAAAGTCTATGCCGGCGTTCGCGCCTCCAGCCTCGACGCCGTGCGGGACCTGCCGCTGGCAGGCGTGATCGACCTGGACGATGCCGCGGCGTTGACCGCCGCCGGCCCCTTCGATTTCGTCGCCGATACCGTCGGGGGTGAAACCGCCGAAAAATTGTTTGCCCATCTGCGCGGCGATGGCGTATTTGCGTCCACCGCGTTTCCGCCGCCCAATCCGCCGCCCGCATCGACCCAGCGCTTCACCTCTCTGGTGGTGAGCTTCGACGGCCCGCGGTTGCAGCGCTTCGCGCGTGAGCTGGCGGAGAAGAATCGGCAGATGCCGGTAGCAAGGCAACTGCCCCTGGCGGCGGTCATCGAGGCTCACCAGCTGATGGAGCAGGGCGCGGTCGGCGGCAAGATCCTGTTGCTGCCTTAGGGCCTCGGTTGCAGTGCAGCAATTCGCGCCGACGTGACTAGTCCTTTTTGATGTAACCAATCGTGGAAGGCAGGAGCACTCTGGGACCAGTAGGGTGCGCTATCCGTCAAGGAGGAGAAAACATGAGAAGCAAGGGTAAGGGTCGCCGGGCTGTTGCAGGTCACGGCGTACTGGGTGCGGCGATATTCGGCGTCATCGGCCTGCCGGCAACGGCGAGTGCCGGATCGCTGGATGTCGGCGGCGGTCTGGATGCGAAGTACAACCTGACACTGGGCTATGCCGCAGCGATGCGTACGGAAAGCCCCGACAGCGCCCTGATCGGGCCGGCGGCACTCAATGCCGACGATGGCGACCGGAACTTCGATTCCGGCAGCCTGATCAACAACCGCGCCAGCCTGCTGGCCGAGTTCTACCTGTCGCGCGGCAGCTACGGCGCCGTGCTGCGTGGCGACGCGTTCTACGACGACGTCTACCACCGCGGCAACGACAACGATTCGCCCACCACGATCAACAAGGCGGGCGACAACGACGAGTTCACCGACGACGCCCGCAAGTACAGCGGTGGCCGTGCCCGCGTGCTCGACGCCTACCTCTACGGCGACTGGTCGCTGAGCGATAGCGTGCAGCTCAACCTGCGCGGCGGCCGCCAGGTCGTGGCCTGGGGCGAGAGCCTGTTCTTCTCCGGCATCGCCGGCGCCCAGGGTCCCGCCGACGCCACCAAGGCCAACGTGCCGGGTGCCGAGATCAAGAACATCCTGCTGCCGGTGGCGCAGGTGTCGGGGCAGCTCGACATCGGTTCGCGCACCAGCCTGATGGCCTACTACCACCTGGAGTACAAGCCCACCGAGCTGGATCCGGCAGGCTCGTACTTCTCCACCAGCGACATCGTCGGCCCCGGCCGCGAAGTGCTGCTGTTCGCGCCCGGAGTCGGCATCCCCTACGCGGGAGACAAGGAGCCCAGCGACAACGGCCAGTACGGCGTGGGCATCAAGGTCCAGCTCACCGGTGCCACCGGTGTCGGCCTGTACCGGCTGCGCTACCACGACACCAACCCGGCCGTGCTGCTGAACATCGCCGAAGTCGCCCCGGGGACCTTCGTCCCCGTGTCGTACAACATCGGTTACTTCGACGGCATCGACATGACGGCGCTCAGCTTCTCGACGCGCCTGGGTCCGACCAACGTGGCGGGTGAAATCAGCTACCGCGAGGGCGTCAACATGCTGGTCAACACCGCGCTCGGCCCCACCGCCAGCCGCGGCGACCTGAGCCAGGTGCTGCTGTCCACGCTGTACACGGTGGCGCCGAACTTCCTGTCGCAGGAAATCGGCCTGGTCGGCGAGGCCGGCTACATCCATGTCGAGGATGTCGAGGGGACGATGGGCAGCACGCAGCTGAGCAACAGCAAGATGGCCTGGGGCTATTCGCTGATCGCGACGCTGAACTACCGCAACGTCCTCCAGGGCTGGGACCTGGCGGTGCCGATCACCTGGGCGCACCTGCCCGAGGGCCGTCCCGCAATGGCCGGTGCTTTCGGCAGCCTCTACGGTGAAGGCGACCGGCGCCTGAGCGTGGCCGGCAACTTCACCTACCTGCAGAACCTGCAGGTGGGCGTCAGCTACAACGCCTACCTGGGCTCGGCCACGCTGGCCGACCGTCCCTACGCGGATCGCGACTACGTCGCGCTCAACGTCAAGTACAGCTATTGATCGTGAGGAAATTTCACATGGATCACATCATTCTGAATCGGACCCTGGCCCGATTCCTTGCGGCCGGCCTGATCGCCACCGCGATACCGGCGGCCTATGCCAAGGGCACCGCGGAAGAAGTTGCAGCACTCGGTGGCAAGCTCACCTGCGTCGGCGCCGAAAGCGCCGGCAATGCCGACGGCTCGGTGGCCGCGCATACCGGCAAGTGGAGCGACAGCTATCCCGGCTACAACGGCCCCGGCAAGTACAGCCCGGGACCCTATGCCGACGAGAAGCCGCTGTTCACGATCACCTCGCAGAACGCCGGGCAGTACGCGGCGAGGCTGACCGAGGGGCAGAAGGAGTTGCTCAAGCGCTATCCCCAGTCCTACCGCATCCCGGTGTACGCCAGCCATCGCGACTTCGCCTACGGCACGAAGGTCTGCGACAGCATCAGGAAGAATGCCGCCAGCGGCGAGGTGCTGCATGAAGGCCTCGGCGTGCAGGCCGTGGCCGGTGCCCCCGCGATTCCGTTCCCCAAGAGCGGCATCGAGGCACACTGGAGCATGGTCACGCCGCATCGTGCCTCCAGCGAACTGGTCGTATCGGACTCGGCCGTGGTCTACCCCAACGGCAGCAAGTCCTGGGGCCGGGTGGACTACAAGATCCTGTCGCTGAGCAACGATCCGAAGCAGACGCGCAGCACGCAGGACCAGATCGACTCCTACTTCAAGGTGCGCACCCTGTTGCCGGAGCGCCAGAACGGCGAGCTGTTCGTCGGCTGGAATCCCAACGACTACCACAACGACGAGCGCCAGACCTGGTTCTACAGCCCGGGCACGCGCCGCGTGCGCCAGGCACCGGAGTTCGGCTACGACACGCCGCAGGGTTCCGGCGGCTTCCGCACGGTGGACGACGATCGTTTGTTCAACGGCTCGCCCGAGCGCTACGACTGGAAGCTGGTCGGCAAGAAGGAGGTCTACGTTCCGTACAACACCTTCCGGCAGAACGATCCGGCCGTTTCCTACGACACGCTGCTGACGCCCAACGCCTTGAATCCCGACTACCAGCGCTACGAGCTGCATCGCGTCTGGGTGCTGGAGGCCACGGTGAAGAAGGGCTACCGGCACGCCTATGCCCGCCGCACGTTCTACATCGACGAGGACAGCTGGCATGCCCTGTGGGTGGACAACTATGACGGCCGCGGCAGCCTCTGGCGCGCCAGCATGGTGAACTACTTCTGGGCGCCGGAGATCGGCGGATTCCAGGCCGGCATCGCGGTCTACCACGACCTGACCGCCGGCGCCTATTTCGCCGACCGCCTGGTCAACCAGTCGAAGCAGTGGTGGCTGCTGAACCAGGGCGGACTGACAGCGGAGATGTTCTCGGAGTCCGCGGCCAAGCGCGCGGGTCACTGAGCGCCAAGAGTGGAAACAAGAGGGGCGGCCAATGGCCGCCCCTTTTTTTGTTTTCAAAGCCCAACCGTAGCCCGTGACCTCGTGGACTAAACTCGGTATTGCCGAAACAAACTCTGTATTTCGAAGCCAAACTCTGTACGAGATCGAGTCAGGCGGACTTAGAAGTAAACTCGGTCCGGACTGTTGCAGCGCATAGTGAAGTCGAATGGAGAGGCTACCCAAAGGCCGAATTCGTTCGGAAGTCTCGGCGAAGGGGGCTACAAAAACGTGAATATGGGGCCTGAATGTCCGGCATGGCCAGGGCGCTGCCTGGCGTAGTCAGGCCGACGATGGCGGGTACCGCCGAATCTGCGGCGATCCCATTGCCGGGGGAGACAAGCCTCGCGAACTGCTGGTGTGGACCTCCAAGTCCGGTCGCGGCTGCCGTAGCCTCATGGGCAGTTTCCTCCCGCCTGAGCGATAACCCCTTGCAGCGGCAGTGCGCGCGACGACGATCCCACCGCCACGCCGTAGCAGCCGGGCGCCACGCTCCAGCGCGCGCCGGCCTCGTCCCAGTACGCGAACGAGCGCGCGTCGAGCGCGAAGTGCACGCGCGCCGACTCGCCCGGGGAAAGCTGCACTTTCTGAAAGCCCTTGAGCTGATGCGGCGGCTGCACGATGCCCGGCGCCGGCTGCGGCAGGCCGAGGTAGAGCTGCGCGACTTCGGCGCCCTCCCGGGTACCGATGTTGGCCACCGTGGCGCTGATATCACGGTCGTTCACCTGCAGGTCGGAATAGCGGAAACGCGTGTACGAGAGGCCGTGGCCGAAGGGGAACGCGGGTTCGAGGCCTTGCGCGTCGTACCAGCGGTAGCCCATCAACACGTCATCGGAGTAGAACACCTGCACGCCGTTGCCGGGGTAACGCAGCAGATCGCCGCCGACCGGCGTATCGACTGTGTGCTGAGGGAAAGTGATGGGCAGTTTGCCGGACGGATTCACGTCGCCGAACAGCACGCGCGCCATGGCGGTGCCGCCATCCGCGCCCGGATACCAGGCTTCGAGAATCGCCGGCACCTGGTCCCGCCATGGCGTGAGCACCTGGCCGCCGGTCTGCATCACCACCATGGTCTTGGGATTGGCTGCCGCCACCGCTGCGATCAGCGCATCCTGATTGCCGGCGCAGTCGCTCAGCAGGCATTCGGGCGTAAAGCTCAATGCTTCGCCGAGCGGCCCCAGCAGTCCACCACAGTCCAGCGACAGGCAGGGCTGGTCGTGACCTTCGGTCATGTGATTGCTGACCGCGACGATAACCACGTCCGCCTCTCGCGCCAGCGCGGCGGCGGTGCTCGTGCTGGTGCCCGGGTCGTAACGCAGCTCGACGCCAGCCGCCGCGGCGCGCGCCTCCAGGCCCTGACGCAGGGTGGTCGTCTTCAGCGGGATGACGAAGGACGAACCTCTACCGGCGTTGTAGCGATCAGCGGCCGCGCCGATCAGCGCGAGCTTCAGGCCCGCGCGCGCCGGCAGCGGCAGCAATTCGCCGTCGTTCTTCATCAGCACCATGCCCTGCTCGGCGATGCTGCGCGACGCGGCAAAATGCCCTTCGGTGTCGATCCTCGAGATGTCGTCCGGGTAAGCCGCCCGGTCGAAGACGCCGAAGGCGAAATGCGTCCGCAGGATGTTGCGCACGCGCTTATTGATGGTTTCGTCGCTCACCAGGGCGACCGCGCGCACGGCCTGGACCACCAGCGGGCTGTATACCAGCGCCGGCCAGGGTTCGAAGTCCAGGCCAGCGTTGAGCCCCGCCTGCGGGATGTGCACGGCGTTGTAGTCGGCCAGCACATAGCCCTTGAAGCCCCATTCCTCGCGCAAGACCTGGGTCAGCGTGAAGGGATTCTCGCAGGCCCAGGGCCCGTTCAGGCGGTTGTAGGAACACATGACGGTGCCTACGCCGCCTTCCTTGACCGCCGCCTCGTAGGACTGGAGATAGATTTCGCGCAGGGCGCGCTCGCTGACCACGACATCGGTCGTGAAACGCCCACCCACGGCTCCAGTCAGCGGCGGCAGCGGGAAGCCTTCGGGCGGCACCGACAGCGCGCCATCCTGGTGGTTGCCGACGAAATGCTTGGCGTTGGCGATCACGCCCTGATCCTGGATGCCGTGCACCAGGGGCGGAGCAAAGGTGCGCGCGAGGAAGGGATCCTCGCCCATGGTCTCCATGTTGCGGCCCCAGAACGGATTGCGCACGAGATCAAGATTGGGCGCGAAGACCACGTCGTTGCCGCGACCGCGCGCCTGCTCGCCGATGACGCTGCCGTAGCGATAGGCCAGGCGTGGATCCCAGCTCGCCGCCAGCGCGATGCCCGCCGGCATCGGAGTGCCACCGGTCGCCTGCGCCACGCCATGCGGGCCATCGGCGTAATAGATCGTCGGAATCCCGAGCCGCTCGATGCCGAAGCTGGTGCCGGTGTGCCGGGTCTGCGACGGCAGCGGCGTGGTGGCGAACACATCGTCGCCGCCGAGCAGGGAAATCTTCTCCTCCAGCGTCATTTCCGCCAGCAGCCGATCGGCGCGCGCATCCGCCGACAGCCGGGTATCGCACCAGGGATGCTCGCCGCAGCGCGCCGGGCCGGCCGCGGCGACCGGCGACGTACCGGCTGCGGCCTGCGGCTGGCTTCTGCCACAGGCCGACAACCCGAGGCCAAGCAGGGCGAGCAGCAGGCCCGCACACAGCTTTGACGGGACGTTCATAGGCGCGCCGCCCTGCAGCAACAACGTGCGCCGCAGAGCAGAGCAGCCGTTTCCATGGCGACGATCGACCCGTAGCGCAGCAATTTCGACATCATCGATTCTCCTCGAATCATGGTGCTCCGCCCAATGGGTGGCACACTTTTTTGCCGACAGCGCAGCCTACGGCTTCGGATTTTTATTCAGCCTTCGAGTACTCATAAGGACTGTAGCCGTCCCGTCGCACAGAAGCAGGGTCAGCAAAGGCCAGTAAAGGGCCTTTGTCGGCCAATCTGTGAGGCCGCGTCTCCGCAATCGCAGAGGCTGGTATGCGCCTATCTTTCTACAGGCCGCGATTTCAGCGACCGGCGAGCCCGAACTGGCGCTGAAAGTCGGCAGCAGTATCCAGCCGCGCCATATCGGCTGCTCAGCTACGTGGCGATGAGTTGCGCCACGTTCGGCGACGCCATCGAGCAGATGCAGCGCTATTTGCGCCTCGCCGGTGACATCAGTTCGACCCGCCTCGTGACGCGCGGCCGCAGTGTCGATGTTATCTGGCAGTGGTCGCACGGCAGCCCGGTGCCCGACTCGATGCCCAAGCTGCAGCAGGCATCGCGGATCACGTTGGCGCGCTGGATCACCGACCGGCGCGGCGCCGGCGTGACCGCGCACTTAGGGACGGAAGGCCGTCACCATTGTTCCGCCGCGCAGGCGGCCTGAAAGCATCGATTGCATCCGGGCTACTTTGCTACACGATTGGACTCACAGCCGCTGCAGCGAGCGGATCTGGTAGATGCCGTGGCTGATCGCGACCACCGTGCCGTCGGCGGTCTTGATCTCGCCGTCCAGCGTGAACTCCGCTTTCCCCTTGGCATCGGCCTCGGCGCTGATCTCGGCGATGCGCTCCTCGCTGAGCGCCACCTCGATCGTCACGTCGGCTTTGGCCGGCTTGAGGAAGCGCAGGTTCATTTCCTTGACGATGGGCGCGTAGCGCGTCATGTCGAAGGACGACAGGAACAGCGCCCCGCCGGGGATTTCCGCGACCGTGAACAGCGCGCCGGCGTACATGGTGCCGATGTGGTTGCCGTTGCCGGCGAAGGGCACCAGGCACTTGACGTAGCCGCGACGCAGCTCCACGACTTTCAGCCCGCAGTTGGCGACGAACTTGATGCCTGTTTCCAGGGCTTTCTTGGCGACTTCCAGGTCCATTGCGGCGGGGTTCCGATAGGGGTGATGGACCAAGGATATCGGTATCGATGCCCGGGGCCCAAAAAAAGGGCGGGCCGAAGCCCGCCCTGGATCAATCGCGGTATGACCTACTTCGGCTCGCCCCAGAAGCTGTAGCTGCCGGAGCCGCTGTAGGCGCGGATGCGCCAGCGGTAGGTGCCGCTGGAGGCGTTGTAGCTGATGTTCTCGTTGGCCGTGTTGCCGGCCGAACTGGCCGCACTGCTCCAGCCCAGCAGGCCCTTGCGTTCCAGCGCAAGGTCGAAGTCCGCGCCCGCCGGACCGCGCAGATAGCCCTTCAGCGTGCCACCCGACCAGGCGAAGCCGGTACTGGCGGGGGCATAGGCCGTAGCGCCGGCGGCCAGCGAGCCGCTGTACGGGGTGCAGGCGCTGCAGGGACCGTCCGAGGCGGTGGTGGAGCTGAAGCCGGCACTGACGCCGCCGATGTTCAGCGTGGTGGTCACCGTGCTGCTGGCGCTGGCCGAGGCGCTGTGCTGCACGCGCAGCGAGGCGCCGTTGGCCACCGTGCCCGCCGCGGTGGTGAAAGCCCCGCCGTTGATGCTGTAGCTGCCGCCGCCGACGCTGACCGGGGCAGGGGCGCTGAGCCCCGACACGGTGATGGCGCCGGAGGTCTGCAGGCTGCCCTTGGGCGCGTTCGTCACCGCGGTGAAGGCGAAGGCGTCGGGCACCGTGTCGGCCGTGGTCGAGACGAAGCTGCCGCTGACGCCGCCGATGTTCAGCGTCGTCGTCACCGAAGTGGCATTGGCGCCGGAGGAGACATGCTGGACCCTCAGCGTGTTGCCGTTGGCCACCGTGCCCGCGGTCGTGACGAAGGCGCCGCCGTTGATGCTGTAGCCGCCGCCGCTGACCGTCACCGGCGCCGGCGCCGCGATGCCGCTGACGGTGATGCTGCCGGAGGTCAGCGTGACACTGCGGGCGACATTGGCTTGCGCGGCGAAGCTGAAGGCGTCGGGGCGGGTATCCACGCCGCCGGCGACAGGGTAGCTGCCGGTGATGCGGTACTCGCCGAGGCTGCCGTAGTTGGTGTAGCCGGGCGAGGGATTGCTGTCGCCGGTGCCGTAGACGCGCAGGAAGTAACGGCCCGCGCCCAGGTTGGTGGCGATGCTGGCGCCGAGGCCTTCGGGGTCATTGGCGCTGGCCACCAGGTTGCCGCCTTCGCCGTAGAGCGACAGCACGGCGTCCAGGTCGACATTGGGCGCCGTCTGCGGCACCACGTCGAAGCTCACGCTGCCGCCGGCGGTCTCGAAGGCGAAGTCGTCGCTGTCGCTGGCACGGCCGATCAGCCCGGCCTGGTCCGCCACGAAGCTGCCGACGCTGGCGTTGCCGGACAGCGGCGGCAGGCCGGCATAGCCGGCGGCAAAGGCGGCGGGGAAATCGTCGGCACGGAACTTCGCGCCGTTGGCGTCGATCAGCGTGACGTCGTCTTCGGTGTTGTTGGCGCCCGGATACTCGCCGCGGCTCCAGTGCGTGACTTCCTTGTAGTAGCCCGCGCCCATGATCGGGGCCCAGCCGGTCGCACCGCTGCCATGTCCCTGGTAGTAGCTGGCCGTGGCCGTGCCGTCGTGGCTCAGGCCTAGGTTATGCCCCACCTCGTGGGAGATGGTTTCGGCGATGACCTTGGCGCTGCCCTTGTTGAAGTTCCAGGCCGGCTGGTAGTAGGCATGGGCGCTGTTGCCGCTGCCGTACTGGTCGAAGGTGCCGACGTAGGCGACGCCGCCGCAGCCGCTGCAGGCGCCGAAGTTGTTGTCGGTGACGACCGCGCGCGTGCCGTAGAACTCGTCGGCGGCATCGCTGCGGGTGATCGCATCCGCCGGCGGTTCCTCGGTGGTGACGTCGACGTCGAAGGGCGCGTAGTCATTGGCCACCATCTGCCAGGCCAGCTGGATGTTCTCCAGCTCGGTGTTGCTGAAGTTGGCGTAGTCGCTGTCCTCGCTGTAGGCGCGGGCATTAATCGCGCCGGCCTTCCAGGCCGTGCCGCTGACGCTGTGACCGTTGAAGTCCAGGTAGATCACGCGCTTGGCGCCGGGCTTGCTGTGCAGCGCAAAGGTGTTGGCCAGCGGAAACGGCGCCTGCTGCACGGCGGGCGCCGCGGCGGCGCTGCCGGCCTGTGCGGCCTCGACGTAGAACAGGCGGCCGTTGCGGTCGAGCCAGGCGGAGGGATCCGTGCGCAGGATGTCGGCCAGGCGCTGCGGGGTCATGCGATACCAGGCCGCCAGTCTGGCCAGGTTGTCGCCCAGGGCCGCCACGGCCTCGGCACCGCGCAGCGGCTGCAGCAGGTTCAACAGCGGGAACAGCAGGGGCTTGGCCAGCAGCGTCTGCAGCGGCGCGGGGGCGGCCGTGACGGCGGCGGGTACCGCCAGCAGTGCCAGGCAGGCACCCAGGGCGGTGGCGCCCAGCAGCGAAAGGGCCGGAGTGGCTTTCATGGTTCTCATCTTTCGGGATTCCCTTTTCCGAAACCGGAAGGATCGTTGTTGTGGTCTGCCCTTCGGGGGAGGGGCGATGCGGATTAGGCGGTTCGGGCCGGGATGGCGACAACGGTGTTTTCCTGTCAGCCGGCGTCAGCAAATCACCCGCCTGGGGGTGGTATGTCTCCCACTGCGCAAACTTGCCCGTGGTGACGAAAATCGTCAGCCGACAGGACTGCCTGAAAGGCAGCCGTGATCCGGTCTCGCGCTGCAGGAATGGCTGCACGCGGCCGTCGCTTTGTCCTACATCCTGTCTCAGGGTGCCGGTGGCAGCGGGCCCAGCAAGGGCAGCCAGATCCTGCCCGACACGCGCAGCGGTACCACGGCCGGCTGTGTCGCGTTGACCGAGCCGCTGAGCAGGTACTGGTCGTGACTGCCGTAGAGCAGCAGCGCCAGCCGGTCGCCCGGCTGCAGGCGCTCGCCGACGCCGACCAGATCGATCTCATGGTGCCCGCTGCCGCGGATCGGCATCACCTGGTTGTCCACCAGGTCCCAGACCAGTGGCAGGGGCAGGTTGGGGAGCAGTGCGCGCTTGTGACCGATGCCGGCGAAGATCACCGGCTCGCCAGCGGCGGCGCCGGCCAGCGGTTCGATATCGATCTCCAGGCGCGGGATGCCGCCCAGCACATCGCCGTTGTCGCCGGCGACGATGCCGAGTTCCACCACCGTCGGCAGTTCCGGCAAGCCCGCCACCACCGTGGCTGCCGGCACCGCGGCCTCGCGGCCCGCATGACCGGTCATGACCTCGTCGACCAGCACCGCGTCGTCCACCCGCAGCGACAGGCAAAGCTGCGTCGGCACGAGACTCGCAGCAGCCTCGATGCCCTTGAGGTGTTCATCGAAGAAGGCCAGGGCGGCATCGTGCACGCTGAGGGAGCCGCAGCGGCTGTTGAACATGTGACCCAGGGGCTGGAACAGGTCGCCGCCCGGATCGGGTATCACCGGCGTGGCGTTGTGGCCCGCCTGGTAGCTCAGCAGGCGCACGTCGCCGCCGCCCTGCCTGTAGCACTGGTAGTTGCGGTAGGCCTCGTTGAAGTTGAACAGCGTGTCGCGCATGCCCTGGAAGAACATCGCGTGGATCTTCCCGGGCCGCCTTGGTGGATACAGGGGCTGCGTGCCCGGGCCGCCGTTGGTCGCCACCGGCCTGCCGTTACAAAAGTAGGCATTGCTGTGGTAATAGGCCAGGTCGTCCTGCTCCGGGCTCAACGGCCGGCCGAGCAGGCCATCGACGAATATCGAGCGCATGAACGGATCCAGACCGTTGCCCGCGGTACCGAGGCGCAGGCCGAGGAAAGTACCCCACAGCGTCTTGACGGTGCCCGCGGGAGACAGCGCGTCGCGCACGTCATGCCAGGTGGCTTCCGGCACCAGGGCATCCATGCGATGCCGCGGGTCGATGTCGTGCAGCAGCATCTGGAAGGCGCCGCCGTAGGAGCCGCCGATGCCGCCGACCCGCAGGTTGTGCGGGTCCCTGCCATCGACGCTGCGGCCGTAGGCCAGCCAGCCGAGCCGGTTCTCGGCCCAGTCGAGGATCGCCAGCAGGTCGCGGCCTTCGTAGTCCGGATCCATCAGGCGGATCTGCCCGCCGGATTCGCCGTGGCCGCGCTGGTCCATGCTGATCACGCCGTAGCCATGCTCGGTGAAGAAGCCGACGTTGTCGTTGAAGGGGCTGTAGGCCGACTGCGGGTCGTTCTTGTTGGTGACGCGGCTTGCACCGCCGCCGTGGCCGTGCAGCAGCAGCGGGTATTTCTTCCCGGCTTCGACCGTGGCGGGCTCGAACACCGTGAACGCAATGAGGTCGCCGGTGGCGGGCACCTGGATGTAGACGTCGTAGCTCAGGCCATCGCGCGACTGGCCCGGTGCCGGAGGCGGCGGCACGACGTTGACATGGTCCGGGGCATCCGGGGGTGCCGGCGGCAGCGACACGGTGACGTCGTCCACCGGATCGCTGGCGTGGCCGCAGGCGGCCAGCAGCAGCGCCAGGACGGCGGAAACCAGGGTCGCGTGGGGCCTGTTCATGATCATTTATATGAACCATACGGTACATCAACCGATCGTAGCGAGTTGGCTGAATCCAGGATAGGCGGTGCCAAAAGGCAGACAAACGGCAACTTGACGGTCAATTCCGAATTGGCGCACCATCTGGTACATGAACCAGATGGACGAAATCCCGGCCGAACCGGCGGATTCGCGGCGCGACGGCCGTTCCAGCCGCCACGACGGCCGCCGCCGCGAGTTGATGGACCGGGCCATTGCCTATGTGCTGCGCGAGGGCTTCGGCGGCCTGTCGCTGCGCCCCATGGCCGAGTCCATGGGCATCAGCCATCGCACCCTGCTGCATCACTTCGGCAGCAAGGAAGCGATGCTGGAGCGCGTGCTGGCGGAATTGCGCGAGCGCGAACTGCGCCATCTCAACCTGCGCGCGCTGGAGCAGCAGCAGGATCCGGTGGCGATGGTCGATGCCTCCTGGGCGCAGCTTTCAGCACCCGAGCGCCTGCCGTTCTGGCGCGCCTTCTTCGAGATCTACGCCCAGGCGGTGAAGCATCCCGAGCAGCACGCCGAGTTTCTCGAGGGCGTGGTCAAGGCCTGGCTGCCGGCGCTGACGCAGGCCTGCGTGGCGCGCGGAGTCTTGCCGGAACGCGCGGAGACCATCGCCACGGTGATGACCGATGGCTGCCGCGGATTGATGATCGACCTGCTGACCACCGGCGAAACCGCCCGCGTGAGCCGGGCCTACGCAGTACTGCATGAGTTGCTGCAGCGCGAACTGGATGCCGCCGCAGGGACCTGAGTCCCGCGGCAGGAAAACAAGAGAAAGCGGTACCGGAGGAGAACGGTTCCATGCGCATCACCCTGTGGGGCGGCCTGCTGGTCGCGGGCCTGCTGTCGGCCTGTCATTCCTCTTCGCCCCCCGACGGTGCGGGGCCCGTGCCGGGCGCACGCTGCGACAGCCCCTTGCCGGCGGCCGTGCGCGAAGAACGCCTCAGCGTCGGCGTCCCCTCGGATTTCGACGCCACGGTGAATCCCATGCCGACCACCCTGATTCCCATCGTGGTGCTGATGCCGCAGCGCTGCCCCGGCGAGGCCTTGCCGCTGGTGCTCTATGGCCATGGCTTCAGCGAGAACTACAGCACCGTCAACAGCGACAAGCTCGATGACGGCAACATGGAGCCGCTGCTGCGGCGTGGCTATGTGGTGATCAGGTTCGACCAGCGCGGCCACGGCGACAATCGCCCGTCCCAGGGTGGCGGCAATGCGCGCCTGCTCGATCCGAACGCGGAAATCCAGGATGCGCGCGCGATCCTCGACTGGGCGTATGACCACGCTGCGGAGATTGGCGTGCAGACCGAACCCGGCAGTGGCATCGACAAGGACCTGAGGGTCGGCACGCTCGGTGCCAGCTACGGCGGGGCGTTCCAGATGCTGCTGGCGGCGCTGGACCGGCGCATCGACGTGATCGCGCCGGACCGGACCTTCCACGACACCCTCTACAGCGCAGCGCCGGGTGATGCGGTCAAGACCTTTGCGCGGCTGCTGATGCTGTTCATCCAGCTCGATGAACTGGTGCCGGGGCAGGGCGTGACCGCGACTCCCGCCCTGCGTACCGTCGCCAATCTGATCGGGCCGCTGGCGCCCACCGCCAACCTGGTACGCACTCGCGCCGATCTGGTCCGCCTGGGCGCCAGCCCTGTCGCGCAACCGCGGCCGGCGAGCGAGCAGGAGGTGGTCGATCTTCTGTACAGGAACAGCATGGACTACTTCGAGTCGCGGCAGGCCGCCGGACAGCCCTGGGGCTTCGGTGAGTCCAGTGCCCGCCTGCGGCCGGTGCCGGCGCTGTTCACGCAGGGCCAGCGCGATGTGCTGTTCAACGTCACCGAGGCCTACTGGAACGCGCGCTACTTCGCGGCGACCGGTGCCGACGTGAGAGTGATCACGCACGAGGACGGGCACATGAACCCGCTCGCCGGGCAGGCGCGCGGCGCCTGGGCCTGCGGCAAGGTCGACGTGCAACAGGCGCTCCTGGCCTGGCTCGACCGCTACCTGAAGAACATCGACTCGGCCGCGTTCCGCGCCATCCCCAGGGTCTGCATCTCGCTGCTCGACAGCAGCGATCCCGAGCTGGCACCGGCGGGCGTGACGCTGCCGGCCTTTCCGGTCGGCGCGCTGGCGGGTGCCGGCGCGGTACCGGCGCGGGCGGCGAGGCTCAGCGCCTCGGTGAATGCGCTGAACGCCGGCGCCGGCGTGTTCGTCCCGGTCACCACGATCGCGGGCGAGGGCAGGGTGCTGGCCGGCATCCCGCGTCTCGGCCGGATCACGGTCACCCCCGGTGCCGGCAACCTGCAGACCGCGATCGCGATCGTCGGCGTGGCTGTCCGTCGCGACGGACAGCTGCACCTGGTCAACGGCCAGGTCACCGCCTTCGTCGAGGGCGATCACGACAGCAACCGCGGCGTCGATCATCCGGGCGAGTTGCTGCTGCCTGGGGTCGGGCAGCAGCTGCAGGACGGCGACGAGGTCGGCCTGGTGTTCTACGGCCAGCATGTGCAGTTCGCACCGGTACTGGCGGCGCAGAACGTCGGCGGCCTGACCTCGATCCTGCCGGGGGTGCCGGCGCTGCTGCCGGCGCCGATCACGACGGCGCTCAATCCGCTGCTGGGCCTGGTCAACCTGCCGAATGTCTATGAGGTCACGCTGACCGACGTCGGTCTGCCGATCCTGCTGCCCGGGGTGTACCCCGGCAGCCGTTTGACGCAATAGTTTCCCGGTCGGGGCGACAGGGCACCGCAGAAGTGTCCGCGCCGCCGTCCATGCTTGCCCTGAGGAGAGGCGGTATGCGCAATGCGATTCGTGGCCCGGCGATGGCCGCGCTGGCATGGGGACTGGCCGCCTGCGGCAGCAGCGATCCGGCGGGCGAAGCGCCCCATGCGCGCAACTCGGAGGTTTGTGCCCCGGCGGTGCTGGCCGACGCGCCCGGCGCGCGTCCGGCGACGATCCCGGCACTGCAGCTCTGGCAGCCCGGCGCGAGCGGCTACGCCTACGGCGTGGCCTCGCGCATCGTCCTGGACCCGGCCGATGGCGCCGCGCTGGCCGAGACCGCGCAAGTGCTGGCCGAGGACCTGGAGCGGCAGGGTGGCCGGCGGCCCGCGATCATGTCCGGCACGCCGGTGGCCGGCGACATCGCCTTGAGCCGCGGCCATTGCGATGCCCGCCTCGGAGCGGAAGGCTATGGCCTGCGCAGCGGCCCGGTGCTGGAAATCCAGGCGCAGGAATCCGCCGGCGTGTTCTACGGCACGCGCACGCTGCTGCAGCTGCTGGCGCAGGGCTCCGCGATCCCCGCCGGCCATGCACTGGACTGGCCACGCTACCCCGAGCGCGGCCTGATGGTGGACGCGGGCCGCAAGTACTTCACGCCGGAATGGCTGCGCCAGCACATCCGCGAACTGGCCTGGCTCAAGCTCAACGTCCTGCACCTGCATTTCAGCGACAACCAGGGCTTTCGCATCGAGAGCGAGCGCCATCCGGAGATCGTCTCGGCGGAGCACCTGAGCAAGGCCGAGCTGCGTGAACTGGTGGCGCTGGCGCGGCGCCACCACGTCACCCTGATCGGCGAGATCGGCATGCCGGGCCACATGACCGCCGCGCTGGCGCCGCACCCCGAGTTCCAGCTGACCGACGCCAATGGTGAGCCTGCGCCGGACAAGCTCGACATCACCAATCCGCTGGCACGACAGTACGCGCGGGAACTGGTGGAAGAGTTCCTGCCGCTGTTCCCTGGCCGCTACTGGCACACCGGCGGCGACGAGTACATGGCATCCGCGGAGTACCGCAACTATCCGCAGCTGCAGGCCTATGCCCGAGAGAAGCATGGGGCAGACGCCAATGCCAAGGACGCGGTGCTGGACTTCGTGAACTGGCTCGACGGCGTGGTGCGCAGCCACGGCCGGACTGCGCGCTTCTGGCATGACGGTGTCTCCGGCGGCAATGCCGTGAACGTCAACCCGGACACGGTGGTGGAATGGTGGACCGACTTCAATCCCATCGGCGACCTGCTGCCGCCGCCGCCGCAGGAGTTCCTCGACCGTGGCCATACGATCGGCAACGCCAGCTACTGGCCGCTCTACTACACCGTCGGCGCCGCCGCCGGCTTCCCCGCGGGGCTGCCGCCGCGACCGGACCTCTGCAGCATGTACGAGAGCTGGGAGGTCAACGAGTTCACCGGCCCGCTCAACGCCCCGGCCGTGCTGTGCCAGACCGTGCACGTCCTGCCGGTCAAGACCGTGGCCACCGACGAGGCGCGCAACCTCGGCGCCAAGCTGTTCGTCTGGACCGACAGCCCGGAGGCCGAGACCGAAGCCGAGATCGCCGCAGGCATCGCGCCGCGCCTGCGCATCGTCGCCCAGAAGACCTGGAATTCGCCGCGGCTGACCCCGCGCTACGCCGCCTTCCAGCCCCTGGCGGAGGCCATCGGCCACGCCCCCGGGTACAGCCTGCCGGCGGATTAAGGCCAAACCCGCAGGGGCTTTCGTCCTAACGGGTGAAGCCCCATGGCGGCGGCTGTCCCAATACTGGGAATCGAGCCCATCCCAATCATTCCGAGGAGAAAACCATGTCCTTGCCGCTGGAAGACCTGGAGCTGATCAAGCGCCTGAAGTACGCCTACTGCCGCTGCATCGACACGGCCAACCTCGAAGAGCTCAAGACGCTCTTCACCGAGGACGCCAGCGTGCGCTACGAGGGCGGCAGCTACCTGTTCGAGGCGCAGGGTCGCGACAAGATCCTGGAAGCGATCGGCTATGCCTTCCACGCCGAGGCCATCGCGCTGCATCACGTCAACCACCCGGAAATCGACTTCCAGTCGCCGACCGAGGCCACCGGCACCTGGTACCTGAAGGACTGGTTCTGCGACCTCAAGAACAAGATCATCACCGACGGCTCCTCGCTGTACCGCGACACCTACGTCAAGCAGGGCGGCAAGTGGCTGATCAAGCGCGCCACCTACTCGCGCATCTTCGAGATCGTCACGCCGTTCACCGAGCCGCCCAACATCACTGCCCATTACCTGGCGAAGCACGGCGTCAAGCACGCTTCCTGATGCTTGCCGCCGTCACCGGGGGAGGGGGACGGCTGGGCTGTGCGCTGGTGCGGGCGCTGCTGGCGGACGGCCACCAGGTGCGGGTGCTGGAGCCGCCCGGCCGCGGCACGCCGCGCTCGCTGCAGGGCCTGGACGTGGACATGGTGCATGGCTCGGTGCTGTCGGCCGAATCGGTGGCCGCGCTGCTCGACGGCGTGGACTGCGTCTTCCACCTTGCCGCCAAGGTCAGCATCGAGCCCGACCGTGACGGCAGCACGCAGCAGGTCAACGTCGAGGGCACGCGCAGGGTCGCGGAGGCCTGCGCGGCGCGCGGCCTGCGCATGGTCCACTGCTCCTCGCATTCGGCGCTGGAGCATCGCCCGCTGGCGCTGCCGCTGGACGAGACGCGGCCGCTGAACATGAAGGGCCGCTCCGATTACTCCCGCACCAAGGCCGAGGCCGAGTTGCTGGTGGCCACCCTGGTGCGCGAGAAAGGCCTCGACGCCGTGGTCTGCATGCCGGGCAACATGATCGGCCCCGAGGACTACGAGCCTTCGATCTTCGGCCGCGCATTGCTGGACCTCTACCACCGCCGCATCCCGGTGATGATGGAGGTGGTCAGCGACTACGTGGACGCGCGCGACGTCGCCGCCGGTTTCGTCGCCGCCGCCACGCGCGGACGCCGCGGCGAGCGCTACCTGCTGACCGGCGAGGTGCTGGACATGCGCCGGTTCATGGCGATCTGGGAGGAGGTCTGCGGCGTGGCCATGCCCAGGACCGTCCTGCCGCTATGGGTCGGCTGGGCCTCGCTGCCGCTGGCCCTGGCCGCGGCACGCCTCAGCGGCCAGCCGCCCAAGTTCAACGCCGGCGTGCTGCGCCAGGCGGTACTCAACCGCGTGGTGCTCAACGACAAGGCGCGCCGCGAACTGGGCTTCAATCCGCGGCCGCCGCGCGAATCCCTGGTCGATGCGCTGGCGTTCCTGCGCCAGGAGGGTTGGCTGGAGGCGGGCAGGGCGGCCTGATTATCCTGCTGTTGTGGGAGCGGCTTCAGCGCTTCACGATCCGCACCACCACCTCCGTCGCCCCCGGCAGGTTCTCCAGCTTCAGCAGCCCGGCATTGGCCGCCGACAGGCTGCGCGCGCCGGTCACTTCCAGCGTATAGCCCTGTGGGTAATGCAGCGCCACCGGCACGTAGATCTCGGTGGGCGCCTGCGCCGTGCGCGGTATGTAGCGGTAGTTGAACTCGCCGCTGTCCGGGTCGAAGGACAGGGACTGCGGGATGCCGGCCGTCGCCTGCGGATAGCTGCGCGACAGGATGCGCAGCTTGTCCGTCTTGACGCTGCCCAGGTCGGCGTCGTCGGTGAACAGGCTCTGGCTGCCGCTGCCCTGCGACTCGGTGGTCGGGTCCTGCCAGTTCTTGTACTGCCAGTAGTGCCAGCCGGCCAGGTGCTCGTCGGCCAGCGTCGCCACCTGGCGCAGCACGTCGAGGTCGTCGGTGGCGCCGAATTCGGTCAGCAGTTCCACCGCCTGCATGCGGTCGGCCTGGTCGCGGGCGTAGTTGAAGGTGCGCGGGCCGAAGGCGGCGCAGGTTTCGTTCAGGGGCAGGGCCTGCAGCAGGCCCAGCTGCACCGAGTTGGCCAGGGTGGTCAGCGGGCAGTAGTAGTGGAAGGAGTAGCCCAGCTGGGTCTCCCCGGGCACGGCGCTGAAGCCGGTGGGAGCGCCGACGCTGATCATCGGCTGCGGCTCGAACCAGACCATGTTGTGCGGGTCGACGCTGCGGATGCCGGCCAGGGCGTACTCGAAGAAGCCCTGCAGCTCGCCGCTGTCGTGCGCCGGGCAACCGACGAAGGGGATCAGGCAGGTGGGGTACTCCAGGCCCGCCCAGGGCTCGTTGAACAGGTCGTAGCCCATCGAATAGGGCTGGTCGCGCCAGCGGCGCGCCACGCCGATCCAGGCGTCGCGGAAGCCGTCGCGCACCGGCCCCCGCTCCGCCCAGAGATTGTCGAAGGCCTGCGACAGCTGCGGCGTGAAGTAGTTGAAGGGGAAGCCGAAGGACGGCGGTCCGAGCAGGTCGGTGAGGCTGCCGCGCAGTTGCTCCACCGCCCAGTCCGGCACACCCTCGCCCTGGTAGGCCGGGCCCAGCAGGTCCTGGTGGAAGTCGAACAGCATCCAGATCCTGCGCGAGGCCAGCAGCTGCACCACGCGATCCCAGGCCTGCAGGTAGCCCTGGTCGACCTCGCCGGGCGCATGTGGAGACACGCCGACCCACAGGGTGCCGATGCGGGCCGCGTTGAAGCCCTGGTCCGCCAGCCAGTCGGCGTCGGCGGCGACGAAGCCCTCGGACGTGGCGGGCGGATGGAAGGGCTCCACCTTCCACACCATGTTGACGCCGTGCAGCAGCACCACGCGGCCCTGCGGGTCCACCAGCCAGCGGCCGTCGCGGCGCAGCTGGGGCGGCTCGGCAGTCGTCCCGGTGTTGCCGGAGGAGGGCGTCGAGGAACCGCAGCCAGACAGGCCGGCAAGCAGCAGCAGGGCGGCCAGGCCCCCACGAATCAGGGTTTTACGCACGTTTTCTCCTCCGGATCGGCGGCGGTACCGGTCCTGGTCCGCCGCTCATGGTGTGATGCAGGTATGAAACGCCGTGCGGGCGGGTGGGTGATTCACTCAAACGGATGATGTGCGCGCATCCGACCGTGGAGACACTGCGCTCCATTAGCCCCCAGGAGCAAACCCCATGGCTGCGGTAATCAAGACGCCGATGCACAAAATCGAGGCTGCGGCCCCGCCCGATCGCTACGCACGCGGCTGGCATTGCCTGGGCCTGGCCGAGCCGTACCGGGACGGCAAGCCGCACGGCATCAACATCTTCGGCACCCGCCTGGTGGTCTTCAAGGGCGAGAGCGGCAAGCTCAGCATCATCGACGCCTGGTGCCCGCACATGGGCGCGGATTTGGCACTGGGCTGCGTCAAGGGCGAGTCGGTGGTCTGCAAGTTCCACGGCTGGGCCTGGGGCGGCGACGGCGTCTGCAACGAGATTCCCTACGCCAAGCGCATTCCGCCCAAGGCGCGCGTGAAGAGCTGGCAGACCTGTGAAGAGAACAAGATGCTCTTCGTCTGGAACGACCCGGAAGGCAACGGCCCGACGCCGGACGTGGCGATCCCGCGCATCGACCCGGTGTTCAATCCGGACGAATGGTCCGACTGGTCGCTGGTGCAGTGGACCATCAAGGCCAACTGCCGCGAGCTGGTCGACAACATCGCCGACATGGCCCACTTCGTTTCCGTGCACGGCTCGGACAACGTCGTCTACTTCGCCAACCTGTTCGAGAACCACAAGGCCACCCAGGTCATGGTGGGCATCAACAGCAAGCTCGGCGGCTCCGACGAGTACCTGACCACTATCGCCAGCTACTACGGCCCGGCCTACCAGATCACCCACATGTTCGGCTCCATGGGCGGCTACCCGGTGGAATCGATCCTGCTGAACTCGCACACCCCGATCGACCAGAACAGCTTCGAGCTGCGTTTCGGCGTGCTGGTGAAGAAGTTCCCCGGCATGAGCCAGGAAGCCTGTGACGCGATGGTCAAGCAGTACGTCGACCTGACCAACAAGGCCTTCGGCGAAGACGTCGAGATCTGGCACAACAAGGTGCGCATCGACAACCCGCTGCTCTGCGACGGCGATGGCCCGGTCTACCAGAACCGCCAGTGGTACGAGCAGTTCTACATCGACGCCGCCGCCGTGCCGGGCGAGCTGCGCGCAAAGCGCGTGGTCGAGATCGACAAGGGGCTGGAGAAGAAGCCGGAGATGAAGCACGCGTTCGACAACGTGTGAGCGGGTTGAGGTAAAGAAAAAGCCCCGCAGATGCGGGGCTTTTTCTTTCACCATACCGGTCATCCCGAGTGCCGCGAAGCGGTGTATCGAGGGACGCTGGGCTACTCGGGGTGAACGGTCCGGTGGGGTTGTCAGCCGAGGCTGAACACACTCCGCAACAGCAACCTCACCAGCATCGTCTGCCGCGTCACGCCCGTCTTGCAGAAGATCGAGCGCAGATGCGTGCGCGCCGTGTTGCGGCGGATGTTCATCAGCTCGGCCGCCTCGTCCAGCGTCGAGCCCTCGGCCAGCAGCAGCGCCATGCGCGATTCCACGCGGGTCAGGCCCAGCAGGCGCCGCACCAGGTCGAGCGAGGGCGGGGCGGTGTTGCAGTCCGGGTCGCGCAGGAAGATCACCGCGGCCGGGCGGCGCCGGGCATCGCACCAGTCGGCGCCCGGCACGGCCTTGACCACCAGCGACAGCCGCGCGCGGCCCGAGGGGCGCGACACCGGCATGGCCTCGACCATGCCGCCGGCGACGGCGCCGCTGCCATGGCCCAGGCCGCGCTGGATCAGGCGCTGCAGCTCACGCCGGTCGTCGGCGTTGTCCGCCTGCAGGCCGTTGGGACCGCGCCAGAGGCCGTCGCGTTCCGCCAGGATGCGGCGCGCCTCGTCGTTGATCTCCAGGATCTCGCCGGTCTGCGACAGCGAGATCACGCCCAGCAGCATGCGGTTGACCGTGCCGGCCAGCATCTGGCGCTCGCATTCCAGCGAGTCCAGTTTCGACTGGATCTGGATCGACCGCTTCAGGTGCGGGAGGATGTAGCGGAACAGCGCCTTGTCCTGCTCGCCGAAGGGCAGGGAGCCATGGCCGCGGGTGGCGCGCAGGCGGCACTCGATGCCCTCCGGCGTGTAGACGTCCGCCCCCAGCACATACCGCACGTCCTGCGGCCGCAGGTAATCCTGGTACATCGGGCCTTCCAGCCACTGCTTGCCGATCAGTTCCTCCGGCGTCATCACCTCGCCTTCCTTGAGGCTGACGAAGGGATCCATCGCAAAGTACTGCTTTTCGTAGGACACCTGCGCCGCAGGGTTCCCGCCGACGTTGATCATCACGCCAGCGCTGTCGGCGGTCGGGGGGCGCAGGATCAGCGAGACATGCGCGGCCTGCAGGCGCAGCTGCAGCAGGCGCAACGCACTGTCCCAGGGGGGCTGCTCCAGGGCGCCCTCGTAGAGCGCGCCCAGCAGGTCGCCGACCTGGCGCGGCTCGCTGTCCAGGGGCTCCCGCGGCGGGGCGCGACGCGGAACGGGCGCCGGGGCGCGGACGCGGGGTTCGGTGGCTAACATGGCTTCCTCCTCCAGCCGCGGGGCATGGCCGCGGACCGGTACGTCAAAAAAACATTGCAACTGCAATGTAACATGCCGCAAGCGGATTGCGAAGTGCCGGGTGCCCGGGCAAAAAATGTACTGTTTTCGGATGAGGCGGCGCCCTTTCACGCTCGCCGACACTGCAGGGACTCGTAGACCCGGAAAAAGGGCGCGGGCGAAGGGCAACCATCAGTCGGAGGAGACTTGCGATGCGTTCCAGGATTTGCACGGCATTTTTCAGCGCTGCGGTCGTTTTGGCCCTCGCACCTGCCACAGCCAGCGCCAAGCTGACGCCCGAGGAAGCGGCGAAGCTCGATGGCCCTGAGCTGAACTGCCAGGGCGGCACGCGCGCCGGCAACAAGGACGGCAGCATCCCCAAGTGGGGTGGCCAGTGGGTCGGCAAGTGGCCGGGCATGAAGGGGCCTCACGGCTATGAGCCGGGTCCTTATGCGGCCGAGAAGCCGTCGTTCACGATCACCGCGCAGAACATGTCCCAGTACGCCGGCAAGCTCACCGCCGGCCAGAAGGAACTGTTCAAGAAGTACCCGCAGAACTACAGCATGATCGTCTACCCGACGCATCGCGACTTCGGCAACCCGCAGTGGGTCTGCGATCTCACCAAGAAGAACGCCGTGGAGTCGGAGATCACCGACGGCGGCAAGGCGGTCACCGGCACCGGTGGTGCCCCCACCTTCCCGATCCCCAAAAGCGGCCTGGAGGCGATCTGGTCGGTCAAGACCGCGTTCCGCGCCTGGACCGAGAAGGGCGTCCTGGATATCGCCGACGTCTACGGCAACGGCACCATCGCCTGGGGTCGCAACAGGTTCTTCACCATGAACGTGATGAACGACCCGAACACGCGTCGTTCGCTGACCGACAAGATCAACAGCTACTTCTATACCGCCTACCTGCTGCCCGAGCGCGACAAGGGCCTGGTGGCGGTCGGCTTCCAGCCCAACGCCTTCGTCAGCGACGCCACCCAGGCCTGGCAGTACCTGCCCGGCACGCGCCGCGTGCGCCAGGCACCGGAGATCGGCTACGACTACCCGGTGCCGCCGGCCGGCCTGCACACCACCGACGAGGACTACGGCTTCAACGGCTCGCCGGAGCGCTACAACTGGAAACTGCTGGGCAAGCAGGAGGTCTACCTGCCGTTCCACAACTTCAAGATCAACGACCCGACGATCAAGTACAAGGAACTGGTCACGCCCAACACGATCAATCCGAAGTACGTGCGCTACGAACTGCGCCGTGTCTGGGTGATCGAGGCCAACCTGATCCAGGGTCTGCGCCACCAGTACAAGACCCGCCGCATCTACGTCGACGAGGACAGCTGGCAGGTGCTCTGGGCCGACCACTACGACGGCCGCGACCAGCTCTGGCGCATCGCCGTGATCCTGTACTTCTACTCGCAGGAATCCGCTGCGCATCACCGCGGCGTGCAGTTGTTCCATGACCTCACGGCCGGCGTCTACGAGGCCACCAACCTGCTCAACGAGCGCAAGCCCGAAGACTGGTGGCGCGTCAATACGCCGATGACGCCGGGCATGTTCACCCCCGAGGCCGCCGCCAGAGCGGGCCATTGATCGGCATCTAGGCCATCCGGACGACCACAATGACCGCGAAAGTGGTCATTGTGCGTTTTCCGGGGGCTTTTCCCTTGGCATCCCGTACCCCAAAATTTTGAATCGAGACACCGCCATGAGTTCTGTCGTCGACATCCGCGCCGGCCAGGCCGCCCATATCCGCCCGCTGTTCGACCGTCTCGCCGCCAAGGCGCCGGACTACAACCTGACCAGCGCCGAGCAGCGCATCGCGAAGATCAAGCGCCTGATGGCGACGGTGCTGAAGTACCGCAAGGAAATCTACGAAACCGGTCGCCTCGAGCGCGGCCTGACGCCGCCCGACATGGACGGCGAGCTGGTCATGCTAAAGTTCGAGGCCGAGTTCATCGAGCGCAACCTCGCCAGCTGGATGAAGCCGAAGCAGGCTGACGGCCCTTCGCTGATGACCCTGGGCAAGAAGTGCTACATGCACTACGAGGCCAAGGGCATGGTGTTGACGCTGCCGAGCTGGAACGCCCCCTACGTCATCGGCCTGCTGCCGACCCTGGGTGCGATCGCCGCCGGCAACGCCGTGATGCTCAAGCCCTCCGAGCTGGCGCCGCATTCCTCGGCCCTGCTTGCCAAGATTGTCCAGGAAGCCCTCCCGGACGGCGACGTCACCGTCGTCGAGGGCGGCATCGAAGTGGCCCAGGCCCTGCTGGCCTGTCCCTTCCACCACATCTTCTACATCGGCAACAACACCGTCGGCCGCATCGTGATGAAGGCTGCCGCCGATCATTTCGCCTCGGTCACGCTGGAGATGGGCGGCAAGAATCCGTCGATCATCGACAAGAGCGCCGACATCGAGGACGCGGCGCTGAAGACCTCCTGGGGCCGCATGTGCAACGCCGGCCAGGCCTGCATCGCGCCGGACTACATCCTGGCGCACGAGTCGATCATCCAGAAGTTCACCGACTCGCTGGTGAAGGAAATCACCGCGATGTACAACCCGGACGGCAAGGGCTTCGACAAGAACCCCGAGTTCCCGCGCATCATCAACGCCCGCCACTTCGAGCGCATCAAGGGCCTGGTGGAGGATGCGCGCGCCAAGGGTGCGAAGATCGTCATGGGTGGCGAGTACAACGCCGAGCTGCGCTACATCGCCCCGACCGTGGTCACCAACGTGACCGAAGACATGAAGATCATGCAGGAAGAGATCTTCGGGCCGGTGATCGTGGTCAAGCCCTGGAAGAACCGCGACGAGGTGATCAAGGAAATCCGCGGCCGTGACAAGCCGCTGGCGCTCTACGTCTTCGCCAAGGACCAGGAGGCCTGGGAGTTCTTCCGCAACAACACCACCTCGGGCAGCACGGTGCTGAACCACAACGTCGTGCAGTCGGGCACCAACCCCTACATCTCCTTCGGCGGCGTCAACAGCAGCGGCATCGGCCGCATGGTCGGCCACGCCACCTTCCTGGAGTGCTCCAACCAGCGCGCCGTGATGGAAGAGGGCCCGGCCCTGATGGATCCGCGCGACTTTTTCCCGCCGCTGACGGACAAGTACAAGAAGCAGCTGACGCAGATGATCGAGGGCAAGCCCTTGGCGCCGGCGATGGTCAAGTTGATCAGTGGGGTCGTGAACTTCATGGGCAAGTTCAAGCGCTGAGCCCGCTGTGCAGACAAGAACGCCCCGCCCAGTGCGGGGCTTTTTGTTGATCGATCCGCCGAACCGTTCATCCCGAGTGCCGCGAAGCGGGTGAAGCAATGCCTAAATGGCATTGCCTGCATTGCCGAACGCCCGGCCATGGAATGTTTGGCCCTGCTGAGGCATGACTAAATGTCATGCCGAAGTAAGCCAAACATGGGCTGGGGCTCATTTAGGTAGCTGTCGTCTCGCCATGGATGGCGCCACCTCTTGTCCCCTCTCCCGCCTGCGGGAGAGGGTGGCCGAAGGCCGGGAGAGGGTTTCTGTAAATCAAGCTTGGGCCAGCCAGACTTCGATTTACAGAAACCCTCTCCCTGAATCCCTCTCCCGCCTGCGGGAGAGGGAACACAAAAAAGCCCCGGTTTCCCAGGGCTCTTTGTTGCATCTAGGCAGGGTTAGATCCCAAACCCGCCCGACACATTGATCTGCTGACCCGTGACATAGGTCGCCGTGGCCAGGTACACCGCCGCCTTGCCGATGTCCTCCGGCTTGCCCCAGCGCTTCAGGCACAGCAGCTTCTGGGTTTCGTCGATCCACTTCTGGTCGAACACGCCACGCTTGAGCAGTTCCAGGAACATGCCGGCTTCGATCACGCCCACCAGCACCGAGTTGGCGCGGATGTTGTTCCTGCCTTCTTCCTTGGCGATGCCGGTGATCAAGGCTTCGTTGGCGGCTTTCGGTGCCACCGAGAGACCGTCCTTGGCGGGCCACCAGACGTGGCCGGCGGAGCCCAGGTGCACGTAGGAGCCGCCGCCGCTGGCGCGCATATGCTCGATCGTGGCCTTGAAGGCATTGAAGAAGCCGTGAACCTCGATGCTGATCGACTTCTGCCACAGCTCCAGCGAGGTGTCGGCCAGATGCACCTGCTCCACCACCGGGCCGGCGGCCCAGACCACGGTATGGATGCGGCCGTGTTCCTTGATGGCGGCGGCGACGGCGGCCTCGATCTGCTTCGGGTCGGTGACATCGGCGGCGTGGATGCTGCCCTTGCGCCCCAGGGCCTTGATCTCGCCAGCGACACGCTCGGCGACTTCCTGCTTCGAGCGGTACACGACGGCCACGTCGGAGCCGGAGGCGGCGAAGGTCGTCGCCACGCCCTGGCCGATGCCGCCGCTGCCGCCGAACACCAGCGTCGCGCCCTTGGGGAAATCGTTGTTCTGCATGGCCATCCTTGAGGTACTGGGAATGGCCTGCAGTATTCGGGTGCAGGCCCTCCGGAATCCTCACCCTTTGGGACGAACCCGAAGGCGGACCCTCGCATCGCAGTGCAGCAAAAATCTGTACGCAGTTTGAGGGAGGAGCCGGTAGACCATGCTCCCTAAGCTGGCGAAGCTGCCAGAACCAGAACGATCAGCCGGAGGAGGCTCATGTACCGTCGCTCACAAGGGCCGTTCGCGCAACGCGGCCGGGTCGTTGCCTGCATCCTGATCCTGACCCTGACCAGCGGCCCGGCGGGGGCAGGGGAGTTCGAGCTTTTCGGGCTCGACGGCGACTGGCAGATGCAGATGAGCTACGCCGCCGCCATGCGCCTGCACGATGCCGACGACCGCATCATCAACGCCCCCGGCGCCGCCAACATCCCGGTTCCCGAAACGCTCAAGATTCCCGAGTCGGCGAACTACGATGACGGCGATCGCAACTTCAGGAAAGGCTCCCTGTTCAACAACCGCCTGACCCTGCTCGGCGAGATGGGCCTGACCTACGAGGACTACGGCCTGAAGGTCCGCGGCGACGCGTTCTACGACGACGTCTACCACCACGCCAACGACAACCGGCAGTCGGCGACGCTGAGCCAGACCACCGGCAACATCAACTCCCCGCACCAGGGACCGGTCGACCGGTTCACCGGCGATGCCGAGTACTACGACGGTTCCCGCGCGCGCCTGCTGGACGCCTACGTCTACGGCAGCTGGTACTTCGGCGACGACACGGCACTGAACCTGCGCGTCGGCCGCCACATCGCGGCCTGGGGCGAGAGCCTGTTCTTCTCCGGCGTGGCCCTGGCCCAGGCGCCGGCCGACGCCACCAAGGCCAACGTGCCGGGTGCGGACGTGAAGAGCATCCTGCTGCCGGTCAACCAGGTGTCGATGCAGCTGGCGCTGACGCCGGACCTGACCCTGCTGGGCCAGTACAAGCTGGAGTACAAGTCCACCGAACTCAATCCGGTCGGCGAATACTTCTCGGTGGCCGACGTGGTCGGCCCCGGCGCGCAATTCACCTACGGCCTGGAGAACCCGCTGTACCTGCCGAACCTGGCCGACGTGAACCTGCTGTCCACCGATCTGGCGCAGTACCTGCAGCTGGTGGCGGACTTCGCGGGATTGCCAGCGGGCCCCGCGGTGAACTTCCTGAATACCGCGCTGGCCCGCCTGGACCCCTTCCTGCCGGATGTGCCGCTGCAGATCGCCAACATCCCGATGCCGGGTCAGCCGAAGTACATCAACGTGCTGTACAACGGCGAGAAGAAGCCCAGCGACCACGGCCAGTACGGTGTCGGCCTGAAGTATCAGCTGACGCCCAACACCGGCCTCGGCCTGTATCACCTGCGCTATCACAGCACCACGCCGGCGCCGGTGCAGACCTACGGTTCCGCCCCCCTGCTGGTCGGCCCCGGCGGCGTGCCGGTACTGTCCACCGGCATGATGGGCCTGCAGGTGCCGGTGACCTATCAGCCGAACTACTTCGACGGCATCCGCATGACCGCGCTGAGCTTCTCGTCGTCGCTGTTCGGTGCCAACGTGGCCGGCGAGCTGATCTACCGCGACGGTGTCGACGTGCTGGTGGACCTGAGCAGCGGCCTGCTCGGCCCGGTGCCTTCGCCGACGCGTGCCAAGGTCATGCAGGGCCTGGTGTCGGCGATCTACTCCTTCGGTCCGCAGCAGATGCTGGGCCTGCCGCTGTGGGACACCTTGTCGGTGGTGGGCGAGACCGGCTATGTCCACGTGCAGGAGGTGGACCCGGTCTGCAATCCCTACGAGTGCAACACCCAGTTGCACAACTCGAAGGACTCCTCCGGCATCTCGCTGCTGTTCATCTTCGACCGCAAGAACGTCATTCGCGGCTGGGATCTCACCGTGCCGGTCTACGCCGCGCGTATGCTGCAGGGCCAGTCCGCGCTCACGGCGGCCTTCGGTCCGCTGGCAGGCATCCAGGACAAGCGTCTCAGCGTCGGTCTCAACATGACCTACCTGCAGCAGCTCACCCTGGGCATCACCTGGGCCGGCTACTTCGGCACTCCGCATTTCGCCAAGAACCCCTACGCCGACCGCGACTTCCTCGGTGTCTCCGCCAAGTACAGTTTCTAAGAGCTCATGCCCCAGCGTCTCTGCCGTGCCGTCCTGCTGTTCCTGCTGCCCCTGGCCGCGCTCGCGGCGGAAGCCCCCAGCCAGTGGCCCTACGTCGGCGGCGACGCCGGTGGGCAGCGCTGGTCGCCGCTCAAGGACATCCGGCGCGACAACGTGCAGAAGCTCAAGCCCGCCTGGACCTTCAACCACGGCGATTTCTCGCAGGGCAACGAACAGCACGGTGCCACCGCCTTCCAGGCCACGCCGCTGCAGGTCGACGGCACGCTGTACTTCTGCACACCCTACAACCGCATCATCGCGCTGGACGCCGCCAGCGGCCGCCAGAAATGGCGCTTCGATCCCAAGGTGAAGCTCGACGGTGTCTACTCGCCGGTGTGCCGCGGCGTGGCCTACTGGCGCGACGCGCAGGCCAAGACCGGCGCCGCCTGTGCCGAACGCATCTACGGCGGCACGGTCGACGCGCGCCTGATCGCGGTGGACGCGCGCAGCGGCAAGCGCTGCGAGGATTTCGGAGTGAAGGGCGAGGTCAACCTGCTGCAGGGCCTGGGCAAGGTCGGTGTCGCCGAGTACTACATGACCTCGCCGCCGCAGGTGATCCGCGACCGTATCGTCACCGGCGCCTTCGTCAAGGACGGCCAGCGCATCACCGCGCCCAGCGGCGCGCTGCGCGCCTTCGACGCACGCACGGGTGAACTGAAGTGGGTCTGGGACCCGGTGCCGCCGGGCACGCCGGCGGTGACCGCCGAGCAGGTGAAGCAGGGCGCCACGCTGACGCCCGGCACGCCGAACGTCTGGGCGATGATGTCGGCCGATCCCGAGAACGGCCTGGTCTTCGCGCCCACCGGCAACGCCGCGCCCGACCACTACGGTGGCGCCGAGCGTCACGGACTGGACTACTTCGCTTCGTCCATCGTCGCGCTGGACGCCGACACCGGCGCGCTGCGCTGGCGCTTCCAGACCGTGCACCACGACGTCTGGGACTACGACGTCGCCGCGCAGCCCGTGCTGTTCACCGCGCGCATCGGCGGCAAGCCGGTGCCGGCGCTGGTGGCGGCAACCAAGCTCGGCTTCGTCTTCGTGCTCAATCGCCTCACCGGCGAGCCGCTGTTCCCGGTGGAGGAGCGCAGGGTTCCGCAGTCGACGCTGCCCGGCGAGCACACCTCGCCGACGCAGCCTTTCCCGACACGGCCGGCACCGCTGCACCCGCTGACGCTCAAGCGCGAGGATCTCTGGGGCGTCACCTTCTGGGACAAGGGCAAGTGCCAGGAAGCTTTCGATGCGCTGGAGTACAAGGGCGTGTTCACGCCGCCCTCGCTGAAAGGCTCGCTGCAGTACCCGGGCCTGGGCGGCGGCATCAACTGGGGCTCGGTCTCGGTGGACCCGGTGCGCAACCGCCTGCTGGTCAACCTGCAGGCCGCGCCGTTCACGATCCAGGCCGTGCCGCGCAAGGACTACCACGGCGCCGCCGGCGCCACCGACCTGGTCGGCATGCACCCGCAGGAAGGCACGCCCTACGTCACCGTGCGCGCGCCCTTCCTGTCGCCGCTGCAGACACCCTGCGTGCCGCCGCCCTGGGGCCGGCTGGTGGCCATCGATCTGGACAGCGGCAGCAAGCTCTGGGACCGCAGCCTCGGCACGCTCAAGGGCCTGGCTCCCTTCGGCGATCACTTCGACACCGGCACGCCCAATTCCGGCGGCGTGCTGCAGACCGCCGGTGGCGTCGCCTTCATCGCCGCCACCATGGACAAGTCCCTGCGCGCGATCGACACCGACAGCGGTGCCGAGCTGTGGCGCTACGAGTTGCCCTTCGCGGGACATGCCACGCCGATGACCTACAAGGCGGCGGGCAAGCAATACCTGGTGATCGGTGCCGGCGGCCACGGCGCGCTGGGCACCAAGACCGGCGACGCGATCGTCGCCTTCACCCTTCAGTAAGGCATCGATGAGCGAGCAGAACTGGGACCACGAAACCGATGTGCTGGTGGTCGGCACCGGCGCCGGCGCCATGACCGCCGCGCTGCGCGCCGCCAGGGCCGGTGCCAAGGTGCTGATGGTGGAGAAGGGGACGCACTACGGCGGCACCTCCGCCACCTCCGGCGGCGGCCTGTGGATCCCAGCCAACCACCTGATGCCGGGCTGCGACATCCCCGACAGCGAGGAGGAAGCGCTGGGCTACATGCGCGCGCTCACCGGCGACGATGTGCCCGAGGCCAACGTCCGCTCCTACGTGTCCAATGGCCGGCGCATGCTGCGCTGGCTGGTGGATCACAGCCGCGTCGAGTTCCAGGCCATGCCCTACTACGCGGACTACTACCAGCACCTGGCCGGTGCCAAGCCCGGCGGCCGCTCCATCGACCCGCTGTCCTACGACGCGCGCCAGCTGGGCGAGGACTTCGCCGGACTGCACGAGCCGCATCGCCAGACCCGCGTGATGGGCATGATGGGCTACACCAACACCGAGGGTGCGATCCTGCTGTCGAAATCGCCTGGCTGGTTCAAGCTGCTGCTGCAGCTGGCCGTGGGTTATTTCCTGGATTTGCCCTGGCGTCTGTTCTCGCGCCGTTCGCGGCGCCTGACCATGGGCAACGCCCTGGTCGCGCGCCTGCGTCACTCCCTGGTGGACGCCGGCGTGCCGATCTGGCTGGCCTCGCCCGCGGTGGACCTGCTGCCCGACGGGCAGGGCGGGGTGGCCGGCGCCACCGTGAAGCGCGAGGGCCGCCTGCTGCGGGTGCGCGCCCGCAAGGCGGTGATCCTCGGCAGCGGCGGCTTCGAGCACAACCAGCAGCTGCGCGAACGCTACCTGCCGGCGCCCAGCAACACGCAATGGTCTGCCGCCAACCCCAACAATACCGGCGACATGCTGCTGGCCGCGCAGAAGCTGGGCGCCGCCACCGCTTTGATGGACGAGGCCTGGTGGGGGCCGACCATCCACCTCCAGGGCGAGGACCGCGCGCGCATGCTGTTCACCGAGCGCTCCATGCCCGGTGCCATCGTCGTCAACCAGGCAGGCCAGCGCTTCTTCAACGAATCGGTGGCCTACACCACCGCGGTGCAGGCCATGTACGGCCCCGGCAACCTGCCGGCCTACATCGTCTTCGACGCGCGCTACAAGCGCGAATACCCCTATGGGCCGCTGCTGCCCGGCGGCATGCACCTGAACTGGCTGCAGCCGGCGCAGCGCAAGCTGCTCACCCGCGCCGCCAGCCTTCCGGAACTGGCCAGCCGGCTCGGCATCGACCCCGCCGGCCTGCAGGCCACGGTGGCGCGCTTCAACGGCTTTGCCGCCGCCGGCAAGGACGCCGACTACCAGCGCGGGGAGAACCCCTACGACCTGCTCTACGGCGACGTCCGCATCCAGCCCAACCCTTGCCTGGCACCGGTGGCCGAAGCGCCGTACTACGCCATGCAGATCCACCCGGGCGACATCGGCACCAAGGGCGGCCTCAAGACCGATGAGCATGCCCGGGTGCTGGATGGCAATGGCGCCCCGTTGCGCGGGCTGTACGCCATCGGCAACTGCGCCGCCTCGGTGACTGGGCGATACTATCCGGGCGCCGGTGCCACCCTCGGGCCGGCCATGACCTTCGGATTCCTTGCCGCTGAACACGCATGTGCAGTGACCTCGTAGCCGGCAAGCGCCGGAAAGCCTCCGCCGATGCCGCCGCCGCGCCCCTGGGCAAGCAGGCGCTGAAGACCCGGCGTACCCGCGAAAAGATCATTTCCGCGGTCATTTCCCTGATCAAGGAGGGCGGCTACTCGCATGCCTCCTCCAGCCGCATCGCCGAGCGCGCCGGCATCACCTGGGGCGCGGCCCAGCACCACTTCGGCAACAAGGAAGAAATCCTCGAGGCCGTGATGAACCTGGCCCACGAGCGCTTCGCCCAGCGCATGGCCGACCCGGCCCTGCGCAGCGGCACGCTGGAGCAGCGCGTGGAGCTGTTCCTGGAGACCATGTGGTCGCACTACCAGGACGATGCCTACCTGGCCATGCTGGAAATCCTGCTGGCCACCCGCGGTTTCCACGAAGTGGCCCCCGCCAACTGGGAAGACCGCTTCAGCCGCGACCTGCTGGTCTCCCTGCGCGAGATCTTTGTCGATGCGAAGGTCGATGATGCCCGTGCCCGCGAGGTCCTGACCTTCGCCCACTGCTTCCTGACCGGCCTGACCATCGAGCGCGTGTTCGAGCAGAAGGTGCGCAATACCGGCCGTTACCTGCAACGCATCCAGCAGACCGTGCTGGCGATGCTCAAAGACAGCTAGCTAGCCCACGGAAGTAGGAGCGGCCGGTGGCCGCGACCCGCTTTTGACTGGGAAGGAAGAGGCCGCGGCCATCGGCCGCTCCTGCGGTGGCCGCGGCCTCACCCGAATAGAGCAGGCCTTTTTCCGGCCCGGCCCTGTAAGGTCCCATGCAAACCTGAGGGGACCCATGAGCACGCCAGAAACGCCTGCGGCACCCGCCGCGCCCAAGCCGACCCGCATCCCGCCGATCGTCACCATCGACGCCAAGTTCTTCTGGGAGGGCGCCGACAAGGAGCTGTTCCTCGGCCAGAAGTGCGGCGACTGCGGCAAGTTCCGCTTCCCGCCGCGGCCGATGTGCCCGATCTGCTTCAGCGTCAAGAGCGAGGAAGTCCCGCTGTCCGGCAAGGGCACCGTGCATTCCTGGGCCATCGCCCGCCATCCGCCTCCGTTCGGCTTCAAGGAAGCCCCGATCATCGCCGTGATCGAACTGGAAGAGGGCACCCGCTTCGTTTCCAACGTCGTCGGCGTGGCCTACGACCAGGTGACGCAGGACATGCCGGTGGAGGTCTGCTTCGAGCCGACCATGAACAATCACAAGGTGCCGGTGTTCCGGCCCATCAAGCGTTAAGGAAAACCACATGGCCCGCAAATTCACCGAAGCCGCCATTGCCGGCATCGGCGCCACCGAGTTTTCCAAGGAGTCCGGCCGCAGCGAGCTGCAGCTGGCCGCCGAGTGCGCCAAGGCCGCCTGCGACGACGCCGGCATCAGCCCGCACGACATCGACGGCATGATCACCTTCACCATCGACAACAGCGACGAGATGATGCTCGCGCGTTGCCTGGGCGTGAAGAACCTGGCCTACACCACGCGCATCCCCGGCGGCGGCGCCGCCGCGGCCGGCACGATCTTCCAGGCCATGGCCATGGTCAACGCCGGCGTCTGCAACAACGTGCTGATCTGGCGCGCGATGAACGAGCGCAGCCAGTACCGCTTCGGCCAGAACCCGACCAACACCACCAGCTACCAGTCCGGCAACGGCACCGGCTCGCTGCTGTGGTGCGTGCCCTTCGGCGCCATGACCCCGGCCAGCTGGGGCGCGCTGCAGGCGCAGCGCTACATGCACAAGTACGGCGTCACCAACCTCGACCTGGGCCATATCTCGGTGCAGCAGCGCAAGTACGCCGCCACCAACCCCAAGGCCTGGTTCTACAACAAGCCCATTACGCTGGAAGACCACCAGAACTCCAAGTGGATCATGGAGCCGATCCTGCGCATGCTCGACTGCTGCCAGGAGAGCGACGGCGGCCAGGCGATCCTGGTCACCAGCCTGGAGCGTGCGCGCGACCTGAAGCAGAAGCCGGTGCGCATCCTCGGCGCCACCCAGTCGATCCCCTACAACGTGGAAGTGATCTCCAACTACTACCACGAAGACCTGACCGTGATGCCGGAGGCGCAGGGCACCGCCAAGCGCCTGTGGGAGATGACCGGTCTGAAGCCCACCGACATGCAGGCGGCGATGATCTATGACGCCTTCACCCCGCACGTGCTGCTGCAGCTCGAAGGCTTCGGCTTCTGCAAGGCGGGCGAGGGCAAGGACTTCGTCAAGTCCGGTGCGCTGGCGATCGACGGCCTGCTGCCGACGAATACCCATGGCGGCCTGCTCGGAGAGGCGTATATTCACGGCATGAACAGCATGGCCGAAGGCGTGCGCCAGATTCGCGGCAGCTCGGTCAACCAGGTCAAGAACGTCAGCAACGTGCTGGTGTCCTCCGGCATGGCGGGAGCGGTTCTCAGCGTCGGGTAAGCGCAGGGCGGGCAGGGCCCGCAGGGAGCAGGGCGATGAAGCGAGTCGAACTGGCGGCCTCGGGGGAGGTCCAGGAAGGACAGCTGCATGCAGTGAGCGCCGAAGGGCGCTCACTGCTGCTGACCCGTGTCGGCGGCCGCGCCTGCGCCGTCGAGAACCGCTGTCCCCACTTCAACCTGCCCATGACCCGCGGCAAGGTCGAGAACGGCGTGATCCGCTGCCCCTGGCACGGCTCGCGCTTCGACGCCTGCAGTGGTGAAAACATCGACTGGGTCACCGCCGTCGCCGGCCTGCCGCTGCCGCAGTGGAGCCGTGCCCTGGTCGCCGCCGGCCGCAAGCCCGCGCCGCTCCAGACCGTCGCCGTCACCGAAGTGGACGGCAAGCTGTATCTCGAAAGCTGATTCCCGACGACATGAACATGCTGACCCATTCCGAGTACGGCGCGAGCCTGCGCGTCGAATCCGGCATCGAGCTGCCGGACCTGCCTTCGGCGCGCATCGCCGTGGACGTGCACACGCCCGACTTCCGCAGCCTGCGTTCGCCGCCGGTGGTGCTGGTCTGCCTGCCCGGTGGCGGCATGAACCGCCGCTACTACGACCTGATGCCCTCGGACGGCGACAGCAGCTTCAGCTTCGCGCGGCAGATGAGCGCGCGCGGCTTCATCGTCGTCACCATGGATCACCTCGGCATCGGCGACAGCGACCGTCCCGAGGACGGCTACCTGTTGACCGCCGACTTGCTGGCCCGTGCCAACAGCCAGGCCACTCATGCCGTGCTGCGCCGCCTGCGCGAAGGCAGCCTGGTGCCGGGCATTCCACGCCTGCCGCATCTGCTGAGCCTGGGTGTCGGCCATTCCATGGGCGCGATGATGACCGTCCTGCAGCAGGCGCAGGCGCAGCAGCATGCCGGCATCGTGCTGCTGGGCTTCTCCACCCGCGGCCTGCCGGAATACGTGCCGGCCGAGGCGCGCGAGCTGGCGGCGGATCCCGCTGCGGCACGTGTCCACCTGCCGCGCCTGGCCAAGAAGATGTTCGTCGAGTCCTACCCGGTGATCCGGCCCGATCCGCAGTCCAATTCGATCTACGGCGGCGGCAATGCCGACCCGCGCGCGGTCGAGGCGATCAAGGCGGCACGCGGTCCCCTGCTGCCGGTACCGGCCTTCATGTCGATGCTGCCCGGCAATGTCGCGCCCGAGGCGGCGCAGATCGAGGTGCCGATCTTCCTGGGCCTGGGCGAGCGCGACATGGCCGGCCCCACCCACCAGATTCCGGCGGCCTTCCCCAAGTCGCGCGACGTCACCCTGCACATCCTCAAGGAAGCCGGCCACAGCCACTTCCTGTTCCCCTCGCGCGATGGCCTGTTCGAGCGCCTGGCGCTGTGGATCCGCGCCGTGGTGGAGATCTCGGCGGAGCGCGCCGCGGGCTGACCCCTCTGGCGGTAAGCCAGACTCACTCAAGTGGACGGGGTACCGGGCCCGCCACTGGACTAAAGTTCACCCCATCGGCCGCCGTGTCACCGCCGGCGGCCTCAGGCATTGCATAACTGATTGATTTGGAGACAAAGATGGCAAAGACGGCACTCAAGGCAGGCGCGCGCTTCAAGAGCACGGTCTGCGACACGCAGGTCATGGTGGTGAAGGCCCCGGCCGGCGAGTTCGAGCTGAGCTGTGGCGGTGCCGACGTGGTGGGCGCCACCGCCGCGGCCGCGGCCGGCGGCACGCTGGACCCGGCCCTGTCGGGCGGCACCCTGATCGGCAAGCGCTACGTCAACGCCGACGAATCCCTGGAGCTGCTCTGCACCAAGGGCGGCAAGGGCACGCTGTCGCTCGACGGCACCGCGCTGGAAATCAAGCAGGCCAAGCAGCTGCCGTCGTCGGACTGACAGACCCGCAAGGCAGTCCGCAAATAAACGCAAATCAACGCAAATGAAAGTTGTCCTTACGGTCGATTCGCGTTCATTCGCGTTTATTTGCGGACTGAATGGCTTTCTGCCTCCGGACCTGAGCCCATGAACATCTCAACCATTCTGGACATGGCCGCCGAAGCCTTCGGCGACCGCATCGGCGTCGTCTCCGGCGGCCAGCGCTACACCTATGCCGAACTGCGCGAGGCGGCCTGGCGTGCGGCCCGCCGCTTCAAGGCCAGCGGCGTCGCCTACGTTGCCCTGCTGGACGTGAACAGTCCCGCCGCGCCGGTGGCGCTGTTCGGTGCCGCCTACGCCGGCATCCCCTACGTGCCGCTCAACTACCGCCTGACCCCGGCCGAGATCAACAAGCTGCTGGCGCGCGTCGCCCCGGCCGTGCTGATCACCAGCGCAGACCTGGCCGGCAAGATCGAGCCGCGCAGCGACATCCAGGTGATCGATCGCGAAGCCTTCCTGTCCCTGCCGGAAGGCGGCGACGAGCCGCCGCAGCCGGACGAAGATCCGCGCGCCATCGCCGTGCAGCTGTTCACCAGCGGTACCACCGGTGAGCCCAAGGCCGCGATCCTGCGCCACGAAAACCTGATGTCGTACATCGTTGGGACCGTGGAATTCGCCGCTGCCGAGGAAGACGACGCCATCGTCGTCACCGTGCCGCCGTACCACATCGCTGGCATCTCGGCAGCGCTCAGCTCCACCTATGCCTGCCGCCGCATGGTGCAGATGGAGAACTTCGAGGCCGCCGCCTGGCTCGATGCCTGCCGCGACAACCGTGTCAGCAACGCCTTCCTGGTGCCCACGATGCTGCAGCGCATCGTCGATCACCTGGTGGAGACCGGTGCGCAGCCGCAGCTGCCGGCGCTGCGCGCGCTGGCCTACGGCGGCGGCAAGATGCCGCTGTCCACCATCGCCAAGGCGATGCAACTGTTCCCCAAGGTGGATTTCACCAACGCCTACGGCCTGACCGAAACCAGCTCGACGATCGCCGTGCTGGGCCCGGACGACCACCGTGCCGCCGCCGCCAGCAGCGACCCTGCCGTGCAGCGCCGCCTGGCCTCGGTGGGCAAGCCCGGCGCCGTGGAGATCGAAATCCGCGACGAGTCCGGCAAGGTGCTGGGCGCCGAGGAAGCGGGCCTGGTGTTCGTGCGCGGTCCGCAGGTTTCGGGTGAGTACCTGTCCCTGGGCAGCCAGCTCGACGCCGACGGCTGGTTCCCGACCAAGGATCGCGGCTACCTCGACGCCGAGGGTTACCTGTTCCTCGACGGCCGTGCCGACGACGTCATCGTGCGCGGCGGCGAGAACATCTCCCCGGGCGAGATCGAGGACGTGCTGCTGGGCCACCCCGCCGTGGCCGACGTCGCCGTCGTCGCCATGCCCGACGAGCAGTGGGGCGAGGGTGTCGCCGCCGCCGTCGTGCTCAAGGCCGGCGCCAGCGCCAGCATCGCCGAGCTGCAGGACCTGGTGCGTGACAAGCTGCGCTCCTCGCGGGTGCCGCAGGCCATCGTGTTCAAGGATGCGCTGCCCTACAACGAGCTGGGCAAGGTCCTGCGTCGCGTCATCCGCCAGGAATTCGTGCAACAGGCTGCCTGAGGTTTATTACATGCCCTTCGTCATCGAAAAGACCCTCGAGATTGCCGCCCCTGCCGAAGTGGTGTGGGAAGTGATCACCGACATCGCGCGCTACCCGGAATGGAATCCCTTCCAGGTCGAGATGCAGACCTCCTTCAAACCCGGCGATCCCATCGACATGCGGGTCAAGCTGATGGCCAGGCCGCAGGCTCAGCGCGAATGGGTCACCGAGTTCGTGCCCGGCAAGCGCTTCGCCTACCAGATGAAGGCGGTGCCGCTGAACACGCTGTCGAGCCAGCGCTCGCACGACGTCGAGGCCATCGGCCCCGGCCGCACGCGCTACCGCTCCTACTTCCACCTCAAGGGCTGGCTGCACCCGGTGGTGGTGGGTCTGCTGGGGTCGAAGCTGCAGACCGGTTTCGCCGGCATGACCGCCGGCATCCAGCAGCGCTCCGAGGAGCTCGCGCGCCAGCGCAAGGCCGCCTGATAGCGCGGCATCGCCGCGTCTGCTGTACTGCGCGCCATGTCCGAGCGCGAGAACGCCGTAGCACTGGTTTACGCCGAACGCCTGCTGGCCCAGTTGGGTCAGCAGGCTTCGAGCCCGCTCGCCCTGGCTGAGACGCATCCCGCCCTGCGCTGGTCGCGCAGCGGCCTGATGGCGCTGACCGGCGAGCCCGATACCCCCACCATGTTTCCCGCGCCGCTGGCGGCCTGCGCCGACGCCGCCCTGGCCGCGCTGGCAAGCCTGGCGCCGGCCGGCGCGCTGGATGGCATCGACGCCGCGCAACTGCTGGCCGAACGCGCTGCCATTGCCGGCCATGTACGTGCCGGCGCCATCTCTCCCGGAGGCGCCTGCCGCTTGCTGCAGGCTGCCGATGGCTGGATTGCGCTGAACCTTGCGCGTGACGATGACTGGGAATTGCTGCCGGCCTGGCTGGAGGCGGAAGTCTCGGCGGACTGGGACTCGGTCGCGAGCGCGGTGAAAGCACGCGAGGTTGCACCGCTGATCGAGCAGGGCCACCTATTGGGTTTAGCTCTCGCAAATGTGAACCCCTCTCCCGCTTGCGGGAGAGGGGCAGGCGAGGGGATGGATCCCCGAGGTAGGGCAATGCATGGAGCAATTGCCGAGGAGAGGGGTTCTGTAAATGATGGTTGGATGACCATAGCCCAGCTTTACAGAAACCCTCTCTCCCCACCTCTCTCCCGCAAGCGGGAGAGAGGAGCAAAAGAAGCCCCGCGCGTCCTCGATCTCTCCTCCCTCTGGGCCGGCCCGCTCTGCGGGCACCTGCTGCACAAGCTCGGCGCCGACGTGGTCAAGCTGGAAAGCACGCAACGTCCCGACGGCGCCCGCAATGGCCCACTGGATTTCTTCAATCTGCTCAATGCCGGCAAGCGCAGTGTCGCGCTCGACCTGCGCAGCGAAGAGGGCCGCGCGCAACTGCGCGCGCTGATCGCCGCCGCCGACATCGTCATCGAAGCTTCGCGTCCGCGTGCCCTGCGGCAGATGGGCTTCGACGCCGAAGCGCTGGCGCGCGAGCATGGCCTGACCTGGATCAGCCTCAGCGGCCATGGCCGCGGCGAACCGCAGGAGCAGTGGATCGCCTACGGCGACGATGCCGCCGTGGCCGCCGGGCTCACGGCGATCCTGCATCGTGCGACCGGGCAGCAGCTGATCGTCGGCGACGCGATCGCCGATCCCCTGACCGGCCTGCATGCGGCCCTGGCCGCCTGGAGCGGCTGGCTGCAAGGCGGCGGCCGGCTGGTGTCGCTGGCACTGCGCGAGGTCGTGCAGCACTGCCTGGAATTCGACCTGCCGAACGACGCAGCCTTGCGCGAGCGCCAGCGCGCCTGGACGGCGCTGGCCGATCGTGACGGCGGTGCCCGTGCTCCGGTCGCGCGCAAGGCTTCCGGCACGGCGCCGGCTCTGGGCGCGCACACCGACGAAGTGCTGGCCGAATGGACACACCCGTGCTGATCCGCCGCGCCGAAATCGCCGCCTGGCGCGTCGACGTGCGCATCGCCGACGGACGCATCCTGGAAATCTCCGAAGGCCTGCCGGCCGAGCCGGGCGAGCAGGTGTTCGACGCCGACGGCGGCGCCCTGCTGCCGGGCCTCAACGATCATCACCTGCACCTGTACGCGCTGGCCGCGGCCCGCGCTTCCGTGCAGTGCGGGCCGCCCGCGGTTGCCGATGCTGCCGCGCTGGTCGCCGCGCTGCGTGCCGCGGATGCGGCCTTGCCCGCGGGCGACTGGCTGCGCGGCATCGGCTACCACGAGTCCGTCGCCGGTGATATCGGTCGCCAGTGGCTCGACGAAGTGCTGCCCTCGCGTCCCGCGCGCCTGCAGCATCGCAGCGGCCGCCTGTGGCTGCTCAACTCTGCGGCGCTGGCCCAGGTGGAGCAGTCGCGCGACGATCCGCTGGAACGTCGCGGTGATCTTGCGACGGGTCGGCTCTACGACGCCGACACCTGGTTGCGCTCGCGCATCGGCGGCCGCCGCCCGGCGCTGGGGCCGCTCAGCCGCTGGCTCGCCAGCCGCGGCCTCAGCGGCCTCTGCGACACCAGTCACGACAACGACGCCGCCAGCTGGGAGGCTTTCGCCGAAGCGCGGCGCAGCGGCGAACTGCTGCAATCGCTGCGCGTGATGGGCAACGCCGGGCTCGACACGATGACGCCACGCGCAGGCTTGCAGCGCGGCCAGCGCAAGTTCCACCTGCACGATCACGCGCTGCCGGATTTCGACGCGCTCTGCGCCGGCATCCGCGCGGCGCATGCGGCGGACCGCGGCGTTGCCTTCCACTGCGTCAGCCGCGTCGACCTGGCCTTCGCGCTGGCGGCGTTGCGGGAGTCCGGTGTGAACGAAGGTGATCGCATCGAGCACGCCTCGGTCTGTCCGCCGGAGTTGCTGGATCAGGTTGGCGAACTGGGGCTGGCGGTGGTGACGCAGCCGGGTTTCGTCTACAGCCGGGGCGATGTCTATCTGCGCGACGTCGAGGAGTCCGACCGCCCCTGGCTGTACCGCCTGCGCGGTTTTCTCGATCGCGGCATCCGCCTGGCCGGCAGCTCCGATGCACCCTACGGCGATGCCGATCCCTGGCTCGCGATGGACGCCGCCGTGCGCCGCCGCAGCGCTGCGGGGCAGCCGGTCGCGGGCATGGAGGCACTGACGCCGGAGCAGGCACTGGCACTGTTCACCACGCCGCTGGAGGCGCCGGGCAGTGCGTTGCCGGTGCTGGAGCATGGGGCGGTAGCGAATCTGTGCCTGCTGACACAGCCCTGGAGCAAGGCGCGCCTTGCGCTGGCAGAGGTGCAGGTAAGAGCGTGCTGGAGAGAAGGGCGATTGATCCACGCCGGCCCTGCGCAGCCATAGCGCCTGTAGCCTGTAGGGTGCGCATCGCGCACCATTTGTCCCGGCCAGGCCTGTCCCGCGTGCGCAATGCGCACCCTACCTGCTGATCTCGCGCGGACCTGGCGCTCGGTAGGAGGCAGCTTGCTGCCGACCCGGTTGTCAGGCCAGGTGTCTCCCGCTTGAACGAGAGTCTGTCGACCTCTCCACCGGGTCGCGAGCAAGCTCGCTCCTACACTGGCTGCAGCATCGTGAATGGCAGCGGCAGCTCAGGTGCCGACCGGTTCTGCCCACGGAGGTAGAGGCGCCACCAGCCGCGCCCCGTCATACCCCACCACCTTGCCGAAATACTCCGCCTCCGCATTCCAGTCGCGACAGGCCTGCGTCAACTCTTCCTTGGTCCGCCCGACGAAGTTCCACCACAGCATCGGTGCTTCATGCATCGGCTCGCCGCCGATCAGCAGCATCACCGCCGCTGCGTCGCAGCGCAGGCGCAGGCGGTCGCGGCCCTGGCCCAGGTAGAGCAGGGTGCCGGGGAGCATCGTCTCCTCTTCCACCGTGACGCTGCCCTGCAACACCAGCGCGGCGTACTCGAAGCCCGGGTCCAGCGGGAACTGCGTCTGCGCGGCGTCGCTGCTGCGCAGTTCCATCCCCACCAGCGGCGTGTGGATTTCGGCGGGCGAGCGCTCGCCCAGCGCGGTGCCGGCCAGCACGGTGACGGCGAAGCCCTCGTGGCGCGCCTGCGGCAACTGCGGGTGATGCGCGAAGGCCGGGTTGCCGTGGCGGCGTGACTCGGGCAGGGCGATCCAGAACTGCGCGCCGTGCATGCCGGCGGGTCGTGGTACCGGGGATTCCTCGGAATGGGAGATGCCGCGTCCGGAGGTCATCAGGTTGAGTTGTCCGGGCCTGATCGGGCAGAGGCTGCCGAGGCTGTCGCGGTGCAGGATTTCGCCCTCCAGCAGCCAGGTCACGGTCTGCAGGCCGATATGCGGATGCGGCCCCACGCGCATGCCGCGGCCGCTGGACACGTCGGCGGGCCCGAAATGGTCGAGGAAGCACCAGGCCCCGACCAGGCGGCGCTGGCGCGTCGGCAGGGCGCGGGCGATGCGCATGCCCTCGCCCAGGGTTGCGGTGGAAGCTTCGATCCGCTGATGCTGCGGACCGCCGGTGTCGGAGGGGGCTGTCAGGCTCATGGGCGGCAGGCTCGCGCAGTCATGGATGGGATGCAAGCGGGAACGTCGTGCTGTCGGTCGTGGTCGGATACCCCGCGGCCCACAGTTTATGTTGCAGTGCGGGAGTAGTCAGTTTGGACGAAGCAGGAAAAGGGAGCCGCAATAACATGGCACGGCGGTTCGAACCAAGGTTCGTGGCTATCCGCACCGGGCTGGCACAGACTAGAAGGGGATGACACATTCCCCATGCTAATGAGGAGTTAACTGGATGAAATTCAAACCCGTACTGGCGTCGTTCCTGCTGGCCAGCATGGCCGGCCTGGCGGCCCAGAGCGCGTCCGCCAAGGTTTCGGCGCAGAAAGCGGCCGAACTCGATGGCCCCAAGCTGACCTGCATGGGCGCCGAGAAGGCCGGCAACAAGGAGGGCACCATTCCCGAGTACTCGGGCAAGTACGTGGGCACCTGGCCGGGCCAGACCAAGCCCTTCGGCTACGAGCCGGGCCCGTACAAGGACGAGAAGCCGCTCTTCACGATCACGGCGCAGAACTACACCAAGTACGCCGACAAGCTGACCGAGGGCCAGAAGGCCCTGTTCAAGAAGTATCCGCAGTCCTACAAGATGAACGTCTACCCGAGCCACCGCGAGTTCGGGTTCAAGCCCTGGGTCTGCGACACCACCAAGAAGAACGCCGTCACCGCCGAAGTGGTGAACGACGGTCTGGGCACCACCGGCATCAGCGGCGCGATTCCGTTCCCGTTCCCGACCAGCGGTTCCGAGGCGGTCTGGAACATCATCAACCCGCATCGCGCCTACACCGAGCAGGCGGTCTGCGACATCGCCGACGTCTACGCCAACGGCAGCATTGCCTGGGGCCGCAACAAGTTCATGACGATGAACCCGGGCAACAACCCGAACAAGCGCGGCTCGTACACCGACAAGATCAACGCCTACTTCTACACCGGCTATCTGCTGCCGGAGCGCGACAAGGGCTTCGTCGCCGTCGGTTACCAGCCGAACAACTTCAGCAACGACGCCACGCAGTCCTGGCAGTACCAGCCCGGCATCCGCCGCGTGCGCCAGGCGCCGGAAGTCTGCTGCGACTACCCGGTTCCGCCCGCGGGCCTGCGCACCGTCGACGACGACTACGTCTTCAACGGCTCGCCGGAGCGCTACACCTGGAAGCTGGTGGGCAAGAAGGAAATCTACGTTCCGTACCACAACTTCAAGATCAACGACCCGGCCCTGAAGTATTCGGACATCATCAAGCCGAACACCGTCAACCCCGACTACATGCGCTATGAGCTGCACCGCGTCTGGGTGGTCGAGGGCTCGCTGAAGTCCGGCATGCGTCACATCTACTCCAAGCGCACCCTGTACGCCGACGAGGACTCCTGGATCGCGCTGTGGGCGGACAATCAGGACGGTCGCGGCCAGCTGTGGCGCGTCGCCACGGTTGCCTACTTCTACTCGCAGGAATCCGCCACCTGGCACCGCGGCGCGTCGATCTATCACGATCTGACCTCCGGCGCCTACGAGGCCGGCTACCTGACCAACGAGCGCGGCAAGGACTGGTGGCGCGTCAACGTGCCGCTGACCCCGGCCATGTTCACGCCGGAAGCGGCGGCCCGCGGCGGCCACTGACGTCTCAAATCTTCAAAACGGGGCGGCTGAAAAGCCGCCCCGTTTTTTTCAAGGACAGGAAATCATGAAAACCGCATTCATCACCGGCGCCAACATCGGCCAGGCCAACCTGCTGACCAAGGCACTTGCCGCCCAGGGCTGGCGCGTGTTCGCCGGCGTGCTGCCCGGCGCTCCCACCGACCTCAAGACCGGGGGCAACATCGTCGTCGTCGAGCAGGACGTATCGAAGACCGAATCCGTGCGCGCCAGCGCCGAAGCTGTGACCCAGGCCCTGAACGGGCAGGGGCTGGACCTGCTGATGAACGTCGCCGGCGTCGCCAATGTCGGCGTCGGCGTCATCGAGGGTGCGGACCTGGCCGCGGTGGAGCGCCTGTTCAACATCAACATGTTCGGCCAGCTGCGCGTGATCCAGGCCTTCCTGCCGCTGCTGCGCCGCAACGCGCCGGGCTCGCGCATCGCCAACTACAGCTCGGGCGCGATCATCGCCAACCCGGTCGGCGCCGGCGCCTACAACATGACCAAGCACGCCATCCACGGCATGACCCTGACGCTGCGCCACGAACTGGCGCCGCTGGGCATCCAGGTCACCTCGATCATCCCCGGCGGCGTGCTGACCGCCATGTCGGCCAACTCCCACGCCAACACCCTGAAGACCTGGGGCGAGCAGCCCGCAGACATCCAGAAGGTCTATGACCCGCTGAAGAGCGTCATGTGCCAGGTGCTGCCCGACATGCTGGAGAAGACCGGCAGCTCGCCCGAGCAGGCGCTGGAAGGCACGCTGCAGATCCTGGCCCGGAAGAAGTGGAAGCCGATGGAACTGCTGGGCAAGGACGTCAAGCCCATGGGCGTGATGCGCCGCCTGTTTTCCGACAGCCAGCTGGAATCCCTCATGCGCATGACCTTCAAGATTCCGACCCTGAAGGCCTGAGCGAAAGGGACAGGGAAAGAGCCGGCATCCGCAAGGGTGCCGGCTTTTTTTCGCCTCGCGCACGCAGGACGCCGCTGACGCATTCGCGGCTGGCCTTGAATGGACCGGGGCCTGTCTTCAGCCGGCCCTTCCCAGAACGCCCCGCAGGAGTAATATCGGGTTCCCGGCCCCGCCGAGCAGGAGGAATCATGCGAGTTCCGACAGTTCTGGCTTCCCTTGCCCTGCTGCTGCCCCTGGCCGTGTCCGCCGCCGGGGTCGAGCTGCAGTACGTCCAGCCGGACCGCTACACCGACGCCGGCCTGCGCCCCATGGAGCGCGAGCCCTCCGCCGCCCTCAAGCGCGAGCTGGAGACCGAACTGCAGCGCCTGGGCCAGCGCTACCTGCTGCCCGACCAGACCCTGACGCTGGAAATCCTGGACCTGGACCTGGCGGGCCAGTTCCGCTGGTGGGATGCCAGCCGCGGTGAGGTCCGCGTCATGAGCGCCGCCACCTGGCCGCGCATCCGCCTGCGTTATCGCCTCATGGCGGACGGCAGGGAACTGGCCAAAGGGGAGGAAAGCATCAGCGACCGGGACTACCTGAATGCGGTGTCCGCACGCAGCTCCGATCCGCTACGCTACGAAAAGAACATGTTGGGGGACTGGTTCCGCAGCCGTTTCGGGGGCGGCCGGCAGCCGGCCTGATAAAAGAAATAGTGGCAAACCCATGGGTCCGGAGTGGCCCGTTCTGACGTTTCTGACAACAGTGAACGTCACTACGGACAGTCCTTAGGCCGGCGGCGTGTGTAACATTATTCGCTGTAAACGTTTTTCATATCGACATCATCTGGGAGGAGAGCCCATGAAACGGCAGGTCATCACCTGTGCCGCGTTGTTCGCGGCCGCAATGTTTACGGGACCGGCGTTCGCCGTCGTGTCCGCCGCCGAAGCCGGCAAGCTGGGCAAGGACCTGACCGAAGTTGGCGCCGAGCGCGCCGGCAACAAGGACGGGACCATCCCCCAGTACGTCGGCAAGGCCTCCTTCAGCCCCGAGATGCTCAAGATCACCCGCGCCCAGCTCGAAGAGCTGCGGGTGCGCCTGGTCAAGGACATCCAGGCCATGATCAGCGACGCCGGCGTGGTCGGCGACATCCTGAACCAGGGCCAGATGATCATGGACGCCGAGCCGTCCAAGGCCGACAAGGTCATCGCCATCACGCAGCAGATGCTGAGTGCCGACGTGCAGCTCAAGGCCGAGTTCGACAAGGTCCTCAAGACCCGCGGCGGCAAGAGCGTGGACGGCCTGATCGCCTCGGTGAAGTCGCGTCAGGTCAAGCTGCCGGCCCTGAAGGACGACATCATCGCCGTCATCCAGAGCATGAAGGGCAAGCCGGACTGGATGTCGCGCCTGGTCAAGGCCTTCGACATTGCCCGCGTGCTGGAGATCCTGGCGATCGTCGACGATCCCAAGACCCGCGTGCAGGCCAACGAACTGCTGATGAAGTACACGCCTTCCTACGTGAAGGGCTTCCTGCAGTACAACGTGCCGGGCAAGGCGGCGGACCCGCTCACCTCGATGCGTCCGCTGTACGTCATCTCCAAGGCCAACCTGGCGCAGTACGACAAGGTCCTGACCGACGGCCACAAGGCCATGTTCAAGACCTACCCGGACTACAAGATGATCGTGTTCCCGTCGTACCGGAACGCGTTCTTCCCGGACGAGATCCTCAAGGCCACCATCGCCAACGCCAGCCGTGCCACGCTGGTCGGCACCGACGACGTGCAGAAGGCCGAGCTGGGCTTCCCGTTCCCGATTCCGAAGTCCGGCGCCGAGCCGATCTGGAACCACAAGCTCAAGTTCCGCGGGTCCGCGGTCAAGCGCTACAACAACCAGGCCATCGTCAAGCCGGACGGCAGCTACAAGATCTCCAAGCTGGTGGAGGACGTGAAGCTCAAGTACGCCAATCTCAAGGAGCCGGCCGAGATGCGCAAGGGCGGCCTGTTCGCCTACTACCTGCAGGAGGTGCTGGAACCGCCGCGCGTCGCCGGCCAGATCATCCTGGTGCACGAAACCGCCGGTGGCGAAGGCAACACCCGCCTCGCCTGGATCTACAGCCCTGGCCTGGGCCGCGTGAACCGCGCTCCGGACGTGGGCTTCGACAACCCCTCGATCGGTTCCGACGGCGAGCAGTTCAACGACCAGATCGACGTGTTCAACGGCTCGCTCGAGCGCTTCGACTGGAAGCTGCTGGGCAAGCGCGAACTGCTGATCCCGTACAACTCCTGGCTGCTCAACAGCCCGACGTTCAAGTACAAGGACATCATCCGTCCGGGCCACATCAACCAGGACCTGGCGCGCTACGAGCTGCACCGCGTCTGGGTGGTGGAAGCCACGCTCAAGCAGGGCCAGCGCCACCGCTTCGGCAAGCGCCGCTTCTACCTGGACGAGGATTCCTGGGCGATCGCGGCCGTGGACTGCTACGACAACCGCGGCCAGCTGTGGAAGTTCCAGGAAGCGCACCTGCTGTCGATCCCCTTCATCCCGACCGTGTCGGGCATCCCGGAGACGATCTACGACCTGCAGTCCAAGCGCTACTTCGTGACGACCATGACCAACGAAGACGCCATCTCGGACTTCGAGGTCAAGTACGACGACGCGATGTTCACCCCGGCATCGCTGCAGCGTAAGGCCAAGTCGAAATGAGCCGCCTGATGCTGCCGGCCGCCGCAGCCATGCTGGCGGCCTGGGCAGCGGTTGCGGGCGCCGAGGAATCCTCGGCGCCTGTTGCCGTTTCTGCCGAGGAAACGCAGGCCGAGGCGCCTGCCGAGGGCGCCGCAGCGGAGGGCGCTCCAGCCGAGGGGGCTCCGGCCGAGGCAGCGCCACCGCCGCCCGACGTTCCGCGCCCTGCGCTGATGGTCTCGGGCGCCGCCAAGGCCCGTCTGCTCGACGTCTCCCAGGCCGGCAAGCGGCTGGTGGCGGTCGGGCAGCAGGGCGTCATCGTGGTGTCCGAGGACGGCAATACCTGGAAACAGGTGCCGTCGCCGGCCAGCGTGATGATGACGCGCGTGCGCTTCTACAACGAAAAGCTCGGCTGGGCCGTCGGTTACGACGGCACCATCCTGCACACGGCCGATGGCGGCCTGAGCTGGTCGCTGCAGCACAGCGACCCCGAGGCGCGCGTGCTCTACGACGTGCTGTTCCTCGATCCGCAGAACGGCATCGCGGCCGGCGCCTACGGCGCCTACTACCGCACCGCCGACGGCGGCAAGACCTGGGAGGCACAGGCTTTCCCGCTGGCCGATCTCGGCCAGCACTTCAACCGCCTGATGCGGCTGGAAGGCCAGCTCCTGTTCGCCGCCGGCGAGCGTGGCCTGCTGGCGCGTTCCGTCGATGGCGGCGCCAACTGGGAGATGCTGCAGTCGCCTTACGCCGGCTCCTACTTCGGTGCCATCGCCCTGGGCGGTCGCAGCGTGCTGGTCTACGGCATGCGCGGCAACGTCTACGTGATGCAGGATGTCGGCACGGCGCCGACGCAGGATCCGGCCAAGTACGACCCGTACGCCGCCGAGACCCTGACCGACCCTGCGGCCATCGCCGCGCTCGGCTGGCGCCGCATCGACAGTCCAGTGAAGGAAAGCCTGTTCGGCGGCACCCGCCTGCCTGATGGCAGCGTGCTGCTGGTGGGCATCAATGCCGTCGCACTCAAGACCGATCCGGCGCTGAGCTCGCTCAAGCTGGTCAAGCTGCCGGCCGCGGAAACACTGGTCGACGTTCTGCCCTACGGCGGCAAGCTGATTGCCGTGGGTCGTCGCGGCGCACAAAACCTGGGGGCCCTGCCGTGACCGCCGAAATTGCATCCAACAAGCTGACCCGGGCGATCCTCAGCATCGTCGAACCGCCGGTCTTCAAGTACCGGCGCTTCACGCTGGGGCTGCTGACGCTGCTCACCCTGTTCTTCGCGTTCCAGTCCACGCAGCTCAAGCCGAACGCGGGCTGGCTGAAGATGGTGCCCAAAGAGCACCCGTACATGCAGACCTTCCTGGAGTACTACAGGGATTTCGGCGGTGCCAACACGGTGCTGATCGCCCTGCACAACAAGAAGGGCGACATCTACCAGCCGGAGTTCATGGAAACGCTGCGCAAGGTCGAGGAGGACGTCTTCAACGTCCAGGGCGTCGATCGCGCGCGCGTCGCCTCGATCTTCTCCCCCAGCATCCTCTATGTCGAGGTGGTGGAGGGCGGCCTGTCCGGCGAGAACGTGATTCCCTCGGACTACGCGCCGACGCCGGAGATGATGGAGCGCATCCGCATCAATGTCGGCAAGGCCAGCGTCATCGGCCGCCTGGTCTCGGAGGACCAGGAATCCGCCCTGGTGCAGTTCGAGCTGCTGGAACATGACCCCAGCAGCGGTACCACCGCCGACCTGGAAGACCTGGCCAAGCCGATGTCGGAGCGCCTGTCCAAGGCCTGGGAGACCGGCGCCCGCGCGGGTGAGTTGCCACCCGAGGGCGGTCCGTCCTTCAGCCAGCGCATCAAGGCCGTCAGCGGCATCCTCATGGCCAACCAGCCGGGCAAGGGCGAGGCCAGCCTCGACTACGTCCAGATCGGCGAGAAGCTCGAGGAGATCCGCAAGAAGTACGAGTCGGAGAACACCACGATCCATATCGTCGGCTTCGCCAAGGTCGTGCACGACATGACCAGCGAGTCGTACAAGGTGGCGGCCTTCTTCGGCATTGCCCTGATCGTGATGGGCGCGCTGCTGTGGATCTATCTCGGCTCGCTGCCACTGGCGATGATCGTCGTCTCCACCTCCTTCGTGTCCTGCATCTGGGAGATGGGGCTGCTCAACCTGGTCGGCTACGGGCTCGATCCCTTCGCCATGCTGGTGCCGTTCCTGATCATGGCGGTGTCGGTGAGCCACGGCGTGCAGTACGTCAGCTCCTGGGCCAACGAAATCTCCACGCGCAACGCCAGCTCCGCCCAGGCATCGCTCGCGACCTTCCGCGCGCTGGCGATCCCCGGCCTGATCGCCCTGCTGACCAATGTCGTCGGCTTCCTGACGATCTACCTGATCAACATCCAGATCATCCGTGAAATGGCGATCAACGCCGCCCTCGGCATGGTCGGCGTGATCATGGTCAACAAGGTGCTGCTGCCGACGGTGCTGTCCTACATCAAGCTGCCGAACCTCGCGGCCTTCCGCATCGCCACCGAGAAGCGCGAGCGCATCGGCGACTCGATCTTCAGGAAGATGACGGTGTTCTGCCGTCGCAAGCCGGCGATGATCACGATCACGATCGCGCTGCTGCTGGGCGCCTACGGTGCCTCGCAGTACCACCACGTGCAGATCGGCGACACCACCGAGGGCGTGCCCGAGCTCAAGCCCGACTCGCGCTTCAACCGGGACGCGGCGGAGGTGGCCAAGCACTTCACGATGGGTGTCGATCACCTCAAGGTCATCGCGGAATCCTTCGACAACGGCTGCGTCGACTACGGCGTGATGTCGGAGCTCGACCGCTTCAGCTGGTACATGAAGAACCAGCCGGGTGTGCGCGACGTGCTGTCGCTGCCGGAACTGGCCAAGATCGCCAACTCCGGACTCAGCGAAGGCCGTCTCGACGCCGAGGTGCTGCCGCGTGCGCCGCAGTCGCTGGCGCAGTCCACCGCCCTGGTGCCACCGACCTCGGGCTTCCTCAACGACACCTGCTCGGCGCTGGCCCTGTTCATCTTCACCACCGATCACAAGGCGAAGACGATCGAGGACCTGATGGTCGCGGTCAAGGAATACACCAAGAGCACGCAGCAAGACCACAGGGTCAAGTTCCGCCTGGCGTCCGGCAACATCGGCGTGATGGCGGCGACCAACGAGGAGGTCAAGCGCAACGAGTTGCCGGTCATCGGCTACGTCTACGCCGTGATCGTGCTCTTCCTGTGGCTGTCGTTCCGTACTTTCTCCGGCGTGCTTTGCGTGATCATCCCGCTGTCGGTGGTGACGCTGCTGGGTTATGCCGTGATGGTCTGGATGGGCATCGGCCAGAAGGTGGCGACGTTGCCGGTGCTGGCCTTCGCCTGCGGCATCGGCGTGGACTACGGCATCTACAGCTACTCGGTGATCGCCGCCGGCCTGCGCAAGGGCATGACGCTGGAGGACGCCTACTACCAGAAGATGCGTTCCACCGGAAAGGCGACGCTGTTCACCGGCGTGGGCCTGGCTTCCGGCGTGGCGCTGTGGCTGTTCTCCGGCCTGCAGTTCCAGCGCGACATGGGTGTGCTGCTGCTGTTCGGCTTCACCGCCAACATGATCGGCGCCATCGTGCTGCTGCCGGCCCTGGCGCACTTCCTGGGCAAGGAAGAGCTGAAGCATGCGGGTAGCGACCTGACGCTGGGCGCGGACGACGCGATCGAGGAGCAGGACAAGAAGAGCTGATCGCGGGTGAGGTAAGCAAAAAGGCGCGCCGAAGGGCGCGCCTTTTTCTGTTTCCGTGATCTTGTGGGAGCGACGCGAGTCGCGATCCTTGCCGAGTCCTGAAAAGATCGCGACTTGCGTCGCTCCCACAGGCGTCGCTAGTTCCTCGCCCGCTCCCGATTCTCCGCCGGCGCATTCGCCACCACGTCCGGCAGCGTCGTCGGCCGGCGATGCGCGGCGCGGGGGAACAGGCCGAAGGTGATCGGGGAGACGCGGACCGCGTCGCCGGGCTTGGTGGCCCGGGCCAGGGTGTCCAGGTGGGACAGTTCCAGTTCGATGCGCTCGCCGCTGTGCGCCAGCGCGGCGCTGATGCGGATCAGGGCGCCGGCACGCTGTACCAGGGTCACCGTGGCATCCAGGCCGGGGGCCTGGGAGTCCACGATCAACAGATCGTGCGGGCGCACGTAGACGTCCACCAGGCCCGGCACGTGGCTGCTCTCGCTGTCCCAGACGTCCTCGCTGCCATCGAAGCGCAGCTCGCGGTCCTTCACTTCGCCGGGCAGGATGTTGACGCTGCCGAGGAAGTCGAACACGAAGGGCGTCGCCGGCTGCTCGTAGACCTGCTGGTTGTTGCCCACCTGCTCGATGCGGCCGCGGTTCATCACCACCACGCGGTCGGCCAGTTCCAGCGCCTCTTCCTGGTCGTGGGTGACGAAGATCGTGGTGTAGCCGGTCTTGTCGTGCAGTTCACGCAGCCAGCGGCGCAGGTCCTTGCGCACCTTGGCATCGAGTGCGCCGAAAGGCTCGTCGAGCAGCAGCACCTTGGGATCGATCGCCAGGGCGCGGGCCAGCGCCACGCGCTGGCGCTGGCCGCCGGAGAGCTGCGACGGGTAGCGCTTGTCCAGGCCCGACAGCTGCACCAGGTCCAGCAGATCGCCGACGCGTTTCCGGATGGCGTCCTTCGAGGGACGGTCCTTGCCCTTGCGCACGTTGAGGCCGAAGGCGACGTTGTCGGCCACGGTCATGTGCTTGAACAGGGCGTAGTGCTGGAACACGAAGCCGACGCCGCGCTCGCGCACCGGGCGGCTGGCGATGTTCTCGCCGCCGAAGGAGATTTCGCCGGCGTCGGGGAATTCCAGGCCGGCGATGGTGCGCAGCAGCGTGGTCTTGCCCGAGCCGGAGGGCCCCAGCAGGGCGATCAGCTCGCCGGACTCGATGTCGAGGTTGACGCCGTCCAGCGCCGGAAAGCTGGCGAAGGCCTTGTGGATACCGCGGATCTGGATATTCATGATTTTTTTGCTCAGTGTCGGCGCGTGGCCGACAGTTCGTCGCTATGGCGCCATTCCAGCCAGCTCTTGATGCCCAGCGTCAGCAGGGCCAGCAGGGCGAGCAGCGAGGCAACCGCGAAGGCGGCGGAGAACTGGTACTCGTTGTAGAGGATCTCGACATGCAGCGGCATGGTGTTGGTCTGGCCGCGGATATGGCCGGACACCACGCTGACGGCGCCGAACTCGCCCATCGCCCGGGCGTTGCACAGCAGCACGCCGTAGAGCAGGCCCCACTTGATGTTGGGCAGGGTCACGCGCCAGAAGGTCTGCCAGCCGGTGGCGCCCAGCGACAGCGCCGCCTGCTCGTCGTCGGTACCCTGCTCGGTCATCAGCGGGATCAGCTCGCGCGCGATGAACGGGAAGGTCACGAACACCGTGGCCAGCACGATGCCGGGCACCGCGAACAGCACCTTGATGTCGTGGTCCATGAGCCAGGGCCCGGCCCAGCCGTGGCGGCCGAAGATCAGCACGTAGACCAGGCCGGCGACCACCGGCGAGACCGAGAACGGCAGGTCGATCAGCGACACCAGCAGCGACTTGCCGCGGAATTCGAACTTGGTCACCGCCCAGGCCGCCGAGACGCCGAACACCAGGTTCAGCGGCACGGCGATGCCGGCGGCGATCAGTGTCAGCTTGATCGCGGCCAGGGCATCCGGGTCCTTCAGCGCTTCCAGGTAGGTGCCGATGCCGTTGCGCAGCGCTTCGGCAAATACCGCCACCAGCGGCAGCAGCAGGAAGCTGCAGAGGAACAGGATCGCGGAGAGGGTCAGCGTCCAGCGTACCCAGGGCGATTCGGTGATCGCGGCGTTCTTCTCGATCAGCGGCTCGCGCGGCAGGGCCGGCGGGTCCTGCAGGGAATGGTCGATGGCCGGGCTCACTTGCGGTTCCTCCGGCTACGGGTCCAGATCTGCAGGCCATTGATGATGAGCAGCAGGATGAAGGACAGCACCAGCATCGCCGCAGCCACCGCGGTGGCGCCGGCGTAGTCGAATTCTTCCAGCTTGATGATGATCAGCAGCGGCGCGATCTCGGTCTGCATCGGCAGGTTGCCGGCGATGAAGATGATCGAGCCGTACTCGCCCACGGCGCGGGCGAAGGCCAGGGTGAAACCGGTGATCAGGGCCGGCAGCACGGTCGGCAGGATCACGCGGGTGATGGTCTGCCAGCGGTTGGCGCCCAGGGAAGCAGCGGCCTCCTCCAGCTCCTTCTCGGCCTCTTCCAGCACCGGCTGCACCGTGCGCACCACGAACGGCAGGCTGATGAAGGTGCAGGCCACGATCACGCCCAGCTGCGAGTAAGCCACCTTGATGCCCATGGGCTCCAGGTACTGGCCGATCCAGCCGTTGGGGGCGTAGAGCGCGGTCAGGGCGATGCCGGCCACGGCGGTGGGCAGGGCAAAGGGCAGGTCGATGGTGGCGTCGAAGAAGCGCTTGCCGGGGAACTGGTAGCGCACGAAGACCCAGGCCACCAGCGTGCCGAATACGGCATTGATGGCGGCGCCGATTGCTGCCGCACCGAAGCTCAGCTTGAGCGCCGCCACCACGCGCGGCGAGCTGACCACGTGCCAGATGCCCTCCCAGCCCAGGCCCGCGGACTTGAAGAACACGCCGGCCAGCGGGATCAGCACCAGCAGGCTGAGGTAGAGCAGGGTGAAGCCGAGCGTCAGCCCGAACCCTGGAATGGCCGAGCGCGGGCGTAGCGCCCGCGCTCGGGTAGATGGTGCGGCTGCAGTCATGAAAAGGTCAGCGGGCCTGGTAGATCTGGTCGAAGAGTGCGCCATCGGCAAAATGGGTCTTCTGGGCCTGGGGCCAGCCGCCGAAAGCTTCAACCACGGAGAATAGTTGGACCTTCGGGAACCGGTTAGAGTGTTTGCTTAGAACTTTTTCGTCTGAGGGACGCAAGTCGTTGTTTGCAAAGATTTCCTGGCCGGCTTCGCTGAAGTGGAACTCCAGGTAGGCCTGCGCCCGGGCGCGGTTGCCATGCTTGGCGGCGTACTTGTCGACGATGGACACCGGGTTGTCCGCCCGCACCGACAGGGAGGGGATGATGATCTCGAACTTGTCGGCCCCGAACTCCTGCTGGATCAGCTTGACCTCGTTTTCGAAGGTCAGCAGCACATCACCGATGCCGCGCTGGACGAAGGTGGTGGTGGCGCCGCGGCCGCCGGTATCCAGCACCGGCACGTTGCGGAACAGCGAGGTCACGAAGTCCCTGGCCTTGGCGTCGTTGCCGCCCGGCAGGCGCAGGGCGTACTGCCACGCCGCCAGGTAGCTGTACTTGCCGTTACCCGAGGTCTTGGGGTTGGGGATGATCAGTTTGACGCCGGGCTTGACCAGGTCGTTCCAGTCCTTCACGCCCTTGGGGTTGCCCTTGCGCACCAGGAACAGGATCGTCGACCAGGACGGGCTGCTGGCGTAGGGCAGGCGCTTCTGCCAGTCCGCCGGCAGCAGGCCACCCTTGGCGATGGCATCGATGTCCAGCGGGCTGTTCATGGAGACGACGTCGGCTTCCAGGCCGTCGATCACCGCGCGCGCCTGCTTGGCAGAGCCGCCGTGAGACTGGTCCAGCTTCAGCGTCTCGCCGGTTTTCTTCTTCCAGGCGTCTGCGAAGGCCGGGTTGATGTCCTTGTAGACGCCGCGGGCGACGTCGTAGGAAACATTGAGCAGCGTCGCATCGGCCTGGGCGGCCGAGGCCGCCAGCACCGCCACGGCGGCGGCCAGCGTATGCAGCAGTTTCTTCTTCATGTGAAAACTCCCTGGGCCTCTTGATTCAAAGAAAATTCAGGTCGCGCGACGAATAGACGCGCTCCTGCGGTTGGGGTGCATGCGCCAGCGGGAAGCGCCGGCGGTCGATCCAGCGCGTGCTGCTCAGCCACAGGCCGTCCAGCTCCGCGCCATGCTGCCAGTTGACCAGCACGATCTGGCGCGTCGTCTCGTGCAGGATCGCCAGCTTGTTCTCGGCTTTCAGGCCCAGCTCCAGCAATTGCAGGAAGGCCGGGTCCGACAGCAGGGTTTCATGTTTCAGCGCCAGCGGCCGCAGGATTTCCGACACCAGGTGCCAGGTGTCGGAGCGCCCGGGTTTCGGCTCCAGCGGCAGCGTGCCGTTGTGCATCAGGTGTACGCCCGGCACCACGCGGAACGGGTGCGCATTGTCGATGCCGCCTCCACCCTTGGTACGCCGCCGCAGGTGCAGCACGTACTCGTGATCGCGGTTGTCGCGCTCGAACGCCAGGATCGCCTCCAGGTCGGGCTCGGCGCGCCGTTCCAGCAGCAGCTGGCCGTCGGCGGCGAAGCCCATCGCACCCCAGCCGTCGCGGTTCAGCTCCAGCGCCGCCGCGATCAGCTCGGCGGGGATGGTCAGGCCGGCGGGCTTGTGGATGATCAGGCACATGGCAGGGTTCCGTGCGTCGAAGGAGCGGGATCAGTCCTTGGTGACTGCCGCGATCAGAACCTCGGTGGCCTTGAACAGGGCGATCACCGGGTCGCCGAGCTTCAGGTCCAGCAGCTCCAGCGAGGACGAGGTGACGATGGCGCTGACGATGCCGGCGCCGGTCTCGATCTCCACCTCGGAGACCACCGCGCTGCGCTTGACGCCGACGACCTTGCCGCGGAACTGGTTGCGGGTGTTGACCGCTGCGATGGTGGACATGGCGAACTCCGTGTTTCGTTGGTATGGGGCTGCAGAAAACAAACAGAAAGCTGGCGCCGCGGCGCTATAAAAAAGAAGGGGCGCTCGCGCGCCCCAATACTTCACTCACCGGGAGAGGGGGGCGGGCGGCCAGGGACCGGGAAGGCAGGCTTCCCGGTCCATCAGGCGATCCGCGAGTGAAGGGTGCCGATTCAAGGATTACTTCTGGTAGATCTGGTCGAAGATGCCGCCGTCGGCGAAGTGCGTCGTCTGGGCCTTGGTCCAGCCGCCGAAGTCGGCGATGGTGACCAGGTTCAGCTTCGGGAACTTCGAAGCGTACTTGGCGGCGATCGCCGGGTTGCTCGGACGGTAGTGGTTCTTGCCGATGATCTCCTGGCCTTCATCCGTGTAGAGGAAGTTCAGGTAGGCTTCGGCGACCTTGCGGGTCTTGTGCTTGTCCACGATCTTGTCGACCACGGCCACGGCCGGCTCGGCGAGGATCGACAGCGACGGCACCACGATCTCGAACTTGTCGGTGCCGAACTCGTCGATCGACAGGAAGGCCTCGTTTTCCCAGGCCAGCAGCACGTCGCCGATGCCGCGCTGCACGAAGGTGGTGGTCGAGCCGCGGGCGCCGGTATCCAGCACCGGAGCGTTCTTGAACAGCGCCTTGAGGAATTCCTGGGCCTTGGCCTCGCTGTTGCCGTTGTTCTTCAGGGCATAGGCATAGGCCGCCAGGTAGTTCCAGCGGGCACCGCCCGAGGTCTTCGGGTTGGGCGTGATGATCGCCACGCCGGGCTTCACCAGGTCGTTCCAGTCCTTGATCTTCTTCGGGTTGCCCTTGCGGACCAGGAAGACGATCGTGGAGGTGTAGGGCGAGCTGTTGTTGGGCAGGCGCTTCTGCCAGTCGGCCGGCAGCAGCTTGGCGTTCTTGGCGATGTTATCGGTGTCGCCGGCCAGGGCCAGCGTCACCACGTCCGCCTCGAGGCCGTCGATCACGGAACGGGCCTGCTTGCCCGAGCCGCCATGCGACTGCTTGATGTCGACGGTATCCCCGGTCTTGGCCTTCCACTGCTCGCCGAACTTGGCGTTGATCACCTTGTACAGCTCGCGGGTGGGGTCGTAGGACACGTTGAGCAGTTCCACGCTGGCAGCGTGGGCGAAGAGCGGGGCCGCCAGGGCGGCCGCCGCGATGAGTGCTTTGAGTTTCATGGTGGTTTGCCGGTGTTAGGTGATGTCGATCAGAACGCGACCTGGAAGCGGGCGAAGATGGTCTTCTCGTCCTTGCGATCCTGGACCGCGGTCGTGGTGCCCGCGCCGCCTTCGAAGCTGGTGTTGGTGTAGTTCAGCTGCGTCTTCAGGTTGCTGGTCAGGTACCAGTTCAGGCCGATGCCGAAGCTCTTGGCCTCGCTGGCGTTGGCGGCCGGGTTGGACACGAAGTTGTTGGCGACGGTGGCAGGCGTGGCGAGGGTGGATCCCGGGATGGTGGTGAAGATGTCGTCGTCGATGTCCAGCACGCCGTAGCGCGCCGCCAGTTCGAAGGCGCCCCAGCCCGCGCCGCCCGGGGTGTAGGCGTTCTTGGGCTTGGCGACGCCGCGGAAGCTGGCGTCCTCACCGGTGATCACCCAGCTGGCGGAGATCTGCCAGGCTTCGTTCTTGGCGGAATCGCTCAGGGTCGTGGTGGCCAGGGTGGCGCCGGCCGGCAGCAGGCCTACCGACAGGTCCTGCTCGGAGCTGATGTACTCGGCGATCACACCCAGGCTGTTGTAGTACCAGTAGGCCTGCGGCGAGATGCGGACCAGGTCGCCATCGGCATAGATGCCGGTGTTGCCGACCGTGGCGCCGGTGCCGACCGTGCGGGTGGTGTTGTACTGGAAGAACACGTTCTGGCCGGGCGTGCGGTAGCGCGGCAGGAAGTTGTTGGCGTTGGCAGCATTGTTTTCGCCCTGCTCCTTCGGACCGAAGCTGGAGCCGACACCGAAGCCCAGGCCCTGGAATACGCCCGGGCTGTTCTTGAACGGTTCGAAGAAGACGCGGGCGCCGATTTCCTTGCGGTTGTCGACGTCGGTGCTGGTGGTGTCGCGGCCGTCGGCGGTGCCGTTGTAGTAGCCCAGGGTGTAGTTCACCGTGGAGCTGAACAGCTCGCCCTGCAGCTGCACGCCGAGGTCGCGGTTGGGCGCCAGCTCGGTCGGGAAGCCGCGCTCGATGAAGTTGGTGCTGCCGCCGCTCTGCAGGCGCTCCAGCGCCACCGGGCCCTTCACCTTGCCCACGCGCAGCGTGTAGGCCGGGTCGAACTTCAGGTCCAGGTAGGCGTCGACGATGGTGGCGCTGTCGCCGGCGAACTCCGGCGTCAGGCGGAAGCCCACCAGCTTGCCCAGGCTGCCCTCGAAGGTCGGGCGGATGCGGCGGAACAGCACGGTATCGTTGAAGCGGTCGGACGCGGTCGGCGTCGCGCGGCGGAGGAAGTTGTAATCGTCCAGGTAGTAGCGCAGGTCGGCCTGCACCAGGCCCTTGATCTTCAGCTCGTAGTCGCCCTTCTTCAGCGAGAAGCCCTTGTCGCTGGCGGACGGCGTGGTCGCGTCCTTGGCCTTGGTGGCGGCGTCTTCGGCCTGCAGTTCGAGCTGGCGCTCGAGCACCTTGATGCGCTGGTCCAGTTCATCGACCGACACGCTCTCGGCGGCCTGCGCGATCCCCGTGGAGGCGAAAACGGCGAGCGTTGCCAGGCTCGCCTGCTTGATTCCCTTCTTCATTTTGGTGAAACCCCGTGATGCGTGTGGTGGAAAGTGCGCGCATCTTGCCGGGGAGTGCTCAGGCAGTAAAAGAATATTAAGACTTCAAGATATTTCCAAAAAGAATATACGGGATATGAAAAAGCCTGCCACCGGGGCAGGCTTTTTCGTTTGCTTTCAGACCTCAGGGCGTGGTCAGCAAGCGGTCCACCGCTTCCAGGTCCGCCGCGCCGAGGTTGCCTGCGGCCTGGCGCAGCAGCAGCCCGGCCAGCAGGTAGTCGTAGCGCGAGCGGTAGTAGTCGCGCTGGGCGGCGGACAGCTGCTGCTGGGCGTTGAGCACGTCGATGAAGGTACGGGTGCCCACTTCCTGGCCGCTGCGGGCCGCATCCAGGGCGGTGACGCTGGAGACCACCGCCTGCTTCAGCGCGGCGACGCGGGCGCTGCCGCTGAGCACGCCGAAGTAGGCGTCGCGGGTCTGGCGCTCGGCGAAGCGCTGGGCGCCTGTGTACTCGGCGCGGCGCTGCTCGCGGGTGCTGGTGGCCTCGCGCACGCGGGACTGCGTGGCCAGGCCGGAGAAGATCGGCAGGGTCAGCTGCAGCGTGACGCGGTCGGAGGTGATTTCCCGGTCGGACGCGACGCTGACACCGCTGGCGTCGTTCGAGCTGCCGCTGACGCCGTGGCTGCCGTTGAGGTCCAGGGTGGGGTAGTGGCCGGCACGCGCGATGCCGATGCCGGTATCGGCGATGTCCGCAGCCAGCCGCGCCGACAGCACGTCGAGGTTGCCCTCGCGCGCGGTCTTGACCCATGCCTCGATGTCGCTGGGGATCGGGGTGCTCAGTGGCAGTTCATCCACCAGCCGCGCCTGCGGCTCGTAGGGCCGGCCGGTAATCTCGGCCAGCGCCGAGTAGGCGGTATTGAGCACCTGCTGCGACTGGATCACGGTGGCGTTGGTCAGGTCGTAGCGGGCCTGGGCTTCCTGCACCTCGGTGATCGCCGACAGGCCGACCTCGAAGCGCGCCTGGGCCAGCTCCAGCTGCCGCGACACCGCCTTGTTTTCGTCCCGCGCCGAACTCAGGGTGTCGGTTGCCGCCAGCACGTTGAAATAGGCCTGCGCCACGCGCAGCAGCAGGTCCTGCCCGACGCTGCGGTAGCTGGTTTCCGCCAGAGCCACCACGTCGTCTGCCTGGCGCAGCTGCTGGATGGCGCCCCAGTCGAAGATCGGCTGGTTCAGGCTCAGGGTGTAGGACCAGGGATCGTCGTTGCTCTTGGTCGTGGTGGTGTCGCCGACCGCAGGGTCGTTCTCCACCTCGCTCAGCGTGCGGCCCTTCGCCGCACTGCCCGTCACCTGCGGCAGCAGCAGCGCCCGGGCCTGGGGCTTGGCCTCCACCGAGGCGTCGCGGGCATGCTCGGCAGCGCGCCAGGTGGCGTCGTTCTGCAGCGCCAGGTCGTAGATCTTGAGCAACTCGTTGGCCTGCGCGGCGCAGGGGAGAGCTAGCGCAGCGCTCAGCAGCAGGGCGGTCAGGCGCATGGGTTCAACAGGTCTTGGAAGGGGTTTGAGGGTTTCAACGCAGGGCGGGGCGATCGGTTGACCCGGTCAGTAGCGCGGCACCGTGGGGTCCACATCGGCCGACCAGGCGTCGATCCCGCCGCCGACCGAGTAGACCTCGGCGAAACCGTTGCGTTCGAGGAAACGCGCGGCCATCTCCGAGCGCACGCCGTGGTGGCACAGCACGGCCACCGGCTCGGCGGCATTGAGTTCGCCCAGCCGGGTGGGCAGTTCCTGCATGGGGATGTGGCGGACGCCCGGGATGGCGGCGATCGCCAGCTCCTCGTCGCTGCGCACGTCGATTACGGTCAGCGGCGCGGCATCGAGCCGGGCCTTCAGGTCAGTGGCGGTCAGGATTTTCATGGGGCAGGAGTCTACCACCGCCCCATGGACCCTCAATCAATTGCGGGTATCGGAGCCGGGATAGACCAGGGAGGCCAGCTCGGTGCGGCTGAACACACCCAGCTTGCGGTACACGCGATACAGGTGATTGGCCACCGTCGAAGGCGCCACGCCGATCTTCTTTGCAGCCTGCTTGAAGGACAGGCCCTGCGCCACGCAGTAGACGATCTCGCGCTCGCGCCCGGTCAGGCGGTCCAGCGGGCCGGCCGGCCAGATCGTGATCAGGACCAGGTCGTTGAGCGGCTCGCAGCGCACCATCAGGTCCTGGAAGGCCAGGGCCTGGCCGGGCTCCGGCAACTTGAACGGCAGCTGCTGCGGCTGGCGGTTGGGGAAGCGCTCGTCGAGCATCTCCAGGAAGCGCGGCTGCGCCTCATGGAAGTTGCCGTGCTGGTCCATCACCGCCGCGCCGGCCCCCAGCGGGCGCTCCGGCTGGGTCTTGAGCAGGTGCAGGAAGTAGGCGTGCGAGGCGGCGTTGAAGAGATGGAAGGCGATGCGCTTGTGCTGGTCTTTCTCCAGCTCGGTGAAAGGCTTGCTGCGGTCGCTGCGGTACAGCGACACCAGCGAGTAGATGCCGCTGCGCCGGTCGATGTGCGACATCGACAGGATGCGCTCGATGCCGAAGGGCTGGAAAGCCCGCCGATAGATCTCGGAGTCATAAAAGCGCTCGTCGGCCATCATCTCCGACATGTCCGCCGGCACGTCGAAGTGCTCCAGCAGGTGCGGCAGGATGGGATTGAGCGCCGTGGTGGCCTCCAGGGCTGCCGGGTAGTCCTTGGGCAGGTTCTGCAGGGTCACCGTATGGAACTTCAGCGTGCTGCGCGAGCCGCTGCCCCAGAGCGCGCCGTCGTGGGGGATGACCCGGCCGACCTGTTCCAGTGCCCAGTTGCGATATTGCCCGGGGGGAACGGCCATGGCCCAGCGGTAGAGACGGGAAATCACCCGGTCGACCGGGTCTATCGCGTCGTTCGGCAGTGTTCGCGTCATCTTCCTGATAACTTTCTTGGGGGGAGCTATTTACTATCGGTACTATCCTACAGCCTAAGCATACTTGATCGTCTTGACCTGCGCGGAAATCCCGGACCTTGGGGGGAAGGGGATATGAAGAACCTGAAAAGCTGGCTCGTCGAATATAGCGAGCACCACGCGGACCCGCACAACCGGGCCCTGCACCGGCTTTGCGTGCCGGCCACCGTCTTCGCCCTGTGCTGCGCCTTCCGCGCCATTCCCGTGGGCGACGCCCTGTGGAACCCGGCGAGCCTGGCGTTGCTGGGGTGGCTGGCATTCTATCTCTGCCTGTCGTGGCAGTTGGCATTGGGCATGCTGATGCTGTTCTCGGTCATGTACTCCGCCGCCTTGCTGTTGGAAACAGCGATCGGTGGGGCCCTGCCGCTGTTCGCCGCGCTGCTGTTTGCCGCCGCCGGCGCCGCGCAGTACCTGGGCCACCGCCGCGAAAAGAAGCAGCCCTCGCTGCTGCGCCACCTGCGCCTGTTCCTGATCGCGCCTTTGTGGCAACTGGCCGATTTCTACCGCCACATGCAGATTCCCGTAGGCGGGCTGGCCTCTTCGCGCTAGGTCTTTTTGTCAGCCGCTGGCCGCGGTGCTACGGTCGGACTCCGATGCACCGTCCGGCGGGGCTCGCGGCCTCGCCTGCAGGAACAGGAGGCTGCCATGTCGAAGAACCACGTCTACAAGACCACTGAGCTTGTGGGTTCATCCGAAACCAGCGTCGAGGATGCCGTGCGCGTCGCCGTGCGGCGCGGTGCCAAGACCCTCCACGGCCTCAAGTGGTTCGAGGTGAGCGAGATCCGTGGCCATATCGAGAAGGGCGAGATCGGCCACTGGCAGGTCACGGTCAAGCTCGGCTTCACGCTCGACGAATAGAAGGAGTCGAGGTACACGCGCGGCTTGCCATGCAGATTCACCGCAGGACCTTCATCCGGCATGCATTTCGCGGCGCACCACGAAGAGGCGAGCCAAGCAAAACAACGGCTTGGGATGCAGGAGCGGCTGGAACGAAGCTTGAGTGCCCCCGAGGTGACACTTCGGGGGATCATCCATGCCACGCCTCATTGCCATCCCGCTTCTGGCGCTCTGCTCGCTCAGCGGCCTGACCGCCTGCGGCGGTGAGGCCATCGCCGGCGTCAATGCCATGATCGACGCCGAGTCCCGGACCCCGGTCCTGCGCGATACCAGCAAGCCCATGAGTGCGGTCCAGGCCCTGGACTACTGCGACTCCTTCATGGGCTGGGAGAAGATCGACTGCTTCGAGCGTGTCGGTCGCGGCGAAGATCCCTCGAAGCGCGCCAGCCGCTGATTTCGCCCGATTCATCGCGCGCCGCCCGTCGGGCCGGCGCGTTTTTCGTGGTTCCCCTCTTGCATCCCGGCGTCCCGCCCCCAAGAATTAGCAGCCTCGTGTGGCGAGTGCTAACAATGGCGCCATCGAAAAGCCCGAAGCATTCACCAATTTTCCTATAACCCCTTGAATCTGGGAGATTTACCATGAATCTGCGCCCGTTGAACGACCGCGTGGTCGTCAAGCGTCTGGAAGAAGAGAAGAAGACCGCCGGTGGCATCATCATCCCGGACAACGCTGCCGAGAAGCCCCTGAAGGCTGAAGTCATCGCTGTCGGCCCCGGCAAGCGTTCCGACGACGGCAAGGTCCACGCCCCCGACGTCAAGAAGGGCGACACCGTCCTGATCGGCAAGTACTCCGGCACCGAAGTGAAGGTCGATGGTCAGGACCTGGTCGTGCTGCGCGAGGATGACATCCTCGCCGTTGTCGCCTAAGCAATCGATTCAATAAGAGGAATTCAACATGGCTGCTAAAGAACTCAAGTTTGGTGACGACGCCCGCGCGCGCATGGTCGCCGGCGTCAACATTCTCGCCAACGCCGTCAAGGTCACCCTCGGTCCCAAGGGCCGCAACGTCGTGCTCGACAAGTCCTACGGTGCTCCCACCGTCACCAAGGACGGCGTCAGCGTCGCCAAGGAAATCGAGCTGAAGGACAAGTTCGAGAACATGGGCGCCCAGCTGGTCAAGGAAGTCGCTTCCAAGACCTCCGACGAAGCCGGCGACGGCACCACCACCGCCACCGTGCTGGCCCAGGCCATCGTCAACGAAGGCCTGAAGTCGGTCACCGCCGGCGTCGACCCCATGGACATCAAGCGCGGCATCGACCAGGCCGTGGCCGCTGTCACCGAAGAGATCAAGCGCAACGCCACCCCCTGCAAGGACCGCAAGGCCATTGCCCAGGTCGGCACCGTGTCGGCCAACGCCGACTCCGAGATCGGCACGATCATCGCCGACGCGATGGACAAGGTCGGCAAGGAAGGCGTGATCACCGTTGAAGAGGGCAAGTCCCTGGCCAACGAACTCGACGTCGTCGAGGGCATGCAGTTCGACCGCGGCTACCTCAGCCCGTACTTCATCAACAATGCCCAGTCGCAGCAGTGCGACCTGGACAGCCCGCTGATCCTGATCACGGACAAGAAGATCTCCAACATCCGCGAGCTGCTGCCGGTGCTGGAAGGCGTCGCCAAGTCGGGCCGCCCGCTGCTGATCGTTGCCGAAGATGTCGAAGGCGAGGCGCTGGCCACCCTGGTGGTCAACAACCTGCGCGGCATCCTGAAGGTCGCCGCCGTCAAGGCGCCGGGCTTCGGTGACCGCCGCAAGGAAATGCTCAAGGACATCGCCACCCTGACGGGCGGCACGGTCATCACCGAAGAGCTGGGCCTGTCGCTGGAGAAGGCCACGCTGGCCGACCTCGGCACCGCCAAGCGCGTGCAGATCGAGAAGGAAAACACCACCGTCATCGACGGCGCCGGCAAGAAGGAAGTCATCGAAGCGCGCATCAAGGAAATCCGCTCGCAGGTCGATGCCGCCACCAGCGACTACGACAAGGAAAAGCTGCAGGAGCGCCTCGCCAAGCTCTCCGGCGGCGTTGCCGTGATCAAGGTCGGTGCCGCGACCGAAGTCGAGATGAAGGAAAAGAAGGCCCGCGTCGAAGACGCGCTGCACGCCACCCGTGCGGCCGTTGAAGAAGGCATCGTCGCCGGCGGCGGCGTGCTGCTGGTTCGTGCTGCCAAGGTCCTGGAGAAGCTCAAGGGTGCCAATGACGACCAGACGGTCGGCATCAACATCCTGCGCCGCGCCATCCAGGAGCCGCTGCGCCAGATCGTGAAGAACGCCGGCGAAGAGCCGTCCGTGATTCTCGCCAAAGTTGCGGAAGGCACGGGTGCGTTCGGCTACAACGCCGGCACCGGCCAGTACGGCGACATGATCGAAATGGGCATCATCGACCCGGCCAAGGTCACGCGTCTGGCCCTCCAGAACGCCGCCTCGGTCGCCGGCCTGCTGCTGACCACCGAAGCCATGATCGCCGAACTGCCGCAGAAGTCCGAGCCGGCGATGCCGGGCGGCGGCGGCGGCATGGGCGGCATGGGCGGCATGGGCGATTTCTGAGGAATCCCCTGCGGCCGGAAGACCGTTCGCCCTGAGCCTGTCGAAGGGCGGGCGGTCCTCCACCGAAGCAAGCTGTATCGACAAGGCCCCGGAAACGGGGCCTTGTTGTTTCTGCGCTACTAAGCCCCTCTCCCTCCGGGAGAGGGGTTGGGGTGAGGGACGCCCCATCTTGTAGTACCGAAGTCCTGGAAGGATGCCGCGCCGGCTCGTCGCCAGAATCGGTGACGCCACGAATCGAATAGCATGCCATCAATAGGCGTTACTGCTTGGGGGGCAGATGAACCAGTTCGACCGGGTCTTTGCGCTGCACCGCCAACTCGCAGGGCGACGCGTTGTGCGGACCCTCGCGGAGCTTTGCGAGTCCCTGGAATGCTCGGAGGCAACTCTTAAGCGGACGATCCGCGAATTGCGCGACGTGCTGGGTGCGCCGCTCGTATTCGATCGACAGCAGGGCGGCTACCGCTATGAAGGCGAGGCTGTTTATGAACTGCCCGGACTCTGGTTCTCGCCCCGGGAGTTGACTGCACTCCTGCTGCTGCAGGATGTCTTGGAGCAACAACCGGTCGGTCTGCTGGCAGACACGCTGAGGCCCTTCCGGTCCCGGATAGAGCGCTTGGCGGCGCAAGGCGGCATCGGCATCCCAGAGTGGCGCACGCGACTGCGCCTGCTGAAGATGGCCGCACGGCCACCTGGCGAGATGTTTCTACCCGTGGCCACAGCCTTGGCGCAAGGGCGGCGCCTCAGCATCGACTATCACAGTCGCGGGGTGGACACCATGCGTCGTCGTAGGGTCTCGCCGCAGCGGCTGACGCTCTACCGGGAAAACTGGTATCTGGATGCCTGGTGTCACCAGCAGAACGCCCTGCGCACCTTCTCACTGGATCGCATCATCGCTGCGGAGCAGCTTGAAGAGGCTGTCCAGTCAGTGGAGCCGGCGATTCTGGATGCTGTCCTGGCAACCAGCTATGGCATTTTTTCGGGTCCGCCAACAGCACTTGCCCGCCTGCACTTCAGCGACCACGCGGCCCGCTGGGTGGCCACCGAAAACTGGCACCCGCAACAACGCGATCAGGCTATGCCGGGCGGTGGATTGATACGCGAACTGCCGTACCACCGCGCGGAGGAGTTGCTGATGGATATTCTCCGTTACGGCCCGGACGTAGAGGTGCTTGATCCTCCCGCACTGCGCGAGGTGCTTATCAGCCGGCTGGATGCGGCCCGTGCACGGTATGTGGACCGTCCCAAAACGCAACTCTTGGCTAAGGAGGCATGACGCCGGATCAGATTTTGAGCCTGGGCTCGCGCATGCTGATGCTTAGCCTTCCATTGCCGTTGCCCCGGAGTCAAAGTTGAGTACGGCGGATCGATTCCTCTGGGCCAAGACCCGCGATGAAGGCGGCGGAGCGCCATGTTGGCATCCGCTGCTGCTGCATCTGTTGGACGTGGCAGCCTGCGCAGACGCCATCCTTGCACGCGAACCGGAGGAAACGCGCCAGAGGATGGCCCGGTCACTGGGGCTGGAATGGAGTGCCGCACGGCCGTGGCTGCTGCTTCTCATTGCTTGCCATGACCTCGGCAAAGGCTGCCCTGGCTTCCAATGCAAGTGGCAGAACCTCTCCGGGCTGGATAGCGGCCCAGACCCGGACACTACGGTCAATCATGCCTTCGTGAGTCAGGTCGAGCTTTTTGAGCTGCTGCTCAATCTGGGTTGGCCAGAGAACCTCGCGGAACTCGCCGCCGACGCGATCGGCTGTCATCACGGTGAGCGCGCTTCTCCAACAACGTTGAGGACAATCGAAGACAACGCTTTCAGCCGCACATTGGGAAAGCCTGAGTGGCGCAAAGCGCGACATGCCATCTTTGACGCACTGCTGGCTGCTTTCGATCCGGGAGGGCCACCGACCAAGGCCGCCCTTACAGGCCCCGACTTCATGCTGCTGGCGGGTCTGACAAGCTTTGCCGACTGGTTAGGCTCGAACGAAGTTTTTTTCTCGTTTGGTCTGCCGGAGGACTGTGGGGATTTGGCTGGCTGGTTCCAGAGCCGTCGTTCCGAGAATGCGGAGGAGGCGCTCGACGGTATCGGCTGGGCAGCGCGGCTTCCGCTAGCCGCGTCGCACCAGTCGTTCGCCGAGACGTTCGGCTTCGCCCCCCGCCCCCTGCAGAGCGCCGTGGCGCAGGCGCTGGCCACGCTGCAAGGCCCGGCCATCCTTCTGATAGAAGCACCGATGGGCGAAGGAAAAACCGAAGCCGCGTTCTATGCGTATCTGGAGCTGCAGCGCCGCTTCGGTCATCGCGGGTTGTATATCGCACTGCCGACCAAGGCGACCGGCAACGCCATGTTCCGTCGTACGCTGCGCTTCTTGAGAGGCCAGCGCTGCGAGCGCCCGCTGGATCTACAGTTGTTGCACGGCGGCGCGATGCTCGAGGACTCGTATCAGCGGATCAAGAGTCCGACGGGAATCCACGATCCACAGTCGCCAGGCGATGTGCGCGCGGGCGAGTGGTTCACCCACAAAAAGCGCGCACTGCTTTCGGAGTACGGCGTAGGCACCATTGACCAGGCGCTGCTGACGATCTTGCCGGTGCGGCACCAATTCGTGCGCCTATGGGGGCTGGCGAATCGTGTCGTAGTGTTCGATGAAATCCATGCCTACGACGCCTATACCGGCACGCTACTCCTGCATCTCTTACGCTGGCTGATGGCGCTGGGGGCGTCGGTGCTGCTGCTGTCGGCGACCCTGCCACCGCAGATGCGCCGCAAGCTTGCGGAACTCACAAACAGCCAGTTACCGCAAACCGAAGCAGCTTATCCGCGGCTGACGGTCTATGAACCCACGCAAGCCGTGCGCCAGTATGCGTTCGCTGCTGATCCGTTACGTCGACTGAACGTAAGACTCGAACCTGTCGCGGCAGACCTGGAGGTGCTACGCGCAGCCTTGGGCGCACACATTGTGAATGGGGGCTATGCCCTGGCGCTCGTAAACACCGTGCAGCGGGCACAGCGTCTCTTCCGCCTCTACGGAGACGGCGAAGCGCTACGGGTAGGGGAACAGTCAGTCGGTAAACGACTCGCCGACGGTACGGAGGTTTATCTCTTTCATGCCCGCTTTCCGGCAGACCAGCGCCAGCGGCGCGAGGATGCGGTGATGCACATTTTCGGTCCGCCCGAGCCGAGCGCAGCCGCGACGCGTAGCGGGCGTAAGCTCCTCATCGCCACCCAGGTCGCCGAACAAAGCCTGGATTTGGATTTTGACGTCATCGCCACTGACCTTGCCCCGGTGGACCTGCTGTTGCAGCGCGCGGGGCGTTTGTGGCGGCATCAACGTGCCTCTAGGCCGCTGGCGGCACCGGTGCTGATTGTGGCGGGGCTGGCGGGGGATGTGCCTCCCTTGTTCGGGGAGCCTCTATGGTGGGGTGCGGTATATCGGGAAGACGTACTGTTGCGCACTTGGTGTCTGCTGCACGGGCTGCCGGAAATCGACTTGCCCGAAGACATCGATAGTCTGGTCAGCTTGGTCTATGCAGAAGGGGATGAATTGGCCGTCCCAAGTTCTCTCACTGCTCGACTGGAAAAGGCGAAGCTGGAGAGCGATGGGGTGGTTCTGGCTTACAAGCAACAGGCGCATCAGGCAGTCATCGGACGACCGGACACCGGCGAATGGAACGATCCCGCCCGTTTCACGCTGTACGATGAGGACGAGCCCGGCATTCACCGTTCTCTTATGGCGAAAACCCGCCTCGGAGAAGATTCTGTCGTGGTGATTCCGCTGTGGGAGATCGACGCCTTCGATCTCGCCGCTGAACCCGATTTCGCACGAGCCAAGGGCTGGTTCCTACGCGCAATGAGCCTGTCGCGCCGGGGCATCGTGAAAAATCTGCGAGCCGAAGGCGTGCCTACGGGTTGGCGAAAGAGCTCGCTCCTGCGCAATGCCTACCCGCTGCTGTTGGACGCCCAGTCGCGCTGGATCAACGATGCCCGCGTGCGTATGAACGACGACCTGGGCCTGGTTTATGACAACGAGGAGCCCGAATGAGCCGATTCAACCTCATTGATGAAGCCTGGATACCTGTGCGCACGCTTGATGGCAGACGGGAAGAACTGGGCGTCCGCGACATCTTGCTGCGCGCCAAATTTCTCGCCGTCATCGAAGACCCGTCGCCGTTGGTCACGGCTAGCCTTCATCGCTTTTTGCTTGCCGTGCTCTATCGCGCGCTCAAAGGTCCTGCTGATATAGACGAGGCTCGTGCGCTGTTCCGCAGCGGCCTGCCGGCAGAGGGGATCACCGCATATCTAGCGCGCTGGCACGATCGATTCTGGCTTTTCGACGACATGCTCCCATTTGGGCAAATCCACAATTTTGAACCAAAAACATGGCGAGCCTGGACGGTGCTCGCTGCCGAGCACAACGCAGACAACGCCAAGGTATTGTTCGACCACATTGATGTCGAACGCCCATACGCGATATCGCCCGCCGCTGCCGCTCGCTGGATGCTGGCGACACAGACGTTCTCGGTGAGTGCGGGGAAAAGCGAGCTGTCGCACACCGGCACCGCTCCGTCCGCGACCGCCGCGATGGTGCTGTCGTTGGGACAAAATCTCGAGGACACCCTGCTGTTCGCATTAGTGCCGCAAAACAGTGCGATTCTCAGCGGCGATCTGCCGCTTTGGGAGCGTAGCGCCGAATCCGTTGCAAGCCTCAAGGCAGGTGCCGAGCGCTCTATCTCGGGTTACGCCGATCGCTATACCTGGCGCACGCGCGCGATCCGTCTATGTGACGACGGCAACGGAAACGTTGAGAAGCTCGCCTTTGCTTCCGGAGTGGAAAATGCTTCGAAAGACGCGATCGACCCCATGCTCGCTTATCGCCTCGACGACAAGCAAGGAAAGCTGCTACCCCGGCAGTTCGGTGAACGCGGGCTGTGGCGCGAATTCCACTCGCTCTTACCGGATGACACCCAACTCGCGCCCGGCGTCATCGAAAATGCCACACGGATCGCACGCGGCCAGCGTGAACGTTTTCCTGCCTCAGTGATGGTGTTGGGACAGGCGAACGACAAGGCTAAAATTGAGTACTGGCGCATGGAGCACTACGCGCTGCCTCAAGCTTTGGCGGGCGATCGTTCTGTCCGTTCGGAAATCCGCCAATTGCTATCTGACGCCGAGGACGCGCAAAAGGCGCTATGGCAAGCCACGCGCGCTTTCGCTCGCGACGTGCTGAGTCGTGGAGAGCGTGAGCCCGATGCTAAAGATGTTGGGCGCTTCGTCGAACAATTGCCTGCGAGCACGTTGTATTGGTCTCGCTTGGAAGCCGCCTTTCATGACCTCTTGCGCACCTATGTTCTGGAGCGAGACCCAGACGACATCCGTCTCAGCTGGTTAAGAACCGTCCGCGCTGCTCTGCACGACGCATGGTCGCAGCACTCCGCCTTGGTCTCGACGGGTGACGCCTGGGCGATTCGGGCCTTGGTCAAAGCCGAGGGAGTGATCACGCGAAAGCTCAAGGTCCTCAACGAATCTATCCAGAAATACGAAATGCATCGAAAAGTCCAGGAGGAAACGGCATGAGCGCGTTCATCGTCTATTTGGAGAAGTTGAACGAGGCGGACAGCAAGGTCAGGGCGGTGCTGCGCCGCAGTCTCGCTTTCGAGCCGGGGCAGTACGTACCTGCCTATCCTTATGTGGAGCCTTTCGTTCAAGACGATGATGCTGCGTGGCGACGCACGGCGCACCACCTTGTCGCTGGGCTTTGGGCTGCGCACTGGCGCGAAGGGCGCGGCGGCCCGTCCCTGTCGTTGGCCGAAGCCTGCGCGGCGCATCAACTGAAAAGCGGCTCCGCAAGCACCGAACGCCGGCTTATCAACCTGCTTGATGCCGACCGTGACCAACTTTCCCATCGCTTGCGCCAGATGGTCGCCTTGCTCGCCGACCAAGCCATTGACTTTGCGGCCCTGCTCGACGACCTGCTCAAGTGGCAATACGACCGCAAGCCCACGCAGAACAAATGGGCACGAGCTTTCTATAAAGCGCTCGCCCCGATCCCGAAAGCCCCCGCCACCGAAACGGAGACCACCAAATGAGAATACTCATCGAGATTCACACACTGCAGAACTTCGCTCCTTCCAACCTCAACCGGGACGACACGGGCGCCCCGAAGGACGCTTTCTTTGGCGGCACCCGGCGTGCGCGGATATCGAGCCAGTGTGGCAAGCGTGCGATCCGCGAATTTTTCGACGTGAAAGTGGGTGAAGGTGTGCTTGGCGCGGACGAACTGGCGGTGCGGACCAAGCGCGTTTATCAGGCTATCGCAGACGCACTGGCGGGCAGGCGCGATGCTGCTGAAACGATTGCCAAAGCCGAGATCGCCCTGTCGTACGTCAAGCTGAAAGCAGCGGACGGCGGAAAGACGCAATATCTTCTGTTCCTCGGCCGCCGCGAAATCGCCGCGCTCGCCGAGGCCATCAATGAAAGCTGGGATCAGATTGTCGCCCCGAACGAAGCCGACGCCAAACAGGCGAAGGGGAAAGCCAAGAAAGCCGCAGCAAGCAGTGCGCCCAAGGAAGTGCTGGCGCGCATCGAGGCGATCTTCAATGGGGGCAAAGCGGTGGACGTGGCGCTTTTCGGCCGCATGCTCGCTGACATGCCTGAGAAGAACCAGTATGCCGCCTGCCAGGTCGCACATGCGATCTCTACCCACGCTGTCGAGCGTGAGTTCGACTTCTACACGGCGGTGGACGACCTGAAGCCGGAAGATACCGCCGGGGCAGACATGATGGGAACCGTCGAGTTCAACTCGGCTTGCTACTATCGCTATGCCGTCATCGATTGGGAGAAGTTGGTCGGAAACCTGCAGGGCGACGCCGACCTCGCGGCGCGTGGCTTGCGCGTGTTCCTGCAAGGCTTCGTCATCGCTGAACCCACCGGCAAGCAGAACAGTTTTGCTGCGCACAATCCGCCGGAGTTCGTCGCCGTGTCGGTGCGCCGTAACGGTGCTCCCCGCAACTTGGCGAACGCGTTCGAGGCGGCGATTCGTATCAAAACCGGCGAGTCGCTGACGCGCAAGTCGGCGGAGGCGCTATGCGCCAAGGCCAAGGAATTGAAGGACGCCTACGGCGGCGAGGATTCGACGTGGTTGCTCAACCTCGCGAAGGCGAGCTGCAATGGCTTTGGCGAAGAGAAGACCTCGCTCGATGATGTGCTGAACGAAGCCCTAAAAACCGTACGGAGCTGAGATCATGCCGACATTGCTGCTCAGGCTCGCCGGACCAATGCAATCCTGGGGCACGACCAGCCGATTCGACCAGCGCGATACAGGCAAGGAACCCAGCAAATCCGGGGTGATCGGCCTCTTGGCGGCGGCGCTGGGCATCGACCGGGAAGAGTGGATTGCCCTGGAACCTTTGACCCGTCTGGCGATGGGCGTGCGCCACGACCGGCCAGGCGTGCCGAAGCGTGACTATCAGACGGCCGGTTGTGCTGCGACCGACACCATCATCAAAGCTGGCGGAAGCCAAGCCAAAGATGGTGTGGTGTCACACCGCGACTACCTCGCTGATGCGGTTTTTCTGGTCGGGTTGGAAGGCACCGACCGCGCCGTGCTGGAAAGCGCCCACGCTGCACTGTCGAACCCGGCGTGGCCGTTGGCCCTGGGCCGAAAATCTTATGTCCCCTCCGATCCCATCTGGTTGCGGGGTGGCGTGGTCGATGCGCCTTTGCGTGATGCGCTTGCCCACTGGCCATGGCTAGCCTCGCTGCGCAAATGGGAAAACCCGCCCGAACGCCTGCTGGTGTCGCTTGAATCGGACTACGGTGAAGGGGCTCTCAGGATGGACCAGCCGCTGTCATCGTTCGCGGCGCGGCGCTTCGGCGCGCGCTACGTGCGTTCGGACTGGGTGGAATTGAAGAGGGAGGCTGCCGATGCTGCTCTCTAGAATCCATCTCAATCCGCGAAGCAAGGAAGCGCGGCGCGACCTCGCCGACCCATATCAACTGCACGCCAGCCTGTGCCGGGCGTTTTCAACACCCGATCAGCGCTGTCCGCCCGGCGAAGTGCTGTGGCGGCTGGAGCCGGAGACGGGCGCGGGCGGGTTCCCCCGCATCCTGATTCAAAGCCGCTCCCAGCCTGATTGGTCGCGCCTGCCGCCCGGCTGGCTTGCACGCGCAGAGCCTGGTATCGATCTGGCGCAGAAGCTCGCGCTGGATTCGCTTTGGCCAGGTGCGGGTTTCCGATTCAGGCTACGCGCCAATCCCTGCGTGACGCGCAATGGGAAGAGAGTCGGCTTGATGAGACTCGATGAGCAGAGGCACTGGCTTGAGCGCCAAGGCGCCAGGCATGGGTTCGGGCTACCCGAGCCTTCAGGAGATGACTACTTCAGTTTTCGCGAGTCGACTGGCAGCGCATACCCCGATCTGCGCATCGGGCACCAGCAAATGCTGGTTGGTTATCAGCATAACGGGAACACTATTCGAGTATATGCAGTGTTGTATGAAGGTCAGCTGGAAGTGACTGATGCGGCGATATTTAGACGCGCTCTGACTGAGGGGATCGGCCATGGCAAGGCAATGGGGTTGGGGCTGCTGTCCTTGGCGCCAGTTCGAACTAGTTCAGCTTGCTCGGAAGTGCGTCATACTCGAAGTGCTATCATTTGATGGCACTTCAATCGGACCCCGCCATGGAATCCTTTACAATCAGAGACTTGCGAGAGCGCACCGGCGACTTGGTGCGGGGCGCCGAAAGCGGCAAGCTGTCGCTGGTAACCAAGCGCGGGCAACCCTTATTCGTTGCGGTCCCCTTCGATGATGCGCTACTACAGGGCGGTGTGCGCCGCTCCTTCGTGCTGCGTCTGGTGGGGGAGGGGATCGTCAGCCAGGGCAAAGGCGCGGAACTGCTCGGAATCAGCCGCGCCGAGTTTCTGGACGTGATGGCGGCGCACGGTATCCCCGCTGCAAACTACGCAGTTGAGGATTTTCACCAGGAGCTAGAGGATCTTGGCGCTGGATGAAGCCTGTGTCGTCGCGGATACCGGCCCACTACTTGCGCTGGCCCGGTTGGATGGCTTGCCGTGGCTAGCGCATGCCTTCAACCAGGTGCTGATTCCAGAGTCGGTCTGGGCAGAGACGCAGTTCTACCCGGATCGTGCAGACGCGGAGCAGTTGCGTTCCAGCATCCCTTCAGATCCCCGCTTTGAGATTCGAGCGGATGTGCCCGCTCCAACCCTGGACCAACTGTCCCTGGGCCTTGGTGAGCGCTCTGCAATCGGCCTTGCTCTGCAGACAGGCGCGCGAGTGTTGCTGGATGACCGCGATGCTCGCACTGTGGCGCGTGGCCTTGGGTTGAAGCTTGTTGGTACGTTGGGCGTCCTTTTGCTGGCGAAGCGCCACGGACAGGTCGGTCAAGTAGCTCCTTTGCTGCGCAAGCTTCGCGATAGTGGCTACTTTCTGAGCGAAGCGCTGATTCGAGAGACGTTGCGGGCCGCCGGAGAGACATAGTGCTGCCACCGCTCAAGCCGCTGCCGATCAAAGAGCGCATATCGGTACTCTACGTCGAGAAGGGTAACCTCGACGTGCTCGACGGTGCCTTCGTAGTTGTCGACAAGAATGGTGTTCGCACGCATATTCCGATTGGCGGAGTCGCCTGCCTCATGCTGGAAGTGGGCACGCGCATCTCACACGCGGCGGTACGTCTGGCGGCCCAAGTTGGCACCCTCCTGGTCTGGATCGGCGAAGGCGGCGTTCGCCTGTACTCGGCAGGTCAGCCGGGTGGTGCCAGGTCAGACCGGCTGCTGTACCAAGCGGCGTTGGCTCTGGATGATGAGGCGCGTCTAAAGGTGGTGCGGGAGATGTATCGCCGTCGGTTTGGCGAAGAGCCGCCCGCGCGTCGCAGCGTGGAGCAGTTGCGTGGCATCGAAGGAGCGCGCGTCCGCGAAATGTACAAATTGCTAGCCAGGCAGTTTGGTGTCGAATGGCGTCAACGCAACTACGATGTAGAGAGTTGGGATGCTGGAGATCTGCCGAATCGCTGTCTGTCCGCCGCTACCTCCTGCCTGTACGGTGTGACCGAAGCCGCAGTACTGGCGGCGGGATACGCGCCTGCCGTGGGCTTCATCCATACCGGCAAGCCTTTGTCCTTCGTCTACGACGTTGCCGACATCTACAAGTTCGAGACTGTGGTGCCGTTAGCCTTCAGTATCGCGGCAAAGCGTCCGAGTGAGCCGGAACGCGACGTACGCCTGCAGTGCCGCGACATCTTTCGGACAAGCCGGCTATTGGAGCGCATCATTCCCGACATCGAGAACATACTGGCCGCCGGAGACCGGCAACCGCCAAAACCCCATGACGAGCAGGTCGCTCCCGCGATCCCCAACGCCGAGGGGATCGGCGATCCTGGCCATCGGACTGGATGAGCGAATGCTGGTCGTCATACTGGAGAATGCACCACCAAGACTGCGCGGGCGGCTGGCCATATGGCTGTTGGAGGTTCGCGCTGGTGTCTACGTGGGCGAGTACGGTCGAAAGGTACGTGAGTACATCTGGGCTCAGGTAACTGAGGGCATTGAAGACGGCAACGCTGTAATAATTTGGCGAGCCCCCGGACAGGAGGCGGGTTTCGAGTTCGAAACCTTGGGACACAATCGCCGAGTCCCAGTCCAGATGGACGGAGTCAAGCTGGTTGAGTTCCATGCAGAAGCGGCCCTGCCACAAGGTATTCGGCCAGACAAAGCTCTTTAACAATCCAGTGATGTACCGGGAGATTGGTTGCGGACCGATTTCCCTGGTAGTCTTTTGCACAGCGTAAATGTCTATATGGTTCAGACATGTACGTGAAGTGTGTTCCCCGCGCACGCGGGGATGAACCGCTGCTGCGCAATTGGGTCGCGGCTTCTGCGGTGTGTTCCCCGCGCACGCGGGGATGAACCGGAATTTTAAAATGACCTTCGCAGTTTTAATTGGTGTTCCCCGCGCACGCGGGGATGAACCGCATTGAGGCGCTGTATCGCTGGTTTTGGGCCAGTGTTCCCCGCGCACGCGGGGATGAACCGTTCTTTTTGTCGATCAGAACACAGTTGTTCATGTGTTCCCCGCGCACGCGGGGATGAACCGGATTCTGCGTAATGCTAGAAACCCTCCGCTTTGTGTTCCCCGCGCACGCGGGGATGAACCGCGCTCGCATCGAACGTCCCCCAAGAGCTGGCAGTGTTCCCCGCGCACGCGGGGATGAACCGGAACTATGGAGCCGCGCGCATCTTAAGACGACGTGTTCCCCGCGCACGCGGGGATGAACCGCATCGAAGAATTAAGCCGGCCCGCCAGTTCTTGTGTTCCCCGCGCACGCGGGGATGAACCGATAGTTGCGAGGTTCTGTGCGCGGTTCCTGGCGTGTTCCCCGCGCACGCGGGGATGAACCGGATTCTTTGTCTGTGCGGTTATAACAAATGTCGTGTTCCCCGCGCACGCGGGGATGAACCGGTCAAGCTTATAGCTCTTTATCGAATATGGAAGTGTTCCCCGCGCACGCGGGGATGAACCGGCCTGCGCGCGGGCGGAAAATGACTTCCTCGGGTGTTCCCCGCGCACGCGGGGATGAACCGAATGCAGGCCTGTGCCAACGCGCTTCGCGGAGGTGTTCCCCGCGCACGCGGGGATGAACCGTCTGCAAAGCTGTTCGGTATCATCCAGTTCTTGTGTTCCCCGCGCACGCGGGGATGAACCGGCGCGAAACATATTCGGGTGTTGCTGCAATGCGTGTTCCCCGCGCACGCGGGGATGAACCGTTTTTGCGAGCCGTATCTAGTTGGCCCTCTAAGTGTTCCCCGCGCACGCGGGGATGAACCGATAGAATTAAAGCCGACCCCGCCCCCTCGCGAGTGTTCCCCGCGCACGCGGGGATGAACCGCCCTGCTAATGCGGGGCTTTCTTTTCTTAGGAGTGTTCCCCGCGCACGCGGGGATGAACCGAATGCATGGAATGCAACAATTGGAATCATGCCGTGTTCCCCGCGCACGCGGGGATGAACCGGAATCTCTCAAGACTTACGCAGGGCGCTTGCAGTGTTCCCCGCGCACGCGGGGATGAACCGGGCTAGGATGCCGTCGTACGCGGCTTTAATGGGTGTTCCCCGCGCACGCGGGGATGAACCGCTGCGTCAGATTACCTTGCAGCCTTGGGAACTGTGTTCCCCGCGCACGCGGGGATGAACCGTCAGCATTGCAGCAACACCCGAACATGCTTGAGTGTTCCCCGCGCACGCGGGGATGAACCGGCTTTGCAGATGTTGCCGGTAAATGCGGCGTAGTGTTCCCCGCGCACGCGGGGATGAACCGCAAACATACCCCTGTGGACACACGATAAAAACGTGTTCCCCGCGCACGCGGGGATGAACCGCAGAAAAAATCTAGCTTCATACTTACTCATGAGTGTTCCCCGCGCACGCGGGGATGAACCGCAATCGTGCGATTATATAAATCCATATTTGTAGTGTTCCCCGCGCACGCGGGGATGAACCGTTGCTGACGTTCAACAAACTTTCGATATATAGGTGTTCCCCGCGCACGCGGGGATGAACCGCCTATCCCGACACGTCGCCAATCGGAGAATTCGTGTTCCCCGCGCACGCGGGGATGAACCGCAACTTACACCATGGGCGTTGGTGGGTTGCATGTGTTCCCCGCGCACGCGGGGATGAACCGAGCGGCGGTTTCCTTCAGCATCCTGGCGCGCTGTGTTCCCCGCGCACGCGGGGATGAACCGCCGGTTGGCGTTTACAACTCCAGCGCCCGAATGTGTTCCCCGCGCACGCGGGGATGAACCGCTTCCATTCGGTTTCTAGAAATTGCTTACAGCGTGTTCCCCGCGCACGCGGGGATGAACCGCTCCCTCGGTCATTGCTGCGCCGGCTCCCATCGTGTTCCCCGCGCACGCGGGGATGAACCGCCCTTGGACATGGCGGAATGGGCCTCCCAGCAGTGTTCCCCGCGCACGCGGGGATGAACCGATCGGGTAGACTAAGCCATCCCCCAGAGGCTCGTGTTCCCCGCGCACGCGGGGATGAACCGGCGGTTCTCATAGCCAGGGTCAGCATCGGTCAGTGTTCCCCGCGCACGCGGGGATGAACCGAGAACGTCGAGTTCTACGCCGGCCACTACGGCGTGTTCCCCGCGCACGCGGGGATGAACCGAACGTGCCCACAGTATTGAGCCCGAGCTTTACGTGTTCCCCGCGCACGCGGGGATGAACCGGGTGCCATTGAGGAGGCCTTTCAAGGCGTCGGGTGTTCCCCGCGCACGCGGGGATGAACCGGCAGCGCCCCTGCTCCGGTAGAGGCCGCCCCGGTGTTCCCCGCGCACGCGGGGATGAACCGCTGCAATCGCAATGGATAACGTGTTTACTTATGTGTTCCCCGCGCACGCGGGGATGAACCGTGTGCGGGCGCACTGCGGTCATTGCGCCTACCGTGTTCCCCGCGCACGCGGGGATGAACCGACCTGGCGCGCCAGCTCCTGGAACAGCCGGCGGTGTTCCCCGCGCACGCGGGGATGAACCGCAATCCTTGACCGCTGCTACTGCCGGCCCTTCGTGTTCCCCGCGCACGCGGGGATGAACCGTTGTACTGGCCCGAATACGGGTCGTACCAGAGGTGTTCCCCGCGCACGCGGGGATGAACCGCGTTGCCGCTTCATGTACTGGTAGGCCCAATTGTGTTCCCCGCGCACGCGGGGATGAACCGCGCCGTGGTCATCTTCAAGCCGAGGCAAAGATGTGTTCCCCGCGCACGCGGGGATGAACCGATTGCCGCAGAATATGGCTTTGAGCCTTCTGCGTGTTCCCCGCGCACGCGGGGATGAACCGACAATAAGCGTGGCCCCCGCCAGCGCGTACGGGTGTTCCCCGCGCACGCGGGGATGAACCGATTGGGGGACAAAAAGCGAGCCTGGGATTGAGGTGTTCCCCGCGCACGCGGGGATGAACCGATCAGCGCCGTTGCCCATCAGAGTGAAGCTGAGTGTTCCCCGCGCACGCGGGGATGAACCGAGGGCGCTATAGCGGCTGCGATAGGCTTTATGGTGTTCCCCGCGCACGCGGGGATGAACCGCAGGGGGATTTTGCTAGACGTGTGACTAAGCTGTGTTCCCCGCGCACGCGGGGATGAACCGATGGGATTGTCTACCGCGCCAATGGGTACACCGTGTTCCCCGCGCACGCGGGGATGAACCGGCCGGTTGCCAGATTTTCGATATTGCGGCCTAGTGTTCCCCGCGCACGCGGGGATGAACCGATATCCTGATCGAAGAGGTGCGCAACCCCTTCGTGTTCCCCGCGCACGCGGGGATGAACCGAATAAACTTATTGCGCGCATTGCCAATCTCAAGTGTTCCCCGCGCACGCGGGGATGAACCGAACGATTTGCCGGGCTGGTGGAGCAAACTGGAGTGTTCCCCGCGCACGCGGGGATGAACCGCAAATCAAACCCCTCTGCCTTGGCGCGCATGGGTGTTCCCCGCGCACGCGGGGATGAACCGTTACCCAAACATAACAAACTATATCAATATATGTGTTCCCCGCGCACGCGGGGATGAACCGATTGGGCTCCCATGCTTCCACATGACCGATTGGTGTTCCCCGCGCACGCGGGGATGAACCGCAGTACGCGCAACAGGGCGTTCCGAGCCCTGCGTGTTCCCCGCGCACGCGGGGATGAACCGGCTTGGCGTAGAACAGCGAGCCATCCGGCTTGGTGTTCCCCGCGCACGCGGGGATGAACCGGTAATCTGGTTGAACCAGTCATACCACGGCTTGTGTTCCCCGCGCACGCGGGGATGAACCGTCCAGGGGCATCTTTGAGGGAGACAACTGCCCGTGTTCCCCGCGCACGCGGGGATGAACCGATCAGGATCGACGCCGGCAATCTGTGGCAGAGGTGTTCCCCGCGCACGCGGGGATGAACCGCCTCGAATGCCGCAGAGTCCGATGCCGTCGTCGTGTTCCCCGCGCACGCGGGGATGAACCGTCGTTTTCGCCGATGGCCAGACGTTCACCGGGGTGTTCCCCGCGCACGCGGGGATGAACCGTCAACATCGTTGGTGCTGACCGAAATCGTTATGTGTTCCCCGCGCACGCGGGGATGAACCGCAACCTCTTTAACTTGGAACTGCCCAAGGTCGGTGTTCCCCGCGCACGCGGGGATGAACCGTGCTGCATTTCAAATCGTTCGGCTTGAATGGTGTGTTCCCCGCGCACGCGGGGATGAACCGAACAACCTAGCGTTGCCGCCGTTAGCTATCGCGTGTTCCCCGCGCACGCGGGGATGAACCGCTTGACCTTGTTGGCAACGGCAGGGTTGACACGTGTTCCCCGCGCACGCGGGGATGAACCGCCAGAGGTTTCTGCCCATTCATTTACGGCAGAGTGTTCCCCGCGCACGCGGGGATGAACCGGATAGTTGTGAGGTTCTTTGCGCGGTTCCTGGGTGTTCCCCGCGCACGCGGGGATGAACCGACATACCGGAGTTTTGCCGCTGCCTGCCGGCCGTGTTCCCCGCGCACGCGGGGATGAACCGTCGTTTGGCAGCATCGTCGTCTTTCTTGTCTCGTGTTCCCCGCGCACGCGGGGATGAACCGAAGGCAAACATGCCGTGCATGATTTCAACCAAGTGTTCCCCGCGCACGCGGGGATGAACCGATACCTTCCTGCAACGCTTCGGTTCCTTCGATGTGTTCCCCGCGCACGCGGGGATGAACCGCAATCAAAACTACGATACCGCCGCCACCTATGGTGTTCCCCGCGCACGCGGGGATGAACCGATGAACGAGTACATGCAGCTCGCCGCGCACAAGTGTTCCCCGCGCACGCGGGGATGAACCGTGGTATGCGACATCGGGGCCGTTGTCCATGAGGTGTTCCCCGCGCACGCGGGGATGAACCGAACGCAGTCGACGGATCTGGCGCCGATTCCCAGTGTTCCCCGCGCACGCGGGGATGAACCGAGGAACATGCATGCATTTGCGTCCGGCATCGCGTGTTCCCCGCGCACGCGGGGATGAACCGAATTCCTGCATGGCGTACTGCCACGCCATGGAGTGTTCCCCGCGCACGCGGGGATGAACCGTTCTCAGCGTTCGCTTCCTTCCAGTAGTTCTCGTGTTCCCCGCGCACGCGGGGATGAACCGCCGCTGACGGTCCGCGAAACGGCGATGAAGGCGTGTTCCCCGCGCACGCGGGGATGAACCGAACAGGGCCGACGTGTATAGGCCAGAGGCGCAGTGTTCCCCGCGCACGCGGGGATGAACCGATTGCGCCCTGGGTCGTGATCGCCGTCATTGCGTGTTCCCCGCGCACGCGGGGATGAACCGCGACTCGAGATCCCGGACGGCAGGATGTAGCAGTGTTCCCCGCGCACGCGGGGATGAACCGGCGGTTCTGCCGCTGCTCATTCTTGATCTGCTGTGTTCCCCGCGCACGCGGGGATGAACCGGTTTTTGATGCTGTTAACTTTCCTGTTAACTCGTGTTCCCCGCGCACGCGGGGATGAACCGCCGCGCGGGCGGCAGGCATGCACGATCCAGATGTGTTCCCCGCGCACGCGGGGATGAACCTGCAGAACGCGATGACGCTTTCGCTGCTGTCACGTGTTCCCCGCGCACGCGGGGATGAACCGCTCATTGCCGACGCGGGCCTCGCACTGGCGGAGTGTTCCCCGCGCACGCGGGGATGAACCGCGCAGGGCCGTACTACCTGAACAATATCGCCAGTGTTCCCCGCGCACGCGGGGATGAACCGGCGGTGACATGGACAGTGAAGACACGCCCGACGTGTTCCCCGCGCACGCGGGGATGAACCGGTGGTGCATGACGTGCGCGCCAAGCCGCTGGAGTGTTCCCCGCGCACGCGGGGATGAACCGGGTGACGCAGATAGACGCAGGGGCGGCTCTGCGTGTTCCCCGCGCACGCGGGGATGAACCGCCCTGCCCGTCACCACGGCCTATCGCGTGGAGGTGTTCCCCGCGCACGCGGGGATGAACCGCCATGGCCCTCACCCGCCCTCCCTCCGCCCTGGTGTTCCCCGCGCACGCGGGGATGAACCGGCTCCGGGAGGATTGGGGCGGCGCGGGCCTGCGTGTTCCCCGCGCACGCGGGGATGAACCGGGCATCGTCACGCGCACCGTTGGGACCATAACGTGTTCCCCGCGCACGCGGGGATGAACCGGGCTACGTGGACGGCAAGAGCGTCGTGCAACTGTGTTCCCCGCGCACGCGGGGATGAACCGACGACTGGATCGGCCGAGCTGGTCCGGGCGTGGTGTTCCCCGCGCACGCGGGGATGAACCGTCCGCTGCGACCCGGAAACTACCCGCTTGGGCGTGTTCCCCGCGCACGCGGGGATGAACCGACGCGCAATTCGCAGCGATGCGAACGAACGTTGTGTTCCCCGCGCACGCGGGGATGAACCGGATCGTTATGTGATAGCACGAAACCAATGCCCGTGTTCCCCGCGCACGCGGGGATGAACCGGCCCTGTAAACGTCTGCCCGTCAGCCAAAACAGTGTTCCCCGCGCACGCGGGGATGAACCGATAGAATTAAAGCCGACCCCACCCCCTCGCGAGTGTTCCCCGCGCACGCGGGGATGAACCGCGGGATCGCCCGCACCGGTTGCATTCAATTCGGTGTTCCCCGCGCACGCGGGGATGAACCGAACTTGCGCTTTATTAAAGCAGCCCCGACCGTGTGTTCCCCGCGCACGCGGGGATGAACCGAGCTAACTCATAAGCTGCTGACGGCTGACGAAGTGTTCCCCGCGCACGCGGGGATGAACCGATGGCAACACATCAGCTGGCGGTGCCGGAGCTGTGTTCCCCGCGCACGCGGGGATGAACCGCGCCGGCCCCGTCGGAGGTAATACCCATGCTGGTGTTCCCCGCGCACGCGGGGATGAACCGGCACGATCTCCAGAGAAGCTGCGCGACTTCGTGTGTTCCCCGCGCACGCGGGGATGAACCCGCCTCAATGCTTTCGAGCTGGTAATAGCGAGCGTGTTCCCCGCGCACGCGGGGATGAACCTCGCTGGCGCCGGCAAGAACAGTCGCATAGTGCGTGTTCCCCGCGCACGCGGGGATGAACCGCTATTTTAGTTTATCTGTACGAATGGTATTGGGTGTTCCCCGCGCACGCGGGGATGAACCGGTATCTGGACTCATGGCGTCCTCCAGTTCTTTGTGTTCCCCGCGCACGCGGGGATGAACCGTCGGAGACCTGAAATGTGCAAAGTCCGCCGCTGTGTTCCCCGCGCACGCGGGGATGAACCGATTCGCAATAGTGTCAATAAATCCCAACTGCCGTGTTCCCCGCGCACGCGGGGATGAACCGCCGTCGCGACCTAGTTTGTACAGGCACCAATCGTGTTCCCCGCGCACGCGGGGATGAACCGTTGTTGCTGCCAACGTACCGGCCGTATAGGCGGTGTTCCCCGCGCACGCGGGGATGAACCGGCCTACACCTACGGCGGCGCCGGCTATTGGGTGTGTTCCCCGCGCACGCGGGGATGAACCGCCATGAGCTTCAAGTCGGGCACCCACCTCGACGTGTTCCCCGCGCACGCGGGGATGAACCGCATGCTGTTTGCGACAGTGCTCGCGAATTCTTGTGTTCCCCGCGCACGCGGGGATGAACCGCGTCCACCATTGTGCGCGTACACGACCACATCGTGTTCCCCGCGCACGCGGGGATGAACCGGAATTTTATACGCGCTGTGAGTTCGCGTTTTTGTGTTCCCCGCGCACGCGGGGATGAACCGAGGGCACCGCCGTTCACGTCGGCGCGCGGTACGTGTTCCCCGCGCACGCGGGGATGAACCGGCTGATAGGGTTAGCATCATGGGATGCGGCCTCGTGTTCCCCGCGCACGCGGGGATGAACCGTGGCCATTGGGACCCTTGATGCGCTGCTTCACGTGTTCCCCGCGCACGCGGGGATGAACCGCCCAAGGTCAACACGCTCCTGGGCACGGAGCGGTGTTCCCCGCGCACGCGGGGATGAACCGCCTTGGCTCGTTGTACAAGAGCCTGTCGAGGTGTGTTCCCCGCGCACGCGGGGATGAACCGCCCAGGAACAGATTCCCCGGGCCGCGGCACTGGTGTTCCCCGCGCACGCGGGGATGAACCGGACGGCAACAACCCGCCGCCGAGCACCGTCGCGTGTTCCCCGCGCACGCGGGGATGAACCGTGAGCGCCAACAGGCTCAAGCTCAAATGTCCGGTGTTCCCCGCGCACGCGGGGATGAACCGTATCAGGGTCATCAGTACACTCGCATCTATGCGTGTTCCCCGCGCACGCGGGGATGAACCGCCAGTTCAGCGAACACATGGAGAACACCGTGGGTGTTCCCCGCGCACGCGGGGATGAACCGGCTTCGATGGTGCTGGTGCGCCGCCGCGTGGGCGTGTTCCCCGCGCACGCGGGGATGAACCGCTACGGCAGCGGGGAGGGATTCAAGAACGCCCGTGTTCCCCGCGCACGCGGGGATGAACCGGTATCGCCACGCAGGTCGCAGCCCTCCGCGAAGTGTTCCCCGCGCACGCGGGGATGAACCGAATGCCAGCAGCTGCGCAACCCTAGCTCCGACGTGTTCCCCGCGCACGCGGGGATGAACCGCGCTCCAGGGTCGCGCGGCTGGTCAGGCTGATGTGTTCCCCGCGCACGCGGGGATGAACCGCGATGGAAATGAGAGCCGACCGCCTGCGATGCGTGTTCCCCGCGCACGCGGGGATGAACCGTACGAGTAGGCCGTTTCCGCCGTCGCCGGCCCGTGTTCCCCGCGCACGCGGGGATGAACCGGCGATGTCACAGCCTGCGCCCGCTGGACGCCCGTGTTCCCCGCGCACGCGGGGATGAACCCAGCACGACCTGCCCGGGGGCGGCAAGGGTCGCGTGTTCCCCGCGCACGCGGGGATGAACCGTTGGCGAACTTGAAGCCGTCCTTGGTTTCCTGGTGTTCCCCGCGCACGCGGGGATGAACCGAGCGATACGGCCAACTCGACTGCACGGCCGTGGTATTCCCCGCGCACGCGGGGATGAACCGATGGAGCAGATGGACCAAAACCCGATGACGATGTGTTCCCCGCGCACGCGGGGATGAACCGAGCGATACGGCCAACTCGACTGCACGGCCGTGGTATTCCCCGCGCACGCGGGGATGAACCGATGGAGCAGATGGACCAAAACCCGATGACGATGTGTTCCCCGCGCACGCGGGGATGAACCGATTTGCCGTTACCGCGCGGAACTTCAGTGTATGTGTTCCCCGCGCACGCGGGGATGAACCGGCGCTGCACATGAGCCGGGACGAGGTCTTGGCGTGTTCCCGCGCACGCGGGGATGAACCGGATATTTGCTATAACCGCACAGACAAAGAATCGTGTTCCCCGCGCATGCGGGGATGAACCGCGCTGGGTCCACCGTGCCGACGCGCCGGGTTCGTGTTCCCGGCGCACGCGGGGATGAACCGTCCAGACCCTCATCGATGAGATGAACCGTATAGTGTTCCCCGCGCACACGGGGATGAACCGCAGGTCATCTGGGACGTGCCTGGCGAGTACAAGTGTTCCCCGCGCACGCGGGGATGAACCGGCCTACTGCGACCCGAAGTCCAACCAGAAGAAGTGTTCCCCGCGCACGCAGGGATGAACCGCCCGAGATCAACAGCGGCATCAAGCTCCGCGAGTGTTCCCCGCGCACGCGGGGATGAACCGTTAACAACAGATTTGTAGGTCATTCCGTCATCGTGTTCCCCGCGCACGCGGGGATGAACCGAGCTACGAATCCTCGGCGGTGGATTCCAAATCGTGTTCCCCGCGCACGCGGGGATGAACCGCCGGGAAGAGGATCGACGGGTTGAACACGGCTGTGTTCCCCCGCACGCGGGGATGAACCGCCTTGGCTGGCTCACCTGGACCTACCAGGTGTGTGTTCCCCGCGCACGCGGGGATGAAGAATTGACGGAAATTGGGTGGTGGTCGGATGAAACCGTGTTCCCCGCGCACGCGGGGATGAAGAACTTCTTCAACACCATCCCGCGGGCCCGGCTGTGTGTTCCCCGCGCACGCGGGGATGAACCGAAGCTGCTGGGCGGCGATGTCAGCGGTGCGGCGTGTTTCCCGCGCACGCGGGATGAACCGGTGAGCTTCAGCGAGTAGGGCTCGCTGTCATTGTGTTCCCCGCGCATGCGGGGATGAACCGGTCATCGACGCCGCTCTGGCCCGCGGCCTGATGTGTTCTCGCGCACGCGGGGATGAACCGCAGCAGGCCCTGGCGAGCACTCGCCATCGAGCGTGTTCCCCGCGCACGCGGGGATGAACCGACGACTGTGCTTCCCGCGAAGCTTCGACGACCTGGACTGCGCTGCACGTTGGGTATCGACAAGCGTTTGTCCTTCCAAGCACACGACTTGAGCGATTCGCATGTCGGTAGGGACCGGAAACGGGGCCTTGTTGTTTTTGGGCTCCGGAACCTGTTTGAATGCTTCCAGCCGCATCAGACGGCGACAGGAGGAGACAGCATGCAGCGACCGGTCCTGCACAGCATCAGCGTCAGCCACCAGTACGGTTTGCCGCTGGGCGAGGTCTTCGACGCCTGGATCCAGCCGGAGGCGCTGGCGCAGTGGCTGCGCATGGAATCCGCGCCGCCCAGCAGCGTGGCGCTGGACCGGCGCGTCGGCGGCAGTTTCGAGATCCGTCTGCAGTGCGAGGGCGGCGAGGTTCCGCTGCGCGGCAGCTACCTGGAAATCGACCGGCCCAGCCGCCTGATGTTCACCTGGGTGTCGCCGGGCACCGATGAGCGCGAGTCCATCGTCACGCTCGACCTGCAGCCGCAGGGGCAGGGCACGCGCCTGACCCTGACCCATGACGGACTGCCCTCGGCGCAGCACGCACAGGAGCACGGCACAGTGTGGTCGGATTTGCTGGGGCGGCTGCAGCTACCCAGCGGATGAGCGCTGTGGGGCGCTGGAGGAGCCGTTGGAAGGAATGTTGCGCAAAATGCACATTTTCCGTAATATGAGGATATTGCGGGAGATGGAACTATGCGAGTCTTGAGCAGTACAGAGGTTGCAAAGCGATTCGGGGCAGTTGCGCAGCTGGTACAGACAGAGCCGGTTTCTGTGCAGTCGCATGGCCGGACCCAGATGGTGATGATTTCGCCTGCTGAGTACGACCGGCTGAAGCGGCTCGACCGCCAAGCGTACTCGACAGCCAATCTTCCGGCTGCCTTGCGTGAGGCTATCGCCAACGCCGAGCCCTCGGCGCAGTCCGCGGCCTTCAACGACGAAGTGGATGGCTAGTTGGCCACGTATCCCACCCCGATTCCCGGGCTGGTTCTTCGATACACCTACCTCTGGAAGTCCGAATTTGACGAGGGCAAGGTCGATGGCCGGAAGCATCGCCCTTGTGTGGTCGTCGTTTGCGTAGAGGATGTCGACGGCCATAAGGTCGTGACTGTCGCGCCGATCACGCATACACCACCCGAGGATTCGAGCCGGGCGATCGAATTGACCCCCGCCACCCGAAGGCGCCTGGGCCTCGATGAAGAGAAGAATTGGATCATCGCCACGGAGGTGAACAGCTTCGACTGGCCTGGTCCTGATCTGGTCTTGACCAGCCGGCAGCAGTACGCCTACGGCGAATTGCCTGCGGTGGTGTTCAACGCATTGAAGGAGAAGATTCTCCGGGAAGGCGAAAAGCTCAAAGTCGTTGGGCGTACCTGATTGCCGTCATTCCGCCGGGGGCGCCTTGCAGGCCCCCTCCCGGCTTCGCTACGCGAAACCGGGCTACGTGCTGGCAGGGTTCTTATCCCAGGAACTTCGCCGGCGCGATCTTCAGCCCCTTGCCCGGCAGCGCCATCAGCGTCGACGTGCCATGGGCCAGGATTTCGCCCTTGTCGTCGCGCACATAGGCCTCGGTGTAGCTGAGCTGCCGGCCGGCGCGGATGCAGCGGCCCTCGGCCTTCAGCAGGCCGCTGACGGCGGGCTTGAGGTAGTTGAGCTTCAGGTCCACGTTCACCAGGCCCGCGTCGGCTGGCAGGCGCATGAAGCCGGCCCAGAAGGTGGCGGTGTCGATCAGCGTCGCCAGCACGCCGCCATGGACGATGCCGAAGGGCTGGAAGTGCTGCGGCAGCACGTCCAGCTCGATCAGGCAGCTGTCGAAGCCGATGTCGGCCACGCGGAAGGCGATGTGCTTCGGAAACGCGGCGCCGTTGACCATCTGGTACAGCGCGGCGACGTAGTCGGGGTTGATCCGGTCCATCTGCATTGCCTCGAGACAGGTTCTCAGTTGAAGCGGGCAGGGTCCACCAGCTTCGGGTCGATGCTGGGCGCCGCGCCGGTCAGCAGTTCGCCGACCAGCTCGCCGGTGACGGCAGACAGCGTCACGCCGAGCATGCCATGGCCGGTGGCCAGCCACAGGTTGTCCCAGCGCGGCGCGCGGCCGATCAGGGGCAGGTCGTCGTAGGTCATCGGGCGCCAGCCGTACCATTCCTCCACGGTCTGCTCGCCCCAGGGCTCGCGCAGGTATTCGGTGGCGGCGCGGCGCAGGGCATCCAGGCGCCGGCGGTTCAGCGAGCTGTCGTAGCCCGAGAATTCCATGGTGCTGCCCAGGCGGTAGCCGCTCGGCCAACCGGTGACGCAGACGCTGCGCTCCTTGAGCACCAGCGGCAGCCGCGGCCAGCTCTTCGGGTTCAGGGTGGTGATCGAGTAGCCCTTGCCGGGCTGGATCGGCAGGTCCAGGCCCAGCTGGCGGCCGATCAAGGGTGACCAGGCGCCCAGCGCCATCAGTACGTCGCGCCCGCTGTGGCGGCCGCCGGCGGTGGTGACCACGCCGCTGACGCGCCCGCCGTCGCGCTCGAAGCCGCTGATCTCCTCGCCCTCCAGGATGACGCCGCCCAGTTCGCGCACGCGCCGGGCCAGCTCTTCGACATAGCGCTCCGGCCGCAGATGGGCGTCGTTACCGTAGTAGTGGCCGCCGACGATGCTGTCGTTGAGCGCCGGTTCCAGCCGCCGTGCCTCCGCGCCGTCGACGATGCGCGCCTCCACGCCCTCGGCGCGCAGGGGCTCCAGCAGGGGGTTGGCCCGCTCCAGCGCCCGCGGGTCGCGGAACACGTACATGGTGCCGCCGGTCTCGAACTCGCAATCCAGGCCCTCGTCGCGCACCAACTGCTCCAGCAGGGCGCGGGAGCGGTTCAGCAGCAGGGCCTTGGCATGCATGCCGGCCAGGTAGTCGCTGGCGTTGGCGCGGCCGGCGAAGCGCATCAGCCAGCCCAGCAGGCGCCAGTCGGCGCGCGGCCTGACGTACAGGGGGGCGTCCCCCTGGGTCATCCACTTCAGGGCCAGCTGGATCACGCCGGGGGCGGCCAGGGGCGGGGCATGGCTGGGGGTGATCGTGCCGCAGTTGCCATGCGAGCTGCCGGCACCCACGGTCTTGCGTTCCAGGATGGTGACGCTGCGGCCGGCTTGCAGCAGGCGCAGGGCCGAAACCAGGCCGATTACCCCCCCGCCGAGGATCAGGACATCGGTGTTGCGGGAGTTCATGCGCGAATGATGCCTTCAGGCGCGGTAAAATGCGTCACCTCAACTCCGGACCCCGTCTCGAATGAAACCGATTTCCCTGACCCGCTACCTGATCGAGGAGCAGCGCACCGGCCGCATCAACGCCGACCTGCGCCTGCTGATCGAGGTCGTCGCCCGTGCCTGCAAGAGCATTTCCCATTCCATCGGCAAGGGTGCCCTGGGCGGCGTGCTGGGCGACGCCGGCACCGGCAACATCCAGGGCGAGGCCCAGAAGAAGCTCGACGTGCTGTCCAACGAGATCCTGCTCGAGGCCAACGAGTGGGGCGGCCACCTCGCCGGCTGCGCCTCGGAAGAGATGGACGATCCGGTCAAGATCCCAAACGTCTATCCCAAGGGCAACTACCTGCTGCTCTACGATCCGCTCGACGGCTCGTCCAACATCGACGTCAACATCAGCGTCGGCACCATCTTCTCGGTGCTGCACTGCCCGGACGGCGTCACCGATCCCGAGACCGAGCACTTCCTGCAGAAGGGCAGCACGCAGGTTGCCGCCGGCTACACCGTCTACGGCCCGAGCACGCTGCTGGTGATCACGGTCGGCAACGGCACCCACGAGTTCACGCTGGACCGCGAGCTGGGCAGCTTCCTGATGACCGAGCGGGACATGAAGATCCCCGAGGACACCAAGGAATTCGCGATCAACATGTCCAACCAGCGCCACTGGGAGGAGCCGATGAAGCTGTACATCCAGGAACTCCTGGCCGGCAAGACGGGCCCGCGCGGCAAGGACTTCAACATGCGCTGGGTCGCCTCGATGGTGGCCGACGTGCATCGCATCCTGACCCGCGGCGGCATCTTCATCTACCCCAAGGACCTCAAGGACCCGTCCAAGCCCGGCAAGCTGCGCCTGATGTACGAAGCCAACCCGATGAGCTTCATCGTCGAGCAGGCCGGCGGCGCCTCCACCACGGGCCTGCAGCGCATCCTCGACGTGCAGCCCACGGCCCTGCACCAGCGCGTGCCGGTGTTCCTCGGCTCGAAGAACGAGGTCGAGACGGCCACGCGCTACCACTGCGAAGCGGCCAGGAAGTAGGCAGGCCGAGCGACGAAAAAGCCCCGTTGAAACGGGGCTTTTTCATTTGCGGCGTGTCCGGTCGCTACGACTCTGGTTCGGCCAGCATACTCGCCTGCTCGCTGCGCGCCAGTTCGGCGAGATTGTCCCTGCCGGTCTCCGTATACAGCTGGAACATCGAGTCGAAGACCTCGTTGATCTCATGCTCGCGGGACAGGCGGAAGACACCCCGCTGCAACAGGTCGATGGCCTGCCGGTAGAGGCTCTCGGCCTTCTGGTAGGCGTCCAGGTTGCTGAAGTGATCTCCCAGGTCCACCAGCGCGACCGTGTTGTCCGGGTCCAGTTCCAGGATCCTCTCGTAGCAGCGCCGCGCCTCCCACATGCCTTTCTGCCGCAGCAGCGAGCCTGCCGTGAGTTCCGCGCGTTCCAGCGCCACGGACTCCAGCAGGTTGCCCTTGAGGCGCAGGGCTTCGATGTTGGCTTCGTCTGCCGCCAGCAGATCGTCCAGGGCATCGAGTGCCTGATCGGGCTGGCCCGACAGGAACAGATCCCGAATGTCTTCCGGCGTCATGGCTGCGGGGCTCAGGCGCGCGGATCGAAGGCCGCGTAGCGCTGGGCCATGTCCTCGTAGAACGCCTTGTCGGCCTCGCCCTCGGCCGGCGGCGTCACGATCTGCAGGCTCACGATCTGGTCGCCGGCCGGGTTGCCGGGCAGGCCGCGTCCCTTGAGGCGCAGCTTGCGGCCGGTCTGGGTGCCGGCGGGGATGGTCAGCTCCACCGTGCCGCCCAGGGTGAGGACCGGCACCCGGGCGCCCAGCGCCGCCTCCCAGGGGGCGAGCTTCACCCGCACCGTGACGTTGCGGCCGTCGAGCTTGAAGCGCTCGTGCGGCGCGAAGTCGATTTCCAGCAGCAGGTCGCCGCCCTGGCTGCCCTGCTGCGCCAGGCGGATCGACTGGCCGGCAACGACGCCCTTGGGAATGCGCACGTTCAGCGTGCGGCCGTTGACCGACAGCGTCTTCTGCGCACCCTCGTAGGAGTCCTCCAGCGCGATCGCGATCTTGGCGCGGCTGTCCTGCGGAGCGCCGCCGCCAAAGCCGCCGCGCATGCCGTCGAAGTCGCCGCCGAAACCGCCGGCCTGGCCGCCGAACAAGGTCGAGAAGAAGTCGGAGAAATTGCCGCCCGCAGCCCCTGCGCCGCCAAAGCCGGCGCCGCCACGGGGTCCGCCGCGCGGTCCACGCCCGCCGCCGCCACCGAACATGGATTCCCAGCCCGGCGGCGGGTTGAACTGCTGGCCGCTCTTCCAGTTGGGCCCCAGGGTGTCGTAGGCCTTGCGCTTCTCGGCGTCGCTCAGGACCTCGTTGGCCTCGTTGACCTCCTTGAATTTGTCCTCGGCCCCGGCCGCCTTGTTCTTGTCCGGATGGAATTCGCGGGCCAGCTTGCGGTAGGCGCGCTTGATCTCGTCCGCGGTCGCGGAACGGGTGACGCCGAGGATCTTGTAGTAGTCCTTGTATTCCACTGCAGGTACCGGAAGAGACTAAGGATCGACATCATAGATGGAGACGACCCCGGGGGCTTGCAAGATGGCCCAACGCAAAGCGGGGCGCCTGGGCGCCCCGCTGGTTTGCTGCCTGCCGGTCAGTGCGTGACGGAGATTTTCCGCGCCTGCGCCTGCGGGCGCTTGGGGATGGTGATCTCCAGCACGCCGTTGCGGTTGCTGGCGCTGACCGCGTCGGCGTCGACCGTGTCGGGCAGGGCGAAGCGGCGGTGGAAGTTGCCGGTGGGGCGCTCGACGCGGCGGCGTTCGACACCGGCGGCCTCGGCGGCCTGCGCGCGGCTGCCGCTGATCGTCAGCACGCCTTTCTCGAGCGTCAGCTCGATCGTCGCGGGATCGACGCCCGGGACATCGGCGGCGAGCACGAACCTGTCGGCGTATTCCTGGATGTCGACGGCCGGCGCCCAGTCGGCGGTGGCGCCGCTGGAATCGTCCTGCGCCGCGCGTTCGGCTGCGCGGTTGAATTCACGGTACAGGGCCTGATGCAGGCCCCAGGGCTGATAACGAAGAATGCTCATGGTGATACCTCTCGATCCTGTGGCCGGCGACCTTCGCCGTTGACAGGAAGGTGAGGTTCAGCCTGCCGATTTCAAGGGGTCCGGCGCCTTGCCGACGAGCGGTTTCTCGCGCCCCGTGAACGGCGTCAGCGAGGGCGTGGTGCGCAGCACTTCGTCGATCGAGGTCACGCCGGTCCAGACCTTCTGGCTGCCGGCGATGCGCAGCGGCATCATGCCGCTGCGCAGCGCCGCCTCGCGCAGCAGCACCGGGTCGGCGTCGTCGCGGATCATCTCCTTCACCTCCGGCGTCAGCGTCAGCATCTCGTAGATGCCGGTACGGCCGAGGTAGCCGGTCTCGCGGCATTCCAGGCAGCCGGTGGCCTCGTGCACCTGCCTGGGCTGATCGATCGCCTGGCCGCCGACCAGTGCCTGCCAGGCCGCGGGGTCGGTAGGCACCGGCTTCTTGCAGTGCTTGCACAGCTTGCGCAGCAGGCGTTGCGCCACCACGCCCAGCAGCGTCGAGCGGATCAGGTAGGAGGGCACGCCCAGGTCCAGCAGGCGCGTTACCGCGGCGGGCGCGTCGTTGGTATGCAGCGTCGACAGCACCAGGTGTCCGGTGAGCGCCGCCTGGATCGCCACTTCGGCGGTTTCCAGGTCGCGGACTTCGCCAACCATGATGATGTCCGGATCCTGGCGCATCAGTGCGCGCACGCCGGCGGCGAAGGTCAGGTCGAGGACCGGCTGCACCTGCATCTGGTTGAAGGCCGGTTCCACCAGTTCGATCGGGTCCTCGATGGTGCAGACGTTGACCTCGGGCGTGGCGAGGTGACGCAGCGTCGAGTAGAGCGTCGTCGTCTTGCCCGAGCCGGTGGGGCCGGTCACCAGGATGATGCCGTGCGGCTGGTCGATCATGTTCTGCCAGCGCACGCCATCATTGCCGGCGAAGCCCAGGTCGCCGAAGTCCTTCACCAGCACGTCGGGGTCGAAGATGCGCAGCACCATCTTCTCGCCGAAGGCGGTGGGCAGCGAGGACACGCGCAGCTCCACTTCCTTGCCGTCGGGCGTGCGGCTCTTGATGCGGCCGTCCTGCGGCCGGCGCTTTTCCGCCACGTCCATGCGCGCCAGGATCTTGATGCGGCTGGTCACCGCCGTGCCGACCACGGTCGGCGTCTGGTAGACGTCATGCAGCACGCCGTCGATGCGGAAGCGGATGTTGTTGACGTCGCGCCGAGGCTCGATGTGGATGTCGCTGGCGCGCTGCTCGAAGGCGTACTGCAGCAGCCAGTCGACGATCGCCACGATGTGCTGGTCGTCGGCGGTGAGCTTGCCGCTGCGCCCGAGCTGCGTGAGCTGCTCCAGGTTCTGCACGGCACCCATGGCGGGGTTGGCCGCCTTTTCCTTCTGGCTGGCCTTGACCGAGCGCGCCAGGGCATAGAACTCCACCAGGTAGCGTTCGATGTCCAGCGGGTTGGAGACCACGCGGCGGATCTGCTGCTTGAGGTGCGGCTGCAGCTCGCGCTCCCACTCGCGCAGGTGCGGCTCGCTGGTGGCCAGCACCACCTCGTCGGCGGTGACCTTGATCGGCAGGATCTTGGCGCGCGCGGCATAGGCGTAGGACACCACCGAGGTGACCTTGCTCACTTCGATCGACAGTGGGTCGATGCGCAGGTAGGGCAGGCCCACGCGCTTGGCCAGCCACTGGGTCAGCGTTTCGATGTTGAGCTTGCGGCCCGGGATTTCCGGATTGTCCCAGTCCGCCGCCGCGATCACCGCCAGCGGATGCCGCGGATCGGGGTGGCTGGACAGGCGGATGATCAGCTCGCGCGTGGCTTCGCGCCTGACCAGGCCGTCGGCGACCAGGGCTTCCAGCAGATCCTGCAGGTCGAGGCGGCGTTCGGGGGCGGGCTTGTTCATCTGCTAACTTTACACCTCGACCCCCCATAGGGAGGAAGCGATGTTCGATTTCGTCATCGTCGGTGGCGGTTCCGCCGGCTGCGTGCTGGCCAACCGCCTCAGCGCCAACGGCCAGTTCAAGGTCTGCCTGCTCGAGGCCGGCCCGCCCGACGACAGCCCCTTCATCGCCATGCCCGCGGGCATCATTCCCTTGCTGCGCTCCAAGGTCTACAACTGGCAGTTCTGGACCGTGCCGCAGCCGCGCATGGGCAACCGGCCGCTGTACTGGCCGCGCGGCCGCACCCTGGGCGGCAGTTCCTCGATCAATGCCCAGGTCTATGTCCGCGGACACTCCTGGGACTACGACTACTGGGCCGGCCTGGGCAACGAGGGCTGGGCCTGGAAGGACGTGCTGCCGGTGTTCAAGGCCATGGAGAACTACGAGCCCGGTGCCGACCCGTGGCACGGGCAGGGCGGCCCGCTCAACGTCGCCGAGCTGCGCAGCCGCAATCCCATGAGCGAGATCTTCCTGCAGGCGGCGCAGCAGGCGGGCCACGCGCCGAACGACGATTTCAACGGCGCCTCGCAGGAGGGCTTCGGGTTCTACAAGGTCTGCCAGAAGGACGGCCAGCGCTGCAGCAACGCCCGGGCCTACCTGCGCGAGGCCGAGAAGCGCCCCAACCTCACCGTGATCCCCCATGCCCATGCCACGCGCGTGGTATTCGATCATGGCCGCGCGGCCGGTGTGCGCTATGTCTATGGCGGCAAGGAGCACGAGGTCACGGCCAAGCGCGAGGTCATCCTCAGCGGCGGTGCCGTCGGCTCGCCGCAGCTGCTGCTGCTGTCCGGCATCGGCCCGGCGGAGCAGCTCAAGCAGTACGGCATCGCCGTGGTCAAGGAGCTGCCGGGGGTGGGCCAGAACCTGCAGGACCACCTCGACGCCTACGTCACCATGCGCTCGCGCACGCGCCTGACCACCTCCCTGCATCCCAGTTCGCTGTGGCGCACGCTCAAGGCCCTGTTCCAGTACCTGTTCCGCCGCCGCGGCGAGCTCACCAGCAACCTCGCCGAGGCGGGCGGCTTCCAGCGCAGCAGCCCGCGCGAGACCCTGCCGGACCTGCAGCTGCACTTCATCCCCTCGGTCAACGTCCGCCACGGCCTGGACCTGTGGCCGGCGCTGAAGTACTACGGCTACACCCTGATGACCTATGAGCTGCGGCCCCGCTCGCGCGGGGAAATCCGCCTGCAGTCGGCCGACCCCCTGGCCCCTCCGGCGATCGATCCCCGGCACTTCCAGGACGAGGCCGACCTGGACAAGATGGTCCTGGCCATCCGCAACGCCCGTGGCCTATTTGCCCAGCCCGCTTTTGCACCGCACAATCTGGAGGAGATGGAGCCAGGTCCGGAGGTGCAGACCGACGAGCAGCTGCGCGACTGGCTGCGCCTGCATGCCGAAACCCTGTACCACCCGGTGGGCAGCTGCAAGATGGGCAGTGATCCCCTGGCCGTGGTGGACGCCCGTCTGCGGGTGCATGGCGTGGCTGGGCTGCGCGTGGTGGACGCCTCCATCATGCCGACCCTGGTCGGCGGCAACACCAACGGGCCGGCGACGATGATCGCCGAGCAGGGCGCCCGCATGGTGCTGGAGGATGCGCAGCGGGCCCTGGCCGAGGCCGCCGCCGGCAAGAGCGCGACGGATGAACCGAACACCGAGGCGGCCGATTGAACACGAACGACACGCTTGCCGCCGCTGGGCGGCCCGATCTGAAGAAGGAATGGTTTTCATGAAGTACGGGATCCTGCTGCTCAGCCTCGGGCTGAGCGCCTGCGCCGGCAACTGGCTGAGCCGCGAGAGCGCGGTGGAGATCAGCGAGGTGGCGCGTTCCTACCAGTGCAACAGCGGCAGCCCGGAGACCCGCATCAGCCTGATGGCCGACGGCGCCACCGTCGCCGCCTGGCAGCAGCAGCGTGGCGTGGACTTCGGCGAGGCGCGCCTGCCGCAGGGGCCGTTCGCGCTGGTGGAGATGGGCGAGCGCAACAGCGGCGGCTATGGCCTGGCGATCAGCCGCCTGGCGGGTCGTCGCGGCGACAGCCTGATCCTGCGCGGTACCTTCGTCGCACCGGCACTGGGAGACATCACCACCGAGGCCATCACCAGCCCCTGCGTGCTGATCAGCCTGCCGCGCGACAAGTATGGCTCGGTGGAAATCATCGACCAGGACGGCCGCCTGCGCGGCCGCGTCGCCGCCGCGCCATGAGGCTGCGCCACTGCTGGAGCCTGCTGCTGGCGCTGGTGGCATTGCCGGCGGCCGCAGCAGGGCCCGCGGCCGGCAAGGCGGCGCTGGTGCCCACCGAGGTGGTGGACGCCTTCCAGGCCGCCCTGGCGCATGGCGATCGCAAGGGCGTGGTCGAGCACCTGGCCCCTGACCTGGTGATCTACGAGCAGGGTTTCGTCGAGCGCGGCCGTGATGCCTACGCCGAGGGCACCATGCTCAACGACATCACCTTCGCCGGCCTGGTGAAGCGCGAGACGCTGCGCCGCGACGCCTGGGAGGACGGCAGCGTCGCCTGGGTGCTGACGCTCAGCTCCGTCACCGGCGACTTCGGCGACCAGAAGCTGGCCCTGATCAATACCGAGACGCTGGTGCTGCGGCGTACCGACCTGGGCTGGAAGATCGTCCACATCCACCGCTCCGCGCACCCGCGTGGCGACGACGAGGAACTGCCGGTGCCGGCCCGGCCGAAAGCGGCTCCGCCCCCCGCCCCCGAGCCGGTGGCCGCACCGGTCGCGCCATCGCCTGCGCCTCCTCCCGCGCCGGTGCCGCCCGAGGCTGTCGCCGCGCCGCAGCCTCCGCCCGCCCCCGAAGCCACGCCGCCGCCACCGGCCAGCACCGAGAGTCCCTGATGCTGCAATTCCTGCCTGCGCCCCTGCTCGGCGCCCTCGTCATGGTGCTGCTGATCGTCAACACCGTGTTCTGGGTGATCCCGGTCTACGCACTCGTCCTGGTCAAGCTGGTGACCCCTGCCGGCACCGCCCGCGACGCCGTCTCGCGTGCCGCCGCGGCGCTGGCGCAGAACTGGGCGGGCGTGAACAGCTGGATGGTCGGCGCGCTGATGAAGACCGAGTGGGACATCCGCATCGACCCGCAGGCGCGACTGGATCCGCGTGGCCAGTACCTGGCCTGCGCCAACCACCAGAGCTGGAACGACATCGTCGTGTTGATGAAGACCTTCGGCCACCGCGCGCCGTTCTTCAAGTTCTTCATCAAGCAGGAGCTGATCTGGGTGCCCTTGCTGGGCCTGGCCTGGTGGGGGCTCGACTACCCCTTCATGAAGCGCTACAGCGCCGAGAAGCTGGCGAAGTACCCGGAGCTGCGCGGCAAGGACGTGGAAACCACCAAGCGCGCCTGCCAGAAATTCCGCAACCAGCCGGTGCTGGTGCTGAACTTCCTCGAGGGCACCCGCTTCACCCCCGCCAAGCACGAACATCAGCAGTCGCCGTACCGGCACCTGCTCAAGCCCAAGGCCGGCGGTTTCGCGTTTGCCATGAACGCCTTCGGCGAGCGGCTCAATTCGCTGCTCGACATCACCATCGTCTACCCCGGCGGCGCGCAGGGCATCTGGGCACTGCTCTCGGGCCGCGTGCCCAAGGTGATCGTCGAGGTGCGGCAGCTGACGATCCCGCATGAGCTCTATGCCGGCGACTACGAGAACGACCCGGTGTTCCGCCAGCGCTTCCAGCACTGGATCGCGGAACTGTGGGAGCGCAAGGAAGAACGCATCGCTGAATTGCTCGGGGGCACGCAGCAGCCTGCGGCTAACTAGCGATGCGGATAGTAGTTTTTAGATAGTAGATAGTAGTTGAGGAAAAGCCCGCGCTGCGGGCTTTTTTTGCTTTTACTATCTATAAACCACTATCGACTATCTGTCTGTTGCAGGGTCCTTATCCTGCAACAGATACAGCGCCACCTCGCCGAACAGGTTCGGCCGCAGGCGGATGCGCCAGCCCTCGCGGTGCGAGCGGTCCAGCATGCGGCGGTCCAGGATGCGCCAGCCGATGTCCTCGCAGAGCGACTCGAAGTCATGCACCGAGCAGAGGTGGATGTTGGGCGTGTCGTACCAGCGCTCGTTGAGCGTCGGCGTCACCGGCATGTGGCCCTGGGCCAGGCCCATGCGCACGCGCCAGTGGCCGAAGTTGGGAAAGGTGACGATGCCGAAGCGGCCCACGCGCAGGATTTCCTCGATCGCCAGGTCCGGGCGCTGCAGGGCCTGCAGGGCCTGCGTCATCACCACGTAGTCGAAGGACTGCGATTCGAAACCCTTGAGGCCCTCGTCGAGGTCGGCCTGGATCACGTTGATGCCGTTCTCCACGCAGGACGCGACCTTGTCCGGGTCGATCTCCAGGCCGTAGCCGGTGACGTTCTGCGTGCGCGCCAGGTGCGCCAGCAGCTCGCCGTCGCCGCAGCCCAGGTCGAGGATGCGCGAGCCGGGCTTGATCCAGTCGCAGATCATCGCGAGGTCGGGGCGCAGTGCGGCGTGGGCGGCGTTCATGCGCACTCCTGTGCCGCGCGGGCCAGGAAGCCGCGCAGCACGCGGTGGTACTGCGGGATCGGCATCAGGAAGTCGTCATGGCCCAGCTGCGAGTCGATCAGGGCGTAGGACACGTTGCGGCCGGCGTCGACCAGCGCCTTGACGATCTCGCGCGAACGCTGCGGCGAGAAGCGCCAGTCGGAGGAGAAGGCCACCACCAGGAACTTGGCGCTGGCATGGCGGAAGGTCGCCGCCAGGTCGTTGCCGTAGTCGCGCGCCGGATCGAAGTAGTCCAGCGCCTTGGTCATGATCAGGTAGGTGTTGGCGTCGAAGCGGTCGACGAAGGACTGCCCCTGGTAGCGCAGGTAGCTTTCCACCTCGAACTCGACGTCGAAGTTGTAGCTCGGCGTGGCCGTCTTCAGCTCGCGCCCGAACTTGGCGCGCATCGCCTCGTCGGACAGGTAGGTGATATGGCCCAGCATGCGCGCCAGCTTGAGGCCGCGTGCCGGGACCACGCCCTGCTCGTAGAAGTGCCCGCCATGGAACTCGGGATCGGACAGGATCGCCTGGCGGGCGATCTCGTTGAAGGCGATGTTCTGCGCCGAGATCTTCGGCGCCGCCGCGATCACGCAGGCGTTGCGGATGCGCTCGGGGAACTCGATGGTCCATTGCATGACCTGCATGCCGCCGAGGCTGCCGCCGATCACCGCGGCCCAGGCCGTTATGCCCAGTTCGTCGGCCAGCAGCGCCTGGGAGCGCACCCAGTCGCGCGCCGTCACCAGCGGGAAGTCCGGACCCCAGGGCTTGCCGGTCTCCGGGTTGATCGTGCTGGGGCCGGTGGAGCCGCGGCAGCCGCCGAGGTTGTTGAGGGCCACCACGAAGAAGCGGTCGGTGTCGATCGGCTTGCCGGGGCCGACGCAGTTGTCCCACCAGCCGGGCTTGGTCGAGCCCTCGTGGTAGCCGGCCACGTGGTGGTCGCCGGACAGGGCATGGCAGATCAGCACGGCGTTGGAGTGCGCGGCATTGAGCCTGCCGTAGGTCTCCACCATCAGCTCGTGCTGCGGCAGCGTGCGGCCGCAGTCCAGTGCCAGCGGCTGGCCGATCTGGACCTTGAACGGCGTGACCAGGCCGACCGAGTCGGCGGGGTAGGGCGGGCTCATCGGAACCAGCCCGGCAGCGGGATCAGGCGGTTCGCCACCTGCAGTACCAGGATCACTGCCACCGGCGACAGGTCCAGGCCGGACAGCGACGGCAGGACACGGCGCACCGGCCGCAGCAGCGGCTCGTTCATGCTCCACAGCACGTTGCTGGCCGGGTTGTTCACGCCGGGGCCGAGCCAGGACAGCAGCGCCTGCACGAACAGCGTGAAGGTGTAGAGGTTGGCCGTCATCACGATCAGCTTCAGCACCGCGTAGCCCATCGCCGGGTAGCGGCTCAGCCGCAGGTGGACGATGCCGCTGACGGTGTGGACGTAGACCAGGGCGATGAGGAACACCACCAGCAGTGCGGCGAAGTTGAAGTTGCGCCAGGCCGGCAGCACGCGGCCCAGGTGATCGGTGGGATGGCGCGTGGCCTTCTGGATCAGCTGCGACAGCGGGTTGTAGAAATCCGCCCGCACGTACTGCAGGACGATGCGCAGCAGGAACAGCCACATCGCCAGGTCGAACAGCGTCGTGACCAGGAAGAACAGCGCGTTGGTGGCGTTGGCGCCCATCATCGATCCTCAGCCCTGCGCATCGAGCAGGTCGCCCAGCTCGCGGCTGCGCTGCGCGGCCGCGGCCAGCGCGGTGTCGAAGGCCTGGCGCAGGCCGGAGGCTTCCAGCGACTTGACCGCTGCCTCGGTGGTGCCGCCCTTGGAGGTGACCTGGGCGCGCAGTTCCACCACGTCCCTGGCGCCGGTGTCCGCGGCCATCACGGCCGAGCCGGCGAAGGTCTGCAGCGCCAGCTTCGCCGCGGTGTCGCGGTCCAGGCCGAGCTTCTCGCCGGCCTCGCGCAGGGCTTCGGTCAGCAGGAAGAAGTAGGCCGGGCCCGAGCCGGACAGCGCGGTGACCGCGTCGATGTCCTCCTCGCGCTGCAGCCACACGGTCTGGCCGGCCGTGGCCAGCACCGTCTGTGCCAGTTCGCGGGCGGCGTCCGGCGTGCCGGCGGGGGCATAGAGGCCGGTGATGCCCTTGCCTACCAGGGCGGGGGTATTGGGCATGGTGCGCACGTAGTGCGCCGCCTCGCCCAGCGCGCGGCGCAGGCGCGCCAGGCGCACGCCGGCGGCCACCGACACCACCACGCAGCCCGGGTCGGCCTGCAGGCCGGCCAGGGCCTCGCCCATCTGCTGCGGCTTGACCGCCAGCACCAGGGCGCCGGCGCCGGCGATCACCTCGGCTGCCGTGGCATGCACCTCCAGCCCGAACTGCCGGCGCAGCCAGTCGGCGCGCTCGGGCAGGGGCTCGGCCACGCGCAGGCGCGCCGCCGGGTGGCCGGCGGCGATCAGGCCGCCGATCAGGCTGGCCGCCATGTTGCCGCCGCCAATGAAGGCAATCGTCTGCAGCATCGTTCTAGGGGGTGTCCGGCAGGGTGCAGCAAAAAGGGAGCGTATGATATTGCACCCCGCCCGCCAACACTATGTGTAAGACCCTCGCGTGACCCAGAAGAAGCCTGCCGCGGACGTCCAGAAGATCCTCAACAGCTACCGCGCCCGCATCGAGGCCGCCCGGGTCTACGACGTCGCCATCGTCTCCCCCTTCGAGGAGGCGCCCAAGCTCTCGGCGCGGCTGCAGAACCGCGTCCTGCTGAAGCGCGAGGACCTGCAGCCGGTCCATTCCTTCAAGCTGCGCGGTGCCTACAACAAGATCGCCAAGCTGAGCGACGCCGAGCGTGCCCGCGGCGTGATCACCGCCTCCGCCGGCAACCATGCCCAGGGCGTGGCCCTGGCCGCCAAGCGCCTGGGCCTGACCGCCTGGATCGTGATGCCGCGCACCACCCCGCAACTGAAGGTGGACTCGGTCCGGGCCCTGGGCGGCAAGGCGATCCTCCACGGCGACGCCTATGACGATGCCCGCGAGCACGCCCTGAAGCTGGTGGAGGAGAAGGGCATGACCATGGTCCATCCCTACGACGATCCGGAAGTGATCGCCGGCCAGGGCACCATCGGCCGCGAGATGCTCGACCAGTTCCGCGACCCGATCGACGCGGTGTTCCTGCCCGTGGGCGGCGGCGGCCTGCTGGCCGGCGTGGCGGCCTGGATCAAGTCGGCCAGCCCCAAGACGCGGATCATCGCGGTGGAGCCGGAGGATTCCAACTGCTTCGACGCCGCCTGGAAGGCCGGGCGCCGCGTGACGTTGCCGCAGGTCGGGCTGTTTGCCGATGGCGTGGCGGTCCGGCAGATCGGCGAGGAGACCTTCCGCGTCGCGCGCCACCTGGTGGACGAGACCATCCAGGTCAGCGTCGACGAGATCAGCGCCGCGATCCGCGACATGTTCTACGAGAAGCGCGCCCTGCCGGAGCCGGCCGGCGCCCTGGCCCTCGCCGGCATCAAGCGCTGGGTCCATGAGCACGGTGCCACCGGCAAGACGCTGGCGGCGGTGATCTCGGGCGCCAACGTCAACTTCGACCGCCTGCGGCACATCGCCGAGCGCGCCGAACTGGGCGACGATGCCGAGGCCCTGCTGGCGGTGACGATCCCGGAGAAGCCCGGCAGCTTCAAGCAGTTCCTGCGGCAGATCGGCCGCCGCACGGTCACCGAGTTCAACTACCGCTACGCCTCGTCCAAGGAAGCTCACATCTTTGTTGGCGTGAAGCTGACCGAGGGACCGGCCGAGCGCGAGGCGCTGATCGGGGCCCTGCGCGAGCACGGCTACCCGGTCACCGACATGACCGGCAACGAGATGGCCAAGCTGCACGTGCGCTTCATGGTTGGCGGGCGTTGCCCCGGCCTGTCGGATGAGCGCCTGTTCCGCTTCGAATTCCCCGAGCGCCCCGGCGCGGCGCTGGACTTCCTGCAGGCGGTGAGTTCGCGCTGGAACATCTCGCTGTTCCACTACCGCAACCATGGTGCCGCCTACGGGCGCGTGCTCTGCGGCCTGCAGGTGCCCAGGAAGGAATGGGTGGAGTGCCGCCGCTCGCTCGACGAACTCGGCTATGAGTACGTCGAGGAGAGCGACAACCCCGCCTACAAGCTATTCCTGGGAACGGACTGAAAGACCAAGCAGTCCGCAAATGAACGCGAATGAACGCAAATCTTCATGCGGCATTCGCGTTCATTTGCGTCCATTTGCGGACTAAGGTTTCTGTTGTGCGGTCACGTTCCCGCCTAGAAGCGGAACTCGACGCCGGCCGAGGCCATGTCGAGATCTCCGTGGCCGATCTCGTAGCGCTCGTACTCGGCCTTGAGGGCGAAGTTCTGCGCGATGGGAAAGGTGAGGCCGGCGCCGTAGAACAGGTTGTCCTTGTCGTCGTCGATCTCTTCGGTGACGGACTGGCCGTCGACCTCGGCGAAGGCGTAGCCGACCTTGCCGTAGATGCGCGCGATTTCTCCGAGCGGGATGCCGGCCGTCACCGCCAGCGTCCAGGCATCGGCATCCGGACCGTCGCTGTCGCCGCCGAGATTGCCGAAGTTCACGTAGCCGACCTCGCCGCCGATGATGCCGGCATAGCCGCCCGCCACGATCTTGTAGCCGTCGTCGGAGCCGTCGAAGTCGTCGTGGTCGAAGCTCGCCCGGCCGTAGCTCGCGCCGAGATAGCCGCCTTTTTCCGCGGCCATGGCGTTACCTGCCGTCGTCGCCAGAATCACCGCTGCCGCAATCGTCCTGGTCCGCATGTCGCACCTCCATGTGCTGGTGGAGGCCCAAGACTGTTGCGCTGCGGCTTGCTCGGCGCTGAATGCTGCGGAAGCTTCCGCCGGCATGCAAAAAACCGTCTTACTCCAGCGACAGGATGTAGTCCCAGTGTTCCTTGCCCACCGGGATCACCGAGAGGCGGTTGCCGGGCGCGAGCAGGCGGAAGCTGGCGAGCTTGCCGTCGTCGCGCATCTGCGCCAGCGTGACCGGCGTCTTGAGCTTGCGCTCGAAAGTCACGTCCACCAGCAGCCAGCGCGGCTCTTCCTTCTTCGACTTCGCGTCGTAGTGATCCGCCTTGGGATCGAACTGCGTCGGGTCGGGATAGGCCACGGAGGCGATCTTCATCACGCCGTAGATGCCCGGCACCTCGCAGGACGAGTGGTAGAAGAAGGCCTTGTCGCCCGGCTTCATGTCGTCGCGGAACATGTTGCGCACCTGGTAGTTGCGCACGCCGTCCCAGGGCGCCGTCTTCTTCGGCTTCTTTGCGAGATCGTCGATCGAAAAACAATCGGGTTCGGACTTCATCAGCCAGTAGGCCATCGTTTCAGTTCCTGAATACGTGTAGGGATTTCTCGGTGACCACGGCATCGAGCCGCACGTCCCAGGGTTCGGCCGGCAGCGCTGCCGCCTGCTGCAGGGCATAGGCATAGCCCACCAGGCGCGGGCCGCCGCTGCGGCGCGCGGCGAAGGCGCGGTCGTAGTAGCCGCCACCGGCGCCCAGGCGATGCCCCTGCGTGTCGAAGGCGGACAGCGGCAGCAGCACCAGGTCCATGCGTGCCGCGCCGCGCCGCGCTCCGCGCAAGGCGGGCTCGCGGATCCCGTAGCGGTTGCGCTGCATCGGCATGTCCTCGACCAGCCGCTCGAAGCGCAGGCGCTGGCCATCGAGCACGCGCGGCACGTACACCGCCTTGCCGGCGGCATGGCAGCACCGCAGCAGCGGCCCGGTGTCCAGCTCGCTGCCATGCGACAGATACAGCGCCAGGTGGCGCGCACGACGGAACAGGGAAGTGCGGGCGAGCCGGCGTGCGGCCTGCTCCGCGGCGCGACGCCGCTGTGCGGGCGTCAACGCGCTGCGCAGGCGGCGGAACTCGCGCCGCAGCTGCGTCTTGGAATAAGGGGTGTCTCCCGCCAGTGCCGTCATCGGCTTTTGACCTTGAGACTTAGTCTCAAGTGGGCGCCGCGCCGGGCATTGGGCTTCCCACTACGGGGTGGGCTTGCACGCCAGCCACGGGTAAAGCTCCCTGGGTGTTTAAATAGGCTCAAGGGTACCAAGCCGACATCGAACACCGCAGGAGACACCTGGCAGAAGGATACCATCGAATGCCCCCGCAATCCCTCGCGTCGTCGGCTTTGCCACGCCGTGTGGCGGCGCGCTATTCCAGCGCCAGCGTGGAATCGATGTCCAGCGACATCTGGCGCAGCTTGGCCAGCGCTTCCGGGTTGACCTGGGCCACGCCCTCGACGCCTTTGAGTTCAAGCAGTTCGCGCGCAATGTTGAGAGCCGCCATGACGGCGATGCGCTCGGCGCCCAGCGCCTTGCCGCGCTTGCGGATGGTGCTCATGCGCTCGTTGAGGTAATCGGCCGACTTGACCAGTGCCTCGTGCTCGTCGGGCGGACAGGCCACGGCGTATTCCTTGCCCATGATGCGCACGGTCACGCTCAGCGATTCGTCGATGTTGCGGTCCTTGGGCGTCGGACTCATTGGGGCGACTCCTGCTCGGATTCCAGCATGCGCACTCTCTCGACAATGCCCTCGATGCGGCGGCGCAGTTCGGCGTTCAGGGCCAGCAGGCGATCACGCTCCTGCAGCGCGCGCTTCTGCTCCAGCCGGGCCTGCCGATAGGCGGCCAGCAGGCGCTGCGTGCGTTCTTCGAGCTGTTGGACTTCTTCTTCGAGCATGCCGGGTGCGGGCAAAAAAATGGGCGACGGTCCTGAGTATAAGACCGTCGCCCACCCTTTAGACAGTTACCGGATCAGGATGAACAGCGCCCCCGGGCCGCGGCGGACGTGCAGCAGCAGCTCCGGCGCCTGGGGATTGGCCAGTTTGGAGAAGTCCTCCAGGTCCTGGACGGCGCGGCGATTGACCGCGATGACGATGTCGCCCTGGCGCAGGCCGGCACGGGCGGCGGCCGAGCGGGGCTCCACCGCCTGCACCAGCACGCCGCGGGTGTCGCCGGCGTTCTTGCGGGCGGCGTCGTCCAGCGGGGCGAAGGTGGCGCCCTTGAGCTGCGGGTGCAGGTTGGCGGTGTCGGCGGCGATTTCCTCTTCCTTGCCGATGGTGACGGCGACCTCGCGCGGCTTGCCCTCGCGCAGGATTTTGAGCGTCACCTTGTCGCCGATGCGCATCAGGCCGACCCGGTTGCGCAGCTGGGCGAAGTTCTCGATCGGGCGGCCATTGGCTTCCAGGATCACGTCCTCGGACTTGAGGCCGGCCTTGTCCGCGGGGGACTTGGGCAGCACGCGGGTGATGACCGCGCCGCGGGTGGTGCTCAGGCTGAAGGCCTTGGCCAGGTCGGGGGTGAGGTCCTGGCCGTTGATGCCCAGGCGGCCGCGCTGGATCTCGCCGTTGGACACCAGCTGGGTCATCACGTCGCGCGCCAGGTTGGTCGGGATCGCGAAGCCGATGCCGATGTTGCCACCCGAGCGCGACAGGATATTGCTGGGGATACCGACCAGTTCGCCGCGCAGGTTGACCAGGGCGCCGCCGGAATTGCCCGGGTTGATCGAGGCATCGGTCTGGATGAAGTCCTCGTAGCCGCCCTCGCTGATGCCGGTCTGGCGCGACAGGCCCGAGACGATGCCCGAGGTGACGGTCTGGCGCAGGCCGAAGGGCGAGCCGATGGCGACCACGAAGTCACCGACCTGCAACTGGTCGGAGTCGGCCATCTTCAGGGCCACCAGGTTGTCGGCCTTGATCTGCAGCACCGCCACGTCGGTGTCCGGGTCCTTGCCGATCAGCTTGGCGTCGTACTCGCGGTCGTCGCTCATGCGCACGCGGATGCTGTCGGCCTCGGCCACCACGTGGCTGTTGGTGAGGACATAGCCCTTGACGGCGTCGACCACCACGCCGGAGCCGATGGCCTGGGCCTCGCGCTCCTGCGGCTGCTGCTGTCCCTCGGGGGCGCCGAAAAAGCGGCGGAAGAAGGGGTCCTGCAGCAGCGGATTCTGGATTTCGGCCTTGGAGGTCACGGCGATGTTGACCACCGCCGGCATCACCGTCTTGAGCATCGGTGCCAACGAGGGCAGGCCCTGCTGCAGCGGTGGCACGGCCTGGACGACGGCACCGACCGGGGGCAGGTCGGCCCGCGCCGGCTGCGGCGCTCCGGACATCATCAGTACGGCGCCGAGGGCGGAGGCGGACACGGCCAGCGGCGTGAGGATCTTGATCGCAAACTTGCGTGACATCGGGTGGGTTCTCTTGGGCAAAGCCGCCAGCGGGCGGCGATCGCTATGACCTTGCGGCTTGCGGCGAGTTTCCTGCCGCGCCGTGCTTATTTCAGGCTGAAGCGGGGGTTGAGGCTGTAGCGCCCGGTCAGGCTGGCCTGCGCCAGCACATGGCCCTCCAGGGCCTTGCGCACCTCGGCCAGGCCGAAGGCGCCCTGCACCGGGGCCGAGTCCAGGTCGGTGGCGTAGAGTTCAAAGCGGTAGTGATGGACGCGCGAGTCGTTCCAGGGCGGGCAGGGGCCGTCGTAGCCCAGGTAGCTGCCCTCCATGTTCGTGTCGCCCTTGAACCAGCCGGTGTAGTCGTTCTGGCCCTGGCGGCTGCCTTCGGGGCCGGCCGGGGCGGCCTTGCCGCGGGCAGTCACGCCGGAGGAGCAGCTGCCCTCGGCGATCTCCGACAGCTGCGCCGGCAGGTCCACCACCGCCCAGTGCAGGAACTCGCCACGGGGCAGCTCGAAGGGCACCTCGCGGCCGGACTTGTTGACGTCGTCCGCGCGGGTCGGAGCATCACCGTCCACGCACAGCAGCACGAAGGACCTGGTGCCCTCGGGGGCGCCGCTCCAGGCCAGCTGCGGGTTGAGGTTCTTCGACAGGTGTACCCGCTGCCTGGGGTCTTTCACCGCGAAGGCCAGGCGGCCGGGCATGACGCCCTTGTTGCGGAAGCTCGTACTGGTGAGTTTCATGTCCTTCTCCAGGTTTCTTGTGTTGCCAGTCGGGGGGTGAGTTGGTGGCAGGCTGCGGCCGTTTCAAGAGGCCGGGCGCGACCAGGCTTTTTCCATGCCGCTGCGCAGGCCGCCGCCCAGTCGTACCAGGCCCTGGGCCAGGCGCTCGGACAGCGGGTGACGGCGGCGGAAGGCCAGTTCGTAGAGGTCGGCGTCGGCCTTGCGCTCCAGCAGGTAGTCGTCGCTGGTCTGCAGCTTGTCGACCAGCTTCAGGTCCAGGGCCTGGCTGCCGTACCAGTGCTCGCCGGTGGCGACGCGGTCGATATCGAGCTGCGGCCGGTTGCCGGAAACGAAGGATTTGAACAGCAGGTGGGTAGCCTCCAGTTCCTCGCGGAACTTCTCGCGGCCGGCCTCGGTGTTTTCGCCGAACAGGGTCAGGGTGCGCTTGAACTCGCCGGCCGTGTGCAGCTCGAAGTCGATTTCGTGCTTCTTCAGCACGCGGTGGAAGTTGGGCAGCTGCGCGATCACGCCGATGGAGCCGACGATCGCGAACGGCGCCGCCAGGATGCGGTCGGCGACGCAGGCCATCATGTAGCCGCCGCTGGCCGCGACCTTGTCGATCGCCACCGTCAGCTTCAGGCCGCGCCCGCGAATGCGCTGCAGCTGCGAGGCCGCCAGCCCGTAGGCATGCACCATGCCGCCCTCGCTCTCCAGGCGCAGCAGCACCTCGTCGCTGTCGCGCGCCACCTGCAGCAGGGCGCTGATCTCCTCGCGCATCGAATCCACCGCGTGGGCTGCCAGGTCGCCGTCGAAGTTCAGGGTGAAGACACGGGGGCGCTCAGCCGGTCCGGCGCGCTTCTCGGCCTTGCGCTTGGCCTTTTCCTCGGCCTTGCGCTGCTTGGCCAGGCGTTTGAACGCATCTTCGGACAGCAGGTCGGCATTGAGGATTTCGGCCATGTGCTCGAACCGCTCATTCAGGTTCTTGACTTCCAGCCGGTCATGGCCGTGCTGGCTGCGGGCGCTGCGCAGGATGGCCACCAGCCCGACCGCTACGGCCAGCAGGGCGACCGTCCAGGTCAGGGTCTTGGCAAGGAACAAGCTGTATTCGGCAAGGAATTGGGTCACAGGAAATCCGTTGGAAGATCATCAAAAGACAGGAAAAAGGACTGGTAAATCCGCCGGGGCACAGGCAAAATCCGTGCAACGGGGGAGCCTGAAAACGGCATCCAAGTATATTTTCAGCGGGCGGGGGCTCCACAAGAGCTGTTGCTGCGCTGCAACAAGCGAATGCATAATGCCTTCGTTTGCGGGCCATTCCCCTCACTCTTGGCAGCCTTTCATCCTCAGGTTGGAGATTCAAAATGAATAAGACAACCCGCGCAGCTCTGACACTGGCTCTGGTGGCGACCGCGCTGCCGGCGCTGGCGGCCGACGAGACGCGTCCCTACATTTTCGGCGGTTACCAGACCGTCATCGCCGATCAGGCCGATCGTGCTTCCGACAGCAGCAACGGCTATGCGTTCAGCGCCGGCAAGGCCCTGAGCAAGTACTGGGGCCTGGAGTTCGGCGGCTTCTGGAACCAGTTCGAGGCCGAAGACGGCGGCACCAACGACTTCCGCGAGCTGGGTGGCAACCTCGACGCGATGTTCTTCTACTCGCGTGACCGCGCCTTCTCGCCCTACGTCAGCCTCGGCGTCGGCGCGATGAAGAACAAGAACAAGTCCGCTGCCGGCCAGCCGGAGTCGACCGATCCCTTCGGCACCCTGGGCGTCGGCTTCTTCAAGTACTTTGGCGACGAAAGCCGCTACGGCGTGCGTGGCGATGTGCGCTACCGCTACGTCGACACCGACATCCCCGGCCTGGACAGCTCGCTGGTCGAGCCGGTCGTCAAGGTCGGTCTGGTCGCCGCGCTGGGCCCCAAGGGCTCGGGCGTGGGTGCGGTTTCCAGCCCGGATGCTGACGGCGACGGCGTTCCGGATGATGCGGACCTGTGCCCCAACACCCCGAAGGGCGTGAAGGTCGATTCCAAGGGCTGCCCGGTCGATTCCGATGGCGACGGCGTGCCTGACGCGATCGACAAGTGCCCCGGCACGCCGAAGGGCGTGAAGGTCGACTCCACCGGCTGCTCGAAGGATGGCGTGGGCGAAGGCCCGAACCGCCGCTTCGAGGACGTCCACTTCGAGTTCGACAAGTCCGACCTGACCGACTACGCCCGCGCCATCCTGGACAATGCGTCCAAGGCGATCGGCGGCCTGTCGCAGCAGTACCCGAGCCTGAAGGTCGACGTCTCCGGTCACACCGACTGGGTCGGCACCGACGCCTACAACCAGGCCCTGTCCGAGCGCCGCGCCAACTCGGTCAAGCAGTACCTGACCCGCAAGGGCGTCGATGCGAAGCGCGTCAACACCTACGCCTACGGCGAGTCCAAGCCGGTCGCGACCAACGAGACCGACGAGGGCCGCGCCCAGAACCGTCGTGCCGAGGTTCGCACCCGCGGCGAGTAATCGCCCCGGTAGGGTTGCAAACTGAAAACCCCCGCCAGAAATGGCGGGGGTTTTTCTTTGGGTGCGGGGTTTGAATATGAACTGGAGAGTATTCGGGCTTCAGCGCTTGTTTCGGGTTGGTGGTGGTGCTCCGTGAAACTCACCGAAGTTTTCCGGGGATGCCGGTCCTAGACCGGTCAGGAGCGGTGGTTCTTTGATGGGTTATTTCGCCCTTAGGCGAAATAAACCAACAGAGATCCGGGGCTCCTGACCGGCGTAGTCGCCGGCATCCCCGAACCCAGAGCAAGGTCAGATCAACTACCCAGCGTGTCGCGGCCAAATAGCCGCTCCTGTGATGCCGTCGATGGCCCGGTATTAGCTTTGACTGCCAACCCGATCAGCCCGCGCCACCCGCGCCTCCAGATCCGCCACGCTCTCCGCCGGATACTCCCAGCCCGCCAGCTCCCGCTCCACCAGCTTCTTCAGCGCCGCGATATGCGCGGGTGAGTCGTTGAGTGCCGGGATGTAGCGCAGCGCTTCGCCGCCGGCCTTGCGGAAGCTTTCGCCGTAGCGCAGCGCGATCTCTTCCAGCGTCTCCAGACAGTCGGCGGAGAAACCCGGGCAGATCACGTCGAGCTTGCGCAGGCCGCCCTTGGCCAGCTTCTGGATCTGCGGCTCGGTGTAGGGCTGCAGCCAGGGCGTGCGGCCCAGGCGGCTCTGGAAGCTGACGGACCACTGGCCTTCGGACAGGCCCAGGCGCTCGGCCAGCAGGCGCGCGGTCTTGTGGCAGTGGCAGAAGTAGGGATCGCCGGCACGGAAGTAAGCCAGCGGGATCGAGTGGAAGGACATCAGCAGATGTTCGCCGCGGCCCAGCTCCAGCCACTGTGCCTGCACGCTGTCGGCCAGCGCATCGATGTAGCCGGCGTCGTCGTGGTACTGGTTGATCGTGCGCAGTTCCGGCAGCCAGCGCCAGGCGCGCAGCAGCGCGAACAGCTTGTCGAGCACCGTGGCGGTGGTGGTGGCCGAGTACTGCGGGTACAGCGGCAGCACCACGATGCGACGCACGTCCTGGCGACCCAGTTCGTTGAGCGCATCGGCGATGGCGGGCTGGCCGTAGCGCATCGCCAGCGTCACCGGTACCTCGGGGCCCAGCGCGGCCTGCAATGCGGCCTGCTGGCGCCTGGAGATCGCCAGCAGCGGTGAGCCCTGCGGTGTCCAGATCGACTGGTAGGCGTGCACCAGCTTGAGCGGACGGAATGGCAGGATGAAGCCGTACAGCACCGGCAGCCAGAACAGGCGGCTGAACTCCACCACGCGGCGATCACTGAGGAACTCGCGCAGGTAGCGGCGGATCGCCGGTGCGGTGGGTGCGTCGGGCGTGCCGAGGTTGACCAGCAGCACGCCACGCTTCGGCGTGCTGCTGTGGATGTGTTCGGGCAGGCTCATGGGTTTAGCCTATAAGGATCAAGCAGTCCGCAAATGAACGCAAATGGAAGCAGGGGCGTTGCCGCCGCTCTGCGGTGTAGCCAGCCGCTTGCGGTTCCCGCTGGTCCATTCGCGTTTATTTGCGTTCATTTGCGGACCCATTGCTGTTTCTAGAGATTAGTGTCCCAGATACGCAGCGCGCACGCGCTCGTCCGCGGCCAGCTCGGCGGCGGGACCCGCGAGGGTGATGCAGCCGGACTCCAGCACGTAGGCGCGGCGCGCGGCGGCCAGCGCCAGGCGCGCGTTCTGCTCGATCAGCAGGATCGCCACGCCCTGGCTGTTGATCTCGCGGATGATGCTGAAGATCTTTTCCACCATCAACGGTGCCAGGCCCATGGAGGGCTCGTCCAGCAGCAGCAGGCGCGGGCGGCTCATCAGCGCGCGACCGATCGCCAGCATCTGCTGCTCGCCGCCGGACAGCGTGCCGGCCAGCTGGCTTTCGCGCTCCTTCAGGCGCGGGAACAGTGAAAAGCTGCGCTCGAGATCGCTGGCGATGGCGGGCTTGTCGCTGCGATGGAAGGCGCCCATCTGCAGGTTCTCCGTCACCGTCAGGCGCGAGAAGATGCCGCGGCCTTCGGGTACCAGGGCCAGGCCCTGGCCGACGCGCTCGTGCGCGGGCAGGCGCGCCAGGTCCTGGCCGTTGTAGGTAATGCGTCCCGCGGCAGGCCGCAGCAGGCCGCCCAGGGTGTTGAGCGTGGTGGTCTTGCCGGCGCCGTTGGCGCCGATCAGCGTCACCAGTTCGCCTTCGTCGACGTGCAGGCTGATGCCCTTCACGGCATGGATGCCGCCGTAGGCGATGCTGAGCTGGTCCACCTGGAGCAGGGCCGTCATGCCGCGCCGCTCCCGAGATAGGCTTCGATCACGCGCTTGTCGGCCTGCACCTCGGCCGGCACGCCCTCGGCGATCTTCTCGCCGAAATCCAGCACCGCCACGCGGTCGCAGAGGCCCATCACCAGCTTCACGTCATGCTCGATCAGCATCACCGTGATGCCGTCGCCGCGGATGCGGCCGATCAGCTCGCGCAGCGCGGCGGTCTCGGAGGGATTCATGCCGGCAGCCGGCTCGTCCAGCGCCAGCAGGCGCGGTTCGGTGGCCAGGGCGCGGGCGATTTCCAGGCGGCGCTGGTCGCCGTAGGACAGTTCCTTGGCGAGCTTGTGGCGGCACCTGGCGATGCCGACATAGGCCAGCAGCGCTTCAGCCTTCTCGCGGATCGCCTGCTCCTCGGCGCGGGCCGCGGCGTGGCGCAGCACGGCGCCGAACACGCCGGTGCGGGTCTTGCCGTGGCGCGCCACCATGACGTTCTCCAGCGCCGTCATGTGCTGGAACAGGCGGATGTTCTGGAAGGTGCGGGCGATGCCGCGCCCGACGATCGCGTGCGGCTTGGTCTGCAGCGGCAGCGGCTCGCCGCGGAACCAGCGCTCGCCGCCCTCGGCCTGGTAGAGGCCGGTGATGACGTTGAACAGCGTGGTCTTGCCGGCGCCGTTGGGGCCGATCAGGCCGTAGACGCAGCTTTCCGGGATCGACAGGCTGACGTCGTTCAGCGCCTTGAGGCCGCCGAAGCGCTTCTGGATGTTCTGCAGTCGCAGCAGTTCAGTCATGGCCTTCCGCCAGTTCCTCGCGACGGCGGCTCGACGGCCACAGGCCGGCGGGGCGGAACAGCATGACCACGATCAGCGCCATTCCGAACAGCAGCATGCGCAGGTTTTCCGGGTCTACCACCATGCGGCCGAACAGGCTGCGCTGCAGCGGGTTGATGATGTCGCGCAGGAACTCCGGGGCGATGGTCAGCAGCACCGCGCCGAGGAGCACGCCGGGGATGTGGCCCATGCCGCCCAGCACCACCATGCACACCACCATCACCGATTCCATCAGGGTGAAGGACTCGGGGCTGACGAAGCCCTGGAAGGCGGCGAACAGGCCGCCGGCGATGCCGCCGAAACTGGCGCCCATGGCAAAGGCCAGCAGCTTGACGTTGCGCGTGTTGATGCCCATGGCCTGCGCCGCGATCTCGTCCTCGCGGATCGCCACCCAGGCACGACCGATGCGCGAGTTCTCCAGGCGCATGCAGACGAAGATGGTCAGCAGGGCCAGGGCCAGGAACAGGTAGTAGTAGGCGTAGTCGCCGCTGTAGCGCGTGCCGAACAGCGTGAAGCCGCTCTCCAGGCGGTAGCCGAACAGCGAGACGCCGTCGATCAGGTTGATGCCCTGCGGCCCATTGGTGATGTTCACCGGCCGGTCGAGGTTGTTCATGAACAGGCGCACGATCTCGCCGAAGCCCAGCGTCACGATCGCCAGGTAGTCGCCGCGCAGGCGCAGCGTCGGAGCACCCAGCGTGGCGCCGGCCAGGCAGGCCAGCAGGCCGCCGAACGGCAGGATGATCCAGGCCGAGACATGCCAGTCGAAGTGCGGCGAGGCCAGGATCGCGAAGAGGTAGGCGCCCACGGCGTAGAAGGCGATGTAGCCCAGGTCGAGCAGGCCGGCGTAGCCGACCACGATGTTCAGGCCCAGCGCCAGCATCGCGTACAGCAGCACGAAGTCGAGGATGCGCACCCAGGAGTTGCCGAAGCCCAGGCCCATCAGGAAGGGCGCGGCCAGCAGGGCCAGCGCCACGCCGAGGTAGCCGAGCCAGACCTTCGGTGGAATTTTCGCGCTTGCGGTTCCCACTTAGGGACGCTCCGAGACGCGTTCGCCCATCAGGCCGGAGGGGCGGAACACCAGCACCAGGATCAGCACCATGAAGGCGAACACGTCCTGGTACTGGCTGCCGAGGTAACCGCCGGTGAGGTCGCCGATGTAGCCGGCGCCCAGGCTCTCGATGACGCCCAGCAGCAGGCCGCCGATCACCGCGCCGCCGAGGTTGCCGATGCCGCCCAGCACCGCCGCGGAGAAGGCCTTGAGACCCAGCAGGAAGCCCATGTAGGCGTGCGCCTGGCCGTAGTTGGCCGAGACCATCACGCCCGCCACCGAGCCCAGGCAGGAGCCGAGGATGAAGGTCATGGAGATGACGTGATTGACGTTGACGCCCATCAGCGAAGCCACCTGCGGGCTCTGCGCGGTGGCGCGCATGGCGCGGCCCAGCTTCGTGCGGTTCACCAGCAGCATCAGGCCGCCCATGATCGCGGCGGCCAGCACCACGATCAGGATCTGCAGCGAGGTGATGGAGGCGCCGAGGAACTTGTGCGGCTCGCCCGGCAGGATCGCGGGGAAGGCCACGTACTGGCGGCCCCAGATCATCATCGCCAGGTTCTGCAGCACGATGGACACGCCGATGGCGGTGATCAGCGGTGCCAGGCGCGGGGCGTTGCGCAGCGGCCGGTAGGCCACACGCTCGATGGTGAAGCCCAGGGCCGCGCAGGCCGGGATCGCCATCAGCAGGCTCAGGCCCACCAGCACCAGGCCGGGCAGGTCCAGGCCCTGGCCCAGCAGCAGGTTCAGGCAGGTGATGGTGATCATGGCGCCGATCATCACGATCTCGCCGTGGGCGAAATTGATCAGGCCGAGGATGCCGTAGACCATGGTGTAGCCCAGCGCGATCAGGGCGTAGATGCTGCCCAGGATCAGGCCATTGATGAGCTGCTGTACCAGAATGTCCAAGCGGCTTTCCTGCGAGTGGAACCGGCGGTCAGGCTTGTGCTGTACCGGCCGGAGTGCGAAGGCGGGGGAGACGCGCAGGTTACGCAGGATTCGGGCCAGACTCAACGAGTTGCGCGACCGGCATTTGCATTCCCCTCTCCCGCTTGCGGGAGAGGGTGGCCGAAGGCCGGCGAGGGGATGGACCCCCGAGGTAGGGCAACGCATGGAGCAGTTGCCGGGAGAGGGTTTCTGTAATGCGTGGATTCACTGGCCGTTCCACAGTTTTACAGAAACCCTCTCCCCCAACCCCTCTCCCGCAGGCGGGAGAGGGGAGGAATCAGGGAGCAGGAGCAGCCGCATCCGGTGCGCTGCCGATGGTCTTGACCATCTTCCAGTCACCGCCTTCCACGCGGTAGACCGTGATGGCACCGCCGGTGAGGTCGCCGCGGGCGTCGAAGGCGATGCGGGCGGTCACGCCGTCGTGCAGGGTCTTGCCCATCTCGGGCAGGAATTTGGCCGACTCCACCGAGCCGGCGCGCTTCATCGCCTCGGCGATCACCATCACGGCGTCGTAGCAGTAGGGGGCGTAGAGCTGGATCGTGCCGTACTTCGACTCGAAGCGCTGCTTGAACTCCGGGCCCTTGGGCATGGCTTCCAGGGGCACGCCGGGCAGGGAGGCGGTGGCGCCCTCGGCGGCCGCGCCGGCCAGCTTCAGGAATTCGGCGGTGTGCACGCCGTCGCCGCCGAGGAATCTGGCGGTCAGGCCCAGGGTCTTCATCTGGCGCGTCATCGGTGCGCCCTGGCCGTCCATGCCGCCGTAGAACAGCAGGTCGGGACCCACGCCCTTGATCTTGGTCAGGATGGCGGTGAAGTCGGAGGCCTTGTCGTTGGTGAACTCACGCACCACCACGTTGCCGCCGGCGGCCTTCACGGCCTTCTCGAACTCGTCGGCCAGGCCCTGGCCGTAGGCCGAGCGGTCGTCGATGATGGCGATCTTCTTCGACCCCATGTCCTTCACCGCGAACTCGCCCAGCACCTTGCCCTGCTGCACGTCGTTGGCCATCACGCGGAAGGCGCCGGCGTAGCCCTGCTGGGTGTACTTGGGATTGGTGGCCGAGGGCGAGACCTCGACGATGCCGGCGTCGTTGTAGATGCGCGAGGCCGGGATCGTGGTGCCGGAGTTGAGGTGGCCGATGATCACGTTGACCTGGTCGTCGACAAACTTCTTGGCCACGGTGGTGGCCACGCGCGGGTCGGCCTGGTCGTCTTCCGACAGCAGTTCGAAGTGGACCTTTTTACCGCCGATCTCGAAGCCCTTGCCGTTGAGCTCGTCGATCGCCAGGCGCACGCCGTTCTCGTTGTCCTTGCCCAGGTGGGCCTGCGGGCCGGTCAGCGGCGAGGCATGGCCGACCTTGACCACCAGGGCGCCGTCGGCGGCCTTGGGCGCGGCGCCGGAGGCGGTGGCGCCTTCCTTCTTGCCGCAGCCGGAGACGGCCAGGGCGGCGGCGAGAACGGCGAGGGGCAGCAGCTTCTTCATGTCGCGCATTCCTGGAAGGGATTACTTACGGGCGGGCAAGGAGGAACAGCGGCTCGGGATAGACGCCCATCGCCAGCATCGCCAGCATCGCCAGCAGCAGCATGACACCGCCGGCGGACTGCGCCCAGCCCATCGACTCGCTGACGCGCTCATAGCCGGCCATCGGCTCGAACAGCGCGCTGATGACGCGCAGGTAGTAGTAGATGCCGATGGCGCTGCCCAGCACGATGCCGCTCACCATCAGCCACAGCTGCGACTCGACGCCCACCGCGATCGCGGCGAACTTGCCGATGAAGCCGGCGGTCAGCGGGATGCCGGCCAGCGACAGCATCATCGCGGTGAAGATCGACACGACGTAGGGGCGCTGCCAGAACATGCCGCGGTACTCGGACAGCGTCTCGCGGTCGCGGTCGCCGGCCGGGCTGGACACCAGCGCGATCACGCCGAACACGCCCAGCGAGGTGATCAGGTAGGTCGCCATGTAGACGCCGGCGGCTTCCAGCGAGCGGTTGCCCGGCGCCACCAGCACGATCAGCAGGAAGCCGAAATGGGCGATCGACGAGTAGGCCAGCAGGCGCTTGAGGTTGTCCTGGCGCAGGGCCAGCAGGCTGCCGACGATCATCGAGGCCAGGGCCAGGATCACCAGCGCCTTGACCACCAGCGGCGAGGCGGAGCCGCCGCCGGAGTGGAACAGGCGCAGCGCCGCGGCCAGCACGCCGGCCTTGACCACGGTGGCGAGATAGGCGGTCACCGGTGCCGGCGCCGCCTCGTAGACGTCGGGCGTCCACTGGTGGAAGGGCACGATCGACAGCTTGAACGACAGGCCGGCCAGCACCATCGCCGCACCCGCCAGCACCAGCGGCTGGCCGACGTCGGCGCGTACCAGCACCTGGGCCAGGGAAGGCAGGTCCAGGGCGCCGGTGGCGGCGTAGATCAGGGCGATGCCGAACAGCAGGGTGGCCGAGGCGCCGGCCGACAGCACCAGGTACTTGGCGCCGCCCTCGACCGCGCGGCGGTCGGAGACGGCGTAGGCCACGCCCGCCACCATCGGCAGGCTCAGCAGTTCCAGGCCGATCAGCAGGGTCGCGGCATGGTTGGCGCTGGCCAGCGTCATGCCGCCCAGCGCGCCGAGCAGGATCAGCAGGTAGATTTCCTCGCGGTCGCGCTTGTAGCCCTCGAAGTAGGCGTGGCACAGCGTCATCACGCCCAGCGTCGCCACCAGCACCATCGCCATGTAGAAGCTGGCCATGCCGTCCACCACCATCAGCGGCGTGACGTTCACCGCGCCGGCGCCGGCGGTCCAGGTCGGCAGCAGCGACAGCAGGGTCAGGTTCAGGCCGATCACCGACAACGCGGCGGTGAGGCGGTGGTGGCGGCGCACGGCGATCGCCAGCATCACCACGACGATGGTCGCGGAAATGACGAAGAACGGCAGCAGCGCGGTCAGTTGCAGGGCAGTCATGGCGTGGTCGCTCCGCTGGCCGCGGTGCCGGAGTAGATGAGGTGCACCGCCTGGATGGGCGCGTGGGCGGCGTCGATCACCGGCTGGGGGTAGAGACCCAGGCCCAGCAGCAGCAGCATCAGCACCAGCATCATCGCCAGTTCGCGCGAATTGAGGTCTTCCAGCTTGCCCTCTTCGCGCGGCGCGCCGTGGAAGGCCTTCTGCACCACGATCAGCGAGTAGACCGCGGCCAGGATCAGGCCGGAGGAGGCGACCACCGCGATCAGCGGCGCCACCGGGAAGGTCCCCAGCAGGATCAGGAACTCGCCGACGAAGTTGCCCAGGCCCGGCAGGCCCAGCGAGGCGGCCGAGAAGAACAGCATGATCGGCGGCAGGTAGGGGAAGCGCGACCACAGGCCGCCCATCTGGCGCAGGTCGCGGGTATGCAGGCGCTCGTACAGTTCGCCGCAGAGGATGAACAGCGCGCCCGCCGACAGGCCGTGGGCGATCATCTGCACCACCACGCCCTGCAGGGCCTGCTCGGTGCCGGCATAGATGCCGATGATGACGAAGCCCATGTGCGACACGCTGGTGTAGGCGATCAGGCGCTTGATGTCGGTCTGCGAGAACGCCACCACCGCGCCGTAGATCACACCGAAGGCCCCCAGCCCCATGGCGATCGGCGCGAAGTCGCGCGAGGCCTCGGGGAAGTAGGGGATGCCGAAGCGCAGCAGGCCGTAGGCCGCGGTCTTCAGCAGGATGCCCGCCAGGTCCACCGAGCCGGCGGTGGGGGCCTGCGAGTGCGCGTCGGGCAGCCAGGTGTGCAGCGGCACGATCGGCGTCTTCACCGCGAAGGCGATGAAGAAGCCGAGCATCAGCAGCCAGGCCATGTCCTTGCTCATCGGGGTGTTGAGCAGGTCGTGGTAGTCGAAGCTGATCACGCCGGTGGCCTGGTGGTGCAGGAACACCATCCCCAGGATCGACAGCAGCATCAGGAAGCCCGAGGCCTGGGTGAAGATGAAGAACTTCACCGCCGCGTAGGTCCGACCCTTGCCGCCGGGGATGTTGTGTCCCCACAGCGCGATCAGGAAGTACATCGGCACCAGCATCATTTCCCAGAAGAAGAAGAACAGGAACATGTCCAGCGCGAGGAACACGCCGACCACACCGCCGAGGTTCCACAGCAGGTTGAGATGGAAGAAGCCGACGTATTTGTCGATTTCACGCCAGGAGCAGATCACCGCCATCAGGCCGAGCAGGTTGGTCAGCACCACCAGCAGCAGCGACAGGCCGTCCAGGCCCAGGTGCACGCTGATGCCCAGGCTCGGGATCCAGGCGGCACGGAATTCGACGGACCATTGCGGCGCCGCGCCGGCCGCGGCCTGGAAGCCGGTGCCGGTGACGGAGTAGTCGCCGGTGGCCCACAGCCACAGCGAGATCGTCAGCGACAGCAGCATCGTCAGCAGGGCGATCCAGCGAGGGATGCCGAGCGACCAGCGCTCGGACTGCCAGCTCAGCAGGCCGCCGATGAAGGGGATCAGGATCAGCCAGACCAGAACCATTGCGGTCGTTCCCTATGTCCGAATCAGTGGAAGGCCACGAGGGCGATCAGCAAACAGGTACCGGCACCGGCGACGCCCGCGTACCAGCGCAGGTTGCCGGTCTGCGTGCGCACCAGCGCCGCGTTGAGGCCGCGCAGGCTGGCCGGGATCACGGCGATGAAGGTGTCGGCGATGTCGTTCTTGTTGACCTCGGCGGCCCAGACGAAGGGCTTCACGAACAGCCGGTCGTAGAGCCAGTCGAAGCCCCAGGCGCTCTTCCACAGCTGGCCGATCCTGCCGGTGAGGCCACCCTGCGCCAGGCGCGCGGGAATCTGCGGGTTCTTCAGGAACAGGAACCAGGACACGAAGATGCCGGCGAAGGACACCAGCATCGGCAGGTGCGGAATGATGCCGCCGTGGTGCTCGCCTTCCGGGATCGGCGCATGCGGCAGCACGCCATCCAGCGGCAGGTGGATCAGGCCGCCGACGATCGACAGCACCAGCAGCACGCCCAGCGGGATGTGGTGGTCCAGGCTGTGTGCGCCATGCGGCGCATGGTGCTTGGCGTCGAAGCGTTCCGGGCCGAAGAAGGTGATGAAGATCAGGCGGAAGCTGTAGACCGCGGTCAGGAAGGCGCCGAACAGGCCGGCCAGCCAGAGGTCGTGGTTACCCGTCAGATAAGCCTCGTGCAGGATTTCGTCCTTCGAGACGTAGCCCGAGGTGAACGGGAAGGCGGTGAGCGCCAGCGTGCCGATCAGCATGCAGGCGAACACGAAGGGGATGTGCTTGCGCAGGCCGCCCATCTTGAAGATGTCCTGCTCGTGGTGCATCGCCAGGATCACCGAGCCCGCCGAGAGGAACAGCAGCGCCTTGAAGAAGGCGTGCGTCATCAGGTGAAACACCGCCGGCTGGTAGGCGCCGACGCCCTCGGCCAGGAACATGTAGCCGATCTGGCTCATGGTCGAGTAGGCCAGGATCTTCTTGATGTCGGTCTGCATCAGCGCGGTGAAGCCGGCCAGCAGCAGGGTGATGGCGCCGACCACGCCGACCATGTGCAGCGCGAACGGCGACAGCGCGAACAGGTCGTTCATGCGCGCGATCAGGTACACGCCCGCGGTGACCATGGTCGCCGCGTGGATCAGGGCCGAGACCGGTGTGGGGCCGGCCATGGCGTCCGGCAGCCAGGTCTGCAGCGGCAGCTGCGCCGACTTGCCGACCGCGCCGCCCAGCAGCAGCAGGCAGGTGATGGTGGCCATCTGCGAACCCACCGCCCACTGCGTGGGGGCGATCACGGCCAGTTCCTTGATGTTGAGCGTGCCGAACTCGCGGTACAGCATGAACAGGCCGATCGCCATCAGCGTGTCGCCGACGCGGGTGATGACGAAGGCCTTGCGCGCCGCGGCGCCGTTGGCCGGGTCGGTGTACCAGAAGCCGATCAGCAGGTAGGACGCCAGGCCCACGCCTTCCCAGCCGAAGTACAGGAACAGCAGGTTGTCGCCCAGCACCAGGAACAGCATGCTGGCCACGAACAGGTTCATGTAGGAGAAGAAGCGCGCAAACGCCTCGTCGCCGCGCATGTACCAGGACGCGAACAGGTGGATCATGAAGCCGACGCCGGTGATGACGCTCATCATCGTCAGCGACAGGCCGTCCACGTGCAGCGTGAAGGTCGGCGCGAAGTTGCCGACCTTCATCCAGGTCCACAGCGGCACCGTGAGGAAGCCGCCGGCCGGCGGCGCCGACAGGAACTGCCAGATCGCGGTGGCGGTGGTCAGCGCCGAGATGCCGACGCTGCCGACGCCGATGGTGGCGGCGAGGTTCTCGGAGATGCGGCCGCGCGCGAAGGCCAGCAGCAGGAAGCCGAGCAGGGGGGCGATGAAGACGAGGGGCAGATAATTCATTGCTTATCCCTTCATCTGGCTGGCGGCGTCGACGTCCAGCGTGCCGAAGCGCTTGTACAGCTGGATCACCAGCGCCAGGCCGACACAGGCCTCGGCGGCGGCGAGCGTCAGCACCAGGATGAACATGATCTGGCCGTCGGCCGCGCCCCAGCGGCTGCCGGCGGTGACGAAGGCCAGGCCGGTGGCGTTCATCATCACTTCGATCGACATCAGCATGAAGATGATGTTGCGGCGCAGGACCAGGCCGCAGAGGCCCAGCGCGAACAGCGTCGCGGCGAGCAGGAGCGCGTGCTCCATCGGGATGGCGTGGGGCGTCATTGTTCGGATTTGCCCAGGTGGTAGGCGGCGACCAGGCCGGCCAGCAGCAGCATCGAGGCCAGCTCGACCGCCAGCAGGTAGGGGCCGTAGAGGACGATGCCGACCGTCTTGGCGTCCACCAGCGTGAGGCCGGCATCGGTCAGGTGATGGTCCGGCAGGATCACGCGGCCCAGCAGGTACAGCAGCACCGTGGCCAGGATCGCGGGGCCGGCGGCGGCCATCGGCGACAGCCAGATGCGTTCCTGCTCGACCGTGCGGCGGCCGAGGTTGAGCATCATCACCACGAACACGAACAGCACCAGGATGGCGCCGGCGTAGACGATCACCTGCAGCACGCCGGCGAACGGCGCGCCCAGCGTGAAGAAGGTGGTGGCCACCGCCAGCAGCGACAGCACGAGATACAGCAGGGCATGCACCGGGTTCGGGCTGGTCACGACCATGGCGGTCGAGAACAGCGCAATCGCGGCAGCGACGTAGAACAGGATTTCCATTGCGGTCCTTGGATCCTTTAGGGCAACAGGCCCTTGACGTCGACCGGGGCGTCTTCGTTCAGCGCCTCGCCCTTGTCCTTGCCCTTGATGGCCATGCCGGCGACCCGGTAGAAGTTGTAGTCCGGATACTTGCCGGGCCCGCTGATCAGCAGGTGTTCCTTTTCGTAGACCAGGTTCTGGCGGTTGTACTCGCCCATCTCGTAGTCCGGCGTCAGCTGGATCGCGTTGGTCGGGCAGGCCTCCTCGCAGAGGCCGCAGAAGATGCAGCGCGAGAAGTTGATGCGGAAGAACTCCGGGTACCAGCGCCCGTCTTCCCGCTCGCCCTTCTGCAGCGAGATGCAGCCCACCGGGCAGGCCACCGCGCAGAGGTTGCAGGCGACGCAGCGCTCTTCGCCGTCCGGATCGCGCGTCAGCACGATGCGGCCGCGGTAGCGCGGCGGGATGTAGGGCTTCACCTCGGGGTAGCTGATGGTGTCGCGCGGGCGCCAGCTGTGGGAGAAGATCATCCCGATGCTGCGGAACTGCGTGTAGATACCGTGCAGCACGGCCTTGAGCTGGGACATGTCTAGGCTCCCTGGCCCTGCCACAGCACGACGGCCGCGGTCACGAGCAGGTTGATCAGCGACAGCGGCAGGCACACCTTCCAGGCCGCCGACATCATGTGGTCGTAGCGCGGGCGCGGCAGCGCGGCGCGCAGCAGGATGAAGCTGGACATGAACAGCAGGCACTTGATGGCGAACCAGACGAAGGGAATCCTGTCGGTCCAGAACGGGCCTTCCCAGCCGCCGAAGAACAGCGCCACCGTCAGGCCCGAGACCATGACGATGCCGACGTACTCGCCGACGAAGAACATGCCGAACTTCATGCCCGAGTACTCGGTGTGGTAGCCGGCCGCCAGTTCCGACTCCGCCTCGGGCAGGTCGAAGGGCGTGCGGTGCGTCACCGCGATGCCGGCCAGGGCCCAGACCCAGAAGCCGAAGAACTGCGGGATGATGTTCCAGTAGCCGGCCTGCTGGTACTCCACGATCTCGCGCAGGTTGAAGGTGCCGGCCTGCATCACGATGCCCATCAGCGACAGGCCCATGAACACTTCATAGGAGATGGTCTGTGCGGTGGAGCGCAGGCCGCCGAGCAGCGCGTACTTGCTGTTGGAGGCCCAGCCGCCGAGCATCACGGCGTAGACCGCCAGGCCCGCGATGGCGAAGAAGAACAGCATGCCCAGGTCCGGTGCCGCCACGCCCCAGGTCGGGGTGATGGGCACGAACAGGAAGCCCAGCATCATCATGCTCATCGCGATCAGCGGCGCCAGGATGAAGGTGAACTTGTCGACGAAGGGCGGCGTCCAGTCTTCCTTGAAGAAGATCTTGATCATGTCCGCGATGACCTGGCCGAGTCCGAAAGGGCCGATGCGGTTGGGGCCGTAGCGGTCCTGCCACAGCGCCAGCAGGCGGCGCTCCAGCCAGATCATCCAGGCGGCCGACAGCACCAGGCTCAGCAGGATGACCACTGCCTGGAACATGGCCCAGAGGGCGGCGAGGACGACCGGGGATTTCAGCCATTCCAGCATGCGCTCAACCCCCCTTGGTCACGGTGGCACCGCTGCCGGCCTTCAGCGGCGGTACGCCGGCCAGCCCCACCGGCAGTCCGAGTACGCCGGCCGGCAGGTCCGGGCGGACGCGGGCAGGCAGGCTGAAGGTCTGGCCGTCCAGGGTGATGTCGATGCGCTCGGCGTGGTTCACGCCCAGGCGCGCGGCATCGCCGACGCTGATCGCGGCGTAGCTCGCCGGAATGCGTTTCTGGATCGGTTCGGCCAGCGACGACAGTTCTTCGCTGCCGAAGTGCTGGTACAGCGGCTCGACGCGCAGGACGCCGTTGGGCGCCCATGCTGCGGGCACGGCCGTATAGAAGGGAGGGCGCGAGGCGCTGGCCTTCAGCAGCTGCACACCCGGGTCGCCGCCGCGCAGGGCGCCGCCGACCTCGGACTGGAACTTGTTCCAGGCCTGCGGGCTGTTCCAGCCCGGGGCCCAGGCGAAGGGCAGCAGTTCCGGCGGGCGGTCGATGCCCGAGGCGCCGTTGACGCCTTCCATCGAGAACGACAGGGCCGAGTCGGCGTCCTGCGTCGAGCGCGGCTCGTGCACGAAGATGTTGGCGCGGGCGGCGGTGCGGCCGGACTGGCGCTGGGGGGCGCGCGCGATCTTCATGCCCTTGATGCGGAAGCTGGCATTCGGCGCGGCGCTGACGATGCCCTTGAGCGCCGGCAGCGCGGCCTCGGCCTGCGCCAGCACGTCGTCGAGGTTCTCGCGGGCGGCGTCGCCGTTCTGCAGCCGGTCCAGCCAGCGCCAGGATTCGGCGGTGGCGATGCTGCGGTTGTAGTACGCCGGGTCGAAGTTCTGGAAGTAGCGCTGGGCGCGGCCTTCGTAGTTGACCAGGGTGCCGTCGCCTTCGGCGAAGCTCGCCGCCGGCAGCAGGGCCTGGGCGCGCTGCGCGGTGCGGGTGTCCTGGTGGTCCAGCACGATCAGCATGGCCTTGGACAGGGCGGCATCGACCTGGGCGGCCGGCAGGCGCGCATAGAGGTCGTTTTCCACCACCACCAGCACGCTGGGCTCGCTGGCGGCGCGCGCCAGCATGGTCTCCAGGTCGGCAGCCTCGAACAGGGCCACGCCGATGCTGTTGGCCTCGGGCACGGCCAGGCAGATCTCCGCGGCCGGGTGGCTGGCCTGCAGGGCCCAGGCGATGTTGGCGGCGGCCTGGATCACGGCGGCGTCGCCGCAGCCGGTGCCGGAGATCACCAGCGGACGCTTGGCGGCCTTGAGCGTGGCGGCGATGCGCTGCGCCAGTTCGGCGGTCCTGGCGTCGAGGCCGTCGACGGCCGGGCTGCTGCTGTCCAGCGCGTGGGCGATGGCGTAGCCCAGGCGGGCGAGGTCCGGCGCGGCGGCGCGGTGCGTGGCCGCGGCGATGTCGTCGAAGCGGGTCTTCGCCGGGGTGGCGACGAACACCGGGTTGAGCTGGCGCTGCGCGATGTCGGCGGAGGAGGCGGCCTGCCAGTCCGGCACCTTCTTCTCGGCGCACAAAGTGTCGGCCTTGCCGCGGGCGGCCTGGCGCAGGGCCAGGGCGATGCGCGGTGCGGTGGCCAGCACGTCCTCGCCCAGCACCAGCACGGCGTCGGCGTCTTCCATCGACAGCGGCGTGGCGCACTTGGCGGGGCCCTGGCGCAGCACGTCCAGGCAGAGGCTGACCAGGGCCGCGTCCTGCGCGGTCTGGCCGTTGCTGAAGTTGGCGGCGCCGACCAGCTCGCGCAGGGCGTGGTTGGATTCGATCGAGGCGCGCGGCGAGCCGATGCCCAGCACCGGCTTGCCGGCCTTGAGCTGCTGGCGGATGAAGTCCAGCGCGTCGCCCGTGTCCATCGCCTCGCGGCGGCCGTCCTTGGTCACCGCCAGCTGGCGCGGACGGTCCTTGCCGTTGACGTAGCCGTAGCCGAAGCGGCCGCGGTCGCAGAGGAAGTAGCCGTTGAGCTCGCCGTGGTAGCGGTTCTCGATGCGGCGCACCTCGCCGTAGCGTTCGCCCGGGGAGATATTGCAGCCTACCGAGCAGCTGGCGCAGATGCTGGGCGCGAACTGCATGTCCCACTTGCGCGTGTAGCGCTCGGAGTGGGTCTTGTCGGTGAACACGCCGGTGGGGCAGACCTCGGTGAGGTTGCCGGAGAACTCGTTCTCCAGCGTGCCGTCCTTCTCGCGCCCGAAGTAGACGTTGGCGGCCGAGCCGAACACGCCCAGGTCGGTGCCGCCGGCGTAGTCGTTGTAGAAGCGCACGCAGCGGTAGCAGGAGATGCAGCGGTTCATCTCGTGCCCGATGAAGGGGCCGAGGTCCTGGTTGCGGTGGGTGCGCTTGTTGAAGCGGTACTCGCGGTTGTGATGACCGGTCATCACCGTCATGTCCTGCAGATGACAGTGGCCGCCTTCCTCGCAGACCGGGCAGTCGTGCGGGTGGTTGGTCATCAGGAAGGAGATGATGGTCTCGCGGAATTCCTTGGCCTCGGCGTCGTCGATCGAGATCCAGGTGTTGTCCGTGGTCGGCGTCATGCAGGACATGACGATGCGGCCCTGCTTGTCGTCGCCGTCCTTGTACTGCTTGACCGCGCACTGGCGGCAGGCGCCGACGGAATCCAGCGCCGGGTGCCAGCAGAAATAGGGGATGTCCAGGCCCAGCGAGAGGCAGGTCTGGAGCAGGTTCTCGCCGCCCTTGACCTCGTGCTGCTTGCCGTCAACGTGAATGGTGGCCATGGGTCAGCTTGCTTTCGTGGCGAGATCGCGGTGGTCGGTGATGTCCGGCAACCCCGCGGGGAGGGTGCAGACGTCGAGCTTGCTCGAGTCGATGTCGCAGACGATGCCGATCTCGAATTCGTCGCGGAAATACTTGATCGCCGACTGCAGCGGCTCCATCGCGCCGGGCGCGTGGGCGCAGAAGGTGCGGCCGGGTCCGAGCCAGCGCGTCATCTTGGACAGCAGTTCGATGTCGCCGGTCTGGCCCTGGCCGGTTTCGATGGCGCGCAGGATCTTGACCGTCCAGGGCAGGCCGTCGCGGCAGGGCGTGCACCAGCCGCAGGATTCGCGCGAGAAGAACTCTTCCAGGTTGCGCACCGCCGAGACCATGCTCTGGTCCTCGGCCACCACGGTGATCAGGCCGGTGCCCATGCGCGAGCCGGCGCGGGCGATGGTGTCGAAGTCCATCGGCAGGTCGAGGTGCTCGGGCAGCAGGAAGTCGGTGGACGCGCCGCCCGGCAGCCAGGCCTTGAGCTTCTTGCCGTCGCGCATGCCGCCGGCATGCACTTCCAGCAGCTCGCGCGCGGTGGTGCCCATCGGCAGTTCCCAGCAGCCCGGCTTGTTGGCGCGGCCGGAGACACCGTAGAGCTTGGTGCCGGCGTCGCTGGTCTTGCCCTGGTTCAGTTCCTTGAACCAGGCCGAACCGTTGAGCAGGATGTGCGGGACGTTGCACAGCGTCTCGACGTTGTTGACGATGGTCGGACGGCCCCAGAGGCCGGCGATCTGCGGGAACGGCGGCTTGGCGCGCGGATTCGCGCGGCGGCCTTCCAGCGAGTTGATCAGGGCGGTTTCCTCACCGCAGATGTAGCGGCCGGCACCGGTGTGCACGTAGAGCTCGAAGCTCCAGGCGCCACCCAGCACGTTCTGGCCCAGCAGGCCGGCGGCGCGCGCCTCGGCGATGGCCTGGTTCAGGCGCTCGGCGGCGACGACGTACTCGCCGCGCAGGAAGATGTAGCCGGTCTGCGCCTGGATCGCGTAGGCGCAGAGCGCCATCGCCTCCACCAGCTGGTGCGGCGACTGCTCCATCAGCAGCCGGTCCTTGAAGGTACCCGGCTCCATCTCGTCGGCGTTGCAGACGAGGTACTTGGTGCCGGCGTCCGGCCCCATGGGAATCAGCGACCACTTGATGCCGGTGGGGAAGCCGGCGCCGCCGCGGCCGCGCAGGTTGGCTTCCTTGACCTTGGCCTGCACGTCCTGCGGCTTGAGGTCCTTGAGCGCCTTGCGCAGGGCGGAGTAGCCGCCCTCGGCCTCGTGATCCTTCAGGCCCAGCGGGCCGGCGGCGACGTCGATCAGGCGCGTCAGCGGCTTCTGGTACTTCGGGTCGTTCGCGCTGCGCAGGCTCATGAATAGGTCCCCAGGATGCCGGCGACGTCTTTCGGCTCGACCGGACCATGCAGGTCGTCGTCGATCATCATCGTCGCGCCGCGGTCGCAGGCGCCCAGGCAGCAGATCGGCAGCAGGGTGTAGCGGCCGTCCTTGGTGGTCTGGCCGTAGTTGATGCCCAGCTGCTTCACCAGCTCGCCGCGCAGCTCGTCGTAGCCGGTGAGATGGCAGGAGATGCTGTCGCAGACCTTGATCACGTGGCGGCCCACCGGGCGGCGGAAGATCAGGCTGTAGAAGGTGGCCACGCCCTCGAGATCGGCGGCGCTGATGCCGATGGCCTCGGCCAGCACCGGGATCGCCTCGTCGGGCACCCAGCCACGGTGCTTCTGCACCGCCTTGAGCGCGTCGATGCTCGCCGCGCGGCCGTCGGGGTAGTGGGTCAGGGCGTGCTCGACCTCGTGGCGTTCCTCGTCGCTGAGGACGAACGCCGTCTTGTTGAGGTCGGCGAGTTTGATGACTTTGTCGGTCATAGCGCGGGTCAAAAGACAGGCAGTCCGCAAATGAACGCGAATGAACGCGAATGACAGGCAAAAGCGCTTTTCGATTTGCGTTTATTTGCGTTCATTTGCGGACTTGTTTTCTTCTTGGCGTTAACGGTCGACATCGGCCATCACGAAGTCAATGCTGGCGATATAGGCGATCAGGTCGGGCACCATGTGCCCGTTGATCGCCGCCGGAATCTGCTGCAGGTGCGCGAAGCTCGGCGTGCGGATGCGCGTGCGGTAGCTCATCGTGCTCGCGTCGCTGGTGAGGTAGTAGCTGTTGATGCCCTTGGTCGCCTCGATCATCTGGCTGGTTTCGCCGGCCGGCATCACCGGGCCCCAGGACACGTCGAGGAAGTGCGTGATCAGCGTTTCGATGTCGCGCAGGGTGCGCTCCTTCGGCGGCGGGCAGGTCAGCGGGTGGTCCGCCTTGTACGGGCCGGAAGGCATGTTGTTGAGGCACTGCTCGATGATGCGCAGCGACTGGCGGATCTCTTCCTCGCGCGCCAGGGTGCGGTCGTAGCAGTCGCCCTTGTGGTACACCGGCACCTCGAAGTCGAAGTTCTCGTAGCCGGAGTAGGGGCGGGCCTTGCGCAGGTCGTAGTTGCAGCCGGTGGCACGCAGGCCGGGACCGGTGACGCCCCATTCCATCGCCGAGGCGGTGTCGTAGGCGGCGACGTCGCGCGAGCGCGACTTGAAGATCGCGTTCTCGACCGCGGCCTTCTTGTATTCGTCGAGGCGCTTGGGCATCCAGTCGAGGAACTCGCGGACCTTGCGGTCCCAGCCCTGCGGCAGGTCGTGCGCCACGCCGCCGATGCGGAACCAGGCCGGGTGCATGCGAAAGCCCGTGATCGCCTCGATCACGTCATAGGCTTTCTGGCGGTCCACGAACATGTAGAACACCGGCGACATCGCGCCGACGTCCTGGGCGTAGGTGCCGTAGAACAGCAGGTGCGAGGTGATGCGGAAGAACTCGCAGAGCATCACGCGGATGGTCTGGACGCGCTCCGGCACCTTGATGCCGGCGAGCTTTTCCAGCGCCAGCACGTAGGGCAGGTTGTTCATCACGCCGCCGAGGTAATCGATACGGTCGGTGTACGGGATGTAGGTATGCCAGGACTGGCGCTCGCCCATCTTCTCGGCGCCGCGGTGGTGGTAGCCGATATCCGGCACGCAATCCACCACTTCCTCGCCGTCGAGCTGCAGCACCACGCGGAAGGCGCCGTGCGCCGCCGGGTGGTTCGGGCCGAAGTTGAGGTACATGAAATCGTGTTCGTCGGTACCGCGCTTCATGCCCCAGTCCTCGGGGACGAAACGCAGCGCCTCCTGCTCCATGTCCTGCTTCAGGGCATCGAGGTAGAAGGGATCGAACTCGGTGGCGCGCGCCGGGTAGTCCTTGCGCAGCGGGTGACCGGTCCAGGTCGGCGGCAGCAGGATGCGGCGCAGGCCCGGGTGGCCGTCGAAGACGATGCCGAACATGTCCCAGGCCTCACGCTCGTACCAGTTGGCGTTGAGGTAGACATTGGTGATGGTGGGCAGCGAGGGCGTTTCACCCTGGAGCGCCACCTTCAGGCGGACGTCACCCTTGCCGCGGGTGGCGATGTCGCGGTCGATCGACAGCAGGTGATAGATCACCGTGAAGTCGGCTGCCGGCAGGCCGGGGCGGTGCTTGCGCAGCCGCTCGTCCATCGCCGTCAGGTCGTACAGCATCCTGTAGGGCTTGGGCACCTCGTTCTTGAGGTAGCGCAGCACGTCGTGCAGGCGGTTGGCCGGCAGCCACAGCGTCGGCACCTGGTCGACGGTGGGCTGCAGGGTGAACAGGTTTTCGCCGAAGCGCGCGATCAGTTCGCGCACGACTTCGGGCAGGGTCGGGACTCCGTCGGCAGCCATGCCTTACACCGAATCCGGGCTGCGCAGGATGGTCTGGGCCTGGCGCTCCGCGTGCTTGGCATCGCGCTGCGACGGCATCTTCGCCTTGTAGATGCCCTGGTCGCCCACCACCCAGGACAGCGGGCGCCGCTCCTGGCCGATGGAGTCCTGCAGCATCATCAGGCCCTGCAGGAAGGCCTCGGGGCGCGGCGGGCAGCCCGGCACGTAGAGGTCCACCGGCAGGAACTTGTCCACGCCCTGCACCACGGAATAGATGTCGTACATGCCGCCGGAGTTGGCGCAGGAGCCCATGCTGATCACCCACTTGGGCTCCAGCAGCTGCTCGTACAGGCGCTGCACCACCGGTGCCATCTTGATGAAGCAGGTGCCGGCGATGACCATCAGGTCGGCCTGGCGCGGCGTGGCGCGGATCACCTCGGCGCCGAAGCGGGCGAGGTCGTGCGTCGGCGTGAAGGCGGTGGCCATCTCGACGTAGCAGCAGGACAGGCCGAAATTGTAGGGCCAGATCGAGTTCTTGCGACCCCACTGGACCATGTCCGAGAGCTTGGCGGTCAGCACGTTGCGGCTGACCTGCTCCTCGGTGAACGTCTCCTCGGCCGGCTTGGCGAAGGGCGAAACGCCGGTCGGACGGTTCGAGTCTATTCGGGTAAGGGTGTATGAAGGCATGGGGCTGGCTCGCGCTTGCCGGGTGGCCGATCAGGTCTGTTCTTCGCGCAGCCGGCGCGCCTTGCGCGCCTGCGGGGCCCAGTCGAGGGCACCGATGCGGACGAGGTAGACCAGGCTGGCGCCCAGGATGAAGATGAAGATGAACGCCTCGATGAAGCCCATCCAGCCGGCTTCACGGACGGACACGGCCCAGGCGTAGAGGAACAGCGCCTCCACGTCGAAGATCACGAAGAACACCGCCACCAGGTAGAACTTGGCGGACAGGCGCAGCTTCTCGGGGGAGCCGGAAACCACGCCGGATTCGAAGGCCTCGTTGCGGGCGCGGGCACTGGAGCGGCCACCGAGCAGGTGCGACAGGATCAGCATCAGGGCGCAAAGGCCGAAGACGCCGACCACGTATAAGGCGGTGCCCCAGAACTGGGGCGATTCCGGAATGCTGACGAAATCGGTCATTCGTGGCCTCGCACGGTCTCTAGTCTGTCTTGTCTTGGGCAGGCCAGCCCCGGCAGCCTCAACTACCGCTGCCGGACCCGCGCGGCGGAGGCTAAAACATCCCTGGGGTGGCGGCCTGCATGCCGTCCGAACGGATTATAGACCGGCAAGGCAGCAAAGCGCTGATTTTTTTGTCGGAAGATGCAGGATGGATCAACGAAGAAGGCCCGCATGTGCGGGCCTCCGGTGCCTATCTTCGGTGTACAACCGTGGCGCTACTTCTCGACGAATGCGCGTTCGATGACGTAGTCGCCCGCCGTGCCGATGCGCGGGGAAATCTCGAAGCCGCGACCGTCGAGGATCTCGCAGGAGTCCTTCAGCATCTGCGGGCTGCCGCAGATCATCACGCGGTCGGTCACCGGGTTCAGGTCCGGCAGGCCGATGTCCGCGGCCAGCTTGCCGCTGCGGATCACGTCGGTCAGGCGGCCCTGGTTGCGGAAGTCCTCGCGGGTGACCAGCGGGTAGTAGATCAGCTTGTCGCGCACCAGGTCGCCCAGGACATCGTCCTCGGGCAGGCCTTCGATGTACTGCTGGTAGGCCAGGTCGTTGACGTTGCGCACGCCGTGGATCAGCACGATCTTCTCGTAGCGCTCGTAGGCTTCCGGGTCCTTGATCAGGCACATGAACGGCGCCAGGCCGGTGCCGGTGCTGAAGAAATACAGGTTCTTGGCCGGCTTGAGGTCGTCCAGCACCAGGCTGCCCGTGGGCTTGGTGCTGACCAGCAGTTCGTCGCCTTCCTTCAGGTGCTGCAGGCGCGAGGTCAGCGGGCCGTTCTGGACCTTGATGCTGAAGAACTCGAGGTGGTCCTCGTAGTTGGCGCTGGCGATGCTGTAGGCGCGCATCAGCGGCCGGCCGTTGACCTCAAGGCCGATCATCACGAACTGGCCGTTGCGGAAGCGCAGGCCCGGACCGCGGGTCGTCTTGAAACTGAAAAGGGAGTCGTTCCAGTGATGGACACTGAGGACGCGCTCAGGGGCGAAGGCTGCCATTTCAATCCATGGTGCAGTGCAAAATGGGGCGCAATCTTAAGACAAATCGCCGCGGCAGTCGCCCGCCGGCCGAAAATCGTCTGAAAACAGCACTTCCGGGAATAAATAACCGGCCAGGATTGTCCGGCGCCGGGGCCCGCCGCGCCTCACCCGCAGGGACTAGCGGGCCGGTCCCGGTCCCTAGGCCGGGCGCTGCCAGCCGGCCGCGATGATCGCCATGCCGGCCAAGGCCACCCCGGCGCCGACCCAGTCCCAGGAGCTGAGCCGCACGCCGTCCACCAGACGCAGCCAGACCAGGGCAGTGAAGACATAGACCCCGCCATAGGCGGCGTAGACCCGGCCGCTGGCGGCGGGGTGCAGGCTCAGCAGCCAGACAAACAGCGCCAGGCTGGCCGCGGCCGGCAGCAGCAGCCAGGCGGACTTGCCCTGGCGCAGCCACAGCCAAGGCAGGTAGCAGCCGACGATCTCGGCCAGGGCGGTGGCGAAGAAGAGCAGGGTGGTCTTGAGCATGGGCTGATTATCCTAGCTTTCGTTTCATCTGCCGTTGATCTGCCGGCGCCAGACTTCGGGATTCGTCCAGGGGAGTACCGAATGATGCGGCGTCGCAAGTTCCTGCAGGGCCTCGGCGGCCTGTCCGGCGTGACCCTCCTGCCCGGCTGCGGCAGCAGCGAGCCGGTCGATGGCGCCTCGGGCGCAGTCCGTTTCGAGCACGGCGTTGCCAGCGGCGACCCGCTCAGCGACCGCGTCATCCTCTGGACCCGCGTCACCCCGGAGCGCGACGGGCCGCTGCGCGTGCGCTATCTCCTGGCCCGCGACCCGGAACTGAAGGATGTGGTGTTGTCGGATACGGTCGTCACCGATCTTGCGCGGGACTACACGGTCAAGGTCGATCCGGCGGGCCTGGCCCCCGGTACGCGCTACTGGTACCGCTTCGAGGCCGGCGGGGCGCACTCGCCGGTGGGCCGCACCAAGACCCTGCCGGTGGGAGCGGTGGATCACCTGCGCTTCGCCTTCACCTCCTGCTCCAACTACCCGGCGGGCTACTTCGGTGTCTATGGCCGCATCGCGGAGCGCCTGGATCTGGACGCGGTGTTCCACCTGGGCGACTACATCTACGAATCCGGCTCCACGGGCCACGATGGCCGCGACCACAGCAACGGCCGCGAGATGGTGACGCTGGACGACTACCGCGACCGCCACGCCCAGTACCGCACCGACCCCGACCTGCAGGCGATGACCCTCCAGCACCCGATGATCGTGGTCTGGGACGACCATGAATCGACCAACGATTCCTGGAACGGTGGTGCCCAGAATCACACGGAAGGAGAGGAAGGGCAGTGGGAGTACCGCAAGGCGGCCTCGATCATGGCGTACTTCGAGTGGCTGCCGATCCGCGTCGCCGACCCGGCGGACCCGCAGCGCATCTGGCGGCAGTTCGTGTTCGGCGACCTGGTGGACCTGATCATGCTCGACACGCGCCTCTACGGTCGCGAGGAGCCATTGAACATCCTGCCCTTCGGGCCGGAGCTGAACGATCCGACGCGCCAGCTGCTGGGCCTGCGCCAGGAGAACTGGCTGACCGAACGACTGACCGCGTCCACCGCACACTGGAAGCTGTTGGGCCAGCAGGTGATGTTCGGCCAGCTGCGCCTGGCCTCGCTGCCGGACCTGTCGCTGCTGGGCATCACGCTGGCCGAGGAACTGCTGGCGCTCAATGCCGACCAGTGGGACGGCTACCCGGCGGCACGCGACCGCGTGTTCGATGCGATCGAGCGCGGCGGCGTGGAGAACGTCGTGGTGCTGACCGGCGACATCCACAGTTCCTGGGGCAACGAGCTGTACCGCGATCCGGGTGAGCTGCTGACGCTGATCGACAATATCGTGGGCGATCCGCTGGACCTGGGCCTGATCAAGGCCCATGGCGTGGAATTCGTCTCGCCCTCGGTGACCTCCAGCGGCCTGCCCGCGGGCACGACGCCGCTGCTGCGGGCGGCCTTCGGCCTGATCGATCCGCACATCAAGTACTTCGACGGCGAGCGTCACGGCTACGTGCTGCTGGACATCACGCCGGAGCGCACCCACGGCGAGTGGTGGTACGTCGATACGATCCTGCAGCCGGATTCGCCGGAGCAGTTCGGCGCGGCGCTCTACACGCGCAGCGGCGAGAACCGCCTGCGCAGCGCCGCGGCGCTTGCCTGATCCTTCGCAAAAGATGTCCGCGCGTCCGCGCCGCAAAGGCATGGCTCTTGCTGGGTTCTGGCAGTCCGCTTGTAACGTCCGAAGTGGACCATGGGCTGGATTTACCGGGGGATTTCGTCTGCCTGCGGGGCTTGTCCGGCTCGCGCCAACCGTAAAATCCGCACATCGGGATTTGCACTTTTTCGGGATACGCAGGGAATGATGTTCAGCAGAACAGGCAGCGGGGCTGCGGCATGATGGCGCCCCTGCAGCGCTCGCTGACCGATGGCCATGCCTCGGGCGCCGAACAGTCCTTCTACCTGCAGCGCCTGGGCGCCGCAGCCGCCGATTCCCTGCGCCGCACCATCCGCGGCGAGCTGGCCTGGCTGCTGGCGCCGTTCATGCACCACATGCCCGATGCCCTGGCCGAATACGAGGCCACGGCCGCTGACCCGGTCCTCCGTGAGTCGGTCCGCGAGCTGCGCCGGCTGTTCGAGGTCATTTCCGGGCGCTGGGTCGACACCTTCATCTACGCGGTGGACACGCGCCTGATCGGCAGCGGCGCGGCGCCGGACGAGCCAGGGGCCAGCGAAGACCTGGTGGCCGGCCGCGCCGAACTGCGCGCGGAAGAGAAGTACGCCAGGCTGCTGGGCCAGCTGGATGACCGCCTGCAGCTGATCCGCCGCACCCTGTACGTACCGGTGCACGTCCGGGCGCTGGCGCCGGCCGGGTTGTCGCGGGCGCTGCAGGACACCGCGGAGCAGCTGGGCTGGCCGGCGGCGCACCGGCCGTTCCTGTTCGCACGCTTCGGCGAGGACGTGCTGCTGCGGCTGGGCGAGCTCTATCGCGGCCTGCTGGTGGCGCTGCGGGCGATCGGCAGCACCGCCCAGCAGCTGGACGCGCAGCGGGCCGCCCTGCCCATGCCGGAGCAGGCGGCGCGGACCGAGCCGAAGGTCGACGACGGCACGCTGTCGATGCTGCGGAACTATGCCGCCAAGGCCGACGACAGGCTCTACAACGACCACGCGCTGGCGGCCGACCTGCTGGCGCTGGCCGAGAACCAGTCGATACCCGACCTGCCGCAGGAGCAGCGCCATGCGCCGCTGCAGCGCATGAGCGCCGCCGGCCAGTTCCTCAGCGAGGCGATCGCCGACCCGCTGCTGCCGGAAGAGCTGCGCCGGCGCCAGGACGCAGTGCGGCTGCCCCTGGTCAAGACCGCCCTGGCCGACGCCACCCTGTTCACCTCGCCGCACCACCCGGTCAGCAGCCTGGTGGACGAAATGATGCTGAAGGCGGCCACCGCGCGGGTGACCGGCAATGTCGAGGAGCGCCGTGCGGCGGAGCGCCTGGAGCAGTTGCTGGTGCAGTTCGAGCTGGCGCCGGAGTTCGTGCGCCAGGCGCTGCTGACGCAGCAACCGGTCGATGAGGCGCAGGTGCAGCAGTTCATGGAGTCCAAGCGCCTGCGGGCCCGGGAGCGGCGCCAGTCGGTCCTGCATACCGTGCAGCGCCGGGTGATCGAGGAACTGCGCCTGTCCACCTTCGGGCGCGAGGTCGACGTGCCGGCGGTGGTTCTGGAGTTCCTGCACAAATCCTGGGCGCCTTTGCTGATGAAGGGCTTGCTGGATCATGGTCCCAACGATGTCCGCTGGCGCCAGGACCTGGATATGGTCGATCAGCTGGTGGAAATGTCCGAGCTGGGTTTCGGTGAGGACGACGCATGGGAGGCCCTGCTGCTGCGCCTGACGCAGCGCATGGCCATGTCGGGCATGCGCGACGACCGGATCGAGCAGGGTATCGGGTTGCTGCGGGCGCTGCGCCCCGGGAGCTGAAGCCGGGGTCAGCGCCGGATCGCGCTGACCAGCAGGTAGTGCTCGATGTACTGGGCGCGCTCGTAGTAGATGTCCAGCGACTGCTGCAGCTGGCTGCGGGTGACCTGCCGGTGCAGCAATGCCTCGTGGGCGTAGTTCACCATGTGACGGTAGTGGCCCCTCCAGCAATTTTCCGTGGCGTCCACCAGAGCGTCGACCGCGAGACCTGCGCCTGCATACAGCGCGCGGTACTCGTCCAGGTCCGCCACGTGGTTGTCGCCGATGCGGCGCTGGTGATCTTCGTCGGCGCGCCGCGAAGTCAGGATATCGCTGAGCACCAGGTGTCCGCCCGGCTTGAGCACGCGGGCGGCTTCCCGCAGGAACTTCTCGCGGGTGTTGAAATGGAAGGCCGCCTCCACGCAGACAACCGCATCGAAGGACGCATCCGGAAACTCCAGCGCGGTGGCGTCCATCAACATGAAGTTCGCGCCCGGGACGATTTCGCGCCCCCTGCTCAGCTGCCGTTCGGAAATGTTGATCGCCGTGATCTGTCCGGCCGGGTAGAAGGTGGACAGGTAGCGGGAGGTTTCACCCTTGCCGCAGGCGACGTCGAGGATCCGCCCCTTCTTTTCCGGAATGAAGCCCAGCAGCTGGGCCATCAGTGCGTCGCAGGCCGCCTTGGCGTCCGGGGTCGCGTCGGTCCAGTATCCGAAGTTGGTGTAGTCGCTGCCGCCGTAGTAGTTGATCAGGCGGTCGCTGAACATTGCTGCGTCGTAGAACCGGTTGATGTTCTCTGCCAGATCCTTGGCTTGCGTCGTCATCTGCTGGGCACCCGTGGCACACCAAGCCGTGGGTCCGGCTCAAGAGCACGGACGCCCCGGCGACTGAAAGGTCCTGTCTGCATGACGAGACCAAATCCCCGAGTAAAGTCTAGTGGTCAATGCATGTGAGCCATCGGTCCGTTTGTCGTTCGATTTCATCCGCTCAGCGCGGCCATTTTTTGGTGCGCGCGACTGATTCATTCGTCATGAAAACAGTTGTAGTTGACCGTGGAGCCACGGCGTTCGCCGTGAACAGGGCATGTGGGGCGGATCGATCGCTTTGCTTTTTCCTCCCGGTGGCGAACGATCAATACGTTCGTTCACCCGGACGAGCGTGTTGCCCGGATGGTTCAGCCGTAGCGCAGCCGCGGACGCGGGCGCTGCAGGATCGCGCGCAGGTCTTCCGGCACCGGCATGGGCCGGAAGGCGCTGACGCCGGCGCCGCCGGTGTTGCCCTCCGGCACCCAGACGCGCGAGAAGACCAGCGCGGCGACCATGCGCAGCGTCTGGCCGAGCAGTTCGCCGACATCACGCCTCAACCAGCCGGCACGCCACATCCAGGCGTGGCTGCGCAAATGATCCCAGGTTCGGCGTTGCGACAGGATGTGGGCGCGTTCGAAATGGCGGAACGCCGCAGCGGCGCTGTGCCGGGCCAGCAACTGGCTGCCCAGCAGCAGTTCGTGGTCGATCGCTTCCTTCAGTGGGTCCATGGTTCGTGTCCCTCAGGTCGCGCCAGCATGACCCTGGACCCCGGTCCCGGCTGCAAGCCCTGCCTCGAAACGCAGGCAGGCCCAGCGATACAGCGCCGGCAGCACCAGCAGGGTCAGCAGCGTGGACGACAGGATGCCGCCGATCACCACCGTCGCCAGCGGGCGCTGCACCTCCGAGCCGATGCCGGTGTTGAAGGCCATGGGCACGAAGCCGAGGCTGGCGACCAGGGCGGTCATCAGCACCGGCCGCAACCGCGTCAGCGCACCCTCGCGGATCGCCGCCTCCAGGGCCATGCCTTTCTCGCGCAGGCGCCGGATGAAGCTCACCATCACCAGGCCATTCAACACCGCAACGCCGGACAGGGCGATGAAGCCGACGCCGGCGGAGATCGAGAAGGGAATGCCGCGCAGCCACAGCGCCAGCACGCCGCCGGTGAGCGCCAGCGGCACGCCCGAGAAGATCACCAGCGCGTCGCGCAGCGAGCCGAAGGCCAGCCACAGCAGACCCAGGATCAGGGCCAGGGTCAGCGGCACGACCACGGCAAGGCGCCGTGCCGCCGATTCCAGCTGCTGGAAGCTGCCGCCGTACTCCAGCCAGTAGCCGGGTGGCAGCCTGGCCTGGCTCTTCAGCCGTTCGCGCGACTCCTTGACGAAGGAGCCGAGGTCACGCCCGCGCACGTTGGCGCTGACCACGATGCGGCGCTTGCCCTGCTCGCGCTTGATCTCGTTGGGACCGCTACCCAGTGTCACGGTCGCGACCTCGCCCAGCGGCACGTAGCCGCCACCCGGCAGGGGTAGCGGCAGGCGCTGCATGGCGCGCGGGTCGTTGCGCAGTGCCTCCGGCAGGCGGATCACGATGGGGCTGCGGCGGTCGCCCTCGTACAGCAGTCCGGCCTCGCTGCCGCCGTAGGCGGTGGTCACCAGCTCCTGCAGTTCGGCGATATGCAGGCCGTAGCGGGCGAGGGCTTCGCGACGCGGCGTCACGGTCAGCAGCGGCAGGCCCTCGGCCTGCTCGCTGCGCACGTCGGCGGCGCCGTCGATGCCGGACAGCAGCTTCTCGATGCGCTCGCCGGCGGCGACCAGCGTGTCCAGGTCGTCGCCGTAGATCTTCACCGCGAAGTCGGCGCGCACGCCGGAGATCAGCTCGTTGAAGCGCATCTGGATCGGCTGGGTGAACTCGTAGTTGTTGCCCGGCACCTGCGCGGCCAGCCGCTCGAGTGCGGCCACCACCTCGGCCTTGGGCTTGCCCGGCTCAGGCCAGTCGCTACGCGGCTTGAGCATCACGAAGGTGTCTGCCACGTTCGGAGGCATGGGGTCGTTGGCGACCTCGGCGGTGCCGATCTTGGCGAACACGCGCTCCACCTCGGGCGCCTGCCTGAGCGTCGCTTCCAGCTGGTTCTGCATCTGCACCGCCTGCGTCAGGCTGGTGCCGGGGATGCGCATGGCATGCAGCGCCACGTCGCCCTCGTCGAGGCTGGGCACGAACTCCGAGCCCAGGCGCGTCGCCAGCCAGGCGCAGCCTGCCAGCAGGAGCAGGGCCGCCAGCGACAGCCCCCAGCCCGCGCGCAGCGAGCGCTCCAGCAGCGGTGCGTAAAGGCGCTGCGCCACTGCGATCACGCGGCTGTCGTGCGCCTGCACCGGGCCGCGGATCAGCAGGGCGATGCCGGCGGGGATGAAGGTCAGCGACAGCATCAGGGCCGCGGTCAGCGCCAGCACCACGGTGATGGCCATCGGGTGGAACATCTTGCCTTCGACGCCGGTCAGCGCGAACACGGGCAGGTACACCGCGGTGATGATGCCGATGCCGAACAGGCTGGGGCGGATCACCTCCGTGGTGGCCTCGTAGACCACTTCCAGCCGTTCGCGTGGACTGATCTGCGCGCCGGCCAGCCCCAGCCGGCGCAGGCAGTTCTCGACGATGATCACGGCGCCGTCCACGATCAGGCCGAAATCGAGCGCGCCCAGGCTCATCAGGTTGGCCGACACCTGGGTCTGCACCATGCCGGTGAAGGTCATCAGCATCGCCAGCGGGATCACCGCCGCGGTCAGCAGCGCCGCGCGCAGGTTGCCCAGCAGCAGGAACAGCACGACGATCACCAGCAGTGCGCCTTCCGCCAGGTTGACGCTGACGGTGGACAGCGTGCGCTCCACCAGGGTGGTGCGGTCGTAGACCACGTTGGCGGTGACGCCCGGCGGCAGGCTGCGTGCGGCCTCCTGCAGCTTCGCCGCCGCGGCGCGGGCCACGGTGCGGCTGTTTTCGCCGACCAGCATGAACACCGTGCCGAGCACCACCTCGTGCCCGTTCATGGTGGCGGCGCCGTTGCGCAGCTCGGGGCCTATGGCCACCTCGGCGACGTCGCCCAGGCGCACCGGCGCTTCGCCCTGCCGGGCCACCACCAGCTGGCGCAGGTCCTCGATCGTGGCGGCCTGGCCGGGCACGCGGATCAGCTGCTGCTGGCCGCTGCTTTCGATATAGCCGGCACCGGCGTTGGCATTGTTGGCGCCGATGGCGGCGCGCAGTTCGCCGAAGCCGATGCCGTGGGCCAGCATGCGGCCGGGGTCGGGACGCACGTGGATCTGCTTCTCGTAGCCGCCGAGCGAGTTGACCTCGGTGACGCCCGGCACGCGCAGCATCTGCGGACGGATGATCCAGTCCTGCGCCTGGCGCAGGTCGGTGGCGGTCAGCGGCTGGCCATCCCTGCCGCGCGCTCCCGGTTCGGCATCCACCGTCCACAGGAAGATCTCGCCCAGGCCGGTGGTGATGGGGCCCAGTTGCGGCTCCAGCCCCGGCGGCAGTGCCGAGCGCAGGGTCTGCAGCCGTTCCGCCACCTGCTGGCGTGCAAAGTAGGGATCGGTGCCGTCGCGGAACACCACGGTCACCTGCGACAGGCCGTAGCGCGACAGCGAGCGCGTGTACTCCAGGCGCGGCAAACCGGCCATGGCGTTCTCCACCGCGTAGGTCACGCGCTGCTCGGCTTCCAGCGGCGTGTAGCCCGGCGCCTCGGTGTTGACCTGTACCTGCACGTTGGTGATGTCGGGCACGGCATCGATCGGCAGCTGGCGAAAGCTCCAGCTGCCGAGGACCGCCAGCGCCAGCGCCAGCACCATCATCAGGCCGCGGCGCCGTATGGCGAAGCGGACCAGGGCATCAATGCTCATGGGCGGCCCCCGACTTGCCGATGTCGGCTTTCACCAGGTAGCTGTTGCCGCTGACGTAGCGCGCTCCGGCGGCAAGGCCGCCCAGCACCTCGGTGTACTCGCCATCGCTGCGGCCGAGTTGCAGGGGGCGGGCGGTGTAGGTGTTGCCGGACTGCTCGAACACCACGGTAGCGCCCTCCAGTTCCTGCAGGGCGCCGTTCTTCACCGCCAGGGTCACTTCGCTGGCGCCGATCACCGCCTCGGCACCGACATACAGCCCCGGCGTCCAGCGGCCGGCGGCGTTGTCCAGCAGCACGCGCGCGGTGAGTGCCTGGGCGGGCCCGGTGCCGGCCGGGCTCAGGCTGACCAGCGTGCCCTCGGCGCGGATGCTGCCGTCGAGCGAGGTGACGCGCGCGGTCTGCCCGGGGCGCAGCTGCGGCAGGTCCTGCGGAAACACCGACAACTCGGCCCAGACGCTACCGAGATGGGTGACGACGAACAGCGGCGCGGCGCCGGCCTGTTCACCGGGGTTGGCGTTGCGCGCGGTGACCACCCCCGAGATCGGCGATGTGACGGCGTAGACCTGCAGGCTGTCGTCGCTTTCCACGCGTGCCAGGACCTCGCCGGCTTTCACCGTGTCGCCCAGCGCCCTGGTCACGCTGCGGATCTGGCCGGGGAAGCGCGCGCCGATGCTGCGCTGGCCCGAATCGGTGGGCACGATACGGCCATGCAGCGGCAGCGTGTTGCGGATCTGCGAGGGGCCAGCGGTGTCGGTGACCAGGCCCGCCGCGCGGGCTGCGTCGGCTGCGATGCGGGTGCTGTCGCCGCCTTCTTCGTGCTCCAGCCCGCCGGCAGATTCTTCCCCGGCGTGGCCATGTTCGTCGGGATGCCCTGCTGCTTCCGCCGGTCCCGTGGTTTCTTCACGGGCGCGCTCGCAGGCGGCCAGCGCCAGCAGCAGGCCCAGGCCCAGCACTGCGGCGATCTTGTTGGTCTTCATGGTTCAGTCCTTCTGGACGGCGCCGACCGGTTGACCGGTCAGGCGCTGGATTTCGATCAGGTAGCCCTGGTATTCCGCGGCCGCCTCGATCAGGCGGCGACGCTGCGCGGTCCACTCGCCGTGGGCGTCGCGCAGTTCCAGCAGCGAATAGCGTCCGCGCTCCCAGGCATGGCGCGTCTGCCGCAGGGCCTCGTCCGCGGCGGGCACGATACGGTCGCGCTGGGCCTCGAACTCGGTGCGGGCGTGGTTCAGTTCCTGGAACAGCTCATAGAGCTGGGCCTGCAGCTTCAGCATGGCGCTGCGGCTTGCCGCCTCGCCCTGGTCACGCCGCGCCTGCGCCTCGGCGATCAGCGGCTCGGCGCGCGCGGCCTGCCCGAGCGGCAGGGAGGCCGAGAACAGCAGGGCGGTGTCGTCGGTCTCGCCCAGCCGGCGGACGCCGGCGCCCAGCGTCAGGCTACGGCCGGCGCGCGCCTGCTGCAGGCGCAGTTCGGATTCGCGCAGGCGATTTTCGCTGGCGTACTGCAGCGCCTGGGGGGAAGCCTGCAGGCGCGCCAGCAGCACTTCGAACCCGACAGTCGGATACCGCTGCAGCAGGTCTCCCTGTGCGCTACCGAAGTCGGGCTCCTGCTGGCCCATGGCCGCGGCCAGGTGGCGCCGCGAACTGAGCAGTTCGTGCTCGGCATGCTCCTCGGCCAGCCTGGCGCGCTCCAGGGCGATGCGCGCACGCGAGCGTTCCGCCAGCGGGCTGCGGGCGGCGGCGACGCGCCGCTCGACTTCCCTGAGCGTCTCTTCGGCCAGAGCGGTTGCCTCGTGCGTGATCTCCAGTTGGGCCTGGTCGGACAGCAGATGGACATAGCGCCGCGCCAGTTCGGCGCGCAGGTCCAGCGCGGCCAGGCCGGCTTCCCCGGCCTGCAGCGCCTGCTCGGCGCGGGCGGTGTCGATGCGGCCGCTGCGCTGTCCGCTGGCCTCGACCAGTTGGCTGAAGCTCAGCGTGGTCTCGGCACCCTGGGCGCCGCGGTAGGGGCCGCTGCCGAGCAGGTTCTCGGCGGCCAGGTGCAGTTCCGGCGCCGGCCGCAGGCCAGCCTGCGACACGCGGCTGGCGGCTGCCAGTCCGGCGGCGCGCCATTGCCCGAAGGCAGGGTGCTGCGTCTCTGCGCGCTGCAGGGCGGCGGCGAGCGTCAGCGGCGGGCCGGCGAACACGGCCGGTTCGCTGGCGGCGGCCGCCAGCGATACGAACAGACCGAGCGCAGGCAGCGCCCGGGGTGAAATGCGAAACATGGTTGCCTCCCAGGGCAATGGAATGCGCGCCGCAGGAGCGGCGACGCGGGGACGGCGTCAGGCGAGGGAGGCGGAGAGGGGTGGACCGCGCAGCGGCGGTCGCAGGACGTGGGGCAGCTTGCGTCGCGGCGGCGCCGCGACGGGGGAACGAAGCAGGGTAGGGCGCGGCGCGGCAGGCAGCCACAGCAGCACGGCGGCGGCGATGAAGACCAGCGTGGCGGCGAACGACTGCCAGGACTTCGCGGCCGAGGCGTCGTCGATCTTCACGTCCTCGCCCTGGTGCCCGGCGTGGTGGAGATCGCCGTCGGCGACGTGCACCGCCACCGGCGCTTCCCTGCCGTCGAAGCAGAAATGCAGGTGCGTGCCGACCACGCGCGTCAGCAGCAGGGCCAGGCCCAGCAGCAGGATCAGCGACAGCGGTGGCGAGCGGAAACGACGCATTTGACGGTATTGAACACCTGGAGCCTGCTACAGAGTCAAGCCAGCCCGGAAAGTTCCCATGATTTGGTAGGGTGGGCTTCAGCCCACGCGGAGTCGGCACGTGGGCTGAAGCCCACCCTACAGCACTGACGGTGCCTCGATGGAAAGCGCTGGTGCAGACACATAGTATTCGGTTTGACTACGAGGCTTGGTCGTTGCCATGTTTTTGCCTGCATGAACAAGTGAGGTGGCGCGAATGAGTAGTGGATCGAACAGATGAGTGTGCACAGATTCAACGATAAGAATCTCGTATGGCTCTATCGATATAGAGCGCTAGATGAGAAATCGATCCCATGGGTAGAGCGCATTTTCACGCATGGAGAGATGTATTTCGCTCCGCCATCGGCCCTGAATGATCCTCATGAGTTAAACCCCATCTACGAATTTCTAGGGTCGCCACAGCAAGTCAGGATGTACATTGAGAGGCTCTGCACGCGCTTGTATCCGTTGTTGCATGGGGAGAAACGGGTTGCCCAGGTAGAGAACCTGCTTGCAGCACTCGAGGGGGCTAATCTGCGACATGGCGATGGACTTAGTCCGGAGGCTCAGGCGTACATGAAATCCGAGATCGAGAGAGTCGGTGTGTGCTGTTTCAGCGAGGACTGGTCCAGCGCCCCAATGTGGGCGCACTACTCCGGAAACAGCACTGGAATTTGCGTCCGGTTCAAGGCGAGTGCAACGACGCCGTTCTTTGGTATGACTCAGCGAGTCACCTATAGCAAGGACTATCCCCGAATCAACCCAATTACACAGAGCAGCGAAGATCGCGTTCGTCGACTGCTGCTGTGGAAGGGGAACCAGTGGAGTTACGAGAAGGAGTGGCGAATTGTTGATACCGATGCTGGTCCTGGTATTAGAAAGTTCCCTGTGGAGTACATCCACTCGGTTCTATTGGGGCCCAAGATCACAGCAGAGCACGAAAAGGCTGTTCGGGCGTGGGTAGCAACGATGAAGCACGAGGTGAGCGTACGGCGAGTAGCTTCAATCGCAGGTAGCTATCAGATGCGACTCGTGTGAAGACATCGAAAAGCACGCCTCACAGGAACCTTGGGATCAAGCCAGGCCGGAAAGTTTCAGCGCCAGGCCCGCGGCGGTGCAGATTCGTAGGTGGGCTTCAGCCCACCTGTTGCAACGCGTGGGCTGAAGTCCACCCTACGACGAGATGTTTCGGCGGGCGAGCGTCCGTATTCACTCCCCGTAGTCTCCGGCAGCCTCTACTGACCCTCCCCAGTCGGGTGCCAGCAGGCCTTTGCGCACATAGCGATGAAAGCTCGAATGCGGCCAGTCGGCGGTGCTGGGAACCAAGCCGTGTTTGACCGGGTTGTAGTGGATGTAGTCGATGTGCCGTTGCAGATCCAGCTCGTCCCGGATCTGGTGCTCCCAGAAGCGCCTTTGCCAGATGCCTTTCTCGCGCTTGCGCTGCTTGCTTGCGCCGGGATTTGGTGATGGCGGCAGCAGGTGGGAGAAACCGCTTTTGATGGCGGCCCAGCGGGTCGAGAAATCCGAATCGTCAGCGGGCAGTTCCCAGAGGGCGTGGAGGTGGTCCGGGAGGATGCAGATCGCTATCGTCTCGAAAGGACGGCGCCGGGCAGAGTCCTGGTAGGCATTGCGAAGAAGATCGATGTGGCGGGTCAGCAGAGCTTCGTGGCGATCGGCCAGCGTGACGGTGAAGAAGTAGCTGGCGCCAGCGGTGCGGGATCGTCGGTAGCGCGACATGAGAGTCTGGTGTGGAGCCGCGTGGGCTGAAGCCCACCCTACGAAAGCTGTGGGGTGGGTGCAAGCTGATCGGTGCGTCAGGTTCGGGTGTTCTACAGAGTCAAGCCAGCCCGGAAAGTTTCATCGCCAGGCCCGCCGCCGCGCAGACCGCCAGCACTTTCAGCAGGCCGACGTGGAAGCGCAGCATCGCCAGCATCGCGCCGGCGCCGAGCAGCAGCGCCACCGGATCCAGCGAGGCCAGCTCAGGCGCGGGCAGGCGCAGCGGCCCGGCCTGCCACTGGCCGACCTGGCGGAACAGCACGTGCAGCGCGAACCAGATCGACAGGTTCAGGATCACGCCAACGACCGCGGCGGTGATGCCGGTGAGCGCGGCATTGAGCTGGACGTTGCCGCGCAGGCGCTCGATGTAGGGCGCGCCCAGGAAGATCCACAGGAAGCAGGGCACGAAGGTGACCCAGGTCGACAGCGTGGCGCCGAGCATGCCGGACAGCAGCGGCGGCAGCGTGCCGGGATCGCGGAAGGCGCCGAGGAAGCCGACATAGGTCAGCACCAGGATCAGTGGCCCGGGCGTGGTCTCGGCCAGCGCCAGGCCCTGCACCATCTCGCCCGGTTGCAGCCAGCCATAGCGGTCCACCGCCTGCTGCGTCATGTAGGCCAACACCGCATAGGCGCCGCCGAAGGTGACGACCGCCATCTTGCTGAAGAACACCGCTTCCTGCGTGAACACATGCTGTGCCCCCAGCGCCAGGAACAGCAGCAGGATCGGCAGGCCCCAGAGCGCGGCGCCGGCCAGCAGCAGCTTCAGCGTCCAGGCCGGCTGGGCAGGGTGTGCGTGCGCCGGCACCGGGTCATGGTCTTCTTCGCCGGCCTTGGGCGGCTTGGGCAGCCACTGCGGCGCCCAGCGCGCGGCAGCCAGGCCGGCCAGTGCGGCGCCGAGCACGATCAGGGGAAAAGGCAGGTGCAGCGCGAAGATGGCGATGAAGGCCGCACCGGCCAGCCACCACAGTGCGCGGGTCTTCAGGGCCCGCTTGCCGACGCGGATCACCGCCTCGATCACGATTGCCAGCGTCGCCGCCTGCATGCCGTAGAGCAGTCCCTGGACCCAGGTCAGTTCGCCGTAGCTGACGTAGACCACGGCGATGCCGACCATCAGCACGAAGCCCGGCAGGATGAACAGCAGCCCGGCGACGAGGCCGCCCCAGGTCCTGTGCATCAGCCAGCCGATGTAGGTGGCCAGCTGCTGTGCCTCGGGACCGGGCAGCAGCATGCAGTAGTTCAGCGCATGCAGGAACCGCGTCTCGGAGATCCACTTGCGCTCGTCCACCAGCATGCGGTGCATCAGCGCGATCTGGCCGGCAGGTCCGCCGAAGCTGAGGAAGCCGATCTTGAGCCAGACCAGGAAGGCTTCGCGGAAGGAGACGACGGGCACGTGGGCGGGGGAGTTCATGGGTGCGGATTATGGAGTTGCGCTGCCCCAAACGAACAGGGCCCGCATATGCGGGCCCTGTCTTGCTGCTTCTCAGTCAAGAAAACTCAGTGGCGCAATCCATGGCGAGACATGGGCTGGCAGATTGAGCCCCCGCCCATGTTTGGCTTACTTCGGCATGACATTGAGTCATGCCTCAGCGAGGCCAAACATTCCCTGGCCGGGCCTTCGTCGGCGTGGAGTGTCATTCAAGGCACTCCACGACAGCCCCGACTCAGCCTTCGACGATCGCCACCACGCCCTGGCCGCCGGCGGCGCAGATCGAGATCAGGCCGCGGCCCTTGTAGTTGTTCTCGGCGATGATCTTGGCCAGCGTGGCCAGGATGCGGCCGCCGGTCGCGGCGAAGGGGTGGCCGGCCGCGAGGCTGGAGCCCCTGATGTTCATGCGCGAGCGGTCGATCGAGCCCAGCGGCTTGGACAGGCCCAGGCGCTCCTTGCAGAACTTCGGGTCTTCCCAGGCCTTGAGGGTGCAGAGCACCTGGCCGGCGAAGGCTTCGTGGATCTCGTAGAAGTCGAAATCCTGCAGCGAGATGCCGGCGCGCTCCAGCATGCGCGGCACGGCGTAGGCCGGTGCCATCAGCAGGCCTTCCTTCTTGTTGACGAAGTCCACCGCGGCGGTTTCGACGTGGGTCAGGTAGGCCTGCGGCTTGAGGCCATGGGCCTTGGCCCAGTCTTCCGACGCCAGCAGCACGGCGGAGGCGCCGTCGGTCAGCGGGGTGGAGTTGGCGGCGGTCAGCGTGCCCTGGCCGGACTTGCGGTCGAAGGCCGGGCCGAGCTGCGAGATCTTCTCGATCGAGATGTCGGGGCGCAGGTTGTTGTCGCGCTCCAGGCCGGCGTAGGGCACGACGAGGTCGGCGTAGAAACCCGACTCCCAGGCACGTGCGGCCTTCTGGTGCGATTCGAAGGCCAGCTGGTCCTGCGCTTCGCGCGGGATCTTCCATTCCTTGACCATGACTTCGCAGTGCTCGCCCATGCTCATGCGCGTGCGCGGCTCGCCGTTGGACGGGATGGCCGGGGCCAGCATGGCCGGGCGGAACTTGGACAGCGCGGCCAGGCGCTGGCCGGTGGTCTTGCTGCGGTTGACCTCGAGCAGGATCTTGCGCAGCTTCTCGCCCACGGCGATCGGTGCATCGGAGGTGGTGTCGACGCCGCCGGCGATACCGGACTCGATCTGGCCGAGCGCGATCTTGTTGGCAACGTTGATCGCCGCCTGCAGGCCGGTGCCGCAGGCCATCTGCACGTCGGCAGCGGCGGTTTCGGGCGCCAGGCCGGAGGACAGCACGGACTCGCGGGTCAGGTTGAAGTCGCGCGAGTGCTTGAGCACCGCGCCGGCCTGTACTTCGCCGAGGCGCTCACCGTGCAACTGGTACTTGTCGACCAGGCCCTTGAGGGCGGCGGTGAACATGTCCTGGTTGGACTTGGTGGAGTAGGCGGTGTTGGAACGCGCGAAGGGGATGCGCGAACCACCGATGATGGCGACGCGGCGGCCGTACTTCATGGGGGTGCTCCTGCGAAGAAGGATTGGACGGGCGGAATTATCGAAAGCTGCCCCGACAATGGCTATTGCCGCAGGGACACAGCCCCCGAGAATTTGTTGTAACAGCAAATTCAGTCACTTGTGCCACCCCCGGGGGAACTTTCCGCTGGTTTGCGGGGTCAGCATGACGCAGAATTCAGCGACACCGACCCCCGACATGGAGCCGTCCCGCATGCGATCCCTCATCCTGCTACCCGCACTGGTACTGCTTTCGGCCTGCCAGAGCATGGAGCCGATCAGCTCCGCCGAGGCGGCGGCGCCGGGCCAGGTGGAATCCGCGCCGGTGCCCGAAACCGTGGTTCCCGCGGACGCCCCGGTGAGCCAGGAGACCTACACCAGCGAGGAGGTCGTGGCCGAGGCCTCGAAATTCTTCGGCAAGGCCTCCGCTGATGTCGCCCAGGCGGTGGAGCGCGTGTTCGCCAGGTACGGGCGCCCGAACGCCTACATCATCGGCGAGGAAGGCTCCGGCGCCCTGGTGGTGGGCCTGCGCTATGGCCGCGGCACGCTGCAATACAAGGGCGGCGACAGCATGCCGATCTACTGGCAGGGCCCCTCGGTGGGCTGGGACTGGGGCGGCAACGCCTCCAAGGTCGTCACCCTGGTGTACAACCTGCGCAACACTTCGCAGATGTTCCAGCGCTATCCCGGCGTGGACGGCAGCCTCTATCTCGCCGCCGGCATCGGCGTGAACTACCAGCAGGCCGGCAACGTGGTGCTGGCGCCGATGCGCACCGGCGTCGGCCTGCGCGCCGGCGCCAGCGTCGGCTACCTGTCCTACACCCGCAAGCCCTCGGTCATTCCGTTCTGACCGGACTGCTAGACTCCGAACAACCCCCGCGATCCCCAAGGAGACCGCAATGAGCTGGAACAACCAACTTCGACCTGCCCCCATCAACAGCGGTGCGCAGCCGCGCCCCCTGCCGCTGGGGCAGGATGCCGCCGCCAGTGCCGCCAGCAAGGTGCTGCGCAACACCTACCTGCTGCTGTCGATGACGCTGCTGTTCAGCGCCGTGATGGCCGGCGCCTCCATGGCGCTGGGCGTCGGCTACGGCATCAGCCTGCTGTGCTCGGCGGTGTCGCTGGGCCTGCTGTGGTTCGTGGTGCCGCGCACCGCGAATTCCCCCGCGGGCCTGTGGGTGGTGTTCGCGGTCACCGGCCTGCTCGGCTTCGGCCTGGGCCCGGTCATCAACCGCTACCTCGGCACCGCCAACGGTGGCCAGACCGTGATGATGGCCCTGGGCATGACCGGCGCGATCTTCGTCGCCCTGTCGGCCTATGCGGTGAAGACCCGGCGCGACTTCAGCTTCATGCGCGGCTTCCTGTTCACCGGCATCATGGTGGTGTTCATGGCGAGCATTGCGCTGCTGGTGGCCTCGGCCTTCGGCCTCTACCTGCAGCCCCTGCACCTGGGCATCTCGGCGCTGTTCGCGCTGTTCGCCAGCGGCATCATCCTGTACCAGACCGGCGAGATCGTGAACGGCGGCGAGACCAATTACGTGCTGGCGACGGTCACGCTGTATGTGTCGATCTACAATCTCTTCACCAGCCTCCTGCATCTGCTGGGCTTCGCCAACGACGACTGAGTCGATCGGCCACGGAAAAGCCCCGCTCATGGCGGGGCTTTTTTGTTCTTGGGGAGCACGATGAACTGGAATGTCCTGGGCCAGACTGCAGGCCTGCTTGTCCTGTCGAACGTCTTCATGACGCTGGCCTGGTACGCGCACCTGAAGGACCTGCGCGACAAGCCCTGGATCATCGCGGCACTGGTGAGCTGGGGCATTGCCCTGTTCGAGTACCTGCTGCAGGTGCCGGCCAACCGTATCGGCTACGGCACACTCAGCCTGCCGCAGCTGAAGATCATGCAGGAGGTGATCACGCTGGCGGTGTTCGTGCCCTTCGTGGTGCTGTACATGAAGCAGCCGATCAAGCTGGATTACCTGTGGGCGGCGCTGTGCATGATGGGCGCGGTGTATTTCATTTTCCGCAGCTAGGGCCTGTCTGGGTAATCTCTTACCCACCGGGTCGCGAGCAAGCTCGCTCCTAATATTTGCGAGGGTGGCAACGCTACAGCCGCGCCGCGATCAACCCCGCCATCACCAGCCCCGTCAGCACGATGAAGGCGCGCAGCCGCGCCGGGGGAATGCGCCGCGCCCAGCGCGCGCCGGCATAGCCCCCGGCGGTGGCGAACAGCATCATCCACAGCGCCGGTCCCCAGTGCACGGCATTGCCGGCGGCATACAGCGTCACCGCGATCGCGGTGAGCACGCCGGACACCCGGTTCTTCAGGGCGTTGGCCTGGTTCAGATCCCGCAGGCCCAGCATCGACAAGGCCGCCAGCAGCAGGATGCCGAGCCCGCCGTTGAAGTAGCCGCCATAGGCGCAGACCGCGAACACCGTGAGGGCCGCAACGGGCCTGGGCACTGCGGCGCCGCGCAGCCGCTGCTGCAGGCGGGGCTGGAGCGCGAACAGCAGGGTCGCCGCCAGCAGCAGCAGCGGCGCGATGCCGGCGAACAGGCGATCCGGGGTGAGCAGCAGCAGGGCCGCGCCGCTGGCGCCGCCGGCCAGGGCCAGGCCCAGCAGCAGGGGCAGACCCAGGCCGGCCGGGGTGCGCAGGTCCTGGCGCGAGGCCCAGGCGGCGCTGAGATAGCCCGGCAGCAGCGCCACGGTACCGGTGGCATTGGCCGCCACCGGCGGCACCCCGACGGCCATCAGCGCCGGCAGGGTCAGGAAGCTGCCGCCGCCCGCCAGGGCATTGAGTCCGCCGGCGAGGAAGGCGGCGCCGGCCAGCAGGGTGGCTTCGGTGGGACTCATGCCGCCCGACCCGCGACGATATATCCGGTCAATCGCGCCGATAGGGAGATATCAATGGCGGATTTGTTGAGAGTGATTATCATTTGAGTCCAGACACGGACCCCCAAGGAGACCCCGCCATGATCAAGACCCTGAGCTTCGGTGCGATGCACATCAGCGTCGCGTTCCTGGTCGTCTGGGCGATGACCGGCAGCTGGATGACCGGCGGCCTGGTCGCGGTGGTGGAGCCCTGCATCAACACGGTGGCCTACCACTTCCACGAGAAGATCTGGAAGCGCCGCGGCGAGGCTGGCAACGCCGCCAACATGGGCTGGCTGGCACACAGCCACTGAACCGCGCTAGTACGGTGCTGGCGCAGGCGGCGGCTCCGGCAGTGGTGCCGGGGCGGCCTCCTCGGGCGGCGGGACCGGTTGCGGGGGCGGCGCGATCGGCTGGGGCGGCGGCGCAGCCACCGGCACCGTGCGCGGGGGTGCGGCCTCGGCCATCAGCACCAGTACGCCCTCGCGGGTCCGCACCAGCTTGCCGGTGACGGCCAGCGGCACGTTGCTGTTGTTGTTGCGCACATCCAGGATCGCCGCACCCGGCGCGCGGCCATTGACCCACAGGCATTCGCTGTCGCCGGTCAGCATCCAGTCGTTGTTCGACATCGGCGGCATGCCCAGGCAGCTGCCCTCGCGCTGGCGCGGCAGGCCCGAGAGCGTGATGCGCTTGCCCACCAGGTTCGGCAAGTTGGGCATGGCCAGGTCCACCGGCACGGCCTGGCCGGGCGTGAAGCTCAGCAACTGTTCTTTGGTAGGGCCGCTGGCGCAGGCGGCCAGCAGCAGGGCGAGCAGGGCGATGGTGCGTTTCATGGTCGTTCTGGGTTCTCCGGTGCCGATTGTAAAGCCGTCGGCATTCGCCGCTACTCTATGCCCCTAAAAATGAACCTGGAGAGAAAGCATGATTTCCGCAGCGGACTACGCGCGGCATGACGCGGTGGCCCTGGCCGCCCTGGTGGCCCGGGGCGAGACCACGGCGGCGGAACTGCTGGAGACCGCCATCGCCCGCGCCGCGGCGGTCAACCCCAAGATCAACGCCATCAACATCCCGATGCACGAGATCGGCCGGGCGCGAGCGAAGGAAAAGCTGCCGGGCCCGCTGGCCGGCGTGCCGTTCCTGATCAAGGACATCGTGCAGGACTATGCCGGCGTGCCGGCCAGCTCGGGCTGCGTGCCGCTGCGCGGCTGGAAGCCCCCGACTCACGCGTCCATCGTGCAGCGCTTCCTCGACGCGGGCCTGGTGATCTTCGGCAAGACCGCGACGCCGGAGCTGGCGCTCAAGGGCATCACCGAGTCGCGCTGCTGGGGCGTGACGCGCAATCCCTGGGATCTGGGCCGCACGCCCGGCGGCTCCTCGGGCGGTGCCGCGGCCGCGGTGGCGGCTGGCATCGTGCCGATGGCGGGCGCCAACGACGGCGGTGGCTCGATCCGCATCCCCGCCGCCTGCTGCGGCCTGTTCGGCCTGCGTCCCTCGCGCGGCCGCGTGCCGCTGGGGCCGCGCATGGGCGAGGCCTGGGAGGGTGCCAACAGCGATCTCGTGGTCTCGCGCAGCGTGCGCGACAGCGCGGCGATGCTCGACGCGCTGCAGGGGCCGGATGTCGGCGCGCCCTTCGAGATCCGCGCGCCCGAGCGGCCCTACCTGGAGGAGCTGGGCCGCGAGCCGGGCCGCCTGCGCGTGGCCTTCTGCACGCGCTCGCCGCTGGGCATGCCGGTGGATCCACAGCATGTCGAGGCGGTGCGCAAGACGGCGAAGCTGCTGGAATCGCTGGGCCATCACGTCGAGGAGGCCGAGCCGCAGATCGACGGCCCGCAGCTGGCACGCTGTTTCATCACCATGTACATGGGCAATGTCGCCGCCAGCGTCGCCGAGATCCGTGCGCTGACCGGCTGCGCCGAGAGCGCCTTCGAGCCCGACACGCGGGTGTTCGCCCAGGCCGGCCGCGCGCTGGCGGCCGGCGAATACGTGCGCCGGCGGCGCTTGTGGAACGACTTTGCCCGCAGCCTCGGCGAGTTCTTCGGCCACTACGACCTCTATCTCACCCCGACGCTGGCCTGCCCGCCGGTGCGCATCGGCGAGCTGGAGCAGCCGGCGGCACTGCGCGCTGCGCAGCAGCTGGTGCTGGGCCTGCGCGGCGGCGGCCTGCTGCTGCGCAGCGGCATGGTCGAGCAGATCGCGATCGAAAGCCTGGCCAAGGTGCCGTTTACGCAGCTGTCCAATCTCACCGGCACGCCGTCGATGTCGGTGCCGCTGTACCACACCGCCGAGGGCCTGCCACTGGGCCTGCAGTTCGTTGCGCCCTTCGGCGAGGAGGGGCGCTTGCTGCGCGTTGCCGCGCAGCTGGAGCAGGCGCTGCCCTGGTTCGACCGCATGCCGGCGCTGTGAGCGCTACACCGGAATTGCTGGCGCTGCTGCGCGCGCAGGATCCCGCGTTGGCCGAGGCCGCCGCCACGGTCTGCGCCGCCAGCCCCTTCGTCGCCGCGTCGCTGGAGTGGATGCTGCGTCACGGCAGCGACCTGGGCGAGCTGCATCGCGCGCGCGCGCCGGGCCAGACCGCTGCGAGCATCCTCGACGCGACGCGGGCGCTCTCCGACGAGAAGGACATGCAGCGCGTGCTGCGCCAGCGGCGCCGCGAGGACATGACCCGGATCGCCTTCCGCGACCTCTCCGGCTGGGCGCCGCTGGACGAGGCGCTGGACGATCTCTCGGACCTGGCCGACGCCTGCTGCGAGGCGGCGCTGCGCTTCGCCGGGCGCCGCCTGCAGGCGCGCCATGGCCTGCCGCGCAACGAGCGCGGCGAGGAGTGCCGGCCGGTGGTGCTGGGCATGGGCAAGCTCGGCGGGCGCGAGCTGAACTTCTCCTCCGACATCGACCTGATCTTCTGCTACACCCAGGGTGGCGAGACCGACGGCGCGCGGCCGCTGAGCAACGACGAGTACTTCGGCCGCCTGACGCAGGACACCGGCAAGCTGCTGTCGGCGCGCACCGAGGACGGCTTCGTGTTCCGCGTCGACACCATGCTGCGGCCCTTCGGCTCCGCCGGCGCGCTGGCGGCTTCCTTCGCGGCGATGGAGGAGTACTACCAGGTGCATGGCCGCGAATGGGAGCGCTACGCCCTGATCAAGGCGCGCCCGGTGGCGGGCGACATCGCCGCCGGCGAGGGGCTGCTGCGCACGCTGCGGCCCTTCGTCTACCGGCGCTACCTCGACTTCAACGCCATCGGCAGCCTGCGCGAGCTCAAGCGCCTGATCGAGGACGACGTCAAGCGCAAGGGCATGGACGACAACGTCAAGCTCGGCCGCGGCGGCATCCGTGAGCTGGAGTTCATCGTGCAGTCCTTCCAGCTGGTGCGCGGCGGCAACGAGACGCCGCTGCGCGACGCGCGGCTGCGGCCGGTGCTGCGCTACCTGGGCGAAGCCGGCCACCTGCCGCCGGCGACCGCGGCAAGGCTGGACGCGTGCTACGTCTACCTGCGGCGCCTGGAGAACGCGATCCAGATGTACGGCGACGAGCAGGCTCATGTGCTGCCGGCCGACGAGGCACGGCGCGCGGCGCTGTGCGTGGCCATGGGCAATGCCGACTGGTGCGGGCTGCTGGAACAGCTGGATGAGGTGCGCGGCTTCGTCCAGAACGAGTTCGAGCGCATCTTTGCGGAGTCGGGCAAGGGCCGCGAGGAAGGGCCGCTGGGGCGGCTGGTGGCGGGCATCTGGAGCGGACAGGTCGATGCCGGTGATGCGGCCGATGCGCTGTATTCGGCGGGCTACAAGCAGAGCCCGAAGGAACTGGTCGAGGACCTGGAAGCGCTCAAGGCGCTGCGCCTGGTGCGCGGCATGCGCGAGGAAACCGCACTCAAGCTGCAGCAGCTGCTGGCGCAGCTGTTCGGGGAGGCCCTGCAGCAGGCGCAGCCGGCGCTGGCGCTGCGGCGCGCGCTGCGCATCATTCAGGCCGTGGTCGGCCGCTCCACCTATCTCACGCTGCTGCGCGAAAGCGACGCCACGCGCCAGCAGCTGCTGGGCCTCTGTGCCGCCAGCCCCTGGCTGACCGAGTTCATCGCGCAGTCGCCGGTGCTGCTCGATAGCCTGCTGGATCCGCGCACGCTCTACGCACCGCCGGAGAAGCAGGAGCTGTTCGAAGACCTGGCGCTGCGCGCGACGGAGATCGAGGGGCAGGGCACCGAGGCGGCGATGGACCTGCTGCGCCGCTACCAGAAGGAGATGACGCTGCGCGTCGCCGCCGCCGACCTGCTGCACGCGCTGCCGCTGGTGAAGATCAGCGATCGCCTGACCTGGCTGGCCGAGGCCATCGTCGGCCAGGCGCTGCGTTTCGCCTGGGCCGAGATGAGCGCGCAGTACGGCGAGCCGCTGCGCCGCGACGGCCAGCCCGCGGGCTTCGGCGTGATCGCCTACGGCAAGTTCGGCGGCATCGAGCTGGGCTACGGTTCGGACCTGGACCTGGTCTTCGTCCACGACTGCGACGCCCTGGAGGAAGACAGCAGCGGTGGCGGCCGTCCCCTGAACAACGGCACCTGGCTGGCGCGGCTGGCACAGCGCCTGATCAACAGCCTGGCCACCCAGACCCATGCCGGCCGCGCCTACGAGATCGACATGCAGCTGCGGCCCAGCGGTGCCTCGGGCCTGCTGGTGAGCAGCCTGGAAGGTTTCGCGGGCTACCAGCGCAGCGAAGCCTGGACCTGGGAGCACCAGGCGCTGACGCGGGCGCGCTACGTCGCCGGCTCCGCGGGCCTGGGTACCGCCTTCGAGGCCTTGCGCCTGGAGGTGCTATGCCGCCCGCGCGATGCCGCGAAGCTGCGCCAGGAAGTGGCCGACATGCGCCGCAAGATGGTCGCCAAGCTGGACAAGTCCACTGCTGTGCTGTGGGACGTGAAGCAGGGGCAGGGCGGCCTCACCGACTGCGAGTTCCTGACCCAGTTCCTGGTGTTGCGCGACGCGGCGCAAAGCCCTGCGGTGGCGCACTGGAGCGACAACTGGCGCCAGCTGGAAGCGCTGGCCGAGGCCGGCAGCATCGGCGCGGGCGACAAGGAGGCCCTGATCGACAGCTACCGCGCCTACCGCGGCTTCGCCCACGTGCGCTCGCTGCAGAACGAGCCGGCGCTGGTGCCGCAGGAGGAGTTCCTGCAGCAGCGCGAAGTGGTGAAGCGGATCTGGAAGGGTTTGTTCGGAGAGTAGGTCGCGTTTGCCAGGCTGGAGAGTGACATTGAGTCACTCTCCAGTAAGCAAACGCGCCTCTCCCGCTGGCGGGAGAGGGCAGGGTGAGGGTGGTGCGAGCCAATAGCTTCAAAGCTCAGTTAACTACCTCAGGCCTCCACCCTCACCCCAGCCCTCTCCCGCCAGCGGGAGAGGGAGTTTAGATCAGAGATACTGCGCCAGCCACGGCGCCGCCCGCGTCGGCCGGTACCACTTGTTGCCCTTGCCGACCACGGCCTCTTCCGGCTTGGGGTGGCCGTGGAACACCAGCACCTTGGCCTCGGCCGGCAGCTTCGGCTCCTGCCACAGCGACATCGGGAACGAGGGGATGCAGTGGTACTTGTAGCTGGGGCACCAGGCCAGCGGCCAGTAGCGCAGCTTGCCCAGGCCGCGCATCACGTCGGACAGGAATTCCTGTTCGTTGCGGTACTGCTCGGCCACCGCCACGCCTTTTTCCGCCAGGCCGCGGAACACACCGTAGTCCTGGCCGCCGACATACAGGAACACCGAGGTGTTGCCGGTGTAGCTGTTGCGGTAGCGGAAGCGCTTGTAGTCCTTGATGACGCTGAAATCCCCGCCCACGTCGAAGAACGGCGCCAGCGAGCCGACGATGATCATGTCCAGGTCCAGGAACAGGGTCGGGCCCTGGATCGCGGTGAAGGCCGGGCTGAACAGGGCTAGCTTGCGCCAGCCGCGCTCCGCGCCGCCCAGCTTGACCGGCAGGTCGGGGATCGGATGGACCGTCACGCCCGGGTCGATGCCCACCGGATCGTCGGTCAGGCAATAGAAGCGCATCTCACCGGGGGTGCTGGCCCGCACTGCCTGGTACAGCCGGTTGACGTCGGCGGCGGGGTACTTGGTGCCCCACTTCATGCAGACGAACTGGCGGATCGGGCTGGGGGACGGCGTCATGGGCTGGAAAGTCCTTTCTGCGGCCTGCAGGAGCGGTGGCCGGGGTCGATATACTAGACGCGAAAATCCCGAATTGAATAATGGACCCCAAGAATCCGCCCGAGCGGCTGCGCATCGCCCACCTGATCCTGTCCACCGGCTTTGCCGGCTCGGAACGGTCCACGGCCGAGTCCTGCATCGCCCAGTGCCGGGACCATGACGTGCTGCTGGTGGTGCGCAGGGGTCATCGCAAGCAGAAGACCGGCGCCAGCATCGTCGATCACCTCGATCCGCGGGTGAAGGTGGTGGAGATTCCGGCGCGGCTGTTCACGCAGCGCCACCTGCAGCGCGCCCTGGATGAGTTCCGCCCGGATGTGGTCCATGCCCACCTGCGGCGCTCCACAAGGCTGCTGTCGCGCTGCCGCGTCGATGGGGTGAAGGTCTCGACCCTGCACATCGAGATCAACGGCCCGCAGTTCCTGCAGATGGACGGCCTGGTCTGCATTTCGCCCTGGCAGCTCCGGACCATCCCGGCCGAATACCGTGGCCTTGCGGTGATGATCCGCAACTCGCTGCTGCCGCAGCCGAAGATCGACGCTGCGCGCCGCGAGACCCTGCGCGCCGAGATGGGCGCGGGTCCGGGCGTGTTCCTGATCGGCGGCGTCGGTCGCCTGGGGCATAGCAAGGGCTGGGACGTATTGCTGCATGCCTATGCCGAGGCGCAGCTGCCGGACACGCGCCTGGCGCTGATCGGCGAGGGCAGCGAGCGCGGCAAGCTGGAGCGCCTGGCCGGGCCGGCGGTGCAGTTCCTCGGCTTCCGCCCCAGCGTCAAGGACTACTACCAGGCCTTCGACCTGTTCGTCTGCCCTTCGCGCACCGAGCCGATGGGGCGGGTCATCCTGGAGGCGCTGGATGCCGGCGTGCCGGTGATCTCCAGCGACGCCAGCGGGCCGAAGGAAATCCTCACCGAATACCCGGGGGTGCTGGTACCGGTGGGAGACGTCGGCGCCATGGCCAGGGCCTTGCGCAGCGCGTGGGAGCGCCGCGGCGAGCCGCCGGCACCGGTGGATGTCTCCGCGCACCATCTCGACCGGGTGTCGGTCGAGATGGTCCAGTTCTACCGCGATCTGCTTCATCGGCGCCGCTCCGGCGCCAGCGGCCCCCCGGCCTAGAACGCCGGGCGCCGGTGCCAGTTCCAGGCGTCGGCCACGATTCGATCGATCGAGTCGTGCCGCGGGGTCCAGTCGAGTATCTCCCTGGCTTTTCTGCTGCTGGCCACCAGGGTTGCCGGATCCCCGGCCCGACGCGGGCCGAACGGAATGTCGAGGGGAACCCCCACTGCCCGCTCCGCCGCCTTGACGACCTCCAGGACCGAGTGACCGATGCCATTGCCGAGGTTGAAACAGTGAAAGCCCGGCTGTGAGCGGCCGTGCTCCATGGCGTTCAGGTGCGCAACTGCAAGGTCGTTGACGTGGATATAGTCGCGTACGCAGCTGCCGTCGCGCGTCGGGTAGTCCGTGCCGAAAATTTGCACGCTCAGATCCTCACCTGCCGCTCGCCGCAGCAGTCGCGGTATCAAATGCGTCTCGGGCGTATGCGATTCACCGATCCGTCCCTGTGGGTCCGCCCCGGCGGCATTGAAGTAGCGCAGCGTGGTGGCGCGCAATCCATAGGCTTGTGCCGCATCCTGTAGCAGCATTTCCACCGCCAGCTTGGAATTGCCATAGGGGTTGATCGGCTGGCGCGGATGGTTCTCTTCGATCTGGTCGGACTGGGGGTCGCCGAAGATCGCGGCGGTGGATGAAAAGATGAACTGGGCTACGCCAGCATCGCGCATAGCCATCAACAGGCTCAAGGTCGATGAGACGTTGTTCTGGTAATACCGGTAGGGGTCCTGCATGGATTCGCCGACCAGGGAGCAGGCTGCGAAATGCATCACGACATCAATCTCGTGCCGGCGCAGGGTCTCGGCGACGACGCTTGTCTCATCCAGCGAAGCGACGACCAGTTCGCCCCACTGCACAGCCTCGCGATGGCCGGTGGAAAGGTTGTCGAGCGCAACCACGCGATGTCCGGCAGTTGCCAGGCACAGGCACATGTGGGAACCGATGTAGCCGGCGCCGCCTACAACCAGGACGTTCATGCAGTAAGCCTCTTTAGCTCGGGGCGATATCCATTGTCGCGGAAAGCCTTTCCGCGATCAGCCGCCCGGCCGAGCGGGCCGAGGCTGCCTGTTCGAGCACCAGCGGCGCAACGATCTGCCTGAAACTGCTGAAGTGCTCGGAGAACCTGACCGCCAGGGTGGCGAACGCCTCGCTGTCGATGGCGGAGATGTCGGTGACCCATTCGCTCTGGCCGAGTGCCCGGTACAGTTCGGTGGTCTTGAACTCGTAGGCGATCGGCAGCACGGGCAGTCCAGCGCACAGGCCAAGTATGGCCATATGCATGCGCGTCGAGATGGCGAAATCGAAATCCCTGAGTGTCTCCATCAGCGCGGTCGGGCTGTGGAACCCGTGATCGACGCTGACAGCGCGCCGCACGTCCGGGTCCAGGCGGGCGCATATCCTGTCGGCGATCTGCGAGTCGTCGTACAGGTAGTCGGGGATGCCCTGGCAGGTCGAGAGAAAGACGATTTCTGCATTCTTGTCGCGCACCAGCGCGCTCACGGCGGCGGCCACGGCGGCTTCGTAGGTTTCCGTGCCTTTCGAGCGATCGCGGCCCTCATAGTGAGTCCAGCGGCGTACCGAGACGGCCACGCGCAAGCGCTGCCCCGCGGCACGCGCCGGCGGTGCCGTGATCCACGCGGCCCTGGCGAGGGCGAACACGCTGTCGGAGACGACCTTGAGCCTGTCGTGGTCGACGCCGATGTCGTGCAGATGCTGTTTCGACTTGGCATCACGCAGGAGCACGAGCCTGGCCCCCTCGGCGACGGCCTTCATGTCCTTCCGGTTCTCGGCTCTCCTGAAGGGCCCGAGCGATTGCGTGAACAGGACCAGCGGCTTGCCCAGCAGGAGGTCCTTGTACAGCTCCTCGAAACGGTTGCGCAGCTTGTAGTGCTCGACCAGATATGTTCCTCCTGTCGAGATGACCAAGTCGGCCGAACGGTACAGGGAGAGGCTGTCCAGCGCGCCCTGGCTGAGCAGCAGGGACGGGCGGACCTCACTGCCGGTGAGCGAGCTGGCGATGGCACGGCGGAAGGCCCACTGCTGGGCGCGCGCCAGCAGGCGTCGCAGCGGTGTTTTCCAGGTCCTGCCAAACAGCCGCACGGTGCCGGACAGGAAGGAGGTTGTCAGTGGATGAAACTGCAGTTCCGGATAGTGCCGCGCGGCGACCTCCGGCGCGCTGTCGAACACCGAGATGCGCGTATCGGGCCCGAAGGTCTCGCGGACGATGTCGATGATTGCCACCAGGATGGCCGCGTCGCCGGTGTTCAGCGCGACCGTGTTTTCGATGATGACGTGCATGGCGTTCTAGGATTCCGTCCGGGCCGGGCCGACGACACGCTGTTCGACCAGGCGCTCGTAGCGGGCAATCGCCGCGTCGCTGGCGAACAGTTCTTCGACCCGCGTGCGCCCGGCGCGCCCGAAACTGCTCCAGCGCTGAGGCGTGCGTGCCAGTTCGACCATGCGTTGCGCCATGGCCTCGACATCGTGCTCGGCGACGAGGAAGCCGTTGACCCCGTCCTCGACGATTTCCGGAATCCCGCTGTGGCGCGTGGCGATGATCGGCAGGCCGATGGCGGCCGCTTCGGTCAGGCTGACCGGCAGCCCTTCCATGTCGCCATCCGGCGTCTCGACGCTGTGCTGCATCATGATGTGGGCGCGGGTCATCGCTTCGCGGACCTCGGCGCTCGATACGGCGCCGCGCAAATGCACCACGCCGCCCAGCTTCAGCCGCTCGACGTCTTCGCGCACGGGGCCCGCCAGCTTGCCCGAGCCGCACAGCGTCAGCTCGGCATCGATTTCCGGGGCCAGTTCGCGCATGCGCGCAAATGCCGCGATCAGTTCGCGCGGCCCCTTCTTCTCGACGAGCCGGCCGACGAAGAGGAAGGAGACCTTGCCGTTGAAGCGGTCGGCCGGGTCGGAGTACGACCAGGTGCCGAGTTCGATGCCATTCTGCTGGACCACCACCTGGTCCGGAGCCGCCCCCAGGGCGATCACTTTCTGCCGCATGAACTCGGACGGCGTCAGGATCGTCACCCCCTTGCGCCAGAGCGATGCGTAGCGGCGTCGCCACGCGGAGGCCCTGGGCATGGCGGTGATGTCGAAGCCGTGCATGAAGACCACCAGCGGTAGCGTCGGGGTCGCCAGGTGGCCTGCGAATACGCCCATGCGTCCGAACTCGGCATGGATGTAGTCGGGCTTGATCCTCGCGACGACCGCGCGCAGGTCATCCAGATAGCGGATGTCGGTCGAGCTTTGCGGCACGGCCTGCGCGTCGCCCCAGGCCATCTTCAGCCGTTGGCCCCAGTCATCGCGGATCCTGGCCGCCAGGGTGACCGGCCACGATGCCTTGCGCAGCACCACGACCTTGTCGAAGGGCCGCTCGCGCTCCATCAGGCGCTCCTGCGTCACCACGTGCACCTCGTGCCCGCGGTCGCGCAGCGCCACGGCGCGGTCGTATACGAAGGTCTGCGAGAGATCGGAGAAAGCCTTGGTCAACAGCAGGATGCGCATGAATTCACTCTCTCCGGCGCCCGGCCGACGCCACACCGGGAATGCCTGCCGCCACGGCCGCAACGGCGTGGCAGGACGAATGGAACGGGATCATCTCCGACAGCACACTACATTCGCTCATGCCGCAAGGCTCCTCAACCCGGTTTTTTTCCGATCAAGCCATTTTCCTGCCGCGACCCCATGAGCCCGGGGTTCCAGCAAGCGGCAGGTGGATTGTGACCCGCGAATCACGGCGTGATCGCTGTTGCTGGGCCTGGCCTATGATAATCGCTTCGCGCCACGGTTCGCGCTTTTCCGGGCCCATGGGGCAGGGCTGCGATCACGCGGGCGGCCCGCGGCGATCATGACGGTTTTGTCAGCTGAAGAGAGCCAGATGAGCAAGGCGATGCCGCAGTTCGATACCGAGAGGGCCTGGGGCCATTTTGCGCCCCGGGGCTGGAGGCGCTGGCTGATCGGATTGTGCCGCCGGCTCGACCCGGACCGGCCCTGGCTGTATCGCGTCTCGCTCTGGCTGCGCAGTCCCGTCAAGCATCGCAGCAGCCTGCCGATGGATGTCGTCACGTGGGGGCTGCGCATGCGGCTGCTGCCCCGGGGCAATACTTCCGAGATTCGCTTGCTGTTCACGCCCCGGTGGTTCGATCGCGAGGAACTGAAATGGCTGGCCTTGCGGCTCGATGCCGGCGCCACGTTCGTGGATATCGGCGCCAATGCCGGGGCCTACAGCTTCTTCGTGCGCAGCCGCTTCGGCGCCGGCGTGCGCATCCTCGCGGTGGAACCCGACCCCGAGATGCGGCGGCGCATCGCGTACAACATGGCCAGCAATGGCATCGCCAACATCGAGGTCTGCCCCGTCGCGCTGAGTGATCGTCGCGGTGAGGCCTTGCTGGAACTCCATGAGGGACAGCGCGGGCAGAACACGCTGGTGGAGGCGTCGGCTGCGGGCCGGTCCATGCTGGCCGTTCCGGTCGACACGCTGGCCAACCTGCTGGCGGAGCGCGGTGTCACGCGCGTCGACGCCCTGAAGATCGACATCGAGGGCCATGAGCCCCGCGTGCTCGGGCACTTCTTCCGCCATGCGGCGCCCACGCTCTGGCCCCGGGCGCTACTCACCGAATTCAAGGCGGACACGGGGCCGGAAATCCTGCGGATACTGCAGGCTGCCGGTTACCGGCGGACCAGGATCACCCGGCTGAACTGGCTGTTCGAACGCACGGCGGACGGCGCCGGGGGCTCACTCGCGCCAGCGTTCGGCGATCCACTGCACCGGCAGGACGAACTGGCGTAGTTTGCGCCAGCGTTCCTTCAGGCTCAGTCCCGGCGCAAAACAGCGCTTCACATGCACCCAGCGCCCCTCGTAGGGCGGGGACTTGGGTGTCCAGCGACCGTCGACGACATCCCCGGGATTGGGGCCGCCGGGGAAGGTGATCAGGCGGGCGCCCTTGGGGATTCGCGCCATCCTGAAGTAGCGCAGCGGGAAGATCGGCAGGCAGTGCAGGCGGAAATGCCAGGTCCAGCCTTCCGGCCAGAGCTTGATGCCGCCGGGGATCGAGCTGGTGATGTAGTGCTGCTCGAAGCCATAGCGGTCCGCCACCGCCTGCGAGTTGGCGCGGAAGTTGTCGAGGATCTGCGGGAACTTGCCTACCGGGAAGCGGAACACCGAGGTCTGGCCCAGCCGCTGAAGGGGCTTGGCCCAGTTGCGGGCCAGGATCACGTCGTCCGGCGAGCCGTAGCTGAAGTAGGGGTCGATGGAATCGACGATGACCGTATCCAGGTCCACGAACAGGGCGACGCCGGTCAGGCCCTCCAGTTCCCCCCCCCAGAGCACCACCTTCTTCCATTTGCCGCGACTGCCCTTGGGTTGCGGAACGCCCAGTTCGGGCAGGGGAAAGGCCTCTACCTCCGGGCGGAATCCCTCGGGGTTGTCGGTGTAGCAGACCAGCCGGAAGGGGCCGGTGATGTGACGCCGGGCCATGCCGTACAGGCGGTTGACGTATTCCGGACCGTAGCCGGTGCCCCACTTGACGCAGACGATCTGTTTGGTGGGGTTCATGGTTGGGGCGGGCGGGGTGGGGTGGCTCGGGCCGCTATCGGCGAATATCTGGCGCGCCAGCAGCGCGCTAGGCCCTATAATAATCGCTTCCGGCCGCCATTCGCGGCCCTTTTTTACGCCTTACACAGGACCCTGCACCCATGAGCACGATGGCCGACCGCGACGGCTTCATCTGGTACGACGGCGAACTCAAGCCCTGGCGCGAGTGCACGACGCACGTGCTGACCTACTCGCTGCACTACGGTGTGGGCTGCTTCGAGGGCGTACGCGCCTACAAGACGCCCAAGGGCACGGCGATCTTCCGCCTGCAGGAGCACACCCGGCGCCTGTTCAACTCCGCCAAGATCCTGGGCATGAAGATGCCCTGGTCGGAAGACGTGCTGAACGAAGCCCAGCTGGAAGTGCTGCGCGCCAACAAGCTGGAGTCCGCCTACCTGCGCCCGATGGTGTTCTACGGAGCGGAGGGCATGGGCCTGCGCGCCGACAACCTCAAGACCCACGTCATCGTCGCCGCCTGGACCTGGGGCGCCTACCTGGGCGCCGAGAACATGGAGCGCGGCATCCGCATCAAGACCAGCTCGTTCAACCGCCACCACCCCAACGCCGCGACCCTGCGCGCCAAGGCCAACGGCAACTACATCAACTCGATGATGGCGCTGAACGAAGTGCTGCGCGACGGCTACGACGAAGCCCTGACGCTGGACACCCAGGGCTACGTCGCCGAGGGCAGCGCCGAGAACATCTTCCTGGTGATCCGCGGCGAGCTGCACACCCCGGACCTGACCGCCTGCCTGGACGGCATCACCCGCCGCACCATCATCCAGCTGGCGCAAGACAACGGCCTGAAGGTGGTGGAGCGCCGCATCACGCGCGACGAGGTCTATGTCGCCGACGAGGCCTTCTTCACCGGCACCGCCGCCGAGGTGACCCCGATCCGCGAGGTGGACAACCGCCCGGTCGGCAAGGGCACCCGCGGCCCGATCACCGAGAAGCTGCAGAAGCAGTACCTGCAACTGGTCAAGGGCGAGAGCAGCGTCTACCCGGAGTGGCTCAGCCACGTCTGAGCCGCTTGCCCGGTACAAGAGCAGAAGCCATTTGCCGCGGATCATGCGGATGAACGCGGATAAATCCGTGTCATCCGCGTGATCCGCGGCAAAGTCTTTTTAGGTTGCCGGAAACCCCGGCGCGAAGGCCTCGTGCGGCACCCGCGTGACGTTCACCAGGAACGACACCGCGTGGTACAGGCCGGCCAGCATCGTCAGCTCGATCAGCTGGTCCTCGGCGAAGGCTGACCGCAGTTCCGCCCACAGCACCTCATCGACGTCACAGCGGTGGTGCAGGGCATCGGCCAGCTGCAGGACCAGCCGTTCCTCCCGGTTCCAGGCGGGGGCGTCGGCGGCTCCATGGACCGAGGCCTGCAGTTCCTCACGACCCAGTTGCGCCTTGCCGCCGTAGATCGCCGCATGCACGCCCCACTCGTACTCGGCACCGCAGAGCGCGGTCGTGCGCAGGATGATCAGTTCGCGCAGACGCAGCGGGATGCTGCCGCGGTCCAGCAGGCCGCCGGCGAGCATGCGCGCCAGCACCCGCGGGTTGTGCGCCACGGTGCGGAAGATCAGCAGGGGCGGGGCACCGCGCATCAGTTCCTTCAGCGCGGATTCCAGCTCCGGTGCCAAGGGCAGGGGCAGGGCTTCGATGCGGGGCGGGACGGGGGCGGACATGGCGATCTCCGTGATGCTACGATAATCGAAGCATACCGCTTCTAAATCAGTAGCACAACATGAGCCTCATCGACCACCCTGTCCGCGGTTCCGATTCCGGCCGCCCGATCATGGCGCTGCTGGACCTGCTCGGCAGGCGCTGGACCCTGCGCGTGATCTGGGAGCTGCGCGACGGGCCCCTGCCGTTCCGCGCCCTGCAGGCGGCCTGTTCCGGCATGTCGCCCTCGGTGCTGAACCAGCGCCTGGCGGAACTGCGCGAGGCCCTGATCGTGGAGGCCGGCGAGGGCGGTTATGCGCTCAGTGCCCGTGGCCGCGAGCTGCTGGAGCTGTTCGGGCCGCTGCAGCACTGGTCCGAGGACTGGGCCCGTGCCCTGCGTGAAGGGTAAAAGGCCTTCCCCCAGGGGGGCGAATTTCCCATAGGGCGCGGCTAACCCGCTGTTTATGATCGGCCCAGGGGAATTTTCAAGGAAACGCTCATGGACGGCGGTGGGATGCACTGGGATGTCTTGTTCCGCAACGCGCTGGTGTTCGACGGCAGCGGTGCCAAGCCGCAACTCCAGGACGTGGCGGTGCGCGACGGCTGCATCGCCGCGATCGGCAGCGGTCTTCCCGAGCGCCAGGCGCGCGAAACGGTGGAGGTGGGCGGCCGCTGGCTGATGCCGGGCCTGCTCGACATCCACACGCATTTCGACCTGGAGGTGGAACTGGAGCCGGGCCTGCCGGAAGCGGTGCGCCACGGCACCACCACGGTGGTGGTGGCCAACTGCAGCCTGGGGCTGGCCTATGGCGCGCAGCGCCGCGACGGCGCCGATCCCATCGTCGACTGCTTCGCCCGCGTCGAGAACGTGCCCAAGCACGTGCTGCGCAAGGTCGGCGACCGCGTCACCTGGAACGACTCGCGCGCCTACCTCGAGCACTTCCGCGACCTGCCGCTGGGCCCCAACATCGTGCCGATGATCCCGCACTCGATGCTGCGCATCGAGGTCATGGGCCTGCACGCCAGCGTCACCCGCGAGCCCACCGCGCAGGAGCTGATGCGCATGGGCCAGCTGGTGGAAAAGGGCCTGCGCGAGGGTTACGTGGGTTTCTCCACCGACGCCCTGCCGTTCCACTTCCTGGCCAACCGGCCGAATACGCAGAAGCAGATTCCCACGCAGTTCGCGCGCTACGGCGAGCTGAAGTTCCTCACCAACCTGGTGCGGCGCTGGGGCCGGGTGTGGCAGGCCACGCCGCCCAAGGACAGCAAGATCGGCGTGTTCCGCAACTTCCTGCTGACCTCGGGCCGCCTGTTCGGCAAGCCGCTCAAGGTCACGGCGGTAGCGGCGATCGACATCGTCACCAACAAGTCGCTGCTGCGCATGGGCCTGCTGCTGTCGCGCATGCTCAACTCGCGCTTCCTCAACGGCCACTTCCGCTTCCAGGCCCTGGCCGCGCCGTTCAAGCTCTGGAGCGACGGCGTGATCACGCCGATCGCCGAGGAGATTCCGGTGCTGCGACGGCTCAACGAGTGCGACCTGGACGACCGCGCCTCGCGCATGAAGATCATGGGCGACCCGGCCTGGCAGAAGGAATTCCGCCGCATGTGGACGCACGGCAAGACCGGCTTCGGCCTGGCGCGCCTCAAGCGGCGCCTGCGCATGGACGACAACGTGCTGACCCGCGAGCTGGGCGACATGCACGTGGAAACCTGCCCGGTGGCGAGCTGGAACGGCGAGTCGCTGCAACAGGTCTATGAGCGCCTGCTGCGCTGGCAGGCCAGCGGCGAGGGCGCGCGCAGCCCGGCCGAGCAGGAAGCCTTTGCCAGTTTCCCGAAGCCGGCCGGGGACGACTGCGACTTCTTCCTGCACCTGCTGCGCCGCTTCGACACCGCGCTGCGCTGGTGGACGATCACCGCCAACCGCGACCGTGAGACCACCAAGGCACTGCTGTTCGATCCGCAGCTGCTGCCGGGTTTCAACGACAGCGGCGCGCACCTGACCAACATGGCCTTCTACGACGGCAACCTGCGCATGCTGCAGTTCGCGCAGGAAGACGGGCAGGAAAAGGTTGCGCGCGCGGTGCAGCGCCTGACGCAGGAGCCGGCCGAGTTCTTCGGCCTGGCCGTGGGCACGCTCAAGCCGGGTGCGCAGGCCGACCTGGCGGTGATCGATCCCGAAGCGCTGCGCCTCTACGACTCCGACGCGGGCATCCGCTACCAGTGGCGCGACATCTTCGAGGCCAACCAGCTGGTCAACCGCTCCGACGGCGTCGTCACGCATGTGATGATCGCCGGGCGCATGGCCTGGCGCGATGGCGCGTACACCGAAGCGCATGGCCGCGAACGCCTGGGCCGCGTGCTGCTCAACCGCGAGCACGAGTCGCAGTCGACGCCGCTCGCCGCGTAGCCGGGCCTGCAGGACCCGACCGCCCGTCATCGACTGATTCGATGAGGGCGGTCGAACTTTTTGCGCGGGTTCTACCTTCCGTCGTCGCAATGTGACCGGCTGCACCTGCGGCGCTCAAGGCGCGCGCGCGTGCGCCGATAAGCGGGCGATCAACCGAAAACCGGAACCCCGCCCATGTCCGCAGAAGACCGTTTCTACCGCAGCGTCGTTGATGCCCTGACGCATGACCGCCTGACCCTGCCGACGCTGCCCGAGGTGGCGCTGCGCATCGGCGAGATGAGCCGGCGCGAAGATGTTTCCGTCAATCTTCTGGCGGGAGAAATCGCCAAGGACCCGGCGATGGCCGTGCGCCTGCTGCGCGTTGCCAACAGTGCCTATGCGGCCGGAGACCGGCGCATCGACAACCTCTCGCAGGCGGTCACGCGCCTGGGCCTGCAGATGACGCGGCTGCTGGTCACCGGCCTGGCGGTGGAACATCTCTTCGTCTCGAAATCGCCCTGGGTGCAGCTGCGCCTGCGCCAGACCTGGGCGCGCAGCACCGAGGTCGCGGCACTGGCGCAGGTGCTGGCCCGGCACTGCACCGTGCTCCAGCCGGAGATCGCCATGCTGGCCGGGCTGGTGCACCAGATCGGCGTGCTGCCGGTGCTGAAGCTGGCCGAGGCGCAGCCGGAGCTGAGCGAGTCGCCGGCGGCGCTGGATGCCACGCTCAAGCGTCTCAGCGCGAGGGTAGGGCGGCTGGTGCTGCAGGCCTGGAATTTCCCCGAGAGCCTGGTCGACGTGCCCTACTACCAGGAGGACATCTACCGCACCCATTCCGGCGCTCCCGACTACCTCGACGTGGTGATCGTGGCCGTGCTGCAGCTGCATGGCGCGCACGACCAGGCACTGTCGCGCCTCGACCGCCACGCGGTCTCCGCCTTCACCCGCATCGACCTCTCGCCGGACCTCGCGGTGCTGGACCTTGCCGATTATCTGGCCGAGTACGACGCCAATCGGTCTGGGCTTGCGGCTTGAATGTAAGAAAGCGCTTACTGTGGCGGTAGGTTATCCACCGACACCCCCTATGGATTATCTACGCACCCCAATCGAGGAGAGCGGCAGATGAAATCGGCAACCTGGGCATGCGCACTGTTGGCATTGGGCCTTTGCGGCAACGCGATGGCCACCGATGGCAACTACACCGTAGGCCCCACCCTGGTCGCGCCGAAGAACGTCGGCACCGTGGTGAAGATCCACGGCAACAACCTCGTGCTGGCCGCCAAGACCGCCGCCTTCGACGTGACGCTGACGCACAACGGCCTGGTGCGCACCTTCACCGTGGTGCGGCCCGATCCGATCGTCGCGGGTGCCCCGCTGATGCTGGTACTGCACGGCCGCGGCGGCCATGCGGAAGGGCAGGCCACCATCACCAACCTCGCCAAGTCGGTCGCCGCCCAGGGTTACTGGGCCGTGCTGCCGCAGTACTACGACAACACCTGGGACGACAATCCGGGCCTCAATCCCGGCCTCGACGACGTCGGCTTCTCGCGCCGCATCCTCGACATCATGCAGGAGGACTTCGGCCTCAACCCGGCGCGTACCTACGCCAGCGGCTTCTCCAACGGCGGTTTCATGACCGAGCGCCTGGCCTGCGAGCTGTCGGACCGCGTCGCCGCCTATGCCTTCGTCGCCACCAGCGTGACCCGCGGCCTCTACAACGCCTGCGCGCCGACCGTGCCGCGCCCGGTGATGTTCATTCATGGCACCACCGATCCGATCGTGCCCTGGGCCGGCAACAGCCAGCTCGCGCTGCAGTCGGTGGACAGCGCCGTGGGCATGTGGACCGCGCGCCTCGGCTGCGGCCTCAACCCGACACAGTCGGCGCTGCCGGACACGGCCAACGACGGCACCAGCATCGACCTGTTCCGCTACAGCTGCGGAACCAAGGAAGTGCGCCTGTACCGCGTCAACAACGGCGGCCACACCTGGCCGGGCGGCTCGCAGTACCTGCCGGTGGGCCTCATCGGCAAGGTCAGCGGCGACATGCAGGCCACCGACGAAATCTGGAACTTCGTGAAGGCCTATCAGCGCTGAGGTTCCGGCGGCAACGAAGAAGGGCGGCCTCGGCCGCCCTTTTCTTTTGCCTGCCGGGAAGCTCGCTCCTACTGAACGGCACTCTCCCGCGGCGCGGCCGCTGATCCGGAAAGATCCACGCGATAGCGCTGCGGCTTCTCCGGGTCGATGAACACCGGCAGCTGCCTCATGCGCTTCAATCGCAGCGGATCGTCCGGCAGCGGATCGCTTTCGTAGAAATACTCGATGCCGGAACGCGGGTCCTTCCACTTCGCGCGCAATACGTAGCGCAGGCCCAGTTCGCGCTGCACCCTCGCATCGAAGGGATCGCGCGACTGGCCGTTGTGGACCAGCTTGTACTGGCCGTCGGCACTCTCAAGGGAGAAGCTGCCGACACCGCGCGGCACCGTGTCCAGCGAGATTTCCGGGCGCAGGTCCACCACGTCGGCCATCACGCGCGAGCCGCCGCTCTCCAGGCGTCCGTCGTTGCCGCCCCTGCGCCCGCCGGACATGAACAGCAACGGCAGCGCGAAGAAGCCGCCGAACACGCCGAGGATCAGCGGGAACAGCCAGTTGTCGATGAAGATGTCGAGCCGCGCATCCTGTGGCTGGTCGGGGTCGAACCAGACGCGCAGGCGGTCGCCCTCGCGGTAGTTCTTGTGCAGGTCGGAGCCGGCGCTTTCCACGCGCCGCTTGACGCCGCCGCCGGAGTCGAACTCCACCACCAGCGCCGGCACGTCGCCGGTCACTCCCACCACGGTGCCCATGGCCTCCTGTACGAGATTGCGGTCCCACAGCGCGCGGCCCAGCAGCCAGGCGGCGCCGAGCAGGCAGGGCAGGACCACCGCCAACAGCACCAGGCGCATCGCGCGGTTGGACTGCTGCTCGGCGCGGGCAAAGGATTCGTTCATGAATTCAAGCTCCTGCAGTCCGGGTAAACGGCGGTCACACTCTGGGCATGGAAGCCGGGCTTGTCCACCCTCATCCGTTTGTACTATCGCCTTGCAATGTTTTTTTGCGACACTGCGGGCCACCCCGCCAGAAGAACCAGAATGGAACGGCGGGACGCGCAGGGGTGCGCGGGAGTGGGGGGACAGGGATTCATGCGATGCCCTCGCGGCCGGCTGCCTGCTTGAGAGAAATCTTCACAGCCCGTGTTGCATGGAGCCTGACCAATGGATCAACGCCTGCCCCTGACCCGCCGCCAGGTCCTCGCCGCCGCGGGCGCCACCGCCGTCAGCACCAGTGTCGGCGCCGGCCTGCTGCCGCCGCTGAACAGGACCTACGACGTGATCGTCGTCGGTGGCGGCGGTGCCGGCCTGTCCGCCGCGCTGGGCGCAAAGCGCGCCGATCCCAAGGCTTCGGTGCTGCTCCTTGAAGCCAAGATCACCCCGGGCGGTACCAGCTTCCGCTCCGGCGGGCGCGTCTGGGTGCCCAACAACGCCGACATGCGCGCCGCCGGCCTGAACGATCCGCGCGACATGGCGCTGCGCTACATGGCGCGCCTGTCCCATCCCGACCGCTACAACCCCGCCGCGCCGCTGCTCGGCCTGGAGCCGCGGCATCACGCCCAGCTCGGTGCCTACTACGACAGCGGCGCGGACATGCTCGACTGGTATCGCAGCACCGGGATCATGCCCTGGGAAGCCGAGCGCGGTGCGCAGCTGCCGATCGCCAACGATCCGCTCGATCTCAACGGCGTGTTCGCGCCGGACTATCACCCGGAGCTGGAGGAGAACGTCCCCAAGCGCGGCCGCAGCATCATCCCGCGCCACTTCGATCCGACGCTACTGACCACCACCGGCAGCAACATCGCCATTCCCAACTACGGCGCTTCGATCGCCGGCATCGACCTGATCGCCTGGCTGCAGTACGGCTGCCTGGTGCGCGGCGTGACGATGCTGCCCAGCCACCGCGTCACCGACATCAAGCTGCGGCATGTCGGTGCGCGGATGCAGGTGGAGGGCGTACGGGTGCGTGCGGAGGCCGAGGGTCTCGGCCTGCTGCCGGAGATGGAGTACAAGGCGCGCCGCGGCGTGATCTTCGCCTCCGGCGGCTATTCCAAGAACGCCCAGCGCCTTGCCGCCAACTTCCAGGGTGACCGCGCATTCTCCGGCGGGGGTTGCGCCGTCACCAGCGCCAAGGGCGACCTGGTCGATATGGCCGAGCGCTATGGCTTCCAGCTGGAGAACATGGGGCAGGCCTGGTACATCCAGAACCTCTACGAGCAGTACAAGCTCGACCCGGACAGCCTCGCGATCCCGAACTACCTGCTGTTCCAGGCCTACTGGCCCAACGGCGACTCGATGATCATGGTCAACCGCAAGGGCCGCCGCGTGGTCAACGAGAAGACCAACTACCACGATCGCACGCAGGTGCATTTCCAGCCGGACAACCGCTTCCTGGTCAGCATCTTCGACACGCATACGCTGACGCGCTTCGCCGGCGTGGGCGGCCACGTGACACCGCTGGCCAACACCCTGATCGGCCCGGCCGCGACGCCGGAGGCGCTGCGCAAGGCGATCCTCGCGCGCTTCAACCGCGATCCGCAGACCAAGGCCTTCGGCCTGTCCGCCGACTTCGCCACGCAGCTCGACGCGACGCTGGCGCGTTTCAACGGCTTTGCGCAAAGCGGCGTGGACACCGACTTCCGCCGTGGCGAGCAGCCGATCGACATCTGGTGGCACACCTTCTGCCTGACCTTCCAGGGCGTCAACGCGGGTCCGGTGAAGGACTGCATCTCGGCCAACGTCGACGAGAACGGCCAGCGCTACCCGAACCCGACGATGCGTCCGCTGAAGCCGCCGTACTTCGCCGTGATCCTCAGCTCCGGCCTGCAGGACACCAACGGCGGCCCGGCGATCGACGAGCACGGCCGCATCCTCGACACCGCCGGGCAGCCGGTGGAGGGACTCTACGGTGCCGGCAACTGCATCGCCTCACCGGCGGGCAAGGGCTACTGGGGCGCCGGCGGCACGCTGGGGCCGGCCGTGGTGTTCGGGCACATCGCCGGGCGGCACGCCGCCAGCCGGGTCTAGACGCCGAACAGCCTGCGCCTCTGTTCCGGGGCCAGTCCGCGCATGCGGCGGATATTGGCTTCGGGGATGCCGTCCACGTCCGGGTGGCTGGCGATGGCCGCCTCCACGCTGTCCTCGCGCAGCAGGTGCAGCAGCGGCCAGGGCGCACGGTTGGTGAGATTCTCCGCGTCGTCCGGCTCGGTGCCGGCGAACTGGTACTGCGGGTGGAAGCTGGCGACCTGGTAGATGCCGTCCCACTCGAAGCGTTCCAGCAGGGCATCGGCCTGGTCGAGGAAATCGTTGTAGTCGAGGAAATCGGCCAGCATCTCCGGCACCGCGATCAGTGTCGTCTCCAGCTGCGCCGGCGGGGTTTCGTCCAGCCGCGTCAGTTCCAGCTGCAGGTCGGTCAGCAGGTCCAGGTCGGTGGTGGCGGCGCTGACGAACACGCGCACGCCTCCGGCCAGCGCCGGGCGGGCCGCGAAGGGACAGAGGTTGAGGCCGATGACGACCTCGTCCAGCCAGCGGCGCACGGCGGCTTCGATCTCGTTCATGGGTTGCTGGCCTCGGGCTGGCGGGGTGGGGTGCATTCTAAACGGCCAAGCCTCGGCTTTCCCGTTCCGGATCGTTCACAATACCGCATGAAACCCCCAAAAGGACTGCAGCCGCTGATCGACGATGGCATCGTCGATGCGGTATTGCGACAACTCAAGAGCGGCAAGGAAGCCTCCGTTTTTCTGGTCGCCTGCGGCAGCGCCATCCGCTGCGCCAAGGTCTACAAGGAGGCCGAGCACCGCGGCTTCCACAAGCTGGCCGAGTACCAGGAAGGCCGCCGTGCCCGCGGCAGCCGCGATGCGCGCGCCATGGGCAAGGGCAGCCGCCACGGCCGCAAGGAGGCGGAGGAAGCCTGGAAAAACGCCGAGGTCGATGCCCTGTACCGCCTGACCGCCGCTGGCGTGCGCGTGCCGCTGCCGCACGGCTACTACGAAGGCGTGCTGCTGATGGAAGTGGTGCGCGGAGCCGACGGCGAGGTGGCGCCGCGCCTCAACGACGTTTCACCCGAGCCGGAAGAGGCGCGCGTATGGCACACCTTCCTGATCCGCCAGATCGTGCGCATGCTCTGCGCCGGCCTGATCCACGGCGACCTTTCCGAGTTCAACGTGCTGCTGGCCGAAGACGGCCCGGTGATCATCGACCTGCCGCAGGCGGTGGATGCCTCGGGCAACAACAACGCCTTCCGCATGCTGCGCCGCGACGTCGACAACATGACCGCCTACTGCGGCCGTTTCGCGCCGGAACTGCTCGACACCGAGTACGCCTTCGAGATCTGGAAGCTCTACCAGGACGCCGAGCTCAAGCCCGACAGCCCGCTCACCGGGCGCTACGTGCATGACGAAAGCGCGGCCGACGTGGATGGAGTGCTGGACCAGATCGCCGAGGCGCGTGCCGAGGCCGAGGCCCGGCAGCGCGGCCGCGAGGCGGCGGAAGCCGAAGACTAGATGTGAACGGGCAGCCGACGCGATCCGCGCCGGACCCCTGCGGTACCACCGGGAGAGGGCGGCATGAGCAAGGGCATGGATTCCAAGAAGAACGTCAAGAAGAAGCCGTTGAAGACCATGGCGGAGAAGAAGGCCGCCAAGAAGGAAAAGAAGGGCCGCTAGGCCGTTCGCGGTTCCCCGCGGCAGCGGCTTCTTTCAGCGCTGCTGCGGGTCGGCCGCCGGCTCCGCCGGGGGCGGGGGCGGTAGCCCCTTGGGGTTGGCCATGGCGTCGTCGAGCTGGCGCCCCACCGGATTGGCCGAGCCTTTCTCTTTCTGGTCCAGGCAGCGCAGGTAGCGCTCATGGTCGCGCTTGTAGCGCGCCAGTTCCGCCTCGTAGCGCTCCATTCCCCACTTGTCGTGCTGGCTGAAGGGCTCGGCCGGCTTCTCGCCGTCGATGCAGGCGAGCTGCGCCTTCTCGGACTTCGGCCCTGCGGCGGCCAGCAGCGGCAGCGCCAGGATCAGCAGGGCGGCGGGGGTACGCAGGGACTGGAACATGGTTTCTCCGGCCACGCGGGGCTCGTGGGAGGCGCAGCCTAACCTGCGCCAAAGGCACGGGGAAGGGATTTTGGGATTCGGCACACCCTTGGACCGCAGCCGCCGGACGGGGTTCAGGCTCCGGTCGCGGGAGCCTGCCCGGGACTGATGGTTTCTTGCTTGACTACCGGGGGGCAGACGGCTTTTGCGGTCTCCTGCAAGCGACGCTCCCGCAGCTGCTCCCAGGGAGCGGCCTGCTCCTGTTGCTCCCGGGCAAACTCGTCTTCTTCGTAAGGGCCGCACTGCCACTTGTTTGCGGCCGTGATCAGCGCGCTGGCCTCGGCGGGCCGCGAGCCCTTGCGCAAGGCATGGGCCATGTCCAGGGGATGCCACAGCCGCTGCTGCGCCCCGGCGGCCAGGCCCAGGCGCTGCATGAGCGACGGCCGCCGGGGCTTGGCATAGGAGGCGACGCGCATCTGCGCGATGCCCTGGTCGACGCGTCCGGCTTCCAGCAGCGCCCAGGCATAGGTGCGCGACAGGTCATGATTCGATGTCCGCAGTTCGCGCCCCACCGGCGAGGCCTCGATCACCGTCACCGCGTCGGCGGCGCGGCCATGGCTCATGAAGTACCAGGCCTGTGCTCCCAGTACGCGGCGCAGTTCGCAGCGACAGTCGTCGGAGCGTTCGGCGAGGTGGCGAATCTGTGCCAGCAGCGTCTCCGCGGCCTGCATGTCGCCGCCACGGTCGATCTGTTCGGCATGGCGCAGGCGTGCCTCGATGGTGCCCGCAGGCTGCTTCGGCAGCAGTTCCTCGCCACGGGCGATGGCGGCGGCCAGCGCCGCGGCACGCTGCGACGGTACTGCCTCGCGGTGCTGATCGTGGACGGCGTTCAGCCACTGGCGTTCGATGTCTTCCAGGTCCTGCCAGCTGCCCTCGCGTCCTTCGGCGACCAGGCGCTGCAGTTCGCCGGAGCGCTCCGCGCCCTCCATCTCCCAGGTCAGCGCCAGGCGCAGGTCCACCCGGCGCGGGTCATCGGCCGCCAGCTTGTCGTTGGCCTGGCGCAGGGCTGCAAGGCGGGCCTCGTTACCGTTTTCGTCTTCGCTGTCGGTATAGGCTTCGTAGGCCTCGTCGAAGACCCGCTGCTGGGCGCTACGGGTGTCTTCCTCTGCCTTGACGGTAAAAGCCGGCAGTCGCTGCAGGGCGATGTAGCCGACGCCGCCCCAGAGCGGCAGCAGCAGCGCCAGCACCAGCAGGCTTTCCCACAGCCGCGGCGGGGCGATCTTGCGGCGCTCGACCACCGCCCGCACGAGCGGGTAGTGACGCAGGAAACCGAGCGCTCCGAACAGTTTCCGGGCCTGCCCGAAGAGCTGCCGCAGCTGCGATTCGAGGGGTGCGCCGTCCTGCCAGTGGCGGTCCAGCCGCGCGATGCGCTGTTGCTGCACCAGGGTGAAAGCCAGTACCACCGCGAAGGCGCCGAGGGCGACGCTGCGCGTCCACAGGCTGACCGCCAGCAGGCCGCAGAGACTGAGCGCCGCGAACAGCAGGCGCGAGCGCGGCCAGCGGCTGAACAGCGACAGCTCGATCAGCTGTCCGCCGTCCAGCGGTGTCAGCGGCAGCAGGTTGAAGAGGTTGATGAACACCGCCATGGAGGCGACCATCTTCCAGTCGAAGCCGCCCGGCGGCTGCGGCGAGGCGAGCATCCACCAGAACAGGCCCAGGCCCAGCAGCAGGCCCGGCACGGGGCCGGCCAGCAGCACGACGGCCTGCTTCCAGGCCGGCAGTTCGCGCGGCCGGCCGCTCACCATCGCCCCCAGGAAGGGGATGAAGAACATGCTCATGTCGCGATAGCCGAACGCGCGCATCGCCAGCGCGTGCCCGCCCTCATGCAGCAGCAGGATCGCCATCAGGGCCAGCGCCGCCTGCCAGCTGAAGGCCCAGCCCCAGGCCAGCATGCTCAGCGAGGCGCTCAGCACCAGGACCATCCCCTTGAGGCTGTGACGCGAGGGGCGGTTGGCCAGCACGGCCTCGGTCAGCAGGTAGCTTTGCGTGGAATAGGACGCATGGTCCGGGCCGTCGGTGGCGGCGCAGAGATAGGGCACCGCCAGCTTCTTGCGCACACGCATCCAGCGCGCGGCGAGCTGCGCTGCGGTCCCGAGCCGTGGATGCCAGGTGCCCTGCGATTCCTTGACGCAGCCCTGCCGCTGCAGCAGCGGCAGGAACTCCGCGTAGCTGTCGGCCAGGCCCTGCACCACCTGCTCGTCGGTCACGGCTTTCATCGCCCGTCCGGCGATGCGCGCCCGGTGCGCCTGCCAGTGATCCTGCAGGCTGGCGGCCCAGGCATCCTGCAACTCCTGTCCGGGTGGCTGCGCCATGGCCAGCCAGGCCATGCGGTTGACGGTCAGCAGGCTGCGCCCCTCCGCGGGATGGCTCACGAAGCTCACCGGGTAGCCGGCCATGCCGGCCGGCATCAGCAGCAGGCTGGCGAAAGCAGGTTCCGTCTCATGGCGAAACAGCAGTGCGAAATGGCGATAGGGGCCGTTTTCGACCCAGGCGCTGCGGATCGGCAGGAAGCCCAGCGCCTGCACTTCCTGCACCGAGGCCTGCTGGTCGGCCGGCAATTCCGGGGGCGCATCGCCGGCGACCAGGCGTTGCGGCCACAGCGTCAGTCGCAGCATCTGCACCAGCACTACCAGCATGAGCAGCAACTGGATGCCCAGCCAGACGCCGAGGGCGGCGGCTGGAATCCACAGCAGGTTCAGCATCATGTTCAAGGTGTGGTGATTGAGCCCCGCCGAGTCTGCATGAGGGCGGCCGGATCGTCGACGTGATGGCCGAGTCAGGTGTCGGCCGCGGCGCCGCGCTTGTCGGCTGGCCCTGCGCACGTGAACAGCCATACGGCCAGGTTCGACACCCCTCGCCCGGATCGGTGAAGATCGGCGCATACGAGGAGAGCAAACCATGATCGCGAATGCGACGCCTGCCGGCCTGCGCCGGCTGCTGTCATCCCTGTTGCTGGTGGCCACGGCCTGCGCGGCGCCCGCGCATGCGGCCACGCCGCTGGGTGCGCCGTTCACGGTCACGCAGGACATCGGCAGCGATCCGACTCATGCCTTGGCACGCAGCGCCTCCGGCAGCTTCGTCGTGGCCTGGGTCGAATCCCGCATCGTCCAGGGCGTCATTCGTGGCGAGGTGCTGCTGCGGCGCTACTCGGCAAATGGCAGCGCCCTGGGGGCGGCCTTTCCGGCCGATCCGGGCGGTGCGCTCGATCTCTACGGGCCCGCGCTGGCTGCCGACCCTTCCGGCGGCTTTGTCGCCGTATGGGGCCAGATCGCGCCGGACGAGCCGCCCAACCGCGCGGTGGACTACTACGCCCAGCGTTTTTCCGCCAGCGGTGCCCGCGTCGGCAGCGTCCAGCACGTCGCCCACGTGGTGGATTACAACCTGCCGCCTCCGGCGGTGGCCATGAACGTGGACGGCAGCTATGTCGTGGCCTGGCAGGCTTTTGCCTACCATCCTCTGATCCCGGGCGTCAGCTGGGTCAACCTGGTCACCACCAACGTCTATGCGCGCCAGTACGGCAGCGATGGCCTGCCCCGTGCCGCGGCGATCAAGGTGGACGCGGAACTCCCGGTCAATGCGAACCTCGCCGGGTACCCGCACAACGTCGATGTGGGCGTCGATGCCTCGGGCGCGTTCGCTGTGGCCTACGAGGTGGTACTGGGCGCGTCCAGCTCGATCCAGCTGCGGCGCTACAACGCCGACGGCTCGGCGCGCGGGCTGCGCGTGCGGGTCTCGCAGCTTGCATCCTTCTTCGGCATCCAGCCCAGCCTGCTGATGAACGCCGACGGCAGTTCCGTGGTCGCCTGGTCTCGCTGCCAGCATCCCGGCAATCCGGATTGCGAAAACTTCTTCCAGCGCTTTGGCGCCAATGGCGCCAAGCAGGGGGCGATTGCTGCGATCGCCAATCCAGCGTCCGGCATCCGGCCGACGACGCCGAAGCTCGCGGGCGGTCCCAACGGCAGTTTCCTGGCCGTGTGGCAGGTGGTGCAGGGAGGAGGTGGCAAGGGCCTGGGCCAGGCCTACCACGCGGACGGCTCGGTGGATGGAGCTGTTTTCATGCTGCAGACCGATGCGATGCAACACGAGGTCAGGATGAACGTCGCCAGCGACGCCAGCGGTGGCTTCGTCGCGACCTGGCTCGATCTGGCCGCCGGATCGGGCGAATTCATCTACGGCCTCAAGGGCCGCCGCTTCCTGCGGCAATAGGCTCTTTCCACATGGCCCTCATGAGCCGCAAGGCGGGATTCTTCTTGCTCGGCCTCGCCGCACTCGCCGGGGGCACGCTGCTGGTGGTGGCGGGCATCGTCGAGCGCGGCATGAACGTGCTGCTGCAGCCGCCGCCCTACCTGGCATCGCCCGAAGCGCAGGCCCTGCATGCGCGGCTGCTGGTGGCCGACCTGCACGCCGACTCGCTGCTCTGGGGCCGCGACCTGCTGCGGCGCAGCGAGCGCGGGCACGTGGACCTGCCGCGACTGCAGCAGGGCAATGTCGCCCTGCAGGTGTTCTCGGTGGTGACCAAGACACCGCGCGGGCTCAACATCGAGCGCAACGACGACCGCAGCGACAACATCCTGCCGCTGGCCCTGGTGCAGGGCTGGCCGCCGCGGACCTGGCGCAGCCTGAAGGAGCGCGCCTTGTACCAGGCGCAGCGCCTGCACGACACCGCCGCGCGCTCGCAGGGTGCGCTGACCGTGGTGGCTACGCAGGTGGAGTTGCGCGCGTTCCTGGCGCGGCGCGCGCAGACGCCGGGCCTGGTCGCCGGCGTGCTGGCGATCGAGGGCGCGCAGGCGCTGGACGGCGATCCCGCCAACGTCGATGCGCTGTTCGCGGCGGGCTTCCGCATGATGTCGCCGACGCATTTCTTCGATGATGAAATGGCCGGCTCCGCGCATGGCCTGGAGAAGGGCGGGCTCACCGACAAGGGGCGCGACATGATCCGCCGCATGGAGGCCAAGGGCATGATCGTGGACATCGCCCATGCCTCGCCGAAGACCATCGACGAAATCCTCGCCATGGCGAAGCGGCCGGTGGTGGTCTCGCATGGCGGCGTCAAGGGCACCTGCGACAACCGCCGCAATCTCAGCGATGCGCAGCTGCGCCGCATCGCCGTCAATGGCGGCCTGGTCGGCATCGGCTACTGGGAGACCGCGGTCTGCGGCCGTGACGCCAAAGCGGTGGCGCGTGCGATCCGCTACACCGTCGATCTCATCGGCCTGAAGCACGTTGCCCTGGGCTCCGACTACGACGGCGCCGTGGCCGTGCCCTTCGACACCACCGGCCTGGTGCTGCTGACGCAGGCCCTGATGGAAGCCGGCTTCGGCGAGGCCGAGATCGCCCGCATCATGGGCGGCAACGAGCTGGATTTCCTGCTGGCGCAGTTGCCCGAATAGCGCGCGGTGCAGGGGCTTCAGGACCCCTGCAAACGGGCGATGCCCGGCGCTGGCGGCCTGATCAGACTGGGGAATCGCCCCAGCCTGATCGGCACGCCCCATGACGACTTCCGAAGCTACTGTTTCGATTGCAGATGCCACCCCGCCGCCGCTGGTGCGAGGCCTGCCCCTGATCGGCAGCACGCTGGAGATGGCGGCGGATCCCGGTCGCTTCTTCGTGAAGTGCTACAAGGAGTACGGCGCGGCTTTCCGCGTCAACGTCTTCGGCAATCACCTCACGGTGATCGCCGGCGCCGAGGCCGCCAACTTCATGGGGACGCGCGAGGGCAAGGAATGCCTGCGCTCCAGGGAAGCCTGGGAGCCGCTGGTCAAGGAATTCGGCGCCTCCAAGATGCTCACCGCCACCGACGGCGAGCTGCACAAGCAGCTGCGCGCGGTGATGAAGCGCGGCTTCTCCAAGGAGTCGATCAAGGGCCGCTACCAGGAGGTGCTGGACATCACCGCCAACAGCCTGGACCGCGACTGGAAGGTCGGCTCGAAGGTGCCGGTGGTGGAGGCCATGCAGTACATCGTGGTGGACCAGCTCGGCATGGTGCTCACCGGCAAGACGCCGCGCGAGTACGTCAAGGACATCCGCACGACCATCCTCTACATCCTCAACGTGCTGGTCACGCGCCAGCGCCCGCAGTTCATGATGAAGTTCCCGCAGTACAAGCGCGCCAAGGCACGCATGTTCGAGCTGGGCCGGCAGATGATCGCGGACTACAAGGCCAGGAAGAGCCCGACGCCGGAGGAGTACAAGACCCTGATCGACGACGTGATGGATGCGCACGCGCGCGATCCGGAGCTGGTGCCCGAGGGCGACCTGGTCATGCTGATGACCGGTCCCTACGTCGCCGGACTGGACACCGTCGCCAACACCACCTCGGCCATCGTCTACACCGTGCTCAAGTATCCGGGGGTGCTGCAGCGCGTGCAGGAAGAAGTCGACGCGCTGTTCGCCAAGGGCGCGGTCAACGAAGAAGAGTTCATGAAGAGCCTGCCGGTGCTCAACGGCGCGATCATGGAAACCATGCGCCTGTTCCCGATCGCGGTGGCGCAGATCCGTACCGCCAACAAGGACTTCGTCTTCGGCGGGCACCTGATCAAGGAAGGCGAGATGATCTATCTCGGCACCGCCGTGCCGCACTTCCAGGACCAGTTCTACCCGGACGCCGGGAAGTTCGATGTGGAGCGCTACACCAAGGCGCGCGCCGAGCACATGCAGGTCGGCGCCTATTCACCCTACGGCCGCGGTCACCACACCTGCCTCGGCAAGAGCCTGGCCGAGGTGCTGATGGCCATGACCATGGCACAGCTGTTCCACCGCTTCGACCTGGAACTGCCGAGCCCGGACTACGTGCTCAAGACCAAGACCGCGCCGACGCCGGGCCCGGCGATGAGTTTCAAGGTGCGGGTGCAGGGGCGGCGCAGGGTGTCGCTGCCGACCTGACAAGCAGAGGTCGCCCGGCCGGGGCTATATTGCGCCATCGCCCGCCCTGGGGAGGCGCAGCCGATGGACATGGACAACACGCTGCTTGAGCTGTTTTCCGGCTCCGACGAGATCGAGTCCCTGCCGCGCGGTGCGGTGATCTTCGCCGAGGACGATACGGCGGCGGAGATGTTCGCGCTGCTGGAGGGCGAGGTCGAGGTATTCGCGCAGGGGCGGGTGCTGCAGACGCTGTCTGCCGGCAGCCTGTTCGGTGAAATGGGCCTGATTGACGCGCAGCCCCGCAGCGCCGGCTGCCGCGCCGCCAGCGACTGCCGCCTGGTGCGCATCAGCGCCAAGCAGTTCAGCTTCCTGGTGCAGCACATGCCGGCCTTCGCCGTGCTGACCCTGCGTGGCGTTTCCGCACGCCTGCGCGGCATGCTCGATCGCGAGCTGCCGGCATGAGCGGCGGTGCCCTGGCCTACCTGCGGCGTGTCCATGACGCGTTCCGTGGCCTGGACGATGGCGTCGTCGCCACCTACATCCCCGAGCTGGGCAAGGCCGACCCGGACGGGTTCTCCATCGTCGTCGCCACCGTCGAGGGCGACGTGTTCGAGGTCGGCAATGCGGCGCAGCGCTTCACCATCCAGTCGATCTCCAAGCCCTTCATGTTCGGCGCGGCGCTGGAGGCGCATGGCCGCGAGGAGGTCGGGCGCAGGGTAGGGGTGGAACCCAGCGGCGACGCCTTCAACTCTATCCTGCTCGACGAGAAGTCCAACCGCCCCTACAACCCCATGGTCAACGCCGGCGCCATCGCCACCACCGCGATGCTGCCGGGCGCCACGCGTCCCGAGCGCGGCAAGGCGATGCTGGAGCTGTTCCGCCGCTACGCCGGCCACAGCCTGACGGTGGATGCCGCGGTCTACGCCTCCGAGTCCACCACCGGGCATCGCAACCGCGCCATCAGCTACCTGATGCTCAACTTCGGCATGGTGCCCGACCGCATCGAAGAAATCCTGGAGCTGTACTTCGCGCAGTGCTCGACCCTGGTCAGCTGCCGCGATCTCGCCATCATGGGCGCCTGCCTGGCCAACGACGGCGTCAACCCGGTAACCGGCGAGCGTGCGATCCGGCAGGACTACGTGCGCGACCTGCTCAGCGTGATGTACACCTGCGGCCTCTACGACTTCTCCGGCGAATGGGCCTACCACGTCGGCCTGCCGGCCAAGAGCGGCGTGGCCGGCGGCCTGCTGGCGGTGGTGCCGGGGCGCATGGCCATCGCGGTGTTCTCGCCGCGTCTGGACGCGCGCGGCAACAGCGTGCGCGGCATCGCCGTGTGCCGGCGCATGGCGGAAGACCTCGGCCTGCACGTCTTCGACCGCGGCACGCCGGCGGCGATCGGGCGGCTGATGCAGTTCTTCCGCTAGGAGTCAGCTGATGACGTTTTCGTAAGCGTTTGGCGCTTGCTCAGAGATTTATCAACCGCTCTTTTCTTCCTCTGCCAACTCAAAGTCCTTCGCGAGGAAAAGCGGCGGCACCAATGGAAGGATCATCTTCGGCCCAGGTAGCTGGGCGGAGATAAGCGCTGCCATATCTCGAATGGCACCAAAGAGGATGGGCGCGGCGATCATGACGGCATGCTTATCCACTTGTTCAGCAGAAAAGCCAGGTGCGGCGCAATGGCTCAGATTCGCCATTCCCTCTGCCTCAAAGACGTAGGGCCCATTCCACTGCTCTTTTTGAGGGTCAAGAAGAACTCTTAAAACCACAAGACGATCACCGTCAGTTTTTCCGCGCCGAACAAAGGCCTTAGACGAAAATTTCCCCTCTTCCTTTGCGTCCTGCTTCCAGGCTTGATTTACACAGAACTTAACGGACGAGATGAAATAGTCGTCCAGTGTTGGCAGCGGGAGGCGAGGTTTTTCTACCTCGACGACAGCGGTCGTAGACTCAGGCGACATCGGAGAAAGGGGCTTTGTCGTCATGAGCGGTAAATGCAACAAAATCTCTAGCAGAGGGACTAATGGATTCCAGGATGGAGGCCGTCACCATCGGATTCTTTTTCTTATTACATGAAGGGAAAGGAATGATGTCCGCCCTCATGGTCCAAGTGGAACGTCCAGCATCCCGCGCCGACTCAATCGCGGAGAAGGACTTAACCGCTGCAATTTGGGGACGAGTGCCCAGCGCATGAAACACGCGTGCCATCGTACGCAAAGTTACATTGGTGTTTGCGGAAAGCAGCTTCGTGATAAAAGCCGGGGACGAATCAAGGCGAGCCGCCAATTCAGAGCGCGTGATGTTCTGTTCTTCCATCAAGCGGTTAACTTCACTAAGGAAGTGGGCAACTGCAAAAGTTTCGCCGTAACTGGGTTCCGCGCGGACTTCCGCAACAAGATTAGCGAGCGTCTTGTTTCCCGACATCACATTTACTCCTAAATACGCAGATATAGATACACAAATATAGATATACAGATATATAAAGCTAGATATTCAATTTAAATTTTGATACCACTCTTTGACTCTCAACGCACGGTTGCGTTCGTTATCTGGAATAGTTTTACCGCTGGATCCTTTTCCTTTTCCGGCTCCTTTCCTATACCAATGAAGCATCACCATGCGCCGCTCATGATTCGGGTCATAGCTAAAAAGCAATCTGAGTTTGAAGCCCACTGAGAGTTGGTAGAGGCCCCGCTCGATGTCGTGACAAATCTCACGCGGCAGGGCACCAGGACCTTGCGGTCTCATCTGAATCATTTCCCAAATCTGAATGAATTTTTTGCTCATGCCTTTTTCATCATCCAAGGCAGCCAAAAATTCGGCTTCTGTTTCACAATTCCCATCGTCACCCGCTAGCCCCCACAGCTCCCAACCGCGGGGGTATTCACGAGGCGCAGCCATGATGAGCTTCCGTCGCACGAGGAGTATTGTTTAACTTATAGGTTAAAACAAGCGCCATTTTACACCGCCTTTTGGGGGCGGTCGAGTCTGCAGCCTCATATTTAAGACGTGAGCCAAGGGGTAGTGTCGAACCTTCCTTTGCAGCCCCTATATGTAGGGTTCTTGAGGGAGAGCCGGCGCAGAGTGTGCCGACGAACGGTACGAATAACCTGTTGGATTGATAGGGAAATCAGTCACATTTCCCGATTAGTTCAAGGATATGACGCAGGAACGCGTGTCAGGCCCCGGATTCTTACGGTCCTGCTGGGTATCAAGCCGTGAGGCCGGCGTCTTCGAGGGAAGTTAAGGCAGTTAACGGTACCCTTCGACGATCTCGTGCAGCGTTCGCTTCACGTCACCGCGCCGATAGCCCAGCAGCCTCGTCTCCGCTGCGTCCGGCTCGTAGTAGATCGTGCCGCCACGCCCGGCATAGAGCACCACATCCGGCAGCATGGGGTGTTCGCGGTCGATCAGGGCCAGTTGGCCGCTGCGGCCGGCGGCGCGGAAGTACTCGCCGAAGTAATCCTGAAAGCTCAGGTTCTCGTCGCCCACCAGGTAGGCCTTGCCGTTCTCGCCGCGCAGCAGCGCGCCGGCCACGGCTTCGGACAGGCTGGTGGTGGAGATGAAGTTGACGCCGCCGGGCATGGCGAACACCGGCACCTGCGGGATGCGGCCCAGCGCGTAGGCGGCGTGGGCCGCAAGGCCCGGCACCACCAGCCCCGGCACGTGGCCGGCGACAAAGGGGGCGTTGACGCTGCAGACCTGGAAGCGGTCGCCGGCCAGGGCGCGGGCGCCTTCGTCGGCCAGCTTGCGGCCGCGCACGTAAGTGCTCTTTTCGACCAGGTCCGGCCGTACCTGCGGGTAGAAGCTGCCGATGTAGACCGCACGGCGGATGCCGGCATCGCGGGCGCGGGCGAAGAAGCGCGGCACGCCCTCGACGTTGGCGCGCTGCCAGTGCTCGGATTCGTCGGTGCCCGGCGGTACGTGGCGGATGTCGTTGCCGGCGGCGAACACCAGGGTGTCGAAGGAGGCGAGGGCGGGAATTTCCGCGTCGGCGAGATAGTCGATCTGCAGGAATGGCAGCTTCGACAGCGGAGAGCCTTCCGCCACGGCGGCGGGCTTGCGCGCGGCGAGCGTGACTTGGTGGCCGAGGCTGGCGAGGTGCAGGGCGGCGTCGCCGCCGATCAGGCCGGTACCACCGAGGACGAGGATGTTCATCGGAGTGCCCTCAGGCCGCCGGCCGCTTCTGGCCGCCGCAAAGGATGTCGGTCACCCGCTCGGTGTCCATGTATTCCTTGAACTCCACGACCTTGCCGTCGCGGAAGCGCATCAGGAAGTGATACTGGTTGGTGTAGAGCTGGCCGGAGATGTGCGCGCCTTCGGACTCGGCTTCCACCGCCACGCGCTCGCCCTCGGCGGTCATGGCCTTGATGGTGAAGCGGATGCCCTGCGGGAACACCTGGTAGATGCCGCCGGCGGCCGCGGCGACCTGGTCCTTGGAGTAGGTGCCGGAGATCAGGGTGTTGCCCATGGTGACGCAGCGGCCGTCTTCGGCGTAGGCGTCGATCAGCGCGGGGACGTCGCCGCGGTTGAGGATGTCGAAGAAGGCTTGTGCCGCCTGCCTGTTGCGCTGTTCGGTAGTCATGGCTCCCCCGGCTGTTTTCCGATGGCCAAGACTGCGGCCCGTTCCAGGGGTGGCGCACCCCCGGAACGGACTAGGGCCTGCTTTGCTACTGCCGGCTGATCGCCAGGGTCGCCGCCTCGGGGGTGACCTGGCGCAGCTGGAAGCGGTAGCGGCCCTGCTGCTTCACCGGGGCGCTGCCGGTGCCCAGGCGCAGTTCCACGGCCTTGTCGCCGACCAGGCCGCCGCGCAGTTCCAGCACCGGGGCCAGTTCGCCGGCCCAGACGCACTGCACGCCCTGCTTGCAGCGGGAGTCCTCGATCTTCTCGAGCTGCACGCTCAGGCCGTCGTCGAAGCGGACCGAGCTGCCCACGGCCAGGGTCTGGCTGCTGGGGTAGGGGGCAGCGGGCAGTTCGTTCTGGTGGGCGCAGCCGGCCAGCAGGGCGGGCAGCAGCGCGGCGAGGAACAGGGTTTTGCGATGACTCATGGGGCGTTACCGGGTTGGTCAGGGCGCAAAAATAGCAGCCCGGGGCCGGGGAGTCTTGCTCCCGGGGACCCCGGGGTGGCCCCGGCCGGCTCCCGGCCCGCGCGGCAATCATGGGACAATGCACGCCACAGGCCGGCCCGCCCCTTGCCCACCCGAACCCGATGTTACGACTCACCGAACTCACCCTGCCGATCGAGCACCCGCCGGAAGCCCTGGCGCCGGCCATCCAGAAGCGCCTGCGCCTGCCGGACGGTGCCCTGCTGGGCTTCACCGTGTTCAAGCGCAGCTACGACGCGCGCAAGAAGTCGGAACTGAGCTTCGTCTACACGGTGGACTGCGAGTTGCGCGACCCGGCGGCGATCCTGGCCAAGTTCAAGGGCGACCGCAATGTCGGCCCGGCGCCGGATACCTCCTACCACCCGGTTGCGGCGGCCCCCGCCGGCCATGCCAACCGCCCGCTGGTGATCGGCTTCGGCCCCTGCGGCATCTTCGCGGCCCTGGCGCTGGCGCAGATGGGTTTCCGCCCGATCGTGCTGGAGCGCGGCAAGGCGGTGCGCCTGCGCACCCAGGATACCTGGGGACTGTGGCGCGGCAGTGTGCTCAACCCGGAATCCAACGTGCAGTTCGGCGAGGGCGGCGCGGGCCTGTTCAGCGACGGCAAGCTCTACAGCCAGGTGAAGGATCCGAAGTTCCACGGCCGCAAGGTGCTGCAGGAGTTCGTGAAAGCCGGCGCGCCGGAGGAAATCCTCTACGTCAGCAAGCCGCATATCGGCACCTTCCGCCTCACCGGCGTGGTCACTCGCATGCGCGAGGAGATCGAGGCGCTGGGCGGCGAGGTGCGCTTCCAGCAGCAGGTCACCGACGTGCGGGTGGAAGACGGCCATATCCGCGGCGTGACCCTGGCCGGCGGCGAAACCCTGCGTGCCGACCACGTGATCCTGGCGCTGGGCCACAGCGCCCGCGAAACCTTCCGCATGCTGCACGCGCGCGACGTCTTCATGGAGGCCAAGCCGTTCTCGGTGGGCTTCCGCATCGAGCACCCGCAGTCGGTGATCGACCGTGCGCGCCTGGGCCGCTACGCCGGCCACCCGATGCTGGGCGCGGCCGACTACAAGCTGGTGCACCACGCCGCCAACGGCCGCTCGGTCTACAGCTTCTGCATGTGCCCCGGCGGCACCGTGGTGGCAGCCACCTCGGAGCCGAACCGCGTGGTCACCAACGGCATGAGCCAGTACTCGCGCAACGAGCGCAACGCCAATGCCGGCATCGTCGTCGGCATCTCGCCGGAGGACTACCCGGGCGGTGTCGCCGCCGGCCCGCTGGCAGGCATCGCGCTGCAGGAAGCGCTGGAATCGCAGGCCTACCTGCTCGGTGGCAGCAACTACCAGGCGCCGGCGCAGCTGGTGGGCGACTTCATCGCCGGCAAGGCGTCGACCACGCTGGGCAGCGTCGAGCCCAGCTACAAGCCCGGCGTATTGCTGGGGGATCTCGCCGCGGCGCTGCCGGAATACGCGATCACCGCGATCCGCGAGGCGCTGCCGGCCTTCGACAAGCAGATCAAGGATTTTGCGATGCCCGACGCGATACTCACCGGCGTGGAGACCCGCACCTCCTCGCCGTTGCGCATCACCCGCGGCGAGGACTACCAGAGCCTCAACACCCGCGGCCTGTATCCGGCGGGCGAGGGCGCGGGCTATGCCGGCGGCATCATGTCCGCGGGCATCGACGGCCTGCGCGTCGCCGAGGCGCTGGCGCTGAGCCTGCTGTCCCGGCCTGCCGCCGCCTGAGCCCGACATGATCGTGATCCTCTGCCCGGTCTGCCGCCAGCCGCTGTCGCGCGACGCGAAATCCTGGCACTGCCTGCGGGAACACAGTTTCGACGTCGCCCGCGAGGGCTACATCAACCTGCTGCCGGTACAGCAGAAGAACAGCCGCGAGCCCGGCGACGATCCGCAGACGGTGATGGCGCGGCGCGAGTTCCTGCAGGCCGGGCACTACCAGCCGCTGCGCGATGCCCTGCTGGCGCTGGCCGCGCCGCTGCAGTCGCAAAGTCTGCTCGACATCGGCTGTGGCGAGGGCTACTACACCGGCGCGCTGGCCGCGGTGTCGGCGCAGGTCACCGGCATCGACATCGCGCGGCCGGCGATCCGCATCGCCGCCAAGCGCTATCCCGAGGTGACCTGGCTGGTCGGCAGCGGTGCCCACCTGCCGGTGGCCGACGGCACGGTGGACCTGGTATGCAACATCTTCACGCAGCTGCACGTGGCGGAGATGCATCGCGTGCTGCGGCCGGAGGGCCACGTGCTGGTGGTGACGCCGGCCGCCGGGCACCTGCGCCGCATTCGCGAACAGCTGTTCGACGAAGTGCGGCCCTACGACAAGGACAAGTTCCTGGGCGCTTTCGAGGCGCAGTTCGAGCTGCGGTCGCGCCAGGAACTGCAGTTCCCGCTGAGCCTCGCGCAGCCCGGCCTGCGCCAGCTGCTGCAGATGACGCCCTACGCATGGAAGGCCAAGCCGGAGCGGCGCGCGGCCCTGGAGGCCAGCGAGCGCCAGGACACCGAGGCGGCATTTTCGCTGCTGCTGTTCCGACGGCGCCCGCCGGTGGCCGAGCTTGCCGGGGCCGCGCCGGCGGAGAAGCCGGCGCCCCGCTGGCCGGGCCGCGGCGGTTCCCAAAGCGACCCCGAGTGACATACTCCGTACTCCCTGACGAGACTTTCCCATGGCCAGCAGCCTCTTAGCCCTGCTCGACGATATCGCCACCATCCTCGACGACGTGTCGGTGATGACCAAGGTGGCCGCCAAGAAGACGGCCGGTGTGCTCGGCGACGACCTGGCGCTGAACGCGCAGCAGGTGGCCGGCGTCAACGCCGACCGCGAGCTGCCGGTGGTCTGGGCGGTGGCCAAGGGCTCCGCGATCAACAAGCTGATCCTGGTGCCGGCAGCCCTGACGATCAGCGCCCTGGCCAACTGGGCGATCATGCCGCTGCTGATGCTGGGCGGCGCCTTCCTCTGCTTCGAGGGCTTCGAGAAGGTCGCGCACAAGTTCCTGCACCGCAAGGAAGAGGACCAGAAGCATCACGCCGAACTGGTGGAGGCCGTCGCCAATCCCGCGGTGGACATGGTGGCTTTCGAGAAGGAGAAGGTGAAGGGCGCGGTGCGCACCGACTTCATCCTGTCGGCGGAAATCATCGTCATCTCGCTGGGCACCGTCGCCACTGCCAGCCTCAGCAAGCAGTTCACGGTGCTGGCGCTGATCTCGGTGGTGATGACGGTGGGCGTGTACGGCCTGGTCGCCGGCATCGTCAAGCTCGATGACGCCGGCCTCTACCTGAGCAAGAAGGCGAACGCCGCCGCCCAGGCTTTCGGCCGCGGCCTGCTGGCGCTGGCGCCGAAGCTGATGAAGTTCCTGTCCATCGTTGGTACGGCGGCGATGTTCATGGTGGGTGGCGGCATCGTGGTGCACGGCATCCCGCCGCTGCATCACGCCATCGAGCACCTGGGGCATGGCATTCCGGGCGTCCCGACGCTGCTGAACCTGATCGCCGGCGTGGTCGTCGGCGGCCTGGTGCTGCTGGGGGTGAACCTGGTCAAGGGGATCGTCGGGCGCCTACGAGGGAAGTCGTAAGTCGAACTCGTAAACGCAGGAGCCAGCTTGCTGGCTCCTACCCCTCACCAGTTGCCTTCCAGCTCGTAGCGACAGAGTTCCGCAGGCATTTCCGCGTCGTCCGGATCCGTGATCAGCCAGCCGCTGCGCCCATCGCCCTCCGGCGCAATGCCTTCGACCTTGCGCCGGCTGGGTTCGCCGGTCGGTTCCATCAACGGCGCCCAGCGCGCGCCTGCGCCATCGAAGATGCCCACCGCCGCACCGCTGACCGGTCCGTCGGCGACCGCGTCGGACGTGTATTCCGCCGCCGCCAGGTAGAGGGTGCGGCCGTCGCCGAGCGCGGCGGCGTCGGTGAGATGCAGGCCCACGCCGTCGATCTCGCCCAAGCTCAGCCAGCGCAGTTCCAGCAGCCGCGGCGCGGCGCCCGCCAGCACGGTCGCCGGCAGGTCGACCCAGGCATCGGTTTCGGCTGCGACGCCGCGATGGAACAGCCGCAGGCGATCGTCCAGGTGCAGCGCGCCTTCGATGTTGGGTTTTCCGCCCAGTGCCTCGCTCAGCAGCTCATAGAGCGCATCGTCGTCGCGCAGCCGCACGCTGCCATCGGCCCGCAGTTGCGCGCTGCGCCGCCGGTTAGGCTTGGAGCCGGAGCCGAACAGCCAGATCGTGCCGTCCGGCGCGCGCATCAGCGCCTCGTAGTCGGGTTTTTCCTTCTTGGGTAGCGCGCCGCCGTGGCCTTCCAGCACCTGGGGGCGAACCTGCAGGGTTGCCGGGTCGATCCAGGCCACGGCGCGTGCGTCGTCCTGCAGGGCCAGCAGGCGCGGGCCTACGGCCAGCAGCCCGGAGCCGGCGCGCACGCCGGGCAATGGCCGGACCGAACTCAGCCGGGCGCGCAGGGTGGCGTCCTGATGGGCGACGAGCGTGGAGGGGGCGGGATTCATGGGCGCAGCCTGCCGACCGGCGTCGCTGCTGTCCAGCAGGCATGAAAAAAGGGCGGATCGTCCGATCCGCCCTTGGGTCCTTGCCGCATGCAGGCCTACATGTTGCGCCGGTACTCGCCGCCCACGTCGTACAGCGCGTGGCTGATCTGGCCCAGGCTGTTGTACTTCACCGCTTCCAGCAGCGACTCGAAGATGTTCTTGCGATCGCGCGCGGTGCGCTGCAGGTTCTTCAGGCTGTCGGCGGCGTAGCCGTTGCGGTTGGCGCGGTAGGACGCGACGTTGTCGATCTGCTGGCCCTTCTCCTCCTCGGTGGAGCGGATCAGTTCGATCGTGGTCGCGATCTCGCCGCCGTGGTCCTTGGGCAGGAAGGTGTTGACGCCGATCAGCGGCAGCGAGCCGTCGTACTTCTTGTGTTCGTAATACAGGCTCTCTTCCTGGATCTTGCCGCGCTGGTACATGGTGTCCATCGCGCCCAGCACGCCACCGCGCTCGGAGATGCTCTCGAACTCCTTGTACACGGCCTCTTCCACCAGGTCGGTGAGCTGGTCGATGACGAAGCTGCCCTGCCAGGGGTTTTCGCAGAAGTTCAGGCCCAGCTCGCGGTTGATGATCAACTGGATCGCCACGGCGCGGCGCACGGATTCTTCCGTCGGCGTGGTGATGGCCTCGTCGTAGGCGTTGGTGTGCAGCGAGTTGCAGTTGTCGAACAGCGCATACAGCGCCTGCAGCGTCGTGCGGATGTCGTTGAACTGGATTTCCTGTGCGTGCAGCGAGCGGCCGGAGGTCTGGATGTGGTACTTCAGCATCTGGCTGCGCTCGTTGGCGCCATAGCGCTCCTTCATCGCGCGCGCCCAGATGCGGCGCGCCACGCGGCCGATCACGGAATACTCCGGGTCCATGCCGTTGCTGAAGAAGAACGACAGGTTCGGCGCGAAGTCGTCGATCTTCATGCCGCGGGCCAGGTAGTACTCCACGAAGGTGAAGCCGTTGGCCAGCGTGAAGGCGAGCTGGCTGACTGGGTTCGCGCCGGCCTCGGCGATGTGATAGCCCGAGATCGACACCGAGTAGAAGTTGCGGACCTTGCGCTCGACGAAGGACTGCTGGATGTCGCCCATCATGCGCAGGGCGAACTCGGTGCTGAAGATGCAGGTGTTCTGCGCCTGGTCTTCCTTGAGGATGTCGGCCTGCACCGTGCCGCGCACGATGGACATGGTCTCGGTCTTGATCTTCGCGTAGGTCTCGGCGTCGAGCAGCTGGTCGCCGGTGATGCCGAGCAGGGCCAGGCCCAGGCCGTCGTTGGTCGGCGGCAGCTCGCCGGAGTACGTCGGGCGGGTCTTGCCGGCGAACAGTTCGGCGATCTTCTTCTCGGCGGAGGCCCAGCGCGCCGGGTCGGCCTTCAGATGCTTCTCCACCTGCTGGTCGATGGCCGTGTTCATGAACATGGCCAGGATCATCGGCGCCGGGCCGTTGATCGTCATCGACACCGAGGTGCTCGGCGCGCAGAGATCAAAGCCGGAGTAGAGCTTCTTCATGTCGTCCAGCGTCGCGATGCTGACGCCGGAGTTGCCGATCTTGCCGTAGATGTCCGGGCGCGTTTCCGGATCTTCGCCGTACAGCGTCACCGAGTCGAAGGCGGTGGACAGGCGTGTCGGTGAGCCGGGCTGGCTCAGGTAGTGGAAGCGGCGGTTGGTGCGCTCCGGCGTGCCTTCGCCGGCGAACATGCGGATCGGGTCTTCGCCGACGCGGCGATAGGGATAGAGGCCGGCCGTGTAGGGATAGCCGCCGGGCAGGTTTTCCTTCATCAGGAAGCGCAGCAACTCGCCCCAGCTCTCGTAATGCGGCGCGGCGACCTTGGGAATCTTCTGGTGGCTCAGCGACTCGATGTAGTTGTCGCCCTTCACCGCCTTGCCGCGCACCTCGTAGGTGTACTGCGCATCGGTCACGCCCTTGAGGCGTGCCGGCCAGGCGCGCAGCAGGTCCAGCGATTCCGGATCCAGCGAGCGGATCGCCTCGTTGTAGCGCTGGCGCAGCGTCAGCAGCGTCTTGTCGCCGCCGGCGGTGAGGTCTTCGGCGGGGTAGAGGTCCAGCGCCTTCGGCAGCTTGCCGTCTTCCAGTTCCTTCAGCGATTCCCAGAGGTTCTGGGCGCGGTTGGCGGCCTCGTCCTGGCGCTCGGCGTCCTTGTTGATGCCGCGGCCCTGTTCGGCGATCTCGGCCAGGTAGCGCACGCGGCTGCCCGGGATCAGGATCGTGGCGCGCGGCTCCTTCAGCGAGGTGTCGAGGTCCGGCGTCCACTTGTCGTCGGGCAGGCCGAGCTTGCCGCGCAGCAGGCGGCAGAGGTTGGTGAACATCCAGGTCACGCCCGGATCGTTGAACTGGCTGGCGATGGTCGGGTAGACCGGGACGTCCTCGTCCTTCAGCTCGAACTTCACGCGGTTGCGCTTCCACTGCTTGCGCACGTCGCGCAGCGCGTCCTCGGCGCCCTTGCGGTCGAACTTGTTCAGCACCACCAGCTCGGCGAAGTCGATCATGTCGATCTTCTCCAACTGCGAGGCAGCGCCGTACTCGCTGGTCATGACGTAGACCGGGAAGTCCACCAGGTCCACGATCTCGGAGTCGCTCTGGCCGATGCCGGCGGTCTCCACGATCACCAGGTCATAGGCCTGGCCGCGCAGGAACCCGATGCAGTCCTTCAGCACGGTATTGGTGGCGGCGTGCTGGCGGCGCGTCGCCATGGAGCGCATGAACACGCGCTTGTTGCGCAGCGAGTTCATGCGGATGCGGTCGCCCAGCAGGGCGCCGCCGGAGCGGCGGCGGGTGGGGTCCACCGCCAGCACGGCGATGCGCATCTGCGGGAAGGCCTGCAGGAAGCGCAGCAGCAGTTCGTCGACCACGGAGGACTTGCCCGCGCCGCCGGTGCCGGTGAAGCCGATCACCGGAGTCCTGGTGCCGGCCAGCTGCCATTCCTTGCGCAGCTTGGCCAGCTCGGGTTCGCCCAGCAGGCCCTCCTCGATGGTGGACAGCATCTGGCCGACGCTGATCTCGTCGTCGGCCGAGACCTTGACCGGCACGCGCGTGTCGAGGCGGTGCCGGTGGGCGCGCTCGACCAGGTCGTCGATCATGCCGGTGAGGCCCATCTTGGCGCCGTCGTTGGGGTGGTAGATGTACTCCACGCCCTGCGAGTGCAGCGCGGCGATCTCTTCCGGCGTGATGGTGCCGCCGCCGCCGCCGAACACGCGGATATGCGGCGCGCCGCGCTCGGCGAGCATGTCCACCATGTACTTGAAGAACTCGTTGTGGCCGCCCTGGTAGCTCGACAGGGCGATGCCGTCGGCGTCTTCCTGCAGCGCGGCGCGGACGATGTCCTCCACCGAACGGTTGTGCCCCAGGTGCACCACCTCGGCGCCCTTGCCCTGGATCAGGCGGCGCATGACGTTGATCGCGGCGTCATGGCCGTCGAACAGGCTGGCGGCGGTGACGAAACGCAGCGGAGTGGCCTCGCTGGTTTCGGTCTGGCGGGTGGCGGCGGCGGGCTGGGTATTCATGCTGGAAATCCTGGCAATCGGGAAACTTTGTCACGTTATGCCAGAGCGGCCGCCAGGGCGATGCCCAAAAGCATCTTGTTTAGTGACAGAATTTGCCATACATGAGCCCTTCGACCCGCCGCCGGACCCCCCGCCATGCCCAGGCCCACTGAGCCGCGCGGCACCATCGCCGTGGCCTTCGTCCGGCAGGCCCTGCAAGCCCTGGCGCGGCGCGGCATGGACCCGGCCCTGGCGCTCGCAAAGTCGGGCCTGGCCCCGGACGTGCTGTCGGACGACCGGGCGCGCGTCGGCCCGGAGGTCTTCGGCAGCCTCTGGCTGACCATCGCCGACCTGCTGGACGACGAGCTGTTCGGCCTGGACTCGCGGCCGATGCGGGTGGGCAGTTTTGCCACTTTGTGCCATTTGATGCTGCACACGCCGGACTTGCGCACGGCCCTGGTCCGCGGTGCCCGGCTGGTCAGCCTGCTGCTGGCCGACCTGCGGGTGGAGCTGGACCTGGAAGGGCCGGAGGCGCGGATGCGCTTCGTCGAACTGGGCGAGCGCCCGCTGCCGGCACGGGTTTTCGCCCACGAGACCCTGTTCGTGATGCTGCACGGCCTGATCTGTTGGCTGCTGCGCCGGCGCATCGTCATCCACGACGCCGGCTTTTCCTATCCGCCGCCGGAGTGGCACCCCGAGTACCTGCTGATCGTCGGCGAGAGCCTGCATTTCGGGCAGGCCGAAACCTGCTTTACCTTCGGTGCCAGCGACCTGGACGCCCCGGTGGTGCAGACCGAGGCGACGGCCCGTGAATTCCTGAAGGGCGCGCCGCACAACTTCCTGCTGAAGTACAAGGACCCGCAGAGTGTGTCCTTCCGCGTGCGCCGCCTGCTGCGCGAGCTGCCGCCCGAGCAATGGCCGGACTTCGAGCAGCTGGCGCGGCAGCTGCGGCGCCACCCGACGACGCTGCGCCGCCGCCTGGAGGAGGAGGGCTCCTCCTACCGCATGGAGAAGAGCGCGCGCCGCCGCGACCTGGCGTTGGAGTACATGGCCTCGCCGGAACGCAGCGTGCTGGAGGTGGCCCATGCCCTGGGCTTTGCGGAGCCCAGCGCGTTTCATCGGGCCTTCAGGCAGTGGACGGGAATGAGTCCGGGGGAGTATCGGAAGGTGAATTCGTCGCGCTTTGGCGATGACTAAATGTCATCGCCTGCGGCGAATCACGGGCGGCCATGGATGGCCGCACCGTGGCTAGATCAGGAGGTGAAGTCTCGCCATGGATGGCGCCACCTCTTGTCTCCCTCTCCCGCTGGCGGGAGAGGGCTGGGGTGAGGGTGGAGCCTTCAATCGGCGGCTAAGTGCGTGACCGCCACTGCACCACCCTCACCCTGACCCTCTCCCGCCAGCGGGAGAGGGGAAAAGCTCGGATCAGCGCGGCGCCGAAGGCGCCGTGCCGGTACCTTCCCACGGCTTCCTCGGCGGCTCGCAGGCACCCGAATCCGCATTGCAGCGTTCAGCGCGCGCGGCCTCCCGCTTCTCCAGCCTCACCTTGCACTGCGCATCGGCCTCGCAGCGTGCCTTGCGCTCGGCGCGATGCTGCTCGCGCTGGGCCTTGCACTTCGCCGGATCGACGGCGCAGTCCTTGCGGTGCTGTTCGCGCTTCGCGTGATGCTGGTCCATCTTCGCTTTACAGGAGGCATCGGCCTTGCACTTCTCATGGCGGTGCTTCATGCGGGCATGACGCTGCTGCTTGCACTTCGAAGCATCGGCCGCGCATTCGGCCTTGCGCGCTGCATGCCGCTGCTTCATCTCTTCGCATTTCTGCGGATTGGTGTCGCACTTCTGCTGCCAGGTCTGCTGCGTGGTGCCGGGCACCGCGGGCGCGTCGGGCATCGCCGCGAATGCGGGCAGGCTCAGGGACGCCAGGCCCAGGGTCAGGGTGGCGGCGAGGGTCTTCAGGTTCATCGGTTCAGGTCCTTGGGGGGAGACATCCAGTACAACGGCCCCCGTCCCCGGCGGTTGACAGCGGCGCTGCCGCACCGGCCAATGCTGGACGCCGGCTGAACGGGTACTGTGCGCGCCATGACCAGCATCCAGACCGCGTATCTCGTCGTCGGCATCATCGCCGCGGGCATGGGCGTGATCGTGCTGATGAGCGATCCGCGCAGCGGCGCCAGCCGGGCGCTGGCCATCGCCATGCTGCTGATGGGGTTGCGCCTCGGCCTGAGCCTGTTCGAAGACCAGGGCGGCACGGCCTGGAAACTGCAGGCGGCGGTGCTGGCGCGGCTGCTGGAAGCCGCCAACATCCTCACCGGCATCGAGTGGGCGCGGCGCATCGCGCTGCAGGCCGCGGCCCGGCTGCAGCGCACGATCCAGGTGCTGTTCCGCGTCTCGCAACTGCTGGGCGTGATCTACGGCGCGATGACGCTGGGCTACATCGCCCTGGCGCCGGAGGCAGCACTGCACGACGTGCCCGGCGTGATGCGCTTGAGCGGCCTGGAATGGGCGGTATTCACGCCGGTGCTGGGCAGCAGCATCCTGCTCTCCGGTATCGCCATCGTGATGCTGCTGGCGGTGAGCGACGACCCGGCGGAATGCGGGCGCCTGCGCGCCCTGGTGCTGTCCACGCCCTTCCTGCTGAGCGGCCTGGCACTGGCCGAGCGCTTCGTGCCGATCTCCATCGCGGTGGGCCTGCTGATCTTCCTCGGCGGCTCGGTGCGTTATTACATCGTCCTGGCGCAGCGCGGCCAGTTCATGAGCCAGTTCCTGTCGCCGCAGGTGGCGCGCATGGTCAACCTGCAGGGCATGGGGCAGGCGATGCGGCGCGAGCGGCGCCAGATCAGCGTGGTGGTCTGCGACCTGCGCGGCTTCACGCGCTTCGCCGCCGAGCGTGTTTCCGACGAGGTCATGGATCTGCTGCAGCGTTTCTACCAGGTGGCGGGCGAAGTGGCCGCGCGCCACGGCGGCACGGTGAAGGACCATGCCGGTGACGGCCTGCTGATCCTGGTCGGTGCGCCCCTGCCGGTACAGGACCATGCACAGGCTGCGGCACGCCTGGCACTGGAACTGATGCGCGAGACGCTGCCGCTGATGCGGCGCGAGGGCGAACTGGGCCTGGGCATCGGCATTGCCACCGGGCACCTGACGGTGGGCGCGATCCAGGGCGCGGGACGGCTGGAGTATGTGGCGGTGGGCAACGCCGTGAACCTGGCGGCGCGGCTGTGCCAGCGCGCCGAGTCCGGCGAAGTGCTTTGCGACCACCGGACGCAGGAGGCGCTGATCGACCTGCCGGGCCTGGCGGCGCTGACGCGCGAGCCGGAGCAGTTCAAGGGTTTCGACACGCCGCTGCCGGTATACGCCCTGGCCGCGTCCTGAGCTCTCAGGCGCTGTGCCCTTCGCGCTCCTTCTGTTCTATCGCGGCGCGCAGTTGCGTCAGGTTCTCGCGCAGCAGGTCGGCCACCAGTTCGTCGGTGCGCGGATCCTTCAGCACTTCCTCGATCACCCGCATCGCCGCGTCGATCACGCTCTCGACGATGTCGTCATAGAACGGCAGCCTGCGCAGCCGCCCGGTCTGCTTGTCCTCGCGCAGCTTCTCCAGGATCATCGCGCGCAGTTCCTTCTGGTTTTCCTCCAGCGCGCGCGAGATGTTCTCGGTGTAGGTGCCGCGGGCCAGCACCTCCGCCACCTCGTTGAGCACCGCCACGGTGATGGCACCGCTGATCGAGTCGACGATGGCCTTCTTGAAACGGTTGACCAGGCGGTAGGTGAATTCGTCGCCCAGCGCGCGGTCGGCGGCGATGCCGAAGCGCCCCAGCAGGATCAGGATGCGGATCACGCGGAACAGCCGGAAGCCGCGCAGCGCCGGCGAGGAGATCGGGATCATGCCCAGGATCTCGTACCAGTTGCGGCCCAGGTAGCCGCGGCGCCAGCCTTCCTCGCGCCAGCGCCACAGGAACTCGGTGGCGAACAGGCCGCAGATCAGGTAGTCGGTGCGCAGGATCCATTGCCGCTGCACCTCGGTGACCGAGCCCCAGGTTTCCCAGCTGAGCAGGCCGATCGACAGCAGGGCCAGCACCAGCATGATCCAGTCGGTCGGACGGATGCGGCGGGCGACTTGGAGCGGGGTGGGCAGTTCGGAGTCTTGGGTCATGAATTTTTATCCCCTCTCCCGCTTGCGGGAGAGGGGGAGGGGAGAGGGTGTCTGTAGATGGTGAAGGGCTAGCCTTAACCATCATTTACAGAAACCCTCTCCCGGCCCTGCGGGCCACCCTCTCCCGTAGACGGGAGAGGGAAGATTACATCGCCGGCGACTGCAAGGTCAGTGCGCAGCTCTGCCCCACGTCCAGCACCCGCATCGCCCGCCCGGCGCCCAGCCACAGTGCCACCGACAGGGTCAGCTCCACGATCTCGGCATCGGAGTAGGCCGCGCGGAAGCGCTGCCAGAACTCGTCGTCGGCACGCAGCAGCACGTGGTCCAGCGCGAAGCGTTCGGCGAACTCCGCGGCCAGGCGCTCGCGCGCCGAGAAACCGGGGGCGTTGCGCCAGTCGTCCACCTGCGCGTACAGCACCTCATCGATGCCCTGCGCCGGCCCTTGCGCCTGCCGCGCATTGAGGCAGACCTCGCACTGGTTGATCTCGGCGATGCGCCGGCGCGCGATCTCGCGTTCGCGCAGCGGCAGCCGCGCCTTGCCGTAGACCGCCTCGCTGAACGCGACCAGGCCTGAGCCCATGTCCGGCTGCAGCTGCATCCAGCTGCCAAGATCGTCGGTGACGTCGATGCGTGCCATGGGCTTCTCCGGGCTCAAGCCATCTTCAGCGCTTTCTTCATCCAGTCCGGCATGCCGTGGTCGTAGCAGTGCTGCTCCGAACGCTCGACGATGCGCCAGCCTTCGGCGGTGCGGCGGTAGCGGTCGATGTACCACAGGCCCAGGAACATGGTTTCGGTGCCACCGTCCGGCTTGGGCACCACCATCGGGTTGAAGCAGGCGATGCGGCCGGTGGCCTCGTCGCCCTTGATCTCGAAGTGGAAGTTGCCGACGAAGTGCATGAACGACGGGAAGTGCTTCAGCGCCTCCGGCAGCCAGGCCTTGACCTTGGGGTAGGGGCCGTCGATGCCGCCCATGGCGCGGTAGTCGATGTAGGCGTCCGGCAGGAACACGCGGTCCATGCGCTCGAACTCGCGGGCGTCGAGCGCGTTGGCGTACTCGGTGACCAGATCCTGCAGCTCGATCCGGTCGGACAACTGCTGCAGGGAGAGCGTCACGGCGTCATCACCATGTCGCTCTTGCCCCAGAACGCGCGCATCGAGCTGAACTTGCCGGCGTCGTTGAACGTCATGACATCGATCACCTGGATATGGGCCTTGCCCTCGGGCATGTTCAGCTTCACGTCGAAGGCCATGGCGGCCGAGTTGCCGTGCGAGGCGCGGATCGGGGCGGCCAGGGCCAGCTTGGCGCCGGTGGCGACGGCCATCTTGTAGAACTTGAGGATCTCGGGTTTGCCGCTCTTGACCGGCGAACCCACCGGATCCTCGACGGTGGCGTCCTCGGCATAGAGGTCGGCGATCGCCTGGGGGTCGGAGACGTTGAAGGCGTCGATATAGGCTTGCATCGCCTGGCGCATCTGCGTTTCGCTGGTCATGGGGTCTGGACGGGTGTGCGGGAATGGGGCGCCGCGCAGGCATGGCGGGCGCGGTGGCGCCCGCCTGGCGACGGTTGGGTTGCATTTACATCTTGATCGTGGCCCCTCGGGAGTTGGATCATCCATATGGATGAGGCATGCAAAGGGCACTCCGGTGACCCTTACACCCGCAGCTTCCGTATCGCTCCTGACGAGAAAAATACAAATAACCGTCAGCCGGAAGTCCACCGACGAGGAGAGTTTGATGGTAGCTTTGGCGAATGCGAGTGCCGCCCGTTTCCGGGCCCGGCCGGAGAACGGCGTGGCTGCCACCAAGGCTGTCGCGATACAGGTATCGGAAGTAGACAGGCTTGACCGCCTGCTGGGGGCGGTCTACGACGGCCCGACCGAGTCGCCCCCCTGGAATACTGCACTGCAGCAAATGCGCGAGGTCCTGAAGGCGGCCCACGTGACGCTGATGCTGCGTCCGCCGTCCTCCGAGTCCCATGGCGTGATGATCAACACCGGCCAGGTGACCTCGCAGGGCGTCGAGTCCTACGAATCCCACTTCTTCGCCCTGGACCCCTTCGTGCGCCTGCCCGAAGGCGAGGTGGTCACCGCCGAGGAGCTGATCGGCTCCCAGCAGTGGCTCAAGAGCCCGATGTACCAGGAGTACCTCAAGCCCCTGGACATCCGGCACCTGCTCGGCGCCGACATCTACACCAAGGAAGGCATCGAGTGCCGCCTGCGCATCACGCGCTCGCATGACGCCGAGGCCTTTTCCCCCGATGACAAGGCTTTGGTGCGGCTGCTGCTGCCGCACCTGAAGCGCTCCATCCGCCTGCACGCCAAGCTCGACTACCTCGAGTGCGACCGCCAGCTCTTCGCCGGCGCCGTCAACCGCATGCTGGTAGGCATGATTACCTTTGGTCAGGACGGTTCGATCCTGGAGCTGAACCAGGAAGCCCAGCGCATCCTGGTCGAGAAGGACGGCATCGGCCGCAGCGGCACCGGCATCGCCCTGTCCAGCAACCACGAGAACCGCGACCTGCAGCGCATGATCCGCCACGCCGTGACCGGTGGCCCCATCGAGGAGCCGGTAGCGGGCGCCGCGGTGGTCGAGGCCATGTCGGTGACGCGGCCCTCGGGCCGCGCCAAGCTCGGCATCGTCGTGCGTACCATCCCTCTGGGCGAGTTCACCGGCGCCAAGCAGCGCCCGGCCGCCGTCGTGTTCCTGCGCGATCCGGAATCCAGCGGCACCCAGCCTTCGCAGGAAGTGGTGCGCCGCCTGTTCGGCCTGACCCGCATGGAGGCCGCCCTGGCCCTGCTGCTGGCCGAGGGCCTGACCCTGGACGAAGCCGCCGAGAAGCTCAACGTGCGCCGCAACACCGCCCGTACGCACCTGCGCTCGATCTTCTGCAAGACCGGCGTCACCCGCCAGACCATGCTGGTGCGCATGCTGCTGAACAGCGTGATCTCGCTGGGCTGAGCCGCTACCGTTGCAATGAAAAAGCCCGCCGGACGGCGGGCTTTTTCGTGGTGCGGCCCCAAGGCGTGACCTGTAGGAGCGAGCTTGCTCGCGACCGGGTGGTTTGTGAACTCGACCCCGTGGTCGCGAGCAAGCTCGCTCCTACACCGCGGGTGGGCCAGGGGGTCGGGAAACAAGCTTCTTGCAACGATCGCTTTAACCCAGCTTGTCCCAATGGTCGTGCCGCTCGCGCCGTTCCTGCCGGTAGCTGGTGATCTCCAGGCGGATGCCGTCGGGGTCCTGGAAGAAGACCGCGCGGTAGTCCGGCGCATATTCGGGGTAGCGCCGCGGTTCGCTGGTGCTGATCCCGGCGGCGCGCAGTGCGGTCGCCGCCGCGTCCACGTCGGCCTCGGTGTCCACGCGCAGGCACAGGTGGTGCAGGCCGGGCGTATAGGAGTCGTGTGGGGAGGTGCTGCGTGCCGGCCGCAGCACGAAGCCGAACAGGCGGTTGTAGTACTGCACATGCGGATCGCCGCCGATCTCGAAGCGGTTCTTGCGGAAGCCCAGCGCCGGCATCGCGCGGTCGTAGAAGGCTTCCGATGCGGCCATGTCCGACACGGCGAGGTAGATATGGTCGATGCCGGTGACCTCGGTCACGGCGGGCTCCAGCGCTGGCGGATGCGCGCGGCCAATTGCTCGGCCCAGAGGCTGTAGGCGCCGGGGCCCGGGTGGAAGCCATCGCTGGCCATGAGGGCGAGATCGCCGGGGAATTCCGTCGCAATGAACTCGCAGTCGCCATGCTGCTGCGCCCAGGCCTGCAGACCCTGGTTGTAACGCTGCGCCTGCGCACCCACATACCAGCGCAGGGGTTGCGGCAGGGCGGGGAAGATGTGCATCGGCGGCAGCGCCGACAGCAGGATATGGCGTGCCTGGAACTGCTCGCGCAGCAGGCTCACCAGCTGTTCCTGCTGTTGCAGCCACAGCCGCGTGGGCGTGCGCCCGGTGAGATCGTTGACGCCCAGCGAGGTCACGACCACGTCATAGGCCGCATGCGGCAGTTCGCGCAGGCGCTGCAGGGCCTGCGCCGTGGTATGCCCGGTGGTTGCCGCCAGGGTCCAGGACACGCGGAAGTCCGCCGCCAGCAATGCTGTCAGCCGCCCGGCCAGCGCCTGGGCCTGCTGCTCCGCGCCAACGCCGGCCGCGGCCGAGTCGCCCGCGATCAGGAGGCGCAGCGGCGGCCCCGCGCCGAGTTCGCCCTGGCGCTCGCCGGCCGCTTCCGGCAGGCGCGGCGTCACGCGCTTGACGTGCCGGCCCTGCAACAGCAGCAGGGGGCCAAGGCCGATGGTGGCAAGGGTGTGGCGCATGGTTCAGCTGAAGCCGGACGTCATGGCAGGGTCCCGGACTCGGGGCTCGATGGGACGGCGAGGTGCTTTTCCAGCTCGGCACGCTGCACGGCGGGGATGGGCACGGACTTCTGTGCGTCGAAGTCGAAGGCCACCATCACCGCCTTGCCGCGCGCCACGACCTTGTCCTTCTGCCAGGCCTCGTGCAGCACGACGAAGGAGCTGTTGCCCAGCTTTTCGATGGAGGTCCTGATCGAGACCTCATGGCCGAAGTAGGTCTGCGCGACGAAGTCCACCTCGATGCGCGCCAGGATCAGGGTCAGCCCGCGGATCGGGAAGTCCGGCGAGAAGATGCGCAGCACCGGTTCGCGCGCCGTCTCGAACCAGCCGGTCATGACGGTATTGTTGATATGGCCGAAGGCGTCGGTTTCGTAGAAGCGCGGGGAGACGGTGAGGGTGAACATGGCTCGCCAAGGGGCTGTGATCCCACTGATTCTACGACAAGCCCCGACACGGCAAGGCCCTTGTCGGTCGGACCTCGCCGTGTATCCGCCCTGCCGGGAAAACCGGCCCGGGATGCGGAAAATGCGCGGGTGGCCGGGCACAAGCCCTGCATGGATGCCAGCCCGGGAGTTCATGGACTACGCGAAGAAAAAGCGGATGGAGATGCAGTGGTGGCAGCATTTCAGGCTGGCCGCCATGGCCGTGCTGAGCATTGGCGCGGCGGGATTCCTGCTGTATTGCCTGTGCCGGATCGCGGAGAGGCCGCTCAGGCAGGTGGAGCAGGCCATCGTGCCGGAGGCTGGCGTGGGCGCAGGCCTGCGAGAGCCCTCGCAAGGTCCGCAGCCGGAATCCGGTTCTCCGGGTTCCTTTGAGGGCGTGCAGGGCGGGAGTATCCCGTTATGAAGCCGCGCTAGTGAAAATCCCGCGATTCCATCCGCATGCCGCCCAGCCAGTCGCTGTAATCACGCGCCTTGGCCATCACCACGTTGGTGACGCCGTCGGCGGTCTGCAGTTCGCCGCTGACCACGATCAGGGTGGAGCCGATGATTTCGTGGCGCAGTTCTTCCTGCACGCGTGGCCAGACGATCAGATTGGCGGTGCCGGTTTCGTCCTCGATCGACATGAAGATCACGCCGGAGGCGGTGCCGGGGCGCTGGCGGTGGGTGACGATGCCAGCCACGCGCACGGTCTGGCCGTTGCGCAGGGTCGGCAGCTCGGCGGCGCGGCGCACGCGCAGGCGGTCCAGGCGTGGGCGCAGCACGGCCAGCGGATGGCGGCGCAGGGTCAGGCCGGTGCTGCGGTAGTCGGCCATGATGTCCTGGCCTTCGGTGGGCTCGCGCAGTTCCACCGCGTCCTCCTCGGCGGAATGACCGGCGAGCAGGCCGGGCAGACGTTCGTTCCCCAGGGTGGCCCAGCGCGCGCGGTGGCGGTGTCCGCCCAGCGTGGCCAGGGCATCGGCACAGGCCAGTGCGTCCAGCATCTTGCGTGAGAGCTTCAGGCGATGGGCGAGATCGTCCACGCTGGCAAAGGGGCGTTCGCGCCGCGCCTGCATCAGCGCCAGGCCCTCGGCCTCGGCGAAGCCCGAGACCATGCGCAGGCCCAGGCGCACCGCGGGCTTTTCTGCGTCCGGCGGGTCCAGCGAGCAATCCCAGTCGCTGTGCATGACATCCGCCGGCAGGAACTCCACGCCGTGGCGGCGCGCATCGGCCATCAGCTGGGCCGGTGCGTAGAAACCCATCGGCCAGCTGTTGATCAGTGCGGCGCAGAAGGCGGCGGGGTGATGACACTTGAGCCAGGCGGAGACGTAGGCCAGCTTGGCGAAGCCGGCGGCGTGTGATTCCGGGAACCCGTAGTCGCCGAAGCCGAGGATCTGCTGGTAGATGCGCTCGGCGAATTCCTCCTTGTAGCCGTTCTTCAGCATGCCGCCGATCAGCTTGTCGCGCAGATGCTCCAGACCGCCGCGGCGCTTCCAGGCCGCCATCGAGCGGCGCAGGTTGTCGGCCTCGCCGGGAGTGAAGTCCGCGGCAACCATCGCGATCTCCATCACCTGCTCCTGGAACAGCGGCACGCCCTCGGTGCGGCCCAGCACTTTTTCCAGGGCCTCGCTGGGATAGTCCACCGCTTCCTTGCCGCTGCGCCGACGCAGGTAGGGATGCACCATGTCGCCCTGGATCGGCCCGGGACGCACGATCGCCACCTGGATCGTCAGGTCATAGTGGCAGCGGGGCTTGAGGCGCGGCAGCATCGACATCTGCGCCCGCGACTCCACCTGGAACACGCCGACCGAGTCGGCCTTGCCGAGCATGTCGTAGGTGGGGCCATCATCATCGGGGATGTCCTGCATGCGCTGCCGCGCAGCGGGATTGGGCTTCAGCAGATCGAAGCAGCGGCGGATCGCGCTGAGCATGCCCAGCGCCAGGCAATCCACCTTCAGCAGTTTCAGGGACTCGAGGTCATCCTTGTCCCACTGGATGATCGTGCGGTCCGCCATCGCCGCGTTCTCCACCGGCACCAGTGTGTGCAAGGGAGCTTCGGAGATGACGAAGCCACCGACGTGCTGCGACAGGTGGCGCGGAAATTCGAGGAGTTCCTGCACGAAGCCGATCAGCATGCGGGACATGGGCGCTTCGGGGTCGAGACCCAGTTGCCTGAAGCGCTCTGCCATCTGTGCCGCGTCGTCGAACCAGTACATCGACTTGGCCAGGGCGTCGATGTGGTCGGGGCTGAAGCCCAGCGCACGGCCGACATCGCGCAGGGCGCTGCGCGGCTGGTAGCGGATCACGGTAGCAGCCAGCGCGGCGCGTTCGCGGCCATAGCGGCGATACACGTACTGCATCACCTCTTCGCGGCGCTGGTGCTCGAAGTCCACGTCGATGTCGGGTGGCTCACCGCGTTCGCGCGACAGGAAACGCCCGAACAGCAGGTTGCTGATCGCCGGGTCCATCTCGGTGACGTGCAGGGCGAAGCAGACCGCCGAGTTGGCGGCCGATCCGCGTCCCTGGCAGAGGATGCCCTGCTCGCGCGCCCAGCGGACGATGTCGGCCACGGTCAGGAAGTAGTGCTCATACTGCAGTTCCTCGATCAGCTGCAGTTCCTGCTCCAGCTGGTCGGTGACTTTCTGCAGCATGCCGCCGGGCCAGCGCCTGGCGCTGCCTTCCTGCACCAGCTGGCGCAGGTGATCGATTGGCGTGCGTCCCTCCGGTACCACCTCGTGTGGATAGCGGTAACGCAGTTCGGTGAGCCTGAACGTGCAGCGCTCCGCGATGCGCAGTGTTTCCGCCAGCAGCTCAGGCGGATACAGCCGCCGCAGCGTCGCCAGCGGTCGCAGGTGGCGTTCGCCATTGGGGAACAGCGCATGCCCGGCATCGGCGACGCTGCAGCCGATCCGGATCGAGGTCATCACGTCGTGCAGGCGGCGGCGTTCGCGAACGTGGTAATGCACGCCGCCGGTGGCCACGCAGGGCAGGCCGGTCTCACGGCCCAGGGACAGCAGGGCTGCCATCCGCTCCGCGTCGTCGGCCTGCAGCAGCTGCGTGATGCCGATCCAGCCGCGATCCGGGAAGTGCTCACGCAGCCAGTGCGCGTCGGCATCGGCGATGGCCGGTCCCGGCGTCCAGATTGCCAGGCAATGCGCCAGGCCTTGTTCGAAGTCGCTGCGCAGCAGGCGATAACGCCCCTTGCCGGCCTTGCGGCGGCCCCGCGTGATCAGGCGGCAGAGTTCGGAGTAGGCATCGTGGTCCGGTGCCAGCAACACCAGATGCAGTCCGTCATCGAGACGGAACTCCGAGCCGACCAGCAGCTTGAGCCCGGCCTCTTCGGCCGCGTCGTGTGCACGCACGATGCCGGCCAGGGAGCATTCGTCGGTGATCGCCAGCGCGGCATAGCCCTCGGTCTTGGCACGTTCCACCAGCTCCTTCGCATGCGAGGCGCCGCGCTGGAAGGAGAAATTGCTGAGGCAGTGCAGCTCGGCGTAGCTCATGGCGAGATCAGCGCAATGTCAGCCCAACTCAGGGAAACGTCATGCCGGCGGAAGCCGGCATCCAGTCCCTGGGCAATGGCCGACGCTTCACGACTGGATGCCGTGAGTTCACAAACCAAATGCAACACCCTATTACGAGGGTGCTGCAATGGGACGCAAGAGCTTTGAGCAGTTTGGAATCGAGGAACGGTGTGAGATTTCCCGTCGGCGCCAAGCCGGGGAGTCGATCCGGCAAATTGCGGCAGCTCTGGATCGCGCGCCATCGAGCATTTCTCGGGAACTGAAGCGCAACACTGGCGCGACGGGCTACCAGAGCGTCTATGCCGGCGAGCAAGCTCGGGCGCGCCGCTGGCAAGGTAGCCGGCTTCTGCGTGATGCCGAGCTGCAAGCCAGGGTTCTGGAGGGATTGCGCCGAGGCTGGTCTCCCGAGCAGGTATCGCGGCGGCTGGCTCAGCAGGATCTGCAGATCAGCTACGAGAGCATCTATCGCTTCATTGCCGCCCAGATCGCCCGGACCAACGACTTTTCCTGGCGTCTCTATCTGCCCCGTGCCAAGAGCAAGCGCGGCTTCCGTGGCCGCAAGGGCGGCAGCCCGGCAGAGCACATCCAGCAGCGGGTTTCGATCGAAAAGCGCCCCAAGGCTGCGGCTGACCGGCGCCAGGCGGGACACTGGGAAGCCGACCTGATGCTCTTTGCGCGCTATGGCCAAGCCATCCTGACCCTGCATGAGCGAACGTCCCGGCTGACCGCCATCGTCCGCCAGCCCAGCAAGGCCGCTGCGCCGGTGGCGCAAACCCTCCAGGCCTTGCTGGCCCCACTGCCCCCAGCCCTGCGCCGCAGCATCACCTTCGACAACGGCACCGAATTCGCCTTGCACTACACCCTGCATCAGCCCCTGGGCTTGCAGACCTATTTCTGCGATCCGCATTCCCCCTGGCAGAAGGGTGGCGTCGAGAATGCCAACGGGCGTTTGCGCCGCTGGCTACCCCGGGGAACCAACGTCGAAGACCTCTCACCAGACCAACTCTTGCAGATCGCTCAGATCTACAATCACACGCCACGCAAGTGCCTCGGCTTCAAAACCCCAGCCGAGGTCTTCGCCAAAGTGTTGCATTTCAAATGTGAATCCACCTACCGGCTTTCGCCGGTATGACGTGTCCATGCCTCACTCGTCGCGCGGCCCGATCCAGAAATGCGGGTTGTGGGCTACTTCCCAGAGGTGGCCGTCCGGGTCCTGGAAGTAGCCGGAGTAGCCGCCCCAGAACACCTTTTGCGCGGGTTTGAGCAGGCGCGCGCCCGCCGCCACGGCCTGCTCGATCAGCGCGTCGACCTCGGCTTCGGATTCGACGTTGTGCGCGAGGGTGAAGCCGGCGAAGCCATTGCCTGCGGCGGGGATACCGGCGTCTTCCGCCAGGGCCTCGCGGCCGTAGAGGCACAGCCAGCTGCCGTTGAGGCTGAAGAAGGCGACCTTGGGGTCGGAGTTCATGCGCGGCAGGCCCAAGCCCTGTTCGTAGAAGCGGACCGATGCCTCCATGTCGCGCACCGCCAGGGTGATCATGCTGATACGGGGTTTCATGGGCTCGGCTCCTGCAGTGGCGTGGCTGGAGAACAGCCTTGGAAGCATCTGTTCCAGGGCTTCGGACAGGGAGATTGGCCCGTTGGCTTCGCTGCGCGCTTCCGGCTGCCGGTGCCGCGCACCGGCGCTGCCGAGCAACTGCTGCAGGGCCTGGTCGTCCCAGGCGTGGAGATGGGCGAGGTGGGAGGCTGCCGTTTGCGAGGTCGAGGTTTTCATCAGGCCCAGAGTCCGTGCATGAACCAGTTGCCGTTGAGCGCGTCGCGGTACACCCAGAGTTGCGAGCCGCTGTCGGATTCGGCGAGGAAGTAGTCGCGCTGCGCATCGGCGCCGTCCCACCAGCCGCCTTCGATGCGCTCGGGGCGGCCGCGCAGGCGCGGCGGGTGCTGCAGTGCCTGCGGTCGTGCCAGCAGCCAGAAAGGGCGGGGCGGGAAGTCGGCCTTGCCGGGTTGCGGCTGGCGCGCGGCATGCCAGCTGCGCTCCGGCAGGTGCTCGGCGCGCAGGCCCAGGAAGCGGATCGCATCGGAGCCCAGGCGCGCCTGCAGTTTTTCCAGCAGGCCCAGCCATTCGCCGTCCTGCTGCAGGCGCTGGTCGAACAGATCGCCCTGGTGCAGGTCGGGCACCAGGAAGCGCTCGGCGCGCAGGGTCAGCGCCAGCGACGGCGCCGGCAGCGCCAGGCGTTCGAGCCGCTCGCGCACGATCACCAGGAAATGCGCGGCATCGCGTGCGGCGGCGGTCAGGCGCAGGTCCATGCGCGTGCGGGGGTGACCCTCGTGCTCGAACTCGATGACGAAGTGCTGCACCGCGCTGTCGCGGGCGCGCAGGTAGCCCTGGAACTCGGTCAGCGCGCGGCGGATCGGGAACAGCAGGCCCTCGGTGCTTTCGATGGCGCCGAGGAATTCCATGCGGCGGCGATAGACCCGCGGCGGCAGGTAGCGCTCGCGCACATCGGCGCGCTGGCCCAGCAGGCGCTGCAGGTAGTCCGGCAGTGCCGGTCCGAAGCGGCGGGCGAGACCGTCGGCCGGCAGGCTCAACAGTTCCGCCAGGGTCTTCACGCCGCTGCCGGCCAAGCCGTCCACGGCCTCGGGGAAGGGCAGCCAGCGCAGCGGGTAGAAACCCAGGCGCGAGGACAGCTCGCGCCAGTTCAGGATCGGGCCGTCTTCGGCATGGGCATTCCAGGCCGCGGCCTCCGGCGTGGGGGCGATGCCGATGCCGGCGCTGTAGCCCAGGCCCTGCAGAGAGGTCTGCAGGCGCGGCAGCAGGGAATCCAGGCCGCCGAAGTACTTCAGGCTGGCGCCGATCTCCAGCCACAGCAGCTGGCGGTGGTGGTCGAAGAACAGCTCGCTGCCGAACTGCCGCGCCCAGTCGGCGAGGTGCTGCAGGGCCTGCTTCTCGGCGCGCGGCTGGCGTTCCACCGTGCGCAGCGCCGGCAGCAGGGCCTGCGCGGCGGTGAGCGCCATGCCGGTTTCGATGCGCTGGCGCTCGGCGGCCGCGTTGACCGCGACCAGGAAGCGCTTGTTGCCACGGCGTTCGAAGACCGCGAGGGGCACGTCAGGCGGCGGGCTGAGCGCCTCCAGTGGCAGGGCTGGCAGGTACAGGCAGAGCCATAGCATCGCAGGGCATCCGCTCAGGGTGAGGTGAGGGCTGCACGGCGGACGGGGGGTATCGCGGGAACCAGAGGGCCCAACGACCGCGGAGGAGTCGGTCGCCGGAAAGGGTCCACCTGCAACACGCCCGGCCGTCCGCCGCGCGCCTTCAGCAAATCGATCCGCAGCTTGCCGTTCTGCGGAGTCAGTGCCATGCGCACCGCCGCCGTCGAGGACTCGGCGATTGCGGACATGGGACGAAAAAGAAAGAGGAGCGCCTGGCTGGCCTCGGCCGCGAGCTGCAGGCGGCGCAGCTCCAGCGGATCGACACTGGCATTCCAGTACAGCACCGCGCTGACCGCGCCGCTGCGCAGGCTCTGCTCGGCGGCCCACTGAGCATCGTCGCCGGCGGCGTCGATCCAGGCGATGCGCTCCAGCGGCAGCCCGCTCTGCGCCAGCGCCGGGGCATAGGGCAGGAACGGCGGCTGCACGAAGGCCACGCGCTTTTCGGTGGCCAGGCGCCGCAGCGCCGGCAGCAGCAGCGAGACTTCGCCGATGCCGGGCACGGGCGTGAGGATTTCCACCAGACTGCCGCGCGGCCAGCCGTGGCCGGGCAGCTGGCGGTCCAGCGCCAGGTGGCCGCTGGCCACGGCGGGGACGGGGGCGGTTTCGACGCCGACCCAGACGCCGCGGACCTGCCGCAGGGGATCCAGACGCGGATTCATCAGGAGGTCTCGCGGTTCTGGCGGATGAGGCCGGCGAACAGGCCGATGATCTCGCAGCGCTGCCGGCCCAGGTCGATCACGATGGGCGCGTAGGTCTGCTGGTCGTCGTTCTCCGACAGCAGGGTCACCATCTGGCCTTGCTGGCGGTAGCGCTTCAGCGTCAGCGTCGGCTCGCCGGTCAGGCGGTCCTCGATGGAGACGGCGACGATCTGCTGGTTGCGCGCCGTGGCCTGCTGGTGGATGCCGACCAGGTCGCCGGGCAGGATGTGCGCGCGCTCCATCGAGCGGCCCTGCACGCGGTAGAGGAAGTCGGCGCGCGGCTGGAACAGGGCGGGGTCCACGCGCAGCTGTTCCTCGACCTGATCCGGCGCCAGCACCGGCTGGCCGGCGGCGATGCGGCCCACCAGGGGCAGGCGCCAGGGGTCATTGGCAGCCAGCGCGGCATCGTCCAGGATACGGATGCCGCGCGAGGTGTCGGGCAGCAGTTCGATCAGGCCCTTGCCGGCCAGCGCACGCAGGTGCTGGTCGGCGGTCTGGCGGGTGATGCCCAGGGCAGAGGCGATGTCCCCCCGCGTCGGCGGCAGGCCCGCATCCCGCGCAAAGCGCAGGATGAAATCCATCAGGTCCTGCTGTCTGGGGGGGAGCTTGTTCATGGGCTCAACGATATACCTGACAGGCGTCAGGCATCAAGGCCGCTCCCCGGAAAAATCCTTATGCAGCGCGACTAGCCCTTGATTCAAGGGCGGATTTTTCATCGTCCTGTCCCATTGCCTCCCTAGGCTGGCCTCATCCGACTTTCATGGAGAGGCCATGTCCCGTTCATATTCCCTGGCCGCCGGCCTGCTGCTGGTGGCCGCACTGACGGCTTGCGGCCGTTCGGAGGCCCCTGCGGCCACCGAGCCGGGTTCCGGCCCCACCGAACCGGCGCCGCGCGTCATGCGCTGCCCGCCGGCACCGGGCGCACAGGACGTCGCGGCGCAGCCCGCCGGCAACTGCGGCGAGAACGCCGGGGCGCGCACATGAGCGGCATGGACCGTCGCCGCTTCCTGCAACTCACTGGCGGTGCCGCCGTGGGCACGCTGTTCCCGCAGATCCTGGCCGAGGCCTTGTCGATTCCCGCGGCCAAGCGCAGCGGCACCATCCATGACGTGGAGCACGTGGTGATCCTGATGCAGGAGAACCGCGGCTTCGATCATTATTTCGGCACGATGCGCGGCGTGCGCGGCTACGGCGACCGTTTCACCGTGCCGCAGAGCGGCGGACGCACGGTCTGGGACCAGCGCAACCTCGCCGGGCAGATCATCCGGCCGTATCACCTCGACAGCAGCATCGGCAACGCGCAGCGCGTGGACGGTACGCCGCATGGCTGGTCCGACGCGGTGCCGGCCTGGAACAAGGGCCGCTTCGGGCGCTGGCCCACGTTCAAGCAGAACCAGTCGATGGGTTATTACCGCGAGGCCGAGTTGCCGTTCCAGTTCGCGCTCGCCAATGCCTTCACGATCTGCGACGCCTATCACTGCGCCTACATGGGCAACACCAATCCCAACCGCCTGTTCATGTTCACCGGCTGGAACGATCCCCTGGGCACCGGCGGCGGCCCGCGGCTGTACAACGACAACGACGACCTCGGCCCCTCCTCGGAAGGTTTCACCTGGACCACCTATGCCGAGCGCCTGCAGGCGGCCGGCGTGTCCTGGAAGGTCTACCAGGACATGGACGACAACTTCACCGACAACTCGCTGGAGGGTTTCCGCAATTTCCGTCTTGCCTACGAGAACCGCGAGAGTGAGCCGAACAACCCGCTGCTGCTGCGCGGCCTGAGTACGACGATGCCTGCGGGGACCTTCGACGGCCTGCGCAACGACGTGCTCGCCAACCGCCTGCCGCAGGTGTCCTACGTCGTCGCGCCCGCCGCGTACTCCGAGCACACCGGGCCGTCGAGCCCGGTGCAGGGGGGCTGGTTCATCCAGGAGACGATCCGCGCGCTGATCGCCGACCCGGCGGTGTGGAGCAAGACCGTGCTGCTGGTGATGTTCGACGAGAACGACGGTTTCTTCGACCACGTGCCGGCGCCGGCCGCGCCTTCCTACCTGCTGGGTGGCCAGGCCACGGGCGCGCTGGCCGGCGCCTCCACTGCCGACGACACCGGCGAGCGCTATGTCACCGGCCCCAACTCGCGCGATCCGAGCTTTGTCGGCAGCAGTTTCGGTCCCGGCCCGCGCGTGCCGATGTACATCATTTCGCCCTGGAGCCGCGGTGGCTGGGTCAACTCGCAGTGCTTCGATCACACCTCGATCGTCCGCTTTCTCGAAGAGCGCTTCGGCGTCGCCGAGCCCAACATCACGCCCTATCGCCGTGCCTTCCTCGGCGATCTCAGTTCCTGCTTCAACTTCGCCAACCCCAACGACGAGGTCTTTCCCGCGCTGCCGCAGACCACGCGCGAAGCGGCCGAAGCGCTGCGCCAGGCGCAGGAACAGCTGGCGCAGATTCCGGCGCCCACCGGCGACGCCGGCACGCTGCCGCAGCAGGAACCCGGCGTGCGCTACTCGCGCGCGCTGCCTTACGAGTTGCACGTCGAGTCACGCCGCAGCGCGCTGGGCGGGATGGAGCTGTTCTTCAGCAACACCGGCAATGCCGGTGCCGTGTTCCATGTCTACGACATGAACGATCTGGACGGCGTGCCGCATCGCTACGCGGTGGAACCGGGCAAGCAGCTGAGCCATGCCTGGAGTGCGGGCCTGTCGGGCAGCCATGACCTCTGGGTGCTGGGGCCCAATGGCTTCCATCGCCGTTTCAGCGGTGCCGGCGCACTGTCTTCCGCCGCGATACCCGAGGTCCGCGTCTGCTACGACATCGCCAATGGCGACATCAGTCTCAAGCTGCGCAACGAGGGCACGGCGGCCTGCACGTTCCGTGTCGCGGCCAATGCCTACCGCAGCGATGGTCCCTGGACGTTTACGGTGAATCCCGGCCAGGAGATCGAGCACTTCTGGGCGCTGGGCACGAGTGGCGCCTGGTATGACCTCAGCGTGACGGTGGAGGGGGACGGCAGCTTCCTGCGGCGTGTGGCGGGGCGTGTGGAGACCGGGCGGCATTCGGTCAGTGATCCAGCAATGGCGACAAGGTGATTCGAGCGACCTGCGGTCTTTAACCCGCCCCGGACTGCAACTCGCGCACCACCTCAACGAAGGCTCCGACCAGCTGTGTATCGAGCCGTTCCTTCAGGCAGATCACCTGGGCGTTGGTGGTGATCTCGACGTCGCTGATCGGCAGCAGCTTGATGCGCGGGTCCGGTACGTGCTCGCGCGCGGAAACAAAGGAGATGCCGAGTCCCTGGGCGACCGCTTCGCGGATCGCCTCGCGGCTGCCGATCTGCATCGCCACCCTGACCGCGACATTGCGCTCCAGCAGGGCCTGCTCGAACAATCGCCGCGTGGTGGAGCCGCGCTCGCGGAAGATCAGCGGCTGGCCGGCCAGCTGTTCCAGGCGCAGGCTGGCGTGGCGCGCCAGGGGATGACCGGCCGGGAGGATCAGCATCACCGGGTGCTCGCGGTAGGGGAACACCGCCAGTTCCTCATGGGCGTCGAGCTGCGCCAGCACGCCGATCTCGCATTCGTAGCGCAGCACCTTCTCCAGCACTTCCTTCGAGTCGCCGAGCATCATCTCCACCGTCACCGAGGGATAGCGGCGATGAAAGGCGGCCAGCATCTCCACCGCGTGGAAGGGGCCGACGGCGGCCACGCGCAGCAGGCCGCTGCGTAGCGCCCCGGCCTCCGCCAGCAGCGTGTAGGCCTCGCTTTCGGCGTCGAAGTAGCGATTGGTGACCCGCAGCAGCCGCTCGCCGAGTTCGGTAGGGCGCACCTCGCGGCCCTGGCGCAGGAACAGGCGCACGCCGAAACGCTCCTCCAGTTCCTTGACCAGGGTCGAGACGCTGGGCTGCGAGACGCCGAGCTGGCGTGCGGCGGCGGAGAAGCCGTGCTGGCGCGCGACGGCGTGGAAGGCGCGTAGATGACTGTGACCTATAGGCATGGATTATAGTTTAGTACGGATTTACCAATAAATCCGATAGAACGCCTGTCATCGTCGATGCCTAGGATGTCGCTCCATCACACCGAGGGCGCGGCTGCGCCGGCAGATGGAAACCATGGGAACTCTCTCGACAACACCCGCGCTTAGCGGCGAGCTGGCGCAGCGGCTGCGCCTGCCGGCCACGGCCTGGCTGCCGGCGCAACCGGTGCCGGTGCGCTTCGGCGCCGGGGTGTTCGCCGAGCTGGGGCAACAGCTGCGCGGGCGTCCCTATGTGCTGCTGACCTATCCGCAGCCGCGTTTCACCGCGCTGGCGCGGCGGCTGGCGGTCGGCGCCGGCCAGCCGCGGCAGCTGCTGGACACGGTGCGGCCGAACCCGACGCTGGCGGACCTCGAGACACTGGCGGCACCGCTGCGCGGCCTGGGCGGCCCGACGCCGGTGCTGGTCGCCCTCGGCGGCGGTTCGGTGATCGACAGCGCCAAGGTCGTCGCCGCGCTGGCCGCGGCGCCCGGACTGGAGCTGCGTGCGCTGCTGGCGCAGCCGGCCGCCGCCGCGGCGCGCGCCTGGCCGGTGATCGCGGTGCCCACGACCGCCGGCACCGGCAGCGAGGTCACGCCCTGGGCCACGGTCTGGGACCCGGCGAACGACCGCAAGCATTCGCTGAGCCGGCCCGACCTGTTCCCGGAGCTGGCGCTGGTCGATCCCGAGCTGACGCTGGGCGCGCCGCGCGGGCTGACGCTGCAGACCGGGCTGGACGCGCTGTCGCACGCGCTGGAAAGCCTGTGGAACCGCAACGCCGGCCCCTGCAGCAGCGTGCTGGCCGTGGCCGCCGCCCGGCGCGTGCTGGAGACCTTGCCGCGGCTGCTCGAAAACCCCGGCGACCTCGAATTGCGTACGCGCCAGGCCGAGGCCTCGCTGCTCGCCGGCCTGGCCTTCGCGCAGACGCGCACGGCGCTGGCGCATGAGCTGTCCTACCCGCTGACCCTGCGGCACGGCGTGCCGCACGGCATCGCCTGCTCGTTCACGCTGCCACAGATCATGCAGGCCGTGATCGGCGCGGATGCCGACTGCGATCACGCGCTGGCGGAAATCTTCGGCGCCGACCTGCAGGCCGGCGTGGCGACGCTGCGCCGCTTCCTGCGGGACCTCGGCGTCGGCCTGTCGCCGGCCGACTACGGCGTCGCCGAAGACGAATGGCACGCGATCCAGGAGGCTGCCGGACAGGGTCCGCGCGGCCGCAATTTTCTGGCGGCATCTGCCGCCGACCTGTCGTTTTTTCCCAACACCGACCCCACCACCTAAGGGAGTTTTATGCGCTTCATCCACCTGGCGCCTCTCGTCGGCGTCTGCACTCTCGCTTTGTCCGGCGCCGTCGCGGCGCAGGAAGTCCTGCCGACGATTCCGGTCGTGCCGCTGCATCCGGCGCAGGACGAAATCACGTTCAAGGTCAAGACCCGCGGCGGCTTCGGCATCGAGTCCAGCGACGGCATGGCCGGCTTCGAACTGGAAGGCCGCGCCGCCTACGATGTCGATGTCTTCGACGGTCTCTACAACCTCAACGGCCATGGCGACAGCGGCAGCGAATCGGAACTGCGCCGCCTGCGCTTCGGCTTCAGCGGCTGGTACACGAAGAACTGGAACTACTCGATCCTGATCGACATCGAGGACGGCGACCGCGCCATCGACGATTCCGTGACCACGATCGACACCGCGATGCTGCAGTACACCGGCTTCAAGTATGCCGACCTGACGATCGGCCGCTTCAAGCGCCCGGTGTCGATGGAGGTGCTGACCAGTTCCAACTGGCTGTCCTTCAACGAGCAGTCCTTCATCTGGGAACTGGCGCCGGCCAACGACATCGCCAAGTTCTCGCTGATGGCCAGCAAGCTGTTCGAGTTCGGCGGCAGCGGCCTGCTGTACCAGTTCGCAGTGTCCGACGACTACCAGGAAGACCTGCCGGCCAAGAGCGGCAGCGACAGCCACGCCATCAATGCCCGCGCCGTGTACACGCCCTGGGCGGAGAAGGGCCGCGTGCTGCACTTCGGCGCCTCCTATGGCGACCAGAACCCGGGCGAGGCGGCGACCACGCGCGTGCGCTCGCGCCTGGGCGTTCACGGCATCGACCGCTTCGTGCTGCTCGACACCATCGACATCGACAGCGACCGCCAGTACGCGCTGGAAGCCGCGCTGATCCAGGGGCCGTTCTCGCTGCAGGCCGAGTATGTCAGCCGCGCGATCGGCGGCCGCAGCGGCGATCCGGACGTCGATGTCGACGGCTGGTACCTCCAGGGCACCTGGACGCTGACCGGCGAGCCGCGCGGCTACAAGCGCAAGGACGGCCGCTTCGATCGCGTCGATCCGAAGAACAAGGACTACGGCGCCGTCGAGCTGGTGGCGCGCGCGCAGCAGGGCACGGTGTCGCCGGACGGCGGCACGGAAGTCGAAGCCAGCGGCTACCAGTTCGGCGTCAACTGGTATCCGCTGCGCTCCATCAAGCTGATGCTCGACTACACCACCGCGTCGGTCGACAACATCGACACCCAGGATGCCGGTGACGACGGCAACGCCATCACCAGCCGCATCCAGTGGGTTTTCTAAGGAGTTCCCGATGAAACATTGCAAGCACAAGATCGCCGCGCTGCTGGCGTTGACCCTGATCGCCGCCTGCGGCAAGAAAGAGCAGGCTGCCGAACCCGCCGCTGCCGCGCCGGCGCCGGCCGCGAAGACCGAACTGACGGTCTACACCGCCTTCGAGCCCGAGCAGCTGCCCGGCTTCAAGCAGGCCTTCGAAGCCGCGAACCCCGAGATCACCCTGAGCTGGGTGCGCGATTCCACCGGCGTGATCACCGCACGCCTGCTGGCGGAGAAGGACAATCCGCGCGCCGATGCGGTCTGGGGCCTGGCCGCCAGTTCTCTGATGCTGCTGAAGGCGCAAGGCATGCTCGCGCCCTACGCGCCGCAGGGTGTCGAAAAGCTCGACCCGCGCTTCGTCGACAGCGCGACGCCGCCGCAGTGGACCGCCGACGACGCCTGGGAGGCGGCGATCTGCGTCAACACGGTCGAGGCGCAGAAGCACAAGCTGCCGATGCCGAAGAGCTGGGCGGACCTGGCCAAGCCGGTCTACAAGGGCTACATCGTGATGCCGAATCCGAACTCCTCCGGCACCGGCTTCCTCGCGGTGTCCGGCTGGCTGCAGCAGATGGGCGAGGAGCCGGCCTGGAAGTACATGGACGCGCTGCATGCCAACGTCGCGCGCTACACCCACTCCGGCTCCAAGCCCTGCAAGGAAGCCGCGGCGGGCGAGATCGCAATCGGCATCTCCATCGGCTACACCGGCGCCAAGCAGAAGGCCAAGGGCGCCCCGATCGAGATCGTGCACGCCGCCGAGGGCGTGGGCTGGGACATGGAGGCCAACGCCATCGTCGCCGGCACGAAGAAGCTCGAGGCCAGCAAGAAGCTGATGGACTTCGCCGTCTCCGAGGCCGCCAACCAGCTCTACAACGAGGCTTATCCGGTGGTCGCGCTGCCGGGCATCGCCAAGCCGGTGGAGCACTACCCGGCGAACCTGGCGGACAAGCTGATCAAGAACGACTTCGCCTGGGCCGCGACCAACCGCGAACGCATTCTCGCCGAGTGGCAGAAGCGCTACGACGGCAAGTCCGAGCCGAAGTCGTAAACCAGGCAGGCTGCCCGCCGGCGACGGCGGGCGGCAATTCCCATGTCCGAAACCATCCTCAACATCCGCGGCCTGCACAAGCGCTACGGCCAGGCCACGGCGCTGCGCGACATCGACCTCGACGTGCGCGCGGGCGAGTTCGTCTGCTTCCTGGGTCCCTCCGGCTGCGGCAAGACCACGCTGCTGCGCGCGATCGCCGGGCTCGATCCGCAGACCTCGGGAACGATCCAGCTGTACCAGCAGGACATCTCGCGGCGGCCGCCGGAGCAGCGCGGTTTCGGCATCGTGTTCCAGTCCTACGCCTTGTTTCCCAACCTGAGCGTGCTGGACAACGTCACCTACGGCCTGGTCGGCAAGGGACTGCCCCGCGCCCGGCGGGAGGCCCGCGGGCGCGAGCTGCTGTCCCTGGTCGGCCTGGCCGGTTTCGATGCCAAGTATCCCGGCCAGTGCTCCGGCGGCCAGCAGCAGCGCATCGCGCTGGCGCGGGCGCTGGCGCCGGAGCCGAGCCTGCTGCTGCTGGACGAGCCCCTGTCGGCGCTGGACGCGAAGGTGCGCGTGCACCTGCGCAGCGAGATCAAGGCGCTGCAGGAAAAGCTCGGCGTCACCACGATCATGGTCACGCACGACCAGGAGGAGGCGCTGACCATGGCCGACCGCATCGTGGTGATGGACCATGGCGCGATCGAGCAGGTCGGCACGCCGCAGGACATCTACGAGCGGCCGGCCAGCCGCTTCGTCGCCGAATTCGTCGGTGCGATGAACTTCCTGCCGGCGCGGGTATTGCGGCCCGACGCGCTGCTGCTCGGCGAGCGCGAGCTGCGGTTGCCGCGGCCTTGCCTGCACCCGGTTGGCGAAAAGGTGCTTGCCGCCATCCGCCCGGAGCACCTGCGCCTGGACGGGCAGGGGCTGCCGGCGACGCTGACCTGGCGCGAGTTCCTCGGCAGCCACACGCGCCTGTGGCTGCAGCTCGACGACGGCACCGAAGCGCAGCTGCTGCTTGCGCCCCAGGCCTGCGACGAGTTGCCGGCGGATGGCAGCCGGGTCGCACTCGGGTTCGATCCGCGTCACCTGCACGTGTACAAGGCCAAGGCATGAGGCTCGCCTTGCCGCTGGCGCCGCTGGCTCCCACGCGGGGCGACTGGGTTGCGCGCGCGCTGATGGCACTGGGCGTGCTGGCGATCGTTGCCGGCCTGGTGCTGCCGCTGTTCGTCCTGGGCGAGCGCGCCTTTCTCGACCGCGCCGGCCAGTGGATCGGCGGCGGCAACTTCCTGGCCTACGTCGGCAACCCGGCGCTGCGCATCGCGCTGTGGCATTCGCTGTGGGTGTCGGCGCTGGCGACGCTGATCGTCGTCACGCTGGCCTTCTTCGCCGCCTGGGCGGTCACGCGCACGGCGATGCCGGGGCGCGGCCTGTTCCGCGTGGTCCTGTTCCTGCCGCTGCTGGCGCCCTCGCTGCTGGCGGGCTTGTCGCTGGTGTACTGGTTCGGCGCGCAAGGCGCCGCCAAGGGTCTGCTGTTCGGTGCGCCGCTGTACGGGGCCGTCGGTATCGTGCTCGGCTCCTGCTTCTGGACCCTGCCGCATGCCTTCCTGATCCTGATCACCGCCTTCGCCAACGCCGACGGCCGCGTCTACGAGGCCGCGCGGGTGCTCGGCGCCAGCCCCTTCCGCGTATTCCGCACCGTGACGCTACCCTCGGTGCGCTATGGCGTGGTCAGCGCCGGCTTTGTCGTATTTACCCTGGTATTCACCGACTTCGGTGTGCCCAAGGTCATCGGCGGGTCCTACAACATGGTCGCCACCGACATCTACAAGCAGGTCATCGGCCAGCAGAACTTCGGCATGGGCGCGGCGATCAGCCTGATGCTGCTGCTGCCGGCGGTGCTGAGCTTCTTCGCCGAGCGCTGGGCCTCGAAACGCCAGGACGCCGGCCTGGGCTCGCGTGCCACGCGCCACGTGCCGGCGCCCGGGCCGTGGCGCGACCGCTGTGCCGCCGCCTACGCGCTGCTGCTGTCGGGCCTGATCCTGGCGATGATCGGCATGGCCTTCTATGCCTCGCTGGTGAAGTACTGGCCCTACGACCTGTCGCCGACGCTGGCGCACTACCGCTTCGAGTCCGTACCCGGCTCGGGCTGGCGCGCCTTCGGCAACTCGCTGCGGCTGGCGCTGTATGTCGCCTGCATCGGTACCGCCTGCGTCTTCCTGTGGGCCTACCTGACCGAGAAGGGCCGCAGTCTCGGCGCATTGCGCGGGCTGTTCCGCTTCCTGGTGATGCTGCCGCTGGCGATTCCCGGTCTGGTGCTGGGCCTGGGCTACGTGTTCTTCTTCAATGCGCCCGGCAATCCGCTGAACGCCCTCTACGGCGGCATGGCGCTGCTGGTGCTGTGCACCATCGTGCATTTCTACAGCGTCGCGCAGCTGACCGCGGCGAGCGCCATCAACCAGCTCGACCGCGAGTTCGAGTCCGCCAGCAGCATGCTGCGCGCGCCGTTCTGGCGCCTGCTCGGCCGCGTCACCCTGCCGGTGTGCCTGCCGGCGGTGCTGGATGTCTGGTTCTACCTGTTCGTCAACGCCATGACCACCGTGTCGGCGGTGATCTTCCTGTACTCGCCGGACACCATGCTGGCCTCGGTGGCCGCGCTGAACCTGGACGATTCCGGCGAGACCGCCGGTGCCGCGGCGATGGCCAGCCTGATCGTCGTCGCCTGTGCGCTGGTGCGCCTGGCGCACTGGGCGGTTTCCCGATACCTGCTGGCGCGCATGCAGCGCTGGCGCAATCCCTGAAGGAGTTTCCCTTGAACTACCGCTACTCCCGGCGCTATGCCGGGCCGCTCGAAGCCGTGATCCTGGATTGGGCCGGCACCGTGATCGACTTCGGCTGCGTCGCCCCGGCGGAGGCGTTCACCGAACTGTTCCGCCGCGAGGGCGTGCCGCTGACCGTGGCGCAGGCACGCGAGCCGATGGGCACCGAGAAGCGCGAGCACATCCGCCGCGTGCTGCGCATTCCTGCAGTGGCCGCGGGCTGGCAACAGGCCAAGGGCGCGGAAGCGACCGAGGCCGACATCGACCGCCTGTACCACGACTTCCTGCCGATCCAGCTGGAGACGATCCGCCAGCGCGCGCAGATGATCCCCGGCGCGGTGGAGCTGATCGGCCGCCTGCGCGAGCGCGGCCTCAAGGTTGGCGCCAACACCGGCTACAACCGCGAAATGATCGCGCTCTGCGAGGCAGCCGCGCGCGGGCAGGGCTATGCCCCGGACGTCAGCCTCGCCGCCGAGGACGCGCCGCGCGGCCGGCCTTCGGCTGACCTGGCGCTGCTCAATGCGGTGCAGCTGGGGGTGTCCTGCGTGCAGGCCTGCGTCAAGGTCGACGACACCGTGCCGGGCATCGAGGAAGGTCTCAACGCCGGCATGTGGACTGTCGCCGTCGCCGTGTCCGGCAACGAGGTCGGCCTGGCGCCGGACGAGTGGGCTGCGCTGGATGCCGAGGCGCAGCAGGCGCGCCGCGCCGCGGCGGTGCGACGGCTGTCGCAGGCCGGCGCGCACTATGTGATCGACAGCGTCGCCGACCTGGAGGACTGCCTCGGCGATATCGAAGCGCGCCTGGCCGCGGGCGACCAGCCCTGAGGGATTGATGATGCGAACAGCGCTGCGGTTCTCCCATGCGCGGCCAGTGGCGGTTTTGCTGGCCGTGCTTTTTCTTGCCGCCTGCGGGCAGAGCGAGGCGCCTGGCGGCGATCGTGAAGCGCGCGTGCTGGTGATCGGCATCGACGGGCTGCGCACCGACGCCCTGCAGGGCGCCGATACGCCGAACATCGATCGCCTGATCGCGGAGGGTGCGTTCGACGACCGCTCGCAGGTGGACTACGTCACCGTCAGCGGTCCCGGCTGGAGCAGCATGCTGACCGGTGTGTGGTGCGACAAGCACGGCGTGCGCGACAACTCCTTCGACGGCTCCAACTACGACGCCTATCCGCACTTCTACCGCCATGTCCGCGAGCTGCGTCCGGACCTGGTCACCGTGTCCTACGCGCACTGGGCACCGATCAACGAAAACATCCTGCGCAACGAGGCGGATATTGTCGGGCTCGGCAGCGACGAGGAGGTCGCACAACTCACCGCCAAGGCCCTGCGCGAGCGCGACGTGCACGTCGTGTTCGCGGATTTCGACGATGTGGATCATGCCGGTCACAGCTGCTGTTTCAGTCCGCTCAGCGCCAACTACCGCGACGCGATCGAACTGACCGACCGCTACGTCGGCGTCATCGTCGATGCGCTGAAGAGCCGCCCCCGCTATGCCGAAGAGAACTGGCTGGTGCTGATGGCGACCGACCATGGCGGCTCCGGCGTCAGCCATGGCCGCGATGAGCCGGAGCACCGCAACACCTGGTTTCTCAGCAGCGGCGCGGCTTCGGCGCCACTGACCCCGGGATCGACCCGGGTGACCGATCTGGCGGTCACCGCGATGATCCACCTGGGCATCGCGATCCGCCCCGAGTGGAACCTGGACGGCATTGCCGTCGGCCTGAAGAACGCCCCGGCGATGACCCGCCGCGAATCGCGCAACAGCTGCGAGGCGCAGGCGCCATGACGCACATCCGGCACCCGCGCCAGGGCGTTTCGCGACGGCGCCTGCTGCAGGCTGCGGCCGGGCTGCCGCTGCTGGCGGCCTGCCATGACAGCACGCCCCTCCGTCCGGAGTCCGCAGAGCAGCGGGTCTTCCAGCACGGTGTCGCTTCCGGCGACCCCCTGGCTGACCGCGTGATCCTGTGGACCCGCATCTCCGCTGCGCAGGCACCGGCGACGGTGCGCTGGGAGGTCTACCGCGATCCCTTCCTGACGTTGCGTGTCACGCAGGGCGAGGGCGAGGTCAGCGGCGACAGCGACGGGTGCTACAAGGTCGATGTTTCCGGCCTCGACGCCGGTCGGACCTACTACTACCGCTTTCTTGCGCTGGACCAGGTTTCGCCGACCGGGCGCACCCGCACGCTGCCGCGGGGCGCGGTCGAGCGGCTGCGCCTGGCGGTCTGTTCCTGCGCCTACCTGCCGGACGAGCCCGGCACGCGTTTCCACAACGCCTACGGCCAGATTGCGCAACGCGCCGATCTCGATGCGGTGCTGCACCTGGGCGATTACGTCTACGCCGACAGCGACCTGTCGCTGGCCGAGTACCGCGCGCGCCATGCGCAATACAAGGCGCAGAGCGCGGAGCTGCGCGAGGCGCACCGGCAGCATCCCTTCATCACGGTCTGGGACGACCACGAGACCACTGACAACTGCTGGCAGGATGGCGGCTACCAGCCGCCGGACAAGCCGCTCATCCCGTTCGCCGAGCGCAAGCAGAACGCGATGCGCGCCTACCACGAGTGGCTGCCGATCCGCACGCCCGATCCCGCCGACCTTGGCCGCATCTGGCGCAGTTTCGACTTCGGCGACCTGCTCACGGTGGTGGCGCCGGAGACGCGGCTGCACGCACGTGCGGCACAGGCCTATTCCTTCAACCGGGTCGGCAGCCCGATCGCGGGTGCCGAGGGCCGCGAACTGCTCGGCGCGGAGCAGATGGACTGGCTGCGCGGGACGCTGCGCGCCGCGCCGACGCAATGGAAGCTGTTCATGAACCCGGTGCAGATCGGCCAGCTTTACGCCGGACTGCCGGATGAAGAGGGTGGCGGCACCCGCTACCGCAACATGGACCAGTGGGACGGCTATGCCGCCGAGCGCGGGCGCCTGTTCGACATCCTCGACGGTGCCGACGGCGGCGCGCCGGTGCAGGACCTGATCTTCATGACCGGCGACTGGCACTGCCAGTTCGCCAACGACGTGCTGCGCGCGCCCTATGGGGCGGCCTATCGCGAGCGCGGCGAGGGCGTGCTCGGCACGGAGTTCACGATTCCCTGCGTGTCCTCGGGGCTGGAAGGCTACGAGCCGGCGGAACTGTTCGCCGCCAATCCCCACTTCAAGAATCATGAGTTCCCGGCACGCCACGGGCATGCGCTGGTGGACCTGCGACGCGATACCGCAACGGTGGAGTTCTGGCACACCGACACGGTCGAGACCCGCGAGCACCGCTATCGGCTCAACGTCGGCTTTCCGCTCACGGCCGGCGCCAACCGCATCGGCGAGCTGCTTCGAACGCCCACGCCCACCAACACCGAGGCGCCGTCGCTGGCGCCCTGATCCATTATCTTCAGAGAGCCGTCATGAGCACACAGCAATCCTATGACCTCGCCGTTGTCGGCGCCGGTATCCTCGGCCTGGCCCATGCACTCGCCGCCGCCCGGCGCGGCCTGCGCGTCGCCCTGATCGACCGCAGCGAGCGGGCCGTGGGTGCCTCGGTGCGCAACTTCGGCCTGATCTGGCCTATCGGCCAGCCGGCCGGGCCGCTGCTGCAGCGCGCGCTGCGGGCGCGCGAGGTCTGGCTGGAACTGAAGCAGGCCGCCGGCCTGCCGGTGGAGGAGACGGGATCGCTGCAGGTGGCCCGTCATCCCACCGAGATGGCGGTGCTGGAGGAGTTTGTCGCGCGCAACCGCGAATCCGGCTATGACATCGCCCTGCTGACGCCGGACGAAGCCGTCGCCCGTTCGCCGCTGCTGCGCCGCGAGGGCCTGCTGGGCGCGCTGTGGAGCGGCAGCGAGCTGATCGCCACCTCGCCGCTGTGCATCCGGGCGCTGCCGGGATACCTCGCCGAGCGCTATGGCGTCACGGTCATGCAGGACTGCGCGGTAACGCGTGTCGAGAGCGGCCTGCTGCACAGCGAGCGCGGCACGATCCGCGCCTCGCGCATCGTGGTCTGCAGCGGCCCCGACCTGCAGACCCTGTTCCCGGAGGTGCTCAAGGACCTGGTGGTGTGCAAGCTGCAGATGCTGTCGGCGGCGCCGCTGGACCCGGCGTTCCGGCTCGGGCCGGGGCTCTGTGCCGGCCTGACGCTGCTGCACTACGATGCCTTCCTCGGCTGCACCGACTCGCTGCCGGCCTACCGGCAGTACGCCGAGGAACGCTACCCGGAGCAGCGCCGCTGGGGTGTCCACGTGCTGGTGTCGCAGCATGCCGGCGGCGAGCTGATCATCGGCGACTCGCACGAGTACAGCCGCACCACGGTCGAGCCCTTCGACCGCGAGGAGATCAACGTGGCGATCCTCGACTACCTGAACGAGTTCGCGCAGCTGCCGCCGCACCGCATCACGCGGCGCTGGCAGGGTGTCTATCCCAAGCTCAAGGGCGGCAGCGAACTGGTGGTGGATCCGCTGCCGGGCGTCACCGTGGTCAACGCCCCTGGCGGCGCCGGCATGACCCTGTCCTTCGGCCTGGCCGAAGAAGTGCTGGCATCGCGGCTATGAACCCCGGGAGTCTCCAGGGTCTGCTGGACCTGCTGGTCGCGCGTGGTGGCGCGCAGTACGGCGGCGAGCCGGTGACGCAACTGGCGCATGCGCTGCAGACCGCCACGCTGGCGGAGCAGGCCGGCGAGCCGGCGGAACTGATCGCCGCCGCGCTGCTGCACGACCTGGGGCATTTCACCGACGGCGCCGACGTCGAGCGTGCCGGGCAGGGCATCGACGACCGGCACGAGCGACGCGCCCTGCCACTGCTGATGCGCTGGTTCGGGCCCGGGGTGGTGGAGCCGGTGCGCCTGCACGTCGAGGCCAAGCGCTACCTTTGCACCGTCGAGCCTCGATACATGGATGAACTCAGCGCAGCGTCGCTCGGCAGCCTGGCGCTGCAGGGCGGGGTGTTCCGTCCGGAGGAAGCCGAGGCCTTCATCCGCCAGCCCCATGCCGGGGCTGCCGTGCGCCTGCGGCGCTACGACGACCTGGCCAAGGACCCGCGCCGTGCCACCCCGGGGCCGGCGCACTTCCTGCGCTATCTGCAGGCCGCGGCGCGGTCCTGAACCCTCACGCGACCAAGGCTCCATCCGGTGGCTCGCCATCCGGCCGCAGCAACTGCACGCTGCCATCCGGCGCCAGCGCCCCCAGCACCAGGAACTGGCTGGTGAATCCCGCGATGCGCTTTTCGCCGAGATTGATCGCGCCGACCACGCGCCGGCCCACCAGCGACTCCGCTGGGTAATGGGTGATCTGCGCGCTGCTCTGCAACACACCGACGACGGGGCCGAAGTCGACGCGCAACTGGTAGGCCGGCTTGCGCGCCTTGGCGAAGGGCTCTGCGCTCAGCACGGTGCCGACGCGCAGATCCAGCGCCAGGAAACCCTCGCTGCCGCAGTCCGGCTTGCGCGGCCATTTCTCCGGCGCGTAGGGCTGGCTTTCGGGATCGATGACGTGCTGCACCATGTTGCGCTCCAGAAAACATGTAGCCCGGTTTCGCGTAGCGAAGCCGGGGGATGGTCGAAGTGTCGTCCCGGCTTGCCTTCGGCAAACCGGGCTACGTTCTTTGCAGGCTCAGCAGGCCACCCGCCAGTCCGCATGCTCCTTCGCCGTGCCTTCCTGCACCGCCTTGAGCCGTTCCGACAGGCGCTCGGGCAGGCCGTTGTCCGGGATCGCGATCTCGCCATGCACGCTGCCCACGCCCTGGATGCGCACGATGCGCGAGGCGGTGCCGCAGCCGAAGGCGCAGCCCAGCGTGCCGCTGGTGGCGGCGGTGCGCAACTGGCCCAGGCCGATGCCCTGTTCGGCCACCTCGAGGCCTTCCTTGCGCGCCAGCTGCAGCAGCGAGTCGCGCGTCACGCCGGCCAGGATCGTGCCGTCCAGGGGTGGCGTCAGCAGGCGCCCGCCGATCTGCACGAACAGGTTCATGGTGCCGGCTTCGCCCAGCCAGCGATGCGTGGCGGCGTCGAGCCAGATCACGTCGTCGTAGCCGCGCTCGCGGGCGCGCAGCAGGCCGGACAGGCCGGCGGCGTAGTTGGCACCGGTCTTGGCAGCACCCAGGCCGCCCGGCGCGGCGCGGATCAGCTCATCCTCGGCCCACATGCGCAGCGACTTCAGCTGCGGGTCGCTGCCCGGCGTCACCGTCACGCTGTAGCGGTGGCGCGCGGCCTGCTTCAGGCCCAGCGCCTCCTCGTCGGCATGGATCGTCGGGCGCAGGTACAGCGCGCCGCGGCCAGCCGGCGGCAGCATCGCCTCGTGCACGCGCACCGCCAGCATGCAGCTGCGCAGGAACAGCGCCTCGTCCACTGGTGGCAGGTGCAGGCGTGCGGCGCTGGCCTGCAGGCGCCGCAGGTGCATCTGCGGGCGGAACAGGTGGATACCGCCATCCGGCGCGCGATAGGCCTTCATGCCTTCGAACACCGACAGCCCGTATTGCAGGCCGCCGCTGGCGATGGCCAGGCGCGCGTCGTCGCGGCGCAGGATCCGGGCCGCGCTCCAGCCGCTGCCGTCGTGGTCGGCGGTGATGAGGTAGGGGCCCAGGTGCTGGCCGAAGCCCAGCGCCTCCGGCGCGGGCCAGTCGGCGGGCAGGGCGGCGCGCACGAGTTCGGGATCGAGGTTGGGTTCGGTGATGAGGGTCATGGCAGTTCTCGGGCGGTAAAAAGTTCAGGGTGGATTCAGTGGATCACTTCGGTATTCGCGGAGCCCGGCGCCACCATCGGCAGCACCAGTTCCTCGGCCCCGATCGGCGCGCGGATCAGCACCGGGCCGGGGCGGGAGAAGGCGGCGCGCAAGGCGCGCTCGGGGTCGTGGGCAATCGCCAGGTCGTAGGCCGGCACGCCGAAGGCTTCGGCGATCCGGGTCAGGGCAGGGGGCTGCGCGTACAGCGAGCCGCTGAAGCGCGACTGGTAGAACAGCTGCTGCTGCTGGCGCACCATGCCCAGCGCGGCGTTGTCCATCACCACGATCTTCACGTCCAGCTGCAGCTCGGCCAGCGTCGCCAGCTCCTGGATGTTCATCATCAGGCTGCCGTCGCCGGTGAAGCACACCACCGGCGTGCGCGGCAGCGCCAGCGCGGCGCCGATCGCGGCCGGCAGGCCGAAGCCCATCGTGCCCAGGCCGCCCGAGGTCAGCCAGCGCTCCGGCCGCGAGAAGGGATAGCTCTGCGCCACCCACATCTGGTGCTGGCCCACGTCGGTGGTGATCGCCGCGTCGGGGCCGGCCAGCCGTCCCACGGTGTTGATCAGGCCGTAGGGCCGGCGCGGATCGTCGATGCCCGGCAGCAGCAGCGGCAGTTCGCGGCGCAGCTCACCCACGCGCTCCAGCCAGGGCGTGCGCAGCGCCGGCTGCACCGTGGCGGCCAGCGCTTCCAGCGCGTAGCCGGCGTCGGCGCAGATCGCCAGTTCGGCGCGGCGGATCTTGTGCAGCTCGCGCGGGTCGGCGTCGATGTGGATCACCTTGGCGTGCGGCGCGAAGCGGTCCACGCGGCCGGTGGCGCGGTCGTCGAAGCGCGCGCCGATGGCGATCAGCAGGTCGCATTCCTCGATCACCTTGTTGGTGTAGCGCGCGCCGTGCATGCCCAGCATGCCCAGGCCCAGCGGGTGCTCCGGCGGCAGCGTGCCCAGGGCCATCAGCGTGGTGGTGGTCGGCAGGCTGGCGCGTTCCGCCAGCTGCTGCGCCAGGGCCTGCGCGCGTGCCTGTGTCACGCCGCCGCCCAGGTACAGCACCGGGCGCCTGGCCGCGGCGATCATCGCCACCGCGCGTGCGATCAGCGAGGGGTCGGGCCGGCGCGCGCGCGCCGGCTGCACCGCCTCGGGTATCCAGGCGTCGTGGATGATCTCGGTCTGCACGTCCTTGGGGATGTCCAGCAGCACCGGGCCGGGCCGGCCGCTCTCGGCCAGGCGGAAGGCCTCCGGCAGCAGCTCCAGCAACTCGGCGGCGGCGCCCACGTGGAAGGCGGCCTTGGTGATGGGCCGGGTCATCGGCACCGTCGCCACCTCCTGGAAGGCGTCGGTGCCGATCATCCGGCGCGACACCTGGCCGGCGATGCACACCAGCGGCACGGAATCCATCCTGGCATCGGCCAGCGCCGTCACCACGTTGGTCACGCCGGGGCCGGAGGTAGCCAGGACCACGCCGGCACGTCCCGTCACCCGCGCCTGGCCGTGCGCGATGAAAGCCGCGCCCTGCTCGTGGCGGGCCAGGATATGGGTCAGCGTCGAATCGGCCAGCGCCCGGTACAGCGGCAGCAGCGCGCCGCCGGGGATGCCCGGCACCAGCGCCACGCCCTGGCGTTCCAGGAAGCGGGTGATCAGTTGTGCGCCTGTGATGTCCATTGTCGTGTGTCCTGTGGTGGACCCGACGACGAAATACCGGCGCAGAAACGAGAAAACCCCCGCCGGTATCGCGCCGGCGGGGGTCTGTCAGTCGTGCAGAGTCCCCTACGGCGCGTCGGTAACGACGACCGCTACGAGGATGGCAATGCTCTGCGTGAAGGTGTTCATTCGGCGCGCAGTGTAGTGCGGGGCGGGGCCGGGAGGCAAGCGGCAGGCCTTGAGGGGGCGATCAGCGCTGCCGGGGACGCCGGTCGCGATAGCTGTATTGCAGCTGCCGCGACAGCGCCGGCAGGTCCAGCTCGTGCTCGCGGCTGAGCCGCTCGGCGCGCTCGCGGATCGCCAGCCAGTCCGGGGCCTGCTGAGGAGCGTTGCAGGCGAACACCACGCGGTTGCCCAGGCCGCGCACCTCCACCGACATGACCGCGCCGAAGACCTCGCCGAGCATCTGCTGCAGCTCGTTGACGCGCGTCGCCGGCCCCAGCAGGTTCACCACCACGATGGCGTCGCGCTGCAGCCGCGACTGCAGGTTGCGGTAGAACGCCTCTTCGCAGAGCGCACCCACCGTGCCGTTGTGATCGCAGCCGTCGATCAGCACCACGTCGGCGCGCTCCTGCGTGCGGGCAAACCATTCCACGGCATCGGCGTGCACGATGCGCATGCGCGAGTCCTGCGGCGGCAGCTGGAACCATTCGCCGAAGGCGATCACCTCCTCGTCGATCTCCAGCGTCGTCAGCTGCGTCTGCGGCAGGTGACGGTGGCAGTAGCGCGTCAGCGAGCCGCCGCCGAGGCCGACGATGACCACGTGGCGCGGCTGCGGCAGCAACAGCAGGAAGCCCATCATCTTGCGCGTGTAGGCGAAGGCCAGCCTGTCCGGCGATTGCAGGTCGATCTGGCTCTGCACGTAGCGCAGGTTGAAATGCAGGCGCCGCGAGGCGCCGTCGTCGAACAGGAAGGGCTTGCCGTATTCGTCGTCGCGCAGGCGCCGCCGCAGGTCGGGGATGTCCGCTCCCGGCGGTTCGCGCAAGCGGATCACGCCCTTTTCCGACAGGAAACGGGCGGGGATCTCATACCACTCCAGGGCCTTGCTCATGCAGACAGACGTCAAAAGAGGACTCGCTGGAGGATACCAGAGGGTTTTTGCCGGTTTTCAGGGGCTTTTTCAGCGGCTTCAGCCGCGGTTCATCCGAACGGGCGAGTCCACTTGTTCGAGGAAGGTTAAGGCGCCGCTTGCTAAGGTGATCCCGTAGTCCGCAGAAGGCCGTAACCATGTCGCCGCAAGCTGATCGTCTGACTCGCCGTACCGCCCCTCTCCACCGGGTGCGGCCGCTGCGCGCAGCGCCAGCCGCCATCCCCCAGTCCGAGTTGCTGATACCGTTCTGCGGCTTTGCCGCGGCCATGGCGGACCTGGCGCGACAGTCCCAGGACCCGCGCAGTCCCGGTCGCTGATCCTCCGGGGCCGACAGGCCTGTCCGCACTCACGGTGCGGAGGAGGACTGCGCAAGGCCTACAATGCCGCCATCCACTTTCGAGGAGCGGCGGCATGAGCGAACTGCAGAACCCCACGCGCCAGACCCTGGCGACCACGCTGGACATGGACATCGTCGAGATGACCAAGGAGCGCGTCGTCGCGCGCATGCCGGTGGCGCCCAAGGTGCACCAGCCCTTCGGCCTGCTGCACGGCGGTGCCTCGGTGGCGCTGGCCGAGACGGTAGCCTCCATCGGCGGCTGGATGAACGTGGACCAGAGCAAGGAAGGTGTCGTTGGCCTGGAGATCAATGCCAACCACCTGCGCGGCAAGCGTGACGGCGTGGTGACCGCGGTGGCGACGCCGATCCACGTCGGCCGCCGTACCCAGGTCTGGGAAATCCGCATCAGCGACGAGGACGGCAAGCTGGTCTGCCTGTCGCGCTGCACGCTGGCGGTGGTTCCGGCCGGTTGAGAACTGCTGCGCAGACAGCGCCATCATCCGGGTGCAATCTGCGCCCCTATACTGGCTCACCGGCGCTGGCCGGCCATAAAACGGGAGAGACTTCATGTACAAGCAGTGGACGATGGCCCTGCTGGGTCTGGCCGCGAGCGCCGTGGCCCTGGCTGGCGAGCCGCAGATCGGCAAATGGGAATACACCAGCGTGATGAAGATGGATGGCGGCCCGGCCATGCCCACCGAAACCCCGCAGCTGCCGCCCGGCATGAAACTGCCGCCGGGCATGCAGATGCCGCAGTTCGGTCCCAAGGGCATGACCATGACCTTCCAGCGCTGCGTCACCAAGGACGACCTGGTGCCCAAGAACGAGCGCGACAAGTGCAAGATCACCAAGATGGATCGCCAGGGCAACACGATCAACTGGTCGGCCAGCTGCGACACCCCGGGCGGCAAGGCCGAGGGCACGGGCACCGCGACCTACACCGCGACCAACATGACCTCGACCATGACCACCACCATGAACGACAAGGACATGGGCAAGATCAAGATGACGCAGGAAACCACCGGCCACTACGTCGGCCCCTGCCTGTAGTCGGAGCATGACCCGGCGCCCCGGTCTCCCTCTGGAGGCCGGGGCGCTGTCGTTTCAGGGCCTCAGACGGCCGGGCAGGCCGAGCCGATCGCCCCGACCACCTGCGTGACGCGCAGGAAGCCCGAGGGCGACAGCGACTTGCCGGTGTTGAGCAGGGCCACGGAAATGTCGCGCGCCGGGTCGGCCCAGCAGATCACGGTCATGAAGCCGATGTGGCCGAAGGCCTGGCCGCTGTTGAGACCATACAGGCCCACCGGGTTGGCGCCGAGCATGAAGCCGGGGGAGAAAGGCATGGGGATGCCCAGGGTGTGGTCGAATTGCCAGGAGCGGCCGACGCGCGTAGTCATTTCGCGCACCGTTTCCGGCTTGAACAGGCGCCGGCCGTCGTAGGTGCCGCCATTGAGCAGCATCTGGAATACGCGGCTGGTTTCGTCGGCGGTCGCCCAGATGTTGCCGGCCGGCACGACGGCATCGTAGAACGCATCCGCGTTGGAGGCTTCCACCGCGGCGTCGAAGGGCACGCCCAGCACCTGCTGGGCCAGGCGCGTCAGCGGCCATACCGGCGTGATGCCGGTGCAGGCATTGCGCGGTGCCTTGGCGCGGTCGGCGGCAGCCAGGCCGTAGGTCATGTAGCGGCAGCCCAGCGGCTCGGCGATCCACTCGCGCAGCAGTTCCGGCAGCTCGCGCCCGGTGATGCGCCGCAGCAGTTCGCCGACGATGAAGCCGGCGGTCAGTGCGTGGTAGGCCTGCTTGTCGAAATCCGGATCGAAGGGCTTGGCTTCGCAGAGCAGACGCACGATCTCGTCCCACTCCAGCAGCAGTTCCGGCTTCGGGTCGACGTGCGGCAGGTCCGGGATGCCGGCACGGTGTCCCAGCAGCTGGCGCACCGTGACGCGGCCCTTGCCGCATTGCGCGAACTCCGGGATGGTGTCGGCGATGCGGTCCTCGAGCCGGAGCTTGCCCTGCTCGATCAGCTTGTGCAGCAGCAGCGCCGAGATCGCCTTGGAGGCGGAGAACAGGCAGATCGGCGCATCCGGCTGCAGCGGCACCAGCGGGCTGCTGTCACCGGGGCCGTTGCCGGAAACCGCGCCGAGCGCGCGCTTCATCACGATGCGGCCGTGGCGGCGGATCACCAGGGTGATCGCCGGCTGCAGGCCGCTGCGGTACAGCGATTCCACCGACCGCCAGATGCGGTTCACGCCGTCCTCGGTCATGCCCACGTCCTGCGGGCGGCACTCCGCGGCATGATCGATGGCGGTGAGCGGGCGCAGGTCGCGCGGTACGGCGATGCGCCCGGGGCGCAGGTACATCAGCATGGAATTCCCCTGGAATCTTGAGCCTGCCGCCGCGGCCTTGAGGCCGGGCCGGCGGGTGCGCGGACCATGAGTCCGGCGAGTCAGCCCTATGTTACGCAGGCAGCAGCGACTTCAGCGGTACCGACTCGTCTGCGAGCTGCTCCGGATTTATCTGTGCGCGCAGCGCGACCAGCTTCTTGGCGAACATGAAATCCTGTGGCCGGCTGACGGCGTCGGCGGCGATCAGCTTGCCGTCGCCCAGGTAGAAGGCGGCAAAGGAGCGCGTGGCCGGGTCGCCGCGCAGCACGAAGCGGTCGAAGCCGGCCGACAGGCCCACCATCTGCAGCTTGAGGTCGTACTGGTCCGACCAGAACCAGGGCACCATGTCGTAGCGCCGCGGCTGGCCGGCGAGGGCATGCGCGGCGGCGCGGCCCTGTTCCATCGCGTTCTGCACCGACTCCAGGCGCAGGCGGCGGCCGTAGTGGATGTTCGGGTGGTTGCTGCAGTCGCCGGCGGCGACGATGTCCGGGTCCGAGGTCTGCGTGAACTCGTCGACGACGATGCCGTTGTCCACCTCCAGGCCTGCCGCCTGCGCCAGCTCGACGTTGGCGATCAGGCCGATGCCGGCGACCACGAAGTCGGCCTGGATACGCGTGCCGTCGCCGAGCAGGACATGGGTCACCGTGTCGCCGCCCTCGAAAGCGCTGATCTGCACGCCGGTACGCAGGTCCACCCCGGCGTCGCGATGCGCTTTCTCGTAGAACTCCGAGATCTCCGGCACCGTCACGCGCGCCAGCACGCGCGGCAGGCTTTCCAGCACGGTCACCTGCAGCCCCAGCTTGACCGCCACCGCCGCCACTTCCAGGCCGATGAAGCCGCCGCCGACGATCACGGCGCGCTTGCCCGGCTGGCAGTGCGCGCGGATCGATTCGACGTCGGCGATCGAGCGCAGCGGGTAGACGTTGGGCTTGTCGGCACCGGGCAGGCTCAGCATGCGCGCGCGGCCGCCGGTGGCCAGGGCCAGCTTCGAGTACGCCAGCGTGCCGCCGCCGGAGAGGGCCAGGCGCTTGTTCGCGCGGTCGATGCTTTCCACGCGGCAATCGGTGATCACCTCGATGCCGGCCTTCTCCAGGTTCGGTCGCTGCATCACGTAGAGGCTTTCCGCACTGACGCTGCCGGCGAGATAAGCCTTGGACAGCGGCGGGCGCTTGTAGGGCAGATGGGGTTCTTCACCCACGATGACGATGCGGCCCTGGTGTCCGAGCTTGCGCAACTCCACGGCGGTTTCCGCGCCGGCCTGGCCGGCGCCAACGATGACGATGGGATCCTGGGTGTCGCTCATGCCCTGCTGCCTGCTTGATGGTGCGGCAGTGTCGGGCAGGGCCGGCGCCCGCTGCATCCGCCGTTTGGGGTAGCGGAGGGGCCGGATTCCTAATGCGCCAGCAGCGCCTCGATGTCCGGCAGCAGCCCGCGCAGGCGCGCCGCCAGTGCCGGGTCGTAGTAGCTGCCGGCGCGTTCCAGGATCAGTGCCACCGCCTGCGCCGGCGGGCGTGCCGGGCGGTAGCTGCGCGGCGAGATGATGGCGCAGAAGGCATCGACGATGGCGACGATGCGGCCCGCCAGCGGGATCGCTTCGCCGGCCAGGCCCCAGGGATAGCCGCCGCCGTCCCAGTGCTCATGGTGGGTCAGGGCGACGATGCGCGCGGTATCGAGCAGGGGGTGGCCGTGCTGGCCGATGATCTGCGCACCGATCAGCGGGTGGCGGCGCATCTGCTCCCAGTCGTCCAGCGACAGCGCCTCGATCTTGTACAGCACGCTGTCCGGCACACCGATCTTGCCGACGTCGCGCAGCAGCGCCGCCAGCGCCAGGGTATCGGCGCTGCGCTCGTCCAGTCCCGCGGCCAGCGCCAGCAGGCGCGTCAGCGGGCCGGCGAGATCGGCACCGGCGGGATCGGGGTCCACGCGCAGCTCGGCGGCGCGGCCGAAGCGCTGGATCAGCTGCAGGCGACTCTCCTCCAGCTCGGCCAGCCGCCGCGCCTGGGCGGCCAGCGTCAGCTGCGTGGCGACGCGGGCGCGCAGCAGCGCCGGGCTGAGCGGGCCCACCAGGCAGTCGACGCCCGCCATGGCGAAGAACTCGGCGTCGTCGCGCAGCTGCTCCGGGTCGGCCAGCAGGACCACCGGAATGCGGCGCGTGCGCGTGTCGGCCTTGAGCCGGCGGCAGAGTTCGTAGCCGTCCATGCCCGGCACGGCGGCATCGACCAGCACCAGGTCCGGCGGTGGTTCCTCGCTGGTCAGTGCCAGCGCGGATTCGGCATTGGTCGCCAGCAGCAGCGAGTGCTGGTCCTGGAGGATGGCGCGCAGGGCATCGAGGCGGGACGGATCGTCGTCCACCAGCAGCAGGGTTGCCTTGCGGGGTTCAACCAGCATCCAGTTCTCCGGTCTGCCATCACTCTAAGGCATCCGGAGTTTTCTGCGTGCTGAACCGCGATCCGGTTCAGCGTGCGTAGGGTTTCAGTTCCGGCTCCCCGGTAGACAAGTGCAGCTGCGGCAGCCCGGCGGCGGCGTCCTGCGGCAGGATGCCGAGCAGGCCCAGCAGCAATTGCGGCAGCGGCGCGATCTCGAGGGACGGCAGGATCGGCAGCAGGCCGCAGAGCGCGGACTGGCCGCCCGCGGCTTCCAGCACGCGCTCGACGTTCGCCGGTCCCGGGTGCCCGATCGCGTCCAGCGCCAGCTCGAAGGCCAGGCGATCGATCAGGCCGATGGTGACGTGGTCGACGATGCGCCCCGGGCAGACATCCTGCAGCAGGATGTTGGCCACCTTCGGATTGTCCTGCTGCCAGTCCACCGCCGCGGTCGGCACCGGGTTGACCGGCTGCACCAGCTCGTCGAACAGGGTGTACATCGCGCTGTAGGAGATGTCGCCCGGCGTTTCGTCGCCGGCATTGGTGGCCTGGATGAAGGCCGAATTGCCGACCATCTGGTACAGCGCCTCGGGCAGGACCGGTGCGGCGCTGCTGGCGCCCGGGAGTATCGGCCGCAGCAGGGTGAAAAGACCCACCGGATCGCCGCCATGGTTGGGGCCGGCCTGCATCACGAAGTCATCCACCGCGTCGCGCGCCGAGGGCCACCACTTGATCGCCCAGCGCGGCACCGCCACGCCCTGGCTGTGGCCGATCATCGCCACCTTGCGGCCACTGCGCGCGCGCATCTGGCGCAGGGCATGCACCACGTATTCCGCGGAGATCTGCGCATCGCCGAGGCCGCGGTCCGGGTAGGTCACCGTGCAGACGTCGTAGCCGCGCGCGACGAGCAGGGGCTTGTAGGTCCAGTCGTACTGCTCGAAACCGGCGGTGAAGGTGCCGTGCACCAGCAGCACCGCGGGCTTGTCCGGGTGCGTGAACTCCGTGCAGCTCAGGCCGGCCTCGAGCTTGGCGACATCGGTTTCCAGCGGCGGCTCGGTTACGCTGGACTCCCCCGAGGCGGAGCCGCCGGTGCAGGCGGACAGCAGCAGGGTGGTTGCGAGTGCGGCGAGAGCAGGGATGCGAAGGGTCATGGTGGGCATTCCGGTAGCGATGCCGCAGCCTCGGGCATGGCGGTGAACGCTGCCTCATCCGATCAAGGTATGCACAGCGTCCCGTGGGAGCGACGCAAGTCGCGATCTCTTGGGGAAAGATCGCGACTTGCGTCGCTCCCACAGAAGCCAGGCTCAGGACGAGCAGCTCACGCTGATATGCCGGGCCTCCGCCGGCGGTTCCGCCGCATAAGCCTCGAACTCCGGCTGCTCGTCGAAAGGCCTCGCCAGCAGCTGCATCAGCCGCCCGAGCTCGCCGAAGTCCCCGGCCTCGGCCCGCTCGATGCAGGCTTGCGCCAGGTGATTGCGCAGCACGTACTTCGGGTTCACCGCGTTCATCGCCGCGGCGCGCATGGCGTCGTCGGACTGCTCTGCGCGCAGACGCGCGCGGTAGTCGGTCACCCAGGCGTCGAAGGCTTCCTGCGCGACGATCTCCTCGCGCACGCCCGTGGCCGGCCCCTCGTCGCCGGCACGGATGCGCGACAGGTGGCGGAAGCTGCGCGTGAAGTCGCTGCGGCCCTGGTGCATCAGCGTCAGCAGGCGGTTGACCAGCTGCTCGTCGCCGTCGTGGTGCTCGCGCAGGCCGATCTTGGCGCGCCAGCGCTGTACCACTTCCTGGCCATAGGCGGTGCCATAGCCGTCGATGATCGCGGTGCCGATCTCCACCGCCGTGTCCGGGTTCTCGTGCAGCAGCGGCAGCGTGGCCTGCACCAGGCGCGAGACGTTCCAGTGGCCGATGCGCGGCTGCTGGTCGTAGGCGTAGCGCCCGCCCTCGTCGGAGTGGTTGCAGATGTGGCCGGCGTCGAAGCCGTCCATGAAGCCGTAGGGGCCGTAGTCCAGGGTCAGGCCCAGGATCGACATGTTGTCGGTGTTCATCACGCCGTGGCAGAAGCCCGCGGTCTGCCACTGTGCCATCAGCCGCGCCGTGCGCTCGCAGACCTCGGTCAGCCAGGCGCGGTAGCGGTCCGGGCGCCCGGCGAACTGCGGGAAGAAGCTTTCGATCGCGTAGTCGGCCAGCGGCCGCAGCTGCTCGTGCTGGTTGCGGTAGAAGAACACTTCGAAGTGGCCGAAGCGCAGGAAGCTTGGCGCCATGCGGCAGACCACCGCCGCGTGTTCGACGGTTTCGCGCCGCACCGGCTCGCTGCTGCCGACCAGGCATAGCGCCCGCGTGGTGGGGATGCCCAGCCGATGCATCGCCTCGCCGCAGAGATACTCGCGGATGCTGGAGCGCAGCACCGCGCGGCCGTCGGCGAAGCGCGAGAACGGTGTCGGCCCGGCGCCCTTGAGCTGCAGCTCCCAGGTTTCGCCGCGGGTGTTGCGCACGGCGCCGATGAGCAGCGCGCGGCCGTCACCCAGCTGCGGCACCCACTGGCCGAACTGGTGACCGGCATAGAGCGAGGCCAGGTAGTCGCCGCCGGGCAGCTCGGCATTGCCTGCCATCACCGCCAGGAAGGCCGGATCGTCCGCCGCCGCCGGATCCAGGCCGATCAGCGCGGCGGCGTCCGGGTTGAAATGCAGCAGGCGGGCGTCGGGCAGGGGAGCGGGGCTGACGCGGGCGTGATAGCTGCCGCCCAGGGCGGCGTATCCGTGGTCCAGCGGCAGGTCCTGGAGAGGGGAGGTCGGGTCCGGCATGGCGCGCAGGATAGCGCGCCGGCCGTTCATGCGGCGTTCGAAGTGCCTTCCGCATGGCCCGTGCATACCCAAGGAAGGGATGTGGCGATGAACTACGGATACGGCGGCATCTTCGGCATTCTGGTCTTGATCGCGGTGGTATATGCCGTCATCAACATCGCCCAGAGCGGTGCCGATCCGGGCAGGAAGGCGCTGTGGATCGTGCTGCTGCTGCTGCCGGTACTGGGCTTGATCCTGTGGTTCTTCCTGGGGCCCAAGAGCGGACGCTGATCCCGCCGAAGCGGGAGGTAATTGATCCCGGGGCAACCCCCGGCGCTATGATGCGGGCATGCCCACATGCCCCTCCTGTAGCAGCCAGAACCCCGACGGCGCGCGCTTCTGCAACCAGTGCGGCCAGCGCCTGGATGCCGCCCCCGCGGCGCCGCGCAGCTATACGCCGCGGCACCTGGCCGAGCAGGTGCTGCGCAGCCGCGCGGCGCTGCAGGGCGAGCGCAAGCGCGTCACCGTGCTGTTCGCCGACGTCAAGGGCTCCACGCGCCTGGCGGCGGAAGCCGGCCCCGAGCTGTGGCACTCGATCCTCGACCGCTTCTTCTCGATCCTGTCGGCGGCGGTGCACCGCTACGAAGGCACCGTCAACCAGTACACCGGCGACGGCATCATGGCCCTGTTCGGCGCGCCGGTGGCGCACGAGGACCATGCCAGCCGTGCCTGCTTCGCGGCGCTGGAGATGCAGCGCGAGGTGCGGCGCTTCGCCGACGAGCTGCGCCTGAAGAACGGACTCAACCTGTCGATGCGCGTCGGGCTCAACACCGGCGAGGTGATCGTCGGCCGCATCGGCGACGACCTGCGCATGGACTACACCGCGCAGGGCCACACCGTGAACCTGGCGGCGCGCATGGAGCACATCTGCGAGCCGGGCCGGGTCTATCTGACGCGCCTGACCGCGCGCCAGGTCGAGGGCTATTTCCGCCTGCGCGAGCTGGGGCCGATGCAGGTCGCCGGCGTCGAGGAGGCGGTGGAGGTCTACGAGCTGGAAGGGCAGAACGCCGGGCGCACGCGCCTGGACCTGAGCCTGGCCCGCTCCGGCTCGCCCTTCGTCGGTCGCGAACGCGAACTGGGCCTGCTGCTGTCGGCGCTGGACCGCGTGCGCAACGGCGAAGGGCAGGTGGTGGCGGTGATCGGCAATGCCGGCATCGGCAAGTCGCGCCTCTGCCACGAGTTTGCCCGCGCCTGCGCGGTCGCCGGCCTGCCGGTGCACCGTGCCACCGGCGTGCCCTACCGCAACGCCGTGCCGATGCAGCCGATCCGCATGCTGGCGCGCAGCCGTCTGGGCCTGACCCAGGAATCCGGCGCCGAGGAAGTGCGGCGGCTGGTGGCCGGCACCTTCTTGCTGCAGAACCCTGCGCTGGTGCCGCTGCTGCCCGCGGTCTTCGACTTCCTCGGCGCGGGCGGCGGCGAGACGGTGGCGCCCGACCAGGCCGAGCAGGCGCGCGCAAAGCTGATGGAGCTGCTGGCCGAGCACCTGGCCTGCAGCGACGGCGAACAGACGCAGTTGCTGTTGCTGGAAGATCTGCATTTCCTCGATTCCAACAGCGAGGAATTCGTCGCGCAGCTCTGCTCGAAGATTCGCGGCAGCCGCACGCTGCTGCTGCTGAACTACCGCCCCGACTACATCAGCGAAGGCCTGATCCCCTGGCTCGACGAGCAGGTGCGCGTGGCGGCGCTGGACGACGCGCAGATCGAGCGCCTGGCGCGCAGCCTGCTGGGCGACGATCCCAGCCTGCAGAACCTGCCGCGGACGCTGCGCGAGCGCGCCGGCGGCAATCCCTTCTTCGTCGAGGAGGCGGTGCTGTCGCTGGCCGACTCGGGCGAACTGGAGGGTGAGCGCGGCGCCTACCGGCTGACCCGTGAGATCCGCCACTGGAGCGTGCCGGACACCGTGCATGCGCTGCTGGCCGCGCGCATCGACCGCCTGCCGGACGACGCCAAGACCCTGCTGCAATCGGCCGCCGTGATCGGCCAGGAGTTCCGTGCACCGCTGCTGGCGACGCTGGCCGAACGCCAGGACGAAGCTTTCGAGGAACAGCTCGGCCTGCTGGAAGAAGCCGGTTTCGTACACCAGCGCGATGTCTCCGAGTACGCCTTCTGTCATCCGCTGATGCAGGAGGTGGCCTACCAGGCGCAGCTGGAATCGCGCCGCGCCCACGCGCATGGCCGGCTTGCCGCCGAGCTGGAGGCGCAGCACCCCAAGGCCGGCGAGCCCACCGAGCTGGCGCTGCGCATCGCGCACCACTGGCAGCACGCCGGCGAATGGCTGCAGGCCGGGCGCTGGAACCTGCAGGCGGCGCGCTGGGCCGCGCCGCGCGACATGCGTACCGCCCTGGAGCAGTTCCGCCTGGCGCAGGCCCATCTGGACCGCGCGCCCGACAGCGATGGCGCGCGTCAGCTGCGCATCGTCGCCCGCTCCGGACTGATCCGCATGGCGCAGTTCGCGGCCATCCCCGAGGACGAGGTCGAGAAGGCTTATCACGAGGCCCGGCACATGGCGGAGGAGGGTGCCGACGTCGTCACCATCGCCGAGCTGATGATCTCCTACGGCAACGAGCAGCTGCACCGCGGTGACTGCGAATCCGCCGCGCAGTACCAGGCCGGGGCTGCGCGGCTGGCGCTGGAGGCCGGCGAGAAGCCGTTCGTCAACCGCTTCCGTCTCGGCATCCTGCTGACCCACACCGCCGCGGGCCGGCCGCGCGACGGCATCGCCCTGCTCGACGCCGCCGGCGAAGAATGGCGCACCGGTCCGATCGAGGGTGACAATTTCATGTCGCGGGCCTTCTATGCCCTGATGCTGGGCTGGCTGGGGCAACTCGAGGAAGCGCAGCGCGACCTGGCCGCTGCCGCCGCCTTTGCCGACACCGACGATCGCGCCGCCAGCTGGATCTATGCCAATCGCGTGGACCTGGCGATGCTCACCGGCGACTACCGCGAAGTCCTGCCCTGGGCGGAGAAGGCGATGCTGCGCTCTTCGCAGTCGGACAGCGCCTTCTTCGAGCAGATCGCCAACCGCGTCACCGGCCTGGCGCTGTGCCTGCACCGCCGCTACGAGGAAGCGATCGAGCAGCTGGAGCGCACGCTGCACCTGGTGCGGCCGGGCGCCTTCGCGCATCAGTTCGAGGCCGGCCACTGTGCCGTGCTGGCCACCGCCTATATCGGTGCCGGGCGGCTGGACGACGGCCTGCGCCTGGCCCGCGAGGGCATCGCCAGCGGCAAGCGCTCCGGCTCTCGCATCTGGGAGTCGCAGGCCCTGCTGGCCCTGCTGCGCCTGCCGCCGGACATGGCGGCAGAGGTGCAGCCCGAGGCGCCGCTGGCGCGGCTGCGCCAGCTGGTGGACGCCACCGGTGCGCACGGCCTGGAACCCTGGCTGGCACTGGCGCAGTCCCATTGGGCGACCGGCACCGAGGCGCAGCGCTGGCGGGCGGCGGCGGAAAGCGGGTTCCTGAGCCTGGGAGCGGTCCGGCACGCCGAGCGCCTGCGGCTCGGCGAGGTCCCCCTGCAGCGTCTTCCAGCGGCCTGAAACAGCCCTGGCCGGCGGTTCTTTGCGATCCATAGCGCGAAACCGTCGCCGTGGATGCATTATTCTTGGGAAACAACAAACGGCAGCGCCCTGCGCGCGGCCAGACCAAGGGGTCGGGAGAGCGTCATGATCAGAATGCTCGCGGGGATCGTCTTTCTGGCCGCACCGGTACTGGCCCTGGCCGCGACCGCGCCACCCGCGCCACCCGCGTCACCCTCGGGCGCCGCTCCTGCCGCTCCTGCCGCCGCCAGCGCGGCGACGCCCCTGGTCACCTGCATGCGCAACAACATCCCCCCTTCGGTGCAGGTCAAGGAAGTGGAGCTGATTTCGCGCGACCGCAGCGGTGGCGAGCGCCAGATGCGTGGCCGGCTCTACGCCAAGAACGACAAGGACCGGATCAAGGCGATGCTCAAGATCGGTTCGCCGCCGGACCTGGCGGGCGCCGCCTACCTGATGAAGGAAGGCGAGAAGGCCGACGAAATCTACGTTTACGTGCCGGCCCTGAACAAGGTGCGGCGCGTCACCGGCGGCAGCATGGACGGCCCGCTGTGGGGCACCGACCTGTCCTACAACGACCTCAAGCAGGTGCAGAACGCCTTCTTCGATCCCAATGCCAGGCTGGAAGGCAAGGGCGATCTCGACGGCACGCCGGTGCAGATCCTGCAGTTTTCGCCGCAGCCCGGGCAGAGCTCGCGCTACACCTCGATCCGTGCCTGGGTGGAGCCCAAGAGCTGCATGGCGCTGAAGGCCGAGTTCTACGAGGGCCAGAGCGTGCGCAAGCGCTTCTCCGGCAATGCCAAGGACCTGCGCCAGTCCGGTCCGACCTGGTACCTGGCCGACATGCTGGTGGCGGATCTCAAGGAAGGCACGCAGACGCGGCTCAAGGTCACCGGCGTAACCGCGGGCAAGGACCTGGCGGACCGGCTGTTCAATCCCTCGACGTTCTACGTCGGCAACTAAAGTCACTTCCGCCGCCGCCCGGGGCCCATGCAACGGATCATCCGCTGGATCGCCGCACATCCGCTCTATTGCATGGCGGTGGTGGCGATACTGTCGCTGGCGGCTTTCCTGGTCGTCTACGACGTTCATGAAGGCCGCCTGCGGCTGAAGATCGATCCGACGATCGAGCGCCTGCTGCCGGAAAAGGGCGAGGACCGCGCGGTGTTCGACCGCGCCCGCCAGACCTTCGGCGACAGCGACGCCGTGCTGGTCGCGGTGCAGATGGACGAGGTGTTCACGCCGGCGGGCATTGCCCAGATCGACCTGCTGACGCAGCGTTTCGGCGAACTGCCCGGCGTGCGCCAGGCCTCCTCGCTGGCCAACGTGCCCAATCCCCTGGCCAAGGGCGACCTGCTGGAGATCAGCACCTTCGGCGTGCAGGCGCGCGAGAACCCTGCCAGCGTCAAGGACTTCCCGGCGCAGATCGCCGCCAACCCGATGTATCGCGATTCGCTGGTCTCCAAGGACGGCCGCACCGTCGCCTTCTCGATCTCGCTGGGCGACATCGAAGAGGAAGCCTTCCGCAAGCAGCACTACACCGAGAAGATCCGCGCACTGGCGCAGCAGGTCACCGGCTCCCAGCGCATCTGGATCACCGGCGGCCCGGTGATCAAGGCCGCCACGGTCGATGCCCTGCTCGACACCCTGGCCTTCACGCTGCCGATGGTGCTCGGCCTGATCGTGGTGATGCTGCTGCTGGTCAGCCGCAGCATCTGGGGCATGGTCGCGGGCGCCACCACGGTGGTGACCTCGCTACTGTGGACCATGGCCTCGGCGGTGCTGCTCGACATCCCGATCAACCTGGTCACGGCGATCGTGCCGCCGCTGCTGCTGACCCTGGGCCTGTCCTACGCCGTGCACCTGCAGGCCGACTACTTCGCCTCGCGCGAGCCGACTCCCGAAGCGCGGGTGCGGCACGTGCTGTCGCAGGTCGGCCCCGGCCTGTTCCTGTCGGGCGCCACCACCGTCGCCGGTTTCCTGGCACTGATGCCGCAGGCGCTGCCGGCGATCCAGCAGTTCGCCGGCCTGTCGGCGCTGGGCGTGATCTACGGCATGCTGCTGACGCTGATCTTCCTGCCCTCCGCGCTGCGCCTGCAGGGCAAGAACATCATGCGCCGCCCGCTGGGCGAACGCTTCTTCCTGGTGCAGGCGCGGCGCCTGGCGGTGTTCGACCTGCGCTGGCGCAACTGGATCATCGGCATCGCCCTGCTGACGATTCCCATCGACCTCTATTTCGCCAGCCGCATCCACGTCGGCACCGAGTACATCAAGAGCTTCCATGAAGATGCCGAGGTGCGGCAGGACTTCGAGGCGATCAACCGCGCCTTCAACGGCGCCAGCATCGTCTCGATCCTGATCGAGACCCATGTCAACGACGCGCTGACCGATCCCGAGCTGATCACCCAGGTGGAATCGCTGCAGCACTGGCTGCGGCGCCAGCCGGAAGTCGGCAGCGTGGTGTCCTATGTCGATCACCTCAAGCTGATCAACCAGAGCCTCAACGAGGGCGACCCGGCCTACTACGCCGTGCCGCGCGAGGCCGCCGCGGTCAAGCAGCTGCTGGTGTTCGGCGGCAGCCCTGAGATCAAGCGCGCGATCGACTCGCGCTTCCGCACCGCGCTGCTGACGGTGCGCATCAACGTCGACAGCTCCGCGGCGATCCAGGACTTCATCCAGCGTGCCGAGACCCGCCTGGGCGAGCTGCAGCCGCCGCTCAACGCCAGCCTCACCGGCAGCCCGGTGCTGGCGACGCGCGCCGTCAACGCCATCACCTCCGGCCAGATCTCCTCGATCTTCCTGGCCTCGTTCGCGATCTGGGTGATGCTGTCATTCATGTTCACCTCGCCGCGCGCCGCGCTGCTGGCGATGCTGCCCAACCTGCTGCCGGTGCTGCTGTACTTCGGCATCCTGGGCATCAGCGGCATCAGCCTGAACCCCACCACCAGCATGATCGCCAGCATCGTGCTGGGCATCGCGGTGGACGATACCATCCATTTCCTGGCGCGCTTCAACGCCGACGCCCGCGCCAAGGGCAACGAGACCGCGGCGGTCAAGAGCGCCCTGGCCAGCATCCTGCGGCCGGTGACCTTCACCGTGCTGTCGCTGTGCATCGGCTTCCTGGTGTTCACCGGCAGCGAGCTGAAGAACCAGGTGCAGTTCGGCGCGCTGGCCTCGTTCACGCTGTTCATCGCCTGGTTCGCCGACATCCTGCTGACGCCGGCGCTGGGCTCCAAGCTGCGCATCGTCACCCTTTGGGACCTGCTGCGCCTGGACCTGGGCCAGTCGCCGCAGCACACCATCCCGCTGCTATCGGGCCTGAGCCTGCGCCAGGCGCGCGTGTTCGCGCTGATGTCCAAGATGGAGCGCCAGCACGAGGGCAGCCGCCTGATCCGCCAGGGCGACCTGTCGCGCGACATCTACGTGGTGGTCGACGGCACGCTCGAGGCCTGGATCGACCGCGGCGGCGAGCGCAAGACCCTGGCCACCCTGGGCCGCGGTGCCGTGATCGGCGAGGCCGGCTACTTCGGCCAGCGCCGCACCGCGAATGTCGACGCCGTCACTCCCGCGCGCGTGCTGCGCTTCGACTCGCAGGACCTCGAGCGCCTGCGACTGCGCTACCCGCGCATCGCCGCCATCATCTTCCGCAACCTCAACCGCGTGCAGGCCGAGCGCATCGCGCGTACCACGGCGATGCTGCAGTAGGGTCTTCGAGTTCAAGAATCGATCCAGTCCGCAAATGAACGCGAATGGACGCAAATTGAAGACCAGGCATTCGCGTTCATTTGCGTGTATTTGCGGACTGCACATCTTTTGCGTGCCGCACGGCGGTAATTCCGCCTTCCATACGGATGATATGCAGCCTGCCGCTTCTGGCTAGAATCGACCCCAGCAAGCTGCATTCGCCTGGAAATACCTGTTACTGGAGGATGTCATGAGTCTCAAGGGCAAAACCCTGTTCATCACCGGCGGTTCGCGCGGTATCGGCCTGGCCATCGCCGTGCGCGCGGCGCGCGACGGCGCCAACGTGGCGATAGCCGCCAAGACCGCCGAGCCGCATCCCAAGCTGCCGGGCACGATCTATTCCTCGGCCGAGGAGATCGAGAAGGCCGGCGGCAAGGCGCTGCCGATCCTCTGCGACATCCGCGAGGAACAGCAGCTGGCCGACGCGGTGAAGAAAACCGCCGACACCTTCGGCGGCATCGACATCCTGGTCAACAACGCCAGCGCGATCCAGCTCACCGGCACGCTGCAGACCGACATGAAGCGCTACGATCTGATGAACGGGATCAACGCGCGCGGCACCTACATGAGCGGCCGCATCTGCATTCCTTACCTGCAGAAGGCCGCCAACCCGCACATCCTGACGCTGTCGCCGCCGCTGGACATGAAGCCCAAGTGGTTCGGGCCGAACCTGGCCTATGCCATGGCCAAGTACGGCATGAGCCTCTGCACTCTGGGCTGGGCCGAGGAGTTCCGCAAGGCCGGCATCGCCGCCAACTCGCTGTGGCCGCGCACCACCATCGCCACGGCCGCGGTGAAGATGATCGGCGGGGATTCCTTCCTCAAGCAGTCGCGCACGCCTGAAGTCATGGCCGACGCGGCGCACGCGATCCTGACCAGGAACTCGCGCGAGTTCAGCGGCAACTTCTGCATCGACGACCTGGTGCTCTACGAAGCCGGCGTGCGCGACTTCTCGCAGTACGCCGCCGTGCCGGGCACCACCCAGTTCCTGCCGGACTTCTTCCTGCCGGACGACACGCCCGCGCTGCCGATCTGACAAAACTGCGTTTCCGAGCCGGGGCTACAATCGTGGCCCCGGCTTTTTTCTTGCCCGAAAATCATGTCCCGCTGGCGTCCCCCCGCAGAAAAATCCTCGCCCTACATCACCGCCGAAGGCCATGCGCGGCTGAAGGCCGAGTTCGAGCAGCTCTGGCGGGTACGTCGCCCCGAGGTGGTGCGGGCGCTGTCGGCCGCCGCTGCCGAGGGTGACCGCTCCGAGAACGCCGAGTACCAGTACCGCAAGAAGGAGTTGCGCGAGATCGACGCGCGGCTGAAGTACCTCACCACCCGGCTGCAGGAGGTCAAGATCGCCGGGGGCCGGCCGGCGGACCCCTCGCGGGTGTTCTTCGGGGCGACGGTGCAGGTGGCGGACGAGGAGGGCGAGGAGCGCAGCTTCCGCGTCGTCGGCGCCGACGAGACCGACGCCGCCGACGGCCGCATCAGTGTCGATTCGCCGGTGGCCCGGGCCCTGCTGGGCAAGGCCGAGGGCGAGGTCGTGCGGGTGCGCCTGCCGGGCGGCGAGGCCGAATATGAAATCATCTCGGTAAGTTACATCGCCTGATCTGCCGCTCCCGGCCACGCGTCATCCGCCCCGGCGAGGGAGTGCCGCAAGCCACTCATTGGATTGGTTATTTGTGGACAGGCATCCATGGAACCGGCTTCGGCGTAATCTGTCACAAGGACGTATCCGGAGTTCTACCATGGCTGCCTGCAAAACCGTCAAGTCCGTCGCCGCCGCTGCCCTGGCAGTCCCCCTGCTGCTGGCCGGCTGCGCCACCACCACCCCTTACCAGCCCATGAAGAACGGGCAGGGTTACGGCGACCAGCGCATCGAGAGCAACCGCTACCGCGTCAGCTTCTCCGGTAACTCCTCGACTCCCCGCGAGACGGTCGAGAACTACCTGCTGTTCCGTGCCGCCGAACTGACCCTGCAGAACGGCTACGACTACTTCGTCATGAGCGGCACCGATACCGAGGCGCAGACCCGCTACCAGCAGAACGTCAGCGCCTTCGGCGGCTACGGCTGGTACTCGCGCTATGCCTTCGACAGTGTCGCCGTCGGCAGCTCCTACCCGATCACCGAATACCAGGCCCAGGCCTACGTCACCCTGTACAAGGGCAAGCGCCCGGCCGAAGTGACCGACGCCTTCGACGCCCGCCAGGTGCGCGACAACCTCGGGCCGCTGGTGAAGTACGCCGAAAAGCGCTGAGCGGAGGCGAGGCAGGCCGGGCTCCCGCCGTATAGTTGCGGCATGAGTTCCTGGATCGAAACACTGCTCGGCGGCGACTGCCTTGCTGTCCCATGTCCCGGCGTGGCCGACTGGTGGCCGCGCCATCTCGCGCGCTCGCGCGAGCGCCCCTGCAGCATCGGCCAGGCCATCCTCGGCGGTTACGCCGCCGACCGCGTCGGCTGGGCCTTTGCCTCCGCCTACCAGGCCGCGCTGCGGGCACTGGTGCCCGGTCTTCCCCTGGATCGGGTCGCCGCGCTCTGTGTCACCGAGAAGGACGGCAACAGCCCGCGCGCCATCCGCACCGAGCTGAGCGGCAATGTGCTGAACGGCGCCAAGCGCTGGACCACGCTGGGCCCGGATGGCCAGCTGTTCCTGGTGGTGGCGCGCGATAACGCCGTGCAGTCCGACAAGCCCGCGCTGCGCCTGCTGCGCGTCGCGGCCGACCAGCCGGGCGTACACATCGAAGCCATGCCGCCGACACCCTTCGTGCCCGAGGTGCCGCATGCGAGCCTGCGCTTCGAGAACGTGCAGATCGCTGACGAAGCGCTGCTGCCGGGTGATGGCTACCTGGGCTACGTGAAGCCCTTCCGTACGGTGGAAGACATCCACGTGCAGGCGGCGGTGCTCGCATATCTGGTGCGTGAGGCGCGTCGCTTGAACTGGTCGCGTGCGTGGATCGAGCGGGCAGTGGCCGTGCTGGTGTCGCTGGAAGGCATTGCCGCACTGGATGCGCTGGCGAACAGCACGCACATCGCGCTGGCGGGTGCGCTGGCGGCGGTCGCCCAACTGGTCGTTGAGGCGGATGAACACTGGCAGTCCGTCGAATCCGACGAAGCTGCTGGACGCTGGCGTCGTGATCGAGCGCTGTTCACCGTGGCCGCATCGCAGCGTGCCACGCGGACCGGGCGCGCGTGGGAACGATTGGGAGGCTGATCCCTGCCAGAACGTCATGCCGGCTTTCACCGGTATGACGGCTTCTTCTCCAGAGCGGGAATTGCGAATGTCGCAGCGATGGGGTTTCCCGTCGTCAGGCAACAAAAAAGCCCCTGTTAAGGGGCTTTCTGATGACCGCATCTGGTCGGGGCGACAGGATTCGAACCTGCGACCTCATTGCTCCCGAATCGGGCCTCTGGCAAGGATTAAATTTAAAATCAAAAATTTAGTGGAACATTGGTAGGAGATTGAAGCCGCCGGTATAACTTGCCATGGCTAGCGTTGCTGCGTTCCAGCTACGCCCGCCTGATGCTGGCTTCTAGGTTTATCTCTCGTGTTTTCCGTCGGTTGTCAGAAGCTCAAGCAGATGCACTTGAAGTGGTTCATAGTGTGTGAAACACTATGAACCATCATGAACCAACCACAAGAAAACTCAGTAAAAATAAGCCCGACGGTTGCAGCGGAGTGGTTCAGCTTGGTTCACGAGGGCTGCGCTGGCCAATCTGCTGCCTTTCGCTTGCGGGTGAGCCGGATTATATCCAGGCTCCGCCGTGAAAAGTCCCCCTTGGCTGATGTTCTGGCGCAGGCGTTGGCGCAGGCTGGGCCCGCTGCCATGACCATGGGGCGCGACTATGGCGGTGCGGGGTCCTTGAACCCATTGGATGCTGATACTCGTCTGCCCCTCACGGTTACCGAGTATCCCGTAGTTCTGCCATCCAACCCCATCTGGTCCAGCCAAGTTGAGTCCCAACTGAATCAACTTCTGCGCGAGTGGAAGAGCTCAGACTTGCTGTATTCCCAGCAGTTGCATCCCTCACGCACGCTCCTTCTGTCGGGCCCTCCGGGAACCGGCAAATCAATGACGGCAAAGTTCCTGGCGCATGAACTGGATGTGCCCCTCCTTACGCTTAACCTCGCTGCAGCTGTGAACAGCTATTTGGGAAAAACTGGGGTTAACCTTGCTCGGGTGCTTGACCACGGCAGGCGGGAGCGCTGTGTCCTATTTCTCGATGAATTCGATGCTTTGGCTAAGCGCAGAGATGACGCGCAGGATGTGGGAGAACTGAAGAGAGTCGTCAACGTTCTGCTGCAGGCTGTGGATGATTGGCCATCAACATCATTGCTGATTGCAGCTACAAACCATGTGGAGCTGCTAGATAAGGCTGTTTTTCGGCGCTTTGACATGTGGGTCCAGTTCCCGTCTAGCTCGTCCGAACAGTTTTCCGCGGTACTAGAGCGAAATGGATGCCCGCCGCAGTTGGCTCATCGACTTGGCAAGCAGTGCGAGGGGCGACCGTTGTCTGATGCGGTCAAGTTGATGGAACGGGCGAGGCGCAGGGTGGCACTCGACCAAGTGACACTTTCTGAGGCGATCGGACAAAGCCTTGAACAGGGCAAACATGTTGGTAGCGATTTTGAGCGCGCTACCCTTGCGGCCCAACTTCGGGCCGAAGGACTTTCGCAGAGAGAGATCGCTGCAAAGATTGGAACTAGCCACTCTACTGTGAACCGGCTTCTAAAGCTTTCCGAGGGAGATCTTGATGGCTAATAACGCCGCCAATAAAAACTTGCTTATTGCAAACGGCCGGGAGCTCATCGGCCAGCTGGATTGGCCTGGCGGTGGAGGTGCGAAATGGCATCCGTACTCCCTTCAAGATTCACGCGCTGTGCTGCATCCCCAACTGCAGACCTTGTCTGCCATTGCAACCAGTATTCCAGACTACCTTGCACCACGGTCTGAAATAACGGCCTGTCTGGATTTGCATCCGGCGTACCTTGCAAAGAGCTACTTTCCCGCAGGTGTTTTGCGTGACGCGGGAATAGGGGTACTTGGGTCTCGTGCAGCGATCATTGTTCCGCGGAAGGTGAAGCGGGGAGAGCCGGCCCAAGAAGAAACCGCCTCAATTTTTGTATCAGGAACGGCCCACGACTTCACAGCGCTCGACGGCTTTCTGATGAGAGACGATGTTGAGGCGACAAAGCATGAGCAACTACGTCGCGTGGAGAATGCTAGGCCGCATTTTGTTCAGGATCGAATGAGAATTCGACCAAACAGCAAATGGCCTGATTTTTTTCATGCCACGCTTCATGCTGACCAAGCCGATAAAGATATTCTCGATGCTTTCCGGGAGGCTGTCCGGCGCTACAACGGAAAAATTAGCGATCGAGGCTATCGCTTCGTTCCGGGACTGGCTTTCTTGGCATTTGAGATGCCCTCGGACAATCTTGCGCAACTGGCGCAGTTTAGTCGTCTTAGGGTGATTCGATCTGTGCCGGAGCTGCGCACTGATTGGGAGGGCGCTGGTGAAATTTCCCGAGCCGTAAAGCCAGTCGCAATTGCGGTCCCCGACGTGCCCGCGATCAATGATCGACTGCGTGTTGCGGTCTTTGATGGAGGCATCGGAAATTCGTTTCCCGGATACGCACGGGAATTGGCGGCACCTGGCCTGCAGCCTAGTTCACCCGCCGAGCAGCTTCACGGCCAGCATGTGACATCTGCCTTGCTATTCGGGGCTCTGGATCGCAAGAAACCGGCGTTGGAGAGGCCATACTGCAACGTTGACCATGTTCGTGTCCTTCCGACGGAGCAAACCCCCGATCAGGCACTGGATGTTCTTGACAGGATCATCGGACAGCTTCAGGCGGCACGTGCTGCAGGTAGCCCCTACCGATTTGCCAACATCAGCCTTGGGCCCGTGGCGACGTTCTTTGACGACGACGTTCACGAGTGGACATCGCGTTTGGACGTTGAATTTTCGGATGGCGCAGCACTCTGCACTGTGGCCGTAGGTAACAATGGCGAGCTGCCGGACGACCTTCGTCGCATTCAGCCTCCTGGAGATTCGGTAAACGTTTTCGCGATTGGCTCTGCCAATTCTCAAGGAAAGCGGTGGAATCGAGCCCCGTACAGCGCCTGCGGTCCGGGGCGGAGTCCTGGTTACGTTAAACCAGACGTGCTTGTTTTCGGAGGCAGTGCAGAGGAACCGCTTGCTGTATACAGCCCCGCCGCGGCGCAGCTGGTTGGTGTCGGAGGGACAAGCTATGCGAGCCCATTGTGTTTGCGGACAGCCATTGGCGTTGACGTGCTCTCGGCGGGTGCCTTCTCGTCCATCGCTCTGCAGGCGCTGGCGATAAACTCTGCGGAGTTCAGCACGCGCTCGCATGATCGTGGCGAGGTTGGATGGGGGCGTGTTCCGCTTTTGCCGGACGATCTTCTGTACACCCCGGCCGATGTGGTTCGAGTTGTCTATCAAGGACAGACAAGGCCTGGTTTTCCGCAGAAGGCCGTAATTCCCATACCGGCAGGCCTTCCGGCGACTTTGCGGCTGAAAATTGGTGCAACTTTTTGCTACCGCGCACCAATTGACCCTTCGCATTCGGTTAACTACACGAAAGCCGGCTTGTGGGTTCGGTGCTACAAGGCCCCCAAGAATTCGCTAAACATCTTTGGTCAGGGGATGTACAAGAGCGAAGCCAAGTTAAGGCGCGACAGTCAGCGTTGGGACGCGGTTCTGCACAGTAGTGGATCCGCAGAAGCTGGTGAGCTCACGGATCCCTATTTTCACATCAACTACCAAGTGCGCGATGAAAGCGAAGCTGTTAGGCCGCAGGATGCGAACCCAATGCCGTATGCGCTTGTGGTTACCATCCAGGCACCTGGTGTAGATGACCTTTTGGCTCGAGTGCAAGCGGCCTATCCGGTACTGAACACGGTGGAACTGCAGACTCAGGTGAGAATTTAAGGGGATAACGGCAAAAGAAAGCGGCAGCACCTCAGCTAGTTAGTTACGAGCTAACAAACCGAAGTAACTGCCGCTGCATGTAGGCGTATCAAGAGGGCTTGCGCCGACTCTTGTACTGGGTGTTTCTAGTTGTAGGCGGGCCGATGGTAGGCCAAGACAACCTCCAGTTACAAGCTTTTCAGCCTTCATAACTGATGAGGTGATGTATGGCATCGAAGTACAAGCTGTTCAAAGGGACCGACGGTCAGTACTACTTCAGTCTCACGGCGGAGAACGGTGAGCGGATACTGCAGAGCGAGGGTTATCTCCAGAAAGCGGGTGCCCAAAATGGTATCCAATCGTGCCGGGCGCATTCCCCGGTCGACTGGAACTACAAGCAGCACCAGTCGCTCTCTGGGTTCTGGTTTACGCTGACCGCGGTGAATGGCCAGGTGATCGGCCGCAGTGAGATGTACGTCTCCGCGGCAGGCCGGGACAACGGCATCGCGGCGGTGAAACGCTGCGGGCCGTTCGCACCCGTCGAAGATCTCACCCCGGCGTCGGCGTACTAGGAGGCAAGTCGGTGAGAAGGGCGGGCCGGTGCATGCCGGCCCGCCTTAATGTGGCGCTCCGGTTGTTTTCCGAAGCTGCGTCCCGGGAAATGCATTGCTAACCGATACGTTTGACATGCTCGATGACCGGACGAATCGGGTACGAAATAGCTACGCAAACAAAAAGCCCCCTGATGTCAGGGGGCTTTAAGTAATTGACCGAATTGGTCGGGGCGACAGGATTCGAACCTGCGACCTCTTGCTCCCGAAGCAAGCGCTCTACCAAACTGAGCTACGCCCCGCGTTCTACCGCTTTCAGCTGACCCGGGACGTGTTGTATCCGGCCAGTGCCACCAGTGCATTCTTGTAGGGCGAGTCGGGAACTTCGCTCAATGCATCGGCTGCTTCACGGGAGTACCGTTCAGCGAGCGCGCGAGTATAAGGAACCGCGCCGGTGGATTCAACGGCCGCGAGCACTTCCTGCAACTTTTCCACCTGTCCGCGCTCGATCGCCTCGCGGATCATGGCCGCCTGGGCGGGGCTGCCCTGGCGCATGGCATATATAAGAGGCAGCGTCGGCTTGCCTTCGGCCAGGTCGGTGCCCAGGTTCTTGCCGCTGACGCTGGGGTCGGCGATGTAGTCGAGCAGGTCGTCCACCATCTGGAAGGCCATGCCCAGCTTGTGGCCGTACTCGCCGATGCGGTCCTGCACGGCCTGCGGCTGGTCGGCGGCGATGGCGCCCAGGCGGCAGGCGGCCTCGAACAGGCGGGCGGTCTTGAGTTCGATCACGCGCAGGTAACGCTCCTCGGTGACCTCGGGGTCGCCGGCGTTCATCAGCTGCAGGACCTCGCCCTCGGCGATGGCGTTGGTGGTGTCGGCCATGACCTTCATCACCCCCATGCGGCCGGTGTCCACCATCATCTGGAAGGCGCGGCTATAGAGGAAGTCGCCCGACAGCACGGCCCCGGCATTGCCCCAGACGGCGTTGGCGGTCTTCAGGCCCCGGCGCAGGCCGGATTCGTCCACCACGTCGTCGTGCAGCAGGGTGGCGGTATGGATGAATTCGATGGTGGCGGCCAGCAGCTCCGGCTCGCCGGACCGGCTGCCCAGGGCCCGGCCGGCCAGCAGGACCAGGGCAGGGCGCAGGCGCTTGCCGCCGGCACCGACGATATAGCCCGCGATCTCGTTGATCAGGGCTACTTCGGAGCTGAGGCGGGCGCGGATGACATCGTCAACGCGCTGCATGTCGCCGGCAATCGGCGCCAGGATGTCTTTGAGGATCATGGGGAGGCTGGAAAAGGCCGCGAAAGGCTAGGGCGCTACGCCGCATCCGTCAATTAATATATGGAGATAGCCCATGCCCGGCTCCCCAGTCGGGACACCCGGGCCTACCCCCGGACCCCCTACAGGTAGCCCCGGAGACCCCCTCCGGTTACAAATTATGGGATAAAGGTTGACGAAACCCGGGGCGCTCACTAAAATCCCGCGCTCTTTCACGGCCGTTTTCCGGCTCAAGACCTATTCTGGAGTATTCCACGATGTACGCCGTCATCAAGACCGGGGGTAAGCAGTACAAGGTCGCCCCGGGCGAAAAGCTGTCGATCGAGAGCCTCGCCGTGGAAGTCGGCAGCACCGTTTCCTTCGAGGAAGTGCTGATGGTCTCCAACGGTGACACGCTCACCGTGGGTGCTCCGCTGGTTGCCGGTGGTGTGGTCAAGGCAGAAGTGCTCGCGCACGGCCGCGGCGACAAGATCCGCATCATCAAGCACCGCCGCCGCAAGCATTATCACAAGGAGCAGGGCCACCGTCAGAACTTCACGGAAGTGAAGATCACTGAGATCGTCGGCGCCTAAGATTCGAGGAATACAGCAATGGCACATAAAAAAGCTGGTGGTAGTACCCGTAACGGCCGCGACTCCGAGTCGAAGCGCCTTGGCGTAAAGAAGTTTGGCGGCGAAGAAGTCATCGCCGGCAACATCATCGTGCGCCAGCGCGGCACGCGCTTCCGCGCCGGTGTCGGCTCCGCAGTCGGCAAGGATCACACGATCTTCGCGCTGACCGACGGCAAGATCCAGTTCAACACCCGCGGTCCGAAGGGCCGCATCCACGTCGATATCGTCGCGGCCTGAACTGTCTGAACGTCTCACCGAAAAGGCCCCGGAAACGGGGCTTTTTTGTTCGTTGAGTCTCACTGCCCCGACCTGGTCCCGTCATGAAATTCGTCGATGAAGCCAATATCCGCGTCGAAGCCGGCGACGGTGGCGCGGGCTGCATCAGCTTCCGCCGCGAGAAGGCGATTCCCTTCGGTGGTCCGGACGGCGGCGACGGCGGCGACGGCGGCAGCGTCTACGCAGTCGGCGACGTCAACCTCAACACGCTGGCGGACTTCCGCTTCACCCGCCGCTTCAGTGCCGGGCGCGGCACCAACGGCGCCGGTGCCAACTGCACCGGCGCCGGTGCCGAGGACCTGGAAGTGCGCATGCCGCTGGGCACGCGCATCTACGACGTCGAGACCAGCGAGCTGATCGGCGAGCTGACCAGGATCGGCCAGCGCATCAAGGTGGCCCAGGGCGGCTTCCACGGCCTGGGCAACGTCCGCTTCAAGTCCTCGGTCAACCGCACGCCCTACAAGTCCACCAAGGGCTATCCCGGCGAGCAGCGCGAACTGCGCCTGGAACTGTCGCTGATGGCGGACGTGGGCCTGCTGGGCATGCCCAACGCCGGCAAGTCGACCCTGCTGGCCTCGGTGTCCGCCGCGCGTCCCAAGATCGCGGACTATCCCTTCACCACGCTCTACCCGCAGCCGGGCGTGGTGTCGGTGGGCATGAACCGCTCCTTCGTGATGATGGACATCCCCGGCCTGATCGAGGGTGCCTCCTCCGGCGCCGGCCTGGGCATCCGCTTCCTCAAGCACCTGCAGCGCACGCGCCTGCTGCTGCACCTGGTGGACATCCTGCCGCCGGACGAAAGCGACATCGTCGACAACATCCGCACGATCAACGCCGAGCTGAAGGAATTCGGCGAGGAACTGGCCGGGCGCGAGCAGTGGCTGCTGTTCAACAAGACCGACGTCATGCCCGAGGATGAGTGGCAGGCGCTGATCAAGAAGGCGCTGCGCCGCCTGCGCTGGAAGGGCCGCTGGTTCGCCATCTCCGCCGCCACGCATCGCGGCCTGGCCGAACTCAGCGAAGCCGCCATGCAGTGGGTGGAGGTACACGCGCCTCCCAAGGTCATCGAACCCGAATTTCCCCTCGACAACACCGTGCCGCCGCAGGAGTAAGGCCGCAACATGGATCGCCACAAGCTCGCCGTCAGCAAGCGCTGGGTCATCAAGGTTGGCAGTTCCCTGGTCACCGCCAAGGGGCAGGGACTGGACCACGAGGCCATCGCCGACTGGTGCGCGCAGATCGCAGCGCTGCGGCGCCAGGGCAAGCAGATCGTGCTGGTGTCCTCCGGTGCCGTCGCCGAGGGCATGGCGCGGCTGGGCTTCAAGAAGCGCCCGGGCACGCTGCACGAGCTGCAGGCCACCGCCGCCGTCGGCCAGATGGGCCTGGTGCGCGCCTACGAAGACGAGTTCAAGAAGCACGGCCTGCGCGCCGCGCAGGTGCTGCTGACGCACGAGGACGTCGCCGACCGCGGCCGTTATCTCAACGCGCGCAGCACCTTCAACACCCTGCTGGAGTTCGGTGTGGTGCCGGTGGTCAACGAGAACGACACCGTCGCCACCGACGAAATCCGCCTGGGCGACAACGACACCCTGGGCGCGCTGACCGCCAACCTGATCGACGCCAGCCTGCTGGTGATCCTCACCGACCAGGAAGGCCTGTTCGACGCCGATCCGCGCAGCAACCCCGATGCGAAGCTGATTTCGGAAGCCGAGCTGTCGGATTCGCGCCTGGCCGGCATGGCGGGCGACAGCAAGGGTGAGCTGGGCCGCGGCGGCATGCGCACCAAGCTTTCCGCAGCCCACACCGCTGCGCGCTCCGGCGCCGCCACCGTCATCGCCTTCGGCCGCAAGTCCGACGCGCTGCTGCGCATCGCGCAGGGCGAGACCATCGGCTCGCTGCTCAAGCCCGCCCAGGGCGTGATGGCGGCGCGCAAGCGCTGGATCGCGGGCCAGCTGCAGTTGCGGGGGCGGCTGGTGCTGGACGAGGGCGCCGTGCGCGTGCTGCGCGAGCAGGGGCGCAGCCTGCTGCCGGTGGGCGTCAAGCGCGTGGAAGGGGAGTTCGAGCGCGGCGACCTGGTGCAGTGCCTCGACGCCGAAGGCCGCGAGATCGCCCGCGGCCTGTGCAACTACGCGGTGACCGACGCGCAGAAGATCGCCGGCGCGCGCAGCGAGGAAGTGGCGGCGCGGCTGGGCTACGTCGGCGAGGTGGAGATGATCCACCGCGACAATCTTGTGCTGGCCTGAGGGATTTTCTTTCCCCTCTCCCGCTTGCGGGAGAGGGTGCCCGAAGGGCGGGAGAGGGTTTCTGTAAATGCTGGAGGGGCTAGCCCCGCAACGCTTTACAGAAACCCTCTCCCCCAGCCCCTCTCCCGCAAACGGGCGAGGGGAGAAAGACAACAAAAAAAGCCGGGCATCGCCCGGCTTTTTCTTTTGAAGCTCAGGGACTTAGCCCAGAGCCTTGATGTGCGCGGCGAGGCGCGACTTGTGGCGGGCAGCCTTGTTCTTGTGGATCTGGCCCTTGTCGGCGTAACGGTCCAGCACCGGCACCATTTCCTTGTAGGCGGCTTCGGCGGCGGACTTGTCCTTGGCCGTAACGGCCTTGACGACCTTCTTGATGGTGCTACGAACCATCGAACGCTGCGCCACGTTGTGCTCGCGACGCTTGACGGACTGGCGGGCGCGCTTTTTGGCGCTGGCGATATTGGCCAAGGTGAAACTCCTGAAGAATTCGATTCAAACGGACTTTTGAAGGGGGCGAATTCTCCGGTCTGGAGCGGCGTTTGTCAACCTTAAGCGCCAGAAAATAAAGCCTTTCCAGGGGGAAAATCCGGGGGGCAGTCTGTAAACTGCGCGGCCATGTCCAAATCCATGCTCAAGTCCTCCGGCATCGTCAGCCTGATGACCCTGCTTTCCCGCGTGCTGGGCTTCGTACGCGACGTCATGTTCGCCCGCGCCTTCGGCGCCTCGGCCGGCATGGATGCCTTCCTGGTGGCGCTCAAGATTCCCAACTTCGGGCGCCGCATGTTCGCCGAAGGGGCCTTCTCGCAGGCCTTCGTGCCGGTGTTCACCGAGGTCAGGACCACACGCCCGCACGAAGAGGTGCGCGACCTGGTGGCGGTGACCATGGGCACCCTGGGCGGCGTGCTGGCCATCATCACCCTGGTGGGCTGCCTGGCGGCGCCGCTGCTGCTGTGGCTGTTTGCCCCCGGCTTCGGCGGCGACCCGGCCAAGCAGGCCCTGGGCACCGAGCTGCTGCGCTGGACCTTCCCCTACCTGATGTTCATCTCGCTGACGGCGATGGCCTCGGGCGTGCTGAACAGCTACGGCCAGTTCGCGATCCCCGCGATCACCCCGGTGATCCTCAACCTCTGCCTGATCGGCTCGGCCTTCATCGACAGCCAGTCGGTTCAGGTGCTGGCCTACGCGGTATTCGTCGCCGGCATCCTGCAGTTCATGTTCCAGTGGCCGGCGCTGCGCAAGCTGGGCATGCTGCCGCGCCCGCGCTGGGGCTGGAAGGACCTGCGCGTGCGCCGCATCATCACGCTGATGCTGCCGATCCTGTTCGGCGCCTCGGTGCAGCAGATCAGCCTGCTGCTGGACACCATCCTGGCCTCGCTGCTGGTCAACGGCAGCGTCAGCTGGCTGTATTACGCCGACCGGCTGATGGAGTTCCCGCTGGGCATCTTCAGCATCGCCGTGGCCACGGTGGTGCTGCCCAGCCTGGCGGCGCAGCACGCCAGCCGTTCGCCCGAGGACTTCTCCGCAACGCTGGACTGGGGCCTGCGCACGATCCTGCTGATCGGCGTGCCGGCCGCCATGGGCCTGTTCCTGCTGGCCGGGCCGCTGACCACCACGCTGTTCCAGTACAACGCCTTCAACCCGCACGATGTGCGCATGACCACCTGGGCGCTGATGGCCTATGCCTTCGGCTTCATGGGCTTTTCGCTGGTCAAGGTGCTGATCCCGGGCTTCTACGCGCGCCAGGAGACCCGCCTGCCGGTGCGCTTCGGCCTGGTGGCGATCGTCTCCGGCATGGTCATGAGCGGCACGTTCGTCGGCCTGTCGGTGCTGCTGGATTTCGAGGCACCCCATGCCGGCCTGGCGCTGGCCACCTCGCTGTCGGCCTGGATCAACGCCGGCCTGCTGTTCCGCCGCCTGCGCCAGGACGGTGTCTACCGCCCGCAGCCGGGCTGGCGCGGCTTCGCCCTGCGGCTGCTGGCGGCCAATGCCGTGATGGCCGTGCTGATCCTGGCCTTCAGCCCCGCGCTGTCGGCCTGGATCGCCGCCGGCCTGCAGCAGCGCGGCAGCTGGATCCTGGGCCTGGTGACCGCGGCGATGGCCGCGTATTTCGCTACGCTATGGCTCAGCGGCATGCGCCCGGCCCATTTCCGCCGCAGCCGATGAACCCCGATCACCCATGGAACTGATCCGCGGCTACCGAAACCTGCAATCCCGGCATCGCGGCTGCGTGCTGACCATCGGCAACTTCGACGGCGTGCACCTGGGCCACCAGGCCCTGATCGCCAGGGCCCAGGCCCTGGGGCGCGAGGCGGGGGTGCCGGTGGCGCTGATGGCCTTCGAGCCGACGCCGCGCGAGTTCTTCGCCCGCGACAAGTCGCCGCCGCGCATCAGCACCTTCCGCGGCAAGGTCAAGGTGCTGTCCGAACTGGGGCTGGACTGCATGATCATCCAGCGCTTCGGCCGTGCCCTGGCGTCGATGTCGGCCGAGGACTTCGTGCGCGAGGTGCTGGTCGGTGCCGCCGGCGTGCGCGCCGTGGTGATCGGCGACGATTTCCGCTTTGGCCACCAGCGGACCGGCGACCTGGCCCTGCTGCGGGCCATGGGCGCGGAGCTGGGTTTCGCCACCGAGGGCCTGGGAACGGTGGCGCTGGGGCCGGAGCGCTGCAGCTCCACGGCCCTGCGCCAGGCCTTGGCCGAGGCCGACCTGGCCCGCGCCGAGGCCATGCTGGGCCGGCCCTACGAGATGACCGGCCACGTGCGCCGCGGCCTGCAGTTGGCGCGCAAGCTGGGCATGCCCACCACCAACATCTTCCTGCACCGCCCGCCGGCGCTGCGCCTGGGCATCTACGCCGTGCGGGCCCGCGCCAACGGGCACGACTACGAGGGCGTGGCGGCGCTGGGCGTGCGGCCCACCCTGGGCTTCACCCGCTGCCTGCTGGAGACCCACGTCTTCGGCGAGCCGGGCGAGCTCTACGGCCACCCCATGACCGTGCAGTTCCACAAGTTCCTGCGGCCCGAGGAGCACTTCGACTCGCTGGACGACCTGGCCGTCCAGATGCAGCGCGACAAGGCCGACGCCATCGCCTTCTTTGCCTCATAATTCGCCTTTCCGCCAAAGCGTTAGCGGCCCGCCAGCCTGGGGGCCGCGCCAGTAGTAATCCCCATGAGCGACAAGAAAGACTACAAACCGACCATCAACCTGCCGGAAACCCCGTTTCCGATGCAGGCCAACCTTGCCAAGCGTGAGCCGGACTGGCTCGGCCGCTGGGAGGGCGATGGTCTCTACGCCCGCGTCCAGCAGGACACCGCCGACCGGCCGCCGTTCTGGCTGGTCGACGGCCCGCCGTATGCCAACGGCGACATCCACATCGGCCATGCCGTCAACAAGGTCCTGAAGGACATCGTCTGCAAGTCGGCGCGCCTGGAGGGCTACCACGTGCCCTTCGTGCCGGGCTGGGACTGCCACGGCCTGCCGATCGAGCTGCAGGTGGAGAAGAAGTTCGGCAAGGTCGGCGACAAGCTCGACGCGCGCGAATTCCGCCAGAAGTGCCGCGAGTACGCCACCGAGCAGGTCGCGCGCCAGCGCGAGGACTTCAAGCGCCTCGGCGTGCTGGCCGACTGGGATCACCCGTATCTCACGATGGCGCCGGCCTTCGAGGCCGAGCAGCTGCGTGCGCTGTCGCGCATCGTCGCCAACGGCCACGTCGTGCGCGGCTTCAAGCCGGTGCACTGGTGCCTGGACTGCGGCTCCTCGCTGGCCGAGGCCGAGGTGGAGTACGAGGACAAGAAGTCCTTCGCCATCGACGTGAAGTTTGCCGCCAGCGACGCCGCCGACCTGGCGCGGCGTTTCGGCGTGGCCGACGCCGCCGGTGCCGCCTTCGTCATCTGGACCACCACGCCCTGGACGCTGCCGGCCAACCAGGCGATCGCCGCCGGAGCGCAGATCGAGTACGTGCTGGCGCAGTTCCCCGAGCAGGGCCGCGTGGTCGTCGCCGCCGAGCTGCTGGAAGGCATCGCGCGCCGCTACGGCGCCGAAGCCACCGTGCTGGGCCGCGCTACCGGCGCCGCGCTGGAAGGCGCGCGCGCCGAGCATCCCTTTGCCGGCCGCAGCGTGCCGCTGATCCTCGGCGAACACGTCACGCTCGAGGCCGGCACCGGCCTGGTGCACACCGCGCCGGCGCATGGCGTGGACGACTACGTCGTCGGCAAGCTCTACCAGCTGCCGGTGGACAACCCGGTGCTGTCCTCCGGCAAGTTCAGCGACAGCACGCCGCTGGTCGGCGGCCAGCACGTGCGCAAGGCCGACGAGCCGATCATCGCCGCGCTGCGCGAGAGCGGAGCACTGGCGCACCTGGCGCAGATCACGCACAGCTACCCGCACTGCTGGCGCCACAAGACGCCGCTGATCTTCCGCGCCACGCCGCAGTGGTTCATCTCGATGGACGCCAACGGCCTGCGCCCGCAGGCGCTGGAAGCGATCCGCAAGACCCACTGGATTCCCGGCTGGGGCGAGGCGCGCATCCACGAGATGGTCAAGGACCGCCCGGACTGGTGCATCTCGCGCCAGCGCACCTGGGGCGTGCCGCTGGCCGTGTTCGTCGACCGCGAGGCGCAGACGCTGCACCCGGACAGCGCGCAGCTGCTGCTGAGGATCGCCGACCGCGTCGACGCCGAAGGCCTCGAGGCCTGGTGGGGCAGCACGCCCGCCGACTGGGGCGTGGACGGCACGCGCTACGAGAAGGGGACCGACACGCTCGACGTGTGGTTCGACTCCGGCGTCGTGCACCAGTGCTTCTTCAAGAGCAACGGCTTCCCGGTGCCGGACTATGCCGCGCTCGACAGCGAGGCCAACCGCGACCCGGCCACCGGCAAGAACGGCGCCAAGGCCGCGGTGTTCTACCTGGAAGGTTCGGACCAGCATCGCGGCTGGTTCCATTCCTCGCTGCTGGCGCGCGTCGCCATGGACGGCCACGCGCCGTACACGCATGTGCTGACGCACGGCTTCACCGTGGACGAGCAGGGACGCAAGATGTCCAAGTCGCTCGGCAATGTCGTGGCGCCGCAGCAGGTGACCAAGACCCTGGGCGCCGACATCCTGCGCCTCTGGGCCTCCAGCTCCGACTACTCCGGCGAGATCGCGATCTCCGACAAGCTGCTGCAGCGCATGGCCGATGCCTACCGCCGCATCCGCAACACCGCGCGCTACCTGCTGGGCAACCTCAACGGCTTCGATCCGGCCACCGACCTGGTGCCCGCGTCCGAACTGCTGGCGATCGACCGCTGGGCGCTGCAGCAGGCCACGGCCCTGCAGCAGGACATCCGCGCGGCCTACGGCCGGCGCGAGTTCCACCAGGTCTACCACCGGCTGCACAACTACTGTGTCGTCGACCTCGGCGGCCTCTACCTGGACGTGCTGAAGGACCGCCTCTACACCTCGCAGGCCAGGAGCTTGGCGCGCCGCTCGGCACAGACCGCGATGTTCCACATCGCCGAGGCGATGCTGCGCTGGATCGCGCCGATCCTGTCCTTCACCGCCGATGAAATCTGGAGCGCGCTGCCGGGCGACCGCAGCGGCTCGGTGTTCGCGCAGACCTGGCATGCCTTGCCGGAAACCGACGCCACGGAGATCGACTGGGCCCGCCTGGTCTCGGTGCGCGAGGCGGTCAAGAAAGTGCTCGAGGACCTGCGTGTCGGCGGCCAGATCGGTTCCGGCCTGAATGCCGAGGTCGCGCTGTATGCCGAGGGCGAACTCGCATCCGCGCTGGCCACGGCCGGAGAGGAACTGCGTTTCTGGTTCATCACCTCCGCCGTCACCCTGCAGGCCGGCGCCGCCAGGCCGCAGGACGCGCTGGAGAGCACGCTGGATAACGGCGAGAAGCTGTGGATCGTCGCGCGGGCCAGCAGCCACGCCAAATGCGAACGCTGCTGGCACCAGCGGCCCGAGGTGGGCCAGCATGCGCAGCATCCGACACTCTGCGAACGCTGCATCGTCAACATCGACGGGGCGGGCGAAGCGCGCCGCTACATCTGAGAAATCGACCCATGTCTTTTCAGTACAAGAACGTCTACTGGCTCTGGCTTTCTGCCGCGATCATCGTGCTGGACCAGGTCACCAAGCAGCTGATCGTGAAGACCTTCGCCGAGTTCGAAAGCCTGGCGCTGCTGCCGTCGCTGAACCTGCGGCACGTCACCAACACCGGCGCCGCCTTCTCCATGATGAGCGACATGCCGCCCTTCGCCTTCGTTCTGCTGGGCACCGTGGTGAGTGTCGGCATCCTGGTCTGGATGCGCAGCAACCCGGCCGGGCAGCGCCTGGTGGCGGTGGCGCTGGCGCTGATCCTCGGCGGTGCCCTGGGCAACGTGATCGACCGCGCCACGCGCGGCCACGTCGTTGATTTCATAGATTTCTATGTCGGCAACTGGCACTTCCCGGCATTCAACGTCGCGGACATCGCCATCAGCTTCGGCGCCGGCTTCCTGATCCTGGACATGCTTCTGGACCTGCGCCGGGGCAGAATGGCGGCGACGCCCGGTAAATGACGATAAGTGAGGCAAGCATGAAAATCCTGCTGGCCAACCCGCGCGGCTTCTGCGCCGGGGTGGATCGCGCCATCGAGATCGTCGAGCGTGCGCTCGAGGTGCTCGGTGCGCCGATCTACGTGCGGCACGAGGTGGTGCACAACCGCTTCGTGGTGGACGACCTGCGCGCCAAGGGGGCGATATTCGTCGAGGAAGTCGACGAGATTCCCACCGGCGCCACCTGCATCTTCTCCGCCCACGGCGTTTCGCAGCAGGTCCGCGAGGATGCTGCGCGCCGCGGCCTGACGGTGTTCGACGCGACCTGCCCGCTGGTGACCAAGGTCCACATCGAGGTCAAGCGCTACTCGCGCGAAGGCAGGGAGGTGGTGCTGATCGGCCACGCCGGCCACCCGGAAGTGGAAGGCACGATGGGCCAGTTCGATCCCAGCCAGGGTGGGCACATCTACCTGGTCGAAACCCCGGACGATGTCGCCAAGCTGGCGATCCGCGACCCCGCGCACATGGCCTATGTCACCCAGACCACGCTGTCGGTGGACGACACCGCGCGCGTGATCGACGCCCTGCGCCAGCGCTTCCCGCAGATCCACGGGCCGCGCAAGGACGACATCTGCTACGCCACGCAGAACCGCCAGGACTCGGTCAAGGAACTGGCGGCCCAGTGCGACGTGGTGCTGGTGGTCGGTTCCAAGAACAGCTCCAATTCCAACCGCCTGCGCGAGTTGTCGGAACTGCGCGGCGTGCCGTCCTACCTGATCGACGGCCCGCAGGACATCGACGCCAGCTGGCTGGCTGGCCGCAAGGTCGTCGGCGTCACCGCCGGTGCCTCGGCGCCGGAGATCCTGGTCAAGCAGGTGGTGGCGCGGCTGCGCGAACTGGGCGGCCAGGTCGCCGAGGAACTGCCCGGCCGCCAGGAACACATCGTCTTTTCGCTGCCGCAGCCGCTGCGGCGCCAGGGCTGAGTTCCACGGCGCGTCTCCAGGGGCGGTTGTCGCTGTCGCAGCCTTGAAGCAGTTTCGATTCGATCGGCAACATGAAACCTGTCATGCCGGCGGAAGCCGGCATCCAGTCCCGGACAGGAGTAGTCACCGTACGACTGGATACCGTGAGTTCACAAACCAAATGCAACACCCTATTACGAGGGTGCTGCAATGGGACGCAAGAGCTTTGAGCAGTTTGGAATCGAGGAACGGTGTGAGATTTCCCGTCGGCGCCAAGCCGGGGAGTCGATCCGGCAAATTGCGGCAGCTCTGGATCGCGCGCCATCGAGCATTTCTCGGGAACTGAAGCGCAACACTGGCGCGACGGGCTACCAGAGCGTCTATGCCGGCGAGCAAGCTCGGGCGCGCCGCTGGCAAGGTAGCCGGCTTCTGCGTGATGCCGAGCTGCAAGCCAGGGTTCTGGAGGGATTGCGCCGAGGCTGGTCTCCCGAGCAGGTATCGCGGCGGCTGGCCCAGCAGGGCCTGCAGATCAGCTACGAGAGCATCTATCGCTTCATTGCCGCCCAGATCGCCCGGACCAACGACTATGCCTGGCGTCTCTATCTGCCCCGAGCCAAGAGCAAGCGCGGGTTCCGCGGCCGCAAGGGCGGCAGCCCGGCAGAGCACATCCAGCAGCGGGTTTCGATCGAAAAACGCCCCAAGGCCGCAGCTGACCGGCGCCAGGCAGGACACTGGGAGGCCGACCTGATGCTCTTTGCGCGCTATGGCCAGGCCGTCCTGACCCTGCATGAGCGGACGTCCCGCCTGACCGCGATCGTGCGCCAGCCCAGCAAGGCTGCCGCACCGGTCGCTCAGACGCTCAAGGCCCTGCTAGCCCCGCTGCCCCCAGCCCTGCGCCGCAGTATCACCTTCGACAACGGCACCGAATTCGCCTTGCATCACACCCTGCATCAGCCCCTGGGTTTGCGGACCTATTTCTGCGATCCGCATTCCCCCTGGCAAAAGGGCGGCGTCGAGAATGCCAACGGGCGCTTGCGTCGCTGGCTGCCCCGGGGAACCAATGTCGAAGACCTCTCCCCAGACCAACTCCTGCAGATCGCTCAGATCTACAATCACACGCCACGCAAGTGCCTCGGCTTCAAAACCCCAGCCGAGGTCTTCGCCAAAGTGTTGCATTTCAAATGTGAATCCACCTACCGGCTTTCGCCGGTATGACGCGAATGGTGAAACGACTGCGATGTAAGCGGTTAAACCAAAAATGCGGTAACTAAAGAGAAACCCCCTGACGAGAGCATCGTCAGGGGGTTTTCGTTTTTCGCGGCTTCGCTCTACTGCGTCCGCAACTCGCGCCAGGACAGGCGGCGGGTGTTGCCGGCCAGCCCCTCGACCGGCGTCGGCGCCACCACCGTGGTGCCGTCCGACAGGCGGATGAGGCTGAGCACCTTGTTGTTGGGCAGGCGGATCAGCACGGGGCGCGTCGCCAGGGCGTTGCCGACCTTGACGCTCGACACGTTCTGCGCCGTCGACACGGCCTTGCCGCTGCGGTAGTCGAAGAAGTTGATGTAGCTGGAGCCGCCCACCGTGCAGGCATCCGAAGCCGGGACGTTGGTGGTCACGGCCAGCGTGCCCAGCTGCAGGTCGGAGTCGGTAACCGAGCGCTCGCCGCTGATCGGCCAGTCCAGGTACCAGCCGTTGTTCACTGCCAGGTTCACGGTGTTGTTGCTGTTGCTGCGCGTTTCCTGGCCTGCGGTACAGATCGAGGAGCCGCTGGGGCAGGTGCTGGTGGTCAGCGTCTGCAGCACGAAGCTGGCATCGCCGTGCGGGTTGCCGTAGCTCACCGTGCCCAGCGTGTCCTTCACCGCATAGAACGATTCGGTGCCGCCCGCTGCCAGGTCGCTGATGCCCAGGTACTGGCCGGTGCCGAAGTAGATCATCGCGGTGCCCGAGACATCGCCCAGCTGCGGGCGCGAGGTGATCGGCCTGCCGACGGCGGCGAGTTGGTGTGCGTCGAAGCCGGCGCCGCCGACATCGCCATTGACGTCGAAGCGCCACATATTGCCCAGCAGGTCGCCGCCGTAGACGCGCTGCGCGGTGTTGTTGAGCTCGGCATTGTCCGACCAGGCGCGAATCTGTGCCAGGCCGCTGGGCCCCGCGGCGGTGCCGGCGCCGGTGCTGATCTTGCGGACCAGGGTACCGTCCGCGGCGTTGATCACGTAGAGATAGCCCTTGCCGTCGCCGCTGGGAATGGGGCTCGCATTGGTGCCGTTGTTGTAGCCCGAGGTCAGGAAGACCACCCAGGTGCCGTCCTTCAGCTTGGAGATTTCCGGGCGGCCGAAGGTCAGGCCCATGTTGGCTTCGGTGTATTCCCACAGCGCCTTGGGCGTGGCCGGGTCGGTGATGTCCAGGGCGTAGTAGGAGCGGCCGCCGGCATTGAGGCCGGCCACCAGGATCGTGCGCCATTCGCCGCCGATGTAGACGTCGCTGACCAGCGGGGTGCCGTCGGTGAAGTACTCATGGTTCACGCCATAGGTCTTGTCGGCGAGCTTGTAGAGCTTGGGCAACACCGCGGTGGGGATGTAGGCCCAGCGCTCGGAGCCGTCGTCGGCATTGAAGGCGTGGAGCATGCCGTCGTTGGCCGCCACATAGACCGTGCCGGCGCGGCCCGCATTGGCGGACTTGAAGCCGCTGTAGCCGGAGTCGGTGTAGCTGAACACCGGCTTCTTCACGTAGGCCGGCTCGGCATTGACGATGTCGCCCAGCAGGTGCTCGCGCTCGCGGTAGTACTTGCTCGAGTCGAAGGGGCCGCCCTCGTTGATGCGGTCGCCGCGCAGGAAGTCGACCAGGTTCTGGCCGGCCGCCGCGGTCTGCGACGTGGAACTCAGGCAGTTGGTGCCGCTGCTGCAGAACTGCGAGAGGGGAGAGATGTTGGGCGTCTGGAAGTAGGCGCGCTGGGTCGCGTCCAGGTTGGCCCACTGGAAGGCCTCGAGCTTGCTGGCCGCGCTGCCGTCGAAAATGTAGATGCTGCGGCTGGTATTGCCGTCGAGCTGGTCGCGCGCGCTCCAGTCCGCGCCGCCGGAAAGCGCACCGGTGCTGATGTCGATGGTCTGGCGGATCAGCTGGCCGGTCCACTTCACCGACTCGAAGGTCGAGCTGAAGATGAAGTTGTCGCCGGACACCACGTTGGGGTTACTGGCGGTGGCGGCGGCGGCGGTGCCGGTGCGTACCGAGACGCCGGCCAGTGCATCGGTCAGTCCGTCGCGCAGCGAGGCGGGATCGCGCGCGCTGTAGTACTTGCCGCGGCCGTTGACGGCGGCATGCCACAGGTCGTCGATGCGGGGTTCCAGCAGGCTGGTGGGGTTGGGCCAGACGCAGGCGCCGGTGGTTTGCCAGGAGCAGATGCCGCCTGCCGGGTTGGCCTGCACGGCATTCTTGATGCTGTGGAAATCGCCCTCGGTGGCCGTCTCATAGTCCGACTGGTACTGCATGTAGCCGGGGATGCCCAGGCCCACCGTGAAGGTGGTCATGTGCTGGTGGCTGGCCGAGTCCTGGCCGCTGACCGGCACGTTGTTGTCGCAGACGTTGTTGCCGGTCGTGGCCGGCGGCACCAGGGCGCCGGTGCAGTTGGCGAAGCCGGATGTGCGCAGGTCGGTGTTGTAGTAGTAGGCGGCAATGTCCGCCAGGTTGTTGCTGGAGCCGTTGCCGTCCTTGTAGGGCTCGGGCATGGTGCCGTCCTGGTTGCCGACCGTGGTCGAGCCGTCGACCTGCACGGCCTTGGCGTCGTCTCGGGTGATGCCGGAGCCCGCGTTCCAGTAGCCGTCCGTCGAAAGGATCGTGAAATTCTGTTGGCAGGAATACTGCACGGGATCACTGCCGCCGGAGGCCGACAGCTTGCCGGCATAGATGCGCCCGGCGCGTGCCAAGGCAGCCTGCAAGGGCGTGCCACCATTGGGATCGGAGCCGAACAGGCTGCTGTACCAGTTGGCCTTGGTCGTGGTGTTGAAGGTGGTAATCGCCCTGTTGCGGGTGGTCGCATTGATCTCCGCGAAGCCGAGGCGGTACTTGTCGCCGACCGGCGAGAAAGCGATGGCCGCGGAGGACTTCACCATCTGCGCACGCGTGTGGTAGTACGCCCACCAGTTGGCGAAGTTGGTCATCTCCTCGTTGTAGCTGCAGGTGCTGCCCGCGCAGTCGGTACGGGTGCTGGCCTTCGGGTAGCTGGTGCGCGAGGAGACGATGTCGGTGCGCACGAAGCGGCCGGTGTACTGCGCCGGCACCCCCGGCGTCGCCGGGATCGCGGCGACGAAGCCGCTGAAGGCCGGCGAGGCGGGGTTGATGGAGCCCGTGCAGATGTTCTGGCTGGATCCAGCCTGCTTCTGGAAGGTCACCGTCACCACGGTGCCGTTGATGTTGCTGGCGGTGTTCTGGGTCAGCGTGACGTTGGCGTTGCTGCCGCCGTCGGTGTAGCCCGAGGCGCTGGTGATGTTGGTTCTGACGCTGCCGCCCAGGGTGGTGGCGCTGGTGGTGTAGCCGGTGGCGCCGCCGTTGAGGATTTCCGTGGCACCCACCTTGACCGAGGTGACGCGGGCGGAGCCGTTGGCACTCGAGCAGTTGGTCAGCACGATGGCGAAGGACACCGAGGCCGGCACCGCCGCGACTGGCCCCGTCGGCGGAATGGCCGCGGTGAAGAAGCGGCCCGGGTAGCGCGCAAAGGTGTAGCTCGACGAGTACAGCGCCTGGCAGCTGCCGGCCGCCGGGGTGGTGGCGGCGGCATTGGCTGCCGTGGTGCACCAGCGCAGCGAGGCCGGCACGTTGTAGGTGGAGCTGGCGGCAGCCTGGCAGTTGCGCAGGTTGATGTTGTCGCAGTACTCGCCGGGCAGGATGGTGTAGTAGTGCGGGCCGAAGGGCTTGCCGGTGGTGATCACCGGCTCGGCCAGCGTTCCGGAGATCAGGCTGCCGGTGCCGGTGGCCTGGGTGTCGCGGCGGGTGGCGTAGGTCTTGGTGGTCGCGCCGATGGTGACCGTGCCCGGCAGGATGTAATTGTCGTTGCGGACACAGTCCGCGTAGGTCAGGCTGCCGCTGCTGTTGGTCGCATTGGTGCACCATTCCATGTCCGGGAACTTGGTCACCAGGTCGATGTTATGGCTTGCCTGGGTGCCGTAGGCGTCGTTGGGGACGCTGGTCCAGGTGGTGTAGCTGGGGTAGGAAGTGCCGTCGGCGTTCTTCGGCGGGGTGTAGGTGATCGTCGGACTGTAATAGATCGTGTTGAATTCATTGGCCATCAGCGGCGGGTAGCCGCGATAGGTGAAGGGGCTGCTCGCGGAGTAGCCGGTGTCGTCGTCCCTCCAGCAGGGCGTGGAACCGCCGGCGTTGGTGTTGGTACAGCAGTCGGTCGTGTAGTTGCCGTCGGTGCCCTTGCAGTGCGCGTTGAAGACATGGTCCGGCAGGCCGTCCAGCAGCATGGAGCCGGAGTCGTCGAGGATGAACAGCAGGTTGGGCAGCACCGAGTCCGAGGGCGAGGTGATCAGTGGCGAATCGGCGATGTCGGTCGCCGATGCGGCCGAGGACAGGCCCAGCATCAAACCCGCCGCCAGGCTGGACCAGAACTTGTTGAGTTGTTTTGACATGGCAACCTCTGAATTCGCGATTCGGCTACAGCCTTACATGGCAATCACGGCCTGCACGAAGCTGACCGTGTTGCGCGGACCGACGGTCCGTACGGTGATGCGGTAGTACACCTGGCTGGTCTGCAGCAGCGAGACCACGCCGGAGCCCTTGCTGCTGGTGGACGATGCGGCGACCAGCGGCGAGACGTCGCAGCCGACGCCGCTGGACGGGTCGCCCTGGGCGTTGCACAGGCGGTGAATGACATAGGACACGGTGTTGCCCGCGCCGTCGGCCGCCAGGGTGTTGACCAAGGGGGTGGGAGCGGCCGCCAGCACGGTGGTCCAGTAGTCATCCCAGGACTGCGTCCCGGCCGGATCGCCGCGTATCGCCGAATAGTTGCTGCCGGCGACGGTGCGGGTGTTGAAGAGGGTGGTGGGCGTCTGCGCCTGCAGCCAGGCAATCGCCGTCTCCACGCCGCGATCGGCGGAACCCACGGCCGACTGCTGGAAGGCGAGGTTGCCGGCGATCAGGTTGCCGGTGAAGGTCGAGCGCATCAGCGAAATGCCGGCGAGCGTCATCATCACCAGCACGATCAGCGCGATGAAGAGCACGATGCCGCCCTGGCGCGAGCGGCGCGGCAACCGCGGGGAATATCGACGGTTCAGCATCCTGCTTGTACTCCCAGCCAGGCCATGTTGCGGGCGGGCACGGTGGTTTCGAACACCCGGTAGCGGTGGCGCTGCCAGTCCGGGTTGCCGGAGAGGATGATGTCATTGGTGCCGGTGCCGGCCCAGGTCGGCACCACGGTGGTGACGTTGGTCTTCTCGAACTGGATGCTGCGTGCCACCACGGCCACGCGCGACGCCGAGATGCGCCGCCAGCCGCAGGCGGTGGTCGGCGTGGTCTGGTTGTAGGCGTCCACGAAGCTGTCCATCGGCGCCGAGGTGTCGGCACCGTACTGGGCACGCAGGGCGACGATGTTGGAGGCGATGGGGACCCAGATCGAGGGATCGGCCGCGCCGGCAGCGGTACTGCAGTTGTTCGTCATGTAGTCGCAGGCGGTGAGATTGCCGTTGCGCACCGCGTAGCCCACCACCACCGGGGTGGTGCCCAGGTTGTAGAGCGTGCCGCCGGTCATGCCCGCAAGCCCGGTCGTAACCCTGACCACCGGCGGCGAGGTGGTGACCGCGACGACCTGTTCCATCGTCAGGTTGCAGGGCGCGGGGCGGGTCTGCAGCGAGGGCATCACCCAGTTGTTCACCACGAAGGAGGTCGGCGTGGTCACCGTGAACTGGTTGGTCGCCGGCTGCTGCACCACGTTGGTGCCCTCGGGCGAGCCCCAGGAACCGCTGTAGGCGATCAGCAGGGTATCGCTGCCGGCATCGCCCGCCGGGATGCCGGCATGGTTGATGACGAAGGGCGCGAGGGAGTTGATCGTCACGCCAGCACGCAGGGTGACATTGCAGCCCAGGACCAGCATGGAGTTCATGCCCTGGCCGCCCTGACGCAGGTCGCGCTGCAACTGGTAGAGCCCCATGGTGCCGCTGGATTGCGCGTCGCTGGCGCCGCTGGTGGTGCGGCGGGAACCCTCCGACAGGGTGAACACCCGCATGATCGCCAGTACGGAGATCATGCCGATGACCAAGCCCACCATGATCTCGATGAGGCTGAAGCCGGTGCCGCGGTGTCGCCGATTGAAAAGCTGGTTCATGTCATCCCTACATGATCTGCGTGATGACGGTGTACTGGTGCGCCGCATCGGTCGGCTTCTCCGCGGGAGTCTTCCAGCGGACCGTGATCGTGACGCGGCTGCCGTTGACGCCCGCGATGGTGTCCACCACCACCGTCGGGGGATAGGTGGCTGCCCCGGGCAGGGTATTGTTGACCGTGGTATTCCAGGTGGCGAAGGCCGTGCCGCCAGGGCTGGCGAAGGCGGCGGTAAGGGCTGCGTTGGTGCGGTTGGCCACCCACATCTGGCCGATCAGCTGGTTGGCCAGCAGGCTGGCATCGGTACGGTACCTGGCGGTCGAGGATTCGTTGACCGAAGTGGCTTGCAGCGAGACCAGGGCCAGGATACCCACGGCGAAGATCAGGATCGCGAACAGGCATTCCATCAGCGCGAAGCCGCGATGCCGGGAACTGCGAAGCAGGGAACTCATGTCAGCAGGCCTCCGAGTCGTTGACGTCGCTGCGGTTCGGGTCGCACATCCGGATCTGGCCGGAGCGGCTGACGTTCACCTGCAGGCAGCGCAGGTCTCCGCCCTGGCCGGCACAGGCGTCCGCACCGGGGTTGGTGAAGCGGAAGTTGATGCCGGCGGCGGGGGTCGTGAGCTGGCCCAGGCCATTGAAGATCGCCACGGCCTGGCCGTTGGCGGGCGTGCCGGCGAGGAAGCCGGCGACCGTTACGTTGGAACCGCCTTCCGATGCGGGGCGGGCCATGGCGATGCGCGGCGCGGTGGTATCCGAGGTAGCGGCGGCGCAGGCCCCGACCGGGTCGTCGAGACTGACCACCCAGTTCCGCCCGGCCGTGCTGATGGCGCAGGAGTTGTCGGCGGTGGAGGTCAGCTGGAAGCGCACGGCCGTGTTGCGCTTGACCGCCTCGGCGCGTGCCAGCTGCAAACCCGTCTGCACGCCTTCGGCGGCGGCACGGACCTGGGAGTTGTTGAGAAGGCTGACGAAGGCAGGCATTCCCAGCATCATCAGCATCCCCGCGATCGTCAGGGCAACCATCAGCTCGACGACGGTGAATCCGCGATGAACGGGGCGCTTCAGCACACGCCGCCCTTCTTGATGACCCAGCAGTTGTTGGTGCCGGGCAGGGTCCAGCCCGACGGCACTGCAACCGTGGTACGGGTGTTGCCCTGGTCAACCGAGAAACCGAAGCCGGCCATCGCGCCCGAGCCGGTGGCGACCAGGGTGTAGGCGGCCGCGGTCTGCCCCGTGCAGCTGAAGGTGAAGAACCTGCTCGTCGTGGAGTCCGTCACACATGCCGGGGCGCCGACATAGGTGCGGTTGTCCTGGAAGAACTGCTCCATGTCGACCTGCCTGGAGCCCAGCTGCACGGTGGCTTCGGGGATGCGGCCGCGGCGCACATAGTCGCGGTAGGCCGGAAGCGCGAGGGCGGACAGGATGCCGACGATCGCAATGGCGATCACGACCTCGATCAGTGTGAAACCGCCGACCCTCCCCCTGCGTGCAGTTGGCATGCTTGTCACTGAAGCCCCCTTCATTATGTGTGAATCTGTCTATGCAAATACTGAACTGTTTTGGGGTGAGATAGGAAGAGCGCGATGTTTTCAATGGAGAAAATTAACGCCCCTCGGGGACGAATGGTGCTGATTCGCAGATTAGCGGTCGGCCGTGCGCAATGCCCGGTGAGTCCTGGCCGAACTTGAATGAAAACTCGGGGTCGCAGGCAAGCCGCCAGCCCCGGGGATCATCGCGGGGCGGCGTGGAAATGCCGGAAGGAATATGGTGCCGAAAACAGGAATCGAACCTGCGACCTACTGATTACGAATCAGTCGCTCTACCGACTGAGCTATTTCGGCATGGTAGAAGGGCGCGGATTATAGGCGGAAGCCGCCACCGCAAACAATCGCTGCCTCCGACTCTCAGAAGCGTGTGCTGACCAGGCCCATGCGCGCCGCCTCCAGCGTCGCCTCGGCGCGGCTGGAGATGTTCAGCTTGCGGTAGATCGACTTGATGAAGCCGGCGGCGGTGTTGCGGGTCACGCCGAGCTGCTCGGCGACCTCGGGCAGCTTGTAGCCCTTGGCGATCAGCACCAGCGCCTCGCGCTCGCGGCTGGACAGGGGATTGTCCTGGCTGGCGGTTTCCGCCTGGTCCTGGCCGAACACCCGCAACAGTCGCTGGGCGATCACCGGCGACAGCGGCGGCTCGCCGGAGGCGATGCCGCGCAGGGCCGAGACGACCCGCTCCTTGGGCTGGTCCTTGAGCAGGTAGCCGGAGGCGCCGGAGCGCAGCGCGGGGAACAGGTGGCGATCGTCGGCGTAGATCGTGGTGACCACGCACTGGCAATGCGGCTGGCTCTGCGAGATATCGCGGATCAGGTCCACGCCCGAGCCGTCCGGCAGGCCCAGGTCGATCAGGGCGATGTCGGGCGTGCGCTTTTCCAGGATCGCACGGGCCTCGGCCAGGCTGGAGGCGATGTCCACCCGGATGCCGGGGAAGGACTCTTCCAGCACGGCCGCGAGCCACTGGGCCGGTGCGGGCAGATCTTCAACGACAAGTCCGGTCTTCACGTAGAACCTCCATCAGTCAGCGGGAAACGCAGTTCCATGCGTAGACGGTCGGGCGATGGCTGCTGCCATTCCAGGCTGCCCTTGAGATCCTGCACGCGCATGTCGATATTGCGAATTCCGCGCGACGGACGCCACCCCGCAACCGGGTGGGTCAGGCCGTCGTGTTCGAACACCCACGACAGGTATCGGCCGTCGATGCGCAGGGTCAGGCTCAGCCGGGTGGGGCGGGAATGGCGCAGCGCATTGTTCACCGCCTCGCGCAGGATGCGCGCCGGGAAGCTGCGTTCGACCACGGTCAGCCGGTAGGCCGGCGCCGAGGGCGGTGCATGGACATGGGCATCAATGCCGGCGGAATCGCACTGTTCGTGAAACTGTGCCTGCCACTCGTTGATGCACTCGTCGAGCCGGAATTCGCGGTGGTCGAGCAGGTCGATCAGCGAGCGCACCTCCTCCAGCATCGCCCGGCTGCTGGCGGCCTCGTCGCTGTCGGAGGTGGTGTGGACGCGGTTGAGCAGCCGGGCCCCGAGGTCTTCGTGCAACTCGCGCCGCAGGCGGCCGCGCTCTTCCTCGGCGCCGCGCGTATAGGCATCGCGCGCCGCCATCGCCTGGACGAACAGGCCGGCCAGGGTCTCGGCCGTCTTCAGGTCGTCCGGGTCGAACAGGCGCCGGCCGTTCTCGGCGCCGAACAGCAGCAGGCTTTCGGTTCCGGGACTGGCCGGCAGCGCCAGGACATTGCCCTCGTCCTGCAGGGCGAGGACCGGCACGGTGGCGCCCGCAGCACTGATCTGGAGCGGTGCGAAGGCGGTCTGCAGCAGCTTCTTCCAGAACTGGATCGGCACCGTGTCGGGGGCCAGGGTCAGCATCAGTGCCGAAGCCTGCGTGTAGCGCTCGATGCGCGAGGCCTGGCGCTCGCGCTGCCGGCGTTGCCAGGCCATGCGGCGCAGCGGGTAGAACAGCCAGCCGGTCAGCGCCAGGGCGAACACCAGGGCGGTCTCCGGCGAGTGGCCGGCCAGGCGCATCAGCAGCCCGTCGAGCACCAGCACCGCGCAGGCGGCGAAGAACAGCGCCCAGGCCTCGAACCACCCGCGGTCGAGGTCGAACAGGCGGTAGCGCGTCAGGCCCAGCGGCATGCACAGGTAGCAGGGCAGCAGCAGGCCGAACAGGTAACCCTGCGGGATCAGCGGCCCCAGGCGCAGCATCAGCGGCAGGAACAGCGCGACGATGAACAGGCCGCTGCCGGCAACCCAGGAGAACAGGAACCACTTGAGCGCCGCGCGGTCGGCGGGATACGTCGCCGACCGCTGCCACTGGCTCCAGGCCAGGTAGCAGAAGCCGGCCATGGCGATCATCACCTGCAGGCGGAAGCCGATGTCGTGATTCACCAGCAGTTGCGAGGCATGCAGGCACCAGATCAGCAATGCCGCGGCCGGGAACAGCCAGGCCGTCTGCGGGCGGCCCAGGGGGCGAGGGTAGTTCCACAGCATCGCCACCGCGCAGGCCGGGAACAGCAGGCCGCCGAGATGATTGAGTGCCGACAGCTGGTGGAACAGCCCACCGTACAGCGCCAGCTCGCGCGTGCTGTAGATCGCCGCGGTGGCGCAGACCAGCGACAGCGCCAGGCTGGTGGCCAGATACCACCAGGCCTCGCGCTGCGGCCGGATCGCCACGACCACGGCGCCGGCGCTCAGGGCGGCAACGGCGAACAGCAGCTGCAGCCAGAACAGGTTCGGCAAATCCGCCAGCGGGCGCTCCGGCAGGCGCGGCAGCGACTGCCAGCGGCCATCTGCGGCCTGAGCGGCGAGCTGCGGGTCGTCGAGCAGCTCGGCCAGGCGCTGCTGGCGGGCGAAGAATGCCCGGTAGTCCGCGTAGTCGTTGAAGTAGTCTGGCTCCTCGACCAGGTCGCTGCCCCGCAGCGTGAAGGCAATCCGGTCGCCGCCGCGCAAGGCCAGCAGTCGATCGCCGCTGTGCAGCTTGCCGGAGACCGGGCCATCCGTGGCCACGCCCGCGACCTCGACACCGCTGCCGTCGACGCTTGCCACCAGGTCGATTCCCAGCCAGGGGTGCTGCGTGGCCAGGTGCAGGCTCAGCAGCAGTTCCAGCACCGCGAACAGCAGCACGGCGGCCGTGATACGCCAATGTCGCGGCAGCCGCCGCGGCAGTGCGCCGTCAGCGGTGTCGTCGCGATCGGGGAAATAGATGCTCATGACGGGCTGCCCAACGCCTGCCTGGGATAGCCTTGCTCCTGCGCCGCGGCGGGTTCCGCAGCCGCCGGCGGTTCCGCCGGGGCGGGACCCAGCGGCAGGATGCAGGTCTGGCGCACGCTGCCCGGCAGCGGCTCGGTGCAGTTCACCTTGCCGCCGAGGGTCTCCACCCGGTAGCGGATGCTCTTGAGGCCGACGCCGGACTTCCAGTCCGAGGGCGGCTGGCGGCAGCCATCGTTCTCGACGCTGAAGGAGAAGGTTTCACCGCCCAGGGCGAACCGCACTTGCAGCAGTGTCGGCCGGGCGTGGCGCAGCGCATTGCTCACCAGTTCGCGCAGCAGGCGTTGCAGGTGCAGCAGCGCCTCCGGTTCCAACTGCAGTTCCAGGCCCTGCTCCGGCTGTTGCCAGCGCAGCTGCACCTGCTGCGAGTCGCAGCGTTCGTCGATTTCGGCGCGCCACTGGCCCAGTGCCTCTTCCAGTGTTGCACTGCCGCTGCTCAGGCAGTTCACCGTCAGCCGCATGTCGTCCAGCGCCTCGCGGATCTGCGGCTGCAGGTTCTCGGGCGCCAGGTGCAGCAGTGTCAGCAGGCGCCCGCCGAGGCTGTCGTGCATGTCGCGGGCGATGCGCTGGCGCTCCTGCTCCATGCCCATGCGGGTGGCCTCGCCGTAGGCGAACACCTGGCCGCAGAGCATCTGCAGCGTGCGTACCGTCTTGACGTCGTGCGGTGAGAACAGCCGCTGGCCGCGGTTGGCGTAGCACAGGCGCAGTGCCGGCAGCAGGCGGTCCGCCGGCAGTTCCAGTGCCGTGCCGTCATCCGCCAGGCGGTGCTGCTGGGGCGAAGACGACAGCCGTTCCAGCTGCAGTGGCTGGAACAGGCCCTGCAGCGCCTCGCGCCAGGCTTCCGCGGGCTCGCGGTTGGCCGACAGCACGATGTTCTGCATCACCGCCATGGGGTCGCGCTGCTCCTGGCTGCCTGCCAGGCGGCGCCACAGCCAGGCATGCAGGGGGATGTACAGCGCGCCGATGGCCAGCAGGCTGACCGTCAGCGCCAGCGCCTGGTCCAGATGCAACAGTGCGATCAATGCCAGGTCCAGCGCCACCAGACCGCCGACGCTGGCCACGGTGATCCAGGCACGGAACCACCAGAGGCCGAGATCGAACAGGCGGTAGCGGGCGATGCCGAAGGCGATGCCGACATAGATCAGCAGGAACAGCGCGAACGAGGGCGCCTGCTCGCTGCCGGTGTCCTGGCCCATCAGCGCCGGCACGAAGACCAGCATCAGGAACAGCCCGCTACCGATGAACCAGGCGAACAGGAACCACTGGAAGGCGGCGCGCAACACCAGGTCATGGCGCACGCGCAGCCACTGCCAGGCCGCCAGGCCCGCGGTGGCCGCGAAGCCCAGCAGGACCGGGATGCGCATCGCCGCGTCGAAGCCGTGGAAGGCCTGCAGCAGGTTGCCCAGGGCCAGCAGCAGGTAGATGCCGACCAGCGCCGGCGCCAGGTTCTGCCGTGACAGCCGTGTGGGGTAGTGCAGCAGCACTGCCACGAAGGCCCCGCAGAACAGCAGTGCACCGGTGGTATTGGTGGCATGCAGCGCGCGGAACAGTTCCGCCGGCAGGGCCAGTTCACGGGTGCTGTAGATCGCCGCGCTGCCGGCGCTGAGGTACAGGCCGACGCCGGTCAGCGCGAAGTAGCGGGTGACCGGCTCGTGCTGGCGGAAGATCCAGACCAGGCCACCCACCACCAGGCCGGCGACGGCCACCAGCAGCTGCAGCCAGAACTGCCAAGGCAGGCTGGCCAGGCTGCGCGGGGCCGGCGCCAGGGTCTGCAGGGCGCCGTCGCTGCCGTAGAGCGTCACCGGTCCGCCGCGGATCAGGGTATCGATTTCCCCCTGCCGCAACAGGAAGCGGTTGTAGTCGGCATACGCAGGGAAGGTGGTATCGGGTTCAGGGGCCAGATCGTCGCTGCGCAGCGACATTCGCTGGCCATGGGTGTCGCCCAGGCCGCTGAGCACGGCCATGACACTGCCGCCGGCCAGTTGCTGGCGCACCAGAGGGGCTGATTCAGGCGGCTCCGCGGGGGCCAGGTCCAGTCCGAGCGAGGGCTGTGCCAGGGCCAGGGCCAGGATCGCCGCGCAGCCGGCCGCGGCCACGGCACCCAATGCCGTGAGCCAGCGGGCGGGAACAGCTTGGCGAGGCCTGAAGTCCATGTCGGGCAGCTTAGCGGCAGGGAAAGTCGCCCCGCACCCCCTGAATGGTAGCGAAAACCCCGTTCAGGCCAAGGATTTGTAGGTAAAATACCACTACACGGAGAGATGGCAGAGTGGTCTATTGCGGCGGTCTTGAAAACCGCTGACGGGCAACCGTCCGGGGGTTCGAATCCCTCTCTCTCCGCCAAAGTTAAGTTACTTCAGAATTGAGCGGTAAACTCTGGAAAGTTAAGGAAGGATTCGAACCCCCGGACAAACAGTGCAGGGTTCGGGCCCTGCGCGAGAGCGCAGGGCTGCGCGGCCTGAAGGGCCGCGGGGCGTAGCCCCGAGCCGCCTTGGCGGCGAGCCATCCCTCTCTCTGCGGAAGATGGAAGCTCAGGATTGTTCAGTTTGGCGGTCTTGGGGGCGGAAACCGCCGATCTACTCCCAAAAAAGCCAAAAATTTTGACCTTATGTGCGTGATTTCACGCCAAATAGCTGAATTTGTCGCCCTCTTTCCTTAAAATTCGCGCGCCCTGATTACATTCGCCTCTTTAAAACACGCACCTGACCCAGCGGAGCTTTTGATTTCATGAACGAGAAAATCCTCAACCAGATCGCGCTTGCCATGGTTGCCGACGGCAAGGGCCTGCTGGCCGCCGACGAATCCACCGGCACCATCGAGAAGCGCTTCAACAGCATCAAGGTCGAGAACACCGAGGCCAACCGCCAGACCTATCGCGACATGCTGTTCACCACCGCCGGCTTCGAGCAGCACACCAGCGGCGTGATCCTGTTCGAGGAGACCCTGTTCCAGAAGGCGCTGGACGGCACGCCGTTCGCCAAGCTGCTGGAGTCCAAGGGCGTGATCCCGGGCATCAAGGTCGACAAGGGTGCCAAGGACCTGGTCGGCGCGCCCGGCGAGACCGTGACCGAGGGCCTCGACGGCCTGCGCGAGCGCCTGGCCAAGTACCACGAGGCCGGCGCCCGCTTCGCCAAGTGGCGTGGGGTCATCACCATCGGCAACGGCATCCCGTCCGACTACTGCATCCACACCAATGCCCACGCGCTGGCCCGCTACGCCGCCCTGTGCCAGGAAGCCGGCATCGTGCCGATCGTCGAGCCGGAAGTGCTGATGGACGCGGACAACACCCTGGAAGTCTGCGAAGACGTCACCAACCGCACCCTGGCCGCCGTGTTCCACGAGCTGAGCCTGCAGCGCGTGCTGCTGGAAGGCATCGTCCTGAAGCCCAACATGGTCATCTCCGGCAAGAAGTGTCCGGTGCAGGCCGACCGCAAGACCGTCGCCGCCGCCACGCTGCGCACCCTCAAGCGCCAGGTGCCGTCCGCCGTGCCGGGTATCGCCTTCCTCTCCGGCGGCCAGTCCGACGAAGATGCCACCGCCCACCTGGACGAGATGAACAAGCTCGGCCCCAACCCCTGGAAGCTGACCTTCTCCTACGGCCGCGCCCTGCAGGCCGCCGCGCTGAAGGCCTGGGCTGGCAACAATGCCGACGCCGGCCGCAAGGCTCACCTGCACCGCGCCAGGATGAATGGCCTGGCTGCGCTGGGCCAGTGGAGCGCCGCGCTGGAAAAGGCTGCCTGAGCGTCTCGCAGTACAAGAAAGCCGCCTGGGGCAACCCAGGCGGCTTTTTTTTATTTTCGTAGGAGCGGCTGTAGGAGCGGCTGTTAGCCGCGATGGCGGGTGATCATGAGAACCTGCGTTCGCGGCTAGCTGTTGGCCTCGGCGAAGGCTGACTCAATGTCAGCCTGAGTTAAGCCAACAGCCGCTCCTACACAGCTCCCACGTCAGGGATCAGCGGCCGGCCGCCTCGAACAGCTCCAGCACCCGCGCCTCCGCCCAGCTGCGCAGCCTCAGGTCCTCGATGAACCCGCAGTGTCCGCCATGCTCGGTGGCCAGGAAGGCGCGCACCGATCCCTCCGCCCGCAGCCCCTCGAAGTAGCGGTAGGGGATCACCGGGTCGTCCTTGGCCGTCAGCACCGCCACGGGCGAGGGTGAGGCCAGCAGCATCTCCGGCGTCAGCGTGTACGCCGCCAGGTAGTCGTCCATCGACGGGTAGTCGGTGAAGTCGGCGACGAAGCGGCGGGTGGACTCGGTGAAGCTGCGGATGCCGGGGTAGGCGGAGAAATCATGCTCCGGCCAGGCGGCCTTCTTGGCGCGCAGCGTCTTGCGCCACTTGTCGAGGAAGTACAGCCGGAACATCAGCGGGCCGTACTCGATGGCCTCCAGCGTCGAGCCCGGGTGGATCGCCGGCGAGATGCCGATCGACAGCTGCGGATTCACGCCGGCGGCGGGACCGCGCAGGCCGATGCGCAGCGCGAAATTGCCGCCCAGCGAGAACCCCACCACGAACAGGCGCTCGTCGCCGTCCAGCTGCTGCGCCGCACGCGCTGCGCCCAGCACCTCGTCGATGCGCGCCGAGTGGAAGGGCTCGCGGTTCAGGTGGTGTGTGCCGCCGTGGTCGCGCAGGTTGAGGCGGAAGACGTTGTAGCCGGCGGCATACAGCGTGCAGGCCATCGAATAGAGGTAGGAGGAATCCTGGCTGCCTTCCCAGCCGTGGATCAGTAGCGCCAGCCCGCGGGAAGCCTGCTCCGCAGGCTGGCGCGAATGAAAGCCCGCCAGGCGCACGCCGTCGCCGCAGTCCAGCTCATGGCGCGTGGCCACCGCCTCCATGCGGCTGCCGCGCTTGAGCCACAGCTTCCGCCGCGGGCTCTTGGTGGCCAGCAGCGACTGCAGCTGCGCGTGGCGGATCAGCAGCGGCGGGCGGAAGCCCGCGTCGCTCACAGCAGCTGCTCCAGCAGCTGCTCGTAGATCGCCGACAGGGGTTCCAGGTCGGCCACGCGAACGTGCTCGTTGATCTTGTGGATGCTGTCGTTGATCGGACCGATCTCCACCACCTCGGCCCCCCAGGGCGCGAGGAAGCGGGCGTCCGAGGTGCCGCCGCCGGTGAACAGTTCCGGCTTGAGCCCGGTGACCGCGCCGATCGCCGCCTCGGCGGCGGTGATCAGGCCCGCCTGGCGCGTCAGGAAGGGTTCACCCGAGAGCTGCCAGTCGAGCTGGTAGCGCAAGGCGTGTCGCTGCAGCGCCGCTTCGACGCGCTCGCGCAGCGAGGCCGCGGTGGACTCGGTGCAGTAGCGGAAGTTGAACACCACCTGGCAGTCGCCGGGCACCACGTTGTTGGCGCCGGTGCCGGCGTGGATGTTCGAGACCTGGAACGAGGTCGGGGGGAAGTGGGCGTTGCCCTGGTCCCACACCGTGGTCACCAGCTCGGCCAGTGCCGGCGCCAGGCGGTGGATCGGGTTCTCGACCTTGTGCGGGTAGGCGACGTGGCCCTGCTTGCCGAATACCGTCAGCACGCCGTTGAGCGAGCCGCGGCGGCCGATGACGATGCGGTCGCCGAGCTGCTCGTTGCTGGAGGCTTCGCCGACGATGGCGTAGTCCGGCACGATGCCGCGGGCCTTGAGCACTGCCACGACATGGCGCGTGCCGTGCTGCGCCACGCCTTCCTCGTCGCTGGTGATCAGGTAGGCGAGGCTGCCGCGCAGCGGCCGGCGCGCCATCAGGCGCTCGGTGGCGCAGACCATGGCGGCGATGCCGGACTTCATGTCGGCGGCGCCTCGGCCATAGAGCAGGCCGTCGCGTACTTCCGGCTGGAACGGGTCGCTGGTCCACTGTTCCAGCGGACCGGTCGGCACCACGTCGGTGTGGCCGGCGAGGATCAGCAGCGGGCCACCGCTGCCGGTGGTGGCCCAGAGGTTGGTGACGCCGCCGGCATTGATGTATTCAAGTGTGAAGCCGAGCTTCTGCAGGCGCGCACCCAGCAGTTCGCAGCAGCCGGCATCGTCCGGCGTCAGCGAGCGGCGCGCGATCAGCTGCTCGAGCAGCCCCAGTACCGGCGAGTCACCGTCTGCCATGTCGGCTACAGGTCGCGCAGCAGGGCGTTGATGCCGACCTTCTTGCGGGTCTGCTCGTTGACGCGCTTGACGATCACGGCGCAGTTCAGGCTGTAGCGCTCGCCCTTGGGCAGCGAACCGGCCACCACGACACTGCCGGCCGGCACGCGGCCGTAGAGAATCCGGTCGTTCTCGCGGTCGTAGATCGGCGTGGACTGGCCGATGAACACGCCCATCGAGATTACCGAGCCGCGCTCCACCACCACGCCCTCGACGACCTCGGAGCGGGCGCCGATGAAGCACTCGTCCTCGATGATCGTCGGCGCAGCCTGCAGCGGTTCCAGCACGCCGCCGATGCCGACGCCACCGGAGAGATGCACGTTGGCACCGATCTGCGCGCAGGAGCCCACGGTGGCCCAGGTGTCGACCATGGTGCCGGCGCCGACGTGGGCGCCGATGTTGACGTAGGACGGCATCAGGATCGCGCCCGGCGCGACGTAGGCGCCCTTGCGCACGGCCGCCGGCGGTACCACGCGTACGCCAGCCTTGGCGAACTGTTCCTGGGTCCAGCCGCTGTACTTGAGCGGCACCTTGTCGTAGCCCTGGTGCTCGCCCATCGGGATGACGACGTTGTCGTGCAGGCGGAAGTACAGCAGCACGGCCTTCTTCAGCCATTCATTGACTTGCCACTGGGAATTGCCGGTGGGCTCGGCGACGCGGGCCTGGCCGCTGTCCAGCAGTTCGATGACGGTCTGCACGTCGTTGCGCAGGGCGGTGTCGCTCTTGTTGAGGCCGTCGCGGGCCTCCCAGGCGGCTTCGATACGGCTCTTGAGTTCTTGGTGGCTCATGATTCAGTCAGGGGGCAATGAAAAAAAGTCAGGCCGCGTCGGTGCGGTCCAGGGTACGGGTCAGCACCTCGCGCAGGTCGTCGAGCACGCGCTCGTCGCGGATCGGGCGGTGCATGCGGTCGGTGATGTAGAAGACGTCTTCGGCGCGCTCGCCGATGGTGCCGATCTTGGCGGCGTCGAGCAGGATGCCGCGCTTCTGGAACACGCGGCCGACCATCGACAGCAGGCCCGGCTGGTCGGCGGCCACCAGTTCCATGATCGTGCGTCGGCGCGCTTCGTCCTGGCTGAAGTGGATGTGCGTCGGCGTGTTGAAATGGCGCAGGCGCTGCGACACGCGGCGGTTGACCTCCACGGTCGACATCTCCGGGTCGCTCAGTACCTTGCGCAGGGCGTTGCGGATCTCCTCGAAGCGCATGCCCGGCTGGATCGGCGTGTTGTCGCCCTCCATCACGGCGTAGGAGTCCAGCACGAAGCCGTCGTTGGTGGTGTGCAGGCGTGCGTCGAGAATGTTGAGGCCCAGGCGCGCCAGCACGCCGGCGGACAGGCCGAACAGGTGGTCGCGGTCGCGGGTGTAGACGAACACCGTGGTGCCGCGCTCGCTGAGCGTTTCCACCAGCACCAGCGGCAGCTCGGCCTCGCGCGCCGCCAGGATCGCCGGCAGGTGCCAGGCCAGTTCCTCCGGCGAATGGCGCAGGAAATACTCGGGGTCGAAGCGCTGCCACACCCGCTTGGCCACCTCGGCATCGACGCCGCGCTCGGTCAGCACGCGCAATGCGCGTGCACAGGTCTCGGCGATGCGTTCCTCCGGGCCGACCGGGTCGTCCAGGCCGCGCTCCAGCGCGCGTGCAGCGGCGTTGTAGAGGTCCTTGAGCAGCGACTCGCGCCAGGAATTCCACAGCGCCGGGTTGGTGCCGCGGATGTCGGCGCAGGTCAGCAGCAGCAGGTAGTCCAGGCGGTCGCGGTCGACGATCTTGCGGGCGAACTTGGCGACCACGTTGGGGTCCTGCACGTCCTGCTTCTGCGCGGTCAGCGACATCACCAAGTGGTTCTCGACCAGCCAGGCCACCAGCGCCGCGTCGGCATGGGACAGGCCGTGGTCCAGGCAGAACTGCTCCGCTTCCTCGGCGCCGAGGTGCGAATGATCGCCGCCGCGGCCCTTGGCCATGTCATGCCAGAAGGCGCCCAGGTACAGCAGCTCGGGCTTGGCGATACGCTCGAACACCTGGTTGGCGAAGGGCAGCTCGTGCTGGAAGCGGCCCATCGCGAAGCGGCGCGCATTGCGCAGCACGTAGAGCACGTGCTCGTCCACGGTGAGCGTGTGGAACAGGTCGTACTGCATCAGTCCGACGATCTTGCCGAACGAGGGCAGGTAGCGGCCCAGCACGCCGTAGCGGTTCATGCGGCGCAGGTTGCGCGTCAGGCCGCGGCCTTCGCGGAACATGTCGATGAAGATGCCGCGGGCACGCACGTCGTTGCGCACCGTGTCGTCGATCAGGCGGACGTCGCGCATGATCATGCGCAGCGTCTGCGCGCGGATACCGGCGATCTTCGGGTGCTGCTGCAGCAGGCTGAAGATCTCCAGCAGCGCCCAGGGTTGCTTGCGGAAGACGTCGTCGTCGCGCGCCTCGATGGTCAGGTTGCGCACCTGGAAGCGCGCATTGAGCACTTCGGGCTCACCGGCGTCCGGGGTCAGGATCGCCTCGTCGAACAGCTGCAGCAGCATGTCGTTGAGGCAGGACAGCGACTTGATCGTGCGGTAGTACAGCTGCATGAACTGCTCGACCGCGCGGTTCTTGTCGTTGTCCTCGTAGCCGAACAGCGCCGCCACCTTGATCTGGTGATCAAACAGCAGGCGGTCCTCGCGGCGGTTGTTGATCATGTGCAGGGCGAAGCGCACCCGCCACAGGAAGTCCTGGCCGGCGAACAGCTCGTCGCTTTCCTGCTTGTTGAGGAAGCCGTGCTCGCGCAGTTCGGCCAGCGTCTGCGCGTTGAAGTGGCGCTTGGCGACCCAGCCGATGGTGTGGATGTCGCGCAGACCGCCCGGGCTTTCCTTGACGTTGGGTTCCAGCTTGTAGCCGGTGTCGTCGTACTTGCGGTAGCGCGCCGCCTGCTCGGCCTTCTTGGCCTCGAAGAATTCCTTCACCGGCCAGACGTGATCGGGCGTCAGCGCCTGCTGCATCTGCTGGTAGAGCACGGTGTCGCCGGTCAGCATGCGCGCTTCCAGCAGGTTGGTCATCACCGTGATGTCCTTGACCGCCTCGTCGACGCATTCCTGCACCGTGCGCACGCTCTGGCCGACCTCCAGGCCGATGTCCCAGGCAAAGGCGGTCATCTGCTCCAGCGCCTTGCGGTGCTGCTCCAGCGACTCGCCGGAATGCAGCAGCAGGATGTCGATGTCGGAGTGCGGCAGCAGTTCGCTGCGACCGTAGCCGCCCACTGCCACCAGGGTCAGGCCGTCGGTCAGTTCCGGCAGGAACTTCTGCCAGGCGGTGCGCAGTACCTCGTCCACCAGGTGGGCGCGGGCGTGCACCAGGGCGTCGGCGGCAGTGCCCTCGTGGAACAGGGTGTAGAGCCGCTCGCGGCCCCACTTGAGGGTCTCGCGGAAGGACGTCACCGGAGAGGCGCCCTGCGCCAGGCGCGAGCGGATGCGCGGGGCGCTGAAGATCGCGGATGCGTCCTCGTCGGCCAGGTCGAATTCGGCGCCCATCACATGGCACCGCCGCGCAGCGTCATCACTTCGTAGCCGGTCTCGGTGACCAGCACGGTGTGCTCCCATTGCGCCGACAGCGAATGGTCCTTGGTGACCACGGTCCAGCCGTCGGGCAGCAGCTTCACCTCGGGGCGGCCGGCGTTGACCATGGGTTCGATCGTGAAGGTCATGCCGGGGGCCAGCTCCATGCCGGTGCCCGGCTTGCCGTAGTGCAGCACCTGCGGTTCTTCGTGGAAGATCCGGCCGATGCCATGGCCGCAGTACTCGCGCACGATCGAGAAGCCGCGCGCCTCGGCGTACTTCTGGATGACGTGGCCGATGTCGCCGAGGCGGACGCCGGGGCGCACCAGCCTGATGCCCTCGATCATCGACTCGTGGGCGGTTTCGGCCAGGCGGCGCGCCAGGATGCTGGGCTCGCCGACGTAGAACATCTGGCTGGTGTCGCCATGGTAGCCATCCTTGATCACGGTGACGTCGATGTTGACCACGTCGCCCTTCTTCAGGACCTTGGCCCCGGGGATGCCGTGGCAGACCACGTGGTTGACCGAGGTACAGATGGACTTGGGGAACGGCGGGCGGCCGGGGGCCGCGCCGTAGCCCAGCGGGGCAGGGACGTCGCCGCCCCTGACGATATGGTCATGGCAGATCCGGTTGAGCTCGTCGGTGCTGACGCCGGGCTTCACGTACGGGGCGATCATCTGCAGGACCTGCGCGGCGGCCTGACCGGCTTCGCGCATCTTCTGCTGTTCTGCGGGGGACTTTATGGTGACGCCCATGGGGCTGGCTACCGGAAATCTTTGAAATAAAAGGGGGGTTATGGTATAAAGCGCGCCCTTCAAAGGCAACGCAATCTATTGTAGCGCCTCTGAAAATCCACTCGCGCCCACTTTGGGTGAGCCTTCACCGGGCGCGATTAGCCAAACCCAAGGAGTAGTACATGTCTAGCATTACCATGCGCCAGCTGCTGGAGGCCGGTGTTCATTTCGGCCACCGTACCCGTTACTGGAACCCGAAAATGGATGAATTCATTTTCGGCGAGCGTAGCCGCATTCACATCATCAACCTCGAGCAGACCCTGCCGCTGCTCAAGGACGCCTGCAACTTTGCCGGCAAGCTGGCCGCCAACGGTGGCCGCATCCTGTTCGTCGGCACCAAGCGCGCTGCCCGCGAGGCCATCGAAGATGAGGCCAAGCGCTGCGGCATGCCGTTCGTTTCCCAGCGCTGGCTGGGCGGCACGCTGACCAACTTCAAGACCGTCAAGGCCTCCATCAAGCGCCTGGTCGAGATGGAAAAGACCGTCGAGGACGGCACCATCAACCGCCTGACCAAGAAGGAACAGCTGACCTTCTCGCGCGAGCTCGAAAAGCTGCGCAAGTCGCTGGGCGGCATCAAGGAAATGCCGACCCTGCCGGACGGCCTGTTCATCATCGACACCGGCTACGAGAAGAACGCCGTGGCCGAGGCCAAGAAGCTCGGCATCCCGGTCATCGCCGTGGTCGACACCAACAATGACCCCTCGGGCATCGCCTGCGTGATCCCGGGCAACGACGACGCCACCCGCGCCATCCGCGTCTACACCCAGTGCGTGGCCGAAGCCATCATCGACGCCCGCGGCGCCAACCCGATCCCGTTCCGCGAGGCCCCGCCGGAAGTCAGCGACGACCGTTCGGCCCCGAAGAAGCCCCGCCCCCCGCGCAAGCCGGGCGCCGGCGACCGTGACCGTGGCCGTGGTGGCCGTGGCCGTGGTGCCGAGAAGGCCGAGTAAGAGAGGCCCGACATGACCCAGATTACTGCTGCCCAGGTCAAGGAGCTGCGCGAGCGTACCGGCGCCGGCATGTCCGACTGCAAGAAGGCCCTGGAAGCCACCGAGGGCAATATCGACGCCGCAGCCGAGAAGCTGCGCCTCGATGGCGCCGCCAAGGCTGACAAGAAGGCCTCCCGTACCGCGGCCGAGGGTGTTGTCGTCCTGGCCAAGTCGGATGACGCCGTTGTCCTGCTCGAGCTGAACAGCGAGACCGACTTCGTGGCCAAGGGCGAGGATTTCCGTGCCCTGGCCCGCGAGGCTGCCGAGCTAGTGCTCAAGCATCGCCCGGCCAATGTCGAAGCCCTCGGCCAGCTGTCGGCCGACGGCGAGACCGTGGACCAGAAGCGTCGCGGCCTGATCGCCAAGATCGGCGAGAACATCACGCTGCGCCGCTTCGAGATCGTCTCCAAGGCCGGTGCCGACCTGGTCACCTACGTGCACCCGGGCGACAAGATTGCCGTGGCCCTGGCCATGGACAAGGGCGAGACCGAGCTGGCCAAGGACCTGGCGATGCACACCGCCGCCATGGCCCCGCGCTACCTCAACGCCGGCGAGATTCCGGCCGATGTGGTCGAGGCCGAGCGCAAGGTGATCGACGCCACGGTGGCCCAGGAACAGGTCGACGCCAAGGCCGATTCCGAGAAGTTTGCCAGCGCGCTCAAGGAAATGGATGCCGAGAAGCAGAACGGCGTCTATGAAGGCCTGTCCGACGAGGACAAGAAGGCCTGGGACGACGACTACGCGGCGATCAAGAAGAAGTTCGGCGGCGGTTTCAAGCCCAAGCCCGCCGAGATTCTGGCCAAGATGGTGGACGGCAAGGTCAACAAGTTCCGCGCCGAGCTGACCCTGCTGGGCCAGCCCTTCGTCAAGGCTCCCAACGGCGAGTCCGTGGAGAAGATCCTGGCCGACAAGAAGTCGGCCGTGGCGCGCTTCGTCCGCTTCGCCGTGGGCGAGGGTATCGAGAAGAAGAAGGAAGACTTCGCTGCCGAAGTCGCCGCGACCCAGGCAAGTCTGACCGCCTGATTTTGCGGTAAACTCAGCGCAGGTTGTGAACCAGACCCCGGCAACGGGGTCTTGTTTTAAGTAAACCCTGAAAAATCCGCCAGATAGAGCCTGCCCATGTCCGCCCAGCCCGCGTACAAGAGAATTCTGCTGAAGCTGTCTGGCGAAGCCCTGATGGGCGATCTGGGTTTCGGCATCGCTCCGCCAGTGACGGAGTTTTTGGCCAATGAAATCAAGGCGGTAGTCGAGGCCGGCGTGCAGGTCGCCCTGGTCGTCGGCGGCGGCAACATCTTCCGCGGCGAGCCCCTGGCCAAGGCCGGCATGGACCGCATCACCGGCGACCAGATGGGCATGCTGGCCACCGTGATCAACGCCCTGGCCCTGCAGGACGCGATCGAGCGCACCACCGGCCTGCAGGCCCGCGTGCAGTCGGCGATCCGCATCAACGAGGTCTGCGAGGACTTCATCCGCCGCAAGGCCATGCGCCACCTCGAGAAGGGCCGCGTCGTGGTCTTCGCCGCCGGCACCGGCAACCCCTTCTTCACCACCGACTCCGCCGCCGCCCTGCGTGCCGTGGAAATCGGCGCCGACCTGCTGCTCAAGGCCACCAAGGTGGACGGCATCTACACCGCCGACCCCAAGAAGGACCCCTCGGCCAGGAAGTACGACACCGTGACCTACGACGAGGCCCTGAATCGCCGCCTGGGCGTGATGGACCAGACCGCCATGGTGCTGTGCCGCGACAACCGCATGAAGCTTTGCGTCTACGACATGGACCGTCCCGGTGCGCTGATGAGCATCGTCCGTGGCGACCGCAGCATCGGCACCTACGTCGACGCCTGAGCAGAGAACAGAACAAACGTATCCGGAGATTGCGATGACCACCGAAATCAAGAACGACGCCACTGTCCGCATGCAGAAATGCCTGGACACGCTGAAGAACGAACTGGCCAAGCTGCGCACCGGCCGTGCCAGCGCCGCGATCCTGGACCATGTCCGCGTCGACTACTACGGCTCCCCGGTGCCGATCTCGCAGGTCGCCAGCGTCGTGGTGGAAGACTCCCGCACGATCACCATCACGCCCTGGGAAAAGCCGATGGTCGGACCGATCGAGAAGGCCATCATGACCTCGGACCTGGGCCTGAACCCGAACACCGCCGGCCAGACCATCCGCATCAACATGCCGCCGCTGACCGAAGAGCGCCGCCGCGACCTGGCCAAGGTGGTCAAGACCGAGGCCGAGGGTGCCAAGGTGGCGATCCGCAACGTGCGCCGCGACGCCAACCAGGCGATCAAGGACCAGGAAAAGGCCAAGAAGATCACCGCCGACGACGTCAAGCGCGGCGAGACCGAAATCCAGAAGCTGACCGACCAGTTCGTCGCCAAGGTCGACGAAGCGGCCCAGGTCAAGGAAAAGGAACTGCTGTCGATGTAGACCGGTCTCCCGGACTGGTCTGCCTTCGTTCCAGGACACTGCCTCATGAGTCGAGACGCCCCCGAGTTGCCCTCCGAGCCGAGGCCACGCCATGTCGCCATCGTCATGGACGGCAACGGCCGCTGGGCCAAGGGCCGTGGCCAGCCCCGTGCCATGGGACATCGGGCAGGGGTCAAGGTGGTGCGCCGGATCCTGCGCGCGGCGCACAAGGCCGGCGTCGAGGCGCTGACCCTGTTCGCCTTCTCCCAGGAGAACTGGAAGCGTCCGGAAACCGAGGTGAAGCTGCTGATCCAGCTGTTCGTGCGCACCCTGGCGCGCGAAATGGACGCCATGCACCGCAACGGTGTGCGCGTCCGCTTCATCGGCGACCGCAGCGGGTTCCCGGAACCCCTGCGCCGGGAGATGCAGCGTGCCGAGCTGCGCACCGCGGACAATGCCGGGGTGAAGCTTTCCATCGCCGTGGGCTATGGCGGCCAGTGGGACATCGTGCAGGCCGCCAATGCACTGGTGGAGGCGGGCGAGCCGATCACCGCCGAGGGCATCGAGGCACGCCTGCAGACCGCTGGCCTGCCCGAACCGGACCTGATGATCCGCACTGGCGGCGAACAGCGCATCAGCAATTTCCTGCTGTGGCAGCTGGCCTACACCGAGCTCTACTTCAGCGACGTGCTGTGGCCGGATTTCAGCGAGCTGGAGTTCCACCAGGCCCTGGCCTGGTACGCCGGCCGCGAGCGCCGCTTCGGCCGCGTGCCGGAAGCCTCCTGAGGTGCGCCGTAGTAGTTTCCGGCCTTAAGTGACAAACTGTCGAAATCTGTCGTCCGTCTCCCGAATCCGACGCCCTCACCAAGACCGCCCGCCATGCTCGTCCAGCGCGTCGTTACCGCCCTGATCCTGCTGCCCCTGCTGCTGGCGCTGGTCTGGTATGCGCCCACCCCCTGGCTCTATGCCGTGCTGGCCCTGGTCGGCATGCTGATGGCCTGGGAGTGGACCGGCCTGATGTCCTGGGCCGAGCGCGGACGCCGCTGGGCTTACACGGCGGTCTGCGGTCTGCTGCTGGCCCTGGCCTGGTTCGTGCCGGGGCGCGAAAGCCTGCTGCCCTGGCTGCTGGGCGTGGCGGTGCTCTGGTGGCTGTTCGCGATCTCGCTGTTCCCGCGCTTTCCCGACAACATCGGCAAGCAGCAGACCTCGGGTTTGCCGATGGCCCTGCTGGGCCTGCTGCTGACCGTCTCGACCCTGCTGGCCCTGGCCGCCCTGCATGCCATGGGCCCGCTGAAGCTGCTGTTCTTCCTGTTCATCGTCTTCGCTGCCGACACCGGCGCCTATCTCGCGGGCCGCAATTTCGGCAAGCGCAAGCTGGCGCCGAACATCTCGCCGGGCAAGACCGTGGAGGGTGCCGTCGGCGGCCTGTTGCTGACCGCCGCCTGGGCCATGACCGCGGGACTCTATGTCTTCGCCCCCAGCGGCAACCAGGTCTGGCTGCTGCTGTTGCTGACCGTGGTGGTGGCGGCCATCTCGATCGTCGGCGACCTCACCGAGTCGATGTTCAAGCGCATCGCCGGCATCAAGGACAGCGGCAACATCCTGCCGGGCCATGGCGGCATCCTCGACCGCGTCGACAGCATTCTCGCCGGCGCGCCGGTGATGGTGCTGGGCCTTTACCTCACAGGCCTGTAATGCAGAATCTCGTCGTCCTGGGCGCGACCGGCACCATCGGGCGCAACACACTCGACGTCGCGGCGCGACACGCCGACAAGCTGCAGGTCCTGGGCCTGAGCGCCCAGCGCGATGCCGAGGGCCTGTTCGAACTCTGCCGCCAGCATCGTCCCCGTTTCGCCGTGCTGCAGGACCCTGCCGCCGCCGAGCGGCTGCGCGGCCTGTGCCGCGAGGCCGGGCTGGCCTGCGAGGTGGGTTCAGGCGCCGAGGCGATCTGCGCGCTGGCGGCCCATGCCGAGGCCGGGCAGGTGATGTCGGCCATCGTCGGCGCCGCCGGCCTGCTGCCGACGCTGGCGGCGGTGCGCGCCGGCAAGCGGGTGCTGATCGCCAACAAGGAGCCGCTGGTCATGGCCGGCGCCCTGCTGATGGCCGAGGCCGAGCGCTTCGGGGCCACGCTGATCCCGATCGACTCCGAGCACAACGCCATCTTCCAGTGCCTGCCGGCGCCGGCGCGCTGCGGCGAGGTTCCCCGGGGCGTGCGCCGGCTGGTCCTGACCGCCAGCGGCGGCCCCTTCCGCGAGACGCCGCTGGCACAACTTGAAACCGTGACCCCGCAACAAGCCGTGCGGCACCCGAACTGGGTCATGGGCCAGAAGATCTCGGTGGACTCGGCCACCATGATGAACAAGGGCCTGGAACTGATCGAGGCCGCGGTGCTCTACCGCCTGCCGGCCGGGCAGCTGGACGTGGTGATCCACCCCGAGAGCGCGATCCATTCGATCGTCGAGTATGTCGACGGTTCGATGCTGGCCCAGCTGGGCCAGCCCGACATGCGCGTGCCGATCGCCCATGCCCTGGCCTGGCCGGAGCGCTGGGAGTCGGGCGTGGGAGGACTGGACCTGGCGGCCCTGGGCCGTTTCCGCTTCGAGGCGCCGGACGAGCGCCGCTTCCCCTGCCTGCGCCTGGCACGGCGCGCGCTCAGGGAAGGCGGCGTACTGCCGAACGTATTGAACGCGGCGAACGAAATCGCTGTCGAAGCATTTCTGCAGCATCGGCTGGACTACCCGGGGATTCCCGCAGTGATCGAAGAGGTAATGGACGCCGCCGGCGGGCGTGAGGCCGGCGCGGACCTGGACAGCATCCTGGCGCTCGACGCCTGGGCCCGCGGCGTGGCCACACTGGCTGTGGGCGAGCGTGGCCGGAGCCGCCTGCATGCATGATTTCTTCTGGGGGCTGGGCGGATTCATCGTCGCGATGGGTGTCCTGGTCGCTTTCCACGAGTTCGGCCACTACTGGGTCGCGCGCCGCTGCGGCGTCAAGGTGCTGCGCTTCTCGATCGGTTTCGGCCGCCAGATCTGGACCCGCCGCGCCGCCGACGGCGTGGAATGGACCCTGTCGGCGATCCCGCTGGGTGGCTACGTCAAGATGCTGGACGAGCGCGAGGGGCCGGTGCCGGCCGCCGAACGCCACCTGGCCTTCAACAACGCCACGGTCGGCCGGCGCATCCTGATCGTCGCCGCCGGACCCACCTTCAACTTCCTGCTGGCCATCGCCTTCTACTGGCTGGTGCTGGTCATGGGCGTGCAGAGCATCAAGCCGATGATCGCCGCCCCGGCCGAGAAGTCCGCCGCCGCCGCGGCCGGCCTGCGCGAGGGCGAGCAGATCCTGCAGGTGGCGGGCGCACTCACCCCGACCTGGATCGAGCTGCGCACCGAGCTGATGGACAAGGCCATGGCCGGCGGCAGCATGCCGCTGCGGGTGCAGGCGGCCGACGGTGGCATGCGCGACGTGCACCTGGACCTGCGCGGGGTCCGGGTGGACCCGCAGTTTGTCTTCACCGACCTGGGCCTGGAAGTCTACGAGCCGCCGATCCCCGCGATCGCCGCCAGCGTGGAAAAGGGCAGCGCCGCCGATGCCGCCGGCATGCGCGACGGCGACCAGATCGTCAGCCTCAACGGCCAGCCGATGGCCAACCGCCGCGAAGTGATTGCCTGGGTCAGCGCCCGGCCGGAGCAGGTCGTCCGGATCGGGATCCTGCGCGGCTCGCAAACCCTGGAGCTGCAGGCCATCGTTGGCCGCGTCGAAACCCAGGGCCGCGTGATCGGCCGGCTCGGCGTCAGCCTTGGCGTGCTTCCGGGCTCCGACATAGCGGGCTCCCGGGACTTGTGGCAGGATTTGCGCGCCGAAAGCCGGCGCGACCCCCTGGAGGCCATGCCGGCCGCCGTGGCCCAGACCTGGCGGATGTCCGCGCTGACCTTGAAGTTGTTGTGGCGGATCGTGATCGGCGAGGTCTCGTTGAAGAATATCAGCGGTCCGATCCAGATCGCTGAGGTGGCGGGTTACTCTGCACAGATCGGTCTCGTGCAGTTCCTTGCTTTCCTGGCAGCGATGAGCGTCAGCCTCGGGGTGATCAACCTGCTGCCGGTGCCGGTGCTCGATGGCGGGCATCTGCTGTTTTACGGAATCGAGGCGTTGAAGGGTTCGCCGTTGTCGGCTCGGGCGCAGGAGTTTGGGCTGCGTCTCGGGTTCACGTTTGTGGTGATGCTGATGGGGTTGGCGTTCTACAACGACCTGCTGCCGCGCTTCGCGAAATTGCTGAACTGACCGCTGTACTTTGCTATTCAGTTGACTAAAAAAGAAACCAGATCAGTGAAACCGCTGAGAACGAAAAAAACGGCGCTGGCCAGCGCCATCGCTGCGCTCGTGTTGACGGGCCAGGCCTACGCCTTCCAGCCTTTCACGATCAAGGAAATCCGCGCCGATGGCCTGGAGCGCCTCGAGATCGGCACGGTCCTGACCTATCTGCCGCTGTCGGTGGGCGACGAGCTCAACGACGCCACCTCGCGCCAGGCGATCCGCTCGCTGTACGGCTCCGGGCTGTTCCAGGACGTGCAGCTGCAGCGCGACGGCGACGCCCTGGTGATCGTGGTCAAGGAACGCCCCTCCATCACCGCCTTCACGATCGAGGGCAACGAGAAGATCGGTGGCGACGACCTCAAGAAGTCGCTGAAGGACCTGGGCCTGGCCGAGGGCGAACTGTTCAAGCGCGAGCTGCTCGACGGCGTCGAGCAGGAACTGCGCCGCCAGTACTACTCCAACGGCTACTACGACGTCGACATCAAGGCCAAGGTCACCGAGGAAGAGGGTAACCGCGTCAGCATCAAGATCGACGTGGTCGAGGGCAAGGTCACCCGCATCAAGGACATCAACCTGCTCGGCAACAAGGCCTTCGGGACCGAGGAGCTGCTCAAGCAGTTCGCGCTCGAGGGCACCACCTGGATGCCGTTCCAGAGCAGCGACAAGTATTCCAAGCAGAAGCTGGTCGGCGACCTGGAAAAGCTGCAGTCCTACTACCAGGACCGCGGCTACCTCAAGGCCAACGTCTCCTCCGTGCAGGTCGCGCTGACGCCCGAGAAGGATTCGATCTACATCACGGTCAACCTCGAGGAAGGCGAGATCTACAAGATCAAGGATCGCCGCTTCTCCGGCGAGACCATCCTCAACGAGCAGTTCCTGAACGCGCTGGTGACGACCAAGCAGGGCGACATCTTCTCGCGCAAGGAAGCCACCGACAGCGCCAACCGCATCGAGGCCGCGCTGTCCGACATCGGTTACGCCTTTGCCGAGGTCAACCCGGTGCCCGAGGTGGAAGAGGGCACCCGCCTGGTCAGCATCAACTACGTGGTACAGCCGGGCAAGCGCGCGTATGTGCGCCGCATCGGCTTCAGCGGCAACCTCGGTACCAACGACGAGACGCTGCGCCGCGAGATGCGCCAGCTCGAGGCTGCGCCGTTCTCCAAGAGCCTGGTGGAGCGTTCGCGCGTGCGCCTGGCGCGCCTGCCGTTCATCGAGGACGTCGAGGTGGACACCCGCCCGGTCGCCGGCTCGGACGACATGGTCGACATCGCGTTCAAGGTCAAGGAGCGCCCGCCCGGATCGGTGCAGTTCGGCGTCGGCTACTCCGGCGCGCAGGGCTTCCTGATCACCGGCAGCCTCACGCACACCAACTTCCTGGGCACCGGCAACCGCGTCGAGGTCTCGGCCGAGAACAACTCGATCTCCAAGGCGCTGAGCCTGTCCTGGACCGATCCCTACTTCACCGCCGACGGCATCAGCCAGACGGTGTCGGCGTTCTACCGCAGTTCCGAGTCGGTGATCCGCTACAGCTCGGGCTTCAACACCAACGTGCTCGGCCTGAACCTGACCTACGGCATCCCGCTGTCGGAATTCATGACCCTGCGCGTCGGCGGCGGGCTCGACGAAACCTCGATCGAGACCTTCCCGGCCTCCACCTCCAACGAGGTGCTGCAGTTCGTCATCGACAACGGCACGCGTTTCTTCAACTACTCGTTCCGCACCGGCATCACCTACGACTCGCGCAACCGCACCTTCTTCGCGGACCGCGGCGCGCTGCACTCGCTGAGCCTCGACCTGGGCATCCCGGGCAGCGACATCGAGTTCTACAACCTGAGCTACCGCGGCCAGCAGTACGTGCCGATCTACAAGGGCCTGTTCCTCGAGCTGAACGGCTCGGTCGGCCTGGTCGACACCTACGGCAGCGACCAGGAAGTACCGCCCTACGAGAACTTCTTCGCCGGCGGTCCGCGCACGGTGCGCGGCTACCGCGACGGCTCGCTGGGCCCCCACGACACGCCGTTCGATAACCCCTACGGTGGCAAATTCCGCGCGACGGCGCAGAACAATCTGATCATTCCGTTGCCGATCGCCAGCGACGGCAAGTCCACGCGTCTGAACCTGTTCTTCGACGTCGGCCAGGTGTTCGCACAGCCGGGCGACTTCCAGGCCGGCGAGCTGCGCCAGTCCGCGGGCATTGCCTTCTCCTGGTTCACGCCGTTCCTCGGCCTGCTCGACCTGAGCTATGCATTCCCGCTCAACGACGAGGAAGGCGACGAGGCCGACCGCTTCCAGATCCGTTTCGGCGGTGGCTTCTAGGGCCTGTTAACACTACGGCAGTCGCTGCGATGCCCCCGTATTTGCGGCCAGGCACGACGCGAGGAGGAAGTTTGGTGGTTCCAAATAACCGACGAGCAACACAGCATGGCCGCAAAGACGGGGGCACCCGGAGGGCGGGACCGTTTTGGCGCATGGCGTCGTCCCGCCCCGCTGATGTACGTCTAGTACACGGCGCGTGCCGGGACATAGCCCTGCGCCAAAACGGTCTCCGTCGCAGCGACTGCCGTAGTGTTAACAGGCCCTAGGGGCTGCCGTAATATTGCGCTGTCACACTTCTACTCCATTCATAGACAGAACCCAGAGACTTACGATGCAAAACCTCACCCGTATCCTCAGCGTCATGGCCCTGGCTTCCGGCGCGTTGCTGTCCACGCCGGCGATGGCTGAACTCAAGATCGCCTCCATCCGCCTCGGCGAGGTGTTCCAGCAGTCGCCCACGATCAAGGCCGGCGGCGAGAAGCTGAAGGCCGAGTTCGAGCGCAAGAAGAACGAACTGGAAGCCGAAGGCAAGCGCCTGTACGACGACAGCGAGAAGTTCAAGAAGGAGCGCGACCTGCTGTCCTCGGCGGATCGCAGCAAGCGCGAGAAGGATCTGGCCAACCGCAACGTCGAGTTCCAGCAGAAGCAGCGCCAGGCGCAGGAAGACCTCGCCGGCCGCGAGCGCCAGATGTTCACCGACGCGCAGGCCAAGGTCGACGTCATCATCCAGCAGCTGGTCAAGGAAAAGCAGCTCGACCTGATCGTGCGCGACCCGGTCTGGGCGACCCCGGCGGTGGACATCACCGACGAAGTGGTCAAGCGCCTGGGCCCCGGCGCCGCCGCCAAGTAAACAGTTGTTCGTTGCCGACGGCCCGCGGCCCTTGCCGCGGGCCGTTTTCGTTTGTTTTCAGTGGCCGGGGAGGGGGACTAGCCCGGCCGGACCTGCGATAATCGACGCATGACCACGCATAGCCTGGCCGATTTGGCCGCAAGATTCGGTCTGGAGCTGAAGGGGGAGGGCGCCACCGCCATCCAGGGCGTCTGCGCGCTCAACCCCGGCAAGCCCGGCTGTATCGGCTTCCTGTCCAATCCCAAGTACCGCGAACAGCTGGCCGGCACGCAGGCGGCGGCGGTGATCGTCGGTCCGCGCGATGCCGAGGCCCTGACGATCCCGGGCCTGGTCGCCAAGGACCCCTTCCTGGCCTACGCGCGCCTGGCCCAGCTGTTCGACCCCGATCGCGAGTTCGCGGCGGGGGTCCATCCGGGTGCCATGGTGTCGCCTGCGGCGCGGCTGGGCAGCGGCGTCCACGTCGGTGCCGGCGCCGTGATCGAAGCCGGGGCGCAGGTCGGCGACGGCAGCTACATCGGCCCCGGCTGCGTCATCGGTCGTGACGCGCAGATCGGCGAGGCTTGCCGGCTGGTGGCGCAGGTCCACGTCGGCGCACGGGTGCGCCTGGGCCGGCGCTGCACGGCGCAGCCCGGCGCGGTGATCGGTTCGCGCGGCTTCGGCAACGTTCCCGGCCCCGAGGGCTGGGAGGAAATCCCGCAGCTGGGCAGCGTGGTCGTGGGCGACAACGTCGAGATCGGTGCCAACACCTGCATCGACCGCGGCGCGATCGACGACACCGTGATCGAGGATGGCGTGCGCCTCGACAACCTGATCCAGATCGCCCACAACGTCCGTATCGGCCGCCACACCGCCATCGCTGCCTGCACCGGCATCGCCGGCAGCACCCGCATCGGCTCGCGCTGCTTCATCGGCGGCGCGGTCGGTATCGCCGGACATCTGACCATCGCCGACGACGTGTCCATCCTCGGGCGCGCCATGGTCACCCATTCGATTCCGGAAAAGGGCGTCTACGGCTCAGGCCTGCCGCTCAGTGAAGCGCGCGAGTGGCGCAAGACCGTCGCACGCATCCGGCGCTTGCCGCGCCTAGAAGAAAGACTGCGTGAGGTCGAGCGCCAACTGCAGCTCGACCCCAGGGAACAGGAAAATGACTCCAACGAATCTTGATATCCGCGAAATCCTCAAGCTGCTGCCGCACCGCTATCCGTTCATGCTGGTGGATCGCGTGGTGTCGATCGACGCCGAGGCCGGCACGCTGGTGGCGCTGAAGAACGTCACCTACAACGAGAACTTCTTCCCGGGCCATTTTCCCGGTCTGCCGACCATGCCGGGCGTGCTGATGCTGGAAGCCATGGCCCAGGCCTGTGGCCTGCTGGCGGTGGTGAAATCCAACCTGCGCTGCGACTCCGGCTACATCCTGTACTTTGCCGGCATCGACAACTGCCGTTTCAAGCGGCCGGTGGTGCCTGGCGACCAGCTGCATTTCCATATCCACCTGGACAAGCAGAAGCGCGACCTGTGGAAGTTCAGCGCCCAGGCCAAGGTCGGCGACGAGCTGGCCTGCGAGGCGGAGATGATCTGCGTGCTGAAGAACGCCGGCCGCGACACCGGGAGCGATTGATGACCTCAGGTATCCATTCCACCGCCATCGTCGACCCCTCGGCCCGCCTGCATCCCTCGGTGGAGGTCGGTCCGTATACCGTGATCGGCGCCAACGTCGAGATCGGCGAGAACAGCTGGATCGGCCCGCACGTGGTGCTGGGCGGGCCGCTGAAGATCGGCCGCCAGAACCGCATCTTCCAGTTCAGCTCCATCGGCGAGGTCTCGCAGGACAAGTCCGCGCGCCTCGACGACGCCACCTCGGTGGAGATCGGCGACGGCAACACCATCCGCGAGTACGTCACCATCCAGCGCGGCACGCTCAAGGACACCGGCATCACCCGTGTCGGCAACGACAACTGGATCATGGCCAACGTCCACATCGCGCACGACTGCGTGGTGGGGTCCAACACGATCCTGGCCAACGGCACCACCCTGGCCGGCCACATCACCATCGAGGACTACGTCGGTCTCGGCGGCTACACGCTGGTGCACCAGTTCTGCCGCGTCGGTGCCCATGCCTTCACCGGCGGCGGCACCGTGGTGCTGCGCGACCTGCCGCCCTTCGTGATCGCCGAGGGCCAGCCGGCCCGGCCGCGCGGCATCAACAGCGAAGGCCTCAAGCGCCGCGGGTTCACCCCCGAGCAGATCGACCAGATCAAGGACGCCTACAAGCTGATCTACATGTCCGGCGCGATCATGGCCGAGGTCAAGGAACGGCTCGCCGAGATGGCCAAGACCTCCGAGCACGCCGGCCAGATGCTGCAGTTCATCGAAACCTCCAAGCGCTCGCTGTCGCGCTGACACCAGACGGAATCCTCGATGCGCATCGCGCTGGTGGCGGGCGAGCTGTCCGGGGACATCCTCGGCGCCGCCATCGTCAGGTCCCTGAAGCAGCGCTATCCGCAGGCGCAGATCTACGGTGTCACCGGCCCGCGCATGGTCGCGGCCGGCTGCGAAACCATCGCCTCCATCGACGTGCTGTCGGTGATGGGCATCGCCGAGGTGATCCCGGCGCTGCCGCGCCTGTTCCGCCTGCGTGCGGACCTGCTGCGGCGCTTCCTGCAGGACCGCCCCGACGTGGTCATCGGCATCGACGCGCCGGACTTCAACCTGGGCCTGGAGCGGCGCCTGCGCGAGCGCGGCCTCAGGACCGTGCACGTGGTCAGCCCCTCGGTCTGGGCCTGGCGCCAGGGCCGGGTGAAGGGCATCGCCCGCTCGGTCGACCGCATGCTCTGCCTGTTTCCCTTCGAGCCGCAGTTCTACGCCGGCCATGGCGTGCCGGCCGACTACATCGGCCATCCCCTGGCCGACGAGCTGGATGATTCCGTGGCGCCGGCCGAGGCGCGCGCCGGCCTGGGCCTGCCGCCCGATGGGCCGGTCGTGGCGATCCTGCCCGGCAGCCGCGGCGCCGAGCTGAAGTACCTGGGCGAACCCTTTGCCGCCGCCGCGGCCCTGCTGGCCCGGCAGCACCCCGGCATCCGCTTCGTCACCCCGGTGGCCAAGCCCAAGCTGCGGCAGGGGCTGGAGCAGGTGATCCGCAGCCATGCGCCGGACGTTCCCTGGACCCTCGTCGAAGGCCGCTCGCGCGAATGCATGCGCGCCGCAGACGTGGTGCTGCTGGCCTCCGGCACCGCCACCCTGGAGTGCCTGCTGCTGGGGCGCCCGATGGTGGTGGCCTATCGCGCCGCCCCCTTCACGGCCTGGCTGATGCTCAAGGCCGGACTGCTGAAGACCCGCTACGTCAGCCTGCCGAACCTGCTGTCGGCCGAACCCAGCGTGCCCGAGTTGCTGCAGGAGGCCGCGACCCCGGAGCGCCTGGCGGCCGAGGTGTCGCGCCTGCTGGCCGACGGCGAGCCGCGGCGCCACCAGCTGGGCCAGTTCCACGCCGTGCGCACCGAGCTGCGCCGCGATGCCGCCGGCCGCGCCGCCGAGGCCATCGCCGGCCTGCTGAGCGCTTAGAATTCGTCGATGCCGCGCCGGATCGCCATTTCGACCTATACCCAGTCTTTCGTCGCCGGTGTCGACGAAGCCGGGCGCGGTTGCCTGGCCGGCCCGGTGTATGCGGCGGCGGTGATCCTGGACACGGGCCATGGCATCCGCGGCCTGGATGACTCCAAGCAGCTCAGCGCGCTGCAGCGCGAAAGCCTGTTCGACCTGATCCAGCGCCGCGCCGTGGCTTTCGCCATCGCCCGCGCCGAGGTCGAGGAGATCGAACGTCTCAACATCCTGCATGCCTCGATGCTGGCGATGCGGCGCGCGGTGGAGAGGCTCAGCCCGGCGGCGCAGCACTGCCTGATCGATGGGAACCGTTTGCCGCCGATGCTGCCCTGCAGCGCCGAGGCGGTGGTGGAAGGCGATGCCATCCACTCGCCGATCATGGCGGCGTCGATCCTGGCCAAGGTGGCGCGCGACCGCGAGATGCAGCGGCTCGACGCCGAGTTCCCCGGCTACGGCTTTGCGAAGCACAAGGGCTATGGCACACCGGAGCATCTGGCGGCGCTGCGCCGCCAGGGTCCCAGCAGCATGCACCGCATGGGTTTCGCGCCCTGTGCGCAGCCCGACCTGTTCGCGGGGCAGCCGGCATGAGCTTCGTGCACCTGCGCCTGCACACCGAGTTTTCGCTGACCGACGGCGTGGTGCGCGTCGAGCCGCCCAAGCGCAAGGGCGGCGGTGTCGGCGCCACGCTGACCTCGCGCGCCGCGGAACTGAAGTTCCCGGCCATCGCCGTCACGGACATCAGCAACCTGTTCGCGATGGTGAAGTTCTACAAGGCGGCCGAGGGCGTCGGCGTCAAGCCGGTGATCGGCGCCGACATCCGCCTGGAGGAGCGAGCAGCGGGCGAGGCGCCCGAACGCCTCACCCTGCTGGTGCAGAACGACACGGGTTATCGCAACCTCACCAAGCTGATCTCGCTGGCCTATACCGACGGCCAGGCGCGCGGCATGCCGCTGGTCAAGCGCGAATGGCTGGGCCCGCATGCCGAGGGCCTGATCGCGCTGACCGGGCGCGACGGCAGTACCTTCCGCGCTGCCGCCTCCGACCAGGTGGAAGCCGCGAAAAGCGCGCTGTCCGACCTGGTGGCGATCTACCCGCAGCGCTGCTACCTGGAGATCAGCCGCTGCCAGCGGCCCGGCGACGAGGACTGGGTGCAGGCCGCCTGTGCCCTGTCGCGGCACCTGCAGGTGCCGGTGGTGGCGACCAACGACGTGCGCTTCCTGGCGCGCGAGGAATTCAATGCGCACGAGGCACGCGTCTGCATCGCGCAGGGTCGCGTGCTGGGCGACGACAAGCGTCCGCGCGACTACACGCCGGAGCAGTACCTCAAGTCTGCCGAGGAGATGCATGCGCTGTTCGCCGACATCCCGGAGGCGATCGAGAACACGCTGAACATCGCGCGGCGCTGCACGCTGACGCTGAAGTTCGCGCCGCCTTACCACCTGCCGAACTTTCCGGTGCCGGAAGGGCACGACACCAATACCTGGCTGCGGCAGGTTTCGCAGGATGGTCTGAAGCGGCGCTTCACCGAGATCGTCCTGGACAAGCCCGAGGACGAGTACTGGCAGCGGCTCGACTACGAGCTGGGCATCATCGAGAAGATGGGTTTCGCCGGCTACTTCCTGGTGGTGGCCGACTTCATCCAGTGGGCCAAGGCCAACGGCTGCCCGGTGGGGCCGGGACGCGGCTCGGGCGCCGGCTCGCTGGTGGCCTATGCCACGCGCATCACCGACCTGGATCCGCTGCCCTACAACCTGCTGTTCGAACGCTTCCTCAACCCGGAACGCGTGTCCATGCCCGACTTCGACGTCGACTTCTGCATGGACAACCGCGACCGCGTGATCGAGTACGTCACGCACAAGTACGGGCGTCCGCACGTCGGCCAGATCATCACCTACGCCACCATGGCGGCGCGCGGCGTGATCCGCGACGTGGCGCGCGTGCTGGGCCACGGCTACGGTTTCGGCGACCGCATCTCCAAGCTGGTGCCGGGCACGCCGGGCGCCACCCTGGTGGATGCGCTGGATACCGTGCCGGAGCTCAAGGGCCTGTACGACACCGACGAGGAAGTGCGCGCGGTGATGGACCTGGGCCTGGCGCTGGAAGGCACCACGCGCGGCGTCGGCGTGCATGCCGGCGGCGTGGTCATCGCGCCCAAGGCGCTGACCGACTACGCGCCGCTGTTCTGCGAACCGGGCGGCGGCGGCATGCGCACGCAGTTCGACATGAAGGATCTCGAGGTCGTGGGCCTGGTGAAGTTCGACTTCCTCGGCCTGAAGACACTGACCGTGATCCAGGAGGCGGTCGATACGATCGTGCGCCAGCACGGCCGGCAGCTGGACATGCTGGCCCTGCCGCTCGACGACCAGGAAACCTTCCGCAGGATCTACCAGAGCGGCGAGTCCTCGGCGGTGTTCCAGATGGAATCTCCGGGCATGCAGAAAGCCAGCCGCGATCTGAAGCCCGACTGCTTCGAGGACATCATCGCCCTGGTGTCGCTGTACCGCCCGGGCCCGATGGAGAACATCCCGACGTTCTGCGAGAACAAGCGCGACACCAGCAAGATCGAGTATCTGCATCCGGAGATGGAGCTGGTGCTGCAGCCGACCTACGGCATCTTCGTGTACCAGGAACAGGTCATGCAGATGTCGCAGCGCCTGGCCGGCTACACGCTGGGTGGCGCCGACCTGCTGCGGCGCGCGATGGGCAAGAAGATCCGCGCCGAGATGGAGAAGCAGCGCGAGATATTCACCACCGGTGCCACCGGTCGCGGGATCGACGGCGAAGTCGCCAGCAAGGTCTTCGACCTGATGGCGAAGTTCGCCGACTACGGCTTCAACAAGTCGCACGCGGCCGCTTACGCGCTGGTGAGCTATCACACCGCCTGGCTCAAGGCGCATTACCCCGCCGAGTTCATGGCGGCGGTGCTGTCCTGTGAAATGCAGCACACCGACGCCGTCGTGCTGATGCGCGACGAATGCCTGCGCATGCGCCTGGAGATGATCCCGCCCGACATCAACCGCAGCTTCTACCGCTTCACCGTGCCGGGCGACCGGCAGGTGCTCTACGGACTGGGCGCGATCAAGGGCGTGGGCGAGTCGGCGCTGGAGGGCATCATCGCCGAGCGCGAGGCCAAGGGACCCTTCAAGGACCTGTTCGACTTCTGCCGCCGCATCGACCTGAAGAAGGCCAACAAGCGCGTGCTGGAAGCGCTGATCTATTCCGGCGCGCTGGACGGCTTCGGCCTCAACCGGCCGTCGCTGCTGGCGTCGCTGCCCAAGGCCCTGGGCCTGGCGGAAAAGGCGGCGCAGTCGGCCGACAGCGGCCAGGTCGACCTGTTCGGCCTCGGCGGCAGCAGCTCGGCCCCGGCCGAGCGCATCGAGCCGCCCGAGCAGGTGCAGGACTGGCTCAAGCGCGAGAAGCTGGCGCACGAGCGCGACACCCTGGGCTTCTACCTCTCCGGCCACCCGATCGACGCCTACCGCGAGATCGTCGAGCAGGTCTGCACCGAGCGCATGCGTCCGCTGATCGACCAGCACGGCAAGCCGCCGCTGGTCGGCGCCGACGGCAAGGTCCAGTTCCAGCCGCGCCAGAAGGTCATGTTCGCGGCCTGGGTGGTGGACGTGCGCTTCTTCAAGGGCGACAAGTCCGCCGACGGCAAGGGCGGCCGGGCCAGCTACAAGATCACCTTCGACGACCAGACGGCACAACTGTCCACCTGGATCGACGTGGACACCTGGCCGCGCCTGCAGCCGGTGGTGAAGCTCGATGGCCTGGTGTTCGTCATCGCCGAGATCGGTGCCTCTCCTCCACGGGAGGGGCGCGAGTCCGAGCCGCGCATGTATCGTCCCGAGTTCTTCTCGCTGTCGGACATCATGCGCGACTACCCGGTGAGGCTGGCCCTGGAATGGGGCAAGCCGGCCGCCGACGTGCAGGTGATGCACAAGGCCCTCAAACCGTATATGAAAGGCACTGTCGGAATGGTCGTGCACTACCGCAACGGCCGGCAGACCTGTGTCCTGGACCCGGCGCCCGACTGGAAACTGCGCCTGGACGAGCCCTGCCTGACCGCAATCCAGCAGATTGCCGGCCCGGACTGCGTTAAAGTGACGTACAAGCGATATGTGCCCCCCGCGACCGAGCGCCGCTTTGACCGCGCTTTCTCCGGCGGGGGTGGCGGAGACGACGAATAGACGCTCATGAACCTGAACTACCTCGATTTCGAACAACCCATCGCGGAACTGCAGCAGAAGATCGAAGAGCTGCGCTTCGCCACCTCCGGCAGCGGCGTGAACCTCACCGAGGAGATCGCGCGGCTGGACGTCAAGAGCCGTGAGCTCACCGAGCAGATCTTCGCCAACCTGACGCCCTGGCAGGTGGCGCAGCTGGCGCGCCACCCGCAGCGCCCCTATGCGCTGGACTACATCAAGTCCATCTTCACCGAGTGGGAAGAGCTGCACGGTGACCGCCACTACGCCGACGATCCGAGCATCGTCAGCGGCGTCGCCCGCCTGGAAGGCCGTGCGGTCTGCGTCATCGGCCAGCAGAAGGGCCGCGACGCCAAGGAGCGTGTCTACCGCAACTTCGGCATGCCCAAGCCCGAGGGCTACCGCAAGGCCCTGCGCATCATGAAGCTGGCCGAGAAGTTCAACCTGCCGGTGCTGACCTTCATCGACACCCCCGGCGCCTACCCGGGCATCGGTGCCGAGGAACGCAACCAGTCCGAAGCCATTGCCCGCAACCTGTTCGAACTGTCGCGCCTGCGCACCCCGGTGCTGGCCACCGTGACGGGCGAGGGCGGTTCCGGCGGCGCGCTGGCGATCGGCGTGGCCGACCACGTGATGATGCTCCAGTACAGCATCTACTCGGTGATTTCGCCCGAGGGCTGCGCCTCCATCCTGTTCAAGGATGCCGGCCGCGCCCCGGAGGCCGCCGAGGCCATGCGCATCACCTCGCGCGACCTGTTCCAGCACAAGCTGGTGGACGAGATCGTCAGCGAACCGCTGGGCGGTGCCCACCGCGATCCGGCGGCGATGATGAACACGCTCAAGCAGAAGCTCATCGCCAACCTCGAGCGCCTGCGCCACACGCCGCTGCCGCAGCTGCTGTCCAACCGCTACCAGCGCCTGATGTCCTACGGCGCGCACGACACCATCAACTGACCGGGGCATGAGCGCCGCGCTGCAGCTGCCTCCCTTGCCGCAGCTGCCGAAGGCGGCGCGGGTCTGGGTGGCCTTCAGCGGCGGCTGCGACTCCACCGTCCTGCTGCAGCTGCTGTCCCAGGCCGGCCTGGGGCGGCGCCTGCGTGCGGTACACGTCCACCACGGCCTGCAGGCCGCCGCCGCCGACTGGCCGGCACATTGCCGCCGCGTCTGTCGCCGGCTCGGCGTGCCCCTGAGCCTGGAATCCGTCACCGTGGACCGCCGCCACCCCGGCGGCACCGAGGCGGCGGCGCGCGAGGCGCGCTACCAGGCCCTTGGGGCCCTGATGGCTCCGGGCGACTGCCTGGTGACCGCCCACCACCGCGACGACCAGGCCGAAACCCTGCTGCTGCGCCTGTTGCGCGGCACCGGCGTGGCCGGCATGGCGGGCATGCAGCCGCTGACTGCCTTCGGCCCTGGCTGGCTGTGGCGTCCCCTGCTGGACCTGCCGCGCCACGCCCTGCGCGAACACGCCCACCGGCAGGGGCTGGAATGGGTGGAAGACCCCCACAACCGCGACCCGGCCTACGCCCGTTCCTGGCTGCGCCGGGAGGTCATGCCGCGGCTGCAGCAGCGCTGGCCCCAGGCCGCCGAGAGCCTGGCGCGCTACTCGCGCCATGCCGCCGAGGCCAAGGGCCTGCTGGCCGAGCTGGCGCAGATCGACCTGCAGATCGCCGATGTGGCCGGCGGGCTGTCGATCCGGGTGCTGCGCGAGCTGTCGGCCGCCCGGCGCAACAACCTGTTGCGCCACTGGCTGGAGCGGGCGGGGCGCTTGCCGCCGCCGGCTGCCCTGCTGGAGCGCCTGGAGCGGGAACTGCTGGCGGCCCGCCCGGATGCCACGCCCCGGCTGCCCCATGACGGCGCCGAACTGCGGCGCTACCGCGACGTCCTCTACCTGCTGCCGGCCCTGCCGCCCGCGCCCAAAGGCGTGGATCTGGCCTGGCCGCCGCGCCGCCGCGAGCTGGCACTGCCCGCCGGCTGCGGCCGGCTGCAGCTGCCGCGCGCGCCCACCAGGCCGTTGATCGTGCGATTTAGCGCCGGTGGCGAGGAATTGCGCCCCGTTGGCAGCAAACACCGGCGCAGCCTCAAAAACCTGTTCCAGGAAGCCGGGATTCCGGTCTGGATCCGGCAGCGTACGCCCCTGGTTTACGCGGGCAAGGAACTGCTCGCGGTGGCCGGCTTCTGGCGCGCCGAAAAATCACCGGAATTCACCTGGCAGCACGAACTTCCCGGTGTTCCCGCAGAACTTTGTCAGCCGAAACATTGAGAGGGGGAGGGGCAGCCTGTAAAATCCCTCAAACTCCCTGCCTGATGATCCCCATGCCCGACGCGCCGCAGCAGACGCGATTCATTTTTGTTACCGGAGGCGTGGTGTCCTCGCTTGGCAAAGGCATCGCCGCCGCCAGCCTCGGTGCGATCCTCGAATCGCGTGGACTCAAGGTCCACATGATCAAGCTCGACCCCTACATCAACGTCGATGCGGGCACCATGAGCCCGTTCCAGCACGGCGAGGTCTTCGTCACCGAAGACGGCGCCGAGACCGACCTCGACCTGGGGCACTACGAGCGCTTCCTGCGCGGCAAGACCACGCGCTACTCCAACCTGACCACCGGCCAGGTCTACCGCAACGTGCTCGAGAAAGAGCGCCGCGGCGACTACCTGGGCAAGACGGTGCAGGTGATCCCGCACATCACCGACGAAATCCAGCAGGGCATCCGCAAGGGCGCGGCCGGCTGCGATATCTGCATCGTCGAGATCGGCGGCACGGTGGGCGACATCGAGTCGCTGCCCTTCATCGAGGCGATCCGCCAGATGGGGCATGAACTGGGCCGCAAGAACGCCCTGTACATGCACCTGACGCTGGTGCCCTACGTCAAGGCCTCCGGCGAGCTCAAGACCAAGCCGACGCAGCATTCGGTGAAGGAACTGCGCGGCATCGGTATCCAGCCTGACGTGCTGCTGTGCCGTTCCGAGCGTCCGCTGCCGGACACCGAGCGCCGCAAGATCGCGCTGTTCACCAACGTGCCCTACCAGGCCGTCATCGCCGCGATCGATCTCGACGACATCTACAAGATCCCGGCCTGGCTCAACCAGCAGGGCCTGGACCAGCTGGTGGTGGAGCACTTCGGCCTGGAACTGCGCAAGCCCGACCTCTCGGCCTGGGACTGGCTGGTGGAAGCACGCGGCAAGACCGATCTCGACGTGCAGGTCGCCATGGTCGGCAAGTACGTCGACCTGGCCGACGCCTACAAGTCGCTGAACGAAGCGCTGGCCCATGCCGGCCTGCACACTGCGACGCGCGTCAAGATCCGCTACATCGAGTCCGAGGCGATCGAGACCCAGGGCGTGCGCATCCTGCAGGGCATGGACGCAGTCCTGGTGCCGGGCGGCTTCGGCGAGCGTGGCGTGGAAGGCAAGATCGCCGCCGCGCGCTACGCCCGCGAGAACAACATTCCGTACCTGGGCATCTGCCTGGGCATGCAGGTGGCGGTGATCGAGTTCGCGCGCAACGTCTGCAACCTCGGCAGCGCGCATTCCACCGAGTTCAACCCGCATACCCCGCACCCGGTGATCGGCCTGATCACCGAGTGGCGCGATGCCACCGGCTCGGTGCACCAGCGCAGCAGCCAGACCGGCAAGGGCGGCACCATGCGCCTGGGCGTGCAGTCCTGCCGCCTCAAGGCCGGTTCCAGGTCGCGCGCGCTGTACAACGCCGAGATCATCTCGGAGCGCCACCGCCACCGCTACGAGTTCAACAACAACTACAAGCAGGTCCTGTCCGAGAACGGCCTGGAGCTGGTGGCCGAGTCGGCCGAGAACGAGCTGGTCGAGATGGTCGAGCTGCCCAGCCACCCGTTCTTCGTGGCCTGCCAGTTCCACCCGGAATTCACCTCCACGCCGCGCGATGGCCACCCGCTGTTCGAAGGGTTCATCCGCGCCGCGCGCGAACATCACCTGGCGAATCAGTCGAGCCAGTCCGCTGTCAGTCCTGCCAAGGTAGCGTAAGAACCCTATGAAACTCTGCGGACGCGAGATTGGCCTTGAACAGCCGCTGTTCCTGATTGCCGGCCCGGACACCCTGGAATCGCAGGACCTGGCGCTGGAAGTCGCCGGCCACATCAAGCCGATCGCAGACAAGCTCGGCATCCTGTACATCTTCAAGGGCAGCTTCGACAAGGCCAACCGCAGCTCGCACAAGAGCTACCGCGGCCCGGGCCTCGAAGGCGGCCTGAAGATCATGGAAGAGGTCAAGAAGCAGATCGGCGTGCCGGTGCTGACCGACGTGCACGAGGACACGCCGCTGGGCGAGGTCGCCTCGGTGATCGACGTGATCCAGACCCCGGCCTTCCTCTGCCGCCAGACCAACTTCATGCAGAGCGTCGCCAGGACCGGCCGGCCGATCAACGTGAAGAAGGGCCAGTTCATGTCGCCCTGGGAGATGGGCAACGTCATCGAGAAGATGACCGCCGTCGCCCCGCACCAGTTCATGCTCTGCGAGCGCGGCTTCAGCTTCGGCTACAACAACCTGGTCGCCGACATGCGCGGCCTGGCCATCATGCGCAAGTACGCGCCCGTGGTGTTCGACGGCACGCACACCGTGCAGCTGCCGGGCGGGCAGGGCAACGCTTCCGGCGGCATGCGCGAAATGATCCCCGTGCTGGCCCGCGCCGCCATCGGCGCCGGCGTTTCCGGCCTGTTCCTGGAAACCCACCCCGACCCCGACTCCGCCCTCTGCGACGGCCCCAACTCGCTGCCGCTGAATCTCATCGGCAACCTGCTGGAGACGCTGGTGGAACTGGACCGGCTGGTGAAGAAGAGCGGGCTGCTCGAGAAACAGCTCGGCGCTTAAGAGGCTTTCAAGAGGCCACGAAACCCTTCTTCCTTCGGGAGAGGGGTTTTTGCTTATTGGGGCGCGCAATGTTGTCCCCAGTCCGGCGAAACGCAAGGTTGTAGATGCGCTGCTGCGCTGTAGCACGGTCCGAAAAGGTAAACGGAAGTGACACCCAGGGATGTTGGTTACTTGCTGGAAACGCTTTGCGTAGATCTAGGCTATTGCTTGCCTCCGGAGATTCAGAATCGGCTGTGCAGCGATCCACCCGGCAGCGTCGCCGAGTTCGTTGATGCCGTACTTTTGGCGGAAGGCTTTACTCCTGCGCTGGTCGCCCGTGAACAGAGGCAAGCTTTGACACTGCGAGTCGAGAAGGTATTTCGCCGCTTTGGCCGTGTCTGACCGGAAATGTTTCCTGGCCGGGTAGGAAGCCGCGGGGTTGCGGCCCGCATCGCTCGCGCCGTCCCGACCTGCGGGCTGCGCTTACCATTTCCCGGTCTGGTCCATCCCCTCGCCTCGATGACCTGACGGTATCGTCATGTTGCGGAATGGTTCTGGGACACGGCAGCATCGGTGCTGCGAGCCGGGCGAGTATCGCGGCCGCAGGGCGGGTTTCTCCAGCAAAACCGGACTGCGCGTTGCCGTGGCCGAGTCTGCGGTGACGGTGTTTGCCCCGGGCTCATGAACGCATTGACAACAACCATCCAAGCAGAGGGAGCCGACACTCATGTATCTGGCGAATAGCGCGTCGCATCGGATGAAGCCCAGGGGGTTCTCCATGCTTCGCTGCATGGTCATGCTCGAGTTGTTCTGGCTCATGCTGCTGGCAGGCTGCGCCACGCCGGCTTCACGGGTGGGGGAGCGTCCGATGAGTGCGGACGAAGGAATCGTACGAGTCTCGCTTGCAGCGAATACGGGGCAGGTCGCGTCATGGAGCAGCATCGAGGTGACGCAAGTCGATGATAGCGGGGCGGCGGTTTCTTCCGGTCGAAAGTTTGCCCTGGTTCGCGTAGGTGGGCCCTACACCCGCGGGGCGGTCATGGGGGCGGTCCGGCTGTCTGGAATCCTTCCGGAAGGTGGCTACAAGGTCAGCAGGCTGGTGGATGATCGCACCAGCCAGTTCGTGGACCTGAAGGGTGGCGCCGATCGCCTTGGAACGTTCCGGGTCAGGGCCGGGCAGACCAGCGATCTGGGCACGCTCCTGGTCGTCATCCAGTTCAAGGCGGTGGCGATTGCGCGAATCGACGAAGCCACTACCGGCAATCCGGCCCAGGTCGCGGCGGCAGGGACTGCAAGTGGGGCGTGGGATCGCCCGGACCCCAAGAGCGCGGACATCCTGGCCTACGCGCTTCAGCATGCGGCCGGTATTTTCGATGTCTGCGAATTGCAGAACGGCCAGGTGGTGGCCGCGAGCCGGATGGGCACCGTGCTGGTCAGGGAGAGTGCGCGTACATGGAAACGCAAGCGTGTCGCCGGGATCGAAGATGTCTATGCGATCGCGACGTATCCGGGCGCAGTCGATGCTGCGAAATTCGTCGTCGGTGGTGAATCAAACCTGCTGGCCATCGTCGGCAACAATGAAGTCCGTCGGATAAACGCACCCCTGCCGGCAGGCAGCATCGTATCCCTGCATCACAATCCTGCGGGTAGTGCGTGGGTGTTGCTGCTGCAGGACGAGGAACTGATGCTCCGTGCCTACAGTGCACCAGGACTGGAATCCGGGGTCTGGAAGGAGTTGTACTCGGTCAAGCTGGAGTCTCCCTATCCCAAGGTACAAAGGCCGCGGCTGAGTGTGGTAAAGCATCCGGGCTCGATCACCATCGGCATCGAGGACCTGAAGCAGGATGTCGTGGTCAACATCAATTTCGAGACAGGCGCTGTCCGGCCGATAGCGGTCGACCGGATTGCCGGAGTCCTTGCGCCCACTGCCGGCGGAATCCTGAGCGCGGGGGTGAGAGGCTGGAATTTCAAGCAGATCTATTCGTTCGACGAGGGATTGAACTGGATGTCTCTGCCCGAGAACATGACCAGCTACCTGCCGACGGTCTTTCCATCGAAATCGGTCGAGATTTTCCGGGATGCCCAATCGGCGGTGAACTACGTTTCCGGTGACGCGCCGGTAGGCAAGATCAAGATCTCCCTGGATGGAGGCGCTACCTGGACAGAGTCTTCGCGGGTGCCGCAGGGCAAATGGTATGTGGTTCCGGGCGGCACCATTTTCGTATCGCCCAGCGATGCCATGCTCACCAGCATTTCCGAGTCCAGCAACAACGGCCTTTCCTGGACGGAGGCCATCGTCCCATAGCATCGTAGAGCGGGTGGTGACCCGTCTGTCACGAAAGGCGGATGTCCTTCCTTCCGGCTACCCTCGGACTTGAAATGCATGAGGAAATCATGAAAGGCCGACGATTCTTCAATTGGCTGTGGCGTGCCAACGCGCTCATCATCTTCGTCGCCGGCCTTCTGGCCGTGAGCGTGCTTCTGTTCGCCCTGTACATGCTGGTAGCGGACCTGACGGGTACCCGGCACGCGTCCAACGTCATGGCCGTTGCCGGACAGGAGATCGACAACACGAAGGCGTCGCTCTCGGAGTTCTCGCGCATCGACGGCACTCCACTGCTGCGCGCCACCCTGTACGTCGAGCAGGAGTTCGCCTATGGGTCGGGATCGAAAGAAACCCAGGCGGTCCAGAACGAACTCTACTTCGACATGGAAACCAGCAAGTCCTATTGGCTGATTCCCGGGTACAAGGGCCTCATCGTGGACCGGTACCGGATGCCTGACGATGAGTACAGGGACAATCCCAGGCCTGCGCGGGCGTCCGCCTATGCACTGGTGGAGAAGGACAGCAATGGCGATGGGAAACTGACCGGCAGCGACCTGAAGGAAATCGCCGTATCGGGGCCGGCCGGCAAGCCGCTGCATCGCACGGGAACCCTCGTCGAGAGCATCGACGGTACGCAGGTTGATGACAAGGGAGCCGTGGCGCTCATTTTCTATACTGCCGACGGAAAATTCCGTTTTCAGAAGATCGACCTGGATACCGGCAAGGTGTCCCTGGACTCCGCGCTCTAGCGGAAACTGAGGCAATCAGATGTCCTCGATCACAGCATGTGCGGTTCCGGCCGGAACACTTCTGGATGCCCACCGGCTAGGCGGCAGCTATACGGACTGCTTCGTGACGGAGATCGCCCAGGCCGTGTCGCATGCGCAGTACGTGGAAGCCTTCTACACCACGGCCCTGTTCAAGACCGAGCGGCTCATCCTGTCCCTGGTGCTGCTGAAGCCCTCGACGGATCGTCAGGCCCGGGAACTGGCCCTGGGGCAGCGCGATTCCTTCGCTGCCTGGCAGGTCGAGAAGCGGGACGAAGATCAGCTGATCCTGGCCGCCGGACGTACGAGGTCATGGCTCATGGTGGCGCCTGCACCCACTCCGGGAGTGATGGCCACGCGCCTGTACTTCGGATCCGCCATCGTTCCCGCCAGGGGTGCAAGGGCGGGCAGCAATCCCTTGGGTTCCGGATTCAGCGCCTTGCTGGGCTTTCACCAGCTCTACTCGCGGGGGCTGCTGCACGCGGCCAGGACGAGACTGGAGAGAGGGCGCTGATGGCTTGTGCGATCGCTGGGGCCGCAGGTCCATCATGAGCGCGCAAGGAGAGTCGATCCTGGCAGTGCTTCGCGCCCGGGCAAGCACCCGCGATGGCTGCCTGGTCATCTGGGGCAGCCTGGTGCAGGTTCCAGCCGCGCTGTTCTTCCTGTGGAAGGCCTGGCTGCTGTTTCCCAACTCCGATGAACTGCTCGCGAGTGGGCTCATGCATCTGGCTGCGCCCGTGGCCCTGGTCGGCAGCTGGTTCAGCTATGGCAGGCAATTGGGCTTCCGGCCCACTGCGGTGCTGACCGCCCTGCTGGCACTGCTGGCGGCGATGCCGTTCCTGTTTTCCCTGCTGCTCGTGCCCTGAGTATCCGCCGGGGGAAAACCCCCGGAAACCCATGCGTGGCGGGCCTCGCGGGGCTCCACTACAATGCCGGCCAAAATCCGCACACCTGAACAGCCGAGCCTCCATGTCCCACATCGTCCAAGTCACTGCCCTTGAAATCATCGACTCCCGCGGCAACCCCACCGTGGAGGCCGAGGTCGTGCTGGACTCCGGCGCCCGTGGCCGTGCCGCGTCGCCGTCCGGTGCCTCCACCGGCAGCCGCGAGGCCGTGGAACTGCGCGATGGCGCGCCCAAGAAGGGCAAGGCCCGCTACCTGGGCAAGGGCGTGCAGAAGGCCGTGAAGAACGTGGAAGGCGAGATCGCCGCCGCCGTGCTGGGCCTGGACGCCCAGGACCAGGGCCTGGTCGACCGCACCATGATCGAGCTGGACGGCACCGACAACAAGGCCCGCCTGGGCGCCAACGCGATCCTGGCCGTGTCCCTGGCCACCGCCAAGGCCGCCGCCGCCGAGAACTACCTGCCGCTGTACCGCCACCTGGGCGGCATCTCCAGCGTGACCCTGCCGGTGCCGATGATGAACGTCATCAACGGCGGCGCCCACGCCGACAACAATGTCGACATCCAGGAGTTCATGATCCTGCCGGTCGGCGCCAAGAGCTTCTCCGAGGCCATGCAGTGGGGCGCCGAGGTGTTCCACACCCTCAAGGGCGTGCTCAAGGCCCGCAAGCTGAACACCGCGGTGGGTGACGAGGGTGGCTTCGCGCCGGACCTGCCGTCCAACGTGGCGGCGCTGGACGTGCTGCTGCAGGCCATCGAGAAGGCCGGCTACAAGCCGGGCAAGGACATCTACCTGGGCCTGGACGTGGCTTCCACCGAGTTCTACGCCAAGGGCAAGTACACCCTGCACGGCGAGGGCAAGTCCTACACCTCAGAGCAGTTCGCCGACTTCCTGGCCGGCATCTGCGCCAAGTACCCGGTCATCTCGGTCGAGGACGGCTGCGCCGAGGGTGACTGGAAGGGCTGGAAGTATCTCACCGAGAAGCTCGGCAACAAGGTGCAGCTGGTGGGCGACGACCTGTTCGTGACCAACACCAAGATCCTGGCCGAGGGCATCATCCGCGGCACGGCCAACTCCATCCTGATCAAGCCCAACCAGATCGGCACCCTGACCGAAACCCTGGAGGCCATCCAGATGGCCACCGACGCCGGCTATTCCAGCGTCGTGTCGCACCGCTCGGGCGAGACCGAGGACGCCACCATCGCCGACATCGCCGTGGGCACCACCGCCACCCAGATCAAGACCGGCTCGCTGTGCCGCTCGGACCGCATGGCCAAGTACAACCAGCTGCTGCGCATCGAGCGCGAGTTGGGCAAGCGCGCCCGCTACCCGGGTGCTGGCGCTTTCCCCGTGGTGCTGTAAGCTTGACAACATGAGCAACCGCGTCGCCATTGCAGTTCTCGCCCTGATGTTGACGGGGCTGCAGTGGCGGCTGTGGGTTGCCGACGGGGGGGTAGCCCATACCCACCGGCTCAAGGCGCAGGTCCAGGCCCAGCAGGAAGAGAACGCCAAGCTGATGGCCCGCAACGCCGCCCGCGATGCCGAAGTGCGCGACCTGGGCAGCGGCACCGCCGCCATCGAGGCCCGCGCCCGCACCACCCTGGGCATGATCAAGGCGAACGAGACCTTCTATCTCGTGGTGGCGCAGTAGCTCCGCGCGCAGGCCTTAGCCCGCTGTGAATTCCAAGGCGCGTTACTGGGCCGTGCTCCCCGCCGCCGGCGGTGGCACGCGCATGGGCCTGGCCCGTCCCAAGCAGTACCTTCCCCTGCGCGGCCGCTCGCTGATCGAGTGGAGCCTGGCGCCGTTCCTGGAATCCGAATGGATCGACGGGGTGGTGGTGGTCCTGGCCCGCAACGACGCCGAGTTTTCCCGCCTGCCGATCGCACGGCACCCCAAGATCGTCACCACCATCGGCGGGGCCGCCCGCGCGGAATCGGTCCTGGCCGGCCTCGAGGCCGTGGCCCAGCGCACCAGTGCCTTCGGCGAGGTCTATGCCCTGGTGCATGACGCCGCGCGGCCCTGCGTCGCCTGGAACGACATCGAAAAGCTCTGCGACGAGGCGGCCGACGAGCATGGCGGCCTGCTGGCCCTGCCGGTCAGCGACACCCTGAAGAAAGCCAGGAAGGGCAAGGTCGCCGGCACGGTGGACCGCGAGTTCGTCTGGCGCGCGCAGACGCCGCAACTGTTCCGCGTGGACCTGCTGGTGCAGGCCCTGCGGGAGTGCGACGAGCGCGGTCTGGCGGTCACCGACGAGGCCGGCGCCATGGAACGGGCCGGCTACAAGCCGCGCCTGGTGCGCGGCAGCGAGAGCAACATCAAGGTGACCTATCCCGAAGACCTGCGCCTGGCTGAGTTCTGGCTGGCGCAACAGGAGAGCAGTCCTTGAATTTCCGTATCGGCCACGGTTTCGACGCCCATCGCATCGAGGCGGGCGAGGGTGTCCACCTCGGCGGCGTCTTCATCCCCTGCGCCTGGCGCATCATCGCCCACTCCGACGGTGACGCCATGATCCACGCCCTCTGCGACGCCCTGCTGGGCGCCATCGGCGGCGGCGACATCGGCAAGCTGTTTCCCGACACCGATGCGCAGTTCCAGGGCATCGACAGCCGCCGCCTGCTGGCCGAGGTCATGCGCCGCGTGCGCGAGGCCGGCTACGGCGTGGTCAACGCCGACCTGACGCTGATCGCCCAGGTGCCGCGGGTCTCACCGCATACCCAGGCGATGCGCGAGGTGCTGGCCGCGGACCTCGGCGTGGACCTGGCCTGCGTCAACGTCAAGGCCACCACCAACGAGGGCATGGGGCACATCGGCCGGAAGGAAGGCATCGCCGCGCACGCCGTGGTGCTGCTGTCGGCCGGCGGCTAGGCAGGCACTGAAGGAAACACGGCGCGCTGCCGGGCTCTCCCATGGATATCTGGCAGGAACTCGGCTGCGAGCCGACCCGCGATCCCCGCGAGATCAAGCGCGCCTACGCGGCACTGCTGCGCCAGGTGCGCCCGGAGGACGATCCGGAACGCTTCCAGCGGCTGCGCAGCGCCTACGAACTGGCGATCGAATGGACCCGGGACGAGGAGCCGCCGCTCCCGCCGCTGCAAGCCCCCCGCTTACCGCAGGTCGAGCCGGATACGGGCGTGCCGCCGGGTTTGGCAAAGGAGCTCTGTGAGGGCCTGCTGGCCCAGCCGCGCGAGCGACGCGTCGGCTGGCTTGGCCAGCAACTGCACCGCGAGGACCGTGTCGCGCTGGAGTTCCAGGGAGATCTGCAGCGGGAGATGCTGGGCCTGCTGCTCAAGGAGTTCGATCGCTACCACGGCCTTGCCGCGACCTGCGAGACCTACTTCAACTGGTCCGAGCCCTGGCGCGACCTGGGCGATGCCGAGGCATGGCTGACGGAGCTGAGGTCGCGCGTCTGGGCTCGTGCATGGCGCGAGAAGCTCGCGGCGAAACGGGAGCGCGAGTCGCGGCGGCAGAGCCGGGCGCTGGATCTGCTCGGCGCTCCGGTCGACGAGAGGCGGTTCCGCAGGTTCGCGTGGTGGGAGAACAACCGCGAGGCGATGAGCCAGCTGCTCCATACCCTGGAGTCCCTCAAGTCCCAGGTCCTGCGCTTCGAGACGCGCCCCGAAGCGGTGAGCTGGTGGATGCGCTACCTGCTGGAGCGCCCGCTGAGCGTCGAGTCCCTCATCAAGCTGATCGGACTGTGCCTGGGCCTTGCGCCGCTGTTCACGCTCGCAATCCAGCAATGGGCCCGCGAGTCGGCGGGTCCCAGGATTCTGCATCACCCCTTGCCGGCCGCTGTGCTGGCCCTGCTGCTGGCTGCGCTGCCGCTGCTGGTCGCACAGGGCAGCGCGATATGGCGACGCCAGTCGCTGCGGCCCGGAAGCCTGGCGACCAGGCTGCAGTCCTGGCAACAGGAGCCGGGGCCGCGAAACCTGTGGTCGATTGCCATGGTGTCGCTCTCCACGCTGACCGTGGGCGCAGGGTTCAGCCCCTGGCTGGGGCTCTTCGCCGTTCCGGCTTTCCTGCTGCTGAGTCCGCGCATGCCGCGGGACCCCCTGGCCTGGATGTCGCTGGTTTTCCTGGTGATGGGGATGATGGGCCTGAAGTCGCAACTGCAGTAGGCCGGTATCCGCATGCCGGGTGCTGGCGGCGTCCTCCGCTCGCCAGGGCCTGTTAACACTACAGCAGTCACAGCGACTGCCGTAGTGTTAACAGGCCCTGGCGCTACGGTGTCGGGCCGGCAGGTTCGGCCGGCGGTGTCGGCGCTGGCGTGCTGCTGCTGGGCTCTTCAATCAGCGACTGCTCGACGGCCTGCACCGCGGCAACCGCCTCTGCGTCCTGTGTCGCGGCTGCAGCCGGGGCGGGTTCGGTTGGCGGCATCTCTACTGCGACAGGCGCAGGGACGGGTGCAGGCTCGACCACCGGCGGCGCAGGGGCGGGCGGCGGTGCGACCGCGACTACCGGCTTGGCGACCGGCGCCGGCGGATGGCTGCCGGACATCAGCTTCGCCGGCTTGCCGACGCGCAGCAACTCCGAGTAGTTCACGTTGTGCTGCGGGTCGTAGCAGACGCGGATGCGAACCTTGTCGTTGCCCACCGAGGCCTCGACCGGGTTGGTCACCATTTCACTGATGCCCAGCGTGCCGATCGCCAGCAGCGAGTACCCCGCTGCGCGCAGGTACTTGAGGCCGCCGGAGCCTTCCTCGAAGGAGAAGATGTCGCAGTTGCCCGCTGCGGCCGATGCCATGGGTTGCCCCAGTTCGGCGCGGACCAGGTCGCGATCCGTCCCGACCTCCAGGACGTCGTAGTCCTTTTCGGCCGGCTTGTTCAATGCGCGTCCCGCGGCGCAACCGGCAAGACTCAAGACACAAGCTGACAGCACCAGCGCCCTGAACAGGCGCCGGCCGATATTTTTGCTATCCATGGAATGTTCCCCCGAACATTGATGCGAGCAGGATACCCGATGGGAAACGGGAGACACTGCGGGCTCGGTGCGCAGGAGGGGGATTGACGCGGCCACGCTGCGTTGGGGTCTGCCACCCATTCCCCGATCGCTGCGACCGGGGAATGGGTGGCAGACCCTAAGTCCGGACGTTCCGGTAATCTGCAGGTGAAGCAAAAACGGAGCGCCGCTTGCAGCCTGATCCGCACGCACAGGAAGGAGTCTGGACCCGCCATTCGGGCCAGTGGCAGCGCATCGGTTCGCCGCTGAAGCCACTGCCCGAGGATGCACGGCGCGCCCTGTCGCTGGTGCAGCCGGCGCTGGCGGAGGCGGGCTTGCCATCGAAGGTGCTGGTGCTGGGCGTTACCCAGGAACTGGTGCAGCTGCCCTGGCCGGCCGGGGGCCGCCTGCTGGCGGTGGATCACAGCGGCCCGATGATCGCCTCGCTGTGGCGCCCCAGTACGGCAGTGTCTTCGGAAGTCCTGCGGGCGCGCTGGCAGGAGCTGCCGCTGCCAGATGCTTCGGTCACCGCGATCGTCGGCGACGGCTCCCTCAACGCCCTGCCGTCCCTGGCCGGGATACCGGCGGTGCTGTCCGAGGCGCGGCGCGTGCTGCGTCCGGCGGGCCTGATGGCGCTGCGCTGCTTCATCCGGCCCGACCGGCAGGAGAGCCTGGAGGCGGTGCGCGACGCGGCCCTGCAGGGGCAGGTGGGCAGCTTCCACGCGCTGAAATGGCGGGTGGCGATGGCCTTGCCCGCCGATGCCGGTTTCAGCGTTGCGGTGACCGATATCCTCGCAAGCTTCGAGCAACTGTTTCCGGATCGCGACGAGCTGGCGCGCCGCGCGGGCTGGCCGCGCGAGAGCACCGACACCATCGAGGCCTACCGCGGTACCGATACCCGTTACTGCTTCCCGACACTCGCCGCGCTGGCCGAGGTTGCCGCGCCGCATTTCAGCATCGTCGAACAGCGTTGCGGCGAGTACGAACTGGCCGAGCGCTGTCCCACGCTCTGCTTCCGGCCGCTGCCAGAGTCCGCATGAGCCTGCGCCTGGCCGACGCGCCCTGCGCGATGCCGGGCTACGCCTATGGATTGCGGCATCCCGGCCTGCTGGTCAGCGTCTCGATGCCTGCCGGGGAGTCGCTGCAGGCGCTGCGCTCCCTGCCGGCCTGGCTGGTCCAGATCCTGGGTCTGCCGGTCGAACAAGCCGGCGGCTTGCTCGAAGAAAACCTGGAGGCAGGGGACATCCTGCTGCAGGGCATGCTGGCACTGCAGCGTGCTGCGGGCCTGCCGCTGCAGGAACCGGGGCGGGTGGTCGCTGCCCGTGTGGGCCACTGGCTGGCGGTGCTGCCGCTGCTGCAGCGGGGCGAGGCCGCCGCGGCGGCGGCTTTCGGCTGGCTGCTGCGGGCCTGCAACGCAACGCTGGCCGGCGAGGACCTTCAGCCGCTGCAGGCGGAACTGCCGGGCGTGCTGGGCGCCCTGGCCGCGTTGTTGTCGTCCGGCTCCAATGCCGCGCATTTCATGCGCACGGCCCAGGCGCTGGGCATTCCCTGTCGCCAGCGTGCGGGTGGCGTGATCCAGTTCGGCGAAGGCGCGCGTGCGCGCTGGCTGGTCAGCTCCTTCACCGACCAGACCTCGCATATCGCCGCGCGGCTGGCGCGGCACAAGGCGCAGGCTTCGGCGATGCTGGCCGAGGCCGGCATCCCGGTGCCGCGCCAGGTCACAGTGGCCACGGCGGAGGCGGCTGTGCAGGCTGCCGCGGCTTTGGGCTACCCGGTGGTGATCAAGCCCGAGGACACCGAGGGCGGCATCGCCGTCGCTCCCGGCCTGGGCACGCCGGAGGAGGTGCGTGCCGCCTTCGAGACGGCCTCGCGCTACAGCCGCAGCATCCTGCTGGAAAGCCATGTCGAAGGCCGCGACTATCGCCTCAACGTGTTCCAGGGTGAGCTGGTCTGGGCCATCGAGCGTCAGCCCGCCAGCGTCACCGGCGACGGCCGCGCACCGGTGCGGGAGCTGCTGCAGCGGCTCAATGCCGATCCGCGGCGTGGAGCGGGCAAGGGAGCCAGGCTGCGTCGCGTGGAACTGGACGAGGAGGCCTTGTCCTTGCTGCGCAAGGCCGGCCTGGGGCCCGACGACGTGCCGGCCGAAGGGCGCGTCCTGCGCCTGCGGCGGGTCGCCAACATCGGTGCGGGCGCGGTCCCCGTGCCGGTGTTCGACCAGGTGCATCCGGACAACGCCCGGCTGGCGATACGCGCCGCCGAGGCCCTGGGGCTGGACCTGGCCGGCGTCGACCTGCTGATCCCCGACATCGCGCGCTCCTGGCACGAGGGCGGTGCCGCGGTCTGCGAGGTCAATGGCCAGCCGACCCTGGGGCAGATCACCAGCGCCCATCTCTATCCGCTGATCCTCGGTCGCCTGGTGCGGGGCAATGGCCGCATCCCGACCGCGCTGGTGATCGGCGCCGGTGAGGGCAGCGGCCTGCTGGCCGGTATCGCGGCGCGGCTGGGTGCTGCGGGGTTGCGCGTCGGTTGCGTGGGCCGGCAGGGCGTCACGGCAGCTGGGGAGCGCATCGCCGCCGGGCCCGTCGGCAGCTTCGCCGGCGGCCGCATGCTGGTGGCCCACCGCGGCGTCGATGCCGCCCTGGTCGCGGTGGACGATGCCGGCCTGCTCGACACGGGGCTGCCGTTTGCGCGCTACGACCTGCTGGTGCTGGCGGGCGCGGAGATCGCCGCTGCCGAAGGCCAGGCGGCTACCCCGGAAACCCTGCTGCGCGAAGTGCTCAGGCTGGTTCACCCGGCCTGCGACGGCGAGGTGCTGGCCCTCGCAGGCGCCGCACAGGGTTTGCCGCCACCTGCCAGCGCCAGCTCACCCTGGCTGGCCGAGGTGCCAGATGAAAGCGAGCTGGCGGCGCGGGCCGCCGCAGCCCTGCTGGCGGCGGATCATAGGCCTTCGGCCAGGTAAGCCCCGCTCCCGCTGTGGATCGGAACCCTCAACCGCCCGTCAGTAGGCTTCTGACCTGTGCCTGCGTGAAGGCCGTCGTCGAGAGGAGCAGCTCATCGATACGTCCGGGGAACGAGGGAGTCGTTTCGGGGATGCCGCCCAGGAAAAGGTCGTTGTGCACCGTCTGGACAGGTGCTGAGAGGCTCACACGGCTGTTCTCTTCGCCATTGAGGTAGATCACCGCAGTGCTGCCGTCATAGACCAGGGCGATGTGGGTCCACTGCTGGTCGGAGAGCAGCGAGGCGCTGCGGATGAGGGAGAAGGGCGCGCCGTTGTTGGGGGGATAGAGCAGCAGCTCCAGGCGATTCTCGCGCAGACGCAACTTGAAGCTCTGTACGCCGAAATCGTTGCCGCCGAGGATCGGGTAGATCGTTTCGGTGGAAGCGGAGACTGGCCGTACCCACATCGCCATGGTGATCTGGTTGTTCGGAAAATCGATGTAGAGGCTGCCATTCCCGTTGACATCGCCATGACAGCAGATATCGAACAGCACGTGGGCCGACGGCTGGGCGGTGAAGTCCACGCCCCGGCCAAAGCGGCCTTCGGTTCGCTGGACGCCGACCAGCGTTCCATGGAAGGCGTTGAAGCGGCTATTGGTGGCCGTGCTGCCGCTCTCTTCATCGAACTTATAGAAGGCGGTTGACCCGAATTCGCCGTCGTTGTCGCCACCGCCACCTCCGCTGCCGCAGGCGGTGATGCCACAGGCCAGAAGGCCCAGCAGTGCGAATCGGAAGGGCCTGAAGGCGCTGGCGGCGAAAGATGAGTTCATGGAGTGCGTGGTCTCTGGAGTTTCGTGGAACACCAGCAGTCTAACGGGGAGCGAACGGAGCGCGTCACCTGTTCGCGTCACCTGTCAAAGGGGCAAGCCACCCGGTATCGACTCCGCCGCCCGCGCTTCCACCTCGTAGCGGTTGTCCCAGTAGGCGCGTCCGCCGGCGCGCCAGGCGCGCCATGAGGCCCAGAGATAGAGGAAGGGAAACAGCAGGCCCCAGCGCTCGTACTGCCGCACATGGGCCAGTTCGTGGGCCAGGGTGCGTTCCAGCGTGGCGGCGTCGCGCGCCAGCACCAGGTGGCCGATCGTGATCGCTCCGATCCAGCTGCGCGCCAGCAGCCAGCCGGTCAGGCCGCCGCAGGCGAACAGGGCGCCGGTGTCGCCCAGCCGGCGCCATTGCAAGCTGCCGCCCGCCAGCGCCGGCAGGGCCAGCAGCAGGCCGGCCAGGGACCAGGGCAGGGGCCAGGCCAGCCGCAACAGGCGGCCGATGGGGCTCATGCCGCCGCGCGGCGCAGCAGCACGTAGACCGCGCCGGTGCCGCCGTCCACCTGGCGCGCCGAGCAGAACGCCAGCACGTCGCGGCGCTTGCGCAGCCAGCCGTCGAGCAGGGACTTGATCACCGGCCCGGAATTGGGCGAGCCGTTGCCCTTGCCATGGATGATGCGCACGCAGCGCAGGTCCTGGTCCTGGCAATACGCCAGGAACTCGGTGACGGCCGCGCGCGCCCGGTCGCGGTTGAGGCCGTGCAGGTCCAGTTCCTTCTCCAGCCGGTACTGGCCGCGGCGCAGCTTGCGGTAGACGCTGTCCTGGATGCCGTCGGCCCGGTAGGAGAGGGTGTCGCCGCTCTCGAACAGCTCGGAGGGCTCCTCCAGCAGTTCCCGCATGACCTCACGGTCGTCGGCCTCGCGCTGGCGCGGCCGGGTGGACAGGCGCTGGCCGCCCAGCGTGACGTGCTCGCTGGGGGCCTTGGGACGCACGTCCCGTACCGCCTCGCGGAACAGCGCGCTGTCGTCTTCGTCGGGGGCTGGCTTCGCCATGAAAAATCCTTGTCGCGGGAACATCATAGCGCCCCAAACCGGTAAACTAGCGCCAGCTCATTCCGTAAGCATGAAAATCCTGCTCTCCAACGACGACGGCTGCATGGCGCCAGGCCTTCGCTGCCTGCACGAACACCTGCGCAAGCATCACGAGGTCACCGTGGTGGCGCCCGACCGCAACCGCAGCGGCGCCAGCAACTCGCTGACCCTGCTCAACCCGATCCGTGCGCAATGCCACCCGGACGGCGTCTACTGCGTCGACGGCACGCCCACCGACAGCGTCCACCTGGCGCTGACCGGCCTGCTGGAGACCAAGCCCGACATGGTGGTTTCCGGCATCAACGCCGGCGCCAACCTGGGCGACGACACGCTGTATTCCGGTACCGTCGCCGCCGCCATGGAAGGCCGCCACCTGGGCTATTCGGCGATCGCCGTGTCCTGCGTGTCGCATAGCCCGAAGCACTACGAGACCGCGGCGCGGGTGACCCTGCGCCTGGTCGAGCGGCTGGCGGAAGACCCGCTGCCTGGCGACACCATCCTCAACGTCAACGTGCCGGACATCCCCTGGGAGCAGCTGCAGGGCTTCGAGGTGACGCGCCTGGGCAACCGCCATCGCGCCGAGGCCGTGACCAGGGCCGCCGACCCGCGCGGCCGGACGATCTACTGGATCGGCGCCGCCGGTGGCGAGGCCGACTGCGGCCCCGGCACCGACTTCTACGCCGTGGCGCGGAACCGCGCCTCGATCACGCCGATCCTGGTGGACCTGACGCGACACAACCTGCTGGACCGGCTCGGACAATGGGCAAGCCGCCTTTGAGATACGACCTGCGCAACAGGACGCCGGCGCAGGCCCGCGCCGCTGCAACCGCGACCGCGCCAGCGGTGCCGGCGCCACGCTCGCGCCTGCTCGACGAACTGCGCCGCCTCGGCATCACCGACGAGAAGGTGCTGGCGGCGATGGCCAAGGTGCCGCGCCATGAGTTCGTGGCCGAGGCGCTGAAGACCCGCGCCTACGACAACGACGCGCTGCCGATCGGCCATGCCCAGACCATCTCGCAGCCCTACATCGTGGCGCTGATGACGCAGCTGCTGCTGCAGGGCAAGCGGCTGAAGCGCGTGCTGGAGATCGGTACCGGCAGCGGCTTCCAGACCGCCGTGCTGGCCGACCTGGTCGACCTGGTGTTCACGGTGGAGCGCATCAAGCCGCTGTCCGAAGTGGCGCGCAAGCGCCTCACCGAGCTGGGCTGCCGCAACGTGCACTTCGGCTATGCCGACGGCATGCAGGGCTGGCTGCCGCATTCACCCTACGACGGCATCCTGGTCACCGCCGGCGCCGAGAGCGTGCCGCCGGCACTGCTGGCCCAGCTCGACAAGGGTGGCCGCCTGGTGATCCCGGTGGGGCCGCAGGGCCGGCAGGTGCTGCGCGTGATCGACCGCCGCATCACCGGCTCCTTCAAGGAGCAGGACGTGACGCCGGTGAGCTTCGTGCCGCTGCTGGCGGGCAAGGCCTGATGGAGGCCTTCGGCCTGTGGCTCAGCGGCATCCTGGCCCACATGGGCTATGCCGAGATCGTGTTCCTGATGGCGCTGGAGTCGAGCCTGTTCCCGGTGCCCTCGGAGCTGGTGATGATCCCGGCCGGGTATCTCGCCGCCAAGGGTCAGCTCAACCCCTTCCTGGCGGTGGCCGCCGGTGGCCTGGGCTCGATCATCGGCGCCAGCGCCAACTATGCGCTGGGGCGCTATGCCGGCCGTGCCTTCCTGCTGCGTTATGGCCGCTACTTCCTGATCAACGAGCGCAAGTATCATGAGGCCGAAGCGCTGTTCCTGAAGAACGCCAACCTGGCCACGTTCGTTGGACGCCTGCTGCCCGTGATCCGTCACCTGATATCGCTGCCCGCCGGCGTATTCGGCATGCGCCTGCTGCCGTTCGTGCTCATTACCGGCCTGGGTGCCACGCTGTGGTGCGCGGTGCTGGTGGCGGCCGGCTACTTCTTCGGCGAGCCGGCGATCCAGGCGATCACCGAGTACACGCACGAGGTCGGTCTGGTGGCGGTGCTGCTGACGGCGGCTTTCGGCCTGTGGTTCCTGCTGCGCCGCCGGCCGGGTGGGGCGGCATGAAGACCCTGCCGCGTTCCCTGGCCCTGGCGCTCTGCGCCACCCTGCTCGCCGGCTGTGCCGGACTGGGTTCCTGGGAACAGGGCGAGCGCAAGGTCTACAACGGCAAGACCAAGGCGGTCGCCGAGGCGCCGGCCCGGCCGGAGCGCCCGGTGGGCGCCGACGACCACCTGGTGCAGCGCGGCGACACGGTCTACGCCATCGCCTTCCGCAACAATCTGGATTTCCGCGAGCTGGCGCGCTGGAACGGCATCGGCTCCGACTACCTGATCCGCCCGGGCCAGGTGCTGCGCCTGAAGGCTCCCCCGGCACCGCCGCCGGCGCGCTACAGCGAGGGTGACGTCGAGACCACGGCGGCGCCCGAGGCCGACGTCGCGCCGATCAAGTCCGAGCCGATCACCGCCGCCACCCCGCCGCCGCCGCTGGAGCCACCCGGCGCCGTGGTGGTGGATACCGTCGGCTTCCAGTGGACCTGGCCGACCAACGGCACGGTTTCGCGCGGCTACGAGCCGGCGCAGGGCAACAAGGGCCTGGATTTCACCGGCAAGGTCGGCCAGCCGGTGTTCGCCGCCGCCCCGGGGCGGGTGGTCTACAGCGGCAACGCCCTGAAGGGCTACGGCGAGCTGATCATCATCAAGCACGACGAGGTCCACCTGTCGGCCTACGGCTACAACCGCCAGCGTCACGTCAAGGAAGGCGACGTGGTGACCACCGGCCAGCCGATCGGCGAAATGGGCTCGGGGCCGGAGAACAAGCCCCTGCTGCATTTCGAGATCCGCGAGCGCGGCAAGCCGGTCAACCCGGTCGGTTTCCTGCCCGCCAAGGGCAAGCCGGCCGCCAAGTCCGGCTGAAAACGCGCCGGAACGTCCGGTAAACCCGCTGTACGGGCGGTTTGCAGGGGCTTCTGTGCATTGAACATCCGGCCCGGCGACTTGATAATACGCGCCCTTTTTCCCCCTAACTGACGGAACTCCCTGCGAAATCCGTCATGAAGGTACCTTCGTGAAGAATGAATTTCCCCGCATCCAGCGACTCCCTCCCTACGTCTTCAACGTCATTGGCGAACTGAAGAAGGGTGCCCGAGCTCGCGGCGAGGACGTCATCGACTTCTCGATGGGCAACCCCGACCAGGCCACGCCCAAGCACATCGTCGACAAGCTGGTTGAGGTGGTGCAGCGCGAAGACCCGGCGGTGTTCCGCTATTCCGTGTCCAAGGGCATCCCGCGCCTGCGCCGAGCGATCACGCGCTGGTACAAGACCCGCTTCGACGTGGACCTGGATCCCGAGACCGAGGCCGTCGCCACGATCGGCTCCAAGGAAGGCCTGGCGCACCTGATGCTCGCCACGCTGGACCGCGGCGACGTGGTGATGGTGCCGAACCCGGCTTACCCGATTCACCCGTATGGCGCGGTCATCGCGGGTGCCGACGTGCGCCACGTGCGCCTGACGCCGGGCACCGATTTCTTCGCCGAGCTGGAGAAGGCGATCAAGGAATGCTGGCCGCGGCCCAAGTTCCTGATCCTGAACTTCCCCGGCAACCCGACCGCCGAGTGCGTCGAGCTCGACTTCTTCGAGCGCGTCGTGGCCATGGCCAAGGAATACGACTTCTGGGTGATCCACGACATCGCCTACGCCGACATCGTGTTCGACGGCTGGAAAGCGCCGTCGTTCCTGCAGGTGCCGGGTGCCAAGGACGTGGGCGTGGAGTTCTTCACGCTGTCCAAGAGCTACAACATGCCGGGCTGGCGCACCGGCTTCATGTGCGGCAACAAGGAGCTGTGCACCGCCCTGTCGCGCATGAAGAGCTACCTGGACTACGGCACCTTCACGCCGATGCAGGTCGCCTCCATCGCCGCGCTGGAAGGCCCGCAGGACTGCGTGCATGAAATCGCGCAGATGTACCAGGAGCGCCGCGACGTGATGTGCGAGGGTCTGCACGCGGCCGGCTGGAGCGTCACCATTCCCAAGGCCAGCATGTTCATCTGGGCCAAGATTCCCGAGCCCTTCGCCAAGCTCGGCAGCCTGGAGTTCGCCAAGCTGATGATGAACGAGGCCAAGGTTGCCGTGTCGCCGGGCATCGGCTTCGGCGAGTACGGCGACGACCATGTGCGCTTCGCACTGATCGAGAACGAGCACCGTACGCGCCAGGCCATGCGTGGTATCAAGAAAATGTTGAAGGAAGCGAAGGTATGAAGCCTGTCCGGGTTGGCCTGATTGGTCTTGGCACTGTAGGCCAGGGCGTCATCAAGGTCCTGCGTGAGAACGCCGAGGAAATCAGCCGCCGTGTCGGTCGCCCGGTGATCGTCACGCATGCCAGCGCCCGCGACCTGTCGCGCGAGCGCGGCGTGGACCTGTCGGGCATCCAGGTCACCACCGATTCGATGAGCATCGCCCGCGATGCCGACGTCGACGTGGTGGCCGAACTGATCGGTGGCCACTCGCCGGCGGCCGAGCTGATCCTGGCCGCGATTGCGCGCGGCAAGTCCGTGGTCACCGCCAACAAGGCGCTGATCGCGCAGGACGGCAACCGCATCTTCGAGGCGGCCCGCGCCGCCAACGTCGTCGTGGCCTTCGAGGCCGCGGTGGCGGGTGGCATCCCGATCATCAAGGCGATCCGCGAGGGCCTGGCCGGCAACCGCATCGAGAGCGTCGCCGGCATCATCAACGGCACCTGCAACTACATCCTCACGCAGATGACCGAGAAGGGCGAAGACTTCGCCGACGCCCTGGCCGCCGCGCAGAAGCTCGGCTATGCCGAGGCCGACCCGACCTTCGACATCGAGGGCGTCGACGCCGCGCACAAGCTGACGATCCTGGCTTCGATCGCCTTCGGCATTCCGCTGTCGTTCTCCTCGGTGGCCACCGAGGGCATCACCCGCGTCACCTCGCAGGACATCGCCAACGCACGCCAGCTGGGCTACCGCATCAAGCTGCTCGGCATCGCCAAGCGCAGCGAGGGCGGGGTGGAGCTGCGCGTGCAGCCCACCTTCATTCCCGAGGACAAGCTGCTGGCCAAGGTCGACGGCGTGCTGAACTCGGTGCTGGTCAAGGGCAATGCGGTCGGCCAGGTCGGCTTCTATGGCCGCGGCGCCGGCAGCGAGGCCACCGCCTCGTCGGTGGTCGCCGACATCGTCGACATCGCCCGTGCCCTGACCATGGACGCGCGCTACGCCGTGCCGGCGCTGGCCTTCCAGCCCGACGCGGTCAAGCCGCTGCCGATCGTGCCGGAAGCCGAGACCGAGTCCGCCAACTACCTGAGCCTGCGTGTCGCCGACGAGCCGGGCGTGCTGTCCAAGCTCACCGCGATCCTGGCCGCCCACGACATCAGCGTGGAAGCGATCATCCAGCGCGAGCCGCACGACGGCGAGGATGCCAAGGTGGCGCTGATCACCTCGGTGGTGTCGGAACAGCGCCTCGCCACCGCGATGGCGGAGATGCAGACCCTGCCGTTCGTGCGCGAGGGTGTGGCGCGCTTCCGTGTCGAGAAGTTCGACTGACCATCAGTCCGCAAATGAACGCAAATGAACGCGAATGTAAGACTGCATTTGCGTTGATTCGCGTTCATTTGCGGACTGCATGAGCTTTTGCTGCAAGTGCCCCCGATGAAGTTGGATCCAGTGACGCTGGCAGGCCGGCATGTGCGCCTGGAGCCGCTGGGCCTGCAGCACATCGACGCGCTGGCCGAGGCCGGCACCGATCCGGCGATCTGGACCTGGTACCCGCAGTCCGCCCAGGGCCCCGAGCGCACGCGTGCCTGGGTGCAGCAGGCGCTGGACTGGCAGGCCAACGGCCTGGTGCTGCCCTTCGCGCAGATCGACGCCGCCAGCGGCCGGGTCATCGGCAGTACCCGCTTTGCCGCGATCGAGGCCGCGCACCGCCGTGCCGAGATCGGCTGGACCTGGCTGACCCCGGCGTTCCAGCGCACCGCGGTCAACACCGAGTCCAAGTACCTGATGCTGCGCCATGCCTTCGAGACCCTGGGCCTGATTCGGGTCGAGTTCAAGACCGACTCCGGCAACCAGGCCTCGCGCCGCGCCCTGGCGCGTATCGGCGCCACCGAGGAAGGCATCTTCCGCAACCACATGATCATGGAGAGTGGCCGCCTGCGGCACTCGGTGTACTTCAGCATCATCGACAGCGACTGGCCGGCGGTGAAAGCCGGCCTGGAACGCAAACTGGCGTAAAATCCACCCTTTCTGCACCCCTAGAGAATCCGACGTGACCCGCTATACCGGCCTGATCGACCAATACCGCTCCCGCCTGCCGTTTGCCCCGGAGGTCCGTGCGATCTCGCTGGGCGAGGGCCGCACGCCGCTGATCCGCCTGGAGAACATCCCCGGCCTGGTCGGCTTCGAGGGTGAAATCTACGTCAAGTTCGAGGGCCTGAACCCGACCGGCTCCTTCAAGGACCGCGGCATGACCGCGGCCGTGACCCAGGCCGTGCACGAGGGCTCGCGCGCCATCATCTGCGCCTCCACCGGCAATACCTCGGCCGCCGCCGCCGCTTTCGCTTCGCGCGCCGGCATCACCGCCTTCGTGCTGATCCCGGAAGGCAAGATCGCGCTGGGCAAGCTGGCCCAGGCCGTGGTCCATGGTGCCGTGGTGGTGCAGATCCAGGGCAACTTCGACGACGGCATGCGCCTGGTCAAGGAAGTGGCCCAGACCGCGCCGGTCACCATCGTCAACTCGATCAACCCGTTCCGCCTGCAGGGCCAGAAGACCGCCGCTTTCGAGATCGTCGAGGCCCTGGGCCGCGCGCCGGACTACCACTGCCTGCCGGTCGGCAACGCCGGCAACATCACCGCGCACTGGATCGGTTATTCCGAGGTGTCCGGCTTCAACACCGCCGCCAACACCCTGCCGCCGGAACTGCGCAAGTACAGCACCGATGCGCTGGTGTCGAACCGTCCGAAGATGGTCGGCTTCCAGGCTGCCGGCTCTGCGCCCTTCATGCGCGGCGCGCCGGTGAAGGACCCGGAGACCGTCGCCACCGCGATCCGCATCGGCGATCCGCAGTCCTGGAGCCAGGCCTGGGTCGTGCAGAAGGAGTCGGGCGGCTGGTTCGACGAGTGCACGGACGAAGAGATCCTGAAGACGCAGCGCTTCCTGGCCGAGAAGGAAGGCGTGTTCTGCGAGCCGGCCTCCGCCGCCTCGCTCTGCGGCGCGCTGCGCGACATCAAGGCCGGCAAGATCGACCAGGGCAGCACCGTGGTCTGCACGCTGACCGGCAACGGCCTGAAGGACCCGGACATCATCGTCAAGGGTGGCCTGCAGGGCCTGATCCAGGTGCCGGCGGATCGCTCGGCAGTCGAGAAGGCGTTGCTGGATCGCTTGAGCTGAGAATACGAATAAACCTACTGCACGACCCGATCTTGCATCTGCGTTGCTCGCCGTACTTCTGTACGGCTGTGCGCCGCAGCCGCAACCTCGGGCCGCTCGCTACGGTTTCTTCGCATTCTCAAAGACCTGTTGTTGTGGACTAACAGAGGGCCTGTTCCCGTGACCCTGCTGATCCGCTCCCGTCCCACCGCCGAATCCGGCGGCTTCCCCGACTCGCTGCACCCGGTGCTGCGCCGCATCTACGCGGCGCGCGGCGTCGAGGCGGCGCAGCTGTCGCTGGAACTCAAGCACCTGCTGCCGCCGGCCGGCCTGCGCGGCATCGGGGCGGCGGCGGAACTGCTGGCCGATGCGATCGAGGCGGGCGAGGGCATCGTCATCGCCGGTGACTACGACGCCGACGGCGCCACCGGCACCGCGCTGGGCGTGCTGGGCCTGCGCGCGCTGGGTGCAGCGGAAGTCTTCTACGTGGTGCCCGACCGCTTCCGCATGGGCTACGGCCTGTCGCCGGAGCTGGCGGAAATGGCGGCCGCGACCGGCGCCGGCGTGCTGGTGACGGTGGACAATGGCATTGCCAGCCTCGCCGGCGTGAGCCATGCGCAGGAACTGGGCATGAGCGTGGTGGTCACCGACCATCACCTGCCGGGCCCCGAACTGCCCTTGGCCGATGCCATCGTCAATCCCAACCAGCCGGGCTGTACGTTCGCCTCAAAGGCGATGGCCGGCGTCGGCGTGATGTTCTACCTGCTGCTGGCCCTGCGCGCCGAGCTGCGCGGCCGCGGCGCCTTCGAGGGCGGCACCGAGCCCAACCTGTCGGAGTGGCTGGACCTGGTCGCGCTCGGCACCGTCGCCGACCTTGCGCGCCTGGACTACAACAACCGCATCCTGGTGGAGAACGGCCTGCGCCGCATCCGCGCTGGGCGTGCGCGGCCGGGCCTGCTGGCGCTGCTGAAGCTGGCGGGGCGCGAGAGCAACCGCGTCGGTTCCATCGACCTCGGCTTCGCCCTGGGCCCGCGCATCAACGCCGCCGGCCGCCTCGACGACATCCGCACCGGCATCGACTGCCTGCTGGCGGAGACCGAGGAAGAGGCGCAGGCGCTGGCCGCGCAGCTCGACCGCTTCAACCGCGAGCGCCGCGAACTGCAGACCCAGATGAACGAAGAAGCGCTGGTGCTGAGTGAGGACAGCACTGCGGTCGGCGTGGTGCTGTTCGACGAGGACTGGCACGAGGGCATCGTTGGCCTGGTTGCTTCCAAGATCAAGGAGCGCCGCCACCGGCCCGCCATCGCCTTTGCGCGCGCGCAGGAAGCCGGCGTGCTGAAGGGCTCCGCGCGTTCCATCGACGGTCTGCACGTGCGCGACGCGCTGGCGGCGATCGACGCGCGTCACCCCGGCCTGATCGGCCGCTTCGGCGGCCACGCCATGGCCGCGGGCCTGAGCCTGCCGGAAGCGAACCTCACGGCGTTCTCCGACGCCTTCGATGCGATCTGCCGCGAGTGGCTCAGCGAGGCGCAGCTGCAGCGCGTGCTGGAGACCGACGGCGAGCTGCATGCCGAAGACCTGCAGATCGACACCGCGCGCCTGCTGGAACACGCTGGCCCCTGGGGCCAGGGCTTCCCGGAGCCGATGTTCGAGGGGCGCTTCGAGGTACTGGACGCGCGCCTGATCGGCGCCGAGGGCCAGCACGCCAAGTACCGCCTGCGCAGCGCCGCCGGCGGCGCGCCGCTGACCGCGGTGGACTTCCACGGCGGCGAGCGCCTGCAGTCACCGCGCGGCAAGCTGCAGGCGGTGTTCACGCTGGCGGTGAACCGCTGGCAGGGCGCGGAGTCGCTGGATCTGCGGATCGAACATCTGCAGGCGGTTTGAGCGACGGTCTGCAGGGTGCGTACCCTGCGAAGCTATTTCGCCGCCGCCAGTTTGGCGATCGCCTCCGCGTATTTCCCAGCTTCGAAACTCGGCAGCGAGCAGCGGCCGTTGCCGCAGACATAGCCGGCAGCACGCGGGAACTTGGGGTACTCCACGTCGGCGTTCGCCAGCGGCCCTTCCTTGCGGTCCCACCACTCCAGCCGCCGGTAGCCGCCGGGCGTGCGCAGCGCGATGTCGTAGAGGCCGCGTGCCGCGGCATCGCCCTTGCCGCCGACCACCACCAGGTGCAGCGGATCGCGGCCCAGTTCCTCGTCGGCGAGCAGGATGCCGGCTTCCTCGAAGGCGTCTTCCACCACGCGCTCACTGGCGAGGTAACGCATCGCGTGATGCGCGGCCTCGCCATGCGCCTTGCGGCCGCCGTAGTGGCGCAGCAGGTTGAAGTGGCGTACCAGCGAGATGTTCTCCGCCAGGTCCGGCAGCGGTGCCAGCGGTGAGCGCCCGGCTTTCGCGGTGAGGTAGCCGGCGGGCTTCGCCTGGAACGCACGGATGATGGCATCGGAGGCCGCCACCGATTGCTGCAGCCAGCGACGCTCGCCGGTGACGCGGTACAGCGCCAGGAAGGCGCGCGCCGGCGCCAGGCAATCGCCGAGGTAGCGCTGGCCGTCGTCGCGCTGGCCGTGGCGGAAACAGCCATCGCGCCCGCGCCGTTCGCGCAGCAGCCAGTCGCCGGCTGCGATCGCGGCCTGCAGCGCAGCCGCATCGCCGGAGACCTCGTACAGCGTCGCCAGTGCCTCGGCCGCCTGGCCGGTGGCGTCGGCGTAGAGCGAACGGTCGATGCGCGGCAGGCCGCGCGCGCGCCGTCCGGCGTCGTCCAGGGCGTAGTAGTCGTGGGCCTTCTCGCCGGGTACCAGGTCGGCGTCCTGGCTGACGTAGAAGCCGCCGCCGGGATCGCGCAGGAAGCCCAGCAGGTAGTCGCGCATCGCCTGCGCCGCGTGCAGGTCCGCGGGGCGCTGCAGCCGCGCCCAGGCCAAGGCATAGATGCGCAGCACGCCGGCCTGCGTGCGCATGATCTTTTCGTAGTGGGGGTGCTGCCAGTCGCTGCCGGTGGAGTACTGGTAGGCCCCGCCCCAGACCGGATCGATCAGCGCCTGGGCCGCATCCAGTGTCTGTTCGGCCTTGCGCCGTTCGGCTGGATCGTCGGCATGCGCCAGCGCGTACTCGACGCTGTCGCGGTCGATGAACTTCTGCGCCGTCGCCAGGCCGCCGAATCGGGTGTCGTAGGAAAGCTCATGGCGTTGCAGCAGCCGCGCACGGGCCTCCGCTGTCAGCGAGGGCTGGGCGGCCGCGGCGACCGCCACGCCGCCGAGCGACTCGGGGCTGGGGTCGCGCTCGATGGCTTCGAGCAGGCGCAGGAAATCCTGCGGTGCGATGTAGCCGGCGCGCTTGACGATCTCGCTGCCGTCCGGCGCCAGGAAGATCAGCGCGGGCCAGCCGTAGTCGCGGTAGCGGTTGGCCAGCAGCGGGTTGGCATCATGGTCGACCTTCAGCGCCACGTAGTGCCGCGCCAGGGCCCGGCGCACCGCGGGATCGGCCAGCGTCTGCTCCTGCATCACGTGGCACCAGTGGCACCAGCGTGCTTCCAGGTAGAGGAACACCGGGCGCTGGCTGCGTCGTGCCTCGGCAAAGGCCTGGGCGGGATCGCTGAGCCAGCGGGGCTCCGCCGGTGCGGCGGCCAGGGCCTGCAGCGGCAGCAGCAGGGCCAGCAGGAGAGTCGGCAGGAAGCGGGGCATGGCGGCGGACCGGTGAGGCGTTACCCCACCATACGCGCCGCGGCGGCCGCGGAATGCGGCGCGGGTCTCAGCTCGAGGCGAACACCAGCGGCACCGCGCGCGACAGCGCGTTGCCCTGCAGGTAGTCGGCGCCGACACGGCGCCACAGGTCGGCCAGGCGCGGATCGTCGAGGTTGTGCACAATCAGGCGGCGTTCCAGCGCACGCGCCAGGCGCAGCGTGGACTCCGCCAGGGCCTGCTCCGCCGGGTCGCTGGCGGCGGCAGGGTAGAGCGTGGCGTCCACGCGCAGGAACTCGGCCGGCAGGCTGCGCAGCAGGGCCAGCTCGCCGGCGCCGCGGGCACTGAAGCCGTCGATCGCCAGGCGGCAGCCCATGGAACGCAGCGTGCTGGCAAAGCCCGCCGCCGACTGCGGATGGGCCAGCAGCGCTTTCTGGTCGGCCATGAAGCAGATGCGGTCCGGCGTCACGGCGTTGCTCTGGCCCAGCAGCTCGATCACGCTGTCGATGAAGCGCGGGTCGATCAGGGACACGCCGGACAGCGGGATGAACAGCAGCGACAGTTCGCCCAGCATGTCCGCTTGCCGCGCCAGCTGCCCGAGGATGCGCTGCACGGTCCAGCGGTCCAGCTCTCCGGCGAGGCGCTGGCGCTCGGCGGCCGGCATGAAGCCCGGGGCCGGCGTCCAGAAGCCTTCCTCGTCCTCCAGCGCCAGCTGCAGTTCCAGCATCTGGCCGCGCCGCGGCTGTGCCGCCTGCAGGCCCTGCGTGGTCAGGTGCAGCAGCCCCTGTTCCAGGCCGTTGCGGATGCGCCTTGCCCAGATCGCGTCGTCGGACGGCGCGCGGTGGCGGCTCATGCTGTCGTCGTAGACCTTGATGCTGTTGCGGCCGGCGCGCTTGGCGGCGCCGCAGGCTTCCTCGGCGCGGCGCAGCACTTCCTGCGCGCCCTCGGAGCCGCCGTTGAACTCGGTGATGCCGATGCTCAGCGTCAGGTTGTACTGCCGCGCTTCCCAGGCGAAGCGGGTGGAGGCCACCGTGCGGCGCAGGGCCTCCGCAAAGGTGCGGGCGCGATCGGCGCTGGAGTTGCCCAGCACGATCGTGAAGCGGTCGGCGCCGATGCGGAACAGCTCGCCGGCACTGCCGGTGAGGTTGACCAGCAGCTCCGCCAGGCGGCTCAGCACGGCATCGCCGGCGGCGAGGCTGCCGCTGTCGGAAACGCGCGAGAACTGATCCAGGTCCAGCCACAGCATGGCGTGGCTGCGCGGCGCCAGCTTGGCGGCGTCGACCAGTTCGCGCACCCGCTGCTCGCAGGCGCCGCGCAGGGGCAGGCCGGTCAGCGGGTCCTTGAGCCCGGCGACACGCACCGACTCGGTGGCCGGCAAGCCTGCGGCGGCGGCCGCGGCGGTCACCGCGCTGCGCTCGCGCAGCACGACCACGGCGCCGGCGATGCGGTTGCTGCGCGTGCGGATCGGCGTGGCCGTGGCCAGTACCGGCCGCTCGGGGCCGCCGCGCGGCACGATGACGAGATTGTCGCCCTGTTCGATGCGCGTGCCGCGTTCCATCGCGGTGCGCGCGAGATCCGCCGTGGTGTCGCCGCCACTCTCGCTGCCGGAGTGGCGGGTCACGCAGACGTCCGCGAAGGCCTGGCCGCGCGCGGTCTTCAGCGCATGGCCGGTGAGGCGTTCGGCCGCCGGGTTCATGTCCTCGACACGGCCGTTCTCGTCGGTGCTGATCACCGCCTCGTCCAGCGCCTGCAGCGCCAGGGAGTGACGCTCCAGCTGGCGCGTGCCCTGTTCCTGCAGCTTGCGGCGCTCGCTGGTCTCGGTGGCCAGCTGCGAGTTGATGCTGATGTTGCGGTCGGTGACGTCGCGCAACTGGCGCACGCGCTCGTTGTGCCAATGGGCGAACAGGCCGAGCTCGTTGGCCGCCCTGTCGTTGCCGAGCAGGCCCAGGCTGTCGTTGGTGCCGGAGGTCTCCGACATGCGTTCCACCATGCGTCCCAGCGGGCCCAGCACCAGCACGCCGAAGCCGAAGTAGAGCAGGGCGAGCAGGAGCGCCAGCGCGCCGGCGGTGACCAGCAGCGTGCGCAGGAACAGGATATCGACGCCGGCGAAACCCTCGCTGGCCGAGGTCACGCGCAGCAGTCGCCAGCCGGGGTAGCCGAGTTCGAAGGCGGAGACATAGCTGCGGCCGCCGATCACCGGGTCGCTGTCCAGCAGCACGAAGCCGGGCTTGGACTCCCACAGCGGGCGGTCCTTGCCGCCCATCCACAGGGCCAGCAGCGTGGTCTGGGCTTCCTCCGCGGACAGTTCGCGGGTATCGGCCTTGAGTTTCCTGGCGGCGCCGGCCAGCGGCGATTTCTGGAACTCCGCCAGCAGCTCCTCGTTGCGCTGGTGCAGTGCCAGCGCCAGCGGGTTGTAGGCGCCGAACTGCTGGGCCAGGCCGGCGAGGTTGAGCAGCTTGTCCTGCGGCAGCTTGCCGGCCAGGGCCGGCGAGGCGGCGAGGATGTTGCTGTCGGTGTCGAGCAGCAGCGAGTAGCCATGTTCGCCGCCGGTGCGCGCAGCGAAGGTCTCCAGCAGCCTGGTGACCGGCAGCGCCACGGTGACCACGCCGCTGAAGCGTCCGTCCCTGTCGAAGGGCAGGCTGCAGATCAGGGTTGCCGCCTTGGACAGGGGGTCGCGTACGCTCAGGCTCCAGCTGCAGCGCGGGTCCTTGAGTTCGCGCGCCGGCGTGTACCAGCGCTCATGCCAGTAGGGCACCACGCGCGCGTCGTTGTAGTCCTCGCGCGGCTGCAGGCGGCCGTCGCTGCCGCGCATCCACAGCAGGCTGGCGCGTTCCACGCCGGGGCGCAGGGTGTTGGGTTCGGGCCAGATGCCGACCGCGGCGTACAGCGGATTGTCGGCAACCAATGCCGGGACCAGGCTGCGCAGATGGTCGGGCGAGGCATGCGGCAGCAGCGCGGCGATGCTGCGCGCGCTGTCCTCGGCGGAACGCGCCAGCTGGTCCATCTGCAATGCCAGGCGGCGGCCGCTTTCCTGCTCGTAGCGGAAGGTCTCGCCGGCGAGATCGTCGCGTACCAGGAACTTGCCGGCGATCGCGGCAGCCGCCAGCGCCAGCAGGAACAGCACCACCAGCGTCGCGGCGAGCTTGAACTGCAGCGTTTCGTGCCAGCGCAGGACTGGCAGCGATGCGGCTTGTGGGGTGGGGGCCTGTGCATTCATCGGCAAAGGTCATGATTACACAGGGAACAGCGCGGCCGCAGCCCCCTGTTGTAGAGCAGGTATCCCTGCCGGCCCGTGCTGCGACGAACGGTCGGGACGAACGGTCGCCGCGCGCCGGCTTCAGCCGAACAGCCGGACCACCTTGTGCAGTGCAGCAACCAGCTGGTCGATGTCGTCCTGGCCGTTGTACGCCGCCAGCGAGGCGCGGGCGGTGGCGGGCAGGCCGTAGCGCTCCATCAGCGGCATCGTGCAGTGGTGGCCGGTGCGGATCGCCACGCCCTCCTGGTCCAGAATGCTGCCGATGTCGTGCGGGTGCGCACCGTCCATCACGAAGGACAGGATGCCGCCCTTGTTGCGCGCGGTGCCGATCAGGCGCAGGCCCGGCACGGCGGCCACCCGCGGCGTGGCGTACTCCAGCAGCGCGTGCTCGTGGGCGGCGATCGCTTCCAGGCCGACCGACTCGATCCAGTCCAGCGCCGCGGCAAAGCCGATGGCGCCGGCCATGTCCGGGGTGCCGGCCTCGAACTTGTAGGGCACGTCGTTCCAGGTGCTGCCGTCGAAGGACACGGTGCGGATCATGTCGCCGCCGCCATGCCAGGGCGGCATCGCTTCCAGGTGCTCGCGCTTCGCCACCAGCGCGCCGAAGCCGGTGGGGCCGTAGGCCTTGTGCGCCGAGCAGACGTAGAAGTCCGCGCCCAGGGCAGTCCAGTCCACCGGCACGTGGGCGATGGCCTGGGCACCATCCACCAGCACCGGGATGCCGCGGGCCTTGGCCTCGCGGATCATCTCGGCCACCGGGTTGATCGTGCCCAGCGAGTTGGAAACGTGCACCACCGAGATCAGCTTCGTGCGTGGGCCGATCAGCTTCAGCCACTCCTCGAAGACCAGCTCGCCGGCGTCGTTCACCGGCGCAGCCACGGTCTTCGCGCCCGCCAGCTGCCAGGGCACGATGTTGGAATGGTGCTCCATGCCGGTCAGCAGCACCTCGTCGCCCGGCTGGATGCGCGGCGCCAGGAAGCTGCGCGCCACCAGGTTGATCGCTTCCGAAGTGCCGCGGGTGAAGACCACCTGCTCCCGCGGCGCATTGAACCAGCGCGCGATGCGGTCGCGCGCGCCCTCGTAGAGGCCGGTGGCGCGTTCCGCCAACTCGTGTACCGCGCGGTGCACGTTGGCGTTGGAGGTACGGTAGTAGCTGTCCATCGCGCGCAGCACGCTTTCCGGCTTCTGCGTGGTGGCGGCGTTGTCGAGATAGGCGAGGCGCTTGCCGCGCACCTGCTCGCGCAGGATCGGGAAGTCGGCGCGCACGCGCGCCAGGTCGAAAGCCCCGGCGTCGCTCACTGCAGGGCCTCCAGCTGCGCCGTGTCCGGCAGCTGGCGCAGCAGGCGCTTGGTGATGCGGCTGCGCACGTCGTCCAGGCGGATGTGCTGCAGGATCTCGTGGGCAAAGGTCCAGGTCAGCAGGGCGCGGGCGGTGGCCTCCGGCAGGCCGCGCGAGCGCAGGTAGAACAGCGCCTCGTCGTCGAGCTGGCCGAAGGTGGCGCCATGCGCGCACTTCACGTCATCGGCGTAGATCTCGAGTTCCGGCTTGGCATTGATCTCGGCGCCGGGCGACAGGATCAGGTTGGCGATGCGCTGCTCGGAGTCGGTCTTCTGCGCGTCCTTGTGGACGCGGATCATGCCGTTGAACACGCCGCGCGCCTTGTCGCGGGCGATGCCGCGGTACTGCTCGCGGCTGCTGCAATGCGGCGCGCGATGCTCGATGCGCGTGTGGTTGTCGACGTGACCGTTGCCGGCCGGCGCATACAGGCCATGCATGTGGATCGACGCGCCGGGCTCGGCGAGATCCACGTTGAGATCGTGGCGCGACAGGCGGCCGCCGAGGTCGATCGTCACCACGTCGGCGCAGGCGTCGCGTGCCAGGTGCAGGTTGATGCGCGTCAGGCGGTGCGCGTCGGCACCGGCGTCGTTGACGCGGATCAGGTGCAGGCGTGCACCGGCGTCGAGCCTGATGTCGGCGAAGATCGTCTGGAACACCGCCTCGCCGGAGGTGTTGAGGATCAGCGTCGCCTCGCTGCCGCGCTCCAGGTGCAGGCGGTGGCGCTGGTGGGCGCGGTCGGCCGGGCGGATCGGTGCTTCGAGCTGCGTGTTGGCGGCGATGCGCTGTTCGCTGGCGCCGCCGGCGAAGGCGGCGTTGAGCGCGTCCAGCGCGTCGCTGAAACCGGCGCCGGCAGCGCCGGCTTCAGCCTCGGGGTTCAGCGCGCTCTCGGACAGTGCCGCGAACGGCGCCAGGTCGGTGTACTTCCACTCTTCGAGATCGGTGGAGGGCAGGCCGCCGGCAAGAAAGGCGTCCAGTGCCTTGCGCCGCGCGTCGGTGCGCGCCGGCGCGGGCAGCGCCTCGAAGGCGCGGCGGAAAGTGTCGAGGTCGAGCATCTCAGGCAGCCTGCTGGATCCAGCCGTAGCCCTTTTCTTCCAGCTCCAGCGCCAGCTCCGGGCCGCCGGACTTGACGATGCGGCCACCGGCCAGCACGTGCACGTAGTCGGGCTTCACGTAGTCCAGCAGGCGCTGGTAATGCGTCACCAGCAGCACCGAGCGTTCCTTGGAGCGCATCAGGTTGATGCCGTCGGCCACCACCTTCAGCGCGTCGATGTCCAGGCCCGAGTCGGTCTCGTCCAGCACCATCAGCCGGGGTTCCAGCACCAGCATCTGCAGGATCTCGTTGCGCTTCTTCTCGCCGCCCGAGAAACCCTCGTTGACGCCGCGCGACAGCATCGCCGGGTTCATCTGCATCTGCTTGACGCGATGCTTGACCCAGGCCAGGAAGTCGGCGGCATCCAGCTCCTTCTCGCCGCGCACCTTGCGCTGCGCGTTGAGCGCTGCCTTGAGGAACACCATGTTCGACACGCCGGGGATTTCCACCGGGTACTGGAAGCCCAGGAAGATGCCCTTGGCTGCGCGCTCCTCCGGGGACAGCTCCAGCAGGTCGGCACCGTCGAACGTCACCGAGCCTTTGGTGACGGTGTAGTCCTCGTGGCCGGCGAGCAGTTTCGACAGCGTCGACTTGCCCGAGCCGTTGGGCCCCATGATCGCGTGCACCTCGCCCGCGCCGATGCGCAGGTCGATGCCGAGGAGGATGTCTTTGCCGTCGATGCGGGCGTTCAGGTTCTTGATTTCAAGCATGGCGTTTATGGCTCGAACCTAGCGGTTCTGGCTGAGCGTGGGTTTTTAGCCCACGGATCCTTCAAGGGAAACGGAAAGCAGCTTCTGGGCTTCGACGGCGAATTCCATGGGCAGCTCCTTGAACACGTCCTTGCAGAAGCCGTTGACGATCATCGACACGGCGTCCTCCTCGGCGATGCCGCGCGAGCGCGCATAGAACAGCTGGTCTTCGCCGATCTTCGAGGTGGTGGCCTCGTGCTCCAGGATCGCGCTGGGATTGCGGATCTCGGTGTACGGAAAAGTGTGCGCGCCGCACTTGTCGCCGATCAGCAGCGAGTCGCACTGCGTGTAGTTGCGCGCACCCTCGGCACCGGGGAGGATGCGCACCAGGCCGCGATAGGCCTGCTGGCCGTGGCCGGCGGCAATGCCCTTGGACACGATCGTGCTCTTGGTGCGCTTGCCGATGTGGATCATCTTGGTGCCGGTGTCGGCCTGCTGGCGATGATGCGTCAGCGCCACCGAGTAGAACTCGCCGACCGAATCGTCGCCGCGCAGGATGCAGCTCGGGTACTTCCAGGTGATGGCCGAACCGGTCTCCACCTGGGTCCAGCTGATCTTGGCTCGCGCTCCGCGGCAGTCGCCGCGCTTGGTGACGAAGTTGTAGATGCCGCCGACGCCGTTCTCGTCGCCCGGGTACCAGTTCTGCACCGTGGAATACTTGATCTGCGCGTCGTCCAGCGCCACCAGTTCCACCACCGCCGCATGCAGCTGATTCTCGTCGCGCTGCGGCGCGGTGCAGCCTTCCAGATAGGAAACGTGGCTGCGTTCCTCGGCGATGATCAGCGTGCGCTCGAACTGGCCGGTGTTGCGCTCGTTGATGCGGAAGTAGGTGGACAGCTCCATCGGGCAGCGCACGCCCTTGGGGATGAACACGAAGGAACCGTCGGTGAAGACCGCCGAGTTCAGCGCCGCGTAGAAGTTGTCGGCGAAAGGCACCACGGTGCCCAGGTACTTGCGCACCAGCTCCGGGTGCTCGCGCACCGCCTCGGAGATCGAGCAGAAGATCACGCCGGCCTCGGCCAGCTTCTTGCGGAAGGTGGTGCCCACCGAAACCGAGTCGAACACCACGTCCACCGCCACCTGCGGCTGCACGCCGGCCAGCATCTCCTGCTCGCGCAGCGGGATGCCCAGCTTCTTGTAGGTCTCCAGCAGCTTCGGGTCGACCTCGTCCAGCGACTTCGGCGCGTCCTTCATGGACTTGGGCGCCGAGTAGTAGGAGATCGCCTGGTAGTCGATCTGCGGGTAATGCACGTGCGCCCAGGTCGGCTGCGTCATCTTCAGCCAGCGGCGGTAGGCCTTGAGGCGGAATTCCAGCAGCCACTCGGGCTCCTGCTTGCGCGCCGAGATGGCGTGCACCACGTCTTCGTTCAGGCCCGGCGGAATCGTCTCGGAATCGACGTCGGTGATGAAACCGGCCGAGTAGGTCCGGTTGCGGACCAGGGCCTGGATGTCTTCGGTATTGGTGGACATGTTCAGCGTGCCGTTGATGCGGCGGAAATGAACTGGATCGGCATCTCGGCGCGGCGTTGCGGCGCGGCGAGCTGGTCCAGGGTGACGGCCTCCAGGGCCTCGCGGATCGCGGTATTGATCAGGCGCCAGCCGTGGCGGGTGCCGCACTGCGACTCCAGGCCGCAGCTGCCTTCGTGGATCGAGCACTCCGTGACCCCGATGGGGCCTTCCAGCGCCCGGATCACGTCCGCCACCGACACCTGGCCCGGCGCCCGCACCAGCCGGTAGCCGCCATGGGCCCCGCGGGTGGATTCGAGCAGCCCACCACGAGTCAATGTTTTCAACAGCTTGGCGACGGTTGGAGCAGGGATATGGCTGCGTTCGGCCAGTTCCATGCCGGTATGCACGCGCGCCGGCTCGGCGGCGACGAGCGTCATCACCACCGTGGCGTAGTCGGCCAGCTTGCTGAGCTTGAGCATAGAAAGAAGACCAAAAGAGTCCTGATTGCGGATATGTTACTGCTGCGACGCAGCAGGGACAAGCTTTTGGGGGGTCTGCCGTAGCTCTGACGCACGCTGGAGTCCGGTCAGGTTCTTGGTTGGTGATTGACGGACTGGATGCCGTGAGTTCACAAACCAAATGCAACACCCTATTACGAGGGTGCTGCAATGGGACGCAAGAGCTTTGAGCAGTTTGGAATCGAGGAACGGTGTGAGATTTCCCGTCGGCGCCAAGCCGGGGAGTCGATCCGGCAAATTGCGGCAGCTCTGGATCGCGCGCCATCGAGCATTTCTCGGGAACTGAAGCGCAACACTGGCGCGACGGGCTACCAGAGCGTCTATGCCGGCGAGCAAGCTCGGGCGCGCCGCTGGCAAGGTAGCCGGCTTCTGCGTGATGCCGAGCTGCAAGCCAGGGTTCTGGAGGGATTGCGCCGAGGCTGGTCTCCCGAGCAGGTATCGCGGCGGCTGGCTCAGCAGGATCTGCAGATCAGCTACGAGAGCATCTATCGCTTCATTGCCGCCCAGATCGCCCGGACCAACGACTTTTCCTGGCGTCTCTATCTGCCCCGTGCCAAGAGCAAGCGCGGCTTCCGTGGCCGCAAGGGCGGCAGCCCGGCAGAGCACATCCAGCAGCGGGTTTCGATCGAAAAGCGCCCCAAGGCTGCGGCTGACCGGCGCCAGGCGGGACACTGGGAAGCCGACCTGATGCTCTTTGCGCGCTATGGCCAAGCCATCCTGACCCTGCATGAGCGAACGTCCCGGCTGACCGCCATCGTCCGCCAGCCCAGCAAGGCCGCTGCGCCGGTGGCGCAAACCCTCCAGGCCTTGCTGGCCCCACTGCCCCCAGCCCTGCGCCGCAGCATCACCTTCGACAACGGCACCGAATTCGCCTTGCACTACACCCTGCATCAGCCCCTGGGCTTGCAGACCTATTTCTGCGATCCGCATTCCCCCTGGCAGAAGGGTGGCGTCGAGAATGCCAACGGGCGTTTGCGCCGCTGGCTACCCCGGGGAACCAACGTCGAAGACCTCTCACCAGACCAACTCTTGCAGATCGCTCAGATCTACAATCACACGCCACGCAAGTGCCTCGGCTTCAAAACCCCTGCCGAGGTCTTCGCCAAAGTGTTGCATTTCAAATGTGAATCCACCTGCCGGCTTTCGCCGGCATGACGGTTTGGGGCGAACTTAGCCCGGTTTCGCGCAGGGGTCGTAGGGTGCGCATTGCGCACCATGAATCTCGGCCGGCCTGGGACGCGTGCGCGATGCGCACCCTACGGAACTGTGGATGGGCTGTCGTCGCGGGCTCAGCGACCTGCCGCTCTCGCCGAGAAGCCGAGGGGAACCAGCGCCGGTCCCGGGTCGTAGAAGTTGATGTAGAGCGTCGCCGGCGCAGCCTGGCCCGCATAGGTCACACGAAACGCATCAAGCATGCCGCCGCCCATGATGTCGTTGGGTGATTCGAACGGACAACAGGAGCCCATGCGTTCGTATTCGATCACTTCACCTGCGGGTCCGCGCAGGCCATTGAGATAGGCCTTTTCGCGACGCGGGCCTTCCCTCAGCGGGCCTCCGACACGGACCGGGTTTTGCTGGGTGTAGCCATAGCCCGGGTCGGTGGCTTTCTGCTCCAGGCGAAGATAGTCCTCTCCGGAATCGCTCCGGCCAAACGGGACTCCGCGACCCTTGGCAACGGTCACCCCCAGGATGGTGGGCGCCGTGGCCGGGGCGGCGGGAGGTGTGACCGGCGCGGAGGCACAGCCGGCCGCCAGCAAGGCAGCGCAGCTCAGGATTGCGGCAAGTACTCGCATGGATTCCCCGACTCGGAACGGCTGGCGATGCAGCAGTGCCGGAAAGCAGGTCCGGTCAGTTGCTGTCCGCGGATGATGCCTTGGACCGAGCCCGCAACGCGACCTGACGCGATCGTCAGGATCGACCGCAGAGGGGTGGCGCCAGGCGGGTGGACGACTTTCGCGCAGCGAAGCCGGGGGCGCCGTGTCATCGCTTGTAGGGTGGGAGCATCCCGCCGGCAACTGCTCCTGCGTTGCCCTACCTCGGGCATCCATGCCCTCGCCTTCCGCGACCGGCGGGATGCTCCCGCCCTACGATATCTACATCGACTGCTGGATGAAGGCGGGGACGAGCTTTTATGGGGTTGCCGACACTCCCGGATCGACCGGGTCGCAGGAAGCGCTCGTGGCGTTCACTCCGAAGGTATCGGTGATTGGCAGCCCGGTGAACAGCTTTGCTGCCGCCGCCAGATGTTCGGGCACATGCAGCAGAAAGCCCATGAGAAGCCGCGACAGCTCCTCCTGACTGGGCGCGTCCGGATTGATGCAGAAGCGGTGCCATGCGTCCAGGTCTTCAAGCCAGTCCGTCATGTGAAAGGCCACACCATGAGCGGTTGCGGCATCCAGTTGTGCTTGCTGCAGCGCCAGCATCTCGATTCGCGACGCGATTCGAGCGGAGTCGAATGCCATGTGCGCTCCTTGTGAACAAACGTAGAGACGAACGTAGCCCGGTTTCGCGCAGCGAAGCCGGGAAGAGCCCTGAAGTGCGCTCCCGGCTTGCCTGCGGCAAACCGGGCTACGGGATGAGCGAAGCTTCTGCGTTAGCGGATCGGCTCGGGGCAATCGAACTTGTTCGCCCCCAGCACCGCGCGATACCGATCCGGAAAATTCGTGAACATCCCGTCCACGCACAGTGCCGCCACGCGCTCCAGGTCCTCGGTCTCGTTGACCGTGTACGGATGCACCGCCAGGCCCAGCCCATGCGCCTGCTGCACGAGGCTGGCGTTCACGTCCGACACCGGCGGGCCCACGCCGAAGCTGTACGCGGCGATCAGCGGCAGGGTCGCGGCATTGGTGGTCGCCGGCTGCATCAGCTGGATCAGCGGGATTTCCGGATCGAGCCGGCGCATTTCCAGCAGCACGGTGGGGATGAAGGACTGCACCAGGACCTTGTGCCTGGTCACCGCGCCGTCGCGCAGCCCGTACTTCGCCATCAGGTCCAGCAGGCGCTGCGCCACCGAAGGCGGCGTCAGGTCCAGGCCGGGCTTGATCTCGATGTAGTAGTTCACGTCCTTGCCGTAGCGCTGGAACACTTCCTCCAGCGTCGGGATCTTCTGGCCGGCGTACTCGGGCCGCGCGCGGTCCGGATAGGTTTCGTTGAACCAGCTGCCCATGTCGCAGGTTTTCAGCTGCTCCAGGGTCTTGCTGCCGACCGAACCGCTGCAGTTTTCCGCCGGCCCGCGTGCCGTGCGGTTCAGCGTGGTGTCGTGCAGGCAGACCAGCACGCCATCGGCAGTGGCATAGACGTCCTGCTCGATGTACTCGGCGCCCATCGCCAGCGCCTGGTCGTAGGCGGCAAAGGTGTGCTCCGGCGCGTGGCCGGAAGCGCCGCGGTGGGCGACGATGACCTGGTCGGTCTTCAGGGCCGGCGTGCCGGCGCCGCCGGGGGCGACCGAGGAACTGCAGCCGGCCAGCAGGGCGGCGGCGAGGAACAGGGCGTGACGCATGCGATACTCCATGAATATCCGCACAGGGTAACCGCAGCGCATGACAGAACAAGCAAAGCCGGCGCCCGCCTGGGACGTGGCCAACCCCTACGTCCAGGCCATCACGGTCGGCCCCGAGCACCTCGACGCCTTCGGCCACACCAACAACGTGGTCTACCTGCAGTGGCTGGAGAAGGTCGCCTGGGCGCACTCGGTGAGCCTGGGCTTCGGCTTCGAGGACTACGAGCGCACAGGCGTGGGCTGTGTCGCGCGCCGGCATGAGCTGGACTACCTGGCGGCGACCTTTGCCGGCGACGAGCTGCTGGCGGCCACCTGGATCCACGAGAACGACGGCAAGCTGAGCATGTGGCGCCGTTACCAGATCATCCGCGCCAGCGACGGCAAGACCGTGCTGCGCGGCCAGACCCACTGGGTCTGCATCGACATGAAGACCGGCCGGCCGCGGCGCCAGCCGGAGGAATTCCTGAAGGCCTACGTGCCGGCCACTCCCAGGTAGCAATGCAGGAGCCGGCAAGCTGGCTCCTGCACCCCAGGCTTCATTCGCAGGCCTCGCCGTCGCGGCTCTTCTCCTCCACTTCGCCGTCGTCGTCGTCGGTTTCGGGTGCCAGCGCCTCGTAGTAGGCGTTGATCTGGTCGACCACGGTTGAATAGAAGGTGCTGCGGTCGGTTTCCACGCCGCCGCCCAGCACCAGCACCTGGCCGTTGGTGCGGATCGGCTCGGCGATCAGCACCCTGGAGCTGGTGGCGAAGACGAAGTTGGTACGGCTGGGCAGCACGTCCACCACCAGCTGGTCGCTGATCTGGATGCCGGCCTCGTAGTCGCTGCCGCCGATCACCACGGTGTTGTCGGCCAGGCCCGATTGCAGCACCAGCTGGCCCAGGTTGGCGATGCCGCCGCCGACCTGGAACTGCGGATCGCCGGTCTGGTCGGTGCGGCCATCGTTCAGCACCGGGCGATCGCCCAGGTTGCGGCTGCCATCGTCGTTGTTGAAGGTGCCCAGGTTGGGGATGACGCGGTTGTCCTCGGTGGCCAGGCGGTCCTTGACGCTGTCCAGGCCCGCGTCGGTGACATCCACGCTTTCGGTGAAGAAGGGCAGGTTCACCAGCGGATCCAGGTGCACCAGCGTGCCGTCGTTCAGCGCCAGCGAGCCCAGGCGCATGGTATTGGCCTGGATGTGCAGGTAATCGCCGGCCAGTTCCACCTGCGCCAGTGCCACGGTCGGCGCGCTGAAGTAGGCATTGGGCTGCGCCGAAACCGGCAGGGAGCCCGGCAGGCCCTGGCCGATCTGCTGCAGCAGCACGGCGTCGCCGCCGTCCTGCGCCAGTCCGCTGCCGACACGAACCAGGCCGGCGAGGCGGATCGTCTCGCTGGCCACCACATCCAGGCCGCCGGCGTCGATCAGGGTGCCGGCATCGCTGAGGATGCGCGCGCCCTCGAGCCGCACGCGGTCGCCGCTGACCACGGTGACGCCGCCGCTGGTCTGGCTGTCGTCGGCCAGCTGCAGCAGGCCGCCGCTCAGGTGAACCTGCTCGCCGTGCAGGTTCGCGGCCGAAACCGCCAGCGAGTCCGAGGCCATGACCTGCAGGCTGCCTGCGTCGATGTTGGCGCTGATGAAGACGTTCGGCGCCTCCACGCTCAGCAGGTCCGCGCTCAGCGTCGGCGCGCCGGAGGGCGTCACGATCTCCAGGTACTCGCGTGCCAGCAGGTGGCTTTCGCCGATGGTGGAATCCTGGTTGAAATAGATGAAGGCGTTGTCGGCGCTGACGTCGCGGAAGGCGATGCGCCCGTCGTTGGCGTTGAGCAGCAGGCCGCCGCTGAAGCGCGAGCTGCTGTCGGCGTCGCCGACCGTGAAGCTGCCGACCGAGCCGGTTTCGCGGATGTCGCCGTCGACCCGCAGTTCGCCGTCCATGGCCGAGCCACTGCGCTCCAGCAGCAGGTCGGCACCGGAAGCGGCGATCGCACTGTCGCCCTGCACGCTGGCGAGCGTGCCGCCGAGCGTGAGGTCGCCATCGACATAGAGGTTGCCCTCGGTCGCGGTGAGATAGGCATAGCTGCCGTTGAGGAAGGCGCCGTTGGCGGCGTCCACCGACTGCACCGTGCCGGTGATCGACAGCGGGCCGGCGAGACGGACGTTGCCGGCATCGGCGTCGGCCCAGAAGCCGGAGCCGCTGACGGTCAGGTCGTCGCCCGAGACCACGCTGCCGAGCTGGCCGGCGACCGTGACCGGGCCCTGCAGATTGACGTCACCCTGCAGGCTCTTGAAGGAAGCGAAGGCGCCATAGGTGAAGAGGCGCTCGCCGGCATTGACCGATTCGAGCTGGCCGCTGACTTCGACACGTCCGCCGACCAGGGTATCGCCGGCCAGATCCTGGCTGCCGGAGAATACGAAGACATCGGCACCGAAGGCGCCGCTGTCGTTCAGCGCGGTGAAAGCGCCCAGGGTGCCGCTGACCAGCAGGTCGCCATCGACGCGGAATTCGCCGTCGGGCAGGGCCAGGAGTTCGGCGCCCGAGGCGAAGCCGAGCTGCTCGGCACTGACGCTGCCCAGCGTGCCGTCGACGCGGACCGTGCCACCGATCGCCACGGATCCGGCGATGGTCATTAGATTGGCATAGGCGCCATTGACGAAGACGCCGTTGAATCCGGTGACGTTGCCGGTGCTGCCGTTGATAACCAGGTCGCCGTCGACGCGGAAGTCGCTGTTGACGGTGAACACCTCCAGCTCGGCGGCGCGCGCGGACAGGTCGGACTCCGCCGACACGCTGCCGAGGGTGCCCGTAGCGCTGAAATTGCCACCGATGTGCAGATCGCCCTGGCGCGCATCGAGGCCGGCCTGGACCCCGTTGACGGTGACGTCGTTGGCGCCGCTCACCGTGCCGGTGGTGCCGGTCAGGGCGACATCGCCGGCGACATCGAGCTGGCCACCGAGGATCTGCACGTCGAGTTCCGTGGCGAGTGCGGAAACGTTGGAGAAGGCGGTGACGCTGTCGAGCCTGCCGCTGGCGGTGAAGGTCTTGCCGAGCAGGATATCGCCACCCTGCACGACATCGAACTCGACGCTGATGGCGTTGATGAAGGAATTGCTGAAGGTGCTGACGGCGCCGTTGCGGCCGCTCAGCGAGACGTCGCCGTCGAGCTGGATGGAGCCGGAGATCGTCGTGATGCTGATTTCGGTCGCGCGCGCGAACAGTCCGTTGCCGGCGGTGGTGGAGTCGAGTCTGCCGTCGGCGGTCAAATTGCCGTTCACCACGACGTTGCCGGCGCCGCCGGAGTCGAAGTCGATGGCGGTCATGCTGAGGAAGACGCCATTGCTGGAGCTGCTGTCGCCCGCCTGCACTGTGCCGGTGGTGCCGTGCAGCGTGACGTCGCCGCCGATGCCGATCGCGCCGCTCTGGTGCGTGGTCAGCGAGACGCTGGTGGCCCTGGCTTCCAGGGCTGCCGATGGCGCATCCGGGTCGGTGCTGCCGACCGCGGCGAGGCTGCCATCGACGCTGAGCCCGCCGCCGATGAGGATGCCGAAGTTGCTGTTCATCTCCAGGTAACTGCCGGAGACCTTCGAGACGTCGCCGGTCGTCACGACGCCGGTCGCGCCGTCCAGCGAGACGCTGCCGTCGATGCTGATGAACTGGCCGTTGACCACCACGTCCGCGGCATCGGCGCCCACGCCGAAGCCGCTGGTGCTTGCCCCCAGCGAGCCGGTGGCGCTGAGATCGCCATGCAGTACCACGCCATTGCCGCCCAGCTTCACGACCGCACCGTTGCTGAAGCTGAGGAAGCCCAGCTCGGAGACGCCGGTGTGGCCGGTTGCGACGACATCGCCGTTGACGATCACCAGGCCGGCGGTCGCATCGGCTATCAGCGCGACGGCCTGGGCATGCGATTCGCCGCCGACGGTGACCGAGCTCAGCGTGCCCAGCGAGCCTTCGGCGCCAAGGCTGCCGCCCAGCGTGATGTCGCCGCCCAGCGAGGTCAGTCCGAGGGCACTGCCGATGGCGGTGCTCTCCGCGCCGCCGAGGACGAAGCCGGTCTCGCCGGTGAGGCTGACATCGCCGTCCACCGTGATGGTCTGGCCGACGATCCGCATCTCGGCCGCTTCCGCGAACAGGAAGTCGCCGGCCGTGGTGGAGTCCAGGACGCCGTTGGCGGTGACGCTGCCATGCAGCACGACATCGCCGTTGACCGCGAACAGTTCGGCGAAGACGCCGTTGCTGTCGCTGTCGCTGCCCACCTCGATCGTGCCGGTGGTGCCCTCGAGCAGGATGTCGCCGTCGATCGTCAGCGCGTCGCCGCCGGCGGCCAGCGTCATGTTGGCCGCGCGGGCGGAGAGGTCGGCCGGGTTCGGCAGCAGGGTGCTGCCGTGGACCGACTGCAGCGCCCCGATGACGCTGAGGCCGCCGCCCAGCCCGATGGCGCCGTCAGCCTTCAGGTCCAGCAGCGCGCCAGACACCTGGGAGGATTCTCCGGCGATCACCGCGCCGGTCCGGCCGTTCACGCTCAGGTCGTGCGCGACGAGGATGTCCGCTGTCGAAGCGATCTCCACGCGGGTGGCTTGGGCACGGAGGGAATCCCCGCCCTCGGTGGCGTCGAGCAGGCCGATCACCTCCAGGCCGCCCTGCAGTTCCACTCCGGCGCCTTTCAGCGCCAGCTGCACGCCATTGCTGGCGCTGGAGTTGCCCAGGAAGGCGCTGCCGTTATGGCCATTGGCGTAGACATCGCCGGTCACGGTCAATGCCCCGCCAGCCTGGGCGAGCAGCGACACCGCCTGCGCCCCCGAGGAATCGCCACCGGAGACCAGGTCGATACTGCCCACGGCGTCGATGCCGCCCAGGCGGGCGTCGCCGGTCGCCACCAGTTCCAGGTAGCTGCCGGCGGCAAATGTCGAACCGGCGGCGGCGACGCTGCCAGTCTTGCCCTCCAGCCCGACGATGCCGACGATCTCGATATTGGCGGCGTGCACGATCAGGTCCGCCGCGCGTGCCACGAGGCTGCCGGCGCTGCCGGTGGAGACCAGCCCGCCGATGACGCCGAGATTGCCGCCGATGTGGACATCGCCCAGCGCGCTCAGCCCCAGCGAGGCGCCGGAGGCGAAGACGGAATCGCCGGCGCCGATCGAGCCGGTCTGGCCGTTCAGCAGCAGGTTGCCGTCGGCGATGATGTTCTGCCCGGAGATGCTGAGTTCCGCTGCCCGGCCGCCGACGCCGCTGCCGGCACCGAGGTCCGCAAGACTGCCGACGGCGCCGACGTTGCCATGCAGCAGGACGTCGCCGTCGGCCTGCAGGCTGAGGAATACACCGTTGCTGAAGCTGCTGTCGCCGACGCCGACGGTGCCGGCATGACCCTCTGCATACAGAGTGCCATCGGCCTCGATGGAGCCGCCCCGGGCCCTGACTGCGAAGTCGGCGGCGCGGACCTCGGCACCGGAACTGGCGCCGACCTCGGTGATCTGTCCGATCACCCGCACATTGCCGCCGAACTGCACGTCGCCGGCGCGCTGGTCCACGAACAGGGAGGCGCCATTGACGGAAAGGCCGTTGTCGGCGCCTGCGGAGGCCACGCTGCCGGAGACATCGAAGCTGGAGGCAATCGTCAGTTTCCCGCCATCGGCGACGAACTCGGCGTAACCGCCCCTCGCGCCCACCGATCCGGTGGCGCCGAGTTCGCCGACCTGTCCGCTGATGCTGACCGCGCCGTTGACCTGCGTTTCTCCACCGATCGCGCCAACCTGGAAGAAGCTGCCGATGACTTCGCTGCTGTTGTCGATGCCGAAGAGATCGACGTTGCCGGTCATGGTCACCGGCCCGCCGAGCGTGACCTGCACCGTCGCCGGCCGGCCGTCGTCCAGCGCGCTGCCCAGGGATATCTCGCTGCCGCGGGCGGCGATGCGGGCGGTGCCGTTGACGAGCGCGATGCTGCCGTCCACCGTGATGCTGTCCTCGACGGTCACCGTGCCGCCATGCGCGCGGACGATCAGCTCCGAGCCGAGCGCCGACCAGTCGACGTTGCCGGTGACCGCGCCGATCGTGCCATTCATTTCGATGGGGCCGGTGATCGTCACGTCGCCGTCGGCGGCGTCGAATTCGGCATAGCTGCCGCGCACCGCGAAGTTGTCGGCGCCGTCGAAACGGTTGACGCTGCCGGTCTGCTCCAGGCCGCCGTCAAGCAGGATGTCGCCGCCGCTGGCGATCTCCAGGCGGCTGCCGGCGACTGCGCCGAACTGCGGGTTGCCCACGTCCACCGCGCCGGCCAGCTTGATGTTGCCCGACACGGTGACGTCACCGCCGGCCTGCAGGTAGACGTTGTTGCGCGCGTCGATCGCGCCGGTGCCGAGGCTGCCGTACTGCGAGACCAGCGACAGGCTGGCGCCGTCGCTGCCACCGGCGGCGTGCGCGAGGTTTCCCGCCTGCAGGTCGTCGGCCGCCTCCAGGATGATGAATTCCCGGCTCAGGATGCTGCCGACCGTGAGCGTGCCGCTGTCGCGCCCGGTATAGGCCTGTACGCTGCCGTCGAGCAGCAGGCTGTCGCCCGCGCCGGCGAAACTGACCGAGCCGCTGCTGCCGCGATCGTAGGTATTGCCGTCGTGGGTGCTGCCGATCCCGAGCAGCAGGAAGCCGCCGCTACCCGGGGTGGCGCTGGACCGGCCGTCGATCGCGCCGTCGGCGAGGGTTTCCACCGTGACCGAGTCGCGGGCCACGAGGCCGACGTTGCTGCCCTGCTGCAGCAGGTTCTCCAGCTGCCCTTCGCAGAGTGCGGCGCTGCAGCCGGCGGCGGGGCCGCCGCCGACGGTCAGCTGGTCGGCTTCGACGACGATCTCGCCGCCGGCTTGTCCGGCGGCGCCTGCCGTCCCGATGTCGCCGACCTGGCCGATGTCGCCGCCCTGCGCGATCAGGGTGATCTCGCCCGCACTGTCGTCGATCGAGGTGGCGCGGATGCGGCCACTGTTGTTCAGCGCCTGGCCGGCCATCAGCCGGGCGACGTGCGCGCTCATCACCACGCGGCCGCCTTCGGCCATCAGGTCGCCGCTGTTGAATGCACCGGTGCTATCGCCGATCGCGTCGGCATCGATCGCGAAGCCGATCAGGCCTTCGGCGTCCAGCGACAGCGTCATCGCCGAGCCGGAGAGCAGGGCGACCTTGCCGAGCCTGGCCTGGACCAGGTTCTCGTTGCTCACATGACCGCTGGCGAGCACCACGAAGCCGCCGTCGGCGCTGACGATCTCGCCCCGGTTGACGACGCTGCCGGCGGCAGCGGGATCACCGGCGAAGACCATGTTGCCGTCGAGGAAGTCCTGGTCGGCGATGTCGAAGGTGGTGGCCACCAGCGAGCCGGTATCGACGCGCGACCCTGCGCCGAACATCACGCCCTGCGGGTTGACGATGAAGACGCGACCGTTGGCCGAGAGGTTGCCGAGGATTTCGGAGGGCAGGCCGCCGACCACGCGGTTGAGCACCGCCGCCGATGCGCTGGGCTGCACGAACTGCACGAACTCGCCGCTGCCGATCGAGAAGTCCTGCCAGTTGATGATCGCCGAGGAAGAGGTCTGGTCGATGCGGACCGTGTTGGCGGAGGGGTTGGCGATCGTCGCGGCGCCGCCCACCACCACCCCGCCCATGGGATTGGCCCAGGCGAAGCCCGGCGCAAACGCCGCCATGGCCAAGGCACTGATACGGCGTCTGCGAAACCTGTGCGGTTTGCTGTTCATTCTTGCTGTTTCCCCCGGCGGCCCACCGCAATGCTGTCAGCAGTGGTGCCTGGCCGTCGTGTGGCGCGTCACAGCGCGGCGTTTTCGGCATTCTGCGCCATCCGCCGGGCTCCGGGGTGGCCGAAACCGGCTGTTTCATCACGGTTTTATCAAATGAACAGCGATACACTCGGCCCTGCGGACACGAGGGGGCTTCCTGCTCCTGCGTCCATCAACCCCGAAGGAACCCGTCACATGCTGCAACGCGGCTCGCCCTGGAATGCCCTGATCCCCCGTGCCCTGCTGCTCGGCACCGTGCTGACCCTGGTGACGGCCTGCGGCGGCGGCGGTGGCGGGAGCGACGGCGGCGGCGGAGCCGAGCGCCTCGGCGCCTCGGCCAAGCTGGCGCAGGTCTGTGCCGTGCCCCGCAGCGGCAGCAGTCCGATCACCGGCCGACGCTATCGCGACGTACAGGGCGCCCTGGCCGACGAGCGTGCCTGGCTTGCCGCCTACATGCAGCAGGTCTACCTGTTCTACCGCGACATCCCGGCCGTGGACGGCAGCCTGTTCACCGCAACGCGCTACGGCAGCCCGCAGAACGCGATGGGGGCCTACTTCTACAGCCTGCTGACGCCGCAGCGCACTTCGTCCGGCAAGGAAAGGGACGCCTACAGCTTCGTCTATCCCACCCTGGCCTGGGAGGCCCTGTCGGAGGAGGGGCGGGTGCTGGGCTACGGGATGACGCTGTCCTGGCCCGAAGGGGAGTATCCGACGATCGCCCAGGTGGATCCGGGCAAGGCCGCGGCGACCGCCGGGCTGCTGCGCGGCCTGCAGATCCTGGCAGTGGACGGCGACGACGCCAGCGCGGCAACGAGGCGGGTCTATGACGGGCTCTTCCCGGAGACGGTCGGCGAGCGTCACCGCCTGACCGTACGCAACCCGGGTACCGGTGCGAGCAGCGACTACCTGCTGGACTCCATGGAACTGACGCTGACGCCGGTGCGCAACGTCAAGGTCCTGCCGACCGCCGGCACCCCGGTGGGCTACCTGCAGTTCGACGATCACATCGACACCTCCGAGGGCCGGCTGATCGACGCGATCGGCCAGCTCAAGGCCGCCGGCGTCGGCGACCTGGTGCTGGACATGCGCTACAACGGTGGCGGCTATCTGGATATCGCCGCGGAACTGGCCTACATGGTGGCCGGCCCGGCGCAGACCGCCGGCAAGGTCTTCACCCTTCAGCAGTTCAATGACCATCACCCGTACCGCAACGATCCGCTGAGCGACACGCCGTTCCACTCCCGCTCGCAGGGCTTCGACCCGGCGGTGCCGGCCGGGCGCGAGCTGCCGCAGCTGGGCCTGTCGCGGGTGTTCGTGCTGGTCACCGGCGACACCTGCTCGGCCAGCGAGGCCCTGGTCAACGGCCTGCGCGGCGCCGGCATCCAGGTGGTGCTGGTCGGTTCCGCCACCTGCGGCAAGCCCTACGGCTTTTTCGCCCAGGACAATTGCGGCATGTCCTACTTCGCGATCGAGTTCCGCGGCGTCAACCAACTGGGCTTCGGCGACTACGCCGACGGCATGCCGGTGACCTGTGCCGCGGACGACGACTTCGGCCATGCGCTGGGCGATCCCGCGGAGGGCATGCTGGCGGGCGCCCTGTACTGGCGCCAGAACGGCAACTGCGCCGCCAGCCTGGCCAAGCGCGGCAGCCTGCCGCCGCGGATGATCCGCGAGCCGCAGCGCCAGAACGCCTGGCTGCGCTGACAGGCCGTCCTACACCAGCCAGACCAACCGCGGCGCTTCGCCCAGGCGGGCGACGACGATGGCGTTCTGGCGGTAGCGCCGCCCCAGGGCACTGGCGAGTCCGCGCGGCGGGTCCACCAGCAGGAAGCCCGCCTCGTCGGGCCAGCGGCCGTCCGGATCGCGATGCAGGGCGGGGTAGTGCGCCAGGCCGTACTCCCTCAGCCCGGCCGCCATCGCCTGGACGCGCAGGCGGTTCTGCCAGGCCAGCAGCGGCCGCGAGCGCGGATTGCAGGGCGTGACCAGCGCCCAGTCGCTGCGGCAGCCGGCCTGTTCGGCCAGGCGCTGCGCGGCGCGCGGCTCCTGCCGCCCGATGCGCAGCTCCAGCACCTCCGCCGGCAGCTGCACCAGGTAGCGCGTGCGCCGGTAGGCCTCTTCCAGCGCCCGGCGCGCGTTCATGCGCCGGCTCCCGCTGCCGCGCGCTGCAGCAGCCGCCCGAACAGCAGGGCCAGGGTGTCGAGCTGGTCGTTGAGGCCGTGGTCGGCGTCGAGCAGATGCAGTTCGGCGCGGTGGCGCCGCGCGAACTCGATGCCGCGCTCCGGCGGCACGATGTCGTCGTTCCAGCCGTGAACGACGCTGCACAGCGCCGGCACGCCCCGCGGTTCTTCCTCCCAGCCGGGGAAGTACAGCGCCGGGGCCATCAGGAACAGCGCCTGCGGGCGCAGCGCCGCGCAGGCCTGGGCGGAAACGTAGCCGCCCATGCTGGAGCCGACCAGCACCAGGCTGCGCCCGGCCCGCGGCGCCAGGGCCAGCAACTGGGCCACGCGCGCCCGCGGATCATGCGTGTGACTATAATCCGGACTGATGACCTCGAAACCGTGCCCGCGGGCAGTGCCGGCGAGATGGTTGATCTTGGTGCCCCAGGGACCGGATTCCTTGCCATGGGCGAAAACCACGAGACGATCGGGAATGTCTTTCATGTCTGAGCGTTGCCGGACGACAGGATCATTATGAAGCCCGAGAAGCCGAAGCGGTCAGCCGAAGAGCGCCTGAGCCTGGCGGAGCGCCGCCGCAAGCGCCGCCGCGAGCGCAAGGAACCGCTGGAAGTGCGCATGACCATGCGCTTCAAGTTCGGCGACGAGCCGGACGACATCATCACCATGATGGAGGACCGTCCGGTACCGATGGTCGACAGCGTCTTCAAGAACCGCGACAGCATCGTGCGCGGTTTCGTCAGCCTCCTGCTGCGCGCGGGGCTCAAGCAGCCCAAGGTCGCCAGCGAAATCTTCCCCCTGGTCAAACTCCTCCGCGGCAAGCGTTCATGAGAGCCATACAGATCTTCAATGCCGTCGCGCTGGCGACGGCGGCAGCCTTCGCCGCGACCATGGGTGCGGTCGCCATCATGTACGCCGTCTACCTCGACGCCGAGCCGCGCCTGCGCGAGGACTGGGCTGCGGTGATGACCACCGTCATCGTGTTCGTGGTGCTGATGCTGCTGTCGGGCCTGGCCTTCCATGCCCACCGCCGCGACAAGTCCTGGCGCTGGCCGGCGGAGGCGCTGCTGCTGTCCGGCATCGCCGTCGGCGGCGGGGTGCTCTACCGGGCGCTGGTCTAGGACCTGTCGACGCCCCATGGAACCGACACCCCCGCGGCAATGGGAGCCGCTGAGCCTGGTCCCGATCCTTGCCGGCCTGTGCTGGCTGCTGCCGCAGGAAGGCTGGGGCTGGCTGCTGTGGGCGCTGATCCCCGGCATCCTGCTGCTGGCCAGCGGCACGGCCCTGCTGCTGTTCCCCGGTGATCCGCGTATCTCCGCCTACATGGCCCTGGGCAGCGCCGTCGGCGTGCTGTTCTTCCTGCCGGCCTGGATCGCCGGCAGCTTCGGGTCGGCAGTGCTGGCGCTGGCGGGGAGCGTCGCCGGCTTCATGACGGCCGGGCGCGCGGCGCTGCTGCGCGAGCCGCAGCCGCTGGAGGCGCCGGCGCCGGACACCGGCCCGCGCATGGACATCAAGGTGGGCATGGACGAGGCCGTGCTGGGTTACTTCGTCGGTGGAGCGCGGCTGCCGGGCGCGGAGCAGGCCCAGCAGGTCTGCCGCCAGGCCGAGCAGATGCTGGCGGTGTATCGCCAGCGCGGCTTCGACCGCGATCCTTCGCTGCTGCATGCCGCGCCGCCGCCGCCGTCCAGCACCAATGTCCAGAAGGCCCGGCACCGCGGCCAGGACTACGAGCTGCTGCGCTTCGACAGCGGCTTTGCGCCCGATGCGGGCCTGCCCGGGGCTGCCGCCTGGAAGGGGCACGCGGCCAACAACGAATGCCACGTGCGCCTGCTGCGGCATCCCGGCCCGCCGCGGCCCTGGCTGCTGTGCATCCACGGCTACCGCATGGGCGACACCTGGCTGGACTTCAGCCTGTTCAGCCCGCGCTGGCTGCACCAGCGCATGGGCTTCAACATCATCCAGCCGGTGCTGCCGCTGCACGGGCCGCGCCGCGGCGGTGCCCGCAGCGGCGACCACTATCTCGACGGCGATCCGCTGGACCTGGTCCACGCCCAGAGCCAGGCGCTGTGGGACCTGCGCCGCAGCCTGGCCTGGCTGCGCCACAGCGAGGGCAAGCCCCGGGTCGGCGTGCTGGGCTATTCCCTCGGGGGTTACAACACCGCCCTGCTGGCGTCCTACGAGCGTCAACTGGATTTCGCGGTGGCGATCATCCCGGTCATGGACTTCGCCTCGGCGCTGATGCGCTTCCTGCCGCCGGCGCATCTGCGCTACTACCGCCACTACGGCCTGGACGAGCAGCGCTACCGCGAGATCCTGCAGGTGGTGTCGCCGCTGGCGCGCGCGCCGCTGCTGCCGCGCGAACGCCTGCACGTGGTGGCCGCCACGGCCGACCGCATCGTGCTGCCGCAGCATCCGCTGATGCTGGGCCGGCACTGGAACGTACCGGTGACCTGGTACCAGGGCTCCCACCTGAGCATCCGCTACGAGCGCGAACCGGGGCAGGTACTGCGTCACGCCGCGCTGAGCGCCGGCTGGCCGGTGACCTAGGTCGTTTCCGGCCGCCGGGCGGTACGCGCGATTTCGCTCCGGGATCGCAGTGGGCAGGCTAGAATCGGGCAACTGACTTTTCTCTCCCCCTGGACCCTTCATGAAACGAGTTGCCATTACCGGCACCGGTCTCTTTACCCCGCCGCACAGCATCAGCAACGATGAGCTGGTGGCCTGCTACAACAGCTATGTCGAGCGCTACAACACTGAAAACGCGGCGGAAATCGCCGCCGGCAGCACCCCGGCCCTGGCGCCGTCCTCGTCCGAGTTCATCCTCAAGGCCTCCGGCATCAAGTCGCGCTACGTGATGGACAAGCAGGGCGTGCTGGACGTGGACGTGATGCGTCCCCAGTACCGCACCCGCGACGACGAAGAGCCGTCGATCATGGTGGAGATGGGCCTGGCCGCCGCGCGGCAGGCACTGGAACGCGCCGGCCGCAAGCCGGAAGACGTGGATTTCGTGCTGGTGGCCTGCTCCAACATGCAGCGCGGCTATCCGGCGATGGCGGTGGAGCTGCAGCATCACCTCGGCATCAGCGGCTACGGCTACGACATGAACGTCGCCTGCGCCTCGGCGGCCTTCGGCATCCAGGCGGCGGTCGATGCCGTGCGCAACGGCAGCGCCAGGGCCGCCCTGGTGGTGAGCCCCGAGATCTGCTCCGGCCATCTGAATTTCCGCAATCGCGACTGCCACTTCATCTTCGGCGACGCCTGCACCGCGGTGCTGGTGGAGCCGCTGGACACCGCGGTGTCGCAGCAGAGCTTCGAGGTGCTCGGCACCCGGCTGCAGACGCAGTATTCCAACAACATCCGCAACAACTTCGGCTTCCTCAACGCCTGCGAGCAGCCGCCGCGCCGCTGGGACGAGGTGCTGTTCCACCAGGAAGGCCGCAAGGTGTTCAAGGAAGTGGTGCCCATCGCCACCGACCTGATCGTCGGCCACCTCAAGGACCTGGGCCTGGCGCCGGAGTCGGTGCGCCGCTTCTTCCTGCACCAGGCCAACCTGGGCATGAACCAGCTGATCTCCAAGCGCGTGCTGGGCCGCGACCCGGGCCCCGACGAGGCGCCGGTGACGCTGGACGAGTACGCCAATACCAGCTCCGCCGGTTCGGTGATCGCCTTCCACAAGCACCACGAAGACCTCGAGTCCGGCGACCTGGCGGTGCTCTGCGCCTTCGGTGCCGGCTACTCGGCCGGCTCCGTGGTGATGAAGCGCGTCTGAACCGGTTCCCGCGCCCACGGTCCAAGCGCGACCTCCTGCCAGTCATCGATCCATGAGCGAAAGCGAACAGAAATCCTCCTCGGCCCTGGGCCGCTTCTTCGGGCGCATCTGGAAAATCGCGGTCTTCATCTACCGCGCCCTTTTCGTCATCAGCCTGATGATCGGCCTGTTCGTGATGTTCACGTTCTTCAGCGGCGGCGGAGCCCCCAAGGTCGACGACAACGTCGCCCTGGTGCTGGCGCCCAGCGGCGCGCTGGTCGAGCAGATCGACCAGGACCCGGGACAGCACCTGCTGGAGAGCTTCCGTGGCGAGCCGCCCTCGCAGACCCCGCTGCGTGACCTGATCGACGCACTGGACCTGGCGCGCGACGACAAGCGCATCGCCTTCGCCGTGCTCAAGCTCGACGCGCTGGGCAGCGCCGGCCTGCCGCAGCTGGAGGAACTGGGCGCCGCGATCAAGCGCTTCCAGGCTTCCGGCAAGAAGGTCATCGCCTACAGCCCCTGGTACGAGCAGGCGCCGTATTTCGCCGCCGCGCTGGCCGACGAGATCGTGGTGGACCCGCAGGGCATGGTCCATGTCGAAGGCTTCAGCGTCTACCAGAACTACTTCAAGGACGCGCTCGACAAGCTGGGCGTGCGCATCAACGTGTTCCGCGTCGGCGAATACAAGTCGGCGGTGGAGCCGTTCACGCGCAACGACATGTCGGAGGACGCGCGCAAGGCCAACATCGCCTGGCTGGGCGACCTCTGGACCGACTACACCAAGGGCGTTGGCGCGGCGCGCAAGCTGCCCGAGAACGGCGTGCTCAACTACGTCACCGGCATGCGCCAGGCGCTGCAGGACGGCGGCGGCGACACCGCGGCCTACGCCAAGAAGAGCGGCCTGGTGACGCATGTCGAGACGCTCAAGCAATTCCGCCAGCGCATGGGCGCCATCGTCGGTATCGACGACGACCACGGCAGCTTCCGCCAGGTGCATTTCAGCGAGTACCTGCGCGCGGTGCACCATGACAAGCACGAGAAGCCCATCGGCAAGGGCGGCAAGGTGGCACTGGTGGTGGTGCAGGGCGAGATCGTCGATGGTCCGGGCGATGTCGGCCAGGCCGGCGGCGATACCATCTCCGACCTGCTCGACCAGGCACGGCGCGACGAGGATGTCGCTGCCGTCGTGCTGCGTGTCGATTCCCCGGGCGGCAGCGTCTGGGCCTCCGAGCAGATCCGCCGCGAAGTGGAGGCACTGAAGGCCGAGGGCAAGCCGGTGGTGGCCTCCATGTCCACCGTCGCCGCCAGTGGCGGCTACTGGATCTCGATGGATGCCAACCAGATCTGGGCGCACAGCACCACGATCACCGGCTCGATCGGCATCTTCGGCCTGATCCCCACCATCGACCAGGGCCTGGCCAAGATCGGTGTGCATACGGACGGCGTCGGCACCACGCCGCTGGCCGGCAGCCTGCGCCTGGATCGCCCGCTGTCGCCGGAAATCTCCTCGATCATCCAGTCGCAGATCGACAAGGGCTATCGCGACTTCATCGGCGGCGTCGCCAAGGCGCGCAAGCTGCCGGTGGCGAAGGTCGACGAAATCGCCCGCGGCCGCGTCTGGAGCGGCGGCGAGGCCAAGACCCTGGGCTTGGTCGACAAACTCGGCGATCTCGACCAGGCGGCGGATGCCGCGGCCAAGCTGGCCGGCCTGGATCCGGAAAGCTACGAACTGGATGAGTACCGCCCGGATCGCGGCTTCCCCTTCGACATGCTGCTGCCGTTCTCCAGCAGCATCAAGCTCGACTTCCTGCCGCAGGGCACCACGCGCTGGCTGGCAGGCCTGCTGCAGCGCACCGACGCCGAGCGCGCCCTGCGCGGCCTCAACGATCCGCGCGGCATGTACGCCAACTGCTACTGCACGCCGAGCATGGGCGGCGGCAACATCCTGGGACGTTGATGCCGAAAGTCAGCGCCGGCGACGTCGATATCCACTACGTCGAGGCGGGCTCCGGCCCGCCACTGGTGCTGGTCCATGGTCTCGGCGGGTCCTGGGCCGACTGGGACTACCAGATCAACGCCTTCAGCCCGCACTACCGTGTGCTGGCGCCGGACCTGCGTGGCTTCGGCGACACGCCCATCGGCGCGCGTGAGCCCGGCGTGCTGCAGTTCGTCGAGGACCTGCGCGGCTTCCTCGACGCCACCGGCGTCGACAGCTGCCTGCTGGTGGGGCACAGCATGGGCGGCGCGGTCTGCCTGCAGTTCTCGCTGCAGTATCCGCATCGCGTGCAGCGCCTGGTCATCACCAACAGCGTGCCGGGTTTCAAGCCGCGCACGCTGCGGCAGTACTTCGAGATCGGCTACCGCCTGTTCGTGATGAGCCTGCTGGGACCGGCGCGGCTGTCGCGCATCAGTGCCCAGCGCATGTTCCCGGGGCCCGAGAATGAGGGCCTGCGCGCCAAGGTGATCGCGCGCGGCGCGCGCAATACCCGCCGCGCCTATCTCGGCTCCCTGCGCCGCCTCACCGCCTGGTCGGTGATCGACCGCCTGGCAGAACTGCAGATGCCGACCCTGGTGATCGGCGCCGGCCAGGACTACTTCGGGCACGACGACGTGGTGAAGTTCGCCCACGCACTGCCGCGCGGCTACCTGCACTGGTTCCCGGTGGGCCGCCACGGCCTGCCCTCGGAGGCGCCGGAGGCCTTCAACCCGGTGCTGCTGAAATTCCTGCGCCGCAAGGTCAAGCCGTGAACGCCGCGCCGTTGGGCGTGTTCGATTCCGGCGTCGGCGGCATCTCGGTGCTGCGGGAGATCCGCCGCCTGCTGCCGCGCGAGGACCTGGTCTACTACGCCGACAGCGGCCATTGCCCCTACGGCGGCAAGACGCGCGAGCAGATCCAGGCGCGCGCCGTGGCGATCACCGAATTCCTGATGGCACGCGGTGCCAAGCTGATCGTGGTGGCCTGCAACACCGCCACCATCGCCGCGGTGGAGCATTTGCGCGCGACCTACCCGATCCCCTTCGTCGGCATGGAGCCGGCGGTGAAGCCGGCCGTGGCGCAGACGCGCAGCGGCGTGGTCGGCGTGCTCGCCACCGGCGCCGCCCTGGCCGGCGACAAGTTCCACAAGCTGGTGGCCGATCATGCGCGCGACGTGCGCATCATCACCCAGCCCTGTCCGGGCCTGGTGGAGCAGGTCGAAGCCGGCCTGCTGGATGCGCCCGAAACGCGTGCCCTGGTGGAGCGCTATACCGCGCCGCTGCTGCAGCAGGGCGCCGACGTGATGGTACTGGGCTGCACCCACTATCCCTTCCTGCGTCCGCTGATCCAGGACGTGACGGGCAAGGGCGTCAGCCTGATCGACACCGGCGCCGCCGTGGCGCGACAGGCGCAGCGGCTGCTGGAGCGCGAAGGGCTGGCCAGCGACGCCGAGCGGGTGGGGTGCATCGAGTGGCACAGCAGCGGCGATGCGGCGCAGCTGGAGCGGTTGCGGCCGTTGCTTATGGGTGAAACCTGATCGATCGCTCCTCGCTGGGGCGTCAAAGAAATGCTGTCCGCAAATGAGCGCAAATAAACGCGAATTTAAGGAATCGGGATTTGCGTTTATTCGCGTTCATTTGCGGACTGAATGGCTTTTGAGGCTGAGCTACGCAAACCGCATCGACAGATCCACCGCCCGCACATGCTTGGTGATCCCACCGATGGCGATGCGATCCACCCCGCACTCCGCATAGCCGCGCACGTTCTGCAGCGTCGCGCCGCCGGAATACTCGATCACCGTCTTGCCGCCGCGGGCGCGGTGCTCGCGCACCAGGCGCACGGCCTCGCGCAGGTCGGGCAGGCTGAAGTCGTCCACCAGCAGCAGGTCCACGTCGGCCTCCAGCGCCGCACGCGCCTCCTCCATCGTCTCCGCCTCCGTCATCAGCGGCACGCCGGCATCGAGTGCGCGGGCGTTGGCGATGGCCTGGCGGATGCCGCCGGCCGCGGCGATGTGGTTTTCCTTGATCAGGATGCCGTCGTAGAGGCCGATGCGGTGGTTGATGCCGCCGCCGCAGACCACGGCGTACTTCTGCGCGTTGCGCAGGCCGGGCAGGGTCTTGCGCGTGTCGGCGATGCGCGCGCCGGTGCCGGCCACCGCATCGACGTACTGGCGCACGGCGGTGGCGGTGCCCGACAGGGTCTGCAGGAAGTTCAGCGCCGGGCGCTCGCCGGTCAGCAGCGCGCGGGCAGGGCCCTTCAGCTCGTAGAGCCGCTGGTCGGGAGCGACCTGCTGGCCCTCGGCAATCAGCCAGTTCACTTCGATGGCGGGATCCAGCTGGCGGAACACCTCGTCCACCCAGGGGCGCCCGCAGATCACCGCGTCCTCGCGCGAGATCACGTAGGCGCGGCCCTGTTCGGCGGCGGGCACCAGGCGGGCGGTGACGTCGCCGCTGCCGACGTCTTCGGCCAGCGCGTGGGCGACGGTGTCGCGGATATCCGAGGCAATGGCCGGCACGGTCTTATCCCAGCAGCAGGAATTCGAGCAGCGCCATCTGCGCCCACAGGCGATTCTCCGCCTCGTCGTAGATCACCGATTGCGGCCCGTCGATGACCTCCGCGCTGACTTCCTCGCCGCGGTGGGCGGGCAGGCAGTGCAGGAAGATCGCCTCGGGCCTTGCGCGCTGCATCAGCGCGGCGTCGACCTGGTAGCCGCTGAAGGCGGCCAGGCGGCGCTGGGTCTCGGCCTCCTGGCCCATGCTGGTCCAGGTATCGGTGATGACCACGTCGGCGCCGGTCGCCGCGCTGGCGGCATCGGACACCAGTTCGATGCGGGCGCCGCCGGCGCGAACGATTTCCTGCGCCGGCTCGTAGCCCTTGGGGCTGGCGATCCTGAGCTTGAAGTCGAACAGCTGCGCCGCCTCGATGAAGGAGTGGCAGACGTTGTTGCCGTCGCCGATCCAGGCCGCGGTCTTGCCCTTGGGGCTGCCGCGGTGCTCGGTCCAGACCTGCATGTCCGCCAGCAGCTGGCAGGGGTGGTGCAGGTTCGACAGGCCGTTGATCACCGGCACGCGCGAATGGCGCGCCAGCTCTTCCTGGTCGGCCTGGGAGTCGTTGCGGATCATGATCGCGTCGCACATGCGCGACAGCACGTTGGCGGTGTCGCTGAGCGGCTCGTCGCGGCCCATCTGCGTGGCGCTGGCGCTGAGGAACAGGGCATGCCCGCCGAACTTCACCATGCCGGACTCGAAGCTGACGCGCGTACGCGTCGAGTTCTTGGTGAAGAGCATGGCCAGCGTCTTGCCGACGAAGGGGCGATGCGCGGGGTCGCGGTCGCGCTTGAGGGTGATCGCGCGCTCGACGATCCGCTGCGCTTCCTGCGCGCTCAGGTCGGACAGCTTCAGAAAATGGCGGGGCATACGGTTCCCTGAAAAAGCAAAAGGGCCGCTCTCGCTCGAGCGGCCCCCTTTGCGGTGTGGCTCTACTTTAGCCGAGATTGCTCTCGACGAACTGCCAGTTCACCAGAGCCCAGAAGTGCTCGAGGAAGCTGGCGCGGGCGTTGCGGTAATCGACGTAGTAGGCGTGCTCCCAGACGTCGGCGGTGAGCAGCGGCTTCTGGCCGGCGGTCAGCGGGTTGCCGGCGTTGGAGGTGCTGACGATGGCGAGGCTGCCGTCGGCGTTCTGCACCAGCCAGGCCCAGCCCGAACCGAAGGTGTTCATGGCCGTTTCGGTGAACTGCTTCTTGAAGTCCTCGAGGCCGCCGAACTGCTTGACCAGCGCGTCGGTGAGCTTCTTGCCCGGGGCGGCCTGCTTGGGCGTCAGGCAGTTCCAGAAGAAGGTGTGGTTCCACACCTGCGCGGCGTTGTTGAAGATCTTGCCCGAGGACTTCTTGATGATGTCCTCGATCGGCATGTTCTCGAATTCGGTGCCGGCGATCAGCTTGTTGCCGTTGTCGACGTAGGCCTTGTGGTGCTTGCCATAGTGGTAGTCCAGCGTTTCGGCGGACATGTGGGGCGCCAGCGCATCACGGGCGTAGGGAAGTTCAGGGAGAGTCAGAGCCATTGATTTGATTCCTTTTGTTGCTAAGCGACGCCGCGGGCGCGCCGGCCGGCTGCAAGTGGGGCGGACAAAATAGGCGAGCGTCGCGGTAAATTCAATACCGCGCATGGGCTTGGACAGGCTTGGACCGGGAATCAGCACGGAAATTGCAATGGTTCCAACCGGGGGCAGGGCGCGTATAATCCGCGCCCGCCGTACCTATATCAGCGGCCGGAGAAGGCAAAATGGACGCGCTGCAGCGCATCAAGCAACAGGTTACCGACAACCCGATCATGATCTACATGAAGGGTACGCCGGATTTCCCGCAGTGCGGTTTTTCCGCTCGTGCGACCCAGGCCATCAAGGCCTGCAATGTTCCGTTCTCCTACGTGAACATCTTCGAAGACGAGGAGGTCTACCGCGCCCTGCCGAAGTACGCCAACTGGCCGACCTTCCCCCAGCTCTACGTCAAGGGCGAACTGGTGGGGGGCTGCGACATCACGATCGACCTGTTCCAGTCGGGCGAGCTGCAGAAAATGCTGCAGGAAGCGGTCGCGGACCAGAAAGCGGCCTGATTTCCGCCGGTTTCACGAAAAACGCCCGCTCGAGCGGGCGTTTTTCGTTGTGGCTGCCAGTGTGACTACCGGCCCTCAGGCCGCCAGCAGGCCCTGGGCCACCGACTTGCGCTGGTCGGCGCCGCGCAGCACCTCCACCAGCTGCAGGCCGAAGGCCAGGGCGCTGGCCGGTCCCTGGCCGGTGACGCAGTGGCCGTCGACCACCACCGGCAGGTCGACGTAGTGCAGCAGCTGTTCGCGGAAGGCGGGGTAGCAGGTGGCCTTCTTGCCGTCCAGCAGGCCGTGGCGCGACAGCACCAGCGCCGGCGAGGCGCAGATCGCCCCGGTCCAGCGGTGGGCCTGGCGCTGGGCCTTGAGTTTCTCGACCAGGCCGGCATGGTCCGACAGGGCCTGGGCCCCCTTCTCGCCACCGGGCAGCACGATCAGGTCGAAGTCCCGGCCGCCAACATCGGTCCAGAGTGCTTCCGCGGTCAGCATCACGCCGCGGGTACCTTCCACCGCAAAGCTGGATTCGATGCTGGCGACGGTGACCTCGACGTCGCCCCGGCGCAGGACATTGATGATGGTTACGGCCTCCAGGGACTCCGATCCATGGGCGACGACTACCAGTGCATTCATATGGAAAACTCCCCTCGTTGTAGGCGCTTGCGCGCGCGGGCACGGTGGTAGAATGCCACAGCCTTTTTCGCTTCCGCCCATTTATAAAAAATAACCCGGAGAACGAAGATGTCCTACCGCCACATCAAGGTCCCCACGACCGGAGAGAAGGTCAGCGTCAGGGACGGCAAGGTGCACGTTCCAGACCAGCCGATCCTCGGCTACGTCGAGGGCGACGGCATCGGTCCCGACATCACCAAGGCCTGCCTGCGCATCTGGGATGCGGCGGTGGAGAAGGCCTACGGTGGCCAGCGCAGGATCCACTGGTGCGAGGTCTATCTCGGCGAAAAGGCCGCCGGCCTCTATGACAACAACTACTGCCCGGACGAGACCATCAAGGCGCTGTCCGACCTGATGATCTCGATCAAGGGCCCGTTGACCACCCCGGTCGGCGGCGGCTTCCGCTCGCTCAATGTTGCACTGCGTCAGGACCTGGACCTGTACGCCTGCGTGCGCCCGGTGCGCCACTACACCGGCGTGCCCAGCCCGCTGAAGAACCCCGGCAAGGTCGACGTGGTGATCTTCCGCGAGAACACCGAGGACGTGTACACCGGCATCGAGTTCAAGGCCGGCTCGCCGGAGAACGAAAAGCTGGCCAAGTTCCTGCGAGAGGAACTGAAGGCCAAGTTCTTCGAGGGCGCCGGCCTCGGCGTCAAGCCGATCTCCGCCTTCGGCACCAAGCGCCTGGTGCGCAAGGCCATCCAGTACGCGATCGAGAACGGCCGCGAATCGGTGACCCTGGTGCACAAGGGCAACATCATGAAGTTCACCGAGGGCGCCTTCCGCAACTGGGGCTACGAGGTGGCGCGCGAGGAATTCGGCAGCGTCACGATCACCGAGGAGCAGCTCTACGCCGAGTACAAGGGCAAGCAGCCGGAAGGCAAGATCGTCATCAAGGACCGCATTGCCGACATCATGTTCCAGATGATGCTGCTGCGGCCCGAGGAGTTCGACGTGCTGGCCACGATGAACCTCAACGGCGACTACCTGTCCGACGCCATCGCGGCGGAAGTGGGCGGTGTCGGCATTGCGCCGGGCGCCAACATCGGCGACCACGTCGCCGTGTTCGAGGCCACCCACGGCACCGCGCCGAAGTACGCCAACCAGAACAAGGTCAACCCCGGTTCGCTGCTGTTCTCCGGCGTGATGATGCTGGAGTACATGGGCTGGAAGGAAGCGGCCGACCTGATCACCCTGGTCTACCCGGAAGTGGTCAGCGACGGCATCGTCACCTACGACTTCGCGCGCCAGATCGACGGCGCCACCGAGGTCGGCACCAGCCAGTTCGCCGACGCGCTGATCGAGCGCATCCGCGGCGGCGTGGACCTGGAGGCCAAGCGCAAGGCGCAGCAGGAGCAACTGGTCCGCGAGCGCAAGCAGCGCGAGATCCGCCGCCTGCTGCAGCCGATGGAGGAGATGCTGGATTCCGGCCACATGCCGCACACGGTAGCGGACCTGATGACGCGCTCCCTGATTACCTGCACCGACGACGAGACGGTGGAGAGCGCGATGCACCTGATGTCCGACAGCAACGTCAGCTCGCTGGTGGTGGAGCCCGACGCCAAGGGCCAGTGGGGCATCCTCACGCGCCGCGACATCGTCGCCAAGATCGTCCGGGGCGGCAAGAACCCGGCCACCACCAAGGTGCGCGAGCTCGCCACCCGCCCGGTGGTGTCGGTGCCGGCCGAGACCAGCATCCGCGAGGCCGCCAGCATGATCGCCGACTCCAGCTTCAGCCGCCTGACCGTGGCGCAGGGCGACAAGGTGATCGGCATCGTCACCGAGACCGACATCTTCAACGCGGTGGACAAGTTCGGCTGGGCCGCCGACGCCGGCTGAGCCGTGCCGCTGTCCGGATTCACCAGGGGCGGCCGCGAGCCGCCCTTTTTTTGCCAGGAGGAAGCATGAGTCTCGGCTTGTTCGTGATCGGCGATGAAATCCTGTCGGGCAAGCGCCAGGACAAGCACCTGTCGAAGGTGATCGGCCTGCTGGGCGAGCGCGGCATCGCGCTGGACTGGGCGCAGTTCCTGGGCGACGACCAGGACCGCATCGCCGGGGCCATCGCCGCCGTGGCGCGACGCGGCGATACCTTGCTGTCCTGCGGCGGCATCGGCGCCACGCCCGACGACTGCACCCGCCAGGCCGCCGCCCAGGCCTTCGGCCGGCCGATCGCCCGCCACCCCGAGGCCGAGGCGCTGATCCTGGCGCAGTACGGCGACCAGGCCCGGCCCAACCGCGTGCTGATGGCGGATTTCCCAGCCGGGGCGGAGCTGATCCCCAACCCGGTGAACCGGGTGGCGGGGTTTTCGGTGGGGCAGTGCTACTTCGTCCCCGGGTTCCCGGAAATGGCCTGGCCGATGCTGGAATGGGTGCTGGATCAGCGCCTGCGCCCGCTGCACCAGGCCGAGCCGCCGGTGGAGTTCTCGCTCAACGCCATCGGCCCCGTCACCGAGGGCGACCTGCTGCCGCTGATGCGGGACACCCTGGCGCGCTACCCGGGCATCAAGCTGTCGAGCCTGCCGTTCCGCGGCTCGCCGGAACGGCCGCGGCAGATCGAATTCGGCTTCAAGGGCCCACGGGCCGAAGCGGCCGCGGCGTATGCCAGCTTCCGCGAGGGGCTGAAGGCCTGGCCGGAAGTGCAGGTGGAGGAGTTGAGCAGGCCTTGAGGAAACGGATGTAGGAGCGGCTGTCAGCCGCGAACGCCGGTCATCATGGCAACCGGCCCTCGCGGCTGACAGCCGCTCCTACAAAAGCCCTCAGGTCTCCGCCGCCGGTACCCGCCGCCACCCCACCATCACGCAGGTCGCCACCACCAGCAGCATGCCCAGGGCCGACCACCCGTCCAGCTTCTCGTCCCAGAGCCACCAGGCGAGCAGGGCGGAGAACACCACCGCGGTGTAGGTGAAGGGCCCCACCAGCGCCGCCGGCGCCCAGGCGTAGGCCCGGGTCAGGTTGAGCTGGCCGACGGTGGCGGTGACGCCGGCGCAAACCAGCAGGCCCAGGGTGGGGAGGTCCGGTGTCTGCCAGGCCCAGAGCAGGGGGATGGCCGAGATCGCGGTGGCCATGACCATGAAGTACAGCACGATGCGCTGCGCCGGCTCGGTATCGGAGATGCGCCGGATGCTGACCATGGCGCAGCCCGCCAGGATGCCGGAAGCGGCGCCGACGATGCCGGCCAGCGAGTCGATCTGCGCGGCGCCCGGCTTGACGATGAAGGCGATGCCGACCAGGCCCAGCAGCGCCGCCGGAAAGGCGATCATGGGGGGACGCTCGCCGATCCAGGCCCAGGCGATGAAGGGCACCCACAGGGGAGTGGAGTAGGTCAGCAGCATGGCCTCGGCCAGCGGCAGTCTTGCAATGGCGTAGAAGAAGGCATACATGGCCAGTACGCCGAAGCTGGCGCGCCAGAGGTGGCCGCCGACGCGCTCGGACTTGAGACTGTCGGCGCCCTGGCGCAGGGCCCAGGGCATCAGGACCAGCAGGCTGACCAGGCAGCGGAAGAACACCACGATTTCGTTGGGCGCGGATGCGCTGGCCGCCTTGACGCAGACCCCGGTGATCGAAAAAGCGGCGGCGGCATAGATCGCGTGTGCGGCGCCGCGCTTGAGGTCGTTTTGCATGATGGAAGGAATGGGGGGAGCGACAGGTGGCATGGAAGCGGTATAAAGAAACCAAGGAAAGCCCCCGCCACCACTGCTAAATTTTACCGCAACGTATGGAGCGCCGAGGATGGCCATGATGGACAGCGAGGGAACGCCGGTATCCGCGGGAGCGGATGGCCGTGAGTACGTGCTGATGCTGGTCGAGGACAGCCCCGCCGACGTGCGCCTGGCCCAGGAGGTATTCCGCGATGCCGGCTTCCGCCATAAACTGCATGTTGCAAGGGACGGCGAGCAGGCCCTGCGCATGTTGCGCCGCGAGGGCGAGCATGCCCGCCTGCCGCTGCCCGACCTGGTGCTGCTGGACCTCAACCTGCCGCGCCGCGACGGCCGCGAGGTGCTGCGGGAGGTCAAGGGCGATCCCAAGCTGCGCCATATCCCGGTACTGATCCTGAGTACCTCCAAGGCCGAGCGGGACGTGGTGGAGTGCTACCAGTCCCATGCCAATGCCTACCTGGTCAAGCCGGTGGACCTGGAAGAATTCGAGCGCCTCGCCAGCATGATCCGCGACTGCTGGCTGGGCATGATCCAGCTACCCCCGCGGATGGATTGAACCTGAAAGAATCATGTAGTCCGCAAATGAACGCAAAGAACGCAAATAGAATCCAGAGTGTTGCTGCCGACGCAGCCGCTCACCTCTTGGTGTGGCCATCTGGTGGAGCTTCTTGTTGATCCATTCGCGTTCATTTGCGTTCATTTGCGGACCAATTGCTATTTTTAGGATGAACCCGGAGCCCTGAGCGTGTCCGTCGCCCCGCAGCCGCCCGCCGTTGCCCCGTTCTCGGTCCTCGCGATCGAGGACTCGGCGGCCGATGCGCGCCTGCTCAAGGAGTCGCTGCGCGTGGCCCTGGAGCGCGGCGAACTGGTGCTCAAGACCGTGCGCAGCATCGGCGCCGCCGAGGAAGAGCTGCGCCAGCATCGTCACGATTGTGCCCTGCTGGACCTGGGGCTGCCGGACGGGCAGGGCCTGGCCAACGTCGAGCGCCTGCGCAGTGTCGCGCCGCAGCTGGCGGTGATCGTGCTGACCGGACTGGACTGCGAAAGCTCGGCGATCCGCGCGCTGCAACTCGGCGCCCAGGAGTACGTGGTCAAGGGCCAGTACGAGGGCGAGCGCCTGCTCAAGGTGGTGCGCCACGCCCTGGAGCGCAACCGCCAGGTGCATGAACTGGAAGAGCGCAGCGCGCGCCAGTTCGAGCAGGCCAGCCACGACCCGGTCACCGGCCTGATCAACCGCAAGCTGTTCGACGAGCGTGCGCGCCAGCACCTGGCCGCGGCCGCAGGCAGGCGCTTCGGCATCTGCTTCCTGGACCTGGACCGCTTCAAGGCAGTCAACGACCGCCACGGCCATGCCATCGGCGACGCGCTGCTGCTGCGCATCGCGCAGATCCTGCGTGAGTCGGTACGCGACAGCGACACCCTCGCGCGTATCGGCGGTGACGAATTCGCGATCCTGCTGGCCTCCATCGGCGAGCTGGCCCGTGCCCGTGAGGTGGGCGAGCGCATCGTCGAGCGCATCCGCGCGATCGACGCCATCGAAGGCCGGCCGGTCGCGGTCGGCTGCAGTATCGGCATCGCGCTGTACCCCGAGCACGGCGAAACCCTGGAGGAGTTGCTGCACCACTCCGACGCGGCCATGTACCGCGCCAAGCACGGCGGCGGCGGCGTGCTGTCGCTGCGCGACGACTTCGGCGGCAGCGATGGCGACCTGGCGGCCGAGTTTGCCACCGACGCCGCCCGGGCCGTGGTCAGCGGCGGTTTCGAAATCCATTTCCAGCCCTGGCTGCACTACGGCACCGGCGAGGTGGCGGGTGTCGAGTCCCTGCTGCGCTGGCGCCGGCCGGAAGGCCTGCTGCTGCCGGCCGAATTCCTGCCCTTGCTGGAGCGCGGCGGGCGCATGCCGGAGATCGGCCTGCAGCTGGCGCGCCTGGCTGCCCGCGAGTGGCGCCAGTGGCAGGATGCCGGGCTCGCCCCGGGCCTGCTGGGCCTGAACCTGTCGGGCGCCGAACTGGTCGCCGAGCAGCAGCCTGAACGCCTGCGCGCCGCGCTGGCGGAGGAGGGGCTCAGCCCCGGCCAGGTGCAGCTGGAGGTGGACGCCACGGCCGTAGGCTCGGCCGACGGCCGTCTCTCGGTACCGGTGGAACGCTTCCGTGAAGCGGGCTTTACCATGGTCCTGGAGGGCTTCCTGCCGGGCAACGGCGACCTGCATGCCCTGGCTTCGCCGGCGATCGGCGGCGTCAAGCTCGATCGCCGCCTGCTGCGAACCGCGAGCCGCGACGGGCGTGGCAGCACCTCGCACCGCTTCCTGCTGGGCCTGCTGGGTGCGGCATCGGCGCTGCAGTTGCAGGTGTTCCTCACCGGCATCGAGTCCGGCGAGGAGCTGGAAGGCTTCGCCGGCCTGGATTTCCGCTACGTGCAGGGCTACTGGCCCTGCCCGCCGCTGGCGCGCGATGAGCTGGCCGCCTATCTTCGCGGCGCCGCCGGCCGCCGCCGGCCTGCCATCGCCGAGACCGTCCCTGAATGAGCACCCTGCTGAACTGGCTGGACCCCACTCCGCTGATGCCGCATTCGTTCTGCTTCGTCGGGCGCAAGGACCTGATCCTGCTGCACGTCATGAGCGACCTGACCATCGCGCTGGCGTACTTCATGATCCCGGTGACCATGGTGTACTTCCTGCGGCGTTACCGGAACCGCATCAGCTTCAACTGGGCGATCGGCCTGTTCGCCGCGTTCATCATGCTCTGCGGCATCACCCACGTCTTCGGCATCGTCACGATCTGGCAGCCGGTGTACTACCTGCAGGGCTGGATCAAGGCGCTGACGGCCCTGGTGTCGCTGGCCACGGCGCTGGCGATCATCCCGCTGGTGCCCAAGCTGCTGTCGATGCGCTCGCCGCAGGAACTGCAGGAGTCCAACCACCGCCTGCAGGAGGAAATCCTGCTGCGCGAGTCGGCCGAGCGGAACCTGCGCAAGTCGCTGGCGGAGCAGAAGCGCGCTTCTGCGGAACTGGAACAGTTCGCCTACATCACCTCGCACGACCTGCAGGCGCCGCTGCGCAACATCGCCGGCTTTTCGCGCCTGCTGTCGCAGCGCTACAAGCCCAAGCTGGATGGTGACGCCCTGGAGTTCCTCGGGTTCATCGAGCAGGGCACGCGCCAGATGCAGACGCTGATCAACGACCTGCTGGCGCTGTCGCGCGTGGGCCGCTCCGATTCGCAGTTCGAGAAGAAGCCGCTGGCCGCGACCCTGGACAAGGTGAGGAAGGGCCTGGAGAGCGAGTTCGAGAAGAGCGGTGCCAGCCTGATCTTCGAGAACCTGCCCGAGATCACGGCCGACCACAACCTGCTGCACCAGCTGTTCCAGAACCTGGTCGGCAACGCCATCAAGTTCCAGCCGCCGGGCGGCAAGCCGGTCGTCGAGGTCTATTGCGACCGCCGCAAGGACGACTGGCACATCACCGTGATCGACAACGGCATCGGTATCCCGGCCGACCAGCTGGAGAATGTCTTTGCGGTATTCCGCCGCCTGCACGGCCCCGAGGAGTACGAGGGCACCGGCATCGGCCTGGCCATCTGCCGCAAGATCGTGGCCTCCCACGGCGGTCAGATCTGGGCCGAAAACCGGCCCAGGGGAGCGGAGTTCCACATCCAGCTGCCGGTGCAGCCGGCGACGCTGAAGACCCCCTGGGCCACCCCGCCGGACGTCGGCTGAGGCGCGCAGGGCCTTGAAAAGCACCGCCCGGACCCTATAGCCTCCGCGCCCCTTGCCGTTTTTTCGCTGTTTCGCAGAGTTTTGCCGAGGTTGTCATGCCGATTTACGAGTACGTTTGCCAGGATTGCGGAGTCGAGACCGAGGTGATGCAGCGGATGTCCGATCCGCCGGCCACCGACTGCCCGTCCTGCGGCAAGGCCGCCCTGACCAAGGTCGTCTCGGCCGCCGGCTTCCGTCTCAGCGGCGGCGGCTGGTACGAAACCGACTTCAAGTCCGGTGGCAAGAAGAACCTGAGCGCGGACCCGGTGGCCGCCAAAACCGACACCAAGACCGAGTCCAAGGCCGAGAGCAAGGCGGAAACCAAGTCCGAGGCCCCGGCCGCTGCGCCCGCCAGCCCGGCCAAGCCCAGTTCCAGCCCGGTCTGAAGCGCTTGCCGGACCCTGAAACGGCGCCTGTGGGCGCCGTTTTTCGTTTTGGCTCCCACAGGTTGGCTCCAGTGCCCGGGGCGCGGTTACACTACGCGGCCCGTCGTTCCGGCCATGAATCGCATGGCCCGGCGTAATACCCAAAGATTCCAACATGATGCGCTCTCATTACTGCGGCCAGGTCACCGAAGAGCTGACCGGCCAGACCGTTACCGTTTCCGGCTGGGTCCACCGTCGCCGCGACCATGGCGGCGTGATCTTCATCGACCTGCGCGACCGTGAAGGCCTGCTGCAGTGCGTGTTCGACCCGGACACCCCGGAAGCCTTCCAGCTGGCCGACAAGCTGCGCTCCGAGTACGTGGTCAAGATCACCGGCCGCGTGCGCCCGCGCCCCACCGGCACCGAGAACGCCGGCCTGACCACCGGCAAGATCGAGCTGCTGGCCAAGGAAGTCGAGCTGCTGAACAAGGCGGAAACCCCGCCGTTCCACCCGGACGACGAGACCGCCGGCGAGGACATCCGCCTCAAGTACCGCTACATCGACCTGCGCCGCCCGCAGATGCAGAAGAACCTGCGCCTGCGCCACGAGGTGGTGCGGCGCATGCGCAACTACATGGATGCCAGGGGCTTCGTCGACGTCGAGACGCCGATCCTGACCAAGGCCACCCCGGAAGGGGCGCGCGACTACCTGGTGCCCAGCCGCACGCATCAGGGCCAGTTCTTCGCGCTGCCGCAGTCGCCGCAGCTGTTCAAGCAGTTGCTGATGATGTCGGGCCTGGACCGCTACTACCAGATCGCGCGCTGCTTCCGCGACGAGGACCTGCGCGCCGATCGCCAGCCGGAGTTCACCCAGCTCGACGTCGAGACCTCCTTCCTGGACCAGGAAGAGATCATGGTCCTGATCGAGGGCCTGGTGAAGGAACTGTTCCAGCAGGTGCTGGACGTGGACCTGGGCACGCTGCCGCACATGAGCTATGCCGACGCCATGGCACGTTACGGCTCGGACAAGCCGGACCTGCGCAACCCGCTGGAACTGGTGGACGTGGCCGACCTGGTCAGGGACGTCGACTTCAAGGTCTTCGCCGGCCCGGCCAACGATCCCAAGTGCCGCGTCACCGCGCTGCGCGTGCCGGGTGGCCGCGAGCGCCTGTCGCGCGGCGAAATCGACAAGTACACCGAGTTCGTCAAGATCTACGGGGCCCGCGGCCTGGCCTACATCGTCGTCAACGACAAGGCCAAGGGCCGTGACGGCCTGCAGTCGCCGATCGTCAAGAACATCCATGACGCCGCCCTGTCGGCGATCCTGGAGCGCACCGGTGCCCAGGACGGCGACGTGCTGTTCTTCGGTGCCGACAAGCACGGCGTGGTCTCCGACGCCCTCGGTGCCCTGCGCCTGAAGGTCGGCAACGACCTGGGTCTCACCGCCAAGGGCTGGAAGGCCCTGTGGGTGGTGGACTGGCCGATGTTCGAGTGGGACGACCGCGACGGCGGCCGCTGGGTCTCCCCGCATCACCCCTTCACCGCGCCCAAGCAGTTCGACGCCGACGAAATCCGGAACAATCCGGGCACGATCCTGTCCCAGGGCTACGACATCGTGCTGAACGGTATCGAGCTGGGCGGCGGATCCGTGCGTATCCACCGCGCCGACGTGCAGCAGGCCGTGTTCGACCTGCTGGGCATCGGCCCGGAGGAGCAGCAGGAGAAGTTCGGCTTCCTGCTGGAGGCGCTGTCCTTCGGTGCGCCGCCGCATGGCGGCCTGGCGATCGGCGTGGACCGGCTGGTCATGCTGATGGCGGGCGGGCAGAGCATCCGCGAGGTGATCGCCTTCCCCAAGACGCAGACCGCGCATTGCCCGTTGACCAATGCGCCCAGCACGGTGGACGCCAAGCAGCTCAGGGAACTGAGCATCCGCAGCACTGTGCAGCCCAAGGAGCCGGCAAAGCCGGCCTGATTGAACCAAGGAACGCTGAAGATGCGCATCAAGCAGGGAATCGTGGGTCTGGCGGCAGCATCGGTACTGGGCCTGCTGGCCGGTTGCGAAGGCGTGGGCGACGGCAGCGCGCCGGATCCCGATAGCGGGGTGATCACCAAGTCCGGCGGTACCGCGGCCCTGGGCAACAGCAAGCTGTTCACCTGTGTCGCCCAGCAGCTGCAGTACAACATTGCGTTCACCGGCGGCACCGGCACCGAGAACTTCACCAACCGCGCCAAATGGACCGCGGAGCCTGACGGCATCGTGACCGTCACCAACATCGGCCAGAAGGTGGTCCCGGAGGAGCTCGATCCGGACACCCACCAGCCGCTGGTCTACACCATTTCCGGCCTGGTGCTGCCCAAGGCCCCGGGTAACGTGGTCATCAAGGCCAATGCCTTCGGTATCGAGAAACAGATCGCGATGACGGTCGAGAATCCGGGCAGCGGAAGCCTGCGCCTGAAGGCGGTCGGCTACGGCGACCCCCTGTCCACGTCGATCAAGATGAACCACAACAGCACGCAGCAGCTGCAGCTGGTGGGCACGCTCGACGGCTTCGAGACCGACCTGTCGGCGTCGCTGAAGGAACTGGTTTTCGAAACCCCGGACGACACCGTCGCCACCTTCCTGGAATCCAATGGCGTGCAGACCAGCATCGTCCTGTCCAATGGCAAGGACTCCAACCCCCTGAACCCGACGCCGGTGCCCTTGAAGGACGGCGCCCTGAGGGTTCTGCCCAAGCTGATCGCCTGTCCCGCCGTGGGTGGCGTCGACAACCCCATCGTTGCCGGCGTCAAGATGGACGTGGCGGTCAAGGCCGCCACCGGCATGGTGATCCAGCGTGAGCTCGACAGCCCGGTCAACGGCAACGTACTGGCCCTGGCCACTACCAGCGGCACCACGACGCTGGCCACCACCGAGATCCTGCGGACCTACGCCACTTTCGACGGCAACAGCGATCCGGCCCAGAACCTGTCCAACCAGGTCTACGCCGTGTCCAGCAAGCCGGAGGTCATCGTGCAGCTGGCCTTCAGCCAGCCCACCGGCATCACCGCGCTGTCCACCGGCACCGGCACCACGCCGCCCAAGCTCAGCGAGGACGTGACGCTGACCTACTGCCAGCCCGAGCCGCCGCCGAAGACCTTGCCGACCGGCTACGTCACCAAGTGCTGGCCGGGCAAGCCCACCGTGGCCTCGGCCGTGTTCAAGACCCGCCAGTCGACGCTGACCGATATCGCGGTGACGCCGGTCGACGGGGTCATCGAGGCGCTCAAGACCCTGCAGTTCCGTACCGTGGGCAGCTTCGACGGCGGCTTCAAGCAGGACATCACCCGCCACGTCACCTGGCAGGCGTTCGCCAACGACGGCGAAACCCGCTCGACCAAGGTAGGCATCGGCAGCGCCGGCAGCCTGCTGGCGGGCCTGGCGATCTCCGCCTTCCTGGAGAACACCGACGACGACGCCAGCAACGGCACGCCGCTGCAGGACCGCACGGTCAAGATCAAGGCGACCAACAACGCCGCCACGGTCACCAAGACGCAGACGGTCACGGCGACGATCTCGCAATAGCGCTGCCGGTTCTCCGTATTTTTCAGCGGCCCCCGCACCACAGGTAGTGGTCGGGGGCTGGTCGCGCTACAATGTCTGGCTAATAACGGGCATTTTCAGGCCTGGAGGCCGACATGGCTGCCGCGCTCAAGATTGAGCATTTCAACCTGCTGGACGACGGCGAGTGCGACGCACGCATCCTTGCCGCCAAGAAGCTGCTGGGCAAGCGCCTGTGCATCCTCGGGCATCATTACCAGCGCAACGAAGTCTTCAAACACGCTGATTACACAGGGGATTCCCTGAAGCTGTCGCAGCTGGCCTCGACCACCGACGCCGAGTTCATCGTGTTCTGCGGCGTGCATTTCATGGCCGAGGTGGCGGATATCCTGACCGACGGCCAGCGCTCCGTGATCCTGCCGGACCTTGCCGCCGGCTGCTCCATGGCCGACATGGCCAATCTCGTGAAGGTCAACAAGTGCTGGCAGGAGCTGTCCGGGATTTTCGATCCGGATCAGACGGTTACGCCGGTTACTTACATCAATTCCGCAGCTGACCTGAAGGCCTTCTGCGGCAACCACGGCGGCATCGTCTGCACCTCCAGCAACGCCCGCGCGGTGCTGGAATGGAGCTTCGCCCGCCGCAACAAGGTGCTGTTCTTCCCCGACCAGCACCTGGGCCGCAACACCGCCAAGAACATGGGCATCGGCCTGGACGAGATGATCGTCTGGGATTTCAACAAGCCCCTGGGCGGCAACACGCCCGAGGCGATCCGCGCCGCCCGGATGATCCTGTGGAAGGGCTTCTGCTCGGTGCACCAGATGTTCCAGCCGGCGCACATCGACAATTTCCGCAGCCGCCACCCGGAAGGCAAGGTCATCAGCCACCCGGAAAACGCCCTGCAGGTTTGCGAGAAGAGCGACTACGTCGGCAGCACCGAGTACATCCTGCGTACCGTGCGCGCCTCGCAGACGGGCGACCACTGGCTGGTCGGCACCGAGCTGAACCTGGTCAACCGCCTGGCCGACGAGATGAAGCCCAAGGGCATCAAGGTGGAGTTCATGTCGCCCACCGTGTGCATGTGCTCGACCATGTTCCGCACCGACCCGCAGCACCTGGCCTGGTGCCTGGACAACCTGGTGACCGGCAAGGTCGTCAACCAGATCCGCGTGCCGGCCGAGATCGCCAGGCCCGCCAAGGCGGCGCTGGAGCTGATGCTGGAAGTGGTGGATTGACCGTTTTCTCAGTCCGCAAATCAACGCGAATGAACGCGAATCGCGCTTTTCATTTGCGTTGATTTGCGTTCATTCGCGGACCCGAAATTCTTTTAGAGACAGCAGACCATGTGGACCAACGCCCCGAGCCTCGCCCAATTCGACCCTGAGCTGAACGCCGCCATCCAGAAGGAAGCGGGCCGCCAGGAAGCGCACATCGAGCTGATCGCCTCCGAGAACTACGCCAGCCCCGCGGTGATGGAAGCGCAGGGCTCGGGCCTGACCAACAAGTACGCCGAGGGTTATCCCGGCAAGCGCTACTACGGCGGCTGCGAGTTCGTCGACGTCGCCGAGCAGCTGGCGATCGACCGGCTCAAGCAGCTGTTCGACTGCGACTACGCCAACGTCCAGCCGCACTCCGGCGCCCAGGCCAACGCCGCCATCTTCCTGGCCCTGGTCAACCCTGGCGACACCGTCATGGGCATGAACCTGGCCCAGGGCGGCCACCTGACCCACGGCAACCCCGCCAACTTCTCCGGCAAGCACTACAAGATCGTGCCCTATGGCCTGGACCCGGTGTCCGGCGTCATCAACTACGACGAAATGGAGCGCATCGCCCTGGAGACCCAGCCGAAGATGATCATCGGCGGCTTCTCGGCCTACAGCCGCCTGAAGGACTGGAAGCGCATGCGCGAGATCGCCGACAAGGTCGGCGCCCTCTTCTGGGTCGACATGGCCCACGTCGCCGGCCTGGTCGCCGCCGGGGAATACCCCAGCCCGCTGCCCTACGCCCACGTCGTCACCAGCACCACCCACAAGACCCTGCGCGGCCCGCGTGGCGGCATCATCCTGAGCAAGGGCCAGAGCGAGGAGTTCAACAAGAAGCTGAACTCCGCCGTCTTCCCCGGCATCCAGGGCGGCCCGCTGATGCACGTCATCGCCGCCAAGGCCGTGGCCTTCAAGGAAGCGCTGGACCCCAGCTTCAAGGTCTACCAGAAGCAGGTCGTGGCCAACGCCCGCGCCATGGCCAAGGTGCTGCTCGACCGCGGCTACAAGGTGGTGTCGGGCGGCACCGACAACCACCTGTTCCTGCTGGACCTGATCGCCAAGAACGTCACCGGCAAGGACGCCGAGGCCGTGCTGGGCCGTGCCCACCTGACGGTCAACAAGAACTCCGTGCCCAACGACCCCAAGTCGCCGTTCGTGACCTCGGGCCTGCGCCTGGGCTCGCCGGCCTCGACCACCCGCGGCTTCAAGGAAGCGGAGATGGCCAAGGTGGCAAACTGGATCGCCGACCTGGTCGATGCGATGAGCGCCGGGGCCGATGTCGAGGCGGTGGTGACGCGCGTGCGCGGTGAGGTCGAGCAGCTCTGCGCCGGCTTCCCGGTGTACGGCTCGGTCAAGAAGGCGGCCTGATCGGCCACCCGGGCAAGGCAAGACACGATGCAATGCCCGTTCTGCAAGGCACCTGATACCCGCGTGATCGACTCGCGCCTGGCGGAGGACGGCACGCAGGTGCGTCGCCGCCGCCAGTGCGAGCGCTGCGACGGTCGCTACACGACCTTCGAGAAGGCGCAGCTGCAGATGCCCAACATCGTCAAGCGCAGCGGCGATCCCGAGCCCTACGCCGAGGACAAGCTGCGCCGCGGCATCGAGAGCGCCTGCTACAAGCGCCTGGTGACGGCCGAGCAGATGGACCACGCCATCGAGAGTGTCGAGCGCAAGCTGCGCGCCTCCACCGAGCGTGAAGTGCCTTCGCGCCTGGTCGGCGAGTGGGTGATGGAGGAACTGCGCGACCTGGACCACGTCGCCTACGTGCGCTTCGCCTCGATCTACCGCCGCTTCGAAGACGTCAACGCCTTTCGCGAGGAAATCGAGAAGCTGCAGAAGATGCCCACCGCCGAGCAGCGCCGCTCGCAGATGTCGCTGATCGAGGCGGAAGCCTCCGCCGCCAAGCCGAAGAAGGGCTGAGCGTGCAGTCGCAAGAAGCCGCGCAGTGGATGGCGCGCGCGCTGCGGCTCGCGGAGCAGGGCCGTTACGGCACCCATCCCAATCCCCGCGTCGGCTGCGTGATCGTGCGTGACGGCGAGGTGGTGGGAGAGGGCTGGCACCAGCGCGCCGGCGAGCCGCATGCCGAGGTCTACGCGCTGCGTGAGGCCGGCGAGCGTGCCCGCGGCGCCGAGGTCTTCGTCACCCTGGAACCCTGCAGCCACCACGGCCGCACGCCGCCCTGCGCCGACGCGCTGGTCCAGGCGGGCGTGTCGCGGGTCTGGTCGGCAATGCAGGACCCCAATCCGCTGGTGGCCGGCCAGGGCCTGGAACGCTTGCGCGCCGCCGGCATCGCCACCGAGTGCGGCTTGCTGGAGAAAGACGCGCAGCGTCTCAACCGCGGCTTCGTCTCGCGCATGACGCGCGGCCGGCCGTTCCTGGTGCTGAAGCTGGCCGCGAGCCTCGACGGCCGCACCGCCATGGCCTCCGGCGAATCGCAGTGGATCACCGGTGCCGAGGCGCGCGCCGACGTGCATCGCCTGCGCGCCGAGACGGGTGCGGTGATGACCGGGCCCGGTACGGTGCTGGCCGACGATCCGCAGCTCACTGTGCGCATCACTCCCGTTGAGCTTGGTGCCGCCATCCATGGCGCGACAGCAGGAGGACATTTACCCCCCGCGACGCCATCCATGGCGTCGCCTGCCGGAGGGAACAGTGCCATTCAAGGCACTGTTCCTTATCTCCGGCAGCCAGACCGCATCGTCCTGGATACCCGTGCCCAGGTTCCGGCCGGTGCCAAGGTCTGGGCCGAGGGCGCGCGGCGCCTCTGGCTGACGGCAGGCGCGGGCGCAGCCCCGGCCGGTGTCGAACGCCTGGTCTGCGCCATGGACTCGAACGCTGCACTGGACCTGGCTGCCGCCCTGCGGCTGTTGGGAGAGAAGCAGGTCAACGAAGTCCTGCTGGAATGCGGTCCGCGCCTGGCCGGCGCCTTCCTGCAGTCCGGCCTGGTCGACGAGGTGGTGGCCTACGTGGCGCCGACCTTCCTGGGCCACGAGGCGCGGCCCTTCGCGACGCTGCCGGGCCTGGAAAAACTGTCGCAGCGCCTGCCATGGCGTTTCGCCGGGGTGCGGCAGGTGGGCGCGGACCTGCGCCTGACGCTGCAGCCTGCATAGAGGAGATTGGAGCATGTTCACCGGAATCATCGAGGCCCTGGGCCGCATCGCCAGCGTGGAGACCGTCGGCGGCGACCGCCGCATGCGTTTCGAGGCGCCCGGCTTCCTGCACGGCAGCGGCCTGGGCGACAGCATCGCGGTCAACGGCGTCTGCCTGACGGCGGTGGAGTTCAGCGACGACCACTTCATCGCCGACCTGTCGTCCGAGACCCTGAATCTCACCACCGCCAGCCGCTGGCAGGCCGGGCAGGCGGTGAACCTGGAGCGGGCGCTGACGCCCTCCAAGCCGCTGGGCGGCCATATGGTCTCCGGCCACGTCGACGGTCTGGGCTGGCTGCTGGGCCGGCACGAGGAAGCCCGCTCCTGGCGCATGCAGTTCGAAGCGCCGGCCGCGCTGGCCCGCTATATCGCCCAGAAGGGCTCGATCTGCATCGACGGCATCAGCCTGACCGTGAACGAGGTCGAGGGTAGCCGGTTTGGGGTTAACATCATCCCCCACACGCTGACCCACACCACGCTGGGCGGGCTCGCGGCGGGGGATCCGGTCAATCTCGAGGTGGACCAGATCGCGCGCTACCTGGAGCGGCTGCTGGCCGCAAGGAACGAAGTATGAGCAACCAGAAAGTGACGAACATCGAAACCGCTGCAGGCGTCATTGAGAAAGAATTCCGGTCGCCTGCACTTGCGCATAGCGCGTCGCGTCCGCGCGGGCTGGACTCCACCGAAGACATCATCGCCGACCTCAAGGCCGGCAAGATGGTGATCCTGATGGACGACGAGGACCGCGAGAACGAAGGCGACATCATCATGGCCGCCGAATGCGTGCGGGCCGAGGACATCAACTTCATGGCGCGCTACGGGCGTGGCCTGATCTGCCTGACGCTGTCGCAGGAGCGCTGCCGCCAGCTGCGCCTGCCGCAGATGGTTTCGCACAACGAAGAGAGCCACAAGACCGCCTTCACCGTCTCGATCGAGGCGGCGCAGGGTGTCACCACCGGCATCTCCGCGCATGACCGCGCCCGCACCGTGCAGGCGGCGGTGAAGAAGGACGCGCGGCCGGAAGACCTGGTGCAGCCCGGCCACATCTTCCCGCTGATGGCCCAGCCCGGCGGCGTACTGACGCGCGCAGGCCACACCGAGGCGGGCTGCGACCTGGCGCGCCTGGCCGGCTTCGAGCCGGCGGCGGTGATCGTGGAGATCCTCAACGAGGACGGCACCATGGCGCGGCGCCCGGACCTGGAAGTGTTCGCGCGCGAGCACGGCCTGAAGATCGGGACCATCGCCGACCTGATCCGCTACCGCCTGCACAACGAGCACACCATCGAGCGCGTGGCCGAAACCCACGTCACCACCGAGTTCGGCGATTTCCGCTTGGTGACCTACCAGGATTCGATCGACAACACGGTGCACCTGGCGCTGGTCCGCGGCGACGTCGACAGTGCCAGGCCGACGCTGGTGCGCGTGCATATCCGCAACACCCTGCAGGACGTACTCGGCGTACGGCACGAGGACTTCGCCTGGCCGCTGCGTCTGGCGCTCAAGCGTGTCGCCGAGGAAGGTAACGGCGTCGTCGTGCTGCTGCGCAAGCCCGAGGCACCGCGCGAGCTGGTGCAGCAGATCATCTCCCTGAACAAGGAAGCGGCCGGCGACGAGCATCACGACCCGCGGCCGATGCTGCGCACCTACGGTATCGGTGCGCAAATCCTGTTCGACCTCGGCGTGCGCAAGATGCGCGTGCTGTCCTCGCATTACCGCATGCAGGCCATTTCGGGCTTCGGCCTGGAAGTGGTGGATCACGTCGTTCCCGAGAAAAAGTAAAAGTGAAGAAACTGAAGACCGGTTACGCCGCCCCCAGGAAGCCTGGCAAGAAGGAATTCTCCGGCGTGCGCGTCGCGCTGCTGGCCACGCGCTGGAACGTCGACATCGTCGACGCGCTGCTCAAGGGCGCGCGCGAGTGCTGCAAGGACTGGGGCGTGAGCGACGACAACGTCAAGGTCTACTACGCGCCCGGTGCCTACGAGATCCCGCTGGCGGCGCAGACCATTCTCGACAGTGGCGAGGCCGACACGGTGGTGACGCTCGGCGCGGTGATCCGCGGCGATACACCGCACTTCGAATTCGTCGCCGGCGAATGCTCTCGCGGCCTGATGGACGTGCAGCTCAAGACCGGCGGCCCGGTGGGCTTCGGCGTGCTGACGGTGAACACCGTCGAGCAGGCCTGGGAACGCGCCGGCCCTGGCAACACCAACAAGGGCTACGAGGCTGCCGCAGCGGCACTCGAGATGCTGCGCCTGGTCCGGAGCCTTGCATGAGCGAGGCCCAGCCGCAGCAGTCCCGCCGTGGCCTCGCACGTCGCCTGACCGTGCAGGCCCTGTACCAGTGGCTGCTCAACGAGACCTTTCCCGAAGTGCTGCTCAAGCAGTTCCGCGAGCAGGAGGAAGGCCTCGGCCGTGCCGATCCGGCCTACTTCGAGCTGTTGCTCAAGGGCGTGGTGGACAACGCGCCGGAGCTGACGCTGGCGATCACCCCGCACCTGGACCGCCCGCTGAACCAGCTCGACCCGGTGGAGCACGCGATCCTGCTGGTCGGCGCCTACGAGCTGCAGTTCTGCCCCGACGTGCCCTGGAAGGTCGCCGTGAACGAAGCCGTGAACCTCGCCAAGACCTTTGGCGCGGAAGAAGGCTTCAAGTTCGTCAACGGCGTGCTCGACAAGATGGCGCGGGGCTCGCGCAGCGCCGAAATGAAGTCCGGCCAGTAAAACCCGATGGATGAGTTCGCCCTCATCCGCCGCTACTTCGCCAGGCTGACCCCGCACCGCGCCGACGTGGCGCTGGGTATCGGCGACGACTGCGCCCTGCTGCAGCCCACGCCGGGCCTGCAGCTGGCCGTCACCTCCGACACCCTGATCGCCGGCCGCCACTTTCCTGAAGCCACCGCGCCTGCCGACATCGGCTGGAAGGCGCTGGCGGTGAATCTCTCCGACCTCGCCGCGATGGGCGCCGAGCCGCGCTGGTTCACGCTGGCCCTGAGCCTGCCGTCGCCCGATGCGGCGTGGCTCGAAGGCTTCGCCGGCGGCCTGCGCGAGCTGGCGCAGATCAGCGGCATCGCCCTGGTCGGCGGCGATACCACGCGCGGTCCCCTGAGCATCACCATCACCGCGATGGGCGAGGTCCCGCCGGGACAGGCCCTGCGCCGCGACGGCGCACGCCCCGGCGACCGCATCTGCGTCACCGGTACCCTGGGGGACGCCGCGCTGGCGTTGCGCCTGCTGGAGCGTCCCGGTTTGCCGCCACAACTGCGCCAGCGCCTCGACAGACCCACGCCGCGCCTGGCGGCGGGCCTGGGGCTACGCGGGCTGGCTACGGCGGCCCTGGACCTTTCCGACGGCCTCGCGGGCGACCTGGGCCATATCCTGGCCGCCAGCGGCGTCGGTGCCGAGATCGACCTGAAGACCCTGCCGGCCTCTGCGCATTTCAACGGCCTGGCGCCCGTGGAACTGCGCAGCGAATTGCAGCTGCGCGGCGGTGACGACTACGAGTTGTGCGTCTGCCTGCCGCCGGAGGCAGTTGAGGAGGCGCGGCAGCGGCTGGATGTGCCGCTGACGGAGATCGGGCGGATCACGGCAGAGCCGGGACTGCGCAGCGTCGATACGTCAGGCGACAAGCAGAACCAAGAAGCCTGCGGCTACCGCCACTTCTAGAATTGCGGGCCCGTGGGAGCGGCCTTGGCCGCGATTTTTTTCGGACCGTGTTCAACAGATCGCGGCCAAGGCCGCTCCCACGGGGATCGCGCTCGCTAGTCGTTCAACACGTCCCGCGCTTCGACAAACTTCTGCATCCAGTACTTCTGCGCCACCGGTGCGACGATGACTTGCCGGCCGGAAGCTGGCGCATGCACCGCCTGACCGTCGCCCAGGTACACCGCGACGTGGTCGATGCTGCCGCCGGTGAAGCTGTAGAACAGCAGGTCGCCGGGCTCGGCGTCGTCGAGGTCGATGTCGTCGCCGATCCTGCTCTGCTCGCGCGAACTGCGCGGCAGCTTCACGCCGGACTGGGCGAAGACGTACTGCACCAGGCCGCTGCAGTCGAAGCCGTCGGGATTGCTGCCGCCGTAGCGATAGGGCCGCCCGATCTGTCCCAGCGCATCGACCACGATGCTCTGGCGCAGGCGTTCCACTTCCTCGCTGGAGCGGCTGCCGCCGCCGAAGGACAGGCAGCCGGACAGCAGCAGCGCGCAGGCGCAGGCGGCGAGGGCGCGCATCAGGCTGGAGGCTGGGTCTTGACCATCGACGGCCGGCGCGCGAATTCGCCGAACCAGCGGTCCAGCGCCGCGAATTCCTTGCGCCATTCGAGATAGGGCATGCGGAAGTCGAGATAGGCCAGGCCGACGCCGGTGGTGATCTCGACGACGCTGGGCTTCTCGTCGAGCAGCAGGGTGTTGGCCTCGAGGTTGAGCAGTTCCAGGCTGCGCCGGATCGCCGCGAGCTGGCGGTCGAGGTAGGCGTGATAGACGATGCTCTCGGGGCGCCGCTTTTCCTGCACGGTGGCCACCGCGGCGTCGATCACGCCCTGCGCGATCTTCTGGCGGCGGCGCGCGGTCCAGCGCTTGGTGCCGCGCGGCAGCGGCGCCAGGCCGTGGTACTTGGCGTCGAGGTATTCGATGATCAGGTCGGAGTCGGGCAGGGCTTCGCCCTTGTCGGTGATCAGCGTGGGGACGCGCGCCAGGGGATTGGCCGCCAGGAACTCCGGCGGCGGCGAGTTGGGTTCGGTCTCGATCTCCTCCACCTGTTCCGACAGGCGCAGTTCCTCGATCGCCACGCGCACCTTGCGCGAGTAAGGCGAGATCCTGGAGCAGTACAGCTTCATCATCGTTCTTTTCCTGTGCTGCGAGCCTGGCCCGGAAACGAAAAGGCCGCAGGGATTGTAGCCCCTGCGGCCGCTGTCGCCAGTCCTGCGTTTACGGGGGCTTAGCCCGCCAGCTTGTCCAGGAAACGCTCGGCGTCGAGCGCGGCCTGGCAGCCGGTGCCGGCCGAGGTGACGGCCTGGCGGTAGACGTGGTCCATCACGTCGCCGGCGGCGAACACACCCGGCACGCTGGTGGCGGTGGCATTGCCCTGGCTGCCCGACTGCACCTTGATGTAGCCGTCGTGCATCTCCAGCTGGCCCTCGAAGATCGAGGTGTTGGGCTGGTGGCCGATGGCGATGAACACGCCCTTGGCGTCGATCTGCTGGCTGCTGCCGTCCTTGACGTTGCGGATGCGCGCGCCGGTGACGCCGCTGGCATCGCCCAGCACCTCGTCCAGGGTGGAGTCCCAGACGATCGTGACCTTGCCCTCGTCGCGGCGCTTGAACAGCTTGTCGTGCAGGATCTTCTCGCCCTTGAACTTGTCGCGGCGGTGGACGATCGTCACGTGGTTGGCGATGTTGGACAGGTAGAGGGCCTCCTCGACCGCGGTATTGCCGCCGCCGATCACGATCACGTCCTGGCCCTTGTAGAAGAAGCCGTCGCAGGTGGCGCAGGCGGACACGCCCTTGCCGCGGAACGCGGTTTCGCTGTCGAGGCCCAGGTACTTGGCGCTGGCGCCGGTGGCGATGATCAGCGCGTCGCAGGTGTACTCGCCCTGGTCGCCGGTGAGCTTGAAGGGCTTGCTCTTGAAGTCCACGACATGGATATGGTCGTAGATCATCTTGGTGTCGAAACGCTCCGCGTGCTGCTGCAGGCGCGCCATCAGGTCCGGGCCCATCAGGCCGTGGACGTCACCCGGCCAGTTGTCGACCTCGGTGGTGGTCATCAGCTGGCCGCCCACTTCGAGCCCGGTGATCATCGCCGGCTTCAGGTTGGCGCGCGCCGCGTAGACGGCGGCGGTATAGCCCGCGGGACCGGAACCGAGGATGACGAGGGGAAGGTGCTGGGCAGTCATGTGAATTCTCTGTTTGTTCGGGTTTGAGACACCTGGGGCCGGTTGCCCGGCCCCAGGTTTGCAACGGACGGACGGTGTCCTTACAGCGCGGCAGCGTGCTTGGTCAGGTAGGAAGCGACGCCTTCGGCGGTCGGCTTCATGCCTTCGTCACCCTTCTTCCAGCCGGCCGGGCAGACTTCACCATGCTTCTCGGTGAACTGCAGGGCGTCGACCAGACGCAGGATCTCGTCGACTTCACGGCCCAGCGGCAGGTTGTTGACCTGCTGGTGCTGCACGATGCCGTCCTTGTCGATCAGGAAGGTGGCGCGGAAAGCGACGCCGTCCTGGTGCTCCACGCCGTAGGCGCGGACGATCTCGTGCTGCACGTCGGCCACCATCGGGAAGCCGACCGGGCCGATGCCGCCCTTGTTGACCGGGGTGTCGCGCCAGGCGAAGTGGGTGAACTGGCTGTCGATCGAGACGCCGATCAGCTGCACGCCGCGCTCCTCGAAGGCCTTGCGGCGGTGCTCGTGGGCGATGATCTCGGACGGGCAGACGAAGGTGAAGTCCAGCGGCCAGAAGAACAGCACGACGTACTTCTTGCCCTTGTAGTCGGACAGCTTGATCTCGGAGATGCTGCCGTCGCCCAGGACGGCCTGGGCCTTGAAGTCCGGGGCGGGGCGGTTGACGAGTACGCTCATGGGGGAATCTCTCAGCGGGTGGGGTTGCCGCAACGCCTGGGGGCGCCCGGTTTTGGGAACGACGGGATGCTAAGCATCGTCGCCCGATAGGTCAAAACATTTGTACAAATGCGGACGATAGCGAAACCTTATTGGATGACGCCACGCCCAAAAGTTCGTGAAAAATAGATGAAATCTGGCGAAACCAGTGAATATCAAGACATTTCTTAACCACGCTGTAACATGTTGCCAATAGATTACGGGTGACGTGTAATTCGGGCTTATGGCAATGCAAGGCAAACTGATTCTCGTTGTAGAAGACGAAGCAGCCATCCGGGAGATGGTCCGCTTCGCCCTCGGCCGTGCCGAGTTCCGCGTGACCGAAGCCGGCAACGCCCAGGAAGCCCGGCTGCGCATCGCCGACGAGCGCCCCGACCTGATCCTGATGGACTGGATGATGCCCGGCATCACCGGCGTGGAACTGACCCGCGAACTGAAGGCCCAGCCCACCTCCAAGGATATACCGGTGATCATGGTCACCGCACGGGCCGAGGAAGAGGACAAGATCCGCGGCCTCAATGTCGGTTGTGACGACTACGTTTCCAAGCCTTTTTCGTTTCCCGAGCTGATCGCGCGCATCCAGGCGGTGCTGCGCCGCTCCATGCCGGGCGGCGTGGACGAGCGCCTGGCGGTCAACGGCCTGGAAGTGGATGCCGCCAGCCAGCGCGTCACCGCCAAGGGCCAGCCGGTGCGCCTCGGTCCTACCGAGTACCGCCTGCTGCATTTCTTTGTCAGCCATCCCGAACGTGTCTATACGCGCGAGCAGGTGCTGGACCGCGTCTGGGGCCAGAACGTCTACGTCGAGGAGCGCACGGTCGACGTGCATATCCGCCGCCTGCGCAAGGCGCTGGAACCCTTCGGCTTCGCCGACATGATCCAGACGGTACGTGGCACGGGCTACCGTTTCTCCGAGAAGTTCTGAGCCCATGTCTGTCGGCCCGGAGGGTCCGCAGCCAAGCGTCAGGCCGCCCACTCCGCCGGCCAATCCCACGCTGCAACAGGCGCGCCTGGCCGAGACCTGGCGCCATGAGTTGCTCAAGCTGGCGGTCCTGGCCCTGGTCGGAGCGGCCCTGGGACGTCTGTTCGATCACGCCCTGGTCGCGGTCTGCTTCGTGCTGGCGAGCTTCCTGGCCTCGCACCTGCGCCACCTGGCGATCCTGCGCAGCTGGCTGGTAGCCCCCAAGGCGGTGGAACTGCCCGATGCCGGGGGCATCTGGGGCGAAATCTACGACCTGCTGCTGGACCTGCAGCGCAAGAACCGCAAGAAGAAGCGGCGGCTGACGGCGATGCTGGCCGAGTTCCAGGCTTCCACCGCCGCATTGCCGGACGGCGCGGTCGTGCTGGGTGCCCGCGGCGAGATCGCCTGGTTCAACCAGGCCGCGCAGACCCTGCTGGGCCTGCGCATGCCGCAGGACGTCGGCCTGCGCATTCCCAACCTGATCCGCCACCCCAGCTTCACCGAGTACTTCGGCAACGGCGATTTCGAGAGCGAGATCGAGGCGCCGTCGCCGGTCAACCGCGCCAAGACGCTGTCGCTGCGCATCATTCCCTACGGCAACAACCAGCGCCTGCTGATCGTGCGCGACGTTTCCGAACTGCGGCGCCTGGAAACCGCGCGCCGCGACTTCGTCGCCAATGCCTCGCATGAACTGCGCACGCCGCTGACGGTGCTGCGCGGCTACCTGGAAATGATGGAGCCGGAGGCGCAGGGCAAGGGCGGCCTGGCCGACTGGCGCGGCCCCCTGCTGGAGATGCGCAACCAGGCGATACGCATGGAAGCCCTGGTCAACGACATGCTCAAGCTGGCGCGCCTGGAGGCCGACAGCTCGCACATGAAGGACGACCATCTCGATGTGCCCATGCTGCTGCAGCGCACACTGGACGAGGTCAGGGCACTGTCGCGTGGAAACCACCGCTTCGAGGCGCAGATCCAGGCGGACCTGGGCCTGGTCGGCGGCGAGACCGAGCTGCTCAGCATCCTGGTCAACCTGCTGTCCAATGCCGTGCGCTACACGCCGGCCGGCGGCGTGATCCGGGTGCGCTGGGAGGCGGCACCGGAGGGCGCGCGCTTCTCGGTGGCCGATACCGGCATCGGCATCAGCGAAAAGGACCTGCCGCGCCTGACCGAACGCTTCTACCGGGTGGATGTCGGTCGCTCCCGCGCCAGCGGCGGCACTGGTCTGGGCCTGTCGATCGTCAAGCACGCGCTGGAGCGCTACGACGCCCGCCTGGAGATCGACAGCGAGGTGGGGGTGGGGAGTACCTTCATCTGCCATTTCCCGACCCACCGGGTGGAGCGCGTCCAGACCCGCGTGGACCTGGGCGCCAACGCCGCCTGAGCAGTCGGCCCACGGCTCGATCCCGCGCCCAGGGCTGTCATACAGGGCCTGGTAGCGCTCGTCCCGGAGCGGCAGGGCTGCCGTACTTGCCCCTGAGGCTCCGCCTGAATGGGCCAAACTGCGCTGAATTCCCCCTCATCGGCCCTCTTTTGGGGCGCTTGTAACATTTCTGTCATCTTTCGTTCACAAGCCTTTCATCGGTGCCGGCCACACTCGCGACGTTTTTGAAGAAGCCCTTCTACCGAGGAAAGAGATGAAACTGAAAGCGATTGTTGCCTCCCTGGGTCTTGCCGCCGGTCTGGCGACGACCGCCGCCTCCGCGGTTGATGCCGCCCTCCCGGACTACAAGTCCACCTCTGGCGTCACGGGCAACTTTTCCAGCGTCGGTTCCGACACGCTGAACAACCTGATGACCTTGTGGGCCGAGGACTTCAAGCGTCTCTATCCCAGCGTCAACATCCAGATCCAGGGTGCGGGCTCGTCCACGGCGCCGCCGGCGCTGACCGAGGGCACCGCCAACTTCGGCCCGATGTCGCGCCAGATGAAGGACCAGGAAGTCCAGGCCTTCGAGCAGAAGTACGGCTACAAGCCCACCGCCATCGGCGTGGCCATCGACGCGCTCGCCGTGTTCGTCAACAAGGACAACCCGATCAAGGGCCTGTCGATCCCGCAGGTCGACGGCATCTTCTCCGCCACCCGCAAGTGCGGCGGCAAGGACGTCAAGCGCTGGGGCGACCTGGGCCTGACCGGTGACTGGAGCAGCAAGCCGGTCCAGCTCTACGGCCGCAACTCGGTGTCGGGCACCTACGGCTACTTCAAGGAGCACGCCCTGTGCAAGGGTGACTTCAAGAACAACGTCAACGAGCAGCCGGGTTCGGCCTCGGTGGTGCAGTCGGTTGCCACCGGCCTGAACGCCATCGGCTACTCGGGCATCGGCTACAAGACCTCCGGCGTGCGCGCCGTGCCGCTGTCGTCCAAGGACGGCGGCGAGCTCGAGGAAGCCACCGAGGAGAACGCCGTCTCCGGCAAGTACCCGCTGGCCCGCGTGCTCTACGTCTACGTCAACAAGGCGCCGAACAAGCCGCTGGCTCCGCTGGAGGCCGAGTTCCTCAAGATGGTGCTGTCCAAGAAGGGCCAGGCGGTCGTCGAGAAGGACGGCTACATCGCCCTGCCGGCGAAGATGGTCGAGAAGGAACTGGCCAAGCTGAAGTAAAGCTTTGTGCGGCGGACCCCGCCTCGGGGTCCGCCGCAGGATTTCCGAAGTAAATTCAACGGGAGAGTCATAGTGAACAAGCTGAAGTACGCGGCGCTGGCCGCATTCATCGGTGCAGTCGCCACGCCGGCGATGGCCGACAAGGCGGAAACCACCGGCGGCCTGAAGATCAAGACCGACGACGGCCGCTTCGAAATGGCGATCGGTGGTCGTATCCACTTCGATGCCTACATCTTCGACCAGGATGAGGACGCGCTCTTCGGCAGCAGCAGCTTCAACGGCAAGGGTGGCGCGGCGTTCCGTCGTACCTACCTGACCCTGACCGGCAAGGCCTACGGCTGGAAGTACAAGTTCGAAAACGACTTCAGTGCGATGGGCGGCAGCACCACCTGCGATGCCGTCGCAGCGGTTCCGGCCACGCCGACCTGCTCGACGTCCAACACCGGCGCTTCGGGCTTCCGTGAGCTGTGGGTGTCCACCAACCTCGGCCCCGGCGAAATCGTCATCGGCCAGTTCAAGCCCTTCCGCGGCATGGAAGAGCTCACCAGCTCCAACGAGCTGACCATGATCGAGCGTCCGGTGACCAGCGCTTCCGGCATCTACGCCGGTCGCCAGTTCCTGATGGGCGTGGGCTACAAGGGCCTGATCGCCGACCAGTTCGGCTACGGCATCGACGTGATGAATCTCGGCGCCGCCAACTCGACCACCGAAGGCCTGTCCTACGGTGCTCGCGCCTACTGGTTCCCGATCAGCACCGCCACCCAGACGATTCACGCCGGCCTGTCGTACAGCGTGGACTCCGAAGCGATCGGCTCGATCGACGCCGCCCGCCCGGCCTTCAACTACGCTGGCCGTCGCGGCCCGCAGATCCGTTTCGCCGAAGCCGGCCGCGCGTTCGCGGAAGCCGATCGCTATGGAGACCAGAGCACCTGGGCTGCGGAACTGGGCACCTCGTTCGGTCCGTTCACCGCCCAGGCCGAATACGCCAAGGGCAAGCTCGACGACGCCTTCGGCACCGCCGCGGCGCCGGAAGATGCCGATGTCACGGCCTACTATGTGCAGGCCAGCTGGATGATCACCGGCGAGTCCAAGCCGTACAAGAAGGATCGCGGTGCTTTCGGCAACCCGAAGCCCAACGGTGCCTACGGTGCCTGGGAAGCGACGGCTCGCTATGAAATGATGGAGAGCGACGACGAGTCCGGCACCAACACGCTGTGCCGCTTTGCCAGCAACGGCAGCGGCGGCGTGGTGATCCCGGGTGCTGCCGCCGGTGCGGACCAGTGCGAGCTGACCCAGCTCACCCTGGGCGCCAACTGGTACCTCAACCCGAACGTCCGCTTCATGTTGAACTACTACATGGCTGAGCTGGACCTGGGCGGCACCGCCGGCAAGGACGAGCCGGAAGCCTGGACCCTGCGCACGCAGTTCAGCTTCTAAGCTTCAGTCTGCATCGTTTCGAAGGTCCCGGCGCGGGGTCACCCGCGCCGGGCACTTTCCCAGAGGGCTGCTAGAATTCCGCAGCTTTCTGGAAAAGTGACGATTCCAACGTTTCTCCATCGCGGGCCCTGCGCCCGTGATTACCACCAGGCCTCGCCGATCCCATGAGCGATACCCCCGTCTCCCCGGCAGCAGCGTCCATCGCGAATTCCATCGTTGGCGGCAAGGCGGCGGGTACGCAGAGCCGTTATTTCAAGGACAACCTGGCACGCTGGGTGGTCTGGACCGGCGGCCTCGGCGTGATCGTCGCGCTGATGCTGATCTTCGTCTACCTGCTCTCCGAGGTGTTCCCGCTGTTCAAGGGTGCCGAGTTCGAGCAGCGCCAGAGCTTCGTGGTGCCGGGCGGGCAGGGCAAGACCCTGTACTTCGCGGCCGAGGAGCAGGGCGAGGTCGGCATGCGCCTGACCGACTCGGGCGCCGTGACCTTCTTCGATCTCTACGATGGCAAGCAGCGCGGCCAGATCCAGTTGCCCCTGGGCGAGCAGGGCCTGGTGGGCGCGCGCGAACTGTCGGCCGAAGCCGGCACCGTCGGTGCGCAGCTCTCCGACGGTTCGGTGCTGGTGTTCCGCCACAAGTACCTGATCACCTATCCCAACGACAAGCGCCTGATCACCCCGGAGATCGAGTATCCCTTCGGCGAGGCGCCGCTGGCCTTCATGTCGGAGGGCGGCCATGCCCTGGCCCTGCGCGAGGAGCGCGGCACGCTGCTGATGGCGGCTGCCGACACGGCCGGCTCGGTGCATCTGCGCGCCTGGGAGAAGCAGGAATCGCTGATGGGCGACGTCAGCTTCGACGTCGGCTCCGAGAGCACGTTCGCGCCGCCGGTGAAGCCGGACCTGCTGCTGATCGAGCCGCTGCTGAGCTGGCTCTACGTGATCGACCGCGCCGCCGGCAAGATTGCCTTCTACAAGCTCGATGGCGGCAACAGCCCGCAGCTGGTGCACATCTACGACACCGGTGCGCCGGTCGAGGATGCGCGCTACCTGGCCGGTGGCATCTCGATCGTGGTTGCCCAGGCCAACGGCGTGGTATCGCAGTGGTTCCCGGCCCGCGACAAGGACGGCAACCACTACCTGGCACGCGTGCGCGAGTTCGACCTGCCGGGCGGCAAGCCGATCACCGCGATCGGCCCGGAAATGCGCCGTCGCGGCTTCGCCGTGGGCGACAGCGAGGGCCACGTGGCGGTGTACTACGCCACCGCCGAGCGCCTGATCGAGGAGCGCAAGGTCCTGGACGGTCCGGTGAAATTCCTCAGCTTCAACCCCCGCGCCCAGTATCTGGCCGTGCTCGGAGCCGACGGCAAGCTGGCCGGCTTCGACGTGCACAACGAGCACCCGGAAGTGTCCTTCAAGGCGCTGTGGGGCAAGGTCTGGTACGAGAGCTACGACGACGAGAAGTGGCTGTGGCAGTCGTCCTCGGCCTCCTCGGACTTCGAGCCCAAGTTCAGCATGACGCCGCTGTCGGTCGGCACGATCAAGGGCGCGTTCTACGCCATGATCTTCGCCATTCCGCTGGCGGTGCTGGGCGCGATCTTCACCGCCAATTTCATGTCGCCGGAAATGCGCCAGGTGGTCAAGCCCTCGGTCGAGGTGCTGGCGGCGCTGCCGTCGGTGATCCTGGGCTTCCTCGCCGGCCTGTGGCTGGCGCCGTTCGTGGAAACCAACCTGCCGGGTGTGTTCCTGACGCTGCTGCTGCTGCCGCTGTCGATCCCCATCTTCGGCTATGTCTGGACGCGCATGCCGCGCTCGATCCGCCTGCGCACCCCGGCGGGCTGGGAAGCGGCCATGCTGATCCCGGTGATCGCGGTGGTGGTGTGGTTCTGCTTCGCCATCGCCAAGCCCCTGGAGGCCATGGCCTTCGGCGGCAACATGCAAGCCTGGATGGATCACACCCTGGGCATCGGCTACGACCAGCGCAACGCCCTGGTCGTGGGCATCGCCATGGGTATCGCGGTGATCCCGGTGATCTTCTCCATCGCCGAGGACGCGATCTTCTCGGTGCCGCGGCAGCTGTCGCTGGGCTCCCTGGCGCTGGGCGCCACGCCCTGGCAGACCCTGGTGGGCGTGGTGCTGCCCACGGCCTCGCCCGGCATCTTCTCGGCGGTCATGATCGGCATGGGCCGTGCGGTCGGCGAGACCATGATCGTGCTGATGGCCACCGGCAATACCCCGGTGACCGATTTCAGCATGTTCCAGGGCATGCGCACCTTCGCCGCCAACATCGCGGTGGAAATGCCGGAGTCCGAGGTCGGCAGCACGCACTTCCGGCTGCTGTTCTTCGCAGGCCTGGTGCTGTTCCTGTTCACCTTCGTGCTGAACACACTGGCGGAAGTCGTGCGCCAGCGCCTGCGCAAGCGCTACAGCAACCTCTAAGAGCTGACAGATCATGGAAAAGCCAGCCGAACTGAAGGCCGCCACCTACGACTTGGTCGCGCGCGACACCCGCAGCGTGGGGTCCTACGTCAAGTCGGGCGCGCCCTGGGTGTGGGTGACCGCCGCGGCGATCTCCGTCGCCTTCATCATCACCATGGCCCTGCTGCTGCTGACGGCGGCGCGCGGCCTGCCGCACTTCTGGCCGGCCGACCTGGTGCAGGCGGTCTACAAGGAGCCGGGCAAGGAGCAGCAGAGCCTGCTGGCCGAGATCCGCAGCACCGAGGAAGTCACCTCGGCGCGCCTGATCAACGCCGGCCTGCCGGTGTCCGACAAGCAGCCGCTCTACGACCGCCTGCTGCTGAAGATCGCCAACCGCGATCTCGGCGGCGTGGACTTCCGCTACGTGCTGTCCGACTGGCTGGTCGAGCGTTCGGAGCCCAAGGACGCCACCGTCCTGGAGCGCGTCGAATGGGGCAACTTCCACGGCTTCGTCGTGGCCCTCAAGGAGGGCGACCAGCTCGTCGCCAGTGGCGAGGACGCCTGGAAGAAGTACCAGGAACGCCAGGATCGCGTGAGCGACCTGCGCGGCAAGGTCCGCGACATCGAAAGGGGCCGTATCGGCGCGGTCAACTACGACCTGGAGCGCCTGCGCCTGCAGCAGCGCCGCCTGGAACTGGACGGCAAGAGCGCCGAACGCAACCCCAAGGAGTTCGCCGCCATCGAGGCCCAGCGCAAGCTGGAAGACGCGAGATACGAGAAGCTGCGTGTCGAACTGGACAAGCTCAACGCCGAAATGGGCCGCGATGCGCTGGTGATGAAGACGGTGGATGGTCATGAGATGACCCTGCCGCTGGCCAAGGTGATCCAGGGCTACCGTCCCAACGACATGGGCCTGTTCGCCAAGACCGGTTTCTTCCTCGGTGCCATCTGGCACTTCGTTTCCGAGGAGCCGCGCGAGGCCAACACCGAGGGCGGCATCTTCCCGGCGATCTTCGGCACGGTGATGATGGTGATGATCATGTCGGTGATCGTCACGCCCTTCGGTATCCTGGCGGCGCTGTACCTGCGCGAGTACGCCAGGCAGGGCCCGTTGACCCAGGCGATCCGCATCGCGGTGAACAACCTGGCCGGCGTGCCGTCCATCGTGTTCGGCATGTTCGGCCTGGGCTTCTTCGTCTACTTCGTCGGCGCCAACATCGACAAGGCGCTATACCAGGAGAACCTGCCGTCGCCGACCTTCGGCACGCCGGGCATCCTCTGGGCCTCGTTGACCCTGGCGCTGCTGACCCTGCCGGTGGTGATCGTGGCCACGGAAGAGGGCCTGGCGCGCATTCCGCGCTCGCTGCGCGAGGCCTCCCTGGCGCTGGGCGCCACCAAGGCCGAGACCCTGTGGAAGGTGGTGCTGCCGATGGCCTCGCCGGCGATGATGACCGGCCTGATCCTGGCCATCGCCCGTGCTGCCGGTGAGGTGGCGCCGCTGATGCTGGTGGGTGTGGTCAAGCTGGCGCCCAGCCTGCCGCTGGACGGCAACCTGCCGTTCATCCACTTTGAACGCAAGTTCATGCACCTGGGCTTCCACATCTACGACGTCGGCTTCCAGTCGCCCAACGTCGAGGCCGCCCGGCCGCTGGTGTACGCCACGGCCTTCCTGCTGGTGCTGGTGATCCTGTCGCTGAACCTGACCGCCATCCGAATCCGCAACAAGTTGCGCGAACGCTACAAAGCGCTGGAACATTGAGTCCAGGCCCCGACCGCGCGAAACCCCCAATGGAAAACAAAGCCATGACCGGTGTTCAAGTAAAGACCTCGCTGACCCACGGCCTCGATATGGATGCCATCGCCCGTGAGCATGCCCCCGTTCGCCTCGAGGACGAGACGATCGCGCTGGAGGTGGACAACCTCAATCTCTACTACGGCGAGAAGCGGGCGATCAACGGCGTCAGCATGAAGATCCCGAAGAAGAAGGTCACCGCCTTCATCGGACCCTCCGGCTGCGGCAAGTCGACGCTCCTGCGGTGCTTCAACCGCATGAACGACCTGATCGACGGCTGCCGCATCGAGGGCGAGATTCGCCTCGAGGGCAAGAACATCTTCGACCGCGACGTCGACATCGCGATGCTGCGCCGCCGCGTCGGCATGGTGTTCCAGAAGCCCAACCCGTTCCCCAAGAGCATCTACGAGAACGTGGCCTATGGCCTGCGCCTGGCGGGCATCAACAAGAAGCGCACGCTGGACGAGACCGTGGAGTGGGCGCTCAAGGGCGCGGCACTGTGGGAGGAGGTCAAGAACCGCCTTGACGACTCCGCCCTGGGCCTGTCCGGCGGCCAGCAGCAGCGCCTGGTGATCGCCCGCGCCATCGCCATCCAGCCCGACGTGATCCTGCTCGACGAGCCCTGCTCGGCGCTGGATCCGATCTCGACGCTGAAGGTGGAAGAGCTGATCACCGAGCTGAAGAGCAACTACACGATCGTGATCGTGACCCACAACATGCAGCAGGCCGCCCGCGTGTCGGACTACACGGCCTTCATGTACGTCGGCGACCTGATCGAGTACGGCAACACCGACCAGCTGTTCACCAAGCCGACGAAGAAGCAGACCGAGGACTACATCACTGGACGTTACGGCTGAAACCCGCAGGGTTTCCAGCGGAATCCCCAGCTACCAGGACGCATAGAGGGCAGATATGAGCACCCCCGGTTACAAGACCCACATCTCCAGCCAGTTCAATGCCGAACTGGAAGACGTCCGCCAGCGCGTACTTGCGATGGGTGGCCTGGTCGAGCAGCAGATCATCGACGCCACCCGTGCGCTGATGGATGCCGACCATGCGCTCAGCCAGGAAGTGATGCGTGCCGATGCCAAGGTCAACCAGCTGGAGGTCTACATCGACGAGGAATGCTCGCGCATCCTCGCCCGGCGCCAGCCGACCGCCAGCGACCTGCGCCTGGTCTACGCGGTGATCAAGACCATCACCGATCTCGAGCGCATCGGCGACGAGGCCAACAAGATCGCGCGCATGGCCTCCGACCTGTCGAGCCAGGAGCGTTTCTCCGACGGCATGGTCGAAGTGCAGCACCTGTCGCGCCACGTGTCGCAGATGGTGCATGACGCGCTCGATGCCTTCGCCCGCATGGACGCCGAGACGGCCCTGGCCGTGGCGCGTGAAGACCAGCAGATCGACCGCGAGTACGAGGCGCTGCTGCGCCAGTGCATCACCTTCATGATGGAAGACCCGCGCACGATCCGTCGCGTGATGGACATCATCTGGAGCGTGCGTGCGCTGGAACGTATCGGCGACCACGCCAAGAACATCGCCGAGTACGTGATCTACTTCGTCAAGGGCAAGGACGTTCGCCACCTGCCACTGGAAGACGTGGAGCGCCAGGTGAAGGGTCTCTGATCCCGCGCCTGCGGGAAAGAAACAAGGCCTCCGCAAGGAGGCCTTTTTCTTTGGCAGCCGGCAAGGGGCGGAACTGCTGCTTGCTCAGCCGCGCCGGCGCTTGACCGCTTCCGACAGCGTCTCCAGCACGCCGGCCGAGTCGTCCCAGCCGATGCAGGCGTCGGTGATGCTCTTGCCGTACTCCAGCGCCGCCGCGGGGTCCTTGCCCGGCGTGAACTTCTGTGCGCCGGCCTGCAGGTGGCTTTCCACCATCACGGCGAAGATACGCCGCGAGCCGCCGGACAGCTGTGCGGCGATGTCGCGCGCCACGTCGATCTGGCGCTGGTGCTGCTTGGCGCTGTTGGCGTGGCTGCAGTCGACCATCAGCGTGGGCGGCAGCCCGGCGCCTTCCAGTGCCTTGCAGGCCGCCTCGACGCTGGCCGCGTCGTAGTTCGGTGCGCTGCCGCCGCGCAGGATCAGGTGGCAGTCGGGGTTGCCCTCGGTGCGCACGATGGCGACGTGGCCATTCTTGTGCACCGACAGGAAGTGGTGTCCGCGCGCCGCCGCCTGGATCGCATCGGTGGCGACCCGGATATTGCCGTCGGTGCCGTTCTTGAAGCCGATGGGCGCAGACAGGCCCGAGGCCAGCTCGCGGTGCACCTGGCTCTCCGTGGTGCGTGCGCCGATGGCGCCCCAGGAGATCAGGTCGCCGATGTACTGCGGCGAGATGACGTCGAGGAACTCGCTGCCGGCCGGCAGCCCCAGGCGGTTGATGTCGATCAGCAGCTGCCGCGCGATGCGCAGGCCCTCGTCGATGCGGCAACTCTCGTCGAGGTAGGGATCGTTGATCAGGCCCTTCCAGCCGACCGTGGTGCGCGGCTTCTCGAAGTAGACCCGCATCACGATCTCCAGGGTGCCGGCGTACTTCTCGCGCCCGGCGCGCAGGCGGTGGGCGTACTCCAGGGCAGAGGCGGGGTCGTGGATGGAGCAGGGGCCCATCACGACCAGCAACCGGTCGTCGCGGCCGGCCAGGATGTCCTGGATACGGCCGCGGGTGTCCTTGACCAGCGTCTCCACCGCGGTGCCGCGGATGGGGAAGAAGCGGATCAGGTGCTCTGGAGGGGGTAGCACGTTGATGTCCTTGATGCGTTCGTCGTCGGTCCGGCTGGTCTTGTCCGCGCTGGACTGCCAGCCGGCGGGGTCGTTCGTGTTGCTCATGGGGGTTCTCGGTCTGGGATTCCTGGAGGCATAAAAAAACCGCCGGGGCTTTCGCACCGGCGGTTTTCTGGGAAGCGTGGTTTTGAGTCTGTTACGCGCGCGCCCTTCGTCCGCCGGAAGCCGGAGACCAGAAGTACGCAAAATAGGAGGGGCGGTTAAGCGACATGGCCGGGACTATAGCTTCTGGAAGCAGTGCTGGGCAATGCCCCAGGCCACCGCCGAGATGAAGGCGGAGGCGGGGATCGTCAGTACCCAGGCCCAGACGATGCTGCCGGCCACACCCCAGCGCACGGCCGAGACCTTGCGCGAGGAGCCGACGCCGACGATGGCGCCGGTGATGGTGTGGGTGGTGGACACGGGGATGCCCAGGGCGGTGGCGAAGAACAGCGTCATCGCGCCACCGGTCTCGGCGCAGAAGCCGCCAACCGGCTTGAGCTTGGTGATCTTCTGCCCCATGGTCTTGACGATGCGCCAGCCGCCGAACATCGTGCCCAGCGCGATCGTGACGTAGCAGGAGAACACCACCCACACCGGCACCGGGTCGGCGGCCGTGGTGATGCCGGCGGCGATCAGCAGCATCCAGATGATGCCGGCAGTCTTCTGCGCGTCGTTGCCGCCGTGGCCCAGGCTGTAGAGCGAGGCCGAGACCAGCTGCAGGCGGCGGAAGCGGCGGTCGACCTTGCGCGGGTTGCTGCGGAAACACAGCCAGGACACCGCCAGCATCAGCAGCGAGCCGAGCAGGAAGCCCAGCATCGGCGCCACCACGATGAAGGCGACGATCTTGATCAGGCCGGCCTTGATCAGCGCGCCGGTGCCCACCTTGGCCACGCCGGCACCGACCAGGCCGCCGACCAGCGCGTGCGAGGAGGACGAGGGCAGGCCGTACCACCAGGTGATCAGGTTCCAGGCGATGGCGCCGGTCAGTGCGCCGAAGATGACGTACTGGTCGATGATCGAGGGATCGATCGTGCCCTTGCCGATCGTCGCCGCGACCTTGAGCGGGAAGATGAAGTAGGCGATGAAGTTGAAGCTGGCCGCCCACAGCACGGCCCACTGCGGCTTGAGCACGCCGGTGGACACGACGGTGGCGATGGAATTGGCCGCGTCATGGAAACCGTTCATGAAATCGAACAGCAGCGCCATGATCACCAGCAGGACGACGATCTCGATGCTCATCGTGGGGCTCGTCCGGACTCAATTGTTTTCCAGCACGATGCCTTCGAGGATGTTGGCGACGTCCTGGCAGCGATCGGTCACGGACTCCAGCAGCTGGTAGATTTCCTTCATCTTGAACAGCTGGCGGGTATCGGCTTCCTCGCGGAACAGCTTGGCCATGGCCGAGCGCATCACGTGGTCCGCGTCGCTCTCCAGGCGGTCGATGATCTTGCACTCGGCCAGTATCGCCTGGGCGTTCTTCATGTCCGGCAGCAGCCTGACCGCGGCGCGGACCCGCTCGGTGCTCTCCAGGCAGATCGCGGCGAGCTGGCCGGCTTCATCGGTGACATGGTCGATGTCGTACAGGAACATGCACTGCGAGACGTCTTCCATCAGGTCGAGGATGTCGTCCATGCGCACGATCAGCTGGTGGATCTCGTCGCGGTCCAGCGGGGTGATGAAGGTCTGGTGCAGCAGCTGCATCGTGTCATGCGTGATCTTGTCGGCCACATGCTCGATGGTCTCGATGTTGCGCTTGCGCACGGCCAGCTCGCCGACGTTGGCCATCAGGGCCTTGAGTTCCACCGCGCCCAGCACCAGCTGCTCGGCATGTTCGACGAAGAACTCGAAGAAGCGACCTTCTTTGGGCATCAGACGTCCGAACACTTTGCTTCTCCTGTCATTTCCGGGTTCCGGGCGCCGCTATCCGCCGCCCGCAAAAGGGCGCGAAGGATAGGGGAGACACCCTCCTTCTGTCACATTTCTGTCACAATTAAGCCGCCATTAAGGCTGGGTTTCAACTTCTTGCCGTTTAATATCAAGTTCTTGGCGTGAGCAGAGCGGGGCTTTACACTGCGCCGCCTATGCCCCCCGCAAGCTGAAAGCCTTTGTCCTGTCGACCCTCCTGCTGGTCCTGAGCGTCGGCCTGGTCTCTTTTTCCGTCTATCTGCTGAGCCTGGACAAGCAGATCCGGGAGCGTTTTGCCGGTGCCCGCTGGCAATTGCCGGCCCAGGTCTATGCTTCCCCGGCCGAGCTCTACCCCGGGCTCAACATCGAGCCGCAGCCCCTGCGCCACGAACTGGGCCGCCTGGGCTACCGCGAAGTGCAGGAACTGCAGGGGCCCGGCACCTACGTGGCAGGCAAGGGTGGCCTGCAGTTGCAGACCCGTGCCTTCCAGTTCTGGGACGCCAACCAGCCCAGCCTGCAGCTGGGGGTGAAATGGGGCGAAGACGGCAACGTCTCCGAGGTCTACGACCTGGAGGCCGGGGCGCCGCGCGACATCGTGCGCCTGGATCCCATGCTGATCGGCAGCATCTATCCCAAGCAGGGCGAGGACCGGGTACTGGTCAAGCTGTCGCAGGTGCCGGAGCTGATGAGCAAGGGCCTGCTGGCGGTCGAGGACCGCAGCTTCCGCCATCATTTCGGCATCAGCCCCAAGGGCGTGCTGCGCGCCAGCATCGCCAACATGCGTGCCGGCCGCGTGGTGCAGGGCGGCAGCACCCTGACCCAGCAGCTGGTCAAGAACTTCTTCCTCAACAGCAAGCAGACCTGGGGGCGCAAGATCAACGAGGCCTTCATGGCCGTGCTGCTGGAAGTCCACTACAGCAAGGACGAAATCCTCGAGGCCTATCTCAACGAGGTGCACCTGGGCCAGGACGGCAACCGTGCCGTGCATGGCTTCGGCCTGGGCGCGCAGTTCTACTTCAACAAGCCGCTGGGCGAGTTGCGCCCGTACGAGATCGCCCTGCTCGCGGGCATGGTCAAGGGTCCTTCGTACTACAACCCGCGGCGCAATCCCAAGCGCGCGCTGGAGCGGCGCAACCTGGTGCTGGACGTCTTCCGCGACGAGGGCCTGATCACCGAGCCGGAACATGCGGCAGCGATCCAGATGCCGCTGGGCCTGGCCGGTGGCGGCAGCGGCGTCGAGCGCTATCCGGCCTTCGTCGAGCTGGTGAAGCGCCAGCTCAAGGGCCAGTACCGCGACGAGGACCTGGTCAGCGAAGGCCTGCGCATCTTCACCACGCTGGAGCCGCGCGCGCAGGAGTCGCTGGAGAAGCGCATCGCCGCCGCCCTGCCGCAGCTGGAGAAGACGCGCAAGATGAAGCCGGAGACGCTGGAGGCGTCCGGCGTGGTCACCAGCGTCGACGGTGGCGAGGTGCTGGCCCTGGTCGGCGGGCGCGATACGCGCTACGCCGGCTTCAACCGCGCGCTGGATGCCAAGCGCTCCATCGGTTCGCTGGCCAAGCCCTTCGTCTATCTCACGGCGCTGATGCACCCGGACCGCTTCAACGTCCAGACCCTGCTGCCGGACGAGCCGATCAGCCTGACGCGGGCCGGGTCCAAGCCCTGGACGCCGATGAACTACGATCGCCAGCTGCACGGGCCGCAGTCCCTGGCCAATGCCCTGGCCCAGTCCTACAACCTGCCCACGGTCTACCTGGGCCTGCAGTTCGGGGCCAAGGCGGTCAAGGACACGCTGGTCGCGGCCGGCTACAGCGGCAATGCCGCGCCGGTGCCCTCGATGTTCCTGGGCGCGGTGGAGATCGCGCCGCTGGAAGTGGCGCAGATGTATGCCACCCTGGCGGCCAACGGCTACCAGGCGCCGCTGTCGGCGATCCGCGAAGTGCAGACCAAGGACGGCGCGCCGCTGTCGCGCTTCCCGATCAAGCTGCGCCAGACCCTGCCCGAAGGCCCGGTCTACCTGCTCAACTGGACGCTGCAGGGCGTGCTGACGCGTGGCACGGCCCGCTCCGCCTACAGCGTGCTGCCCGGCGACCGTGCCTACGCCGGCAAGACCGGCACCACCGACGACTACCGCGACAGCTGGTTCGCCGGCTTCGGCGCCGACCGTGTCGCCGTGGTCTGGGTCGGCCGCGACGACAACAAGCCCACCGGCCTGTCCGGCGCCAACGGCGCCCTGCCGATCTGGACGCAGGTGATGAAGGATCTCAATGCCCGCGGCCTGGACCAGATTCCTCCGCCGGACGTGGAAGAGCAGCTGGTCGATCCCGCCAGCGGCCTCAAGGCCGACGAAGGCTGTCCGGGCGCGCGCAGCGTGCCTTACGTGCGCGGCAATGCCCCGCAGCAGTTCGCGCCCTGCGCCTCTGCCGCGGAGTCGGCGCCCATGCAGTGGCTGCGCGATATCTTCCAGTAGCCCGCAAGACCTGAAGACCCCGGTCCGCAAATGAACGCGAATCAACGCAAATGCTCCGCCTGGATTCGCGTTCATTTGCGTTCATTTGCGGACTGAGTACCGCTTCTGGAGTGGCTCCGGCGCGCTAGAATGGCGCCGATCGCTTCCGCCGAGATGCACCCCATGCTGCTGCGCGCCTTCCTGTTGAGCCTCATCGCCCTGGTGCTGAGCGCCTGCGCCACGCCGCCGGGCAAGCGCGAAAGCGTGTGGCCCTATCCGCAACCGCCCAGTGGCCAGCCGGCCCAGACCATTCCGCCGCGGCCGGGCCCGGCCATGCCTTCGGAGCCGGTGCCCGGCATGCCCTCGCCGCTGCCGCCGTCGCAGCCGGAAATGCTGCCGCAGGCGCCCATCGTGGTGACGCCGCCGGCGCCCAACGTGCCGCGCTCGGCCGAGGCCATCAGTGGCCAGGCCGTGACCTCCCTGGTCAAGCAGGCACGCGCGCAGCGCGCCGCCGGCCAGCCGCAGCAGGCGCAGGGTTCGCTGGAGCGCGCCCTGCGCATCGAACCGCGCAATTACTTCGTCTGGTCGGCCATGGCCCAGGCCTACCTGGACCAGAAGAACTACGACCAGTCCGAGAGCGTGGCGCAGAAGTCCAACAGCCTGGCGCGCGGCAACGTCTACGTCGAGCTGGAGAACTGGAAGACCATCCGCGCCGCACGCGCCGCACGCGGCGATGCGGCCGGCGCCCAGTCGGCGCAGGACCGCGTCAACGCGATCCAGGCGGCCCTGGCAGGGAACGCGCCATAACAACTTTCGCGGCGATGGACGACTCCGCCGCCGCGCTGCTCGGCGCGGAAGGACCGCTGGCCGCCAGCGTTCCGCAGTTCACGCCGCGCCTGCCGCAGCAGGAGATGGCCCAGGCTGTGGAGCTGGCCCTGCGCCGCGAGGAGACCCTGGTGGTCGAGGCCGGCACCGGCACCGGCAAGACCTACGCGTACCTGGTGCCGGTGCTGATGTCCGGCCGCCGCGTCGCCATTTCCACCGGCACCAAGACCCTGCAGGACCAGCTGTTCCACCGCGACCTGCCGCGCGTGCGCGATGCCCTGGGTCTGCCGGTGCGGGTGGCGCTGCTCAAGGGGCGCGGCAACTACCTGTGTCTCTACCGCATGAAGCGCGCGCGCCTGGTGCCGGCGCTGAAGTTCCTGTTCCTGCGCCTGCGCGAGGTGGAGGACTGGGCGCGCCGCACCCAGACCGGCGAGATCTCCGAACTGGGCAGCCTCGATGGTGAAGAGATGCTGGTGCGCCAGATCACCTCCACCAGCGACAACTGCGTGGGCAGCCGCTGCCCGGACTTCGACCAGTGCCATGTCGCGCGCGCGCGCCGCAATGCGCAGGCGGCCGACGTGGTGGTGATCAACCATCACCTGCTGTTCGCCGACTTCGTGCTCAAGGAAGAGGGCTTCGGCCAGATCCTGGCGGGCACCGATGCCATCGTCGTCGACGAGGCCCACCAGCTGCCGGAACTGGCGGCGCAGTTCTTCGGACAGCGCCTGTCCACGCGCCAGCTGCAGGAGCTGGCCAAGGACACGCAGACCGAGGCCGACAATCTCGGCGACATGCCGCAGCTGCGCGAGGCGGCCGAGGCGCTGGCCGCCGCCAGCGTGCGCTTCGAGAACGCTTTCTCGGGGCCGATGAACCGCATCACCCTGGACGAGTTCCTGTCGCGGCCGCTGACGCGCGAGCTTTGCGCCACGGTCGGCGACGCGCTGCAGGCGCTGTTCGAAGCGGTGAAGCCCTTCGAGGAGCGCAATGCCGAGCTGGCCGGCTGCGTCACCCGCGCCGACGACCTGCTGCGCCGCTACGGCCACATCACCGCCGGCATCGATCCGGGCCAGGTGCGCTGGGCCGAGCCGGCACAGCGCGGCGGCAGCCTGCATTCGACGCCGATCCTGGTTGCCGATGGCTTCCGCCGCATGCTGGAGACCTATCCGGGCGCCTGGGTGCTGACCTCGGCAACCCTGGCCACCAGCGACGGCTTCGGCCACTTCACCCGCGAGCTGGGGCTGGAGCAGGCCAGGAGCCTGCAGCTCGACAGTCCCTTCGACTTCGAGGCCCAGGCGCGGCTGTACCTGCCGCGCGGCCTGCCGGAACCCAATCATCCCGAGTATCCCGAGGCCGTGGTCACGGCGGCCCTGCCCGTGATCGACGCCAGCCGCGGCGGCGTCTTCGTGCTCTGCACCAGCCACCGCGCGCTCAAGCGCATCGCCGCCGGCCTGCGCGCGCGTTTGCAGCTGCCGATCTTCGTGCAGGGCGAGGACAGCCGCTCGGCGCTGCTCGATGCCTTCACCCAGGACGGCAATGCCGTGCTGGTGGGCACCAGCAGCTTCTGGGAGGGTGTGGACGTCAAGGGCCAGGCGCTGCGCGTGGTGATCATCGACAAGCTGCCCTTTACCGCGCCGGGCGATCCGGTCTACGAGGCCAAGCTCGAGGCCATCCGCCGCGCCGGCGGCAAGCCCTTCTTCGACCTGCAGCTGCCCGAGGCCATCGTCATGCTGCGCCAGGGCGTCGGCCGCCTGATCCGCGACGCCGAGGACCGCGGCCTGCTGATGCTCTGCGACCCGCGCCTGCGCAGCAAGGGTTATGGCCGGCAGGTGCTGGCGAGTTTGCCGCGGATGCCGCAGCTGGAGAACCTGGGCGAGGTGCGGGACTGGATGGAGGAGATTGCAATCTGAATGTGGGAGCGGCTTTAGCCGCGATCTTTTGGGGCGAGTGCAGAAAAGATCGCGGCTAAAGCCGCTCCCACAGGAAAGCCTCCCTGCGACAATACGCCCATGAAACTCCTCGCCCTCGATACCGCCACCGAAGCCTGTTCCGTCGCCCTGTCCGTGGACGGCCGTATCGAGGAGCGCTTCGAGCTTGCCGGCCGCAGTCACACCGAGCGCATGATGCCGATGGTGCAGGAGCTGATGGCGGGGGCAGGGCTGGCCTTCTCCCAGCTCGACGGCATCGCCTGCGGTGTCGGCCCCGGCAGCTTTGCCGGCGTGCGCATCGGCGTCGGTTTCGTGAAAGGACTGTCGCTGGCGCTGGACCGTCCGGTGGCGGGCGTGTCCTCGCTGCCGGCGATGGCGCTGCGCGCGATCCGTGGCGGCGCGCCGCAGGTGCTGGCGGCGATCGATGCGCGCATGAACGAGGTCTACTGGGGCGTCTACCGCGCCGGCGCCGACGGCCTGCCGCAGCCGCTGCGCGACGAGATGGTCTGCGCGCCGGCCGGGGTGCCGGCCGTCGATTCCGGTGACTGGGTGGCCGTGGGGACCGGCTGGGGCGCCTATCCTGAGGCCCTGAGGGTCGCGGCGGGCGTTGAACCGCAGCTCATGGTGCCCGACGCCCTGCCGCATGCCGAGGACATCCTGCGTCTCGCCCTGCCGGTATTCGCCGCCGGCCAGGCCGTCTCCGGTGACCTGCTGCTGCCGGTGTACCTGCGCAACAAGGTGGCGCTGACCCTGCTGGAGCAGGCCGCGCTGCGGGCCAGCAGATAGCTGTAGCCGCAGCCGGCCGATTCAGGCAGAATTCGCGTCCCTCGCGCCGGTCCCCGGCACGAAACCTGTCTATGGTGGCCCGTGCCGGCCCTCCGCGACGGCAAGCCGTGAACCCCGCCAGGCCCGGAAGGGAGCAACGGCAGCGGTGTAGCTGGGTGCCGGAGTAAGCTGGTACGGGCCGCCACCCTATTGAAGCTCCGCCAGGCTACTACGCTAGGCATCTTGCGCGTCGGCGGTGCTCGCGATCCTCACGTACTGATGTACGCTCCGCGTTTGACTAAGCGGGCCTGACATTGAGTCAGCCCCGCCCTGGGCCAAACGCCTCCGCTCCGGCGCCACGCAACCTGCCGTCGCTCGCTACGCCTGACGAAGCTTCAATGCCTTGTTCCAGGGGTGAATTTCCAGACTGGTCTGGCCCGCCCCAATCCGCGACAATCCCGGTTCATCCAAAACACCGCCATCCATGAGCTATCTCGCGCTGGCCCGCAAGTACCGTCCGCGGAAATTCGAGGACGTGATGGGGCAGGGGCATGTCGTCAAGGCGCTGTCGCATGCGCTGGACGGCGACAAGCTGCACCCGGCGATCCTGCTGACCGGTACGCGCGGCGTGGGCAAGACCACGCTGGCGCGCATCATCGCCAAGTGCCTCAACTGCGATACCGGTGTCAGCGCCAATCCCTGCGGCGTCTGCTCGGCCTGCAAGGAGGTGGACGAGGGCCGCTGCGTGGACCTGCTGGAGATCGACGCGGCGTCGAACACCGGCGTCGACGACGTCCGCCAGGTGATCGAGAACGCGCAGTACGCACCGGCGCGCGGGCGCTACAAGGTCTACCTGATCGACGAAGTCCACATGCTGTCCAAGAGCGCCTTCAATGCGCTGCTCAAGACGCTGGAGGAGCCGCCGCCGCACGTGAAGTTCATCCTCGCCACCACCGACCCGCAGAAGCTGCTGGTGACGGTGTTGTCGCGCTGCCTGCAGTTCAACCTCAAGCGCCTGCCGGTGGCGGTGATCCGCGACCAGTTGGCCAAGGTGCTCGACGACGAGGCCATGGCCTACGAGATCGCGGCGCTGACCGAGATTGCGCGCGCGGCCGATGGTTCGATGCGCGACGGCCTGTCGCTGGTGGACCAGGCGATCGCCTTCTCCGGCGGCCATGGCATCAAGCGCGAGGGCGTGGAGGAGATGCTCGGCACCACCGGCCGGCAGACCCTGTTCGAGATCCTGGCGGCCCTGGCCGGTGGCGACGCCGATGCCTTGCTGGCCTGCATCCAGCGGCTGGAGGAGCAGGCCCCGGACTACGGCGCGCTGCTCAACGACCTGGCCGGCCACCTGCAGCGCATCGCCGTGCTGCAGCTGCTGCCCAATGCCCGCAACGAGGAAGACGATGCGGCGCTGGTGGACCTCAAGGATCGCATCGGCAACGAGGACGTGCAGCTGTACTACCAGATCGCCGTGCTGGGCCGCCGCGACATGCCCTGGGCGCCCGATCCGCGCCTGGGCTTCGAGATGACCCTGCTGCGCATGCTGGCCTTCCGCCCGGGCTCTGCGCCCGCGCAGAGCGCCGGCAGCAGCAGCCAGGCCAAGGCTGCGCCGGCCGCATCGCGCCCGGCCGCCGCCGCAGCTGCCGCGTCCGCTACCCCGGCCGCCCGTGGCAGTCCTGCCGCCGCCCCTGCGCCGGTGCAGCAGGCCACGCCTGCTCCGGCCCGCGTCGTGTCGCCGCCGGTGCTGCTGCGCGCCGATGCCGCCTGGGACGAGCGTGTCGAGGCCCTGGGCCTGGATGGCTTCACCAAGCCGCTGGCGCGCAACTGCGCCTGGGTCGGCCGCGACGGCAGCACCGTCAGCCTGACGCTGGATTCACGCCTCAAGCACCTGCTGCAGGAGCCGCGCCGCGCGGTGATCGAGCAGGCACTGTCGGCGCAGCTCGGTGAGGCGATCGCGCTGCGTATCGAGATTGCGACCGCGCCGGTCGCGGACACGCCGGTGGAGCTGGACAAGCAGCGCGCCACCGACCGCCAGCGCGCAGCCGAGGCGGCGATCGACGCCGACCCGGTGGTGCGCGCGTTCAAGGACATGTTCGGCGCCAGCGTGCGCCCCGGCTCCGTGCAGCCGCTCGACTCATAAAGGAATCAGGAGATCCCCATGAAAGGCAATATCGGCCAGATGATGCGTCAGGCCCAGCAGATGCAGGAAAACCTCAAGCGCGCGCAGGACGAGATCGCGCAGATGGAGGTCACGGGCGAGTCTGGCGCCGGCATGGTCAAGGTCACGATGACCGGCAAGTACCAGGCGCGCAAGGTCGAGATCAACCCGGCCGCGCTGCAGGAAGACAAGGAATTCCTCGAGGACCTGGTCGCCGCCGCGATCAACGACGCCGCGCAGAAGGTGGAAGAAGCCAGCCGTCAGAAGATGGCGAAGGTCACCGCCGGCATGCAGCTGCCGCCGGGGATGAATCTCGGCTTCTAAACCCGCACTACTTGCCGATCACCGCGCGCCAGGCTTCGAGCTTGTCCGCCGCCGGCCGGCTGGCATGCGCCGGGCTGGTGGAGGGCAGGCGCTGGTATTCGATATGGGCGTCGCTGACGTCCAGCAGGGGCATGACGTACTGCTGGTAGCTGCTCTGCGCCTTGCTGCCGTTGAAGAACACGCGCCAGATTTTCGGATGGCGGCGGTAGAACAGGCCGAAGTCGTTGGCGACGATCGATTCCTCGACGATGCTGGAATCCAGGCTGCCGGGGCGCTCGCAGCGCGCCAGCACATCCCACATCGCGATGCCGTGCTGTCGCAGCAGCGCCATGCGACGGGCATAGGGCAGGTCTGGGCCGGCACCGATCAGCTCGCCCATCAGCCACCAGAACTGGTTGCGCGGGTGGGCGTAGTACTGCTCCTCGCGCAGCGATGCCGCTCCAGGCATGGAGCCCAGGATCAGGATCGTGGAACGCTCGTCGGCGACCGGCGCAAAGCTTTGCACCATGCTCATGGCGATCGTCGGATAGGCGCTCGGCGCATTCTGCTCATCGAAAGTCTGGAACAGCATGGTTGTCGGGGCCCCGTCAGGATCGGTTTCAACGGTTTGCTTATAGCAGCCCGCTTTCACACCGTAGCCCGCCGGGGGACGAGAGCCCGGTACTGACCGGCCCAGCGGTCGTCCGCAGGCTGGTCAGTCCTATCTTCCCCCGGATGGGGTATCCCCGGAAATGGGAAATTTGACGGGTGTCAGGATGTGCTCAGCCCTCGTTCGACATGCTCAAGCCCTCTTGGCTTGCGCGCCGGGGTTCAGCTCTGGACCCGCTTGACCAGGGGCTCGTCCAGGTCCTTGCTGCGCAGGCGCTTCTGGATGCTGCGCAGGATGCCCGGGCCGTCCAGCCCGATCTGGGACATCAGTTCCTCGCGGCTGCCGTGCTCGATGAACTGGTCGGGCAGGCCGAGGTTGAACACCGGCACCAGCTGGTGGTGCTGGGCCAGCAGTTCGTTGACGCCGCTGCCGGCGCCGCCCGCGCGGGCATTGTCCTCGAGGGTCACCAGCAGGTCGTTTTCCTGGGCCAGCTGCAGCACCAGTTCGGCGTCCAGCGGCTTGACGAAGCGCATGTCGGCAACCACGGCGTCGAGCATGTCGGCCGCTTCCAGCGCCGGCTGCACCATCGCGCCGAAGGCCAGGATGGCGACGCGCGGGCGGCGGCGGCCGATGGCTTCGCGCACGATGCGGCCCTTGCCCAGGGTCAGCGGGCGCGGCTCCTCGTCGATCTCCACGCCCAGGCCGTTGCCGCGCGGGTAGCGCACCGCCGAGGGCTGGCTCAGCGACAGGCCGGTGGCGAGCATGCGGCGGCACTCGTTCTCGTCCGAGGGCGCCATCACCACCATGTTGGGGATGCAGCGCAGGTAGGACAGGTCGAAGGCGCCGTGGTGGGTGGCGCCGTCGGCGCCCACCAGCCCGCCGCGGTCCACCGCGAACACCACCGGCAGGTTCTGGATCGCGACGTCGTGGATCAGCTGGTCGTAGCCGCGCTGCAGGAAGGTGGAGTAGATCGCGCAGACCGGCTTGAGGCCTTCGGCGGCCATGCCGGCGGCCAGCGTCACGGCATGCTGCTCGGCGATGCCGGCGTCGAAGTAGCGCTCCGGGAAGCGCTGGGAGAACTCCACCAGGCCGGAGCCTTCGCGCATCGCCGGGGTGATGCCGACCACCTTGGGGTCACGCGCCGCGGCCTCGCAGAGCCAGTCGCCGAAGACCTGGGTGTAGGCCGGCTTGCCGCCCGGCTTCTTGGCCGGGAAGGCGCCGGTCACGGGGTCGAACTGGGTGACGCCGTGGTACTTGATCGGGTCGGCCTCGGCCGGGTCGAAGCCCTTGCCCTTGACCGTCAGCACGTGCAGCAGCTGCGGGCCCCTGGCGTCCTTCAGGCGCTCGAAGGCGGCGAGCAGGGCGTCGAGGTCGTGGCCGTCGATGGGGCCGTGGTAGCTGAAGCCCAGCGTCTCGAACAGCGCGCCGGGATTCTCCAGGTGCGCCTCGTTGTGCTCGTCGTCGTCCGTGGTCAGGCGGTTGCCGTGCGGGGCGGCGAGGCCGAGCTTGTTCACCAGCCTTGCCGAGTGGTTGCGCAGGGCGCCGACGTTCTCGGAGATCGACATGTCGTTGTCGTTGTAGACCACCAGCATGTCCAGGCCGATATGGCCGGCGTGGTTCAGGGCCTCGAAGGCCATGCCGCCGGTCATGCCGCCGTCGCCGATGATGGCGACCGCACGGCGCTTCTCGCCCTTGATGCGCGCCGCGGCGGCCATGCCGGCGGCAGCGGAGATCGAGGTGGAGGAGTGGCCCACGCCGAAGGTGTCGTACTCGCTTTCGCCGCGGTGGCAGAACGGCATCAGGCCGTTGAGGCGGCGGATCGTCTCCAGGCGCGCGCGGCGGCCGGTGATCATCTTGTGCGGGTAGGCCTGATGGCCCACGTCCCAGACCAGGCGGTCGCGCGGCGTCTCGAAGGCGTAGTGCAGCGCCAGCGTCAGTTCCACGGTGCCGAGGTTGGCGGCGAAGTGCCCGCCGATGCGGCCCAGCGTTTCGATCAGGTAACGCCGCATCTCCACCGCCAGGTGAGGCAGCTCGGAGAGCGGCAGGCGACGCAGATCCGCCGGCGTGTTCACGCGGCCCAGCAAGGTGTAACCGGGAATTTCGACCATGTCGGAATTATGAACCCTAGGTGCGCCACATTGGTGCAATCGCCGTGCAATTATGCGTTTCTTGCTGCAATGCAGCAAACCCGCCGCTTCAGGCTAGCGCTTGCGCCCCTGGATGTGATTGGCCAGCCAGATCAGCGGCTCGGCCTCCGGGCCAAAGACGTTGATGGCGGCACGGGCGATGTCGAACAGCTCCTCGGCGCGCTCGCGCGCGGCCGGCAGGCCCATGACGGCCGGGTAGGTGGACTTGTGGGCCGCCTCGTCCTTGCCGGCGGTCTTGCCCAGCGTGGCGGCGTTGCCCTCGATGTCGAGGATGTCGTCCTGGATCTGGAAGGCCAGGCCCAGGCACTTGCCGTAGCGGTCCAGGGCATAGAGGTGGGCGCTGTCCAGCGGCGACTTGGCGTAGCAGGCCATCAGCAGGCAGGCGCGGATCATGGCGCCGGTCTTGTGGATGTGCAGGGCTTCCAGCTCGGGCAGGCTCAGCTCCTTGCCCTCGGACTCCAGGTCCACCGCCTGGCCGCCGACCATGCCGCGGGAGCCGGCGGCATCGCCCAGCACCTCGATCATCTTCAGGCGCTGCAGCGGGTCCAGGCCGGAGCCATGGTCGTGGGCCAGCACGAAGAAGGCCAGGGCCTGCAGGCCGTCGCCGACCAGGATCGCGGTGGCCTCGTCGTAGGCCTTGTGAACGGTGGGTCGGCCGCGGCGCAGGTCGTCGTCGTCCATCGCCGGCAGGTCGTCGTGGACCAGCGAGTAGGCGTGGATCAGCTCCGCGGCGCAGGCCGGGGTGTCCAGGGCGGTGGGCGGCAGGCCCAGCACCTCGCCGGCGGCGTAGACCAGCAGGGGGCGCAGGCGCTTGCCGCCGTCGCTGGCATAGCGCATCGCGGCATGCAGGCGGGCCGGGTACTGGGTTTCCTGGGGCAGCCAGCGGTCGAAGCTGCGGCGCAGGCGTTCCTGGTAGGCCGGGACGCGTTCGGCGAAGGAAGCGCCGTTCACGCGTCGGCGTCCGGTTCCAGCAGCTTGCGCACGCGCAGCTCGGCACCGTCCAGCGAGCCGCGGCAGGTCTTGCTCAGGGCCATGCCGCGCTCGAACAGCTGCAGCGACTCCTCCAGGCGCAGGTCGCCGCGCTCCATGCGCTGGACGATCTCCTCCAGCTCGCGCATCGCGTCCTCGAACTGGCTGACGGGATCGGCGGGGGCTTCGGGCTGCGGGCTGGAGGGCTTGGCCATGTACCTAAAGTATTGAGTTATCAGTCCGGTATTGTAGCGAGGTTGAATCCCCGGCAGGCATCCGTTAGCTTCCGCCGCTTCCCAGATTCCAGACGACATGGCTGCCAAAGACTACTCCGCAGAAGCCATCGAGGTGCTGCAGGGCCTCGACCCCGTGCGCAAGCGCCCGGGCATGTACACCGACACCACCCGCCCCAACCACCTGGCGCAGGAAGTCATCGACAACGCGGTCGACGAGGCGCTGGCCGGCCATTGCCGCAATCTCGGCGTGATCCTCCACGAGGATGGCTCGCTGGAGGTGTCCGACGACGGCCGCGGCATGCCGGTGGACATCCACCCGGTGCACAAGGTCACCGGCGTCGAGCTGATCCTGACCAAGCTGCACTCGGGCGCCAAGTTCTCCAACAAGCAGTACCAGTTCTCCGGCGGCCTGCATGGCGTCGGCGTCAGCGTGGTCAACGCGCTGTCGACCAAGCTGGAGGTGCGCGTCTGCCGCGGTGGAGTCGAGTACTCGATCGAGTTCCGCGACGGCGAGCGTTCCAGGCCGCTGAAGGAAATCGGTACGGTGGCGAAGAACCGCACCGGCACCACGGTGCACTTCTGGGCCGACCCCAAGTATTTCGACAGCCCCAAGTTCTCGCTGCCGCGCCTGAAGCAGGTGCTGCGCGCCAAGGCCGTGCTGTGTCCCAACCTGCGCGTGTCGCTGGAGGACCGTGCCAGCGGCGAGAAGCAGGTCTGGCAGTACGAGAACGGCCTGCCGGATTACCTGAAGGACTCGCTGCAGGGCGCCGAGACGCTGCCGGCCGAGCCTTTCATCGGCAGTTTCAAGGCGACGCGGGAAGAAGCCGAGTGGGCGCTGGTCTGGCTCAACCAGGAAGGCGGCCGCAGCGAGCCGGTGGCCGAGAGCTACGTCAACCTGATCCCGACCGCGCAGGGCGGCACCCACGTCAACGGCCTGCGCACCGGCCTGACAGAGGCGGTGCGCGAGTTCTGCGAATTCCGCAGCCTGCTGCCGCGCGGCCTCAAGCTGACGCCGGAAGACGTCTGGCAGGGCTGCGCCTACGTGCTCAGCGTGAAGATGCAGGACCCGCAGTTCGCCGGCCAGACCAAGGAGCGCCTGTCCTCGCGCGAAACCGCGGCCTTCGTCTCCGGCGTGGTGCACGATTCCTTCAGCCTGTGGCTGAACCAGCACCCGGAGCAGGGCGAACAGATCGCGGCGCTGGTCATCGCCAACGCCAACGCGCGCCTGAAGCTGTCCAAGCAGGTGGTGCGCAAGAAGATCACCAGCGGCCCGGCGCTGCCCGGCAAGCTGGCCGACTGCGTGCAGACCGATCTCGGCCGCACCGAGCTGTTCCTGGTGGAAGGCGACTCCGCCGGCGGCTCCGCCAAGCAGGCGCGCGACCGCGAATTCCAGGCGATCATGCCGCTGCGCGGCAAGATCCTGAACACCTGGGAAGTGGACGCCAACGAGGCCCTGGGCTCCGACGAAATCCACAACATCAGCGTCGCCATCGGCGTCGATCCGGGCGCGACCGACATCAGCGGCCTGCGCTACGGCAAGGTCTGCGTGCTGGCCGACGCCGACTCCGACGGACTGCACATCGCCACGCTGCTGTGCGCGCTGTTCCTCAAGCACTACAAGCCGCTGGTGGAAGCCGGGCATATCTATATCGCGATGCCGCCGCTGTTCCGCATCGACGCCGGCAAGCAGGTGTTCTACGCGCTGGACGAAAGCGAGAAGCAGGGTGTGATGGACCGCCTCAGTGCTGAGGGCAACAAGTCCAAGATCCAGGTCACGCGCTTCAAGGGCCTGGGCGAAATGAATCCGCTGCAGTTGCGCGAGACGACCATGTCGCCGGATACGCGCCGCCTGGTGCAGCTGACGCTCGACGACACTCCTGCCGAGCAGATCGTCGACATGCTGCTGGCCAAGAAGCGCGCCGGTGACCGCAAGGACTGGCTGGAGCGCGAAGGCAACCGCGCGGAAACCTGAAACCCATCGGTCCGCAAATTAACGCAAATGAACGCGAATAAAAACCCGAATAAGAACCCTGTATCGCTGGGGTATTTGCGTTCATTCGCGTTCATTTGCGGACTGCATAATCTTTAAGTCTCATGACCAACGAAATTACCGAAACCGAACGCCTGCCGCTGCGTATCTTCGCGGAGAAGGCCTACCTCGACTACTCGATGTACGTGGTGCTGGACCGCGCACTGCCGAACATCGCCGACGGCCTCAAGCCGGTGCAGCGCCGCATCATCTACGCGATGAGCGAGCTGGGCCTGTCCGCCGGCCAGAAGCACAAGAAGTCCGCCCGCACCGTGGGCGACGTCATCGGCAAGTTCCATCCGCATGGCGACTCCGCCTGCTACGAAGCGATGGTGACGATGGCGCAGCCCTTCAACTACCGCTATCCGCTGGTGGACGGGCAGGGCAACTGGGGCTCCCCGGACGATCCGAAGTCCTTCGCCGCGATGCGCTACACCGAGTCGCGCTTGACGCCGTACGCGGCGACGCTGCTGGCCGAGCTGGAGCAGGGCACGGTCGACTGGGCGCCGAACTTCGACGGCACGCTGCAGGAGCCCAAGCTGCTGCCGGCGCGCCTGCCGAACATCCTGGTCAACGGCACCACCGGCATCGCGGTGGGCATGGCCACGGACATTCCGCCGCACAACATCCGTGAACTGGTGGCGGCCTGCCTGCATTTGCTCAAGCACCCCAACGCGCACATCGAGAAGCTCTGCGAGTTCGTGCCCGGCCCGGATTTCCCGACCTCCTGCGAGATCGTTTCCGAGCCGCACGACCTGCTGAAGATCTACCAGACCGGCAACGGCCAGATCCGTGCGCGCGGGCGCTGGGAGCGCGAGGACGACGGCAGCATCATCGTCACGCACCTGCCGTTCCAGGTCTCTCCGGCCAAGGTGCTGGAACAGATCGCCGACCAGATGCGCGCCAAGAAGCTGCCGCTGGTGGAAGACCTGCGCGACGAGTCGGACCACGAGAACCCGACGCGCCTGGTGATCGTGCCGCGCTCCAACCGCGTCGATGCCGAGCAACTGATGGCGCATCTGTTCGCGACCACGGACCTCGAGCGCAGCTATCGCGTCAACCTCAACATGATCGGCCTGGACGGCCGGCCCAAGGTCAAGAACCTCAAGGACATCCTGACCGAGTGGCTGGAGTACCGCTTCGCCACCGTCACCAAGCGGCTCAACCACCGCCTGAACAAGGTCAACGAGCGCCTGCATCTGCTCGAAGGCCTGTTGGTCGCCTACCTCAACATCGACGAGGTGATCCACATCATCCGCACCGCGGACGATCCCAAGGCCAAGCTGATGCTGGCCTTCGGTCTCAGCGAAATCCAGGCGGACTACATCCTCGACCTCAAGCTGCGTCACCTGCAGAAGATCGAGGAGATGAAGATCACCGGCGAGCAGTCCGAGCTGGCAGCGGAACGCGCCAGGCTCGAAGAACTGCTCGGCAACGACGACCAGATGCGCAAGCTGATCGGCGACGAGCTCAAGGAAGACGCCAAGAAGTACGGCGACGAGCGCCGCTGCCCGATCAACGCCAAGCCGCCGGCCTCCGCGCTGGAAGCCGCCGAGATCATCCCGGCCGAGCCGATCACGGTGGTGCTGTCCAAGGCCGGCTGGGTCCGCGCCGGCAAGGGCCACGAGATCGATCCGCTGTCGCTGAGCTACAAGTCGGGCGACGAGTTCAGCCTGGCGGTGCAGGGCAAGACCAACCAGCTGCTGGTGCTGCTGGACCACAAGGGACGCAGCTACACGCTGAACCCGCGCGAGCTGCCCTCGGCCCGCTCGCAGGGCGAGCCGGTGACCACGCGCCTGGACCTGCAGGACGGCGGCCGCATCCTCGGCCTGCTGATGGGCGACGGCAGCGAGAAGCTGGTGCTGGGCAGCGACGAGGGCTACGGCTTTATCGCCAAGCTGGGTGACCTGGAATCGCGCCTCAAGGCCGGCAAGGCCGTGGTCAACGTCAGCGACAAGGCCACGCTGATGCCGCCCAGCCGCGTCGGCGACCCGGCCAAGGACCGCTACGCGCTGGCCACGGCCGAAGGCCGCCTGCTGGTGTTCCCGCTGTCGGAACTGCCGGAACTGGCCAAGGGCAAGGGCAACAAGCTGGTGACGCTCAAGGGCGAGGACCGCATCCTGGCCAGCTGCGTGCTGCCGGCCGGCTCCCCGCTGACCCTGGTCTGCGGCAAGCGCACGCTGACGCTCAAGCCCTCCGACCTGGAAAACTACGTCGGCGCCCGCGCCAGCCGTGGCGGCCACCTGCCGCGTGGCTTCCAGCGCGTGGACTCGATGCAGGCCGGGTAATAGCCTCCCGCCAGGAACCCGGGGCTTGAATTTGCGGTCCAAAGCCCTCAGAAGAGACCTAGCCACATTTTGGAAGCACGGGGAACATGAAACGCATCGGCTTGTTTTTGATGACCAATTTTGCGGTCATGGCGGTATTGTGGGTGGTGATCATGGTGTTTGGCCTGGACAGCCGCCTGGCTGCCAACGGTCAGAACGTGGGATCGGTGCTGGGCTTCTGCGCCGTCTTCGGCTTCGGTGGCGCCTTCATTTCCCTGGCCATGTCGAAGTGGCTGGCGAAGCGATCGACCGGCGCGCAGGTGATCACCCAGCCGCGCAACTCGGCCGAGATGTGGCTGCTGCAGACGGTGGAGCGCCAGGCGCGCGCCGCCGGCATCGGCATGCCGGAAGTCGCGGTCTACGAGGCGCCGGAGCCGAATGCCTTCGCCACCGGCATGAACCGCAACAAGGCCCTGGTGGCCGTGTCCACCGGCCTGCTGCGCGGCATGCAGCAGGACGAGGTCGAGGCCGTGCTGGCGCATGAGGTCAGCCATATCGCCAATGGCGACATGGTGACGCTCACCCTGATCCAGGGCGTGGTCAACACCTTCGTGATGTTCCTGGCGCGCCTGATCGGCGGCTTCCTGGACCGCGGCCAGAACGGTCGTGGCGCCGGCTACATGATCACCGTGCTCGTGCTGGAAGTCGTCTTCGGCATCGCGGCGACGATGATCGTCTGCTGGTTCAGCCGCCAGCGCGAATTCCGCGCCGACGCCGGCAGCGCCCACCTGGCCGGCAAGCGCAAGATGATCGCCGCGCTGCAGCGCCTGGGCGGTGCCAACGGCCAGTCCACGCTGCCGGAACAGGTCTCCGCCTTTGGCATCGTTGGCGGGGCCAAGAAGCGGTTCATGAGTGGGGCCGTCAAGAAGCTGTTCATGACGCATCCGCCGATCGAAGAGCGCATCGCGGCCCTGCAGGCGGCCTGAGCGGATTCCCGGCGGTGAAAGAGGCGGCCTTCGGGCCGCTTCTTTCGTTTTGCATGTCTTGACGCCCGTCCCGGCGGGCGACAGGCTGCGGGCATGGAATTGTCCGACCAGGAACTGCGGGCGGTACCGGTCTTCCTGATCAGCCTGGGCATTGGCCTGCTGATGGGGCTGGAGCGCGAGCGCAAGCCCGGTGCGCGGGCCGGCGTGCGCACCTTCGGTCTTACCGGCCTGGTCGGCGCGCTGGCGGGCCTGCTGACCGAGGCCAGCGGGTCGGCCTTGCTGATCCCGGCGCTGCTGCTGGGCCTGGCGCTGATGATGGTCTTCGCCCCGCGCGCCAAGGACGACGAGGACGATCCGGCCACCACGACCACCGTCGCGCTGCTGCTGTGCTTCGGGCTCGGCGTGCTGGCCTGGTATGAGCATGCCCACCTGGCGGTGGCGCTGGCCCTGGTGGCGACCACGCTGCTGTACTTCAAGACGGAACTGCACGGCGTGATCCGCCGGCTGTCGCCGCAGGACCTGACGTCCTTCCTGCAGTTCGCGATCGTGACCTTCATCGTGCTGCCGGTGCTGCCGGATCGCGACTACGGTCCCTACGCCGTGCTCAATCCCTACCGGATCTGGCTGGTGGTGGTGCTGATCTCGGGCCTGGGCCTGGTGTCCTACGCGGTGCTGCGCATCGTCGGCCAGGAGAAGGGCACGCCGTTGCTCGGCATCCTCGGGGGCCTGGTGTCGAGCACTGCCACCACGCTGGCCTTCTCGCGTCACATCAAGGCACAGGCCGCGCTGCAGCCGGTGGCATTGTTCGTGATCCTGCTGGCCAACCTGGTCGTGCTGCTGCGCCTGGCGGTGCTGGCGGCGGTGGTGGCACCCACGGTGCTGCCGGAGCTGCTGCCGGTGCTGGGGCTCGGCGCCGCCGCGGGACTGGTGCTGACCTGGCGCGGCTGGCGTCGCCTCGGCGGCGGCCAGGCACCGGAACTGGAGATGAGGAATCCCAGCGAGATGCGTATCGCGCTGACCTTCGCCGCGTTCTACGCCGTGGTGCTGCTGGCAGTGGCCTGGCTCAACGACATCGCCGGCGTCGGCGGGGTTTATCTTGCGGCCGCCCTGTCGGGCCTGACCGACGTGGATGCGATCAGCCTGTCGACGCTCAACCTGTTCGGCCGCGGCAGCGTCGATGCGGTGGTGGTGCTGCGGGTGATCGTGCTGGCCTACGCCGCGAACCTGCTGTTCAAGTTCGGGGTGGTCTGGAGCATCGCGGGAGTCGGCGCCGCAAAAAAACTGGCGCCGGAGTTCGGCGCCATGCTGGCTGCTCTGCTGCTGGGCCTGCTGTTGTTCTAGCGGGCTACCGGACGTCCGCCGAGAGCAGGACGACCTCGGGCTCCTGCACGTGGAAGCCCTGGATGTAGTTGACGCCCATCTGCCACAGGCGCGCCATGACATTGGCGTCCTCGACATGGGAGACGATGGTCTTCACGCCGGCCTGGCGCGCGGTTTCCATCAGCGTCGTCATCTTCTTGTGCATTTCCTTGTCGTGGAACTGGTGCGTGAACGACGGGTGGAACTTCACGAACTGCGGCGGCACGTGCTCCATCAGCTGCGCGGAGTTGGAGCCGATGCCGAAATGCTCGATGGCGATGTAGCCGCCGAGGTCGCGCAGGGCCTTGTGCAGCACCTTGGCCTTGCGGATGTGGTTCTGCAGCGTCAGTTCCTGGAATTCGAACACCAGTTCCTCGGGCTTCAGCGGCCGCTGCTTGAGCTGTTCCTGCAGCCAGGCGATGTAGCCCTCGGCGTCCTTCAGCGATTCCTCTGAAATCTTCACGAACAGGCTGGAGGCCTCCGAGGAGCTTTCGCGCTTGGCCAGCACCTTCAGCGCCCGCGCCACGACCCAGCGGTCGATGGTGCGCATCATCCCGAACTTCTCGGCGACGGCGATGAACTCGGCGGCGTGCTGCTCCTTGCCGGTTTCGTCGATCATGCGCACCAGCACGTCGAAGTGCTGGCGCGTGTCGCCTTCGAGGCTGGCGATCGACTGGTAGGCCAGCTTGAGGCGGTTTTCCTCGATTGCACGCTTGATCTGCGAGGCGCGCCGGGCCTCTTCGCGCTCGCCCTGGGCATTCTTGGCGGTGGGGCCGAGGTTGATGAATTGCTTGCCGCCGCCGCGCACCGCGAGCTTGCGCGCCTCGCGCACGATCTCGCTGGCCACGGTGGGGACCTGCTCGCCGCCGGACAGGGGGTAGGCGGCGATGCTCAGTGTCAGGTGGGCTTCATGGCCGGTGGTGTTGAACACCTGCTTGACCACTTCCTTCACCAGCATGTCGCCGAACTGCTCGAACTCCGTCGCGCTGGGGCGGTGCACGATCGCCGCCAGTTCACCGGTGGAGAAGCGGAACGCCTGGTCCTGCGGCGACAGGCGCGCATGAATCCATTCGTCCAGCATCAGCACGGCTTCTTCGGCATCGTGCAGGCCGATGCGTTCTTCCAGGCCGGCGAAGTCGTCGACCGCGATCAGCAGGGCGGCGCGCGGCATCTTCTGCTGGCTGACGCCGTTGATCGCGGCGGTCAGTGCGTCGAAGAAGGCCAGGCGCCCGGAGGGGGCTTCGCCACCGCCGCCGGCCGCGGCGGCCGGCTGGGCTGCGGCCTCGGCGCGGATCAGCATCTCGACGAAGTTCTCGCCGTCGACGTTGCCGCGGGTCAGCTGCGCGGTAATGTGAACCTTGCCGCCGTCCTGCTTGAGCAGGCAGCACTCCAGCGGCTTGCCTTCGGCCTTGCCCTTGTTCAGGAGCTTCATGTGCTCCTTGACCTTGAGCTGCTGGTCGGGGCAGACCAGGTCCATCAAGGGCATTTCCAGCAGTTCTTCGGTCTGCCCGTAGCCGAGCAGGGTGGCGAAGGCCGGGTTGGTGTGCGAGACGATGCCTTCCTGGATATGGACCACGGCGTCGTTGGTGCCCGCCAGCAGTTGCTTGTGGCGGGACTCGAAATCGTCGAGACGCGAGCGCACGGTGCGCAGCGCACGCAGGTGGCGGTGGCTGGCGAACTCGCGCTGCAGCACGAACTCCAGGTGCTTGAGGTCGCGCAGGTCTTCGTAGGCCACCAGGTCGCGGGCGCCGGCAGCATGCGCGGCGAGCACTTCCTCGGCGCCGAAGCGCGTGCTCAGCAGCAGCACCGGCAGGTCGGGGCAGAGGCGGGCGGAGATTTCCACCACTTCCTTCAGCGGCGCGCGCGGCAGGCCCTCGGCGCCGAGCAGGATGTCGGGTGCGCCGCGGCGCAGCACGTCCTCGAGTTCCTCGATGTCGGCGACCCAAGCGCATCGCACCGGGTGGCCGGCATTGCGCAGGTGGCTCTCGATGCGCTTGGCAACGTTCTCGGATTCGCTGACGACCAGGACCACGGCATTGTCTGCTGCGGCCGTGGTCAGCTGGGCGGTCTTCTGGCTTGGCGGGTTCGCTACCATGCGATCCATGTCTTTGAGGCTGCGCCGGCGTCTTCTCGCGCCAATCGCGGCATTAGGTACCCCGGCACGAGAGCGACCAGTTCACTGGCCAGCCGCCGTGCCGCCTCCACATCAACCTCGAAGTGCGCCGCGCCTTGAACGCGGTCCACCATGTGCAGATAGTAGGGCAGTATCCCGCAGGCAAACAACTTTTCAGACAGGTTTCTAAGAGTCTGCGCTGAATCGTTGATTCCGCGAAGCAAAACCGCCTGGTTCAGCAAAGGGATCTGTAACTCGCGCAAGGGCCGCAGCGCGCGTTCGACGCTGGCGTCCAGTTCCTGCGGGTGATTGACATGCAGCACGATCACCTTCTGCAGGCGGCCGCGGCCCAGCCATTGCAACAACCGTTCATCCACCCGCTCCGGCAATACGATCGGCTGGCGCGTGTGGATGCGCAGGCGGCGCAGGTGGGGAATCTGCTCCAGCGCCTCGGACAGGCTGGCCAGCTTGTCGTCGGACAGGGACAGGGGATCGCCGCCGGACAGGATCACTTCCTCGATGCTCGGGTCGCCCGCCAGGGTCTGCAGGGCCTCGCGCCATTGCTCGCGCGCAGCCAGCTGGTCGGAATAGGGGAAATGCCGGCGGAAACAGTAGCGGCAATGCACCGCGCAGGCGCCCGTGGTGATCAGCAGGGCGCGGCCCTGGTACTTGTGGATCACCCCGCCGTCGCGGGTCTTGTGCAGGTCGCCGACCGCATCCAGGCCGAAACCGGCCACCTGCTCGGACTCCTGCGGGCGCGGCCAGACCTGCAGGAACAGGGGGTCGGCCGGGTCGCCCTTGCGCATGCGGGCGGCAAAGCCGCGCGGCACCCGCAGGGGGAAGTCCCGCAGCCGGTCCAGCGCCAGGGCGGGCAGGGCGGGGTCGATCTGCAGGTAGTCCAGCAGGTCCGCCGGGCGGGTGAAGGCCTCGCGCAGGGCGTGCTGCCACTGCGGCGCCTGCTGGCGGGTATCGGGACGGGGAGTTATCATTCGCCGCCATTTTCACCCCCCGGTCACGGGGCGGCAACCAACCTTTCAATTTTCCTGGATCAGAGTCGAGCTCATGGCGACCGTCAGCACCAATGAAATGAAGTCCGGTACCAAGCTCCTCATCGATGGGGACCCGTACTCGGTCATCGACAACGAGTACCGCAAGCCGGGCAAGGGCCAGGCGACCAACACCCTCAAGATCCGCAATCTCAAGACCGGCCGCGTGCTGGAAAAGACCTTGAAGTCGGGCGACACCATCGAGTCCGCCGACGTCGAGGACATGGACATGCAGTACCTGTACAACGACGGCGAATTCTGGACCTTCATGGACCCGAAGAGCTTCGAGCAGATCCAGGCCGGCAAGACCGCGATGGCCGAGGCTGCGCAGTGGCTCAAGGGCGAGGAAACCGTGCGCATCACGCTGTGGAACGAGGTTCCGCTGGTGGTGTACGCGCCGAACACGGTCGAGCTGACCGTCACCGAGACCGATCCGGGCCTGCGCGGCGATACCGCCACCGGCGGCACCAAGCCGGCCAAGCTGGAGACCGGCGCCATCGTCAAAGTGCCGCTGTTCATCACCGAGGGCGAGAGGATCAAGGTCGACACCCGCACCGGCGAGTACCTGAACCGCGCCACCGGCAAGTAAGCCGGCCTGCGCTTCCATGAAGCCGCCTCCGGGCGGCTTTATGCTTTCTGCCCCATGAACTGGAACCCCTCCGCCGACCTGCCCACCGTGCGCGCCCGTGCGGCGCTGCTGGCGGCCCTGCGCGCGTTCTTTGCCGCGCGCGGCGTGCTGGAGGTGGAAACGCCGCTGCTGTCGGCCCACGCCACGGTGGACCGGCACATCGACAGCTTCCGCACCGCGGACGGCCGCTGGCTGCACACCTCGCCGGAATTCGCCATGAAGCGCCTGCTCTGCGCCGGCAGCGGGCCGATCTGGCAGGTCTGCCGCGTGTTCCGCCGCGAGGAGTCCGGGCGCCACCACAACCCCGAGTTCACGATGCTGGAGTGGTACCGGCCGGGCCATGACCACCATGCCCTGATGGGCGAGGTCGAGGCCCTGGTCGCGGAACTGGCCGCGGCGCTGGGCCGGCCGCTGGCCGGCGGCATGGAGCGATTGAGCTATCGGCAGGCCTTCGGCCGCCATCTGGGCCTGGACCCCTTCGTTGCCGGGGTGCGGGAAGTCCGGGAGGCGCTGCAGGGAGCGGGTCACGACGCCGGCGACATCGGCGGCGACGACCGGGACGTCTGGCTGGACGTGGCCATGTCGCTGGCCGTCGGGCCGCGGCTGGGCCTGGAGACGCCCTGCTTTCTCTACGACTTCCCGGCCTCGCAGGCGGCACTGTCACGCATCCGCCGCGACGATCCGCCGGTGGCCGAGCGCTTTGAGCTGTTCTGGCGCGGCGTGGAGTTGGCCAATGGCTTCCACGAACTGGGCGATGCCGCCGAGCAGCGGCAGCGCTTCGAGGCCGAGCAGCAGTGGCGGCTTGGGCAGGGGCGGGAGGTGCCGCCCTACGACCGGCACCTGATCGAGGCGCTGGCGCAGGGGCTGCCGGAGTGCGCGGGGGTTGCGCTGGGGCTGGATCGCTTGCTGATGTTGCTGCTGGGCAAGGCGACGCTGGCGGACGTGCTGGCTTTCGACAGCGGCCGGGCCTGATTCAGTAGGCGGATGTAGGAGCGGCTGTTAGCCGCGAGCGGTGGTCATCATGATCACCGGCGTTCGCGGCTAACAGCCGCTCCTACAATTCAATGTCCAACTCCCGCCGCGCCTTCTTCGTCAGCTTTGCCGCCACCAGTTCATAAGCCCGCCGCAGCCGCGCCTCGAACCACTTCGGCGGGTAGCGCTTCGTCTCGAAGACCCGCACCCAGCGCGCCCGTGCAAGATAGGGCGCCGGCATGATGCCGGGCTGCTCGGTCAGCGGCAGGAACAGGTCGTCGTCGACCTTGAACCCGATGCGCCCGTAGCCGTCCTGGCCCAGATTGAATATCGCGAACATTTTCGCGCCGACCGAGAAGACCAGGTTGGTCTCCCACTTGATCTCGATGGTCACGCCGGGCCATTTGCCGCAGGCGCGCTCCATCTGGGCGCGGGTGTAGCCCACGGGGCCGGGCTCAGGCCTCGACCGGCAGCAGGTCCTTGAGATCGCGCCAGCCGCCATCCACCGAGTACACCTGGCTGTAACCCATCTTCTGCAGGTTGTCGGCCGCGATCACCGAGCGGAAGCCGCTGCCGCAGTAGAGGTACAAAGGCTTCTTCTTGTCGGGGTACTTGCCCTCGATGTCGCGCTCGATCACGCCCTTGCCGATCCATTCCGCGTTCTCGACGTGCCCGGCCGCGAACTCGCTTTCCTCGCGCACGTCGATGAGACGGGCCTCGGGCTGCTCCGAGAGGATGCGCGGCATCTCCCGGGCGTTCACCTCGCGGACACGCGAGCGGGCCTCGGTGACCAGGGCGAGAAAGGCGGGGGAGTGACCGGAGGCCATGAGCGAATCCTCTTAATTTCTATCGAATTTTCACGTGCTAGATTACGCTGACAGAGGGCCCGGAGGAAGGCGTCTTGCAGGAAAAGGAATCATGAATGCACCCGTCGTGCTGATCCACGGCATGTGGTGCACCGGCGCGGATTGGGCGCGCGTGCGCGAGTTGATGGAGCCGCGCGGCTACCGCTGCCATGTGCCGACCCTGCCGGCGCACGAGCCGACGGCCGACCAGCCCTTGCGGGTGGGCGAGCGCAGCCTCAAGGATTATCTGGATTACCTCGAGCGGTACATCCGCGATCAGCAGTTCCCGACGCCGCCGATCCTGGTCGGCCACTCCATGGGCGGCCTGCTGGCGCAGCAGCTGGCGGCGCGCATCCCGGTGTTCGCCGTGGTGCTTCTGACGCCGGCCGCGCCCCGGGGCATCAATGCCGCCGGCCTGGCCAATCTTGCTCCATACGCCCGGGTGCTGGGCCGCTGGGGTTTCTGGCGGCGTCCGCACAAGTTCAGCCGCGAGGCGGCGGCGGCCTATGCCTACAACGGTCTTTCGCCCGATCGCCAGAAAACCTGCTACGAACGGATGGTGCACGAGTCCGGCCGGGTCGCGTATGAAATCGGCCTGTGGTGGGCCGATTGGGCCAAGGCTTCCGCGGTGGATGCGGCAGCGGTCCGTTGTCCTGTATATGTAGTGAGCTGTGGTGCCGACCGCCTGACGCCCGCATTCGCGGTGCGCAAGGTGGCGGCCTTGTATCCGCAGGCGACGCATCGTCATTACCCGGAGCGGGGCCACTGGGTGATCGACGATGACGAAACCGAGGAGATGATCCACGGCATCTGTGGCTGGCTGCGCCCGCTGGAACAGCGGGCCGCGCGCGGGCAGCAGGCGCCGCGCTGATTCGAATTCCAATTCAAGGAATGCAATGAAGAAGATTTTGCTTGCGGCGAGCGCCGCGATGCTGGCTTTGACCGCAGCGGCACAGACCGACCCGGTGTCGCGGGCGATCGATGCCACCGTGCAGACCAACAAGGCCAGCGCCGCTTCCCAGCAGCGCGTCAACGAGGCCGACGACCAGACCCGCGCGATGCTGGAGCGCTACCGCGCCGCCACCTGGCAGGCGCAGCAGCTGCGTGTCTACGCCAACCAGATCGAGCCGCTGCTGGCGGCGCAGGAAGCCGAGAAGCAGAACCTGCAGCGACAGCTGGCGGAGCTGGACCGCGCCGGCGGCGACATGATGCCGCTGATGCTGCGCATGATCGACTCGCTGGAGAAGTTCGTCGCCCTGGACCTGCCGTTCCTGCAGGACGAGCGGCGCGAGCGCCTGGCCGAACTGCGCCGCAAGATGACCGACAGCGAGACCGCCACCGCCGAGAAGTTCCGCATGGTGCTGGAGGCCTACCAGGTCGAGGCCGGCTATGGCCGTTCGCTGCTCAACGAGCGCGGGCGGGTGGACGAGCGCCTGGTCGAGGTCCTGAGCGTCGGGCGTACCGCGATGTTCGCGGTGGCGCTCGACGGCGAGGAGGTCTGGAGCTGGAGCCCGGCGGCAAAGAAATGGGAACCGCTGGCGCGCCGCTATGCAAAGGACCTGCGCCTGGCGCTGAAGATGTCGCATGGCAAGGCGGCGCCGGACCTGCTGACGCTGCCGATGCCGGTGGCCCGCGTGGAGACCGGCCGATGAGCGCCCGCAAGCTGCTGTGTGCCCTGGCCCTGCTGCCGGGCATCGCCCTGGCCCAGACCCAGGCCAAGGGCATGGACGACCTGCTCAACCGCATCCGCCAGGACGGCGCCGCCAGCGCCAAGCTCAACCAGGAGCGCGAGGCGCGCTTCCTGCGTGACCGCAGCGCCCAGGCCGAGATGCTGCAGAAGGCCGAGGCCGAGCATGCCTCGGTCAAGGCGCGCTCCGACGCCATCCGCGCGCGCTACGAGGCCAACCAGAAGCAGATCGCGGAGCTCAAGGAGCAGTTCAAGACCCGCGCCGGCGACTACACCCAGGTCGCCGCCACCGTGCGCCAGGCGGCGGCAGACTTCCGCAGCCATGCCGGCGACTCACCGCTGAGCACGCAGTTCCCGGAGCGCCTGGCCGTCCTCGATGCGCTGAGCGCCGACGATGCCATGCCCGGCCAGGCCGACATCGAGAAGCTGTGGTTCGTGCTGCAGCAGGAGATGACGGAGAACGGCCGCGTCGCGCGCTTCCAGGGCGAGGTGGTGGACACGCAGGGCAGCAGCACGAAGGAGGAAGTGATCCGTGTCGGCGCCTTCACGGCGTTCCGCGACGGCGACTACCTGGTGCCGCAGCCGGGCGGCAATCAGCTGCTGGAACTGCTGCATCAGCCGGAGCGCGGTTTCCGCAGCCTGGCGCGCAAGTTTGCAGACCGCGACGAAGCGACCGCGCCGATCCTGATCGATCCCACCGGCGGCACGCTGCTGGCGCAGGAAGCGCTGCGGCCGTCGCTGGGCGAGCGCATCGAGCAGGGCGGCGCGGTGGGCTACGTCATCATCGCCGTGGGCCTGGTCGGTGCGGTGCTGGCGATCTGGCAGCTGGCCTGGCTGCTGCGCACGGACCGCGCGGTGCGGCGCCAGCTGGACAATGTCGCCCAGCCTTCGCAGGACAATCCGCTGGGTCGCGTGCTCGCCACCTTCAAGGGCGATCCGAACACCGCTGCCGAGGACGCCGAGGTGATCGAGCTGCGCCTGTCGGAAGCCGTGCTGCGCGAGGTGCCGAAACTGGAGCGCTTCCAGGCTTTCCTGCGCCTGGCCGTAGCGGCCGGCCCGCTGCTGGGGCTGATCGGCACCGTGGTCGGCATGATCATCACCTTCCAGGTCATCACCGAACAGGGTGCCGGTGATCCGCGCATGATGGCCGAAGGCATTTCGCAGGCCATGATCGCCACGGTGCTGGGCCTGGGCATCGCGGTGCCGCTGCTGTTCATCAACAGCCTGCTGGCGGCGCGCTCGCGCGTGATCACGCAGATTCTCGACGAGCAGGCCACCGGCCTGCTGGCCGAGCGCCTGGAGAAGGCGCGTGCTTGAGCAGTTCTGGTACGGACTGCTGGCGCCCTTCGAATCGATTGACACGTTCGTCGAGTCAGGCGGTTGGGTCCTCCCCTGGATCTTCATCGCCGGCCTGGTGATGTGGACGCTGATCGTCGAGCGCTGGTGGTACCTGCGCTATGCCTACCGCAAGGAGCGCGAGACACTGACGCAGACCTGGAAGGCGCGCCCGGAGCACAAGTCCTGGCATGCGCGGCAGATCCGCCGGATGATGATCTCGCGCATCAACGTGCGCCTGGTCGGCAGCCTGCCGCTGATTCGCGTGATCGTGCCGCTGGCGCCGCTGCTGGGCCTGCTCGGCACGGTCACCGGCATGCTCGAGGTCTTCGACGGCATGTCGGCGCTGGGCTATGCCGATGCACGCACCATGTCCGACGGCGTCTCCCACGCCATGGTCGCGACGCTGGCCGGCCTGGCCGTGAGCCTGAGCGGCATCTTCTTCGTCGGGCGGTTCCAGACCCTGAGCATGGTCGAAACGGAACTGTTCGCCGACGCCCTGGAGTACTAAAGATGCGAATAAACCTAAACGCAGGCTCGGTGTCTTGGCGTCTCCGGTGCTCGCCGTACTTCAGTACGTCTCCGCTCCTTGCCGCAACCTCGGGCCGCTCGCTACGGTTTCTTCGCATCTTTGAAGGGACGCGAGCATGAGGTTCAGCCGCCATACCCAGCCCGCCGAGGACAGCCATGGCATCGACCTGGCGCCGATGCTCGACTTCGTCCTGAACCTGTTGATCTTCTTCATCATCACCAACACCTTCGTGACCGAGGCCGGCATCCACATCAACCGGCCGACGGCGCAGACCGCGGTGCGCGAGGAACGCAACAACATCATCGTGGCGATCTCGCCCAAGGGCGAGGTGTGGATCGACAAGCAGCGCGTCGACATCCGCACGCTGCGCGCCGTGATCGGCCGCATGCGCGCCGCCAACCCGCAGGCCGGCGTCATCATCCAGGCCGACAAGGATGCCCGCGCCGGCCTGATGGTGGAGGCGATGGACCAGGCGCGCCTGGCCGGGGTGAAGGACGTTTCCGTCGCGGCGCAGCCGATGCGCTGAGAACGAACGCATGCGCCTTCCCGCCTCGTTGCTGCTGGGTCTGCTGATCGTGCTCGGCCTGTTCTGGCTGATGCAGTGGATGATCCAGCCCTCCGATCACGCTCCCGCTCCCTCGCAGGTCATCGAGTCGGTGGAGATGGTCGAGGTCGTGCCCGATGAAGCTTCGCCGGAGGAGGCCGCTGCGGCCGCTGCCGACGAGCCACCACCGCCGCCCTCGGCCCCGCCTTCGCTGGCGCGGCCGGACCTGCCGACGATGAGCCTGCCGGCCAGCGCGCCGGTGGATGCGGGGCCGATCAAGATTCCGGCGATCAACACCTCCAGCCTCGGGCTCGGCGGTTCCAGCCTCAACGGCAGCGGCCTGTTCGGCGGTTTCGCCGGGCGCGGCAGCGGCTCCGGCAATGGCAGCGGCGCCGGCGGCGGTTTCGGCAAGGGCGAGGGCTTCCAGGGCAAGACGCTGGTCCCGCTGTCCACCGCGCGCCCGCAGATGCCGGAGTGGGCCTGCAAGCAGGGCATCCGCGGCTGGGTCGAGGTGGTGTTCACGGTGATGCCCAATGGCCGCACCGCGGATGTGAAGCTGATCGACGCCGATCCTCGCGGGGTGTTCGAGGCCGCCGCGATCGAGAGCGTCGGCAACTGGATCTACCAGTCCACGGGCAAGGCACGCATGGTGAAACAGCGCGTGCCGATGGACCCCGAAGACTGCATCTACAACTGGCAGCAATGATGAGAGTTCGACTTCTCATCCTCGCGACCCTGCTGATGGTTGGCGCCGCTCGTGCCGACCAGTACCGCAGCGAGGTCAAGGAACTCGACAGCGTGCCGCAGCAGGCGCCGCAGAAGAGCACGCAGCAGCAGCTGCAGGTCACCACCGATCCCTATGCCAAGGCCTTGCTGCTGCGCGAGCTGGCGGCGCAGGCGGTGGCGAAGAAGGACTACGCGCAGGCCTCCAGGTACCTGGAGCAGGCACTGGCGCAGAAGTCCATCTCGGGCATCGCTGCCGAACAGATGCGGCGCGACCTGTCGCAGCTGTATCTGGCCGGCGGCGACTTCAAGCGCGTGCTGCCGCAACTCGAGGCGCAGGTGAAGGCCGGCAATGCCGCGCCCGAGACGCTGGTGGCGCTGGGCGCTGCCTACGCCGAGCAGAAGCGCTACCGCGAGGCGGTGCCGCTGCTGCAGAAGGGCCTGGCGGGCGTGAAGAATCCCGATCCGAGCTGGCAGCGCGCGCTGGTCGCGGCGCTGTTCGGGGCAGGGCAGGAGAAGGAGGCATTGCCGTTGCTGGAGGCGCTGCTCAAGCGTGACCCGAGCCAGCGCGAGGACTGGCTGCGGCTGGCGGCACTGACGATCAGGCACGGCAGCAAGGAACGCGCGCAGGCGGTGATGGAGATCGCCAACCGCATGGGCTTCCTGGAAAAGGCCGAGGACCGCCTGCGCCTGGTGCAGCTCACCGCCCAGGTCGGCGCGCCGTTCGAGGCGGGGTCGCTGCTGCAGTCCTGGATGAAGAAGGGCCTGCTCAAGCCCGACGCCGCCAACTGGAAGCTGCTGGGCGGCCTGTGGATCGCGGCACGCGAGGCGACGCCGGCGATCGCCGCGCTGGAAGAAGCGCTGAAGCAGCAGCCCGATGCGGCGATGTACCGCCAGCTCGGCCAGCTGCGCCTGGACCGCGAGGAGTACGCCGGGGCGGCGGATGCGCTGTACAAGGCCGTGCAGCGCGGCGGCAAGGACGGCAACACCCTGCTGGCGCTGGGCATGGCGCGCTACCAGCAGGCCGACGTCGATGGCGCCCTGGTGGCGTTCCGCGATGCGGCACAGTTCGCCGCGGCCAAGAAGCTGGCGGCGGAATGGGTGCGCTACCTCGAATCGGGCCAGGCCCGCGAACAGGCCCTGGCCGCGGCGGCGCAGCGGCGCCAGCGCGGCGACGGCGGCTTCCAGCTCAGCGGCCGCATGAGCGGCGAGGGCTTCAGGCTGTCGGCCGGACAGGAGGCCAGTGTCACGCTGGCCGAGACCGGCGGCGATCCCTACACCCCGATCGGCGCCGACCGGCCGGGCAGCGGCGACGGTACGATCCCGGCCTGGACCGGCGGCCTGTCGCGCGGCGGTACACCGGGCCAGCGCCTGGCCGATCCCTATGCCGCCGACAAGCCGCTGTTCACGATCACCGGTGCCAACGTCGCGCAGTACCGCAACCGCCTGACGCCGAGCCACCAGGCCCTGCTGGCGCGCTATTCCACCTACAGGATTCCGGTGTACCCGACGCGCCGCAGCGTCGCCTACCCGCAGGCGATCTACGACGCCACCAAGGCCAACGTCGGCAAGGCCAAGCTGCTGGGGTCCGATGCGCTGGAGGGCGCGCGCCTGGGTTTCCCGTTCCCGCGGCCGCAGTCCGGCGTGGAGGTGATGTGGAATCACCGCACGCGCTATCGCAGCGACGCGGTGGACCTGCAGTCGACCCAGGCGGTGGTGCAGGCCGACGGCAGGATCCAGCAGCCGCTCAAGCAGATGGAGCGCGTGTCGTTCCGCTATGGCAACGTCCGCTCGCCGTCCGACCTGTCGAAAAGCAACATCCTGCTGTACTACCTCACCTGGTTCGGCCGTTCGCGCAACGACACCGATTTCCTGGTGCTGGTGCACGAGACCGCGAATTCCGAGAAGGACTCGCGCGACATCTGGGTGCTGCCGCCGAAGATCAACAAGATGTTCCGCATTCCGCCGGTGGGCTACGACCAGCCGTTCCCGGGTGCCGACGGCCTGATGTTCGTCGACATGATGGACATGTACAACGGCGCCTTCGACCGCTACGTCTGGAAGCTCACCGGCAAGCGCGAGATCTACGTCCCGTACAACGACTACCGCCTGCTCGACGGCCAGACCGCCATGGCCGACCTGCTGCGCCCCGGCCACCCGCGCCAGGACCGCATGCGCTACGAACTGCACCGCGTCTGGGTGATCGAGGCGGTGGAGCGGCAGGGCAAGCGCCACTCCTTCGGCAAGCGCGTGTTCTACGTCGACGAGGACAGCTGGAACGTGGTGCTGGTGGAGAACTACGACCGCGAAGGCAAGCCCTGGCGCTTCCAGGAGGGCCACCTGCTGGCCTTCTACGACGCGCAGTTCGCCAACACTGCCCCGGTGTTCATCTTCGACCTGAAGGACGGCCGCTACTTCGCCAACCGCCTCAACGACCGCGACCCGGCGCCGCAGTACGGACTGACGATGCGGGACTCGGAGTTCCTGCCGGCCGCGGTCAAGGCCAAGTACGGTCGCTAGCCGGCCTCAGGCCAGGTACTTCTGGACCAGCCGGCCGACCTCCGGCACCATCGCGGCGATGTCCTTGTCGGCACCGCCGCGGAACTTGCCGTAGAGTGACTTGGCGGTGGCGTTCTGGCTGGTGGACATCAGCTGGTCGATGGTGCGGGCCAGCACGGTCGCCGTTTCGCCAGCGTTCTTCTTCAGGAAAGCGGTGAAGTCGGCGCCGCCGTCCTTCTGGAAACGCTCGAACAGCGGCTGCAACTGGACGGCGAATTCGGGCAACATGCGGGCGGCGCCGCGCTGCATCACATCGGGCTTGCCCGACTTGAGCATCGCCAGGCCGGTTTTCAGGGCCATGCCGGTGAGGCCGCCGCGGTGGGCGAGGGCGCCTTCCAGCAGCTTGGCCAGGTCGGCTACCGCCGCGTCTTTCTTCTCGGGCGCCAATAGAATATCGCTCAAGGATTTCATCAGTGTGGACTCTCGATGGCTGAAGACAGGAAAGGCGGAAAGGGTAGCATTTCTTCCCTGAAAACCCGCCCGCTGGAACGCAACTTTGCGCTGACCATGCTGGGTCTGGGCGCCGGCAGCAAGATCGTGGCCCATTCGGTCGCCAACATGTTCCGCGACGAGGCCGCGCGCGACTCTGCCGATCGCGCTTTCTACAAGCGCCAGGCGCAGGTGCTGGCCGACGAGCTGGGCAATCTCAAGGGCTCGGTGATGAAGGCCGGGCAGATGCTGTCGCTCTACGGCCAGTACTTCCTGCCGGAAGAGGCGGTGACGGTGCTGTCCAGCCTGCAGGACGACACCGCGCCGGTGGACTGGGAGCTGGTGCTGCCGGTGCTGGAGCGCGGCATCGGCCGCGAGCGCCTGCGCGAGCTGGAGGTGGACCACCGCCCGCTGGCGGCGGCCTCGCTGGGCCAGGCGCACCGGGCGCGGCGCAAGCGCGACGGCCAGGAGCTGGTGATCAAGATCCAGTACCCGGGCGTGGCCGACGCCATCGAAAGTGACATCCGTACCCTGTCGCGGCTGCTGATGATGACGCGGCTGGCGCCCAAGGGACTGGACCTGGAGCCGGTGTTCAACGAGGTGCGCGAAATGCTGCACCGCGAGGTGGATTACGAAACCGAGCGCCATTTCACCCAGACCTTCGCCGAAAAACTCGCAGACGACCCGCGCTTCGTGGTGCCGCGCGTCTTCGGCGAGTACAGCAGCGACCGTGTGCTGACCACCAGCTTCGAGCATGGACACCATGTCCGCGACGCCGCGGTGCAGGAGCTGTCGCAGGAGCGTCGCAATGGCCTGTCGCGGGCCTTCCTGGAGCTGTTCCTGAAGGAGTTCTTCCGCTGGCACATGGTGCAGTCCGACCCGCATTTCGGGAACTACCGCATCCGCCCGGGCGCGGACGGCCAGGACCGCATCGTGCTGATCGACTTCGGCGCCACCCGCGTGTTCGGGCGCGGCTTCGTCGAGAGCTATGCCGACATCGTGCGCGGCGGCATCGAGCGCGACAGCGCCACGGTGCTGCGCGGCGGCATCGACATCGGCCTGATGAAGCCGGGGTTCCCCAAGTCGGTGCTGGAGACCTTCGTCAAGCTCTGCGAGACCATCGTCGAACCCTTCGGCGACGCCGACCGCATGCCCGCGCATCTGCGCAACGAGCGCGGCGAGTACCTCTGGGGCAAGAGCGACCTGCTGCTGCGTGCCGGGCGCATGGCGGCTTCCAACGCCCTGTCGGTGCATTTCAAGGTGCCGCCTCGGGAGATCGTGTTCCTGCACCGCCGCCTGGCCGGTGTCTTCATCATGCTGGCGACCCTGCACGGCGAACTCAACGCCCGCGACATGCTGCTGGAGTACATCAGGGAGGGCTGAGGCCGGCGGGCGGGCTGGCCAGGGCATGGGCTGCGGGGCAGGGGCCTTGCGGTTCGCCTGGCGCCGCCATCCGAGCCATTTCGTGCCGTCCGGCTGCCCGGCAGGAGCCGGCGCCGCCCCTTGTTCAGGCCGCATTCAGTCCCCTGTTGCAGTGCGATGAAATCCCTGGTGGTTTCGCCGGAAACTTGTTGGCGCCTATGGGGATTTGCGCTAGCATCCTTTGCGCTCGGTGCCCCTGGGCCGAAGTTCTCCGACAGGTGGGCAACCATCCGAATAACCAAAGACGAGGAGATGTTCCCGATGAAAAAAGTCTTAGTAACAATCCTTGGCGCCGCAGCGCTGTGCCTTACGGCACAGGCCGGAGCCAAGGTCCCCGCAGCGGAGGCGGCCAAGCTCGGCGCCGAACTGACGCCGGTGGGCGCCGAAAAGGCCGGCAACGCCGACAAGTCGATCGGTGCCTGGGAGCCCCGCGCTCGCGAGGGCGCGCTGAAGGGCGACTGGCCGCATGACGACAAGATCGATGGCGAAAAGCCGATCTACACGATCACCAAGGCCAACATGGCGCAGTACGCCGCCAAGCTGTCCGAGGGCCACAAGAAGCTGCTGTCGAGCTACGACAGCTACAAGATGAACGTGTACCCGTCGCACCGCACTGTTGGCTGGCCGGACGAGATCTACGCCGCCACCAAGGCCAATGCCGCCAGCTGCGAACTGGTCAACACCGAAATCCTCAACGGCTGCAAGCTCGGCTTCCCCTTCCCGATTCCGAAGTCCGGCGCCGAGCCGATCTGGAACCACAAGCTGAAGTGGCGCGGTGAGTCGGTCACCCGCTACAACAACCAGATGATCGTGCAGCCCAATGGCCAGTTCCAGCTGACCAAGATCATCGAGGACGTCACCTTCGGCTACGCCTCCATGAAGAACCCGACCGAGCTCAAGCCGGGCCAGGGCGAGTTCCTCAAGTACCTGTCGAAGACCGTCGCTCCGCCGCGCCTGGCCGGCACCTTCATTCTCGTGCACGAGAAGATGGGTACCGGTGCCGAAGGCCGCGCCGCCTGGCTCTACTCGCCGGGCCTCAAGCGTATCCGCCGCGCCCCGACGGTCTGCTGCGACAACCCGTACGAAGGCACCGACGGTCACCAGTTCTACGACCAGGTCGACATGTTCAACGGCGCCCTGGAGCGCTACAACTGGAAGCTGGTGGGCAAGAAGGAGATGTACATCGCGTACAACTCCAACAAGATCGCCGGCAACAAGGTCAAGTACAAGGACCTGGCCAAGCCCAAGCACCTGAACCAGGATCTGCCGCGCTACGAGCTGCACCGCGTCTGGGTGGTCGAGGCCGACATCAAGCCGGGCACCAGCCACACCTTCAAGAAGCGTCGCTTCTATCTCGACGAGGATGGCTGGACCGTCGGCATGGTTGACGACTACGACAACCGCGACCAGCTGTACCAGTTCCAGGAAGGCCACATCATCAGTGCGCCGAACATCATGGCCGCGACGACCGTGCCGGAAGTGATTTATCACTTCACCTCGGGCCGTTACTTCATCACCGCGGCCTGGAACGAAGACAAGCCGATCGACGCCACGGCCAGCTTCAACGCCGACTACTTCAGCGCGGCCTCCGTGCAGAAGATGACGACGAAGTAAGCCGTCAGCAGTACCAGAGGCAAGGGAAGGCCGCCGGGGTATGCCCCGGCGGCCTTTCTCGATAATGAGGGGACGGCCCAAGGCCGCAGGGGATGGAAACCAGATGAAATACGACGAGAAGCTCGACTACGACAAGCCGGTCGACACGGTGCTGCGCATGTATACCGACCGCAGCTACTTCGAACGCAAGTACAAGGACTCCGGTGCCTGGGATGTCGAGGTGCTGGAGCACGAGAAGAGCGGCAAGCACTTCCGCATCAAGTGCCGCTTCAACATGAAGTCCGACGTGCCGTTGCCGGACTTCGCCAGGAAGTTCATCGGCGAGTCGGTCACCGTGGTGCAGCAGGACGCCTGGGACCTGGACAAGCTGACCGGCCGCATCGATACCGAGATCAAGGGCGCCCCGGTGAAGGTCTTCACCGAGATGCAGCTCAAGCCCGAGGGGCAAGGCTGCGCCAATCACCTGCGCTGGAACGTCAACTGCGGTATCCCGCTGATCGGCGGCAAGCTGGAGAAGGTGCTGGCCGAGGACCTGCAGGCCAAGTCGCGCACCGACTACCAGTCCAGCATCAAGATCCTGCGCGACTACTGATCATGGCCACCGATCCGACGCCCGGGCAGCCCCCGGATGAACCGCCGCCCAGCCTCTGGCAGACCATCGCCAGCGTCGCTGCCTCGTTCTTCGGCGTGCAGAGCTCGAAGAACCGGAAGCGTGACTTTTCCAAGGGCAAGCCGCTGCATTTCATCCTGGTCGCCCTGGGCATGACCGTCGCCTTCGTCCTGGTGGTCTGGGTCGCGGTGCGCCTGGCGCTGCGCAGCGCCGGCCTCTGAACCTCCGTATGGGCCATCCCCCCGTTTTTACCCGGGGCGGGGCCTTGCCGCCACCCCTTGTTCCGGCGCAATAATGGGCATAGCGCGCCGTACGAGCGCGCAGCACACATCGGGAGGAGATATGGCAAGTCACGGCTTGCGCGTGCTGGCCCTGGGCGTGGTTGCCCTGGGCGTGGCCGCGGGTGGGGCCTGGTACGGGCTTCAGCAGCAGAAACTGGCCCAGGCAGCGTCCGCCGACCTGGCCCTGTACGAATCGGCACAGACGCGCACCCCCCTGGTCCTGACCAGCCGCGCCGCCGCGGTGGAAGGGCTGGTCGAGCGGGGCAGCGTCGTTGGCAAGCTGGTGCCGGCGAAACAGTTGCTGGTCCCGCGCCTGCAGGCCGATGGCCGCAAGGGCTATGACCTGTGGCTGGCGCTGGAGTACACGCCCGGCACGGGCGGCATGAATGGCTCCGGCGAGTTCGTCATCGTCAACCGCGGATGGATCGCCGAGTCCGAGGTTTCCGACGCCGCGAAGTTCCGCGTGCCGGACAGCGAAGGCGAGTTTTCCGGCTACTGGGTGCCGCTGCCCCTCAGCGCCGATAACGAGCTGGGTGCCGAAACCTGCCTGGATACCTCCTGGCCCAAGACCCTGAGGACCCCGAATCCCACTTTCGGCGACATGAAGTGCCTGTTCAACTCGCAGCAGATCGCGCAAGGCCTGCTGATGCTGACCACCGAGCTGGGCGAGGGCGCCGACCGCAACTGGACCGGACAGCGTCAGGCGATCGTCAAACGCTACCAGACGATGGTCTACGGCGCCTTCGGCGCTGCCGCGCTAGCGCTGCTGCTGTGGCTGGGGTTTGCGATCCTGGGTCGTCCGCGACCGGCGGTTGCGGCTCCCGCGCCGGCACCCGCGGCTCCCGCGGCAACGGAGACACCGGCGGAGGAAGCGCCGGCCGGGGCCAAGCATCATCATCCGCACGCGCCGCTGGGCAAATTACAGCGCTAGGGGTTTGCTGAACGGTGGGAGCGGCTTCAGCCGCGATGGGAGCTTGAAGCGCCCCATCGCGGCTGAAGCCGCTCCCACATTTCGTTCGGGGTTCTACTTCTTCTTCCCGCGCAGCCCCTTGAGCCGGTAGAGCTGTTCCAGCGCCTCGCGCGGCGTCAGCGCGTCCGGGTCCAGCTGATCCAGCAGGCGGTCGCTGTCGGAGTCCACCACTGCCGCGAACAAAGGCAGCTGCGGCGCGGCCGCGGCAGCCGAAGGCGGCGGCTCGCGGCCTTCCAGTTCCAGCAGGTGCGTGCGGGCGCTGCGGATCACCGCTGCCGGCACGCCGGCCAGCTGCGCCACCTGCAGGCCGTAGCTGCGATTCGCCGGCCCGGCCTTGACCTGGTGCAGGAACACCAGGCGCTCGCCCGCCTCGGAGGCATACTCGGCGGCATCCAGGTGGGCATTGGCCACGCCCGGCAGCTCGTCCGCCAATGCCGTCAGCTCGAAGTAGTGCGTGGCGAACAGCGTAAACGAGCGCAGCTTGCCGGCCAGGTGCTCGGCCACCGCGCGCGCCAGCGACAGGCCGTCGTAGGTCGAGGTGCCGCGGCCGATTTCGTCCATCAGCACCAGGCTTTGCGCGCTGGCGTTGTGCAGGATGTTGGCGGTTTCGCTCATTTCCACCATGAAGGTCGACTGGCCCGAGGCCAGATCGTCGGCGGCGCCGATGCGGGTGAAGATGCGGTCGATCGGCCCCAGGCGCGCCGATTCGGCCGGCACGTAGCAGCCGGCATGCGCCAGCAGCACGATCAGCGCGGTCTGGCGCATGTAGGTGGACTTGCCGCCCATGTTCGGGCCGGTGATGACCAGCAGGCGGCGGCTGTCGTCCAGCAGCAGGTCGTTGGGCACGAAGGGCTCGCGCAGCGTCTGCTCCACCACCGGGTGGCGGCCACCGCGGATGTCGAGGCAGGGCGTGCCGACCAGCTGCGGGCGGCTCAGGTTGAGCGCGCGCGCGCGCTCGGCGTAGCAGGCCAGCACGTCCAGTTCGGCCAGGGCCTGCGCGGCCTGCTGCAGCGGCCGCAGGCGCTGCGCCAACAGCTCCAGCAGGGCCTCGTACAGTTCCTTTTCGCGTGCCAGCGCGCGGTCGCGCGCCGACAGCACCTGGTCCTCGAATTTCTTCAGTTCCTCGGTGATGTAGCGCTCGTAGTTGGTCAGCGTCTGGCGGCGCGTGTAGTCGGCGGGAATCTTCGCCGCATGGGTCTTGCCGACCTCGATGTAGTAGCCGTGCACGCGGTTGTAGCCGACCTTCAGCGCGTCGATGCCGGTGCGGGCGCGCTCGCGCTGCTCCAGGTCCACCAGGAATCCGTCCGCGTTCTCCGACAGCCGGCGCAGGTGGTCCAGGGTTTCGTCGTGGCCGCTGCGGAACACACCGCCGTCGCGCGCCAGCAGCGGCGGAGTGTCGGACAGGGCGCCGGCCAGCAGGGCCGCCGTGGCGCTGTGGTCGCCGAGTTCGCGACGCAGGTTCTCGATCAGCGGCGCTTCCAGCGTGCCCAGCGCGGCCAGGATCGCGGGCAGCGCATGCAGGCTGTTGGACAGGCCCAGCAGGTCGCGCGGTCGCGCCGAGCGCAGCGCGATGCGCGCCAGGATACGCTCGATGTCGACGATGTCGCGCAATGCCTCGCGCAGGCCGCGGTCCGCGGAATCGTCCAGCAGGCTGGCCACGGCGGCGTACCGGGCCTCCAGCTGCGCATGGTCGCGCAGCGGCCGCGTCAGCCAGCGGTGCAGGGCGCGTGCGCCCATCGGCGTCACGCAGCTGTCGAGCACGCTGATCAGGGTGTAGTCGTGCTGGCCCGACAGCGAACGGTCGATCTCCAGGTTGCGCCGCGAGGTGGCGTCCAGGATCAGGGCCTCGCCGGCAGTCTCGGTGCGCAGGCCCGCGACATGCGGCAGCGCGGCCTTCTGCGTTTCCTGCACGTACTGCAGCAGCGCGCCGGCGGCGGCGATCGCTGCGGGCAACTCCTCGCAGCCGTAGCCGCGCAGGTCGCGCGTGGTGAACTGCGCGGTCAGCAGCCGGTAGGCCGAGCCCGCGTCGAAGTGCCAGACCGGCCGCAGCCGCGCCGGGAAACCGCCCCAGTCGGCGCTGCCGCCATCGGCCGCCAGCAGTTCGCTGGGACGCAGGCGCTGCAGTTCCGACAGCAGGTCGGCGCGGCGCTCGGTCTGCAGCACGGAGAAGCGCCCGGTCGAGAGTTCCAGCCAGGCCAGGCCGTAGCTGCCCTTGAATTCCGACACCGAGGCCAGCAGCGTCTGCGTGCGCGCATCCAGCAGCGCCTCGTCGGTGGCGGTGCCGGGGGTCACGACACGCACGACTTCGCGGCGTACGGGACCCTTCTCTGCGCCCACTTCGCCGACCTGCTCGGCGATCACCGCCGACTCGCCGGCCTTGATCAGGCGCGCCAGGTACTGCTCCACCGCATGATGCGGCACGCCGGCCATGATCACCGGCGCGCCGCCGGACTCGCCACGCTGCGTCAGCGTGATGTTGAGCAGCTTCGCCGCCTTGCGCGCGTCGTCGTAGAACAGTTCGTAGAAGTCGCCCATGCGCAGCAGCACGAGCGTGTCGGGATACTGCGCCTTGATGCCGAAGAACTGCTGCATCAGGGGCGTGTGTTCGCTATAGGGCGTAGCGGCGGTCATGTGCGCGAAGACTCGAACAGGTCGGCCATCCAGCCGCGGCCGCCGCGGCGCAGCAGCGAGGCGCCGTAGAGCAGCACCAGCAGCAGCAGGCTGGCCTGTTGCAGCAGGCCGCCGCCGTGGACGTGGAGGTCGGGGATCGTGGTCTTGAGCGGCGGCAGGAACAGGTTCACCGCCAGGCCGATCGTTACCGCGCCGACGGCGGTGATCACGGCGAAGGCCAGGGCATGGCGGCGATCATGCAGCTTCGCCAGCACGCCGAAGGTGGCGACATTGGTGGCCGGCCCGGTGAGCAGGAAGGCGATGGCGGCGCCGGGCGAGACGCCGGCGGCGATCAGCACCGCCACCAGCGGCGTGGCCGCCGCCGAGCAGACATACATCGGCATGCCCAGCAGGGCGAACACCAGTACCTCCACGCCATCGGGCAACTGTGCCCACAGCACGGACTCGGCATAGGGCACGAGGAAGGCCGCCAGGGCGACGCCGGCAATGATCCAGGCGGCGGTGTCGTCGACCAGGTCGACCAGGCCGCTGCGCAGCGCGCGCCGCAGCCGGGGCTGCTGCGTCGGCGCAGGAGCATGATGACCGCCGCAGCAGCTGGGCGCGGCCGGGACAGCCGTCGTGGTGGCCGGCAGCAGGCGTGCCAGTGTGTAGCCGATGAAGGCGGCGAGCAGCGCCGCGCAGCCGACGCGCAGCAGCGTCGCCTCCCAGCCCAGCAGCGGCAGCGACACGAACAGCGCGGTCAGGCCCACCTCGGGGGTGGCGATGAGAAAGGCCGTGGCCGCCGCCAGCGGTACGCCGCGCTTGATCAGCGACTGGTACAGCGGCAGCACGCCGCAGGAGCAGATCGGCAGCGGCAGGCCCAGCGCCATGCCGCGCAGCGCTTGCGAGCCAGGTCCGCCGCGCGACAGCCAGCGCAGCCAGCGATCCGGCAGCTCGCCGGTAATGAAACCGCCGATCAGGTAGGCCAGCAGCAGGGCCGGCGCCGATTCCAGGGCCAGCGCGAGGAAGCGTTCTCCGAAGCCGGAGTGACCGGCCTCATGCGCGTGGGCGCCGCCGATCAGCAGCAGCGCCGCCAGCGCGGCCAGGTTGCCCAGGCCTTCGTAGGGCGGCCGGGAGGCTTGTTCGGCGGCATGGTCGTCCAGGTGCGGGCGGCCGAACACCACGTGCAGGATCGAGCCGGCGACCAGGGCCTGGAACCAGGCGCCGGCCTGCAGGCCGAGCACCGCGTTCAGCTCGATGCCGTAGTGGTAGCCGGCCAGCGTGCCCAGGCACATCGCCGCGATCGCCAGCGAGGGCAGCAGGGCGCCGAACACCGGTGCCATCAGCCACCACACGACCAGGCCCACCGGGATGCTGTGGATCGCCACCGCCAGGGCCAGCGCATCGTGGCGGTGCAGGCTTTCCTCGCCCAGCGGCGACAGGGCGGCGCCGTCGGCCATGCTGTGCAGCACCAGCCCCAGGATCGCCAGCGCCAGCGCCGCGATGTGGGCGCCGCGGCGGGCGCGGCTCAGCAGATGCTCGAACAGGGTAGGGCCGAGCAGGCCCAGCAGCAGGAAGGCACCGCTCCACAGGCCACCGTCGACGAAGGCCCCGGGCACCACCTCCAGCAGCACCAGGCCGGCGATGCTGACCAGCACGAAACCATCGAGGAAGGCCAGCAGCGCCGGGCGCCGGTGCGCCACCGCGTAGATCAGCGGACCGGACAGCAGCGCGGCGAGCGTGGCGAGGAGCAGCGCGAGATGCATGAAAAGGGAGTTATGCCACGAAAAAGGGTTAACAGAAGGGGGGCATTATCCCATAGCATTCGGACAGCAATGGAGGGCAGCGAATGAAAGCAGCATGGATACTGCTGGGGGTAGTCGCCGCGGCCGGCGCCGGCTATGGCGTCTGGCAGATGCAGCAGGACGACTTCGACTATGAAGCGGCCTTCGAGAAGCCCGAGGGCGCGGAACTGCCCCAGGCCCCGGGCGTGATCCTGCGCGTGCCGGAGCTGGCCGGCCGCAGCCCCGACGAGGTGACGCAGAAGCTGGGCCGCCCGCAGGACTGCGAGGACTCCCTCTACAGCCGCCGCTGCCGCTATCCCGACGCCCGCGCCAGCGTGCTGTTCATCGACGGCAAGGCCAGCTGGTTCACCGCCGACTTCGCTGACTCCGGCTACCCCCTGCAGGCCGAGACCCTGGCCGCCCTGGGCCTGCCCGAGGGCAAGCCGCAGCAGGTGGGCAAGCGCGAACTGGTCTGGACCGGCATCGCCGGCTACCAGGAAATCCACCTCTACGGCGACAGCCAGGGAATCGTGACGCATGCGCTCATCAAGACTGCTGCTCGCTAGCCTGGCCCTGCTGGCCAGCTCTGCCGCGCAGGCGGAAGCGCTGGGCATCGTCCGCGTCACGCCCGAGGGCGACGACGTCAAGGACACGCGCCAGATCGTCATCGCCTTCGACCGCGCCGTGGTGCCGCTGGGCCGCATGGAGCGCGAAGCCTCCGAGGTGCCGGTGACACTGGACCCGGCGATCCGCTGCGACTGGCGCTGGCTCGATCCCTCGACCCTGGCCTGCAACCTGCCCAGCGACGAAAAGCTGCGCCTGGCTTCGCGCTACACGGTCGAGATCCGCCCGGAGTTCGTCACCGAGCAAGGAGAGAAGCTGGAGCGCGGCCAGACCACCCGCTTCGTCACCGAGCGGGCGCAGCTGCGCTACACCCGCGTGGCCGACTGGGAAGGCCCCGGCCAGCCGGTGGTCTACGCCCGCTTCACCCAGCCGGTGACGGCGGCCTCGGTTGCCGCCGCCCTGCGCATCGGCGGTACCGCGGTACAGGCGCAGGCAGACCCGGACGATCGCGAGATGCCGTTCTGGACGCCGCGCGGCGAAGCCCGCGAGCAGTGGCTGCTGCGCCCGGTGCGAGCCTTGCCGCTGGATACGGCGCAGCGCCTGTGGCTGTCGCCGGGCCTGGAGTCGATCTACGGCACCGAGACCGGCATCGAGGACCGCGAGGCCGAGAACCTGCACACCTTCCCGGAGCTGCGCCTGCTCGGCATCAGCTGCCTGCGCAATGCCGCGCCCGGCAGCGAGCCCCAATGGGGCATCGTGCACGAGGGCCAGAGCTGCGATCCGCTGGGCGGCGCGGCCCTGAGCTTCAGCGCGCCGGTGCGCACCGCCGAGGTCAAGGACCGCCTGACGCTGGAGCCCGATCCGCGCAAGGCCTTCAAGAAGGACTACGACCCCTGGGCCAATGGCGGCGACGAGGGCGGCAGCATCGGCGGCCACTCGCGCGAGTCCAGCTACTCCGTGTCGCTGCCCTTCAATTTCATCGGTGGCAGCAGCTACCGCGGCGCCCTGGCCGCAGGCCTGCGCGATGTCTTCGGCCGCGAACTGAAGGCGCGCGACTTTGCCTTCCGCACCGGCGACCGCACGCCGCGCATGGTGTTCGAGCACGAGCGCGCGGTGATCGAGTCCGGCATCGACTCGGAAGTCCCGGCGATCGTCACCAACCTCGGCAGCATCGACGCGCGCTTCAGCCGCCTGACCGCCGCCGGCCTGCAGAAGGACCAGCAGCACCGCGTGCCGGTGCAGCCGGTGCGCAACATCGCCTTCGCCATGCCGCTGGACGTGCGCGGCATGATCGGCGCCTCCTCCGGCGCGGTCAGCGGCAGCATCGTCACCACGCCGTCCACCTCCAGCGAACCGCAGCGCTTCTTCGCCGAGGTCACGCCCTGGCAGGTGCATGCCAAGCTGGGCAATTCCAACCTGCTGGTCTGGGTCACCGACATGGCCAGCGGCAAGCCGGTGTCCAAGGCCAAGGTCAGCGTGCTGCTGGGCTTTGGCGGCGACAGCAAGGCCGAGGCGGTGACCGACAGCAACGGCCTGGCCGAACTGCCGGGCACGGCGGTGCTGGACCCCGAACTGAAGAACGCCGGCTGGCGGCCCGATCCGGGCCTGATGGTGCGCGTGGCGAAGGACCAGGACCTGGCGCTGCTGCCGCTGGAGTACGAGTTCCAGGTCGACGTCTACCGCGCCTCGCGCAACCAGTTCTCCGAGTGGCGACGGCCGAAGCATGGTCACCTGCGCTCCTGGGGCACGACCGCGCAGGGTGTCTACCGCGCCGGCGAGACGGTGCAGTACAAGATCTACGTGCGCGACGAGGCCGGCCGCTCGCTGGCCGCGGCGCCCAAGTCCGGTTACACGCTGAAGGTCTACGACCCCACCGGCAACGCCGTGCTGGAGCAGGCCAAGCTCTCGCTGTCCGACTTCGGCGCGCTGTCCGGCGACCTGAAGCTGGGCGAGCGCGCCGCGGTGGGGTGGTACCGCTTCGAGCTGACGCCGGACTTCGCCAAGGACGATCCGCTGGAGCCGCTGCGCGTGCTGGTCAGCGACTTCACCCCGGCGCCGTTCCGTGTCGGCGCCGAGCTGCGCGCGCATGAAGCAAAACCCGGCGACGAAGTGGAGGCCGTGCTGGCCGCGCGGCTGCATGGCGGCGGGCCTTTCTCCGGCGCCCCCGCGCGCATGGTGGTGCGCGTCGATGCCGCGCCCTTCACCTCGAAGGACCCGGTGGCGATGCAGTATGAATTCGCCAGCTACGAGGCGCGTGCCGCCGAGCCGCTGCTCGACACCGAGACGCAGCTCGACGCGCAGGGCCAGTTCGCACAGAAGCTCAAGCTGCCGCAGATCGACACGCCCTATGGGCGTCTGCTGTTCGACGCCACCGTGCAGGACGATCGCGGCAAGGGCATCGGTGCCCAGGCCACTGTGCCGTACTACGGCCGCGACCGCTATGCCGGCGTGCGCTGGGACGGCTGGATGCTGCAGCAGGGCAAGGAGGCTTCGGTCGGCACGATCGTGGTCGGCAGCGACGGCAAGCCGGTCAAGGGCCAGCCGTACTACGTCAAGGTCGACCGGCAGGAGACCAAGGGCGCGCGCGTCAAGGGCGCGGGCAATGCCTACATCACGCGCTATGTGCAGAGCTGGAAGCGTGTCGGTACCTGCAAGGGCCGTTCGAAGGCGGAGGGCGTGGCCTGCGCGTTCACGCCGGATGCCAGCGGCGAGTTCCGCATCACCGTGATGACGCAGGATACCCAGGGCCGCCTGCACGAATCCTCCACCTGGGTCTACGCCCAGGGTTCCGACGAAGTGCTGTGGGAGGACACGCCGGACTACAGCCTGGAACTGCGCGCCGACCGCTACGAGTACAAGGACGGCGACACCGCGAAGCTGATGGTGAAGAACCCGTACCCCGGCGCCCGCGCGCTGGTGACGGTGGAGCGCTACGGCGTGCTGGATCGCTGGGTGGAGAAGCTGTCGGGCTCCACGCCCGAGATCCGCATCCCGGTGAAGCCGGAATACTTCCCCGGTGCGTACGTCTCGGTGGTGGTGATGTCGCCGCGCGTCGACCAGCCGCTCAAGGAGGGCGTGGACCTGGGCAAGCCCAGCTTCCGCATGGGCTATCTGGAACTGCGGGTCAACGACCCCACGCGCGAGATGAAGGTGAAGGTATTGCCGCAGCGCGAGGAGATGCGCCCGCGCGAGACCGTGAAGATCGAACTGGAGGCGGCGCCGCGGCACAAGAAGCCCGGCGACCGTATCGAATACGCGGTGGCGGTGCTCGACGAGGCGGTGTTCGACCTGATCAAGGACGGCAAGGACTACTTCGATCCGCTCAAGGGCTTCACCCGTCTCGACGCGCTGGACGTGGCCAACTTCGGCCTGCTGACGCGCCTGGTGGGGCGGCAGAAGTTCGAGAAGAAGGGCGCCAATCCCGGTGGCGACGGCGGCAGCGACCTGTCGATGCGCAGCATCGACAAGTACGTGGCCTACTGGAACCCGGCCTTGCCTGCCGACAGCAGCGGCCGTGCGCGCTTCGAGTTCCAGGCACCGGACAACCTCACCGGCTGGCGCATCCTGGCGCTGGCGGTGACGCCCGACGACCGCATGGGACTGGGGCAGGCGGTGGTCAAGGTCAACAAGAACACCGAGCTGCGACCGGCGCTGCCCAACCACGTGATCGCGGGGGACCGCTTCGATGCCGGCTTCACCCTGCTCAACCGCGGCAAGGGCGAGCGCAGTTTCACCCTGAGCATCCGCGCCGAGGGCGCGACGCAAGGCGCGAAGAGCGAAACCTTCACGCTCAAGCCCTTCGAGCGGCGCAACGTCTACCTGCCGCTGCAGGCGCCCACGGCGGGCGAGATCCGCCTGACCGTGCAGGCCGGCGAGGGCAAGGACGCCGACGCGCTGGTGCAGACGCTCAAGGTGCTGGCACGCAAGCCCAACATCACCGTGGCGGACTACGGCCACTTCGAGGCCGGCGCGGAAGTGCGCATTCCCCTGAAGCTGCCGGAGACGATGGAGCGCGGCGAGCTGAAGTTCACGTTCGCGCCGACCGTGCTGGGCGATCTCGACGGTGCCTTCGGCTACGTGCGCCAGTATCCCTATGCCTGCTGGGAGCAGCGCCTGACCAAGGCGGTGATGGCCGCGCACTACCTCAAGCTGCGTCCGCGTCTCAAGACGGTGGGCGACTGGCCGGAGGCGCAGCAGCTGGCCACGGCGACGCTGGAGCAGGCGGCGAGCTTCCAGGCGGAGGAGGGCGGCATGGGTTACTGGTCGCCCGACGCGCAGCGCCAGAGTCCCTACCTGTCGGCCTACACGGCGCTGGCCTTCGGCTGGATGAAGGACCTGGGCTACGAGCCGCCGAAGCTGGTCTGGGACCGCCTCGACACCTACCTCGAGAAGCTGCTGAAGGAAGACATCAGCGCCGAGGGCTTCGACGCCCCGGAGACGCGGGCGCAGGTGCGCGCCGTGGCGCTGGCGGCGCTGGCGCAGCGCGGCAAGCTGAAGAAAGACGACCTGGAGCGCTACGCCAGCTGGCTGCCGCGCATGGGCCTGTTCGGCCAGTCGCTGTTCCTGCAGGCGGCCAGCCGCGTCGACGGCAGCGGCCTGCTGATGAAACAGACGCGCGACCTGATCCTGTCGCGCGGCCAGGAGTCCGCCGGCAGCCTGATGCTGCGCGAGGATGACGACAGCAGCTGGCGCTGGTGGCTGCTGGGCTCCGAGCTGCGCTCCAACTGTGCCGCCTTGTCGGCTTTCACCGGCCGCTACGGCTGGGACGCGGCGATGACCGAGCTGCCGATGAAGCTGACGCGGACCATCACGCAGGCCCGCGGCAACCGCTTCCACTGGAGCAACACGCAGGAAAACCTGTTCTGCACGCGCGCCTTCATCGAGTATGCCGACCGCTTCGAGTCGGTGACCCCTGACCTGCTGGCGCAGGTGATGCTGGGCGAGGCGAAGTTCGGCGAGGTGAAGGTCACGCGCGAGCAGGGCGGCCAGCTGCAGAAGCCGGTCACCGCGCAGCAGGCCGGCGCCGCGCCGCCGATCCTGATCCAGTCGCAGGGACAGGGCCGTGCCTACTTCACGGCGGCACTGAGCTATGTCGAGAAGGAAGCCGCGGCCCGCGCGATCAACGCCGGCATGCAGGCACGGCGCAGTTACGCCGTCCTGCGCGACAAGACCTGGGTGCCGATGGAGCCGCCGCTGAAGCTGAAACGCGGCGACAAGGTGCGTGTGGAGCTGACCCTGGACCTGCCGTCCTGGGCGACCTACATCGTGGTGGACGACCCGGTGCCGGGCGGCCTGGAGCCGGTCAACCCGGACCTGGCCAACGTGCCGGGCGACGACGCCGCGCTGGCGATGGATGGCGCCTATGCCTTCTACCACCGCGAGCTGCGCCATGACGCCGTGCGCTTCTTCGCCGACTCGGCGGGGCCGGGCGAGTACCGCATGGCCTGGCTCGGCGTCGCCGTGGCCACCGGCGACTTCGCCGTGCCGGAGACGCACGCGGAACTGATGTACAGCCCCGAGGTGTTCGGCAACGGCATGCCGGCCCGACTGACGGTGACCGAATGAACGAAGACTGGGATTGGTACGTGAGCGAACTGGAGGGTCGTCCCGCGGCGACCTGCCTGGACCTGTCGCTGGGCGCCGAGACGCCGCTGCCGCAGCTGCCGCACCTGGTGTGGCTGCGGCTGGAGCTGCAGCAGCCCGGCAGCGACGGCCTGCCCGGCGAGGAAGAGGAAGAGGCCCTGCTGGCGCTGGAGGAGGAGCTGGCGACGCTGGACGACGAAGACACGCGTTACGTCGGCCGCCGCGACAGCGAAGGCGCGCGGGATTTCTTCTTCTACGACGCGATGCCCGACGACTGGCCGGAGCGCTGTGCCCGCGTGATGGCCGGCTTCGCCGGCTATCGCCATGAGACCGGGATGCGCGAGGACCGCGACTGGAGCCTGTACCGGGATGTTCTGTATCCACGTGGCGAGGATTTCGAGCGCATGCAGAACCGTCGCGCCTGCGAGGCCTTGCAGGACAATGGCGACGACCTGGCGACACCGCGCGAGATCGACCACTGGATCTACTTCGGCGATGGCGCCGCCTGCGCGGCCTTCGAGCGCCGTGCCGACGAGCTGGGCTTTTCGGTGCGCGCGCGCGTGGCGCCGCACGACGAGGAGCCACGCCACTGCCTGCAGCTCTACCGCATCGACATCCCCGCGCCGGAGCGCATCGACGAGGTGACGCTGCCGCTGTACCGCGCCGTCCGCGAGGCCGGCGGTGACTACGATGGCTGGGAGTCGCAGGTCGTCGAGTGAAGGCAAACCCCGCAAAGCTCGCGGCGGGGTTGCTTGCGGTGCTCGCCCTGGCGACGCTGCTGGCGCAGCGTCCGCTGCCGCGCACGCTGCAGCCGCAGCCCGGGCAGGCGGCGCAGGCCCTGGTGCTGGACCGCCAGGGCCGGCCGCTGAACCTGCGCTACGACGGCGGCTGGAACCTGCAGGAGCGCGTGCCGCTGGAGCAGGTGCCGCCGCTGCTGCGGCAGGCCTTCGTCGAGGCCGAGGACCGGCGCTACTGGGCGCATCACGGCGTGGACTGGCGCGCGCGCTTCTCGGCCACCTGGACCAACCTGCGCGCCGGCCGCTCGCTGCGCGGCGCCAGCACCATCACGGAGCAGGCGCTACGCGTGCTCAACCCGCGCCCGCGCACGCTGTGGTCGCGCTGGGTCGAAGGCTTCGAGGCGCTGCGCCTGGACGCGCGCTTTTCCAAGCCCGATATCCTCGAGTTCTATCTCAACCAGGTGCCCTACGGCGCCAACCGCCGCGGCGTGGCGCCCGCCGCGCACTACTACTTCGGGCGCAGCCTGGAGACGCTGTCGGAACGCGAGATGCTGGCGCTGGCGGTGCTGGTGCGCGCGCCCTCGCGGCTGGTACGCCAGCCCGAGGCGCTGGATGCCGCGATCGCGCGCCTGGCGCAGCGCCTGGCGGAGCAGGGTGCCCTGGCGCCTGAGCGCCTCGCCGCGCTGCAGGCCCAGCACCTGAGCTGGGCGAAGCAGCCGCCGGAGCTGGCGGCCGCGCACTTCGCCGCCGAGGCACAGCGTCGCTACGCCGGTACACCGCCGCTGCGCAGCAGCCTGGACGCCGCATTGCAGGCCAGCGCCGAGGGCTTCCTGCGCCAGCGCCTCGAGGGCCTGCGCAGCCAGGGCGTGCGGCAGGGCGCGCTGCTGGCAGTGGACCTGGACGGCAACCGCGTGCGCGCCTATGCCTCGGTGGACGACGAGCATCCGGGCGTGGTCGGCGTGGACGCGGTGCAGGCGCTGCGCCAGCCCGGCTCCACGCTCAAGCCGCTGCTCTACGCCATGGCGATCGAGAAGGGCTGGAACGCCGACACCGTGCTGGAGGACACGCGCCTGACCGAGCGCGTCAATGCCGGCCTGCACGAGTACCGCAACTACAGCCGCATGCACTACGGCCGCGTCAGCCTGCGCGAGGCCCTGGGCAATTCGCTGAACATCCCGGCGCTCAAGGCCCTGCAGTTCGTCGGCGGCGAAGCCTTCCTGCAGCGCCTGCGCGCGCTGGGCATGGAGGGCCTGTCGCGCCATCCGGATTTCTACGGTGACGGCATCGCCCTGGGCAATGGCGAGGTCTCGCTGTTCCAGCTGGTGCAGGCCTATGCCGCGCTGACACGGGGCGGGCAGTGGCAGGCCCTGAGCCTGCTGGAGAACGACCCGGCGCCGCGCCCGCTGCGCCCGCTGATCCAGCCGGCGGCGGCGCGCGCGATCAGCGAGATCATCTCCGACCCGCAGGCGCGGCTGCTGGAATTCGGCGACGGCGGCCTGCTGCGCTTCCCGGCCGAGACGGCGGTGAAGACCGGCACCTCCAGCGACTACCGCGATGCATGGACCGTGGCCTACAACGGCCGCTACCTGGTCGGCGTCTGGATGGGCAACCTCTCCGGCCGCGAGACCGACGGCATCACCGGCGCCCAGGGCCCGGCGCTGCTTACGCGCTCCCTGCTGGCGCGGCTGGAAGCGGACCGGCCGTTGCAGCGGTCCCAGCGCCTGGCGCACGCCGCCGGAGCCCTGCCGGCCGAACCGGCGGTCACCACGGCTCCGCCGGCCGAGCCGCGGCTCAGCCAGCCCTTCGACGGCCTGATGCTGGCGATGGATCCGCGCATCCCCGACCGGCTGGAAGCCTTCGAATTCGTCGCCGAATGGAACCGCCCGCTGCGGCGGACCACCTGGCACGTGAACGGCGCCTCGCCGGTGACGGTCGAAGGAGGCCGCTACCTGTGGCCGCTGGCCCGTGGCCGGCAGCGGGTCTGGGCCGAGCTGGAAACCGAGGACGGCCAGCGCGGCCGCACGCCCGAGACGGCCTTCCTGGTGAAGTAGTTTTTCCTTGCCGATCAGGGCACAGGACTTGCTTCTTCAGGTAGTACACGATTACTGCGGCGCAGCCCTCTTGATTCCTCGGGGGGTGGCCGCATTTCTGCAAGGTTGCGGCATAATGCCAGCGACCCCAACAGGAAGATCCGTGGAAACCCTGACCGACCGATCCGCCCCCGTACTCCCGCTTCGCGATGTGGTGGTGTTCCCCCACATGGCGATCCCCCTGTTCGTCGGACGCGAGAAATCCATCAAGGCGCTGTCGGCCGCCATGCAGAACGACAAGCGCATCCTGCTGCTTGCCCAGAAGACCGCGGACACCGACGATCCTGCCGAGAAGGACCTCTACGAGGTCGGCACCCTGGCCAGCATCCTGCAGATGCTCAAGCTGCCCGACGGCACCGTGAAGGTGCTGGTCGAAGGCGTGCGCCGTGCCCGCGTCACCCGCCTGGATTTCGGCAGCGAGTTCCTGGTGGCCGACTGCCAGCCGCTGCCGGAAGACCCGGCCACGGTGACCGACGACAAGGAGATCGACGCGATGACGCGTTCGATCCTGGCCCAGTTCGAGCAGTACTCCAAGCTCAACAAGAAGATCCCGGCCGAGCTGCTGCCCTCGCTGGCCAGCATGGATTCGGCCGGCCGCCTGGCCGACACCATCGCCGCGCACCTCAACCTCAAGCTGGAAGACAAGCAGCAGGTCCTGGAGATCCAGGACCCCAAGCCGCGCCTCGAGCATGTCGCCTCGCAGCTGGAAGGCGAGATCGACGTGCTGCAGATCGAGAAGAAGATCCGCTCGCGCGTGAAGCAGCAGATGGAGAAGAACCAGCGCGAGTACTACCTCAACGAGCAGATGAAGGCCATCCAGAAGGAACTGGGTGACAACGAGGATGGCCCCAGCGAGCTGGAAGAGCTGACCCAGAAGGTCGAGCGCGCCGGCATGCACAAGGATGCCAAGACCAAGGCCCGCGCCGAGCTCAACAAGCTGAAGATGATGCCGGCGATGTCGGCCGAGGCGACGGTGGTGCGCAACTACCTCGACTGGCTGACGCAGATGCCGTGGAAGCGCCGCAGCAAGACCGTGATCGACCTGCAGGCCTGCCAGGACAAGCTCGACGCCGATCACTACGGCCTGGAGAAGGTCAAGGAACGCATCGTCGAGTATCTGGCAGTGCAGTCGCGCGTAAAGAAGATCAAGGGCCCGATCCTGTGCCTGGTCGGTCCTCCGGGCGTGGGCAAGACCTCGCTCGGCCGCTCCATCGCCGAGTCGGTCAACCGCAAGTTCGTGCGCATGTCGCTGGGCGGCGTGCGCGACGAGGCGGAGATCCGCGGTCACCGTCGCACCTACATCGGTTCCATGCCCGGCAAGATCGTGCAGAACCTGTCGAAGGTGGGCGTGAAGAACCCGCTGTTCCTGCTCGACGAAATCGACAAGATGAGCATGGACTTCCGCGGCGATCCGTCGTCGGCGCTGCTCGAGGTGCTCGACCCGGAGCAGAACTCCACCTTCCAGGATCACTACCTTGAAGTGGACTTCGACCTGTCCGACGTCATGTTCATCGCCACCGCCAACACGCTGAACATTCCCGGTCCGCTGCTGGACCGCATGGAAGTGATCCGCCTGCCGGGCTACACCGAGGACGAGAAGGTCAACATCGGCCGCCAGTACCTGGTGCCCAAGCAGATGAAGCAGAACGGCCTGAAGGACGGCGAACTGGAGATCAGCGACAGCGCGCTGCGTTCCGTCGTGCGCATCTACACGCGTGAAGCCGGCGTGCGCAAGCTGGAACAGCACATCAGCAAGATCGCACGCAAGACCGTCAAGCAGCTGCTGATGAAGCCGGCCGACAAGAAGGTCAAGGTCACCGACAAGAACATCGACAAGTTCCTCGGCATCCCGCAGTACCGCTACGGCCGCGCCGAAGAGAAGAACCAGATCGGCCAGGTCACTGGCCTGGCCTGGACCGAGGTCGGCGGCGAGCTGCTGACGATCGAGGCGGCGTTGACGGCGGGCAAGGGCAAGATGACGCAGACCGGCTCGCTGGGCAACGTCATGCAGGAGTCCATCCAGGCCGCCCTGACCGTGGTGCGCTCGCGCGCCAAGGCCTTCGGCATCGACCCGGAGTTCTACGCCAAGAACGACCTGCACGTGCACGTGCCCGAGGGCGCCACGCCCAAGGACGGCCCCTCGGCCGGCATCGCCATGTGCACGGCGCTGGTCTCGGCCCTGACCGGCATCCCGGTGCGTGCGGATGTCGCCATGACCGGCGAGATCACGCTGCGCGGCGAAGTGCTGCCCATCGGCGGACTCAAGGAAAAGATGCTCGCGGCCCAGCGCGGCGGTATCCAGACCGTGATCATCCCGCAGGAGAACGTCAAGGACCTGGCCGACATCCCGGACAACGTCAAGAGCAAGCTCAACATCGAACCGGTCCGCTGGGTCGAGGACGTGCTGAAGCTGGCCCTGGAACGCCTGCCGGAACCCAGGCCGGAAACCGAGGCCACGCCGGCGGCGCCGGCCAATCCGGCGGAAGGTACGGCCGACAGCGCAAGGGCGCACTGAGGTCTGAGGCGGCAAGGCAAAAAGGCGCGGTCTCCGCGCCTTTTTGCTGCCTGTCATCCTGACGAGCGCGTCAGCTTGCGGCGTGCAGGTCGCCGACGGCACCATGTTCCGGGCACGAAGCCGCCCGGAGGATCAGGATGAGTCGCAGGTACGAGTACATTTCATATGCCGCCATCGGCGTGGGAGTGGGCGCCTTCCTTCTTGCCGTCTACCTGGGCCAGGGCAGCACGACGGTCAACATCTGGGGACCCGGCGGCGCTCCGCCGTTTCTGGCCATGCTCATCGGCTCTTCGATCCTGGCCTTCCAATGGGCTCGTGCCAAGGAAAGCCGACTCCCGGGCTGGATCGGATTGCTGCCGCCCCCTCTGAGCATCCTGGCGCTGCTTGTCGTGATCAGGAGCGGGCGCAGCCCGGCGCCGCGGGACAAGCCCTAGTGTTGCCGTTGCGGTGGCTCCTTTTCGTCCTGGCCCTGACGGCCAGTCTTGCCGGTGAGGCACGCGACCCGCGCTTCACGGTGCAGGCCGTGGACACCCGCAGCCAATCGCTGGAGCTGTTCCTGGACGACGAAGCCGGGCGGCCCTTCCATCGTTTCGAGCGCCTCGATTCCTGGCTGCAGACCCAGGGACGGCGGCTGCGCTTCGCCATGAACGCCGGGATGTTCCAGCCGGACTATTCGCCGGTCGGGCTGTTCGTCTCCAATGGTCGCCAGCGCCAGCCGCTGAATCTCTCCGCAGGCAAGGGAAACTTCTTCCTCGAGCCCAACGGGGTGTTCCTGCTGGGTGGCGCCGGCCCGAGGGTCGTGGAGTCATCCAGGTATCCCTCGATGGCGCAGGGCGTGCGTCTGGCGACGCAGTCGGGGCCGCTGCTGCTGAGGGCCGGCCGAATTCACCCGTCCTTCAATCCGCAGTCGCAATCGCGTCTGATCCGCAATGGCGTGGGTGTGCGTGGAGCGATGGCCTATTTCGTGATCAGCGAGCAGCCGGTCAGCTTCCACGAGTTCGCCGTCTTTTTCCGCGACGAGCTGCGTTGTGCCGATGCGCTGTATCTGGACGGCACCGTTTCGGGCCTTTATTCGCGGGAACTGGCGCGAAACGACGCCAGGGCCGATCTGGGGCCGATGATCGCTGTCGTGGAGCAAATCCCGCGGGACAGGCCCTAGCGCCGCCGTGCCGGCGGGCTGCCCTCGGTCGCCGCCTTGTGGCAGCGTATGCTGTACCGGATCGTTGGCTGTTCGGAGCAGGGAAGGCATGCAGAATCACTGGAACCTGGGGCGCTGGCTGGGCATTCCCGTCACGATGGACTGGACGGTGCTGCTGGCCTTTGCGTGGCTGTTCCTCATGCTGGGCGAGTTGCTTGCCGCGCTGGTGGGTGCGGTGGCGTTCGGCTGCCTGCTGGCGGCCCACGAGTTCGGCCACGTCGCCATGGCGCGCTGGCGCCGGGTGCCGGTCTACGGCATCAACTTCAACGGCCTGCACGGCGAAACCGCGCGTGGCCACGCGGCACGGCGCGGGGATGAAATCCTCGTCGCCTGGGGCGGGGTGCTGGCCCAGCTGCTGATCCTGGTCCTGGCGCTGGCGGCGAGCCAGGCCCTGGCGTTCTCGACGAATTCCTGGGTGTCGCGCATCGCCGGCCCCTGGCTGATGGTGTGGACGCGCTGGAACGTCTTCCTGATCATCGTTGCCCTGCTGCCGATCGGGCCGATGGATGGCCACGCGGCCTGGAAAGTCATCCCCTTCCTGCGCGAGAAACTGCGCCGCCGGCCACAACCCAAACCCGCTTCCACCGGCAAAGTGGTGGAGCTCGACGCCGCTCGACGCCGCGCCCTGGAAGCCGAGTCCGCCAAGGCTGCGGACGAGATCATCAACCGCCTGAAGAAGAAGTAGGGCCGGGCAAACGAAAAGGGGCGCGGAATCCGCGCCCCTTTCCTGTTGCTGCGTTTCCGCGTCAGCGCGTGCCGGGCACCGGCAGCGAGGGGCCGCGGGAGGGAACGACAACGGTGTTCCCGCTGGGCAGCTGCGGTGCCTGGCGCTGCGTCTGCGGGTTCATCGGGCGGACTTCGCCCAGAGCGGGCATCTGGCGCTGCATCAGGCTCATGTGCATTTCCTTGTGTTGGCTTCGACCCCAATGTGCGCCCTTGCGCACAAGCTGTCTGTAGAGAAAGTCTCACGTCGCTGGCATGGAAAATTCGATTGCCGACGAGAGGTGGAGAAAGAGGGGATGAACTGCAGCGCGCCACCGGTCGGCCGGCTAGACCGTCCCGGCTTCCGCCGGCGCCTTGAACTGGTCCTTCCAGCTGCGCAGGGCGGTGAACACCGCCACGCTGTCGGGCAGGCGGCCGCCGGACCACTGGCGCGCAGATTGCGCCACGGCCGGCACCTCGGTGCGCAGGAAGGGGTTGATCTGCTTCTCCAGCGCCAGCGTCGTCGGCAGGCTGGGCTCGCGGTTGCCGCGCAGGGCGCGCACGCGCATCAGCTGGTTGGCGATGGCGCCGTTCTCGGGCTCCACCACGCGGGCGAAGGCGAGGTTGCTCAGGGTGTATTCGTGGGTGCAGTACACCAGGGTCTCGGGCGGCAGCGCGGTCAGGCGCGACAGCGAGGAATGCATCTGCGAGGGCGTGCCCTCGAACAGGCGGCCGCAGCCGGCCGAGAACAGGGTGTCGCCGCAGAGCAGCACGCCTGGGGCGTAGTAGACGATGTGGCCCAGGGTATGGCCGGGCACGGCGATGACCTGGAAGCTGTGGCCCAGCAGGTTCACCCGGTCGCCTTCCTTCAGCAGCTGGGTCAGGCCGGGGATCTTCTTTTCCTCGGCGGCCGGGCCGTAGACCGGTATGCCCTTGAATTGCCGGCAGAGTTCGGCGATGCCGCCGATATGGTCCGGGTGCCAGTGGGTGATGGCGATGGCTTCCAGCGTCAGCTGGCGCTCCTGCAGCTCGCGCAGGACCGGGGCCGGGTCGCCGGGATCGACCACGACCGCGCGCGAACCCTCCACCAGGGTCCAGAGGTAGTTGTCCTGAAAAGCCGGAATCGGGATGATCTGCATGGCGTATGATCTTGGTGCCTCACCCCCGTCTGGTCAAACCATGTCCCCGACAAGAGCCGATCTTTCCGGACTGCCCCTGACCCGCCACACGCTGGACCTGTGGCTGCGCTCGCCGCGCGGCCGCCGCCTGCTGGCGCTGGAGGAGAACGAAGTCCGTCGCGTCCTGCCCGAGGTATTCGGCCGCCATGTGCTGCAGATCGGCAGCTGGGGTGTCGACAACCAGCTGATCGCCTGCGCCGAGACCCTGCACAAGGCTGTACTGGGTACCGTCAGCGGCGAGCCCTCGGCCGCGCTGATCGATCCCGAGCAGCTGCCCCTGATGAGCAAGAGCGTGGATGCGGTGCTGCTGCCGCATACGCTGGAGTTCAGCCGCTCGCCGCACAATGTGCTGCGCGAGGTCAACCGCGTGCTCAACGACCGCGGCCGCCTGTTCGTGATGGGCTTCAGCCCCTTCAGCGCCTGGTCTCTGCGCGGCCTGCTGGGCCTGCGCTACCGTGCCTTTCCGGCCGGCGCGCGCTACCACGGCGTCGGCCGCATCTGCGACTGGCTGGAACTGCTGGACTTCGAGGTGACCGAGATCCGCCGCTTCGGCATCGGTTTTCCGTGGATGGCGCCGCGCACCGCCGGCGGTCCCTGGAGCGTCGGCGCGCTGCTGTCGCCGCTGTCGGAGGCCTACCTGCTGGTGGCGCGGAAGCGCGTGATCCCGGTCAATTTCATCGGCCGCACGCAACGCGCGCAGGTCAGGACACTGGTCGGGGTGACCGCTCCCGCGGCACAATCCACGTCCTCATTGGAAAAACACCCGACGTGAAGCAAATCGTGATTTACACCGACGGCGCCTGCAAGGGTAATCCCGGGCCCGGCGGCTGGGGTGCCCTGCTCGAATACAACGGCACCCGCAAGACACTCAAGGGCGGCGAAGCCCTGACCACCAACAACCGCATGGAGCTGATGGCGGCGATCAGCGCCCTGGAAGCCCTGCTCGAGCCCTGCTCGGCACAGCTCTATACCGACTCGGTCTACGTGCGCTCCGGCCTGCTGGAATGGCTGCCGGGCTGGAAGAAGCGCGGCTGGAAGACCGCCGACAAGAAGCCGGTGAAGAACCAGGACCTGTGGCAGCGCCTGGACGAAGCCGCGGCGCGGCACAAGGTCGAGTGGCACTGGGTCAAGGGGCACAGCGGCCATCCGGGCAACGAAGCGGCGGACCGGCTGGCGAACGAGGGCATCAACGAGCTGCTGGCGCAGAAGGGTGCCGCGGCATGAGCGCCGTGATGACGCGCCAGGTCATCCTCGACACCGAAACCACGGGCCTGGAGGCCAGCCAGGGCCATCGCGTCATCGAGGTCGGCTGCATCGAGCTGGTCAATCGCCGTTATACCAACAACAACTTCTGGCGCTACGTCAATCCGGATCGCGAGATCGACCGCGGCGCGATCGAGGTCCACGGCATCACCAACGAGTTCCTCGCCGACAAGCCGAAGTTCTTCGAGATGGCGCAGGAGCTGTGGGACTACCTGGAAGGCGCGGAACTGATCATCCACAACGCCGCCTTCGACATCGGCTTCCTCAACGCCGAGTTCGGCCGCCTGGGCTTCACCCGCCGCGTCGAGGACGTCTGCACGGTGACCGACACGGTGGCGATGGCGCGCAGGATGCACCCCGGCCAGCGCGTCAGCCTGGACGCCCTGTGCAAGCGCTACGAGGTGGACAACTCCGGCCGCGACCTGCACGGCGCCTTGCTCGACGCACGGCTGCTGGCCGACGTCTACCTGTCGATGACCGGCGGCCAGAACCGCCTGATGCTGGACAGCGGCGAAAGCGGCGGTGTCTCGCGCTCGCGCTTCGTCGAGCTGCTCGGCGCCAGCGCGGCGCCGCTGCCGGTACTACAGCCCAGTACCGATGAGCTCGAGGTGCATGTTGCCAAGCTCAAGAAGCTGGCGGACAAGGGCAAATGCCTCTGGGTTGGCGAGATTCCTGCGGCGTCCTGAAGGGTGGTCAGCCGGTCAGCCACCGCGCATCCAGCATCACCGGGCGCCAGCTCCAGCCGGCACCGGTGACCAGCTGCACCAGCGGCGCACGCATTTCCTCGATGTCGAAGCGGTAGACGTAGGCCGGGTCATGACTGATCCGGCCGTCGCGCAGCTGCAGGCCCAGCACGCCCTCCACCTGGCGCTCGAAGAAGGTGATACCCCAGCTGGCGCGGTAGCGCAGGTCGGCACCACCGTGCCCGGCCGAGGCGTCGAAGGCGGCCTGGAACTCGCGAACCCGTACCTCGGCGTGGTCCTCGTCCAGGCGCAGGCGGAAGCGCACCAGGCGGCGCATGTGGCGCGCGCGCATCAGGTCCAGCCAGGTCGCGTCGGCATAGCGCCATTCCGCCACCAGCTCCTCCGGGCTGTCGCCGGGCAGCAGCGTGAAAGGGATGTCTTCCTTCGCCAGCCGCAGCAGGCGGTCGCGCAGCGTGGTGAGCGGCAGCACCGTCGCCTCCGGCTGTGCGGGGTGGGCGGCGGCCCAGGCCGAGAGCCGGAAGAACACCCAGGACACGAACAGGGTATAGACCAGCAGGCCGGCCAGCAGCGGCGCCATCGGCAGTTCCGGGATCGGCTCGGGCAGTGGCTGCGGCGGCAGGGGGGCGGGCGGCGGCATGTCGCGCGCCCGCAGGCGCTGCTCGATGCCGGCACTGTCGATCGCGGTGATGCGCAGCAGTTGCGCGCCGTCGACGCTGTGGAATGTGCTGTAGCCCGGTTCCTGCGTCAGCACGCCGTTGTGTCCAGCCAGCGAGGCCAGCGGCGGCGGCTGGTTCTGGTATTCGGCCAGGAAGCGCATCCGTGCCTCGGCGTCGCCGTCGTAGACGATCTCGATCAGCTGGCTGCCGTCGCGGTACACCGACAGGGTGGCGCGGCGGGCATTCAGGATGCCGGCGGTGAGGTCGGTCGTCTGCAGCGGCGTTTCCACCGCCCCGGACGCGCCGGTTGCGGCCGCAGCGGGGAAGGATGGGGCAGGGGCATCCGCCCGCAGCATCCGTTCCGGCATGAAGCCGAATGCCAGGAAATGCGGCAATACCACCAGGCCGAAGAAAACGCCGAAGAACACCATGCCGCGCGGGTCCGGCATCATCGCCAGCAGCCCGGCCATCACCAGGCCGCCGGTCAGCGCCAGGCCTGCCATCGCCAGCACCGCCGTATGCCCGACGCTGCCGGTCCGCCACCAGGCCGCCGCCAGCACGGCCAGGCCTGCCAGCAGGTACAGGGCGACGATGCTGCGTGCGACCGGCCGCATCCGAGACTGCATGTTGACCCCCGGGACGTGGATCGATTGTATCCGGACCATAGGAAAGAACGCCTCGTCTATGGCATAAGGGTTGCCATAACGACAATACGGGGAACCTGCGAATGCAGTCCTGGGCTGAAATCCTGGCGGATGTGCAGAGCAACTGGCTGATCTACGTCTCCATGCCCTTCGTGGCGTCGGCCATCGGCTACGTCACCAAGCTGGTGGCGATCCGCATGATGTTCGAGCCGATCGAGTTCATCGGCATCAAGGCGCCGTACCTGGGCTGGCAGGGCATCGTGCCGCGCAAGGCCGCGATCATGGCCAGCATCGCCTGCGACACCATGACCCAGCGCCTGCTCAAGCCGCAGGACATCTTCGGCCGCCTGGACCCCGACCAGATCGCGCGCGAGATCGAGGCGCCGCTGCTGGCCGCCGTCGAGAAGATCACCCACGAGGTCGCTTCGCACTACTCGCCGGGACTGTGGGAAGCGGCGCCGGACTCCGTGCGCCAGGCCATCGTCCGCCGCATCCAGGCGGAGGCGCCCAACATCGTGCGCCAGATGATGGTGGACCTGAAGGCGAACATCGACGACATGTTCGACCTGACGGACATGGTGGTCAGGGCATTGCTGCGCGACAAGCGACTGCTCAACCGCATCTTCCAGGAGGCCGGTCACGAGGAGTTCCGCTTCATCGCGCACTCCGGCATCTACTTCGGCTTCATCATCGGCTGCGTGCAGGCCGTGACCTGGGCGCTGACGCACAGCCCCTGGGTGATGCCGCTGTTCGGCGGCTTCACCGGCTGGTTCACCGACTGGCTGGCCCTGAAGATGATCTTCTATCCGAAGAAAAAGACGCGTTACCTGGGTCTGTTCACCTGGCAGGGCCTGTTCCTCAAGCGCCGCAAGGAAGTGGCCGCCGAGTACGGTGCGCTGATCGCCAGCGAAGTGGTGACGCCGCGCAACGTGCTGGAGGCGGTGCTGCGCGGCCCGTTCTCCGACCGCCTGTTCCACATGGTGCAGAAGCAGGTGCAGAAATCCATCGACGAGCAGGCCGGTATCGTGCGGCGTGTCGTCATGTTTGCGGTGGGCAGTCGCCAGTACCGCGACATGAAGCAGATGGTGGCCGACAAGATCGTCGAGACGCTGCCGGAGACCCTTCGCCACATGGAAGGCTACGTCGGCGATGCCATGGACCTGCGCACCACGCTGACCCACAAGATGCAGGAACTCACCGAGGACGAGTTCGAGGCGCTGCTGCGCCCGGCCTTCCAGCAGGACGAGTGGATCCTGATCACCGTGGGCGCGGTGCTCGGCTTCCTGGTCGGCGAGATGCAGGTGCAGATCATGCTGCACATGGGCTCCATTCCTGCGCACTGAAGTGCGCTGGCATGGAGCCCATGTGCAGCAGATAGTAGTTTGTAGATAGTAGAAGCAGCGCCGCTTTTACTATCTACCAACTACTTATCTACTGTCTGCTTTCGGGGCCGAAGGGCCCGAAAGCTTGGGCTGCATGCTAACCCCGCCGCAGGCGCGCCAAAGCTGCTGGCCGGTCACGCTCAGGCGCAGCGTCTCTCTCGTGATCTTGGCTCGCTGGCGCGGCCTGGACTCGATGCTGGCGATGGTCTGGCGCATTTCGCTGCTGTTTTCCAGCAGCTGGTACTGCACCAGCAGCTGCGGGTCCTCGGGGCCGAACTCGATCAGGCCCAGGCGCTTCAGGCGGCCGATGTAGTAGTGCCCGGACTCGTGCAGCGAGGCGCCCGCGTTCTTGGCCACGGCATTGACGTTTTCCATCATCAGCGTGCGCGACTGCGCCGAGCCCAGCAGTGTGCCGCTGTGCAGCTGGACCAGGGCGTGGCGCGCACCGTCGGACAGGAAGGAGATGATGCGCGCCTCGTCCGGCACCAGCTCGCGCAGGATCGCCGCGAACAGGTAGTCGTAGGCCTGCGGCTTGGACTGGTCCACGGCCTGCTGCAGCAGGTCGGCGAACATGCGCGAGGGCGGCTGCGGCAGCGGCAGCATGTAGGTGCGCTCGACCTTGGGCTTGCGCGGCGCCTTGGCGCCGTTGCCGGCGGCGGCGCCTTCGCCGGCTGCAGATTCGTCCTCCGCGGCGCGCTCCATGCGGTCCTTCAGCGTCGCGAACAGGGCCTTTTCGGCCTTGCGCAGCTGTTCCTGCGCGATGTCGGCGCCGGGCAGGCGGCTGAGGAAGCTGGCGGCAAAGCGACCGGCCCGCCGGGCGTTGGCGACAGCACCATCGTTGATGGCGAGGCCACGGCCGGCGCTGCTGTCATCCTGTTTCGGATCGTTGGGGTTCACTCGAAACCTCTCGCGGGTATAACAGCTAGTTTCCGGCGGAAGCATACGTCAGATGAATGGCCCTGCGGCCGTGCCCCCAGGGCCTGTCACCCATTCCCTCGGTGTCGAACCTCGACACCTAAGGCTTGCGGGCCAGCGCGGTGACGACCTCGAAGTAGGGCGGGCGGCTCTCGCGCGAGCTGATCCGGCAGTTTTCCACCCGGAAGCCGGCGCCTTCCAGCATGCGCTGCAGCTTGGTCGGTTGCAGGCCGAGGTTGACGTGGTCGTAGGCGTGCATCGCCGCCTCGTGGCGGTGGGCGTTCAAGGCGGCCACCACCAGGCGTCCGCCGGGGCGCAGCAGGCGAAAGCCCTCGGCCAGCAGCTTCTCCGGCGTGCGCGTATAGGCCAGTGCATGCATCGCGAAGACATGGTCGGCGCTGGCGTCCGGCAAGGGGGTGGCGTGCATGTCCGCTTCGTGGAAGCGCACGTTGCGGTAGGGTGCCAGGCGCTTGCGCGCGGCGGCGATCACGGTAGGGCTGATGTCCACGCAGGCGATGCTGCGGGCGCGCTCCGCGATCAGCTCGGCCAGCACGCCGTCGCCGCAGGCGATGTCCACCACGTCGCCCAGGTCGAGCAGGCCGATCAGCGCCCGTGCCGTGGCCTCCCAGGTGCGTCCCGGGGAATAGTGAAGTTCCATGCGCCCGGCGACCGACTCGGCCCAGGTCTGGCCGGGCGTGCGGCTGCGCAGGACTTCCTTGGCGCGCTCGTGGTCCACGCGCAGCTGCCCATCATCCAGCCGGCTACGCAGCAGTTCCCACAGCTCGCCCACGGCCCCGGAGACGCCGTTGGCGGAATAGAGCGCGGAACTGCCGCTGCGCTTGTCCTGCACCAGGCCGGCGCGCTTGAGGCGCGCCAGGTGGGTGGAGACGCGGCTCTGCGCCAGACCGGTGATGCCGGTCAGCTCGGCCACGCTCAGTTCGTGGGTTTCCAGCAGCAGCAGCAGGCGCAGGCGGCTGGCGTCGGCCAGCAGGCTGCAGAGCTCGGTGCTTTGTTCCAGGGATAGGGTCATGCGGATAGGCGGATATCCACGCCATTAGACGTGAGGCGCGCCGACAAAAAAAGGCCCGCCGGCAGAACCGGCGGGCCTTTTCGTACTTTCGCTCAGGGCAGCAGGCTGGCCTGGGTCGGCTGCTGCGGCTCGGCGGCGGCCGGCTCCGCGGCGGTTACCGGAGCGGCGGCGGCCGGCGGCGGCACGGAGGCCTCCTTCTTGCCCTGCGAGGTGGCCAGGAAGGCGCGCGACAGCGGCGACGGCGTGATCGCCTGCTGCACCGCGTTCACGACCTTGTCGGTGGCCTCGCTGATCCGGGCCTTGGCCTTGGCGACCGCGCCCTGGGGTGCGGCGGCGGCTGGCTTGGCGGCCGCTGCAGGAGCGGGCTTGGCTGCCGGCTTGGGCAGCGGCGCCTTGGCGACGACCTTCTCGACCGCGGCCTTCACCTTGGCGACGTCCTTCTTCACCGTCGCCTTGGCGGCAGCCACGTCCTTCCTGACCGCGGTCTGGACCTTGGCGACCTGCTGCTTGACGGCGGCCTGGGCCTTCTTGGCCTGGGCCACCGGCTTCTTGGCCGCAGCCTTGGCCTGGGCCACCGGCTGCCTGGTGGCCTTCTTGGCGGCGGCCTTGACCTGGGCGACCGGCTTCTTGATCGCCTTCTTGGCCTTGGCAACCGTCTTCTTGGCGCTGCTCTTGGCCTGGGCGACGGTCTTCTTCGCGCTGGTCCTGGCCTTGGCCACGGTCTTCTTGGCGCTGCTCTGGGCTTTCTTGGCCTGGGCCTTGACCTGGGTCACCGTCTTCTTGGCTTGCGCCTTGACCTTGGAAACAGGCTTTTTCGCGGGCTTGCCGCTGGATTTGCTCGGCTTCTTCATAAGTTCAACAAGCTCCAAACGTATGGCGGCCACGGAAGGCCAGGGACTCATGGGCGGTCGAGGCGACACGCCGGATCATCATCCTGCAGCGACTCCACGCTGCGAGGCGACATTCTTTTGCCTTTGGCGCCCCGAACGGGCCGACACCAGGCGAATCCAGTCTGGAGTGAAAATGTCCGATTTTCGCCGGTCGCTTGTTGCGGCCAGCGGCTGGAAACTTTCTACAGGAATAACAAGCCCTTGTATGGGCTCTGGGCCAAGGCTGCGCCGGCTGTTCTTGGTGCCGGTCATCCCGCCTGGCTCGCCGCTTTCCTGCAGCGTTCCAACTCCCCTTGACATTTCCCCTGCAAGCTTTTCCTGAGTGTAGGGTCTGTGATGAATCAGTGTCAAAAATTTTTCAGCTACGCAGGTTTAGGCCTTGCCGGCCATAGGGTGGGAGGCGGGTTTTTCGGTTGTCGCAGGGGGGGGCGGTCGCTATGATTGCCGCCTCTTCATTCCGGCTGCGGCCCTTCTGCGCCGCGCAATTCCACGTTTTCTTTCTCCCAAGAGGTGACCATGTACCAGGGGCAATCCATCCGGGTCGCGAAGCTCGACGGCGGTATCGCCGAGCTGTGCTTCGACCGTCAGAACGACGCCATCAACAAGTTTGATGCCGCCACCGTCAAGGAACTCGGCGAGGCCGCCGCCGCGTTGGCCAAGGCCGGCGACATCAAGGGCCTGGTCGTCACCAGCGGCAAGGACGTCTTCATCGTCGGCGCCGACATCACCGAGTTCGGCGAGAACTTCGGCCGCTCCGAAGAGGAGATCGCCGCCTGGGCCTTCGAGGCCAACAAGATCTTCTCGGCGATCGAGGACCTGCCGTTCCCGTCGGTGACGGCGATCAACGGCATTGCGCTCGGCGGCGGCCTGGAAATGGCCCTCTCCACCGACTACCGCGTGATGAGCACGACCGCTCAGATCGGCCTGCCGGAAGTGAAGCTGGGCATCATCCCCGGCTTTGGCGGCACGGTGCGCCTGCCGCGCCTGGTCGGCGCCGACAACGCCATCGAGTGGATCGCCGGCGGCGAGCAGCAGAAGCCCGACGCGGCGCTGAAGATCCATGCCGTCGACGCCGTCGTCGCCCCGGACAAGCTCAAGGCCTCCGCGCTGAAGCTGCTGGACCAGGCCATCGCCGGCAAGTACGACTGGAAGGCGCGCCGCGCCCAGAAGACCGGCCCGCTGAAGCTGGACATGATGGAATCCATGATGGTCTTCGAGACCGCCAAGGGCTTCGTCGCGGGCAAGGCCGGCAAGAACTACCCGGCCCCGCTGACCGCCGTCAGCGTGATCCAGAAGGGCGCCGGCAAGAGCCGTGACGAAGCCCTGAAGTTCGAAGGCCAGGGCATCGCCAAGCTGGCCAAGACCACGGCTGCCGATGCGCTGATCGGCCTGTTCCTCAACGACCAGCTGCTGAAGAAGAAGGCCAAGGCCGCCGGCAAGATCGCCCGACCGGTGAAGCAGGCCGCCGTGCTCGGCGCTGGCATCATGGGCGGCGGCATCGCCTACCAGAGCGCCTCCCGGGGCACGCCGATCATCATGAAGGACATCGCCGACAAGGCGCTGGACCTGGGCATGAACGAGGCCAACAAGCTGGTCTCCAAGCAGGTCGGCAAGAAGCTGACGCCGGAGAAGGCCGGCGAGATCCTCGGCTCGATCCGCCCGACGCTGAACTACGGCGACTTCCAGACCGTCGACATCGTCGTCGAGGCGGTGGTCGAGAATCCGAAGGTCAAGAAGTCGGTGCTGGCCGATGTCGAGGCCCAGGTGAAGCCGGGCACGATCATCGCCTCGAACACCTCGTCGATCTCGATCGAGGAGCTGTCCACCGCGCTGAAGCACCCCGAGAACTTCCTCGGCATGCACTTCTTCAACCCGGTGCACCGCATGCCGCTGGTGGAAGTGATCTACGCCAGCAAGACCTCGAAGGAAGCGATCGCCACCACCGTGGCCTACGCCAGCGCGATGGGCAAGACCGCGATCGTGGTCAAGAACTGCCCCGGTTTCCTGGTCAACCGCATCCTGTTCCCGTATTTCGGCGGCTGGTCCATGCTGCTGCGTGACGGCGGCGATTACCAGCAGATCGACAAGGTCATGGAAGGCTTCGGCTGGCCGATGGGCCCGTCCTACCTGCAGGACGTGGTCGGCATCGACACCTCGCACCACGTCGGCGACGTGCTGGCCGAGGGCTACCCGGACCGCATGTCCAACAAGGAATTCAAGTCCGCGCTGGACGTGATGTACGAGAACAAGCGCTACGGCCAGAAGAACGGCATCGGCTTCTTCAAGTACGAAACCGATCCCAAGGGTAAGCCGGTCAAGAAGGTCGATCCGGAAACCGAGCAGCTGATCGCTTCGGTGCAGGCCGCGCCCAAGAAGGAGTTCGCGGAAGCGGAGATCGTCGATCGCCTGATGCTGCCGATGATCATCGAGACCGTGCGCTGCCTGGACGAAGGCATCGTCGAGACCCCGACCGAGGCCGACATGGGCCTGATCCTGGGCATCGGCTTCCCGCCGTTCCGCGGCGGCGCCCTCAAGTACGCCGATACCATCGGCATGAAGACCATCCTCGAGAAGGCGGCCCAGTACGCCCACCTCGGCAAGCTCTACGAGCCCACCGAGTCGATGAAGAAGATGGCCGCCGAAGGCAAGACTTACTTCCCCAAGTAAGTCGCGCACCTAGATTCTGGAGATTTCGAAATGACGACTGAAGTAGTGATTGTCGACGCGATCCGCACCCCCATGGGTCGTTCGCGCGGTGGCGTGTTCCGCAATGTGCGCGCCGAGAAGCTGTCGGCCGACCTGATGCAGGCGATCCTCGCCCGCAACCCGGCGGTCAACCCCAAGGAAGTGGAGGACGTGATCTGGGGCTGCGTGATCCAGACCCTGGAGCAGGGCTTCAACATCGCCCGCAACGCGCTGCTGCTCGCCGGCCTGCCCAAGGAAGTGTCGGGCCAGACCGTGAACCGCCTCTGTGGCTCGTCGATGACGGCGATCCACACGGCCGTGGGCAACATCATGTCCGGCATGGGCGACACCTACATCTGCGGCGGCGTCGAGCACATGGGCCACGTGCCCATGACGCACGGCTTCGACGGCGACCCGGAGCTGTCGGTCAACACCGCCAAGGCTTCGGCGATGATGGGCCTGACCGCGGAAATGCTGACGCAGACCCACCAGATCAACCGCCAGCAGCAGGACGAGTTCGCGCTCGCCTCGCACCAGAAGGCCTATGCGGCCTACAAGAACGGCGAGTACAAGAACCAGATCGTGGCCGTCCAGGGGCATGACGCCGATGGCGCGCCGCTGCTGGTGGACTACGATGAAGTGGTCCGCACCGATGCCAACATCGGCGACCTGGGCAAGCTCAAGCCGGCCTTCAACCCCAAGGGCAGCGTCACCGCCGGCAACAGCTCGGCGATCTCCGATGGTGCCTCCTGCGTGCTGGTGATGTCCGCCGACAAGGCCAAGGCCCTGGGCCTGAAGCCGCTGGCGAAGATCCGCGGCATGGCCTCGGCCGGCTGCAACGCCGCGATCATGGGTATCGGCCCGGTGCCGGCGACCAAGAAGGCGCTGGAGCGCGCTGGACTGTCGATCACCGACATCGACTACTTCGAGCTCAACGAAGCCTTCGCCGCCCAGTCGCTGGCGGTGATGAAGGACCTCAAGATCGCCGACCGTGGTGACCGCATCAACATCAAGGGCGGCGCCATCGCCCTGGGCCACCCGCTGGGCTGCTCCGGCGCGCGCATCACCGGCGCCCTGGCGCATGTGCTGCGGGAGAAGAACGCGCAGTTCGGCGTCGCCACGATGTGCATCGGCATGGGCCAGGGTGTGGCCACGGTGCTGGAACGCGTCTAGGCGATCCGCAGCGGCAAGCAGGACGGAAAGGCCGGGGAAACCCGGCCTTTTTTCATGTGCGGCGCCACGCTGCTATGGTGGTGAAAATCATTCGAGGAGTCGCCCGATGAAGCTGCGATACATGATGCTGCTGGTGGGGGGATTGGCAGGCTGCGGCGGCAATGCCCAGCTGCCGCTGTCCGACGGCACCGGCCCGAATCCGAAGTTGCCGGCACCCGAGAAGTCGCTGCTGCCGGTACTGAACATCGCTCCGGCGCAGGGCTGGCCGGCGGGCGGCAGGCCGACGCCCGCGGCGGGCCTGCAGGTGCAGGCCTTCGCCGATGGTCTGGATCATCCGCGCTGGCTCTACGTCCTGCCCGATGGCGATGTGCTGGTGGCGGAGACCAATGCGCCGGCCAATCCTCCGCGCGGCCTGATCGGCCGTGTGGAGAAGCAGGTGATGAAGAAGGCCGGCGCCGGCGTGCCCAGCGCCAACCGCATCACGCGCCTGCGCGACAGCGACGGTGACGGCGTCGCCGACCAGCGCTCGGTGTTCCTCAAGGACCTGCATTCGCCCTTCGGCATGGCATTGGTGGGCAGCAACTTCTACGTCGCCAACACCGATGCGGTGCTGCGCTATCCCTACGCCGATGGCGCCATCGCCGGGCCCGGCGTGAAACTGGCCGATCTGCCGGCCGGGCCGATCAACCGCCACTGGACCAAGAGCCTGGTTGCCAATGCCGAGGGCACCAAGCTCTACGTCGGCGTCGGCGCCAACAGCAACGTCGGCGAGGCCGGGCTGGACGTGGAGGAGGGCCGCGCGCTGATCTGGGAGATCGACGTGGCCAGCGGCGACAAGCGCATCTATGCCTCCGGCCTGCGCAATCCCGTGGGCATGGCCTGGGCGCCCGGGAGCGGCGCCCTGTGGACGGCGGTGAACGAGCGCGACGAACTGGGCAGCGACCTGGTGCCCGACTACATGACCTCGGTGCGCGACGGCGGCTTCTACGGCTGGCCCTGGAGCTACTACGGCCCGCACGTCGACGAGCGCGTCAAGCCGCAGCAGCCGGAGCAGGTGGCCAAGGCCATCGCCCCCGACTACGCGCTGGGCCCGCACACGGCTTCGCTGGGCCTGGCTTCGTCCCAGGGCACGACGCTGCCGGCGCCCTATGCGGAGGGCATGTTCGTCGGCCAGCATGGTTCCTGGAACCGCAAGCCGCACAGCGGCTACAAGGTGATCTTCGTGCCTTTCTCCGGCGGCAAGCCCGCGGGGCAGCCGCTGGACGTGCTGACCGGCTTCCTCAGCGCGGACGGCAAGGCGCAGGGACGCCCGGTGGGCGTCGCACTGGACCACGGTGGCGCGCTACTGGTGGCAGACGACGTCGGCAATACGATCTGGCGCGTCAGCGCCGCCAAGCCCTGAGGCTGGAGATGACGATGGAAACCCCGCTGCACTGGTACGCACTGAGCGCCGTCGTGCTGTTCCTGAAGATGTTCGGAATTTCCCTGTACCAGGGCTACTGCCGCATCGGCCGGCAGCAGTTCAAGAACCCGGAGGACGCGGCCTTCGTGCACCGTGCGCCGGCGACCGAGGAACTGCCGCAGGTGCAGCGCGCCGCGCGTGCCTGGCTCAACGACGTGGAGAACATCCCGATCTTCCTGGCGCTGGGCATCGCCTATGTCCAGCTGGGATTGTCGGCTGCGGCGGCACCCTGGCTGTTCGGCCTGTTCACGCTGGCGCGCATCGCGCACACGCTGTGCTATCTCGCCGGCCTGCAGCCCTGGCGCACGGTCGCCTACTCGGTGGGCATCGGCAGCACGCTGTGGATGAGCGCGATGATTCTTGGGGCGGTGCTGTAGCGCCGTTCTAGCGCAGCGTCTGCTGGAAGAACGCCAGCTGGTCGGCGCAGGCGCGTTCGAAGCCGGCACCGACGTAGATGTCGAAGTGGCCGATGTCGTAGCGCTTCAGCACGGCCTTGCCGCCGAGCTTCTCGGCGGTCCTGATGGCGGCTTCCGCGGGCGCCACGGAGTCCTGCTTGCAGACGCAGATCAGCGTCGGGCAGGGCACGCGTCCGGCATGGCTGATCGGCCGGTAGGTGGCCAGCCACAGCGCCAGGCGCGCGCTCATCTGGTTGCGCCAGCCGGGCGGCGTGATCGCGCGGTAGCCGCTCTCGGAGTCCGCGGTGGACATCGCGGCAAACTGGCCCGGCGGTGCCACCAGCGGCACGTACAGCGGCGACAGGCCGAGCAGGCCGCGCAGCTGGTCGGTGATGCCCCAGGCCGACAGCTTCAGCACGCGGCCGATGCCGGCGTACTGCAGCATGTTCATGGTCGCCGCCAGGCCATCCATCATCGGCCCCTGCGCGGACACCGCGGCGACCTTGCCGTCGCGCGCCGCGGCGACGATGACATGGCCACCGGAGAACGAGGAGCCCCATAGCGCGATGCGCTCGCCGTCCACCTGCGGCAGGCCGCGGGCGTGGGCGATCGCCGCGGCCCAGTCGTCGAGCTGGCGGCCGACGGACAGCAGCTGCCGCGGCTCGCCGTCGCTGGCGCCGAAGTGACGGTAGTCGAACAGCAGCACGAAATAGCCCGCGGCGCAGAAGCGCCGGGCAAAGGGCTCCAGGCCGGCGTCGCGGGTGCCGCCCAGGCCATGGGCCATGACGATGCAGGGGCGCGGCGCCGTCGCCGTGCCGTCGGGAGTGAACAGCCAGGCGCGGCAGCGCGTACCGTGGCTGTCGAATTCGATGTCGTGGCGTTCCATCAGCGGGCGGAGCCCTTGAGCAGCAGCGGACCGCGGCGGATCAGCTCGGCGGCCGGTTTCTCCGGCTGCAGGCCCGCCAGGCCGTTGACGAACAGGCGCGTGGCGAACTCCGCGGCTTCCTTCGGGTCGGGGTTCTGGCGGTCGACCAGCATGCGTGACACCTCGTAGCCGGTGCCGAACATGATCGCGGTGAGGTAATCGACGTTGACGTCGGCCAGCAGGCCGCGCGCCACCGCGTCGGCCAAGTCGATCTTCAGCATGCGCATGGTGTGGCCGAAGACGTTGTCGGTGTAGTAGGCGCGGATCACCGGCTCGTTGCGGAACATCATCCGGTAGAACTCAGGGTGCGCGCAGACCTCTTCGAAAGTGGTGAGGTAGGCGCCGCGCAGGAACTGCTCCATGTCGTCGGCGGTGCGGCGCGCCTGGATCAGGCGGTCGGTCAGCTCGCCCAGGCGTTCCTCGACCAGGGAGCGCAGCAGCGACTCCTTGTCCGGGAAATAGTTGTAGAAGGTGCCCGAGGCCAGCGGCGTGGCGCGGATGACGTCGCGGATCGTCACCGCGTCGTAGCCCTGCTCGGCAAACAGGCGCCGCGCGCTGTCGAGGATGGTGGCACGGTTGGCCACCTTGTTCTGTTCACGCTTGCCGCTGGGCGTCTGCATTGACGGTGGCCGCTCGGTCAGTATGACGGATGCGTCACATTCCCTCCGGGAGGGCGCCCTGTCAAGGGCACCCTTTCCGGGGAAATGAGCCGCGGCTCAGCTGAACTTCGAGAAGTCCGGCTTGCGCTTCTGCATGAAGGCGCCCATCGCCTCGCGGGCCTCCGGCATGCCCAGCATCGGGATGAACTTGTCGGCCTCGATGCGGATGGCATCCACCACCAGGTCCTCGCGCCAGCGCTTGAGCAGGGCCTTGCTGGTGCGCAGGGCATTGGGCGGCTGGCCCGCGAGCTTCAGTGCGACCTCGCGGGCCTTGGCCTCGCTCTGGTCGTTGGGCAGCACGGCATTGACCAGCCCGGCCTCCAGCGCCGTGGCGGCGTCGAAGGGCTCGGCCAGCAGGCAGAGTTCGGCGGCCTTCTGGTGCCCCATGAGGCGCGGCAGGATGTAGGTGGAAGCGAATTCCGGGCAGATGCCGATGTTGACGAAGGGCAGGTGGAAGCGGGTCTTCTCGCCGGCATAGACCAGGTCGCAGTGCAGCAGCAGGGTGGTGCCCACGCCGACGGCGACGCCGTTGACCGCGGCCACCACCGGCTTCTTTGCCGTGGCCAGCGTGCGCATGAAGCGCGCCACGGGGCTGTCATCGCCGGTGGGCGGGTTCTGCAGGAAGTCCGCCAGGTCGTTGCCGCTGGTGAAGCAGTCGGCGGAGCCGGCCAGCAGGATCACGCGCACCTCGGGATCGGACTCCGCCTTGAGCAAGGCCGCGGTGATGCCCTCGTACATCGTCGTGGTCAGGGCGTTTTTCTTGTCCAGGCGGTTCATGCGGATCGTGAAGACCCGGTCCTGCAGCTCGGTCAGGACGTGCTCGGTGCTCATCGGGGAAACTCCAGGGGGGAAAGTTAAGGGCGCCATTGTAGGGTGCGCATCGCGCACCGGGTGTCTCAGGCGCTTGCGCCATGGTGCGCAATGCGCACCCTGCAGGTCAGCCAGGGGGCCACTTCAGGGGACGGCCCCCGATCAGGTGCAGATGCAGGTGAAACACCGACTGCCCCGCCTCGGCGCCATTGTTGACCACCAGCCGGAAAGCCTCGCCGTAGCCATGCGCGGCCGCGATCTTGCCCGCGGCCAGCATCAGGTGGCCCAGCAGGGCCTGGTCCTCGGGGCCGGCGTCGCAGAGGCGCGGGATGGGCTTGCGCGGGATCAGCAGCAGGTGCATCGGCGCGCCGGGGTTGATGTCCTGGATCGCCACGCAGTGCTCGTCCTCGTGGACGATCTTGCCGGGGATCTCCCGGTCGATGATCTTCTCGAACAGCGTCTTCACCATGGGGGGTTCCTCGAAATGAGGACGGCAGTTTACGCCATGGCCGGTACCCGGCCCGCCGTTTGTTACCATTCCCGCCCATGACCGAACCTTCTCCGACCGTGGCCGGCGACTATCGCCCGATGGCCGTCTACCGCCGCCTGCTCGGCTACACCCGGCCGCACTGGCCGGTGTTCCTGCTGGCCTCGGTGGGCATGATCCTGGCCGCCGGTACCCAGGTCGGCTTCATGTCCCTGATCAAGCCGCTGCTGGACGGCACGTTCATCAATCGTGATCCCGAGGTGATCCGCTGGTTGCCCTGGGCCATCGTCGGCCTGTTCCTGCTGCGTGGCGTCTCCGAGTTCATCTGCTCCTTCGGCATGTCCTGGATCGGCCGCCGGGTGATCAAGGCGCTGCGCGGCGAACTGTTCGATCATCTGCTCAAGCTGCCGGTGCGTTTCTACGACCGCATGAGCAGCGGCCAGCTGATCGCGCGCCTGACCTACCACGTCGAGCAGGTGGCCGAGGCCGTCACCACCGCTTTCACCTCGATCATCAAGGACGGCCTCACGGTCGTCGGCCTGGTCGGCTGGATGCTGTGGCTCAACTGGGAGCTGGCGCTGTTCTGCCTGGGCGTGGCGCCGCTGATTGCCGGCGTGATCTCCTACGTCAGCCGCCGTTTCCGCAAGGTCTCGGGGCGCATCCAGCAGAACATCGGCATCGTCACGCAGGCCTCGGAGGAGGCGATCGGCGGCCAGCGTGTCATCAAGATCTACAACGGCCAGGAGCAGGAGCGCCGCCGCTTCGAGGGCGTCAACGAGCAGCAGCGCTGGCTGTCGATGAAGCTGGTGGCCACCAAGGCCGGCAGCGACGCGCTGATCCAGTTCATCGCCGCCTGGGCGGTGGCCTTCATCATCTACTTTGCGACGCGGCCCGAGATGCTGCAGGCCATCACGCCGGGGACCTTCGTGTCCTTCCTCGGCGCGATGCTGTCGCTGATGAACCCGCTGAAAAGCCTGACCAACGTCAACGAGCGTCTGCAGCGCGGCATTTCCGCCGCCGCCGACGTGTTCAAGCTGATGGGCGAGGACACCGAGCCCAAGGGCGGCGAGCGGCCGCTGCAGCGCGCGCAGGGGCTGGTGGAGTTCCAGGACGTGCGCTTCCGCTATCGCGCCGATGTCTCCGAGGCCCTGCGCGGGATTACCGTGACGATCCGGCCCGGTCAGACCGTGGCCTTCGTCGGCGCTTCCGGCAGCGGCAAGTCGACGCTGCTGGCGCTGCTGCCGCGCTTCTACGACGTCGATGCCGGCATGGTGAAGGTCGACGGGCACGACGTGCGCGACTACCCGCTGGAGCGCCTGCGCGCGCAGGTCGCGCTGGTGGACCAGCAGGTGCGCCTGTTCGACGCCACGGTGGCCGAGAACATCGCCTACGGACTGGATCCCATGCCGGACGAGGCACGCATCGTCGAGGCGGCCAAGGCCGCCAATGCCTGGGAGTTCATCAGCCGCCTGCCGCAGGGCCTGCACACCCCGGTCGGGCAGAACGGCGGCAAGCTTTCCGGCGGCCAGCGCCAGCGCCTGGCGATCGCCCGCGCGCTGCTCAAGGACGCACCGATCCTGATCCTGGATGAGGCTACTTCGGCGCTCGACACCGAGTCCGAGCGCTACATCCAGAGTGCGCTGGAAGAACTGGTCAAGGGCCGTACCACGCTGGTGATCGCCCACCGCCTGTCGACGATCCAGAACGCCGACCTGATCGTGGTGATGCGCGATGGCGAGGTGGTGGAGCGCGGTACCCATGCCCAGTTGCTGGCGCTGGGGGCCACCTACGCGGCGCTGCACAGCCTGCAGTTCCGTGAAGATGGTGAGAGCGGCGCCACGCCAGCCTGATGAAGGACTGGCTCGAACAGGTCTGGTACCGGCCCGAGCCGCCGCCGGCCTGGCTGAGGCCGCTGGGCCTGGCCTACGGCGCCGTCGCGACGCGGCTGGCCGCGTCGCGACGGCGCCAGTCGCAGCGCCTGCCGGTACCGGTGATCGTGGTCGGCAATGTCGCCGTCGGCGGCACCGGCAAGACGCCCTGCGTGCTGTGGCTGGTCGAGACCCTGCGTGGCCTCGGGTACCGCCCTGGCATCCTCAGCCGCGGCTACGGTGGCCGCGGCCCGTTTCCCTTCATGGTCGCGCCCGGCGCCGACCCGGCGCTCTGTGGTGACGAGCCGGCGCTGATGGCGGAGCGCGGCGGCGTGCCGCTGGCCGTGGCGCCGGACCGGCTCGCCGCCGGCCGCCTGCTGCTGCAGCGATACCCGCAAACCGATGTGCTGGTCTGCGATGATGGCCTGCAGCACTATCGCCTGCAACGCGACCTGGAGTTCTGTGTGGTCGATGGCCGCCGCGGCTATGGCAACGGCTGGCAGCTGCCGGCCGGTCCCCTGCGCGAGCCGCCGTCGCGGGCGGGGCAGGCGGCCCTGATCCTGGTCAATGGCGGCGACGCCTCGGCCTTCGGCCCTACGGCGGTCGGCTTCAGCCTGGTCACCGCCAGCGCCGTCAACCTGCGCAGCGGTGAGCGCCGCCCGTTGCGCGACTTTGCCGCCACGCCGGTCCATGCTGTCGCCGGCATCGGCAACCCCGGGCGCTACTTCGACAGCTTGCGTGTCCAGGGCCTGCAGCCGGTCGAGCATGCCTTTGCCGATCACCATGCCTACACCGCCGCCGACCTCGATTTCGGCGATGCGCGACCGCTGCTGATGACCGAGAAGGACGCGGTGAAGTGCCGCGCCTTCGCCGCCGGCCACTGGTGGGCGGTGCCGGCCAGCCTGCAGTTCACGGGTGATGGCGCGGCACGGGTCACGGAGCTGCTGAAGGCCGCCCTGCGGCCCGCCGGACGCGGGTCCGCCTGAGCGGCAGGGGGCCTCCTGCGGGAGGCTGCGGACCCTGGTCCGGCAGGGAGAAAAGCATGCAACAATGCCGCCCCCATCGTTGCCGTAGCGCCAGAATCATGGACAAGCGTCTGCTCGACATACTCGTCTGCCCCGTGAGCCAGGGGGCCCTGGAATGGCGCCCGGAGCGGCAGGAACTCTGGAGCCGTGCCTCGCGCCTGGCCTATCCGGTGCGTGACGGCATTCCCGTCATGCTCGAAGAGGAGGCCCGCGAACTGAGCGAGGCCGAGCTCGAGGCATGAAGCCCTTCAAGGTGGTGATTCCCGCGCGCCTGGGCTCCACGCGCCTGCCCAACAAGGTGCTGCGCGACGTGCACGGCAAGCCGGTGCTGCGCCATGTCTGGGAAGCGGCGCGCAAGAGCGGTGCCGAGGAAGTGATCGTCGCCACCGATTCGGAGCAGGTGCTGCAGGCCTGCCGCGGCTTCGGCGCCGATGCACGGTTGACCGCCGCCACGCACAACTCCGGCACCGATCGCATCAACGAAATCGCCCGCGGTGCCGGCTGGGCCGCCGACACGGTGGTGGTGAACCTGCAGGGCGACGAGCCGCTGATGCCGGTGGAACTGGTGCGCCAGGCGGCGCAGCTGCTGACCGAGGACAGCGAGGCACACATTGCATCGCTATGCCATCCGCTGCATGTGCTCGAAGACTGGCTCAATCCCAATGTCGTCAAGCTGGTGATGGACCGCCGCGGCTACGCGTTGTACTTCTCGCGCGCGCCGATTCCCTGGAAGCGCGACGGCTCCAGCCGCGAGCAGCCGCGCATGCCGGAGGGCCTGGCCTTCCGCCATATCGGCCTCTACGCCTACCGCGTGGCGGCGCTGGCCGAGTTCAGCCAGCTGCCGCCGGCGCCGCTGGAAGACTGCGAAGCGCTGGAGCAACTGCGCGCGCTGACGCATGGCTTCCGCATCAAGATGGGCGTCACCGACAACCCGCCGCCGCGTGGCGTGGACACCGAGGAAGACCTGCAGGCGGTGATCGCTCTGCTGAAACCCTCGCGTTGAATCATCCGCGCAACAAAAAAGGCTCCTTGCGGAGCCTTTTTTGTTGATGCGTAGCCTCAGGGCACAGTCGGCTGGCGGCCGATGCTGTAGTAGGTAAAGCCCAGGCGCTTGAGCAGCTGCGGATCGTACAGGTTGCGGCCATCGAAGATCGTCGGCTGCTTGAGCTGCTTGGCCAGGCGCTCGAAGTTCGGGCTGCGGAACTGCTTCCACTCGGTGACGATCGCCAGCACGTCGGCGCCATCGCAGGCGGCCTCGGCGCTGTCGCAGAGCATCAGGTCGGCGCGTTCGCCGTAGATCTTGCGGGTCTCGTGCATCGCCACCGGATCGAAGGCACGGACCTTGGCGCCGGCCTCCCACAGCGACTCCATCAGCACGCGGCTGGAAGCTTCGCGCATGTCGTCGGTGTTGGGCTTGAAGGCCAGGCCCCAGAGAGCGATGGTACGCCCCTTGAGATCGCCGCCGAAATGGCTGCGGATGCGCTCGAACAGCACGCGCTTCTGGCGCTCGTTGACGTCTTCCACCGCGGCCAGCAGCGCCGCCATGTGGCCCGACTCCGCGGCGGTATGCACCAGCGCCTTGACGTCCTTGGGGAAGCAGGAGCCGCCGTAGCCGCAGCCCGGATAGATGAAGTGATAGCCGATGCGCGGATCCGAGCCGATGCCGATGCGCACCTTCTCGATGTCGGCGCCGACCTTCTCGGCGACATTGGCCAGCTCGTTCATGAAGCTGATCTTGGTCGCCAGCATTGCGTTGGCGGCGTACTTGGTCAGCTCCGAGGAGCGCACGTCCATCACCACGATGCGGTCGTGGTTGTGGTTGAACGGCGCATAAAGCGCGCGCATCAGTTCGGCCGTGCGCGGGTTGTCGGTGCCGATGACGATGCGGTCCGGCTTGGTGAAGTCCGGGATCGCCGCGCCTTCCTTGAGGAACTCGGGGTTGGAGACGATATCGAACTCGGCGGGCTCGCCGCCGCGCTTCTGCAGTGCCGCGCGCACCGCGTCACGCACCTTGTCGGCGGTGCCCACCGGCACGGTCGACTTGGTGATGACGATGCGATAGTCGTTCATCAGGCGGCCGATGGTGTCGGCCACCTGCAGTACGTACTTCAGGTCGGCGGAGCCGTCCTCGCCCGGGGGCGTGCCCACGGCGATGAACTGGAACAGGCCGTGGCGGACGCCTTCCTCGGCATCCGTGGTGAAGCGCAGGCGGCCTTCCTGGAAGTTGGCCTTGACGATCTGGTCCAGGCCCGGCTCGTAGAACGGCACTTCGCCGCGCGACAGGGTCTCGATGCGCTTGGCGTCGACATCGACGCAGACGACGGTGTTGCCGGCATCGGCGAAGCAGGCGGCGGTGACGAGCCCGACGTAGCCCGAGCCGAAAATGGTGATATCCATGGATTGCAATCAGGAGTGGGTGGTGTCTGGCTTCTGTTCGCCGGACGTTTCTGTCTCGGCCGCTGCGGGGGCAGGCTCTTCGAACAGCTTGAAGTAGTCGGAGGCCGGGGCGCTGGCGCGGAACTTCCGCGCGCTTTCTTCCGCTTCGGCGACATCTTCGGGGCTGTCCATTGCAACCGTTTGAACCTCTTCCTCGGCCTCGGCCGCCGGAGCGGAGGCCGCGGCTTCGGCCTCTACCGTCTCGGCGACCGCTGCGGGGGCTTCGGCGACGGGGGCTGCAGTAACAGGTGTTTCGACAACAGGTGTTTCGACAACAGGGGCTTCGGCCACAGGCTCGGGCTGCGCAGCGACGAAGGCGGGGGCCGCCACCGGTGCTGCCGTCTCGGCGGGCGGGGCCGGCGATTCGTCCTGTGCCTCGACCGGCGCCTGCGTCTCGACCGGCGTGGCCTGTACCTCTGCCACCGCGGTGGCGTCGCTCTCGGCCTCGGCCTCCGGCGCGGGCTCGATGGCGGAGGAGATCGTCACTTCGCCGCTGTCGCCGGCCGGGGCCTGGACAGCTTCGTTAGCGGGTTCCGCTGCCGGGATGTCGCTGGAGGCCACGCCGCCGGACAGGACATCGTCCTCGGTCAGCGCGACCACGCCGCCGGCGGCTGCCGGCAGCTGGCCTTCGCCACGGCCTTCACCACCACGGCCGCGGTTACGGCGGTTACGGCGGCCGCGCAGGCTGCGTCCACCCGGCGCATGACCCTCTGTGCCTTCCGGCTCCAGGCCTGCGGCCTCGGCGGCCAGTTCGGCGGCAGCTCCTTCGGCGGTCAGCGGCAGCTGCTCCGTCTGCTGCGGACGCTCCGGGCGGCCGTCGCGGCGCTGCTGGCCATCACGGCCCTGGCGCTGCGGATTCTGCTGCTGACGGTCCTGCTGCTGGCCGTCGCGACCCTTCTGCTGGTTCTGCTGCTGGCCTTCGCCGCGGTTCTGCTGCGGCTGCTGGCCATCGCGGCGCGGCGGGTTCTGCTGGCCGTCGCGGTTCTTCTGCGGCGGGTTCTGCTGCTGGCCGTCGCGATTCTTCTGCTGCTGCGGATTCTGTTGCTGGCCATCGCGGCGCGGGCCCTGCTGGCCGTCACGGCGCTGCTGGCCCTGCTGCTGGCCGCGGTTCTGGTCGCGATTCTGGTCACGGCCACGCTCGCCACGCTCACCGCGGTTGTTGCCGCCACGACCGTCGCGGCGCTGCTCGTCGCGGCGGCGCTGGTCCTGCGGAGCCTTGGCCGGAGGGGCCTCGGTGACCGGCTGGGCGCCGAAGCCGAGCCAGCGCATCAGGCGGGTCCAGACCGACTCGGTGGGCACCGCAACCATCTGCACCGGCGCAGGGGCGGCGACGATCTCCTGCTTGATCACGATCGGCGCCGGCGTCGCCGGCACGATCTGCTTGACCGCCGGCTCCTGCAGCGGACGCGTCGGCGCCTGCGGCTTGGCCATTTCTTCCTGGGCCGCGGCGTCGAAGTTCTGCGCCAGCACGTAGGAAATGCCGGAGTTGCCGTCCTGCGCCAGGTGATCGGCGCGCACGCGCTTGATCTCGAAGTTCGGCGTGTGCAGCGTCGGGTTCGGCACCACCGCGATGTGCACGCGGCAACGCGCCTCGATCTCGCGTACGTTGAGGCGCTTCTCGTTGAGCAGGAACGTGCCGACGTCGACCGGCACCTGGGCGATCACGCGCCCTGTGCGCTCCTTCATCGCCTCTTCTTCGATCAGTCGCAGGATCGACAGCGCCAGCGACTCGACGCTGCGGATGTGGCCACGGCCGCTGCAGCGCGGGCAAGCCACCTGGGTATGCTCGGCCAGCGTCGGGCGCAGGCGCTGGCGCGACAGCTCCAGCAGGCCGAAGCGCGAGATGCGGCCCAGCTGGATGCGGGCGCGGTCCATTTCGACCGCGCGCTCCAGGCGTTTCTCGACTTCCTTCTGGTTCTTGGAGCTGGCCATGTCGATGAAGTCGACGACGATCAGGCCGCCGAGATCCCGCAGGCGCAGCTGGCGGGCGATTTCCTCGGCCGCTTCCAGATTGGTATTGAACGCGGTTTCCTCGATGTCGCGTCCGCCGGTGGCCTTGGCGGAGTTGATGTCGATCGCGGTCAGGGCCTCGGTATGGTCGATCACGATCGAGCCGCCGGAGGGCAGGCGCACATTGCGTTCATGCGCCAGTTCGATCTGGCTCTCGACCTGGAAGCGCTGGAACAGCGGGGTTTCGTCGTTGTACTGCTTGAGCTTGGGCAGGTCCTGCGGCGTCGAATACTGCAGCTGCTCGCGGGCTTCCTCGTAGATCTCGGGGTTGTCGACGATCACCTCGCCGATATCGGCGCGCAGGTAGTCGCGCAGCGCGCGCATCACGATGTTGTTTTCCTGGTAGATCAGGAAGGGCCCCTGGCGCTTGGCGGCCTCGGCGATGATCGCGTTCCAGGTGCCGACGCGGTGGTCGAGGTCCCACTGCAGTTCCTCGACCGTGCGGCCGACGCCGTTGGAGCGGATGATCAGCCCCATGCCGTCCGGCAGGTTCAGCTGGTTCAGGGCTTCCTTGGCTTCCTCGCGCTCGTCGCCGTCGGCGCGGCGCGAAATGCCGCCGGCGCGCGGATTGTTGGGCATCAGCACCAGGTAGCGGCCGGCCAGGGAGACGAACGTGGTCAGGGCCGCGCCCTTGTTGCCGCGCTCTTCCTTCTCGACCTGGACGATGATTTCCTGGCCTTCGTCGAGCTGGTCGCGCAGGTTCTTGCCGTCGCCCTTGAAATAGGAGCGGACGATTTCCTTTACCGGCAGGAAGCCGTGGCGTTCTCCACCGTAGTCGACGAAGCAGGCTTCGAGGCTGGGCTCTACGCGGGTGATGCGGCCTTTGTAAATGTTTCCTTTCTTCTGCTCGCGGGAGGCGTGCTCGATATCAAGGTCATGCAGCTTTTGCCCGTCCACGATCGCCACGCGCAGCTCTTCGCGCTGCGTGGCATTGATCAGAATGCGTTTCATGTTGGTCTCGTCTGGTGACGCTCGACCGCGGGGCAGGGGAGAGTTCAGTGACAGGCATTTTGCGTTGTCTTTGTAGGTCGCCCGCCCTTTGCAGGAGCGTTGGTTTTTGATGATGCCTGCGGCACTGGCGCGCCACAGACGCAAACTTGAGGCGTGCTGCGCTGCTAAGATGCGCGCTGCAACGTCCCCTAATCGATTCCGTAACCGCCGATGCGGTAACGGAATTTTCCGCTTATTCAAACGGAATGTCGTATTTTGACACAAACCCGCCAAGAAGTGCGCAAGGTTACCGTTACCGCTGGTGAAGATGGCCAGCGGATCGATAATTTTCTTTTAAAACAACTGCCTGGCGTGCCGAAGTCGCATGTCTACCGACTCCTGCGTTCCGGCCAGGTGCGGGTGAACGGCGGGCGCGCCAAAGCCGAGCGCAAACTGGTCAAGGGCGAGGAGGTGCGCATCCCGCCGGTGCGCATGGCCGAGAAGGGTGAAACGGTTCGTCCGCCGGATGCAGTGCTGAACAAGCTGCGTGAGGCGGTGATACACGAAGATGAGCACTACTTGGCGATAAACAAGCCCGCGGGCCTGTCTGCGCACGGCGGAACCGGCGTACTTTACGGGGTGATCGAGACCGTTCGCGCCTGGGGCAAGTACGAATTCATCGAACTGGCACATCGGCTGGACCGCGACACCAGCGGTGTCCTGCTGCTGGCCAAGACCCGCCCGGCATTGCTGCGCGCCCAGCGGGCCTTCAAGAACAGCACCGCCGACAAGCGCTACTTCGCCCTGCTGGACGGCAAGTGGCGTGGCGAGGACCGTGATGTCGACGCCGCCCTGGTGCGCAACAACCTGCGCGTGGAGATCGACGAGGAAGAGGGCAAGCCCTCCATGTCGCGCTTCTCGCCCAAGGCGCGCTACCGCGACGCCACCCTGATGGAAGTGCAGATCTTTTCCGGCCGCACCCACCAGATCCGCGTGCATTCGCTGGCGCTGGGCCACCCGGTCTGCGGTGACACCAAGTACGGCGAGCGCGAGGTCAACAAGCAGTACAAGGACAGGGGCCTCAAGCGCATGTTCCTGCACTCGCATTTCCTCAAGCTGGTGGCGGACGAAGAGTTCCCCAAGCTGATCCTGAATGCGCCGATGACCGATGAGCTCAGGGATTTCCTGACGAAACTCGGGCCTGGGCGGTGAGTGCAGCGGCTGCCGCCGGAGTTCGGCCACAGCTGCTGATCTTTGACTGGGACGGGACCCTTGCCGACTCGGCCGCCGCCATCGTGCAGACCATGCAGGTGGCGATTCGGGCGTTGTCGTTGCCGACGCGTGACGACAAGACCATCCGCGAGTTGATCGGCCTGGGCATGAACGACGTGCTCACGCGCCTCTTTCCCGAACTGGAGCTCGACGCACTCAAGGCCCTGCTGGAGCGCTACCGTGCGCAATGGGTGACCGAGACTGCCGAGGCGCCCCTGTTCCCGGGAGCCCTGGAGGCCCTGGAGGCCCTGCACGGGCAGGGCTACCGACTTGCGGTGGCCACCGGAAAGTCGCGCCGCGGCCTGGACCGCTCGTTGCGCCACCACGCCGAGATACGGTGTCTGCTGGTGGGTTCGCGCACCGCCGACGAAACCGCCTCCAAGCCCGACCCGCTGATGCTGCGGGAACTGCTGGAGGCCGAGGATCTGAAGGCCGATCAGGCGCTGATGATCGGCGACACTGAATACGACATGGCCATGGCCGCCGCCATCGGCATGCCGTGTGCCGGCGTGCTCTGTGGTGTGCACGATGCCGCGCGCCTGCGCCTCTTCAGCCCCGCAGTGCTGCTGGAGGACGTTTCCGGATTGCCGGCCTGGCTGACGGCATCAACTGCCGCAGAAGCAATGCTGTCCGCAAATGGACGCAAATGAACGCAAATCAAGCCAGGAAGGCGCTCCAGTTCATTTGCGTTTATTCGCGTTCATTTGCGGACTGAGATTCCCGATCAGGGGCTTCTTCAGGGAATCGCGAACCCCGCCTCGCGCAGCAGCGCGGCGGTGCGGATCAGGGGCAGGCCGACCAGTCCGGTGGGGTCGCTGCTGCGGATTTCCTCGAACAGGCTGATCCCCAGGCCCTCGCATTTGAAGCTGCCGGCGCAGTCCAGGGCCGGCTCGGCCGCCAGGTAGCGCTCGATGGTCGGCTCGTCCAGGCGCCGGAAGCGCACCGTGGTCACGTCCAGGCCCTGCAGCAGCTTCGTGCCCTGAATCAGTGCAACGGCGGTCAGGAACTCCACGGTCTGCCCCGACAGCAGCTTCAGCTGCGCCCGCGCCCGCTCCAGGGTGCCGGGCTTGCCCAGGTGGCGCCCCTGGGTGGCGGCGGACTGGTCCGAGCCGAGAATCCAGGCCTGGGGGTGATCCTGGGCCAGGGCGCGGGCCTTGGCCACCGCCAGGCGCTGGGTCAGTTCGCGCGGGGTCTCCCCGGGCTGGGGAGTCTCGTCGACATGGGAGGGCAGGGGTTTGAAGGGCAGTTGCAGGCGCCCCAGCAGTTCCGCCCTGTAGCGCGAGCCGGAAGCAAGGATCAGCGGGGGATTGTCAGCCGGCATTTTCCACCGGGTCGCCTTCGATCCCTGCGGGTATATCGAGATTCATGGCCCATGATAGTCGTTGGTTGCGGATCGAGCTTCGGGGGATCGAAGGCTGATCGGCGCTGGCCTGCCTGTGGTGCCGGCGGCTAGGACTTCACTCAACCCATGGAACAACCATGGGTTTCGCTCCAGTCCGTTGCCGCCGGCATCCTCGGCGACGGCCATCGCTCGATACCCCGGTGAAAAATGCCGGCTAACCATTGAATTCTTTGGAATATGCGCCCGTGCCCGCTTTGACTTTTCGAGGGGCTGTCTCTATGATGCGCGCCCTTTGAAGGGTAGCTCGGGACGATGGCCTTGGGTATCCCCGCCAGAATACGTGTTTCCAGTACCGCCGCGCAGGCGGAGCGCTTCCATGGTGATCTGCCGCTGAAGGCGCTGCCGCGCCTGGCTGAGCTGCTGGCAGAGACGGGCGGGATGCTCGCGGTGTCGCTGCAGGCAAGCTCGCTGCAAGGCCACGTGGCCTTGCAGGGTACGCTCGGCGGCGTGCTGCCGTTGGCCTGCAAGCGTTGCGGCAAGACCTATGGCTGGCCGCTGCAGACGGAAGTCGACTGGCGACTGGTGGTGGACGAGGCCAGCGAGCGCGCCCTGATGCAGGATTGCGAGCCGTTGCTGGTCGAGAACGACGAGTTGCAGCTGCGTGAAGCGATCGAGGACGAGATTTTGCTGTCCTTGCCGATGCTGCCGCGCTGCGAATCGTGCGAAAATGTTGTTGCGGTGCAGCCAGAGGCTGCGCCGGTGGAAGAAGAGCCTCGTCGGGAAAACCCTTTCGCGGCATTGAAGAAGCAGTTGAAGTCAGATTGAAGTGATAGTCAGGGCGTTGTGCCCGACGGAGCAAGACAATGGCAGTTTCCCAGGACAAGAAATCCCGTTCGATGCGTGGCCACCGCCACGCCCATTGGAAGAACAAGGTCAAGCCGGCTGCACTGTCGGTCGACGCCACTTCCGGTGAGACGCACCAGCGTCACCACGTGACGGCCGACGGCTACTACCGCGGCAAGAAGGTCATCGACACGGCCGGCTCGGCCGGCGACAGCACCGAAGAGTAAGGCTGGATACCGGGCGCATCCGCATGGCTGCCCCCGTCGTCCTTGCCATCGACGCCATGAGCGGCGATCACGGCTACCCGGTAGTCGTGGACGCCGCTCTGTCGTCGTTGCGGGAGCACCCGCTGCTGCAGCTGATCCTCGTCGGCGACGAGGGCAGGCTGCGTGCCGCACTGGCCGAGCGCAAGCACGCCGGCGATCCGCGACTGACGCTGCAGCACGCCAGCGAAGTCGTGGAGATGGACGAGTCACCGTCCAAGTCGCTGCGCAACAAGAAGGATTCCTCGATGCGCGTGGCCATCAACCTGGTCAAGGAAGGCCGCGCGCGCGGTGCCGTTTCCGCCGGCAATACCGGCGCGCTGATGGCCACCGCCAAGTTCGTGCTCAAGACCCTGCCGGGCATCGACCGTCCGGCGATCATCTCCGCCATTCCCTCGGTCAACGGTCACGTCCACATGCTGGACCTGGGCGCCAATGCCGAGTGCGGCGCCGACCAGTTGGTGCAGTTCGCCGTGATGGGCGCGGCCATGGTCACCGCGGTGTACGGCATCGAGCGGCCCAAGGTCGCGCTGCTGAACATCGGCGAGGAAGAGATCAAGGGCAACGACACGATCAAGCTCGCAGCTTCGCTGCTGCAGCAGTCGGGCCTGAACTACATCGGCTTCGTCGAGGGCGACGGCATCTTCCTGCGTGACGTCGACGTGGTGGTCTGCGACGGCTTCGTCGGCAATGTCGCGCTGAAGACCGGCGAGGGTGTCGCCAAGCTGGTGCACCAGTTCATGAAGGAAGAGTTCACCCGCAACATCTTCACCAAGGCCGCGGCGGTGGCGGCGATGCCGGCGCTCAAGGCACTGGGACGGCGCATGGATCCACGCAACTACAACGGCGCCAGCTTTGCCGGCCTCACCGGCATCGTCGTCAAGTCCCATGGCAGCGCCGATGCGCAGGCCTTCGCCCATGCCATCGGCGTGGCGATCAAGGCGGTGGAGCAGGACATCCCGGCGCGCATCAGCAGCCTGCTGGGCGTGGTGCTCAAGCCTGCCGACGACGCTCCGCTGGGTGCCAGCGAAGCGGCCTGAGCTGTTCTCAGGGGCCTAGAGGCCCAGTCTCCTGTGTCCGCGGTCAGGCTGGCGTCCATGGGCGCTGCTGCGCAAAAGCAGTCCGCAAATAAACGCAAATGAACGCGAATGGAAGGCTGTCCATTTGCGTTGATTCGCGTTTATTTGCGGACTGAAGTCTTGGGGACAGCAGGCCCAGCAGGTCGACGGCTACTTGACCAGGTTGTTCAGGTCGAAGATCGGCAGCAGGATCGCCAGCACGATCAGCATCACCATGCCGCCCATCGCCACGATCACCAGCGGCTCCAGTACGCCCATCATGGTGGCGACCAGGGTTTCCACTTCGCGCTCCTGGTTCTCGGCGGAGCGGTCGAGCATTTCGTCGAGCTTGCCGGAGGTCTCGCCGCTGGCGATCAGGTGGATCGCGATCGGCGGGAACAACTTGCTCGCATTGAGCGAGCGCGACAGCGTGGCGCCCTCGCGCACCTTGATCGCGGCGTCTTCGATGGCGTCGCGCATCGGCAGGTTGTCGACCACCTGCGTGCCGATACGCATGGCGTCCAGGATCGGCACGCCGCTGCCGAACAGGATGCCGAGCGTGCGCGTGAAGCGACCGGTGTTGGCGCCGCGTGTCAGCCGGCCCACCAGAGGCAGGCGCAGGATGAAGCGGTGCACTTTTCGCTTGAAGGGATCGGCGCGCATCATGCGCGAGAACACCACGGCACCCGCCACCAGCAGCAGGGCCACATAGATGCCGTAGTTGCGCAGGAACGCCGAGGCGCCGATCAGGGCCTTGGTCAGCGGCGGCAGCTCGGTGTCGATGCTGTCGAACACCGAGACCACCTGCGGCACGACGTAGGTCAGCATCACCACCAGCACGCCGACCGCGACGATCGCGAGAATAGTCGGGTACACCGCCGCCAGCATCATCTTGCTGCGCATCGCCTGGCGCTTCTCGACGTATTCGGCAAGGCGTTCGAGGATGTAGTCGAGCTTGCCGGACTGCTCGCCGGCCTCCACCGTGGCGCGGAACAGCGGCGGGAAGGCGTTGGGGAACTGGTTCAGCGACATCGCCAGGCTGTTGCCCTCGATCACGCCGGAACGCACGCCCAGGGCGACGCGCTGTACGCGCTTGCTTTCGCTCTGCTCGGCGACGGCGGTCAGGGCCTCGTCCAGCGGCAGGCCGGAACGAACCAGGATCGCCAGCTGGCGCGTGAACAGCGACAGCTCGGTGTGGCTGATGCCGCCGCCACCCTGGAACGACAGGCCGCCGCTCTTGCGCTCGGCCACCTCGGTGACGTCCAGCGGCGACAGTCCGCGGTCACGCAGCAGCTGCCGCGCCTGGCGCGGGGTGTCGCCTTCGATCAGGCCCTTGACCTGGCGGCCGCGCGCATCCAGCGCGCTGTACTCGAAGGCGGACATTGCTGGTTCAGTCCTCGATCGTCACGCGCAGCACTTCGCGCAAGGTGGTCTTGCCGTTGAGGACCTTGTTGCGGCCCGACTGGATGATGCCGGGGCCGCGCGAACGGGCGTAGGCTTCCATCGCCTGCTCGGAAGACTCGTCGTGGATCATGCTCTCGAGCTGGCGGTCGATCTCGATGATCTCGTGGATGCCGCTGCGGCCGAGAAAGCCGGTGTGGCGGCAGGCCGGGCAGCCCACCGGCTTGTACAGCGTCAGCGGCGGCGCCAGTTCCACGCCCAGCTGTTCCTTTTCGACGACGCTGGCCTCGTAAGGCACCTTGCAGTGCTTGCACAGCGAGCGCACCAGGCGCTGCGCCATCAGACCGATCAGCGAGGAGGAAAGCTGGTAGGGCTCCACGCCCATGTCGCGCAGGCGCGTCACGGCGCCCACCGCGGTGTTGGTATGCAGGGTCGACAAGACCAGATGGCCGGTCTGCGAGGCCTGCACCGCGATCTGCGCGGTTTCAAGGTCACGGATTTCGCCGACCATCACCACGTCGGGGTCCTGGCGCAGGATCGCGCGCAGGCCGCGCGCGAAGGTCATCTCGACCTTGGTGTTGACCTGGGTCTGGCCGATGCCGTCGATGTAGTACTCGATCGGGTCTTCGACCGTCATGATGTTGCGGCTGCGGTCGTTGAGTACCGACAGGCCGGAGTACAGCGTGGTGGTCTTGCCCGAGCCGGTGGGGCCGGTGACCAGCATGATGCCGTAGGGGCGGAACAGGATGCGCCGCATGACGGCGATCTGCTCCTCGTCCAGGCCCAGCTGTTCCAGGTCGAGGCGCTCGGCCTGCTTGTCGAGGATACGCATCACCACGCGCTCGTTGTGCGCGCCGGTGGGGATGGTCGAAACGCGCAGGTCGACCTTGCGGCCGCCGAAGGCGCGCGAAATGCGGCCGTCCTGCGGCAGGCGCTTCTCGGCGATGTCGAGCTTGGCCATGACCTTGATGCGCGACACCAGGCGCGGGGCCAACTGCCGGGGCGGGGACAGCACCTCGCGCAGCACGCCGTCGACGCGGAAGCGGATCTGCAGGCGGCTCTCGAAGCTTTCGATATGGATGTCCGAGGCGTTTTCCTTGATCGCCTCGACCAGCAGGCCGTTGATGAACTTGATCACCGGCGCGTCGTCGCTGGATTCCAGCAGGTCCTGGTTTTCGCTCAGGGCCTGGGCCAGGGAGCCAAGGTCGGCTTCCTCCTCGCCCAGTCCGTCCATCAGGCTGGAACTGGCCGAGGTCTGGCCCTCGTAGGTCTTCTGCAGCAGCGCGTCGAACTCCTGCGCGCTGACGTTCTGCAGGCGCAGCGGCCGGCCGACGAAGCGACGGGTTTCCTGGATCGCATCGACACCGACACCGGGTCGGGCCGCCACCAGCACGTGCTCGCCCTGGTCCTCGGTGACGATCAGGCCGTGGCGCTTGGCGAAAGCGAACGGCGGGCGCCGCAATGCGATTTCCATGGCAGACCGCTCAGTTCGTGGCGGGCGGAGCGGGCGGCTGCGGACGCGCCTGACCGGCGACGGAGGGCGGCGGGACCTGCTGTTCCGTCACTGGCGGCGGTGGCGGGGCATCGCTCATCAGCACGTCATAGGGCTTCAGCATCGGTTGGCGGCCGGTGGACTGGGTCACCTTCGCCGAGTCGATCTGCGCCTGGCGCACGGCGTCGTACTTCTTGCGCGTGTAGTAGTCGGCCTCGGACTGCTTGCGCAGGATCGTGGGGCGGATGAACACCATCAGGTTGCTCTTGTCCTTCTTGACCGCCCGGGCCCGGAACAGGTTGCCGAGCAGCGGCAGGTCGCCGAGGAAGGGCACCTGGTTCTTGGAATCATTGAGCTTGTCGTCGGTCAGGCCGCCGATCACCAGCACCTGGCCGGTTTCCACCACCACGGTGTTGGTCAGGGTGCGCTTGTTGGTGGTCTGCTGCAGCGTGCTGTCGGCACTGGCGGTGAGGCTGGACGATTCCAGGTCGATCTTCAGCTTGACCACGTTGCCCTCGTTGATCTGCGGCGTGACGCCCAGGGTCAGGCCCACGTCCTTGCGCTCGATGGTCTGGAACGGGTTGACCGTGCTGGAGCCGGAACCGGTGTTGCTGAAGCTGCCGGTCAGGAAGGGCACTTCCTGGCCGACCGAGAACTTGGCTTCCTCGTTGTCCATCGTCAGCAGCGTTGGCGTCGACAGGATGTTGCTGCTGCCGTCGCCCTTGAGGGCCTTGAGCAGCAGGCCGAAGCTGGTGCCGTTGTCGTTGATGATGCCGCCCGCGGCGGTGGCGCCCAGGCCCAGCAGGGACAGTGCGGCGGTGGCGGTGTTGCCGGAACTGCTGCTGCTGTTGCCGAGCGCGCTGGCGGCGTTGCTCAGCGCCTGCGAGGTGCTGGGGTTGAGGATGCCGGCGGCGGCGATGCGCTCCTTGTTGAACACGGCCCAGTCCACGCCCAGCTGGTTGCTGGTGGTGGCACTGACCTCGGCGATGATCGCCTCCACCAGCACCTGCGAGCGCTGGATGTCGAGTTGGGCGATGACGTCGCGGATCTGGCGCATCGCCTTGGGCGGCGCGGTGATGATCAGGGCATTGGTGTCCTTGTCGGACAGCACGCGGATGCCGTCGCGGCCGCCGCCGCCGGAACTTGCGGCCGGGGCCGCGGCGGGCGCGGCGCCACCGGCGCTGCTCTTGCTGTCGGACTTGGCTACTTCCTGGGCATAGCCCTCCAGGATCGGCGCCAGGTTCTCGGCGGTGGCATAGCGCAGGTAGACCACCTGCGTGGCGCCGCCGTCGGTCACCGGCTGGTCGAGCTGGCGGATGATGTCGCGGTACTTGCCGCGCTCGGTACGGTCGCCGCCGATCAGCACGGAGTTGCTGCGCTCGTCGGCGATGATCGCGGTCTGGCGCATGCTCGGATCGGCCTGCTTGTCCTGCTGGGTGAGCGCGGTGAGGATGCGCACCACCTCGGCGGCGGAGGCATTCTCCAGCTTGAAGCTCTCGATGTCGCGATCGCCCACCTGGTCCATCTGGCGGATCAGCTGCTCGAGGCGGCGCACGTTGGCGGCGCGGTCGGAGATGATCAGGATGTTGGAGGGCTGGTAGGCACCCAGGTGGCCCCACTGCGGGATCATCGGGCGCAGGATCGGCACCAGCTGCGTGGCCGAGACGTTTTGCACCGGGAAGACCTTGGTGACGATCTCGTCCTTGGCCAGGCCGCCGGCGTCGCCGCCGTAGGAGGAGCCCTCCCAGCGCGCATTGGTCTCGGGGATGATCTTGATCGTGTCGCCGGCCGGCACCGCCGCAAAGCCGTTGACCGCCAGCACCGCCAGGAAGGTTTCGTAGAGGCCGTCCGCCGACATCGGCGAGGACGAGATCACCGTGACCTTGCCCTTGACCCGGCTGTCGACGATGAAGTTCTTGCCGGTCACCTCGCTGACGGTGGCGATCAGCGTGCTGATCTCGGCGTCCTTCAGGTTCAGGGTGACGTCTGCCCGCGCCGGCAGGGACGCCAGGGCAAGGCAGAGCAGTACCGCGCGCATCGCGATTTTGAGCGGAGTCATTTCTTGTACTAGTTCAGCGTGACGTTGACGGTTTGCGCCTGGCCACCGCGTTCGACGGTCAGGGCGAAATTGCTGGACTTGCTCAGGTCGCTGAGCATTTGCAGGGCCTTCTGGGCATTGTCCAATTCTATGCCATTGACCGCCGTGACCACGTCGCCGGGACGCAGGCCGACGTTGTTGAACAGCTCGCGCTCGCGGCCGGGGTAGACGCGGTAGCCGCGCAGCTGGCCGTTGACGCTGGCCGGCTGCACGCGGATGTACTCCGAGGCGCGGGACGGGTCCTGCAGGATCTGGTCGCGGGCGGCCCCCAGGGTGGCGGCCGTGCCGGCGTCCACTGCCGTGCCGGTGTCCACCGGGCCGGAGGCGGCCACGCCACTGCTGCCCGGCTGGTCCTTGTTCAGGCGCAGGGTCTCGGCCTTGCCGTTGCGCATCAGCACCACGCGGTCGGCGAAGATCGCCTCCAGGGTCACGCCGCGGGCAAGATCGTCGCCGATGGCGTAGGGCTTCTCCTCGCCGGAACCGTCGGCGATCAGGGCGCGGGAGTCGTCGTTGCCGCGGCCGGCCAGGATGCCGATCAGGGTCAGGTTCAGCCGGGTATCGGGGGCATTGTCGAGGTCGCTGGCGCCCGGCACCGCCTCGTAGCTGCCGAACAGGTTGGCGCCGGCGAGCCGTTCCACGTCGGCCGGGCCGGGGCCGGCCTGGGCGGCGGGGCGGGCGGCGGCGGCCGGGGCCGGCTGCCAGCGGCCGGCCTCGGGGACCGGCAGCAGGGTCCAGGCCAGGCGGGCCAGGGTGGCCGCGATCAGGGCCAGCAGCAGCAGGTTGGCCACCGGCGGCAAGCGCCGCCCATGGCGCTCGTAGGCCTGGGTCAGCTTATGTAAAGGGAGTGCTGCGGTCATTCCGCATCATAACCTGCGAGTGTGACGGGCAACACGTTGGAGCTTGCCATGGGCCTGCCGATCGCTGCGGCGGAGACCGCCTGGGTGCAGGGCTATGTCCCGAGGCGCGCCGTGTACTAGATGTACATCAGCGACTCGGGACGCCGCCCTGCGCCCAGGCGGTCCCGCCCTTCGGGTGCCCCGTCTTTGCGGCCATGCTGTGTTGCTCGTCAGTTACTTGGTCCCGCCAAGCGTCCTCCTCGCGCCTTGCCTGGCCGCAAATACGGGGGCACCGCAGCGACCGGCAGGCCCATGGCAAGCTCCAAGAATTGCCCCAATCCTCAACATTCAGTAACTTGGCCGAAAGACTTGGGGGAGTCGGCGAAATGTCTCGTACGGTTACACGTTTCGCCATCAGCGGTTTCGTGCTCCTGCTGTTCATGGTGCACACCTCCGGCGTGCAGCAGTTGCGGCTGCTGCAGCAGATCGAGCATTTCACCTACGACAGCCGGGTCAATGCGACCCTGCCGGGGACCATCGACCCGGCCGTGGTGATCGTCGACATCGACGAAAAGAGCCTGGCGGTGGAAGGGCAGTGGCCCTGGTCCCGCGACAAGCTGGCGACCCTGGCCAACAATCTTTTCGGGCCATACCAGGTCAAGGCCGTCGGCTTCGACATCGTGTTCTCCGAGCCCGACCGCAGCTCCGGCCTGCAGCTGCTGGACCGACTGCAGCAGGGCGAGTTGGCCGACCTGCCGGGGTTCGCCGAGCGCGCCACGGCGCTGCGTGGAACCATGGACAACGACCGCGCCTTTGCCGAGGCGATGCGCGGCAAGCCGGTGGTCTGGGGCTACTATTTCGGCCAGACCCTCCAGGCCCAGCAGCAGGAGGGCGTCGGCGCCCTCTGCGCGCCGGTCATGGAGGCGATGGCCGCCAAGCTCTACGACCTGGACTGGATCCGTCCGCAGGGCTACACCGGCAACCTCGAGGAACTGCAGGGCACCAGCCCGTCCTGCGGCTTCTTCGACAACCCGACCCTGGATGAAGATGGTGTCTACCGTCGCGTGCCCCTGGTGCAGCTGTACAAGGGGGCGGTCTACGAGTCGATGGCGCTGGCGCTGGCGCGCCTGGCGGTGGGCCGTCCGGCGATCGACTTCGAATTCGAGCCACCCGACGTGCGCACCTCGCTGAACCTGGAGCGCCTGCGTGCCGGTTCGCTGGTGGCTGCGGTGGATGAGCGTATCGCCGTGATGGTTCCCTACCGTGGGCCGGAGGGCAGCTTTCCCTACGTCTCGGCCTCCGACGTCATCGCCGGCAAGGCCGATGCCTCGGTGCTGAAGGGCAGGATCGTGCTGGTGGGCACCAGCGCCCCCGGGCTGCGCGACTTGCGCGTGACGCCGGTGGCCAAGGCCTACTCGGGGGTAGAGGTCCACGCCAACATCATTTCAGGCCTGCTCAGCGGCAACATCAAGCAGAAGGCGCCGTACTACAACGGCATCGAGGCGGTGATGCTGCTGGTCATCGGCGCCCTGATCGCCTGGGCCTTCACCGCGCTGTCGCCGCTGCTGGCCGGTGTGCTCGGCGCGGTGGTGCTGGCGCTGATCACCGGGCTGGCCTTCGGCCTGTGGAGCTACGGCAACTTCGTCATGCCTTTCGGCGTGCCGGTGGTATTCACCCTGATGCTGTACCTGGCCCAGTTGCTGTACGGCTATTTCGTCGAGTCGCGCCGTGCCCGTGCCGTGTCCAAGCAGTTCGGCCAGTACGTGCCGCCCGAGATCGTCGCCGAGATGGCGGAACGGTCCGGCGAGATTTCCATGGAGGGCGAGTCGCGCGAGATGACGGTGCTGTTCTCGGACGTGCGCGGCTTCACCAGCATTTCCGAGAAGCTGGAGGCCAAGGAACTGGCGCAGCTGATGAACGCCTTCCTGACCAAGCAGACCGGCGTCATCCACCGCCATCGCGGCACCATCGACAAGTACATGGGCGATGCCATCATGTCGTTCTGGGGCGCCCCGCTGGCGGACCCCGGGCATGGCCTGCACGCCCTGGAGGCCGGCCTGGAGATGGTGCGGGCAGTGCGCGAGCTCGACGGGGAGTTCGAGAAGCGCGGCTGGCCCCGGCTCAATATCGGCGTCGGACTCAACAGCGGCAAGATGAACGTCGGCAACATGGGCTCGGAGTTCCGCATGGCCTATACGGTCATGGGCGACGCGGTGAACCTGGGCTCGCGCCTGGAGAGCCTGACCAAGGAGTACGGGGTGGCCATCCTCTGCTCGGAGTCCACACGCAACTCGGCGCCCAACGAATGGGCCTTCCGCGAACTCGATTTCGTGGTGGTCAAGGGCAAGAACGAGCCGGTGGCGATCTACGAGCCGATGGGTCCCAAGGACGCGCTGGATCCCGCGCTGCGCAACGACCTGGCGCGGCATCGTGGTGCCCTGAAACTCTACCGGGGCCAGCAATGGGACGAGGCCGAGGCCGAGTTCTTCTCGCTGTCGCAGTCGGGCCGGCCGCACAAGGTCTACGAGCTGTTCATCGAGCGCATCATGTACCTGCGCGACAACCCCCCAGGCAAGAACTGGGACGGGGCATATACCTTCACCCACAAGTAGATAGCCGCGATTCCGGTTCCGGCGGCCGCCGGAACCTTGGCACCCCGGCCGTGCCGGCTTTGCGGCCGCCGCCGCAAGACCCGCCACCTGCTGCCGTCCGTCGCCTTGCGCTACCGCGCCGGGCGCGAACGCGCCACGGTTCCCGTGGTCTGAGCGGCGGGGACCCCCGATTTTTGCACCGGATTGCCAACAGCCCTTTTGTGACAGCCTTGCGGCCCCATATAGGCCGTCACGGCGCTACACTTTGACCCATGAGCAACGAGCCTGACCGACATTCCGACCAGGGCCTGGCAGTACAGGAAGCCAAGCCCAAGACACAGCAACCGCCGATGTACAAGGTGGTGATGCTGAACGACGACTACACCCCGATGGAATTTGTGGTCCAGGTTTTGCAACAGTTCTTCCGTCACACACGGGAATCGGCGGTACAGGTCATGCTGCACGTGCACACGCAGGGCCGTGGTGTGGCGGGGATCTTCCCCGCCGAGATCGCGGAAACCAAGACGGCGCAGGTGAACGCGTATGCTCGCGAACACCAGCACCCCCTTTTGACTGTAATGGAGAAGGCCTGAAAACCAGCCGCGCAAGCGGTTGAGCCGGAGGCAACAAATGTTATCCGAAGAACTTCAGAAAGCCCTTGACGCCGCATTCGTCGCCGCCCGCATGGAAGGTCACGAACTGCTGACGGTCGAGCATCTTCTCCTGGCGCTGCTGTCGGACGCCAACGTCTCCGAGGCGCTGATCGCCGCGGGCGGCGACATGGACCGGCTGGAACAGGCGCTGCGCGACTACCTCAAGACGCATGTCCAGGCGGTCAAGGACAACGACAAGCACGAGGTGCAGCCGACGCTGTCTTTCCAGCGCGTGCTGCAGCGCGCCATCTACCATGTGCAGGCGGCCGGCAAGAAGCAGGTCAGCACGCTCAACGTGCTGGTGGCGATCTTCGCCGAGAAGGACACCCAGGCGGTGTTCCTGCTCAATGAGCAGGGCGTCACCCGCCTCGACGTGGTCAACTTCATCTCCCACGGCATCAGCAAGAACGGCAACATGCCCGAGAAGTCGCAGCAGGATCCCGAGGAGCGCGAGGACGCGCCCGAGAAGCCCAGCGGCAAGTCGGCGCTGGAGCAGTACGCCAGCAATCTCAACGAGCGCGCCGCGCGCGGGCAGATCGATCCGCTGATCGGCCGCGAGCAGGAGATCGAGCGCGTCATGCAGACGCTGTGCCGCCGCCGCAAGAACAATCCGCTGCTGGTCGGCGAGGCCGGTGTCGGCAAGACGGCGATCGCCGAGGGCCTGGCTTGGCTGGTGGTCGAGGGCAGGGTGCCTGACCTGCTCAAGAACGCGGTGATCTACAGCCTGGACATGGGCTCGCTGATCGCCGGCACCAAGTATCGCGGCGACTTCGAGAAGCGCTTCAAGGCGGTGATGCAGGACCTGCAGCAGCGTCCGGGCGCGATCGTCTTCATCGACGAGATCCACATGATCATCGGCGCCGGCGCCGCCAGCGGCGGCGTGATGGACGCCTCCAACCTGCTCAAGCCGCTGCTGGCCTCGGGCGACCTGCGCTGCATCGGCTCCACCACCTACCAGGAGTACCGCGGCATCTTCGAGAAGGATCGCGCCCTGGCGCGCCGCTTCCAGAAGGTCGATGTGACCGAGCCGACCGTGGAGGACAGCGTCAAGATCCTCGAGGGCCTGCGCAGCCGCTTCGAGGAGCATCACAGCGTGCAGTACACCCGCGGCGCCATCCGCTCGGCGGTGGAGCTGTCGGCGCGCCACATCACCGACCGGCACTTGCCGGACAAGGCGATCGACGTCATCGACGAGGCGGCGGCGCGCCTGCGCCTGCTGCCTGACTCGCGCCGCCGCAAGACCGTGCAGGTCCGCGACATCGAGGAAACCGTCGCCAAGATTGCGCGCATCCCGCCCAAGAGCGTGTCGGCCAACGACCGCGACAAGCTGGCGACGCTGGACCGCGACCTCAAGCTGGTGATCTTCGGCCAGGATGCCGCCATCGAGCAGCTGTCGGCCTCGATCAAGCTGGCCCGCTCGGGCCTGGGCAATCCGGACAAGCCGATCGGCAACTTCCTGCTGGCCGGCCCGACCGGCGTCGGCAAGACCGAGGTCACCAAGCAGCTGGCGCAGCTGCTGGGCGTGGAGCTGATCCGCTTCGACATGTCCGAGTACATGGAGCGGCACACCGTGTCGCGCCTGATCGGCGCGCCGCCGGGCTACGTCGGCTTCGACCAGGGCGGCCTGCTGACCGAGGCGGTGATCAAGCATCCGCATGCGGTGGTGCTGCTGGACGAGATCGAGAAGGCCCATCCGGACGTGTTCAACCTGCTGTTGCAGGTCATGGACCATGGCTCGCTGACCGACAACAACGGCCGCAAGGCGGACTTCCGCAACATCATCCTGGTGATGACCACCAACGCCGGTGCCGAGGAATCCGCGCGGCGCTCGATGGGCCTGATCGAACAGACCCATGTCACCGACGCGCTGGAGGTGATCCGCAAGATGTTCACGCCGGAGTTCCGCAATCGCCTGGATGCGACGGTGGCCTTCGCGCCGCTGGGCAAGCCGCAGATCGTGCGCGTGGTCGACAAGTTCCTGATGCAGCTGGAGGAACAGCTGGCGGCGAAGAATGTCCACCTCGACATCGACGAGGAGGCCAAGGAGTGGATTGCCGAGCGCGGCTACGACGTCAAGATGGGCGCCCGCCCGATGGCGCGCGTGATCCAGGAGAGCCTCAAGCGCCCGCTGGCGGAGGAACTGCTGTTCGGCAAGCTCGCCAACGGCGGCAACGTGCAGGTCTCGGTGAAGGACGGGCAGCTGGTGTTCGAGCTGGAGGCGCGGGAACGGCCCGCGGCGCTGGAACCGGTCTGAACGGCTGCGCCGCAGTCGGCAGTAAAAGCAGAAAAGCCCGCGAGAGCGGGCTTTTCTGTTTCTCCTCTCCCATCGAGAAAGGGGAGGGACGCAGGAAATCGTGAGCGCTGCACTCGCTGAAAGTGCGTTCCTCACCCGCGCTACGCGCGGCCTCTCCCGGAGGGAGAGGCAAGAAAACGCGCAAAGCCCGCAGGGCGGGCTTTGGCTTCAACTACCGACTGCTGACTGCAACCTGCCGACGGCTTTCCGCGGCTATTTGTCGCGGAACGTGATACGACCCTTGCTCAGGTCGTACGGCGTCAGCTGCACGGTGACCTTGTCACCGGTCAGGATGCGGATGTAGTGCTTGCGCATGCGGCCGGAGATGTGGGCCGTGACGAGGTGGCCGTTCTCCAGTTTTACGCGAAACGTGGTGTTCGGCAGGGTGTCCACCACCGTGCCAACCATTTCAATGTGATCTTCTTTGGACATAAGCGCCAGCTTTTGGGAGGCGCATTATCGGGAAGTCGCTGCCTCGCATCAACTTTTGGGCCCATTTGGGGCCCTTGCGGCTCAGTTTCCGTCTTCGGGCAGGGGTTTCCAGCCGCCGTGCCGCAGCACTTCCAGGGGGCGGAAATGGCGCTTGTAGTCCATTTTCTGGCTGCCGGGCACCCAATAGCCGAGGTAGACGTGGGGCAGTTCCCGGCGCCGGGCGTCCTCGATCTGGCGCAGGACAGCATAGGTGCCGAGGCTGCGGCGGGTCTCGTCGGGGTCGAAGAAGGTGTAGACCGCCGAGATGCCGCGGGGGGTCTCATCGACCACCGCCAGGGCCTGCAGGCGCCGGCCGGCGCGGAACTCCCAGTAGCGTACCTCGCCCCAGGCGCATTCCAGGAAGGTATGGAAGGCCTCGCGGTTGTGGGCGTCCATGCCGCCGCCGGCGTGCCGCGACAGCAGATAGTCGCGGTACAGGGCGTAGTGTTCCTCGTTGAGCCGGTTGACCACCTTGAGGCTCAGGTCGGCGTTGCGCGCCAGGCAGCGCCGCTGGTTGCGGTTGGCCTGGAAGGCGTCGGTGGGGATGCGGGCCGGGATGCAGGACTGGCAGTGCTGGCAGTAGGGCCGGTAGACGTGCACGCCGCTGCGGCGGAAACCCTGCTCCAGCAGCCAGCCGTAGCGCGCCGGGGTGAGGGGGAATTCCGGGTCGATGAAGGCATTGCGCGAGGCGCGGCCGGGCAGGTAGCCGCAGACGTGCTCGACGCTGAGGAACAGGCGGATGCGTTCTAGCTCACTCATCGCGGAAGAGTGACGCAAACGGGCTCATGCCGCTGCCCCCCGGCTGAGGTGGAGGACATCGGCCGGCACCTCGATCTCGAACTGCCAGCGGCCGATGCGTCCGGGCAGTTCGGCCGCCGGGCGCTGCAGGCGCAGGAACTCGTCGCGGGGCATTTCCGTGGCGCCCAGGGTGAGCAGGTGGGGAGAGCTGATCTGGCAGTCGATCAGGGCGAAATCCCAGGCCCAGAGCTGGCGGCACAGCCAGTACAACGCGATCTTGGAGCCGTTGTCGGCACGCGAGAACATGGACTCGCCGAAGAAGGAACGTCCCAGGGCCACGCCATAGAGCCCGCCGATCAGCTCGCCCTGGCGCCAGACCTCCACCGAATGGCAATGCCCGCCACGGTGCAGTTCCATGTAGGCGCGCTTCATGTCGGCGCCCAGCCAGGTGCCGCGCGACTTGGAGCGCAGGCCGGCGCAGGCTTCCACCACCTCCGGGAAGGCCAGGTCCAGGGTCACGGTGTAGTCGGCGCGCTCCACTGCCTTGCGGTAGGAGCGCGAGACCTTGAGGCCGCCGCGCAGCAGCACGCTGCGTGGGTCGGGGCACCACCAGAGGATCGGTTCGTCGGGGTTGTACCAGGGGAAGATGCCCTGGGCGTAGGCACGCAGCAGCCGCACCGGCGACAGGTCGCCGCCGATCGCCAGCAGGCCATTGGGATCGCGCATCGCCAGGTGCACCGGCGGGAAATGCTGATGCGGGTTGCGCGGGTCCAGCCAATGCAGGCGGATGGGATTGTCCATCTTCAGCTCGCGACCCCCTCCTTGTATGGAACATGCCGCAGCAGTTCGCTGTGCCTCAATTCTACAAAAGCCGTCTCGCGTTGCAGATGGGCTGCAACCGCCTTGTGCAGCCGCTCGTCGGCGAGTACGTGGGCCGAGCGGGTGCGGACCGGGACGAAGCCCCGCGCCAGCTTGTGCTCGCCCTGCGTCCCCGCATCGTAGCGCCTGAGCCCCTCGCGGATGCAATAGTCGATGCCCTGGTAGTAGCAGGCCTCGAAATGCAGGGCGTGGTAGCGCCCGGCCGTGCCCCAGTGGCGGCCGTACAGCGTGTCGCCGCCGCGCAGGGTCATGGCCATGGCGACCATCCGCGTGCCGTCGTAGGCCAGTGCAAAACGCAAGGGTGAGTCGGCGCCGGCGCCGTAGGCCTGCAGGAAGGGCAGGCTCAGGTAGGGGGCCTGGCCGCGTTCCTCGTAGGTGTTGGCATAGAGGCCATAGACCGCCTGCCACTCCGATTCGCGCAGTTCATGGCCGCTGCGCCATTCGAAGCCGATGCCGGCCTCGGCGACGCGCCGGCGCTCCTGGCGGATCTTCTTGCGCTTGTCGCTGCGCAAGCCCTCGAGGAAGTCCTCGAATCCGGCATAGCCGCGGTTGAACCAGTGGAACTGGATGTCCTGCCGCTCCAGCATGCCGGCTGCCCGCAGGCTGGCCTGGTCGACTTCTTCGGCAAAGAGGGCATGCAGGGAAGGGGCGCCATCGCCCCCGCCCAGTTGTGCCAGGCGGGCGGCCAGGGTGGCACGCACGGCCGGGTCCCGGGCGCCCAGGCGGGGACCGGTGGCAGGGGTGTAGGGGATGGCGCAGAGCAGCTTGGGGTAGTAGCGCCGCCCCATGCGATGGCTGGCCTCGGCCCAGCCGAAGTCGAACACGAATTCGCCGTAGGAATGCTGCTTCCAGTACAGCGGGACTGCCCCGACCAGTTCACCTGCCTGGTTCTCGGCCAGCAGGTGGCAGGGATCCCAGCCGCTGTCGTCGCCGACGCAGCGCTGGCTTTCAAGGGTGGAAAGGAAGCCGTGCCGGGTAAAGGGATAGTCCGGCGGAAACAGTGCGTCCCAGGCAGGCGCCGGAACGTCCGCGATGCGGCCAACCTGTCTCAGCCGCATCGCGGGAAAAGGGTGTTCAGTGGAACGTCGGGGCGACCGCCGGGATGCTCTTCAGCGCCCACTGCACGACGGTGTCGTGCTCGAAGCGCGAAATCTGCTCGCTGTCCGCCGGCGGGCCGGCCTCGCGCAGGCGGCCATCCGCATCGAACTCGATGCTGGCGCCCGAGGTCTGCACCTTGAGCTCGCCGTTGTCGGCGCTGTCGTCCAGCGTCAGCTGGAGGTAGCGCACGCGCAGGTCGGCCAGTTCCGGCACGCTGCGCGCGCCGGCGGCAATCAGGGCTGCCTGCTCTGTCGAAAACTCGCGGATGCCGCCTTCCGGCGTCAGCACGAAATGCCTGGTTTGCGTGGTCATGGCGTTGTCACCCATTTTCCTCGTACCTGTAGCTTGGACCTCATTGCAATATGAAGGTTTGGTCCCGGTTTTCAAGGGGCCCGTCGACCCGACGGAAGGGCGGGTAGCAAGCTATCATTGAGTGATGCCCCGCAACGACCGACTGTCCTGATGTTCCGAAGCAAATCCCAAGCCACCGACGAAGCCGCAGGGCCCAGCTGGCTGGAACGCCTGCCCCGCGAAGCCGCCATGCTGGCCTGCCTGGGGCTGTCCCTGTTCCTGCTGGTGACCCTGGTCAGCTACAGCCCCAACGATCCCGGCTGGTCGTCCTCGGGCACCCTGGAGCCGATCCGCAACCTCGCCGGCACGGTGGGGGCCTGGATGGCCGACGTGCTGCTGTCGCTGTTCGGCTATGTCGCCTTCCTGCTGCCCTGGGCGGTGCTGCTGCTGGGCATCCGCATCTTCCAGAGCCAGGACGAGAACGACTCGCCGATCCCGCGCGGTATCCGCGTGGCAGCCTGGATCCTGATGCTGGTCAGCCTGTCCGGGCTCTGCGCGCTGCACGTCGGGGCTTCGCACAACTGGGCGCCGCAGGGTGCCGGCGGCATCGGCGGGCAGGCCCTGGCGCAGCTGCTGGTGGGGGTACTCAAGCCTTTCGGCGCCACGCTGCTGCTGCTCACCCTGTTCCTGGCCAGCACACCGTTTGCGCTGACCTTCTCCTGGCTGACGCTGCTGGATCGCGTCGGCGGCTGGTCGCTGCGCGGCCTGCAGCGCCTGCGCGAAGGTCGCGTGCCGGCGCCCACGCCGGAACCGGTCGAAACCGAGGCACCGCCGCGTGAGCGGCCGCCCGAGCAGCGCACGATGGACAGCTTCCTGCTGCCGGAGGAACCGGCGCCGCGGGAGAAGCGCAAGCGCAAGACGCCGGTGCTGACCGTGGCCGGCAGCGAGGAGGAGCAGTTCGACCTCATCCCGGCCCCGCCGCCGGCGCCGATCGAACTCGAGCCGATGGTTCCGGCGTCCACCGCGGCGTTTGCCGAGGCAGCCGAGGCAGAGGCACCGCGTGCGGCGAAGCCGCCCAAGCCGAAGAAGCTGGAGAAGGCGGAGGTGCCGGTGTTCGAGGGCAACCCGCTGCCGCCGCTGAGCATGCTCGACCCGCCGCGCCCCAGCGGCCGCCAGTACACGCCCGACGAACTGGAGCGCCTGTCGCGCGACGTGGAGCGCCACCTGGGCTCCTTCGGCGTGAAGGTGCAGGTGGTCAATGCCATGCCGGGCCCGGTCATCACGCGCTTCGAGATGCAGCCGGCGCCGGGTGTGAAGGGCTCGCAGATCACCAACCTGTCGCGCGACCTGGCACGCTCGCTGTCGGTTTCCAGCGTGCGCGTGATCGAGGTGATCGAGGGCAAGTCGGTGATCGGCCTGGAACTGCCCAACCAGAAGCGCGAGATGGTGGTGCTGCGCGAGATCCTGGACTCTGCCAGCTACCGCAACATCGCCTCGCCGCTGACCATCTGCCTGGGCAAGGACATCGCCGGTAACCCGGTGTCGGTGGACCTGGCCAAGATGCCGCACCTGCTGGTGGCGGGTACCACCGGCTCGGGCAAGTCGGTGGCGATCAACGCCATGATCCTGTCGATGCTGTTCAAGGCGACCAAGGACCAGGTGCGCTTCATCTTCATCGACCCGAAGATGCTGGAACTGTCGGTCTACGAGGCGATCCCGCACCTGCTGACGCCGGTGGTCACCGACATGAAGGACGCCGCCAACGCCTTGCGCTGGTGTGTCGCGGAGATGGAGCGGCGCTACCGCCTGATGTCGGCGCTGGGCGTGCGCAACCTAGCGGGCCTCAACAAGAAGATCCAGGAGGCGCGCGATTCCGGCGAGCCGATCCGCGATCCGCTGGCGCGCGCGCCGGAGCTGTTCGACGAGGAGCTGCCGCCCTTCGCGGCCAGCGTGCTCGAGGAGATGCCGCATATCGTCATCATCATCGACGAGCTGGCCGACATGATGATGGTGGTGGGCAAGAAGGTCGAAGAGCTGATCGCGCGCCTGGCGCAGAAGGCGCGTGCCGCAGGCATCCACCTGATCGTCGCCACGCAGCGCCCGAGCGTCGACGTGATCACCGGCCTGATCAAGGCCAACATTCCTTCGCGCCTGGCCTTCCAGGTGGCTTCGCGCATCGACTCGCGCACGATCCTGGACGAGATGGGCGCGGAGACGCTGCTGGGTCACGGCGACGGTCTGTTCCGGCCGATCGGCGCCAACCGCCTGGATCGCGTGCACGGGGCCTTCGTGGACGACCATGAGGTGCACAAGGTGGTGGCCTACCTCAAGCAGGTGGCGCCGCCGCAGTACATCGAGGACATTTGCGCCGATGAGCCGCCGGCGCCGGGCGAGGGCGGCAGCGGTGGTGACGATGCCGAGGCCGATCCGCTGTACGACCAGGCGGTGGCGCTGGTGCTGGAGACGCGCAAGGCCAGCGTGAGCTGGGTGCAGCGGCGGCTGAAGATCGGCTACAACCGGGCGGCACGCATGGTGGAGCAGATGGAGGCGGCGGGGATCGTGGGGCCGAGTGGGCCGGGTGGTAACCGCGACATTCTCTCTCCAGGCGGGCGAGAGTAGTTTTTGTGCTCCCTCTCCCCTTGTGGGAGAGGGTTGGGGAGAGGGGTGCTTTCTGAAACCTTCCGAGCGTCTTCGGTTGTGGCGGACCTGAGGCCGCTCAAGCGCCGTAGGAATTGAAGGGTAGTTTCGCCTAAGGGCGAGTTACTTTTCTTTGCTTGTGCAAAGAATTAAGTAACCAAAAGAAAGCACACCCGCCATCCGCGGCCCCGCTGAGGCGGGGCAACCCGACTGGCGGTCGATCGCCGAGGGGTCGGACAAACACGCCGTCCATGGCGTGTATGTCCTCAGCCGGACTTCCTGTCCGGCTGACCCCTGCGCTCGACCACCAGTCGGGCGCTTCTGAAAGGGGCCCAACATCAAAAGCATTCGCTTCGCTCACCAAGCATTCGAAGATTCAGAGCCGATTCAGGGCGCAGCGACATACTGGAGACTGACTTTTTGAACGGAATCATCGCAATGAAGCTTCGCCTCTTCGCCGCCCTCCTGGGCCTGGCCGCTGTCCTGCCGGCGCATGCGGAAGACCCGCAGGCCACGCTGCGCAAGTTCGTGGATGGCGTTCAGACGCTCACGGCCGACTTCAGCCAGGTGCAGTCCGATGAGGGCGGCAAGGTTACCGGGACCAGTTCCGGCAAGCTGTCGCTGTCGCGGCCGGGCAAGTTCCGCTGGACCTACGAGAAGCCCTACAGCCAGCTGATGGTCTGCGACGGCAAGAAGATCTGGCTCTATGACCCGGACCTGGCGCAGGTCACGGTGCGTTCGGCGGAGCAGGCGCTCAATGGCACGCCGGCGGCGCTGCTGTCGCAAAAGGCGCTGCTGAGCGAGGCCTATACGCTGCAGGACGGCGGCAAGGACAACGGCGCCAGCATCGTGCGCCTGCTGCCCAAGTCGGCGGATGGCGACTTCAAGTCGATCGAGCTGTGGCTGGCCAATGGCGTGCCGCAGCGCATGCGCTTCCATGACCAGCTCGGCGGGCGCACCGATATCCGCTTTACGGGCATCAAGACCAACAACAAGGTCGATGCGGATCAGTTCAGGTTCACCGCGCCCAAGGGCGTGGAAGTGGTCGACGGCGGCGGATGAGCGCAGGCCGCCCGACAGCCGCAGCGCGTAGCGCGCAGCCGGTCCAGCCGCTGGCGGAGCGCATGCGCCCGCGGACGCTGGACGAGGTCTTCGGGCAGGATCACCTGCTGGGCCCCGGCGCGCCGCTGCGCGTGCTGCTGGAGGCGGGCAGCATTCCTTCGATGGTGTTCTGGGGGCCGCCGGGGGTGGGCAAGACCACGCTGGCGCGGCTGCTGGCCCGGCACAGCGATGCGCAGTTCCTGACGCTGTCGGCGGTGCTGGCGGGGGTCAAGGACATCCGCGAGGCGATGGCGGCGGCGCAGGCCGAACTGCGCGGGCTGCAGGCGCGGCGCACGCTGCTGTTCATCGACGAAATCCACCGCTTCAACAAGGGCCAGCAGGATGCGCTGCTGCCGTTCGTGGAAGACGGCACCGTGGTGCTGGTCGGCGCCACCACCGAGAATCCCTCCTTCGAGCTCAACGCGGCCCTGCTGTCGCGGCTGCGCGTGTTCGTGCTGCGCGCCCTGGACGAGGCGGCGATCCTGGGGCTGCTGCGTCACGCCTTGGCCGATGCGGAGCGCGGGCTGGGGGCGGGCGAGGGCACGCTGCCGGAAAGCTGGCTGCAGCGCATTGCCGAAGCGGCCGACGGCGATGCGCGCCGCTCGCTGATCCTGCTGGAGACGGCGGTGGAATTGTCGCGCGCCGAGGCTTCGCGCGATGACGCCCTGCTGGAACGCCTGATCGGCCGTGGCTTCCGCCGCTTCGACAAGCAGGGCGACAATTTCTACGACCAGATTTCGGCGCTGCACAAGTCGGTGCGCGGCAGCGATCCCGACGGCGCCCTGTACTGGCTGGCGCGCATGCTCGACGGCGGTGCCGACCCGGGTTATCTCATGCGCCGGGTGACGCGCATGGCGGTGGAGGACGTGGGGCTGGCCGACCTGCGCGCGCAGGGCATGTGCCTGGAGGCCTGGGACGTCTATGAGCGCCTGGGCAGCCCCGAGGGCGAGCTGGCGATCGCGCAGGCCGTGGTGTACCTGGCGGTGGCGCCCAAGAGCAACGCGGTCTACAGCGCCTACAACGCCGTGCGCGGCGTGGTCGAGCAGACCGGCTCCCTGGAGGTGCCGATGCACATCCGCAACGCGCCCACGAAGATGATGAAGGACCTCGGCTACGGCGAGGGCTACCGCTACGACCATGACGAGGCCGGCGCACATGCCACCGGCCAGCAGTTCCTGCCGGACCGGCTGCGCGGCACCCGCTTCTACGAGCCGACCCGGCGCGGGTTCGAGATCAGGATCGCCGAAAAGCTGGAGCAGCTGCGGGCGGCGAGGAAGGGAGAGGGGCGATGAATGCCTGGCTGGCAGTGCTGCTGGGCGGCGGTGTGGGCTCGGTCTGTCGCTACGGCGTGGTCCGGCTGGCGACAGCGGCAGGCGCCACCCTCTTTCCCTGGGGCACGCTGGCGGTGAACGTCGTGGGCTCGCTGCTGGCCGGGGTTGCCTATGCGCTGCTGGCCGAACGCATGAACGCGGCGCCGGAATGGCGCGCGCTGGCCATGGCCGGGTTCCTGGGGGGCTTCACCACCTTCTCGGCTTTCTCGCTGGAGACGGTGCGCCTGGCCGAAGACGGCCATGTCGCCGCTGCGCTGTCCAACATGGCACTGAACCTGGTTCTGTGCCTGGCCGCCTGTGCCCTGGGCCTGCTGCTGGTGCGCCGCTACGCCTAGAAGCCTGATCGGGCGCGTGACGCCCGGATAGGCTCTTGGGTGCGCGCCCCCTACAATACGCGCCACAAGAATCACGGATTTCACCCCATGCTCGACCCCAAGCTTCTCCGCAGCCAGACGGAGCAGGTCGCCGCGCAACTCGCGCGCCGCGGCTTTGCCTTCGATCTCGACCGCTTCAATGACCTGGAAGCGCGCCGCAAGCGCCTGCAGACCGATACCGAGGCCCTGCAGGCGGAGCGCAACGCCGGCTCCAAGCGCATCGGCCAGGCCAAGGCCAAGGGCGAGGACGTGGCGCCGATCCTGGAGAGCATGGACGCCCTGAAGCGCCAGCTCGCCGACAACGAGCAGGCCCTGGCGACGCTGCAGCTGGAGTTCGAGGACTTCGCGTTGCGCCTGCCCAACCTGCCACATGCCTCGGTGCCGGACGGCAAGGACGAGAACGAGAATGTCGAAGTGCGCCGCTGGGGCGAGCCGCGCCGCATCGACGCGCCGCGCGACCACGCCGACATCGGCGAGGCGCTGGGCCTGATGGACTTTGCCGCCGGCGCCAAGCTCACCGGCGCGCGCTTCACCGTGCTGCGTGGCGGTCTGGCGCGGCTGCATCGCGCGCTGATCCAGTTGATGCTCGACATCCACACCCGCGAGCACGGCTACGAGGAGCTGTACGTCCCCTTCATCGTCAACGCCGCTTCGCTGCGCGGCACCGGGCAGCTGCCGAAGTTCGGCGAGGATCTGTTCGCGCTCAGGGGTGAGCAGGACTGGTACCTGATCCCCACCGCCGAGGTGCCGGTCACCAACCTGTTGCGCGACGAGATCCTGGCCGCCGAAACGCTGCCGCGGCGCTGGGTTGCGCACACGCCTTGTTTCCGCTCGGAGGCCGGGTCGGCCGGCCGCGATACCAAGGGCATGATCCGACAGCATCAGTTCGAGAAGGTGGAGCTGGTACACGCGGTGGAACCCACGCAGTCCTACGAGGCGCTGGAGCAGCTCACCCGGCACGCCGAGGCGATCCTGCAAAGGCTGGAGCTGCCGTACCGTGTGATGGCGCTGTGCGCCGGCGACATGGGCGCCGGTGCCACCAAGACCTACGACATCGAGGTCTGGCTGCCGTCGCAGGACCGCTACCGCGAGATCAGTTCCTGCTCCAACTGCGAGGACTTCCAGTCGCGCCGCATGCTGGCCCGTTACCGCGGCGCCAGCGGCAAGCCGGAGTTGCTGCACACGCTCAACGGCTCGGGCCTGGCGGTAGGGCGCACGCTGGTGGCGATCATCGAGAACTACCAGCGTCCCGATGGCTCGATCGAGGTGCCGGCGGCGCTGCGCCCCTACGCGGGTGGCCTGGAAGTCCTGGTGCCTTGATCGGGCACCGGAAATAGCAGGCACAAAAAAGCCCGCAGTTGCCTGCGGGCTTTTTCTTTACCGCGGGCAGCTTACTGCTGCTGCGACGGCTGCTGCGCCTGCGGTGCCTGCTGTTGCTGCTGCTCTTCCTTCTTGTCGTCCTTGGCGTCCGACACGGACTTGGGAACGACGGCGATGCCGGTCATCTGGAAACCGCCAAGGGTGGTCGGAGCCTTGCCGGCGAAAGCGGAACCGGAGGCGGCCACCAGGGTGGCGGCGATGAGGATGTTACGGATGTTCATGTCAATACCTCGCAATGTCTGCAGGTGTTTCAGAAGCGGAAGGTGTAGCCCAGCGCGCCACCGAACTCGGTGTCGTCGATGGCCTGGTTGCCGCTGCCAACGTCCTCACCGGTCACGTTGAGGGCGCCCAGCGTCAGCACCAGCGGAATCGAGCGGAACGGCAGGGCCGAAACGCCGAGGTTCAGCGAGCTGCCGATCCAGTCGGCGATCAGCGAGAACTGCGGGTGCACGTACAGTGCCAGGCCGCCGAACACGTTGGCGCCGGTGTCGCCGGCATCATTGAAGCGGTTGTCGCCGATACCGAGGTTCACGGCCAGCGGCATGGAGCTGAGGTTGAAGAACTTGGTGCCCACGGCGTAGACGCTGGAGCGGCCGCCTTCGGCGCGGCCCCAACGGCCGATGTTCTCGACGCCCACCGCGAAGGCGGCGCCGCCCGGCAGGTTGGTGTGCAGCTTCAGCGCGAACGCGCCGTCGTCACCGAAGTCTTCGCGGAGGCTGATGACGTCCACGACCGCTTCGAGGCCGACGTACTTGTCGGCATCGCCGAGGCCGACGACCAGGGCGGCGGAGCCGTCGACGTCGTCACTGTTGCTGTCGTCGAGCGTCTGACCGCCGACGCCGATGCCGACGTCGCCCCAGGAAGCGCCGAAACCGATCGGCGAGCCCAGCGAGAGACCAGGAGCAGCGGCCGGAGCGTTGGTCGCACCGGAAGCGGCGGAGGAAGATTGAGCGAAGGCCGCGCCGCAGGACAGAGTCCCGACCACAAGAGTGCCGGCAGCGAGGACAGTTTTAACGTTGATAGAGCGTTCGGAACGCATGTTGTAATCCCCTTGAAATTGCTTAAGACCCTAAACAGAAGCGTTCCGCGAAGCGGTGCCTGAAAAAATTAAAGCATATTCCACTGTCGAATGCGAGCTTATTGAACCCCCCTGTTCCGGTCTTCCGAACAGCGGATAAGCAACTGAACCCACGATGAATACGGGTCGGCGGGCCCAGCCCGCAGAGGCCCCGCTTCGACAATGGGCCCAGTCTAAGCGGTTTGCCGTGTCGTACCTGTGAAACGCGTCATGGTTTCCGGGCTTCAGGAAGCCCGGCGCCGCAGCACCGTCAGGGCGCCGTCGGCGGCCGGCTGGTAGGCCAGACCGAAGTCCTCGAAGGCAGCCAGGCAGACCTGGGGATCCTGGTCTGCGCGCAGTTCGAAGCTGTTGATGCCGCAGCGGGCCATGCCGTGCAGCTGGTCGCGCACCACGGCGCCGCCGCTGGCGCGGATTTCGCCCCGGTAGCCGTGGCGGTCGCGCAGGATCCGGGCCTGGGAGTAGGCGCGGCCGTCGGCGAAACCCGGGAACTCCAGGTTGATCAGGGGCGGTCGGCGATCTCGGCCCAGAGATCGGCCACGTCCAGGGTATTGGGGATGCGCACGCCCGCCTCCAGGCCCGGTGCCCGCAGGGCTGCGCCGTCCTGGCGCCAGCGCGCCAGGCTGACGATGAGCTTGCCGGAGGCCGGCAGGGGAGCGTCGTCGGCCAGCAGCGGGTAGTCGTGCCCGACGATCTGGCGGTCGCGGATCAGGGCAGTCATGCGGCCACCGCCTCTTCGGCATACAGGCGGGTCTTGAAGGGGGCCATGCCGACGCGGCGATAGGTCTTCAGGAAGCTTTCGTCTTCGCTGGCGCGCTGCTCGAGGTAGACCTCGATGATGCGCTCCACGGCCTGCACGATGTGCGCGCGGTCGAAGGAGGGGCCGGTGCGATCGCCCAGGGAGGCGTCGTTCTCGGCGGAGCCGCCGAGCGTCACCTGGTACCACTCCTCGCCCTTCTTGTCGACGCCGAGGATGCCGATGTGGCCCACCGTGTGGTGGCCGCAGCCGTTCATGCAGCCGGACATCTTGATCTTCATCTCGCCGATGTCGTAGAGATCATCCATCGACTCGAAAGCGTCGCCGATATCGTCGGACACGCCGATCGAGCCGGCATTGGCCAGCGAGCAGAAATCCAGGCCGGGGCAGCAGATCAGGTCGGTCAGCAGGCCGATGTTCGGCGTGGCCAGGCCTTGGGCCTTGAGCGCCTTCCAGACGGCGTGGACGTCTTGCTGGCGCACTTCCGCCAGCACCAGGTTCTGGTCATGCGTGGAGCGGACTTCGCCGAAGCTGTAGTCGTCGGCCAGCTGGGCCACCAGCTCCATCTGCTCGGCGGTGGCGTCGCCGGGGGCGATGCCGGGGGCCTTGAGCGAGATGAACACCGCCTTGTAGCCGGGCGCACGGTGTGCCTTGACGTTGCGCCTGACGAAGGCGGCGAAGGCCGAATCGGCGGCGATGGCCGCGTCGAAGCTGCTGTCGGCCGCGGCGTCGGCGGCATAAGGATGCGCGTCGAAATGCTTGCGGATGCGCTCGAAGTCGGCCGCGGTGAGCTTCAGCTCGCCGTCGCGGATCCTGGCCCACTCGGCCTCGACCATCTCGGTGAACTTCGCCGCGCCGGTTTCCTTGACCAGGATCTTGATGCGCGCCTTGTAGATGTTGTCGCGGCGGCCCAGGCGGTTGTACACGCGCAGGATCGCCTCGCAGTACGACAGCAGGTCGGCTTCCGGCAGGAAGTCGCGGATCTTCGGCGCGATGATCGGCGTGCGGCCGAGGCCGCCGCCGGCGTACATGGTGTAGCCGATCTCGCCCTGTTCGTTGCGCACGATGAACACACCGATGTCGTGCAGGCGCGTCGCCGCACGGTCGGTTTCAGTGGCGCAGAACGCGATCTTGAACTTGCGCGGCAGCCAGTTGAATTCCGGGTGGAAGGTCGCCCACTGGCGGGTGATTTCGCAGTAGGGACGCGGGTCCACCAGCTCGTCGGCGGCGGCACCGGCCAGGTGGTCGGTGGTGATGTTGCGGATGCAGTTGCCGGAGGTCTGGATCGCGTGCATCTGCACGCTGGCGAGGTCGGCCAGGATGTCGGGCACTTCCTCCAGCTTCGGCCAGTTGTACTGGATGTTCTGGCGCGTCGTGAAGTGGCCGTAGCCCTTGTCGTACTTGCGGGCGATGTGGCCCAGCATGCGCATCTGCTGCGACGAGATCAGGCCGTAGGGGATGCTGACCCGCAGCATCGGCGCGAAGCGCTGCACGTACAGGCCGTTGCGCAGGCGCAGGCTGCGGAATTCGTCGTCGGGAAGCTGGCCGGCCAGAAAACGCTGGGTCTGGTCGCGGAACTGATCGACGCGGTCGTCGACCAGCTGCTGGTCGTATGAATCGTAGCGGTACATGCCTGCCTCGGAAAGCGCGGTAGCGAGCCCAAAATTATAACAGGCTCGCCGTTATGTCCGGGACTGGGAGGCAATGAGCTTGCGGCTCAGGATTCGGGCAGCGCCGCCGGGTCGATCAGCTGCTGGGTGCGCAGTTCGCGCGCCTCATGGTCGGCGATACCGGTCAGTTCGTCGATCAGTTCCCGCGTCAGGTGATCGGCAAAAATAGACATGAAATCATACATATACCGACGAAGGAACATGCCGCGGCGGAAGCCGACGTGGGTCACGCTGGGCTCGAACAGGTGATTGGCCGGGAGCCGCTTGAGGTCCTTGTCGATCTTTTCGTCGTAGGCCATGTTGGCGACGATGCCCACCCCCAGGTCCAGCCGTACGTAGGTCTTGATGACGTCGGCATCGACCGCGGTCAGCACCACGTCGGGCTTCAGGCCACGCGCGGCGAAGGCCTGGTCGAGCTTGGAGCGGCCGGTGAAGCCGAAGGTGTAGGTGACGATCGGGTAGCTCGCCACGTCCTTCAGGGTCAGCTTGCGGATCGCCGCCAGCGGGTGGTTCGGCTTGACCAGCACGCAGCGGTTCCACTGGTAGCAGGGCAGCATCACCAGGCTGTCGAAGTGGTGCATCGCCTCGGTGGCGATGGCGAAGTCGGCCTGGCCCTCGGCCGCCATCTTGGCGATCTGCGGCGGCGAGCCCTGGTGCAGGTGCAGGGTGACCTTGGGGTAGAGCTTGCGGAAGCGCTGGATCACCTGCGGCAGGGCGTACCGGGCCTGGGTATGGGTGGTGGCGATCGACAGGTCGCCGCGGTCGGAGTCGCGGAACTCCTCCGCCACGTTCTTGATGTTCTCGGCCTCGGACAGCAGGCGGGAGGTGTAGTCGAGGATGCGCTTGCCGGCTGGGGTGATCTCCGACAGGTGCTTGCCGTTGCGCACGAAGACGTCCACTCCCAGTTCCTCTTCCAGCAGCTTGATCTGCTTGGAAACACCGGGCTGGGAGGTGAACAGGGCCTCGGCCGCCGCGGTGACGTTGAGGCCGCGTTTGGCCACTTCGTGGATGTAGTGGAGCTGGCGGAGTTTCATCGGCGCACCCATATGCAATTGGGAAATAACACTATAGCCAATAATTCTTTCATGGGCTAAGCCCCCATGCTAGCTTGCCGCTCTTTTTGGTGGCGATAGCATGCAGGATTGGGCCTTTTCCCTGGCGGGACTCGTGGTGGGCACGGCGGTCGGCGCGACCGGCGTCGGCGGCGGCTCGCTGATGACGCCGATCCTGATCCTGTTCTATGGCATCACCCCGGCGGTGGCGGTCGGCACCGACCTGCTCTATGCCAGCATCAGCAAGGCCTTCGGCGTGCTGCTGCACGGCCGCAACGGTTCCCTGGACTGGAAGATCGTCGGCTGGCTGGCGGCCGGCAGCGTGCCGGCGGCGCTGCTGACCCTGCTGTTCCTGCACCACCATGGCGCCGACAAGGAACTGGATCAGCTGATCAAGCTGGTGCTGGCCGTTGCGGTGTTGGTCACGGCGACGGTGTCGCTGCTGCAGGACCGCTTCTGGCATGCCCTGCAGCGCAACCAGGGCGGCTTCGTCGAGTGGCTGCACGGTGCCGGCCAGCGCCCCATGACGGTGGTCTGCGGCGTGCTGATCGGCGCGCTGGTGACGATCTCCTCGGTGGGCGCCGGCGTCATCGGCATGATGATGCTGCTGATCCTGTATCCGAAGCACGCTCCGATCCGCCTGGTCGGCAGCGACCTGGCGCATGCGGTGCTGATCACCGGTATCGCCGGCCTTGGCCACGCCGGCATCGGTACGGTGAACTACAACATGCTGGTGTTCCTGCTGGTCGGCGCCCTGCCGGGCATCTGGATCGGCAGCCGCATCGGCTTCCGCCTGTCGGACAAGGCGCTGAAGAAGACCATCGCCGGCCTGCTGATCTTCATTGCGGTGACGATGCTCTGGAAGATTTTCGCTCACTGAGAGAAAAAGCCTGCCCAGTCCGCAAATGAACGCAAATGGACGCAAATATTTTTCTTGTATTCGCGTTCATTTGCGTTCATTCGCGGACTGCTTTGTGCCTGTTGCGCACGGCAATGCCGGCTAAACTACGCGCATGGAACATTTCCCGATATTCCTGCGCCTGAAAGAGGCGCGGGTGCTGGTCATCGGTGGCGGCGAAGTCGCCGCCCGCAAGATCCGCCTGCTGCGCAGGGCCGGCGCGCGGATCGAGATCGTCGCGCGCGAGCTCAACGCCGAGCTGTCCGGCATGGCCGCGGCCGGCGAGCTTGCCCACGGCGGTGCGGAATTCGATCCGGCCCAGGTCGATGGCTGCCGGCTGGTGGTCGCGGCCACGGACGACCTGCCGCTCAACGCCCGCGTCGCCGCCGCGGCCATGGCCGCCAACGTGCCGGTCAACGTCGTCGACAACCCCGAGCTGTCCACCTACATCACGCCCTCGATCGTCGAGCGCTCGCCGGTGACGGTGGCGATCGGTACCGGCGGCGCGGCCCCGGTGCTGGCGCGGCGCCTGCGCGAGCGCATCGAGACCCTGCTGCCGGTGGCCTATGGCCGTCTCGGAGAGTTCATGGGGCGCCACCGCCCGCGGGTGAAGGCGCTGCCGACGGAGGCGCGCCGCAAGCTCTGGGAGGACTTCCTCGACGGCCCCGGTCCGGAGCGCCTGTTCGTCGGCGACGAAAGCGCCGCCGCGATCGAACTGGAAAGCCTGTTGCTGGGCGAGCCGCCGCGTGGCGAGGTGTACCTGGTCGGTGCCGGCCCCGGCGACCCGGACCTGCTGACCTTCCGCGCGCTGCGCCTGATGCAGCAGGCCGACGTGGTGCTTTACGACCGCCTGGTGTCGCCGGCGATCCTGGACCTGGTGCGCCGCGATGCGGAACGCCTGTTCGTCGGCAAGCAGCGCAACCTGCATACCGTGCCGCAGGAGGAGATCAACGCCGAACTGGTGCGGCTGGCGGAGCAGGGCAAGCGGGTACTGCGCCTCAAGGGTGGCGACCCCTTCATCTTCGGGCGTGGCGGCGAGGAGATCGACCAGATCGCCGCACGCGGCATTCCCTTCCAGGTGGTGCCCGGCATCACCGCCGCCAGCGGCTGCTCGGCCTATGCCGGCATTCCGCTGACGCACCGCGACTACGCGCAATCCTGCATCTTCGTCACCGGCCATGCGCGCGCCGACGGCACGCTGAACCTGCACTGGGACCAGCTGGCGCGACGCGGCCAGACCGTGGTGATCTACATGGGCCTGGCGACGCTGCCGGAGCTGTGCCGGCAGTTCATCGCCCATGGACTGCCGCCGGACTGGCCGGCGGCGATCGTCGAGGACGGCACCTCGCGCTCGCAGCGCGTACTGGCATCGACGCTGGCAGACCTGCCGGGGCAGGTGGCGCGCTCCGACGTCAAGGGCGCCACGCTGGTGATCGTTGGCGAGGTCGTGAAGCTGCGCGAGCGCCTGAAGTGGTTCCAGGCCGGGCGCTGAACAGTCTCTAGCCTGATTTGCGGAAGCGCTGCGGCGAGATCGACTTCCAGCGCTTGAAGGCGCGGATGAAGGTGGAAGGCTCGGAATAGCCGAGCCGCTCGGCCACCTCCGAGATCGCCAGGTTGGTGCCGCGCAGCAGTTCCTCCGCCAGTGTCTGGCGGGTTTCCTCCACCAGGTTCTCGAAGCGCGTGCCGGCGGCGTCCAGGCGGCGGCGCAGCGTGCGCGCGGTTTCCTTGAACTCGGCCGCCACGGTTTCCATCGTCGGCATGCGGTGCGGGTCTCGCAGCAGGCGTTCGCGCACGCGCCCGGCGATGCCGGCCAGGGTCTGGTGGCGCTGCAGCAGGCGCTCGCACTCGGCCTCGAACATCCGGCGCATCGGCAGGTCGGCCTGCGGCAGCTTCCAGCCCAGCATGGCCTTGTTCAGCCCGACACGGTTCTCGGTCTGGCCGTAGACGATGGGGCGCCCGAACAGCGCCTCCGCGCGCCTGGCATAGGGCGGCTTCTCGCGGCGCGCATCCACCCGCGTCAGGGAAAACTTCAGCGGCAGGATGTCCTGGGCCAAGTTCATCAGCGTGGCGCCGTCGCGTTCCACCAGGAAGTCGCGCACGTCGGCCGGCAGTTCGGAATCCTCGGCCACCACGAACAGTTCGTCACCGTTGTCGACCAGGCGGATACGGCTGTAGAACGAGGTCAGCCGCAGGTAGCGCATGCCGACCTCCACCGCCTGCTGTAGCGTCCCGCTGCTGAGGATCATGAAGCCCCACACCCCGAAGGTGGTGGGGTGGTAGCGCAGGCCGGCTTCCAGTGCCAGGGGCAGGGACGTGCCGAGTCGCGCCTGCAGGTTGCGGATCACCTGCAATTCGTCACAGGCGCCGACCATGGCGCCGTGGTCCTGCAGCGTGGCGGAATCGACGCGAGTGCCGTGCAGGCATTCGGCCACGGTCATGCCGTGCCCGGCCGCCACCTCGGTGAGCACGCGGACGCTGCAGACGTTGCGCGGATAGTCCCAATGGGCTGACACCGTTGTCCCCAAATGCCAATTTCTGGCTCATTGTGCCATTAACCGCTGGAAGAATTGCCAGTAACTTGGCCCCATCGGCACCCCGCCCTTGACGGCGGCGACCGGAAGAGAGCTTAAATGCCGATATAAGGCATTGATAAGAATAAAAACCTAGGTTTGGCGGAGAGCCGGGTTGGACAATGAAATGCAAGACAAGCCCGGCCGGGACACCTCCGGCTGGCAGGCGGCCCGCCTCGGGCTGGCCGACATCCTGCGCGGCCTGGCCGACTGGCAGCTGCGCACCATCATCACCACCGCCATGGCGCCGACCATCTATGCCGTCTGCGTCGGCGGCGTGCTGGCGATCAACCTCTACCTGGCCCTGCAGGCCTTCCAGCAGTCCCAGGCCTCGGGCCTGGTGTGGCTGCTGCTGATCATGCCGATCACCTCGATCACCGGCATCGTCATCGTGCGCGTGGTGCTGGAATCGCTGCTGTCGCTGTTCCGCATCGTGGTGTACATGGAATCGCTGATGGAGCAGCTGCACACGCTGCGCGGCCAGACCGAGTCGATCGCCGACCGCGTCGAGGACCTGCCGCTGCCGCGCATCCAGTTCTGGCGCAACCGCAAGCGTGGCTCGGAAGGCAAGACCACGGAGGGGGACGGCCATGGCGGCAGCAAAGGCTAGTCGCGGCGGCGGGGTTGCCGTCCTGGCGCTGCTGATCCTGCTGTCGCCGGCCGCACGCGCCGAAAGCTGGACCGAGGGCTGGGACACGGACTGGAAGAATCGCGTCACGCTCGGTGCGCAGCTGCGCACTGAAGCGCGCGATCCGGCGCTGGTGGGCAAGGCCAATCTGGATCCGCAGCTTTGCGCGCAGGACGACTGCCTCTCCGCAAGCCCGAACAACACCGAGCCCAACGAGCGCTATCTGGCGGCGCCGGGCGCGCGGAACATGGTCTATGACGAGGGCAACCTGAACTACGACCGGGGCGACCTGATCGCCTCGCCGCTGAAATGGACCTCGACGTTCCAGCTGCGCCGCGACGACCTGATCTTCCACGTCGGCGCGCTGGGGTTCTACGACTTCACCAACGCCAGCCTGAAGGAATACCACCCGAACCAGATCGTGCAGCCGGGGCCGCAGCCCGGCCAGCCGGTGCGCAACGAGCGCGACCGGGAGGCGATCAAGGACATCGGCTACAACCTCCAGCTGCTCGATGCCTACGTGCAGGACACTTTCGACGTGTTCGGCCGGCCGCTGGACGTCAGCATCGGCCGCCAGCGCATCATCTGGGGCGAGTCGAGCTTCGTCACGCAGGGCAGCCTCAACGTCATCAATCCGCCGGACGCCAACAACCTGGTGCGGCCCGGGCAGGACTTCGAGGAGGTCTATCGGCCGGTGGGCATGCTGCTGCTGCGCATGCCGCTGAGCGACGAAATCAGCACGGAAGCCTTCTACCAGTTCGAATGGCGCCCGGTCGGCATTCCGTCGCGGGGCTCGTACTTCTCGTTCTTCAACGCGGGCAACGAGGTGACCGAGAACGAAGGCATCAGCGCGCCGTTCGGCAAGATTCCCTACGACCCCCTGCAGGTCGGCACGCCGGCGAACGATGTCTTCGACCTGGTCACGCAGACCAGCTTTACCCTGCGGCGGGCGCCGAACCGGGAACCCGACGACCTGGGCCAGTTCGGCATGGCGCTGTACTACCATCCCGAGTGGCTGGACGGGTCCGAACTGGGCTTGTACGCCGCCAACTACCACTCGCGCATCCCCGCGGCCAGTGCCTACGCCTCCGCTGCGAGTTGCACGCGGCGCGAAGGCAACCCCTCGGGCATCGATGCGGTGGACCTGACCAGCTTCGTCGCCGCCTGCGGCGTCCCCGGCACGCATCTGCGCGATGCCGCGCCGCTGGACAGCGTGCGCTACTTCGTCGACTACCCCGAAGACGTCCGCCTGTTCGGCCTCAGCTTCAGCACGCTGGCCGCCGGCGTCGCGGTTCGCGGCGAATTGGCTTACCGCCCGAACCAGCCGGTGCAGGTGGACCTGGAGGACGTGCTGTTCGCCGCCTTCCAGCCGGCCTTGCCAAGGCAGGACATCCCGCTGTTCGGCACCGACCAAACCCTGCCGGGCCTGATTGCCGCGCTGCAGGACAGCGGCAACGTCAGCGACGTGCTGTTGAACACGATCCGCAACCTGCCCGGTGCGATCGGCGCCTTGCAGGGCCTGCTGGCGGCACCGAACCTGCTCGGCACCACGGTGCCCGGTTCCCGCAGGATTCCCGACTTCGTCACCGGCTACCGCGGCGGTGCGCCCGGCGAGATCGTGCCCGGGCAGTACATCCGCGGCTATGAGCGGATGAAGGTGGCACAGGGCTCGCTGGGCCTGACCCGCATCTTCGGCAACACCGCCTTGCTGGGCACCACGGATTCGCTGCTGCTGTTCGAGCTGACCGGCATCTGGCTGCCGGACCTGCCGTCGCAGTCGCAGCTGCAGTTCGAAGGCCCCGGCACCGATACGCATGCCGGCCCCGGCGCCCACGACACCGGCAACGCCCTGTTCCTCAACCCGATCCGCAACACGGGAGGCTATGTCACCTCGTTCTCCTGGGGATACCGCGCGGGCGCGATGCTCCACTACAGCGACGTGCTCAAGGAGGGTCTCAACGTACGTCCGCTGCTGGTCTTTACCCACGACGTGTCCGGCGTATCGCCGGGGCTCGGCGAGAACTTTCTCGAAGGCCGCAAGATCGCGATCTTCGACGTGCGCCTGAACTATGGTCCCTTCGACGCCAGCGTGGCGCAGACCTTCCTGTTCGGCGGTGGCGACCGCAATACCTTGCACGACCGGGATTTCTTCACGGCGAGCATCGGCATGCGCTTCTGAGGCGATGAGGAGAATCTGTCCGTGAAGAAAATGTGGATCTTCGTTGTCGTCATCCTGCTGGCCGCCATCGCCGGCGGCATGCTGGCGGGGATGTGGGTGTTCCGCAACGTCGATGCGCGGCTGGTGCTGACGGACCAGCCGGCCACCGTGGTGCTGCCGAACGCGCTGGCGGTGAGCGCCGACGTGCTCAACGAGCTGGAGATCGAGATCAACAGCAGCATCACCACCACCGTGCCGGTCAACCAGCGCATCCTGATCCCGCTGACCGATACCCTGCACGTGCAGGCCAGCTTCGACAGCCCGGTGCCGATCAAGATGAACGTGCCGGTGCGCGACTTCATCTACATCGACCAGGTGCTGGACGTGGATGCCGTGGTCAAGGCCGACCTGCTGGGCGACACCCATGACCTGCCGCTGCGCGGCAAGGTGCCGGTCAAGGCCAAGGTGCCGGTGAGCCTCAACATCCCGGTCGACCAGATGGTGCACCTCAAGTTCACCGCGCCGGTCGACGTGAAGTTCAAGGACCCGCTGGACGTGCTGCTGAAGGCCGATATCGCCACCACGATCCCGATCCACAGCAAGATGAGCGTGCCGGTCAAGTCCGCGCTGAAGGCCAACATCACGGTTCCCGACCCGGCCGACATCATCATCACCAACGCCGACCTGCGCCTGCCCCTGCGCACGCTGAGGTTCGGGACCGGGGAAGCGCAGAAGGAAGCCGCCGCCGCTGCGGCAACGGCGCCGCCGCCATGATGCGCTCCCTGCTGCTGCTGGCCGGCGCCGCACTGCTGATCATCATCGGCGGGGCGCTGGGCTTCCGGCTGTACATGGCGCTGATCTTGCACATGACCCTGACCGACCAGCCGGGCATGATGAAGCTGCCGCCCAAGGCGCGGGTCAGTGCCGAGGCCACCAACCCGATCACTATCAAGCTCAACGGCTACATCGACGCGATCGTGCCGTTCAAGCAGACGATCGACCTGCCGCTGAAGGGCAGTTACGACACCAACGCCAGCTTCGATACCTCGGTGCCCGTCGAGTTCACCATCGTCTACAAGGGCGTGGTGCCGGTGGATACCTATGCCGACATCGAGGGCACGACGGACTTCACCTACCAGCAGGTCAAGCGCCTGCGCAACGTCAAGTTCAAGGCCAAGCTGCCGCTGAAGTTCGAGCAACCGGTGTCCTTCACCGTGCCGGTGAAGGCGAACCTGCGCATCGTCTACGACGGCCCCCTGCGCATGGCAGTGAACCAGACCGTCAGGGGCCCGGTGGACACGGTCCTGAAGACGCGCCTCAAGACGGTGAAGGAGATCACCACGCCGATCCTGGCGCGCTTCGACATGACGGTCTACCCGGAGCAGGTGCCGGTGCCGGTCATCGTCAAGCACGCCGATCTTGGCCTGCGCCTCAAGGGCCTGCGCCTGGAACGGATTCCACAGCAAGCCACCGGCGCCGCGCCGGCCCAGCCTCCACCGGGAGACCCGCCTTGAAGTCATTGAGCGACACCCGTTCCGCACGCGAGCGCGCCGGCAGCCTGCTGCGGCGTTTGCCCGGCGCTGGCCTTGCGAGCGAGGGCCTGCAGCGCATCGAGCGCGGCATCCTGCAGCAACTCAAGCAGCGCATGGACCGCCTGGAGCCCCAGGGCTCCGTGTCGGTGCTGGCGGTGGCCATGCGTTCGGTCGCGGACCGCAGCAATGGGTTCAACCCCGCGAACAGCCTGCAGGATCTGCTGGCGCGTTCTTCGGAACAGGGGCGCGACGAGGCACAGGCCGCGTTCTGCGACCAGGTGATCGCCAGCCTGCTGCCGGACCATGCGCGCATCCTGTCGGCGCTGGCCGACGGCTCTGCCTATCCGCTGATTCACGTCCTCGCCGGTTCGCGCATCGGTCTTACCGCGGAGCCGATGGTGGAATGCGTCAGCAACGTCGGCCGCAACGCCGGCGTGCAATGGCCCGAAGCCACCCACGTCTACCTGGCGCAGCTGCGCGCCCACGGCGTGATCGAGACCGGCCCGGAGGATCCGGACCGGCGGGTGCAGTACGAAATGCTGGAAACCGAGCAGGTGGTCCGCGACAGCCTGTCACGGTTGCAAAAGGCGGGCATGAAGGGCCACATCGTGCGGCGCACGGTGATGCTGTCGGCGCTGGGACGCTCGTTGTGGGAAGCGGGGCGCATCAGCGAAGACATCACGGGTTCGTTCGCCGACCTGGCGGGCTGAAGAAAGAACGAGAGCAGGGGAGAGAGACATGCAAAGCTGGGCAGAAATCGTCATCGATGTGCAGAAGAACTGGTTCCTTTACGCGTCGATGCCGTTCGTCGCCGCGATCATCGGCTACGTCACCAAGATCGTGGCGATCCGCATGATGTTCCAGCCGATCGAGTTCATCGGCATCAAGCCGCCGTTCCTGGGCTGGCAGGGCATCGTGCCGCGCAAGGCCGCCATCATGGCCAGCATCGCCTGCGATACCATGACCTCCAAGCTGATCAAACCGTCGGACATCTTCGACCGGCTGGATCCCGACCGCATCGCCGAGGAGATCGAGAAGCCCCTGCTCGAGGCGGTGGAGGACATCACCCGCGAAGTCGCCGAGCAGTACGCGCCCGGCCTGTGGGAGGCGGCGCCGGAAGCGGTGAAGCGGATGATCATCTCGCGCATCCAGGAGGAAGCGCCGGAGATCGTCAAGCAGATCATGCTCGACATCAAGGCGAACATTAATTCCGTGTTCGACCTCAAGGACATGGTGGTCAGCAACCTGCTGCGCGACAAGCCGCTGCTGAACCGCATCTTCCTGGAGGCCGGCCATGGCGAGTTCCGCTTCATCCGCAACTCCGGCCTGTTCTTCGGCTTCGCCATCGGCTGCGTGCAGGCCGTGGTCTGGGCGCTGACGCAGAACGTCTGGGTGATGCCGCTGTTCGGCGGCTTCACCGGCTGGTTCACCGACTGGCTGGCGCTGAAGATGATCTTCAACCCCAAGCAGCCGACCAAGTATCTCGGCGGCCTGTTCACCTGGCAGGGCCTGTTCCTCAAGCGCCGCCTGGAAGTGTCCGCCGAATACGGTCGCCTGATCGCGGCGGAGATCGTCACGCCGCGCAACATCATCGACGCCGTGCTGCGCGGGCCGCTGTCCGATCGCCTGTTCGGCATGGTGCAGAAGCAGGTGCAGCGCGTGGTCGACGCGCAGTCCGGCGTCGCCAAGCCCTTCGTGGTGCTGGCGGTGGGCAGCACCAAGTACCAGGACATGAAGCGCCTGGTGTCGACCGAGATCATGAAGCGCCTGCCCGACACGATGAAGCACATCGAGAAGTACGCCCACGACGCCATGGACCTGGAGCGCACCCTGGCGACCAAGATGCAGGACCTCAGCATCGAGGAGTTCGAGAACCTCCTGCACCCGGCGTTCGAGCAGGACGAGTGGATCCTGATCGCCGTCGGTGCGGTGCTCGGCTTCATGGTCGGCGAACTGCAGGTCCACGTCATGCTGCATTTCGCAGCGCATTGATCACAAGAGCAGACGCGCGGAAGGCACTGAGCCTGACGGGTCTAACCCCTCCGCCATTGCCCGGCGAACCCAAGGCGCCGGGCTCCTTTTATTCCTAGAGCTAGTCTCTTGAACGGGAGGTTCGCCACATGCCCAAGCTGCTGCGCTCCGCCTGGATGCTCGGCTCCATGCTCGCGGCGGCCTGGCCCGGCACCGCGGCACCCGCCGCCCGTGACGAAGCGGCGTTGCGCAGCTGCCTGGCAGCGAACCTCCCGCAGAAATCGCTGGCGCAGGACATCACCCTGCGCCAGACCGATGCCGCCGGCGGCAGCCGCGAGCTGGTCGGCAGCTGGTACTGGCAGCGCGGCAGCGACGGCCACCAGGCCATGCTGCGGTTGTCGGCACCGGCCGACCTTGCCGGCGCCGCCTACCTGTTCGTGACGCGCAAGGGCAAGGAGGACTACTACGTCTACCTGCCGGCCGTACGCAAGGTGCGCCAGGTCACCGGTGCCGGCGTGGCGCAGTCGCTGTTCGGCAGCGGCCTGTCGGCCTTCGACCTCAAGTTCCTCTTCAGTGGCCTGCATGGCGGGCGGCTGACGCGCATGGGCGCCGGCTACAGCGGCGGCCGCGCGGTGGAGCAATGGCGCTTCCTGCCGGCCGGCAACGATCCCAATGTCCTCTACGACCGCCTGGACCTGACCATCGACAACGGCTGGTGCCTGCCGCTGAAGGCCGATCTCTACGGCGGCGTACCCTGGAAGCGACTGGAGCTGGACCCGGCCTCGATCCACCAGGTCAACGGCCGTTGGGCCCCGGGCCGCGCTGTGCTGACCGACCTGCGCGAGCGCAGCACCACGGTGATCCAGTTGCGCAACGAGCGCGTCGATATTCCGCTGGCACCGGAGCTGTTCCGGCCCAACCGCTTCTACAAGGCGCGCTGATTCAGTTGCCGAAGCGGTACTTCAGATATCCCGTCCGCGGACGCGGATTGCCGACCTCTGCGTGAATCAGCCTGAGTAGGGCGGGTCCTTGACCCGCCTGTCGCGAACCCTCGCGATGCTGGCATCATGGCCACATGCCTCGATACACCCGAGCCTGGGTTCCAGGTGGCACATTCTTTTTCACCGTCGCCTTGCTCGAACGGCGGCGCGCGCTGCTGACGGAGCACATCGCGACGCTCCGCACTGCGTTCAAGGAAGTCCACGGTCGCCGACCTTTCGAGATCGATGCCATCGTGATCCTGCCGGATCACTTCCATGCTGTCTGGACCTTGCCGCCGGATGATGCCGACTTCTCGACCCGGATCCAGATCATCAAGTCGCTCTTCAGTCGCGCCATTCCGGCCACTGAGCGACGATCCGCGCGCCGGCTTGCGAAGCAGGAGCGCGGCATCTGGCAGCGTCGCTTCTGGGAGCATGCCATTCGGGACGAGAACGACCTGCAGCGACACGTGGACTACATCCACCACAATCCCGTGAAGCATGGACACGTCGCGCGAGTGCGGGACTGGCCCCACTCCTCGTTCCACCAATACGTCGCCGAGGGTGTTTACCCGATAGACTGGGCGGGAACGGTGGAGGTGGCGAGCGATGATAGAGAGTGACGCGACAGGCGGGTCAAGGACCCGCCCTACTCGAGCTACTCCCGCTTTTCGAACATTTGTACGCCTTAAGATCAAGAGCAAGAGCTTTAGCGCGCCTCAGATCTCCGAAGCTCTTGGTCTAAAGTGTGATAAGTCTGGGATGCCCGGGGCTGCTGCGCCCGCCGGGATTCGGGATACCCACGGTTGGATATTGAACTCCGGGTTGGCTGAGGATGCACCGTTAGACGAGCATACTGCATCGCTTTTGAGGCGACTTTCAGGGGTGCATGGTCGGATATCCGCCTTGTCCGTAGATTGTGATGTCGTTTTTTCTTGCGCAATTTACTGTGAAAGCGCGGATGCTCCGGCACTGCATTTTGAGAAGTCATTTGTATCGGAGATCACCAAGTTGGGGGCGAGCTTGGATATCGATCTCTATTTCCTGAATAGGGATTGAGCGGAACCCAAAAATTTGGGTGCGCTCCATAAATTGGAGTGCGCCCCTAGACTGAGACACAAAGTAAGGGACCGTTCTCAAGCATCGTTGCCCCTGTCTGAGAGGTAGGTGTGAGCCCGAGGGCGGGTCCTGGACCCGCCTGTCGCAAGTTCTAGCCTGGCCTCGCTAGCGGCCGAAACGATATTTCAGGTAGCCGCCCCAGAGCTGCGGATTGCCGGCCACCGCGCGGATCAGCCTCATTTGGTCGAAGTACACCACGCGCTCCGCGCCCAGGCCGTCGCGGATCAGGAACCGGTCCACTGCGGGTATCGAGAGGGTCTTGCGCCCCAGCGGCAGCAGCATCTTCCACTCGATGAAGACGTAACCGCCGCTTTCGCTCCAGCGCGTGACCTCGCCGTGGAACTGTGGCAGCCACGCCAGCAGCCGGCGGAACTCGCGCAGGCTTGCCTCGCGGCCGCGGATCGGCGGCAGGTGCGGCTGGATCAGGACTACGTCCGGGTGCAGCAGCGCCATCAGGCCCTCCGGCGTCGGCCGCGCCCAGGCCTCGGCGAACTGCTCGGCGAAAGGCCTGCTCATGGCTGCGCCGCTTCAGCGCGCCGCAGGTCCAGTGCCAGCCAGGCCAGGATCGCCACCGGCCCCCAGATGCCGAAGATCTCGATCAGCACGCTGCGCGTCGGCATCCCGAAGCCCAGGTACTCGCCGACGTGGTGAACCGCGTGCAGCGCCGAGAACAGCAAGGCCATAGCCACCAGCGGCAGCGCCCGTGCGGGCCGCAGCGCCGCCCACAGCAGGGCCGCGCCGATCGTGAGGTAGGCGGTGCCGACGTCGGTGACGAAGTGCGCGCTGTACAGCGCCGCGCGCAGGGGATTGGCGATGCACAGGTACCACTGCTGCGTGAACGTCACCATCAGCAGGCCGTTGGCCAGCGAGGTGGCCGCCATGAACATCAGCAGGAAGTAGCGCAGGGGCGGGTGCGGTGAGAGGCTCATGCAAGGCTCCGGGGCAGGATGCTGCAAGCCTAAGCGATCGGCGCGGCGATGCCATTACCTCCGCGGTAATTGTCCGCCGCCTGCCCTGGGAGGAGCATGGCCTCACACCTTTCGGGAGTTCGTCATGACCCAGATGACCATCGTCGCTGCCCTGTTCCTGCTGATGGGCCTTGCGGCCTTCGCCGTGCCGCGCCGCTTCCTCGGCAGTTTCGACCTGCTGGCGCAGACGCCGACCGCCCGCAACGAGATCCAGGCGGTCTACGGCGGGTTCGGGGTGGCGATGGCGCTGGTGCTGGTGGCGCCGTTCTGGCTGCCGCAGCTGCGTGACGGCATTGCCTTCACCGTCGCCCTGGCACTGGCCGGCATGGCCCTGGGGCGGGTGGTCGGGGCGCTGCGCGAGTGGCCGGGGCCTGCGCCGGTGCTGTTCTTCTTCGTCGAGGCCGTCGGCGCCGGGGTGCTGCTCAGCGTGCTGCCGTCCGGCAGCCTGTCGCTCTGAGGAGAAAGACCATGATATCGATTCCCACGCTGGCCGCCGCACTGCGCCGGCTGTTCGACTTCAACGCGGAAACAGTGGTGCTGGAGGAAGGCCTGCAGGCCGCCTGCAGCGGCCTGAGCCTGGCCAGCTACGGCATCCCGGTGGCGCCGGTGTGGCTGCCGCAGGGCGAGCTGCACGCCCGGCTGACACAGCCGGCGCGCGCGGACTGAAAAAGCGCTACAGCAGCAGCCCGGCCGCGCCCAGGGCCTCGCCGATCGAGGCGCGCGGCGGCCAGTACTGCAGGTGGCCGGGCACGGTGATGCCGATGGCGCCGTAAAGGTCCGGCTGCTCGCGGACCAGGCACAGTGCCACCCGGCCGTCCTCGCCGTAGACCAGCACGGCCGGCGTCTCGCCGGGGATGTAGGTCCAGCGGTGCCAGTAGGGCTTGAACAGGCGCGGCAGGCGGTTCTTCACCTGCTCGAAGCTGGATGCGAACTCCGCCAGCTCCTGCGCGTTGAAGCGGGTGCCGAGCTGGATCTGTTCGTGGATGCCCATGGCGGCCTCAGGCGGCATGCATCATGCCGGCCGACTGGCCGTTGTGGATCGTGCCGGCCGCCGGGCCGCCGTGGATGGTGCCGCCCTTCTGGCCGTTGCGGTAGATCAGGATATTGCGGCCCTGCGAGTGCACGAAGCCCTCGTTCTTGAGCTTCTTGAGCACGCGGCCGGCCATCTCGCGCGAGCAGCCGACATGGCGCGCCAGCTCCTGGCGGCTGATGCGCACCACGGTGCCGCTGGGGTGGGGCACGGCATCCGGCTTCTTGCTCAGCTCCAGCAGCGCATGCGTCAGGCGCCCGGCCACGTCCATGAAGGCGAGGTTGGCGACACGCTGGTTGAGGTCGCGCAGGCGGCAGGCCATCTGGCCCGACAGTTCGAACATGATGTCCGGGTAATCGCGGACGAAGCGGCGGAAGCCGGCGTAGCTGAACTCGGCGACCAGCGCCTGGCTGCGGGTGCGGACCACCGCGCTGCGCAGGTTGTGCTCGGGGAACAGCCCCATTTCACCGAAGAACTCGCCGGGATTGAGGTAGGCCAGGACCACTTCGCGGCCCTCATGGTCCTCCAGCACGACGCTGACCGAGCCTTCCAGGATCAGGTACAGCGACTGTGGGTCGTCACCCGCGTGGATGACCGTGTGCTTGGCCGGGAAGCTCTTCTTGTGAGCCTGGCAGACGAAAGCCTGTACAGCCGATTTGTGCAGCATCGCAGAATCTCCCTGATCCCTCAGATGGAGGAAACCTCTGCTTTCCGGCCGAGGAATCCGCTGAACCTGCGCCTGGTGGAGAGGCATCCAAGCCATCCCAGAACGCCAGTTCATCCTGATCCCGCGCCGGGTGCGGCACAATTGGCCTGATGGGTGATTCAGGTTGAAGGGGATTAGCCGAATGGCTAATAGTCGGGAAGAGCGGGGAGGGGTAGCGTTGGACGAATCCAATTTCTCCAGCCGGAGCGCCACGGACTTGGGCATGGCACAACTACCTGTCGACCTGCGGGAGCGGGACTCCGAACTGCGCTCCCTGCAGGGCGAACTGGTATTGCTGATGGCCCAGCAGGCGCGCCGCATTCCGCTGCAGCGCTACCTGACCAGCGTGCTGATGGCGGTGCTGCTGTGCTTCTACGTCAACCCGCTGCTGCCGCTGCTGTGGCTGGTGGCGGTGGTCGCGGTGGTGGCCATGCGCACCCACACGGTGCTGCTGCTGCCCGAGGACCGCAGCCGCAGCGACGAGCGCAAGCTCGGCCTCGCCGCCGCCCTGTTCTGGGCCAGCGGCGCGGTGCAGGCCCTGGTGGTGCTGTTCTTCCCCGTGGTGCCGGTGCTGATCGGCGCCATCGTCACGATCTACGTCGTCGGCGTCTGCTCGGCCACGATCCAGTCCACCGCCGGCTATCGCCGCATCTGCCTGCCCTACGTGCTGGTGATGATGGGGCCGGTGGGCCTGGTCTGGACGCTGACCACCGTGGGCGACGTCGGTGTGGTCGAGCGGATGCTGTTCGCCGGCCTGATCCTGGTCTACATCACCACCATGCTGAGCCATGCCCGTGGCGTCTTTGGAGTGTTCATGGAGTCGTACAACATCCGCCAGCAGCGCGAGGACCTGAACCGCAAGCTGCGCTCCGCCCTGGGCAACGCCGAGACCGCCAACCGCGCCAAGACGCGCTTCCTGGCCTCCGCCAGCCACGACCTGCGCCAGCCGATCCATGCGCTGTCGCTGTTCAGCGGATCGCTGCTGCTGCGGCCGATGGATGCGCGCACCAGTGCCATCGCCGAGCAGATCGACAAGGCGGTCAAGTCGCTGGCCTCGCAGCTCGACGCGCTGCTCGACATCTCGCGCCTGGATGCCGGCGTGATCGAGCGTTCCATCTCCAGCATCGACCTGTCGGCGCTGCTGGCACAGTTGATGGAGGAGTTCCAGCCGCAGGCCGAACGCAAGGGCCTGCGCCTGACCTGGCATGGCCCTGCCGGCGGCCAGGTACGCAGCGACCCGATGCTGCTGCAGCGCATCCTGCGCAACCTGCTGTCCAACGCGATCAAGTACACCGACAGCGGCCGTGTCGAGCTGGTGGTGGAGCCGCGCGGCGACAAGATCCGCATCGGCGTCGCCGACACCGGCCCCGGCATCCCCGAGGCTGAACAGGAGCGCATCTTCGAAGAGTTCTACCAGCTGCAGAACCCGGAGCGCGACCGCAGCAAGGGCCTGGGCCTGGGCCTTGCGATCGTGCGCCGCCTGACCGAGCTGCTCGACATCGAGCTGCTGCTCAGCTCGGCGCCGGGCAGCGGCAGCTGCTTTTCGGTCGATATCCCGGTCGCGCGCAGCGAGGGCAAGCCGGTCGTGGCGCCGGAGCCACAGGCCGGCCCGTCGTGGCGTCATATCCAGGTGCTGGTGATCGACGACGAGGAGGCCATCCGCCTGGGCATGCAGACTTTGCTGGAGGAAATGGGCTTCAGCGTCGCCGTCGCTTCCTCCACCGAGGCGGCGATCGACCAGGCGCGCCGCTTCCAGCCCTCCATCGTGCTGGCCGACTTCCGCCTCTGCGGCCAGGACAACGGCATCCTCGCGATCCGCTCCCTGCGCATGGTCTGGCCGGAACTGCCGGCGCTGCTGATCAGTGGCGACACCGCGCCCGACCGTCTGCGCGAGGCGCGCGACGCCGGCGTCGAGTTGCTGCACAAGCCGGTCAATGCCACCGCCCTGCGGGAATCGATCCTCAAGGCCGTCAACGAATGACGCCGGGCCAGGCCCAGCCCAGCGACCGCACGACCCGCTGGCTGTCGCGCGAATTCGCCGAGCTGCTGGCCGACCCGCAGAAGTGCCGGCCGCAGCCGGCCCTGGAGCCGGCCTACGACCTGGTGATCGTCGGCAGCGGCTACGGTGGCGCGATCGCCGCCGCCGAACTCGCCGGAAGCAGCGAGAACGGTCGCCCGCTGCGCATCTGCGTGCTGGAGCGCGGCCGCGAATACCTGCCGGGTGCGTTTCCCTCGCAGCTCTCCGAATTGCCCACCCAGTTGCGCGGCAGCTTCGGCGGCAAGACCAAGGGCGGCGAGGGCCTGTTCGACATTCGCGGTGGCCGCGACATCGGCCTGCTGGTGGCCAACGGCCTGGGCGGCGGCTCGCTGATCAACGCCGGAGTCATGGAGACGCCGCGTCAGGAGGTCTTCGACCGGCGCTGGCCGCCGGCGCTGCGCGATCGCACGGCGCTGGAACCGTACTATGCCGAGGCCAAGGCCTTGCTGGGCGCGGCCCACGACGGCGTCGACAACCGGATCGACGGCCATGTGCAGCTGCGCGGTGAGCCGCTGGCCAAGACCCGCGTGCTCGGCATCATGGGCCGCTCGGCCTTCCGCGAGGCCGCCATCACGGTCGCCCTGAGCGACCGCCGCAACGCCGAGGGCGTGGAGCTGAAGGCCTGCAAGCTCTGCGGCGACTGCGCCACCGGCTGCAACTACGGCGCCAAGGAATCGCTGGACACCAACCTGCTGGTGCGCGCCGCCCGGCGCGGCACGGACATCTGGTGCGGCGCCACCGTATTGCGCCTGCAGCGCCCCGCGCCGGGGGTGGATGCCTGGAGCCTGGAACTGGTCCACACCGACGAGAAGCTGCGTCTGCAGGATGCGGGGCCGCGCTGGCTGACGGCACGCCGCGTGATCCTGGCGGCCGGTGCGCTGGGCTCCAGCGAAATCCTGCTGCGCACCAACCGGCGCGAGGCCGGTCTGTCGTTCTCGCCGCTGCTGGGCCAGCGTTTCTCCGGCAACGGTGATCTCATCGCCTTCGGCTATGACTACGGCCCGCAGGGCCAGGCCAATGCCGTCGCCGACGAGGACCAGCCGCCGCAGCAACGCCGCGTCGGTCCCACCATCACCGGCGTCATCGATGCAACGGTGGACGCCGCGCCGGGCCTGGCCGCGCAGCGCATCGTGGTGGAGGAACTGGCCGTGCCCGGCTCGCTGCGCCGCGCCGCCGAGGAAGCGATCACCACCGCCAACACCCTGCACGAGCTGGGCTGCTTCGACGACCGCCCGCACCAGGACGGCCATCCCGCGGACGATCCCTACGCCGTGCACCGCGAGCGCATCCGCCACATGTCGGTGTTTGCCGCCATGGGCGACGACGGCGCCGATGGCAGCCTCTGCCTCGAGGGCGAGGTGGAGTCGCAGCAGGGCGACGGCCATGTCGCCGTGGTCTGGCCGGGCCTGCCGCAGCGCCCGCTGTTCGACGCGCAGCTGCGCAAGATCGACAGCATGCGCTCTGCGGCGGGCTTCGGCGGCCGCACCATTCCCAACCCCCTGTGGCGCTTCCTGCCGGAGTCGATGGCCTTCCTGGTGCAGAACGAGCGCGGGCCGCTGGCCAGCGTGCACCCGCTGGGTGGCTGTCCCATGGGCGACAGCGCTGCGCAGGGCGTGGTGGACGACTGCGGCCGCGTGTTCGACCCGGCCCGCGCCGGCGCGGAGCAGCCCTGGCACCAGGGCCTGGTGGTGCTCGATGGTGCGATCCTGCCCTCGGCACTGGCCACCAACCCGGCATTGACGATCGCCGCCGTCGCGCTGCGCGCGGTGCGCCTGCTGCGCCAGGACTGGGGCTGGACCGCAGCCGCGCCGGACCTGCCCGTACCGGTGCAGCGACCGCAGCTGATGGATGTCGAGCAGGCCATCATCGCGCGCGCCGCCGAGCCGCGGCCGGCCACGATGATCGGCGTCAGCGAACGCCTCGCCGGTCCAGTGGACCTGCGCGATGCACAGGGGCAGCTCCGCCAATGCTGGGTGGAGCTGACGCTGGGCTATGCACCGCTGGCGCTGGAACGGCTGTTCCGCCCTGACGCACAGGGGCGCCTGAGTGCCGCGCAGCTGACCGTGGGCGAGGGCAGCGAGGCGACCTTGCGAGTGTTCGCGCTGGCCGACTGGCGGCGCCTGCAGTGCCTCACCTTGTCCCTTGAAGAGCGCCAGCGCGAGGAGGCGCGCGTGGCGCGCAGCTATCGCGTAACCGGCACGCTCACGGTGATGGAGCGCGAGGCTACCGGCGTGGCGCGGCGCACGGCCCGCGGCGCCTGGGCCTGGCTGCGCAACCGCGGCCTGCGCGACAGCACGCAGGGGCTCATCGAATGGGCGCACAAGGCCGCCGCCGGCGACCGCAGCGACGGCCCCGGCCCGGTGGAGCGCGTCCGCGGCATGCTGCAACTGGCCAGCCATGCCGGCGAACGCCGTCGCTTCGACTACCGCTTGCGCATCGTCGAGCAACTGCCGTGTGAACCGGGTGCTACTGCCTTCGACGCTCCCGCCGGCTTCGTCGGCGGCGACATCCGCGGGCACAAGCACATCAGCTATGGCCGGCCCAGCAATCCCTGGCGCCAGCTGCAGGAGCTGTCGCTGAGCGAACTGGCCGGTCCGCTGGAGGGACCGCGGCTGCTGAGCCTGGATCCGCAGTACCTGGCGGCGCGCGGACGGCCGCTGATGCGCATCGAGTCGCAGCGCGACCACATCGAGGCACTGGCCGACTTCGTATCCCTGGCCGGCTACTTCTCGCGCATGCTGCTGACGATCCACATCTGGAACCTGCGCAAGCCGGACAAGGTGAAGCACCGCGAGGTGCAGCGCCTGCCTGGCAAGCTGCCCGGCCTGCCGGCGCCGGAAATTCACTGGATCGAGCTCGGCGAGGCCGACGGCTCGCCGCTGCGCCTGCGCCTGGCGCGCTACCGCCGCGATCCGCGGGCCACGCCGGCGGCCAGCGGTCCCGTACCTGCTCCGGCACCTGTCCTGCTGATCCACGGCTACAGCGCCAGCGGCACCAGCTATGCCCATCCGGCGCTACGCCCGAGCCTGGCGGCTTGCCTGGCCGACTGCGGGCGCGACGTCTGGGTGGCGGACCTGCGCAGCAGCGCCGGTTTCCCCAGCGCCTGCCTGCCGTGGAGCTTCGAGCAGGTGGCGCTGAACGACATCCCGGCGGCGGTGGACTACATCTGGTGGCGCAGCGGCCAGCAGCCCCTGGACGTCGTCGCCCACTGCATGGGCGCGGTGATGTTCAGCCAGGCGGTGCTGTCCGCCGGCAAGACGCCGCAGGAGATCACCCGCCTGCTGCGGCCGCGTGCAAGCTCCACGGACTGCGGTCCCGATCGCTACGCCGTGCAGCGCAAGGCGCTGCCGGGGCGCCTGCGCCGCGTCGTGCTGTCGCAGAACGGACCGGTGATGGTGATGAGCCAGCAGAACATCTTCCGCGGCTACGTCATGTCCTACCTGGAGCAGATGTTCGGGCCGCTGCGCTACGCGTTCCGCCCTGAGCCGGGCGAGGGCCTGGGCATGGAGCTGCTGGACCGCTTCCTCGGTAGCCTGCCGTACCCCGACGAGGAACTGCTGCTGGAGAACCCCTGGCAGCCCTGGAAGCGCACCGAGCACCTGGCGACACGGCACCGCATGGACGCGATCTACGGCCGCACTTTCTCGCTGGGCGCGCTCAGCCCCGAGGTGCTGGAGCATATCGACGACCTGTTCGGGCCGCTGAATCTCGACACCGTTGCCCAGGTCATCCATTTCTCGCAGCAGCAGACCATCACCGACCGCAGCGGCCGCAACCGCTTCGTGTCGCGCGACTCGCTGCAGGCACACTGGAACTTCAAGACGCTGGCGCTGCACGGCCAGGACAACGGCCTGTCCGACGTGGCCACGGCCTACCGTGCCGAGGCCGTGCTGCTCGGCGCCGGCTGCCACGTCGAGCGCCGCGTAATGCCGCACATGGGCCATCAGGATTCCCTGATCGGGCGCGACGCGGCGCAGACCTGCGCGGTGATCCGCGACTTCCTCGACGCGCCACCGGATCACCCGCGCTTCCGCCAGCACCAGGCGCCGCGGGTCTACACCGCCGAGGTGCCCTGGCTGGGGCCGATGCTCAACCGCCAGGAGGATGGCTCGCTGCTGCTCGGCATCGGCGCCAGCCCGCAGCTGGGCCGCCCGGAGGCGCTGTGCCTGTTGCCGGTGGAGCGCGACGCCGAGGGCCGCTGGTGCTATGAGGCCTTGATGCAAGGCCTTGGACTGGGACCGGAAGACACCCTCTGGCGGCCCGGCGACACCGACACCGACTGGTTCGCGCGGCCGCTGCCGGACTGGGCGCGCGATGGCCGGGTGCGGCGCCTGCTGGTGCTGCCGGTCTACCCGCAGCCGGCCTGCATGAGCCTGCGCGGATTCGATCCGGGCGACAGCAATGCCGCGCAGCGCCTGTGGCGACGGCACGCGTCGCAACTGCCGCGCGCGACCGATTCGGCGATGGCGGCGGCGATCGAGCGCGCGGTCGACGGCATCAACCGCAATCCCGGAGCGAGTCCGCCGGGCCTGCTGCGCCTGCCGGGCCCGGCACCGGCCGGCCTGCGCCTGGCGCTGGGCAGCTGCCTGTATCCGCCGGGTATCCTCAATGAACGCCCGGCCTATCGTGCCTGGGACCTGCTCAACCAGCGCCTCGACCGGCGCGAACGCGATCCGCTGCGGCCCGACCTGCTGGTGCTCACCGGCGACCAGATCTATGCCGACGCCACCGCCGGCATGTTCGACCCGACCCTGGCCGACGACCGTTACCGCAAGCCCTACGAGACCTGGCTGCGCAACCGCAGCGTGCGGCGCGTGCTGGGACGCGTGCCGCTGCTGACGCTGCCCGACGACCACGAGCTGGACGACAACTGGGCGCCGCTGCCGGCCGAGGCCTCCGATGCGGCGCGGGCGCGCAACCGCGAACTGCAGGAGCGCGGCCTGCGTGCCTTCCTGCGCTATCAGCGCCTGCAGTGGACCGCGACTGCCGAGGAGACGCTGGCGCAGCCGCTGTGGCGCGCGCTGGAAGTGCAGGGCGTTCCGCTGTTCCTGCTCGACACCCGCAGCCGGCGCAGCGGGCGCGGACCGGGGAGCGAGCAGTCGCTGCTCGGCCAGGCGCAGTGGCAGGCGCTGCGGACCTGGTTGCTGGCGCAGCCGCAGGATTGCCCGAAGCTGATCGTCTCGCCCTCGGTACTGTTGCCGCGGCATCGCTACGCCATGCCGGCGCGACTGGCCTTCGGGCAGGAGGACCGCAGTAACCGCGCCAGCTGCCGTTCCGATGGCTGGGACGGCTATCCCGGCGACCTGTTCACCCTGCTGGACCTGATCGGAGCGAGCGGCCTGCGCGGCCTGGTGTTCCTGTCCGGCGACGAGCACCTGGGCCTGTTCACCCGGGCGCGGCTGCGGCGTCCCGACGGCAGCGGCGAAGTGCTGCTGCATTCGATCCACTCGGCAGGACTCAACACGCCCTACCGCTTCGCCAACGCCGATCCCGCCGAGCTGGCGCTGCAGGAAACCCTGCGCTTCCAGGGCGCTTCCGGAGAATGGGAGTGCGAGGTCGACAGCCAGGTCTTCGAGGGCGCGGGGTTCACCCTGCTGTCGCTGCAGCGGCAGGCCGATGAGGGCTGGCGGCTGCATTGCCGCTTCGACACCGACGAGCCCGCCGCGATGCCGCGCGAGCGCGGCGTCGACGTCGTCCTAGATCTTTAGCCCCAGGCGCGCCGCGGAGAACACCGCCTCGGTGCGGTTGTGTACGCCCAGCGCGCGGAACGAGGCCGACAGGTGCGCCTTGACCGTCGCCTCTGAAACGTCCATCTCGCGGGCGATCACCTTGTTGGCCTTGCCCTGCATGGCCAGGCGCAGCGTTTCCACCTGGCGCGGCGTCAGTTCGCCGAGCACGTCGCCCGAAGCCTGCTGCGCCTGCGCCGCCGGTGAGGTCGAGCCCAGCAGCGCATGCGGCGGCAGGTAGGTGCCGCCGGCCAGCACCAGGCGCAGCGCCGCCATCATCACCGCATGGCTGGAGGTCTTGGGAATGAAACCGGCGGCGCCCTCGTCGATCGCCTGCACGATCAGCGCGGGATTTTCCTCGGCGGACAGCACCACGATCGCCGGCTCGTCATAGCGCTGGCGCAACGCACGCAGCGCCTCGAAGCCATGCATGCCGGGCAGGTGGAAGTCGAGCAGGATGACGTCGAACGGCGCGCCGGCCGGCTGGTTCAGGGCGGTGGCGCAGCTGGAGGCCTCGGCGAACACGACATCGTCGGCCAGGTTGGCCAGCAGCAGCTTGATGCCCTCGCGAAACAGCTCGTGATCGTCGACCAGCAGGATCTTCAATGCTTGCCCCGGGTACGCGGAAGGCCGTCATTCTCCGGGGACAGCATGCATTTTGCCACCCCAAGGCCCGCGATTGCGGCCATCTACTTGCTGCGGCGGCGTGCTTTTGCCCTCAGCGGCGTGCGCGGCTCGGCGGTGGTCGTGCGCTTGGCCACATGCGGTTTCGGTGCGGGGATGCCCTTGATGTCGACGCGTTCGTCGGCCAGCGCGATCGCGCCGAGTACCGAGTACACCAGGTGCCCGCCATCGGCGCTGGCGGTGACCGCATGTCCGGGCTCCACGATCACCGTCGCGGTGCTGGCGCCGTGGCCGAAGGTGATCGCCACCTGCTTGCCGTTGACATGCAGCACCGTCCACAGATCGTCGCCGCTGCTGTCGATGCCACCCGCGGCGCCGAAGCTGCCGGGTTCGCCGAAGCTGATCGTCACCGCCACGCGCCAGGGCGTGGCGTTGGAGTAGATCGGATGCGTGCTGGCCTTGCCGGTGTAGGCATGCAGCACCGGACCTTGCTGGCACAGCGGGGCGATGACTTGGCTCATGGGGCCTTCCTTTGCTTCCGGGTGAGGGTTGAGCTTGGAAACAGCAATTGGTCCGCAAATGAACGCGAATAAACGCGAATGGATCAACAGGAAACGCCAACGGCTGGCTACGCCGGAAGGCGTGCGACAGAGGCAGCAGCCCCCTTGCTTCCATTTGCGTTCTTTGCGTTCATTTGCGGACTACGTGATTCTTGTTCGGGTTCAGGTGACGACGCTCGGCGCCTTGCGGCCGGTGAGTTCGCCGATGCGGGTGATCTTGTCCGCCAGGTTGACCAGCGGTGCCAGCGCCTCGCGCGTGTCCCAGTTCAGGGAGCTTTCACGCGTTTCGTAGCGCTCCAGGTACACCCGCAGCGTGGAGCCCTTGGTGCCGGTGCCGGACAGGCGCAGGATGATGCGGGCCTGGTCGCTGAAGATCACGCGCAGGCCCTGGTTGACCGCGATGCTGTTGTCTTCGGGATCGCGGTAGCTGAACTCGTCGGCCTCGCTGACGGTGTAGTCGCCGAAGTTGCGTCCCGGCAGTTCCGACAGCTGGTTGGCGAGCGATTGCATGACGCTGTCGGCGGCCTGGCCGGACAGTTCGTCGTAATCGTGGCGCGCGTAGTAATGGCGGCCGAAGCGCTTCCAGTGATTCTGCGCAATCTCCTTCACCGACAGGCCGCTCACCGCCAGCACGTTGAGCCAGGCCAGTACCGCCCACAGGCCATCCTTTTCGCGCGCATGGTCGCTGCTGGTGCCGAAGCTTTCCTCGCCGCAGAGTGTCAGCTTGCCGGCATCGAGCAGGTTGGCGAAGAATTTCCAGCCGGTGGGCGTTTCGTAGAGCGGAATCGCCAGCGCCTTGGCCACCTTGTCGGCGGCGCGGCAGGTCGGCATCGAGCGCGCCAGTCCCGCCAGGCCGCGGCGATAGCCGGGCAGCTCATGCAGGTGCGCCGCCAGCATCGCCAGCGAATCGCCCGGCGAGATGAAAATGCCCTTGCCGAGGATCATGTTGCGGTCGCCGTCGCCGTCGCTGGCGGCGGCGAGGTCCGGGCCGTTGGCACCGAAGGCGAGATCCACCAGCGGCTTGGCATAGATCAGGTTGGGATCGGGGTGGCCGCCGCCGAAGTCCTCCAGGGGACTGGCGTTCTGCACGCTCAGCAGCGGCGCACCGAGCTGCTCGACGAAGATGCGTTCGGCATAGGGGCCGGTGACGGCATGCATCGCGTCGAAGCGCAGCGTATGGCCGCGCTTGAACCAGTCGCGGATGCGGTCGAAGTCGAACAGCTGCTGCATCAGCTGCGAATAGTCCTCGACACAGTCGACCACCTCGATCTCGGTGTTGCCCAGCGTCTGCAGGCCGCGCCGGTCCAGGTCCACCTGGCCGCCGTCGTGCGCGCGGTAGCGCGTCAGCGTCTTGCTGGCCTCGTAGATGCGGTTGGTGAGGCCCTCGTTGGCCTGGCCGCCGCCGGTGATGTTGAACTTGATGCCGAAGTCGCCGTCCGGGCCGGCCGGGTTGTGGCTGGCCGTGAACAGCAGGCCCCCCTGAGCCGCGCGCTTGCGGATCAGGATCGAGGCCGCCGGGGTCGAAAGCAGCCCCCCCTGGCCGACCACGATGCGTGCCACGCCGTTGCCGGCGGCCACCGCGCAGGCGGTCTGGATCGCCGTACGGTTGTAATAGCGCCCGTCGCCCCCAATCACCAGGGTGCCGCCGCGCAACTCGGGCACGCAGTCGAAGATCGACTGCAGGAAGTTCTCGAGATAGTGCGGCTGCTGGAACACCGCAACTTTCTTGCGCAGTCCCGCCGTGCCGGATTTCTGGTCGAGGTAGGGTTTGGTGGAGATGTCGCGAATCGCCATGATGCTCCCCTTTGTTATGTTTGTCCCAGTCGTGAGCCCTATCTTATAGTCCAGCCATGCAAGCCTCCACTGGCAACGGTTACATCTGTCCCTGCTGCGGCAAGCCGCGGCGGCTGGCGCATCTGCTCGATCTGTACGACCGCAACTACCACCTGCTGGAGCGTCTGATCCCGGAGCTGGAGCTGCCCTTCGATGAGGCGGTCTCGCGCAGCCAGAGCGACCTGCCGCTGCATCTCAAGGTCACCGACCGTGATCGCTACACCGTCAGCTTCCGGCTGTCATATGAATTCGTCGACGAGCAGGGGGTGCGGCGCCAGCCGGACCTGTGGGTGCGTGTGTACCGTGACGCCGCCGTGGCCGAGGCCCTGGCCTGCAGCCAGCGCCCGCCCTGGGACGCCAGGGAGGAAGGCGACCCCAAGGCCGGCCAGTTCCTCAGCGCCCAGTGGCAGCGCAACCTGATGCTGGGCAAGTGGCTGGAGTACCTGCTGGAACACGGCCACGGCTTCAGTCTGGCGGCGCGGCCGCGCCTGCACCCGACCGCGGCCCTCTGATTCGACCAAGGATTCTCGGTCCGCAAATGGACGCAAATGAACGCGAATGCAAAACGCTTGATTTGCGTTTATTGGCGTTCATTTGCGGACTGATTCTTTCCGGCCCCTGTGGCCGTGCCTAGATCGCGCCGGCCTTCTTCAGCAACTCCGCGATAGCCGCTGCCATCTCCCGGTAACCCTCGGCATTGGGGTGAATCTGGTCCGATTTCAGGCTGCGTTTGCCCAGCACCTCGGCGATCACCTCATTCTCGATCGGCAGCTGGTATTCCTGCGCCAGCGCGGCATAGCCGGGCTCGGCCTGCAGGGACAGCAGCTTGGGCTCCGGCACGCCCAGCAGCATCAGCGAAATCCCGCGTCCGCGGACCTCCTGGATCATCGCGCTGAGGTTGGCGCGCATCTGGGGGCGGTCCAGCTGGCGCAGCATGTCGTTGCCGCCCAGGCACAGGATCACCAGCGCAGGCTTGGCCTCATCCAGCACGCCGGGCAGGCGCTCGCGCCCCTCGGCGGTGGTTTCCCCGGGGACCCCGGCGTTGACCACCTTGCGTCCGATCAGGCCGCCCAGCACCGCCGGGTAGCTCTGTTGCGGCCCGGCACCGGTTCCGTAGGTGAGGCTGTCGCCGAAGGCCAGCACCACGCCGTCGGGCGCCACGGCCGGCAGCTTCGCGGTCTTGGTGCCGCAGGCGGCCAGCAGCAGGGCCAGCGCTTGCAGCAGCAGCAGGCCCGCCGCCAGACTGCGGGAATCACTGACCCGTTTATGGACAATGCGCATGATCTACGCCCTCGATGGACGAGCACCCCAGTTTAAGGGGGATTGCTGGGTTGCACCCAATGCCACCCTGATCGGCGCGGTGACGCTGGAGCATAACGCCAGCGTCTGGTTCAACGCCGTGCTGCGCGGCGATTGCGACGAGATCGTGGTCGGCGAGAACAGCAACGTCCAGGACGGCTCGGTGCTGCACACCGACCCCGGCATCCGCCTGACCATCGGCCGCGACTGCACCATCGGCCACCTGGTGATGCTGCACGGTTGCGACATCGGCGACAACACGCTGATCGGCATCGGCTCGGTGATCCTCAACCGCGTGAAGATCGGGCGCAACAGCATCGTCGGTGCCAACTCCCTGATCCCCGAAGGCAAGAGCTTCCCGGACAACAGCCTGATCGTCGGTTCGCCGGCCAAAGTGGTGCGCGAGCTGGGCCCCCAGGAGGCGGCGTTCCTGAAGCTGCAGGCGCAGCACTACGTGCAGAACGCGCAGCGCTACAAGGCCAAGCTGCAGGTGGTCTAGGAGCTGTCACCCCGATCCCCGATCGCAGTCAGTTGGGCTTTACCCTACGCGGATGACCGTGCGGCGCGCGCGTGGGCTGAAGCCCACCTTTGCGGCATCTGGAACCTAGTCGCCGTCTTTGGGATACAGGTAGTGGCGCAGCTTGCCCTGGCCCGGCGCCGCGTCGCGCCAGTGGTCGATGTCGAGCGCCAGCTGCACCACGGCGCAGGTCGGCATCTCGTCGAAGGGGCAGGGTGCCAGCAGGCCGGCCAGCTGGCTGAAGCCGGGGTTGTGGCCGAACAGCATGACGTGACCATCGGCGTCGTCGAGCTGGCGCAGCAGCTGCAGCAGGGTGCCGGGGCTGGCCTCGTAGATCTTCGGCTGCAGCTGGATTTCGTCCATGCCCAGGCCGAAGGCCTCGGCGAAGACGTGCGCGGTGGTGATCGCGCGCAGCGCCGGGCTGGAAACCAGGCGATCCGGACGGCCCAGCAGGCGGTAGGCGCGCTGCGCCATCTGCGGCGCGTCACGGCGCCCGCGCTCGTTCAGGGGGCGCTCGAAGTCGCTCAGTTCTTCATAGTCCCAGGAGGACTTGGCGTGTCGTACCAGACTCAGCAGGCGCATCAGGTTTTCTCGTGGCAAACCGCTTCGATGTTGCGGCCGTCGGCGTCCAGCACGAAGGCGCCGTAGTAATAGGGATGATAGTGCGTGCGCAGGCCCGGCGGACCGTTGTCGCGGGCGCCGCCCTGCAGTGCGATCTGGTAGAAGCGGTCGACTTCCTTGTGGCTGCGCGCGCGGAACGCCAGGTGCACGCCGACGGTGGGTTTGCCCTGGTGGATCCAGAAGTCCGGCTTGCCACCCTGGCCAAAGCCGACGTGCCCTTCGTACTCGATCACGACTTCGTAACCCAGGGCGCCGAGCACCGCGGTGTAGAAGTTCTTGGCTTCCCAGTAATCGCTGACCTCGATGCCGACATGGTCGATCACGTTGCGCTCCCCGTGAGGTATACGTCGAATCTAGCCTGCGTGCCGCGGAAGTCCAGCCCCGGTTTGCGGGAGGCCAGCCAGGGCGCCTTCAGTGGCCGCTTCACCACCACCCGCAGGCGGGCGGCCGCCAGCGCCGGTTCCAGCAGGCCGTCGGCATCGGCATCGGTGCCGGCCAGGTCGCGGAAGATCTGCATCTCCTTCTGCGGCAGGGCGGTCTTGCCGCTGTGCGGGTACATCGGGTCCAGGTAGATGCTGTCCCAGCGCCCGTCCCGCAGCACGTCCGCAGCCTCGGCGCTGCGCAGTTCGATGCGTGCCGCCACTGCTGCCAGGTCCGGGTCGGCCAGTGCGCGGCGGTGCGCATCGGCCAGCAGGGCGGCGATCTGCGGCTGGCGCTCCAGCAGCGTTACCCGCGCGCCCAGGGCCGCCAGGGTGAAGGCGTCGCGGCCCAGGCCGCCGGTGGCGTCGAGCAGTTCCAGGTCCGGCTTGCGCGCCAGCCCCACCGCGCGCGCCAGCAGCTGCTTGCGCCCGCCGGCGATGCGGCGGCGCAGCTCGGCGCTGCCCCAGTCGACCCAGATCGCGCCGTAGTCGGGACGGTGCAGGGCGCGCAGTTCCAGCCGCCCCTGGTTTTCCTGCAGCGCAAACGAAAAACCCCGGGCATCGCTGCCCAGGGTCTGTTCAGCCGTGATCGCGGGATCAGAGCTTGGAAGCATCGAAGAAGCTGGCCATGCGCTGGGCCAGCATCAGGTCGCCGTCGACCTGCAGCTTGCCGGTCATGAACGCGGTCATGCCGTTGAGCTCGCCCTTCATCAGCGCGATCAGATCGTCGTCTTCCATCGTGATGGTCAGGTCGGCGTTGCCGGCGGTGCCGTCATTGACGACGCAGGTGCCGTTGTTGATCACGACATTGACCGGCTTGGAGCAGGCGAAGTTGATCGTGCAGTTGGTGCCCGAGGCTTCGTCGGGGTTGAACGCGGACGGCAGCTTCTTGAGGAAGTCGGCGGCGGACATGGTTTTCTCCAGATTCGTGGTAGTAGTTGAGGCCCCGGATCGTAAACCCGGCGCGCCGTGCTGGCAATGCAGATCGCGAGGTGCTGGAAAGGAGCCTTACTGGCCCTGTTCCAGGGTGCCGGACAAGTGTTTCAGGAGTCTTTCGGCCAGGGCATCGTCCACCAGGACGATGTTGATGCTGTTGCGGTAAACCCGGTTCTCCCCGCGCAGCGCCTCGATCTTCGCCTCGTCGCCGCTGCCGGCCCGCAGCAGGCAGTAGTCGCGGCCCTGGTGCAGGCCGGGCTCCAGGCGCTTGAAGGCGCGGAAGGCGCTGCCCTTGGGCAGGCCTGCGCGCTCGTCCAGTTCGCGGAAAGTCCTCACTCCGTCGTCATCAGCAGGAAATGGGCCCTGGCCATGGCGATCGGACGCTCCTGGCTCTTCTGCCAGCAGCGGATCGTCGCCTGCGCCACGCGGCTGCCCATGCGGCCGATCTCGCAGTCGGCGTACAGCTCCTCGGTGCGTGCCGGCAGCAGGTAGTCGATCGAGAAATCGACGCTCTTGGGCACCCGCGCCGTGTCGAGCTGGTACAGCAGGTGCAGCATCGCCGCGTTCTCCATGAAGGCCGCGGTGATGCCGCCATGGATCGCCGGCAGGCGCGGATTGCCCACCAGCTGCTCCCGGAAAGGCAGCGTGGCGCGCGGCCGGCCCTCGTGCAGCGACAGTTGCACGCCGAGGTATTTTGCATAAGGCACGGCGGCGACCAGTTGCGAAAAGTCGCCGTTTTCGCGGGCCAGGCTGCGGGCTTCGGCGAAGGGGTCCATCACTGTCATGACCTCGGCTCCGGGTTCCAGGGCTTGCCGGCGGAAGAACGCATGAAGGCCGACTGGCTGATCGCCACCGGCTGTTCGCGGTCGTCCTGCCAGACGCTGGCGCGCACGAAGGCGATGTGCGAGGTCAGGCGGAAGCACTCGGCGCGGCAGTACAGGTCCTTGTCGCGCATCGCGGGGCGCAGGTAGTCCATGCGCAGGTCCAGCGTCGCGATGGTCTCCGGCGTGGGGGTCGCGGCGAGCACGGCCAGGCCGCAGCTGCTGTCCACCAGCACGGTGATGGCGCCGGTGTGCAGTACGCCCCGGATCGGGTCGCCGACCCATTCCTCGCGGAAGGGCATGCGCAGCTCCACGCCTTCCGGCGACCCCCGGACCAGGCTCAGGCCGCACTCGCGCATGTGCGGGATATAGCTCAGGAAGGCCGCCGCGATCGTCTCGAGGTTCTGGGTGTTCATCCCGCGATTGTAGGGGAAGGGGGTACACTTCCGGGCAGAAAAATTCGGATTCCGGTAATGACGATGACCGACTGGGAGGCACGCCTGCGCCGCGCGCTGGCGGATACTTCCGAGCAGCCGCCGCGGCCGATGGCGCGGCTGGAACTGCCGCTGAACATGGACAAGCTGCTGCTGACGCCGGCGCTGATGAAGTCGCTGCGTCCGGCCGCGGTGCTGGCGCCGGTGATCCGCCGTCCCGGCGGGCTGACCCTGATGTTCACCGTGCGCGCCGACCACCTGCGCTCGCACAAGGGCCAGATCAGCTTCCCCGGCGGGCGCCGCGACGAGGGCGACGCCAGCAGTGCCGCCAACGCCCTGCGCGAGGCCGAAGAGGAAGTGGCGCTGCCGCCGGCCAGCGTCGAGGTCATCGGCTACCTCGACGACTATCCGACCATGACCCGCTACCTGGTGACCCCGGTGGTGGGCATCGTCAGCGGCGAACCGCCGATCCACCCCTGCGAGGATGAGGTCGCGGAAATCTTCGAGGTGCCGCTGGACTACGTGCTGGACCTGAAGAATTTCGAGCGCAAGCTGTTGTCGAACGAGGGGCTCAACGTGCCCTTCTTCGAGGTCAACTGGGGCCGGCACCGCATCTGGGGCGCCACCGCCGGCATGCTGTGGAACTTCGCCAACAAGGTAGCCGCCGTATGATCAGACCCTTGGCAGAGGCCCTGCGCCTGCAGCGGGAAGCCGCCGAACTGGAGTTCGACTGGCGCCACCTGGATGAACTCTGGGACAAGCTGGCCGAAGAGGTCGGCGAGCTGCAGCAGGCCGCCGGCGAAAGCCAGGACCGCCGCGAGGACGAGCTGGGCGACCTGCTGTTCATGGCGGTGAACCTGGCGCGCCACCTGGGCGTGGATGCCGAGCGCGCCCTGGCACGGGCCAATGCCAAGTTCGAGCGGCGCTTCGGCCACGTGTGCAAGCACCTGGCGCAGCTGCCGCCGCCGGGCGACCCGCGGCGCCTGGACGAGATGGAGCGCTACTGGCAGGAGGCCAAGCAGGCCGAACGCGCAAAGCGCTAGAATCCCGGCCCGCTTTTACAAGCCGTTTTATGCCATGACCCAGTCCCCCGTTCGCATTGCCGTCCTCGGTGCCAGTGGCCGCATGGGCCGCGCCGTGATCCAGGCCGCCGACGCCTCGCCGCGAGCCCGCCTGGGTGCCGCGCTGGAGCGCGAGGGTTGCCCCGAAGTCGGTCAGGACGCCGCCCAGCTGGCCGGCCTTGCCGCCGCCGGCGTGAAGATCCTGACCCAGCCGGAGCAGGCCGCCGCCGACTTCGACGTGCTGATCGACTTCACCCGCCCGGAAGCCACCGTGGCGCTGCTGCCGTTCTGCGTCGAGCACGGCAAGGCCATGGTCATCGGCACCACCGGCTTCACCGCAGACCAGCAGGCGGCGGTGGAGGAAGCGGCCAGGCGCATCCCGATCCTCAAGGCCGGCAACTTCAGCATCGGCGTCAATCTCTGCCTGAAGCTGCTGGAGGACGCCGCGCGCGTGCTGGCGGAAGACTTCGACATCGAGGTGGTGGAGGCGCATCACCGCCACAAGGTCGACGCGCCCAGCGGCACGGCCCTGATGATGGGCGAGGCCGCGGCCCGCGGCGCCGGCCGCGAGCTCAAGGACTGCGCGGTCTACGAGCGCTACGGCCACACCGGCGCGCGCGAGCGCCAGGCCATCGGCTTCTCCACCGTGCGCGGTGGTGACGTGGTCGGTGACCACACGGTGATGTTCCTGGGCGAGGGCGAGCGGGTCGAGATCAGCCACAAGGCCAGCTCGCGCAGCATCTTCGCCAAGGGCGCCGTGCACGCCGCGACCTGGGTCGCCGGCCAGCCGGCAGGTCTGTACTCGATGCGGGACGTGCTGGCCTAAGTAGGGCCTGTTACCGCTCGTCGCTCCGCTGGTCGGCCGCCCATAAAGTCCGACCGGCGGCGGCCGATACGGGGGGTACCCCAGTGGCCGCTTTCCTGCTGCCGCGGAAGACCGTCCGTGACCCCATGACGCCCCGACAGATCAAGAACGTCCAAGTCAGTTTCGAGCGAATCGCTCCCTACTCGGCTCAGGCCGCCGAGTTGTTCTACCGCCGTCTCTTCATGCTCGATCCCGCGCTGCGCCCGCTGTTCCGGGAGGATCTTGTCCGCCATGGGCAGCAGCTGATGGATGCCCTGGCCTGGGCCGTGCGCGGCCTGCAGGACCGTGCGGGCCTGATCGCCTCGATCCAGGCCCTGGGCCAGCGGCATGCCGGATACGGTGCCCGGCCGGAGCACTACGACACCGTTGGCGATGCCTTGCTCTGGGCCCTGCAGCAGGGCCTCGGCGACGAGTTCAGCCAGGAGGTGCGCGATGCCTGGGTCGCGGCCTATGCGCTGATCGCGGGCATCATGCTGGATGCGGCCGCGCAGAAGAGCGGAAAAGTCCTGCCGTTCCGCGCCGCCTGACGGAACCCTGCCGGCCCGCGCATGGGATAATGCGCGGGCCATGTCAGCCCCCATTCCCGAAGCGATCAAGACGCGCGGGGCGGCCTCCAACCCGGAGGGCCGCTTCGAGACCCGCTCGCGCGAGGATTTCGACGATGGCTGGCTGCTCGACGAACCCGACCGCCCGCGGCCGGATACCACGGTCACGGCCGAGGCCTCCAAGACCGTCATCACGCGCAACCAGTCGCCGGACATCGGCTTCGAGCAGTCGATCAACCCCTACCGCGGCTGCGAGCACGGCTGCATCTACTGCTACGCCAGGCCGGCGCATGCCTACATGAACCTGTCGCCGGGCCTGGATTTCGAGACCCGGCTGTTCTACAAGCCCGACGCCGCAAAGCTGCTGGAGGCCGAGTTGCGCAAGCCCGGCTACCGCTGCTCGCCGATCGCCCTGGGCTCCAATACCGACCCCTACCAGCCGGTGGAGCGGGAATACCAGGTGACGCGGGCGATCCTGGAGGTGCTGCAGCGCTGCCGCCACCCCCTGACCATCGTTACCAAGGGCGCCGCCCTGCTGGAGCGCGACATCCCGCTGCTGGCGGAGATGGCCAGGGACAACCTTGTCGAGGTTGCCATCTCCATCACCAGCCTGGAGCCGGAGCTGAAGCGTGCCCTGGAGCCCCGCACCGCCGGGCCGCAGGCGCGGCTGCGCATGGTCCGGCAACTGGCCGATGCCGGCATCCCGGCGATGGTGCTGGTGGCGCCGGTGATCCCCTTCGTCAACGACGCCGAGATCGAGCAGATCCTGCAGGCGTCCCACGAGGCCGGGGCCCGCGAGGCCTCCTACATCATGCTCAGGCTGCCGCACGAGGTGAAGGACCTGTTCCGCGAGTGGCTGCAGGTGCATTACCCGCAGCGTGCCGAGCACGTCATGAGCCTGGTGCAGCAGATGCGCGGGGGCAAGGACAACGACCCGCGCTTCGGCGTGCGCATGACCGGGCAGGGGGAGTACGCCCAGGTCATCGCCCAGCGCTTCAAGATCGCCGCGGCCCGTCTGGGCCTGGGCCGGGGGCGGCGGCTGAAGCTCGATACGGCGCTTTTCCGTCCACCGCCGCCGCCACCGCCGGACAAGGGCCAGATGGGTTTCGGGTTCTGAAGCCGCGGGGCTGCGTTAATTTCAAAAATATTTCACTGAAAAGCGCGAAAAGCCATGGACGTTGTGCACTGCACACACTAGAATTCGCGCCTAATCCACGACGGGGGCCAAAAGCCCCCGTTTTAGTGTCCGTCCCAAGGATTAGGCCAGCTCTATGACCCCTTCCAAACCGGCTTTGCTCGCACTCGCCGACGGATCTGTTTTTCACGGTATCTCCATCGGCGTTGACGGTCAGACCGTTGGCGAAGTGGTTTTCAATACCGCAATGACGGGATATCAGGAAATCCTGACCGATCCGTCATATCGCGAGCAGATCGTCACCCTCACTTACCCCCACATCGGCAACGTCGGCACCAACGACGAAGACGCCGAATCCGGCAAGGTGCAGCTCGCCGGCCTGGTGCTGCGCGAAGTGCCCCGCCGCCACAGCAACTTCCGCTCGACCCAGGACTTCAGCGAATACCTGAAGGCCCAGAAGGTCGTGGCCATCGCCGGGCTCGACACCCGCCGCCTGACCCGCCTGCTGCGCGACAAGGGCGCCCAGAACGGCTGCATCCTGGCCGGCCGCAAGATTTCCGAGAAGACCGCGCTGAAGCTGGCCCGCGAATTCCCGGGCCTGAAGGGCATGGACCTGGCCAAGGTGGTCTCGGTGCCCAAGTCCTACGAGTGGACCACCGGCTCCTGGGAGCTGGCGACCAACCGCGAAACCACGCTGGGCAAGGCGAAGTTCCATGTCGTGGTCTACGACTACGGCATCAAGCGCAACATCCTGCGCATGCTGGTGGACCGCGGCTGCCGCATCACCGTGGTACCGGCGCAGACCAAGGCCGCCGAGGTGCTCAAGCTCAAGCCCGACGGCGTGATGCTGTCCAACGGCCCCGGCGACCCGGAGCCCTGCGACTACGCCATCGCCGCCTCGCGCGAGTTCATCGCGAAGAAGTTGCCGCTGTTCGGCATCTGCCTGGGTCACCAGATCCTGGGCCTGGCCGCCGGCGCCAAGACGCTGAAGATGAAGTTCGGCCACCACGGCGCCAACCACCCGGTGCAGGACTTGGAGACCGGACAGGTGATGATCACCAGCCAGAACCACGGCTTCGCGGTGGACGAGGCGACGCTGCCGGCCAATGTCGTTCCCACGCACCGTTCGCTGTTCGACGGCTCGCTGCAGGGCATCCGGCTGACCGACGCGCCGGCCTTCAGCTTCCAGGGTCACCCGGAAGCCAGCCCCGGCCCGCACGACGTCGGCATGCTGTTCGACCGTTTCATCCAGATGATGGCCGCCTGAGCCCGCACCAGCCCGAAGCCATGCCAAAACGCACAGACATCAAGAGCATCCTGATCATCGGCGCCGGTCCCATCGTGATCGGCCAGGCCTGCGAGTTCGACTACTCCGGCGCCCAGGCCTGCAAGGCGCTGCGGCAGGAGGGTTACAAGGTCATCCTGGTCAACTCCAATCCGGCCACGATCATGACCGACCCGGAGATGGCCGATGCCACCTACATCGAGCCGATCCTCTGGGAGACCGTTGCCCGCATCATCGAGAAGGAGCGCCCGGACGCGGTGCTGCCGACGATGGGCGGCCAGACCGCGCTGAACTGCGCCCTGGACCTGGCCAAGCACGGCGTGCTGGAAAAGTTCGGCGTGCAGATGATCGGCGCCTCGCCGACCGCGATCGATCTGGCCGAAGACCGCCAGAAGTTCCGCGACGCGATGACCGAGATCGGCCTGGGATCGGCGCGCTCGGGCGTGGCCCACAGCTGGGAAGAAGCCAAGAAGATCCAGCTGGACGTCGGCTACCCGGTGATCATCCGCCCGAGCTTCACGCTCGGCGGCACCGGCGGCGGCATCGCCTACAACCAGGAAGAGTTCGAGGACATCGTCACCCGCGGCCTCGACCTGTCGCCGACCACCGAGGTGCTGATCGAGGAATCGCTGCTCGGCTGGAAAGAGTACGAGATGGAGGTGGTCCGCGACCGCAAGGACAACTGCATCATCGTCTGCTCGATCGAGAACTTCGATCCGATGGGCGTGCACACCGGCGACTCGATCACCGTCGCGCCGGCGCAGACGCTCACCGACAAGGAATACCAGATCATGCGCAACGCCTCGCTGGCGGTGCTGCGCAAGATCGGCGTCGAGACCGGCGGCTCGAATGTGCAGTTCGCGATCAACCCGAAGGACGGGCGCATGATCGTGATCGAGATGAATCCGCGCGTGTCGCGCTCCTCGGCGCTGGCCTCCAAGGCCACGGGTTTCCCGATCGCCAAGATCGCCGCCAAGCTGGCGGTGGGCTACACGCTGGACGAACTGCGCAACGAGATCACCGGCGGCATGACGCCGGCCTCGTTCGAGCCGAGCATCGACTACGTCGTCACCAAGATTCCGCGCTTCACCTTCGAGAAGTTCCCGCAGGCCGATTCGCGTCTCACCACGCAGATGAAGTCGGTGGGCGAGGTGATGGCCATCGGCCGCAACTTCCAGGAATCGCTGCAGAAGGCGATGCGCGGCCTGGAAGTGGGCAGCGACGGCTTCGAGCCGCAGGTGGCCGACTACGAGGCTGCGAGCCTCAGCCGCATCCGCGACGAGCTGGCCACGCCGCGCGCCAAGCGCCTGTGGTTCGTCGGCGACGCCTTCCGCGCCGGCATGAGCGTCGAGGACGTGTTCAAGCTGTCCAAGATCGATCCCTGGTTCCTCGACCAGATCGAAGAGCTGATCCAGGCGGAAGGCGAGATCGCCGAGCACAAGATCAGCACCATCGAAGAGGCCGACCTGCGCCGCTACAAGCGCCTGGGCTTTTCCGATCGCCGCATCGCCAGGCTGATCGGCGTCAAGGAAGACTCGGTGCGCAAGCGCCGCCACAAGCTCGGCGTGCGCCCGGTGTACAAGCGCGTCGACACCTGCGCGGCCGAGTTCCCCTCGTCCACCGCCTACCTGTACTCCAGCTACGACGAGGAGTGCGAGGCGCAGACTTCCTCGCGCGAGAAGATCATCGTGCTCGGCGGCGGTCCCAACCGCATCGGCCAGGGCATCGAGTTCGACTACTGCTGCGTGCATGCGTCGCTGGCCCTCCGCGAGGATGGCTATGAGACGATCATGATCAACTGCAACCCGGAGACCGTGTCGACCGACTTCGACACCTCCGACCGCCTGTACTTCGAACCGCTCACCTTCGAAGACGTGATGGAAATCATCGATCTCGAAAAGCCCAAGGGTGTGATCGTGCAGTTCGGCGGCCAGACGCCGCTGAAGCTGGCGCGCCAGCTCGAAGCCGCCGGCGCGCCGATCATCGGCACCACGCCGGACGCGATCGACCTGGCCGAGGACCGCGAGCGTTTCCAGAAGCTGGTCGAGAAGCTCAAGCTGCTGCAGCCGCCCAATGGCGTGGCCACCTCCGAGAAGCAGGCGCTGGCCGTGGCCCACAAGGTCGGCTACCCGCTGGTCGTGCGTCCGTCCTACGTGCTGGGCGGCCGCGCCATGGAAATCGTGCATGACGATTCCGACCTCAAGCGCTACATGACCGAGGCCGTGCAGGTCTCCAACGATTCGCCGGTGCTGCTGGACCGCTTCCTCAACGACGCCATCGAGGTCGACGTGGACGCCCTGGCCGACGGCAAGGACGTGGTGATCGGCGGTGTCATGGAGCACGTCGAGGAAGCGGGCGTGCACTCCGGCGACTCCGCCTGCTCGCTGCCGCCGTATTCGCTGCCGAAGAAGATCGTCGACGAGATCCGCAGCCAGATGTTCAAGCTGGCCAAGGCGCTCAACGTCGTCGGCCTGATGAACGCGCAGTTCGCGGTGCAGGACGGCAAGGTCTACCTGCTGGAAGTGAACCCGCGTGCCTCGCGCACCAGCCCCTTCGTGTCCAAGGCCACCGGCCGGCCGCTGGCCAAGATCGCCGCGCGCTGCATGGCGGGCCAGTCGCTGAAGTCGCAGGGCATCACCGAGGAGCTGATTCCGAAGTACTACTCGGTCAAGGAATCGGTGTTCCCGTTCAACAAGTTCCCGTCGGTGGACCCGCTGCTGGGCCCCGAGATGCGCTCGACCGGCGAAGTCATGGGCGTGGGCGCCTCCTTCGGCGAGGCCTTCAACAAGTCGCTGCTGGCGGCCGGGCAGGTGGTGCCGTCCAAGGGCACGGCCTTCATCTCGGTGCGCGACCGCGACAAGAAGAAGGCGGTGGAACTGGCGCGCATCCTGACCGGGCACGGCTTCAAGGTCGTGGCTACCCACGGCACGGCGGCGCTGATCCAGAAGGCCGGCATCGGCTGCGACGGCGTCAACAAGGTCAAGGAAGGCCGTCCGCACTGCGTGGACATGATCAAGAACGGCGGGATCCAGTTCATCGCCAACACCACCGAAGGCAAGATCTCGATCGAGGAATCGCGTTCCATCCGCGGCGCCGCGATCCAGCACAAGGTCTGCTACTTCACCACGATCGCCGGCGCGCTGGCCGCGGCGGTGGCGATGGAACATCTGAACGAGCTCGAGGTCAACAGGCTGCAGGCGCTGCACGCGACCCTGTAGTCCTTCAGACCCCCGAGACCTGCAAGGCCTTGCCCGAATAGGGTATCTTTCAGTCAACCCGGACAAAACCTGCCGCCCCGAACAGGGGCGGTGGGTCCGTTTTTGCTTTTGTAACGTTCAAAGAGATCTGGAAAATGAGCAAGACCCCGATGACGGCGCGTGGCGCCGACAAGCTTCAGGAAGAACTCCGCTATCGCCGGAGCGAACTGCGTCCCAAGATCATCGAATCCATCGACGAGGCGCGCAAGCAGGGCGACCTGCGTGAGAACGCCGAGTTCCATGCCGCCCGCGAGCAGCACGGCTTCAACGAGGGGCGTATCCAGGAGATCGAGGGCAAGCTGTCGATGGCCCAGGTCATCGACGTCACCAAGCTGCCGGCCACCGGCAAGGTCATCTTCGGTACCACCATCGACCTGGCCGACGTCGACAGCGGCGACGAACTGAAGTACCAGATCGTCGGTGAAGATGAAGCCGACGCCAAGCTGGGCCTGATCTCGCTCAATTCGCCGATCGCCAAGGCGCTGATCGGCAAGAAGGAGGGCGACATGGTGGCGGTGTCCACCCCGGCCGGCACCCGCGAATTTGAAATCATCGCGGTGCACTACATCTGAGCCCCTTCCGGTTTCCGGATAAGCTCCCGCCATGAGCCAGAAACGCCGCCCCAGTTCCGCCCGCTGGCTTGCCGAGCACAGGGCCGATACCTATGTGCAGGAGGCGCGGCGCCTGGGCTACCGCTCGCGGGCGGTGTTCAAGCTCAAGGAAATCCAGGAAAAGGATCGCATCCTCAAGCAGGGGCAGGTGGTCGTGGACCTCGGGGCCGCCCCGGGTGGCTGGAGCCAGCTGGCCCGCCCCCTGCTGGGCCCCTCGGGCCGCCTGCTGGCCCTGGACATCCTCGACATGGAGCCGCTGCCGGATGTGGAGTTCATCCTGGGCGACTTCCGCGAGGAGTCCGTACTCCACCAGCTCGAGGCGGCCGTGGGAACCCGGGCGGTGGACCTTGTTTTATCGGATATGGCCCCCAATCTGAGTGGAATAGGGACTGCGGACCAGGTCGGGAGCCTCCATCTCTGCGAACTGGCGCTGGACTTTGCCAAGGCCCACCTGAAACCAAAAGGCGTTCTGCTGGTCAAGATTTTCCAGGGGGAAGGCTTCGATACCTACCTCAAGGCCCTGCGCGAAGCCTTTGAATCGGTGACGATTCGCAAGCCCAAGGCCTCGCGGCCGCGCAGTAGTGAGGTTTATCTGCTGGCGCGGGGGTTTCGGGCGTAGTAACGTGCCGTTGCGGTATCAGGAATCAAGGATAGAGCTTTGAACGATCTGGCCAAAAATCTGCTGCTCTGGGTGGTGATCCTCATCGTGCTGATGACGGTCTTCCAGAGCTTCTCCTCGCGCAGCCGGGCGCAGCCCGAGCTGCAGTACTCGGAGTTCATGAATCAGGTCAAGGAAGGCAACGTCGCCGACGTCGTCGTCGAAGGCCAGATCATCCGCGGCGAGCTCAAGGGTGGATCGCGCTTCACCACCGTCAGCCCCGAGACCGACAACAAGGCCATGGTCGGCGCGCTGCTGGACAACAACGTCAAGTTCACCGGCACCCTGCCCAAGGAAACGCCGCTGCTGCTGCAGCTGCTGATCAACGCCTTCCCGATCCTGCTGCTGATCGCGGTCTGGGTGTACTTCATGCGCCAGATGCAGGGCGGCGGCGGCGGTCGCGGCGCCATGTCCTTCGGCAAGTCGCGCGCCCGCATGCTCAATGCCGACCAGGTCAAGGTCACCTTCGCCGACGTTGCCGGTGTCGAGGAAGCCAAGCAGGAAGTGGGCGAGCTGGTCGACTTCCTGCGCGACCCGGGCAAGTTCCAGAAGCTGGGCGGCAAGATTCCGCGCGGCGTGCTGATGGTGGGTTCGCCGGGTACCGGCAAGACCCTGCTGGCGCGGGCGATCGCCGGCGAAGCCGGTGTGCCGTTCTTCACGATTTCCGGTTCCGACTTCGTCGAGATGTTCGTCGGCGTCGGCGCCAGCCGCGTGCGCGACATGTTCGAGCAGGCCAAGAAGCACGCGCCCTGCATCATCTTCATCGACGAAATCGACGCGGTCGGCCGTCATCGCGGCGCCGGCCTGGGCGGCGGTCACGACGAGCGCGAGCAGACCCTCAACCAGCTGCTGGTCGAGATGGACGGCTTCGAGGGCACCGAGGGCGTCATCGTCATCGCCGCCACCAACCGTCCCGACGTGCTGGACCCGGCGCTGCTGCGTCCGGGCCGCTTCGACCGCCAGGTGGTGGTGCCGCTGCCCGACGTGCGCGGCCGCGAGCAGATCCTCAAGGTCCACATGCGCGCCGTGCCGCTGGCCGACAGCGTCAAGCCGGACATCATCGCGCGCGCCACTCCGGGCTTCTCCGGTGCCGACCTGGCCAACCTGGTCAACGAGGCGGCCCTGTTCGCCGCCCGCGGCAACAAGCGCCTGGTCGATCACGACGACTTCGAAAAGGCGCGTGACAAGATCTACATGGGTGCCGAGCGGCGCTCCATGGTGATGACCGAGGAAGAGAAGCTGATGACGGCCTACCATGAGGCCGGTCACACGATCGTCGGCAAGCTGATGCCGGCCCACGATCCGTTGCACAAGGTCACGATCATCCCGCGCGGTCGCGCCCTCGGCGTGACCTTCTACCTGCCCGACGGCGACCGTCACAGCCACACCCGCGAGTGGTACATCAGCAAGGTCGCCAGCGCCTACGGCGGCCGTATCGCCGAGGAGCTGATCTACGGCAACTCGCAGGTCACCGACGGCGCCACCTCCGACATCCAGCAGGCCACCAACATGGCCCGCATGATGGTCACCCGCCTGGGCTTCTCCGAAAAGCTGGGCCCCCTGGCCTATGCCGAAGAAGAGGGCGAGGTGTTCCTTGGCAAGACGATCTCCCAGCACAAGAACGTCTCCGCCGAGACTGCCAAGACGATCGACGCGGAAATCCGCTTCATCATCGACCAGTGCTACGCCACGGCCAGCGAGCTGTTGAAGGCAAATATCGACAAGCTGCACGCCATGGCGCAGGCGCTGATGAAGTACGAGACACTCGACGCCGAGCAGATCCAGCGCATCATGCAGGGTCTGGATCCGGGCCAGCCGGAGAGCTGGGTCGATGGCAACAACAACGGCCGTCCGCCCGACGCGCCGCGCTCCACCCCGGAGCGCCCGGCCAAGCCGGGGCCGGCCAAGCCGGCCAGCATCGGCTGAGTTTCGACGGGGCGCCCTCGGGCGCCCCGTTTTCGCTTTCCCCATGTTCCTCCAACTTCCCAGGCGGCGGTTGGCGCTCGATGCGCCGGTCGTCATGGGCATCCTCAACGTCACGCCGGATTCCTTCTCGGACGGCGGCGTCCACGCCACGCTGGAACAGGCCTGCGAACGCGCCCGCCAAATGGTGGCGGAGGGAGCGGGGATCATCGACATCGGCGGCGAGTCGACCCGACCGGGGGCGGCTTCGGTCTCCGAGGCGGAGGAACTGGACCGGGTGGTCCCGGTGATCGAACGCCTGGCGCGGGAACTCGACGTGGTCCTGTCGGTCGATACCACCAAGCCCTTGGTGATGCGCGAAGCCATCCGGGCTGGCGCTGAAATGATAAATGATATCAATGCACTGCGAGCCGAATCTGCAGTGGAAACGGCGGCTGCCAGCGGTGCCGCGGTCTGCCTGATGCACATGCAGGGCGAGCCGCGGACGATGCAGCAGGACCCGCGCTACCAGGACGTGGTGGGCGAAGTGCATGCCTTCCTGCAGGAACGCATCCGGCACTGCCTGGCCGCCGGCATCGGCCGGGAGCGCATCGCCGTGGACCCCGGCTTCGGTTTCGGCAAGCGGCTGGAGCACAACCAGGCGCTGCTGGGCCGGCTGGCCGCTTTCGACGATCTTGGCTGCCCCCTGTTGGCGGGGTTGTCGCGCAAGTCGATGTTTGGACAATTGCTGGGCCTGCCGGTCGAGCGCCGCCTGCCGGCCAGCCTGGCCGCCGCGGTGCTTGCCGCATGGCAGGGGGCAAGAATCCTGCGCGTCCATGACGTGGGTCCTACCGTAGAGGCACTGAAGGTCGCACAATTCGCAAGGCAGGCCGGAACGCCGGCTGCCCCAACGGGCTAGGGCCTGTTAACACTACGGCAGTCGCTGCGATGCCCCCGTATTTGCGGCCAGGCAAGGCGCGAGGAGAGAGTTTGGTGGTTCCAAATAACCGACGAGCAACACAGCATGGCCGCAAAGACGGGGGCACCCGAAGGGCGGGGCCGCCTGGGCGCAGGGCGGCGCCCCGAGTCGCTGATGTACTTCGAGTACACGGCGCGCCTCGGGGCATAGCCCTGCACCCAGGCGGCCTCCGTCGCAGCGACTGCCGTAGTGTTAACAGGCCCTAGAGAGATAACGATATGAGCCGCAAGTATTTTGGTACGGATGGTGTGCGTGGACGCGTCGGCGTGACGCCGCTGACCCCCGAGTTCGCCCTCAAGCTGGGTTGGGCCGCCGGCAAGGTGCTGGGTGGCGAGCCGGGCCGACAGGTCCTGATCGGCAAGGACACGCGCCGCTCGGGCTACCTGTTCGAATCGGCGCTGGAGGCCGGGTTCTCGGCCGCAGGCATGGACGTGGGCCTGCTGGGCCCCTTGCCGACGCCCGGCGTGTCGGTGCTGACCAAGACGATGAAGGCCTGTGCCGGCGTGGTCATCTCCGCCTCGCACAATCCCCACTACGACAACGGCGTGAAATTCTTCGGCCCCGACGGCGGCAAGCTCAGCGACCAGGTGGAGCTGGCGATCGAGGCGCTGATGGACGAGGAACTGCGCTGCGTGGCGCCGGAGCAGGTGGGCGCGGCACGGCGCATCGCCCGCGCGGTGGAACAGTATGTCAGCCACTGCCTGATCGCCTACCGCGGCCCGCGCCTGGATGGCATGAAGATCGTGCTGGACTGCGCCAACGGCGCCGGCTACCAGACCGCGCCGGAGACGCTGCAGCGCCTTGGCGTGCAGGTCATCGCCATCCACGCCAAGCCCGACGGCTTCAACATCAACGAGAACTGCGGCTCCACCCACATGGGATCGCTGTCGAAGGCGGTGGTCGAGCATGGAGCTGACCTGGGCATCGCGCTCGACGGCGACGCCGACCGCTGCCTGATGGTGGACCACGAGGGCCGCGAGGTCGACGGCGACGAGATCCTCTACATCCTGGCCAATGACCGCCTGCGCCAGCAGATCCTGCAGGGGCCGGTGGTCGGTACCCTGATGAGCAACCTCGGCCTGGAGAACGCGCTGCAGGGGCAGGGGGTGGCTTTCCGCCGCGCCAAGGTCGGCGACCGCTACGTGCTGGAGATGCTGCGCGCCGAGGGCGGCACGCTCGGCGGCGAAACCTCGGGTCACACGCTGTGCCTGGACCGCAGCGCCACCGGCGACGGTACCGTCACCGCGCTGCAGGTGCTGGAGGTGCTGGCGCAGACCGGCCGCACGCTGCGCGAGCTGGCCTCCGGCATGAGCAAGTACCCGCAGGTGCTGATCAACGTGCCGGTGACCGGCAAGGCCGCGCCGGTGCTGGAAGCGGCCAACGTCAAGGCCTCGGTCAAGGCCGCCGAGGCCGACCTGGGCCGCCGTGGCCGCGTGCTGCTGCGTGCCTCGGGCACCGAGCCGCTGGTGCGCGTGATGGTCGAGGCCGACGCCCAGAACCTGGCCGAGGACAGCGCCCGCAGCATTGCAGATTGCGTGCGCGAAGCGGCCAACTCCATCGCCTCGGCAGCCTGAGGATACGAATAAACCTACTGCGCTGCCCGATCTTGCATCTCCGGTGCTCGCCGTACTTCAGTACGGCTCCGCTCCTCGATGCAACCTCGGGCATGCTCGCTACGGTTTCTTCGCACCCTCATGGGGTGATCCTCTAAAATCCACGATTCACCGAACAAATAACCGAGACAGGGGAATGCAATGAGCCGCCGTTACATGGTTGCCGGCAACTGGAAGATGAATGGCAACCGCGCCGAGAACGCGGTGCTGCTGGACGGCCTGCTGGCCGGTGCCGGCACCCATGCGAAGGTCGAAATCCTGGTCTGCCCGCCGTTCCCCTACCTGGACTCGGTCGGCACCCGCCTGCAGGGTTCCGCCGTGCTGCTCGGTGCCCAGAACCTCAGCGAGCAGGACAAGGCCGGCGCCTACACCGGCGAAGTGTTGGGCGCGATGCTGCGCGACACCGGCTGCGGCCATGTCCTGGTGGGCCACTCCGAGCGCCGTGCGCTCTACGGTGAGACCGACGCCCTGGTGGCGCAGAAGTACCAGGCCGCGCAGCGCGCCGGGCTGGTACCGGTGCTCTGCGTCGGCGAGACCCTGGCCGAGCGCGAGGGCGGGCAGACCGAGGCGGTGCTGGCGCGCCAGCTGGCCGCGGTGCTGGACCTCTGTGGTATCGACAGCTTCGCCAACGCCGTCGTCGCCTATGAGCCGGTCTGGGCCATCGGCACCGGCAAGACCGCCTCGCCGCAGCAGGCGCAGGACGCCCATGCCTTCATTCGTGGCCAACTGCGCGGTCGCAGTGCTAATATTGCGGATTCCACGCGGATTCTTTACGGCGGCAGCGTCAAGGCGGACAACGCCCAGGCGCTTTTCGCCAATCCGGATGTCGACGGCGGCCTGATCGGCGGCGCATCCCTCAAGGCCGCGGATTTTCTGGCGATCTGCGCCGCGGCGCAGTCGTTGAGCCAATAGGATTTTCGAGTAAATGCATACGATTCTGGTCATCGTGCAGGTATTGGTGGCGCTCGGCCTGGTCGGGCTGATCCTGCTGCAGCACGGCAAGGGCGCCGACGCCGGCGCCGCTTTCGGCAGCGGCGCCTCCGGCACCGTCTTCGGCTCGCGCGGCACTGCCAACTTCCTGTCGCGTGCGACGGCCTGGCTGGCGACGGTGTTCTTCGCCACCAGCCTGGCCCTGGCCTACCTGGTGCATGGCGCCAAGGCACCGACCTCGGTGACCGACAGCATCCCGCAGCAGGCCCCGGCCACCGCTCCGGTCCCGTCCGTGCCGGCTGCTCCGGCCCCGTCCGCCGATCCCGCCGCGCCCAAGGCGCCGGTGGTTCCGGAGTAAGAAGCAGTCCGCGAATGAACGCGAATTAACGCAAATGTCTGAATGGGTTATTTGCGTTTATTAGCGTTAATTTGCGGACCGGGGTTTTGATTCTTCAAAGCCTAGAGACAAATCAGAAAACGGGCGCTACAATCCGCGCCCCTCGACGGACCGCAGCGATATCGCGATCCACCGATGGTTTTGGTTCAGTGCCCACGTGGTGGAATTGGTAGACACACTACCTTGAGGTGGTAACGGCGAAAGCCATGGGAGTTCGAGTCTCTCCGTGGGCACCACCCCAAAAGCAAGACCCGGGAAGTACTGTATTCCGGGGCGGTTCCAGGGCTGGTGGAAATGGTCCGGGACAGCGCAAAGTGGTTGATTGATCAGCGGTAACAGACTACAATGGTCGTCTGTCTGGTGCGGGGTGGAGCAGTCTGGCAGCTCGTCGGGCTCATAACCCGAAGGTCGTAGGTTCAAATCCTGCCCCCGCTACCAATTTAAGATTTATGTAGGCTCCGACATGGCCCCTTGTGGGCCTTTTTCATTTCTGAAGATTTTCTGAAGATGACCGTGCTGCGTGAAAGGTTGGTACAGCTGCTGGAGCCCGTCGTGGAATCGATGGGTTACGAGCTTGTGCTGCTTGAGTACAGCCCGAACAGCCACAACGCCCTGCTGCGCCTTTTCATCGACAGCGCCGGCGGCATTGGCCTGGAAGATTGCGAGAAGGTCAGCCGCGAAGTGGCTGCCCAGCTGGATGTCGAAGACCCCATCAGCACCCCTTATTCACTGGAAGTGTCGTCGCCTGGCCTCGATCGCCCGCTGGCCAAGCCGGCGCATTTCGAGCGTTTCATGAACGAGCAGGCGCGCATCCAGTTGCTGGCCCCCAAGAACGGACGCCGCCGCTACATCGGCTGGATCCGTGCCGTCGGTGACAGGGCGGTGACCCTTGAAACCGAGCAGGGCAGCATCGAATTCGAATATTCCGAGATGGAACGGGCTCGTCTCGTTCCTGACTATGACCGGGAGTAGCAGCGCGTGAACAAGAACATTCTCTTGATGGTAGACGTGGTCTCCAACGAGAAGGGCGTCGAGAAGGAAATGATTTTCCTGGCCCTCGAGGCCGCGCTCGCTTCCGCCGGCAAGGAAAAGTACGGTGACGAGTCCGAACTGCGCGTCGCCATCGACCGCCACACGGGCGAATACGACACCTACCGCCGCTGGACCGTCCTGGAGGACGACAGCGAGGACTTCGAGTTCCCCGAGCGCCAGATCAAGCTGACCTATGCGCAGAAGGAAAAGGACGACGCCGAAGCCGGTGACGTCATCGAGCGCAAGGTCGAGTCCGTCGACTTCGGCCGCATCGGCGCGCAGAAGGCCAAGCAGGTCATCGTGCAGAAGGTGCGCGAGGCCGAGCGTTCCCAGATCGTGGCGGCCTACAAGGCCCGCGTCGGCGAGTTGATCACCGGCCTGGTCAAGCGCATCGAGCGCGGCAACGTCATTCTCGACCTGGGCGGCAACGCCGAGGCCATCGTGTTGCGCGACCAGCTGATCCCGCGCGAGCCGGTGCGTCCGGGCGACCGCATGCGCGGCTACCTCTACGAGGTCAGCCCGCAGGTCCGCGGCCCGCAGCTGTTCCTGTCGCGCACCTCGCCGCAGTACCTGATGGAGCTGTTCAAGCTCGAAGTGCCGGAAATCGCACAGGGCCTGATCGAACTCAAGGGCGCCGCCCGCGACCCGGGCCTGCGCGCCAAGATCGCGGTGCAGGCCAAGGACAAGCGTATCGATCCGGTCGGCGCCTGCGTCGGCATGCGCGGTTCGCGCGTGCAGAGCGTGTCCAACGAGCTGGCCGGCGAGCGCGTCGACATCGTGCCCTGGGACGACAACATCGCCCAGTTCGTCATCAATGCCATGGCCCCGGCCGAGGTCGAGACCATCGTCGTCGACGAGGAATCCCACGCCATGACCATCGGCGTGTCGGAAGACAAGCTGGCGCAGGCCATCGGCCGCGGCGGCCAGAACGTGCGCCTGGCGTCCGAGCTGACCGGCTGGTCGCTCAACGTCATGACGGCCACCGAGGCCGAGGCCAAGAAGGAACAGGAAAACCAGGGTGTCCTGCAGGTGTTCATGGACAACCTCGACGTCGATGCCGAAGTCGCCAGCGTGCTGGTGCAGGAGGGCTTCACCTCGCTGGAGGAGATCGCCTACGTGCCGGCCGAGGAGCTGCTGCAGATCGAGGAGTTCGACGAAGCCATCGTCGAGGAGCTGCGCAACCGCGCACGCGACGTGCTGCTGACCAAGGCGATCGCCAAGGCCGAGCGCGCCGCCGGCGCGACGCCTTCCGACGACCTGCTGTCGCTGGACGGCATCGACGAAGACACCGCCTACGCGCTGGCCGAGGCCGGTGTGGCGAACTGCGAGGCCCTCGCGGATCTCGCCACCGATGAATTGCTGGAAATGTTGCCCGACCTGGGCGACGAGCGGGCCTCCGCGCTGATCATGGCGGCGCGTACCAAGGCTTATGCCTGAGGCCGCCTGAAGGCGAAGGAAGCACTATGTCGACTAATGTCACGGTTCAGGATTTTGCCAACGAGCTGAAGAGGCCTGTGGCCGAACTGCTGGTTCAGTTCAGCGAGGCCGGCGTGCCGGTCGCCGACGCGCTGTCCGCGGTCACGCCGGAAAACAAGGTGGCGCTGCTGGCCTACCTGCGCCAGAAGGCGCCGGGCGGGGCGGGTGGCGGTACGCTGAGCGCACGCAGCAGCATCACCCTCAAGCGCAAGGAAACCACCGAGCTCAAGTTCGGCGGTGGCCGTGGCGCGCCGACCAAGACGGTCAGCATCGAGGTGCGCAAGAAGCGCACCTACGTCAAGGAAGACCTGCTCGAGGCCGGCAACGAAGCCGCCGCTCTTACCGCCGCGGCCGCCCAGCCGCAGGACGAGGAATCGATCCGCGCCGCCGAGGAAGCCGCGCAGCGCCTGGCCGCCGAGCGCGAAGCCGCCGCCGCGCATGCCGCCGAACTGGCCGCCCAGCACGCCGAGAACGAGCTGGCGCGCCAGCAGGCCGTTGCCGAGGAAGAGCGCAAGCGCGCCGAAGCCGAGGCCGCAGCCCGCGCAGCCCGCGAGACGCACGAGCGCAAGCTGAAGGAAGACCCGCTGTACCGCGCCAAGTACGAGGCCGAGTCCTCGCGCAACCGCGCTGCCGAGAACGTGCGCCGTGCCGCCGAGGCCGCGCGCCTGGCCGCCCTGGCACCGCCGCCGCCGCCGCCCGCCCCCGTGGTGGCGCCGCGCCGGCCGCCGGCCGCCGCTGCCGCGACCCCGGCACCGGGAACCGCCCCGGCACCCGCCGGTGCCGATCGTGGCGGCCGCCGCGACGACCGTCACCACCGCACCGAGCTGCACCTGGCCGAAGGCAAGGGCGGCAAGCGCGACAACAAGAAGAGCAAGAAGCCCACCGGCCGCATTCGCGTCGACAATGCCCACGGCTTCGAGAAGCCGGTGGCGCCGATCGTGCGCGAGGTCGAGGTGCCGGAGGCGATCACTGTCGGTGAGTTGGCCAACCGCATGGCGGTCAAGGCCACCGAGCTGATCAAGGTCATGATGAAGAACGGCGTCATGGCCACCATCAACCAGACCCTCGACCAGGACACCGCGGTGCTGATGGTCGAGGAAATGGGCCACACGGTCCGCACGGTCAAGGCCAGCGACTTCGAGGAAAGCCTCGAGCAGGCCGTCACCGGCGCCGAGCAGGAGGGCGAGGGCACCACCCGTCCGCCGGTGGTCACCATCATGGGCCACGTCGACCACGGCAAGACCTCGCTGCTGGATCACATCCGCAAGACCCGCGTCGCCGCGGGCGAGGCGGGCGGCATCACGCAGCACATCGGCGCGTACCACGTGGAAACGCCGAAGGGCATCATCACCTTCCTCGACACTCCGGGCCACGCCGCGTTCACCAAGATGCGCGCCCGCGGCGCCCAGGTGACCGACATCGTGATCCTGGTGGTGGCGGCGGACGACGGCGTCATGCCGCAGACCCGCGAGGCCATCCAGCACGCCAAGTCGGCCAAGGCGCCGATGATCGTGGCGGTGACCAAGATCGACAAGCCGGATGCGGACCTCGATCGCGTCAAGAACGAGCTGACCAAGTACGAAGTGGTCGCCGAAGAATGGGGTGGCGACACCCAGATCGTCGGCGTGTCCGCCTTCACCGGCCAGGGCATCGATGCCCTGCTCGACGCGATCCTGGTGCAGGCCGAAATCCTCGAGCTGACCGCGCCGATCGACGCGCCGGCTCGCGGCAACATCCTGGAATCCTCGGTGGAGAAGGGCCGTGGCCCGGTCGCCACCGTGCTGGTTCGCGCCGGTACCCTGAAGCAGGGCGACGTGATCCTCAGCGGTCCGCATTTCGGCCGCGTGCGTGCGATGTTCGACGAGGCCGGCCGTCCCGTGAAGGAAGTCGGTCCCTCGATACCCGTGCAGGTGCTGGGCCTGTCCGGCGCCCCGGATGCCGGCGACGACGTGGTCGTCGTGGCCGACGAGCGCAAGGCCCGTGAACTGGCCGTGGTGCGTGAGCAGAAGGCCCGCGAGCAGCGCATGGCGCAGTCGCAGGCCGTGCGCATGGACCAGGTCTTCGCCCGTATGGGCGAGGGCGAGCAGAAGTCGCTCAACCTGATGGTCAAGGCCGACGTGCAGGGCTCCGCGGAAGCGATTTCCGAAGCGCTGCGCAAGCTGCCCAGTGCCGAGGTCAAGGTCAACGTGCTGTCGACCACGCTGGGCGGCATCAACGAGTCCGACGTCGACCTGGCGCTGGCGTCCAAGGCCATCATCATCGGCTTCAACGTCCGTGCCGACGGCGGCGCGCGCAAGCACATCCAGGATACGGGTGTGGACGTGCGCTACTACTCGATCATCTACGAGATCATGGACGACGTCTCCGACGCCATCTCGGGCCTGCTGGGCACCGAGACGCGCGAGCAGATCGTCGGCATCGCGCAGGTCCGCGATGTGTTCCGCAGCTCCAAGTTCGGCGCCATCGCCGGCTGCCTGGTCATCGACGGCGCGGTGCAGAAGAACCTGCCGATCCGCGTGCTGCGCAACCAGACGGTCATCTACGAAGGCACGCTGGAATCGCTGCGCCGCTTCAAGGACGACGTGTCCAAGGTCGAGGCCGGCACCGAGTGCGGCATCGGCGTGAAGGACTACAACGACGTCAAGGCCGGCGACCAGATCGAGTGCTTCCAGCGCATCGAAGTGCGTCGCAAGGTCGAGGCGACAGCCTGACCGTGCCCAGGGAATATCCGCGCAAGCTACGCGTCAACACCCAGCTGCAGGCCGAGCTGTCGCAGCTGATCCGCAGCGAGCTGTCGGATCCCCGCGTGGCCGGCGTCACCGTGACCAGCGTCGACGTGGCGCCGGACATGCGCGAGGCCAAGGTCATGGTCAGCCTGATCGGCTCCGACGAGCAGCTCAAGCAGGCGGTGAAGGGCCTCGGCAGTGCCGCCGGCAAGCTGCGCCATGGCCTGGCCAAGCGCATGCTGCTGCGCACCGTGCCCAACCTGCGCTTCGTGCCGGACCTGGCGCTGCGTGCCGGCGACGAGGTCAGCGGCCTGATCCGCAGCGTGATCGAGGCCGACAAGCAGCACGCCCGCGACCGCGGCGAAGAGCCGGGCGGCGAGCAGGACGCCCCTGAAGAAAAGCAATGACTTGCCGCGGATTACGCGGATGAACGCGGATCAAGATGCATTGCGGCCAAGCTGGATTCTTGAAGTCTTTGTAAAATCCGTGTCATCCGCGTTGATCCGCGGCAAAAACTTCTTTTCCGCATGAAATCCCGGATTCCCCGGCGTCCGGTCCACGGCATCCTGCTGTTCGACAAGCCGCTGGGCCTGTCCTCCAACGATGCCCTGCAGCGCGTCAAGCGCCTGTTCCGCGCCGAAAAGGCCGGCCACACCGGTAGCCTCGATCCCCTGGCCAGCGGCATGCTGCCGATCTGCTTCGGCCAGTCCACCAAGCTCTGCGGCTACCTGCTCGACTCCGACAAGCGCTACACCGCGCGCCTGCGCCTGGGCGAGAAGACCGTCACCGGCGACGCCGAGGGCGAGGTCATCGCCCGCAGCGACGCCAGCCTACTGACGCGCGAGGCCCTGGAAGCGGTCCTGCCGGCCTTCACCGGCCCCATCATCCAGGTGCCGCCGATGTACTCGGCGATCAAGGTCCAGGGCCAGCGGCTCTATGAACTGGCCCGCGAGGGCGTCGAGATCGAGCGCCAGCCGCGCCAGCTGACGATCCACGCGCTGCGCCTGACCGCCTTCGGCGGCGGCGAGTGCGAGCTGGAAGTGCATTGTTCCAAGGGTACCTATATCCGCACCCTGGCCGAGGATATCGCGGCGGCGGCGGGGCATTGCGCCCACCTGGCGGGCCTGCGCCGCAGCGCGGTCGATCCCTTCGAGGGTGAGTTGCTGGACTGGGCGGCCCTGGAGGCGCTGGCGGTGCAGGGCGAGGCGGCCCTCGACGCCTGCCTGATCGACCCGGCCCAGGCCCTGCGCGACTGGCCCCAGCTGCGGCTGGAACAGGAGCGGGCGCACTATCTGGAGCGCGGCCAGGCCGTGCGGGTCGCCGGCGCCCCCCGCGAGGGACGGGTGGCGGTCCTGGACGAGGGCGGCCGGCTTTTGTGCCTGGCCGAGATCGACGCCGACGGCATGGTGGCACCGCGCCGCTGGATGGCGGCCCCGCCAGCCGGGCAATGAATCGCCCCGCCGCCGGTCGGTTGGTTAAAAAATCCCGCAGGAATCACTTGTTAGGCCATGCCCCGGGCCGCTATAATCCGGCGCTTTACGACAGACGATTTTAGAGTTGGAGCAAGAGTCAATGACGTTGACCGTTGAACAGAAGGCCGAAGTGGTGAAGAAGCATGCCCGCGGCCAGGGTGATACCGGCTCGCCGGAAGTCCAGGTTGCCCTGCTGACCGAGCGCATCAATAGCCTCGCTCCGCACTTCGACCAGAACAAGAAGGACAACCACTCCCGCCGTGGCTTGCTCAAGATGGTGAACCAGCGCCGCCAGATGCTGGACTATCTCAAGAGCAAGGATGAGCCCCGCTACAGCAAGCTCATTTCCGAGCTGGGCCTGCGCCGCTAATAGCGGCGTTTTTGCTTTCTGGAGTTGCGGCCGGTGCGACCGCTCTCCAACGGACTGAAATCCACGCGGCCCGCTCGAATCCTCGGCGGGCCGCCTAGTTAACGAGGACATGCCCATGGCGATCTCCGCCTATCCTGCAGCGCCCGTCACCAAGACGTTCCGCTATGGCAACCACACCGTCAGCCTGCAGACCGGCCACATGGCCCGCCAGGCTACCGGCGCCGTCGTCGTCAGCATCGACGACACCGTCGTGCTGGTCACCGTGGTCGCCAAGAAAGAAGCCAAGGCCGAGCAGGATTTCTTCCCGCTCACGGTCGACTACATGGAGAAGTTCTACGCCGGCGGCCGCATCCCGGGTGGCTTCTTCAAGCGTGAAGGCCGTCCGACCGAGAAGGAAACCCTGACCTCGCGCCTGATCGACCGCCCGATCCGCCCGCTGTTCCCGGAGGGCTACTACAACGAAATCCAGCTGATCGCCCAGGTGGTCTCGCTGAACCCGGAAGTCGACGGTGACATCCCGGCGCTGCTCGGCGCTTCCGCCGCGCTGGCGCTGGCCGGCGTGCCCTTCCAGGGCCCGATCGGCGCCGCCCGCGTCGGTTACAAGAACGGCAACTACATCCTCAACCCGAACGTCTCCGAGCTGGTGGATTCCGAGCTCGACCTCGTCGTCGCCGGCACCAGGGACGCCGTGCTGATGGTGGAGTCCGAGGCCGACATGCTGTCCGAGCAGGTCATGCTCGGCGCCGTGCTGTTCGGTCACGAGCAGATGCAGGCCGCGATCACCGCGATCAACGAATTCGTTGCCGAAGCCGGCAAGCCGAAGTGGGACTGGAAGGCCGCCGATCGCTCGGCCGTCCAGACCTTCGTCGCGCCCTTCGAGGGCAAGATCGCCGAAGCCTACGGCTTCACCGACAAGCAGGTCCGCTACGGCAAGCTCGACGAAGTGACCAAGGCCGCCAAGGCCGCGCGTCCGACCGACGGCAGCCTGACCGACAACCAGATCAAGTACGAACTGGACGAGCTCAAGGCCAAGATCGTGCGCAACCGCATCCTCGATGGCCATCCGCGCATCGACGGCCGCGACAAGGTCACCGTGCGTCCGCTGTCGATCAACGTCGGTACGCTGCCGCGCACCCACGGTTCGGCCGTGTTCACCCGTGGCGAGACCCAGGCCCTGGCCGTGGTCACCCTGGGTACCGGCAAGGACTACCAGATCATGGACGCCATCAGCGGCGAGTGGCATGAGCACTTCATGTTCCACTACAACTTCCCTCCGTACTCGGTGGGCGAGACCGGCCGTCTGAACTCCCCCAAGCGCCGCGAGATCGGCCATGGCCGCCTGGCCAAGCGCGGCGTCGCCGCCGTGATGCCGGACCTCGAGAAGGAATTCCCGTACGTGGTGCGCGTGGTTTCGGAAATCACCGAATCCAACGGTTCCTCGTCGATGGCCTCGGTCTGCGGTTCCAGCCTCGCGCTGATGGACGCTGGCGTGCCGATCAAGGCGCCGGTTGCCGGCGTGGCGATGGGCCTGATCCTGGAAGAAGGCCGCTGGGCGGTGCTCACCGACATCCTCGGTGACGAAGACCACCTCGGCGACATGGACTTCAAGGTCGCCGGCACGCAGGACGGCATCACCGCGCTGCAGATGGACATCAAGGTCGCCGGCATCACCGGCGAGATCATGGCGCAGGCCCTCAAGCAGGCGAAGGACGCCCGCCTGACGATCCTGGCGCAGATGAACGAAGTGCTGCCGAAGGCTCGCACCGAGCTGTCGATGCACGCGCCGCGCATCACCATGATCAAGATCCACCCGGACAAGATCCGCGAAGTCATCGGCAAGGGCGGCGCGACCATCCAGGCGATCACCCGCGAGACCGGCACCTCGATCGACATCGACGACGACGGCACCATCAAGGTGGCCGCGGTCGACGGCAAGGCTGCCGAGGCGGCGATCGCCCGCATCCAGGCCCTGACCCGCGACGTCGAAGTCGGCGCGATCTACGAAGGCAAGGTCGCCAAGATCATGGACTTCGGTGCATTCGTGACCATCACCCCGGGCAAGGACGGCCTGGTCCACATTTCCCAGCTCGCCGACAAGCGCGTGGAGAAGGTGGAAGACGTGGTCAAGGAAGGCCAGGTCGTCAAGGTCAAGGTCCTGGAAGTCAGCAAGGACGGCAAGATCCGCTTGTCGATGAAGGCCTTGGACCTGGAAACGCCGGCCTGAGCGGCTTGATTTGTGCGGTGCGATAACCGCACAATTGACTGTAGTGGCAGCTTGTGGCGCATCGAGAGGTGCGCCACAAGTCTTTCTGGAGAGGGGGAAAAGCGCCTACAACCACTAGAACATGGCGCTAAATATAAAAACTGATGGGCTTACGCGGTCATAAAAAAACCCCCGGGAGTGCCGGGGGCAAGGTGCGAGAAAGGCGCTAGGCCTTTCTGGAGGAGACCGTTCAGACCCGGCAGCCACCCGTTGCCGGGTTTTTTGTTGCTTGGCTGTTGATCTATGTTGCAGTGCAGTATAGATATGGTTAGCGTGCTTGTCAATAAATTTAACGAAAATTTAATAACAAACTAATCAACCACTTGCAGCGAAAATCGAAGGGATTTTGTTGCAGTGCAGCGTAAGCTTTTTGGCCGGTGGCGATCGCCGCCGGCGGGGCTTACTCGGAGGGCGGCAACTCTTCGCCCGTCGTCTCGTCGATGCCGGCGCGGCGCTTGATCAGCTTGGCCTTGGTCGACAGGTTCTTGAGGAACTCGCGACGCACCGAGCGCCAGATCGGCACCTGCTTGTCGGCCATTTCCTTGAGTACGTACAGCGGCTGCTGGGCCTGGCCCAGCATGTTGCGCAGCTGCTCGGTGAACTGCTGCTGCTGGTCCTGGAACAACTGGGCCGACAGCTCCAGGTAGCGGCTGATGCTGTTCTGCATCGGGTCGCCGTAGTAGCGGATGATCGATTCCAGCAGGTCGTTGGTGAAGATGGGGTTGCCGCCTTCCTCCTGCTCGGCGATCACCTGCAGCAGGATGCTGCGCGTGATGTCCTCGTGGGAGCGCTTGTCCTCGACCCGGAACTTCGCACCCTGCAGCACCAGCAGCCGGATTTCCTCCAGCGTGATGTAGCGGCTGATGTGCGTGTCGTAGAGACGACGGTTCGGGTACTTCTTGATGATGCGGATGTCGGACATTAGTCTTCTGGCTGTTTTGCTGCACTGCGTTTGCTGCATAGCATCATGCCAGAACGGTCAATGAGTCTCCACCGCAGGGGGTGCAGGCTGCAGCAATTGCCCGGGTCTCCAGTGCTGCAGGGCCCAGGCCAGCAGTTCCCGCACATCGGCGCCGCGCAGGTCTCGTGGCGGCTCCTGTCGCAGCTGCTGCAGGCAAGACCAGAGGCTGGTGCCGGCAGCCTCGTCGGCCAGCGGTGCCGCGTGGTTCTGCTTGCTGAGCTTGAGCCCGTCGTCGCCCAGCAACAGCGGGCCATGGCGATAGGCCGGCGGCTCCCAGCCCAGTTGGCGCATCACTGCGATCTGGCGAAAGGTCGAGCCCAGCAGGTCGGCGCCGCGTGCCACCTCGGTGATGCCCTGCTCATGCTCATCCACCGCGCAGGCCAGCTGGTAGCCGGTCATGCCGTCGCTGCGGCGCAGCACGAAGTCGCCGACCTCGGTTGCCGGATCGCGCTGCTGCAGTCCCCGCCAGCCATCGACGAACCGCAGCATGCCGGTGCCGGCACGGCAGCGCAGGGCCAGCGGCTTGCCCGGTTCCGGCGGGTGAGTGCGGCAGCGGCCGTCGTAGACCGGGCCATCGGGGCCGGGCAGGGCGCTTTGCTGCAGCTGCGCACGGCTGCAGGAGCAGGGGTAGGTGAGGTCCTGCGCCGCCAACTGTTCCAGGGCCTCGTCGTACTCCGGCTGGCAGGCCGTCTGGTAGCGCGGGGTTCCGTCCCACTCCAGGCCATGCGCTTCCAGCTGTCGCAGGATCACCGTGTCCATGCCCGCCGGGCAGCGCGGACGGTCGAGGTCGTCGATCCGCAGCAGCCAGCGCCCGCCCATGCTGCGCGCCTGCAGCCAGCTGGCCGCGGCGGTCAGCAGCGAGCCCAGGTGCAGGGGGCCGCTGGGCGTGGGCGCAAAACGCCCGATATAGGCCGGGGGCGTAGTTCCATCGGCTGCCGGGGCCCTGTCGTCGGTGGAATGCTGCATCTGGATATAGGCGGTCTACAGTAAATATCAGCAGGAATCGCGAACATCAGAAGTGTGATGAAAGTGAGGAGAATCACACAATGTGTTCGAAATCATGCTACAGTAATCCCGTGTCAACAGTTGCAGGACACCATGGAATCAGAGCCTTGCCAAAGTAGTTGCCGTAACGACGGAGCCCTTCCGTGACGTTACGGGCTGTATTGTTCGATGTGGACGGCACCCTTGCCGACACCGAGGCGCTGGGCCATCGCCCCGCCTACAACCGGGCTTTCCGTGAACTGGGCCTGCAGTTCCGCTGGGGTCCCAAGCTCTACCGCAGGCTGCTGAAGCAGCCCGGCGGCCGCGAGCGGCTCAAGTATTACTTCGAATCCGAGCGTCCCCCCCTGGGCGAGCACCAGGCCGAGGCCGAGGCCAACATGGACGCTTGGGTTTCCCGCGTCCACGAACTCAAGTCGCGTCACTTCAAGCGCTACATGCGCCATGGCCGCGTGCCCCTGCGCGCCGGCATCGCCCGCATCATGCGCGAGGCGCGCGAGGCCGGCGTGCAGCTGGCGATCGTCACCAACGCCAGCCGCAAGACCCTGCATCCGGTGCTGCGCTACAGCATGGGGCCGGAACTGGCCGCCGAGATCGCAGTGATCGCCAGCGGCGAGGAAGTGCGCAACAAGAAGCCGGCACCGGACCTGTACCGCCTGGCCATGCAGCGCCTCGGGGTTGCGCCGGAGGATTGCGTGGTGCTGGAGGATTCCGAGATGGGCCTGGAAGCCGCCGCCGCCGCGGGCCTGGCGGCCGTCGTCACGGTCAATTCCGACACCCAGGCGCAGGACTTCTCCGAGGCGGCCCTGGTGGTCAGCAGCCTGGGCGAACCGGGCGCGCCGACGCGAGTGATCCACGGCCAGCTCGGCGAGTTGCCCTGGGTGACGCTGGAAACGCTGCGCGGGATCTGCGATACGCGGCCGTTGGCTGTGATACAGCCGCAACGCGCGCCCCTGCTGCAGCATGCCCAGGCTGCCTGACAGCTCCGCGAGAGCCGCGGTTACCGCCGTTCCCTGAGCCCCCGCAGGCCCTATACTCCCCGAAAATTCGAGGGAGCCCGAATCCGTGCGACGCTGGAATGGCTGGGGCGACGACGCCGAGCATAACCCCCTGAGCGAAGACGCCCTGGCGTTCCTGAAGGAACGTGTCGGCGAGACGCGCCCCAATCGCGACGCCAGCCTGGAGGACGCGCTGGCGCAGGTGCCGGCCAGCCGGCTGCCGCAATCCACCACATTCAATACCGATGCGCGTCTGCGCATGCTGCATGCGCGCGGGCAGAGCTTCCCCGACTGGATCGCGATGCGCGCCGGCCGCTTCGGCCCGGTGGCCGACGGCGTGGCACTGCCGGCCAGCCACGAGGAGGCGGCGCAGGCGCTGGCCGAGGCGCAGCGCATCGGCGCTGTGGTGATCCCCTATGGCGGCGGCACCAGCGTCGCCGGCCATCTCGACGTGCCGGCCGGCGACCGCCCGGTGGTGAACATTTCGCTGGAGCGCATGAACCGCCTGGTGGACGTCGACGCCGAATGCCAGCTGGCGCGCATCGGTGCCGGCACACCCGGGCCGATGGTGGAGGCGCAGCTGGCGCGCTACGGCTTCCTGCTCGGTCACTTTCCGCAGTCCTACGAATATTCCACGGTCGGCGGCTGGGTGGTGACCCGCTCCTCCGGCCAGCAGTCCTACCGCTACGGCCGCATCGAGCAGATGTTCGCCGCCGGGCGCCTGGCCACGCCGCGCGGCGAGCTGCGTGTCGGCGGGCACCCGGCCTCCTCGGCCGGCCCCGATCTGCGCGAAGCGGTGATGGGCTCGGAGGGGCGCTTCGGGCTGCTCACCGACGTCACCGTGCGCGTGCGCCCCCTGCCCAAGGAAGAGAGCTTCCACTCGGTGTTCTTCCCGAACTGGGACACGGGCCTGCAGGCGGTGCGCGCGATGGTGCAGGCGGACGTCCCGCTGTCGATGCTGCGCATGTCCAACGAGGTGGAGACCGAGACCCAGCTGCGCCTGGCCGGCCACCCCGAGATGATCAAGTGGCTGCAGCGCTACCTCGGCGTGCGCGGCGTCGGGCCGGGCCAGTGCATGCTGGTGGTCGGCGTCACCGGCAGCCTGGCCGAAGTGCGGCGCATGCGCCGCGATGCGCTGGCCATCGCCAAGCGCTACCGCGGCGTGCACGTCGGCAAGACCATCGGCAAGGGCTGGGCCAAGAACCGCTTCCGCGGCCCCTACCTGCGCAACTCGCTGTGGGAGGCCGGCTACTCGGCGGACACGGTGGAGACCGCGATCAACTGGAACCGCGCCACGCCGATGATGCGCGCCATCGAGCAGGCGGCACGCGACGTCATGGAGGCTGAGAACGAACGCATCCACGCCTTCACCCACCTGTCGCATGTCTACCGCCAGGGCTGCAGCATCTACTCGACCTTCGTGTTCCGCTCCACTGGCACGCCGGAGGCGGATTACGAGCGCTGGCGCAAGCTGAAAGCACGGTTGTCGGAAACCATCGTCACGCAGGGCGGCACCATCAGCCACCAGCATGGCGTCGGCCGCGATCATGCGCCGTACCTGCCGGCGGAGAAGGGCGAGCTGGGCATGGGGCTGATCCGCGCCATGGCGCGCGAGTTCGATCCCGAAGGCATCATGAATCCAGGGAAGCTGTTCGCATGAAGCAGCCGCGCACCGGTTCTACCATCGCGTGACGCAAAACATCGACGCACTCGCTTCGTCCTACGACCTTGCCATCGTCGGTGGCGGCATCACCGGCGCCGGCATCTTCGGCGAAGCCCTGCGTGCCGGTGCGAAAGTATTGCTGGTGGAGCAGGGCGACTTCGCCTCGGGCACCTCGGCCTGGTCCTCCAAGCTGGTGCATGGCGGGCTGCGTTACCTGAAGGAGGGCCAGTGGCGGCTGACGCTGGAGTCCGTGCGCGAGCGCGAGCGCCTGCTGCAGGATGCGCCCGGGCTGGTGGAAATCCAGCCTTTCCTGATGCCGATCTACAAGGGCGCGAAGCCGGGGCGCCACGTGATGCGCATCGGTCTGGCGCTCTATGACCTGATGGCGGGGCGCCTGGCCTCGCGCTGGGTGCCGCGTGAGGAACTGCTGCAACTGGAGCCTGGCCTGCGCCAAGAGAATCTGCTCGGCGCCATGGCCTACGAAGATGCCCGCACCGACGACACACGCCTGGTGCTGCGCCAGATTCTCGAGGGTGTCGCCGCCGGTGGCAGCGCGCTGAACTACACCCGCGCCGAACTGCGCCTGGATGGCCGGCGTGTCCGCGGCCTGCGCTTGCGTGACGTGGAGAACGGCGCGGAGCGCGACATCGACGCCGCCATGGTGATCAATGCTGCGGGTTGCTGGGCCGGTGGGCTGCCCGGGGCGCCCGAGGGTGCTCCCGCATTGCGCCCGCTGCGCGGCAGCCACTTCGTGTTTCCGGCATCGACGCTGCCGATCCACCGCGCTGTGTCCTGGATGCACCCGCGCGACCGGCGCCCGATCTTCGCCTACCCCTGGGAGGGCGCGGTGCTGCTGGGCACCACCGATCTCGATCACGAAGGCCCGCTGGACCAGCCGGGCATGAGCGAGGCCGAGTCCGCCTACCTGCTGGATGGCCTGGCGGCGCAGTTCCCGCGCCTGGGGCTGAAGGCCAGTGACGCGATCTCGGCATATGCCGGTGTGCGGCCGATCGTTGCCAGTGGCGATGGTGACCCCTCCGCCGCCTCGCGCGAGTCCGCGTTGTGGAGCAGCCCGGGCCTGGTCGGCGTCACCGGCGGCAAGCTCACCACTTTCCGCGTCACCGCGCGCCAGGCCCTGGCCGAGGCCGCCAGGCAGCTGCCCAGGCTGGCACCCGCACAGGAAGCGCCGGTCTTTTCCGTGCCGGCCGGCGGCGGCAGCCAGCGCCTGCAGGGCCGGCTCGGTGCGGCGGCGGTCGCGGGCATTGCGCGCGCCTTCCCGCGCGAGGCGATGCAGGCCATCGGCGGTACGCCTTTCACCTGGGGCGAGCTGCGCTGGGCCGCGCGCCATGAGCGGGTCCGGCATCTCTCCGACCTGATGCTGCGGCGCACGCGCCTGGGCCTGCTGTTGCCGCGCGGCGGCGCCGATCAGCTGGAGAGCATGGGTCCGGTCTGCCGCGAGGAACTGGGCTGGGACGCCGCGCGCTGGGCCGGGGAGCGCGACGGCTGGCTCGCCCATTGGCAGCGGCAGCACGCGCCACGATGAGCACGGCGCGCCTGCTGGCGATCGATGTCGGCACCCAGAGCGTCCGCGCCATCGTGTTCGACGCGCAGGGCCGGCTGCTGGCCAAGGCGCAGCATCTGTTCGAGCCGACCTACGTGTCGCCGCAACCGGGCTGGGCCGAGCAGGATCCCGAGGTCTACTGGCAGGGCGTGGTGTCCTGCTGCCAGCGCCTCTGGCAGCAGGGCAGCGTCAAGCCCGGCGAGATCAGCGGTATCTCGCTGACCACGCAGCGCGCCACCGTGGTCTGCGTGGATGCCGCCGGCAAGGTCCTGCGCCCGGCGATCCTGTGGCTCGACCAGCGCCGCTGCGAACAGCCGCCGCCGATGGGGCCGCTGTGGAACACGCTGTTCGGCCTGGCCGGCGCCAGCGACCTGATCGCGCACCTGCAGGGCCAGGCCGAGGCCAACTGGCTGGCGCAGCACGAGCCGCAGCTGTGGCGCGACACCGAGAAATTCCTGTTGCTGTCGGGCTGGCTCAGCTACCGGCTCACCGGCGAGTTCGTCGACTCGGTGGGTTCGCAGGTCGGCTTCATTCCCTTCGACTACAAGCGCCTCGCCTGGGCTGCGCCCAGCGACTTCAAGTGGAAGGCGGTCGCGGTGCGTCCCTCGCAGCTGCCGCGGCTGGTGGCGCCGGCGGCACCGATGGGACCGCTGGCCGCCGCGGCCGCCGCCGAGCTGGGCTTGCCGGCCGGCGTGCCGGTGATTGCCGCCGCCGCCGACAAGGCCTGCGAGGTGCTGGGCTGCGGCGTGCTGGAGCCCGACATCGGCCAGCTGTCCTTCGGTACCACCGCCACCATCAACACCACGCAGTCGCGCTACATCGAGGTGCAGCGCATGCTGCCGCCGTACCCGGCGGCGCTGCCGCGGGCCTACAACACCGAGATCCAGATCTTCCGCGGCTTCTGGATGGTGAGCTGGTTCCGTCGTGAATTCGGGATGCGCGAGGAGAGTCTTGCGGCCGAACGCGGCGTGGCGGTGGAAGCCCTGTTCGATGAACTGGTGAAGACCGTGCCGCCGGGTTCCATGGGCCTGATGCTGCAGCCCTACTGGACCCCGGGCGTGCGCGAGCCGGGGCCCGAGGCCAAGGGCGCGATCATCGGCTTCGGCGACGTGCACACCCGCGCCCACGTCTACCGCGCGATCCTGGAAGGCCTGGTCTACGGCCTGCGTGCCGGGCGCGAGCAGATCGAGCGCCGCATCGGCAGGCCGCTGCGCCTGCTGCGTGTGGCCGGCGGCGGCTCGCAGTCGGACGAGGCGCTGCAGATCACTGCAGACGTGTTCAACCTGCCGGCGGAACGGCCGGAGCACTACGAGACCTCGGCGCTGGGCGCGGCGATCAGCTGCGCCGTGGGCCTGGGCCTGCACGCGGATCACGCGTCGGCGGTGGCGGCCATGGCCCGCATCGGCCGCCGCTTCGAACCGCGGCCCGAGGTGGTGAAGACCTACGATGCGCTGTACCGCGAGATCTACCGCGGCATGTATCCGCGGCTGAAGCCGCTGTACCGGAAGATCCGGCGGATTACGGGGTATCCGGCCTGAGGGCTGCGTGTCTTTTGTAGGAGCGGCCGTTGGCCGCGAAGGCCGGTTGTCATGATGACCGGCGCTCGCGGCCAATGGCCGCTCCTACATGTAAAGCCTCAAGCCTTCCTGAGCACCCGGTACAGCGCCAGCAGCAGCACTGCGCCGCCGGTGGCGACCAGGATGCCCTGCAGGGTGAAGCCGTTGAAGCTGGCGATGCCCAGCTGGGTGCCGACCCAGCCGCCGACGAAGGCGCCGCCGACGCCGAGCAGGATCGTGATGATGAAGCCGCCCGGATCCCTGCCCGGCATGAGGTACTTGGCCAGCACGCCGGCGATCAGGCCGAGCACGATCCACGAGATGAAACCCATTTGCCGCTCCCTAATTGGTGTGCAGGAGCCCGATTGTGGGCATGCAAAATGAACGGTGGCTGTCTGGCCCTAGTTGCAGTTCTGGTCGATCGCGGCCCTGGCGTCGGCCCGATGCTGGTCGATCTGCTTCGAACTCAGGTAGCTGCGGTCGCCCTTCGCGTCGGGGACGTAGTAGCGGCCATCGTCCTTCATGTAGGCGGAGCGCTGCCGGGCATTGGCGCAGCGGGCCTCCCGCTCGGCCTGCTTCCTGGCCTTGTCCGTTGCGGCCTGCTGGGGGTCGGCGGGCTTGGACCCGCCCAGGCTCCCGGCGTAGTCGCTGAGTTCCTCGACGTTGGGGCTGCGGCCGGGTGAAGGCGGGGGCGGGGCGACGACGCCGTAGTCGCCCTTGGGCGGCGGGGTCTGCGTGTAATGGACCTTGCCCTTCTCGTCGACCCAGCGGTAGGCCTGGGCCAGGCCCAGGGCGGGGGTCAGCAGCAGGAGCAGGGCAATGCCTTGGGTGCGCAGGCGCATGGAGTTCCTTCGGTGTCAGGGGGTCTGGCCGGCCCCGGTGGGGTCGACGTGCCAGGCGGACGGGGGCAGGCTGCCGTTCCAGCCTTTCTTGCGGTGCTCGGCGGTGACATGGGTATAGATGCCGCCGCGGACGTTGAACACGGCCGTCAGGCGCATGAACCGAGGTTTCGTCGCCTTGACCAGGTCGTCGAGGATCTGGTTGGTCACCGCCTCGTGGAAGCAGCCCTCGTCTCGGAAGCTCCAGATGTACATCTTCAGGGCCTTGAGCTCCACGCAGGCCTTGTCCGCCACGTACTCCAGGTACAGGGTGCCGAAGTCCGGCTGGCCGGTCTTGGGGCAGAGGCAGGTGAACTCCGGGATGCGCATGCGGATGGTGAAATCGCGCTGCGGAGCCGGGTTGGGGAAGGTTTCGAGGGTCTTGCTGGGCAGGGAGGGCATAAATAAGGGCAGAAACGGCTTCTGGCCGTGAATTGGGGGCGCCCCATAATTTACACTACGGCTTTACCGTCATAACCCACTAGAAGGCCCGTTCAGGGCCGGCCCGACCAATCCATGCGTCTTTCTGGCATCAAACTCGCCGGGTTCAAATCCTTTGTCGACCCTTCGGCCCTGCCGTTGCCGACGAACCTGACCGCCGTCGTCGGTCCCAATGGCTGCGGCAAGTCCAACATCATCGACGCGGTGCGCTGGGTGCTGGGTGAAACCAGCATGAAGAACCTGCGCGGCGCCGATTCCGAGGACGTGATCTTCAACGGCTCCAAGTCGCGCAAGCCCGTGGGCCGCGCCATGGTCGAGCTGGTGTTCGACAACTCCGACGGCACCATCGCCGGCCCGTACGCCGCCTACGCCGAAATCTCGGTGCGCCGCGAGCTGACCCGCGACGGCAGTTCGCAGTACTTCCTCAACGGCCGCAAGTGCCTCAAGCGCGACGTCACCGACCTGTTCCTCGGTACCGGCCTGGGCGGCAAGAACCAGTACGCGATCATCGAGCAGGGCATGGTCTCGACCATGATCACGGCCAAGCCCGAGGAACTGCGCCAGTGGCTGGAAGAGGCCGCGGGCATTTCCAAGTACAAGGACCGCCGCAAGGAAACCGAGTCGCGCATCCGCGGCACGCGCGAGAACCTGGCGCGCCTCAACGACCTGCGCTCGGAAATCCAGCAGCGCCTGGAAGTGCTGGGCAAGCAGGCCGCCAACGCCGAGAAGTACAAGGAATTCAAGAGCGGCGAGCGGCAGCTGCGCGCCGAAATCCTGGCCCTGCGCATCCGCACGCTGCAGCAGCAGTCGGCCGGCCACGAGACCGCGATCGGCGAGCTGGAGCAGGCCCTGGAGGCCGCGCGCCTGCGCGTCAGCGAGCTGTCCGACGCCCGCATCGCCGCCGAGATCGAGCAGCGCGTGCAGGCACAGAAGCTCAACGAGGAACAGAGCCAGGTCTACGAGGCCGAGGCCGGCCTGGCGCGCCAGGAGCAGGGCCTCAACCATTCGCGCCAGCTGCAGCAGATGAAGCTGCGCGAGCTGGAGCAGCTGGCCCGCCAGGTGGCGGAGCTGGAGCAGCGCCAGCAGCGCGAGCAGCAGCGCCTGCAGGATTCGGCGCGCCTCACTGCCGAGCTGGAAGACCAGGCACAGCAGGCGGCCGACCAGGAAGAGACGGCGCAGTCCAGCCTGATCGAGTCCGACGACGACGCCAACGCCGAGCAGAAGCGCTGGGACAGCTTCTCTCAGGACGCCGAAACGCCGCTGATGCAGACGGAAGCCGAGCGCGTCCGCGTGCAGCAGCTGGAGCGCGCGCGCTTCCAGGCCGACGAGCGCTACAAGCGCCTCGAGGCCGAGCACGGCGCGATCAACGTCACGCCGATCCAGCTCAGCCTGGCCGACGCCGACCAGGAGCTGAAGCTGCTGGCCGACGAGATCGAGGTGGCGCAGGAACGCCTGCAGACCCTGGATGTCGACCTGCAGACCCTGCGCGACGACCGCACGCAGACCGAGAACGCGCTGCATGAGTCGCGGCAGATCCTGCAGAGCGCGCGCGGCCGCATGTCCTCGCTGGAGACGCTGCAGCAGGCCGCGCTGCGCCAGGACGACGCCGAGCTGAACCAGTGGCTGCGCCAGCAGCAGCTGACCGAGGCCCCGCGCCTGGCCACGGCCCTGCAGGTGGAAGGCGGCTGGGAAGCGGCCGTGGAGCAGGTGCTGGAAGGCCTGCTGCAGGCACCGCTGCTGCCGGACTTCGTCGAGCGCCTGCGCAGCATCGGCGAATCGCCCAAGGCCGGCATCGCCCTGGTCAACCAGGCCGGCGGCAGCGCCAGCACCGGCTTGGGTGCCAAGGTCACGGGCCCGCAGGCGGTGCTGGACCTGCTGTCGACCGTACAGATCGCGCACAACCCCGGCGAAGCCGAGGCCATGGCCCAGACCCTGGGGCCGGCCGAGTCGGTGATCACGCCGGACGGCATCTGGCGCGGCCGCAACTGGATCCGTTACCCCAAGCGCGGCGAAGCCAGCAGCGGCGTCATTGCCCGCGGCCAGCTGCTCAAGCAGCTCAAGGCGCAGGTGGAAGAGCAGTCTGCCGCCGTGCAGACCCATGAGACGCGCCTGGGCGAGCTGCACCAGCGCATCCGCAGCCTCGAGACCGAGCGCCGCGAGCTGGCCGGCAAGTTCGACCAGTCGCGCAACCGCCAGGCGCAGAAGCTGGCCTTCCGCCAGGCCCAGGCCGTGCGCCTGGAGCAGGCCCAGGGCCGCCAGTCGGCGCTGGCGCAGGAGCTGGAGACGTTGCGCGAGCAGCGCGAACTGCAGACCATGGAACTGGAGGAATCCAGGAGCCGCCTGGTGTCGCTGGAGGACGTGGCGCAGCAGCTGCGCAACCAGCGCGCCGAGATGCAGCAGACACTGGCGCGCAAGCGCGACCTGGTGCAGCGTGCCCGCGTGGTGCTGCAGCAGACCCAGGCGGCGCGCAACCAGCTGCAGGTGCGCATGGCCAGCCAGGTGTCGTCGGTGGCGGCGCTGGAGCAGAGCATCCAGGACATCGCCGCCAACCGCGAGCGCATGATCGAGCGCAAGGTCGAGGAGGAGGCCCGCGCCGGCGAGCTGGACGCGCCGCTGGCCGAGCAGGTCGAGGGTGTGGAGATCGCGCGTGCCGCGGTCAACGCTGCCCGCGAGAAACTGCGTGACGCGCGCCTGCAGGGTGAGGCGCTGGACAAGTCCCTGACCGAGACCATCCAGACCGCGCGCAATGCCGAGTCCACCAAGGACGAGGCGCTGGAGAAGCTGCAGCAGGCCAAGCTGGAGTTCGAAAACCTGCGCGCCCACCGCGAAAGCCTGGACGAGCAGTTCGTCGAGACCGGCTTCAATCGCGAGGAGCTGTTCGCCGGCCTGGCCGAGGAGGCCGAACTGCAGGGCTGGGAAGAGAAGCTGGCCTCGGTCCTGCGCCGCATCGACCGCCTGGGCGCGATCAACCTCGCCGCCATCCAGGAACTGGAAGAGTCGCAGCAGCGCTCACAGTACCTGGCCGACCAGCACGCCGACCTTCACGGCGCCCTGGAAACCCTGGAGGAGGCGATCCGCAAGATGGACGCCGAGACCAAGGAGCTGTTCAAGCAGACCTTCGACAAGGTCGACGCCGTGTTCCGCGACCGCTTCCCCAAGCTGTTCGGCGGCGGCGAGGCCTACCTGGAGCTGACCGGCGACGACCTGCTCGACGCCGGCGTGCGCGTCATGGCGCGTCCGCCGGGCAAGCGCAACAGCTCAATCCAGCTGCTCTCGGGCGGCGAGAAGGCGATGACCGCGGTGGCCCTGCTGCTGGCGCTGTTCCAGCTCAACCCCGCGCCGTTCTGCCTGATGGACGAAGTCGACGCCCCGCTGGACGACGCCAACGTCGGCCGTTTCTGCGAGATCGTCCGGGAGATGTCGCAAGGCGTTCAATTCATTATCATTACCCATAACAAGATCACCATGGAGCTGGCCAAGCAGCTGCACGGCGTGACCATGCAGGAGCCGGGCGTGTCGCGCCTGGTGAGCGTGGACATCGACCAGGCAGTGGAAATGACCGCCAGCATCCCAGCCGAGACCGAGAAAGCCGAATGAGCGCCTTGCAGTGGGCCTTGCTGATCGTGGGAGCCGTCGCCGTCATCGCGGTGTATGTCATCAGCCGGCGCAGCAACCGCCTGCCCAACGACTGGGAACCGCCGTCGGGGCGGGCCGGCGGCGCGCGGCCGGTGGTGGCCAAGCCGGGCAGCGACCAGATGGACATGTTCGCCCAGGGTTCCCGCGGCGGGGAGTTCGACGAGTTCGGCGTCGGCAAGCCGCGCAAGCGCAACGAGCCCGGCCTGTTCGGCGAGGCCGAAGCTGAAGAAGCGACGTCCGAGGCACCCGCCGCCGCGCCGGTCGAGGAGAAGATCGTCACGCTGCTGATCGCCGAGCGCGAGGGCACCGCGATCTTCGGCCCCAAGATCCACCTGGCGCTGCAGGCCCAGGGCCTGGTCTACGGCGACCACCGCATCTATCACCGCCAGCAGGGCGGCAAGACCGTGTTCTCGGTGGCCAGCCTGGTCAAGCCGGGCCTGCTGGATCCGGCCGAGCAGAAGGATTTCTCCACCCCGGGCCTGACTGTGTTCATGCTGCTGCCGGGGCCGGCCAAGCCGGCGGCGGCGCTGCAGGACATGATCTCCACCGCCCAGGCGCTGGCCGCCGCGCTCAACGCCCAGGTGTTCGACGCCAGCCGCCAGCCGCTGACGCCGGACAACACGCGCACGCTCAAGGCCGACGTGGGCGCCTGGGCTCAGCGCAACGGCATCGGCTCGTGAATAAAGCTACTACGCTCGGCATCTTGCGTTCCGGCGGTGCTCGTTCGGGCTTGGCGAAGCAGTGCTTCGCCCGAACAAGCCCTCACCCTCACGTACTGATGTACGCTCCGGTTCCTGCGGCTCCGGCGGAACGCAACCTGCCTTCGCTCGCTACGCTTTCTTCACAAGCCTAGGGGCGTGCGTGAACAGTTCCGCGAGACCTGCTGAGCGCGCCGCCGAACTGCGGCTGCTGCTGCAGGGGCACAACCACCGCTACTACGTCCTCGACCAGCCGAGCATCGCGGACGCCGAGTACGACGGCCTGTTCCGCGAGCTGCAGGCACTGGAAGCCGCGCATCCTGAACTGCGCACGGCGGATTCGCCGACGCAGCGCGTCGGCGGCGTCGCCAGCAGCGAGTTCGCATCGGTGCGCCACCGCGTGCCGATGCTGTCGCTCAACAACTGCTTCAGCGAAGAGGAACTGGGCGACTTCGACCGCCGCGTGCGCGAGGGCCTGAACCGCAGCCCGGTGGCCTATGCCGCCGAGCCCAAGCTCGATGGCCTGGCCGTGAGCCTGGTCTACGAGGACGGCGTCTTCGCGTACGGCGCCACCCGCGGCGACGGCGAGACCGGCGAGGACATCAGCGACAACCTGCGCACCATCCGCCGCATCCCCCTGCGCCTGCAGGGCGACAGCCGCGGCACGGTAGAGGTGCGCGGCGAGGTCTACCTGCCGCATGAAGGCTTCCGCCGCATGAACGAGGAAGCCGCCGCCCGCGGCGAGAAGCTCTACGTCAACCCGCGCAACGCCGCCGCCGGCAGTCTGCGCCAGCTCGACTCCACGATCACCGCCAGGCGCCCGCTGGCGTTCTATGCCTATGGCCTTGCCCAGGGCCAGCCGCCGGGCGTGCGCACGCACACCGACATGCTGCAGCAGCTGCGCGACTGGGGTTTCCCGGTATCGGAACTGGTGCGCCGTGTCGAGGGTGCCGAGGGCTGCCTGGCCTACTACCGCGAGATCGGCGCCCAGCGCGCCTCGCTGCCTTTCGACATCGACGGCGTGGTCTACAAGCTCGACGATCTTGCCGGCCGCGAGGAACTGGGCTTCGTCTCGCGCGCGCCGCGCTGGGCGGTGGCGCACAAGTATCCCGCCGAGGAAGCGCAGACGCTGCTGGAGAACGTCGACTTCCAGGTCGGCCGCACCGGCGTGCTGACGCCGACGGCGCGCCTGCGCACGGTGTTCGTCGGCGGCGCCAACGTGTCCAACGCCACGCTGCACAACATGGACGAGGTGGCGCGCAAGGACGTGCACATCGGCGATACCGTGATCGTGCGCCGCGCCGGCGACGTGATCCCGGAAGTGAAGGCAGTGGTGCTGGCCCTGCGCCCGGCCGATGCCCGCCCGGTGCTGATGCCGGCTGTCTGCCCGGTCTGCGGTTCCGAGGTGCGGCGCGATCCCGAGGGCGTGGCCTATCGCTGCATCGGCCGCCTGGTGTGCAAGGCGCAGCTCAAGCAGGCGCTGCAGCATTTCGTCTCGCGCAAGGCCGCCGACATCGACGGCATCGGCGAGGCGCTGATTTCCGAACTGGTGGAGCGCGAGCGCCTGCGCACGCCGGCCGACCTGTTCACGCTGGAAGTGGCCGACATCGCCCAGCTGTACAAGTCGGCGGAAGTGGCGCCGGCCAAGATGATCGAGGCCATCGCCGCGCGCCGCGAACTGGCGTTGCCACGCCTGGTCTACGCGCTGGGAATCCCCTCCGTGGGCGAGACCACCGCCAAGGACCTGGCGAAACACCTGGGCGCCTTTGCCCGCATCCGCGAGGCGCTGCCCGAGGTGCTGACCCTGGTGGAAGGCATTGGCGTGGCGGCCTCCGAGGAGATTCGCTCCTTCTTCGCCGACTCGCACAACGCCGCCGCGGTCGACGCGCTGCTGGCGCAGCTCACCCTCTCCGGCGAGCACCCGGTGTCGGCCGAGATCGCCGACCGCTGCTCGCTGGGCATGCTGCTGGCGCAGCAGCAGGTCAAGGGCCTGGGGCCGGTCAAGGCCGACAAGCTGACCTCCGGCCTCGGCACCGCCGCCGGCCTGCTGGCGCGCATCGACGACATGCCGGCGCTGACCGCCCTGCTCGACGAGAAGACCGCCGCAACCCTGCAGGCACATTTCGCCGACATGTCGCGTCGCGAGCACCTGCTGGGCCTGGAGGCACAGCTCACCGCCTTCGGCCTGATCGGCGACGCCGCACCGCGTGCGGCCAGCGCGGGCGGGCCGCTGAGCGGCCGGACCCTGGTCATCACCGGCACCCTGCCGGCGTCGCGTGACGAGGTGGCGGCGCAGATCGAGGCGGCCGGCGGCAAGGTCAGCGGCTCGGTGTCGGCCAAGACCGACTTCCTGGTGGCGGGAGAGGCCGCGGGTTCCAAGCTGGCCAAGGCCGAGAAACTCGGCGTCACGGTGCTGGACTATGCTGCCCTGCAGAAGCTGCTGGCGGGGGAGGCCGCATGATTCGCCTGCGCGAATGGATCGAGACGCTGTTCCAGTACATGAGCCAGGAGCCGCTCAAGTGGAGCGTGCTGGTCTTGCTGGGCGCGCTGGCCTGGGCCTGGCTGCTGCACAAGCTGTTCCGCACGCTCAACGCCGGCCGCTATTCCTGGCAGCGGCGCCTGCGTGTGTGGATGGGGGTGGCGCCCAACCGCAGCATCGGCGAACTGTTCTGGCTGCTGCTGGCCATGCACCTGGTGCTGTGGCCGATCGTGGCGCACGCGGTCCTGCGCATCTGGGGCCTGCACGACGAGGCGCGCGACCTGCTGGTGGCAGTGTTCAGCGACGGCATCACCTTCGGCAAGACCACCGTGGTGCCGGGCAAGCTGCTGATGGGCGCACTGTGGTTCGTGCTGCTGTTCACCTTCACGCGCTGGCTCAAGAAGAAGATGGAATTCGGCTGGCTGCCGCGGACCGGCATCGAATTCAGCACGCGCGAATCGCTGGCCACGCTGTTCGGCTACGTCACCTTCCTGATCGCGGCGATCGCCGGCCTGTCGGTAGCGGGCCTGGACTTCAGCAAGATCGCGATCGTCGCCGGCGCGCTGTCGGTCGGCATCGGCTTCGGCCTGCAGAACATCGTCAACAACTTCATCTCGGGCCTGATCCTGCTGTTCGAGCGCCCGGTGCGCACCGGCGACTACATCTTCGTGTCCGGCACCGAGGGCATCGTCCGCAAGATCCGCATCCGCTCCACCGAGATCCAGACCGCCGAGCGCGAGTCGGTGATCATCCCCAACTCCGACCTGCTGTCCAACCCGCTGCGCAACCGCGACCTGCGCGACCCCTACGGCCGCGTGGTCATCAAACTGGGCGTGGCCTACGGCTCGGATCCCGACAAGGTGCGGCGCGTCCTGCTGCGCCTGGCGTTTGCCAACCCGCACGTGGTGCGCGAGAACCAGATCAGCGGGCTGATCGGCCCGGCGGTGTACCTGGTGGATTTCGGCGAGAACGCACTGATGTTCGAACTGCGCGCCTACGTGCTGGAAGTGGACCAGCGCCTGTCCGTATCCAGCGACCTGCGCTATGCGATCGTCGAGGCCTTCAAGCGCGAGGGCATCGACATCCCGTTTCCGCAACGGGATGTGTGGGTGCGGGGTTTGCCGGCGGCGAAGGTGGACGGGCAGGGCCCGGCCTGAGCTACAGGGGCATGTGCCGCATGTAGGTTGGACTGAGCGCAGCGATGTCCAACAATCCGACCATCGCGCGTTGGACATCGCTGCGCTCAGTCCAACCTACATACACGAGCTATTGTGGGAGCGACGCAAGTCGCGATCTTTTTTACATCGACCGCGCATCGCACCTGCTATGGCTATGGCAGAGTCTGACTCGATCTCAGCCTGAGTTAGCCATCAGCCACGGCCTCGGCCTCAGGCTTCGCCCGACGCGCGATGCATCCTTGCGGATGACCGGAATGGTCAAGGAAATGCCAGCGCAAGCCGGCATTTCTTTTTGGGCCTCGGCTCCATTCCGGATGCATGTGAACTCTCCAACCTGACGGCATCGTCACGTTGACGAAGCTCTGCCCATGAGTTGATATGAGCCCGAAGCAGGAACTTCGGGCGGCGCAGATCGCCCTTGATTGGGGAATTTCATGGGGTCGCGATTCGCTTTCGGCAAGGCGTTCTTCTTGGCGCTTGCCATGTGTATGACTACTCAGTCCCACGCTCAATCCGAGGGGGAAGCCCTCTGGATCGGTGAAAAGACGGCACTAGTTAAGCTTGATCCGGCCACGGGACAGCGGTTGGCTCGACTTACGCAGTTGACGGATGTGCGCGCAGCCGCGATCGACGAGCGCGGTGGAGTCATGTGGGTCTATTCCAGTCATCGGTTACTCCGACTCGGATTGGATGGCGCAGTCCAGAAGACGATTGCCTTGCCTCAGATCAGCGGCATGCTGACCTTGCCGTTTCCCTTGCTGCCGCCCCTGGTGCAAGAAGACCTGCAGTGCTCTGGAGAGGGGGCGATTCCGGCGCTCGCCCCCGATTCGCCGTCGTTCCCGATGCCCGCGTTGGCGGTCGAGCCGGTGGACGGCGCCGTGTGGCTGGCTGTGGCCAATCGCCTGTTCAAGTTCGACTTCGCGGGTCAGAAACTCGCCGAGGTCACTCTCGATGGTGTGGCGGTGGATGTTGCTTATGATCGCCAGCAGAATCGCACCTGGGTTGCTCAGTGCCGCAAACTCAAGGCGTTCGATGCAAGCGGCCAGGTGGTTGCCACATTGCCCGTGCTGGCTACCGGAGAGAGGATGCCGCTGCGAGCCATCGACTATGACCCCACGTCGAACGAGCTTTGGGTTGCTCTGAGCAAGCGGTTGCGCCGCTACTCGGCGGATGGCAGCCGCACCCTGGACGTCGCCCGCGGTAGTCTGCGTAGTGTTCGTGCCGATCAGCAGGGAGGCGCCTGGGTCGCGGACGGAACCACTCTTCAGCACGTCAGCGCAGCGGGTGCTGTGGCTGCCAGTGTCACTCCCTTTCCAGGCCTGTTGCCGAAGTACATCAGCAGCCTTGCAATCGACCTGAGCAGAGGTGGTGTCTGGGTTCTGGCCAAGGATACTTTGCGATACGTTGATTCCGCCGGAACGCTGCAGTTCAACGTCACTGCGGCAACCATAGGAGCTGGATTTCTCCCGCAGCTATACGCTGTCGCGCCGATGGGTGATCTGATTCCACCCGACCTGTCGATCACTTCGCCGCTTGCCGAAGCGCAAGTGGCCACGCGCAAGCCGCTGGTGGTCCTGCAGTACGTTGATCTTGGATCGGGGGTTGATCCAAGTTCCATAGAAATCAGCGCCAACGGCGTTGCGAATGCGGTTGCATGTACTCATGCGGCAGGAGGAAGCACCTGCACCCTGGCCCAACTGCCGGCGGATGGCACGGCCGCAGTGGCGGCAAGTGTTGCAGACATGGCGGGAAATCGTTCTGAAACTGCCACCGTTACTTTCACGGTGGACACCGTTCCTCCGCCCCTGCCCAATGACTCAGGCATTGCCATGAGTCCCTCCGTTGGCGGAAACACGACGGTCACGGGCGGAGCGGGTGCGGTTGAGGGCGGGATCAATGTCGTCGTCACAAATGTACGTACCGGGCAGCGCTTCACCGTCCGAGCAAACGCGGACGGCAGCTTCTCTCTGGTGGTCCAGGCCGCGCCAGACGATGTACTGAAGATAGTTTCCGAAGATGCGGCCGGTAATCGCAGTGGCCAGCTTGAACGAACCGTTGCGGGCGTCAGCCCGCCGCCCGATCCTTCAACGGTGGCACCTCCGCTGGTCGAAAATGGCAGCACGCCCTTTGCGTCCACGGTGGATTTCTTGTACACCGGTGGCAGCCCGATCCAGACCGGTGTCGCCAGTGCCACTATCTACCCGGATCGTGTCGCGGTCTTGCGGGGACAGGTACGTACGCGAGCCGGAGCCGCACTTTCGGGCGTGGTCGTCAAGGTGCTCAATCACCCGGAGTTCGGCCAGACCCTGACGCGAACAGATGGTGTCTTCGATCTGGCGGTCAATGGTGGAGCAACGCTGACACTGGACTATCAGAAGAATGGATACCTGCCGCTGCAGCGCCAGGTCAGCCCGGGTTGGAAGTCCTACAAGTGGGCAGACGACGTCGTGATGATCGGTTTCGATCCGCAGGTGACCGAGATCAATCTGGCTGACCAGTCACAGTCGTTCCAGGTCGCAAGAAGCAGTGTGACAAACGACGCTTCAGGATCTCGCCAAGCGACGATGCTCTTCCCATCCGGGATGACAGCGCAGATGGAGCTGCCGAACGGCCAGCAGCAGGCTCTGACGCAAATGAATGTCCGGGCCACGGAGTACACGGTCGGTTCCAATGGCTCTCAGGCCATGCCTGGCAATCTGCCCCGGACATCCGGGTACACCTATGCTGCGGAGTTGAGTGTCGATCAGGCCGTTGCCGCGGGCGCCACCACGGTGCGCTTCAGCAAGCCGGTCATCGTCTACATCGACAATTTCCTGAATTTCCCCGCCGGACAGACCGTTCCTGTTGGCTACTACGATCGTCAGGCCGGTGTTTGGCGTGCGAGCGAGAATGGAAAGGTAGTCAAGATCATCGGCACTCAGTCCGGCAGGGCAGTGCTCGACGTGACCGGAAATGGCCAAGCCGCTACCCAGGCTGCATTGGATGCCCTGGGTATCACGCAGCCGGAACTCCAGCAGCTGGCACAGCTCTACTCGGTCGGGAAAAGCATGTGGCGCAGCCCGATCTCCCATTTCACGCCGGATGACTGGAATTGGCCATATGGACCGCCGATGGACGCCAGGAAGCCGCCACGTGAGTCACCCGATAAAAGCGACAAGCACGAGCCCAAGGACTCTGATGAGGAATGCGATAAGAGCGGGTGTGTCATCAGTGCGCAAACCCGGTCGCTCAAAGAGCACCTGCCTATTCCCGGAACCGCGTTGTCCTTGACCTACGGCAGCGACAGGGTTCCGGGATACGCCAAGAACTCCATGCGCATTCGCCTCACTGACGGTGCCGCACAGCCGGCCAGCCTAAAGTCCATAAGCGTTGAGATCGAGATTGCAGGCAGGAAATATGTCACGAACTATCCGGGAGCCCCAAACCTGTTTCACAACTTCACCTGGACTGGATATGACGGGTATCACCGCAAGCAATTCGGAACCCACGACGCCAAGGTAAAGCTCGTTCACCATTATCCTTGCCAGTATTACGCGACCCTCGCGGGAGTCCAGAATGCCTGGGCTACCATCGGAGATGCTGATGCAATCCTTGGCGTCCGGAATGACGGCTGCGACTCAGCCGACGTATTCGTTGAATGGGCGGTTTCCATGGAGTCTCCGTTCAAATTCAAGGCTCAGCAGAGTGTGGGAACTTGGTCGCTCAACCCGCATCACGCGTATGAGCCTAGCCGCGGTAGCCTTCACTTCGGTGATGGCCGGCGTTCGCAACTCGCAGCCCACATAGAAACAGTGGCGGGCGGTGGTGCGTTCCGACCTTCCTATGGTGATGGAGGCCCCGCAACTGATGCTCATCTGGTGCGTCCTGGCGACGTGGTAGCCGGACCTGATGGCAGCCTCTACATAACTGATATGGATGCGGGCTCAGTTCGCAAGGTGAACCGAAACGGCATCATTACCAGGTTCGCGGGCATGGGCCAGAACGGATGGAGGAATACTAACGACGACGGTGGCCTCGCAACGCAGGCCTATCTGCACACCCCGTTCGGGGTCGACGTGGACGCAGCGGGTAACGTCTATATCGCGGATACCTACAACGCGCTCATTCGGAAAGTGAGTCCCAGTGGAATCATTACCACCATTGCGGGCACCGGGGCGCCAGGGTTTTCTGGTGATGGCGGCCCCGCGACAGCAGCAGAACTAACCTCGCCCCAAGCTGTGGCAATCGATGCCATGGGAAATATCTATGTTGCCGACACATATGCGCATCGTGTTCGAAAGATTGATTCAGACGGAATCATCACAACGGTGGCGGGTACCGGCGAGCGTGGTCGGTTCGGAAACGGTGGGCCCGCAACAGAAGCACAACTCGACAAACCGGATGACATAGCTGTCGATGCTGCAGGCAATCTGTATATTGCCGAAGCTCTCTATAGAGTTCGTCGGGTTCGTCCGGATGGCATTATTGAGGCAGTAGCGGGGACCGATCAGTCGGAATTCTCTGGCGACGGTGGGCTGGCAACTATCGCAGGTCTAAATTTCCCCTATGGCATTGATGTGGATGCGATAGGAAACATCTACATCGCCGATTGTGCCAATGCTCGAGTGCGGAAAATTGACGTCAGGGGAATCATTTCCACTGTTGCCGGTAAGGATCCCGGTGGTTTTTCCGGTGACGGCGGACTGCCCACCGCCGCAGACATGGGCTGTGTCTTCGGAATCAGCGTGGATGCCGCTGGCAATATCTATACGGCCGAAACCGGCAATCAACGCGTCCGCAAGATTACCTCCGAAAGCTTCATCGGATTCCCCGCGGATGCTGAATCCGTCAACGTTCCGTCGTCTGACGGATCGGAAGTCTACGTCTTCAACAAATACGGATTCCATCAAAGGACACTGAATGCCTACACGGGGGCAATCCTGTTGTCCTTTGGGTACGATGCCGAAAACCGGCTGCTGACACTGACGGATGCTGACGGCAACGTCACTACCATTGAGCGTGATGGCAGGGGTGAAGCTACAGCTATCGTTGCGCCGGATGGACAGCGCACTACCGTGACTGTGGACGGAAATGGCGACCTCGCATCGCTGACCTATCCCAATGGCAGCAGCTGGTCCATGGACTATGACGGTGCAGGTTTGCTGACTCGCTTCGAGACGCCGAATGGGCATGCGAATGCCTACGCATATGATGGCGACGGCCGCCTCAACAGCGATGTGGCCCCGAATGAAGGTGGGTGGCAGCTCGCACGGGAAAGCCTGGGTGATAGCGGCTATCGCACCACCATGACCAGCGGAGAGGGGCGTGTTTCAAGCTTCACCGTACAACTCGATGCACTCAATGCCCGCGTATATACGGACAAGGGTCCGGACGGTCTCGCGAGCATGCGCCGGTATCTTGCAGACGTGACAACCGTTGAAGAACCCGATGGCACTGTCACCACTGCTAGGGAGGGCCCAGATCCGCGATTCCAGCTGTTCTCGCCGCTGATCACGGACCGCAGTATCGCCACTCCGTCGGGCTTGATGCGGCAGCAGACCTTGCAGCGTACCGTTCAGCTCCAGAATCCTGCTGACTCCTTGAGTCTGATCAGTCAAACCGACCTGATCGGGGTCAACGGCCGCCAGTCCTCCCAGAGCTTCGATGCTGCCACCAACCGGTGGACGGGGACTTCCGCTGGCGGGCGTTCCCTGATCCAGGATGTCGATGAGCAAGGGCGAGCGTTGCTGGTGCAGGGTGGCGGTCTGGCTCCAATTCACTACAGTTACGACACTCGCGGCCGTCTCAGCGACATGGTTGTAGGCAACGGGGCAGCGGCGCGGGCATGGAGCTTCACCTACTATGGCGACGATGCTGGGGCGCAGGCTGGCCGGCTCGCCTCCGCTACCGATCCGGCGGAGCGAACCACAAGCTTTGAGTACGACGCTGCGGGGCGCCTGACAGCAGAGGTTTTGCCCGGCAACCGGCGTGTCGAGTACGGGCATGATCCCAACGGCAACCTGACGGCGCTCAAGCCGCCGGGCAGTGAACTGCATGCCTATGAGTATGACAACGTCGATCAGGTAGATGGATACCTGCCGCCTGAGGTGGATGAAGACGAGATAGCGACTCGCTACCACTACAATCGCGACAAGCAGCTGACCTCGATCGTGCGGCCTGACGGCGAGCTGTATGAACTCAGCTACGATGGCAGTGGCAGGCTGCAATCGCTTAGCACTGCGCCAGGTGCGATTGTCTACTCCTACCATCCGGTGACTGGGCAGCTCAGCAACATGCAGTCGCCGGGCGGAACGCTTAGCTACACCTACGATGGCTTTCTGCCGACGAGTGAATCCATCAGTGGTCTGTTCAGTGCCACGGTTTCGCGTAGCTACGACAACAATTTCTGGCTGCGCAGTCTGAGCGTCAATGGCGAAGCGGTATCTTTCGACTACGACGCTGATGGGCTGCTAATCCAGGCAGGCGAAATGACCCTGACTCCAGACGCACAGAACGGGCTATTGCGAGCCACCGCGCTGGGAGATTTGCATACGAGCCAGAGCTTTAACGTCTTCGGCGAGTTGGAAGATCAGCAGGCCAGCTATGACGGCGATGCGCTCTATTCAGCTCACTACGTTCGCGATGAACTCGGCCGTATCGCCGAGAAACAGGAATCCGTCCAGGGCGAGCAAGTCAACTATGGCTATGCGTACGACACACCGGGCCGACTCGTCCAGGTAACGATCAATGGCGCTATCGCCCGGACCTATGTCTATGATGACAACGGTAACCGCCGCTGGGCCAATGCAACTGAGGGGACCTACGACGCCCAAGACCGACTACTGACCTACGGGGCCGTGAGCTACAGCCACAATGCCAACGGCGAGCGCAAGACCAGAACCGAGGGCGTTGCAACCACGCGCTATGACTACGATGCCCTGGGAAATCTATGGCGAGTTGAGTTGCCAGGAGACGTGGTGATTGACTACCGCGTGGACGGCCGAAATCGGCGTATTGCCAAGAAGGTGAACGGCACTACGGTGCAAGGGTTTGTCTATCAGGATCAACTCAATCCGATTGCGGAACTGGATGGCAGTGGCAACGTCGTCGCACGCTTTGTGTACGCGGATAAGGGCAATGTGCCGAGCTATATGGTCAAGGGTGGGCAAGCATACAGAATCATTAGCGACCAGCTAGGTAGTCCCAGGATTGTCGTTGACGCCAACACTGGCGAGGTGGTTCAGAGAATGGACTACGACGAATTCGGGGGGGTAACGCAGGACACAAATCCCGGCTTCCAGCCGTTCGGATTTGCCGGCGGACTCCACGATCAACACACACAACTATTGAGGTTCGGCGCGCGTGATTATGATCCCGAAACTGCCCGATGGACCGCAAAAGACCCTATAGGTTTTGGAGGCGGCGATTCGAATCTTTACGCATACGTCGGAGGGGATTCAGTTAACTACGTGGATCCATTTGGGCTTGAGATAGCTATCGTTGTTAATGGCCCCACATCGGGAAATCCGTTTGGACACGCGGCTATTGCCGTCACCGGCGCTGGTGTTTATAGCTTTGGTAACGACACCAATCTAGGGTCGTCTTTAACTGACTATCTTGAGCGCCAAGCACCCCTTCGAGATACTGAAATTAGGATAATCCCTACCACCACGGAGCAGGAGCGAGAGACCCTCGACTACTTAAAGAAATTCTCCGATAGGAACGGCGTTGGCTACTTCGATAACTGCGCAGTCAGAACTGGCGATGCGTTACGTGCAGCAGATATTCCTGTCAGAGATCCGCTGGCCACCTCATCCTTTCCAGAAGGGATTCGCAGGGCAATGAATAATTTGCCTGGGATAACCGTGAATATTCCGCGAAACGGGAGCGTTCCTGCGAATTTATCTAGCTTCAATCCAAAGTAGTCGATAGGAATGAAAAAATTTCCGCGTCTTTTTGCAATTTATTTGATACTAGGATTCTCTTTTTGGGGATGTTCCTCGGATGCAAATAGAACACTCGTTACCGCCTCAGGCGATGGAGACGTGGAAAAAATTCAGGAACTTTTGCGGAATGGTGCCGATGTAAATTTTCACTTGTTCGATTCTGGCATTACTCCTCTTATGGCGGCATCAAAAAGAGGGAACATAGCCGCGATTGAAGCGCTTCTTGTAGCAGGCGCAGATATAAACGCCACGGACCATGACGTGGGTACGGCATTGTATTGGGCTGCATTTGAAGGACAGCTGGAATCAATGAACATTCTGCTCAAACGCGGCGCGAGGTTAAGGTGTAAAAAAGAGTCAACGCTATATTTGTTGAAAATTATCCGTGCAAAGGGACGGGACGATGTGCTGCGGCTAGTGTTAGCGCATCTGAGGAAAGAGTGTCCAGAACAAAAGTAGTGAGAAAATTCATATCCCCTCACTAGTTTTTTGGTGCCGAGGCTGGCGCTCAGCGATCCTGAATCAGCCCGACTAGGGCGGGTCTTTGACCCGCCGGTCGCGACTCTTGAAATGCTGACAGCATGATCAACCGAGGGCATCTAGCGCATAGCGAAACGGCGCCATTCCCGCGTATAGGCATGGGATGAGAGGAACATGAATAGAGACACTTATCGCAGAGCGGTGTTTCATTACATGCGAGTTGCAAGCATGGTGATGGGTGTCATCTGCGTCTTGTTCTGTTTTCTCGCGATCTACGACGTTGCATTCAATGGGCGAAAATGGGGATATCCAATCTGGACGTTGCTGGTTCTCTTGGGCTTCATAGCTATCCTCTGGATTGTGCATAAACTGGCCAAAGATGAGTTGGCGAAGAATGGCCTGTGAAAGCGCGTAGGTTGGACTGCCCAAAGCTCGTAGGTTGGACTGAGCACAGCGATGTCCAACAATCCGACCATTGCACGTTGGACATCGCTGCGCTCAGTCCAACCTACATGAGCTGCCTGTGTCAAAAACAGCGAAGATTACGTGGGCGAACTAGATAAGATGATTCGGGATCATGCACTTTGCAGGCTTGCAGAGATATTCAAAGTTCCCTTGGAGAGCCTGCGCCCCTTCCATCGCTTTGATGTCGATCTTAAGTCAAGCTTTGTCTCTGACTTTCGGAGAAATGAACTCGACAAGGTCAGTGATGATATTCACGATGTTGCGGATAAGCACATCATGAAGGAGTTTGCTTCTGATAAAACAGTTATTGGAACCGTTGAAGACTACTGCAACCATATGATCCGGTGCGGCAAACTAAACCCTAAGGAGGTGGAAAGGCTTCTCGGGGTAAAAATAGAAAATTAAAAGGGCCAAGTGCTCAAGGCGGATGGGATGGAATGACTGAAGGTGCGTGTGGCTGCACACATAGAGGTATGACGCGCTTTTGGATAGTTGCAAACTACTTGTTTGGTGCTCTGCTACTAATTGGAGCAATCGTAATTGCATGGACGATGGCAACTCGCGGTGTCTTTACTGGCTTTGGCGTCGCGTGTGTAAGCATCCTCACAATACTTGCCATAGGTCACATCAGATTTAATCGTTGGGCTGCATGTGCTTCAGCCATTCTTGCGTGGGGCGCATGTTTTTTGGCGACGGTATACTTATACGGGGAATACGAGCAGCGCCTTCTTCCTCCTTTTGAAGAACGGCTCTTTCACTTTGCAGGGGTTCTAGCTCTGGCAGTGTTGCTAACTGCTAACTACAAAGCGTTGCGAAATGGACGTGCCGCATAGAGGATTACGTCATCCCGTGTTCCGTAGTGTTTAAAACTAGAAACGGACCACTTCGGGGTACTTCATCTGACTTCAAATCTAGCCCGGACTAGTCGCAGGGAGATTTACAGAAACCCTCTCCCGCCCTCTGGGCACCCTCTCCCGCAGGCGGGAGAGGGGACTATTGCAGCGAACTTCCAGCTCGGGACACCAGTCATGGGAGGACAGGATCGCGACTTGCGTCGCTCCCACGGGTGAGGCTCAGGCTTCGCTGGGAGTTCGCGCGCTGATGGCCAGCGCGTGGATATCCGTCTGCATCATCTCGCCCAGCGCGGCGTAGACCTGGCGGTGGCGCGCGACGTGCCCCTGGCCTTCGAAGGCGGCGGACACGATCTTGACGCGGAAGTGTCCGCGGCCGGTGGCGGCGCCGGCGTGGCCGGCATGCAGGTGGCTTTCGTCTTCCACCGCCAGTTCCACCGGTGCGAAGGCCTGCAGCAGGCAGTCGCGGATGCGTTCGACGCGGTTCATGGCAGGGCCTGTACGAAGGGCGTGACTTCCACGCGCTCGTAGACGCCGGCGGCGAGGTAGGGGTCGGCCTCGGCCCAGGCCTTGGCGGCTTCGAGGCTGGGGAATTCGGCGACGATCAGGCTGCCGTGGAAGCCGGCCTGCGGCGCGTCGGCGGCGTCGGCCCTGGGGCGTGGGCCGGCCAGCACCAGGCGGCCTTCGGCGACCAGCAGCTTGATGCGCTCGACGTGCGCCGGGCGCGTGGCCAGGCGGCCGGCGAGGCTGTCGGGCACGTCCACGCCCCAGATTGCGTAGAGCATCACTTCTGCTCCTGCAGGTAAGGCGACAGGAAGGGTGCATGCGCCAGCATGAACACGAACATCAGGATCAGGGTGCCCGGAAATTTGAACAGCATCCAGGTGTCGTAGCTGAAGGTCTTTGCCACCCAGATATTGAGTGCGGCGCTGAATGCGAAGTAGACCACCCAGGCAACGTTGACCTTGCGCCAGACCGGATCGGGCAGGGCGAAGGACTTTTCGCCCATGCGCTGCAGCAGCACCTTGTCGCCGACCAGATGGCTGCCGGCCAGGGCCAGGGCGAAGATGCCGTAGACCAGGGTGGGCTTGTACTGGATGAAGGTGGCGTTGCGCAGGTACAGCGTCAGCCCGCCCAGCGCCAGTGCAATCAGCGCTGTCACGAAATGCGCCTTGTGCAGGCGTTTCTCGGTGAACCCGTAGTACGCCACCAGCAGGAACAGGGAGACGATCAGCGCGATGGTGGCGGCGTAGACGTCGAACAGGAAATAGGCGCCGAGGAAGACCAGCGCAGGCAGGGAGTCGAGCAGGAATTTCATGCGCGCATTGTAAGCCGCTTGCTGCAGGATGGTGTCATTGGATGATCGGTGCGTCCCTCGATACGCACGCTTCGCGGGCTACTCGGGATGAACGGTTCGCTGATTGCATTAAGATGACCGGATGACTGCCCAATGGCTCGAGCTGCACCCCCAGAATCCCCAGAAGCGCTTGCTCACGCAGGCCGCCGAGCGGCTGCGCGAGGGCGCGGTGATCGCCTGGCCTACCGACTCCTGCTATGCCCTGGGTTGTCACCTGGACGACCGCGAGGCGGCCGAGCGCCTGCGCCGCATCCGCGACTTCGACCGCCACCACCAGTTCACCCTGGTCTGCCGCGACCTGTCGGAGATCGCGACCTATGCCCGCGTCGACAACCAGCAGTTCCGCCTGCTCAAGTCGCTGACACCGGGGCCCTATACCTTCATCCTGGAAGCGACCAAGGAACTGCCCAAGCGCATCGCCCACGAGAAGCGCAAGACCGTGGGCATCCGCGTGCCGGAGCACGTGGTGGCCCAGGCCCTGCTGGAGACCCTGGGCGAGCCGCTGATCTCCTGCACCCTGCAGTTCCCGGACGAGGACGGCCCGGTGAGCGACCCCCAGGACTTCCGCCAGCGGCTGATGCGCGAGGTGGACCTGGTGCTGGACGCCGGCAACTGCGGCACCGAGCCGACCACCGTGCTGGACCTCAGCGGCGGCGGGGTGCAGCTGATGCGCCAGGGCAAGGGCGATACCTCCCGCCTGGGGCTCTGAAAGAGCCTTCTGAGCGCCGGTTCACCGGCCTCCATCCCGTATAATCGGGCTCATGCCAGTCGATTCCAGCCTGGTCCAGACCATCGCCATCTGGGCCCTCCCGGTTTTATTCGCGATCACGCTGCACGAGGTGGCCCACGGGCTGGCCGCGCGGCGCCTGGGTGACCCCACGGCCGCGAGCCAGGGACGGCTGAGCCTGAACCCGCTGCGCCATGTCGATCCGGTGGGTACGGTGGTGGTGCCGATCGTGCTGCTGGTGCTGAGCAAGCTGGCCGGCGGCGGCTTCCTGTTCGGCTGGGCCAAGCCCGTTCCGGTGGACTACCGTCGCCTGCGCCATCCGCATCGCGACATGGCGCTGGTGGCCGCTGCGGGGCCGCTGGCCAATCTGCTCATGGCCATCGGCTGGGGGCTGCTGCTGAAGCTGGCGCTGACGATGGGCAGCGACGAGGGCCTGTGGCTGGGCCTGCGCTACATGTCGGTGGCCGGTGTCACCGTGAACCTGGTGCTGATGGTCCTGAACCTGATCCCCCTGCCGCCGCTGGACGGCGGCCGGGTACTCACCGGCCTGCTGCCGCTGCCGCTGGCGGTGCGCTATGCCAAGCTGGAACCCTATGGCCTGCTGATCGTCGTCGGCCTGCTTGCGACCGGCCTGCTGTCGAAGATCATGTACTGGCCCCTGTTCATCTCCGAGAGCCTGCTCTACACGTTGCTGGGCCTCAACCCGTCCTTGCTCTACTAGAACCGTGACTGCCTCCCGATCCATCGTTCTCTCCGGCATCCAGCCTTCCGGCCGCCTGACGCTCGGCAACTATCTCGGCGCCCTGAAGAACTGGGTGACGCTGTCGGATGCCTGGGACTGCTACTACATGCTGGTGGACCTGCACGCGATCACCGTGCGGCAGGACCCGAAGGTGCTGCGCGAGCGCTGCCAGGAGTTCCTGGCGCTGTACATCGCCTGCGGCCTGGACCCGGCGAAGAACACGCTGTTCGTGCAGAGCCACGTGCCGGCGCATGCGCGCCTGGGCTGGATCCTCAACTGCTACACGCAGATGGGCGAGCTCAACCGCATGACGCAGTTCAAGGACAAGTCGGCCAAGCATGCCGACAACATCAACGCCGGCCTGTTCGACTACCCGGTGCTGATGGCGGCCGACATCCTGCTGTACCAGGCCAAGGCCGTGCCGGTGGGCGACGACCAGAAGCAGCACCTGGAACTGACGCGCGACGTCGCGATGCGCTTCAACAATCTCTACGGCAACGTCTTCACCGTGCCTGAGCCGATGATCCCGCCGGTGGGCGCGCGCATCATGGGCCTGCAGGAGCCGACGGCGAAGATGAGCAAGTCCGGCGACGCCGAGACCGACGCGATCTACCTGCTCGACGGCCCCGACGTGATCACGCGCAAGATCAAGCGCGCCGTGACCGACCTGGGCAGCGAGATCCGCCATGACATTGCCGAGAAGCCCGGCGTGTCCAACCTGATGTCGATCCTCTCCGCGATCCGCGGCGAGTCCTTCGCCGACATCGAGGCGCGCTACGTCGGCAAGGGCTACGGCCATTTCAAGACCGAGGTCGCCGAAGCGGTGGTGGAATGCCTCAGGCCGGTGCAGGAGCGCTATGCCGCCGTGCGCGAGGACACCGAGGGCCTGCGCCAGGTGCTGCGCGCCGGCGCCGAGGCCGCTTCGGCCCGTGCGGACGCCACCCTGAAGAACGTGCATGACGTGCTGGGGTTCATCCCCGAATGAACGAGACCGAAACCCCTGTCGCCGAGGAAACCAGCGTCGTTGCGGTTGCCGACGCGCTGAGGATGCCGAAGATCCATGGCCAGTCCATGGACAAGTTGCCTGAGGATCTGTACATCCCGCCGGATGCGCTCGAAGTGTTCCTCGACGCCTTCGAAGGCCCGCTGGATCTCTTGCTGTACCTGATCCGGCGCCAGAACCTCAACATCCTCGATATCCCGGTACTGCAGATCACGAAGCAGTACGTGCAGTACATCAGCCTGATGCGCGAGATGAAGCTGGAGCTCGCCGCGGAGTACCTGGTGATGGCGGCGCTGCTGGCCGAGATCAAGTCGCGCATCCTGCTGCCGCGTCCGCCGCCGGATGAGGTGGAGGAGGAGGGCGACCCGCGCATGGAGCTGGTGCGCCGCCTGCAGGAGTACGAGCGCTACAAGAGCGCCGGCGAGAGCCTGGAGAAGATGCCGCGCGTCGGCCGCGACCTGTTCATGGCGCAGGCACGCCCCGAGGTGATCCCGCAGATCGCGCGGCTGCCGATGCCGACGCTGCGCGAGCTGCTGATGTCCTTCCGTGACGTGATGGAACGGGCCAAGCTGTTCACCCACCACCACATCTCGCGCGAGCCGCTGTCGGTGCGCGAGCGCATGTCGCACATCCTGTCGCTGGTGCAGGGCGGCCCGCGCCGGCTGGAAGACCTGGTGGACCCGGAAGAGGGCCGCCTCGGCGTGGTGGTCTGTTTCCTCGCGATCCTGGAGCTGACCAAGTCGGCGCTGCTGGACGTGGTGCAGGAATCTGCGTTCGCGCCGCTGATGGTGCAGACCGCCAAGGCCCGTCCCTGGCTGGAAGACGAAGAAGATGAACAGGCGGACGGCGCAGCCGCCGCCGGGGAAGACGCATGAACCAAGAAATCACCGAAATCCAGACCGCCGAACCGGAACAGCCGGGCCTGCTCGCCAGCGAGCCCGTGACGCAGCTGGTCAACATCCTCGAGTCGCTGCTGCTGGCCTCCGAATTGCCGCTGTCGCTGGAACAGCTGCACCGCCTGCTGGGCCCCGAGCTGGGCGTCGGCAAGAAGGAAATCCGCGCCGGGCTCGACGCCCTGACGCAGGCCCTGGAAGGCCGCGCCACGGAGCTGTCGGAAGTCGCCAGCGGCTTCCGCATCCAGGTGCGCCCGAGCTATGCCGAGTGGGTCAGCCGGCTGTGGCAGGAGAAGCCGCCGCGCATGTCGCGTGCGCTGCTCGAGACGCTGGCGATCATCTGCTACCGCCAGCCGGTGACGCGCGGCGAGGTGGAAGAGATCCGCGGCGTGGCGTTGTCGCCCAACATCATCCGCACCCTGCTGGAGCGCGGCTGGATCCGCGAGCTGGGCGTCAAGGAAGTGCCGGGCCGCCCTTCGCTGTTCGGCACCACGCACCAGATGCTGGACGATCTCAACATCAAGTCGCTGGACGACCTGCCGTCGCTGCCCGAGATCAAGGACCCGGCGCAGCTCGAAGCGGCGCTGGCGCGCCTGGGCGAGGGCCTGCCCGGAGCGGTCGCCGCGCTGGCGGGGCCGGAGGCGGAAGCGGAAGGCGAGGCTGAAGCAGAAGCCGGGGTTGCGGCTGAAGCCGCGGAGCCGGTCGACGTGGAGGCGGAGGCTGGCGAAGAGCCGGTGGCTGCAGACGCTGATGCTGAGACCGGGACTGACCCCGCTACAGATGCCGCCGCGGATGCCGAAGAGCCGGATGCTCTGGGCGACGAGCCGCCCACCGAAGCTTCCGACGAACCGAGCCTCCATTGAAGACCCCCCCCAGAGCGCCGCGCAAGCCATCGTCGAGGACCTCCTCGACGTTCTCGAAGTCCTCGTCCCGTTCATCGGACTCCAGGACCTCGGAGAAGTCGTCGGCGCGATCGGCGTCGCGGCCGTCCTCGGCACGGCCTGCTTCGAAGTCGTCGTTCTCGAAGCCGTCGTCTTCAAGGCCGTCCTCCTCGCGGCCGCCGTCTTCGAAGCCGCCGGTGCGGGCGCCGCGCTCGGCGCCGAAACCGGCTGCGCGGGCCGCTGCCGACGGATCCACCCGGTCGCCGGCAGTGACGACGCCTGCCGCGCCGTCGGCACCCGGTGCGGGCGAGCGCATCCAGAAAGCCCTGGCCACCGCCGGCGTCGCCTCGCGTCGCGAGATCGAGTCGATGATCGCCGAGGGTCGCATCCACGTGAACGGCCAGCCGGCCAAGGCCGGCCAGCCGGTGTCGCCGGGCGACCGCATCACGCTCGACGGCAAGCCCCTGCGCCTGTCCAGCAAGGTGGAACCGCCGCGCGTGCTGCTGTTCAAGAAGCGCGCCGGCGAGATGGTGACGCGTGACGATCCCGAAGGCCGCCGCACGGTGTTCCGCAAATTGCCCGAGCTGGACAGCGGCCGCTGGATCGCCGTGGGCCGTCTCGACATCAACACCTCCGGCCTGCTGCTGCTGACCAACCATGGCGAGCTGGCGCGGCGCCTGACCCACCCCAGCTTCGAGGTGCCGCGGCGCTACGCGGTGCGTGTGCTGGGCGAGATCACTCCTGAAGTGCTGCAGCGCCTGCGCACCGGCGTGACGCTGGAGGACGGCGAAGCCCATTTCGAATCGATCGCTCCCGGCGTCAACGAGGACGGCCACAGCGCCAACCAGTGGTACGAGGTGATGCTGCGCGAGGGGCGCAACCGCGAGGTGCGGCGCCTGTTCGAATCGCAGAAGCTGCAGGTCAGCCGCCTGATCCGCGTCAGCTACGGCCCGCTGGAACTGGGCCGCGGCATCCGCAGCGGCGGCTATCGCGAGGCCACGCCGGAAGAACTGCTGGCGCTGATGTCGGCCGTGGGCCTGGAAGCCGAGGCGGTGGTGGCCAAGCCCAAGTCCGACCGCAAGCGGCGCATCGACGAGGACGATGACTCCGAGGTGCCGTTCCAGGCCAAGAAGCTGACGCGCCATGCCGGCAAGAGCGCGCGTCCCTGGGAGTCGCAGCCCTCCGCGCGCACGCCCCGTTCCGGCGGCACCAAGAAGATCGCCCCGTCGAACAAGGGTGGTGTTTCGCGGAAGCCGGGTGGTTCGAAGAAGGGCGGGCGCTAGTTGTTTCCCGTAGGAGCGGCTGTCAGCCGCTCCTGCAAAAGCCCTCCAGCCGCGGCGCATACTCCGGTGCACCTTTTTCGCCGGAGCCTGCCATGCCCAGCACCGAAACCCTCGAGCGCTTCATCGCCCGCGTCGAAGACAACGCGCATCCGGAGGCGATCGAGGAGTTCTACGCGCCGCACGCGACCATGCGTGAGAACCAGTCGGCGCCGCGCGTCGGCCGCGGTACGCTGGTGAGCAATGAGCGTGGCGTGATGGCGCGGGCGCAGTCGGTGCGCTCGCAGTGCGTCCGCCCGGTGCTGGCCAGTGGCGAGCACGTGGCGATCCGCTGGATCTTCGATTTCCATTGGCGCGACGGCAGCCACAGCCACATCGAGGAAGTGACCTGGCAGCGCTGGGAAGGCGAGCAGATCGCCGAGGAAACCTTCTTCTACGATCCGGCGCAGATGCGGCCGGTGAAGCGGCCGGCCTGATTCGCAAGGGACCGCGATCGCCGTCCCCTGCAAGCTCCGGGTGAAAGCGCCCGGGCCTGCCTACGCCGGCCCGAGCAGTTCCGGCGTGCCGACGATCCAGTTGAGCCGCGCGCAGACGCGGGTTTCCATCGGCCGTGCCAGCAGCGGCAGCTTGCCGAAGCGCTGGTAGGCCGGATGATCGCCGAACTCCACCTTGGCGCTGCCGCGCGCGCCGCGGTAGCCCTCGCCGACGGCGGCACAGCGGCTGCGCAGGACCTGCCCCTGCAGGATCGAGAAGCTGTTGAAGCTCAGGTCCATGTGCCATTGCAGGTAGCTGCGCGGCGCGGAGACTTCCAGCGCCGCCAGGCGGTGGCCGTCGGCTTCCATGCTGGCCAGGCCGGTCTGGCTGCCGAGTGCGAACTCCGCATGGGCGAGCTGACGCGGCAGGCCGTAGAGCTGTACGCCGACATCGCGCGCCCGCACACGGTCCACCGCCGATTCCAGCGTGAACAGTCCCAGGGCAGGATCCTGCCCACCGCGCAGGGCTTCGCGCAGCAGCGACCAGGCGGGCAGGCGCCTGGGGGTATCCAGGAACATCGGCGTGGCGATGCTCAGCTCCTGGTAACGCCCGAGGCCGCCGCGATGAACGTGGTTGGCGGACACCAGCAGCACGCCGTGCCAGGGCGTGATGCGCGCCGGCGTCAGCCGCGTGGTCGGCGGCAGCAAGGGGCGCAGGGTGGCCAGCGGCACGGCGAAGGCGGCCGAGACCATGCTGACGTCGGTGTGGATCAGCGGGAAGCGGTTGGGCGGGCCATACCAGCCCGACCATTCGACCTGCACCAGCGGCTGCGCGGCCAGGGCCTCGAACAGCTTCGGCTCGATCAGGTTGTCGCGGCCCTCGGCCTCGTCGGCCAGCAGGGTTTCAGGAGTCGGCGCCACGCCTTCCCTGAGACGCGCGCGCAGCTTGCCCGGCAGTTCCACGGGCACTACCGGCGGCAACCCCGGCAGGCGCAGCATCAGGGGGTCCTCATCAGGCGCGCCGCCAGCCAGGCCAGCCAGGGGCGTGGCGTGAGGCGCGTGAAGAAGGCAGACAGGGCATTGAACCAGCCGGGCACCACGACGTAGCGCCGCGACAGCATGGCGCGGATGCCGGCCTGCGCCACGGCGGGGCTGGTCATCATCGTGGCGTCGTGGAACCAGTTGCGCTTCTGGCCCGAGACGTCCAGGAACTCGGTGGCGGTGACGCCGGGGCAGATCACGGTGCAGGACACGCCGCTGCCGCGCAGCTCGAAATTGAGGGCGTTGCCGTAGTTGAGCACGTAGGCCTTGGCGGCGCCGTAGGAGGCGTAGGTCGGCGAAGGCTGGAAGGCGCCGGTGGAGGCCACCTGCAGGATGTAGCCGCTGCCGCGCTTGACCATGTCCCTGGCGAACAGCTGGGTCAGCTGGGTCAGCGCCACCACGTCCAGTTGCAGCATCTCGTTGGCACGGCGCGGCGGCAGGTCGATGTCGCGGCCGAACAGGCCGAAGCCGGCGTTGTTGACCAGCACGTCCACGGCCAGCTTCTGCTGGCGCATGAGGTCATGCAGGGCGCGGGGCGCCTCGGGCTGCGACAGGTCCAGGGTCACCACGGTGACCTCGGTGCCGTGGGCGGCCTTCAGCTCCTGCTGCAGCTGCTTGAGCCGGTCTTCGCGGCGTGCCACCACCACCAGGCGGCAGCCGCGGCGTGCCAGTTCGCGGGCGAAATCCACCCCGAGCCCCGACGAGGCCCCGGTGACGAGCGCAGTCTTGCCAGCGATGACGGGATCCGCCATGGCTCCCCCTGAATAATAATTGGTCGCAATTGTTGCATGGAGCGGCCACCCGTGCCGCTCTCCGCAACGGAATTCCTGCTCCCGCTGCTGTCAGCAATTCCCGGCGGCGGATCAGGCCAGGGGCCCGGCCGGCGCGTCCGCGTCTTCGCGGGCCAGCCGCGCGCCGTGCCGGCCGGGCGAACCGGTATTGCGGCACAGCGCCGAGTAGAACGCCGGCACCACGTACAGCGTCAGGACGGTGGAGAACAGCACCCCGAACAGGATGACGATGCCCAGGATGCTGCGTGCCTCGTGACCGGCTCCGCTGGAGAAGATCAGCGGCACGGCGCCGGCCATGGTCGCCACCGAGGTCATCAGGATCGGCCGCAGGCGGATCTGGCTGGCGGTCATCAGGGCTTCCTCGAAGCCGTGCCCGGCATCGCGCTGCTGGTTGGCGAATTCCACGATCAGGATGCCGTTCTTCGCCGCCAGGCCGATCAGCATGACGATGCCGATCTGCGCGTAGACGTTGAGCGTGATGCCCAGCGCCCACAGCGCGCCCAGGGCGCCGAACACGGCCAGCGGCACGGTGGTCATGATCACCAGCGGGTGCATGAAGCTCTCGAACTGTGCCGCCAGCGCGAGGTAGACGATCAGCAGCGCCATGGCGAAGGTGAACAGCAGCGCGCTGCTGGACTCCTTGAAGTCGCGCGAGTCGCCCTTGTAGCTGAGGCGCACGTGCTCGGGCAGTTCCTCGCGGATGATGCCCTCCATGTAGTCCAGCGCCTGGCCCAGGGTGTAGCCGGGCGTCAGGCCGGCGGTGAGGGTGATCGAGCGCAGGCGGTCGACGCGGTTGTAGCTGGCGGCGGCGGCCTTTTCCTTGAGTGTCACCAGCGAGGTCAGCGGCACCAGGCTGTTGTCGGTCTGCGAGCGCACGTAGATGTCGGACAGGTCCTGCGGATCGCGGCGCTGCTCGTCCGGTGCCTGCAGGATGATGTCGTACTCCTCGCCGTTCTGCTCGAAGCGGGTCACCGTGCGGCCGCCCATGAAGGTTTCCAGCGCGGTGGCGATGGCCGTCACCGGCACGCCGCGGTCGCCGGCGCGGTTCAGGTCCATGTCCAGCTCGATCTGCGGCTTGGTCTCCTTGTAGTCGGAGTCCAGGCGCTGCAGGCCGGGATTCTCGGCGGCGCGGCGCAGGATGCGGTCGCGCCACTCGGCCAGCTCGGCGTAGTCGCTGCCGCCCAGCACCACCTGCAGCGGCTGGTTGGCGCCGCCGCGCTGGCCGAAGCCGGCACGCTGGTTGACCACGGCGCGCACGCCCGGCAGGTCGCGCAGGGCCTTGCTGTATTCCTCGCCGACCTCGAGGGAGCTGCGTTCGCGTGCCTTCCAGTCGCTCAGCGTCAGCGACAGGTTGCCGTTGTTGACGTCGTCCGAGCCGCCGCCGGTGGAGGGGATGCGGAACATCACGCGATCGACTTCGCCCTGGCCGATGCGCGGCAGGACCATCGCTTCGATCTGCTGCATCTCGCGCTGGGTGTAGGACAGGCTCGCGCCTTCCGGCGCGGTGACCTGGATGATGAAGCCGCCGCGATCCTCGCTGGGGGCGAATTCCTGGGGGATGGTGTGGAACAGCAGCCAGGTACCCAGGCCCAGCAGTCCCAGCGCGATCCAGGCGTAGCGTGGCCGCCGCACGAAGCCGCCCAGCGTGCGGCCATAGGCCTGCGACAGGCGCTCGAAGTTGTGCTCGATGGCCTGTGCCAGCCGGCCGCCGTGGTCGTTCTTGCGCAGCAATGCGGCGCTCAGCACCGGCGCCAGGGTCAGCGCCACGATCGCCGAGCAGATCACGCTGCCGGCCAGGGCCAATGCGAATTCGCGGAACAGTCGGCCGACGTTGCCCTCGAGGAAGCCGATCGGCACGAATACCGCCACCAGCACGGCGGTGACCGCGACGATGGCGAAGCCTACCTCGCGCGCACCGCGGTAGGCCGCCAGCAGCGGCGACTCGCCCAGTTCGATGCGGCGGTGGATGTTCTCCACCATGACGATGGCGTCGTCCACCACCAGGCCGATCGCCAGCACCAGCGCCAGCAGTGTCAGGATGTTGATGGAGAAGCCGAAGGCGTTGAGGAAGATGAACGAGGCCAGCAGCGAGATCGGCACGGTGATCGCCGGGATCAGCGTGGCGCGGGCGTTGCCCAGGAACAGGAAGATCACCACGATCACGAACAGGGCGGCATAGACCAGCGTCAGTTCCACCTCGTGCAGCGAGGCCTCGATGAAGGTCGAGGTGTCGTAGTTGACCTCCAGCTTCATGCCCTCGGGCAGGTCGGCCGAGATGACCTTCATCAGGTCCTTGGCCTGCTGCGCCACCGTCAGGGTATTGGCGGTGGAGGTCTTGACGATGCCGATGCCCAGTGCGTTGACGCCGTTGGCGCGGAAGGCGCCGCGCGGGTTCTGCGGGCCCAGCTCCACCTTGGCGACATCGGACAGGCGCACCGGGAAACCGTCGGCGCCGCGCGCCACCACCAAGTTGTTGAAGTCCTCGGCGCTGCGGAAGGGCCGCGCCGTGCGCAGGCCGAACTCGCGCTCGGTGGACTCGATGCGCCCGGCCGGGCGTTCGATGTTCTGCTGGCGCAGGGCGGTCTCGATGTCCTCGGCCGTGAGGCCGCGCGCGGCGATGCGGCCGCGATCCAGCCAGACACGCATGGCGTAGCGGCGGTCGCCGCCGTAGCGCACCTGCGACACGCCGTCGATGGTCGAGAAGCGGTCGGTCAGGTAGCGCTCGGCGTAGTCGGTGAGCTGCAGCGTGTTCATCCGGTCGGAGGTCAACACCAGCCAGATGATCGGGTTGGAATCGGCGTCGGCCTTGGCGATCTCGGGCGGATCGACCTGGTCGGGCAGGCGGCCGACCACGCTGGAGACGCGGTCGCGCACGTCGTTGGCAGCGTCGTCGACGTTGCGCGACAGCTGGAACTCCACGCTGATCTGCGAGCGCCCGTCGCGCGAGGAGGAGGTGACGGTCTTGATGCCCTCGATGCCGGCGACGCGGTCTTCGATCAGCTGGGTGATCTGGGTCTCGACCACCGCCGCCGAGGCGCCGGGGTAGTTGGTGCTGATCGAGACGATCGGCGGGTCGATGTCCGGGTATTCACGGACCGAGGTCGAGGTCAGGCCGAACAGGCCGAAGACTACCAGCAGCAGGTTGATGACCGTGGCCAGGACAGGGCGCTTGACCGAGGTGTCGGTGATCCACATGAAAGCTGCTGCCTGGTTCTTGGGTTGGCGTTGAGACTCGCCGGCGCGTCAGGGGTTCCACAAACGACTGTGCCGGACTTCGGGTCCGGCACAGTGTGACAGCTGCTTGCGGTGCCGAGCTAGCCTCAGGGACTTGCCGCCGCAGCCGCGACCTTGGGATCGGACACGAAGCCGATCTTGGCCAGGCCCGACTTGGCGGCGTCCGCCATCACTTCGGCAATGATCTGGTAGCGGGTATCGCGGTCCGCGCGCAGGTGCAGCTCCGGCTGCGGCTGTTTCAGGCCGGCCTCCTGCATGCGCGCCACGGCGGTGGCCTTGTCCACCGGCTCGCCGTTCCAGAACAGGTTGCTGTCCCTGTCGATCGAGAATTCGATCTTGTTGGGCTCCGGCGGAGTGGAGTCCGCCGTGGTGCGGGGCAGGTCGATCTTGACCGCGTGCGACAGCAGCGGCGCCGTGATGATGAAGATCACCAGCAGCACCAGCATGACGTCGATCAGCGGCACCATGTTGATCTCCGCCATCGGCGAAGAGTGGCCCTTGTTTTCGAAGCCGCCGAATGCCATCTCAGACTCCGGTCTTGAGCTTGACGACGTTGTTGCCGCCGGCGAACTGCTGGCCGGTGGTCAGGAACGCGAACAGGTCGTGGGCGAAGGCATCGAGGGAGCCCAGCACCACGCGGTTGCTGCGCGTCAGGTAGTTGTAGCCCAGCACCGCCGGGATGGCGACGGCCAGGCCGACGCCGGTCATGATCAGCGCCTCGCCCACCGGGCCTGCGACCTTGTCCAGCGTGCCGGCGCCGGACATGCCGATGCTGACCAGCGCGTGGTACACGCCCCAGACCGTGCCGAACAGGCCCACGAACGGCGCGGTGGAGCCCACCGAGGCCAGCACGCTGAGGCCGGATTCCATCTTGGTGGTTTCCTCGTCGATCACCTTGCGGATCGTGCGGGTCAGGAACTCCGAGGAGGTGCCGGCTTCCTCCAGGCGGCTGGCGCCGAAGCGCGCGTGATGGTCGCGCGCAGTGATGGCGTGATGCGCCAGGTGCGAGAAGGGCTCGTCGGCGCGGTGCGCGGCGACGGCATCGTGCACCTGGTCCAGGTTCTTGGCGTTCCAGAAGAAGTCGAGGAACTCCTTGCTGCGCTTGCGCTCGATGCGGCCGCGGATCGTCTTGAGCACGATCAGGTACCAGCTGGCGACGCTCATCACCAGCAGCACGCACAGCAGGAACTTGCCCACCGCGTCCGACTGGCCGATGAAGTGGGAAAAGCCGAGGGTCTGGGTTTCCATGGAACTCCGGGGAATCTTTTTTTACTTGGGTAGATTGAAAATGATGGGCACGGATGCCACGCCCGCAACTGCGACGTCGCCGCGCTTCGAAGGGGTGAAGCGCCAGCGGCGCACCGCCATCTTTGCTGCTTCGTCAAGACGCGGGAATCCGCTCGACTGCTGCACGCTCACGCTCAGAACCGAGCCGGTCGCGCTGACATTCACGAGAAGCTTCACCGTACCTTCCTCGCCCAGCTGCCTGGATCGCTGCGGATAGGCGGGCGGCGGGTTGTTGAGATAGGCCAGGTCGAACCTCGGCGGCTCCACCACGGGCTCCGGCGCGGCGACCGGCGAAGGCGGCGGCGCGGCCTGGATCGGCGGCAGGGGTTCGGGTTCCACCGGCTCCGGCGGCGCCTCGATGGCGTTGGGCGCCGGGGCGGTGGCCGTGGTGGTGATCAGCGGCTTGGGCTTGGGTTGCTCGACCGGGCGCGGCGGTTCCGGCGGCGGCGGCTCGGGCGGCTTGACCGGCTCCGGCGCCGTGGTCTCGATGAAGCTCACGTACAGCGGCTTGGGAGCGGCGGCTTCCGGGGCGATCTTCGACGCGGCCAGGATGCCCCAGAGCGCCAGCAGGTGCACTGCGACAACCACGGCAAGGCTGCCGAGGTTCAACGGGCGATCATCGTCGTAGGAAAGGGCAGCCAGCATGGGAGGAGGGTGACGGCAGTCAGAACGGCTTGTAGCGAAAAATCCCTGTTCCGGCTGTGATCGCCGGATCGATTGAGAATGTTTCTCATTCTAACTAGCAGCATGGAACCCCGCAAGCATGCCCGGCCAATTTTGTTAGCGAGCTATGTATTCGGCATGCGAGAATGTCACCGTTATGTCACCGCCATGTCACCGTCGCGTTACTGCGGTGACATAATTCTCTGAGTGTGGAGCGCGGCTCCAAGGCGAGGTTTCGATGTTCAAGCTTGAGACAGCCACCCGGGTGGCCCTGGCGGTGCTGCTGATATACGCGGGTTACCTGGTGATGCTTGCCGGCAGCCTGCCCCGTGAGATTTTTGCCCCGCTGTTTTCCGAGAAGGGGCCCTTCGAGCAGATGAGCATCGTGCTGTGGCTGGCGCTGGGCTCCGTGCTGCTGTTCCATGATTTCCGCTCGCCCAAGGTGCTGCCGCTGGCCTTGCTGGCTTTCGTGTTCGCCGCCCGCGAGGCCGACATGCACAAGGCCTTCACGGTGATGAGCATCGAGAAGATCAAGTTCTACCTGAGCCCCGATGTCCCGGTCATGCAGAAGCTGATCGGCGGCCTGGTGCTGCTGTCGGTGGCGGGGCTGGTCGTGTTCCTGGCTCGCCAGTTCTACCTGTTCTTCGTCAGGCGGGATGGCGCACGCACCCCGGTGGGCCAGGTGCTGCTGCTGCCGGTGCTGATGCTGCCCATCGCCAAGGTGCTCGACCGTGGTGCCAACGTGCTCAAGGAAAGCTTCGGCATCCATCTGCCCGCCACGGTTGGCCAGTTCAACGCGGCCTTCGAGGAAGGCATGGAGATGGCGATCCCGGTGTTGTTCATCGTGGCCCTGCTGCTCTACCGGGCCAGCCAGCGCGGCGAGCAGTCGCTGCCGGCCCCGGTGTTGACGCCCGGCAAGCGCTGAGGCCCCGCGGGACAAAAAAGGCTGCCTGACGGCAGCCTTTATCTTTGGCGAGTGTCCTGGCGGATCAGCCCAGGGCGATGAAGTCCGGCTTCTCGCGCACGGCGCAGTCCGGGCAGGCCCAGCTTTCCGGGATCTGCGACCAGGGCGTGCCCGGCCGGAAGCCCTCGTGCGGGCAGCCGGCCGCCTCGTCGTAGACGTAGCCGCAGTCGCTGCACTGGTAGCGGGCGGTATGGGCCGTGACGCCGGCGGCCGGGGGCGCGTGCCCGCCCGGAAAGGTTTCCGGATGGCCGTCGTCCAGCGGTTTGCGATGCCAGCGTGCCATCAGGGCCGCGCGCTTCGGCGGGTAGATGTTGGCCACGCTCAGGTCGCACTGGTAGTGGCGTGCCACCAGCGGGTCCATCTGGCGGAACCACAGCCAGGGGATATAGGCCGGGATCAGCATCGAGGCGTAGCCCGAGGGCAGCTGCGGCGACTCGTCGAAGTGACGCAGGGCCTGGAAGCGGCGCGTCGGGTTGGCGTGATGATCCGAGTGGCGCTGCAGCTGGTACAGGAAAAGGTTGGTCACCACGTTGTTGCTGTTCCAGGAATGCGCCGGCGAGCAGCGCTCGTAGCGGCCGCTGGGCAGCTTCTGGCGCAGCAGGCCGTAGTGCTCGATATAGTTGATCACCTCCAGCAGCGAGGCGCCGTAGAAGGCCTGCGCCAGCAGGAAGCCCAGTGCCGGCCAGCCCAGCCAGGCACTGAGGGCGCCGAACAGCAGCGCGGTCATGGCCCAGGCCTGCAGGTTTTCGTTGTGGACGGTCCAGATGCCCTGGCCGTTGCGCGCCAGGCGCTCCTTCTCGATGTGCCAGGCCGAACGCAGGCTGCCGATCATGGTGCGCGGCAGGAAGGCCCAGAAGCTTTCGCCCATCTTGGAACTGGCCGGATCGTCCGGCGTGGCGACGTTCTTGTGGTGGCCCTTGTTGTGCTCCACGAAGAAATGCCCGTAGGCCACCGGCGCCAGCGTCAGCTTGGCCATCCAGCGATCCAGCGAGTTGGTCTTGTGTCCCAGCTCATGGGCGGTGTTGATGCCGATGCCGTTGATCGTGCCGACGGTGAACATCAGTCCGATCCACTCCCAGGCGGCGAGGTTGCCGTTGACCGCCAGCCAGGCGCCCCAGCCGGTCAGCAGGAACTGCGTCGGCAGGTAGGCCAGCACGATGGCGCGGTAGTAGCGGTCGTTCTCCAGCTGCCCGACCGCGCTTTCCGGCGGATTGCTGCGGTCCACGCCCACCAGCCAGTCCAGCATCGGAATGATGAAGTAGACCAGCACCGGGCCGCCCCAGAGGAAGGCGCCCCAGCCGGTCAGCAGGTAGATCACCACCGCCGCGGTGCCCAGTACCGGGATCAGCGGGCTCAGCAGCCACAGCATGCGTTTGCCGTCTACCCAGGGCGCGGCGTCGGGCGCCGCCATCGTTGTTGTATTCATTGTGTACCTCCAGCTCCAGACCACCCGCAAAAGGCCGCGGTGAGCCGCTCTCCGATTTCTACGCCGGGGGCGGTGCTATAGTCAATTCGCAGGCAGGCAGGGGGAAGTCGCCATCCGCCGCTGTATCATTGCAAAACGCCGCGATGCTCTCGGAAATCCGGAAAAACCCTTAAAAAACGCGGGCATGGATACGCTGAGCCTGATCCTCGACGACATCCGCCTCAAAGGCGCGGTGTTCCGCCAGTACGAGCTGGTTTCGCCCTGGGTCCTGCGCCTCCAGACCCCCGGCCTGGCCAGCTTCCATATCGTCACCCGCGGCCAGGCCTGGCTGCTGCGCGAGGGCGCCGCGCCGCTGGCCCTGCAGCTCGGCGACCTGGTGCTGCTGCCGGGCGGTATCGACCACCGCGTGCAGGACAGCCCGGAGTCCAGTGCCCCAATCCGCGACCTGCTGCCCGATCTCGACCGGCCTTCCGGCGACGTCCCGAGCTTTTCCGGCGGCAGCGGTACCAGCCTGCTGTCCGGCTACTTCCGCTTCGAGGTGGAACTGGCGCGGCCGCTGATGACGGCGCTGCCGCCGCTGCTGCACCTGCGCAGCCTCGGCTCCAGTCCGCCGCTGTGGCTGCGCGCCGGCCTGGAGTTCATCGCCGACGAGTTCAGCCAGCCGCGCCCGGCGCGCCAGGCCATCGTCAACCGCGTGGCCGACATCCTGCTGATGGAGTTCCTGCGCCACCATGTCGAGAGCCTGCCGGAGGGGTCCGGCAACTGGCTGCTGGCCTTGCGCGACCAGTCCCTGTCCGCGGCGCTGGCGGCGATGCACCGCGAACCGCAGCGGGCCTGGACCGTGCCGGAGCTGTCCGACCTGGCCTGCCTGTCGCGCTCCGCCTTCGCCGAGCGCTTCACCCAGGTGCTGGGCCAGCCGCCGCTGGCCTACCTCACCGAGCACCGCATGCGCCTGGCGGCCTGGCAGCTGCGCAGCGGCAGCCAGACGGTGGCCCGGATTGCCGAGGCCAGCGGCTACGGTTCCGAGACGGCGTTCAGCCAGGCTTTCAAGCGGGCCTACGGCGCCAGCCCCTCGGCCTGGCGCAAGGGGCAGGGAGCGGTACAGGGGTAATTCCGGCCCATGGCCGAAAGCGAACGGTGGAATTGTCACGCAGTTGCGCTAAAGTCGGGCCGCTAAGGTTGCGGCTGGACGGTTTTCGGCCGTCACCATCACTGGCTTCAAACAATCAACCCGGACGGATTCGGGGCTACAGGGGAGAGTTGTCCATGCATATGCGTCATGCAGCGGTGCTGGCTGTGCTGGTTTCGGCGCCGGCCTTCGCCGTCACCACCCAGGGTTATGACATCCCGTACGTCGGCGTCTACTACGGCTTCGAGATTCCCGACAGCTCGCGCGACTCCGACGGCGCCGATGGCCTGCAGCTCAATGTCGGCAGCTCGATCGACTGGGGCACCAACAACGCCATCGAGCTGAGCCTCTACGACGCCGGCCGCAAGCGTGACGTCGATGGCGGCAAGGACTACCAGACCGCCCTGTTCGTGGACCTGGTGCATCACTACGCCACCACCAACGGCGGTGTCGAGATGGTGCCGAAGTTCACGCCCTACGTCCTCGGCGGCGTCGGCGCGATCCAGGAAGACGTGGGCGGCGACGACCACCTGCACCTCGGCGGCAGCGTCGGCGGCGGCCTGTTCTTCCCGCTGCCCTGGCATGGCCTGGCGGTGCGCACCGAAGCCCGCGCGCAGCTGCAGCTCAACGACAAGTCGGTGGGCGGCGAAGACTTCCTGATCGACTACCGCGTCAACGTCGGCCTGCAGATCCCGCTGTACTTCCTGTCCGAAGGCAGCTTCGCCACCGCCCCGGCGCAGGAATGCGTCGTCACCGTGGTGGACCCGGTCACCGGCCGCAAGGACTGCGCGGTGGACACCGATGCCGACGGCGTCAACGACACCGCCGACCAGTGCCCGGCCACGCCGGCGGGTGTGAAGGTGCAGGCGAACGGCTGCCAGTAAGCGTTACTGCTTCAAACAAAAGAGCCCCGCTTCGGCGGGGCTTTTTTGTTTCTGGCTCCCACCGAGCCTCTCAGCTTTGAGCCGGCGTTGCGGCCAACCTCAATACCTCTCCATACCCCGGCGGCTCCACCGATTCCCCACGCTCGCGCAGCAGCGCATGCAGCTGCGGCAGGCGGTAGTAAGGCACGGACGCCATCGCGTGGTGCTCCTGGTGGTAGTTCACGTTCATCGGCGCGAAGAACAGCCGCTGCCAGGCGCGGGCGCGCGTGGTGCGCGTGTTCTGGAACATGTCCTGCACCCGCGGCAGCATGCCGTGCTCGGCGATGGAGCGGATGCGCACGAACAGCGGGAACGGCGTGACGTAGGCCAGCACCCACAGGGCGTACAGCCAGGCGTGGCCGCTGGCCGCCAGGATGCCGGCCAGCAGCAGGTTGGTGGCCAGCATGCCGCCGGCATTGCGCAGGAAGTCCAGCGGATAGTTCCACCAGCGGCGGCCGTCCTGCGGCAGCTTCTCGATGTTGTTCGCCACGGTCCACTTCAGCACGCCGGCATCCATCAGCAGCAGGCCGAGCATCAGCTTGATGCCGGTGTAGCCGGACAGATCGCGCAGCATCTTGCGGCGCAGCGACGCAGCGGTGGTGGGGTAGCCGGCATGCAGCGACATGTCGGGGTCCAGCTCGGTGCCGGTCCTGGTGTGGTGCACCAGGTGGTGCGCACGGTACTTGTGCATCTGCTGCCAGACGGGGCGTGCGCAGAACCAGTCGCCGAAGAAGTCGTTCATCCCGCGCGTGCGGAACAGGGTGCCGTGCGCCGCCTCGTGCTGCAGGATCGCCAGCGCCAGCTGGCGCCCGGCCAGCAGGGGCAGGGCCAGCAGCACGGTCAGTACGCCCGGCCACAGCGCCACCATCGCGAAGCTCGCGGCGATCGTGGCCCAGGATACGGCGATGGCCCAGAAACCGCGCCAGTCGGAGCGTGCGGTCAGTTCCGTGACTTCTTCCGCCGACAGCAGCGAGCGCAGGCGCCGCCGCGTGACGGCCGGCAGTTCCACTGGCGTGGAGGTGGGGGCTTCGATGCTCATGAGGGCTCCGGCATGGCAGGCGCCAGTTCTTACTGGTGCCGACGGTAATGGATAACTTAAGTAATATTACATTAATTATCCATAAATGAAAATATAGGAAACAATCGGCGCATCCATGGCTGCCCGCCGCTCATGCGGCGTTTCGGTACGCGCCGTCGTGCGCGACAGCAGGGAACCAAATCGCCGGAGCAGACTCTGAATGTCTCCTCTCCCAAGGAACCCATTGGCCCGCCCCGTGCGGGCCGCTCTTTTTTGGGCTCCCTCTGTCCTCGAACGAGGCGCGCCCGGTTCCGGTGCACAGACCTCGGCACAGGACGGCGGTGAATTTTTCGCCAGGTGAAGGAAGCGGCGCGATACCGCGCAGATCGAATGCGAGCGTCCGCCGAATGCGCAGCGCTGCCGTTGTCGTGCGACGGACGGATGACCGGGTGTCGCGAGGATGACGGCTACAGGCAGCAGATCGCGCGCGAGTCTTGTGCCCGCCGCACGACAACGGCCGCGCCTCGTCGTTTCATCGGGGTGACGTTCTGCGGCGATAACATGCACTTTGTGACGCGTCGTGTCTGTTTGCTGTGCATCGCGTGTTCTGAATGCGATTGCGATCTTGATCGCCGGAAATTTTTTCCGCCGGAATGATGGCTTTCAATATCTCCTTTCGTCGCCTGCGGATTGCCGTACATCGCCGTGCAAGAAAAACCTACAGCGATTTCCTTGGGTTCATATAAGAATCTGGCGCGAACGATGCGTACGTAAAAGAACTGCCGGTTCAGGCATGTATTGTTCGGGAATGAGGTGCGACCAGGAGAGGTCGAGAGGACACCGCGACGACGATTGCGGGTCCTCCATTTGATGTTTTTGATTTTTTTGCTGAATTTTTTGCTCTGACATTATGGATCAGCGCAGCACCAACGGTCGTAGTGCGCCGGAAAACCCGCCATGCGCGGATGCACCCCCTGCCGGGCGTGCTTATTCCGGAAATCGCACCGCTTATACCCGCAAGCGCCAGTGCATCTCCCCTTGTCCGACGCCCGCCGCCGCTGCGGCCGGCGTTCGCTCCCAGGGGAGATAGCCGATGCCTGCGATTCTCTCCGTGCGCGATCTTCGCAAGCACTATCCCGGCGTGAAGGCCGTCGACGGCATCAGCCTCGACGTGCAGGAAGGACAATGCCTGGGCCTGCTCGGACCCAACGGCGCCGGCAAGAGCACCACGGTGGAAATGCTGGAAGGCCTGGTGCGACCGACTTCCGGCGAAATCCTCTTCCGCGGGCGGCCGATCGATGCCGACTATCGCGAGTGCATCGGCATCCAGTTCCAGCATACGGCGCTGCAGGATTTCCTCACGGTGCGCGAGAACCTCCAGTTCTTCCGCTCGCTGTACCGCAAGACGCTGCCGATCCAGCAGCTCGTCGAAGCCTGCCGGCTGGAGGAGTATCTGGATCGCGACCATCGCAAGCTGTCCGGTGGGCAGCGCCAGCGCATGCTGCTGGCGATCGCGCTGGTCAACGATCCGGACGTGGTGTTCCTCGACGAGCCGACCACCGGCCTGGACCCGCAGGCGCGGCGCAACTTCTGGGACCTGGTGCTGGCGATCAAGGCGCGCGGCAAGACCGTCGTGCTGACCACTCATTATATGGAGGAGGCCTACCTCCTCTGTGACGACATCGCGATCATGGATCACGGTCATGTCATCGCCAGGGGCTCGCCCCAGCAGCTGCTGGCCGACAACTTCAACGACAGCGTGCTGGAGTTGCCCGCCACCGAGGTCGAGGGCCGCGAACTCGACCTGCCGCTGGTGCGCAGGGCCGACCGCGTCGAGATCATGAGCGCGGACGTCAACGGCGCGGTGCAGAAGATGCTCGCCGCCGGCCTGTCGCTGGCGCAGCTGAAGATCCGGCCGCGCACGCTGGAAGACCTGTTCCTGCAGCTTACCGGTACGGAGCTGCGCGCATGAAACGTCTACTGGCAATGATCCGCGCGCGCCTGCTGGAGGTCGTACGCGACCGCTCCGCACTGGCCTGGAACCTGCTGTTCGCGCCGCTGCTGGTGGTCGGCATGGCGGTGGTGTTCTCGGGCTCGCCGCCGCCGCTGTTCAAGGTGGGCGTGCTCGGCGAGTCGCCGCTGACGGCGCAGACGCACCCCTTCCTTGCCACGGAGGCCACGCAGTTCTATCGCGAGCCGGACCTGGAGAAGGCCGTCGTCAAGCTGCAGCGCCACCGCATCGACCTGCTGCTGGATCCGTCTGCGCGGCCGCTGCGCTACTGGGTCAACACCGAGTCCGCCAAGGGGCGGCTGCTGCAGTCGATGCTCAAGGGCGGCGACCCCGATGCGCGCGCGCAGCCGGTGACCGGCACCTCCATCCGCTATTCCGACTGGCTGGTGCCCGGACTGCTGGGCCTCAACATCATGTTCTCGTCGCTGTTCGCCATCGGCCACGTCATCGTGCGCTACCGCAAGTCAGGCTACCTCAAGCGGCTCAACGGCACGCCGCTGCGCGCGGTGGAGTTCATCAGCGCGCAGCTGATCGCCTGCCTGCTGCTGATCGTCGGCATCGCTGCCGGAATGTATGCGGCCACCGACCTGTTCCTGCATCTGCGCATGGAGGGAAGCTATTTCAACCTGCTGCTGGTGGCGGTGCTGGGCTCGATGTCGATGATCGCGATGAGCCTGCTGATCTCCGCGCGCATTGCCAGCGAAGAACTGTCCGGCGGCCTGCTCAACCTCCTGTCCTGGCCGATGGTGGTGCTGTCGGGCGTGTTCTTCTCGCTCGACGGAGCCCCGGCTGTGGTGCAGGCCGCCGCCCAGGCCTTGCCGCTGACGCACATGCTCGAGGCGGCGCGCGCGGTGATGATCGATGGCGCCGGCCTTGCCGATATCGCCCGGCCGCTGCTGGCGCTGGCCGCCATGACGGCGCTGTTCCTCGCCATCGGCGCCGGCTTCTTCCGCTGGTCGCAGGACTGAGCGATGGCCATCCAGACCATGTCGCGGCAAGCGGATGCAGCGCCGGTACCGACGGGCGCGGGTGCAGTAACGGATTCAATGATCGAACGCCATGACCATGAGTAAGCCCGAAGCTTCATCGACCGCCGCCCCGGCGCAGGTTTTCGACGCGCAGTGGTTTCGCATCCTGGCGATCACGCCATTCGAGCGTGCCGACCTGGCGCTGGCACGCGCGCTATGGCGCCAGAAGGCCGCGGCCGCGATCGACCTCGGCCGCGATCCGCAGCAGTGGCCAGGGCTGCTGGCTGCGCTGGCCAGGGAGCGCTCCGCCGGCCTGGGCCTGCGCATCCCGGACGGCATCGCGCTGCAGGGATTGGAACTGCCCGCCTCGGTGGGCTTCCTGATCGTCGACGGCGGGATCGAGGCGCTGCCGCAGGGCTGGCGCGGCGTGCCGGTGATCGCGCAGGTGCATTCCCTGGCGGAGGCCGAGCGCGCGCTGGCTTCCGGCGCGGCAGGCCTGATCGCCAAGGGCCAGGAGAGCGGCGGACGGATCGGCGAGGAAAGCAGCTTCGTGCTGCTGCAGCGGCTGGTCGCATTGACGCAGGCCGTCGCAGCCGGAGGCCGCACGGTGCCGGTGTGGTGCCAGGGCGGCGTTGCGCTCCACACCGCCGCGGGCGCCTTTGCCGGTGGCGCCTTCGGTGTGGTCATCGATTCCATTCTTGCCGGCTTCCCGGAAAGCTCGCTGCCCGCCGAACTGAAATCCCAGGTGCTGGCGATGGACGGCAGCGAGGTTCGCGTCGCCGCGGGCTACCAGGTCTACGCACGCGGTCCGCGGGAGATCGCGGCGCTGGAGCTTCTCGATGCGGCCGCGGTGCGGGCCGCGCTTGCCGGCGGTGAGCTGGTGGCCGTCGGCCAGGACGCGGCCTTGTCGCGCCTGGTCTTGAACGAATGCTCGAACCTGGAGGCGCTGACCCAGACCCTGCGCCTGCGCGTGACCGGGCAGTTGCACCAGGCACAGACGCTGCGGGTGCTGGACGAAGGCAATGCCTGGGCGCAGGCGCATGGCACGCGCTACCCGGTCGCGCAGGGGCCGATGACGCGGGTCAGCGATACGGCCGCGTTTTCGGCCGCGGTGGCCGCGGACGGCGGCCTGCCGTTCCTGGCGCTGTCGCTGATGAAGGAACAGGCCTCGCGGGAACTGCTGGAGGCGACGCGCGCGCAGGTCGGCGATCGGCCCTGGGGCGTGGGTCTGCTGGGCTTCGCACCGCCCGACATCCTCGATCCACAGCTGGCGCTGGTGAAGGAATTCAAGCCGCCGGTGCTGCTGCTGGCCGGCGGTCGTCCGGCGCAGGCGCGGCCGTTCATCGACATGGGCATCGCGACCTACCTGCACGTGCCGTCGCCGGGCCTTCTCGACATCTTCCTGAAGGACGGCGCCACCCATTTCGTGTTCGAAGGCCGGGAGTGCGGCGGGCATGTCGGGCCGCGCTACAGCTTCGTGCTCTGGGAGCAGGCGCTGGCGCTGCTGGCGCAGCACGAGCATCCGGAAACGCTGCACCTGCTGTTCGCCGGCGGCATCCACGACGAACGTTCCAGCGCGATGGTCGCGGCCATCGCCGCGCCGTTGGCCGCGCGCGGAGCGAAGATCGGCGTCCTGATGGGCACCGCCTACATCGCCACCGCCGAGGCGGTCAGCCATGGTGCGGTGCTGGAAGGCTTCCAGCGCAAGGCGCTGGCGGGAGGCGAAACCGCGCTGGTGGAAACCGCGCCGGGGCATGCGATCCGCTGCCTGCCGTCCGGGTTCATGGACCTGTTCGCGCGCGAGAAAGCGCGCCTGCAGGGCGAGGGCGTCGATACCAAGGAGGCCTGGAAGGCGCTGGAAGCGCTGACCGTCGGTCGCCTGCGCATCGCCACCAAGGGCGTGGACTACGTCGAGGGGCGGCTGGCGACGGTGGATGCCGCGGTGCAGGAAGCCGAGGGCATGTACATGATCGGCCAGGTGATCGCGATGAAGCACGCGGTGACCACGATCGCCGCGCTGCATGCGCAGGTCACGCGTGGCGCTACGCGCTATCTGGACACCGTGCAGCTGCCGCCGCTGCATCGCGCCGCCGCCGCCGAGCCGGTCGCGGTGGTCGGCATGGCCTGCATCTATCCCGGCTCGCCGGATCTGGAAACCTACTGGACCAACATCCTGGAAGGCCGCGACCTGATCGGCGAGGTGCCGGCGGACCGCTGGAGCGTGGCGCAGTACTACCGCGGCGCCGACGCGCCGGCCGACAAGAGCGTCAGCAAGTGGGGCGGCTTCATTGCCGATACGCCCTTCGACCCGCTGCAGTACGGCATCCCGCCGGCTTCGCTGGCGGCGATCGAGCCGGTGCAGCTGCTGTCGCTGGAAGTCGCGCGGCAGGCGCTGAAGGATGCCGGCTACGACAGCCGCTGGTTCGACCGCGAAAAGACCTCGGTGATCTTCGGTGCCGAGGCCGGCATGGATCTGGGCAACCAGTACACCTTCCGCAACCTGTTCCCGCAGTACTGCGGCGAGCTGCCGCCGGCGCTGGCCGAAGCGCTGCCCAGCCTGACCGAGGATTCCTTTCCCGGCATGCTGGTCAACGTGATCTCGGGGCGTATCGCCAACCGGCTGGGCCTCGGAGGCGTCAACTACGCGGTGACCTCCGCCTGCGCCAGCTCGCTGACCGCGATCGAACTGGGCGTGAAGGAACTGCGCTGTGGCAGCAGCGAGGTCGTGCTCGCCGGCGGTGCCGACTTCCACAACGGCATTGCCGACTTCCTGATGTTTTCCTCGGTCGGCGCGCTGTCCGCCAAGGGACGCTGCCGCTCGTTCGACAGCGAGGCCGACGGCATCGCGCTCGGCGAGGGCGTCGGCGTGGTCGTGCTCAAGCGTCTGGACGATGCGCAGCGCGACGGCGATCGCATCTACGCGGTGATCGACGGCATCGCCGGCTCCAGCGACGGCAAGGGGCTGGGTCTCACGGCGCCGCGCAAGGAAGGCCAGAAACGTGCGCTGGAGCGCAGCTATTGGCAGGCCGGCGTGTTGCCGGCCGAGGTCGGCCTGGTCGAGGCCCACGGTACCGGCACCGTGGTCGGCGACCGTACGGAGCTCAAGACGCTGACCGAGGTCTATCTGGCCGGCGGCGCGGTACGCGGCCAGGCGGTGCTGGGTTCGGTGAAGAGCCAGATCGGCCATACCAAGTGCGCCGCCGGTATCGCCGGGCTGATCAAGGTCGCCAAGGCACTGCACCATCGCGTGCTGCCGCCGACCGGCCAGGTGACGATGCCGAACGCCGCCTGGCGTGGCGACAGCAGTCCCTTCCAGCTCAACCGCAAGCCGGCACCCTGGCTGCCGCAGGCATCGGCGGCGCGCGGAGCGGTCAGTGCCTTCGGCTTCGGCGGCACCAACTTCCACGCGGTGCTGTCGGCCTATCCGGCGCACCAGAGCACGGTCGGCGCGACGGCATGGCCGGCGGAGCTGTTCGCGGTTCGCGGTGCCAGCCGCGCCGAGGCCGAGCTGACGCTGCGCCGGGTGGCTGGGTTTCTCGCCGGCTCCGATTCGCCAGCGGCGTTGCGCGACCTTGCTCGCAGCGCCTGGGAGGCAGGGCAGGGGCCGGTGCAGTTCGCCTTCGTCGCGGCGGACGCCGCCGATCTCGGCCAGCGCGTCGCCGCGCTGCTGTCCGGCCAGTCCGGTGGCTCCGGCGTTCGCCAGAACGACGCGGCGCCGGGCAAGCTGGCCTTCCTGTTCTCCGGCCAGGGCAGCCAGTACCCGGGCATGCTGCGCGAGCTGCTCGTGTACTTCCCGCCGCGCCCCGAACTGCTCGCGGCCGGGCGTGAAGAGCTGCCGTTCATCTACCCGGCGACCGCCTACGACGAGGCTGCGCGCAGCCGCCAGCAGCAGGCGCTCACCGACACCCGCCGCGCTCAGCCGGCGCTGGGCCTGGTGGAACTCGCCGCCTTCGAATGGCTGCGCGGCCTGGGCCTGCAGCCGGACATGGCCGCTGGCCACAGCTACGGCGAACTGGCGGCGCTGGCCACGGCCGGCGCCTTCGATGCCGCGACGCTGCTGTCGCTGTCGCGTGCACGCGCGCAGGCCATCGTTTCGTCCATCCAGGGGGGAGACAACGGCGCGATGGCGGCGGTGCGTCTCGACGCGCCGGCGCTGGCGCCGCTGCTGGAAGGCTTCCCCGGCGTGGTGATGGCCAACCAGAACTCTCCGATCCAGACCGTGATCTCCGGCCCGACGGCAGCCGTCGAGGCCGCCTGCGTGTCCCTCGGCCAGCGCGGCATCGGCTGCAAGCGTATCGATACCGACTGCGCCTTCCACTCGCCGCTGATGGCGGGGGCCGAGGCGCGCTATGCCGAGGCGCTGAGCGAGCAGCCGGTGGGTACGCTGCAGTGGCCGGTGTACTCCAATCGCGATGCCGCGCCGCATCGCGACGATGCACAAGCGATCCGCGACAGCCTGGCCAGCCACATCACCAGCCCGGTGCGCTTCGTCGCCGAGATCGAGCGCATGCACGACGACGGAGCGCGCGTCTTCCTCGAGATCGGCCCGCGCAAGGTGCTTACCGGCCTGGTCGGCCGCATCCTCAAGGACCGGCCGCATGCGGCCATTGCGCTCGATCCGGAAGAGCGCGGCTTCGCCGGCCTGCTGGAAACCCTGGCGCAGCTGGCGCTGCGCCTGCCGGGATTCGACGCCGGCGCTCTCTACGCCGGCCGCGCGCGGACGCTCGACCTGGCACAGCCGCGCAAGCTGGCCGCCACCACCTGGCTGGTCAATGGCGGCCATGCCAGGCCGCTTCGGGGCAAGGCGCCTGCGCATGCCGCGGCGCTGATCAGCGAGCCGGTGGTGAATCTCGCCGCAGTTGCCGCGCCGTCGCCGGTGTCCGCCGTTGCCGCGCCGGCCCAGGCCGGCGAGCAGGCCCTGATCGGCTATCTCGGCAACATGCGCGAACTGGTCAACGCCCAGCGCGACGTATTGCTTGGCTACTTCGGTGCGCCAGCAGCCATGCCGGCGCGCGGTGTCGGACGACTGCCGAATCCGCCGGCCGCGTTGCCGGCCGTGGCCGCGCCGGTCGCGCCGGCGGTCACCGTCACCGTCAGCGATGCTCCCGCGATGCCGGAGAGCCAGCCGGCGCTGCTGGCCATCGTCAGCGAGCGCACCGGCTATCCGGCCGACATGCTCGACTTGGACCTGGACCTGGAAGCCGATCTCTCCATCGACTCGATCAAGCGCCTGGAGATCATCGGCGAGCTGTCCCAGCGGCTGGCGCTGCGCAGCGCGCTGGGTGCCGACGCCGATGCGCTGCTGGAGCAGCTTGCCGCGCAGAAGACCCTGCGTGCGGTGCTGGCATGGCTGGGCGACAAGCTGCCGGCGCCGGCGCGGACGACCACGGTGGCGATCGGATCCGGCACCCCCCGGGTCGAAGTCGCGGTGGCCGCCGCCGCGGTGCCGCAGCTGTCGCAGCTGCTGCTCGAAATCGTCAGCCAGAGCACGGGCTATCCGCCGGACGCGCTGGACCTGGATCTGGACCTGGAAGCCGACCTGTCGATCGACTCGATCAAGCGCCTGGAAGTGGTGGGCCAGCTGGGCGGCCGCCTCGGTATCGAGAACGGCAGCGACCGCGACGCCATGCAGGAGCAGCTGTCGCGGCTCAAGACCCTGAGGGCGATGATCGTCTGGCTGGAGCAGCGCTATCCCGCCGCCACGGCAACTCCCGCCGTCGCGGCGAGCACCGCCACGGAGGTCGGCATCCCGCTGGAGCGTTATGTGCTGCGCCGCCAGGATGCGCCGCCGGTAGTGCCGGCGCAGATCAACCTGACCGGCAAGCGCTTCCTGGTCAGCGACGACCGCCTCGGATTGGCCGAGCGCGTCGCCGCGCTGCTGCAGGAGCTGGGAGCCCGCGTGGAGATCGTCGATTTCCCCAGCGCCACCACGCTGCCGGCGGAACTCGACCGGATCGACGGTCTGATCCACCTGTGGAGCCTCAATCCCGCCAGCCGCCTGCGCGACGTCAAGCGCTTCTTCGCGGTGGCGCGCGAGTCGCTGCAGCAGCAGGGGCGGCACCTGCTGGTGGCCAGCGCCCTGGGCGGTGACTTCGGCGCCTCCGGTGCCCTGGCCAATTTCCGCCGTGGCGGCGGCTTCGCCGGACTGGTGAAATCGGTCGTCAAGGAATTCCCCGAGCTGCGCGCGCACTGGGTGGACTTCGACCTGTCGGAGTCGCTGGATGCCATCGCGCGCCACATCAAGGCCGAACTGCTGGCGGCCAACCCGCTGCCGGAGGTGGCCTACCAGGGTGGCCGTCGCCACGTGCGCGAGATCGTGCCCACCGAACTGACCCGCGGCTCGCTCGACGGCCTGCCGCTGACGCCGGAAAGCACCGTGCTGATCACCGGCGGTGCACGCGGCATCACCGCGCTGATCGCGATCGAACTGGCGCGCCGTTACCGCTGCCATCTCGAGGTGGTGGGGCGTTCGCCCATGCCGATCGGCGAGGAGAGCGCGCTGACCCGCGGCATCGACGATCCGCGCAAGCTGCGCCAGGCCCTGCTGGGCGCCGATCCGGGGCAGAAGCCGGGTCAGATCGAACAGCAGGCGCGGCTCATCCTGGCCGACCGCGCTGCGCGTGAAACCTATGCGCAGGTGATCGCCGCCGGCGGCAGCCTCAACTACACCCGCCTGGACGTGCGCGAGGGCAAGGCCTTCCTCGGCTTCATCGACGGCGTCTACGCACGCCGCGGCCACATTGACGGCGTGATCCACGGCGCCGGCGTGGTCGAGGACAAGCTGGTGCGCGACAAGACCGACGAGAGCTTCGGCCGGGTGTTCGATACCAAGGTCGGCGGTGCACTGGCCCTGCGCAAGCGCATCCGCGACGACGTCAAGTTCGTGGTGTTCTTCTCCAGCGTCGCCAGCGCCTTCGGCAACCGCGGCCAGGTGGACTACGCCTCCGCCAACGACGTGCTCGACAAGCTGGCCTACAGCTGGCAGCAGCGCATCGCCGGCCGCGTGCTGTCGGTGAACTGGGGCCCCTGGGCGGACACCGGCATGGTTTCGGAGTCGCTGAAGAACGAGTACCAGCGCAAGGGCATCGGCCTGATTCCGCAGCAGGAGGGCGTCGACGCACTGCTGCGCGAGCTGTCGCAGCGGCAGGGCGATCCGCAGGTGGTGCTGATGTGCGGCAAGCCGGAAAGCTTCGACGGCCGCGCCGCGCCGAATCCGCGGGAGGTGGGCGCTTGAACCAGCGCGTCGCCATCATCGGACTCGCCTGCCTGTTCCCGGGCGCGCCCGATCTTGCGCGCTACTGGCGCAACATCGTCGATGGCGTGGACGCCATCGGCGAGGTACCGGCCGGACGCTGGGACCCCGCCTTCTACGATCCCGATTCCAAGGCCATCGACCGCTTCTACTGCAATCGCGGCGGCTTCGTCGACGACTACGCCGACTTCGACCCGCTGCCCTTCGGCGTCATGCCCCGCGCCATCGACTCGGTGGAACCCGACCAGCTGCTGACGCTGAAGGTGGGCTACGAGGCGCTGCGCGACGCCGGCTACGAGCACAAGCCGTTCGCGAAGGCGCGCACCGGCGTCATCGTCGGCCGCGGCAACTACGTCGGCGCCGGCGTGCTGCGCCTGGAGCAGCATGTGCGCCTGCTGCCGCAGATCCTGCAAACCCTGGGCGACCTGTTTCCCGACCTGGGGCCGGAGGCCCTGGCGGCGGTACGCGCCCGCCTGCAGCAGCAGTTCGCCTACTACGGCCCGGACGTGGCCGTGGGCATGATCCCCAATCTCCTGGCCTCGCGCCTGGCCAACCGCCTGGACCTGCACGGCCCGGCCTACACGGTGGATGCCGCCTGCGCCAGCTCGCTGATCGCGGTGGAACAGGGCTGCGCCGCGCTGCGCCGCGGCGAGACCGACCTGATGCTGGTGGGCGGCGCGCACCTGAGCCACGACCTGACCTTCTGGGCCACGTTCTGCCAGCTCGGGGCACTGTCGCGCAGCGGCGTGGTGAAGCCGCTGTCGGCGGATGCGGACGGCATCCTGGCAGGTGAGGGCATCGGCATGGCCGTGCTCAAGCGCCTCGACGACGCGCTGGCCGATGGCGACCGGGTCTACGCCGTGATCGAGGGCGTCGGCTCCTCCAGCGACGGCCGCGCCGCCAGCCTGGTGGCGCCCTCCGCAACCGGCCAGCGCATTGCGCTGGACAAGGCCTGGTCCGGCTTGTCCTTCGGGCGCGATGCCATCGGGCTGGTGGAGGCGCATGGCACCGGCACGCCCACCGGCGATGCCGTCGAACTGGAAACGCTGGGCGAGTTCTTCGGTCCGCACGAGGGCGAGGGCGCCCGGGCGGTGATCGGCTCGGTGAAGTCGATGATCGGCCATGCCATGCCGGCCTCCGGCATGGCCAGCCTGATCAAGACCGCGCTATCGGTCTACCACGGCGTGCTGCCGCCGACCCTGCACTGCGAGAAGCCGCATCCGCGCCTGGCGCAGACGCGCTTCCGCACGATTTCCGCCGGCGAGCCCTGGAGCGCGCCGCGCGAGCAGCGCGTGGCCGCGCTGAATGCCTTCGGCTTCGGCGGCATCAATGCCCACGTGGTGCTGCGCGGGCTGCCGCAGCTGCCGGCGCAGCCGGCCGCGGGCCTGGCGCCGGTATTGATGCTGTCCGCCGACACGCCGGAGCAGTTGCTGCTGCGGCTGGACGCCGGCGAGCGCGATGCCACGCCGCAGCCCGGCCGCTGCCGCCTGCTGGTGCTGTCACCGGACAGGAAGAAGCTGGCCGCCGCGCGCAAGGCCGTGGCCGCCGGCAAACCCTGGGCGGGCCGCCAGCAGATCTGGTTCTCGCCGGCCGGCATGCTCGGCGAGGGCGGCGGCAAGCTGGCCTTCGTGTTCCCGGGCGTGGACAGCACTTTCCAGCCGCAGGCGGCCGACCTGGCGGAGTACTTCGGCCAGCCGCTGCCGCCGCATTGCGAACCGCAGGATCCGAGCATCTCGCTGAGCCGCATGGTCGTGGGCCTGCTCGGTTTCAACCGCTACCTGTTCGACCGGCTGGGCGAGCTGGGCATCGGCGCCGACGCCTATGCCGGGCACAGCGTCGGCGAATGGAGCGCCATGCTCTGCGCCGGGATGATGGACCAGGCCCTGTCGGATCGCACCAACGCCGGCCTGGACTTCGACGCCGTGAAGTTCCCGGACCTGCAGTTCCTCGCCGCTTCCTGCGACGAATCGCGGCTGCGCGCGGCGATGCAGGGGCTGGAGCGCATCGCGATCTCGCACGACAACTGCCCGCACCAGGTGATCGCCTGCGGTTCGCGCGAGTCCATCGCGGTGGTCGCCGCGCGGCTGCGCGAGTCGGCGGTGTTCGCCAACGTGCTGCCCTTCGTCTCCGGCTTCCACTCGCCGCTGTTCGCCGAACACATGGATTGGTACCGCGAGTTCTTCGGTGCCGCCGAACTGGTGGAACCCGCGGTGCCGGTCTGGTCGGCGACCAGCGCCGCGCCGTTCCCGCCGGACATGGACGGCAAGCGCCGCCTGGCGCTGGAGCACCTGCTGCAGCCGGTGCGTTTCCGCGAGCTGAGCGAGCGGCTGCACGACGAGGGCTTCCGCGTTTTCGTCGAAGTGGGGACCGGTTCGCTGACCGGTTTCATCGACGACAGCCTGAGCGGCCGTCCGCACCTGGCGCTGCGTGCCAATCACGAGGCCCGCGGCGGCATGGCGCAGCTGCAGCAGCTCTGCGCCGCCCTGTGGGTGGAAGGTGCCAGCTTCGATACCCGGCTGCTGGTGACGGCGCCGCCGCTGCCCGCCGCATCGCCGGAAGCCGTGCCCACAGCGAGCAGCCGTCGCCTGGCGCTGGGCGTGCCGCTGGTGCGCCTGCCACAGCCGCTGGAACCGCAGATGCTGCCGGCGCGCCTGTCACCGCTCACCGAAGCCAGCCTGCCGGCGTTGGCGGCCAACGACGTCGTGGGCCGCCTGGTGCGCGACACGCTGGCGGACATCGAGCGCGCCGGCCGCGAAGTGCTGGCGGCCTGGCAGCAGCATCGCGGGCAGGGCACTGCCGTCGCGCCGTCGCCGGCTGGCCGGCCGGTGCTGCCGGGGCGCGTGCAGCGCCTGCTCGACATCCAGCGCAGCATTCCTTACGTCCGGGACCACGAACTCTATCCGCAGCGCCCGGGCTGGCCGATCGCCGCCGACCGTCACCCGGTAGTGCCGATGACCATGGAGGTCATGCTGGTGCGCGAGGCGGTGGAGGAGGCGCTGCCCGCACTCCGGGTGGTCGAGGTGGCGCGCATCCAGGCCTACAACTGGCTGGCGGTGTCGCGGCAGCTGACCGTCGACATCACGCTGAAGTGGATCGCCGAGGACCGCATCGAGGCGGAGATCGTCGGCTACTTCAAGGCCGAGGTTCGCGTCGCAGCCGACTACCCGCAGCCGGAACTATCCGCAGCCGCGCCGCTGCAGGCGCCGCGCAGCACCGCGGTGAGCGCCGCGGAGCTGTACCGCGAGGGCTGGATGTTCCACGGCCCGGCCTACCAGGGCGTGGCGGACTTCCGCGGCATTGGCGACAACGGCATCGACGGCTGTCTGAGGGTGCCGGAAGGCAAGGGCGCACTGCTCGACAACATGGGCCAGCTCGCCGGCTACTGGGTGATGGAGCAGCCGCAGGACTGCCTGGCCATGCCCATCGGCGTGGACAGCATCCGCTTCCATGCCCCGGATCCGCAGCCCGGCGAGGAGCTGGAGGCACAGGTGCGCATCGCGGAACTGGATGCGCTGAACTGCGTCAGCGATCACCAGCTGCGCGACCGCCAGGGCCGCCTGCGGATCTCCATCCAGGGCTGGCGCACGCGCCGCTACCAGATGGACAAGGCCTTCTGGGTGGCCAGCCGCAAGCTGTCGCAGCTGCAGGCCTCGCAGTTGGTGCCGCCCAACGTCGCGTTGTTCGAAGACCGCTACGACACCGCGATCCTGCGCGACTACATCAGCCGCCGCTATCTCAGCGCCAGCGAGCGTGCCGCCTACGACACGCTGTCGCCGCGCCGCCGCCGCCAGTGGCTGGCCGGACGGGTCGCGGCCAAGGATGCGGTGCGTGCCTGGCTGCACCGCGAGCGCGGCATCGAGGCGGTCTGGCCGCAGGAGTTCACGGTGGTCAACGACGAGGCCGGGGCGCCGCGCCTGCGGCCCAACGTCACCTCGACGCTGCCGCAGGGACTGCAGCTGTCGCTGGCGCACAAGGGCAACCTTGCCGTGGCCATCGTCGGCGAAGGGCCGGTCGGCATCGACCTGGAACGCGTGGAGCCGCGGGAGCCGGGCTTCCTGCAGATGGCATTCGCCCCCGCGGAGCTGGCCTTGCTCGCCGGCACGGATGCCGACGCCGAGTACACCCGCGGCTGGGTCGCCAAGGAAGTGGTGGCCAAGGCCGGCGGCAAGGGCCTGCAGGGACGGCCGCGGGACTACGTGATCGAAGCGCGCGACGGCGACTGCCTGCGCGTCAACGGCCATTGGGTGGTGACCCATCCGCTGCGCGACTGCATCGTCGGCTGGAGCCTGCAGGCCAGCCGGCAGGACGGCGCCACGGTCGCAGTCCGCGCGGCGCAGGCATGAAAACCGGGATGAATCAGGAACAAGAAGAATGAGCAAGCACTACGACGACATTCTCGCGCTGGTGATCGGCAAGATCCGCAGCACCATCGGCGAGGACTGGATCCAGGACTTCGACATCGAGACGGAGACGCGCTTCAACACCGACCTGGAGATCGAGAGCATCGAGTTCATCAAGATCGCCGATGCGATCCAGGCGCACTACGGCACCCGGCTGGACATCGTCGGCTGGCTGTCGGGCAAGAGCATCCACGAACTGATCGGCCTGTCCGTGGGCGAACTGACGGCGTTCATCGCCGGCGCAGTGCCGGAGAACTGAGTCCAGCCATGGCGCGCATCCTCTTCACCGTTCCGCCGCTGACCGGGCACCTGAACCCGGCGCTGGCCGTGGCCGACGCGCTGTCCCGCCAGGGACACGAGGTCGCCTGGGCGGTGCATGCGGCGCAGATCGGCGACAAGTTGCCCGAAGGCTCGCGCGTGTACCCGCTGGACCACGGCGACGGTGCCGATCCGGGCATCGCCGCGCCGCAGGTGCGTGGGCTGGAAAGCGTGCGCCTGTTCTTCGAGGACTATGCGCTGCCGCTGGCCGAGCGCGTGCTGGCGCCGATGGAGGCTGCGGTGCGCGATTTCCGGCCGCAGGCGATGGTGGTGGATCACCAGATGCCCGGCGGCGCGCTGGTGGCGCGCAAGCTCGGCATCCCCTGGGTCAGCCAGGTCACCACCTCGGCCTCGATCCTGAAGATGTCTCCGGTGCTGGACGCCTGGGTCGCCGAACAGTACCTGGGCCTGCAGCGGCGCTACCTGCCGGCGGACCTGATCGTCGAGCGCCCGGATTTCTCGCCGCACCGGGTGATCGTGTTCTCGATCGAGGCGCTGCCCGGGGACCGCCATGCGCGGGTCGAGGCGCCCTATGCCTTCGTCGGCCCGGTGCGCGGCGAGGGACGGCGGCAGGTCGACTTTCCCTGGGACTGGCTGCGCCAGGACCGGCGCAAGCTGCTGGTCTCGCTCGGTACCGTCAGCCGCGACCGCGACACCCGCTTCTTCGAGGTGGTGATGGAAGCGGTAGCCGGCATGCCGGAGCTGCAGGCGGTGCTGGTGGCGCCGGAACACCTGGCGGCGGCCGCGCCGGAGAACGTGCTGGTGCGCGGCTACGTGCCGCAGACCGAACTGTTGCGGCATGTCGACGGGGTCATCTGCCATGCCGGGCACAACACGGTCTGCGAGGCCTTGTCCTGCGGCCTGCCGCTGATCGTCGCCCCGATCCGCGACGACCAGCCCGTGATCGCGCGCCAGGTGATCGACGCCGGCGCCGCGCTGTTCGTACGCCACGGCAAGGTCACTCCCGCGGCGATGCGCAGCGCCATCGGAAACCTGCTGAACACGCCGTCGCTGGCTGCGAATGCCCAGCGGCTGTCACGCGAACTGCTGGATGCCCCGGGTGCACCCGGGGCCGCCGAAATCATCCTGGCGCTTGCCTCCGCGGCGCCGCTGTCCCTGAAGGTGGCCTAGCCATGCAAATGATCTCCGTGAACGGTGCCGAGCTTTCGTCGATGGAGCTCGGACGCGACAAGGGCTCGGCCGTGGTGATGTTGCACGGCCTGGTGTCCGGCAACATGGCCAGCTGGTACTCCGCGGTGGCGACGCCCCTGTCCGGCGCGCGCCGCGTCGTCCTCTATGACCAGCGCGGCCACGGCGGCAGCAGCATTCCCGGTTCCGGCTTCGACCTGGATAGCCAGGTGGCGGATCTTCAGGCCGTGATCTCGCATCACGGCCTGTCCGGCCAGCCGGTGGACCTGGTGGGCCACAGCATGGGTGCACTGGTGGCGCTGCGCTTCGCACTGCGGCACCCGCAGCAATTGCGGCGCCTGGTGCTGGTGGATGCGCCGATGCCGGCACGCGACTACGTCGCCCCCAGCCTGCTGGGCGTGACCTCGCCGGCGGCGCTGGCCGAATACGTCGAAGTCCAGCTCGGCGGCCTCGGCGGTCGCCGTCGCGAGCGCCTGCACCAGCGGCTGTCGGCCCTGTTCTTCGACTCCACGCTGATGAGCGACGTACTGGAGATGGCCTCCGAGTCCGACACGGAGCTGGCGGCGCTGCACCGTCCGGTGCTGCTGGTCTACGGTCGCCGTTCGCCCTGCCTGGCGGCCGGGCAGCACCTGCAGAGCGTCCTGCCGCAGGCGCAGCTGGAGCTGCTGGACTGTGGCCACTACATCATCGAGGAGTCGCCCGCCGCCTTGCGCGCACTGGTGGACCGCTTCCTGTCGCCGGAAGCGGCGGCACTCGACATCGCCGCCTGAGAACGACGAGAGATTTCCCTGGAGAAGACATTGAAGTCCCCCCGTTATGTCCGCCGCGTGTCGGCACTGGAGCGCTACTCGCTGGTGCTCAACGAGGTCTATCGCTACCACGTCGACGGCATCCTCGAAGGCCTGGGCGAGGTGGATCCGCAGGTCTTGCAGCGCGCCGTGGACCTGGCCGCAGAGGCCAACCCGGCGATCCGCGTGCGCCTGCGCGGCATCCTCGGATTCTCGAAGTGGGTGGACAGCGGCATCGCGCCGCAGGTGCGGGCTATCCCGCCGACGGACTGGGACGGCAACAGCGAGCAGGGCGCGCCCTTCCTGCAGCAGCGCCTCGACGCCCTGCGCGGCGGCCCGGTGGCCGACGTGCTGGTCGTGCCCTGCAGCGACGGCCGCACGCGCCTGGTGTTCCGCACCCTGCATGCCGCCATCGACGGCCGCGGTTTCGTGCACTGGGTCAACGAGATCTGCCGGGCGATGCGTGGCGAGCCGCTGCAGGGCTCCACGTCGAACATCACCGATCTCGACGTGCAGGCACAGCACAAGGACAAGCTGCCCGAGGAGCCCAAGACCGCGCCGGTGTCCTGCATCCCGGTACTGGCTCCGGCCGAGAGCGCCCGCGAGACCCTGAGCTACGTCTGGCGCCGCGCCGTCATCGGCAACAACGTCTCGCAGCTGTTGCCCAAGACGGCCCTGTTCCTGGCCGACTGGGCGCGTCGCCGCGAGCCCGGCGAAGTCGGTTTCACGATCCCGGTGGATTACCGCGGGCTGCGCACCGACGAGATGGGCATCGGCAACCTGACCGGCTACCTGCGCCTGAACGTGCCGGACGACTCGACCCCGCGCACGCTGGTGCAGCAGCTCAACCAGCGCCTGCGTGCCTTCGCCGACTGTCGCCAGTTCCCCGGGGTGCGCCTCCTGCTGTGGCTGCCGATCTGGTTCATGGTTCGCCAGCTGCGGCCCAAGGTCGACACGTTTCTCTACACGGTGAATCCCGGCTTGCCGACCGGCGGCGTCGTCTCGATGGGCAACATGAAGGCCGAGGCCTTTTCCTTTCCGGGGTTCGAGGCCGCGATGATCTACGGCATCCCGGGTGCGGTGGGCAAGCTCAATACCGTGTTCCTGAACTATCCGGACTTCACCGTCATCAGCTTCTCCGCGCCCGCGGCCTACAACCATCGCGGCCAGCTCGACGAACTGGTGGCCGCATACCAGCAGCATTTCACCAAGGCAGGACTGACGACTTGAACGACATCGACCTGGGCAAACTGCGGGTCAACCGCGAAGGCAAGGCCACGCCCAAGGCCTCGGGCAAGCGCGGCCTGCAGCGTCACCACCTGCTGATCGGTGCCGGCGTCCTGCTGCTGCTCTACATGCTCGTGCCCTCCGCGGCACCGGTGCAGACCACCCAGGTGGTCACCGCCTGGCCCTCGCAGCAGTACCTGCTGCTGAACTCCACCGGCTACGTCGTGGCGCGCCGCAAGGCGGCGGTGGCCTCCAAGGGCACCGGCCGCGTCGAGTGGCTGGGCGTCAGCGAGGGCGACACGGTCAAGCAGGGCACCGTGGTGGCGCGCCTGGAGAGCCGTGACGTGGAGGCGACCTACCGCGCCGCGGCGGCCAACACCGCGGTCGCCGCGGCGGCCCTGACCACGGCGCAGAACGAGCGGGAGGATGCCCAGCGCAATCTCGACCGCTTCAACGTGCTGTTCAGGAAGAAGCTGGTCTCCCTGCTCAACATGCAGGACGCCAAGTCGCGCTACGCCCGTGCCGTGGCCAGCCAGGCCAGCGCCAAGGCTGCAGTGGATGCGGCCAAGGCCAACGAGGAGTATGCCCGCAGCGGCGTGGAGTACACGCAGATCCGCGCGCCCTTCGACGGCGTGGTGATCTCGCGTTCGGCCAACGTCGGCGACATCGTCACGCCGCTGTCCTCGGCAGCCGACGCCAAGGGTGCGGTGGTGGTGATGGCGGACATGAGCACGCTGGAGGTGGACGCAGAGGTTTCCGAGTCCTCGCTGGCGTCGATCAAGGTAGGCCAGCCCTGCGAGATCGTGCTCGATGCCTTCCCCGACCGCCGCTACCGCGGCCAGGTCAGCGTGGTGGTGCCGACGGTGAACCGCTCCAGTGCCACGGTCACCACCAAGGTGCGCATCCTCGACACCGATCCCAGCATCCTGCCGGACATGAGCGCGCGCGTCGGCTTCCTGTCGCAGGCGGTCGATGTCGCCGGCCAGAAGCCGGTGACGGCGGCCAACCCCGACGCCATTGCCGGCGAAGGCGACGACCGCAGGGTCTATGCGGTCGATGGCGAGGGCAGGGTGCGCGAGGTGCCGGTGAAGGTTGGCGTGCTGCTGGGCGGCGTGCGCGAAATCCAGGGCGAGCTGAAGGCCGGGGACATGCTGGTGCTGAAGCCGGGCCGTGGCCTGCGCGACGGCAAGCACATCAAGCTGGCCGCGGCGAAGTAGGGGCCTGATGATGCCCTCGCTGATCAGCATCCGTGAACTCGGCAAGACCTACCGGCGCGGCAACCAGCCGGTGCCGGTGCTGCTGGGCATCGACCTGGAAATCGCGGCGGGTGACTACGTCTCGCTGATGGGGCCGTCCGGTTCGGGCAAGAGTACGCTGCTGAACCTGATCGCCGGCATCGACAAGCCCAGCAGCGGCACGCTGCTGATCGATGGCGTGGACATCGCCGCGCTGCCGGAGAACGACCTAGCGGCCTGGCGCGCGGCCAATGTCGGCTTCGTGTTCCAGTTCTACAACCTGATGCCGGTGCTCAACGCCTTCGAGAACGTCGAACTGCCGCTGCTGCTGACGCCGCTGGGCAAGGCCGAGCGCCGCGAGCACGTGGAAACCGCGCTGGCGATGGTCGGCCTGTCCGATCGCATGGACCACTACCCGAACGAGCTGTCCGGCGGCCAGCAGCAGCGCGTGGCGATCGCCCGTGCGCTGATCACCGACCCGACACTGATCGTGGCCGACGAGCCTACCGGCGACCTGGACCGCCAGTCCGCGGACGACGTGCTCAATCTGCTGGATCGCCTGAACGGCGAACTCGGCAAGACCATCGTCATGGTGACCCACGATCCCAAGTGCGCCGCCCGCGCCAAGCGCCTGGTGCACCTGGAAAAGGGTGTCCTGATCGTCGATGGGGAAGCCCACTGAGATGATGGCCTCCTATGTGTTCCGGCTCGCCAGCAAGAACATGTGGCGACACCGGCTGCGTACCGGCCTGACCATCGCCGGCATCGCGGTGGCCATCGTCTCCTTCGGCCTGCTGCGGACCGTGGTGGACTCCTGGTACGCCGGCGCCGAACTGAGTTCCTCGGCGCGGCTGATCACGCGCGCCGAGGCCTCGCTGAGCTTCTCCCTGCCGGTGACCTATGGCGAGCGCATCCGCCGCGTGCCGGGAGTGGAGGGGGTGACCTGGGCCATCTGGTTCGGCGGCATCTATATCGACGAGAAGCACTTCTTTCCGCAGTTCGCGGTGGACGGCGACACCTACTTCGACATCTACCCGGAGTTCGTGGTGCCGCCGGAACAGCTGGCGGCCTTCAAGCGCGACCGCAGGGGAGTCATCGTCGGCCGCAAGATCATGCTGAAGAACGGCTGGAGGATCGGTGACCAGGTCCCGCTGAAGGGGACGATCTATCCCGGCACCTGGAGCTTCACGATCCGCGGCGTCTACCAGGGCGCCGACGACAAGGTCGACGAGGGCCAGTTCCTGCTGCACTGGGGCTACGTCAACGAGAAGATCAAGGCGCTGCTGCCGTCGCTGGCCGACCGCGTCGGCGTGTTCGTGGTCAACATCGAGAATCCGGCCGAGGCGGCGACGGTGTCGGCGGCGATCGACAGCGGCTTCCGCAACTCCCTGGCCGAGACCCGCACCGAAACGCAGAAGGCCTTCCAGCTCGGCTTCATCGCGATGGTCGACACGATCCTGGTGGCGATCCAGACGGTCGCCTATGTCGTGATCCTGATCATCATGGCGGTGATGGCCAACACCATGGCCATGGCGGCCCGCGAGCGCATGCGCGAATACGCCACGCTCAAGGCCCTGGGCTTCAGCGACCGCTTCGTCTCGCTGCTGATCCTGGGCGAATCGATGAGCATGTCCCTGGCCGGCGGCCTGCTCGGCGTGCTGTTGACCTTTCCGCTGGCCGACGCCTTCTTCAGCGCCACGCGCGACCTGTTCCTGCTGTTCACGGTGACCCCCACCACGGTGGCGCTGCAGGTGATCTCCTCCCTGCTGATCGGCGTCCTTGCCGCGCTGGCCCCGGCGATCAACAGCAGCCGCGTGCGTATCGTCGACGGGTTGAGGGCGGTGACGTGAAGACCGGCCTGTCGTTTTCCTATGTCGCGCGCAACCTCTACGCGCGCAAGCTCACCACCATCCTGACCGCGGCCGGCATGGCGCTGGTGGTGTTCGTCTTTGCCACCGTGCTGATGATGGCCGAGGGCCTGCGCCATACGCTGGGCGGTACCGGCTCCGACAGCAACGTCATCATCATCCGCCAGGGTTCCCAGACCGAGGTACAGAGCACGATCACCCGCGAGCAGGCCAACATCGTCGAATCGCTGCCGGGGCTGGCGACCTCGCCGCAAGGCCTGGCGCGGGTGTCGCGCGAGGTGCTGGTGCTGGTCAACATGCCGCGCAAGGGTTCCGGCGGCCTGGCCAACGTGGTGGTGCGCGGCACCACCGCCAATGGCCTGGAGATGCGGCCGCAGGCGAAGATCGTGACGGGCCGGCAGTTCCGCCCCGGCTCCTCGGAGATCATCGTCGGCTCGGCCATGGCGCGCGGTGAGGTCGGGCTGCGCATCGGCGACAGCATCGCATTCGGCATGCGCAGCTGGAACGTGGTGGGCATCTTCGATGCCGGCAGCAGCGGTTTCGACTCCGAGATATGGGGCGACAGCGAGCAGATGATGCAGGCCTTCCGCCGCCAGGCTTTCTCGTCGCTGGTGGTGGGCCTGCGCGATGCGGCCAGCTATGACGGCTTTGCCGAAGCACTTGGGCGGCAGCCGCAGATCAAGGCCGACGTGAAGCGCGAGAGGCGGTTCTACGCCGACCAGTCGGAGAAGCTGGCCAATTTCATCAGCATCCTCGGCAAGACCATCACGATCATCTTCTCCGTGGGCGCGATCATCGGTGCCATGATCACGATGTATGCCAGCGTAGCCAACCGCACGCGCGAGATCGGCACGCTCAGGGCCCTGGGCTTCCGCCGCGGCAACATCGTCACGGCCTTCATCCAGGAGGCGGCGCTGCTGGGCTTCGCCGCCGGCGTGGCCGGGCTTCTGGCGGCGTCCTTCATGCAGATGCTCGAGATCTCCACGACCAACGTGCAGACCTTCTCGGAGGTCGTGTTCAGCCTGATCCTTACCCCTGGCATCGCCCTGCAGGTGCTGGCCTTTTCGATGTTCATGGGAGTCCTCGGCGGCGTGCTGCCCGCCGTCCAGGCTTCGCGACTGGAGATTGTCGATGCCCTCAGATCGGCTTGAGACCGCGCCGGCCTTGCCGCCGCTGGCGCCGCAGGCGCGGATCTCGCGGCCCCTGTCCACGCCGGAGTACTACCACGCCTGCGTCGGCACCAGCCGCTGGACGCTGGAAGGCCCGCGCGACGTGATATTCGTGCTGACCTGCGAGGGCCGGCTGGAGCCGGAGCACTGGCGCGAGGCCCTGCAGCGCGTGGCCGAGCTCAACCCCGGCACGCGCCTGCGCCTGGTCGGCAAGCGCCGCAAGGCGCGCTGGGAGAGCGACGGCCTGCCGCCGCGGATGCGCGTGATCGAGAACTGCGAGTGGGACACCCGCTCCGGCCGCGGCGGCGAGTTCATTACCGCGGAACCCTTGTGCCTCGAGCACGGCCCGACCGTGGAATTGCTGCTGGCGAATTGCAGCGACGGCCGCTCCCTGGTGATCCTGCGCAGCCTGCACGCCATCCTCGACGGCGGCGGCGTGCTGCACCTGCTGCAGGAGCTGTTCCGCGTCCTGCGCGGCGAAGCCCTGCTGGGCACCAATGCCGCCTTCAGCGATGTCGACCTGATGCTCAGCACCGGCGCGCGACACTCCACCTCGAGCCACTTCAGGACCACCTGGCTGACCGGCCAGACCAGCGGCGCCGAGATGGGCGACGACTGGCGCCGCATCTCGCTGGGGCCGCCGCGCAAGAACCTGCTGGCGCGGGTCGCCGTGGCGATGGCCGAGTTCGCGCACCAGCGCAGCGAGCTGCCGGCGCTGATCGCCGTGCCCGTGGACCTGCGCCGCCATGCACCCGGGCTGCTGTCGACGACCAACTTCAGCAACATGCTGTTCGTGCGCCTGAACAAGGGCGATGGCGTCGAGCAGTTCCGGGCCCGCCTGCAGGACATGCTGGCGCAGCGCATGGAAGCGGTCTACCCGCGCATCCTCGACATCGTCAAATGGCTGCCCTTGAAGTGGTTCGATCTGCTGGTGTCGCGCACGCGCTGGAACTACCGCAAGCGCAAGCCCATGGAGACCGCCGTGATCTCCAACCTGGGGCGCTGCGATCCGGCGGCCTACAGCTACCCCGGCTTCAGTCTGCAGTCCATGTTCGTGTACCCCCTCGGCGGCAGCGCCTTCTCCACCCTGGTCAGCGTCAACGACCAGGTCGAGATGGCCCTGAACCTGCCGCGGGTGCTTTCCGGCGAAGGGCGCTTCGATGCCTTCGTCGATCACCTGCGGCAGCGCCTGGCGGAAGGCGAATGACCCCGTTGTCCTACCCGAGAAGTCCCTTGTCCAAGTCCCCGATCTTCCGCCTGCTGTGCCTGGTGCTGCTCTGCCCGGGACTGGCGCAGGCCAACGACCTGCTGCGCGTCTACAAGCAGGCGCTGAACAACGACGCCACGCTCGCCGCATCCCGCTACGCCCGCGAGGCGGCGCTGCAGAACGAGCCCAAGGCCCGCGCGCTGCTGCTGCCGCAACTCAGCGGCAGTTACGACTATGTGTTCAATGACTCCGAGGTGGAGGTGACCTATGTCGACCCCGCCACCGGCGCGGCCATCCCGCTGTCGCGCAAGAACGACGGGACCGACAAGAGCCTGAGCATCACCCTGAGCCAGCCGCTGTTCAGCCTGGAAGCCTGGTACCAGTTCAAGCAGGCCAGCGAGCAGGCCGCGCTGGCCCAGCTCAGCTACCGCAGCAGCGAGCAGGACCTGCTGCTGCGCGTGGCGGAGCTGTACTTCGGCGTGCTGGGCGCGCGCGACGCGCTGCGTTCCGCCACCGCCGAGCGGACCGCCCTGGAACAGCAGCTGGAACTGGCCAGGCAGCATCTGCAGGTGGGCCTGTCCAGCATCACCGACACCCAGGAAGTGCAGGCGCGCTACGACCTCAGCCTGGCCAGCGAACTGGAGGCCGGGCAGACCCTGGCCACGGCGATCGAAGGCCTGGAGGAGATCACCCGCGAGCCGCTGCGCAGCATCGAGGAGGACCAGGTCCGGGTGGTGCCGCTGGAAGCGCCGGCCGCCAGACCGCCGGCCCTGGCGGCGCTGCAGGAGGACATTCCGCTGCCGATGCCGCAGCCGGCCAGTGCCGACCAGTGGGTCGCCCAGACGCGGGTGGGCAACTTCGAGCTGCTGGGCGCCAAGCTGAATTTCAACGTAGCCGACCGCGGTGTCAGCGCCGCCCGGTCGCGGCAGCTGCCGACCGTGGCAGCGACCGCCAACTACCTGGATTCGCGCAGCGAGGCCGGCGCTTTTCCGACCGATCTGTCGGGTACATCGGTAGGGATCGGTGTACGGCTGCTGCTGTTCTCCGGTGGTGCGACCCGCGCCGGCATCCGCCAGGCCGAGGCCGTCCGCGGTCAGCGCCTGGCCGAGTACGACGGCGCCCGCCGCGCGGTGGAGCGCAATGCCCGCAACGCCTTCCAGGCCGTGGTGACCGGCGCGGCGCGCGTGCACGCGCTGAAGCAGGCGGTGGCTTCCAGCGGCAGTGCCCTGGAGGCCAGCGAAGTGGGCCTGGAGATCGGCACGCGCTCGGCGATCGACGTGCTCAACGCGCGCCAGCAGCGCTATGTCGCGGAGCGCAACTACGATCGCTCGCGCTACGAGTACCTGCTGGCGGTGCTGCGCCTGAAGGCAGTCGCCGGCCGGCTGGTGCTGCAGGACCTCGCACAGGTCGACGGCCTGCTGGTGCAGGACGCGCTGGCGCAGCCTTGAGGCGCGGGCTCTAGGGGCAGGCCTGCGTCTGCGTCTGCGGCAGGCCGGCGCAGCAGCCATTGCCGCCGGCGCAGGCCTGGATGCGGTACTGCCGGCCATCGTCGCAGGCCGAGAAGCTGGTGCCGCTGTAGGTCCAGGCGCCGGTGCCGCCGCTGACCGGGCAGTTGTTGCGCACCACCTTCTTCCAGTGCTCCAGCAGGCCGACCAGGGCCTCGGGCTTGTTCTCGGGTTTCGGCGCGCCGTTCTGGGCCTGCGTGTTGATGCCGTGGCAGGCCGGGCAGGAGCGGGTTTCGCCGGGCGCGAAACTGATCCAGTTGCGTTCGCGCACCACCGCCTGGCTCCAGCCGGTCTTGCTGCTGTCCACCAGTTGCCAGGCCATGGCGCGCTGTGCCGGCACGAACACTGCGGTGGAGCCGTCGACGGCGATCGCGTAGCTGCCTGGCGGCGCAGCGGCCGGCACCGGCGGGTTGGCCGCCATCGCTGCCGGGTCATGCATCGGCACCGGCAGCACGCGCCGACCGGGCGAGGGCGTACCGCCCTGCTGCGGCGGCTTGCCCGAGGCGTAGCCGCGGATCTGGTCGGCCTGGAAGAACTGCTGCCGGTCCACCGGGTAGATCCTGGCGTTGGGCGTTGGCGCGGTCATGACGCCGCCCGGCACCTGCAGGTTGTAGGGTTGCTGCTGGTCGGCACGGTCGCGCAGCGTGACGTTGCGCGACACCACCAGCGACAGCTTCTTCGAGTGCAGCCAGTTGCGCAGCAGTTCCTGGCCGACACCGGCCTGCTGCAGGGCCTGCTGTTCGGGCGCCGGCAGTGCCGGTGCGCGGCTCAGCGGCGGCACGGGCCGCGCCACCACTTCCACCGGGTCCAGTTCCCACAGCGTGCCGCTCCAGTTGACCTGTGCATCCGGTGACCACCAGCTGATGGTCTTCTGGAGGCCGCTGGTGAGGTAGGCGTCGGGCACGCGCTGGCCGTTGACGAGCTTGGTGCTGCGCAGGCGGAAGGCATGCTTGTATGGTGCCGAGCCGGTTTCGTCGCCTTCCTCCGGGCTGTGCGCCACCACCAGGCCGCCGGAAGACAGGGGCAGGGGATTGCGCATACGGCCGATGCCGCTGCGGCTCATCACCAGCTCCACCTTCATCGTCTCCGGATTGTTCGACGGCGCGCCCATCATCCGCACGATGTCGCCGGCGGCATGCACCGAGAACTCGGCCGCGTTCGAGGCATAGAACAGCCCCGGCGTCAGCGGATCTTCGCGCAGGTGGAACACGCCGCCGCTGCCGTTGATGAAGTACGTGGCGTTGTTGAATGCGCCGTAGGAGATGTACTTCAGCGCCGGGTCGTTGCGATAGCTGGGGTTGGCGTAGGAGCCGCCGAACTCGTGGCGGCCGACATGGTTGAGCGTCTCTTCCTCGCTGCCGTCCTGGTTCATCATCCAGGGGAAGAAGTGATTGAAGTTCAGGTCGCCGAAAGGATAGTCCGCCGCGATGCTGCTGCCGTCGTAGCCCTGGCCGTAGGGTTTCGAATACTTGGCCTGGCGCAACTCCGGGAAATGCTCGGCGATCGACCAGGCCGAAGGCGGCGTGGTCTGCTCCTCGGAGTCGTAGTTGAAGGCACCGTACTTGTAGGCGCTGGCCGCGCTGAAGGCGTCCGCGTCGGCCTGCTGGTCGCGCAGCAGGTGGTCCCACTTGGTGAAGATCAGGCGGCCGGCGGAATCCACGCTGGGGTAGGTGGCGCCCGAGGGCGCGTGCTCCAGGATGCGATAGGTCTGCGCCATCGGGTCCAGCTTCCACAGGCCCGATTCGACGTTGGCGGATTCGTACTCGTCGCGCTGCGGGTAGAGGTGCGCCGCGCCGTTACGCGGCCGGTCCGAGGCGAAGATGATCTGGTTGTCCGAGGTGTAGGCGGGCGCGATGTTGTTGTAGCCGGCCGGCTGCCCCGGTACTTTCACGATCTGCGCAGTCTGGCCCTGGGCCAGGCCGGTGACCTCGTAGAGCTGCCACTGGGCGTTGACGCTCTGGTACTGCTGCGGGTTGCCGCCCACCACCATGCTGAACACGGCCTTCTGGCCGTTCCAGTGCACTGCCGGCTGGCGCACGGCGATGGCGCCGGCCTTCTGCCAGCCATCGACGCCGTAGCCGGCCTCGCGAGTGAGATTGCGCAGGCTGCCATCGGTGTAGCGGATCATCAGGTCGCCGCCGCGCGGTGCCTTGCTCTGCGAAGGCTCCTGCGCGCCGAAGGCGGCCGTCACCGGCAGGAAGCCGCCCACCGGGACCTGGGTCACGAACAGGATCGGGTTCATCGCCCCCGAGGGCGGCGGCGCGTCGTTGGCCGGGATGGTGATGCTGGCCGCCGTCGGTGCCGCCAGCGCGGCGCCGGTGGCATTGCTCAGCGCAACGCTGAAAGCCTCGTCCGGTTCCTGGGTGGTGTCGTCGGCGAGCAGCACGCTGAAGGAACGCGGCGTGGCATCGCCCGCGGCCCAGTTCAGCGTGCCGCTCGCCGCGACGTAATCGGCCCCGGCCTTGGCGCTGCCGTCGGCGGTGGCGTACTTCACGCTGGCCGCGCCGGAAGCGCCGCTGCGCTTGACGGTCACGACCACGGAATTGCCCTCTGCCGCGGTGTAGCCGGCCGAGGCGAAGGAAATGGCGTTGGCGACGTCGTTGTCGGTGATGCTCAGCGTCGCGGTAGCAACCGTGCCCAGCTTGGCGGTCTTGGGGCCGGAGAGCTGCAGCTTGATCGTTTCGGTGGCCTCAACGGCCTGGTCGTCCAGCAGCGCAACCACGAAGCTCTTGTCGGCCTTGTCGCCGGACTTCCAGCTGAGCGTGCCGCTGGCCGTCGTGTAGTCGGAGCCGGCGGTGGCCGTGCCGTTGGCGGTGGCGTAGTGGACGCTGACCGGCCAAAGGGCCGAACCGCTGCGCCTGACCGTGATCGTGGCCTGGCCGCCGTTCTCGGTGGCGCTGTAGCTGGCGGCGCTGAACTCCACCGTGGAGCCGGTCTGCAGGGCCGGCAGTAGTGCCGCCGAGGCGGCGCCCGCCAGCAGCAACATGCCCCCCAAAGCCAGCTTGCGCGCCGTCGATCCGTTGCCCTGACCGCTCATGCTCTCTCCCCAGAGTGACCGCGGGGCAGAAAAGGCTGCCCAGCGCGGTGGCGTCACTCTGGGGCAAAGCTGGGCGGGGCGTGTGTGTGGGGCGTCACAACGGGGTGACGGCGGGAAAGGTATCGGGGTTTTCTTACGAGGTGACGGAGGTAAGGGGAATCCCTTTCGCTTCGCTCAAGGCCGGGGCGGGCACAGAGGCCCGCCCGCCTCGCCGGCGTGGAGCAAAACTGTTCGCTCCATGGAAAGCCCCCGTCGAGGCCCCATGGCTGTACCGGACAGGACTTTGATTCCCCGAACCGACGCCAATAACCGAAAAGGCCACCCTTCCGGGGTGGCCTTTTCGGTTTGTTGGTGGAGGTGAGGGGAATCGAACCCCTGTCCGTCAGCTGTCCACCCTGGGATCTACATGCGTAGCCTTCTCATTGATTTTGGTCTTCGGCTGCCGGAGGGGCACGGAACGCCGTCGCTTATCCCCTTAGTTTTTTAGCAGATCGGCCAAGGGCGGGCTTCACTGCGAGTTGATGAGAGTCGACATCCGATTCAGGGGCATCAACACCGTCTGGTCGGACGCTCGCCGGGATTAGGCGGCGAGGGCGTAGTTGGAGTCGTTCGCAACTAGCTTGGTTGCCACGGGATTTACGAGGACATGACACCTCGGCATGCACTTTGGGCTTCATAACCGGCGTCGAAGCCAGGTCACCCCCTGTGAAACTACAGTGTAGCACCTATGACCGCGGCCGGCCGGGGGAGTTCCCCGGGCGGGCTCAGGCGTGCTTCCTCATGATGCGTTCCTTGTCCCGCTGCCAGTCCTTTTCCTTCAGGTCGGCGCGCTTGTCGTGCTGCTTCTTGCCCTTGGCCAGGCCCACCTGCAGCTTGGCGCGGCCGCGGGTCCAGTGCAGGTCCAGCGGGATCAGGGTGTAGCCGGCGCGCTCGACCTTGCCGATCAGCTGGGCCAGTTCGCGTTCGTGCATCAGCAGCTTGCGGGTGCGGGTGGAGTCGGCGATCTCGTGGGTGCAGGTGTGCTTGCCGGGGGTGAAGTGCGCGCCGATCAGCCAGGCTTCGCGGTTCTTCAGCACGACGTAGGCCTCGGTGATCTGGGCGCGGCCCTCGCGCAGGCTCTTGACCTCCCAGCCCTGCAGCATCAGGCCAGCCTCGTGGCTTTCCTCGATGAAGTAGTCGTGGCGCGCACGGCGGTTCTCCGCGATGCGGCGGTCGCCTTCCTTCTCTTTCTTGTTGTCTTCCTTCTTGCTCATCGGGGAATTATAGGCGCCGCGGCGCTTGTACGTGTCCGGGTACCCTGTATGGGTGCGCCCCGGCGGCGATCAAGGGCCGGCAAGCCGCTCATCGGGGGCCATGCGGAACGCGCGGTTCCCGCTAGACTATCGGGATGAACATCCGCGAAAGCAGTTACGGCTACTGGACGTCGTCGCGCAGCTTCCTGTGGGTCGCCGCGGGCGCCACGGTGGGCATCGGCAACGCGTCGCGGCTGCCTTACCTGATGGGCGAGCATGGCGGTGCCGTATTCCTGGGCTTCTACCTGCTGTGCCTGCTGCTGGTGGGCCTGCCGCTGCTGGCCACCGAGTGGGTACTGGGCCGCTGGATGCGCGACGACGTCATCAGCGGCATCCGCCGCATCGTCGACGCGGCCGGGGCCTCGCGCTACTGGGTGGTGATCGGCTACCTGTCGCTGGCCGGCGCGGTGATGGTGCTGTCCTACTACAGCGTGATTGCCGGCTGGAGCCTGGCCTACGCGGTACGCGCGGCCGGCGGGGTGTTCGACGGCATCGGCACCGAGCAGGCGCACCAGGCCTTTCTCAGCTTCGCCCAGGACCCGGAGCGGGCGCTGTCCTGGCACACGATCTTCATGGTCACGGCCTGCATCATCGTCACGCACGGCTTCCGCGACGGCATCGAGCGCGCCGCGCTGCGCCTGCTGCCGACCGCCTTCCTGATGGCGATCGGCCTCTGCGTCTACGCCATGCTCAACGGCAGCACGGCGGAGGCGCTGAAGTTCCTGTTGACGCCGGACTGGCACAAGTTCGGCTGGCGCGGCGCGCTGGAAGCCCTGCAGCAGGCCTTCTTCACCATGGCGCTGGGCATCGGCTCGATGCTGGCCCTGGGCAGCTACCTGCCGGCACGGGCGCCGGTGAAGCGACTGGCCCTGGGCGTGGTGCTGATCGACACGGTCTTCAGCCTGCTCGCGGGCCTGGCGATCTTCGCGCTGATCTTCAGTGCCGGTGTCGAGCCGGCCAGCGGCGTGGCGCTGCTGTTCCAGGCGCTGCCGGCGGCCTTCCCGCCGGGCATGGCCGGTATCGTCGTGGCGCTGCTGCTGTACACGATGCTGTTCATCGTCACGCTGACCTCGGCCAGCGCGCTGCTGGAAACCAATACGCGCTACCTGATGGACCGCTTCCGTACCACGCGCGTGTTCGCGGCCACCTCCAGCTCGCTGCTGATCTGGTTCCTGGGCCTGGGCACGCTGCTGTCCTTCGGCGTGCTGCAGGACTGGACGCTGCTGGGGCGCAATTTCTTCGGCTGGATGCAGTGGCTCACGGCCAGCTGGTTCGCGCCGGCCACGGCGCTGCTGATCTGCATCTTTGCGGCGCGCATCATGCCGGAGGAGATGGCGCGTTCCGCCTTCGGCGAGCGCGAGGGCTGGCTGTTCAATGTCTGGCGCACGCTGTTGCGCTACCCGACCCGCATGGCCCTGATCGTGATCCTGGGCTACTCGGCGGGCCTGCTCGACTGGATCGCCAACCTCTGGGGCAACGGCTAGGTCATGGCAGAGCTGGAGCGTTCCGCATTGCTGCGCTTCTCCGCGCAGGCGATGTACGAGCTGGTGGCCGATATCGAGGCCTACCCCGGCTTCCTGCCGGGCTGCGTTGCCGCCACCGTGGAGCAGCGCAGCGACGAACTGGTCCGCGCGCGCCTGGGTTTCAACGTCAAGGGACTCAAGGACAGCTTCGCCACCGAGAACCGCCTGCAGCCCGGCAGCCGCATCCAGATGCGCCTGGTCGACGGGCCGTTCCGCAAGCTCGACGGTGTCTGGGAATTCCTGCCGCTGGCCGAGGATGCCTGCAAGGTCAGCCTGAAGCTGTCGCTGGATTTCGGCAGCCGTGTGCTCGAGGGGACGCTCTCGCCCTTGCTGGACCGCGCCGTCAGCGGCCTGATCGAGGCCTTCCGCAAGCGCGCCGAGTCGCTGCATGGTCGCGGCTGAAAACATCCGTGTCGAGGTGGCCTACGCGCTGGCCGAGCGGCAGCTGATCCTGGAACTGGAAGTGCCGGCGGGGACTCGCGCCGGCGAGGCGGTGGAGCGCTCGGGCATGCTGCGGCGCTTTCCGGAGATCGACCTGTCGCGCAATCGCCTGGGCATCTTCTCGCGGCCGGTGACGGCCGACGAACCCCTGCAGGACGGCGACCGCGTGGAGATCTACCGCCCGCTGCTGGCGGACCCCAAGCAGGTGCGGCGGCAGCGCGCTGCGGCCAGCCGCAAGAAGGGCAGCTAGCCCCTATTTGGTGACGCGTTTCTGCACCGAGGCGGCGCTGAAGTAGTCCGGCTTGTAGGCCGGGGTGAAGTCGTAGGGCTTGTCTTCGTTGAACATCGCCGTGACGAAGTAGCGGCCGCTGTCGAAGTGGTAGATCACTTCCGGTGCGGCCGAGCTGGCGAGGATGTTGGTGCCGAACTGCGTGTGCCCTTCCTGGAACTGGTAGAGCTCGCCGCGATTGTTGTAGTTGTCCACCAGCACGATGTTCCAGCCGTCCTCGTCGAGGTAGAAACGGCGCTTCTTGAAGGTGTGGGCCATGCCGGGGCGCAGCTCGGCGTCGACGATCCACACGCGGTGCAGTTCGTAACGCGGCAGGTCCTGGTTCAGGTGGCCGGGGCGGGCCAGCTGCGAGAAGCGGATGGTGTTGCTGCCGATGCGATGCGAGTTGTACGGGATGTACAGCTCCTTCTTGCCCACCAGCTTCCAGTTGTAGCGCTCCATGGTGCCATTGAACATGTCCACCTGGTCGTAGTACTGGTTGCCGTCGGTGCCCTCGGCCGGGTTGTCGCAGCAGACCGTGGGGGCGCGGCGCACGCGCTTGAGCGTCGGCGTGTAGAGCCAGGCGGCGCGGCCTTCGCTGCCGGTGCCGGCCTTGTCGTGCACCAGGATGGTGGTGCCGGCCACGCGCGGCGGCGCGATGGTGGAGGCGAGATAGCGCAGGAATTCGCCTTCGCCACGGTGCAGGGTCAGCGGCTTCCTGATGGAGCCGTAGGTGAACTCCACGTCTTCCAGGATCTTGGTCAGCTGGTACTGGCCATTGGGCTGCACGATCATCTGGTTGTTGTAGCGGCGCACCGCTTCGCCGCGCCAGCGCAGCTTGTGGTTCCAGATCGGCTCCGGGCCGGACTTGGGAATGGGGAAGGGCACGCCCAGCGTGCAGCCGTCCAGGTCCTCCACGCCGGAGAGCTCGCAGACGCTGGCGTTGACCTTGGTCGCGGCGTAGATCTCCTCGGGCATCGCCACCGGACGGTGCGAGGGGTAGACCAGCATCTTGTAGCTGGGGTGCAGCGACAGCAGCTTCCTGTGGCCCTCGGACAGCCGGTCGAGGTAGCGCGACATGTTGGCCGCGTTCAGCACCAGGACCGGCTGCTCGGCGTCGATCGCCGGGTCGGAGAAGAACTCGCCGCTGAGCTTGCCGCGCTGCTTGCCGGGGGTCCAGGCAGGGATGCTGCCTTCCTTGTTGGCGGCACGTTCCGCGCCTACCGGGGTCAGCGCGGCGCCGAGCTTGGCGGCCTGCGCGATATCGACCTTGGCCTGGGCGGTACCGGCCAGGGCCAGCAGCAGGCTGGCTGCGATCAGCAGACTGGAACGCTTCATGATGCTGTCCCCCGGGACAGGATGGAGCCGGTCTGGGCCGGCTGAGGTTCAAACCCTTCGCAGGCGCGCCCGGCGCACGGTGCGGCCGCGCCCGGGAAGCTCTGCGGAGTCAACGGTATGCTTTTCCCGGAGGCCGGGAAAGAGCCGGATCAGGGCGTGGAGCGATCCGGGGTCAGGATCACGCCGGATTCCTTGCCCTGCTCGCTCTCGACGCGGGTGTCCTCGGCCTGGGCCTTCTTGTCCTCGCGCAGCACCGTCTTCACGTCCGGGTTCTCCAGCGCCTTGTCGGCAGCTTTTTCACCCTCGAGCGCCTTGACGCCTTCCAGGCGGGCGACCTTTTCGCTCTCGAAGTAGACGCTGACCACGCGCGAGGAGACCTTGCCGCGCGGCGACTTGTAGTAGCCGACGTAGTCCCAGCGACGGTCCTCGAAGGGGCTGGCGGCCACCGGGGTGCCCATCAGGAAGCGGACCTGCTCGCGGGTCATGCCCGTCTGCAGCTGGTCCAGCTGCTTCTGTTCGATGACATTGCCCTGGCGGGTGGGCAGCTTGTAGACGATCTGGCAGGCGCTCAGGGCAAGAGCCCCAAGAACCAACAAAATAACGCGCATGGTGTTGATGCCTCGTAGGGGAGTGCGATAATACCGGAAATCCTCCCTTTGACAGGCATATCGTGGAATCGTCCGATCTTCGCAGCGCCGGCCTCAAGGTTACCCTTCCGCGCCTGAAAATCCTGGAAATGCTGGAGAGCAACCCGGCCCGCCACATGTCTGCGGAAGACATCTACCGCAAGCTGATGGACTCCGAGGAGGACATCGGCCTGGCCACGGTCTACCGCGTCCTGACCCAGTTCGAGGCCGCCGGCCTGGTCAAGCGCCACCATTTCGAGGGCGGCCATGCCGTGTTCGAGCTGGAACGCGGTCCCCACCACGACCACATGGTCAACCTCGAAACCGGCGAGGTGGTCGAGTTCGTCAGCGAGGAAATCGAGAAGCTGCAGAAGCTGATCGCCGAGAAGCACGGCTTCGTCGTGGAGGACCATAGCCTGGTCCTGTATGTGCGACCGAAGAGCAGCAAGAAGAAGAACTGACCTCAAGTTCCCTCTCCCGCTGGCGGGAGAGGGGCAGGGTGAGGGTGTCTGTAGATGGGCAGGGTGGTCGCTTGCCCCGATTTCCAGAAACCCTCTCCCGGCCTTCGGCCACCCTCTCCCGCAAGCGGGAGAGGGGACAGATTCAGGCTTTCGCCGCCCGCTGCAGCAAATCCTTCGCATGGTTCAGCGCCGCGCTCGTGATTTCCACGCCGCCCTGCATGCGCGCCAGCTCCTCGACGCGGTCCTTCTGGGCCAGCGGCCGCACCCGGGTATAGGTCTGGCCTGACTTCACTTCCTTGGCGATGGCGAACTGCTGGTGGCCCTGGGCGGCGACCTGCGCCAGGTGGGTCACGCAGAGCACCTGGCCCTGCTGGCCGCCCAGCTCCCGCAGCTTCTGGCCCACTACCTCGGCGACGCCGCCGCTGATGCCGGCGTCCACCTCGTCGAAGATCATGGTGGCGGCGCCGGAGCGCTGCTGGCCCACCACCTGCACCGCCAGCGAGACGCGCGACAGTTCGCCGCCGGAGGCGACCTTGGCCAGGGCGCGTGGCGGCTGGCCGGGGTTGGCGCTGAAGTCGAAGCGCACCTCGTCGTCGCCGCTGGCGCGCGGGCGGCCCTCGGCGTCGGTCTCCACCGCCGCCAGGAACTGCGCATTGGCCATGCCCAACTGGCGCACGATCGCCGAAACCTGCTCACTGAAACCCTTGGCGGCCTTGCGCCGGGCCGTGCCCAGCTTCGCCGCGGCCTCGCGGTAGCGCTTCAGCGCGGCCTTGCGCTTGCTCTCCAGGGCTTCCATCTGCCCGGCGGCATCTTCCATCCCGCCCAGTTCCTCGCGCAGGCCCGCCAGCTTCTGCGGCAGTTCGGCGGGACGGATGCGGTGCTTGCGCGCCAGTTCGTGGATGTCGGCCATGCGCTGTTCCAGCTGGGCCAGGTGTTCCGGGTCCAGGTCCAGCTTGCCGAGCAGGCGGTTGAGCGAATCGGCGGCCTCGCGCACCTGCGCCTGGGCGCTCTCGGCCAGGTCCAGGGCTTCACGGAAGCCTTCGTGCAGCGGCACCAGGCCGCTGAGCAGGGCGCTGGCGGTGGCCAGCTGGTCATAGAGGCTGGATTCGGCGCCGTAGAGCAGTTCCTGCGCCTGGCCACCGTCCTGCACCAGGCGGCCGGCATTGGCCAGGCGGCGATGCTCGGTTTCCACCTGCTCGATCTCGCCTTCGCCCAGGTTCAGGGCTTCCAGCTCGCTGAGCTGGAAGCGCAGGTAGTCCAGCTGCGCCGGGTCGCGGCTGCCGGCGGTGCGCAGGCGCTCGATCTGGCGCTCGACCTCGCCGTGCTCCTTTGCCGCCTCGCGCACCGCGTCCAGCGCCGTGCCGTGGTCGCCGTACTGGTCGAGCAGGCCGCGCTGCACCTCAGGACGCAGCAGGGTCTGGCTCTCGGACTGGCCGAAGATCTCGATCAGGCGTTCGCCCAGCTCGCGCAGCGGCCCGGCATTGACCGGCTGGCCGTTGACGAAGGCGCGGGTGCGGCCCTCGGCATAGACCACGCGGCGCACCAGGCAGCGGCCCGGCTCGTCCTCGTCGCGCAGTTCCTGCTCCGCCAGCCAGGCAACGGCATCGCCCGCGTCGTCCAGCGCGAACTCGGCGCTGACCTCGGCTTTCTCCTGGCCGCTGCGCACCAGGCTGGCGTCGGCACGGCTGCCGATGACCAGGCCGATGGCGTCGATCAGGATCGATTTGCCCGCGCCGGTCTCGCCGGTCAGCGTGGTGAAGCCGCGGCCGAAATCCAGGGCCAGCTCGTCGATGATGGCGAGGTTCTTGATCTGCAGGTGGGTCAGCATGGGTAAGGCGTAGAAGTTCAGCCGGGCTTGCGCTGGGCGGGGCCTCGGCCCCAATGAAGTTTGTTGCGCAACAGGTTGAAGTAACTGTAGTTCTTGGGGTGGATCAGGCTCAGGGGCCAGTCCGCGCGCGACACTTCCACGGCGTCGCCGGGCTGCAGGATCTCGCTGGTCTGGCCGTCGCAGGTGAGCATCACGCGGGTGCCCTCGGCGCCGCCCAGGACCAGGCGCACGGCCTGCCGGGCGCTGACCACGATGGGGCGGTCCGACAGGGTGTGCGGGCAGATCGGCACCAGGGCCAGGGCGTCGAGCGAGGGGTGCACCACCGGGCCGCCGCCGGACAGGGCATAGGCGGTGGAGCCGGTGGGCGAGGCGATGATGAAGCCATCGGCGCGGTGCTGGGAGATGAATTCACCCTCGATCCAGGTTTCGAATTCCAGCATGCGGATCGCCGCCTGGTTGCGGATGACCACGTCGTTGACCGCCAGCACCGGCTGCACCGGCTCGCCGTTGCGCAGGATGCGGCAGCTCAGCAGCAGCCGGTCTTCACGCACGAACTCGCCCGCGAAGATGGCCGCCAGGCTTTCGCGCATGTCCTCCGGGGTCACGTCCACCATGAAGCCGAGGCGGCCCTGGTTGATGCCCAGCAGGGGCACGCCGGCCGGCGCCAGCTCGCGCGCGGCGGCCAGCAGGGTGCCGTCGCCACCGACCACCACCACCAGGTCGCAGCGCCGGGCGAGGTCGGCGCGGGTCACAAAACTGACCGGCTCGTCCACCAGGTCGGCGCTGTAGGTGTCCACCAGCACGGTGCGGCCCAGTTCCTGCAAGTGTCGGCACAGCGCGTTCAGCACAGGCGCAACCTGGGGGCTGCGGTGCTTGCCGATCACACCGACGGTCTTGAAGTGGGTCATGGGGAGCTTTGGGGGCTGATACCGCGAAAAAATACCATGAAACCTCGCCGTCCTGATGCGTTCGTGCTATTGAATTGCGGTAACAAGTTCTTCATTTTCTGGAGCCTATCCGTAAGCGATACGTCCACGCGTTGCTGCCAGAAATCGCGCCAGGCTCAGCCGGTCGATGCGCGGTTGGGTGGGCCCCAATAAGCAGCGGCCGGCGCCGCATGGCGCGATTTCTGGCGCAACCCTTCGGGACGGGGCCATTTTCGCGCCCCGCGGCCCCTATCGCCCCTTATGTACGTCGAGTACACCGCGGGTCGATAGGGTTAGCGGGACACGAAAATGGCACGCCGTCGCGTGGACGTATCGCTTACGGATAGACTCCAGCTATGTCGAATCCCCTGGACTCCCGCGCCGCCGAGCTGCTGAAGCTGCTGGTCGAGCGCTATATCCACGATGGTCAGCCAGTGGGCTCACGCACGCTGTCGCGGATGGCTGCCCTGGGCTTGTCGCCGGCCACGATCCGCAACGTCATGGCGGACCTGGACGAGTTGGGTTTCGTGGCCTCGCCGCATACCTCGGCCGGGCGCATCCCGACCACGCGCGGCTACCGTTACTTCGTCAACAACATGCTGGCGCCGGAGCCGCTGACCGACGCCGAGCGCGATCGCATCACCGAAACCCTGGTGCCGGAGCGCGCCCGCTCCGAGGCCGACCTGGTGCAGGCCGCCTCGGCGCTGCTGTCGCAGATCTCGCACATGGCCGGCGTGGTCACGGTGCCGCGGCGCAACCTGGCGCTGCTGCGGCAGGTGGAATTCCTGCCGCTGTCCGGCAACCGCGTGCTGGCGATCCTGGTGGTGAACCAGGCCGAGGTCCAGAACCGCGTGATCCATACCGAGCGCCCCTATGGCGCCGACGAGCTGGGCCGCTACGCCGCGTTGCTCAACGAGCAGTTCGCCGGCCGTGACCTGGTGAGCCTGCGCAATGCGCTGATGAGCGACGCCATCGACACCCAGAACCGCCTGAACCTGCACCTGCGCGACGCCGCCTCCATGGCCGAGCAGGCAGTGACCGGCGACCGCCCCCCGGACTACGTCCTGGCCGGCGGCAGCAACCTGATGGGCTTCCAGGAGCTGGGCGACGTGCAGCGCCTGCGCAACCTGTTCGACGCCCTGGACCGCAAGCGCGACCTGCTCAACCTGTTCGACCAGTGCCTGGGGGCCGACGGCGTGCAGATCTTCATCGGCGACGAATCCGGCTACCGCGTGCTGGACGAGTGCAGCGTGGTCACCGCGCCGTACTTCGTCGAGGGCCAGGTGGCCGGCGTGCTGGGCGTCATCGGCCCCACTCGCATGGCCTACCACCGCATCATCCCGCTGGTGCAGGAAACCGCCCGGGTACTGACCCAGGGCTTGAAAACCGGCGGTTAGGCCCCAAAACCCCTGCAGGCGACGTCCGCGTAAGGCGCGGACGGCGTTTTTTCATTATCCTGCGCGCCCCTGAAGGGCCAGAAACCCCATTTTTACGCCAAACACCGACATGACAGCCACGCCGGAAACCCAGGCTCCCACGGACGAACTGCCGTCCGATCCCAACGCCGAAATCGCCGCCCTGAGCCAGGAGCTGGAACAGGCCCGGGCCGAGGCCGCCGCCGCCAGGGACGCGCAGCTGCGCGCCGCCGCCGACCTGGAAAACACCCGCCGCCGCCTCGAGCGCGATGCCGCCAGCAGCCTCAAGTTCGCCAACGAGCGCCTGCTGGGTGACCTGCTGGCGGTGGCCGACAGCCTGGAACTGGGCCTCAAGGCCGCCGACGGCGATGCCGCCGCCAAGGCCATGGCCGACGGCATGCAGCTGACCTACCGCCAGCTGATGGCGGTGCTGGAGAAGCACGGCGTGAAGGTGGTGGACCCCACCGGCCAGCCCTTCAACCCGGATCACCATCAGGCCATGACCATGGCGGAGTCGGCCGAGCTGCCGCCCAACCATGTGGTCAGCACCCTGCAGAAGGGCTACCTGCTGCAGGAGCGCCTGCTGCGCCCGGCCATGGTCGTCGTTTCGCGGGCCCCGGCCGCCTGAGCGGGCTCTTGAATTGCCCCGCCGCGCCATCAATTAACGCATAAGCAACGAATTTCACGGAGTATCTGAGCAATGTCCAAGATCATCGGTATCGACCTCGGCACCACCAACAGCTGCGTTGCCGTCCTCGAAGGCGGCAGCGTCAAGGTCATCGAAAATGCCGAGGGCGAGCGCACCACGCCGTCCATCGTCGCCTACACCGACGACGCCAACCCGATCACCGGCCGCGCCGCCAAGCGCCAGGCCGTGACCAACCCGCACAACACCCTGTACGCGGTGAAGCGCCTGATCGGCCGCCGTTTCGAGGATGCCGAGGTCCAGAAGGCGGTCAAGCACTCGCCGTTCAAGATCATCAAGGCCGACAACGGCGACGCCTGGGTCGACGTCAAGGGCAAGAAGCTGGCGCCGCAGCAGGTGTCCGCCGAAATCCTGATGAAGATGAAGAAGACCGCCGAGGACTATCTCGGCCACCCGGTGACCGAGGCGGTCATCACGGTGCCGGCCTACTTCAACGACAGCCAGCGCCAGGCCACCAAGGACGCCGGTCGCATCGCCGGCCTCGAGGTCAAGCGCATCATCAACGAGCCGACCGCGGCCGCGCTGGCCTTCGGCCTGGACAAGGTCAAGGGCGACCGCAAGATCGCGGTCTATGACCTCGGCGGCGGCACCTTCGACGTGTCGATCATCGACATCGTCGAGGCCGACGGCGAGAAGTCCTTCGAGGTGCTGGCCACCAACGGCGACACCTTCCTGGGCGGCGAAGACTTCGACCATCGCGTGATCGAGTACATCGCCGGCGAGTTCCAGAAGGAGCAGGGCATCGACCTGCACAAGGACCCGCTGGCCCTGCAGCGCCTGAAGGAAGCTGCCGAAAAGGCCAAGATCGAGCTGTCCTCGACCACGCAGACCGAGGTCAACCTGCCGTACATCACGGCCGACGCCTCGGGCCCCAAGCACCTGAACATCAAGCTGACCCGCTCCAAGCTGGAGTCGCTGGTCGACGACCTGATCGCCAAGTCGATGGAGCCCTGCAGGATCGCGCTGAAGGATGCCGGCCTCAAGGCCAGCGAGATCCAGGACGTGATCCTGGTCGGCGGCCAGACGCGCATGCCCAAGGTGCAGGAAGCGGTCAAGAACTTCTTCGGCAAGGAGCCGCGCAAGGACGTCAATCCTGACGAGGCCGTCGCCGTGGGCGCCGCCGTGCAGGGTGCCGTGCTGTCCGGCGACCGCAAGGACGTGCTGCTGCTCGACGTGACCCCGCTGTCGCTGGGTATCGAGACCCAGGGCGGCCGCATGACCAAGCTGATCGAGAAGAACACCACGATCCCGACCAAGAAGTCGGAGACCTTCACCACGGCCGAGGACAACCAGACCGCCGTGACGATCCAGGTCTACCAGGGCGAGCGTGAAGTGGCCTCGGCCAACAAGTCGCTGGGCCGCTTCGACCTGGCCGGCATCGCGCCGGCGCCGCGCGGCATGCCGCAGGTCGAGGTGATCTTCGACATCGACGCCAACGGCATCCTGCACGTCACCGCCAAGGACAAGGCCACCGGCAAGGAGCAGTCGATCCGCATCACCGCCAACTCGGGCCTGTCGGAAGACGAGATCCAGAAGATGGTGAAGGACGCCGAGGCCCATGCCGAGGAAGACAAGAAGTTCGGCGAACTGCTGACCGCGCGCAACCAGGCCGAGGGCATGGCGCACGCCGTCGAGAAGTCGCTGAAGGACCTGGGCGAGCAGGTGCAGGCCGACGAGAAGAAGGCCATCGAGGATGCACTGGCCGCGCTGCGTGAAGCGGCGAAGGGCGAGGACAAGGCCGAGATCGAGGCCAAGACCACGGCCCTGACCGAAGCCTCCGGCAAGCTGATGGAGCGCGTCTACGCCGCCAAGGCGGCCGAAGGCGGCGCCGCAGGCGCCGAGGCTCCGGGTGGCGCTTCCGCCGGTGGCGGCTCCAAGGACGGCGACGTCGTGGACGCCGAGTTCACCGAGGTGAAGGACAAGAAGTAAGCCCATGCGGGCAAAGGGGTGAGGCTCACGGCAATGCTGCCGCGCCTCGCCCCTTCCGCGTTTCTGGGAGCGGGTTTTGCATTGCTGTTCTAGACAGCGAATTGGGGACGCAGGCGGATGAAGCGCGATTACTACGACGTACTCGGGGTCGAGAAGACGGCCAACGAGGATGAGCTGAAGAAGGCTTATCGCAAGCTGGCGATGAAGTACCACCCGGACCGCAATCCGGGCGACAAGGCGGCCGAGGAGAAATTCAAGGAAGCCAACGAGGCCTACGAGGTGCTCTGCGACGCGCAGAAGCGCGCGGTCTACGACAAGCACGGCCATGAGGGCCTGCAGCGCGGCGGGCCGGGCGGTTTCGGCGGCGGCGCCGGCGGGTTCTCGGACATCTTCGGCGACGTCTTCGCCGACATCTTCGGTGGCGGCGGCGGTGGCGGGCGCGGTGGTCCGCGCCGCGGCGCGGACCTGCGCTACATGATGGAGCTGACGCTGGAGCAGGCGGTGTTCGGCAGCACCGAGTCCATCCGCATTCCCACCTGGGGCGAGTGCGAGCCCTGCCATGGCAACGGCACCGCCGACGGCAAGAAGCCCTCGTCCTGCCCGACCTGCAAGGGCGCCGGTCAGGTGCGCGTGCAGCAGGGCTTCTTCGTGCTGCAGCAGACCTGCCCGCACTGCCGCGGCCGCGGTACCACCATCACCGATCCCTGCAAGAGCTGCCGCGGTGCCGGCAAGCTCAAGCGCGAGAAAACGCTGGAAGTGAAGATCCCCGCCGGTGTCGACACCGGCGACCGCATCCGCCTGACCGGCGAAGGCGAGCCGGGCGACAAGGGCGCCACGCCGGGCGACCTGTACGTGCAGATCAACGTGCACCCGCACGACTTCTTCGAGCGCGACGGCAACGACCTGCACTGCACCGTGCCGATCTCGATCGTCACCGCGGCCCTGGGCGGCAAGCTGGAAGTGCCGACGCTGGACAGCAAGGCAGAGATGGACATCCCCGACGGCACGCAGAGCGGCAAGCAGTTCCGCCTGCGCGGCAAGGGTGTGCGCTCCATCCGCAGCTCCGCCACCGGTGACCTGTACTGCACCGTCATGGTGGAAACCCCGGTCAAGCTCAGCCGGCAGCAGAAAGACCTGCTGCGCGATTTCGGCAAGACGCTGGAGGGCAAGGACGGCGGTCACCACCACCCGGAAACCTCGTCCTGGCTGAACCGCGCCAAGAGCTTCATCGACGAGCACCTGAAGTAGCCGGAGCGCAGCGATGCCCGTGAGCGTGTTGCGCAACTTCGTGCTGGGCACACTGATCCTGATCGCGGTGCTGATCGGCGTCGGTTTCTTCGTGCTGCCCGACACCGCGCGCATCGAGCGCTCGGTGCTGGTGCAGGCCAGCCCGGCGCAGATCTTCCCGCTGGTCAACGGCTTCACGCGCTTCAACCAGTGGCAGCCCTGGGCGAAGATGGACCCTGCGATGAAGACCGAACGCTCCGGCCCGGCCGAGGGCGTCGGTGCGCGCCAGGCCTGGCACAGCGAGCAGGAGAGCGTCGGCTCCGGCAGCCTCGAGATCATCGAGTCGCTGCCCAACGAGCGCGTGCGCATGCAGCTGCAGTACACCGGCTTCGACGGCGACAACCGCTCCAGCTTCACGCTGCAGCCGGAGGGCGAGGGCACGCGCGTGACCTGGCTCTACGAAACCAGCTTCCAGGGCAACATCCTCGGCCGCTGGTTCGGATTGATGCTCGACGGCATGGTCGGCAAGGACTATGAGGCGGGGCTGTTGAACCTCAAGCTGCTGGCGGAGCGCGAGGCCGCGGCTGCTCGATAGGGGTAACTCCTACAGCCGCAGGTCGCGCAGTTCCTGCGCCGGCACCGATTCTTCCCAGATCGCATTGAACGTGCGCAGCATCTGGCGCGCGTCCAGCGGCGCGTGCGGCAGGTACTTGGCGTCGATCTCTTCGGGCGAACTGCGCAGCAATAGCGCCTTCTCGTCCGCCAGCAGGTATTCGTCCTGCGACAGCGTACGCTCCGGCAGCGGTTCGCGGAATTCGATGCGGCTGCTCAAGGCGCGGCCCAGTTCCACCAGGCGGTGGGCGCCGCGCATGGTGGTGCCGGGCCGGCGCACCAGCACGCGCAGGCGTGCGCGGCGGTGGGCCAGCACGAAGCTGCGTACCGCGGCGACGAAGGCCTCGTCGCCGTAGATGCGCCGGTCCAGCGTGTCGCTGCAGATCACGATGTCCATGCGCGCGGCCCTGGCCACCAGCACGGCGTGCTCGGTGAACGCCACCACGCCGCTGACCGCGGCGGGTGCCGGTTCCGCGTCGGCTGGCGGCGTGGTGTCCACCATGAGCGCGTCAGACGCCCTTGGCCTGCTGCACGGCGTTGCCGGTGTAGCTGCCCGGGGTCATCGCCAGCAGGCGCTGCTTGTCTTCTTCCGGCAGGGCCAGGCCCTTGATGAACTCGCGCAGCTGTTCCTTGCCGACCTTCTGGCCGCGGGTCAGGCGCTTGAGCTGCTCGTAGGGCTCCGGCAGGCCGTGGCGGCGCATGACGGTCTGGATCGCCTCGCCCAGCACTTCCCAGTTGGCGTCGAGGTCCTGGCCCATCTTCCAGGCGTCGCCCTCCAGCTTGCCGATGCCCTTGGCGATGGCCTGGTAGGACACCAGGGAGTGGGCCACGCCGACGCCGAGGTTGCGCAGCACGGTGGAGTCCGTCAGGTCACGCTGCCAGCGCGAGATCGGCAGCTTCTCGGCCAGGTGCTGCATGATCGCGTTGGCCATGCCGAGGTTGCCCTCGGCGTTCTCGAAGTCGATCGGGTTGACCTTGTGCGGCATGGTCGAGCTGCCGACTTCGCCGGCGATGGTGCGCTGCTTGAAGTAGCCCAGGGAGATGTAGCCCCAGACGTCGCGGCAGAAGTCGATGAGGATGGTGTTGGTGCGGCTCAGCGCATGGAAATACTCGGCGATGTAGTCGTGCGGTTCGATCTGCGTGGTCGCCGGGCTCGACTCGATGCCCAGGCCCTTGATGAAAGCGGCCGAGAACACCGGCCAGTCCACGTCCGGGTAGGCGGCGTAATGGGCGCTCCAGTTGCCGACGGCACCGTTGGCCTTGCCCAGCAGCTGCACCGCGGCGAGCTGTTCGCGCTGGCGGACCAGGCGATGCACGAACACGGCCATTTCCTTGCCGACGGTGGACGGCGAGGCCGGCTGGCCGTGGGTGCGCGTCAGCATCGGCTGCTCGGAGTAGCTGCGCGACAGGGCGGCAATGGCCCCGATCAGCTTGTCGATCTGCGGCAGCAGCACCTGCTCGCGGGCCTCCTTCAGCATCAGCGCGTGGGACAGGTTGTTGACGTCCTCGGAGGTGCAGGCGAAGTGGATGAATTCCTTCACCATGGCCAGTTCGGCGTGGTTGCCGATCTTCTCCTTGAGGTAGTACTCCACCGCCTTGACGTCGTGGTTGGTGGTGTCCTCGATGGACTTGACCCGCTGGGCTTCCTGGATGTCGAAGCCGGAGGCGATTTTCTCCAGTTTTTCCTGCGCCGATGCGGACAGGGGCTTCACCTCGGGGATGCCCGCGTGCGCCGCCAGGGCCTGCAGCCAGCGGATCTCGGCCAGCACGCGGAAGCGCATCAGGCCGAATTCGCTGAAGATTTCCCGCAATTTGACGGTTTTTTCAGCGTAACGGCCATCGATGGGGGAGACGGCGGACAGGGAGGTGAGATTCATCGAAAGGGGCGATTTGGTAGGATTTACGCCCATTTTACCAAGACCCCCCCGAAGCCGCCGCATGTCCCGCATTCGCATCGAAAAAGACAGCCTTGGGGAACTCGAAGTCCCCCGGGACGCGCTGTGGGGGGCGCAAACCCAGCGGGCGGTGGTGAATTTCCCGGTTTCCGGCCTGCGCATGCCGCGCGAGTTCATCCGCGCCCTGGGCCTGATCAAGGCCAGCGCCGCCGAGGTCAACGCCGAACTGGGGCTCATCGACGCCGCGGCGGCCGCGGCCATCACGGCGGCGGCGCTGGAAGTGGCCGAGGGGCAGCATGACGCCCAGTTCCCGGTGGATGTGTTCCAGACCGGCTCCGGCACCTCCAGCAACATGAATGCCAACGAGGTGATCGCCCACCTCGCCAGCAAGCGCGCGGGCCGCGCCGTGCACCCCAACGACGAGGTCAACTACGGCCAGTCGTCCAACGACGCGATCCCCACGGCGATCCACGTGGCCGCCGTGCTGGCCTGCGAGGAAAACCTGCTGCCGGCGCTCAAGCACCTGCAGAAGACGCTGGAGAAGAAGGCCGCCGGCCTTGCCGGCCAGGTCAAGACCGGCCGCACCCACCTGATGGACGCCATGCCGGTGCGTTTCGACCAGGAAATGGGCGGCTGGGCGCAGCAGCTCCGCTATGGCCGCGACCGCGTCTCCATGGCGCTGGACCGGGTGCGGCTGCTGGCCCAGGGCGGCACGGCGGTGGGTACCGGCATCAATGCCCACCCGAAATTCGCGCTGCGCTTTGCGCGCAGCCTGTCGAAGCGCACGGGCGCGCGGTTCAAGCCCAGCCCGGACTTCTTCGAGAGCCTGTCGTCGCAGGACGCGGCGGTGGAACTGTCCGGCCAACTCAAGACCGTGGCGGTGAGCCTGATGAAGATCGCCAACGATCTGCGCTGGATGAACTCGGGACCCCTGGCCGGCCTGGGCGAGATCGAGCTGCCGACCCTGCAGCCCGGCTCCAGCATCATGCCCGGCAAGGTCAACCCGGTGATCCCGGAGGCCACGGCGATGGTCGCGGCCCAGGTCATCGGCAACGACGCCACCATCACCATCGCCGGGCAGAGCGGCAACTTCCAGCTCAACGTCATGCTGCCGCTGATCGCGCATAACCTGCTGGAGTCGATCCGCCTGCTGGCCAACGTGTCGCGCCTGCTGGCGGACAAGAGCATCGCCGGCTTCAAGGTGCGCGAGGCGCGCATCGAGGAGGCGCTGTCGCGCAACCCGATCCTGATCACCGCCGCCAATGCCGTGATCGGCTACGAGAAGGGTGCGGCGATCGCCAAGCAGGCGTACAAGGAAGGCCGGTCGGTCCTCGACGTGGCCCGCGAGCAGAGCGGGCTGGACGAGGAAACCCTGCGCAAATTGCTGGACCCCGCCGCCCTTACCGAGGGTGGCATTCACGCCGGACCGTCCGGCAGTTCCTGACCCATCCATAGAGACAGGTTTTCCAGAGCCCATGGCCACGATCAAGCAAGACGATTTCATCCAGTCCATCGCCGATGCCTTCCAGTACATCAGCTACTACCATCCGCTGGACTATATCCAGGCGCTGGGCGCGGCCTATGAGCGGGAAGAGTCGCCGGCGGCCAGGGATGCGATCGCGCAGATCCTGACCAACTCGCGCATGTGCGCCGAGGGCCATCGCCCGATCTGCCAGGACACGGGCATCGCCGTGGTGTTCCTCAAGGTGGGCATGAACCTGAAGTGGGACGCGACGCTGTCGGTGCAGGACATGGTCAACGAGGGCGTGCGCCGCGCCTACAACCACCCGGACAACAAGCTGCGCGCCTCGGTGCTGCTGGACCCGGCGGGCAAGCGCATGAACTCCAAGGACAACACGCCGGCCGTGGTGCACTACGAGATCGTGGCGGGCGATCACCTCGAGGTGATCTGTGCCGCCAAGGGTGGCGGCTCGGAGAACAAGTCGAAGATGGTGATGCTCAACCCGTCCGATTCCATCGTGGACTGGGTGATCAAGACGCTGCCGACGATGGGCGCCGGCTGGTGCCCGCCGGGCATCCTCGGTATCGGCATCGGCGGCACGCCGGAGAAGGCGATGCTGCTGGCCAAGGAATCGCTGATGGCGCCGGTGGACATCCACGAGTTGCGCGAGCGCGCCGCTGCCGGCATCGAACTGAGCCGCATCGAGGAACTGCGCCTGGAGCTGATGGACAAGGTCAATGCGCTGGGCATCGGCGCCCAGGGCCTGGGTGGCCTGACGACGGTGCTGGACGTGAAGATCATGGACTATCCGACGCACGCCGCCTCGCTGCCGGTGGCGATGATCCCCAACTGCGCCGCCACCCGACACGTGCACTTCCACCTCGACGGCACAGGCCCGGCCGAGCTGGAAACGCCGAAGCTGGAAGACTGGCCGCAGGTCACCTGGAAGGCCGACGAGAAGACGGCCAAGCGCGTCAACCTCGACACGCTCACCGACGCCGAGATTGCCAGCTGGGAACCGGGCGACATCCTGCTGCTGAACGGAAAAATGTTGACGGGCCGCGACGCCGCGCACAAGCGCATCGCCGACATGCTGAAGAAGGGCGAGAAGCTGCCGGTGGACTTCACCGGCCGCGCGATCTACTACGTCGGCCCGGTCGATGCGGTGCGCGACGAGGCGGTGGGCCCGGCCGGCCCGACCACGGCCACGCGCATGGACATGTTCACCGAGATGATGCTGGCCCAGACCGGCCTGCGCGTGATGATCGGCAAGTCCGAGCGCGGCCCGGTGGCGATCGAGTCGATCAAGAAGCACAAGGCGGCTTACCTGATGGCGGTGGGCGGTGCGGCTTACCTGGTGTCCAAGGCGATCAAGAGCGCCAAGGTGCTGGGCTTCGGCGACCTCGGCATGGAAGCGATCTACGAGTTCGACGTCAAGGACATGCCGGTGACCGTGGCGGTCGACAGCAAGGGCACTTCCGTGCACAACACCGGTCCGAAGATCTGGCAGGCCAAGATCGGCAAGATTCCGGTCGCGGTCGCCTGATCCTCCACCAGCCCGTATTGAGACCATGACCCTTAGCTATCGTCAGCTGAACCTGCTCGGCTTCCTGGGCATCCAGTTCGCCCTGTGCTTCGCGCTGTACCTGCAGTACAAGGGCTACGAGCCCTGTCCGTTCTGCATGTTCCAGCGCGTGGCGATGATCGCCGTGGGCTTTGCCTTCCTGGCCGCCTTCATCCACGGGCCGAAGGCCTGGGGGCAGTGGGTCTACGTCTTCCTGGTCAGCATGTTCTCGCTGGTCGGTGCCGGCATCGCCGCGCGCCACGTCTGGCTGCAGAGCCTGCCGCCCGACCAGGTGCCGGCCTGCGGCCCGACGCTGGACTACCTGATGGAGATGTTGCCGCTGGGCGAGGTCGTGCAGACCGTGCTGCGCGGCGACGGCAACTGCGCCAAGATCGATGCGCAGTGGCTGGGCATCAGCTTGCCGGGCTGGGTGCTCATCTCCTTCTTTGGCCTGGTGGTCTACGCCATCCTGACTGCCCTCCTTCCCAAGTTCCTGAGGAAACCCGCATGAGTACCGCCACCACCGACCTGTCCGACGCCCATCCGGAGGCGCAGGTTGCCGAGCCGATCTTCGCCGACTTCGGCGGCGTGCTGGCCTTCCATGGCCCGATCACCACGCTAAAGGTGTTCGAGGACAACGCCTCGGTGCGTGCCGCCCTGGAAGAGAAGGGCGAGGGCCGCGTGCTGGTGGTCGACGGCGGCGGCTCGCTGCGCTGCGCGCTGGTGGGAGGCAATCTTGGCGTGCTCGGCGAGAAGAACGGCTGGGCCGGCATCGTGGTCAACGGCTGCATCCGTGATACTGCCGAGATCGAGAACCAGCAGATCGGCGTCAAGGCCATCGCCACGCATCCGCGCAAGTCGGAGAAGGGCCTGCACACCGCGCACCGCGACAAGGTGGTGGTGTTTGCCGGCGTGACCTTCAAGCCGGGCGCATGGCTCTATGCGGATGGCGACGGCATCCTGGTCAGCGATACGGCGATCCACAAGTAAGCACAGCTGTTGCAAACGAAGAAGCCGCCTTCAGGGCGGCTTCTTCGTTTGTCTGAATGCAGGAGCAGGCTCGCTCCCGCAATGGATGCCTCGGCTACAACCCCAGCGACATCGGATCGAGCTTGCGGATCGGCTGGATGCCACTGGCGCGCTCGGCGCGTTCGCAGAGGCCCACCAACTCGCCCAGCGCGGCCTGGTAGAGGTCCTGGAACGCCTCCGCCATGCCCTCCGCGTCCTGCATGTAGCGCGCCGCATCGGTGCCGCGCTCGGTCCCGGCCAGCGGGCAGCGCAGCAACAGGTAGCCGCTGACGCTGCCACCTTCCAGCACCGTCTGGGCGGCAGTGTGGCCGGCGTTGAGCAGGCGGTGGGCATGGCCGCGGAACAGGCGCAGCGACTCGTTGAGGTCCTTCTGCGCGTCCTGGTGCTGGCCATCGGCAGCGAGGGTCTGCAGGGCGAGCGAGGCACGGTGCAGTTCCGACAGCATCGATGCGTCCGCCTCCATTTCATGCAGGCGCTGCAGCAGCGTGCGCAGGAACTCGGCCTGCAGGCGCTCCTGGTCCATCATGGCGCGGATCGCGCATTCGATGCGGAAGGCATGCAGCTTCAGGTCTTCGGTCAGGCGATGGTGCGCGTCGGTATCGCGACGGCGCACTTCGTCGAGCAGGCGCCAGATGTCGGGCTGCGCAAGGTGGTCGCAGCCGCTGAGGCCGAACTTCGAGGGTTTCATGCCCAGCCCCGCTGCCAGCAACAGCGGCGCGCGGCGCCGGTCCCATTCGGCGGCCGACACCCAGTCCTGGATCAGTTCCGGCGAGCGCCGCCGCAGGGTATCGATGGTGCCCTGCCATCCCAGGCCGACGATGTCGGAGTCGGCCGGCGGCATCGGCTGCAGCAACGGCCAGGGCCGGAACTGGCCGTTGAAATAGCGCTCCAGGGTCTCGCGCTGCATCTCGCGGGTGGCGCGCATGGCCGGCGTCAGGCCGGAATGAGTGGAGGAGGTGCTGGCGGCCGGACGGACGATGCCCTCGCGCTCGTACCACTCGCGGCTCAGTCTCAGGCAATACAGCTCGTACTGGTCCAGCAAGAGTCGTGCGGGCAGGGACGAGGCGTAGCGCGGCGCCGCCTGCAGCTGCATCACCCGCGAGATGCGTTCGCCCCAGGCCGGCCGCTTCGGGGATTCCTCTTCGAGGCTTTCCAGCTCGCCATCGATGGCGGCCAGGCTGGCCGCGTCGGTGGCGCGGAACTGGTCGGCGATGGCGTCGAACAGGTCCTCCGGCAGCTGCTGGCCGGGCGTGGCCACGGGCTGGCTGGCCAGTGCACGCACCTCGTCGGTGGCCTGGTCGACCGCGCGCTGGTTGCGCAGCATCGGCTGGAACAGGCGGCTGCCGACCACGGTGGCTGCGCGGCGGTCGGCTTCAAAGGCGGCGATGTGCAGGGCCTTGCGGCCCAGGAGCAGGCTCAGGTGGTACAGCCCCGCCATCAGCAGGCGGCCGACGCCGAGGCCGGCCGCGATCATGCGGCCCATCGTCTGGCCGGCGCCGGATCGGGCCTGCTTCTGGCTGCGTTCCAGGGCTTCGTCCCAGAGATCGCCGTCATAGGCGCGTTGCTCCAGCCAGCGCTGGATTTTGAGGATGCGCAGCAGGTCGCTACCGCCGGCCTGCAGGGCCAGCTGCTGCGCCATCAGGCCGGTCATTTCGCGGGCGCTGAGACTGGCCAGCAGCGGCAGTCCCACGCGCAGCCGGACGCTGCCGCCGGACAGGGGCTTGATGCTCAGGCTTGCACCGCCGTCGAGCACGACCTCGGCCGGCGCCGGAACACCCAGGGCGGTGCTGAGGGCCGCCAGGGCACGGAAGAGCTCCGGCTCCTGCGCCGGGTCCAGGCGCAGGCGTCCCACCACCGGGCGCCGCGGCGCCAATAGCGGCCACAGCAGCAGGCCGATCAGCAGCAGGCCACCCAGGCCCGGGACCAGGATCGCGTAGACGAAACCCAGCAGGCTGCCGTCAGCCAGCGCCAGGACGCTGCGGACCAGCGCCAGGATCCAGCCGGCCACCACCAGGGCGGTGAAGCCGATGTAGGCCCCGCGGACAGCCGCGCAGAGCAGGCTGCCGTTGCGGATCTGTCGCTGGCGTGCCGCGTCCAGCCGGCTGGCAGGCGGTACCTGCCGCGCCAGGGCTTCCAGCGCCGACAGCGGCGTTTCCGCGGCGTTGGCCGCGGGCGGGCCGGGGTCGCGACTGGCGCCGGAGAGCAGGGGTTCCGGCTGCGCGCTGGCCTCGGCGCCGGTCATCGGCTCTACCAGCGCCTCCATGCCGCAGGCGCGGAAGGCGCTGGCCACCTTGGCGGCGAACTTCAGTTCCAGGGACTGGCGTACGATCAGCGGCCCTACCAGCAGCTGCACGGCTTGTTCGGCGCTGAGGCCGAACTGCTCGCGCAGACGCTGCAGCAGTTCCGCATCGGTGACGGGGCTCAGGCGACGGCCGGTGAGGGTGACTTGAAAGCTGCCTGCGGGTACCGCCTGGTTCATGAACCCTCCATGGTTCGACTGAACGCTTCCTCAACGGAATCAATGAGTGAGCCTATGCTGCAAGTGTAGATTCGCAGGTGACACAAAGCGACCGGAATCGACATTTTTTGCTGGTTTTTTTGCATGGCGGCAAATGCGCGCCGAATGGCAATACATGACAATTGACGCCATCTGGCGGCATGTTTCTGCTGCATTGCAATAAATAGGGGTGTTCTGTATTCTTCCGCGGCTTTTTTCAACCCTAACAAAGACGAGGCCCGAATGAGCGCAGTGAAAGGTGTGGAAATCCTCGGCCAGATGACTCCGGCCGCCAAGAAAATCCTCACGCCGGAAGCGCTCAAGTTCGTCGCCAAACTGGTCCGCAAGCATGCGGCCCGCCGCGAAGTGCTGATGGCCTACCGCGACGTGCGCCAGGCCGCTGTCGACGCCGGCAAGATGAAGCTCGGCTTCCTCAAGGAAACCAAGAAGATCCGCGACGGCAAGTGGAAGATCGCCGGCATCCCGGCCGATCTGCAGGATCGTCGCGTCGAGATCACCGGTCCGGTGGACCGCAAGATGATCATCAATGCGCTGAACTCCGGCGCCAAATGCTTCATGGCGGACTTCGAGGATTCGGCCAGCCCGACCTGGGAACTGATGATCGACGGCCAGGTCAACCTGTTCGACGCCGTGCGCCGCAAGATTTCCTTCACCTCGCCCGAGGGCAAGGAGTACAAGCTCAACAAGGAAATCGCCACGCTGATCGTGCGTCCGCGCGGCTGGCACCTGCTGGAAAAGCACATCCTGGTCGACGGCGAGCCGGCCCCCGGCGGCATCGTCGACTTCGCGCTGTACTTCTTCCACAACGCCAAGGAACTGCTGAAGCGCGGCACCGGCCCGTACTTCTACCTGCCGAAGATGCAGTCGCACCTGGAAGCGCGCCTCTGGAACAGCATCTTCAAGGATGCCCAGACCGAGCTGAAGATTCCGCAGAAGACCATCAAGGCCACCGTGCTGATCGAGACCATCTGGGCCTCGTTCGAGATGGAAGAAATCCTGTATGAACTGCGCGACCATATCGTCGCCCTGAACTGCGGCCGCTGGGACTACATCTTCAGCTTCATCAAGACCTACCGTGCCCACGGCGACCGCATGATCCCGGACCGCCTCAGCGTCGGCATGGACCGCCACTTCCTGGACAGCTACTCCAAGCTGCTGTGCCAGACCACGCACAAGCGCAATGCGCAGGCGATGGGCGGCATGGCTGCCTTCATCCCGACCAAGGACGCGGCCAAGAACGAAGAGATCTTCGCCAAGGTCCGCACCGACAAGCTGCGCGAGGTCAACAACGGCCACGACGGCACCTGGGTGGCGCACCCGGGCCTGGTGCCGGTGGCGATGGAAGTGTTCAACGAGCACATGCCGCAGCCGAACCAGATCGACAAGAAGTTCGCCGAGCGCAAGATCAAGGCCGACGACCTGCTGCGCGTGCCGGAAGGCCAGATCACCGAAGCCGGCCTGCGCAACAACGTCAATGTCGGCATCCAGTACCTCGAAGCCTGGATCAAGGGCAACGGCTGCGTGCCGCTGCACAACCTGATGGAAGACGCCGCCACCGCCGAGATTTCGCGCGTGCAGGTCTGGCAGTGGCTCAAGTACAACGCCAAGCTGGCCGACGGCCGTACCGTCACCCGCGAGCTGGTGCTGGGCATGATCGACGAGGAGCTGGCCGGTCTGCGCAAGTCCTTCGGCGACGAGCGCTACTACAAGGGCCGCTACGCCGAGGCCGCCGGCATGTTCGCCCGCATGAGCACCAACAGCCAGTGCGGCGACTTCCTGACGCTGCCGGCCTACGAGTACCTGAACTGAGGCGGCCGCAGGGCCATCTCCGACACTTTTTTCTTCACCATTGGTTTTCACCGAGAGGACAGTTGCAATGACGACGCGTGACGAGCAGATCAAGGCCCTTGAGCATGACTGGGCGACCAACCCCCGCTGGAAGCTGGTCAAGCGTGGCTACTCGGCCGCCGACGTGGTCCGCCTGCGCGGCAGCGTTGCCATCGACCACACCCTGGCCAAGCGCGGCGCCGAGAAGCTGTGGCGGCTCATCAACGGTGAAGCCAAGAAGGGCTACGTCAACGCCTTCGGCGCGATCACCGCTGGCCAGGCGATGCAGCAGGCCAAGGCTGGCCTGGAAGCCGTGTACCTGTCCGGCTGGCAGGTTGCCGCCGACGGCAACACCAGCGAAACCATGTACCCGGACCAGTCGCTGTACGCGTACGACTCCGTGCCGACCATGGTTCGCCGCATCAACAACACCTTCACCCGTGCCGACGAAATCCAGTGGAGCCGTGGCATCGGCCCCGGCGACAAGGGCTACATCGACTACTTCCTGCCGGTGGTGGCTGACGCCGAAGCCGGCTTCGGCGGCGTGCTGAACGCCTTCGAGCTGATGAAGAACATGATCGTCTCCGGCGCCGCCGGCGTGCACTTCGAAGACCAGCTGGCCGCTGCCAAGAAGTGCGGCCACATGGGTGGCAAGGTGCTCGTCCCGACGCAGGAAGCCATCGAGAAGCTGATCGCTGCCCGCTTCGCCGCCGACGTGCTGGGCGTGCCGACCATCGTGCTGGCCCGTACGGACGCCGAAGCCGCCAACCTGATCACCTCGGACTACCATCCGAACGACAAGCCGTTCCTCACCGGCGAGCGCACGCAGGAAGGCTTCTTCCGCGTCAAGAACGGTCTCGAGCAGGCCATCAGCCGCGGCGTCGCCTACGCGCCGTACGCCGACCTGGTCTGGTGCGAGACGGGCGTGCCGGACATCGGCTTCGCCCGCGAGTTCGCGCAGGCCGTGCACAAGGAGTGCCCGGGCAAGCTGCTGAGCTACAACTGCTCGCCGTCGTTCAACTGGAAGAAGAACCTGAACGACACGCAGATCGCCAAGTTCCAGCAGGACCTGTCGGACCTGGGCTACAAGTACCAGTTCATCACGCTGGCCGGCATCCACATCAACTGGTACAACACGTTCCAGTTCGCCCAGGCCTACGCCAAGGGCGAGGGCATGAAGCACTACGTGAACATGGTGCAGGAGCCGGAGTTCGCCGCTCGCGAGCAGGGCTACACCTTCGTGTCGCACCAGCAGGAAGTCGGCACCGGCTACTTCGACGACGTCACCACCGTGATCCAGGGCGGCTCGTCCAGCGTCAAGGCTCTCACCGGTTCGACCGAAGAAGAGCAGTTCCACTAAAGGCCCGAGCCGAGTGGATTTGATGGCCCGGTCGCGGACTGACTCAATGTCAGTCCGCGATAAGCCATCATACCCGCGCCCAAAGGCGTGGGGATCCTAGCGTAGCGAGTCTGCGGATGTAACTCAGAGAGGGCCGCTTGTACAGCGGCCCTTTCTTTTTGTCCGTCCATAAGCACCCGTTCTCTTTTTCGATCCGTTTTTCGGTCCGCCTCGCGGCAGGGAATCCACAAGCCCCCGTGCGGCGCTATCCTTGGCGACTCCGCCGCCTTTTTCCGCCATCCGATGCGCAAACCCTGGCTCTTCTACTGCAGCTTGCTTTTCAGCAGCGTCCTGGGGGTTGTGCTGGCCATCAGCTGGGGCTCCGAGTGGCTTCACGTCCCGGCCACGGCTACCGCCGTGAAGCCCGATTCCGGCGCGCTGGCCCACTGGCTCCAGCACCTGCAGGAGCCGCTGCCGCGCCTGCTGCTGCAGATCGTCGCGGTGGTGATCGCCGCCAAGCTGATGGGCCGCGTCGCGCAGCGTTTCGGACAACCGCCGGTGATCGGCGAAATGCTGGCCGGCATCTTCCTCGGCCCCTCGCTGTTCGGCCTGCTGCTGCCCGAGACCCAGGCCTGGCTGTTCCCACCGGCTTCGCTGGGCTCGCTGAAGCTGCTGAGCCTGATCGGCGTGATCGTCTTCCTGTTCGGCGTCGGTGCAGAACTGGATCTCGCGCGGCTGCGGCAACAGCGCGCACAGGCCCTGCTGGTCAGCCATGCCAGCATCCTGCTGCCCTTCCTGCTCGGCGTGCTGTCGGCGCTGGCGTTGTACCGGCCTTACGCACCGACCGGCGTGGGCTTTGCGTCCTTCGCGTTGTTCATGGGCATTGCCATGAGCATCACCGCCTTCCCGGTGCTGGCGCGCATCCTGCGCGAGCGCGGACTGATGGGAACACCGCTGGGCGAGACGGCCATCGCCTGCGCGGCGATCGACGACGTCACCGCCTGGTGCCTGCTGGCCCTGGTGATCGCGCTCGGACAGGCCCAGGGCGCCGGGACGGCCCTGCCGACGCTGGTGGCCACCGTGCTGTTCATCGCCGCCCTGGTTGGCTTGCTGCGCCCGCGCCTGGCGCGTCTGCGCGACGGCGAGGCCTCTGGTCGCATCGTGGCATTGCTGCTGTTCGCCCTGGGTTGCGCGTGGGTCACCGAGGTCATCGGCGTGCATGCCTTGTTCGGCGCCTTCCTGGCCGGCGTGGCAGTGTCGGGGCAACGCCAGCTGCGTGAACTGGTGACCGAGCGCATCGAGCCCTTCGCCGGTGCGATCCTGCTGCCGCTGTTCTTCGCCTTCACCGGTCTGCGCACGCAGATCGGCTTGCTGGAGGGGGCGGACTGGCTGATGTGCACGGGGGTGATCGCGGTGGCGACACTGGGCAAGCTCGGCGGCGCGACACTGGCCTCGCGCGCCAGCGGTCAGGGCTGGCGCGACGCGCTGGCACTGGGCGCGCTGATGAACACGCGCGGCCTGATGGAGCTGGTGGTGCTGAACATCGGCTACGACCTGGGTTTCCTCAGCGACCGCATCTTCGCGATCATGGTGCTGATGGCGCTGGCCACCACGATGATGACGGGGCCGCTGCTGACGCTGCTCAAGCGCGGCTCAGCTGCCGCGCGACTCCAGGCTCCAGCCTGAGGTTTCGAAGCGCAGGCCCTCGGCCTGCAGGTTCAGCGGCCCGGAGATGGCGTCGGCCGTGACCGCGGCGCAGAGGCCGGCAGCGGAAGACTCCAGCGTGAGCGCGGACGCCGCCCCTTTCGCAGGCTGGGCATGCAGGCCACGCATCAGCGAGAAATCCAGTCCCAGCCCACGCTGCTTGAGCCAGGCTTCCTTGAGCGTCCACATGCGGTAGAACACTGCCAGCTGCCGGTCCGGCGGCAGGGCCGAGAGCTCGGCGCACTCCGCTTCATTGCAGGCCGTGGCGGCGATCAGCATGACTTTGCGCGGGCGGGTGAGTGTTTCCAGGTCCAGCCCGACCGGATGCTCCGATACCGCGCAGCCGACCCATCCGCCGCTATGCGACAGGCCCAGCTTCAGATGCCTGTAGTCACCGGAGGCTACGGCGGGCGGCGCATTGGGTTCGGAACTCAGTTCCCAGTCCAGAGGCTGGCCGCCGTAGTGTTCCGCCAGCAGTTCCCGCGCCAACCAGCGCGAGGCGACGAACTGCTGACGCCTCGCGGCGGCGGTGAATGAGTCGTGGCGCCGCCGCTCGCTGCTGCTGAGAAAGCCCAGGCCTGCCGACTGCGCCGCGGCATCCAGCGCGGCGTAGCGGGCGAGCCGGAGCGTGATGCTCACTTCAGCTTGGCGTAGGTCGCGCGCAGCGAGACGCCGGCCATGATCGCGCCGGCGTGGCACTCGTATTCGGTGGCGCTCTCGAACGGCACGTTCCTGTAGTTGCTCTTGATGTCCACGACGGCGTCGGCGCCGAGGGTCCGGGCCTTTGCCTGCAGCTTCATCAGCGCCGTCAGCATAGCCCAGCGACAGGCCTCCTCATCGGACTTGTTGGCGGCGTTGGTCTTGGCGTTGCTGCTGTCGCCTCCCAGCGTCTTGGCAATCGCCGGCTGGGGCTGGGTGGAGAAGTGCAGCTTGACGTCGTCGCCCAGCTTGCCCTGCGCATCCGCGGAATCCAGGACATCCTGGATCGGCAGCAGATGCTTGTCGTCGCGGGCCAGGGCCGGCTGCATGGCGCTCGCGGCAAGGAGTGCCGCAGCGGTGGCGAGGGAAAGCTTGTTCATCCTGAATTCTCCTGATCGCTATACGAGGATTGGCTTACGGGGCTTGCGGAAAGTCTGAAGCATTCCGTGCGCGGCGGCTGCTGAACGCGTCACGCTGCGCTACGGTTCACGGACCTTGGCGATCGTGCCCCGGATCGTCAGCTTCGCATTGACCATGCCGGAGTGGCATTCGTACTGGGTTGGACTATTGTAGACCCAGCCCCGGTAGTTGCTGTGGATGTCGACCACCGCATTCGCGCCCTGCTTCTTCGCCTCGGCCTGGAGGTCCTTGAGGGCCGCCAGCATGGCCCAGCGGCAGGCTTCCTCATCGCTGCGACCCGCCGCGCTGGTCACCCGGTTGGTGGCCTGCGTTCCGAGTTGTTCGAGCACCTCCGGCCTGGGCTGGCCGGCGAAATGGAATTGCACCGTGCCGTCGAGCGGGCCCTGGGCCTCCGCAGAGTCCAGCACGTCCTGCACCGGCATGCGCTTGATGCCGCTGCGGGGCGGCATGTCGTTGATTGCCGCGGCGACGTCTACCGTATCCAGATTGTCGCGCCCCAGTTCCGACTGGATCTTCCCGGAGAGCTGTGCCACCCAGCCGTTGTAGGCGCGGTGGATGTTGCGCACGCCGCCGCTTTCCTCGTAGCCCAGGCTGGAGCTGTCGAGATAGGCGATTTTCACCTGGTCCCGGTCATAGCGGATGCCGACCCTGGCGATGTGCAGCTTGTTCCTGTACATGCCGATGATCCGACCGGGTTCCTCCGACTCGGGTTTCCATCGGGCTTGCCCGAGTCCGAGCCTGATGGCGTTGGCCACGGCGGCTTCGTCGAGACCCGCCGGCACCGACATGGGTTCGGGATCGACCAGTTGCGCGGCCATGGCCACCGGTACGGCCATCGGGATGCAGAGCAGCAGGATACGAAGCAGCTTCATCTTCAGGGCTTCTCAGAATTCGGTGGTTGCCTGTTGCCGGTCCGCAGTCGGAGTACACCAACCGCGGCGCATGGTCCCGATGGCGCCCGCGAGCCTGTGGGTCCGTCAGGGCAGCGGGGACTGCATGCCGCCCACCGCCTCGTTGTAGTTGTCGGCAACGTACCTTTGTACCAGCTCGGCGACCCGGTTCAGCATCAGGTTGTCGCCGACACCGAAGGCTGACTTGCTCCCGGCGGACCGGACGGTGAAGCTGGGTTCCGCGACCAGGGTCCCGGTCTGGCCGTCCACGAAACGCACCTTCAGGGTGACCGAGGAGCTGCCGGCCATGGCGCCGACGAAGATGCGCGCACCCACGCCGATGAAGCGGATCTGCTCGATGCGCGGTTCGATGCGCAGCAGCCGCGGACTGGCGGCGGCCTTGCCGTTCCAGCTTTCCAGGGTCGCCCCCAGGCCAATGCCGAGCTGCTCCGCGATCTTCGCAGCGGCCCGCTCGTTGGGATCCTGGCCGGCGTAGGGCGCCTCCAGGGAGATTGGCATCAGCTGGAAGCGGTTGAAATTGGAAAACCGCTCTGCCGGCGGCGGATTGACGGGCGCGCGCAGCTGCGCCGGCGCGGCGGTAGCCAGGTCGACGGTGTCCAGGTCGCTACGCGACAGCGCGGTCGCGATGTTGCTGGCGACGACGGCGGTCCACTTGTTGTAGTTGCCGTGGATACTGCGCTGGCCGTTCTCCTCCTGCTCGTACTTGAGGTTGGTGCTGTCGAGGTAGGTGATCGCGACCTGGCTCGTGTCGTAACGGATGTCGACCTTGGCGATGTGCGTGCGCAGCGTGAACAGGCCGACGATGTGGCCGGGCTCTTCTCCGGCAACGGCCCATTGCGACTGCGCCAGGCCCAGCTTGATGGCTTTGGCCACTGCGCCGGCGTCGCGCCCCGCGGGCACGGCGATGGATGGCGGATCCACCAGTTCGGCGGCCACTGCCGGGGCGACACTCACGCTCATGCAGAGGCACAGCGCCAGGACGCGAATCGATTTCATGCTGTGTTTCCTTGATCGGTTGGGTGTTGCCCGGTGCTATGCCCAGCGCCGGAATATCAGCGAGGTGTTGATGCCGCCGAAGGCGAAATTGTTGCTCATGACGATTTCACTTTGCTGACGGCGCCCCTCGCCGGTGATGTAGTCGAGTTCCGCGCAGCGCGGATCGACATTCTCCAGGTTGACAGTCGGAGCGAACCAGCCGCTGCGCATCATCTCGATGGTCATCCAGGCTTCCAGCGCACCGCAGGCACCCAGGGTATGGCCCATGTAGCTCTTCAGCGAGCTGACCGGCACGCGTGCACCGAACACGGCGTGGGTAGCGGCCGATTCGGCCATGTCGCCCTGCTCCGTGGCGGTGCCATGCGCGTTGACGTATCCGATGTCGGCGGGTTGCAGCTGCGCCTCGTCCAGCGCCAGCCGCATGGCGATCTGCATCGTGTCCGGATTCGGATGGGTGACGTGGCAACCGTCGCTGTTGGTGCCGTAGCCGAGAATTTCGGCATAGATGCGCGCACCGCGCGCCTGCGCATGATCGAGTTCCTCGAGTACCAGGGTGCCAGCGCCTTCTCCGAGCACCAGTCCGTCGCGACGCGCGTCGAAGGGGCGCGGAGTCAGCGAGGGGCTGTCGTTCTGCACGCTGGTGGCGAACAGCGTGTCGAAGACCGCCACCTCGGTGGCGTCCAGCTCCTCGGCACCGCCTGCCAGCATCGCCGTCTGGCGGCCGCTGCGGATCGCCTCGTAGGCGTAGCCGATACCCTGGCTGCCGGAAGTACAGGCGCTGCAGGTGGTGACGATGCGGCCGGTGATGCCGAAGAACACGCCCATGTTCACCGGGGCGGTGTGGGCCATCATCTTCAGGTAGGTATTGGCGTTGATGCCCTCGGTGCTCTTGTCGGCCATCATCCGGCCGAAGTCGCCGATCGCCTTGGGCGAACCGGCCGAGGAGCCGTAGCTGATGCCGAGCTGGCCGCTCTTGACGAAGGGATCGCCGAGCAGGCCGGCATCGGCCAGCGCCAGCTCGCTGGCACGGGTCGCCATGATGGCAACGCGGCCCATGCTGCGGGTGGTCTTGCGGTTGTAGTTCTCGGGCAGCGTGAACGCCGCGGCGGGAGCGCCCAGCAGTGTGTTGAGGCCGTCGTATTCGCGCCAGGCGTCGATGACCTGGATCGCGTTGCGGCCACTGCGCAGCGCCGCCTCGACGCTGCTCCAGTCGTTGCCCAGGGGGCTGATGCCGGCCATGCCGGTAATGACGACGCGCTTCATCCGATCAGGCCTCCGTTGACCGAGATGACCTGGCGGGTGACGTAGCCGGCATCCGGGGCCATGAGGAAGCTCACCGCGGCTGCGACTTCCTCTGGTTTTCCGCTGCGGCGGGCGGGGATCATCTTCAGGGCTTCCTCCAGCACCGCGGCTTCGACCATCTCGGTGTCGATCAGCCCGGGTGCAACGCAGTTGACGGTAATGGCGCGGCTGGCCAGCTCCACCGCCAGCGCCTTGGTGGCGCCGATGATGCCAGCTTTGGCGGCGCTGTAATTGACCTGCCCGCGGTTGCCCATCAGGCCGGAAACCGAAGAAATGGTGACGATGCGGCCGGGCTTGCGGCGCCGCACCAGCGGCATGGTGAGCGGATTGAGCACGTTGTAGAAAGCGTCGAGGTTGGTGTGGATGACAGCGTCCCAGTCCTCCGCCGGCATCGCCGGGAAGGCGCTGTCGCGCGCAATGCCGGCGTTGCAGACCACGCCGTAGTAGCAGCCATGTTCCTCGACGTCGGCGAGCAGGATCCGGGCGGTGGCCTCGCGGTCGGCGACGTCGAACTGCAGGACGCGGCAGTGCCTGCCCAATGCACGGATATCCCCGGCGGCGGCTTCGGCCTCGTCCATGCGGCTGCGGCAATGCAGGACGATGTCGTAGCCGTCGCGCGCCAGGCGCAATGCGATGGCCCGGCCGATACCGCGGCTGGATCCGGTGACCAGTACGGTCAGTGCTTCACTCATGAGGTGTGGCCTTGTTCCTGGTTCAGAAATGCGAGTGCATCATCGGGTTCGAAGACGGTGAGATTCGCCGTGGCCAGTTCCTCGCCGTCGCAGTCGATGCGGCACTGGAAAGCGCCGATGCCGGAGTCTCCGCGCAGCTCCAGCCGTACCTCGATGCGCAGCAGGCTGCCAAGCGTCACGCGGGGCTGACGGCATTCGTAGCGGCGGCTGCCCAGCAGGAACCCGAGGCGTGGCGGTTCGCCGCGCTGGCGCGCCTGCCAGCCGGCCCAGGCAGCAACCGCCTGGGCCATGTACTCGACGCCGACCCAGCTGCCCAGGACCGTGCCCTGTGCGAACAGGTGATCGGCGCGCGGCTGTGCCTCGGCCACCAGGTACTCGTCTGTGGCGGCGAGGACGCGGTCGAGCAGCCGCATGGGGCCGGCATGAGGCAGCAGCTCGCCGATCGGCACGTCCGCCGGATTTTCCATGCTCAGCCCCGGCCCAGCAGCAGGCTGGCGTTGCTGCCGCCGAAGGCGAAGGAGTTCGACAGCACGTAGGACGGCGGGCGGCCGAGCCTCTCCCCGGGAGCAACCAGCCTGATCGCCGGCAGCTCCGGGTCGGCTGCTCCGTCCCACCAGTGCGGTGGCAGATCGCCGCGTGGATTGTCGGCCAGCGTCAACCAGGCCAGCGCCGCCTCGATCGCGCCGGCGGCGCCGAGGGCGTGGCCGGTGAGCGGCTTGGTGGAGCTGCAGGCCAGGCGACTGCCGAACAGCTGGTCGACGGCGCGGCTCTCCATGGCGTCGTTCTGCGGCGTGGCGGTACCGTGAAGGTTGAGGTAGTCCACCGCGCCGGGCTCGACGCCTGCCGAGCGCATCGCCTCCTGCATCGCGGCGATGGCACCGCGGCCGCTGGGTTCCGGCGCGGAGATGTGGTGTGCGTCGGAGGACTCGCCCCAGCCGGCCAGGCGCACCGGGCCGGGCTCGCGCGTCATCAGGAACAGCCCGGCACCTTCGCCGATATTGATGCCGCAGCGCCTGCGGCTCAGCGGGTTGCAGCGTTCGGCGCTGACCGATTCCAGCGCCGAGAAGCCGGCGATGGTGAAGCCGCAGAGCGAGTCTGCGCCGCCCGCCAGGACCGCGTCGGCGATGCCGGCGCGCAGCAGTCGCGCGGCGCTGGCCAGCGCCTTGGCGCTGGAGGAGCAGGCGGTGGACAGTGAGTAGGCCGGCCCGGCTATGCCCAGCTGTCGCGCCAGCACCGCCGCCGGGGCACACAGTTCCTGCTGCTGGTAGTGAAAGCCTGCCGGCAGCTGGCCATGCACGACCTGCTGCTGCAGCGCCCGTTCGGATTCGAGGATGCCCGAGGTGCTGGTGCCGAGTACCACCGCGACACGCGCGGCGCCGTAGCGGCCGATGGCGCGGTCCACGGCGGGGCGGATTTCAGCCAGCGCCGCCAGCAGCAGCGCGTTGTTGCGGCTGCGCTGCAGGGCCGGCAGAACCTCCAGGCAGGCAAGATCGACCGTGGCCTCGCCCAGGTGCAGGACGCGGCCCGGGGTGTAGCGGTCGCTGGCGCACACGCCGCCGGGCGCGTCGGCGGCGAACAGCGCCGTTGCCACGTCGGCCTTGCCGTTGCCCAGTGCACAGACCAGGCCCAGCTCGTTGAGGTAGACCGGCGCCGTCATTCCGCGGACACCGAGTCGATCAGCAGGCGATAGTGCTGCTGCAGGTTGTCGAATTCGGTATGGCCGAGCCAGCGCGGCTGGCCGCCGTAGCGAATCTCGATCGTCACCTGTCCCTCTCGGTACAGGCGCCGCGCGCCGGGTTCCTCGGCCAGGGTCCAGCCGGCGGGCAGGGCGCCGCGCACGGCCTCGGCGGGCCAGTAGGTCAGCTGCAGGTCGCGCAGCACGCGGTGCTCGTCGATCACTGCCGGCAGGCCGGCGATCCTGTCCACCGTCGGCGTGCCGCCGTCGTAGCGCAGGGTGACGACCCGGCGGCCGCCGACCAGTCCGGCCAGCTGCACCTGTTGCGGATCGATCTCCAGCAGCGCGTCGAGGCCGTGGCGCGTGCCGCCCGCCTCGACCAGCAGGCGCTGTGCCAGCTGCACGCTGCTGCCGAAGGCGGCAGGCGACAGCCACAGCGGCGGCAGTTCCTGTGGCGTGGGCGGCGGCGCGGGCCGCAGCGCCGCACAGGACGCCAGCAGCAGTGCCAGGAGCAGGCTCAGGCAGCGCACACTTCCTCCAGCACGGCCAGCCGACGCTTGGATTCGGCAACGTAGGGGTTGCTGCGATCCCAGGCATAACCGGCCAGGATCGCGGAGATCATGCGGCGGATCTTCTCGGCCTGGTTCTCATGGAAGATGATCTTCTGGAAGCGGCCCTCGTACCAGGCCTCGACGAAGGCACGGAAGGTATCGACACCGGCCTTCAGCGGATCGGCATAGTCCTTCTGCCAGTCGACCGTTTCGCCGGCGTATTCACGGGCGATGCACTGGCTGGCCAGGCTGGCGGACTTGAAGGCGATGGTGACGCCACTGGAAAACACCGGGTCGAGGAACTCGCCGGCGTTGCCGAGCAAGGCGTAGCCCTTGCCCCAGAGCGTGCGCACGTTGGCCGCGTAGCCGACGATCTGGCGCGCGGGGGTGTCCCAGACGGCGTTGGCGAGCAGCCGCGACAGGGCCGGGTCCTCGCCGACCAGCGCGCGCAGGCGCTCGGTCTCGGTGCCGCCGTACTGCGCCAGGAACTCGGTACGGGCCACCACGCCCTGCGAGCAGCGGCCGTCGGAGAAGGGAATGGTCCAGTACCAGACATCGCAATGCTGCGGATGCACGGTGACGCGGATCTTGTTGCGGTCGAAGGTGCCCGGCGGGACACGGTCCTCGACGTGGGTGAAGATTGCGCCGCGTGCAGGGAAACTGGAGGGCGTTTCCAGCTTGAGCAGGCGCGGCAGGGTGCGGCCGAAGCCGCTGGCGTCGAGCAGGTAGCGCGCCGTGACCTGGTAGCTGCTGCCATCGGGCCGCTTCACAGTGACCTGCGGTTGCTCGCCCTCGACGTCTACCGCGGTGACCTCGTGGCAGTAGCGGATCTCGGCACCGGCGCGAGCGGCGCTGTCGGCCAGCACCTGGTCGAAGCGTGCGCGCTGCACCTGGTAGGTGGTGCCCCAGCCGGGCGAGAACTTCTCGCGGAAGTCGAAATCGGTGTAGCGCTCGCCCCAGGCGAAGGCAGCGCCGTTCTTGTACTGGAAGCCGGCTTCCACCACCGCCTGCAGCATGCCGGCGGCCTCGATGTATTCCATGCTCTGCGGCAGCAGGCTTTCGCCGATGGAGAAGCGCGGAAACTGCTCCCGCTCCAGGATCAGGACCTGGCGGCCCTGCTGACGCAGGAAGCCCGCGGCAACAGCGCCTGCCGGGCCGGCGCCGACGATCAGGATTTCGGTGGATTCGATGCTCATGGATTTCCGGAGGACGAGGGGTCAGGGAGAGAGGGCGCGCGCGATCTGCGGCTGTGCGAACAGGCTTTCCAGCTTCTGTCGATAGGCGCTGGGCACGTCACTGCGTGTCTTGGAGAAGCGGTTGAAGAATTGTCCGTCGAGGGCGTCATTGCCGCGCAGGCTGGCTTGCGCCAGCTGTACCCCTCGACGATCGAAGATCTGCAGCCGCAGGTCGTAGATCAGCGCGGTGTTGACCATGGTGTCACTGCGCCAGTCAACCAGGGTCAGCAGCAGGTAGCGGTCGGCGCCGGTGGCAAGCAAGGTCTCGCGCTCCTTGCGGCCGTTTTTGGTGGGATCGAGCAGGATCTGCCGCGCCCGTACCTCCTGACGGGTCAGCGCGGCCGTCACGGTCTCGCCGAAATCGGTCGCCAGGGGACGGCCGGAGGTGGTCTTCACGTTCCAGGGTACGCCATAGCGGCTGCGCGCCAGGCCAACGAAGTCAACCGGCTTGTCGCGGCTGATCACGTAGGGACGTTCGTCGTGTACCCCGACATTGACCGTCAGCCGCGTCTGCACCGCGATCTTCGGCTGCGCGCTGTGGTACTCCAGCGTCTTGTTGGCGGCGCAGCCGCCAAGCATCAGCAGCAGCGCCAGCAGCATCATGCGTGTCATCGTGTGGTCTCCCGTGAAACGAACAGCGGTGAGATCAGCCATACCAGCGTGATGCCGATCAGCAGGGTCAGGCCGAAGGCGCGCAGCGCCGGCGTGGTCGACAGGCCCAGCAGGCCGAATGACAGCAATGTGCTGGCCGCGCCGACGCAGACCGACAGCCAGGCGTCGCCATCACCCTCGTGCTCGAACAGGAAAATGCCGTAGTCCACGCCGATGCCCAGCAGCAGGATCAGCGCCAGCACATTGAACAGCTGCAAGGCTTGTCCGGCCCAGCCAAGGCAGGCCAGCGTCAGCAGGGTCCCGATTATTGTCGGCAGCATCACTCGCCAGGACGCAGCGCCGAAACGGCGCCAGATCGCGGCGGACACGGCGAGGTAGCCGACCAGCAGCAGGCCGCCCATCATCAGCCGGTAACGCTGCATCACCGTCGAGATCTCGGCGGCACGATCCACCCAACGCACACCCTCCATATCTTGCGCCAACGCCGCCAGCTGCGGCAGCGCAGCGACGCCCGAGAGCCCGCGCAGCATCACCACGCTGGTGTTGCGGCCGTCGATGCGGCCGAGCCAGAGATCGCGGGCGCCCAGCGAGGCGGGCCCAGCCAGCCAGGCTTCCTGGCTCAGCGCCGCCGGAGCAAAGGCAGGGCGTGCCAGGTCTTCACCGATTTGCGCACCGGCTTGCAGCAGCAGTTGTGTTTCCACGCGTGCGGTCAGCGCGGCATCGGCCGCCTGCTGCTTGGCCGAGGGCAGCCAGTCGGACACGGCGCGGTAGCCGCCGATGTTCCCCTGGGCGATGGCGGCATCCAGGCGTCCCTTCAGCTGTTCCTCGCGCTGCAGGACTTCCTCGGCTGTACTACCGCTGACCAGGTAGAACTGCGCCGGGCTGGGCAGGCCCAACAGGGTAGCCGCTTCACGCTGCGCCTGTACCAGGGCCGCCGGAGCGCTCTGCAGCTGGCGGATGTCGTCGTTGGACCTCAGCTGCAACAGGCCCGGCAGGCCGAACAACAGCGCCGCGCCAGCGGCCGACGCCAGTCCGCGGCCGGCGCGCAGGCGTGGCCAGTGTTCGAGGCTGCCGGCGATGCGCGCGGCGAAGCCGGTGGCGCGGACTTCGCCGCGGTCCAGCCAGGGGAACCAGCACAGTACAGTGAGAAAGGCAGCGGCCAGCCCTACGGCAGAGAACAGCGCCATCTGGCGCAGCCCGGGAAAAGGGGCGAGGCCGAGAGCGAGATAGGCCAGGGCGCTGGTGGCGAAGGCCAGCAGCAGACCGGGCAACAGGCTGCTCAACAGCTGCCAGCGCTCCGCCGCGGGCCGGCCCCGGCGGCTGGCGAAGTAGTGGATGCCGTAGTCCTCGGCAACGCCCACCAGGCTCGCGCCGAATACCAGGGTCAGCAGATGTACGCGCCCGAACACCAGCGCGGTGACAGACAGCGCGACGGCGCAGCCGACCACCAGCGACAAGCCCACCAGCAGGATCGGCCGCAGCGAGCGGAACGACAGCCACACCAGCAGCAGCACTGCGGCCAGCGAGCCGAGCCCGATGACCGACATTTCGCGACTGGCTTGCACTGCCGCGGCCTCAGCAAACAGCGGCACGCCGGTGGCGAGCACGCGCAGGCCCGGGACTTGTGCCTGTGCCGCGGCCGCAGCGGCCGCGAGTACCGGGTCGAGCACCGCCTCGCCATTGAGCGCGAAGGCCGAGCCCTGCAGATTCAGCGGCAGCACCGCCCAGTCTCGGTTGTCCGCATGCAGCCAGAGTTGGCCGTCGCGTGGGCGCGCGCGGGTGTCGTCGGAGCGGCTCAGCCACCACTGCGGCCACAGTCCCAGGGGATCCTCCTGCCAGGAGGTCAGACGGGGGCCGGCGGCGGGCTGGTAGAGCTGTGCCAGGGCCGTTCCGGTGAGTTGTGCGGGATTGCTGTCCTGCAACTGCCTGCGCTGTGCCGGTGTCAGCAAGCGGTCGCGCCAGGGGCGGTACTGCTCCAGCGCGGCGGACAGCTGCCGGTCGTCCGGCAGTGCCGGACGCAGCCGGTCGCCATGCGTTTCCAGGGACTTGAGATAGACCGCCGCGGCTCGCTGGGCCGAGGGCCAGTCGGGCGCGCCGAGCAGCACCACGATCTTGCGCGCCGCCTGCTCGGCGAGGCGCTGCGTCGCCAGGCCGATCGCCGGTTGCCGCTCGTCCTGAGGCAACAGTGCCAGCACGTCGGCATCGACCCCGTTCGAGTGCCAGAACCGCCACTGGTGCAGGGCAGTGGCGGCAACAATCAGCAGCCAGCCGAGGGCCAGCGCGCGCCAGGTGGACGGGGGCAGGGTCTTACTCAAGCGCGGCGCGCTCCTCGCGGCTCATTGGCGGGCCGGTGGCGAGATGCGCGAAGCGGATCTCCGTGCTGTCGCCATTGGTTTCCTCGAAGCGCACACGGCGCACGTGATGGTCGCCCTGCAGCGAAATGCGCACGAACAGGCGCGCGATGAGCGGGTCGGTCGGTTGTAGCTCCAGGGCCCATGATCCGGCTTTTGGCGGTTCTCCGAGTACCCGGAACTGGTGACGCACCAGGTAGGCGACGTCGCCCTGCAGCAGACCGAACAACAGCTCGTTGATCGCCCGCACGGCCGGCTGCCGACTGGCATCGACACGCAGGACCTCGCTGCCGTCAGCCTGCCGCGACAGTACATGTTCGCGCGTCAACGCCAGCGTGGAGGCGAAGGGCTTTCGGGTGCGCCAGAGTACGCCCTCGTCGCGCGACAGCACGAAATCACCGCTGGACTGAAGCGGCTTGCGGAAACCGGCGATGGTCTTGGATTGCTCGAACCCACCACGCAGCAGCGGAGCGTCAAGCAACTCGCGCTGGATCAGGTCGGGCAGGTCGGCGGCGCCCGCCAGGGCGCTCCAGGACAGGCAGAGCAACAACGTGAATACACGGTTGATCATGCCGGCGGCTCCACGCCGAGCTTGCGCCACAGCAGCTCGGGGCAGACGTACTGCATCTCCCAGCCGTCGATCTTCACCGCAATCTGGATGCTGGTGGCCTTGGTCAGCCTGGTGCCGGACACGGCGTCACTGACCAGGTAGTCGATCTTCAGCCGGTTCTCCCATTCGACGATCTCGGCGCGCACCTTGAGCTTGCGACCATAGATCGCCGGCTTCACGTACTTGAGGCGTATGTCGACGATCGGCCAGGCGTAGCCGGAGTCGCGCATCTGCGGGTAGTCGTAGTCGTAGCGCTGCAGCAGGGCGCTACGCGCCAGTTCGATGTACTTGAGGTAGTGGCCGTGCCAGACCACTTCCATCAGGTCGATGTCGTGGAACGCGGGGCTCAGCTCGATCTCGTGGCTCAGGTCAGCTGGCATACGGCCTCCACTGCTCGTCGCGGATCGCGTCGATCAGCAGCAGCAGCTCCTTGTCCAGGGCTCGGTCCTCGACGATCAGCGGAATGCGCGCTTCCAGCGAGTCCTGCATGGCGCGCAGCGCCGGTGTCAGCTCCAGTTCGCCATCCACGCGGGCACGCAGTGCCAGCCCCTGGCGTGCGGCGATCAGCATTGCAGCGGCGACCTGTTCGGTCAGCTCCAGCACGCGCAGGCAGTCGCGCGCCGCGATCGTGCCCATGCTGACCTTGTCCTGATTGTGGCACTCGGTCGAGCGCGAGAACACCGAGGCCGGCATGGTCAGCTTGAGTGCCTCCGCAGTCCAGGCCGAGACGCTGATCTGCAAGGCCTTGAGGCCATGGTTGATCGCTGCGCGCGGACCGATGGCGGCCGACAGGTTTGGCGGCAGGCCATGGTTGAAGCGGGTGTCGACCAGCAACGCCAGTTGCCGGTCGAGCAGGTCGGCGAGATTGGCCACCGCGTTCTTGAGGCTGTCCATGGCGAAGGCGATGTGGCCGCCGTAGAAATGGCCGCCGTGCAGAACCTGCTCGCGGTCGCCGTCGATGATCGGATTGTCGTTGGCGCTGTTGAGCTCGTTCTCGATCAGGCTGCGCAGGAACGGCAGCGCGTCCTCCATCACGCCGATGACATGCGGCGCACAGCGCAGCGAGTAGCGGTCCTGCAGGCGCTGCTCATTGCGGCTCGGGCGGTCGCTGGCGAGATCGGCGCGCAGGCGCGCGGCCACGCGCTGCTGGCCGGGGTGCGGCTTCACCGCGAACAGCGCCTCGTCGTAGTGATGCGCGTTGCCGGCGCTGGCCAGCAGGTTACAGGCGGTCAGGCGCGTCGCCAGCTGACCGAGCGTCTCGGCGCGGCGCCAGGCCAGGGCGGCGAGTGCGGTCATCACGGCGGTGCCGTTCATGATCGCCAGGCCCTCCTTGGGGCGCAGGCGCAGCGGCGCGATGCCGAGGCCGGTGAACACCTCGGCGGTGGCGCGGCGCTCACCGCGGTAGCAGACCTCGCGCTCTCCACAGAGCACGGCGGCGACATAGGACAGCGGCGTCAGGTCGCCGCTGGCGCCGACCGAGCCTTCCGCCGGAATCAGCGGGAGGATGTCCTGCAGCAGCAGCAGCTCCAGCTGGCGCAGCAGCGCGACGCTGACGCCGGACATGCCCTGGGCCAGTGAAGCCAGCCGCGTGGCGAGCACGGCGCGGGTTTCCTCGGGCGTCAGGAAACGGCCGGCGCCGACGCCGTGGTAGCTGTACAGGTGGTGCGGCAGTTCGGCGACCAGCTCCGGCGGGATGCTCACCGTGCAGGAATCGCCATATCCGGTGGTGACGCCGTAGATCACGCCGTCTTCGGCCAGCAAGCGGTCGAGGAAATCGGCGCCGCGGGCGATGCGCTCGACGAAGGCCGTTTCCGTCGACAGCCGGGCAGATTTTTCGCGCCGCGCCAGGGCGACGACATCCTCCAGGGTGAGTCGGCTGCCGTCGAAGCAGATCGGCAGCAGTTCAGGGCGCGGGTCGGTCATGAGCATTGGAGTCCCAGAAGGGATAGAAGTTGAACCATTCGTAAGGCGCGCGGCACAGCAGCACCTGCAGGCGTGCGGCGTAGTCGGAGGCCAGGGCCGCCAGGGCCGCGTCGCGCCGCCCGCGCGGCAGCACGACGCTGTCTGCGATCTGCTCGAAGCGTACGACATGGCCGTCACCCTCGCGCAGGCAGGCCATCAGGTACAGCGGGCACTTCAGCAGCGCGGCCAGCACGTAGGGCCCCACCGGGAAGTCTGCCGCGGTGCCGAGAAAGGGTGCCTGCGTCGTCCGCCCGAAGCCGACCGGCACACGATCTCCGGCGATGGCGACGAACTCGCCCGCCTCGATTCTCTGCGACAGTTGCACGGCCGTGGCGGGCGATACCTCAGTGACCTGGATGAGGTTGAGCCCGGCATCCGGGTTGACGCGGCGGATGAGGCGGTTGAAGCGCTCGGCGTGCGCGGTGTGCACCAGCACGTTCAGGCGCAGGTTGCGACGGCGACCCGCGATGACCCGGCATAGCTCCAGGCAGCCCATGTGCGCGGTGACCAGCACGGCGCCGCGGCCACTGTCGATCCGGGCCAGCATCAGGTCCACCGACTCGAAGCGGATGCGGTCGTAGCCGTAGCGGCCACTCATGGCCAGGAGCTTGTCGAGCAGTGTCTCGGCGAAGCAGATGAAATGCCGGATGCTGTGCCGCCAGCCCGGTGGGGAGCCGATCGCGCCGGTGGCCTGTTCCATGCGCACCAGGTAGTCCAGCGAGGCGCGTCGCGCCAGCGGCCGCGTCGCCCAATACCAGGCGACGATGGGGTAGAGGCAAACTCGGAACGGCAGGCGTCCCAGCAGGCGGTTGACCCAGTAGAGGAACCAGATCCCGGCAACAAAAGTGCTTTCGCCGATCTCCGCCCAATGTACGCCGCGCCTGCCGGAATCGCTCATGGCCGGCCTGCAAGCCTGCGCCACAGCAGCAACGGCAGGCGCAGCAACATGCCTGCGAACAGCCGCGCGTGCATTCGCGAAATCAGCAGGTTGTCGCGCCACATCCTGAAGTGGGAGATGCCGTCGAGTGGGTAGCGGACATGGGTCGGCTGGTTGACCACGGCAACACCGCGCCAGTGCAGCCGCACCATGATCTCGGTATCAAAGTCCATGCGCCGTCCCAGGCGGACCTGGTCGATCAGTGCCAGCGTCGACTGCAGCGGGTAGATGCGGAAGCCGCACATCGAATCGCGGATGGCCAGCGACAGGGTATTGATCCAGACCCAGACATGCGTGACGTAGCGCCCGTAGAGGCGCGCGCGCGGCACGGATTCGTCGTAGATCGGGACTCCGCAGATCACCGCCTCCGGCTGCTGCTGTGCCAGTACCAGGAAACGGGCGATGTCGGCCGGGTCATGCTGGCCATCGGCGTCGATCTGCAGCGCATGGCTGTAGCCCTGCAGGGCAGCTTCACGCAGGCCGGCCATGACGGCACCGCCCTTGCCCTGGTTCTGTGCCAGGTGCAGGACGCGGATGCCCTGCGGGTCGCGGTGCGCCAGCCGGTCCAGCTCCGCAGCACAGGTGACGCGGCTGCCGTCATCGACCATCAGGCAGGGCAAATGCTGCGCGCGCACCGCGTCCACCACGACGCCGATGGCGTGCTCGTGGTTGTACACCGGGATCACGACGACGCAGCGGATCATGGCGCGGCGAAGACGATGCGACCGCCGGCATGCGTGCCCGCTGGCGAGTGGAGGCGGAAGCCCAGTGTCGCCTTGCCCGCCTGCCATTGCAGGTCGAGCAGGATATCGGCACCGGGACGGATGACCTGCTGGAACTTCAGGGCCTCCATGCGCAGGAAATCCGCCGGCAGATCGAACAGCTCACGGCCGAGACGGATGGCCCATTCCACCTGGGCCACGCCCGGCAGGATCGGGGCCACCGGGAAGTGCCCCTCGAAGTAAGGGGAGTCCGCATCGAAGCGCAGCGCCAGGCTCGCCGAGGCGGCGTCGTGGTGCTGCAGCTTGACGCAGGGGCGCCGCGGATCGAACAGCGCGGCGAGCTGGGCCTGCGTGGTCTTGCCCTGGCTGTTGACCGGCAGCGCAGCGACGTAGCGCCAGCGGCGGGGCAGGGCCATGGGTTCCACGAGCGCGGACAGCTGCTGCCGCAGGGCCTGGTTGAGGGCGGTCTTGCCGTCCTGCTGCAGCAGGTGCTGTCCGGCGGCGGACGGTACGGCCACGCCGGCCAGTGTCGCGCGCGCTTCGTCGAGCACCAGCAGGCGCAGCTCGTCCAGCAAGCCGCCAGCCAGCAGCTGGCGCTCCATTGCATCCAGCGACAGGCGCTTTTCCTCGAGCTTGACGATACGATCGGATCGGCCTTCGAGCAGGAAGCTGCCGTCGGCGAGCCAGCGCGCCCGATCCGATCCCTGGAACCAGTCGGCGTCCGGCAGATGCGCCGAGCGCAGCGCCAGCGGGGCGGCCGGCTCGATACGCAATTCCACGCCGGGCAGCGCCCGCCAGCCGGCTTCTGCGGTGTGGCGCTGGCGCCAGGCGATGCCACCGGTTTCCGAACTGCCGTAGATCTCTAGCGGCGCGTGGCCGAGCAGTTCGCGAACCAGGCTCACGGCGGCTTCCGGCAATGGCCCGCCGGATGAGAACACCATGCGCAGCTGTTTTTGCGCGCCGGTCCAGTCCAGCGACTGCGGCAGGCGCTTCAGGTGCGCCGGGCTGCTGACCACGGCGCAGGGCCGTTCGGCCAGCACCTGCGCCATCTCTTCGGGGAAGGCCAGCCGCTGTACGGCGAAGGCGCGCCCGGCAGCCAGGGGCCACAGCAGTCCGAACAGCAGTCCGTAGATATGCTGGTGCGAGACGCTGGCGTGGATGCGCGTGTCCACCAGCGACGGGCCCCAGCAGGACTGCAGGGTCAGCAGTTCGGCGTCGAGTTGGCGCAACTGCTTGCCGATCGCCACAGGTTCGCCGCTGGAGCCGGAGGTGTAGAGCTGCAATACCGGCTCATCGCCACCCAGGCTTGCGAAAGGCATGTCGGGGGCGTCGCGGTCCGGCACCAGCGCCTGCGGCAGGTTGCCGGCAAAGCCATCGACCTCGTGTGCCAGGCGGGCCAGGGTCTCGGGCTGCGCGTCGCCGGGCAGCACAACGGTCTTGCCGGCATGCCAGGCGCCGAACAGGGCACTGGCGCAGGCATAGGCGTCGCCGGAGTACAGCGCCCAGCGCTTGCCGGGCTGGCGGCGAAACGCCGACTGCCAGCCGGAGACCGCAGCGCGGAACTCACCAAAGCAGAGATCGCGGCCGGCATCGAAAGCCACCGGCAGCGCCGCCGGCCGGCCCCGTGACATCAGCTCGCCCAGGGCAATGAATTCAGACATGCGCCTGCCGCGCGCGCACGCGCTGACGCACCAGCCATTCCCCGGCGAACAGCAAGCCCATCAGCAGGTAGGACAGCAGGCCGTTGTACAGCGCCCACACCGCATCGGGGGCCCACAATGCCGTCGCCAGCGCAATGCTGCCGTTGACGACGAAAAAAGTGCACCACACCAGGGTGACCTTGCGCGTATAGGCCACCGCCGATGGCGGCAGCTGTGGCTCTCTCAGGCGTGCCAGTCGCTCAATGATGCTGGGGGGGTGCCACAGGCTGATGCCGAACACCAGCAACAGGGCGGTGCTGACCAGCACGGGGTAGAGCTTGAGAGGCAACACGGCATTGCCAGCCATGCTGACCGCCGCCAGCACCAGCGCACCGGCCGCTGCCGCGATCCACACCGGCTCGCGCCTGGTGGCCGCGCGCAGCAGGGCCAACATCACCAGCAGCAGGGCCAGCCAGCGCGGCTCGAAGCGCCCCAGGCCCCAATACACCGCGAAGGGATAGGCCAGGGTCAGCAGGGCGACGATCGCGGTACGCACGCGTGATGTCAGGAATGGACAATGCCGTGCAGTGCGTCGACCACGTCCTGCACGGTACGCACCGCCTTGAAGGCTTCCGGCTGGATGCGCTTGCCGATCATCGGCTTGAGCTGCACGATCAGGTCGACGGCATCGATGCTGTCGATGTCGAGATCCTCGTAGAGCCGTGCCTCGGGCAACACCTTTGCCGGATCGGTGTCGAAGGTCTGCTGCAGCACGTTGACGATCTGCTGGAGGATTTCATCCTTGGTCATGGTTCACTCCGGCTCAGCGCGTCCGCGCGGCGACGACAAAATGTGCCAGCGTCTGCACGCTGGCGAAATGGGCACGGGTTTCCGCGGAATCGGCCGACAGGCTCACGCCATAGCGCTTCTGCAGCGCCAGTCCGAGTTCCAGTGCATCGATCGAGTCCAGGCCCAGGCCCTCGACGAACAGCGGAGCTGCGCTGTCGATCGTCGCGGCCTCGATGTCCTCAAGGGCCAGGGAGTCGATGATCAGCTGCTTGATTTCGTTTTCAAGCGCCTGCATGGGTACTGCTCTCCTTGAAGAAATAGTCGTACAGGTATTCGGTCATGCGGCGCGCGGCGATGGCTTCGCTGCTGCCGTGGCCGATGATCTGGTCGACCGCGAGATCGCTGTCGACGCTGATCGTGAAATGCATGCGGCGCGGCGGTACGCGATACCACTTCTCGCCCTTGCTCAGGGTCGGCGGCTCGCACTGGATGCGGATCGGCGTCACGTCCAGCCGTCCGCGTACCGCGATGTTGGCCGCGCCGCGCTGCAGCCGGATCTCGCGGCCGTCGCGCGGCGTGCGGGTTCCTTCCGGAAAGATGATCAGGTTGCCGCCGCGCCGTACCGAGGCGATGCAGTCCTCGACCAGGCCCAGGCCCGAGTCGTTGCTGATGTAGCCGGCTGCCTGGATCGGGCCGCGGGTGAAAGCATTGCGCGCCAGCCCTCCCCGGACCACGCAGTCGGCGTTGGGGACCAGCGACACCAGGAACACCACGTCCAGCAGCGTCGGGTGATTGGCCAGGATCAGCTGGCCGCCACGCTGCAGGCGCTCCAGGCCGCGAACCTCGTAGGTCAGCACTCTCATCGCGCGCATCAGGCCGATGAAGAAGCGGAAGCTGGCCTGCACCATCTGCCGGGCCAGCCGCTTGCGGCGCAAGGGGTCGCGCACCAGCAGCTGCAGCAGCGGGAATATCAGCACGCGCAGGCACAGTCCGCCCACGCCGAAGCAGAAGAATGACAGGCCGGTGGCGACGACACGCCAGGCCCGGTCCAGATGCCTGATCATTGCCTGCACCATTGCCAGCTGCGCTGGCCATCGGAAAAGTCGAGTTGCGCGGCGCCGCCGATCAGGAAGCGCAACACCGCCAGGCCATGCGGGAGGTCTTCCCGCGAAGCTTCCACGGCGTCTGCCTGCCACTGCAGGCGCAGTACACCAGGACCCAGGCGGCAGGCCCAGGCGTAGGGGGCTTCGGGTTCGTCGCCGAAACTGGCGAAAACCGTGGGAAGGGGCTCGTCGTAAACGACGACCATCACCTCGGGCGCACCATCGGCCATCAGGCCCGCTGCCTCGACAAAGGCGGCCTCCACCGTGGAGCGGCCGGCCGCGACGGCCGTGTAGGGCGCGGTGTCACCCCGGGCAATGGAGTACAGGGCGCCAACGGCGTTGTGTACCGACATGCTGAAGACGGTGGGCGACAGGGGCTCGTGCGCGGCAAGGGCAGCGAGCATGTCCACCGAGGAATGCACGCTGCCATGGCGCGAGGCATAGACGATCGGGCAGCCCGCGGCGCGATCCGCCTGGACACGATAGGCCACCTGCAGGGCCATGCGGCCCAGGCGATCAAGGCGGCGGCGCGCCATGGGGGCCAGTTCCGCCAGTTCGGGCTTGTCGTCGCCCGCGGGCAACGCAGCAGCGCCCGCAGCCCAGTCAACCCAGGCTGCGTTCTGGCCGAGGCCTGGCCCCCAGGCGGCCCACTCGAGAACGGAAAAACGGATGCTCACAGCAGCGCGCGGCTCTTAAACTATTGAGATTGTTGCGCTTTGCCAGCTGTGGTCAAGCTCCCCCAAGGCGCCTGCGAATTTTAGCAGTCCGTCCGCACCGCAGCATAGATTAAACAGCCCAATCGGCCCGAAAGGGCGGTTTTTGGTGACTAAAGCCGCAGTTTGGAAGCGCGAACTATGCTTTTGCCGTTCCCAGAGACTCAAAAAGTGCTAAGTACTCCTGGGTGATGCGATGGCCGCGGTCGAAGTGGATCAGCGGCTTGTGCTGCTCGTGCGATTCCTTGACCTTGATCGAGCTGCCGATGGCGCAGTCCAGGATCGGCTTGCCTTCGGCGCGCAGCTCCTCGACCAGGCGCGTAGGCAGCTTGGAGCGCGACTGGAACTGGTTGACGACGATGCCCTCGATCTCCAGCGCGTCGTTATGGTCGGCGCGGATCTCCTGGATGTTGTCCAGCAGGGTGTACAGCGCCTGGCGCGCGAACTCGTCGCAATCGAAGGGGATCAGCACGCGATCGGCGGCGATCAGGGCGGAACGGGAGTAGAAGTTCAGCGCCGGCGGCGTGTCGATGAAGATGGCGTCATAGCCCTTGAGCTTCTTCAGCGCGTCGCGCAGCTTGTAGATCTTCTGCTTGGCCTCGAGCTTCACCGCCAACTCATCCAGGCGTGGGCTGGCGGCGATCACGTCGAGGTTGTCGAAGGCGGTGCTGCTGGCGTAGCTGACGAAGGCCGGCGGCGTCAGCGAGAACGACAGCGACGCCTCGAAGAAATCGGCGATCGTGCGGTCCGGCTGCAGCGGCGCGCTGCCAGTGAGGTACTGCGTGGCGTTGCCCTGGGTGTCGAGATCGATCACCAGGGTGCGCAGGCCGCGGCTGGCCGCGATGGCGGCGAGGTTGCAGACGATCGTGGTCTTGCCCACGCCGCCTTTCTGGTTGAATACCACGCGCTTCATTTCAGCTCCAGGGGCTTTTGATGGGCCCGATTGCGGCATCAGGCTTCGTGCCGGTTTAATGTTGTGTCAGAGGGGAGGCTCGCGCAGGCTGCGGAGCCTGGGAAATCCTAGCGGAAAGACCTGCCCGCCGCATTATCGGATGCGGGCCGGCGGGTCAGGGATGGTTCCCGATCCGCACCTCGGGGGGCATCCCCTCGCCGGCAACTGCTCCATTTGTGGCGATATAAGACTATTTCCACTTATATGGCGAGTTACATTTAAATAATGCAATGATTTCGCCATTGAAGGCGATTTAATTCGCTATAACAGCCATGGCCTTCGATAAAGCAGAGGCATCCTTTTCGGCGGGCATCTGGGCCTCGAAGGTATGCGCCGCCGCCAGGTGCCAGAAGTACTGGTACACGGGATGACTCGCGCGGCTCTCCAGCAGCTCTCCCGGCTTCAGCCAGGTCACCAGGTTGGATACCAGCCTCACGTCGTTGGACGACACGCGCCGCACGATGTGGCGCGGCTGCAGGTCGGCCGGGTGCTGCAGGCCGGCGGCGCCCACCAGTTCGCCCAGGGCGTGCAGGGTGTGGTGGTGGAACTGGTGCACGCGCGTGGCCTTGTCCGCCGGCACCAGGGCGCGCTGGCGCAGGGGGTCCTGGGTGGTGACGCCGGTGGGGCAGTGGCCGGTATGGCAGGTCTGGGCCTGCAGGCAGCCCAGGGAGAACATGAAGCCGCGTGCGCTGTTGCACCAGTCGGCGCCCAGGGCCATGTAGCGTGCCATGTCGAAGGCCGAGATGATCTTGCCGCTGGCGCCGATGCGCACGCGGTCCTTGAGGTTGATGCCGACCAGGGTGTTGCGCACCAGCAGCAGCGCCTCCTGCAGCGGCGTGCCGACATGATCGGTGAACTCCACCGGCGCCGCGCCGGTGCCGCCCTCGGCGCCGTCCACCACGATGAAGTCCGGCGTGATGCCGGTCTCCAGCATGGCCTTGCAGATCGCGAAGAACTCCCAGGGGTGGCCCAGCGCGAACTTGAAGCCGGTGGGCTTGCCGCCCGACAGCTCGCGCAGGCGCGCGATGAACTGCATCAGCTCGATCGGCGTGGCGAAGGCCGCGTGGCGCGGCGGCGAGATGCAGTCCACGCCTATCGGTACGCCGCGCGCCTCGGAGATTTCCCGCGTCACCTTGGCGCCCGGCAGCACGCCGCCGTGGCCGGGCTTGGCGCCCTGCGACAGCTTGATCTCGATCATCTTGACCTGCGGGTCGCGGGCGTTGCGCGCGAAGGCTTCGGGATCGAACTTTCCCTGTGCGTCGCGGCAGCCGAAGTAGCCGCTGCCGATCTCCCAGATCAGGTCGCCGCCGTGCTCGCGGTGATAGCGGCTGATCGAGCCCTCGCCGGTGTCATGCGCAAAGCCGCCGAGCTTCGCACCCTTGTTGAGCGCCAGCACCGCGTTGGCCGACAGCGCGCCGAAGCTCATCGCCGAGATGTTGAACACCGAGGCGTTGTAGGGCTGGGCGCAGGTGTTCTCGCCGATCATCACGCGGAAGTCGGTGTCGCTGACCTTGAGCGGCAGCATCGAGTGGTTGATCCACTCGTAGTCGTCGGCATAGACGTCCAGCTGCGTGCCGAAGGGCCGCTTGTCCTCCTGGCTCTTGGCGCGCTGGTAGACCAACGAACGCTGGGCGCGGGAGAAGGGGATGCGCTCGGTGTCCGACTCCAGGAAGTACTGGCGGATTTCCGGGCGGATGAACTCCAGGAAGAAGCGCAGGTGCGCCAGGATCGGGTAATTGCGCCGGATCGACTGCTTGCTCTGGGCCAGGTCCCAGATGCCGATGATCATGAAGAAGGCGGCGATGGGCGTGATCGCCCACCAGGCGGGCTGGATGAAGCCCCCGGCCAGGGTCAGCAGCGTCAGCAGGCAGGCCGCGGCGAATACGAAAAAGCGCGCCGGTAGCCAGGGTAGCTCCGTCATCTTCGTCTCCCTTTCGCGGGCGCAGACTACCGCCCCACGCCTTCAGTATAGGCGGTTGAGGTCTGCTCAAACCCGACCCTGCTGGCATCAGTCGCTCCTTAAACCTGACGATCCAGTCAGATTGACGGGGAGCAGCAACCAAGCTCGGATGCCATCGTTTGCTGTGCTGCGAGGTCTCGAGCAGCGTAGAGCGCCGTTGGCGTTGAGCACAATTCGTTCGTCCTCGGAGGAAGTGGTTCAAGCCACGGCGGCGGCAAGGCCGATCAGCCGCTGCTGGTGCTCGGCGACCTCCACCAGCATGCCGTGAACCGGCAGGTGATGGCCGTCGGCGATGACGCGAAGCGCCTGTTGCCGCAGCTGACGCCAGGCATCGAGATTGGCCGCGGCCAGGGCCTCGTGCGCTTCAAGCGCCAGGGCTTCGCGCCGGGAAGGAGGCAGCGGCAGGCCGCCGATGACGATGCGGAGCAGCGCCAGGCTGCGGCCGGGCTTGTCGCAGTGGAAGTTCAGGTGGCTCAGGCTCAATTGCCCGGGGCTGTACTGGACATGGGGGAGGTCCTGCGCCGGCCTGTGGCTGGTACGGCAGATTCTGAGGCGTCCGAGCCCGGCCAGTTCGATCTCCAGCGACAGGCTGAGGGCGCAGCGAGTCTGGAGGGCGGCGTAGCCGCAGCCCAGGAGAAGGTCGAGCGCGTCCCTGGAACGGTAGCGGGCATAGCATTGCGCGTCGTCGGCGGGACCGGCACGGCGGATCCTCAGGCCATGCTCCGGTTCTACCCGCAGCCGCGTGCCCTCCGGGTGGTGGTTGAGGATTTCACCGATCGGGAACAGTACGGGCTCGCGCTGGCCATCGTGCTTCAGCGGCAGGCGGCGGGTGCGCAGGAAGGCCTCGGCGACACCCTCCGGCCAATCGAAATGCGGGCACCAGCGGGAGAGGTCCACGCGGAGCGGATCGCCGGCGGCCAGCGCGACTGCCGGCAGATGCCGGCGCGACCAGGCCAGCTTGCCGGTGACCCGGTACAGGCGCAGCATCGCGTCGAGGATCTCGCGCTGGAGCGGGCTGAGGCGGCCGCCATCGTCGCGCAGTGCCAGCTCGTCTTCGTCATGCCAGCTGAGCCCACTGATCGGAACCAGCAGCGGCCGCGGAATCCATATCAGCCGGTCGCTTGCATCCGCTGTTCCGTCCGTGCTGGCCCAGAGGTCGCTGCCGCGCTGGTGAACGACCAAGTCGGGGCTCAGCCAACCGCCGTGACGCTCCAGAAGAGCTGCGAGGCTGGCGTAGGCATCGTGGGCTTCGGGATGGTCTGCGTCGATGCGCATGGTGTGTGTTCGTCGGGGGCGAATGGCAACTCTGCGAGCTCGGGCATGCTGCCGCAGCGAGGCAGCAGCGGCAAGCCCGCCGCCAGCCGTGCGTTTCAAGCTGCGCTCTGCTTGCGTAGAATGCGCCGACTCCATTCGACGACAAGGCACAGGCCAGGACCGGTGTTCAGATATCGGTTGTTCGATTTCAACATCGCGTCCGAGATGGCCTGTCCGGAGCTTCCGGAGGCCTGGGGCGACGCGGATGTCCAGATCCGCTTCGGCGCCACGCCGGAGCGGCTACCCCAGGCGGTCCGTAGCGGGCTCTGCCTCGCCGCCGCTCCCGGAGAGGCGCTGCTCTCGCTGCCGGGCATCGGCCGCTTCCATGTGCGCGATGGCGCCGAGATCATGATCGAACCGGCCGCGGGCATCGCGCAGGGTCATCTGCGCGTGTTCCTGCTCAACCTGGTCTTCGGCCTGCTGCTGCTGCAGCGCGGAGAGCTGGTCCTGCACGCCGCGGTCGTCGAAACGGATGATGGCTGCATCGCCCTGGCCGGCGAATCGGGTACGGGCAAATCGACGCTGGCCGCGGCCCTGCACGCTCGCGGGCGGCGCGTGCTGTCCGACGAGTTCTGCGTGGTCAGGAACATCCCCGGCCAGGGGCCGAGCGTCGTTCCCGGCCCCCCGTATCTCCAGGTCTGGGCCGATGCCCTGAGCCAACTCGGCTACGATCCTGCGCGGCTGGAGCCGGTCCGCCCGGGTCTCGCCAAGCACGTTCTGCCCCTGGGTTCCGGGCATGCCGACCGCGTCCTGCCGCTGCGCGGTATCCATATCCTGTCCCCCTGGAACGGCGCCGGCGCGGAGTCGGAAGCGCTGTCGGGCCCGGATCGCATGGAGGCCTGCATCTGCAACACCTACCGCTCCGAGTGCCTGCGCCCGATGGGGCTGGCCGCCGCGCACTTCGCGCAGGCACTCAAGCTGGCCGGCGAGGTGCCGTTCCTGCGCTTGCGCACACCCGGATACTGGGGGGCGATGGACCAGATTCTCGAGTTGCTGCCAGCACGCCCGGGGCGGTCGCAACACCCCACCACTTCATCGCGGACCATCGAATGACGAAGCTGATACTGACCCCGGACACCCGGATCTCCCGCAAGGGCGACATCCTGGCATCGAAGCTGGACCACGAGACCGTGCTGCTGGACGTCGAAGGCGGCCACTACTATGCCTACGACGCCGTGGGCAGCCGAATCTGGGAACTGATCGCCGAGCCCCGGACCATGGCCCAGCTGTGCCAGGCCCTGGTCCGGCAGTACGACATCGACATGGCGCGTTGCGAGCGTGAGGTGCTGGCTTTCCTGGAGGCCTTGTCCGCGCACGGCCTGCTGCGCTGCGAGGGAGACGGGTGGGAGCCGCCCCGCCCGTGAGGCGCATCGTCTGGCTCGCGTCCTACCCGAAGTCGGGCAACACCTGGTTTCGCGCTCTGCTGGCGAACCTGCAGCGCGATCGTTCCGGGCCGGCATCCATCAACGAGCTCGGCGCCCTGGGTTTCGGCTCGCGCTCGCGTTTCGACCACGTGGCCGGCGTCGATTCGGCGGACCTGAGCGCGGTGGAGACGGATCGCCTGCGGTCGCAGGTCTACCGGCAGCTGGCCGTGTCGATACCGGACGACGAGCCGGTGTTCTTCAAGATCCACGATGCCTACCTCGGGCCCTTGGAACGGCAGCCCCTGGTTCCGGCCGATGCCAGCCGCGGCGCGATCTACCTGGTGCGCAACCCGCTCGACGTCTGCGTGTCCTACGCCCGGCATTCGAACTGGGACATCGACACCGCCATCGCTCGCATGGCGGACGAGGAGCATGGACTGGCAAGGAGCAGGAATCGCCTGGACCGGCAACTGCGCCAGCACCTGTCGAGCTGGGGCGGGCATGTGCGCAGCTGGATCGACAACGGCGAGGTTCCGGTCCACCTCGTCCGCTACGAGGACCTCCGGGCCAGGCCGGTGGAGACCGTGGCCGCCGCGCTGGCCTTCGCCGGCTTGGCCCGTGATGCGGCGGAGATCGAACGCGCGGTCGAGTGGAGCAGCTTCGAGCGCCTCCAGGCGCAGGAGCGGGCAGGGGGCTTCAGCGAGAAGCCGCGCCTGCTGCCGGCCTTCTTCCGGCGGGGCGTCAGCGACGGCTGGCGCCAGGACCTGACGCCCGACCAAGCTGCCTGCATCACCCGCGACCATGCGCCGACCATGCGACGGCTGGGATACCTCGATACAGCCGGTCCGTGAAGGCTGGGCGCGGGCTCTGCGAGCAGGAGTGCCGCTCCGGACTCCCGTCCGCCACAGCCATCTGCTACGATCCTTGAAGCCCCATTCGTTTCGAGGACGACGAACATGACTGAACTCAACGGCCGCTTCCCCCGCCCGGTGCCGGGCACGGATCAGGCGGAGTCCACGGGCGAGCGGGAGCCCTGGGTCACGCCCACGCTGCGTGTGCTCGCGATGCCGCAGACCAAGGGTAGCGGCAAGACCAGCACCCCGACTCCCATGGAAGGCACGATGTACGGGCCGTCCTGAGCGAAGGGTTTCTGACGCGCGAACTGGACGACAGGCAGGCATGCGGCTGGCCGCGGCATTCCATCGTCTGGGCCTGCTGTTCGATGCCGAGTGCCTGCGGCAGGAGGCTCTGCAGTTCGGCGAGGCGGCCTGGCGGCCTCACCCGGGTGGGTTGCCCGGCAACACCTCGCTGCCCCTGGTGTCAGCGCACGGGGGCGACAACGACGACACGCGCGGTCCCATGCGGCCCACGGCCGCACTGCGGCGTTGCCCCTACATCCGGCAGGCGCTCGCTTCCTTCGAGACGGTGATCGGCCGCACGCGGCTGATGCGCCTGGAGGCCGGGGCCGAGGTCCCCCCTCACTTCGATTCGCATTACTACTGGCACGACCGTGTGCGCGTTCACCTGCCTGTGGTCAGTGACCCGGAGGTCAGGTTCGTCTGCGACGGTCATGAGCTGCACATGGCGCCGGGCGAGGCCTGGCTGCTGGACAATTCGCGGAGCCATGCGGTCGTCAATGCCTCCGGCGTCGCCCGCATCCACCTGGTCTTCGATACGGTCGGCTCGGCGGCTTTCTGGGAGTTGCTGGACCGCGCCGGGCCACCTGAGCACCCGCAGCCCGCAGCCCTTGGCCCGCGTCGCATCGTCTTCGATCCGGGGCTCGACGCGCGGGTCATCACCGAGCGCTGCAACCTGCCGGCCGTGATGCCGGCGACCGAACTGGCCGCGCTGATCGCCGAGGCGCTGGCCGACGCCGCGCCGGAGCCCGGCAACCCGCTCCATGCCGAGGCACTGCCGCGTTTCGCCGCGTCCTCGCGGCGCTGCTTGAGCGACTGGCGGGCCACCTGGGCCGCGCATGGCGAGGACCCCGACGGCTGGGCAGCGTTCCGCGTCCTGCAGCAGCGGCTCCTTGCGGAGCTTGCCCAGCTGCCCGAGGACCTGCGGGTGCGCAGCAACGGCCGCAGGCTGGTGCGGGTGCTCAAGCCCTTCTACCAGGCCGCGCTCGATCCTGCGATCGTGGCGGAGACCTCGCGCCGGCCCGCAGCCCTGTCCCCGTGACCGGGCTGTTGCCAGCGCTCGACCGGCCGGTCTTCATCGTCGCCGCACCGCGCTCCGGCAGCAGCCTGCTGTTCGAGATGCTGTCGCGTGCATCGGCGCTCTGGACCCTGGGGGGCGAGGCGCGCGCCGAGTTCGAGACCGTTCCCCGCTGGAACCCGCGCCAGCGGGGATACGATTCGAACCGGCTCACGGCGGGCGACCTCGGGCTCGGCGACCGCGCGCAACTGCTGCTGGCGATGTCGCGGCGGCTGCGCAACAGTGAAGGCGTCCGATGGCGTGCGCTCACCGCCGAGGCACGGCCCGGTTGCCTGCGCTTCCTGGAAAAGACCCCAAAGAATGCTCTGCGCGTCCCGCTGCTGCGTACCCTGTTCCCGGACGCCCGCTTCATCTTCCTGCTGCGGGATCCCCGCGATAACGTCAGCAGCATCCTGGAGGCCTGGCGCTCCGGTCGCTTCGTGAACTACCGGGACCTGCCGGACTGGCCCGGGCCGCCGTGGTCCCTGCTGCTGCCGCCGGGCTGGCGGGAGCTGCGGGGCGCTTCGCTGGAGCGGATTGCCGCCTTCCAGTGGCGCGCCGCCAACGAGATCGCGCTGAACGATCTGCTCGCGCTGCCCGGCAGCGACTGGTGCGCGCTGCGCTACGAGGATCTGCTTGCGGCGCCGGCCGCGGCGGTTGCGCAACTCTGCAGCTTCATGGAAGTTCCCTGCTGCCTCGGGCTCCAGGCGGCCGTCGCTTCCGACCTGCCCCCTTCGCAGCACACCCTGACGCCGCCCGCGCCCGGAAAGTGGCGGCAGAACGAAGCGCAGATCCGATCGGTGCTGCCCGGGCTGGAGGAGACCTGGGCGCGGCTGCAGGCGCTGCCCGCGCTGGGCGCGCAGTAGGGACGCGCTGCTGCATGGAATACCGGGTGCCCACCGGAATCGACTTCGCCGCGCAGCCGCCGCAGCTGCTCTGGCGGCCGACGGATGGCGGGCGTTTCGCCGAACCCTTTTTCGATGACACGCTGTCGCGGCTGCGACGCGCCGCCGCAGGGCGCCCGCCGGTTTCGACGACGCCGCTGGCGTCCTGGAGGCAGGGTAGCGGCGCGACGCGGCCCGCGGCGTTCATCCTGCACGTCTCGCGCTGCGGCTCGACCCTGCTGTCGCGGATGCTCGCCGCGCTGCCCGTTCACCTCGTGGTGTCGGAGGCGCGCATCTTCGACGATATCCTCAGGGCGCAGGCGCCACTCCAGGGCATGGCGCCGGACTGGCGCGATGCCTGCCTGGCTAGTGCCGTGGAGGCCTTCGCCGCCTCGCAGGCGCTGCCCGCGCAGAGGCTGTTCATCAAGCTGGACTGCTGGCACCTCTTCGAGCTGCAGCGGCTGCGCCGGGTCTTCCCGGGCGTACCCCTGCTGTTCGTGCATCGGCATCCGCTGGAAGTGCTGGTGTCGCTGATGCAGCGCCCTTCGTTCACGCTGGTGCGCGACACGGTGACACCGGAGGAGATGGGGGTCTCGGCGGAACAGCGCGATGCCATGCCGCCGGAAGTCCACGCCGCCGCCATCCTCGGCGCCTTCTTCCGCGAGGCCGCGAGGCAGCGCGAGCAGCTGGTTTCCGTGCCCTACGAAGCATTGCCGGACCTGGCCTGGAGCGGCATGGCGGGACTGCGGTTCTCGCCGCAGGAGGTGGCGGCGCTGCGGCTTGCGGGGGAGAACGATGCCAAGCACCCCGACGGTCGCTTCGTCCCCGACGCGGAGCGCAAGCGGGCCGCCGCGAGCGGCGCGATCCGCGCCGCTTGCGCGCAGTGGGCCGAGCCCGCCTACGAACGCTGGTGCTCGGGCAGGGACTGAGCCCGGACCATGAGCGCCCGCAGTTCCGGGCCCACCGGCGCATCCACCACCAGGTGGACGCGCGCTTCGCTGCCGTCGTTGTGGAGCGAGTGGGTGTCCGAGAGTCGCAGGTACCAGCATTCCCCCGCCCGCATGACAACCGGCGTTCCGTTCAACACGAAGCGGACGCCAGGGTTGGTCCGCACCGGGATGTGAATCCGCGCATGCCCCTGCCCGTCCAGGTCCGGGTCGCTGTGCGGCTTCACCACGGCGCCAGGGTCGAGCCGCATCAGCCTGGCGGCAGCCAGGGGAAAGCCCAGCCCCCGCAGGACCTCCTGGAAGGCGGGCAGCCGGTCGAGCAACGGCGCATCGACGTAGGCGGTGGTTCCGGGGTGGGAGCTGATCTGCAGGATGGGGTGCTGCCGCTCGGTCCCCGCCGGAATCCGCAGCGGGATCGCGCACCATCGCCCCTGGTAGTGGTCGGACACGAAGTGATCGATCCAGGCCCGGGCCTCCAGGGCGGCGAGTTCCCCGGCCAGCCGGGCCGGATCGAATCGCAGGGGCAGCCGCAGCCGGTCCGGCCACTCATCACGGGCCAGCGAGGCCGGTGGGGCAAGCCTGCGGCGGGCGGGGGTTCCGGTCACGGCGATTCGGGTCTCGCGGTCGGGCTGTGGGCGGCGACCCATCATGCCTCAACCGATCGCCATTGAAACATGAATATTCACTTGCGGCCCGCTGCGAAAGTCATCACACTGAAACCGGACCTGATCGGGTCCAGGCGAAGCACGGGGTAGCAAACACAGCATCACAGGGAGACTGGCAATGTCTGAACCTTTTCTGGGCATGATTTCGATCTTCGGCTTCAACTTTGCGCCAAGGGGCTGGGCGTTCTGCAACGGACAGATACTTCCGATCGCACAGAGTACCGCCCTTTTTTCACTGCTCGGAACCACCTACGGCGGCAACGGCCAGACGACCTACGCCCTGCCCAATCTGCAGGGGCGGATGCCGATGCATTTCGGCAATGGCCCCGGGCTGAGCAGCCGCAATCTGGGAGAAATGGGCGGGACCGAAAGTACGACCCTGACCCAGGCACAGATGCCCTCGCACTCGCACACGGCCACCGTCACCGTGACGGCCTCCCTGTACGGAGAAACCGCGACGGCGAGCGCGCTCAACCCGCTCAACAACATGCTGGCCTCGCCAGCGGTCGGTAACCATATCTATGCGCCGCCGGTTGCGGCCGACAACAAGCTGATGGCCGCGGATTCGATCAAGGCCAGCGGCACCGCCACCATCGGCCTCGCGGGCGGCAACCAGCCGTTCGGCATCATGCCGCCCTTCCTGGCCCTCAACTTCTGCATCGCCTTGGAGGGGATTTTCCCCAGCCGCAACTGAAGCGACTCAGGGCGTCCTGCGGCGCGCCGGGGCCAGCTCTCCGAGCTGGTCCACGAGCCGCAGGACGCCGGCCAGGCCATCCGGGCGGGGCAGCAGGCTCACCGGCGTATCCCGCGCGATGCGCGCGGCGAGCGTGAAGTGGTCAGCCTGCCGCCCCAGTCCGGAGAACATCCTGCGGCGATAGGTCTCCCGCAGCAGCAGGCGGATCTTGTCGGCACCCTGGAGCGGGGACAGTGCCGATACGCCCTCCGCTCCGGGCGTGATCGCGAAGATCGCACGGACGGGCAGCGCCGGCAGGGGCCTGGCCTGCGGCAGCGCGATGTGCTGCTTGCCGAGGCGCACGGCCAGCGAGCGTAGCCCGCCCAGGGCCGGGCCCAGCCCGTTGAGGCTGTTGTCGCAAAGCTTGAGGACCCGGTAGCCCGGATGGACCATGGGACTGGTGTGCCCGACGGCGGCGATGGCGGAGAGATCGTCGCTGTAGACGCTGAGGCCGCGCGCGTGACAGGCCGCGGCGAGCGTCGACTTGCCGGCTCCGGACGCGCCCATGAAGAGGACACACTCGCCGCCGAGGTCCACGGCGCTCGCGTGCAGCGGGAACAGCCCGTGCTGGTACACCAGCGCGCCCATGACATTGGACAGAATGCCGGCCCGCAGGTCCTCCGCGGACGCTCCGGGCTCGGGCGCCACCGTCACCTCGCGCCCGGCGCGCACCCAGAAGCGCGCCACGCCCGGAAAGTCCAGCAGGCATTCCCCTGGTGCGATGCGATGGCGGGTTCCGCAGGCGACCGCGTTCCCGATCGACGGCGGAACCGCGCCATAGCGGATGATCGCGTCCGCCGCGCCGGGCGCCCTCGGACTGGCCTCGGGGAATTCGATCTCGCTGGAGATATCCAGGCCGTGCGCGCGGTAGTGGAAGTCCAGGCCCTGGCCGGTCATGCCGGTTCCGCCAACGGGACGCTGCCGCAATGGCGCGGAGCACGCCCTTTTCGCCCGATGGAGACTTGGGCATAGTGCGGATTCAACGGCCAGACCTGTGTCTCGATCATGTTCGGAACTGCCGATCTTCCCAATGGCATCCGCTTGCGGATGACGCGCGCGTCGGACAATACCACCGAACGCCGCATCCACGATGCCAACCGTCCGGAACTGCAGCTGCTGCAAGGAGGCGCGGACTATATCCAGTCGATCCTGGACATGCAGTTGCGGGCGCGGGATGCGGAGTACGCCCGTCGTTTCGCGAATGCGCTGTACTACATGATCGAGAAGTCCGGCGACACGATCGGGCGCCTGGTGCTGGACTTCGGCGCCGACGGCATCCGGATCGTGGACCTCGCGGTGCTGCCCGCGTTTCACCGCCAGGGGATCGGCACCACGGTGATCGGCGCCATGCAGCGTGTCGCGGCGACCTTGCCGGCGCCCGTGATCCTCAGCGTGAGGCTCGACAATACCGACGCCATCCGGCTCTACGTGTCGATGGGGTTCGTGGCCGATGGCCCCACCGAAGCGTCCAGGCTGCACTTCCAGATGCGCTGGTCGCCCCCGCCGCCCGCCTAGTGTCTTGTTCGAGATATTCGCTGAACAAGTTTCCCTCTCCCGCTTGCGGGAGAGGGGTTGGGGGAGAGGGTTTCTGTAGATCCATCTTGGACTAACCACAGTGAAGATTTACAGAAACCCTCTCCCGCCCTCCGGGCACCCTCTCCCGCAAGCGGGAGAGGGGACTGCCACTTGGTTCAACGGCCTTCCGGGACACCACACCAGGGTCTGTCGAAGGCCGGTCAGCCGAAGACGATCTGATAGCGCATCAGCCCCGAGGCCGGCGGTGGTCCGATGGGCACGACGAACAGGATCTCGGGGGTTAGCGCGGGATGGTGCAGCCAGTAGGTGCCTTGTGGCCAGTGCGGCTGAACGTCGGTTTCGAAGATAAGACTGAAGCCTCCCGGGGGCCCGCCCGCGCAGGCGCGCTGGCATTCGGCCAGCTGGAGGGGCAGCCGGTAGCCTTCCGCCGATTCCAGTTCGAACGGCTGGGACAGCAGTGAATCGAAGGTCTCGAAAGTCATCATGGGGGACTGCTTCCGTCGCAGCGATCACGGTAGTGTTGAGATGCTACCGCAAGTCCTCGACGGGAGGCGCAGGCATGGCCTGCCCGGGCCACACGGCAGCCAGGTATTGTCGGACCCTGGGGCAGTTGTGCGACGCTTGAGACATCTGGATTCGCAGGGAAACCCGGCACATGTCTGAGAACCGCGCCGCATGGGTTCAGCGGGAGCAACGATGTTCGCCGGACTGATGTGCCCCGGAACCGGGACCAGTCCGCTGCAGTTTGCGGAGCCCGGACGCCTGGGCGCGGCGCTCGCGCCCTATCACCGGCCCGACCGCGAGGGCCTGTGGTGCGAGGGGCCCGCCTTGCTGCTGGCGCAGCGGGTATTCAACGCGGCGGCCTCGCGCGATGAAGTCCTGCCGCTGCGCTGTGCCGAATCCGGCGCCGTGGTGGCCTTCTGGGGGCGCCTGGACAATCGCGGCGAGCTGGCGCAGGCCCTGGGGCTTCAGCCTGCGCAGCTCGGCCCCATGCTCGACAGCGCGCTGGTCCTCCAGGCCTGGCGCCGCTGGGGCGACGCCCTGCCGGAGCATCTGGCCGGCGATTTCGCGATCGCGGTGGTCGATCCGCGGCGCCGTCGCCTGCTCCTCGTGCGCGACGCGATGGGCATCAAGCCCTTGTACTACCGCGATGATGCCGGCGCCCTGGCCTTCGCGACCTCGGCCGCGGCCTTGAAGACGCTGCGCGGCATGGCGCTGACGCCCGATCGGCGCTGGATGGCCGAGTATGTGCTCTGGCTGTCGCCGTCCGAGGAGCGCACCGGCTACCGCGAGATCAGGAAACTGCCGCCCGGGCACCTGATGATCCTGGAGGCAGGCGCCAGGCCCCTGTTGCGGCGCTGGCACCACTGGCGCGACGACAGCCCGGACGCGGTCATCCGCGATTCCCGCTGGGTCGATGCCTATCGCGCGCGGCTGGAGGAGGCGATCCGCTGTCGCATGCCCAGCGAATATCCGCTGGGCACGGAGAACAGCGGCGGCATCGATTCCGCGACGGTCACCAGCTACCTCGCGCGTTTCCTGGACGATCCCGGCGATCGCCTGCACGGCTTCGCCTTGCTGCTCTACGAAGAGGAGCAGGCCTTCATCCTGGAAACCAGCCAGGCTGCGGGAATCCGCCACAACTACGTGGCCACCTCCCGCAACGAGAGCGAGGAGCAGCGCGAAGCCCTGCGGCTGCGCACGCTGCGGGTCATCGGCTATCCCGAGGAGAACGCCAACGGCAGCGGCCATACCCCGTTCTACCGCGAGGCGCAGGCGCGCGGCATCCGTACCCTGTACTCGGGCTTCGGCGGCGATGAGGTGGTCTCCAATCCGGCGGCACATGTGCGGCTGGAGATGCTGGATGCCGGCCGCTACGAAACCCTGCAGGACATGCTGCCAGGCAATGCCCTGACCCGCCGCCTGCGCGTCGCCAGGATGCTGCTCAAGCGACGCGGCAAGCCCAGCCACGACCCGGTTTCCTGGCGGGCCCGCAACCTGCGGTGGTCGCAGCAGCCCCTGCGCCGGGAGGTGGTGGAGGAATTCGGCCTGCGCGATGCCTGGTTCGCCACCGCCGTTCATGATGCGCCCTACCGGCGCACCAACGACTTCATCCTGCAGTACCTGCTGCGGCAGCCCTACATCGGGCAGCGCTTCGAAAGCTGCACGCTGTCGGCAGCGAGCTGGGGCATCGAATACCGCTGGCCCTTGTGGGATGCGCGCCTGGTGCAGCAGTACCTGTCGACGCCCAGCATCGAGAAACGCGGGCCGCGGCAGATGGGGCGCTATCTGCACCGGCGCGCCATCGACGGCGTGGTGCCGGAGCGGGTGGCGTGGAAGCCCTCCAAGGACATGGGCCGCTTCATCCAGTGGCCGGATGGGCCCGCGCTGTCCGGCAGCCAGATCCGGGCGCTGGCGGGGAACCTGCACCCGGCGGTCGCCGAACTGGTCGATCCGTCCTGCCTGCTGCGCTGGGTGGATGGGCAGCCTAGCGGCAACCTGGCTCCCGCGGCAGGTTTCGCCGTACGCCGCTACCTGGGGACGCTGCTCTGGCTGAATGCCTGGCTCGTGCAGGCGCCTTGAGCACCGGGCCGCAGCGCTGGGCGATGCTCCTGCGCAGGTATGGGCGCAAGCCTGGCCCGCATGGCTTGCTGGGGCCCGGGGTGCTGTTGCACGGGTTCGGCGCGCGGGGGCGCTTGCACCTGCGGCTCTGGTGGCGATCCGGGCCGCGGCTGCCCCGGCTGCTGTGGTTGCTGGGAGAAAGCTGGTTGTGGCTGCGCTGGTCGGGCCTCCACGCCTGGCGCCAGAGCTACCAGGCCGCAGGCTCGCTGTCCCGCGAGGCGGGCGGCGCGGGAGCCGGGCCCTTGCCGCGCGAGTTCTTCCGCTTGCTGCGGCTGGCGCTCTGGTGGGGCATCCCGCCCTTCGAGGCCCGGCGCCTGGGCGTTCACCACCGCCCCGGCACGGCGCTGGACTACGTCTACGATCTGGAGGCGGGCGCCTGGAGCCGCCTCTGCAGCCCGGGGCCCGAGGCGGAGCGCTCCCGCAGGCTGCTGGCCGACAAGATCCGCTGCGCCGAAGTCTTGCGGGCCGAAGGAATCCCGACCGTCGAAACACTGCACTGCCTGCCGCGGCATGACGGCGCGGCACTGGATCCCTGCCTGGGCCGCGGCCAGCAGGCCTGGTTCTGCAAGGCCCGGGCGGGACATGCCGGGCTGGGTGCGTTCGCGGTGTGGCGCGAAGGCGACAGCCTGCGCGGAAAAGGCTTCGACGGGCGACCCCTGGTGGATGCCGCGGCCGTGGCACAGGCCTGGCAGGCGCTTCTCGAACGCGGCGACGCGCTGGTCCAGCCCGCCCTGCGCAACCACCGCGGGCTGGGGGCGCTGTGCGACAGCGAAGAGGCCATCACCCTGCGGCTGTTCACGCGCGGCGGGGGCGGACCCGCGTGGTTCGCGATGCTGGAGATCCCCGCGCCGGAGCCGCCGGGCGGCAAGGCAGGGCACAGCTACGTGATCCTGCCGCTGGACGAGCAGGGATGCCCGCAACCGCGCCGTCCGGAGGACCTGCCGCCGGCGGCCCGCGCGGCGCAGACCGAGGTCTGTGCGCGTCTGCCGCAGGGATTCCGGGTGCCTCACTGGGAGGAGGTACTGGATCAGAGCAGGCATGCGCAGTCCCTGGTCCCCGGTCTCTGGGCGGCGGCCTGGGACTGGGTGATCACGCCGGAGGGCCCGGTCCTGCTGGAGGGCAACGCCGGCTTCGGCTTGTCGATGCTGCAGGCAGTCCGTGGCGGGCTGCTGGCGACCGGCGGTGGCATCGGGCGGTGAGTGCCGCCGGCACCGCCCTGCGTAGCGCTGCCGCTCAGCGGGCCCCGGCGTAGTAGAACGTGCCCACCACGGTGAACTGCCTGAAGCTCGCGCCACCCGTGACCTTGACCGGGCCGGCGCTGATCCAGGCGTGGGCATTCATCTCGCTGCCGTCCGTGCCGTGGCGCAATCCGAAGTGCAGGGTGTAGGGTACGCGATAGAGCCGCAGCATCGCAGTGGCGGCAAGGGCTTGGGGAAAGCAGTTGGCGGTCCAGGGCGCGTAGCGCGCGGCCAGGCGCACCGAGCGGCCGATCTGGTCCGCGCGCCGGCTCTGCCGCGGCGTCAGCAGCGGAATCCAGGGGCAGGGACCCTGCTGGCGTCCCACCACGGGGGCCATCCTGCGGAACGGCACCAGCAGGACCGCCGCCCGGCCGGCTCCGAGCAATAGCAGCACAGGGAAGAACCAGCCGAGCTCGAAGGCGGACCGGGAAGCTGCGTTACGGAGTCGTCGGCGCAGCCGCTGCCATCGCCCGGCGATCGCGGAGTCCGGGGTGGGGCTGGAAGTTTCGGCTGGCGGCGGCATGCGTTCGGTTCACAGGACACGATATTCGGCGTTTGGCCGCAAGTACAGCCTTCCGCAAGGCCGGATTCCGGGCACCGTGCTCTTGCGGGGCACCACCTCAGCCCCGGAATTCGCGCCGTAGTGCCGCGGTGAGCCGCAGCAGCGGTGCCAGCCAGGGCCTGCGGGCGACCCGGGAGTAGGCTGCTTCGCCGATCTCCGGCGACACGCGCGTGGCGACCCAGCTCAGGTACTCGAAGCGTGCCGGGCCATCGCGCAGGGCCGCCCAGGCTGCAGCGTGCAGCAGGGCGCCCTCAGCGAGGGTTCGCCCCATGCCAGGGCCGCCGCGCAGCAGCTCGCTGCGCTCGCTGGCGGCGGCACGGCCCGTCAGGGCATCCGACAGCGAGCACCGCCAACCTGGCAGCCGCAGCTGCGCCGCCATGCTGCGCAGCACCTGGCGGGTGTAGGGATCCTGCGCCGCGATGACGCGCGGCTCCCAGGGCGAGGCGCCGGCGGCGCCGACGATCTCCAGCAGGTCATAGCCCCATTTCCAGCGTGCGCAGCGGGAGCGGCAGGCGTGGCTGGCCAGGGAGTGTTGCTGCAGGGCCGGCGACAGCTGGCGCAGGCCCTGCAGTGGCCCTTCGGCGATGACGCCGAGCCGCGGCAGCAGCTGCGCCAGCGGCGGCAGCGAGGTGCGGCGCAGGGGGTCGGTGCGCCAATGCAGCTCCAGGTAGCTGCCGCGCTCGTCGCGGAAATTGACGTGGTGCACCGTGCGCATGCGCTCGCGCCAGTGCAGGGCGTTGGGTGGCAGCGGCAGCGTCGGTCGGTAGCCCAGCCCCTGGAGCACTTCCACCGCCTGCGGCAGCGCGGCAGGATCGACCAGCAGGTCGATGTCGCCGCTGTGGCGTACGCCGATGGCACCGTAGAGCTGCCAGGACAGCGCCTGGCCCTTGAGCGGCAGGCAGGGGATGCCCGCCCGTTCCAGCGCCTGGCTCGCCGCGAGACAGGCGGCGGTCTGCGACAGCGATGCGACAGCGCCGCGACGCTGCGCCTGGACCACCTCGTTCGCCAGTTGCGGCGGCAGCTGCTGCAATTGCTCGCGATGCCGCAGCGCCAGCACGCTGGCCACGCCGTGCAGCCGCAACTGCGCCGCGAACGCTGCCGAATCCACCAAGGCAACATCGGTTGCCGCGACCTGCTCGCCGGTCCAGCGGGAACGCAGCAGCAGCGCCAGCAGTTCCTCGGCGGAGCCAAGACTTTCGGGAGGAATCCTGGCCTTCATTTCTCGATCGGCACGCCGGGATAGAGCTGCTGCAGCAATTCGCGGTCGGCCTGGTAGTCCTGGCGATATCGCATGTAGTGGCGGTCGAACAGCGACTTGACGTGCAGGCAGCGCAGCGAGGGATCGAGCACGCTGCACAGCAGACCGTCGGCGCGGGTGAAGAAGTCGATGTGGTCGAGCCGCTTGAGCCGGGCGTCCCAGCCGACCTGCGCCAAGCGCGCGGTGCGCGCGATGAAGAAATTGGGCACCTTGCGCCGCCGCTCCAGACCGCCGATGCGTTCCGCCGCCGGCGCCGCGTCGGGCTTGTAGATCGACATCCGGCTGGAATCGTTCCACTCCATCATCGGCAGCGTGATGACGATCCCGCCAAGGATGTCGATGCACTCCTCCGCGACCAGCCGGCGCAGCGAGGCCAGCAGGTCGGTGCCGCGATAGAAGACGAAGTCGTCATCGAGGATCATCGTGTACGGCGTCCGCACCCGCGCCAGGCCGGCGTTGCGCCCGGCGGACACGCCGCTGTCGAAGGGCAGCGTCAGGTACTCCACGCTCTCGACCGGCTCGGAGTGGCGGCTGTCGTCGGCCACGACGATGCGGATGCGCGGGTAGTGCCGGCGGATGCTGCGCAGCAGGCGCAGCAGCAGCGGGCGACGCTCGAAGGTCTTGACCACCAGAGTCAGCTGGTCCAGCAGGGCATCGTCGCCGCAGGGCGCCGGGCGCAGGACATCCGTCGCGCGTACCAGCCTCATCTGCGCGGCGACCAGACCGTGGTACAGCGGCGCGAAGACCGGGTTCAGCAGGGGATGCGCGGCCAGGAAGCGCCCCGGCCGCTTGATCAGGCGTTCACGCATGCACAGCCCCTTCGCCACCCAGCCGCGCCAGGTAGCCGCTGCGGGAGAGTTCCTCGAAGCTGCCGCCCTCGCGTACCGTGCCGCGCTCCACCACATAGAGCCGGTCGGCGTCACGCACCGTGGCGAGGCGGTGCGCGATGACCAGGATCGTCAGCTGGCCGTGCAGCTGCGTGAGGGAGTCCTGGATGCGGCGCTCGCTGTCGCGGTCGAGCGCGCTGGTGGCCTCGTCCAAGATCAGCAGCTGTGGCCGGCGCAGCAGCGCGCGGGCGATGGCCAGCCGTTGGCGCTCGCCGCCGGACAGGCGCAGGCCGCGCTCGCCCAGCACGGTGTCCAGGCCCTGCGGCAACTCGCGCACGAAGTCCGCGGCAGCCTGTGCCAGCGCTTCCCACAACTCCGTCTCGGTGACGTCCGGCTGGGTCCACAGCAGGTTGTCGCGCACGCTGGCATTGAGCAGGAAACCGTCCTGCGGCACATAGGCGACGCACTGGCGCCAGGCGCGCCGGTCGCGCAACACGGCGCCGTCGATCAGGATGCGCCCGGCACTGGGCGCAAGCAGGCCGCTGACCAGGTCGGCCAGCGTGCTCTTGCCTGCGCCGGAGGGGCCGATCAGGGCGACCGTGCTGAGCCAGGGGATGTCCAGGCTCACCTCCCGCAGGATATCGGCGGACGCTTCGGGCGGGCGATAGCAGATCTGCTCCAGCCGCAGCGCCTCGCGAAACGGCGGCGGCGCACCCAGGCTGTCCGGCTCGGCGGCGGCGGCGCAACGACGGCGCATGGCGTCGAACGCGGCGTAGGCAGGCAGGGTGTAAAGCAGGCGCTCGTAGTTCTGCTGCAAGGTCGACAGGAACGGAAACAGGCGCGAGAAGATGAAGACCAGCACCAGCACCTTCGCCGGCGCGATGCGCATCTGCGTCAGCGCGAGATAGGTGAGCGCGGCCAGCGCGAGCGCACCGCCGACGCGCAGCAGGCCGCGTGAGATCGCCTGCCGCTGGGTGAAGGCCAGCAGCTCCGCGCGCGCCTCGCGCAGGCGTCCGCGATAGCGCTGCTCCGCGGCCTCCTCGAGGTTGCCGCCCTTGATCAGCCTGAGGCCGGACAGGAACTCGCTGGTTTCGCCCTGCAGCTGTCGCGTGACCTGGGTCAGGTGGTAGCCGCCGGCATGCGAGGCGGCATGCTGGCGACGCAGCAGCAGGAGCAGCATCCCGCCGAGAGCCAGCGTGAGGCCGGTCAGGGGTGCCGACAGGCTGAAGGCGATCGCAAGGTAGGCCAAGGCCATCACCGCCGTGGTCGACAGCTGCAGCAGCGCAGTCAGGCTCTGGTTGATACGGCCCAGGTCGGTGTTGAGCGCGTGGCTCAGTTCGGCGCTGTGCGTGCGCGCCAGGAACGACCACTCGGCGCGGCCGATGCCGCGGTACAGGTCCATGCGCAGGCGATCCACCAGACCCTGCTGAAGTTGCGCCGTGGCCAGGTCGCGCCGCCAGGAGAACAGCGAATGCAGCAGGATCAGCAGCAGGTAGCCCAGCAGCACGCCGCCCAGCGTGGGCGCCAGTCCGAGCTGCGCGAGCATCCCGAGCGGCCCGCCTGCATCGGTCTGCGGCCCTGTGCTCAGGCCGACCAGGCCCAGCATCGGTGCCAGTACCAGCAGCCCGCTGCCCTCGAGAACCGCCACCAGCAGCATCAGCGCGGCCGCCGCCAGCACGCCTGCGCGGTCGTGCCGGAGCACCTCCCGCAGCAGCCTGCGCAGCAGCGCGCCGCGCGCTTCGGGTTCGGGGTTCGGCAAGTCTGGGTTCATGGTGAAGGGGCGCTGGGGACGGCGCATGCGCGGATCGGATCAGAATACTCGAAGGCCTGCGGCGCGACAGCACCGCGGAGGCGGGGCAGGGCCGCCGGCATGTACCGCGACGCTGCTGCTATCCTGACGGCGATCCTTTTCCCGGGCCAATCCCGTGCACCAGCCCACCGCTCCCCAGGCTTCCACCGCCACGGTTCCCGGCTTCGTCGGGCGCTGGTGGCTGCGGCTGCGCATTGGCGGGAGAGACGTAGTCGAGCCCAAGACTTGACGAAGATGTCAGGTTGCTGGAACTCTCGAATTTTGTTTCATTGTCATGGCGCCGGCCCCGTTGTCGGCCTGCGCAGATGGCGTTGGCGAAAGTGCCCTTTGAAGACTGATGGCAGGAAGAAAACCTTCGGCCACCTCTGCCGATGGATAAACTGTCGCTCTCAGTCAATCGTGATTGCCATGGGGGAATTACCTGATGTCCAGTCGTGCCCGGTACCTTTCGAAAGTCGCATGCATGGTTTTTCTGGCGGTAACGGCGTTCCTGCCCATGACGAGCATGGCAGCGGAGGACTTCAACGGCCCCCGAAGGGCTTGGTGGTGCAGGACCGAGGGCGGTGCCATCATCGCCCAGCTCGAGGCTTGTGAGCCGGGCAAGGAGATCGCCACCGGGAGAATCAGCAAGGACCAGAACGACATGTTCTGGATCGAGGAAGATCCGGTAGGTTCGCAGACGAAACCGACGACGAGGCTGGCCACACCGCTCGAGAAGATCACCCTCGCGGGCTACCAGAACGCCGCCGTCACCAGCGGCGAGAAGCAAAGCGGCGAGGCGGTGGTGGGAGACGCGTTCAAGCGGCTCCTCAAGCTCCTGGGATTCGGCTTTGTGGGCGGCATCCTGCTGAAGCTGATGGGACGCTCCTTCTTCATGGGCTTCGTGTCCGGCGTGGCGCTGGAGTTCCTGCTGGTGCTGACGAAGATCATGAAGTACTAGAGCAGTTTCGATTCAGTCAAAAACATTCGAGACCCGTCATGCCGGCGGAAGCCGGTATCCAGTCCCTCAACTGCTGCAGCGCTTGCAGGACTGGATACCGGCTTTCGCCGGTATGACGGTAGTGATGAAGCGACCGCGATGTAAGCATCAGGATCAAAAATGCTCCAGCGGGTGCATGATGGGTATCGCGGCGTGCGACGCAACAGGAAATGGTGAGCGATGGATGTCTACGCCCTGATATTTCGCAGCAGCGCATCGGCCCTGCTGGAAAAGATCGATGAGGACAGCAGCTGCATTCCAGCGTTCACCACGGCGGAGGCTGCGTTCCACTATCTCAGCAGTCGGATCGACGAATCCGCGTCGGAGCTGCTTGAAGTGCGTCCGCTCGACCTCGAAACGGTGCTCGCATCAAAGAAGAGCCGGCCAGGGCATGCGGTGTACCTCGACATCCGGTGGGGGCCTGCCGAGGGCTTTGCAGGAGCTGCTCATTGAAACTCGGGCAGGTTGGGCCGGCATCCAACCTACATCAACTCGAGTAGATCGAACTGAGCGCAGCGATGCCCAACAAATCGACCATCGCATGTTGGACATCGCTGCGCTCGCTTGGAGCCGTACTTTTGGCAACCCAAGCTTCATGGGCCGCAGTCGATCAATGAACAGGATTGCCCTATGGCTGCTCGCTACGATGGTATTCCTGCTGACGGCCTTGTTTGTCGCTGGCAAGGGCTGGATTTTCGAAAGGCATCGGCCAGAGATCCTGAACCTTGTCGAGACGGCAGAGCCTGCGGATCGTCATCTTCCCGAACCGACGCGAGAATTATTGCTCTTCAGTAGCCGGAGCACGGCTTCTTACGCGGCTCGACTTGCTGTCATGCAGTTCCACCCGGAGGCAGCGAGGCTAGGGACGACGAACTGGCAGCTGACCTGGGCGACTTGGAGCCTGCTGATCTACCTTCATCTCTCCGAGGATGAGCGCCTGGCACTGATCGCCCGGCTCGCTCCTACCGGCAAGGGGCGGCTTGGCCTGAGTGCAACGTCCCGGGAATTGTTCGGCCGGCCCTTGGATAGCCTGTCGGAAGAAGAAGCCGCGATGCTGGTGGTGCTGGTGAAAGCGCCTTCGTTTTCTGATCGGCCGGAAGCCCTGGCAAGGATGCGCGACCGACTCATTGCCAAGTGGCGGGAGCAAAAAGCGACCAAGCGGTAGTCATCGCGGTGGACCGCAGAAAAACGGAGTTCCGTTAGGAGCTACGCCGCCATCGGCGTAAGATGTTCGGCAGAGAGCTTGCGTCCGCAGGTCGGCAATGGCGCAACGGGTTACGGCCTCAGACCGTCAGCCGCTCCATCCCGTCCTGCGTCACCACCAGGTACTCCATCCGCTCCGGTCGCCAGTCGGCCAGCACGATGCGCTCGTTGCCGCCGGCCAGTTCGTGCAGCTCGGGGCGATGGGTGTGGCCATGGATCAGGCGGTGGGCGCCGGAGAGCTGGAAGAAGGCGGTCACGGCCGTCGTGTTGACGTCCATGATGTCTTCGGCCTTGTAGCGCTTCTGGTGGTTGCTGCGCCCGCGGACGCGCTGGGCTACGCGCTCGCGCCAGGCGCGGGGCAGGGCGCGGAAGATGCCCTGCGCGGTGGGGTTGTGCGCGAAGCGGCGCCAGCGCTGGTAGCCGACGTCGTCGGTGCAGAGCAGGTCGCCATGCGACAGCACGGTGGCGGTGCCGTAGAGATCGATCACTTCAGGATCGGGCAGCAGTTCGACGCCGCTGATCTGGCAGAAGTCCTCGCCGACCAGGAAGTCGCGGTTGCCGCGCTGGAAGAAGATGCGGACGCCATGCTGCGACAGCGCGGCCAACTGGGCGACTTCCGCCGCATAGTCCTGCATGCCGATGTCGTCGCCGATCCAGTATTCGAACAGGTCCCCGAGGATGTAGACCGCCTCGGCGTCGCGGGCGGGGCCTTCGAGGAAGCGCCGGAAGCCCTCGCGGAATGGCGAGGGCCCCGGCGGCAGGTGCAGGTCCGACAGGAGCAGCGTGCGCGGTGTCACGCGGGCCGGACCTGCGTCGGCTTACTTCGCTTCGACGACGGTGACCTTGCGGATCACGATCGGGGTGACCGGCACGTCGCGGCCGAAGGGCGGCAGGTTGCCGGTGCGGGTGTTGGCGATCTTGTCGACCACGTCCATGCCCTCGGTGACCTTGCCGAACACGGCGTAGCCCCAGCCGTCCTGGCCCGGGTAGTTGAGGAAGTCGTTGTTGCCGTCGTTGATGAAGAACTGCGACGAGGCCGAGTGCGGCACCGAGGTGCGCGCCATGGCGATGGTACCGCGGTCGTTCTTCAGGCCGTTCTTGGCTTCGTTCTCGATGTTGGCGCGGGTCTTGCGCTGGTCGCTCTTCTCGTCGTAGCCGCCGCCCTGGATCATGAAGCCCTTGATCACGCGGTGGAACACCAGGCCGTCATAGTGACCGTCCTTGGCGTACTGGACGAAGTTGGCGACCGACTTCGGCGCCTTGGCGGCATCAAGCTCGAGCTTGATGTTGCCTTCGGTGGTTTCCATCAGCACCTGCACGGGTGCGGCATTGGCAATCGACATGGTAAGTCCCAGGGCTAGTAAGAGCAGCAATTGTTTCATGTTTTTCCTCTCGGTTCTCGGGTTCAGGCCGCCGGCCGCAGGCTGGCCGCCTCGACTTCCGCCAGGGCGGCGCGGATCACGTCCGCGCCGGCACCGGGCCGGGTGGCATTCTGCGAGATCACGCGGCGGAATGCTCGTCCGCCGGGCTGGCCGCGGAACAGGCCGAGGATATGGCGGCTGATGTGGTTGAGGTGGGCACCGGTGGCCAGCTCGCGCTCGACGTAGTCCAGCAGGGCTTCGGCCACCTCGGTGCGTCCCAGGTTCACCGGCTCGGCGCCGTAGAGGCGGGAGTCCACCTCGGTCATGAAGTAGGGGTTTTCGTAGACCTCGCGGCCCAGCATGACGCCGTCCAGCTCCTGGATCTGCTCGACGCAGGCATCCATGGTCTTGAGGCCGCCGTTGAGCACGATGGTGAGCTGCGGGAACTCGCGCTTGAGGCGGTGGACCAGCTCGTACTGCAGCGGCGGAATCTCGCGGTTTTCCTTCGGTGAAAGGCCCTTCAGCCAGGCCTTGCGGGCATGGACGATGAAGATCTCGCAGCCGGCGGCGGCCACGGTCTCGATGAAGTCTTTCAGGAAGACGTAGTCCTCGGACTCGTCCACGCCGATACGGGTCTTGACCGTGACCGGCAGGTGGGTGGCGCGGCGCATGGCGGCCACGGCGGCGGCTACGCGCTCCGGCTCCTTCATCAGGCAGGCGCCGAAGCGGCCTTCCTGCACGCGGTCGGAGGGGCAGCCGCAGTTGAGGTTGATCTCGTCGTAACCGTAGGACGTGCCGATCTCGGCGCAGCGCGCCAGGTCCTCGGGCTCGGAGCCGCCCAGTTGCAGGGCCACCGGGTGCTCGGCAGGGGCAAAGCGCAGGAAACGCTCGCGGTCGCCGTGGATGATGGCGCCGGTGGTGACCATCTCGGTGTAGAGCCAGGCACGGCGCGACATCAGGCGCAGGAAGAACCGGCAATGCCGGTCAGTCCAGTCCATCATCGGGGCGACACAGAATTTACGTTCAGTTTTAGACACTTAAAGACAAAAGCTCAGGCTGGCCGATGTGGCAGGATGCTGGAACGGGACCGCCGGGTCGCATTTTAAGCCGCCGGAGCTTGCGCTGCCCGCGAACGAGGGCAATCGCCGGCGCCAAGGCTAAGATCGCTGGAACTATAAGAGGAGACACAGGAACCATGGACTTCGACTACAGCGTCGAACAGGACATGCTGCGCGATACGCTCGCCAGCTACCTGGCCGATCACTATGACTTCGAGACGCGCGGCGCCGTGGTGGCCACGCCGGCCGGCTGGCGCCCGAAGGTCTGGGCGGACCTGGCCGAACGCCTGAACCTGCTGGGGGCGGCCTTCCCCGAGGAATACGGCGGCCTCGGCGGCGGTGCCCTCGAGAACGCGGTGGTGATGGAGGAACTGGGCAAGGCGCTGGTGGTGGAGCCTTACCTGGGCACTGTGGTGATCGGCGGCGGGCTGCTGAAGCAGGTCGGCGGTGCACTGGCGGCCGAGTGGCTGCCGCGCATCATCGCCGGGCAGGCCGTGCTGGCCTTCGCGTACAGCGAACCGCAGGCGCGCTACAGCCTTGCGGAGGTGGCGACCACGGCCACGAAGCGCGACGGCGGCTACGTGCTCAACGGCCGCAAGACCGGTGTCACCGGCGGGCCCTGGGCCAGCCAGTTGCTGGTCACGGCGCGCAGCGGCGAGGGCATCAGCCTGCTGCTGGTGGACGCGGACGCCCAGGGGCTCACGCGCAGCGACTACCCGACCATCGACGGCGGCCGTGCCTCCGATATCACTTTCCACGATGTCTTCGTGCCGGCGGAACGCCTGCTCGGTGCCGAGGGCGCGGCGCTGCCGCTGGTGGAGCGTGCCGCCGACGAAGCGATCTGCGCGCTCTGTGCCGAGGCCGTGGGCGGCATGCGCCGCATGCTGGCCGACACCGTGGCCTATGCCAGCCAGCGCAAGCAGTTCGGCGTGGCGCTGGCGACGTTCCAGGTGCTGCAGCACCGCATGGCCGACATGTTCACCGCGCTGGAGCAGTCCGCGGCGCTGACCCTGGTGGCGACGATGAAGCTGGACCGCCCCGCGGCCGAGCGCGCGCTGGTCGCCAGTGCCGCCAAGGCGCAGGTCGGCAAGGCGGCGAAGCTCGTGGGGCAGGCGGCGGTGCAGATCCACGGCGGCATGGGCATCACCGAGGAGCTGGCGCTGGGGCATTACTTCCGCCGTGCCACCGCCATCGGCAGCCAGTTCGGCAGCACCGATTTCCACCTGCGGCGCTACGCCGACCTGTCGCTGGCCGACGCCGCCTGAGAAAGCAACCATGAATCTCGATTTCACCGCAGAAGAACTGGCCTTCCGTGACGAGGTCCGCGCCTGGATCAAGCAGGCCTACGACTCCGAGCTGAAGCAACTGATGTCGCAGAGCAAGAACGGCTATCTCGACAAGGCCGGGCAGGTGCGCTGGCAGAAGAAGCTGGCGGAAAAGGGTTGGGCCGCACCGGGCTGGCCGGTGCAGTACGGCGGGCCCGACTGGACGCCGACGCAGCGTTATCTCTTCCAGAGCGAGACCGCGGCGGCGGGTTGCCCGATCGTCTCGCCCATGGGCATCGCGATGGTGGCCTACGTCATCATGGAATACGGCAGCGAGGCGCAGAAGCGGCGCTTCCTGCCGAAGATCCTCAGCACCGACGAATGCTGGTGCCAGGGCTACTCCGAGCCGGGCTCGGGCTCGGACCTGGCCTCGCTGCAGATGAGCGCGGTGCGCGACGGCGACCACTACGTGCTCAACGGCTCCAAGATATGGACCACGCATGCGCAGTGGGCCGACTGGATCTTCTGCCTGGTGCGCACCAGCCGCGACGCCAAGGCACAGAGCGGCATCTCCTTCCTGCTGGCCGACATGCGCACGCCGGGCATCAGCATCCGCCCGCTGCCTTCGCTGGATGGGCCGATCGACGGCGAGCAGGAAGTGAACCAGCTGTTCTTCGAGAACGTGCGCGTGCCGGTGGAGAACCGCATCGGCGAAGAAGGCCTGGGCTGGACCTATGCCAAGTACCTGCTGCAGTTCGAGCGCGGCGTGGCCTACGGCTCGCTGCTGCGCTACCTGCTGGCCAAGATCCGCAAGATCGCGAAGCAGCAGCCGGCCGGGGGCGGAGGCATGCTGATCGACGACCCGGATTTCCGTCGCCGCTATGCCGAGCTGGCGGTGCGCGTGGAGGCGGTGGACGCCGCCGAGATGCGCTTCTTCTCCGGCGTGGAATCCGGCACCGCCGTCGGCGCCATGTCCAGCCTGTTCAAGCTGGTGGGCACCGAGCTGCAGCAGGACCTGAGCGAGCTGGCGGTGGAGGCCCTGGGCCCCGACGCGCTGCCCTTCGTGCAGGACAGCTTCGCCGAGATCCGCGGCAGGCCGGCGTCGCCGCGGCCGATTCCCGATCACGTGGCGGCGGTGACGCCGCTGTACTTCAACTATCGCAAGACCTCGATCTATGCCGGCACCAACGAGATCCAGCGCAACCTGCTGGCGCGGCATGTGCTGAGCTCGGCGGGAGTGCGCGGATGAGCTACCCGCCTTTCGATCTCAGCGGCCGCGTGGTGCTGGTCACCGGCGGCAATGCCGGCATCGGCCTTGGGTTTGCCGAGGGCCTGGCCAGGGCCGGCGCCGACATCTGCATCTGGGGCACCAGCGAGGCGCGCAATGCCGAGGCGCTCGAGAAGCTGAGCGCCCAGGGCAGGCGCGTGGCGGCGCTGCGCTGCGACGTATCGGACAAGGCCGAAGTCGAGCGCAGCTTCGCCGCCACGCTGGAGCAGTTCGGGCGCGTGGATGGCTGCTTCGCCAATGCCGGCATCATGAGCGTGCAGCGGCCGTTCCACGAGATGACCGAGGCCGACCTGGACCGTACCTTCGGCGTCAACCTCAAGGGTGCGATGTTCACGCTGCAATGCGCGGCGCTGCACATGAAGCAGCGCGCCGAGGCTGGCGACCCTTTCGGCCGCCTGGTCGTCACCAGCAGCCTGTCCGCCGTCTCGGGCCTGGCCCGCGGCGAGGACTACGCCGCCACCAAGGGCGCGATGCTGTCGGTGATGCGCGGGCTCTGCGTGGAATACGCGCGCTACGGCGTCACCGCCAATTCCATCGTGCCGGGCTGGATCGAGACGGCGATGACCGGGCCGCTGCTGGAGAGCGACAAGTTCGTGAAGGCCGTGACGGCGCGCATCCCGCTGCGCCGTTTCGGCAAGCCCGAGGACTTCGCCGGCATCGCGGTGTACCTGATGTCCACGGCCAGCGCGCACCACACCGGCGACCAGTTCACGATTGACGGCGGGTATCAGAATTTTTGAGAGGATGAAGAAATCTGCTTTGGGAAAGCCATCCATGGCGGGGCTGCAGCTACCTGATTGACCCCCGGCCCGGCCATCCGTGGCCGGGCGTTCGGCGGGGCGAATGTCCACTGGACATTCGCCTGATCCGCCTCACCCAACCAACGCCTGCGCCATGCCCAGGCGCTTCTGGTTCTTGATCATCCAGATTTCGAAGTCGGTGGCCGCCAGAGCCTTGCTGAACAGCCAGCCCTGGCCGCAGTTGACGCCCTTGCGCGACAGGAACATCTGCTGCTCGACGGTCTCGACGCCCTCGGCGATGACGCGCAGGCCGAGGTCGTGGCCCAGGGTGATGATGGTGCTCATCACCGACATCGCCTCCTGCTCCTGCGGGATGCCCTGCAGGAAGCTGCGGTCGATCTTGATCGCCTGCACCGGCAGCTTGCGCAGGTAGTTGAGCGAGGAGTAGCCGACGCCGAAGTCGTCCACCGCTGCGCTGACGCCACGGTCCAGCAGCTGCTGCAGCAGGGCGCTGGTGCTCTCGATGTCGTCGAGCACGATGTTCTCGGTGATCTCCAGCACCAGGCGGTTGCGCGACAGCGGTGCGGCGGCCACGGCCATTTCGACGTGGCGCAGGAACTCGGGATGGCGGAACTGATGCGCGGAGACGTTGACCGCCACGTAGGGCAGGTCGAGCCCGCGGGATTGCCAGTCGGCAATCTGGCGGCAGGCCTGCTGCATCACCCACTCGCCCAGCTGCACGATGATGCCGCTGGCTTCGGCCACCGGGATGAACTCGCCCGGCGGCACCATGACGCCGTCGCGTGGCCAGCGGATCAGCGCTTCGCAGCCACGCAGCTCGCCCTGTTCCAGGCCGACCAGGGGCTGGTAGTGCAGCACCAGCTCGTTGCGGATCAGGGCCTGGCGCAGTTCCTTGGCCAGGCGCAGGTGCTGATGCGACTGCTGATGCTGCTGGAACACCGTGACCTCGCCCAGGCCGGCCTGCTCGGTACGGTACAGGGCTTCGTCGCTGCGGCGCAGCAGCAGGTCGACGTCGCCGCCATGGTCCGGGTAGATGGCGTAGCCGATGTCGCAGGCCACCATCACGCCGCCGGCGTTGGCCAGGGGTGCGCCGATGTCGCGGCGCAGGCCCAGGCAGCGGCCCTGCAGGTCCAGCAGCTCGCCGCTGGGGTGGATCGTGGTGACCCAGATGAAGGTGTCGCGGTCGGCGCGCGTCAGCAGCTCGCCGGAGCCGATCGACTGGCGCAGGCGCAGGGCGATCTCGGCCAGGCCGGCGTCGGCGGCGTTGCCGTCGATGCCATGGCGCAGCGTGCGGTAGGACGACAGGCTGATGCTGACGATGGCCAGGCGCTCCTTCTGGTCGTGCGCCTCGCGGATGCGCTTGAGCAGCAGTTCGCGGAAGCGGCGGCGATCGGGCAGGCGGGTGATCTCGTCGATGCTGGCCTTGTTCAGGGCGGTGCGCTGGCTGTCCAGGGCCAGCTTCATCTCGGCCATGCGGTCCTCGCGACGGCGCTGCAGCGACGCCACCGCTCCCAGGCAGAACACGGTCAGCGCCAGGCCACTGCCGAGCTGGTAGACGTTCATCCAGAACGCCGGCGTCGGCGGCAGCGACTGCCCCAGCCAGAGCCAGGCATTGGGCAGCAGCGCGGCCAGCAGCAACAGCAGGCCCACCAGGGCGTGGGCGGCCATCCAGTGGCGGCGGCGCAGGCGGATGCAGGCCGCTGCCGCCAGGCCGATCACGATGGCGAGCGACACCGGGGCCAGCAGGCCCAGCGCCCAGCGGGGCAGCAGCAGGGACAGGCCGGCGATGAAGATCACCATGCCGCCGAAGGCCCGCAGGGCGGTATCCAGTTCGGGAATGCTGCGGCGGGTTTCCAGCGACAGCCGGCCGTAGCGCAGGATGCAGCCCATGAACAGCGCACCCAGCAGGGGCATGGCGCGGTCGCGCATGGCCACGTCCGCGGGAAAGCGTCCCTGCCAGACCAGCAGCCACAGGGCCGACAGCAGGGCCGCCAGGGCAAACCAGGGTACGGACGGGTCGTCGCGGTGCCGGACGGAACCGGCCAGGGCGAAAAGGCCGATCGCCAGCAGGAAGCCGAAATACAGGCTGCTGATCGAGTCGGGGTAGGGGGTCCCCAGGATCAGGGATTCGGGCATCAGCCGGCCCCCGGGGTCGCCCTGGACCCCTCCCTGCGCTCTTGTGCGATGGCGTTCATGTGGTCAGCCATTCTGGCATTAAGTACGCCCGGATGGCGACGGGAATTCCACACCCGTCCTGTCAACGCCCGGACAGTCACTGCGTTGCAACATCAGGTGACACAATACCGCTGCTAAGCTTTCCGACCCCCGTCTTTCCAACCTGCCACTTCCGCATTCATGAATTCCAACAATGGAGTGCGCCACGGCCAGCCCGGCCGGCGCCTGGGCCTCTGGGCCGTCGTCGCCCTGCTGCTGATCGCCGGACTCTGGTTCGGCCGCAGTCTCTGGGCCGGCAAGAAAGAACCCGAATACACCACCGTGACCGTGGAACGCGGCGACGTGGTGGCCAAGGTCACCGCCACCGGCACGGTGTCGGCCCTGGTCACGGTGCAGGTCGGCAGCCAGGTCAGCGGCCGCATCCAGGAACTGCATGCCGACTTCAATTCCCAGGTCAAGAAGGGCCAGCTGATCGCCAAGATCGACCCGCGCCTGTTCCTGGCCGAGCTGGAACAGCAGCAGGCCAATGTCCAGGCGGCGCAGGCCAACCTGACCCGGTCGAAGGTCCAGGCGCAGGACGCGCGCCGCCAGGCCAGGCGGGCCGACGAGCTGTCCCCGCGCGGCCTGATCTCGCAGAGCGAGCGCGATACCGCCCAGGCCACGGCCGAGGCGGCCGAGGCGACCGTGGTGTCGTCGCAGGCTTCGCTGGCGCAGGCCCGCGCGGCCCTGAACCGTGCCCAGGTGAATCTCAACTATACCGACATCATCTCGCCTACCGACGGCGTGGTGATCTCGCGCAGCGTCGACGTGGGCCAGACCGTGGCGGCCTCGCTGCAGGCGCCGGTGCTGTTCACCATCGCCCAGGACCTGCGGCAGATGCAGGTGGACACCAGCGTCGCCGAATCCGACGTGGGCAAGCTGGCGGCCGGCATGAAAGCCAATTTCACCGTGGACGCCTACCCGGGCGAGCGTTTCCGCGGCGAAGTGCGCCAGGTGCGCGATGCTGCCACCACCACCCAGAACGTGGTCACCTATGACGCCGTGCTGGACGTGAAGAACGAGGAACTCAAGCTCAAGCCCGGCATGACCGCCAACGTCACCTTCGTCTACGCGCGCCGCGAGGCGGTGCTGAAGGTGCCCAACGCGGCGCTGCGCTTCCGCATGCCGAACACGGGCAAGGACAAGGCCAAGGACAGCAAGGCGGCGGGCCAGGACAAGAGCGGTTCGCAGGGGCAGCCGCAGGGCGAGCGCCCTGCACAGGGTGCCCAGGCGGGTGGCGAGGGTGCAGGCGGCGGTGGCAACGGCGAGCGTCGCCGGCGCAACCGTGGCGAGGACGGCAATCCGGGCGCACCGCGCACGGTCTACGTGCTGCGCGAGGGCAAGGCGCTGCCGGTGGAGATCAAGACCGGCATTTCCGACGGCAGCAATACCGAGGTGGTGGAGGGCGGCCTGGTGGAAGGCGACGAGCTGATCACCGACATGCCGGGCGCCGAAGACGACAAGCCGCGCGCCGCTGCGCCCGGCATGCGCATGTTCTAGGACCTGCCGACGCCATGGCATTGATCGAGCTGCGCGACGTCACCCGTGAGTACCACATGGGCGACGTCGAAGTGCGCGCGCTGCGCGGCGTGACGCTGGACATCGAGGTCGGGGAGTTCGTCGCCATCATGGGCACCTCCGGATCCGGCAAGTCCACGCTGATGAACACCCTGGGCTGCCTGGACCGGCCCACGGCCGGCAGTTACCGCCTGGATGGCCGCGAGACCTCGACGCTGGGCCGCGACGAGCTGGCGACGATCCGCAACCGCACGCTGGGCTTCGTGTTCCAGAACTTCAACCTGCTGGCGCGCACCAGCGCGCTGGAGAACGTGGAACTGCCGCTGCTGTATGCGGGCGTGCCGGCGGGCGAGCGCCATGCCCGCGCGGCGGCTTCGCTGGAGCGCGTGGGCCTGGGCAAGCGCCTGGATCACACGCCGAGCCAGCTCTCCGGTGGCCAGCAACAGCGCGTGGCGATCGCCCGCGCCCTGGTCGGCGAGCCCCGGGTCATCCTGGCCGACGAGCCCACCGGCAACCTCGACTCCGCCACCAGCCTGGAGGTCATGGCGCTGCTGCAGTCGCTGGGCCGCTCCGGCATCACGGTGATCCTGGTGACGCACGAGCACGACATTGCCGAATACGCCGCACGCAACATCGTGATGAAGGACGGCCAGGTGATCAGCGACATCCGTCGCGAGCCGGTGACTGCGGAGCTGCCGGCATGAACCTGCTCGCGATCATCCGCGTCGCTGTCCGCGCGCTGTTGCGCAACCGCCTGCGCTCCTTCCTCACCGCCCTGGGCATCATCATCGGCGTCGCCGCGGTGATCGCCATGGTGTCGATCGGCGAGGGCGCCAAGGCGCGCGTCGAGGCCAGCTTCTCGGCCATGGGCACCAACCTGCTGGTGGTGCGTTCGGGCTCCAGTTCCACCGGCGGCTCGCGCGGCGGCTTCGGCAGCCAGCCGACGCTGACCTGGGACGACCTCAAGGCGATCCAGACCGAGCTGGCCTCGGTGAAGTACGCCGCCCCTGAACTGCGCAGCAATGCGCCGCTGATCTCCGAGGAGCAGAACTGGACCACGCGCGTGGCCGGCGTCACCTCGGATTACATGCTGGCGCGCAACTGGCGGCTCGCCAGCGGCAGTTCGCTGCCGGAGGACCCGGAGTCCAGCTCCAAGGTGGTGCTGCTGGGCCAGACCGTGGTGGAGAAGCTGTACGGTGCCTACTCCGACCCGGTGGGCCAGATCGTACGCATCCGCAACGTGCCCTTCGAGGTGATCGGCGTGCTGGCGCCCAAGGGCCAGTCGCCGATGGGCGACGACTACGACGACACCGCCCTGGTGCCGGTGCGCGCCTACGCCGAGAAGCTGCAGGGCGGCCTGAAGAAGTACATCGCCGGCACGATCTACGTCAGCGCCGCGCCCGGGATTCCGACCTCCAAGGCCGAGAACGACGTCGCCAACCTGCTGCGCGACCGTCACCGCATCCGCCTGGGCGCCGAGGACGACTTCAACGTGCGCAACCTGGCCGAGATGGCCAGCGCGCAGGAGGAAAGCACCAGCACCCTGACCACGCTGCTGGCCGCGATCGCCGCGGTGTCGCTGCTGGTAGGCGGCATCGGCGTGATGAACATCATGCTGGTGTCGGTCACCGAGCGTACCCGCGAGATCGGCGTGCGCATGGCGGTGGGCGCCAGGCCGCGCGATATCCTGATGCAGTTCCTGGTCGAGGCCCTGGTGCTGGCCCTGATCGGCGGCCTCACCGGCGTGGCGCTGGGCATCACCATCGCCCAGCAGCTGTCTGCCTCCTTCGGCTGGCCGCTGCTGATCCGGGTGGACGTGGTACTGCTGGCGGTGGCGGTGAGCGCCGCGGTGGGTATCGGCTTCGGCCTCTACCCGGCACGCAAGGCGGCGCAGCTGGATCCGATCGAGGCACTGCGCTACGAGTAAAGCGTGTTGCGCCGCCAGTAAAGTAGCGCAGGGACATATGCGCCAAAAGGGGGATGCGCTGCCGACGGTTTCGGGCATGCTGCGATCCGGTGCATCATTCGCATCCCCCTGACAGTCCAAGGTCCTGATGTCCCAGTCTTCCAAGCGCCATATCCTGATCACCGGCGGCGGTTCCGGCCTGGGGGCTGCCACCGCGCGCCTGCTGGCCGCGCAGGGTCACCGCCTGACCCTGGTCGGGCGCCGTGCCGACGCCCTGGAGCAGGTCGCCGCGCCGCTCTGCGGGATGGGCGCCGACGTGCGGGTGCAGGCCTGCGACATCGGCGATACGGCCGCCATCGACGCGCTCTATGCCCGCTTCGGCACCGAGACGCCGGATGGCCTGGTCGGCAGTGCCGCGCTGCTGCTGATCAAGCCGTTCATGCAGACCACGCTGGAGGAGTACGACCAGGTCATGGACGTCAACGTCCGTGGGCTCTGGTATCTCTGCCAGCAGGCGTTCCGCACGATGAGTGCACGCGGCGGCGGCGACATCGTGCTGGTGTCCTCGCTGTCGGGCATCCGCGGCCTGCAGATCGCGCCGGGCAAGAGCGTCTATACGCCCAGCAAGCACGCCGTCACCGGCCTGACCGAGGCCCTGGCCTTCGACGGCCGCGAATTCAACATCCGCGTCAACGCGGTGGCACCGGGCTACATGAAGACCGAGATGAACGCGCGCTTCGGCCTGTATGGCGGCGCGCAGGCGGAAGAGGTGGCCCCCAGCGTGGCCTATCTGCTGGACCGCGCGCAGTCCGGCGCGACCACCGGCACCACCCTGGAGGTGTTCTGCAATGGCTGATCCCCGGCCCGTCGTCACCCTGAGCCGCCGCGAGTCCTTCTGCGCCTCGCACCGCCTGTGGGAACCGACGCTGTCGCGCGAGGACAACTTCGCGCTCTACGGCAAATGCGCCCGCGACAACGGCCACGGCCACAACTACGTGCTGCAGGTGACCCTGCGCGGCGGCGTGGACCCGGCCACCGGCATGGTGGTGAACCTGGCGGACCTGAAGAACTTCCTGCGCGAGGAGATCATCGCGCGCGTGGACCACTACCACCTGAACTTCGACGTGGAGATGTTCAAGGGCATCAACCCCACTTCCGAGAACGTGGCGCTGGTGTTCTGGAAGGTCTGCCACGCGCGCTTCGGCGCGCTGCTGTCCGAGGTACGTGTCGAGGAGACGCCGGACAATATTGTCTGTTATCGGGGCGAGACGGCCTGAGTGAGAGTGCGTTGACCCGTAGCCCGGTTTGCCGCAGGCAAGCCGGGAGCGCGGGGACGCCTTGGCGATGACGCTCTTCCTTGCGAGTGTGTTCCCGGCTTCGCTGCGCGAATCCGGGCTACGTTCTCTTCAGGGATTCACTCCATCTGCCACTCGACGACAGCACCAAAGCTGCGCGGCTCGCCGTAGCGGCTGGCCAGGCGCGTGCCGGCCACCAGTGCCCCCTGGTCGTTCAACTCGTCGCCGAGGTTGCGGCCGTAGACCGCGAGGCTGAAGCCGGCGGGCAGCGCGTAGCCCAGCTTGGCGTTGAGCAGCACGCGGGCGTCGGCGCGCGAACGCGGGTCGTTGTCCGGGTCGCTGTAGAAAGCGCCGATGTAGTTGGCGGCGAGCTGGCCGCTGAGGCGGTGCCACCGCTTCAGCGTCAGGCCGATGCCGGCGGTCTCGCGCGGGGCATAGGGGAACTCGTTGCCCCTGTAGTCCGCGTCGTCCGCGTCCGTGGTGTCGCCGTCGCCGTTGAGGTCGTTGCCGAACTCGTCGAATTCGCTGCGCAGCAGGCCCAGCGTCAGGAAGGCTTCGAGCGGTCCGTCGAGCTTCCACAGCAGTTCCGTTTCCAGGCCGTAGTAGTGCGAGCGGCCGGCATTTTTCGTATAGGTGTTGAAGCCTGAGGTTTCGCCGATGGTGACCTGCTGGTCGCGCCAGCGGGTGTAGAACAGGTTGGCGTTGAGGGTCAGGCGCTGCTGCAGCCCGCTCGAGCGGGCCGACAGCTCGATGGTCCGGGTGTATTCCGGATCGTAGGGGCTGACCGCGCCGCCAAAGAAGGAGACGCTGGTCCCGCCTGAGCGGTAGCCCTCCTGGTAGCTCAGGCCCAGGGAACTGCTGTCGCCGAGGAACCAGGTCAGCCCGGCCTTGGGCAGCAGGTCGGTGAAGCGCGTGCGGCCGCTTTCGTCGTAGTCCGGCGGCACGGCGCCGGAGGCGACGGCGGAAAGGACGTCGGCCAACGGGTCCGGCAGCGGCAGCGCCGCCGGAATCGGCACTTGCGGCGGCGTGGTGACGCTGAGATCGAGATCGCTGATGTCGCGGCGGCGTGCGCGCTCCTGGTTGAGGCGCAGGCCGGCGGTGAGGCGCCAGGCATCGGCGAAGTCCCAGTCGGCCTCGGCGAACAGCGCGCCGGTGCGGGTATTGGCGTCGGAGTCGATGCTGCCGTTGAGCAGGGCGGCGCCGCCGGCCGCGGCCACGTCATGGCCGGTGGTGTTCTTCAGCACGTCGGAGTCGGACCAGTACAGGCCGGTGACGGCCTTCAGGCGCGGATGCGAATAGTGCAGCCGCAGTTCCTGGCTGAAGATGTCCTCGTCCTCGGTATTGTCGGAATAGCCGCCCTCGGCGGCGCTGCGGTCGTAATCGATGGTGTAGAGGTTGGACAACTCGGACCAGCCGCTGATCGCGTCCACTCGCCAGTGCTTCGCGAACGCGTAGCTCTGCTCCAGGCTGTGCAGGCGCGTCTCGACATCCTCGTTGGGCCGCACGTTGGAGGTCTCGGTGCGCTCGCCGCCGGAGGAGTCGTGGAAGGGATCGCCGAATTCGTTGCCGGAGCGGGTATAGCCGTACAGGACGCGGTAGCCGCTCAGGGCTTCCGGCGTCCAGGCCAGCCTGGCGCGGGTGTTGCGCGTGCGCTCGCGCTGCGCGTCGTCCTCGTTGCGCGTGACGTTGACCACGTCGCCGTTGTCGTAGCGGTCCTGCGTGGAAACACGGAAGCGCAGCGTGTCGGCCAGGGGGCCGCCGCCGGCGAGGGCGTAGTCGTGGCCGTCGCGGCTCATGACGCCGGCGCGCAGGCGGGCGTCCCAATCGGCGGTGGGCTCCACCGAGCGCAACACCACCGAGCCCGCGAGGCTGTTGCGGCCCTGGTTGGTGGACTGGGCACCGCGCAGGATCTCGACCTGCTCCAGGTCCCAGGCCGACAGCGGTCCGGCGAAGGCGCCAGCACGGGAGGGCAGGGCGACGCCGTCGAGGTAGACGCTGATGGTGTCGCCCTGGCCGCCGATGCCGCCCTGGGGCACGCCGCGGATCGCGATCTCGCGATCGCCGTTGGCGGAGACGACGTTGGCGAACTGCGTGACCACGTCCTTCATCGAGGCATCGCTGCCGGCCTCGAGGTCCTCGCGGGTAACGATGCCGACGCTGCTGTTGGTTTCTGCCAGCGAGCGGCCGAGCTTTTCGCCGGTGACCACGACGGGGGCGAGCATCACCGCCGGGGCAGGCTCGGCGAGTTTCGGGGTCGGCTGCGCGGCCTGTGGCAGTTCGATCACGGGCGTGGCCCGCTCCGGTGCCGGGGGCTCACCTTGCGCGGTGGCGGCCAGTGGCAGCAGGCCGCTGAGCAGGGCGAGCGCCTTCGGGCGCAGGGTGGGGCTTGCGGTCATGTTCTGCACAGGTAGCGGTAAGGAGGGGCCAACGAGGCTCGGCGACCGGGCCAGGGCAGGCCGTTTTCGACCTGGAAGCTCAGGATCGCCAGCGGTTTCGCCGGCCAGGAAGTGTGCGGGTGGTTCATTGGACTCGTAGCCGGGATGGTTTCCAGCGGCGCGGCCGGGTTTTCGGCGACGGCGGGGGGCGCCAGCAGGAGAGAGCCGAGGCTGAGTGCGACGTGGGACACCGGCGCCAGGAAGCGGCGCAGCGTCAGGCTGCGGACCTCGCGCAGTTCCAGCGCGAGCCGCAACGCCAGGGCCGCGATGGCAGCGGCGACCGCCTGCTGCAGCCAGAGCCCTGGGAGCTCCGCAAGACGGTGTCCGGCATTCCACAACGACAGGGCGGAGGCATTGAGCAGCACGATGGTCAGCGCCCATTCGCAACGCTCCGAGGAGTCGGACCGGCGCGCCAGCAGGCCGCTACAGGCAATGGCGGCCAGGGCGATCTGCAGCGACGCCAGGTGATCCATGGTTTCCCCGTTGGTTGTTCGCTTCTGCGGCCCCACCCTCCCGCAACTTTCAAATAATAGTAATTCTCATTTAAATAAGAAAGCAATTTGATTCATCCATTTGCCGCGCGTCCCCATGATCCATCGCTGCCTCGGCGTTTCCCTGGCCCTGTTGCTCGGCGCCTGCGCCATGGCGCCGAGCCAGCCCATCGCTGCCGCCGACCGGGAACGCGACCGTCGCGCGATCCTGGCGATGGCGGGCGAATACGAGGTGCAGTTCCGCTTCGACGAAACCGTGGTGCTGCAGACGGACTACCAGCCGCATGCGCCACACACCACCCTCGGGCGTGAGTTCGTCGAGGTGCTGGCGGCGGGTGGCCCGCGTGCGCTGGTGCGCGAGCGCGGCCTGAACATCTACACGCGCCTGCAGGGCCACGACTTCGGGCCCGGCCGCGAGTACCAGCGCAAGACCCGGGCCTACTGGGCCGCGATGCGCGGGGTCTGGGCGGAACTGCTGTCCAGGAATCCGCGCGTGGCCCTGCGAGAGGAAGTGGACGAGACGCCGCACTACATGGCGGTGCTGGCGCAGGCCAACGACCTGGCGAACAAGCCGCTGGGCGATGCGGAGCTGCGGGGCAAGGTGCGCGAGGTGCTGGGGCCTTACCTGGTGCTGGAGAACGCGGCACCGAAATGACCCGGTCGCGAGCAAGCTCGCTCCTACAATGCTAGACCTTGTAGGAGCGAGCTTGTGACCGAAGGAAATCCCTGTGGGACTCGCGACAAGCTTGTTCTGCCTCTAGCGCTCTTCGATATCCGAGCGCAGCGCCGTCGACGGCTCGTTGCCCAGGTTCAGCACCATGCGCACGAAGGCGCCGACCTGCGCGTGCATCAGCGGATAGTCGGTGAACTCGCTGGTGACCTTGGGAATGCCGAAGTTGAGCAGGTACACCGGGCCGGTGATGTACTGGATCATCGGCAGGCCACCCTCGTTGCGGTAGGCCTGGCCTTCGCCGAAGGGCAGCACCGGCGGCAGCACGATGCTGCGGTCGAACTGCTCCGACAGCAGGATGCTCTCGCGCTCGAAGGGGGCGCCGAAGGGCGTCATGATCACCTGCGGCTCGTTGAGGCCGGTCAGGCCCATCACGCCGGGGGCGATCTCCAGCCACTCGCGCGCGCCGACGTGCTCGATCTCGATCGCCGCCAGGGCCTTTTCGTCCAGCTCGTCGTGGTTTTCCTCGATGTAGTGGGCCAGGCCGCCGCCGCCGAAGTGGCCGCCGCTGAACACCACGCGCAGGCTGCGCTTGCGCTGCGCCTTCGGGATGCGGGTGTAGTAACGCATGATGCCGAGGATCGCGGCCGGGCCGTTGTCCTCGATGGAGTTGGTGCCGTCGGTGTGCGAGCTGAGCACGATCTCGAGCGGGCTTGCGCCCGGCAGCACGGCGACGACGTTGTAGGCCTCGACCTCTTCTTCCAGCGCATGCAGGGTCAGGCGCGCCGGCTTGGCCGCAAGGGGGTTGGCCAGCAGGCGCTGCTTCAGCGCGGCACCGCTGTCGCGGTCCAGGTAGACCGTGGGCGAGGCCGGCAGGAAGCGCGCGAAGAAGGGGTAGTAGGAACCCTGCGCGGCTTCCTTCGGGTAGTCGACGATGCCGACCGCACCGGCGGCGCCGGCCGCCTTCAGTGCCGTGGTGACGACCTGCGCCACGACCATGTCGAGGAAGGGCCGCGAGAACGGCGTGGTGAAGCCCATCGTGCCGGCCTTGTCGGTGACATGCAGGGCGATGCTGCTCAGCGCGCCGATGGGAATGGTCAGGCGCGGCAGATCGTAGACCACGATCTTGCCACGCACGTCGGCGCTGGCGATGGAAGCGACGATGGACGACAGGCCGCTGCCGGTATCGCCGAGCAGGCCGACCAGGCCCTGCACCAGGCCGGTGCGGCCACCGACGACCGCGCCGCTGTCCAGCAGCCTCACCACCACGTCGGTCAGGTCCACCGCGGCCAGGCCCGGCACGTAGACCAGCGGCCCTTCGAGACCTTCGGGCCCGGTGTTGCCGGAGAAGGGGATGTAGGACACCAGCGGGATGTCCTCGGCGGCGGCGCCGTCCAGCAGCTGCAGCTGCGCCTTCTGCGCGATCCAGCGGCTTACCGGGTAGGGCTCGAGCCTGACCTCCGGCACGCCCATGGCGCGCAGCTGGCTGGCGAGGCGCTGGGCGTAGGCGATCTCGGCGACGCTGCCGGCGGGGCGGAAGCCGCCGCCGAAGGTATCGATCTCGTACTGCCAGGCACGGACCTGGGCCAGCGTGGGCATCAGTTTCGCGTCGAACTCGCGGCTGTGGTCGATGCCGGGGGTGCTGCCGCCGTCGGCGCTGACCGGCTTGCTGCTGCCGCAGCCGGCAAGCAGGGTCAGGGCGGCGGTCAGCAGGGCAGGGGCGACGGCTCGCAGCAGCCGCCGGCGCGGGGCCGGCACGCGGATGCTCATGGATTCTCCTCGGGAAAAATTTCTAGTCGTAGTCCCGGAAGTGTGCCAGCGCAGTCCCCGAGGGCGCCATTGGGGAAAACACGAAGGCTTTTGTGCTCTGGCACAAAACCTGCGAAATCTTGGCAGAACGAGGGTTTCATGCGATTTTAGGAGGTTGTGGGGACATTTTCACAGGAAAGTGCCTCCTTTTCGGGCGGACGCCACCATCGGCACAGCCATGGGGCGCGGGGATTCAGGGGAATTTCATGGCGGCCAAGCTTTTTCGGATCGTGATCCCGGTGTCCGGGATCGAGCCGGCTGTACGCTTCTACCAGCGTCTGCTGCTGGTGGACGGTGTCCGCCAGACCCCCGCGATGCACTGCTTTCCCCTGGGGCAGGCCACGCTGGCCTGCTACGACGCCCGTGCCGACGGCGAGGCGCCGCTGGGCCCCGCGCCGCAGCCGATCTGCATCTCGGTGGAGGAAAACCTGATGCAGCTGCGCGTCCGCGCCCAGCAGATGGGTGCGCGCGAGATCGACCCCGAACCCCGCCGCCTGCCGGGCGGCGAGGCCGGGCTCTACCTGACCGATCCCTGGGGCAACCGCCTGGCCATGGTCGACAGCAACAGCATGCACTGGGGCGTGAACATGCCGGCCGCCAGGGCCAGGGTGGCGCTGCCGGAGACCCAGAGCGTGCTGCTGTTCCGGCAGGATTTCCTCAACGCGGTGAAGGGTGGCGAATTCGCCCGCGTCAAGGAACTGCTGGCGCTGGACCACGACCTGATCGACACGGTCGACAACAGCGGCGCCTCGGTGCTGCTGGTGGCCGCCTACAAGCGCCACGAGCGCATTGCGGCCTACCTGCTGGCACTGCGTGACGAACTGAATCTCTGCGAGGCTGCGGCGATGGGCGCGATCGAGCCGCTCACCGCCCTGCTGCGGCGGCAGCCCGAGCGGGTCAACCTGCCGGGTGCCGACGGCTTCCTGCCGCTGGGCCTGGCCTGCTTCTTCGGCCACGGCGACTGCGTGGACCTGTTGCTGCAGGCCCGCGCCGACGTCAACGCGGTATCGCGCAACAACATGCGCTCCCATCCGCTCAACAGCGCCTTGTCGCAGACCTCGCAGGAATGCGCGCTGGGCATCGTCAGCCGCCTGCTGCGTGCCGGCGCCAATCCCAACGCGGCGCAGGTGTCCGGGCACACGCCGTTGCACCAGGCGGCCGGCCGCGGCCTGATGGAACTGGTGAACCTGCTGCTGTCGGCGGGCGCCAACCCGGCGGCACGGGCCGACAACGGCGCGACGCCGGCCATGCTGGCCCATCGCGGCGGGCACGCGGCGGTGGTGGCGCGGCTGCGCGCCTACGAGCACTCCGGCCCGGCGGTGGTCGATCCCTTCGGCGAGACCATGATGTTCTGATACCGGCTAGCCGGTATCCGCACGACCCATGCGCCGCATCAGCAGCGCCGCGCTCAGGCGCGACTGCCAGGACAGCTCGTCAAGGTCTGCCTTCAGCAGCGTCTCGATGCGCTTGAGGCGATAGCTCAGCGTGTTGGGGTGGATCTGCAGCGTCGCCGCCACGGTCTTGCGTTGTTGCCGTTGCAGGAAATAGCTGTCCAGGGTTTCCAGCAGGTGCGGCTCCGGCGCGATCAGTTCCAGCAGGCCCTCCAGGTACCCGGCGACGTTGCGCGACTGCAGCGCGGTGTCGTCGAGCACGTAGTCGGAATAGCGGAACTGGCGCCCGCGCGTGGCGAGCCTGCGGCCGATCTCCAGTGCCCGCAACGCCTGCTCGGCGCTCAGGTGCCAGCCACGCGCGCCGGTGCCGGCCAGGCCGATGCCGACCGGTTGGGTGCGCATGCGCAGCGCCGGCAGTTGCGCCAGCTGCGCAGCGAGCCTGCGCTCGTGGCGGATCGCATTCTCGCCGCCGGTGACGGCCATCCAGATGATGGCGTGCTCGCGCCATAGCGTGCCGATGGGGCGTGGCTCGTCGGCGGCGGTGAGTGCACGCGTCAGCGCTTCCAGTTCGTCTTCAGCCGCGCTGCGGGCGGTGCCGGCGGCGGCCACGGCGAAGGCCAGGGCGATGCGCCGGCCCAGCGGATCGGCGCCCAGGGCCAGCGCCCGCTCGCGGAAGCCGTCGCTGTCGTCGGGGCGGTCGAAGACGATCGAGCAGAGTTCGTGCTGCAGTCGGCTCTGCCAGCGCTCGCCGCGGCGCTGTTCATCGACGTAGGCGTGGCTGATGGTCTGCCCCAGCAGGTCGGTGTGGTACATCATGTAGGGCGACAGCTTGAGCAGCACCTCGTCGCGCAGTTCGTGGCGATGCTGCACGCCGTCGAGGAAGGCCTGCCACAGCACGGTGCTGCCGACGCGGAAGGAGTGCAGCAGCCCGGTCAGCGGAATGCCCTGGTGGAAGCGCCGCCGCGCGAAGTCGGACACCGGCTTGAGCATCTCGGCGTCGGGCGAGCGGCCGGCCAGCAGGGCGCGGAACCAGATGTCGACGTTGACGCGGATCATCGTCTCCACCTCCAGCACCACCGCCGGATCGCGAATCGCCGCGTACTCCGGCACGGCCTCGCGCACCGTGATGAAGACGCGCTGCACGATCGCCTCGGCGTGCTGCGACAGCGCGCGCACTTCCGGTGCCATGCGGCGCGATACCGACGGTACGGCGGCGCCGTCGCGCCGTGCTGCTGACTTGGCCATGCGATCTCTCCTCGGTCTGCGTGCCCGGTCTGTGCCGCCGGGCTGCGCGCTGTATAGCACGGCTGGCACAGGCGTCACCCCGGCCTTTGTGCTGCGTCACAAAAGCCCCGGTGAACCTGCCAATGGCGGGCAGGGCAAGGCTTGCCAATACTCGGTGCCACAGATACGCGACCGCGAAGGGCCGGACAGGCCCTCGACGTTCGCGACCCGAGGAGAGAGACCCGATGGCCGCAGTCCGGGCGCGTTCGCGCCGTGGTGGATTCCTGTTGTTCGCGATCCTGTGGCTGACGCTGCTGCAGCCCGCCGCCGCCGAGGTCCGGCGCCAGGGCTACATCACGCTGCGCGACGGCGTGACGCTGCACTACAACCTGGCGTTGCCGGCCGGGCAGGGCAATTTTCCCACGGTGTTCATCTACGACCCCTACGAGGCCGGCGCCGCCGGCAACGGCCCGGTCACGCGGCCCTATGTCACCTCGTTCTGGGCGGAGCACGGCTACGCCGCGATAGGGGTCAACATCCGCGGCACCGGCTGTTCCGGCGGTACCTTCCGGGCCGAAGACGCGCCGGAGTGGGCTCAGGATGGCGCCGAGGTGGTGGACTGGATCGCCGCGCAGCCCTGGTCCAACGGCAGTGTCGGCATGTTCGGCATTTCATTCACCGGCACCTCGCAGTTCGCGGTGGCGGCGCTGGCTTCGCCGCACCTGAAGGCCATCGCGCCCTGGCAGGTGTTCCCGGACTTCTATCGCGACATGGCGTATCCCGGCGGCATCTACAACAGCGTGTTCGTCACCGGCTGGGGCCTGGTGTCGCGGCCGCTGCTGCAATCCTCGGGCGCCAATGCCGGTGCGCTGGGCGACGTGCAGTGCCTGGCCAACATCCTGCAGTCGCTGGTCCCGAACCTCGCCGCCAATGTCGGCGTGCAGATGCTGCTGCACCCCTACCGCGACGACTACTGGTCGCGCGATCCCTCGACGCTGCTGCCGGCGGTGCGCCTGCCCGCGCTGGGCTGCGTCACCTGGCAGGACTCCACGGTCACCAGCCGCGCCGCCGACCTGTTCGCCGACGATCTGATGCCCGATCGCAGCTGGCTGGTGGCGAACAACGGGCCGCACGGCGGCTGCGCGGTGGCGCAGGACATGCTGCTGCGCTTCTACGGCCGCTACCTGAAGGGCGAAGCCAATGGCTGGGAGCGCACACCACGCCTGACCGTGCATCACGAGGTGCCGCCGCAGGGCGATGCCAACATCGAGCGCTGGACCGCGCCCGGCCGCCCGGCCTGGACCACGACCCATGCGCGCTTCGACGGCGGCGTGCAGCCCCTGAGACTGCGCCTGCAGGCCGGTGGACGTCTCGACCAGGAGCCAGCGGCGAAGGAGGAGCAGGTGGAGCGCTACCTGTATCCCTCGGTTTCGGCCAACACCGCCTACGACTGGCTCGGCGCCTTCAGCCGCTGGGGCTGGCCGCAGCTGCCGGGGACGACGCTGAGCTACACCACGCCGCCGCTGGCGCAGGACGCGGAGTTCCTCGGTTCCGGCAGCGCGGACCTGTGGATGTCCGCGCTGGCCACCGACATGGACGTGCAGCTGACGCTCAGCGAAGTGCGGCCCGACGGGCAGGAGATGTACATCCAGAACGGCTGGCTGCGCGCCTCGCACCGCCGCCTGGACGAGTCGCGCTCGACGCGGCTGCGGCCCTGGCATACGCACCTGTCGGCGGACGCCGAGGCGCTGCGGCCGGGCGAGCCGGTGCTGCTGCGTATCCAGATGCTGCCGTTCAACCACGTGTTCCGCGCCGGTTCGTCGATCCGCCTGGCGATCGATACGCCGAATCTCGACCACGGTGCCCGCCTGGTGCCCTCGGTCAACGCAGTGCACCTGGGCGGGGCGCATGATTCGCTGCTGGTGCTGGGGTGGCTGCCCGGCGCCCGTGCCGGCGCACCCCTGCCGGACTGCATGGCGGTCAAAGACCAGCCCTGCCGCGCGGATCGCGCCGGCGTGCCGGACGGCAGCCTGCGGTTGAGCGCGGATCGCGTGCAGGCTTCCGGCGATTCCGGCGGCGGCGCCCTCGATCCGCTGCTCCTGATCCTGCTGCTGGCGGCGCTGCTGCGCCGGCAGCGGCGCACCGTACCCTTCGTGGGGATACCTGGGGCTCTCCGCCGCCAGGTTTGAGATTCATGGCCGGCCCTCATCCGGCCGGCCATGAATCTTTTTTTGCAGCCCCAGCCGGGAGTGGCGCTGGCCATGGCGCTTGCTATGCTCGGCCGGAGATCTCCCCGGGGAACACGATGCAAGCGGACTCTTCGTACACGCGGCTGCTGTTCAGTGTCGCCGCCTTCTTCAACTACCTGGTCGCTGCCGGCCTGCTGATCGCCAGCAGCCAGGTCAGCGAGCAGCTGGGCCTGGGCGCCGCGACGCCCGGCAGTGTGGTGCTGGCCAATCTCTCCGGTGCCCTGGTCGGCATCTTCGGCTATGCCTATACGCGCGTTGCGCTGGAACCGCAGCGCTACCGCGTCTATGTCGAGCTGGGCATCATCGGCAAGCTGGCCGTGCTGCCGGCGGTGGGTGTGCCCTGGGCCATGGGCTACATCGGCTGGCAACTGCCGCTGCTGGCCTCGGGCGACCTGCTTTTCGCCCTGCTGTTCTGGCACTGGCTGCAGGCGACGCGCGTGGCGCAGCAAGAGGTCGCGAGCAAGCTCGCTCCTACACTGGGCAGGTAGGAGCGGGCTTGCTCGCGGCAGGGTCTTTTCGCCGCTACAGCGGTGCCACCGGTATGCACAGCTCGCAGTCGAACACGCCGGTGGCGGCGTCGTAGCAGCCCTCGCGCGGGTAGTGCTCGAAGCAAGGGCGCGCATCCAGCTGCAGGCCGCTCCCGGGTAGCCAGTCGCGCAACAGGCGCAGCCATGCCGCGCCGATCTCTGCGGAGGTGCCCTTGAAGTAGAGCGTGGCATAGCGGCCGCCGGGGAGCGTGGTCTTGTGTGCCGGGCCGCTGGCGACGAAATCCTGCGGTACTTCAACGCAGGCGTCGTAGCGCTGCTTCGCCGGCGCGGTGATGGCCGGGTCGTCCAGCGCCAAGCCGTAGCGCGTCTGTCCCAGCAGGCCGTTGGCCAGCATCCAGGGATAGACGGTCTCGCCCCAGAAACGCTGCAACGGCGGACCGAAGGGACCGGTGTGGCGCAGGTAGGCCACCGTGACCGGCGGGCGCTCGATGAGCTTCACTTCCATGGGCGACTCCTTCGCGTGAGAGGAGCCTGCATGATTCGCCGATGCGGCCGGCGCCGCCTGATCGGGCTTGCGATCGACCTGACCAGGATTGCGGTTCTGTCGGCGCCAGGCTGTCGGCGAGGAGCCGAAGCGGGCGCGGAAGGCACGGCTGAAGGCCTCGGCCGATCCGAAGCCCACCGACAGCGCGGCCGACAGCACCGGCAGGCCCGGCTGGCCGGCCAGGCGCATCGCCGCGGTTTCCACGCGCCGCCGCCGCAGGTAGTCCCCGAGGGTTTCTCCCATCCAGGCGGCGAACAGCCGGTGGAAATGGAAGGGCGAGAAATGGGCCACCGCGGCGAGCCGTTCCAGGTCCAGCGGCTGGTCCAGATGGCGGTCGATATGCTCGATCACGCGGTGCATGCGGCGCTCGTACTCGGCGCGTGCTGCGGGTGCGTCCTTCATTCAGAGGCGCAGCGTGATGGCGGCGACCAGCATCGCCAGTGTCAGCAATGGCACCGGCAGGCTCACCAGCACGGTGCGTCCCGCACGCGGCTGTTGCCGCGTCAGGAGGAGGTTGATCAGGGCCGTGAGCGGGATGCCATAGAGCCCCAGCAGCATCGCCGCCAGGCCGACGAAGGAGCCGCCGCCGTTGGTCGCCAGCATCACGCCGCCGGTGACCGCGAGCTGGATCAGCAGGGGCAGGACGACATGGAGCAGGTACTTCATGGGGTCTAGGCGGAGACCAGCACGATCAGGACGAAGACCGCTGCCAGCAGCGCCAGGCCCAGCGCCAGCCAGGACAGCTTGCCCTGCCAGGCGAGCGCGGCAGCGGCACCGAGCAACAGCAGCGCGACGATGCTGCCGATGATCGCGTAGGCCTGCGCCATGCCCTGGCCGGCCAGGTCGCTCCGCGAAGCCGTGAAGGCAAGGCGCAGCCAGCCCGCCACCAGCAGCAGCGCCTCGATCGCGACAAGGATGAGGATGCCGCGGCTCAGCTCCAGTCCGTTCATCTTCAGTCCGTCTTTTCCTTGCGGCATTGCGCCAGGGAGTAGGTCTTGTTGTCGCGCGGGCAGGTGACCAGCTTGAGCGGCCGGCGCACGTCGGACTGGTGCGCGTCGGAGCGCGGATCATCGTCGTGCAGCACCTGGTCCGGGTGGTCCGGGCAGTAGTAGCGGTACATGGCGGCTCCCGAAGCGGGCATGCAGGGCCCTGCGCGGCATGATTGCCGCTGCGGCGCAGCACGTCCAGTTCAGCGAATCCGGTTCAGGGAATCCACTCCACCGGCTCCAGCGCCTTGAACAGGAAGGGCAGCATCACGTCGGCCTGCGACCAGCCCCACTGGAAGGCACGGTCGAAATCCTGCGGCGAGGGCAGCAGGTTGACCGGCGACAGGGTCGGCTCGAAGCTCAGGAGCCAGTCGAAGTAGGGCTTCTGCGTGGCCAGCTGCAGCTGCACGGCCTGCGTCACCGGCCACAGCCAGAGGTGGCGTGCCTCCCACTGCGGATGAAAGCAGTCCAGCGCGAGGTAGAAGGCATTGCGCGTGCCGATGCGTCCTTCCTGCACGCGCTCCCAGGCGATGCGCGCCGGCACGTTGGCGGCGACGCCGCCGTCCACGAACAGGGCCACATCGTGCTGCTGGCGCAAGGCGGCGAGGATGGCGTCGCTCTCGGCGTCGCGCGACGGCGGCTCGTACTGCAGCACCGCCGGGATGGCGGCCGACAGGCCCACGGCATCGACCACGCGCAGGTTCTGCGTGGCGGCGTCGCCGCCGAGCACGATCGGCTTGACCACGCTGGGATTGACGATGGCGGCGAGCAGCAGCATGCGCTCCGCCAGCAGCTTGGAGAAGCTCTTGCCGCTGGTCAGCGGCGAGGTGAAGTCGCGCAGGCTGGAGGGCAGGTGCTCATAGGCGCGGGTACGCATGCCGGAGACCACCGCGTCGTAGGGGATCTCCAGGTCCTTGAGCCGCAGCGGGCTGCCGTCGGGATGCGACATGACCTGGTGCATGCTGTGCAGGTGCAGCCGCGTGATGCCCGGCATGCTGTGCGTGGCCCCGATATAGGGGCGGCTGAAGATGTCGCGCATGCGCAGCGCCTTGGCCCACTCCATCAGGGCCTCGATGTCGGTATGCCGCGAGCGCGTCAGGAAGGCGCCGATCAGCGCGCCGATCGAGGAGCCGATCAGGTAGTCGGAGGAGCGACCTTCGGCGCGCAGCCTGGCGGCGGCACCGACGTAGACATAGCCCGCGCCGCCACCGCCGCCGGCGATCGTCACCAGGGCCTTGCGGCTGACCTCGGCATGCAGTTCCTCCTCGCTGAACTCGCCTGCGTGGCGCGCCAGCAGGGCCTTGCGCGCCAGCAGCAGGGCTGCGTGCAGCGCGTCCAGCGCCGACATGCAGCCGCCGAGCCTCGCGCGTGGCGTTTCGCCGTAGCGCAGCGGCTTGTAGAGGCTGCGCAGGACCAACTCGCGGAAGGGTGTGACGATGGCCGGGTCCAGTTCCACGTCTGCACGTGCCGTCCTGCCCAGCGCGGCACCGGGGGCGAAGCGGTGCAGGCGCGCGAAGGAGAGGATGTAGCGCAGGCGCTGGTACTCCTTCGGCAGCAGGAAGGCCGGCTGTGCCAGCACCGCGCGGATCGCCGACATCTCCATGCGCTGGAGCTTGAGCAGGACCTTGGTGCCGGGGTCGGACATGCAGCGGTACTCCGCGTTGTTATGATGGCGATCGCGGTCCGTATCATGCCATCGGCCAATGGCGCTCCGCTTCGGGAATCCGCATTTCCCCGTTCAGCCGGCGGCCAGCAGCTTGCCCGGATCGACGAAGAACATGCGCTTCCAGCCCTGGGTTGCGGCCGTTGCCTGCCAGGGCCGCGGCAACAGCGACAAGATGGCGTAGTGCAGGTGCGGGGGCTTGCCCGCGGCATTGCCGGACGTGCCGACGCTCCCGAGCCGGCTGCCGGGTGCTACCGCCGACAGGGGTTTCGCCGATGATTCGTCGAGGTGCGCGTAGTAGTGCAGCCGCCATTTCGGGCCGAGCACGGCGACGACCTTGCCGCCGATGCCCAGCTGTCCGCGGTACACCACGATGCCCCAGGTGGAGGAGCGCACCTCGCGGCCGCGGGGGGCAAAGACGTCGATGCCCTTGTGCACGCCCGACTGGCCCCAGGGCTCGTACCAGAAGGACTGCGGGTTCCAGTCCCGCGACGTGGCGCCCTGCACCGGAATCTGCGCCCGTTCCGGTACCGCGAAGGGCAGGAGGAGAAGCGCGAGCAGCAGGAACAGGAGCCGGCGACACCGGCGCGGGCGGGGTGTCGCGTCGCTCATGCGACTCCCCTCGGCAAGCCTAGCGGCCGTGGTCGTCCCAGGGCGAGGCGCGGCTGGGCCTGGTGTTCGCGAGCTCCAGCGATCCCAGGAATCTCTGCGAGTGGACGCGCTGCTCGTAGCTCGCGTCCTTCGGCACCACGGCCAGGGCGACGTACAGGCCGCGGCCATTGAAATAGACGCGGCCGACGCAGTTGTGGCGGCCGTCGGGGTGGATGATGGTGAGTTCCGTGCCGTCGTCGCGATCGCTCTCGTACGCGTCCGGCGTGGAGACCTGGCGGCGGTCGCTGACGTCCAGCGAGCGCGGGTCTATGCCGGCCGCGGCGCCGAGCAGGCGGTTGCCCAGTTCCGACACGATCCAGGACTTCTGCCGCAGGTCACGCGCGGCGGCCTCGGGGAACTTCATGTAGCTGACGTGGTACTGCACCTGGTCGAACTTCAGCTGGTAGCTGTGCGTCCCGATGACGCCGTACTCGGTCTGCTGTTCGCTGCTGCTTTCCTGGAAGACGCCGGGCGCCTTGATGGTGAAGCCGCCCTCGTCGGAGGTCAGGCGGCGCATCTGGTAGTCGTTGCCGCCGCAGGCGACGAGAACCAGCAGGGGCAGCAGCAGAAGCGCTTTTTTCAGGGTCAAGGCAGGGTTCCTCGGGAATCCGGTATCCACATCCTGACAAGCAGGACATTGCGCTGCAACATGATGGCCGAATCAGTCCATCGGCCAGGGCCCGTCAGCGCTGGGCTTCCAGCGTCTCCCAGCGTGCATAGGCCACGCCCAGTTCCTTCTGGGTCCTGGCCAGCGCCAGCTCGACCTTGGCGATGGCTTCGCGCGGCTGCTGGTAGAAGCCCACCGCGCTGATCTCCGCGGCGAGTTTCGTCTGCTCGGCTTCCAGCTTCTCGATGCGGCCGGGCAACTGGTCCAGCTCGCGCTTGTCCTTGCTGTTGAGCCGCGAGGCGGCGACAGCCGCCGGAGCTGCCGCAGGGGAGGGTGCCGGCGCTACCGGGGACTTGGGCGGGGTGTGTTCCACCGGGGCCTGGTGCTGGCGCTGGCGCAGCCAGTCGTCATAGCCGCCGACGAAGTCGCCGACGCGGCCGCCGCCTTCGTAGACCAGGCTGCGGGTGACGACGTTGTTGAGGAACTCGCGGTCGTGGCTGACCATCAGCACGGTGCCGGAGTAGTCCACCAGGCGCTCTTCCAGCAGGTCCAGCGTCTCCATGTCGAGGTCGTTGGTCGGTTCGTCGAGCACCAGCAGGTTCGACGGGCGCGAGAACAGCTGCGCCAGCAGCAGGCGCGAGCGCTCGCCGCCGGACAGCACGCGCACCGGGCAGCGTGCGCGGTCGGGGGTGAACAGGAAGTCCTGCAGGTAGGTGTAGACGTGCTTGCGGATGCCGGCGATCTCGATGAATTCCTTGCCGTCGCCGATCGCGTCGATCGCGGTCTTGTCGTCGTCCAGCAGCGGGCTGCGCAGCTGGTCGAAGTAGGCGATTTCCAGCTTGCTGCCCTGGCGTACTTCGCCGGCATCGGGCTGGAGCTTGCCCAGGATGATGTTGAGCAGCGTGGTCTTGCCGGCGCCGTTGGGGCCGATGATGCCGACCTTGTCGCCGCGGATGACCACGGTGTTGAGGTTGCGGATGATCTGGCGGCCGCCGTAGGACTGGCTGACGTTCTTCAGCTCCGCCACCAGCTTGCCGGAGCGCTCGGCCTCCTGCACCACGATGTTGGCGGTGCCCTCGCGGTTGCGGCGATTGGCGAAGGTGTTGCGCAGTTCCATCAGCGCCTTGACGCGGCCGGCGCTGCGCGTGCGGCGTGCTTCCACGCCCTTGCGGATCCAGACTTCTTCCTGCGCCAGCTTCTTGTCGAACAGCGCGTTCTGGCGCTCCTCGGCGTACAGCGCGTCGGCTTTGCCGGTGAGGTAGGCGTCGTAGCCGCCCTGCCAGCTGCTGAGCTTGCCGCGGTCCAGGTCGCAGACGCGGGTGGCGAGCTTGCGCACGAAGGCGCGGTCATGGCTGATGAACAGCAGTGCGCCGCGGAAGCTGAGCAGGAATTCTTCCAGCTGCGCGATGCTGGGGATGTCGAGGTGGTTGGTCGGCTCGTCCAGCAGCAGGATGTCGGGCTCGCTGACCAGGGCCTGCGCCAGCAGCACGCGGCGCTTGAGGCCGCCGGACTGCGCGGCGAAGGGCGCGTCGGCGGGCAGGTCCAGCTTGGTGATCACGGCCTGCACGCGGCTTTCCAGCGACCAGCCGTCCTGGGCTTCGATCTGCGACTGCAGGCGACCGAGCTTCTCCAGGTCGGCCTCGCTGTGGGCCTCCATGGACAGGTGATGGAACTGGGCGATCTTGCGGCCCAGTTCGCCCAGGCCCTCGGCAACCACGTCGTAGACCGTGCCGTCGGTACCCGGCGGCACGTCCTGCACCAGCTGCGCCACGCGCAGGCCCTGCTGGCGGATGACCTCGCCGGCGTCGATCGCCTGGCTGCCGGCGATGATGCGGAACAGGGTGGACTTGCCGGCGCCGTTGCGGCCGACCAGGCAGACGCGCTCGCGGGCATCGATGGAGAAATCGGTGCCGTCGAACAGCACGGTGTTGCCGATGCGCAGGCTGACGTTCTTGAGGCCGAGAAGCATTGCGGGGCGGAGTCGCGAAAAACGGGGCGCGGATTGTCGCATCCCGGGCCCCCGAGCGGGGCCTGGGGAGGGCGGGAATTTTACAAACGAGAATAGTTCCTATCTAATATCCGTCTCTTCTGCCGGTGCAGCCAGTCCCAAGCACCAGCCACCCCCGGCCAGAGTCATTGCTGAACTTCCGGGGATCCTGTCATGACCATGCAGTACGGGCGTCTGCGCCCGCTCCTTTCCGTTGCCGCCGGTGTGGGCCTGGCGGTGTTCTCCCATGGGTCCCTGGCGCAGGAGGCAGCCCCGGCCGCCGAAGCGGTGCCGGAAGCACAGGCCGCTGCGGTCGAGGAGCCGGCCAAAGCAGGCGCTGAGGAGGCGGTGATCCTGCCCGCCGTTACCGTGACCGACACGGCATTGCACCCGACCACCGAGGGCAGCGGCAGCTACACCAGCCGGCAGGTGACGATCGGCAAGACCCCGCAGTCGATCAGGGAAACGCCGCAGGCGGTCACGGTCATCACGCGCCAGCGGCTCGACGACCAGAATCTGACCTCGGTGCCCAAGGCGCTGAAGCAGGCCACCGGTGTGACCGTGTTGCGCTTCGACGGTGCGGGCAACTTCAACAACTACTACCTGCGCGGCTACCAGGTCGATGCCATCCAGCTCGACGGCATCAACTTCGGCGCCACCGGCAACGTGGTGGAGTTCGACACCGCGATGTACGACCGCGTCGAAATCCTGCATGGGCCGGGTGGCCTGTTCCAGGGTTCCGGCGAGCCCAGCGGCGTGATCAACCTGGCGCGCAAGCGTGCGCTGGCCTCCACGCAGTTCGGCGGCGCCTCCACCGTCGGCAGCTGGGACACCTACCGCACCGAGCTCGACGCCACGGGTGCACTGACGGCGGACGGCCGCCTGCGCGGCCGCGTGGTCGGTGCCTACAACCACCAGGATTCCTACCAGGATGTGGTCGGCTCGACGCGCCAGATGCTCTACGGCACGCTGGAATACGACCTGACCCCTGCAACGACGCTGTCGGCCGGCATCGCCTGGCAGGATATCGACGCGGTGATCGACCAGGGCCTGCCGGCCTATGCCAACGGCGATCTCCTGAAGGTGCCGCGCTCGACCTTCATCGGTGCCGACTGGAACAAGCAGGAGCTGGAGTCCACCGATCTCTTCACCGAGCTGGAGCACCGCCTTGCCAATGGTGGCTACCTCAAGGCTTCCGTGCGCAAGCTGGACCGCTACATGCTGTACCGCGTGGCGCGCGCCAACAGTGCGGTCGATGTGAATACCGGGAATGTGAACCTGCAGACCGGCATCTACAGTCCGGATCGGGAAAACCTCAGCGCCGACATCTACGCCAGCCTGCCGTTCGAGCTCTGGGGCCTGACCCACAACCTGACGACCGGCTTCGACTGGCGCAAGCAGGAGGAGGAAGCAAAGTCCACCGCCTTCGCCAACACCGCGACGATGAACGTGTTCAATCCGGACCACAACGTCCCGCAGCCGAACTGGGTGTTCAACAGCCTGAGTGGAGTCGAGACGCGGCAGTATGGTGCGTACGCCCAGTTGCGGATCAAGCCGCTGGCCTGGGCCACGGTCGTCGGTGGCGGTCGCCTGAGCTGGTGGGAGTCGCAGTCGTACAACCGGCTCACCGGGGCCAGGACCGCCGACTACGACGAGGAGGCGGAGTTCACGCCTTATGCGGCGCTGCTGTTCGACGTGACGCCCGACGTATCGCTGTATGCGAGCTGGGCCGAGGTGTTCCAACCGCAGAACAACATGACGGTCGACGGCAGCCAGCTGCCGCCGCGCACGGGTCGTCAATACGAGGCCGGCGTCAAGGCCGAACTGCTGCAGGATCGCCTGAATGCGCAGTTCGCCGTGTTCCGCATCCGCGACAACGACCGCGCAATCGCCGATCCGAATCCGCCGACCCCGCTACCGCCGACCTCGCCGGCCAATCCTTCGATTTCCGCGGGCGAAGTCGAGAGCCAGGGGTTCGAAACCGAACTGGCGGGCCGCATCCTGCCGGGCTGGGACCTGACGCTGGGCTATGCCTATGTCGATACCGAGTACCTGCGTGGCGCGACCACTGCGCAGACCGGGCAGTCGTTCTCCACCGCGACGCCGCGCCATGTCGGCAATCTCTGGAGCAAATATGAGTTCGGCCAGGGCGTGCTCAGGGACCTGAGCATCGGCGCAGGCATCAAGGCCGTCAGCTCGTTCTATGCGCAAAGCGGGGCGGTTCGTTTCTGGGCTCCCGCCTACACCGTGGTGTCGGCGCAGCTGGGCTACCGGCTGACGTCGCACTGGCAGACGACGCTGAGCGCCGACAACCTGTTCGACGAGAAGTACTACGAGAAAGTCAGCGGCGCCGGCCGTCAGAATTTCTACGGCGAGCCGGTCAACATGACGCTGGTCCTGCGCGGCTCGTTCTGACATGACGGGCAGGGCGGCGCGGCGTGGTGGCTGGCGGGAGGCCGCTGGTGTGCTCTCGCGGCTGATCGCCGCGCTGCTCGGCGGTTACGCGCTGAGCGCGGCGCTGGCGGCTGTGCTCGCCCTGCACCTGCCGCTGGAACGCAGCGAGGCGGTGCTGGTCGGGACCATGCTGTCCTTCCTGGTCTATGTACTGGCGGTGATGTGGGCCTTCGCGGCGCGGCATGCCCTGCGCGCCTGGAGCGGCCTGCTGGCGCCGCTGCTGATACTGGCGCTGGTGCTGGCCGCGCCGGGCGGGACGGAGTGGCCATGAAGCAGGGCTTCCGCCAGTCGATGGCCTGGCTGCACACCTGGGGCGGACTGCTGTTTGCCTGGTTGCTGTTCGCGGTGTTCTTCGCCGGCACGCTGTCGTTCTATCGCGAGGAGCTGACGCTGTGGATGCAGCCGGAACTGCACGAGGCGCAGCCCGGTTCCGACCAGGGCGTGGCAGCGGCACTGTCGATATTGCAGCAGCGTGCGCCCGGGGCCAGGAGCTGGACGATCTCCTTGCCCGGACCGCGCGATCCGGTGACCGAGGCGCGCTGGAGCAAGGGCAAGTTCGACCGCAAGGCCGTGGTGGTGCTGGACCCGGCGACGGGCAGGGCGCTGGAACCGCGCGATACCGCAGGCGGCAGCTTCTTCCGCAACTTCCATTTTTCCCTGCTGCTGAAGCGGACCGGTTACTGGATCGTCGGCGTGGCGACGCTGATGATGATGGTGGCGCTGGTCACCGGCGTGGTGATCCACAAGAAGATATTCAAGGACTTCTTCACCTTCCGCCCCGGCAAGTCGAAGCCGCGCGCCTGGCTGGACGCACACAATGTCAGCGGCGTGATGGCCCTGCCATTCTTCCTGGTGATCAGCTACAGCGGCCTGCTGACGTTGGCCTACGTGTTCATGCCGGCCGGGATGATTGCGGCAGGTGTGGACAGCGAGCGGTTTCTCGGCGAGATCAGCCCGCGCGAAGATCCGCCGGAGGCTGCCGGTTCGCCCGCAGCCCTGGCGGCGATCGCGCCCATGCTGGAGCAGGCCCGCGAGCACTGGCCCGATGCCGCACCGGGGTCGGTGACCATTCATCACCCAGGCGACGCAGCCGCGGTGGTGGATGTCTGGCGTCGCCGCGGCACCGGCATCACCGCGCGCATCGAACCGGTGCTGCGCTTCGACGGCGCAAGCGGGCGCCTGCTGCGCGAATACGACCAGGATGCGCCCGCTGCCGTCACCTACGGTGCGATGTATGGCCTGCACGTGGCCTGGTTCGCGCAGCCCTTCCTGCGCGCGTTGCTGTTCGCGATGGGAGCCATGGGTTGCCTGGTGATCGCCAGCGGTGCGGTGATCTGGGGCGCCAAGCGACGCGAGCAGCATGGGGCGGCCTATGCCGCCGCCGGCTACCGGGCCGTGGAGGCGCTCAACGTCGCCGGCATCGCCGGCATGGCGGTGGCCACCGCCGCATTGCTCTGGAGCAACCGGCTCCTGCCGGTGGAACTGCTGGATCGTCCGCTGGCGGAGAAGCAGTGCTTCTTCGGGGCCTGGCTGCTGTGCCTGGCACACGCGCTGCTGCGGCCGCGCATCGCTGCCTGGCGCGAGCAGCTGTGGCTGGCGGCGGCCTTGCTGGCGCTGCTGCCGCTGCTCACGGGTTTCACCGACGGCCTGAGCCTGCCACGGGCCCTGTGGCAGGGACGCTGGCCGATCGCCGGCGTGGAACTGGCGGCTTTGGGCTTCGCCGCGCTGCTGGGCTGGGCAGGGCATCGCATCGGGGCGGTACGCGCTGCGCCCGGGCGGCGGCGTGCCTCCCGCCTGCAGTCCCCGGTCGTGGAGTCCGCGCCATGACCCTGGTGGCACTGGCCCTGAGCTATGCCGGCTGGGTGGCCTTGTGCCTGGCGCTGCCGCGGCACCAGCGTCACCTCCTGCAGCGCGAAGTCGGCATCGGCCGGCAGCGCCTGCTGCGGGGTAGCGGCGCAGTGCTGCTGGCGCTCGCCTTTGCCGCGGCCGTCGCCGGCGAGGGCTGGCAGCTGGGACCGGTCGCCTGGTGCGCCTGCCTTGCGGTGGCCGGCCTGGGCCTGGTGCTGGCGATGCCGCATGCGCCGCGTGCCTGCCTGCGGCTGGCGGTGGCCGCGCCCTTGTTGGCCTTGCCAATGACTTTGTTGATGGCCTGAGGGCAGTAATGGTTCACATGCGAATGCTTCTCACCTACAATCCGGGCTGTCTCGTACGAATGCCGCCGTGAACACTGCTTCGATTTCCGCTGATGCCGCCGCTTCTGGTCGCCGCTTCTGGTCGCGCTTCGCACTGGCAGGCCCGGTGACCTTCCTCTGCGCCGCGCTGGTGATGTGCGGCGGCGCGCTGTGGTTGCCCAAGGGCACGGCGCAGATCGACAACCTGGTGATGCCGATCGTGCTGTTTCCGGCGATCTGGGCGGCGCTGTTCTTCTATGCCTACCTCGATCGCAGCCTGGCGCGCGCCTGGGCGGTGATCGGCGGGCTGTCGCTGCTGCATGCGGCGGTCATCGGGATCTATGTCATGCAGACCATGCAGGCCGCCAAGGCCGCGGGAGCGGGTTCGTGATCAAGCTTTCGCAGGAGCGCAACAAGTCGCTGCTGGCGGCACACGGCTGGTCGGCCGTGTTCCTGGGTCTGCTGCTCTACGCGGTGATCCTCACCGGCGTGGCCTCGGTGTTCGCCGAGGAACTCGGCGACTGGTCGAGCCCGCTGGCCGAGGAAGTGAAGGACCCGTTTCCGGCGGGTACCGATCGCATGCTGCGCGAACTGGCCGGCAGCATCGATCCGCAATACCACGAAGAGATGTTCGTGTTCCCGCGCGCGGGAGACCGGCTCTATGCCTTCTTCCACAAGCATGAGATGGACGAGGACGGCAAGCCGCGCGAGCGCGGCGTGGCCGCCGAATTCAACCCGATCACGCAGACCCTGATCGAAAAGCGCGAGGGCACCGACGAGGAAGTGGATGCCGGCGATCGCGCCAACGCGCTGGGCGACTTCATGGTGGAACTGCACGTGCGCCTGCACCTGCCCAACCCCTGGGGCCTGCTGCTGACCGGCATGCTGGGCCTGGCGATGCTGGTGGCGGCGATCACCGGCTTCGTCGTGCATCGCCACCTGATCAAGGAACTGTTCACGCTGCGCCGCCACAAGGACAAGCTGCTGGCAGCGCGCGATACGCATGTCATCGCCGGCACCTGGAACCTGCCGTTCGCCTTCATCCTGGCCTTCACCGGCAGCTACTTCAGCTTCGGCAGCGCCTTCGGCATCCCGGCGGTGGCGATGGTGGTGTTCGGCGGCGACCAGGACAAGATGATCGAGACCGTGGTCGGCAATCCACCCAAGGAAGACAAGACGCCAGCGGCGATGGGCGATCTGGACAGGATGATCGCCGACGTCCGCGGCCGCAGCGATGCGAAGCTGAATTTCATCACCGTGCAGCACTGGGGCCGCGCCGACGCGCTGGTGACCATGTTCATGCAGTACCCCGAAGGCAAGCTGATCGGTCCGACCTACGTCTATGGTGGCGCTACCGGCAAGTTCCGCTACGCCAAGCCCAGCCTGGGACTGCAGCCCTCCACCGGCGGGGCGCTGTTCGAGCTGATGGGGCCGCTGCATTTCGGCAACTTCGCCGGGGTCTTCTCCAAGGCGGCCTGGTTTGCGCTGGGCTTTGCCGGCGCCTACGTGACGCTCACGGGCCTGACGCTGTGGACGCTGCGCCGCCGCGAGGAGCGCGGCTGGCAGCAGCTGGCGCGCGCCACGGTCTGGGTGGGCTACGGCCTGCCGCTGGCGCTGGTCGCCGCGGCCTATGGCTACTTTCCGCTGCGCGCGGCGGGCGAAATGGTGCATGGGCCGATGATGGCCGCCTTCCTGCTGGTGGCGGCCTTGTCCGCCGCCGCGGCCTGGGGCATCCGCAGCCTGACGCAGGCGCGCCGCATCCTGCTGGGTGCCACCGGTGCGGCGCTGCTGCTGCTGCCGGCGCTGCGTCTGCTGACCGGCGGGGTCGGCTGGCCGCAGGCCTTCGGCGCCGGCTTGCACACGGTGCTGGCCCTGGACATCGCTTTTGCGCTGGGCGGCGCGCTGTGCATCGCCTCGGCGCTGCGCCGTCCGCTGGCGCCGGTGATCTCGTCCACACCCGATGAGCTCGACGAGGCGGTGGAGGCATGAGCACTTATGCCCTGGCCGCCATCGCCAGCCTGGCGAGCCTGCTGCTGGTGCTGCCCATCGCCCTGCGCGATCCCAAGCGCCTGCGCAGCCTGCGCCGTCCGGTGCCCAGGGCCGGTGCGGAGCGTCGCGTGCTGGGCTGGGGCACGCTGCTGCCGGGCCTTGGCCTTGCCCTGGCAGGGCAGTGGCCGGCCTTCCTGATCTGGCTGGGCGCGGTGACTACGCTGGGCTGGCTGCTGGTGCAGCTGCTGGCGCGCGTCGGCGGTGCAGCCCTGCTCAAGGCCCGGAGCGAAGCCGGAGCGTGAAACGCTGTCGCAAACCAACACCGAATTCGTCTCGGCGGGTCCTGAGCATTCCAGCGATATCTCCGGCCTTGCTTCGCGCAGGGCCATTGACATGGAGTTGCACGGCCGCGTCGAGCCCCAGGCTGCCGGAGCGGCTGCGGGAGTCCTGACCGCGATTTTCCGGCTGTTTCGCTATCCTGACAGTACGTTCAGGTGGAATGGATCCTGCAAGCCGGGGACAATGCGTCATCGGGGCCCGGATACGGCGGCCCGCAGGAGAAATCGTTTGAAACAGGGTATCGAGCGCAGCGGCCGGCTCCTCGTGGGGCGCGCGCTGCTGGTGGCGGGGCTGATGGCGGGAAGCGCGCAGGCAGCGGAACCGGTTGCGGCGGTGGGGCCGGCAGCGGCATTGCAGCGCTGCCTGGGTGACCTGGCCGGCGTGAACTGGCAGTGGCCCTACCTGCCGCGCCTGTCCGTCAGCCGCTGCATCAGCCCGGCGGGCAGCTACAACGCGACCGCCTCCATCGGCTCCAGCGGCAAGGAACGCATGCTGGGGCTCACCGCCCAGGGCGGTCTCAACCACGTCTATGCCGACGATGTCCTGATCGAGGAAAGCTTCGCCGACATGCAGAACGCGGTCTTCCTGCACTTCGACCAGCTGCTGCGCAGCCAGGGCTTCACCAAGCTCGCCGAGGTCCGCAACGGCGCCGCCACGCGTGGCGGCAGCTACCGCCGCCAGTCCGCCGAGAGCAACGTGACCGTCGTCTTCAGCGCCGACGGCGCCAACGACTGGAGTTTCAGCTTCGATGTTGCGGCTGCGCCGGCCGCCGCCGGGGTGACCCCATGAGCATCGTCGGCCGTTTCCTCGTCGCCGCCGTTGTCGCCGCCCTGGCCTGGCTGACCTGGGGCTGGTACGAATCGCGGCAGTCGCTGCCCGCAGCGGCCGGCATGTCCGACCCGGCGATCGAGTTCCATGCGCGGGATCATGGCCGCGACTACGGCGGTATCGATCGGTGGGCGCATGCGGGCATGGACGTGAGCAGCCTGCGCTCGCGCCTGCTGCAGGCCGGGTATCGCTGCGAGCTGGCTGGGGATCTGCAGCTGGAGGGAGCTCCGCTCAGCGGCCGGTATCCGCTGGAATGCCGGCAGGACGTGCAGGGATGGCTGGCCCGGCAGCGGCTGATCAAGGCCATGATCGACTACGACCATGGCGGCCGCCTGCTGAGCGCCGAGGCGCGCTCCGATCTGCCGGGGTCTGCCGGGACGCTGCAGAAGGCAGTCCTGGGCCTGCTGCGTACGCTGGGCCGTGCCGAGCCCGAGAGCCTGAAGATCACCGGCCTGCCTGTGGACTCCAGCGAACTGCTGGCACGACTGGCGGCCGATGCGATCAACCCGGACGGCTGGACGGTGAGCTGCATCGCCGGTGAGAACCCTGGCTGTCCCGCGCTGCTGGAAGCACGCCGCAATGAAGGCCTGCCGCCGCTGCCGCAGCAGCCCCTGCCAGTGCGCGACCTGGACATGATCGGCGGTGCCCTGGGCGGCATCGGCCTGGTGCCGCCGGGCGCGGCGAGGGCGGACATCGTTCCGGTGCGCCTCGCCGGAGATGGCCTGTGGACCGAGTACCGCGGCAGCAGCCTGTCCGGCCAGGCGATGAAGCTGTCGCTGCGGGTGAACTGGGAAGACGGCAGCAGCGACCGCCTGCGCGCGCAGCTGGAACAGGTGCCTGCCGTGGATGTGCCGCTCAAGGGGCAGCCGCGGTTGTCCTCGGGCCAGTCGATGGTGCTGGTGCCGTTGCGCCCCGACGATGCCGCGGGGCCGGCAATGGCCAAGTGGCTGGTCGTGCCGGGGCCGGCGCACGACGGGCAGGAGTGGGAGTGGGCCGGGCGCGACCTGCAGCGCGCGCACGCCGACTATGCACCGCGCCTGCTGCGCTTCCTGCTCGCACGCATGCTGTCCAACCGCACGCCCGACGAGGCGCTGGATCTGTATCCGCCCCTGGCGCTGGTGGAGGCCCTGGCGCAGGACATGCGCAAGGCGCAACTCAACACCTACCTGCCCATTGCGGATGCGGTGGCGCTGATGAAGGGCTACGGCGAGCAGACGACGCTGCGCGCAGCCTGGGCCCTGGCGACCTGCCAGCCCGATCAGTATGTGCCCAAGATCGACGACACCTGCTGGCAGCAGCTGGTGGTCGCCGATCCGGGGGTGTCGCGGCTGTTCGTCGATGAGCTGCAGCGGATCAAGCCGATCTATGCACCCCTGCCGCTGGAGCATCCGCTGCGCCTGCGTCTCTGGCACCTGGAGCAGGCGCTGCGCAAGGGCGGCGTCCTGCACTGATGCGCAGTGCGGGAGGCCCTGGCCCGGGGCCTCCCGCCGGCGTTCAGAGCTTCGCGGCCAGGCGGCTGGCCTGGTTGATGGCGCGCTTGGCATCCAGCTCCGCCGCCACGTCGGCACCGCCGACGCGATGCACGCTGATGCCCGCCGCGATCAGCGGCTCTTCCAGTTCACGCAGCGGTTCCTGGCCGGCGCAGAGGATGATGTTGTCGCACTCGATCAGCGCCGGCTTCTCGCGCTTCTCGCCGAAGGTGATGTGCAGGCCGCGGTCGTCGATGCCCTCGTAGTTGACGCCGCCGACCATCTCCACCTGCTTCATCTTCAGCGAGGCGCGGTGGATCCAGCCGGTGGTCTTGCCCAGGCGCTTGCCCAGGGACTCGGCCTTGCGCTGCAGCAGCGTGACCTGGCGGGCGGGCGGGGTGACATGCGGGCGCACGACGCCGCCACGCGAAACGCTCGGGTCGCCCACGCCCCATTCCTTGTTCCACTCCTGCAGGTTCATGGTCGGCGACTGGCCTTCCTCGAAGACCAGGTACTCGGAGACGTCGAAGCCGATGCCGCCGGCGCCGATCACGGCGACGCGCTTGCCCACCGGCTTCCGGTGCAGCAGCACGTCGATGTAGGACAGCACCTTGGGATTGTCGACGCCGGGGATGTTCGGCGTGCGCGGCGCGATGCCGGTGGCCAGCACCACGTCGTCATACTTCTTGCCGGCCAGGAAGGCGGCATCGACGCGCGTGTTGAGGTGCAGCTTGACGCCGGTGCTGGTGATCTTGTGGCCGAAGTAGCGCAGCGTCTCGTGGAACTCTTCCTTGCCCGGGACGCGCTTGGCCATGTTGAACTGGCCGCCGATCTCGGAAGCTGAGTCGTACAGGTCCACGTCGTGGCCACGCTCGGCCAGCACGGTGGAGGCGGCCAGGCCCGCGGGGCCGGCGCCAACCACGGCGATGCGCTTCTTCTGCTCGGCCGGCGTGTAGTTCAGCTCGGTCTCGTGGCAGGCGCGCGGATTGACCAGGCAGGACGCGGTCTTGAGCTTGAAAGTGTGGTCCAGGCAGGCCTGGTTGCAGCCGATGCAGGTGTTGATCTCGTGCGCGCGGTTCTGCGCGGCCTTGATCACGAACTCCGGGTCGGCCAGCAGCGGGCGCGCCATGCTCACCATGTCGGCCTGGCCGGAGGCGATGATCTGCTCGCCCACCGACGGGTCGTTGATGCGGTTGGTGGTGCACAGAGGAATGCTCACCTCCTTCTTCATGCGCTCGGTGACCCAGGCGAAGGCGCCGCGCGGCACCGAGGTGGCGATGGTCGGCACACGCGCCTCATGCCAGCCGATGCCGGTGTTGATGATGGTGGCGCCGGCGCGCTCGATCGCCTTGGCCAGCTGCACCGCTTCCTCCCAGCTCTGGCCGTCGGGGATCAGGTCCAGCATCGACAGGCGGTAGATGATGATGAAGTCCTTGCCGACGGCCTCGCGCATGCGCGTGACGATCTCCACCGGCAGGCGCATGCGGTTTTCCCAGGAGCCGCCCCACTGGTCGGTACGCTTGTTGACGTGGGTGACGAGGAACTGGTTGATGAAGTAGCCCTCGGAGCCCATCACCTCGACGCCGTCGTAGCCGGCCTCGCGGGCCAGCAGGGCGCAGCGCACGAAGCCGCGGATCTGGCGCTCCACGCCGGAGGCGGACAGGGCGCGCGGGCCGATCGGGGTGATCGGCGACTTGATGCGCGAGGCAGACACGCTCAGCGGATGCACGCCGTAGCGGCCGGCGTGCAGGATCTGCAAGGCGATCTTGCCGCCCTCGGCGTGCACCGCGTCGGTCACCACGCGGTGCTCGCGCGCCGCGCCCTGGGTGCTGAGCTTGGAGGCGAACGGATAGAGCCAGCCTTCGATGTTCGGGGCGTAGCCGCCGGTCACCATCAGGCCGACGCCGCCGCGGGCGCGTTCGGCGAAGTAGGCGGCCATGCGCGGGAAGTTCTTCTTGCCGTCTTCGAGGCCGGTGTGCATGGAGCCCATCAGCACGCGGTTCTTGAGCGTGGTGAAGCCCAGGTCCAGCGGCTGCAGCAGGTGAGGGTAGGGATGCGACATGGGGAACTCCGCTTTTGAAAAGAAATCTGGATGGCCGGATGGCTGTCTGGATGTGGGCCGCTATCGATGGCGCGACTGCAGCCAGCGCAACACCTGCGGCCAGACCTCGTCCTGCGCCGCCTTGGCGATGACGATGCCGGGGTGATCGTAGTCCTTCGAGTAGCCCTGGTCGCGCGACAGCAGCACCCAGGTCTTGTCGCCGGAACTCATGTGTCCGATGAAGCGCACGCAACCCTCGGGCGGATCGACGCGGTCGGCGCCGCCGCCGAAGCCCAGCACCGGGCAGCGTACGGGCGCCAGGCGCCGCGCCATGCTGCCTTCGCGCTGCGCCTCGCCGACGATGGCGCAGGCGTCGTCCATGGCGGCCGGCGGTTCATCCTCCGGGCCCATGCCGAGGCGGCGCGCGGGAAAGCGGCCGAGCATTCGCGAGAGGCCGCGCAGGAACCAGCTGTAAGGCGGCGTCAGGCCGTTCTTGTCGACCTCGCACTGGGCGGCGAACAGCACCAGGCCGGCGACCAGGCTGGGGTCCAGCGTTTCCGCCGCCGCCAGCGTCGCCATCACGCCGCCGAAGGAATGGCCGAACCAGAAGGCCGGGCGCGGGTTGTGCTGCTGCAGCGTGCGCTGCACCTGCGGCAGGTCCTGGGCGATGTGCTCGGCCAGGCCGCGGCGGCCCGGTGAATTCGCCGCCAGGGCGATGCCGCGGCGCTCCACCAGCCAGGGCTCGTAGCCGGCACGGGCCAGGAAGCCGGCCAGGCCCACGCCCTTGGGCGAGAGCCAGAAGTGCCGGTTGCTGAACATGCCCGGCAGCATCACCAGCGGTACGCCGACGGGTCGCCCCGGCAGGGTCACGCGCAGCAGCGAGCAATGCCCGCCATCCGCAGCCAGGGGCTGCAGGGCATGGACGGTGAAGTCGCCCCATTGCGCGGTACTCATGTGGTGGCTTGTCAGCGGCTGGCTTATATGTGATAACGTCCGTTATCAAATCATCCGGTAACGACCGTTGTCAATGTCAAAACAGACAACCGCTGTGGCTGGCGGGTCAGGGCGGGTCTACCGCGGCATCAGCGAGGAAGACCGCCGGGCCGAGCGCCAGCAGAAGCTGATCGAGACCGCGATCGAGGCCTTCGGCACCCGCGGCATCCGCCACGTGTCCCTGCGCGAGATCTGCGCCGCCGCCGGCTATACCCCGCGCTATTTCTACGAGTCCTTCGCCGATCTCGACGAACTGATGGCGGCCATGGTCGAGGTGCTGCTGCAGCGCCTGGTCGATGACCTGCGCGCCGCCCTGCTGGCCGGGCCGCGCGGCGATCCCGCCCAGTTGGCGCGCCTGCTGGTGCGGGCCTACCTGGAGTTCCTGCGCAAGGATGCACGGGTGACGCGCATCCTGATGATCGAGATCTACGGTATCGGTCTGGACATGGACCGGCTGGCCAACCGCTTCATGCTGACGCTGGGGCCCGAGTTCGAGCCGCTGATGGCGCTGCAGCAGCAGTGGAGCCTGCCGCGCCGCGCCAGCGCCGGCCTGGTGGCGACCGGCGTGCTCGGTGCCATGGTCTTCATCGGCACGCGCTGGGTGTCCACCGGCTTCGGTGCGCCGATCGAGATCGTGACCGAGAGCTGCATGAGCTTTCTGGCCCACCAATAGCCAGGGCCGCGGCGCCAGCGCCCGTTGGCGCCGCCACCAAGGCCGGCGATCGGCGCAGGCGACAGACTGCGATCGCAATCCATGCAGAATGAGCCGTCCCGAGAACGGCCAGGGAGCCCGACATGAGCAGCAACAAGCCCGCGCGCGCCGCATTGGCGCCGGTACGCAGCGGTTATCTCGCCTACGGCCAGTACCGGCTGGCCTATGAGGTCTGGGGCGAGCCGGACGGCATTCCGGCCCTGCTGGTGCATGGCATCCTGCTCGACGCCGGCATCAACCGCGGCATCGCCCGGCGCATGGCCGCCGAGGGCTACCGCGTGATCCTGCTGGACCTGCTCGGCCATGGCCGCAGCGACAAGACCAGCGATCCGAAGGAACACCGCGCCGAGTTCTACGCCGACCAGGTGATCGCCGCGCTGGATCACTTCAACATCGACAAGGCCCTGGTGGGCGGCATGTCGCTGGGGTCCATCACCTCGCTGCACGTCGCGCAGAAGGCACCGGAGCGCCTGCTCGGCCTGTTCCTGGAGATGCCGGTCATGGAATGGTCCACGCCCTGGGCCGCTTTCCTGCTGGGCCCGGTGCTGATCGCCACACGCTACGCCGAGAGGCCCTACGGCTGGATGGCGCAGGCCTTCGCGCGCATCAAGCGCCCGCGCAACGACCTGCTGGCGACCCTGCTGAGCGCCGTCAGCCTGCCGCCGCGCAACGTCGCGGCGATCCTGCATGGCGTGCTGGTAGGGCCGCTGGTGCCGCCGCTGGCGATGCGCCGCGCCATCACCGTGCCGACCCTGGTGATCGGCCATGGCGGCGACAAGCTGCACGGCTACCGCGACTCGGAATCCCTGGCTCGGCAGATCCCGAATGCACGCCTGCTGCCGGCAAAGCACATCCTGGAAATGCGCCTGCACCCGGAGCGCGTCTGGCCCGAGATCAGCCGTTTCCTGAAGGAAGTCGCCGAAAGCCTGCCAGCGTCCGGGCCGCAGCGGAAACCGCGTCGCCGACAGGGCTGACAGTCCCGGGTGGCGAAACAGCCATTGGCGACTGTCGCATTGTTGTCAGAATCGGCGCATTACTAGTAATGCGCCGCGCGCCCGTCCCTGGGCCGACGGACGCCCGGGAGGAGATGAGGATGAGAACCCTGTCGCGGGCCCTGCTGGCCCTGGGCCTGGCTGTTGCCGCGGGTCCTTCGGTGGCGGCCGTCACTGCGGAGGAATCCGCGGCGCTGGGCAGCACGCTGACCGCCGTGGGCGCGGAACGCGCCGGCAATGCCGACGGCACGATCCCGCCCTGGGCGCTGGACCGCGAGAAGCAGGCGCCGGCCGGCAAGCTGATGGAACTGGGCGACGCCGAGCCGGGCGCACCGATGTTCGTCATCACCATCGACAACATGAACCGCTTCCGCGACTGGCTCACGGAAGGGCACATGAAGCTGCTGCAGGAGTACAACACCTACTCCATGCAGGTGTATCCCTCGCGCCGCAGCGTGCGCTGGCCCGAGAACATCGAGAAGGCAAGCCTGCTCAATGCGCAGCGCTGCAAGCTCGCCGGCAGCGACGACCCCGCGGGTTGCTTGCTGGGCTTCCCGTTCCCGATCCCGAAGACCGGCGCGGAAGCGATCTGGAACCACAAGCTGCGCTGGCGCGGCGAAGCCCTGTCGCGCATCAACAACAACCTGGTGGTCGATCCGAAGGGCCAGTTCCAGGCCACCCGTGTGCGCGAGGACTTCCGCTTCAGCTATGCCAACCCGGCGCGGCCGCAGGCGCTGGACAGCGTCAACCGCGACATCTACCAGCTCGCCACCCAGACCCTGGCGCCGCCGCGCCTGGCGGGCACCGAGCTGCTGATCCGGGAGCGCACCGGCACCGGCACCGAAGGCCGCACGGCCTGGATGGGTAACCAGAAGCAGCCGCGCGTGCGCCGCGAACCCAGCGCCTGCTGCGACAACTTCACGCCGGGTGCCGAGGGCCTGCAGTTCTACGACCAGATGGACATGTTCAACGGCTCGCTGGAACGCTACAGCTGGAAGCTGGCAGGCAAGCGCGAACTGCTGATCCCCTACAACAGCCAGCGCAGCGTCCTGGGTGCCGACAAGGGCGATTTCAGCCGGCTGGTGAAACCCTGGCATATCAACCAGACCTGGGCGCGCTACGAGCTGCACCGCGTCTGGGTGGTGGAAGCGGCGCTGAAGAAGGGCTCCGCCCACCCGGTACGCAAGCGCATCTTCTACATCGACGAGGACAGCTGGCAGATCGCCGCGGTGGACCTGCTGGACGTCTACGACCAGGCCTACCAGTTCCAGGAAGCGCACCTGAGCTACGACCCGCAGCTGAAGGCCACCGTGGCCTCGGCCGAGCTGGTGTACCAGTTCGACATCGGCCGCTACCTGGTATCGGGACTGGTGTCGCCGGGAGCGGGAGCGCCGCCGTCGGCGGAGTACTTCACGCCTGAGGCGTTGCAGAAAAGGGTGAGGGAAGGGAAGTAACAAGGCCGTGGAATCGTAGGAGCGAGCTTGCTCGCGACCTCGTCGTTGTCGCGAGCAAGCTCGCTCCTACAGGGCAAGAGTCGATAGCCAACAAAAAAGCGGCGGACCGTTTCCGGTCCGCCGCTTTTGTTTGTTCCGTCCGAGCGCTTACTGCACCTTCACAGGCCCCGACAGCTTCTTGCCCAGCGTGCGGTTGTTGCGGTCGGCCAGGCCGTTGCCGACGGACACCGTGTAGGTACCGTTCTTCTGCACCGGCAGCACCAGCATCTTCTTGTTGGTGGGTCCGAGTTCCCACTTGCCGCTGACGACCTTGCCGCTGGCGTCCTTGACCTTGATGTTCTTGTTGGCGGAGTCGGCGCTGTCGAAAGTGCCGCTGAACATCAGCACCACAGCCTTCTTGTAGGCCGCGGAGCCGGCGTACTCCAGCGACAGGCCGCTGGGCGAGGAAGCACCCCACCAGGGACCGCTGGCCTTGGCCGGCGTGGGCTTTTTCTTCTCGGCCGGCTTGGCGGCGGGCTTCGGAGCCTCGGCCTTCACCGGGGCCTGGGCTTTCGGCTTGGGCGCCTCGGCAGCCGGCGCGGGCGCAGGGGCCGGTTCCGCGGCCGGAGGCGGCTCGACGGCAGCCGGAGCCGGTTCTGCCGCGGCCGGGGCGGGGGCCGCTGCGACCTCGGTGGCGCCCATGTCGCCGCTGGCGGCATCGACGTCGCCCGACGGGGCCTCGGCGGCTTCACCCGGGGCGGGCTCGGCGGAAGCATCGACCGGGGCAGCCTCCTCGGTGGCGGCGGTGTCAGCGGCCGGGGTTTCGGCAACCGGGGCTTCGGCAGCGGGCGCGGGCGCGGCCGGCGGGGCGTCGCTGTCCAGCGCAGCCAGGTCCAGCTTGCCGGCGAACACGTCGTCCACCGTCGGGCCTTCCTGCTGGCGTTTCTCCTCCACATGGCGCTGCGGCGCGATCGTGTGCAGGACGAAGTAGGTGCCGGCAGTGATCGCCACGGCAGCGACGCCAAGCGTCAGGGCTTTGTTCATCGGGTCCAACCCTCCAGAAAACGGTTTCGTTATGGGCGCCCGAAAAGTCGGCCGCTGGTCGGCCGGGGCGCAAATTTTCACTTCCCCTAAGGGCGGGAACTATCCGATAGCGCCCGCATGCAGTCAATGCTCGGGCGCAAACCTTCGGCAAACGCGTTGGAGGCTGCGCGAAGGGACGATACGGGACGATGGAAGACGATAGATGCCGAGGACCAAAGTGGCCCGCGGCATGGCGGAGTGGCGGGCGCCTGCTCGCCCCGGACATGCAAATGCTGAAAAGCAGGCTGTCAGAACGGCCAAGGACGCTGTGGCAGCGATGCGTTAGCTTGATTGTCTTGGCTGAGCCCCGCGGCTCTCACCCCCTTGCAAACACGATCAGGAGCAGCGATGAGCGATCGCTTGATGGAATTCACCCAGACCCCCTTTGGCAAGAGCCTGGCCACCATGCTGGGCCTGCCGCAGCCGCCGCGCCTGAACCGCGCCAAGGCGCCCTGGGCCGACCGTCCGCTCGACGGCAAGTTCGTCACCGTGGGCGCCGGCAACGGCGCCGCGCTGACACAACCGCTGCTCGAGGCCCTGGCCGCCGCCGGCGCCGTGGTCCGCATCGTGCCGGAGCACGCTGGCCTGGCCCCGGTGAAGGCCGCCGCTGCCGCCCTCAACATCGCCGTCACCGGCAATCCGGGTGCCGACGCCAGCGCGCCGCGCAGCCATGCCGTGCTGTTCGATGCCTCGGGCATCACCGGTGCCGAGCAGCTGCGCGAGCTCTATGACTTCTTCCAGCCGCTGGTGCGCAACCTGCCGTCCAACGGCCGCGTGGTGGTGCTGTCGCGTGCGCCTGACGAGATCGAGGACATCGGCCTGAAGACGGCCCAGACCGCGCTGCGCGGCTTCGTGCGCTCGCTGGGCAAGGAAATCGGCAAGAACGGCAGCACCGCCAACCTGCTGGAAGTCGCCGAAGGCGGCGAGGCCTGGCTGGCGGCGCCGCTGCGCTTCTTCCTGTCGGAGCACTCCGCCTACGTCACCGGCCAGCTGCTGCGCGTCGGCAAGGGCCCCAAGGGCGGCGAGCCGCTGGCCCTGACCGGCTCGCTGGCCGGCAAGGTGGCCCTGGTCACCGGCGCCGCCCGCGGCATCGGTGCCTCGATCGCAGAGACCCTGGCCCGTGAAGGCGCCCAGGTGATCGGCATGGATCACCCGTCCGCCGAGGGCGGCCTGGGCGAGACCATGGCGCGCATCGGTGGCCATGGCCTGGCACTGGACGTGACCGCACCCGACGCGGCCGAGCGCATCGCCAAGGAAGTGGCGGGCAAGTTCGGCGGCCTGGACATCGTGGTCCACAACGCCGGCGTGACCCGCGACAAGATGCTGCGCAACATGTCGCCGCAGCAGTGGGACCTGGTGCTGAACATCAACCTGGGTGCCATCCTGCGCATCAACGAGGGCCTGCTGAACAAGGGCCTGAACGAGGGCGCGCGCATCGTCTGCATCTCGTCCATCGGCGGTATCGCCGGCAACGCCGGCCAGACCAACTACGGCTCGACCAAGGCCGGCGTGATCGGCTACGCCCAGGCCCTGGCCGCGACCATGGCCAAGCGCGGCGGTTCGATCAATGCCGTGGCGCCCGGCTTCATCGAGACGGCAATGACCGCCGCGATGCCGCTGGGCCCGCGCGAAGTCGGCCGCCGCATCAACTCGCTGTCGCAGGCCGGCCTGCCGCAGGACATCGCCGAGACGGTGGCCTTCCTGGCTTCGCCGGCGGCCGGCGGCGTCAATGGCAGCACCTTGCGCGTCTGCGGTCAGAACTGGATGGGCGCGTAAGCGGACCCGAATGAAGGGGAGGGCCGCAACGGCCCTCCCCAACGGGTACGAAAGCAGTCACAATGCGCTGCGACCCCTCCGGCGAATGCCGGTCCGGGCGTAAAAAAGATAATTACATCAATGCATTCCGGGCGGCTGACGCCGGAAGGCCCGATAATCAGCGCATGACTCTCCAACGGATCGCCGAATCCAAGCTGCCGACTCTCTTCGCCGAGTTCAGCATTACCGTGTTCCAGTCCGACGACGGCAAGGAGCACGTGGTGGTGTCGCTCGGCGACCTGGCGGGTGCACCGCCGCTGGTCCGCATCCATTCGGAATGCCTGACCGGCGACGCGCTGTTCTCGCTGCGCTGCGACTGCGGCGCCCAGCTCAATGCGGCGCTGGAGAAGATTGCGGCGGACGGGCGCGGGGCGGTGCTGTACCTGCGCCAGGAAGGCCGCGGCATCGGTCTGGGCAACAAGATCCGCGCCTACGCCCTGCAGGACAAGGGCGCCGACACGGTGGAAGCCAACCACCAGCTGGGCTTCCCGGCCGATGCGCGGGAGTACAGCCTGGCGATCGAGCTGCTCAAGGAACTCGGCCTGTGCCATATCCGCCTGATGACCAACAACCCGCGCAAGCTCGACGCGCTGGAGCAGGCGGGCTTCAACGTGGTGGAGCGCGTGGCGCTGGAAAGCGGCCGCAACCCGCATAACGAATCCTACCTGGCCACCAAGGCCGCCAAGCTGGGGCACCTGCTGGGCCTGCCGTGAGCAAGATCGACCCTTCCGAGCTAAGCGAAAAGCAGCCAGGCCTGCTGCGCGGGCTGGGGCAGTTGACGGTCTCGACCTACCGCGTGTCCAAGGGCTTCGTGCCGCTGGTGAAGTTGCTGGCGTCGGAGCCCGATGTCACCCGCGATGAGCTGACCCATGCCATCGACAAGGCCTTCGAGGGCCTGTACCAGCATCCGCTGCTGCGCCAGACCGAGAAGCTGACGACCTACCTGCGTACGCGTCACCTGATTCCCAACGAGCAGTCCACCGAGGAGCTGATCCGCTTCATGGTGGAGCAGATCACCGCGCGCTCGCCGGTGCCGGTGCCCGATGCGCTGGTGCAGGAGTTCTGGCACTTCTTCAACGAGCTGTTCTCGTCTCCGGACCTGAAAGGCCTGGGCGAACTGACGCTGGACATGGTGCGCCTGGTGCTGCGGACCTACGAGCAGCAGCTGGTGGAGATCGTCAACCTGCTCAAGGCCGGGCGCCGCTTCAACCAGTGGCAGCTCAACGAGATCCTGCGCCGTGCCGCGCTGATCCGCACCGATACCGTGATCGTGCGGCGCCAGATCCGCGCGCTGCGCCACATCAAGCCGTTCTTCCAGGCCGATCCGCGCGACTTCGCCGCGCAGGCGCAGATCGTGGCGGCGATGGTGCGCGAGTTCGGGCCGTTCTTCATCAAGATGGCGCAGGCCGCGGCCGCCAGCTCCGACTTCCTGCCGGAGGAGATCGCGAAGGAACTCGCGGTGTTCCACGAGGACGTGCCGCCGATGACGGAGGAGGAGGTGACCTCCGCCTTCCTCGAGTGCTACGGCAAGCCGGCGCACAAGCTGTTCATGGACTTCGACCCGGCGCGGCCGGTGAAGTCGGGCTCCATCGGCAGCGTCTACTTCGCCAAGAAGCCCTTCATCGAGGACGGCAAGGAAGTATTGAAGCCGGTGGTGATCAAGGTCGGGCGTCACAACATCGACCGCGAGTTCATCATCGGCAAGCTGGTGCTGGGCCTGGCGATCATGTCCTCGCAGTACTGGGCGCCGCATACCAAGCTGGCGCCGTTCCTGCGCGCGATGCAGGAGCAGATCGACGAGTTCGTCGCCGGCTTCGTCGAGGAGCTGGATTTCGAGTCCGAGGCACGGCACCACCTGCGCTTCTACGAGCGCAGCCTCAAGTCGAACATGTGGAAGGTGCCGGCGATCTACAACCACACGCGGCGCATCATAGAGATGGAATACCTCTCCGATGCGAGCAGCCTGACACGGGCGCTGCGCCGCATGCCCTCGTCCGAGCGCCGCCGCTTCCAGCGCCAGATCAGCGAGCGCCTGCTGTACACACTGCTGTACCACGTGATGGTGCACGGCGAGATGCACGGCGACCTGCATCCCGGCAACATCATGATCGGCTCCGACGGTGCGCTGCACCTGATCGACTGGGGCAACGTGGTGCCGCTGGACGGCAAGTGGAACCTGGTCTGGGACTACCTCGCCGGAGCCATCCTCGCCGATACCCATCTGCTGACCGACACGCTGATCCGCGTCAGTACCCAGCCCGAGGCCAATGCCCTGCGGCGCGCCGAGATCAAGGCGCTGCTGGACGAGACGCTGGCGAAGAAGGGCATTCGTCCGCTGACGCTGAAGACCTTCATTCCCGAACTCAAGCGCGAGGGCGCCGACGGCCTGTATCGCCGCGGCCAGGCGATCCTGCAGCTGATGTCCAACACCCAGCATGCCGGGCTGGTACTCAAGCGCGACTACCTGCACCTGTCGCGCGCGCTGTTCGCCGCCGCTGGCAGTTTCGGCTCGCTGTACGAGAACGAGTCGAAGAAGATGCTCGCCGCCGACGTGGCGCGCGGCCTGCTGCGCCTGCCGGTGACCTTCACCCAGGACCGTCTTTATGAAGAAGGCCGCAGCCTGCGCTCGCGCCTGGCGCGGATGCTGCCGCTGCCGCGGATTCTCAAGCAACGCCTGGCGCCACCGGCGCACCCGGCCCTCAACGCCCCGTAGCCCCAAGACATGCTCTATTCGCTGGCGCGCAGCGCGCTGTTCCAGCTCGACGCCGAACGCGCGCACGAGCTGACGATCGCCTCCTTCAGGCACCTGCCGCGCCTGGCCACGGCGCCCTTCGCGGGGCGCGCGCCGGACGACCCGGTGCGCCTGTTCGGGCTGAACTTTCCCAACCGCGTGGGCCTGGCCGCCGGCCTGGACAAGAACGGCGAATGCATCGAGGCCTGGGCCCGCCTGGGTTTCGGTTTCATCGAGGTGGGCACGGTCACGCCGCGGCCGCAGCCGGGCAACCCCAAGCCGCGCATGTTCCGCCTGGTGGAACAGCAGGCCCTGATCAACCGCCTGGGTTTCAACAACAAGGGCGTGGACTACCTGCTGCGGCAGGTGGCGCAGGCCGACTATTCCGGCATCCTGGGCATCAACATCGGCAAGAACGCCGACACGCCGATCGAGCGCGCGGCCGACGACTACCTGATCTGCCTGCGCAAGGTCTACCAGGCAGCCAGCTATGTCACCGTCAACATCTCCTCGCCCAACACCAGGAACCTGCGCGACCTGCAGGACGAGGCCAAGCTGGAGGCCCTGCTCAAGGCGCTGAAGGACGAGCATCGGGGACTGGCACAGCGCCACGGCAAGCACACGCCGATGCTGGTCAAGATCGCTCCGGACGTGAGTCCGTCGCAGCTGGACCACATTGCGCGGCTAGCGGTCGAGCTGGGCATCGATGGCCTGATCGCCACCAATACCACGCTGTCGCGTCCCGGCCTGGAACAGGAGCCGCTGGCCAGACAGCAGGGCGGCCTGTCCGGCGCGCCGCTGGAGAGCCTGGCCTGCGAGACCCTGCGCCAGCTGCGAGCCCGCGTCGGCAAGGACTACCCTCTGGTGGGCGTGGGCGGCATCTGCTCGGGCGAGGACGCCCGGGCACGCCGCCGTGCCGGCGCCGACCTGCTGCAGATCTATACCGGCTTCATCTACCAGGGGCCGCGGCTGGTCGCGGAGTGCGCCCAGGGCGCCTGAGGGGGCTTTCGGCCTGTCCGGAAGGCGACCACTAGGAATAATGGCCCATAGAATCGGGCAGGTTGCTGCTGTCATCGTCAATACATTATATTCGACGAATAATCACTCAAATTCCGGCAGTTCTTTGGTTTTTCTTTATTTGGCGGTTCAAACAGGGGAAGAGTAATGCGCATGCGGATCATCAGCGCGGCGGCCTTGGCGATGTTCAGTGTCGCCCCGGCTTACGCAGTCACCACGGACGGCTACGAAATTCCGTATGTCGGAGCGTTCTACTCCTACGAGATCGGCGACAGCAAGCGCGATTCCGACGAGGGTCAGGGCTTCCAGATCAACGCCGGCATGCCGATCGACTGGGGCTCCAACAACGCCCTCGAACTGACGTTCTTCGACGCCGGCCGCGAGCGCGAGATCGACGGCAACAAGGACTACCAGTCGGCCCTGTCGCTGGACCTGGTGCACCACTACGGTGAGCCGAACACCGGCGTGAAGTATGTGCCGCGCTTCAAGCCCTTCCTGCTCGCCGGCCTCGGCGTGATCCAGGAAGACGTGCGTGGCGACGATCATGTGCATGGCGGCATCAACCTCGGCGCCGGCCTGCTGTTCCCGCTGCCCTGGTACGGCCTGGGCATCCGCACGGAAGCCCGCGCGCAGGCCCAGTACAACGACGAATCCGTGTCCGGTGAGGACATCCTGGTCGACTATCGCGTCAACGTCGGCCTGCAGATCCCGCTGACCCCGTTCTTCGGCGAGCGCAGCGCGCCGGTCGGCAAGCCGGGCGAGTGCGAAATTTCCGTGGTCGATCCGGTCACCGGCCGCACCGACTGCGCCGTGGACACCGACGCCGACGGCATCTTCGACAGCGTCGACCAGTGCCCGGGTACGCCTCCCGGCACGCCGGTCAACACCAACGGCTGCCCGGTGGGCAGCACCGGCACCGATACCGACGGTGACGGCGTTCCGGATGTTGCGGACCGTTGCCCGGAGACCAAGCAGGGCATGACGGTGGACGTCGCCGGTTGCGTGGTCGGCCAGACCATGACGCTGCAGGGCGTGAAGTTCCACAACAACTCCGCCGAGCTGACCGACGCTTCCCGCGGCATCCTCGATGGCGTCGCCCGTACGCTGGACAGCCAGAAGAACCTGGCCGTGGAGATCGGTGGCCACACCGACGCCATCGGCACGGAAGCCTTCAACCTGCTGCTGTCACAGCAGCGCGCCGAGTCGGTACGCCAGTACCTGATCGGCCGCGGCATCGCCAGCAACCGCATGACGGCGCAGGGCTACGGCGAGTTCCAGCCGGTCGCCTCCAACGAGGCCGAAGCCGGTCGCGAGTCGAACCGTCGCGTGGAGTTCAAGATCATCGTCGAGTAACCTCGCCGGTCATCTGTCCGGACCAGACCGCGTGCTACCCTCGGTGGCACGCGGTTTTTCATTTACCGATCCTCTTGAGAGGGCTGGATCATGTTCAAACGCCTCCTGATGGCGACGGCGCTGGTGCTGGCCGGCTGCGGTGACTCTTCGGCTCCCGGCGGCGGCTCCTCCGATGCCGTCGTTCGCTTCATCGTGCTGGGCGACGGTGGCGCGCCGCCGGAATCCGGCGACGTGGCGAAGATCGTGGAAAAGGTCTGCGCGCAGCGCGGCTGCGACTTTGCGATCGGCGGCGGCGACAACATCTACGACCAGGGCGCCGATTCGCCCGACGACCCGATTTTCCAGGCCGCCTTCGAAGAGCCCTACAAGAACCTGGATTTTCCGTTCTTCATGGCGCTGGGCAACCACGACAATTCCAATTCCTCGCTGGGTGGTGGCGGCAGCAATGAGCGTGGCGACCACGAGGTGGCCTACACCGCCAAGTCACAGAAGTGGGTGATGCCGGCGCGTTACTACACGCAGGGCTGGCCGCGCGGCAGCGCCAACCCGGCGGTAGAACTGTTCGTGCTGGACTCCAGCCCGATCACGCATTTCTTCAACGATCTCAACCCGGCCTGGAACGGCAGCAGCCTGGAAACCTACATCGCCGAGCAGAAGACCGACATGCAGGCGGCGCTGGCGGCGAGCAAGGCCACCTGGAAGTTCGCGCTGGCGCATCATCCCTATGTCTCCAACGGCATGCATGGCAACGCCGGCAACTACGAGGGCGGCGCGCAGCCGGACCTCTGCGCACTGGCCGGCCTGATCAGCCCGAGTTGCCGCGGCGCCGACTACAAGGCCTTCCTGGAACAGACGGTCTGCGACAAGGTGGACGTGTTCTTCAACGGCCACGACCATGAGCTGTACTGGCTCAAGCCGGTGACGGCCTGCGGCAAGACCCAGCACATCCTCTCCGGCGCCGCTTCCAAGCACCGCAGCATCCAGGACGCCGAGCGCAACCCGACCTACTACCAGGCCGGCGACACCTTCGGCTTCTTCTGGGTGGAACTGCGCGGCAAGCGCTTCACCGGCGCGGCCTACCGCGTGCAGGAAGGCGGGATCGCCACCGACGTCGATGCCCAGGGCGCGCCCAAGCCGGCCTTCGAAATGAGCTTCACCAAGCAATGAGACGCCTGCTGTGGTCGATCCTGCTGCTGGCCGGCGTGGCGGGCTGCCAGCACGAGCCGGGGCCGCGTCCGGTGGACGTACCCGCCACCGGCATGCAGCTGCAGCTGCCGGGCAGCTGGCAGCTGGATTCCAGCCCCGGCAGCCTGCTGTTCGCGCTGCCGGTAGAGCAGGGCAAGGTGGTGGGGCGCAGCTTCTTCCTGGTGTCCAGCGACCCGATGCGCGAGCAGCCCAGCGGTCGCCCCGCGACCCTGGAGAGCTACGTGCAGTTCAAGGAAGCGCAGGGCAGGGCCCAGGCCCGCGACTACCGCGTGGTCGAGTCGCGGCGCCTGCAGCTCGACGGCGTGGAGGTCGAGCTGCGCGAGGTGGAGCTGGGCGGCCAGATGGAAACGCGCCGCAGCCTCGCCGGGCTGCTGGTGCGGGGCCAGGAGGGCCTGCTGCTGGTGGGTTCGGCGCCGGCTGACGACTTCCCGCGCCTGCGCAGGGATTTCGAAGGCGTGATCCGCAGCCTGCGCTGGAACGATGCCGTCCCCTGAGATGGAAGACGACGACGAAATCGTCTCGCCCTGCGTGGGCGTCTGCCGGCTCGATTCGCAGCATATGTGCATCGGCTGCCAACGCAGCATGGACGAGATCTCGGAGTGGTTCTACGCCAGCGACGAGCGCAAGCGCGAGATCCTGGAGCTGGCGCAGCTGCGGTTGGCGGGGCTGGACAAGCGCAAGCCGTTCTGGCGGCGCTGACGGGGTCGACAACCCCCATTTCCCTCGCAACAGCGGCAGAATCTCCGGAATACCTTTCGGAGCCCCCATGCAGCCCCAACGCAGCGACTACGGCCACTTCCTCCAGATCCCCACGCGCTGGGGCGACCTGGACGCCCTGGGCCACGTCAACAACACCAACTTCTTCGTCTTCGACGAGTCCGTGCGCCTGGACTATTTCGAGATGTTCAGCCGCGACAACCCGCGCTTCTGGAAGGAAGAGGGCCTGATCCTGGCCAACCTGGGCTGCGACTTCGTTGCGCAGCTGCGCCATCCCTCCACGGTCGAAGCGGGCTTCCGCAGCGCGCGCATGGGCCGTTCCAGCATGAATACCGAAGCCGGCATGTTCGTCGGCGACAAGCTGGTGGCGGTGACCCGGGGCGTGCTGGTGTGGTTCGACTATACGAAGCAGAAGCCGGCACCGATCCCGGAGAACGTCCGCGCCGCCATTCGCGGGCGCGAGAAGATCGCGCCGGAGGAAGCATGATCCGGAAAACCTGATCCGGAAAAGAAAACGGCCCGCTTGCGCGGGCCGAGTGGTGCAAAGTTGTAGCGGGATGCTTCAGATGGCAATGACACCGCCATCGTCACGAGTCACGACCACCGTCGACGAGCGCGGACGGGCCGTGCCGCCGCCGGGCCAGTGGCTCAGCGGGGCGGCCAGGCTGCCGGTTTCACCCGGGTGCTGGATGTTGACGAACATGGTCTTGCCGTCCGGCGTCATGTGGATGCCGGTGATCTCGCAGTCCTTGGGGCCGACCAGGAAGCGACGCAGGTTGTTGGAACCGAGGTTCTTGCCCTTGTAGGTCGCCTGGCCCGCCACGGTGACCGGACCGCCGTCGCCCACTTCACCCGGCACCGCCGCCAGCATCATGCAGTTGGTGGTGTCGGTGTAGGCGCCGTCGTCGGTCTGGATCCACAGCACGCCGCGCGGGTCGAACCAGAGGCCGTCGGGGCTGGACAGGTCGTTGTTGGCATTCAGGCCGGACTGGTTGACCTCGGCCGGGTAGGCTGCGCGCGCGCCGAACAGGAAGATGTCCCATTCGAAGGTCGTGGCCGCCGGGCTGTCGCCGTCTTCGTGCCAGCGGATGACGTGGCCGTTGACGTTGCCGTTGAGGCTGGTCGTGGTGCTGCCGGTGTCCGCGTCGTAGTTGCGCGGGTTGGCGGCATCGACCGGCTGCGAAGCGGAACCGCGGTTGGAATTGTTGGTGAGGGTCAGGTAGACCTCGCCATTGGCCGGGTTCACCGCGCCCCATTCCGGGCGGTCCATCTTGGTGGCGCCGACGGCGTCGCCGGCCAGGCGGCTGTTGAGACAGACGTCGGCCTGGTTGGCGAACGGATAGGCGGCATTGGCGGCGGTGAGGCCGTTCAGGTTGAAGGTCAGTTCGACCCAGTCGCCGGTGCCGTTGGCATTGAACTTGGCGACGTAGAGCTTGCCGCGGTCCATGTACTTGTCGCCCACGGCCATGCGGTCGGCCTTGTTGGCGTCGGCCGGGTTCCACAGCGCCTCGGAGACGAACTTGTAGACGTAGTCGCCACGGTTGTCGTCGCCCATGTAGAACACGATCGGCTTGCCGGCCGCGACGGGGCCCGGCCAGCAGCCTTCGTGCGCGAAACGGCCCAGGGCCGTGCGCTTCTTCGGCGTCTTGGTCGGATCGTAGGGGTCGATCTCCACCACGAAGCCGAAGGTGTTGATCACGTTGCGATAGTCGTCGGTGCCATCGGTCGTGGTGCCCAGGACCGAGGTGTTCCAGCGCGCGAAGTTGTCGCCGGTGACGGTTTCCCAGCGATGGCGGCCAACGGCGCCCTGGGCATTGCCGTAGCGGTTCAGCGCCGCGACTTCCTTGGCATGGTCACCGGTGCGCTTGGAGTTGTCGTCGGCGGCACGGGCGAAGTAGCCCGCCCAGTTCTCTTCGCAGGTCAGGTAGGTGCCCCAGGGCGTGTAGCCGTTGGCGCAGTTGTTGACCGTGCCGCGGGTCTTGGTGCCGGTGGTCGAATACTTGGTCTTGACCTGGGCATCGCCGCGCACCGGGCCGCTCAGTTCCATGTCGGTGAAGGTGGTGATGCGGCGGTTGAGGGCGCCCTTGACCACGGCGAAGCTGCCGGCGGTCTTCTTGACCTCGATCACGGAGACGCCATGGGCGTTCATCTCCTTGATGCACTCGTCCTCGATCGTGCGGACGCCGCCGACCGTGGTCGATCCCGCAGCATGCAGGTAGGTGGTGGTCAGCGCCTCGTGGTTCATGCACAGCATGCCGCGGTCGGAGGCCTTGTGGTCCGGCGTCGCGCCGGTGGCGGCCAGGCCGAAGAAGTACATGCCGTCATGGTGGTCGCCGGCACGGTCGGCGTAGGAACTGCCGGTCTCGGTGCCGGTGTCGCTCCAGGCCGGGATGCCTTCCTTGATCGCATCGCCCAGCGAGTACAGCACGTTGGCGGTGTAGCCATCGGGTACCGTGAGGACGTCCGCGGTGCTCTTGGCCACCGGCACGAAGCTGAGCTTCGGCGTCGGCAGCGGCTCGGCAGGCGGAGGCGTCGAAGGGTCGTCGTCGTTGTCGCAGCCAGCCAGGCTCAGGCCGCCGAACAGGGCTACCGTGGTTGCGGAAAGGCCACCGAACAGCGTCTGGCGGCGGGTGAAGCGGGCTTCCGCGACTTCCAGGATGTGGGGGTTGTTGGAGGTATTGGTGACGACGTCGTCGTCATGGTCATGGTGACTCATGCTCTGGCGTTCCTTGGCTGGAGAAATGGCTGGGATGATCCAGCCGCAGCCTAGGCGTGCTTCATGACGGTCTTCTGACCGTTTGGTTACGCCTGGATGCCGGCCGCCGCGCCCGCCATCCCGAAAACCGCCTCCCGGCGGAAAAACCGGCTACCTGGATCCGATAAAGGCACTATCATGACGAACGGAGGAAATCATGCCGAAAATCATGCTGGTGGACGATCATCGCCTGGTAAGGGCGGGGCTCAAGCGGGTGCTGCAGGAAGTGCCTGACATGGAGGTCATTGCCGAGGCTTGCAGCGGCGAGGAAGCACTCGACCTGCTGCGCAACCACACGCCCGACGTGGTGCTGATGGACATCAACATGCCCGGCATCGGCGGCCTGGAAGCCACCCGGCGCCTGCTGCAGAAGCTGCCGGCCACCCGCGTGATCGTGGTGTCCATGCATCTTGAGGAGCCGTATCCCAGCCGCATGCTGGCGGCCGGCGCGGCCGGCTACATCAGCAAGGACTCCGCCGCCGACGAGGTCGTCGCCGCGATCCGCCGCGTCAGCGCCGGTGGCCACTACGTGGCGGCCGACGTCGCCGGCAACCTGGCGGCCTCCCTGGTCAAGGGCAACAACGGCGGCTCGCCCTTCGAGCAGCTGTCGCAGCGCGAGACCCAGGTCATGCTGATGGTGACCAAGGGTTATTCGACCCAGGAAATCTCCGACCGCCTGCACCTGTCGCCCAAGACGGTCAGCACCTACCGCTACCGCCTGTTCGAGAAGCTCAACGTCACCAACGACGTGGAACTGACCCGCATGGCGATGCGCTACGGCCTGCTCGACGAGAAGTCCTCGGAGCCCAGCGCCGGAGCCTGAGCCGGAGCCTGGGGTTAAAATCGGGGGATGAAACCCCAGACGGAGTCCTTCGACTCCCGCAGCTTCCTGTCGCAGCTGACCACGCAGCCGGGCGTCTACCGCATGTATGGCGCGGAAGGCGAGCTGCTGTATGTGGGCAAGGCGCGCAATCTCAAGAAGCGCGTCGGCAGCTACTTCCTGCGCGCCAGCGGCAACCCGCGCATCGAAAGCATGGTGTCGCAGATCCGCCGCATCGAGGTCACGGTCACCCGTACCGAGGACGAGGCGCTGCTGCTGGAAAACAACCTGATCAAGGACCAGTCGCCACGCTACAACATCTCCTACCGCGACGATAAAAGTTACCCCTACGTCCGCTTCACCGCGCACCGCTTTCCGCGCATTGCCTACTACCGCGGCGCCAAGACCGGGCAGGACCGCTATATCGGCCCGTTTCCCTCGGCCAGCTCGGTACGCGACACCCTGGGCACCCTGCAGAAGCTGTTCCGCCTGCGGCCCTGTCGCGACAGCTTCTACAACCACCGCGACCGGCCCTGCCTGCAGCACCAGATCAAGCGCTGCAGCGCGCCCTGCGTCGGCCTGATCGGTGAAGAGGAGTACGCCCGGGACGTGAACAACGCCCAGCGCATGCTGGAGGGCCGGGCGGACGAGCTGGCCAAGGATCTCGGCATGGAGATGGAGCAGGCCGCCGAGGCCCTGGAGTTCGAGCGTGCGGCGCGGCTGCGCGACCAGATCGCGGCCCTGCAGCGCGTGCGCGAGAGCCGGGCCCTGACCGGCGGCGCCGAAGACCTGGACGTGATCGCGGTGGCGCCGCACGCCTCCAGCAGCTGCGTGGCGGTGGTCAGCGTGCGTGACGGCGTCAACCTGGGGCACAGCAGCCACTTCCCGCGGCACCCGGCGCAGGCCGAGCCGGAGGAATTGCTGGAGAGCTTCCTCAGCCAGCACTACCTGGAGCAGCCGGCACCGCCGGAGATCCTGATCAGCCACCCCCTGGAAGACGTCGAACTGCTGGAGGCGGCGCTGAGCCAGCGGGCAGGGCGCAAGGTCGGCATCAACCACCCCCAGCGCGGCCCCAAGCAGCGCCTGCTGGAGATGGCGCAGAGCACCGTGCAGCAGGCCCTGACCACGCGCCTGACCGAGATGGCCAGCATGGACCAGCGCATGCTGGAGCTGCAGCGCGCCCTGGAGCTGGAAAGCCCGCCGCAGCGCCTGGAGTGCTTCGATATCTCCCACACCCAAGGCGAGCGCGCGGTGGCCTCCTGCGTGGTGTTCAACGACCAGGGGCCGCTGAAGACCGCCTACCGCAAGTTCAACATCGACGGCATCACCCCCGGCGACGACTATGCCGCGATCAAGCAGGCTGTGGCCAGGCGCTTTGCCCGGGTCAAGAGCGGCGAGGTGCAGCGCCCCGACGTCCTGTTCATCGACGGCGGCAAGGGCCAGCTCAACGCCGCCCTGGAGGCGCTGGACGAGACCGGCATCGAGGACCTGCGCATCGTCGCCATCGCCAAGGGGCCGACGCGCCGTCCGGGGCTGGAGGAGCTGATCCTGCCGGAGCGGGAGTTCGCCCTGCGCCTGCCGGGCGACTCGCCGGCCCTGCACCTGATCCAGCGCATCCGCGACGAGGCCCACCGCTTCGCCATCACCGGCCACCGCGGCCGCCGCGAGAAGGCGCGCCTGACCTCCGACCTGGAGAGCATCGAGGGCCTGGGGGCCACCCGGCGCCGCGCGCTGCTCAAGACCTTTGGCGGCCTGGCCCAGGTCAAGCGCGCCAATGTCGACGACCTGGCGCGCGTCGAGGGCATCTCGCGCACGCTGGCCGAGCGCATCTACGCGCATTTCCACTGAAATTCCCGCCGCTGCCGCGGCCCTGGCTTGCCGAGGTGACGGCCGAGTCAGGTAATCTGTCGGCTATGACGATCAGGAAGACCGCGTGAAGCTGACCCTGCCTTTGGCCCTGACGATGGGCCGCGTGGCCGCCATCCCCGTGGTGCTGGCGCTGTTTTACGTCCCGATGTACGTCGCCGGCCATGAAATCTCGCGCCAGCTCGCCACGGTGCTCTACGCCGCCGCCGCGATCACCGACTGGCTGGACGGCTACCTGGCGCGCAGGTGGAACCAGACCAGCAAGTTCGGCGCCTTCCTGGATCCCGTGGCCGACAAGCTGCTGGTGGCGGTCTGCCTGGTGATGCTGCTGGAGGACCGCCCAGGCGGAATCCTGGCAGCGCTGGTGGCCGTGATCATCGGCCGCGAGATCACCATATCGGCCCTGCGCGAGTGGATGGCGGAGCTGGGCGCCCGCACCCACGTGGCGGTGAGCTGGATCGGCAAGGTCAAGACCGGCTTCCAGATGACCGCCATCGGCATGATGATCTGGGAGATCGACACCTTCCACCTGCCGATCTACCAGCTGGGCTACGGCCTGCTGTTCATCGCCTCGGTACTGACGATCTGGAGCATGGTGGTCTACCTCAGGGCCGCCTGGCCGCTGATGTCGGACAATAACTGATCAATTTCAGGCTTCCGGCAAAAAAATGGCGCAAAAAGCTTGACTTGCCCTCGGCGGTCTATAAAATGCGCCCTCTCATGACGCGGGAATAGCTCAGTTGGTAGAGCGCAACCTTGCCAAGGTTGAGGTCGCGAGTTCGAGCCTCGTTTCCCGCTCCAGTTTCAAGAGTTTCAAGAAAACCCCGTTGCTACGCCTCGGGGTTTTTTAGTCTCAACGGCTGGTAGACTCCAGTCGTCCGGTGGCCAGGTGGCAGAGTGGTTATGCAGCGGACTGCAAATCCGCGTACGCCGGTTCAATTCCGACCCTGGCCTCCATTTCCCGCATCAAGTACCGCATGCCCGTGTGGCGGAATCGGTAGACGCACGAGACTTAAAATCGGTAAGTCAGCACGGACTTACTTTCTCTCGCGCAATAAAATCAGTGACTTACAGACTTTTTAGTCCTTGGAAGTCCCTCTAAATCCCCTCAAATCCTCGTCAAGTGTGGTGTCACCACACTTGCGGTCTATACTTTTGTCTCATGCAGGTTGAGTCGAACTGTGGATCGAGACTCTTGGCGCGGCGTACACGGATTTGCAGTCCGCTGCATTGCCACTCTGCCACTCCAGCGCTGAAAATCGTGGAGGAGACAAGGGCGCCGTAGCCTCATTAGTTGTTCAGTCGCGAAACGAAACTACGGGGCGCAACCTCGCGGCGGCGCCCCGTAGTATTACTACGTGAACAACAACAGTTGGTACGGATTCGAGCGCCAGTGCTGGCACACCCACTCGGTTCGGCCGAAGCGGAAACGGGTGTATGCGTGCACGAACACGCTCTTGGGGTTTAGATGGACGGTATCCATTCCGACTCTCCAATGAGAATCGAAGGCGATAGTTGCCCACAGCGCCCGCAGGTCATAAACTGCGGAAGTCTTGGGTAAGACAAGCTGTAGATGGTAGAGGGACGCCCTCACTACCATACCGGCCCCTGTAAGCGTTAGAGCGCTTATGGGGGCTTCTTCATTTGCGGGGCGGCTTTTTCACCCCCTTTTTCCGTTGGTTCGGCTGCTTCTTAGTCGGCATTCTTCGCGCCCTTCAAATTCACCATCAGATCGACGGGATCTATATCGTCGTCGTAAACCTGCGACACGTTCATCGCGAACGTATTGAACCAACGCAGCCGCTGCGCTTCCGGCCACTTCTCTCCGGTCTTCGGGATCTTTCGCAGTAACGCGATCAGCAGTGGGTCCAACTCCAATCCAGAGAAGTTGTCACCACCACCGCTTGAGCCGCCCGGAGGCGGCGGTGGGGGCGGGGGCGGTGGGGTGTCCTTAACCGCCACGGCCGGCATCACAAGGCGATTCTTGCCGTGCTCGAAAAAGCCGGCTTGCTCTGCGGAGCGCTCAAATACTTGGCGCGCGCGGTCCTTCTGCTTCTCAGCTACCCCAAGCCCGGCGATTTCTCGCTCCAACGCCGCAGTCGGCGGAAGAACGCCTTCCTTGTACTTTTCGAATAGCGCCTTGAAAAGGGGAACATTCAGAAACGCCTCGGCTTTCGCCTTGCGCGCGTTGACGGGGTCAACAATGCGGCGCCCAAGAGGTGACAGCCGATACTTATCGGGGCCATCACTCTCGATGACCCCGAATAGGCGTGCTGCCGCAAGGTCCGTTCGAAACCCGCTGCTTTTGATGCTCATGTTCAACCAAGCAGCCAACTGCTGCTGCGAGCAATCGCCAGTCCCAGCGTTGTCATGTATCGCCTTCACAAGACAATCTGCCTCCGCTAGCGGGGCATAGGGGAAGCCAATTTTTGAACGCTGCCGCCCTTCGCCGTCACCCTCTTCGCCGGTCTCAGGCTTGACATCAAGATGCTCGCTCATGTGGACGACCTCGCCGATATTCCGAACTGCGTAGTGCCCTTTATACGCCCGCTATCCAAATATCGCAACAAAGTTGGATAGTTCCCTTGTGGAAAATTGCTCTATCCAAAAAAGTCAGCGCGTCTCCCAATGGGGCGATCTGGCAAGTGACAGAAATGGACAGGAGGGTCTGAGCACCCGGTTCCGCTAAACTTCGCGCTTGCCGCCGAATCTCTCAGCCCGTATGGCGAAATTGGTAGACGCAGGTGACTTAAAATCACCCGTCGTAAGACGTGCCGGTTCGAGTCCGGCTATGGGCACCAAGTGTGGCGGTTGCGCCGAAGTGTGGCGATTCGGCGCCTGCATGAGACAGATTGGCGTGATCTGTGGAAACGTGGCGGATCGGTGTGGCGCCCTTTTGCAAGGTCATGTTTTTTCTAAAAAATTAGGGTGACTTAAAATCTTGCGCCGCAAGGCGTGCCGGTTCGAGTCCGGCCATGGGCACCATCGGCAGGCCAGCCGGCAGCAGCAAGACGGCACAACGGATCGGTACAAACAAAAAAGCCCCGGAGCGATCCGGGGCTTTTTCTTTGCTGCAACCCGCTCAGCGATCGCGGAACTGCGCTTCCACGCGCTCATCCTGGCCCTTGACGTCGACGCAGACGGTCGCGGTCGGGCGGGCCAGCAGGCGCGGGATGCCGATCGGGTCGCCGGTCTTCTCGCAGTAGCCGAACTCGCGGTTCTCCAGGCGGCGCAGGGCATCGTCGATCTTGCGCAGCAGCAGGGACTCACGCTCGCGCAGGCGCAGGTCGAGCCAGTGCTCTTCCTCGGCGGTGGCGCGGTCGGCCGGGTCGGCGAATACTTCGCGCTGGTGCAGGCGCTCCTTGACGTCGACCTCGCGCTCCAGCACCTCGGCGCGCATCTGCAGCAGGCGGTGACGGAAGAACTCCAGCTGGGAGTCGTTCATGTAGTCGTCGTCGGACATCGCGCGCAGCTGGTCTTCGGTCGGCAGGCCGTCGAAGCTCATGCGCACGATTGGCTTGCGCGAAGCCGGCTTCTTCGGCGCGGGGGCCGGGGCCGGGGCCGCTGCGGCCTTCTTGGCCGGGGCTGCAGGCTTGGCCGGAGCGGCGGCGGCAGATTTGCTGGTTTTATCCGGGCTGGCAGATTTCATCGAGGAAGACGGGGCAGGGGATTTCGCCGCCGGCGCGGCCTTGGCCGGGGCAGCGGGTTTGGCAGGGGGCTTGGCCGCAGCCTTGGCGGCCGGCTTGGCCGGGGCAGCCTTGGCGGCGGGTTTGGGCGCCGGTTTGGCCGGGGCCTTCGGGGTGCTGGGCTCCGGCTTCTTGCTGCTCAGCGCGCCCTTGAGCTTGCTGAGGAGGCCGGGGGCATTCTTGGAGCCGCCGGACTTGGCGGCCACTGCCTTCGCAGGCGCCGGTTTTGCCGGACTTTTCGTCGTTTTGACTTTCATTTTTACCAATCTAATGCCATCTACCTTGGCGATGCAAAGTCGAACAAAGGTCGGGGTTTATACACCCCTAGGGGGGTGGGGTCAAACGCGCCGTCGGAGCCCCCCGGCGGCCGCCCCGGACCAGCGACAAAGTGCAGCAAAAAGCCCGCCGATCGGCCGGGGATTCGCCGGGCGCCGCTTTGGACCGGCGGACCGCCGGAGCGTTCCTTTCGCGACCAGGGAATGGATGACAGGCCCTAGCGGGCCATGGGCATGCATTGCAGCAGCAGGACATGGGCCGGCAGGTACAGCAGCAGCGGAAAGCCCAGCAGCACCAGCATCAGCCAGGCGCGCTGCGGCATCCAATGCTGCGGTTCGTCGCTGTTGAAGCCATAGACGTAGTTGATGTTGACCGGCGCCAGGCCGCGCTGGCGCGAGGGCGGCGGCATGAAGAAGTAGCAGACCAGCACCAGCAGGCTCGCAAGGCCGGTCCAGATCGGCAGGGCGCGCGGATCGTAGCCGGTGTGCAGCAGCAGGTAGACCAGCAGCAGCGGCAGCCAGCCGTGGAACAGCGACAGGCCGCGCAGGAAGCGCGAGCGCTGCGCGTCGAACATGTAGTCGGTCATGCCGCTGAGGCGCCGGCCGAACAGATGCGACAGGAAGAACAGCAGCCAGAAGGCCTGCGGCAGCAGGATGCCGACCGTGGCCACGGACAGCAGCAGGGCATCCTCGCGCCAGATGCCGGCCAGCGTCAGCAGCAGGGCCACGTCGCAGAAGTAGAGGAAATTGGTGGGCCCGTACTTGCGCAGGTAGACCGGCAGCAGTACGGCCATGAAGGCGCTGTAGGCCAGCTTGCAGGCCAGCGGGATCGGTGCCTGGGCGAGGGCTTCGATCACGTAGCGATCAGGTCGTTGCTTGCGCGCATTGCCGGATTCTAGCTTGCGCCGCTACAGGCACCGCCTGAAGATGTGTCGCCAGCCCCGACGCCACCCCATGCAGCTACTCGAAGATCCAGCTCCGACGGCCTCTATCCATTGCCCGAAATGCGGTCACCTTCGCCAGCCGCAGGAAACCGTGCCGGACTGGCAGTGCCCGGCCTGCGGTGTGGCCTATGCCAAGGTACAGCTTGCAGGGGCGCAGGAGCCGCCCCCGGCAACCCCGGACTTGCCCTTGCAGGCGCAAGGCGGCCGCATGTTGCCGATGTCCGTGGGAAGGTGGCTGCTGCTGCTCGCGGTCCTCGCCGGCCTCTGGGCCGGATTCGGCCGGCAGCCGCAGGATGGCTTCGATGCCGCACGCGAGGGGGCCGTGAAGGCCCTGGCGGCCTCCGTACAGGAAGGAGAGATCCTGATGTATGGCTTCGAGGCCTGTCCTTACTGCAAACAGGCCCGCAAATGGCTGGACCGTTACGGCTTCGCCTACTCGGTCTGCGATATCCGCACCGACGCCGAGTGCGATCGACGACTGGCCGCATTGGGCCAGAACAGCGTGCCCTACCTGATCGTGCGCGGCCATCACCTGTCGGGCTTCGACGCAGACGAATTCCTGGCAGCTCTGGATCCGTCCTGAACCCGGAACCATCTGGCGATTCGCCGGCCAGCTGTGGGACCATCGTCGAAATCGAGGAGCTCAGGGAATGGAAAAGGCTTTCGCAGACCGCATCCGGTCGATGAATGCAATGTACAAGCTGCCGGCGGCGGAGCGGGTGACGATCCCGGCGGACGTGGCGGACCGGTTGAAGAAGTTCAAGGCCACCTTGCTGGACGAGGTCCACGAGATCGACGAGATCGTGGTTGCCGCCGAGCGCGGCGACGAGCAGATCGACCTGGCCGTGGCCATCGCCGACCTGCTGGGCGATGTCATCGTCTATTGCCGCTCGGAGGCGCTCAAGTACGGCATCCCGCTGGAAAGCGTGCTGGGCGTCATCATGGACAGCAACGAGAGCAAGCTCGGCGCGGACGGCAAGCCGATCTACGACGCCAACGGCAAGTTCCTGAAAGGTCCCAACTACTGGAAGCCCGAGCCCCGGATCAAGCAGCTGCTGTCGGGCGGCTGAAGCGCGTATTCAGGACGGATAAAAAAGAAGGCCCCGAAGGGCCTTCCGTTTGTGTGTGCCTCTGCGACTTCTAGCTGACGCGCTGGTATGCCGTCACGACGCATGCACCGCCCAGGCCGAGGTTGTGCTGCAGCGCCAGCCGGGCGTTGCTCACCTGGCGCCGTTCTGCATTTCCGCGTAGCTGCTGGACCAGTTCGGTGCACTGTGCCAAGCCGGTCGCTCCCAGCGGATGTCCCTTCGACAGCAGGCCGCCGGAGGGGTTGGTGACGATGCGGCCGCCATAAGTGTTGTCGCCGTCCTCGACGAACTTTTCGGCGCCGCCCAGGGGGCACAGACCCAGTGCCTCGTAGCTCAACAGCTCGTTGTGGGCGAAGCAGTCATGCAGCTCGACCACGTCGAACTCTTCGGGGCCGGCTCCGGCCGCTTCATAGACCTGCTGCGCGGCATTGCGCGCCATGCTGAAGCCGACCAGCTCGCGCATGTCGCGCTTTGCGAAGGCAACCTCGGTATCGGTCGTCATGGCCTGCGCCACGATCTGCACGTCGGCACGCAGGCCATGCTTCCTGGCGTAGCTCTCGGAGCAGAGAACGGCAGCGGCGGCGCCGCAGGTGGGCGGGCAGGCCATCAGGCGCGTCATCACGCCCGGCCACATCACCGGCGAGTTCATCACGTCGTCCTCGGTCACGACCTTGCGGAACAGGGCGAGCGGATTGTTTTCCGCATGCCGGCTGGCCTTGGCGCGGATCTTGGCGAAGGTTTCCAGGCGGGTGCCATATTCCTGCATGTGCGCCAGGCCCGCGCCGCCGAAGTAGCGCAGCGCCAGGGGGATTTCCGGATGGCCCACCAGTTCGGCGGCGAGGTCGTCGAAACGATCGAAGGGACCGGGGCGATCCGTGAACTGGCTGGCCAGCGCGCCGGGCTGCATCTGCTCGAAGCCCAGGGCCAGCACGCAGTCCAGGGCGCCGCTGGCAATCGCCTGCCTGGCCAGGAACAGGGCGGTGGACCCGGTGGAGCAGTTGTTGTTGACGTTGATCACCGGGACGCCCGACATGCCCACTTCATACAGCGCGCGCTGTCCGCAGGTGGAGTCACCGTAGACGTAACCCACGTAGGCCTGCTGGATACGGCCGTAGTCCACCCCGGCATCCTGCAGTGCCAGCTTCGCTGCCGCGGCGCCCATCACGAAGTAGCTTTCCGAGGTGCCGGGCTTGGCGAAGGGAATCATTCCGACTCCGGCGACACAGACTTTCTGTTGCATGAGTGACTCCATCAGGTTGAAAAAGTAAACGGGCTTCCGGCTTCAGCGGAACAGCTTGCGCGAGATCAGGTCTTTCATGATCTCGGTGGTGCCGCCGTAGATCCTCTGCACGCGTGCGTCGGCATAGAGGCGGCAGATGGGATACTCCGTCATGTAGCCGTAGCCGCCGAACAGCTGCAGGCATTCGTCCATGACCTTGCCCTGCTGCTCGGTACACCACCACTTGGCCATGTAGGCCGCTTCGTCGTCAAGAATGCCGTCCAGCATGCGCTGTACGCAGTCGTTGACGAAGCTGCGCACCACGTGCGCCAGTGTCGCGCACTCGGCCAGCTTGAAGCGCGTGTTCTGGAAATCGGACAGCGACTGGCCGAAGGCCTTCCGCTGCTGCGTGTACTCCACGGTCAGCTTCACCGCCTGCTCGATCACTGCCGCGGCAGGAACGGTCAGCAGCAGGCGCTCGTAGGGCAGCTGGCTCATCAGCTGCTGGAAACCATTGCCCTCCTGCTCTCCGAGCAACTGGTCGGCAGGGACCACCATGCCGTCGAAGAACAGTTCCGCCGTATCGGAGGCGTGCTGGCCGAGCTTCTCCAGGCGACGGCCAACGCGAAATCCCTTCTGGTTCCCGGTCTCCACCACGATCAGCGAAACACCGCGGCTGCCTGCCGCTCCGGTGCGCACGGCGATCACCAGCAGGTTCGCCGTGTAGCCATTGGTGATGAAGGTCTTGGCGCCGTCGACCACGTAGCCGTCGCCTTCCCGCCGCGCGCTGCTGCGCAGGGCCTTGAGATCGGAGCCGCAGCCGGGCTCCGTCAGGGCAATGCCGGCCAGCATCTCGCCGCTGGCCAGCTTCGGCAGCCAGCGCTGCTTCTGCGCTTCGCTGCCATAGTCCAGGATGTAGTGCGCGGCAATGGTATGCACCGCCGTGTTGGCGGGCACCTCCGCCTTGGCCAGCTCGTCTTGGATCACCAGCTGGTAGGACAGGGGCGCGCCGCCACCGCCGTAGGTCTCCGCCAGTTCGGGGAGCATGAAGCCCATCTCGCCGAACGGGCGCCAGACCTCGCGCGGGATGTAGCCCTGGCGGCGCCAGGCGTCCAGCCGCGGCGACAGTTCGGCCGCGACGTAGCGGCGAACCTGCTCGCGGAAGCTCTCGATCTGCGCATCCATCCACTGGTGCTGGTGCAGGCGCGGAAACATGCTCATATGCCCGTCAGGCCGCCGCTGCACATCAGGGTCTGGCCGCTGATGTAGTCCGACTCCGGGGTGCACAGCAGGTAGACCGAACCCGCCGCCTCTTCGGTGGTACCGGCGCGACCCAGGGGGATGCTCTTCTCCAGGACCTGCAACAGTTCCTTGCTCACACCGATCTTGATCTCGCGACCCTCGATGTTCGCCGTCGCGCCCTGGCCGGCGCTGGCAGCGGTCAGGCGCGTCTCGATGAAGCCGAAGGCCACGCAGTTCACGGTGGTGTTGAGACGTCCCCATTCCTTGGCCAGGGTCATCGTCATGCCGATGATGCCGGCCTTGCCCGCCGAGTAGTTGGTCTGTCCGGGGTTGCCGAACATGCCGGCGACCGAGGAGATGTTGACGACCTTGCGCACGACGCGCTGGCCCGCGTCCGCCTCGGCCTTGATCAGCTTGCGGATCACCGGCTGTGCCGCGCGCAGGATGCGGAACGGTGCGGTCAGGTGGCAGTCGAGCATGGCGTACCACTGCTCATCCGACATCTTCTGGATGACATTGTCCCAGGTATACCCGGCGTTGTTGACGATGATGTCCAGGCCCTGGTAGGTCTGCACCGCCGTGCCGATGAAGCGATCGGCGAAGTCCGTGGCGGTGACGCTGCCGACACAGGCCACGGCGTCGCCGCCCATGGCCTTGATCTCGGCAACCACTTCGTTCGCCGGGGCTTCATCGAGATCGTTGACGACGATGCGCGCGCCCTCGGCGGCCAGCTTGAGCGCCGTGGCGCGGCCGATGCCGCGGCCCGAGCCGGTGACCAGGGCAACTTTTCCATCGAGTTTCGGTTTCACTGCGGGAAGTCCTTGTTTGCGGTTCAGGGGGTGGGCAGGGCCACGATGGCCTCGCCGGCGATCTTGGTTTCGCCGTACTGGTTGACGCTGCGCAGCGTCAACCGGGCGCGTGGTTCACCGTCGACGACGAACAGTTCTGTCACCTGGCCGCTGCAGCTGATCGCGTTGCCGAGGTGGGTGATGCCCTGGAAGCGGGCGTTGAACTGGCGCAGCTGCGCCTGCGGCTGCCATTGCGTCAGCAGCCGGCCCAGCCAGGCCATGACCAGCATGCCGTGGGCGAATACGTCCGGCATTCCGGCCTTGCGTGCGAAGTCGATATCGACGTGGATCGGGTTGTGGTCGCCCGATGCGCCGCCGAACAGGGCCAGCGTCGTGCGGTTGACCGGCGGCAGCTTGAGTTCCGGCAGCGTGGTGCCGACGGTGATTGCGGTGTCTTGAGTCATGAGGGTTTCCCTTGGCTGCGGACGACGAGCGTGCAGCGCATTTCCGCGACGGGTTCGCCGTTCTGGTTGCTGGCCTGCGATTGCTTGACGACGAACTGCAGGGCGCCGTTCTTCTTGTCGTAGATGTCGGTGATCTTCGAACTCACCGAGATGCGGTCGCCGGCGTAGGCCATGCGGTGATAGCTGAACTCCTGCTCGCCGTGTAGCACGGTGCCGAGATCCACCTTCAGCAGCGCCAGCAGTTCCTCCAGCCCGCCGGAATCCAGCTCGGCGCCGAACAGGAAGCTGGGCGGAGCGGGCAGGTCCGGGTGGCCGGCGGCGCGGGCCGCGGCCTCGTCGAGATACAGGGGCGAGGTTTCCCCGGTGGCCTTGGCGAAGAACTTCAGCCGGCCTCGTTCGATATCCATGGAGCTGGCTGAGAGCTCGTGTCCAATCAGGTTGCGGTCGATCATGTCTGGGTTGCGGGCTGCGGAAGAATTTCCTGACGCAACACTAGAGGCATGGACGCAAGCGCAGACCCTCCCGATAGGGATGGGTAGAGAGGGGGTTGGTGCAGATCTACACCCCCAGAAGGGGCGTGGGCGTCGCTGCCGGACCGCTCAGGACAGGATGCGCAGCTTGCGCGCCTTGGCCAGGGCATCCTCGCGCGACAGCGCGTTGAGCTTGGCGTAGAGGTTCTTGATGTGCCATTTCACCGTGCCCGGCGACACGTCCATGGCTCGCGCGATGCTCTTGATCGAGAGGCCTTGGGCCAGCAGGCCCAGGATTTCGCCTTCCCGGCCGGACAGCAGGCCGGTCGGGCGACGCACCGAGGGAGGGCTGGCGCGGTCGGGCTCCGCCGCTGCTTCGAGCGCGGAGCGGTCGGGCCGGGCCGGCTTGAGTTCGGCCATGGCCGCCTCCAGCAGCTGCCGCGCCGCGCCCTCGATTCCGCCCAGCAGCAGCGGTTCGGCCAGCAGCAGGGCGGCAGCCCCCAGGTCCGGCAGCACGCGCATCATGCCGGCCTCGGCGGCGATGTCGATCATCTGGCGGCCCAGCTTCAGGCCTTCGGCACCACGGCTGGCGCGCAGCAGTGCAATGGCACGCATCAGGCCCAGCCGCGTCGTCAGCAGCAGGCGGCGATTGAGACGTGCCGCTTCCTCTGCCGCCTCGATGGCGGCCAGGCATGCCGTGCCCTTTTCGTTGGCGAACGCCACGGTGGCGTGGGCCATCAATGCCGCCAGGCCGATCTCGCTCCAGGCGCAGTTCCGGGCATCCTGGTAGCGCGCGGCCAGCCGGTCGAGTTGCCCCAGCAGATCTCGGATCGGTGCGTTCTGCGCGGTGCTGAGCGCCAAGGTCACCTGTTCCGCCAGGCTCCAGGCGATGACGCGATCCAGGCGCCTCTGGTAACCGCTCTCTTCCAGGCGTACCAGCGTATCGTGGGCCGCCTTGTAATCACCTGCCAGTCTCTGCAGACGGGCGCGGACCAGGTAGGCGAACAGGATGCCGTCGGTGGAGCCCACCGCATCCACCAGGTCCAGGTAGCGGTCCAGAAAGTCCTGTGCCTGTCGCAGCATGCCGGACTGGTAGAACCCTTCCAGCAGATAACCGGAATACAGCCCCGCGGCGTCCACGCCGAAAGAGGTCCGCTCCAGTGCGTGCTCGATGAACGCCTGCAGCGAGTCCGTTGCCAGCCGGATGTTGCCCTGCAGAAGGTGGCTGATGCCGTTGACCACATCGATCAGGGGCCGCGGGTATTCCGGCCGCTCGCGGATGTCCAGCTGGTGGCGCAGCCGGGCCAGTTCGCGCGCCCGCTCGAAGTCGCTGGAATAGAGCAGCGACATGCTGGTCAGCTGATACAGCATGAAGGAATTGAAGGTATTGGCCGGCGGCGACCCGCGCATCAGCGGCTCGAGGATGGCCAGGCAGGCGGCGGTATCGTCCTGCCTGTTGAAATGGAAGGCCCGCAGCAGCTGCACTTCCATTGCCACCTCCGGCCTGCTGCGATCGGGGTGCTGGGCAATGCCCGCCATGTTGCGCTCGAAGTCTTCCAGGCGGCTGCAGCAGAGCTGGGCCCAGGCGGCGCAGAGGCAGACGTTGAGGCGGCTGCGCAGGCTCTCCGGCGGCACTGCATCGCACCATTTGAGCAGCTCCACGAAATTGGCGCCGCTGATCATGCGGCGGGCGGCACGGTCGATCAGCTGGACGACGAAATCCGCATCTCCCGCCAGCGTGGCATGCCGCATGGCCTCGACATGCAGGTTCTTGCCGGCGAACCAGCGACTGGCCAGATGATGGATCTTGCGGACCTCGACCTCGCCCATGGCTTGCAGCCGGGTGTTGAGGAAGCCGGCGAAAAGGCGATGGAAGCGGTACCAGGGTTCGGCGTCGTCCGTGTCGATGGGAATCAGGAACAGGTTCTCGTTCTCGAACCGCGCCAGGTGTTTGGCGGCCTGCGGGTCTCCGGTCAGCAGTTCGCAAAGCTCGCGATTGAAGCGGCGGCAGGCGGATATCTGCACCAGGAAGCTGAACTCGGCCTCCGTCAGGTGCTGTACCACCGCGGTTTCGAGGTACTGCTCCAGCGCGTCGGCGCGCGCCAGCGACAGCTTGCCCTCGCGCTCGAAGAACTGGTCGGGGTTCTTTTCCTTGCGCAGCGAGAACGCCAGCAGCTGCAGGCCGGCGGCCCAGCCGTCGGTCATCTCGTGGAGCATGTTTTCCTGCGCGGCGCTCAGTTCCTTCAGGCCCTGGGCCTGCAGGAAGAGATGGGTTTCCTCTCGGCTGAACTTCAGCTCCGGGAACTGCAGCTCCGTCAGCTCGTCTTCGGCGCGCAGACGCGCGGTCTGCAGGGGCGGCCGGGTGCGCGAACTCAGGACCAGGTGACAGCGTTCCGGGGCCATCGACAGCCAGCGGTCGAACAGCTTCAGCGTGCCGAACGAGGAGATGTGGTGCAGGTCATCCACGATCATGTAGATGTCGCCGTCGTGGCTCTGGATGTCGTCGATCAGCGAAGCCACCAGCGGCCGCCACGCCCTGGAGCCGGAACGCAGGTAGACGTGCAGGGCTTCCTTGTCGATGGCCACGCCGGCCTGCACCAGGCTTTCCACGATGTAGTGGGCGGCCTGCGCCTCGTTGTCGTCCGTGCCGGCGTTGTACCAGGCGACCTTCGCCCCCTGCAGGAACAGCTTGCGGCGCCATTGCGCCAGCAGCATGGTCTTGCCGCTGCCCGCAGGGCCGACCACCAGGGTCAGCTTGCGGCCGCGGCCGTCGTCGAGCTGCCGCAGCAGGGTGTCGCGGCTCACCGGCGCGCTGCCTACTCGCGGCGGGGCGAGCTTGGTACGTATCAGGGGCAGGTCGCCTGGACTGGTCACTTCTTCGGGCCTCTGGTCGGCGCCTCGGGGCGCTCGTCTCCTCGCATGGGCGTCGCGCAGGAAACCGGCCGCGACGCCGTGCCCGAGCATACCGCCCTGCGTGGTCGCCAGGGGTGGGGTCCAGGGCCAGCCCCTCCCTCACAGGGAGGGGGCTGCGGTAGCGGGCTGCCCATAGCCTGCTTCACACGTTATCGGCAGCGCCGGGATCAAGGGAAAACAATGGGAATCACTTACCTTACGCAGGCCGTGCATCGTGCCCGCACCCTGTACCCGGAACGCCTGGCCACCGTGTCCGGCACCCGGCGCCGCAGCTACGGCGAACTGGCGGAGCGCGTGGCCCGCCTGGCGGCAGGACTGCAGCAGCTGGGCGTCAGGCCCGGTGACAGGGTAGGGGTGCTGTCGCTCAACTCGGACCGCTACCTGGAGCTCTACTACGCCGTCTGGTGGGCGGGCGGCGTGATCAATCCGATCAATACCCGCTGGAGTCCGCGCGAGATCGCCTACTCCCTGGACGATTGCCAGACCCACGTCGTGGTGATCGACGACGCCTTTGCGCCCCTTGCGGACGAGCTGTCGCAGCGCTCCAGGTCCCTGCGCACGATCATCTACTGCGGCGATCGCGAAGCCGATGGCGGCATGTACGACTATGAGCAGCTGATCGCGGAGAACGCCCCCGTTGCCGACGCCGTGCGCGCCAATGACGACCTGGCTGGCATTTTCTACACCGGCGGCACCACCGGATTCCCCAAGGGCGTGATGCTGTCGCATGCCAACCTGTGGAGCAGTGTCATGGCGGCGATGGAGCAGATCGCGCTGCCCGACTCGGTGGGGCTGCATGTGGCGCCGATGTTCCACCTGGCCGACGGCATGTTCCTGATGGCCCTGACCTTGCGCGGCTGCACCCAGGTGATCGTTCCCGGCTTCGAGCCTGCGGCGGTCGCCGAGACCATCTGCCGGGAGAAGGTCAGCGTCCTGCTCATGGTTCCCACCATGATCCAGATGCTGATCGATCACCCGCGCTTCGAAACCGCGGCAATGGCGTCGCTGCGGCGTATCGCCTACGGCGCTTCTCCGATCAGCGAAACCCTGCTGGAGCGCGCCATGGAGCGTCTGCCGGGAGTCGAGTTCCTGCAGGCCTACGGCCTCACCGAGATGTCGCCGGTGATCAGCTTCCTGGGGCCGCTGCATCATGCCCGTGGTGGCGCCAGGCTGCGCTCCGCCGGGTTCCCCGCGGCCAGCGTGGAGGTGCGGATCGTCGACCCGGAGGGCAAGGAACTGCCGCGCGGCAGCGTCGGCGAGATCGCCGCGCGCGGCCCCGGCGTCATGCAGGGCTACTGGGGCAAGGCCGACCAGACCGCGGCAGCGCTGCGCGACGGCTGGCTGCATACCGGCGATGGCGCGTACATGGACCGGGACGGCTACCTCTTCATCGTTGATCGCGTCAAGGACATGATCGTCACCGGCGGCGAGAACGTGTACTCGGCGGAGGTGGAGAATGCCGTCGCCCAGCATCCGTCGGTCGCCGCCTGCGCGGTGATCGGCGTGCCCAGCGCCAACTGGGGAGAATCGGTGCACGCGGTGATCGTCTGCCGCCCGGGGCAGCCCGTTCCCACGACCGAGGAGATCCGCAACCACTGCCGTGCGCTGATTGCCGGCTACAAGTGCCCCAGCAGCATCGAAGTGCGCGACGCCCTGCCGCTGTCGGGCGCCGGAAAAGTACTGAAGACAGTGCTGCGCGAACCCTACTGGCAGGAACAGAAACGCCGCGTCGGCTGAGGCGCGGACGCGTAATTGCCGTAACCGGATCGGTTGCGGCACAAAATATCAAGCCGGCCCGGTCCCCTGGACCCTGCCGGCAGCGAGGAGCGAGCAGATGCAGAAGAAATGGGCGACAGGCGCGATCCTGTTGTTGGCCGCGAGTGCTGTTCAGGCACAGGGCGACCCGGGTACCGCTGCGAGCGGCAGTCCCGAAAGCGATTCCGACCTGGCCCTCGACGAGTTGCTGTCGGCTGCGGAAACCGAAAACAATGCCGCTGCCGCAGCGACACCGGCAGAGTCCGCCCCGCCGCCGGCCGATGCAGCATCCGGCGATGCCGCGACGCCGACGCCCGACGTGCTGCCGACCATCCCCGTCGCACAGCAGCCCGAGCCCCTGCCGGAAACGAAACCTGCCGCTCCGCGCTCTGCGCAGATCGAAGAGATCGTGGTCACCGCCACCAAGCGCGAGCAGTCCATCCGCGAGATCCCCGCGAGCATCTCCGCGCTGACCGGCGCGGACCTGGAGCGCAGTGGCGCCCAGGGCGTGGAAGACATGGCGCGGATGGTGCCCGGCGTGAACTTCAGCGCCGACTCCATCAATGCCTCCAAGGTGACGATCCGCGGCATCTCCACCACCACGCTCGGCAACCCGACCACCGGCGTGCTGTTCGGCGACGTTTCCTTCACCGAGTCCTATCTGCCGCGCGTCACGCTGGACCCCAACCCCTTCGACATGCAGACCGTCGAAGTGCTGAAGGGGCCGCAGGGCACGCTGTTCGGCTCGGCCGCGCTCAACGGTGCGGTGCGCTATGTGCCGCAGCCGGTCAAGTTCGGCGAGTACGAAACCCGCTGGTTTGCGCAGTACAGCATGGTCGAGCAGGGCGGCTCCGAGCCCATGTACGGCGCCGCCGTGAACGTTCCCTTCGGCGAGGACCTGGCCTTCCGCGCCATGGGCTTCAAGCGCGATGCCCCGGGCTGGATCGACAACACGCGTACCGGCGCGGTCGACGTCAACAGCTTGTCGCAGGAGGGCGCGCGCGGCCTGGTCGGTTGGCGTCCGACCGAAAACTGGGATGTGCGCCTGACCTATCTCTGGCAGCAGACCAACGTCAACGACTTTCCTTTTGCGGGTGGCCGCGACGGCGAGCTGACGCGCGAAAGTACCACCAAGCCCAGCCCCATCGACAGCCAGTACGAGCTCGCCGACCTGGTGCTGCGCTACTCCTTCGAGAGCATGGACCTGGTCTCGGACACGGCCTGGGTGGGCAAGTCGGCGCACAAGCTGATGGATACCTCCACCGACCTGACGGGAACCACCTTTCCGTTCGTGCTGCTCGAGGACATCAGCAACTCCGACACCTACAGCCAGGAGCTTCGGCTGGTGTCCACCGACACCGCGTCCGACTGGCGCTGGGTCGGCGGCGTGGTCGGCTCGCGCCAGGATATTTTCTTCGTGCCGCAGTACTCCATCGAACTGCTGCCGGGTCTGAACCTGCAGGGTCTTCTCGAGGGTCTCGGCCTGCCCGCCGACAACTTCCTGGCGCGGGGCGACTCGCTCAACCTCCTGCGCGTGCTCACCAAGGCGAAGGTCGACGAGCTCGCCCTGTTCGGCGACCTGACCCGCCGCGTCGGCGACTCCGTGGAGCTGAGCCTCGGCGGGCGCCTGTATCGCTCGAAGTCCGACGGGTACGTGCTGCAGGACGGCGTGTTCGTGCTGCTCAAGGGCAGGCCGGAAGTGGTGAACGATCGCGTCATCAAGGAGTCCGGCTTCAACCCCAAGGCCTCCGCGCAGTGGCGCGCCACCGACGACGTGATGTTCTACACCGCCGTCTCCAAGGGCTTCCGCAGCGGCGGTCTGCAGCCGGGCTTCACCACCTCGCTGTCGGCCAAGCAGGCACCCGAGGAGTTCACCTCCGATACCCTGTGGAACTACGAGGCGGGCACGCGCACGAGCTGGCTGGAAAACACGCTGCACCTGGATGCCACCGCGTTCTACATCGACTGGACAGACCCGCAAATCCTGCTGGGCGACTCCGTCATCCACCTGCCTTACCTCGATAACGTCGGCCGGGTGAAGAGCACCGGCGTCGAAGCCGCCATGCAGTGGCTGCCGTCCTGGGTGCCCGGCCTGTCGGTCAATGCTTCCGCAGCCTACATCCGCACGCAGACCGCCGAAGCTTTCGAGGGCCAGACCGGCGCCACCATTCCCGAAGGCACGCCCTGGCCCTATGCCCCGCGCTGGCAGACGGCCACCACCCTGTCCTACGCGCGGGAGTTCGGCAACTGGAGGGCGGGTTCCGCGGTCACGCACGCCTGGCTCGGCAAGTCCCACACCGACCTGGAAATGACCCAGTCGATCTTCGGCTTCCAGACCTGGGATGCCCAGCTGAGCCTGGCCAACCCGGCGATCGTCTGGCTGCCGGAGATGAGCGTGACCGTCAGCAACCTCACCGACGAGCGCGGCATCTCCAATGCCACGGTGGGCGGTGTCGTGACCCAGACCGAAAAGACCACCTACATCCAGCCGCGCACGGTACTGTTGCGGCTTGGCGGGAGCTTCTGATGAACGATGCACTGAGCAGCGCTGCGATGCCTTCCTACCCCGACGACGCGCTGCCGCGGCCCGAGGTCTACGAGGGCGGGGCGGGCACGCCCCTGGTGCTGATCCACGGTTTTGGCGGCAACTGGCGCATGTGGAAGCCGGTGCTGCCGCTGCTGGAGAAACATCACCGCGTGATCGTGCCGACGCTGCCGGGCCACTCGGGGGGGCTGCCGCTCAGCCGTCGCGCCACGCCGGCGGTCATCGCCGACGCCCTCGCCGTGCAGTTGCGTTCGCGCGGGCTGGACCAGGTGCACGTGGTGGGCCAGTCCCTGGGCGGCTACATGGCGGTCGAGATGGCGCGGCGCGGCCTGGCCCGCTCGGTGCTGGGCATTTCTCCGGGCGGCGCCTGGAAGGACGACAGTCACCAGCAGGCACTGCTGAAGCGCATCCGCGGAACTTTCAAGCTGATGCCCTACCTGCTGCCCCTGCTGCGGCTGCTGATCGGCTTCAAATTCATGCGCAAGCTCATCCTGCGGGACGAGATGCAGCACGGCGACAAGATGTCGGTGCAGGAAGTGCGCGGGATGCTGCATCACGGCCTGAACTGCAGTATCGCCCACGAGTTCCTCGACGATGGCATCGCGCAGATCGAGCCGCTGCCCAGGGACAACACCACCCCCGTCCGCATCGTCTGGTGCCAGAACGACAGGGTGCTCACCTTCCCGGAATTCGGGCAGCCCTTCCTCGATCGTCTCGGCCTGAAGACCAACGGCTGGCTGCCGGGATGCGGTCACAACCCGATGTATGACGACCCCGCCGGCGTCGCCAAGGCCATCCTCGACTTCACGCGCGCGGTCGAAAGCGGCAGGCCCCAGCTTTCCTGAATCGAACCGACCTCAGCCCTTCGCATCGTCGATGAAGCCGCTGCTCCGCAACGAAAGCCTGGGCCATCTGGGAGAGCATCTCGTCGATGGCCGTCCAGCGGAGCTCCCGACCTACGCTCGCCATCTGCGCAAGCGGATCTGCCATATCGGCGTGGGCGCGTTCCATCGTGCCCATCAGGCCCTGTACCTGCATCGGCTGCTGCAGCAGGGCGACGGAGAGGGTTGGGGGCTCTGTGGAATCGGTCTGCGCGCGGCGGACCGTGCCATGCACGAAGCCCTGCGGGACCAGAATGGCCTCTACTCGCTGTGGGAGCTCGAAGGCAGCTCGCGTCGCGTAACGGTCGTGGGTTCGATCATGGATCATGTCGACGCCAGCGCCGACAGCAGCGCGGCCGTTGCGCTGATGGCAGACCCCGACACGCATATCGTCTCGCTCACCGTGACGGAGGCCGGCTATTGCCTGCGTGGCGGCGCGCTGGACCTGGCGCAGCCGGACATCGTCCACGACCTTGCCCATCCGGCGCAGCCCCGCAGTGCTCCGGGCCTGCTGGTCGCGGCGCTGGCGGCGCGCCGGGCCGGGGGCCTGGGCGCGTTCACGGCCATGTCCTGCGACAACATCATCGAGAACGGCCATCGCCTGTGCGGCGCGGTGCTGGCACTGGCGCGGCAGCTGGATCCGGCGCTCGCGCAATGGATCGAAGCCGAAGCCCGCTTTCCCTGCTCGATGGTAGACCGCATCACGCCTGCAACCGACATGGCCCGGCGTGAGCGGCTATGCGAGGACTGGGGGGTGGACGACCGCATTCCGGTGATCTGCGAACCCTGGCTGCAGTGGATCATGCAGGACCATTTCGTCGCCGGGCGTCCTGCCCTGGAGCGGGTCGGCGTCGTGTTCTCCGACGAGGTGACGCGCTACGAGGACATGAAGGTCGGCCTGCTCAACGGCGGGCATAGCGCGATCTCGCACCTGGGCCTCCTGCTCGGCCATGAAGCCGTGCACCACGCCCTGGCAGACCCGCTGATCCATCACTGGCATGCCGGCTACATGAGAGAGGTCACGGCCACGCTTGCTGCGCTGCCGGGCGTGGACTACGCCGGGTACGAGGATGCACTGGCCCGGCGCTTCAGCAATGCCGCCATCGAGGACCGGCTGCTGCGCCTGGCGATGGACAGCTCGACCAAGTTTCCGCAGGGGCTGTTGCCGCCGGCCCTGCGGCGACTGGAAGCCGGTCTGCCGATCGATCATCTCGCCACGGCGATTGCCTTGTGGATCGTCTATCTCGATGGCCTGTCGCGCGACGAAGCGGCCGGCCTGGCTTATGTCGATCACGACCGGGAGGGACTGATTGCGCAGGCCCGCGCTGCGGTAGCCAGCGGAAACCCTGCGAGCTTCCTCGCGGCCAGGCTGCCCATGCCGGAAGCTGGCGCGGCGCGCTTTGCCGGGGCCGTGCAGCAGCAGTTGGCCTCACTGCGCCGTCTCGGTCCGAAGGCCCACGTCCAGGCCCTGGCCGCGCAGTCCCGATAGGGTAGACGCAACAGCTTCTAGCGGCAGGCCCAACTGGCGTAGTCCGCGGGATCACCCTGGCCGAGGTAGACGGCGCGCGCAGGCAGGGCGCAGAGCGGCTCGCTGCGTGTCACGCGGCCGCTGGTGTCGCGGCGGGTGGCGATGAGCGCCGCCGGCGCCTGGCCCTTCTCGACCCAGTTCTCCAGCGCGCTGAGCGCATCGAAATCGCCGGAATCGTAGCCGGGGAGTTGCGGGCCTTCGCCGTTGCCGCAGTGCCCCATGCCCGGTATCAGGAACATGCGCACGGTGTCCGCCGCGTTCTCGCCGAGGCGGGCCTGGGCCTCCTGCCAGTAGGCGACGTTGTAGGCCGGCGGCACGGCAATGTCGCCGAGGCTCTGGGTGATGAGCAGCTTGCCGCCACGGGCGCGTAGACCGCTGAGATCGCGCGAAGGGGTCATCTCGGCGGCAAACGGCTGCAGCCGCGGCAGATCGCGCGCGGGGTCGAAGTCGCGGGCGTCGTAGTCCGGATCCAGGGCCGGGGTGGAGAGCACATCGCGGATGAGGATGCCGGATCCCAGCTTGATCGACACCAGCACGTCGTCCAGCGAGGCGCCATAGAGGACGCGCGTGAGCATCCGGGTGAGCAGCGGCGGTGGACTCCGCGGCAGCCAGAAAGCTTCGGAGCCCTTCGGAACGCCACCGAGCCCCTCATAGGCGTCCGAAGCCGGCGGGCCCGCATACCACGCGCGCACGACGCGCACTTCATCGGCGCTCAGGCAATCGTCGCGCTCGCCCTGCGGGCATTGCAGCGCGACGGGATCGAAATCGCATTCCATGCCCGTGACCACGCCGTCGCGGTCGCCGCAGGCCTTGGCGACGGCGCGCTGCAGCAGCGGCAGCTTCTCGCGCCGGAAGATGGGCTTGCCGTCGGCGCCGGTGTCGTCGAGCAGCGCATGGGTCCAGACCATCAGGATGGGGAGCACGTCCTGCGCCGGAGACTCGGCGAGGATGCCGTCGAAATCTTCCGGAAAGCGGGTGGCCTGCATCAGGCCCTGGCGTCCGCCATTGGAGCAGCCGTTGAAGTAGGCGCGCTGCACGCCGGCACCGTAGTAGGTCTCGGTGAGCTTGCGGCCGCTGCCGGCGGTGCGATGCACGGCGCGCCAGGCATGGTCGCTGCGCGCCTCGGGATCGTCCCGCGCCCAACTGGAGCCGCCCGAGGTCCAGGACTGGTGGCCGGCGTCGGAAATGATCGTGGCGTAGCCGCGCTCGATACCGAGCTTGTACTGCGGATCGCCGGTGCCAACGACCCCACAGAAAGTGCCGCAGCCGGCCATGTAGTACTTGCCGTTCCAGCGCTCCGTCGGCAGGCGCAGTTCGAAGCGGGCGCGATCCACGACCCCCTTGACGCGGCAGTACTCGGGCTGGCCTTTCTCGGGTTTCGGGATCGAGGCGGACTTGACCTGCACGCCGGGCAACTCCACCCGGCTCAGCGCCTCGCAGCGCGCCGAGGGGCCGAGGGGCGTTGCCGACGGGGCGCAGGCCGCGAGCGCGCAGAGAACGAGCAGGGTACCGGCAAACCGCAGGATCATTCGCGCCCCCTAGTCATTCAGGCGGGCCAGTGTAGGCGGCAGCTACTTCGCCGAACCCTCCCGGATGGGTGGGGCATCATTGGAAATGAGAAGAATGGAAGCAACCTGACTGAGTTGTCAGGTTGCGCTGCGGGCGCTTGATGTTAGATTTGCTCATCTACCCAAAAAATGTGTGACAGGATTGTCTCGGGTCCGATGCGTTGGGGGAAACGTGGAAGGACTTCATCGGGGAATATCTGACTTATGTGCCGCTGCAGCCCGCACGGACCCAGCGCGCCATGCCGCGCGCGAGCGGTGGCCCGTTTCGTTTGAAGTTGGAACAAGTTCGCTCAGACTAATCGGGAGCTTCCCTTGCATTCATTGACTCGCCGCGCGGCTTGGCGCATGACCGGGGTTCCGCGCGCGCTATTGATGGTTGTTCTCATGAGCGGCTGCTCGTACTTGGACCCGTACAAAAACGTGCAGGTCGCGACGGACAACCCGAATGACGTGCGGCGCTTGCTGCCGCCAATGGAATCAGCCTCAGGGCCGGCGCCCAGCTTTGTCGGGACCCTGCCTGCCGCGCTTGAGCAGGCAGACGCTCGACGGCGTGGGTTGCTTCAAAGTGCCCTGTCGATGAGCAATGAGCGCGCGGCATACGATGCCTTGGTGTGGACGCTGACTCCGTACCTGCTATATCGCGCAATTACTTCCGACGGTGGGGCAACCAGGGTGCTTACGGGAGGAGCGGCTGTGCTGGGGGCGGGTTACGGTTTTTTGAACGCTCGCCCCAAGGAGTATGAGCAGATTCATCAGGACGGTGCTGCACGCATAGGCTGCTTGATGCTGAGCTACACACGATATCTCTACACAACCGACGAATATCAAACCGCTTCCGGGACACCATTCGCGAAGCTGGCCGACGATCTGGAACTGGCAATCAATGAGTACAGCAATGCGGCCGATGATGTAGTTCGTTCTGCAAGCAATCTGCCGCGCCCGGAGAGCAAGACCTCCTGTGCTCTCGGGGGAAGTTCGGACTGCCGTGCGCGCCAGGCCGTGCGCGATGGCCGTGCCCCTGATCGCGAGCGGCTGGCATCCACGATATCGGGCCGGTCGGCCCTCCAGATCGCCAATGCCGAGAAAAAACTCACTGCCCTGCGAGGCCTGCTGGAGCAGGTGGATCGAAAAGCTGCGGAAAATCTCAGTCTCGAGTCTCAAAACCTGATGAAGCTCGTGGAGGCGGAGCTTCGAGCCAAGCGCCCGGACCTCAAGCAACCCGGCGATGCAGCTGACGACATCAAGAAATCGATCGTCCGATTTATCGCCGCTGCTCGTGCTGAAAGCTCGGGGCAGGGCCGCGGAGAGCACAGGGAAGACGTCGATGGTCGACTGCTCGTCCTGCCGTCGTCTCTGGACAAAGATGTGAAGCGCAGGATGTACCTTGCCGAGCGGGCTTTGCAGGGGGAACTGGTACGTACTCGCATTGTCTTGGCGGTCCAGGCGGACAAGGATCAGCGTACCGCGGCTTTGTCAGAATCACAGGGTTGCCCGGCGATACGTTCCAGCGGACTTCAGACGACCGGCACTACCGGAGCCAACCCACCCCTGTCTACGACAGGAAATCCTCCGGCCAGCATCGAAAGCGGCCTTCCCGCGCAATGACGGCTCGAACTCGCAGGCAATCCGAGCACTTTTGCCTGTCGTCGCCGACGATGCGCCTCTATGCAGCGCTTTGCACCGTACTTCGGGATCGGCGAAATATTGAGGGCGATGGGCTGGCTTGGTGCGCCGATGGCGCTGTCGATGCCATTTCCCTGCCATTGCCTGGAACGGCAGGCGCCGTTGGCATCGAAATCTGGTTGGGCAGGGGCGCAAGCAAGGGTGATGTGCCCAGGCGCATACGTGGTTCGTTGGGCTGGCTACCATTGCAGGTTGCCGCCGGTTCGCGTCCGCGCGCGCATGTCGCGACCGCCTGCAACGATGAGATCAACGCCGGAACCGGAACCGCCGCTGGGCTCGTACGTGACCGCTTTCATCCGGAAAGGCACTATCTGCTGAGCTGTGGCCACGTCATGGCAGGTGCGGGCGGAGCACGTGTCCGCGCGCCGATCCGCGTGGCGGTAGGCACTGTCAAGGGAACAGCTTACCTGACCGACTGGGAGCCTGCGTTGGGAGCGGGAGTCCTTCGAACCGGCATCGATGCTGCAATCGCTCGTGTCGATGATCAGAGACTGCTGCAGGCATTGCGGCAAGAAAAGCTGCCGAGCGGCATAGCTACAGAATTTCTCGCTGACCAGCCCATTACCGTAATGGCTCCTACCCGGAAGCAGGGCAGGCTAAAGACACGCTGGTCGGGTTATATCGACATTGCAGGAAATGAGCTGACGCGAGACTACTGGCTACAAGATGCTATCGGCTACCGCGCCGAACCGAAGGCGACGGAGCCCGGCGACAGCGGGGCGGCGATCTGGGATGACCGCGAACGCTTGCTGGGTATACACGTCGCCGCGCCGATCGGTGACGAGCGTTGGCGCTCAAACGCAGTGCTGTGTCCTATCGACCGCATCATGGATTGGTTCGATGTCGAGCCGTTGATGCGAGGGCCTATGCCATCAGCGCTTCCGCGCAACGCACCCGCAACAGCACCACCGCCCCGTGTGGCACCAGTGCCTGCAGCCTCAAGCGAGGAAATCGGCATCGTAGCAAAAACGCTCTGGGGTGAGGCACGAGGCGAGCCGGAGACGGGTATGCGTGCCGTTGCCTGCGTGATCGGAAATCGCAAGGCACGGCACTGGCGAGGCAAGCTCGGATTTGCCGACGTCTGTCTGGACCGCTGGCAATTCAGTTGCTGGAACGAGAAGGACCCCAATCGCTTGCGCATGGATGCCATCGAGCGAAACCCGGATGCTGTCTACATTCGGGCACTGACGATCGCCCGCGAATTGATCAGTGGGCAGCTCGCGGATTTTACCTTCGGTGCAACGCACTATTTTGCAACCAGCCTGCGGCGCAGGCCTGACTGGGCGTTGGGAAAGAATCCCTGCTACCAGATTGGCCGGCACATCTTCTTCAACAACGTCAAGTAATCAAGGAGTGCGCGGCGCATGGAGATGAAGCTGATCGAGGTCGCGCTCGCACTGGTGACGATATACCTCATCCTTGCTCTGCTTGCGACACAGCTGAGCGAGTACTGGTCTGGCGCGACCGGCAGCAGGAGCCGGAACCTGCAAGCAATGGTGAGAGAGGCGTTTGGCCGGCAGAGCGGTCTGGTCGAAAAGTTCTTCGAGTACGGTCCCATTTTTTCCCTCTCGAAGGGAAAGTCCAAGCCGAGTGCCATCGCCCCCGATTTGTTCGCGACTTCGTTTCTGGCTGTGTTGAACAAAGGGCAACCACCCCGCCTCGCATGGCGTACTCCGTCTGAATTCGTCGATGCGCTGGACATCGACCTTCGTCTGAATGAAATCCTGCGTTCTCAGCTCGGAGGGGTGGAGACGAGCTGGGACGGTTTTGAAGCACGTATTGCACGCTGGTACTCCGACATCGGCGATCGTGCAGAAGGCTGGTACAAGAAGAGGAATACGCTGTGGATGTTCGGGTGCTCCCTGATGTTGGCGGTAGCCTTCAATGTTGACAGTGCCTACATCTTCAAGGCCCTTTTCCAGGACGATGATGCGCGTGTAGCATTCGCCAATATCGGGCAACTCCTGGCGGAGTCGCAATCCAGTGGCGACAACGCTGTTTCCCCTGGCGTTTCGACGGTGATCGAGGCTGCAGTCTCGGACTATGAACGTGCAAGCAGAGCAGCAGCGGAGTTCGACATCGCACTGGGCGGAGTGCGCACGGCAATCAAGCACGACGCTCGCGTTGCCGGCTTTGGATACGACTTTGAGGACCTGCGGCAGCGCTGCAGCCGCGTTGCGGCGGTGAACGCCAAGGAATGGTACGCCACGAACTCCGATGCCTGGTTGCTGCTGTTGCCATCGATTCAGCAAAAGCTTGACGAAGCCCGTTACGGGACAGCAGCCGATGCCAGCGCGCTGGATCAGTCCGAACGCGTAAAGCGCTTGCGTGAAGTGTTGGCGTGTGCACCTGCAGTGGCGGTGTGGGTCAAGGCCGCACAAGGTGACAGGTTCACCGAGAAAGCACGTTCGGCCTTGAAGGAAGCCGGCGATGCGCTGGAGCGCGCACACAAGATTGTGCTCGATCTGGTCTTCAGGGCATCAGGCCAGCGTCATCTGCTGCAGCGATATGTGCGTGACGCAGGAAACTTCAGGCAGTGCGCGAACGAAGCCGGGAATTCCAGAGCCGATTTCGATCAATGCCTGGAGGGCACGCAAAGCCGACCTCTTGTTCTTGGCTGGCCGGCACGCGTGGATCAGTTCTGTGACGTTACGGTATCCAACCTCAGCGATGGCACGGCGGCGGGACCCGATCCCGGAAACAACGGTTGGCCCGACTGGTGGGGCTGTGCCGACTTTGAAAAGCGCGAAGCGCTAGGCATCCCCGCGATGGATGCAGGCTTCTCGATCATGAAGCTAATTTCCTTTCTGCTGGGAATACTGACTACAGCCGTGCTGGTGTCCCTTGGCGCGCCGTTCTGGTTCGGGTTGCTCAGCAAGATCGCCAACCTGCGTACTGCCGGCAGGGTGCGCGGACTCGGTGAAGGCACGTTGCCAAGTGAGAACCGGCCCCAGGCAACGACGGCGGGGCCGCCGGGCAGCGACCCGGGTGGCGCTGCCGAGGCGCCGGCCCCCTTCAGCGATGCCCGCAACGAATTCGAGCGCGGATTGCGTCCGCAGGACGTGAGTCGATTGCAGAAGGCCCTAGGCCTGTCTCCGAGCGGACAACTGGATCAAGTGACGCGTCAGGCCTTTTCTGCGCGCCTGCAGGAACTCGGAGAGGCGGCTGATCAGGAACTCAGCCCCGTCAACTACGAGATCATTGTCGGACGGCGCGCGCCGGCGGCCATGGGCGTCTCTTCGGCGGCTTCCAACGATGGTCCTTGGCAGCGTAGCCACGAAGGGCAGGCAGTGACGCCTTTGGTCGAGGCGCTGAACCGTATCTTTCCAGCCCCGGCCTGGCCCGCACTGCAGGAATCTGTTTTCAACGATGAGGTTCGCGCACGCGTCGTGCTGTATCGCGTTCGGACGGATAGCGCCGCCGTCTATCCAGAAAAGCAGGCCGTGAGTTTGGCGGCCAAGCCGAACGGCGAACTCAATCGCCTGGATTCCACGCTGCGGGATCTTATCCTGGCTGACAAAACCCACGTCTTCGGACGCCAGGATCCCTCTTGGTTGGATGATGCCATCGGCGAGTTGGGGATTACGGAAGACGGTGCGGAGGCGCAAAGTGATCCGCGGGTCATCCAGTATCTGGAAAGCATTGCAGTCGTCCCCATCGCAGGAGACCAGACGCCTTGGTGCGGCGCCTTCGTCGGGTGGGTCATGAAGCGCGCAAATCGCTTGGATGGGTTGGCAGGTCAACCTGCCGACTTGCTTGCCGCCACGAGTTGGAAAAATTTCGGTACCGATTCGAGTGCGTCGCCCATGCCTGGGGACATCTGTGTCGTCGAAAAGGAGGGGCATCACCACGTAGCCTTCTGGATTGCGCAGGATTCATCACGCGTCTGGCTGCTTGGCGGCAATCAAGGAAAAACCGGAGCGGGAGCTGTCACGCTGGTGGCTTTCCGGTTGCCTGCTCACAAAATCGTCGCGCTGCGTCGCCCGTAGCACGAGGGTGGCGGCGTTGCTGCGGCGGCGCTCGAGGTAACCCGTGCCGGGTGCAGGCTATTCCTTGCTCTGGCGCAGCTTCGATGCGCCCGCAGCGAGCTGGCGGATGGCGTCCCAGTCGCGCGCGGCGGTCCGGTCCGCGGGCGCGAGCCAGGAGCCGCCGACGCAGCCTACGTTCGGCAACGCCAGGTACTCGACCGCGCGCGCCGGATCGATGCCGCCGGTGGGGCAGAACTGGACCTCGGGGAAGGGGCCGCGGAACGATTTGAGCATGGCGCAGCCACCCGCGGCCTCGGCGGGAAAGAACTTGAGCGTGTCGTAGCCGGCGCTGCGCGCGGCGAGGATGTCGGAGGGCGTCATCACGCCCGGCAGGAAAGGCCAGCCTTCGAGGCGGCCTGCGGCCAGCAGCTCCGCAGTGGCACCGGGCGAGACACCGAAGCGTGCGCCCGCCTCTCGCGCCGACGCCACGTCGGCGGGCGTCAGCAGCGTGCCGGCTCCCACCACCGCATCCGGGACTTCGGCGGCGATGGCGCGGATGGCGGCCAGCGCTGCCGGCGTGCGCAGGGTTACTTCCAGGGCATACAGGCCGCCGTCCACCAGGGCGCGCGCCAGGGGCACGGCCAGGGCGGCGTCTTCGATGACCAGCACCGGCATCACCGGCCCCAGCTGCAGGAGTTCGCGAGCCTTCATGACACCGCCTCCGTCACCGCGACCGTGTCCGGCGCCGGCCAGCCGAAACTCATGGCGCCTTGCTCGGCGCCGCTGGCCAGGCTGCGGAAGCCTGCGAACAGCGGGCGGCCGAGGCTGCTGCCGGAAGTGGGTCCGCGCGGCGCGGCGGGCACGCGTGCGGCCCACGCGACGGCATCGACCAGGGCCTCCAGGTGGCCGTGCTGGCCGTCGACGCGGATCAGGTCGCCGTCACGCACGCGGGCCAGCGGGCCGCCGTCGAGACATTCGGGAGTGACGTGGATCGCGGCCGGGATCTTGCCGGAGGCGCCGGACATGCGGCCGTCGGTGACCAGTGCCACGTGCAGGCCGCGGTCCTGCAGGATGCCCAGCGTCGGCGTCAGCTTGTGCAGCTCCGGCATGCCGTTGGCGCGCGGCCCCTGGAAGCGGATCACCGCGACGAAGTCCTGCGTCAGCTCGCCGCGCTTGAATGCAGCCAGCAGTTCTTCCTGGTCGTCGAACACGCGGGCCGGCGCGGTGACCGACTGGTGCTCGGGCTTCACCGCCGAGGTCTTGATCACCGCGCGGCCGAGGTTGCCGGTGAGCAGCTTGAGGCCGCCGTCGGCGGAAAAGGGGGCCGCGCAGCCGCGCAGCACGTCGGTGTCGCGGCTGGCAGCCGGCGCGTCGCGCCACCGCAGCTCGCCATCCTGCAGGAAGGGCTCGCGGGTGTAGTGCGCCAGGCCCTGGCCCATCACGGTCCGCACGTCGGCATGCAGCAGTCCGGCCTGCAGCAGTTCGCGGATCAGCAGGCCCATGCCACCGGCGGCGTGAAAGTGATTCACGTCGGCGCCGCCGTTGGGATAGACGCGCGCCAGCAGCGGCACCACGGCGGACAGTTCGTCGAAATCGCTCCAGTCGATCAGCACGCCGGCGGCGCGCGCGATGGCGACCAGGTGCAGCGTGTGATTGGTGGAGCCGCCGGTGGCGAGCAGCCCGACGATGCCGTTGACGATGGCGCGGTCGTCGATGACGTCGGCCAGCGCGATGGGCTCGCTGCCCAGCGAAGTGATGGCCGCGCAGCGCTCTGCGGCGGCGGCGGTGAGGGCGTCGCGCAACGGCGTGTTGGGATTGACGAAAGCGCTGCCCGGCAGATGCAGCCCCATGATCTCCATCAGCATCTGGTTGCTGTTGGCGGTGCCGTAGAAGGTGCAGGTGCCAGGGCCGTGGTAGGACTTCATCTCGGCCGCCAGCAATTCTTCGCGGCTGGCCTTGCCTTCGGAGTAGAGCTGGCGCACGCGCGCCTTCTCGCTGTTGGACAGGCCGCTGGTCATCGGCCCGCCGGGCACGAAGATCGTCGGCAGGTGGCCGAACTGCAGGGCGCCGATCAGCAGTCCGGGCACGATCTTGTCGCAGACGCCCAGCGCGAGCACGCCGTCGAAGACGTTGTGCGACAGCGCCACGGCAGTGGCCATGGCGATGACATCGCGCGAGAACAGCGACAGTTCCATGCCGTCCTGTCCCTGGGTCACGCCGTCGCACATCGCCGGTACGCCGCCGGCAAACTGTGCCACCGCCCCGGCCTTGCGCGCGGCGCTCTTGAGCAGCGCGGGATAGTGCTGCAGCGGCTGGTGCGCCGAGAGCATGTCGTTGTAGCTGGAGACGATGCCGAGGTTGGGAAAGCGCATCGCGCGCAGTGCCGGCTTGTCGTCTTCCGCGGCCGCGAAGGCATGGGCGAGGTTGGTACAGGACACCCGCGCGCGCTGGATACCGGCGGCGCGCCATTCGGCAACCTGGCCGAGGTAGCTGGCGCGGGCCGCGGCGCTGCGCCGGCAGATCCGATCGGTAACGGCGGCGAGCCCGGGATGCAGGGCGGCGGACACGGGAGTGGTGGCCATGGGGCTTCCAGCGATGTAGTTAAGCTACATGCTAGACCCCTGGGCACCGTCCTACAAGCCTGGACCGATCGGTGGCAGCAACGTCCAGGCATCCCGCATCATGCATGACATTATTTCGTCATATTATTGAATAATGAGAGATTTATTGCATTGCGCCATGGATCGTTCCGGCGCATTCGCTGGCCGGGACGGGGTGGGGCAATCGACGACAAGTTGATGTACTATTACTACATAACTGGCGGCGGTGCGGGAAGCGAAAAGCCATGACTCCTCAAGATTCGTTCGATCTGGTCATCTTCGGCGGCAGCGGTGACCTGTCGATGCGCAAGCTGTTGCCTGCGCTGTACCACCGCCACCGCGACACCCGCGACACCTCCGGCTGGCGCATCCTGGCGATCGGCCGGCAGGCACTGACTCGCGAGCAGTTCCTGGCGGTGGCGCAGGAGCGCGGGCGCCGTCATATCGCCGCCGCGGATTTCTCCGACAGCGCCTGGGCCGCGTTTGCCGAGCGGCTCGACTACATCAGCATGGACTGCGCCGCCGCAGCCGACTACACGCACCTGGTGAAACGCCTGGGCAGCACCGGCGAACGCGTGCGGGTGTTCTACATGGCCACCACGCCCACGCTGTTCTCGACCATCTGCGGCAACCTCGGCAAAGCCGGCCTGGTGACGCCGCAGAGCCGCGTGGTGCTGGAGAAGCCGCTGGGCCGCGATCTGGCTTCAGCGGCGCGCATCAACGGCGAAGTGGGCGCGGTGTTCGCCGAGCACCAGATCTTTCGCATCGACCACTACCTGGGCAAGGAGGCAGTGCAGAACCTGATCGCCCTGCGTTTCGGCAACGTGCTGTTCGAGTCGCTGTGGAACCGCAACTGCATCCGCGACGTGCAGATCACCATCGCCGAAACCGTCGGCGTGGAAGACCGTGGCGAGTTCTACGACGGCATCGGCGCGCTGCGCGACATGATGCAGAACCACCTGCTGCAGCTGCTGTGCATCGTGGCGATGGAGCCGCCCACCAGCATCGATGCCGACGCCATGCGCGACGAAAAGCTCAAGGTGCTGCGGGCGCTGCGGCCGATGTCGGCCAAGGATGTGGCGGCGCAGACGGTGCGCGGCCAGTACCGCGCCGGTGCGGTGGGCGGCGCGGCCGTGCCGGGCTACCTGGAAGAAGAAGGCATTCCCGCAGGCAGCGAGACCGAAACTTTCGTCGCGATCAAGGCACAGGTCGACAACTGGCGCTGGGCTGGCGTGCCGTTCTACCTGCGCACCGGCAAGCGCATGCAGGAACGGCTGGCGCAGATCGTGGTCACCTTCCGCGACGTGCCGCATGCGCTGCTGCCGGTATCCACCTCCGGCTCGCCCTGCAACCGGCTGGTGATCACCCTGCAGCCCGACGAGGGTCTGAAGCTGAACATCATGGCCAAGGTGCCCGGCGAGGCGATGGCCTTGCGGCCGGTGAGCCTGGACCTGTCCTTCACGCGCACCTACCGCGGCCGCCAGTGGGAGGCCTACGAGCGCCTGCTGATGGACGCAGTGCACGGCAAGCTGACGCTCTTCGTGCGGCGCGACGAGGTCGATGCCGCATGGCGCTGGGTGGAACCGATCCTCGGTGCCTGGGCGACGCAGGGGGCCCCGCTGAAGCAGTATCCCGCCGGCAGCTGGGGACCAGTCAGCTCCAACGCACTCATCGTGCGCGAGGGGCATACCTGGCACGAGGAATCCTGATGACCGCGGTGCCGGACGCCCTGGCCTTGCCGCCCGCCGTGCGGCAGCACGGTTTCGCCAATTCGCAGGACCTCGCCGCAGGCCTTGCGGCACACCTGGCGGGCATCCTGGACGATGCCCTCGAGCGGCGTGGCAAGGCCTCCCTGCTCGTGTCGGGAGGACGTTCGCCAACGGCCTGCTTCGAAGCACTCAGGGAGTACGACATCGACTGGGCGGGCGTGGTGATCGGGCTGGTCGATGAGCGCTGGGCGCCCCAGGGCTCGAGCGACCGCAACGATGCCTTGGTACGCCAGCATTTGCTGCGGGGCAGGGCCGCCGTGGCGCAACTGGTTCCGCTGGTGGAGGCAGGACTCGACATGGAAACGGAGCTGGCAGCAGCGCGCCGCAGGATGCCCTTGCTGCCGAGACCGTTCGATGCCGTCGTCCTCGGCATGGGGACCGATGGCCACACCGCTTCATGGTTCCCGTGTGCGCCGGAATGCCCGGAGGCGATGGCCCCTGACACCGCGGCGGAAGTGATCCTGGTCCACCCGAAGACGGCGCCGTACCCGCGCTTCACGACGACGCTCCCCGTGGTGTTCGATACGCGCCAGTTGCTGCTCCAGATCGAGGGTGCGCAGAAGCGGGAAGTCCTCGTGCGGGCGGCGCAGCCTGGCTCCTCCCTGCCGGTTGCTGCGGTGCTGCGGCAGACCCGGGCACCGCTTCATGTTTTCGTCGGCGCCTGAGGGGCAGGGCAGGAGACCCTATGCAGATCAGCTACTCCGTCATTGAGGGATCCGGCGCCAAGAGCAGCCTGCTCAAGCGCATTGCGGATTCGCTGCCCGGGCTGCGGCCTTCGGAAGGCCGGGTTGCGCAACTGGTGCTGGACGACCCGGCCCGCATGCTGCACCTGTCGATCGCCGAGGCGTCCCAGCTGGCGGGTGTCAGCCAGCCTACGGTCGCACGGTTCTCGGCAGCACTGGGCTTCAGCGGGTTCCGTGAGTTCAAGCTGCGCCTCGCCCAGAGCATGGCGGCGGGCGTTCCCTATGTGCACCACGATGTGCGGCCGCAGGACACGACGTCACAGATCGTCTCGAAGGTGTTCGATCGCGCCATAGGCTCCCTGGTGGACGTCCGCAACCAGCTGGACCCGGCCATGGTGAGCCGTGTCATCGAGACGCTGGCGCATGCCCGGCGCATCGAATGCTTCGGCTTGGGCAACTCGGCCATCATCGCGCAGGACGCCCACCTCAAGCTGCTGCGCTTCGGCATTCCCTGCGGCGCGTACGCCGACTCACATTCCATGGCCATTGCAGCGGCCGTCCTGGAGCCCGACGACGTCGTGCTGGTTTTCTCGGCCAGCGGGCGTTCCATCGACGCCATCGAATGTGCGCGGGCGGCTCGTGCCAGGGGCGCGAAGATCGTGGCGATCACGGCCAGCGGCACCCCCCTGGCCGAGGCCGCCACGATGACCCTGGCCGCGGACGTCCCCGAGGACCCGGACACCTACGCGCCGATGACCTCGCGCCTGGCGCAGCTGGCCATCGTGGACACCCTCTGCGTGGGAATCGCCCTGGCCCTGGGGGCTGAAGGCATCGAAAGACTGGAGCGGGTCAAGCAGGCCGTGCGCAAACGGCGCCTCTAGGAACTGCTCCAGGAACTGCAGCCTGCTCAGTGCGACAGCAGGCGATCCACCTCGGCACGCGCCGGCGCGTAGGCCCCCGGATGCATGCAGACGACTGCAGCGGTAGCGGCGGCAAAGCGCAGGTGATGCGACAGCGGCTGGCCGGGATCGCCCAGCAGGCTGCCGATGAAACCACCGATGCAGGCATCGCCGGCACCCACCGTGTCCGCCACGGTAACGCTGAAAGCGGGCTGCTCGACGATGCCGTCCGTCGCGTGCAGCAGGATGCCGCTGGCGCCGCGCGTGTAGAGAATCAGCGCTGCGGGCGCGAAGCCGCGCACCCGCGCCAGCGCAGCTTCCGGCGCCTCGCCGGGGTAGATCTGCACCAGGTCCTCATCGGACAGCTTGATGATGCTCGCCAGCCGCGCCATGCGCTCGAACAGCACCGGGAAGTCAGGGCCCATCAGGTTGCGGTAGTTGGGGTCGTAGCTGATCTTCACGCCGCGCGCATGCAGTTCGCCGGCGATACGCAGCAAACGCTCGCCCAGCGGCTGGCGGACCATGCTGATGCAACCGAAGTGCGCGATCTCACAGGCGTCCCGCCAGCCCTCCGGCAGCTGCTGCTCATCGAAAGCCAGGTCCGCCGCGTCGTTGCCCAGGAAGAAATAGAGCGGTGGATTCGGCTGGTAGACCATCGCGATCAACGGCGGCCGCTGCACCTGCTGCAGGAAGCGCATGTCCAGCCGGGCCGCGCGCGACTTGTCGACGATCTCGTGGCCGAAGAAATCACTGCTCACCGAGCCGGCCCAGCCGGTCGCCACGCCCAGGGTTCCCGTCACTCGCGCCACGTTCCAGCAGGCGCCACCAGCGGCGCTGTGCCAGCTGTGCTCGCCGGTGCGCACGAAGTCGGTCAGTGCCTCACCAAAAACCACGACTCGCGGCAGGGATGCGTCAGCGATCGACATGCGGCGTTCCAATCAGGGAAGGCCGCGGATGTTAAGCCGGGACCCTGAGGCTGTCCCCACCCTGGAACTCCCGATGATACTTAACATAATATACATTATTGGTGTTTTAGGTGTGCAAGGTCGGCGGCTGTATCGGAAGCGGCTCAAGGCGGTTTGGAAAGAAACCGATTCACCAACTTCAGATGGAAATCACCTTTCACTCCCACCAGTTCGGCCGTGTTTTCACGCGTATCAGTTGTAGACCAGGTGAAGCGAAGCCGGTCGTCTACATTTGCCGGCAACACAATGAAGGACTGCTTCAAGAACGACGTCTGTAGTTCCTGGGTGGAGCCATCGCTGTTCTTAACGGTGGCCGTTGCGCCTCCTCCCAAGTTCAAATGAACCGGGCTGGCAAGCATCGGGCCAAAGGAGAAATTCCTAGGAACCAGATTCTTGTAGTTGTCCGGATTTCCAGAAGCCACCGCCTCCTTGAACAGCTTCTGGTAGGCCTCCCAATTGTTGAATTGATCCAAGGTGAGGATTCCCGCAAATCGGGAATTGCCCCGGCCGTTGTCGATCGACAGCATGATCACAAACTCAAAGCCCTTGGAAAAATCCTGCCTATTCATTCCTGGGAGTTGATGTTTCGGGAATGACGCCACTCTCATCCCATTCGAGATGGCATAACGAATCAAGTCCGTTTCTGGTAATGCAGGAGTCGCATCTTGGTTCTCCGAAGCCATGGATTTCAGAATCCTTACGATGGTCTCCACACGTTCCTCAGTTGGTCTCTCACTGATTATTTTCTTTAGGAGGTCGCCCACGTCGGCTCTGTTTTCGCCCAGGGTGACCAGAGTCATCAGAACTTCTTCCTTCAGCGGCCCTGTTCCCGACTCGCTGTAAGCCACCAACAATTTGTCGACGCCTGATGTGAATCCTACCTTTGCCACATACTTGGCCGCTGCAATCCGAATTTTTTCGGACACTTCATCGGATCGTACCAAGCCGAGTGCCGCGCTCCCCATGCTCTGTTGCTCGAAAGCGTCGAGAATCGTGTGAATCTTCTCCGGTTGCTTCCGCATCCACTGGAATGGCGGTTGCGCGCCCAGCATGTCAGAGAGGAACAGGTTTGCGTCCTTTTCCCTCCTTTCCTGATTCTGCGCCGAGAGAACCGAGAGGGCATTGGCAAAGTCCTCGCGCGGTAGCTCTGGAAGCTGAATCCACTGCCGTAAACGCTCCCAGTCGACTGTGGAGAGCTCTAGTGATTCAACCCCTTTGTTTTTTTGCTCAGCGAGGTTTGCAGCAACTACTGTTCTATTGAGGAGGTCACGAAGGGTGTCCCGCAGGCTGGTTTCAGTGTTTGCTTTCTCGATCAGGCTTTCCGCCTTCTCGATGACAGCCTTCCTCACGAGTCCCTTGAGTTCAGCCCAGCTGGCTATTCCCGCGATCGTGGCCGCTGCAAAGAACACGACCACTGCCGCGCCCATAATCTTTGTCGCAAGACCCACGGTCTCTTTCAGAAGCGACTTTTCCTTCTGCAGCTGCGCTTCCACCTCGCGACGGATTAGCGCCTCGAGTTCGAGCGCCGTTGGCGCTTTCGGCTCTTCAGGTTCGGCCACGGCATTCCCCCGCTGTCGCGATCTCTACGTGTGGACCCGCCCGAAGCAGTGTCCTACCCTTTTGCATGGATCATGGCACAGCCGCTGATTCATAAGGCGTTTCGACGACGACGGTCGGCAGGGCAGCCGGCCCTATCGCTATGTTTCAAGCCTTTACCGCTAGAGCATTTTGGGTTTAAACGCTTGCATCGCAGCTGTTTCATCATCAGCGTCATACCGGCGAAAGCCGGCATGACGGGTTTCATGGGATAGCAGGAAGGAATCGCGCCCAAAGAAAAACCCCCGAAGCTTTCGCTTCGGGGGTTTGTCCTTCTTTAAGAGCCTGGCAGTGTCCTACTCTCACATGGCTATTGCCACACTATCATCGGCGCTGTGTCGTTTCACTTCCGTGTTCGGGATGGGAACGGGTGGTTCCAACACGCTATGGCCGCCAGGCAAACTGGCTGACGAGTCGCGACTTTTTAAGGGTCTCGCCTCATCGAATTGGGTTTGTAGTTAAAACACTGCGACGGTTCTCAATGCCCTTCAGGTACATTGACGTCAAAAATGCTTGAGCGTTATATGGCCAAGCCGCACGAGCAATTAGTATGCGTTAGCTCCATGCATTACTGCACTTCCACACCGCACCTATCAACCACGTAGTCTACATGGGCTCTACAGGCAGCTTAAGCTGCGTGAGGTCTCATCTTGAAGTGGGCTTCCCGCTTAGATGCTTTCAGCGGTTATCCCGTCCGTACATAGCTACCCAGCGATGCCACTGGCGTGACAACTGGAACACCAGAGGTACGTTCCACCCGGTCCTCTCGTACTAAGGTGAACTCTCCTCAAACCTCAAACGCCCACGGCAGATAGGGACCGAACTGTCTCACGACGTTCTGAACCCAGCTCGCGTACCTCTTTAACCGGCGAACAGCCGGACCCTTGGGACCGACTACAGCCCCAGGATGAGATGAGCCGACATCGAGGTGCCAAACACTGCCGTCGATATGGACTCTTGGGCAGTATCAGCCTGTTATCCCCGGAGTACCTTTTATCCGTTGAGCGATGGCCCTTCCATACAGAACCACCGGATCACTTAGACCTACTTTCGTACCTGCTCGACTTGTTTGTCTCGCAGTCAAGCTAGCTTATGCCTATGCACTCAAGAGCGCGATTTCCGACCGCGCTGAGCTAACCTTCGCACTCCTCCGTTACTCTTTGGGAGGAGACCGCCCCAGTCAAACTACCCACCATACAGTGTCCCTGTCCCGGATAACGGGACGAGGTTAGAAATTCGAGTTTATCAGGGTGGTATTTCACCGGTGCCTCCACCTCAGCTAGCGCCAAGGTTTCAATGGCTCCCACCTATGCTACACAAACAAACTCAAACTCCAGTGTAAAGATATAGTAAAGGTTCACGGGGTCTTTCCGTCTTGCCGCGGGAACACCGCATCGTCACGGCGATTTCAATTTCACTGAGCCTCGGATGGAGACAGTAGGGCTATCGTTACACCATTCGTGCAGGTCGGAACTTACCCGACAAGGAATTTCGCTACCTTAGGACCGTTATAGTTACGGCCGCCGTTTACTGGGGCTTCGATCAAGAGCTTCGCTTGCGCTGACCCCATCACTTAACCTTCCAGCACCGGGCAGGTGTCAGACCCTATACGTCCACTTTCGTGTTTGCAGAGTCCTGTGTTTTTGATAAACAGTCGCAACCCTCTCTTCACTGCGACCCGCTTGCGCGGGCGTGCCTTCTCCCGAAGTTACGGCACTAATTTGCCGAGTTCCTTCATCCGAGTTGTCTCAAACGCCTTAGGATACTCTCCTCGCCCACCTGTGTCGGTTTGGGGTACGGATTCCTGTTACCTGAAGCTTAGAGGCTTTTCTTGGAAGCGGGGTATCAGCAACTTCAGTCCAGTAGGACCTCGTCATCACGCCTCAGCTTAGCTCTCCGGATTTGCCTAAAGAGCACGCCTAAACGCTTAAACCACCATCCAACAGGTGGATTGCCTAACCTTCTCCGTCACCCCATCGCAGTAACAGCAAGTGCAGGAATATTAACCTGCTTTCCATCGACTACGCCTCTCGGCCTCGCCTTAGGATCCGACTCACCCAGCGCCGATTACCGTTGCGCTGGAACCCTTGGGCTTACGGCGAACAGGTTTTTCACCTGTATTGTCGTTACTCATGTCAGCATTCGCACTTCTGATACCTCCAGCAACCCTTACGAGTCACCTTCACAGGCTTACAGAACGCTCCTCTACCACGCATATTGCTATGCATCCGCAGCTTCGGTGTATCGCTTGAGCCCCGTTACATCTTCCGCGCGGGCCGACTCGACCAGTGAGCTATTACGCTTTCTTTAAATGATGGCTGCTTCTAAGCCAACATCCTGGCTGTCTGTGCCTTCCCACATCGTTCACCACTTAGCGATAACTTTGGGACCTTAGCTGGCGGTCAGGGCTGTTTCCCTTTTCACGATGAAATTTAGCTCCCACCGTGTGTCTCCCGTGATTGCACTTGTAGGTATTCGGAGTTTGCAACAGCTGGGTAGGAACTTGTGTTCCCCCCAAACCGTAACAGTGCTCTACCCCCTACAGTGAGACACGAGGCGCTACCTAAATAGCTTTCGAGGAGAACCAGCTATCACCCGCCTTGATTAGCCTTTCACTCCTATCCACATGTCATCTCCGACTTTTTCAACAGGCGTGAGTTCGGGCCTCCATTGTGTGTTACCACAACTTCACCCTGCACATGGATAGATCGACGGGTTTCGGGTCTACTCCCAGCAACTAGTCGCCCTATTCAGACTCGGTTTCCCTACGGCTCCCCTATACGGTTAGCCTCGCTACTGAGAAGTAAGTCGCTGACCCATTATACAAAAGGTACGCCATCACTCTTTCGAGCTCTGACTGCTTGTACGCATCCGGTTTCAGGTTCTATTTCACTCCCCTCTCCGGGGTTCTTTTCGCCTTTCCCTCACGGTACTGGTTCACTATCGGTCGGCAACGAGTATTTAGCCTTGGAGGATGGTCCCCCCATATTCAGACAAGGTTTCACGTGCCTCGCCTTACTCGATTTCACACATCTGACTTTTCGCATACGGGGCTATCACCCGCTATGGCCGGCCTTTCCAAACCGTTCTGCTAAGTTTCGATGTGCTTAAGGGCTGTTCCCCGTTCGCTCGCCACTACTAGGGGAATCTCGGTTGATTTCTTTTCCTGCAGGTACTTAGATGTTTCAGTTCCCTGCGTTTGCCTCAATGACCTATGTATTCAGTCAAAGATACGGCCGAAGCCGTGGGTTGCCCCATTCGGAAATTCACGGATCAAAGCTTGTTTGCTAGCTCCCCGTGACTTATCGCAAGCTACTACGTCCTTCATCGCCTGTTGCCGCCAAGGCATCCACCAGATGCGCTTGATCGCTTGACCATATAACCTCAAACATTCTCTCGAATATTTTCAGCCATAGATTAAATCAATCTATCACTTACATTTCGCCGTCAAGCACCTTTGGCATTGAGTCTGATTACTTCCTATTAAAAGGACGTAAACAGATACTTTGTCTACAGTGTTTAACTACAAACCTAATTGTTAAAGAACAGTTAAATCCACTTTCGCGGATTCATGAAAACATCCACTAGGACGCTTTCATGAATCGGAATTTGGTGGAGCCAGTCGGGATCGAACCGACGACCCTCTGCTTGCAAAGCAGATGCTCTCCCAGCTGAGCTATGGCCCCGGTGACCAACGCGCCTTTGTCTGCCAAAGATGGTGGGTCTGGCTGGATTTGAACCAGCGACCCCACGCTTATCAAGCGTGTGCTCTAACCAACTGAGCTACAGACCCAGGTGCGTGTGAACCGCCAGGCGGCGATTCCGACTGTCTTAGCAAGTAACTTGTGTGGATGCTCCCAGAGACGCTTCGAAGCGTTCTGTAAAGGAGGTGATCCAGCCGCAGGTTCCCCTACGGCTACCTTGTTACGACTTCACCCCAGTCATTGACCACACCGTGGTAGGCGTCCCCCTTGCGGTTAGACTACCTACTTCTGGTGCAGCCAACTCCCATGGTGTGACGGGCGGTGTGTACAAGGCCCGGGAACGTATTCACCGCCGCAAATGCTGATCGGCGATTACTAGCGATTCCGACTTCATGAGGTCGAGTTGCAGACCTCAATCCGGACTACGATGTACTTTCTGGGATTAGCTCCCTCTTGCGAGTTGGCGACCCTCTGTATACACCATTGTAGTACGTGTGTAGCCCTGGCCATAAGGGCCATGATGACTTGACGTCATCCCCACCTTCCTCCGGTTTGTCACCGGCGGTCCCCTTAGAGTGCTCAACTAAATGGTGGCAACTAAGGGCAAGGGTTGCGCTCGTTGCGGGACTTAACCCAACATCTCACGACACGAGCTGACGACAGCCATGCAGCACCTGTGTCTAGGTTCCCTTGCGGGCACTCCCTCATCTCTGAAGGATTCCTAGCATGTCAAGGCCAGGTAAGGTTCTTCGCGTTGCATCGAATTAAACCACATACTCCACCGCTTGTGCGGGCCCCCGTCAATTCCTTTGAGTTTCAACCTTGCGGCCGTACTCCCCAGGCGGGATACTTATCGCGTTAGCTACGACACCGACACGCAGAGCATGCCGACGTCAAGTATCCATCGTTTACGGCGTGGACTACCAGGGTATCTAATCCTGTTTGATCCCCACGCTTTCGTGTTTCAGTGTCAGTACAGGCCCAGGCGGCTGCCTTCGCCATTGGTGTTCCTTCCGATATCTACGCATTTCACCGCTACACCGGAAATTCCACCGCCCTCTACCGTACTCTAGTCAAACAGTCTCGGAAGCAGTTCCCAGGTTGAGCCCAGGGATTTCACAACCGACTTGTCAAACCACCTACACACCCTTTACGCCCAGTAAATCCGATTAACGCTCGCACCCTCTGTATTACCGCGGCTGCTGGCACAGAGTTAGCCGGTGCTTATTCTTCAGGTACCGTCAAGACTCAAAGTATTAATCTGAGTTTTTTCTTCCCTGCTTAAAGTGCTTTACAACCCGAAGGCCTTCTTCACACACGCGGCATTGCTGGATCAGGCTTGCGCCCATTGTCCAATATTCCCCACTGCTGCCTCCCGTAGGAGTCTGGACCGTGTCTCAGTTCCAGTGTGACTGATCGTCCTCTCAGACCAGTTACTGATCGTCGCCTTGGTGAGCCATTACCTCACCAACAAGCTAATCAGACGTAGGCTTCTCTCAGAGTGCAAGGCCTTGCGGTCCCCTGCTTTGGTCTTTCGACATCATGCGGTATTACTCCAAGTTTCCCTGGGCTATCCCCCGCTCTAAGGCAAATTCCTACGTATTCCTCACCCGTCCGCCACTAGATGTATTGCTACACCTCGTTCGACTTGCATGTGTTAGGCATGCCGCCAGCGTTCAATCTGAGCCAGGATCAAACTCTCCAATTAAATTTTTATAACTGGATCAAGCACTCTCAGCCCCGAAGGACCTAAAGCGCTCAGAGTTATTCCCCGTTTAGCTCAATTTTTAACATTGGCTCTACGTTGATACTCTCGGTTTTGTTGCTATGGCTTCTGCCACGCTCCGGGAGCACCCACACAAATTACTTGCTAATTTGTTCTTAAAGATCAGTGCTTTAGGGCTTCCAACGTTTCCGTCGTTGCCGTCAGCGGGGGGCGAATAATAGGCGATTTTCGGGTCGGCGCAACAGCTTTTTTTCAAAGAAATATCAAGTTGCTGTTTTTAAACGGTTTCCTGATCAGGCCCGAGTCCCCGCCAGCCCCCATCGCGACTCCGCCAAGCATTGGATCGGCATGGCATTTCCTCCCGGAGGTTCGATCAACCCCGCCGATTGGCGACAGGAATCAGCGCGCTGCACGTCCTGCTGCCGGCAGAGCCGCTGAAATGGCAGGATACCCATGCGACCCGGTTCCTGGAGTCGTTCTCGCTGCTGGACTGGCAAATCACCCTTCGCCCATGACTTCCCGCCTCCGGGCAAAGCTGTCCGAACACGCCCTGCCCCTGCTGGGCGCGCTGGCCGTCGGAGGCCTGGCGCTGCTGCTGCTCTGGACCCTGCAGACGTCGGTGGAGATGGAGTCCTATGACCCGTCGAAGCATGACAGAGTGCGCGTGGTGACGATCGACCAGGCAAAGCAGAAGGAATGCCTGGACCGCTATCCCGTAGAGCAGCGCAGGAGCGTGGGCTACCTGCACTGCACCGAGGGCTATGTGTACGAGCGGCGGCAGGATTTCTTCGTCGACAAGCGGCCTGCCGTGGCACCCTGAGCGCGGTGCCTGCCGTTCACCACAGCGGCCCCTGTCGGTTCAGCCCGACCTCGGCCGCCGATACCGGCCGGCCCTGGTTGCCCCAGGCGCCGCGGGTGTAGGTCAGCACGTCGGCAATCTGCTCGTTGCTCAGGGTGCTGCCGAAGGGCGGCATGCCGAAGGGACGCGGGTTGCCGGCAGTGCCCGGGGCGTAGCCGCCGAACAGGATTGCGCGGATCGGGTTGACCGCAGATTCCATGGTGACGGCGCGGTTGCCGCGCAGCGCAGGCGCCATCGGCGGGGCACCCTCGCCCGCTTCACCATGGCAGTTGGCGCAATGTTCCGTGTAGATCGCCGCGCCGCGCTTGGCCATGTGATCCACGGCCTGGGCCCGAACCTGGATCACGCCCCTGGTGGCCGGTGGCCGGGTCGGTGCCAGCGACTTGAGGTAGGTCGCCATGGCGCCGAGATCTTCGGCGGAAGCGTGCTGCAGGCTCTCGTAGACCACTTCGGCCATCGGCCCCAGCGTCGATGCCCGCGGCGCAACGCCGTCGCGCAGCAAGGCCACGATCTCTTCCTGCGGCCAGTCCTGCACGCCTGCTTCTGCCGGCGCGGCCAGCGCGGGCGCGTACCAGTTCAGCACCAGCCCGCCGGCCGGGTTGTCGCGCGACTGCACGGCGCCCAGTGCGTTGCGTGCCTCGTGGCAGGCGCTGCAGTGGCCCAGGCCCTGCACCAGGTAGGCGCCGCGGTTCCACTGCGCGTCACGCGCGCCGTCCGGCTGGTACACACCCGGCCGGAAGAACAGTGCGCGCCAGCCCACCAGCAGCAGGCGGTAATTGTAGGGAAACTCCAGGCGGTGCTCGCGCCGCGGCTCGCTTACCGGCGGCAGGCCCTTGAGGTAGGCGAACATCGCATCGCTGTCGTCGCGGGTCAGCCTGGTGTAGTTGGTGTACGGAAACGACGGGTACAGCAGCGAGCCGTCGCGCGAGCGGCCTTCGTGCAGCGCCTTCCAGAAATCGTCGGCCGACCACTCGCCCAGGCCGGTCTCGTTGTCCGGCGTGAGATTGGGCGAGTAGAACGTGCCGAAAGGCGTCGGGATCGCCCGCCCGCCGGCGTAGTCGGCGCCGCCCTGGCGCGTGTGGCAGGCCATGCAGTCGCCGACGCGCACCAGGTAACGTCCGCGCTCGGTGGCGGCGATGCCTGTGGGCGGTTGCAAGGGGCTGGTTGCCGACAAGTCACCGGGATCGGCGCGCAAGCCCAGCCAGGACACTGCAGCCGCCAGCGCGATGCCCAGCAGCAGCACGGCAAGGACGAGGCGCTTCATTGCACGCCCTCCTTGCTGCCGACACTGCCGCAGTCCAGCGGCAGCGCCTGGGGCAGGCTGGCGGCCGGGTGCGGGTCTGCCGGCATCGGTTGCGCGGCCAGCCATGCGGCCACGGCACCGATGTCTTCAGGGCTGAGCCTGGCCGTGATCGCGGCCATGCAATCCGGCGCCTTGCCATGGCGCGTACCCTCGCGCCAGGCCCCGAACTGTGCGACCAGGTAGTCGTAGGGCAGGCCCAGCAAGCCGGGAATGTCCGGCGCCACGCCGGTCATCTTCTGGCCGTGGCAATCGTTGCAGGCCGGCACGCCACGCGCGGCATCACCCTGCCGCACCAGCTGCAGGCCGTGCTGCAGGCGCGCGGCATCGGCCTGGGTCGGCTGCGGTGCCGGGTACGGCAGCGACAGCGCGGAGAAGTACTGCGCCATCTCGCGCAGGTAAGCGTCGGACTGACGCTCCAGCAGGTAACTCATCTGCGCGTTGAGCCGGCGGCCTTCGCGGAAGTTGAGCAGCTGGTGATAGAGATAGCCGGCCGGCTTGCCGGCGATGCGCGGATAGAAACCATCGCTGGTGGCGCGGCCCTCGGCACCGTGGCAGGCGGCACAGGGAAGCAGGCGCTGGGCGATGCTGTCTTCCGGCGGGGCAGCCTGCGCCGAGCCCCACAGCAGCAGCGAGGCCAGCAGCACAAACCGGGGTATGCGCGACATTACCTGGGCTCCGTTCTTCGACCGGCCGGGATGCTACGCCTGATGCCGGTCGACGGACAGTCTTCAGGGCCTGTCAAATTGTCCCAGTGCTCGCCTAGAACGCCGCGATCCCCGTCTGCGCACGCCCCAGGATCAGCGCGTGGACGTCGTGCGTGCCCTCGTAGGTGTTCACGGATTCCAGGTTCATCAGGTGACGGATCACATGGTACTCGTCGGAGATGCCGTTGCCGCCGTGCATGTCGCGTGCGCTGCGGGCGATCTCCAGTGCCTTGCCGGCGTTGTTGCGCTTGATCAGCGAGATCATCTCGGGCTGCGCCCTGCCCTCGTCCATCAGGCGGCCGACGCGCAGGCAGGCCTGCAGGCCCAGGCTGATCTCGGTCTGCATGTTGACGAGCTTGAGCTGCACCAGCTGGGTGGCGGCCAGCGGCCGGCCGAACTGCTTGCGCTCCATCGTGTAGTTGCGCGCGGCCTGCCAGCAGAACTCCGCCGCACCCAGCGCGCCCCAGGCGATGCCGTAGCGCGCCTTGTTGAGACAGCCGAAGGGTCCCTTGAGGCCGCTGACGCCGGCCAGCAGCTGTTCCCCCGGCACGAAGACCTCGTCCATCAGGATCTGCCCGGTGAGGGAGGCGCGCAGGCTGAACTTGCCCTCGATCTTGCGCGTCTCCAGGCCCGCCATGCCGCGCTCCAGGATGAAGCCGCGGATCGCGCCGTCGTCGTCCTTGGCCCAGACCACGAACACGTCCGCGATCGGTGCATTGGTGATCCAGGTCTTGCTGCCGTGCAGCCGGTAGCCGCCGTCCACCTTGCGTGCACGCGTCAGCATGCCGCCCGGATCGGAACCATGGTCCGGCTCGGTGAGCCCGAAGCAGCCCACCCAATCGCCGCTGGCCAGCTTCGGCAGGTACTTCTGCCGCTGCGCCTCCGAGCCGTAAGCATGGATCGGGTGCATCACCAGGCTGGACTGCACGCTCATCACCGAGCGGTATCCGGAATCGACGCGCTCCACCTCGCGCGCGACCAGCCCGTAGGAGACGTAGTTGAGTCCGGCGCAGCCGTAACCCTGCAGCGTCGGGCCGAGCAGACCTTGCTCGCCCATCTCCCGCACGATCGCCCGGTCGAAGCGCTCGTGGCGATGGGCATCGCGCACCTGCGGCATGAGGCGGGACTGGCACCAGTCGTGCGCCGAGTCCCGCGCCAGCTTTTCCTCGGCGCTGAGCTGGTCCTCCAGCAGCAGCGCGTCGTCCCAGCGGAATCCGCTCAAGCGGCCCCCTCCTCCTGCTTCTGGGGCTTGAGCAGGAACGCGGCGAAGGCCGGCAGCAGCAGCACCGCCGCCACTGCGTTGGCGAGGAACATGATCGTCAGCAGGATGCCCATGTCCACCTGGAACTGCAGGCCGGACATCAGCCAGGTGCAGACGCTCGCCGCCAGTGCCAGTGCCGTGAACAGCACCGCCTTGCCGGTCTGGTGCAGGGTCTGCTCATAGGCCTTGCGCAGGGTCATGCCCTTGTTCACGCATTCCTCGAGCACGCTGTAGATATAGATGCCGTAGTCCACGCCGATGCCGGCGGCGAAGGCCGCGACGGGCAGCGTGGAGACCTTGACGCCGATCTGCAGGAACACCATCACCGCGTAGGACAACACCGAGACCAGCGCCAGCGGCACCAGCACGCAGATCAGGCCGGAGAAGCTGCGGAACGACAGGAACACGCAGACGCCGATCCCCAGGTAGACCCACAGCAGGATCGGCCGCTCGGTTTCCCGGATCACGTCGTTGGCGGCGGCCATGACGCCGACGTTGCCGGTGGCGAGCTTGAGCTTGACCGGGGAGTCCGGGCCCCGCTCCTCCTCGAACTTCTTCACCGCCGCGATGATGCCGTCGATCGTGTCGGCCTTGTGATCCGCGGTGAAGATCAGCACCGGGATCGCGCTGCAGTCGTTGTTGAGCAGCCCGGTGGACGGCGGGATCGGCTGCAGGGTGATGACGAAGCCGTCGGCGTTGCGCGGCAGCACGCGCCACTTGGGGTTGCTCTCGTTGAAGGCTTCGAACACCAGGCGCGACATCTGCGGCAGCGACAGCGTCGATTGCACGCCCGGCGTGTTCTGCATGCGCCAGGCAAAGTCGTCGATGAGGTTCATCGCATGCTTGTCGATGCAGCTGTCCTTGGGGGCCTCGGCTACGACCTTGAGGATGTCCACGCCGATGGAGAACTCGCGCACGATCGCCGCGGTGTCCTTGTTGTAGCGCGAATCCGGGCGCAGTTCGGGCACGCCGTTGTGCAGTTCGCCGATCTCGAGATCGCGCCCCACCCATTCGGCCCAGCCGTAGACCAGCACGGAGATGACCAGCACCACTGCGGCCACCGGCTTGAGCGTGATGGCTGAAATGGCGGTCCACACCGGCGCGAAGACTGCATCGCGGCGGCGCTGATGCTCGCGGAAACGCACCGGATCGGGCAGCGTGGCGTAGGACAGCAGGCAGGGCAGCAGGATCTTCTTGCAGACGATGATCGCCACCAGGCCGAACATGGCGTTGATCGCCATTTCCTGGACGATGCCGATCGGCACCAGCAGGATCGTGCCGAAGCCGACCACGTTGGTCAGCACCGCGGAGATGCCGGGAATCACCAGGCGGCGATAGGTGGCGCGCGAGGCCTCGAAGCTGTCCTGGCCATGGTCGGCCACCTCGTACAGCCAGAAGCTGGTGATCTGGATGCCGTGGGAAACGCCGATCGCCAGCACCAGGAACGGCACCAGGATCGCGAACGGATCCAGGCCGAAGCCGAACAGGTGCAGGAAGCCCAGTTCCCAGACCACCGCCAAGGTCGAGCAGGTCAGCGGAATCAGCGCGATGCGCAGCGAGCCGCAATACCACCACAGCAGCAGCAGCGTCAGCAGCAGCGTCAACCCGAAGAAGCCGACCACTTCCAGCGTGGCGTCGGAGATATCGCCGACCACCTTGGCGAAGCCGATGATGTGGATGTCGACATTGGGGTTGTAGTCGGGATTGGCCACCTCGGTGGCCACCAGCGCGTTACCGGGAATCTCGTGGGTGCGCGTCTCGCCGTTCTCGTCGGTGTGGTCGATGTCGAAGCTTTCCATCCACAGCGGCCAGCGCAGCTTGCTGTAGCCGAGGCGGATCAGGTCGCCGGACTTGAATGGCGCCAGGTCATGCTTGAGCTTGTACTCGAACATCTTCGGCTGCATGAAGCGGCCGCGGATGTCCTCGATCTTGTGCGCCATGCGCACGTAATCCAGCGGCTGCTTGCTGATCGGGTCCGTTTCCAGCAGCTCGGAGAACACCATCGCACCGCCCTGGTCGTTGGCCACCAGGCGACCGACGACGTTGGCCTTGGCCACGTTCTCGCGGATCTTCGTGAACATCTCCGGCGTCGGGGCGTATTCGGCCGGCACCACGTTGCCGCCGGCGAAGCCGTCTTCCACCACCTCGATGTAGCGCACGTCGGGTGTGAAGATCGAGCTGACGCGCGCCGTGTCCATGCCGCGGGTGAAGAACACCGCGTCGGTGAGACTGCGCAGCGTGCGCAGGTACTCGGCGTTGTAGATGTTGCCTTCCTTCTGCACCGCGGCGAACAGCACCAGGTTGGCACCGCCGAATTCGCGCTGGTACTGCTTGAACACCTGGATGTACGGATGCCCCAGCGGCAGCTGCTTCTCGAAGCCGGTTTCCGGGCGCAGGTGGAAGGCCTGCCAGGCCATGAACAAGGTCAGCAGTCCCAGCACCAGCAGCGTGCGCGGCCGGCGACCGAACACGATCGGCTCGGTCACGCGGATAAAGAGCTGCGAAAAACGCCCACGCGCGTCGTGCATCTGTTCTCCCCCACCTTATAGTCGTTCTGATATCCCGGGCACTGACCGGGTGGCCGATGTTGGCACGATGTGACCCGTACTTACGAGCCCCGCTTCGTTCCGGTCGCGCGGGCCCGGGACGATCAGCGGCAAAGCACCGGGCGGATCGTCGGGTTCTCCTTCAGCTCGACCAGGCGGCTGCGGACCTTGCCCGCCACCGGCGAATCGGGAAAGCGCTTCACGAAACCCCGCAGTTCCCGGCTGACGCTGGCCTCGTCGCTGCAGGTGCAGACGCCGAGTGCCACCACTTCTTCCAGGTCCGTCAGCGTCTGGCGCGTGAAGCCGGCATAGGCCTGCGGATACTTGCGGGCGAAGCCGCGCCAGCCTTCGTACTGCTTCGCCACCACCCCTTCGCCGAAGCGTACGCAGGGAGTGGGCCGCTTGCCCAGGCTGAGGTAGGCCGGCAGCAGTTCCGGGCTCCAGTAGGCCCGGTAGAGGCGGAAGAACTCGCGGTCCATCACGCCGCCATGGACCTGCGCCAGCCGATCCAGGAAGGCGGCATCGGGCTGGGCATAGACATCGAAGCCGCGCGACAGCGTGAATCCGCGCAGCTCGGCGCGCAGCTGGCCATAGGCGGGCTCGTCCAGCCGCTCGAGCCAGGCCTGGTCGCCCAGGCCCTCGATCTCCATCAGGGCATCCTGGGCGGCAAGCGCCGCGGCCATGAGCGGCTCCAGCGACACCGGGGCCGTCGCGGCCTCCACCCCCGCGAGTGCCTTGAGGTAGGCGTCCAGCGCCGCCGGTCGTACCGGCTCGGCCTGCGCCAGGCCTGCAAGGCCCAGCAATGCAGCGACAAGGACGATGCGCAATTTCATGACGGGGTGGCTCCTGGAAATGGGGTGGGCAGGCTCGATGGGATGACCGCCGGAAAAGGGGGCGTCGCAGCGGCACGATCCCGCCGCCGATATAAAGTTTAATATTTTCATCACGATGTGACGATAATCTTGGGCAATCCCAAATAAACACCCTGGTATGGGACAAAAGTTGCCTGGGGCCAAACTTACTAGCTGACTCATTCGTCAGCTAAGCCCCCTGCGCGGTATCATTGCACCCAATCGGGGGGTTCCTTGAATCAAGCCTCCGGCGCCGCCCCATGCAGGTCATGGGAGTACCCGCGCCGGCGGCGGTGTATTGGGTGAATCCCGCTGCATTGTCGGCCAAACAAGCGTCTCAAGCGCCACCGCGGCTCCGCGCAGCGCCAACAGGAGGGTTCGTGTCAGTGACGGTGGGATTCGCAAGGGGCGTGGCCCCGGATTTGCTTGCGCTCCTGACTCTGCCGCTTCCTCCCACCCTCCGATGACCGACCTGCTCCCCAAAGTCAGCCGCAACCTTCCGGTCCGCTGGAAGCTGACCCTGCTCGTGGTCACCGTCGCCCTCACCGCCGCCGCTCCGATGGCCGTGTACGCGCTGCAGGCCTGGGTCGGCGACAGCGTCGCCGGGGTCATCGGCCTGATCGTGGCCGGTGTCGTACTGACGCTGGTGGCCATCATGGTCCTGGGCTTCGTGCAGTCCATCGTGCGGCCGCTGGACGAACTGGTGCAGGGTGCCGAAGGCCTGATCCGCGGCTCCTGGGATACGCCTCTGCCGGAAAACCGCGGTGACGAGATCGGCGCCGTGGCCTCCGCGCTGGGCGAGTTCCGCGACCGCGCGCAGCGCTGGGACTACCTCGCCCACCATGACTCCCTGACCGGCCTGGCCAACCGCGCCCGCCTGGAAGCCCTGCTCAATGCCGAGGGGCCGGACCTGCGCGCCCAGGGCCAGGCGCTGATCGTCACCTACATCGGCCTGGACCAGCTCACCGGCATCAGCGACATGATGGGTGCCGCCGCTGCCGACGAATTCCTGCGCATCGCCGCGCGCCGCCTGCGCGCCTGCACCGACGACAGTGGTCGCCTGTTCTATGTCGGCGGTGCCCTGTTCGCGGTGGTGTCGCAGCAGATGCCCAACAACGCCCGCCTTGTGGAGCTGGCCGACCAGCGCGCCCGCGCCCTGATCGGCGAACTGTCGCGGCCGTTCACGCTCAACGACCAGGAACTCGACATGACGGTCAACGTCGGTGTCGTGACCTGCCCGCAGGACGGCAGTACCTGCGAGGAAATCTTCGCCAATGCCCAGGCCGCGCTGAGCCATGCGCGCCAGAACCCCGGCAACGGCTTCCAGTTCTACACCCGCCAGATCGCCGAGAAGGTGCGCAGCCGCGCCGCGCTGATGTCGCAGCTGCGCCGTGCCGTGCAGGGCGAGGAACTGCGCGTGTACTACCAGCCGGTGCTCGACGTGAGCAGCGGCCGCGTGGTCTGCGCCGAAGCCCTGATGCGCTGGCAGCACCCGACGCGCGGCCTGGTGATGCCGGGCGAGTTCATCCAGGTGGCGGAGGAAACCGGCGCCATCGGTGCGATGGGTGGCTGGTGCCTGGCCAAGGCCCTGTCAGACGCCAAGAGCTGGCGTCTGAATGGTGGCGGCTCGCCGGTGAAACTGGCGGTGAACCTGTCGGCGCGTCAGCTCAACGATCCGGGCCTGGTGGACTCCATCCAGCACATCCTGGAGAACATCGAGGCCGATCCGGCCAATCTGGAACTGGAGCTGACCGAAAGCACGATGATGGGCAACCCTGCCCACAGCGCGCGCGTGCTGCGCAGCCTCAAGTCCATGGGCATCACGCTGTCGGTGGACGACTTCGGCACCGGCTATTCCTCGCTGGCCTACCTGCATCGCTTCCCGCTGGACAAGATCAAGATCGACCGCAGCTTCGTCTCGCGCGTCAACCGCAGCCGCAAGGATGAGCTGATCGTGCAGGCCACCACGGGCCTTGCCGCCAACCTGGGCCTGCAGGTGGTCGCCGAAGGCGTGGAAACCCGCGAGCAGCTGGCAACGCTGCGCGGCCTGGGCTGCAACATGATGCAGGGCTTCCTGTTCAGTCCCGCCCTGCCGCTGCCGGACTTCATGACCTGGTGCCAGACGCCGGAGATCGCCGAGAAGGCGATGTCCACGGTCAACTGACCGGGCTTCAAGCCCGGTCATACCGGCGAAAGCCGGCATGACGGAGTTCCGCATTCTCAGATGGGGAGGCCTTTCCTGAACGGCCTTTGCCTCAGAACCCCTTGAGCGTCGCGAACTCTTCCAGCCCCGCGCGCCGCGTGCGCAGCTTGTTCACCGGCGCCGACTCGTCCATGGTGCCCAGCGACATGCCGCAGCAGAGCATCAGTTCCGGCGGCATGCCGACGAATTCCGCCACGGTCTTGTGCCACATCGCCCAGGCTTCCTGCGGGCAGGTATGCAGGCCCTGCTCGCGTGCCGCCAGCATGAGGCTCTGCTGGAAGATGCCGATGTCCATCCACTGGTCGATGCCCATCTGGCGGTCGACGGCGATGAACAAACCTACCGGCGCATCGAAGAAACGGAAGTTGCGCATCACCTGCATCACGCGCCCGCGCTTGTCCTCGCGCGGGATGCCCAGCGTGGCGTAGAGATCCTCGCCGCACTCGAAGCGCCGCGTGCGGTAGGGGTCGCCGAGGTTCTTGGGGTAGATGTCGTACTCGCTGCCCTCGCCGCCCGGGTTGGCCTGCCAGCGCTTCTCCATCAGCGCCACGAACTCGCGCAGCGGCTCGCCGGTGAGCACGTAGACGTGCCAGGGCTGCAGGTTGCCACCGGAGGCCGACTGCTTCGCCGCTTCCAGCAGGGCACGGATTTTTTCCTCGGGCACCGGGGTGTCGAGGAAGGCGCGACAGCTGATCCGTGTCGCCAGGGCTTCTGAAACCTTGATGGGAAATCTCCTAGGCTGCTGCCAGTTCGGTAGCTGATTCTAGGACCTCGGCCTGTATCAGCACGCCACCCTTGGCATCCTCCACGATCATCGCCGCCGCCTTCTCGCCGACCATGGTCGCCGGGGCATTGGTGTTGCTGCCCGGCACGGTCGGCATGATCGAGCAGTCGGCCACGCGCAGGCCGGCGATGCCGTGCACCCGCAGGCGCGAATCCACCACGGCCATCGGATCGCTGGCCGGCCCCATCTTGCAGGTGCCCACCGGGTGGTAGGCCACCTCGGCGGTGCTGCGCACGAACTCGCGCAGTTCCTCGTCGCTTTGCAGATGGGCGCCTGGCGAGACCTCCACGTCGCGGTGCGGATCGAAGGCCGCCTGCGCCAGCACGCGGCGCGTCTCGCGCACGCCGGCCACCAGGCGATCGACGTCGCGCGCCTGCGAGGCAAAGTTCGGATCGATGCGCGGCGGCGCCAGCGGGTTGGCGCTGCGCAGGCTGACCCGTCCTCGCGACAGCGGCCGCAGGTCGTAGCTCATCACCGAGTAGCCGTAGTACTTGAAGGGTCCCGTCAGGTCCAGCGCGTGCTTGGCATTCATCGTCGGCAGGATGTGCCACTGCATGTCGGGAATCGGCTCGCGTGGACTGGAGCGGTAGAAGCCGCCGGCCTCGCCCATGTTGGTGGTCAGCTCGCCGCGTTTCAGGAACAGGTACTGGAACGTCGCGATCAGCAGGCTCCACCAGCGCGTCGGGTGGAAGGAAAACGCCACGCGCGATTTCGCCCGTGTCTCCACGAACACGTCGAGATGGTCCTGCAGGTTCTCGCCCACGCCCGGCAACTCGTGCTGCAACTCGATACCGTGGCGTTCCATCTCGGCGCGCGACCCGATGCCGGAGAGCAGCAGCAACTGCGGCGACTGGAAGGCCCCCGCGCAGAGGATCACCTCGCGCGTCGCACGCAGCTCCTGGTCCTTGCCGCCACGGCGAAACTGCACACCCATCGCGCGGCGCTTCTCGATCAGCAGCTTCGTGGCCTGCGCGCCGGTGATCACGGTCAGGTTGGGCCGGGATTCGGCGGACCTGAGGTAGGCGCGCGCATTGCTGCAGCGCTGGCCGTCCTTCTGGAACACCTGGTAGAGGCCCACGCCTTCCTGACGCGCGCCGTTGAAGTCCGGGTTGTGCTTGTGGCCGGCCTGCTGCGCCGCCTCGACGAAGGCCAGGCTCAGCGGATTGTTGACGCGGCGCACGGCGATGTTGAGCGGCCCACCCTTGCCATGGAACGGCCGGTCCTCCGGCGCGCTGTCGGGTTCATGGTTCTCGGAACGGATGAAGTACGGCAACACGTCCTCGTAGCTCCAGCCGTCGCAGCCGGTGGCCGCCCAGTGATCGTAGTCGCGCGGATGGCCACGGGTGTAGACCGTACCGTTGATGCTGCTGGAACCCCCCAGCGTGCGGCCGCGCGGCTGGTACAGGCGGCGACCGTTGAGATGCTGCTGCGGCTCGCTCCAGAAACTCCAGTTGCAGAACCAGCCGCGCACCAGCGGGATGATGCCGGCGGGCATCGCGATAAAGGGATTCCAGTCGCGCGGTCCCGCTTCCAGCAGGCAGACACGATATTCGCCGCTTTCGCTGAGGCGATTGGCCAGCACGCAGCCGGCGGAGCCGCCGCCGACGATCAGGTAGTCGTATTCCATGGTCATTGGCATCCAGCCCTTATGTCTTCCAGGGTGGCCGCCAGCAACATCGCGGTGCTTACTTTCCACAATCCGGCCGACATGCAGGTCTCCTCCAGCCGTATCCCGATCTGATATGCCCGTCATGGCACGCAGCATCGGCGCGGACAGGGCTGGCTGCAAGACTAAAGAGCCCCTGCCCGGACTGTTATGATCCCGCCGGACAGAAGATAGACCGAAACGGACAGGGAGCATGGAACCGGGAATCCGCCGGGCTGCCGCCAGCGTGCAGTTGTTCGTGCAGATCGGGGCGGAACACGGCCTCAGCGCCGCGCAATGCCTGGAGGGCACCCAACTCGACGCCGCGCAGCTGTTCGATGCCGGCAGCGAGGTCAGCGCCGCGCAGGAACTGCAGGTGATGCGCAATCTGCAGCAGCGACTGCCGCAGGTGCCGGGCCTGGGCCTGCAGGCCGGCCTGCGCCTGCGCCTCAGCACGCACGGCACGCTCGGCTACGCGATGCTCAGCAGCGCCACGCTGCGCGATGCCCTGTCGCTGATGCTGCGTTACCTCGACCTGGCCTACGCCTACTGCGATGTGCGCCTCGAGAGCGACAGCCGGGAATTGCGTATCCTGATCGACGACAGCGGCGTCCCGGCCGACCTGCGGGGCTTCCTGCTGGAGCGCATCGCCGGAGGAGCCTATGCCCTGGCCCACGAGATGCTGGGACGTGCGCCGGAAGTACGGCGGCTGTGCTTTCGCATGGCGCGTCCCGCACACGCCGCCCATTATGCGCAGCTGGTGGGTGTCGAGCCGGAGTTCAACGCCGGGTACAACCTGATCGCCGTGGACATCCGGCTGATCGACCTGCCCCTGCCGCAGGCCAATGCGCTGACGCAGAGGCTGTGCGAAGAACAGTGCCGCATGCTGCTCAACCGGCGCCGCACGCGCAGCGGCGTCGCCGGACAGGTCCGCGACCGCCTGCTGCAAACCTATGACCGCATGCCCGACATCGAACAGCTGGCTGCGGCACTGCACATCACCGGGCGTACGCTGCGCCGCCGGCTCGAAGCCGAAAGCACCTCGTACCGCGATCTCGCCGACGAGGTGCGCTGCACGCTCGCGGAAGGCTGGCTGGCGGCGGGCCTGACGGTCGAAGAGGTGGCGCTGCGGCTGGGCTTCTCCGAGTCGTCGAGCTTCATCCGCGCCTTCAAGCGCTGGACCGGCAGTACGCCCGGAGCGCAGCGCGGAGCGGCAGCGCAGTAGAAGCCCATCAGCCGCGGGTCTGCTCCACCGCCGTCCGCAGGCGCTGGACGGTCCCGGCCACGTCCTTGAGCTTGTCCAGGCCGAACAGGCCGACGCGGAAGCTGCGGAAGTCGGCGCCCTCGTCGCACATCAGCGGCACGCCGGCCGCCGTCTGCAGGCCCAGCGCGACGAACTTCTTCGCATTGCTGAGTTCGGCGTCGCTGGTGTACGACACCACCACGCCCGGGGCTTCGAAACCGGCGGCGGCGACGCTGGGATAGCCCAGTTCCGCGAGCATCGCGCGCACGCCGCGCCCCAGCGCCCACTGCGATTCACGCAAGGTCTCGAGCCCGCATTCCAGCGTGTCGTTCATCGAATCGCGCAGGCGCAGCAGGCCCTCGGTGGGCATGGTGGCGTGATAGGCATGCCCGCCGTCCTCGTAGGCCTGCATGATCTGCAGCCACTTCTTCAGGTCGGCGGCAAAGCTGCTGCTCTGGGTCTGCGCGATGCGTGCCTTGGCCTCGGCGCTGAGCATGACCAGGGCGGCGCAGGGCGTGGAGCTCCAGACCTTCTGCGGCGCGGTCAGCAGCAGGTCGATGCCGCAGGCGCGCATGTCCACCCAGATCGCGCCGGAAGCCACGCAGTCCAGCACGAACAGGCCGCCGTGCGCATGCACCGCCGCGGCCACGCGCTGGAGGTAGTCGTCCGGCAGGATCATGCCGGAGGCGGTTTCCACGTGGGGTGCAAACACCAGATCCGGCTGCTCGCGGCGGATCGCTTCCTCCACCTCTTCGATCGGTGCCGGCGCATAGGGCGCCTGCGGACCGGCAACGGCTTGGCGCGCCTTCAGGACGGTTTCGCGCGACGGGATGCTGCCCATCTCGAAGACCTGCGACCAGCGGTAGCTGAACCAGCCGTTGCGGATCACCATGCAGTTCTTGCCGCCCGCGAACTGCCGCGCGATCGCCTCCATGCCGAAGGAACCGCCACCGGGCACCACGGCCACCGCCTCGGCCTTGTAGACGTCCTTCAGGGTTGCGGAGATGTCCCGCATCGCCTGCTGGAACAGCTTCGACATGTGGTTGACGGCGCGGTCGCTGAAGACCACCGAGTACTCGAGCAAACCATCAGGATCCACGGAACGAAAGTGACGCGACATCGGGATGCTCCAGGCAAGGGAATCGGGTCCGCGCAGCAGCGCGGGCGGGCCATTCTGGTGGCATGGCGGACCTCAGGCAATCCACCCCTGCAGGCCCTTCCGACTGGCGCCGGGTGACAATTGAGCGTACCGTGGCCCTGTCAGGCCACCGGCATTGGCACAGCTGCGACCTTGGGGACTCCTGGCTGCTCACGTTGCACACTGCCTCCCGAGGAATGCATGGCCACGTATGTCCAGGATTTGTTCACCGTCGCCATGGGTGGCGGCAGTGTCCGCCGCTTCGGCGACATGGCGGTTGTGATCCTCCCGGACGCCTCGCTGGTCACCACCAAGCAGGAATTCCAGGATGCCCAGCGCTGGGCGCGCAGCCGCAACACCACGGGCGACGAGGTCAAGGACCGCGCGCAGATGCTGGCGCAGTTGCAGACCATGGTTGCGTCCGTCAGCGGCGGCAGCGATACGCGGGGCGCCATGCCCAAGATCGCGCGCCTGGCCGGCATCATGAGAACCGAGGGGATGGACCTGGAGGCCTGGCGCATTCCGCAGGCGATACTCGACGTGCTGCCGCCGGCACCCATCGTCGAGCCGCCGCCTCCCATTCCTCCTCGCGCTGCGCGGCGCAGCCCGTAATGGTCAACGCGGCCCGCCGGCCCAGCACCCCGGGAGCGCCGGCGGCACCGCGCGCGGACGTCCGCATCCTGAATGTCGCCAAGCGACGTGTTGCCGTCGTCACCGACTGGGGCTACACGGTGGCCGAGACCAACGAGGGCGAGTTGCGGCTGCGTGATGTGGTCGAGGGACCGTTCGAGGCAACCGGTCGCTGCACGTGGAACAATCTCTCTACCGGCCTGCCGGTCAGCGTAACGGTGACCCACGTGCAGGCAACGATGATCGGCGCGGAGCGCCTCGTGCAGCGTTAGGCGGGCCCGCGCCTTCGCGCGCCGGATTGGGAAAGGCGGACACGGTACCGGGCGCCAGGTCCTCGAGCAGGAACTTCTTGCGATGCACCGCCGGCCCGCGCTTCCACGAGCAGGTGATGCTGCCGTCGTGCTTGTCGATCGCCTCGACCTTCATGCGGATATTGCTGCCGACCGATTCCACCGTGTCGCCGACTTCGAACTTCTTGTCCATGGGTTCCTTCGTTACCTGGGTGTAGGCCGTCCTTGAGACGGCCACTGTGCTGAGTTCGGTTCAGGCAGCCGGATCGAGCGCCGCCGGACGTCGCTTGACCTCGACGCTTTCGTTGATGTTGTGCGGAATGGACCATTCTTCCATCTGCATGCCGCCCTGCTTCATGCCGGCGATGATGCGCTGCAGGATCGAGCGGCTGCCGCGGGTGGCGAGGCCGCCGCCGCTGCGCGCCAGCACCGTCTCGAAACGGCCGACGAAGAACGTGCGATCGCGATGGACGTTGCCCAGCGAGGTTTTCGAGCGCGCCCAGGTCTGCACCTGCTGGAATTCCTGTGCCGTGGTGGCGAAGGACATGGCCGGCAAGGTAACGACGACGAAGTCGGCGTAACGGGATGTGCGCCCACCACCGCTGAGGGTGCTGAGCAACAGGTTGAGGACGATCATGGTGACTCCAGATGCACGAAGGCTGCGGACGTCAGCCAGGTCGCGAATCTGGGGGGCGTTACAAGGATGGGCGGCCAGCAGTCGAAGGCGCCGCACCATCTGCGACAGTATGCGCCTGCGGGCGCAGCCTGTCGCCCGCTTCCCGCCGGGCGGTCAGATCAGGCCCGGAATCACCGCGCGGCGCTGCACCGGGTAGTCCGCGAACGTGCGTCGATACCAGCGGTGATTCTCCAGTGCGCGCGGCATCAGGTTGGCCAGCGTCCACAGCAGGAACACCGCGCCGGCGGTCGACCAGGTGGCGATGGCCCAGCCAGTCCACACCAGGAACTCGCCGAAGTAGTTGGGGCAGCTGATGCGCTCGTAGAGCCAGCCGCGCGGGACCTTGTAGCCGGTCTCGCCGGGCTTGCGCAGCGCCGCCAGCATGGCGTCGGCCTTGCGATTGATGCGCCAGCCGGTGGCGAAGATGGCGGCGCCGATCAGGAAGCGCGGATCGGCCAGCCACGACAGCTCGTAGCCCTGCCCGATCTGCGACCAGGACAGGATTGCGGCATTGAGGAAGGACACGCCGATGTTGGTGCAGAACGCCAGCAACGGCACCAGCAGCGGCGTGGTGTCGCCCGGCTTCACCCGGCGGAAGAAGGGATAGACGAAGCTGCGATGGAAGTAGTGCGCCTGCCACATCGCCAGCAGGATCAGCGGTACCGGCGCCAGCGCGCGGTCGCCCATGAAGTAGATCGCGGCGAAGCCCAGCGCGGAGGGCGCTTCCATCACCACCCAGGCCCAGCGCGTCGGCACGCCGGGGCCCCACCACCAGGCGGTCTTGTCGCCCTTGTGGCGGCCATAGGCCGCCTTGGCCACGAACATCAGGCTGGAGAACACGAACAGCGAACCGGCGAAATAGCCGATCAGCAAACCTTCATGCCACTGGGCTGCGCTCATGCAATGCACCTGCTGGGGTCCGGGGACGATGAAGCATTGTTCGCGCCGGCCAGGGGTCGCGTCTTGACAGGCATCGCCATTCCATTGGGAAATCTCGCCACCATGACGATAAAACCCAGCAGCGGCGCAGCAGGCGGACAGATTTCGGCGCGCTTCGGTGCCGGGCTGCTGGAGCAGCTGCGGCTCATGGGCATTGCCCCCGAGGACCTGCTGCCGCCGCAGCGCCTGCGCGAGATCCGCGCCAGCGACGCCCGCACGCAGATGCCCCTGTCCGAATGGGTTGCGATCATGGAGGGCGCGGTCCACGTCAGCGGCGATCCCGACCTGGCGCTCAAGGCCGGTGCCGGCATCAAGCCCGGCCAGCTCGGCCTGCTGGGCCACGTGCTGATGAGCTGTGCCACGGTCGGCGAGGCGATCCGCCAGGCCGGCCGCTACCTGCGCCTGCTGCATGCCATCGGCGGCGCCGAGCCGGTGATCCGAGACGGCCAGCTGGAGGTGCCCATGTCCTGGACCGACGGCACGCTGCCCAGCCCGCTGATCGCGCAGTTCCGCCTGGCCGCCTGTGCCGGCATGGGTCGCTGGCTCACCGGGCTGCCGGAACTGCGCATGGACGCCTGGTTCCAGTTCCCTGCCCCGCAGGACCTCAGCATCTACCAGCGCGTGTTCGGCGGCCGCCTGCATTTCGACCAGGCGCAGACCAAGCTGGCGCACCCGGTGGACTACCTGCAGCTGCCGGTGGCGATGGCCGACCCTGCCATGCAGCAGCTGGCCCAGGCGCAGGCAGAAACCCTGCTGCGCGAGCTGGCAACGGAGTCCGCCTTCCTGCAGGAACTGGATGCGGTGCTGACGCGCGGCCTGCCGCTGGGGCGTGTGTCGCTGGCGGAAACTGCCGCGGCGCTGCGCCTGTCCACGCGCACCCTGCACCGCCGCCTGGAGGAAGAAGGCACTGCGTTCCGCGCCGAGCTCGATCGCGTGCGCCGGCGAATTGCAGAGACCCTGCTGCGCGATCCACGCGTGACGCTGGCGGATATCGCCTTCCTGCTGGGCTATACCGAGCAGAGCACGTTCCAGCAGGCATTCAAGCGCTGGACGGGGAAGACGCCGGGGCAGTATCGCAGCCAGCAGTAGACCCTCTCTGCCACCAGCGGGGTTGCCATCCATGGCGGGACTTCACTTCCTGATCTAGCCCCTGGCCGGCCATCCATGGCCGGCCGTGATCCGCCGCAGGCGATGCCATTTAGGCATCGCCAAAGCGCGGCAGATCACCCAGGCGAAATCGGCTGCACCAGGATCCACAACCCCGCCACCGTAAACAGCATCATCAGCACCAGCATCGGCAACTGGCTCAGCACCGCCTTGCCGCGCCCCGGGAACAGGCGCAGTGCCTCGACGTGCGCGAGGTACACGCTGACGATGTGACCGAACAGGATCAGCCCCACCTGCGTGTGCCAGACCAGGCCCATCTCCGGCAGGAACGGCGCGCGGAACCTGCCCGCGGTGCCGAACAGGTTCCAGCCCCAGCCGAAGGGATCGGACAGCAAGCTGAAGATCTTCACGCCCTGGGTCAGGATCAGCGTGTAGTAGTGCGTGATGTTGTAGACCAGCACGATCGGCAGCAGCGAGAAGGCGAAGGCCAGGGCCAGGTGCTTCATCGAATGCGGGCTGCGCGTCAGTGCCTTGGCCAGGGCGATGAAGAACAGGTACACCGCCAGGTACAGGAACGGCGACAGCAGCAGGCACAGGGTTTCGTAGGCCAGGTACCAGGGCCGCAGCTGCACGAACAGGTAGATCGGCGACTGCCCCAGCCACTCGCGCAGCAGGCCGGTGGAATCGCCCCAGAACAGCATGTACCAGGGCCGCGTCACATGCAGGCCGTCGTAGGCGGTGGACGAGAGCATGAACAGGATGAACAGCAGCAGGCTCCAGTGCTCGGCACGTTCCTGCAGCAGGCCGGTAAAGGGCGCGCGCAGCAGCAGGCGGCCGCGCTCGCCGGGCCGTGTCGCGGGGCGATAGTCCAGCGGTGCCATGCGCGCCACCAGGCGCAGGAACACCGCGAGGAATTCGCAATAGCGGAACCACGCCGCCGAGCCGAACAGCCAGACACCGGCGAGGTTGATGCCGCTGTAGATCAGCAGCAGCAGCGCCAGCGAGAACGGCCGCACGTGGAAGAACAGCTCCAGCCAGATCAGCGCCATGTAGAAACCCAGCGCCGGCCAGTAGGCCAACGCCGGCGGATAGGCCAGGCGCCCGCGCTCGTAGCCGGGAAACACGCGGCCGATGCCGCGCGCGATCAGCCGCCAGGGATTGAGCAGCGCATAGAGATCGCCCGCCGCCGCGCAGAGGTAGCTGAAGCCGAGCAGGAACACGACCCAGACGAAGGTCATGCTGAAGTTGCGGTAGGGGTCGCGGCTGCCGAAGAAGCCGGTGGCCAGGCACAGCAGCAGGCACAGCAGGCTCAGGCCCTGCAGCCAGGGCAGCATGCGACGAAACAGCCTGGCCGCGATGCCGTCACTGATGTCGCGCGGCGGCCGCGAGGCCGTGGCGGCCGACACCGTGACGAAGTAGCCCACCACCAAGAAGGACAGCAGCAAGGCAGCCGCGGCGCCGTAGAGGTACATCCACAAGGGCACCGGCAGGTTGTACATCCGGCCGAAGGAATGCGCCTGCGCGGCGCAGGGAATGAAAAGCGCCGCCAGGATGGCGGCGCTGGTGAATCTCCGGCGGCTACGCAGGGACATCAACGGTTGACCGTCTTCTCCCACATCTGGATGTAGGCCTCGGCCGAGTTGTAGAGCGCGTCCAGGCCCTCACGCCCGCCCTCGAGACGGATCTCCTCGACGTAGTCGGCGACCATGCCGTAGTGGGCCGTGCCCACTTCGTCGATGTTCCAGGTCTTGCCGCTCTCCGGAACCGTCTGCAGATTGAACTTCAGCGGCGCGATGCCCTTGAACTGCGGACCCCACTCCGGTCCCTTGAACAGGGTGAAGGGGTACTGCAGCGGCGTGCTGCCGGCACCCCGCGGACCGGCGCGGTCGGCAATGCCGTTGGCGTCCATGCCGTAGCCCACCGCCATCGGCTTGCCCGCCGGCCAGATCGGCTTGAGCTTCTGGATGAACTCGACGTGACCCTTGCCGTTGGGCTTGAAGGGATAGATCAGGCCGCCCAGCGCGAGGATGTCGCGGGCCTGCTGCACCGAGATGCCGCCATGACCGCCATGGGCAGAGATCAGCGGATAGGTCGGGGTCTGCTGCTTGGCCATGTCGATCATGTCCTGCTTGATCGACAGCTCGGCATGGTCGATGTCGAGGATGAACTTCTTGTCCATCAGCTTCTGCACCGTGTAGCGGCCCAGCTCGGTCATGCCGCGAGCGTTGCACTGGCGCTTGTCCGGCGGGTACAGCGGCACCGTGCCGCCCAGCGTGCCGAGCACGATCTGCGTCAGCGGATCGTTGCCGGTGCCGGGGATCGCCGTGGTCATCCTGGCGCCGGCGTCGTAGAAGTAGGTCTCGCCTTCGCCGCCATCCGGGCAGTCGTAGGTATCCCAGAAGTGACCCGTGCCCCAGAAGCCGACCAGGTTCAGCACCAGTCCGTCGAAGATGCCGGTGCCGCCCAATGCGCTGTCGACGTCGTGGTACGGAAACAGCTCGCGCACGCCCAGGGCGTAGACCTCGTCGATCTGGCGGTCGATGTCTTCCCGGGTGCAGCCCACCTGCTCGCCCAGGCCCAGCACCGACTTGGTCGTGCAGTTGAACAGGTTGGAAAACTCCAGGCCGGGCACCACGGCGAGCTTGCCGTCGTTGATCACCCGGCGCGCCTCGGCCGGGCTGCCGACGATGCGGAACCAGCCCTTGCCCGGGCCGCCTTCCTGTGCATCGACGTAGTCCTGCAGGGTCTTGAGGTACTTTACCTGGCCGATGCCCAGGTTCATGTCGTTGCAGTCGTAGGTCGGTGCTTCCGGCCTGACCGTGGTCATGTAGATGCGGGCCACCTCGCAGAGCGCGGCGATGTTGGTGCCCTCCGAGACCATCACGCGCAGGCCGGCCTTCCAGGCGCGCTCGACCCACTTGTAGTACATGGCCTGGTGCAGCTGCGACTGGTACGCCGGCCAGTCGACGAAGTCGGGCCAGCCCTGGGTGTCGTGCGTCACCAGCGGCGTCAGGTCGAGGATCAGGGCCTCGGGATCGCGGATGCCGTTGGGGCCGTGATAGGCCTCGCAGTTGTCCAGGGCCTCCGGTGCGCCGAAGCGGTTGTACATCTGGCCGTACATCACGCCGCCGGCGGAAGGGCCGACCGGATGCGTGCCGTCCGACATTTCGTGGCCCATCGCCATGTGCGTGTGCACTTCGGCGAAGCCGACCACGGGCTTGTTGATGCCACTGCCCCTGTAGGTCTGGCCGACGACGTCGTCGCTGATCTCCGGGTAGGCGGTGCAGCCGCTCGCCGGCACGAAGTTGAAGGTCGAGGGCGCGGCGGCCATCACCAGCTTGCCGGCGCTGTCCGTGGCCAGCGCCTGGCCGGCCGAGGCCGAGCTCACCGTGTACTGGCCCGGCGCGGTGGTGTCGATGGTCCAGTCGGAGCCGTCGACCGCGCGGGTCACGGTGCCCACCCCGCCGCCGTCGGTGGTCAGGATCGCCGCATCCTTGGCATGGAACAGGTAGCGGCCCAGGGCCGTGGGCTTCATGTAGAAGTGCTCGGCGGAGGCCGCGTCGGCCGCGGTGGCGGAGTAGCCGGCGCCGTCGCGCTGGATGTAGCTGTTGCCGGCCGACTTCAGCACGTAGCAGTGGTTGGCCAGGTCGTAGCGCGTCTTCGGCGCCGCATTCGCCGCGGGATTGCCCGCGCCATTGTCGCCGCTGACCGGGCTGGAATTGCCGCAGCCCCCCAGGGTTGCCAGTGCCAGTACCGCCAATGCCGCCGATTTGTGTGAAGCCAAGACCTTGTCTCCCCGTCCGTTTTATTACCGGATCATGAAGAGCCGATCCTAAGTCCCCGGTGCCCTGTTGATCTAGGGTAGAAAAGACTCAGGGCCTGTCACCCATTCCCCGATCGCTGCGACGGAGGCCGCCTGGGTGCAGGGCTATGTCCCGAGGCGCGCCGTGTACTTGATGTACATCAGCGACTCGGGACGCCGCCCTGCGCCCAGGCGGTCCCGCCCTTCGGGTGCCCCCGTCTTTGCCGCCATGCTGTGTTGCTCGTCAGTCTCTTATTCCCGATAAGCGACCTCCTCGCGCCTTGCCTGGCGGCAAATACGGGGGCATCGCAGCGACCGGGGAATGGGTGACAGGCCCTAGCCTTCAAAGCCTTGTCAGCACAGGCGAGCCCGCCGGCACCTCGAAGCGCGCCAGTTCCAGCGAAGGATTGGCCAGGGGCAGCTGGGCCAGCAGGCCGCGCATCGCCACCGTGCAGCGCTCCGGGGTGAATTCCACCTCCAGCCAGCCGTTGCGCGTGCCGTCCCAGTGCGAGAAATGCGGATTGTTGGCGGTGATGTTCGGCGCCTGCAGGAACAGGTTGGCCGGCGGATTGAGCGTGGCGATCGGCGTCGCGGCGGCACAGCTGGTGATGAACTCGGTGCCCACGGCCGGGCCATCCGGATAGCCGTCGCGCAGGGTGGCGGCGCCGAAGGCGTGCAGGTCGCCGGCCAGTACCACGAGGTTGGGCGTGCCCTTCAGGGCCGCCAGCAGTTCCGCGCGCTCGGCGGTGTAGCCGTCCCAGTGGTCGGTCTCGTAGACCGCGGGCGGGGCCTGCGCGATGCGGATCGGCGAGAACGGCACCGGCAGGCCCAGCACCCGCCACTGCGCCGCGCTGCCGCGCAGCGTATCCAGCAGCCAGCGTTTCTGCGCCGCGCCCAGCATCGTGCGGCCGGCCTCGTCGCGTGCGGCGCACTCGCTCTCCAGCACCAGCTGGCGCTGGCCCAGGTTGCCCTCGCCGCAGGGATGGGGGCTGCGGTGCATGCGCAGTTCGGTCAGCGCCAGTTCCACCAGCCGGCCGAAGCGGAAGCTGCGCTCGGCTTCGAGCACGTCGGGAAAGGCCGCAGCGGGGCGGTAGGCAACGCGCACCGGCAGGTAGCGGTACCAGGCATCCAGCGCCTCGCGCACATAGGCGCTCATCGCCACCGGATCCTCGTCCAGCGGGTGGCCGGGGCCGCGCGGGCGCTCGCCGTCGAAGTAGAGATCGTTGGCGAACTCGTGATCGTCGAAGGTCGCCAGCAGCGTGTGCCGCTCCAGCAGGGCGCGCAGGTTCGCGTCGCCGCGGTGCGTGCGGTAGATCGTGAACAGGTCCTCGCGCGTGCTGGCGTAGGAGCCACCGGAGGGCAGTGCGATGCGGCGCAGCGGCGAGATGGCGCTTTCGTAGATGAAGTCGCCCAGGTGAACGACATAGTCCGCCTCGGCCCGCGCCATTTCGCCGAAGGCGTGGAACCAGGCCAGGGTGTAGTCCTGGCAGGAGGTCACCAGCAGGCGCAGGCTGGACAGGTCTTGTTCCGGCAGCGGCAGGGTGCGCAGGCGCCCGGCACGGCTGGAGACGCCGTCATGGGCGAAGCGGTACCAGTAGAAGCGGTTGGGCTGCAGCAACCCGTCGGTGTCGAGCTTGAGCGTGTAGTCCTGCTGCGCGGACAGGCGCGAGGCCGGCAGCGCACCGGCCGCGACCGGGCGGGTGAAGGCCTCGTCCTCCGCCAGCTGCCACAACAGGTCCTCGCCGCTGCGCAGTGCCTCCGGCGCCAGGCGCGTCCACAGCACGGCGCCGTGCGGCGTGGGGTCGCCACTGGCCAGGGAACAGGGAAACACCGCGGAGGCTTCGCCGCTGCCCAGCGGCGGCAGCGCCACCACAGAAGGCACTGCGCGCGGTACTTGTTCGCCGCCCGCGGCCCCCTCCCCGCCCGCCACCGGCGCGGAGCTGCCGCAGCCGGGCAGCAGCCCGGCCCCGCCCAGGCCGGCCATGAGGGCCAGCAGCTGACGGCGCGAAAGGGTCAGCGGTGATCCGGCGGAGTTGGGGGTCTTGGCCATGGGAGCGGGGGGGGGAAAGTTGGCCCGGCGATGCTAGTGTGGTGTCTCAGAAGTTCGTTGAATAAATACCCCTCTCCCGCTTGCGGGAGAGGGGACTGCCATTTAGTGAAACGAACCTCTAATGCATCACATTAGAGGGATGCGGCCGCAAAGGCGAAGCCACTGAGGCGAATTTGCTAAGCAGGTCCCGCCGCCCGAAGCGCCTCGGCCAGGGCCAGCACCGACAGCGGCGCCGAACCCTCGGCCTTGTTGCTCACCGTGACATAGGCCGGCTGGCCCCTCCCCGTCACTCCGGCGACCAGCTTCGCCAGCGCCGCACGGGTCTCCAGGTCCGGATCCTGGAGGCGATCGTAGGGCTCGTACTGCCGACGCGCGTCCTCGTAGCCGAAAGCGCCATGCAGGGGATTCAGGTTCCAGCGGCAGACCAGCGGCCCCGGCCACAGCGCCCGCAGGATCGGCAGCTGCTCGTCGATGCGCGGCATCTTGGCGTGCAGGCCCATGCAGTAGGTCGCGCCCGTCGCCCTCAGGGCCGCCACGAATTCCGGCGTCAGCCACTGCCGGTCGCGCACTTCCACGGCCACCGCCACGCCCGGGGTCTTCGGCAGGCTGCGCAGCAGCTGGTAGAGGGCATCCACCAGGTCGGGAATCCGCAGCAGCAGCTGCCCCGGCAGGGGACTCAGCTGGAACACCAGGGCCCCGAGCTTGCACCCCAGCCCCTCCGTGGCCGGCTCCACGAAGCTGCGCAGCGCCAGGGACGGGTCGAGGAACTCCGCGTTCATCTGCATGCCGCGGCCGGACTCGTCGCGAACCATGGCGTCCGCCACCCGGCTCGGCGCCTTGACCACGAAACGGAAGTCCTCCGGCACCTGTGTGGCGTAGGCGCCGTATTGCCCCAGGTCCAGCGGCCGGTAGAAGGCGCGGTCCAGGCTCACGGTACGGAACAGCGGGTGCTGCACGTAGGCCCCCAGCCCGTACTTCGACAGCTTCGAATCGGGATAGTCCTGGTCCCAGACCGTGCCGACCCAGCCGGCATAGGTCCAGGACGAGGTGCCCAGGCGCAGCTTGGGCGGCAGCGCGGCGGCCAGGGTTCGCAGCGCGGGGTCATGCGCGGCCGGCTGCACCTTGGCGCCACGCTTGGGCGCAGGCGGTGGTGGGGGTGAGACCGGCGGCGGATCGAGATCCGGGAACAGGGAATCTGGCATGCAGGAATACTAGCGCTCTGTTCAAACGAAAAAAGCCCGCTTGCGCGGGCTCTTTTTGTTCAGCTGCGGCCTCTACTCGGCCGGCTCGATCACCAGCAGCAGATCCTTGGCCTCGATGCGCGTGCCCTTGGGCGTAACCACTTCCTTCACCGTACCGGCGAAGGGCGCCGTCAGCAGCGTTTCCATCTTCATCGCCTCGATCGCCAGCAGCGGGTCGCCCAGCTCCACCTTCTGGCCGTCCTTCACCGCCACACTGACCACCACGCCCGGCATCGGCGCGGCGATGTGGCTGGTCTGGCCGATTTCGGCACGGCGGCGCTGCTTGGCGGCGCCGGCATGAGTGCGCTCAGTGACGCTGACCACGCGCTGCTGGCCGTTGAGTTCGAAGAACACCTTGCGCTCGCCGTTCTCGTTGGCGGCGCTGGTGGTGACGAAACGGATCACCAGGGTCTTGCCCTTCTGCAGATCGACGCTCAGTTCCTCGTGCTCGCCCAGGCCGTAGAAGAACTGCTGGCTGGGCAGCTGGCTGAGATCGCCGTAGTTCTTGCGGTGCTGCGCGTACTCGGTGAAGACCTTGGGGTACATCAGCCAGGAGGCGACGTCCGTCTCGCTGACGCTGGCGGTGCCGAGCACGGCCGCGGTTTCCTTGCGCGCGGCGTCCAGATCCTGCGGCGGCAGCTGCGCGCCGGGACGTGCGGTGCTGGCCGCGGCACCCTTGAGGATCTTCTTCTGCAGCGCCGCCGGCCAGCCACCGGGCGGCTGGCCCAGTTCGCCGCGGAACAGTTCCACCACCGACTCCGGGAAGGCGATGTCCTTGGCGGGGTCGGCGACATCGGCCGCCGTGAGGCCCGAGCTGATCATGTACAGCGCCATGTCGCCGACCACCTTGGAGGTGGGCGTGACCTTGACGATGTCGCCGAACAGTTCGTTGACCTGGGCATAGGCCTCGGCCACTTCCGGCCAGCGCTGTTCCACGCCCATCGAGCGCGCCTGCTCGCGCAGGTTGGTGTACTGGCCGCCGGGCATGGCATGGCGGTAGACGTCGGCCGTGCCGCTGCGGATTTCGCTTTCGAAAGCGCCGTAGGTCTGGCGCACCACTTCCCAGTAGCGCGAGACCTCGCGCAGGGCCTGCGTGTCCAGGCCCGGATCGCGCGCGCCATCCTTCAGCGAGGCGACGATGGATTCCAGGTTGGGCTGCGAGGTCAGGCCACTCCAGGAGCCGATGGCGCCGTCGACCGCGTCGCAGCCGGCTTCGGCCGCCGCCAGCACGCTGGCGGCGCTGATGCCGCTGGTGTCATGGGTGTGGAAGTGGATCGGCAGCGCGGTTTCCTGGCGCAGCGTCTTCACCAGCAGCCGGATCGCATCCGGACGGCAGACGCCGGCCATGTCCTTGATACCGAGGATATGGGCGCCCGCGGCCTCCAGTTCCTTGGCCATGCTGACGTAGTACTGGAGGTCGTACTTGTTGCGGCCCTTCGACATCAGGTCGCCGGTGTAGCAGATCGCAGCCTCGGCCAGGGTGCCGGTCTCACGCACCGCGTCGATCGCCACGCGCATGTTCTCGACCCAGTTCAGCGAGTCGAAGATGCGGAACACGTCGATGCCTTCCTGGGCGGCCTGCGCGACGAAGTGACGCACCACGTTGTCCGGGTAGTTCTTGTAGCCCACCGCGTTGGAGGCGCGCAGCAGCATCTGCAGCAGCATGTTGGGCATGCGGCTGCGCAGCTCGCGCAGGCGTGCCCAGGGGTCCTCGTGCAGGAAGCGCATCGCCACGTCGAAGGTCGCGCCGCCCCAGCATTCCAGCGACAGCAGTTGCGGCAGCAGGCGCGAGTAGTACGGCGCGATGCGCAGCATGTCGTGGGTGCGCATGCGCGTGGCGATCAGCGACTGGTGCGCGTCGCGCATCGTCGTGTCGGTGAGCAATACCTGCGGCTGCTCGCGCAGCCATTGGGCAAAGCCCTCGGCACCGAGCTGCTGCAGGCGCTGGCGGTTGCCGTCGGGGATCTCGCCCGGCAGCGCCCTGGGCAGCGGCGCCACCGGCATGCTGGACGGCCGCACGCGGCTGCGCACCTCGGGCTGGCCGTTGACGATGACGTCGCCCAGGTAGCTCAGCAGCTTGGTGGCGCGGTCCTGGCGTTCCGGGAACTTGAACAGGTCCGGCGTCTCGTCGATGAAGCGCGTGGTGCACTCGCCCGACTTGAACAGCGGGTGCGCAATGACGTTCTCGAGGAACTGCAGGTTGGTCGACAGGCCGCGGATGCGGAACTCGCGCAGCGCGCGGTCCATGCGGCGGATCGCCTCGTCGGACTCGGCGCCCCAGGCGGTGACCTTGACCAGCAGCGAGTCGTAGGCCGTGCCGATGACGGCGCCGGAATAAGCCGTGCCGCCGTCGAGGCGGATGCCGAAGCCGGCCGGGCTGCGATAGGCCAGCAGGCGGCCATAGTCCGGCAGGAAGCCGTTCTGCGGGTTCTCGGTGGTGACGCGGCACTGCAGGGCATGGCCACTGAGGCGGATCTGGTCCTGCGGCGGCACGCCGGAGGCCGGCGTGCCCAGCCTGGCCCCGCCCGCCACCAGGATCTGCGCCTTGACCAGGTCCACGCCGGTGACCTGCTCGGTCACGGTGTGCTCCACCTGGATGCGCGGATTGACCTCGATGAAATAGAAGTTGTTGCTGTCGCGGTCGAACAGGAACTCCACCGTGCCGGCATTGCTGTACTGCGCGGCGCGGCCGATGGCCAGCGCGGCATCGCAGATCGCGACGCGTCGGGCCGGGTCGTTCTCGAGATACGGCGCCGGGGCACGCTCCACCACCTTCTGGTGGCGGCGCTGCACCGAGCAGTCGCGCTCGTAGAGATGCACCAGGCCGCCGTGGCGGTCGCCCAGGATCTGCACCTCGACGTGGCTGGCGCGGCGGATCAGCTTCTCGAGGTAGACCTCGTCGTTGCCGAACGCGGCCCCGGCTTCGCGGCGGGCGGCGTTGACCGAGGAGATCAGGTCGGCCTCGGTCTCGATGACGCGCATGCCGCGGCCACCGCCACCCCAGCTGGCCTTGCACATGAACGGGTAGCCGACGCTCGCCGCCAGCTTGACGATCGCCGCGTCGTCCTTGGGCAGCGGGCCGGTGGCCGGGATGGTGGGCACGCCGGCCGCGTCGGCCAGCTGCTTGGCGGCCACCTTGTTGCCCAGGCGGCGCATGGCCTCGGGCGAGGGACCGACGAAAACGATGCCGTCGCGGGCGCATGCCTCGGCGAAGTCCGGATTTTCAGACAGGAAGCCGTAGCCCGGGTGGATCGCGTCCACGCCCGCCTCGCGGGCCACCGCCAGGATGCCCTCGATATCCAGGTAGGCCGCCAGCGGCTTGCCCGCCTGCCCCACCCGGAAGCTCTGGTCCGCCTTGAAGCGGTGCAGGGCAAAGCGATCCTCCTCGGAGTAGATCGCAACGGTCTCGATGCCCAGCTCCGCCGAAGCCCGCATGACGCGGATGGCGATTTCGCCACGATTGGCGACGAGCAGGCGCTTGAAAGGCCGGGTGTGTGGCATGGCTGGATTATCCTTCTGGGTAACCGTGGAAGCATAAACAGCTTCCGTGCCACGTGCCCCACCCGTAGGGATGGAGCGGGCCGCCAAAATGGCGGCCCGCCCTAAAACCAGGGTTTAGCGCCCCAGGATTTCCTTGTTGTGTTCGCCCAGCCTGGGGCTGGCGCCGTTGATCGTCCTGGCATGGCTGAACTGGATCGGGTTGGCGAACACCGGCTTGCCGTTTTGCTGCTGCACGATGCCGCGGGCCTGGACCTGCGGGTTGGCCAGCACCTCGTCCATGTCCAGGATGCCGGAGATGCAGGTGTCGCCGTCGGCCAGCAGGGCCTCCCACTCGTCGCGGGTCCTGGACTTGAACAGCTCCGCCAGGGCCTGGCGCAGCGGCTCGCCCTTGGGACCGACGGCGAACGGCAGCTTCAGCAGGTCGGGCCGGCCGGCCATCTGGCAGACGTTGGCGAAGAACTTGTATTCCAGCGCGCCGCAGGCGATGTGGCGGCCGTCGGCGGTTTCGTAGATGCGGTAGTTGGGGGTACCGCCGGACAGGATGTCGCCGCCGCGCGGCGCGGGCTTGCCGGTGGAGCGCATGCCTGCCAGGGTCAGTACCTGCAGGGCCAGGGTGCCGTCGAGCATCGCCACGTCGACGAAGCTGCCCTGTCCCGAGGCGCGGGCGCCGATCACGGCGGCCAGGATGCCGATGACGCAGGTCAGCGCGCCGCCGGCCAGATCGGCAACCTGGAAGTTGCCCACCGACGGAGCATCGCCGGCGGCGCCGGTCTGGCCCAGTTCGCCGGCGTAGCCGCGGTAGTTCATGTCATGGCCGGGACGGTTGCGGTACGGGCCGGTGTGGCCGTAGCCGGTCAGCGCGGCGAACACCAGCTTCGGGTTGATCGCGCGCAGGGTCTCGTAGTCGCAGCCCAGCTTGCCCATCACATCCGGACGGAAGGACTCGATCACCACGTCGGCGCTCTTCACCAGCTCCTTGAACGCGTTCTGGTCCTCGACCTTGCGCAGGTCCAGGGTCACCGACTTCTTGCCGCCGTTGACCACCTCGAACATCTCCGGCGTCAGGCGCGCGTAGTCGCCGCCGTTCGGTTCCTCGATCTTGATCACCTCGGCACCGAGCTGGGCCAGGTAGAGCGTGGCGAAGGGGCCTGGCAGCAGGCGCGACAGGTCGAGCACGCGGATACCGGCCAGCAGGGGATTCAGCGACATGGGAACTCCGATGAGATTGCTTGTTTGAGAATTCTAGGAAACAGGACGGATGTTCGCATCGTTAGCCCGGGACCCGCGCCACCCTTGAAGCCCCCTGCATGGGGCGCTCCCTCAGTAGCCATCGAGTCCGCAGTGCCGGTCCATGAAGACCTTCATGCGGCGCAGGTACCTGCCCTGGTTCAGGTGCAGCAGGTGGTTGCCGGGGAACCAGTGCAGGTGGCTGCCCTGGAAGTGATCGTGCAGCAGGCGCACATGGCGCGGCGGCGTGAAGCGGTCCCCCGCCCCGCCGATCACCAGCACCTTGTCGCCTTCGATCTTCGGCGGGTAGCTCAGCGGGTTGTGCACCGCCAGCGCATGGCGCAGCTGCGCCAGGCTGATGCCGGCGCGCTCCAGCGTCATCGCCATCAGGGTACCGGTCGGCTGCCATTCGCGCGCGATGTCGACGATGCTGGCCACCGGGGAATTGGGAATGCAGAAAGCCAGGCGCGGATCGACCGTGGCCAGCAGCGCCGAGGTATAGCCGCCCAGCGACAGGCCGGACACACCCATCTTCGGGACGCCACGGCGTTCGAGGAAATCCAGCAGCACGCGCAGGTCGCGTATCGCATGGACGATGGCCTCGTTGAAGCAGGGCAGCCCGTTGGCGAACAGGCCGTAGCCACTGAACCAGTCGCCCTTCTCCACGCGGTAGCCGTGGAAAGGCATGGTGTACAGCAGCACGTCGTAGCCCTGCTTGTAGAACCAGCGCAGCGAGAACATCTGCGCGTTGAGCCAGTAGGCGTCGGCGCCGAAGCCATGCACCATCACCAGCGTCGGCCGCGGCGCGCCGCGGTGGAACCAGTACTGCGCATAGGCGTCGCGATTGCGGAAGCTGCGCGCGTAGACCTGCGCCAGTTCCGGGTTCAGCGGCTGGTGGCCGCTGTCGAAGCGCAGCAGCCGGTAGTTGACGCCAAAGGGGCGATACGAAAACACGCGCGGCCTGAGCTGCTCGACGTGGATGCCCTTGCGCGAGCGCCCGAACACCGCCTCGCTGTCGCCGGTATCGGCCAGCGCCTCGTGCGCTTGCATCTGGCGCATCTGCTGGTGGATGCGCTCCGGCGTCAGGAAGCCACGGCCCAGGGCTGCGGTCACGGCGACGCCCAGCACGGAGCGCAGCACCCGGTCGATGGCGGCGGTGGTCGCCACCTTCACACGGTGCTCCGCGTCCAGCTCGGTGCCGTCCGCCTGCCGGAAGAAATCCTCCGGCAGGCGTTGCCACCAGGCGCCTGCCGCGGTGGCCTGCTCCGGCATCAGGCCAGCTTCGAGGCGTCGAAGAAATTGCCCATGCGCTGGGCCAGCATCAGGTCGCCGTCGACCTGCAGCTTGCCGGTCATGAAGGCGGTCATGCCGTTCAGCTCCCCCTTCAGCAGGGCGACCAGATCGTCGTCTTCCATGGTCACGGCCAGGTCGGAGGCGGCGGCAGTGCCCTCCACCACGGTGCAGCCGCCGTCCTTGATCAGGACATGGGCCGGCGTGGAGATGTTGAACTGGATCGTGCAGTTGGCACCGGCGGCGGCATCGGCATTGAAGGCAGCGGGCAGCTTCTTGAGGAACGCGGAGGCGCTCATGGGGGTACTCCTGGTGGGTAAAAGGTACGGGACGGCGGGGCCGGCTGGCCCCTGCCGTCCGGGAGGGGTGGGAGGAGAAAATCTAGTCCCTGCGGTACATGGTGACGACGCAGGCGCCGCCCAGGCCGAGGTTGTGCTGCAGGGCGATGTTGGCGCCCTGCACCTGGCGTGCGTCGGCGGTGCCGCGCAGCTGCCACACCAGCTCGGTGCACTGGGCCAGGCCGGTGGCGCCCAGCGGGTGGCCCTTGGACAGCAGGCCGCCCGAAGGATTGGTCACGACCTTGCCGCCGTAGGTGTTGTCGCCATCCCAGATGAACTTTTCGGCGCCGCCCTCGGGACAAAGTCCCAGGCCTTCATAGGTCAGCAGTTCGTTGGCCGTGAAGCAGTCGTGCAGCTCGACCACCTTGATGTCCTTGGGGCCGATGCCCGAGGCCTCGTAAACCTGGCGGGCGGCCTCCTTGGTCATGTCATAGCCGACCATCTTGATCATGCTGCGCTCGTCGAAGCTGCTGGCATAGTCGGTGGTCATCGACTGTGCGGCGATATAAACGGGGTTGCTGATGCCATGCTTCCTGGCGAACTCGTCCGAGCAGAGGATCGCCGCGCCGCCGCCGCAGGTCGGCGGGCAGCACTGGAGGCGGGTCAGCGGGTCGAACACCTCCGGCGAAGCCATGATCTCGGCCAGGCTCGCCTTCTCGTTGAACAGCGCATAGGGATTGCGGCTGGCGTGGTTGCGGGCCTTCTCGGAGATCTTGCCGAAGGTTTCCTTCTTGGTGCCGTGCTGGAAGCGGTATTCGCGACCGGCACCGCCGAACATCTGCGCGGCCGGCGGGGCAGCACTCATGCCCTGCACTTCGATCATCACCTGGGCGTGGCGGCCCATCGGCGGTTCGCGATCGTCGAACTTGTTGCCCAGCGCGCCCTTCTCCATCTTCTCGAAGCCCAGCGCCAGCACGCACTCGGCGGCGCCGCTCTCGATGGCCTGGCGCGCCAGCCAGAGCGCGGTGGAACCGGTCGAGCAATTGTTGTTGACGTTGACCACCGGGATGCCGGTCAGGCCCAGTTCATAGACCGCACGCTGGCCGCAGGTGGAGTCACCGTAGACGTAGCCGACGTAGGCCTGCTGGACTTCCTTGTAATCGATGCCGGCATCGGCCAGCGCCTTCTGGCCGGCCTCCCTGGCCATCTCGTAGTACTCGGGGCTGGCGCCGGGCTTGGCGAACTTGGTCATGCCCACACCGATGACGTTGACGCGACGTTTCATTTGAGTCTCCTTGTTTTCTGGTCTCCTCTCTCCCGCCTGCGGGAGAGAGGCCGGGAGAGAGGGGTTCTGTAACTCGTGAGTGCGCTACAGAAACCCTCTCCCCCACCCCTCTCCCGCAAGCGGGAGAGGGGAGCGTGGTTGATAGATCAAATCAGCTTGTCGAGCACCGCCAGCTCCTGCGCCAGCTTCACGTCGCCGTCGACGCGCAGCTTGCCGCGCTGGAACAGGTCGCGCACCTGGGCCTCGCCCTTGACCAGGGCCACCAGGTCCTCGTCGGCGATGCCGAACACGGCATGGGCTTCGCCTGCCGCACCCTGCTCCAGCTTGGGCGCCTTGCCGGACAGGTCCAGCAGCCAGCTGGCCTCGGGGTTCTTCAGGTTGAAGCGGATGACCTGGCCCTTGAGGCCGTTGACCGCCTTCGGGTCGGCACCGATACGCTGCTGCAGGGCGGCGAAGATCTCCGCGCCACGGCCGGCCTTCGCGGCGGCGGGAGCGGCCGCGGCCGCCTTGGGCGCAGCCGCTGCACCGCCGGCGCCGCGTGCCTTCACGGCATCCGCCAGCAGCTTCGGATCCAGCTTCTGCAGGAAGCCGAGCTTCTGCGAGGCCATGACGTTGCCGCTGACCTTCATCTTGCCGCCGAAGTACAGCTTGTTGGGGTCGGCCTTGCCGGTGGACATGGCGATGAAATCCTCATCGCTCAGCTCCAGCGTGACGTCCGGATTGGCGGCGTCGCCCGGGTTGACCGTGCCGTCGCCGGCCTTCATGTCCAGGTGCCAGCTGCTGTCCGGGCCCGTGAGCCTGAACTGGAACACCGTCTTGACCTGGTCGCCCAGGCCCTTGGTCGCGGCCAGGTGCTTGCCTATGGCGGCAAAGATGTCCGCCGAGGTCGGGCCGCTGGGCGCAGCCGCTGCAGGAGCCGCGGCCGGCGCGGCACCGGCGCGGGACTTCAGCACTTCTTCCAGCAGCTTCGGATCGAGCTTCTGCAGGAACCCAAGCTTCTGCGAGGCCATGACGTTGCCGCTGACCTTCATCTTGCCGCCGAAGTACAGCTTGTTGGGGTCCGCCTTGCCGGTGGACATGGCGACGAAGTCTTCCTCGCTCAGCTCCAGGGTGACGTCCGCCGCCGCGGCGCTGCCCGGGTTGACCGTGCCGTCGCCCGACTTCATGTCGAGAGTCCAGCTGGCATCCGGCGACTTGATGTTGAACTGGAACACCGTCTTGACCTGGTCGCCCAGGCCCTTGGTCGCGGCCAGGTGCTTGCCGATGGCGGCGAAGATGTCGGCCGAGGTCGGTCCGGCCGGAGCAGCGATCGCGGCCGCGGCGGCGGCGGCCTTGGCCACGGCCTTGCGCTGCGGAATCTGCGCGTACAGCTCCACCGCGGCACTCTTGATCACGACCTTGTCGCGCTCCTTGACCTTGGTCTCGAAGATCACGCGCGTGTCCGATTCCTTCCACATGCGCGTCACCAGGGTCTCGCCCGGGAACACACTCTCGGCGAAGCGCACCTTGATGCTCTTGAAGCGGCGCGGATCGTTGTCGAGGAAGGCCTTGATGACATGGCGGCCGACGTGGCCATAGGTGCAGAGGCCGTGCAGGATCGGCTTGTCGAAACCGAAGGCCTTTGCAAAGGCCGGGTCGGCATGCAGCGGGTTCCAGTCGCCGGACAGGCGGTACAGCAGCGCCTGGTTGGCGTCGGTCTTCTCCTCGATCACCGCATCCGGCTCGCGCGCCGGCGGCACGTTGATCTCTTCCGAGGAGCCGCGTTCGCCGCCCCAACCGCCCGCACCGCGGACGAAGGTGGTGATCTCGTTGTAGGCGATCTCCTCGCCGGTCTCGTCGGTGGTCGATACCGACATGATGACCACGGCGTGCGGCGCCTTGTCGTAAGCGGCCTTGAACTTGAAGGTGTTCTTCAGCTTGCCCTTGGGCGGCAGCGGGTACTTGAGCTCGGTGTACTGCTCCCCGTGCAGCACGCGGTCGAAGCCGAAGTTGAAACCCTGGATCGGCTGCTTGCCCTCCTTGGCCAGCGCCAGCATGGCGTTCATCGGCGGCATCACGGCGTAGGTCGGCAGCGCGTAGAACTTGTCGCCCTTCAGCTCGTAGACGTAGGACAGCTCCTTGTCGTCGAGCGGGTTGTTGGCGGCGCCCACGCCCAGGGCGTAGATCGACAGGTCGCGCTGGTCGTAGGACGACTCCAGCGTCACTTCCGACTTCGAAGCCTGGTCCAGGTCGATGAACTCGTTGCCGCCCAGCGACTTCGAGTTCATGTTGCCCAGCAGCGGCGCCATCGACTCGTTGATGTTGGTCGGGTACTCGCCGTCCTTGAAGTCGGTGACCTTGCCCCAGTTCTTCGCCACTTCCTCCGGGCCGAAACCACGGCCGAGCTTGAAGGAATGGCCGCGCGTGCGCTCCCAGCGCAGTTTGGCGTGGTAGCCGGCGCCGACCTCGAACAGGCCGCCGGTCTCCTTGCAGTCCTCATGGCAGAGCCAGCCGACCAGCGGGCTGACGTACTCGGGCTTGAGCGCGTCGAGCAGTTCCGGCGGCAGTACCGTCTCGGTCAGTCGCGAACCCGCGATCGGAGCGATGGTGTTGACGTGGACGTTCTTGGAACGGCCTTCCTGCGCCAGGGTGTTGGCCAGGCCCACCAGCGCCAGCTTGGCCGCCGAGTAATTGGCCTGGCCGAAGTTGCCGTAGATGCCGGCGGCGGAGGTGGTCATCACGATGCGGCCGTAGCCCTTGTCGCGCATGATCGGCCAGGCCGCGTGCGACACCGCGAAGGAACCGTTGAGATGCACGCGCACGATCAGGTTCCAGTCGTCCACGCTCATCTTGTGGAAACTGACGTCGCGCAGGATGCCGGCATTGTTGATGACGATGTCGACCGTGCCGAAGGCGTCGACCGCCGTCTTGACGATGCTGGCGCCGTCCTCGACCGAGTCGTAGTTGGCGACGGCGTCGCCGCCCAGCGCCTTGATTTCCTCGACCACCTTGTCGGCCGCCGCGGAGGACTTGCCGCCGCCATGGATGTTGCCGCCGAGGTCGTTGACCACCACCTTGGCACCGCGCGCGCCGAACATCAGCGCATGCTGGCGGCCGAGGCCGTTGCCGGCGCCGGTGACGATGACGACCTTGCCGTCGTAGCGAAGCTCGTTTGACATGAATCAGTGCTCCCTCAAGCCAGATTAATCAGTCCGCAAATGAACGCGAATGAACGCAAATAGATGAAAGCTTTGATTCGCGTTCATTTGCGTTCATTCGCGGATTGAAGTTCTTTACATCGTCCGCGCGATCAGCTCTTTCATGATCTCGTTGGTGCCGCCGTAGATGCGCTGCGCGCGCGAGTCGATCCAGGCGCGGGCGATCGGGTACTCCAGCATGTAGCCGTAGCCACCATGCAGCTGCAGGCACTGGTCGATCACCTTGCACATCAGGTCGGAGGTCCACATCTTGGCGGTGGCGGCGTCGTCCACGCCGAGCTTCTTCTTCACGGCCAGCTCGATGCAGCGGTCGACGTAGACGCGGCCGATCGCCAGTTCGGCCTTCATCTCGGCCATCTTGAAGCGGGTGTTCTGGTAGGAAGCCACCGGCTTGCCGAAAACCTTGCGGCTGCGGGTGTAGTCCAGGGTGTGCTTCAGGGAGGCCTCGGCACCGGCGATCGAGGTGATCGCGATCATCAGGCGTTCCCAGGCCAGTTCCTGCATCAGCATGATGAAGCCCATGCCTTCCTTGCCGCCCAGCAGATTCGCCTTGGGCACGCGCACGTCCTTGAAGAACAGCTCGCAGGTGTCCTGCGCGTGCATGCCGATCTTCTTCAGCGGCTTGCCCTTGCTGAAGCCCGGGCTGTCGGCGTCCACCAGCAGCAGCGAGATGTCCTTGGCGCCCTCGCCGGAGTTGCCGGTCCTGGCCACCACGATCACCAGGTCGGAGAGATAGCCGTTGGTGATGAAGATCTTGGAGCCGTTGAGGATGTAGTCGTCGCCGTCGGCCACGGCGGTGGTCTTGACCGCCTGCAGGTCGGAGCCGGTGCCCGGCTCGGTCATCGCGATGGCACCGACCAGTTCGCCGGTGGCCATGCGCGGCAGGTACTTCTCCTTCTGCTCCCTGGTGCCGTTGTGGTTGATGTACGGCGCGACGATGTCCGAGTGCAGCGAGAAGCCCACGCCCGAGTCACCGGCATAGGACTGCTCTTCCATCAGGATCGTGCTGTAGGTGCGATCCACGCCCAGGCCGCCGTATTCCTCCGGCATGGTGACGCAGAGCAGGCCCAGTTCACCGGCCTTGTTCCACAGCTTGCGGTCGACGTGCTGCTGCGCTTCCCAGGCCTCGCGGTGCGGCACGACTTCTTCGGCGAAAAAGCGGCGCACGGTCTTGCGGAAATCTTCGTGCTCGGCCGTAAAGAGGCTTCTTGGGATCATCTGGGGGACTCCGGAGGGAAATGGATCATTTACATACAGTCTGGACTGTATCATAGTGTTTCCCATGGAACGGCTGTCAACCGCGGCGCGAGCGCCCCGGGGCAAGCCCTTCACGACATTCGGAATTTGCTTGCGGAGACACCCGGGTATGCCGAGAATCGCGCCCGCCATGAAAGCCACCGCCGAGAAGAAGCCGCCCCGCCGCACGCAGGAAGAGCGTAGCGGCGCCATGCGCAAGCGCCTGCTGGCCGCCACGCTGGAAAGCCTGGCCGAGGACGGCTATGCCGGCAGCACGCTGAGTTCCATCGTGCGCCGCGCGGGTGTTTCCCGTGGCGCCCAGGTCCATCACTACCCCAGCAAGCAGGCGCTGATGCTCGACGCCTCGGAAGACCTGCTCAAGCGCACCTATCGCCGGCTGGGTGAGCTGCTGCTGTCGGTGTCCGAGGAGGACAATCGCCTGCAGGCCCTGGTGGACGCCGTCTGGGAACAGATGTTCGCCACGCCGCTGTACCGCGCCTACTGCGAACTGGTGGCGGCCAGCCAGCGCGACCAGGAACTGGCGAAGGCGCTCAGCGGCATGCTGCAGCGCGTGATGGCGCTGTTCGAGCCGGCCGCGAACTACTACTTCGAGACCAGCGGCACGAAACTGCGCCCGGCCGACCTGTTCCTGCAGCTCAGCTGCGTGCTCAGCGGCCTGGGCCTGCAGGCGCCGCTGCTGAACCAGGTGGTGATCCGCTCGCAGCTCGACGCCTGGGTCAAGCAGACGGCGCCGGTGCTGCGTGCGCGCAAGGGCATCAACCGCCCGCCGCCGCGCCCCGCTGCCTGGGACCGCATCCTCGACGCCAAGCCACCGCGCTGACCCCCGGAGTCGCCTGGTCCAGTACCGGACACCCTCGGCAGGCAGGCCCATGGCACGCCAGCGGGAACCTCACCTGGGCATCAGGGAGCCGGCGAGCGTCCGGCCGCCCCCCGCGGCGCTGCGGCCGCTGTAACGCCGCCCCGGCCAAAAAGTTGTCAGAGAAGGCTCGCGTGCTAGCATTGCAGACATAACGACCCATAAAGCGATTACGCTGACACCTCCATGAGCACGGGCACGGCAATCGACCCATCCGTTTTCGCGAACTACGTGCCGCTCAACGCACTGCGGCCGGAGAGTCGCGTGGACCTGGCCAAGAAGGCCATGGTCGCCACCGCCCGCTCCGGCGACTACCTGTTCAAGATCGGCGATTCGGCCAAGGACGCGATCTTCCTGGTCAGCGGTGAAATCCACCTGGAGGACGCCGCCGGCAAGCCGATCGCGCGGCTGCGCGCCGGCGATCCCACCGCGCATCACCGGGTGGCGCACCAGTCGCCGCGCAAGGTCTCCGCGCGCTGCCATGGCGCAGTGCAGTATTTCTCGGTGGATGCCGGCCTGCTCGACGTCATGCTGACCTGGGACCAGACCGGCAGTTTCGAGGTCGGCGAGCTGCAATCCGGCGGCGACAGCGGTGCCAGCGACGACTGGATGTCCAAGCTGCTGCAGATCCGCACCTTCCAGATGATCCCGCCGTCCAACCTGCAGGCCATGTTCATGCGCATGCAGGAGATCAAGGTCGAGCCGGGCCAGGTGGTGGTCAAGCAGGGCGACGACGGCGATTTCTTCTACGTCATCATGTCCGGGCGCTGCATGGTGACGCGCGAGCAGCCCAACCAGAAGGCGGTGCGCCTGGCGGAGCTGGAAACGGGTTCCTGCTTCGGCGAGGAAGCCCTGATCTCCGACGCCAAGCGCAACGCCACCGTCACTTCGCTGACGCGCGGCAGCCTGATGCGCCTGTCCAAGGACGACTTCCGCAAGCTGCTCAACGACCCGCTGGCGCGCAAGATCAGCCTGGTCGAGGCGCAGAAGCTGGTGGCCAGCGGCTCGGCCAAGTACCTCGACGTGCGCCTGCCCAGCGAGTTCCAGGCCCACAGCATGCCCGGCAGCATCAACCTGCCGCTGTACATGCTGCGCATGAAGCTGACCATGGTCGATCCCAAGACCACCTGGATCGTCTGCTGCGATACCGGCCGCCGCAGTTCGGTGGCGGTATTCATCCTGACGCAGAAGGGCTACGACGCCTACGTGCTGGACAAGGGCATCCCCCCGGCCGCGACGTAGGGTGCGCACCGCGCACGCGGAGCAAGCACGGCCAGGAACACATGGTGCGCAATGCGCACCCTACTGCCAAAATTTTCTCCAAAAAAAGCCCTCCGCAAGGAGGGCTTTTTCGTTGCGGCCGGGGCTGGCGCTACATCGTGTGCGTGGGGCGATCCGCGCCAAGCGCACCCGCCAGCAGGCCCTCGATCTTCTTCTGCGTGGTGCCGCCGTCCTGGGTGCTGAACTGCACGCCGATGCCCTGCAGGCGCTTGTTCTGCGCGCCGCGCGGCGTCACCCAGACCACCTTGCCGGCCACCGGCAGGCGCTCGGCGCCGTCCATCAGCGTCAGCAGGATGAACACCTCGTCACCGAGCCGGTATTCCTTGTTCGTAGGAATGAACAGGCCACCGTTCTTCACGAACGGCATGTAGGCCACGTACAGCGCCGACTTGTCCTTGATGTTCAAGGTCAGGATGCCGGGCTGGGCGCCGCCTGGACGTGGTGCCGGTGTGCTCACTCTCCCCTCCTGTATTTGTCGTATTGCCGCAATGTAACTGATTTGGGAGTCAGGTTGCGCGCCTTTGCGCCCGCGCCTGCCGCGAAGCCAGCACCAGCAGGGCCTCCAGCAGCATCTGCGGGTTGGCATTGCCCTCCAGGCGTCGGCGGGCGTCGGTGGCCTCCTGCATCAGCCGGTGCAACTCCGGCGGCGGCAGCAGCCCGCCCCCGGCCAGGGCCTGCTTCAGCGTCCCGGTGAGCCAGCCCAGCAGCCAGGCCAGGAAGGCCGCAGCGTCGTCCTTGCCGATACGCTGCGCCGCAGCAATCGGCTCCTGCTTGAGCTGCAGCACGCCGGTCAGCAGCTCGGCCCAGTCGCGCGAACGGGAACGGTCCGAGTCCGCCAGTTCCAGCGCCCGCAGCGGCGCCCCGCACGCCTCGCGCAGCAGCGCCGCGTCGGCCTGCGGCTTGCGCGCCTGCAACCACTCCAGACCCGCGGCTTCGTCGGGCGCCGAGAAACGCAGGCGCTGGCAGCGGCTGCGCAGCGTCGCCTTGAGCGCCTGGGGCCGCTCCGAAACCAGCAGCAGATGCGTACCGGGCGGCGGCTCCTCGATGGTCTTGAGCAGCGAATTGACACTGTTTTCGTTCAGAGAGTCGGCCGGATCGAACATCACGACCCGGGCTCCTTGGTAGTGGGTCGCCAAGGCAATCATTTCGATCATGCGGCGCACGCCATCAGTCGCAATATCGCGCTTGGCGCTATCGGGCTTCGGCAGCCAATGTGCCAATCCCTGCTCGTGCCTGCCGCTCTCGGTCATCGCGAGGCCATGCAGGCCTTCCCTTGATAACAGCAAAGCATTCGGATGATTGCCCACCGCGAGCTGTTGGCAACTGCGGCACTGGCCGCAGGCATAGCCGGAGCGCGCTTCGCAGAGAAGAAAGGCAGCCAGCGCGCGCGCAAAGCTTCGCTTCCCGACGCCGGCAGGCCCGGCCAAAAGCAGCGCATGCCCCAGGCGCCCCTGCAGCGCGAGGGCTGTAGCATCGAGCCACAGGTCCTTCTGCCAGGGCAAGGGCTGCGTCATGGTGCTCACAGGCGGCTCTCCAGCGCCAGGCGCAGCGACTCGCGCACCTGTTCCAGCGGCGGCGCCGCATCGATCACCTGGTAGCGCGCACCGCCGGCCGCGGCGCGGCGCAGGAAACACTCGCGCACGCGGGCCATGTAGGCCAGCGACTCGTCCTCGAAGCGGTTGACCTCGCCGCGGCCGCGCGCACGCGCCAGGCCCTGCTCCGGCGGCAGGTCGAACACCAGCGTCAGCTGCGGGCGGAAATCGCCCAGCACCAGCGACTCCAGGGCCGCGATGTGGCGCTCGTCCAGGCCCTTGCCGGCACCCTGGTAGGCATAGGACGAATCGACGAAGCGATCGCAGACCACGTCCCTGCCGGCGGCCAGCGCCGGCAGCACCGTGGCCCTCAGGTGCGCCGCGCGCGCCGCGAACATCAGCAGCACCTCGCTCTCGGCGCCGACACCCTCGGCCCAGCCCTGCAGCACCACGCGGCGGATTTCCTCGGCCAGCGGCGAGCCGCCCGGTTCGCGCGTCAGCAGCACCTCGCGGCCGCGCGCCTGCAGCCAGTCGCGGATGAAGGCGGCGTGCGTGGACTTGCCGGCGCCCTCGCCGCCTTCCAGGGTGATGAAGCGGCCTGCGCTCACGGCCGCCCCAGCTGGTAGCGGCGCACCGCTGCCTCGTGTTCGGCCAGCGTGTCGGAGAACTGGTGCGTGCCGTCGCCCTTCGAAACGAAGTAGATCGCGCTGCCCGGCGCCGGGTGCAGCGCTGCATGGATCGCGGCCCGGCTGGGCAGGCAGATCGGCGACGGCGGCAGGCCGTCGCGGGTGTAGCTGTTGTAGGGATTGTCGGCCAGCAGGTCGGCACGGCGAATGTTGCCGTCGAAAGCCTCGCCGAGGCCATAGATGATCGTCGGGTCGGTCTGCAGGCGCATGCCCAGGCGCAGGCGGCGCACGAACACGCCGCCGATCTCGGGACGCTCCGCGACGGCGCCGGTTTCCTTCTCGATGATCGAGGCCATGGTCAGCGCCTCTTCCGGCGAGGCATAGGGCAGATCGGCCTCGCGAGCCTCCCACTCCTGCGCCAGGGCCTTGTCCATCGCCTCCGCCGCATGCTGCAGGAAGGCGACATCCGTGGTGCCCTTGGGGAAATTGTAGGTATCCGGGAACAATCGCCCCTCGGGGTGCACGCCGGCACGGCCGATCGCTGCCATCAGTTCTTCTGCCGTGGCCTGCGCCCGCGTCTGCCGGATCGCCGGATGCTCGCGCAGCAGCTTCAGTGCCTGGGCGAAGGTGCGTCCTTCGACGATCAGCAGCGTATGCAGGCGCGTCTTGCCCTCGACCAGCAGGGCCAGCATGTCCAGCGGATTGATCCCCGGCGCCAGTTCGTACTCGCCGGCCTTGATCAGCGCCGACACGCCGGTGAAGCGCGCGTACAGGCGCAGGTACAGCGCCAGCCGCGGCGGCTGCACGATGTTGCGCGCCTGCAGGCCATTGAGGATCGACGTCAGCGAACTGCCGGGCGCGATCTCCAGCGACTCCGCCTGTTGCAGCGGCAGCGGCGTCTTCAGCAGGCGGCCGGCATCCCAGTACAGCGCGCCGGCGGCGATCAGGATGAGCAGCAACAGATTGAAGAATGTGCGCATGAACAGGAGCCTATCCGAGCCTCGGGTGATCGAGCGCGGCCATCAGCCGCTGCGTCAGGGGGCCGGGCGCCTGCAGGGCGGCACCATCGAACTCCCGCACCGGCCAGATACCGATCAGGCTGTTGCAGACGAAGATTTCGTCAGCCTGCCGCAGCTGTGTCGCGTCGGTGTCGTCGAAGTGCACGGGCATCTGCAGTCGCTCGGCCAGTTCCAGGATTTTTTCACGCATCATGCCGCGGATGCCGCAGCGTTCCAGCGCCGGCGTGACCAGGCGACCGCCCGCGACCCGGAACAGGTTGCTGCGCGTGCCACACACCACCAGCCCGCGAGCATCGCATACGAATCCTTCTTCGGCATCTCCCGGCCAGTCTCGGCTGGCCAGCACCTGTTCCAGGCGATTCAGGTGCTTGATGCCGGCCAGCAGCGGCTGGTCGGCCAGGCGCACCGGGCTCAGGAAACAGCGCACGCCCCGCTCCCAGCAGGCCGCGGGATAGCGCGGCACCGGCAGGCGCAGCAGCAGGCGATCGCAGTCGTCATCGGCCGCACGGTAGCCGCGCCCACCGGCACGGCGCGTGAGGATCAGCTTGATCACGCCGAGTTCCTCGTCGGCGCAGAGCGCGGCGATCTCCTCCTCCAGCGTCGCGCGCGGCGGCGACAGCAGGCCCAGGCCCGCGGCATCGCGTTCCAGCACGTCGAGCTGGCGCCGCAGGTCCACTACCGCGCCCTGCCACAGCAGCATGGTGCGGAACACCCCGTCGCCGTAGTGCAGGCCGCGCGACTGCGCCAGCGCGTGGTCGCAGGCGGCACCGTTGAACAACATGGCACTCACGCTTCCACTCCAAGCGCCAGCAACAGACCGCGCGCCTTGGCCCGCGTCTCCGCCAGCTCGGCCTCGGGTTTCGAATCGGCGACGATGCCGGCGCCGGTGCGAAAGCTGACCTCGCCGTTCTCGCAGACCAGGCTGCGGATCAGGATGTTGGTGTCCAGGCGCCCGCAGTTGGAGAGATAGCCCATCGCACCGGTGTAGGCGCCGCGGCCCACGCCCTCCAGCTCGGCGATGATCTCCATCGCCCGCACCTTGGGGCAGCCGGTGATCGTGCCGCCGGGAAACACCGCGCGCAGCACCTCGGCCGGGCCGATGCCGCCGCGCAGGCGGCCGCGCACGTTGGAGACGATGTGATGCACGTGGGCGTAGCTCTCGATCGTCATCAGCTCGCTGACCTCCACGCTGCCGGGCTCGCAGACACGGCCCAGGTCGTTGCGCTCCAGGTCGATAAGCATGACATGCTCGGCGCGCTCCTTCAGGTTGCCGATCAGGCCCTGCTTGAGGCGCTCGTCCTCCTCGGCCGATGCACTGCGCGGCCGCGTGCCGGCGATCGGCCGGGTCTGCGCCCAGCCGCCGTCGATCTGCACCAGGCGCTCCGGCGAGGAACTGAGCACGGCACTGCCGCCCCAGCAGGCCAGGCCGGCGAAGGGCGCGGGATTGCGCTGGCGCAGGCGGCGATAGACCCCCTGGTAGTCCTGACCGGATGCCAGTTGCGCACGCCAGGCGCGCGACAGGTTGGCCTGGAAGATGTCGCCCGCCTGGAGATAGTCCAGGATCCGCCGCACGCCTCCCAGGAAGCGCTCGTCCGAATCTTCATGCACAGACACTATCAGTTCTGAATCAATGTCTTGCATAGTGTTGTTAAAGTACTTATCCACATCCTGCCGCAGCTGCTCCAGCTGCGCTGGATCCTGCTCTGCCAGCAGTGTGGTGACGCCGCGCTCGCGGTCGTGGATCGCGGCGGCGGTGCAGCGCACCGCCAGGGCGTCGGGCAGGCCGTAGGGAGACGGCGGCAGCCTCAGGCCCGGCTCGACGAAGCGTGCCGCCTCGTAGCCCAGCAGCAGGAACCAGCCGCCGCAGAACGGTAGCCCGGTCGGCGCCGCCGGCAGAGCTTCCTCACGGATCGCCCGGGCCAGCTCGCCGAAGAAATCGCCGCCCGCGACGGCGCGCGCCTGCAGGCTGCGCCCGGGGAAGCCGAAAAGGATGTCGTAGCGGCCGGACTGCGGATGCCCGGCAACGCTCTGCAGCAGGAAGGGATAGCGCTCCGGCGCCTGCCGATGCACTTCGAAAAGATCAATGGAACCAGCGATTTCAGCGCGCAAACTCATGCCACGAGTTTACGGCATCCGCGCGCGCGCTCGTGCCTCGCAAAAGAACTTCCTGGCCGCGGATTGCGCGGATAAACGCGGATTCAAAGACCTGAAAATCTCAAAATCTTATCCGCGTGCATCCGCGTGATCCGCGGCAAATCCTCTTGGCACGGTCTGGAGGCGCGCCGACGCAAGAAGCGTCAGGCGAAGCGTCGGAAGGCCACCGTACCGTTGGTGCCGCCGAAGCCGAAGGAGTTGGACATCACCACTTCGAGCCTGGCCTGGCGCGCCGTGTGCGGCACGTAGTCCAGGTCGCAGCCCTCGCTGGGATTCTCGAGGTTGATCGTCGGCGGGATGACCTGGTCGCGCAGGGCCAGCACGCTGAAGATCGCCTCGATGCCGCCGGCGGCGCCCAGCAGGTGCCCGGTCATCGACTTGGTCGAGGACACGGCCAGCTTGTAGGCGTAGTCGCCGAAGGCGCCCTTCACCGCCAGCGTCTCGGCGATGTCGCCGGCCGGGGTCGAGGTACCGTGCGCGTTGACGTACTGGACGTCTTCCGGGTTCAGGCCGGCGTTGCGCAGGCAGGCCTGCATGCAGCGGCGCGCGCCGTTGCCGTCTTCCGGCGGCAGCGTGATGTGGTAGGCGTCGCCCGACATGCCGAAGCCGATGAACTCGGCATAGATCTTCGCGCCACGCGCCTTGGCGTGCTCCAGGTCCTCGAGGATCAGCACACCGGCGCCGTCGCCGAGCACGAAGCCGTCGCGATCCTTGTCCCAGGGCCGGCTGGCGCGGGTCGGATCGTCGTTGCGGGTGGACAGTGCGCGGGCCTGGCAGAAGCCCGCCAGCCCGGCGGGTGCGGAGCCGGCTTCGCCGGCACCGACGATGAAGACATCGGCATCGCCAGCCTGGATCAGGCGGGCGCCGACGCCGATCGCGTGCGTCGCGGTGGTGCAGGCCGTGACGGTCGCGAGATTCGGCCCGGTGATGCCGAGGTCGATGGAAACATGCCCCGAGATCATGTTGATGATCGACGAGGGAACGAAGAACGGCGAGACGCGCTTGGGACCGGACTTGTGCAGCGTGGCGCACTCGGTCTCGATCGCACCGATGCCGCCGATGCCCGAACCGATGCAGATGCCGATGCGCTCGCGGTTGGCGTCCGTGATCTCCAGCCCGGAGTCCTTCACGGCCTGCTTGGCCGCGGCGACGCCGTAGTGGATGAAGGGATCGGTACGACGGACTTCCTTCGGGCCGAGATAATCCTCGGCCCGAAAGTTCCTGATCATGCCCCCGAAGCGGGTCGTATAAGCCGACACGTCGTAGTACTCGATGGGACCGATACCCGACCTTCCGGCCAGGATCGATTCCCATGCGCTATCAACCGTGTTGCCGACGGGCGAAATAATGCCCAGGCCGGTGACGACGACGCGTCTGCGGCTCATAAGAGGATTCCTGCTTGGGGGGTTTCTTTGCGGGGTGTACCCGGCGCCATCAACCCTGCTGGGTGTGGGCCTTGATGTAGTTCAGAACGTCCGAGAAGGTCACGATTTTCTCGGCTTCCTCATCCGGGATGTCGATTTCGAACTCTTCTTCCAGCGCCATCACCAGCTCGACGGTATCCAGGGAGTCCGCACCCAGATCCTCGACGAACGAGGCGGTGGGGGTGATCTGATCTTCGCTGACGGACAGCTGCTCAGCGATGATCTTCTTTACTTTCTCTTCCAACGTGCTCATGCATCACTCCTGGGACAATCTGTTTGTTTGAGAGGCGGCGTATTGTAGTGGTGCGTTGCGGCAAAAACACAAGCCTGCATATCGGGTTGACATTGCAGGATACAGGTGTTCAGGCCATCAGCATGCCACCGTTGACGTGCAGGGTTTCGCCGGTGATGTAGCCGGCGTCCTTGGAGGCCAGGAAGGCCACCGCAGCAGCGATATCTTCCGGTTTTCCGAGGCGTTCGAGCGGAATCTGGTTCTGCAGCGCCGTGCGCGCATCTTCTCCCAGTTTCTGCGTCATGTCGGTGTCGATGAAGCCCGGCGCCACCACGTTGACCGTGATGCCGCGCGAGCCGATTTCGCGGGCCAGGGACTTCGAAAAGCCGATCAGCCCGGCCTTGGCCGCGGCGTAGTTGGCCTGGCCGGCATTGCCCATGGTACCCACCACGGAGCCGACGCTGATGATGCGGCCGTGGCGCGCCTTCATCATGCCGCGCAGCACCGCGCGGGACAGGCGGAAGACCGAGCTGAGGTCGGTTTCCAGCACGTCCGCCCAGTCCTCGTTCTTCATGCGGACCAGCAGGGTATCGCGGGTCACGCCGGCGTTGTTGACCAGCAGCGACACCGGGCCGATCTCGGCGATCAGCGCATCGCAGGCGGCGGCATCGCGCACGTCCAGCACCTTGCCCTGCCCGCCCAGCGGGCCCAGCCAGGCCTGGATGGCCTCGGCACCGGCGGCGCTGGTAGCCGTTCCGGTGACCTTGGCGCCTTCGGCCGCCAACCGCTCCGCGATGGCCTTGCCGATGCCACGACTGGCGCCGGTGACCAGAGCGGTTTCGCCCTGCAACTTCATCAATTGAACCCCCAAATACCGTTCTTCCGTGAACGACTGTTTATTTTGCCATTACGATCAATGACTTGCATCATATATCAAGCAGCGGATGGGCTGCAAACCGCGGCCTCGCCGGCGACCAGCGCACGGGCCTTCTCCAGGCCCGCCGGCTCGGACAGGGAAGCCGCAGCAAGCTCCTTGCCAATCCGCTTGCACAGCCCCGCCAGCACCTCGCCCGGACCGCACTCCACGAACGCCCCGATTCCCTGGGCGGAAAGGCCCCGGATGGTCTGGGTCCAGCGCACCGGGCAGTACAACTGTACTTTAAGTGCTTCGCGGATCGAATCAGCATCCTGACGCGCCTGCGCGTCAAAATTGTGAAACACCGGGATGGAAGGGGGCTGGACGGCGATCGTGGCCAGTTTTTCCGCCAGCTTTTCGGCCGCACCGCGCATCAGCGAGCAGTGCGAGGGCACGGAAACGGGCAGCGGCAGGGCGCGCTTGATGCCATGGGCCTTGGCGTTGGCGGCCAGCCAATCCAGCGCGGCCTTCTCGCCGGCGACCACCACCTGGCCGGGGGAGTTGTAGTTGACCGGCTCCAGCACCTCGGAACCGGGGTAGGCCTTGCACACCGCCTCCACCTGCTCGTCCTCCAGTCCCAGGATCGCCATCATGCCGCCGGTGCCGGCCGGTACCGCGGCCTGCATCAACTGGCCGCGCAGCTCCACCAGCTTCAGCGCGTCGGCGAAGTCCAGGCTGCCGGCGGCGACCAGGGCGGTGTACTCGCCCAGGCTGTGGCCGGCCAGGGCCGCCGGAGGCGGCAGGCCCTGCTTCTGCCACAGGCGCCAGGCGGCGATGCCGGCCGCCAGCAGCGCCGGCTGGGCGCGCTCGGTGCGGTTCAGTTCCTCGACCGGGCCATTGGCGACCAGGCCGGCCAGGTCCCAGCCCAGCACGGCGGAGGCTTCGGCGTAGGTGGCGGCGACGACGGGGTCGGCATGGGCCGACAGCATGCCCACGGCCTGGGAACCCTGGCCGGGGAAGACGATTGCATATTGCATGGGTACTGGCTGCTCTCTGTCGGAGTTGGGGGCTTCACCGCGCCTCGGGGGCGCGGCCTTCTGGAGTCCTGGGGCGAAACAGGCCGGCAATGGCGGCGTAACACAGGGCGGTCATGATGCCGAAGCGGTGCGCTTCGTGCGCCACCCTACCACCGAGTGCCTGTTCATCGGAAATCGGGGTGCCCGTCGCCCATTCCCAGGCCAGCTTCGCCAGCAGGCAGGCGATGGCCGCCAGGGCAATGCCGTCCCGCCGCAATGCCTGCGGCAGCAGCCCCAGCAGGAACAAGCCGTGCAGCACCCCCGAGAATCCGACATAGCTGCGCCACTGCGGCGCCAGCGCATACAGCCCGACGGTCACGCCAAGGCCCAGCAGCAGCAGGCGCAGCAGCCAGGCGCGTGCCGGCAGCGGCTCCGGGCACAGCAGCACCAGCACCCAGAGACCCGCCAGGTTCAGTCCCAGGTGATACCAGCCGAAGTGCAGGAAGTTGCCGCTCAGCAGCCGCCACCACTGGCCCGCGGCCACGGCCTCGCGCCGGTACTCCAGCGCCGCGCGCGCCGCGTCGCCGCCCAGCGCCAGCAGCAGGCACAGCAGGCCGATCGCCACCGGCATGGCCCACACGGCGCGGGAACGCGCGAACGACTCTGCTATCATTTTTTGCGGCCGATCCAGGCCTGTTCCAGACATCATCCCATCCCCATGCAGAAAGCTTTCGCCACGCGCCGCCAGGGCGGTTTCACCCTGATCGAGATCATGGTCGTCGTCGTGATCCTCGGCATCCTGGCCGCCTTCGTCGTGCCCAACATCATGAGCAAGCCCGACGAGGCCCGCATCGTCAAGGCGAAGCAGGACATCCGCGCCCTCGAATCGGCGCTGAGCATGTACAAGCTGGACAACTTCTACTACCCCAGTTCGCAGCAGGGCCTGGAAGCGCTGGTGACCAAGCCCTCGGGCGAGCCGGAGCCGCGCAACTACAACTCCGGCGGCTACATCAAGTCCTTGCCCAAGGACCCCTGGGGCAATCCCTACCAGTACCTGTCGCCCGGCACCCACAACGCCGACTTCGACATCTTCTCGCTGGGCACGGACAACCGCCCGGGCGGCGAAGGCTCGGCTGCCGACGTCGGCAACTGGGAAACCGCCAAGCAATAGGCGCCGCCTTGCGTCGCCGTTCCGCAGCCTGTCCGGCAAGCCCCGCGGCGACGCGGGGCTTTACGCTGGTCGAGCTCATGGTGGTGGTCGTCATCATCGGCATCATGCTGAGCTTCGTCACCCTGCCCTTCGGCGGCCGCTCGGTCGACGACCGCATCGAGTTCGAAGCCAAGCGCCTGGACCGCACGCTGCGCTTCGCCCTGGAAGAGGCGGAGATCAAGGGCGTGCTGATCGGCTTCCGCTACCTGCCGGACCACTACGAATTCCTGGCGCCGGGCAAGGATGGCAAATGGGAGCCCTACGACCTCGGTCCGTTCCGCTCGCATCCCTTCGCGGCACCGCTGACGCTGCAGCTGCGCGTCGAAGACCGCGTGGTGCCGCCGGCCCAGGAAACCGAGAAGAACGACGAGAAGGCCGAGCCCAAGCCGCAGATCCTGCTGCTGCCCAGCGGCGAGGTCAGTGCCTTCCGCATGGTGGTGGGCGCCGGCGGCAGCCCGACCCGCTACACGGTCGAGGCCGACGCGATGGGCAAGTTCCGCTTCCAGAACGGCGAGGAGAAGCGCAAGTGATCCGGCCGACCCGCATGCGCGGCTTCACGCTGATCGAGATGCTGGTGGCCGTGGCGGTGGTGGCCATCGCCATGGGCGCAATCATCACCGGGCTGGCACGCTACGCCGACAACGCCGCGCGCCTGCGCGAGAAGACCGTGGCGCTGTGGGTGGCGCACAACCGCCTCACCGAACTGGAACTGCAGCGCGCCTGGCCCGACATCGGCAAGTCCGACGGCGAGGTCATGATGGCCGGGGTGAAGTGGAAATGGTTCGTCGAGATCAAGGCGACGCCGGACCCGCACCTGCGCCGCGCCGACATCCGCGTGCAGCCGCTCAAGCGCAAGGACGACGTCATGTCGCTGTCGGCCTTCTTCGCCGACACGGGACGCACGTGAGGACGGCGCGCGGCTTCACCCTGCTGGAACTGCTGGTCGTCATGGCGATCTTCGCGGTGTTCGCGCTGCTGGCCTACGGCGGCCTCGACACCGTGCTGAAGAGCCGCGCCCAGGTCGAGGAGGCGATGGAGCACACCGCTGCCGTGCAGAAGGCCTACGTCAAGCTGCGCGACGACTTCCAGCAGGTGCGCAACAGGCCGGTGCGCGACGGCTTCGGCGACCTGCAGCCGCCGCTGCGGGTCACCCGCGACGCCCGCGTGGAACTGACCCGCGGCGGCTGGCGCAATCCGCTGCTGCTGCCGCGGCCCGGCCTGGAGCGCGTCAGCTACCGCCTCGACGGCAAGCAGCTCAAGCGCGAAAGCTTTCGCGTGCTGGACCAGGCGCAGGACTCCAAGGTGGTGGAGCTGGTGCTGTTCGACGACGTGCGCGAACTGCGGTGGCGCTTCCTCGACGAAAAAAACCGCGAGTGGCACGAGACCTGGCCGCCGACCAGCGCCAGCAATGCCCCCAATGGCGCCACGCCGGTGCCGCTGGCGGTGGAGATCAAGCTCGACAGCAAGCAATGGGGCGAGCTGACCTTCCTGTTCCGCCTGGGCCTGAAAGAGGTGCCCACGACACCCGCAGGCACGCCGAACCCCGGCGCGGGCGGCAGCAACAAGCCGGGCCAGGACACCAACAACGCCCCGTCCGGCGGCGCGTCGGAGTCCTGACCGTGAAACGGCAGAACGGCGTTGCCCTGATCACCGCGATCCTGGTCGTGGCCCTGGCCACGGTCGCCGCCACGGCGATCATCACCGCCGCCAACATCGCCGTGCACCGCAGCGCCAACCTGCAGGACTCAGAGCGCGCCTGGTGGTATGCCGACGGCATCGAGGCCTGGCTGCTGACGATCCTCGAGCGCGACAGCAACGACAACCAGTACGACGGCCTCGGCGACATCTGGGCCAAGCCGGTGGACTACCTGCCGATCGACGAAGGTGGCGCGCGCGGCCAGGTCAGCGACCTGCAGGGGCGCTTCAACCTCAACAACCTCGCCCTGCCCGCCGGGCAGGCCTACGACCGGCAGCTGGAAGTGTTCCTGCGCCTGCTGCAAGGCATCGAGGGCATCGAATCCTTCCAGGCCACGGCCATCGCCAGCGCCATTCGCGACTGGGTGGACGCCGACTCCGAACCCACCGGCTTCGAAGGCGGCGAGGACAGCGAGTACCTCGGATTCAACCCGCCCTACCGCGTGCCCAACCGCCCGATGGAAAGCGTCACCGAGCTGCTGGCGGTCAAGGGCGTCACGCGCGAGATCTACGCCAAGCTCCGGCCCTACGTCACCGCCCTGCCGCAGATCGGCACCGCGATCAACGTCAACACCGCGCCGGACGCGGTGCTGTTCGCGCTGGCCAAGCAGCCCGGCCCGGCACAGGCCAGGTTCCTGGAGAGCCGGCTCAAGAAACCGGCCGAAAACAAGAGCGACCTGACCTCCGGCGCCGACGCCGTGTTCGGGGCCGGCGACGCCCACCCCGACATGTACGACATCAAGAGCAGCTTCTTCATGCTGCGGGCCGAGATCTTCGTAGGCAGCGGTCGGCTGGCGCTGTATAGTTTCTACTACAGGCCCCCGGGGCAAGGGGGCAGCGCGCCCTATGTCTACGGGCGCAGCATCGATTCCGAATAAGACCAGGCCACCTTGCGTAATACGCTCTATATCCGCCTGCGTGCCACCGACCTGGGCACGGACACGGCCTATTGCATCGCCTCGCCGCAGGCCGTGGCCTCGTTCCCGGTCCAGCACGCGCCGCTGGAGACGATCCTGCTGAAGGCCTCCGGCCATCGCCTGGTGGTGCTGGTGCCGGCCGCCGACGTGCGCATGGCCACGGTGGACCTGCCGGCGCGCCAGGCCGCCAAGGTCCTGCAGGCCGCGCCCTACGCGCTGGAAGACCAGCTGGCGGACGACGTCGACACCCTGCACTTCGCCATCGGCCCGCGCCAGAAGGACGGCCGCTGGCCGGTGGCGGTGGTGTCGCGCGCCAGGATGAACGAGTGGCTGCGCCCCTTCACCGAACGCGGCCTGGCGCCGGACGTGCTGCTGCCCGATGCCCTGTGCCTGCCGCCGGCCGAGGGCCCGCGCTGGAGCGCACTGGCCGAACGCGACCAGGTGCTGGTGCGCAACGGCGCGTTCTCGGCCTTCGCCTGCAGCCCGGAAGACCTTGAATTGATGCTGCAGCTGGCCGACAGCGACAAGAAGGCGACGCTGCGCATCACCGTGCCGCGCGACGTCTCGCCGGATTTCACCCGCCTGGCCTGGCCGGTGGAGCTGCTGCCCGGATTCATCTCGCCGCTGGAAGCGCTGCTGCAGAGCCAGCGCCCCGAGACCGGCATCAACCTGCTGCAGGGCCGCTACTCCCAGCGCGAGGACCTGCAGCGCCTGTGGCAGCCCTGGAAGATCACTGCCGCGCTGCTGGCGATCTGGATCGGCTTCGCCGCGATCCTGCATGGTGTCGCCGCCTGGCAGCTGCGCAAGCAGGTGCAACAGCAGGAAGACGCCAACATCCAGCGCTACCAGCAGCTGTTCCCGAGCGAGGCGCGCATCCTTTCCGACTTCGCCGGTCAGGTCGAAGCACAGTTCGCCGTGCTCAAGGGCGGCAAGACCGGCGGCGGCCTGCTGCCGCTGATGCAGGTGCTGGCCGATGCGCTGACCGCCGCGCCGGGCCTGACGCTGCAGGCCGTGCAATACCGCGAGGGCGCGCTCTACGCCTCGCTCAGCGGCAGCGACCTGCGCCAGCTCGAAACCCTCAAGGCCTGGTTTGCCTCGCCGCGCGCCGCCAGCCTGGAAGTGCAGTCCGCCAACTCCGGCAGCGAAGGCGCGCAGATCCGCATCAAGCTGAGTCCTGACGCATGAACGCCGCCATCGCCCGCCTCAAGGAATGGTTTGCCCAGCTGGCCCCGCGCGAACGCTGGATGGTGCTGTTCTGCGCCGTCGTGGTGGCCGTGGCCGTGCTCTACGGCGGCATCTGGCGTTCGCTGGTCAAGATGCAGCAGCAGCGCGAAGAAGCCCTGGCTGCTGCGCGCAGCGTCGCCACGCGCATCGAGGAACTGGCCTCGCTGGCCCAGGCCAGCCAGGGCCGAGGCGCTGCGGTGAACCGCAGCGCCTCCATCCTCAGCGTGGTCGACCAGGGCGCACGCGTCACGCTCGGCAAGCAGCCGACGCGCATCCAGCCCGAGGGTGACCGCGAAGTGAAGGTCTGGGTCGAGGACGTGCCCTTCGACAGCCTGCTGCGCTGGATGCAGGAGCTGGAACTGCGCTACGGCATCCACGCGCAGGCGGCAGAACTCGAGAAGCAGCCCACGCCCGGCATGGTCAGCGCACAACTCTCCCTGGTCCGTTGATGAACATCCGCAGCCTCCTGCTGGTCGGCCTGGCCTTCCTTGCGATCGCCCTGTTCGTACAGGCGCCGGCCGCCAGCGTCTATGCCTGGCTCAAACCCAAGGACCGGCCGCTGCCGGTCGAGCTGTTCGGCCTCGAGGGCCGGGTGATTGAAGGCCGCAGCAGCGGCGTCGTGCGCAACGGCAACACCCTGGTCTCGAACCTGAACTGGGAACTGCATCCGCTGCAGCTGCTGATCGGCCGGGCCGCCCTGAGCCTGCATTCCGAGCACGAGCCGGTGCTGCTGGATGGCGGCGTTTCGGTCAGCCCGCTGGGCACCCTGCGCGTGAAGTCCCTGCGCGCCAGCGGCGGCCTGCGGGCACTGGCGGCAGCCGCCGGCTACCCCTTCGTGCCGGTGGAGGGCCAGGTCGGCCTGGACCTGGCGCAGCTGCGCATGGCCAAGGGCCAGATCCAGCTCGCCGAAGGGTCCGCGCAGCTGCAGGGCCTGGCCTGGGCGCTGGGCGCGCAGCCCACGCCGCTGGGCGACTTCCGCGCCGACGTCACCACCGAAGACGGCAGCATCGTCGTGCAGCTGGCCTCGGTTTCCGGGCCGCTGGAACTCAGCGGCGAAGCCCGCCTGGCGCCGGACCAGAACTACGAACTCAATGTGCGCATGCGCCCCAAGCCCGGCGCGCCGCCGATGCTGCCGAACCTGCTGATGCAGCTCGGTGCTCCGGACGCCCAGGGCTACTACACGCTGCGCCGCCAGGGCCTGATGCCGGGCGCGCAGCCGCCGGTGCCCGCGCCGTGAGCGGTGGCTGGACGCCGCACGTCGTGGTCGCCTGCGTGGTCGAACGCGACGGCCGCTTCCTGCTGGTGGAAGAGCGCATCGAGGGCGAGCTGCGCATGAACCAGCCGGCTGGCCATTGGGAACAGGGCGAGACCCTGGTCGCGGGCGCCATCCGCGAGACCCTGGAGGAAAGCGGCTGGGACGTCGAGCCGACCCATGTCCTGGGCCTCTATCACTACGACCCCGCCGAGCTCGAGTACGGCTTCCTGCGCATCGCCTTCGTTGCCACCGCGCTGCGCGAGCGCCCCGGCCACCCGCTCGACGAGGGCATCGAGCGCCCGGTATGGCTGACGCGCGACGAGGTCGCCGCCGCCGTTGCCCTGCACCGCAGCCCGATGGTCCTGCGCTGCATCGACGACTATCTCGCCGGACAGCGCTTCCCGCTGTCGATGCTGAACCACCTCAATGAGCGGTGAGCAGCATGTTGTCGTGGGACTCTCAGGCGGTGTCGATTCCTCGGTTTCCGCCTACCTGCTGAAGGAACAGGGCTACCGCGTCAGCGGCCTGTTCATGGTCAACTGGACCGAGGACGAGGAAGGCTATTGCACTTCTGCCCAGGACTACCAGGACGCGCGCGCGGTCTGTGAAGAGCTGGACATCCCGCTGCACCGCGTCGACTTCTCGAAGGAATACCGCGACCGCGTGTTCGCGCATTTCCTGGCCGACTACCAGGCCGGCAAGACGCCCAACCCCGACGTGCTGTGCAACCGCGAGGTCAAGTTCCAGCCGTTCCGCGAGTACGCGCTGCGCCTGGGCGCGGACTGGATCGCCACCGGCCACTACGCGCGCATCGAACACGGTGCCGAAGGCGCACGACTGCTGCGCTCCGCCACCGAGGACAAGGACCAGACTTACTTCCTCGCCGCGGTGGCGCGCGAGCATCTCGAGCGCGTGCTGTTCCCGGTCGGCGGCCTGACCAAGCCGCAGGTGCGCGAGATCGCGCAGCGCGCCGGCCTGCCGGTGCATCGCAAGAAGGATTCCACCGGCATCTGCTTCATCGGCGAGCGCGAATTCCGCGAGTTCCTCGGCCAGTACCTCAAGCCCAATCCGGGCCCGATGCTGGACGACGCCGGCACCGTCGTCGGCCGGCACCAGGGCCTGATGCACTACACCATCGGCCAGCGCCGCGGCCTGCAGATCGGCGGCCGCCGCGGTGCCGCCGAGGCGCCCTGGTACGTCGTCGCCAAGGACACCGCGACCAACACCCTGCGCGTATCGCAGGACCCGCAGCATCCGCAGCTGATGAGCGCGGCGCTGGAAACCGAGCGCTTCCACTGGATCCGCCGACCGGCATCCATCCCGCAGGCCCTGCAGGCGCGCATCCGCCATCGCCAGGTGCTGCAGGATTGCCGCGTGGAAGAACTGCCCGACGGCAGCCTGCGCGTGAACTTCGCCAGGGCCCAGCGCGCCGTGGCGCCGGGCCAGTTCTGCGTGATCTACGATGGCGACGAATGCCTCGGCGGCGGCGAGATTCGCGCGGCGCTGTAGCGGACCAGACTCGTGGGAGCGGCTTCAGCCGCGATGGGTTCGCACACCAGCCAAACCCATCGCGGCTGAAGCCGCTCCCACTAAAGCGACCTGCCGTTCACTCCACCAGTTCCTCCAGCCCGGGCCGCATGCGCAGCCAGCTCTCCTGCAGCCTCATCACCAGCGGCCCGGCATCGCGCTCCTCGCGCAGCGCGCGCTCCAGCGCGGCGGCGGCCTCCGCCAGTTCGGTCGCGCCGATGTTCCCCGCCGCGCCGCGCAGGCGATGCGCCACTTCCAGCGCCGCGTCGGTGGCACCCACCCGCAAGGCCACGCGCACCTCCGCAGGCGGATCGCCGATGCTGTCGGCGAAGACCTTGAGCACGCGCAGGTAGGTTTCGCGCTTGCCGCCGACGCGGCGCAGGCCGGCGGCAACGTCGATGCCCGGCAGCTGCCACTCTTCCTGCACGGCTTTCACCACCTCCACCGGCGCCGGCGCGCGCTGCGGCCGCACCCAGCGCAGCAGCGTCACCAGCAGCTCGTCCAGGTCGATCGGCTTGGCAACGTGGGCGTTCATGCCGGCGGCCTCGCAGAGCGTGCGGTCCTGCAGGGTCACGCTGGCCGTCATCGCGATGATCGGCAGCGCCGCATGGCGCGAGTCCGCGCGCAGGCGGCGCGTCGCCTCGTAGCCGTCCATCTCCGGCATGTGCACGTCCATCAGCACCGCGTCGAAGCGTTCCTGCGCCAGCGCCTCCAGGGCTTCGCGGCCATTGAGGGCGCTGCGCACCTGGGCACCGACACCTTCCAGCATCTCGCGGGCGATCAGCTGGTTGGTATCGTTGTCGTCCACCACCAGCAGGCGCACGCCATCGAGTCCGGCACCCTGCCCCGGCTCCGGCAGCTCGCGCAGCTGAGCCTCGGTGGCCACACCCATGCGCAGGCTGAAGCGGAAGGTACTGCCGCGGCCGGGCTCGCTCTCCACCTCGATGCTGCCGCCCATGGCCTCGACCAGCCGGCGGCTGATCGCCAGGCCCAGGCCGGTGCCGCCGTAGCGGCGCGAGGTGGAGGCGTCGGCCTGGAAGAAGCCCTCGAACAGGCGCTGGCGCTGGCCGGCGTCGATGCCGATGCCCGTGTCCTGCACCTCGAACTGCAGCAGCGCATCGCTGGCGTCGCGCGCGGCGCAGCTGACACGCACGCGCACGCCGCCGCGCTCGGTGAACTTCACGGCGTTGCCGGCCAGGTTGACCAGTACCTGTCCCAGGCGCAGCGGGTCACCGACCAGCGCGCCGGGCACTTCGGCGGCAACGCGGCAGGAATAGCTCAGGCGCTTCTCGGCGGCCTTCACGCCGATCACCGCGTCGAGGTTGTCCAGCACCTCGTCGAGGCGGAACGGGATCGCCTCGGTCGCCAGCTTGCCGGCCTCCACCTTGGAGAAGTCGAGGATGTCGTTGATCACGCCGAGCAGCGACTTGGCGGCACGCTGGGTGCGCTCCAGGTAGTCGCGCTCGCGCGGCGGCAGTTCACCGCGCAGCGCCAGCTGCGACAGGCCGAGGATGGCGTTCATCGGCGTGCGGATCTCGTGGCTCATGCGTGCGAGGAACTCGCTCTTGGCTCGATTGGCCGCCTCGGCGGCGTCGCGCGCCTGGGCCAGCTCGGCCTGCATCTGCTTGAAATCAGTGGTGTCCTGCCAGAAGCCGCTGCGCCAGCGGTAACCATCTGGCGTGTGGCGCGGCGGCGACGCGGCGATGCGCGCCCAGCGCAGCTCGCCGGTCTTGCGATGGCGGATGCGGAAATCCATCACCACCGGGTTCTCATGCCGGTGTCCCTCCTGCATCATGCCCAGGAAGCGCGGCAGGTCCTCCGGGATCACCACGCTGAACAGGCTGCGGATGTCGGCTTCCGCCTCCTCCTTGGGCACGCCGCAGAGCTCCTCGACGCCGCCGCTGATGAAGGGCAGCGCGTCGCCGGTCTTTTCCGACCAATGACTCTCGAAGACCACGCCGGGCACCGTGTCGGTGATGCCGAGCAGGCGCTTCTGCGCGGCCTGCAGGCGTTCCTCGGCCTCGTGCTCGGCGGTGATGTCCTGCCAGAAACCGTTGAACAGCGTCGAGCCGTCGGCCTCGCGCCGCGGCCGGCCCATCGAGCGGACCCAGCGAATCTCGCCGCTCCTGGCGTGGCGGATGCGGAAGTCGACGTCGAGCATTTCCAGCTTCTGCGTCGCCGCGCGGATCGCCAGCGCCACCTTCTGCATGTCCTGCGGCAGCACGGTGCGGAACTGCGTGGTGCGATCCTGCTGCCCCTGGTCGGGATCGACACCGACCAGCTGCTGGATGCCCTCGCTGAGATACGTCATTTGCATGCCCCCTTCCACGCCGACGCGGAACTGGTAGACCGCGCCCGGCATGGCGTCGGTGATCTCGCGCAGACGGATTTCGGCGGCGGTGGTGGCGTCGCGGGTCGCCGCCAGTTCTTCCTTGAGCGAGCGGACATCGCTGATGTCCTGCCAGAAGCCGTTGCAGATCACCACGCCGTCCGGGCCCGGGAACGGCGCGGCGCGCGAGCGCAGCCAGCGCAGCTCCCCGGTGATCCCATGGCGGAAGCGGAAGTCGTAGTCCATCAGCCGGCGCTCGGCGGCGACGATGCGGATGGCGTCCTGCAGGCCTGGCAGGTCCTCCGGCAGCACCAGGGCGAACAGCAGGCCGATGTCGCGCTCCGCCGCCGCCTTGTCGATGCCGACCAGGCTGGCGATGCCCTCGCTGACATAGGCCAGGCGCGCACCGCCGTCCGGCGCCAGCAGCAGCTGGTAGACGGCGCCGGGGAGGTGATCGGTGATTTCGCGCAGGCGCCGCTCGGCCGCCTCCAGGCGGGCCAGCGTGTCCTGCGCAGAACTGCCGATTTTGGGCATCGCACCTCCCGGGCAGCGGCCGGCATGCCGCAGTGCCAGTGTATGCCGGCCGCGCCATGACGGTTACCTCGCCCGTGACGCTGCCTCGCGGACCTTCTGCACGGCCGGCAGCAGCAGGCCCGCCGGCTCGCCGAGCAGGCCGCCCAGGGTCTGGGTCGCCGCCGGGCGCATGCGCGCGGCAGCCTCCCGCACCTTCTGCACCGCCGGCAGCAGCAGGCAGGTCTGCGGCGCGGTATCGGCGGCGCTCAGCACCACGTCATTGCCGTCGCCGCCCTTGTAGGAGATGGTGAAGCCGACGTTGTCGTCGGTGCAGCCGACCAGACCGCCCTCCGGAAGGCCCAGGAACTGGCCCGTGCGGGTCTGCCTGGCGGTGTAGATCTGGAAGCTCTGGCCATGTCGCGGCTGGAAGCCGTAGTGCAGGCTCAACCGCAGCTGGCCGTCGAGGACCAGGATGTCCGCCGTGGTGGTCGAGTAGTAGCCGGCGCCGGCGCTGAGCACCAGCGTGCCGGGACCTACCTTGGTGATGCCCGCCGGGGAGGTGCCGCCCAGTCCCAGGTCCACCGTCACGCTGCTCCTGAGGACGACGGTGCGTATGCTCTGCGAGGTCGGGTTCTGCACCAGGCTGCAGCTGCTGCAGCCCTCCGGGTCGGAGAACGGCGCCACGACCAGGGTTTCACCGATGCTGCCGCCGGAGCGCAGGACGATGGCGCCATTGTCCTGCAGCAGCTCGTTGCGGCTGCTCAGGATCACGCCGGGCAGTCCGGTCAGGCGCGCGTCGCCGCCCACGGTCAGGTCGCGGATCTCGACCGTCGATCGCCCCAGGGCCGGGTCGATCACGACCTCGGCACGGCCATCGAGGGTCACGTCGCTGCCGGCGGCGGGGACCTGCCCGGTGCTCCAGTTGGCGGGATTGAACCAGTTGCCGTCGCTGCCGATGTAGCGAGTGGCCGTGCCGGCGGTCTGGGCCTGGGCCGAGAAACTCAGCATCAGGGCGAGGGCGGAAAGGGATTTGGTGAACTTCATGGCGCAGCTCCGTTGCGATGGCAGATCGATTTCTGCTTGCGCAACAAGCTAGCCCTCTACCGTATCCGCCCGATGCCAGGCGGCTGAAACATGATGTCAGCCGGTATCACCTGCCGGGGTGGCAGCCGGGTCAGCGGCCGTAGTCCGGCCCCTCGGAAGGCAGGTACTCGTAGCCGCCGCCGTGGCCGCGCACGGTGCGGATCACCGTGGGATCGCCGGGCACCGGCTCGATCTTGCGGCGCAGGCGGGTGACCCGCAGGTCCACCGCGCGGTCGAAGACCTCGGCCGGATCGGTCCCCGACAGTTCCAGCAGGCGCTCGCGCGACAGCACCACGCGCGGATGGTCGGCGAAGGCACTGAGCAGCGCGAACTCGGCGCCGGTGATCGGGCAAACCTCGCCGCCGCTGTCCACCAGCCGCCGCCGGCTGCGGTCCAGGCGCCAGCGGCCGAACCAGTGCTCTCCGCGCAGGGCGGCCTCGGGCAACTTGGGAGCATGGGGCAGCAGGGGCACCGCGGCCGGCGTGGCAGGACGCCGGCGCAACACCGAACGGATGCGGGCCAGCAGCTCGCGCAGGTCGCCGGACTTGGGCACGTAATCGTCGGCACCCATCTCCAGGCCCACCACACGGTCGGTGGTGTCGTCGGCGGAGGTCAGCATGATCACCGGCAGCTCGCTGCCCTGACGCAGCCAGCGCAGCAGCGACAGGCCGTCTTCGCCGGGCATGCGCAGGTCCAGCAGGACCAGGTCGGGCGCCACGCCGTCGAGACCGGAACGAAACGCCGCCGGGCCGTCGAAGGCGCGCACCGAGTAGCCGGCATCGGCCAGGTAGGCGGCCACCACCTCGCGCGATACCGCGTCGTCGTCCACCACCGCTATGCAGGTATTGCCCACGCGTTCCCTCGCATGTCGTACCGCCCTGGCGGAATCTTAAACCTTCCGACCCGTCGCCCGATCAGTAACAGCTTCTCATTTACGTTTTTTGACCGCCTTTGCCGCCGCCGCAGGCTTGCGGGCAGCCGATTTCGGCTTTGCCGCTGCCTTGGCCTTCACGCCAGCCGCTGCTTTCGGCCTGGTCTTCGGCGCTGTTGCCGCCGGGGTTCCGATCCGGGTTGGCCTGGCCGCCAGGAAGTCCCAGAAGGTCTGGCGCAAGTCCGGCAGCGGGCCATTGGCCTCCAGTTCCAGCCGCACCACGCCCTCGGCCATGAACCAGGCGATCTGGGCCGCTTCGTTGTAGCGCTCCCAGCCGATCTTCTTCATTTCCATCGACAGCATATGGGCAAACCCCCAGTTGATGCGGTCCAGGCGCGCCAGGATGTCCGGATCCTTGCGGTAGCCGCGCACGATGGCACGCACCGGGATGGTGCGGACGCAGCCGTCCCAGTAAGCCAGCACTCCGGCCTTGAGACGCTCCCGGCCCGGCGGCATGCCGTCGGTGGCGCGGGTGATGTCGTTGACCAGCAGGTGTACGTTGAGGCGGTGCAGTGCCAGCCAGAACTCGCGTTCCTGGGCGAAGCAGCGCCCGAAACTGTCGGCCGGCATGCCTGCCTCCGCCGCAATGCGCTCGGGCTCGAAGCGATACAACTCGCCGCGCTCAGCCAGCCGGTAGGCGGCGAACAGCAGCTTCTGTTGGTCAGCGGTCATGGCGCGGCTCCTCCCCAAGGCTGCCCGCCGGGCGGCGGACCGCCATTTTTTTCGGCGCATCAGGAACGGAATTATAAATCGCCTGGCGCCCCGCTCCGCCGCTGGGTCGCAAGCCGGGAATTCCACCGGCATCTGCCGCATCGGCCGCCGAACCCCGGGAAACCTGATGTTTTCCAATGTCCGCCCGGTCCGCCGGACGGTCTCCGGTGATAGAATATTGCGACGCGTCGCGCCGGCCCGACAGGTCTGTTCCAGGATCGCGGGCTCGCGTGGCGCCAGCCCTCCGCCTTCTCGACATCGGACCGCCAAAAACCATGCTGCAAGCCTATCGCCAACACACTGCCGAGCGCGCCGCCCTCGGTATTCCGCCGCTCGCACTGTCTGCCCAGCAGACCGCCGAAGTGATCGAACTGATCAAGAACCCGCCGGCGGGCGAAGAGGCTTTCCTGCTCGACCTGCTGACCCACCGCGTTCCGCCTGGCGTGGATGATGCCGCCAAGGTCAAGGCCTCGTTCCTGACCGCGGTCGCCGATGGCGAAGTCAAGTGCCTGATCTCGCGCGCCAAGGCCACCGAGCTGCTCGGCACGATGGTGGGCGGCTACAACGTCAAGCCGCTGATCGACCTGCTGCCGGACGCCGAAGTCGGCGCCGTTGCCGCCGAGGCCCTGAAGAAGACGCTGCTGATGTTCGACTTCTTCCATGACGTTGCCGAGCTTGCCAGGAAGGGCAATGCCAACGCCAAGGCCGTGATCCAGTCCTGGGCCGATGCCGAGTGGTTCACCACCCGTCCGGAAGTCGCAAGGAAGATCACCGTCAGCGTGTTCAAGGTGCCGGGCGAAACCAATACCGACGACCTGTCGCCGGCACCGGATGCCTGGAGCCGCCCCGACATCCCGCTGCACTACCTCGCCATGCTGAAGATGACGCGCCCGGACGCGGCCTTCAAGCCGGAAGAAGACGGCAAGCGCGGCCCGATGCAGTACATCGACGACCTCAAGAAGCAGGGCAACCTCGTCGCCTACGTCGGTGACGTCGTCGGCACCGGCTCGTCGCGCAAGTCCGCGACCAACAGCGTGATCTGGGCGACCGGCGAAGATATCCCGTTCGTGCCGAACAAGCGCTTCGGCGGCGTCACGCTCGGCGGCAAGATCGCGCCGATCTTCTTCAACACGCAGGAAGACTCGGGCTCGCTGCCGATCGAAGTCGACGTCTCCAAGTTCGAGATGGGCGATGTCCTCGACATCTTCCCGTACGAGGGCAAGATCGAGAAGAATGGTGCCGTCGCCGCGAATTTCGAACTCAAGAGCCAGGTGCTGCTCGATGAAGTGCGCGCCGGCGGCCGCATCAACCTGATCATCGGCCGCTCGCTGACCGGCAAGGCCCGCGAATTCCTCGGCCTGCCCGCATCGACGCTGTTCCGCCTGCCGCAGACCCCGAAGGACACCGGCAAGGGCTACACGCTGGCGCAGAAGATGGTCGGCCGCGCCTGCGGCCTGCCGGAAGGCACGGGCATGCGCCCGGGCACCTACTGCGAACCGAAGATGACCACCGTCGGCTCGCAGGACACCACCGGCCCGATGACCCGCGACGAGCTGAAGGATCTCGCCTGCCTCGGCTTCTCCGCCGACCTGGTGATGCAGTCGTTCTGCCACACCGCCGCGTATCCGAAGCCGGTCGACGTCAAGACCCACCGTGAGCTGCCGGCGTTCATCTCGAACCGTGGCGGCGTCGCGCTGCGTCCGGGCGACGGCGTGATCCACTCCTGGCTCAACCGCCTGCTGATGCCGGACACCGTCGGCACCGGCGGCGACTCGCACACCCGCTTCCCGATCGGCATTTCCTTCCCGGCCGGCTCGGGCCTGGTCGCCTTCGCGGCCGCCACCGGCGTGATGCCGCTGGACATGCCGGAATCGGTGCTGGTCCGCTTCAAGGGCGAACTGCAGCCGGGCGTCACGCTGCGCGACCTGGTGCACGCGATCCCGCTGTACGCGCTCAAGGCCGGTCTGCTGACCGTCGCCAAGGCCGGCAAGAAGAACATCTTCTCGGGCCGCGTGCTGGAGATCGAAGGCCTGCCGAACCTCAAGGTCGAACAGGCTTTCGAGCTGTCCGACGCCTCGGCCGAGCGCTCCGCCGCCGGCTGCACGATCAAGCTCAACAAGGAGCCGATGATCGAGTACATGACCTCGAACATCGTGCTGATGAAGAACATGATCGCCCAGGGCTACAAGGACGCGCGCACGCTGGACCGCCGCATCAAGGCGATGGAAGCCTGGCTGGCCAACCCGCAGCTGCTGGAAGCCGACCAGGACGCCGAGTACGCCGCCGTCATCGACATCGACCTGGCCGACATCCAGGAGCCGATCGTCTGCTGCCCGAACGATCCGGATGACGCCAAGTTCCTGTCCGAGGTCGCCGGCACCAAGATCGACGAGGCCTTCATCGGCTCGTGCATGACCAACATCGGCCACTTCCGCGCCGCCGGCAAGCTGCTCGAAGGCCTGAAGGACATCCCGGTCCGCCTGTGGGTCGCGCCGCCGACCAAGATGGACGCCGCCGAGCTGACCAAGGAAGGCGTCTACAACACCTTCGGCACGGCCGGTGCGCGCACCGAAATGCCGGGCTGCTCGCTGTGCATGGGCAACCAGGCGCAGATGAAGGAGGGTGCAACCGCGATTTCCACGTCGACGCGCAACTTCCCCAATCGACTGGGCAAGAACACCAACGTGTTCCTCGGCTCGGCGGAGCTTGCGGCGATCGCCTCGAAGCTCGGCCGCCTGCCGACCCGCGAGGAGTACCTGGTGGCAACCGGCATCGTCACCAAGAATGCGGACATGATCTACAAGTACCTGAATTTCGACCAGATCGAAGAGTACGTGGAGACCGCCAAGGAAGTGACGGCCTAAAGCCGGGGCAGCATGCTGCAGCAAGAGCCCGCCGGAGCGATCCGGCGGGCTTTTTTGTGGCTTTTGGCCCCGCTCCCCGCTTCCGCAGGCGCGGAGAGGGAGAAAGCAGAGGGCGTTTTTTTGTTACCCTCCTCCAGCTTGGCCCTGGCGGGAACCGGCCAGGGCCGGCGGGGTCCTATGGACCCCTCCAGCCACCGCTGCTTGTTGGCACGGGCAGCCACACCGGGAAACGAGCCATGACGGACAGTTTCAAGAGTAAAGCCAGCCTCACGGTCGGCCCCAAGACCTACTCCTACTACAACCTCAAGGCCCTGGAGCCCCGGTTCAAGCTGGCCCGCCTGCCCTACTCCATCAAGGTGCTGCTGGAAAACCTGCTGCGCCACGAGGACGGCCTCAACACCACCCAGGCGGACATCGAGACCCTGGCCGGCGCCGATTTCAAGAACCTGCCGGCCAAGGACATCAACTTCACCCCGGCGCGCGTGATCCTGCAGGATTTCACCGGCGTGCCCTGCGTGGTGGATCTCGCCGCCATGCGCGATGCGATCACCAAGCTCGGCGGCAACGCCGCCAAGGTCAACCCGCTGTGCCCGGTGGAACTGGTCATCGACCACTCGGTCATGATCGACCACTACGGCTCCAAGGAAGCCCTGGACCTCAACGCCAAGGTTGAATTCCAGCGCAACGAAGAGCGCTACACCTTCCTGCGCTGGGGCCAGGAAGCGCTCAAGAACTTCAAGGCCGTGCCGCCCGATACCGGCATCGTCCACCAGGTCAACATCGAGTACCTGGCCCGCGTGGTCTTCGAGAACGGCGAAGGCCTGCTCTATCCCGACAGCTGCTTCGGCACCGACAGCCACACCACCATGGTGAACGGCATCGGCGTGCTGGGCTGGGGCGTCGGCGGCATCGAGGCCGAGGCTGCCATGCTCGGCCAGCCGTCCTCCATGCTGATCCCGGAAGTGATCGGCGTGCGCGTCACCGGCAAGCTGGCCGAGGGCGCCACCGCCACCGACCTGGTGTTGACCGTCACCGAGATGCTGCGCAAGCGCGGCGTGGTCGAGAAGTTCGTCGAGTTCTTCGGTCCGGGCCTGGCCAACCTGTCGGCCTCCGACCGCAACACCATCGCCAACATGGGCCCGGAATACGGCGCCACCTGCGGCATCTTCCCGATCGACGAAGAGACCCTGAACTACCTGCGCCTCACCGGCCGCAGCGAGCAGCAGATCGCCGTGGTCAAGGCCTACGCCCAGGCCCAGGGCATGTGGTGGACTCCTGACGCCCCGGAGGCCGAGTACACCGACGTGATGCACCTGGACCTCGGCAGCATCAAGCCGAGCCTGGCCGGCCCCAAGCGTCCGCAGGACCGCGTGCTGCTGTCCGACGTCAAGGCCAACTACCGCAAGGCCTTCGAGTCCGAACAGAAGCTGCGTCCCTCCAAGGGCCCGGCAGCCGTCACCGACAACGGCAAGTCCTTCGAACTGAAGGACGGCGCGGTGATGATCGCCGCGATCACCTCCTGCACCAACACCTCCAACCCCAGCGTGCTGATCGGTGCCGGCCTGCTCGCCCGCAAGGCGCGCGCGCTCGGCCTGACCAGCAAGCCCTGGGTCAAGACCTCGCTGGCCCCCGGCTCGCTGGCCGTCACCGAGTACCTGAAGAAGGCCGGCCTGATCGAAGACCTGGAGCACCTGGGCTTCTACGTCACCGCCTACGGCTGCACCACCTGCATCGGCAACTCCGGCCCGCTCAACGAGCCGCTGGGCAAGGCGATCGCCGACAACACGCTGAGCGTCTCGGCCGTGCTGTCGGGCAACCGCAACTTCGAAGGCCGCGTCCACCAGGACGTGCGCATGAACTACCTCGCCTCGCCGCCGCTGGTGGTGGCCTACGCCATCGCCGGCAATACCGACATCGACCTCACCACCGAGCCGCTCGGCCAGGGCAAGGACGGCAAGGACGTGTTCCTCAAGGATATCTGGCCGACCAACGCCGAGATCCAGGAATCCGTCGCCAGTTCGGTCACCAGCGAGCTGTTCAAGAAAAGCTACGCCGACGTGCTCAAGGGCGACGCCCGCTGGCAGTCGATCAAGATCAGCAAGTCGGAAACCTATCCCTGGGATGGCAAGTCGACCTACATCGCCAACCCGCCGTACTTCCAGGGCATGACGATGACCCCGCCGGGCATCCAGCCGATCAAGGGGGCGCGTGCGCTGGCGGTGCTGGCGGACTCCATCACCACCGACCACATCTCGCCGGCCGGCGACATCAAGAAGGACGGACCGGCGGGCAGGTACCTCGAGGAGCGCGGCGTCAAGAAGGCCGACTTCAACAGCTTCGGCTCGCGCCGCGGCAACCACGAGATCATGATGCGCGGCACCTTCGCCAACACCCGCATCAAGAACGCGATGACCCCGGGCGTGGAAGGCGGCGTGTCCAAGTACATCGGCAAGGACGGCGTGGCCGGCCCGGTGGAGGCGATCTACGACGTGGCCATGAAGCACATCGCCGACGGCACCCCGCAGGTCGTGCTCGCCGGCAAGGAGTACGGCACCGGCTCCTCGCGCGACTGGGCGGCCAAGGGCACCATCCTGCTCGGCGTCAAGGCCGTGATCTCCGAGAGCTTCGAGCGTATCCACCGCGCCAACCTCGTCGGCATGGGCGTACTGCCGCTGAACTTCGTCGACGGCCAGAGCGCCGGCTCACTGGGCCTGGACGGCACCGAAGTGTTCGACTTCGACGGCCTGAAGAGCGGCGCCACCAGTGTCGACGTGACGGCGAAGAAGGCCGACGGCAAGAGCATCAGCTTCAAGGCCAGGGTGCGCATCAACACGCCGATGGAATGGGAGTACTACCAGCACGGCGGCGTACTGCAATACATGCTGCGCCAGATGGCAAAAGCCTGAGGCTCAAGCAACGAGGCGGGGCGCCGAGTCCCCGTCTTGTTGTTCCTTAGGGCCTGTCAACCCTGCCGCGATCGCTGCGAGCGCGGTAGGGTTAACCGGCCCTAGCGCGGCGCCGCCAGCAGCGCGTCCATCTCGTCCTCGGCAAACCCTGCCCTGGCGCGCGCCTCGCGGTTCAGCGGCGGCGCCACGCGCACGCGGTGTTCGGCCAGCAGGCGCGCGAAGGTCGGCCGCGGGTCCAGGCCGCGCTGGGCGCAGAGGTACTCGAACCACTGCGTGCCGATGGCGACGTGGCGCACTTCCTCGTCGAGGATCACGTGCAGGATGCTCACGGTCTCGGCGTCACCGACCTCGGTGAGACGCAGGATCATGCCCGGCGTCACGTCCAGGCCGCGTGCCTCCAGCACGCGCGGCACCAGCGCCATGCGCAGCAGCGGATCGGCCGCGGTCTTCTCGGCGGCTTCCCACAGGCCGTTGTGTGCCGGCAGGTCACCGTAGGCAGCACCGAGCTGCGCCAGGCGTTGCGACAGCAGCATGAAATGCCGCGCCTCGTCCTGCGCCACGCTGAGCCAGTCGCGGTAATAGTCCGCCGGCATGTCGCGGAAACGCCAGCAGGCATCCAGCGCCAGGTTGATCGCGTTGAACTCGATATGCGCCACCGCGTGCAGCAGCGCCACGCGCCCGGCGACGCTGCCGAGGCCGCGGTGGGGGACGTCGCGTGGGCGGATCAGGGCGGGTTGTTCGGGACGGCCGGGGACGTTGGCAGCGTCCTCCGTGAGCGAAGGCACGGAGAAACCACCCGCTGGTAAACACAGCTCTGCAACTTGCGCACACTTTGCGACCGGATCTCGTTCGGTCAGTGCGGCGTGTATCGCGGCGAAGGCGAGGACAGGCATCCGATGCTCGATTTACAGAAACCCTCTCCCCATCCCCTCTCCCGCAAGCGGGAGAGGGGTATAAGGACTAGGCCAGCCCGCGCTCCAGGTCGCGCAGGATGTCGGCGATATCTTCCAGGCCCACCGAGATGCGCAGCAGGCCCTCGGTGATGCCGGCCTCCGCTCGCGCTTCGGGCGTGATGCGGGCGTGGGTGGTCGAGGCCGGGTGCGTGATGGTGCTGCGCGTATCGCCGAGGTTGGCGGTGATCGACAGCGTGCGGGTGCTGTCCACCAGCTTCCAGGCGCCCTCGCGGCCGCCTTCCACCTCGAAGGAGACGATGCCGCCGAAGCCGCTCTGCTGGCGCCTGGCCAGTTCGTGCTGCGGATGCTCGGGCAGGCCCGGGTAGAACACGCGCTTCACCTTGGGCTGGGTCTTGAGCCACTGCGCCAGCTGCAGCGCGCTGTCGCTGTGCGCGCGCACGCGCAGCGCCAGCGTCTCCAGGCCCTTGAGGAACACCCAGGCGTTGAACGGCGACAGGCAGGGCCCGGCCGTCCTCATGTAGCCGTAGATGTCCTTGCCGACGCGCTGGGCGTCGCCCACGATCGCGCCACCGACACAGCGGCCCTGGCCGTCGATGTACTTGGTGCCGGAGTGGATCACGAGGTCGGCACCCAGCTTCAGCGGCTGGCTCAGCACCGGCGTCAGGAAGCAGTTGTCCACGGCCAGCAGCGCGCCGTGCGCGTGCGCGATGTCGGCCAGTGCGCGGATGTCGGCCAGCTCCATCAGCGGGTTCGACGGCGTCTCCACGAAGAACAGCCTGGTGTTGGGCTTCACCGCCGCGGCCCAGGCGGCCGGGTCGGTGGGATCGACGTAGGTCGTCTCCAGGCCGAAACGCGACAGGATGTTGTTGAACAGGTTGATGCTGGCGCCGAACAGCCCGCGCGAAGCCAGGATGTGGTCGCCGGCCTTCAGCAGCGCCAGGCACAGGGTCTGGATCGCCACCATGCCGCTGGCGGTGGCCACGCAGGCCTCACCGCCCTCCATCGCCGCCAGGCGGCGCTCGAAGGCCTCCACGGTGGGGTTGGAGAAGCGCGAATAGACGTAACCCGGCTGCTGGCCGCTGAAGATCGCGGCCGCCTCGGCGGCGGAGCGGAACACGTAGGAGGAGGTCAGCGAAACCGAGGCCGAGTGCTCCATGTTGGCCGTGCGCGGCTCGGCCGCCCGGATGCCCAGGGTAGCGGAACCCCACTCGGGGTCGAAATACGGCGGGTCTGCGTCGTTCACTGCCCTGCACTCCTGCGGGCAACAAAAAAGCCCGTCGGTATAAAAACCAAACGGGCTCTCAGCCCCCGTTTAGCGAAATTTATTGGGCTTTCCCCGGGGGAAGGCCCGCGCCTGCAAGCTGGGATCAAAGGGGCGCGGTGCGGACTTTAAGGCCTGTAGGCCGACAACTCAACCCAAAAGCTTGCTTGCCGCGGATCACGCGGATGAACACGGATCAAGATCAACAGCATGCAGCAGCACTTTCGTTTGTGTTGGAAAGGCCTGTAAATCCGCGTTAATCCGCGTGATCCGCGGCAAATCTGCTTTCTTCCGACTCAAGCGTTCTGGATTTCGATGACGGTCGAAGACGCCCGTTTCCGCGCCGCCTTGGCGGCGTCGGAGCGGAACAGCTCCAGCTGGTTCAGGTACTCGGTGGTGATGTCCTGGGTGATGTATTCGCCGGTGAACACCGAGGTGTCGAAGCGCGTGATGCGCGGGTTGCCGGCACGCACCGCCTCGATCAGGTCGGGCAGGTCCTGGTAGATCAGCTTGTCGGCGCCGAGCATGCGCTCCAGCTCCTCCACGGTATGGCCATGGGCCACCAGCTCCGAGGCGGTCGGCATGTCGATGCCGTAGACGTTGGGGTAGCGCACCGGCGGCGAGGCGGAGGCGAAGTAGACCTTCACCGCACCGGCCTCGCGGGCCATCTGGATGATCTCCTTGGAGGTGGTGCCGCGGACGATGGAGTCGTCCACCAGCAGCACGTTCTTGCCGCGGAATTCCAGGTCGATCGGGTTGAGCTTCTGGCGCACCGACTTCTTGCGCTGCGCCTGGCCCGGCATGATGAAGGTGCGGCCGATGTAGCGGTTCTTGATGAAGCCTTCGCGGTAGGACACGCCCAGGCGCGCGGCCAGCTCGGCGCCGGCGACGCGGCTGGTGTCCGGGATCGGGATCACCACGTCGATATCGTGGTCGGGCCACTGCGCGAGGATCTTCTCGGCCAGCTTCACGCCCATGCGCAGGCGCGCCTTGTAGACATAGATGTTGTCGATGATCGAGTCGGGACGCGCCAGGTACACGTACTCGAACAGGCAGGGCGAATACACCGGGTTGGCGGCGCACTGGCGCTTGTGCAGCTTGCCGTCGATGGTGATCAGCACCGCCTCGCCCGGGGCGATGTCGCCCATGATCTCGAAGCCCAGCGCGTCCAGCGCCACCGACTCGGAGGCGATCAGGTAGTCCACGCCGTTGGGGCCGAGGCGGCGGCCGTAGACCGCCGGGCGGATGCCGAAGGGATCGCGGAAGCCGACCACGCCGAAGCCGGTGATCATGGCCACGCAGGCATAGGCGCCGCGGCAGCGCTGGTGCACGCCGGACACGGCGGCGAAGACATCCTCGGGCGACAGGCGCAGCGCGCCGCGCGACATCAGCTCATGGGCGAAGACATTGAGCAGGACCTCGGAGTCCGACTCGGTGTTGAGGTGGCGCCGGTCCTGCAGGAACAGCTCCTGCTTGAGTTCCTCGGCATTGGTCAGGTTGCCGTTGTGCGACAGCGAGATGCCGAAGGGTGTATTGGTATAGAACGGCTGCGCCTCGGCGGAGGTGGAGCAACCGGCGGTGGGATAGCGCACGTGCGCCACGCCCATGTTCCCGCGCAGCATCACCATGTGCTCGTCCTTGGCGAAGACGTCGCGCACCAGGCCGTTTTCCTTGCGCAGGTAGAGGCGATCACCGTCGTTGGTGATCATGCCCGCCGCATCCTGGCCACGGTGCTGCAGCATGGTCAGGGCGTCGAACAGTTCCGAGTTGACCCCGGCGCCCTGGGTGACGATACCGGCAATTCCGCACATGGTTGGCCTTACTGAGTCTGAAGAGTAGAAGTGGGGTCGGGGCGCAGGACTTCAAGCCAGCGCTCCGGAACCAGCGTGCCCAGCCCATTGGCCAGCCACTCGAATTTGTCGATCAGCAGCGATTGCTGCCACCACGGTTCCTTGGCCGCGCCCATCTGCCCGGCCACCAGCACGAAGGCCGCGGTGAGGACGGCGGCGCGGGCCAGGCCGAAGCCGCCGCCGGTCATGCGGTTGGGCAGGCTCAGGAAGGAATCCTTGACCGCCTCCGACACGAAATGCGTGATCAGCGCGCCCACCAGCAGGCCGCCGAGGAACAGCAGCAGGTAGGCACAGCCCAGGCGCAACGCAGGATTGGTTATTTTCGCCGCCAGCGCATCGGCCAGGGTATGGCCGAGCAGCCAGGCCAGCAGCAGGGCGAACAGCCAGGTTGCGAGACCGAGGACCTCGCGGATGAAGCCGCGCAGAAGGCCAATGACAGCCGAAAGGATGAAGACGGCAAGAATGCAGTAGTCAACCCAGATCATGCGGCCTAACTCGGTAGCGACTCAGGGATTTTACCATCCCACGCCCTCACCCGCCCGCCGTATGGCTACTCACCGGCTCCGGTCAGTCCTTGCGCACGGTTGCCTGGGCAAAACCCAGCTGCTCTGCCTTGGCCTTGGCCGCCTTGGCCGCTGCTTCGTCGGCCAGCGGAGCGACGCGCACGCGGTACAGCACACCCTTGGCGGTATCCACCGGGCCGAACTGCGTCGGCAGGCCGGCGGACTTGAGCTTGCTCTCGGCGGTGCGCGCGTTGCCGATCTCGGCAAAGCTGCCCACCTGCACGCTCCAGCGCTCCTTGCCGGCCACCGGGCCCGGCTTGGGCGGCTCCACCGGCTTGGCGGCGGCGATCTCGGGCTTCGGTGCAGGCTTGGGCTTGGCGACCGGCGCGGGTTCCACCGGCTTGGGGACCTGCGCCACTTCCGGCTTGGACAGCGGCTTGGCCGGGGCCGCCGGTGGCGGCAGGCTCGGAACCGGCTTTGCCGCCACCGTCGGCGCTGCAGGAGCCGCTGCGGCCGCAACCGGCGGCGGCATGGCACGGCGGGACGGGGCCGGTGCTTCGGCCCGGGCCTGGGCCGGCACATCCGGCAGGTGGTGCAGGCTGTCGTCCTGCTTGAGTTGCACCGGCGGCGCCTTGGCCACCGGCGCCGGCAGCACGCGGCCGGGGGCCGCCTGTTCCAGCGAGTCGGACGACCTGATCGACACCGGCGCGGCGGCCATGCGGCTGTCGCTGTCCATGCCCGCCTCCGCACCCTCCGGTTCGCCGTCGACCACGGCCGCGGACTCACCCGCCAGCGGGTCTTCCAGGGCGGGGTCCGGCGCCGCGATCACCGGCGGGGTCACGCGGTCGCCCTCCACCACCGGCTCCTGCGGTCCGCCGTCCAGGTCGATGGTGACGCGGCGCAGGCCCTCGTCACGCTCGACATGGCCCGGCTTGGGCAGCAGGAAGGCCATCAGCAGCGCCACCGCCAGCAGGACCAGGGCGCCGATCAGGCGGTTCTTCATTTGCTCATTCATGCAGTACATCCAGGGCCGCAGCCACAGTGATAAACGATCCGGTCACCACGACCAGGTCTTCCGGCTCCGCCAGCGCCAGCGCGCGCTGCAGGGCTTCCGGCACATCGCGACAGGCCTCGGTCTCCATGCCCAGGCCGCGCAGGCGCGTTTCCAGCGCAGGCGCGTCCAGCCCGCGCGGCCCCGGCAGCCCGCCGAGGAAGGCTCGCGACACCAGGGGCTGCAGCAGTCGGCCGAAGGCTTCCACCGGCTTGTCCGACAGCATGCCCAGCACCAGCAGCACCCGCCCCTTCGGACGCAGCATGCGCAGGTGTTCGGCCAGGACCTCGGCGGCCTCGGCATTGTGGCCGACATCGAGCAGGCACTGGCCGACGCGTTGCAGACGCCCCGACAGGCGCAACTCGCCCAGCGCGGCATGCAGGGCCTCCTGCGGCACCGGCAGCCGCGCCTGCAGCGCGTCCACCAGGGCCAGCACGCCGCTGGCGTTCTGCAGCTGCATCGCGCCCGGCAAGGCCGGCAGCGGCAGGCCGTCGAGGTTTCCCGCAGGTCCGACCCAGCGCCAGCCCGGCCCGCGCGGCGCGTAGTCGAAATCGCGGCCCAGGCGCAACACTGGCGCGTCCCGCTTCTGCGCCGCGGCCAGCACCGATTCCGGCGGATGACGCTCCACCAGCACGGCGGGCTTGCCGGCGCGCAGGATGCCGGCCTTCTCGAAACCGATGCTCTCGCGGTCGGGGCCCAGCCAGTCGGTGTGGTCCAGCCCGATGTTGGTGATCAGCGCGGCGTCGGCGTCGACGATATTGACCGCGTCGAGCCGGCCGCCCAGGCCCACTTCCAGCACCTGCACGCCCACGCCGGCCTCGCGGAACAGCCACAGCGCCGCCAGCGTACCGAATTCGAAATAGGTCAGCGGCGTCGCCGCGCGCGCCTGCTCGATCGCCAGGAAGGCACGGCAGAGATCGGCATCCGATGCCGGCTCGCCGTCGATCGCCACGCGCTCGTTGTAGCGGCGCAGGTGCGGCGAGGTATAGAGGCCGCTGCGGTAGCCGGCGGCGCGGTAGATCGCCGCCGCCAGGGTCGCGCTGGAGCCCTTGCCGTTGGTGCCGGCGATGGTCAGCGTCGTCGCCTGCGCGGGCAGCAGGCCAAGGCGCTGCGCGACGCTGCGCACGCGCTCCAGCCCCAGCTCGATGGTCTTGGGGTGCAGCCGCTCCTGCCAGGCCAGCCAGTCGGCCAGCGACCAGGCCGCGGTGGGCATGGCGGAAGCAGCTACAGCCATCAGTGGAACCCGATCAGTTCGGCTGCTCCACCACGGTCGGCGTGAAGTGCGTCAGCATCGACAGGATGCGGTACAGCTTGTCGCGCATCTCGCGGCGGTCGATGATCAGGTCGATCGCGCCCTTCTCCACCAGGAACTCGGCACGCTGGAAACCCTCGGGGAGTTTCTGGCGCACGGTCTGCTCGATCACACGCGGACCGGCGAAACCGATCAGCGCCCGCGGTTCGGCAACGTTGATGTCGCCCAGCATCGCCAGGCTGGCGGAGACGCCACCCATGGTCGGGTGCGTCAGCACCGAGATGAACGGCAGGCCGCGCTCGGCCAGGCGCGCCAGTGCCGCGGAGGTCTTGGCCATCTGCATCAGCGAGAACAGCGATTCCTGCATGCGCGCGCCACCGGTGGCGGCGAAGCAGACCATCGGTGTGCCGTACTCCAGCGCCGCGTCGACGCCGCGCACGAACTTCTCGCCGACGACGCTGCCCATGGAGCCGCCCATGAAGCTGAACTCGAAGGAGGCGACCACCACCGGCAGGCCCATCAGCTGGCCGCGCATCACGACGAGCGCGTCCTTCTCCTGGGTCTCGGCCTGCGCTTCCTTGATGCGCTCGGTGTACTTGCGGCTGTCCTTGAACTTCAGCGGATCGGTCGGCACGACGTTGGTCGCGATCTCGATCCGCGGTTCCGGGTCCAGGAAGTGATTGATGCGCTCGCGCGCGTCGATCGGGCGGTGCGTGCCGCACTTGGGGCAGACCTCGAGGGTCCGCTCCAGCTCCGCGCGGTACAGCACGGACTGGCAACTTTCACACTTGGTCCACAGCCCCTCAGGCACGCTCTTGCTGCGGCGCCCGTTGGTCAGCAGCTTGGACCCTGAAATCTTGTCGAGCCAGCTCATCGGCTACTCAAATCCTTTTGGTCTAATGCCTCGCGCAGCGGTGCCAGCTTGGCAGCCAGCAGCCCCGGTAGCGTTGAAGGCGCATTCTGATGCTTCTCGATCTCGGCGACCAGCGCGCTGCCTACCACCACGCCATCGGCCACCGCCCCCACCGCGCGCGCCGACTCGGCGTCGCGGATCCCGAATCCCACCGCCAGCGGCAAATCTGTAAACCGCCGGATTTCCTGCAATTTTTCTGCCACGCTGGCCACGTCCAGGCTGGCCGCGCCGGTCACGCCCTTGAGCGAGACGTAGTAGAGATACCCGCTGGCCACGCGCGCCACGGCCGCGATGCGCTCCGCCGGGCTGGTCGGCGCCAGCAGGAAGATGCAGTCCAGGCCCTGCGAGCGCAGCGCCGGCAGGTAGCTGTCGGCCTCCTCCACCGCCAGGTCCACGATCAGCACCCCGTCGACGCCCGCGCGGGCGGCACGCTCGGCGAAGGCGGCCACGCCGCGCATCTCGATCGGGTTGAGATAGCCCATCAGCACCACCGGCGTGTCGCGGTCGGTCTTCCGGAACTCCGCCACCATGTCGATGATGTCCCACAGGCCGGTGCCATGCTTCAGGGCACGCTCGCAGGCCAGCTGGATCACCGGGCCGTCGGCCATCGGATCGGAGAACGGCACGCCCAGCTCGATGATGTCGGCGCCGGCGCCAGCCAGGGCATGCATCAGGCCGACGGTCACGTCGGGCTGCGGATCGCCCGCGGTGATGAACGGGATCAGCGCCTTGCGGCCCTGGCTGCGCAGACGCTGCAGGGTTTCCTTGATACGGCTCATAGCAGCGAAATACCTTCGAGCTTGGCGATGGTGAAGATGTCCTTGTCGCCGCGGCCCGACAGGTTGATGACGATGTTCTGCTCCGGCGACAGCGTCGGCGCGAGCTTCTTCGCCTGCGCCACCGCATGCGAGGACTCCAGTGCCGGGATGATGCCCTCGGCACGTGTCAGCTCGTGGAAGGCGGCCAGCGCCTCGTCGTCGTTGATCGCCGCGTACTCGACGCGGCCGATGTCCTTCAGCCAGGAGTGCTCCGGGCCCACGCCCGGGTAGTCCAGGCCGGCCGAGATCGAATGCGTCGGCAGGATCTGGCCGTTGTCGTCGGCCATGATGTAGGTGCGGTTGCCATGCAGTACGCCGGAACGTCCGGCCGTCAGCGGCGCGGCGTGGTCCGGCGTGTTCACGCCGAGACCGCCGGCCTCCACGCCGATCATGCGCACGGCCTTGTGCTCGATGAAGGGATGGAACAGGCCGATGGCATTGGAACCGCCGCCGACGCAGGCCAGCAGCACGTCCGGCAGGCGGCCCATCTGCTTCTGGGACTGCTCGATGACCTCGCGGCCGATGATGCACTGGAAGTCGCGCACCAGCATCGGGTACGGATGCGGACCGGCGACGGTGCCGATGACGTAGAAGGTGTCGTCGACGTTGGTCACCCAGTCGCGCATCGCCTCGTTCATGGCGTCCTTGAGCGTCTTGGTGCCGCTATGCACCGGACGCACTTCGGCGCCCAGCAGCTTCATGCGGTAGACGTTGGGCGACTGGCGCTCGACGTCCTCGGCGCCCATGTAGACCACGCACTTCAGGCCCAGGCGCGCAGCGATCGTCGCGGAAGCGACGCCATGCTGGCCGGCGCCGGTCTCGGCGATGATGCGGGTCTTGCCCAGGTGCTTGGCCAGCAGGGCCTGGCCGATGGTGTTGTTGACCTTGTGCGCGCCGGTGTGATTCAGGTCCTCGCGCTTGAGCCAGACGCGCGCTCCGCCCCACTTCCTGGTCAGGCGCTCGGCCAGATACAGCGGGCTGGGCCGGCCGACATAGTGCGTCAGGTCGCGGTCCAGGTCCGCCAGGAAGGCCGGGTCGTCCTTCAGGCGCGCATAGGCGTCCGACAGTTCGCGCAGCGGCGCCATCAGGGTTTCGGCGACGAACTGTCCGCCATAGGGGCCGTAGTGGCCTTTCGCATCGGGAAAATCGTAGGTCATCGTTTCGTTCTGTCCGCGCGCTGTACCGCCTCGACGAAGGCGCGCATCTTGTCGTGGTCCTTGACCCCTGGCCTGGCCTCGATGCCCGACGACACGTCGACACCATAAGGCCGCAACTGCCGTACCGCACCACCCACGTTGGCCGGATTGAGGCCGCCGGCCAGCACCAGGGGGGTCTTCACCGCGGTGACGCGGCTCCAGTCGAAGGTCTCGCCGCGCCCGCCCATGCCACCCCTGGCGTGGCTGTCCAGCAGCAGGCCGGTGGCAGCCTTGTAGCGCCGCGCCAGTGCCGCCAGGCTCTGCTTCTCGCCCATGGCCACGGCCTTCATGTACGGCAGGCCGAAACTGGCGCAGAAATCCGCCGGCTCCTCGCCATGGAACTGCAGCAGGTCGGGGCGCAGGGTGTCGATGGCTTCCTGCACGAAGGCCGCGTCGGCGTCCTTGAACAGGGCTACCGCGCTGACGAAGGGCGGCAGGCGGCGCCGGATGACCGCGGCCTTGTCGGCGGCAATGGCGCGCGGGCTGGCCGGCACCAGCACGAAGCCGATGGCGTCCACGCCCAAAGCCACGCCCGCCTGGGCGTCCTTGTCGCGGGTAATCCCGCAAAACTTGATTCGGGTTCTGCTCAAAACCTTGGGTCTCAGGCCGGGAAATAGGGTTCCGGCCGTTCGGGGAGGGCGAATTCTGCCGGATATTCGGGTCCCACGAAATACAGGCCGCAGGCCGGGGCCGTCATTCCTGCCCTGGAACGCTCCCGGCTGGCCAGGACTTCAGCCACCCAGGGCACCGGCCGCTTGCCCAGCCCCACCTCGGCCAGGGTACCGGTGATGTTGCGCACCATGTGATGCAGGAAGGCGTTGGCGCAGAGGTCGATGACCACGAAATCGCCGCGCCGGAAGACGTTCACATGACGCATGTAGCGGGTTGCCGTGGGCGCCTGGCATTCCGAGTCGCGGAAAGCCGAGAAATCCTGCTCGCCCAGCAACACCTGCGCCGCCTGGTGCATCGCCTCGGCATCCAGGCGCTGCGGCCACCAGGCAGCCCGCTCGCGCAGCAGCGCGCCGCGGGCGCGGTGGTTGTGGATGACGTAGCGGTAGTGGCGGGCGCGGGCCGAGAAGCGCGCGTGGAACTGCTGCGCCACCGGCTGCACCCAGCGCAACGACAGGTCCGGCGGCAGGTTGGTGTTGCTGCCCAGCAGCCAGGCGTACTCGCTGCGCCGGGCCCCGGAATCGAAATGCACCACCTGCTGCAGGCCGTGCACCCCGGAATCGGTACGCCCTGCCGCGGTCACCGCCACCGGGTGGTCCGCCACCTTCGACAAGGCCGCCTCCAGCGTGCTCTGCACGCAGCGCAGCTCGCTGAGGGACTGCCAGCCGCGGAAGGCGGTGCCCACGTATTCCACGCCAGCCGCCCAGCGACTCACTGCGGACTCCGGCGGAATTTGGGCGGTTTGCGGGTCATGGAAAGCAAAAGGCCGCCGCGATTCGCGGCGGCCTGGTGGAAGCTCATCGGCCAATCAGCTGAGCCGACCGATCAGGGCCTGTGCCTCGCCCTTCTGCGTGTCGTTGCCCTGCACCAGCACCTCGTTCAGCAGGTTGCGGGCCATCTCGTTGTCACCCATGTCGACGTAGGCGCGGGCCAAATCCAGCTTGGTGCTGGCCTCGTCGCCCGACGAAATGCTGTCGCTGTCGCCGCCGAGATCACCGATGTCGAAGTCGTCGAGCTGGATCTCGTCGACGCTGATGTCGGCCAGGGCCGGCTCGCTGATCGTCGCCGAGGGCCCATCGAAGCCGCCGAGGTCGAACTCCAGGGCATTGGTGTCGTCCATCCGGCTGGCCGCGGGCTTCGGTGCCGGAGCCGCCGGGGCCGGCTTGGCGCCGCCCAGGTCGAAGTCGCCCAGGTCGAACTCCAGCGCATCGTCGCGCTTGAGCGTCGGTTCCCTGGCCTTGGGAGCAGCCGATTCCATCGGCGGCAGTTCCAGTTCCTCGAGCTTGAAGTCCAGGGAATTGTTGCCCGCGGAAGGCGGCGCCTCGGAAGCGGCCAGGTCCGGCATCGAATCCAGCGACGGCGAAGCAGGCTCGTCGAACGCCAGGTCGAAATCGGTATCCACGGCAGAAGCGTCGCCGCCCTTGAAGATCTGTGCATCCGGGCAGAGCTGCTGGCCCATGATCGCGAGCTTCTGCCAGGCAGCCGGATCGAGCTTGCCCTTCAGGCCCTCGGCGGTCTCCTGGAACTCCATCGGACGGCCGGCGGCAAAGTAGGTCTCCGCCAGCTTCACCTTCAGTTCGGTACGCGCCGGATCGCGGCCGGAAGCCTGGCGCAGCAGCAGGATCGCCTCGTCATACAGACCGTAGGCCAGGTGGAAATCGGCCTCGGCCATCGGATCGTTGGCGTCGAGGTTGATCTGCACCGTCTCCGCGGCGAACTGGCCGGTGACGTCGAAATCGATGTTGCCGGTTTCCACCGCCTTGCGGGCGAACGCAAGGTCTTCGGCACCGAAGGCCTGCGTCGAATCGAAGGTCGGCAGCATCCCGGTGTCGTCGTGCGACGACGATGCCGTGGGCACCGCGGGCACGGGTGCCGGCGGAATCACCTGGGTGGAGAGCTGCCTGTTCTGCGGCGGAACCTGCTGCGTCTGCAGCTGCCGGGTGCGGAAGTCGGTGGTGTCCTCGCCGCTGAGCGTGTCGTCGAGGTTTTCCAGCTCGCGGCGCGCGGCGTCAGGCGACTTCGGCGGCAGCTTCGTACCCGGGGGCGGAATCGTGCCACCGAGCGTGCCCATCGTGGACTTCTGCAGCAACGGCGCGGCGGGCGCCGGCGGCATGCGCGTCGGCGGCGGCGCACTGGCCGGCGTGCCGCTGCCGCTACCCTGACGCTCGCGGCGCTTCTTCAGCAGGCTGGTCACCAGGTAGCCGGCGCCACCGAGCACCAGCAGCAGGCCGAGCAGCGGGATCGCCATGTCGAGCAGGCCGCCTTCTTCCTCCGCGACCGGCGCGGGCGCCGGTTCCGCAGCAGGCGGCTCGGCAACGGGCGGCGCCTCGACCGGAGCCTCGCTGACCGGCGCTTCCACGGGAGCGACGCTGCCGTCTTCGGCCGGAGCAGCCGGGGTTTCGGCGGCGGCCGGCGGCGGTTCCACCGGCGCGGGCGCCGGGGTGGGTTCGACGACCGGAGCGGGCGCCGGAGCAGGGGCAGGAACCGGAGTCGGGGCCGGCGGCGGCACCTCGACCTTGGGTACGGGCTTGGGGGCCGGGGCCGGCGTGGGGGCCGGCATCGGCTTGGGAGCCGGAGCGGGCGCCACAGGCGCGGGAGCCGGCACAGGGGCCGGCTTGGCGACCGGCGCGGGCTTCGCCGGAGACGGAGACGCCGGCACTGCCGGCGCTTGGGACTTGAACTGGGGCCTCGGTGTTTCTATCGGTGGCTCTGCCAGCGACTCTGCCGGTAGCGGCCTGGGTTTGGCTACCCTTGCGGCGCCACCGCCACGCAAAGCATTGACCCGCGCCTTGGCCGTGGCCGGCGAAACCGCCCCCATTTCCGAAGCCGAGGGGACCGACAGCATCGAACCGACGCGCAGCCGGTTGATGCCGCCATCGAAAGCACCACGATTGGCGTCATACAGCGCCAGCAGCACCTGGTCCATCGTCAGCGACGGGTCCGGGCGCAGCTTGGTGGCGATGCTCCAGAAGGTTTCCTTCGGCTGGACCGGGCCATAGCCGTCGCCGCTGGCCGTGCTCAGCGAAGCGGACGGTTCCGCAGATACGGCCTGCGGCGGGGCAACGGGTGCCGGGCGGCGCACCGATTCCTCGGAAGTTTCGAAGAACTCGGACCCCGACGGCGCGGCAGCGGACGAACGCGAAGACGCCGAGGAGACGCGGGGCGCCGGGGCGGCGGCAGCCGGCGGCAGGGTCGGCGGATCGAGCAGGATGGTGTACTCGCGCAGCAGGCGGCCGCCGCGGGACTTCACTTCCACCAGGAAGTTGACGAAGGGTTCGCGCGCGATCTGGGCGCTGCGCACCTCGATGCGGGGCGCGCCTTCCTCGAGGTTGACGGTGAAGCGCAGGCTGCTCAGGTACTCGCTGCGCTCCAGGCCGGCGCGCTCGAATTCCGCCGAGCTGGCAAGACTAACCTGAACGTTTTCAGCATCTTCGGCCGTTATGGCCGTCAGCGGGATGGTCGCCGTGAAGCGCTGGTTGAGGCCAGAAGTGACCTCGATTTCACCCAATCCGATTGCCGCTGCTGAAGACAGCCACAATACGGGGCCAAGTGCCAGAATCAGTGCCAGTTTACGCAACATATTCTCTCCGGAAGCCGTGTCCCCCAACCGGGGCTGCCTTGAGTTCACAGCAAGGGTGAACTTGCGCATGTAAGCCCTTTTATACACGACATTTTATAAATAGTCACGACTCAATAGCTCGGCGATCTGCACGGCATTGAGAGCGCCCCCTTTGCGGATATTGTCGCCTGTCAGCCACAGGTTCAATCCTCGCGGATGCGTGGGGTCCCGGCGCAGTCGGCCGACGAACACCGCATCCTGCCCGCTGGCCTCGGTCACCGGCGTCGGAAAACCCTCGATCGAAGGTTCGTCCAGCAGTTCCAGGCCCGGCGCCTTGCCCAGCAACTCCCGTGCTTGCGCCACGCTCAGCGGCTCGCGCGTTTCCAGGTGTACCGCGGCACTGTGGCCGTAGAACACCGGCACGCGCACCGCCGTGGCGTTCACGCGCACCGCATCGCCGAGGAGACGCGCGGTTTCCTGCACCAGGCGCAGTTCCTCGCGGGTCTGGCCGTCGGCCTCCACCGCATCGATCTGCGCCATGACGTTGAAGGCGATCTGCCGGGGATAGGCCTTGGGCTCGATCGGCTTGAAATTCAGCAGATCGGCGGTCTGGCGACCCAGTTCCTCCAGCGCCTCGGCACCGCTGCCGGAAACGGCCTGGTAGGTGGCGACATTGACGCGCTCGATGCCGGCCGCGTCGAGCAAGGGCTTCAGCACCAGCGCCAGCAGCGTGACCGTGCAGGTCGGCGTGGCGACGATGCCGCGCACATCGTGCTTCGCCAGGTCCTGCGGATTGACCTCGGGCACCACCAGCGGCACTTCCGGATCGAGCCGGAACTGCGTGCTGTTGTCGATCACCACGCAGCCTTCCACCGCCGCCTTGGGCGCGTACTCGGCGGCCACCGCGGCACCGGCGGAGAACAGCGCCAGTTGCACCTGTGAGAAATCGAACTGTGCGACATCGCCCACCGGCAGTTCGCGGCGACCGAAACTCGCCACGCCGCCGGCTGCTGCCGCCACATCCAGCGGGAAGACCTTGCCGACCGGAAACTCACGCTCGTGCAGGAGATCCAGCATCGCCGCGCCGACCAGGCCGCTGACGCCAACTACCGCAACATCGAATCGGCGAGTCATGAGGGGCCCCGGGAAATTTGAGCGGCGGAGTTTAGAGGTATCTGGAGGCAAAGCCCATGGCCGGAGGAAAAAACACCTGGAGCGCTTGCCGCCAGCCTCGATCGCACCGCATCGGGATTGGTGCCGGCGAGCCGGGCGAACCTATAATTGAGAATCACTACAGGGCCTGTCCGCGCTACCGCAATCGCTCCATCGAACCGCAGAGCATGCTCATCTCACTCCCTACCCGCATCGCCACGCTGTCGCGGGAAGTCTGCGCGCCGCCGGCATGACCGATTCCCCGCCACCGTCTCCGCCGCGACCGCTTGCGGCGCCGCTGCGCTACCTGCTGCTGGCTTTCGCCGGCTTCTGCGTGGGCCTGGGCATCGTCGGCATCTTCGTGCCGGGGCTGCCGACGACGGTCTTCATCCTGATGGCCGGCTGGGCCGCGGCGCGCAGTTCACCACGCTTCTCCCACTGGCTTGAAAGCCATCGTGTATTCGGACCGATCCTGAAGAACTGGCGCGAGACACGCAGCGTCAGCCGTCGCGCCAAGTGGAGTGCCACGGTGGCGATGGCGGTCTGTGCGCTGATCCTGTTTCTCACCGCCGGGAAGCCCTGGCTGGCCGAGTGCATCACTGCGGTGATGGCGCTGGTGCTGGCCTGGCTCTGGCACCGGCCGGAACCGCCGCAGCGCGTGTAGCTGGACAGCGCCGGCTAGTCGCGAGAATCGTTTTTCTGCCGCGGATCACGCGGATGAACGCGGATATACAAGATTTTCTTTCTTGATCCGCGTTCATCCGCGTGATCCGCGGCGAAAGGGGCTTTTAGCTCAGAGCTTGCCGAGCACGATCCGCAGCATGCGACGCAGCGGCTCGGCCGCGCCCCACAGCAGCTGGTCGCCGATGACGAAGGCGGAGACGTACTCGGGCCCGAGGTTGAGCTTGCGCACGCGGCCCACACCCACCTTGAGGCCGCCGGTGATCGAGGCCGGGGTCAGTTCCCTGACCGTGACCGGCTTGTCGTTGGGCACCCACTTCACCCAGTCGTTGCCGGAGCGGATGATGGCCTCGATCTCCGCCAGCGGCAGGTCGCGCTTGAGCTTCAGCGTCAGCGCCAGGCTATGGCAGCGCATCGCGCCGATACGCACGCAGAGGCCGTCCACCGGGATCGGCTGGGCATTGCCGAGGATCTTGTTGACCTCGGCCTGCCCCTTCCACTCTTCCTTGGACTGGCCGTTCTCGAGCTGCGAGTCGATCCAGGGAATCAGGCCGCCGGCCAGCGGCGCACCGAAGAACTCGGTGGGCACGTCGTTGCGGATCGACTGCGCGACCTTGCGGTCGATGTCGAGGATCGCCGAGGCCGGGGTCGCCAACTCATCGGCCACCGCGGCGTGGATGGTGCCCATGCCCTTGAGCAGCTCGCGCATGTGGTTGGCGCCGCCGCCGGAGGCCGCCTGGTAGGTCATGGAACTGACCCACTCGACCAGGCCTTCACGGAACAGCCCGCCCACGCCCATCAGCAGGATGCTGTTGGTGCAGTTGCCGCCGATGTAGTTCTTCACGCCCTGGCCCAGCGCCGCGTCGATCACGCCGCGGTTGACCGGGTCCAGGATGATGACGGCGTCGTCCTTCATGCGCAGCGCCGAGGCCGCGTCGATCCAGTAGCCGTCCCAGCCGCTGGCACGCAGCTTCGGGTAGACCTCGTTGGTGTAGTCGCCACCCTGGCAGGTGATGATCACGTCCATCGCCCTGAGCGCGTCGATGCTGTTGGCATCCTTCAGCGGCGGAGTGTCCTTGCCGCCGACCTTGGGGCCGGGGCCGCCGGCGCTCGAGGTGCTGAAGAAATGCGACTCCACCAGCGCGAAGTCGTTCTCTTCCTGCATGCGCTGCATCAGCACGGAACCGACCATGCCGCGCCAACCCACCATACCCAGCTTCTTCATGTCACTAACTCTTCCAGAATTCTTCGTGATTACTTGCGCAGCGCCGCAACCACCGCGTCGCCCATCGCTGCAGTACCGATGATCTTCTCGCCCGGCTGCGCGATGTCGCCGGTGCGGTGACCCGCCTGCAGCACCTTCTTCACCGCCGCGTCGATGCGGTCGGCCAGGTCGGCGCGGCTGAATGTGTAGCGGAACATCATGCCCACCGACAGCAGCGTCGCCAGCGGGTTGGCCTTGCCCTGCCCTGCGATGTCCGGCGCGCTGCCGTGGATCGGCTCGTACAGGCCCTTGTTGTTCACGTCCAGCGAGGCCGAGGGCAGCATGCCGATGGAGCCGGCCAGCATCGAGGCCTCGTCCGACAGGATGTCGCCGAAGATGTTGCCGGTGACGATCACGTCGAACTGCTTGGGGTTCTTGACCAGCTGCATCGCGGCGTTGTCGACGTACATGTGCGTCAGCGCGACGTCGGGGTACTGCTTGCCGACCTCGATCACCACCTCACGCCACAGGCGTGAGGTCTCCAGCACGTTCTCCTTGTCCACCGAGCACAGGCGCTTGTTGCGCTTCTGCGCGGCCTGGAAGGCGACGTGCGCGATGCGCTCCACCTCCGGACGGCTGTAGTGCATGGTGTCGTAGCCTTCCTCGGCGCCGTCCGCGTTCGTGCGGCGGCCGCGCGGCTGGCCGAAGTAGATGTCGCCGGTCAGCTCGCGCAGGATCAGGATGTCCAGGCCGGCGATGACCTCCGGCTTGAACGAGGAGGCCGCGGCCAGTTCTTCATAGGCCAGCGCGGGGCGCAGGTTGGCGAACAGGCCGAGGTCCTTGCGGATGCCGAGGATGCCCTGCTCCGGGCGCACGGCGCGCGGCAGGCTGTCGTACTTCGGGCCGCCGACGGCGCCCATAAGGATCGCATCGGCCTCGCGCGCGGCCTTCTGGGTGGACGGCGGATACGGGTGGCCCTCCGCGTCATAAGCAGCGCCGCCGAGATGGCCGAAGGACCACTCGATCTTCTCGCCCTCGGCCTTGAACAGCTCCAGCACCTTCACGGCTTCCACCATGATCTCGGCGCCGATGTAGTCGCCGGGGAGAATCAGGATCTTCTTGTTCATTGATATCGTCCAGAAATAAGAAATGCTGTCCGCGAATGAACGCAAATGAACGCGAATACAAGAATTGGCATATCTTGATTTGCGTTCATTCGCGTTTATTTGCGGACTAAGATTTTTCTCAGTTAAACAGCCACGGAGCTTCGGCGCGGCGCTTCGCCTCGTAGGCCTTGATCGCGTCGCCCTGCTGCAGCGTCAGGCCGATCTCGTCCAGGCCGTTGACCAGGTTGTGCTTGTGGTGCGGGTTGATCTGGAACTTGAACACGCGGCCGTCGGACAGGCGCACTTCCTGCGCCGGCAGGTCGACGGTGAGCTGCGCGGCGGAGTCCGCCGCCACAATCTCGAAGATCGCCTGCACTTCCTCGGGCTTCAGCACCACCGGCAGCACGCCGTTCTTGAAGCAGTTGGAGAAGAAGATGTCGGCGTAGCTCGGCGCGATCACGGCGCGGAAGCCGTAGTCGTCCAGTGCCCACACCGCGTGCTCGCGCGAGGAGCCGCAGCCGAAGTTGTCGCGCGCGATCAGGATCTGCGAACCGGCATGCTTCGGATCGTTGAGCACGAACTCCGCGTTCGGCCGGCGCGTCGCCGGGTCCACTTCCAGCGTGCCCGGGTCGAGGTAGCGCCAGTCGTCGAACAGGAACGGGCCGAAGCCGGTGCGCCGGATCGACTTCAGATACTGCTTCGGGATGATCGCGTCGGTGTCCACGTTGGGACGGTCCAGCGGCATGACCTTGGAGCTGACCTGCGTAAATGCCTTCATGTCTCTCTTCCTTACAACTTCATTTCCAGGCGCCGGCAATCCGGTACCGGGGAGCGGTTGCGGTCGCCGCGGAAGCGGCGCTCGCGCACGAATCTGAAACCAACACCCTCGTACAGCTTCTGGGCGCGCGGGTTGGTCACCGCCACGTCCAGCGCATAGACGCCGAAGCCGCGCTTGCGCGCCTCGGCCATCTGGAAGTTCAGCATGCGCGCGCCGATGCCCTGGCCGCGGCAGTCCGGCGCCACGCCGAAGTTCGCCACGTACAGCATGTCCGGCGTCAGCGGCTTCATCATCGGCGCCAGTTCCAGCGCCCGGCGGATCACGCCGAAGGCCGCCAGCAGCGGGTAGAACGAGAACACCTGGCGAACCAGGCCCAGCGTCAGCTTCGTCTCGTCGCCCATGCCGTAGAACGCGCCGGCACCGACCACGCGCCCGTCGCGCTCCGCCACCCAGTGATTGCGATGGCCCTGGAAGCCGGCGCCGTCGGCGAAGGCATAGCGCAGGAAATCCAGCGCCTCCTTGCCGGCCGCGCGCAGCATGTAATCGAAGGCCTCGGGGCCGGCGCTGTAGACCAGCGCTGCCGCCGCCGCCGCGTCCTCCGCCTTCGCCGGCCTGAAACCCAGGGGCATGTCGGCTCCCTACAGTGCGCGCACGTCGACGAAGTGGCCGGCGATACCCGCCGCCGCCGCCATCGCCGGGCTCACCAGGTGGGTACGGCCACCCTGCCCCTGGCGTCCTTCGAAATTGCGGTTGCTGGTCGAAGCGCAGCGCTCGCCCGGCTCCAGCCGGTCGGAGTTCATCGCCAGGCACATTGAGCAGCCCGGCTCGCGCCATTCGAAGCCGGCGTCGGTGAAGATTTTGTCCAGCCCCTCGCTCTCGGCCTGCGACTTCACCAGGCCCGAGCCCGGCACGACCATCGCCAGCATCACGTTCGCGGCCTTGCGCTTGCCCTTCACGACCGCCGCGGCGGCACGCAGGTCCTCGATGCGCGAGTTGGTGCAGGAGCCGATGAACACCTTGTCGATGCTGATCTCTTCGATCGGGGTGTTGGCGCTCAGGCCCATGTAGGCCAGCGCCTTCTCCATGCCGCTGCGCTTGACCGGATCGACTTCCTGCGCCGGATCGGGCACGCGCGCCGACACCGGGCCCACCATCTCGGGCGAGGTGCCCCAGGTGACCTGCGGCTCGATCGCCTTGGCATCCAGCTCCACCACGGCGTCGAACTTGGCGCCCGGGTCGCTGCGCAACTGCTGCCAGTTGGCCACGGCGGCGTCCCACTGCTCCGGCTTCGGCGCATAGGGGCGGCCCTTCACATAGGCGATGGTCTTGTCGTCCACCGCGACCAGGCCGGCGCGCGCGCCGCCTTCGATCGCCATGTTGCACAGGGTCATGCGGCCTTCCATCGACAGGTCCTCGATCGCCTCACCGGCGTACTCGACGACATAGCCGGTGCCGCCGGCGGTGCCGATGCGGCCGATGATCGCCAGCGTGATGTCCTTGGCGGTGACACCCGGGCCGACCTGGCCGCTGACGCGGATCAGCATGGCCTTGGACTGCTTCAGCACCAGGGTCTGCGTCGCCAGCGTGTGCTCGACCTCGGAGGTGCCGATGCCGAAGGCCAGCGCACCGAAGGCGCCATGTGTGGAGGTGTGCGAGTCGCCGCAGACCACGGTCATGCCCGGCAGGGTCGCGCCCTGCTCCGGGCCGATCACGTGGACGATGCCCTGGCGGTGGTCGTTCATGCGGAACTCGGTGACGCCGAACTCCGCGCAGTTGGCGTCCAGCGCGTCGACCTGCGCACGCGAGATCGGGTCCTTGATGCCCTGCGCACGGTCCGGGGTGGTCGGCACGTTGTGGTCGGCCACCGCCAGGTTGGCCGACAGGCGCCAGGGCTTGCGGCCGTTCAGGCGCAGGCCGTCGAAAGCCTGCGGGCTGGTGACTTCATGCACCAGGTGGCGGTCGATGTAGATCAGCGCGGAGCCGTCGCCGTTGTCGGCGACCACGTGTGCGTCCCATATCTTGTCGTACAAGGTTTTTGCCATGGCTGGACCCTCTTTTCCCGGTGCTTGGTCTTGCGAATGGCGCGGATTCTAGGCCCGGGGCATTGATAACTCCAATGAATCGTTCTTATATAGTCCATTCCCCAAAGGAATCCGACGATGGACACCCAGAACCTCACCGCTTTCATCGCCGTGGCCGACAGCAGTTCCTTCACCCAGGCCGCCGAGGCCCTGCATTTGTCGCAGCCGGCGGTGAGCAAACGCATCACCGCGCTGGAGGAGCAGATCGGCCAGTCGCTGTTCGACCGCGTGGGGCGCCAGGTGAGCCTGACCGACGCCGGGCGGACCCTGCTCCCTTACGCGAAGAAAGTGCTGCAAGACCTTGAAGATGGACGAAGAGCACTGTCGCACCTGCACGACAAGGTGACCGGGCGCCTGTCGATCGGCACCAGCCATCACATCGGCCTGCATCGCCTGCCGCCGGTGCTGCGCGCCTTCACCCAGCAGTACCCGGAGGTGGACCTGGACATCCATTTCATGGACTCCGAGGTGGCCTGCCAGGCCGTGCTGGCCGGCAAGCTGGAACTGGGCATCGTCACCCTGCCGACCCAGCCCCTGCCGCAATTGCAGCAGCGCGCGGTCTGGGACGATCCCCTGTCGGTGGTGGTGGCGCCGGGCCATCCGCTGCTGGACCGCGCCCAGGCACAGTTGCAGGATCTGGCGGGGCACCCGGCGGTACTGCCCGACGAGGCCACCTACACCCACCGCATCGTCACCCGCGCGCTGCAGGCGCACGGCCTCACGCCCAGGATCAGACTGGCCACCAACTACCTGGAGACCCTCAAGATGCTGGTCGGCATCGGCCTGGGCTGGAGCGTGCTGCCGGATTCGATGATCGACGGCAGCATCCGCCGCCTGCCGATCCCGCAGCTGGCCCTGCATCGCGAGCTGGGGGCGGTCTGGCATGAGCGGCGCACCCTGTCGGGGGCCGGCCTGGCCCTGCTCAATTGCCTGGCCCGCTGATTCCGACATACGGCGCCGTATGGCCCCTTGAACAGCTGTTTACTGTTCCTGCGGCCAATGTCTCTGGAGTCAACCGGGGTAAAAATACGCCCACTTATTTAGCCCGGTGACCCGCCATGCCTGCCTACAAAGCCCCGCTGCGCGACATGCGCTTCCTGATGAACGAGGTGTTCGACTACCCCGCTCACTATGCCGGCCTCTCCAACGGCAAGGATGCCGACCCGGAGACCGTCGACGCGATCCTCGGCGAAGCCGCCAAGTTCTGCGAGGAAGTCCTGGCGCCGCTGAACCTCTCCGGCGACGAGGAAGGCTGCCGCCTCAGCAACGGCAAGGTCACCACGCCCAAGGGCTTCAAGGAGGCCTACGAGCAGTTCGTGCAGGGCGGCTGGCAGGGCCTGTCGCATCCCGCCGAGTACGGCGGCCAGGGCATGCCGATGTCGCTGGGCCTGCTCAAGTCCGAAATGATGGGCACGGCCAACTGGTCGTTCACCATGTACCCGGGCCTGTCGCTGGGTGCCATGAACACCGTCATGCAGCATGCCTCGGAAGAGTTGAAGAACCTCTACATGCCGCCGATGACGGAAGGCCGCTGGACCGGCACCATGTGCCTGACCGAGCCGCAATGCGGCACGGACCTCGGGCAGGTGAAGACGAAGGCGGAGCCGCAGCCCGACGGCAGCTACAAGATCACCGGCACCAAGATCTTCATCTCCGCCGGCGACCACGACCTGACCGAGAACATCGTCCACATCGTGCTGGCGCGCCTGCCGGATGCGCCTGCGGGCACCAGGGGCATCTCGCTGTTCATCGTGCCGAAGATGCAGGTGAACGCCGACGGCAGCGTCGGTGAGGCCAACAACGTGGTGTGCAGCGCGCTCGAGCACAAGATGGGCATCAAGGCCTCCGCCACGGCCGTGATCAACTTCGAGCAGTCCACCGGCTACATGATCGCCCAGCCCAACAAGGGCCTGGAAGCGATGTTCACCTTCATGAACACCGCCCGCATCGGCACCGCCGTGCAGGGCATCGCGCACGCCGAGGCCTCCTTCCAGGGCGCCCTGGCCTATGCCAAGGACCGCCGCTCGATGCGCGCCCTGCGCGGCAAGCAGGAGCCGGACAAGGTCGCCGACGCCCTGATCCACCACGCCGACGTGCGCCGCATGCTGCTGACGCAGAAGGCCTTCGCCGAGGGTGGCCGCGCGATGATCTACTTCGCCGCGCAGCTCGCCGACCACATGACCAACGGCATCATCGAAAACGACGACGCCAAGTACAAGCTGTGGGACGACAAGCTCGGCTTCTTCACCCCGATCCTCAAGGGTTTCCTGACCGAGATGGGCCTGGAAGCGGCGAACCTGGGCATGCAGGTGTTCGGCGGCCACGGCTACATCAAGGAACACGGCATGGAGCAGATCGCCCGCGACGCGCGCATCGCCACGCTGTATGAAGGCACCACCGGCATCCAGGCGCTGGACCTGCTCGGCCGCAAGGTGCTGCTGCAGACCCGCGGCAAGGCCGTGCGCGAATTCACCGGCATGATCGGCAAGTTCGCGCTGGACCACATGACCAACGGCAAGCTGCGCGGTTTCGCCACCGACCTCGCGCGCTACGCCGCGCAGTGGAACGTGCTGACCATGCGCATCATGCTGATGGCGCGCCAGGACCGCGAGGTGGTCAGCGCCGCCAGCCATCACTTCCTGATGTACTCGGGCTACGTCACCATGGCCTACTTCTGGGCCGTGCAGGCCGCAGTCGCCAGCCAGAAGCTGGCGCAGGGCAACGGCGCCGAGGAGAAGGCTTTCTACAAGGCCAAGATCGCCACGGCGAAGTTCTACTTCGACCACATCCTGCCGCGCGCCAAGGGCCACGCCCACTCGATGACCAAGCCCAGCAAGTCGATGCTGCGCATGCCGGTCGAGAGCTTCGTGTTCGAATAAGCGGGCAAGCTGCACGAAAAAGGGCGCCTGACGGCGCCCTTTTTCGTTTCCACAGCCACACCCGCTGTTTTCTCTATTCGCGCCGCCAAGGCCCTGCCGCTGACCCGATCACGATGATTGGAGGGCCCACGCCATGGAAATCCGCCGCAGCACGCTGCTTGCCGCACTCGCCAGCCTCACCACCGGCCAGCTGGCCTATGCCCACGACTACTCCTGGACGCTGCTCTCGGCGTCCTGGCGCACCACCGGCCTGCGCCAGGAAGACCTGCGCGAGCTGCTGCGCTACTGCGTCGGCGAGGGCTACATGGAGCTGCATGGCGACGAGCAGGAGGCCAGCTACCGCGTGACCGCGGCCGGCGAGCAGGCCATCGCCGAATCGCGCTGGTTCCCCTGGACCCGCTGGCGCGACGACCGCACCCTCGGCCAGCTGCGCATGCGCGGCCGCTATCCGTCGAAGGATGGCAGCAACCGCCGCGACGCCGACCCGATGCCGATCGGCCTGGCCCAGCATTGAGGCCCGGCGTTCAGCCGGCCTGGATCGCCGCGTCGAATTCGTCCATGCCGGCGTAGCCCGGCTGCGAGGCCACGCGCGCCAGCCAGGCGCGCAGCGCCGGGTACGGTGCCAGGTCGAAGCCGCCCTCGTGGGCGACGTGGCTGTAGGCGTAGAGCGCGATGTCCGCAATGGTGTAGGTACCGCCGACGAACCAGTCGTGGCGCTGCAGGTGCTGCTCCATCACCGCCAGCGCGGCGCGGCCGCCGGCCACCCGCTCCAGCAGCCGTGCCTCCTGCTCCGGCGGCCGGCCGAGGTAGCGGATGATGTAGCGCGAGGTGGCGATGTAGGGCTCGTGGCTGTACTGCTCGAAGAACATCCATTGCAGCACCTGGGCATGCTCCAGGCGGTCGCGCGGCAGCAGCGGCGATCCCTCGGCGAGGTAGTGCAGGATGGCATTGGACTCGGGCAGGAACACGCCGCCCGGCAGCTCCAGCACCGGCACCCGGCCGTTGGGATTGCGCGCCAGGAATTCCGCGGTGCGGGTCTCCTTCTTCAGGATGTCCATGTGCACCCAGGCATGCGGCAGGCCGAGCTGGGTCATCAGCAGCTTGAGCTTGTAGCAGTTGCCGGAATAGATGTCGCCGTAGACCTTCAACATGAACCGTCCCCTGTTGTGCACCGAGCGTAGCGATATTTTGTCCCTACCGGGGCCGCGCCTGCAGCCGTATCTTCGAATGGCCTCCACCGGAGCAGAAGATGCGCATCAGCCCGACCATCCTGACCCTCGCCCTCGCCCGCCAGCTCAGCGGCCCGCTGCGCTATACCGACGACTACTCGCCGCAGGTACTGGATCTGGTCTGGCGCCGCACCGGCCTGCGCCAGCGCGACCTGGCGGTGGCACTCGGCACGTTTTGCGAGAAGGGCTGGCTCAAGCGCTATCAGCGCGAGGGGCACGAACGCTACCGCCTGACGATCGACGGCGGCATCCAGCTGCACGGCCAGCGCGACCCGCTGTGGAAGCACTGGCAGGAGGACTGGATGCTGCAGCGCCTGCGCCAGCGCCGCCGCGGCGCCGGCAGCGAGCCGCGGCAGCGCCGCGAAAGCGATCTGGCCGCAGCCTAGATTTCCACGCCTTTCAGCCCGCGCCAAGCGATCGCCCAGGCCAGCAGCGCCACGCCGCCGGACAGCAGCCAGAGGTAGTCCGGCGGCATCGCTTCCCACAGCAGGCCGCTGCCGAAACCGCCGATGGCGCCGCCGACGCCGTAGCTCAGCCCGGTGTAGATCGCCTGCCCGCGCCCCTGCAGCGCGCCCGGGAACAATTGCTGCACCAGGCTCACGGCGGCGAAGTGGTAGAGCCCGAAACTGACCGCATGCAGGGCCTGCACCACGGTCATCCACGGCAGGTTGTCGACGAAGGTCATCTGCAGGAACCAGCGCAGCGAAGTGCCGGCCAGCGCCCACAGCATCATGCTGCGCAGGCTCCAGAAGCGCCGCAGGCGATGCATCACGAAGAAGATGCCCACCTCCGCCACCACGCCGAAGGCCCACAGGAAGCCGATCACGCTCTTGCTGTAGCCGTGGTCCTTCAGCCAGATGCTGAAGAAGTTGTAGTAGGGCCCGAAGCTGACCTGCGACAGCAGGCAGGCGGCCAGCAAGGCGATCACGGCGGGTCGCCGGAGCACCCCCAGGATGGAAGCTGCCTGGCCCTCGCCTGCCGGCGCGAAGGCCTCCGGGATGCGCAGGCCGGTCAGCCAGCACAGCGCGAACAGGCCCGCCACCCACAGCGGCATGGAATGCACGCCCAGGCGCTCGAACACCGGGCCCATGGCCAGCACGGCGACGACGAAGCCGATGGAGCCCCAGAGGCGGATGCGGCCGTAGCGGTCGGCGTTGGCGCCGAGATGGTTGAAGGTCACGGCCTCGAACTGCGGCATGGTGCCGTTGTTGAACATGCCGTAGAGGAAGAAGCACAGTGCCAGCGGGGCGAAGCCCGGCGCGAACTGCAGCGCGGCAAAGGCCAGCATCCCGCCGCCCAGGGTGATGCGGATCGCCGCCATGCGGCGGCCATCACGGTCGGCGTAGTGCCCCCAGAGATAGGGCGAAACGATGCGGGTCAGGGCGAGGATGCCGCCGATGGCACCGATCTGTGCCGGCGTCGCGCCACGCTCCTGCAGGAACAGGCCCGTGAACGGGACCAGGGTGCCGATCGCGGCGAAGTACCAGAAGTAAAAACCCGCCAGTCGCTTGGCGGGTACGTGGGCACTCATGTTCGGGCGGCAGGCATGGCGGGCGGCGCATTGTAGCGCCGCGCCGCGCAGCCGAACTCACCCCATTTGCAGCCCCGCCTGCATCGCCAGGCCGTTCACGCGGCCCGGGCCGCCGCCACCAGGTCGCCCAGGCCGCGGGCTTCGGCCAGGTCCGCCAGCTTCGTCACCAGCTCCGGGCGCTTGGCGGCAATGCGCTGCACGGTACCGGCCAGCGCCGCACGGCCCTCCTGCGGGATGGCGCGGGCCACCTCGAACAGCGGCTCCCACAGCCCGGCCTGGTCCACTTCCTCGGCGAAGCGCTCCTGCAGTTCAGCCGGCATGGCGGCGGCGATGGTCGCCATCCAGGAGCGTTCCTCGGCGCTGAACTGGTCGACCAGGGCCAGCAGCTTCGGCACCAGGTGGGCCTGCTCGGCGGCGCGGAACAGGCGCAGCAGCTTGTCCGGGTTGGCGGCCTGCGCCGTCGCCGCCATCTCGCCGGTGCTCATGCCGGCCACCAGCGGCAGCATCAGGCGCCAGAGATTGTCCTCTTCGGCCGTGCGGAACAGGCTCTTGAGTACCTCAGGGTCGGCCAGGGCATCCAGGTGCACCAGGCGCGACTGCTTGTCCGGGCTCATCTGCGCGATCACCGGCAGGATCGCGCCCCAGAGGTCCTGTGCATGGCTGCGTTCCAGCAGGCGGGTCAGCGCCGCGTCGCCTTCGTCCGCCATCATGTCGCCGAGCTTGCGCATCATCCCGGTGTCGGCGTAGGCCATCAGCGACAGCGCTTCGGCCCAGAGATTCTTGCTCTCGTCCTGCGCCAGCTTCAGGAAGCGCGGGAAGCGCTCGTCGGGCACCAGGCGCATCAGCTTCGGCACCTGGTCCTTGGCCTCGATGAACAGGCCGACGCGCAGCAGGTGCTCCTCGTCGGTGATCGCCGCCATCACCTGCTTGATGGCCTGGTCCGTGAGGTAGCCGACGAACAGGCCCATGGTGATGTACTCACGGCGCCGGATCAGCTCCAGCGCCACGTTGCGCACGATCTCCACCGGCATCTGGCGGATGATGTCGCCGACGCGGCGCGGATCCAGCTCCAGCGTGACGTCGGCCAGGAACGGAATCTCCATGCGCTGGGCGATCTCCACCGCGCGATCGGTCGGCATCTCGCCGGCGATGCGCGCGATGAACACCGGCGCGAACACCTTCTGCCCGATGAAGGCGGTGAGCTTGCCGGGCAGCAGCTTGGTGGCCATGGCCAGGCGCTGGAACAGCGAGCGGCCGCGGTTGAACAGGTACTCATGGGTGGTCTCGCGCAGGTGGCGGATGTCGCCGGCCGGCGTGTGGTTGAGGAACTCCAGCTGTTCCGGCTTCAGACCCAGCACGCGGGCCAGCTTGATGATCTCGGCGCGGACTTCGAGCGTGGACATTACTTGATCCCCAGCACTTTCTTGACCGGGCCGCGCAGCAGCATCGGGATGTGGCCCAGGGCGTCCTCGATGGCCTTGGCCAGGGCTTCGCGCTGGCGCTGCTGGGTCTGCAGGATCGATTCGGCGAGCAGGTCCAGCTGCGCCGGCTGCAAGGCGGCAAAGGCCTGGAATTCGGCGGCGGGGCGGTCCAGCGTCTCGGCGAGGCGCTGCTGCGGGGCTTCGGTGGACATGCTTCTCCTGATCTCGTTCTTCTGCGAATGACCGGGATCATGCCACCGGCTTGCGAATGGCGGCCTTGGCGCTGGGGACAGCGATGGCGGCGCGGACGCCAGTAGGAAACCACAGCCGGAAGTCGCCGTTCGCACTGAGCCTGTCGAAGTGCGGGCGGCGACAGCTGACCGCCGGTGCGGGCCATTCATGCTTCGACAGGCTCAGCACGAACGGCGCTACCCGCGGATTTTCAACCTGGAATCCGCGGCGTATCCGGCACCACGTCGGCGTTCTGCGCGCGGTTGCGCAGGAAGTGATCCATCAGCACCAGGGCCATCATCGCCTCGGCGATCGGCGTGGCGCGCAGGCCGACGCAGGGGTCGTGGCGGCCGGTGGTGCGCATGTCCACGGCGTTGCCGTCCTGGTCGATGGACTTGCCCGGCGTGGTGATGCTCGAAGTGGGCTTGATGGCGTAGCGCGCGTAGATCGTCTGGCCGGTGGAGATGCCGCCGGCGACGCCGCCCGAGTGATTGCCGAGGAAGCCCTGCGGGGTCATCTCATCGCGGTGCTCGGTGCCGCGCATGCCGGCCACGCGCATGCCGTCGCCGATCTCCACACCCTTCACGGCGTTGATCGACATCAGCGCGTAGGCCAGTTCGGCGTCGAGGCGGTCATAGACCGGCTCGCCCAGGCCCGGCGGCACGCCGGTGGCCTCGACGTAAAGCTTGGCGCCAACGGAATCGCCCTCGCCGCGCAGGCCTTCGACCAGGGTCTCCAGCTGCGGGATCTTGTCGGGGTCGGCGCAGAAGAACGGGTTGCTGCCCACGGCGGACCAGTCGCGGATCTCGCAATGGATGGGACCGACCTGCTCGGTGCAGCCACGGATCTGGATGCCCAGGCGCTGCTTCAGGTACTTCTTGGCGATGGCACCGGCGGCGACACGCACCGCGGTCTCGCGCGCGGAGGAGCGACCGCCGCCGCGATGGTCGCGGATGCCGTACTTCTGCACGTAGGCGTAGTCCGCGTGGTTGGGGCGGAATACCTGCTTGATCTTCTCGTAGTCGTAGGAGCGCTGGTCGGTGTTGCGGATCAGCAATGCGATCGGCGTACCGGTGGTCTTGCCCTCGAACACGCCGGAGAGGATCTCGACCTTGTCCTCTTCCTTGCGCTGGGTGACGAACTTGCTGGTGCCCGGCTTGCGGCGGTCCAGCTCCGGCTGGATGTCGGCCTCGCTCAGCTCCAGGCCCGGCGGGCAGCCATCGACCACGCAGCCGATGCCGGCACCGTGGCTCTCGCCGAAGGAGGTCACGCAGAACAGCTTGCCGATGGTATTGCCAGACATAAAAATTTCTCAGTCCGCAAATGAACGCGAATGAACGCAAATCGAAGCAGTCATCCATTTGCGTTCATTTGCGTTCATTCGCGGACTCCAGGTCTTCTTTTGAAATGATGAACACGCCGTCGCCGCCGCGTTCGAACTCCACCCAGGTCACCGGCAGCCGCGGCCAGCGGGCCTCGAACTCGGGCACGCTGCCGCCGACTTCGCAGACCAGCCAGCCGCCCTCGACCAGGCGCGCGGGTGCCTCGGCCAGGATGCGCGCGACCAGGTCCATGCCGTCCTTGCCGGCGGCCAGCGCCATGCGCGGCTCCTGGTGGAATTCCTCGGGCAGTGCCTTCCACTCCGCCACCGGCACGTAGGGCGGGTTGCTGACGATCAGGTCGTAGCGTGTCTCGCCCAGGCCGGAGAACAGGTCGGACTTCAGCGCCCGCACCTGCTCGCCGCAGTCGTGGCGCTCGATGTTCAGGCGGCACACCGCCAGCGCGCCGGGCGACAGCTCGGCCAGGTCCACCCGGGCGTCCGGGAAGGCGTGGGCGGCGGCGATGCCGATGCAGCCGCTGCCGGCGCAGAGATCGAGGATCGTCTGCGGCTCATGCTGCAGCCAGGGCGCGAAACGACGCTCGATCATCTCGGCGATCGGCGAACGCGGCACCAGCACGCGCTCGTCCACGGTGAACGGCAAGCCACAGAACTGGATTTCGCCGATCAGGTAGGCGGCCGGCTGGCGCGTCTTGATGCGCTGCTGCAGCAGCTTGATCACGGCGGCGCGCTCGGTGTCGGTCACCGCCGCTTCCAGGTACAGGGCCGGCAGGTCGGGCGGCAGGTGCAGGGCGTGCAGCACCAGGTGGAACGCCTCGTCCAGCGCGTTGTCCGTACCGTGCCCGAAATGCAGGCCGCCGGCCTTGAACTGGCTCGCCCCCCAGCGCACGAGGTCGCGCACGCTGCGCAGCACGGAAGTCTGGGTCGGGGAAGGCATGGGCGGCGGGCTGTGGGATAATCTTGGGAAGTCGCGAATTATACGCGGCGGCAGCGCCGCCGAACTCATAACACCCTGAAATCATGGCCAACGCTCACAAACCGGTCCTCTACGGCATGATCGCCGCCCTCGCCGCCGTCCTGGGCGTGGTGGCTGCCGTCACCCTGATGCAGCCGCGCGGCAGCGCCGGACTGCAGTCCGGCATCCTGCTGCCGCAGCCGCGCGCCCTGCCCGCCTTCACGCTCACCGACCAGGACGGCCAGGCCCTCACGGCCGCCCGCCTGGCCGGCAGCTGGACCCTGCTGTTCCCCGGCTTCACCTACTGCCCCGACGTCTGCCCGACGACCCTGGCCCTGCTCAAGCAGGTCAAGGCCAGCCTGGGCCCGGACTCGGCCCTGCGCGTGGTGTTCCTGTCGGTGGATCCGGAACGCGACACCCCGCAACGCCTGAAAAGCTACGTTGCCCAGTTCGACCCATCCTTCGTCGGTGCCACCGTGGCCGAGCCGCAGCTCGCCGAGGTCGCCCGTGCGCTGGGCATCGCCTACGCCAAGGTGCCGGGCGCCACGCCCGAGAGCTACCAGATGGATCATTCCGCCGCGATGATCCTGCTCAATCCGCAGGCTCAGGTCGTGGCCTACCTGACCCCGCCTTTCGAGCTGCCCAAGCTGGTCGCCGATCTCAGGCCGCTGACCGGGAAAGCCCCTTGAGTCGCCTCGCCTGCCTGCTGCTGCTGTCCGCGCTGGCGGCCTGCCAGCGCGCGCCGGGGGAACTGCGCATCGCCGACGGCTGGATTCGCGAGGCCCCGGCCGATGGCCCCATGGCCGGTTACCTGCGACTGGACAACGGCCTGGCCGAAGCCGTGCGCTGCGACGGCGCCGCCAGCCCGGATTTCGGCGCCATCGAGATCCATCGCAGCGCCGTGGAAGACGGCATGTCGCGCATGCTGCGCGACCAGGTGGTGGAAGCCCCCGCGGGCGGCCATGCCCTGTTGCAGCCGGGCGGTTATCACCTGATGCTGTTCCGCGCACAAAGGCCGCTGCGCGCCGGCGATCGTGCCACCATCACCCTGCATTGCGGCGCCCATCAGCCCCGCGCCGAATTCACCGTACGAGCCCAACCATGAAACTCACCGGCAAGCCCGAAACCGACGCCAGCATGGGCGATCTGAACTTTGCCCGGCTGCAGCTGGCATTGCCCACGCGCTTCCTGTCCTGGCTGATCTACCTGGTCACGCGCATCCGCCAGCGCAGCTTCAAGAACCTCTTCATCCGCCAGTTCATGAGCCTGTACCGGATCAGCCTGGCGGAGAACGACCGCAGCCAGGTCGAGCAGTACGAGAGCTTCAACGACTTCTTCACCCGCGGCCTGCGGCCCGGCGCGCGCGTGCTCGACCCCAGCCCGCAGGCGCTGCTGAGCCCGGTGGATGGCACCGTCAGCCAGGCCGGCGAAATCGTCGGCGACCGCATCTTCCAGGCCAAGGGCCACGAATACTCGGCGCAGGAACTGCTGGGCGGCGACGCGGAACTGGCCGCGCCCTTCGAGGGCGGCCGCTTCACCACCATCTACCTGGCGCCCAACAACTACCACCGCATCCACATGCCGCTGACCGGCACGCTGCGCCACTGGGTCTACGTGCCGGGCCGCCTGTTCAGCGTCAACCCGGCCACCGTCCGCGCCATGCCCGGCGTGTTCGCCCGCAACGAGCGCGTCTGCGCGGTGTTCGACACCGACCGCGGCCCCTTTGCCCTGGTCATGGTCGGCGCGCTGTTCGTCGGCTCCATGGAGACCGTCTGGGCCGGCCGCGTCACCCCGCCGCACAAGCGCGGCGCGGTCGAGCAGTTCCGCCCGATCCACCCGGTGGAACTGCGCCGCGGCGACGAAATGGGCCGCTTCAACATGGGCTCCACGGTGATCCTGCTGACCCCGCCCGGCATGGTGGAATGGGACCGGGTGATGACACCCGGCAATCCCCTGCGCATGGGCCAGCGCATCGCCAAGTTCCGGGCCTGAACCAAACCCGGCCGCCCTCCTCTAAGCCGCTACCGCCGCCATATTCCGGTACCCGCCCGCCGCATGAAAAAGCCGCTCCTTGCCTGCCTCACCGCCGCCGTGATGCTCGTCGCCGCCAGTACCCAGGCGGAGTCGCCGGCGGCGCTGGACCTGCCGCAGATCGGCGAGCCGGCGGACAATTCGCTGTCGCCCATCGAGGAAAAGACCCTCGGCGGCAGGGTCGTGGCGCAGCTTTACGGCGCCAACTACATGCTGGAAGACCCGGAGCTGGCGGACTATGTCTCGACGCTGGGCTGGAAGCTGGCCTCGGCCAGCCAGACCAAGCCGCCCAACCTGACCTTCTTCATCATCCGCGATCCGCGCATCAACGCCTTCGCCCTGCCCGGCGGCTACATCGGCGTCAATGCCGGCCTGATGCTGGCGGCCAGCAACGAAAGCGAAGTGGCCGGCGTGCTCGGCCACGAACTGGCGCACGTCACCCAACGCCACATCGCGCGCACCCAGGAAGACACCCAGGCGGCGACGGTCGCCACCTGGCTGGCGGTGATCGCCGCCATCATCGCCGGCTCCGCCGACCCCGACGTGGTGATCGGCGCGCTGTCGGTCGGCCAGGCGATGAACTACCAGCGCCAGGTCAACTACACCCGCGCGCATGAACTGGAAGCCGACCGCATCGGCATCCAGACCATGGCGCGCGCCGGCTTCGACCCCAACGGCATGAGCGGCTTCTTCTCCAAGCTGGAGCAGCAGTCGCGTCTCTATGGCAGCGGCCTGCCGGAGATCCTGCGCACCCATCCCCTGACCACCAACCGCATCGCCGAGGCCCGCTCCCGCGCCGCCGAGATGCCCAAGGTATCTCCCAAGGAATCGCTGGAATTCGGCCTGATGCAGGCCCGCGCCCGCGTGCTGTCGGCCGAGCGCCCCAGCGAGGCGATGGACCACTACAGCAACGAACTGGCCGCCGGCCACGACACGCCGACCAACCGCTACGGCCTGGCGCTGGCGCAGTCGGTACAGGGCCAGGCCGACAGTGCCGCCGCGGTGCTGGCGCCGCTGCTGGAAAAGTACCCGCGCCAGGTCAACATCAACCTGCTGCAGGCACGCATCCAGCTGCTGCAGCACAAGAACGACGCCGCCCTGTCGACCCTGGCGCGCAGCACCCAGATCTACCCGCGCTACGCACCGGCCCTGCTGGAATACGCCGACGCGATGATGACCGCCGGCAAGCCCGCCGAGGCGCGCCAGCTGCTGATCACGCGCGAACAGGTCCTGGGCACGCAGCAGGAAGCCCACAACCTCCTGGCGCAAGCCGCGCGCGACCTCGACAACCTGCCCGAGGCCTCCTACCAGAGCGCCATCTACCTGTTCATGCGCGGCGACGCCGGCAACGCCATCGCCCAGCTCGACGCCGGCCTGCGCCTGCCCGACCTGACGCCGCAGGAACGCGCGCGCCTGGCGGCGAAGCGGCAGGAAGTGCGCGATACGCTGCCGGAGAACTGGCGGCCGCCGAGGGAGCAGCGGGACAGGATGTGAAAACAAAAAGCCCCTCGAGTGAGGGGCTTTTTGTTTGCCAAGCTTAAGAGATATTCAGCGCAACCCGAAGCCGATTCCTCTTCCGAAGTCTTGGTGAGCAAGGCGAATGCCTTTGATGCTCCGGGTTCCCTCGTAGCGGCGCCCGCACAGGGGTCGGGCGCAGGGGTCGAGCCGGACAGGATGTCCGGCCGAGGACACGCAGGCCATGGATGGCCTGTGTGTCCGACCCCTCAGCGACCGACCACTGGGCGGGGCACCCCGCGTGAGCGGGGCGTCGATACAAGGGTACGTTCATGCCCTCGCCAACCCTCTCCCCGTAAACGGGGAGAGGGAGACAAGAAGCGCGTCCCTCGATACACCGCTACGCGGCACTCGGGATGAACGGGTTGATATGAGTTGCAGCCCAAAGAAACAACTAAGATCAGTGCGGCGCTTTCTTCAACAACCCCGCGCCCAGCATCCAGTCGTAGCAATCCTTCAGCATCGCGTCCATCTGCTGCGGCTTGTAGCCCAGTTCGTTCTGCGCCTTGCGGCTGCTGCAGTAGATGTTCTGCGACAGCAGCACCACCGTCTCGGCGGTGATCTCCGGCTCGCGCCGGAACAGCGGCGCAAAGACTTCTTCGAGCTTGGCGTAGCCATGCATCAGCCGCGGATGCAGCAGATAGAAACGGCGGCGCAGCCCCATGATGCGGCTGACATCTCGCGCCAGGCCCAGGTAGCTCGACTGCGCTCCGCCCAGCAGGTAGTTCTGCGCCACCGCGCCGCGCTCGGCTGCAGCGACGTGGGCACGCGCCACCTCGCGGGCGTGGCAGAAGCTGCCGCCGCCGGCGGGCACGCCCGGCAAGCGGCCCTGCTGGATCAGGCGGAACATGCGCGACCAGTTGGCGGTGTCGTAGCGGCCGAGGATGTTGGAGGGATTGATGATCACCCCCTGCAGTCCGTTGGCGATGCCCTTGTGGATCTCGCGCTCGGCCAGCGCCTTGCTGCGGATGTAGTTGACCGGCGCGGCGCTGCCGCGGGTTGGCGTGTCCTCGGTGACGATGCCGCCGTGCAGGCCGTAGGCGACGACGCTGGAGGTGTGGACGAAGCGCTTGACCCCGGCATCCAGCGAGGCGCGCACCATGTTGCGGGTGCCGCGCACGTTGACCTTGATCTGCTCGGCATGGGAGCGCGACCACAGGCTGGTATTGCCGGCGACGTGGAACACGCAGTCGACGTGGCGCGGCACGATGTTCTTGAGGCTGCGGGAGTCGGTGATGTCGCCGGTGACGCGCCCGATCTGCGGATAGCGCTCCAGCAGGGAGACATCGGACTGCGGCCGATGCAGGGCGATCACGTCCCAGCCCTGGTCGATCAGTTCCTCGACCAGGTTGAATCCGACGAAGCCCGTCGCACCGGTAACGAATGCCGTCCTTGCCATCCGCTCTCCTCCGTGTCCTGTTGGACTATCGTAATCCCCGAACGTTGACAGAACTCGCAGGGTCCGTCAAAAACGCTTGGTCGATTAGCGGGATAGGCGGTGTACTTCGAGTAATCTGACGCTGCCGTCAGGACTTCAGCACGTCGTCGATCGGCGTGGTCGTCGCCCACTGCTTGCAGCTGGGGCATTGCCAGAACAGCTGGCGCGGGCTGAAGCCGCAGTGGCTGCAGCGGTAGCGCGGCGTGGTTTCCATGAGCTTGCGGATGGCGCTGCGCAGGCTCGCCGCCGGCTTGTCCAGGCCCGCCGCGACCACGCCCGGCTGGTGCTCCAGCACCTCCAGGAACTCGGCCAGCACGGCGCGCCCCGGACGGGTCTCCAGGCCCTGGGCCAGGTGGTCGACCACCTCCAGCCCTTCCTGGCGCATCAGGTGCGCCTCGGCCAGGATCGGCAGGCTGCTGGGCGACATCTCCTTGGCATCCTTCAGGAACAGCAGGTAGCCGTCGACATCGCCGGTCTTTTCGGAGCAGCGGCGCAGCGGCTCGATCACTTCCGGCAGAAAGCGTGGATCGTGCTCGAAGGCCAGGCGGTAGTGCCGGGTCGCGTCGTCCGCCTCCCCGGCGGCTTCCTGCAAGGCACCCAGCTGCAGCTGCGCGCGGATGCAGGCCGGATCCTCCTTGGCGGCCTTTCCGGCCAGCTCCAGCGCCGCGGGGGCATCCTTGCGCGCCTTGGCCTCGTCGGACAGCTCGCAGTAGTACTGCGCGATCACGGCACGTTTGGACTCGCCCTTGGCGGACTCGATGCGGCGCGAGATCGCGATCGCCTGCTCCCAGTCGCGGCCCTGCTCGTAGATCGTGCGCACCAGCTCCAGCGACTGCACCGCGTAGTGTCCCTCGGCGGCCAGCGCCAGCGAGATCTCCTCGGCACGGTCCATCAGGCCAGCCTTGTGGTAGTCCTGCGCCAGCTCCAGGCGGGTCTGGTTGCGCAGCTCCGGCGGCAGGTCGGGACGCGCCAGCAGGTTTTCATGGATATGCAGGGCGCGGTCCACCTCGCCGCGCTTGCGGAACAGGTTGCCCAGCGTCAGGTGCATCTCGGCGGCGGAGCTGTCCATCTCGGCGGCTTCGCTGAGCGCCGCCAGGGTCTCATCGGGGTTGTCGCTGACCAGGTGGGTCACCAGGCCGCCGAGCTTCTCCGGCGTGATGGCGCGGCCCTGGTGCGGGTAGTCGCGCGAGAAGGCCCAGCCGAGGGCGAATCCCAGCGGCAGCAGCAGCCAGGAGAACAGGGCATCGATCACGTCAGGGAACCTTGGGCAGCGCCGAGAGCGGGGCGACCGGTGCGGGCGGCGCGGACAGCGCACGCAGATTGCGCAGTTCCGTCTCGCTGTCGCGCAACTGCTTGCGCAGGCGGCGGATTTCAGACTTGAGACCGAACACGCGGACAAAGCTGGCGGCCAGCGTCAGCAACGCCACCAGCACGAACTCGGCGATCAGCAGCGCGATCAGCGGCAGCTCGACCATGCCGATCAGGTAGTTGAACTCGACCTTCTGGCTATTGAAGAAACCGATCACGGTGCCGATCACGAAGACCGGCAGGATCACCACGAAGAAAACCAGCGAAGCCGGCGGCTTGAAGGCCACGATCAGCCCTGGCCAGCCGCTGCGGCCTTCGCCGCGGCGGCGGCAGCCGCCTCGGCCTCGAACTCGGCCTGGGCGTTGGCATTGACGCGCTCGCGCATTTCCTTGCCGGGCTTGAAATGCGGCACCCGCTTCGGCGGAATCTCCACCGGCTCACCGGTCTTGGGGTTGCGCCCGACGCGTGCCGGGCGGTGATGCAGCGCGAAACTGCCGAAGCCGCGGATTTCGACGCGGTCGTCCTTCGCCAGCGCCATGCTGATCTGGTCCAGCACCAGTTTGACCGCCAGCTCCACATCCTTCTGCATCAGGTGGGTCTGCTTGGCAGCCAGCCGCTCGATCAATTCGGACTTGGTCATAGGGCTCATGGATTCGTTCTAATTGATTGAACCTTATAGAAAAAAAACAATGCGTGCAAGAGTACCCCGCTTTTCTCCCCTCGCCCGCCTGCGGGAGAGGAGGGCGAGGGCATGGATGCCCGAGGTAGGGCAACGCATGGAGCAGTTGCCGAGGAGAGGGTATCTGTGAAACACGCAGGGATTGCAGAGTGCAAGTGCTACAGACACCCTCTCCCCAGCCCCTCTCCCGCAAGCGGGAGAGGGGTTCAATTTCGGCAAGCGTGCAAAAAGAAAGGGGCCGCATGGCGGCCCCTTTCCGGGTACTGCAAGGCAGACAGCTCAGCGGTCGTTGTTGCCGCCGATCTGTTCCTTGAGCAGGTCGCCCAGGCTGGTGCGGCCGGTGCTGGCGTTGCGGCTGCCGTACTCCGCCATGACCTCCTGCTCTTCCTGGATTTCCTTCTCGCGGACCGACAGCTGAACGATGCGGTTCTTGCGGTCGACGCCGACGAAGCGGGACTCCAGCGTGTCGCCTTCCTTGAGCACCTTGGTCGCGTCTTCAACGCGCTCACGGGCCAGGTCGTTGGCACGGATGTAGCCTTCGACGCCGTTGCCGAGGTCGATGAACGCACCGCGCGGGTCGACCGTGCGGACGATGCCCTTGACGATGGTGCCCTTGACGGTGTCGGCGATGAACTGCGACAGCGGATCCTGCTGGACCTGCTTGACGCCCAGGGAGATGCGCTCGCGGGCGCCGTCGATCGCCAGGACCACGGCATCCAGCTCCTGGCCCTTCTGGTAGCGGCGCACGGCGGTTTCGCCGGCTTCGTTCCAGTCGAGGTCGGACAGGTGCACCAGGCCGTCGATACCGCCGTCCAGGCCGATGAAGATGCCGAAGTCGGTGATCGACTTGATGGCGCCGCGGACGCGGTCGCCCTTCTGGTGGTTCTGGGCAAACTCTTCCCAGGGGTTCGGGCGGCACTGCTTCATGCCCAGCGAGATGCGGCGGCGCTCGCCGTCGATGTCGAGGATCATGACTTCGACTTCGTCGCCGACCTGCACGACCTTGCCCGGGTTGACGTTCTTGTTGGTCCAGTCCATTTCGGACACGTGGACCAGGCCCTCGACGCCCGGCTCGATCTCGACGAACGAACCGTAGTCGGTGATGTTGGTGACCTTGCCGAACAGGCGGGTCTTCTCGGGGTAGCGACGCTCGATATCCATCCACGGATCGGCGCCCAGCTGCTTGAGGCCGAGGCTGACGCGGCGACGCTCGCGGTCGTACTTGAGGACCTTGACTTCGATTTCCTGGCCGACGGTGACGACTTCGGCCGGATCCTTGACGCGCTTCCACGTCATGTCGGTGATGTGCAGCAGGCCGTCGATGCCGCCGAGGTCGACGAACGCGCCGTACTCGACCAGGTTCTTGACCACGCCGCGGAGGACCACGCCTTCCTGCAGGTTGGCCAGGAGGGTGTCACGCTCGGCGCTGTACTCGGCCTCGAGCACTTCGCGACGCGAGACGACGACGTTGTTGCGCAGCTTGTCGAGCTTGATGACCTTGAACTCGAGCGGCTTGCCCTCGAGGTAGGACGTGTCGCGCACCGGGCGGACGTCGACCAGCGAACCGGGGAGGAAGGCGCGGACGGTGCCGATATCGACCGTGAAGCCGCCCTTGACCTTGCCGGTGATGATGCCGATGACGGTTTCCTTGCCCTCGAAGGCCTTCGCGAGGCGCTCCCAGGTCTTGATCCGCTCAGCTTTCTCCTTGGAGAACTTGGTTTCGCCGAAACCGTCTTCGACGGTCTCCAGCGCAACTTCCACTTCGTCGCCGGCAGCAACCTTGATCTCGCCGTCGACCATGAATTCCTGGATGGGGATCACGCCTTCGGACTTGAGGCCCGCGTCGACGATCACGACATCCGGCTTAACAGCCAGCACGCGGGCGTTGACGATGGTGCCCGACTGCATGGATTGGCCGCCCTTGAGGCTGGCCTCGAACATTTCAGCAAAACTTTCGATCATTCCGAAAAACTCTTTTGTGGTGGTAGGTGGAACATCCGCCGCGTCCTTGCGGTCGGTCCTGGTGAATAGAAGAAACGGCCCACATCCTGTGGACCGGCTGTCTGCGGGGGAAATCAGAACCCGTAGCGACGCAGCAGGCTTTCCACTTTTCCGATGACCTCGGCAGGGGAAAGTCCCGTTGTATCAACCACTTCGGCCCCTTCGGCCGGCTTGAGCGGGGCGATGGGGCGGTTGCGGTCGCGCGCGTCGCGGGCGCGGATCTCTACGCAGAGACCATCGAGTGTAGCGGGTATTCCCTTATCGCTCAACTGCTTGTAGCGGCGTGCCGCGCGCTCGTCGGCGCTGGCATCCATGAAAATCTTGAGCGGGGCATCGGGAAATACCACGGTACCCATGTCGCGGCCGTCGGCGATCAGGCCCGGGGGACGGCGGAAGTCCTTCTGCAGCTGCAGCAGGGCCGCGCGCACCTCGGGCAGGGTCGCGATGCGCGAAGCCAGGGCGCCGGAGGTCTCGGCGCGCACCGCGTCGGCCCAGTTCTCGCCGTGGACCAGGATCGCCTCGTCATGCTCGGTGTCGCCGGCAAACTCAATGTGCAGGTCCGGCACCAGGGCCGCCACGGCGGAACCGTCGCTGTCCGGCACCCCTGCCCGCTCGGCGGCCAGCGCCAGGATGCGGTACAGGGCGCCGCTGTCCAGGCGGTGCCAGCCGCCCAGGCGCTGGCTCAGCCAGCGCGTCACCAGGCCCTTGCCGACGCCGCTGGGACCATCGACGGTGATGACCGGCGCCGGGGAGTCTGGGGAAATCAGGGACGGCATGTTCTGTTCAGGAGGTGGTCAGCGCGGCAAGCCGCGAAAAATAGTCCGGGAAGGTCTTGGCGACACAGCCCGGATCGTTGATGCGCACGGGCACGCCGCCGCAGGCGGCGAGCGAGAAGCTCATGGCGATGCGGTGGTCGTCGTAGGTGTCGATGGCCGCCGGGCGCAGCGCCGCGGGCGGCACGATGCGCAGGAAGTCGGGGCCGGCTTCGACCTCGGCGCCGAGCTTGGCCAGCTCCGCCGCCATGGCGGCGATGCGGTCGGTCTCCTTCACGCGCCAGCTGCCGATGTTGCGCAGCACGCTGGGGCCGTCGGCGAACAGCGCCACCACCGCCACGGTCATCGCCGCGTCGGGAATGTGGTTGAAGTCGGCGTCGATGGCCTTCGGCCGGAAGCCGGAGGCCAGTCCCGGCGAGCGCACCTCGGTCCAGTCCTCACCCTGCGTCACCTCGGCGCCCATCGCGGCCATCACCCCGGCAAAGCGCACATCGCCCTGCAGGCTGGCGCTGCCCATGCCCTGCACGCGCACCGGCCCACCGGCCAGCGCGCCCAGCGCCAGGAAATAGGAGGCCGATGAAGCGTCGCCCTCGACGGCAAACGTGCCGGGCGCGCGGTAGCGGGCGCCCGAAGCGACCGTGAAGCGCGGTGTACCGGCAGCGGTAGACGAACGCTGGACCTCGACGCCGAAGCGGCGCATCAGGGCGATGCTGAGCTCGATGTAGGGCTTCGAGATCAGCTCGCCTTCCACCTCCACCACCAGCTCATGCTCCCGCGCCAGCAAGGGCGCGGACTGCAGGATGCCGGTGAGGAACTGGCTGGAGGCGTCGCCGCGCACCCGCACCGGCTGCGCCGCACGCGCCTGCGCCGGCTCGATCAGCAGCGGCGGGAAACCCTCCAGCTGCTGGTAGCCGATGCGGGCACCGAGCGGGCGCAGGGCATCGACCAGGTCGCCGATCGGCCGCTCGTGCATGCGCGGCACGCCGGAAAGGCGATAGCGGCCCTCCATGAAGGCCAGCACCGCCACCAGCGTGCGCACCGAAAGGCCGGAGTTGCCGACGAAGATGTCCGCCTCGCGCAGCGGCAGGCGTGCCGCGCCCCGCACGCGCCAGCCGGCCTCACCGAGATCCTCCAGCGGCACGCCGCAGGATTTCAGGGCTTCACGCATCACGCGGGTGTCGTCGGAGTCGAGCAGGCCCGTCAGGACCGTTTCGCCTTCCGACAGCGCGGCCAGCAGCAGCGCGCGGATCGACACGCTCTTGGAGCCGGGCAGGCGCAGTTCGCCGCGCGCCGCGCGGATCGGCGCCAGATCGAGGAAGGGCGGTGAATGACTCATACCAAAAAACTCATTTGCCGCGGATGACGCGGATAAACGCGGATATACAAGATGTTTGATCTGTCTTGATCCGCGTTTATCCGCGTCATCCGCGGCTGAAATGCTTTTTTGAGGCTCATGACTTCTTCGTGGCGGCCGGTCTTTCGACCAGCTCCAGGTAGCGCTCGCGGGCATCGCGGGCGCGGGTATAGATGTCGAGGATCACCGGACCGTCGTCGTCGGTGATGGCGTCGCGCAGCTTCTGCAGTTCGCCGAGGTAGCCGTCGAGCGCGCCCAGCACCGCCGCACGGTTGGCGCGGGTGATGTCGTGCCACATCTTGGGGCTGCTGGAGGCGATGCGCGTGAAGTCGCGGAAGCCGCCGGCGGCGTAGGCGAAGATTTCCTTGCGCGAGTCCAGGGTGTTGAGGAAGTCCACCAGGGCGAAGGCCAGCACGTGCGGCAGGTGGCTGGTCGCGGCCAGCACCTCGTCGTGGTGCTCTGCGCTCATCTCGCAGACCACGCTGCCGGCCGCTTCCCACAGGGCGCGCACGGTGGCCAGCGCCGCCGGGTCCTGCCCTTCATGCGGCGTCAGGATGCAGCGGCGCCCCTGGAACAACTCGGCAAAGGAGGCTTCCACCCCGCTCTTCTCGTTGCCGGCCACCGGATGGCCGCCGACGAAGCGCGCCGGCAGCACGCCGAACACCGCCGCCACGTCTTCCTGCACCGACACCTTGGTGCTGCCGACGTCGGTCAGGATCGCGTCGTCGCGCAGCCAGGACGCCAGCTGCGACAGCACCTCGCGGGTCTGCAGCACGGGCACCGACAGCAGCACCACGTCGGCGTCGCGCACGGCCGCTTCCAGGGAATCGGCCGCGTGGGTCGCCACGCCGAGTTCGATGGCAGCGGCCACGCGCGCCGGATCGACGTCATAGCCGATCACTTCGTGCACGACCCCGGCCTTCAGCACCGCCCGCGCGAACGAGCCGCCGATGAGCCCCAGACCGATGATGGCGAGTCGCTGCACGCTCACGACGCGAGGATCTCCCTGAGCGCCGCCACCAGGCGATCGTTTTCCGCCTCGGTGCCGATGCTGAAACGCAGGAACTGCGGCATCTGGTAGGACGCCACCGGGCGCACGATCACGCCGCGCTGCATCAGCGCCTGGTTGATCGGCGCGGCGTCGCGGCCGAAGCCCACGGCGATGAAGTTGGCCTGCGAGGGCAGCACGCTCAGGCCCATGCCGCGCAGCACGGCGGTCAGGCGCGTGCGCTCGCGGTTGTTCAGTTCCACCGAGCGCGCCACGTGGTCCTGGTCGGCCAGCGCGGTTTCCGCCGCCAGCAGGGCCAGGCTGTTGTTGTTGAAGGGCTGGCGCACGCGGTTGAGCAGGTCGGCCAGTTCGGGGCTGGACAGCGAGTAGCCCACGCGCAGGCCGGCCAGGCCGTAGGCCTTGGAGAAGGTGTGGAACAGCACCAGGTTGGGGTACTGGTCGAGCCAGGCGCGCGCCGGGCTGCGCAGCGCCGGCTCCATGTATTCGTCGTAGGCCAGGTCCAGCGCCACCATCACCTGCGGCGGCACCTGCTTCAGGAAAGCCTCGATATCCGCCGGCGCCAGCCAGGTGCCGGTGGGATTGTTCGGATTGGCGATGAATACCAGCGACACATCGGGGTTGGCCTTCAGCGCGGTGGCGAAGGCCTGCATGTCATGCCCCAGCGGCTGCGCGTCATCGGCCGGACGCGCCGGCACCACCACCGCGCGGGCACTCTGCGCCTGCGTGATGATCGGGTACACCGCGAAGGCGTGCTGCGAGAACAGCGAGGCGCGGCCGGGGCCCAGGAACAGGCGTCCCAGCAGCTCGATGATGTCGTTGGAACCGTTGCCCAGGGTGATGCATTCCGGGGCGATGCCGCGGAAGTCGCCGATGGCCTTCTTCAGGCGGAAGCCGCCGCCGTCCGGGTACAGCGCCAGGTTGCCGTGGGCCAGCACCTCGGCGATCGCCGCCTTCACCGCCGGGCTCGGGCCCAGCGGGTTCTCGTTGGAGGCCAGCTTGATCGCGTGGCTGATGCCCAGGCGGCGCTGCAGCTCCTCGATCGGCATGCCCGGGGCGTAGGCCTCCAGGCTCAGCACGCCGGTAGCGGCGTTTTTCAGCAGGGGTGAGGTCACGGGACAGCCCTAGAACGGTGCGGTGGGATAGGAACCGAGGATCTTGAAATAGGCCGAGGCCGCGCGGACTTCCGCCAGCACCGACTCGATGCGCGGATCCAGTGCGTGGCCGCGGAAGTCGATGAAGAAGTAGTAGTCGTGCACCGCCGCGCCCTTGACCGGCCGCGATTCGATGCGCGTCAGGTCGATGTTCTCGCGGGCGAAGGGCTGCAGCAGCTTGAACAGCGCGCCGGGCATGTTGCGCTGCGCGGTCAGCACCACCGAGGTGACGTCGTCGCCGGTGGGCGACGGGTCGTGCTTGCCGATGATCAGGAAGCGCGTGGTGTTGTTGGGGTCGTCCTCGATGTTCGAGGCCAGGATGTTCATGCCGTAGAGCTTGGCCGCCTGCTGGCCGGCGATGGCCGCCCCGCCCTTCTCGCGGGCGATCAGCACCGCCTGGGCGTTGCTGGCCACGGTGTCCTTCTCGGCCTTGGGCAGGCGCGCATCCAGCCACTTGCGGCACTGCGCAAAGGACTGCTGGTGCGAGTAGATGTGCGTGATGCCCTCGATCGAGGTCTCGGTGGACAGCAGGCAGTGGTGGATCGGCAGCGTCACCTCGCCGCAGATGCGCAGCGTGGTCTGGGCCAGCTCGTCCAGGGTGTGGCTGACGATGCCGCCCAGGGAGTTCTCCACCGGCACCACGCCGTAGTCGGCATTGCCGGTTTCCACGTCGCGGAAGATCTCGTCGATCGCCGCCGCCGGGCGCGCCGTGATGCTGTCGCCGAAGTGCTTCTGCACCGCCGCCTGGGTATAGGTACCCTCGGGCCCCAGGTAGGCGATCTTCAGCGGCGATTCCAGCGACAGGCAGGCCGACATGATCTCGCGCATCAGCCGCGCCACCGTCTCGTCGGTCAGCGGGCCGGTATTGCGCTCCATCGCGCGGCGCAGCACCTCCGCCTCCCTCGAGGGGCGGTAGTGGTTGCCGGTGCTGTCGCCCATCTTTTCCTTGATGTGGGCGACATCCTGGGCGATGCGGGCGCGCTGCGAGATCAGCGTCTGGATCTGCTCGTCCAGGGCGTCGATCCGGGTGCGGGCCTGGGCCAGTTCGTTGTTCATGGGTGCCGTAACGAAAACAGGGAGCGCGATTGTACGCGCTCCCCTTGCCGTCCCCTAGCCCTTCCAAGACCAGGCAGTCCGCGAATGAACGCAAATAAACGCAAATTAATATTCCGGCCTATTCGCGTTCATTTGCGTCCATTTGCGGACCGATGTCTTCTTTAGGCTTAGCGGGCCGGGATGCAGCGCACCGACAGCACGCCCTGGATGCCCTGGAGTTCCTGCACCACGTCCTGGGCGCAGCCGGAGTCCACGTCCACGATGGTGTAGGCCAGATCGCCGCGCGACTTGTTGAGCAGGTCGGCGATGTTCAGGTTGTGCTTGGCCAGGGTCGTGGAAATCTGGCCGACCATGTTCGGCACGTTCTCGTTGACGATGCACAGGCGGGTCTTGCCCGGCAGCAGGGCCATCACCGCCTCGGGGAAGTTGACCGAGTTGCGCACGTTGCCCAGTTCCAGGAACTCGCGCAGCTGGTCGGCAACCATTACGGCGCAGTTGTCCTCGGCCTCGCCGGTGCTGGCGCCCAGGTGCGGGGTCGCGATCACGCGGGGGTGGCCCTTGAGGGCATTGCTCGGGAAGTCGCAGACATAGGCGTGCAGGCCGCCGGCGTCCAGCGACTCGATCACGGCCTTCTCGTCGACGATGGCCTCGCGAGCGAAGTTCAGGATGACGCCCTTCTTGGGCATCAGCTTGAGGCGGTCGGCATTGATCAGGCCGCGGGTGGCGTCCAGCAGCGGCACGTGCACCGAGATGAACTGGCTCTTGGACACCAGGTCGTCCACCGACAGGGCCTGGCGCACGCCGGAGTTCAGCTGCCAGGCGTTGGTCACCGTCATCGCCGGGTCATAGCCGTAGACCGTCATGCCCAGTTCCAGGGCGGCGTTGGCCACCTTGACGCCGATGGCACCCAGGCCGATCACGCCCAGGGTGCGGCCCGGCAGCTCGAAACCGACGAACTTCTTCTTGCCGTCCTCGACCGCCAGGTGCATGGCCTTGTCGTCGCCGTCGAGCTTCTTCACGAAGTCCAGGGCCTGCGGGATGTTGCGCGCCGCCAGCAGCATGCCGGACAGCACCAGTTCCTTGACCGCGTTGGCGTTGGCGCCCGGGGCGTTGAACACCACCACGCCGCGCTTGGACAGGGCCGCGACCGGGATGTTGTTGGTACCGGCGCCGGCGCGGCCGATGGCCTTCACGCTGGTCGGGATATCGAGCTTGTGCATGTCGGCCGAGCGCACCATCACGGCGTCCGGGCTGGACAGCTCGGAGGCGACTTCGTAGCGCTCGCGCGGCAGGCGCTCGAGGCCGAGGACGGAGATGTTGTTGAGGGTCTGGATCTTGAACATGGGAAGATTCCTTTAAAGATTTAGTCAGTCCGCTAATAAACGCAAATAAACGCCAATAGAAGAAATAATTTATTTGCGTTCATTCGCGTTCATTTGCGGACCAGAGTCTGTTGCGTCTCAGCCGCGCGTACGGGCGAATTCCTTCATGTATTCGATCAGCGCGTTCACGCCGTCCTGCGTCATCGCGTTGTACAGGCTGGCGCGCATGCCGCCCACCGAGCGGTGACCCTTCAAGCCCGACAGGCTGGCGGCCTTGGCGCCCTTGAGGAACTCCGCGTCCAGCTCGGCATTGGCCAGCACGAACGGCACGTTCATGCGCGAGCGGTTGGCCTTGGCCACCGGGTTGCTGTAGAAGTCCTGGCTGTCGATGTAGTCGTACAGCGCTCCGGCCTTGCGGGCGTTGCGCTCACCGATGCCCGCCAGGCCACCGTTGTCCTTGATCCACTTGAACACCAGGCCCGACACGTACCAGGCGAAGCACGGCGGGGTGTTCAGCATCGACTCGTTGTCGGCCATCTGCTTGTAATCGAAGATGCCCGGCGTGGTCGCCATGGCCTGGCCGATCAGGTCCTCGCGCACGATCACGATCGTGATGCCCGAGGGGCCGATGTTCTTCTGTGCGCCGGCGTAGATCAGGCCGTACTTGCCGATGTCGATTTCGCGCGACAGGATGTTCGACGACATGTCGGCCACCAGCGGCACGCCGTTGGTCTCGGGCTCCTGGTGGAACTCGACGCCGTGGATGGTCTCGTTGGGCGTGATGTGCACGTAGGCCGCGTTCGGATCCAGCTTCCAGTTCTTCACGTCCGGGATGCTGGTGAACTTGTCGCCCTCGCTGCTGGCGGCGATGTTGACCTTGCCGTACTTGCCCGCTTCCTTGGCGGCCTTCTTGCCCCAGTCGCCGGTCAGCACGTAGTCGAAGCCGGCCTTGCCGCGCAGCAGGTTCATCGGCAGGAAGGTGAACTGGCCGGTGGCGCCGCCCTGCAGGAACAGCACCTTGTAGTTGGCCGGGATACCCGCGATCTCGCGCAGGTCCTTCTCGGCGTCCTGGGCGATGCTCATGAATTCCTTGTCGCGATGCGACATTTCCATCACCGACATGCCCGAGCCGTGCCAGTCCAGCATTTCGGCCTGCACCTGCTCGAGTACGGCCAGCGGGAGGGTCGCGGGGCCGGCGCTGAAATTCACGATTCTTTTCATGGTCAATGTCCTGGGCAATGAGTGTTAAATGTTTTTCGTACCGCCACTTCTTCAGTGGGAGCGGCCTTGGCCGCGAAAATCCCACATTTACCGCCTGACCCATCGCGGCCAAGGCCGCTCCCACAAGGTCAAGCCCATTTCTCTACATCAAGGTTCGGCACCGCCGCGAACGCCTGCGGCCGGTCCGTCACCAGCACCAGTTGGTGCGACAGCGCCGTCGCCGCGACCAGCAGGTCGTAGGCGCCGATCTTCTCGTCCATCTGCTGCGCGTAGGCCGCCAGCGTCACCGCCTGCTGGGTCTCCGCCACGTCGAAGGCAATGACCTTCACGTTGGCAAAGAACTCCTTCAGCAGCTTGGCGTAGCGCGCCTGCGCCCGCGGCTGCGCCCGCAGCGCCGCCTCGGCTTCCATCCGGCTGATCGCCGCCACCGCGATGTCGCTGGGCTTGAGCTTGGACAGCTTCAGCACCACCGGCAGGCGGCCCTTGACCGCTCCGGCGATCACGTTGGCGTCCAGCAGGTACTTCACCAGCGAGTTTCCGCCGGGCCGCCAAGATGCTCGCGCCAGGCCTGGAAATCCAGGGTGTCCTGGGCCAGTTCCGGGGCCGGGTTGCGGAAGTGCGCCAATAGCGACTCCGGCCAGTCCTTTTCCTCGTTCCGCGCCAGCCATTCCTGCACCGCCATGGAAATCAGGCGGTTGCGCGTGACCCCCGCCCGCTCGACCGCCTTGTTCAGGCGTTCGATGGTGGCTTCGTCGAAATGGACGCTGAAATTCATGGACTTAGTATATCACCTAACAGGACATGTTAGTCAATATGGAATGCCCTGGAATGTAGGAGCCAGCTTGCTGGCGACCTCTAGCCTGTCGGCAGTCCCACAGGGATTTCCTGCGGTCACAAGCTGCCTCCTACATGTCCGGCCGAGTGGCCCGAGTCAGGCCGGCACGGCGAGCTGCTCCACCATGCTGCGCGCGATCTCGCGTTCGCCCATGACGATGAAGCTGGCGCCGCGCTTGCGCAGGTAGTCGACTTCGGCGTCGGAATGGGCGCGGGCGAAGATGCGCAGCTCGGGCTGCACTTCCCTGGCCTGCTGGATCACCTGCCCGGCCTCGAAGGCATTGGGCACGGCCAGGATCAGGGTGCGGGCCTTGGTCAGCTGGGCGGCGCGCAGGGTGGCGGGCTGGGCGGCATTGCCGACCAGCACCGGGATGCCCCGCTCGCGCAGGCGCTGCACGCGCTCGTCCTGCTCCTCGATCACCAGGAACGGCGTGCCCTGCTGCTGCAGGGTCTCGACCACGGCGCTGCCGACGCGGCCGTAGCCCACCACCACGACGTGATCGGAAATGACCGGGGTGTAGGCGCCCACGGCCCGCACCTGGCCCCAGCGCCGCTCCAGGCGATCCGAGATGATGAAGAAGAAGGGGTTGGCGATGATCGAGAAGATCGCGGCGGCCAGGATCACGTCGCGCGCGGTCTCGGTCAGCAGGCCCAGGTCCACGCCCAGGGTCGCCAGGATGAAGGAGAACTCGCCGATCTGCGCCAGGCTGGCGGCGATGGTCAGTGCGGTGCCGCGCGGGTACTTGAACGCCAGCACGATCACCATCGCCGCCAGCGACTTGCCCAGCACGATGATCAGGAAGGCCGCCAGCACCAGCCAGGGCTGCGTCACCAGGATCGAGGGGTTGAACAGCATGCCCACCGAGACGAAGAACAGCACGGCGAAGGCATCGCGCAGCGGCAGCGTCTCCTGCGCCGCCTCCGAACTCAGCTCGGACTCGCTCAGCACCATGCCGGCGAAGAACGCACCCAGGGCGAAGGACACGCCGAACAGCTGCGCCGAGCCGAAGGCCACGCCCAGCGCCACCGCCAGCACGGCGAGGCGGAACAGCTCCTTGGAACCGGTGCGGGCGATCATGTGCAGGATGCCGGGGATCAGGCGCCGCCCGACGATCAGCATGAAGGCGACGAAGGCGGCAACCTTGGCCAGGGTCAGCAGGATCGCGGCGAACACACTGGGGTTGCTGCCCGGCACGGCGTCCGGTACGCGCCCGCCCATGGCGCCGGCCAGGGCCGGCAGCAGCACCAGGGCCAGCACCATCGCCAGGTCCTCGACGATCAGCCAGCCCACGGCGATGCGCCCGCGATTGGTCTCGATCTGTCGCCGCTCTTCCAGGGCGCGCAGCAGCACCACGGTACTGGCCACCGACAACGCCAGACCGAAGACGAAGCCCTGTGCCATCGGCCAGTCCACCGCCCAGGCCAGCGCCATGCCCAGCAGCGTGGCCACCGCCATCTGCGCGATGGCGCCGGGGATGGCGATGCGCTTCACCGCCATCAGGTCGGCCAGCGAGAAATGCAGGCCCACCCCGAACATCAGCAGGATCACGCCGATCTCGGCCAGCTCCGGGGCCAGCGCGGGGTCGGCGACGAAGCCGGGGGTGAAGGGACCGACGACGATGCCGGCGAGCAGATAGCCTGCCAGCGGCGGCAGGCGCAGGCGGTGGGCCAGCGCGCCGAAGATGAAGGCCAGCACCAGGCCCATGACAATGGTCGCGATCAGGGGCGTGTGATGCGGCAAACGGGTTCTCCCTCTGGTTATGTCTCCGGTGTCATCGGAGGGGACTCGTGCGAGTCCCCTCCTCTGATCCCCGAAGCGGCGCCAAGTTCGGCACCGCAGATGATAACCGGGAGGCCTGCCGGCGGCGCTGCCGCCGGCAGGCGACCACGAAACAGCCTCAGGGCAGCGTGAACAGCATGTCGTGGAAGTTCTGCTGCGAGGCGGACAGGTCCTTCTTCTCGGTACCGTTCACCAGCACCCCGCCCTCGTCCACCAGCATGCGCAACGACTGGGTGCCCTCGTGCGGCAGCAGCGCTTCGATCGAACCGCCGCTGCTGTGCTGCACGGTGCCCAGGTACTGCGGCGCCGAGGTCGGCAGGCCATCCCAGCTGTAGAGGAAGAACTGCGCTTCCGGGTCGGAGCTGATGTGCCCGGCGACGATGTACATCTTGTTGTCGGTGGCCGACCAGACCATGCCACGGATGCCGTAGCCCCCGAGGTCCAGGCGGATCGCCTGGCCGAACACCGGCGTGCTGCCGGTGGCCGCCTGCAGCGGGTTCTCCAGCGTGACGACGATCGCCAGGTTGTTGATCAGCGGATTGCGCAGGCCGATGGCGACACGCGGCGTGGCGCCCGGCAGCTGCGCCAGGCCCTCGATGTTGAAGCCATCGATCTTCGGCGCCAGGTTCGGCACGGTGGCGGTGCCGAGCTTGGTGCGGTCCTTCAGCAGGTTGATGACGGCGGTATCCGGCTGCTGCCACTTGCTGCTGTCGAGCAGGTTTTCCAGCAGCGTTTTCGTGTAGCCGGTGACGGTCAGGCCAGTGGTGGCGCCGCTGCCCGAGATCGCCAGGCGCGCGAAGCGGTAGCGGTCGGCCTTGTACTCGCCGTCCTTGTTGCGGCCGTGCGAGGTGATCACCAGCAGGTCGTTGCCGATGCGCGCCGCGTCCTCGAAGTCCGCTTCCTTGGACAGGCCCAGGCCGCTGCCCAGGTCCCAGGTCTTGACCGAAGTGCCGCTGGTGCCGGCCTTGTACAGGCGCACGACGTTGGTCTCGTCGTTGAAGTTGATGAAGTGATCGCCCGCCCAGACCGCGGCGGAACCGTCGGAGGTGGTGTTGTAGGTGGCGGTGCCGGGGACGCCCGGCGGGGTCGGCGTGCCGCCGCCGGTCACGGTGAAGGCACTCGGCCAGGCCGGGGCGCTGCCGTCGTTGCCGGTCCAGTTGGCCTTGTTGGCGATGGCGGCCAGCAGCACGGCCTTGGTGCCGCTGGTGGGTCCGGTGTAGGCGTAGTTGTCCTTCTCGTTCAGGGCCACGGCGGTGGCGCCGTTGCTGAGGCCGGCCGGCAGCGCGGAGTTGTTGTTGCTGCTGGCATTGCTGGCCCAGCTGCTGCCGTCGTCGTTCACCGCGAACAGCGGCGTCGGGCTGGCGGCGCTGCCGCTGTAGACGGTGATCTGGTCGCCGCTGTTGGACACGTCGGACATGTTGAAGTTGATGACGCTGCCCGCGGCGACGCCGCCGGTCGGGGCGGTCCAGCTCACGTGGTTCTCGCCGCTGCGGAAACCGCCGGTGGACTTCCAGCCCTCGTCGGTGATGCCCAGCGTGGTGCCGGCCGGGAGGTCGACCAGCGCGACGAACGCGGTCTTGTCCGGCGCGTCGCTGTAGATGCCGATGACGGCGACGTCGCCCGGCTGCAGCGCGGAGGCCAGCGCCGGGACGGAAGCGATTGTTGCGAAAACCAGGGAACGGGCAAAGCGCATCTGGAACCCTCTTCGAATGTCGTTATGGGGAAACCGCTGGATTCCCGCGACAGCTGGAGCCTTGCGCTCCAGTCCGGGAAGCGCGCGACGCTACGCGTTTCCCGTGAAACTTCGATGAGGATTTGATGAATCGCCGACCGGCTTCCGGCGGCTGCTCATGAAGCAGCCGCCGGACCCTGCCGGATACCGCGGGGTCGCCGCTTACTCGGCGGCGTCGCCCGCGTCGGTTGCAGCATCGGGGGCAACGTCAGGCACGATCTCCGCACTGGCCTCCGGCGCGTCGATCGCCGGCAGCACCACGGCCTCGTCCTCGGCGACGTAGCGGTCCACGCCGACCAGGCGGTCGCCGTCCACCGGACGCATGATGCGCACGCCCTGGGTGTTGCGGCCGGCGATGCGCACTTCCGCGGCGCGGGTACGGATCAGGTTGCCGGACTCGGAGATCAGCATCAGTTCATGGCGGTCGTCGACCGTCACGGCGCCGATCAGGCGACCGGTCTTGTCGGTCAGCGCCTGGCCGATGACGCCCTGGCCGCCGCGACCGCGCTTGGGGAACTGGTCGATCGGCGTGCGCTTGCCGAAGCCGAACTCGGACACCGTCAGGATGTCGCCGGTCTCGGGCACGATCAGCGAGATCACGCGTGCGCTCTCGCCGTTGTCGGGCGTGTCGTCCGCGGCCTCGTCGGCCTCGGCGACCACGGCCTCTTCGCCCTCCTCCTCGGAACCGGCGAAGCTCTTGAGCAGGCGCATGCCGCGCACGCCGGTGGCGCCGCGACCCATCGAGCGCACGTCGCCCTCGTTGAAGCGGATGGCGCGGCCGGAGTCGGAGATCAGGATGATGTCGTCATGGCCGGAGGTCAGCGCCACGCCGACCAGTTCGTCGTCGACGCGCAGGTCCACGGCGATGAGGCCGTTGCTGCGCACGTTGGCGAAGGCCGACAGCGGGGTCTTCTTGACCGTGCCGCGGCGCGTCGCCATGAAGATGTAGCGATCCTCCGCTGCCGGATCTTCCGCATCCGGCGCGGCGCCGAAGGACTCGATCGGCAGCACGGCGTTGATCTTCTCGCCGGCTTCCAGCGGCAGCAGGTTGTTGAAGGGCTTGCCGCGCGAGCCGCGCGAACCGGAGGGCAGCTCGAACACGCGCAGCTTGTAGCACTTGCCGGAGCTGGAGAAGCACAGCAGCGTGTCGTGCGAGTGTGCCACCCAGATGCGATCGACGAAGTCTTCTTCCTTGGTCGCCGTGGCCATCTTGCCGCGGCCGCCGCGGCGCTGGGCCTGGTACTCGTCCATCGCCATGGCCTTGACGTAGCCTTCGTGCGACAGCGTGACCACCATGTCCTGCGGGGCGATCAGGTCTTCATGGGCAATGTTCAGCGCGGCGCTGGTGATCTCGGTGCGGCGATCGTCGCCGTAGGCTTCCTTGATCTCCAGCAGCTCGCTGCGAATCACCGACAGCAGGCGCGGCTCGGAGCCGAGGATGTCGAGGTAATCCAGGATCGCTTCCAGCAGTTCGCGGAACTCTTCGTGGATCTTGTCCTGCTCCAGGCCGGTGAGGCGGTGCAGGCGCAGTTCCAGGATCGCCTGGGCCTGGGCTTCCGAGAGACGATAGCCGCCGTCGACGATGCCGAACTCGGCGGCCAGGCCGTCAGGGCGCGAGGCATTGGCGCTGGCGCGCTCCAGCATCGCCGTGACCGGGCCCGGATCCCAGGTGCGCGAGACCAGCCCGGCCTTGGCTTCCGCCGGCGAGGGGCTGCGCTTGATCAGGGCGATGATCTCGTCGATGTTGGCCAGCGCCACCGACAGGCCTTCCAGCACATGGGCGCGTTCGCGCGCCTTGCGCAGCAGGTAGCGGGTGCGGCGCGTCACCACTTCGCGACGGTGACGGACGAAGATCTCCAGCAGCGACTTCAGCGACAGCAGCTTGGGCTGGCCGCCGTCGAGCGCGACCATGTTCAGGCTGAACACGATCTGCAGCTGGGTCTGCTGGTACAGGTTGTTGAGCACCACCTCGGCGTTCTCGCCGCGGCGCAGCTCGATCACCATGCGCGTGCCGTCCTTGTCGGACTCGTCGCGCAGCTCGGTGATGCCCTCGATCTTCTTGTCCTTGACCAGCTCGGCGATGCGCTCCAGCAGGCGCGCCTTGTTGACCTGGTACGGCAGTTCGGTGGTGACGATCGACTGCTTGTCGTTGCCGATGTCCTCGAAGTGCGTGCGCGCGCGGATCACGATGCGGCCGCGGCCGGTGGCGTAGGCGTCGACCAGCCCGTGGGCGTCGAGGATCTGGCCGCGGGTCGGGAAATCCGGCGCCGGGATGTGCTGCATCAGCTCGCGCAGCTCGATGTCCGGGTTGTCGATCAACGCGACGCAGCCGTCGATGACTTCGGACAGGTTGTGCGGGGGGATGTTGGTCGCCATGCCCACGGCGATGCCGGAGCTGCCGTTGACCAGCAGGTTCGGGAACTTGGTGGGCAGTACCGTCGGCTCGCTTTCGGAGCCGTCGTAGTTCGGCTGGAAGTCGACGGTTTCCTTGTCGATGTCGGCCAGCAGCTCATGCGCGATGCGCGTCATGCGGATTTCGGTGTAGCGCATCGCCGCGGGCGCGTCGCCGTCCACCGAGCCGAAGTTGCCCTGTCCGTCCACCAGCAGGTAGCGCAGCGAGAACGGCTGCGCCATGCGCACGATCGTGTCGTAGATCGCGCTGTCGCCATGCGGGTGGTACTTACCCATCACGTCACCGACGATGCGCGCCGACTTCTTGAAAGGCTTGTTGTAATCGTTGTGCTGCTCGTGCATCGCAAACAGCGAGCGGCGATGCACCGGCTTGAGGCCGTCGCGGGCGTCCGGCAGCGCTCGGCCCACGATCACGCTCATGGCGTAATCGAGGTAGCTGCGGCGCATTTCGTCTTCGAGATTTACCGACAGAACTTCTTTAGCAAAATCAGTCATTTGCAAACTCGCGTCCGCCTTGCGCGGAGCTATGATTTATGTACAGGAATTTGTCGATACATTCTAACATAAACCGGGGTACAAATACCCTTCCGGACAGGGCTCCGCCACCCCCTGCGGCAGGTGCTGGAAGGGCCCCTGTCCGGACCCGCCGGAACGGGCCTTCCCGGGGCCGAAAAATTCGCTTAACGGCGACGGCGCAGCGACAGCCCGAAGCCCGCCGCCAGCAGCCCCAGCACCGCCCCCAGGCTGAGGATGGCATCGCGCCAGGCCTTGCCCAGCGGGTCCAGGAACTGCCACTTGTGGAAGCTGGAGAAGCTCCACTGCTCGGCCACGTCCAGGCCGCCCGCCCGGGCCGCGACCAGGCCGAAGGCGGTGTCCACGAAGACCCGCTCGCCTTCGCCTTCGATGCGCCACACCGGCAGGCGCTTGTTGGCGAAGCCGTATTCATCGGAGAAGCCAGCCTGCAGGCGTGCATCGGCTGAAGCTCCCGCCCCTGCCAGCCGCCGCGCCAGCGCCGCCTCGTCCGCCAGCGGCGCGCCGCTGCGGGCATCGAACAACCGCAGGCGCTTCGCGTCGTAGCGGGCCCGCCAGACCGCGCTGCCCTCGCCCAGCGGCAGCAGGCTCAGCGACCGCGCGCCGGCGAGTTCCCCAGGCCAGGACAAGGGGCCCTGCACGGCCTGCGCCGGCACAGCCGGTGCAGGCAGCAGCAGCGGCGACAGCCGCAGCAGGTGGAACAGCCCGCTGGCCGAGAACATCAGCACCGGCGCCCAGGCGATCCACGCGAGACCGCGATGCCAGCGCCGCGCCTGCGGCGCCGCGGAACGCCGACGCAGGCGCAGCAGCAGGCCGATGCCGAGCATCGCCATCGCCAGCACGCTGCCCACCGCCGACAGGCCCAGGCCCAGCCGCAGGCCTTCGGCGCCGTCGAGGAAGTCCAGCGTGTGCACGGTCTGGAACAGCGTCAGCAGCAGGCGCTTGCGCCGGTCGGTCAGCGAGGCCAGGCGATCCTCGCCGGTGCTGACGTAGGCGGTGAGCCCGCGTGCATCGGCGAACTCGACGCGCCAGGCCGGCAGCAGGCGGTTCACCGCCGGGTATTCGCGGTCGTAATGCCTGACCTCCACCACGCTGGCCAGCGGTTCGACCGCCAGCCCGGTGTAGTGCCGCGCCAGCAGGATCGCGCGCTCGCGATCCGCCCCCGCCACGGGCTCGCCGCTGGCCGCGTCGACATAGCGCAACTGCTGGCGATCGGAGGATGCCCGCTGCCACAACACCCGCCCGTCCTGCCGCAGCAGGCGCAGGATGCCGGCCGGTTCGGCCAGCACCGGAGGCTGCGCCGGCAGGTCCAGCGGCTCTCCGACCGGCGGCGCCATCGCCGCCGGCCGGGGATTGGTCCAGGACATCAGCGGATGCAGCAGGCCCGAGGAGGCCCACAGCAGCAGGCTGACGCCGGCCAGCAGCGACAGGCGCCGGTGCCAGCGCATCACCCAGGCCGTCACCTCACCAGGCCCAGCGCAGGCCGCCGTACACCGCCCTGCCCTCACCCGGGTAGAACAGGTTGCGGCTGGTCGCCGTGCTGTAGTCGGTGGTGGCCGAGACGCTGCTGATGTAGCGCTCGTCGGACAGGTTGCGGCCCTCGATGAACAGGCTCAGGCCATGCGACAGCTCGACACCGCCTCCGAGATTCCAGGTGGTGAAGCCCGGCGCCTCCAGGGTGTTGGCGTAGTCCACCGTCAGCCCCGAGGGCGAGCGCTCGATGCCGGCCTCGACGTGAAAGCCCGCCGGGTGGTCGTAGCGCAGCTCGGCGGTGTAGTAGTGCCGCGGCTGGCCGGCCAGGCGGTTGTCGCCGTAGGTCGGATCGCCGTCGAAGCGGAAGTCGGCGTAGGTGTAGACCTGCTGCAGGGTCAGCGAATCGCCCGCCCGCGCCACGTCCTTCAGCAGCTTGTAGGCCAGCCCGGCCTCGACGCCCTGGTGGATCGTATCGCCGGCGTTGAACTGGATCGCGTTGGTCGGCGAGCAGGCGCGCTGCAGCACCTCGTCGCGGATCTCGGCGCGGTAGACCGACAGGTCCCAGGCCCAGCGGCCCTGCGTGCCGCGCGTGCCCAGTTCCGCGGTCCAGGCCTTCTGCGCGTCCAGGTCGGCGAAGCCGCCGACGCCAGTGCCGGCGCAGCTTTGAACCGTGGAGTTCTGGTTGAGGTCGCCGAAAATCGGCGGCTCGTAGCTGCGGCTGACATTGGCGAACAGCTGCGCCTTCGACTGCAGCGTGTAGAGCAGGCCCAGCTTGGGATTGAGGCCCTTGTACTCGCGCTCGGCCGACTCCGCCGCGTTGCGGTTGTCGCTGTAGTCGCGCTCGGCCAGCACGCCCTGCAGGCCGCCGACCAGGGCCAGCGCCGGGGTCAGCCACAGGCGGTTCTCGGCGTAGAGGTTGTACTCGGCCGCTTCCTCGTCGGCGTCGGCGGTCTGCGCGCCGCGGTCGCCACCGAGACTGGCGAAGACCTTGGCGTCGTTGTGGCCGGCGCCGATACGGCTGCCCAGCGTCAGCTCGTTGCGGCGGCCCAGCAGCGTGCCCTCGCCCGCCCACTGTGCGAAGGCACCGAAGAAGTCGCCCTGCTGGTCGATCACGATGCCGGTGATCGGGTGGTAGAGCTTCTTGTGGAAGTAGTAACCACCGGTTTCGAGCTGGCCGCCGGCCAGCGGCAGGCTGCTGCGGTTGGCCAGGCGCAGCGACTCGACGTTGCGGCCGGTGTCGAAGCTGTTGGCGGTCGGTAGCACCGTGCGCGGGTTCTTCAGCGCGGCGTCGTAGCCGAGGGTGCCGGGGATTTCCTGGTTGATGTCGTTGACGTTGAGGTAGAAGCGCGTCTCCGCCTGCTCGCCGAGGCGATAGCCGACGTTGCCGTTGAAACGGCGGTTGTCGGTTTCGCTCTGGTCGCGGAAGCCCTCGGACTGGTTGGCGGTGAGGCCGGCGTAGACATCCCACTTGTCGCCGGCACGCGCCACCGCGACATGCTCGCGGAAGCTGCCGAAGCTGCCGCCTTCCAGGCGCAGCAGGTTCTCCTGCACCGCGGTGCGGCCGGTGGGACTGACGGCGTTGATCGCACCGCCCAGCGCCGAACTGCCGTAGCGCAGGCCGTTGCCGCCCTTGTAGACCTCGACGTAGCGCAGGTTCAGCGGGTCCACTTCCTGGAAGTCGCCGAAGCCGTCCGGCAGGTTCACGGGAATGCCGTCCTGCAGCAGCAGGATGCCGCGCAGGTGGTTGCTGCGGCTCAGGCCCGAGCCGCGGATCGAGATGCGCACTTCCTCGGCGAAACGGGTCTGGGCGAACACGCCCGGGGTGTCGCGCAGCATGTCGCGCAGGTTGCGCGTGTAGCGATCCTGGAATTCCTCGCTGGAGACCAGGTCGACACCGCCCGGCGTCTGCTCGATCCGGTCATGGGCCTGGCGGACCGTGGGCGCGGTGGGCGAACCGGCGCGCTCGCCGGTGACCGTGACCGGCTCGAGAACCACCACACCGGGTTCGGAAACCTCGTGGGCGGACAGCGTGAAGGGCAGCAACAAAGCGAGCGCGGCCAGCGGCCGGGCCTGCGAAAGACGCAAGGACATCTCGTGAACTCCTGGAACACGGCCGTGGACGGCCGCTCAAGTCGGGACCGCGGCGCCGGGCGCGCGCGGGCAAACGGGCGACTTCAGGAATACGAGGGAGGGCCGCGGGCCGAGGTTCCGCGCTCGCGGCGCGGCGTGACAGCAGCCTGCGGCCGGACAACGACCCGCAGCGGCGCGAGTGCAAGGTCCAGCAGGGGCGCGGCGGCCGCCAGGCCGGCCATGCCCAGGGCAAGACCGAAGGCGCATTGCTCGCCGACGGCATGCTGGCCGGCGGGAGTTTCGTCGGTCTTCCACAGGGTCTTGGGACCCTGTGGGGTACACAGCACGATACCGACGCCGCCGGCACCGAACTGCGGCATGAAGCCCGGCGCGACCAGGCCGCGGGCGAACAGCACCGCCAGCAGCAGCCACAGCACAGCCGCCCGGCGCGGGGTGCGCAGGTGGTGCAGGCTGGGCGTGGGGGCGACGGTCATGGGGCGGGATTGTAGGGCAGATCGGGCCGCTGGATCGGAACGAAATGGACTTAGCTTATCCGGTGTCTTCTGTCCCCTCTCCCGCTTGCGGGAGAGGGTGCCCGGAGGGCGGGAGAGGGTTGCTGTAAATCTGCCGATAGTTAGTCAATGCCAGATTTACAGAAACCCTCTCCCCTACCCCTCTCCCGCAAGCGGGAGAGGGGACAAACCTTTCTTCAACCCAACAGCGCCCGCACCGCCGCCTCGTTCACCGGGCTGATCACGCCGCGCTCGCAGACGATGGCGTCGATCAGTTCGGCCGGGGTGACGTCGAACACCGGGTTGAAGGCGTCGTAGCCCAGCGGCGCCACCGGCTCGCCGCGGAACTCGGTCAGCTCGCGCGGGGTGCGCTCCTCGATGGGGATGGCCTGGCCGCTGGGGCAATGCAGGTCGAAGGTGCCGCTGGGGGCGGCGACCATGAACTTCACGCCGTGGCGCCTGGCGGCCACCGCCAGCGCATAGGTGCCGATCTTGTTGGCGGTGTCGCCGTTGGCGGCGATGCGGTCGGCGCCGACGATCACCCAGTCGATCTTCTCGCGGGTCATCAGGTGCGCCACGGCGCCGTCGGCCACCAGCTTGGCCGGGATGCCTTCCTGCTGCAGCTCCCAGGCGGTCAAGCGTGCACCCTGCAGCCAGGGCCGGGTCTCGGTGTTGAAGACCTGCGCCAGGTGGCCGGCGGCCCAGGCGCTGCGGATCACGCCCAGGGCGGTGCCATGGCCGCCGGTGGCCAGGGCGCCGGTGTTGCAATGGGTCACCACCTTGGCGCCCTGACCCAGCAGGGCGGCACCGTAGGCGCCGATCTTCAGGTTCTGCGCCAAGTCCTCTTCATGGATGGCGATGGCCTCGGCCAGCAGCGCCGCGGCATCCGGGGTGCGGCGCCAGACCTCGCGCATGCGCTCCAGCGCCCAGCGCAGGTTGACCGCCGTGGGGCGCGACTCGGCCAGCACGCGGAAGGCCGTGTCGAAGGACTGCGGGTCGCGGTTCACGGCCAGGACCAGGCCGTAGGCGGCGGCGATGCCGATCGCCGGGGCGCCGCGCACCGCCATGCCGTGGATCGCACTGGCGACATCCTCGGCGCTCTGGCAGTCGAGGTAGGACAGCTCATGCGGCAGCACGCGCTGGTCCAGCAGGCGCAGGACAGGATCGGCCCAGACGATGGGCAGGACGTGACCGGACATCGAAACGCTCCGCGAAGGTAGAATGGCGGGCGATTCTATCCCCTTCCCCATTGCGATACCGCTATGCAGACTGCCGACCTGCTGGTCTTCCCTCGCTGGCTCGTGACCGTCGAACCCGCCGGGACCGTGCTGGAGCATCACGCCCTGGTGGTCCGCGATGGCCGCATCGCGCAGCTGCTGCCCGCCGCCGAGGCCCGCGCGATCCGCGCCACCGAGGTGCTGGAGCTGCCGCGCCACGCCGTCATGCCGGGCCTGGTCAACATCCATGCCCACTCGGCGATGACCCTGCTGCGCGGCATCGCCGACGACCTGCCGCTGATGGACTGGCTGCAGAACCACATCTGGCCGGCCGAGGGCGCGCATGCCAGCCGCGAGTTCTGCGTCGACGGCATCCGCCTGGCCTGCTGCGAGATGATCCGCAGCGGCACCACGTACTTCAACGACATGTACTTCTTCCCGGACGCCAGCGCGCAGGTCGCGGCGGAGTCCGGCATGCGGGCCACCATCGGCCTGATCATGATCGACTTCCCCACCGCCTGGGCCAGCGGCCCCGACGAGTACCTGCACAAGGGCCTGGCGGTGCACGACTCGGTGCGCGGCAACCCGCTGCTGCGCACGGTGTTCGCGCCGCACGCGCCCTACACCGTGTCCGACAAGCCGCTGCTGGAAGTGCGCAAGTACGCCACCGAGCTGGGCAACGGCATCCACATGCACGTGCACGAGACCGCCGGCGAAGTGGAGATGGCGGTGCAGGCCAGCGGCAAGCGTCCCTGGCAGCGCCTCAAGGAACTGGAACTGCTGGGCCCGGACTTCATCGCCGTGCACATGACCCAGCTCACCGACCAGGAGATCGCCGAGGCGGCCGAGTTTGGCGTGCACGTGGCGCACTGCCCGGAATCCAACCTCAAGCTGGCCAGCGGCTTCGCGCCGGTGGGCAAGCTGCTGGCCGCCGGCGTCAACGTCGCCATTGGCACCGACGGTGCCGCCAGCAACAACGACCTGGACCTGCTGGGCGAACTGCGCACCGCCGCGCTGCTGGCCAAGGCCGTGTCCGGCAACGCCAGCACGCTGCCGGCACCGCAGGCCCTGCACCTGGCGACGCTGGGCGGCGCCCGCGCCCTGGGCGTGGACGGCATCACCGGCTCGCTGGTGCCGGGCAAGTCCGCCGACTTCATCGCGGTGGACCTGTCGGCCCCGGCGACGCAACCGGTCTACAACGTCCTGTCGCAGCTGGCCTATGCCGCCGGCCGCGACCAGATCACCCACAGCTACGTCGCCGGCCGTCCGCTGATGCGCGAGCGCCAGCTGCTGACGCTGGACGAGGCCGCGATCCTCGCCCGCGCGCAGGAATGGCAGCAGAAGATCAAGCCTTGAAAGCCCAGACAGGCCGTCCGCAAATGAACGCCAATCAACGCAAATACCGCAACAAGAGGTTTTCCTGTATTCGCGTTCATTCGCGTTCATTTGCGGACTGAGAAAAGACAATGAATCCCAACGTCGACAAGCGTGAAATCGCCAACTTCGACCGCCTCGCCGCCAGCTGGTGGGATCCGCGCGGCGAGATGGCCGCGCTGCATCACATCAATCCACCGCGGCTGCGCTACATCGAAGCTTGCGCCGGCGGCCTCAAGGGCAAGCGCGCCGTCGACGTCGGCTGCGGCGCCGGCCTGCTGACCGAGGGCCTGGCCCAGCGCGGCGCCGAGACCCTCGGCATCGACATGGCCGAAGACGCACTGGAAGTGGCGCGCCTGCATGGCCTGGAGTCCGGCGTGAAGGCCGAGTACCGCCGCATTCCCGCCGAGGAGCTGGCGCGCGAGCTGCCCGGCACTTTCGACCTGGTCTGCTGCATGGAGATGCTGGAGCACGTGCCGGCGCCGGAGTCGGTGATCGCCGCCTGCGCCGCGCTGGCCAAGCCCGGTGCCACGCTGGTGTTCTCCACCATCAACCGCAATCCCAAGTCCTTCGCGCTGGCGATCGTCGGCGCCGAATACCTGCTCAACCTGGTGCCGCGCGGCACGCACGACTACGCCAAGTTCATCCGCCCCTCGGAACTGGACGGCTGGGCGCGGGCCGCGGGCCTGGAGACGCTGGAGATCAAGGGCATGCGCTACAACCCGCTGCTCAAGACCGCGACCATGGGCAAGGACATCGACGTGAACTACTTCATGCACTGCCGGAAACCCGCATGACGCTGCGCTGCATGCTGTTCGACCTCGACGGCACCCTGGTGGACACGGCTCCCGACCTCGGCCACGCCGCCAACTTCGTACGCGAATCGCTGGGCCAGGCACCGCTGCCGCTGGCGGACTACCGCCCGGTGGCCTCGGCCGGCGCGCGCGGCCTGCTCGGCAAGGCCCTGGGCATCGGCCCCGAGCACCCGGACTTCCCGCGCCATCGCGATGTCTTCCTCGATCACTACCGCGCCAATCTGAGCCGGGCTTCCTGCCTGTTCCCGCAGATGGACGAGGCCCTGCGCGCGATGGAGCGCAGCGGCATCCGTTGGGGCGTGGTGACCAACAAGCCGGCCTGGCTGACCCGTCCGCTGATGGCGGAACTGGGCCTGGACAGCCGCTCCGCCGTCACGGTGAGCGCCGACGAGGTGGCCCGGCCCAAGCCGGCGCCGGACTCGCTCTACAAGGCTTGCGAAATGCTCGGCCTCGCCCCCACCGACTGCGTCTACGTCGGTGACGACCGGCGCGACATCGACGCCGGACGGGCGGCGGGCATGCGGACGATCGCCGCCGATTGGGGTTATCTTGGCGAGGGCGGCCCGATCGAGGGCTGGGGAGCGGACGCGATCCTGCGCACGCCGGAGGAGCTTCAGGGCTGGCTATGAACAAGCCGCAGAACCGACCGCTGGGACAGGACAGGCGCCTGGACGGCCTGAACAGCGCTGCCGGCCTGCTGCGCAGCAAGACCAACCGCTATGCCTGGTACGGACTGGGCCTGGCGATCCTGGCGATCCTGGCCGCCACGCTGCTGGCGGCGCGTGCCGCACACGGCGACACCGAGTGGGCCTCCCTGACGCGCGTGCATGCCGAAAACCCGGCGCTGTGGCTGCTCGACATCATGCCGCTGGCCTTCCTGATCTGGGGCCAGTACATCGGCACGGTGCTGTCCTACCAGGCCAGCGCGATGCTGCTCGACGAAACCTCCGCGCTGCGCGAACAGACCACGATCCTGCAGCACGAGCTGGAACGCTCGCCGGTGGAAGGCCACACCCTGGGCCTGCCCAACCGCCACGCCTTCATCAGCCTGATCGGCCGCGCCCTGACACGGCGGCGCGTGCATGGCATGCCGGTGGCGGTGATGACGCTGGCCAGCGAGCAGTACCACGAAACCGAGCAGTCGCAAGGGCGCGATGCGTCCTATGCCCTGGTCAACCAGCTCACCGAGCGGCTCAAGAGCGTGCTCGGCGAGAACGACATCCTTGCGCACTTCGGCCATGACGACTTCGGCATCCTGCTGCCGCAGGTCAGCGACGAGTCCGAGGCGCGCCGCTTCGCCAGCCGCCTGCAGTTCGCGCTGGATACGCCGGTCACCGTCGGCCGCCAGAGCCTGGGCCTGCGCGTCAGCGTCGGCATCGCCCTCGCACCGGAGCACGGCGACGACGCCGAGACCCTGATCCGCCACGCCGAGATCGCCAAGTACGCCGCCGCCGGCGACCAGCGCGACTACCGCGTCTACGAGCCGGAGATGGACGACGCGCGCAGCGCGCGCCCGCGCCGCATCGCCGAGCTGCACGCGGCGCTGTACAACGATGGCCTGGCCGACGACTACATGCTGCAGCAGCCGCGGCAGGCGGAACTGCCGCCGCGCCTGCGCCTGATGCCGTACTGGAATCACCCACGGCAGGGGCGACTGGAGGAAACCGAGTTCCTCAACCTGCCCGACCGCCTGAGTCTGGTCCACTCGCTGACGCTGTGGCAGTTCCGCGAGGGCCTGGCGCGGCTGGCGCAGTGGCGTGGCCAGGGCCAGCCGTCGCTGGGCCTGGTGGTACGCATCCCCGACGCGGCGCTGCGCCAACTGGCGCTGGCCGACATGGTGACGCGCCTGCTGGGCTCGCATGATCTGCCCGCCACCGCGTTGACGCTGGAAGTGACCGAAGCGGCGCTGATCGCCGGCGGCAGCCATGCCCGCAGCCAGATCGCAACGCTGCGTGGGGCCGGGGTGAATCTCTGCGTCAACGGCGCCGGCCAGCCCGGCAGCTCGGCGCTGACCTCGCTGTACTTCCCGGTCAACGAGGCCCGCGTGTCGCCGCTGCCGCTGCAGCGCGCACTGGCGGAGGTGCCGATGCGCGAGGCCTTCGACGCCCTGCTCAATGTGCTGCACCACCAGCGCCAGACGATTGTGCTGGGCGGCATCGACACCCCTGAGTTGCGCACGCTGGCCGAAGCCCGCGACATCGCCTACCTCGAGGGACTGGCGGTGAAGCCGCGCATGAGCCCCGAAGACGTCGAGCGCTGGCTCGGCGGTTCCTGAACCTTTCTTCCTTCCAACGATTTTCGATGCTGCCTGAAAACTACCAGCCCGCTGCGGGCCTGCTCAACGACCGCGTCATCCTCATCACCGGTGCCGGCGACGGCCTCGGCAAGGCTGCCGCGGTGGCCTGCGCCCGGCACGGCGCCACCGTGGTGCTGCTGGGCCGCACGGTCAAGAAGCTGGAAGCGACCTACGACGCGATCGAACAGGCCGGCGGCCGCAAGCCGGCGATCTACCCGATGAACCTCGGCGGCGCCAGCTGGAACGATCATGGCGAACTGAGCGCGACGTTGTCGCGCGAGTTCGGCCGGCTCGACGGCGTCCTGCACTGCGCTGCGCACTTCAAGGCTTTCTCGCGCCTGCAGGACATCGAGCCGCGCGAGTGGATCGAAAGCCTGCAGGTGAACCTCACCGCCGCCTTTGCCATCACCAGCCAGTGCCTGCCGCTGCTGGAGCAGAGCCCGGATGCCTCGGTGGTGTTCTGCAGCGATCTCTCCGGCCGCGAGCCCAAGGCCTTTCACGGTGCCTACGGCGTCGCCAAGGCCGGCCTGGAAAACCTGTCGCGTGCCTGGGCGCTGGAGACGGCCGACCGGCCGCAGCTGCGCTTCAACAGTTTCTGCCCGCCGCCGCTGCGCACCGGCCTGCGCCTGAAGGGCTATCCGGGCGAAGTCACCGGCAACCTGCCCACCGCCGACAGCGCCACGCCGCAGCTGTTGTGGCTGCTGGGGCCGGACAGCCGCGGCAGCAGCGGCCAGGCGTTCTGAGGGGCGGGAAAAGTCAGGAACAACGACTGGATGTCCCAAACCGAACACCTCATCCGCTATAGACCGGAAATTGATGGCCTGCGTGCCCTATCGGTGCTTTCGGTCCTTTTCTTTCACGCCGAAGTCCCGGGATTCAGCGGCGGTTTCTGGGGAGTTGACGTTTTCTTCGTCATCAGCGGCTACCTCATCACCCGTTTGCTCCTGGTGCGACATCAGGCCGGGAGGCTGAATCTCGCCGACTTTTACCTGCGGCGGGCACGCAGAATCCTGCCCGCCCTATATCTCGTCCTGCTCTGCAGCGCGGTATCGGCCTGGTTCCTTTTGATTCCTACGGCCCTGCTAGAGTTCTGCAGCACTCTAGCAGGCGCGACCCTGTTCTACTCCAACGTGGTTTTCTGGAAACAGAATGGCTACTTTGCCCAGGTCAACGAACTCAAGCCCCTGATCCATACTTGGAGCCTAGCCATCGAAGAGCAGTTCTACCTGCTCTGGCCGCTGCTGCTGATCATCGTAACGAGACTGGCACAGAGGAAGCGTCTCCCATTGATCTGTCTGCTGCTGGCCTCAAGCTTCATCGTCGCTGCCGTCCTCAGCCACTTCCGGCCCGGAGCCACCTTTTTCCTTCCATTCGGGCGAGCATGGGAACTGCTGGCCGGCGCCGCGATCGCCTGGATCGAATTGGCACCAGACCCTGCGGATACGCGGCATCGGCAGGCCGAGCTTGCATCGATGACCGGCCTGCTCATATTGGTTCTGACCCTGACTATAGGCACCGGAAGTAATGGGCCTGGCACTCCGGCTCTTCCGGCAATCGCAGGCACCGTACTCCTCCTAAGGTTCGCGAACGAGAGCACCCTAGCTGCGAGGCTTCTTGCCGCTCGGCCGCTAGTCTTGGTGGGACTGTGCAGCTACAGCATCTACCTCTGGCACTACCCGGTATTCGCGTTCGCACGGCACCTCCTGATAGACGCCCCGGACGGGCTCACGCTATACGGCCTGGCCGGAGGGTCGGTGGTGCTTGGCTTCCTATCTTGGCGATACCTGGAAAAGCCTTTCCGCGATCCTGTACAAGTTCCCACTCGGGTATTTCTGCCCGTGGTCGCCCTCGGCACTATCGGGCTGCTTGCCTTCGCGGTGGCCGGGCATCGCACGAAAGGCTTCGAAACGGCTTATCTGGACCGGCTCGACCCAGCTCAGCAGAGCGTGTACCGCAGCTTATCCAAACTCAACTACCCGATCGGTACGACACACTGCCGTTTTAGCAGCGCGCGTTTCGACAAGGGCACCGAAAAGCGGCTAACCGACTGCTTCGCTCGCCTCGGGCCTGCCTTCGTCATCCTCGGCGACTCGCATGGCCAGAACCTCTATCGCTCGCTACTTGGCAACAGCGAGCATCCGTTTGTCGTAAGCCTGAGCAGCGGCGGGTGCCGCCCCCATAATCTATCCGAGCAGTGTCCGTACGAGCGATTCATGAAATTCGCGCACACTCACAGCGCGATGATTCGGACGGTCATCTATACACAAGCAGGCTTTTACCTGCTGAAGGATTCCCAGAGTCGTCCCGCAACCCGTCGAACCCTGGCCGCCACTTCGGTCGAAACCTGGACACCGAACGAAGATGCGATAGCGATACCTGAGCGCTATCTGACACAACTCGCCCAATCGCGGATCCCGGTGCTCTGGCTCGGCGCACCCATCGAGCCTCACCTGTCAGGAGAACGGCTACGCAAACTTGCGATGCGCTGCGACCTTTCACAGGCGCGAATCAAGCCGGGCGTCCGGGAAGGCTACCTCGCGCTCGACCGGGCGCTCGCCCTGCGCCCTCTTGCGGAAAAGGGCATCACCTACGTTTCTCAGGTGGAAGCCCTGCAGTTCGACGAGCGTCGCGATCTGTACACCTGTCGTGCTGTGTACTGGCGGGACGGCGACCATTGGAGCCCGGCAGGCGAACGATACTTCGGTGCACGAATCGTTGATGCCCTGTCCAAGCTCTACGTCGTGGCAGACCTGAAGGCCAACGCTGAAAGTAACGGCAACCGGCCCAAGCCGGAGTAGCACCCGCCGGGTCGGAAATCAGCGCCCGCCCTTCCTCGACTCGCCCGGCTTCCTGGAAACGCCCCCATGTTCGACGGGGCGATCTTCTTCGTGCCATCGGAACGGGGCGTGCGCGCGGAAGGCTGTGACTCCCAGGGATGCGCGCTCTTGGAGCCGCGACAGCAGAGGACAGGCGTTCTGAGCCCGCCCGCATAGGCATACCGACTCCGTCGTACCGGTGGAAGCCGCGAACGGGATATCGATCCGGCCTGGGTCTTCTGATGACTAGCTGAACAGACCAATGGCATCGCCAATTACTTCGATTGACGACAGGCCCTAGCGCGACGGCGCTTCCAACCAGCTCAGGTCCACCGGAATCGGTTCCCGCGGCCAGGTGCGTCGCCAGATCGCAAACTCCCGCCGCGCCTCCTCCTCGCGCCCTTCCGCCAGCAGGCGGCGAATGCGCGACAGGCCCTCGCTCGCGGTGTCCGCCTGCGGTCGCGCCAGGCCCGCGGCCGGCATGCCCGCATCTCCCCGGGCCTTGGCCTTGGGCGTCGGCGACGCACGATATTCCTCGCGCCGTTCCCGGGTTTCCGGCACACCATCACCGTCCCGGTCGGCCGACGGCGCAGACGCCTTGTCGCTGGCCGCCGCCGGTGCAGGCAGTGGAGGGACCACGGCTGCCGGCGGCGGCGGCTCCGGCGCGGCATCGGCTTCGCGTTCATCGCGCATTGCCCCGGACTCCGCAGGCGCCGCCGCAGCGACCGGAGCCGAGGGCGCAGCACTGCCGGCACCCCTGGCGGTACGCTCCTGCCGGGACTGGCCCGCCTGGCTCTGCAGGAGCGCCCTCTCGTCCTGCCGTGCAACCGCCGCCGCAGCGGCCTTTCGTTCCGGCGCCGGTGCGGACGCCGGGGCAGCCGCAGATTCGTCCGCAGATTCCGCCATCGCTGCCGGCGCCGCAGCGGGCGCCGCGATTTCCGGCAGCACGGCGGGCACCGCCGGCGCAGTCTCGGGCGGCAGCATCATCGCGTCCTTGCGCGCGCGCGGATCCTCGTAGATCGTCAGCAGCGTGCTGAGGCTCAGCACCAGCACCGCCGCCATCGCCAGCGGCCAGCGCCGGTCGCGGAAGCGGTCAAGCGCAGGCGGATTCTCCGCGGCCTTGCGGCTTTCCTCACGCGCCATCTCCAGCACCGCGGAGTCCAGTTCCGGCGGCGCCGATTCGCCGCGCGTGGCCTCGCGCCAGGCGCGGCTCACCGGGCTGCGTCCCTCGAGGAAATCCTCGAGCTCGCGGTCGTCGGGTGCCTTGCGGTCAGGGCCAGACATCGCTCAACTCCAGTCGCAGTTTGGCCAGTGCATAGCGCAGCCGGCTCTTGACCGTCTCGCGGCCGACACCGGTGGCCTGCCCGATTTCCTCCAGGCTCAGTCCGCCCTCCTCCTTCAGCAGGAAGGCCTCGCGCTGCTCATGCGGCAGCTGCGCCAGCGTGTCCAGCAGACGCTTGCGCAGCTGCGCATTGCGCGCCATGGCATCGGGCGTCTCGTGTTCGGGGCCGGCCACATCCTCGGCTTCTTCCAGGGGCGCGGTGGCCAGGTTGCGCAGGCGGTAGTAGTCCACCAGGCGGTTGTGCGCCAGCGTGTACAGCCAGGTGGTGAAGCGCGCGCGCGGTTCCCAGGAAGAACGGCTGCGGACCACGCTGGACCACACGTCCTGGAACATCTCGTTGCAGGCCTCGCGATCCTCGGCGCCGCGCAGCAGGTAGCGCCAGAGCGGATCCTTGTGGCGGCGGTAGAGCGTTTCGAACGCGGCCATGTTTCCGTTCCGGTACTGCAGCATCAGATCTTCGTCGCCGGCTGGGGCCGCCGTACCGGCCAGCCCCAGCCCGCTGTCTGCGGCTTCCAGTCGCTACTCTCCTATCTGCGCCCGCGCCTGGCCGGTGGAAAGGCCCTGCGCCAGCTTGACCAGCTGCAGGAACTCGCCTGCGTAGCCGTGGCTGTCGCGGCCCCGCGCATCGCGCGCCAGCCGCTCGACCTGAGTGTAGCCGAAGCTGCCGGTGTACTGGCCGCCGCGCAGCAGCTGGCCGAAGCCTGCCACCGCGGCCGACAGGCGGTAAGCCTCGCTGGTGCCGTCCAGGCTGGTGGCAATGTCACGGCGCAGCAAGGGCTGCTCGATCAACAGGCTCGCCGCATCCATGCCGTCCTGCGGACGCTTGTAGCGCAGGCGCAGGAAGCCCAGTTCGTCGCCGGCCGGCATGCCCGCACGCTTACTGCCGTAACGCAGCGGTTCCACCCGCCCGCCGCCCTCGCCTGCCAGCGCGATCTCGTACAGCGCGGTGACGCGGTGCCCGGCGCCGATCTCGCCGGCATCGACCTTGTCGTTGCTGAAATCCTCGCGCGCCAGCTGGCGGTTTTCGTAGCCGATCAGGCGGTACTCGCTGACCACGGCCGGGTTGAACTCCAGCTGGATCTTCACGTCGCGCGCGATCGTCGTCAGCGTGGCATCGCGCTGGTCCACCAGCGCCTTCTGCGCCTCGGCCAGCGTGTCGATGTAGGCGTGGTTGCCGTTGCCGGCGTCGGCCAGCTGCTCCATCAGGCGATCGTTGTAGTTGCCGCCGCCGAAGCCCAGCGTGGTCAGCGCCACGCCGCCCTTGCGCTTCTCTTCCACCAGGTCGACCAGCGTCTCGAAGCTGGTGGTGCCGACGTTGAAATCACCGTCGGTGGCCAGCAGGACCCTGTTGTTGCCGCCCTGGATGAAGGCGCGCTGCGCCATCGCGTAGGCCAGGCGGATCCCCTCGCCGCCGTTGGTGGAACCGCCGGCGCTGAGCCGGTCCAGCGCGCTCTCGATCGCCGCGGTGTCGTTGCCGGCGGTGGGCTCCAGCACCACGCCCGACGCGCCGGCATAGACCACCAGGCTGATGCGGTCCTGCGCACCGAGCTGCCGCGTCAACAGCTTGAGCGAGGACTTCACCAGCGGCAGCTTGTTGGGCTCGTCCATGGAACCGGAGACATCGACCAGGAACACCAGGTTGGACGCGGGGCGCGGCCCGCTCGGCTGCCAGCCGCGGATCGCCACGCGCAGCAGCCTGGTCTTCGCGTTCCAGGGCGTCGGCGCAATCTCGGTGTGCAGGCTGAACGGCCGGCTGCGGTCGCGCGGCAGCGGATCGTCGTAATCGAAGTAGTTGACCAGTTCCTCCACCCGCACCGCGTCCTGCGGCGGCAGGCTGCCGCCGTTCAGGAATCGCCGGACGTTGCTGTAGCTGCCGGTGTCCACGTCGATGCTGAAGGTGGACACCGGGTTCTCCGCCACCAGGCGCACCGGGTTGGCCTCGATCTTCGCGTAGTTCTCGCGGTCTTCGACCTGCGGCTGCGGCATCATCAACGACGGTGCCTGGGCCAGCCTGCCGCGGACCTCCGAGGCCTTCCTCTTCGCAGCGGGCGCCGCCACCGCCGCGCCATAAGCCTCCATCCGCTCGTCCTCGGCCGGATCGAGTACGCCGTCGGCGTCGGCTTCCGCGGCCGGCAACCCGGCCACCGATCCGGACACCGCAGAGGTGCTGGAATCACCCCTCAAGTCCCCCAGCGCCTGCAGTTCAGGCGGTGGTGGCGGCGCCACCGCCGCCGCATCGGCATCACGGGAACCTTGCGTATTGGCGCAGGCGGCGAGCAGCACCAGGGTGGCGCTGGACAAGGACAGCAGCAGGGGTTGGCAACGCATCGCAGTCTCCGTTTCGTGGGGTGTTGATCCTGTAAACGGGGGACGGCGGGAAATGGGGTTAAGGCAGAATGCGAAGCACCTGAAACAAATGCTTCCTCCCACACCTCCTTTTCCCGGAAAGAACCCGAAGATGATGCGCAGTTGCCTGCTTGCCCTTGTGCTTCTACTAACCGCCTGCGCGTCCGCCAAAGGTCCTCAGTACCGGTCAGGCCCGGCCGCGCAGATCGACGAGTCGATCATCTATGTGTACCGTCCCTGGGCCCTTCCCGCGGGGGGTTACACCGCCCGGCTGCAAATGGACGGAATGGCACCGAAGAACCTCAAGAACGCCAGCTACATTAGCTTCCGTGTCCTGCCGGGCCGCCACAGCCTGCGCACGGTTAAGAAGGGCTTCCAAGACTGGGGTGGCAAAGTGCAGGAGATCAGCCTCGACACCCTCGGCGGGCAGGTCTACTTCATCAAGTACGACGTGACGGGTTCCGCCATGGCAACCGGCGGAACGCCGCCCGTCGTGGTAAGCAGCAGCCTCGATATGCGACTGGTCCCCAACTACAGCGCCGAAGCGGAAATGCAGGAGCTGCGCGAGTCCGACTAGCAAAAAACCCGCAGCGCACCCCGCCGGTCACGTCGGCTGAATGCGCTGCGGGGACTCCCCGCAAAACCTGTTTTTCAGAACATCGGATCGACGCGCAGCGCCTGCTTCATCACCAGCGCCGTATGGGTGGCTTCCGAGACCTGGCCCGGGCGGCGCGGCGCCGGGCCCGCCGCTTCCACCAGCACGAAGGGCCTGCCGCGATGGATGATGTAGGCCTGGTCGCTGCGCGGCGTGCGGGCGATGCCCAGCAGGTAGTGCTTCGGCACGTGCACACCGACCAACTGGGTGTTCGACAGGTTCTGCAGGATCGCGGCGAGCAGCGCGGACTTGGTGTCGCAGTCGCCGTAGCCGCGTTCGAGCGCGCGCGGCGGCGGGTAGAAGCCGAGGATCTTGCGGCCGCCGTCCCATGTCGCGGGCTGGCGGTAGACCATGCCGCTCTGCACCAGGGCCATCGCCGCTTCCATCATCCACTCGGTGTCGCGCCCCTGCTCGGCGGCCAGGCGGCGCAGCGCCGCCGCCACCGGCTTCACGCGCGCGCGGTTTCGCTCCACCACGCGGGGCACGTCCACCCGCAGGCGCGGCGTCTGCCCGGCCTGCTCCTGGCTCAACTGCAGCGCATGCTCCCGGTAATAACGTGTCGTGTCGCGGTTGAACTCCTCCTGGTCGCAGCTCTTGCGTGCGCGGCAGGCTTCCATCAGCGCGTCCAGCTCCTGCACCGAGACGCCGAACTCCTGTACCGACTCGCGGCTGCTCTCCGGCGAAAGGCGGAAGGCCAGGCTCAGCGGGTCGCCGGAGAAGCTGCGGAAATTGGCCTGCACCTCGTAGTGGCCCTCGTGGCTCAGCCTGCGCGTATAGGTGGCTCCGCCGGCGCCCTCGCCCACCGAGAGGCTGGCGTCCTCCTCGTAGACATGACCATCCGAAGCCCGCGCCGCGCCCGCCAGTCCCAGTGCAGCTGCGAACAATCCCAGGCTCAGCAGTACGCGGAGGTCACGGCGCAGGTGATACAGCGGATTCAGGCAGATAGGCTTCATGGTGCTGGCGCAGCCCTGTTGGGTACGCCAGGTCACAAACAATCCACATGCGACGAGATGAAATATCGTCAGGGATCGGCTGTAGGGGTTTTGACTGGCCGGAAGGCCAATGGCCCATCACTGCTCGCCCATGAAGAGTAAGCATTTGCTGATTTAATGTAATCCACGTCTTACAAGCGTCGGATGGATCGGGGTTTTCCTGGAAACCGGTCCCGCGCGGCGGAAAACCCCTGATCCGGATGGCGGAACGGCCCGTCCTGAAAAGCGCCTGCCGACCCCGACCCCTCCAGTCCCCCTGCGGTGGCGAATCGCCGACGGACGGCGCGGCGCCGATCAGGCCAGGCCGCGGGAACAAATCCTGCTTCTGCCGGCTTTCCGTCGTGCCGGTGACGGTTTCATGACGCGGCCCGCGCTGGTTTTCCGGCTCAGCGCCCTTGCAGCCGCAGGCGCAGCGCGCGCGGGCTGTTGATCGCCACAAAGGGCAACCACTCGACCCTTTCGGCCAGGTCCACGCGCCGCACCGCCGTGGCCACGGCGGTGAAGAACTCCTGCAGCTGCGCCCGCGCCAGCGCATGCCCCAGGCAGAAGTGCGCGCCCTGGCTGAAGCTGAAGTGACGCTGTACCGGCCGGCGCAGGTCGGCACGGTCCGGGTTGCCGAAGACACCAGGGTCCCGGTTGGGCGCGGGGATCGGCACGATCACGGTCTCCCCTGCCGCGAAGCGCACGCCGCAGAACTCCAGTTCCCGCGCGGCCACCTTGTTGGCCAGCAGGGTGTTGGGCGGATACAGCCGCAGGTTTTCCTCGACGAAGGCCGGCACCAGGGCCGGCTGCGCGTGCAATTGGTCCAGCAGTTCCGGCTGCTGCGCCAGCAACTGCAGGCCGCTGGACAGGGCGCTGGCGGTGGATTCGACGGCACCGATGAACAGGTTGAGGAACAGCACCGTAACCTCGCGCGGGTTCAGCACCTGGCGCTCCTCTTCCACCTCCAGCAGGCGGCCGAGCATGTCGTTCTGCGGCGCCAGCCGGCGTTGCGCGATCTGCGTGCCGACGAACTCGAACAGCTCGGCAAAGATCTCGTTGGCGCGACGCACGATGTCCGGCGTCACCTCGCGGCCGAAGGCCTTGGCCTGGCCTTCGCGCACCAGGGCGTCGACCTTGCGGCGCTCCTGCTCGTCGACGCCGAGGTACTCGCCGATCACCTGCCGCGGCAGTTGCGAGGTCAGCGTTTCCAGCGCATCGATGTCGCGGTCCAGCAGCGGCGGCAGCAAGGCAGCGACGCGCCGGCGCACGATGGCGCGCAGCGGCTCGGCCTGTGCCGGCCCCAGGGCCTTGCCGACCAGGGCACGCAGGCGCCGGTGCTGTTCGCCGCCCAAGGCCCCCAGCGCCTCGCGACGGTACTCGTAGAGCGCGTCGCCGGGCCGGAAGCCGCGGCGCTCCAGCAGGGAAATACCCTCGTTGACGAAGCCGCCACCCAGCAACAGTTCGCTGACGTCGGCATGGCGCAGGATCGCGCGCGTGCCCTCCGCGGTCTGTGCCACCCGGCCCTGTTCGCGCAGTACGGCCAGCACCGGCGCCGGCTCGCGCCAGAAGCCGGCATCGGCCAGGTCCAGCAGCGGCAGGCTCACAGGCCTGCGCCGCCGTCCACCGCCACCACCTGCCCGGTCACGTAGGACGCCTGCTCCGAGGCCAGCCAAGCGATCGTCTCGGCCGCCTCCTGCGGTCGGCCCGGACGCTGCTGGCGGATCAGCGAGACCATCTGCTTCAGCATCGCCTCCACCGGCTCGCGCACGCCCGGCGGGAAACTCGCGGAGACCGCGAAGGCTTCCTCGTAGCTGGAGGCCCAGCCGCCGATCCAGCCCAGGGCGATGGCGTTGCAGCGGATGCGCCGCGGACCTTCCTCGGCCGCGATCTGCCGCACCAGCGACTCGATCGCCGCCTTGGGCAGGGCCGACAGCAGGTCGTTGTCGATGACGCGCCGGTTGGCCATGGTCACGCAGGCCACCAAGCTGCCACCGCGCTCCGACAGCAGCGGCAGCGCATGGTGGAACAGGCGATAGCAGCACAGGGTATCGCCGAGCAGGAAGGCCTCGGCGCGCTCGGGTGCGAGGTCGCGTACGGCGGCGAATTCCAGCGTCGGCCCGGCGGTATAGATCACCGTATGCAGGCCGCCCTGCTCGGCCGCGATCTGCGCCAGCAGTTCCTTGGTCGCCGCCGAGTCGCGCAGGTCCAGGCGATGTCCGCGCGCGCGGCCGCCGGCGGCCGCCACCTCGCGCTCGACCTCTGCCGCTCTTTCGGCATTGCCGAGATAGGTGAAGGCGACCGGCACACCGGCGGCGGCGAAACGCCGCACCACCTCGCGCCCGACAATGCCGCCGCCGCCCGCGACCAGCACGGCGCCCTGGCGGGGATAGGTCAACTGCAGGCTCATGTCCGGACTCCCTGGCTGAAGGGCACAGGGTGGCGCCGCGGAGCCGGCGCATTCATCCATCAAATGCAGTATGGCGGCGCTTGCGGCAAGGCCTCAGGCGATCCACCCGGTCGATGGCTTGAACAGCCCGGAGGCCCGATCGAACACCGCGGAACCGAGCAGGCCGTCGGCCTTGGCCTTGTCCAGCGCCTTGCGCAGGCTGGCGCAACGCTCGGGATAGCTGCCCGCGCCAATACGGCACAGTTCCGTCAACTGCTTTACGAGCCCGGACTTGCCCAGGGCGGCACGCACCTCGGTCTTGCTGCCGCGTCCCTGGTGATGGATGTCGGCCACCGCCGTGCAGACCAGGTCGGAACGACCATCGAGACCATACCAGGGGTCGTACAGGCGGCGCAGCTTGCGCATGCTGATCTCGACGGCGACGTTGACCTGCAGGTCGTTGAAGGAAGCATCGCCATTGGCCAGCAGCACCAGGCGGGCCGCATTCTCCAGCTCTACCCGCCCGACCGCCGCCGGGTCCGGATTCAGGTAGTTCATGAAATCCTTGAGGTTCAGCTCCTGCGGCTTTTGCGGCCGGGGGTACTCGCGTTCCAGGCTTGCCAGGACGCCCCCATCCAGGCGGCGGTGCAGCCGGCCTTCCTGCACTGCCAGTTCGGGGAACTGCGCGCGAAATCCCGCATGCCTTGCCGTCAGCTGGCGGAACAGCAGGATCAGGTTGTCGTCGGGCGTATGCGCCGCCAGCTGGAAGAACCCGAAGGTGAAGGCGGCACGGTCATAGCTGTTGACACGGTTGAAGTATCCACCGCTCTCACTGACCGCGATGACGCCGACCAGCGCCGCGGCAGGACCGTACAGCGCGGCGTAGTCCCGGGCCTTGTAGACCGGACCGTAGCACTTGGCGGTCGGTTGATAGATTCCCTTGTAGCTCTCGTAGCCGATGCTGCGGGCGACATAGAACTCGGCCGCGGCACCGATCTTCGCGAAGTAGTCCTTGCTGCCTTGCGACGCCGCCACCTCGCGCAGGACGACGGCGGGCCGGGTCGATGCCAGTGCGGGAGGAAGCGTCGGCACGCTCGCGGGCGCTGCGCCGGCGCCGGCACCGGCGCGTTCCGGCAGCTTCGCCCCCGGCGGCATCGTGCCGTAGAACAGGGCCTGGTCGCCGTCATAGACCGCGTCGAAGCGTTTGAGAAAATCGGGTGGTGTCTGCCGCACCACCCGGTCATCCGTATTGGAGTAGTTGTAGACATGCGTTCCGTCGCAGATGCCGACGTGCTTCTGCGGCACGTTGCGCATGCTGTGGTTCGCCAGGTCGACATTGCCCTTGGCGGTGACGAACACCAGGAAGGGGGCCGCAGGAGCATCCTTGAACAAACCCACCTTGGGACACCCGGCAAACAGTTCATGCACCCGCAGGCTGGCAGCCGCATGCGGCTTGCCGGTGTGCAGGCGACAGTCATAGCCGCTGTCCACCTCCAGCACGTGACTGACAAAGTGCGCGCAGTGATTGTCCGCGGTGTTGACGTAGCCGTTGCGGCAGAAGTCCGAGATCGTCTTGCCCAGCGTATCTTCCAGCTTCATCGCGAATCCCCCTTTCGCTATCCTGCGGACCCGCAGTACAGCATGAGGGGAGATTCACCGTCGTCACCTGTTCAGGGCATGGGAAACGCCGGGGACACCTACATCGGCGACAGGCGCCAGCGCGACAGCTGCCGCAGCGAACGGTCGATGTTGCCGCGCGCCGGGCGCTCGCGGCGCTCATAGAACCACTGGGTGCAGTAGATGCGCGGGCGCGCCAGGAAGCCCTGCAGGACCTGGCGGCGCAGGGCCTTGAAAGTGGGCGAAGGCACGTGCTTGTACTCTTCGCGCACCTGCCGCTCGTACTCGTCGAAGCGCGAGGAGCGCGCGCCGAGGATCGCCAGATCGATGTCCGACAGCAGCTGCTGGTCCGGCGTGACCGGCTGGCCCTCGTGGCGCGTCACCATCACCAGCTCGTAGATGCGCTCGGTGACGGCGTCGTCGGCACCGGCCTTGCGCAGCGCACGCCGCGCCCATTCGGCGCTGCGGATCTCGTTGTCGTGGCGCCGCACCTCGTAGATCGCGTCGTGGAACCACAGCGCCAGTTCCACCTCGGCCGGGTGCTCGGCCAGCTCGCGTGTCTCGGCGAACAGTTCCAGGCACTCCATCAGGTGGTGCAGCGTGTGGTAGTGGCGCGAGGAACTGGAGTAGCGCAGCCGCAGGTCGGCGTGCAGCTCGGGATCGGCCTTGAGGCCCAGTTCCTCCCAGACTTCGCTCCAGCGGGCCAGGTTGCTCATGCGGCGAGTCTCTCAAGCAATGCCGGCAACACGTCGATGGCGCGCGCGCGCAGGCGCAGGTCCACCACGCCGGACACCTCGCTGGTGCCGGGATTGATCTCGATGCTCGGCGCACCCCAGCGCCGCGCCATCAGCACCGGCGCGGCGATGTACGGGAACACGCTGGTGGTGCCGATGCTCAGCACGGCGTCCACGCCCCGTTCCAGCACGGCCTGCAGGCGATCCAGGGCCGGCTCCGGCAGCATTTCGCCGAACAGCACCACGCGCGGGCGCTCGATGCCGCCGCAGTCGGCGCAACGCGGCGGCAGCTTGTCGATGCGGGCGAAGTCGCTGATTTCGCGCGAGGCGCCGCATTGCACGCAGTACAGCTCGCGCAGGTTGCCGTGGATCTCGATGACGTCGGCCGAGCCGGCGTCGACATGGAAGCCGTCGATGTTCTGGGTCAGCACGGTGAGCGGGTCGAACCTTTGCTGCAATGCAGCAAGGGCAGCATGGGCGGCGTTGTAGCGGGCTCCGCGGCAGCTGCGTTCCAGCTGGTGGATGTACTTCCAGCAGACCTCCGGGCGGCTGCGGAACATGTCGCCGGACAGCGCATCCTCGATCGCCAGGCCGTCCTCGGTGGCGGCATCCTCGTAAAGCCCGCCGATGCCGCGGTAGGTCGGCAGGCCGGAGTCGGCCGAGATGCCGGCCCCGGTAATGGCCAGCACGCGCCGGGCGCCGCGCAGCAGGCCGGCTGCGCGGTCGAGAAGGTCGTCCAGAGGCTGGTCGGATTGGCCCATGGGCAAAGAATAGCGGAATCGTTCAGAATTTCCCGATAGCGAACCTCATACCAACCAGAAACTTAGGCCCGAAACCTCTCCATGCCCCGCAAGCCTGCCCACGAACAGTTCGACACACTGAAGGCCATCGGCGACTGCGCCTTCGAGCTGTTCGGCCGTTATGGCTACGAGGGGGTTTCGATCGGCGACATCGCCACCGCCGCCAAGCTCAGCAAGGGCGCCCTGTACTGGCATTTCCAGGGCAAGGAAGCGCTGTACCTGGACTGCCTCAAGCGCCTGCACACGATCTTCGACAGCTACATCTTCGACGTGATGCGCACCGAGCCGGATCCGGTCAAGGCCGTGGTGACCCTGTTCAGCGGCCTGTCGAAACTGCTGCAGGACCCGCGCGTGGAGAAGGGCATCGGCGGCTACTGGCTGATCCCCGACACGCCCGAGACGATCCACATCATCACCGCGCAGCGCTCTTTCGAGACCGCCGCCATCGAAGTGCTCAACCAGGTGCTGCGCCGTGGCCAGGAGCAGGGCTCCATGGACCTGGGCGGCGACCTCGACGACATGGCCCGCGCCATCATTTCGCTGGTGGAAGCCTGCGTGCTGCCGCTGCGCCATCTCACGCCCGACGAGGTCAACCGCCAGCTCGGCGTGCTGGCGCGCACCCTGTTCCGCGCCTACGCCAAGTCGCCGGAACTGGTGAAGCTGGTCAGCAAGCTCAACTGAAGCCTGCCCTTCGGACTCCGGGCTGCCTTCGGGCGGCCCGTTTCATTTATGCGTCCTTTACTTCTTCGCCCCCGGTCCTCATCCCGAATTTATCCCGCGATCCCTACCGTGTGCGTCGGGGCAATCGGCCCCGTCTCGGGAACCAGCACATGGACAGCGCGCTCTGCGTCGGTATCGACATCCAGCAGGATGATGTGAAGATCGACGTGCGCCGCGAGGGCCGGCAACTCGCCCGCCTCGCCTTCCGCAACGACCAGGCCGGCCTCGCCGCCCTGTCGGAGTTCATTTCCGCCTGGCAGGGGCCGGTGCGCCTGGCGATCGCCGCGATCGGCAGCACCGCGATCGCCGTCGGCCTGGTGCTGGGCGCCGCTCCCGGACGCCAGGTCTACCTCGTGGCCCGCGCCCAGGCCGCGGAGCCGGCCGCCCTGTCGCGCTACGCCGAGCAGGTCATCTAGCCCCACTGCTGCCGGCCGGATCTTTACGTTTTCTTTATATCCGGACGCGCGGCCCGTCCTCGAATTCCTACGGGCCCGGCGCGCCTAATGCGCGGGCCGCATCAACCCAAACCGCGGTTCAGGAGCTTTGCGATGGGCGATTTCATCTTTCTCGGACTCGGCGTGCTGGGCTTCGCACTGCTGGTCCTCTACGTGAAGGCTTCGGGGAAACTCTAGGCCATGACATTCGACTATCTGCTGGGCGGCGGCGTCGCCCTGTTCACGCTGGCCTATCTCGTTTACGCGCTGGTCCGCGCGGAACGCTTCTAACCGGAGTTTTTCAATGACAGCCAACGGCTGGCTGCAGATACTGGTGTACTGCGGCGTCATCGTCCTGCTGGTCCGCCCGCTGGGCGGCTTCATCTTCCGCGTGGTCCAGGGCGAACGCACATGGCTGTCGCCGGTGCTGGGCCCCGTCGAGCGCGGTTTCTACAGGATCGCCGGCGTGGACCCGCAGCGGGAGCAATCCTGGAGCGCCTACGCGCTGGCGATGCTGGCCTTCAACTTCGCCGGCTTCGTGCTGCTCTACATCCTGCTGCGCACGCAGCAGTGGCTGCCGCTGAATCCCCAGGGCTTCCCGGCGCTTTCCCCGCACCTGGCCTTCAACACGGCGATCAGCTTCGTCACCAACACCAACTGGCAGTCCTATGGCGGCGAAGCCACCATGAGCTATCTCAGCCAGATGGTCGGCCTGACGGTGCAGAACTTCGTCTCCGCCGCCACCGGCGTGGCCCTGGCCATTGCCCTGGCGCGCGGCTTCGCGCGACGCAAGGCCGATGCCCTGGGCAACTTCTGGGTCGACCTGACGCGGGTGACGCTCTACATCCTGCTGCCGGCCTGCCTGCTCTTCGCGCTGCTGCTGGTCTGGCAGGGCGTGCCGCAGAACTTCCTGTCCTACACCGAGGCCACCACGCTGGAAGGTGCGAAGCAGCTGATCGCCCAGGGCCCGATCGCCTCGCAGGAGGCGATCAAGATGCTCGGCACCAACGGCGGCGGCTTCCTCAACGCCAACTCGGCGCATCCCTTCGAGAACCCGACCGCGCTGAGCAACTTCCTGCAGATGCTGTCGATCTTCGCGATCGGCGCCGCGCTGACCAACGTCTTCGGCCGCATGGTCGGCGACGAGAAGCAAGGCTGGGCGATCTTCGGTGCGATGGGCGTGCTGTTCCTGCTCGGCGTCACCGCGGCCTACTGGGCCGAGAGCGCGACCAATCCCCTGCTGCAGGCCGCCGGCATCGACGCCAACATGGAGGGCAAGGAAGTGCGCTTCGGCACCGCCGCCTCGATGCTGTTCGCGGTGATCACCACGGCCGCCTCCTGCGGCGCGGTCAACGCCATGCACGACAGCCTGATGCCGCTGGCGGGCATGATCCCGATGATCAACATGCAGCTCGGCGAGGTCGTCATCGGCGGCGTCGGCGCCGGTCTCTACGGCATGCTGCTGTTCGTGATCCTGGCGGTGTTCATCGCCGGCCTCATGGTGGGCCGCACGCCGGAGTACCTGGGCAAGAAGATCGAGGCGCGCGAGGTCAAGCTCACGGTGCTGGCTATCCTCGCCTCGCCGCTGTGCATCTTGGTGTTCACCTCGCTAGCGAGCGTGCTGGACCTGGGCCTGGCCGGCCTCCAGGACAAGGGGCCGCATGGCTTCGGCGAGATCCTCTATGCCTTCACTTCCGCGGCGGCCAACAACGGCAGCGCCTTCGCCGGCCTGACCGCCAACGCGCCGTTCTACGACACCACCCTGGGCATCGCGATGCTGCTGGGCCGCTTCGCGATCATCGTGCCGATGCTGGCCATCGCCGGCTCCCTGGCCGCCAAGACCACGGTGGCGCCTTCCGCCGGTACCTTCCCGACCAACAACGGCCTGTTCGTGGCGCTGCTGGTGGGCGTGGTGCTGATCGTCGGCGGACTGACTTTCTTCCCCGCGCTGGCGCTCGGCCCCATCGCCGAACATTTCGCCATGCTGCAAGGCAGCAGCTACTAAGAGGACGTCGACATGACGCATAAAACCAAGTCCCTGCTCGACCGCGCGCTGCTGATGCCGGCCCTGCTGGACGCTTTCCGCAAGCTGGCTCCGGGCAAACTGGCGCACAACCCGGTGATCTTCATCACCGCGCTGGTCGCCGCCCTGTCCACCGTGCTGTTCTTCCGCGATCTGTTCAGCGGCGCCGGCAACCTGCTGTTCTCCGGCCAGGTCATCGCCTGGCTGTGGTTCACCGTGCTGTTCGCCAACTTCGCCGAGGCGATCGCCGAGGGCCGCGGCAAGGCCCAGGCGGCCGAATTGCGCAAGACCCGGACGCAGACCGTCGCCAACCGCCTGCGCGACAACCGCGTCGAGCAGGTCCACGCCACCGAGCTGCGTATCGGCGATCGCGTTCGCGTCAGCGCCGGGGAGATCATTCCCGGCGACGGCGACGTGGTCCTGGGCGTCGCCACGGTGGACGAGTCCGCCATCACCGGCGAGTCCGCGCCGGTGATCCGCGAGGCCGGCGGCGACCGCTCCGCGGTGACCGGCGGCACCCGTGTACTGTCCGACACGATCGAGCTGCGCATCACTGCCGCCAGCGGCTCCAGCTTCCTGGACCGCATGATCGCCCTGGTGGAGGGTGCCGCGCGGCAGAAGACGCCCAACGAGATCGCGCTGAACGTGCTGCTGGCCGGCATGAGCCTGATCTTCGTGCTGGCGGTGTCCACCATCCCCGGCTTCGTGGTCTATGCCGGCGGCCAGGTATCGGTGATCGTGCTGGCGGCACTGTTCGTGACGCTGATCCCCACCACCATCGGCGCACTGCTGTCGGCGATCGGCATCGCCGGCATGAACCGCCTGGTGCGCTTCAACGTGCTGGCGACCTCGGGCCGCGCAGTGGAGGCCGCCGGCGACGTCGACACCCTGCTGCTCGACAAGACCGGCACGATCACCCTGGGCAACCGCCAGGCCACTGCCCTGCATGCCCTCCCCGGCGTCTACGAGAACGAACTGGTCGATGCCGCACAGCTCGCCAGCCTCTCCGACGAAACCCCCGAAGGCCGCAGCATCGTGATCCTGGCCAAGCAGCAGCACGGCCTGCGCGGCCGCGAGATGTCATCGCTGCACGCGAAGTTCATCCCCTTCACCGCGCAGACGCGGATGTCAGGCGTCGATATCGACGGCCATGAGATTCGCAAAGGCGCCGTCGAGGCGGTGAAGGACTACGTCAAGTCGCATGCCTCCGGCCACGCCATCCCGCCGGAACTGGACGAGATCACCGAACGCATCGCCAAGGGCGGCGGCACGCCGCTGGCGGTGGTCCGCGACGGCCGCGTGCTGGGCGTGGTGCAGCTCAAGGACATCGTCAAGGGCGGCATCCGCGAGCGCTTCGCCGAACTGCGCGCCATGGGCATCCGCACCGTGATGATCACCGGCGACAACCCGATGACCGCGGCGGCGATCGCCGCCGAGGCCGGCGTCGACGACTTCCTGGCCCAGGCCACGCCGGAGAAGAAGCTGGAGCTGATCCGCGCCGAACAGGCCAAGGGCAAGCTGGTGGCGATGTGCGGCGACGGCACCAATGACGCGCCGGCACTGGCCCAGGCCGACGTCGGCGTGGCGATGCAGACCGGTACCGCCGCGGCCCGCGAGGCCGGCAACATGGTGGACCTGGACTCCGATCCGACCAAGCTGATCGAGATCGTCGGCATCGGCAAGCAGATGCTGATGACGCGCGGCGCGCTGACCACGTTCAGCATCGCCAACGACGTCGCCAAGTACTTCGCCATCATCCCGGCGCTGTTCATCGCCTTCTACCCGCAGCTCGGCGCGCTGAACATCATGGGCCTGGCTTCGCCGCAGTCCGCGATCCTGTCCGCGATCATCTTCAATGCCCTGATCATCCTGGCGCTGATCCCGCTGGCGCTGCGCGGCGTCGCCTACCGGCCGGCGCCGGCAGCCAGTCTGCTGGGACGCAACCTGGCGATCTACGGCCTCGGCGGCATCGTCGTCCCCTTCATCGGCATCAAGCTGATCGACCTTTTCGTCGCGGCCGCCGGCCTCGCCTAGGAACGTCCCATGCGTATCCATGTCCTCACCGATACCCCGCCCAGCCCCGGCGTCCTGCGCCCGGCCCTGGCCCTGCTGCTCCTGTTCACGCTGCTGACCGGCGTGGTCTATCCGCTCGTGGTCACCGGCCTGGCGCGGGTCGCCTTCCCCGTACAGGCGGGCGGCAGCCTGATCGAGCGCAACGGCCAGGTGGTCGGCTCGGCCCTCCTGGGGCAGCGTTTCCAGGCCGCCCAGTACTTCCAGGGGCGCCCTTCCGGAGCGGGAGCCGAGGGCTACGACGCCGCGGCGTCCAGCGGCTCCAACTACGGACCCACTTCCAAGGCCCTGCTCGAGCGCGTCGCCGGCGACGTCGAACGGCTGCGCAAGGAACAGCCGGGGCAACAGGTCCCGGCCGATCTGGCGACCGCCTCCGGCAGCGGCCTGGACCCGCACATCAGCCCGGCCGCGGCGGAGTACCAGGTCGCCCGCGTCGCTGCCGCGCGCAAGCTGCCGGAGGATCGCGTGCGGCAGCTGGTGCGCGAGCATACCCAGGGCCGCGATCTGGGCTTCCTCGGCGATCCGGCCGTCAACGTCCTGCAGCTGAACCTGGCCCTGGACGCCCTCTCGCCCCCACCGGACGGCAGTGCACCGGCGGCTCTGCCCTGAACGGCGCGCGCCACTCCTGTCGAAGCGGCGCCCCGCCCCCTCCCGGCTACGGGAGGGGGCGTGCTTTTCATGGGACCGATACCTCCTAGAATGCAGGCATGAACACGCTTGTCCCGGACCCTCCGCGCCCCTCCCCCGATGCCCTGCTCGAACGCGCCAGGCGCGAGCAGCGCGGCAAGCTGAAGGTCTTCCTGGGCGCCGCGCCGGGCGTGGGCAAGACCTACGAGATGCTGTCCTCGGCGCGAAAGAAGCAGCGCGACGGCGTGGACGTGGTGATCGGCATCGTCGAGACCCACGGACGCCGCGAAACGATGGCGCTGCTGGAGGGCTTGCCGCTGCTTGCGCGCAAGCGCGTGCCCTACGAGGGACGCGAACTGGAGGAGATGGACCTCGACGCCATCCTGGCACGCAAGCCCCAGCTGGTCCTGGTCGACGAACTGGCGCATACCAATGCGCCGGGCAGCCGACACCCCAAGCGCCATATGGACGTCGAGGAACTGCTGGGTACCGGCATCGACGTCTACTCGACGCTGAACATCCAGCATCTCGAAAGCCTCAACGACGTCGTTGCCAGCATCACGCGCGTGCGGGTGCGGGAAACCGTGCCCGACGCGATACTCGACCTGGCCGACGAAATCGAAGTCATCGACATCACGCCGGAAGAACTGATCGAACGCCTGCGCGAGGGCAAGGTCTACCATGGCGATGCCGGTGAGCGCGCCCTGCAGGGCTACTTCAACACCGGCAACCTGACCGCCCTGCGCGAACTGGCGCTGCGCCGTACCGCGGAGCGGGTCGACGAGCAGTTGCGCCACCACCGTCGCGCCCAGGGCATCCAGGACGTCTGGGCCGCCGGCGAGAGCGTACTGGTCTGCATCACCGAATCACCGGGCTCGCAGGCCCTGGTCCGCCGCGCCAAGCGCCTGGCCGACCGCTTCGATGCGCCCTGGACGGCGCTGTACCTGGAAACCGCGCGCAGCCTGCAGCTGGACGAGCGCCAGCGCGACCAGATCGCCGAGACGCTGCGGCTGGCCGAACGGCTCGACGGCAACGCATTGTCGATTCCCGGCAGCAGCGATATCGCCGGCGACGTGCTGGCCTACGCCAGCGAGCACAACGTCACCCACATCGTCACCGGAAAGTCGCGGCGCAGCCGCTGGTTCGAGCTGCTGCACGGTTCGGTGGTCGACCAGCTGGTCCGGCGTGCGCGCAACATTTCGATCCACGTCATCGCCGACCCCGAGGTCGAAAAGAAGCCGGTCGCACCGCGGCGCCTCGGGCGTGCCGGCAACTGGAATCTCGCGGCGCTGTTGCCCGTCACCCTGCTGGTCGCCGCCGCCACGTCGCTGGGCTGGGTCATCCACGCCGCCACCAAGGTGCACAACGTGGCGCTGATCTTCCTGGCGGCCGTCATGATCAGCGCGACGCGCTATGGACTCGTGCCCAGCCTCTACGCGGCCCTTGCCAGTTCGGCGGCCTACAACTTCTTCTTTCTCGAACCGCGCTACAACTTCACGATCGGCGATCCGGCCAACGTGCTGTCGCTGATTTTCTTCATCGCCGTATCGGTACTGGTCAGCCAGCTGATGGTACGGCTGCGCGAACAGGGGATGGCGACCCGCGAGCAGGCCCACAGCACTGCCGAGCTGCTCAACTTCACGCGCCGGCTGGCAGGCCTGCGCAAGCTGGAGGAACTGCTCGCCGTCACGGCGGAACAGACCACCCGCATCCTCGACCTGCAGGCGGTGGTCCTGCTGCCCGAGGATGACGGCCAGCGCCTGCGCGCCGACCCCGCGGGCCCGCTGGACGAAAAGGATCTCGCCGCTGCGCACTGGTGCTTCGAGAAGGGCCAGCCCACCGGTCGTGGCGCCGACACCCTGCCCGGCGCCAGCCGCCTGTACGTGCCGCTGCGGACACCGGCGGGTATCGTTGGCGTGCTCGGCGTCCAGCGCGGCGATGGTGAATTCCTGCTGCATCCCTCGGAGCGGCGCATGATCGACACCATCGCCGACCTGGCGGCGATCACCGTCGAGCGCATCCGCCTGGCCAAGCAGATCGACCAGGCGCGCACGCTGGCGGAAACCGAGCAACTGCGTTCGGCCCTGCTCACCTCGATCTCGCACGACCTGCGCACGCCGCTGGCGAGCATCATGGGCTCCATTTCCTCGCTGCGGTCCTACGACGCGATGTATACGGCCGGGCAACGCGAGGAACTGCTGGTCACCGCCCAGGACGAAACCGAGCGCATGCACCGCTTCGTCGGCAACCTGCTGGACATGACCCGGCTCGATGCCGGCGCCCTGCAGCCCAAGCGCGAGACCTGCGAACTGCAGGAGATCGTCGGCTCGGCGCTGCAGCACACGGCGCGCCTGCTGGAACGGCATCAGGTCGTCACCGCCTATGCGCCGGACCTGCCGATGCTGAGCCTGGACTTCGTGCTGATGGAGCAGGTGCTGGTCAACCTGCTGGAGAACGCCGGCAAGTACGCCCCCGAGGGCAGCCGCATCGAGGTCTCGGCGCAGCGCCACCGCTACGCCGTCTCCATCGAGGTGCGTGACGAGGGCCCAGGCATCCCCGAGGCCGACCTGCAGCGCATCTTCGATCCCTTCTTCCGCATCCGTGGTGGCGATCGCCAGCGCGCCGGCATCGGCCTGGGCCTGGCGGTCTGCCGCGGCTTCGTCGACGCCATGGGCGGACGCATCCGCGCGCGCAACCGCCGCGAGCGCAGCGGCAGCGTCTTCGAGATCGAGCTGCCCTCGTCCCTGTTCGTGGCACCGGCCCAGGGGATCGAAAGCTGATGGATGCCGGAACCATCCTGGTGGTGGACGACGAGGTGCCGATCCGGCGCCTGCTGCGCACCACGCTCGGCGCGCACCGCTTCGAGGTGCTGGAGGCGGGCAACGCCGCCCATGCCCTGCAGGCCGTGCGCGAACGCGAGCCCGACCTGGTGCTGCTGGACCTGGCCTGCCCGACCGCGACGGCCTGGAACTGCTGCGCGACATCCGCGGCTTCAGCCCGGTGCCGGTGATCGTGCTCAGCAGCCGCGACGGCGAGTCCGGCAAGGTGCAGGCGCTGGACGAGGGCGCCGACGACTACGTCACCAAGCCCTTCGGCGCCGAGGAACTGCTGGCACGCATCCGCGCTGCCTTGCGCCACCGCCTGCAGCAGCAGGGGGCTCGGCCGGTCTACCGCAACGGCCGCCTGGCGGTGGACCTGGTGCGGCGGCAGGTGCTGCTGGGCGAGGCCGAACTGCATCTGTCGCCCAAGGAGTACGACATCCTGCAGCAGCTGGTGCTGCACGCCGGCAAGGTGCTGACCCACCGTCACCTGCTGCGGGCCGTCTGGGGCAGCGAGCTGGAGGCCGACGTGCAGTATTTGCGCGTCTATATCCGCCAATTGCGCGCCAAGCTGGAGCCGGACCCGGAGCGTCCGACCCTGATCCTGACCGAACCGGGGTGTCGGATACCGCCTCAAGGACGCACAATAAGCTTGCTAAGCTGTGTGGATAGCCGAACTTAACGGCGTCCTCCACACTCTCAGAGCGCCCTCCGGCCCACCAACCGCACACCATGACGATCCGTCGCCTCCCGACGCTGCTGCTGCTGTCCTGCCTTGCCCTGTCCGCCTGCAAGCAGGCCGAGGGCGGCGACGACGCCAAGTCCAAGAAGACCGCCAAGCCCGCGGTCGCCGTCGAAACCGCCACGGTCGGCACCGCCACGCTGGCGCGCGAGGTGGTCGCGGTCGGCAGCGTGCGTTCAGACGAATCGGTGACGCTGAGCCCGAAATCGCCGGCCGCATCTCCCTGGTCGGCTTCGAGGAAGGCCAGCCGGTCAGGCGTGGCCAGGTGCTGTTCGAGCTGGATGCCGCGGTGCATCGCGCCCAGGTCGCCCAGGCCCGCGCCGACCACGGGCTGGCGCAGCGCAACTACCAGCGCGGCCTGGAGCTGTTCGAGCGCAAGCTGATCTCGCAGCAGGAGCGCGACACCCTGCCTCCGCCCAGGAAGCCGCCGCCGCCTCGCTGGCCCTGGCCCAGGCCCAGCTGGCCAAGACCCGCATCGTCGCACCCTTCGCCGGCGTCGCCGGCCTGCGCCAGGTGAGTCCCGGCGACTACGTGAACCCGGGCCTGGCGCTGGTCAACCTGGAGGCGATGTCCAGCGTCAAGATCGACTTCAGCGTGCCGGAAACCGCCCTGCCGCAGCTGCACGCCGGCCAGCCGCTCAACATCGAGTTCGACGCCTGGCCCGGCGAGCGATTCCGCGGCGAGCTCTACGCCATCGACCCGCGCGTGGCCGACACCACGCGTTCGGTCGGCCTGCGCGCGCGCCTGGCCAACAGCGACGGCCGCCTGCGCCCGGGCCTGTTCGCCCGCGTGCGACTGGAAACCGGCTCCCGTGCCCAGGTGGTGGTGATTCCGGAACAGGCGGTGTTCCCGCGCGGCGAACAGCAGTTCGTCTATGTCGTCAGCGAGGGTGTCGCCAAGGAGCGCGAGATCAAGCTGGGCCAGCGCGAGCCCGGACGCGCCGAGGTGACCGAAGGCCTCAAGGCCGGCGAGACCATCATCACCTCGGGCCTGCAGAAAGTGTCTCCAGGGGCCACCGTGACCACCGCGGCAGCCCCGGCCGCAGCGCCTGCGGCGGCGCAAAAGCCCTGAGCCACACCCGCGCCGCTTGAGCAAACCGGGCGCTGCTGCCCACAATAAGCCCTCGTAACCGGCTGAAAGCCGGGCCTGGCCGCCACTGGATGTCAAAAGAACAGGCGGCGACAGCTTGCGGAGGAGCGCGGTGCCGATCACTGCCGATTCGATCCTGCGGTTCTTCATCGCCCTGGTCTACGGGCGCCGCCGCCTGACGTTCACGGTACTGATGGCGATCACGCTGGGCATGCTGGTCATGGCCATGCGCCTGCAGCCGGACGCCGGCTTCGAGAAGCAGATTCCGCTGGAACACCCCTACATGAAGGTGTTCAAGCAATACGAGCAGGCCTTCGGCGGCGCCAACCTGATCTCCATCGCCCTGATCCGCAAGGACCGCAGCGACGGCGCCGGCATCTACGAGCCGCGCTTCCTGGAACACCTGCGCCGCATCACCGACGAGGTGTTCTTCCTGCCGGGCGTGGACCGCTCGCGGGTGTCCTCGCTGTTCACTCCCGGCGTGCGCTACATCGAGGTGGTCGAGGGCGGCTTCGGCTCCGGCGACGTGGTGCCGCGCAGCTACCAGCCGACGCCGGAGATGATGCGGCTGATCCGCGGCAACGTCGCCAAGGCCGGCGTCATCGGCCGCCTGGTCTCGGCCGACCAGAACGGCGCGATGATCGTCGGCGAGCTGCTGGAGCACGATCCCGCCACCGGCGAGAAACTGGACTACCGCTGGGTAGCGCTGGAGCTGGAGAAGATCCGCGGCCGCTACGCCCGGCCGCAGCGATGGCAGTGGCTGGCACGCGCCGACATGGAGGGCTACAAGGCCGGCGAGGTGGTATCGACGCGCTACTCCGCGCCGCCCTGGGCACCCTCGTTCTTCCAGGTCATTGCCGATCGCGAGCGCGCCGACGAGCCGGTGCGGCGCGTGCCGCGCAGCCAGCTGGAACTGCGCCAGTCGGCCAACCCGGACTACGACCCGAGCTTCGACGTCCACATCATCGGCTTCGCCAAGGTGGTCGGCGACGTCACCGACGCCAGCGTCGAGGTGGTGGGCTTCTTCTTCGTCGCGCTGGTGCTGACGATGCTGCTGCTGTGGTCCTTCTGCGGCTCCTGGCGCCTGTCGCTGCTGCCGCTGTCGGCGGCGGTCACCGCGGTGGTCTGGGAGCTGGGCCTGCTGCGCCTGGCCGGCTTCGGCCTGGACCCCTTCGCGATCCTGGTGCCCTTCCTGATCCTGTCGATCGGCGTGTCGCACGGCGTGCAGTACATCAACGGCTGGGGCAACGAGGTGGCGGTGAACCAGCGCAACTCGCTGGACGCCTCGATCGAGACCTTCCGCCGCCTGTTCATCCCCGGCACGGTCGCGATCCTGACCAACGTCATCGGCTTCGCCACGCTGGCCTTCATCAACATCGAGATCGTGCGCGAGATGGCGATCAACGCGGCGCTGGGCATGGCCGCGGTGATCGTCACCAACAAGGTGATGCTGCCGATCGTGCTGTCCTGGGTGGCCCTGCCGGACGTCGAGAAGTTCCGCCGGCGCCAGCAGCGCCGCGCCGAACTGGGCGACCGCCTGTGGCGCAAGCTGGCGCGCTACGCCGAGGCGAAGTACGCCATCCCCACCATCGGCGTGGCCCTGCTGGCGCTGGGCTGGGCGCTGTGGATCTATCCGCAGCTGACCATCGGCGACCAGCAGGTCGGCGTGCCGGAACTCAAGCCCGACGGCCGCTACAACCGCGACTCGCAGGCCATCGTGTCCAACTTCGCCATCGGCGTCGACCTGCTCAAGGTGCTGGCGGTGTCCGGCGAGTACGGCTGCGTCAAGCCGGAGAAGATGGAAACCATCGACCGCTACGCCTGGCACATGCAGAACACCGAGGGCGTGCAGTCGGTGCTGGCGCTGCCGCAGCTGGCCAAGCTGATCCGCGGCGCCTGGTTCGAGGACGCGCCCAAGTGGCGCGTGCTGCCGCGCAACCAGGAGGGCTTCGGCAACATCGCCGGCATGGTGCCGTCGTCGCTGGGCCTGAACAACCCGGACTGCAGCGTGATGCCGGTGCTGATCTTCACCCGCGATCACCGCGCCGAGACCATCGAGCGCATCGTCGACGCCACCAAGGCCTTCGACGAGGCCAACCGCGACGGCGGCGTGGAGTTCAAGCTGGCCTCGGGCAACGTCGGCGTGATGGCTGCCACCAACGAGGAAATCCGCGCCCGCGAGATCGTGGTGATCATCTGGGTCCACCTGACACTGCTGATCTTCGTGTGGATCTCGTTCCGCTCGCTGGCCGCGGTGATCTGCATCATCGCGCCGCTGGTGCTGTGCTCGCTGCTGACCTACGGCGGCATGGCCACGATCGGCATCGGCATGAAGTCGGCCACGCTGCCGGTGGCAGCCTTCGGCGTCGGCATCGGCGTGGACGACGGCATCTACCTGTGGAGCGTGCTGGCGGTGATGCTGTCGCGCGGCCTGCCGCTGCGCGAGGCCTACCTGGAGGCCCTGCGGCATACCGGCAAGGCGGTGATCTTCACCTCGCTGTCGCTGATCATCGCCGTGGTCACCTGGCTGTTCTCCGACCTGCAGTTCCAGCACGACATGGGCCTGCTGCTGCTGTTCATGTTCACGACCAACCTGTTCGGGGCCATCCTGCTGCTGCCGGCCCTGGCCTGGCTGGTGTTGAAACAAGACAGGCAAGAACCTTCCGCAAGCCCCAGAATCGAAGACAAGAACGACAGGAGCGGGGCCGAGGAGGCCTGACGCCATGAAAAACAGCCCGATTTTCCTGATTTGCGCCCTGCTGGCCGGCCTCGCCCTGCCCGCGCAGGCCAAGGTTCCCGCCGCCGAAGCCGCAAAGCTGGGCAAGGAACTGACCCCCATGGGCGCGGAGGCGGCCGGCAACGCCGCCGGCACGATCCCGGCCTGGGACGGCGGCCTGCCGCAGAAGCCGATGCCGCGCGGCTTCAACCCGTACGCCGCGGAAAAGCCGCTGTACGTCATCACCGCCAAGAACGTCGACCAGTACAAGGACCTGCTGACCGAGGGTCACCGCCAGCTGTTCAAGACCTTCCCGGCCACCTACAAGATCCCGGTCTACCCGACGCACCGCAGCGCCAGCTACCCGCCCTGGTTCTACGAGGCCACCAAGAAGAACGCCACCACGGTGGAGCTGACCAACAATGGCTACGGTTTCTGCTGCAGCACGCAGGGCTACCCGTTCCCGATCCCCAAGAACGGCACCGAGGTGATGTGGAACCACATCCTGCGCTACAACACCAAGGGCTTCCGCGGCTTCCTCAACATGGCCGCGACCAATGCCGACGGCTCCTACGTGGTGGAGCGCGACTACCTGGAACTGAGCTTCGTCTACAACAATCCCAAGACCACGCCGGACACGCTCAAGGGCATGAACGTCTATGCCCTGACCAAGGTGGTGTCGCCGCCCAACAAGGCCGGCGAGGCGCACCTGCTGCACGTGCCGCTGGACCGCATCAAGGACATGACCGGTGTCTGGGTCTACAACAACAGCGTCGGCCGCGCGCGGCGCATCGGCGAGGTGGGCTACGACAACCCGCTGTTCGACGGCCTGATGACGCACGACCAGATCGACATGTTCAACGGCCCGCTGGACCGCTACACGATCAAGCTGCTGGGCAAGAAGGAGATGATCATCCCCTACAACAGCTACAAGCTGTACGACCCGGCGCTGAAGTACAAGGACATCGTCGGCAAGGGCCACATCAACCAGGACCTGACGCGCTACGAGCTGCACCGCGTCTGGGTGATCGAAGCCGAGGTCAAGGCCGGCTTCTCGCACCGCTACAAGAAGCGCACGTTCTATCTCGACGAGGATTCCTGGATCGTCCATGCCCAGGACATCTACGACGAGCGCAACCAGTTCTGGCGCACCGCCGAGTCGCATTCGATCTGCTTCGCCAACGTGCCGGTGGTGGTCAACGGCGTGCAGGTGCACTACGACCTGCAGTCGCGCCGCTACGTCGCGATCAACCTGACCAACGAGGAAAAGAAGCTGATCGACTACGACTGGGAGGAGAGCCCCGGCTACTTCTCGCCGTCGACACTGAAGAAATTCGCCACCACGTCGCAGAAATGAATCCGGCAGCGGCCGGATTCAAGGCTCGTTAAGCTGGCGTTCAGCCTGGCGAGTTAAGAGAGAATTCAGCTTGTGTTTCATAGGCTAGCAAATGCCAGCCATGAACAAGATACTTGCCCTACTGATCGCCGCCTGCCTGCCGATGACCGCCACCCACGCCGCCGACTCCCCGCGCCCCTACGCCCAGGTGATCAGCAGCCGTCCGGTGTACGGGGAAGTGCGGGTGGCCGAGCGGCATCGCGAATGCGCGCCGCCGGACGAGGCGGTAGCCGAAGATGTGGCGGCCTGCCGTACCGTCACCGCCTGGCGGCTGGAGCAGCGCGTGGAAGGCTACGACGTGCTGTACCACTACGATGGCCGGACCTACAACACCCGCCTGCCCTACGACCCTGGTGAACGCCTGCCGGTGCGCGACCGTAGTCGCGGTGCGGCGATGAGGCTACAGTAGGCCATGCGCGGGGTCACCGCCCTACTGCTGGTACTGCTGGGCAGTCTCGTTGCGGGCGCGGCCACGGCCGAACCCCGGGGAGACCGCCGGTCCATGGAGTTCCGGAGCGACCGGGACCATGGCATGTCCATGCGGGAAGCCGCCGACCGCGCGCAGCGCAAGCACGGCGGACGCGTGCTGGCGATCGACCAGGACGGCTTCGGCGGCTACCGCGTGAAGCTGCTCAAGGACGGCGAAGTCCGCACCGTCCATGTTTCCCCTGAATAACTACAAGACAAAATGCGCGCACTGGTCATCGAGGACGATCCGGCCCTGCAGGCCCAGGTCGTCAACTTCCTCACGGAAGATGGTTTCGCCGTGGACTCCGCTTCCGACGGCGAACAGGGCGGCTACATGGCCGAGGAATACCCGGCCGACGTCGCGATCATCGACCTCGGCCTGCCCAAGGCCAGCGGCCTCGACATCATCCGCCGCGCCCGTGCCGCGGGGCGCAAGTTCCCGATCCTGATCCTGACCGCCCGCGACGGCTGGCAGAGCAAGGTCGAGGGCCTGGAGGCCGGCGCCGACGACTACCTGGTCAAACCCTTCCACCGCGAGGAGTTGCTGGCGCGCGTGCGCGCCCTGCTGCGCCGCAGCGGCGGCTGGGCGCAGGCCAAGATGGAATCCGGCCCCTACCAGCTCGACACCGGCGCCAAGGCCGTGACCGCCGACGGCAAGCCGGTGGAGCTGACCAGCTTCGAGTACCGCGTGCTGGAGTACCTGCTGACGAATGCCGGCAAGGTGATCTCCAAGTCCGAGCTGACCGAGCACCTCTACACCGAGGACGAGGAACGCGACAGCAACGTCATCGAGGTCTTCATCCGCCGCCTGCGCACCAAGCTCGATCCGGAAAGCCACTACAACCCGATCACCACGCTGCGTGGCGCGGGCTATCGCTGGGATCTGCCCAGGGCCTGAGGACGACCGGGTCCTGCGCCGGCCATGATCCGCAACTCCCTGCGCGGCCGCCTGCTCACCGCCTCCGCGCTGGTGCTGACGGCCTTCGTCGCGATCACTGCCTACGCCCTGGACCAGGCCTTCCGCAACAGCCTGCTGCAGGCCGAGAAGGAGAAGCTGCAGGGCCTGGTCTACGCCCTGCTCGGCTCCGCCGCGCCGCGCGAGGACGGCGAACTGAGCATCGCGCTGGATGCGGTGCCGGACCCGCGCCTGCGCCAGCCGCTGTCGGGTCTCGACGCCGCGCTGTTCGACGAGCGCGGCCACGCCGTCTGGAGTTCCGCCGCCTTCCTCGACCTCCCGCAACCGACGCTAGCCGACGTCGGCCAGTGGCAGTTCGAGCGCCTGTCCAACCCCGACGTGTTCTCGCTGAGTTTCGGCCTGCGCTGGATCGACCTGGCGCGCGATCCGCGGCGCTACAGCATCGTCGTGCTGGAGACCACGCAGGGCTACCGCGAGCAGATGGCCACCTTCCGCCGCACACTGTGGGGCTGGCTCGGCGGCACCGCGATGGCGTTGACCGCGATGCTGCTGTTCCTGCAGCGCTGGAGCCTGGCGCCGCTGCTGCGCCTGGGCCGCGAGCTGCAGGAGATCGAGGCCGGCAACCAGGACGAGATCGCCGGTCGTTATCCCGACGAGCTCCGCCCGCTGACGCATGACCTCAACGCCATGATCGTCAACGAGCGCAACCAGCAGTTGCGCTACCGCAACGCCCTGGGCGATCTCGCCCACACGCTCAAGACGCCGCTGGCGGTGCTGTCCGGCATGACCCAGGAGCGCGGACTGAATCCGGTGCAGCGCGAGCAGCTGCAGGAACAGGTCACGCGCATGCAGCGCATCGTCGACCACCAGCTGCGCCGCGCCGCCGCCGCCGGCACGCGCACCCTGAGCAAGCCGCTGCGCGTGCGTCCGCTGATCGAGAAGATCGCCGGCGCACTGACCAAGGTCTACGCCGACAAGAATCCGCGCTTCGACCTGCAGATCACGCCCAATCTCAAGCTGCGCGCCGACCAGGGCGATCTCTACGAACTGATCGGCAACCTGCTCGACAACGCCGCCAAGTACGGCAACGGCCGCGTGCGCGTCAGCAGCCGCGTCGAGGACAAGCACTGCAGCTTCGTGGTGGAAGACGACGGACCGGGCTTCCCGGAAAACCCCGAACTGCTGCTGGAACGGGGTATGCGCGCCGACGACCAGACCCCCGGCCAGGGCATCGGCCTGGCGGCCGTGGCGGAACTGATCAAGGCCTACGAGGGCCACCTGGAGCTGGGGCGCTCGGCATTGCTGGGCGGCGGCAAGGTCACGGCGACCTTGCCGCTGCGGTGAAAGCGGCCGTCTGTAGGGTGCGCGGTGCGCACCCTACGGCTCCTTAGCGTGCCTACAACGGCAAGCGATAGCTCACGCCCAGGAACAGCGTGCTCTCCCACTCCGCGTCCACCAGCGGGCTGTCCTCGATGTCGCTGCCGAGGTAACGCGCGCCGAGCAGGCCGGTCGCGGTCCAGCTGGGTGTGATCGGGTAGATCGCGCTGAAGCCCAGCTGCGGCACTACCACGTTGCCCGGCTCATAGCCGCCGGCAAAGCCTGCTTCGCCCGGCTTGAGGCCGTAGTAGTAGGCAGTGAAGTCCTCGCTCAGCAGGCTGACGCCGATGTTGGGCGCCAGCAGGAAGTCGCCGACGATCGTCGGCCGCGACAGGCGCAGGCCCAGTTCGTAGCCGCCGTGACGGTCCAGCACGTCGAACAGCGCATGGCTGTCCAGCAGCAGGCGCTCGCCCAGCGGCATCGTCACGCCGACCCCGGCCTCGAAGGTGCGCTTGCGCTCGTCGATGGCCAGCGCCGGATCCAGGTCGCCCGACTCCAGGCTGTTCAGGCGGAAATTGCCGAGCAGCGAGACGCGGTAGGCATCCTCGCGCAGGAAGGACCAACCCATCGTCAGGCCCTGCAGGAAGAAATCGCCGTACTGGCCCTGCACGAAGGGGAAGCCGACGACGTCGGCATCGCTGCCCTCGTAGACCTGGTCGAACAGCAGCACGCCGGCGCCGAAGCTGACGTAGTCGCCCTCTGCCGCCAGGGCCGGCAGGCTGCCGGTGGCGAGAAGGACAGCGACAAGACTCTTGTTGATGAATTTCATGGGGTCTCCGTGCCCACCGGCTGCGCGGCGGCGATCAGGAAATGTTCGCGGTAATAGCGCAGCTCCGCGATGGAATCACGCACGTCGTCGAGCGCGAGGTGGGTCGAGGACTTCGAGAAGCCCTTGGAAATGGCCGGCGTCCAGCGCGAACACAGCTCCTTGAGCGTGCTGACGTCGAGATTGCGGTAGTGGAAGTGCCGCTCCAGCTTCGGCATCCAGCGCGCCAGGAAGCGGCGGTCCTGGCAGATCGAGTTGCCGCACATCGGCGACTTGCCCGCCGGCACCCACTGCGCCAGGAACTCCAGGGTCAGGCGCTCGGCCTCGGCGTCGTCGATCAGGCTGTCGCGCACACGCTGCGTCAGGCCCGAGCCGCCGTGCTGCCGCGTGTTCCACTCGTCCATCACGCCCAGGTCTTCATCGCTCTGTTTCACGGCCAGCACCGGGCCTTCGGCAAGTACCTTGAGCTGCTGGTCGGTGACGATGGTGGCGATCTCGATGATGCGGTGACGCTCGGGCACCAGCCCGGTCATCTCGAGGTCGATCCAGATCAGGTTGGAAGCATGGGCAGGCATGTCGGTGGGCGGTTTCGGCGATAATCGGCAGTCTAGTCTAAGGGAGTATCACCATGTCCGACCTCGCGTCCAAGCGCTGCGTATCCTGCGAGGGTGACGCCAAGCCGCTGGACCTGGCCGCCTGCATGAAACTGAAGGAACAGCTGCCCGAGCGCTGGCGCCTGCTGCGCGAGGGCAAGCTGCTCAGCGCCGAGTTCTCGTTCCGCAACTACTACCAGACCACCGCCTTCGTCAACGCCGTGGCCTGGATTGCGCACTCCGAGAACCATCATCCCGACATCGACTTCGGCTACAAGACCGCCAGGGTCAGCTGGTGGACCCACGCGGTGAACGGCCTCACCGAAAACGACTTCATCTGCGCCGCCAAGGTGGAGAAGCTGCTGGTCGAAGCCTAGCCATACTCGTAGGAGCGGCTGTTAGCCGCGATCACCGGTGATCGCGGCTAACAGCCGCTCCTACAGGTCACGGAACGAATCAGACCGGCGTACGGCCCGACATGGCATGCGCCAGCGTGCCGCCATCGACATACTCCAGTTCACCACCCATGGGCACGCCATGGGCGATGCGGCTCACCTTGATGCCCTGCCCGCGCGCCATCTCGGCCAGGTAGTAGGCAGTGGCCTCGCCCTCCACCGTGGGATTGGTGGCGATGATCATTTCCTGCACCTCGCCCGATGCCAGCTGCTCCTGCAGCAGGTCCAGGCCCAGCTCCGCCGGGCCGACGCCGTCCAGCGGCGACAGCCTTCCCATCAGCACGAAATAGCGCCCGCGGTAGGAAGTGCCGCTCTCGATCGCCATCAGGTCGGCCGGCGACTCGAGCACGCAGAGCTGGCCGGTGGAGGCGCGGCTGTCGGCGCAGTAGCGGCAGTGCTCGCCGGCGTCGCAGAACATGCGGCAGCTGGGGCAGCGGCCGATGCCCTCCAGGGCCTCGACCAGGGCCCCGCCGAGCAGCTGCGCGCCCTGACGGTCGCGGTCCAGCAGGTGGAAGGCCATGCGTTGGGCCGACTTGGGGCCGACGCCCGGCAGGCGGCGCAGCGCCTCGATCAGGCGGCTCAGGCGGGGGGAATAGGCGGACATGGGGGCATTTTACCGCGCATTTCCGCAAACCTCCGGGCAACCCAACCCAATGTGTTCCCTCTCCCGCCTGCGGGAGAGGGTGCCTGAAGGGCGGGAGAGGGCTTCTGTAGAACTCAGGCTAGCTTGCGCAGATCGTTCTACAGAAACCCTCTCCCCTACCCCTCTCCCGCAAACGGGAGAGGGGACAGCCATTCAGGCAACCAGCGCCGGCGCGCCCGCCACCGGCTCCGTCTGCCCCGCCGACGACAAGCGATTGCTGCCGTCCTGCGTCGCGAAGGCCGTGCCGAAACTCTCGTCCTCGCTCACCGCATCGATCGTGTCCACGTACCAGAACTCGCCCGTCACCCGCTCCGGCACGATGTCCAGCAGCAGGTAGCCCTTGCGCGCGGTGTCCACGTACTTCATGTGCGGATTGAGCAGGCGCAGCGCCGGTGCCAGCGGGTTGAGCGGCTCCAGGCCCGGCGAGGTCACCGAGGTGCAGACGAACTCGACGGCGCGCGAGCCCTCGCCGCTCAGCGGGTTGTAGACCAGGGGGTTGTTCGGATCGTGCGAGATGTCCATCGCCCAGGAGCTGTGGATGTCGCCGGTCAGCACAACGACGTTGTCCAGGCCCAGGCCCGAGATCAGGTCGAGCACGCGCTGGCGCTCGGCGCGGTAGCCGTCCCACTGGTCGGTATTGATCACCAGGCCGCCGGTGCTGACCAGCGGCAGGCCCTGCAGCAACGACTGCAGCTGCTCCACCGGGATGTTGGTCAGCAGCGACAGCTCCGGCAGGCCCACGCGCAGCTGGCCGAACATCACCTGCTGGCCGAGGAATTTCCACTTCACCCCGGCGGTGGCGGCCAGCGTGGTCGCCAGGAAGTTGCGCTGCGGTTCGCCCAGCAGCTGACGCTCGGCATCGTTGATGCTGCCGGCATCCACCAGGGAGGCCTGCAGGTCGCGCCCGATCAGGCGCGTGTCCAGCATCGTGAACTCGGCCAGATCGCCGTAGCGGAAGCTGCGGTAGATGCGCTCGGGGTTGGCGGCGTCCGGCGTGCGGATCGGCATCCACTCGTGGTAGGCCTGGATCGCCCAGGCCTTGCGCTGGGCCCACTCGCCCTCGGCGCCCTCGGTATGGTTGTTGGCCCCGCCGTTCCAGCTGTTGTCGGCAGTCTCGTGGTCGTCCCAGACCGTGATGAAAGGGTGCTGGCGATGGACCGCCTGCACGTCGGCTTCGCGCTTGTAGTAGGCGTGGCGCGTGCGGTAGTCGGCCAGCGTCAGGATCTCGTGGTCGGGCTCGTAGGGGCGCGCGCTGCCGTACTCGCCGGTGCCGTACTCGTAGATGTAGTCGCCCAGGTGCAGCACCACGTCGATGTCGGCGCGCTGCGCCAGCTTGCGGTAGGCGTTGAAATAGCCATGGGCATAGCTGGAGCAGGACACCACGCCGACGCGCAGGCGCTCCACCGCGCCCGCCGGTGCGGTACGCGTGCGCGCCGCCGGCGAGACCTGGCCCTGGGCGCGGAAGCGGTAGTAGTAGCTGGTGGCCGGCAGCAGGCCGTCGGCGTCCACCTTGACGGTGTAGTCGCGCGCCGCGCTGGTGCTGGTCTGCCCGCGACGCACGATGTTGGCGAAGCCCGGGTCGGTGGCCAGTTCGTAGCTCACCGCCACACTGGAATCCACACCGCTGACGCGGGTCCACAGGATCACGCGGTCCGACAGCGGATCGCCGCTGGCGACGCCGTGCAGGAACTCCGCATTGCCGCTGCCGCCGTCGGCGCGCGGATCGGAGCTGCCGCAGCCGGGCAGCAGCGGCAGGGCGCCGATGGCGGCGGCACTGCCGGCGCGGCGCAGGAAATCACGGCGGCTGAGGCCGCTCTTGCGGCGGGTGGAACGACGGCGGGGTCCGGACATGGTGCTGCTCCCTGGATGCTATGAGTTGTTTACGGGCAGGTGCCGGAGGGACAGGCGGAGAACGGCAGCGTCACCTCGAAGGTGATGCCGCTGCCGCCACGGCCCACGCGGCCGCTGCGCTGGGCGCTGAAGTACAGGCGGCTGCCGTCGGGCGAGAACGCCGGCCCGGTAATTTCGGAGCTGGTGTCGGGCTCGCCGGCGGCGTTGGTGACCTGCAGCAGCGGCAGCACGCGACGGTCCGGCAGGATCACGCAGACCTGCATGTCGCCGCCGTCCTCGGCCACCAGCACGTCGCCGAATTCGCTGACCGTGAGGTTGTCGACGCCGCTGAGGATCTTGTCGCTGCCGCTGGCCTTGTCGAAGTCGTAGACCACTTCCAGGGTCTGGGCGCGGGTGTCGTGGCACCAGATGCGGTTGTCACCCTTGCTGGAGAAGTACACCAGGCCGTCGAAGTACCACAGGCCCTCGCCGCCCTTGAAGATGCTGCCCGGGGCCGCATCGCCGAGGCGGTCGCGCACACCGGCCTGGGCCTGGCCGGGATCGACCACGTCTTCCCAGGTCACGGTGCGGGGGCGGCTCAGGTCGAAGCCTTCGGGCGGATACTGATTGGCCGGCAGCTCGGAGAACCGCAGCACCTGCAGCTTGCCGGCCTGCAAGGCCGGGCGCGCCGCGCCGGCCGGCCAGTCGGCCGCGGTGGGGGTCACGCGGTAGAAGCGACCCGCACCGGTGTCCTCGGTCAGGAACAGCTGGCGCTGCTGCGGGTCCACCGCTACCGCTTCGTGCTTGAAGATGCCCAGGATCGGCCGCGCCGTGCCGTTGCCGGCCAGCTGGGGGTCGCATTCGTGAACCTGGCCGCTGTCGGTCTCCTCGCAGGACAGCCAGGTGCCCCAGGGCGTCTTGCCGCCGGCGCAGTTGCTGCTGGTGCCGCGCAGGATGCGGTAGGAACCGGTGATTTCGCCGCTGCGGTCGAACTTCACCGCGCCGACGCCGCCGATCAGGGGTACCTCGGAGTTCGAGGTATAGACCCAGCCGCCGTCGGCCGTGGGGAACGTGGCGCCGCCGTCGGGGAAGGTATGCCAGAAGTTCAGCGTGCCGGGGACCAGCTGTCCGGACACCGCGACCACGCGGGAAGTGAAGCCGGCCGGCAGGCGCAGGCCGTTTTCGTCGGGAGCCTGCAGCGGGCCGATGCCGGCAAAGCGGCTCTTGCCGATTCCACCGCCGCCATTGCCGCCGTCGCTGTCGCCGCAGGCCGCCAGGCCCAGGGTACCGGCGGCGCTGGCCGACCAGAAGGCGGTGCGCAGGAAATCTCGGCGCGACAGCGGGCCGAAGGCCGGGTCGATCAGGCGGCTCATGGTGAATTCTCTTTCGGAAAACAGGGGCTTGGGCAGGACTTCCTGGCCCGGAAAGAGTATGTCAGCCGGATGACCGTCAGATGACAATGGCGGCCGGTAGAGCGGTTTTTCCCAGCGCTAGAACGTCGGCTTACGCAGGTTCTTCTCCTGCATCACCATGGTGGCGATCTCCTCGATCGACATGTTGGCGGAGTTCAGGAACGGCACCTGGGTGCGGCGGTAGAGCTGTTCGGCCTGGCGCAGCTCGTAGGCGCACTGGGCCAGGGAGGCGTACTTGGAACCGGGGCGGCGCTCGCTGCGGATCTGCGACAGGCGCTCCGGCTCCGAGGTCAGGCCGAAGCACTTGCTTTCCAGCCCGCGCAGGCTGTTGGGCAGCTTCTGCTGCTCCAGGTCGTCCTCGGTGAGCGGGAAATTGGTGGCGAACAGACCGTGCTGCAGGGCCAGGTAGAGGCTGGTGGGGGTTTTTCCGCAGCGCGAGGGGGCGATCAGGATCACGTCGGCCCGGGGCAGGTCGCGGGTGGACTGGCCGTCGTCGTGCTCCATGGCGTAATTCATGGCCGAAATGCGCGAGTTGTACTTCTGCTGGTTGGCCATGCCATGAGCCCGGCCCTGGGCGTGGGTGGACGCCACGCCGAGCTCCAGTTCGATGGTATGGATCATCAGATCGAACAAATCCAGGAAAAGCGCCTCGGCGGTGCGTAAAATAGCGCGCACCTCGTCGTTGACGGTGGTGCTGAAGATCAGCGGCCTCAAGCCGCCGTCCTTGGCGACGAAGTTGATGAACTCGAGCGTGCTGCGCGCCTTGTCCGGGTTGTTCACGAACGGCAGCGTGGTGGTCTTGAATTCCACGGCCTCGAACTGGGTCAGCAGGGTATGTCCCAGGGTCTCGGCGGTGATGCCGGTGCCGTCGGATACGAAGAAGACATGGCGCAGCGGCGTCATTGTGTTGAGTTTCAATAGTTTGTGTGGTTCTGCCACTTATAAACCATAACGTGCGGCTTTCGCACGCCCCTAAGCTTGCAACAGGTAAAGAACGTGAGCCAAAACGTCCTCTGGTACTCCGAACTCGGCATGCACGACGTCGAAATCGTCGGCGGCAAGAACGCCTCCCTCGGCGAGATGATCCGCAACCTGGCCGCCAGCGGCGTCAAGGTGCCGAACGGCTTCGCCACCACGGCCTCCGCCTACCGCGAGTTCCTGTCCCACGAGGGCCTGGCCGCCCGCATCAACGACATGCTGACCCAGCTGGACGTGGATGACGTGGTCGAGCTGGCCCGGGTCGGCAAGCTGATCCGCGAGGCCTGCATCAAGGCACCCTTCCCGGCCGCCCTGGAAACCGAGATCCGCGAGGCCTACGGCAAGCTGCTGGCCGAGTCCACCGCCGAGATCTCCGTGGCCGTGCGCTCCTCCGCCACCGCCGAGGACCTGCCGGACGCCTCCTTCGCCGGCCAGCAGGAGACCTTCCTCAACGTCCAGGGCATCGACAACGTCCTGCACGCGATCAAGGAGGTCTTCGCCTCCCTGTTCAACGACCGCGCCATCGCCTACCGCGTGCACCACAACTTCGAGCATGCCGCCGTGGCGCTGTCCGCCGGCGTGCAGCGCATGGTGCGCTCCGACAAGGGCGCCTCGGGCGTGATGTTCACCATGGACACCGAGTCCGGCTTCCGCGAGGCGGTGTTCATCACCTCCTCCTACGGCCTCGGCGAAGCCGTGGTCCAGGGCGCCGTCAACCCCGACGAGTTCTACGCCTACAAGCCCAACCTGCGCGCCGGCCGGCCGTCGGTGCTCAAGCGCGGCCTCGGCGAGAAGGCCAAGAAGATGGTCTATTCGGCCGACCGCAAGCTGGGCCGCACGGTGGAGTTCACGCCGGTCTCCAGCGAAGAGCGCAACCGCTTCAGCCTCAACGACGCCGAGATCGAGGCGCTGGCGAAGCAGGCGCTGATCATCGAGGACCACTACGGCCGCCCGATGGACATCGAGTGGGGCAAGGACGGCATCGACGGCCAGCTCTACATCCTGCAGGCGCGCCCGGAGACCGTGCAGTCGCGCACCTCCGCCAACACGCTGCGCCGCTACAAGCTCAAGGGCAAGGGCGAACTGCTCACCACCGGCCGCGCCATCGGCCAGAAGATCGGCGCCGGCAAGGTCCGCATCCTGACCTCCATCGCCGAGATGACCCGCGTGCAGAACGGCGACGTGCTGGTCACCGACATGACCGATCCCGACTGGGAGCCGATCATGAAGCGCGCCAGCGCCATCGTGACCAACCGCGGCGGCCGCACCTGCCACGCCGCGATCATCGCGCGCGAGCTGGGTATCCCCGCCGTGGTCGGTTGCGGCGACGCCACCGACAAGCTCAAGGACGGCATGGAAGTGACCGTGTCCTGCGCCGAGGGCGACACCGGCAACGTCTACGCCGGCCACATCGACTTCGCGGTCGATGAGATCGCGCTCGACAAGATGCCGGACATCCCGGTCAAGATCATGATGAACGTCGGCACGCCGGAGCAGGCCTTCGACTTCGCCTCGCTGCCGCACAAGGGTGTGGGCCTCGCCCGTCTCGAATTCATCATCAACCGCCAGATCGGCATCCACCCGCAGGCCCTGCTGGAGCTGGAAAGCCAGGCGCCGGAAGTGCGCCGCATCATCGACCCGATGATCGCGCCCTACGGCAAGCCGGTGGACTACTTCGTCAAGCGCCTGTCCGAAGGCATCGCCACCATCGCCGCCGCCTTCGCGCCGGAGCCGGTGATCGTGCGCCTGTCGGACTTCAAGTCCAACGAGTACGCCAATCTCGTCGGCGGCCGCCGCTACGAGCCGCATGAAGAGAACCCGATGCTGGGTTTCCGCGGCGCCTCGCGCTACATCAGCCAGAGCTTCCGTTCCTGCTTCGAGATGGAATGCCAGGCGCTGAAGTACGTACGCGACGAAATGGGCCTGACCAACATCAAGATCATGGTGCCCTTCGTGCGCACCACCGACGAGGCCCGCCAGGTCGTCGAGATCCTGGCCGCCAATGGCCTGGAGCGCGGCAAGAACGGCCTGCAGCTGATCATGATGTGCGAGCTGCCCAGCAACGCCGTGCTGGCCGAGCAGTTCCTCGAGTACTTCGACGGCTTCTCGATCGGCTCCAACGACATGACCCAGCTGACCCTGGGCCTGGACCGCGACTCCGGCCTGATCGCCCATCTGTTCGACGAGCGCAACGAGGCGGTCAAGGCGATGCTGAGCATGGCGATCACCGCCTGCCGCAAGCAGGGCAAGTACATCGGCATCTGCGGCCAGGGGCCTTCGGACCACCCGGAACTGGCCAAGTGGCTGCTCGACCAGAAGATCGAGTCCATGTCGCTCAACCCGGATACCGTGGTGGAGACCTGGCTGTTCCTGGCCGGCCAGAAGGCAGGCTGAGGATGAGGATGCTGGCCAGGCTGCTGCTGGTCCTCGGACTGGCAGCGGCCGCGTCCTGCCGCGCGGAGGCGCCGCCCGCAAAGGCGGCCGCCCCGTTCGACTACTGGATCCTGGCCCTGTCCTGGTCGCCGGAGTACTGCGCCTCCAGCAGCAGCAACGGCGACACGCAGTGCGAACGGGCCTACCAGTTCGTGGTGCATGGCCTGTGGCCGCAGTATGAAATCGGCTTCCCGCGCGACTGCGGCCGCACCAAGGCCGTACCGGGCCGGCTGGTGGAACGCATGCTGCCGCTGATGCCCAGCGAGCGGCTGATCGAGCACGAGTGGCGCAAGCACGGTGCCTGCAGCGGGCTCGACGTGCAGGAGTACTTCCTGCAGACCGAGCGTGCGCGGCGGCGCATCGTGATCCCCGATGCTTACGCCGCGCCGGACAAGCCCATCGTCAGCAACGTGGCGGAAATCGAGCGGCGTTTCATGCAGGCCAACCCTGGCCTGCAGTCCGACGGCATCGCCCTGAGCTGCAAGAGCCGCTGGCTCAGCGAGGTCCGCATCTGCCTGGACCAGGACTTCGGCTTCCGCGCATGCGGCCGGGACGTCGGCGACCGCTGCCGCGGCGAGGTCAGCATCCGGCCAAGCAGGCCGGGACGGCGCTGAAGCCACTCTGAAACGACAAGGCCCGCATTGCGGGCCTTGTCGTTTCAGAGCTGACGGACTGCTACAGCCAGTTCATCGCCTTGCGCAGCTTCTCTCGCGCGTCGTCCTCAAGGACGTCGCCATGCGCCAGCACCAGGCGCTCGAAGGGCCACTGCAGGATGCGGTCGAAACTCGCCCGGGCCTTGCGGCGGTTGACGTAGACCAGCCGCAGCATGCGGTGCCAGCCGACCTCGCCGAGGATGCCGCCGAGCCGCAGGTACCAGCGCGTCGGCAGGTGGTCGCTGTGCGCGAAGTTCTCGACCAGGTCGCAGGCGATCAGCGAGCGCGTCGGCCGATGGTAGAAGGCGGTTTCGCCCAGCAGGCAGCCCTCGATCGTCACCAGCTCGAAATCCCCGCCCCAGTCCGGATGCGGCCGCTCGGTCAGCGTCGCGCCGAACTTCAGATCACCGCGCTTGCGCTGCAGTTTCTCCGGTCCGTGCAGCACGGCCTGCGGCCAGGCCGCGAGGGCTTCGCCGGCGTAGAGGTGATGAAACAGGTTCGGGCAGACGATGTGCCGCACCGGCCCCAGCTCGTCGATCGCGGCGCGCAGCTCCGGGGTGATCGAGACCGGCGAATGCAGCAGCAGGCCGCCGCTGGTGAGGCGCACCACGGTCATGCGCGTGCCGACGTGGAACCCGAAGAAATTCTGCGGTGCGCTACGGCACCAGATGCCCTCGGCCACCGGCGTCAGTGTCGTCATGGTCAAGCTCCCTGGGATGGGCTGAGCTTACGCCAGATAAGGTGTCTGTTGTGGGAGCGACGCAAGTCGCGATCTTTAGAGGGGGAAAAGATCGCGACTCGCGTCGCTCCCACATAAGAAACTTCAGGCCGGCCGGTCCAGCCAGACCTCGAGCCCCTGCGCATTCAGCTCGATATCGAAGGCCAGCAGTTCGCGAACCCTGGCCTCGGGCATCGTGCTGCCAAGCTGCTTCAGTGCCGCCAGCGCATCCTGGTTGAGTGCCTGCAGCAGCGCCTGGTGGCGTTGCTCCGAACCACGCAGCGGCGTCGCCAGCGCGACGTAGCGCTGCAGGCCCGCGCGCAGGTCGGCGGCCAGCTTCTGCACGTTCTCCACCACGCTGAAATGCGTCAGGTACATGCGCTGCGGGTCGAAGGACAGGTAGCGGTCCAGCGTGCCGAACCAGGCCTCCGGCTCGAACTGCACCGGTGTGGTGGTCGGGAACAGGTAAGGGCCGCCGGGGCCGTCGAACTCGCGATAGGACAGGCCGAAGGTGTCGCCGGTGAAGAAGCCGTGGCTGGTTTCGTCCCAGATGCTGAAGTGGTGCCGCGCATGGCCCGGGGAGTCGATGAAACGCAGCTCGCCGGCACCCAGCGGCAGGCGGTGGTCGTCGCCGGCCACGATCACCCGCTCCTCGGGGACCGCGGCGATCTCGCCGTACATCTCGGCCACCGCCGCCTTGCCGTACACCCCTTCGGCGCCGGCAATCAGTTTCGAGGGGTCGATCAGGTGGCGCGCGCCGCGCGGATGCGCCACCAGCTGGGCCGCCGGCAACTCGCGCATCAGCACGCCGGCACCGCCGGCATGGTCCAGGTGCACGTGCGTGGGGATGACGTAACGGACCTGCTCGCGCGCGATGCCGCGCGCTTCCAGCAGGGCCAGCAGGCGCGGCATGCCATGGGCGGTGCCGGCCTCGACGAAGGCGTACTCGCCGTCACGCCCGACCAGGTAACAGCAGGCCAGCCCGGGACGTTCCTGGAGGGTGTCGATGCAGACAATGCCGTGACCCAGGTCCTGGGCCGGCGGAAGTGACGTGGCGTTCATGGCTTCGTACTTGGGCTATTGCCCGGTATTGTCGCCGCCCTGCCCTTGCGTCTGCCAGCCTCCGCCCAAAGCCCGGTACAGCTGCACCAGCGACAGCTGCGCATCCAGCCGCGCCGCGTCATGCGACAGCTCGGCATTGAACAGGTCGCGGTCGGCGCTGATCACGTCGAAGTAGGACGAGTAACCCGACTTGTAGCGCGCCTTGGAAATGTCCACGGCACGGCGCAGCGCATCCACCTGGAGCTGCTGCGCCGCCAATGCCTCCTGCGACTTCTCGCGCGATACCAGGCTGTCGGCCACTTCGCGGAAGGCGTTGCGCACGGTCTTCTCGTAGCCGAGCAGGGCCTCGCGCTTGCGCGCATTCGCCAGGTCCACTTGGTAGAGATTGCGATCGGCGTTGAGCAGCGGCTGCAGCAGGCCCACGCCGGCCGACCAGTTCTCGGCGCCCGAGCTGAACAGATTCGAGACATCGCCGCTGAGCACGCCAAGGCTGCCGGTCAGCGACAGCGTCGGGAACAGCGCCGCCTTGGCCGCACCGATGCGGGCATTGGCGGCCACCAGCGCCTGCTCCGACTGCAGGATGTCCGGGCGCCGTTCCAGCAGCGCGGACGGCAGTCCCGCCGGGGTTGCCGGCATCGGCGGCGCGCTGGTGTCGGAGACGCTGCGCGGGATGCCGGCCGGATTGCCGCCGAGCAGCAGCGACAGCAGGTTCTCGGTCTGCGCGACGCTGCGCTCCAGCGCCGGCAAGTTGGCCTGCGCGACGGCCAGCTGCGCCTCGGCGCTGGCCACGTCCAGGCCGCTGATGACGCCGCGCTCGTACTGCGCGCGGGTCAGCTTGAGGAAGTCCACGCGCGTGGTGATGGTGCGCCGCGTGATGTCGAGCCGGCGGTCGAAGGACTGCAGGCTGAAGTAGGCCGTGGCGACATCCGCCACCAGGCTGTTGGAGACACCGCGCTGCGCGTACTCGCTGGCCAGCAGGTCGGCACGGGCGGATTCGTTGAGACGGCGCAGCCGGCCCCAGAGATCCAGCTCCCAGGACAGCGCGACGCCGGCCGAGCCCTGCTCGCCCAGGCGCTCAGCACCCGGCGACACCGAGGACTCCGACAGCTTGCGCCGCGACGCGGCGCCGGAGGCATCGATCTGCGGCAGTTGCGCCAGCCGGCTGACGCCGGCGGAGGCACGCGCCTGCTCGACGCGGGCTGCGGCCATGCGCAGGTCCAGGTTGCGTTCCAGTGCCTGGCGCAGCAGCGCGCTCAGGGCCGGGTCCCGGTAGATCTCCCGCCAGCCGAGATCGCCGTAGGACGCACCCTGAGCGGTATCGCCGCGGACGCGCTCGGGAGCATCGATCGCCGGGCGCTGGTAATCAGGGCCCAGTGCGCAGGCCGACAGCAGCAAGCCGATGGCCATGGCACTCAAACGGGACACGGTCTTCATGCCGTCTCTCCTTCATGCCCGCCGCTGGGTGGCGCGGGCGGCTTTTGCCGGCCGAAGCGTTCCGCCAGGCCCTGCAGCAGCACGTAGAACAGCGGCACCATGAAGATGCCGATCAGGGTCGCGGCGAGCATGCCGAACACCACCACGGTGCCCAGCACCAGGCGCGCGCCGGCACCGGCGCCGGTGGCGATGGCCAGCGGCACGGCACCGAGGATGAAGGCGAACGAGGTCATCAGGATCGGGCGCAGGCGCAGGCGCGCACCCTCCACCGCCGCTTCCACCAATGGCATGCCGCGCTCATGCGCCAGCTTGGCGAACTCCACGATCAGGATCGCGTTCTTCGCCGCCAGGCCGATCAGCATCACCAGGCCGATCTGCGCGTAGATGTCGTTGGACATGCCGCGCCAGGCCAGCGCCGCGAAGGCACCGAGCACTGCGAAGGGAATGCCCAGCAGCACCGCGAAAGGCACGATCCAGCTTTCGTACTGCGCTGCCAGCACCAGGAACACGAAGATCATCGCCGCGGCGAAGATGTACGGCGCCTGGCCGCTGGACTTCTTCTCCTGGTAGGTGGCGCCGCTCCACTCGAAGCTGTAGCCCGCCGGCAGGTCCGCCGCCAGTTCCTCCATCGCCTTGATCGCGTCACCCGAGCTGTAGCCCGGCGCCGCCGAGCCCTGGATCGTCACCGCGCGGAACACGTTGAAGCGCTCGATGTAGTCCGGCCCCGACTTGCCGCGGATCTGCACCACGGTGGACAGCGGTACCATCGCGCCCTGGTCGGTGCGCACGTAGAGATGGTTGACGGCCTCCGGCGTGGCACGCGCCAGGCCCTCGGCCTGCGCGGTGACGCGGTAGGTGCGACCGAACAGGTTGAAGTCGTTGATGTAGCTGCCGCCGAGGAAGGTCTGCAGCGAACCGAAAATGTCGGACAGCGGCACGCCGAGGGTCTTGGCCTGCTCGCGGTCCACGACGTACTCCACCTGCGGCGTATTCGGATTGAACTGGGTGAACACGCGCTGCAGGTCGGGCCGCTGGTTGGCGCGCTCGAGGAAGTCCTTCATCACGCCGACGAAGCGCTCCATGCTGCCGCCGCTGCGGTCCTCCAGGATGAACTCGAAGCCGCCGGCCTGGCCAATGCCGGGGATCGACGGCGGGTTCAGCACCAGGAAGTTCGCGTCGCGGATCGCCCCGGTCTCCTGCATCAGTCGCCCGAGGATATCCTTGGCGCTCTCGCCCGCGCCGCGTTCATGCCAGGGCTTCAGCGCCAGGAACACGGTCGCCGCGGAGGACTGCGTGATGCCGGCCAGCAGGCTGAAGCCGCTGATCGCCACCGTGTTCTGGATCGCCGGAATCTGCGCGGTGATCTCGCGGTACTGCTTGATCACCTCGTCGGTGCGCTGCAGTGACGCCGCCGGCGGCAGCGTGATCGCGGTGATGAGATAGCCCTGGTCCTCGTCCGGCAGGAAGCCGCCCGGACGCTTGGCGACCAGGAAGCCCGCCGCCACCAGCAGCGCAGCGAATACCAGCAGGCTCACCGCGCTGCGGCGGATCGCGCTGCGCACGGTCAGGGTATAGCGGTGCGTGGCGCGCTCGAACATGCGGTTGAAGGCACCGAAGAAGCGGCCCAGCGGCCCGCCCCAGTGCGATTCGGCGCTGGGCTTGAGCAGCAGTGCGCACAGCGCCGGCGTGAAGGTCAGCGCCACCAGCGCCGAGATCAGCACCGACACCGACAGCGTCAGCGCGAACTGGCGGTAGAACTGGCCGGTAAGGCCCGGCAGGAACGACACCGGCACGAACACCGCGGTCAGCACCAGGGCGATCGCGATCACCGGGCCGGACACGTCGCGCATCGCTTCCCGCGTCGCCTCCCTGGCCGACAGGCCATGCGAGTCCATCTTCTCCATCACCGCCTCGACCACGACGATGGCGTCGTCCACCACCAGGCCGATCGCCAGCACCAGCGCGAACAGCGTCAGCGTGTTGATCGAGAAACCCATGGCGACGAAGGCGCTGAAGGCACCGATGATCGACACCGGCACCGCCAGCATCGGGATCAGCGTGGCGCGCCAGCTTTCCAGGAACAGGAACACCACCAGCAGCACCAGCACCGCGGCGATGATCAGCGTCTCCTGCACCTCGTGCACCGACTCCGACACGAACAGCGTGGTGTCGAAGGGAATCGAATACTCGATGCCTTCCGGGAAGCTGTGCGACAGCTCGTCCATGGTCTTGCGCACGCCCTTGGCGACATCGAGCGCGTTGGCGTCGGGCAGCTGGTAGATGCCGATGTTCGCCACCGGCTCGCCGTTGAGGCGGCTGGAACGCGTGTAGTCGGTGGCCGCCAGCTCGATGCGGGCAACGTCCTTGAGCTGCACGATGGAACCGTCGTTGCGCGCACGCACCACCACGTCCTCGTAGTCCGGGGGGTTGCTGAGGCGGCCGCGCACGCTGACCGCGTACTGCTTCTGCTGGCCCGGCGGCGCCGGCTCGGCACCCACCGTACCCGCGGGCGCCACCACGTTCTGCTCGTTGAGCACCTTGGAGATGTCCTGCGTGGTCACGCCCAGGCGCGCCATCTTCTCCGGGTCCAGCCAGATGCGCATGCCGTAGTCGCGGCCGCCCAGCACCACCACCTGGCCGACGCCGGGCACGCGCGCCAGCGCGTCGTAGACGTTGAGCGTGGCGTAGTTGCTGAGGAACAGGTAGTCGTACTTGGGATCGGTGGCGCGCACCGCCACCAGCAGCAGGATCTGCGGCTGGCGCTTGGTCACGGTGACGCCCTGGCGCACCACTTCCTGCGGCAGCTGGCGCTGCGCGATGGCCACCTTGTTCTGCACCTCGACCGCGGCGATGTCCTGGTCGGTGCCGATGTCGAAGGTCACATTGAGACTGTAGGAGCCGTCGTTGCCGCTCTTGGAGCTCATGTAGAGCATGTGCGGCACGCCGTTCACCTGCTGCTCGATTGGTGCCGCCACGGACTGCTCCACGGTCGTGGCATCCGCACCCGGGAAGGAGGTGGAGATGACGATCGACGGCGGCGTGATCTGCGGATAGCGCGCGATCGGCAGCTGCGTCAGGGCGATGGCACCGGCGATCGTGATGATGATCGACAGCACCGTCGCGAAGATCGGACGGTCGATGAAGAAATTGATCACGGCTTGGCCCCGGTGGCCGGCGCCGCTGCCGTAGCCGGTGCGGCGGCAGGCGGAGCATCCAGCGGCTGCGGTGCCAGCGGCGCGCCCGGCTTGAGCTTCTGCGTGCCGTCCACCGCCACGGTCTCGCCGGCCTTGAGGCCCGCGGTCACCAGCCAGTCGCTGCCGATGCGCGCACCCATGGTCACGTCACGCGCCTCGGCCTTGTTGTCGGCGCCGACGATCCACAGCGAAGTACGGCCCTGCAGTTCCTGCACCGCGCGCTGCGGCACCAGCAGCGCCTGCGGCAGCTGCTCGGACACCACCACCACGCGCGCGAACATGCCGGGCAGCAGCTGCCGATCGGGGTTGGGAACTTCCAGGCGGATCGGCAGCGTGCCGGTGGTCTGGTCGACGGCGGCGTCGACGAAGTTCAGCTTGCCCGGCTGCGGGTACTTCGAGCCGTCGGCCAGCACGATCGAGAACACGCCGTCGGTGCGCACCGGGTCGCCCGAGTGCAGCTGCAGGCGACGCTGCAGCTCGATCATGCGGCGTTCGCTGATGCTGAAGTTCACGTACATCGGATCGGCCGCGTAGACCGTGGTGAGCAGCGAGGTGCTGGCGCTGATCAGGCCGCCGACGCGAATCTGCGTGCGGCCCATCACGCCGTCGATCGGCGAAGTGATGCTGGTGTAGTCGAGGTTGAGCTGCGAGGTCTTCACCGCCGCGCGGGCGGCCTCCACCGAGGCGACGTTGGCGCTGTTGCGCGCCACCACCGAATCCAGCTCCTGCTGGCTCACCGCGTCGATCTCCGACAGCGGCCGCACGCGAGCGAGGTCGCGGCTGGACTGCTCGAGGCCCGCCTCGGCCTGCGCCAGCGCTGCCTTGGCCTGCGCCAGCGCCGCGATGAAGGGCTGCGAGTCGACCAGGAACAACACCTGCCCACGCTTCACCCGCTGGCCTTCCACCGCCGCCTGCTGCTCCAGCAGGCCGCCGACGCGCGAGCGGATTTCCACGGTGCTGGAGGCTTCCACCTTGGCGACGTACTCAGCGGTGACCGTCGCAGGCTGGGCAAATACCTTCACCACGCCCACCGCCGCAGGCTTGGGACCGGCGTCTTCCGGCTTCTTGGAACAGGCCGTGAGCGCCGCCAGCAGCAGCAGCGGAAACAAGGTGTGGCGCATCGCAGACTTGGACATGGAAATCTCCCTATGCACGGGTCACAGCGCCGGAAGCCCTCCGGAGGCTTACGATATAGCGGCTGCAATGATTTGCGTGATGACGATTATACTAGCGTGCTAATGATTAGCATGCAATAATGAATGTATGGTGGCTGGAGGAAATCATGAAACCCGATGAGAAGATGGGGCCTTTGCTGCGCGATGTATTCTGGCTGGTCCGCGGGTTGCTGGATGCCCGCCTGGAGCCGATCGGCCTGTCGCAGGCCCGCTGGCAGCCGATCCTGGCCCTGCATCGCGCGCAGAAGCCCCTGACACAGTCCGCCCTGGCGGCGGAACTGGGGATCGAATCGCCCACCCTGGTGCGCATGCTGGATCGTCTCAGTGCAGACGGCTGGCTGCAACGCGTGTCCTGCCCCAACGACCGCCGCGCCTACCATGTCGTGCTGACGGACCGTTCCAAGGACGCCTGCGCCGACATCGAGGAGCAGCTGCGCATCCTGCGCCGCGATCTCTATGGCGTGATCGACCCCGACGAACTGGCCACCTGCGTCCGCGTACTGGAACAGGTCAAGGCCCACGCCGGCACCCTGCAGCCGCGGACCGCGACGGCCGCCTGACATCGGGCCGCAACAAGCGCCCTGCAGAATGGCCTTGAAAGTGTGACGCAGCCGTCATTTACGGCATGAATCGTGCTGCATATCCCGGTAGCCGCCCTGCCGATCCATCACAGTGCAGGCCGTAACGATCTCCTCCAGAGAGGCTTCGCCTCTCTCGCACCTTGCTCCCGCGTTCGCAAGACCGCGGGAGTTTTTTTATGTGCGGCGACCTACGAGGGATCCCTCTGCCGGGTGGACTTCACCCCGGTCAGAAGCCCCAGTCCCAGCAGGACGACCGCCCTGGCGTCCGCAGGGAGAGAGATTTCGAACACGGATGCCAACCGGACAGTAGTGGGCCGTATCGACAGATATATTGAGTAAGAAGACGAGCTGGCCTGATCTTCAATTCGATTTTGGTGGGCTTCGAGAAACCTTATGTTTCTGTGTTGGCCCCGGTACCTTGAACCGCAGCGACGCAGTCCCGACCTGCCCGGAAAAGCCCGAAATATTGACAGTCAGCACATGCTGCCCAGCGCCGAAACGCCCGGTATCAAAGCGCCAGGTAAACGGCACATAACCCTGCTCCTCCTCGGACACAAACTCGCCATCGACGAAGAAACCAACCTCGAACAGATTGCTCTCGAGAACGGCGCGATCATCTTTTGGAATATCCACGCGCACGGTGGCAGGTCCTGACAGGGTCGGCTGTTCGCGTTGCTGGCCCACCCATGAGAATGTCACGCGCGGATCGTAAGGCTGGTACTGAGGACTGAAGAAAGCGCGTGACAAGGCCTTACCGTCGCGTTCCGCCGTCACCGGCATTGCGTGGTCTGCACTCGCACTGGGCCAGCCTTGTTTCCGCCGCCAGCGTGGATAAGGTTCTGAGCTGCTCCCCGTCACCAGGATCGCATGGTCCGGCAGCGCAAAACCGGTCACCATCACCGCATAGCCGGAATCTTCAATCACCCGATAACGGCGGCTCTCGTCGTAGCCGTCCCAGACGATGCGACTGCTGCCGGCGGGATACGGATTCCACACCGCCAGCGTGCGCATGAGTGGGCCGGCTTTGATGCCGGCGCGGGCCAGAATACGTGCCGGTCGGTCGATCCTGAAGTGAATGCTCGTGGGCTGCGACAGGCTTGTGCGCGGCTCCACGACCTCTCCGCCGGAATAGTCGGCAGGATGCAGCACGCGCAGCTTGCCGCCTTCGCGGAACGACAGCAGTGGAAAATACGCTTCGTTCGGCACTGCAGCGTTGCCTGCGTCGCGGCCATTCCAGGCGAAACGGTGACGGCCGGCTTCGTAGCGGCGCAGCTCCGCCAGCTCGCGCACAGGATCGCGATCCGTCGTGGCAATGGCCACCGCCATTTCCACCGGCTGATTCACCTGCAACTCGAACGCGAATTCCTTGGCGCCTGCGAGGTTCAACTCGGGGCTCGCATAAGGCAGCACGACAACCGCTTCGGCGGCACCCGCCGGTATGGCAAACCCAGCAAGGCACGCCGCTGCAAACCAGCCGATCAATAGCCGTCTCACGGATTGACCTCCAGATCGCGCACGTCCTGCACGCCGGGCAGCGGAATCTCCTCCACTCGCTCCTGCCGCCATCGCATCAGTCGCCCACCATTAGCATTGCGCCGCACAAAGTAGATCTCCTCGCCAACAGCCGAAGGCCACAGATCGGATTCGCCGGTGGTCGTGATCGCCCGCGGATTCCCGCCGGTTGGCCAGCGCCACAAGCCAAACCCCGAATCACCGGTCCCGAACGAAAACCAGAGGGCGCCAGCACCGCTACGCACTGGATAGCGCAAGGTCCCGTTGAGCAGGCTCACCTGCCGCGCTTCCCCGGCCGCACTGCGGTTCCACAGTTCCTGGCGGATGCCGCCGCAATCCACCACGCAGCTCACCTGCGTGTACAGCACCTCGCCGGAGGCCAGCGGCATCACGTCGAACAAGGTGCCGCGCTGCTCATGCCACAGTACAAAGCGTCGTTTGCCAGTGTCGTAGCGCACCAGCTGGGTACGCTCGCTCTGCCGCTGCACCAGGCGCACCGCCCATAGCGCTTCGCCGTCCGGGCTCAGGCGCAGCTGCGTATATCCATCGGGATCGTCCGCCGGCACCAGCAGGGTTCCAGGGCCTTTCTGCTCACCGCGCAGCTCCAGCACGGCGCCTTCCAGGTTCATATAGACGAGGCGGTGATTGGCAGGGGCCCAGCTCAGTTGCCGAACCTCGCCCAGGCCCGGCACCGCTCGGGCCTTGCCGTCGCCGCGCACCAGATAGGCGCTCCAGCCCTGCTCCGTCAGCCCGACGAAAGACATGCCCGAGGGCAAGTCCGCAGCCGAGGCCCCACCAAATACCAGCGCCGCGACCAGACCCCAACACAGCGTCTTGCGTTTCATGCCGGCTGAGGCCGCGGCCGCAAGGCCGCAAGGCCCCCCGGCAGCCGGCTGAGGAGCGCCGCCGTCAGCAAAGCGGCCATCAGCAGAATCTGCCCTTGCAACGGCGGAAACCGCGTTTCGGACCCGATGCTGAGCCCGTGCCAGGCCACCAGATAGAACGCCAGCACGCCGAAGGCGTGCAGCAGCGGAACCATCAGGCGCCGCCGCGCCCACAACAGCAGCGGCTGTGCGACAGCCGCCAGCAGCACCAGCAGGCCCAACAGCCCCAGGCTGACACGCGTGTTGTAATACCCCTCCCAGTTCGGCCACAGGTACTGGGTCGCCACATGCCCGGAGCGCAGGCTTGCGGCGGTGACGAAGCAGGCGGCGTGCGCCAGCATGGTGAGCACCACCAGCAGCCCATGTGCCCGGTGAAGGTTTAAGCGGCGCTGTGCGCCGAGCCAGCGCGCCGACGCTTGCGGAAACAGGCCCAGCATCGCCTGCCACCAGAGCATCACCAGCCCCACCAGACCGAGCAACTTGGCAGCGACAAACCAGGCCTGCCCGCTCGGCATCGGGTAGCGGAAATAGAACAGCGGATTGCCGGTCTGGTCCAGCCAGGCCGCCACCGGCAAAGCGAGGCTAGCCAGCCAGGCCACGGCAAGCCCGCGACGCGGTGCGATCGAATCAAGGAGCGGCATCGGCTTTCTCCTGGCTCACCGGCTTGGCGCGTGTCCAGCCGCGCTCTCCGGCCACAGCCTTCAGAACCTCACTCGCCTGCGCATCGCTCTGCCGGGGCGACGCCACCGGCAGCTTCTGCGCCTGCCAACCCTTGAAGCCGGAGGGCTCCATCATCTTCACGTTCGTGAGCCCACGCGCCTGAAGAGACTTCGCCACCTCGAAGGCGCGCAAGTCTTTCAGACAATACGGCACTACGTACTGATAGCCGGAGAGCTTCGCCAAGTCGGCCTTGTGTGCGTCACGCAAGGGGATGTTGATCGCTTGCGGAATGTGGGATTCGCGAAACTCCGTCGGTTCGCGCGTATCGACGAATAGCACCTTACCCTCTACCGCCGATGCCACTAGCGCCGGCATCGGCAGCGAATAGCGGCCATGTTCGAGGTCTGCGTCTTCCCAAGCCAAGGCTTGTCCGGCCACCATTGCCACAAGCAGGACACCATGGCGCGCACGCCTCGAAAATCTATAATGGAGCATCAGATTTCCCCATATGAAATTTCCCCCGATTACTCCGATCGTGTCTGACCCCATTGATTTGGTGCTGCCCGTCTCACTGCTGGTGTAGCGATACGAGTTGTTGTTTGCCTAGTCGGTCAGCGTGGTCGCGCCATGAGTTTGTCGCTGGTGTAGCTCAGGCCTAGGCCATGCTCGAGTGCGTCCTGAATCTGCGTCGGCTGGCCTTGGAGCCCTGAGGCACCGACGTTCGTCAGGCGGTCAAGTTCGTCGTATCCGGCGCAGGTCGGCAGGTTATTGAACAATGTGACTGTCAGGCTGAAGGATAATCTCACTATCACTCCCGACCAGCACGTCGCTGTAATTAACTCCACTTTTCCAGGCGCGACATAGGCTTGCAGATTTCCGACGAAGGTACCTTCTCCAAATTTGGAAAAATTTCTCTAGGCGCAGTTTCAGGATTACCAACGCTTGAAACGCAATACTGCGACATCCAAGTTTTTTTCAGTTTCAACCCGAAGCCACCGCCAATGTAGCGATGTATCGAAGGCGGGAAGCACGTTGTGTTCATCTGCAGTCAATATCGCAGCTACATCTTTCAATCCGAAGATGCCGATCCGGGGAAGCAAAGAGATGCGCCCGTCCGAAGCGGCGTCGAGCAAGGCGATTAACTGCTCAATACTCATTGGCCCAGGTTCATGCCCAGCGGCATATCCAGGCCGTCTGCTACGAGCCCCCGCCCGGGTTGCGACCCGTTCTCGCGTCTCAACTCCGATGCCTACGAAACTGTCCTTCGTGGCATATAAAAATAATTGCAGCTTCTCCAGGTCCAATGATTTAAATGAGGCTTCATAAGTTACTAGATAGTCGTCGGGGCATTTGATCTCTGGGTTTACACGCTCTGAAAATTCCACAGCCACGGTCTCATGCCGTTCGCGCCAACCATGAATGGCGCGTTGAATATCCGAGATCGAAGCGAGAGCCATAAATTTATTTGCACCCGCAGCTGCTATTTGCTGCCGCTGTCGAGCCCCCGCCGATAGCGCCGGCAATCGCGCCATCTCGAGCAGCATTTGCACCTGCCGGAATTGCCGTGCCGGGTATGTCTGTCTTTGCTCCGTTCACGACAGCTCGCAAGACATCACTGTTGGTTGAAGCGCGATATCCCCATCCAAATCGAGTCGCACCCGTATTTAATAGGCCAGCACTTTCGGAATATCCGTATCCAACAGCACGGGCACCGCCTCTACCCAACAGAAAGCCAGTTGGCCCAAAGCCGGAGAATGCTGCTCCCGCCAAAGCTGATACGCCAAGCTCGCCGAGATCGACGCAATTTAGATCGCCGCCATTTCTTAGCAATTGGGCGGCCAGATCAACTCCTGCCCCAACAACCGCACCAACAACGATTGGAACAACTAGGAACTCACCAGTGGGGTCAATATTAGAAATCGGGTTTCCCCCCACATAGGCATATGTATTGATGTCCCCCAAGACCCCAATCGGATCGTTTTGCAGATATCGGCCAAGCGCGGGATCGGAATCACGAAAATAGTTATACGCAGCTCTGGACAATCCGTCCGCGTACTGCCCCGGAAACCCAATCGCCGTCGCTGCTGTGCCCGTTGTCGCTACCACCTCTCCATAAGGCGACCGCTTCTGGCTCCAAGTCAAGGACAAACTGCCATTGACCGCAGCCTGCGGTGTGGATAAGTGGTCGCTCAGCAGGAAGCTCGTGCCTGCGGCTCCATTCACGGACAGCGGCGCATAACCGGGTCCGTAGGCATAGTCCTTCAGCACATTTCCGGCCCCGTCATACTCCGCGACCATCGTACTGCCCGACCAGAGGAACTCCTTCTTCGTCCCATCTTCATCAATCATGATGCGTCGCCCGAACGGATCATAGGCGTACGTCACCCTCCAATCTTCTACAGTCGCCTCCGCACTCGCGAATTTGTCCGTTTGGACCAACCGCTCGCGATCGTCGTAGCCGTACCGGATGTATGAACCATCCGCCGCGGTGCGCTTGACCATGTTGCCGTTGGCGTCGTGCTCGAAGGTTTCGCCCAGGCCGGACAGGATTTCGTTGGCGGAGTTGTAGGTCTGGCCGGCTTCAGTGCGATTGCCCATCGCGTCATAGGCGTAGCTGTACTTGCCGGCCAGCGTATTGGCGGCCGTAAGGCGGCCGAGGTCGTCGTAGCCGTAGGTTTGCGCAGTGCTGTCTTCACTGATCCCGGTGATACGGCCAGCGGCGTCGTAGCCGTAGGACCAGCGGCGCACACTACCGTACTGGCGCGTGGCGAGCTGGCTGGCGGTGTCGTAGGTGTTGGCCAGCATGAGGCCGTTGGGATACTGCATGCCGCTCATCCGGCCCAAGGCATCCCAGCTCAGGCTGTAGTCGCCGTGGCGGGACTTGAGGCTCGTGAGCAGGCCGCGGGCATCGTAGCCGTAGCTGTCGGTCTTGCCATTGGAACTCAGGCTCGCCAGCTCGTCGTGGACGTTGTAGCTGTAGCCTACCTTGCGGCCATTGGTCTCCTCCGACAGCAGGCGGCCGAACTGGTCATAGGTCCGCTCGACCGTGGCGGTTTCGTTGGTGGCCCTGGTCAGCAGATCGCGCTCGTCGTAGGCATAGGTGGCGAAGAGCGCGCCAGCCGCCACTTCGGTCAGTCGCTTGGACGAGTCGTAGCGGAACGTCGACAGCGTGCCTTGAGGGTTGGTCTGCGTCTCGATCAGGTTGTCGCTGCGATACGTTGCCCGCGTCTTGCGACCGTTGTAGTGCGTGGTGGTGATCAGGCGGCCGTAGGCGTCGTACTCGTAAGCCTCTGCCGCCCCGTTGGGGACGGTGAGCTTGGCGAGTCGCCCGGCGGCGTCGTACTCGAACTTGGTCTTCCTGCCGAGCGGGTCGGTGGATTCGATAACACGGTCCAGTGCGTCGTAGACGAAGCTCGTGGTTTCGCGATCCGCGTTCGTGATGCTGGTCGCGCGGCCCAGATCGTCGCGTACGAAACTGATGCTGCGGCCCAGCGGATCGGTCTGCTTGATTGCGAAACCGCGGCTGTCGTATTCGAGCGCTGATCTCTGGTTCAACGGGTCGGTCACGGCCGTGACGCGGCCGTTGCCATCGCGCGTGAATGAAGTGCTGTTGCCGGCAGCGTCGGTCACCGCAATGAGATTGTCCTTGGCGTCGTAGCCGAGCGTTGTCGTACGCGTACCGCTCCTGATCTTGCGCGGACGCGGACTCTTGCCTTCATAGCTCAGCACGATGTCCTTGCGGCCATCGTTCATCGCCGTGGCGCGGCCCAGTTCGTCCGTGACCGTCGTTTCCGCATGGCCGGTCGGGTCGATGGTCTTGGTCACGTAGCCACGACTGTCATACTCGTAAGCGTAGACGTGGCCAAGCCCGTTGGTTACCTGGGTGTATTGGCCATCGCCCGGGTTGACGACGAAGCTCCAGGTACTGTTTCCGGAGTCATTTTCCGTGACCGCGACAATGTCGCCGGATTCCGACTCCGTATAGCTGACGGTGGTCTTGCGCTCGCCTTCGGTAAAGGCACTGACCCTGTCGTCATCATAGGTGGCTGCGAGCAGGCTCTTGCCGGCTTCATCGGCCACGGCGGTGAGCTGGGCATAGATCTGCGCATCGGCCTGCGGCTGCCAGCTCTGGTAGCTGTACCGGCGCTTGCCTCCCAGCGGGTCGGTGACCGTCGCAAGGCGGCCTTCGGCGTCGTACACATAGGTCCAGGCACGGCCAGTATGATCGGTCACTCTGGAAACACGACCGTTGGCGCCGTAAGCGAAGGTCAGCGATTGTCCGAAGGCGTTGGCCACCTTGGTGATCCGCTGCGAACCATCGTAGTTATAGGTAAGCGTGTTGCCGTTCTGGTCCACGCTGCCGACCAGCGCGCCGAAGCGATCGAAGGTTTCGATCGCGCCGCCCAAGTGCCGCATCTGCACGTTGTCGCCCGCATCGCTGAGGGTGCCGTGGAAGCGGCTGGGTGCCGTGATGCTGCCGTCGCCGCCCTTGGTGAACTGCAGGCGCCGGCCATTGGCAACGCGCAAGGTGTACTGCGTGCTGGCGACAGCCCCGCTTTCGGTCTCGGCGAGCTGCGCCGTGCGATACATGCTGCTTTCGTAATTGAAGCTCCAGCCGACGCCGAATGGGCCATCCTTGGGATCGTTGGAGTTGAAGGTACGCGAAAGACCCAGTGGAACGGTGCCCGCCAACTGGATATCGGTGTCGTTCCACACCAAGTGCCCGGTGCGTAAGTACAGCGGCGAGCCGCATTCGTTCCCCGGCAGCGGGCAATCGCTCTTTGGTTCTCCGGGTTCGTGGGTCACATCCTCCCAGCCTGTGGTGTCATGCCCCTGATCCCAGGGGTAGTGATAAGCGTATGCAGGCATGCAAGCGGCGAACAACGCCGGCAGCAACAAACCCCGCTTCTTGGCCCCAATCCCCATGGTGAGTCCCCGTTAGCGCGCCGCTTGGCTCAACTGGTTGGAAAAAAAGGTGAACCGCTGCGCAATGTCATCGCGCCGCCGCTGCTGTTCCACATGTGCGGCATACCAGTCGGCGATGAGCTTGGCGTTGCGTGCCGCGTAGTTGTGATGTTGTGCAGCGGTGCATCCCTGTGAGTTGAACACCGCCTGGACCTTGGCCTGCGTCGATTCGTCGCGGCTCAAGGCGCCGGTATCGGCACCGGACTGCAGCAGGGCCAGCCGCTGTTCCATGCCTTCCACGGTGAGCTGCCGCACCTGGAGATCCGTCTCCACGTAGCTATTCGGTGTATAGCGGCAAGCCATCGACAGCGGCGTGTAGGCAAGCAGCAGCATCGCAACGAGCTTTTTCATCGGTGAGCGCTCCCTCTAGTAGTAGACGCGCTGGACACGGTATTCGAAGGGGCTGGCGTGACCGCTGTCGTCGATCGCGCGGATACCCAGGCGATACTTGCCCGGCGCAACGAACTTGCCGGCGTTGTTGCGGCCATCCCATTTCACGGAGGCGTCCCCGGCGGGCACACCCAAAAAGGCCTGCCGACGCACTTGCTGGCCTGTTTCCACATGAGACACGACCAGTTCTATGGTGGCCGCCTTGGTCAGCTTGAACTGTAGATGCGTGCGTCCGTCGGCGCTGGCGGTACGGTCACTGGGGACGAGGATCGCGGGGCTGATCTGCAGGTCGCTGAAGCTCACTGGCGTCTGCACGAACACCGCATTGTCGGCGAAGTCATAGGCCCAGATTCCGAACAGGAAGGGGTCCGAAGGATTGGTAAGGATCGGCTTTCCGTCGTCGCCGTTGCCATCCCAGCTCACCGCGTGCGTGCCCGCACCCAGGGGCTCGCGATCCAGGAACGTAACCAGCCGCGTATTGGTATTGAACAGCCCCATGAAAGCGGTGACTTCCGCGGGGCCGTCGAGGGTGAAGGTTACGATCAGGGGATCGTTGTTGTAGGGCTGGAAGCTCCTGGGGATGGAACTGCGCGGCGGGTTGGTGGCATGGCCGCCGGTGCTGCCGCGCGCATCGAGTCGCCTCACCTCGTCCCCTACCTTGTACTGCAGCACGGCATAGTAGGCGGCCCGCGGCAATACTTTGCCGGCGTCGTTGGTGCCGTTCCAGGTGTCGGAGTATTTGCCCGCAGTGCGTCGCTTCCATGGCACGACCTCGCGTACCACGGCACCAGCCTCGTTCTCGATGACAAGGCGCAACTCCAGGTTCGACGATAGGTCCGTAGCAACCGTGGCAACGGTGCCGGCAACGGTGTCGATCGTGCTGTCGGTGACCGATAGCGAAACACGCGTATCGACGATCATGCTGCCGACACTCTTTGCTTTCTTGCTCTGAGCAGTGGTGACTGTGACAGCCGGGTAATACGTGCCGGGCAGCGTGTACTCGTACGTAGCACTGGCGCCGGTAGCGTCCGTGACGCCGTTGCCGTCGAAATCCCATTCCAGAGTGGAAACCGAATCGCCGGAAGCCGGCGTGGCAGTGGCGGAAAAGCTGACCCTGAGTGGCGCAAAACCGCGGACAGGACTGGCCGTCAGCGTGACCGACGGAGAGCCGGCTTCTCCGGCGCGGATTTCAATGTTCGGCGCCCGCACGCGCGTGCTTGCTCCCCGGCTGTCGAAAACCGTCACCGAAGCCGGGTAGCTGCCGGCCGTTTCGTAAGTGGTGCTTACACCGGAGCCGGTGATGGTGGTCCGGTCGACGGTGCCGTCACCGTTGAAATCCCATTCGAAACGGGCAATGCCATCGCTGTCGCTCGCGACGGCACTGAACGTTGCCGTCAGTGGAACCTGGCCATTGGTACGGTCTACTGACACTGACGCCGCCGGGGGGCGGTTGAGCACTTCCATCGTCACCGCGCCTTCGCTGACCTTGCCCCTGCTGTCGGTTACGCGCAACTTGGCGTTGTAGGTGCCCGGCGTGGTGTAGGTGAAATTTTGCGTACGTCCAACAGGATCGCTGACATCGTACTTACCGTCACCGCTAAAGTCCCATTCATAGGTGTTGACGGCAAACTTGGTGATGATGGTGGGCTTGAGCTGTACCGCCAGCGGAGCGAACCCGCTTGTGGGCGTGGCGTCCGGCATCGCCAGCAGGTCCGGCAGCTTTACGGTGTACGAAAAACTGCTTTCGCCGCTGTGGCCGAAGATATCCGACGCGACGATCTCGATTTGCAAAGGACCATCCAGCCATCCTGCCGCTGGAACCAGGGTCAGCACGCCATTGACGAGACTGACTTCCCCGACGAACGCGCCCCCCTGCTGCTTCACCGACCAGCTCGAAATTGAGGCCGGCAGGTTCTGATCCTGGACGTTGAAAGTGAGCGGCTGATCCGGCTGTGCAATCGTGGCGTTGGCTGTTGGATCGGAGGCAACAAGGGCGGGTGGTGAATAGTCGGCATTGAGATTGCCCTCCCAACGACCCTTGTTGTTGGCGGCATCCGCGACGATGACGACCAAGCCGTGCCGGCCTTCGGGCCACCCGGCAGCAGGCCGGATTCTCCACTGATCCGAACCCGCCGCCGGAGCTGTGAAGACAGCAGCTACGTCGCTGCCATCGATGAGCAGCTGGAGGCTGTCGGTATTGAGTTTTTTATTGTCGCCTATCCCCAGGATCAACTCCTGGTTCGGCTCGCTCACCGCCAAAGTTTCCGCGGGTGCGGTCAGTGTTGGCGGCGTCTTGTCCTTGGACTTTCCCTTGCAAGCGGTGACGCTGATCAAAACAGCAAGCGCAACCAACCACGCGCCCCCCTTGTGCTGCCATGACGTATGCATGCTGGCCCCTTCGAGAATTCAGCAAGCCGACCATCACGGTCGGCTCTCCCAACCTACTGAAATCCACGATGCATCCGATGCATCACATCGCGCCCCTGTGGATTTGGCTACCCCAAACACCGCTCCATGGCTCGGGCATTCAAACAGACTATTCGCAGCTTGTTCTTACAGTTCCATTGCGGATGCAGCTAAAGCTCTGGAAGATCGAATTTTTTGCTCGCTCGGCGTCGCCAAACGAATTGACCACCAGCGGCCAGCGAGCTCACCAGAAGTGCCGAAAAGAGCACTATCAAAATGGCGACTATCTCAAGCACGACGACGGCCCGGTTTCGTCACGCGGCTACGTTCCACTGAAAAATGATTTCGACTGCGTCAGGAGGCGCGAGGCCATCTGCCGATCAGAGATGAACATACATTCAAAGGTGGTGTCAACCTGACAACCGAGTCAGTTCTGCCCTGCCTGGGAGCACCAGCCGCAGTCGCACCAGTGCTATGCCCAGGGCCAGGCTGCTGAGCTGATCACTTGGGCTGAGAGTGCCGGCCGCTCCATGAGGCGCTTCCTCCTGCTACGGCCACAGAACAATGGGCCGTGCGTGCGGAGATGGCGAAGGAACGAAAGAGAACGTTGGTAGCGCGAATTCAGAAAATTGAGCAAAAGGTCAATTCTCTTGCTCTACGGCTGGCAGAGCCCAATAGCCCCTGCAGTTCTTCGAGCCTACAAAGACAGAATCACGAAACTGGAGGCTGAGCGGCTGGCGACTAAGGAACAGCTCGCTAAAACGGGCTTGCCTTCCAAGTCATTCGAGCAGAGCTGTAAGGCCGCTATGACGTTTTGGGCGAAGCCGTTGTCGCTTTGGATGTCGCCGCTGCTGAACGTGAAAAGGGCTGTTCTGAAGCTAGCCTTTTCGGGGCGATTGCACTTTTCGCGGAAAACGGGGCGATTCGAACCCGTTTTGTCCTTGCCATTCAAGCTATTAGGGGGCGCTGACCCCCTAATGAATAAATTGGCGTCCCCACGGGGATTCGAACCCCGGTAATCACCGTGAAAGGGTGGTGTCCTAGGCCTCTAGACGATGGGGACGAGGCAGAAAACTTGAATGTCTCCAGGACATTCGCCATTTCGTCAAAAACAACGAAACAGGAGAAAATTTGGTGGAGCTAGTCGGGATCGAACCGACGACCTCTTGCATGCCATGCAAGCGCTCTCCCAGCTGAGCTATAGCCCCGAACAGACCGCAACAGCGTTCGGTGAGGCGCGCATTATACAGACCACATTCGATTTGGGAAGGGCTTTTTTGCAGCTTTTTGACACAGCTGTGGAGCCGTCCAGAAAACGTCGAAATGGCAAGGCTGCTGGCTATCGCAGCCCGGCAGGACTACCGTTGATCCTGCGGCGTCGATGCCCCTTTCACAAGGAGTCCAGCATGCGACATCTCCTGCCCCGAGGACGCGCGGCGCCCCTGCTACTGTCGCTGAGCGCGGCACTGATGAGCCACCCGGCGGCGGCCACCGCGGCCAAACCCAATCACGGCAAGCGGCATCACGGCCGGCTGGAACATACGGCCTACCATCCGCTGCGGCCCGGCAACCCGGCCGGCCTGATGGACCGGCTGGACGAGGAGCGCGTGATGCTCGGCGCCATGTCGATGCTCGGCACCCGCTACCGGCTCGGCAGCCGCAAGAGCACCGCGGTGGACTGCTCGCTGCTGGTCCAGCGCATCTACGCCGCCATCGGCATGGACCTGCCGCGCACCACCCGCGAGCAGATCCACCTGGGCGAACCGGTACACGTGGAGGCGCTGCGCAAGGGCGATCTGCTGTTCTACCGCTGGCAGGGCCGCAATCTGCATGTCGCCATCTACATGGACAACGGCTACATCCTGCATGCCTCGCCCCGCGAGGGAAAGGTGGTCATGACGCAACTCAACCCGAGCTGGAGCCGCCGCCTGGTCGCGGTGCGACGGGTGCTCTATGACCCGTCCTGAAATAGGTTGACACCTATACGGGGTAAAACTGGTCGCTAAAGTATGCTGGATACAGACGCCCGATGGACTTCATCGGGCGTTTTGTATTTCAGGGCCAAGTGTGGCCGTTCATGGTTGTAGATGTGAATGGACTGCCGGACCATCTGTTCGGCCTGTTCCAGGTTGGCGGGTCGCTGGAGCAGGAATTCGTTCTTCAGGATGCCGTTGACGCGCTCTGCCAGGGCGTTCTGGTAGCAGTCGTAGCCGTCGGTCATCGAGCAGGTCAGGCCGTGTCGCTGGTGGATCTGCTGGTAGACGTTCGAGCAGTACTGGATGCCCCGGTCGGAGTGGTGGATCAGCCGCTGAGCCGTCTGCCGGGTCTTGAGCGCCATCTTCAGGGCCTCACTGACCTGCTCGGTCTGCAGGCTGTCGTGGACGTGATAGCCGACGATCTTGCGGGAGTAGGCATCGGTGACCAGGCTCAGGTAGACGCATTTCTCCCGCGTCGGCAGATAAGTGATGTCGGCGACCCAGACCTGCTCGCCGGTCGCGGGCTGGATGCCGCTTCCCGGCTTGAGCAGGTTCGGATGCTTGCGGAAGCGATGATGGCTGTCGGTGGTCTTGTGGTACGCCCGGCGGCTGGGGACCAGCATCCGGGCGTTGCGCAGGATGCTGAACAGGGTATCCCGCCCCACGTGGATGCCGTTGGGCCGCTGCAGCAGGTGCTGCAGCTTGCGGGTGCCCACGCGCGGCTGGCGCAGGCGAATCTGCTCCACGCGCCGGATCACCTCGGAACAGGTCTGTGCACGCTCGCTCGCGCACTCCAGCCGCTGGTAGTACGCCTGCCGGCTGATGCCCATGTAGCGGCAAGCCCTCTTAACGCTCAAGCCCATTACGAGCTTTTGCGCGAGGACTTGCCCACAGGCTTTTTTACCACCACTCCGTAGTCCTTCTTCAGGACATCCACCACCGCCTCGAAAAACTGGGCCTTCTCCTTGGCCTCCCGCAACTCGACCTCCAGCTGCTTGATCCGCTGCTCGGGCGTCAGTGGCTTCTTTTCACTCATCATCGGCTTCCCTTGAGGAGCCCATGATGCCCGCCCCGCTACAGGCCGGCCATATCGCCGAACCCACTGCAGAACCGTCGAGCTGCCCTGGATGCCGTAGCGCTCCTGGGCCTGCCTACAACTCATCTCACCTTTCTCAACCTGATCCACAACCGCCAACTTAAAGGCCATCGTGTAATCGCGCTGTGTCCTCTTAGACCTTGATTCCATTTGACTCTCCTTCTCGGCTTCGAAAAGGTGTCAACCCAGGGCAGGACGGGTCACTAGCATAAAAAAAGGCCCCGCGAACGGGGCCTTTCTCTTCCTCTCGGCTAACGGTCAAGCCGCCGAATTCTTTGCTTCGCTGTTCTCGTAGACGATGAAGGGCTTGGCTTCGCCGCGCACCACCGCCTCGTCGACCACGACCTTGCTGACGTTGGACATCGACGGCAGGTCGTACATCACGTCGAGCAGGATGTTCTCCATGATCGTACGCAGGCCGCGCGCACCGGTCTTGCGCTCCTTGGCGCGCTTGGAGATGGCGCGCAGGGCATCCTCGCGGAACTCCAGGGTCACGCCCTCCATCTGGAACAGCTTGCCGTACTGCTTGACCAGGGCGTTCTTCGGCTCCTTGAGGATCGACATCAGCGCCTTTTCGTCCAGCTCCTCGAGCACCGCCAGGACCGGCAGGCGGCCGACGAACTCGGGGATCAGGCCGAAGCGGATCAGGTCATCCGGCTCCACCTTGGCGTACATCTCGTTGATGTGGCGCGAGTCGTCCTGGCTCTTGACCTCGGCCTGGAAGCCGATGCCTGCCTTGACGGTACGGTTCTGGATGACCTTGTCCAGGCCGGCGAAAGCGCCGCCGCAGATGAACAGGATGCTGGCCGTATTGACCTGCAGGAACTCCTGCTGAGGATGCTTGCGGCCGCCCTGCGGCGGCACGCTGGCGATGGTGCCTTCCACCAGCTTGAGCAGGGCCTGCTGCACACCCTCGCCCGAGACGTCGCGGGTGATCGACGGGTTTTCCGACTTGCGCGAAATCTTGTCGATTTCGTCGATGTAGACGATGCCGCGCTGGGCCTTCTCGACGTCGTAGTCGCACTTCTGCAACAGGCGCGCAATGATGTTTTCCACGTCTTCGCCGACATAGCCGGCTTCGGTCAGCGTGGTGGCATCGGCGATCGCGAACGGCACGTCCAGCAGGCGTGCCAAGGTCTCGGCCAGCAGGGTCTTGCCGGAACCGGTGGGGCCGATCAGCAGGATGTTGGACTTGGCAATTTCCACGCCGTCCTGCGAGCCCTTTACCGACAGGCGCTTGTAGTGGTTGTAGACGGCGACCGACAGGATCTTCTTGGCCGTTTCCTGGCCGATCACGTACTCGTCGAGCACGGCACGGATTTCCTGCGGCTTGGGCAGGCCCTTCGTGCTCGGCTTGGCGTGTACTTCCTCACGGATGATGTCGTTGCACAGGTCGACGCATTCGTCGCAGATGTACACCGACGGACCGGCGATCAGCTTACGGACCTCATGCTCGCTCTTGCCGCAGAAAGAGCAATAAAGGACCCGTCCGTTGTGTGCGCCGCTCCGTGTTTCGTTCGTCATCTCACTTCCTCTCCGGCACCGTGACGGCCCGGTGACACCTGTATAGCACAGTGCCTTTTAGCTGCAAAACCCATGACAGACGCTGAACCGCTCAGCGGCCGATTTCGCCCCGCTGGGTGAATATCTGGTCGATCAGGCCGTAGTCCTTGGCCTGCTCGGCGTTCAGGAAGAAATCACGCTCGACATCGCGGGAGATCTTTTCCAGCGGCTGGCCGGTGTGTTCAGCCATCAATTTGTTCAGTTTTTCGCGCAGATACAGGATTTCGCGAGCCTGGATCTCGATATCCGTGGCCTGGCCCTGGGCGCCGCCCGAGGGCTGGTGGATCATGACCCGTGCATTCGGCAATGCGAAACGCTTGCCCTTGGCACCGGCCGACAGCAGGAAGGCGCCCATGCTGGCCGCCTGGCCAATGCACATGGTGGCCACGTCCGGCTTGATGAAGCGCATGGTGTCGTAGATCGACAGGCCGGCGGTGACCACGCCACCCGGCGAGTTGATGTACAGGTGGATGTCCTTGTCCGGGTTCTCCGACTCCAGGAACAGCAGCTGCGCCACGACCAGGTTGGCCATGTGGTCCTCGATGGGACCGACCACGAACACGATGCGCTCCTTCAGCAGGCGCGAGTAGATGTCGAAAGCGCGCTCGCCGCGGGCGGTCTGCTCCACCACCATCGGGACAAGCTGGGCGCGGGTCTGGTTATCCATTGAACCTTCCTGAATCGTTTTGATTATCGAGGGCGCCGCCGGGGCACGAAGCCCCGGCGGCCTGGATGCTGCAGCTACTTACGCTTGGGCCGGGCGCTGCGGATTCAAGAGCTCGTCGAGCGACAGGCTCTTGTCCGACGGGGTCACGCCGGCGATGAGGCTGTCGACCACCTGGTCTTCCAGCACCATGGCGCGCAGGCCCTGGAGCATCTCGGGGCGCGAGCGGTAGTAGGCCTTGACCTGCTCCGGCTGCTCGTAGTCGGCGGCCATTTCGTCCAGCGCCACATCGACACGGCCCTGGTCCAGCTGGACCTTCTGGGTCTTGATGACTTCACCGATCAGCAGGCCCAGCGCCACGCGCTTCTGCGCCTGCTGCTCGAACAGCGCATCCGGCAGCAGCTCGGCGTGCTTGTCCTTCGGCACGTTGGCCATGTTCATGCGCGACACGGCTTCCTCGCGCAGGCGCGGGATTTCCTGGGAGATCAGCGCCTGCGGGATGTCCAGCGGGTTGGCGACGAGCAGCTGCTCGAGCACCTGGCCCTTGAGGCGGTTGCGCACACCCTTGTCGCGCTCCTTCTCCAGCGCCGCGCGGCACTTGTCGCGCAGGCCGGCTTCGCCAGCACCCTCGTCCACCGAGTGCAGCTTGAGGAAGTCGGCGTCGACCGGCGGCAGCACGGACTCCTTCACTTCCTTCAGCGTCACGGCGAACTGGGCGGTCTTGCCCTTGAGGTTCTCGGCGCGGTAGTCCTCCGGGAAGGCCACGTCCACCACGAACTGCTCACCGGCCGCATGGCCGACGATGCCGTTCTCCAGGTCCGGCAGGAACTGCGAGGAGCCCAGCTCGATCGTCACGTCCTTGCCCTCGCCGCCCTGGAAGGCTTCGCCTTCGAGCGTACCGAGGAAGTCCAGGGTCGCCACGTCGCCCGTGGCCGCCGGACCGGTCTTGGCCTCCAGCGTGCGGCGCGCCTTGCGCAGGTTCTGCACCAGGCGATCGACGTCGGCCTCGCCGACCTCCACCACCGGGCGCTCGATCTGCAGCTGCGACAGCGGGCTGAGCGCAATCTCCGGGTAGACCTCGAAGTGCGCCACGTACTCCAGCGCCTCGCCGGACTTCTCGGCGGTGATGTCGATCTTCGGCGCGCCGGCCGGATTGACGCCGGCCTGGCTCAGCGCCTCGGGATAGGTCTGGTTGACGATGTCAGAGATCGCGTCGAGACGCGCCGACTCGCCGTACTGCTGCTGGATCACCTTGAACGGCGCCTTGCCCGGGCGGAAGCCCGGCAGCTTGGCGCGGCTGGCGACGCGCTTCAGGCGCTCGTCAACCGCACGGGCCACGCGCTCAGCGGGAACCACCACACGCATTTCACGACGCAGACCGCCCGGTGCCTCAACTTTAACTTCCATGGATATCGCTCTGATTTGGAAATATGTTTATTAATCGCTGGTGCGAAAGGCGAGACTCGAACTCGCACGCCTGACGGCGACAAGACCTAAACCTGTTGCGTCTACCAATTCCGCCACTTTCGCCGAAGCTCACCAGTATAGCAGTGGCTCGCCCGAATCCGGCGTCTGAAAAGCGGCCAATCCCTATGAACGAATTCTTTTTCATGGGCCGTCTCGACAGGCTTGACTTGTTAATACGAATCATTATCATTCATATCACCTGCTGACCAACGCCACGAGGTTTCGCCATGCAAAGCCTGAACACGCTGAACACCCTGAGCCTTCCCCGCCGCGCCCAGAGCACCACGGTGGTTCGCAACGTGGTCCCCCGCCTGAAGAGCGAGGACCTGTTCCGCGGCACGCACGAACTGGTCATCGAGCACCAGGGCCAGGAGTATCGCCTGCGGCTGACGCGCAACGACAAGCTGATCCTCAACAAATAACGACCCTCCGCGGGCCCCTGGCCAAAGACGCCCGGGGGACCCGCTACCCCTTTCGCCCTCACGGGTTGGCGACCGCCTACCCCTCTCCCGGAGCATTGCCGCCCGTGAGTGGCGAACCTTTTTTTCCCCCAACACTGCTGTCCCCTCTCCCGCCTGCGGGAGAGGGTGGCCCGAAGGGCCGGGAGAGGGTTTCTGTAAATCACGCTGGGCCTACCAAATCCACGCGCTACAGAAACCCTCTCCCCTCCCCCTCTCCCGCAAGCGGGAGAGGGGACAGGTCAGCAGGCGCATCCGATATGCTTGGCGGATGACTTCGCCGTACCGGCCGTGAAACGGCTCCCTCCTCTTCCCTTGCTGCTGGCCCTCGGCCTGGCACTGCTGCTGTCTGCCTGGCTGGCGCTGGCCAGCGGCCCCCTGCCGCTCGGCACCGCCAAGATCCTCGCCGCCCTGGGCCTGCCGCTGGATGCCGGCCTGCAGGAATACGAGGCCGCCACGGTGCTGCAGCTGCGCCTGCCGCGGCTGGTGCTGGCCCTGCTGGTGGGCAGTGCCCTGGCCTGTGCCGGCGCCACCATGCAGGGCCTGTTCCGCAATCCGCTGGCCGAACCCGGCCTGGCCGGCATCTCCGGCGGCGCCGCGCTGGGCGCGGTGGGCGTGATCGTGCTGGGCAGCAGCCTGCAGCTGCTGGGCGACGACAGCAGCCTGGTGGTATTGCCCTTGGCGGCCTTCCTCGGCGGCAGCCTTGCCGCGCTGCTGGTGGCGGGGCTGGCGCGCATCGACGGTCATACGCGCATCGGCACGCTGCTGCTCGGCGGCCTGGCGGTCAACGCCATCACCGGCGCCGGCATCGGCTTCCTGGCACAGCTGGCCGACGACCTGGCGCTGCGCACGGCGATGTTCTGGATGTTCGGCTCGCTGGGCAAGGCCGGCTGGCCGGAGATCGCCATCGCCGCGCCGCTGCTGCTGGGCTCGCTGTTGCTGATGATCCGCGATTCACGCGCGCTCGATGCGCTGCTGCTGGGCGAGGCCGAGGCCGGGCACCTGGGGATCGACGTGGAGCGGCTCAAGCGCCGCCTGCTGCTGGTGGTGGTGCTGTCGGTGTCGGTATCGGTAGCCGTGAGCGGCATCATCGGCTTCGTCGGCTTGGTGACACCGCACCTGATCCGCCTCTGGGCCGGCCCCGGCCACCGCTTCCTGCTGCCCGCCTCGGCACTGTTCGGCGCCCTGCTGCTGACCCTGGCCGACGTGCTGGCGCGCACGCTGCTGGCACCGTCGGAACTGGCCATCGGTGTCATCACCACCCTGATAGGCGGTCCCTTCTTCCTGTTCCTGCTGCTGGGCCTGCGGCGCCGCGCGGAGCTGCTGTGAGCCTGCGCGCGCTCGATGCCGGGTACGACGCCGACGGCCGCAGCCTGCTGGGGCGGGCCGCGCTGGCGGCGACGCCCGGCGAGGTGCATGCGATCCTGGGCCCCAATGGCGCCGGCAAGTCCACTTTGCTGAAGCTGCTGAGCGGCGAACTCAGGCCCGCCCGCGGCGAGGTGATGCTCGACGGGCGCCCGCTGGCGCAGTGGGACCTGGGTGCCCTGGCGCGCCGCCGCGCGGTGCTGCCGCAGGACGAGCAGCTGGGCTTCGGCTTCCTGGTGGAAGAAGTGGTGGCGCTGGGACGCCTGCCCTGCCCGCGCCATCCCCCGGCGCGCGAAGAGCATATCCTGCGCCAGACGCTGGAGGCCGCCGGCGTCGCGCCGTTCTGGGGCCGCTCCTACACCAGCCTCTCCGGCGGCGAGCGCCGCCGCGTGCAGCTGGCGCGGGTGCTGGCGCAGGTCTGGGAACCGCTGGCCGAAGGACCGCGCTACCTGCTGCTCGACGAGCCCACCGCCAGCCTGGACCTGGCGCACCAGCACGCCAGCCTGACCGCCGCGCGCCGTTTCGCCCGCGACGGCAACGGCGTGGCCGTGGTGCTGCACGATCCCAATCTCGCGCTGGCCTACGCCGACACCGTTTCGCTGCTTGCCGACGGTGCGGTGGTGGCCTGCGGCGCTCCGGCCCAGGTCCTGGATGCACCGCGCCTGCGCAGCGTCTTCGGCATCGAGGCCACGGTGCTGCAGCCCGCGGGCTGGCCGCATCCGGTGATCGCCACGCGGCCGCATCCTCCCCTCGCAGGTTCGTAGCCGCCGCAGGTAAATATTGCCCCGTGGCGACGCATCGCGGGCATATTGCGATCAGCTGAAACATCATCGCGCCATCCTGACTTTTTCCCGGATGCGGACATGCGTTTGATTTCTGTGGCAACCACTCGCGCGGCCCTGCTGGCGCTGATGCTCTCGGGCTGCTCCGACGACAGCGGCGACACGGCAGCACAGCCACCTTCCAGCGGCGTCACCGGCCCGCGCGCCGGCCTCTGGCTCAGCGGCGACCTGCATCTGCACTCGGACCACAGCGACGATGCCGCCGACAACCCGATGGCGGAGATCGTGAAGGTGGCCGAGGATCGCGGCATGGGCTTCTTCGTGGTCACCGACCATGACAACCACGTCGAGGGCCATATCACCACCTGGGACGATCCGGCCTACCGTTCCGACAAGATGGTGATGCTCTACGGCGTGGAGTACACCACCGCCCGCGGCCATGCCAGCATCGTCGGCACCCGGCGTTTCGACGACATGCCGATGTACGCGCTGCGCGACCGCAGCGACGCCGATGCCGGCCGCGCCATCGCCGCCGCCGCCCACAGGCAGGGCCTGCACCTGTCGGTGAACCACCCGGTCAATGGCGACCCCTGGGAATTCGGCTTCGACATGCCCTACGACAGCATGGAAGTCTGGAACGCGCTCTACGCCTTCCCCACCGACAACGCCGGCGCCATCGCGCTGTGGGACCGCCTGATTGCCGAAGGCCGGCGCGTCACGGCGCGCGGCGGCAGCGACTGCCACCACCAGACCGGCATCGAATCCCTGGGCCTGAACGTGGGCAACCCCACCACCTGGGTCTACGCCACGGCGCAGACCCCGGCGGCGGTGCTGGCGGCACTGAAGGACGGCAAGGTCTCGATCGGCTACGCGCCGACGGCCGAGCGCATCGAACTGGCTGCCGATACCGACGACGACGGCGGCTTTGAGACCCTGATGGGCGACACCCGGCCGGCCATGGGCAAGACGGTGAAATTCCGCATCAGCATCGCCGGCGCGCGCCCGCTGGGCCGCTACGCCGTCACCGTGCTGAAGAACGGCGAGCCGTTCATGGAACGCCAGCTGTTCGGCGAACCGACCCTGGATTTCGAAGACACGCCGGCCGCCGGCCAACGCTCCTGGTACCGCGTGGAAGTGCGCGGCGACACCCCCGAGGCGCCGCTGCTGGCAACCCTGGCGGGCTTCTACGGCGGCTTCGTGGGACTGACCAACCCGTTGTATTTCGGCTTCGAATAACAAAAAGCCGCCCATGAGGGCGGCTCTGGAAAAATGGTCGGAGCGACAGGATTCGAACCTGCGACCCCCTGCGCCCAAGGCAGGTGCGCTACCAGGCTGCGCCACACTCCGACATACGGCTATTGTGAAGCAAGATGGTGGGTCGTGATGGATTCGAACCATCGACCAACTGGTTAAAAGCCAGCTGCTCTACCGGCTGAGCTAACGACCCCCGGTAATCTCCCCGCAACAGGGCTGCTGCAAGGGCGCGGAATGATACAGCAAACATCCGGCGCATTCACCGATAAGGCGTCGGATCCGCTACCCCGGTCGCCGCGAAGCCCTCCCGGCGCAGCCGGCAGGAGTCGCAGCGGCCGCAGGCGCGGCCCGCCTCGTCGGCCTGGTAGCAGGACACGGTCAGGCCGTAGTCCACCCCCAGGCGCAGGCCCTCGCGGATGATCTCGGCCTTGCTCAGGTGCAGCAGCGGCGCATGTACGCGGAAGGGCTTGCCCTCCACCCCCGCCCGGGTGGCGACACCGGCCAGCTTCTCGAAGGCCTCGATGAAGGCCGGGCGGCAATCCGGGTAGCCGGAGTAGTCCACGGCGTTGACGCCGATGAACAGGTCCTGCGCCTCCAGCACCTCGGCCCAGCCCAGGGCCATCGACAGGAACAGCGTATTGCGCGCCGGCACGTAGGTGCTGGGAATGCCCGTGGTCGGCGTTTCCGGCACGGCAATGCGCGTGTCGGTCAGCGAGGAGCCGCCGACGGCGTCGAGGTTCACGTGCAGGGTCTGGTGACCGGCGGCGCCCAGGGCCTTGACCACCCGGTCCGCGGCGCGCAGCTCGGCGACGTGGCGCTGGCCGTAGGACACGGAGAGCGCGTAGCTCTCGTAGCCCTGCTCGCGGGCCATGGCCAGCACGGTGGCGGAGTCGAGCCCGCCGGAAAGCAGTACCACAGCTTTCTTCTTCATTTGAAAAAGCCCTTTTGCCACGGATTACACGGATGAACGCGGATCAAGATCGAAAGCATCTCATGCGCCAGGGATTCATCCGAAGGGTTGGCGTCACGACGGCAAGAAGAACGTCTGTCTTCCAAATCCGCGTTCATCCGCGTAATCCGTGGCCAAATTGCTTCCTCCAGGCTCGTCTCAGCGTCCCGGCTGATTGCCCCACAGGGCTTTATGCAACTGCGTCTGGAAACGCACCGGCAGGCGGTCGGCGATGATCCAGTCGGCCAGGTCGCGCGCTTCCAGCTGTCCGTGCGCATGCGAGAACAGCACGCCGCAGCGCTCGGCCAGGCGATGCTCGGCCAGCATGCCGCGCGCCCAGTCGTAGTCGGCGCGCGAGCACAGCACGAACTTCAACTCGTCGCGCGGGGTCAGCAGCTCGATGTTGGCCAGGCGGTTCTTCGCCAGCTCGCCGGAGTCCGGCGTCTTCAGGTCCACCACGCGGATCACGCGCGGGTCCACGCTGCCGATGTCCAGCGCTCCGCTGGTCTCCAGCGAGACGACGTAGCCGGCATCGCAGAGCTGTGCCAGCAGCGGCAGGCAGTTCTTCTGCGCCAGCGGCTCGCCGCCGGTGACGCAGACATGGCGGGCGCCGTGGCTGGCCACCTCTTCCAGGATCTGCGGCAGCGTGCGCCACTCCCCGCCGTAGAAGGAATAGGTGGTGTCGCAGTACTGGCAGCGCAGCGGGCAACCGGTCAGACGCACGAAAACCGTGGGCCAGCCGACCAGGGACGACTCCCCCTGCAGCGAGTGGAATATCTCGGTGATCTTGAGCCGCACCGCTTCCGGTGCTGACCCTGGAGCGGTGTTGCTCACAGCGGGGTGTTCCTTACTTCGGCGGATTCAGCCGCTGCGCCGCGAGCTTGGCGGCATTGGAATTCGGATAGGTCGAGATCACGCGCTGCAGCGTTGCGCGGCCATCGGCCTCCGACTTCAGTTCCAGCTGGGTCAGGCCCACCTTGAGCATCGCGTCCGGTACCTTGGGGCTGGCCGGGAAGCGTTGCAGGATGGTCTGGAAGCTGGTCAGCGCCGACTTGTAGTCACGCTTGATGGTGTACATCTCGCCCATCCAGAAAAAGGCGTTCGGCGCGTAGGTGCCCTGCGGCCACTGCGAGACCATGTTCTTGAAGCCGCGGATGGCGTTGTCGTACTTGCCGTTCTTGAATTCGTCGAAGGCCGCGAGGTACGCGGTCTCCTCTTCCACCGTGGCACCGCCACCGGAGGAGATCACCACCGGACCGCCGGACACGCTGGGCAGCGCCGCGGTGGGCGGAACCGACGGCGGCGGGAGTGCCGCCGGCTGCGGCACCGATACCACGGTACCCGGGGTCACCGAAGGCACCGTGGACATTCCCGTCGGCGCGGAGCCGGTATTGACGATGCCCTGCGGCATCTCGAAGCGCTGCAGGCGCCGGTCGAGTTCCGCAGCCAGGTCCTTGTTGCGGCGCTGCTGCTGGTCGAACTCGTAGCGCATGCGCTCCATCTCGCCGCGCATGGCGCGGATATCGTCACGCAGGCGCTGGTTTTCCTGGTCCATGCCGGCCAGGTTGACCGCATCCAGTCGGCGCGACAGCTCGGCGACCTTGGTCTCCGTACGCTGCAGGCGCCGCTCCTCGGGGGACAGGGCATCTCCGCTACCGCTGATGTTGCCGCCGAAGTCGGAGCTGGCGCAGCCGGCAAGCAGCGCGACAGGAGCAACGAATGCAGCAATCAGACGACGTGTGGACATGGACCTGTTCCCCCGAGGATTTAGGTGGCGAGTTTACTGGCGGATCAGCTGGACGCGACGGTTCTGGGTCCAGCTGGACTCGTCATGGCCCGACACCGCCGGACGCTCTTCGCCGTAGGACAGGATCGTCAGCTGGTTGGCAGCGACGCCCTTGGCCTGCAGCGCAGCTTCCACGGCCTGCGCACGGCGCTCGCCGAGGCCCAGGTTGTACTCGCGGGTGCCGCGCTCGTCGGCATGGCCTTCCAGGCGCACGCGGGCGGTCGGGTTGCCCTGCAGGTAGCTGGCGTACTTGGACACCACGCCCTCGCCCTCGGCGCTGATGGCGGTGCTGTCGTATTCGAAGTAGATGATGTTGTTGTTCAGGGCGCGCTCGGCATCGACGCTGCCGCTGGACTCACCGATAGGGGCCGGCGGCGGCGTGCTGCCGTAGCCTTCGCCGTAGGGGCTGGACTGGCCGACGGAATCAGCCGGGGGCGCCGCCGGACGGACGTTCTTCTTGCCCGAGCAGCCCGCCAGGGCCAGGGCGGCAACCAGCGCGCCCGTGATGAGGATGTTCTTGGTCATGTGGGGTGACTCCTATGTGTTCTTGAGGGTGCGAAAGCTGGAGAGCGGCAATTTAACGGACAACGGGCGTCACCGGGGACCATGCCGGTTCCCGGATATCGCCCGCCTGGCGCAGGCGCGTGCGGACGCGCCCGTCGACCGATACGGTCGCAAGTTCCGCGCCGCCGGCGCGTCCCTGCGTGGCGTAGATGATGACTGCGCCGCCCGGGGCGAACTGCGGGCCCTCGTCCTGCGGGCCGTCGCTGAGCAGGCGCAGGCCGCCTCCGGCCAGGTCCAGCAGGCCGATGCGGTAGCGGCCGCCGTCGGCGTTGACCAACGCCACCGACTTGCCGTCCGGCGAGTAGCTGGGGCGCAGGTTCTGGCGGCCTTCGAAGCTGACACGCCGCGGGTCGCCGCCATTGGCGCTGATCTCGTAGATCTGCGGCTGGCCGCCACGGTCCGAGGTGAAGACCAGCTTGCTGCCGTCCGGCGACCAGGAGGGCTCGGTGTCGATGCCGTAGTGGTCGGTGAGGCGGCGACGCTTGTTGCTGGCCAGGTCGATGACGTAGATGTCCGGGTTGTTCTCGAAGGACAGCACCACGGCGATACGGCTGCCGTCGGGCGACCAGGCCGGGGAGCTGTTGATGCCCGGCTCGGACACCAGGGTGCGCACCTGGCCGCTGGCCAGCGTGTAGATCATCACGGCCGAGCGGCCGCGGTTGTAGCCGACGAAGGCCAGCTGCTTGCGGTCCGGCGACCAGTTGGGCGACAGGATCGGCTCGCGCGAAGTGGCCAGCACGCGCGGCGCCTCGCCGTCGGAGTCCGACACGATCAGCTGGAAGCTGCGCGCCGGACCGTAGCCGCTGGCGGCCACGTAGGCGATCTTGGTGTTGAAGTAGCCCGGGATGCCGAGCAGCTTCTCGTAGATCATGTCCGCGATCATGTGTGCCACCGTGCGCATCTGCGCCGGAGTGGTCACGGTGAACTGGTGGCTCAGCAGCTCCTGGCCGCTGACGGTGTCCACCAGGAAGAAGCGCGCGTAGTAGCCGCTGGCCGACTTGCCGATCTGACCGATCACCAGATTGTCGATGCCCGCCGACACCCAGCCGTCCTTGACCACCTGCCCAGGCGCGGTCGGACTCTGCGGCATGGCGCTGCGCGGCAGGGCCTTGAAGCGGCCGCTGCGCACCAGGTCGTTCTCCACCACCTGGGCCACGTCCAGCGGCACCTCCGGGGTCGCCTGGAACTGCACCAAGGCGATCGGCAGGGGCGCCACGTCGGCACCGCTGACGGAGATTTCCAGCGCGGCCTGGGCCGGGACGGTAGCCAGGAGCAGCAATGCGGCAAGCAGTTTCTTGAACGTCATGAGGCAACCTTGAAGGGCGGCGCCGGCAGGGCCGCAGGGCATATTGTGATTCAAAAACCGGCCTTTACGCCAAAGTTCTCCCCTAAGTGACTCTCGCCATGGGGAAAAAGTTCTGGCGTTCAGGCCGGAAGCTGCACCGGGAGGGGGCTAGCAGCCACCTACCGTGGGGCAGAACGTGATCTTGAGGGTGCGGTCCGGCGGCATCGCGCGAGGGTCCGGCGGCGACGGCAGCGGGCTGGCCTTGACCACGGCCTGCTCCACCGAACGGTCCAGCGCCGCGGTGCCGCAGCTGCGCACCACGCGCGCGCTGATCACCGAAGCGTCGGGGTTCATCTTGACCTCGACCACGCAGGTGAAGTTGTCGGCGCTGGCCGGCGGACGCTGCCAGAACTTGCGCACGCGCGACGCGATCAAGTCGCCCCAGGTCGCCTGGAATGCACCAATGATCGCGGCATCGCGCGCGGCCTGCTCGGCCGCCGCAGCGGCAGCCAGGGCGTCCTTGCGGCGCTTGTCCTCGGCCGCGCGTGCCTTGCGGGCATCGTCGATCGCCTTCTGCTCCTCGTCGAGCATGCGCTTGCGCTCATCCTCGACCGCCTGCTTCTGGCGCTGTTCCTGTTCCTTGCGCAGGCGCTCTTCCTCAGCCTTCTTCTGCGCCTCTTCCTGCTTCTTCTTGACCTCTTCCTGGCGCTTGCGCTCGGCCTCTTCCTTGATCAGCGCTTCCTTGATCTTGCGCTCTTCGTCCTGGACGCGCTGCTTTTCCTTCTTTTCCTCGGCGAGCTTGCGCTTCTCTTCTTCCTTGGCCTTTTCCTGCGCCTGCTTGACCGGGTCCTCCTTGGGAGGCTCCTTGGGCTCGGGCGGCGGCGGTTCCGGCATCGGCCTGGGAGCCGGCGGCAACGGCTTGGGCTCCACCGGCTGCGGATTGGGCACCGCCTTGCCGCCACCCTGGATCAGGGCGGCCTCGATCACGCGCATCGGCTCGGGCTTGCGGTGAAAGAACGACGAGAAGATCAGCGCTCCGAAAACGAGCACATGCAGGACGATCGAGAAGACCAGTGAGCGCTTGTCTTTCATCAACGCCTGGCGCGCTCTTCCTGCGGCTCGTCAGTGACGAAACCGATCTTCTTGGCGCCGGCATCACTGAGCAGGCCCATGGCCCTGGCCACGTTCTCGTAGGGAGTCTTCCGGTCGCCATGGACCAGGATCATCTGCTCGGGCTTCTTGGCCAGCAGGCCCTGGACCTCGGTCACCACGTCGTCGTCGCTGACGACGGGCTTGCCTTCGCCGACCCAGTTGAGGTGGTAGCCACCCTTGGGATCGACCGACAGGATGCGGTCCTCGTCGTCCTGGCTCATCGACTGCGCCTTGACGTCTGGCAGGTCCACCTCGATGCCTTGCGTCATCAGCGGCGCGGTCACCATGAAGATCACCAGCAGCACCAGCATGACGTCGATGTACGGCACGACGTTCATTTCGGAGGAAAGCTTGCGGCGCGCCATGGCGGGCTCCTCAGGCCGGGCGGGCGTGACGCAGCCCGCGGTCGATGATGCCCAGCATCTCTTCGGCGAAGGTGTGGTAGCGGTTTTCCATGCTTTCCACCGAGCGCGTGAAGAAGTTGTACGCGATCACGGCCGGGATGGCGGCGAACAGGCCCATGGCGGTGGCGATCAGGGCCTCGGCGATGCCGGGGGCGACCGTGGCCAGCGAAGCCTGCTTCTGCGCGCCGATGTTGACGAAGGCGTTCATGATGCCCCAGACCGTGCCGAACAGGCCGACGTAGGGGCTGGTGGAGCCGATCGTGGCCAGCAGCGCCAGGCCGCCCTCGAGGCGCTCGACCTCGCGCACCTGGGCCACGCGCATCTGGCGCGCCACCGCGGCCAGCTGGTCCTCCGGGGCGCTGCGCCCGGAGGTCTGCTGGCGCGTGTATTCCTCGTAGCCGGCGGTGAAGATCGCCGCCAGGCCCTCGGTCTCCTGATTCTTGCGCACCGATTCGTAGAGGTCGGCGAGGTTGCCGCCGCTCCAGAAGCGGTCCTCGAACTTCTCGGCCGCGGCGCCCATGCGCGAGAACAGGCCGCGCTTGGAGAAGATCACGTACCAGGACATGACCGAGGCCGCGACCAGCAGCAGCAGGACGACCTTGGCGAGCACGCTCGCATCGAGGATCAGTTTGGTCATCGACATGCCGTCGTTCATGGGTTCATCCTTGTCATGGCTACGGAACGCCTTGCGGCGCCTGCTGGCCGGGGATTGTTAGTAAACATCAACTAATATTTTGATTAATCGCAGAATTATAACAAACTGCCCTGCGATCTGTAGGAAATTCTAGCAGTTGACGATGCCTTCAGAAGAGCCCGGGTGGCAGGGCTTTCGGACGAAAGGTCGCTGCGTCCACACAAGCGATGCGAACCCTGGCGGTCGTGAGCGTCTCGCCGGCACGCGACAGCGACTGTTCAAAGATCAGGCTGGCGCGCCGAAGTTCCGCGATCCGGGTGAGCACTTCCAGTTCGTCGTCCAGCCGCGCCGGCTTGCGGTAGTCGATTTCGAGGGTCGAGACCGTGAAGGCCACCCCCAGTTCCAATCGCAGCCGCTCCTGCCCGTAACCCTGCCCGCGCAACCACTCGGTGCGAGCCCGCTCGAGCCAGCGCAGGTAGTTGGCGTGGTAGGCCACGCCGCTGGCGTCGGTATCTTCGTAGTAGACGCGGATCGGCCAGCAGCATTCAGTGGTCATGGCGGGCGGTCATGGCGTGAAAAGGTCCGGGGTGGCCAGGCGGTCGGGCATCTTCAGGCCATAGTGCTGGTACGCCAGCTTGCAGGCCACGCGGCCGCGCGGCGTGCGCATCAGGTAGCCCTGCTGGATCAGGTAGGGCTCGATCACGTCCTCGATGGTGTCGCGCGCCTCGCCGATGGCGGCGGCGAGGTTGTCCAGGCCGGCCGGGCCGCCGTCGAAGCGCTCGATCAGCATCAGCAGCAGCTTGCGGTCCATCAGGTCGAAACCGTTGGAGTCCACGTCGAGCAGCTTCATTGCCGCCGCCGCGGTGGGCGCGGAGATGGTGCCGTCGCCGCGCACCTCGGCGTAGTCGCGCACGCGGCGCAGCAGGCGGTTGGCGATGCGCGGCGTGCCGCGCGAGCGGCGCGCGATCTCCAGCGCCCCGCCCGGATCGATGCCGGCCTTCAGGATCGAGGCACTGCGCGTGACGATGCTGGTCAGGTCCTCGATATTGTAGAACTCCAGGCGCTGCACGATGCCGAAACGGTCGCGCAGCGGGCTGGTCAGCGCGCCGGCGCGGGTGGTGGCACCCACCAGCGTGAACGGCGGCAGGTCCAGGCGGATCGACCGTGCCGCCGGCCCTTCGCCGATCATGATGTCGAGCTGGTAGTCCTCCATCGCCGGGTAGAGCACTTCCTCCACCACCGGCGACAGGCGATGGATCTCGTCGACGAACAGCAGGTCGCGCGGCTCCAGGTTGGTCAGCAGCGCGGCGAGGTCGCCGGCGCGCTCCAGCACCGGCCCGGAGGTCTGGCGCAGGTTCACGCCCAGCTCCTCGGCCAGGATATGCGCCAGCGTGGTCTTGCCCAGGCCCGGCGGACCGAAGATCAGCACGTGGTCCAGCGCGTCGCCGCGGCGACGCGTCGCCTCGATGGCGATACCCATCTGTTCCTTGACCGCCGGCTGGCCGACGTAGTCCCGCAGGCGGTGCGGACGGATCGCGCGCTCGATGCGCTCCTCGTCCGTGGAGGCGCCGGCGGAAATGATGCGCGGGGCTTCGCTCATCGCACGGCGCGCTTCAGCGCCTCCTGGATGATCTGCTCGGTGCTCATGCCGTCCTTGTGGACCGCATCAGTGAAACGCTGGATCTCGGCCGGCTTGTAGCCCAGCGCCGCCAGCGCGGCGCGCGCCTCCTGCAGCGGCAGGGTGCCGACGGCCGGGGCGGCGGAGACGACTCCGGCCGCGGCGGCACCGCCGGCCTTGTCGCGCATCTCCACCACCAGGCGCTCGGCGGTCTTGCGGCCGACGCCGGGGATTTTCGTCAGGCGTACGACGTCGCCGGCACGCACGGTTTCCCAGAAGTCCTCGACGCTGACGCCGGACAGGATCGCCAGCGCCAGCTTGGGGCCGACGCCGGAAATCTTGATCAGCTCGCGGAACAGCGCCTTCTCGGTGGTGCTGCCGAAGGCGAACAGCAGGTGCGCGTCCTCGCGCACCGTCAGGTGCGTATGCAGGCTGACGCCCTCGCCCACCGCCGGCAGCTTGTAGAAGGTGGACATCGGCGCTTCCAGCTCGTAGCCGACGCCGCCCACGTCCACCAGCAGCAGCGGCGGCTGCTTCAGCACCAGCTTTCCGGTGATCCGGCCGATCATGTATCGCTCCCCGCGCAACAACCTTCAGTCCGCGAATGAACGCAAATGAACGCAAATGCAAAGACCCTGGAGCATCCCGGAATCCAACCCATCGCAATGCTTTTATTTGCGTTCTTTGCGTTCATTTGCGGACTGATGCTTTTCGAACCTATCCCCAAGCCTTGTTCAGGGTGAGTCCACTGCGCATCTTAGTGGAACGCACGTGCGCATGGGTCAGCGCTACCGCGAGCGCGTCGGCGGCGTCGGCGGCCATCGCCACCTCGCGCACATTGAGCAGCACCTTGACCATGTGCTGCACCTGCAGCTTCTCGGCGCGGCCGTTGCCGACCAGCGCCAGCTTGACCTGGGCGGCGGCGTACTCGGCCAGCGGCAGGCCGGCCTGCGCCACGGCACAGATCGCGGCACCACGCGCCTGCCCCAGCACCAGGGCGCTGGCCATGTTCTTGCTGACGAACACTTCTTCCAGCGCCACTTCCTGCGGCTGGAACTCGGCGATCACCTCGCCCAGGCCCTGCAGGATCTTCAGCAGGCGCTGCGGCATCTCGCCGACCGTGGCATTGATGCGCCCGCAGGCCAGGTATCGGCTCTTGGAACCCGCAACCTCGATCACGCCGTAGCCGGTGTAGCGCGAGCCGGGATCGATGCCGAGGATGCGGGTACCGGTCACGCGAACTCGGCGTTCGAATAGACCTTCTGCACGTCGTCCAGATCCTCGAGCATGTCGATCAGCTTCTGCAGCGCCGCCGCCTGCTCGCCCGAGACCGCGCTGGTGTTGCCCGGCCGCATCGTGATGTCGGCCTGCACCGGCTTCAGGCCCTGCGCTTCCAGCGCCGCCTTGACCGCGACGAAGGACTCCGGCGCCACCAGCACCTCGGTGACCTCGTCGTGGTTGATCACGTCGTCGGCACCGGCCTCCAGGGCCTGCTCCAGGATCTTCTCCTCCAGCGCCGCGTCGCCGCCGCTCTCGAACAGGATCTGCCCGCTGCGGCTGAACTGGAAGGCCACCGAGCCGCTGGTGCCCATATGGCCGCCGCACTTGCTGAAGGCATGACGGACTTCGGCGACGGTGCGGGTCGGATTGTCGGTCATGCAGTCGACCATGATCGCGACGCCGCCGGGCCCGTAGCCCTCGTAGCGGATTTCCTCGAAGGCGTCGGCGTTGCCCTCGCCGGAGCCGCGCTTGATCGCGCGCTCGATCGTGTCCTTGGTCATGTTCGCGGTCAGCGCCTTGTCCATGGCGATGCGCAGCCGCGAATTGGCCTTGGGATCGACGCCGCCGGTACGCGCGGCGACGGTGATCTCGCGAATGAACTTGGTGAACAGCTTGCCGCGCGCCGCGTCGGTGGCGTTCTTGCGCGCTTCGATACTCGGGCCACGTCCCATGACTCGTTCGCGACCTCTTAGAAGTTGAGACGCAGGCCGAGGTGGAAGCCGTCGTCGGCCTCGATCTCGCCGTTGGGATCGATGTCGGCCTGGACCTGGCGCCAGCCGACGTAGACCGAGGCGTCCTTGATCACTTCATAGCCGACGCTGACGCCGATGTCGTAGTAGCTGTCGACATCGCCGAAGCTGGTCACTTCCGGAGCGCCGTAGGCGTAGGCGCCCAGGGCGATGCGGTCGTAGCCCGGGATGCGCACATCGACCTGGCCGCCCAGCGCGATCGCCGCGCCGTCGTCGTTCTCGCCGTCGATGTAGGCGGCGCGGATGCCCAGGCCGGCGACGACCTTGGCGTCACGGGCACCGGCGTCGCCGGTCAGCAGCACGCCGACATGCGGCACGAAGGCGTCGCCGCCGTCTTCCGAGCGCCACAGCGCCCCCAGGTCGTACTGGCCCTTGGCGCCGCCGAACACCGACGACAGGTCGCCGGTCAGGCCCACGCGCACCGCTTCCTCGCCGATGGCGGCGTCGAAACCCGCCGCGGCGGCCGGCAGGGTTGCCGCGGCCAGAACCAGACCGAATCCAATCTTTGCTTTCACCAGGTCGCTCCTCGATTTCTTGTGGCGCGCCATCAGGCGCGCTTGGGCTTGTTCACCGCGTGCACCGCACGGCCATCCACCAGCAGGATCGCGTCGTGGAAGGTCTCGGCCAGCGAGGGATGCGCATGCATGATCAGCGCGATGTCCTCGGTGGTGGCGGCGAACTCCATTGCGACCACCGCCTCGGCGATCAGTTCGGACACGAACGGGCCTACGGCGTGCACGCCGAGGATGCGGTCGGTCTTGGCGTCGGAGATCACCTTGATCGTGCCGGCGGCCTGCTCCATGGCCTTGGCGCGGCCGCTGGACATGAAGGAACCGCTGCCGGTCTTGACCTCGTGGCCGGCCGCCTTGGCCTGCTCTTCGGACAGGCCCACCCAGGCGATCTCGGGCGCGGTGTAGACCACGCTCGGCACCACGTTGTAGTTGACCTGGGTGTGGTGGCCGGCGAGCTGCTCGGCCAGGGCCACGCCCTCTTCGATGCCCTTGTGCGCCAGCATGGCACCGCCGATGACGTCACCCACGGCATAGATGCCGGGGACGCTGGTCTTGTAGTGCGGGTCCACCTGCACGAAGCCGCGGTCGGTCAGCTTGACGCCGACGCCGTCGGCATTGAGGCCGGTGGTGTTCGGGCGGCGGCCGACGGCGACGATCAGCTTGTCGAATTCTTCGCTCAGGGTCTTGCCATCCTGCTCGAACTCGACGGTCACGCCCTTCTTGCCGGCCTTGGCGCCGGACACCTTGGCGCCGAAGCGGATGTCCAGGCCCTGCTTGGTCAGGTGGCGCAGAGCCTCCTTGGAGATCGCCGCGTCGACCATCGGCAGGAAGCCCGGCAGGGCCTCCAGGATGGTGACCTTGGCGCCCAGGCGCGACCAGACGCTGCCCAGTTCCACGCCGATCACGCCGGCGCCGATCACGCCGAGGCGGGCCGGCACCTCGGTGAAGTCCAGCGCTCCCCAGGAATCCACGATGCGCTCGCCGTCGAAGGCGGCGATCTTGCTGAGGTTGACCGGCTCGGAGCCGGTGGCGATGACGATGTGCTTGGCGCTCAGCACCTCGGTCTTGCCGTCGTGCGACTTGTACTCGACCTGGCCGTTGCCCAGCAGCTTGCCGGTGCCGAACAGGCCGGTGACCTTGGCCGAGGCGAACAGCTGCTTGATGCCGCCGGTGAGGGCCTTGGAGACCTCGGTCTTGCGTGCCTGCATCTTCGCCAGGTCGACCTTGACGTCGCCGACGCCGATGCCGTGCTTGGCGAACTCGTGCTGGGCGCGGTGCACCAGCTCCGAGGACTCCAGCAGGGCCTTGGAGGGGATGCAGCCGGCGTTGAGGCAGGTGCCGCCGAAGGCCGGCGTGCTGTCCTTGTTGACCCAGGCGTCGATGCAGGCGGTCTTGAAACCGAGCTGGGAGGCGCGGATCGCGCAGGGGTAACCGGCGGGGCCGCCGCCAATGACAACGACGTCGTATTGTTCGCTCATGTTCTTTTCCTTGAGGGCATCGCTATTTTAGCGCGCCGCGTGTGCAGCGCGGCCACCCTGTTTTGAATTAGGCGCGATTCAGCCCGGGCAGCCCGGCGCGGCGCCCGGCGCCAGCGCGGCGGCCACCTGCGCCGCCAGCCGGCGCAGCAGGCGCTGGTGTCCGGCCACCAGTTCGGCCGCCTCGCCCCCCACCGGCTCCTGCCCGGCAAAGGCACAGGTCAGGGCGGCGGCCTTGCCGCCGGCACCGCCGCGCAGGCTCCAGACCGCCTCCCAGCGCACGGCACGGCCGGGAACCGTCTCGAAAGCCTGCACGTCCAGCTTGAACCTCTGCGGCGTTGCATCCGCCGGCGCCGGCAGGGCATGCACGTCGCGGATGCCCTGCACGGCCAGGGCCGCCACCAGGGCGCCGCGGATCTCGGTATCCAGGGGCGCCGCCCACTGCTGCTGCTCCAGCAGCACCAGGCGCTCGTCGCCCTGGCGCACCACCAGCAGCGGCGTATCCACCTGCGCCGGCACCGACACCGGCAGCACGTCGATCCAGCGCGAGGCCGGCACGGCGGCAGCGGCCTGCGGCGCGGCCAGGGTGTAGTAGCGCAGCGGCGCGGCCGAGGCGCAGGCCGCCAGCAGCAGGACCGACAGCAACAATACGCAGTTCTTCATGGCTTGCGGGACTCCAGTCCCTCTTCGGGCAGGGGCGACAGGCGCAGCAGCAGCGGATCGTCCGGCTTGCCGCGCAGCAGCGATTGCGGGTGGCGCTGCAGCCCCTCGGTCAGCGACCGCAGCGAGCGCGCCGCCCGGTCCACCGACTCCAGGGTGCCGCGCAGGTCCTGCTGCAACGGCGCATCGCTGGCCAGGGCCTGCTCGGCGGTACCCAGCGTCTGGCGCGCCTGCTCCAGCGTCTGCTGCATCTCCGGGGCCACCTTGCCGTCCAGCGTCTTCAGCAACTGGTCGGCATCGCGCAGGCTGTCGCGCAGCTGCGCGCCGATCTCGTCGAAGGGAATCTTCTCGACCTTGTCGACGATGCTGGCGATCTGCGACTGGATCTGGTCGAAGCTGCCCGGCACGGTCGGCATGGTCAGTGCCCCGACCTGCGCAGGCGCCAGCGTCGATTCGACCTTGGGCACGAATTCCAGGGCCACATACTGCTGTCCGGTCAGCAGGTTGCCGCTGCGCAGCTGCGCGCGCATGCCCTGGGCGATCAGCCGCTCGAACACGCGGCGCGGCGCCTCATCGGCCTGCCTGGCCTGGGCACGCAGCGCGAGATAGGCGTTGCCGAGCCGCTCCGGGTAGATCACCGCGGCGACGTCGGCCGCGAAGCGCTGGCGCGAAGCGTCGTACTCGAAATCGATCGCCGTCACCTCGCCCAGCTGCAGGCCGTGGAAATCCACCGGTCCGCCCACGGCCAGCCCGCGCACCGACTGGTAGAAGCGCAGACGCAGGCGCAGCTGCACCTTGTCCTGCGGCGCCATCGCCGCGGCCACGTCGTTGTACAGGCGGAAGCGCGTGCCCTGGGCGGCGGGCTGGGCGCCGTTGTCGATGCTCTGGAAGGCAACGCCGCCGGCCAGCACGCTGACCAGGGACTGGGTGTTGAGCTTGAAACCCTGGGCCCCGACGCTGACGTCCACGCCGCTGGCATTCCAGAAGCGGCTGGCAGGCGTCACGAAACGGTCGTAGGGGGCATCGACGAAGGCCTGCAGGCTGACGCCGCGGCCATCCTTGTCCAGTTCGTAGCCGACGATGCGTCCCACCGGCACGCGGCGGTAGTACAGCGGCGAACCCAGGTTGAGCGAGCCGAGATCGTCGGCCAGCAGCCTGAACCCGCGGCCGACGCGGTCGTTGGTCACCGCCGGTGGCACCTCCAGACCCTGGAAGAGGCGCTGGCTGGTCTGGGACTGGCCGATGTCCACACCGATATAGGCACCCGACAGCAACGTGCCCAGGCCCGAAACACCGCCCAGGTCGGCACGTGGACGTACCACCCAGAAACGCGAATCGGCCACGGCGACGCGCGCGGCGTCCTTGTTCAGTTCCACCTTGACCTTGACGCTCGAGAAGTTCTTGCTGAGGTCGATCGTGCGCACCTTGCCGATCACCACGTCCTTGAAGCGCAGCTGGGTCTTGCCCTCCTCCAGTCCCTCCGCGCTCTTGAACTGGAGGGTGATCACCGGGCCGGCCTGGGTCCAGGCGCGGACCAGCAGGCCCAGGCCGATCAGGGCCGCGACCAGCGGCACCAGCCAGACCAGCGAGAACTGCCAGCGGGGAGGCTTGCGCACCTGCGGTTCGGGCAGGCCTTCGTCGGATTCAGTCATGGCGTGCGGGAGTATCCCAGATCAGGCGGGGGTCGAAACTAAGGGAGGCCATCATCGTCAGCAGCACCACGGCACCGAAACAGATCGCCCCGCCGCCGGCCTCGACGCGGCCGAACAGATCGAAGCGGACCAGGGCCACCAGCAAGGCGACGACGAAGACGTCGAGCATCGACCAGTGGCCGATGCGCTCGATGATGCGATACAGCCGTGTACGGCCGGCGCGGTCACGATCGCTGCCCCGTCGCACGCTGAGCAGCAGGATCAGCAGGGCGATGAACTTGCCGATCGGCACCATCACGCTGGCCACGAACACGATCACCGCCAGCTCCGGGGTGCCGGCCACCCAGAGATAGACGACGCCACTGATGATCGTGTCGTCGGTGGAATTGAAGGGATTGATGGTGCGCATCATCGTCAACGTGTTGGCCGGGATGTACAGGATCATCGCCGCGATCAGGAAAGCCCAGCAGCGTTCCAGGCTCTGCGGCTTGCGCCGGTGCAAGGCCGCGCCGCAGCGCCCGCAGTCGCCGGCAGGGGCCGGCGACGGGCGCTCGACCACGTGGCCGCAGCGGTGACAGCCGATCAGTCCGCGCTCGGCGGCCGTCACGATCCCTGCGCTCATGCCGGCTCCCGCGCAACGGGGCCGCCGTCGCCGTCGAGGCGTTCGGCGATGTCCCACAGGTCCTGCAGATCGTAGGAGGTGAGCGCGGCCAAAAGCAGCGTCAGCACCGCGAAGCTCCACAGGCCGATGCCCGGAATCACGGTCATCACGCCCTGCAGCTTCACGATGGCGACCAGGATGCCGAGCATGAACACCTCGGCCATGCTCCAGGGCTGCATCAGCGACAAGGCATGCATGGCCTGGCGGAATTCGCCGGGGCGGCGCCCGCCATGCAGGCCCAGCAGCACGTAGGCGAACAGCAGTATCTGCGCCAGCGGGAAGAAGAACACCAGCAGGGCGGCAATGAAGGCCACCGGCGCCACCCCGGATTCCCAGGTGGCGATCACCGCTCCCCAGATCGTGGCGGCGTTGTACGCCCCCTGCGCATCAAGGGCGATGATGGGATAGACGTTGGCGAGCAGGAAGGCGATGGCCGTGGTCAGCGTCAGCGCCAGCAGCATCTCCACATCGAAACGGTGATGCCGGTAGAGCTGGTGGCCACAGCGCACGCAGTCCGCGACCTCACCCGGCTGCAGCTCGCGCCGGGCATGGACCGCATCGCATTGCTCGCATACCACCCACCGGTCGACGCTCATCCAGGTATCGGATTCCTGACGGCTTTTTATGCCGCAAGTCTAGCCGAGATTGCCCCCGGGGTGACTCGCCGCCCCCGCCCTCTCCTGCCAGGGACCGGAGGAAATCCGCTGGCAGGAGATGAACGGGAAAGCGATGTTCAGGCCGGAACGCCCAAAGCAACCACGTCGCCGGCAGCGATCGCGTCGCCACTCTGATCGTAGGCCTGCGTCCAGCGCCGGTAGATCTCCATGTCGCCGTGCTTCCAGGGATGGAAGCCGGGCATGAAGTACATCAGGAAGTGCGGCAACAGGCGCGGGTAGAGACCGCCCGGCCCGTAAAGCCACCAGAGGCCGCGCAGCCACACGGTCGGCCGGTTCTTCACGCCGTCGATCTTGAACATGTGCGCCATGATCACGAACACGTGCAGCGGGAAGGTCAGCGCCACCTGCAGCATCGACAGCACGCGCACCAGCCAGCTGCCCTTGGCCACCTTCTTGAAGACGTCGTAGGCCACCGCCTTGTGCTCGATCTCCTCGACCGCATGCCAGGCGTACATCGCACGGATGCGCGGATCGGCGTCCTTCATCAGTCCGGCGGAGAAGAAGCCATGCGCCATCAGCGCGGTCATGTGCTCCGCCGCCGCGGTCTGGCCCAGGGTATAGACCGCCGGCAGCCGCTTGCGGAAGAAGCCGAACATGACGCGCTTCTGCTCGTCGAGGATGTGATCCACGGCGATGCCCTGCGCCTTCAGGCGGTCGTTGAACTGGGTGTGCACCATGCCGTGCTGGCCTTCCTGGTACATGAAGTCCTTGACCTGGACCTTCAGCTCCGGGTCCGTCACCTGGTCGCGGTAGTCGCGCACGCAGGCGATGAAGAACTTCTCGCCCTCGGGAAACAGCAGGGACATGGCGTCGAAGAATCGCGTCTTGAAGGCATCGCCGCCGAACCAGTACCGGGGGATGTCTCCGTCCAGCCCGAAATCCGGGCCCTTGCGGGGCACGATGGCTTGGGTCGCTCCGTCCATTTGTTTTGGCCTCCTCAGAATGTTGATCCGACTCTAGGAGCCGGGAGGAGGCCTGACTATGACCCTGAACGACCGGTAGGGAACATTTTGCGACAGATCGCCGGGGCTTTCGACGAGTCCTGCCTATCGGTTGGCTGATGCTGGGCGAACCCGATCAACTGCGGCGTAGGCGGTCTGCGGCTGCCGCTCCCACGAGCATCGAACCGAGCAACAGCAGCGCCGCGGCGTACCCCAGGACAGCGCGATGTGGTCAAATAAACCGCACTTGCGATATATCGATCGAGACCAGTAGCGGTTCCCCCACCTTTCGCATGGCATCGTCGTGGGCATAGACGCGCCGCCGGGTCGGCACCTTTATGCCGTCGAAATTCCGGTACTCGCTCGCGTAATTTGAACCACGAGCCCCGCCAAGAACGTCGACGGTGTAGTCGTGACGGCGAATCAGGCCGTCGGGACCGAAGCGGGTCACCTGCGTGCGCGTGTGGCTGATGATCGTGTCAGGGAACGTCACACGAAGGCTGCGCCAGACCTCGCCCCCCTCCTCCCAAGGTTCAATTTCCTCGACCGTGAAGCCAGGGGCGGCGTAGAGGAACGGCTGGCTCAGGTAGGTCCATAGCGCTTGGCTGTTGAAGTAGCCAGCGTGCAAGGCATCCCACGAGGTGGCCTGCGTGTGCCCGGCAAAGGCTCCAGCCCCATCATCGCGGTGCTGAAGCGAGCGCCCAGAGGCATCTTCGGTCCAGACCCGTTCGGGTGTGAACACGAGCCGGCCTTCGCCGAACGGTGCAAGCGACAGCCGCTGCCGCCGTGTTTCGGCCACCACGAGTTTGTCTCGGAAGATCCCAGGGAGCTGTTTCATGTCCCAGAGCGCCCCTCCAACAGAAAGGTCGGCTTCAATGGTTCGGATGGAATTCCAGCGATCGAAGCCGCCATGGGCCTCGATCGCCAGAGCAAGAAGGTCATTCATGGCCTTTGCGTCCTTCTGGGTGGCGGTGGCGACTCTACGGACGAAAGTCGGCTGCTTTCAGCGCGAGCCAGCGTTCGCTACCGGCTGCAACGGACTCCAGGGGGCATCAGCTGGCAGGTCCGGCACGCCCTGCGGAAAGACCGCTCGGGCGATCTCGACGGCGTTCACGGATTCCCGCAGTAGCTTGATGTACCCGTCTTCGGCGACCAGACGCCCCATGAAGAGATGTCGCACGGCACGTCCTGTCGGGACGGAGGTCGCGGCGAATCCATACTCTGCAAAGACCTGATCGGCGGCTTCGATCAAGATTGCCGGGCGTTCGAACGCGAGGTTCGGGTAGAGGCTGCGCACGAGTCCGAAGAACTCGGCAATTGCCACACGGCCTTCATATCGCCCAGGCCAGCCGAAGCTTGTGAGGTAGGGCATTTCGAACGCGCCATCCTCCGCAAACAGTGCCGCAGAAGCGGCAGGGTCCACGAAGGAGGTGGAGAGCAACTCGTTCAGGAGGTCTTTGGGGGATTTCATGTGAGAGATTCCTCGATTCTGGGAAAGGAGCCAGGCGGTCGGAGATCCCTCCGCGGCCGCCCAGCAATCTTCGTTACGCGGCGCCTTGCGCTGTCACGGTGTAGCGCTCTGCGGGCGTCTCGCGCGAGAGATTGGGCATCAGCCTCTGGCGGGCGCCCTCATAGGCGTCCCAGTCGGCGATGTCCGGCAGCGACGGGACGGTTGCGAACTCGCCCAGCGCCAGGCCGGCCAGCGAAGCATCGACCATGGCCGCAGCGCCCATGACGATGCCCTTCGGCAGGTACTGGATCGGCGTCCCCGACAGCTCCCACAGGTCGGTTGCGGTGGCCCCCGGCAGGACCGCCTGAACGCGGACCCCCTTGTCGGCAAGCTCGTGGCGCAGCGACTGGCTGAAGGCGAGCACGTACGCCTTGCTGCCGCCGTAGACGCCGTTCATCAGCTCGGGGGCGACCGCCACGATCGAGGAGATGTTGATGATCGTGCCGCCGCCACGGGCGACGAAGCGCGGCACCGCCGCATAGGTCAGTCGGGTCAGCGCGGTGACGTTCAGGCCGATCAGGGCTTCCATCTTGTCGATGTCGGCATCGAGCAGCTTGGCCGTCGCGCCCACCCCGGCGTTGTTGACCAGCAGGGTGACGCTGGCATCGGTACGCAGCAGTTCCTCTACGCGAGCGAGGTCAGCGCGGTCCGCCAGATCGGCGGTGACGACCTGGACGGAGCGGCCGGTTTCCTGGCCGATGCGGTTGGCGAGGTCGTCGAGTCTGGCGCGATTGCGCGCCACGATCACGAGGTCATAGCCCTGGCGGGCGAGACGATCGGCATAGAGCGCGCCGATTCCGGTCGATGCGCCGGTGACGACGGCGGTGCCTTTGCTTTGCTGTGTCATTGTCCATCTCCATTCGGTAGGCCGACGTTTTGTCGGCGACGGAATGAAGATGAGCTTTCCGCGGCTGGCCCGGTAGACAGTGCTTCTCACTAGGTTTTATGCGTATCCTGCATGAATCCTGGCGCCCGCACCGTCGGAGGATTTTCGCGCTTTATGGCAACCATAAACTCCAGCAGTCTCAAGGACATATTCGCCTTGAGGCTTTACTCCCGGGTTGCAAGGCTCGGCAGTTTTTCGGCAGCGGCGCGCGAATGTGGGCTGTCGCAGCCACAGGTCTCGCGCATCGTCGCCGACCTGGAGGCAGATCTTGGGAGGCGTCTGCTCACCCGCACGACGCGCGCCGTCGTACCAACCGAAGGCGGCAGCGAATTTCTCGCCAGGATCGAACCGATCCTCGCAGCCCTGGACGAAGCCGAGTACAGCATCCGCGAAGGCGGAGAACTTCGTGGCGTGGTGCGGCTCAGCATGCCTACCAGTGTCGGCGTACGTGAAGTGATCCCGCGTCTCGCGTCCTTCACCGCAAAGCATCCCCGACTACGTATGCATTTCCTGCTCGAGGATCGCCGGCAGGATCTCGTGCGCGATGCTGTCGACGTCGCCATTCGCCTCGGGCGTCAAAGCGACTCCAGCGCAACCGCCAGGTTGATGACGACGGTCCCGCGAGTCATCGCGGCCTCTCCGGTGTATCTCGAACGATACGGCGTGCCGGAGACGCCCGGCGACTTGTCCGCGCATCGAATCGTGGGCGGTCCGGCTTCGGCGGTCCCGAGCGCATGGACGTTCGAACGTGACGGGGAGAAGCTGTCCGTTGATCTGCAGCCGCACTTCTCCACCAACGAAAACTCAGGTGCAGTCGCCGCCGCCACTGCGGGCATCGGGATCACCTCGACAACCCTGTGGGCATGCCGGCGCGAGTTGACGGACGGATCGCTGATCCGGCTGTTTCCGGAATGGAAGACCGTTGACATCCCAGTGTATGCCTACTTTCCGATGGGTCGCGCCACGAGGGCGGCCGGTCGCGCAGTGATCGAATATCTCGCCGCGGATTTTCGCCGTGAGGACTCGCAGAACTGAGGGCATCCTGTCCAGGAAAGCCGAACCGTCGCGGGCGGCTCGCGGTGGCAGTCCCCGCTAGAGACTACAGAGGGCGCCACAGTCGGCCAAACTACTTCCCGCTCCGACGAACCCGGGCACGCCGCGGACTCCCACCACTCTTCTAGGACGTTACCTTGGCGGGGCCTACTTTGTTGCCGAAGATGGCCGCGACCGAATCGCGCGCAAACTTTCGAAGATGCGCTTCGGTGTCTCCGGCGCGCGCCCTCACCGCCAGGCTGTGCAGCAGGCCCTGCGCGATCGAGGCGAGCGCGCGAGAACTGGTGCCTTCCGGCAGTTGCCCGGCCTTGCGCGCAGATTCGATGCGCGCTTCAAGGAAGCCGTCCAGTCCCTGGATCAAGCCGCTGAGGTCCGACCGGATCTCCGGATGTCGCGACGCCTCGGCAGGAGCGGTGCAAAACACCAGGCAGCCGGGCGCCTCCGGGTCCTCCATGTAGACGCGGATGATCTGGCTGTAGAAAGCCAATAGCGCATCCTGGATCGAGTCCCCGCCCATCAGCGCGGCGCCGGCATCGCTGCGCATCTTTTCCGCGAAGCGGGCGAACGCACGGCGGTAGATCGACAGCTTGTTCCCGAAGGCGTTGTAGAGGCTCGGGCGATTCAACCCCGTCACCGACACCAGGTCGTCCAGCGACGTGGCGCTGAAACCATTGGACCAGAAGAGGCGCATCGCGGCTTCCAGGGCAGCGTCTTCGTCGAACTCCCGCGGGCGACCTCTTGGCATATTTGTACCATCTTGCATATATATCGGGCAGGGAATATTATGCCATTCAGTACATTATTAGGCCAGTCATGGAACTGACGAAATCCAAGCCGTCACCCTCGCGCGGTTGGCTGCTCTGCCAGTTCATCGCCCGCGACCTCCGTGAGGTCCGCTCGAACGCCATCAGGGCCCTCAAGCGGCAGGAGGTGCCGTTCGTTGCCAGGGCCGAATACGGAATGCCGGATTCCCAAGCGTGTCGGAAAGCGTTGGAACTGGTGACCCGGGTCAGCCCTGCCTTCCTGCTCGACCACTGCCTGAGATCGCATGCGTTTGCCGTTGCGATGGCGCACATGGTGCCCAGGAAGATCGATCGCGAAGTCCTGTTTCTCGGCTGCGTCATGCATGACCTCGGCCTGACCCAGGAACACGATCACGGCGATACATTCGAACTCGACGGTGCCCGAGACGCGCGGTCACATTGCCTGCGGCATGGCATCTCGGCTGAAAGATCGGATCTGGTTCACGAGATGATCGCGCTCCACAACTCTGTGGGTATTGCCCACAAGCGCGAGCCCGAGATCGCTCTCATCCACTTCGGCGCCGGCACAGATGTTCTGGGATTCGGGGTGAAAGACATCCATAGCCGGACCATGCAAGAGATCCTGGCGGAGTATCCCCGCATTGGATTCGGTGAAGCCATGGCAAGGCTGGTTGGAGATCAGATGCAGCGGAAACCCAGGAGCTATATGACCAGTATGGTGGCCCTCGGATTCCTCAACCGTCTCCGGAAGGCTCGGCTGCCGGGCGAGAGCTGAGATCGCTTCGGCGGCATGGGGCCCGCCATGGGATTTCTTGTGATCCAAGACGACCGGTCGTATTATCGACCGACACACAGCTTCTACCGTTCAGGCCCGGCAAGGGAGTCAGGATGAGCACGAACACTGCGCAATCGAACAAGGCCATCGTTCTCAGGGCGCTCGATACGCTCTTCAACCGGCGCGACTACACCGCCGCGGCGGAGTTCTGGTCACCGGACTATCTTCAGCACAGTGCACATATCGGCCCAGGTCGGGATGGCCTGTTCGATCTCGTGCGCAGTCTCCCTCCATCCTCGCGATGGGAGCACGGGCCCGTCGTCGCCGAAGGCGACTACGTGATGGTTCACAGCCGGTATAGCGGGAGCGGTGCCCCCAGGGCGCTGATCGCGATCGACATCGTGAGGCTGGAAAACGGACGCCTCGTCGAGCACTGGGACGTGTGGGAGAACGAGGCCGCGGCAAGCGAATCCAGGAGCGGCTTGCCGATGTTCGGAGCAGCCTTCCCCGATTGAGCCCCTCGGGGGCATTTCCTTTCACTTGGAGATCAGCATGAAGCTCACAGGCAATACGATTCTCGTCACCGGCGGCGGCTCGGGTATTGGCCGCGGACTCGCCGAGGAACTCCACAAGCTGGGAAACAAGGTGATCATTGCCGGGCGGCGTAGTTCTCAGCTCGACAGTGTCGTCAAGGCAAACCCGGGCATGGAGTCCGTGGAGCTCGACGTAGCGGACGCTACCGGAATCCAGGAGGTCTCAAGGCAGCTGGTGCAGGCCTATCCGTCGCTCAATGTCCTGATCAACAACGCCGGGATCATGCTGTTCGACAACGCCGCCAAGGCGCTGGACGAGAACACCACGATGAGCCAGATCGAGACGAACCTGCTCGGATCGATCCGACTGACGTCGGCACTGATCGAGCACCTCAAGACGCAGCCTGCCTCCTGGGTGATCTACAACTCCTCGTGCCTGGCGTTCACTCCCCTCGCCCAGTTCGCCATCTACTCGGCGACCAAGGCATTCCTGCACTCCTACGCGATGTCCCAACGGTTCATGCTCCGCAAGACTTCGGTCAAGGTCCAGGAGATCGCTCCGCCGTGGGTCGGCACGGATCTCCTCGGCAACCCTTCGGATTCGCGGGCAATGCCGCTCGACCAGTTCATCGCCGGTACGATGAAGGCTCTGGGTACGGAGTCCGAAGAAGTCCTGGTCGACGAGGCCCGGCTTTTCCGGAACAACGTGGGCCCGTCCGAGTACAAATTCCTGAACGAGGTGAATGCTTCCCTGGAGGCGACGCTGACCCCCTAGCGGGAGGGAAGCTGCACGATTTCCATCTTGTCGATGAGACTGCTGATCGCGGTTTCAGGACAGCAAGAGCCAAGCAGTGCCAGGAGCGGATATGTCCAGTGAACCAATCAGGTTGAGTATCGATGCGGGGGTGGCTGAATTGACTCTGGCCAATCCAGACATGAACCGGCTCAATCGCGCGGTTCTGGACGGGCTCCGCTCCGTTCTTCCGCGCCTGCGGGAGCCTGACGTTCGGGCTGTCCTGCTGACGGGTGAGGGGGCGGTATTTTCATACGGTGCCGACGTGAAGGAGTTGTTTGCGGAAACGCCGCGTGCAGACTTGCATCGCCTGCTGGGCGAGTACATCGGCTTCATCTCGGAAATGGAAGCCCTGCCGAAGCCAACGATCGCGGCCGTCCACGGTGCATGCTCGTCCGGAGGCCTGGAGTTGGCGTTGGGGTTCGACCATCTATGGGCGGCCGCGGGTACAAAGATCGGCTTCATGGAAGCTTCTCTCGGTATTCCGCCACTGGCTGGCGGCGTCCAGCGCATTGCTGCGAGAGCAGGGAGCGCCAGGGCATTGGAGATCGCAGGGGCGGCGCGTCTGTACGACGCTGAAACCTTTGAACGGTGGAACATCGTCAACCGGGTCACCGCCGCTGAAGCACTCCATTCGGAGGCACGCGCCTTCGCCGCGAGATTGGCTTCGGGGCCAACCCGCGCGTACGCGGCCATCAAGGCCATGCTCAGACGCTATGAAGAGAGCGGGGTCCGTGCTGCGGATCAGATCACGCTCCCGACCGTCATGCCGCTGATCGACAGCAACGACGCCAGGGAGTCGGTGTCGGCGCTCCTGAAGGGTGGGCCCAAGGCCCTTCCGATCCGGTTCACCGGCAGCTGATCTGCCATATCCGGAAACATTGACGAAGGAGGTTTGTCATGGCGTCATCAAACGAAACCGAGCGCAACAAGGCACTGGTTCTGGCGGGTATCAAGGGTGTTTTCATCGATCGCGATCCGACCGTTCTCGATCGCCTCTTCAGCGACGACTATCGGCAGCACAACCCGTCGATCGCCAACGGGACGGCAGCGATCAAGGCGATACTGCAGGTGCTGTCGCCCGACTTCAGCTACGAACCTGGTCTCGTGATGGCCGACGGCGACTTCGTCATGATTCACGGGCGCTACGTGGGGTGGGGTCCGAAGCCCATGGTGGGCGTCGATATTTTTCGAGTCTCGAACGGCAAGATCGCCGAGCACTGGGATGTCCTGCAGGAGGAAGTCCCGGCGGCGCAAAGCGCGAACGGAAACAGCATGTTTACTGGCCGGCAGGTCTGACGGGAGTCAGGCCAGGATGCTCATGAACACGATCTTGACGAAGGTTTTCAAGGCACGCGGATTCTGTTCCACGCGCGCTCGCAGGATGGCACCCTCATAGGAGTCGACCAGGAACGCGGCCAGGTCGTCGGCCTTGAGGTCCCCTCGGATCGCGCCTTGCTTCTGCCCGTCCGCGATAGCGGATGAGATTTGCCTGCCCCAGGTGTCCAGGACACCACTGAGGCTTGCCCTGATCAGTGGAGTGTCATCGGACACCTCGGCCATGAACTTTCCGACGAGGCAGCCGTCGTTGCATCGGGAGAAGTATTCGTTGAGGGCCGCGAAGTGCTTCTTGAGCCGGGTCAGCCCGGGAACCTTGGAGTCGCTCAGGATGCTCCGGTCGGTACTGCCTTTCCCGTACTCGGTCACCAGGTCCGCGGCCAGGGCTTCCTTGCTCTTGAAGTGATTGTAGAAAGAACCCTTTGGAATCCCGGCCGCCTGCGTGATGTCCTGGACGCTGCAGCCGTTGTAGCCGCGTTCCGTGAAGAGTTTCATGCCGGCTTCAAAGGCGGCATCGCGTGAGTTTGAGCGGGCCAAGGGATCCTGCGACAGCCTTTTCGGCGGTGTTCTGTGGCCAACTAGGCCGGATGGCCTGGATTCTCCCGAATATCAGCTTCATTTAAAAGCCCGGTCCTCCAGATGTGAGGAGTTCGGCGCACCCAGTTGGAGGGCCAGCGGCCGCCCCAAAAGATCGCGGGCAAGCCCGCTCCCACCCCAGCACTACAAGGGCGGCTTGCCGCCCCCGCGCTTCCGGAACTCGCTAGGCGACGCCCCCGCCCAGCGGGTGAACGCCCGGGTGAAGCTGCGCCGGTCGGAGAATCCCAGACGCTCGCTGATCGTCTCCAGGTCCAGCGCCGGATCCTGCAGGTCCTTGAGCGCCCGCCGGTAGCGCACCCGCCCCTGCAGGTCGGCGAAGGCCTCGCCTTCCTCGTGCAGGCGCCGCTGGAGGGTCCGCGGGTGCAGGTCCAGGCGCTGGGCGACGCGTTCGATGCCTTGCCCCAGCAGCCGCGGTTCCTGGTCGAACACGGCCTCCACGGCCGCGATCAGGCCGCTGCGCCGCGGCATGCGCGCCAGGCGCTGGCTGACGCGCTGCTCGGCCTGGCCGTGCAGGGATGGAAAACCGCCGGCCAGGGGGGCGTCGAGCCGGTTGCGCGGAAACTCCAGCGCATTGACCGGCTGCGAGAACCGCACCGGCAGCTGGAAGTAGCGCGCGTAGACCGCCGCATGCGGCGGCTCCGGGAAGCGCAGCCGCAACACGGCTTCGGCCTCGAGATCGGCGGCCATGCTGCGGCCGAACTTGATGATGGCGGCGAACAGCGATTCGACGAAGTAGGCACCGATGCGACCCGCCGGCTCCACCGGGTCCTGGTCCCGCAGCAGCAGCAGGCGCGCGATGTCGCCCTCCTCTTCCAGGCGCACGTCGATCATCGGGTTGATCAGCTCGCGCACCCAGTCGAACACCCGCACCGCCTCGCGCAGCGTCGGCGCGGTGGCCAGGAAGGTGGCGATGTCCGGCAGGTAGTCGAAAGCGAAAGTTTCGCCCAGGATGAAGGGAAAATGCTGGTCGCGCGAACGCGCCACGCAGGCCTCCATCGCCTGCCCCAGCAGCGGCAGGCTGATGGTGGCCTCTTCCAGGTTGACCAGGTTGGTCTGGATACCCAACTCGTCGAAGATCGGGCGAATGTTGAAGCCGCAGTGCGCCGCCGCGTTGACCCAGTTGGGCAGCGTGATGAAGGGAACGGGAGTGTTGTGCAGTGGCGGCTGACTCATGCCTGCCGAGTATGCCGCAGGCCCCGCAAAAACGAATCGGGCCCCGTGATGGGGCCCGATGTCGGTACAGCCAACCCGCTTTTTTACAGCTGCAGCAGGATCTTGGCCGGATCCTCCAGGCATTCCTTGATCGTGCGCAGGCCCAGCACGGCTTCCTTGCCGTCGATGACGCGGTGATCGTAGGACAGCGCCAGGTACATCATCGGGCGGATCACGATCTCGCCGTTGACCACCATCGGGCGCTCGGTGATGCCGTGCATGCCCAGGATCGCCGACTGCGGGGGGTTGAGGATCGGCGTCGACATCATCGAGCCGAACACGCCGCCATTGGTGATCGAGAAAGTACCTCCCGTGAGGTCTTCCATGGTCAGCTTGTTGGCCTTGGCGCGGTTGCCGAAGTCACCGATCGCCTTCTCGATTTCCGCCATCGAATGCTGGTCGGCATCGCGCAGGATCGGCACCACCAGGCCACGCTCGGAGGACACAGCCACGCCGATGTCGTAATAGCCGTGGTAGATGACGTCCTGGCCGTCGACCGAGGCGTTCAGCACCGGGTACTTCTTCAGCGCTTCGATCGCCGCCTTGATGAAGAAACTCATGAAGCCGAGCTTGACGCCGTGGGACTTCTCGAAGGGGTCCTTGTAGCGGGCGCGCAGTTCCGACACCGCCTTGAGGTCCACCTCGTTGAAGGTGGTCAGCATCGCGGTGCTGTTCTTGGCTTCCAGCAGGCGCTCGGCGATGCGCTGGCGGATGCGCGTCATCGGCACGCGCTGCTCCTCGCGGGCGCCGGCAACGCGCGGCAACGGCGCGGCGGCGGGCGCGGCAGCCTTCGGCGCGGCCGGCGCCGGCTTGGCGGCATGGGCCTTCACATCTTCCACGGTCAGGCGACCACCCTTGCCGCTGCCACTGATCTGCGAGGCCGACAGGCCCAGCTCCGACAGCAGCTTGCGCACGGCGGGCGACTGGTCTTCGTTGCCGGCGGCCGGAGCGGCCGCGGCCGTCGCAGCGGCGGGCTTGGCCGCCTCGGCCCTGGCGGCCGGAGCGGCGGCGGCACCTTCCTCGAGAATGCCGAGCACGTCGCCGGCCTGCACGGTGGCACCCGGCTGCACGCGGATTTCGGTGATCACGCCGTCGGCGGTGGCGGGCACTTCCAGCACGACCTTGTCGGTTTCCAGGTCAACGAGGTTCTGCTCGCGCTTGACCGCGTCGCCGGCCTTCAGGTGCCAGGTGGCGACGGTAGCGGAGGAGACCGATTCGGGCAGGTTGGGGACTTTGATTTCAATGGCCATTGTTCTTTGTTCCTGGAGCTGGTTCTGTTCGTTCTGTTCTGGTGGCTCAGGCCAACTTGCCGGCGGTGAGCGCCGCCTTGACCAGTTCTTCCTGTTCCTTCTGGTGCACCTTCAGGTAGCCCACCGCCGTGCTCGAGGAGCCCATGCGGGTGACATAGTGGAGACGGTGCTGCGCCTGCATGCTGGCGCCGAGACGGTGCTTGATCTGGTACCAGGCACCCTGGTTCTCCGGCTCTTCCTGGCACCAGACGATGTCCTTGGCGCCCGGGTAGGCCGCCAGTACCGCCTCGAAGGCCTGGCGCGGGAAGGGATAGATCTGCTCGAGGCGCACCAGCGCCACGTTGAACAACTGTTCCTTTTCGCGCGCCTGGTACAGGTCGAAGTAGACCTTGCCCGAGCAGAACACCACGCGCGTGACCTTGCTGGCATCCAGCTTCTCGGTCTCCGGGATGATGGTCTGGAAGCGGCCCTTGGTCAGATCGTCCAGCGTCGACACCGACAGCGGGTGGCGCAGCAGGCTCTTGGGCGTCATCACGATCAGCGGCAGGCGGTAGTTGCGCTTCATCTGCCGGCGCAGCATGTGGAACATCTGCGCGGGCGTGGACGGCACGCAGACCTGCTGGTTGTTTTCGGCGCAGAGCTGCAGCCAGCGCTCCAGGCGGCCGGAGGAGTGCTCCGGGCCCTGGCCTTCGTAGCCATGCGGCAGGAACACCGTCAGGCCGCAGAGGCGCGCCCACTTGGAGAAGCCCGAGGCGATGAACTGGTCGAACATCACCTGCGCACCGTTGGCGAAGTCGCCGAACTGCGCTTCCCAGATCACCAGGGTTTCCGGGTCGGTGGTGGCGTAGCCGTACTCGTAACCCAGCACGCCCACTTCCGACAGCAGCGTGTCGTTGACCACGAAGCGGTACTTCTCCGGCGTCAGCTGCGCCAGCGGCGTGAGGCGCTCGCCGTTCTTGTAGTCGTGCACCGTCACGTGGCGGTGGAAGAAGGTGCCACGGCGCGCGTCCTGGCCGCTGAGGCGCACGTCGAAGCCCTCGTTGGCCAGCGTGGCGTAGGCCATGGTCTCGGCGAAGCCCCAGTCCATCGGCAGCTCGCCGGCGGCCATGCGCGCGCGGTCCTCGTAGATCTTCTGCACGCGCGGATGCAGCGTGAAGCCCTTGGGCAGCGCCAGCAGCTTGCCCGACAGGGTCTGCAGCTGGTCGCGCGTGACCGAGGTATCGGTCGGCGTGTCCCAGCCGCCCTCGCGGTACTTGGTCCAGTTGACGGTGTGCTTGTTGCCGACCAGGCCCAGGGTGATACGGGCAGGGTTTTCACCCTTGTCCATGCCATCGCGGTAGGCCTTGGTCATGCTCTCCGCGTCGCCGCGCACGATCGCGCCTTCCTCTTCCAGCTTGCGCGCGTACAGCGTCATCGTGGTCGGGTGCTTCTTGACCGCCTCGTACATCATCGGGCTGGTCACGGAGGGCTCGTCGGCCTCGTTGTGGCCCCAGCGGCGATAGCAGCAGATGTCGACGATGACGTCCTTGTGGAACTCGTTGCGGAAGTCCATCGCCAGGCGCGTCACGAAGACCACCGCCTCGGGATCGTCGCCGTTCACATGGAACACCGGCGCTTCGAGCATCTTGGCCAGGTCCGTGCAGTAGCGCGAGGTGCGCGCCTCGCGGCCCGGAATGGCCTCGATCGGGTTCGGGGTGGTGAAGCCGATCTGGTTGTTGACGATCACGTGCAGCGTGCCGCCGGTGCTGTAGCCGGCGGCATGCGACAGCTGCATGGTTTCCATCACCACGCCCTGGCCGGCGAAAGCGGCGTCGCCGTGGATCAGGATCGGCACCACGCGCGAGCCGGTTTCGTCGCCACGCGCGATCTGGCGCGCCTTGACGCTGCCCTCGACCACCGGATTGACGATCTCCAGATGCGAGGGGTTGAAGGCCAGCACCAGGTGCAGGCGCTTGCCGGCCACCTCGACGTCGGTCGAGAAGCCCATGTGGTACTTGACGTCACCGGCGCGGCTGAGCGACTCGGCGGAGTACTTGCCTTCGAACTCGGCGAACAGGTCGGCGGGCGACTTGCCCAGCAGGTTGACCAGCACGTTGAGGCGGCCGCGGTGGGCCATGCCGATGACCACTTCCTCGACGTCGCGCGCGGCGCAGCCGTGCAGCACCTCGTCCAGCGCCGGGATCAGCGAGTCGCCGCCTTCCAGCGAGAAGCGCTTCTGGCCGACGTACTTGTTGTGCAGGTAGCGCTCCAGACCCTCGGCCGCGACCAGCTGCTGGAACACTTCCTTCTTGCGCGCCGGCGTCAGCTTGGGCTGGAACGCGACGGTCTCGAGGCGCTGCTGGATCCAGCGCTTCTGCGCCGTCTCCGTGATGTACATGTACTCGGTGCCGATGGTGTCGGTGTAGACCGCCTTGAGCACCTTGATGATGTCCTTCAGCGGCAGGCGGTCGGGGCCCGCCATCGAGCCGGTGTTGAACACCGTGTCGAAGTCCTCGGAGCCCAGGCCGTGAAAGGCCGGATCGAGATCGCGCACCGCTTCCACCGGGGCCAGGCCCAGCGGATCGAGCTTGGCCACCTGGTGGCCGCGCACGCGGTAGTAGTTGATCAGGCGCAGCACGCCGGCCTGCTTTTCCGCGGCACGGGCGTCGAAACCCGCCTCGGCAGCGGCGACACGGCGCGGCTCGCGCGCCATGCGCTCGAAGCGCGCCAGCACCTCGCTGTGCGCAACCTCGCGCGGAGCGCTCTGGTCCTGCACGTTGCGGAAGTAGGCCCTCCAGCCCGGATCGACCGAATCCGGGTCCTCGAGGAACTGCTCGTAGTACGCCTCGATATAGGGCGCGTTGGCACCCTGTATGGAGGAAGAATCGATGAAAGTCTGATACTTGCTTGTGGCCATATCCTGTCCTTCTATGCCTTCCTCCGCGCTAAGGGCGTCGCGGAGTTAGCTCTGCTTCTTTTCCTTGGGCGCCTGGGAATTCAACTCGCCAGCCATGCCTTTCAGGTAATTGGTGAACTCGCTGCCGATCTCGGCATGCTTGAGTCCGTATTCGACGTTGGCTTTCAGATAACCCAGCTTCGATCCGCAGTCGTAGCGCGTGCCTTCGAACTCGTAGGCCAGCACCGTCTGTTCCTGGATCATCATGCTGATGGCATCGGTCAGCTGGATCTCGCCGCCGGCACCGCGCGGCGTGCGCTCCAGCAGCTTGAAGATGCGCGGCGTCAGGATGTAGCGACCCACCACCGCCAGGTCGCTGGGCGCATCTTCCTTCTTCGGCTTCTCGACGATGCGGCGCACCTCGCCCAGGCCCGGGGCCACCGGCTGGGCTTCCACCACGCCGTAGCTGGAGATGTCTTCCTTCGGCACCTTCTGCACGGCGATCACGCTGGTGCCGTATTCCTGGTAGACGCGCTGCATCTGCGCCAGGCAGGGGCGCAGTTTGCCGTCGATCAGGTCGTCCGCCAGGATCACCGAGAAGTCCTCGTCGCCCACCGCGGGCCAGGCGCAGAGTACGGCGTGGCCCAGGCCCAGCGCCTCAGCCTGACGGATGAAGATGCAGGTCACGCCCGGCGGCAGCACCTCGCGCACGATGGCGAGCAGCTTTTCCTTGCCGCGCTGCTCCAGTTCGGTCTCCAGCTCATAGGCCTTGTCGAAGTGGTCCATGATGGAGTTCTTCGAGCGGCCGGTGATGAAGATCAGTTCCTCGGCACCGGCGCTGATCGCCTCCTGCACCGCGTACTGGATGAGGGGCTTGTCGACGATCGGCAGCATTTCCTTGGCAATCGCCTTGGTGGCCGGCAGGAACCGGGTACCGAGACCGGCGACGGGGAATACTGCTTTGCGGATCCGCATGGACGACTCCTGGAATCTCTTTATTGATCTTTGACGGGCGCTAGGGCGCCGATTTTAACGCAGCGAGCCGCTCAGGTGGACCTTGTCGGAGCTGCGCGCCAGTAGCGCGAAATCTACCGCGTCGCCATTCTTCTGGACCTTCACGGCCACCTTGGCCGGCAGGAACAGTGGCTGCTTGAAGGACACGTCCAGCACCGTCGGCGCCTTGCCCAGCTCAGCCTGCAACAGCGCGGCGCAGCGCGCCAGCGACCACATGCCATGGGCGATATGGCGCTTGAAGCCGAGCAGCTTGGCGGTCGGCGTGTAGAGGTGGATCGGGTTGTAGTCGCCGGACACGGCGGCGTAGCGGCGGCCCTGGTTCTCGGGCACGTCCAGCGTCAGGTATTCGGCCAACTGCGCCGCCGGGGCCGGCGGGCGGGCGCCGCCCTGCTGCTTGGGGCCGGCGATGCGGTGCAGCACCGTCATGACACACCTGTACAGGGACTCACCCTCGAGGCTGTACTCGATGACCAGCTCGAACTCCAGGCCAGCCTTGACGCGGCGGCTCTCGCCGGTGCGCACGGACACGGCATAGGCCTCGTCGGCGCGCAGCGGGCGCTTCTGCTCGATGAAGTTGCGCACGTGGACGATGCCCAGCATCGGCAGAGGGAACTGCGGCTGCGCCATCAGGTGCATCGCCAGGGGGTTGGCCAGCACCGCCGGATAGGTGATCGGCAGGGTCTCGGCCTGCTCGAAGCCGCAGACCTCGCAGTAGGCGGCCAGCTTCTTCGGGTCGGCACGCAGGCTGGCGATGCCGGTGGACAGCTCGGGAATCGCGGGTTCACGGCCCGGCTTGCGCTGCGCGGTGGCGGCGGCCTTCAGCAGCAGCGGCAGGGCGGAGGGAATCTCGTTGAGCATGGCATTGATCGGTAAAGGGAAATTCTTGATCAGGGCACGACCCGGTCTATGGTCAGTGCGATCGGTTGCGCGGATTCTACTCTCGAAATCGCACGGCTTCCCTCCCAATCGCCCGATTCCGCCTTGACGCTGCCGCCGGCGGTGATGCGGGCGCTGACCACCCAGCGGTCGAACTGCGACAGCTTGAGCTGCGGCATCATCGCCATGCTGTCGTCCAGCACCACTTCCAGCGGCAGTTTCGCCCCCGGCAGGCGCTGCACGGCCAGGGGCATCGGCGGCCCCTGCTCGGCCTTGGCAAACACGAACAGCATGCTGCCCGGCGGCGCCTTGGCCGCCAGCTCGGCCGACAGGCTGACCCTGAGCTGCAGCCGCGGACCGGCACCGGCGGCCGCGACCGCGCCGGGCGCCGGCTGCGGGGGGGCGGCGGCGCTGGCCACGGCCGGCGACGCCTGTGCCGGGGCCGGAGCCGGCTCGCCCAGGGCCTGGGCCAACTGGCCCAGGCGGTCGTCCAGCGCCGCGCGCAGTTCCGGCGGCAGATCCTGCCGCGACAGCAGCGTCCAGTAGTTCCGGGCCGCGCGCAGGTCTTCGGCCTGCGCCGCCGCCAGGCCGGCGTACCAGAGCGCCTTGCCGTTGTCCGGCTGCAGCTTCAGGGCCTGCTGGAACAGCTGCGCCGGCTTGCCCTGCAGGTCGCGGTCGCGGGCCAGCGCCAGGGCCTCACCCTCGGCCACCAGCAGGTCGGGCTCGGGCTGCGGCAGGCGCTGGTTGGCTTCGCCGTAGGCCCGCGCGGCATCGCCGTAGCGTTCCGTCACGAAATAGGAACGGGCCAGCATGGCCCAGCCCTCGATGTCCTCGGGGTTCTGCTCCAGCTTCGCCGCCAGCTTGGTGACCATGTCCCCGATCGCCGCCTGCTGCGCGGCGCCGGGGTCGGCGGCGGCCAGCGCCACCAGTCCCTGCGTGCGCCAGCTGCCCTGCTGCCAGTAGAAGCTGCCTGCAAAAGCGGCCAGCAGCAGGCTCAGCACCAGGGTGCCGCGCCAGCGACGCTGGCCGGTCTCGACCGGCGCATCGGCGGGCTGGTCGGCGTCCTGCAGCAGGCGCGCGGCCAGTTCCTGCTTGAGCTGGGCGGCGGCCTCGGGCTCGATCACCCCACCCTCCAGCTCAGTGTCGAGTTCGGCCAGGCGCGAGCGGTAGACGGCGACGTTGGCGGCCTTGCGGCGCAGCAGCGCGGCGCCGGGCGCGCGCCAGTAGGGGCGGGTCAGCCACAGGGCGGCCAGCAGCGACAGGGCGGCCATGCCCAGGTAAGCAAGGGTCACGGACGGTCCTCGTCGAGCAGCTTCTGCAGGGCCTGGGGGTCGGCGGCCGGCGCTGGCGCCGGCGCCACGCGGCGGCGCAGCAGCTGGCGCAGGGCGATCGCCAGCGCCGCCAGCAGCAGCACAAAGGGGCCCACCCACAGCAATACGGTATTGCGCTGCACCGGCGGCTTGTACAGCACGAAGTCGCCGTAGCGCGCGGTCATGTACTGACGGATCTCGTCGTCGCTGCGGCCCTCGGCGATCTGCCGCTCGACCTGGCTGCGCAGGTCCTGCGCCAGCGGCGCGCTGGAATCGGCGATGGTCTGGTTCTGGCACACCAGGCAGCGCAGTTCGTGGACCAGCGTGCGGTAACGCTCGCGCTGGCCGGCGTCGAGGCTCGCCAGGGCCTGCGGCGGCGGCTCGTCGGACGGCGGCTGCGCGGGCGCCAGCGGCGGCAGCACCAGCAGCAGCGCCAGGACCAGCGTCTTCAGCCTCATGATTTCTGTCCCTGCAGCAGCGGGCGGATCTTCTCGGTCCAAGCCTGCTCGGTCATCGGGCCGATCTGCTTGTAGACGATGGTGCCGCTGGCATCGAGCACGAAGGTCTCGGGCACGCCGTAGACGCCCCAGTCGAGCCCCGCGGTGCCGGCGGTGTCGGCGACGATGCGGCGGTAGGGATTGCCGTGCCGCTGCAGCCACTGCCGCGCCGCCTCGTCCGTATCCTTGTAGTCGATGCCGACGATCTCGACGCCCTCGCCCGCCAGCTTCAGCAGCAGCGGATGCTCGACGCGGCAGCCGGCGCACCAGCTGGCCCAGAAGTTGACCAGCACCGGCCGGCCCTTGAGGTTGTCCTGCGTGTAGCGCTGCGGCTCGCCGACCAGGGCCAGGTCGAAGGCCGGGGCCGGCTTGCCGACCAGCGGCGACGGCACCTCGCGCGGGTCGCGCTTGAGGCCCACGCCGAGGAACACCAGCAGCACGGCCAGCAGCACCGCAGGAATCAGGAAGCGCATCAGGCCGCCACCTTGCCGTCGGCCACCGCCGGCGCCTGCGCCAGCTTCGCCAGGCGATAGCGGCGGTCGGACACGGCCAGGATGCCGCCGAAGAACATGACGAAGCCGCCCCACCAGACCAGCTGCATGGCCGGCTTGTAGTACATGCGCAGGCTCCAGTCGCCATTGTCGAAGGGCTCGCCCAGCGCCACGTAGAGGTCACGGATCGGCGACTCGTCCACTGCCGCCTCGGTCATGACGTTCTGCTGCGCACGGTACAGGCGCTTCTCCGGATGGAGCGTCACCACGCTGGCGCCATCACGCGTGATCTCGACGGTGCCACGGTCGGCGTCGTAGTTCGGGCCCGGCAGCGGCTCGACGCCGCGCAGGAAGAACTGGTAGCCGTGCAGCTCGGCCGACTCGCCGGGTGCCAGGCGCACGTCGCGCTCGACGCTGTAGAGGCTGACGAAGGCCACGCCCAGCACCCACAGGCCGAGGCCCAGGTGCGCCAGGGTCATGCCCCAGACCGCGCGCGGCACGTTGGCCAGGCCGGTGAGCAGCGAGGACTTGGCGCGGATGCGGCCCCAGAGATCGGTCAGCGTCGACAGCAGCACCCAGCAAGCCATGAACACCCCGGCGAACACCGCCAGGCCGCTGCTCCCCACCCAGAGGAACGGCAGGCCGGCGGCCAGCAGCAGGGCACCCAGCGCCGGCCAGCGCAGCTGCCGGATGACCTCGACGGCCTTGGCGCGCTTCCAGCCCACTGCCATCGCCAGGCCCAGCAGCAGCGCCAGCGGGGCGGTGAGCCGGAAGAACAGCCAGTTGAAGTACGGCGGACCGACGGAAATCTTGCCCAGGCCCAGTGCATCGACGAACAAGGGATACAGCGTGCCCAGCAGCACCATGGCGGCGGTCACCACCAGGAAGATGTTGTTCAGCAGCAACAGGCCCTCGCGCGAGAACAGCGTCAGGTCGCCGTCGCTCTTCAGGCGCGGCGCGCGCCAGGCATAGAGCGAAAACGCCGCGCCGAGCACCACGGCGAGGAAGCCGAGGATGAACACGCCGCGCGCCGGATCGGTGGCGAAGGCATGCACCGACACCAGCACGCCGGAGCGCACCAGGAAGGTACCGAGCAGCGACAGCGAGAAGGTGACGATCGCCAGCAGCACGGTCCAGGACTTGAGCAGGCCGCGCTTCTCGGTCACCGCCAGCGAGTGGATCAGCGCCGTGCCGACCAGCCAGGGCATGAAGGAAGCGTTCTCCACCGGGTCCCAGAACCACCAGCCGCCCCAGCCCAGCTCGTGGTAGGCCCACCAGGAGCCCAGGGTGATGCCCAGGGTCAGGAACATCCAGGCGGTGGTGGTCCAGGGCCGCGTCCAGCGCGCCCAGGCACCGTCGAGACGGCCCGAGACCAGCGCGGCGATGGCGAAAGCGAAAGCCACCGAGAAGCCGACGTAGCCCATGTAGAGCATCGGCGGATGGATGATCAGACCCGGGTCCTGCAGCAGCGGGTTGAGATCCTTGCCCTCCAGCGGCACCGGGAAATGGCGCTCGAAGGGGTTGGAGGTCAGCAGCATGAAGGACAGGAAGCCGATCGCGATCGCGCCGAGCACCGCCAGGCAGGTGGCGGTGATGTCGGCCGGCAGGCGTCGGTTGAACACCGACACCGCGCAGGTCCAGCCCGACAGCATCAGCATCCACAGCAGCAGCGAACCCTCGTGCGCGCCCCAGACCGCGCTGATGCGGTAGATCAGCGGCAGCTGCGAGTGGGAGTTGGCGGCAACATAGGCCACCGAGAAGTCCTTGTCGATGAAGGCCCAGGTCAAGCACAGGTAGGACAGGAACACCAGCGCGAACTGCACCTGTGCCGCCGACTGCGCCACGCCCATGGCACGCGCGTCGCGCTTCCACACACCCCAGGACGGCAGCAGGAACTGGATCGTCGCGACGCCCAGCGCCAGGATCAGCAGGAAATGTCCGATCTCGGCAATCATGTCTTGGTCATCGACTTGAACTGGGCGCAGGAGTGCTTGCCGTCGGGCGTGGTCAGCTTCTCGGCCAGTTCGGGCGGCATGTAGTTCTCGTCGTGCTTGGCCAGCACCTCGTCGGCGACGAAGGTCTTGCCGTCCATGTGGCCGGTGGCGACGATGCCCTGCCCCTCGCGGAACAGGTCCGGCAGGATGCCCTCGTAGCGCACCGGCAGGTTGGCGTCGCAGTCGGCGACGCTGAAGTTCACCACCAGGCCGTCGCCGCGCTGCACGCTGCCCTTCTCCACCAGGCCGCCCAGGCGGATGCGCGCACCCTGCGGCAGCTTGCCGCCGGCGATGTCGCTGGGGGTCTGGAAATACATCATGTTCTTGCTGAAGGCGGTAAAGCCCAGCACGGCCGCCAGGGACAGGCCGGCCAGCAGCAGGCCCACCGCCAGCATTCGCTTCTGACGCTTGGTCATTCGGATTCCGTCATTTGGCGCATCAATGCACGTCGCGCCAGGAAGGGCGACAACACATTCCAGGCCAGTACCGCCAGGCCGCAGCCGAAGCTGCCCCAGACGTACAGGCCGTACCCCCCCATGGCCAGGAACTCAGACACGGGTTTTCCCCATCAGTTCACGCACCCAGGCGGTGCCGGATTCGCGCAGCAGCAGTTCGTTCTGCAGGCGCCGCAGGATGGCGTAGCCGGCGAACAGGTACAGCCCCAGCACGGAGGCGAACAATGGCAGGGCCATGCGCAGGCTGATGCTGGGCTTGCCCAGCTTCATGATCGTGGCGCCCTGGTGCAGGCTGTTCCACCAGTCCACCGAGAACTTCACGATCGGCACGTTGATGACGCCGATCACCGCCAGCAGGGCGCAGGCGCGGGCCGCCGCGCGCGGATCCTCGAAGGCCTGCCACAGCGCCACCACGCCCAGGTAGAGGAACAGCAGCACCAGCTCGGAGGTGAGGCGCGCGTCCCAGACCCAGTAGGCGCCCCACATCGGCTTGCCCCAGAGCATGCCGGTGACCAGGGCCAGCACGGTGATGCTGGCGCCCACCGGCGCGATCGCGATCAGCGCCGCCTCGGCCAGCTTCATGCGCCACACCAGGGTCACCACGCCGGCCGCGGCCAGGGCGACGTACAGCGACAGCGACAGGGTCGCTGCGGGCACGTGCACGTAGATCATGCGATAGGCGTCTTTCTGCTGGTAATCCTCCGGCGCGAAGGCCAGGCCGTCGACCCAGCCGTAGGTCAGCAGGGCCAGCGCCAGCAGCCCCAGCCAGGGGGCCAGGCGGTTCGCCAGACGGAAGAAGCTGGGGGGCGATGCCAGCCGGTGAAACCAGGTCCAGGAGCTCATTCGAAGGCGTTGCGCAAGGCTGCGGCGGCGGCCCAGGGAATCAGGGTGATGCAGAGCACCAGGACCGCCGCGAGGAAGTATAGCGGAGCGGCGGCATCGAGGCCGCCGAGGGCGGCGCGTACCGCGCCCGCACCGAAGATCAGGACCGGCGCCAGCAGCGGCAGCACCAGCAGCGGCAGCAGCAGCCCGGCGCGGGGCAAGGCCACCGTCAGGGCGGCGGCAAAGCCGCCGACAAAGCTGAGGACCGGCGTGCCCAGGGCCAGCCCCAGCACCAGGGCCGCCAGGCCGGAGGTGGGCATCTGCAGGGCCAGCGCCAGCGGCGCCGCCAGCAGCACCAGCGGCAGGCCGGTGAGCAGCCAGTGGGCCGTCAGCTTGGCGGTGACGGTCAGCGTCAGCGGCGCCTCGGCCAGGCACAGCTGCTCCAGGCTGCCGTCCTCGTAGTCGGCGCGGAACAGCCGGTCCAGGGTCAGCAGCATCGACAGCAGCGCCCCCACCCACAGGATCGACGGGGCGAAGCCGGCCAGCACCGGGTCGTTGGGCCTGGCGCCGAGACCGAACAGCAGCACCACCATCACGAAGAACAGCAAGGGCAGCATCCAGTCCATGCGCGAGCGCAGCGCCAGGCGCAGTTCGCGGGTCAGCACCGCCAGCACCGCGTTCATGCCTCCAGTACCAGGACGCGGACGCCGGCCAGGCCGGCCGGCAGCGGCTGGTGGCTGGTCACCACGGCGCCGCCGCCGGCGGCGGCATGCTCGCCCAGCAGCTGCGCGAACAGCTCCAGGCCCTGGCGGTCCAGGCCGTCCAGGGGCTCGTCCAGCAGCCACAGCGGGCGGCGGGCGGCCAGCAGCCGTGCCAGCGCGGCACGGCGCTTCTGCCCGGCCGACAGGGTGCGGACCAGGCGATGGCGCAGTTTCCACAGCCCCACCCGCTCCAGCGCCGGCGGGCAGGCGGTGGCGGCGGCACCGTTGAGGCCGCACCAGAATTCCAGGTTCTCCAGCACGGACAGGCTCAGGTTGAGGGCATTGCGATGGCCCAGCCAGTGCAGGCCGCCGTCTTCCGGCAGGCCCCTCATCTGCCCCGCCGCCGCCCGGCGCAGGCCGGCCAGGGTCTCCAGCAGCGAGGTCTTGCCGGCGCCGTTGGCGCCCTGCAGGTGCAGGATCTCGCCGCCGGCCAGGCGGAAGCCCAGGCCTTCGAACAGCAGGCGCGGACCGCGCCGGACGGCGAGGTCGCTGATTTCGAGCTGGAAGGCTGGCGGCGGCATGAAGCGCGGAATTCTAGCGGCATTTAGAATGGACGCCGATCCTTCCTCATCTCCTTTCGGGACATTCTCTTGGCCGCACAGCTCATTGACGGCAAAGCCGTCGCCCAGTCCGTTCGCGAGCGCGTCCGCGTCGCCGTAGCCGCGCGCGTTGCTGCCGGCCATCGTCCCCCCGCCCTGGCCACCGTGCTGGTCGGCGAAGATCCCGCCTCCCAGGTCTACGTGCGCAGCAAGCGCAAGGCCTGCGAGGAACTGGGCATCCGCTCGGTGCCGGTGCATTTCGAGCCCTCCCTCACCCAGGAGCAGCTGCTGGCCGAGGTCGACCGCCTCAATGCCGACGACAGCGTCGACGGCATCCTGGTGCAGATGCCGCTGCCGGAGCATATCGATGCCACCCAGGTGATCGAGCGCATCCGCCCGGACAAGGACGTGGACGGCTTCCACCCCTACAACCTCGGCCGCCTGGCCCAGCGCCTGCCGATGCTGCGGCCCTGCACGCCCTATGGCGTGATCGAGCTGCTCAAGTCGGTGAACGAGCCGTTCAAGCGCCGCACTGCCGTGGTCGTCGGCGCCAGCAACCACGTCGGCCGGCCGATGATGCTGGAGCTGATGCTGGCCGGCGCCACCGCCACCTGCTGCCACCGCTTCACCGCCGACGTGGCCGCCGAGGTGGCGCGCGCGGACATCGTGGTGGTGGCGGTCGGCAAGCCCGAGATGGTCAAGGGCGCCTGGATCAAGCCCGGCGCCACGGTGATCGACATCGGCATCAACCGCATGCCCGACGGCAAGCTGCGTGGCGACGTGGAGTTCGAGGCCGCCCGCGAGCGCGCCGCCTTCATCACCCCGGTGCCCGGCGGCGTCGGTCCCATGACGGTGGCGATGCTGATGCAGAACACGCTCGAAGCCGCCGTGCTGAGGGCGAAATAGCATGGACGGAGCGTCCCGTATCGCCGACCTGTTCGCACCGCTGGGCTTCAAGCACGGGCCGTCGATGAAGAACCGCCTGATCCTGGCGCCGCTGACCAACCTGCAGAGCCACGAGGACGGCAGCCTCTCGGACGACGAGTTCCACTGGCTGGCCAAGCGCGCCCAGGGCGGCTTCGGCCTCACCATGAGCTGCGCCGCCTTCGTGCAGATGCAGGGCCGCGGCTTCCCCGGCCAGCTCGGCGTCTCCGACGACCGCCAGCTGCCCGGCCTGACGCGCCTGGCCACGGAAATCCGCCGGCACGGCAGCCTGGCCGTGGTGCAGCTGCACCACGCCGGCGTGCGCTCGCCCAAGGACCTCAACAACGGCCTGGAGCCCGTGGGGCCCTCCGACTTTGCCGAGACCGGCGCCCGCGCACTCAGCCATGCCGAGGTGGAGCAGCTGATCGAGGACTTCATCGCCGCCGCCCTGCGTGCGCAGAAGGCCGGCTTCGATGGTGTCGAGGTCCATGGCGCGCACGGCTACGTCGTCGCCCAGTTCATCAGCAGCGAGTTCAACCAGCGCGAGGACGAGTTCGGCGGCTCGCTGGAGAACCGCTGCCGCGTCCTGTTCCGCATCATCGACGGCATCCGCGAACGCTGCGGACCGGACTTCAGCCTGGGCCTGCGCATCTCGCCCGAGCGCTTCGGCCAGAAGATGTCCGAGGTCATCGAGATCAGCGAGCGCTTGTTCCGCGAAGCGAAGATCGACTACCTCGACCTGTCGCTGTGGGACGCTTTCAAGGAACCGATCGAAGAGGCTTACCACGGCAGCTCCCTGCTCTCCTGGTTCACCCGCCTGGACCGCGGCGCGGTGCGCCTGGGAGCCTGCGGCAAGATCCGCGGCACCCGGGAAGCCCTCGCCTGCCTGCAAGCCGGCGCCGACTTCGTCGCCATCGGCCGCTCCGCAATCCTGCACCACGACTTCCCCGAGCGCGTGCGCGGCGACGGCGAGTTCCAGCCGGTGAAGCTGCCGGTGACCGCGGACTACCTGCGCAATGAAGGGCTGGGACCGAAGTTCGTGGAGTACATGAGGACGTGGCCGAAGTTTGTTGCGGAGTAAAAGCGCCCAGCCGCAGCTTCTTCCAATGTCTTGGTGAGCGCAGCGAATGCTTTTGATGGTCCGGGTTCCCTCGTAGCGGCGCCCGCACAGGGGTCGGGCGCAGGGGGCGAGCCGGACAGGATGTCCGGCCGAGGACACGCAGGCCATGGATGGCCTGTGTGTCCGACCCCTCAGCGACCGACCACTGGGCGGGGAACCCCGCGTGAGCGGGGCGCCGATACAAGGGTACGTTTTCTCTTGGTTACTTCTCTTTGACGTATATCAAAGAGAAGTGACTCGCCCTTGGGCGAAATAAACCTCCAGAGAACCACCGCTCCTGACCAGCGTAGTCGCCGGCGTTCCCGCCCCCAAGGACGACCGCACCAACCACCAGGTCGCGAGCAAGCTCGCTCCTGCAATTCTGACTATGGTCAGGCGCCTGAGGCCCAGACAACAGGCTTCTTCTGCCGCAGCCACCCATCGAAATACCGCGCATAGCTGCATTCGATCGCCGGCCGCTTCACCTTCAGCGTCGGCGTGATGAACCCGCTCTCCACCGTCCATTGCTCGGTCACCACCGCCAGGCAATCCATCTGCTCATGCGGATCCAGGTCCGCATTGATGCGCTCCAGGTGCTCGCCCAGCGAGGCCGCCAATGCCTGGCGCTCGGCCGGATTGCGGGCGTGGTTGGCCGCGTCCTGCGACAGCATGACGATGCCCAGCGGCTGCGGGTAATTGGCGCCCACCACGCAGCAGGCCTCGATCGTCGGATGCGTCACCAGGCGATCCTCGATCGGCGACGGCGCCACGTACTTGCCCTTGGAGGTCTTGAACAGGTCCTTGACCCGCCCGGTGATGCGCAGGCGTCCCTCCGCGTCGATCTCGCCCTTGTCGCCGGTGCGCAGGAAACCATCGTCGGTCAGCGTCTCGCGGGTCTTCTCCGGCTCCTTGAAATAACCGGTCATCAGCGCCGGCGAGCGCATCTGCACCTCGCCCCCCTCGCCGATACGACACTCCACGCCAGGGTAAGGCACGCCGACATAGCCCGGCTTGCCCTGCCCCGGCAGGTTGCTGTGCGAGCAGCCGAAGTTCTCGGTCATGCCGTAGCCCTCCAGCAGTTCCAGACCCAGGCCGTGGTACCACTTGAGCAGTTCGGGCGGCATCGGCGCGGCGCCGCCGCCGGCGAAGCGCACCTGGTCCAGCCCCATGCCAGCCAGCAGGCGACGCTTCACCACCGTGTTCAGCAGCGGGATGCGCAGCAAACGCTCGAGCTTTTCCTTCGGCAACTTCGAATACACGCCCTGCTGGAACTTGACCCACAGCCGCGGCACCGAGATGAACACCGTGGGCCGCGCGCGGCGCAGGTCCTGCGGGAAGGTCTCCAGCGATTCGGCGAAGTACACACGAATGCCCGCATTGAGGGAGCCGGCCTGCACCATCCAGCGCTCGGCGACGTGGGCCAGCGGCAGGTAGGACAGCAGGCGGTCTTCCGGCCGGGTGCCGAAGCGCTGCTGCAGCGCCTCCCCGGACCAGCCGATGCTGTTGAAGACGTGCATCACGCCCTTGGGCATGCCAGTGGTGCCGGAGGTGTAGACGATGGTGGCCAGGTCCTCGCCCTTGCGCAGCGGCTGGCCGGGCAAGGGGTCTGTCTTCGCCACGATCTCGTCCCACTCCGGAAAGCTCTCGGCCGGCGACAGCGGATAGCGGATGCATTTGACCGCGCTGCCGATCACACCGGGGCGCATCATCGGCCAGTCGTCCAGCTTGCCGACAAAGCAGGCACGCGCCTCGCTGTGCTGCAGGATCTGCTTGACCGAATCTGCCGTAAGCGTCGGGTAGATCGGCACGCTGACGTAGCCGGCCATCCAGATTGCCAGGTCGGACATGATCCACCAGGCGCAGTTCTTCGACAGGATCGCGACGCGCGTGCCGGGCTCCCAGCCGAAGGACTTCAGGTAGGCCGCCATGCGCCGCGCCTCGTCGGCGACCTGCGCCCAGCTGTAGTCGCGCATCCTGCCACCGCCCAGCGGCTGCGACAGGTAGATGGCCTGGGGCTGCGTCGCCTCCCAGTGATGGAGCCGGTTCAGCGGCAGCAGGGATTCGTCGATGACCGTCATGTCGATTCCTCAGATAATTGTTGTTACCGAACAGCCGGCGCTTGCAGGCCATTCGGGGCCGGGATTATGGTGCATCCCTCTTAACCCGGAACCGCCAATGGCGGTAATAAAAATAACCATGAAGCATCCGTTCTACACCGAAGACCACGAGGCCTTCCGCCAGCAGCTGCGACGCTTCGTCGACAGGGAGATTGCTCCCAACATCGACAAATGGGAAGCCGCCGAAACCCTTCCGCGTGAGCTGCATCTCAAGGCCGCCGAGGCCGGCATCATGCAGCTGGGCTTTCCCGAATCCTGCGGCGGCACCGAGGTCGACCCCTTCTACGGCATCGTCGTCACCGAAGAGCTGGCTCGCGCCGGCAGCGGCGGCCTGATCGCCAGCCTGATGTCGCATGGCATCGGCACGCCGCCGGTGGCCCACGTCGGCAACGCCGAGCAGAAGGAGCGCTTCGTGCGCCCGGTGCTGGCCGGCGAGAAGATCGCCGCGCTGGCGATCACCGAACCCGGCGGCGGCTCCGACGTGGCCAATCTCCGCACCAGGGCCGTGCGTGACGGCGACCATTACGTGGTCAACGGCTCCAAGACCTTCATCACCTCCGGCATGCGCGCCGACTTCATCACCACCGCCGTGCGCACCGGCGGTGACGGCATGGGCGGAGTCTCCCTCCTGGTGATCGAGGGCGATACCCCGGGGCTGACGCGCTCGCCGCTGCACAAGATGGGCTGGTGGTGCTCGGACACGGCCACGCTGTACTTCGACAACTGCCGGGTGCCGGCGGCCAACCGCATCGGCCCGGAGAACGCCGGCTTCATGGCGATCATGATGAACTTCAACAACGAGCGCCTGATGCTGGCGGCGCAGGCCTGGGCCTTCGCCCAGGTCTGCTACGAGGAATCCCTGGCCTACGCCCGCGAGCGCCAGACCTTCGGCAAGCCGCTGATCCGCAACCAGGTGATCCGCCACAAGCTGGTGGACATGCGCATGCGCAACGAGGCGGTGAAGGCCAACCTCGACATGGCGGCCTGGCGCATCGGGCAGAAGCAGTTCCCGGTGGCCGAGCTGAGCATGCTGAAGAACTTCGCCACCACCTCGCTGGAATGGGTGGCCAACGAGGCGATGCAGATCTTCGGCGGTGCCGGCTACCTGCGCGGCTCCAAGGTGGAGCGCATCTACCGCGAGACCAAGGTGCTGACCATCGGCGGCGGCTCGCTGGAGATCATGAAGGACCTGGCAGCCAAGCAGATGGGCTATTAGCCGCGATAAAATGTCCGCCTCAAGCACGGAAGCCAGGATGACGGACCAGACTCGCGCGCTCATCGAGCGCTACTACGCAGCCTTCAACGCCGGTGACATGGACGGCTTTCTCGGCATGCTCACCGATGACGTGGTGCATGACGTGAACCAGGGCCTGCGCGAGCGTGGCCGCGAGGCTTTCGCCGCATTCATGCTGCGCATGAACCGCAACTACCGCGAGCAGATCGTCGACCTGGTGGTGCTGGCCGAACCCTCGGGCCGCCGCGCGGCGGCCGAGTTCACGGTGCTGGGCGAGTACATCGCCACCGACGCCGGCCTGCCGGAGGCCAGCGGCCAGACCTACCGCCTGCCGGCCGGCGCCTTCTTCGAGATCCGCGACGGCAAGGTCGCCCGCGTGACCAACTACTACAACCTGCAGGACTGGCTGGCGCAGGTGCAATGAGCGAGCCGACCGTCGAGCTGCTGCGCGGCGCCGACATCGCCCGGCACCTGGACGCCTTGGCGCAGCTGCGCATCACGGTATTCCGCGAGTTCCCCTACCTCTACGAGGGCAGCGCCGAGTACGAGACGCGCTACCTGCAGACCTACATCGACAGCCCCAGCAGCCTGGTCGTGCTGGTGCGCGACGGCGACCGCGCGGTAGGCGCCTCCACCAGCCTGCCGCTGGCCGAAGCGCACCAGGAGATGCGCGACCCCTTCCTGGCCGCCGGCCTGCCGCTGGAGCAATACCACTACTTCGGTGAATCGCTGCTGCTGCGGCCTTACCGCGGCCGCGGCCTGGGCCTGCGCTTCTTCGAGGAGCGCGAGGCGCACGCACGCGAACTGGGGCTGCCCTGGACCACGTTCTGCGCGGTCGAACGGCCCGGCGGGCATCCGTCGCGCCCGCCGGACTACGTGCCCAACGATGCCTTCTGGGGACGCCGCGGCTATGTCCGCGAGCCGGCCCTGCAGTGCCGGCTGATCTGGCCCGACGTCGGTGCAGCCAGCCCCAGCGAGAAGACCCTGGGCTTCTGGCGCAAGCGCCTGGACGCGGCATGAGCACGGCGGGCTTCGTCGTCGCCGCGGCGCAATACCCGGTCGGCGAGTTCGCCGCCTGGGAGGAATTCGAGGACAAGCTCGGGCGCTGGTGCCGGGAGGCTGCCGCTCAGGGCGCGCGCCTGCTGGTCTTTCCCGAGTACGCCAGCATGGAACTGGCCTCGTTGCTGGCGCCGCCGCTGCGCGCGGACCTGCACGGCCAGATCGCGGCGATGCAGCACTTCCTGCCGCGCTGGCAGGCACTGCATGCGCGGCTGGCGCGCGAAACCGGCGCCTACCTGCTGGCCGGGAGCTTCCCGACGCAGATGGCGGACGGCGGCTACCGCAACCGCGCCTGGCTGTTCAGCCCCGAGGGCGGCGCGGACTGCCAGGACAAGCAGATGATGACGCGCTTCGAGCGCGAGCAGTGGGGTATCGGTGCCGGCCCGGGCCTGAAGCTGTTCGAGACCGCACTGGGCCGCATCGGCATCTGCATCTGCTACGACATCGAGTTTCCGCTGATCGCGCGGGCGCTGGTCGAGGCCGGCGCCGACCTGCTGCTGGCGCCCAGCTGCACCGACACCCTGGCCGGCTACCACCGCGTGCGCATCGGCGCCCAGGCTCGCGCCCTGGAAAGCCAGTGCTACGTGGTGCAGGCCCCCCTGGTCGGCGAGGCGCCGTGGTCGCCGGCAGTGGACGTCAACATCGGCGCCGCCGGCGTTTACACGCCGGTGGACCGCGGCCACCCCGACGACGGGGTACTGGCCGCTGGCCGCCTCAACGAGCCGGGGTGGATCTGTACCCGGATCGACCCGGCGACCCTGGCCAAAGTCCGCCAGGAAGGCCAGGTCTTCAACCACCGCGACTGGCCGCTGCAGCCCGCCCCGGACAGCCCCGTCAGCCGGATCAACCTGCCCTAGCGGCCCCGATTCGGGGATTTTTACTGAAAAAAGACAAAATTCCTACTGTCGTCACGGCGATAGCGTTGATACTTCATGCTTGGAATGGCTAGAATCGCGCGAGCTGTACAAATACATTCCGGGGGCCACATGTTGAACAAGTTGGGAACGGCGCTGAAAAGCGGCGCCATCATCGGAGCGACGGCGGCAGCTGCCCTGTTCGCCGGCTCCGCGAGCGCTTACGAGCCGGGCTGGTACTTCGGCCTCAGCGGCTCCTATGTCGCCGTCGAGGATTCCGACGGCAACCTGAAGACGACGACCGTGGCCCCGAGCACGCAAACGCCGGGCACGGACGCGACGACCTGCCTGCTGACGGGCGTCCCGGGCCTGGGGCCGTTGCTCAACGGCGTGGTCGGCGCCCTTGGCGTCGACCAGGGTTGCCTCCTGTTCCTGCTCGGCCCCGGCAATCCCGCCGGCCCTCCCGTGGTCACTCCGGGCGAAGTCAACACCGCCACCACGCCCTCGCGCATGGTGTTCGACGGCGGCCTGGGCATCGAAGGCTCGATCGGCTACCTGTTCGAAGGCGGCTTCCGCCCCGAACTGGCGCTGGCCTATGCCGAGAGCGACCTCGACGAACTCACCATCCAGAGCGCCGGCGGCCCGGTCAGCAGCAGCCCCGACGGCAAGCTGATGACCTACCGCGCCATGGCCAACGCCTGGTTCGACTTCGACTTCGGCAGCAGCCTGGTGCCCTACATCGGCGCCGGTGCGGGCTACCAGAAGGCCACGCTGGACATCGGCGACAGCTCGGGCGACAGCTCCGGCTTCGTCTACCAGGCCGGCGCCGGCCTCGGCTTCCTGGTCAACGACAAGACCACCCTGTCGGTGGACTACCGCTACATCGTCGGCGACGACGTCGAGAGCGGCACCACCACCACCCCGGTTGCCCCGGATGGCTCGATCAGCGTCAAGGGTGACGGCGAGTACAAGGCCCAGACCGTAGGCCTGAACCTGCGCTACGCCTTCGGCGGCAACGCCACCGACAGCGACGGCGACGGCGTGCCCGACCGCAAGGACAAGTGCCCCAACACGCCCAAGGGCGTGACGGTGTACTCCGACGGCTGCCCGGTCGACACCGACGGCGACGGCGTGCCCGACTACCTCGACAAGTGCCCCGGCACCCCGAAGGGTACGGCCGTTGACGCCAAGGGCTGCCCGGCCGACTCGGACGGCGACGGCATCCCCGACTCGCTCGACAAGTGCCCCGGCACCCCGCGCGGCGTGATGGTGGGCCCGGATGGCTGCCCGATCGACAGCGACGGCGACGGCATCCCCGACGCCTACGACAAGTGCCCCAACACCCCCAAGGGCGTGATCGTGGGTCCGGACGGCTGCCCGGCCGCTGACGCGGACGGCGACGGCGTGCCCGACTTCATGGACAAGTGCCCGCAGACGCCGAAGGGTGTCGCCGTGGGTCCGGACGGCTGCCCGCTGGATTCCGACGGCGACGGCATCCCCGACTACCTCGACGAATGCCCGCGCTCGCCGCCGGGTGCCAAGGTCCTGCCCAACGGCTGTGCGCTGACCGGCGACTGCCGCAAGCCGCGCCCGGGTGAAGCGGTCGATGCCAATGGCTGCGCGCTGGACAAGAACTTCATCCTGCGCGGCGTCAAGTTCGAGTTCGATTCGGACCGCCTGACCGAGCCCGCCAAGCTGATCCTCAACGAGGTGGCCGAGACGCTGAAGGCCTACCCGACGATCAAGGTCGACCTGGAAGGCCACACGGACAACGTCGGCACCGACAACTACAACCTCGGCCTGTCGGAGCGTCGCGCCAACACGGTCAAGGTCTACCTGGCCAGCCGCAGCATCGAAGCCCCGCGCATGAACCCGGTGGGCTACGGCGAGACCCGCCCGATCGATACCAACGACACCGAGGAAGGCCGCGAAGAGAACCGTCGCGTCGAACTCAAGGTCATCGAGTAAAGAAAGCGCTGTAACTCAAAAACCCCGCCGGAGCGATCCGGCGGGGTTTTTCTTTGGCTGGCGGAAAAGATCGCGACTTGCGTCGCTCCCACGAAGCGAGGGCGCCCGAAGGAGCGGAGCCTCCAGCGCGTTCGGACTTCGCAGGCCCGGCGCAGGCTTCGTCATGCGGGCGAAAGCCCGTATCCGGCGATGGACGAGTAGCCACGGCGGGCCTCGACGGCGAACCCGCAGTCCCGTAGCCCGGTTTGCCGCAGGCAAGCCGGGACTCCGCCCCGCCCGCGCTCCCCGGCTTCGCTGCGCGAAACCGGGCTACGGAGAGCACCGATTTGCTTCTGCCTTATGGCGATGCCATGCATTCACACCTGGGAACCCCGGCATTCCACGCCGAACCACCCCGTGGGAGCGACGCAAGTCGCGATCCTTTGCCGACAACAGCCCGGACGAAACCCCAACGAAAAAGGGCGCCTTTCGGCGCCCTTTTTCCTGAACCAGCCGCAGCCTTACGGTGCCGGCGGATTCGGGTTGGCGCGCGCGCAGGCGGTGTTGACGTTGAGGCTGGTGAGCAGGCTCAGCAGGCCGCCGCTGAAGGTCAGCTTCACACCGTCGTAGGGCACCGTGGTGGGGCCCGTCGACAGCAGGAACTGCGGGGCCGCCGGCAGGCGGATGCCCAGCAGCGTCAGGCGCAGCAGTTCGGAACTGGTGCCCGCGTCGTTGATCTCCTCGAACCCGGTCAGGGTACGGCGGACGGTGGTCACTTCCAGGCTACCCAGCAGCTGCGCCGACAGGATGTCGTTGGAACTGCGGCTCAGCAGGAAGCCGACCGGAGCGCCGGCGGCCACCGCGGGGGTGCCGACCGGATTGGCCACGGTGACCGAGATGTTGGACAGCAGCAGCAGGCCCAGCGGAATGTTGAGGTCCGCGAAGGTATCGAGGTCGCCGTCCACGATCAGGTTGGGGTTGTTGACCGAGCAGCCGATGCAGGTCTGCGAGACGATCTCGGCGGTCGTCGGGAACTCGGTGTCGCAGAACGCATTGGCCGCGACCACGTTGAGCGTGGCGCTGCGCCGGTCGGGAACCGGCAGCGGGGTCGAGCCGCTGACCACGCGACCCTCGATGCTGGTGGAACCGATCGTGGCAGTCTCGAAGTTCGGGCTGATCAGGGGCAGGTTGTTGCCCGTCGCGGGCTTGGCCGCCACCGGCAGGTTGGTGCTGGTCCAGTTGAGGACGTACGGCGACGCGATACGGCGGTTCTGGCCGTCGGAGAAGCGGCCGATGGCCTCGAACTCCACGGTCACGCCGGAGGGGCGGCTGAAGCTGGTGATCGCACAGGGGGTGGTCCCGAGGTCGCCGGTGGTGGCCGGGCGCACGCACAGGACCTGGCCGCCGGCCAGGGTGGCCGCCGTGACCTGGACGTTGAAGCTGTCGCTCTCGCCTTCGAAGGCGGCGCTGATCGTGGTGGTGCCCTGGGCGACGCCGGTAACGCGACCGTTGGCGTCGACCGTGGCAATGTTCACGCTGTTGCTGGTCCAGGCGGCAACCGAGGTGACTTCCTCGGTGCGCCGGACCGCGGCCTTGCCGTCCGAAGTCGTCTCCACCGTCTCGCCCGGCTGCAACTCGTAGCCCGGCGGAACCGTGGTCAGGACATCAACGAAGGCGCGGAAATCCTCGTTGGTACCGGCCGGCAGTTCCCGGGTGGTGGTCACCGGGGTGGTGCCATTCGCCAGGCGGACTTCCAGCCCGTCGAAGCTGCGCTCGGGCGCAAAATCCGGGCTTCGCGCCCCGTCGCAGGCCGCAACGGCCAGCGCACTCATCAGCAGCATCCAACGAAATCCTTTCATCTTGAAGCGCTCCCTGTACGGATGGGGGGTCACCGGCGGCACATGGAGTTTGCACCCCGGGCTCATGAAAAATAGTATGCCATTGCCCCGGCGTGCTTGTGCGTCCGCAAGTCGTTTTCTGACGACAGGTAGGGATCGGCGTGATGAACGTCGTCAAGAAAATTCGTCTCGGGTATCGTCGGCAAGGTACAGTCGCGTCCGCAGCAGCTCTTTCAGGGATGGGAGATTCAAGAATGTCGAAATTTGCATGGTTGGCCGCCGCAGGTCTGCTCTGGACCGCCGCGGTTTCCGCCCAGGACAGCGGCAAGTACGACCAGCGCTGGTATGTGTCGCCGTCGATCGGCGGCGTCTTCGCCGACCAGGACGACATGGACAGCGGCATCGCCGGCTCCGTCAGCATCGGCCGCGCGCTGAACCGCTACCTGGGCTTCGAACTGGAAGGCAGCTACAGCAGCCTGACCGTTTCCGGCCTGCCGGCGGAGAACGACTACAAGCGCATCACGGCAGGCGCCAACCTGCTGCAGTACTTCACCACCGACAAGTCCAGCATCCGTCCCTTCCTGATCGGCAGCGTCAACGCCCACAAGATCGACTTCCTCGGCGAAGACCTGACCGGCGCCGGCGTCGGCCTGGGCCTGGGCTCGATGTTCCAGATGTCGCCCTGGTGGGACCTGCGCCTGCAGGCGCGCTACAACCTCGACTTCATCAGCGAGGAAGGCATCGTCCAGGAGGACAGCTTCTACGTCTGGGACGTGGGCCTGGGCTTCCGCTACAAGTTCGGTGCCGACCCCAACGACTCCGACGGCGACGGCGTGCCCGACAACCTCGACAAGTGCCCCAACACGCCCAAGGGCGTGGCGGTGTACTCCGACGGCTGCCCGACCGACCTCGACGGTGACGGCGTGCCCGATTACCTCGACAAGTGCCCCGGCACCCCCAAGGGCACGGTGGTCAACGCCTCCGGCTGCCCGGCCGACTCCGACGGCGACGGCGTGCCCGACGAACTCGACAAGTGCCCCAATACGGCGCGCGGCGTGATGGTGGGCCCGGACGGCTGCCCGATCGACAGCGACGGCGACGGCATCCCCGATGCCTACGACAAGTGCCCCAACACGCCCAAGGGCACCATCGTGGGTCCGGACGGCTGCCCGGCCACCGATGCCGACGGCGACGGCGTACCCGACTTCATGGACAAGTGCCCGGGGACCCCGAAGGGTATCGCCGTGGGTCCGGACGGCTGCCCGCTGGATTCCGACGGCGACGGCATCCCCGACTACCTCGACGAGTGCCCGCGCACTCCGCCTGGCGCCAAGGTCCTGCCCAACGGCTGCGCGCTGACCGGCGATTGCCGTACGCCGCGTCCGGGTGAAGCGGTCGACGCCAATGGCTGCGCGCTGGACAAGAACTTCATCCTGCGCGGCGTCAAGTTCGAGTTCGATTCGGACCGCCTGACCGAGCCCGCCAAGCTGATCCTCAACGAAGTCGGCGAGACCCTGAAGGCCTATCCGAACATCAGCGTGGATCTGGAAGGCCACACCGACTCCGTGGGTTCGGACAACTACAACCTGGGCCTGTCCGAGCGCCGTGCCAACTCGGTCAAGACCTACCTGGCGGGCCGCGGCATCGTGGTCAAGCGCATGAACCCGGTCGGCTACGGCGAAACCCGCCCGATCGACACCAACGACACCGAGGCCGGCCGCGAAGAGAACCGTCGCGTCGAGCTGAAGGTCCTGGAGTAGGCAGCCAGCGCGATACTGAAAACCCTGCCGGAGGCGACCCCGGCAGGGTTTTTTCTTGTCCGGGAAACAGGCGAACTGCAATCCGTTTCCTACGGGACCACCCCCTGGGGGGGTGATGGCACGCTCGCTGCTTGATATTCTTGGGTTTTCCGCCTTGACGTGCAGGCGTACGGTCTGTCATAAGCACCGCAAAACAAGTAGTCGACTTTTCAGCCTTGGGGACTTTCGCATGAGACAGCTGCGCTTCTTCTATTCCCGCAACGTACTGGCGCTGATCGCGCTGGTGCTTGCAGCCTGCAGCGGCGGCGGTGCCCGCAGCCCCGACCTGCCATTCCCCGAGCTTCTGGGCTTCAGCGTGTCCTGCGTTCCCGCTGGCCCGCTGGAGATCGGCCAGACCTCGCAGTGCAGCGCCGACACGAACAGCTGCCGCTACCGCGAGTACCTGTCCAGCGGTGGCACCCGTGAAGTCACCATCGCCTGCCCGGCCGTAACCTGGTCGGCCAGCCCGGGCTCGGTCGCCACGATCAACGGCACCGGGCTGCTCACCGGCACCGGCGCCGGTACCGCCACGGTCACCGGCACCATCGACGGCGTCCGCGACACCACCGAGGTGCGCATCGTCGCCGCCACCCTGGTCAGCGCCAACGTCTCCTGCAACCCGAATACGCTCAACGTCGGCCAGACCGCGCAGTGCGTGGTCAGCAACTGCACCTACACCGTCCCCGGCTCCACCACGCCGCAGACGCGCCAGTGCCCCGACGCGACTTGGTCGGCTTCGCCGAACACCGTCGGCAGCATCACCAACGCCGGCGTGTTCACCGCCACCGGCGCCGGTACGGCCACGGTCACCGCCAACGTCGGCACCCTGACCCCGACCACGCAGATCCAGGTGTCCGGCGCCTGCATCCAGAGCATCGACGTCACTCCGGCGACTGCCACCGTGATTGCCGGCCAAAGCCAGACCTACGTCTCGACCGCCCGCTTCAGCAACAACACCTTCGGCAACGTCACCGCCAGCACGACCTTCTCGTCGAGCAACGCCGACGTCGCCAGCTTCCCGGCCGGCGCGGGCAATGCCACCGCCAGCACCGATGCGCAACTGGCCACGCAGACCAACGTCACCGTGACCGGTTCCTACACCGGCAACACCTGCGGCGCCGGTCCGCTGACCGACAACGCCACGCTGACGGTGCGCCCGGGCACGATCCTGGCCAATGGCCTCTGCCTTGAAGCGATCAGCGGCAGCGACGGCTTCGAAGGCTGCCGCGCCGACACCGGCGCCTGCACCACCGCGCCGCTGTCCCTGACGGTCGGCCAGCAGCGCCAGCTGCGCCTGCGTGCCCGCTTCGACAGCGGCCAGGAGTGCAACCTCACCAACAGCGCCGGCAGCAGCTTTGCCTCGTCGGCCACCTCGGTGGGCACCGTCACCAACACGGTGCCGCCGGGCCGCGGCCTGGTCACCGGCGTCGCGCCGGGCGACAGCAACCTCACGGGTAGCGCCACTATCGGCGGCTCGACCGTCGCTGCGGCGCCGATCGCGTTGACCGTGCGCCTCAACGAAGTGCTGGGCGCCAACAGCGTCGCGGTGTCGGCCAAGAGCCTCGCCAACCCGGGCGCGCCGAGCAAGTTCGCCTGCGTCGGCGCCACCGACCTGGTCGGCGGCCTGACCGACAGCTCGAAGCTGCAGGGGCGGCAGCGCCTGTTCGCCGGCGCCCGCTTCTGCAAGCCGGCCGACGTCAACGCCACTACCGGCAACTGCGACACCTTCATCGACGGCGACGTCTACCGCGACGTCACCAACGATGACGGCGTGACCGAAGCCAACCCGGATGCCAACCGCATCGTCTGGACCCAGAGCAACGGCTACTGGAATGGCGCGGCCTGCGTCACGACCCTGCCGGCGCTGCCGATCGGCAACGGTCCGTCCGGCCTGGTCGGCGACGACCTCACCCCGGCACTGCGCTATGCCCTGGGCGATCGCCGTCCCGGCGAGAACGGCGTGGTGGTGGGCGCGGGCAACCTGCGCATCGGCTTCAGCTGCATCACGGCCGACTACCACAACCCTGCCTTCCCGGCGAACAACGACGTCGATGGCATGACCGTGCTGGTGCTGCCGGTGACCAACGACGTGATCCTGGGATCCTCCAACGATGAGGACGCCACCCAGCTGTGCGCGGCGCTGGAAGCGGTCTTCCAGCTCGGCTCCTCGCCCAACGGCGGCAACGGCGTGGTCACCCAGGTGCTGAGCGCGGTAACGGAGATCGTCAACCCGATCCTGCAGTCGCTGGCCGGCGGCCAGGAGCCGGGCAACGAGGGTCCGATCCCGGTCGATACCATCGTCACCCAACTGCTGACGGCACTTTCGGACCCGCTGACCAGCCAGTTGTTCGCGACTCCGCTGGGCGACCTGGTGGCGCTGCTCGACAACACCATCTATGCACCGGTGCTGTGCGGTGTGGACACCCTGCTGACCGCGATCCTGACGGCCAATCCGGCGGCGATCGGCGACGCGCAGCTTTGCGTCCCCGAGGTCCCGACGTTCCCCTTTCCGTTTCCTGCCCCGTAATTAAGCCCAGGGAAGAACAACAATGAATCGCATGCGCATGCTGTGCGTAACCCTGCTGGGGCTGTTCCCCGCCCTCGCCCTGGCCCAGACGGCGGCTCCGGCCGCCGCCGCGCCGCCCGCACCGGTGGCCACTGCCCCGGCCACCCCTGCCGTGATCGAAGTGCAGGATGACCGCTGGTCGCTATGGCCCTATGTCGGTGCCGTGATATCCGACAAGTCGGATCTCGACTACGGCATCACCGCCGGCGGCCTGGCCACCAAGCCGCTGACCAACCGCATCGTGCTGGAGCTGGGTGGCGACTACAGCAACCTGGAGACCACCAATGCGGGCGACTACGAGCGCATCAGCGGCCGCGCCGGTCTGGAAGCCTTCATCGGCAAGCCTTTCCACGACTCGTCCTGGGACTTCCAGCCCTATATCGCCGGCGGCGTGCACTTCTCCACCGTGGAGTTCCTGGGCGAGCGCACCGGCGCCTGGGGCCCTTACGGCAGCCTCGGCTTCCTGCAGCGCCTCGGCGACCTGACGATGCTCAAGCTTGAGGCCCGCTACCAGCAGGACGAGGTGCAGGAGCAGGGCACGCTGCCCGATGAGAGTTACTACACCTGGCAGGCCTTCGCCGGCCTGCGCATTGCGCTCGGCAAGAAGCCGGGCGACTCCGATGGAGACGGTGTGCCCGACTACCTCGACAAGTGCCCCAACACGCCGCCGGGCGTAGCGGTGTACTCCGACGGTTGCCCGACCGACCTCGACCAGGACGGTGTGCCCGACTACCTCGACAAGTGCCCGGGTACGCCCAAGGGTACGGTGGTCGGTCCGGACGGCTGCCCGGCCGATGCCGACGGCGACGGCGTGCCGAACAACCTCGACAAGTGCCCCAACACGCCGCGCGGCGTGCAGGTGGGCCCGGACGGTTGCCCGATCGACAGCGACGGCGACGGCATCCCCGACGCCTACGACAAGTGCCCCAACACGCCCAAGGGCACCATCGTGGGTCCGGACGGCTGCCCGGCGGCCGACGCCGACGGTGACGGCATCCCCGACTTCATGGACAAGTGCCCGGAGACGCCGAAGGGCGTGGCCGTGGGTCCGGACGGCTGCCCGCTGGATTCCGACGGCGACGGCATCCCCGACTACCTCGACGAGTGCCCGCGCACTCCGCCGGGTGCCAAGGTCCTGCCCAACGGCTGCGCGCTGACCGGCGATTGCCGTACGCCGCGTCCGGGTGAAGCGGTCGACGCCAATGGCTGCGCGCTGGACAAGAACTTCATCCTGCGCGGCGTCAAGTTCGAGTTCGATTCGGACCGCCTGACCGAGCCCGCCAAGCTGATCCTCAACGAGGTGGCCGAGACGCTGAAGGCCTACCCGACGATCAAGGTCGACCTGGAAGGTCACACCGACGCGATCGGTTCGGACAATTACAACCTGGGCCTGTCGGAGCGTCGCGCCAACTCGGTGAAGACCTACCTGTCCGGTCGCGGTACCGAAGCCCGCCGCATGAACCCGGTCGGCTACGGCGAAACCCGCCCGATCGACACCAACGAGACCGAGGAAGGCCGCGAGAACAACCGTCGCGTGGAACTGAAGGTCCTCGAGTAAGCAACAAGCGCTGTAACTCAAAACCCCGCCGGAGCGATCCGGCGGGGTTTTTATGGGCCATCCAACCGGGACCGCTCACCCCGAGTGCCGCGCAGCGGTGTATCGAGGGGCGCGCCGTGCCTCGATACGCACGCTCCGCGGCTACTCGGCATGAACGGTTCAGGGATGCATCGGAGTGCAAAGAATAAGGCCCGCATGGCGGGCCTTGTCCGTCGACACGTCGCGCTGACTCACGACGCTAAGATCCCCATGCCTCAGGGCATGGGTGTGATGGCTTATCGCGGACTGACATTGAGTCAGTCCGCGACCGGGCCATCACATCTACGCTGTTCGCAGCTTTACCACCACCAGCACCTGCCGGTTCTTCACCTGCTGCCCCGCCGTCACGCTGACCGACTCCACGGTCCCCGCCACCGGCAACTGCAGCTGGAACTCCATCTTCATCGCCTCCAGCACCGCCAGGGTCTGGCCCTTCTCGACGCGATCGCCGGGCTTGACGTGCACCGCCACCAGCTTGCCGTCGGAATGCGCCAGCAGGCGGCCGTCGGAGCCGGCCGCGGCGGCCTGTGCCGGAGCCAGCGTGACGTCGCTGTAGCGGTAGCTGGCCCCCTCGGCATCGATCCACACGCTGTCGCCATCGTGGGCGGTGCGCGCCTTGCCCTGCACGCCGTCGCAGACATAGTGGAACTCCTGCTCCAAGTTGCGGCTGACGTCGATCACCCGCTTCTCGCCGCCCTGCGTGATCGTGAAGACGTGGCCGTCGTGCACCAGCACGTCCAGCCGGTACTCCTGCTCGCGCCACTTCAGCCGGTAGTCGGCAGGGGCCTCGTGCGAGCTGTGCCAGCCGATGAACTCGGGCGCCAGACCCTGCTCGCGCGACAGGCGCAAGGCGTCATCCATGTACAGCGCCACCGCTGCCAGCGCCACCTGGTGCGGCGTCGGCTTGCGCGCCGCCACGGCCTCGGCAGGGAAATACTGGCCGATGAAAGCCGTGCTGAAATCACCGGAGGCGAAGGCCTCGTGCGAGATGATGTCGACCAGATAGTCGCGGTTGTTGACCACGCCCAGCAGCGTCGTGTCCCGCAGGGCCTTGAGCAGGCGCTGGCGCGCGGTCTCGCGGTCCTCGCCCCAGGCGATGATCTTGGCCTGCATCGAATCGTAGAACGGACTGATCACCTGGCCGTCGCGCAGGTAGGTATCCACGCGCACGCCGCTGCCCTGGGGGGCGCGCCAGCTCAGCACCCTGCCGGTCTGCGGCAAGTAGTTCTGTTGCGGATCCTCGGCACAGAGACGCACCTCGATGGCCCAGCCGCGCAGGCGCTGCAGGATTTCCTCCTGCGACAGCGGCAGCTTCTCGCCCTGCGCCACGCGCAGCTGCCACTCCACCAGGTCGAGCCCGAAGACCAGTTCGGTCACCGGATGCTCCACCTGCAGGCGCGTGTTCATTTCCAGGAAATAGAACTGGCCATCGCGGGCCAGCATGAACTCGACGGTGCCGGCACCGACGTAGTTCACCGCCTTGGCCGCCGCCACCGCCGCCTCGCCCATGCGGCGGCGCAGCGCCTCGTTCACCGCCGGCGACAGCGCTTCCTCCACCACCTTCTGGTTGCGCCGCTGCACCGAGCAGTCGCGCTCGCCCAGGTAAACGACATTGCCGTAGCGGTCACCGAACACCTGGATCTCGACGTGGCGTGCATCGACCACCGCCTTCTCGATCAGCAGCTGGCCGTTGCCGAAGGCATTGGCGGCCTCGGAACGTGCCGACTGGATGCTGGCCAGCAGTTCGGATGCCTCGTGCACCAGGCGCATGCCGCGGCCGCCGCCGCCGGCGGCCGCCTTGACCATCACCGGCAGGCCGATCATCTTCGACTCGGCCACCAGCAGCTCGTCGGCCTGGTCCTCACCCTGGTAGCCCGGCACGCAGGGCACCTGGGCGGCGAGCATGCGGATCTTGGAAGCAGACTTGTTGCCCATCGCCTCGATCGAATGCGGATCGGGGCCGATGAAGACCAGGCCGGCGTCCTGCACCGCCTGCGCAAAGTCCTCGCGCTCGGACAGGAAGCCGTAGCCGGGATGGATCGCCTCGGCGCCGCTCTGCTTCGCCGCGGCGATGATGTGATCGATGACGAGATACGACTCCTTCACCGGCGCCGGCCCGATGCGCACGGCCTCGTCGGCCTCCAGCACATGCATCGCGTCGCGGTCGGCATCGCTGTAGACCGCGACGGTGCGGTAACCCAGCTGCCTGGCGCCGCGGATCACGCGGACGGCGATTTCGCCACGGTTGGCGACAAGGACCTTGGTGAATCGAGCCATGATGTCTATCTCTGGATTCGTTCTATTGCTTCGCCCAGGCGGGCTGTCTCTTCTGCATGAATGCCGCGATCCCTTCCGGCGCTTCCGGCCCGCGCACGCAGGCGGCGAACTTCTGGGCCGCGTCATCGAGCACCGCATCCATCTCGAGCTTGCCGACGTTGAGCAGGATCTGCTTGGTCAGCGCATTGGCGCGCGGCGCGCAGTTCATCACCTGCGCCAGCGTGTCGCGCAGCCTGCCCTGCAGTTCTTCCTCGCTGGCAAAGCCCTCGTGCACCAAGCCCAGGCGCAATGCCTCGGCGCCACGGAACTGCGCGCCCGTGAGGCACAGGCGGCGCGCCTGGGTCAGGCCGATGCGTTCCACCACGAAAGGCGCGATCTGCGCCGGCGGCAAGCCGCGCGTGGTCTCCGGCATGCCGAACTTCGCTTCCGCATGGGCAAAGGCGATGTCCGAGACACAGGCCAGGCCGAAACCGCCGCCCAGCACCGCACCCTCGCAGACCGCGATCACCACCTGCGGTGCCGCGCTGACCTGGCGCAGCATCACGCCGAAGGAACGGTTCATGCCGACGATGGGATCGACCTCGCCGGGCGCCGGGGGCTTCATGCCGCCGGCCATCATCCCCTTGAGGTCCGCACCGGCGCAGAAGTGGCCGCCGGCGCCGCGCAACACCACCGCACGTACCGCGGACTCGCGGATCGCCTCGAACACGGCACCGATCTCGCCCAGCAGTTCCGGCGTCATCGCGTTGCGCGACTCCGGCCGGTTGAAGGTCATGTGCAGCACGCCGCCTTCGAGATTCAGCAGCAGGCTCTTGCATTCGGGCAGTTGCATGATCGTCTCCCTCAGAACCGCGCCACGCCATAGCTGTTCGGAAACAACTCGCGCGCCTTGCCTTCACGACACACCGACAGGCACAGGCCCAGCACCTTGCGCGTGTCGCGCGGATCGATCAGGCCGTCGTCGAACAGGCGCGCGGTGGCGGCGAAGGCGTGCGATTCCTTGTCGAACTGGTTGATGATGTTCTGGCGGATCGCGCCGAGCATCTTCTCGTCGGTCTCCGACATCTGCTTGCCTTCCTTCTGCCACTTCTCGCGCGTGATGATCTCCATCACGCCGGCGGCCTGCTCGCCGCCCATCACCGAGGTGCGGGAGTTGGGCCAGGCGAAGATGAAGTGCGGGCCGAAGCCGCGGCCGCACATGCCGTAGTTGCCGGCACCGAAGCTGCCGCCCATGACGATGGTGATCTGCGGCACCGTGGCATTGGCCACCGCCTGGATCATCTTGGAGCCGTGCTTGACGATGCCACCCTGCTCGCTCTCGGTGCCCACCATGTAGCCGGTGGTGTTCATCAGGTACACGATCGGCACGTTGGCTTGGCAGCACAGCTGGATGAACTGGCCGGCCTTGGCGGCGCCCTTGGTGGTGATGGGACCGTTGTTGGAGATGATGCCGATCTGGTGGCCGTGCAGCACGGCGCGGCCGCAGATGGTCTGCTGGTCGTACTCGCCCTTGAACTCCAGGAACTCGGAACCGTCGACCAGGCGCGCGATCACCTCGCGGCAGTCGAAGGGCTTGCGGTAGTCGGGCGACACCACGCCGCAGAGTTCCTCGACGTCGTACAGCGGCGCGCGCAGCGGCAGCAGCTCCAGCCTCGGCCGCGAGGCGTTCCAGTTGAGGTTGCGCACGATCTCGCGCGCGATGCGGATGCCGTCGGCATCGCTCTCGGCGATGAACTCGGCGGTGCCGGCCACCGCGCAGTGCATCTCGGCGCCGCCCAGGGCCTCTTCCTCGGCAATCTCGCCGGTGGCGGCTTTCAGCAGCGGCGGGCCAGCCAGGAACACCTTGGCGTGCTTGCGCACCATCACCACGTAGTCGGACAGGCCGGGCATGTAGGCGCCGCCGGCGGTCGAGGAGCCGTGGACGATGGCGATCTGCGGGATGCCGGCGGCGGACAGGCGCGCCTGGTTGGCGAAAGTGCGGCCACCGGGAATGAACAGGTCGGCCTGGTACATCAGGTTGGCGCCGCCGGACTCGATCATCGAGACCGTGGGCAGCTTCTGCTGCAGGGCGATCTCCTGCACGCGCAGGCCCTTCTGCACGCCCCAGGGCGTCATGGTGCCGCCCTTGATGGCGGAGTTGGAGGCGGAGACCAGGCAGCGGGTGCCGGAGACGTAGCCGATGCCGATGATGGTGTTGCCGCCCGCCAGCGAGCCGTCCTTGTCGTCATGCTGCTTGTAGCCGGCCAGGGTCGACAGTTCCAGCCAGGGCGAACCCCGGTCCAGCATCAGGTGCACGCGTTCGCGCGGCAGGATCTGGCCGCGCTTGTGGTAGCGCTCGCGCTTGGACTCCTCTTCCTTGCGGCCCTTTTCTTCCACCGTGCGCCATTCCGCGATCATCTTCAGCAGGCCTTCGCGGTTCTGCTGGAACTGGGCACTGCCGGTGTCTAGCTTTGACTCGATAACAGGCATTTCCGATCTCTCGATAAATCGCTGCGTTTCTGGGAGTTTATCCCTGTACTTGATAGGTTTTCATCAACAATTATTATTTCCATATTACTCGACATCTGCCGCCGTCAGGCACAAAAAAGGCCGCCCGCAGGCGGCCCTGGAAACCGGAAAAGCCTTATTCCTTCACAGCCTTGGGCTTGAAGGCACGGTGGAAGCCGACATAGGGCCTGGCATTCTTGTGCGGCAGCAGCGCAAAAACCTTCTTGTTGAGGCTGCCGCCGCCGTCGATCTTGATGCAGTTGCCGGTGACATAGGCCGCACCCTCGGACAGCAGCCAGACGATCGCCGAGCTGACCTCGGCCTCCTCGGCCATGCGCTGCATCGGCACCTCGCCCCCGAGCTTGGGGATGATCTCGGCCTGGAACGCCGGATCGTAGTGATCCATGCCGCTGGAAGCGACGAAGCCCGGCGCCACGGCATTGACGCGCACCCCGGAAGACGCCCACTCCATCGCCGCCGTCTCGGTGAAGCTCAGCATGCCGGCGCGCGCGGCGCCGCTATGCCCCATGTTGGGCATGCCGCCCCACATGTCCGCCAGCATGTTGACGATGGCACCGCCATTCTTCTTCATCCACTGGTTGTAGACCTCGCGCGCCACCAGGAAGCCGCCGGTGAGGTTGTTGGCCACGACCGCCTCCCAGCCCTTCTTGCCGATGCTGGCGAGCGGCGCCGGATACTGGCCGCCGGCATTGTTGACCAGGCCGTGGATCGCACCGCGTGCGGCCAGGATCGCCTTCACGGCCTCCTTCACGGCGTCCTCGTCGCGGATGTCGAAGGCCTGCATCGACGCCTGGCCGCCGTCCTCGGCGATCTCGGCGGCGGTCTTCTCCAGCTTCTCCAGCTTGCGGCCGGCGATGACCACGTGCGCGCCCAGAGCGGCCAGCTCGTGTGCGGTGCAGCGACCGATGCCCGAACCGCCGCCGGTGACGACGATGGTCTGGCCGGCAAACAGGTCGGAACGGAATACGGATTGGTAACCCATCTTTTCATCCTCCGGAAACGATCAAGGCCGGGATATCCCGGCCTTGATCTGTACAGCGTGGTGTTTCTTACAGCTTGCCCGACAGCTCCGGGACCACCGTGAACAGGTCGCCGACGAGGCCGATGTCGGCCACCTCGAAGATCGGGGCCTCCGGATCCTTGTTGATGGCGACGATGGTGCGGGCGTCCTTGATGCCGGCCAGATGCTGGATGGCACCCGAGATGCCGATGGCGAAGTACAGCTCCGGCGCGATGATCTTGCCGGTCTGGCCGACCTGCATGTCGTTCGGCACGTAGCCCGAGTCCACCGCGGCGCGCGAGGCACCGACGCCGGCGCCGATCTTGTCGGCGAAGTCGTAGATGACCTTGAAGTTCTCGGAGGAGCCGAGCGCGCGGCCACCGGAAACGACGCGGCTGGCGGCCTGCAGGTCCGGACGGGCGGACTTCTGCGCCTCGATCTTGACGAAGCGGGTGTGCGACGGCAGCGCGGCGCTGACCGAAACGGTCTCGACGGCGGCGGAACCGCTCTCACCGACCGCGGTGAACGAAGCCTGGCGCACCGTAGCGACGACCGTGCCGGCCGCGGCTTCCACCGTGGTGATGGCATTGCCGGCGTAGATCGGGCGATCGAACTTGTTCGGCGCGTGCACGGCCATGATGTCGCTGACCTGCTGCACGTTCAGCTTGGCGGCCACGCGCGGGGCGAGGTCCTTGCCGAAGGTGGTGCCGGGGAACAGCACGTGGGTGTAACCCGCGGCCAGCTCGGCGATCTGCGGCGCCAGGATGGCGGCGATCGGGTAGACGTTGGCGGCGTTGTTGACCACCACGACCTTGGCGACGCCATCCAGCTTGGCGGCCTGGCTGCCTACGGCGGCGCCGTCAGCGGCCAGCACGGCGATGGCGATTTCGCCACCGATCTTCTGCGCGGCGGCGACAGCCTTGGCGACGCCGGCATTCAGCTTGCCGTCGGAATGTTCGGCAATGACGAGAATCTTGCTCATTACACCAGCCCCTTTGCCTTGAGTGCAGCAACCAGTTCATCCACCGTCTTGACCATGACGCCCTTGGCACGCGCCGGCGGCGGCGACACCTTGACGGTCTTGGAGCCGGCTTCGAGGGTGACACCCAGGTCGCCCAGCGAGACGGTTTCGATCGGCTTCTTCTTCGCCTTCATGATGTCCGGCAGCTTCAGGTAGCGCGGCTCGTTGAGGCGCAGGTCGACGCTGACCACAGCCGGCAGGTCGACTTCCAGCGTTTCCAGGCCGGCATCGATTTCACGGGTGATCTGCGCCTTGGCGCCGTCCACTTCGACCTTGGAGGCAAAGGTGGCCTGGGCGATGTCGAGCAGCGAGGCGACCATCTGGCCGGTCTGGTTGGCGTCGTCGTCGATCGCCTGCTTGCCGCACAGGAACAGCTGGGCGCCTTCCTTCTTCAGCGCGGCGGCGAAGGCCTTGGCGGCCGTCAGCGGCTGCACTTCGCCCTCTTCCTTGATGTGGATCGCGCGGTCGGCGCCGAAGGCCAGCGCGGAGCGCAGGGTCTCTTCGTTCTTGGCGCCGCCGATCGTCACGGCGACGATCTCGGTGACCTTGCCCTTCTCGCGCAGACGGACCGCTTCTTCCATCGCGATTTCGTCGAAGGGATTCATGCTGAACTTGACGCCGTCCGTGACCACGCCCGAACCATCGGACTTGACCTGGATGCGGACGTTATAGTCCACCACGCGTTTGACGCTGACTAGAACTTTCATTCTCTCGATCTCGGTTTAATCAAAATAAAACGCGCCGGGGGACGGCCCGTTCACATCAACTCAGGGACTCGCAAACCTCGCATTCGAGTATTCGCAGCAGTCCTTGTCAATGACCCAACGGCCATTTTCCCTCACCAGCACGATTTTTTCGACATGCTCGATCTGCTGGTCGAGCACCCCGGAGCGGTTGTTGGTCTCCAGGGTGACCGTGTTCAGGTCCTCGCTCACCGCCGACTTCAGGATCTGCACTTCCCAGGGCGCGGCCTCGGCCTGCCCCTTGAGCCATTCCTGCTCGTTGGCCTGCGGCAACTCGGCGTCGGCCAGCTTCTGCTCCTGGCGCCGGGCCTTGGCCAGCTTCGACTGGCACAGCTGGTACGTCGGCAGGTTGGCCTGGCGCAGCGCCGTGTAGCAGCGGTTGTAGGTCGCGGTGGCGTCGCGCTCGGCCTGCACGCGCGCCGACACGCAGCCCGTGAGCGGCAGCAGGGCCAGCGTCAACAGCAACAGCCAGGCGGAACGCAGCATCGCGGCCTTACATGTTGGCGTAGTTGGGACCGCCGCCGCCTTCCGGGGCGACCCAGGTGATGTTCTGCGCCGGGTCCTTGATGTCGCAGGTCTTGCAGTGCACGCAGTTCTGGGCATTGATCTGGAAGCGCTTGTCCTGGCCCTCGCCCACCACCTCGTAGACACCGGCAGGGCAGTAGCGCTGCGCCGGCTCGTCGTACATCGGCAGGTTCTTGGCGATGGGGATGGTCTTGTCCTTCAGCACGAGGTGGACCGGCTGGTCTTCCGCGTGATTGGTGCTGGACAGGAACACCGAGGACAGCTTGTCGAAGGACAGCTTGCCGTCCGCCTTGGGGTACTCGATCTTCTGGCACTGCGCCGCCGGCTTGAGCACGGCGTGGTCGAGCTTCATGTCGTGGAAGGTCCAGGGGAACTTGCCCCCGAACCAGTTCTGCTCGATGTAGTTGATGGCACCGCCGATCAGCGAGCCGAACTTGTGCAGGAACACGCCGAAGTTGCGCGACTTGTACAGTTCTTCGTAGAGCCAGCTGGCCTCGAACTTCTGCTGGTAGCCGGTCAGTTCGTCGCTACCCTCGGAGCCGGCGAACAGCGCTTCCGCCGCCGTCTCGGCCGCCAGCATGCCGCTCTTCATCGCGGTGTGGCTGCCCTTGATCTTGGCAAAGTTCAGGGTGCCGGCGTCATCGCCGATCAGCAGGCCACCCGGAAAGGTCTGCTTGGGCAGCGAATTGAGACCACCCTTGACCAGAGCACGGGCACCATAGCCCACGCGCTTGCCGCCCTTGAGGTACTGCGCGATCACCGGGTGGTGCTTGAAGCGCTGGAACTCGTCGTAGGGCGAGAGGTAGGGATTGGTATACGACAGGTCCACGATCAGGCCGCAGACCACCGTGTTGTTCTCGAGGTGATAAAGGAAGGAGCCGCCCAGCGCCTCGGTGCCCAGCAGGTTCAGCGGCCAGCCGGCGCCGTGCACGACCAGGCCCGGCTTGTGCTGCTCGGCCGGGATCGTCCAGATCTCCTTGATGCCGATCGCGTAGTGCTGCGGATCCTTGCCCTTGGCGAGCTGGTACTGCTCGATCAGCTGCTTGCCGATATGGCCGCGGCAGCCTTCGGCGAACAGCGTGTACTTGGCGCGCAGCTCCATGCCCGGCGCGTAGTCCGAGGTCTGCTCGCCCTTGTGGTTGACGCCCTTGTCGCCGAGGGTCACGCCCTTGACCACGCCGTCCTCGATGATCGGCGTCTGCGCGGCAAACTCGGCGTAGACCTCCACGCCCAGCGCCTCCGCCTGGTCCTTCATCCAGCGGCAGAGGTTGGCCAGCGAGATGATGTAGTTGCCCTCGTTGTGCATCGGCTTCGGCACGAACAGGTTGGGCATCTTGAAGGCAGCGGTTTCGCTGCGGAAGAAGTAGATGTCGTCGCCCACCACCGGGGTGTTCAGGGGCGCGCCCTTTTCCTTCCAGTCCGGGAACAGCTCATTGAGCGCGCGCGGCTCGAACACGGCACCCGACAGGATGTGGGCACCGACTTCCGAACCCTTCTCGACGAGGCAGACGTTGATTTCCTTGCCGGCTTCGGCCGCCTTCTGCTTCAGGCGAATGGCCGCGGACAGGCCGGCGGGGCCGCCACCGACCACAAGGACGTCGTACTCCATTACATCGCGTTCAACGGACATTTCTAGGCAGTTCCTGGCTGCTCCCGGCGACCTGGGAGGCTGGCTGTTGGGCAAATTAGAGGCGCTTATTGTAATGCCTCGCGCGCGCCGGACCTACCCTCCGGAAGACAGGTTTTGCTGGCTTTACAGCCAATTCCGGCGGCTCGGCGCCCTTTTCGGGCCCTATTCAGCGGCAGGAAAGCGGGCCAGGGGCAGGATTCGTGTGTGGCAGAGCGCCACCGGCACCGCCCCGCCCGGGGCGGCGAGCCGTCGATTTTCCCCAAGGATGGAGACGATCATGAAAAGGACTTTGATGCTGGGCCTGCTGGCCCTCTGCAGTGGCAGCGCCCTCGCCGACTGCTACACCCCGACTTCCGCCCTGCCGCCGCCCGCGGTGGCAAATCCGCCCCCGGCGCCGGTCCTGGTGGCGCCGACGCCGGTGGTGGTGATCACGCCAGCCCCGGCCAACCCCCGGCCGATGATGAGCGACGACGCCAAGTTCGCCACCCTGGACACCAGCGGCAACGGCGCGCTGGACCGGGGCGAGGTCAGCGCCAATTCCGAGCTGGTCACCCGCTTCCGCGCACTGGACAAGAACCACGACGGCAAGATGTCGCGCAACGAATACGGCATGCGCAACGTCGATCCCGCCGGCGGTCGCTAGCCTGCCTCAGCCAGCAGGCCTGCCGGCACCGGCACCGGATAGTCCAGCAGCATCTGGCCGAAGGCCTTGCCCTGGGGATCGGTGCGCAGGCTGCCGGCGCCGCCGCCACCCAGGGCGTTGTACAGCAGGAAATTCAGCGAATCGGTGCCGGGCAGTTCCCAGCGCTCGACCCGGCCCGCTTCGCCGCCCGCCAGGACGTGGGCGAAATGACTGCGCACGGCCGCCGTGGAGAGTGCCGCACGGATGCAGGGCAGGTATTCCGGCCGGCGGGCGATCACGCCGATGTTGGCGTGGTCGCCCTTGTCGCCGGAGCGCGCCAGCGCCAGCCGGATCAGCGGCACGACGACGGCATCGCTGAGATCCGGCGATGGCAGGCTCTCGGCCTCCGGCGGGGGCGGCGTGAAGCCGCCCGCCACCGGCACCGCCACTGCCAGCCGCTCCTCTCCCACCACCACTTCGATCGCCACGCGCGACTTCGGCACCAGGGTGGAGAACAGCCTGGGGACCATGTGCGGCTCGGGACGGCCGGCGCTGAAGTAACCGGTGAAACCCGGCGCCATGCCGGTGGCGGCCTGGGCGATCTCGCGGGCGAACAGCTTCAGGGCCTTCGGATTGGGATGCTGCACGGCGATCTTGACCACCACCTCGCGCGTCGCCGAAGCCCCGGCGCGCGCGTGGGACCCATAGCTTTCTTCGGCGCCGATGCAATGGATGTCGACGCCGGTGAAGTCACCGAGCCCGGCCTCCAGCAACTGGCGCCGCACGCGCTCGACGATGCCGCCGGCGGAGGCCCGCCCCTTCTTCGCGGCGTCGATGCCGCCGATCATGAACAGCGCGGCGCAACGCATGCCCGAGGGATAGGTGGCGCTGACCTTGTAGGTATCGGTCGGCGCGTAGCCGCGGCAGCCGGTCACGCGCACCACGTCCGGCGCGGCCTGCTCCAGCTTCACGCCGGTGAAATCGCAGACCACGTCCGGCAGCAGGTAGGCGCGCGGATCGCCGATCTCGTAGAGCATCTGTTCCAGCACCGTGTGCGGCGACACCAGGCCACCGGTGCCGGCCGGCTTGGTCACGGTGAACTCGCCGCTGGCCTGCATCTCGACGACGGGAAAACCCATGTCGGCATAGCCCTCGCGCACCAGTTCCCAGTCGGTGAAGTTGCCGCCGGTGCACTGCGCGCCGCACTCGATGATGTGGCCGGCAATGGAGCCGGCGGCCAGCTGGTCGTACTGGTCTTCCCTCCAGCCGAACTCATGCATCAGCGGCCCCAGCACCACGGCCGAATCGACGCAGCGGCCGGTGATGACGATCTCGGCACCCGCCGCCAGGGCCCGCGCGATGGGGATCGCGCCGAGGTAGGCATTCATCGAGACCGTGGTTGGCGGCATCGGCTTGCCCGCATCCATCTCGACACAGTCGGCGAAATCCTTGCGCCGGCCATTGAGGTCGTCGCCCAGCACCACGCCGACGCGGATGCTGACGCCGGCCCTGGCCGCGGCTTCCTCCAGCGCCTTCTTGCAGGCCAGCGGATTGACGCCGCCAGCGTTGGCGACGACGCGGATGCCCTTTTCCTTGATCCGCGGCAGCAGCGGCGCCATCACATGGTCGACGAAGTCGGTGGCGTAGCCGTCGTTGGGGTCCTTCATGCGCTTGGCCGCCAGGATCGACATGGTGATCTCGGCCAGGTAGTCGAACACGAGGTAGTCGATGCCCCCCTTCTCGACCAGCTGGGCAGCGGCGGCGTTGGTGTCGCCCCAGAAGGCCGAGGCGCAGCCGATACGCACGGTTTTCATGCGGAATCCTTGGTATTCGGTAATTCGGGTTGTCATGGCTTCAGCCACGAATCATCAGCGCCGTGAAGAATGTTCGCAGCGCCGGATGATTTCAAGGAGAACGTGAATTACCGCTACTTTGCCGCTACAGCAGCAGGCTCGCCCCGTACAGCACGGCGGCGCCGAACAGGCCGGCCAGGATGTCGTCCAGCATGATGCCGAGGCCGCCGTGGATGCTGCGGTCGAAGGCGCGGATCGGCCAGGGCTTGAGGATGTCGAACAGGCGGAACACCGCGAAGGCCGCCAGCAGCCACAGCGCCATGTGCCCCTGCACCAGTCCCAGCGCCGGCAGCAGCGGCAGGCAGGTCACCAGGAAGCCGACGATCTCGTCGAAGACGATGCCGCCATAGTCGTGCACACCCAGCAGCCGCGCACTCTCGCCGCAGACCCAGCAGCCGAACAGGAACAGGACCAGCACCGCGGCAACGAAGGCCCAGGGCGGCAGCCACATCAGCGCCAGCCAGAACGGCAGGCCCACCAGGGTCCCCACCGTGCCGGGCGCCTTGGGTGCCAGGCCGGCGCCGAAACCGAAGGCGATGAAGTGCTCCGGCGTGCTCATCACCAGCTCGCGCGGCGGCCGCGGAAAGGCACTGGTCTTGGGCAGCAATTCAGCCATGAGAGCGTTGATCCGTAATGATTTTCCTACAGTCTAAGGTAACACGGGGAAAGTGGCCCCATGAGCGATGCAAGCTGGCCCCTCCCGCCATCGTGCAAGGCAGGGACTTTTGGAATACTGCGCGGCAACAGCTTCCATTTCGTGACGATGATCCACCGCTCGCGCCCGCTCTCCTGCTGCCTCGGCCTGCTCCTGGCGCTGGCGCCCTATGGCGGCGGCCAGGCAGCGCCGGCCGAGGTGGCCCTGGCGCAGACCAACGCCCTGCTGGCCCAGTGCAAGGCCGTGCTGCCGCAGGCCGAACCCAGGCGCGCGCGGGAACTGCGCCTGGCGATGTTCCAACTGCAACTGAGCATGGCCTGGCGCCGGGCGCCGGGCCGCTTGTCCGCGCAGGACCTGCGCTCCGCCACGGCCTCCGAACGCAGCGCCTACGAGTTGCTGCGCGACCGCTGCAAGCCCCTCCTCCTCTGAGGTTTCCATCCTTTTTATTTGATTTAAAAGGATTTTATCTGGATTATGGCGCCTGTCAGCACGATCATTGTGCACCGCAGCATGGACTGTTAACCTGATCACAGTTCTGGGCTTCAGGCTGAGTTCAATGAGACCCCTCTACAGGCAGTCCCACCGCCGTGCCGTCGCCGCGCTGGCCGGCTTTGCAATGGCTTTGCTGGCAACGCAGGTCGCGGCCGCGCCGCTGCCGCCGCCCCCGCCGTCCGGCAACACCATCGCCCTGCTCGAACAGTGCAGCGCAGCGATGCCGCGCGCCCATCCCTGGCGGGCACGGCAGCTGCGGCGGGCGATGTTCCGCCTGCAGGTCAGCATGTCCTACCGTGCCGCCGGGGCGCGGCTGTCACCTGCGGAACGGCGCTCGGCGATGGCCGCCGAGCGCGATTCCTACAACCTGCTGCTGGAAACCTGCCGGCCCCTGCTGACCTGAATCAGAACCAGCTCAGAGGATGATGCGCCCCGCCGCGGGCGCGTTCTCCAGCAGCAGGCGGTTGAGCCGCTGCACGAAGCCCGCCGGGTCGGGCAGCTGCCCACCCTCCGCCAGCACCGCCTGGCCCAGCAGCAGTTCCGCCAGGTCCGCAAAGGCCGCCTCATCCCCGGTATCGCGCAGGCGCTGCACCAGGGCATGTTCCGGGTTCAACTCCAGCACCGGCAGGCTCCCGGGCACGGCCTCACCGGCCTTGCGCAGGATTTCCTCCAGGCGCCGCGACAGCGCCTGCTCGCCGGCCACCAGGCAGACCGGCGATTCGGTCAGTCGCACCGACAGGCGCGCGGTCTCGATGCGGCCCTGCAGCGCCTGCTCCAGGCGCTTGAGCGTGTCGGCGTACTCGGTCTCGTGCTTCGCCTTGTCGGCGGTCTCGATCTTGGATTCGATGTCCTTTGACGCACGCGCCACCGACTCCAGCTTCCTGTCCTGGAACTGCGTCAGGTGCGACACCACCCACTCGTCGATGCGGTCGCTCAGCAGCAGCACCTCGAAGCCGCGCTTGCGGAAGCCTTCCAGGTGCGGGCTGCCCTTGGCGGCGGCCAGGCTCTCGGCGCTGAGGTAGTAGATCTTGTCCTGCCCCTCGGGCATGCGGGCGACGTAGTCGGCCAGCGACACATTCTGTTCCGCCGTTTCGGTGGTGGAGTGGAAGCGGCAGAGCTTCGCGATGCGCTCCTGGTTGCCGTGGTCTTCGACCAGGCCCTCCTTCAGCACCACGCCGAAGGCCTGCCAGAACTTCGCGTAGTCCTCGGGGCGCTTCTCGGCCAGGTCTTCCAGCAGGTCCAGTGTGCGCTTGACCAGGGCAGCGCGGATTTTCTCGACCGTGCGGTTGCCCTGCAGCAGTTCGCGCGAGACGTTGAGCGGCAGGTCGGCGGTGTCGACCAGGCCGCGCATGAAGCGCAGCCAGGGCGGCAGCAGATCCGCGGCCTTGTCCATGATGAAGACGCGCTTGACGTAGAGCTGCACGCCGCGGGCCTGCTCGCGATCCCACAGATCGAACGGCGCGTGCGCGGGCACGTAGAGCAGCGAGGTGTATTCCAGGCTGCCCTCGACGCGGTTGTGCGACCAGGCCAGGGGCGGCTCATGGTCGTGCGACAGGTGCTCGTAGAAGTGCTGGTAGTCCTCGTCCTTGAGCTCCGCCTTGGGTCGCGTCCAGAAGGCGCGCGCCTGGTTCAGGGTCTCGCTCTCGCCCTTGTCGTTCTTCAGGCGGATCGGCAGGCCGATATGGTCGGAGTACTTGCGCACGATGCCCTGCAGGCGCCAGGGCTGCAGGAATTCCTTGTCCTCCTCGCGCAGGTGCAGGATCACCTCGGTGCCGCGCTCCTGCCGGAACGAGGGCTCCACGGTGAACTCGCCCTCGCCGTCGGACTCCCAGCGCGTCGCCTCGGTGCTGCCGGCGCGCAGCGTCAGCACGGTGACCTTGTCGGCGACGATGAACGAGGAGTAGAAGCCGACGCCGAACTGGCCGATCAGCTGCGAGTCCTTCTTCTGGTCGCCGGACAGCGACTCCAGGAACTTCTTGGTACCGGAGCGCGCGATGGTGCCGAGGTTCTCCACCACCTCCTCGCGGGTCATGCCGATACCGTTGTCGCGGATCGTCAGGGTGCCAGCCGCCTCGTCGGCCTCCAGCTCCACCGCCAGTTCATCACCCCCCAGCAGATCGGGCTGGCCGATGGCCAGGAAGCGCAGCTTGTCGCAGGCATCCGAGGCATTGGAGATCAGCTCGCGCAGGAAGATTTCCTTGTTGGAGTACAGCGAGTGGATCATCAGGTGCAGGACCTGCCGCACCTCAGTCTGGAATTCGCGCTTCTCTGCCGTCATGGTCTGTCTGGTCCCTGGAATGTGAACTGGCTCCCGCAATAGGGCCGACCGCGGTGGGTTTCAAGCCCCGGGCCTGCTATCGCGCACCATTTTGTTGCGTTATGGTTACAGTGGGCACCCCGCCCAGGCGGTCTGCGTCGCAGTGCCGCCTCGAGAACTCTAGAGGAGAATCACATGCTCAAGAAGTCGATTGCGCTCGCTATTCTTGCACTGTCTCCGCTGACCGCCTTTGCCGACGACGATGTGGGTTGCGGCTGGGGCACGCAGGTCTGGAAGGGTCAGTCCGGACTGGTGGCGAAGGTCCTGGCATCCACCACCAACGGCCTTCTCGGGAACCAGACCTTCGGTATCACCTCCGGCACCAGTGGCTGCTCGCAGGATGGCGTGATCAAGGCCGAGTACCGCGCCCCGGCGTTCGCGGCCGCCAACCTCGACCAGCTGGCCGCCGAAATGGCGGTGGGCCGCGGTGAGTCCCTGGCCGCCCTGGCGGCGATCTACAACGTCCAGGGCGCCGACCGCGAGGCCTTCTACGCCATGACCAAGGCGCACTACTCGCAGATCTTCCGCAGCGAAGCCACCACCGCCAGCGAAGTGATCGCCTCGGTGCAGGCCCTGATGAAGGCTGACACCCGCCTGGCCCAGTACGCCAGCTGAGCGCCCAAGGGAACAGGGCGACGGCCGCACGGCCGCCGCCCTTTCTTTTTGTCCGCCGCCATGAAATCCGTCTTCCGTTCCGCCGGGGCACTGCTGATCTGCGCGTTCGCGCCTGCCGTGCCGGCGGGCGACGACACCGCCTACCTTGCCGAACTGCAGTCCCAGGCCCGGCAACAACGGCTGTCCGAGCAAACCGAGTGGACACGGTTGCTGCACGTCCAGCCTTCTCGCTGGGGCGGCCGCGGCGAAAGCACGCTGGATTACCCCGGATTCTTCCTGGCCGCCGACGGCAAGACCGACGCAGCTGCCGAACTCGACGCAACCCTGGCCGCCTTCTTCGACGACCGCCTGCTCGACGGCGAGCCGCGCCAGTGCCGCTACAAGGGACGCTACGAATGGCTGAAGGCCCAGCTGGCCTTCGAGCCGGCACGCCTGCCGGTGGCGCGTTGCGACAAGTTCGAAGAATGGTTCTCCGGCCTCAATACCGCTGGCCTGACCCTGGTCTTCGCTTCCAACGACCTCGGCAGTCCGTCGTCGATGTTCGGCCATACCCTGCTGCGCCTGGACGCTCGTGGCGAGCAAGGCGACCAGCGACTGCTGGCTTACGCCGTCAACTACGCCGCCGCCACTTCACGCGACGCCGGCATGCTCTACGCGCTCAAGGGCCTCGGCGGCTTCTATCAGGGCCATTTCTCGGTGATGCCCTACTACGAGAAGGTCAAGGAGTACGAGCGCTTCGAGCATCGCGACCTGTGGGAGTACCCGCTGCACATGGACGGCGCCATGCGCACGCGCGTGCTGTGGCACCTCTGGGAACTGCGCGGTGTCGGCAGCGACTATTTCTTCTTCACCGAGAACTGCTCGTTCCAGCTGCTGAGCCTGCTGGAGGCCGCCGACCCGGCGCTGAACCTGACCGCGCGCTTCCGCCGCGGCGCGCCTTACACGATTCCGATCGACTCGGTGCGCGCGCTGCAGCGTTCCGGCCTGCTCGGTGAGCCGGCCTTCCGGCCCGCCAGCGCGCATCGCCTGCAGCATCACTACCGCGAGCTGCCGTCCGCCTCGCAGGACTGGGCACTGGACTACGTCGCCGGCGTTGCCGGGCTCGACGATGGACGCTACACCGGTGCCGGTGAATCCGCACAGGCCGGCATGCTCGAGGTGGCGCACGACAAGCTGTACTTCGAATACCAGCAGCGCGAACTGGAGCGTGGCACCGGCCTGCCGCGCGCCCGTGCGCTGCTGGCCGAACGCAGCCGCAACCCCGCGGAGAGTCCGTTCACGCCGGTACCGCGGCCGTCATTCTCGCCGGAGCAGGGCCACGGCAGTGGTCGCGCCAGCCTGGGCCTGCGCGTAGCCGACGCCGACCATGTGCTGGGACTGCTGGGTCTGCGCCCGGCCTACCATGACCGCCTCGATCCGCCGCAGGGCTACCTCGCCGGCGGCGAGATCGAGTTCCTCGCGGCTGAGGCCGCGTTCGACGACGAACACCTCCGCCTCGAGCAGCTGCGCCTGCTGAAGGTGGAAGCGGTGGGCACGCGCGACGCCCTGTTCAAGCCCTGGTCCTGGTTCACCAGCGCCGGCCTCGACCGTGCCCGGCCGCTGGCGCCGGACTCCGGCAGCGCCGGCGGTTTCATCGACGGTGGCGGCGGCATGTCCTGGACACCACTGGAACGCCTGCAGACCTACGCCTTCGGCATGCTGTCGCTGCAGGGCAACAGCGACCTGGACCAGGGCTACGATTTCGCCGGCGGCTTGCGGCTGGGCGTCGCCAGCCAGCGCTGGTCACCGCTAACGGCGGAACTGCAGGCCGAATGGCTGGGCGGTATCGCCGGCGCTGCGCTGGAGCGCCAACGCCTGCGCGCCGAGTTGCAGTGGAACCATGGCGTCGCCGATGGCCTGCGCCTGGGCTGGCGCCTGGACCGCCGCGACGGCGAAACCGACCAGGCGCCGGAGATTCGCTGGATGCACTTCTTCTGATTCGGGGCAGGCCGACAGGGTCAATCAGGACATCAATCCAGCGTCCGCCGGAACCGCTTCAGGCCCACGCCCATCACCACCGCGATGAACAGCAGCAGCGGCCACAGCTGCGGCCAGACGTCGGCCGGGCCGTAGCCCTTCAGCAGGATGCCGCGCACCAGGCGCAGGAAATGCGTCAGCGGCAGGGCCTCGCCGATCCACTGTGCCCAGACCGGCATGCCGCGGAACGGAAACATGAAGCCGGACAGCAGGATGCTCGGCAGCAGGAAGAAGAAGCTCATCTGCATCGCCTGGGTCTGGTTGCGGGCGACGCTGGAGAAGGTGATGCCCAGCGTCAGGTTGGCGACGATGAACACCAGCACGCAGGCCATCAGCAACCACAGGCTGCCGACCATCGGCACGCCGAACACCCAGTAGGCCGCAGCCAGGATCACCAGCACCTGCACATAGCCGATCAGCACGTAGGGCAGGATCTTGCCGACCATGATCTCCAGCGGCGACAGCGGCATCGACAGCAGGTTTTCCATGGTGCCGCGTTCCAGTTCGCGGGTGACGCACAGCGCCGTCATCATGATCATGGTCATGGTCAGGATCACACCCATCAGGCCCGGCACGATGTTGTACTGCGTGATGCCCTCGGGGTTGTAGCGGCGATGCACGCGCCACTCGAAGGGCGGTGGCGTAGCGGCAAGCTGCGCCAGCGGACCGGTCAGGTCGTGGCGCAGTGCGCCGCGCGCCAGCGGCTCCAGCACCGACAGCGCGTTGCTGGTGGCGGCAGGATCGGAAGCATCGGCCTCCAGCAGCAAGGAGGGACGCTCGCCGCGCAGCAGGCGCCGCGTGAAATCCGGCGGAATCGCCAGCACGAACTGCACATCGCCCTGCTCCAGCAGACGCCAGGCCTCCTCCCCGGTCGCCGGCGTGTAGCGGACGTCGAAGTAGTCGGTCGCGCGCAGGGCGCCGACCAGGCTGCGCGTGATCTGGGTCTGCTCGGCGCTGACCACCGCGGTCGGCAGGCGATGCGGATCGGAGTTGATCGCGAAACCGAACAGCGCCAGCTGGATCACCGGGATGCCGACCATCATCCCGAAGGTCATGCGGTCGCGGCGCATCTGGATGAATTCCTTGCGCACCATCGCCAGCAGGCGTGACCAGGACCAGAGCCTCATGGCGCGTTGTCCCCGGCGTTCTTCATCAGGTGGATGAAGACATCTTCCAGCCGTGGTTCGTCGCGTTGCCAGTGCCAGCGGGGATCGTTGAACCAGGGCTGCAAGGCCTGCTCCAGGGCGGCGCCATCCGCGCCGCTGACGTGCAGCAGGTTGCCGAAGGGCACCACTTGCTCGGCCGCGGGCAGGCGCAGCAGTTCATGCTGCAGCTCATGCGGGCGTTCGCCGCCGACGGTCCAGGTGGAGAGCTTCGAATCCGCCACCAGCTCCGCCGGCGTGCCCTGCGCCAGCAGCTGGCCGGCGGCGATGTAGGCCAGGCGATGACAGCGCTCGGCCTCGTCCATGTAGTGCGTGGACACCAGCACCGTGATGCCGCGCGCCGCCAGCAGGTGGATCTCGGCCCAGAAATCGCGGCGCGCGCTGGGATCGACACCCGCGGTGGGCTCGTCGAGCAGCAGCAGCTGCGGCTGGTGCAGCAGGCAGGCGGCCAGCGCCATGCGCTGCTTCCAGCCACCGGACAAGGCGCCGGCGAGCTGTGCCTGGCGCCGCTCCAGCCCGAGATTGCGCAGCGCCTCGTCGACCGCCGCCTTCGGTTGCTTCACGTCGTAGACGGCGGCGACGAATTCCAGGTTCTCGCGGATCGACAGGTCGTCATAGAAACTGAAGCGCTGCGTCATGTAGCCGACCTCGCGCTTGATCTGCGCGCTCTGGCTGCGCAGGTCGTAGCCCAGGCAATGGCCGCTGCCCGCATCCGGCGTCAGCAGGCCGCAGAGCATGCGGATCGAGGTGGTCTTGCCGCTGCCATTGGGGCCGAGGAAGCCGAAGATCTCGCCGCGGCGCACGCTCAGGTCCAGGCCCTTGACCACCTGCTTCGGACCGAAGGACTTGGCCAGCCCGCGCACCTCGATCGCGGCGTCGTTCACGGCAGCAGCTCGATATCCACCGGCTGGCCCGGATGCAGGCCCGCCGCGTCGGCCGCGGCGGGCTGCGCTTCCACCAGGAACACCATGCGGCTGCGCTGCTCGCGGCTGTAGATCACCGGCGGCGTGAATTCCGCGGTGGCCGCGACACGGCTGACGGTGGCCTCGACCGGCTTGGCGCAGCCGTCGCAGCGGGCACGCAGGCGACGCCCCGGCTGCAGGCCGGCCAGCGCCTCCTGCGGCACGAAGAAGCGCAGCCTGCGGTTGCCGGGCGGCAGCAGTGCCAGCACCGGCGCACCGGCCGGCACCCACTCGCCGGCACGGAAGTAGAGGTCGTCGATCAGGCCGGCGGCCGTGGCGGCCTGGGATTTCTGGTCGAGCTGCCATTGCGCCTGCGCCACCGCCGCCTCGGCGGCGCGGCGCGCATCCTCGCGCCCGGCCAGTGCGCCGGCGCGCAGGCGCGCCTGCAGTTCCCGCACACGCGCGGCATCGCGATCACGGTGGGTCGCTGCCTGGTCGAGACGCTCGCGGCTGACCACGCGATCGGCATACAGCGTCTGCTGGCGCTGCCATTCCTTCTGCGACAGCGCCGCCTGGGCCTGGGCCTCGGACAACTGGGCACGCCGCACCGCCTCTTCCTCCGGCCGCTCACCCTTGCCCAGGTCCGCCAGGCGCGCCTGCGCCTCGTCCAGCGCCGCCTTCTCGACGCCCGCCTCCAGCGCGAACAGCCGTGTGCCGGCCGCCACGGTGTCGCCGCGCCGCACCGCCAGCAGGTCCAGGCGACCGGCGCGCGGCGCGGCCACGCGGATCGGCTCGCCCTCGACGTAGCCCTGGTAGATGCCGGTCTTTTCCTCGTGGCAGCCGGCCAGCATCAGCAGCAGGATCAGGATCGATTTACGCACGGCCCACCTCCCCTTCGATCAACGCCCGCTGCGCCTGCAGCCCCGCCAGCGAGAATGCGGCGATATGCGAAACCAGCTGCTCGACCTCGTCGGGCTCGTAACTCTGCGGCGCGATGCGCTGCACCAGCGGCTGCGCCACCAGGTAGAACAGGCACTGGCCGAGCAGGCTGAAGACGGCGCGGCGCAGCTGCTCCGGCCGCGCCTTCGGCCCCAGCACCGCCATCACCACCGCGGAGAGCTGCAGGAATTGCGGGCGACTGACCTCTTCGATCAGCAGATCCAGCGCGGGGGTGGGATTGAGCATCTCGCGCACCAGCAGGCGCGGCAGCAGGGCGTGCTCGTCGGTGGCGAGAAACCGCGCGAGCAGGCTGCGCACCACCTCGCGCAGCACCGCGGCAGGCTCCGCAGGCGGGGCGGCGCCCTGCAGCGGGTGGCGCCGGATCAGGCGGCTGGCCTGGTCGCGCAGCACCTCGACGTAGAGCGCTTCCTTGCTGCCGAAGTGATAGTTGATGGCGGCCAGGTTGGCGCCGGCACGGGTGGCGATGTCGCGCACCCGGGCGAGCTGGAAGCCCTGCTCGGCAAATACCGGCGCGGCGGCATCCAGCAACGCCTGGCGGGTGGTATCGGGGACGGCGGCTGCAGTCATGAAACACCTGTTTCAAACAGATGTTTTAAACTACGCCCCGACGACCGACGATGTCAAGCCGCAGACGCAAAAAGCCCGTGGCCGAATGGCCACGGGCTTTGGGGACTGCGATGAGCTTGCGGGTGCCGGAAGGTCCAGTTACCCGAACCCGACCACTCGCGACGCTAGGATCCCCAACTCCGTTGGGGCCCCTCCACGCTGCTCGGGTCTTTAGTCGAGCTTCTCGGCGATACGCGCCGCGCGACCGGACAGGTTGCGCAGGTAGTACAGCTTGGCGCGACGCACGTCGCCGCGGCGCTTCACCGCGATGTCGGCAACCTGCGGGCTGTAGGTCTGGAACACGCGCTCCACACCCTCGCCGTGGCTGGTCTTGCGCACCGTGAAGGCGGAGTGCAGGCCGCGCTTCTTGATGGCGATGACGACGCCCTCGAAGGCCTGGAGACGCTCACGGTCGCCTTCCTTCACCTTCACCTTGACCTCGACCGTGTCACCGGGACGGAAGTCCGGGACCTTCTTGGTCATCTGCTCCGCTTCCACCGCGGCAATGATCTTGTTCGCTTGCATCGTCGTTACCTCACTCATGTTCGCTGTTCCGAGATGAATTCCCGCAACAGCACCTCTAGATTCCTGTCCAGCTCAATCCCGTCCAACAGGTCGGGCCGCTTGAGCCAGGTCTGTCCCAGCGCCTGCTTCAACCGCCACCTCGCCACCTTGGCGTGGTCGCCTCCCAGCAGCACTTCCGGCACCCGCTCCCCGCGCCAATCCTCCGGCCGCGTGTAGTGCGGATGGTCCAGCAGGCCGCTGGAAAAGGAGTCCGCTGCCGCCGAACCCTCGTGTCCCAGCACCCCGGGCAGAAGGCGCGCAATCGCGTCCACCACCACCATCGCCGCCAGTTCGCCGCCGGACATCACGAAATCGCCCAGCGACAACTCAAAATCCACTTCCGAGCGGATCAGGCGCTCATCGAGCCCCTCGTACCGCCCACACAGCAGGACCAGGCCCTGCTCCTGCGACAGGCGTTCCGCCCAGCCCTGGCTGAAGCGTTCGCCCTGCGGCGAGAGGTACACCACCCTCGCCTGCGCCTGCGATGCCTTGGCATCGCGGATCGCATGGGCCAGCGGCTCGGCTTCCATCACCATGCCGGGGCCACCGCCGTAAGGTCGATCATCGACCTTGCGCCACTTGTTCGTGCTGTAGTCGCGCAGGTTGCGCGCCACCAGCTGCAGCTGTCCGCGTTCTGCCGCGATCCGCGGCATCCCGTGCTGCGTGACCTGCTCCACCCACTCGGGGAACAGCGTCAGGACTTCAATCTTCATCGTATTCCGGATGCCAGTCGCAGACGATGCGGCCCGCCTCCAGATCCACTTCCTTGACGATGTGTTCCTTGACGAAGGGAATCAGCCGCTGCCGCTCGCCATCCCGCAACACCATCACATCCTGCGCACCGTTGCTGGTCATGTCCTCGATCAGCCCCAGCGCCACGCCCAGCGTGCTTTCCACTTTCACGCCGATCAGGTCGATCCAGTAGTACTGCCCCTTGGGCAGCTTCGGCATCGCCGCGCGATCCACCTGGATTTCCGCGCCCATCAGCCCTGCGGCGATGTCGCGATCCGTGATCGGTTTCCCGTCCGGCCCGCTGATGTAAACCACCAGGGATCGGTCATGGACGTGGGCTTCCAGCACCTTCGCTTCGAAACCCGCGCCGTGGGTCACCCACCAGCTGCGATAATCGAAGAGATTCTCGATCGGACGGGTCAGGGACCAGACCTTGATCCCGCCCCGCACACCGTGAACCCCGGCGATACGGCCCAGGGTCACCCGGCGCGCCGACATCGAATCAGGCGGCCTTCTGGGCCGACTTCAGCAGGAAGGCAACGCGATCAGAGGTCTGCGCACCGTTCTTCTGGTAGTGCTCGACGCGGCCGAAGTCGACAACGAGCTTCTGCTCGGCGCCGCGGGCGTTCGGGTTGTAGTGGCCCAGGCGCTCGATGAAGCGGCCGTCACGGGCGCTTGCCTTCTCGGTCGCAACGACGTGATAGAACGGGCGCTTCTTCGCGCCAGCGCGGGCAAGACGGATGGTTACCATGCTCAATCTTCCAGAAATGTTAAACGGCCCGGAAGCTTCCCGAGCCGTTGAGGGCGCATATTGTAGCGATTTCCTCACAAAATTCCAGCTTTTACGGCGACTGGAGCCTGTGGGGGGAGCGGAATTCTGCTTCCGCCGGACTGCACCTTGTTAGTTATTGATTATATTACGAACGATCCGGCACCGGGGTGAGGCCGGACCACAACCCTCGCCGGCCCCCTCCCGCCATGCTGTCCCTGCCCTGTTCCCGGGGCAAGGCGCCTGCGGCACTGCCGGCGACCCGCGGAAACCAAGGATGAACGCCAAAGCTGGAAACGGAGCAATGGATTGCCTGGTGGTGGATGACGATGCTGTCGGCCGCCGGCTGGCCGGCCTGCTGCTGAAGCGCCTGGGCTACCCCTCTCCCATCCTTTCCGGGACGGTTCCGGAGGCGCCGGCCGATCTCCAGGGCCTGATCCTGATCGCCACTGACGATACGGCCGAAAGCGTTGCCGCCCTGAAATCGCGGATTGACCCTGCCCGGCCGCTGACCCGGCTGGTGGCGATGATCACCTCGGGTTCGGAAACTGTCCGCCAGGCCTGCCTGCAAGCGGGCGCCGACGCGGTGCTGATGAAGCCGCTGGCGCTGCGGGATCTGGCGGCGGCACTGACCCCCTCCGGAGAAGCCGGCGATTTCAATGCCGAGGCCTGGTCCGAACTGCGGCAGCTGTTCGGACCGGACGGGGCCGCCAAGCTCGTCGGCGCCCTGATCGACGACCTGCCGGTCCAGCAGCAGCGGATAGCCGACGCCCTGAGCGCCCGGGACCTGCCCGCGCTCAAGCGGATCGCGCATGCGCTGCGCGGCGTCAGCCTGCAGATCGGCGCCGGGGCGCTCGCCGCACTGTGTGCCGACACCGAAGCGGCCGCGACGGAAGGCAGGACCGAGGCCGCGGCCGCGCTGGGCGCCAGCCTGATACAACGCCATGCAGCCCTTGTGGAGCGACTGCGCGATGAAACAACCCGGCACTGAACCCACCGCCACGCGCACGCCGGCGTTGGCGAGGGCATTGATTGCCTTGACGCTGCTGGCGAGCCTGCTGATGGCCGCGCAGACCGGGCGCATCATCCACCAGCACCAGCAGCAGCGCTTCGATGCCGAGGTGCGGCTGCTCGAAGCCTCCATCGGAAGGCGCATGAACGCCTATACGCAGATCATGCGCGGCGGGCGCGGCATGGTCGAGGCCTCGACGTATGTCAGCCGCGAGGACTGGCGCGCCTATGTGGCACCGCTGCAGCTCTACAAGAACTACCCCGGCATCCGGGCGATGACCTTCGTACCGAAGCTCTCGCCGGACGAGGTGGCGGCCTTCGTCGAAGACGTACGCCGGGAGCCAACCACGCGTTTCTCGAACCCGCTGGTCCTGCGCGAATTCAAGCTGCGTCCGCCGCCGCCGCCGATCAAGCCCGTCGAGTCTCCGTTCCATGCCCCGGTCTACTACACCGAGCCGCTGACCCCCGAGAGCGAACGGGGCATCGGGATCGACATGATGCGGGACGCCGACCGCCGTGCGGCCCTTGAAGCGGCTGCCGCGACAGGCGACGCGGTCCTCGCACCGCGCGTGCGCATATTGAGCCAGACCGGCACAAGGGTGGGCTTCATCGCCTACGTGCCGATCTTCAAGGAGGGACGGCACTTCGGCTGGATCTCCGCGACCTTCCATGCACAGGCGTTCATGCAAGGGCTCCTGGGCGGCGACAGCAGCAGCCTGGCCTTCGAAGTCTTCGACGGGGACACCACCGGTCCGGGCGCGATGCTCTACTCTTCGGCCGGCGACAAGCCGGACGGGGATCCGCTACCGCTGTCGCCCGACGCGCGGGCGAGCTTCGACACCGTCCGGACGCTGCAGATGCCGGGCCGCCCCTGGACGGTGCACTTCCGCAGCAAGCCCGGCTTCGCGACGCCGAGCGAGCAGGCGATCCCCTGGCTGGTCGCGCTCGGCGGCCTGCTCACCAGCCTGCTGCTCTATGTCTTCGCCCGCGGCGGCGCCCGCTGGCGGGCACAAGCGGCGGCGCTGGAACAGGCACAGGCCGCCGTGGAGGCCGCCACCCAGGCCAAGAGCGATTTCCTGGCCAACATGAGCCACGAGATCCGCACACCGCTGAACGCCATCCTCGGCACTGCGGAACTGCTGGGCGACACGTCGCTGGACGCCAGCCAGCGCCAGAGCCTGGAAACCATCACCCAGAGCGGCGACCACCTGCTGGGCGTGATCGACGACATCCTCGACTTCACCAAGGTCGAGGCCGGCATGCTGGAACTGGACGAGCAGGTCTTCGAACTGCGCCGCGTGGTCGAAGAAGCACTCGAGCTGGTGGGAGTACGCGCGGCACAGAAGGGCCTGGACCTGGGCTGCGAGTTCGCGCCAGGCACACCGGACATGCTGAAGGCCGACCGCGGCCGCGTGCGCCAGGTGCTGGCAAACTACCTGTCCAATGCCGTCAAGTTCACCGAGCACGGCGAAGTGGCGGTAGCGGTCCGGGCAGAACGGCTGGAAGCGCAGCACCACCGGATACACGTTACCGTGCGCGACAGCGGCATCGGCATTCCGCCCGAGCGACTCGACCGCCTGTTCAAGACCTTCAGCCAGGTCGACGCCTCCACCACCCGCCGATACGGCGGCAGTGGCCTGGGACTGGCGATCAGCAAGCGCCTGTCCGAACTGATGGGCGGAGGCGTCCATGTCGAAAGCCATCCGGGCCAAGGCTCGGCGTTTTCGTTCAGCTTCGTCGCCGGCAGCGATCCGGAGTGGAAAGCGCCGCCGCCGGCCGATGCCGGCATGCTGGCGGGCAAGCGCCTGCTGGTCGTCGACGACAACGACACCAATCGGCGCATCCTGCGCGCGGCCGCCCACGAATGGGGCATGGAGGTCGTCGACACGGCCTCACCGCAAGACGCCCTGGCGCTGGCGGGCAGCGGCGCGGGCTTCGACGCCGCAATCATCGACTACCTGATGCCCGAGATGGACGGCGCGACGCTGGCCGCCGGGCTGCGTCGCCTGTACGGCAGCGCCTGTCCTCGCCTGATGCTGCTCAGCAGCGTGCGGCAGAGCGCGCAGTCACAGCCGGCCTTCGACCTGGTGCGGCACAAGCCGCTGCGCCGTGCCGGCCTGCTGGATGCCCTGCTGGAACTGCTGTCGCCCGGGGTTGGATCCAGCACCGCGCCAGCGACCTCGGCACGGCCCACCGCCTCGGCAGCACCCCTGCGCATCCTCTTGGTCGAGGACACGCCGCTGAACCAACAGGTGGCGCTGCGCATGCTGGAATCGCTGGGCTACTCCGCTGATCTCGCCGAGAACGGCCTGGCTGCCGTGGAAGCCGTGCAGCAACGGGACTACGACCTGCTGCTGATGGACATGCAGATGCCGGTGATGGACGGCCTGGAGGCCACGCGCCGGATTCGTGCGCTCGAAGGCCGCCCGCAGCCGCGCATCTTCGCGATGAGCGCCAGCGTGCTGGATCGCGAGCGCCAGGCCTGCCTGGATGCCGGCATGGACCGCCACCTGGCCAAGCCCTTCCGCCGCCATGAGCTGGAAAGCCTGCTGAAAGAGGTGACGGCCGGCATCGGCCGCACGGCCTCGCCGCCGACTACAGCCGCCCTGGCGGATCGCCTCGCCGACCCCGCGACATTGGCGCAACTGGTTGCGGATCTCGGCGAGGAAGGCGCCGCCGAGCTGATCGCCGAAATGGTGGCGGCGGCGGCCGGAAACCTGGCTGCGCTCCGCGAGGCGCAGGCCGGCAATGACCCTGCGCGCCTCGCACGGGCCAGCCAGGCACTGGAAACCAACTGCAACATGGTCGGCGCCGCCTCGCTGGCAAGGGATTGCGCGGCCCTCCGGGCTGCGGCGGGGACCGATCCAATACTCGCCGAGACGCTGCTGGCCTCCGTATCCGCCGGCTATGCCCGCCTGATCGAACAGTTGCGCGAATGGCGCGCCTGACCGCGATCGCGGTGCTGCTGTCGCTGATCGGATCGGGGGCACAGGCCGCGGATTTCGGCCTCACGCGCTGGTCGGAGGATCATCGCGATCTTGCCGACTCCGCCACCCATGCGACGCCGCTGGATGCGATCAAGCATATTCCGCTGGGCGACGATCCCGGGCACTACCTGAGCCTGGGCGGCCAGCTGCGCATGAAGGGCGTGGCTTTCGATGCCCCGCTGTTCGGCCTGGGCACTGCAGGCGCAGACGGATACTGGTTCCAGCGCCTGAACCTGCATGGCGACTGGCATGCCGGGCCGCACTTGCGCGTCTTTGCCGAGCTGGGCGACGCACGCGTTCACAGCAAGGACGCGCCCCCGGCGACGGTCGATGCCAACCGCAGCGATCTCCAGCTGGCATTCGCCGATCTGGCCACCGCCGACTCCGGGCCTCGCCTGGTGCTGCGCATCGGGCGCCAGGAGCTGGCCTTCGACAGCACCCAGCGTTTCGTCGCCTTGCGCGAAGGCCCCAACGTCCGCCGCGCCTATGATGGCGCGCGCCTGACCGGATCTGCCGGCAAGCTCGAAGTGACGGCTTTCATCACCGAACCGGTCGAGTACCGCGACGATTCGGCCTTCGACGACCGCAACAATCCCCACCTGCGCTTCTCCGGCCTGCGCGTCCGCCGCGGTGAGCCCGCGACCTCGTACCTGGATGCCTACTGGTACCGCTATGAGCGCGAGGATGCCCTGTTCGGCGGCATCCGCTCGGCGGAACTCCGTGAGGTCTTCGGCCTGCAATCCGCCGGTCGCGCCGGCCGCTACGACTGGGACACCGAAGCGCTGTACCAGACCGGCGAGTTCGGCCGCTCGGATATCCGCGCCTGGGCCTTCAGCGCCCTCCTGGGCCGCAGCTTCAGCACGGTCTGGAATCCGCGTCTCGCACTGCAGCTCGACCTGGCCTCCGGCGACCGGCAGGCCGGGGACGGCCGCCTGGAGACCTTCAATCCGCTGTTCCCCCGCGGTGCGTACTTCTCGCAATCCGGCCTGAGCGATTTCTCCAACCTCGTGCATGCCGGCCTGTTCGTCACTGCCCGCCCGACGCCACGGCTCAGCCTGGGGGTCGGCGGCGGACACATGGCGCGCCAGTCACGCGCAGACGCCGCCTACGCCCAGCCGCTGCTGCCGATCCCACGGTCGACCGTCGACGACAAGTCCATCGGAGACTACCTGCGGATCAATGCAAGCTACCGCTGCAACCGGCACCTGAGCCTGGCAACGGAAATGCTGCGCTACATCCCCGCCTCCGGCCTGCGTGACGTGGGTGCGGATACGGCGGACTATGCCGAGCTGGTGGCGAAGTTCCTGTTCTGAGCGGCAACCCCGCGTAGTACACTGGATGTTGTATGTGCCGGCGCCGCTGTGCTTCTGCGCCCGCACCTGGGGAAATCACCGGAGAATCCGTGGGCACTACGGCCACCACCGTCATCATCGCGGACGACCATCCGCTGCTTCGCGTCGCCCTGCGCCTCAGCGTGGAGCGCATCGATTCCGCTGCGCGCGTCGTCGAGGTGGAATCCCTGGCAGGCCTCAAGGATGCGCTGCCGCGATTCCCGGACACCGCCCTGGTGCTGCTGGACCTGATGATGCCCGACGTGGAGGGCCTGTCCGCCTTGCAGTACCTGCGTCACGAATGGCCCCAGCTGAGGGTGGCTGTGGTATCGGGCATGGAGGAGCGGTCCTGGGTGCGTTCCGTGGAGGCCCTGGGCGCGGTGGCGTACATCCCCAAGGTCACGCCGATGGAACAGATCCAGCAGATTCTCTCCAGGGTCATCGCCGGCGAGGGCTGGTGGCCACCGTCGGAGAGCCTGACCCCCGCCCCGCCGGATTCGATCGGCGCCCGGCTCGACCGCCTGTCGCCTCAGGAACTGCGCATCCTGCTTTACATCAAGGACGGACGCCTCAACAAGCAGATTGCCGACGAATTGTCGATCCGCGAATCGACGGTGAAGACCCACATCACCGCGCTGCTGCGCAAGCTCGACCTGCGCAGCCGCACCCAGGCGGCGGTACTGGCCCAGCGCCTGCTCGCCGGCAACTGATCCGCAAGGCTCGCGACACTCACCTGAAACGGCGCCGGTCGTTCCTGATCGCCAGCCAGGCAAGCCCGCCTGCGCCCGCCATCGATCCCATCAGTAACCCGACTGCAAGTCCAAGCCAGAACATGTCCTGATCTCCTGCGGGCAGCTCAGCTCGCACTCATGTAGACGATCACCGAAACACGGCGATCCGGTGCAAGGCAGGCCATTTGCGCCGCAAGCGGCGGCTCCGGAGAGCAGTCCACATGCGGCTCGGAATCTGCGCGGCCGACGATCTCGATCAGCCCCGGCGGGATTCCCGTGGCAATAAAAATCCCGGCCACCGCCTGGGCACGATCCAGCGAGCGCCCCCGCTTGCGTTGCGCGGAGCCGATGCGATCGGCATGGCCGACCACGACGATGCGTTTCACCGAGCCGGGCCGCTGGCCGACCCGCGCGGCCAGGGCTTCCAGCCGTGCCCGGTCCGCCGCGCTCAGGTCGCCCACTGCGGAACGGCCGAAGGGAAAGACCAGCCCTTCTTCCGACCAGGTACCGACTCCGTCCGCCTGAGTTGCCGGCAACGGAACGGCTTTGGCAGCAGTGCTCGCCGGCACAGCGGCAGCGCTGGCGCAGGCCGCCGTCTGCCAGTGCACCGCCGCCACCTTGTTCCGCTCGTCGAACCGCAGCTGGAACTGGCACTCGACCCATCCGCCGTCCGCTGCGGGAAGCTTGAGGATGTAGTTCCAGTCCCGTACCTGCAGCAGGCCTTCCGTGAAGTGGGGGTTACCCAGGATCTGCCGGACCTGGTCCTTGCTCAGCCCTGGCTGCAACAGCCTGGCGGTCTCCAGGGAAACCACGACACCCTCGCTGCGATAGGACGCCTCCCGCGCCGGAAAGGACACGCCGGCCGCATCGGGCACCAGCCGCGGCGCACTGCAGCCGGCCAGCAGGACGGCCAGCAGCACGGCCAGCAGCACGGCCTTAACGGAAACTCCGCTCTTCTTCATGGTCGTGACGCTCCACTCGGCTTCGTTGACTTCACCCACTGCCTGTCTCATCCCAGCACCGAAATCAGGATCAGGCCGCTCAGCAGGCCAAACCCATAAGCCTGGATGGCCCAGACATAGCGGCGCTTGTAGCGCTCCCGGCCGTAGCCGTAGTCGTAGTACTTGATGCTCATTGGCAATTCACTCCCTGATCATTTGGCTGGACGTACCGCCACCCGCCTACCACAGCACGCCGCTGACGCCGAAGCGCAGCGCGGTGCCATGCTCGGAGGTGGAGACACCGGTGGTCACGCTCCAGAGGCCGTTCTCGGCCGTGCCGCGGAAGGTCACGCCGATGGCGCCCTGGTCGACGTAGTAGCCGCTGCCGACCGCATAGGTGATGTGCCCCGGCACGTAGGGCGCCGCTTCCATCGCGATGGCGCCCGCGATGCCGGCGTTGGCCTCGTCGCGCATGTCGTTGAGGAAGCGACCGAAGCTGAGGCGCATGTCGGTCAACTGCTGCACGTTGACAGCGTCGGTCGGCGCAACACCCGCCGCGATGTTGTGCAGGCTCACCGGACCCCCGCTGCCATTCGGGTTTCCGAAGGTCACCGAGTTGTAGTTGATGCTGCCGTCCGTGTTGCGGTCGTAGCGCACGGCGCTGAGCCCCTGCAGGTTGAGCTGCGCGACGTTGACCGCGTCGGTATCGGCCGTACCGGCAGCCAGGTTGGTGATGCGGCGCTGCTGGGTCGCCGAGCCTACCGAGACGATATTGTCCTGGCTGGCGACCGAGCCGTTGCCCAGGGCCACGCTGTTGCTGCCGCTCGCCGCCGCGTTGTTGCCCAGCGCCACCGCAAAGCTGCCACTGGCGTTCGCGTTGTCACCCACCGCCGTGGTGTTGGTGCCGGTGGCCTGCGCGCCGGTGCCGACGGCGACCGAGGACCGCGCCACGGCGCCGGAGCCGATCGCCACCGAGTTGGACTGCACCGCCGTGGCGTTCTGGCCCAGGGCGATGCTCCCGGCCGACTGGGCGCGGGCACCGCTGCCAATGGCCACCGCATTGGCAGCACCGTCGGACACCTGCGCACCGCGGCCGATGGCCAGGGCGCTGTCGGCGTTGCTGCCGACACGGGCCGAACTGTCGGCGTCTTCGCCGGCACCGATGGCGATGGCATTGGCCGAGGCCGCCGTGGCATTGACGCCAATGGCGCTGGCGTTGGCGGCACTGGCCGTGTTGCCCGAACCCAGGGCCGCGCTACCTGCACCGCTGGCCGTGTTGTCCACACCCACGGCCGTGGCGCCCTCGGCACTGGCGTCATTGCGCACGCCGCAGTCCGCGGAGTCGGCACCGCCACCCGGCCCGCAGAAGGCCAGCGCCTGGTCCGCACGCGTCAGCGCCGTGGTCGCGGTGGACTGGACATTGGTCACCCGGACGTTCATCTCGGTGATATCACCCTCGACGTTGACGACCCGTTCCGCCATCTCGGCGACGTTGCCGGAGATCGTGGCGACATCGCTCTCCACCGAATCCACCCGCGTGTCCATCGTGGCAATGGCCGCGGTGTTGCCGGCGATGCTGGTCTCGGCACTGTCCATGCGCGAATCCAGCTGGCCGATGGCGGCCGTGTTGGCGGCGATGTCGCTGCTGTTCTGCGTGGTAGCGGCCTGGAGATCCGAGATATCCGCAGTGTTCTGCACGGTGGCGGACTGGAGTGCCGCGATGTCCTCGGTGTTCTGCGCGGTGGCGGCCTCGTTGGCACCCAGCCGCGTGTCCAGGGCTCCGATCTGGCCTTCCGCGGTGGATACCCGCCCGCCCACCGCCGCGATATCCGCCTCGGCGGTATCGACACGACCGTCGAGCGCGCCGATCGCCGCGCTGTTGGTGACGATGCCGGCCTCGGCGGCGCCGACACGGGTGCTCAGCCCGCCGATGGCGGACTCGCTGGCGCCAACGCGGCTGTCGAGGCTGGCAATGTCGGCGCTGTTCCGTGCGATGCCGGCCTCGGCGCTGCCCATGCGGCCGTCGAGCCCGGCGATGCTCGCCGTGTTCTGCGCCACGTTCTGGTTGATCGCGAACAGCTGGGCGCCATTCACCGCGTCACTGCTGTCGGCGGCCACGCTGCCGGCCGCCAGGCGGGTGATGCGGGTGGCACCGCTGCTGCCGCGCAGGCTCAGCGTGTTGCGGCTGGCGTCGTCGTAGACGGCGGACAGCGGGTTGCCGACGCCGGCCAGTGCCTCGACCGCGCCGAGCGCATCGCCGACGTTGTCGTAGTCGTCACCGGCGATGCGATAGCGCGGCGCGGTGATGCTGCCATCGGTGTTGATGGTCGTGCCACCGCCCAGGGCCTGTGCCAGCCCTGCTGCACTGGCAGTGTTGGCGGTCACGCGGCCATCCAGGCCGGTGATGCGGGTCTCGGCACTGCCCACGCGGGTATCGAGCCCGGCGATATCGGTCGTGTGCTGGCTGACGGTGGTCTCGGTGGAGCTGACACGACCGTCCAGGTCATTGATGTCGCCCTCCGTGGTCGTCAGCCGGCCATCGAGCGAGGACACATTGCCCTGCAGGCTGCCGATGTCGCTTTCGGTTGTGCCCAGCCGGGTATCGAGCCCGGCGATATCGGTCGTGTGCTGGCTGACGGTAGCCTCGGTGGAGCTGACACGGCCGTCCAGGGTGCTGATGTCGCCCTCCGCAGTCGTCACCCGGCCATCGAGCGAGGAGACATCGGTCTGCAGGCTGCCGATGTCGCTCTCGGCAGTGCCCACGCGGGTATCGAGCCCGGCGATGTCGGTCGTGTTCTGGCTGACGGCGGTCTGCAAGCTGCCCACATCGGTTTGCAGCGTGGCGATGCCCGATTCGGCGGTGCCGACGCGAGTATCGAGGCTGGCGATGTCCGACGTGTTCTGGCTGATCGAGCCCTCGGCCGTCGTCACGCGACCATCCAGCGAGACGATGTCCGCGGTGTTCGTCGCGATGTTGCCCTCGGTGGCCGTGACGCGCCCATCCAGGCTGCCGATGTCGCTCTCCGCCGTGGTGACCCGGTTACCCAGGTCGGCAATGCCGCTTTCGGCGGTCGTCACCCGGCCATCGAGTGAGAACACATCGGTCTGCAGGCCGCCGATGTCGCTTTCCGCAGTCCCGAGACGGGTATCCAGGCCGGCGATGTCGGCGCTGTGCTGGCCCACGGTGGTCTGCAGGCCGCTCACGTCCGTCTGCAGCGTGCCGATGCTCGCTTCGGCCGTGCCCACTCGGGTATCGAGGCCGGCAATTCCGCTCTCGGCGGTGCCGAGGCGGCTATCGAGTCCCGCGATGTCGGTGGTGTGCTGCCCAATGGTGGTCTCGGCCGACCCGATGCGACCGTCCAGGCCACTGATGTCGCCCTCGGTGGCCGTCACCCGGCCATCGAGCGAGGCGACGTCGGTTTGCAGTCCGCCGATATCGGTTTCCGCGCCGGCGAGGCGGCTGTCCAGGCCGGCGATGCCGGTTTCGGCGGTACCCAGCCGGGTATCGAGCCCGGCGATGTCACTGGTGTGCTGCCCGATGCTTGCCTCGGATGCGCTGACGCGACCATCAAGGCTGGTGATGCCAGCTTCCGTGGTCGTGACGCGGCTACCCAGGCCGCTGATATCGCTCTCGGCAGTCCCCAAGCGGGTATCCAGGCCCGCGATGTCCGCCGTGTTCTGTCCGACGTTGGTCTGCAGGGTGCCGATGTCAGCCTCGGTGCCAGTGACGCGGCCATCAAGGGTGGTGATGCCAGCTTCCGTGGTCGTGACGCGGTCATCGAGCGAGGTGATGCTGCCCTCGGCGGTCCCCAGGCGCGTATCCAGCCCGGCAATGTCGGCCGTATGTTGGCCAACGCTGGCCTGGAGTGCCCCGATCTGCGTGGTGTGCGTGCCAACGGTGCCCTGCAGGCCGCTCACATCGGCCTGCAGCGTGCCGATGCTGGATTCCGCCGAAACCACGCGGCCATCCAGGCTGGCGATATCCGTCGTGTTGGTCGTGATGTTGCCTTCGGCAGTGGTGAGGCGCGTGCCGAGGCCTGAGATGTTCGTCTCGGCCGTGGTCATGCGACCACCCAGTGTGCCGATGCTCGTCTCGGTGGCGCCCACGCGGGTGTCCAGGCCGGCAATGTCGGTGCTGTGCTGACCGACCGTGGCCTGCAGGCTGCCGACGTCCGTCTGCAATGTGCCGATGTCGCTCTCGGCGCCGGTCACGCGGCCGTCCAGCGTGCTGATGCTGCCCTCGGCCGAAGCCACACGGCCATCAAGGGAGGCAAGGCTGCCCTCGGCCGTTCCCAGGCGGGTGTCGAGGCCTGCGATATCGGTCGTGTGCTGGCCGACGGAGGTTTGCAGGCTGCCCAGATCCGTCTGCAGCGAACCGATGCTCGATTCGGTGCTGCCCACGCGAGAGTCGAGGCCGGCGATATCGGTGCTGTGCTGAGCAATGGTGGTCTCGGCGGAGCCGACACGCCCATCCAAGTTGTCGATGTCGCCTTCCGTCGCCGTTACGCGGCCGTCGAGAGTCGCGACGTCGGTCTGCAGGCCTCCGATATCGGATTCGTTGCCGGTCACGCGGCCGTCCAGGCCGGCGATGTCAGCCGTGTTCTGATTGATGGAGCTTTCGGCCGTGGTCACACGACCGCCGAGGGCGCTGATGTCCGCGGCGTTGGTCGCAATGCCGCCTTCCGTAGCGGTGACACGGGTATCGAGGCCGGAGATGTCGGTCGTGTGCTGGCTGACGGTGGCCTGCAGTGAGCCGATGCTCGTTTCGGCGCTATCGACGCGGGTGCCAAGACCGGCGATGTCGGCCGTGTTCTGGCTGATCGAGCTTTCGGCCGTGGTCACGCGGCCGCCCAGCGTGGCGATGTCCCCGGTGTGGGTCGCGATGTTGCCCTCGGCACTCCCCAGGCGGGTATCCAGGCCGGCGATATCGGTGGTGTGCTGGCCGACCGCAGTTTGCAGATTGCCGATGTTCGTTTCCGCAGCGCCGACGCGAGTATCCAGGCCTGCAATGCCGGTTTCGGTGCCGGTGACACGGCCGTCGAGTGCGGTGATGTCGCTGGCGTTTTGCGCCACGTCCTGGTTGGTGGCGAAGAGCTGGGCGCCGTTGACGGCATCGGTACTGCCAGCCGCGAGCGAGCCTGCAGCCAGGTTGGTGATACGGGTCGAACCGCTGGCGCCCTGCAGGCTGATCGTGTTCCTGCTGGCGTCGTCGTAGGTCACACCCAGCGGATTGCCGGTGGTAGCCAGTGCTTCCAGCGCTTCCACCGCGCCACCGACATTGTCGTAGTCCGTGCCGCCCACATTGTAGGCCGGGCCCGTGATGCTGCCGTCGGGGTTTGCAGCCGCGCCGCCGCCCAGGGCCGCGGTGAGGCTGGTGGCATTGCTCGAGATGCGGGTTTCGGATGCGCCCAGGCGGGTATCGAGTGTCAGGATGGCGGCGCTGTGCTGGCCGATCGTCGTCTCGGCCGAGGTGACGCGGCTGCCGAGCGAGCCGATGCTGCCTTCGGCCGATCCCAGGCGCGTGTCGAGGCCTGCGATATCGGTCGTGTGCTGGCCAACGGTGGTCTGGAGCGCGCCGATTTGCGTGGTATGCGTACCAACAGTGCTCTGCAGGCCGCTTACGTTGGTCTGCAGCGTACCGATGCTGGTTTCCGCCGTGTCCACGCGGCCATCCAGGCCGGCGATGTCGGTCGTGTGGGTCGTGATGTTGCTTTCGGCAGCCGTGAGGCGCGTGCCCAGGCCAGTGATGTTCGTCTCGGTCGTGGTCACACGGCCGCCCAGGGCTCCGATGTCCGTCTCGGCCGTATCCACGCGGGTATCGAGATCTACGATATCCGCCGTGTTTTGCACGATCACGGTCTCCGCGGCGCTGACGCGACCGCCGAGCGAGGTGACATCGGTCTGCAGACCGCCGATGTCGGTCTCGGCACCGTCCAGGCGGGTGTCGAGCCCAGCGATGTCGGTGGTGTGCTGGCCGATGGTGGTTTCAGCCGAATCCACGCGGCTGCCCAGATCCGCGATATCGCCCTCCGTGGTCGTCACGCGGCCATCGAGCGCCGCGACATCCGTCTCGGTGGTGCCAACACGGGTATCGAGATCCGCAATATCAGTCGTGTGCTGACCGATGGTCGTCTCCGCCGAGCTGACGCGACCGTCGAGCGTAGTGATGTTGCCCTCGGCAGTCGTCACACGCCCGCCGAGCGAGGTGACGTCAGTCTGTAAACCACTGATGTCGGTCTCGGCACCGTCCAGGCGGGTATCGAGTCCAGCGATGTCCGTGGTGTGCTGGCCGATGGTGGTTTCAGCCGAGCTGACGCGGCCATCCAGGGCGGTAATGTTCGCGGAGTTGGTGGCAATACCGCCCTCGGCGGTGGTGACACGGGTGTCTAGGCCGGCGATGTCGCTGCTGTTCTGGGCAACGTCCTGGTTGGTGCTGAAGAGCTGGCCAGCGTTGACGGCATCGGTGCTGCCCGCGGCGAGCGTGCCCGCAGCCAGGTTGGTGACGCGGGTTGCGCCGCTGGCACCCTGCAGGCTGATGGTGTCGCGGCTGGCATCGTCGTAGTTCACACCGAGCGTGCTGCCGGCAGCGGCCAGCGCCTCCAGGGCCTCCACCGCGCCATCGACGTTGTTGTAATCCGTGCCGGCGACGTTGTAGGTAGGACCGGCGATGCTGCCGTCGGGATTCACAGCCGCGCCGCCGCCCAGGGCCGCGGTGAGGCTGCTGGCGTTGCCGGAAATGCGGGTTTCGGAGGCACCCAGGCGGGTGTCGAGCGTCAGGAGGGTGGCGCTGTGCTGGCCGATCGTCGTCTCGGCCGAGCTGACGCGGCTGCCGAGCGAGCTGATGTTGCCCTCGGCCGATCCCAGGCGCGTGTCGAGGCCGGCGATATCGGTCGTGTGCTGGGCGATGGTGGTCTCGGCAGAGCTGACGCGACCACCGAGCGAGGTGACGTCGGTCTCAGTCGTATCCAGGCGGGTGTCCAGGCCGGCGATATCAGTGCTGTGCTGACCAATCGTGGTTTCAGCAGAGCTGACGCGACCGTCCAGCGCGGTGATGTTGCCCTCGGCGCTCGTCACACGGCCACCGAGCGAGGTGACGTCGCCCTGCAGGCCACCGATGTCCGTCTCGGCCGTATCCACGCGGGTATCGAGATCTACGATATCCGCCGTGTTCTGCACGATCACGGTCTCCGCGGCGCTGACGCGACCGCCGAGAGAACTGACGTCGGTCTGCAGGCCACCGATGTCGGTGCTGTGCTGACCGATGGTGGTCTCAGCGGAGCTGACGCGACCGTCCAGAGTGGTGATGTTGTTCTCGGCCGTCGTCACGCGACCACCGAGCGAGGTGACGTCGGTCTCCGTTGTATCCAGGCGGGTGTCGAGGCCGGCGATATCAGTGCTGTGCTGACCGATGGTGGTCTCAGCCGAGCTGACGCGACCATCCAGGGCGGTGATGTTGCCCTCGGCGCTCGTCACGCGGCCTCCGAGCGAGGTGACGTCGGTCTGCAGGCCACCGATGTCGGTCTCGGCCGTATCCAGGCGAGTGTCGAGGCCGGCGATGTCGGTCGTGTGCTGGCCGATGGTCGTCTCGGCGGAGCTGACGCGGCCGTCCAGGGCGGTGATGTTGCCCTCAGCGGTCACTACGCGGTCACCGAGCGAGGTGACGTCGGTTTCCGTTGTATCCAGGCGAGTGTCGAGGCCGGCGATGTCGGTCGTGTGCTGGCCGATGGTCGTCTCGGCGGAGCTTACGCGGCCGTCCAGGGCGGTGATGTTGCCCTCGGCGGTCGTTACGCGGCCACCGAGCGAAGTGACGTCGCCTTGCAGGTCGCCGATATCAGTCTCGGCCGTATCGAGGCGGGTATCGAGACCCGCGATGTCGGTGGTGTGCTGGCCGAGGGTGGTCTCGGCAGAGCTGACACGGCCATCGAGATCACCGATGTCGCTTTCGGCGGTCGTTACGCGACCGTCCAGAGAAGTCACATCCGTCTGCAGGTCACCGATGTCGGTCTCTGCCGTATCCAGGCGGGTGTCGAGGCCGGCAATGTCAGTGGTGTGCTGACCGATGGTGGTCTCGGCGGAGCTGACGCGGCCATCGAGATCGCCGATGTCGCTTTCGGCGGTCGTTACGCGACCGTCGAGAGAGGTCACGTCGGTCTGCAGACCACCGATGTCGGTCTCTGCCGTATCCAGGCGAGTATCAAGACCCGCGATGTCGGTCGTGTGCTGCCCGATGGTGGTTTCAGCGGAATCGACGCGGCCGTCCAGGACGGTGATGTCACCCTCGGCGGTCGTTATGCGGCCACCGATCGAGGTGACGTCGGCCTGCAAGCTACCGATGTCGGTCTCGGCCGCATCCAGGCGAGTATCGAGACCAGCGATGTCCGTGGTGTGCTGGCCGATGGTGCCTTCAGCCGAGGTGACGCGGCCATCGAGATCAGTGATGCCGCTCTCGGCAGCGGTCACCCGGCCGCCCAGGCTGGAAATGTCAGCAGTGTTCTGCGCGACATCCTGGTTGGTGGCGAAGAGCTGACTACCGTTGACCGCATCGGTGCTGGCGCTAGTGACCGCGCCATCCGCCAGGTTGGTGATGCGGGTTGCGCCGCTGGCGCCTTGCAGGGTGACGGTGTCGCGGCTGGCATCGTCATAAGCCACGCCCAGGGTGCTGCCGGTGCTCGCAAGGGCCTCTACAGCGTCGATCGCTGCGCCGACATTGCTGTAGTCCGTGCCCGCCACGTTGTAGGTCGGGGCCACGAAGCTGCCGTCCGCATTCACAGCCGCACCGCCGCCGAGCGAGCTGCTCAGCGTCAGGCTCAGGCCGCGCAGCTGGCTGCCGTTGACCGCGTCCGTGCTGCCCGCGGAGAGAGAGCCGGCGCCCACATTCACGATACGACGCTGGTTGGTGGAAGAACCCACCGATACCGTGTTTGCCGTGTCGGCCACCGAACCGCTGCCGAGCGCGACGCTGTTCGCGGCGGTAGCGCTTGCATTGGTGCCGAACGCAATTGCGTCGATGCCGGCAGCCTGCACGCTCGCGCTGCGGCCGATGGCGATGCCGTTGGTCGCGCCCGCCGCCACCTGGGTGACGACATCGTCGAGACCCACATCCGAATTACCGAGGGCCAGCGAATAATCTGCCTCGGCCGTGGCGTTCGTGCCGAAGGCCGCGCTGGACTGGCCGCCAGCAAAGTTGCGGGTGCCCACTGCCACGCTGTCGGTGCCCGAGGCGATATTGCCGTCGCCCACCGCCGTGCTGGCGTTGCCAGTGGCCTGATTGTTGTAGCCAAGTGCGCTGGCGTTGCCTGCGCTCGCTCTATTGGTACGGCCCACGGCCGTGGCGTTGGTGGCGCTCGCCTCGTTGCTGACGCCGACCGCGCTGGCGGCGAAGCCGCTCGCGGAGTTGTTATCGCCCAGCGCGACTGCTGCGGTCTGACTGGCCGTGTTGCCGCTGCCAACGGCGGTGCTGCGCGTCGCGCTGGCCGTGTTGCCGCTACCGCAGATCAACGAATCCGCACCGCCGGTGCCCACCGAGCACAAGCCGTCGACACCGGCGATGGCCGCTTCAAGTTGCGCCACGTTCACCGCATCCGTGTCTTCCGCGCCGGCCGTGACGTTCACGATACGACGCTGGTTGGTGGAAGAACCCACCGATACGGTGTTGGCCACGTCGGCCACCGAGCCCTGGCCCAGCGCGACACTGCCCGCGGCCGTCGCCGAAGCATTGGTACCCAGGGCGATTGCATCCACACCGGCTGCTGCGACCGATGCATTGCGGCCGATGGCGATACCATTGGTCGCGCCGGCAGCAACGGTGGCGCCGGCTTCGCTGTCGAGCGACGAGCCGAGAACGATGGAATGGTCGGCGTTGGCGTTGCTGTTTGCACCGAGCGCAACGCTGTAGTCTCCCTGGGCAACATTTTCGTAACCGAAAGCGTTGCTGGCTTCACCCACAGCATAGTTCCCGGCTCCGAAGGCATTGCTTGCATCACCTTCGGAATAGTTGGCAGAGCCGAACGCGCTGCTGCCATGACCCTCGGCGGTGTTGGCGTCACCGAAGGCCGCGGCAAAGTCTCCGATCGTAGTGTTGCTGCCTCCGAACGCACTGCCGCCTCTGCCTTCCACGGTGTTGAAACCACCCACCGCGCTGCCCAGTTCGACCGCGGAACTGTTGACCCCGATCGCCGTGGACCGCGTGCCGTCGGCCCGCGCGTACGCCCCGATCGCCGTGGCATCCTCGCCCGTGGCGCCCACGCCGGCCCTATGGCCGATGGCGATGCCATGGGTGGCGCCAGCCGCGACGCTCGCGCCATTGGCTGCGGCTTGAGCGTTGCCGATGGCCACCGAGTCCTCGGCGGCGGCATTGCTGTGGGTTCCGATCGCTGTGCTGCGCAGGCCGCTGGAGATGCTGGCGGAACCCATGGCGATCGAATTGACTCCGGATACCGAGGCGCTTTGGCCCAGGGCAATGGAATTGACACCCGTCGCCGCCACCGCCGCGTTGCTGCCGATGGCGATGCCATTGGTGGCACCCGCGACGACGCGGGCGCCGCCAGCCGCGGTGTCCGCGTTGCCGATGGCCAGCGAGTAATCCGCGGCAGCCTGGCTGTTCGAGCCGACGGCGGTGCCACGGAGGCCCGAAGCCGTGTTGGCGGAGCCCAATGCGGAAGAGTTCTCCCCACTGGCGACGTTGTCCAGGCCGAATGCGATGGAGGAATCCGCCTGCGCGGCGTTCCGCGAACCGATGGCGATGGCATCAAGCCCGGTCACCGTCGCGTCTCCGGTGCTCGGGTCGATCTCGACCAAGCCCGCAGTGTTGTAGCGACCGATGGCGATGGCGCCTTCGCCGAAAACGGTTGTTCTGCTGCCGATCGCGATGCCTCCAACGGCGGTATCGCGGACGACTGCGCCAAATCCACCATAGGCTTCGCCCGAGTGCACGCCGATTGCCAGCGAGCGGTCCGCCAGGGCGTTGCTGTTGTTGCCGACGGCCACGCTGGCGGTTCCAGCGGCCGAGGTGTAGAGGCCGAGAGCGGAGCTGGAGGTGCCGCCGGCAGAACTCCCGAGGCCGAAAACGGTGCTGTTGATACCGGACGCCGTATTCCCGTAGCCGACTGCGGCGCTGAAGTTGCCGGAAGATGTGTTGTGGAGGCCAAGAGCGGCGCTGTAAGCACCGGTGGCATCGTTCTGGTAGCCCACAGCACTGGCTCCGCTACCGCTGGCAACGTTGGCGTTACCCAGCGCACTGGCGACGGCGGCGGTGGCTTGTGAGTTGAAGCCGACGGCAACGCTTCCGTCGCCACTGGCCAGATTGGTGTTACCCAGTGCGGTGCTGTTGGCACCCGTCGCCTGGCTGAGCACACCCACGGCCGTTGCACGGTTGTTCGAGGCCACGGTGGCCGAACCGATGGCCATGCCGTTGGTGCCCGCCGCTGTCACGCTGGCATTGCGGCCGATGGCGATGCCGTTGGTGGCACCGGCTGCGACCGTGGTACCAGCCTCGGTATCCAGCGCCGTGCCGATGACGATGGAGTGGTCGGCGTTGGCGTTGGCGTTGGCGCCCAGCGCGGTGCTATAAGCGCCGCTCGCGGAGTTCCGATGGCCGAAAGCGCTGCTGGCAAGGCCGTCGGCGTCGTTGTAGTTGCCCATGGCACTGCTGTCGGCCCCGCCGGCAAAATTGGAGTACCCGACGGCGCTGCTTTGGGCCCCGCTGGCGGAATTGTCGGCTCCGATGGCGTTGCTGCGGTCACCGCCAGAGTCGTTGTTCCGGCCTATCGCGACGGCGTCATCCACCGTCGCCTCGTTGTGGTTACCGATGGCCATGCTGCCCGTGCCGGAGGCTTCGTTGTAAAAACCAATCGCAACGCTTTCATCGCCCGCGGCATCGTTGCCGGCGCCGAGGGCAACGGCATCTTCCCCATCCGCGTTGTTGTTGCCGCCGATGGCAATACTGCCGTCGGCGGTGGCGTAGTTGTCAATGCCCATGGCGGTGGCGTTACTGCCCGTGGCGTCGTTGAAGCTGCCAACGGCAACGCTTTGGGAGCCACTGGCTTCGTTGAAATGCCCGATCGCCGTGGCTTCCTCCGCCGTCGCGAAGTTGTAGACGCCGACGGCAGTGGTGTCTTCTGCCGTGGCCTGGTTCTGGTCTCCGACGGCGGTGCTGCTTGCGCCCGAGGCACGGTTGTCGTTGCCAAACGCGCTGCTGCCGATATTGGTTGCCTGGCTGAGCACACCCACGGCGGTTGCACGATCGCTCGACGCCACGGTGGCTGAACCAATGGCCATGGCGTTGACGCCCGTCGCCGCCACCGCCGCACCGCGGCCGATGGCGATGCCGTTGGTAGCACCGGCGGCGACGCGTGCGCCATTGCCCGCCACATCGGCACCGCCGATAGCCAGCGAGTCCTGTGCTGCTGCCGTGCTGTTCGCACCGACGGCGGTACCGCGCAGGCCGCTGGCGGTGTTGCCGTTGCCCAGCGCGCTGCTGGCGACGCCGGAAGCCGTGCTGCCCACGCCGACAGCCGTGGCCGACGCCGCCGAAGTGGTGGCGTTGGTGCCAAGGCTGACGGCATTGGTGGCATTGGCGGCGACGGAGGCATTGCGGCCGATGGCAACGCCGTAGGTGGCGCCGGCGCCGACGCGTGCGCCGGAGGTTGCGGCGTCCGCATTGCCGATGGCCAGTGAGTCCTGCCCCGCAGCGGAACTGAAAGTGCCGATCGCCGAGCTGCGCAGGCCGCTGGCGGCGCTGCTGGTGCCCAGGGCCATCGCGTTGACCCCGGTCGCCGCCACCGCCGCATTGCGACCGATGGCGATGCCGTTGGTGGCGCCGGCGGCGATGCGCGCGCCGGTGGCCGCGGTGTCGGAGTTGCCGATGGCCAGCGAGAAATCCGCGGCCGCCTGGCTGTTGGAGCCCAGGGCCGAACTGCTCCCACCCGAGGCGGTGTTGGTGAAGCCCAGCGCCGAAGAGTTCACCCCGTTGGCGACATTGCGCGCGCCCACCGCGCTGGCGCCGGCGGCAGAAGCGGTATTGTCGCTGCCCAATGCACTGGTTACGGTTGCCGTGGCAGAGTTGGAATAGCCTACGGCCACGCTCTGGTTCCCCGAGGCGGCGGCATCTCTGCCAATGGCCGTCGCATCGGTCCCGGCCGCCGCCACGTTGGCGTTTTGGCCGATAGCGACGCTGCCGCCAGCGGAAGCCCGGGTGAAGGCGCCCAGCGCGACAGCGTTGGTGGCATTGTCTGCCACGGCGGCATCGGCACCGAGAGCGACGCTGTTGGTGGCGCCGGTGCCGACGCGCGCGCCGTTGGCCGCGCTGCCCGCGTTGCCGATGGCCACCGCGTTCTGGGCCGCGGCATTGCTGAAGGTGCCGATCGCCGTGCTGCGGATGCCGCTGGCGGTGGCGCTGGAACCCATTGCGATCGAGTTGACCCCGGATACCGCGGCGCTGGTGCCCATGGCGATCGAATTGACGCCGGCGGCCGCGACACTGGCATTGCGGCCGATGGCGACGCCGTTGGTGGCGCCGGCCGCGACCGTGGTGCCGGCCTCGGTATCCAGCGCCGTGCCGAGGGCGATGGAGTGATCGGCATTGGCATTGGCATTGGCACCGAGCGCGGCACTGTATGCCCCCGCTGCCTGGTTGCCATAGCCCAGCGCGCTGCTCCGCTCGCCGCTGGAAACGTTGTCATGTCCCATTGCCGAACTGCGGAGGCCGCTGGCGTTGTTCTCGTAGCCGAAGGCGCTGCTGGAGACACCGCTGGCGTCGTTTTCGTTGCCGAACGCGCTGCTGTTCGATCCGCTCGCGTCGTTGTCACGGCCGAAGGCGCTGCTCTCCTCGCCGTTCGCCGTATTGCCAATACCGATGGCGATATCGCTGTCCAAGTCAGCGAGATTGTCCAAACCCCAGGCGAGACTCGATTCGCCGTAGGCCCTGTTGCGCAGGCCTAGCGCGATGCTGGCATCGCCGTAGGCACCGTTGTCCGTGCCGAAGGCAATGGCGTACTGCCCGGATATGACTATCGATCCCGTTTCCGGGTCAGTAACAGGCTCCCCCGTTTCCGGGTCATACACGTAGTAGCCCGCCACATTCCGCTGGCCGATGGCGATGGCGCCTTCATCGAATGCCAACGTCTCGGTGCCAAGAGCAATGGAACGTTCACCGCCCGCAGCCGCCAGGCCGCCGATCGCGATACTCCCCACTCCCCCGGCGAGCGCACCGATCAGGAAGCCACCATAGCCATCCGGCGCATAGGCCATGCCGATTGCCAGCGAGCGGTCCGCATAGGCGATGCTGCCGCTACCCAGAGCTGTACTGTAGTCTCCCTCGGCGGAATTCCTGTGGCCGAAAGCGGAACTTGCCAGACCACCGGCGTCATTCGAGTAGCCAAAGGCCGAACTGTCTTCACCGAAGGCGTCGTTGCGATTGCCGACGGCGGAGCCGCCCAGAGCCTCGACCTCATTGAAGTACCCGAGGGCTGTACCCTGGCCGCCGGAAGCCCCGCTGCCGCTGCCCACCGCCGTGCTGTCGGTGCCGCTGGCAAGCGAGTTGACGCCGATGGCAGTGCCACGGGCAGCAGAGACCTCCGCGTTGCTGCCGATGGCGATGCCGTTAGCGCCTGCAGCAGTCGTGCGCGCGCCCGAAGCAGCGACATCGGCGTTGCCGATCGCCACCGAGTACGCACCGACCGCGGTGCTGCGGCTGCCAATCGCCAGGCTGCGGTTGGCAGTGGCAGTACTGTCATAGCCGATGGCCGCACTGAATGTCCCGCTCGCAGCACTGTCGTCGCCAACGGCGAGGCTGCTCGTGGCGGTGGCCAGGCTGGCATGGCCGACCGCGGTGCTGTTGGCTCCGTTCGCGCGGTTGGCATCGCCCACCGCAGTGCTGCTGGCTCCGGAGGCGATGTTGCTCGTACCCAGCGCGGTGGCGCGGCTGTTGGTGGCTTGGCTGTCCGCGCCGAAGGCGTTGCTGAACTGTCCGGTGGCATCGCTGAACGCGCCAACCGCGGTGCTGTCCCCGCCGCTGGCGACGTTACCGATGCCGCAGGCCAGGGAATTGACGGCCGAGCCGTTGCTGCCGCCATTGTTGTTGGAATCGTTGAGCCGGCACTCCTCGGCCAGGGCCGGAGGCGCATAGCCCATCAGCGGGAATGCCAGTTGCAGCGCCAACGCCCAGGCGCCGAGCCGTACGATGGTAGACCGCGATACGGGCGTCGCACCGATGGTTCCGCTGCCGCCACCACCATGATTGCGGGCCAGTTCCGAGGCCACGACCAGGCAGTTGAGCGCGCGGCTCCAGATGATCTTGTGGATGTGGTTCATTGTGACCCCCTATGATTTGTCTAGTGGGTGTCAGCTTCCGCTTCCGCACGCGACCGCGGTATCCGTGAGTAGTCCTAGTACTTTGGTCGTAGACCTTGAGCAGAGCAGCGGGATGTCGGGCCGAAACGCGGGCGCGACGACGTTGCCGGACGATTGCCGACGCAACGCGTGATGCATGAGAAACGGTGCGCGCGGCTGAGGCGCGGGTTCAGGCCGCGAGCTTGTCCATCCAGCCGTCGGCCCAGCGCGGCAGGATGCCTTGCCGGTCACGGCCGGCGTAGCGTGCGGCAAACTGCCGGGCGGTGTGATGCAGCGTGGAGTCGTCCAGCAGGCGCTGAAGGCCTGTACCGAAGGACTCGGAGGCACTGGTCGCCAGCGCCAGGCCGGCGCCGATCGCCTCGACACGCTCGGCCACCAGGCGCTGTTCGGTGTGGGAGTACTGGACCAGGCAAGGCTTTCCGGCCAGCAGGGCCTCGGCCACCGCGCCATGGGAGCCGGAGCCGACGAAGCCATCGCAGGTTTCCACGGCCTGCCTCAGCCAGATGTTGCGGTCCGTGATGCGCATGCCCGGGCGCTCGTAGCGGGTGATCATCTCGAGCGGGATGTCCGCCAGGCGCACGAGCACCTGCGCACGGCTGGCCTGCAGCGCCGCCAGCAGTGCTTCCAGGCCTTCGCCGGCACGCAGGTAGGCAAAGATGCGCGGCTCGCGGGACTCGCCCCACTCCGCCGGAAGGCCGGAGGAAAAGTCCGGCAGGCCGAGCCAGTCGGCCTCGCGGCCCGGGCCGTAGTGATCCAGTTCGGCATAGGTCTTCAGGCCCAGTTCCACGCCGGCGAACAGGGATTGCAGGCTTGGCAGCGGCTCCGCGCCGAGTTCGGCCAGCGCCCCGTTGGCCACCGCGAGCACATGGGCCTCGTTGTCGCGCAGGCGCTGCTCGCGCGCCGGCACCCCGGGATAGGCCGGAAAGGGGCCTCGCGGCGGCGGCAGGCAGAAGCCGGTGCCCACCGCTGCCACCGGCAGTTTCAGCACGCGCGCGGCGAGCAGCGCGGTCGGCGCGTGATCCACCAGCAGGGCGCGGGCGCCGCTGAGTTGCAGCAGCGAGCACCAGGCGCGCAGGCGGCCCGCGAGGGCGGTCTTGCCGTGCCAGCCGCAGTTGTGCAGCAGGCTGGCGTAGCTCGCCTGCACGCGCACGGACTGTATGCCGGCGCTGCCGGTCGGTGCCGGCAGGATGGGCGCGTAGCGGTACAGGCCCATCTCCTGCGCCGTCTCGGGCTGATGCGTGGCCAGCAGGCAGGGCTGGCCGCGGCCGGTGAGATGCGCGGCGATCGCACCGATCGGCGCGAGATGACCCTGGCCGTTCCCCAGTTCGGTGGCGAGCAGGATAGGCGCGGGGCGGCGGTTCATGCGGCCGCCGCGACGGCCCAGGGCCGCACGCGCTCCTGCTCGCGGGACTGGTGCCCGGCGATGCGCCGCGCGAGCGGATTGAGCAGTAGCAGCCCGTTGGGCTCGATGGGCTGAGCCAGCCACTGCAGGCGCAGGCCCGGTCCGTCATGAAAAGGCTCGGCGGTCACCGTCGAGAAGAAAAAGCCTCGGGCCTCCGCCAGTTCGCAGAGCGCGCTGGCGCCGGGCTGCGCCAGCGGCAGCTCCAGGTGCGCGTAGGCCACGTCGGGATGGGTCTGGATGCGCCGGATGGCGCCCGCCAGTTCCGCGGCGCTGTCGCTGCCGATGCGCGGAACGGCGAGGACCCAGGAACGAAGCCCCTCCTCGTGTTTCGCGTCCAGGATGCCGGCTCCGCTGGCCGGGCTGTCGGCCGTGAAGCTGACAGGACAGTTCAGGCGCCCGAGGATTTCCGACACCAGCGCACGATGCCGGGTGGGCAGCCGGCAGGCCTTGGACGACGCCTTGGCTGGCAGGGGCCTGGCGTAGCGGACGAAACTCTGCCGCTCGCCGCCCGGACCCGGCCACAGGCCCAGCGCGATACCGCTGGGAACCAGTTGGGCGTTCTCGGTGAAGCGCTGCGAAACGCAGGCGGCGTCCGGCGAGTCTGCGACCGGAGCGAGGACTTCACCCCACAGGCCGCGCCTGCCGTGCTGGCGTGCCCAGGCAACCAGCAGCAGGCGCAGATCGTCGGCAACATGCCGGCGACGATGCGTAGGTAGCACCATCATCACGCCCATTTCACCGGTACGACCGTAGGGTGAAGGCTCCAGCGCCGCCAGGCCTGCGACCTCGCCGGTGGACGGCAGCAGCGCCAGCGCGAAGACGAGCCGGGCGTAGGCGATCGCCTGCGCGAGTTCCTCCGGTGCGTAGAGGAGCCGGATCGGGTAGTGCTCGCCGCGCACGGCACGCACGCAAGCGATGATCGCCACGGCGTCCTGCGGCGTGGCCAGCCGGAACCGCAGCGCCTGCGTCACGGCTGGCTCCGGCGCCCGCCCTTGGAGACCAGCGCCCGGGCGAGATCGGACCAACGGGCATCGGTGGACTCTTCTCCGTCGCTGTCGATGGCCTGCATGGCTTCGAGATAGCGCCCGGCGAAGGCTTGGTGAAAGTGGCGAACGCTTTCCGGGTATGCACTCGGGGCGCGCATGATCTGCGGATTGGTGTTGATCTCCCAGACCTGGATGCGGCCGTCCCGGTCCAGCGCGTAGTCGATGCGACCGTAGCCGATCTGCGCCCGGGAGAAAATGCCGCGCAGCTCGGACTCATGCGGATTGTTCTGGCAGTAGTCCAGGATCTCCGCCCGACGCGCCGGCCCAACCAGGTCCATGTCCTTCAGCATCCAATTACGGCTGAACAGCACATGCCGCGGGACGATGTGCTCGCCGATGCGGAAGGCCGAGTACTTGCGGTAGATGCCGTCCGCGTCGGCGGTGTCGCACATCTCCACCACCAGCAGGTCAGACAATGCATGGCCGGCCAGCACCAGCTGCAGCAGCGCTTCGCGCACCGACTGCAGGTCATGGAGCAAGGGGCTCTGCGCGCCGCTGTGCTCCTTTTCCTGCCTCAGGAAGACCGGGTAGCGCCAGGGCTCGCCGGCGGTGTCGGCCCGGAAGGCACGGAAATCGTTCCTGCCGTCCTTGTGCAAGGCGTCGAGCAGTTCCAGCCGGCGCAGGCTGCGCTCCGGGTGGTTGAGCATGCGGCAGCCGCTATCCTGCAGCCGCGCCCAGACCCTGCCCAGGATCTTGCGCGGCAGCGCGTCGAGCCGCTCCAGGTCGGAGAAGATGTAGCTGCCCTGCGGCATGACCGGCATGCGCGTCAGCAGCTCGTAGGGCATGACCACCATGCGCTTGCGCAGCGCAGCTCCCCAATCACCGCGCAGGTGCTCGCTGACAGTGTAGGCGTGGGGTGCTGTGACCAGATACCAGATCATGGGCGGCTCCTGGGGCGCTTGCGGAAGTCCCGCATTGATTGCGTGACCACCATGTTCCGCCCACGCAGAGCCGCGCGGTATCCGAGATTGGGACTACGACCTTGGTCGTAGGGAAGCAGCAGAGGTGCCGGGGCGTCGCGGCCCGTGCGCCCTGTTGACAGCGATATCGTTATGTAGAACGCTATATATCGAACTTCCCGCGAACCACCCGGCTTTTACCATGCGCCTACAGGCCAGATTCCTTGCGGCGTCCCTGCTGCTGTGCTCCTGGTCGGCCTTCGCCGACCCGGCCCGCGTCTACGCCGCCGCCAGCCTGACCAACGCCGTCACCGACATCGGCGCGGCCTGGCAGAAGGCCGGGCACGAGCAGCCGGTACTGGTGTTCGGCGCCTCCTCGGCGCTGGCCAAGCAGGTGGAGGCCGGCGCGCCGGCCGACCTGTTCATGTCGGCCGACCTGTCCTGGATGGACTACCTGGAACAGCGCAACAGGATCGCTGCCGGCAGCCGCAGCTCGCTGCTCGGCAACACGCTGGTGCTGATCGCGCCGAAGGGCAAGGGCTTTCCGGTGACCACCGAGCGCGGCTTCGACCTTGCCGGCGCCTTCAAGGGCAAGCTCTGCACCGGCGAGCCCGGCGTAGTGCCCGTGGGCATCTATGCCAAGGAAGCACTGAGCTCGCTGGGCTGGTGGGACAAGGTCTCCAGCCGCATCGTCGGCACCGACGACGTGCGCACCGCGCTGGCCTTCGTCGAGCGTGGCGAATGCCCGCTGGGCATCGTCTACGCCACCGACGCGGCGATCAGCCAGAAGGTGGAAGTGATTGCCAGCTTCCCCGCCGGCAGCCACAAGCCGATCGTCTATCCGGTGGCGCTGGTCAAGACGGCGCGTGCCGAGGGCGGCGAATTCCTGCAGTATGTGAAGACCTCGCCGGAGGCTGCGGCGATCTTCCGCAAGTACGGATTCACTCTTCTCTCAACTCCCTAAGTGTTCTCGCCCGACGAACTGACCGCGCTGTGGCTGTCCGCGAAAGTCGCGTTCTGGGCCACCCTGCTGTGCCTGCCGCTGGGCATCGCCACGAGTTGGTGGCTGGCGCGCCGTGACTCGCGCGGCAAGCTTGCCGTGGAGGTGCTGGTACAGCTGCCGATGGTGCTGCCCCCGGTAGTGCCGGGCTACCTGCTGCTGCTGTTGCTGGGTACCCAGGGGCTGGTCGGACGCTGGCTCAACGAGTCCTTCGGCATCGTCATCGCCTTCACCTGGAAGGGTGCCGTGCTGGCCTCCGCGGCGATGGCCTTCCCGCTGATGGTGCAGCCGGTGCGCCTGGCCTTCGCCATGATCGACCGGCGACTGGAGCAGGCGGCGACCACGCTGGGCGCCCGCCCCTGGCAGGTGTTCCTCACCGTCACGCTGCCGCTGGCCCTGCCCGGCATCATCGCGGGGCTGGTGCTGTGCTTCAGCCGCAGCCTCGGCGAGTTCGGCGCCACCATGGCCTTCGTCGGCAGCATCCCCGGCGAGACGCGCACCGTGCCGCTGGCGATCTACGGCTATACCCACGTCCCCGGCGGCGAAGTGGCGGCACAGCGCCTGACGCTGCTGTCCATCGCACTGGCGAGCGTCGCCCTCGCCGCCGCACACATCATCAGCCGCCGCACCGAACGCCTGCTGGGCTACAAACCGCATGCTGAGCATTGACCTCGACTTCCGGCGCGGCGCGTTCCGTCTGCAGGCGCAGGCCGAGATCGGCGATGGCGTCACCGGCGTCTGCGGCCCCTCGGGCAGCGGCAAGAGCACGCTGCTGGCGTTGCTGGCGGGGCTGCTGAAACCGCAATCGGGCCTGATCCGCTTTGACGGTGAACTGCTGGCCGACGGCAAGCGCTTCGTGCCCGCCTGGGAACGGCATTTCGGCCTGGTGTTCCAGGACGGCCAGCTGTTCCCGCACCTCGATGTGCAGGCGAACCTGCTCTACGGCTACAAGCGGCTGGAACCGGCGCAGCGGCGCTTCGAGTTGCAGCCGGTGCTGAACCTGCTGGAGATCGGCCCACTGCTGGCGCGCCGCCCGGCACAGCTCTCCGGCGGCGAGCGCCAGCGCGTCGCCCTGGGCCGCGCCCTGCTCTACTCGCCGCGCCTGCTGCTGCTGGACGAACCGCTGTCCTCGCTGGATGAGCGCCTCAAGCAGCAGATACTGCCGTTCCTGCGGCGGATCAAGGAAGAGACCCAGGTGCCCATGATCTACGTCACGCACGCCACCGCCGAGGTGGATTACCTGGCGAACCGGGTGATGCAGATGGACGCCGGACAGTTGCGGGAACACGCCACCTCCTGAGCGCCGCCTAGTTTCGTTTTACCACCGCGGCCGTCACGGAACTGTCGCGCCCGCTTCCTATCGTTGCCGCTCAGGCGCGCTCCGCCATGGTGGAACCTGCGCCCGTCCTTCCACGACCCGGCACGACGGCTTCCCATGCTTCGCATTTCCTTCGCGCGCGAAACACACGCGCTGTGCCGATGACTTCCGCCAGCCGGCGCCGCTTCCTGCAGCTGGCCGGCGCCGCTGCTGCCACGGCGGCGCTGCCGCCCGCGCTGCGCGCTGCCATGTCGATACCCGCGGCGAAGGTGCACGGCACGATCATGGACGTGCAGCACGTGGTAATCCTGATGCAGGAGAACCGCAGCTTCGATCACTACTTCGGCACGCTGCCCGGCGTGCGCGGCTTCGGCGACCGCTTCACCATCCCGCTGCCAGGTGGCCGCCGGGTCTGGGAGCAGATGTTCCGCGTGAACCCGGATATCCAGCTGGACCTGCCGGAGCCCGCGGAAACTCCGAGGCCGCGCGCCGAGCCGGACAGTGACCGGATCGTGCTGCCGTACCACCTCGACAGCCGCCAGGGCAACGCGCAGCGCGTCACCGGCACGCCGCATGGCTGGGGCGATGCCCAGGCGGCCTGGGACCACGGCCGGCTCCACGAATGGCCCAGCTACAAGCGCACATGGTCGATGGGCTACTTCAAGGAACCGGAGCTGGAATTCCAGTTCGCGCTGGCCAATGCCTTCACGCTCTGCGACTCCTACCACTGCTCCTTCCACGGCGGCACCAATCCCAACCGCCTGTTCCTGTGGACCGGCACCAATGACCCGAGCGGCGCGGGCGGCGGCCCGGCGATCAACAACCAGTTCTCCTCGCTGGGCCCTTCCAGCGAGGGCTATTCCTGGAAGACCTATCCGGAGCGCCTGGAGGAAGCCGGCATCGGCTGGAAGGTGTACCAGAATCACCCCTACAACTTCAGCGACAACGCGCTGGAGGGCTTCCGCGCCTATCGCCAAGCCAACGAGCGCCATGGCAACGACCCCAGCGGTTTCCCCTGGCCGCCCTATCTGCCGGCACACAGCGCCGGCAACCCGCTCTACAAGGGCGCGGCGAACACCATGCCGGACCTGGGCATGCTCGGCACGCTGCGCCGCGACGTGGCCAACGGGCAACTGCCGCAGGTGTCCTGGGTCGTGGCCGGCGACCGCTATTCGGAGCATCCCGATCCGTCGAGCCCGGTGCTGGGCGGCTGGTACGTTCAGCAGGTGCTGGACGCGCTGACCAGCAACCCCGAGGTCTGGAGCCGCACGGTGCTACTGGTGAACTTCGACGAGAACGACGGTTTCTTCGATCACCTGCCGCCACCCTGCGCGCCCTCGCGCAACCCCGATGGCAGCCTCGCCGGCGGCTCCACGCTGGACAGCGCCAGCGAGCGCCACGGCGGCGAGGCCTTCCACAACAGCGTCTACGGGCCGGGGCCTCGCGTCCCGATGTACGTGGTCTCGCCCTGGAGTCGCGGCGGCTGGGTGAACTCGCAGAGCTTCGACCACACCTCGGTGCTGCGCTTCCTGGAGCAGCGCTTCGGCGTGCCGGAACCCAACATCAGCTCCTGGCGCCGCGCCTTCTGCGGCGACCTGACAAGCTGCTTCGACTTCGCCACGCCCAACCAGGCGCCTCCCGGCTTGCCGCGCAAGACGCTGCTGGAGTCGGAGGCGATCAACAACACCCAGGCCGGCCAGGACCAGGTACCGCTGCCCGCCGAGGAGCAGCAGCAGGCACCGGAGCAACCGCGGCTGGTGCGACGCTCGCGTGCCCTGCCCTACGAGTTGCATGCCAGTGCAGCGGCCGACGGAAGTTCACGGCTGCGGCTGGAATTCGCCAATACGGGCAAGGCCGGCGCCGTGTTCCATGTCTATGATCGCCTGCACCTGGACCGCATTCCGCGGCGCTATGGCGTGGAAGCCGGGCGCAACCTGGGCGACAACTGGGATCTGGGATCGGACGACGGCCGCTACGATCTGTGGGTGCTCGGGCACAACGGCTGGCATCGACACTTCGCCGGCCGGCTCGCCACCGACGCAGCGCAGCCGGAGATCGAGGTCTGCTACGAGGTGTCGCGTGGTGGTGTCGAACTGAAGATGCGCAACACCGGCCGCCGCGCCTGCCAGTTGCTTGTCACCGACAATGCCTACTTCGACGACCGGAGTTGGAGCCATGCTTTGCCGGCCGGCGGCAGCGCCACGGCATTCTGGGAATTGTCGGACAGCCACGGCTGGTACGACTTCAGCGTGACGCAGGAAAACGACCTGCGGTTCCTGCGGCGCTTCGCCGGCCGGGTGGAGACCGGGCGACCTTCGTTCAGTGATCCGGCCATGAGCGCGGGTACCCAGGGCCTGTCAGCACTACCGTGATCGCTGCGATCGCGGTGGTGTTGACAGGCCCTAGCCCGCCACGCCCAGGATCACGCTCGAAGCCTTGAAGATCGCACTCGCGGCCTTGCCCACGGACAGCCCCAGTTCGTCGACACTGGCATTGGTGATGGTGGCGACCACGGAGTTGCCGCCCTTGAGGCCGATCACCACCTCGCTGTTGACGGCGCCGCGGGTCAGTTTGGTGACGCTGCCACGCAGGCGGTTGCGGGCGGAGAGCTTCATCGCCGGGCCTTCGTCCAGGGCCACGATCACCCAGGAGGCCTTGATCAGGGCCAGGGCCTCGACGCCCTTCTTCAGTCCCAGGGTCTCGACGCTTTCGTGCGTCACGATGGCGACCAGGCGATCGCCGCCGGAGAGTTCCAGTTCCACCTCGTCGTTGACGGCACCGGCCTTGACGCGCAGCACCTTGCCGGAGAAATGGTTGCGGGCACTGGTGAGCATGGTGAACCTCCTGAGCATGCGCAGGTCGGCCTCGGCATTGCCGAGCAGGCCGTTGACGCGGTCCAGAAAACGCTGGTGTTCCTCGGCGACGGCCGCATAAGTCTGCACCAGTTGCTCGCCGCGCGGCGTGAGCGTGGTGCCGCCGCCGCCCTTGCCGCCCGCCGCGCGTTCCACCAGCGGCCGGTCCGAGAGGTTGTTCATCGCCTCCACCGCGTCCCAGGCGGCCTTGTAGCTCAGGCCCACGGCCTTGGCGGCATGGGTGATGGAACGGGTTTCGCCGATCGCCGCGAGCAGCTCGATCCAGCGACGGCCGCCGAGCCTGCCGCCCTTGGCCTCCAGCTCCAGGCTGGCGCTGACGCTGAGGGCCTTTTTCGCGGGCACGCTACTTCTTGTTCATCAGCGCCACGACGCGCTGCTTGAGGTCTTCGGTGAAACCGGCGCCGTAGCCGTGGTAGACCATGGTGATGCGGCCGTCCTGCGCCACGAGGTAGGTCGCCGGCAGGCGCCAGACCTCGTAGAAGCGCGGCGCGAAGCCGAGCTGGTCGACCACCAGCGGGTACCCCACCGGCCGCGTCTTGGCGAAGCGGCGCGCGTCGTCGACGTTGCGGTCGATGCTGACGCCCAGCACTTCGAACTTGTCGCCGTAGCCCTTCTTGCGCAGCTCCTCGCGCATGGCGTCGAGTTCCGGCATGGCCTGGATGCAGGGACCGCACCACGAGGCCCAGAAGTCGACGATGACCACGCGGCCCTTGAGCGTGCTCAGCTTGATGCCCTCGGGGCCGCTCAGCACGACACCGGCCGCCTCGGGAGCCATGTCGCCGATCGTCGCCGCCTGCGCTGGCAGGAAGCTCAGCAGGCACAGCAGTACCGCGAGGCGCTTGAGCATGGGGATCAGCGCTTGGGCATCATGCCCGGAGGCAGGCGCCCGGCCAGGCTGCGCATCATCTTGCTCATGCCGCCGCCGGCGAACTTCTTCATCATGTCCTTGGTGGTCTCGAACTGGCGCAGCAGCTGGTTGACCTGCTGCACCTCGACACCGGAACCGGCCGCGATGCGGCGCTTGCGCGAAGCCTTGATCAGGTCGGGGAAGCGGCGTTCCTGCGGCGTCATCGAGTTGATGATCGCCACCGTGCGGCGCACCTGCTTCTCGGCATCCACGCTCTTGAGCTGCTCCTGCATCTGCGCGCCGCCCGGGAGCTTCTCCAGGATCGACTGCATGCTGCCCATGTTCTGCATCTGCAGCATCTGCTCGCGGAAATCGGCGAGATCAAAGCCCTTGTTCTTGCGCAGCTTGTCGGCGAGCTTCTGGGCCTTCTCGTGGTCGACCTTGCGCGCCGTCTCCTCGATCAGCCCGAGCACGTCACCCTGGCCGATGATGCGGTTGGCGATGCGGTCGGGGTGGAAGATCTCCAGGCGGTCGGACTTCTCGCCGACACCGAGGAACTTGATCGGGCGGCCGGTGACCTGGCGCACCGACAGCGCGGCGCCGCCGCGGGAGTCGCCGTCGACCTTGGTCAGGATCACGCCGGTCAGCGGCAGCACGTCGCCGAAGGCCTTGGCGGTCTTGGCGGCGTCCTGGCCGGTCATGCTGTCGACCACGAACAGCGTCTCGACGGGGTTGAGCGCCGCGTGCAGCTCGGCGATCTCCTTCATCATCGCCTCGTCAACCGTGGTGCGGCCGGCGGTGTCGACGATCAGCACGTCGGCGTAGACCTTCTTCGCATGCGCCAGCGCCGCCTCGACGATCGCGACCGGCTGCTGGCCGACCTCGGAGGGGAACCACTCGACGCCGACGTTGCCGGCGACGATGCGCAGCTGCTCGATGGCGGCCGGGCGGTAGACGTCCGCCGACACAACGACGACGTTCTTCTTCTCGCGTTCCTTGAGCCACAGCGCCAGCTTGCCGGTGCTGGTGGTCTTGCCGGAACCCTGCAGGCCGGCCATCAGGATGATGGCGGGCGGCTGCTGGCGCAGGTTGAGCGCCTCGGCGGTGCCGCCGAGGGTCTCGGTCAACTCCTGCTGGACGATCTTGAGGAACTGCTGGCCCGGCGTCAGCGACTGCAGGATGTCGGCGCCCAGGGCGCGCGTCTTGACCTTGTCGATGAAGTCCTTGACCACCGGCAGGGCGACGTCGGCCTCCAGCAGGGCCATGCGCAGCTCGCGGGCGGCGGCGTTGACCTGGTCTTCGGTGAGGCGGCCCTGGCCGCGAATGGTGTCCAGGACGCGGCCAAGGCGCGTCGTAAGGTTGTCGAACATGGGGGCTGAAGCCGGTATCTGTAGAACGTCCGGCGGATTCTAGAGCAAGTGTCCCCGCCCCGTCCGTAGGGCATCCTGCCTACGGATTGCAGCCTGACCCCTACGAAGTGATCAGGTCGCCGCGCTGCAGGTGGTGGTAGCGCCATTCCCGCAGCGCCGTGCGGCACTGCTTCTCGATCAGCTGCTCGCAGCCCGGCTTGTGGTGGGTCAGGAACAGTTCCGGCCGATGCTTGAGCTTGCGCAGTTCGGAGGCCAGCAGGCTCGGGGTGAAATGCCGGGAAGCCGCGCCCAGCTCCACCTGCTCGTCCGGAAAAGCGATCTCGATCATCAGCTTGTCCAGCCGCGGCAGGCCATTGAGGAAATTCCAGAGGTCGTCGTTGGCCCAGGTGTCGCCACTGAAGGCGAAGGTGCCGCGCGGGCTTTCCAGGGCGTAGCCCACGGCCGGGACGGTGTGCAGCACCTTGAACGCGGTCAGGCGCCGGTCGCCGCCCAGGTCGGTGGGCACGCCCGCCTCGATCTCGGCAAAGCGGATCAGCGGCTTTTCCTCGTTGGGCAGCTTGGAAAAGTCCGGCCAGATGGTCCAGTTGAAGATGTGCTGGCGCACCGCGTCCAGGGTCTCCCGGGTCGCATGCACGCCGATCGGCCGGTCGATCAGGTCGAACAGGTTGTCGGCCATGAATGCCAGGCCGCAGATATGGTCGAGATGGGAGTGCGACAGGAAGATGTGGCTGATGCGGCGTTGCTGCGCCAGCGACAGGTCGCCGACGCCGGTGCCCGCATCGATAAGAATCTCGTCGTCCACCAGCAGGCTGGTGGTGCGCAGACCCGGCCCCACCCCTCCGCTGCAGCCGAGGACTTTGATCCGCATGCGTTCCGTTTGATCGGTATCTGTTGTGTTTTTTGATCCTAGCACAGCGCTCCACGAGGCCAACCGCGCGCTGCGTCACATCGCGAATGATTCGGGTATGCTGCCCGTCCCATGACGTTAGCACTGATTCTCATTGCCGTTTCCCTCTATGGCGCCTGTGGCTGGCTGATCTGGCAGCGCCCGCAGGCCGACAGCATGGCCGAGCGGATCCTGGCCGCGGCGGCCATCGTCCTGCACGCCGGCCTGCTGGGGCACCAGACGCTGCAGGGCGGCGCGATCCGCATCGGCATGCCCGAAGCCGCCTCGCTGTTCGCGCTGCAGTCGGCCGTGCTGCTGTGGCTGCTGTCCTGGCGCGAGCCGCTGCGCAGCCTGGGCCTGACGATCTACCCGCTGGCAGCGCTGGCGGCGCTGTGGTCCGGCGCCTGGCCCACCGTCTTCCAGGACGCGGCACCGGTGGTGGACTGGAAGCTGCGCTGGCACATCATCCTGTCGCTGTTCTCGGCCGGCCTGCTGACCATCGCGGCGATGCAGGCTGGGGCACTGGCCCTGCAGGACCGCCTGCTGCACCGCCACGACCTGAGCCGGCTGCTGCTGGGCGGCATGCCGCCGCTGCAGACCATGGAGCGGCTGCTGTTCCAGCTGATCGCGATCGGCTTCCTGCTGCTGTCGCTGACCCTGCTGTCGGGCCTGTGGTTCGTGCATGACTGGTTCGCCCAGCACCTGGCGCACAAGACGGTCCTGTCGATCACCGCCTGGCTGATCTTCGGCGTGCTGCTGTGGGGCCGCTGGCGCCATGGCTGGCGCGGCCGCACCGCCATCCGCTGGTCGCTGGCTGGTTACGCCGTGCTCATCCTGGCGTACTTCGGAAGTAAACTCGTGTTGGAACAATTCCTAGGCAAGCACTGGACTTAGCGCGCTTTGTTAATGTCAGCGACATTGACAGCAAGCCCTCCAGCCGAATAGATAGAAGTCCACACGGCCAAAGACTGACCGCGCGATCTTGGACGCCATCCCCTTGTGGGTCCTCTTCGGACTCCTGATCCTGATGCTGTTGCTGTCGGCATTCTTCTCCGGTTCCGAAACCGGGTTGATGACGATGAACCGCTACCGTTTGCGCACGCGCGCAAAACGGGGAGATCGTGCTGCGCGGCTGGCGCAGCAACTGGTCGAGCGCCCCGACCACCTGATCGGCTGGATCCTGCTGGGCAACAACGTGGTGCAGGCCCTGGCCGCCTCGATCACCACAGTGATCGGCCTGCGCCTGTTCGGCGAGATCGGCATCGCCTATGCCGCCGGCGCCGTGGCCCTGCTGCTGCTGATCTTCAGCGAGTACATCCCCAAGACCCTGGCGGCGATCTACCCGGAGCGGGTCGCCCTGCCCTCGGCCTACGTCCACTGGGCGCTGATCCGGCTGTTCTACCCGATCGTCTGGATGGTCAACCGCGTCAGCAACGGCCTGCTGCGCCTGCTTGGCGTGTCGCCCGAGGAAGCGGCGCAGCACAGCCTCAGCGCCGAGGAACTGCGCACCGTGGTGGCCGAGGCCGGGGCGATGATCCCACACCGCCACCAGAAGATGCTGCTGTCGATCCTGGACCTGGAAAAGGAAACGGTCGAGGACATCATGGTGCCGCGCAACGAAATCACCGGCATCGACATCTCGGAGCCCTGGGAACAGGTGCGCGCCGCGATCGTCGACAGCCAGCACACGCGCCTGCCGGTGTTCGACGGCTCGATCGACAACCTGCGCGGCGTGATCCACCTGCGTCGCGTGGTGCGCCTGGCCGCCGAGAACAACCTGGACCCGCACAGCCTGGTCGGGCTGGCCAGCGAACCCTACTTCATCCCCGAGGGCACGCCGCTGAACCAGCAGTTGCTGAACTTCCAGAACCAGAAGCGTCGCATCGGCTTCGTGGTGGACGAATACGGCGACATCCAGGGCCTGGTGACGCTGGAGGACATCCTCGAGGAAGTGGTCGGCGAGTTCACCTCCGACCCCGCCACGCGCATCAAGAACGTCTACGCCGACCCCGACGGCTGCTACCGCGTCAACGGCTCCGTGACGATCCGCAGCCTCAACAAGAACCTCGGCTGGAAACTGCCGCTCGACGGCCCCAAGACCGTCAACGGCCTGGTGATGGAAAAGCTCGAAGCCATGCCCCAGGCCGGGCGCAGGATCACGATCAAGGGCTACGAGTTCGAGATCACCGAGACGCGGGCAAATGCGGTGAAGTCGGCGCGGGTCAGGCCGCCGGGCGAGACGCGGGCGGCGGCCTGACGCCAAAGCCCAAAACTCTCAGTCCGCAAATACACGCAAATGAACGCAAATCGTTTGTTCTGCATATTTGCGTTCATTCGCGTTCATTTGCGGACCGAATCGATTCCCGCTCCCGCAAGCCTGCGCTAGGACGCGTCGATCGCCTGATCCAGCCGCGACACCGGAATCACCTCGATATCCAGCTTCACCGTCTTGCGCGGCTTGTTCGCCTCCGGAACGATCGCGCGGCGGAACCCGTGCTTGGCCGCCTCGGCCAGGCGCTCCTCGCCACCCGCCACCGGCCGCACCTCGCCCGCCAGACCCAGCTCGCCGAACACGATCAGGTCATTGGGCATCGGCCGGTTGCGGAAGGAAGAGAGCACCGCCAGCACCAGCGGCAGGTCCGCCGCCGGCTCCTGGATGCGCATGCCGCCGACCACGTTGGCGAACACGTCCTGGTCGGCCAGCGGAATGCCGCCGTGGCGGTGCAGCACCGCCAGCAGCATGTTCAGGCGGTTGCCCTCCAGGCCCAGGGTCACGCGGCGCGGATTGCCGGCCATGGAGCGGTCGACCAGGGCCTGTACCTCCACCAGCAGCGGCCGGGTGCCCTGCCGCGTCACCGTCACCACGCTGCCCGGCACCGGCTGCTCGTGGCGCGACAGGAACAGCGCCGAAGGATTGCTGACCTCCTTCAGGCCATCGTCGGTCATGGCAAACACGCCCAGCTCGTTGACCGCGCCGAAGCGGTTCTTGACCGCGCGGATGATGCGGAAGCGCGAGCCGGGGTCGTGCTCGAAGTACAGCACCGAGTCGACCATGTGTTCGAGCACGCGCGGGCCGGCGATGGCGCCTTCCTTGGTGACGTGGCCCACCAGGATCACCGCGGTATGGCTGGCCTTGGCGTAGCGCACCAGCTGCGCCGCGCACTCGCGCAGCTGCGACACCGAGCCCGGCGCCGAGTCGAGCGAATCGGTATACAGCGTCTGGATCGAATCGATCACCACCAGTCCCGGGCGGTGCCGGGCAATCTGGGCCAGGATCTCCTCCACCCCGGTCTCGGCCAGCACCGGCAGGTCCAGCTCCGGCAGGCCCAGCCGGCGCGCGCGCAGGTGGACCTGGGTCAGCGACTCTTCGCCGGTGACGTACAGGGTCTTCAGGTGCGGCTGCACGCTGGCCAGCACCTGCAGCAGCAGGGTGGACTTGCCGATGCCGGGGTCGCCGCCGATCAGGATCACCGCGCCGGGGACGATGCCGCCGCCGAGCACACGGTCCATCTCCGACAGGCCAGTGGTGGTGCGCGGCGTCTCGCGCATGTCGATCTCGCGCAGGGACTGCACCCGGCCGCCGGCGGTACCGCTGATGCCGCCGCCGCGGGACTTGGCCGAGGCCTCCACGCGCGCCTCGACCAGCGTGTTCCAGGCGCTGCAGTCGGGACACTGGCCGACCCACTTGGGGCTGGCGCTGCCACAGGACTGGCAGACGTACTGTGTTTTCGTTCTGGTACCCATCTCACATATTCTTGTTTTCTGAGGAACTAATTTCGAGGATACTGAGATAGTATGAGTCGAATAGCACAAGTGCGGGGGGCGTAGCTCGTGCAGAAGAATAAATTCTGGTCCCAAGACTGGTTTGCCGCTGTCGCGTTTTCTCTGGTCTTTCTGGTCCTGACCGGGGTCTTCAGCGATGCCTTCCAGTCACTTGAACGCAGCACCTATGACGTCGGCGTGCGTTCGCGCGACCTTGCGCCTTCGGAAGACATCGCGGTCGTCGCGATCGACGACCAGTCCATCTCCAACCTGGGCCGCTGGCCCTGGCCGCGCAGCCTGCAGGCGCAGCTGATCGACAAGCTGCACGAGGGTGGTGCCAAGGTCATCGGCAACACCGCGCTGTACCTGGAGCCCGAGAAGGGCGGCGCCACCGACACCTTCAACTCGATCATCTCCGAGCTCAAGGCCTCGCCGCTGGTACAGCAGATCCCCGCCGAGGTCGAGACCTTCGGCATCATGCTCGACGAGACCGCGCAGAGGTCCAAGGCCGTCGAAGGCATCGCCGCGGCCTACAAGGACTCGGCGCTGGCCAAGGAATATCGCCCGGCAATGGAAGCGCTGCTGGCACGGCTGGAAACCGCGGCCAAGACCGGCGGCTCGGCCGACACCGTGCTGGCGGCATCGCTGACGCCTGCCGGCGTGGTGCTGCCGATGGTGTTCCAGACCGGCCGGCCGCAGGGCCGCCCGGACAAGCCCTTGCCGGAATACGTCCGCCGCAACCAGCTGACCAACGTGCAGGACCGCGTGGGCGCCCGCGGCAAGGGCGCGCTGCCGCCGCCGACGATTTCGGCGCAGGTGCCGATCGCCCAGGTCGGCGACGCGGCCGTGGCCATCGGCCACCTCAACGTCACGCCCGACGTCGACGGCGCGGTGCGCTACGAACCGCTGGTGCTGCAGCACTTCGACGAGTTCTACCCTTCCCTGTCGCTGATGATCGCGGCGGCCAAGCTGAACCTGAAGCCCGCCGACATCCAGGTGAACCTGGGCGAAGGCGTGACCCTGGGCGGCGTGACGATCGGCACCACCGACGCGCTGCGCATGTACACGCAGTTCTATTCGGACCAGGACGGCAAGCCGGCCTTCCCGGTCGACGCCGCCTACGACGTCATCGCCGGCAAGATCCCGCTGGCCAAGTACAAGGACAAGGTGGTGCTGATCGGCACCACCGCGCTGGGCACCGGCGACACCTTCGCGACACCGGTCTCCTCCTCGACCTCACCGGTGGTGATGCTGGCCCACGCGGTGTCCTCGATCCTGCGGCAGCACTACTTCACCCGCCCGGCCTGGGCCGGGTGGCTGGAGCTGTTCGTGTTCGCCCTGCTGGTGGCCTACCTGGCGCTGCTGCTGCCGCGCATGAAGGCGGCACTGGCAGCGGGCGTGACGCTGGCGCTGGTCCTGCTGCTGCTGGGAACGCAGATCGGCGTGATGGCCAGTTCCGCGATCTGGTTCAAGCTGACCGTGCCGGCGCTGTTCCTGCTGGCCGGCCATGCCTTCATGACGGTCAAGAAGTTCCGCATCACCGAACTGCTCAAGCAGAACACCGATGTGGAGAACTCCGAATCCAACAAGATGCTGGGCCTGGCCTTCCAGGGCCAGGGCCAGCTCGACATGGCCTTCGAGAAGTTCCGCCGCGTGCAGCCGGTGGACGACAAGCTGCTGGACCTGATGTACAACCTCGCGCTGGACTTCGAGCGCAAGCGCCAGTTCAACAAGGCCGAATCGGTCTACCAGCACATCGCCAGCCACAACAAGGATTTCCGCGACGTCGCGCAGAAGCTCAACCGCGCCAAGAAGCTGTCGGAGACGGTGATCCTCGGCGGCGGCGGCGGGCGCTCGCACCCGGGCGGCACGATGGTGCTGGACAACGACGCCACCCAGCAGATCGAGAAGCCGATGCTGGGCCGCTATCAGGTCGAGAAGGAACTGGGCAAGGGCGCGATGGGCATCGTCTACATGGGCAAGGACCCGAAGATCGGCCGCACCGTGGCGATCAAGACGATGGCGCTGTCGCAGGAGTTCGAGCCCGACGAGCTGGTCAGCGTCAAGGAGCGTTTCTTCCGCGAGGCCGAGACTGCCGGCCGCCTGACGCATCCGCACATCGTCTCGATCTACGACGCCGGCGAAGAGCATGACCTGGCCTTCATCGCGATGGAGTTCATCAAGGGTCACGACCTGACCAAGCACACCAAGGCCAACAACCTGCTGCCGATGACCGAGGTGCTGCGCCTGGTGGCCGACGCCGCCGACGCGCTGGACTACGCGCACACCAATGGCGTGGTGCATCGCGACATCAAGCCGGCCAACATGATGCTGGTGGAAGCCACCCAGACGATCAAGCTGATGGACTTCGGCATCGCGCGCATCGCCGATTCCAGCAAGACCAAGACCGGCATGGTGCTGGGCACGCCCAGCTACATGTCGCCCGAGCAGCTCGCCGGCAAGCGCGTGGACGGCCGCTCCGACCTGTTCTCGCTGGGCGTGACCCTGTACCAGCTGCTGACCGGGGCCCTGCCGTTCCAGGCGGACTCCATGGCCACGCTGATGTTCAAGATCGCCAACGAGCCGCACGCGCCGGCGGGGGGCCTGCGCCCCGACCTGCCGCCGAAGATCAACGTGGCGATCGACCGTGCCCTGCACAAGGACATGGAACAGCGCTACCAGCGCGGCAGCGAGCTGGCACGCGACCTGCGCTTTATCCTGTCCGGCCTTGGCGGGCCTACCTGAGGAGGACACATGGCGCTGAAAGAAAAGGTCGCCACGGCCCTGCTCTCGGACGTGGGCCGGATGCGCAACAACAACGAGGACGCCGTCGAACAGGACGGCGAACTGGGGTTGCTGGTGCTGGCCGACGGCATGGGCGGCTATAACGCTGGCGAGATCGCCAGCGGCATCGCCACCACCACGGTGCTGGACGTGGTGCGCCGTGAATGGAAGGAACTCAAGCGCGGCGAGATCGACCAGGAGTCCGGCTACAGTGCCGAGGCCCTGCTGCTGCGCAAGGCGGTGGAGAGCGCGCACCAGACGATCTACCAGGTGGCGCAGAGCCAACCGCAGTGTGCCGGCATGGGAACGACGATCGTTACCTGCCTGATGCACGACGATAGGATGTCGATCGCGTACGTTGGCGACTCCCGGCTGTACCGGTTCCGGGATCGCCGGCTGGAGCAGATCACCCGCGACCATTCCCTGCTGGAAGAGCTGGTGGCCCGCGGCCACTACACCCGCGAGGATGCCCAGCGGCTGGTGCGCAAGAACATCGTCACCCGCGCCCTGGGGGTGGAACCGGAGGTCGCGGTCGACCTGATCGAGGACATGGTGGAGGTCGGAGACATCCTCCTGATCGCCTCGGACGGCCTCACCGACATGGTGTCCGATGAGAAAATCAGCTTAACACTCGGCAAGTTAGCTGATAATCTTGATAGTGCGGCAGAAGAGTTGATACGCCTGGCCAACGAAGCCGGCGGAAAAGATAACGTTTCGGTGGTGCTGGCTCGCGCGGACGCGTCGTTCGCCCGCGGCAGGCGCTGGTATGAACGATTGATGGAGTGGTTCTGAGAACACTATGGGCAAGCTCATCGTCACGGATAGCAGCGGCCAGACCAAGGATTTCCCGCTCAACAAGGAGCGGGTGACCATTGGCCGGCATGCCGATAACGACATTCCGCTCAACGACAAGGCGGTTTCGGGCCACCACGCCGTGGTCATCACGATCCTGCAGGACTCCTTCCTGGAGGACCTGGATTCGACCAATGGCACCCAGGTCAACAGCAAGCAGATCGCCAAGCACCCGCTGTCGCATGGCGACGTCATCAGCATCGGCCGCAATTCCCTGCGCTACGAGGGCGAGGGCCAGGGCGGCGACGACGACTTCGAAAAGACCATGATCCTGAAGCCGGGCCAGTTCGGCGCGGCTTTCGATGCCCAGGTCAGCAAGGCGGCCACCGCCGCCCCGACCCCGCCCCCCTCGATGGGCGCCTCGCACCACCCGGTATCCGCCCCGCCGGCAGCCCCGAACCTGTCCCAGACCAATGCGCCCAAGCCCATCATGGGCAAGCTGCGCGTGGTCAGCGGCCCCAACCAGGGCAAGGAACTGGAGCTGTCCAAGGCCCTGACCACGATCGGCAAGCCCGGCGTGCAGGTGGCGGCGATCACCCGCCGCGCCGATGGCTACTACATCGTCCATGTGGGCGGCCAGGCCGGCGGCGCCAAGCCCCTGGTCAACGGCAACCCGCTGGACACCCAGGCGCGCAAGCTGGCCGACGGCGATATCGTCGAGCTGGCCGGCACCCAGATGAGCTTCATGATCATGTCCTGATCCCAGGGCCAGGCATCGAAAAAGGGCGGCCATTGGCCGCCCTTTTTCGTTCCGGCGCGCTTTTTGTAGGAGCGGCTGTTAGCCGCGAACAAGGGTCATCATGACAACCGGCGGTCGCGGCCAACGGCCGCTCCTACATGAAAGATGGGCAATCCCGTGGGCATGCCGGCCGCCCGCCCTCAGCGATACCTGAAATGCACCCGCTGCGTCAGCCCGCAGAACAGCTCATACGGAATGGTGCCGGCCTGCGCCGCGATCTCCTCGGCCGGCAGGCCCTCGCCCCAGAGCAGCACCGGGTCGCCGACCTGGGCGTCCGGCGCCTGGCGCAGGTCCAGGGTGATCATGTCCATGGACACGCGGCCGGCGTAGGCCACGCGGCGGCCACCGACCAGGGCGGTAGTGCCGCTGCGAAAGCTCCGGTGGATGCCGTCGGCATAGCCCACCGCCGCCACGCCGATACGCGTGCGCTCCGGGCAGGTCCAGCTCTGGGCGTAGCCGATGGTCTCGCCGGCCTCGTAGTCGCGCACCGCGATCAGGCGGCTTTCCAGGCGCATGGCGGGCTTGAGACCCAGGTCGGCACCGGTCTGCCCCGGCATCGGCGAGGCGCCGTAGATGATCAGGCCCGGTCGCACCCAGTCGGCCCGCGCCTCCGGCCAGCCGATGATGCCGGCGGAGTTGCCGATGGAGCGCGGGCCGGCCACGCCCTGCAGGGCGGCGTCGAAACGCGCGACCTGCTCGCGGGTGAAGCCGTTGCCGGGCTCGTCGGCACTGGCCAGGTGGGTGATCCAGCCGTGCAGGGTCCAGCCCGGGTGGGCCTTGAGCGCCTCCAGCAACCGCGGCACGTCGCCCAGCGGGAAGCCCAGGCGGTGCATGCCGCTGTCGAGCTTGAACCAGACCCCGACCTGGGCGTCGCGGCCGAGGCGGTGCAGCAGCTCGATCTGCCAGTGGTCGTGCAGCACCACCTGCAGGCGCTGGTATACCGCCTGCGCGGCCTCCTCCTCGGAGATCACGCCCTCGAGCAGGGCGATCGGGCTATGGATGTGGGCGCGGCGCAGGTCCACCGCCTCTTCCAGGCAGGCCACCGCCAGGGCGTCCACACCCGCGGCTTCCAGGGCGCGCGCCACCGGGATGGCGCCGTGGCCGTAGCCGTTGGCCTTGACCGCCGCCATGACGCGCGACCGCGGCGCCATGCGGCGCACCACGCCCAGGTTGTGCTGGATCGCGGCGAGATCGATGGTGGCGGTGACGCGCGGGATCATGCGGGCCGGCCGGGGCGGACGCGGGGCGGCGCCATCAGTACTGCGCGTACGAGGAATCCGCCAGGTCGCGGAACTTGGTGTAACGGCCTTCGAAGCCGACCTTCACCATGCCGGTGGGGCCGCTACGCTGCTTGGCGATGATCAGTTCGGCCTGGCCCTTGTCCGGCGAGGTTTCCGGGTTGTAGTAGTCGTCGCGGTAGACGAACACGACGACGTCGGCGTCCTGCTCGATACCGCCGGACTCGCGCAGGTCGGCCATGCGCGGGCGCTTGTTGTCGCGCTGCTCGACGCCGCGGTTGAGCTGCGACAGCGCGATCACCGGCACGCTCAGCTCCTTGCCCAGGGCCTTGAGGCTGCGCGAGATCTCGGCGACCTCGTTGGCGCGGTTGTCCGAGCCTGGCACCTGCATCAGCTGGATGTAGTCCACCACGATCAGGCTCAGGCCGTGGCGCGCGGCGATACGGCGCGCCCGGGCGCGCAGTTCCAGCGGCGACAGCGCGCCGGTTTCGTCGATGAACAGCGGCGCCTCGCGCATCAGGCCGATGGCCGAGGCCAGCCGGTCCCACTCGGTGTCGTCCATCGCGGCGTTGCGCAGGTTCTGCTGGTCGATGCCGCCGAAGGACGACAGCACGCGGAACACCAGCTGCTCCGCCGCCATTTCCATGCTGAACACCGCCACCGGCTGCTTGGTTTCGATCGCGACGTGCTCGGCGATGTTCATCGCGAACGAGGTCTTGCCCATGCCGGGGCGGCCGGCCACGATTACCAGGTCGCCCGGGTGCAGGCCGTTGGTCTTGGAATCGAAGTCGCGGAAGCCGGTGAGCAGGCCCTTGCGGCCGCCGGGCTTGCCCTTGGCGTCTTCCAGGGTCTTGGCGATGTGGTCCAGCAGCGGCGGCATGCTGTGGTACTGGACCTTGCCCTTGGCGTCGCCCTGGCGCAGGGCAAAGACCTTCTGCTCGGCCTCTTCCAGCAGGACACTGGCCGTGCGGCCCTCGGGACGGAAGCCGATGTCGGCGATGCCCTGCCCGGTCGAGATCAGCTGCCGCAGCACCGAGCGCTCGCGCACGATCTCGGCGTAGGCCATGGTGTTGGCGGCGCTGGGCGTGTCGTTGGCCAGCGTGCCGATGTACGACACCCCGCCGGCCTCTTCCAGCTTGTTGTTGTAGCGCAGGGCCTCGGTGACGGTCAGGAAATCGCAGGGCTTGTGGGCACTGAGCAGGTCGCGCATCGCCGTGAAGATCAGCTGGTGCGCGTGGAGGTAGAAATCGACCTCGCGCAGCGTGTCCAGCACTTCGAAGCCGGCCCCGTTGTCCAGCATCATCCCGCCGAGGACGGACATTTCGGCGTCGATGGAATGCGGGGGATGCTTGGGCGGGTTTTGCATGGGGCGATTGTAGATGATCGGGCCGGGCGCTACGGAACCGCCTTTCAGGCGGCGGCACAACGAAAAACGGCCCGCCGAGGCGGGCCGTCAGATGCCTCGCGGCAAGCCTCAGGCGGCGGAAGCGGCCTGCGACTTGTTGTCGGCCACCACCACGGTCAGGACGGCTTCCACTTCAGTGTGCAGGCGCACGCTGATGGAGTAGCTGCCGACCTGGCGGATCGGACCGGAGGTCATGTCGATCTCGCTCTTCTTGATGTCGATACCCTGGGCAGCGGCGGCGTCCACGACTTCGGCCGGACCGACCGAACCGTAGAGCTTGCCTTCTTCAGCCGCCAGCACCTTGATGGTGACGGTCTGGCCGTTGATCTTGCCGGCGCGCATGTTGGCGGCGGACAGGGAATCGTTGGCCTTCTTCAGCAGGTCGGCCTTGCGGGTCTCGAACACCTTGCGGTTGGCTTCGGTGGCCGGCAGCGCCTTGCCCTGCGGCAGCAGGTAGTTGCGGCCGAAACCGGCCTTGACCTTGACGCTTTCGCCGAGGTCGCCGAGCTTCTTGATCTTCTCGAGCAGAATGACTTCCATGGTCGTTCTCCTTAGCCGTGGCTATCGCTGTACGGCAGCAGCGCCAGGAAGCGCGCGCGCTTGATCGCCGTGGCCAGTTCGCGCTGGTAGCGCGACTTGGTGCCGGTGATGCGGGCCGGAACGATCTTGCCGTTCTCGCCGACGTACTGCTTGAGGGTGGACAGGTCCTTGTAGTCGATCGCCGGGGCGTTCTGACCGCTGAACTTGCAGGACTTCTTGCGACGGAAAAACTGTGCCATGACTTAGGCTCCTTCAACAGCGGTTTCGGACTGGGCTTCGTCGCCCTCGCCTTCGCCTTCGTCGGTGTGACGGGCGCGGAACTCACCGGGCTTCTTCTCTTCGTCCTGCACCTTGAACAGCGGCGACTGGTCGACCACGGCGGCTTCGACCTTGACCACCAGCTTGCGGATCACGGCGTCGTTGAAACGGAACGCGTTCTCCAGTTCGGCCAGGGCGGGATCGCTGCACTCGACGTTCATCAGAACGTAGTGGGCCTTGTGGGCCTTGGCGATCGGGTAAGCCAGCTGGCGGCGGCCCCAGTCTTCCAGGCGGTGAATCTTGCCGCCGGTCGTGGTGACCATATTCTTGTAGCGCTCGATCATGGCCGGAACCTGTTCACTCTGGTCCGGATGCACCATGACCACGATTTCGTAGTGACGCATCGACAACTCCTTGTGGACACAGGGTTTTTACCCTGCGGCCCCCGGCATCTGAAGCAGCCGTGGAGCAAGTGGAAAAACAAAAGCCTCACCCCGGACGGGATGAAGGGGCGCGAATCTTAAGGGAATCAGCGGCTTGATGCAATCTCTTTGTCATTCAGGAGCGCAAAGAGACGCGGTCCGCAAATGGACGCAAATAAACGCGAATACACCCTCTTGAACATTTGCGTTCATTTGCGTTCATTCGCGGACTGGGAAACATACGCTCGCCAGCCGCCCAGGTGGGTGATGTCGCGGGCGCCCGCCTCCCCGACGGACTCGCAGATGAAGCCGCTGACCCAGCGGCCGCCGGCCAGCTCCAGCTTGCCGATGCCCAGCGGCGCCGGGATGCCGGCGACGAAGCTGCCGAACGCGGCCTCGGGCACCGACCAGACCTCGACCTCGATGGCGGCGCCGCGATCCGCGTCGCGGATCATGCCCGGGCGGAACGGCGGGCCGCCAGCCAGGGCGATCAGGCGGTAGCAGGGCGCGCTGCGGGTGGCCGCCACCAGGAAGGCACCGCGGCTGGTCAGCTGGTGGTTGAGCGGCATGCCGGACAGGTGCGCGCCGCAGACCGCGACCTCGATGCGGCCGGGCGGCGCGGGCGGCGCCTGCGGGGTCCAGCGGCTGGCGTCGCGGCCGCTGGCCTGCGGATCGGCCGCCATCCAGCGCTGCGCCAGCGCCAGCAGGTAGTCGTCGGACCAGGCCGGGCCGAACAGGGTGATGCCGAAGGGCAGCCCCGCCGGGGTCATGCCGGCGGGCGCGGCCACGGCGGCGTAGTCCAGCAGGTTCATGAAGTTGGTGTAGGTGCCGAGGCGGCTGTTGAGCAGCAGCGGCTCGGCCTCCAGCTCGGCAATGCGGTAGTGCGTGGGAGCGGTGGGCGTCAGGACGGCATGGACCCCGGCCAGCACGGTATCCGCTGCCCGCTTCAGCGCCTGCAGGCGATAGAAGCCGTCGAACGTGCCGACCGCGTCGATGCCCTCGCCCTTGGCCAGCACCTGGCGGATCACCGGCAGCATCGACTCCGGGGCGACGGCCTGCGTTGCATGGCGGCGCTCGGCAACCCAGGGGCCCTCGTACAGCAGTTTCGCCACGTCGCTGAAGGGAGCGAAGTCCAGCTGCACCAGTTCCGCCCCCAGCGACTGCCAGCGCAGCATGGCCTGCGCGAACAGCGCTGCGTAGCCGGCGTTGCCGAAGAACTCCAGCTGGTCCGCGCGCAGCACGCCCAGGCGCAGTCCTTCCAGCGGGCCGCTCACGGCCTGTCCGCGCCGGCTCCAGGGATCGGTGGAATCAGCCCCGTCCATCACCGCGCCGATACGCCGCGCGTCCTCCGGGTTCAGCGCGAACAGCGAGGGGCAGTCGAGGCTGCGGCAGGCCGGCACCACGCCGGCGATGGACCAGCGCCCGCGCGTCGGCTTGATGCCCAGCAGGTTGTTGAAGCCGGCCGGCACGCGGCCCGAGCCGGCGGTGTCGGTGCCCAGGGAGAAGCTGACCTCGCCCAGCGCCAGGGCCACGGCCGAGCCGGCGCTGGAACCGCCGCTGATGTAGGCCGGGTCGAAGGCATTGCGCACGGCGCCATAGGGCGAGCGGGTACCGACCAGGCCGGTGGCGAACTGGTCGAGGTTGGTCTTGCCCAGCGGGATCGCGCCGGCATCGAGCAGGCGCTGCACCACGGTCGCGCTGCGCTGCGGTGTATAGGCGAAGTCCGGGCAGGCCGCCGTGGTGGGCACGCCGGCGAGATCGATGTTGTCCTTGATCGCGAAGGGGATGCCGTACAGCGGCAGCGTGTCCGGCCCCTGCCCTTCGAGCCGCGCCAGGTGCGGCGCCAGCTGCGCCTCGTCGAGCAGCGTGATCCAGGCATGGTGATCGGCGTGGGCGGCGATGCGGACGCGCAGCTCCGCGACCAGGTCGGCGGGCTTCAGGCCGGCACGGTAGTCGTGCAGCAGGGATGCAAGGGCAAGGTCTCTCATGCGGCTTCCTCCAGTACCAGCAGGCTTTGTCCGGGCGTGACGCCCTGCCCCGGCGTGCACAGCACGCGGCGCACGGTGCCGCTGACACTGGCGACCACCGAGATTTCCATCTTCATCGACTCCACCAGCGCCACGGTGTCGCCGGCGCGCACCTGCTGCCCCGGCTGCACCGCGATCTGCCAGACGCTGCCCGGCACCGGGCTGGGCACGGCGCGCTCCCCAGCAGCCAGCACGTCCACCGCCGGCGGCGGCGCTTCGGCCTCGGCACCCACCACGTCCTGGCCCGCCGCGGCCCAGCGCTGGCGCTCCTCTTCGAAAGCTTCCTGCTGGCGCGACTTGAAGGCGGCGATGCCCTCGCGGTTCTGCTCCAGGAAGGCCTGGTAGTCGCGCAGGCGGAAGGTCTGCTCCTCGATGCGCAGCGGGTAGCGTCCGCGCGGAAAGTCCTCGCGGATGCGCAGCAGTTCCTCCGCCGAGACCTCGTAGAAGCGCAGCTGGTCGAAGAAGCGCAGCAGCCAGGGCTTGCCTTCGCCGAAGGCCCCGGTCTGCTTCCAGCTGTTCCACATCTGCAGCGTGCGGCCGACGAACTGGTAGCCGCCGGGGCCTTCCATGCCGTAGACGCAGAGATAGGCGCCGCCGATGCCCACCGCGTTCTCCGGCGTCCAGGTGCGCGCCGGGTTGTACTTGGTGGTGACCAGGCGGTGGCGCGGATCCAGCGGCGTCGCCACCGGCGCACCGAGGTAGACGTCGCCCAGGCCCATCACCAGGTAGCGGGCCTCGAAGAAGATGCGCTTCACCTCGTCCATGCTCTCAAGGCCATTGATGCGGCGGATGAACTCGAGGTTGCTCGGGCACCAGGGCGCGTCGCGGCGCACCGACTGCATGTACTTCTCGATCGCCAGTCGGCAGGCCGCGTCGTCCCAGGAGATCGGCAGGTGGACGATGCGCGTCGGCACCTCCATGTCCTCGATCGGCGGCAGCGCGTGCTCGGCCTCGCGCAGCAGCTCCAGCAGCCGTGCCTGCGGCAGGCGCAGGTTGTCGTAGTGCAGCTGCAGCGAGCGGATGCCCGGCGTCAGCTCCAGCAGGCCGGGGATGTCCTGTTCCTGCAGATGGCACATCAGCGCATGCACGCGGAAGCGCAGGTTGAGGTCCAGCTCCTGCGGGCCGTATTCCAGCAACAGGTTGTCGTCGCCGGAGGGACGGATCACCAGCGGCAGCGGGCCGTCGTCGTAACGCGCCAGCACCGCAGTGTCGGGAACCGCGATGACCGGCACCACCGCTTCGGCGGCCTCGAAGCGCTCGATGAAGTCGAGCTGGGCACGCTCCAGTGCCTCCGCACCGTCGATGCCCACCGGCAGGAAGCGCAGCCGGTCGCCCGGGCGCAGCTGGCCCAGCTGCCAGAGATCGGCCTTGACGATGGTCACCGGGCAGACGAATCCGCCCAGGCTCGGGCCATCGGGCCCCAGGATCACCGGCATGTCGCCGGTGAAGTCCACCGCGCCGACGGCGTAGGCGTTGTCGTGGATGTTGGAGGGATGCAGGCCGGCCTCGCCGCCGTCGCGCCGCGCCCAGCGCGGCTTGGGACCGATCAGGCGGATACCCGTGCGGCTGGAGTTGTAATGCACCTCCCAGCTCGCGGCGAAGAACTCGGCGATGTCCTCGGGCGTGAAGAAATCCGGCGCGCCGTGCGGGCCGTAGATCACGCGGAACTGCCAGTCATGACGGTACTGCGGGCGCAGTTCCGCGGGCAGGTCCTGCGGCTGCGCAGCGGAGGCTTCGCCGACATGCAGCACGTCGCCCGGCAGCAGCGCGCGGCCACCGTGGCCGCCGAAGCGGCCCAGGGTGAAGGTGCTGGCACTGCCGAGGTAGGCCGGTACGTCGAAACCGCCGGCCACGCAAAGATAACCGCGCGCGCCGCCGCCGCGCACCGCGCCGAAGGCCAGTGTCGCGCCGGCCGGCACGGTGACGGCCTGCCAGGAGGGCAGCGGCCTGCCGTCCAGCATCGCGCCCATATCGGCGCCGGCGATGCAAATGCGGGTTTCGTTACGGAAGCGCAGCACCGCGCCGGTCAACGCCATCTCCAGCGCCGGAGTCCCCGGCGCATTGCCGAGCACGCGGTTGCCCAGGCGCAGCGCCAGGCTGTCGTAGGGACCCGAGGGCGGCACGCCGACGTTCCAGTAGCCGATGCGCCCGGGGTAGTCCTGCACCGTGCTCTGTGTGCCGGCTTCCAGCACCTCGATGCCGGCGCTGCGGTACTGGAAGGCACCCAGCGTCGCGGTGGTCTGGCGTCCTTCGGCGAAAGCCGGCTCGGCCAGCACCTGGCGCAGGTATTCGAGATTGGTCTCGATGCCGCCGATGCGGCTCTGCGCCAGCGCCGCGGCCAGCGCGGTACGGGCAGCCTCGCGGTTCTCGCCATGGGCGATCAGCTTGGCCAGCATCGGGTCGTAGTAAGGCGGCACCTCGACGCCGGGCTCGATCCAGCGGTCGCAGCGCAGGCCAGAGGGAAACTCGACAGCCGTGAGCCGCCCCGCCACCGGTTGGAAGTTGCGTGCCGGATCCTCGGCGTAGAGACGCACCTGGATGGCGTGGCCGTGCGGCCGGTAGCGGAAATCGCGCAGGAAATCGCTCTCGCCGGCAGCGCAGCGGATCATCCATTCCACCAGGTCGACGCCGGTGGTTTCCTCGGTGACCCCGTGCTCCACCTGCAGGCGCGTGTTCACCTCGAGGAAATAGAAGCGCTGCGCGTCGTCGTCGTAGATGTACTCGACGGTGCCGGCGGAGCGGTAGGCCACCGCCTCGCCGAGCTTCACCGCGGTGGCCCACAGGGCCTCGCGCACGTCCTGCGGCAGGTTCGGCGCCGGGGCTTCTTCCACCACCTTCTGGTTGCGGCGCTGCAGCGAGCAGTCGCGCTCGCCTACCGCCACCACCTTGCCCTGCCCGTCGCCGAACAGCTGCACCTCGATATGGCGGGCACGCTCGACGAACTTCTCCAGGAACAGTCCGTCGTTGCGGAAGTTGTTGCGCGACAGGCGCTGCACCGAGTCGTAGGCCGCGCGCAGTTCCTCGACGCTGCGGCAGCGCTGCATGCCGATGCCGCCACCGCCGGCGGTGCTCTTGAGCATCACCGGGTAGCCGATGACTTCGGCCTTTTCCACCGCATCCTCGATGCCGCGCAGCAGGCCCGAGCCCGGCAGCAGCGGTACGCCGTTGTCCTGCGCCAGCTGGCGTGCGGTGTGCTTGAGGCCGAAAGCGGAAATCTGCTGCGGCGTCGGGCCGATGAAGGCCAGGCCAGCCTTTTCGCAGGCGGCGGCGAAGTCCAGGTTCTCGCTGAGGAAGCCGTAGCCCGGGTGGATCGCTTCGGCGCCGCTGTGCAGGGCCGCGGCGATGATCTTGTCGATATTGAGATAGCTCTCGGCTGCCAGCGCCTCGCCGATGCAGACTGCTTCGTCTGCCGATTGCAGGTGCAGCGAGCCGGCATCGGCGCGCGTGTACACCGCCACCGAGGCGATCCCCATCCGGCGCAGGGTGCGCTGGATGCGGCAGGAAATCGCACCGCGGTTGGCGATCAGGACCTTCTTGAACATGTCTCGCTCGTTTGCGGGCCGTCCCGCCGAGGTTTTGCACCACCGGGCCGTCCCGGAGGGGTCAGAAAGAAAAACAGTCCGCAAATGCACGCAAATCAACGCGAATGAAGAATTCCAGATTGAGAATATTTGCGTTCATTCGCGTTCATTTGCGGACTGAAACTCCTAGTCCCAGATCAACACCTCGATCGGTGTCGGGTTGTAGGCGTTGCAGGGGTTGTTGAGCTGCGGGCAGTTGGAGATCAGCGCCACCACATCCATCTCGGCGCGCAGCTCCACGTACTTGCCCGGCGCCGAAATGCCGTCGGCGAACGTCAGCCCGCCCTCCGGCGTCACCGGCACGTTCATGAAGAAGTTGATGTTATGCGTGATGTCGCGCTTGCCGAGGCCGTACTGCTCGTTCTCCGCCACCGCCAGCAGATAGGAATCGCGGCAGGCGTGCATGCATTTCTTTTCCAGCGAGTAGCGCACGGTGTTGCTCTCGGTGGCGCAGGCGCCGCCGAGGGTGTCGTGGCGGCCGCAGGTATCCGCGACGATCTGCAGCAGCACCTGGCCGCCGGTGGACATCAGCCGCGTGCCGGCCGTGAGATACACGTTGCCCTGCTCGCGGATCGTGTCCACCGCGCTGTAGCGCTCGCCGGGATCGGCGGCGCTGTAGAACAGCGTGTCGGCGGCCTGGTTGCCCTCCAGGTCGAGGATGCGCAGGGTCTGGCCCTTGCGCACGGTATGCATCCAGTAGTCGCCGGCCTCGACCACGCGGCGGTAGCCGGCGGCCTCGGGTTGCAGCCTGCTTTCGACGATCACCGCACACCTCCGAGTGACAGCTGGTACAAGCGGTTGTTGGCGAAGCCGCGCTGGTTCTCCGGGCGCGAGTCGCAGCAGACGTCCGGGTGCGTCATCGGCAGCGCCTCGCGGATTTCATAACGCACCGGGCGAGCCGGCCACTCGGCCGCCGGGTTCAGCGGATGCGGCGCGGCGCTCATCACCACCAGGCTGTCCATCTCGAAGCGCAGGTCGACGAAGCTGCCGGGCTTCGACGCGCCTTCGACATAGCGCAGCGCGCCGGAGTCGTCGGCCACCACCTTGCTGAACAGGTTGAGGTTGGCCGCCAGGTCCCTGCGGCCCAGGCCATGTTTGGCCAGCTCGACCAGGAAGCCGTCGATGCCGCTGCGGTGCATGTCGTTGCGCGCCTGCTGGTAGCGCTTGCGGCCCCAGCGGCGCTCCACCAGCTCACGGCTGGCGGCGCCGCAGACCGCGTCGTGCCAGCCAGCCGTGTCCTCGACGATGGAACAGAACACGCGACCCATGTCGGAGTAGATGCAATGGCCCTTGCCGAGGCGGAAGGTGTGCTGGCACTTGAGCGTGTCAGGCACGTTGATGCGCTCCAGCAGCGCATAGGGGTTGTACAGCAGCATGCCGAGGTTGGCGCCGCCGTCGCTGTCCACCAGGCGCAGCAGCTGGCCGCGGCGCAGCTGCAGCGACCAGTGACAGCCGCCGGGCAGCGTGTCGTGGTAGAGGATGTCGCTCATTGCTTGTCGATGAATCTGGAGGTTTCGGTGACGGCGCCCTGGATCTCGGCCAGCAGCGACGGGCCTTCGCGGCCGATCGGCAGGTCGTAGGTGATCGTGGCGCCGAAGCGGTTGGGGGCCTGCGGGTCCAGGCGCGGCTTGTCGAACACCAGCAGGCGCGTACCGAGCTTGAAGCCTTCCTTGAGATCGTGCGTGATCATGAAGATGGTCAGGCCCGACTCCCGCCACAGCTTCAACACCAGTGCGTGCATGTCGGCGCGGATGCCGGGGTCCAGCGCACCGAAGGGTTCGTCCAGCAGCAGGATGCGCGGCTTCTTGATCAGGGCCTGGGCGATCGCCAGGCGCTGCTGCATGCCGCCGGACAGTTCCGCGGGGTAGCGGTCCAGGGCGTGGCTCAGGCCCACCTGCGCCAGCATGGCCGTGGCCTCTTCCCGCGCCTGGCGGCGGGCGCCGCCGAACAGACGGCCCAGCAGCGGGCTGCGCGAGACCTCCAGGCCGAAGGTGACGTTGTCCAGCACGCTCATGTGCGGGAACACCGAGTAGCGCTGGAACACGATGCCGCGGTCCGGCCCCGGCTCGGCCGGCATCGGCTTGCCGTCGAGCAGCATGCTGCCGCGCGTGGCGCCCTCCTCGCCCAGCAGCATGCGCAGGAAGGTGGTCTTGCCGCAGCCGGAGGTGCCGACGATGGTGCAGAACTCGCCTTCCTTCACGGAGAGGTTCAGCTTCTCCAGCACGATGTTGCTGCCGTACTCCTTCCACACCTGTTTGACTTCGAGCAGGCTCATGCGCGCTCCTTGCCCTGGTGGAACCAGGGGAAGGCCCAGCGCGAGACGCCGCGCAGCGCCAGGTCCATCAGGAAGGCCAGCAGGGTGATCCACAACACGTAAGGCAGGATCGTGTCCATCGCCAGGTAGCGGCGTACCAGGAAGATGCGGTAGCCCAGGCCGCTCTCGGCGGCAATGGCCTCGGCGGCGATCAGGAACAGGAAGGCCGGCCCGAGGTTGAGGCGCAGCGAGTCGATCAGCCGCGGCAGGGTCTGCGGCAGCACCACGCGCCACAGGATCTGGCCGCTGTGCGCGCCCAGGGTCTGGGCCTTGATCAGCTGCTCGGCGGGCAGTTCCATCACCCGCTGCTGCAGGTCGCGCATCATGCAGGGCGCGATGCCCAGCACGATCAGCACGACCTTGGACAGCTCGCCCAGGCCGAAGACGATGAACAGGATCGGCAGGATCGCCATCGGCGGCACCATCGACAGAACGCGCACAAATGGTGCAAGCGCTGCACGAACATAGGGCACCATGCCCGTTGCCAGGCCGGTGACCAAGGCCAGCAGCGAGGCCACCAGCAGGCCGATGCCGAGCCGGACCAGGCTGGCGGCGGTGTCGGCCCAGAGCTGCAGCTCGCCGGTGCGGCGGTTCGGCTCCATCGCCATGCGGTTGATCGCCTCGGCCAGGCTGGACATGGCCGGCAGCAGCTTGTCGTCGGCATTGGCCGTGAGGCGGACGTGGGAGGCCCAGGCATAGGCGAACAGCAGCAACAGGAACGGCAGCAGTCCGAGGACCGCCGCCGCTCCCTGGCCCGGGAAGCGGTTGATGACGCGCTTCTTCATGAAAATCCCCGCGAGGGAGTCGGGCTTACAGCTTGCCGTCCGCAGCCAGCTTCATGTACGTCTCGTTGAAGCGCAGCTTGACCTTGGTCTTGTCGCCGCTGGTCTTGCCGCCCGGGTAGCCGATGCCGATGAAACCCTCGCTGGAGGCGCCCTCGCCGAGCAGGCCGTGGTCGAAGGAGAACTTCGCCACCTTCTGCATGGTCGCCGGCAGCTGCGCGCCGGTGGTGAAGGCCACCGCGTCGGCCGGCTTGTAGAACATCTTGGTGGAGGCCAGCTGCGAGTCGAACCCGGGCAGGTCGGTGCCGGAAGCCTTGGCCATCGCCGTGCGCGCGGCCTTGCCGGCGGCGTCATTCTTGGCCATCAGCGCCATGATCTCGTACCAGGCGCCGGTCAGGGCCTTGCCCAGGGCCGGGTTCTTTTCCAGCTTGGCGGTGTTGACCACCATCAGGTCGATGATCTCGCCGGGGATCTTGCTGGAGTCGAACACCACCCTGGTCTTGGGCATGGCCTTGACCTCGGACAGCAGCGGGTTCCAGGTGACGGCGGCGGTCACGTCCGGCGTGGCGTAGGCGGCGACGATGTCGGCATCGGAGGTATTGACCACCTTGATGTCCTTTTCGGCCAGGCCCACGGACTCCAGCGCGCGCGCCAGCAGGTAGTGCGACACCGACAGCTCGACCAGGTTGACCTTCTGGCCCTTGATGTCCTTGAGCGCGGTCTTGCCCTTGAGCACGACGCCGTCGTTGCCGTTGGAGAAGTCACCGACGATCAGGGCGGTGGAATCGACACCGCCGGCCGCGGGAATGGTCAGCGCGTCCATGTTGGTCATGACGCAGCCGTCGAAGGCGCCAGCGGTGTACTGGTTGATCGACTCGACGTAGTCGTTGACCTGCACCACCTCGATCTCGATGCCGTACTTGTCGGCCCATTTCTTGACGATGCCCTGCTGGGCGGCGTAGTCCCAGGGCATCCAGCCGACATAGATCGTCCAGGCGACGCGGAACTTGTCCTTGGCGGACGCGGCAGGAGCGAGGAACAGCGAGGAGAAAGCGAGCGCGACGGCCAGCACGGGCATCAGCGCGAGACGCAGGGATTTGCGGCGGAACATGGAGAAACCTCCCGGTTTTAGGGCTACACGGTTGAACGGACAATGCACAGGAGAACCACATACAGCGGTCTCCCGGGCTTTTATCCCGCCGTGTAACCCCCCTTTCATGGGAGGTCGGCAGCTCTCGGACCAGCACCCGCGCGAGCGAGCCGGAACCCTAGCCACCTTCTTGGTGCCGCAACTGCAGCAACAGAATACGAATGGAATCTTCTGTGCGCAAGAAGCGGAGCAAGAGCCATGCCACGGGCACGCGCCCAAATGGGGCAAGGTGCGTTTGCGACGGCATGAAAAAGGGCTAGGCTACGGGTCACAAGCGAATGCGCGCTCAGGGGGAGTGGCCATGAAGAAGATCGCAAGGGGCTGTGCAGGGGTGCTGGCGGGAATGCTGCTGACGGGAACGGCAGCGGCGGCCGATCCCTTCGAGCTGGACATGACGGTCGGCCAGGACAACAAGCAGTTCGGCTTCGACAATGTCGACGACGCCGCCGACGCGCTGGACCGCGACAACCTGCTGCGCGAATTCCCGCAGTACAACGACAGCATCGCGGTGATGACGCTGATCAATTTCCGCGGCCTCGACGCTTCGCTGGACTTCCAGCAGTCCAGCACCACCCTGGTGTTCCGGGTGGACGGCGTCGACCTGGTGCCCGGCAGCGATACCGTGAGCTTCCAGGGCCAGACCCGCGACGACAGCATCGAGCTGCTCAAGGATTTCCTCAAGGAGAACAAGTTCGCCCTGAAGAACCTGCAGACCCGCAGCGCGCAGGCGACGCCGATCGACCCGCTGGCCGGCAACCCCGGCTCGCTGATGAACCAGCGCATGCGCGGCGATTTCGACCGTGGCTTCACCCACCGCGTCTCGCAGATCTGGGGCTGCGGCTGCAGCGCCTTCGACTTCAGCCAGCCGCAGCCGATCATGGTGGCGTCGGCCGACGACATGCAGGGCATCTTCGCCGAGGCGCGCGCCCGCGCGGCGGCGATACGCGGCGAGAACGAAGTGGGTATCGGCCTGGCCGGCCAGAGCACGCGCGGCACCGCCATCAACGGCAGCAAGTACCGCAGCACCACGCTGCAGCTGCCCTTCTCCTACACCGTGAAGTTCGACGCCGACCCGCGCCGCAAGCTGTCCTTCGAGCTGCCGCTGAGCTATACCGACAACGAGGGCGCGGCCTCCTACTCGGCCGGATTCAGCCTGGCCTACACCCACCCCGTCAGCGACAACTGGTCGCTGACGCCGGCCGTCGGCATCGGCGCCACCGGCTCGGAGGACCTGGGCGCCGGCGGCGGCCTGGCCTCCTACTCGCTGACCAGCAGCTACAGCCACCGCCTTGGCGACTGGGCGCTGTCGCTGGGCAACAGCATCGGCCGCTACGAGAGCGTGGGCATCAAGATCGGCGACATCGAAGCCGAGTACGACGTGCAGAACACGGTCTTCACCAACGGCCTGCTGGTTTCGGGCCCGACCTCGCTGATCGCGCGCGGCATCGTCATGGAGTACAGCTTCACCGACACCCGGCTCACCGGCACCGACCTGTTCTCCAACCGCTACGACGAGATCGGCGTGGGCCTGGGCTTCATCAAGACCGACAACGGCGCGATCACGCGCTACTTCAAGACCGGGCTGAGCTACCTCTGGGGCGAAAACGACCTCAAGGGTGTCCGCCTGGCCCTGAACCTGCGCTTCTGAGGAGACCGCCATGAGCACGCAGACGATCCTGATGCGCACCGGCCGCCTGGCGGCCGCCCTCGCCCTCTGCCTGGCCGGCGGCGCCGCCCAGGCCGCCGCGGCCAAGGTCATGCTGGTCACCGGCGTGGCCACCGCCACCGCTCCCGGCGGCGCGGCACGCGGCCTGCACCGCGGCGACCCGGTCGAGGCCGGCGAGGCGCTGGAGGTGGGCAACAACAGCTACCTGTCCCTGAGCTTCGCCGACGGCGGCCGCGTCCTGCTGCGGCCCAACACGCGCTTCGAGGTGGAGGCCTACGACTACCCGGCCGCCGCCGCCCCCGTCGCCGCAGCGCCGGCAGCTGCAGCCGAAGCGGCTCCCGTGACCGCGGCGGAACCCGCACCGCGCCCCGGCAGCGGCAAGGCCTTCTTCAAGCTGGTGCGCGGCGGCTTCCGCGCCATCAGCGGCCTGGTCGGCAAGCAGGACAAGCAGGACTACCTGGTGCGCACCACGGTCGCCACCATCGGCATCCGCGGCACCGACTACGTCGCCGAACTGTGCAGCGGCGAACAGTGCGCGGGCCCCTACCTGCAGGTGGAAGGCGACCTGTCGGAAGCGCTGCAGGTGGGCGTCAACGAGGGCGCCATCGAGGTGACCACGCCCGACGGCACGCCGCACCCGGTGGAACAGGGCCAGTTCGGCCTGGCGACCCGGGACGGCAGGTTCTTCGCCCTGCCGCTGACGCCGATGTCCTACCTGCTCAACCCGATGCCGGACCCGGAAGGCTGCCAGTAGGCCCCAGAGCCCGGGGCTACGCCGGATAAGCCGCCTTCGGGCGGCTTATTTCTTTCTGGCCGGGCGGTGACGCTGGCGATAGGCCTCGTAGAGGCAGACCGCGGCCGCCACGGAGGCATTGAGGCTCTCGGCCTTGCCCTCCATGGGGATGCGCACCAGCCGGTCGCAGCTCTCTCGCGTCAGCCGGCGCATGCCCTCGGCTTCCGCTCCGATCACCAGCACCGCCGGCCCGGTGAGATCGACGTCATAGAGCGTCTCGGCGCCCTCGCCGGCCAGGCCGGTGATCCAGTAGCCCAGTTCCTTGAGGCGCGCCAGCGTGCGCGACAGGTTGGTCACCGCCACCAGCGGCACGCGCTCGGCTGCACCCGCTGCGGCCTTGTGGGCGGCAGCGCCCAGGGCCGCGCTGCGGTCGCGCGGCACGATCACGGCGCTGACGCCCACCGCCTCGGCCGTGCGCAGGCAGGCGCCGAGGTTGTGCGGGTCCTGCACGTTGTCCAGCGCCAGCAGCAGGCGATGCGGCTCGGCCGGGGCATAGAGCAGGTCTTCGCCGTCCAGCTTCTTTTCCGGCACATAGGCCAGCACGCCCTGGTGGCGCAGCCCGTCCGGCGCCTTCAGGTCCAGGTCGGAGCGCGGCAGCACGCGCACGCGCACCCCGTGCTGCTGGGCCAGCGCCTTGACGCGCAGCGAGCGTTCGTCCTGGCGGGTATCCGCCAGCAGGATCTCGAAAGGCTTGTCGTGGCTGTCTTCCAGCGCGGCGAGGACGGCGTGAAAGCCGCCGATGACAGTCGTCTTGGACACGGGATGCTCCGGTTTTGCGGATATTGTCGCAGAAGCCCAAAGCTTTTTTGCCGCGGATTACGCGGATAACACGGATACATCCGCGTTTATCCGCGTAATCCGCGGCCAAACTGGCTTTTGGAATTTTCGCCCATGCGAGAAGAACCAAAAAAAGCCCCCGATTCCGGGGGCTTTTCGTGCAACGGGTTGCGCTTAGCCACCCAGATACGGCGGGGGCGTCCAGGCTTCCTGCTCGCGGCCTTCGATCACCGGCTTGATGATGATGTCGACGCGGCGGTTGCGGGCTTCCTTCACGCCGTCGCCGGTACGCACCAGCGGCTCGCGCTCGCCGCGACCCTCTTCGCGCACGCGGCCGGCCGGCAGGCCCTGGCTGACCTCGTAGCTGGCCACCGAGGAGGCACGGCGCTCGGACAGGCTCTGGTTGTGGGCGTCCGAACCGGTCGTGTCCGTGTGGCCGACGATGTGGATCACGGTCTTGTCGTAGGTCTTCAGCACGCTGGCGATCTTGGCGTAGGTCGTCAGGGCGTTCGGGCGCAGCTGGGCGCTGTCGATGTCGAAGCTGACGTCGCTGGCGATGCCGATCTTGAGGGCGTCGCCCGGCAGCTTGATGATCTGCAGCTCGTTGCGCGCCGCTTCCGCCGCCAGGTCGCGCTGCAGCTGGGCGTGCTGCTTGTCCATGTAGTTGCCGACCGCGCCGCCGGCGATCGCGCCGACCACGGCGCCGACGATCGGGGCGCCACGCGCATGGCTGACCTGGTTGCCGGCCACGGCGCCGAGCACGGCACCGATGGCGGCGCCGGTCTTGGCGCGCTGGTTGGGATCATTGGCACAGCCGGCAACGCTCACTACGAGCGCCGCGGCCAGCAGAGGCTTGAAGTACTTCATCGTTTCCCCCTTCGGGAATGGGACTTGGATGGGTGGGATTCTGAGCCGCGCGGCTTAACGGGTTCTGAATGCCTGGGTTCTGAATGCTTGGGCTCCGAACGCCGGTCCTGCGACCTTTGTCCCTTGCCCTGGCCTCCCTGGCCCTTGCCGGGGCCGGGCTGACCCTTGCCGGAACTGAGCAGCTCAAGGTCGATTTTGCGCTCATCCAGGTCCACGCGCACGACTTTTACGCGCACCTTGGTGCCCAGCGTGTAGGTCATGCGGCTGGCCTTGCCGACCAGGCGGTGGGAGCGGTTGTCGTACTCGTAGTAGTCGTTCTTGAGGTTGCTGACGTGGACCAGGCCATCGACGTACAGGCCGGTCAGCTCCACGAACAGGCCGAAGGCCGCGACGCTGGACACCGTGCCGTCGAAGTCCTCGCCGACGCGGTGGCGCATGTACTCGCACTTGAGCCAGGTGTTGACGTCGCGCGTGGCCTCGTCGGCACGGCGCTCGGCCATCGAGCAATGCGTGCCGAAGGCTTCCATCTGCTCCGGGGTGTAGAGGAAGGGCTGGCCCTTCTTCTTCAACAGGATGTGCTTGAGGCCGCGGTGCAGCAGCAGGTCCGGGTAGCGGCGGATCGGCGAGGTGAAGTGCGCGTAGTGCGTCAGCGCCAGGCCGAAGTGGCCGCTGTTGGTCGGGTTGTACTTCGCCTGCATCAGCGAGCGCAGCATGATGGTCTGCACCAGCATCTGGTCGGGCCGGCCCTTGGCCGCCGCCAGCGCCTTGGCGAAATCCATCGCCGCCGGCTTCTCGCCGCCGCCGAGCTTCAGGGCCTGCAGCGCCAGGAACTCGCGCAGCGCCGTGACCTTCATCGTGTCGGGCTGCTCGTGGATGCGGTAGAGCGTCGGCACCTTCGCCTTCTGGACCGTCTTGGCCGACTCGACGTTGGCGGCGATCATGCATTCCTCGATGAGGCGATGCGCGCGGTTGCGCTGTACGGGCACGATGCGGTCGATCTTGCGCTCGCCGGAGAACACGATCTTGGTCTCGGTGCTTTCGAAGTCGATGGCACCGCGGCGCTCGCGCGCCTTGAACAGGGCCTCGAACACGCCGTCGAGGGCCTGCAGGTGCGGCACCAGGGCGGAGCGCGCCCTGGCCTTCTCGCCGTCCGGCTGGTCGAGGATCTCGGCGACGTCCTCGTAGATCATGCGTGCCTTGGAGCGCATCACGCCTTCGAAGAAGCGCGACTTGGCGACTTCGCCGTCGGGCATCACGCGCATCTCGCAGACCATGCACAGGCGGTCCACGTCGGGGTTGAGCGAGCACAGTCCGTTGGACAGCTTCTCCGGCAGCATCGGGATGACGCGCTGCGGGAAGTACACCGAGGTGGCGCGCTTGGAGGCCTCCTTGTCCAGCGGCGTGTCGGGGCGCACGTAGGCGGAGACGTCGGCAATGGCCACCCACAGCGTCCAGCCGCCCTTGTTGAGCAGGCTCTTCTTGATCGGCTTGGCGTAGACCGCGTCGTCGAAGTCGCGCGCATCGGCACCGTCGATGGTGACCAGCGGCAGGTCGCGGATGTCCTCGCGTCCAGCCATCTGCGCCGGCTGAACGGTGTCGGGAATGGCGGCGGACTCGCGCTCGACCGCATCCGGAAATTCGAACGGCAGGCTGTGGGCACGGATCGCGGCCTCGATCTCCATGCCCGGCGCCAGGTGCTGGCCCAGGATTTCCTTGACCTCGCCCACGGCCAGCGTGCGGTTGCCCGGCGGGGTGACGATGTCGGCCACCACCATCTGGCCGTTCTTGGCGCCCTTGCGGCCCTCCGGCGGAATCAGCAGGTCCTGGGTGATGCGCGGATTGTCCGGGATCACGTAGGAGATGCCCTGGTCCATGTGGAAGCGGCCGACGATGGTGCGGCTGACGCGTTCGATCACCTCGGACACCGCGCCCTCGGGGCGGCCCTTGAAGTCGGTGCCGGTGATGCGCACCAGCACACGGTCGCCATTCATCAGCGCGCGCATCTGGCGCGGCGGCAGGAACACGTCCGGGCCGCCGGCGTCCGGGATCAGGAAGCCGAAGCCGTCGCGGTGGGCCTGCACACAGCCGGCGATCAGGTTCATCTGCGCCACGGGGCCGTAGGCCCCATTGCGGTTCTGCACCACCTGGCCTTCGCGGGACATGGCGACCAGGCGCTTGTTCAACGCCTCCTGCTGCGACAGCTTGCGCAGGCCGAACAGGCCGACCAGGTCGTCGAGCGTCACCGGCCCGGGCTGCTCGCCCAGGGTCTTGAGGATATGGGCACGGCTGGGGATGGGGTCGGCGTAACGGCCCTGTTCCTGCTGGAACTCGGCATCGTCCTCCATCCAGGCCGGCTGTCCACGGGGAGGACGGCCACCCTGCTTTTGCGGCGGGCGGGGGTTATTGGAATTTTCTTTATTTCTTTTCATTGACAAAGCGGTGCCTCATGGCGAAAATGCGCGCCCCTGATGCCCAGGTGGCGGAATTGGTAGACGCACCAGTTTCAGGTACTGGCGGGTAAAACCGTGGAGGTTCGAGTCCTCTCTTGGGCACCAAACAAAACAACCTGGCCTCGGCCGGGTTTTTTTGTTTTGGGGCCCGTCTGAACACGGCAATAGTGTTCCACATCCCCGGCCCCAACGCCCGCAGGCACCCCTGCCCCCGGTGGGAGGGCAAGAAGGCGCCGCGAATGGGACCCAGGAAGCGGGGAACAGCGGAAATCAGGCGAACGGGTTCCTCAGGACGATCGTGTGCTCGCGATCCGGACCCGTGGAGATGATCGCCACCTCGGCCTCGGTGACCTCCTCGAGACGCCGCAGGTACCGCTTGGCGGCCTCCGGCAGGTCCTCGTAGCGGGTCACGCCGTAGGTGTTGCTCTTCCAGCCCGGGAAGTCCTCGTAGATCGCCTCGACCTTGCCGAAGGCCTCGGCACCGACCGGCGGGACTTCCACCGGCTGGCCGTCGACCTTGTAGCCGGTGCAGATGCGGATCACGTCCATCTCGTCGAGCACGTCGAGCTTGGTGACGCACAGGCCGGTGACACTGTTGTTGAAGATCGAGCGGCGCGCGGCCACGGCGTCGAACCAGCCGCAGCGGCGCGGGCGCTTGGTGACGGTGCCGTACTCGGCGCCCTTGTCGCGGATGTGCTGGCCGATGTCGTTGTCCAGCTCGGTCGGGAACGGACCCGAGCCGACGCGGGTGGCGTAGGCCTTGACGATGCCCAGCACGTAGTCGAGCTCGCGCGGGCCGACGCCGGTGCCGGTGGCGGCGCCGCCGGCGGTGGTGTTGGACGAGGTCACGAAGGGATAGGTGCCGTGGTCCACGTCCAGCAGGGCGCCCTGGGCGCCTTCGAACAGGACGTTGTCCTTCTTCTTCAGGTGCAGGCGCAGCAGTTCGGTGACGTCGGCCACCATCGGCTTGACGATCTCGGCGTAGCCCAGCAGGTCATCCAGGGTCTTCTGGAAATCGACCGGCTCTTCCTTGTAGAAATTGACCAGCACGAAGTTGTGGTAGGCCAGCAGTTCGCCGAGCTTGGACGCCAGCAACTCGCGGCTGAACAGGTCGCCGACGCGCACGGCGCGGCGCGCCACCTTGTCTTCATAGGCCGGGCCGATGCCCTTGCCGGTGGTGCCGATCTTGTTCTCGCCGCGGGCGCGCTCGCGGGCCTGGTCCAGGCGCGCATGCACCGGCAGCACCAGCGGTGCGGCCTCGGAGATGCGCAGGCGGTCGCGCACGGAGGCGCCGGTGGCCTCGACCTTCTCGATCTCCTTGATCAGGTCGGGCAGCGACAGCACCACGCCGTTGCCGATCAGGCAGGCGACGCCGGGACGCATGATGCCCGAGGGGATCAGGTTCAGCGCGGTCTTCACGCCGTTGATCACCAGCGTGTGGCCGGCGTTGTGGCCGCCCTGGAAGCGCACCACGGCCTGGCAACGGTCGGTGAGCAGGTCCACGACCTTGCCCTTGCCTTCGTCTCCCCACTGCGCCCCGATCACCACTACGGTCTTGCCCATGTTTCTATCTCTTGATGAATCGTTAAGCCGCTACTGCGCCAGGCGCAGGAGCTCGTTCAAATCGGCCGAAAAGCCGGTGGCCGGCCGCGCCACGCCGAACTCGGCGCCGACGCCGTCGTAGCGTCCACCGCGCGCGATCTCGCGGCCATGTCCCGGCGCGAACGCCGCGAACACGATGCCGGTGTGGTAGCGATAGCCGCGCAGTTCCGCCAGGTCGATGTGGATCGGCAGCTTCGGCGCCTCGGCGCGCAGCTTGCGGACCACCTTGTCCAGCGTGTCCAGCGCCTCCTGCACGGCAGCCCCGGCGGGCTTCAGCGTCTCGCGCGCACGTTGCAGCACGGTGACGTCGCCGTTGAGTGCCATCAGCTCGGCAAACACCTTGACCACGCGCGGCTTGAGCGCGCGCGCCGTGGCGAATTCCGCCAGGTCGGGCTGCGACTTGCGCTGCAGGATGTCGAACAGCGCGGACTCGTCGTCCGGGTCCAGCGCCAGCTTCTCGGACACGGCGCGGTAGATGCCGACGTGGCCGAGGTCCAGGTGGGCCTTCTTCAGGCCCGCCAGGCGCAGGGTGCGCAGCATCAGGTCGATCACTTCCAGGTCGGCCTCGATGCCGGCCTCGCCGAAGATCTCGCAACCGACCTGGCGCGGCGAGCGCGGACCGCCCAGGGAGTCGGGCTGCGCACGCAGCACGGTGCCGAGGTAGCACAGCCGCACCACGGCCTGGTCGCGGAAGCGGCGCGCGGCTATGCGCGCGGCCTGCGGCGTCATGTCCGAGCGCAGGCCCAGCAGGCGGCCGCTGGCCGGGTCGGTGAACTTGAAGGTGCGCGCGTCCAGGTCTTGGGCGGTGCCGGTCAGCAGCGCGTCGAGATGCTCGATCAGCGGCGGCAGGATCAGCTCGTAGCCACGCTTGCGGAAGCCGTCCAGCAGCTTGCGGCGCAGGTCCTCCAGCTCCCAGGAGGTGGGCGGCAGGGCTTCTTCAACCCCCTCCGGCAGCATCCATTTCTTGATCGACATTAATCCTGGGCCTAGAGGAAGTTGAGCAGGATCACGCCGCCGAGCATCGACACCAGGCCGATGCCGCGGATGGCACGGCTGTCCAGCTGCATGACCGACAGCATCATCTGCCGCCAGCGGGCCGGCGCGACGAAGGGCATGATCCCTTCGAGCACCATGACCAGGGCCAGCGCGCGCAACAATTCTGACCAGTCCACACTATTTGTTTCCCGAGCCCTTGAAGTAGCGGAACAGCTCGCCCTTGGGCTCCAGCACCATGATGTTATGGCTGCCGCTGAAGCTATCGCGATAGATGTTGAGCGTGCGGTAGAAGCTGTAGAACTCGGGATCCTGGCCGTAGGCCTTGGCGTAGATCTCGGCGGCGCGGGCGTCGCCCTCGCCCTTGAGCGTCTCGGCCGTCTTGTAGGCGTTGGCCAGCGTCACCTGCGCGGTGCGGTCGGCCTCGGCACGGATCTTTTCCGCGTCCTCGGCACCGCGGGCACGCAGGTCCGCGGCCACGCCGGTGCGCTCCGCGCGCATGCGGTCGTAGACCGATTCGCTGACGTTCTTCGGCAGGTTGATCGACTTGATGCGGATGTCCACCACGCCGATGCCCAGGTCCTTGACCTTGATCGCGGCGTCCTTCTCCACCTCCTGCACGATCGCGTCGCGATCGTCGGCCACCGCCTGCTGGATCGTGCGGTTGCCGAACTGGTCGCGCAGGCCGCGGTTGAGGATCGAGGACAGGCGGTCGGAAGCGACGATCTCCTGGCCGCCGGTAGCGCGGTAGTAGACCGCCGCGTCGGCGATGCGCCACTTGACGTAGAAATCGACCTCGACGTTCTTCTTCTCGACCGTCAGGAAGTTCTCGGTCTGGTTGTCCAGCGTCAGGATGCGGCCGTCGAAGCGGCGCACGTCCTGGAAGAACGGCGTCTTCATGTGCAGGCCGGGGGCGAAGTCCTTGCCCCTGAGCTCACCGAGCTGGAACAGGATGGCCTTCTCGCGCTGGTCGACGATGAAGAAGGAATTGGTGACGGTCAGCAGCGCGAGGAACGCCAGCGCCGCCCAGAAAATCGGATTCTTGCTCATGATCAACGTCCCCTGTCCCGCGACCGCGAGGGATCGCCGCCTGGCAGGCTGCCGCTGCCCGGCAGCGCGCCCGGCGCAGTGATGTAGTCGCTGGCGTTGTCGCGCGACGGTGCCGGCGCCGATTTCAGCAACTGCTCCAGCGGCAGGTAGAGCATCGGGCTGCCCTTGTCGACGTCGATCAGCACCTTGCTGGTGCTGCCGAGTACGGCGTTCATGCTGTCGAGGTAGATGCGCTCACGGGTCACGCGCGGCGACCTGCGGTACTCCACCAGCAGCTGCTGGAAGCGCGCGGCGTCGCCCTCGGCCTTGGCCACGACCTGGTCGCGGTAGGCGCTGGCTTCCTCCACCTGGCGCGCGGCGGCGCCGCGGGCCTTGGGCAGGCGGTCGTTGGCGTAGGCCAGGGCCTCGTTGCGGGAACGCTGCTGGTCTTCGCGTGCCTTGATGGCGTCGCCGAAGGCGGCCTGCACCGGCTCGGGCGGCTGCGCCTGCTGCAGGTTGACCTCGGTCACGATCAAGCCGACCTTGTAGCTGTCCAGCAGCTCCTGCAGGATCACCTTGGTGCGGTCACCCATCTCCTCGCGGCCCTCAGTCAGCACGTAGTCCATGCTGCTGCGGCCGACCACGGCGCGCACCGCGGACTTGATCGCCTGCTTCAGCGTCAGGTCCGGATCGTTGACGCTGAAGACATAGTCCTCGACGTTGGAAACGCGGTACTGGACCTTCAGTTCGACCACGACGATGTTCTCGTCGCGCGTCAGCATGGTGGCCTCGTCGCGCGCCTCGCGCACGCCGGTGAAGTTGACGACCTCGACCTGTTCCACCGGCCAGGGGATGTGCCAGCGCAGGCCGGGCTCGGTGGTGCCGACGTACTTGCCGAAGCGCAGCGTCACCGCGCGCTCCTGTTCGTCCACCACGTAGAAGCCGGAGAACAGCCAGAGCACGCCGAACAGGGCGACGACCAGGCCGATCAGGCCGAAAGGCAGCGGCGCCCGGGCGCCGGGCGGCGTGCGGCCGCCGCCGAAACGCGCCTTGAAGCGTTTCAGCATTTCATCCAGGTCCGGCGGACCCTCACCCTTCCTGGGGCCTTGGCTCCAAGGGTCTTTTCCCGGTCCGGGTTCATTCCAAGCCATTCGTTCTTCCTCTGGTGGCCAACACCACCCGCAGGAGCCAATTCCGGCCCTGGATCGCTCCAAGCCCTTGTTGCTGCTCCAAATCAGGTGGGGACTGCCCCGTTCCCGGACTGGGGTAGGGGCAAAAAAAGGGGGCAATTCAATATTTTAGAGAGCGGGATTTTAGAGCCTATACGCCAATAAATCACGCCAGCGACGGCGACGGCCAGGCTCTTAAAGTCCCATCTCCCATTCCTCAATGACAGTCGGCGCCGGAGGCGGTTCCAGGCCCGCGGCAACGCAAAGACCGCGCAGGCGCTCCCAGGGCAGGCTGACGCTCAGGCGGAAGTTGCCCTCCTCGTCCAGTTCCTCGCCGAGGATGGCGTTGAGTTCGAACAGCTGGGCCCTGAGCCGGGCCGCCCGGGGCGGCACCAGCAACTCGTAGCGCTGCAGCTGCGGGCGGATGCGCTCGGCAATAGCCTCGCGCAGGGCATCGATCCCTTCTCCCGTGCGCGCCGACACGAAGGCGCGAACCGGCAGCCCCTGGTCGTCGCGCTCGATGCGCGGCGCCTCGCCCTCGCGCAGGTCGATCTTGTTGAACACCTGCATGCTCGGCACCCCGTCGGCGCCGATCTCCTTGAGCACCGCCTCCACCTGGGAGATGCGCGCCAGGCGCTCGGGATCGGCGGAATCGATCACGTGCAGCAGCAGGGTGGCCTCGCGCGCCTCTTCCAGGGTGGCGCGGAACGCCGCCACCAGGTCGTGCGGCAGGTCGCGGATGAAACCGACCGTGTCGGCCAGCACCACCGGCTCGCCGGCCGGCAGCTGCAGCTTGCGCACGGTCGTGTCCAGGGTGGCGAACAGCTGGCTGGAGGCATAGGCGCTGTCGCCGGTCATGGCATTGAACAGCGTCGACTTGCCGGCGTTGGTGTAGCCCACCAGGGACACCGTGGGCACGTTGTTGCGCGCGCGGGCCACGCGGTTCTGCTGGCGCCGGGAGCGCACACTTTCCAGGTGGCGCTTGAGCGTGGCGATGCGGGTCTTGATCAGGCGGCGGTCCAGCTCCAGCTGGGTTTCGCCGGGGCCGGTCATGCCGATGCCGCGGCCGCCGCCCTGGCGCTCCAGATGGGTCCAGCCGCGGATCAGGCGCGTCGACATGTGCTGCAGCTGTGCCAGCTCCACCTGCAGCTTGCCCTCGTGGGTACGGGCGCGCTGGGCGAAGATGTCCAGGATCAGGCCGGCGCGGCCGAGCACGCGGGCGGCGATCAGCTTCTCCAGGTTGCGTTCCTGGCTGGGCGATAGCGGGTGATTGAAGATGACCAGTTCGGCGCCGGTGGCGGCGACGCAGTCGGCCACTTCCTGGGCCTTGCCGCTGCCGACGAACAGGCCGGAGTCCGGATCCTTGCGGCTGCCGCCGATGACGTTGAGCACCTCGGCGCCGGCCGAGACGCAAAGTTCGACGAACTCCAGCCGGTCCGAGTCGAAATCGGCGCCGGGGAATTCCAGGTGTACGAGCACGGCCTTCTGGCCTGCCTTGGGGCGTTCAAACATGATTCAGAAATGCAAAGGCCGCCCGTGCCGGCGGAAGCCGGCACGGGCGGCGCGGTAAAACGTGGAAAATCGCGACGGCGTCAGGCCGATGGCGCTTCCGGAGCGCCACCCTCGTGGCCGTGATGATCGGCGGACTCGCTGCTGCTGCCATCGAAGATACGGACGGCGCGCGCCGGCACGATGGTCGAGATCGCGTGCTTGTAGACCATCTGGCTGACACTGTTGCGCAGCAGGACGACGAAGGAATCGAAGGACTCGATCTGGCCCTGCAGCTTGATGCCGTTCACCAGGTAGATCGAAACCGGGATGCGTTCCTTGCGCAGGGCGTTGAGAAACGGTTCTTGTAACGTATGACCTTTAGACATGTTCTGTTCCCTTTTTAATGTTCGTCCTGCGGCTGGAACCTCGCACACCGCAACGGCCGGTATATACCCGGCCTGTCGAGTGTATCACTTGTCAAGTCCGGCGCACGTCCACCCCAGGATCACCGATCAGACCGAGCGCCTTGTCCAAAAGTTCAGGCTCGGCGGGATTGAGCCACTGCAATCCCGGCTCGGAACGCAGCCAGGTCAGCTGGCGCTTGGCGAACTGCCGCGTCGCGGCGATGCCCCTGGAAACCGCCTCGTCCAGCGTGCCCTGCCCCTCCAGGTGCTCCCAAAGCTGGCGATAGCCGACGGCACGAACGGATGGCAGATCGGCGTGCAGGTCGCCGCGGGCGCGCAGGCGCCGCACCTCGTCGAGAAAACCCTGCTCCATCATCTGACGGAAGCGCAGCTCGATGCGCCGGTGCAGTTCGGCGCGATACGGCGGATTCAGCGCCAGCTTGATCACCGGCCCCTCGATGCCCTGCGGCTTGGGCCGCGCGTACCAGTCGCTGGGCGAAGAACCGCTCAGTTCGATCACCTCCAGCGCACGCTGGATGCGCTGGGCATCGTTGGGGTGCAGGCGCGCAGCGGTCGCCGGGTCCAGTGTCGCCAGCTTCGCGTGCATGCCGGGCCAGCCGATGTGCTCGGCCTCCTGCTCCAGCCGCAGGCGCAGGTCGGCATTGGCCGAAGGCAGGTCGGACAGACCCTGCTGCAGCGCCCGGAAGTACAGCATGGTGCCGCCGGCCAGCAACGGGATGCGGCCGCGGCCGCGGATCTCTCCGACCAGGCGCAGGGCGTCGTCGCGGAAGCGCGCGGCCGAATAGATCTCGCAGGGCTCGAGGATGTCGATCAGGTGATGCGGTACGGCAGCCCGTGTCGCCGTGTCGGGCTTGGCGGCGCCGATGTCCAGGCCGCGGTAGACCAGGGCCGAGTCGACGCTGACGATCTCCACCGGCAGCCGCGCCGCCAGGTCCAGCGACAGCTGGGTCTTGCCCGAGGCGGTCGGGCCCATCAGCAGGATGACGGGAAGCATGGGCGCGTCAGCGTCCGCGGAGGAAAAGCCTGTCCAGCCCGGCCATGTCCACCTGGATCCAGGTCGGCCGGCCGTGGTTGCACTGGTCCGCCAGCTCGGTCCGCTCCATGTCGCGCAGCAGGGCATCCATTTCCGGCAGGGTCAGCCGGCGGTTGGCCTTGATCGCCGCCTTGCAGGCGATGTCCGCCATCACGCGATGCTGCGCATCCAGCACTTCGCCGAGATGGTGCGAGGTCTCGCGCAGGTCCTCGTCGGACACCAGGCCGCGAACGAAGGCCGGGATGTCCTCGCGCGCCAGCAGCGGCGGCACCGCGCGCAGCACCACCGAGGTCGGGCCGGCGCGGTCGATTTCCAGGCCGTAGCGCGACAGCTCCTCGCGCCGCGCCTCCAGCGAGTCCACCGCATCCTCCGGCAACTGCAGCCGTTCGGGAATCAGCAGCGCCTGCGACGGCACCCCGCCCTCGGCGAGCTGGCGCTTGAGGCGCTCGTAGAGCACACGCTCATGTGCGGCATGGGCGTCCACCACCACCAGGCCCTGGCGGTTCTGCGCCAGGATGTAGACACCCTGCAGCTGCGCCATGGCATGGCCCAGCGGCTGCTCGTCATCCGACGGCTGCGGCGCCGGCACCGGCGCGAAGGCCGATTCCGCCGGCGAGCCCAGCTGCTCCACCGCCGTGGCCAGCGTGGTCCAGGCACTGGCCGCCGGTTCGCGCGCGCTGTCGAAGCGCGGCGGCGGCGAGGCATAGCGGAAGCCCGACTGCTGCGGTTGCGGCGCGGACGGCGGCGGCGCGGCGAACTGCGCCGGATGGTGCAGCGCCGGGTCGGGACGCAGCTCGCGCAGCAGGCGATGCACGGTACCGAACAGAAAGTCATGCACCGTCGAGGAATCGCGGAAGCGCACCTCGGCCTTCTGCGGGTGCACGTTGACGTCCACCCGTGCCGGGTCCAGCTCCAGGTACAGCACGTAGGCCGGGTAATGCGTGGAATGCATCGCGTCGGCGAAGGCGCGGCGCAGGGCATGGGTCATCAGCTTGTCGCGTACCGCGCGGCCGTTGACGTAGAGGAACTGCAGGTCGGCCTGGCCGCGGGCGAAGGCCGGCAGCGCCACCCAGCCCCACAGCCGCAAACCGGCGCGCTGGTCGTCGATGAACACCGCGTGGCGCAGGAACTCCTCGCCGCAGACCGTGCCGACACGCGCATCGCGCCCGGCCTCGTCGTCCACCGGCGGCAGGTCCAGCAGCTTGCGGCGGTTGTGCAGCAGGCGGAAGCCGTGGCTGAAGCGCGACAGCGCCAGCCGCCCGACCAGCTGCTGGATATGGCGGAACTCGGTGGATTCCGACTTCATGAACTTGCGCCGCGCCGGCGTATTGAAGAACAGGTCGCGCACCAACACGCTGGTGCCCTGCGGATGCGCGGCCGGCTGCGGCTTCTGTGTTTCCAGCGCACCGGCGCCTTCCACCTGCCAGGCATGGCCGGCATCGGGAGTACGGGACACCAGGCTCAGGCGCGACACCGACAGGATGCTGGGCAGTGCTTCGCCGCGGAAGCCGAAGCTGGCGACCTGTTCCAGGTCGTCCAGCGAGGCGATCTTGCTGGTGGCGTGGCGCGTCACCGCCAGCGCCAGTTCCTCCGGGGCGATGCCGCCGCCGTCGTCGGTGATGCGGATCAGACCGAGGCCGCCCTGCTCGATCTCGATCTCGATACGCCGGGCGCCGGCGTCGAAGGCGTTCTCCACCAGTTCCTTGACCACGGCCGCGGGCCGCTCCACCACCTCGCCGGCGGCGATCTGGTTGACCAGGACATCGGGAAGGACTTGGATGGGCATCTGCATATGGTAGCCGGTGCAAAGACGCCACAAACACGCAGTCCGCAAATGAACGCCAATGAACGCAAATACCGATTGCATCATTCGCGTTTATTCGCGTTCATTTGCGGACTGAATGCCGTACCGCGGTAAATGCTGCGCCAAAGAAAAGGCCCCGGCGGGAGCAGCGCCAGGGCCTGAATACCTCCGGTCAGAGAGGTCGATATGTAGCCAGGTACCTACTTGAGACTGATCTGCTGCGGGTCGGTTTCCACCACCTGCTGCTGCGGGCGGTAGCTGACGAAATAGCCCTTGATGCCATCGAGGATCGAACGCGCCAGCGTGTCGCGATACTCCTCGTCGGCCAGCAGGGCTTCCTCGCGGTCGTTGGTGATGAATGCCGTCTCCACCAGCACGGAAGGAATGTCCGGCGCCTTGAGCACCATGAAGCCGGCCTGCTGCACGTCCGATTTCTGCAACTTGTTGACGCGGCCCATCGACCGCAGGATGCGCTGGCCGACGTCGAAGCTGGCCTCCATCGTCGCGTTCTGCGACAGGTCGATCAGCACCGCCGCCAGTTCCTTGTCCTTGCCGTGGATCTCGACGCCGCCCACCAGGTCGGCCTCGTTTTCCTTGCGCGCCAGCCAGCGCGCGTGCTCGTTGGTGGCGCCCTTGTCGGACAGCACGTAGACCGCGGTGCCGTGCATGTCGCGGCTGTGGAAGGCATTGGCATGCACCGACACGAACAGGTCGGCCTGGTGCTTGCGCGCGATGTTCACGCGATCGCGCAGCTTGAGGTAATAGTCGCCGTCGCGCGTCAGCACGGCCTTCATGCCGGGCTCGGCGTTGATTGCCTTGGCCAGCTTGCGGGCGATGGCCAGCGCCACTTCCTTCTCTTCCAGGCCGCTCTTGCCGCGAGCGCCCGGGTCTTCGCCGCCATGGCCGGCGTCGATCGCAATGACCACCGGCTTGTCCTGCAGCCGCAGCACCGGCGCCGCCGGCGTCGGCGGGATCGCCATCACCGGCGTGGGCACGGCGGCGGGTGCCGCAACGATCACCGGCTGCTCCGGCGCGGGCGCGGGACGCGCGCGGCCCGGCAGGTCCAGCACCAGGCGATAGCCGTACTCGTCGTTGGGCGTCAGCACGAAACTCTTGGGATCGACCGGCTCGGCGACGTCGAGCACCACGCGGATGCCGCCGTCCTGGATGCCCGAGCGCACGCGACGCACCAGGCCCTTGCCGGCAACGCGGTTGATGCGCTGCAGTGCCGTGCTGTCGAGGCCGGCGATGTCGATGACGATGCGGTCGGGATTGGCGAGCGTGAAGACCTTGTGCTGCGCATCGACCGTCAGGTCGAACACCACGCGGGTCGAATCGGGGCTTTCCCACAGGCGCAGGTCGCGCAGCTCCGCCGCGAGAGCGGCAGGCGCAGCGAGCAGCATGGCCAGCAGGACGACGATGGACCGCACGACGGATCCCCAATGCAGGCAGTGGTATCGAATGTAGCGCGATCTTTTAAACGGCGCAACTTTTTCCCCAATCGATCCATGGGGATAGGTTTGCTTCTTAATGTTCAACTTTCAAGAATTCACTCAATGGGCCCGCCAGGCGCGCCTGGCGCCCCTCGCCGCTGACCCGCAAATCGACGCACAGGTCCGCCGGCGGCAGCAGTTCCGCGCCCTTCTGCGGCCATTCCACCAGCCACAGATGACGCTCCGGCGGATAGTCGGCCAGACCCAGGTTGTGCAACTCCAGCGGATCCGCCAGACGGTACAGATCCATGTGCAGGACCTGGGTTTCGCCGACCGCGTAGGGCTCCATCAGCGTGTAGGTGGGGCTGCGGATGCGCCCCTGCACGCCCAGTGCTTCCAGCAGGCCGCGTGCCAGCGTGGTCTTGCCGGCCCCCAGATCGCCCAGCAGGTAGACCACCCCTTTCGGGCGCGGTCCCAGCGCGGCGGCCAGGGCGGCGCCCAGGCGGGCCGTGGCGGCCGCGTCCGGCAGGTCGTAAAGGGATTCGGCGTTCATGCAACAGCAGGGTTCACTACGCAGCGGAGTTGCTCGATCAGGTCGCTGGGCAACAGCCCGCGTTCGGCCTGGCCGGCGGCGAGGTCTCCCGCCAGGGCATGCAGCAGCACGCCGGCGCCGGCGGCCTCTTCAAGCTGCAGGCCCTGCGCGACCAGGGCGGCCATGATACCGGTCAGCACATCGCCCATGCCACCGACGGCCATGCCCGGGTTGCCGCGGTCGCAGAGCCGCAGGCGCTGGCCGGCCACCAGGCTGCCGGCACCCTTGAGCACCGCCACCCCGCCATAGCGCCGCGACAATGCCGCGGCGGCCGCCGGGCGGTCGCGCTGCACCTCGGTATTGCCGAGCTTCAGCAGGCGGGCAGCCTCGCCCGGGTGCGGGGTCAGGATCCAGTTGTCGCGCCGGATCGGCTCGCGCGCCAGCAGGTTCAGGGCGTCGGCATCGACCACCAGCGGCAGGCTGCTGTCCAGCGTCTCGGCCAGCAGGCCCAGGCCCCAGTCGTCTTGGCCCAGGCCGGGGCCGATCGCGACCACGTCGGCGCGGTCCATCAGGCGCCGCAGCTGCGCCGGCTCCTCGACGCCCAGGCACATCAGCTCGGGCTGGGCGGCGGTGAGTGTGGCGGCATGTGCGGCGCGTGTGGCCAGCGTCACCAGCCCCGCCCCGCTGCGCAGGGCCGCACGACCGGCCATCAGGGCCGCGCCGGCCATGCCGTTGTCGCCGCCCACCACCAGCACGTGGCCATGCGAGCCCTTGTGCGCGGCGCGGCCGCGCCGTGGCAGCAACGCGGGCAGCTCGGACGGGTCCAGCAGGGTGGCCACCGGAGTGATGCCCTCGTAGGCCTCCGGCGGCACGCCCAGATCGTCGTAGATGCGCAGGCCGCAGCAGCCCGGCCCCTCGCCGGTTTCCGTGCCCAGCTTGCGGCCGATGAAACTCACCGTGACGTCGGCCTGCACGGCGGCGCCCCAGAGGCGGCCGCTGTCGGCGTCCAGGCCCGAGGGAATGTCCACCGCCAGCACGCCGGCGCCGCGCGCACGGGCCGAGCGCATCTCGTCCACCGCCGCCGCCATCGCGCCCTCCAGCGGCCGCGACAGGCCGATGCCGAACAGGGCGTCGACCACGACCTCTGCGCCTTCGAGGTAGCCCGGCAGCAGCATGAATTCGGCGCCGCCGCCGGCCAGCCAGTCGGCGCGGGCCCGCACCGCGTCACCCGTGCCAGCCGGGTTGCCGACCCGGTACAGCGACACCGCCAGCCCGGCGCCGCGCGCCAGCCTGGCGATGACATAACCGTCGCCGCCGTTGTTGCCGCCGCCGCAGACCACCGACAGCTGCCGTGCCGCGGGCCAGCGGCGCTGGATCTCGGCCCAGCAGGCCTCGGCGGCGCGCTGCATCAGCGTGTAACCCGGGATGCCATGCCGATCGATCGCGCGACGGTCCAGCTCGCGCACCTGCTCGGCGGAATACAATCTGCGGGCGATGTCGTTCATAGCCCCCAGTATAGGAACTCCCCCCGCCGCATTGGCGGCGGAACTGCCCGAAAAAATCCGCCTCTGGGCGCGCGAGCTGGGCTTTGCCGACGCCGGCATCGCCGAGCAGGCGCTGGACCAGGACCTGGCGCACCTGCAGCGCTGGCTGGACGAGGGCCGCCACGGCGGCATGGCCTTCATGGCTCGCGACCTGGCGCTGCGCCAGACCCCTGCCCGCCTGCGGCCGGGCACGCTCAGCGTGATCTCGGCACGCCTGGACTACCGCCCCGACGCCGAGGCCGCCGACCGCGTGCTGCGCGACGGCGAGCGCGCCTACATCTCGCGTTACGCCCTGGGCCGCGACTACCACAAGCTGATGCGCGGCCGCCTGCTCCAGCTCGGCCGCCGCATCGAGGCCGAGATCGGCCCGCATGGCTACCGAGTGCTGACCGACAGCGCCCCGGTGCTGGAAAAGGCCCTGGCGCGCAATGCCCGCCTGGGCTGGATCGGCAAGAACACCCTGCTGCTGAATCGCGCCGCCGGCTCCTGGTTCTTCCTCGGCGAGATCTACACCGACCTGCCGCTGGCGCCGGAAAGCACGCCGCCGGTGAAGGAGGAATGCGGCCGCTGCAACGCCTGCATCCGCATCTGCCCGACGCAGGCCATCACCGCTCCCTACCGGCTCGACGCACGCCGCTGCATCTCCTACCTCACCATCGAGCACCACGGCGCCATTCCCCTGGAACTGCGGCCGCTGATGGGCAACCGCATCTTCGGCTGCGACGACTGCCAGCTGGTCTGCCCCTGGAACCGCTACGCCCGCACCACCGTGGAACCTGACTTCGCGCCGCGCCACGGACTGGACAGCGCCGCACTGCTGGACCTGTTCGCCTGGGACGAGGAGGAGTGGCTGCGCCGCACCGAGGGCATGTCGCTGCGCCGCGTCGGCTACCCGCGCTGGCTGCGCAACCTGGCGGTGGCGATCGGCAATGCGCCGCGCAGCGAGGCTGCGGTGGCGGCGCTGCGGGAACGGCTGGAGTATCCGGACGAGGTGGTGCGCGAGCATGTGCTGTGGGCGCTGGAGCGGCAGACGGAAACGGCGGCATAGGCAGCTTCCGCCTTGTCGCGAGCTTGCTCGCGACAAGGTTATTGGGCCATGCAGACTCCGTTTGAAGGCGCCGCCGCCAGCGCCGCCCGTGTCTGTGCGATCACCGACGCCACCGCCGGCGTCGCCGTCAGCGACTCCGCCTGCGCCAGCGCCGCTGCCGCCGCATCGCGGCAACCCAGCTCCAGCTCCACCTGTGCCAGGTTGTTGTAGGCGGCAGCCTCCGGCTTGAGTTCCACCGCACGCTGGAAAGCCCTGCGTGCGCCGGCGAGATCGCCGCCGCGGTAGCGGGCGTTGCCGAGCAGCTGCCAGGCCAGCGTCGCATCGCCCCAGCGCCGGCTGGCCGCCTCGTAGGCGATGGTGGCCAGCGGCAGCTGGCCCAGCTGCTCGAAGGCAGCAGCGGCGCCCAGCCAGTCCAGCGCCGTGGCGCTGACCGGAACCCGGTCCATCGGCGTCACCACCACGGCCCACTGGTCGGCGCGGCGCCAGCTGTCCATGAACCGGTTCCAGCGCATCACGCGGCGCCGGTCGGTACCGGAGCGCAGCACCACCGTCTCCGCCACGGGGTCGGCGCCGATCACCACGGCGTAGTGCCACACCGGCAGCCAGGACACGCCGAGGTTCTGCAGCACCAGCACCGGCTGGCCCGATGCCAGTTCCGCCAGCAAGGCGGCCGGGTCCGGCTTCAGCGGGTAGGCCAGCCGCTGCTGCCGGCGGGCGGCGGCGACCAGCTCCAGCTGCAGGCTGCCGCGGCGCCCGGGCAGGTAGACCTGCGGCGCCAGTTCGTCGGGGGTTACGGCGACTCCGGAAGCGGCCAACGCCGTCGCCAGGGCGGCGGGGCCGCACTGGTATCGGGTCTGGGGGAAGAAGGGTGTCGCGGTCAGTTCCACGCCCGCGGTTGCCGGCGGCCACTGCGCGCGCATCGGCGGGCTGGCGGCGCAGGCCACCAGGGCCAGCGCCGCACAGGCCACCAACAATCGCCGCATCAGATCTTGGTGAAGATGTTGGTCACGCCGAGCAGCTCGAGGATCAGCAGCACGATGAAGACGATGCCGATGACCGCGATGACGCCGCCGCCGGCCGGATCGGTGTCGATGTTGAGCGCCAGTTGCTGCAGCTCCTGGTCGGTCAGCGCATCGATGCGCTCGGCCGCCTGCTGCGCATCGACACCCATGGACTGCAGCTGCTGACGCACGTCATCGCGTGCCATCCACTGCTGCAGCTGCTCGCGCTTGACGCTGCTGCGCTCCGACTGCAGCAACTGCTCGCTGCCGACGATGCCGGCCTGCGCCGGCAGGGGCACGCCCACGGCCACCAGGGTGGCGAAGACGATACCGAGGAGAAACTGACTGGGCTTTGACTGTTTCATGACACTCTCCTTGTGTACGAGACCGACCGCGATTCAGGCCCGGTTGAGCCTGATTTTTTCCAGTAGCGCGAGGGTGGAAGGGTCCAGTCCCTGGTCCTGTCCGTCCATCGCCTTGAGAACATCCTGAGCGAGCTGCTTGCCCAGCTCCACGCCCCACTGGTCGAAGGCATTGATCTCCCAGATCACGCTTTCGACGAAGGTGCGGTGCTCGTACAGTGCCAGCAGCGCACCCAGGTGCCAGGCATCGAGCCTCGGCAGCAGCAGGGTGTTGCTGGGACGGTTGCCGGCGAACACGCGATGCGGAATGGCCTCTTCCAGCGCCTCGCCCTGCATACCCTTGGCCGACAGCTCCTCGCGCACGCGCTGCGCGGTCTTGCCCTTCATCAATGCGGCGCTCTGCGCCAGGCAGTTGGCGATCATCAGGTTCTGGTGTTCCTCCAGGCCCGGCATCGCCTGCAGCGGCAGGATGAAGTCCACCGGGTGCACGCGCGGCCCCTGGTGCAGCATCTGGAAGAAGGCATGCTGCGAGTTGCTGCCGACGTCGCCCCACAGCACGGTGGCGGTGCGGCAGGCCATTTCCTCACCGTCGCGGTTCACGCCCTTGCCGTTGGACTCCAGCTCCAGCTGCTGCAGCCAGCCGATGAATTTTTCCAGGCGCTGCGCGTAGGCCGCCATGACCTGGGTGCCGTGATCCAGGAAGTTGAAGTTCCACACCGCCAGCAGCGCCATCAGTACCGGCAGGTTGCGATCCAGCGGGCTGGAGATGAAATGCTCGTCCATCGCCCGCGCGCCGGCCAGCAGCTCGCCGAAGCGCTCGGCGCCCAGCGACACCATGATCGGCAGTCCCACGGCCGACCACAGCGAGTAGCGCCCGCCGACCCAGTCCCAGAACTCGAACATGTTGGCGGCGTCGATGCCGAAGCGCTCGATCTCGGCGCGGTTGGTGGAGACGGCGACGAAGTGCCGCGCGATGGCCTCCTGCCCCGCGTGCTGCAGCAGCCAGCTGCGCGCGGTGCGGGCGTTGGTCATCGTCTCCTGCGTGGTGAAGGTCTTGGAGGTGACGATCCACAGCGTGCGCGCCGGATCCAGCCGCGGCAGCAGGCCGCCGATCTCGGCACCGTCGACGTTGGATACGAAATGCATGCGCGGACCGTCAGCCTGCTCGCGCAGGGCTTCGCAGACCATGCGTGGACCGAAGTCCGATCCGCCGATGCCGATGTTGACCACGTCGGTGATGGTCTGGCCGTCGAAGCCGCGCCATTCGCCGTTGCGCAGGCGGGCGGCGAAGCCGCCCATGCGGGCCAGCACCTGCTGCACCATCGGCACCACGTCGGCGCCCTGCACGTTCATGCGGCTGCCGGCCGGTGCGCGCAAGGCCATGTGGGCGGCCGCACGGCCCTCGGTGCTGTTGATCGCCTCACCCGCGGCCAGGCGCGCGATCCACTCGGGCAGGCGCTGCTGCTGCGCCAGGGCCAGCAGGAACGTCAGGCCATCGCGGTCGATCAGCTGCTTGGAATAGTCCAGGTGGAAGCCGGCCGAGCTGGCGGAAAATTCCGCGGCGCGGTCCGGGTCCCGCTCGAACAGCCCGTCGATACGCTGCGGCCGCAGGGCCTGCGCATGGTTCTGCAGCCGGCGCCATGCCGGGCTCTGGACGAGGGTCGAAGTCATTCGGGTCGAAGCGCTTTTTTTGGCGACAGTGTAATTCACGGCCACGGCCCAGGTGCCTTTATTGACAGCTAGGACACCATGGGGCGGCTTAATCCGGACTGAACCCGGCGGAAGCTAACTCCAGTGGTAATTAAAACTCACCGAGACCCGCTCGTCCTCTACCGGATTGGGGGGAACCTCATGCCTCAGCCAGCTTTCGAACAGGATAAGGTCACCGGCCTTGGCCGGATAGACGATGTGCGCCTGGCTGGCGCTGTCGGCCTTGCGCATCGGCGCCGCCATCATGCTCGACAGGCGCGGGTCCTCGAACCTGAGGCCCGGGGCACCGCGCGGCACACGCAGGTAGTAGGTCCCGCTGATCACCGCATGGGGGTGCAGGTGGAAGCTGTGGGCACAGCCGCGCGGCATGATGTTGAGCCAGCAATCGCTCATGGTCAGCCTGGCCCCGCGCAGGTCCCAGTCCAGCTTGCGGGCGTAGCTGCGCGCATGGCGGTCCACGGCCTTGCGCAGGGTGTCGAAGCTCGACGAGAACTGATGCAGGCGGTCCAGCGAGCCATAGCTGGTATAGCCGCCGGGATAGCCGACCTTTGACCAGCGCTGCCCTGCTTCATCGTAGTCGCGGATCTGGCCGGCCTCGCGCACCAGGCCGGCATTGAAGCTGCGCAGGCCCTCGCGCATCAGCGGCGCGTGGTAGATCAGCGTGGGGAACCAGGCTTTGGTGTTCGACATGGGCGACAAGGGTAAACAAAAACGCCCGCTTTCGCGGGCGTTTTTGTTCAAAAGCATTAAAAGCATTCAGAGGTGTGAAGAGACCGTCGCGAGCGGCCCGAGGTTGTGTCGAGGAGCGGAGACGTACTGAAGTACGGCGAGCACCGGAGACGCAAGATCGGGTCGCACAGCAGGTCTATTCACAACCTCTAGGCGGCCATCTGCACCGGGATGGTGTTGGCCGTGCGGACCACGCGGTTTTCCTCGTCGAGGTAGACCAGGCGCGGCTTGAGCAGGCGCGCGGCGGCTTCGTCCATCTGGGCGTAGGCGGCGATGATCACGCGATCACCGACGCGCGCCTTGTGGGCAGCGGCGCCATTGACCGAGATGATGCCCGAGCCTTCCTCGGCACGGATGGCGTAGGTGGTGAAACGCTCGCCGTTGGTGATGTTGTAGATATCGATCTTCTCGAACTCGAGAATGTTGGCCAGATCGAGCAGCTTGCCGTCGATGGCGCAGGAACCGTCGTAGTCCAGCTCGGCGTGCGTCACGCGCGCACGGTGCAGCTTGCACTTGAGCATATGGAGATGCATGGCGTATGTCCTCTGAAGGGTCTGCGGTCAGGTGGCCCACTAAGACATGCACCTGAAACGCGGTTTGGGTCGAAACGGGCGGCCCACTAAGACATACGCCCGGGCTTGAGACCTGAGTCACAAGCGGCAGCTCAGTTTACCCGATTCCGGCCTTTCATCAAAGCTTCACGACGAGATTGTCGATGAGCCTTGTTTTGCCAAGGAAAGCGGCCACCAGCACGACAAACGCGTCATCCCGGGCGCCGGGCGGATCGAGCCGGGGGTTGCGCACTTCCAGGTACTGCGGCTGGAAGCCGGCGGCCAGCAGGCGCTGCAGGCCCAGCCCGCAAATTTCGGTGAAATCGCGCCTTCCGCCCCGGATCGCGTCGCCAATCTCGCTCAAGCTGGCGTAAATCTCGGTGGCTGCCCGGCGCTCTTCAGGCCCAAGGTATTGATTGCGCGAGGACATTGCCAGGCCGTCGGACTCGCGCTCGGTGGGCACGCCGACGATCTCGATGGGCAGGTGCAGGTCCGACACCATGCGCCGGATCACCAGCAGCTGCTGGTAGTCCTTTTCGCCGAACAGGGCCACGTCCGGCTGGACCTGGTTGAACAGGATGTTCACCACCGTCGCCACGCCGTCGAAATGGCCGGGGCGGAAGTGCCCTTCCAGGATCGTGGAGTAGTGCGGCAGCGTCACTTTGCACAGGTGATCGCGGCCATTGGGATACATCTCCTCCACGGCCGGCGCGAACAGCAGGTCGCAGTTCACCGAATCCAGGCGCTGCTGGTCGTCCGGCAGGGTGCGCGGGTAGCGACCGAAATCCTCGGTGGGGCCGAACTGCAGCGGGTTGACGAAGACGCTGGAGACCACGCGGTCGGCCAGCTTGTGGCCACCGGCGATCAGCTTCAGGTGGCCGGCGTGGAGGTTGCCCATGGTCGGCGCAAAGGCGATGCGCTGCCCGGCGCGGCGCCACTCGGAAACCTGGGCGCGCAGCTCGGCGACGGTATGGACGGTCTTCACGCGGACAGGTTACTTCAGGAAGCAGTGCTCGGGAGCGGGATACTCGCCGCTCTTGACCTCGCTGACGTAGTTGCGGATCGCGCCCTCGATATCCACCCCGCCGGTCATGTAGTTCTTGACGAAGCGCGGCTTGCGGCCCAGCGTCACCATCGGCGAGATGTTGAGGATGTCGTGCATCACCAGGATCTGGCCGTCCACGTTCTGGCCGGCTCCGATACCGATCACCGGCACCGGCGAGGCCTCGGTGATGCGGCGGCCCAGGTCGGCCGGGATGCATTCCAGCAGCAGCAGGTCGGCACCGGCCTTGGCCAGGATCTCGGCGTCATGGAGCATTTCCTGCGCCGCTTCCTCGTCCCTGCCCTGCACCTTCATCGCGCCCATCTTGTGCACGAACTGCGGGCGCAGGCCCAGGTGGGCGCAGACCGGCACGCCGCGCACCGACAGGTACTCGACGATGCTGGCCTGCTCGCGGCCGCCCTCGAGCTTCACCATCTTGGCGCCGCCTTCCTGCATCAGGCGCAGGCTGGAATCCAGCGCGCGCTCCAGCGTGGCGTAGGACAGGAACGGCAGGTCGGCCACCAGGAAGGCGCGCTTCAGGTGCGGCGCGACGCAGCGCGAGTGATAGGCGATGTCCGCCACCGTCACCGGCGTGGTGGTGCTGCCGCCATGGAGCACCATGCCCAGCGAATCGCCGACCAGGATCAGGTCGACACCCGCCCGGTCCTGTACCAGTGCGAAGCTGGCGTCGTAGCAGGTCAGGCAGGCGATCTTCTCGCCGGCCCCGCGCATGCGGCGCAGCTCGGAAATGTTGACGGTCTTTGCGGGTTCCACAGGGGGCTCCAAGGGGCTCCGAAGGCGGCGCGACTATAGCAAATGGTCCCGCGGCAATCGCAGCCCGGCGCCAGCCTCGCGCAAAGCTGACAGAAGTTCGCGAAAGTCGTCCGGCGAACGCAGGAAGTCGAAGCGCGCCGTGTCCACCTCGATCACCGGCGCCTGGGTGTAGGCGCCGAAATAGCGGCGGTAGGCTGCCGACAGCCGCAGCAGGTAATCAGCATCGATGGATACCTCGTACTCGCGCCCGCGGCGCGCGATGCGCTCCAGCAGCAGTTCCGGCGGCGCGGTCAGGTAGATCACCCGCTGCGGCGGCGGCACGTTCCAGGCCAGGCGCTCGAACACCTTCAGGTACAGCTCGTAGTCTGCGTGCGCCAGCGTCAGCTCGGCGAACAGGCGGTCCTTGTCGAACAGGAAGTCCGCCACGCAGCCGCGCGCGAACAGGTCCGGCTGCTGCAACTGCTCGGCCTGCCCCGCGCGCTGCAGCAGGAAGGCCAGCTGCGCCGGCAGCGCGCCGCTGGCGGGATCGCGGTAGAAGCGCGGCAGGAAGGGATTGTCCTCGGGGCGCTCCAGCAGCAGCTCGTAGCCGAGTTCCGCCGCCAGCAGGCGCGCAAGCGTGCTCTTGCCCGCACCGATGGGGCCTTCGATGGCGTAGTAGTGCACTACCAGGTCCGCAGGCCGTCGCGGCCGATGGCGCGGGCGGCATCGCCGACGCGGCCGACCCCGGGAATCTCCAGATCAGGCGCGACATCCGCCAGCGGCACCAGCACGAAATTGCGCCGGCCGATCTGCGGATGCGGCAGCTGCAGTTCCGGCGTGTCGAGGCTGATGCCCTGGTAGTGCAGCAGGTCCAGGTCCAGGCGCCGCGCCGCCCAGCGGCGGCCATCGCGCACCCGGCCGGCGGCGCGCTCCAGGTCCAGCAGGCCCTGCATCAGCTGCTGCGGCGACAGTGCGGTGTCGATCAGGCAGGCGGCGTTGCAGTAGTCCGGCTGGCCGGGCTCGCCCAGCGGCGCCGTGCGGTACAGCGGCGACTGCGCCAGCACCTGGCCACAAGCGGCCAGGCCGGCGATGGCCTGCAGCACCTGCTCGGCCGGCTGCCCGAGATTGGCACCGAGGCCGATGTAGGCCAGCGGCATCAGTCGCCGGTGGCTGCCGGGCGCTTGCGCCCGCGGCCGCCGCGGCGGCGACGGCGCTTGGGCGCACCGCCGCCTCCCGTGTCCTCGTCCTCCGGCACCGGCGGCAGATCGGCGCCTTCCTGCGCCTGCGTCCACCAGTCCGCCAGGTCCTGCGGCGCTTCGCCCACGGCGGCACGCAGCAGCAGGAAGTCGTAGGCGGCGCGGAAGCGCGGATGCGTCATCAGGCGCTGCGCGCGGCCGCCGCGGCGGCCGTCGAAGCGCGTCTGCATCGCCCAGATCTCGCGCATGGGCACCGAGAAGCGCTTGGGGATCGCCACGCGCTGGATCGCCTGCGACAGCACGTCGTCGGAGGCCTCGGCGATCGCCACGTTGGGATGCTTGCCGTCACGCCCGATCAGCGCGTTGACGCGCGCCGCCACCGCCGGCCACAGCACCGCGGCGTAGAGGAAGGCAGGGCTCACCGGCTGGTCGTTGCGCACGCGCTCGGCGGTGTTGCCCAGTGCGCGCTTCACGAACTCCAGCGCGCGCGGGTAGCGCAGCATCGCCTCGGTCTGCGGGAACAGCTGCCCGAACAGCCCGTGCTCGCGCAGGCCCTCGAAACTGGCCACACCATCGACGCTCTGCAACAGCTTGAGCACTTCGTCGAACAGGCGGGCCGGCGGGATTTCCTGCAGCAACGGCGCCAGGCCGCGGATCGGATCGGCGCTGGCCGGCTCGATGCGGTACTTCAGCTTGTTGGCGATGCGGATCGCGCGGAGCATGCGCACCGGGTCTTCGCGGTAGCGCAGCGCCGGGTCGCCGATCAGGCGGATCACGCCGTCCTTGCAGTCCTGCAGGCCGCCGGCGAAGTCGACGATGGAAAAGTCGCGGATGTCGTAGTACAGCGCGTTGACGGTGAAGTCGCGGCGGAAGGCGTCCTCTTCCAGGGTGCCGTACTCGTTGTCCGACAGGATGCGGCCGGTCTCGTCGCGCTCGTGCAGGTCGGTGATCGGCCCGCGGAAGGTGGTGACCTCCAGGATCTCGTCGCCGAAGCGCACATGCGCGATCAGGAAGCGGCGGCCGACCAGGCGGCAATTGCGGAACACCTGCCGGATCTGCTCCGGGTGGGCGTTGGTCGCAATGTCGAAGTCCTTGGGCTCGATGCCCGCGAGCAGGTCACGGACACCGCCGCCAACGATATAGGCCTCGTAGCCCGCGTCTTTCAGGGAATAGAGCGTCTTGAGCGCCGCGCTGGAAAGCTGCGAGCGCGAAATGGGATGCTCGGCGCGGGGAATGCGCTGGGGTTCGATGGCTGGGTACCTGTTTAGTATTTTTTTGAAACAAGGCCTTGAGAGGCGCGAAAGCGCGCGTATAATACGCGCCCTTGTTGTCGCATGAACACTGCTCCTATCGTCTAGAGGCCTAGGACGGAGCCCTCTCAAGGCTTAAACCCGGGTTCGAATCCCGGTAGGAGCGCCAAACAAGCAGCAAAACAGCCCCCGCAAGGGGGCTTTTTTGTTGCGCGTTTGGCGCGACACCGGGATAAGAACCCGCAGGGTTCGACCGGATTGCAGGAGCAATCCGGCGCGCTGTCGCGCAGCGACAGCAGCCCCTCGGCTACGCCGAGGGGTCAGGCACATGGATGTGCCTGACAATCCCGGTAGGACCGCCCTTCTTACCTCTCCCTCCGGGAGAGGTCGGAGCGCAGCGACGGGTGAGGTGGGCGGCCACGCGTGGCCGCTCCGTAGCTAACTGGGCGAACCCAGGCTCCGCCATGGACGGCGCCACCGCACCCTGAATGCGCATTCTCCCCCGCCCGCCAGCCAGCGCACGCTCCCACCTTCACAGGGTCCGCCTCCATCCCCTGCTTTCCCCCGTATGCTCTCCTTATATAGCGACCCCCGGAGCCCGCCATGCCCCTCATCCGCCCCCTCCTGCTGACCCTCGCCCTGCTCGCCACCCTCCCCACCGAGGCCGCCTGCCCCGCCGGCAGCCCGCTGAACACCAGCGCCAAGCGCCTGCTCGGCCCGGTGGAACAGCTCTGCGACACCTACGGCGGCAAGGTGGTGCTGGTGGTCAACACCGCCAGCCAGTGCGGCTTCACCCCGCAGTACGAGGGCCTGGAGAAGCTCCACAAGAAGTACGGCGCGCAGGGCTTCGTGGTGCTGGGCTTTCCGTCCGACCAGTTCGCCGGGCAGGAATTCGACAGCGAGCAGGAGATCCAGAAGTTCTGCAAGCTCAACTACGGCGTGAGCTTCCCCATGTTCAGCAAGAGCGACGTACGCGGCAGCGACGCCAACCCGCTGTTCGCGGCGCTGATCAAGAGCACCGACGAAGCGCCGATGTGGAACTTCTACAAGTACCTGATCGGCCGTGACGGCAAGCCCATCGAGGTCTATTCCTCGCGCACCAAGCCCGAGGACGCCAAGCTGGCCAAGGCCATCGAGACCGCCCTGGCCGCAAAGGCGCCCTGAAACTCCGGGGGTAGCGGAGGCGTTTTCCGGCTCCGGCGGGTATGCTGCGCGCCCCTGTGCAACCCCGCCTGACCGTGACCGCCCTTACCCTGCCCGCGCCGCTGTGGCGCCGCCTGATCTCCGCCGTCTACGACGGCCTGCTGATGATCGGCCTGGTGTTCGCCACCGTCATCTTCTTCCTGATCGGCTGCTGGCTGCTGGGCGTGGAGCCCAACAGCCGCATCCTCGGGCTGTGCCTGTTCAGCGTCGGCCTGGGCTTCTTCGGCTGGTTCTGGACCCATGGCGGCCAGACGCTGGGTATGCGGGTCTGGCGCCTGCGCGTGCGCCGCGTGGACGGACAGCCGCTGCGCTGGCCGATTGCCGCGATCCGCTACACCGGCATGTTCGTGGTGTGGGTGGGCCTGCCGCTGTCGCTCATGCTGCTGTTTGTCCCGCGCTTTGCGCAGGCGCATCCCCAGCTGGCCACGCCCAGCATCGCCCTGCTGAGCGTGCTGGTCTGCTCGCTGGTGCTCGCCCGGCTGGATGCGCGCAAACGCGCACCGCATGACTGGATCAGCGGCACCGAGGTGGTGGTGGAACCGAAAGCCTAGGGCCTGTTAACCCTAGTCAGCGCGCCCGCGCCAGCCGCCAGGCCGCGATGCCGCCCAGCAGGAAGGTCGGCAGGCCGGCCGACAGGATCGGCGGCCAGCCGGCGATCTGGCCGGTGTTGGCGGTGACCTCGTTGGCCATGTAGAAGGCCACGCCCACCAGGATGCCGAACAGCAGGCGCTGGCCGGTGCCGGAGTCGCGCAGCGAGCCCATCACAAAGGGCACCGCGAACAGCATCATCGCCATCACCGTGAACGGTGCCATCAGCTTGCGGTACAGCTCCAGGCGATACTGGCGGTCGTCCAGGCCGTTGGCCTGCAGGTAGTCCGTCAGGCGCATCAGGCCACGGATCGAGATGGCATTGGACTTGAGCATCACCAGCCGCAGCACCTCGGGCGAAATCTTGCCCTCCCAGACCATCCCGGGCAGCTCCGACACCTTGGCTCCGGCCTCGCTGAAGTCGGTGCGCCGCACCTTGCGCGCCTGCCAGTGGCCGTCGACGTAGCTCGCCTCCTCGGCATGCACGATCGACTGGATGCCCAGGTCTTCGCGCAGGCTGTAGGCGACGATGTCCGCGACCTCGGTCTCGGTCTTCACCGTGCCCACGTGCAGGATGACGTCGCCCTCGCGCAGCCATACCGGCTGGTTGATCGCGCCGGGCAGGCGGCCGCGGCGGTACTGCTCGCGCAGCTCGGTGGCGTTCTGCTTGCCCATCGGCGCCAGCCAGTCGCCCAGCACCAGGTTGATGGCACCGATCACCAGCCCCGCCATCAGCGTGGCGCGGCCGATGCGCAGCAGCGACACGCCGGCGGCGCGCATCGCGGTGATCTCGTTCTGCGCCGCCAGCGTGCCCAGGCCCATCAGCGTGCCCAGCAGGGCGATGATCGGCAGCAGCACATGCAGGCTGGTGGGGATCTGCCAGAGCACGTAACCCGCGAGCTGCAGCGGGCCGTAGTCACCCTTGCCGATGTCGCCCGACTCGGAGACGAAGGTGATGAAGGTGTAGATCGCCGACAGCGCCAGCGCGGCGATGGCGGTGAGCCCGAAGATATGGACCATGATGTAGCGGTCCAGGCGCGAGACGAAGCTCATCGGCGCCACCAGCCTTCACGCCGCGCGATCAATGCCAGCGCCAGCGCCGCCGCCATGGCGTGGATCCACCACAGCCCCATCACCTCCGGCATCTTGCCCTTGGCGAGGTAGGTCTGGCCGAAGGTCAGCAGGTTGGAGTAGGCCAGGTACACCACGATGCCCAGCACCAGCTTGCCGTAGCGGCCCTGGCGCGGCGCGATATGCGACAGCGGCACCGCGATCAGGATCATCAGGAACACGCTGATCGGCGAGGCCAGGCGCCAGTGCCATTCGGCGCGGTCGGCGGGGTCGCTGGAGGCCAGCAGGTCCAGCGTCGGGCGCACCTTGCGCGCCTCGCTCTTGTAGACGAACTCCGGCAGCTGGATGCGCGAGGTCAGCGTGTCGTAATGGGTGATGTCGTAGCTGCCCTTGCCCGGCTCGCCCTGGTAGCGCCAGCCATCTTCCAGCACCAGTTGGCGGCTGCCGTCGGCCTCCTGCACATAGCGGCCGGAGCGTGCGGTCAGGGCGCTGACGCCCTCGTCCTCCTGCAACTCGCCGAACACCAGGCCCAGCTGGTTGCCGCCCTCGTCGACGCGGTCGGTGTAGAACACCGCGCGGCCGTCGCCCACTGCCTTGAAACGCCCGGTCTCGAAGGGGTTGAACTGCACCAGCCACTTGCCGTCCTTCAGCAGGATGTCCGCCTGGCGCCCGGCCCAGGGGCCGATCTGGAAGCTGAAGGCCCCGGCCAGCAAGGCCATGCCGAAGGCCAGCAACACGAACGGCCAGTACAAGCGGCTGCCACCCACGCCGCAGCCGTTCATGGCGGCGATCTCCTTGTCGCTGTAGAGCCGCCCCAGCGTCAGCATCACCGCCAGCAAGGCCGAGAACGGGATCAGGATCATCAGGTACTGCAGGCTGGTCAGCGCCACCACGCTCAACAGCAGGTCCTTGGGCAGGGTGCCGCCGGCCGCCTGCGCCAGGTAGCGCGCGAACTGCGCGGAAATCATGATCGCCAGCAGCACCACCGCCACGGCGACGAGGGCGCCGGTGGCTTCGCGCAGCAGGTAACGTCCGAGAATGCCGAGTCGCATGAGGTCCGGGCGGGGCTAAAGGGCAATTATGCCGATCCAGGCCGGCCTGTCACGTGAATGATGGATAACTGTGCACTGAGCCCCAAAAACGGGCGGCGGCGGGCAGTATGCCGGTTCAGACCAACAAAGCTGCCCAAATATCCGCCCTGCTTCACGAAAAAAGCTTGGTTGGCAAAAAAATTGCCGATACAATGCCGGCCGCTCCGCCGACTCTCGCGCGCCTGTACCACAGGCAGCGGCAGCGGTGATTTCCCCCTCAGCGAGCACCCACAAAAGAATACCGGCCCGGGGCCTTTCCGGGTGGCAGGCGTCAGGTGAGTTCATGGAATATTTCGTAAAGAGCGGCAATCCCGAGAAGCAGCGCGTTGCCTGCGTCATTGTTGGCATTTTTGACCGCCGCGCGCCTTCCGCTGCCGCCGAGACCATCGACCGCGCCGGCGACGGCATCATCGGCAGCGTCATGCGCCGCGGCGACATGGACGGCAAGCTCGGCCAGACCCTGCTGCTGCACAACGTGCCCGGCACCTTCGCCGACCGCGTGCTGCTGGTGGGCCTGGGCAAGGAGCGCAGCTTCGACGAAGCCGCCTTCCGCAAGGCCATGGTCGCCAGCGCCAAGGCGCTGCGCGCCACCGGCTCGATCGACGCGGTGAACTTCATCACCCACTTGCCGATCAAGGGCCGCGACTACCAGTGGAACGTGCAGCAGTCGGTACTGGTGACCGAGGACACCTACTACCGCTTCGACGAGTGCCGCGGCGAGAAGGCGCGCGAAGACCTGCCCACCTCCAAGCTGGAGCGCTACACCTTCGACGTGCCGCGCCGCTCCGACCTGCCGGCCGGTGAAAAGGGCCTGGTGGAAGCCCTGGCCATCGCCAAGGGCGTCAACCTGGCCAAGAACCTGGCCAACCTGCCGGGCAACCTCTGCACGCCCACCTACCTGGGCGAGCAGGCGGTGAAGCTCGGCAAGGCCGGCTCCGGCATCAAGACCAAGGTGCTCGACGCCGCGGAAATGGAAAAGCTGGGTATGGGCTCGCTGCTGTGCGTGGCCCGCGGCTCCAGCCAGCCGCCCAAGCTGATCGTCATGGAGTACATGCACGGCCCGAAGGACGAGAAGCCCATCGCGCTGGTCGGCAAGGGCCTGACCTTCGACGCCGGCGGCATCTCGATCAAGCCCGCCGCGCAGATGGACGAAATGAAGTTCGACATGTGCGGCGGCGCCTCGGTGTTCGGTGCCCTGGCCGCCATCGCCGAACTCAAGCTGCCGCTGAACGTGGTGGGCATCGTCCCCGCCACCGAGAACCTGATCAACGGCGACGCCGTGAAGCCGGGCGACATCGTCACCAGCATGGCCGGCATCACCATCGAGGTGCTCAACACCGACGCCGAAGGCCGCCTGATCCTCTGCGACGCGCTGACCTACGCCGAGAAGTTCTACGAGCCCAGCCTCTGCGTGGACATGGCTACGCTGACCGGCGCCTGCGTGGTGGCCCTGGGCTCGCACGCCTCGGGCCTGTTCACCAACAACTCCGCCCTGGGCCGTGCCCTGCTGGCTGCCGGCGAGCAGATCGGCGACCGCGCCTGGGAACTGCCGATGTGGCCGGAGTACGACGAGAACCTGCGCAGCGACTTCGCCGACGTGGCCAACATCGCCACCCGCGGCGGCCGCGAGGCCGGCGCCATCATCGGCGCCACCTTCCTGCACCGCTTCACGCGCAAGATGAAATGGGCGCACCTGGACATCGCCGGCACCGCCTGGACCGGCAAGAAGGCCAGCGGCCGCCCGGTGCCGCAGCTCACCCAGTGGCTGATCAACGTCGCCGCGAAAAAGACTGAAGAGTGACGCGCATCGACTTCTACATCCTGCCGGAGGGCAGCACGGAAAACAGCGTGCTGACCGCCTGCAAGCTATGCGAGAAGGCGACCGGTGCCGGCATGAAGGTCTACGTCCACGCGCCCGGCGCCAGCCTGGCCGATGAACTCGACGGCGCCCTCTGGAGCTTCCAGCAGGGCGCCGGTTTCATCTCCCACGAGCGCTACGCCGGCCGCGCGCCGGAAGAACCGCTGCCGGCCGTGCTGATCGGCGACGGCGAGCCGCCCGAGACACACCACGGCGCGCTGATCAACCTGGGCCTGGAAGTACCGGGCTACTTCAGCCGCTTCGAGCGCGTGCTGGAGCTGGTGTCCGGCGACCCGCTGGCACGCAGCAAATCCCGCGAGCGCTACAAGTTCTACCGCGACCGCGGCTACGACCTGAAGACCCACAACCTGTGAAGCTCCTGGCACGTCCCTGGCCGCTCTTCATGTTCGCGGTGGGCGTGTCGCTGTACCGCTACCTGGCCTGGGGCTGGCTCGACGGCATCAGCCTGTTCCATGACCAGGCGCAGTACTGGAGCTGGTCGCAGACGCTGGACTGGGGCTACTACTCCCGCCCCCCGATGATCGCCTGGCTGATCCACCTGGCAGAGCGCATCTGCGGCAGCGACGCGGAGTGGGTGCTCAGGACCATCCCGCTGGTGGCCGCGCCGCTGGCGACCCTGCTGGTCTACTCGCTGGGCCGGCGCCTCTACGACGCCGACACCGGCCGCGACGCCGCCCTGCTGCTGCTGCTGATGCCGGCGCTGTCGGCGTCCGCCGGCCTGGTCACTCCCGACGCGCCCTTGCTGCTGTTCTGGGCCGCCGCGCTGGCCTGCCTGTGGTCCGCCGTCAACGGCAATGCCTGGCATCACTGGCTGCTGCTGGGCCTGTTCTGCGGCCTGGGCCTGCTGTCCCGCTACAGCATGGTGTTCTTCGCCTTCGGCACCCTGGCCTTTGCGCTGGGCCATCCTTCCGAAAGCCGCCTGCTGGCCAACCCGCGCCTCTGGGCCGCCGGCGGTGTCGCCGCGCTGGTGTTCCTGCCCAACCTGCTGTGGAACCTCGACCACGAGATGGTCACCTTCCGCCACTACGACGAGTTCACGCGGCTGGGCGAGTCTTTCTGGCACCCCCGCGCCTTCCTGGAGTTCTTCGCGGCACAGTTCGCCGTGTTCGGCCCGATCGGCTTCGGCCTGCTGCTGGTGGCGCTGGCGCAACTGCCCATGTGGCGCCGCGCACCGCGCGAGGCGCGATTCCTGCTGGCCTTCTGCGGCGCGCCGCTGCTGCTGATCTGCGGCCTGGCGCTGCTGTCGCAGGCCCCCGCCAACTGGGGCGGCCCGCTGTACGTGGCCGCCGCGGTGCTGGTGGCCGCCGTATTCCGCGACCGCCGCTCCTGGATCAACCGCGCCCTGGTCCTGAATGCGGCCCTGGGCGTGGTGCTGTACCACTACCCCGCCGTGCTGCGCGCCGCCGGAATCCCGCTGCAGACCCGCTACGACGCCTACCAGCGCCTGCGCGGCTGGGACGAGATCGGCTACCAGGCGCAGCGCCTGATGCAGGAGTACGGCGACCTGCGCCTGCTGTCCGACGAGCGCCAGCTCACCGCCACCCTGCTGTACTACGCCCGCCCCCTGCAGGAGCCGCGCGTCTGGGCGCCGCCCGACCAGCCCGCGCAGAGCCACTACGAGCTGGCCATGCCCCTGCAGGCCGGCGACCCCGGCCCCTTCCTCTGGGTGACCGAGCCGCCCGCCGCCACCGACATGCTGTTGCGCTTCAGCCGCTTCGAGCGCCTGCCCGACCTGGTTGCCGAGCCCTACCCCGGCCTGCGCCGCCACTACGAGGCCTGGCGCGTCGAGGGCTTCAAGGGCTACGAGGTCCAGGACTAGCAGCCCCCGGGGCAGCCGCCCAGGCTTTCCGTTCGCCCTGAGCCCGTCGAAGGGTGAACGCCCCCGAGCCCGGGCGCGCGCCGGTCACTGCGGCCCGCTCCGTTTTTTTGTACTCTGTGCGGCCGTTTTGCGCCCCCCGCAAACCCCCATACAAATCGCTGAATCCCATGGACAAGACCTACGACCCCCGCACCATAGAAGCCCGCTGGTGCGAGGCCTGGGAAAAGAACGGCTGGTACACGCCGGAAACCGTCGCGCAGATCCGCGGCGGCGACCGCGCCGCGATGCCGCCGTACAGCATCATGATCCCGCCGCCCAACGTCACCGGCACGCTGCACATGGGCCATGCCTTCCAGCACTCGGTGATGGACGCGCTGACGCGCTACCACCGTATGCTCGGCTGCGACACCCTGTGGCTGCCCGGCACCGACCATGCCGGCATCGCCACGCAGATGGTGGTGGAACGCCAGCTCGCCGCGCAGGGCATCAAGCGCACCGACCTGGGCCGCGAGAAATTCCTGGAGAAGGTCTGGGAGTGGAAGGAGATCTCCGGCAACACCATCACCAACCAGATCCGCCGCATGGGCAACTCCGTGGACTGGACGCGCGAGCGCTTCACGATGGACGAGATGCTCAACAAGGCCGTCACCGAGGAGTTCGTCAAGCTCCACGAAGACGGCCTGGTCTACCGCGGCAAGCGCCTGGTCAACTGGGACCCGGTGCTGCTCACCGCGATCTCCGATCTTGAAGTGGAAGCCGCCGAAGAGAACGGCAAGATGTGGCACTTCCGCTACCCGCTGGCCGACGGCAGCGGCCACCTCACCGTGGCCACCACGCGCCCCGAAACCATGCTCGGCGACAGCGCCGTGGCCGTGCACCCCGAGGACGAGCGCTACAAGCACCTCATCGGCAGCAACGTGAAGCTGCCGCTGTGCGACCGCGAGATTCCGGTGATCGGCGACGACTACGTCGACCGCGAGTTCGGCACCGGCGTGGTGAAGATCACGCCCGCGCACGACTTCAACGACTACGCCGTGGGCCAGCGTCACAAGCTGCCGCTGCTCAACATCTTCACCCCCACCGCGCACATCAACGACGAAGCCCCCGCCGCCTACCGCGGCCTGGACCGCTACGACGCACGCAAGCGCGTCGTCGAAGACCTGGAGGCGCTGGGCCTGGTCGAGAAGATCGAAGACCACAAGCTCAAGGTGCCGCGCGGCGACCGCACCGGCGTGGTGGTGGAGCCCTACCTCACCGACCAGTGGTTCGTGAACATGAAGGGCCTGGCCGAGAACGCCCTGGCTGCCGCCAAGGACGGGCGCATGCAGTTCGTGCCCGAGAACTGGATCAACACCTACGACCAGTGGCTGGGCAACATCCAGGACTGGTGCATCTCGCGCAACCTCTGGTGGGGCCACCGCATCCCCGCCTGGTACGACGAAGAAGGCCGCCACTACGTCGGCCGCAACGAGGCCGAGCTGCGCGCGAAATACGAACTCGCCGACAGCGTGAAACTCAGGCAGGACGACGACACCTTCGACACCTGGTTCTCCTCCGCGCTGTGGCCCTTCTCCACCCTGGGCTGGCCCCACAACAGCGAAGACCTCAAGCGCTGGTACCCCAGCAGCGTGCTGGTCACCGGCTTCGACATCATCTTCTTCTGGGTCGCCCGCATGGCGATGATGGGCCTGCACTTCCTCGGCGAAGTGCCGTTCCGCGAGGTCTACATCACCGGCCTGGTGCGCGACGCCGAGGGCAACAAGATGTCCAAGTCCAAGGGCAACGTCCTGGACCCGCTGGACCTGGTCGACGGCATCGCATTGGAAGACCTGGTGCTGAAGCGCACCACCGGCCTGATGCAGCCGCAGCTCGCCGCCAAGATCGAAGCCGCCACGCGCCGCCAGTTCCCGCAGGGCATCGAGCCCGTGGGCGTGGACGCGCTGCGCTTCACCTTCCTGGCCCTGGCCAGCACCGGCCGCGACGTGCGCTTCGACGCCAGCCGCGCCAGCGGCTACCGCAACTTCTGCAACAAGATCTGGAACGCCGCCAACTACGTCTTCATGAACACCGAAGACAAGGACTGCGGCCAGGACGAGTCGCTGCCCTGCACCCTGTCGGCCGCCGACCGCTGGATCGTCTCGCGCCTGCAGAAGCTGGAGCTGGAAGTGGCGGAGCACTTCAAGACCTACCGCTTCGACCTGCTGTCGCAGTCGCTCTACCAGTTCATCTGGAACGAGTACTGCGACTGGTACATCGAGCTGTCCAAGCCGGCGCTGCGCTCCACCGATGAAGCCACCCTGCGCGGCACCCGCCGCACCCTGGTGCGCGTGCTGGAGACGTCGCTGCGCCTGCTGCACCCGCTGATGCCCTTCATCACCGAAGAGATCTGGCAGCGTGTCGCCCCGCTGGCCGCCAAGACCGGCCCCACGCTGATGCTGCAGCCCTACCCGCTGGCCAACACCGCCAGGATCGACGAAGCCGCCGAGGCCGACATCGAATGGCTCAAGGGCTTCATCCTGGGCGTGCGCCAGATCCGCGGCGAGATGGACATTGCCCCCGGCAAGGTGCTGCCGCTGCTGCTGCAGAACGCCGGCGCCGCCGACAGCGACCGCCTCACGCGCCTGCAGGAGGCCATCCAGTTCCTGGCCCGCGTCGAGACCCCGCGCGTGCTCGCCACCGGCGAAGCCGCACCGGAGTCCTCCACCGCCCTGCTCGGCCAGATGACCCTGCTGGTGCCCATGGCCGGCCTGATCGACAAGGACGCCGAACTGGCGCGCCTGGCCAAGCAGATCGCCAAGCTCGAAGGCGACATGGCCAAGACCGAGGCCCGCGTGGCCAACCCCAACTTCGGCAAGGCACCAGAGCAGGTGCAGCAGCAGGGCCGCGACATGCTGGCCAGGCAGCAGCAGGACCTGGCGGCACTGAAGGCGCAGATCGAAAAGATCAGCGCGCTTTGAGCCCGCACCGCAGCCACGAAAAAGCCCGCCATATGGCGGGCTTTCTTGTTGCCGGCAGCCTGCAACGCGAGGGGGCGACTCATCCCCCGCGCGAATCCCCGAAATCAGCCGCCCCCAAGGCCGGCAGGGCAGGACCTGCTAGGTGCGACAATCCGCCGGCACGAATCGCCGGTTCGTCGAATCCGTGGTGCAAGCCCATGTCACGACCCCCCCAGACCCGATCGCCGGGGTGTACGTCAGCACCACCCCTCTCGCCTTGACGGTGCCGGTGACGGTCAGCACACCCGAGGCACAGGCCAGCGAGGCCGTGTTGCTGGTGCCAAGGCTCCCGGTGCTCACGCCATTGCAGGACGAGGCATCGATGGAGCCGCCATCGTTGACGATGTTTTCAGAGACGGTGTCCCGGCCGCTCGCAGCGAGAACCACCAGCTCCGCAACGCGGCTACGGACCGTGTAGTCGAGATAAATGGGCAAAGCCGTAGCCGCGAGAATGCCAACGATTGCCACGACAATCATTAGCTCTATCAAGGTAAAACCCATCTGATCGCGTTTCATCGCCCTCTCCCCCGCAGCAACCCTGCTTGGCAGGGGTAAGGGCATAGCCCGTGCCACATTCGTGAAATATGCAATGTGGGGCTTTTTCAACTACTTGACAGACAGGCGACAGTACGAGCCACGACAGCAATGGTCGGGGGTTGACAAAGTTCGTCACTTCAGGGGGCGGGAGGGCTGGCCTGATTGGAATTTCAATGCAAAAGCCCGCCTGGGAGCAGGCTTTTGGCGAAGATAGGTTTTACTTAACGGCAGGCCCCATTCTGGGGGTGGGCAAAACCCGGGAGATTGCAGGCAGAAGGCGAGCCTGGCTCCCTTTCATACCTTCACCGCATGCGCCCCCATCCATTTCCAGCCGGTGTCACAGCAGGCATCAGGGCGCGATGACGATCTTCCACAAAAGAAACAGCCCGCCCTGAAACATCAAGGCACCCGCGACCAATGCCAGCATCAAACCCTCGGCAGCTGCGCCAGCACTCAGCCAACGCCTGCAGCAAACCCTTGCCCGCTGGAATTGCTCAAGCACGCCCGGCGTCATTGCTTCAAGCTCCCGCGCTTCCACTACTAGCGACACTCGGCCGGAACGTAGCGCTGATTCGAAGGATCGGCAGTGCACTTCCAGGCCACGACGCCGCCGGACCCGATGGACGGGGTATACGTCAGCGCCACGCTCTTGGCCTTGTCGGTGCCGGTGATCACCAGCACGCCTGCGGTACAGGTGAGCGAGGCAGTGCTGTTGGTGGCAGTGATCGCCGTGGTCACCCCGTCGCAGGAAGCGGCATCGATGGCATTGCCCCGGTTGGCGATGTTCTCGGTGACCGTTGCCCTGCCCCCGCTTGCCAGGACCACCAGCTCCGCGACGCGGCTGCGCACCGTGTATTCCTGGTAGATCGGCAGTGCAATGATCGCCAGGATGCCGATGATGGCCACCACGATCATCAACTCGATCAAGGTAAAAGCCCGTTGTGCGTGTTTCATCGCGTTGCCCCCACAGCCCATATGACTGGCAGGGTCAGGGCATGGCCCGTGCCACAGTCCTGAAATCCGTAATGTGGGTCTTTTCAGTTACTTGACAGACATGTGTCAGCGACGACAAGGACAGCATTGGTCAGCCACTGACAAAGATCGTCAGCCATTGGGAGGGGGTTGGGGTGTGGGCGCTTCTCATTGGGCCACCATCGGGGGAATCGATTTCCACGCGGCAACCACTATCGAGTCGTAGTAAAAACCGAATCCCACCGCCATAGGCAGAGGTACTGATGCTGCCATCGTCTTCAAAACTGGCTTGCGTGTCGATTTTGCAGAGGACTCCTAACGGAGTTCCGTTTTTCTGCGGAGCACTCCAGCCTCTTACTGATATGTCCGGAAAAGCTGGGGCATTTCAGATTTCAGTTTCCGTCAGATCCTGATCGGTTCAACCCGCCCCTTTGCACTGATCATTCGTCTTCAAAGTAGGGCTCACCGGACAACCAGTAGATGTCGTACTTTTTTCTCAGTCCGCTTAGATATGGTTCAACGTTAGAAGCAAGTTCCACCGCTTGCAGCGTATCAGCTCCGTATACTTCAATCGGCCGTTCAGGCAAGCCTTCAAACTCTATGGTACAGCCAGCGGTTCCAGGATCAAAGATGAAATTGACTGAGCCCTCGGTGAGGAGATAGGGCTCACGAATTCCGACAGAAAACTGGTGCCGAATCTTCTGGCCTTTCAGTGAATACAAAAGATCTCTTTTTGCGAGATAGGACTTCATTCGTAGCCCATGCACTGTCGGTATGATTTATCTGCTGCCGCGAAGCACTTGAACTTCTTCCGCCCAGTCAACCCGGCGCAAGTGTTGAGGATACTGTTCTTTAGTGCTTGGCAACTTGCCTGCCTAGAAGATTCTTCGGTACACGCCTCGAATCCACCGGCCGACCCCTTTTTCTAGCGGGGTGGCCGGGCATTCTTGTTCGCTCGCATGCTAGGGAGAGACCCAGCGACTCTTTTTGATGATTTGGCCTGCCACACTCAGCTCAAATGACCATGCTTCAGTATCCAAGCTCAGGCGGTTCTCGTACCACAGTCTTTCCACACACGGCTCTCGACACGGTTCCGATGCATATCGGGGAAATAGCGCGCCAGGCTTCTCGCGGACAGATGGCGCACCCATCTTTTGAATCACGGCCTCTTCGGTGTCGCCGACATTGATCGCGTCGAACGCCTTGCCTTTTTTGCTCGATACATAACTGCACGACGAGACATAAAGGGCAGGAACAACAAGCAGCGACCAGAGCGCGATCTTTACTGCTTTACTAAAAAAAGGGGACATGCTAAAAAAAGAAAAGAGACGAAAAAAGGGGACAGATTTATTTATTTTCCGCTTCAGGCTCTTTCCTCGGCCTGCCCCGCGCCCGATGCTCGACACGCGCGCCGGTGATGCGTTCGATTTCGTCCACGAATTTCCTGGTACCCGTCAGCTGCCCTCGCTGCAGGGAATCGCGGATCAAGGTCCACTCCCCTTCGGGAATCGCTTCGCGCAGGTAGCGCGTGTATTCCTGCTTGCGTTCGGCTTCACTTCGGCCCAGGGACAGGTAGCTCGGGTTCCAGTCCAGAAGATCCGCAGGGCGTTGGCCCAGTCGCTCTTTGGCGCTGGACCAAGCGTAGGTCTGAGGACTGGCCACCATACGGGCGCGGACGGGATTGAGTTCGATATAGCGGCAGCAGGCCAGAAGGTAGCTGTCGGCTTGAACTAGGCTAGATTTGTAGCGGCTTTCCCATAAGGTGCCACTACGCCCTTCCAGGCGGTTGCGGTAGCGGGTGGCCCGCCCCGCCAGGGCTTTCATGAAGGAGCCCAGCGCCGCCGGGCTCTCGCGAGGGCCCAGTAGCAGATGTACGTGGTTGGTCATCAGGCAGTAGGCGTACAGCCGAATACCAAATGTCGCCTTGAGTTCTCGCAGGTCGCTTACGTACCGCTCGAAATCCTCGTCATCAGCAAACACCACCTGACGATTGTGACCGCGCTGTACGACGTGATGCGGATAACCCTCCACCACCAAGCGACCAATCCGAGGCATGGACCTTCCTCCGAGCTAGACGAGCTATCGGTTAGTCTACGCCGGTTTGAAAAATAAATAAATCTGTCCCCTTTTTGGTCCCTCGTCCCCTTTTTGGTCCCCTTTTTGCTCGGGTTCCAGTCCAGAAGATCCGCAGGGCGTTGGCCCAGTCGCTCTTTGGCGCTGGACCAAGCGTAGGTCTGAGGACTGGCCACCATACGGGCGCGGACGGGATTGAGTTCGATATAGCGGCAGCAGGCCAGAAGGTAGCTGTCGGCTTGAACCAGGCTAGATTTGTAGCGGCTTTCCCATAAGGTGCCACTACGCCCTTCCAGGCGGTTGCGGTAGCGGGTGGCCCGCCCCGCCAGGGCTTTCATGAAGGAGCCCAGCGCCGCCGGGCTCTCGCGAGGGCCCAGTAGCAGATGTACGTGGTTGGTCATCAGGCAGTAGGCGTACAGCCGAATACCAAATGTCGCCTTGAGTTCTCGCAGGTCGCTTACGTACCGCTCGAAATCCTCGTCATCAGCAAACACCACCTGACGATTGTGACCGCGCTGTACGACGTGATGCGGATAACCCTCCACCACCAAGCGACCAATCCGAGGCATGGACCTTCCTCCGAGCTAGACGAGCTATCGGTTAGTCTACGCCGGTTTGAAAAATAAATAAATCTGTCCCCTTTTTGGTCCGTTTTCGGTCCGGGAGTTCGGTCCGTCCCCTTTTTCGGTCCGTCCCCTTTTTGGTCCTGGAGTTCAGTTCTGCACTCCACTAAAATTTAAAGCGTCCTATCCATTCTAGTGCAATCGCTGGATTTGGAGAAGAAAGCATCTCCGCAGATTTTTCTGCCCATAGCTTAACCCGAGGACTCGAAAGGCTTTCTGCTAAATTTATGGCCTCTTTCACTTTCTCGACAGTCGAGCTTCTACTCCCAGCTCGCACCAGATCCATAGCTGCCATGGCAGTTATGGAATATAACGCGCTAGTAAAGAGCGGCAAGTGCGGCGAGTCTTCCCGCGCCACTATTTCTAATATTTTTGTCACATTGTTCGGCATCAAAAGCATGGCCTCCAATCCATCTCCAGCTTCTCGAGACCGATACGCGAGGATAGATAAATCCGCAGGTCCACTCAAATTTTGATCGAGACGCTTTTCACTACGGTCACGAACTCTTTTGTTGATTAATTTCTGCAGGACATCACTTTTACTCAGACAGTAATCTTTCAGATTTACAAGAGTTGATTCACGAGCCAGTGTCCAATCGCGAAAGATGCCCACCAAAAACTGTTCTGTCGAGAAATCTAATTTCTCCATGAACCCCTCTCTAATTTCCTGATCGACCGGAACTATTCCTCCTGGAAATATTGAGGATATCTTACCTAGAACAGCACTGAGCTCTCTGGCATCAATCAAGCGAGAAAACCCCTTCGCATCTTCCACGTCACCTGCGACAGCACCCTCCAGTAGAGATTGCGCTCCGCCGACTTCCAGAGCCGTCATCACCTCATACAATGTAACTAAAACCTTACCTTCTACTGGCATTGCGTCATAGTCCGATCGCCCTTGGCATCGAATTGCAGTATCCACTGAGAATAGAAAATCTTTAGCATCAAGTGCTGCGATATCGCCAATCAACAGCACACTATCCTTCTTAGGCTTTCTTTTCGTGTGGCTCATAAATAAGCACCTAGAACCAACCTTTTAGCTCGTTATATCTTTTTACAGCCAAAACAATTTCAGTGGCATCAGCAGGCTTACAGCCGGCCGCCACCAAGCTGGCATACGCAACATATATAGGGTCTTTTCCGGTTAGTTTCTTTTGCATTTCGTTCGCGAGATCATGCGGCGAACCCCTTGAGTGAGATCCCCCTAAAAGGGGCATAGCTATACCTAGGCCACGTCTGTAAGTAGCATACATCTGCTCCATCACAGTATTTTGCATAATATGGTGAGCTTGAAATCCGCTTCCCGTAAGTGTTTTTTTCAATTTTGAGTATTGGTTGTTTGCACTTTTGCATACAACTCCGAATGCACGACAAGAAGCGGCTGCCATTTGCTTTAGACCTTGCGTACCAAACGACGTACCAACTTGTCGTTGCTGTACATTTCCGACCGTTGTATTCATTTCTGCCAATGTGACAAGTCCTGAGGGGTCAACCAAATTAGTGGGATCGCTCTCTGCATACATGAATTTATGGAGACTTTCGGGTCTTTCTTCTAAACCCAAAAATGAATCAAAGCTCATGAATCTACCGAGGCTCGCCAAGATACTACGCGCGCGTAGATAGTAGAGTCCTGTGGCGGAGTCAAACTGCTCCCCTGCAAATAGAAACTCGTTCTCCGTGTCTCCCAGATGCTCCGCCAATTCCCCATATGCCTCATATGTATATCCATCACTGAGATCACCATCTAAATTCGTTAGAAGACGCGTGCTCCCTAGTCCATCAGCATGGTAGTGGCTCTCCAGCTGAGCCCTCCGCTGGCTCAAGAGCCCGACCCCGCGCAGATATATCACTCCGGAGCCTGTCGATGCGCTATCGTGCTCTTCAATCACCTGTGCGTATGGCTGGATGTGGTCGACTAGATATTGGGTGTCATTCTTGGCGGTGCGAATACCCTCCGGCTCATACTGATAACTCGCCTTCTGCTGCCCGTTGACGCTGTACTTCGTCAGCCGGTTGTCATCATTCCAGCCGTAGACATGGGCATCCGTCTGCCCGCTGGCCGTGACCACCTTCTTCGTCGTATTCCCATTGACGTCATAGCTGTAAACGGCGCTGTACTGATTTGAGCCGTCCAGCGTCCTGACCTCTGTCAGCAACCGGTCGTTGTCGTCGTAGCTGTAGCTCGTAACCTCAACCTGCCCACCCTTCGTCCTGGTCTGGCTCTGCCGATTCCCGACCTTGTCATACACCCAGGCAGTGCTGTAGCTCTTGCTCCCATCACGGTGATCAACCACCGTCTCCTTCGTCAGCCGCTTGAGCCCGTCATACTCATAGTCCGCCGTCCGGGTAGGTCCAGCCTGGTCCCGCTCCGCCAGCCGCATCCGCTGCCCATTCGCCGCCAGCGTGTAGCGATAAGCACCCAGCACTGCTCCCGTGGCCGTCTTCTCATGCCGCACCTCGGTCAGCCGCCCGTTGTCGTCATACTCCCAATAGCTGCTGGTGCCATTGGGCAAGCTGACCCGGGTCTTCTGGCTACGGGCGTTGTACTGGTAGGTGGTCTGCTTGCCGTTGGTGTCTGTGACCGAGGCGAGCCGGTTCAGCTCATCAAACCCGTACTGCACGTTCTGGTGCTTCGTGCTCAGCAGGGTGCGATTGCCGTTCTGGTCGTACTGATAACGAATCACGCCCTCGGGTGATTCGACGCGGGTCAGGCGATCCCTGGCGTCGTACTGGTACTTCGTTTGGCCCCGTGCGTCGGTGCGCACGTTGATCTGCCCGCTGGCGGTATAGGTCGTCTTGACCCTGGCCCCATCCGCATACTTGCGCTCGATCTCGCGATTGAGATCGTCATAGGCATAGGTATGGGTGCGGCCATTGAAGTCCTTGTGCCAGATGCGATTGCCGTTGGCGTCATACCCAAAGGTTTCCCGCTCTCCCTCCGGCAGGACCCTCGCCGTCACCTGGCTCAGATCGTTGTACTCCCAGCGCGTGATCCGCCCTTTGGCATCCTGCTGGCTGATCTTGTTGCCCAGCTCGTCGTAGCCGTAGCGGGTGACCAAATCCTGCGTGCCGTCGTTCTGGGTGACGGTGATCAGTTGGCTCTTGGCGTCATAGCCGAAGGTGCTGCTCTTGCCGCTGGCGTCGGTTTCCGTTTCCTTCTGGCCTGAGGTGGTCCAGGTGGTCTGGGTGTAAGTGCCATCCGGCAGCGTGGTCTTGGTGACCCGGTTGAGCGCGTCGTACTCGAAGGCCGTGGTCTTGAGGCTGGCGTCGGTAACGCGGGTCCGATTGCCGTTGGCGTCATAGCCGTAGGTGGTGATCTGGCCCAGGGCATCGGTGCTGCTGGTCAGCCGGCCGGCGGCGTCGTAGCCATTGGTGAGGCTACGTCCCAAACTGTCCTTCTGCTGGTGGACCCTGCCGACGTTGTCGTAGACGGTCTCTTCAGTGCTGCCGTCCGGGTGGATGGTTTTGATCAGACGGTTGAGGGCGTCGTATTCCATCCGCATGCTGCGGCCAGCACGGTCGGTCTTCTCGGTTTCGTTGCCTTCGGCGTCGTAGGTGATGGTTTCCGTTGAGCCGTCGGAGTGTATGGTCTTCGTGAGGCGCGCGAGGCTGTCGTACTCGTGGCGAGTGAGCTTGCCTCTGGCATCCGTCTGGCTCTCGACCTTGCCGGCAGCGTTGTAGGTCGTCGTGGTCTTCAGGCCCGTGGGGCCGGCTTCCTCGATGACCCTTCCTTCGGCATCCAGCTTGCGGCTGGTCCGGACGGTGGCGGTGCTTCCGTCAGCTTTGGTGCGGGTCTGGCTGCGGGCGATCTCCTGTCCGTTGGCATCCAGCTCCAGATTTGTCACCCGGTTGAGCGGATCGGTCTCCGAGATCTTCTGGCTCCTGGCGTTGTAGCCGTACTGGTTGAGGTTGCCGGAGAGGTTCAGGCCCAGCAGCTCACCCTTGCCGTTCTGGAAGATGCGCGTGCTGCGGCCCAGGGGCTCGGTGATCTGCGTCAGCTCGGTGGTGAGCTGACTGTAGGTATTGGTGGTGACGTTGCCGCGGGCGTCTGTCGTGCTCAGCAACTGCCAGCGCTGGCTGCCGTTGTCCAGGGTCCAGTCGTGGGTGGTGGCCTGGTTGAGGGCGTTGGTTTCCGTAACTACTTTATTACCAGCATTGAAGCTACGCGTAACAGACTTCCCATGCGCATCCGTAACCTTCGTCTCATTCCCAACGTCGTCATACTCATACGCCGTCTTGTGCCCGAGCGCATCGGTCTTCTCCAGGACATTGCCCTCGCTGTCGTAGAGATAGGCGGTTTCAAAACCCCGCCGGTTCTTCACCACCTGGCGGTTGTCGTCGGGCTGGAAGGCGATGTCGCTGCGCTGGCCGTCGGCGTCGATGGTGGCAATCAATCTCCCCTGCTCGTCGTAGATCTGCCGGGCGACGGTGATGCCACGCGGGTCGATGAGGTCGGTCAGGCCGTGGCTGCGGTCGTACTTGAAGCGCGTGGTCTGGACGTTGCGGTCGGTGACGCTTTGCAGGTCGCCCTGCGCGCTGTAGCCGTACTGGATCTTCTTGCCGGCCAGGTCGGTGACGGCGGTGATGCGGCCTTGTGCGTCGCGATCGAAGTGGATGGTCTGGCCGCCACTGTGGATCAGGCCGTTCGCGGTGTAGTCCAGGGTGTTGCCGAAGGCGTCCTTGACGCGCTCGATGCCGACACCCTCCCGGAGGTAGTACTCCAATCCCTCCTGGGTCTTGAGCTTGAACTCCTGGGGGTTCCAGGTTTCCTGGTTGTCCATGTCGTAGAGCACGCCGCCCTGGGCTTTGACGTTGGGGACGTTGACCAGGGTGAGGCTGCTGGTGGTGCCCGGGGCGGGGTCGAACAGGATGTTGACCGGCGGCACCTGGTTGAAGGCGCACTCCGTGGCGTTGCGCGCGGTGTAGCGCTCGACCTTGCCGTCGGGCAGGGTGATGGCGATGCGACGCTTGCCGACGGGACGCAGGCAGACGTTGAACTGCCCCGGCGGGGGCTGGGCTGATGGAACTTTGGGCGTGGAAAGAAAATCGGGCGCGCTAACGAGAAAGCCCGGCACTAAGCCGGGCTGAATTTCGGACACGAGGTCTCTGCGGAATATTATCGTTGATTTTGCAGCGGACTCCTAACGGAGTTCCGTTTTTCTGCAGGGCGCGCCAAACCCTTACTAAGGGGTCCTGAAAACCTGGGGCATTTCAGTTCCTCCGTCTAGCCTCCTCTGCCTAGTGCGAAAGCTCATAAAGCACGAACAAGACTAGCGCAATGATAATGCTCCCAAGAACATTCCAGTTCTCCTCCCATGCTTTGGGTTTTTGAACACCTTCGTTTCTCTTTTCAGGCGTCATGATCGAATAACCGTAAGTAAAAGAGTAAAAATGTATGCGATGAGCGCACTAATAATTAGCTGCTCAGCTATTGCAGGCGCTACAAATGCCCCTACCAGAATGGCTACTATAGCTCTAAATGTTGCGGCATTAAGTGGGTCCGCACCTTCGATATAGGCCAAAGCGATCGTCGTTACCAGCAAAGGAATCAAAACCAATATTCCTGCGGCTCCAGCAAGCAACGCGCTGACTCCAAATGCTAGCCCCCCAAAAATGGCCAAGCCCACAACTATCGCAAGTAGTTGCCCCTCGGCGGTTCCCATTTGGCCACCGCGCGCACCGCCTTGAATAAGGTACGCTCCCGCTCCTGTCTGCGGATCAATGATCTCGTATCCTGCTCCAGAGAACCCTGCATAGTTTATAGGTCGCTCATGCACGGCAATCTCCTTTCCGGCCGCAAAGGCGTTGCGTGCTTCCTCCATAAAAGCAGGAGATTGCTGGACGCTCATCAACTGCCCCTGATTGGCCGCAGTCAGTGTGTATATCTTTTGTCCTTCTGCGCCGGCGATAGCTAGTGCCTTGGAAGCTGATATACCGCTAGGATAAAAATCATCATTCGGATCATCAAAAGCTTGCTCCAGGATAGCGTGTTCCATGGCGCTCGAATGCTGACCTTTGAGACGATTGTATTTTATCCAATCTGACTGGTTATTGTGTTTTGAATATGCTGTGCGCCTAATATGTCCTGCATCCAGCAAAACTCCAGGAAAAGTTAATGATCTAACGATTCCCCCATATCCGCGAATTGGTATTGCCATGGCATAGAAAAAACCATAAGAAAGACCCGGCACATCTACCATCTCAGTTTTCTTTTGAGCTAAGTAACCGAAGGACTCTATGGAAGCCAAGTAGCTCCACACCACTGCGGCCAGCAAGTCACCTGATAGTTGCTCTCCACTTATATCTACAAAGTTCTGCGACAAAAGCTTCTGCTTCGTATCCTGCAGTCGAGCCTGGAGCGAATCAAGCTGCCTCCCAGCAATGCCCTGCAGACTAATACCCAGAGCTCCGATCTGGCCTGCCACAAGAATGTCTGGAGTGAGATCCCAGCCTTGCAAGTCCATTTGAGTAAAGCCACCCTCGCCAGTCAAGCTCGTTCCGAGCGTATAGCTTCCTGCACTTGCGACTGCTAGTCCGTCCAATCTCAATTCGGGGGTGACCTGGATGGCGTATCCAGGTAGCGCTCGCGGAAAGTCTTTAGCCTCAATGGGGCTACCATCCTCATGCGGCATGGGCAGGTAGCTGTTGACAGCCTGTCGATCCGCTTCACTGGCAGGAACGAACGCCAATGCCACTTTCTTGCCGGCCAACTTCACCGTCTCAATCTCATAGCTGAGCATGGGGCTATCAAGCTGCCTTTGTTGCTCATCTAAGTAGATGCTGTAACGAAATTTGTGCTGCAGTTCATCCGGCACCTGTAAAAATCGACCGCCTACGCGGACAATTTTTACTGGAGCACCTGCGGCGAGGATCGAAAGCTTCTTTGGAAGAATCTCCTTATGCCCCAGAATATCGTTAATGGTTTCACTTTGCCGCTGCTGCTCAATATAGCCTCGTAGCCGTTGTTGATACTGATCTATCTGTATCTGCAGATTGGCCTGATTCAGATTCTTTATCCAGCCTTCGCTTTCATTGACTACACTGCCTTCCTGCACTGCATGAAGAAAGGTTTCAGAATCAATAGGCACTTCCCGATCAAAATTCATACCATCTGCATATAGATATTGCTTAAAACTAGCATCCATCGGCACCCACGCATCGGGCTCGCGATTCTTGGCACCGCGACTCGGAAAATAATCAACAAATGCCTCCACCCACACGTGCTCAATCCGGATCGCCTTGGTCACACCTCCCTGAGTGAGAGCAACATTGGGAATGCCACCCTGGCCGAGCAGATTCTGCGCCGCATCTGGATTGGTGAACCCACCGATCCAGTTCATCAACTGTTCTGCAGGAACATCTACTGTGCCGTAGACGTACCGTGCAGGGACTCCCGCAGCGCGCAGTAGCGCAACCAACAAACTTGATGTATCGAAAGCATTACCCGCCTTCTTATCCAGCGTGAGCTGACTCCCCTGAATGCTGCCGTAGCTGGGGATGTAGTCGATGTTGTTCCGAACCCAGTTATATATCTCGACCGGGTTGTTGTGGAGTTCCAAGGCTTTGGCCTGAACCTCTGGGGTAATCTGCACATCTTCGGTTGGGGCCAGGTACTCCGGCCCCGGCATCGGCACACTGCCCATCAGGCCAGCCAAGCTGCCAGCGCTAGCGACTTGCATAGGATCGGCGGGAATGATGTAGCGTTCCCCCTCCTCCACAGCCTTTTCGATGGCGGCGATGGTGCTAGCGCTAACGTCTTCTCGCCGCTCGGCCACGTCCAGCAGCGGCTGCGCCAACAATGTACCAGCTAGCAACTTGCGCAATTCAACGGGGCTGGTCATGGGCTTGCGCACCTTGGGATCAGCGGTGCGGAACGGCAGGTTCTTGGGGTCGAAGGACGGCGCCTTCTTCGGTTCCCATAACTTGAACAGGGTGCTCAGCCTCTGGCTCTGGTCATGCAGTGCCATCACGGTGCCGGCCTTGCCTAGCTTGTCCAGCCGATCCTGCACCTCCACGCTCTTGGCCTTGAACAGCTTAACCACCTCGGCATGCCGCTCCAGGATCACGGCCGGCAGCTTATGGTCAACGATGTGCTTGCGGTCCACCTCAAACTGCACCAGCGTCGCCTCGTCTTCTTGGCGCAGCCCGGCGGCGATTTTCGCGATGCGCTCCTGCAGCGCCTGCACCTTCGGCGCGGCGGGCGTGCCGATGATGCTGATGTCGGTGATGGTCTTGCCGGTCTTCTCGTCCTTGCGCGTGCGTTTGACAATCAGGTCGCGGCTGGGCTTGACCTGCACCTGCAGTTCGGCCAACTCGACCTGCAGCTGCTCCAGCAGCAGGGTGGTTTGGTCTTGGCGCGGCGCCAGGGCCTGAGCTGGCGTAGGCTGCTCGATCTTCGCGCGGATCGCAGCCGCGGCAGGCGCGGTGTTAAGCGCGAGGAAGCACAACACGATCACGCCTGTGATCGAGCTCTGCAGGCCGCTGTGACGCGGCATCAGTCCGGTGTTGAAGTTATCCATCTTGTGTGACTTCCCCAAGTGCGGGAAACCGGGCTTGCCGGCCTCCCGTGATGTCGTACTGCGGGTTACTGCAACTGCCCGGTCTCGAAGATCGCCTCGTCCACCTGGTGGCGGATCGGCGCGGCCTGCGTGGAGCCGTCGTGGATCAGCTCGTCGGTGGCAAGCACCAGTTCGGCCAGGGCCTTGGCGGTGTCGCCCTGGTCCAGCGCGCGGTTGGCGGCCTTGAGGTGATCCAGCGCCTTCTTCGACGGATGCCGCGTGTCGAAGATCAGCCCCAGCAGGTTGCCGAGCAGACCCGGGTTGGGCTTGGTTGCGGCATAGGCGGTGAGTGCGGCCAGGGCATCGTCCAGGCTGGGCTGCAATGGCGGCGACAGCTCGGCGGTAATGGTGCCGGCGTCCACCGTCTGCGTGCCGCTGGTAGCGGTGAGCTGCGCGCTCACCATCACCGGCAGGCCGCCCGGCGGCAGTCGCACCCACAGCTGGTTGTCGATGCTGGCACCGGCCGCAAGCTCAAAGCTCCACTCGAGCTTGCCGGCGGCCACCGTGCCCTGCTTCGCGTCCACCACGTAGCCGCCGGCACTGAGGCTCACCTTGGCCACGACGCTGACGGCGTTGCCCTCGTTGGACAGGTGCAGCTTGAGCGGCACGGTGCGGCCCGGCTGCGGGCTGGCCTGCGGCGGGTTGACGTGGATCAGCGATTGCCCGATCAGCTGGCGGAACAGGCTGCCGCTGCCGGCCAGGCTGGCCTCGCCCAGTACGTCGAAGCTGCCCAGGGCGGACTTGCCCTTGCCGTAGGGGCCGACCGTGACGGTGCTGTCCTGCGCGCTGGGCACGGTGCTGATCAGCTTGCCGTGCTTCGATGCACCGGTGAGCTTGATGCGCTGCACGTCGTTGCCGCTGCCGAACACGGCCTGGCCGCTGCCCAGCGGCGAGCCGGGCTGCATCTCGATACCCACCGGGGCCAGCTGGGTGCCGCTGTACTGCACACCCAGGGGCTGGTCGAGGATGCGACGGCGCACGTCGTGGCGGCCGGCGGCCAGCAGGCCTTCGCCGCGATGGACGGCCTCGCGCAGCTCCTTCTGCACCTGCTCGTCCAGTACCACGTACTCGGACAGCAGCGCGTAGTTCTGGTAGGCGCCGCTGCGCAGCTCGCGGGCAAAATCGGCCTTGCTGGTGACGATCTTGTAGGACCAGCCTTCGCCGCGCAGCAGGGACTCCAGGAACTGGCGCTGGGTTGCGGCGGCGACCTTGTCCGCGCCATCGCCGATGCCTTCGCCGGCATGCACGCCGTTGTTGATGCCCAGGATGCGGAACACCTGGCCGAGGGTGTCGCCCACCGCGTGCACGGTGTTGCAGCCCAGGCTGATGAGCCCGGTCTGCAGGTTGAGCACGCGGGTAGCGGCGCCGACCTTGGCGACGACCTGGTAGGTACCGTCGATGACCTGCTGTCCGGCGGCACCGGTGAGGCCGATGACCAGCTCCCCGGCGCTGAACGAGGGGATCAGCAGGTCGATACCGCGGCTGCCGGCGCGTCCGTTCACTTCACCGTTGAAGCTCAGCAGGCTGGTGCTCTCCACGTCGATCAGCAGGCCGTAGCGGTCCAGCAGCTTGACCTCGACGACGGCGTCGGGGCTGAGCGCCGGGCTGAAGTCGGCTTCCAGCAGGACGTCGAACAGGCCGTTGTGGCACAGCGGGCCGCCCTGGCTGCCGTTGGTGGGGCCGTCCATCAGGACCAGCAGGCGGCCCTTGTCACCAGCCTTGATCTCGCCGCTGAGCTTGATCGGCGGCGGGTCGATGGTGAAGTTGTCGTAGCCCAGGGTCTTCCACTGGCCGTCAACCTGGGCTTCCAGCACGCAGGCGTGCGGGCCCAGCTCATAGTGGCTGTCGATGCTGAAGACGCGCGTCAGGGTCTGCTGGCCCCCGGGGGGCAGGCTCTGGGTCGCGGTGGCCTCGGTGATGATGCGCTCCGGGCTCAGCTGCATGATGCGCTGGCGGATCGGCAGGTCCTGCAGCGCATGGCTGCCATCGTTGTGGATGCTGTCCTTGCAGGTCTGCGTTTCACCCTGCGGCACCGGCTTGAGGCTGGCCACCACGGAGCCGCTGACCAGCACCGGCACCTTGGCCACAGTGAAGCTGTCGCTGGCCAGGGTCTTCCACTGGCCGTCCACCTGCGCTTCCAGCGCGCAGGAGTAGTTGCCCAACTCGTAGTCGTCGGTATCGAAGACCTGCGGCAGGGCCTGCAGGCCGCCGGCCGGCACGCTGATCACGCCCGCGGTTTCCAGTATCCGACGCTCAGGGCTGAGCTGCGTGACGGTCTGGCGGACCGGCAGGCCCTGCAGCGCGCGCGGGCCGTTGTTGCGGACCGCACCGCTGCAGGTCTGCGGGTCGCCCTGGAACACCGGCTTGAGCGCGGCCGCGACCGTGCCGCTGACCAGCACCGGCACCTTGGCCACGGTGAACCGGGCATAGCCCAGGGTCTTCCACTGGCCATCGACCTGGGCTTCCAGCACGCAGGCGTGAGCACCCAGGTTGTAGCCCTGGGTGCTGAAGGAGCGGTTCAGCGTGCGCTCCGTGCCGGCGGCGAGGCTCTGCTCGGTGACTTCCTCACTGACGAGGCGATCAGCGTCCAGTTCCACGATGCGCCGCCGGATCGGCAGGGCCGACAGTGCTTCCGACCCGCCGTTGCGGATGGTGTCGCTGCAGGCCTGCAGATCGCCCAGGTAGGGGTCCTTGGGTGTGGCCACGACAGCGCCGGTCAGCTTGGTGGCATTGTCGCGGCGCACCTCGAAGGCAGTGGTGGCACTGGTCAGAACCGTGCCGTTCTTGGCCAGCGCTTCCGCCTTCAGGCTGTAGGTGCCGATAGAGGCTCCGGGCAGCGCGTAGCGATCCGCGAAGTCCACCATGGCGCCAGGCCGCAGCTGTGCAATGGCGCGGTTCTGGCTGTAGACCACGGCGCCCAGCGCATCGGCCACGGAGAGCCGGAGCGTGATGTCCTCGTAGGCGAAGTTGGTGGCCAGGCTGCGGGCGCGGCCCAGCATCTGCACGAGGTCGTATTCGCCGTAGGCCTGCTTGTCGGTGGTCGGCACGACCTTGATCGCGCCCTCCCCGGCCGGATCGCTGCCGCTGGCGCTGATGTCGAAGCCGGCCTCGGCATGCGCCTGCAGCCTGCCCGTGCCATCGGTGAAGCTGGCCTTGAGCTGATAGCTGCCAGCCATGTAGGTGCCGGTATCCAGCTGGGGACTCAAGGTCAGTGGCAAGCCGGGCTCGACCGACTGGACTTCATCCATCACGGTCTGCACCAGCACGCCACCCGCATCGTAAAGCTCCAGGCGCAACTGGCCCGTCATCCGGCTACCGCCGCCATTGATCAACTGCAGGTTGACCTGAACCGGGCTGTTCGCCGGGTAGCTGGCCGCGCCGGTAGACAGGCTCATGCTGAGCGCCCCGGTGGCACGCACGCTGGGAATCTCCAGCGGCAGCTTGATGTCGTTGCCGGTGAAGGTATTGCGGAACAGCAGGAAGGCTTCGGCAAGCACCGGGAGCTCTTCGGCCAGCGTCATGCCCGGCAGCGTGGTGCCGAATTGCGCGGAACGACCGCTGTTGTCCAGGTCGGCAAAATTCCAGACGTACTCGGTACCGCCGTCGGCGGTACCGTTGACGGCCGCCGGCGCGGTATTGAATCCGCTCAGCACCTGCCCCGCCTTCGTCACCACATGCAGGTCGGTACTGATGGCGCCGCAGGTGATCGGCATGCGCGAAACCTTGTTTTCGCCGGAGTCCGTCCAGAGCAGCAGGCCTTTGCTGTAGCGGTCATAAACCATGAAATCCATGTCGGTAAGCGCGCCGCCGCCAGTGACGCCGTCATATATCTTTGACGCCAAGCCTCCGGCGGTGACTTGGTATAGCGAATATTCCTCGGGATCGTTCGGCTGGCCCATCGAGGGCCATCCGCGGGGCAACAGGAAGAGGTTGTCCGCGCAATCGCCGGCGATCGTCGCCCCGTTTCCTTCGTACTCGAACGACGCATCGCCCGTGGCCACCACGCTGGACACCCCGTCTGGCGTGATCTTGACGACAGTGCGCGAGATGGCCTGCAGCACGTACAGGTTGTCCTTCCCGTCTATCGTCAATGCGTAGTAGGTGTTGTTGCCAGCGGGCTTCATGCGCGAATAGCTGCCGTCAGGCTTCACACGATAGAGATCGCTGTTGGTTGCCACGGCGATCAGGTCTCCATGGCTGTCGAGCACCATGCCCTTGATGGCTACCGGCATCGTCGCGACGATCTGTGACCCGGCATTGGGGGCAATGCGCAGGATCTGCTTCAGGCTGTTGGCCACGTACAGGTTGGCTTGCGCATCGATCGGCAAGGTACCGTTGATGTCGATGGTGGACCCGGCGGGAATGTAGAAGTCAGCCCTTGTGCCCGTGGGAGTGACGCGAACGATCTTCGTGGCGTTGCCGAAGAAGATGTTTCCAGAGGGATCGGCTCCCATGTAGACCATCGTCGGCAACGACGTCACATTCCGCATGCTGGCGGCGTCCGGCCGCGATGCGGTGAGGAAGTCTGCACCGCTCACGCTCACCGTCAACTGCACGACCGCGTCCTCGGGCGTAACCACCGCCCGGTCTGCGATGATCTGCCCTTCGGCATGCGGCCCGACGTGCAAGGAGGTCTGGATTTCACTCTCGCTGCCGCCCTGAGGCAACAGGCGCAGACGGAAATCTCCCGCGTAGGGCGGCAGCCATTGACCCAGCGACAGCGACTGCTCGCCGTTGACGGCTATTGCTCCAAGCGCGGTGGTCGTACGGTAGACCTCCGTGCCGGGTGCCACTAGCGGTACAGGTACCGAGGGATGCAGACGGTAGATTGCATTCCTGCGGGTGTCCCCCGCTTCCGCGGCGCTGGTCACGATGAGCGGAAGGCCCTGGGGGTTGAAGGCGATTCCCTTGGGGATTTCCCTGTACAGCAGCCTCCCGAGCTTCTGTTCGACTATTGCACCCGTACCGATATCGACGCGGTAGACGTAGGAATCGCCCTCCAGGGTCTGCATGGCCGCATATGCGACACCTGTTTCGCTGGATACCGCCAGCGTCGATAGGCTGGGCATGCCACCGGCGATGACTTTGATTGCCCCATCGGCATAGCGCGACACAGTGCCGCTCGCACCAGCGATGTACAGGGCGCCGTCTGCGCCCCGGCGGACGGTGCGCGCGTTCACGATGCCGGTTGCGACCACCGATAGTGCATTGCCGTCCAGGCGATACAGCTTCGTGGAGTCTGTGACGTAGACCTGGCCGTCGCTGATCATCAGGCCTGCGAGGCTGGGCCCAGGGCTTGCGAGCATTGCCACGAACTGGCTGCCGTTGTAGCGCATCAACTGGGCACCGCTGGTGGCCCAGAGCGCCCCATCGGGCGCAAAGGCCAGCGATGCCGGAGTTGACGGCAGCGGCAGAAGCTCGGACTGCATCCCGTCAGTGGAGAATCTCACCACGCCCTTGGCGAAGTTGGAGGACGCAGCTGCATGCACGCGGCCTGAGGCGTCCACGGCGATGCCCGCGGCGTTGGGCACACCGGAATACGACGCCTTCACGACGCGATCCGGCCCGTACACCAGCACACGCTGTGATTCCGTATTGAGCACCGCGATATCGCCGTTGTACATCGCCAGGCTGCTCAGCGCGAGCAGCGACGGATCGTTGACCACGTTGCTGACCGATCCCGCGGGGGAGATACGCACCACTTGCCCGCTGAAGTTAACCGTTGCGTACAGGTCGCCGGCGCTGAAACGCAACTGGACGACCGCAGTGCTGCTGAGCAAGCGCGGCACGCCGTCGTCCGGCGACATCCTGTATATCCGGGTGAAATCGGAGAAGACGATCTCGCCGTCAGCCCATTCCACGTCCCTGGGATTGAGGAAACCGGCGACCGTCCGCAGGAGCTGGTTGGCGGCGTCGTACTGCCTGAGCAGGGAGCCTCCAGATTCCAGCAAGTCGTAGCGGCCATCGACCAGGCGGACAAACTGCGTGGCGTTACCCGAAACCAGCGTGGTGATCTGCCCGGCACCGTCCACGCGGATGAAGGCTCCGCTGGTTCGCAGCGCATAGGTGGAGCCATCGCTCGCCGTGGACAGGGCGCTGAGCGCGCCGGTGTTGGCGCCCTTGACGTAGGTTCCGTTGTCGGCAAACCGGTACAGGAACCCGTCGGCCAGGCCCGCAATCACACCCGTGGCGTCCACCTCCAGGTCGTTGACCGTGAAAGGCGTGGTGCTGAAGGTCTCCAGGCTGTTGTCGGGACGCAGCCGGTAGATCTTGCTGGCGACGCTGTCCGCGAGATAGACCGTGCCGTCGGTAGCCACCGCCATCCGCTTCGACGCGGGCACCGTTGTGCGCACGCTCATGGCGCCTGCATCGGACACCGCGTTCAGCTTGGTCCCATCGATCAGCACATAGACGCCGCCTTCGGGATTGGGTGCAATGTCGCGCCCTGTGCCGCCGAGGCTGGCCACCAGGATGCCGGCCCGGCCGGATGCCGGAATGCGGGTGAGGTTGCTGTTGTTGAGGATGTAGCGCGAGCCGTCAGGGGTCGCCGCAACCGCCACGGCGCTTTGCATCAGGGGCTGGGCGAGGACCTCCTTGCTGCCACCCGCAAGCACGCGGACGATATTGCTGGTGCTCTGGTCTGCAACCAACAGTGCGCCGTTGGCGTCCACCGCCAGGCCCGCAGCGTTGGTGAACCCCGTGGCATAGGTCGTGGCGACCGAGGTACCCAGTTCATGGCGCAGCACCGTGGTGCTGCCGGCCACGGAGTAGAGCGCCGCATCCGCGCCGAAGGCGATCTCCTTCACCGCGCCAAGCTTGCCGCTGCCCAGCAGGGGCTCGATCGCACCACTGCTGCCGACGCGCCGCAGCGAGCCGTCGCCGCCGGCGGCGTACAGCCGCCCCGCCGTGTCATAGGTCAGTGCCGATGTACCAGCGCCCAGGGACTGCACGAAGGGGCTGACCTGCCCGGCCGGCGAAACCCGGTACAGGGGCGTGGCACTGACGGAACTGACGATGACATTTCCCGCGGCGTCGTAGGCCAGCCCCTGCGGAGAGAAGATACCCGTCGCGAACACGGATATCGACTTGTCCATGCCGATCCGCAGGACGCGGTTGCTGTTGCCATCTGCGAGCAGGAAGCTGCCCGAGGGCTCGAGCAACATTCCCCCCGGGGACGAGAGTCCGCTGGTGATGAACGGAGCCATGCGCCCGTCGGATTCGATCCGGGCGATGGTGTTGTTGCCGGTGTTGCTGATGTAGAACCGCCCACTGGCATCCTTCATGATGCCCTTGGGGTTGGACAAGCCGCTGCCCAGCAGCTGTTCGCTACCCCCGGCGGGGTTGATGCGATACAGCGCGTCGGCACCCAGGCGCATGCCCATCACATACAGATTGCCATCGGGATCGCCGGTAATGCTGGCGCCCGAGTTCAGCGGCGTCGACTGCGCCTCCTGCTTTACGCCTGCGGCAGTGATCGGGACTATCTGTCCCGCCGTGGTCAGCACACGCAAACCGCCATCGGACATCATGGTCAGGTCCGCCGCGTTCTGGCCTGAATCCAGCGTTACCACCGAAGTAATCTGCCCTGTGGGTGCCACGCGGAGGATCTGGCGATCGCCGTTGACGGTATAGAGATTGCCGGCCACATCCGTGACCGCTCCAACGGGCTGGTTCAGGGGAGCCCCGATCAGCACATCGTCCAGCGTCCCCGGCTGCATACCCGGATTAGGATCCTGGGCGTCGAGGATGATCGCCAGCGTGGCGCTGCCGCCCGGATAACCCTGGTTGCCGCGGTTGCCAACCTGCGCCGAGATCGACACGGCTTCGTCGGTACCCGCCTGGGTGATCGGCGGGTTCACATGGAGATAGCCGCCAAGGGCCGCACCGGGATTGATGGTGATGCCGACCGAGGTTTCGGCAAGGATTTCGCCGTCGGGCTCCGCCGCCAAGATCACCACGGTGTAATCACCCGGAGCGATGCTCTTGTTGTTCCAGCGTGTCAGCATGTCCAGGCTGGCACCCGCCGACAGGGAGTACGGCCCCTCGATCAGCGGCTGGCCGATCTGCAGCAGGCGCATCGGAATGAATTCCACTACCTGGCGCTGTGCGTCGTAGACGGTGGCGGAGAATGCAACCGTGCGTGCACGGCTGTCTTCGTTGGTGGCGACGGCCTCGACCTCGACGTCACCGTACGGACCATAGTCCGGCAGGACGGCGGCGGCTCTCAGCTTGATGCCCTTGTCCTGCGCCTTGTCCAGCTTCAGGTCGACGCGGTAGCTGCCGAAGCCCGGCGTGTTGACCGCGTAGGTACGGGCATAGTGGCCGACCGCCTCGGCCAGCAGGCTGGCATGGGTTTCCGGCAGGCCTTCGATGCGATAGTTGCCCTGCGAGTTGGTCACGACCTGCACGTTGGTGCCCTGCACGCGCACGCTGGCAGCCGCCACCGGCGTGTTGTCATCGGCATTGGTGACGCGCCCGAACAGCGTCAGGCTGTCGGCAGCCGCGGCGATGCGCAGATCGTTGATGCGGTTGATGCCGGCGGAGATCACTGCGTCGAAGCCCGAGGCCTCGTAGCCGGTGGCTTCTACCTGGATGTCGATGGCGCCAGCTTCGAGCCCGTCGATCTGGAAGCTGCCGTTGGACGCCGACAAGGCGAACTTGTCGCCTACGCTGACGCGGGCGCCGGAGATGGCGGCACCGGAGTCGGCGGCGAGGACGCGGCCGACGATGCTGGCCTGGGTCGGGGCGGGTTCGGCATCCGGGTACAGGGACGGCGAGAACCCGTAGCTGCTGCCGGGCTCGAAGGACAGGGCCTGGGCGGCGCTGCGGTAGCCGGCCTTGGACACCACGATGGTTCCACTGCCTGCCGGGATGCCGGTGAGTTCGAAAGCACCGTTGTTACCGGCCAGCACCGAGAAGCTGTCCACGCCCACGGTCACCGCGACGGTGGCGCCAGCCAGCGGCTGGCCGCTGGAGCCGTCAAACACCGCGCCATGCACCGCAGCGGCGTCCTCAAGTACCAGCAGGGATACGGTGCCGACATCGACGACCGCCCCGGCAGCGATATTCAGCTGCCGCTGCACGCTGGCGTAGCCGACCTTGCCGACCCCCAGGCTGTAGTTGCCCGGAGTGATGTCGCCGATGTCGAATTGGCCCGATGCCGTGGTCGAAAGGTTGTGGCCCGCCACGCTGATCGTGGCGGCGGCCAGGGGGGCACGCGTGGCGGCATCGCTGACCTGCCCGACTACGCGCCCCTTGGACACCGTGGCCGGCGGCTGCGCCTGCCCCGCCAGCGCACGCAGGGCGAGGCTGGTGAGATAGGGATCGGACGCCCAACTGCCATCGGCGCTCTGGGCGGCCTTCAGCGCTGTGAGCAGGCTGCCGTACTGCGTGCTGTCGGTGGTCGCTGAAGCGAGTGCGATGGTCGCCAGCGCGTCATACAGCGATTCGCCATAGCCGGCGTTGTTGCCACGCTCCGTGCGCAGCCAGCCAATCGATTTGCTGATATACGGGCTCAGCGCATAGGCATCGCGATAGGCTGCCAATGCCTGCAGGGCATAACTGGTGGTGTACACCGCGTTGTCGCTACCTGGAGCAGCATAGCCGCCATCGCTGTGAGCGGTGGATATCAGGTAGTCGAGCGCAGCCTTGAGCACCTTGTAATCAGTGAACCCGGATGCGCGAAAGGCCAGCAACGCCCAGGAAGTGTCGAGTGTATTGCTCAGCGTATCGGCTTGATCGCCGAAGCCGCCATCGGAGTTCTGGCGTGCTCGAAGCACAGCAACGAAAGTAGCGGCCGACTGGCCGCCCCTGACCAGGCTGATCGCCGATTGGGCCAGTGCTTCGGTAGTGGTTTCCGTGTTGCTGGCGACGCGTTGCGCCAAGGGCGCAGGCACCGTCCCCAATTGCGCCAGGGTCTGTAGAACTTCGGCTTGAATCTGCGACAGTGTCGCAATCGATGCGGCGCTACCCTGTACCGCGCCATCGTTGCCGACCTGCGCGGTCAGCCAGGCAAGACCGCGATCGACTTCCGCGGAATTGTCGGCATGAGCCATTGAACCCAAAGCCAAGGCCAGCCCCAGACAGAAAAGCCAGGCAAAACCCTTCAGCCCGCCCCGGCGGACTGCCCCAAAAAAGCTCGACATTCTGCAAACCCCGTAGCAGCCGTAAGGCAGCACCGCGCGATCGCTTGAGAAGGCGATCTGAGCGGAGCTGCTGTGGTATCGCCATAGGATTAGCACGGAGTGAACCCTCACAACAACGTGACTGGACTGTCAGGTTGTTCCATTCCGGCAACCCCTATTCCCAGGCCAGCCACAGTGAGCCGTCGCGATACACCTGCGCTTCGGAAAAGCCCGTACTGCCGTTCTTGATGCTGCGATGGACCTTGTCTGCAGGTTTGAGCACTGCATCGCGCCCCAGGTCGAAGCGCTGACGCCGCACCAAGCGCATGTAGGCGCGATTGAGCGCCAGCGCACGGTCGGCACCGGGATACAGCAGCCAGGCGAGATCATGTTCACCGCTCGCTGAAGCGCTCAGGACAAGCTCGCGTCGGGGTTTTCCGCCAGAAAAAAATCGCTCCAGGATTTCCTGGTTGGCGCGGAATTCATCGCCCCCGCCGACACGCTGGAAATACGTCAGGGCCTCGGGCTCGGCATGCCCCCACTGCGGTAAGTCCTTCTGGCCAACCAGGCTTTGAGGCTGCCAACCTGCCCGCCCGGGAAGCTTGCGCGGCAGCGCGAAGGTCTGGTCCGCGGTGACCCCGATGGTGCCGTGGCAACCCATGCAGTAGTAGTGCTCTTCCTGGGACTGCAGGCGCAGGCGCCCCTGTGCGTCCTCGATGTAGCCCTGCAATTTCCAGCCGAAGTCGTTGACATAGCCGGTTTCCGGAGTGCCCTCGAACAGGGGCAGCACGCCCGCTTCCTTGTGGAATTTTTCCCCTCGGTATGCGCGGCCACTGGAAACCTGGCCTATGTTGCGTGACTTGACCGAGTAGCGCAGTTCCTTCATGCGCCGCGACATGAAGCCTGGAGCGCCCGGATCCAGGTAACGAACCGTGTGGAGGAATTCCGTCCCCGCCGGGTAGCGTCCCCACTCCAGCGGTACAGACGAAGCGCTGCCGAAGAAGCCTGGCGGTAGCCGGCGTATCCGCTGCACCATACCGCGCGCTTCGCCGTCGCCATCGAGGTCCCAGTGCAGCGCTTCCTCATCGAGCGACTCTACCTGTCGCCCCTGCGATTGCAGCATCGGCACGCTAGGCGTGGTCATCGCCGCTTCGATCAGCGCAAGATTGGCCTTGTAAATATCACGCGACTCCCGCCCTTCAGCATCGCGGCGGAATTGCCAGGGCAAGCGGATCATCACGTCATCCGTATTGCCGTTGGTGGGCCAGAAGGTGCCGGGAAAAGGCTTGAAGCGCAGCGCGCGCCAGCTGCTGCCATCCCGGGCGAAGCCCTCATCGTCGAAGCCCGCATGGATGTCTATGTCAGGCGTCCAGACCAGCGACGTGGAGTAGGACAAGGCCTTGCGCAGCGGTGTGTAATTGTCCTGCCTGACATAGCGCCGGACTTCAGCTGCGGAGGGAGGGCTCTCCTCGACCGGAAGGAAGAGATTCTGCCAATGGTTGGTCAGGCCCACCTCGCTGAACGCATACGCCAGCTGCAGCACCCAGTCATCCATCTGGTTGTGACCATTCTGCTGCGTGTGGCAGGTCCAGCAGGGATTGGCTACGCCATCAGTCTTGGTGTAGCACTGCACGGGAATGACGGCTTCACGATTCGCGATCTTGCCGGATTGGGCGCGTGCGTATGCCAGCGGGTCGTAGCTTGCAGTCTCGGCCGCAGCGACCGGCAGGGCAAGGAGAGCAACCAGCCATGCCGCGGCGTGGCGCGATATCGGGTAGCGATTTTTCACGGAAACGCCGAAAGGATATTGAGGCCGCCGACGCGCGGCAGCCGCATCAGAGCGGCATTCGCGACATCCGTCAATCTGACGAGCGAGTCAGGTTCACAAACTAAGAAGCCCGCCAGTCGGCGGGCTTCTTGATGCAGCCAGTGCAGGCTACTTCCCCTTCACCACTCGCAGTTCCGGCTTGCCGCGTGGCAGGTCCACAACGCTGCCGGCGCTCTGCAGCTTTTCCATGCACTGGTCCAGCGTCTGGCTGATGAGGGTCTGGTTGCGGATCATCTCGATGCGCGGCCAGGTGGCGCGCTCGCCTTCGAGCATGAAGCGCTTGATGGATTCCATCGTCGGGTTGGAGGTGACGTTGGCGTAACGCCAGATGCTCACTTCCGGGAAGATGTTGATGTGGCCGCGGTAGTCCTGGTCGAGGATGGCGCTGGCGGTGTCCAGCGGGGTGCGCAGGGCGCCGTTGGGCATGTTGGAGCGCGCAAGATCGAGAATGCTCCTGGCCTGGCCGCTGATGGAGGAATAGGCGTAGGCGCGCGCGGAGCGCAGCAGGCCGCGGGTGTTGGGCTCGTGCTTGGAGACGAAGGGCAGCACGTGCGGGTTGGTCTGGCTGACGATGAAGTGGTTGACGTTGTGCAGGCGGCGCATGCGCAGCGTGGGCAGGTCTGACTTCAGGGAGCCGTCGTTCCAGCGCAGCAGCGGCATGTAGGGTACGCGCTCGCCGTTTTCGTCCTGCGTCATCAGCATGACGGGCGGGAACAGGATGGGCACGGCACAGGAGGCGAGCACGGCCTCGCGCATGTAGAGGTACGGGAAGGTGAGGTAGTTGAGCAGGCGTGGCTGCTGGTTGACGCCCGCCGGCGAGACGGTGATGTTGGTGATGCGGCCGGACAGCTTCTCGGCCTCCTCGAAGGTCATGTCCTTGACGTTCTTGGCGATGGCGCGCTTGAGCTGGCTCTGGTCCATGACGGCGCCGCGGCGCAGCATGTGGCGCAGGGGCAGGATGCGCCAGAAGTGGTAGTAGGCGCTCTCCGGGTCCATCAGCTCTTCGACTTCATGCGGCGCACGGCTGCCGACGGTGGCGGCGACGACCGAGCCGGCGCTGGAGCCGGACATGACGATGGGCACGAGGCCTTCGCGGAACAGGGCCTTGACGACGCCGACATGGAACAGGCCCAGGGTGGCGCCGCCGGACAGCATCAGGGCGGAGCGGCCGTAGGACTGCCAGACCTCTTCGAAGAACTTGAGCTTGGCGGCATGCGGGAATTCCGCCAGCTCGAGGTCGCAGAGTTCGTTGAGGGCGGAGGCGACCTCGGTGATGTAGTCGCGGATCAGGTGCTTGGTGCTGATGCGGCAGATGCCGTACAGCTCGGGGTTGCCGGTGTTGCCGAGGTTCCAGTGCAGGCCCTGGCGCAGGTGGTGGATCAGCTTGATCCAGGCGCGGTCTTCGCGGTACTGGCGGATCTGGCGCAGGCGCGAGCGGATCAGGCGCCAGTCGTAGTCGTCGGAGGTGTCGTCCTCTTTCCACTCGGTAAGGCCGTCGCGGCGGTCGAGCTCGTCGGCGGCCTCGTACCAGGTGCGGTACTCGGTCGCGTGTGCCAGTTCGCGGTTCAGCTCGCGGCTGTATCGGTCCACCTGTACTCCGGTTTTCGGCAATTGAATGCACGGTATGGTGGACCACTTCGGGCGGGGTCGCAAACCCCGCTCCGCCCGTCCCCCGGCGGACTGAGTACCGTTCATCCGCAGGCTCCGGGAAGCCGTATACACTGCGGTTTCCAGACAGAAAAAGCCCCCCGATGACCGCCATCCAGCCTGCGCTAGACGCTCTCAACCAGATCATCCTCGGCAAGCACAACCAGATCCGCCTGGCGGCGGCCTGCCTGCTGGCGCGGGGACACCTGCTGATCGAGGACATCCCGGGCGTGGGCAAGACCACCATGGCGCTGGCCCTGGCCAAGGTGCTGGGGCTGAATTTCCAGCGCGTGCAGTTCACCAGCGACCTGTTGCCGGCCGACATCATCGGCGTATCGATCTACGAGCCGCAGGCGGCGGGCTTCCGCTTCCACCCGGGCCCGATCTTCTCGCAGCTGGTGCTGGCCGACGAGGTCAACCGCGCCAGCCCCAAGACGCAGTCGGCGCTGCTGGAGGCGATGGAAGAACGCCAGGTGACGGCCGAGGGCGCGACGCGCCCCCTGCCCGAGCCGTTCTTCGTGATCGCCACGCAGAACCCGGCGCACCAGATCGGCACCTTCCCGCTGCCCGAGTCGCAGCTGGACCGTTTCCTGATGCGCATTTCCATGGGCTACCCGGCGCCGGAGGCGGAGAAGGCGCTGCTGATGGAGCGCGAGCGCCGCGACCTGCTGGAAGAGGTGAAGCCAGTGCTGTCGCCGCAGCAGTTGCTGGAGCTGCAGGCGCAGGTGAAGGCGGTGCGCGTGATGCCGGCACTGGTGGACTACATCCTGGCGCTGGTGCGGCATACGCGCGAGCACAGCGGCCTGCGGCAGGGCCTGTCGCCGCGCGCGGCGCTGGCGCTGAAGCGGGCGGCCCAGGCCTGGTCGCTGGTCAACGGCCGCCAGGGCGTGATCCCGGAGGACGTGCAGGCGGTGTTCGCGGCGGTGGTGAATCACCGCCTGATCGCGGCCAGTGAACGCGAGGGCGGCGCACCGACCGCAGACGACATCCTGGCTCGCGTCGCCATTCCCTGAGCAGGCGATGCGCGTCTGGCTGGTGGTCAAGCTGCTGCTGCATCCGCTGCGGTTCCTGCAGGACCGGATCGATGCCTGGGTGATGGCGCGCGTGAAGCGCCAGCCGGGGCCGATCCCGGTGCCGCGCACGCGCGTCTATATCGTGCCCACGCGCTTCGGCTACGGCTTCGCCTTCATGGCGGCGCTGATGCTGGCGGGCTCGATGAACTATTCCAACAGCATGGGCTTTGCGCTCACCTTCCTGCTCGGCGCGCTGGGCCTGGTGTGCATGCACCAGACGCACGGCAACCTGCTGAACGTGCAGTTGCGCGCCGGCAAGACGCAGCCGGTGTTCGCCGGCGAGGTGGCGCATTTCGAGATCCTGGTGGACAACCCTGCGCCGACGCAGCGCTACAGCTTTGCGCTGGCCTGGCCGCGCAAGGACGACCTGGCGGTGACGGCTGACATCCCCGCCGAGGGCTCGGCGACCATGCGCATCGCCCTGCCCGCGGAGCGCCGCGGCTGGTTGCCCGCGCGCGTGTTCAGCCTGTCCACGGAATTCCCGCTGGGGCTGTTCCATGCCTGGACCTGGGCGGAGCTGGACATGGCCTGCCTGGTCTACCCCAAGCCCGCCGCCCCGGGCCGCATGCCGCCGCCGTCCTCGGGCGCCATGGGCCAGCTGCCGAGCAATTCCGCGGGCCAGGACGAATTCGCCGGGCTGCGCAGTTATCACCGTGGCGACTCGATGAAATCGGTGCACTGGAAGAGCCTGCCCAAGTCGCCCAACTCGCCGATGGTCAAGCAGTTCACGGAACTGCTGGACCAGGAGCTGTGGCTGGATTGGGACAAGCTGCCGGACCTGGACGTTGAAAGCCGCTTGTCGCAGCTGACGCGCTGGGTCCTGGACACCGAGAACCAGGGGCATGCCTACGGCCTGCGGCTGCCGGGCCTGGTGCTCGCCCCCAGCCGTGGCGAAACGCACCAGAACGAGTGCCTGCGCGCCCTGGCGCTGTACCAGGCCCAATGAGCCGCCAGGACGCGCAGCGATGAAAGCCGAAGCGGCCGCCAGTTACCTGAACCAGACCACGCTGCTGCGATTGATGGCGGTGCTGACGCTGGTGCTCTCGGTGCATCTGCCGACGCTGCCCGAGTGGGCGGTGGCATTCGTCTTTGCCGGCCTGGGCTGGCGCCTGCTGGTCGCGCTGCGGCAATGGTCGCTGCCGCCTGGCTGGCTGCGCTCGGTGATGGCCATCCTGGTCTTCGCCGGAATCTACGCCAGCTACGGCCGCATCAACGGCCAGCATCCGGGCACGGCGCTGCTGGTGATCATGGCGGTGCTCAAGCTGCTGGAGATGCGCTCGCGCCGCGACGTGATGGTCACGGTGTTCCTGATGTATTTCATCCTGCTGACCCACTTCCTCAACTCGCAGGAGATCTGGACGGCGGGCTACCTGCTGGCCTGCGTCTCGCTGATCACGGCCTTGCTGGTGGACGTGAATCATCCCGGACAGGCCCTGCCGTTGCGCGAGGTGCTGACCCGGGGCATGCGCATGGTGGCGCTGTCGCTGCCGGTGATGCTGCTGTTCTTCGTGCTGTTCCCGCGCATCCCGGGCCCGCTGTGGGGCCTGCCGTCCGATTCCGGCGCGGCGCTGTCGGGCATGTCCAACGAGATGGCGCCGGGCGATATCTCCAGCCTGATCCTGTCGGACCGCGTGGCGTTCCGCGTGCGTTTCCTCGGCGAGGTGCCGCAGCCCAAGGACCGCTACTGGCGCGGGCCGGTGCTGGACCACTTCGACGGCCGCGGCTGGAAACCCAGCGCCTGGTCGCAGACCGACCGCCTGCCCGCCTTCACCCTGAACGAGCCCACCATCCGCTACGAAGTGACCATGGAGCCGCACCGCGGCCCCTGGCTGTTCGCGCTGGACATCCCCGACATGCGCCAGCTGCCGCCCAACGCGGTGCTGACCTCGGAGTTCCAGCTGATCCGCGGCCGGGACGTGCTCGAGCGCGAGCTGTACATCCTGAGTTCACACCCGGACCACCTGATACAGCCGGACCTGCCGATCCTGTATCGCAACATCAACCTGGCGCTGCCCCAGAGCTACAACCCGCAGACCCTGGCGCTGGCTCAGCGCCTGAAAGCGGAGAACCCGGATCCGCAGGCGCTGGTGCAGGCGGTGTTGCGCATGTTCCGCGAGCAGCCCTTCGTCTACACGTTGCGCCCGCCGGTGCTGGGCCGCAACAGCGTGGACGACTTCCTGTTCAAGACCCGGCGCGGTTTCTGCGAGCACTATTCCAGCGCCTTTACCTTCCTGATGCGCGCGGCCGGCATCCCGGCGCGCGTGGTGACCGGCTACCAGGGCGGCGAGCGCAGCCCGATCGGCGACTTCCACACCATCCGCGATGCCGACGCCCACGCCTGGAGTGAAATCTGGCTGGAGGGCCAGGGCTGGATACGCATGGATCCCACGGCCGCCGTGGCGCCCAACCGCATCGAGATGGGCCTGTCGGAAGCAATGGACGGCGATGAGCTGCCCTCCTTCCTGCGGCGAGACGGCTTTGCCAGCCTGAGCCTGGGCCTGCGGGCGCGATGGGAGTGGGTCAACTCGAAGTGGAACCGCTGGGTGCTGGCTTATGGCCCGGACATGCAGATGGAGTTCCTGCAGCAGTTCGGCATCCGGGACTGGACCGGCATGATCCTGACGCTGACCATCGGCACCACCGTGGTGCTAAGCATCATCGGCCTGATGCTGTTGCGCCAGTTCACGCCGGCACGCAACCACGAGGTGGCGGTGAAGCTGTGGCAGCAGTTGCAGAAACGCCTGCTGCGCGCCGGCATCGCACAGCGGCCCAGCGAGGGCGCCGGCGATTTCGCCGAGCGCGTGGCGCGGGAAGCCCCGCCCCTGGGCGCAGCGGTGGCCCGTGCCGCGGCGGCCTACCAGCGGCTGCGCTACCTGGAAGGCGCCACGCCGGCCCTGCAGCGCGAGTTGGCGGAAGCGGTCAAGGCGGTCCGCACCAAGCCATGAGGGAAATGTTGGGGTTCGCTACGCTCACCGCCAACCTACGCCTTGGATCAATCGTCCCGCCGCAAATCCTGCAGCCGGCGTAGGTACGGTGAACGCAGCGAACCGCATCGTTCGCGTGAAGCTTCGCTACAGAATCAACGGCGCGTCTCCGGTCCTTCCACGCGACTGAGCAGCCACGCGCCGATCACGAAGAACGGCAGCAGCGTGAGGATCGGCAGGCGCTGGTTGTCCACCAGCAGGGCGGTCTGCCCCACCACGATCGGCCCCAGCACGGCGGCGAACTTGCCCAGCATGTTGTAGAAGCCGAAGAACTGGCCGGCCTGGTCGGGCGGGATCAGCTTGGCGTAGTAGGAGCGCGACAGCGACTGGATGCCGCCCTGCACCGTGGCGATGGCCGCGGCCATCCAGTAGAACTGCGCCTCGGTCTGCAGGGTGTAGGCCCAGCAGGTGACGCCGACGTAGATGCCGATGGCGACATAGAGCATGGTCTTGGTGCCGAAGCGGTCCGCCAGCCAGCCGTAGGCCACCGCCGCCGGGAAGCCGAGGAACTGCACCAGCAGCAGCGCCTTGATCAGCGCGCCGGGATCGAAGCCCAGCTTGACGCCGTAGTCCACCGCCATGCGGATGATGGTGTCCACCGCGTCGATGTAGAGCCAGTAGGCACCGAGGAAGTACAGCACCGGCTTCATCGTCAGGATCAGGCGGAAGGTGTCCTTGAGCTGCTGCCAGTCACCGCCCGCCGCCACCGGCTGCGGCTGCTCCGGCACGTTGCGGAACAGCGGCAGCGAGAACAGCAGCCACCAGAAACCCACCATCAGGAAGGACAGCAGGATGGCGTCGGCGCCGCTGGCCAGTCCGAAGGCCTGCGGCTTCTGGAACATGAAGACGTTGAGCGCGAACAGCAGGCCGCCGCCGAGATAGCCCAGGCCATAGCCCAGCGCCGAGGTGCGGTCCATGTCGGCCTGGGAGGAGACGTTGACGATCAGCGAGTCGTAGAACGAGGTGCCGGCGAAAAAGCCGATGGAGGCCAGCGTGAACAGCAGCAGCGCGGTGGTCCAGTCGCCCTTGGCTACCCAGTACATGGCGCCGGTGGACAGGGCACCGAGCAGCGTGGTGGCGAACAGGAAGCACTTCTTGTAGCCGCGGCGGTCGGCAAGGCCGCCCAGCAGCGGCGCCATGATCATCACCACGATGCTGGAGACCGAACTGGCGACGCCCAGCCAGAAGGTGCGCTCGCCCGGCGCCAGGCCGCCGGCCCAGTACTGCGCGAAAAACAGCGGGAAGAAGCCCGCCATCACGGTGGTGGCGAAGGCGGAGTTGGCCCAGTCGTAGAACGCCCAGGAGATCCTCTGCTTGCGGCTGCTCGGCACGCTGACCATCGGACAACCCCGCTGTTCTTGTTCGTTGCGTCTAGACCAGGTCCAGGCCCAGGACCAGCGCATCTTCGCGCCCGCCGTCGGCCGGGTAGTAGCTCTTGCGCAGGCCCAGGCGCTTGAAGCCCTGCTGTTCGTAGAGGCGCTGCGCCGGGCGGTTGGACACGCGCACCTCCAGCAGCACCAGGGTGACGTTGCCGGCGCGCGCCACCATCAGCAGGTGCTTCATCAGGAACTGCGCCAGGCCGCGTCGCTGGTGCTCGGGGCTGACGCAGAGATTCAGGATGTGGGCCTCGCCCACCGCCATGCTCATCAGCGCGTAGGCCAGTACTTCGCCCAGCGTGTTGGTGACCACCCAGGAGCTGTAGCCCACGCGCAGGCAGTCGTGGAAGATGCCTTCGCTCCAGGGAAACGGGTAGGTGCGGTTCTCGATCTCCAGCACCTGCGCCAGGTGCGAGGGATGCATCGGCGCCAGGCGCCACAGCTCCTGCGGTTGAGCACTCATGGCTTGGGATTGAGGAACTGGTGGATCTTCTTCAGATCCTCCCAGCTCTTGGCCTTCTCGCGCGGGCTGCGCAGCAGGTAGGCCGGGTGATAGGTGATGAACAGCGGCGTCTGCTCGGGACCGTAGTGATGCAGCGGCCCGCGCAGGCGCGACAGCGGTGCGTCGCTGTTGAGCAGGCGCTGCGCGGCGATGCGGCCCAGGCCGACGATCAGCCTGGGCTTGACCAGGCGGATCTGCTGCTCGAGATAGGGCCGGCAGGACTCGACCTCGTCGGTCTCCGGGTCGCGGTTGCCGGGCGGGCGGCACTTCACGACGTTGGCGATGTAGGTGTTGTCGCGGCGCGAGTGGCCGATGGCCTTGAGCATCTCGTCCAGCAGCTTGCCGGCACGGCCCACGAAGGGCTGGCCCTGGATGTCCTCGTCGGCACCGGGGCCCTCGCCCACCACCATCAGCGGCGCGCTCTCGATGCCCACGCCGAACACGGTCTGGGTGCGGGTCTGGCAAAGCTTGCACTGCCGGCAGTCCTTGACCACGGCGCGCAGGCCGTCCCAGTCGGCGGGGACTTCGATCAGGGGCTTGCCTGCGGGGGCTTCCGCCGCCACCGGCGCGGGGCGCGGCTTGGGCGGGGCGGCCGGCATCGGCGGCGGGGCCGCCGGGGCAAGGCCTGCGGCGGGAGCCGGCGGCGGCGGCGCTGCCGCCTCCACCACCGCTTCCGCTACCGCAGCCGGAGAACCGGAACGCAGCTGCCAGCGCTCGATTCCGAGCGCATCGAGCACCTGCAGGCGGCGGGGTGAATGCATGGGCCGCATTGTACCCGCGCCGCCAGCCGGCAGGCCTACCCTGAACTCAGGCCGCGCGCTGGGCGGCGGCACGCTGCGCCAGGGCGCGGTTGACGCCCGACAGGATGGCCTTCAGCGAGGCAGTGACGATGTTGGCGTCACGGCCGACGCCGAACAGGGATTTGCCCGTGCCCAGCTTCAGCTCGATGTAGCTCACCGCCGCCGCGTCGGCGCCGGCACCGATGGCGTGCTCGTGGTAGTCCTGCACCGTCACGCGCTCGCCGATCACCTTGGAGATGGCATTGATGAAGGCGTCGATCGGGCCGTTGCCCTGGCCGGCGATGCGCTGCGGCTTGCCGTCCACCGCGATCTCGGTGGACATCTCCACCTGGTCGCGGGTGGAATCTTCCACCAGGTGATGGGCGACGTAGCCGTAGGGCGCCTGGGTTTCCAGGTAGCTGCGGCGGAACACGGACTCGATGTCGGCGGCGGTGACTTCCTTGCCGCTGGCGTCGGTCAGCTCCTGCACGATCTGGCTGAACTCGATCTGCAGGCGGCGCGGCAGCACCAGGCCGTATTCGTGCTCCAGCAGGTAGGCGATGCCGCCCTTGCCGGACTGCGAGTTGACGCGGATCACGGCCTCGTAGGAACGGCCCAGATCCAGCGGGTCGATGGGCAGGTAGGGCATCTCCCAGATGTCTTCTTCCTTGCGCGCCGAGAAGGCCTTCTTGATCGCGTCCTGGTGCGAGCCCGAGAACGAGGTGAAGACCAGGTCGCCGACGTAGGGATGGCGCGGGTGCACCGGCAGCTGGTTGCTGTACTCGACGGTCTTGCGGACCTCGTCGATGTCGGAGAAATCCAGGCCCGGATGCACGCCCTGGGTGTACATGTTCAGCGCCAGGTTGACGATGTCGACGTTGCCGGTGCGCTCGCCGTTGCCGAACAGGCAGCCTTCGATGCGGTCGGCGCCGGCCATCATCGCGAACTCGGCGGCGGCGGTACCGGTGCCGCGGTCGTTATGCGGGTGGACGGACAGGATGATCGCCTCGCGCTTGGCCAGGTTGCGGTGCATCCACTCGATCATGTCGGCGAAGATGTTGGGCGTGGAGTGCTCGACCGTGGACGGCAGGTTGATGATGACCGGCTTTTCCCGGGTGGCACCCAGGGCATCCACCACGGCATCGACCACGCGCTTGGAGAAGTCCAGCTCGGTGCCGGAGAACATCTCGGGCGAGTACTCGAAGACCCACTCCGTTTCCGGTCGCTCGTCGGCCAGTTGGCGGATCAGGCGGGCATGGGCCACGGCCAGTTCGTCCAGCACCTGGTCCTGGCTCAGGTTGAACACCACGCGGCGCATGATCGGCGCCGTGGCGTTGTAGTAGTGCACGATGGCGCGCTTGGCGCCCTTCAGGGCCTCGAAGGTCCGGCGGATCAGCGGCTCGCGCGCAGGGGTCAGCACCTGCACGGTGACGTCGTCCGGGATCAGCTTGTTGTCGATCAGGTGGCGCAGGAAATCGAACTCGGTTTCCGAGGCGCTGGGAAAGCCGACCTCGATCTCCTTGAAGCCGATCTTGATCAGCTGGTTGAACATCGCCAGCTTGCGGTCACGGTTCATCGGCTCGATCAGCGACTGGTTGCCATCGCGCAGGTCGGTGGACAGCCACACCGGCGGGCGCGTGATGACGGCATCGGGCCAGCTACGGTCGCGCAGGTGGACAGGGGCGAAAGGACGATACTTCGTCGCGGGATTCTTCAACATGGTCATGGGGTTACCTCACATGAGGTCCGCAGGGGAATCCTATGGATTCTACTCCCGGCGGCGGGAAATTTGGGTACTTCAGTGGCTTTGCACGGTTTGGGCCCCGTGCGGGCGCGCGCTTTATGTTCTGTCTTACGACAGAAGAAGGAGACTAAGAAGCGCGGGTGCGGCAAACGGCCGTGCGCCCAGGGGCGCAGCGGAGACAGCGAAATGGCCGTTTGTGGAAGACATACCCGGATATTAGAGCATCTACGCCGGCGCTTTCAAACCACCTGTCCGCCTGATCAGGCCGCTGATGCCGGCTTCTTGCGCAGCTTGCGCCACAGCACCACCGCCGGGCCTGACAGGGCGTAGGCGAAGAACAGCATGAACAGGATGCGCGGCGGGTCGATCAGCACCAGGGCCAGCACGCCGACCACCGAGGCGAAGGACAGGAAGCGCAGGCGTGCGTTGAGGTTGAGCTTCTTGAAGCTGTTGTAGCGGAAGCTCGACACCATCGACAGCGCCGTGGCCAGCGTCAGCGGCGCGGCGACGATCAGGGCGTCATGTCCGTCGATGGGCACGTGGCCGGCCACCCAGGCGAACAGCGAGTGGCTGTCGTCCACGCAGCTCCAGACGAAGAAGGTCACCACCGCCGCTGCGGCGGGGCTGGGTACGCCGTAGAAGTCCTTGTTGGAACTGGCAATGGCGGACAGCACGTTGAAGCGCGCCAGGCGCATGGCCGCGCAGGCGGCGTAGGTGAAGGCGATCACCCAGCCCAGCTTGCCGCCGATCCAGCGGTAGTCGGCCAGGCCGTTGAGGGAATAGGCGTAGATCAGGATGGCCGGCGCGATGCCGAAGGCCACCATGTCGCAGAGCGAGTCGAACTCCTTGCCGAAGTCGCTCTGGGTGTTGGTCCAGCGCGCCACGCGACCGTCGAGGCCGTCGGCGATCATGGCGGCGAAGATGCCGTAGACCGCTGCCTCGAAACGCCCGTCCATCGCCATGATGATGGCGTAGAAACCGCCGAACAGGGTTCCGGTGGTGAACAGGTTGGGCAGCAGGTAGATGCCCTTGCGGCGCTTCTTGACCGGCGCACTGTCATCCATTGATCGATCCTCAGGAGATTGGGCCATCTTACTGTTTGGGAAGGGGGAAATCCAAAGCTTGTCTCCTCTCTCCCGTCTGCGGGAGAGAGGCCGGGAGAGAGGGGTTCTGTAAATCGCGACGAGGCTGGCCAAGCCACCATCTACAGAACCCCTCTCTCGGCAACCGCTCCATGCGTTGCCCTACCTCGGGCATCCATGCCCTCGCCCTGCCCCTCTCCCACAAGGGGAGAGGGAACAAAAAAGGGCCGCTTTTCAGCGGCCCTCCGAAGTGCACTACCGCGCTTTCGCGCTTCTTCTTAGTTCTTGCTCTTGTCGACCAGCTTGTTCTTGCCGATCCAGGGCATCATCGCGCGCAGCTGGCCGCCGACCACTTCGATCGGATGCGCGGCGTTGAGGCGGCGCATCGCGGTCATTTCCGGGTAGCCGGTCTGGCCTTCGGCCACGAAGGCCTTGGCGTACTTGCCGGTCTGGATGTCGAGCAGGGCCTGCTTCATGGCCTTGCGCGATTCCTCGTTGATGACCTTGGGGCCGGTCACGTACTCGCCGTACTCGGCGTTGTTCGAGATCGAGTAGTTCATGGTCGCGATGCCGCCTTCGTACATCAGGTCGACGATCAGCTTCAGCTCGTGCAGGCACTCGAAATAGGCCATTTCCGGCGCGTAGCCGGCATCGACCAGCGTCTCGAAGCCGGCCTTGACCAGTTCGACGGCGCCGCCGCAGAGCACGGCCTGCTCACCGAACAGGTCGGTCTCGCACTCGTCCTTGAAGGTCGTCTCGATGATGCCCGAGCGGCCGCCGCCGATGGCGGAGCCGTAGGACAGCGCGATCTTCTTGGCGCTGCCGCTGGCGTCCTGGTAGACGGCGATAAGGTCGGGAATGCCGCCGCCCTTGGTGTACTCGTTGCGGACCGTGTGGCCGGGGGCCTTCGGCGCGACCATGATCACGTCGAGGTCGGCGCGCGGCACGACCTGGTTGTAATGGATCGCGAAGCCGTGGGCGAAGGCCAGCGTCGCGCCCTGCTTGATGTTCGGCTCGATCTCGTTCTTGTACAGCTGCGACTGGAACTCGTCCGGCGTCAGCACCATGACCACGTCGGCCCAGGCGCAGGCTTCCGCCACGCTCTTGACCTTGAGGCCGCCGGCCTCGACCTTCTTGGCGGTGGCCGAACCCGGGCGCAGGGCGACGACGACATCAACGCCGCTGTCCTTGAGGTTCAGCGCGTGGGCATGGCCCTGCGAGCCGTAGCCAACGATGGCGACCTTCTTCGACTGGATGATGGAAAGGTCGGCGTCCTTGTCGTAGTAGACGTTGATGCTCACGGTTTGACTCCAGGGTGCTGAAAAAAGACGCGGCGGCGCCGGCGTCGGATAAGTTGAATGTTCGGGCTCAGGCGGCAGCGACGATCCGGCGGCCGCGGGCCATGGCGGCCAGGCCGCTGCGGTCCACTTCCAGGATGCTGGTGATGCGGCCCAGGCCGGCGACCAGGGCGTCGATCTCCTCGCCGGTGCCGGCGAGCTGGATCATGCGGGTGTCCTCGGTCTCGTCCAGGACCTGGGCGCGGTGCTCGCGCACGCACTCCACCACCTGGCGGGCCGAGTCGGCGTCCACCGCGACCTTGACCATGAGCAGTTCGCACTCGATGTGGTCGGCGCTGGACAGGTCGGAAATCTCGACCACGTCGATCAGCTTGCGGGTCTGCTTGATGATCTGGTCGATGACGCCGTCGCTGCCGGCGGTCACCAGGGTCAGCCGCGAGACCGTGGGATCGTGGGTCGGGGCGACCGAAAGCGAGTCGATGTTGTAACCGCGCGCCGCGAACATGTTGGCCACTCGCGCCAGGGCGCCGGCCTCGTTCTGCAGCAGGATAGTGATGATGTGACGCATAGGGGCGCGCACATTAGCTGTGTCGCCATGCAAAATCAATCTTTTGGGCAGCTTGCGGGGGGCCCGGAAAAGCCTTGGCGGCACCGCGCATGAGTTATTATTCACCCGCCGTTTTCCAAGCTCAAACAATAAACAACAACGGGGAGTTCAGGATGGCCAAGCCCGCCACCATCAAGGCTGCGGTTGCTGTTCTTTTCGTGGTTCTTCTGGCCGCGGTCGGCCTGACGGTCTGGTCCGGAAGCGAAAAGACGCAAATTCTCGGCCCCACGCACCTGGCGCAGGACAGCGAGGGGCGCGTCTGGGTCATCGCCAATTCCACGCTTTACCTGCTGGACGCCGAAGGCGCCCTGCTGCGCCGCTGGACCCGGGGCCAGTTGCCGATCCCGCCGGACTGGTCGGGACTGGCGGCTTACGACCAGGGCCGGGTGCTGATGGGCAGCCTGGGCAGCAGCAAGGTCTACCGCGTGGACGACCAGGGCCGGGTGGAAACCATCATCGACCCGGCCGCGACCTCCGCGGGACGCTTCTTCAGCGTGTACAGCCTGGCCTGGGACCCGGTATCCGGGCGCATCCTGGTGAGCGACACCAGCAACCATCGCCTGCTGGCCTTCGACGCCTCCGGCAGCCTGCTGTCGCAGGCAGGCGGCAGCCAGGGCGGCCCCTACAACTACCCCAATGCCCTCGGGATGGCGCCGGACGGGCGCCTCTTCGTGGCCAACACCAATCATCATCGTGTGGACTGGCTGAGCCCTGCCCTGTCGCCGGGCGAACCCCTGGCGCTCCACGACCGGGGCCGCATGCGCTGCTGCTCCTGGTCCATGGCGGCCGCAGTCGCGCCGGGCGGGCAGCGTTATGCCAGCTTCCTGGACAACGGCATGTCCGCCGGCCAGGTCTACCAGTTCGATTCCGAAGGGGTGATGCTCTACGAGCTGTCCCTGCCGAACCCGCGTCCCTGGGTCACCTCGCTGCTGGCGCGCCGCAGCGACCTGCTGCTGGCCGACACCAGTGCCGAGGGCTTCCGCATCCACCACTTCAACCACACGCCGCGCCTGCTGGGCGAATTCGGCGACGCCGCGTTCCGCCAGCAAATGGGCCAGGCCCGGGAGCAGCGCCAGTCCTACGCGCGGCTGCAGAAGCTGGGGCAAGGGCTCGCCCTGCTGTCCGGCGTCGGCCTGCTGCTGGGGGCGCTGCTGCTGCGTCGGGCCGAGGCCATGGCCGCGACGGGCGGCGGCGATGACAACGACGCCATGCAGCGGACCCAGGCCATCGAACCGTATCCGCCGCGGCGCTTCGAGGACGGCCTTGCCGCCAACCGCCAGGCGCTGATGCTGGGCCTGCTGTTTCCGGGCCTGGGGCAGTTCCGGCAGCGGCGCCTGACACCCGGCATCGCCTTTCTGGTCGCCGGCCTGGGTTTCGGCTGGAACGGCTTCATGGTCCTGTACACGGTGCTGACCCGCACCGCCGAGGTAGACCCGAAGCTCCTCTACGGCAGCCTGATGGTGGTGATCCTGGTATGGGTGGCGAGCCTCGTCGATACGGCCCGCAACGCCCCGGCCGCGGACGCCTGAGCGGCCCGGAGTGGCCGCCCGGCCCTCCCGGAGGCGGGCCTGCGCATGTTATAAAGAGCGCTTGTCTTTTTTAGCTGCTGAATGCCCATGAATGCCGTGCTGAAACCTGCTGTCCACCCCCTTGCCGGCAAGACCATGACCGGCGCGGAAATCGTCGTCCAGCTGCTGGCGGACGAGGGTACCGGCGCGGTATTCGGCTACAGCGGCGGTGCCATCCTGCCGACCTACGACGCCATCTTCCGCTTCAACCGCGAAAACCGCGCCGACAACGGCGCGGAGAAGATGCCGCTGATCGTGCCCGCCAACGAGCAGGCCGCCGGCTTCATGGCGGCCGGCTATGCCCGCGCCTCCGGCAAGGTCGGCGTCTGCCTGGTGACCTCCGGCCCCGGCGCCACCAACACCGTGACCCCGGTGCGCGACTGCATGGCGGATTCGATCCCCATCGTGGTGCTCTGCGGCCAGGTGCCGACCCATGCGGTGGGCACCGACGCCTTCCAGGAAGCCCCGATCAGCACGATCATGGGCTCGGCCGCCAAGCACGTGTTCCTGGTGACCGACCCGAGCAAGCTCGAGGCCACGGTCCGTACCGCCTTCGAGATCGCCCGCACCGGCCGCCCCGGCCCGGTGGTGGTGGACATCCCCAAGGACGTGCAGAACTGGAGCGGCACGTTCAAGGGTGAAGGCGTGCTGCCGATCCCGGGCTATCGCGCTCGCCTCAAGCAGGTCTACGACAACCGCCTCTCGACCGAGCAGGTGGCCAAGCTCCACGAGATGCTCAAGGCATCGAAGCGCCCGCTGATCTACGCCGGCGGCGGCGTGATCCATGGCGAAGCCTCGGCCTCGCTGCGCAGCTTCGCCAAGGCCTTCGGCATCCCGGTGACCACCACCCTGATGGGCATCGGCGCGTATGACACCACCGACCCGCTGGCGCTGGAAATGCTGGGCATGCATGGCACCGCCTTCGCCAACTACGCCACCGACGACTGCGACTTCCTGATCGCCGTGGGCGCGCGCTTCGACGACCGCGTCGCCGGTGTGCCGTCCAAGTTCGCGCCGAGTGCCAAGGGCATCGCGCACTTCGACATCGATCCCTCCGAGATCAACAAGGTCAAGCGCGTCAGCTGGCACCACGTGGGCGAGCTGAACAACGCCCTGGGCCGCGTCGAGGCCTACCTGAACGAGCAGGGCTTCCGCCCCGACTACAGCGCCTGGCACGCCCACATCGCCGAGCTGAAGCAGAAGCACCCGATGAACTACGAGCGCGGCGGCGACCATATCCAGCCGCACGCCGTGATCGAGGAAATCAACAAGATCACCCAGGGCGAGGCGATCGTCGCCACCGGCGTCGGCCAGCACCAGATGTGGGCGGCGCAGTACTTCGACTTCAAGCACCCGCGCCTGTGGCTGACCTCGGGCTCCATGGGCACCATGGGCTTCGGCCTGCCGGCGGCCCTGGGCGCGCAGTTCGCCTGCCCGGACAAGATCGTGATCGACATCGACGGCGACGCCTCGATCCGCATGAACCTGGGCGAGCTGGAAACCGCCACCACCTACAGCGCCCCGGTGAAGGTGGTCGTGCTGAACAACTTCGGCGACGGCATGGTGAAGCAGTGGCAGCGCCTGTTCTTCGACAGCCGCTACGCCGGCTCCGACAAGAGCCTGCACCAAAAGGACTTCATCAAGGCCGCCGAGGCCGACGGCTACCGCTTTGCGGTGCGCGTCAGCAGCAAGGCCGACCTGCCGCGCGTGGTCAAGGACTTCATCGAGTTCAAGGGCCCGGCCTTCCTGGAAGTCATCATCGACCCGATGGCCTCGGTCTACCCGATGGTGGGCCCGGGCATGTCCTACGAGCAGATGATCACCGGCGACTGGATTGCCTCGCGCAGCGCCGCCCCGGTTTCGGATGACGTCAAGAACACCCAGATGTTCTGAGGATGTGAATAAACCTGCTGCGCGGCCCGATCTTGCATCTCCGGTGCTCACCGTACTGCTGTACGGCTCCGCTCCTCGAAGCAACCTCGGGCCGCTCGACACGGTTTCTTCACACCCTCTGAGCGCTTAGGGGACCAAAACGGCCTCTTCGGAAACGAACGGTCCAGAACACCCCCGGCGCGGCTATGATGGGTCCCCATGAGCCCCGCCCAGCCATGAACGACGCCCTGGACCCGCTTGCCGTCGCCCGACAGCCCACGCAGCAGCGTGCGCGGGACCGTTTCGACCGCATCCTGGCCGAGGCCGAAGCCCTGCTGCTGGAGGCCGGCCTGTCCGGCTTTTCCGTGCCGGTGCTGGCCGAGCGCCTGGACTACACCCGCGGCAGCATCTACGCCTACTTCCCCACCCCCTACGCCATCCTCAACGAACTGGTGGCGCGCTACCTGGTGGAGATCGAGTCGCAGTTCCGCGCCCGCGCCGACGAACTGCGAGGCATGACGCTGCGCGAGGCCATCGCAGCCGTGGTGGACCACTCCGTGAGCTTCTACGAGGCCAACCCGGTGGCGCGCCTGCTGATCCTGGGTGGCGCCGTCACCGACGACAGCTTCCGCGCCCAGGAGATGACCATCAAGCACCTGGGCGACCTGGGCCGCGCGGTCTGGACCCAGAAGGGCGTCAGGCTGCCCAACGGTCCCCCGGACGTGACGACGCTGTCGGTGGACATCGCCACCGCCTGCTTCCGTCGCTCCTTCTTCGAACACGGATCGATCACGCCGGCCTACCGCGATGCCGCGGTGGCCGCGATGATGAATTTCCTGCTGCCGTACGTCGACACGACGCCGGCCCCCGCTGTTGCCGCCAGAACTAAAAGCAAGCCGAGGAGAAAAACATGACGACCGACGACCGCACGCCGCTCGCCTGCCTGTATCACTGGGAGAAGACCACTCCCGACACGATCCACCTGACGCAGCCCGTGGGCGGCGGCAAGGTGGTGGATTACCGCTGGAACGAACTGATGGACGAGGTGCGGCGCATGGCCGCGCACCTGCAGTCGCTGAACCTGCCGCCGCGCAGCCAGGTGGCGATCCTCGCCAAGAACACCGCGCACTGGATGATGGCCGACTGGGCGATCCTGATGGCCGGCCACGTCAGCGTGCCGCTGTATCCCACGCTCAACGCCGAGACCGTGCGCTACATCCTGGACCACAGCGAGTCGAAGCTGCTGTTCATCGGCAAGCTCGACGAGTGGGAGCAGATGAAGTCCGGCGTGCCGGCCGGCATGCCCAGCATCACGCTGCCGCTGGCGCCCGAGGGCGCACCGGGCGAGAAGTGGGAAGACATCATCGCCAGGACCGCGCCGCTGCAGGGCAACCCCGACCGCGCGCTCGACGAGATGGCCACCATCGTCTACACCTCGGGCAGCACCGGCCAGCCCAAGGGCGTGATGCAGACCTTCCGCTCCTTCAACGTCTGCGGCACGATGATGCACGACGTCATCCCGGCCAACTCCAGCGACCGCATGCTGTCCTACCTGCCGCTGGCGCACGTCGCCGAGCGCCTGGTGGTGCAGAACAGCTCCACCTACCACGGCTTCCGCGTGTTCTTCGCCGAGTCGCTGAATACCTTCGTGCAGGACCTGCGCCGCGCGCGGCCGACGATCTTCTTCTCGGTGCCGCGCCTGTGGACCAAGTTCCAGCTCGGCGTACTCGACAAGCTGCCGCTGAAGAAGCAGAAGCTGCTGTTCAGCATCCCCTTCGTGGGCAAGAAGCTGAAGTACAAGATCCTCGAGCAGCTCGGCCTGCAGGACGTGCGCGTGGCCTTCACCGGCGCCGCGCCGCTGCCGCCGCCGACCGTGGCCTGGTATCGCAGCCTGGGCCTGGAGCTGCTGGAGGCCTACGGCATGAGTGAGAACTTCGCCTACTCGCATTTCACCCGCCCGGGTAGTGCACGCGTCGGCTACGTGGGCCCGACCAACCTCGGAGTGTCCTGCCGCATCGGCGACAACGGCGAAATCCTGGTGAAGAGCCCGGCGCAGATGCTGGGCTACTACAAGGAGCCCGAGAAGTCCGCCGAGTGCTATACCGACGACGGCTTCTTCAAGACCGGCGACATGGGCGAGATCGACGAGCAGGGCCGCCTGCGCATCACCGGCCGCGTCAAGGAACTGTTCAAGACCAGCAAGGGCAAGTACGTGGCCCCGGTACCGATCGAGAACAAGATCGGCGCGCATCCGAAGATCGAGGCCGTGTGCATCGGCGGCGCCAACCAGCCGGCGACCTTCGCCCTGGTGCTGCTGTCGGAAGACGCGCGCAAGCACGTTGCCGCCGGCGGCGACCGCGCGGCGATCGGCACGGAACTGACTTCGCTGATGGACCAGGTCAACGAAACCCTGGACCCGCACGAGCAGATCCAGTTCGCGGTGGTGGTGAAGGACATCTGGAACATCGACAACGGCTTCCTCACCCCGACCATGAAGATTCGCCGCAACATCATCGAGAAGCGCTACGAGCCGAACGTCGACCAATGGTTCGACTCGCGCAAGAGCGTGATCTGGGAAAGCTGACCTTAGCTGCTTGAATCAGGCCCGGCCTCGCCTTGCGACGCCGGGCCTTTTCGTTTCCGCACCCCGATTTGCAGGAGCGAGCTTGCTCGCGACCCGGTGGATTCGTCACCCGATCTGGCCTGTCGCGAGCAAGCTCGCTCCTACATATCCGGGCGTTCAGGTTCTGGACTTCGCCACCCAGACTGTTATATTGACAAAAGTCAAATAACGGCCACACGCGGGGAGAGACGCGATGTCAGGCTACTTCCTGCCCAGCTACACGCTCAGGGGCGCGGCCGAGCTGATCACCGAACTCGGCGGCAATCCCGCGGCCGTGGCCCGGCAGGCGGCGGTTCCCGAGGCCGCGTTACGCCGGCCTGACATTCCCCTGCCCGCCCGGTCGATCGGCGCCTTCTTCGAGCAGTCTGCCGCGACCTGCGACTGCCGGACCTTCGGCCTGCGCATGTCGGAGCGCAGCAGCATGGCGGTGCTGGGCGCGCTGTGGGTGCTGTTGCGCAATGCCGGCACGGTACGGCAGATGCTGGAGGACTTCGCGGCGAACTATGCGCTGTTCACCAGCGCGGCCACCGTCTCGCTGCGCCGCTCGGGCAGCGGCCTGTTCGTCTGCTGGGACCCGGCGATCGTGCCGGCCCGCGGCAGCCTGCAGTCAGTGGAGTACGTGCTGGCGGTGATCTGCAGCGAACTGCGCGGCTTCTGCCCGCCGGGCTGGCAGCCGGCCGGCGCGCTATTCCGCCACGCAGCGCCCATGCAGCTCGACGATCACCAGCGCATCTTCGGGCCGCAGTTGCAGTTCAACCAGGACTGCAATGCGCTCTACCTGGAGCGCGACACGCTGGAGCTGCCGGTCAACCTGCGCGGCAGCGGCGCGCGACGCATGGCCACGGCGGCACTGCGCCTGGAGGGCGGATCGCCGGACCGTGCAGCGACGGTGCGTGTGGAGGGCATCGTGCGCGCGCTGCTGGCCTTCGCGCCCTGCACGCTGGAAGACGTCAGCCGCATCCTGGGCCTGGCGCCGCGCACGCTGCAGGACCACCTCAATGCCGACGGGCACTCCTTCAAGCAGATCAAGGACGCGGTACGCGCCGACCTGGCGCTGAAGTACGTGCGGGAGTCGGCCCTGAGCCTGTCGGAGATCGCCGAGATTCTCGGCTATGCCGAGCTGAGCACTTTCAGCCGCTCGTTCCGTCGCTGGCATGGCCAGACGGCGACCACCCTGCGCGCCTGAACCCAAGCCGGCACCCCAACGGGAAAAGGCCCCGAAGGGCCTTTTCCGTCAGGAGTAGTTGGGATTGTTGAAGTTCGGAATCTCGATACTGATGGTCTGGCCCTCGGCCAGGTACCACAGGGCTCCCTGCCGGAGAATCTCGTCGAACGCCCAGTAGAACGGGTTCGAGCCTGGGACGTAGAGCCCGGCCTCCTTCATCCTCACGAAGTAAGGCCAGGCCGCCGCAAGCATCTGGTCCTGCCCCGGATGGCGCGGGATGTTCAGCCAGCCGGCGATCTGGTCGCCGAGGAAGTAGCGCGTCAGCGACTCCAGCAAGGGCCGGCTGAACGCGCCGCCGTCGGTTTCGGCGGCGAGATCCAGCAGCATCTGCGCCAGCTGGATGCCTTCCGGCGTCGGCGCCAGCACGGGGTCGAGGATTTCCGGCGCCTGCGCATCGGCCGCCTCCCAGGTGGCGGGGATGTACTCGTCGCGGACACCGAGCAGGTGTGCCGCGATCTGCCAGGAATGCAGGAAGGCATCGGCCTCCGCGGCCGGCACCTTCACGCCCCACTTCTTCAGCGAGCGCATCACCGAGGTCGGCAGGCTGTGCCAGGTCACCAGGATGTCGCGCTGGCTGATCGGCTTGGGCTGGTCGGCGCCGCCGCGCCAGTGCGGCGACTGCGGCAGCAGGTGCCGCACGCCGGCATGCGCGAGGCGGGTCTTCACCGCGGTGACGATCATCTCGCCGTTGGGGTCGTGGAAGCCGCCCAGGGAGCCGATGTCATAGCCGAACCTCGCGGTGCGCGAGATGCGGCGCTTCATGTCGGCGCCGCCCTTGGAGTAGTAGACAGCGCGCGCCTCGTGGGGGATGACCGTGCTCATCATGCCGCTGACGAAGCCGTAGGCCGCACCCAGGTAGGTGCCGCGCTTCTTGTTGAACTCGACCGCGGTCTTGAGCTTGCTGATGTCCGCCCAGGCAGGCAGCTGGCGGGCCCGCTCGATGAACTGGTGCAGGTAGGTCGGAAGACCCGAGGGCAGTGCCTGCCCGTTCTTGGTCCAGCCGCGCAGCAGCGCGTTGACCGCCGGCACCTCGCCGCTGTCGATCAGCGCCGCCACCACGGGGTCTGCCTCGTCGTCCCAGGCCAGCCAGGGCGGCGTGGTGCCACCGATGCCTGCCACCGACTGGGTTCCGGCCCAGGACCATCTCGGGATGCACAAGCCGGCTCCCAGCGCCGCGCCTGCACCGATAAACCCGCGCCGGCTCATCCTGCCGACAGACGACTCTGACTCGCTCATGATTCCCCTCTCCTTTCACCGTTTATTTGGCAGTTATTGGCCAGGCCCGGAACTCGCGGCGGCGACTTGGGCCGACCGTCCATCCGATGCCACTGGACGCATCTTTGCGGCCCTTGAGGGGCACCACTTGTCTTTAAGCGCGGCTGGCTTGGCTTCAGGCGCGGCTACAATCGGCCGTGATGAAGTTCCGCCGCCTGCCACCGCTCCATACCCTGGAGGCCTTCGAGGCCTCGGCGCGGCAGCTGTCGTTCAAGCTGGCGGCACAGGAGCTGCACCTGACGCCCTCGGCGATCAGCCACCAGATCAAGGCACTGGAAAGCTTTCTCGGCTTTCCACTGTTCCGCCGCGGCAACCGCTCGCTGGAACTGTCGGACGGCGGCAAGGCGTATCTCACTGTGGTACGCGACACGCTGCAGCGCCTGCGCGAAGGCAGCCAGCGCGTGGCGCAGCGTCATGCGCGCGCCAGCCTCAAGGTCAGCATGGGCCCGTTCCTGGCCAGCGAAATCATCCTGCCGGCCCTGCCCTCGTTCCAGCAGATGCACCCGGACATCGACGTGCGCCTCGACACCCACCTGCGGCCGGTGGACCTGCTGCACGAAGATCTCGACATCGCACTGCGCTTCGGCGACGGCCACTGGCCGCAACTGACGGCCGAGCACCTGCTGACGGTCTGGGTGGTGCCGGTCTGCACGCCGGCCCTCGCGCGCGTCCTGCGCAAGCACGGCCCCGAGAACCTGGGCGAGGTGGCCCTGATCCACTCCACGCCGATGCCCGAGGGCTGGGCGCTGTGGGCGAAGGCGGCGCAGCAGACCCTGGGCCGGCCCAAGGGCGACATCTGGCTGGACAGCTACCTGGCGATCCTGCGCGCCGCCGAGCAGGGCCTGGGCCTGGCGCTGGGCATGCTGCCGATGGTGGAACCCTTGCTGCAGCGTCGCCGGCTGGCCACACCCTGGCCACAGCTGAAGATGCAGATTCCGCAGGGCTACTACCTGCTGCACCGCGCCAGCGACAGCGACCGGCCGGAGGTGATCGCCTTCCGCGACTGGCTGCGCGGCCTGATGGCCGACGGCAGGGTTTTCAAGTGAACTGAGTTCACTCGAAACGCCTCCGGAATTCGTTTGTCGGGGCCGGCGGCGGCAGCCTAGTCTGCCGGTCATCAGCTTCCGGAGCCTTTCGATGACCCAGCTTGCCCACACCTTCGCCCGCCTGCGCCGCTATCCCCTGGGCCGCAGCGTCTTCTCGCGCGCCGTCACCTGGCGCGCACCCTACTTCGCGTCGATCTCGCCGACCTTCCGTGAATTGCAGCCGGGCCTGGCGGAAGTGTTCATCCGCAACCAGCGCAAGGTGCACAACCACCTGGGCTCGGTGAACGCCATCGCCATGTGCGCGATGGCCGAACTGGCTGCGGGCACGATGATGGAAACTTCCCTGCCCCGCGGCCTGCGCTGGATCCCGCGCGGCATGACGGTGCGCTACGTCAAGCAGGGCAGTAGCGATCTGGTTGCACGTGCGGAGTTGCCGCAGCCGCTGGCCGACGATTTCCAGGGAGATATCGTCGTGCCGGTGCGGGTGCGCAATGACGCGCAGGAGATCGTGATGGAGGCGGATATCGCGATGTACATCTCGGCGCGCAAGGCGAAGAGCTGACGCTTGCTGCCCACCCGATGATCTGGAGAACTGCGCTCTTTCGCCCTGTAGGGTGCGCACCGCGCACCATCGACACCAGGAGGAGAGCCCCGCGTGCGCAATGCGCACCCTACCTGGGCTCAGTACACGTCGCGCCGATACCGTCCCTCTTCCAGCATCCGCTCCACCGTCTCCGCGCCGAGCACATCGGTGAGCGCACGCCCCACCGCCGGCGCCATGCCCTCCAGGCTGCCGCAGACGTAGACCGCGGCGCCATCCTTCACCCAGGCCTGCAGTGCATCGGCGGCGGCGTAGAGCCGGTCCTGCACGTAGACGCGCTGTTCCTGGTCACGCGAGAACACGACGTCGAGACGTTCGAGGTAACCCGCCTTCTGCCAGGCCTCGAGTTCGTCGCGATGGAAGTAGTCATGCGCGCGGCTGCGCTCGCCGAACAGCAGCCAGTTGCGCTTGTGGCCGGCGGCAACGCGGGCCTTGAGCTGGGCACGCAGGCCGGCCAGGCCCGTGCCGTTGCCGACCAGGATCAGTGGACGCGCATCCGGCGGCGGCTGGAAGCCGGGGTTCTCGCGGATGCGCAGCGCCACCTCGTCGCCCACCGCGGCGTACTCGGTGAGCCAGCCGGAACCCAGGCCCAGGCTGCCATCGGACTGGCGCATCTGGCGCAGCAGCAGCTCCAGGCGGCCGTCGGCGGGAATCGAGGCGATGCTGTACTCGCGATGCGGCAGCGAATGGAGCCGCTGTGCCAGCTGTTCCGGCGTGACGCCGCGCAGTTCGGCAAGATCGCGCGGCAGCAGGCTGCGCGCCAGCCAGGACGAGAGCGCCTCGCCCTCGGGCATCGGCGTGGCGGACGGCAGGCCGATCTCGCGCAGCGCATCGGCGACGCGCTGGGTGGCATTGCGCGGGCCGATCTCGGCGATGTCGCCGGCGCGCCACTGCGGGATGCCCTGCAGCGGCTCCAGCGCGAGATGGAAGGCCGGGCCGCCGAGGCTGCCGGGATTGAGCAGGCGGCGCCCGACCAGGCGCCAGCGCTGGTACTCGGGCGCGCTCCAGTCGGGCAGCGGTGCGCCGCCGCCGAGCAATTCCAGATGATGCTGCCAGTGGCGCAGCGCACCTTCGTCGGCGTTGTCGACTTCCACCGCATCGAACAAGGGCTGCGCGCCCTGCTTGCGCAGCCAGCGGTCCAGCTCGTGGCCGAAGCCGCAGTAGTGTCGGTACTCGCGATCGCCCAGCGCCAGCAGGCCGTAGTGCAGGCCCTGCATGTCGGCACTGCCGCGCATGACCTTGCGCACGAAGGGGATCGAGGTGTCCGGCGGATCGCCCTCGCCGGTGGTGCTGGTCACGAACAGCACGCGGCCGGCGGCCTGCAGCGTGGCGGTGGTCACCTCGCCCAGCGACTGCAGGCGCACCGCGGCGCCGGAGGCCTGCAGCGACTGCGCGGTCTGCATGGCGATGCGCTGCGCGAAGCCGGTCTGGCTGGCGTAGGCGACCAGGATGGGACTGCTGCCGGCAGTGATCGGCAACAGCAGGCGGCGCTGCTGGCGGCGCCGCGCCCAGGCGATGAACACACAGAGCAGCAGCCAGGCCAGAACCACGGTGCCGGCGCGCAGCAGGCGCTGGCTTTCGGCGCTGGCAAGCCAATCAGTCACTGGCCAGGGCCTCGAACGCCGGGGTCAGTCGCTCCTCGAAACCCTGCGCCGTGCGCAGCACGAACTGCGCGGCGAAATTGCGCTGCTCCGCGAACTCGTAGGCCTCGTCGGGCGACAGCACGCCGAGCACCGTGGCCAGGGCGTCCGCCTGCATGCACTCGGGGTGCAGCACGGTGACCGAGGCCAGCGCATGCGTCACCGGCCAGCCGCTGCGCGGATCCAGCGTGTGGGCATAGCGGTGGCCATGCCATTCGAAGTAACGGCGGTAGTCGCCGGAGGTGGCCACGGACAGGCCATGCAGGGCCAGCACCGTGCGCGGCAGTTCCTCGCCGACGCGCTCCAGTTCCACCCACCAGGGCTGGCCGTCGGGCTTGCAACCCTGGCCGCGCAACTCGCCGCCGACCTCCACCAGCCAGTGGTCGACGCCGGCACGGCCGAGATAGCGCGCCACCTGGTCCACGGCATAGCCCTTGGCGATGGAAGAAAAATCCAGCTGCAGGCCGCCGGGCTGCAGCAGCTTCTGGCCGCCTTCATCCCGTTGCAGGCGGCGCCAGCCGACGCGCGCACGCGCCGCTTCGATCTCATGCGGGCCGGGCGGCGCATCGCGGGACTGCAGGGGGCCGAAGCCCCAGGCATCGACCAGCGGGCCGATGCTGGGATCGAAGGCGCCGTCGCTGGCCAATGCATATTCCAGCGAGGCTTCGAGCACCTCCATGAACTCGCCCGGCAGGCGGTGCCAGGTTCCGGCGGCCGCGGCGTTGTAGCGGCACAGATCGGAGTCCGGCTCCCAGTGGCTCATCTGTGCCACCACGCGGTCCAGCTCCTGCTGCACGCCCGCGCCGAGCCAGTTCAGGTCCGCCGCCGGTGCGATCACGCAGACCGACCAGGTGGTGCCCATGGTCCGGCCCTTCATCGCGTGCAGGCTCCCTCCGTCCGGGTGGGCCGGCAGCGATGAGGGGTTGAGGCCGTGGGGGACGAGGACGCGGTTCATGCTGAGCAGGTGAGGATGGAGTGGTGGATGATTTCACGCATTGGCGGGTTTCATCCTGCTCCACCCTCACCCCTGCCCCTCTCCCGCCAGCGGGAGAGGGAGACAGAGCCTCAGGGCGACAACACCTCGAAGCTGCCGGTGTAGCTGGTACGGCGCTCGGTTGCAGGCTTGTCGGCCTTCTTGTCGCTGACCGAAGCCGACAGCCAGTGCAGGCCAGGCTGCTGCCATTCGATGGTGAAGCGGCCGTCCTTGCCGGTCTTCAGCTCGATCTCGTTGACGGAATTGCGGTAACGCGTGCCGTCGGCGATCACTTCCACTTCCACGTCGGCGGCGGGCTTGCCGTCGAGCAGGAACTGGAAGGTAGCGGGCTCGCCGGTGTAGAGGTCGTTGAAGCCGGTGACCTGCACCAGCTCCAGACCCTTGCCGGTGGGCTTGAGTGCGGTATCGTTGGGCTTGCCGGCGGTGACGTAGGTCTCCAGGCGGCCCAGCGACTGCGTCACCTTCAGGTCCTTGGCTTTCTTCGGCACTTCCTGCGCGAAGCCCTCGGGGGTGAAGGCGGTGCCGCGCGGCGGCCAGCGCTTGGTCTGGCCGTTGTCGTCCCAGCTGGCGGTGATGCCGGTGTTGACCACGGCCACCTTGTAGGTGCCGGCCTGCTTCAGCTGCAGGTCGAAGGCGGCGCGCAGCTTGCCGGTGGCCAGGTTCTCCGGCGTCACGATGCTGCCGTCCGGCGCGGTGATGACGAGGTTGTCCAGGCGCGCGGCGTTGTGGTCGCGCACGAAGGGCTCGGTGGAGCTGCCGGCGTCGAAGGTGACCCACTGGTCGATGTTGAGCACGGTCTTGAAGGGCGCGATCCACTGCTTGTGCGCCATCGCGGACAGCGGCAGGCAGAGGGCGGCAAGGACCAGCGGCTTCAGAATGATTTTCATGATCGGAGGCTCCTGTCAGGGTTTCAGGCCGAGGACGATGGCACCGAGCTCGCGCGAGCCCTTGGCCTTGAGCGGCTGCGCATCCTTGGCCGGCCACTGGAACGGGATGTCCAGCAATTCGCGGCCGCCTTCCTCGCGCGCCGCCTCGACCACCAGCTTGTACTGGCCGGCCGGCAGGTCGGCGAGGCTGAAGCTCAGGGCATGCTCGCCGGGCGCGCGGGTGGCACCGGTCACGCCGTCGACCGGCAGCGTCAGTTCGCGGCCGCTGCGGCGCCACCACTGGCGCAGGTCGGGCAGCCACTTCACGCCGCCCTGGGCGTTGCCGCCACCCTGCATGCCGCCGCCCGCGGGGGCACCCGCAGCAGGAGCAGCTGCCGGTGCAGCGCCGCCGGCCGGGGCCGCCTTCTTCTGCTGGTACCAGACCGTCAGGTTGGCGGCGACGCTCTTGTCCTCGCGCTCCAGCCAGACGGCGACGTAGGGACGGTGGTATTCCGCCACGTCCAGGCGCGGCAGTTCGATGGACAGGTCCAGGTTTGCAGCCAGTGCGGTGCCCGGCAGCAGGCTGCACAGTGCGAGGGGAATGCGGTGACGCATGTTGGGGGCCTCGTTGAATTTAGTGGATGAACAGGATCGCCAGTACCAGGGGAATCACCAGCCCGAGACCGACGATGGGCCAGGTGGTCGGCCGGTTCCCCGCATGAATCTGCAGCAGGAACAGTCCGGTGATGCAGAAAACCAGGCAGGCCACCGCGAACACGTCGATGAACCAGCCCCAGGCCACGCCAGAATTGCGGCCCTTGTGCAGATCGTTGAAATACGAAATCCAGCCACGGTCGGTGCGTTCGTACTCGACCGCACCGTCCTCCAGCTCCACGCTGACCCAGGCGTCGCCGCCCGGCCGCGGCAGCGAGAGATAGACCTCGCCGTCGGACCACTCAGCCTCGCCCTGCCCCGCCTCCACCGACCACTGCTGCCGCAGCCAGGCCGACAGCTCCGGCGGCAACGGCGCCTTGCCCTCGGCCTTCGCCGCTTCCAGCGAGGCCCGCAGGGGCTCCGGCAGCTGCGCCTTCTCGGACACCACCTGCGCCTTCGCCTCGATCTGCGAGGCGTGGTTCAGCGTGATGCCGGTGGCGGCGAACAGGATCATGCCGATCAGGCACAGGGCCGAACTGATCCAGTGCCACTGGTGCAGGTGCTTGAGCCAGAACGCCCGGCGCCTTTGGTCCTGCTTCGCTTCCATCAAAGGTCCGCCCAGCGTCGCAGGAGGTTGTGATACACCCCGGTCAGCTGAGTAACGGACGGATGGTCCGGTACGTTGACAGTGAGATTCTGGATTGCCACATCCATTTCATAGAGCAGCGTGCGCTGTGCATCCTCGCGCACCAGGCTCTGCACCCAGAAGAACGAGGCGATGCGCGCGCCCCGGGTCACCGGGTTGACGCGATGCAGGCTGGTCGAGGGATACAGCAGCAAATGCCCTGGCGGCAGCTTGGCGGCATGCGTGCCGAAGGTGTCCTGCACCACCAGTTCGCCGCCCTCGTACTCCTCCGGTGCCGACAGGAACAGCGTGGCCGAGACGTCGGTGCGCACCCGGTGCGGCGCCTGGCTGGTGTAGCGCAGGGCCGTGTCCACATGCATGCCGAACTGGCCGCCGTCGCGGTAGCAGTTGAACAGCGGCGGGAACACCTTCAGCGGCAGCGCCGCAGCCCGGAACGTCTGGTTGCCGGCCAGCGCATTGAGCACCACGGCCCCGAGCTGCTTGGCGACCGGGTGGTCCTCGGTCAGCTGCAGGTTGCTCTTGACCTTGGCCGCCTGGTGCCCGGCCGTCTTGCGGCCGTCGTCCCAATCGGCCTGGTCCAGCGCCGCACGGAACTGCGCCACCTGTTCGGGACTGAGGACATCCGGGATTTGCAGCAGCATCGCAGGGCTCGCAAACGGGAAAACTCAACACTACCAGAACGGCAAAGCCCCTCCCGGACGGAAGGGGCCCTGCCTTGCCTCAAGCCCTCATCAGAACCGCAGGATGACGGAGGCCAGGTACGACAGCGGCTCGCCCGGCTTGTAGCGCAGGCCCGAGTTGTTCAGGCTCTGCACATAGTCCTCGTCGAACAGGTTGTAGGCGTTGAGCTGGACCGTGACGTTCTTGGTGGCCTCGTACGAGGCCATGGCATCCACCACGGTGTAGCTCTCGATCTCGAACAGGCCGACCTGGCCCCGCTGCAGCGTGACGGGGTTGATCGCGTCGGGATCGTTGTTGCTGGAGCGGGTCTGCGAGCTGATGTAGCGCGCGCCGCCACCGACCGTCAGCTTGAGCGGAACGATCTTGTAGGTGGTCCAGAGCGTTGCGGTCACGTCCGGCGACCAGGAAATCACGGCACCCGTCTGGGTCGAACCGCCGGCGGCAAACGTGCCTTCGGTCACTTCCGTGTCCTGCTTGGTCAGGCCGAAGCTCACGGTCCAGTCGTTGGTGATCAGGCCGACCAGGCCCAGCTCGATACCCTCGACCTTCTTCTCGCCGTACTGGATGACCTCGTTGCCGTCCAGGCGGGCAAGGTCATTCTCGTTCTCGCTGCGGAACAGGGCGGCAGTCGTCGCGAGCTTGCCATCGAGGAAGTCCCACTTGGCGCCCACTTCGATGTTGGTCGCCTTCTGCGGATCCAGCGCGGGGCTGTTGACGTTGGCGTTCGGCGTGCCGTTGGCGGCAAAGTCGGCCACCAGGCTGAAGTTGTCGCCTCCGGGCGGCTTCAGCGAGTTGGCGAACGCCACGTAGACGCTGCCATTCGGCACCGGCTTGAACAGTGCCCCCACCTTCCAGCTGAACAGGTTGTCCGAATCCTCCACGCGCAAGGGGATCAGGGTGCCATTGGGCACCGCCGGAACCGTGTTGTTGGTCGCGCTGGCGATGGAGACGCTGTTGGTTTCGGTGCGGTAGTGCTCGAAACGCAGCATTGCATTCAACTGCCACTGCTCGTTGAGCTTGACGGTGTCGAACAGGTAGGTCGCGCTGGTCGTGGTCTGGCCATCGGAACCCGCGCCATTGCGCACCAGCGCCGGCACGGCAAGGTTGCGGTCCGGGTTGTAGAGGTTCACTGCCGGGACACTGGTCCCCGCCGGCAACGCGTAGGTCGGCGTCACCTGCTTCTCGTACAGGAACTCGAGACCGCCGCCCATGGTGTGCTTGAGCGGCCCGGTGTCGAAGTTGGTGCTGAAGCTGGTCTGGTTGGTGAGGATATCGTTGGTGCGGAAGCTGAAATGGCGCGTACGGGCCACGGTGAAATCATCCGGATCGCGCGCGGTCAGCGGCGGATTCGGTGCCGTGGGGGCTGCAGTCGCGGTGCCTGCCGTGCCCGGGGTTCCATTGGTGACCGTCGGCGCGCCCGGGGCGGTGAGTACACGGTCCTGCTCGCTGCGGCCGTAGCGCGACAGGTTGCGGATCGTCGTCGTCGGCGACAGGTCGTGTTCGAACTTCACCGTCATCATGTTGGCTTCGATGTCCTCGAAGTCATCCTTCGAGCCCCAGAACTTGCTGGAATCCACCGGCCGGGGAGTGATGCCGGCGGCGGCCAGGGTCTGTTCGAACGGACGGTCCGGCGAATTGTTGAGGGTATAGCCGTCCAGACCGAAGGTCGGCACCAGGCCATCCGGGGTGTTGTTCTGGCGGATGTGCTGCGAGAAGAGGTACGCGCGCGTCGAGGTGCCCAGGCCGAAGGCGATGGACGGCGCCACGCCCCAGCTCTGGCGCTCGATGAAGTCGCGGCCGGCAACGCCGCCGTCCTGCCCCATGAGGTTCAGGCGTACCGCCGTGTTGTCGCCGATCTGCTCGTTGAGGTCGGCGGTAATGCGGCGCTTGTCGGCGGTGCCGTAGGACAGGGTGCCGGCAATGAAGTCGTCGGCCACCGGAACCTTGCTGGCCAGATTGATGTAGCCAGAGGCTGCACCACGACCGTTGTCGGCGCCGGCAGGGCCCTTGACGATTTCGATCTGCTCGACGTTGAACACATCGCGCACTGCAGTGCCGAGATCGCGGATGTTGTCGAGGAAGATGCTGCCCTGGGTGTCGAAGCCGCGCATGAACACGGTATCGCCGCTCTGGGTGTTGCCGTTCTCGCCGGCGGTGAAGGTGATGCCCGGGACATTGCGCAGCGCCTCGGTCAGCGAGGTGGCCGCCTGCTGCTGCAGCACTTCCTTCTTGATGACCTGAATCGTCTGCGGCGTGTTCAGCAGGGGTTCGGTGAACTTGGGCGAGCTGACGCGCTCGGCCTTCGGCGTGTCCTGCTGGCCGACGACCTTGACCGCGGGCAGTTGCACGGCGCGTTCCGCCGGCTTGGCCGCTTCCGCTGCGGGAGCAGCCGGCGCGGTTTCGGCCACCGGCGCGGCGGCCGGGGCGTCCTGGGCCAGGGCAACGGAAGGAACGGCAAACATCGCGGTCAGCGCGGCGGCGACCGGGGTCAAGCGGAACTTCATCTGAAAAACTCCCAAATAGAACTTCTAGATGTGCCGGCGGCCCCTGTGCCTCCCGGTGGCTATCGCCATCCGCCGCCCCTTCTGCGCAGGTGGGTGAATCCCGACTCTGCGATCAGGTGCATTCTACATGAGAATCATTGTTATTCAAACTCTCAATCAGGCGGAACACCTGATCGGTGGCCGCAGCCTGCTATTTCGCCCGCCTGACGGGCATCGGCGGCAGCAGGGTCTGGGGGTCGACGCGGCTGCGGAACCAGCCGATGCCCCAGTGCAGATGCGGCCCGGTGGCGCGGCCGGTCTTGCCGGACAGGGCCACGACCTCGCCCTGCCTCACCGCGTCGCCGACCCGGACCTTCAGCGCCGACAGGTGCACCATGATCGAAGAGACGCCATGGCCATGATCGATCATCAGCGTGCCGCCGGTGAAATACAGGTCCGGCTCGGCCAGGCTGACCACGCCATCGGCCGGAGCATGGATCGGCGTACCCACCGGCACGGCGACGTCGATCCCGTAGTGCGGCTGCTTGGGAATGCCGTTGAGGATGCGCTGGTTGCCGAAGGTCCCGGAGATGCGGCCGGTGGCGGCCCAGGCAAAGCGCTGGCGCCAGCCGTCCAGGTCGCTGTCCAGATCGCGCGCGGCATTGAGCAGGGCCTGCTCGCGCTCGATGCGCGCCATCACCTCCGGCGGCGGCTCCACCTTGTCCGGCGGCAGTCCGTCGATGCGCTGGATCTTCCAGGGGCGCGGGGCGACGGCGTAGCGGCGGCTGAGCGGCCGGGCATCACCCTGCCCCTGCCAGCGCAGTTCCACCTTGGCCGGTTCGTCGCGGTCCAGGCCGAAAACGAAAGCGCCCTGCGGGGAGACCCGCAGGGCGCTTTCGCCGAACCAGACGCGGGTGCCGGGTTCAGCCTGGCCGTGGACCAGGCTGCCCTGCTGCCAGGAGCCCTGAAGTTCGAAGGCGCCAGCGGGCATCGCAACCAGCAACAGCAAGGCAGTCCGCAAATGAACACAGATGAACGCAAATGAAGGGAAGCTTCTATTCGCGTTCATTTGCGTTGATTTGCGGACTGAAGCCGCTTCAGGCTTTCAACCGCGCAATCGCATCCGCCAGCGGCAGCGTCTCCTGCCGCTCCTCGCCGCGGAAGCGCAGGGTCACGGTGCGCTCCTCGGCTTCCTTGCGGCCGACGACGACGATCACCGGGATCTTCTGCGTGGCGTGCTCGCGGATCTTGTAGTTGATCTTCTCGTTGCGCAGGTCGGTCTGCGCGCGCAGACCGGCGTCCTTGAGGGCCTCGCAGACTTCGGTGGCGTACGCATCGGCGTCGGAGACGATCGGCGCGACCACGGCCTGCACCGGCGCCAGCCACAGCGGCAGCGCGCCGGCGTGGTGCTCGATCAGGATGCCGATGAAGCGCTCCATCGAGCCGACGATGGCACGGTGCAGCATGATCGGACGGCGACGCTGCGAGCTTTCGTCGATGTAGCTGGCGTCGAGACGCTCCGGCATCATCGGGTCGTACTGGATGGTGCCGACCTGCCAGGAACGGCCGATCGAATCCTTCAGGTGATACTCGATCTTGGGGCCGTAGAAGGCGCCTTCGCCCGGCAACTCCTGCCACTCCACACCGGCCGCGCGCAGCGCAGCGCGCAGGGCGTTCTCCGCGCGGTCCCAGGCCTCGTCGGTGCCCAGGCGCTTGTCGGGGCGCAGTGCCAGCTTTACGGCCAGGTCGGTAAAGCCGAAGTCGGCATACACCTGCATCGCCTGCCGGTGGAAGGCGGTGACCTCACCCTCCACCTGCTCCTCGGTGCAGAAGATGTGGCCGTCGTCCTGGGTGAAGGCGCGCACGCGCATGATGCCGTGCAGCGCGCCCGAGGGCTCGTTGCGATGGCAGCCGCCGAACTCGGCGTAGCGGATCGGCAGGTCGCGGTAGCTGTGCAGGCCGGCGTTGTAGATCTGCACGTGGCCCGGACAGTTCATCGGCTTGATCGCGTAGCTGCGCTTCTCGCTCTCGGTGAAGAACATGTTGTCCTGGTAGTTGTCCCAGTGACCGGACTTCTTCCACAGGCTCACGTCCATGATCTGCGGGCCGCGCACTTCCTGGTAGCCGCTCTTGCGGAACACGCCACGCACGTACTGCTCCACGGCCTGCCAGATGGCCCAGCCCTTGGGGTGCCAGAACACCATGCCCGGCGCTTCTTCCTGCTGGTGGAACAGGTCGAGCTGGCGCGCCAGCTTGCGGTGGTCGCGCTTCTCGGCTTCCTCGACCTGCTTGAGGTAGGCCTTGAGCTCATCCTCGGTAGCGAAAGCCACGCCGTAGATGCGCTGCAGCTGCGCGTTGTTGGCGTCGCCGCGCCAGTAGACGCCGCCGACGCGGATCAGCTTGAAGGCATTGCCGAGCTTGCCGGTGGATGGCAGGTGCGGGCCCAGGCACATGTCCAGCCACTTGTCGCCCTGGCGGTAGATGGTCAGCTCTTCGTCGGCGGCGATGCCCTCGCGGATCCACTCGGCCTTGAAGGTCTCGCCGGCGGCCTCGAAGTGCTTCACCGCCGCGTCGTGCTCCCAGACCTCGCGGGTGATCGGCAGGTCGCGCTTGACGATCTCGCGCATCTTCGCCTCGATCTGCTCGAGGTCGGTTTCGCTGAAGGTCTCGGCGCGGGCGAAGTCGTAGTAGAAGCCGACCTCGGTCGCCGGGCCAAAGGTGATCTGGGTGCCGGGGAACAGCTCCTGCACCGCCTGCGCCAGCACATGCGCCGCGTCATGTCGGATGACCTCGAGGGCCTCCGGCTTGTCGCGGGTGATGATGCTGATGCTGGCGTCGCGGTCGATGGGACGGGTCAGGTCCCACAGTTCGCCGTTGACGGTGACCAGCGCAGCCTTCTTGGCCAGGCCCGGAGAGATGCCCTGCGCGATCGCCAGACCGCTGATGGGTGCATCGAACGACTTTTTATTGCCGTCCGGAAAGGTGATTTCGATTGCCATGATGTTCCTGCCGAAAATGATTTAGGACTTGCCCTGAACGTACGCGACGGCGGCCTTGAGCCGCGCGAGCGTTCGGTCGCGTCCCAGCAGGAACAGGGTCTGGTCGATCGGCGGCGAGATCGCCATGCCGACCACCGCCACGCGGATCGGCTGGGCGACCTTGCCCAGGCTCAAGGCCCGGCCTTCGGCGAACCCATTGACCGCGGCATGCAGCGCCGGCGCGCTCCACTCCGGCAGCGCTTCCAGCGCGGCGGCGAGTTCAGTCAGCAGCGCGGCGCCTTCGGCGGTGAGGTGCTTGGCGGCGTCCTTCTCGTTGTAGCCATCCAGATCGGCGTAGAAGAACTTCGACTTCTCCGCCATCTCCACCAGGGTGCGGCAGCGCTCGCGCTGCTGCTCGATCACCGGCTCCAGCGCCGGGCCGTTGGCGGGATCCACGCCGATGCGGCGCAGGTGCCAGTCGAACTCCGGCGCGACGATGGCGGGGTCGGTGATCTTCAGGTACTGGTGGTTGACCCAGTAGGCCTTCTCCATGTCGAAGCGCGCCGGCGAGGCGGAGACGTGGTCGAAGTCGAACTTCTCGATCATCTCCTGGCGGGTGAACATCTCCTGGTCGCCATGGCTCCAGCCCAGGCGGACCAGGTAATTCAGCAGCGCTTCGGGCATGAAGCCCATGCCGCGGTACTCGGTGACCGACAGCGCGCCGTGACGCTTGGACAGCTTGGCGCCGTCGGCACCCAGGATCATCGACACATGCGCGTAGGCCGGCAGCGTGGCGCCCAGGGCCTTGAGGATGTTGATCTGGCGCGGGGCGTTGTTGACGTGGTCGTCGCCGCGGATGACATGGGTGATGCCCATGTCCCAGTCGTCCACCACCACGCAGAAGTTGTAGGTGGGCACGCCATCGGCGCGGGCAATGATGAGATCGTCGAGCTCCTTGTTGTCGAACACGATCTCGCCCTTGATCAGGTCCTTGAGCACGACCTGGCCGTCCGGCGGATTGCGGAAGCGCACCACCGGCTGCACGCCTTCCGGCGGGGTCGGCAGGGTCTTGTCCCGCTCGGGGCGCCAGCGGCCGTCGTAACGCGGCTTTTCCTTGCGCGCCATCTGCTCGGCACGCATCTGGTCCAGCTCTTCCTTGCTGGCATAGCAGCGGTAGGCCGTGCCGACATCCAGCATCTGCTGCACCACTTCCTTGTAGCGGTCGAAGCGCTGGGTCTGGTAGATCTCGGCGAAGTCCGACTTCAGGCCGAGCCAGGCCATGCCCTCGAAGATCGCGTCCACCGCCTCCTGGGTCGAACGCTCGCGGTCGGTGTCCTCGATGCGCAGCAGGAACTTGCCGCCGAAACGCTTGGCGTAGAGGTAGGAGAACAGCGCGGTACGGGCACCGCCGATATGGAGGTAGCCGGTAGGGCTGGGAGCAAAGCGGGTTACGACGCTCATAGGCGTTTTATGGTGATTCTTCGGGCGAAATCAGGATTTTAGCAGGAAGAACCAGGCCTGAACGATTACAATACCGGGATGATCCGCCTGTTCGTAGAGCAACTGACCGTCCTGGACTGCGCCTTCCTCGACCCGATCCGGGGCCTGGTGGGCGAAAGCTGGATCGTGGACGTGGAACTGGCCGGCGACCTGGACCAGCAGTCCATGGTCCTGGACTTCGGCGAGGTCAAGAAACGCCTCAAGAAAGTCGTCGACGGCATCGGCGACCACAAGCTGCTGGTGCCGCACCGCCACGCCGGCCTGCGCCTGCAGCACAACGGCCACGGCAGCGAGCTGCACTTCAGCGGCCCGGCCGACGGCCCGATCGAACACCACTCTCCTGCCGACGCCATCTGCGTGATCGACGCTCCGGCCATCACCACCGAGGCCCTGACCGCCCACCTGCAGCCCCTGGTGGCGCAACAGGTGCCGTCGAACGTCGCCGAGGTCCGCCTGACCCTGCGCACCGAGGTCGTGGACGGCCCGTATTACCACTACGCCCATGGCCTGAAGAAGCACACCGGCCATTGCCAGCGCATCGCCCACGGCCACCGCTCGCGCATCGAGATCCGCCTGGACGGCCAGCGCGATGCCGCGATGGAACAGGCCTGGGCGGGACGCTGGAAGGACATCTACCTGGGCACCCAGGAAGACATCGTGCTGGACGGCGCCGAGCGCGTGCGCTTCGAATACACCTCGGTGGACGGCGATTTCGCCCTGGAACTGCCGGCCCAGCGCTGCGAACTGCTGGACGGCGACACCACGGTGGAGCGGCTGGCGGCCTACATCGCCCGCACCATCCATGCTGAAAACCCCGGCCGCCAGGTCGAGGTCCGGGCCTACGAGGGCGTCCTCAAGGGCGCCGTGGCCCGAGCCGGGTAATGCCGCCGCCCGTCGGCCCAGGCTGGCAAATTGCAGGACCGCCCCCATTCATTCCGGATTAATGCCCGCCGCGCGATAGTGGCGGCAAGCCACCGGAAACTGCCATGCGCCTGCCCCTAGCTGCCCTTGCCCTGTCGAGCCTGATGCTCAGCGGCTGCATCGTCACGGACCCCTATCCGCGGGGCGACGTCGGCCGGGTCTACGGCTACGACCCCTATCCTTCCGCCAGCTACGATCCCTACCCGTACTACTACGGCCCGGACACCTACTACTACTCCTACAGCCCCGGCCCGGACTATTACTACCGCCCCGGCTACGGCTACTACCGCCCGCGCCCGGACCACGGCCATGGCCACGGCCGCAACGACCACGATCACGGCCACGACAACCCGCGTCCGCGGCCCGACCGCCCGCGCGACGGCTTCTGGGGCGGCGTAGCCGACAACGTCAACGACCGGCCGCGCCCTTCGCAGCCGCCGGCCAACCGGCCGCGCGACGGCGTCTGGGGAGGGGTGGCCCGCGACGACGACCGCCGGCCGCAGGCGCCGGCACAGCCCCCTGCCAACCGGCCCCAGGACCGGGATCGCGGCGGCTTCTGGGGTGCGGCCGGCAACACCGGCGGGCGCCCCCAGGCCACCCCGCCGCAGGCCAGCCGCCCGCCGCAGCGCCAGGAGCGCCAGGACCCGCGCCGCGGCCGCGAGTGGCCGGTGGCGGGCCAGGACGACCGCCAGGAACGGCCCCTGCCGCAGCCCGAGCGCGGCAACGGCGGCGACGGCCGCCGCCGCGGCTGGGGCAACCTGATCGACTAGGGCCTGTTAGAGCCTATAATGCCGCCCGTTTTTTTGATTGAACCGGAACCCACATGGCTTTCTCAGACATCCGCTTCTTCCCCCGCGTCACGATCGAACAGGTCGAGGAAGGCAACGAGCTCGCGCCCAAGTTCGACGAGCACGGCCTGATCCCCTGCGTCACCACCGCCTCGCACAACGGCGAGGTGCTGATGCTGGGCTACATGAACGCCGAGGCGCTGCGGAAGACCATCCTGACCGGCGAAGCGCACTACTACTCGCGCTCGCGCCAGGTGATCTGGCACAAGGGCGCCACCAGCGGCCTGACCCAGAAGGTCGTCGCCCTGCGCATCGACGACGACCAGGACGCGGTCTGGCTCAGCGTCAACGTCATCGGCGACGCCAGCTGCCACGTCGGCTACCGCTCCTGCTTCTACCGCTCGGTGCCCACCGGCGAGGGCCCGGACGTGCGCGTGCTGAACTACGAAGAGAAGGAAAAGACCTTCGACCCGGTCGCGGTCTACGGCGACGCGCCGAACCCGACCAAGCTGTAAGCCTGGGTCTTCAACGAAAATCCCCGCCCGGTGCGGGGATTTTCATTGATGCCAGCCCTTTTCAGTTGCAGGAATACGGGGTGTAGTGGGCGACCGTCGGCGTCACGCCGAACTGGCGCTGCATGTCGGCGAATATCCACTTGCTGTAGTAGTTGCTGGTGGCGGGCGAGTTCTTGCAGTCGCCGTTCACCGCCAGCACGCCGAACTGCTTGAGGACGCCGGAGGGCGCGACGCCGTCCTGGTCGATGAAATTGAACCAGAAGGTCACGTCGAAGGTGGGCGTGTTGATGTTGCGGTTCTGGTAGTTGCGGAAGGCGCAGACCTGGATGATCTCGCCGGTTTCGCAGAGGCCCGGGCCGGCACACTGATCCGAGTTCTTGCCGAACTCGCTCAGATACACCGGCAGCGACAGCGTCTGGCTGGCCAGCCAGTCCTTCACGCCCGAGCCCATCATCATGGTGTGCACCGGGGCCAGGTAGGCGTGGACGGACACGGCGTCCACGTACACCAGGTTGCCACCTGCGCGGGTGCCCAGCGCCTGGTCCAGGGCGTTCTTGACGTTGGCCCGGGTGGCGGGCTCGTTGGCCGCCACGAAGTACTGGTTGGTGGCCATGGCCGGTGCCACCAGGAAGGCCGTGGCGTTGGCGCTGATGCGGATCGCATCCACCGCCGGCTTGAGGAGATAGTCGTGGTATTGCGCCAGGGTACCGCCGAAGATGCCGTTGGCCGCGTTCGGCTCGTTCCAGATCTCGAATGCCGCGATGCGCGGCAGGGTGCTGCCCGGCACGCCGGGGTCCGGCGTGTTGCCGCTGTAGCGCTCCACCACGGCGCTGGCGAAGGCGGCCCAGTCGGCCTGCACGGTGGGGCTGGAGTAGTCCCCCGTCTCCCAGCGCGGTTTCGGCCCGTTGATCACCGCCAGGACCTTGAGGCCGGTGCCGGAGTGGGCTTTCACCAGCGCGTCGGCTTCGGTCCAGGACCAGCCGCCGCTGGTGGGCTTGATGTCGTTCCAGCGCAGGGCCATGCGCGACCAGCCCGTGCCGAGCGCGGCGCGGGCGGTGGTGGGGCCGGTGCCGACGGCCCGGCCGACATTGATGCCGTTGTTGATGCCGCCGCCGGGGGACGTGGTGAGCGGATCGGGACAGGCGCTGGCCGGCAGCGTTGCCGCGTGTGTGGCACCAAAGCCGCAGGCCAGGCAGGCCGCGAGCAAGAGACGCTTCATGACGATTCTCCCCTTTCTTATTTGATTTGCCCGCGACCGTACGCTCGTCGCATTGCCGGGCCGTGAACTTCGTGTGTCAGCGACGGCGGGCGAGGCCGTCCAGCTTCACGGCTCGGCCGGCGCGTTCCACCAATGCCCGGCCTGCCGGCGCCACAGTTCGGGTTGCAATGCCGTCGCGGGCAGCGTCAGCCTCACCGTCCCCTCCACCCCCGTCACCAGTTGGCGCGCGCCGGCGGTTTCGTAGCGCGCCACCACCTGCGGCCGCGGATGGCCAAAGGAGCTGCGCCAGGCCGCCGGATGGATCACCAGGCGCGGCTGCACCGCGTCCACGAACGGCGCGGTCGATGAGCTGTGGCTGCCGTGATGCGGCGACAGCAGCAGGTCCGCACGCAGCCGCGGGCCATGCCGCTCCAGCAAAGCCTGCTCGGCCGGACGCTCGATGTCGCCGGTGAGCAAGGCCACCTGCCCGCCCGACTCGATGCGCAGCACGCAGGAGCGGTTGTTGTCCGAGCCCGGGCTATCCGGCGCCGGATACAGGGTCTCGAAGTCCACGCCGTCCCAGCTCCAGCGCAGGCCCTCGACGCAGGCTGCATGGCCGGGCGTGCCGAACTGCTCGCCGATGGCCAGGCGCCGCTGTACGGCGGCGATGCCGCCGGCGTGATCGTTGTCGCCATGCGACAGCAGCAGGCGGTCGAGCCGGCCGATCCCCTGGGTCAGCAGGTAGGGCACCACCACCGAGTCGCCGGCATCGAAGCCTTCGTCGAAGGCCGGGCCGGCGTCGTAAAGCAGGCTGTGATGGGCGGTGCGCACCACCACTGCCAGGCCTTGCCCCACGTCCAGCGCGGCCAGCTCGAAGCCGGAGGGCGGCGCGCGCTGCGGCGGGAAGGCCAGCGGCAGGAAGCACAGCAGGGCCAGCGGACGCAGCGGCAGTCCGCGCGGCGCGAACAGCAGTACCGCGCCCAGCAGCGCCAGCAGCAGCGCCGGCCAGGCCGGGCTCCAGGCGATCCAGGCCTGCGGCCATTGCGCGGCGGCTTCCAGGCCCAGGCGCAGCCACTGCAGGGCGTCGGCGCTCCAGGTCAGCAGCGGCAGCCCGGCCGCCGGCCACAGCGCTGCCAGCAGCATCGCCACCAGCAGCAGCGGCGTGAGCAGCGCGAAAGCCGGCACCGCCAGCAGGTTCACCAGCGGCGCCGGCCAGGACAGGCCATGGAAGAAGTACAGCGTCAGCGGCATCAGTACTACGGTCAGCATCAGCTGCAGCATCACCAGGGCCCGCAGCCAGTGCGGCCGCGCCAGCCGCCCGCCGCCGACGTAGAAGATCGCCGCCACCGCACCGAAGGACAGCCACAGCCCCGGGCTGGTGATGGCCAGCGGATCGAGCAGCAGGATCAGGAACCAGGCCAGCGCCAGCACGCGCGAGGGCTGGCCGAGGCGGTTGGCGAAACCGGCGACGATCACGAACAGCGCCATCAGTGCCGCACGGGCCACCGGCGCCTCGAAGCCGGCCACCGCGCTGTAGGCCAGGGCGAACAGGCCGGACACGATCCAGCCGGCTTTCTGCGCCGGCAGGCGCAGCAGCAGCGGCGGCCACAGCGTCCACAGCCAGCGGCCGAGGAAGAAGCCCAGCGCGGCGACGATGGCGATGTTGAAGCCGGAGATCGCGACCAGATGGCTGGTGCCGGTCTGCCGGAACACTTCCCAGTCGGCGTCGTGCAGGCCGGACTGCTCGCCCAGGGTCAGCGCCGCCACCATCGGTGCCGCCGGGTGATGCGGCAGCCAGGCGTTGATCGCATCGAGCAGGTTCTGCCGCAAGGCGAGCAGGCCCGAGCCTTCGCCGCAGCGGCTGGCGCCGCGCACGGTGGCGGTGCCGCCCACGCCTTCGCGCAGGAGCCAGCCCTCATAGTCGAAGCCGCCGGGATTGAGCGAGCCATGCGGCGTGCGCAGCTTCAGCTCCAGGCGCCAGCATTCGCCGGCGCGAACGACCTCCTGGGTGCGGTACCAGCTGACGCGCAGGTGGCGCGGCAGGCCCGGGGCGGTCTCGGGATCGAAGCGGAAGCGCCAGACCCGCTGCTGCGGTGCGCGCGGGTCCCGCCCCTGCTCCGGCAGCGAGGACACCTGGCCTTGCAGGATCAAGACCTCGCCATGACGTTCCGCCGGCCAGCGCTGGGCCAGTTCGCGCTGCGCCTGGAACAGCGTCAGGCCCAGGCCCAGCGCCAGGAACAGGGCATGCCGGCGGTAGCGCCAGCGCGGCAGGGCGGCGAGGAAGAACGGCAGCAGCCCGTACCAGGGCGGCAGTTCGCGCAGGACGTGCATGGCCAGCACGCCCAGCGTGAACCACAGGATCAGGACGCGGAGGTCGGCAGCAACCGGCCGCTGTCCAGGGTCCATATCTTGTCCATGCGCGCGGCCTGAGATCACCGGAGAGGCCAGACTTCCTGCACTAGTCCGCACTACCTGGGGTGGACTCCCCGGCCTGCTTTATGAGCTCGGCAATTTCCTTCTCTGAAAACACTTGAAGCTCGTCAAAGGCAGCCTGGGAAGCGTCTCTTGATCCCGTCCCTTCCCCCCGCAGGTGGTATTGCCCCTTTTCCTTCGCAAAGGAAAAAACGAAAGGCATTGCGGGACTGCCGGGCGCAGATACGATCACGAGCGTCTGACCGTCGGTACACCCATACACAAGCCATGGGGTCGAGCCATAGGTTTTGCGCAGAGGCCCCCTGTTGCACGCAACGTCTTCTGCCGCGGCAGGGAAAGCGCAAGACATCGACGTGAGCGATGCCACGATGAGCCACCCGAAACATCTCACCTTGCTGTTGTTCATCGACCTTCCGGGCCAGGCTCAGTGCTGCCCATACGGCGGCATCAATGCCCCGCAGACCCGGGGGTTGTCAATCTGACAACTCAGTCATGTTTGCGGAACAAAGGGCGCACGCCCAGCGTGAACAGCAGGATCAGGACGCGGAGGTTTGCAGCAAGCGGCCGCTGTCCAGGGTCCATATCTTGTCCATGCGCGCGGCCAGGCGCAGGTCGTGGGTGACGACGACGAGGCTGGTGCCCAGCTCGCGGTTGAGCTCCAGCATCATCTCGAAGACGCGCTCGGCGGTCTTGGTGTCGAGGTTGCCGGTGGGCTCGTCGGCGAGCACGCAGGCCGGTCGCGTCACCAGGGCGCGCGCCACCGCGGCGCGCTGGCGCTCTCCGCCGGACAGCTCGCCCGGCTTGTGCTGCAGGCGGTCGCCCAGCCCGACGCGCTTGAGCAGGCCGGCGGCCTGGTCATAGGCCTGGCCTTCCTTCATGCGGCGGATCAGCAGCGGCATCGCCACGTTTTCCAGCGCGGTGAATTCCGGCAGCAGGTGATGGAACTGGTAGACGAAGCCCAGCGACTGGTTGCGCAGGCGTCCGCGCGCCGCGTCGGTCAGCGCCGACATGCGCTCGCCGCCGACCCAGACCTCGCCGGTGCTGGGCTCGTCGAGCCCGCCAAGACAATGCAGCAGCGTGGACTTGCCGGTGCCGCTGGCACCGACGATGGCAACGCGCTCGCCGCGCGCCACTTCGAAGTCGATGCCGCTCCAGACATCCAGCCGCAGGCGGCCGTCGTCGAAGGTCTTGGAGAGATTGGTGGCCTTGAGGATGCTCACGGCGGAGGGGAACACGGCGCTTGGGCTATTCATAGCGCAAGGCTTCCGCCGGCTGCACGCGCGAAGCGCGCCAGGCCGGGTAGATCGTGGAGATCAGGCCGAGGCTCAGCGACAGCATGCTGATCTTGATGACGTCGCTCCACTTCAGTTCCGACGGCAGGTCGCTGATGTAGTAGACGTCGGGCGCCAGGAACTGCTGGCCCATCAGGGCCTCCAGCAGCGGCACGATCCGCTCGACGTTCAGCGCCAGCGCAATGCCGCCGACCACGCCGATCAGGGTGCCGACGAAGCCGATGATCGAACCCTGCACCATGAAGATCGCCATGATCGAGCGCGGACTGGCGCCCAGGGTGCGCAGGATCGCGATGTCGGCCTGCTTGTCCTGCACCACCATCACCAGCGTCGAGACGATGTTGAAGGCGGCCACGCCGACGATCAGCGACAGGATGATGAACATCACCATCTTCTCGGTCTTCACCGCGCGGAAGAAGTTGGCGTGGCTGCGCGTCCAGTCGGAGACGAAGTAGATGCCGGCCATGTCCTGGGCCAGCTCGTGCGCCACGCGCGGCGCCTCGAACAGGTCGTGCAGCTTGAGGCGCACGCCGGTGACGCTGTCGCCCATGCGCAGCAGGGTCTGGGCGTCCTGCAGGTGGATCAGAACCATGCCGCGGTCGTATTCGTACATGCCCACCTTGAACACGCCGGCCACGGTAAAGCGGCGGAAGCGCGGCAGCACGCCGGCTGGGGTGACGCTGGCCTGCGGGATCATCAGGTCGACCTTGTCGCCGATGCCGATGCCCATGGACTGGGCGATCTCGTAGCCCAGCACGATCTTGTACTCGCCCGGCTTGAGGTCGGTCAGCTGGCCGGCCTTCATGTGGGCGGCCACCTCGTTGACCTTCGATTCACGCTCCGGGTCGATGCCGCGCAGCAGCGTGCCGGACAGCTCGCTGCCGACCCGGATCATGCCCTCGCCCTCGATATAGGGCGCCACCGCGACGATTTCCTTGTTGGCCTCGGCGATCCTGGCCGCCGCGGGCCAGTCCTGCAGCCCCCCCTGGAAGGCCGAGATCGTGGCGTGCGAGGCCATGCCGAGGATGCGCGTGCGCAGTTCGCGCTCGAAGCCGTTCATCACCGACAGCACCGTGATCAGGGCCATCGCGCCCACGGCGATGCCCGCCATGGAGGCTGCGGATATGAAGGAAATGAAGTGGTTGCGGCGCTTGGCCCGGGTGTAGCGCAGGCCCGCGTAAAGTTCGAATGGGTTTCGCATTTCTAGGTCTTATAGCCGGTGTATTACAGCATGGATCGCCGTTCGGCCGGCAGTCGGAAGACCGCGCAACAGGCATGATGTTCCGGACATCGGCGGCGGAAGGGCTTGCCGGACCCGTGGCAGGAGGGCACTCGAGACAGGACTGTTGCCGCCTTGCCATGGGGTGCTATAGTGCGGCAAAACTGATCGGGGTCAGTGAGTTATGCGCAAAACTTTGATTGCTTTCGCAGTTACGTTCAGCGCCCTCTCCGGCGCTGTCCAAGCCGATGTGCTGGCGATGCCGGAAGGCGCCTCCGCCGGGGTGGTGAGCACCCCCGCGCGCGGCAGTTCCATGGCCACGGTCACCAAGCAGTTCGGCCAGCCTTCGGTGAAGCATCCGTCCAAGGGTGGCGGCTCGGCGGTGCATCCGCCGATCACGCGCTGGGACTACGCGGACTTCTCGGTGTTCTTCGAACGCAGCACGGTGATCGACGTGGTGGTCCGCGGCGCACCGATGCCGATCCAGAACAAGGATGAATTGCAATCCGTGAGCCCCTAAAATCCCGGGCCGCTGACCGTATTCCACAAAAGGGCGCGCAAGCGCCCTTTTTCAGTTCTGGAGATGCCCGATGTCCGTAGTCCTGCCCGCCGAGTGGGCGCCGCAATCCGCCGTGCAGCTGACCTGGCCGCGTCCGGACGGCGATTTCGCCGACCTCTTCGAGGCGGTGGAAGACAATTTCCTGCGACTGGCCGCCGCCATCACCCGCTACCAGGACCTGATCGTGGCCTGCGGGGAAGACGTGGAAGGCCTGCGCGCGCGCCTGCTGGCCGCCGGCTGTCCCGCCGCGCGCCTGCGCCTGGTAGCGGTGCCGGCAGACGACGTCTGGGCCCGAGACCACGGCCCGATCACGGTGTTCCGCAACGGCAAGCCGATCCACCTCGACTTCATCTTCAACGGCTGGGGCGGCAAGTTCGACGCCACGCTGGACAATGAGGTGACGCGCCGGCTCGGCGAACAGGGCGTCTGGAGCACGCTGGTGGAATCCATCGCCTTCGTGCTGGAGGGCGGCGGCATCGAGAGCGACGGCCAGGGCACGCTGCTGACCACCGAGCGCTGCCTGCTGGCGCCGACGCGCAACCCCCAGTTCGACAAGGCCCACATCGAGACCAAGCTGAAGGCCTGGTTCGGCCTGCAGCGCGTGCTGTGGCTCCAGCACGGCGACCTGCTGGGCGACGACACCGACGGCCACATCGACACGGTCGCGCGCTTCTGCGATGCCTCGACCATCGCCTACCAGGCCTGCGACGACGCGTCCGACGCGCACTACGAGGACCTCAAGGCCATGGAGCGCGAGCTGCAGGCGCTGCGCCAGGCCAATGGCGAGCCCTACAAGCTGGTGCCGCTGCCGCTGCCGACCGCGATCTTCGCCGGGGACGGCCGGCGCCTGCCTGCCGGCTACCCGAATTTCCTGATCATGAACGGCGCGGTGCTGGTGCCGACCTACGGCGTGGAAACCGACGCCGAGGCCCTGCGCCGACTGCTGCCCTGCTTCCCGGGCCGCGAAGTGATCGGCGTGGATTGCCGTACCCTGATCCAGCAGTACGGCAGCCTGCACTGCGTGACCATGCAGATCCCCTCCGCCGTCGCCTGAGCGAAGCCCATGACCGCCAAGACCAAGATCCTCCGCGTCGGCCTGGTGCAGCAGAGCTGCAGCGGCGATCGCACGCCCACCGTGCAGGCCACCGAGCAGGGCATCCGCGAGGCCGCCGCGCGCGGCGCGCAGCTGGTGCTGCTGCAGGAACTGCACACCGGCCTGTACTTCTGCCAGCACGAGGACACCCGCCTGTTCGACCTGGCCGAGACCATCCCCGGCCCGTCCACCGCGCAGTTCGGCGCGCTGGCCGAGGAACTGGGCATCGTGCTGGTGACCTCCCTGTTCGAGAAGCGCGCACCGGGGCTGTATCACAACACCGCGGTGGTCTTCGACCGCAGCCGGCAGATCGCCGGCACCTACCGCAAGATGCACATCCCCGACGACCCGGGCTACTACGAGAAGTACTACTTCACGCCGGGCGACCTTGGTTTCCAGCCGATCCAGACCAGTGTCGGCAAGCTCGGCGTGCTGGTCTGCTGGGACCAGTGGTACCCGGAGGCCGCGCGCCTGATGGCCCTGGCCGGCGCGGAGCTGCTGCTCTACCCCACCGCCATCGGCTGGAATCCGCAGGACCCCATCGAAGAGCAGGGGCGCCAGCGCGACGCCTGGGTCACCATCCAGCGCGCTCATGCCGTGGCCAACGGCCTGCCGGTGCTGGTGGCCAACCGCGTCGGCTTCGAGCCCGACCCGGCCGGCCAGTGGCCGGGCTCGCAGTTCTGGGGTCACAGCTTCGTCGCCGGGCCGCAGGGCGAGTTCCTGGCCAAGGCCGGCGAACAGGCCGAGGTGCTGGTGACGGACGTGGACCTGGAACGCAGCGAAAACGTGCGCCGCTGGTGGCCGTTCCTGCGCGACCGCCGCATCGACGCCTACGGCGACCTGGTGAAGCGGTACAGAGACTAGGCGCTCACCCACCCGCGCCCTGCCTGGCCGGGCGGGTGAAGGGCGCGCCGTCACTGGTATTCTTGCGGCTTACGGGAGACCCACCATGCGTACCGTCCTCGCACTGACCCTGGCCCTGCTGGCCGCCCCTGCCCTTGCCGCCAAGCCGGCGGCAGACGAGGCCCTGCGCGTCAGCCAGTTCAAGTGGCTCACCGGCTGCTGGAGCTTCGACACCGCCGACGGCGTCTACGAGGAGCAGTGGACCACCCCCACCGGCAACAGCATGCTGGGCATGTCGCGCCGTGTCGGCGAGGGCTATACCCGCGAGTACGACTTCATGCGCCTGGTCACCAGCGGCGGTGGCGGCTTCGACTATGTCTCGCAGCAGTACGGCGGCGACGAGAGCCGCTACAACTCCAGCAGTGTCGCCGCCAGCCGCGTGGTCTTCGAGAACCCGGACCGGCCCTTCCCGCGCAAGATCTCCTACGAATTCGCCGCGCCGGACAAGCTGACCATGCGCCTGGAGGGCACCAGCGAAGGCCGCCCGATGGGCCTGAGCTTCCCGATGAAGCGCAAGACCTGCCCCTGATTTCTTCTCTTTCTGATCTGCAAAATTTCAAGGAAACATCGTGAGCAATGAACTGGAGCTGTTCCGCGACAACGTCCGCCGCTTCTTCGCCGACGAGGTCGAACCGCACTACGAGAAGTGGGAGAAGGACGGCATCCTGCCGAAGTCCCTCTACCTGAAGATGGGCGAGGCCGGACTGCTCTGCGTGGACCAGCCGGAGGAATACGGTGGCATCGGCGCACCCTTCGAGTTCTCCTGCGTGATCGTGGAGGAAGCCGCGCGCATGGGCTTCCTGGCGCTGGCCTCCAACCTCACCGTGCACTCCGACATCGCCGCGCCCTACATCCTGCACCTGGGCAGCGAGGAGCAGAAGCAGAAGTACCTGCCGCGCATGGCCTCCGGCGAATGCATCGGCGCCATCGGCATGACCGAGCCGGGCGCCGGCTCCGACCTGCAGGGCATGAAGACCAATGCCCTGCTGGACGGCGACACCTATGTCCTCAACGGCTCCAAGACCTTCATCACCAACGGCCAGAACGCCGGCGTGGTGGTGCTGGCCGCCAAGACCGACCCCAAGGCCGGCGGCAAGGGCACCACCCTGTTCACGGTCGACACCGACCTGCCCGGTTTCCAGCGCGGCCGCAACCTCGAGAAGATCGGCCTGCATTCGGCCGACACCTCCGAGCTGTTCTTCGACAACGTGCGCCTGCCCGCGTCCGCGGTGCTGGGCCGCGTCGGCGGCGGCTTCGGTCACCTGATCGACGAACTGCCGCGCGAGCGCCTGGTGCTGGCGGTCAGCGCGATCGGTCATGCCCAGGGCGCGCTGGAGAAGACCATCGAGTACACCACCACGCGCAAGGCCTTCGGCCAGCCTATCGCCAGCTTCCAGAACACCCGCTTCGAGCTGGCCAAGATCAAGACCGAGCTGGAGGTGCACCGCGCCTTCACCGAGAAGTGCGTGGCCCTGTACGCCGAGAAGAAGCTCGACGTGCCGACCGCCGCCATGGTCAAGCTCGCCACCACCGAGATGGAAGGCCGCGTCACCGATGCCTGCCTACAGCTGTTCGGCGGCTACGGCTTCATGGCCGAGTACCCGATCTCGCGCTACTGGGCCGATGCGCGCATCCAGCGCATCTACGGCGGCACCTCGGAAATCATGAAGGAAGTGATCGCGCGCTCGCTGGTCGGGCGCTGAGCTTCGGTTGCACGAAGGGGCGCGGCGGCTGCCGCGCCCTTTTTTGTGCCCCACTGCTCCCTGGCGGCTTGCGGCTCACGCCGCCTCGGGTAGCATGTCCCTGCATCTGCACCATCCATCACCGGGGTACTCGAAATGTCCGATGAAGCTTTCCGCAGGGTTTCAGCCGATCGCGGCCTGGCCTGGATCATCGAAGGATTCGATCTCTTCAAGCAGGCCCCGCTGCTCTGGATCGGCATGCTCGTGCTCTGGGTCATCGCCGCCTTCCTGGTGTCCATTGTCCCCGTGCTGGGTTCCCTGGCCGTCAACCTGTGCTTCGCCGCGGTCATGGGCGGCTTCCTGCTGGGCGCCCATGAGCAGAGCGAGGGCCGCCCCCTGAGCTTCGACACGCTGCTGGCGGGCTTCAGGCCGCCGCACCTGGAGCCCTTGCTGCTGCTCGGCCTGGCCTACCTCCTGATCGGGCTGGCCGTTGCAGCGGTCGCGGTCGTCCTGGGATTCCTGCTGGTCGGCAGCGCGGTATTCTCCGGCAACATGCAGGACCTGCACCTGGGCGTCGGCGTCATCGTCTGGCTGATCATGGCGCTGCTGATGTTCATGGTCTTCTCCCTGGCCACCTGGTTCGCGCCAGGACTGATCGTGTTCCGTGGCTACAAGGTGATCGACGCCCTGAAGCTCAGTTTCGCCGCCGCGCTGGGCAACCTGGGCGCGCTGGCCGTGACCGGCCTGGTGGGCATCGGCATTGTCCTGGTGGCGATGATCCCCTTCGGCCTGGGCATGCTGGTCGCGCTCCCGGTGTTCCTCGCCTCCAGCTATCGCTGCTATCGCGATATCTTCGGAGCTGGAGCAGCGCCGGCGGTCAAGTAAAGCCACAGGCCGGGCCCGCGTGTCGCCCAGCGGACAGCGGCCGGGAATCGCATGGATTTCCTGATCAACCTGGATGTCGACGATCTGGACAAGGCCGTGGCCTTCTACTCGGCCGCCTTCGGCCTGGAGCCGGCCCGGCGGCTCGGCCAGGACGGCTGCGAGATGCTGGGTGGACCGGCGCCGATCTGGCTGCTGCAGAAGCCGGCGGGCTCCCCCGCTTCGGGTACCATGGGCGAAACGCGGCGCTACGGGCGCCACTGGACACCGGTTCACCTGGATTTCGTCACCGAGGACATCGACGATTCGGTGCGGCGGGCGCAAGCGGCCGGGGCCATGCTGGAGCAGCCCGTCTCGACGCATGCCTGGGGCCGGCTGGCATTGATGGCCGATCCCTTCGGACACGGGTATTGCTTCCTGCAGTTCCTCGGACGGGGTTATGACGAAATCGCGGGGTAAATGGACTTGAACACGGCCAGGGAGGCCCTGCGACGGCTGCAGGAGGGCAACCGGCGCTTCGTTTCCGGCGAGCGCAGCACCGACGCGGTTGCCGAGGCGATCCGCCGCAACCAGCTGGCGAACGGCCAGGAGCCGTTCGCGATCATCCTCGGCTGCTCGGACTCGCGCGTCCCTTCCGAGATCGTCTTCGACCAGGGCCTGGGCGACCTGTTCGTGATCCGCGTGGCCGGCAACATCGTGGCGCCGACGCAGATCGGCAGCGTGGAGTTCGCCGCGGAAAAATTCGGCACGCGGCTGGTGGTGGTGATGGGCCACACCTGCTGCGGCGCGGTGGAGGCCACGGTGGACGAGCTGAGCCGGCCCGAGGGCAAGCAGTCGCTCAACCTGCGAACCATCGTTGACCGCATCCGCCCCTCCGTTTCGCCGCTGATGAACTCGCCGCTGCGGCACGACCGCCCGGCGCTGCTGCGCGCGGCGGTGCGCGCCAACGTCCAGGTGTCAGCCAGCCATCTGCGTCACGGCTCGGAAATCCTCGAGAACCTGATCCGCAGGGATGGCCTGCTGGTGGTGGGCGCCGAGTACTCGATCGAGACCGGCGAGGTCGACTTCTTCGACGGCCTGCCGTCGCCTTAGGGAAGGGCCCGTCATGCTGATCCGCGCATATCGTCCCGGTGAAGAGGCGGCACTGCGCGAGGTCTTCCGCTCCTCGGTGCACCAGCGCGCCAGCCGCGATTACTCGCCGGAGCAGTTGGAAGCCTGGGCACCGCGCGAATACGACAAGGACTGGTGGAACCGGCGCATCCATGGCAACCGTCCCTTCGTCGCCGAGGTCGACGGCCGCATCGCCGGCTATGCCGACCTGCAGGACTCCGGCTACATCGACCAGTTCTTCGTCGCCGGCGGCCACACCGGCCGCGGCGTGGGCAGCGCCCTGATGCGGTACCTGCTGGCAGAGGCGGCGCGCAAGCGCATCGGCGCGCTGTTCGCCGACGTCAGCCTCACCGCCGAGCCTTTCTTCGCCCGCCACGGTTTCGTGGTGGAGACACGCCGGCAGGTGGTGGTGCGCGGCGTGACCCTGGCCAATGCGCGCATGCGCCGCGCGCCGATGGAACTCCCGGTGGCGCGCACGGCCCAATACCGGCAGGAAAAGGAGAACCGGGCATGAGTCACAAGGGCAGCTGTCACTGCGGTGCGATCCGCTTCGAGGTGGAGGGTTCGTTCGAGCAGGTCTAGGGCCTGTCAGCGCTACCGCGATCGCAGCGATTGCGGTAGCGCTGACAGGCCCTTGTGCAACTGCTCGCACTGCAGCCGCAAGGGCTACCTGCCGTGGTTAGTGCCGCGGGCACAGCTGAAGCTGGAGAGCCCGGCGCAGTCGCTGGGCACCTACACCTTCAACCGCCACGTGATCCAGCACCACTTCTGCACCCGCTGCGGCTGTGCTCCCTTCGGCTTCGGCAAGATGCCGGACGGCTCCGAGACGGCGGCGGTCAATGTCCGCTGCCTGGAGGAGGTCGACCTGGCGACGATCCCGCGCAAGGCCGCCGACGGGCGCTCGTTCTGAAACCAGTCACCTGATCGGGCGCGGCCGCCGTGGCATCATGCGGCGATCTTCACAGGCCCCGAAACGATGCGATTGCTGCCCCTCCTGCTGCTCGGCTTTGCCTGCGCCGCCACCGCGCAGGGCACCCTGCCGCCTCCCGTTCTCCCGCCGGCCACGCCGCCGCCGGTGGTCAATGCGCCGCCGCTGTACCCGGACTCGGAGCGCATCGCCGGCCACGAGGGTCGCGTAATGCTCGACGTGCAGGTGCTGCCGGACGGCGGCGTCAGCGGCCTGACCATCTCGCAGAGTTCCGGCTACCCGGCGCTGGACCAGGCGGCGCTGGACGCGGTGCGGCAGTGGCGTTTCCGGCCGGCGCGGGGCCCTGACGGAGTGCCGGTGCCCGGCCGCCTGCGCCTGCCGGTGGATTTCCGCCTGCCTGAACGGCCGGCGCCGGACAGCGGCTCGGCAAACGTCATGGCCATGCTCAAGCAGCCCTGCTCGAAGCTGACGGCCGACGTGGCCGCGTTCCGCGCCGGCACCCCCTGGCGCAGCCTCTCCGACATGCCGACCTTCCAGGCCACCGGCGGCCTGCTCGCCTCCGCGGCCAGCGGCAAGAGCCCCGAGGTGCTGGCACGACTGACGCAGAATCTCCCGACCCTCTACGAGCAGATCGCCACGGCCTGCCTGCAGCAGCCGGAAGCGGTCTACGAGAACATGGTGGCCGAGGTCACGCGGCGCCTGATGAAGTAGTGCCGCGAGATTTCGTGATGGAAGCCCTCCCCTATCTGCGGCAAGTCGAGTTCCGGCGCAAGGAAGTAGCCGACCTGTCGGCGTATCCCTTCTGCCTGCCCGTCGTCACCGGCCTGCAGACCCTGCAGTTCCATCCCGCCGTCACCTTCCTGGTCGGCGAGAACGGCTCCGGCAAGTCCACCCTGATTGAGGCCCTGGCGCTGGTGATGGGCCTGAACTCCGAGGGCGGCAACCGCAACACCAGCTTCGCCACCGAAACCACACACTCCGAGCTCTGGCGCTACCTCAAGCCGGTCAAGAGCTTCAAGCGGCCGAAAGACTGGTACTTCCTCAGGGCGGAGAGCTTCTACAACGTCGCCAGCTACATGGACAGCATCATGCCGGCCGGCATGCAGGGCTACGGCGGCAAGTCGCTGCACCGGCAATCCCATGGCGAATCCTTCATGGCGGTACTGGCGCAAAAGCTGCACGGCGGCGGGCTCTACCTCTTCGACGAGCCCGAGGCCGCACTGTCGCCGACGCGGCAGTTGTCCGCCCTGGTGGAGATCCACCGGCTGGTGCAGGCACAGTCGCAGTTCATCATCGCGACGCACTCGCCGATCCTGCTCAGTTACCCGAACGCGAAGATCCTGCAGATCGGTCCCGCGGGCCTGCAGGAAGTCGCCTACACCGATACCGAGCACTACCAGGTCACGCGCGGCTTCCTCAACCGGCACGAGCGGATGCTGGAGGAACTCCTGGGCGCAGGCCTGGAAGCGGATGAGTCATAGCCCGGCGACGACCCGCTCCCGATCCTGCGCGCAGGATTCGCGATCCGTCATGCCGACGGAAGCCGGCATGACGATGCACTAGGGCGTCGCGACAGGATCCAGAGGCCCGGCACCCGAAACCAGCGCCGGCTGCAGCGTCCAGAGTTCACGGGCAAGCTGCGCGTAGGCCTCGCCGGCCAGCTGGCTCACGGCGGCGACGTAGCGGTCCGGCGAGTCGTCCGCGAGCGGGCGCTGGCCTTCCAGCGTAAGGGTGCGCAGCGGGCGGCCGTCGCGATCGTTGATCAGCACTTCCAGCGACAGCACCGCGCGGCGCTCGCCCTCGATCTGCATTTCCATCTGGCGGATCGTGGGGTGCAGCGAGACGTCGCCGCGCACCCGGTTGCCGGGGGTGTAGACCTCGGTGGCGCCGGCCGCCCGCAGCGCATCGATCAGCGCGCCATGCAGTTCCAGCGCCGGCGACTCGGCCCAGAAGTGGCGGTAGTACTGGCGCATCGCCGGGCCGCGCGCCCATAGCAGCGGGCGCTCGCCGTACACCCCTGGCGCGGTGAAAGGCATCACCACGACACGCGGGGCGAAGACGCCCAGCGCCTGTGGCGGCGAAGGCTGCAGACGGTAGTAGACCTCCTGCGGCGGGGTCGGCACGGACAGGCAACCGGCCAGCAGGGCTGCCAGGGCGAGCAGCAACAGGGTTCTCATGGCTTCTTCTCCAGCTCGGACGGCGGGCCGTCTTCGCGCGGCGGTTCGGGCGCCCGCAGCAGCGTGCCGGGGCTGCGCCGGATCTGTCGGCTGAACTCCTGCAGGTTGCGTGTGCTGGTCTCGAGGTTCTGCGCGACGCCCTCGGAGCGCCGCGACATGCTCTCGATGGTCAGGCGCAGTTCGCGCAGCGCCACCAGCACATCGGGGGCCGCCTGCTCGAGCTGACGGCTGCCGTTGCGCAGGCTCAGCAGGGTCTGGTCGGCATGGTCGATCGTGCGGCCCAGGGCCTCGACGCGCTGCGGCGACAGCAGCCGGTCGGCGCGCGCGCTGACGCGCTCGAGGTGGCCGAGGATCGTCGGCACATCCCTGGAGGCGGCAACCATCACCTTGTTGCTGTTCTGCGCCAGCGGGCGGATGTCCTCCTGCAGGATCGTGCCCAGCAGCGTCACCTGGCGGTTGAGGTTCTGCAGCAGCGGCAGCAGGGCCTGCTCGGTCAGCTCGTCGATATTGCCGGTGACGCTGGCAACGCTGGACATCAGGCCGCCCATGCCGCCGGCGGTGATGGTGGCGCCCGGCTCCAGGGCCTTGGGGCTGCTGCCGGCGGAGATCTCGATGGTCTGCGGCGCCAGCACGCCGCTGGCGGTGGAGCGCGCGATGCTGTCGGAGGGAATCTTCCAGCCCTCGGTCACCGACATGCGCACACGGAAGCGCATCTGGCCCTGCTGCACGTAAGGCTCGACCTCTTCCACCTGCCCCACCGGGTAGCCCTCGAACAGCACCTTGGAACCGAACTTGAGGCCGCTGACGTTGGCGTAGACCGTGTAGTAGGTGTCGGTGCTGCCGGTGCGCCCCGCCAGCACCGCCAGCGTCAGCACCAGGCTGACCAGGCCCAGCAGCACGAAGCCGCCGACCATCGCCAGGTTCCACTTGCTGTTGATCATGCCGTCGCTCCGCTGCTCACCGGTCCGCCGGTGAGGCGCTTCAGGTATTCCTCGGGATTGAGTTCCAGCGGCTGGATACGGCGGTTGAGCAGCGCCTGCACGCGCTCGCTGCCGCTGGCCTTGACCTCGGCCACGGTACCGCAGACCAGCATGTCGCCGTGATCCAGAACGGCGATGCGGTCGGCGATCTTGAAGGCGCTTTCCAGTTCGTGCGTCACCACCACCAGGCTCATGCCGGTGGCGTCGCGCAGTTTCAGGATCAGTTCGTCCAGCGAGGCCGCCACCACCGGGTCGAGGCCGGCGCTGGGTTCGTCGAGGAACAGCAGGCGCGGATCCATGATGATGGCGCGCGCCATCGCGGCACGCTTGATCATGCCGCCGGACAGTTGCGCCGGCATCAACTGCTCGCAGCCGGCCAGGTTCACGATGTCGAGCTTGAGCCGCATCATGATCTGCATGGTCGACAGGTCCAGGCGCGTGTGCTCGCGCAGCGGCAGCATGACGTTGTCGCCCACCGTCATGGAACTGAACAGCGCGCCGCCCTGGAAGGCCACGCCCATCTTGCGGCGCAGCTCCACCAGTCGCTGCGGGCCGATGGTGTTGATGTCCTCGCCGAGCAGGCGGATGACGCCGGAGTGCGGCTGCTGCAGGCCCAGCAGGTGGCGCAGCAGCGTGCTCTTGCCGGAACCCGAGCCCCCCATGATCACCATGATCTCGCCGGCCTGCACTTCCAGGTCGATACCCTTGATCACGGTGCGCTCGCCGTAGCGTGCCACCAGCTTCTCCACCTCGACGATGGCGGTCATCGCGTCACCAGGAAGGTGTTGGCGTTGATTGTTTTCACTTTTATCTTGTGACCAGGAAAGTGAAAATCATGTCCGTGACAACGATGGCGGAGATCGCGTGCACCACCGAGCGCGTGGTCATGCGGCCGACGCCCTCGGCACCGCCGCTGACCCCCAGGCCGTTGACCACGCCCACCAGGGTGATGAGCACGCCGAACAGCGCGCTCTTGCCGATGCCGTGCAGGATGTCGTCGTTGGACAGGAACTGGCGCAACTCGCCGAGGTAGGCGGTGAACGACAGGCCCAGTTCCAGCGACACGTAGATGCCGGCGCCGAGCAGGGCCACCATGTCGGCGTACCAGGTCAGCAGCGGCACCATCAGCAGCATCGCCACCAGCGCCGGCGCCACCAGGTAGCGCACCGGGTTGATGCCGATCACCGTGAGCGCGCTGATCTCCTCGTTGATCTTCATGGTGCCCAGGCGCGCGGCCAGGGCCGAGCCGGAGCGGCCGGCGACCAGGATGCCGGTGATCAGCGGCGCGAACTCGCGCGTCACCGACAGCGCGATGCCGACGGTGACCTGGCTTTCGGCGCCGAAGATGCTGAGCGTATGGATGCCCTGGATCGCCACCATGGCGCCGATGGCGAAGCTCAGCACGGTGACGATGGGGATGGCGCGCAGGCCGATGTCGACGCATTGCAGCAGTACCGCGGACATGCGCACCGGCTGGCGCCGCCGCGTGCCGGTGAGCAGCCAGCCGACGCTTTCCAGGAACAGCACGGCCGCCAACCCCAGCTCGGTGATGCCGGCCAGCGTGTTGCGTCCGATCGTCTCCGCTGCATTGCGCATCAGATTCCCAGGCTTTCAGTCCGCAAATGAACGCAAATGAACGCGAATACAAGCTCTAGTATTTGCGTTCATTTGCGGACTGCATAGCGTTAAAGGATACGGAAGACCTTGTCCAGCCTGGCCAGCGCCAGCACCTTCTGCACCGCCCCGCCGACGCGCACCAGCGAAAACTCGTGCCCGGCGGTCTTGGCCCTCTGGAAGGCTTCGACCAGGCTGGCAATGCCGGAGGAGTCCATGTAGCTCACCCCGCCCATGTCCACCACCACCGGCAGGCCCTTGTCGACCGCCTTCAGCAGCGTCTGGCGCGCCAGCGGCGAGGTCTCCAGGTCGATGTCGCCGGTGAGGAACACCGTGGCGGCGCCACCGTCCTCGCTGATGCGGAAAGTCATTCCTGCTCCCCCTTGGTCTTTGCAGCCAGGCGCTTGGCCAGCGCCAGGCGGTTGCCGGCGCCGCGCGGCGGGCGCAGGTATTTCATGCTGTCGGTCAGCGCCGACATGAAGAAGGTCCCCAGCCCGCCGGGCCGTACCTCGTCCAGCGGCCGGCCCTTGCACTCATCCTGTTTCACCGGCGGGGCGAAGTCCACCAGTTCCACCGTCAGGCGGTCGCCGCCGCGGCGCACGGTCAGGTCGATACGGCCGTCCTCGCGGTCGCGGTAGCCGTGGCGGATGATGTTCTGGCAGGCCTCGTCCACCGCCAGCACCAGTTCCTGCGCCGCCTCGGCGGCCATGCCGGCCTTGCCGGCGATATCGGCCACCAGGTGCCGGATGACCTTGAGCTGGGCGGCCTCCGCGGCAAAGGACTGGTGCAGCAGCAGGTCGCGCCGCGCGCGCCGCGGCGCCCTGCCCTCCACCACCAGCAGGGTGATGTCGTCGCGCAGGTCGGCGCCGTCCGGCGCCAGCGAATTGGCCAGGGCGTGGACGCGCTCGGCCAGCGGCAGGCCGGCGTAGTCCGCGATCAGGGCCTGGATGCCCTCGGCACCGCGCATGGCGCCGTCGGCGTCGCGGCTCTCGGTGCAACCGTCGGTGTAGAGGTACAGGCTGCCGCCGTCGAGGCGCAGCGTGGTCTCGGGGTAGACGCCGCCCTCGGGCGCGACGATGCCCAGCGGCGGCTCCTCCGCGGGGAACGAGTGGCAGCGGCCGTTGCGGTCGCGCCAGACCGGCGGCTCGTGGCCGGCATTGGCGAAGCGCACGGTATGGGTCCGCGGATCGTAGATGCCCACCACCATGGTCACGAACATGCCCTGCGCCATGGTCTCCATCAGCTCGGCACCGATGCGCGCCAGCAGCTTGCCGGGCTTGCGCATCTCCTTGGCCGAACTGCGGAACAGCGTCGCCGCCTTGACCGCCACCAGGGCGGCGTTCATGCCCTTGCCGGAGACGTCGGCCAGGGCGAAGGCGATGCTGCCGCCGACCAGGGGCAGCACATCGTAGAAGTCGCCGGAGACGCCGCGCGCCGGCAGGTTGACGCCGCAGACCCATTCGCTGGCGGCGGTATCCCTGGGCAGCAGCGCCCGCTGCACGCTGGCCGCCAACTCCAGCTCGCGCCGGGTGCGCGCCTGCTCCACCTGCGCCTGCATCAGGCGGCCGTTGACCAGGGCCAGGGCGGCGGCATTGGCCAGCGTGGCCAGGGCCTCGCAGTCGCGTTCGTTGAACAGGTTGTCGCAATCGCGGCGGTTGATCACCTCCACCGCGCCCAGGCGCTGGCCCTTGACGCTGAGCGGGGCGCAGAGGATCGAGCGCACCTGGTAGTTCATCTGCGCCGAGGGCGGCACGAAGTCGGGGTCCTTGCGGGTGTCGGCGACCAGCTGCGGCTCGTCGAGCTGCACCGCGCGGCCGACGATGCCGCTGCCCAGCGGCAGGGACAGGCCGGTGATGTCGCTGGGGCCGACGCAGGCCTGGCAGACCAGCCGCGCCCTGGGATCGCCTTCAACACCCTCCAGCAGGAACAGCGAGGCCGACTCGGCGTTCATCACCTCGGCGATCCGGGACAGCGCCCGCCGCACCATCGACACTTCGATGTCGAGGCTGGCGAAATCCTCCAGCAGCTCGGCGAACAGCGAGAGGTAGTCAGGCCCGGTCTGCGCCCCGGCCGGCGCCTCGGGCGTCATCCCCTATTCCTTGCCGGGCGCTTCCGGCGCGGCGTCCGGATCGGCCGGGATCTCTGCATCTGCCTTGGGCTTGGCCTTGATCTCGTCGGGGTCCACCAGCTTGTTGACCTTCAGCTCCGGCGGCAGCTGCCACTCGCCCAGGTCGTGCCCGGCGGCGCGCATCTTCTTGGCCATCTTGTACAGCTGGCGGTCGTTGCCCTTGGTGCCGGTGAAGCTGCCCGGTCGCGTCACCATGACCTGGAACTGCTCCAGGATGCGGCCACGGTCGGACACGACGTTGCCGCTGCTGACCCGGGACTGGGCCCATTTCTGGGCGGTGATGAACTCGTCCATGGCGACGATCATGGCGCCGCCACCGTCGATCACGATCATGGCGATCTCGCCCTGCTTGGCGATGCGGGCGCGCTGGGCGAAGGCTTCGAACAGGGTTTTCTGCTTGGTGGACATCCGGTTTTCCTGGCTCCCGCCGTCCGGGCGGGTGGGGTCTGTGCCCGATATTGACCCGCTGACCGCCAAAAGGCCATTTCAGTCCCCGGCGGCGGCGGACCGGGTAGAATTGCCGCCTTTCCAGCGAACACCCCGAAAATGTCCCAGTACGTCTACACCATGAACCGGGTCGGCAAGATCGTGCCGCCCAAGAAGGAAATCCTTCGCGACATCTCCCTGTCGTTCTTCCCCGGCGCCAAGATCGGCGTGCTGGGCTACAACGGCGCCGGCAAGTCCACGCTGCTGAAGATCATGGCCGGCATCGACAAGGACATCGTCGGCGAAGCCCGGCCGATGCCGGGGCTCAAGATCGGCTACCTGCCGCAGGAACCCAAGCTGGACCCGGACAAGAACGTCCGCGGCAATGTCGAGGAGGCGCTGGGCGAGCTGCTCAAGCTCAAGTCCGACCTCGAGGCGGTCTACGCCGCCTACGCCGAGGAGAACGCCGACTTCGACAAGCTGGCCGCCCGCCAGGCCGACCTGGAGTCCCAGATCGCCGCCGCCGATGCCGAGAACATCGACCTGATCCTCAACAAGGCCGCCGAGGCCCTGAACCTGCCGCCCTGGGAAGCCGACGTCAGCAAGCTCTCCGGTGGTGAGCGCCGTCGCGTGGCCCTGTGCCGCCTGCTGCTGTCCAAGCCGGACATGATCCTGCTGGACGAGCCCACCAACCACCTCGACGCCGAGTCGGTGGCCTGGCTGGAGAAGTTCCTCAAGGACTTCCCGGGCACGATCATCGCGGTCACCCATGACCGCTACTTCCTCGACAACGTCGCCGGCTGGATCCTGGAGCTGGACCGCGGCCACGGCATCCCCTGGCAGGGCAACTACTCGTCCTGGCTGGACCAGAAGGACAAGCGCCTGGAAACGGAGCAGAAGCAGGAAGATGCCCGCTCCAAGGCGATCAAGGAAGAGCTCGAGTGGGTGCGCAAGAACCCCAAGGGCCGCCAGGCCAAGAGCAAGGCGCGCATCAAGGCCTTCGAGGAACTGTCCTCGCAGGAATACCAGAAGCGCAGCGAGACCAAGGACCTCTACATCCCGCCGGGCCAGCGCCTGGGCGACCTGGTGGTCGAGGTCAGCAACCTCGGCAAGAAGTTCGGCGACCGCACGCTGTACGAAGGCGTGAGCTTCAAGGTACCGCGCGGCGCCATCGTCGGCATCATCGGCGCCAACGGCATGGGCAAGACCACGCTGTTCCGCATTCTCACCGGCCAGGACAAGGACTACCAGGGCGACGTCAGGATCGGCGAGTCGGTGCAGTTCGCCTACGTCGACCAGAGCCGCGATGCGCTGAACGGCGACAACAGCGTGTTCAAGGAAATCTCCGGCGGCCTGGACATCCTGCGCGTCGGCAACTTCGAAATGCCCTCGCGCGCCTACATCGGCCGCTTCAACTTCAAGGGCGAGTCGCAGCAGAAGCGCGTCAAGGAACTCTCGGGCGGCGAACGCAACCGCCTGCACCTGGCCAAGATGCTGCTGCAGGGCGGCAACGTGCTGCTGCTTGACGAACCGACCAACGACCTCGACGTGGAAACCCTGCGCGCGCTGGAGGAAGGGATCCTCGACTTCCCGGGCTGCGCCATGGTGATCTCGCATGACCGCTGGTTCCTCGACCGCGTCGCCACCCACATCCTCGCCTTCGAGGATTCCGGCGAAGTGACCTGGCTCGAGGGCAACTACCGCGAGTACGAAGAAGACTTCCGCCGCCGCACCGGCTCCGAGCCGGGCGTCAACCGTCGGTCGCGTCACAAGAAGCTGGCTTGAACCAGGCTTCGGCAGCCGCGGCGTGACGCGGTTCGCGCAGTACGATATGAAGGGCCGCATAGACTGCGGCCCTTCTTTTTTCCAGAGATTCTTCCGGGACTCTTACTCGCTGAACAGCTTGCTGATGCCGTAAAGCACCAGCAGGCCGACGCCGGCGGTGAACACCAGGATCTGGATCTGAAATGGGACGATGATCTTCCTCGCCCACGGCGTCACCGGATTCTGCTCAGTTCCGGAGGACAGCACGTCGGTGATCGCCAGTTGCGTCCAGACGCCCACGCCGGTCGTAGCCAGCAGCGCCAGCCACGACAGTGCGAGCAGCCATTTCTCGCACAGCGTCGAAGGCGAAAACAGCGTTGCATCGCCAGCCTTGACGTTGACCAGCGCGGCGCAAAACGCAACGAGCGCCGTCGATAGCGTGATCAATAGCTTGGAGGTCTCGCTGGCCTGCGCAAATCCCTTTTCGACGAAGTCCATGGACTCATCCATGCTACTTGAACGGATATACGGGGCAGACCTTCTCGCTCGCCGCCGGCACGCTGCCTTCATGCAGCATGGACTCCTTGTTTTCCTGGGCCAGTTGCAGAGCCATGGCGACGATGCGCAGTAGGTTGGCGACGGCCTCTGGGCGCCTTTCCGTCTCAACCCGCCCGAAGCCGGCGTCGACCAACCCAACCAGCTGTTCCGGTGAATGCGGGCTGACCTCAAGACCAGCCAGGGACGCAGCCAGCAGATAAATGGATTTCACCGCAGAACGCGCTTCTACTTGCTCCATGATCAGGCCTCCTCGTACGTGGAAACGAACCGCGGTCGCCAACAGGCAGAATCAATGCGCAAAGGATGCTGCCCCCATCGCGCACACCGCACAACCTGAATGGACCATCAGGTCCGCAACCCGCCGTGTGGCCCGTACTCCACAGGCTGACGCGCCGCGAAGGGGCACGTAACATGGCGAGCCCATTTCACATTTGCACGGACGCCCATGAGCCCCACCCCTGCCGCCCTGCCCCCCGCCCTGGCCTACCGCTGGCGCCATGGCGCCCTGCAGCCGCTGGAGTTCGTGCAGCAGCTGCCGCCGGACCAGCTGCTGGCGGTGGACCGCCAGAAGCTGGCGCTGATGCGCAATACCGAGCGCTTCGTGCGCGGCCTGCCGGCCAACCATGCGCTGCTGACCGGCGCCCGCGGCACCGGCAAGTCCTCGATGGTCAAGGCCATGCTGGCGGCTTACGCCGCCGAGGGGCTGCGCCTGGTGGAAGTGCCGCCGCATGACCTGATCGACCTGCCCGAGATCGTGGCGCCGCTGCGCGGGCACCCGGAGCGCTTCGTGCTGTACGTGGACGACTTCTCGGTGGCGGCCAGCGACCCGGCCCTGACGGCGCTCAAGACCGCGCTGGACGGCGGTGTCGAGGAGCCGGCCGAGAACGTGCTGATCTACGCCACCAGCAACCGCCGCCACCTGATGCCGGAACTGCGCAGCGACAACGCGGAGTACCACTGGGTGAACGACGAACTGCACCCTGGCGAATCCACCGAGGAGAAGATCGCCCTGTCCGAACGCTTCGGACTGTGGCTGTCGTTCCAGCCCTTCAACCAGGACCAGTACCTGGACCTGGTGCGCCTGCACCTGCGCCAGTTGGGACACGAGGCCTGGGACGAGGAAACCGAGAAACTGGCGCTGCGCTGGGCACTGAACCGCGCCTCGCGTTCGGGCCGCGTGGCCCGGCAATTCGCAAGGGACTGGGCCGGCACGTAGGGCCTGGGCCCTGACAGGCGGCGACAAACTGAAAAACATCTGTTAGCAGCCTGAAAACTGGCTAGAATCCGCGCATCAGGGGCCAGCGTCGCCGCAACTTATAAGCGGCTGTTCATCAATCAGGCCCCGCGTGGTTCTTTTTGATGAGGAGATTCGAATGGCGTCAGCCCCCCTGCGGCGTGCGGCATTGCCCGCCCTTGCCTTTGCCGGCCTGCTGGCCGTCACCCCCGCCTCGGCGCTGAACATCAGCCTGTTCGATGGCCAGGTCGAGGGTGTGCTCAACACCGCGATCACCTACGGCGCCGCCTGGCGCATGGAGGACCGCAATCCGGACCTGATCGGCAAGTCCAACATCAACCCGGATCTCTGCACGGGGCAGTACCAGTCCTGCCAGGCGCTGTTCAAGGACCAGATCTACCCGTCGCAGCGGCTGAGCAATGCGCCCGGCGCATTCAGCATGCGCAACGACGACGGCGACATCAACTACGACAAGCACGACGTGATACAGCAGGTCGGAAAGATCACCCAGGACATCAACCTGACCTGGGGCGAGTACGGCTTCTTCGCGCGCTGGCTGGCGTTCTATGACTTCACCAACAATGATTTCACGGAGCAGCATCCGAACCGCATCACCCGGGAAAACGTCGGCCAGGTCGGCATCGCCGGCGACGACCAGGTCTCCAACCGCTACTTCGCCAACAGCCGCGTCTACGGCCCCGGCGGCCGCGTCCGCAACCAGCGCAACGACGGCGAGGTCCTGCGCCAGGTCGGCACCGACCTGCAGTGGCTGGACGCCAACTTCTACGGCCGCCTGCCGCTCTGGGGCGAAAAGGAACTGAGCTTCAAGATCGGCCGCCAGACCGTGAACTGGGGCGAATCCACGCTGATGGTGATCAACTCGGTCAACCAGGCCCAGCCGGTCAACGCCAACAACCTCTACCGCGTCGGCTTCCAGGTGGAAGAGGTCTTCACGCCGATCGCGTCGATCTTCGGCAGCATGGAGCTGTTCGAGAACGCCACGGTCGAGGCCTACTACCAGCTGGAATGGCAGCCGGTCGAAGCGCCCGCACCGGGCAGCTTCTTCGGCTTCGTCGATCTCGGCACCAACAACGCCGGCGACAACCCCAACCTCAGCTTCGGCGGCTCGGCCGAAGATCCCTACCGCGCCTACCGCGGTGACAGCGCCGCCACGCAGACCGGCTACCTCGACAACCCGCTGACCCTGGTCACGCCGACCTCGGCCACGATCTTCCGCGACAAGGACAAGGAAGCGCGCGACAGCGGCCAGTACGGACTGGCGTTCAAGTACTACGCCGAGAACTTCAACAGCGGTACGGAGTTCGGCTTCTACTTCATGAACTACCACTCGAAGCTGCCCTACGTCAGCTTCATGTCCACCGACGCGTCCTGCGCGCGCCGCGAGGGCAACCCGGACGGCATCGACGTGCACAACACGCTGGAGTACATCAACGCCTGCCGCGACAACCCGGTCTTCACCAACGGCCTGAGCATCGACCCGGACTCGCCCAGCGCGCAACTGCTGGCCGACGCCCTGCCGCTGATCCTGTCCAATCCCATCGGCATCGGCGGCGACGTCGGCGTCACCGGCCAGAGCCCGGTGGCGGTGCTGGCACAGCTGCTGGCCGGCGCACCGGTGCTGCTCACCGGCGGCAACCCCAACGCCACCGGCACCACCCGCTCCGCGGTGGCGCTGGATACGGCCCGCATCTTCTTCGAGTACCCCGAAGACCTGAAGATGTTCGGCGCCAGCTTCAACACCACGGTCGGCGACTTCTCGATCCAGGGTGAGGTGGCCTACCGCCCGGATGCGCCGCTGCAGGTGGCGGTCGCCGACCTGTCGCTGGCGGCCGCCGGCCCCACGCTGACGCGTTGCCATGACCCGAACCTGAACTGCGCCGGCTCCACCGGCGGCGGCTCCGGCTTCGACGAGAACGGCAACCGCATCATCTACGGCTCCAGCGACTTCATCGACGAGACCGGCACCAACCCCTACCAGGACACGGTCAACATCCTGCTGGGTCACGGCCCGGGCTCGGCGCGCGCCTTCCCGAACTTCGTCATCCCCTACCGCGGCGGCGTGGTCGGCGAGAACCCGCCGAACAGCTACATCCGCGGCTACGAGGAGTTCGACACCTTCCAGTTCAACTTCGGCTTCACCCAGGTGCTGGGCGCCACCGACAATCCCTTCGGCGCGGACCAGATCCAGCTGGTGGGCGAATTCGGCGCGGTCTGGATCCCGGACCTGCCGGGACTGGACGAACTGCAGATCGAGGCGCCCGGCATCTACACCAGTGCCACGGCGGGCGCCGATGGTTCGGGCTTCAAGCTGAAGGACCCGGCCCTGCCCTACAACCCGACGACCAACCCCTACCTGCCCGTGGGCGGCCGCGCCCAGGCCTGCTCGACCAACCCGACCTGCAACTACGGTCCGGACGGCCTGCGCTTCAACCCCCATCAGGCCGACCTCGGCGACTTCGTCGACAAGCTCTCCTGGGGCTACAAGATCATCACGATCGTGAAGTACGAGAGCGTCGCTCCCGGCATCAGCCTGCAGCCCTTCATCATCTGGAGCCACGACGTCAACGGCACCGGCCCGGGCCCGGCGGAGAACTTCGTCCAGGGCCGCAAGCAGGTGCTGGCCAACCTCGAAACCCGCTACAAGGAAGCGATCTCCTTCACCGTGGGCTACGGCTGGTTCTTCGGCGGCGGCAACAACAACCTGTACAGCGACCGCGACTTCGCGCAGGCCTTCGTGCGCTACCAGTTCTGAGAAGCAACTTTTGTAGCAAAAAGCCCGCTACGGCGGGCTTTTTGTTTTGCGCGCTATTGAGGCCTTGATGACGCCATCCATGGCGAGACTTCAGCTCGCCCAGCCAGCCCCTGCCCGGCCATCCATGGCCGGGCGTTCGGCGACGCAGGCGATGCGATTCAACGCATCGCCTGCGTCGCCTCACCCGCCCATGGCGGGCCTTCTGTTTTGTGGCTCTCCGCATCGTTAAGATGACGCCCAACGACGACCGGGTTCCATGAAGGGCCCGGCATTACTCCGACGAGGTACGCCCCATGAAAAACTGCCACAAGCAGTTCCCCCGCATCGTCCCCGCGCTGCTGGCACTGGCCTGCGCCGCACCGGCACAGGCCATCACCTTCGATTTCGCCGACGGCGAAATCACCGGCGTGCTCAACACCGCCATCACCGCCGGCAGCGCCTGGCGCATGGAAGACCGCGCCGCCGACCTGGTGGGCAAGTCCAACCTCGATCCGGACCTCTGCGGTGGGCGCTACCAGTCCTGTCAGGGCCTGTTCAAGGAACAGATCTACCCGGCGCAGCACCTGGCCGCCGCACCGGGCCAGTTCAGCATGCGCAACGACGACGGCAACCTGAACTACGACCAGGGCGACATGGTGCAGGGCGTGGCCAAGATCACCCAGGACCTGACGCTGAACTGGCATGGCTTCGGCTTCTTCGCGCGCTGGCTGGCCTTCCACGACTTCGTCAACAACGATTTCACCGAGACGCACCCCAATCTCATCACGCCGGAGAACGTCGAGCGCGTCGCCACCACCGGCAACGCCGAGTCCAACCACTTCTTCACGCGGGTCTACGGCAAGGGCGAGCGCGTGCGCAGCAAGCGCCGCGAAGGCGAAGTGCTGAACCAGGTCGGCAGCGACCTGCAGTGGCTGGACTTCAACATCTCCGGCCGCCTGCCGCTCTGGGGCGAAAAGGACATGAGCTTCAAGATCGGCCGCCAGACCGTGAACTGGGGCGAGTCCACGCTGATGGTGATCAACTCGGTCAACCAGGCCCAGCCGGTCAACGCCAACAACCTCTACCGCGTCGGCTTCACGGTGGAGGAAGTGTTCACGCCGGTGGGCTCGGTGTTCGCCAGCATGGACCTGTTCGAGAACGCCACCCTCGAAGCCTACTACCAGTTCGAGTGGCAGCCGGTGGAAGCGCCGGCACCGGGCAGCTACTTCGGCTTCGCCGACATCGGCACCAACAACGCGGTCGACAACCTCAACCTGACCTTCGGCACCTCGCCGGACGATCCTGACCGCGCCTTCGCCGGTGCCAATGCCCGCGAGCAGCTCGGTTACCTCGACAACCCGCTGACGCTGATCACGCCGACCACCACCACCTTCCAGCGCGGCAAGGACCGCGAGGCCAGCGACCAGGGCCAGTTCGGCATCGCCTTCAAGTACTACGCGGAGAACCTCGGCAACGGCACCGAGCTCGGCTTCTACTTCATGAACTACCACTCGAAGCTGCCCTACGTCAGCTTCATGTCGTCCGCGGCCTCCTGCGCGCGCGCCGAAGGCAACGCGCTGGGGATCAACGCCACCAGCACCAGCACGTTCCTGCAGGCCTGCCCCAACGTGCCGGTGACCACCAATCTCAGCGCCACGCTGCGCCTCACCGGCGACGCCCTGGCCCTGGGCCTGGCCAACCCGGCGATCCTGGCGGACCTGGGCCTGGCCAATCTTGCCGGCCTGGGCGAACTGCTCACCGGCCAGCCGGGCCAGCCGCATTCCAACGCCATCGCCCTGGATTCGCCGATACCGTTCTTCGAGTACCCGGAGAACCTGAAGATGATCGGCTTCAGCTTCAACACCACGCTGGGCGACCTTTCCGTGCAGGGTGAAGTCGCGTATCGCCCCGACCAGCCGCTGCAGGTCGCGGTGACCGACCTCGCCTTCGCCGCCCTGGGCCCGACGCTGACGCGCTGCCACGACCAGAGCCTGGGCTGCCTCGGCTCGCGCGGCGGCAATGGCTTCGACGAGAACGGCAACTTCGCGCCGCAGTACGGCAGCAGCGACTTCACCGACGCCAACGGCAACATCGTCTATCGCGACACCGTCAACCTGCTGGTGGGCCACGTGCCGGGCTCGGCGCGCGCCTTCCCGAACTTCGTCATCCCCTACCGCGGCGGCGTGGTCGGCGAGAATGCGCCGAACAGCTATATCCGCGGCTACGAGGAATTCGACACCCTGCAGTTCAACCTGGGCTTCACCCAGGTGCTCGGTGCCACCGACAATCCCTTCGGTGCCGACCAGATCCAGGTCGTGGGCGAGTTCGGCGCCGTCTGGGTCCCCAACCTGCCCTCGCTGGACCAGCTGCAGATCGAGGCTCCCGGCGTGTACACCCACGCCAGCGCCGGCGCCGACGGCAGCGGCGCCGACGGCTCGCAGCAGGCCTGCTCCACCAACCCGAGCTGCACGGTCAACTACGACGCCAACGGCGACGGCGACTACGACGACGAAGGCGACGTCTTCGGCGACGGCCTGCGCTTCAACCCGCACCAGGCCGATCTCAGCGACTTCGTCGACAAGTTCTCCTGGGGCTACAAGATCATCACGATCGTGAAGTACGAAAGCGTGGCGCCGGGCATCAGCCTGCAGCCCTTCATCGTCTGGAGCCACGACGTCAACGGCACCGGCCCCGGCCCGGCGGAAAACTTCGTCAAGGGCCGCAAGCAGGTGCTGGCGAACCTGGAGACGCGCTACAAGGAAGCGATCTCCTTCACCGTGGGCTACGGCTGGTTCTTCGGCGGCGGCAACAACAACCTGTACCGCGATCGCGACTTTGCGCAGGCGTTCGTGCGGTACCAGTTCTGAGGATTGCGGCGAGCTGCGGACGCAGGCTCTCCTTCGACTATTTTATGCCTGCCTCGACGGAACTCCCAACGGAGTTCCGTTTTTGTTTGGGGCGGAAAATCTTCGGCTGCGAAGAAATTGCGACAACCTGTAGGGTGCGCACCGCGCACCGTTGATCCTGATGAACCCTGCTCCGCGTGCGCGATGCGCAGCCTACAAGTTGAGGAGGCACGGCGCGTCCCTCGATACACCGCTGCGCGGCACTCGGGATGAACGGTTCGGTTACTGGAAAACAAGGAAGGCGGCCAATGGCCGGCTTCCTTGGATGCCCTCTTTGCTGCTACTTGTGCGTCTTCAGCAGCGAAGCCACCTTGTCGATGTACTGCTGCTGCGCCTTGTCCGCCGACGTGCCCTTGAGCTTGGCCCAGGCGTCGTACTTGGCGCGGCCGATCATGTCGAGCATGCCGGGGCGGCTGCCCTTCACGTCGCCGTCGTTGGCCTGCTTGAACAAGGAGTACAGGGCCAGGAAATCGTCGTTGCTGGGACGCTTGGTGATGGTCTTGACGTCGATCTGGGCCTGGGCGAAGGCGGCCTTGAGGTCTGCCATGTGCTTCTCCTGATAGTTTTGGGTGACGGCGTTTCTTATAGCAGTTCAGACCCCGCCGGCAAAGAACCTCGTCCCGCCGCTGTCGCCGACCGGAATCGCCACTCCCGCCTCGATCTCGACGTTGACGAACCAGCTCAGGCGCAGGCGCAGGCCGGCGCCGACACTGGTGTAGATCCGGCTGAGGCTGAAGTCCTGGGGCCGCTCGAAGGCGTTGCCGGCCTCGGCGATCAATACCCAGCGCAGCCAGCGCCAGTGCAGCGGCCGCGCGAACTCGGCGGAAACCCGGTAGACCGCGTCGCCCTCGACGAACTCCTTGTCGTAGCCGCGCAGCAGGCTGTCGCCACCGAGAAAGTAGGCGTCGTTTTCCGGCGGCCCGTCGATACGGGCGCCCAGTTCGGCGATCAGGTGCAGGGTCTGGTGATCGGTCGCTCCCACGTGCATGTAGCGCGCGTAGCGACCGTTGTAGGTGAGGAAGCCGTAGTCCGAGGCCAGGCCGTCGACCGCCCCCTGCAGCGAACTGCGGAAGCTGACGCCCTCTTCGCTGTAGATATGCAGGTGCAGATCGCGGTAGCTCAGGGTGGCGAAGGGCGCGGTCGCCGAGCCGTAGGCCGGCGGAGCGCCGGGCCCATCGGTTTCCTGGTTGAGCCAGCCCAGGCCGGCGCCGGCACTCCAGCCCTGGCTGGGCGGGCCGCTGTCGGACAGGCTGCGGGATACGCCCAGGCTCAGGCTCTGCAGGGTCTCCTCGTAGCTGCCGCCACCGGCCAGGTCGGTCGGCTTCACCACCTCGCTGGCGGACACGCCGACGCTGTAGCGGCTGTCGAACACCTGCGGTGCGCTGTAGCTGAAGGCATGGTTGGTCTGCAGGCCGACGCCGGCCTCGTTGGTGTCCTCCCGCTCCCAGATCACGCGCAGCGTGTGATCCAGGCCCCAGAGGTTGTTCCATTGCAGCTGGGCGCCGTAGCTGTACTCGCCGCCAGCCTTGGCGTCGACCCGCGGCGTCGGCAGGATGTACCAGCGCTCGCGGACCTTGAACACCAGGCGCACGCCGCCCTCCACGGGCTCCTCGCGCACGCTGACAGTCTTGAACAGGCCCAGGTCCTGGATCGCCTGGCGGCTGCGTTCCACCTGCGCAGCGTCGGCCGGGTCGCCGACCGCGATCGGCAGTTCGCGCAGCAGGGTGCGCGGCTGGGTGGTGTCGTTACCCTCGAAGGCGATCTCGCGCACGGTCTGCGCCGGCGCCTCCTGCGCCTGCACCGTGGTGCAGGCCAGCAGCAGGAGCAACGCGCCGGCGGCCTTCACCGTCGCTCGTGGCAGACGAAGCTGTAGGCGCAGGCATGCTGCGCATCGGCCGGGTGATCCTCGCGGGCGGTCTCGCGCCACCCGGCGGGATCGAACTCCGGGAACCAGGCGTCGCCCTCGAAGCGGCCATGCACCTCGGTGAGGTACATGCGCCGCACCCGCGGCAGGGCCTGGCGGTACAGCTCGGCACCGCCGATCACGACCAGCTCCTTTCCTGCTGCCGCGGAAAACGCTTGGTCGAGGTCATGGAACACGCGGGCGCCGGCGGGAGCAAAAGCCGGGTCGCGGGTCAGCACCCAGTTGTCGCGCTGCGGCAGCGGCCGCCCCAGCGAATCCCAGGTCTTGCGGCCCATCAGCACGATCTTGTCCAGCGTGCTGCGCTTGAAGTACTTCAGGTCGTTGGGCAGGCGCCAGGGCAGCGCGTTGTCGCGGCCGATCAGGCGGTTGTCGTCCATCGCCGCGATCAGGGAGATCATCAGACTGCGACGGGCGCCTTGATATGCGGCATCGGGTCGTACTCGCTCAGCACGAAGTCCTCGAAGCGGAAGGCGAAGATGTCCTTCACGTCGGGGTTCAGCGTCATCTTCGGCAGTGCGCGCGGCGTGCGCGACAGCTGCTCGCGGGTCTGCTCGAGGTGATTGCTGTAGAGGTGGCAGTCGCCGCCGGTCCAGACGAACTCGCCGGGCTGCAGGTCCGTCACCTGCGCCACCATCAGCAGCAGCAGCGCGTAGGAGGCGATGTTGAAGGGCACGCCGAGGAAGATGTCGGCGCTGCGCTGGTAGAGCTGGCAGGACAGCTTGCCGTTGGCGACGTAGAACTGGAAGAAGGCATGGCAGGGCATCAGCGCCATCCGGTCGAGTTCGCCGACGTTCCAGGCCGAGACGATCAGGCGGCGCGAGTCCGGGTTCTTGCGGATCTGCGCGATGACGTCGCTGATCTGGTCGATGTGGCGGCCATCCGGCGCCACCCAGTCGCGCCACTGCTTGCCATAGACCGGCCCCAGTTCACCCTCGGGGCTGGCCCATTCGTCCCAGATCGAAACGCCGTTTTCCTTGAGGTAGGCGGTGTTGGTCTCGCCCTTCAGGAACCACAGCAGCTCGTGCAGGATCGAGCGCAGGTGCAGCTTCTTGGTGGTCAGCAGCGGGAAGCCCTGCGCCAGGTCGAAGCGCATCTGGTAGCCGAACACGGAGCGCGTGCCGGTGCCGGTGCGGTCGGACTTCTCGGCACCGTGCTCCAGCACGTGGCGCATCAGGTCCTGGTACTGCTTCATCTTGCGACCTCCAGGTTCACGGGGCCCGGCATCAGCGCCGGCGGCCGTAGCCGATCGCCAGCATCACGGCGCCGGCGGCAATCATCGGTGCGCTCAGCACCATGCCCATGGTCAGCCAGCCGGTACCGTAAAGGTAGCCGATATGCGAGTCCGGCAGGCGCACGAATTCGACCAGGCTGCGGAAGACGCCATAGCCGACCAGGAACAGGGCCGACACCGCCATGCGCGGCCGCGGCTTGCGGGCAAACCACCACAGCAGGGCGCAGAGCACAGCGCCCTCGAGGAAGGCCTCGTAGAGCATCGAGGGGTGGCGCGGGTCCGGCCCGGCACGCGGGAACACCATGCCCCAGGGCAGGCTGGTGGGCGCGCCCCAGAGTTCGCCGTTGATGAAGTTGCCGATGCGGCCGGTGAACAGGCCCACCGGCACCAGCGGCGCGGCGAAGTCGGCGATGTCGAAGACATTGAGCTTGTACTTCCAGGCAAACAGGAAGTAGGACACGATCACGCCGATCAGGCCGCCGTGGAAGGACATGCCGCCTTCCCACATGCGGATGATCACCAGCGGATGCTCGATGAAGCCGGAGAAGTTGTAGAAGAAGGTGTAGCCGATGCGGCCGCCCAGGATCACGCCCATGACGATGTAGAACAGCAGGTCGGAGACCCGCTCCTTGGGCCAGGCGATATGCGGCTGGCGGGCGCGGATGGTGCCGAGATACCAGGCGCCCCAGAAGCCCAGCAGGTACATCAGGCCGTACCAGTGAACGGACAAGGGACCGAGCTTGACCGCGACCGGGTCGATGTTGGGATGGACGAGCATGGGAATGTCTGGAAAGGGCTGCGGCTATTGTCGCGGATCGGGGCCGGCGGCGCACCGGGTGGGTGCGCCAGCCGAACGCCGACTCAGCTGGCCAGGACGCGGCAGGTGTAGGCCTTCAGGTACCGCGTTTCCGGGATCGCCGGATGCACCGGATGGTCGGCGGACTGCGCGCCCTGCTCCAGGATCTGCAGGCGCCGGCCGGCGTTGCGCGACTCGCGCAGCAGGATGCGCTGCAGCGCCTCGGCCTCGAGGTGATGCGAGCAGGAACAGGCGATCAGGATGCCGTCCGCCGGCAGCAGCTGCAGGGCGGCGCGGTTCAGCGCGGCATAGTGCTCCAGGCCGGCCTCGTAGTCCTTCTTGCGTTTGATCAGCGCCGGCGGGTCCACCACCACGACCTCGAACTGGCGCTGTTCGCGACGCAGCTGCTTGAGGGCGTCGAGGGCGTCGTCGCGGATGGTCTCGATCTCGAAACCGTTGAGCGCCGCGGCACGGCGGGCGGCGTCCAGCGCCGGCTGCGAGCTGTCGATGCAGGTGACCGCGCTGGCGCCGAAGGCCGCGGAACGGATGGCCCAGCCACCGACATAGGAGAACACGTCGAGCACGCGCGCGCCGCGCACGTAGCGCCCCAGGCGGTCACGGTTGTCGTGCTGGTCGTAGAACCAGCCGGTCTTCTGGCCGCTCTTCAACGGCGCGACGAAACGCACCCCGCTTTCCAGCAGCTCAACCTCGTCGGGCACCTCGCCCACGGTCTCGACGTAGGCCGGCAGGCCTTCCAGCTCGCGCAGGCCGCCGTCGTTGCGCAGCAGGATGCCGCGGGGCTTGAGTACGTCCTGCAGGGCCTGGATGACCTCGGCCTTGAGGTTCTCCATGCCAGCCGTGCCCAGCTGCACCGCGCACCAGTCGCCGTAGCGGTCCACCACCAGGCCCGGCAGTCCGTCGGACTCGCCGTGCACCAGGCGGTAGAACGGCGCGTCGTAAAGCCGCTGGCGCAGCGCCAGGGCGGCCTCGATGCGGCGCGCGAACCAGGCGGCGTCGATCGTGGTGTCGGCGTTGCCGGCCAGGATGCGCACCGACAGTAGTGCGTGCGGGTTGACGTAGCCGACACCCAGGGGCTTGCCGCGGTCGTCGCTGACCCGGCACAGGCTGCCGGGGGCGATGGCGCGGAACTGCGCGTCGGTCTGCAGCTCGTTCGAGTAGACCCAGAGGTGACCTGCGCGCAGGCGCCGGTCTTCGCGCGGCTTGAGCTTGAGCTCGATCATGCGAAGTCGTAGCGGAATTCTTCGCGGAAGCGCTCGCGGAACTCGTCCTGGGTGAAGCGGTGGTTCTGCGTCCCGGGCCGCTCGATGTTGTAGGCGCCCATCAGGGAGGCGATGCGGCCGGTGGTTTCCCAGTCCTTGCCGTTCTGCAGGCCGTAGAGCAGGCCGGCGCGGAAGGCGTCGCCGCAACCCGTCGGATCGGTCAGCGAGCCGGCCTCGGCACAGGGAATCTCGTACTGCTTCTTCTTCGTGATGATGTGCGAACCCTTGCCGCCGCGGGTCACGATCAGCGCGTCGAGACGGTCGGCGATCTGGCGCAGGGTCCAGCCGCTGCGCTCCATCAGCAGCTCGGCCTCGTAGTCGTTGACGGCGACATATGCCGCCTTGTCGATGAAGTCGCGCAGGTCTTCGCCGCCGAACATCGGCAGGCCCTGGCCGGGATCGAAGATGAAGGGCACGCCGGCCTCCGCGAACTGGCGCGCGTGCAGCAGCATGCCGTCGCGCCCGTCCGGCGACACGGTGCCGATCTTCACGCCGGCCGGCACATCCTGGGTGTGCGAGAAGCTCATCGCGCCCGGATGGAAGGCCGTGATCTGGTTGTCGTCGAGATCCGTGGTGATGTAGGCCTGGGCGGTATAGGCATCCGGCATCAGCTTGACGTAGTCGCGGGAGATGCCGTTCTTGTCCATCCACTCGGCATAGCGCTCGAAGTCATTGCCGACCGTGCCCATCGGCAGCGGGTCGCCGCCCAGCAGCTTGAGGTTGTAGGCGATGTTGCCGGCGCAGCCGCCGAACTCGCGGCGCATCTGCGGTACCAGGAAGGACACATTCAGGATGTGCACCTTGTCCGGCAGGATTTCGTTCTTGAAATGGCCGGGAAACACCATGATGGTGTCGAAGGCAAAGGAACCGCAGATCAGGGCAGACATGTTGGTTTCTGTATTCAGCCGAAGTAGATCAGGCCCCAGACCACCGGGACCTGGACCAGGGAAAGATGGACCGCCGCGGACCCCAGGTCCTTGGCGCGACCCGACAATACGTGACGCTCGATGCCGATGCGGTCGACCACGACCTCCACCGCGGTGTTCAGCAACTCGGTGATCAGCACGCAGAACAGGCTCATGAGCATGATCGCCCGCTCGATGCCGTTGTCACCCAGCCACAGGGCGGCGGGCACCAGCAGCAGGCACAGCACTGCCTCGATGCGGAAGGCCTCCTCTTCACGGATCGCCCAGCCCAGGCCCCAGTAGGACACCCGGGTGGCCCTGAGCAGGCGTGCCCAGCCCTTGATGCCGTCGGCCATGGTCTACTCCGTCACTCGCGCAACGACACGTTGGCCCAGCGGCGCCAGCACCAGGATCAGCGGCAGGGCGACGACGAAGGCCACCCCCCAGGCATGCAGCCACTTGCCCGGAAAACCGCCAGGCCCCAGGTTGACCAGCGTCAGCACCGCCGACATCAGCATCGACATGTTGAACGCCATGAACAGCGCGAACAGGCGCGGCGCATGGCGGCGCGGCAGCTTCATGCCGCCGGCTGCCAGCGCAGGTCGAGCTGGCGCGCGGCGCGCACGTCGTCGAGCCGGCGCACCGGCATCGTATAGGGCGCACCCTTGACGTAGGCGATGTCGGCCTTGGCCTCTTCCCAGATTTTCGCCATCGCCTCGACGAAGGCGTCGAGCGTCTCGCGGTCCTCGGTTTCGGTGGGCTCGATCAGCAGGCACTCCGGCACCAGCAGCGGAAAGTAGATCGTCGGCGCGTGATAGCCGTAGTCGAGCAGGCGCTTGGCGATGTCGGTCGCCGTCAGTTCGATCTCCTGCTTCTGCTTCTTCAGCGTGATGATGAACTCGTGGCTGGCACGGCGCTCCGGGAAGGCCAGGTCGAAGCCCTTGTCGCGCAGGCGCGCCGCCAGGTAATTGGCATTGAGCGTGGCGAACTCGGCAACGCGGTGCATGCCCTCGCGGCCGAGCAGGCGCGCATAGATGTAGGCGCGCATCAGCACGCCGGCATTGCCCATCCAGGCCGACAGGCGGCCGATGGTCTGCGGCAGGTCGCGCTCGTCGAGCCAGCGGTAGCCGTTCCCTGCCCTGCCCACCACCGGGATCGGCAGGAAGGGCTTGAGGCGCTCGGACACGCCCACCGCGCCGGCACCCGGACCGCCGCCGCCATGCGGCGTCGAGAAGGTCTTGTGCAGGTTCATGTGGATGACGTCGAAGCCCATGTCGCCGGGGCGCACCTTGCCGAGGATGGCATTGAGGTTGGCGCCGTCGTAGTACAGCAGGCCGCCGGCCTCGTGCACGATGCCGGCGATCTCCTTGATGCGGCGCTCGAAGACACCGAAGGTCGAGGGGTTGGTCAGCATGATGCCGGCCGTCTTCGGACCCACCGCGGCTTTCAGTGCCTCGACATCGACGTCGCCGTCGGCATTGGTCTTGATCTCGCGCACGGTGCAGCCCAGCATCGCCGCGGTGGCCGGGTTGGTGCCGTGTGCCGCGTCGGGGACCAGGATCTCGGTACGCGCCAGGTCGTTGCGGGCGCGGTGGTAGGCCTGGATCATCGCCACGCCGGCGAACTCACCCTGCGCGCCGGCCATCGGCGTCAGCGATACGCCGGCCATGCCGGTCACCGCCTCGAGGATTTCCTGCAGGTCGTGCATGCAGGCCAGGAAGCCCTGGCTGTGCGTGTCCGGCGCCAGCGGGTGGCGCTGCAGGAACTGCGGCAGCATCGCCAGCTGGTTACAGGCACGCGGGTTGTACTTCATCGTGCACGAACCCAGCGGGTAGAAGTGCGTGTCGATCGAGAAGTTCTTCTGCGACAGGCGCGTGAAATGACGCACCGCCTGCAGTTCCGACACCTCCGGCAGCAGCGGCTTGTCCTTGCGGCGCAGGCTTTCCGGGATGCCGGACAAGTCGACGTCGCCGCCAGGATTCTGCGCCGCGGCCACACGGCCCGGACGCGAGTGTTCGAAGATCAGCTTTTCGCTCATGGTTCTTTCAGAGCGCGGCCAGGGCCGCGTCGTAGTTGGGTTCGTTGGCGATTTCAGACACCAGCTCGCTGTGCAGCACGCGGTTGTCCTCGTCCAGCACCACCACGGCACGGGCGGTGAGCCCGGCCAGCGGGCCGGTCTCGATCAGCAGGCCGTAGTCCTTGGCGAAGTGGCGGTCGCGCATCATCGACAGCATCTGCACGTTGGCGATGCCCTCGGCGCCGCAGAAGCGCGACTGCGCGAACGGCAGGTCGGCGGAGATGCACAGCACCACCGTATTCTTCAGGCTGGCGGCGCGCTGGTTGAACTGGCGCACCGACATCGCGCAGGTCGGCGTGTCCACCGACGGGAAGATGTTCAGCACCTTGCGCTTGCCGACGTAGTCGTGCAGCGACACGTCCTTGAGGTCCTTGGCCACCAGGCGGAAGCCCAGGGCCTCGGCGCCGGTGGCGGGGAGGTTGCCGTTGGTCTGGACCGGGTTGCCCTTCAGGGTGATCGTAGCCATGAAATCTCTCCTTTTTCGCTTGTTGTCAGGCCAGCGCCGCGGCGAGCGCGTCGGCGAACTGCTGCAGTTGTTCGGGTGTCTTGGTCTCGGTGGCGCAGACCAGCACGGCATTGCCCAGCTCCGGGTAATGGCGCGACAGGTCGAAGCCGCCGAGGATGTCCTGCTGCGCCAGGCGCACCAGCACCGGTGCCACCGGCCTGGGCAGGCGGACCACCGTCTCGTGGAAGTTCGCGGCGTTGAAGGCGAGGCTTACGCCGGGCACCGCCGTCAGCTTCGACATCAGGCTGCGGGTATTGGCCAGCGAGGCCGAGGCCACCTTGGCCAGCCCCTCGGGCCCGACGATGGTCATGTAGATCGTCGCCGCCGTGACCAGCAGGCCCTGGTTGGTGCAGATATTGGACTTGGCCTTGGCCCGGCGGATGTGCTGCTCGCGCGCCTGCAGGGTCAGCGTGAAGCCGGGCTTGCCTTCCAGGTCCACGGTGCGGCCGACGATGCGGCCGGGCATCTCGCGCACGAACTCCATCTTCGTGGTGAGAAAGCCGAAGTACGGACCGCCGGAGGCCAGTGGCGCGCCCAGGGGCTGGCCTTCGCCGCAGACGATGTCGGCGCCGCGCGTGCCCCAGCTGCCCGGTGCCTTGAGCACGGCCAGCGAGGTCGGGTTGACCACTGCGACCACCAGCGCGCCCTGGGCATGCGCCCAGTCGGTGATGGCATCGACGTCTTCCAGCGTGCCGAAGAAGTTGGGCTGCGCGATCACCACGGCGGTCGGCGCACTGCCCTCGTGGGCCTTGAGCGCCGCCAGCGGGGTCTGGCCGCTGGCCGGGTCGTAGTCGACCAGGACCTGCTGCACCCCCTGGGCCGAGGCGGTCGCCGCCACCACGTCGCGGTAGTAGGGATGCACGGCGCGCGGCATCAGCACCTTGCAGGAGCCGTTGGTCTTGTTGGCACGCACCGCCATCAGCAGCGCCTCGCCCAGCGCGGAAGCGCCGTCGTACATCGACGCGTTGCTGACCTGCATGCCGGTCAGGCCGCAGATCATGGTCTGGTACTCGTACAGCACCTGCAGCGTGCCCTGGCTCGCCTCGGCCTGGTAAGGCGTGTAGGCGGAGTAGAACTCGCCGCGGGTGGTGATCTCCCATACCGCTGCCGGAATGTGGTGCTCGTAGGCGCCCGCGCCGAGGAAACTCAGGGCCGAGCCGTCCTGGGCCGCACGCGCACGCATCAGCTGCGCCACGCGCATCTCCGGCAGGCCCTCGGGGACTTCTTCCAGGCTGCCGCAGCGCAGGTTCTCGGGAATCTCGTCGAACAGCGCCTCCAGCTTCGGCGCGCCGATGACGGCCAGCATTTCGCGGACGTCGGTCTCGGTATGGGGAATGAACGGCATGTCGTCTTTCTTTGCTTACAGCGTCTTGATGAAGTTCTCGTAGCCGGCCGCATCGAGCAGCCCGGCCAGCGCGCCGGCATCCGCCGGCTTGATGCGGAACAGCCAGCCCTCGCCGTAGGGATCCGAGTTGAGCAGTTCCGGTGCGTTGCCGAGCTTGTCGTTGGCGGCGATCACCTCGCCGGCCAGCGGCGCGTAGACATCGGAGGCGGCCTTGACCGATTCGACCACCGAGCAGGCCTCGTCGGCCGCAACCTTGCGGCCCGGCTTGGGCACCTCGACGAACACCAGGTCGCCCAGGGAATTCTGCGCGTAGTCGGTGATGCCGATGGTGATGCTGCCGTCGGCCTCGGCGCGCAGCCACTCGTGGGACTTCGCGTACTTCAGGTTGGCGGGAACGTTGCTCATGAGTTTTCCTCGATCAAGCGATTGAATGGGGATATTGAAGTCAAACCAGGATCTTGCCGTTGCGGACGAACGGCGGCTTCACGATGCGCGCCGCGACCCACTGGCCGCGGATTTCCACCTCGCAGGCACCGGAAGCGCCCGCGTCGACCCGCGCCAGGGCAATGGACTGTTTCATGGTCGGGGCGAAGCCGCCACTGGTGGTCTCGCCCGCGGCGCCGCCGGCAAACCGGACCCTCATGTGGGCGCGGGCGATGCCGCGGCCTTCCAGCACCAGGCCGACGAACTGGCGCGGCGACTTGCCGCGCAGCGGCTCCAGGGCGGCGCGGCCGATGAAATCGCGGTCCGCCGGCTCCCAGGCCAGGGTCCAGCCCAGGCCGGATTCCAGGGGCTGGGTGGACTCGTCCATGTCCTGTCCGTAGAGGTTCATGCCGGCCTCCAGGCGCAGCGTGTCGCGCGCACCCAGCCCGCAGGGACGCACGCCGGCCGCCAGCAAGCCCTGCCACAGGGACATCAGGTCGGCGTGCGGCAGGATCAGCTCGAAACCGTCTTCGCCGGTGTAGCCGGTACGGCCGACAAAGGTCTGGCCGTCCTCGGCCGCCTGGAACACCTGCAGGCCCGCCGCCGCTTCGCGCAGCCCGGCCGGCAGCAGGGGCAGCACCCGGGCCCGGGCCTGGGGGCCCTGCACGGCGAGGATGCCCAGGTCGGCGCGGCGGCGGACGTCCACGCCATAGGCCTGTGCCTGCCGTTCCAGCCAGGCCAGGTCCTTGTCGGCGGTGCCCGCGTTCACCACCAGGCGGAACCAGTCCTCGCGCATGAAATAGGCGATCAGGTCGTCCAGGATGCCGGCATCCTCGCGCAGCAGGCAGGAATACAGCGCCTTGCCCGGCAGCGTCAGGCGGGCGACGTCATTGGCCAGGACCTGGCGCAGGAACTCGCGGACCCGGGGGCCCTGCAGGTCGACGGCCGCCATGTGGGCCACGTCGAACATGCCGGCGCCTTCCCGCACCGCATGGTGCTCGTCGAGCTGCGACTGGTACTGGATCGGCATTTCCCAGCCGGCAAAATCGACCAGGCGTGCGCCGAGGCGGGCGTGTTCGGCATGTAACGCTGTTTTTTTCAGCATGCGGTCCTGTAGATCCGGTTTTCGGGCAAGGACCGCCCTGACTCTGTCCTTGGACCTGAAAGTTCGGAGGCGTCGCCGCCTCTGCCTCGTCGGTGGCCCGCAAGCGGGCGCTCTCCAGAGTACGCGCAAACCATCCGCTCCTGGGTACCTGAGCGATTCCGGGCGGATTTGCGCCTTCGGTGCCACCGACAAAAAAACGGTGGTCTCTCGCGGATGGGGAAATGCGTGGCGGAATGATACCGGGGCGGGGGGCGAATGGCGAGCGCCGGATCCGATGCCCCGCGTTCGGCTTGCCCGGGAGTGGCGTGAAGCCCCTTTCCGCCCGGGCCAAAAGCTCCACGGCCGGGCGTTCGGCGCGGCTCAACTGTGAAGCTCGACACAATTGGAAATAAGACTGGCAACATATTGAAAGAACTACGTCACGCCAACCGCCCGCACCACCCGCTTGCGTGGTTGGAACCCCCCTTTCCATGGGCTATAGTCGGACTCGCATCGACGGCCGCGTGGCCGCAGCCGCAATTCGGGGGAATAATGAGCGCATCGACCATCGGACCGCGGTCCGCCCTTCTCGCTTCAGGTTGCCTTCTGGCCTGTTTTGGAGCGCAGGCCCAGATCACCCCAGGCCAGGTCGGAGACACGCTGAAAAAGCCGATCGAGCTGCAGCCGGTCAGGCCCGCCCCCACGGTGCAGACCCAGCCGCAGGAGGCGCCACCGGCTTCAGCCAGCAGCAAGACGCTGACGGTCCAGCAGTTCGAGTTCGCCGGCAATACGCTGTTCAGCGGTGCCGAACTGTCGGCCCTGGTCAAGGATTACCTCAACCGCCCGGTCACGCTGCTGGATGTCTTCGAGGCCGCCGACAAGGTCGCCGACTTCTACGTGTCCAAGGGCTACACGCTGGCTTCGGTCAACGTGCCGCCGCAGAAGATCGAGCTGGGCACGGTGCGCCTGCTGGTCAGCGAAGGCCGCATAGCCCGCATCAGCGCCGAGGACAACAAGCTCTATACCAGCGAGCAGATCACCGAGCAGCTCGGCGAGATCCGCCCCGGCACGGTGTACCAGGGCGGTGCCCTGGCCGAGCGCGTGCGCAACCTCAATACCCTGCCGGGCCTGCAGGCCAAGGCGATCGTCAAGCCCGGCGAGCGCTATGGCACCAGCGACCTGGTGATCAAGACGGTCGAGGACCCGGTCAGCGGTTCGCTGATCGTCGACAACTTCGGGCGCGAAAGTATCGGCGAGATGCGCGTTTCGGCCTTCGGCCAGGTCAACAATCCGCTCAAGGTCGGCGACCAGCTGCAACTGCTGCTGCTGCGCTCGGAGGAGGACCTGCTGCGCTACGGTTACTTTGCCTACAGCCTGCCGGTGAACTTCAGCGGCACCCGCCTGACCCTGTCCTACGGCCACGCCGAATTCGATGTCGCCGGCACGGCGCCGGTCGACGGCCGCAACGACAGCGCCCGCCTGCTGCTGGACCACCCGCTGCGCATCACGCCCAACAGCCGCCTCAATGTCAGCCTCGGCGCTTCGCGCACCGAGGCCGATTCCGACTTCACCGGAATCACCTTCAGCGATACCTCGATCACGCTGGTGGAAGTCGGCGCCAGCTACACCTATAACCATGCGAACCTGGCGGTGACGCAGGCGGTGCTCAACCTGAGCAGCAATTTCGACCAGCTCGAGCGTTCGGAACTGGCGACACTGCCGCTGGGCGAGCACCTCAATGCCGGCCAGCGCATCCGCGCGGAACTGGACATCCAGCACCTGCGCCCGCTGGTCAAGGGCTTCCAGCTGTACGGCCATTTCAACGGCGTGTACTCCCCCGATCCCCTGTCGGACATCACCGCCTACTCGCTCGGCGGCCCCAACGGCATCCGTGGCTATCCGGCGTCCGAAATCCGCGGCGACCGCGGTTATTTCGGGCAACTGGGCATCAACTTCCCCGTCGCCATCGCCGGTGCCCGCGTGACCCCCCGCATCTTCGCCGACTCCGGCAAGGTCTTCACGGTCGACCCGGGTCCTGCCGATTTCCACGAGAAGACCCTGACCAGCGTCGGCTTCGGCGCCGACCTGCAGTACCAGCGCATCAACGCCAAGGTCGACTGGTCCTTCCCGCGTGAAGACCGCACCTCCAGCGACGGCGAAGACGACCGCGTCTTCGGCTCACTGGCTGTTTCATTCTGAGGAACACGTCATGCTCAAGTTCGCCCTCCGCCCGCTCGTCGCCGCATTGCGCGACCCGCGCTGGTCCCTGGCTATCGCAGGCGTAGTGGCTCCCGGACTGGTCCTGGCCGCCCCCAGCGGCGGACAGGTCGTAGGCGGACAGGCGACGATCGGCGGCACCGGCGGCAATGTGGTGGTCAACCAGGCTTCGAACTCGGCCATCATCAACTGGCAGCAGTTCTCGGTGGGCGGCAACGAGTACGTGGTGTTCAACCAGCCCTCGGCCTCGGCGGCAGTCCTGAACCGCGTGATCGGCGGCAGCCCCTCCGAAATCCTCGGCAACATCTCCGCCAACGGCCGGGTCTTCATCATCAATCCCTCGGGCGTGATGTTCGGCCAGGGCGCCAAGGTGGACGTGGGCGGCCTGGTGGCCAGCACGCTCAACCTCAGCGACAGCGACTTCATGCAGGGCCGCTATGTCATGGCCGGCGCGCCGGGCAATTCCGCGTCGGTCAGCAATGCCGGCCGCATCACGGCGGCCGATGGCGGCTTCGTCGTGCTGGCGGGCGGCAAGGTCAGCAACAGCGGCCTGGTGCAGGCCCGGCTGGGCAAGGTCGCACTGGCCTCCGGCTCGCAACTCACCCTGGGACTGGACGACCAGGGCCTGGTCGATTTCAGCGTCGATGCCGCGGCCCTGTCGGCGGCGGCCGGCGTGGAGAACATCGGCAGCGTGATTGCCGACGGCGGCAGCGTGGTCATGAGCGCGCAGACCGCGCGCGGCCTGGTCGGCAGCGCCGTCAACAATCGCGGCACCGTGCAGGCCCGCTCGATCGGCGAGCATGAGGGCTCGATCTACCTGATGGCCGAGGGCGGCGATATCCGCCAGGACGGCCTGATCGACGCTTCCGGTGCCGTCGGCACCAATGCCGGCAAGGTCCGCATCGAAGGCGATGGCGACATCCTGCTGAGCGGCCGGTCGCGCATCGTCGCCACCGGCGACAGCGGCGGCGACGTGCGCGCCATCGCCACGGGCACGACCACCTACGCCAAGGGTGCGAAGCTGGATGTGTCCAGGCAAGCCGGCAGCGGCGCGGGTGGCTTCGTCGAACTTTCCGGCCACGGCCACCTGACGGTCGAAGATGTCGTGCAGTTGGGACGCGGCGGACACCTGCTCTACGACCCCACCAACTTCACCATCGGCACCACCGATGGGCAGGACAGCATCAGCGAAGCCACGCTCGAGAGCCAGCTGCGCCAGACCTCCGAGGGCGGCACGGTCACCATCGCGGCCGACCGCTCGATCACCATGGCCAACCTCGGCGACAACGTGCTCGACGGCACCAATTCGCAATCCGGTCTCGGCGGCGGGCTCGACCTGCAGATCACCGGCACCGGCAGCGACACCTTCATCAGGTTCGACGACCTCAACGACCAGATCAAGGTCGATGGCCCGCTGTCCATGGTCAACGGCAGCTACGGCGGCACGATCAACGTCGGCAGCCTGGTCAGCGGCCGGGACGTGTTCATCACCTCCTACGGCAATGTCACCACCCGTGCGGTCACCGCCAGCAACGGCGTCATCGACATCGAGACGTTCTCGCCTTCCTCGGGCGGAAGCAGCGCCCGCAACATCAGCACCGGGGCGCTGAGCGCGACGAACGGTTCCGTCAGCCTCTACAGCGACAACGGCGGCGTCACCACCGGCAACATCACCTCGACCAATGGCGATGCCTATGTCGACGTGTACGCCGGCGGCGGAAACATCCGGACCGGCAACGTCACCGTCACGACGAACGCTTCGACCCTGAGCGCCGGCGAAGGCGGTTTCATCTTTGCCGACGCCAACATCTACATGAACGCGACCGGCAGCATCGACGCCGGCAACCTGAGCGCGACGGCCAACGGCGACGGCACGAGTTCCACCCCGACCTACCTGGTCGCGGGCGTGTCGCTGACGGCGAACTCCGAAGGTACCGGCACGAACACGCACATCGTCACCGGCAACATCAGCACCAGCGCCGTCGCCGGCTCGGGAACCCCCACTGCGTTCTCCGAGGCGGGAGTCCACCTGGCCAACGGCGGCATCGGCAACGAGGGCGGCGAAGAAGGCGAGGACGAGTTCCTGCTGCCCGGCGGCAGCATCACCACCGGCACCATCACCGCCAGCGCCACCGGCGGCAGCCAGAGCCCGGCCTGCCAGCAGCAGACCTGCGCCGCGGGCACGGCAGCGGCGGTCGTGACAATCGACGCCAGCGGCAACGTCACGACCCAGGCACTGACCACCAGCGCCAATGGTCCGCAGACGGGCGACCTGGCTACCATCATCATCAGCGCCGCGGGCGATGCGGACGTGAACGTCGCATCCGTCAGCATGACCGGCGACGCGACGCAGCTGCTCATCTCGGCACGTTCGACCGACGACGTGGAACCCCCGCCGACCAGTCCCGGCGGCCTGGTTGCCCCCGTCCCACGGGCCGCCGGCGACGAGGGCAACATCACTCTCGGGCGCATCCAGGGCGCGTCGTCGATCATCCTGCGGGCCAGCGACAATCTCTCGATCGACGCCGGCAACAACAACGCGATCCTGCCGAGCGGCGCGTCCACCGTCCTCCAGGCCGGCGACGATCTGACGCTCAAGGGCCGCAGCCTGATCCTCAGCGGCTCGATCGACGCCGATCGCCTGATCATCGAAACCACGCAGGAAGTCGTCAGCACCGGATCGGCCTTCATCGATGTCGGCGGCATCAGCGTGCAGGCCAGCCGGATCGACCTGCGCACGGCCTTCATCTCGGTGGGCAACGAAAGCATGGACCTGGGCAAGGACCCGGGCCTGCTGTCCAAGGTGCCGCAGGCGCTGCGTCCGGGGACCGCGGGACCCAATGCCGCCTTCGTCGCCTCGCAAGGCGTGCAACTCGGTCAAATGTCGATCGAGGGCGGCTATCTCTTCGTCAAGGCACCGAGCGTTTCGGCCGTATCGATCAGCGCCGAAGAGGACATCTTCTACAACTACCGCCCCTTCAGCGAAACGGCGGCTTTCAGCGTGCCGGCCAATGGCGGCCTGCTGCCGGGCAGTGGGGTCACCTATGCACTCGGCGGCACCGGCTACCGTGGCGATATCACGGTGACCCGGCAGAGCGCGATCACCCTGGCCGCACCCGACAAGGAACTGAGCGACACCAACTACCTGTTCCTGACGCAGGGCCGCGTCAACGGCAAGAACCTGCTCAGCGAGTTCACCAGCGGCCAGGTCCTGGTCCTGGAAGGCGACGCCGGCCCCGAAGAGCCGCAGGAGCCCGAGCCGGAACCAATGGAGCAGGCCGAGGTGGCGCAAACCGCCATCAGCCAGATGGAAGTGTTCAGTACCGACGGCGTGAGCGGCATCGAAGTCGCCGACGCCTCCCTGGTCGAGGAAGTCACCGACTCGCCGGATGAAACCCTGGAGTGCCGCTAATGGGAAACCTCGCCATGCGCATCAAACTGAGCGGGGCGCTGGCTGCCCTGGCCCTGCTGCTCACCGCGCCGCAGGCCTGGAGCGCCGTTGCCGCCGCGGGCGAAGTCGCCCTGGTCACCGGCCGCGGTTCCGCCACCAACCCCGCCACCGGCAGCATCCGCGATCTCGACAAGGGAACGCAGGTGTTCCCGGGCGAGATCATCAGCTCGGCGGTCAACAGCTACGTGAACATCAAGTTCGCCGACGGCAGCTACATCCTGCTGCGGCCGAACACGCGCTTCCAGATCGAGGAGTTCGAGCTGGCCGGCGCGACCCCGCCGCCCGCGGAAAAGCCCGCCGCCCCGGCCAAGCCCAAGGAACCTGCGAAGCCGGCTGCCAAGCCCGGCGCCAAGGCTCCCGCCACGCCCGGCAGGGACACCGCGGCAAAGCCGGCGGCGCCTGCCCCGACCCCGGCGGCCCCTGCCGCCGCTCCGGCAACGCCGGTGGCCTCGGCGCCGACCGCCGCAGCGCCCGGCTCTCGCGCCTTCTTCAAGCTGCTCAAGGGCGGCTTCCGCGCCGTGTCCGGCCTGATTGGCAAGGTCGATCGCAACGAGTACCGGGTCAGCACGCCGGTGGCGACGATCGGTATCCGCGGCACCGACTACCTGCTGGTCCTCTGCGACGAGAAGTGCCGTACCGATCCCGTGGTCGGCGACACCGTGCCGGAGGGTTCGGCGGTGGACGGCGGCCTGATCGTCGGCGTGGTGAGCGGCGGCGTGGCCGTGCTCAACAACGAAGGCAAGACGGCTTCGCTGACCGAGAACCAGTACCTGATCAACCTGCCCGACGGCACGCAGATCTTCCTGCCTTTCGAGCCACGCTTCCTGCGCGTGGACCCGATCCCGAATCCGACCACGGTCTGCCCGATCTGAACCAGCAGCTTTCCCTGAGCCCCGCCCTTGTGCGGGGCTTCTTTTTGCGCGAAACAGACAGGGCAGTCCGCAAATGAACGCCGGTAAACGCCAATATCCGTTTTGTATTAGCGTTCGCTGGCGCTCATTTGCGGACTGGATTCTTCGGCCTGCGCGGGTCGACGATGGAGGGTGCGAGCCTTGACGATGTCCCTGAAGCTGCAATCCCCGCGGGGCTATGGCCCGGTGGTGCCGCTGGAGCCGAAGCGGCATGGCGGCATGGGCCTGCGCCCGGGACTGGACCATCGCTGGGCCGCGGTCCTGAATGCCATCCCGATCAGCGCTTCCGAGTTCTTCAAGTCCGGCCTGGACTACCCCATCGCCTTCGTCCGCCAGGACCACAACGGCGAGTTCACCCCGGTCATCGCCACCGGCCTGCGCGAAGGCCAGAATCTCCATGTCGGGGCAGACGGCCACTGGCGTGCGCAGACTTATGTGCCGGCCTATGTGCGTCGCTATCCGTTCTGCATTGCGCCGCTACCGGGCAAGGAAAAGGGCAGCACGGCGCGGCCGCTGGTCTGTGTGCAGGAGGACCAGCTGGTGGCCGACAGCGCGCGTCCGCTGTTCGACCGCAACGGCGCACCGACACCGGCCTGGAAGCCGCTGCTGGAGCTGCTGGAGGCCGTGGAAGGCGCGCACCAGCAGACCCGCGTGCTGTGCCGGCGCCTGGAGGCGCTGGGCCTGCTGATCCCCTTCGAAGCGGTGGCGACGCCACGCCAGGGAGAGCCGCTGCGCCTGCACGGCCTGTTCCGCGTGGACGAGCAGAAGCTGGCCGGGGTCCCCGGCCGCGACCTGCGCACGATGATGCGCAAGGGCGAGTTGCGGGCGGTCTACGCCCATCTCAATTCGCTGGAGAACTTCGGCCGCCTGCTGGACCTGAACCAGGCGGCGGCCAGGGCATGAGAGTCCCGATGCTGCTTCCCGCGACGCCATGAGCCGCATCCTGCTGGCCTGGGAACTGGGCGCCGGCTTTGGCCATGTCGCGATCCTGCGCAGCGTGGCACAGGCCTTGAAAGCCCGCGGTCACGACTGCATTTTCGCGGTGCGCGAACTGGGGACTGCCGAGGAGTATCTGCCGGACCTGGGGCCGGTATTGCAGGCTCCGCGCTCCCCGCCCCTGGCCCGGAATCCGGTCAAGGTCCAGACCAGCTACGCCAGCCTGCTGCACAACACCGGCTTCGACGACCCCATCGAACTGGCGGGGCGCCTGCGCGCCTGGCTGGAGCTGATGCGGGTGCTGCGCATCGACGCGGTGCTGGCCAATCATGCGCCGGGCGCCCTGATCGCGGCACGCGCCCTGGAACTGCCGCGCGGCCACTTCGGCGCCAGCTTCATCGTTCCCCCGGCCATGGCACCGTTTCCCTCGTTCCAGCCGCAGCTGCAGATCGCCGACTCGGTGTTGCGGCACAACGAGTCGGAGGTGCTGCGCTCGCTGAACCGTGCACTGGAGCGCCAGAAGCTGGCACCGCTGGAATCGCTGCAGCAGATCTTCGAGGGCTGCCACACCCGCATCTTCGGCTACGCGGAACTGGACGCCTATGGCGCCGCGTCGCGCGCGCCGGCAAGCCACCTGGGGCTCCCCGACCAGTCCCACGGCAAGGCCCCGGCATGGGCCGACTTCGCCGGCCCGCGCGTGTTCGCCTACCTGCGGCCGTTCGCGCACCTCAATCCGGTCATGCAGGCGCTGCAGGCCAGCCGCCTGAACGTGCTGGTGCGCATCGCCGAACTGCCGCCGCAAAAGCTGCGCTCCTTCCTGCGTCCCGGGCTGGTGGTCACGGCAGACTCGGTGCACCTGCGCCAGGCCGCCGAGCAATGCGACGCGATGATCCACTACGGACCGGACGGCGGCACCGCGGACATGCTGCTGGCCGGCAAGCCGGGACTGCTGCTACCGATCGACGTGGAGAAGGTGCTGCTGTCCTGGCGCGCGCAGCAACTGGGCGCGGTGCTGGTCAGCGAGGGCCGCGACGCCACGGCCATCGGCGGCTTGCTGGAGCGGCTGGTGGAAGACCACAGCCTGAGACGCAGCGCCGAGGCCTTTGCGGCGCGCTACCGGAACCAGGACCGCAGCGCCATCCCGGCGACGTACGCCGCGTCCTTCCTCGACTCGCTATAGGCCAGCGGCCTGGCGCGCCAGCAGGGTCTTCAGCGGCTGCAGGCGCTGCACGGCCTGCATGCCCAGATCGCGCAGGGGCTGCCAGCCCGGCAGGTCCAGGTCGAAAGCCCGCGACAGGCCGTCGGTCACCGCCAGCATGTCGAGATTGCCGGCCTTGCGCGCGCGCTCGTAGCGCTTGAGGTTGCGCAAGCTGCCGTAGTCGCGGCCGGCGTCGCGCGCCTCCACCAGCGCACTCACCAGCGCCGCCGCATCGGAGAAGCCCAGGTTGACCCCCTGCCCGGCCAGCGGGTGCACGCTGTGCGCGGCATCGCCGGCCAGCGCGAAGCTGTCGCGCACGTACTCGGTCGCATGGCTGAGGCGCAGCGGGAAACTGGCGCGCGCGGTGGTGGCCGTGATCGCCCCGCGCTCGTACTGGATGGCCCCGGCCAGTTCGGCCATGAAGCCCGAGTCGTCCAGCGCCAGCAGCCGTGCCGCGTCGGTGCTGGACCAGACGATAGAAGAACGGCCGTCGCCCAGCGGCAGGAAGGCCAGCGGGCCGCTGCGCAGGAAGCGCTGCAGCGCGACCTGCGCATGCGGCTTCTCGGTGCTCACGTGGGCGACGATGGCGCGCTGCGCGTAGGACCAGCCGACCGTGTCGATCCCGGCCATGGCACGCAGCTGCGAATCCACGCCATCCGCCGCCACCAGCAGGCGGCAACCCAGCGTCCGGCCGTCGGCCAGGCGCAGTTCCGCACCCGCCTCGTCCAGGGACAGGGCCTCCACCGCGCTGCCGCCATGGATGCGGGCGGCATCGAGTTGCTGCCACAACCGCCACTGCAGCATGCTGTTCTCGACGATGCTGCCCAGCGCCGGCAGGCGCAGTTCGGCCGCATCGAAAATCAGTGCCTGCGCGGGATCCTCGGACCAGACCTTCATGGCCTGGTACGGGCCCTCGCGCCAGCCGCCAAGCTGCTGCCAGGCGCCGAGCCCGGACAGCCAGCGGATCGAGGCCGGCGACAGGGCGTAGACGCGCAGGTCGTCCTGCGCCGGATCGAAAGGCTTCGGGGCGGCGCCGCGCTCGACCAGGGCGGCATCGAAACCGGCCTGCTGCAGGGCCAGCACGATGGCGCAGCCCACCAGGCCGCCGCCCACCACCACGATGTCGTGCCGGATCATGGCTGGCCTTCGCGCGCCATGCGCGGCGCGTGGCCATAGCCGAGGTTCTGCCACATCACGGCCTGCTTCAGCGGCGGCGTCAGGTCCAGGGCCAGCAGCCCCAGGTGGCGCAGCGCGGAGAAGCCCGGCAGGCGGTTGGAGAAACTGCGCACCAGCCGGTCGGTGAACTGCGAGACGCGCTCGCGATCGGCCTGGCGCGCGGCCTCGTAGTCGCGCAGCAGCGCGGCGGCACCAGGATCGACGGCGGCCTCCAGGGCCTCCGCCACCGCGGCGACGTCGCGCAGGCCCAGGTTGAAGCCCTGTGCCGCGACCGGGTGCAGCGACTGCGCGGCATTGCCGGCGAACAGCACGCGCGGCACCGTCAGGCGCTCGCTCATCACCCGCGACAGCGGATGGGCGTTGCGGCGGCCCAGCGTGACGAAGCGGCCGAGCCGCTCGCCGAAGGTATCCTGTGCCTGCGCGAGGAATGCCTCGTCGCTGCAGGCCAGCATGCCGTCCACCTGGCGTGCAGGAACCGTCCAGACCAGCGAGCAGGCACCGTCCGGCTTGGGCAGCAGGGCGATGGGGCCATCCGGCGTGAAGCGCTCGTAGGCACAGCCCTGGTGCGGACGCGAAACGCGCACGGCCGTGACGATGGCGGATTGTTCGTAGTCGCGGCTGTCATGGCCGATGCCAAGCATCGTGCGCACCGCAGAGTGCGCGCCGTCGGCCGCCACCACCAGCTTCGCCGACAGGCGCTCGCCGCCCTCCAGTTCCAGTTCCACGCCATCGCCCTGCAGTTGCAGCCGCGACAGCCGCGTCGGGCACAGCAGCGTGGTGTTGGTGCCCTGCGCCCGGCGCCATAGCACCGTGCCCAACTGCCGCACCGGGATGTTGTAGCCCAGCGCCGGCAGGCCGGCCTCTTCGGCGGTGAAACGCGCCACGCCGAAGCGCCCGCGCTCGGAGATGTGCGTGGACCGGATCGGCTCCGCCGCCGGCGCCAGTTCCTCCCAGGCACCGAGCGCCGAGAAGATCGCCTGGCTGGCCGCGTTCAGCGCGATGCAGCGCTCGTCCCAGGAAGGCGCGCCGGAAGGCGGCGCGGCGGCTTCGAGCAGGGCGACGCGGTGACGGCTGCCGGAGAGCGCCAGCGCGAGGCTGGCACCGACGAGGCCGCCGCCGACGATGATGACGTCAAATTCTTTCATGGTGAAAGTTTCGCATTGCCGTTGATGCCGCTATCCGTTCTCTTTTCCAAAGTCTTGGTGAGCGTGAGCGAATGCTTTTGACGTTCCGGGTTCCCTCGTAGCGGCGCCCGCACAGGGGTCGGGCGCAGGGGGCGAGCCGGACAGGATGTCCGGCCGAGGACACGCAGGCCATGGATGGCCTGTGTGTCCGACCCGTCCGCGCCCGACCACTGGGCGGGGCACCCCGCTTCAGCGGGGCGCCGATACAAGGGTACGTTTTCTTTTGGTTACTTTTCTTTGTCGTATAACAAATAAAAGTGACTCGCCCTTAGGCGAAATAAACCTACAGAGAACCGCAGCTCCTGACCGGCCTCGTGGCCGGCGTTACCGACAAGCTGTGAAGGGTTTCATACAGCACCACCCTCACCCCAGCCCTCTCCCGCCAGCGGGAGAGGGGGTCAAATCTGGTCTCGCCTTTTTCCGGCTCATGCGCGCATCAGTGCTTCAATTTCCCGCACCGTCTTGGGCACGCCCGCCGTCAGCACCTGCGGCCCCTTCTCGGTCACCAGCACGTCATCCTCGATACGGATGCCGATGCCCCAGTACTTGCGGTCCACACCCTTGGTCCCCGGCGCGATGTACAGCCCCGGCTCGGCCGTCATCACCATGCCCGGCTCGAACTCGCGCGGCAGGCCATCGTTGCGGTAGCGGCCCACATCATGCACATCCATGCCCAGCCAGTGGCCGGTGCCGTGCATGAAGAACTGGCGATGCGCGTTGTCGCGGATCAGCTGCTTCGGCTCGCCCTTGAGCAGGCCCAGCTCGACCATGCCCTCGGTGAGGATGCGGGTGGCCACCTCGTGCGGCTTGCCCGAGGAAGCGCCCGGCTGCATCGCCTTGATCGAGGCGACGTTGGCCTCCAGCACCACCTCGTAGACCGCCTGCTGTTCCTTGCTGAATTTGCCGTTGACCGGGAAGCTGCGGGTGATGTCGGCGGTGTAGCCGGCCAGCTCACCGCCGGCGTCGATCAGCAGCAGGTCGCCGTCCTTGAGCTGCGCGCTGTTCTCGACGTAATGCAGGATGCAGGCATTCTCGCCGCCGCCCACGATCGTGCCGTAGCCCGGCTCCATGCGGTGATGGCCGAAATGCGCGTGGATCTCCGCGGCGATCTGCCACTCGTACTTGCCCGGCTGCGTCGCCTTCATCGCCAGGCAGTGCGCCTCGGCGCTGATCTCGGCGGCACGGCGCAGTACCGCGATCTCGGCCGGGGTCTTGATCAGGCGCATCTCGTGCAGCGTGCCTTCCAGCGCCACGAACTCGGTGGGCGCGGCGGCGCCGCGGCGTGATACCTCGCGGATCTCGCGCACGCAGGCGGTGACCTGCGGGTCCAGCGCCGGATGCTCGCCGAGGTTGTAGAACACCCGCGAACGGCCGCCCAGCAGCTGCGGCAGGCGCGCGGCGAACTCCTCGATCGGGTAAGCCTCGTCGGCGCCGTAGTCCAGCACCGCGCCCTCGGGGCCGGCGCGGCGGCCGTCCCAGATCTCACGCTCGGGATTGCGGCTGCGCACGAACAGGATGAAGGCCCCGCCCTTGCGGCCCGGCGCCAGCACGGCGATGGAGTCCGGCTCCAGGAAGCCGGTTAGGTAGCGGAAATCGCTGTCCTGGCGGAACGGGAAATGCGTGTCGCGCGAACGGGTCACCTCGCGCGCGCCGGGCAGGATGGCCACGGCGCCGGGCCCCATGCGCTTCATCAGGCGCGCACGGCGGGCGGCGTATTCCTTCAGCGACTTGGGGTTCGGTTTCAATGCAGCTGCCTCGATTGGGAGGGATCCGGCAAGGGCCGGGCGCGGAACTCCATGAACACCAGCTGGGCGCCGACACGGACGTATTCCACCAGCTCGACGTAGGCGCCCTCCTCCAGCTCCAGGTCCTCGTTTTCACCCAGGGAAGCCTGTGTGAACTGGGTGAAGTCGCGCAGCACCTCGCGGACCTCCTCGGAGCACTTCTTCAGGTCCAGGCCGGGACGGCTGGCCAGACCGAAGAGGAAGCCCTCGCACCAGGAGGCCAGGGCCAGGACACGCGTCCCCAACTCCGCCTCGTCGTCCGGCAGCAGGGGCTCGAAGCCCATGTCCTCGTCCTGCAGCGCATGCAGGGCCTCGTTGCAGAGCTGGCGCAGCTCGGTCTGGGCAGCGGGATCGGGGCGCAGGATCAGGGCCTCGTCGCCGCCCACGTCGAGCAGGCGCGCCAGGTTGATGTCCTCGGGCGCACGCACGCACAGGGTGCCGCAGAGGGTGCCGTGGTATTCGGCGGGACTTTCGACGCAACCGATGCGCACGAAAGTGTCGGACAGCTCTTCGAAGGAAACGGAATCTTGCATCCCGTCGATTATACGTGCCCTGCCCCGGCCGCAGGCGTGAAGCCGCGTTGCCAGGGCGCCTTCTGGTGCCGCGCCAGCACCACCAATCCAGCGCGCAGACGCGTCATGGCAAGCTCCCGGGGGCCCGTGAGACAGGGATAGGCCAGGCCCGCCAACCCCGGACACCCCCCATTTCCGGGTAGAAATGCGCCAGGGAGGGGGCCAAAACCCGCGAATGCACTATAATTTCCGCATGAATCCCGCTGATTTTGTTGCTGCTTTACGCGGTTGTGCGCCCTACGTGCATGCGCACCACGGCCGCGTATTCGTGATCGCCTTCGAGGGCGAGGCGGCCGAGCGGGCGGATTTCGACCAGCTGCTCTACGACGTGGGCCTGCTGCACAGCCTGGGTGTGAAGCTGGTGCTGGTGCACGGCGCAAGGCCGCAGATCAACCAGCAGCTGGCCCTGCGCGGCGTCGAGCCGCGCTACTCCAACGGCCTGCGCATCACCGACCGGGCGACCCTGGACGCGGCCAAGGGTGCGGTCGGCAGCCTGCGCATGGATATCGAGGCCAGGCTCTCGACCTCGCTGGCGAGCACGCCGATGGGCGGCGCGCGCATCAAGGTCGCCAGCGGCAACTGGATCACCGCGCGCCCTGTCGGCGTGCGCGACGGCGTGGACCACCAGTTCACCGGCGAAGTGCGCCGGGTGGACGTGGGCACGATCCGCCAGGTGCTGGACCAGGACCGCATCGCCTTGCTGTCGCCGGTGGGCTATTCGCCGACCGGCGAGATCTTCAACCTGCGCGCCAAGGACGTGGCCACTGCCGTGGCCGCCGCCCTGGGCGCCGACAAGCTGGTGTTCGTGCTGTCCTCGGACCCCAACCAGTGGAAGCTGGCCGACGACACCGGCGACGCCGGGCAGCTGTCGCTGGCCGGCGCCGAGTCGCTGCTGGCCCAGGTCGTGGCCGCGGAGGACCGCGCCTACCTGCAGTCGGCGATCGACGCCGGCCGCGGCGGGGTCAAGCGCGTGCACCTGATCGCCGCCAGTGTCGATGGCGCGCTGCTGCGCGAGCTCTATACCCGCGACGGCGAGGGCCTGATGCTCTATGCCGACGCCGACTACGAGGCGATCCGCGATGCCAGCATCGAGGACGTCGGCGGCGTGCTGCAGCTGATCCAGCCGCTGGAGCAGCAGGGCGTGCTGGTGCCGCGCTCGCGCGAGCAGCTGGAGCTGGACATCCAGCACTTCAACGTCATCGTGCGCGACGGACTGGTGATCGCCTGCTGCGCACTGTTCCCCTATGCCGAGGCCGGCATGGGCGAGCTGGCCTGCGTCGCCGTGCATCCCGAGTACCAGCGCAACGGCCATGCCGCGGCGCTGCTCAAGCGCGTCGAGGCCGAGGCGCGCCAGCTGGGGCTGAAGAAACTGTTCAGCCTCACCACGCATTCGCCGCACTGGTTCATCGAGCGCGGCTTCGCCGAGGCCGGCATCGAGGCCCTGCCGATGCAGCGCCAGCAGCTGTACAACTGGCAGCGCAGTTCCAAGGTGCTGGTCAAGGCGCTGTGAGCGAGGGTTCCGTGAGCAACGAGGAAATGGCGCAGCGCTCGCGTGCGGTGGTCTGGCACCCCTGCACGCAGATGAAGGACCACGAATCCCTGCCGCTGGTGCCGATCCGGCGCGCCGAGGGCGCCTGGCTGGAGGACTTCGAGGGCAAGCGCTACCTCGACGCCGTCAGCTCCTGGTGGACCAACATCTTCGGCCACTGCCACCCCCATATCGTCGGGCAGCTCAAGCAGCAGCTCGACACGCTGGACCACATCATGCTCGGCGGCTTCACGCACGAGCCGGTGGTGGAACTGTCGGAGCGGCTGGTCAAGCTGGCACCGCCGGGACTGACGCGCTGCTTCTACGGCGACAACGGCTCTTCGGCGGTGGAGATCGCGCTGAAGATGAGCTTCCACTACTGGCAGAACGCCGGCAAGCCGGGCAAGCAGCGCTTCATCGCCCTGACCGGCGGCTACCACGGCGAAACCCTGGGCGCGCTGGCGGTGGGCGGCCCCAGCATGTACCGCGACACCTACGCGCCGCTGCTGCTGCAGCCGATCCACGTGCCGTCGCCGGACTGCTACGAGCGCGGCGCCGGCGCCTCCTGGGAAGACCACACGCGGCAGATGTTCCGCCACATGGAACTGGCCCTGGAGCAGCATGCGCACGAGACCTGCGCGGTGATCCTGGAGCCGCTGGTGCAGTGTGCCGGCGGCATGCGCATGTATCACCCGCTGTACCTGACGATGCTGCGCGAGGCCTGCGACCGCCATGGCGTGCACCTGATCGCCGACGAGATCGCGGTGGGCTTCGGCCGCACCGGCCGGCTCTTTGCCTGCGACTGGGCCCCCGCGCCGCGCCGCGACCCGGACGCCCAGCCCGGCATCACGCCGGACTTCATGTGCCTGTCCAAGGGCCTCACCGGCGGCACGCTGCCGCTGGCGGTGACGCTGACGCGCGAATCCATCTACGAGGCCTTCTACGCCGAGTACAACGCCGGCCGCGCCTTCCTGCACTCGCACTCCTTCACCGGCAACCCGCTGGGTTGCCGCGCCGCGCTGGCGACACTGGACCTGTTCGAGGAAACCCGTGCACTGGCGACCAACCACTTGCTGTCGCAGTACATGTGGGCGCAGACCGCGGAGATCCGCGGGCACCGTCATGTTGCCGAGGTGCGCCAGCAGGGCATGATCCTGGCGATCGAGCTGGCGAAGAAGGGCCGCAAGGAAAACCCCTTCCCCGCCGCCGAGCGCCGTGGCCTGCGGGTCTACCAGCACGGCCTGGAAAAGGGCGTGCTGTTGCGCCCGCTGGGCAACGTCATCTACTTCATGCCGCCCTACGTGATCGAGCCGAAGGAAATCGAGCTGATGTGCAAGACCGCGCTCGAGGGCATCGACCTGGCCACCCGCGGATGATGCGCGCATGATCCGCATCCATCTCGATCCGCCGTTGCGGGAAGACAGCGAGATGCCGCTGCCCGAGGAAGCCTTCCGCCATCTGGTGCAGGTGCTGCGCCTGCGTGAGGGCGAGCCGTTCACCGTCTTCTGCGGCGATGGCGGTGAATACGAAGCCACCCTGAGCGCCGTGGCCAGGCGCAGCGCGACCTTGCGCCTGGGCGCGCGCCGCGAGGCGGACCGCGAATCGCCGCTGCTGCTCACCCTGGCGCAGTGCGTGTCCAAGGGCGACCGCATGGACTACACGCTGCAGAAGGCGGTGGAACTGGGCGTGCAGCGCATCCAGCCGCTGCTGTCGGCACGCAGCGTGGTCAAGCTCGACGGCGAACGCTGGGAAAAGAAGCTGGAGCACTGGCGCGGCGTGATCGTGTCGGCCTGCGAGCAGTCCGGCCGCACGCGCCTGCCGGAACTGGCCGCGGTGCAGCCGCTGGAGCGCTGGCTGCCGGCCTGTGCGGAGGCGGGCCTGCGCCTGACACTGGACCCGTTGGCCGCGGGCGGCATCGCCAGCCTGCCCACCCGTACTTCCGCGACCCTGCTGATCGGCCCCGAAGGCGGCCTGTCCGAGGCTGAAATCCGCCAGGCCGCCGCCGCCGGCTTCCAGGGCCTGCGCGTCGGCCCGCGCATCCTGCGCACCGAGACCGCCGGCGTCGCGGTGCTGGCGGCGCTGCAGGCGCGCTTCGGCGACTGGGGCTGACGTGGACAACCCGACCGACAGCAACTGGGGCCGTGCCGAGCTGCTGCACCTGCTGTCGGTCTGCGGCACCCTGGCCGGCCTGTCCATCACCATCGTCGCCTTCATGCACGGCTACGACCGCGCGCGCAGTGCGGCGACCATCGTCGACGACATGCTGGCCCTCTGTGCGGCGCTCTACCTGGTCTGCATCTACCTGATCTTCTGGGCCCTGCGCACGCCGCGCGAGGCCCTGCTGCAGCCACTGATCCGCATCATCGACGCGGTCTTCCTGGCGGCCCTGACCACCATGACCGTCGCTGCATTCGTGACGATCTATACGATCCTTTAGACGTAGTCGCCCCAGTGAACGATTGACGCCCTGCACCAGCCGGGCCAGCATCCCCGCCATGACGTTTACCGTGCACGCGACGGAGGAGACCGAGCATGCTCGCGCAGGCCCAGGGCAGCACCGACATTCCCCTGCTGGAAGAAACCATCGGCCAGCGCCTCGAAGCGACCGCGCGCCGGCTGCCGGATCACGAGGCCCTGGTGATGCCACACCAGGACGTCCGCTGGAGCTACGCCCGGCTCGACGCCGAGGTGAACCGCGTGGCCCGCGGACTGCTGGCGCGCGGCATCCAGGCCGGCGACCGCATCGGCGTCTGGGCACCGAACCTGGCCGAGTGGGTGCTGATGCAGTTCGCCACCGCCAAGATCGGCGCGATCCAGGTCAACATCAATCCCGCCTATCGCCGCGACGAGCTGGCCTACGCGCTGCGCCAGTCCGGCTGCCGGCTGGTGGTCGCCGCACGCAGCTTCAAGACCAGCGACTACGCCAGGATGCTCGGCGAGGTGCGCGGCGAATGCCCCGAACTGTCGGCGCTGATCCTGCTCGACGCGCCCGGCCAGCCCGCCGACTGGGCGGCGCTGCTCGCCGATGGCGAGCGCGTGCCGCAGGCCGAAGTCGCCGCGCGCATGGCCCGCCTGAAGCCCGGCGATCCGATCAACATCCAGTACACCTCCGGCACCACCGGTGCGCCCAAGGGCGCCACGCTGTCCCACCGCAACATCCTCAACAACGCCTACTTCACCGGCCTTGCGATGCGCTTCAGCGAACGCGACCGCATGTGCATCCCGGTGCCGTTCTACCACTGCGCCGGCATGGTGGTGGGCAACCTGCTGTGCACGGTGTTCGGCGCGACGATGGTCGTTCCCGCGGCGTCCTTCGACCCGGAATCGACCTTGCAGGCCATCGAGCGCGAGCGCTGCACGGCCTCGATGTGCGTGCCGACGATGCATATCGCCGTGCTCGCCCATCCGCGCTTCGCCACGACCGATGTCAGCAGCCTGCGCACCGGCGCGATCGGCGGCTCGCCCTGCCCGGTCGAGGTGATGAACCGGCTGGTTGGCGACTGCCACATGCCCGAGGTCACGATCGTCTACGGCATGACCGAAACCTCGCCGGTCTCGACCCAGACCGCGGTCGACGATCCGGTCGACAAGCGCGTGGGCAGCGTCGGCCGCGTACACCCGCATGTGGAGATCCGCATCGTCGATCCCGACAACGGCCGGGTCTGCGGCTACGGCGAGGCGGGCGAGTTCCAGACCCGCGGCTACTCGGTGATGCTGGGCTACTGGAACGATCCGCGGCGCAGCGCCGACGCGATCACGCCCGAGGGCTGGATGCGCACCGGCGACCTGGCGACGATGGACGAGCAGGGCTACGTCAACATCGTCGGCCGCATCAAGGACATGATCATCCGCGGCGGCGAGAACATCTATCCGCGCGAGATCGAGGAGTTCCTCTACACCCACCCGGACATCCGCGACGTGCAGGTGATCGGCGTGCCGGACGAAAAGTTCGGCGAGGAAGTGATGGCGACCGTGATCATGAAGGACGGCGCCGCGCCGCTGACGGCAGAGGCGCTGCGCGCCTTCTGCCGCGAGCGCATCGCGCACTACAAGATTCCGCGCTACCTGGAAGTGATGCAGGAGTTCCCGATGACGGTCAGCGGCAAGGTGCGCAAGGTGGAACTGCGCGAGCAGATGACCGCCAGGCTCGGCCTGCAGGCCGTGGCCGCACGGCGCACTGCATGAACCGCCGGCATTCCCTGCGGGTCGCCCTGGCCGCACTGCTGCTGGCGGGCTGCGACGGCGGCGCAGGCGAAGACGGTACCGCTGCGAAAGCCCTGCACTTCACGGACTGCGAAGAGCAGACCGCCCTGCTGGTGGTGGCGCCCGCGCAACTGCCGCCGCTGCCCGAAGGCTTCGCCTACGGCAAGCCCCTGCCGGGCCTGCCGCTGGCCGGGGTCCACGTCAGCGGCAGCCGTTGCGCCGATCTCGACGGCCGGGGCCCGACGCAGGATCTGCTGGCCTTCGCCCTGATCGAACCGCCGGAGTCCTACAGGTCCGAGGGGGTGACCGCCTACGGCATCCTGCTGGGCGGCTACACCCGGCATGCCTCGACGGCCGCGGCCTTCGCGGCCTGGGGCATGGGCGACAAGGTGCAGGCGGGCACGGTGGACTGGCAGCTGACGGCCACGCCGGTCGCCCGCATCGGCTCGGTCAGCGCCAGCGGCGCCAGCAGCAGCGTCACCACGCGCATCAACGGCCTGGGCCCGGTGATCCAGCCCGGCGGCGGCCTGACCCGCGCCTTCCACTTCGCCGAAGGCCGCGTGGCAGCCAGCATCGACGCCTTCTACACCCCGCAGACCGGGATGCTCGGCATCGGCACCGCACAGCAGCAGGGCGACGGACCGCTGCCGCTGGGCTACTCGGTGGCCACCGGCTCGCATGCCTGGGACTACGACCTGGAACTGCGCAACCCGCAGCGATACCCATGAGCTGGAGCGAGGAACGCGCCGCGCTGGTCGCCAGCGACTGGTTCCGCGAACTGCCGCCGGAGGTGGTGACCCAATTCGCCGCGATGGCGGTGCGGCGGCGCCTGGCCGATGGCGAGATGCTGTTCGCGCAGGGCGATGCCCCGGACGGACTCTGGGGCGTGGTCAGCGGGCGCATCCGCGCCGGCAGCGTGTCCGGCGAAGGCAAGGAACTGCTGGTGATGCAATTCGAGCCCGGCGCCTGGTTCGGCGAGATCTCGATGTTCGACGGCCTGGCGCGCACGCACGATGCGCGCGCCGTGGGCGCCACCGAGATGCTGATGCTGCCGCGCGACAGGTTCCTGGGCCTGCTGGCGCAGCAGCCGGCGCTGTACCCGCATTTCGTGAAGATGCTGTGCCGCAAGCTGCGGCTGGCCTTCAGCTACATCGAGGACGCGCAGTTCGCCTCGCTGCCGGCGCGGCTGGCGCGGCGCCTGATCGACCTGCTGGCGCTCTATGGGCGCGAAACGCCGGAAGGCCTGCTGATCGACCTGCACCTGCCGCAGGACGACCTGGGCCGCATGCTCGGCGCCTCGCGCCAGAGCGTCAGCAAGGAACTCAAGGCGCTGGAGGCGGGCGGCGTGGTCGTGGTGGACTACGGCAAGCTGCGTGTCCGCGACCTGGCGGCGCTGCAGAAGATCGCGGATGCGGGTTGACGAGAACTTTCTGTTGATCTGTCCCCTCTCCCGCTTGCGGGAGAGGGTGGCCCGAAAGGGCCGGGAGAGGGTTTCTGTAACTCGCGCCAGGCTAGTCAAGCTCTGGTTTTACAGAAACCCTCTCCCCTTCCCCTCTCCCGCAAGCGGGCGAGGGGTTTTAGATTTACACGCCCAGCTTGCGATACACCTTGTCCATCACGAACAGCGGGCCGATCAGCAGGAAGCGCAGATCGTCCACCAGCGAGGGCTTGGCGCCTTCCACCTTGTGGCCGTAGATCTGCACTACCCAGGCGATCGCCCAGGTCGCCACGGCGATCCACAGCAGCGGGCCGCCGGCCTGCTGGATCGCCAGGATCGCCGCGATGGAGACCGCGAACCACGCCACCATCGCCGCGAAGCTGCCAAGCGACAGGCGCAGGTAGAACAGACCGGTCGGCAGGGCGAAGATCGTCACCGGGTTGACCCAGGGGGCGAGGTCCGCAGGCAGGCCCAGCCAGCGGCCCACCGGGATCAGCCACAGCAGGGCCAGGGTGGAAAAGAAGATCGCCGGCACGCAGACCATGTGGATCAGCGAATTCAGCGGGTTCTGGTGGCTTACCTGGTATTCGTTCAGGAACTGCTTGAGCGTGGGCATGGGGCTCTCCTCGTTTTCGATGAGCGCATCTTGCGCGCGCCACCCCCTCCAAGACTGTCGGCCGGGCGACAGTCGGCCGGGTAAATTCGCCCTACCTGCCGCAAAGGGATTAGGACAAGCACTTGAATCGGCTGTAAGTTTTTTGCATTGCCGCATGGAACGGCCCCACAGGAGGAACCGCGATGACCCATCCCGCCCGCCCGATCAGGGTTGTCCAGTGGAGCACCGGCGTGGTCGGCAAGCCCGCCGTGAAAGCCATCGTGGCGCATCCGCTGCTGGAACTGGTGGGCTGCTGGTGCCACTCCCCCGACAAGGTCGGCAAGGACGTGGGCGAACTCTGCGGCATGGCGCCGCTGGGCATCCGCGCCACCGACGACGTCGGCGCGCTGCTGGCGCTGCAGCCCGACGTGGTCTGCTACATGCCGCAGTTCCCCAAGGTCGACGAGATGGAGAAGATCCTGGCAGCGGGTTGCGACATCGTCTCCACCGCCTACTTCATCACCGGCACGCAGTTCGGCAAGGACGAGGTGGCGCGCCTGCGCACCGCCGCGCTCAAGGGCGGTTCGACCATCTATGGCGGCGGCGTCAATCCCGGGCACGCCAATGTCATCGCCCTGGTGGCCTCGGCCGGCTGCGCACGCATCGACAAGATCTCTGTGCTGGAGTCGGTCGACGCCACGCCCTACGAATCCGCCGGCACCTGGGAGGCCATCGGCTTCGGCCTGCCGGTGGACGATCCGGTCGCACCGCCGCTGGCGGAACGCGCCATGCCCTCCTTCAAGGAAGCGGTGGAGATGATGGCGGAGGCACTGAAGATCGAGGTGGACGAAATCCGCTTCGACGTCGAGTATGCCGCCGCCACCGAAGACGTGGACCTGGGCTACATGAGGATCGGCAAGGGCTGCATCAGCGGCCTGCGCTGCTGCTGGTCGGCACGCGTCAACGGCAAGGCCGTGATCGAACTGAAGGTAGCCTGGAAGCTGGGCACGAAGCTGGAGCCGAACTGGGCGGTGGAGGACGGCTGGCTGGTGGAAATCCAGGGTCAGCCCAACATCCGCTGCCTCTACCAGCAGACCGGCGGCACCCGCGATTTCGACCCCGGCACGCTGACGGCGATGCCGATGATCCACGCCATTCCGCATGTGTTCGCCGCGCCGCCGGGTATCATCCGGGCGCACCAGCTGCCCTTGGTGACAGGGGCCTACACGGTCGGCACCTGACGCAGCCGTGGCAGATCACGACACAGGACCAAGTCCAGGGGACTCATGAACCGCATCACACCGGCGCTTGCTGCGCTGACGCTCGCCTGCCTGCCCGCCATGAGCCTGGCCCAGCAGGCCGGCTCGACCGAGGCCAGCGCGGCCTACCAGTTCGGCCGCGCCTTCGGCATGTTCCTGTTCGGCTACATCGTGTGGCGGCTCATCAAGCGCAAGTAGGGGCCGTCATCGGCCCTGGCAGGCGCGCCGCAGCTCCGCCAGCAGTGCCTCCCCGCTCCACTCGCGCTGTCCGCCGTTCTCCGCCTGGTGGATCAAGGACATCAGGCGCGCGTTGACCGGTGCATGGCGGCCCTGGGCATAGGCCAGCCTTACCACTTCGCCGTTGAGATAGTCGACCTCGGTCTTGCGGCCGGCCTGCAGGTCTTCCCACATCGAGGAGCGCGCCAGTGGATCGATCTCGAGCATCTGGCTGGCCAGGCGGCGGAACAGGAAATCGGGTACGCCGAGCAACTTCGGAATCCAGTGCGGCGGCAGCGGCGTGAGCTTGGCCGGCTTCACGCCGGCGGAGCCCAGCAGCCCCAGCAGTTCCTCCTGTGCCAGGGCCAGGCAACGGCGATACGCGCGCTGCGACAGCTCCGCTTTCAGCGGCTGGTTGGACAGCGCGTTGACTGCGTTGTTGAGGTTGAGCAGCAGCTTGGCCCAGAGCACCGGCAGCATCTGGGCATGCAGTTCCAGCGGCAGGCCGGCCTTCTCGAAGGCGCCGAGGAAAGGCTCCAGCGCGGGGTGCTCCTCGGCCTCCAGCTTGCCCTCGGAGCCATGGTGGAAGGCGCCAGGGCCGCGATGCAGGACGTTGAACGGGACCATCCCCTGCAGCACGGTGCGGCCCGGCAGGCGCTTGCGCAGCACCTCGGCGTTGTGCAGTCCGTTCTGCAGGCTGACGATGACCGCACCGGGCTTCAGCACCGCAGCCAGTTCGGCGCCCACCTCATCGGTGGCGGCGGACTTGACGGTGACCAGCACCAGGCCGGCGTCCGCGGCGGCCTGCGCCGAGGTGGCCAGCTGCAACTGGCCGGCGGCGACCCGCAGGTCCGCACCTTCCCAGTCGGTCAGGTGCAGGCCACTGGCGGAGAGTTCCTCCACGATGCGCGGGCGCGCGATGAAGACGACATCGTTGCCGTGCGCCGCGAGACGGCCGCCGACATAGCAGCCGATGCTGCCGGCACCGAATATGCAGATCTTCGCTTGCGTTGCCATGGGCTTCTCCTGGTTCCTGCTGGCCATCGTTTGCTGCCCTGGTTCTAGAACCCGAAGCCGGCGCCCAGGCGCCGTAGCGTGTCCAGTTCCTGCAGGTGGCTGACCAGCCGCAGCAGGGGCTCGTCCAGGCCCGGGATCGGCGGCAACTGGATCTGCTCGGGCAGCGGCACCACCGGCAGCTCCGGCAGCGGCAGCGGCGCCTCAAGGCCGGCGAGATGCAGGATCGTCGCCAGCGGCAGGCACAGGCCTCCGAAGGGTCCGCCCGGCACGTCGAAGGCCGGCGCGGCCCGTTTCGGCGTGGAGGAGAAGTCCAGTGCATGCGCCAGGTTGGCCGAGCCGGCACGCGCGCCCAGGGGCTCGAACCCGAAGCGCCAGGCGATCATGTTGAGGATCGAGTTCGGGTCGAACTGCCGGTGCTCGACATGGCCGCGCTTCGCGCGCGGTCCGATGATGACGCAGGGCACGCGCCCGCCGAGGCGGCCATCGTTGCCCAGCGCCGCTTCCTCGGGTGTCACCGGCGCGAAGGGCGGCGGCACGTGATCGTAGAAGCCGCCCCACTCGTCGTAGTTGATCACCAGCAGCGTGCGTTCCCAATCCGGGCCCTGGCGCAGGATGTCGTAGACCTCGTTGAGGAAGGCCTGGCCGTCGCGGATGTCGGCGACCGGGTGATCGTCGCGCGACAGGCTGCCGCCCTCGTTGAGCGTGGAGCCGACGTTGTCGATGTAGGTCAGGTTCGCGAGGCGTCCTGCCGTGACGTCGGACTGCAGCCGGCTCTTCGCATAGCGCTTGGAAAAGCCGGTGTACTTGCTGCCCCAGAAGGACAGGTAGGACACGTCCTGGTAGTAGTAGGCCACGCTGCGGCCCTTTTCCAGCATGCGATCCCAGACCGTCGGCAGGCTGGAGATCGCTACCGAGTTCACGATACGGTCGGTCTGGCCGGCATGCATGTAGATGCGGTTCGGCGTGGTCAGGCCGAGCATGCTGCTGAAGTAACGGTCGCAGATCGTCCAGTGCTCGGCGCAGCCCTTGTAGAACGGCAGGCTGTCGGCGGTGTAGTAGCCGACCGCGAAATCGTCGCCCACCGGTTGCGTCAGCAGGAAACCGTCCATCTTGCCGCCGTTGACGTGGACACGGCCGCCGTCATAGCTGTGGTCCGGGTCGGCCAGCTGGCAGTTCTGGAAGTTCGGCGCCAGGTTGCGCGACTGGCGCGTGTTGCCGGCTGCGTCCTTGAGGCTCACGCCGGCCTGGATGCCGTCGGCGCCCGGGACCCAGCCGAGGAAGTGGTCGAAGGAGCGGTTCTCCATCATCAGCACGACGATGTGGTCGATGCCGGACTCCTCGGGCGGCGGCAAGGACCCTGAGCCACCGACCTGCGTGCTGTCACCGCAGCCGGGCAGGATCAGGCTGCCGGTGGCGGCGGCCATGCCGTGGATGAAGTCGCGACGCGTCAGTCCCTGCGACGCCGCGGGCCTGCTCTTTTTCATGTTTCCTCTCCTGCCCGGAGTGTGCGGCAAAACCCCGGCGGCCGCACGGAGGGCCTACATCACCTTGAGTCGCCGGGCGAAGGCGGTGTAGGCGGTCAGCGGCAGGAAGCGCTTGATGTAGACCGCGACGGCCTCCTTGCCGGCGATCATGACCTCATAGCGGTCCTGCTCCACGGCCCGCCAGATGCGATCGGCGCAGACCGCGGGGTCCATCCCGGCGCCGATGTCCGCGTCGACCTGACCCCAGGGCCGGCCGTCCGGCCCCAGGGCATTGGCCGAGACTTGGGTAGCGACGAAGCCGGGGCAGACCAGGGTGAAGCGGATGCCCTGCCCGCCCAGTTCGATGCGCGCGCTGTCGTAGAAGCCGTGCAGGGCGTGCTTGGCGGCGGCGTAGGCGGTGCGGCGCGCCATCGCGATATGGCCGAACACGCTGCTGACCGTCACCACGTGCCCCGAACCGCGCGCCACCATGCCGGGCAGCAGCGCCTTGGTCAGCGCCACCGGCGCGAAGAAATCCACTTCCATGATCTGGCGGTAGGCCGCCATCGGCGTCTCCAGCGTGGTGGTGCGCTGCGAGATGCCGGCGTTGTTGGCCAGCACGTCGACGGGACCGAAAAAGGCCTCCGCGCGGCGCACGGTGTCCCCGGCATCGAACTGCGCCAGGTCCAGCGGCAGCAGCGCCACCTCCTGCGGCCGCGGCAACGCCTGGCGCACCCGCTCCAGCTCCGCCTCGCGCCGTGCGGTCAGCACCAGCTTCGCGCCGCGCCGGGCGGCCTGCTGCGCCAGGCCCTCACCGATGCCGCCGGAGGCGCCGGTGATCCAGACCGTTTTTCCTGCGAGTTGCGTCATGAGCCTGTCCTTTCAGCGATTGCAATGCCCCACGGGGGGCGGCACCAGCGCCTCCAGCGGCACAGCCTGCGCCATCGCGGCGAAGCCGAGGGAATTCGGGTGCAGCAGGTCGGGGAAATACAGCAGCACGTTGGGCAGGGTCGTGCCGGGCAGCGCCAGCGCCGCCTCGAAATCGGCGAGCGAGTCGAAAGAGGAATCGGCGCGGATCAGCTCATTGAGGCGCTGGCGCTGTGGCTCCATCGTCGCCGGCTTCCAGCTGAACAACGGCGGAATCACGTCCATGCGCGGCGGGATCGTGCCGACGACGACGCAGAGACCGGCGGCGTGTGCGCGGTCGGACAAGGAGCGGATGCCCGCATGGATCTCCTCCGCCGCCACACCGGCACCGAGATCGTTGGTGCCCTCGAAGATCAGCACCGAGCGCACACCCGCGCGGTCCAGCACATCGCGGCCAAAGCGCTCCACCGCCGGCGCCCCCTGGTAGGCACTGTCTGCGCTGATCGCCGTGCGCGTCACGGTGTTGCTGTTGATGCCCTGGTTGAGCACACCCATCGCGATGCCGGCGCGCTGCAGGCGCTGTGCAAGGAAATCCGGCCAGCGCGTATTGGTCTCCGGCACCGCGTAAGAGCCGTCGGTGATCGAGTCGCCGATCGCGACGATCGCACCCGGCGATTGCGGCGCCAGCACGTCGATGCCGCTGAGGAAGAACCAGCCCAGCGTCGGCTGCGGGAAGCTCAGCCCGATGGGATCGCCGGTGCTGTCGCCGAGGTTCGGCAGGCCGACGTAGCTCAGCGCGAAGGACACGGCGTGCCAGGTGATGGGGCCGCTCTCGCCGATGACGTGGAAGGACACCGCCAGGTCCGTGCCGACGGCGTAGGAGAAATCCACCGCATCGCTGATCGCCTCGGCGCCCGGGGCGATGGTCACCTCGTCCCTGCCGCCGAACAGCACCGGGCGGCCGCTGCCGGGCAGGATCGCCGGTCCCGCCAGGCGCTGCGCGACCTGCACCGGGCCGACGCGCAGCGGCCGGTCGCCGACCAGGTTGGACAGGCGCACACGCAGCGTCTCGCCCCCCAGCGTCGGCCGCACCACCATGCGGAAGCTCTGGTCCACCGCCTGGTTTCCGGGCAGCAGGCTCGGGATCGGCGGCAGCGGCACCGGCTGCGGCACGGGGAGCAGGTCGGTCAAGGGCCCCAGCGGATACGGCCCGTAGGGCGCGGCGGCCCAGGCGCCGACCCAGCCCTGATCGTTGCGCGCGGTGGCGGATTCAACCGGTTCGCTGCCGCCACAGGCGGACAGCAGCAGGACAGCGGCCAGCAACGGCAGCCGACTCGGGGACATCGAGTTCTCCTCTCCGCTTTTTATGGATACATCCTGAACCGGATGCCCCGGCCAGGACTGTCGTCTGCGCGACAATCGATGCAGTAATTTCAGCCCATGCCCGTCAGCCCGTCAGCCTTCAGGCCGTGCGCGCCGGCCGGAACAGGCCGATGGCCTTCATGAACCACAGGTTGAGCCGCGGCGCCTTCTGGAAGACACGGACGGTGAGCCAGAGGATGAAGGGAAAGATGTGTTCGCGCTTGTTGCCGCGGATGGCTCGCACGACCTCGCGCGCCACCCGCTCCGGCAACAGCGTGGGGAACGCCGAGGACATGCGCGGATACCAGCGGAAGTCGGCGTCGTTGCGCTCGAAGTAGCCGGTGTCGACCTTCGAGGGACAGACCAGCGACACCCCTACGCCGTGCCGCTCCAGCTCTTCGCGCAGGCTCAGCGACAAGCCCATGATCGCGTGACGGCTGGCGGTGTACGGCACCATGTAGGGCAACGGGAAGTAGCTCGCCGGACTGGTGAGGTTGACGATATGACCCTCGCCGCGCGCGATCATGCCCGGCACCACGCTGTGACTGGCCGCCACCGCTGCGCCGAACGGCAGGTTGACGGTCAGCATCGCCTCCGGAAGGGTCATCCGGTCCAGCGGCTTGAAGGTACCGGCCCCGGCGTTGTTGACCAGGATCGCCACCGGCCCCAGTTCGGCGGCAGCAGCGCCGACTGCAGCGGCCACCGCCGCCGCGTCATTCGCATCGCAGGGATACACGCCGGCGACACCGCCTGCGGCGCGAATCTCCGCAGCCACCTGGTCCAGCCCTTCACGCCCGCGCGCGAGCAGCGCGACCTTGCAGCCTTCCTGCGCCAGCTGCCTGGCCACGGCGGCACCGATGCCCATGGATGCGCCGGTGACCAGCGCAACCTTTCCCCTGATCTGTTTCATCGTCCTGTCCTGAGCTTGCGGTTCATGGACAGTCCGACACCGGCCCGGCGACCGTGAACGGACTCGACAGACCGGTGTAGGAAACCTTGGGCAACACCAGTGTCTGCGCCGCGCCTTCCAGGCGCAGGCGATAGGTGCCCGCCGGCAGGTTCTTCGGGATGTGCCAGACCGCCTCGGCGGTGGACGACAGGCCGCCGCCTACCACCGGCAGGTCGATCGGCAAGGGCTGCGGCAGCGCGGGCTTCCACACGAACCACAGCTCCGGGTCACGGTCCTCGGCCACCACTTCCCAACTGCCATCCGCCTTCTCGCGCTCGGCGTAGACGTAGCTCTGCTGCGTGCGCAGGTCGTTGCGCGGATGGCCGGACTGGAACTCGGCGGTGACCGTGTCGCCCGGCGTCGCCGTGGCCGGCACGTCGGTCACAAGGCTGCCGAAGGCGCGCGGCAGCGGCAGGTCGCCGGCGACGTAGGGCGGCCGCAGCAGCACCGGCGTGCCGTCGACATAGTCCGGCCCCTCCGGCGCCGGCGTGCCGTCGCGCAGCGTGGCGGCGAGCTTGCGCAGCTCCTGCTGCACGGCGGCGAGCGTCCAGGGGCCGAAGATGTCGGAGGCGCCTTCGTATTGCTGCGAGGCGTACTCCTCGCGCGTCGGCAGGTAGTGCACGAAGTCGTTGGTCAGCGGCGCCACCACCACGGTGTCCACGCCGGCCGGCGCGAGCACATCCAGCATCATCTTGCGGATGCGGCGCGCCGACATGGTCGGCACTTCCCAGGGCAGGCCGATCAGCGCGAGGTTGCCGAGGCGCACGATCTGGAAGGGCAGCACCAGCGGCTCCGCCGGCACGCCCGCCACCGTCAGCGGCAGCGCCACCGGCTTCTCGGCCTGGCAGGAAAAATCGCCCAGCACCGGATTTGGCGGCAGCAGCTTGAGCTGGCACATCGCCACGGCCGACACCAGGTTCAGCGGCAGGATGTTCGGCGGGAAGCCGGAGACGTCGGCCGGCGGGCGGATCGCCAGCAGGGTCTGGAAATCGGCCGCCGCAGCGGCGATCAGGTCCAGGCCGGAGGCGCAGCTGACGCCCTCCACCGCCGGGCCCGGGCCATCCTCGGCACCGGCCGCGAAGGACGGGCCCAGCGCCGGCGAGCAGGTGCGCTTGACCGCGGCATCCATTTCCGCCGGATGCTTCAGGCTGGCCAGCACCACCGGGTCGGTGACTTCCACCTCGTCCATCTTCACGTGGAACAGGCGGTAGTCCACCGGGCCGGACAGCGCCGCGTCGCGTGCGTACAGTTCCAGGGCCTTGGCGATGTGCTTGGTGCCGGAGATGGCATTGGATTCGTAGTCGTCGGCCCCGCCGCCGCGCGTGGGATCGGGGTACGGCCGCTCCAGGATGAAGATGTTGGGCGAGGCGTCGCCCTGGTCGGCCTGGGCGAAGGCGGCGACGAAGCTGTCGATGCCGGGATCGGTCACGGCGTAGCCGGCCTTCATGATCCGCTCGAAGCCCAGCGCGGCGTAGCCCTTGTTGTCGGAGCTGACCAGCTTGAGGTTCTCGCCGACCACGGTGCCGTGCACTCCGAACCAGTTGAGGATGCCCACCGGCGAGCCGTTGCCGCGCACCAGGTTGAGCTGCACGACGCGCTTGTTGTTGCGCACCTCTTCGCCGCGGCGGTTGAGGAACTCGCGGCGCTCGGCCTCGCTGTTCATCTCGTAGGCCGGCGCAGAACGCTGGATGCTGGTGTTGAGCAGTTCGCCGCTGGCCACGCCGATGCGGGCACTGTCGGGGTGCGCGCGCAGGTTGGCGTCGGCGCGCTTGAGCGCCTGCACGATGCCGTCGGCGGTGACCTGGAAGGTGGCATCGTCAAAGCCGAGGTGCAGCAGGTTGTGGGCCAGGAAATGCGAGTAGCCGGCCGGGCCCTGGTGCGTGTGCGTGGCCGACAGCATCAGGTTCTCCGGCCCGTAGCGGCCCGCCAGCTCGGGGTCGGCGGCGATGGCTTCCAGTGCATGCAGGCGCAGCGCGCCGGTCATGATGCCGATGTCGGCGACGACGATCATCACGCGCTTGCCGTTGCAGGGCGACTCGATCGCGAAGGCGCGCGCGTACTGGCGCGTATGCAGGCCGCCGAAGACCTGCGCGGGATTCTCCCAGCCCATGCCGCTGGTGTTGGCCACCACGCCGGTGATGTCGTAAAGCCCGGAGCCGAAGCGGAACTGCTTGTTGCCCTTGCAGGTGGCGGGCGCCCCCACGGCGGGGACCGGCACCTCCAGGCGGCCCGGTGCGTCGAGCCCGGCGCCGACCTTCAGGTAGGGACTCTTCATCATGCAGGCGGCGCGCCGGGGGTCCGCCACGGCGGAAGAGCCTCCGGCGCCGTCGGGGGCCGAACTGCGGCCGCTGCAGGCCGCCAGCGTTGTGAGCAGCAGGCAGAACACTGCCGTGCCGATTCTTTTCTGAGTTCTCATTGTCATCGCTCCCCGGGGACTGCTCCCTCGATTCCGGCAGCAGCCGGACGATTATCCGCCCTTGGCCAGGTTCTGCATGTTGTCAGGCTCGAAGTGGCCCTTGGGGAACTTGCTGTCCTTGATCTCGCCGTCTTCGTTGTTGATCTGCTGCAGCAGGTAGCGGCCGCTGAGCAGGTCGTAGCTGACGTCGAGGACCGGCATCTGCCGCGGATCGTCCTTGCTGTAGAACACCAGCGAGTGATCTTCCTGCACCCGCCACAGCTGGCCGCGGGCGTCGTAGTTCTCGGCGGCGACGATCTGCCAGCCGTCCTCGTCGAGATAGAAGCGGCGCTTGGCGTAGGCGTGGCTGGTGCCGGACTTGAGGTTCGCTTCCACCACCCAGACCCGGTGCAGTTCGTAGCGGGCCTGTTCCTGGTTGATGTGGCCCGGGCGGACGATGTCCTTGTACTTCAGCTTGTCGCTATGGATGCGGTAGGCGTTGTAGGGGATGTACATCTCCTGCTTGCCGACCAGCTTCCAGGTGTAGCGGTCGAGGGCGCCGTTGAAGGTGTCGATCTGGTCGATCGTGGTGAGGCCGTCGGAGCCCGGATCCGGGTAGTCGTAGGCCAGGGCCGGCGCACGGCGCAGGCGACGCTGGCCGGGGTTGTACTCCCAGACCTTCTGCGGTTCCTTGCGCTGGTTCAGCGTGGAATGCGCCAGGTTGATGGTGCCGGCATTACGCGTGGGCTTCTTGTACAGCGCCATGTAGTAGAACGCGACATTGCCCAGCGATTCGTAGGTCATGCCCGGCAGCGCGATCGGGTTGAACACCGACTCCAGCACCATGCCGGGGGTGAAGCTGCCATCCTGGTTGACCGGAATCTTGGCGTTGGGGCGCACGACGCTGACGCCGGAGTTCTTCAGCTTGTGGTTCCAGATCACCTCCTGCCCGGTCTTGGGGATCGGGAACGGCGCGGCACCGACGGCGTTCTGCAGGTTGTCGCCGTCATCGCTGAGCGTGGCATTGAGCGCGTTGTTGTATGCGGCGTCATACAGGTGCGGCGCATTGATCATCGTGCGCCGAGTCGGGTAGACCGGCATCCTGTAGGTCTTGGGATAGCGCTCGAACATCGCGACCTGCCCGGCACCGAGCTTCGCCTTGTACTGGGCGAGGTTGTCCCTGGTGATCGTGAACAGCGGCTTGTCTTCGGGGAACGGGTCCACCAGGTATTTGCCGTTGGTCCAGCCGGCGGGCGCGGTCTTGAGGCCGCCGTCCCAGGCCGGGATCGAGCCGTCGGCGTTGGCCTTCTTCTCGCCGCCCAGCGGCATCAGCGTACCGTCCTTGAGCCTGGCCGCTTCGGCGGCAGGGACCTTGGCCTGCACGGCCTGGGCGCAACCCAGGATCAGTACCGTGGCGAAGCCCAGCTTGCGGAGTAGTGTGTTCATCGGATTGCCTCGGGTCGCTTTACATCAGAAATTGAAGATGACGTTGGCCGCGAGATTGTCGCGGTCACGCAGCAGATTGAACTCGTCGGCACCGGTGTACCAGACGTATACGAGATTGGCGCTCCACAGCTCCTGCGCCTTCAGTGTCAGGCCCAGGTCGAACTCCATGCGGCCCTCGATGAAGTTGCCGCCAGGTCCCGGCGCGGTGCCCTGGACGTCGTGCGCGATCAGCAGGTTGGGCTTCCAGGTCAGGCCGAAGGGACCATCCGGGTACTCCAGCTCCTGGTAGACGCGGTAGCCCCAGGAAACCTGCGTCGCGAAGCCCCGCTTCTGCTGCGTGGGGTTGGTGCGGTCGGGGTCGGCCGTACCGTCGGGATCGCCGGTACCGTCGATGCCCGGTGCATAGCTGGCGCTGGTGCCCGGCCCTTCGAACTGCAGCTGGTTCAGCGAGGGCATGTCCAGCACATGGGTCAGGCCGGCCTCGATCAGCATCAGCCATTGGGCGGCGTGGAAGGGGTTGTTCGACGCCAGGCGCAGCGCGCTGAGGTTGAGCTGGCCGACCTTCATGCGCTCGTAGCCCTTGATGGTGTCGCCGGGCATCACGGTGTGGCCGCGATAGATCGTCTCGATGTAGTCGGGTGCGCCGTGGCGCGCACCGGGAATGGTCAGGCCCACCAGCGGCACCGGCACATCCTGGCGCGGGAAGGCCGGCTGCAGCGCGGCGAAGCTGAGGTCCACGGCATCGACCTGGATCGGCAGGTTGGGCCGGAACGCGTACTCGCCCTGGAACGACCACTCGCCCACCGGCGACACCACGCTGGCGCCGATCATCTGCACGTCCTCGGGGTATTCGAGGAAGTAGCGGATCGTGTCCACCGGTGCCGCCTCGCCGCCGAGCAGGCAGAACGGCAGCACCAGCAGCGGCGTCGAGTCCAGCGCCTCGGGGGCCTGGCGGCAGGACGAGGCGTCGGCGGCGATGAAGCTGCCGATCGGCAGGCGGTTGTGGTAGTTGGCGAAGTACAGGCCGAAGGTGGTGCCCTCGCCCAGTTCCTCGGCGTAGAACTTCAACTCCGCGCCGTACTGGCCGCCGTCGCGAGGCTCGCGGTCCGGGTCGCGGTAGAACGTGCGGCCGGAGTTCGACAAGGGCGCGTTGGGACGAATCTGGTTGTCCGGATCTTCCGGCGTCTGGCCCTGCAGGTGCGCCAGGCGGCCGCCGGTGCCGGTGGTGTCGTCGGTGGAGTAGTAGCTGCCCGCCGACTCCAGCTCCACCGGCTCCCAGCCGAACTGGTAGAAGACCTGCGCGCTGAGGCCGTTGCCGAAGTTGGTCCCCAGCAGCAGCATCGGCACCGGCGTGAACGCCTCGTTCAGCGTTCCGACCGGGAACTCCAGGCGGTTGGCGCTGGGCGGGTTGATCGTGTTGATGCTGTTGAGCACCAGGAAGTTGCTCTCGCCCCAGGTGATGTTCTGGCGGCCGAGGGTGATGTTCAGCGTGTTGTCGTTGAAGAACGGCACGGAGCCGTAGACGTAGGCTTCCATCAGGTCCACGCGCCGGCCGATCTCGTCCTCCACGCCCCTGGGCCGGCGCGTATGCGCGGGCTGGAAGACGGTGTTCGGGTGACTTTCCTCGAAGCCGTCGTTGACCGGATCGTAGTAGAACAGGCCGCGGGTGAAGATGCCCCAGTCGTCGCGCGACAGCTTCATCTGGACGCTGAGCCTGGACGTGGCGGCGACCAGGTCGTACTGGTCGTAGTTGAGGTCGCCGTTGTCGTAGTCCGGCAGCAGGTTGCCCTTCGCGGCCAGGTAGCGGGCATTGCCGTCGATACCGGCGCAGTCCGCGCCATCGGCGCCGCAGAGGCCCTGCTGGCCCTGGACATTGAGCTTGCCGAGCAGGCGAGAGTCGCGGTCCTGCATGCGGACACGGGCGCCGACGGCCAGTTCGGCCTTGAGTTCGCCGCTGACGCCGCTTTCTCCCAGGTCGAACTCCACCGCGGCTGCGCGGCCTGTGATCGACAACGCCGCCATCAGGGCCAGCAACCGCAGCCCGCGCCATTGTGGTCGTACCGACCCGCTGCCTGTCGTCCTCACGCGCCTCGCTCCTCAGCTGCGGCGCCGGGGGTCCCCTGCGCCACGTTATGGGGGAATACTAAGGAATCACCCCCTCTGCCCGGCAGATCATTGGCGGACGCCGAAGGGGTCGCACAAGGCCAGGAGGGGCGCCCGAGGTGGCTGCGGCGGCGGGCATAGAGGAAGTACACCGCCAGCCCCAGCAGCATCCACAGACCGAAGCGCTGCCAGGTCGCCGCCGGCAGGCTCAGCATCAGCGCCAGGCAGGCGATCATGCCCAGCACCGGCAGCAGGGGGTAGAACGGCACCCGGAACGGCCGCGGCAGCTCCGGCCGCGTGCGGCGGGCGACGATGACGCCCAGGCAGACCATGGTGAAGGCGGCCAGCGTGCCGATGTTGGTCAGCTCGGCCACCTGGCCGATGGGCGTAAACCCTGCGATGCCCGCGATCAGCACGGCACTGGCCAGGATCACCCGCACCGGCGTCTGCGTCTTCGGGTTCACCCGGGACAGGGCCGGCGGCAGCAGGCCATCGGTGGACATCGCCAGGAAGATGCGCGTGAGGCCGAAGAACAGCACCAGCATCACCGTGGTCAGCCCCGCGATCGCCCCGGCGGCGATCAGCGCGGAGGCCCACTTGTAGCCCAGGCCCAGCAGCACCTGCGCCACCGGCGAGGGATTGTTGAGCGTGTCGTAGTGCGCCACGCCGGTCAGCAGGCCGGCGACAACGATGTAGATCGCGGTGCAGATCGCCAGCGACGCCAGGATGCCGATGGGTACGTCGCGCTGCGGGTTGACCGCCTCGTCGGCCGCGGTGGAGACCGCGTCGAAGCCGATGTAGGCGAAGAAGATCGTCGCCGCACCCGTCATCACGCCGCCCCAGCCGAAGGGCATGAACGGCGTCCAGTGCGCCGGCTCGACATGGAATGAAGCGATGCCGATGAACAGCGCGATGGCCAGCACCTTCACCAGCACCATCACGGCGTTGAAACGTGCCGATTCCCGCGCCCCGGCCACCAGCAGGATGGCCAGCAGGCCGACGATGGCCGCCGCCGGCAGGTTGATCAGCCCACCCTCATGCGGCGCGTGCAGCAGCGCCGGCGGCAGGTGGAGACCCACCGCCTGCAGGGCGTTGGTGAAATAGCCCGACCAGCCGATCGCCACCGTCGCCGTGGCGACGCCGTACTCCAGGATCAGCGCCCAGCCGATGATCCAGGCCGGCAGCTCGCCGACGCTGGCGTAGGCATAGCCGTAGGCGCTGCCGCAGCCGCCGATGCTGGACGACAGCTCGGCATAGGACAGCGCGGCGAAGGCGCAGGCCAGGCCGGCAACGACGTAGGACAGCACGATCGCCGGTCCCGCGTGGGTCGCGGCCGCGATGCCGGTCAGCACGAAAATGCCGGCGCCGATGATGCAGCCGATGCCGAGCAGGGTCAGGTCGGTGGCGGTCAGGCAGCGTCGCAGGCCGGTGACGGCATGGGGCGTGATGGTCTTGGTTCTCAGCAGGCTCATGGCATCCTCTCAGGAAATGGTTTGTACTTGGCCGCCGCCGCCGGCGGCGGGCAGCCCGGTGAAGGCGAAATCCAGTTCCGGCCGGCGTCCGCAGACGATGTCGGAGATGGCGCTGCCGGAGCCGCAGGCATGGGTCCAGCCCAGCGTGCCGTGGCCGGTGTTCAGGTACAGGTTCGGCACCCGGCTGCGCCCGATGTAAGGCAGGTTGGACGGGGTGGCAGGGCGCAGCCCGGTCCAGAACTGTGCCTTCGAGCTGTCGCCGGCACCGGGAAACAACTGCTCGACCCGGCGCACGATCGCCTGGCAGCGCACCGGGTTGAGGTTGCGGTCGTAGCCGTTGAGCTCGGCCGTGCCGGCGATACGCAGGCGGTCGCCGAGACGCGAGAACACCAGCTTGTACTCGTCGTCGGTGAGCGACACCTGGTGGGCCATCGATTCGTCGAGGATCGGCATCGTCACCGAGTAGCCCTTGGCCGGATAGATGTTGAGACGCAGGCCGAGCTGCTGTGCCAGCAGCGGGCTGAAGCTGCCCAGCGCCATCACGTAGTTGTTGGCCTTGAGCTGGACATACCGACCCTCGCCATCCACTGCCTCGACATGGTGCAGGCGCCCCTCGGTGGTGCGCAGCGCGGTGACCTGGTGGTTCATCAGGAACTTCACGCCACGCGCGGCGCAGAGCGCGGCCAGCGTGCGGGTGAACTGCTGCGCGTCGCCGGACTCGTCCGCCGCGGTGTAGGTCGCGCCTGCCAGTTGCGGGCGGATGTGCCGCAGCGCCGGCTCCAGTGCCACCGCCTCGTCGGCCGAGATCAGGCGGCGGTCGCAGCCCAGCTCCTGCATCTGCTTCGTGGGGGCCACCGCGGCGTCGAACTCGCGCGCACTGGTATAGAAATGCAGGATGCCCTGCGTGCGCTGGTCGTACTGCAGGCCGGTGTCGCGACGCAAGGCCTGGAGCATGTCGCGGCTGTAGCTGCCGAGCTGCACGATCTGGCGGATGTTGTGCCGCGTGCGCCAGGGCAGGCACTCATGCAGGAAACTGAGGCCCCACCACCACTGGCGCGGATCGAAGCGCGGCCGGAACAGCAGCGGTGCATCCTCGCGCAGCAGCCACTTCAGCGTCTTCCAGGGCGCCCCGGGATTGGCCCAGGGCTCGGCGTGGCTGACCGACACCTGGCCGCCGTTGGCGAAGCTGGTTTCTGCGGCGGGCTGCGCCTGCCGATCGATGACGGTGACGTCGCAGCCCCTGCGGTTCAGGTAATACGCGGTGGTCACGCCGATCACGCCGGCGCCAAGAACGATCACTCTCATTGCAATGCTCCCAATACAGCAACGGAAGAGACGGCACTACGGGCCCTGTCGGGCTCGTCCGTGCCGCTCCCCCTGTCCTTGGGCCTGAGAGTTTCCGCAGGACGAACCTGCGTTGCTTCTTCGGCGGATCCATCCCGTTGCGAAAACGGATCGCTCTCCAGACGGCTATGTGACCTGTCGCAGTACGTGTACCTGAGCGTTCATGGGAGATTGCGCCTTCGGTGGACGGCCTGCCTGGGCAAGCCGCCGCTCTCCTGCGACGGGTTCAGGGCCTCATGCGCCGGCTTTCGCCCAACGCCCGATGCCCTGATGTCGATTGAGTATCGAGCAGTTACCAGGCCAGGATCAGGGTGCGCAGCGGACACGCGGAGGTCATCTGCGGCCAGCTTTGACTGCACCCGGCGCCCAGGCGATACAGTGGCACCGCCATGGACCTTTCGCCCTATCCCCTGCTCACGGCCTACCGCGCGCTCGCCGCCGCGCTGCCGGTCGCCGGCCTGCTGGCCGGGCCGACGCCCGTCGAGCGGCTCGCCGGCGGTGACTCCCTGTTCCTCAAGCGCGACGACCTGACCGCCACCGACTACGGCGGCAACAAGATCCGCAAGCTGGATTTCCTGCTCGCGGCCGCAAAGGCTCGCGGCGCGCGCGAACTGCTGACCTTCGGCTACGCAGGGTCCAACTTCGTTGCCGCCACCGCCTGGCACGGCCGCAAGCTGGGACTCGACACCCTCGCCTACCTGCTGCCCCAGCCCGGCGCAGCCTACGTCGCCGACAACCTTGCGATCGGCCTGCATGCTGGTGCCGAATTGCGGGAGCTGCCGGACGACAAGCGCATCATCGCCGCCGCCCTGTTGCGTAGCGCGCGCAGCCTGGTACGCCGCGGGCGGCTGCCCGAATGGATTCCGCCCGGGGGCTCGGCGCCGGTCGGAGTCGCCGGCTACATCAACGCCGCCTTCGAACTGCGACAGCAGGTCAACGCCGGCCTTCTGCCGGAACCCGAATTGATCTATGTCGCCTTCAGCAGCATGGGTACGGTGGCGGGCCTGTCGCTGGGGCTGGAACTGGCTGGCCTGCGCAGCCGGATCGTCGCGGTGCAGGTCGTGGATCACCGCTATGCAGGCCCGCAGAAGCTGCAGCGCCTGATCGAACGCACGCGCAGCCACCTGCACAGCATCGACTCCGGATTTCGGCGGCGCGCAACATCACCGGAACGCATCAGCATCCGCGACGAGTTCTTCGGCAGCGGCTATGCCCGGCCGACACCACAGACCCGCGCGGCGGTGGCACGCTTTGAAGCCGCCAGCGGCGCCCGCGCCGACAGCGCCTACTCCGGCAAGGCCCTGGCCTGCCTCTACCAGGACCTGGATGCCGGCGAACTGTACGGCCGCGACGTATTGTTCTGGCACACCTTCAACGCTCACCCCTTGCCGGCCGGCGTGAGCCATCCCGAGCCCGCGCGGATACCGGAAAGCCTGCGTCACTACTTCGGTGACCGGCGGTAGCGGCGAGACCGCGCCTGCGGCTCAGCCGCGCCTGGGCTTCGCCGCACCGTAGACCGCGGTCTCCAGTTCCTCCAGCGCCTCGCCGGTATAGACCGCGATGCGCTGCATGTGCGGCAGCGTGTCGCGGCAGGCCACGAAGCCGAAGCTCAGCGTGTCGGCGTAGCCATGGCAGGTGATGTTGATCGCCTGGCCATGGGTGACCAGCGACACCGGATAGTTCGCCACCAGCTTGGCGCCCCGCAGATAGAGCGGCTGCTGCGGGCCGGGCACGTTGGACACGGTGACATTGAACACCGGCCGTGTGCGGCCGCCCAGGCCGCTGAGCAACTGCAGGATGTAGGGACCCATCAGCAGCATGGTGTAGCTCTCCAGGGCGCTCTTCGGCAGGCTCTGCAGGTGCGCCTTGGCGCGCTGCGTCGAGGCGCGGATCGCCTGCAGGCGTTCGACCGGGTCGACGATGTCGGTGCCCAGCGTGGAGATGATGAAACTGATCGCGTTGCCCTGCTCCTGGTCGTCGGCCGGCCGCACCGATACCGGGATGCCGGCCGTCAGGGGCTGCGCCGGCAGTTCGCCGGCCTCCTCCAGGAAGCGGCGCAGCGCCGCACCGCAGAGCGCCAGCACCACATCGTTGAGCGAGCAGTCCGCGGCCTTGGCCAGCTTCTTCACCCGCTCGATCGAATACAGCTGCGTGGCGAAGCGGCGCTGGCCGGTGATGCGGCCATTGAGCATCGACTTGGGGGCCTTGAACGGCACGCCCATCGGGTCGGTCTTGCTGCGCGCCGCGCGCAGCAGTTCGCGCGTGGCCCGCGCCAGTTCCGGCACCGAGCTGAACTTCTGCCGCAGGCCTGCGACCAGTCCACCGACCGCATCGGCGGCGCTGGTCAGGGACGCGGTCGGCGCACGCTTCTCCGGCGGCACCGACCAGAAGGCCGGCAGCTCATGGTCCTCCGGCGTCTTGGCCAGCATGCGCGCCAGCAGGCGCATGCCGCTGACGCCGTCGATCAGTGCATGGTGCATCTTGATGTAGAGCGCGAAGCGGTTGTGCTCCAGGCCCTGGATCACGTGACATTCCCAGGGCGGGCGGCGGAAGTTCAGCGGCCGGCTGTGCAGGCGCGCAATCAGGATGCCGAGTTCGCGTTCGCCGCCCGGCCAGGGCAGCGCCGACAGCCGCACGTGGTAGTCGAGATCGACGTCTTTTTCCTCCACCCACTCGTGCCGCAGGTTCTTCAGACGAGAGCTGCGCAGCTTGCGGTTCCAGGGCGCGTAGAACTGCTGGTGCTCGCGCGAGTCCTTGAACAGGTCCTGGAAATAGCTCAGCGGCGCGCCCTTGGGCAGCTCGAAGATCATCAGGCCGGCGACGTGCATCGGCGTGTCCTTCGACTCGACATAGAGCCAGGACGCGTCCATCGGATTGAGAGCCTTGGTTGCCATGCATCTTCTCCCCTTGATAACGGTTATCGGACCGCGGCGGCGCTACGGCAGTGTGAGCCCGTTCGAGGCCGATCGCACGCCGCCGCCCCGCGCTACGGTCCCGTGGTCCTGAAGGCCGCTCCCGACCAGCCGTCGGCCACGCCGGCCGGTGCCGGCGGCAGCGGCCGGCCGCCGTAGACCACCCTGCCCTTGTCGTCCTGGTAGGTCTGCCAGGGAATCGTCGGCTGCAGGCTGACCGGCGGCAGGCTGAAGTCGCAGACGCCCTCGGAGAAGATCTCCTGCATCCGTGCCCACTGCGCGTCGCTGAGCCCCAGCAGTCCGTAATTGTCGCTGCGGTCCAGCGGCTTGAGCTGGCACTTGCTGGTGAGCGTGGAGAGCGCATCCCCCGCCACCACACGCGGCGTGCTGAAGCGCGTCTGCACCAGGTCGCCGACCAGGCCGGGGCCACAAACCGTCTGCAGTACCGGATCCACCACCAGGCCGAACACCGGGTTGAGTACCGGGTGGAGGATGGCGTTGATCGGATCGAGGATCGGCCCCAGCACCGGGCCGAGTATCGGATCGAGCAGGCCGCTGAGGATCGGCAGGAACAGGCCATCCGGCGTGGAAGGATTGGACACCGCGCAACGGTCCTTGATGTCGGCTGGACGGTCGCTGACGATCTTCTGCGACAGCGGAATGTCGCGGCTGTCCGCCTCCACCGCCGCCAGCCAGCGGTCCATCGCGACCAGGCCCGCCGCGGTGAAGCCAGGGTCGCCGATGATCAGGATCGGGCCATACCAGATCACATGGTTGTCGTAGTGCCCCTGGGCCTTGAGCAGGCGCTCGCGCACGGCGAAGGCGCGGTAGGCATCGTGGGCGAGGCCGACATCGGGCCCGGTCAGGTTGATGATCGCCACGTCGGCGAGATTGTTGGCGACGTTGAGCGCGCCGCTGCGGTAGATGTTGGCCAGCGCCGGCTGGTCGGCGACCAGGCGGTTCGGCACCGGATTGACGTCGATGTCCAGGCCGCCGATCTTGGCGTTGAGGTCGACGAACATGTCCGCCGTGATCAGTCCCTGCCGCAGGGTTTCGAGCCCATACTGGACACCGGCATTGTCGACGCCGATGCCGGCGAACCCGTGGCCGATCGCCTGCTCGGCCGGCGTCCAGACGCTGCGGTCACGCAGCCCCAGCACATTGATCATCGCGTCCGGCACGCCGCCGCGCACGCCGCCCGGATTGGTTTCGGGATGGTACTGCTGCGCGGCATCCAGGCCTGGCCGGGGACTGGTGGGAAAGAAGGCATCGAAGAACCCTATGTCGCTGACGATCGCATTGACCGGCAGCAGGTTGCCCTCGACGGCGGCCCACTGCAGCGGTGTCCAGATCACGCCGGCGGCCCATTTCGCCGGAGACTCGAAATAGCGGCGCAGCAAGTGGTAATCCATGACCTGCGTGGCAGAAGACCAGCTGTCGGGGAACGAGCACTGCGGCAGGATGCCCTGGTAGATGCCCGGATAGGCGTTGGCCACCTGCTGCTGCGTGATCGAGCCCCCCGAGCAGCCGGTACCGATGGTGTAGCGCAGCTCGCCATAGGTTTCGACGAGATGCTCCTTGGCCATCATCAGCGACTCGGCCTGGGTCACGATGTTGCAGTTCTTGCCGTTGTCGTTGAGCGCGGTGGACATCACCGCGAAGCCCAGTCCCAGCGCCACCGTCGGGCTGTCGCCCAGCAGTGGGCCGATGCCGGCCGGCAGGAAGTCGAAGGTGCCGGAATAGTCGGTGGTCGGCGCCGCCCAGGTCTCGTAGCGGGTACCGCAGCCACCGCCATGGGTGATCAGCAGCTTGCGGTTCCATTGCTGCTGCGGCGCCCAGGGCTCCCAGGGTTCGCCGGGTCGGAACAGCGTGGCGATGCGGTACTGGTTGCGGTCCTGGTAGCCGATCTCGACGCGCACGACGAAGGGTACCGACACGCCCTGGTCGGTGGTGGTGGTTGCGACACCGGCCGGCGGATTCTCCGGATCGTAGGGCTGCAGCTGCGGCGTCAGCGGATTGATCGACTTGTAGAGATAGCTGTACTGGGGCGGCTGGTTGCACTGCGCATCCACCGCGCCTTCCTGGCATTTCCAGGGCTGCAGCTGCGGGCCGGAGAACACCGGGCCGCCATTGGGGTGGTTGATGATCGTGATGCTGCCACGCGAGCCGTCCGGGAAGCGTGCGCTCAGGACGTTGCGGCCCAGGGCCAGGCCGCTCACCCGGCCGGTGACGCGGCCGTCGGCGCGACGCGCGAACGAGGAGGAAACGTTGCGCCCCGCGACTTCCACCCGGAGCTTCGCGGCATCGGCCGTTTCAGGCAGCAGCAGTTCCACCAGGGCATCGCCGCCACTGATCAGGTCCGCGCGGTTGGACAAGACCTTGATCGCCAGGGAGGCCGATGGGCTCTCCTCGCCGGAAACAGGCTCGCTGCGCTGGCAGCCGGCCACAAGGACTACCGCCGCGACGGCGGCAAGTACTACTGGAAAACGCATGACCTCTCCTCGTCCAATGTTTCGTTATAGGTGCGCGACCGCGCACCACCCGGAATCTGCGTCCGGGCCTGGTCAAACCATACACCTATCGGCCGGCGATTACCCGGCTGCCTGCGACAATACCGGCCAGCGGTCCACGATCCTGCCGCCGCGCAGGGCGATCAGGTCGCCGAACTCCAGCAGCACGCCCTCCACCTGCACCGGCCGCAGGAAGACGTGGTCGTCGACCTTCAGTCCGGTGTCGATCGAGGCGGTGACGTTCTCCTGGTTGGAGCTGTGGCCGTAGAGCTCGTTGCGGCGCAGGCCGCGCGGCGACTCGTACTCGGCCATCCAGTTGCCGCCGTAGATGAAGAAGGTCTCGCGCAGGTTGGGATCCCACCCGTTCATCATCCGCGACAGGCCGTCGAGGCCCGGCAGGCGCAGCGGGCCCTCGGCCTTGAGTACCGGCGTGGCGATGAAGGCGGCCGGCACATGCTCGGCCAGGGTGTCGATATCGTAGTGCGTCGGCTTGAGCATCGCGGTGCCGACCGAGATGTCGTTGCTGAGGCTCTCCTGCTCGTGCAGGCGGTAGGTCGGGCTGCCGGCAGTGTTGAGCGTCAGGTCCTCGCGCCACAGCTTCGGAAACTGGCTGCGCAGCAGGTCGACGCGCTGCTGGTAGGTCTGCATGACCTTGCCGAACAGTTCCTCGCGCGTGCCGGCCAGGCGCGGCAGCGCGGTGACGTGCGGGTCGTAGCCCATGAAGCCGGCGAACTCGAGCTGCTGCGGATGGGCCTCGATCAGCTTCAGCATCTGCGCCAGCGTCTGGTCGCTGTCGACACCGCCGCGATGCAGGCCGACGTCGATCTCGATGTTGATGCGCAGCTTCGTGCCCAGGCCCTGCGCCAGCTCCAGGTACTGCTGCAGGCGTTCCGGCGTATCGAGCAGCCATTGCATCTGGCGCGAGGGATCGAAACTGCCCTTCAGGTTCTGGTAGAACAGCCCGGCGGAGCGGACCGGCAGGGGCTTGCCGATCAGGATGTCGGCGTCCGGGAACAGCAGGGCGTCGTCGTTGGCGAAAGGCTGGTGGAAGGACATCAGGCGCTTCGTGCCGGCCTTCCGCATGATGTAGTCGAGCAGCTTCGCACTGGGCAGCGACTTCTCCACCACGCGGTAGTGCTTCGGCGCACGCACCGACTTCACCACCTGGGCGATGTTGTGGTCCAGCCGGTCGAGATCGATCACCAGGCTGGGGCGCCAGTTGCCGTTGCGCTTCAGCTCCTGGTTCAGCGCGCGGAAATAGTCGTCGTAGGGCGCGCCCTCGGCACCGGGCCTGGCCCACCAGGCCGCACCGGCACCCAGCGCCGCGGCCCCCAACAGGAAATTGCGACGCTTCATGTCTACTCCTCGCGTAGGGTGCGCAACGCGCACCGTTTTTTTTACCGACTCACCTGGTGGTGCGCAGTGCGCACCCTACGCCACGCCGAAAACCGACCGCAGATGCGCATTGAGGAACCGGCCCTTCGGGTCCAGTGCCTGCCGCAGTTCGGTGAATTCCTTCCAGCGCGGATACAGCTTCGCCAGCTGTCCGGCGTTGAGCGTGTGCAGCTTGCCCCAGTGCGGGCGGCCACCATACTTCCAGAAGATCGGCTCGATCTCGGCAAAGTAGTTGTGGTAGTCCATGGTGTAGTGCTGGTGGATCGAGATCGCGCAGCGCTCGCCGCCCTCGAACATCGACAGCGGAATATCGTCGCCCTTGACGTAGCGGTATTCGATGGGGAACCAGGTCGGCAGGCGCTTCTTCTCGATCAGCGCCAGGATCTCGCGCAGGCAGGCCGGGCCGGCCGCGGCAGGGACCGAGTACTCCATCTCGTTGAAGCGCACATTGCGCACGTTGGCATAGATGTCGTACGAGTCGCCGACACGCTCGTCGAAGCTGGCGGTGGAGCCGACCAAGTTGAGCAGCGCGCGCCGTGCCGCCGGGAAATCGCTGCCGTACTTGTCCAGGCGCTGGATCCATTTCACGTACTCGTTGCCGCCCTCCTCGTCCACGCTGACCGGTGGCGTGGCCGGGTCGGTGGTTTCGTTAAGGGTGATCGCGGCGGCATAGTCGGAATTGGTGATGACCTGCATCTCCCAGTGCTGGTTCTCGCGACGGTGCTTCTCGATGTCCTCCAGAAGTTCCTCGGTCCTGGCGATCCACATCTTCTCGCGCAGGCGGAACGCCTTGCGGTTCTGCAGCTTCACCTGCGTGACGACGCCGAGCGCACCGAGCGAGACCCGCGCCGCATTGAACAGATCGGCACGACGCGTGGCGTCGCAGTCGATGATCTCGCCGCTGGCCGTGACCAGGCGCAGGCCGACGACCTGGGTCGAGTAGGAGCCGTAGCCGACGCCGGTGCCGTGGGTCGAGGTGGCAATCGCGCCGGCCAGCGTCTGGTAGTCGATGTCCGACATGTTCGGCAGCGCCAGGCCCGCGGCCTGCAGCGGCGCGCCCATCTGCGACATCGGCGTGCCGGCCCACCAGTCCGACTGCAGCTTCGCCGCGTCGTGGCCGATCATCCCGCTGAGCTTGCCCAGCGACACGATCTTGCCGTCGGTGGGTACCAGCGCGCTGAACGAGTGCGCGGAACCCACCGGGCGGATCACCATGTCGGTGGTGCCGCGGATCAGCGCCACCAGTTCGTCCTCGCTGGCCGGGCCCAGGCGCTGGGCCGGAATGCAGCTCTGCGCGCCGGACCAGTTGCGCCAGACCATGATGCGCTCGCGCCGCGCGGCGGCGGCAGACAGCGGCAGGCCCAGCGCCGCCGCCGTGCCGATCGCGCCCAGGGCCTTGATCAGCTCTCTTCGTGAAATGCTCATGCCGGCCTCCCGCTCAGTGCTCGAAGGTCGCGCCGGACATCAGCTCGATCAGCGTGATGAACTCGTCTTCCGAGCACTCCATGCAGTTGCCCAGCGGCGGCATGCCGTTGTAGCCCTGGATGGTGTGATCCAGCAGGGTGTCGATACCCTGCGCCACGCGCGGCTGCCAGGCCTTGGCATCGCCGGTCTGGGGAGCGCCGGTGCCGGGCACGGCGTGGCAAGCCTTGCAGCTGCGCTCGTAGGTAGCCTGCGCCCCGGCGCTGGCAGTCACAGGCGCCGCCGCTGCGGCGGCCGGTGCGGCCGGAGCCGGAGTGCTCGCCGGCGCCGCCTGCTCGCCCTTGCCGCAAGCCGCCAGCAGGAGCAGCGCCAGGCCGCAGGCGGCGGCACGCAGGCCAGGCTTGAGACGGGACTCCGGGGACGGCGGTACGCGCATGGGCTGCTCCTCGACGATATGGGCAGCATGCTACGCAGGGCCCGCCGGGGGCACGAGATCATTTACGGACGGCCGGGGTGTCAACCGCGGACTTCTAGCCCTGGGCGTCGCTGCGATAGAAGGTCGGCGCGACCCCGGTCCAGCGCCGGAAGGCCCGGCGGAAGTTGCTGGGATTGTTGTAGCCGATCTCCACCGCGATATCGTCGACCGGCAGGTCCGAGTGCGTCAGCAGGCTCAGCGCGCGAGTCTTGCGCGCGTTGTCGAGCAGGTCCTCGAAGGCGATGTTGCTGTCCGCCAGGCGGCGGCGCAGCGTGCGGCTGCTCATGTTGAGCTGGCCGGAGATGGCCTCGATCCGCGGGCCCTCCTTCAATGCCTTGTAGATCGCCGTTTCCACCGACTGGCAAAGGTCTTCCTTGACCGAGTAGGCGGCGGTTTCCGCCTGCACCACCTGCATAGCCTGCTTCAGGGTCAGCGGATTGTGCAGCGGCAGGCGGTACTCGAGCAGCGACGCCGGCATCACCACGCGGCTCTGGCGGCAGCCGAAGCGCAACGGCGCCTGGAAGATCGGCTCGTAGGTCGCCACATAGGATGGCGCAGGGTAGGAAAACTCGACCTGCAGGATGCGGAAGTCCGGGCCCATCAGGCCGCGGCCGAACTGCACCGCGCTGGAGAAGGCTTCCTCGATCAGGAAGATCTCGATCTCGGGGGCCGGAAAACGCAGCGCATGAACGAACACCACGTTGGCGCCCTCCAGCTCCACCGAGGTGTTGACGATGCCGCCGGACAGCACCTCGTACTTCAGGTATAGCCCGATGGCGTCCTGCATCGTCCGGCTCAGGCTCATCGCCAGGCCGAGGATGCCGATCGTCCCCAGCGTATTGCGCCGGCCGGACTCCAGGCCGAGTCCGACGCCGGGGAACAGCTGGATCGCGCGGTGGATGAGCAGGTTGGCCTGCCGGTAGGACACGCGGCAGTGCGGATCCTCCAGGTCCTCCACCGTCAGTCCCAGGCCCATGCAGATGCGGGCCGGATCCTGGCCCAGATCGGCGACGGCGCGCGCCAGTTCATAGAGCATCTGCGGATGGAAATGCGCACTGTCGATGCGCAGGTCGGCAGGCGTCCTTTCACGCATGGGCGCGTGTCGCCGACGGCCTGGTCCGCATGTCTGTCCGCAACTGACCTCTCCCCGGTCCCGATCTGATCTGCCACGATGCCTGGCCCAAGGCTAACGTCTGCGGTCATGCCGGGCAATCCAGTCCCCGGCTACCCTCGGCCTCAAAGCCACATTATTTACCACACCGGCCCCCGACTGCGGGAAGGGTCCGGCACGGACGAACCCTCATGAATGACGACCTGCGGCGGGTGGTACTGATCACCGGCGCCTCCTCCGGCATCGGCAAGACCTGTGCCGAACACCTGGCCGGCCGCGGCTACCGCGTCTACGGCACCAGCCGCCGCGCCGCGCCCCTGCCGGAAGCGCCCGGCGAAGGCCTGCGCATGATCGCCATGGACGTCACCTCCGAGGCCTCGGTGCGCCAGGCGGTGGCGCTGGTGCTGGCGCGGGAAGGCCGGCTCGACGTGGTGGTCAACAACGCCGGCTGGGGCATCGCCGGCGCAGTGGAAGACACCAGCATCGCCGAGGCGCAGGAGCAGCTCGATGCCAACTTCTTCGGCACCCTGCGCGTCTGCCAGGCCGTGCTGCCGACGATGCGGCGCCAGGGCTCCGGCCACCTGGTGAACATCAGCTCCATGGGCGGACTGGTGTCGATCCCCTTCCAGGGCCTCTACAGCGCCAGCAAGTTCGCGGTGGAAGGCATGACCGAGTCGCTGCGCATGGAACTGGCGCCCTTCGGCGTGCAGGTGGCGCTGATCGAGCCCGGCGACTTCCGCACCGGCTTCACCGCCGAGCGCCGCGTGGCGGCAGCGGCGGCGCAGGGCGCCTACGCTGAATCGTTTCGCAAGGCGGTGGCGGTGATGGAGGCCGACGAGCAGGGCGGCGCCACGCCGGAGGCCATCGCCTGGCGCCTGGAGAGGATCATCGATGCGCGGCGGCCGAAGCTGCGGCACCTGGTGGGCCCGCTGGCGCAGCGCTTCGCGGTGGGGGTGCTGAAGAAGATCCTGCCGCAGCGCTGGTTCGAGTCGATGATCGCGGGGTACTACAGGATCGGGTGAGTTGAACCACGAGGTCGCGAGCAAGCTCGCTCTTACGAAACAAGGTTCGTTATGTAGGAGCGAGCTTGCTCGCGACCACTCGATCGGTTAACCCTGCCTGGCCACCCGCCGGTAAGGAAGGGTCCAGCTCGCAAAAGCACCGACCTTGCGGGTCTGCACCCACACGCGGCCGCGGCCCGAGAAACGGCAGACCAGGCCTTCGCCGGAGAAGAACAGCGACTTGTAGCCGCCAACCTTGGTGATGCGGTACTCCAGGCCGTCGGTGAAGGCGACGATGTTGCCGGTGTCGACGACATAGTCGCCATCGACATCCACCTCGATGATGCCGCCATAGCTGGCGAACCAGAGATCGCCCTGGCCGGAGCAGCGGATCAGGAACAGGCTCTCGCCGGAGAAGAATCCCCGGGTGAAGCCCTGCCACTTGCTCTCCACCACGACCCCGAGGGTCGAGGCGACGTAACCCGAGTTCTGCAGGAAGATGGTCTGGCCCTGCAGGTAAACGTGGCGCAGGTCGCCCGGCGCGCCGGGCGCGATGCCGATCTCGCCCCTGGCGCCCTCGGCGGTGAACTCGTTGATGAAGATCGACTCGCCGGTGACGAAGCGGCTGAGGCCGCCACCGAGCTTGGTCTTCATCGACACGTGCGTGTCCATGGTCGCCATCGCCGAGGCCTCGACCTTGAGGGTCTCGCCGGCGGGAATCTGCACGGTGAGGAAGGCGAAGTCCGGCTCGCCCTCGATGCGGAACGACAGGCCGGGTTGCGGTGGTTGCGGTGGCTGCACCGGCAGCGGCGGCGGCCTGGGGCTGGCCGGCGGCGGCACTGGCGCGGGAGGAGGAGGAGGTGCCGCGACGGGCGGCGGCGGTGCCGGCGCGCGCTGCGGCACCGGAGCGGGTGCAGCCGGGGGCGGCGGCGCGGCGGGCGTGGCCAGCTGCGCGGCGCCGACTGCGCCCATGATCCGCAGCTGCTCGCAGATGCGCCGGGCATTGGCGGCATCCACACCCTTGCTGATGATCACCTGGCGGCCGCAGATCAGGCTCTCCGCCTTCTCCTGCGGCAGGGAAAAGCGGCGCGCGAAGGCGGCCACGACCTGGGCACGGTCCGCGCCGGCCACCAGATCGCCGGTCAGCAACACGTTGTATAGCGGTTCGCTCATGGTCCTTCCTTAGCGGCGACGCGGCTTGAGGGTGGGCGTCAGCGCACGGCCGAAGCTGCCGGGGTTGTGCGACTGGCACCAGACCGTGCCCTTGCCCTTGAACTTGCAGACCAGGCCTTCGCCACCGAGGATCGAATGGATCCAGCTTTTGCCGGCCTTGCTCAGTTCGAACTTCAGCGTCTCGTTGAAGGCCACGATATGGCCGGTATCGACGATGTACTCGCCGTCGACCTGCACCGGGTAGATCGCCCCGAAGGAACTGATCAGCACCTTGCCGCGGCCCTTGAGGTTGAGCCAGAACACATGCTCGCCGGACAGCAGCGACTTGAAGCCCTGCCAGCCCAGCCCGATCTCGATGCCCTCCTCGCTCGCCACCCAGGAGCCGCCCTGCACGATCAGGCTTTCGTGGTTGAGCTGGTGCACCATCATGTCGCCGGCCAGCGGCGTGCCCAGCCAGACCTCGGCACCGTCACGTGGCGAGCTGAAGTGATTGACGAACAGCGACTCGCCGCCGAGCAGGCGCTTGAGGCTCTTCAGCAGCGAGCCCGAGTTCTTCTTGTGCGTGGTGGTGGTGATGTTGACGTCGCCGCTCATCGCGATCATCGCACCGCCCTCGGCGGTCAGCGTTTCACCGCGGGACAGCTTCACCTTCGCGGCGGAATTGCCGGGGCGGTGTACCAGTTCGAATTCCATGGCCTTTTAGCCCCAGAGTTTAGGGTTGAGCCAGCCCGAAAGGCCGGTGAGGCTGCGTGTCTGGATGACGTACTTGCCCTTGCCGGTGAGCCGGGTCACCAGGCCCTCGCCGCCGAAGAAGCTGGAGAAGATGCCGCCGGCCAGCTGCAGGCGCAGCTGCACGCCCGGCTCGTAGGCCACCAGGTGACTGGTATCGACGATGGTCTCGCCGTCCAGCATGCGCTCCAGCAGGGCACCGTAGGAGCCGTACCAGACGCGGCCCGGGCCGGTGACGACCATCTTGAACATGCCTTCGCGCGCGATCCAGGACACCCACCCCGCCCACTTCAGGCCCAGCGTCACCGACTCGTCGGCGGCCAGGAAGGCGCCCGGCTGCAGGCAGTAGGCCTCGCCCGGCGCGAGCTCGCGGCACAGGATGTCGCCCGGCGTGGGCTGCACCAGCGTCAGCGTGCGCGGCTGCTGGGTGGCGTTGCTGAAGCGGTTGATGAACAGCGACTCTCCGCCCAGGTACTTGCGCGCCAGGCCACGCCAGAACCCGCCGTTGAGTCGGGTGCGCAGGTCCAGTTCGGCCGACATGCTCGCCATCGCGTCGGATTCCGCGACCACCGACTCGCCCGGCTCCAGCGTCAGCTGCAGATAGGCGAACGCCGGCCGGCCCTCAATTCTTGTCTTCATTTTCCTGCTCTCCCGACTCTTTGTTCTGTGCCACGACCTCGCGCACTTGGGCCTGCAGCACCAGGAATTCGGCGTCGAGATTGCGATACGGTCCGTGCTGCTTGCCGGCCAGCCTGCGGATGCGCTCGATGCGCTTCGCCGTCGCCGGATGCGTACTGAGGAACTTGGATGCGCCTTCCATCAGGTCGGCCGTACGGTCGCCGGCGGTCTTGCGGATTTTTTCCTGGCGCTTCTTTTCCTCGGCCTGCACCAGCTCGAAGAAACGCACCATGCCCAGCGGGTCGATGCCGGCGCGCTGCAGCAGCTCCACGCCGCGCTTGTCGGCCTGCTCCTCGAAACCGCGCGAGTAGCTCTGGTTGAGCAGCAGCGGCGCCGCCGAGCCCAGGGTGGCCGCCAGGCCGACGACATCGCCCAGCATGACCTGGGCGATCAGCAGCACGCCGGCGGAGGTGATCACCGCGCGCAGCCCGTGCTGCTCGGTGACGTGGGACATCTCGTGGCCCAGCACGCCCAGCAGCTCGTCGGCCGTGCGCGCCTGCAGGATCAGCTCGGAGTTGATCACCACGTAACCGCCCGGCAGGGCGAAGGCATTGATCGTGGAATTCTTCGCGATATGGAAGCGGAAGGGATAGCGCGGATCGCGGATCTCCTGCTCCAGCGGATCGGTCAGCTTCTTGAGCTGGGCGAGCAGCTTGTCGTCCTCGATCATCTGCGCGCCGATCTCGTACTGGGCGAACACCCGCTTGCCCAGGCCCTCCTCCCAGCTGGGCGGGATGCGCCGGGCGGCGATGCCGGCAAAGATGTCGACATTGAACAGCAGCGCTATCGGCAGGCCCAGCACCAGCAGGGCGATGACGGCCGCCAGCACCCAGCCGCCGGCGCGCTTGCGGCGCATCGCCGACAGCGCCGTCGCCAGCTCCGGCTGCTGCGCCAGCAGCGGGTCGGTGACCAGCTTGAGGTCGTCGGTATAGACCGACCAGCCCGGCAGTGCCGGGTTGCTGATGAAGACCAGGCGGTTGCCGGAGCCGCCCAGGCGCAGTTCGGTGCCGCGGAACGGGATGTCCACCGAGCCGGTGGCGCCGCGGAACTGGAAGCCCGTGGGCGTGACGTGCAGCTCGCCGAAGCTGCGGCCATCGGGAAGACTGTCGTGAAAGGCGTGTGCGTAATAGCGGGACGACGACGGCAAGGCGGCTCTCCCCGGGGAGTCGGTGCGGTCTGCGGAGGATTGTGGGCGATCAATCTACTGGAGGCCGGGACTCGCCACAACGTGGTCCGGGCGTCAGGTGTGCGCTAGATTTGGACGTCAGGGAATAGTGGCGAGGGAAAAATGATCCAGGGCGGCTGTCTTTGCGGGGGTATCCGCTACGAGTACGACGGCGAGATCACCGAGATTTCCATGTGCCATTGCTCGCAGTGCCGCAAGGCACAGGGCACGGCCTTCGTCGCCGTCGGCCCGGTGCGCTCCGAGCTGTTCCGCATCACGGCCGGCGCCGGGCTGCTGAAGGAATACCGCGCCATCCCGCAGAAGGCACGGGTGTTCTGCAGTCACTGCGGCAGCCCCATCTACAGCGCCCGGGACGATCTGCCCGGGGTCAAGCGGCTGCGCCTGGGCACGGTGGAAACGCCGGTCAGCTGCAGCAAGGCCTATCACATCTTCACCGGCTCCAAAGCGCCCTGGTACCGCATTGCCGATGGCCTGCCCCAGTACGAGGGATCCAAGCCACCCACCTGAAGTCGTCCGCTCAGGCCGCCTGCGCCGCCGCGGCCTCGACCCTGACCGGCACCCCGTTGAGCGCCGCGTTGCCGGACAGCGCATCCAGCGCGCGGTCGTCGGTAAGGTCGTTGGCACTCTGCCCGGGCTGGGCCTGGGCGATGCGCATCCGCACCCCGGCGCCGGCACGCGCGTGGCCCCAGCCATGCGGCAGCGACACCACGCCGGGCATGATGTCCTCGGTGGCCTGCACCTCGATGTCGACGCTGCCGACGCGGGAGCTGATGCGCACCGTCTGGCCGTCCGCCAGGCCGCGCGAAGCCAGGTCCTGCGGGTGCATGAACAGCTGGTGGCGCGGCTTGCCCTTCACCAGGCGCTGGGAGTTGTGCATCCAGGAGTTGTTGCTGCGCACATGGCGCCGGCCGATCAGCCACAGCTCACCCGGCCGCGGCGCCGACGCCTCCTGCGACATCAGGTCACGCTCGAAGCGCGCCAGGTCGGCCAACACCGCCGCCGGCGCGGCGTTGATGCGCCTGGACTTGCCGTGCAGGCGTTGCGGCAGCGTCTGCCGCAAGGGCCCCAGGTCCACGCCGTGCGGATGGCGCTTGAGCTTGGCCAGGCTCAGCTTGTGCGGCGACTTGCGGCCATACGAACCCATGCGCAGGCCCAGGTCCAGGATGCGGTGCGGCGGCGCGCGCAGCAGGAACTCGTCCTTGAGCTTGGCGCTGATGCGCTTGAGCAGCGGCCCCTTGCTGTCCTGGCCAAGCCGCTCGCGCAGGCGCCGTCCCAGCTTCACGAAGATCTCCCAGTCGTGCAGCGCGCCCTTGGGCTTGGGAAAGAGCGCCGGGCTGTAGCGCGCGGTGTTGCGCACCGCGAAGTGGTGGAAGATCAGGTCGTAGTGATCGTGCTCGAGCCCGCCGGTGGGCGGCAGGATGAAATCGGCATGGCGCGTGGTTTCGTTGAGGTAGGTGTCCACCGACACCATGAAGTCGAGCTGGCCCAGGGCCTGGTCGAGCTGGCGGCCATTGGGGGTGGACATCACGGGGTTGCCGGCAATGGTGATCAGCGCCCTCACCTGCCCCTCTCCGGGCGTCAGTATCTCCTCGGCCAGCGCCGATACCGGCAGCTCGCCGCCGAACTCCGGCAGGCCGCGCACGCGGGTCTGCCAGACATCGTAGTGCCCGGGCTTGGTGTTGCCGCCCTTGACCAGGTCCAGCGCCGGCTGCGGAAACATCATGCCGCCCTCGCGATCGAGGTTGCCGGTGGCGACGTTGAGCAACTGGATCGCCCACTGGCACAGCGTGCCGAAGGCCTGTGTCGACACGCCCATGCGGCCATAGACCGCGGCCGCCGGGGCCGCGGCCAGGTCGCGGGCGATGCGGCGGATGCTGGCGGCGTCGATCCCGGTGACCGCGGCGGCCCGCTCCGGCGTGCAGCTGCGCACGGCCTCGGCGGCCTGCTGCAGGCCATCGGTGAAGGCTGCCAGACGATCGGGCTTCGCCAGCCCTTCGTTGAGCACCACGTTGACCAGGGCCAGCAGCAGCGCGGCGTCGCTGCCGGGGCGGACGAAGTGATGCTCGTCGGCCACCTCGGCGGTCTCGGTGCGGCGCGGGTCGATCAGCACCAGGCGGCCACCGCGGGCCTGCATCGCCTTCAGGCGGTTGCGGAAGTCCGGCACGGTCCAGAGGCTGCCATTGGACGCCATGGGATTGGCACCGAGCATCAGGATGTACTGGCTGCGGTCGATGTCGGGCACTGCCAGCAGCAGCTGGTGACCGTACATCCAGTAGGCGACCAGCTGGTGCGGCAGCTGGTCCACGGAGGTGGCGGAGTAGCGGCTGCGCGTCTTCAGCGGCCCGAACAGGGCGGCGCTATGCGTGAGGTTGCCCCAGTTGTGGACGCTGGGATTGCCCAGGTAGGCGGCGATGCTGTTGGGGCCGTGCTGTTGCTGGATCGCCACCAGGCGGTCGGCGATCTCGTCCAGCGCCTGGTCCCAACTCACTTCTTCCCAGCGCTCGCCAATGCGCTTCAGCGGTCGGCGCAGGCGGTCCGGGTCTTCGTGCAGGTCCTGCAGCGCCACCGCCTTGGGGCAGATGTGCCCGCGCGACAGCGGGTCCTGCTCGTCGCCGCGGATCGAGACGATCTTGCCGTCACGGACGCGGAACTCGAGCCCGCAGATCGCCTCGCAGAGATTGCAGGCCCCGTAGTGGACTTCCTCGCTCATGTGCGCTCCTGGCTCCGGCCTGCCGCCGGAGCCTCATCATAGCGAGGCCGGGCCGCCGCGACACGGCGGCCCGGTCCGCCCCACGAGGGGGCTCAGGTGCACTGCAGGCCGTCGCCCTCTTCGTCGGTCGTGGACTCGTACTCGATCGTGCCTGCGCCGAACTCCGTGTCGTCTTCTTCTTCCTGCAGTTCCAGGTCGTCCTTCGGCAGGTCGGGCATGAACTCCGAGTTCAGCGGCATATCGAAGCTGTCGGAAACATCGACCATGCCGTCCAGCACCACGACCGTGCCATTGGTCCCCAGGCTGCCCAGGCGGAAGATGTTGCCCTGGGTCATGAAGACGAAGTTGCTCTGGTGCGGGTCGACGATCACCGGGCCGTTCTCGCCGATGTAGATGTCGCCGAGGTAGTCCGCGCCGCCGATGGCGAAGGTGGTGCCGGGGAAGACGTTGAAGTGCTCGTCGCGATTGAGGTTGATCTGGCGCGCCAGCGAGGCCGCCGTCTCGATCCCGACCGTCGCATCCGGGTCCAGCGGGTTGTAGTGGACGAACAGGTCCAGCGGCGCCTCGATGCTGCCGGACAGGACCACCTCGTTGGCCGAGATGAACAGGTAGTCGCCCTCCAGGTCCAGCGAGCCCAGTGCCACACGGTCGGCGATGAAGCTGGCGTTGGGGCCCTGCGAGGCCGGCAGCAGTTCCGGGTTCATCCCGGACAGCGCCTCGATCAGGCCGTCGTCGCCGCCGATCGCGGCAAGGCCGGTCCCGACATGGATCGAAGTGCTGGCCAGCTCGATGCGGGTGCCCGCCTGGACCCCCAGCGCCGCGACGTCGATATCGGCGCCCTCGCCACCGTCCCTGACCGTGCCGCCGGCCTGGATCGTGAAGCGCCCGCCGGCGAGGCTGGACTCTTCCAGCACGACGTCACCGAGCGCACCGATCGTGGCAACGCCGGCCGCATCCAGGCTGACCCCGTCGAGATGGATGTCTTCCGCCGCCTGGAACGCCAGGTTGCCGCCCGAACCGATGCTGCTGTTGCTGATGGCCACGCTGCCATCGGTCGCCGTCAGGCCGAAGCTGCCGGAGTAGTCGACGTTGCCGCTGACGATGTCGATGCTGGCGGCTTGCAGCTGGCCACTGCTTCCTCCATCCAGGGTCACGCTGTCCAGACTGGCAGTGCCGCCTGCGTTGGCCGTCAGATCGCCCCGCAGGCGCGTGCTGGTGAGGACCAGGTTGCTGCCGGCATCGAGGGTGATGTCGTCAACCAGGAAATCGGCGGAATCCAGGGTCAGGGCGCCGTCGGCTTCCAGGTCGGCGCTGGCACCATGCAGCGTGCTGCCATTGACGCTGATCGTTGCGCCGTCGGCAACCAGGTTTTCGATGTTGAACCCGTAGCTGCCCAGGCTCAGCGAGCCCACCGCGTCCAGCGTCGCCGCATCCAGCGTCAGGCCGGCGTTCAGGGCGATGCTCTGCGCGTTGACCGTCAGCGAGTTGCCGCTGAGCAGGGCACCGCCACCGAGCGAGAAGCTGCCGGAGGCATTCACCGTGCTATCGGTGATCGTCGAATCCTGCGCGAAGCTGATCGCGATGTTCTGGCCGCTGAGATCGCCGAAGCTGACGCTGCCGGTGCTGGCCGTGAGGTCGATGTCCTGTGCCACGGTGACGTTGCCCACCGTGATGTTGCCGCCATTGACGGTGATGTCCACGGCCTGGGCGTTGACGTTGCCGAATACCGCGTCGGTGTTGTTGAGGTCGGCGAACAACGTGCCGGCCAGATTCAGGGTGCCGGCGTCCAGATCGGTTCCGAAGTCGAAGTCGGCATCGCCGCTGGCCGTGACCGTGCCGACCGTAATCGCGCCGTTGGGAGCGCTGAAGAGAGCGTCCGTCGCAAAGACATCATCGACGTCGATGTCGCCCAGCAATGCACTGAGGTCGACGAGGTTGGCGCGGATCGTCCCGTTCACCACCAGATCGTCGGTATGCGCCGTCGCCTCGAGGTCGCCTCCGGTCACGGTGATGGCACCGGTGCCGATGCCGCTGCCGTCGATCGTGATGCCGCCGGCCCCGACCGTGAGTGCGCCGGTGTTGACCTGGCCCGTGCTGTTGAGGATCAGGGTACCGGCACCGACCTTGGTCAGGCTCACCGAGCCGCCACTGACGTCTGCCAGGCCCGTGCCGGCACTGAGGTCGCCGGTCACCCTCAGGGCACCGCCGGCCGACAGCTCGACGCCGTTGCCGCTGATCGTGGTGCCGGTGAGGTTCAGGTGGCCGCTATTGGCCGTGACCAGCAGGATGCCGGAGTTGACGATCGTTCCGCCCGCCGTCATGTCGACGCTGCTGCCGATCACCGAATCGTCGAGCAGGATGTTGCCGGCCGTGGCCGTCAGCTGCAGCGTACCGCCGCCGACCTTGGTCAGGTCCAGGTTGCCGCTGCTGGCCGTAGCGGTCACATCACCCGCCGACGAGACGATGCCGCCGGTGATGCCGCTGCCATTGACCGTGATGTCACCTGCCGTGGTCGTGAGATCGCCGGTGTTGACCTGGCCACCGCTGGAAAGAATGATGTCGCCGGCACCGATCTTGTTCGTCGATATGCGCGCGCCGCTGAGGTCCGCCAGGCCGCTGCCCGCGTCGAGATCACCGATCAGGGTCAGCGCCCCGCCTGCATCCAGATTGGCGCCGTTGCCCTGGATCGACAAGGCCTCCAGATCGAGCGTGCCGCCGGTGGCGTTGATGGTCAGGATGCCGGAGTTGATGAGCGTGGTGCCGGAGTAGGCATTCACGCTGCTGCCCTGCACCGCGCCGCCGAGCACGATGGCGTTGGCCTCCAGGTCCACCAGGCCGCTGCCGGTGATGGCGCCGCTGGTCAGGGTGCCGCCCGTCGCGGTCAGCGTGATCACGTCGCCGCGGGTGATGCCGACGTCCAGGTCGCCGCCAGTGGCCGTCAGGGTCACGTCGCCGCCGCCGGTCGCCGTCACGGCGCTGAGGTTCAGGTCGCCGCCGGCGACGCTGATGCCGCCGAGGCCCGCCGTCATGTCGCCGCCCGTGATCTGGCCGGCGCTGGTGAGGATCAGCTGGCCGGCACCGATCTTGGTCGTGGAGATGCTGGCACCGCTGAGGTCCGCCAGCCCCGTACCGGCATCGAGATCACCGATCAGGGTCAGTGCCCCGGTTGCATCCAGATTGGCGCCGTTGCCCTGGATCGACAAGGCCTCCAGATCGAGCGTGCCGCCGGTCGCGTTGATGGTCAGGATGCCGGAGTTGATGAGCGTGGTGCCGGAGTAGGCATTCACGCTGCTGCCCTGCACCGCGCCGCCGAGCACGATCGCGTTGGCCTCCAGGTCCACCAGGCCGCTGCCGGTGATGGCGCCGCTGGTCAGGGTGCCGCCCGTGGCGGTCAGCGTGATCACGTCGCCGCGGGTGATGCCGACATCCAGGTCGCCGCCAGCGGCCGTCAGGGTCACGTCGCCACCACCGGTCGCCGTCACGGCGCTGAGGTTCAGGTCGCCGCCGGCGACGCTGATGCCGCCGAGGCCCGCCGTCATGTCGCCAGCCATGATCTGGCCGGCGCTGGTAAGGATCAGGGTACCGGCGCCAACCTTGTTGAGGCTCACCGAGTTGCCACTGATGTCCGCCAGAGCGGTACCCGCGCTGAGGTCGCCGGTCACCGTCAGGGCACCGCCGGCCGACAGGTCGACGCCATTGCCGCTGATCGTGCTGCCGGTGAGGTTCAGGTGGCCGCTATTGGCCGTGACCAGCAGGATGCCGGAGTTGACGATCGTGCCGCCCGCCGTCATATCGACGCTGCTGCCAATCACCGAATCGGCGAGCAGGATGTTGCCGGTCGTCGCCGTCAGCTGCAGGACCCCGCCGCCGACCTTGGTCAGGCCCAGGTTGCCGCTGCTGGCCGTGGCGGTCACATCACCCGCCGACGAAACGATGCCGGCTCCGATGCCACTGCCGTTGATCGTCATGCCGCCAACGGTGGTGGTGAGGTCGCCGGTCGTGACCTGGCCCGTGCTGTTGAGGATCAGGGTGCCGGCGCCAACCTTGTTGAGGCTCACCGAGCTGCCATCGATGTCCGCCAGGCCCGTGCCGGCGCTGAGATCGCCGGTCACCCTCAGGGCACCGCCGGCCGACAGCTCGGCGCCGTTGCCGCTGATCGTGCTGCCGGTGAGGTTCAGGTGGCCACTGCTGGCCGTCACCAGCAGGACACCGGAATTGACGATCGTGCCGCCCGCCGTCATGTCGACGCTGCTGCCGATCACGGAGTCGGCGAGCAGGATGTTGCCGGCCGTGGCCGTCAGCTGCAGCGTACCACCGCCAACCTTGGTCAGGTCCAGGTTGCCGCTGCTGGCGGTGGCGGTCACGCCACCCGCCGACATGACCACGCCGGCATCGATGCCGCTGCCATTGACCGTGATGTCACCGACCGTGGTCGTGAGATCGCCGGTATTGATCTGGCCCGCGCTGCTGAGGATCAGGGTACCTGCGCCAATCTTGGCCGTGCTCACGCTGGCACCGCTGAGGTCCGCCAGGCCGCTGCCAGCGTCGAGATCGCCAAGCAGGGTCAGTGACCCCGTCGCATCCAGGTCGGCACCGTTGCCGCTGATCGACGTGCCCTTCAGCCGCAGCAGGCCACCGATCGCCGAGACATCCAGCAGGCCGGAGGACGACAGTGTTGTCGCCGCATCCAGATCCACCGTCGCGCCCTGCACCGCAGCGTTGAGCACGATGTCATGGGCAACCGCCGCCACCGCGCCGGTCGCGGTCAGCGGGCCATTGAGCGTCAGTGTGCCGCCGGTGGCGCTCAGCGTCGCCGAGTTGGCGCCGATCGAGCTGCCCGCCAGCGTCAGGGCACCGGCGGTGGCCGTCACGTCGAGCACGCCGCTTGCCGTCAGCGTCGTCGCGGCGTCCAGGTTCACCGTGCCGCCCTCTACCGCGCCGTTGAGCACGATGGCATGGGCCGCGGCGCTGAGCGCCCCGCCGGCCGTGAGGGTGCCCACATCCAGGGTCCCGGCATTGGCCGTCAGCGTGACGACGTTGCCGCCGAGGTTGCCGCCCAGCAGATCGCCGCCGGTCGCGGTCAGCGCGAGCGTGCCGCCCAGCGTGACATCGCTGCTGCCGAACAGGCTGGCGACATCGAGCGACACGGCCGTCGCCTGGACGTTGTCGGCATTGATGCCGAAGGCCGAGATCAGGCCGTTGGACGAGGTCAGGACCACGGAGCCACCAGAGCCGGCATCGAGCAGGCCGGTGACGCCGATACCGTCCCTGCCCGACAGCAGGATCGAACTGGAGGTCACCGACGTCACGTTCAGGTTGAGCACCCCGGTCGACGCCGTCATGTCGATCACGCCGGAGACGTCGCCCGCGTTGATGGTGATGCTGCCGCCATCCACGCTGCCGCCCAGTACCACGTTGGTCGCATCCATGGTCACCGCACCGGGGCTGCTGACGCCGCCCAGGCCGATATCCTGCGCCGAGTCCAGGTCCACCGACGCCGCGTTCAGCATGCCGGCGATGATGTCGCCGACCGTGGAGGTCAGCGCCAGGGCGCCCGTGACGGTCAGGTCGCCGAAGTTGATGTCCCGCGCGGTCACATCGAGGCTGCTGCCGGTGACGGCGCCGGTCGTGATCGACCCATTGGTCGCCGCCAGGGTGACGCTGCCGCCGGAGCCGGCATCGATGAAGCCGCTGACGAGGAGGTTGTCGTTCGCGCTCAGGTCGATCACCGGCGCGAGGACGTTCGCGAAGATGTTCAGGTCACCGGCGGTGCTGGTGACATCCACCAGCGTGGCGGACGTCAGATTGATGGCACTGATGGTGACCGTGCTGCCGGAAACCAGGCCGCTGAGATCAACGTCCCCCGCTGTAGCGGATATGCCAACAATGTTGGCGGCACTCGCGCCAGCGATCTCCACATCGCCGCCGTTGCTCAGCACGTCGATAGCGCCGCCAGGCGCCGACAGGACGCCCGTCCGGATCAGCGAGGTGGTACCGCCGAACTGGTTGCCGATGCGGATGCTGCCGCCGGTGGCGGTGACATCCTGAAGACCGATCGTGCCGCTCGTGGTGTGCACGTCGATGACATTGAAGCTGTTGCCGGCGCCACTGATGCTGCCGCTCACCTGGACACCCGTGCCGCCGTCCAGGGCGATGCTGCCGCCGATGGAGTTGACCGGACCATTGATCGTGAGCAGGCCGTCGGTGTCGAGATCGATGCCGCCATCAGCGGTCAGGTTGTCCAGCGTGACGCCACCGCCGAAGCCCTGGATCGTCGCCTGCTGTGTCGCCGAAACGGTGTCGGCGCTGATCAGGCCGCTGGTGGTGCGGATGTCGAGGCTGCCGTTGCCGGCGATCACGTCCGCCAGAACCAGCGGGCCATTGCCGGCCTGGACGGTGACACCGCCGTTGCCGGCCACCAGGTTGCCGACCACGTCCAGCGTGTCGCCGGAGATCAGGCTGATGCCGTTGCCGCCCACGACCGCCTGCAGGTCGAGGAAGCCGCTGCCCTGGATGGCGACGCCGCCGTTGAGCGCCGAGGCCGCGCCGCTCAAGGTGATGTCGCTGGCGTTGCCGCCGAACTGGTTGCCGATGCGGATGCTGCCGCCGGTGGCGGTGACATCCTGAAGACCGATCGTGCCGCTCGTGGTGTGCACGTCGATGACCTGGAAGCTGGCACCGGCGCCGCTGATGTTGCCGTTCACCGCGATGCCGGTGCCGGCATCCAGGGCAATACCGCCGTTGGCGGCGTTGACCGGGCCATTGATCGTGAGCAGGCCGTCGGTGTCGAGATCGATGCCGCCATCAGCGGTCAGGTTGTCCAGCGTGACGCCACCGCCGAAGCCCTGGATCGTTGCGAAGCCCGTCGCCGAAACGGTGTCGGCGCTGATCAGGCCGCTGGTGGTGCGGATGTCGAGGCTGCCGTTGCCGGCGATCACGTCCGCCAGAACCAGCGGGCCATTGCCGGCCTGGACGGTGACACCGCCGTTGCCGGCCACCAGGTTGCCGACCACGTCCAGCGTGTCGCCGGAGATCAGGCTGATGCCGTTGCCGCCCACGACCGCCTGCAGGTCGAGGAAGCCGCTGCCCTGGATGGCGACGCCGCCATTGAGCGCCGAGGCCGCGCCGCTCAAGGTGATGTCGCTGGCGTTGCCGCCGAACTGGTTGCCGATGCGGATGCTGCCGCCAGTGGCGGTGACGCCCTGCAGGCCGATCGTGCCCGTCACGGTGTGCACGTCGATGACCTGGAAGCTGGCACCGGCGCCGCTGATCGCGCCGTTCACCTGGACGCCGGTGCCGCCGTCCAGGGCGATGCTGCCGCCGATGGAGTTGACCGGACCATTGATCGTGAGCAGGCCGTCGGTGTCGAGATCGATGCGGCCGTCGCCGGTCAGGCTGCCCAGCGTGACGTCGCCGCCGAAGCCCTGGATCGTCGCCTGCTGTGTCGCCGAAACGGTGTCGGCGCTGATCAGGCCGCTGGTGGTGCGGATGTCGAGGCTGCCGTTGCCGGCGATCACGTCCGCCAGAACCAGCGGGCCATTGCCGGCCTGGACGGTGACACCGCCGTTGCCGGCCACCAGGTTGCCGACCACGTCCAGCGTGTCGCCGGAGATCAGGCTGATGCCGTTGCCGCCCACGACCGCCTGCAGGTCGAGGAAGCCGCTGCCCTGGATGGCGACGCCGCCATTGAGCGCCGAGGCCGCGCCGCTCAAGGTGATGTCGCTGGCGTTGCCGCCGAACTGGTTGCCGATGCGGATGCTGCCGCCAGTGGCGGTGACGCCCTGCAGGCCGATCGTGCCCGTCACGGTGTGCACGTCGATGACCTGGAAGCTGGCACCGGCGCCGCTGATCGCGCCGTTCACCTGGACGCCGGTGCCGCCGTCCAGGGCGATGCTGCCGCCGATGGAGTTGACCGGACCATTGATCGTGAGCAGGCCGTCGGTGTCGAGATCGATGCGGCCGTCGCCGGTCAGGCTGCCCAGCGTGACGTCGCCGCCGAAGCCCTGGATCGTCGCCTGCTGTGTCGCCGAAACGGTGTCGGCGCTGATCAGGCCGCTGGTGGTGCGGATGTCGAGGCTGCCGTTGCCGGCGATCACGTCCGCCAGAACCAGCGGGCCGTTGCCGGCCTGGACGGTGACACCGCCGTTGCCGGCCACCAGGTTGCCGACCACGTCCAGCGTGTCGCCGGAGACCAGGAGGATGCCGTTGCCACCCACGACCGTCTGCAGGTCGAGGAAGCCGCTGTCGCGGATGTCGACGCCGCCGCCGACCGCCGAAATCGCGCCGGTCACGGTGATGTCGGCGCCGCCGCCGCCGAACTGGTTGCCGATGCGGATGCTGCCGCCGGTGGCGGTGACGCCCTGAAGATCGATCGTGCCGGCAGCGGTGTGCACGTCGATGATCTGGAAGCTGGCACCGGCGCCGCTGATGTTGCCGTTCACCTGGACGCCGGTGCCGCCATCCAGGGCGATGCCGCCGTTGGCGGCGTTGACCGGGCCATTGATCGTGAGCAGGCCGTCGGTGTCGACATTGATGCCGCCGTCGCCCCTCAGGCTGCCCAGCACGATGTCGCCACCGAAGCCCTGGATCGTCGCAAAGCCCCCGCCCGCGACGCTGCCCGCCGTCAGGTCACCGGCCGCGGTGCGCAGGTCGATACTGCCGGTGCCGGCAGCGACGCTGGTCACATCCAGCGTGGTCCCCGCCAGCAGCGTGACGCCGGTCCCGGCGCCCACCGTCTGCAGGTTGATCAGGCCGCTGCCGCGGACGTCGACGCTGCCGGTCACCGCGGACAGGTCCTGCGTGATGACATTCGTCGCGCCCGTGGCGAACTGGTTGCCGATGCGGATGCCGCCGCCGGCGGTCACGTCCTGCAGGGTGATCGCGCCGCCTGCGGTGTGGACGTCGATGCTCTCGAAAGTGTCGTCGGCGCCGCTGATGTTGCCCAGCACCAGGATGTCGCCGCCGGCGTCCAGGCCGATGTTGCCGTTGGCGGCGTCCACCGCGCTGTTGATCGTGAGCAGGCCATCGGTGTCGAGATCGATGCCACCGTCAGCTCTCAAGCTGTCCAGCAGGATGTTGCCGCCGAAGCCCTGGATCGTCGCGAAGCCCGATGCGGCGATGGTGCCGATCGTCAGGTTGCCGGCCGCGGTGCGCAGCTCGACATCGCCGGCGCCTGCATCGACGCTGGTCACGTCCAGCGTGGTGCCAGCCCGCAGGGTGGCACCGGTCCCTGCCATGACGCTCGGCAGGTCGATCAGGCCGTCGGCCTGGATGTCGACGAAACCGCCGACCGCCGATGCCGGGCCCGCCAGGGTGATATTCGTGGCGCCGCCGCCGAACTGGTTGCCGATGCGGATGCCGCCGCCCGTGGCGGTCACGCCCTGCAGGTCGATGAGGCCGCCGACCGTGTGGATGTCGATGTTCTCGAAGGCGTCGTCGGCGCCGGCGATGTTGCCGCTCACCAGGACGCCAGTGCCTGCATCTAGGCCGATGTTGCCGGTGGCGGCATCGACGGTGGCGTTGATCGTCAGCAGGCCGCCGGCGTCGACCTCGATGCCGCCGTCGGCATCCAGGCTGTTCAGCATGACGTCGCCGCCGAAGGCCTGCACCGTCGCGAAGCCCGAGGTGGTCACGCTGCCGATCGTCAGATCGCCCGCCGTCGCGCTCAAGGTGGCGTTGCCGATGCCCGCATCGACACTGGTCACGTCCAGCGTGGTCCCGGCCAACAGCGTGACTCCGGTGCCGGCGGTGACCGTCGGCAGATCCACCGCGCCGACATTGCTCTGCACGTCGATGAACCCGTTGAGCGCCGAAAGGGCACCGGTCTGGATCAGCGTGCTGGCACCGCCGAATTGGTCGCCGATGCGGATGCTGCCGTTGGTGGCAGTGACGTCGTTTAGAGTAATCGTGCCGGTGACTGTGTGGACATCGACGATGTTGACGCTGTTGCCGGCGCCGCTGATGTCGCCGTTGACCAGGATGCCGCTGCCGGCACCCAGGATAACGTTGCTGTTGACGCCGCTGACGGCGTTCACCGCTCCATTGATCGTGAGCAGGCTGTCGGTATCAACGTTGACGCCACCGTCAACCGTCAGGCTGCCCAGCGTGACGTCGCCACCGAGCCCCTGGATCGTCGTGAACCCCAAGGCCATGACGCTATCGGCCGTCAGAGTGCCGGCCGCGGCGTGCAACTCGATATTGCCGCCGGCGTCGACGCTGGTCACGTCCAGTGCGGTCCCCGCCCGCAAATCGATGTCGGTGCCTGCCACGACAGTCAGCAGATCCAAGGCGCCGACACTGCTAATCACGTGGACGGAGCCATTGAGCGCCGATAGGGCGCCCGTCTGGATCAGCGTGGTCGCACCACCAAACTGGTCGCCGATGCGGATGCCGCCGCCCGTGGCGGTCACGCCCTGCAGGTCGATGAGGCCGCTGGCCGTGTGGATGTCGATGTTCTCGAAGGCGTCGTCGGCACCGGTAATGTTGCCGCTCACCAGGACGCCGGTGCCTGCATCCAGGCCGATGTTGCCGTTGGCTGCATCGACGGTGCCATTGATCGTCAGCAGGCCGCCCGCGTCGACTTCGATGCCGCCGTCGGCATCCAGGCTGTCCAGCGTGACATCGCTGTCAAAGGCCTGGACCGTCGCAAAGGCGCTGGTCAGGATCGTGCTCACAGTGAGGGTGCCGCCCTGCGCAAAGATGCCGACGTTGCCGCTCCCTCCGTCCACGACACCGCCCGCCAGGTTGACGTTGCCGGCCGGCCCGCCGCCGGGGAAGCTGCTGCCGGCGGTAATGCTGACCTGGCTGGCTGCGCTAACAAGCTGCGCAGGCAGATTGACGTCGAGAAGAGCGGTCAGGAAAACACCACCCGTGGTGGACTCCAGCAGGCTTGCGGTCCCCAGTAGACTACCGGCGGTGGACGTCAGCGTCAGTGTGCCGCCGCTCAGGCTCAGGCCCGTCAGGTCGAAGTCGCCGGCATTGTCCGTCAGCTGCAGGTCGCCACCGAAGTCAAGGTCGGCACCGGTCAGCAGGATGTTGTCCACCGAGGCCGTGAAGCTGCCCGGCGCGATGAGCGTCGCATTCGTCAGGTTCAGTGTGCCGCCGACCGTGATGCCGATCGTGGCGAACGGGCTTCCGCCCGCGATGGTCACGTTGGCTCCGCTGAGATCGACGTTCCCGGCCGCCGCGGACAGCGTCACGTCCTCGGTCGACATCAGCGTCGAGTTGGCGGCCAGGATATTGGTGTCCGAGGTGATGCTGATGCCGCCGGCGGTCGCCTCCAGCAAATTGTTGTTGATATCCACCACTGCGCCGTTGAACGTCAGCGAGGTTGCCTCCAGCATCCCCGCCTCGATGCGGGCATTGTCCGCGGTCAGGCTGAGCGTGCCGTCGAAGGTGGAATTGGTCACCGACAGCTCATCGGTGGGAGCGGTGCCGTTGACGGTGATCTGCGAGGCGCCGCCACCCGTGAAGGTCACGCCGCCGATGGCGACCGTGTTGCCGACGTTGAAGAAGAATCCGCCGAGAGCATTGAGTGTCGAACCGCCGCTCATGGTCAACGAGGTCACGGCATCGCTGGTGATCTGGCCGCCGAAGTCGGCGGTGCTGCCATTGCGGAAGATCACGACATCGCCGTTGAAGATCAACGATCCGCCGCCGCTGAGGTCGCTGTTGTCGATCGTCAGCGTGCCCCCCTGCGCGCGCAAGTCGACGTTCTCGCCGCCGACGACATCCGTGTCCGCGGCAACGGTGGCACCGATCAGGGAAATATTGCCGCCGCCACCGCCGGAACCGGACTCCAGGGTCACATCACCCGTCGCCCTGAGCAAGGCATTGTTGGCCAGGATGTCGACGTCGGAGTAGAGCCGGACATTGCCAGCCGTGGCCGTCAGCAACTGGCCGTTGACGTTAACGCCCACCCCGCTGTCAATCAGGATATCGGTAGCGGTGAGACCACCCGCCTGGATTCCGCCGTTGTCCGCCGTCAGGCTGAGCGTGAAGTCGAAGGTCGAACCCGTCACCAGCAGCGTGGAAGGACCGGTGCCGTTGGATGTGATCTGCGTACCGCCGCCACCCGTGAAGCCCACGCCGGCGATCGTCGCCGTGCCGTCCGAAATCAGCAGGAACCCGCCGGCACCGTCGAGCGTGGACCCGCTGATCGTCAGTGCCGTGTTCGCGTCGCTGGTAATGAGGCCGCCGAAAGTAGCCGACGTGCCGTTGATCATGCTCACCACATCGCCGTTGAAGATGAGCTGTCCGGCACCCGTGAGATCCGCGTTGTTGATCGTCAGCGCACCGCCCTGGGCCCGCAAGTCGACATTGTCGGCCGGCGAATCCGTACCCGCGGTCAGCGTGGCACTGGCCAGGCTGATGCTGCCGGCGCCACCGTTATAGCCGGCTTCCAGGATCACGTTGTCCTCTGCGGTCAGCACCGTCCCGTTGGCAGAGATGCTCGCTTCGGAATAGATGGCAATGCTGGTCCCGGTCGCCGTCAGCGTCTGGCCAGCGATATCCACGCCGGCACCACCGAGGATGAGAATGTCCGTGGCACTGGTGCTGCCGGCCATGATGCCGCCGTTGTCCGCCGTCAGGCTGAGCGTACCGTCGGAGATCGAACCGGTCACGGAAAGCACCGTGGCACCCGTGCCATCGGCCGTGATCTGCGTCCCGGTGTTACCGATGAAGGTCATGCCCGAGACGTTCGCCGTACCGCCCGAAAGGAACTGGAACCCGGTGCCGAACGGCGTGGTGACCGTCAGCGTCGAATTGCTCAGCGTCAGGGTCGTCCCGATGTCGCTGGAGATCTGGCCGCCGAAGGTCGCGGTGGTGCCGTTGACCAGGTTCACCACGTCGCCGTTGGCAATCAACCGGCCGCCGCCGCTGAGGGTCGCGGCATCCAGCGTCAGGATGCCACCCTGTGCACGCAGGTCAACGTTGTCACCCGCATCGATGCCTGATCCGAAGGTGGTCCCCACCGCCGAAAGGTCACCGTTCCCGGTGATGTAGCCGGCTTCCAGGATGACCGTATCGGCAGCCGTCAGCGTCGCGCCGTCAGCCAGGATGTCGGCGCGGCTGTAGAGGCTCAGTCCGCTGGCCGTGGCATTCAGGACCACGCCTCTCAGGTCCAGCGTACCGGTATAGATGTCGATACTGATCGTGCCGCCGCTGATCGGGCCGTTCAGGGTGGCCGAGTCGACGTCGATGTCGACCGTGGCCGCCGTGATCGCATCCACCGTCAGGGCACCCTCGGAGTTGCCCATGTCGGCCGTGCCGGCCGTCGCCGTGACACTGCCGGTCGTGATCGAGTTCGTGCCGTTGACCGTGACGCTGCCCGTGGTCGAGGTGAGATTGCCGACGTCGACGTTGCCGGCGTTCAGGCTGCCCGTGCCGCCTGTGTTGGTCGCGTTGATCGTGATCGAGTTGCCCGCCAGCACCACACCGCCGCCACCCGCCCCGTCGGAGCCGACGACGTTGCCGTGATCGGCCGCCAGCGTGACACTGCCGCCCGCCGTCAGGTTGGTGAAGAGCACGTCCGGACCGGGCGCGCCGGTGGCGTGCAGGTCGATGTTGCCGCTGACGTCGACGTCGCCGCGCAGCTGCACGCCGTTGGCGCCGGTGGCCGTGATGTTGCTGCCTTCCAGCGTGCCGACGTCGATCTTGCCGCTGCTTGCATTCAGGGTGACGTCGCCCGCCGATGCGGTCAGCACGTTGGCCGGGTCGCTGGTCAGGTCGCCGGTGGTGGAAATGTCGATGAGGCTGGCCGCGTTGACGTTGCCGTGCAGGGCAACGCCGCCGTTGTAGGCGTCGATGTCGACGCTGCCCGAGGTGGCGTTGATGAAGCCGTTGATCGTGGCGGAGTCGACGTCGATGTCGACGATGGCGGCCGTGATCGAGCCCGCCGTCAGGGCACCATCGAAGCTGCCGAGCCTGGCCGTGCCGCTGCTGCCGGTCATCACATTGCCGACACCGATCGACACCGTGCCAGTGACCGTGACACCGCTCGCAGCCGCGGCAGTGCCCGCCGTCAGGTCGCCGACGTCGACGTTGCCGGCGTTCAGGCTGCCCGTGCCGCCTGTGTTGGTCGCGTTGATCGTGATCGAGGTGCCCGCCATCACCACGCCGCCACCGCCTGCGCCGTCGGAGCCGACGACGTTGCCGTGATCGGCCGCCAGCGTGACGCTGCCGCCCGCCGTCAGGTTGGTGAAGAGCACGTCGGGGCCGCCGGTGCCGGTGGCATGCAGGTCGATGTTGCCGCTGACGTCGACGTCGCCGCGCAGCTGCACGCCGTTGGCGCCGGTGGCGGTGATGCTGTTGCCTTCCAGCGTGCCGACGTCGATCTTGCCGCTGCTTGCATTCAGGGTGACGTCGCCCGCCGAAGCGGTCAGCACGTTGGCCGGGTCGCTGGTCAGGTCGCCGGTGGTGGAAATGTCGATGAGGCTGGCCGCGTTGACGTTGCCGTGCAGGGCAACGCCGCCGTTGTAGGCGTCGATGTCGACGCTGCCCGAGGTGGCGTTGATGAAGCCGTTGATCGTGGCGGAGTCGACGTCGATGTCGATGATGGCGGCCGTGATCGAGCCCGTCGTCAGGGCACCCTCGGAGCTGCCCAGGTTGGCCGTACCGGCTGCCGCCGTGACGCTGCCGGTCGTGATCGAGATCGTGCCGTTGACCGTGACGTCGCCCGTGGTCGAGGTGAGGTTGCCGACGTCGACGTTGCCGGCGTTCAGGCTGCCCGTGCCGCCTGTGTTGGTCGCGTTGATCGTGATCGAGTTGCCCGCCAGTACCACACCACCACCGCCCGCGCCGTCGGAGCCGACGACGTTGCCGTGATCGGCCGCCAGCGTGACGCTGCCGCCCGCCTTCAGGTTGGTGAAGAGCACGTCCGGACCGATCGCGCCGGTGGCATGCAGGTCGATGTTGCCGCTGACGTCGACGTCGCCGCGCAGCCGCACGCCGCTGGCGCCGGTGGCGGTGACGTTGACGCCCTCCAGGGTGCCGACGTCGATCTTGCCAGCGCTCGCGCTCAGCAGGACGTTGGCGGTCGCCGATGTCAGGGTGTTACCCGGATCACTGGTCAGGTCGCCCACGGAGAAGATGAAGAGGCCACTACCGGCACCGGTAACGTTGACATCGCCGTGCAGGGCGACCCCGCCGGTGTAGGCATGGATGGCAAGGGAACTGACGGTGGCGTCGATATCGCCATTGATCGTTGCCGAGCCGACGTCGATGAGGACCAGGCTACCGCTGATCGCGCCCGTCGTCAGGACGCTGTTGACGCTGTTGAAGTCCACCGTGCCATTGGCGGCGGTGACATCGTCGACGTCGATCGAAACCGTGCCCTGCACCCTGACCGCCACGTTCAGTGACGTCAGGTTGCCGGTAACGACATTGCCGCCGTCCGCGTTGCCCGTGCCGCCACCCGTGTTGTACGCGTTGATCGTGATCGAGTTGCCCGCCAGCACCACACCGCCGCCACCCGCCCCGTCGGAGCCGACGACGTTGCCGTGATCGGCAGCCAGCGTGACACTGCCGCCCGCGGTCAGGTTGGTGAAGAGCACGTCCGGACCGATCGCGCCGCTGGCGTGGAGGTCGATGTTGCCGCCGATGTCGACGTCGCCGCGCAGCCGCACGCCGCTGGCGCCGGTGGCGGTGATGTTGTTGCCTTCCAGCGTGCCGACGTCGATCCTGCCGCCGCTCGCGCTCAGGATGATGTCGCCGGCTGCCGCCGTCAGGATGTTGCCCGGGTCGCTGGTCAGGTCGCCGGTGCTGGCGATGTCGAGGTTGCCCGTGGTGGCATCGACGTTGCCGTGCAGGGCGACGCCGCCGTTGTAGGCATCGATGTCGACGTTGCCGACGGTGGCATCGATGAAGCCGTTGATCGTGGCCGAATCGACATCGATATCGACCACTTCCGCCGTGATCGAGCCGGCCGTCAGGGCGCCGTTGGAGTTGCCCAGATCGGCCGTACCGCTGGTGGCGGTGACGCTGCCGGTCGTGATCGAGATCGTGCCGTTGACCGTGACATCGCCCGTGGTCGAGGTGAGGTTGCCCACGTCGACGTTGCCGGCGTTCAGGCTGCCCGTGCCGCCTGTGTTGGTCGCGTTGATCGTGATCGAGTTGCCCGCCAGCACCACGCCGGCCGCGGCGCTGGAGGCCGTGACGTTGCCGTGGTCGGCACGCACGGTGACGCTGCCACTCGCCGTCAGGTTGGTGAAGAGCACGTCCGGACCGGCCGCGCCGGTGGCACGCAGGTCGATGTTGCCGCCGACGTTCGCGTCATCGCGCAGGATCACGCCCGCGGCGCCATCGATATCGACGTTGTTGCCCGCCAGCTTGTCCACATCCACCTGGCCAGTGCTGGACTGTAGCCGCGTCGTGCCGCCGGCGCTGAGCGTGGTGCCGTCCACCGCCTTCAGCAGTCCGGTGGTGAGCACGTCGATATCACCGAGCGTGCTCGTGACGTTGCCGTTGAGTGTAGCGCTGGCGGCATCGATATCGACGCCGGTGTCGGCGCTCAGGGTGCCCAGCGTGACGTCGCCGCTCAGGGCCTGGACCGTGGCAAGGCCCGAGGTGTCTACAGTGCCGACCGTCACGTCGCCCGTCATCACCAGCAGGTCGATGTTGCCGGTGCCGGCGTCGATGCTGACCGCATCCACCGAGCCGTCCGCCAGCAGCCGGACGAAGGTTGTGCCGGCGGTGATGGTCTGCAGGTCGAGATCGCCGCTGCCGGCGATTTCCACCGAACCGGTGACCGCCGAGGCGGCACCGCTCAGGGTGACGTTGGTGGCGCCTGCCGCGAACTGGTTGCCGACGCGGATGCCGCCCGCCGTGGCGGTCACGCTGGCGAGATCGATCGTGCCGCCGCTGGTGTGGATATCGATGAAGTCGCTGAGAGCACCCGCACCGCTGATCGCCCCCGTCACCAGGATATTGCCGCCCGCGTCCACCTGGAACACGCCACTTCCATTCGAGATCGCGCCATTGACGGTCAGCGAACCGCCGGCATCCACGTCGATGTTCGTGTTGACGCTGAGGCTGTCGAGGGTGACGCTGCCACCTGTCGCATTGATCGTTGCACTGCCCAGCGTCGTCAGGACATCGCCAAGGTCGATGTTGCCGGCGCCGGAGACGGCGCCGGCACTGACATTGATGGCGCCAACGGCCGTGATGTCACCCTCGCCCGCCGTGCCCAGCACGTCGCCGCGATCGGCCGTCAGGGTCACCGTCGTGTTCGCATCGAGCTGGGTGTAGCTGACGTCCGCACCGGCACCCGTGGCATGCAGTTCGATGCTCTCCGCCGTGATCGTATCCGCCGTGATCGATGCCGCACCGCCACTGCCGAGAACAAACACCTCGCCACCCTGCAGGAAGTTCCCCAGGGTGATGGCGCCATTGACGCCCCGGACCTCGACACCACCGCCCGCGCCCACATTGGCCGCATTGACGGTGATCGCGCCGTTGAGGTTGCGGATGAAGGCATGTCCGTCGCTGACGTCGGTGGCCACGCCGCCGACCAGGATGGCACCCGCGCTGGTGTGCACGTAGAGCGGCGCGCTGCTGCCGGTACCGGCACCGCCGTCCGCGGTGAGGGTGCCCACAGTAATGGCAGCGTCGTTGGAGACCGCCACCGTGCTGCCGCTGACGTCCAGCAGGGTGATCGCGCCGGCACCCGTGAAGCTGGAGTCGATATCGACCGCGCCAGCTGCGGAAATCGTTCCCGTGGCCGTGATGCCCGTGGCCGCGCTGAGGGTCACCAGCCCGGTGGAAACGATGCCGGCGGTATTGATGCTGCCGCTGGCGGAAGCATCCAGCGACACGTCCCCCGCGTTCAGGACACCGGAGGTGATGCCGCCGGCCGTGTTGAGCGCGGTGATGCTGGCGCTGTCGGTGATCGTGCCCAGGGCAATGGTTCCGCCATCGGCGGTGACCTTGAGATTGCCGTCGAGGTCGATTCCGCCGGTCAGCGTCGCGCCGCCGTCGCCATGAATGGCGGCGAAGCCCGCGCCGGCCGCGCTGGTGGTCAGCAAACCGACTGTCGCCGTACCGCCGGCATCCACATCGATGGCCGGCGCCACGAGGCTGCCATTCTGCGTGGCGGTCAGGGCCCCTGCGCTGATGGAGCCGTCGTTGGACAGTAGTACGGTGCTGCCACTGACACCCAACAGGTTGACCACGCCAGCGCCGGCGAAACTGGAGTCGATATCGACCGCGCCAACCGCGGAAATCGTCCCCGTGGCCGTGATGCCCGTGGCCGCGCTGAGGGTCACCAGCCCGGTGGAAACGATGCCGGCGGTATTGATGCTGCCGCTGGCGGACGCATCCAGCGATACGTCGCCTGCGTTCAGGACCCCGGAGGTGATACCGCCGGCCGTGTTGAGCGCGGTGATGCTGGCGCTGTCGGTGATCGTGCCCAGGGCGATGGTTCCGCCATCGGCGGTGACCTTGAGATTGCCGTCGAGGTCGATGCCGCCGGTCAGGCTCGCGCCGCCGTCGCCATGGATGCTGGCAAAGCCTGGCGTAGCCCCCGCACCGCCCGGAGTGGTGGTCAGCAGACCGACCGTGGCGGTGCCGCCGGCATCCACCGTGATGGCGGGCGCCACCAGGCTGCCGTTCTGCCGGGCCGTCAGGGCACCTGTCTGCACGTTGCCAGTGGCGTCGAGTTGCACCAGGCCGCCGGTAACAGCCCCGACCTGCAGGTTGCCGCCATTGGCGTGCATCTCCAGCAGCAGGCCGGCGGCGGAATCCAGGGACGCATCGCCGCTCAGCGTGATGCCGGTAGTGGCGTTCAGCGCCATGGTGTCGTAGGCGCGCAGATTGTTGCCGACGATGCTGTCGGCCTGGGCGTCGAGCGCGCCGGTCACGTTCACGGAGTCCGCGACGCCGGTGCCGAAGGACAGCTGACCGCTCGCATCGATCTCCAGCAGTCCGCCGTAGCCGACCGAGAACAGGCCGCCCGGGGTCAGGTTGACGTCGCCGCCCTCCAGGGTGGCCTCACCGACGCCACCGATATTGACACCGCCAATATCCAGCGTGCCGCCAGCCTGGGCCTGCACGAAGATGTCCGGAGACGCCGTGGCGCTGGTGCCGCTGTTGACGGTGCCGCTGATGCTGATGGCACCGTCATTGACGATCTTGACCTGGCGTCCCGAAACGCCCTGGAGGCTGATGTTGCCGGTTCCGCCGACGCCGTCGATTTCCAGCGTGCCGCCGGGCCCGCCGGTGAAGTCGGAGTTGGCGGTCACGGCGCCGATGAAGGTGATATTGCCCGTCGACCGCAGATCGATGCTGTCCGTCGCCTCCAGCGCGCCGCCGTCGATCTGGCCGGCCGTGGCGTCGAGGTTGCCGACCAGGGAAAAGTCGGTACCGAAAAACAGGGCCCCGGTCGCTACCAGCTTCAACGTGGCGTTGCTGCCCACGGCATAGCTGGCGCCCGCCACCGAGATGCTGGAGCCGTTGAGGTAGGCGCGGCCGCCGCTGCCCGTCAGGCTGATGCCGGCAACATTGATGTTGCCGGTTGCGGTGACATCGATATCGAAATCGCCGGAACCTGAGCTGAGGCCCTGGGCCGTCAGCAGGTTCGCGGAAACATCACCGGTGTTGCCGATCTGGACACGCTGGCCCGTCACGCTGCCAAGGTCGACCAGCCCGGCGATGTCGATGCCGCCGTCAATGTCGACCAGCGCCGCCGCCATGACCGAACCGGCCGTGACATTACGGCCCGAGGTGATCGACACGCCGCCGCCGGCATCCAGCGTCCCGGCACTGATGTCGCCCGCGAAGGCCGGACCGAAGGTATTGACCAGCGTGATGTCGCCATCGGCGACGATGCGGCTGGCATTGAAGGAATAGGACCCTGCGATGTTGGTGAGCATCTGCAGGTAGACGTCACCGTCCGCCGTGTCGATGTTGGCGTAGATGCCGGCACCGGAGTTGGCGGTGCCGGTGAGATTGCCGGAGACGACACTGAAGGCATCGAGGCTGGTGCCCAGCGACAGCGTGCCGCCGTCGGCGCGTATGCTGATCGATCCGCTGGAGCCCGCGGCCACGGAACCGGTCACGGTCACGCCGGCGACGCCGTAGAGGCTCACCTTGCCGGCGCCGCCGAGCACATTGATGTTGCCGATGCCAAGGATCTGCCCGCCGTTGAGCGCGTTGACATTGACATCGTTGGTCGAGGGCAAAGCGTTCGCACTGGCCGTGATCGAGCCGGTACCGATCAGGTCACCATAGATCTGCAGCTCCACGCGCTGCGCGACCAGCGCGCTCAGGTCCATGCTGCCGACCGCGCCGCCGCTGGAGCCGGCGAACATCACCAGGTCGCCCGCGGCCTGGATCAGCGCCGTAGCCGTGATGTCGCCGAGCGCATCGATGCTGATGTCGCCCGCCGTAGCCTGCACCGGGCCGTCGAGGATCACATCATTGCCGGCATCGATGACGATGCCAATCGTGTCGTTGGCGCCGAGCGACGCGCCCGCCTGCACTTCCACGTCACGTACCGAGTTGATCGTGACATTGCCGCCCGCGTTGACGATGCCGCCGATCACCACGTTGTTGGCCGTGCCGCCGCCGGAGGCATTGTTGACCGTCAGGTCGCCGTTCACGCTGACGTCGAAAAGGAGGATGTCCGCCGCCGGGCCACCGTTGCTGCGCAACTGCAGGCTGACGTTGTCGCCGCTGGCGATCCAGGCGGACAGGCTGCCGCCGTTGTCGGCGTAGGCCGTGAAGTTACCGGTCAGGTTGACCGGGCTGCTGGTGCCCGAGGATCCGAGGTGCACGAAGCCACCGGTCGAACGCACCGTGATCGTGCCGCCGGCCCCGGCGTTGGCATCGCCGTCCAGGGTTACATTGCCCTGTCCGAAAACGTCGATGGTGCCGACAGCGCCGCCAAGCGTGAGCGCGCTGTCGATGAAGATTGCACCCGTGCCATGGGCATCGATGTCGATGCCGCCGGCCGTGCCGCCGGTGGCGCTGACGCCGTTGATGCTGATGCCGCCGTTGCCGACGAAGGCCGCGGCATTCAGCGTCACCTTGCGGCCGGCGATATCGCCGGTCGCCGTGATATTGCCACCGTTACTGGTTGTCGCGATCAGGTTGCCGCCCTGCGTCACCACCCCCATGGCAATGTTGCCGTTGTTGGTGGTGAGCTTCAGCGTACCGCCGAGACCGACGTCGGCATCCCCCGTCAGGGTCACGCCGCCGTGACCCTGCAGGGTCACATAGCCATTGGGCGTTGTTGTCAGGATGTCCCCCGCGGAAACCGTGGCACCGGTGTCGAAGGCAAACAGGCTGATGTCGCGGCTGCCCGAATTGCCACCGCCGCCGGCGGTCAGCGCACCGACGGTGATGCCGCCGCCCGCGGTCACCTCGATACGGTCCGCCGTCACGCCGCCCAGCAGCGAGACCGTACGGCCGAAGCCGGCGGCGATGTCCGCCAGCGTGCCATCGGCGGTGCCCGCCGAAACCGCGCCGGTCACCGTGACGTTGCCATTGACGGCGCTGAGGCCCAGGCTGCCGGTAACGCCGACAGCGCTGGCCGTGACGCCGGTGTTGCCGCTGGCCATCAGGTTGCCGGTCAGGCTGAAGTTGCCGAGGTTGAGCGTGCTCTGGGTATTCAGTGTCAGCGTACCGCCGCCGACATCGTAACTGCCCGTAGGCAGGGTGATGCCGCCGTTGCCCGACAGGGAGACGAATCCAGCCCCGACGAGGTCGATCGCCGCCACGTTGGTGATACCGGCGCCCGACACCTCGATATCGCGGTCAAACGAATCACCCGTACCCGCGGTGCTCAAGGTACCGGTCACCGTGACGCCGCCGTTGAAGGCGATGATGTCGATGCGGTCCGCCGAGATATCATCGACGGTCACGCCTCCCGGGGGTCCGGCGAGGCCACCACCCAGCGTCACGTTGCCGTTGCCGCTGATTCCCCCCACCACCGATACAGCGCCGCGCGCCATCAGCGACAGGTCACCATCGACAGTCATGCCGGTGGTGATATCGACATCACCGATGCCCAGGCCGGAGGTGGTGCCGGTGAGGTTGCCGACCAGATTGAAGTCCGTGGAGGGACTGACGCCCTGGAAGAAGATATCTCCGCCCTGGGTCGTGATGTCGATGGTGCCGGCGGTGCCGACATCCGCAGCACCTTGCAGCTCCACGCGCGTGCTGCCGCCGAGGCCCTCGATCAAGACGCGCCCGCCGCCGGCCTCGGTGACCGTCAAGCCATTGATATCGATGTCGCTGAAGCTGCTGACATGGACGTCGTTACCCGCACCAGCGACCCCGCGAGCCAGGATCGATCCCACGGTGATGGTGCCGCTGAGGATCTCCACCGCGTCACCGGTCGCCTGGCCGATGTTCACGGCACTGCCGACGCTGATGTTGTCGCCGATCACCAGCAGGTCCGCACCGGCGGACAGCTGCGTGAAATTCATCGTGGCGCGGCTCTGTACGAACAGGTCGCCCGTGGCGGTCAGGGCACCGCCGCTGAGGTCGTCGGCCGTGACATTGAGATTGCCGTCGAAGTTCTGGCTGCCCAGGGCCAGGTCGGCGTTGGTCACCAGGCTCAGCGTGCCGCTGGCACCGACATCGTAGGTGACGAGGCTGGTATTGCTGAATCCGTTATTGGCGAAGAGATAGGCCACGCCGTCGCTGGACAGGGTCAGGCCGCCGATATTGGCGAAGGCCCCGCTCCCTTCGGCGCTGATCTCGACATCCGGCAAGGACGGGCTACCGCTTCCACCGGCAAGGACGCTATTGATCGTGATGGTGCCATTCTGGTTCTGCACCAGGACACGATCGGCGGAGGCAAGGGTAATAGACACCGAGTCCGCACTGCCACCGCCGATGCCGGCGACCACGCTCAGGGTTCCTGCGGCGGTGGCGCCGGTCAGGCTGACGCTGCTCTGCGCTTGCAGTGTCAGGTTGCCACTGGCATCGACCGCGCCGCCGCTGATGTTGTTGGCCTCCACGACCAGGTTGCCGACGTAGTTCGACGTGGCCAGGCTGATGTTGTTGGGCCGGAAGTGCAAGGTCCCGTTGGCACCGACGTTGAAGCTGCCGGCCGCGGTGTTGGCGATGTTGTTGCCGCCAAGGAGGACATAGCCGGAGCTGTCCAGCGTCACGCTGCCGATAGTGACCGTGTTGCCCGCGTTGATGTACACGTCGGCCACGGTGGAGCCAGGGCCCGTGCCACCGCCACCTGCGCTGATGCTGGTGGCGGTGATGTCGTCCTTGTTCGTCAGGATCACCCGATCGCCACGAACCGACAGCACGTTGATGGCCCCGCCAGCGACATCGATATCGGCAACCCCGCCGGCAAAGATCGCGCCGCCATAGGCGCCGGCAAAGTTGACCTGGGTAGCCGCATCGATCTCCAGCGAGCCACCGACATCCAGCACGGTGCCGGGGCCGGCAATGCTGCCGACACTGCCCGTGACCGTCCCGGCACTGATCTTCAGGCTGCCGTCCACGGTGACCGAGGTGATCGAGAAGAAATTGCCCAGGTTGGTGGCGTTGGCGCTGGTCACATCCAGCATGCCGCCGCTGCCGACGTCGTAGCTGCCGCCGCGCAGGTTGACGACATCAGCGGCATCGATCACCGCCCGGCCATCGGACAGCAAGGTCAGGCCATTGAGGGTGATCGAGCCGCCGCCGGTGGTCTCGATGGAGATGTCTCCGCCCACCCCGAACCCGCCGCCCGCGGTGATCTGGATACTGCTGATACCGGTGTTGAAGGCGGACAGGTGCACGTCCTCGCCGGTGATCATGGCAAGGTTGATGCCGCCGCTGCTGGCGTTGAGGCCGGACTGGAGCGTGATGATCGCCGTCCCGGCATCGATCGACGTACCATTGATGTGCCGGCTCGCGTCGATGTCGACCGCGGCCGCGTTGGCGGCGGTGATCGTGGTGAGGTTGATGTCGGCGCTGCTAGCGCTGCTGTTGCTGATGTCGATACTGCCACCCGTGCCCGTCAGCGTGACGGCGCCAAGGTCGATGCCGGCAACACCGGAAACGGTGATATCGGAGGCAGTGATCGTGCCGGTCCCGATGGCGCCGCTGCTGCCAAAGGTATTGCTGATGACGACGGCGCCGCCCGCCGTGATATTGCCGACATTGATGTCGTCGGCGCCGGTCACGTCGAGATCGTCACCCGCCTCGAGGTCTCCGACATTGATGTCGCCGAACGCGGTACCGCCCGAGATGCGCAGGCGCCCGTCGACGCGAATGGCGTTACCCAGGTTCTGGAAGAAGATGCCGCCGTAGCTGCCGCCCCCGCTGGGATTGAAGTTGGTGAAGATGGAACCGGACGCCGGCGGGCCATCGACGAACTTGCCGCCGTTGGAGCCGGCGATGGTACCGATGCCCAGCAGCAGGCTGCCGCCGTTGCCGGCGCTCCGGCCATCCAGGGCGCCACCGTTCATCGCCGCCATCGATATGCTGTTTGTCGCCACGATCGCGACGTCGGCACCCGATTGCAGCTGCGCCTCGATGAAATTCTCGCGAACCGTGGCGTTGGGTCCGATGGAACCCGAAGTGCCCGAACCCGCCGCGATGGTCACATTGGTCGGATCGATCAGGATACGGCCGCCGCGGCCCACGTTGACCGTGCCGCGCACCACCAGGCTGCCGTGCCCGGACAATTCGACGAAACCGCCGAGGCGCCCGGCAGGGCCCGCGGTCGCGCTGATCAGCGAGCCTTCCGCCGTGCGTGCATCACCTTCCGCGATGAAGCGCACCATGCCGCCGTCGCCGCTGCCGGCGCCATCGGCACGGATCACGCCCGTCTCGGTCAGCGTGACGTCCTGCTGGCCATGCACGATGACACGGCCGCCGTCGGCATTGCCGGTGCCCGAGGCATCCAGCGTGCCGGAGTTCTCGATGTCGCCGCCCTCGGCGGTCAGGAAGATCGCGCCGTCGCGCTCTTCCACCGAGCGCGCCGTGATCTTGCCGCTGTTGTTGATGACGTTGCCGATCAGGCTGCGCGCCACCTTGGCGTCCAGCACCACGGTGCCGCCGTTGGCGACGATCTCGCCGATGTTCTCGATGCCGGCACGGTCGGACAAGGCCGCCGCGTCGATGGAATAGCCCACCAGGCCACTGTCGTCCAGGGTCAGGGTCAGCCTGCTGCCCGAAGCCAGCAACACTTCGCCACGGTCGGCGCTGATCACGCCGGCGTTCTCGACGCGATCCGCCGCCAGCACCACGAAGCCGCCCTTGCCGGCGCGGAGGTTGCCCTCGTTGCGGATCGTGCCGGGCGCGGCCGTGCCCTGGGCGAAGACGTGACGGCCGGACATGAAGTCCTGGTTGCCGATGTCCAGCGTCGAGGCCACCAGGCCACCGACATCGACACGCGAACCGGCGCCGAACATCACGCCCTGCGGGTTGATGATGAAGACGCGGCCGTTGGCGCTGACGTTGCCGAGAATCTCCGAGGGCAGCCCGCCGATCACGCGGTTGAGCACCGCGGCCGAGGCATTGGGCTGGTTGAAGACGACGAACTCGCTGCCGCCGACCGAGAACTGCTGCCAGTTGATGACGGCGTTCTGCGAGGTCTGGTTGATGACCGTGTTGTTCGCGGAGGGAGTGCCGATCGTGGCCTGGCCGGCCACCACACTGCCGCCGGTAGGGCCTGCCAGCGCCAGGCCTGGGACGAGCGCTCCCGCAGCCGCACCGTAGAAACGCAGGAGTCCCGGGGAAGAAAGGGGACGCAGCTTGAAGAAAGGCTTGCTCATGAAGCTCTCCCTACATCCAGACGGCCGTGTGGCGGCTCTTTGCGCTGCAAAACAAGCAATAGGTCGGTGAGGCCCCCGTCATTCCAGGTTTGAATGACTGCCTCGCACGATCTCGATTTGACTCTAGGCGGAGGTTAAACCCCCGTCAACGCTTAATTTTTGACGTACTTCACAGCCTTGTGACGGTATCGCCCACCCCCTGTTCCGGGGGTTACCAGGCTTCCATCATCTGATCGACCGGAAAAGGCAGCTGCACCCGCTCCCAGACCGCCGCCACCCGCTCGATCACCGGCTGCGCGCGCTGCATCCATTCCGGGTGCTTTTCCCGGGCAGCGGCGAAGACCTTGAACTCCCCCGGCTGGGCCCGGCTGCCATAGCGCCGGTGGAAGCCGTCGGCCATGTCTTCCAGCCGCTGCTTGCCGTAGACCACCACCTTGAGGTCGCGGTTGGCGGAAAGGCCGGTGGTGGCGATGTACAGGTGGTACTGCTCCCAATAGCGCAGGTAGACGTCAAAATAGTCCATTTGCGCAAGCATTTCGCCGGAGATGCCGACATATGCAAGATCCCGCCGGCACCATTCCTCGATGTTGGAGCGCAGCGCGAAGCGGCCGTTGGCCGGCAGGCCGCCCGACTTCTCGTAGGTCGAGATGCAGGAGGCCACCGGGTGGCGCAGCGTCACGATGTGCTCCACCGCCTCGCCCAGCACGCGGTGGAAGAAGCCGCCGGCGTAGATGCCCTTGGTGAGCTTCTTCGGCACCACGATCTTGCCGCTATGACGCGGGCGGTGGCCGAAGAAGGCCTCCACCATCACCAGGTACTCCGCCATCGTCTGCAGGCTCACGACCCAGGAGTTCGCCCCCTCGGTGAGCTGGAACGGACCCGCCTCGGGGAAGCCGTCGTGCGCCAGGGCGTTGTGCACCGTGCTGGGCTCAATGCCCAGCGCGCGGTACAGCTCCTTGGTCAGGTAGGAGCCGCCGGTGCGGGGGATGCCGATGACGTTGACGAAGTGGAACTTCAGCTGCAGCTCGCGCAGGGCCTGCTGGTTGCCGGACAGCAGCGCCAGCAGCCAGTGGTAGGAGCGCGCCACGGCGGCACGCCCCTGCGCATGGCCCATGACCCGTCCCGCGTCCTTGGGCGCGCGCTCCACCAGGTCGCGCTGTGCGTAATTGAGTTCCTCGGAGAGCTGGTCGCCCCATTCGTGGTTAGCGAAGGGCCGGCCGTCGACGAGGTGGGCCAGGAAATCCACGAACGCCGGCGATACCGGCAGCTCGCGATCGGTCAGCTTGAGCTCAACCCCCATCGTTCTGGGCGTAGTCGAGCAGGCGGGCGAAGTTCTCCAATGACAGCAGATGCGCGTAGATCGCGCGCAGTTCGCCCTTCTTGGTGAGGATCTTGAAGTCCTTGGCCTGGATTTCGGCAAGCTTCTCCTCGTCCACGCGGAACAGGCCCTGCAGGCGGCTGCGCTCGCCCTGCTTGGGCATGGCCACGGCATCGAAGGGCACCAGCAGGCCCAGCGCCTCCAGGCGGCGGGTCAGCACGCGGGTCTGCTGGCGCGCGCCCTCCATCGCTTCCAGCAGCTTGTGGGCCGTCTCCCAGGCCGGGGTCGGCTCACCGGCGGCCGTGAACAGCGGCGTGACACTGCCCTTGGCCAGGGCCTCCGGGTCCACGCAGACCAGGCGCTGAGTCCCCTCGCCTTCCTTCGCCGGCAGTTCGGCGATGCAGAAGGGATAGCGCCGGAAGTAGGCCGGCAGATAGGTGTGCGGCCGCCAGCGGCCCTTGCCGTCCACGTAGAGGTTCTGTTTGGCCTTGAGTCCCAGGATCGCCATCGGCAGGAACTCGCCGCTCTTGGGCTCGCGCACGAAGGCGATGGGATAGTCCAGCGCCGCCTTGAAGAACTCCGCCGCATTCAGGAACACGGCGTTGATCTCCGCGCTCCAGGCGAAGCCGACATCCTTCTTCAGGCCCAGGCCAGCGTGCTTCTGCTTGTCCAGGGGCTCCACCGCTCCATACCCCGGCGGCGCGATCAGTTTTACGCTCTTGGCCATGTTTTCCCTTTTAATTGGTTTGACGACGCTGGCTGAACCCCCACACTAGCCGCCCGGAGCCTCCCCCGGCAACCTGACGGAGGCTCCAAAGCGGTACCATTTCACAACGACAAGAAAGATCCTGGAGCCCGCGATGCTGATCACCAACGCCCACATCATCAACGAAGGCCATGAAACCGCCGCCGACCTGCTGATCCGCAACGGCCGCATCGAGAAGATCGCCAGCAAGATCGACGCGCCGGCCGGCACCGTGGTGTTCGACGCCAGGGGCCAGTGGCTGCTGCCGGGCGTGATCGACGACCAGGTGCATTTCCGCGAACCGGGCCTGACCCACAAGGGCAACCTGTTCACCGAGTCCCGCGCCGCGGTGGCCGGCGGCACCACGTCGTACTTCGACATGCCGAACAACATCCCGGCCATCACCACGCGCGAACTGCAGCGCCAGAAGTATGCGATGGCCGAGGGCCGCAGCTTCGCCAACTACGCCTTCTACTTCGGCGGCGCCAACGACAACCTCGAGGAGATCGCCGCGCTGCAGCGCGACGAGGCCTGCGCCATCAAGGTCTTCATGGGAGCCTCCACCGGCAACATGCTGGTCGACAACCCCACGACGCTCAACGGCATCTTCGAGCGCGCGCCGATGCTGGTGGTGACGCACTGCGAGGACACGCCGATGATCAAGGCCAACGAGGAAGCCGCGCGGCAGAAGTATGGCGAGGACGTGCCCTGGTCCGAGCACCCCAACATCCGCTCCGCCGAGGCCTGCTACCAGTCCACCCTGCTGGCCACGACGCTGGCGAAGAAGCACAGCGCCGACCTGCACGTGCTGCACCTGACCACCGCCCGCGAGCTGGTCTTCTTCACCCCGGGCCCGGTCAAGGGCAAGAAGATCACGGTGGAGGCCTGCGTCCATCACCTGGCGATGGACGACCGCGACTATGCCGCGCTCGGCGCCCTGATCAAGTGCAACCCGGCGATCAAGACGCCGGAAGACCGCCGCGCCCTGGTCAAGGCGGTGATGGAAGACCGCATCGACATCGTCGCCACCGACCACGCCCCGCACACCGCCGAGGAAAAGGCCAACAAGTACTTCAAGGCACCCTCGGGCCTGCCGCTGGTGCAGCACTCGCTGCTGATGCTGATCGACCTGGTCAAGCGCGGCGAGATGAACATGCGCACCGTGGTGCGCAAGACCAGCCACGCCGTGGCCGACCGCTTCGGCATCCCCGACCGCGGCTACATCCGCGAGGGCTACTGGGCCGACCTGGTGCTGGTGGACCCGCACGGCACCACCACGGTGCACAAGTCCGACCTGCTCTATCACTGCGGCTGGTCGCCGGTGGAAGGCCGCACCTTCCCGGCGCGCATCCTCAACACCTGGGTCAACGGCGAGATCGTCTATGAGCACGGCCAGGTCGTCGGCGCGCCACGCGGCCAGCGCATGCGCTTCGTCTGACACCTGAGTCCACGCCGCCGAGAGCGCCACATGCCCACCGTCGCCGCGCCCTGCCCCTGGTGTCTTGCGACACCCCAGTACCGCGAGTACCACGACCGCGAATGGGGCGTGCCGGTCCATGACGACCGCGTGCTGTTCGAGTTCCTGATCCTGGAAGGCGCGCAGGCCGGCCTGTCCTGGCGCACGATCCTCGAGCGCCGCGAGGGCTACCGCAAGGCCTTCGCCGACTTCGATCCGCAGAAGGTCGCACGCTACACCGACGCGAAACTGGAGAAGCTGCTGCTGGACCCCGGCATCATCCGCAACCGCCTCAAGGTCTGGTCCGCGCGCAGCAACGCCCAGGCCTTCCTGCAGGTGCAGAAGGAGTTCGGCAGCTTTGCCGCCTACCAGTGGGCGTTCGTCGGCGGCAAGCCCACCGTCAACCAGCGCGCATCGATCAAGGACGTGCCGGCCCGCACCGAGGTCTCCGACCGCTTCAGCAAGGACCTGCAGAAGCGCGGCTTCAAGTTCGTCGGCACCACCATCATCTATGCCCACATGCAGGCCGTGGGGATGGTCAATGACCACCTGGTGAGCTGCCCGCGGTACAAGCAGGTCGGGCGCTGACCAGCCGCAGGGGCTTGACCCTGGACCCTGGTCAAGGGTCTAGGATTGGCTCATCGACCCCACAGAGCCCTCCCCATGGCCCGCTCGCTGACCATCAGTCCCCTCGCCCGCCAGGCCGGCGTCGGCATCGACACCGTGCGCTACTACGAGCGTCTCGGCCTGCTGCCGGAGCCGCCGCGGCGCGCCTCGGGCTACCGCGTCTACCCGGCCGACACCCTGCAGCGCCTGCAGTTCATCCGCCGCGCCAAGAACCTCGGCTTCAGCCTGGAGGAAATCCGCGAACTGCTGGAACTGAGCCGCCAGAGCGGCAGCGGCGTGAGCGCGGTGAAGGCCACCGCAGCAGCCAAGCTCAAGGACGTGGAAGAGCGCATCGCCGAGCTGGAGCGCATGCGCGACGGCCTGCGCCAACTGGTCGATGCCTGCCCCGGCCACGGCGCCGCGCAGGACTGCCCGATCCTCAACGCCCTTTCAGGAGAACCCCAGTGAGCGATTGCTGCCATCCGCCCGCCGCCACGCCGCCGCAGGCGGCCCACGCTCACGAACATCACGGCCACGCCCAAGGCGGCAGCTGGCGCGCCGCCGCCAGCATCACCCTGCACTGCCTGACCGGCTGCGCGATCGGCGAATGGACCGGCCTCGCCATCGGCGTGAGCCTGGGCCTGGAGTCGCATCACACCATCATGCTGGCGGTGACGCTGGCCTTCCTCTGCGGCTTCGGCCTGACCCTGCTGCCGCTGATGCGCCGCGGCATGTCCTTCAGCCAGGCCTGGCGCCTGGTGTGGCTGGGTGAAGTGGTATCGATCTCGGTGATGGAACTGGTGATGAATATCGTCGACTACCACCTGGGCGGCATGGGCAGCGGCATGAGCCTGCTGCACCCGCAGTACTGGATCGCCTTCGGCATCGCCGCCGTGGCGGGCTACTTCGCCGCCCTGCCGGTGAACTGGTGGCTGCTGCGACGCAATCTCAAGAATTGCCACTGATCAGATAGCAAGCTCTCCTGCGCATACGATGAAACCGTAGCGAGCAGCCCCGAGGTTGCGGCTGCGGCGCACAGCCGTACTGAAGTACGGCGAGCACCGCAGGCGCAAGATCGGGGCGCACAGCAGGTTTATTCGTGTGCGTAGCGCCAGCGCTGGCCGTCCTTGCCGTCTTCCACCAGCACACCCTTGGCCTTCAGCTCGTCACGAATGCGGTCGGAACCCGCCCAGTCACGGCTGCGGCGGGCCTCGGCGCGCTGCGCCAGCAGGGCGTCGATCGCCTCGGGCGACAGCTGCTGCCCAGCCTGCCCACTCCAGGCGAACCATGCGGCCGGATCCTGCTGCAGCAGGCCGATCAGGCGGCCCGCCTCCAGCAGCTGCGCCTTGATGCGCGCCCGCTCGCCGGCATCGGCGCTCTTGTTCGAGGCATGACTCAGCGCAAACAGTTCGGCCAGCGCCATCGGCGTATTCAGGTCGTCTTCCAGCGCGTCGACGAAGGCCTGCGGCGCGCCGGCATCGGCGGCCGGCGCGACATCGGCCAGGTCGCGCAACGTGCCGTAGAGACGGTCGAGCTTCTTGCGCGCCTCGGCAATGACCTCGTCGTTCCAGTCCAGCGGCTGGCGGTAGTGCCCCGACAGCAGCGCCAGGCGGATCGCCTCGCCGGGTGCCTGCTTGAGCAGTTCGCGCACCAGCAGCACGTTGCCGACCGACTTGGCCATCTTCTCGCTGTTCACGGTGAGAAAGCCGTTGTGCATCCAGTAGCGCGCGTAGGCCTTGCCGCCGTGCGCGCAGGTGGACTGCGCGATCTCGTTTTCGTGGTGCGGGAAGATCAGGTCGTGCCCGCCGCCGTGGATGTCCAGGGTGTCGCCAAGCAGCGCCTCGGACATCGCCGAGCACTCGATGTGCCAGCCCGGACGGCCGCGGCCCCAGGGCGAATCCCAGCCCGGCTGCTCCGGCGTGGAAGGCTTCCACAGCACGAAGTCGCCGGCGTCCTTCTTGTACGGCGCCACCTCGACGCGGGCGCCGGCCAGCAGCTGCTCCGGGTCGCGCTTGGACAGCTTGCCGTAGTCGGCGTAGCTGCGGGTATGGAACAGCACATGCCCCGAGGCCTCGTAGGCGTGGCCGCTGGCGATCAGGCGCCCGATCATGGCGATGATCTGCGGCAGGTGCGCGGTGACGCGCGGCTCGAAGTCCGGCGGCAGCACACCCAGGGCCTCGAGGTCCTCGTGGTAGGCGGCGGCGAACTTCGAGGTGATCACACCGATCTCGACACCCTGGTCGGCAGCGGCCTTGTTGATCTTGTCGTCGATGTCGGTGATGTTGCGGGCGTACAGCACGCCGGGGTAGCGGCGGCGCAGCACGCGCGCCAGCACGTCGAACACCACCGCCGGGCGGGCGTTGCCGATGTGGGCATAGCTGTAGACCGTCGGCCCGCAGACGTACATCGTCACGCGGTCGGGATCCAGCGGCTGGAAGGGCTCTTTACGGCCGGTATAGGTGTTATGGACTTGCATGGCGGGTCAGGCAAAAACCCGCAAAGGATACCGCCCGGCGCGGGCGCTGTCGCCCTAGGGCCTGTTAGCACTACGGCAGTCGCTGCGACGGAGACCGTTTTGGCGCAGGGCTATGTCCCGACGCGCGCGGTGTACATAATGTACATAAGCGGGGCGGGACGACGCCATGCGCCAAAACGGTCCCGCCCTACGGGTGCCCCCGTCTTCGCCTGGAGGCGCCTACTGTTGGTGCCGCCATGCTGGCCATTGGCTTACTTCAGAGCGACATTGAGTCGCTCCTCAGCGGGGCCAATGGCCTCGTCAGTTACTTGGAACCACCAAGCGCCTTCCTCGCGTCGTGCCTGGCGGCAAATACGTGGGTATCGCAGCGATTGCCGTAGTGTTAACAGGCCCTAGCCCATCAAGGTCAGGAAAATGACCGCCACGGAAATCATGCCGGCGGCATAGCCCCACGCGCCCCAGACATAACGCCGCTTGATACGGTTGCGGCCGGTAACGGAATCGAAGTAAGTCAGACCCACGGGAATTTCTCGCTTAAGGGTTGTCAGGCTACCCAAGCCCTGTTTCAGGTACGCGAAATGAACAGCTTTTCACGCGCAACAAGCGTGCCTTCCACCACTGGTCAACAACACCCCCCAACTAGGGCGTATCCATTCCCGTTTGCTGACGCGCGAGGGTTCGCAGCCGCTCGAGACGTTGACCGGATGGCAGCTTCGAGAGTTCCCGGACCGCGCCGTGAAACTTCGCCCAGTCTCCACCGGCCTGCTGGAATATCACCGCAAATGCCGGCTTGTGCTCGTCATACAGCGCGAACGGCAACAGTCGGGCGTTGTTCGGCTCGCCCTTGGCAAACCAGCCGTCGAAGCCGGCATAGCCCGCCCAGGGTCCGTCACGCAGTTGCTGGTAGTCCTGCGCCAGCTGCTCGAACTGACGCTTTTTTGCCGCACGCTTGTCACTGTCTGACAAATCCGCGCTGAAGACCTGCACCAATCTGGAGCGCGTTGCCAGCACCAGGTCGACGAACTCGTGGCGGCGGCGATCGAACAGCTGCCAGGCCTCGCGCGTGCCACCCTTCTCCGCAAGGTACTCCTGCAAGCCCTGCTCCTCGACAAACTCGGCATAGGACTCGTTGAAGGCGGTGTCGTCGCGCACGTAGACCACCTGGTGCGCCAGTTCGTGGAAGATCATCCCCACCAGCACCTCGTCGGACCAGCGCATCATCGTGCTCAGCACCGGGTCGGCGAACCAGTTGAGCGTCGAGTAGGCCGGTACACCGCCGACATGGACGTCGTAGCCCTGATGGCGCAACTGGTCTGCGCGCTGCTCGGCCTGCTGCTGGCGATAGTAGCCACGATAGGCCATGCAGCCGATCAGGGGGAAGCAGTTCTGCAGCGGCTCCAGCGACAGCTCCGGCGCGGCGAACACATTCCACACCACGTAGGGACGACCGAGGTCGGCATAGGTGGTGTAGCTCTGGTTGTCAGGCAGCTTCAGATGCCCTACCGCCCAACGCCGCGCTTCCTGCACCTTCTGCAGGCGCCGGCGCAACTCGGGATCACGCTGTTCGTCGCCGACGATGCGCTCGATCGGCTCGCGGGCCTTGAGCAGGGCACGTTGCCCCTGCGCGAGGCTGGCGTAGTAGCCCAGGCTGCTGCAGCCACCCAGCAAGGGCAGCAGGAGCAGCAGCGTAGTGGCGATTCGCCTTGGATCGATGCGTCGGGTCGGGCTCACGTTCCCCGCAGCATAGCGCGCCGCCGCAGTGCCAGCGCCAGCAGCACCAGCAGCAGGCCGGCGGCCGGCGCGCCGCCACCCGAACCGCCGCTACCGCCGTTGTCGCCGCCCGCAGACAGGGGCGCACAACCCGCGCGCACATCCTCGCAGGCTGCGCTGCGGCCATCGCGCGTCGGGTAGTGCCGCGCCGAGCGGGAATGGAAGCTGTAGCGCTCCTGCCAGTCGGCATCGGCCAGCAGTCGCCGGTCGGCGTCGGCGTAGCCCGGCTCGCCCGGCTGCTTCAGCCAGCGATCCAGCCAGGCCACCGAGTAGTGCTCCGCCAGCGGCCGCCCCCAGCCGCCCTCGCAGCGTCCCCGGGACGTATCGGGACACCAGGAGCTGGACGGAAAGGTCGGGATCAGGCTCCATTCGAAATGCGTGCTGCCCTGGATCGTCAGCTGGTAGACCGGCACGCCGGCGGCGACCCACTGCCGGTAGGCCGCCTTGTTCCCCTCGGGGTCGGGCGGCGCCGTGAACGGCGTGCCGCCGATGCCGTACTCGGAGGTCTGCCCCATCGCAGGCACGCGCGGCACGATGCCCTCGCCCGCGCTCAGGCTGTCCCAGGCCACCACCGCGTCCACCGGATTCTGCGCGTCCAGCAGGCCCGGCCAGGGCTCGCCGCCGGGCGCGCCGTAGGACTGCACCACCGACACGCCGCGCGCGCCCAGCGAATGCCCGACGATGCCCAGGCGGCCCAGGTCGAGCACGGCGTAGTCCGGATTGAAGGCCGTGACCTCGGTGGTATAGCGGTCGGCGCAGGCCGGGTTGTGCGGATACGGCGCCACCGGCGTGGAATGCAGGAAGTCGATGGCATCGACCAGGCCTTCCCAGAACACCGCCGCATTGAAGTTGCCGCCCTGTCCGCCGGTCGGCGTCTGCAGGTCGGACCGCCCCTGGCCGCGCGGATCGAAAGTGAGCACGGCATAGCCCTGCCGCACCAAGGCCTGCGCCATCCACCAGTACAGCGTCTCCGGCGCCTGGATCGAACCGTTCTCGATCACCACGCCCGGCAGGCGGCGGTTGCCCGCCTGCTTCGGCTTCCACACACGGCCGGAGATGCGCGCACAGCCACGGTCGTAGAACACCACCGGCGTGACTTCACCCTCGGTGTCGTAGAAGGGATCGCTGCCGGGATAGCGGTAGGGGTCGCCAGTACACTGCTCGGCCCAGGACGCACACAGCGGCAGCACCAGGGTATTGCCCGCCAGCGGGCTGAGCCAGGACGGATCCTGCAGTCCGCGCTGCAGCCATTGCTGCGTGTTGGTCAGGCCCTGCAGTTCCAGGCGCAGCAGGAAGGCCGGATTGGTGGCCTGCTCGGCCGGCCCTTCCAGCGTGCGGGCGTAGTTGGCCAACTCGCGCTGCGTCCAGGCGGCCGAAGGGAATCCGGGGCCTTCCGGGATGGCGGAAGCCACCGACGACACACAGGCCAGGACAACGGCCACAAGGCCGCGAAGACGACACCGCATGTTCTCCCCCTGCCCCTTGAGGGCCTGTTACTTCTGCATGGTCGGCCAGCGCGGGGGGTCGCTGCCGAAGCCGGACTCAGGCCGCTTTCGCGATCTTGGAAGTCTGCAGGAGATTGACCAGTTCCTCGCGGCGGAAAATCCCCAGCTTGCGGTAGATGCGCGAGGCGTGGTTCGCCACCGTGCTGACGGCGATGTCGAGCTGCCGCGCCACGGTCTTGAAGGTCTTGCCCTCGGCCAGGGCGCGGGCGATCTCCTGCTCGCGCGGCGACAGGCCGTCCAGCGGCAGCGGACGGCGCGCATGCAGCAGGAACAGGCGCCCATGCGTGGACACGCGCAGGTGCAGCGTACCGACGGTGAAGATGCCCTGCTCCTCCAGCGCTGCGCGCGGCAGGCGGAACGGCAGATCGTGGAAGTCGCCCTCGCCGAACTCGCCCGCCAGCAGGTCGCGGAAGCGTGCGCTGGCGGCATAGACGGTGCCTTCCTCGTCCACCAGCGCGGCGGAGCCGCGCGAGGGCCGGCCCAGGGCCATCAGCCATTCGTCGCGCTGCACGATCTGGCGCAGCGACAGCGTGCTGGCCTCGACCATGTGGCCGACGGCACGGCGCAGCTCTTCCTTCATCTCGATCTCGGCGCCCTGCGGAAACTCCAGCAGCACCAGGCTGTTGAGCAGCGTGCTGCTGCGGTGGGAGTAGTTCAGCAGCAGGCCCTGGCGTGCAGCCTGCCCGGGCACCTCCACGGGCAGCGACTCGACCCAGCGCTCGCGCTGGTTGCCGGGGGGAGCGAGGGTCAGCAGGATTTCGGCGTCACCGCTGCTGCCCGGCCATTCGCTGAACTCGCCGTGGCGGCTGCCGCGCGAACGCGTCAGCCAGCGACCGGAGGCGGCGCCGCTGGCGCGGCAGACCAGGGCCAGTGCCTCGCGCCTGAACGTAGGCCAGTCCAGATCCAGCGCAGTGCCGTACAGCACCTGGATCAGTCGATCGATTTCCTTGAGTGTCGCCGACACAGCCCCTCCCGCCTTCCTTGTGTCACCCCGCCTTGCGCAACTGCTGTTGCGCACGGTGCTTCAGCTGCGCCAGCGCTGCGGCCATCCCCTCCATGATCACCTCCACGTCAGGAACCGTACCCCGGTGCGCGGTGATGCCCACATCCAGGCTGTCCTGGTAACTGAACACCGTGATGTTGCAGGCCAGCCCATGGTACGGGATCGAGATCGGATAGTGGGCTTCCACCTTCGCGCCATCCAGATAAAGCGGCAGCTTGGGCCCCGGCACGTTCGAAATCACCAGGTTGAACGGCGGATGGACCAGGTCCTGGATGCTGAAATTCTCGTACAGGCGGGCCGCCTGCGCCATCACCGACGGCGGCGGCGTATGCGCCCAGTCCAGCATCAGGCTGGCCGGGATCGCCTTCATGGTGCGCTTGACCCCCACCATCTTGGCGCTGAGGGCCTGCAGGCGCTCGACCGGATCGGCAATGTCGGTGGCCAATGCGGCGCGCAGCATGGAGATGCGGTTGCCGCCGCGCTCGCCGTTGCCGCGCACCGACATCGGCACTGCCGCGATCAGCGGCCGGTCCGGCAGTTCCTTGCCGGCCAGCAGGTAGTTGCGCAGGGCCTCGGCGCAGATCCCCAGCACGACGTCGTTGAGCGACACGCCGAAGGCGTTCTTGACCAGCTTGATGTCCTTCAGCGACAGCGAGCCCGAGGCATAGGAGCGGCGCGCCGTGATGGTGGTGTTGAAGCGCATGCGCGGCGCCATCACCGTGGGCTTGCGGTTGGTGTCCGCGTCCACCGTGCTGGCGCGGCGGGTCGCCTGCTGGCGCGCCATCGCCTCGCGGCGCACCTCCAGCACCAGCGGGATGGTGCGCCGGGCCAGCTTGTAGATCTTGCCCGGCCGCGCCAGGAAGTTCCTCGCCGTGATCAGGCTCAGCTTCAGCGGCGGCGGCAGTTCGTCGGGAATCCAGGGTGCGTCCGGCGGCGCCACCTCGCGCGGCTGCGGCGTGACGTCCAGCAGGGTACTGAACAGCTCGGACCCGGAAACGCCATCGATGCAGGCATGGTGGATCTTCGACACCAGGGCCACCTTGCCGCCCTCCAGGCCCTCGACGTAGTAGACCTTCCACAGCGGCATGCTGCGGTCCAGGCGGATGCTCATCACGTCGCAGACCAGGTCGTTGAGCTGCTTGAGCGTGCCCGGCCGCGGCAGCGCGCGATGGCGCACGTGACTCTCGATGTCGAAGTCCGGATCCTCGATCCAGTAGGGCTGGTCCAGGCCCAGCGGCGTGGTCATCAGGCGACGGCGGAACATCGGCAGCAGGTGCAGGCGGCGCTCGATCAGGCGACGCACCGACTCGAAACCGAAGTCGGGACCGGCAGCGCCGGGATCGATGATCGCCAGGCTGCCGATATGCATCGGCACGGCGTTGGTTTCGAGATTGAGGAATACCGTGTCGAGACCACTGAGTTGCTGCATGAGGGGCGTCCTGCCGGTTGATGCGCTGAGGTTGATGCGCTGAGTGGATATTCGGCCTAGATATACCACTCCCTTATGACAGGTCCAAGCCCGCATTTGTGCCGCATTTCCCGGGCTTGTGCAAAGCGCAGCAAAAAGCCCGCGACAGCGGGCTTCGGCGGCCAAACAGTACACAACTTTTTGCGCCCTACGGAATCGCCTGGACCCGCGAAATCTCCGCTTCCAGCGCCGTCAGGTCCGGAATGGCCGCTTCCTGGTTGGCGATGCGCACCCGCGCCAGCACCAGGTCGGCGCGGTCGGTGGGGCGCAGTTCCAGCGGCTTCACCGCCGGGCGGTTCAGCGTCACCAGGTGCGGGTAGCCCTGGCTGACGATGGCCAGCAGGCCGCTGGGCAGGTGCGTGCCGAAGGAGTTGAGCACCACCACGCGGGCACGGCGCGATTCGGCGTTGCGGCCGGAGCCATTGGCCGTCTCGAAGCTGATCACCGGCACGCGGCGGTTGTTCCAGTCGCAGTAGCCGGCCAGCCAGGCGGGAGCACCGCTTTCCGCCGGCTGCAGGGCGTCGCGTGCCACCACCTCGGCCACGGCCGCATTGGGCAGCAGCAGGGTGTCGCCCTCCAGGGCGATCAGCACGGCATAGATTTGCTCGCGGTTCATGTGGTCTCTTCGATCACTTCACGCAGTTCGCCGACCAGCTGCTCTTCCTGGTAAGGCTTGATCAGGTAGCGGTTGACACCGATCGACCGGGCCCGCTCGCGGTGTTTGTCGCCCGAACGCGAGGTGATCATGATGATCGGGGTCGCGGAGATGCGTGTGCTGTTGCGCACGAAGGTCGCCACCTCGAAGCCGTCGGCACGCGGCATCTCGATGTCCAGCAGGATCGCCGCCGGGGTCTCGGTCTGCAGCTGCGCCATCGCGTCGAGGCCGTCCTTGGCGGTCACCACGCGGTAGCCGTTCTTGAGCAGCAGGCGCTCGGTGACGCGGCGGATGGTGATGGAGTCGTCCACCACCATGATCAGGTTGCGCACATCCTCGGCCTTGTCCGCGGCATCCGCCCTGCCCGCGGCTAGGCTGGCCAGGGTGCGGCGGGCGCGGTCCTGGGCCAGGGCGCCCGGATCCAGGATCAGCACCACGCGGCCGTCGGCCAGGATCGTGGCGCCGGTGACACCGCCCACCGAGCTGACCTGGGGACCGACCGCCTTGGACACGATTTCACGGTTGCCCAGCAGCTGGTCCACCACCACCGCGATGCGGCGCTCGGCGGCGCCCAGGCCTTCGCCCATGCGGACCAGGATGGCGTTGACGGTGCGCGATTCGGAGGCCTTGTCGCGCGGCACGTCGATGAAGTCGCCGAGGTAGCGCACGCGGTACTCGGCACTGCCGTAGCTCAGCAGCGGGCCGTCCTCGTTGTAATAGTCGTCGAGCTGCTCGCGCGGGATGCGGGCGATGCCCTCGACACTGGACAGCAGCACGGCGTACTGCTCGTGGCCGACGCCGACCAGCAGCGCCTGCGACATCGCCAGGGTCAGCGGCAGGCGCACCAGGAAGCGCGTGCCCTTGCCCCACTCGGAACTCAGTTCCAGCGTACCGCCGAGCTGCTTGACCTCGCTGGCAACCACGTCCATGCCGATGCCGCGGCCGGCATCCTGGGTCAGCTTCTTGGCCGTGGAGAAGCCCGGCTGGAAGATGAACTGCGCCACTTCGTCGTCGCTCGCCTGCGCATCCGGCGGCATCAGGCCCTTGCGGATCGCCTGGGCGCGGATTGCCTCGAAGTCCAGGCCCTTGCCGTCGTCGCGCAGCTCGATCAGCAGTTGCGAGCCATCGCGCCAGAGGCTGACTGCGATGCGCCCCTGGCCTTCCTTGCCGGCACCGGCGCGGGTGGCCGGATCCTCGATGCCATGCACCACGGCATTGCGCAGCAGGTGTTCCAGCGGCGCCGTCATGCGCTCCAGCACGTTGCGGTCCAGCTCGCTCTCGACACCGGCGAAGACCGCTTCGGCCTGCTTGCCGTTTTCGCTGGCGGTCTGCTTGACCACGCGCTGCAGGCGCGAGACCTGGCGCGAGAACGGCACCATCAGGGTGCGCATCAGGCCCTGCTGCAGCGAGGTATTCACGCGGCCCTGCTGCATCAGCAGGGTATCGGCCTCGCTGATCAGGCCGTCCATGGTGGCGTGCAGGCCGGCAAGGTCGCCGATGGATTCGTTGAGTGCGCGCGACAGTTCCTGCATGCGCGTGTAGCGGTCCATTTCCAGCGGGTCGAACTCCGCCGCGTAGCGATCCGACTGGTCAGGCGTGTGTCCGAGGCCGCGCGCCGCGATCTGCGCGTCGGTCTCGGTATCCATCTGCCGGAGCTGGTCGCGAATACGCGCGATGGCCTGGCGCATTTCGTCCAGCTGCGCCTCGACGCCGCTGTTGTGCTCTTCCAGGCGCGAGCGGTAGATCGAGATTTCACCGGCTTCGTTGAGCATGCCGTCCAGCGCTTCCACCGGCACGCGCGCGGTTTCACGGCGGAACGAGGCCTCGCTCTCTTCCTCGGGGCGCCAGAACAGCAGCGGATCCCAGGCGTGGACCGGCAAGGCGACAGGCGCCTCTTCGGGCAGGGTCAGGCGTTCCTCGGCGACTGCTGCCGCCTCGCCCTCGCCTTCGGTCAGGGCGGAGATGTCGCCGCGCTCGAGCAGGTCGTGCATGTGGTGCAGGCGCTCGCCTTCCTTCGACAGCTCGGCCAGCGTCGCCGCATCTGCCGCTTCCAGCCCGGCCTCGATACGGTTGATACGGGTTTCCATGTCATGGGCGAGGTCGCCCATGGCATTGAGGCCAGCCATGCGCGCGCCGCCCTTGAAGGTGTGCAACACGCGCTGCAGGTCGCGGATCGGCGCCGGGTTGGTCGGCTCGCCGACCCAGACGCGCAGCGACTGCTCCAGCGCTTCCAGCAGTTCGGCGGCTTCGCCGGAGAAGATTTCGCCCAGTTCGGCGTCGTAGCTGCGCAGCGACTCGGCCGACGGCGCGTAGTCGGCTACCGGCGCCGGTGTGGGCTCCGCCGCTGCACGCTCTTCGGTGAGATCGGCCAGCAGCGCCTGGGTGTTGGGAATCTTGCCGCGACGCAGGTCGTCCAGCACCATGTGCAGGCCGTCGGACGCGGAGTGCATCTGCGCGAAGAACCCGGCGTCGGCACGCGCCTGGCCGCGTTCGATGCGCTCGAACAGCGTCTCCAGGTGATGCGCCACCTCGCCGATGTCGTCCAGGCCCGCCATGCGCGCACTGCCCTTGAGCGTGTGCAGGACGCGCTTGAGTTCGGCCGTGGCCGGCAGGTCATGGATGTTGCGTTCCAGCGTCGAGTTGCTGCGGTCCAGCGACTCCAGCAGTTCCTCGGCCTCGGCCAGGAACACGCCCATCAGCTCGGTATCGAGCTCCTCGTCGACGACGACTGCAGGCATCTCCAGCGCCGGCTCGGAATGTTCCGCCGCCACAGGCTCGATCCGTGCCTCGGCCTCGGCCGGCAGGTCCAGCAGCAGGCCCGCATCGAGGACAGCGTCGCCGTCGGAGGCGGTGACCTCGACGACCGGCTCATCCAGGATTTCCAGGCTCAGGCCCGGCTCGGGCAACGATTCCGGCAGCGCTTCGGCAAGCCCGGCGGGTTCCACCGCCAGCTCGATGATCTCGGGCAGGGATCCGGCGTCCACCGCAGCCGCGTCCAGCTCGGCCCACTCTATTTCTTCGACCGGCTCCGCCAGTTCGATGACGGGCTCGACCTGTTCCAGCGCGGGTTCCGCCAGGTCGATGGCCGGCTCGGCCAACTCCAGGAGGATTTCCTCCTCCGCCTCGGGCTCGGACTCGACCGCCGGCATCTCGATCACTTCCAGCGCGGCCTCGACCTCGGCCGACAGCGGCAGCGCTTCGGCCGGCGGCGGCTCGGCCGCAGCGACCAGCTCGATTTCCTCGGCCGCCTCGGCAACCGGCTCCACCGTGATCGGCGGCATCTCCAGCGGCACCTCGGCCACGAGCGCAACCGGCGCGGCGGCTGCAGCGATGGCATCGCCACGCCAGGCAAAGTCGGCGGCACGCCGCACCCAGGCCGCACCCTCATCACGCAGGCGACCGTCGCGGTAGGCATCGAGCAACTGGTACATGCCCTCCGTCAGCTCGACCAGCGCTGCGAAGCCCGCGGCATCCGGCTGGATCTCGCCGCCGATCGCCTGGTCCATGCGCGCATGCAGGATCTTGGCGACGTCGCCGATCGGCTCGCAATTGGACATGTAGGCCGCACCCTTGAGGGTGTGCAGCACCACCTTGAGGTCCAGCGGCGCCTGGCGGTTGTCCGGGGCCTGCGACCAGGCCCTGGCGGTATCCTCGAATTTCTGCACCAGCTCCAGCGCTTCGCCGGAGAATATTTCGGCCAGCTGCCGGTCCTCGGCGGCCTGCACGGCGTCCTCCGGAACCGCGGAACTGAGGTGCTCGATGCGTTCCAGCCAGGCCCGCGCATCCTGCTTCTCCACAGCCGGGGTACCGACTTCCTCGACCCACTGGGCCAGCACGGCGGTGGCCTCTTCGAGCAGGTCGACATCGGCGCCACCCAGGCGCAGCGTGGCGCCGCGCACGGAATCCAGGTGTGCTTCCAGCGCCTCGGCCAGTTCGGCCAGGGCGGTGGCGGAAACGATATGACCGGCGCCGCGCAGGGTGTGGTAGGCGCGCACGACATCGTCGTTGACGTCGAAGTCGACGTCGCTGCGGTCCAGCCCCCCCAGCCAGTCCCTGATCTCGGCCAGCTTGCCGCGGGCATCCTCGCGGAAGATCTGCACCAGGTCCGGTTCGGGTTGCTCCTGCGCACCGCGGCCGGCGGCCAGGTTCTGCGCACGCTCCACCAGGCCGGCGAGCGGTGCCGGCGGGCCGAGACGCTCACGGAAGCTGTCGATCAGGCGCGGCAGCAGTTCCACCGCCTCGATCGCTACGGTCACCACCGGAGCCGACACGGACACGGAGCCGTCCAGGCACTTGTTCAGCAACTGCTCGAAGGCCCAGCCGAAGTCGCCGATCGCCGCGGCGCCCACCATGCGGCCGCTGCCCTTCAGGGTATGGAAGGCACGACGCAGCGTGGTCAGCGAATCGCGGTCCGAAGCATCGCGCGTCCAGCGCGGCATCGCCGACTGCAGGGTCTGCAGGACCTCCGCGGCCTCCTCGAGGAAAATCTCGCGGATCTCGGGGTCGACGTCGTCGGCCGACACCACCACCGGCGTCGGGGTCGACACCGGCACGGGCTCGGGCGCCAGCTCGAGGACCGGCGAGTCGGCCGCTGCCGGCGGCTCCGCCAGCACCAGGTCGGCCAGCGACTGCATTTCCAGCGGCGCCGGCTCGGACGGCTCGGACGCGGCTTCCACCAGCGCCAGGCCCGGCCCGAAGTCCAGCTGGCCGACGAAACGCGCCAGGTTGTCGAGGATGTAGCCGGCGTCCGGCAGGTTGTCGCGTACCGCCTCGATGTAGTACTCGACGCAGGCCACCGCATCGGCGAAACGGTCGGCACGGTCCTGCGAGTCGCGCAGGGAGGCGAAGGCGGGGCTGCGCACCACCGTCACCAGGTGCTCCACCAGGCCGGCGGCGCGCTCGTCCTGCAGGATGCGGAAGCCGGAGGCGATCTCCTCGAGCATGCGCGCGGCGTCGACCACCACGATGCTGCCTTCCTGCCCGCGGATCACCGCGTCGACCTGCGACTTGAGCTTGGCCAGGTTGACCAGCGACTCGCGCTGCAGGGCATCGATGCCCTCGGCCAGGTCGCGGCTGTGCGGCACGATATCCTGGATGTTGTCTGCCGCCGGCTCGCCGGTACGGGCCTGGCGCAGTTGCTGGAACAGGGCGTCGTCGAGACTGTGCTCGACGCGCAGGATCGAGGTCGCCAGCTCCATCCAGGCCGTCGGCGTAGCGGCGTCGCCAAGGCCATCGAGCAGGTGCGACTGGTTGTCGACGATGCGCTGCAGTGTGCCCAGGCCGAGGATCGACAGGGTGTCGGAGATGCGCTTGAGGCTGCGCCGGGTGCCTTCGATGTCCGGCAGCGACTTGCCGCCGGCGCGCACCGCCAGGTCGATGACGTCCTTGATCTTGGCGAAGTCGGCGCGGATTTCGTCGGACACGCGCATCAGCAGCGTAGTGTTCGGGCCGTGGATGCGGCGGCGCAGCTCTTCGAGCTGCGTGGCGCCCGGCAGCAGCTGCTGCAGCTGGAAGGCCTTGCGCATCACCGTGACGCGCGGCCCCTGGCCGCGCGAGCGGCCGATGAAATAGAGCAGCTGCAGCGACAGGTCACCCACCGCCAGCTCGGCCCGCGGCTCGCCTTCGGCCGCCATCAGCTTGATCTGCGCGCCGCTGCGGCCGATCAGGCGCTTGACCTCCAGCGATTCGTCCAGGCTGTGGCCCAGCAGGGCCTCGACCACGGCCGCCACCACGCGCCACAGCTGGTGTATTGCCGGCAGCTCGGCGCAGCCCGCCAGCAGCTCGGCGATCTTGCCGATGCGTGCCAGCGCGGTCGCCGCGTCGGCATCGCCCTTGAGCCAGTGCAGCAGCGAGGCCTGGTAGACACTCAGGTACTTGTGCGACTGCTGCTGCGCCGCGCCCGGCGTGCGGCCGTCGTCTTCCGGCAGCGGCAGGCCCAGGGCCAGGCCCTGCATCTGCATCACGAACAGGTCGGCTTCGGTCAGCACGGCCTTGCCGCGCGCCAGGCGCAGCTCGTTGATGGCCGGCTGCAGGATCAGCACGCAGTCGTCCATGCCGTCGGCCAGCGACTCGATGTAGTCGCTGAGCAGCACGGTGGCGCCGAGCAGGGCCGAATAGGCCGCATCGGTCTCGCGGATGCGCCCATGCAGCAGGTCGCCGATGGCCTGCTTCATTTCCTCGGCCAGTTCGGCAATGCCGTAGCACTGGATCATGCTGGCGGTGCCGCGGACCTGGTGCAGCTCGACGAAGGCCTGCTGCATCGGCAGCGGGTCGGTGCCGCCCTCGGCATGCTGCTCGACCAGCGTACGGACGCGGGACAGGCTTTGTTCGATCTCGCCGCGGACCCAGTGCAGGCCGTTGGCGGTGTTGGCGCGGAGTCTGGCGTTCATGTCAGAGGCCCGCCATCAGGAATTCGCCGCCCTGCACCACGCGGTGCAGGCTGAGCGCCAGCCAGGGCTGGCCGTCGCGGACGAAAGCGCCGAGAAGAAACGGCGCGTAGGCCCCTGATTCCTGCTTGATCTCATGACGCTGTTCGGTAGGCGAAAACTGGCGGTAGCCGGCAACTTCGTCGACCAGGAAGCCCGCAGGGACACGCTCGGAATTGAACACCAGCAGTCGCCGCGCGCGGCTGTCGACATCGCCGTCCACGCCCAGCAGGCGCGGCAGGTCGACGATGGTCAGCAGCTCGCCGCGGACGTTGGCCACGCCGCTCATCCAGGCCTTGGCATTGGGCACGCGGGTCGGCTTGGGCGGCACGATCACCTCGCGCACGTCTTCCTTGGGCACGGCCAGCCAGTTGCGGCCGATCCTGAACCCCAGGCCGGTCCAGGTTTCCGCCTGGCCCGCCGCGATGTCCAGCTTGGTGGCGCGCAGGCGCATTTCGAGCAGCAGCAGCAGCTCGAAAGGGTCGTCACGCAGGCTTCTGAGTTCCGCGCTCATTGCCGTCTCCGCGCTTACTTACGCACGTGCGCGCGTACCGCGCCCAGCAATTCGTCGCGGGTGAATGGCTTGGTCAGGTACTCGTCGGAACCGACGATGCGGCCGCGGGCGCGGTCGAACAGGCCGTCCTTGGAGGACAGCATGATCACCGGCGTGCGCTGGAATTTCGGATTGGCCTTGATCAGGGCGCAGGCCTGATAACCATCCAGGCGCGGCATCATGATGTCGATGAAGATGAGGTCCGGCTGGTAATCAGCCACCTTGGACAGGGCTTCGAAGCCGTCCTGGGCGGTGATCACCTGGTAGCCTTCCCGGGCCAGCAGTGTTTCTGCGGTGCGACGAATAGTCTGGCTATCGTCGATCACCATGATTTTGGCGGTGTCCTTGGACTGCGTCGACACTAATCCCTCCCGGCTGCGGTCTTCTGCGCGCTTTATTCGCCGTTTTAACACAGTCTTGAGAGTAGTGCCTACCGGCCCCATAAGAGGGCACAGAAAAAGTTTGCGCTACCATCCGCGCACGAACCGGGGACCCCCAATGCAAAGCTACGTACCGCACCTCGTCACAGCACAAACCGGGCCGCTGCAGCAGCTCGAGTCCACCCTGCTGCGCCGCATACCGGACATCGAGGCCTGGTTCCGCAGCCAGTGGCAGAAGCACACGCCCCCTTTCTACTCCTCGGTGGACCTGCGCAACGCGGGCTTCAAGCTGGCGCCGGTGGACACCAACCTGTTCCCCGGCGGCTTCAACAACCTGAACCCCGCTTTCGAGCCGCTTTGCGTCCAGGCCCTGCAGACCGCCATCCAGCGCATCTGTCCCTCGGCCCGCGGCATCCTGCTGATCCCCGAGAACCACACCCGCAACAAGTTCTACCTGGAAAACGTCGCCACCCTGGTGGACCTGATCCAGAAGGCCGGCTACCGCGTGCACCTGGGCAGCCTCAATCCCGAGATCCGGGAGCCCACCGAGCTGACCCTGGAGCTGTCCGGCCGCAAGCTGTGGATGGAACCGGTGGAGCGGGCCGACAACCAGATCTTCGTCGGCGACTTCTCTCCCTGCTCGATCCTACTCAACAACGACCTGTCCGCCGGCATCCCGGAGATCCTGCAGAACCTCGACCAGGACATCATCCCGCCGCTGGACCTGGGCTGGCACAAGCGACAGAAGTCGCAACACTTCGGCTTCTACCGCGAGGTGGCCAAGGAATTCGGCAGCCTGCTGGAGCTGGACCCCTGGTTCTTCGACCCGCTGTTCCGCAACTGCGGCGAGATCAACTTCATGAAGCAGCAGGGCTGGGAGTGCCTGGAAGCCAATGTCGAGCTGCTGCTGGAAGACATCCGCGACAAGTACCAGCAGTATGGCATCACCGAAGAGCCGTTCGTGATCATCAAGTCCGACGCCGGCACCTACGGCATGGGCGTGATGACCGCCAAGAGCGTGGACGACGTGCGCAACATGAACCGCAAGTCGCGCACCCACATGTCCAGTTCCAAGGAAGGCCGCGAGGTCACCGGCGCCATCATCCAGGAAGGCGTCTACACCTTCGAGAAGATGGGCGACGACCAGGCCACCGCCGAGCCGGTGGTCTACATGATCGACCGCTACGTGGTCGGCGGCTTCTACCGCCTGAACTCCAAGCGCGGCAACCAGGAAAACCTCAACGCCCCGGGCATGCGCTTCGAACCCCTGGCCTTCGAGGAGGACTGCATCACCCCGGACCCCAGCTGCGGCCCCGACGAACGCCCCAACCGCTTCTACGCCTACGGCGTGGTCGCCCGCCTCGCCGCCCTGGCGGCGGCGCGCGAGATCGCCGCCAGCGAGGAACTGGCCAAGGCGGCGGCGGCATGAGCCGGACCCTGGGTGTAGTGATGGATCCGATCGGATCCATCAAACCCTACAAGGACACCACCCTGGCCCTGATGCTGGCCGCGCAGAAGCGCGGCTGGCAGCTGCGCTACCTGGAAATGGGCGACCTGTGGCTGCGCGACGGCGTCGCCCGCGGCCGGGTGCGGCCGCTCACCGTGTTCGACGACAGGAAGCACTGGTTCGAACTGGGCGAGGCGCAGGACATCGCCCTGGGCGAGCTGGACGCGATCCTGATGCGCAAGGACCCGCCCTTCGACCTGGAGTACATCACCGCCACCTATATATTGGAGCGCGCCGAGGACCAGGGCGCCCTGGTGGTGAACAGGCCGCGCTCGCTGCGCGACGCCAACGAGAAGGTCTTCATCTCCTGGTTCTCGCAGTGCTGCGCGCCGACCCTGGTCAGCCGCGACGAGGCCCAGCTCAAGGCCTTCCACGCCGAGCACGGCGACGTCGTGCTCAAGCCGCTGGACGGCATGGGCGGCGCCGGCATCTTCCGCGTCGGCAGCGACGGCCTGAACCTGGGCGCGGTGATCGAAACCCTGACCGACAACGGCCGCCGCAGCATCATGGCGCAGCGCTACCTGCCGCAGATCGCCAACGGCGACACCCGCGTGCTGGTGATCGACGGCGAGCCGGTGCCCTATGGCCTGGCGCGCATTCCCAAGGCCGGCGAAACCCGCGGCAACCTCGCCGCCGGCGGCCGCGGCGAAGCCCGGCCGCTGACCGAGCGCCAGCGCTGGCTGGCCGCACAGGTGGGGCCGAAGCTCAAGGAAATGGGACTGCTCTTCGTCGGCCTGGACGTGATCGGCGATTACCTGACCGAGATCAACGTCACCTCGCCCACCTGCGCCCGCGAGATCGACGCCGCCTTCGGCACCGACATCGGCGACATGGCGATCAAGGCGATCGAGGCACGGCTGGCCTGATTGCGCTTGCATCCTGCACGCCCCATTCGGGTGCATGGACGCGACGAACGGGCTCCCGGGCGCTTGTGGCCCGGGGGATCGACCCGGATACTAGGGTCATGGACGAGTCCCAGTTGAAGAACCAGTTCCTGATCGCCATGCCCAGCATGGAGGACGAGAATTTCAGCCATACCGTGTCCCTGCTCTGCGAGCACAACGACAACGGCGCCATCGGCCTGGTGATCAACCGCCCCACCGACCTGAAACTCACCGAGATGATGGAGCAGATGGGCCTGGAGCACGAGGCGCTCAACGACGAGCAGATCGTCTACTGGGGCGGTCCGGTGCAACCCGAACGCGGCTTCGTGGTGCACCGCACCCCGGGCGGCTGGGAATCCTGCCTGCAGGTCGATACCGACCTGTTCATCACCACCTCGCGCGACATCCTCAAGGCCATCGGCAAGGGCGAGGGTCCGCAGGACTATTTCGTGGTGCTCGGCTACGCCGGATGGGGCGAGGGGCAGCTGGAGAAGGAAATCCTGCACAACGCCTGGCTCAACACCGACGTCAGCCAGCAGATCCTGTTCGAAACCCCCGCCCGCGACCGCTGGCAGGCCGCCACCCGCCTGCTGGGCGTGGAAGTGACCCAGCTCGCCGGCAACGCCGGCCACGCGTGACCTCGGTCTACCTGGCCTTCGACTACGGGTCCAAGCGCATCGGGGTCGCCGTCGGCGACAGCCTGACCTGCAGCGCCCGCCCCCTGCCCGCCCTGCCCGGGGCGGACTGGACGGCGATCGGCCGCCTGGTCGCCGAATGGCGACCCGCCGCCCTGATCGTGGGCCTGCCGCTGGACGAGGACGGTTCCGAACAGGCCATCACCGGCCCGGCCCGCAAGTTTGCCGCCGAGCTGCAACGGCAGCTGAAACTGCCGGTACACCAGGCCGACGAGCGCTATTCCTCGCGTGCCGCCGACGACGCCCTGCGCGAGGCCCGCTCCAGCGGCCGCATGCAGCGCCGGGTGCGCAAGGGCGACCGCGACGGCCAGGCGGCGCGCGTGATCCTCGAGCAATGGCTCCAGGAAAACGGCTGAAACCGCTAGATTTGCGCGGAAATCGTGCAAAAAACCTTCTAATTCATCGGCGCGACCCCTCATAATTCGCGTCCAACATGAACCCAAATCTCCAACTCACCCCCGACGGCAGGCTGCGGCACCTGCTGACGCTGGAAGGTCTCGAACCGGCCCTGCTGCGGCAGATCCTGGACAAGGCGGAGGAGCTGGAAGCCGCCACCCAGGGGCCCGAGAAGAAACTCGGCCTGCTGCGCGGCCGTACCGTCATCAACCTGTTCTTCGAGGCCAGCACCCGCACCCGCACGACTTTCGAACTGGCGGCCCAGCGCCTGTCGGCCGACGTGCTGAACCTGCAGGTCTCGGCGTCCTCGACCTCCAAGGGCGAGACCCTGCTGGACACGCTCAAGACGCTGGAGGCGATGCAGGCGGACATGTTCGTGATCCGCCACGAGGCCAGCGGCGCGGCGCATTTCTTCGCCGAGCACGCCGCCCCGGGGGTCGCGATCCTCAACGCCGGCGACGGCCGCCACGCGCACCCGACGCAGGGCCTGCTGGACCTCTACACGATCCGCAAGCACAAGGGCGACTTCCGCCAGCTCACGGTCGCGATCGTCGGCGACATCCTCCATTCCCGTGTCGCGCGCTCCGACATCCACGGCCTGCGCACGCTGGGCGCCAGGGAAATCCGCGTGGTGGCGCCGCCGACCCTGATCCCGGCCGGCATCGAGGAGATGGGCGTCAAGGTCTACCACTCGCTGGCCGCCGGCCTCGACGGCGCCGACGTGGTCATGCTGCTGCGCCTGCAGAAGGAACGCATGCTCGGCGCCTTCCTGCCCTCGCTGGGCGAATTCCACCGCGACTTCGGCCTGACCCGCGAGCGCCTGCGCCACCTCAAGCCCGACGCGATCATCATGCACCCGGGCCCGATCAACCGCGGTGTCGAGATCGAGGGCGACCTGGCCTACGGCGAGCGCAGCCTGATCCTGCAGCAGGTGCAGTACGGCATCTCGGTGCGCATGGCGGTCATGGCATTGATTCTTGGAGGCGAAGCATGAGCCTGCTGATCACCGGCGCGCGCGTGCTCGACCCGGCCTCCGGCCACGACGGCATCGCCGAGGTCGGCATCCGCGACGGCCGCATCGATCACCTCGGCAGCGGCGCGCCCGCCGGCGCCTACGACGAAACCCTGGACGCCAGCGGCCTGTGGCTGATGCCCGGCGTGCTGGACCTGGCGGCGCGCTTCCGCGAGCCCGGCCAGAGCCACAAGGCCAGCTTCCGCAGCGAGATTCCGGCGGCCCTGGCGGCCGGAATCACCGGTATCGTGCTGCCGCCCGACACCAGCCCGGCGATCGACTCGCCGGCCATCGTCAACCGCATCCACCGCAGCGCCAGCGCCGCCGGCCCGCTCAATGTCCACGTGCTGGGCGCCCTGACCAAGGGCCTGGCCGGTGAAGCCCTGAGCGAAATGGGCGCCCTCAAGCAGGCCGGCTGTGTCGGCCTGGGCAACGCCCTGGCGCCGCTGGCCAATTCGCTGTTCGCGCGCCGCGCCCTGGAGTACGCCAACGGCCTGGGCCTGACGGTGCATGTGTTCGCGCAGGATGCCGCCCTGTCCAACGGCGGCTGCGTCCACGAGGGCCCGGTGGGCACCCGCCTGGGCCTGGCGCCGATCCCGGCCGCCGCCGAGGTCGCCGCCCTGCGCTTCTGGATCTCGCTGGTGGAAGACACCGGCGCCAGCATCCATGTGGGACGCCTGTCCACCGCCCGTGGTGCCGGCCTGGTCGAGTCGGCCCAGCGCCGCGGCCTGCCGGTGACGGCCGACGTGGCGATTCACCAGCTGTTCCTCACCGACGAGGACGTCGACGGCTTCAACGCCCAGTGCCACGTGATCCCGCCGCTGCGTTCGGCCGAGGATCGCGACGCGCTGCGCCAGGCGGTGAAGCGCGGCGTGATCGGCACGATCTGCTCCGACCACCAGCCGCACGAGATCGACGCCAAGACCAACCCCTTCCCGCAGACCGAGCCGGGCATCTCCGGGCTGGAAAGCCTGCTGCCCCTGGCGCTGCGCTACGCCGCCGAAGCCGGCGTGCCACCCCTGGATATCGTCGCCCGCCTCAGCAGCGGTCCCGCCGCCGTGATCGACACCGACACCGGCAGCGTCGCGACCGGCCACACGGCAGACATCTTGCTGGTGGATCCGCAGGCACGCTGGCGCTTGCAGGCGGCGGCGCTGCTCAGCGCGGGGCGCAACACGCCCTTCGACGGCAGCGAAATGCATGGCCGCGTGGTACGCACGCTGGTCCGGGGACAGACCGTTTTCTCCGCCTGAAAAACAGGCGGTAGCCAGCACCGGGGCTTGGTGTATAGTCTCCGGCAAACATCTGTACTGAACAGAACCATTTGGGAGGCAGTCCTCACGGGCTGATCGAGGAAGCACATGGCGCGAGTGTTGATCGTTGACGATTCCCCTACGGACGTGCAGAACCTCAGGGCCATCCTGCAGAAGGCCGGCCATACGGTGATCGAAGCCTCCAGTGGCCACGACGTGCTGGATCGCGTCAAGCTGGAGCGTCCCGACATCGTCATCATGGACGTGGTCATGCCCGGGGTGAACGGCTTCCAGGCCACCCGCACGCTGAGCAAGGATGCGGCCACCGGCCATATCCCCATCATCGTGGTGAGCAGCAAGAGCCAGGAAACGGATCGCGTCTGGGCCCTGCGCCAGGGCGCCAAGGAATACATGGTCAAGCCGGTCAAGGAACCCGACCTGCTCGGCAAGATCACTGCACTGCTCGGCGGCTGAGCCGGCAGCGACAGACCTAGAAATTCGGGGGAGTAACGAATGGCCGAAGATAAAAGTCAGGCCAAGGGCCTGACCGGTAGCAGTCGCGAACTGGTACTGCTGATTGCCGCCGCGGTGCTGATGGCGGGTGCGATGGGTGGCTTCGTGTACACCCAGTCGACGGAATCGCAGGACGAGGAATGGGTCACGCTGGCCCGGTCCATCCCCACCGATGTCAACGAAGTCGCGCAGATCGGCGAGGAAGCCGCGCGTGGCGTAGCCCCGGATTTCCAGACCCTGTCGGCCCGCGCCGACGACCTGGGCACCGTCATCAACGGCCTGGCCGTCGGTGACGAAGAGGCTGGCATCGCCTCGGCCCCCGCGATCGTGCAGGGCGAGGTCAAGGCAGTCGCCGAGTCCTGGAAGAAGATGAAGGGTACCGTCGACGCGGTGCTGCAGGGCGAAGTGCCCTACAAGCGCGTCGCCAGCCACGTTTCGATCATCGCCGAGGCCATCCACACCTCCGAAGACCCGACGCAGGACAAGGGCATCTACGCGCTCTATGCCGAGATGGCCGAGCGCCTGGGCTCGCGTGGCGCCTCGTCGGCGCAGATCTACACCGCCGCCGGCCAGCTCAACCGCCTGGAACGCATCGCCTCCACCGCGCAGCGCGTGCTGTCGCAGGGCCGCGACGCCAAGGTCGCTGCCGATGCGCTGCAGCACGAGGTCGACGAGTTCCTGCGCAACAACGCCCTGCTGGGCGATGCCGCCGCACGCAGCGCCGCCGAGCGCTTCGAGCCGCTCAACGAGTCCAGCAAGGCGATCAACGTCGATGCCGAGGCGATCAACAAGATGCAGCTGGCCTCCGGCCAGATCAAGGGTGCCGCCGCCGACGTGATCGCCACCTCGGGCGCGCTGGAACAGCGCCTGATCGACACCCGCGTCAAGGAAGTGCTGCTGCCGATCCTGATCGGCCTGGCCGGCGTCGTCGCCCTGCTGCTGATCTTCGGTGCCGCGGCACTGGGCTTCCTCAACGTGCGCAGCCGCATCAAGTTCGCCGACGATCGCGACGCGCGCCAGCAGCAGGCCATTCTGGGACTGCTGGACGAAATCACCAACCTCGCCGACGGCGACCTCACGGTGGACGTGACGGTGACCGAGGACTTCACCGGCGCGATCGCGGACTCGATCAACTACACCGTCCAGAACATGCGTAACCTGGTCGGCACGATCAACAGCACCTCGGTGGAGATCGCGGCCTCGGCCGGCAACACCCAGCAGACCGCGATGCGCATGACCGATGCCTCGGAGCGCCAGGCCCGCGAGATCAACGCGGTGACCAGCACGATCGCCTCCACCGCCCAGTCCATGCAGCAGGTGTCCGCGCGAGCCGACCAGCTGGCGCTGCAGGCACAGCAGTCGGTGCAGGTGGCCCACAACGGCGCCCAGACCGTGGGTCGCACGATCCAGGGCATGGCCGCGCTGCGCGAGCAGATCCAGGACACCTCCAAGCGCATCAAGCGCCTGGGCGAATCGTCGCAGGAAATCGGCAACATCATCGAGTTCATCAACGACATCGCCGAACAGACCAACACGCTGGCGCTGAACGCATCGATCCAGGCCGCCATGGCCGGCGAAGCGGGCCGCGGCTTCGCGGTGGTCGCCGACGAAGTCCAGCGACTCGCCGAACGCGCCGCTACCGCGACGCGCCAGATCGAAAACCTGGTCAAGACGATTCAGGCCGATACCAACGAAGCCATCATCTCGATGGAGCGCTCCACGCAGAACGTGGTGGTCGGCGCCAAGAGTGCCGAAGAAGCGGGCCAGTCGCTGACCCGAATCGAAAGCTCCTCGCAGGAACTGGCCAAGCTGATCACCGAGATCTCCTCCTCCGCCCGCAACCAGTCCGGCGCCGCGACCAAGATCGCCGGCACCATGCAGGTCATCCGGGACATCGCCATGCAGACCTCCGGCTCCGCCAGCCAGACGGCGCAAGCGGTCGGCGAGTTGAACACGCTGTCGGAAAAGCTGCGCGAGTCGGTGTCGGGCTTCAAGCTGCCGGACGAGACGGGACTGGTGCCGTAAGGCAACGTTGCTTCAAACAAGCCCCGCCTCGGCGGGGCTTTTTCGTTGCTCCCTCTCCCCGCCTGCGGGGAGAGGGTTGGGGTGAGGGGCGAACGCTAGCCCCTAGTAGCCAGCGCAGATGTGTAAGCCATGTCCTGGCGCACTTATTAGCCATGGCCTGGGACTGACGTCAAAAGACTGCCCCTCACCCCCAGCCCTCTCCCCGCACGCGGGGCGAGGGAGACAAGAGGTGGCGCCATCCATGGCGAGACATCCGCTCGCCCATTGAACCCCTGGGCGGCCATCCATGGCCGCCCGTGATTTGCCGCAGGCGATGACATTTAGTCATCGCCAAAGCGCGGCAAATCACCCTATCCGCTAAGCTTCGCACCATGCCGCACGATCACCCGCCCAAGTCCGCCCCTCACGGCCACCAGCACGGCGCCCATGACCACCAACACGGTGACCACCATGGCCACGCGCACGGGCATGACCGTGGGCACGGCCACAAGCACGATCACGGGGATCACAGCCACGACCACGGCGGCCCCGGCCACTCTCACGACCGTCCCCAGGGCAGCGAACGCCAGCTGCTGATCGCCTTCATCCTCACCGCCGGCTTCATGTTCGCCGAGGTCATCGGCGGCCTGATCTCCGGCTCGCTGGCGCTGATCGCCGACGCCGGCCACATGCTGACCGACGCCGCCTCCCTGGCCCTGGCCCTGTTCGCCCTGCGCATCAGCCGCCGCCCCTCCGACCAGCGCCGCAGCTACGGCTACGGCCGCATGCAGGTGCTGGCCGCCTTCGTCAACGGCATTTCGCTGGTGGCCCTTGTGACCTGGATCGCGGTGGAAGCGGCCCTGCGCCTGTTCAAGCCGGTGCCGGTGCTGGCCGGACCCATGCTGGCCATCGCGGTGCTGGGCCTGCTGGTCAACCTGGCGGCGTTCTGGATCCTGCACCGCGGCGAGCGCGGCAACCTCAATGTCGATGGCGCCATGGCCCATGTCCTGGGCGACCTGCTGGGCTCGGCGGCGGCCATCGTCGCGGCCCTGGTGATCATGGCGACCGGCTGGACCCCGGTGGACCCGCTGCTGTCGGTGCTGGTCGCCGGCCTGATCCTGCGCACCGCACTGCGCATCACCCGGGAATCGGGGCATATCCTGCTGCAGGGCGCCCCTACGGAACTGGACCCCACGCAACTGGAGCGCGAGGTGCGCGCCGCCGTCCCCGGGGTTGCCGGCGTCCACCACGTCCACCTGTGGTCCCTGACCCCGGATGAACGCATCATCACCCTGCACGCCGTGCTCGGGCCGGACGCCGACGGCGACCAGGTGACCGCGGCGATCGCCAATTTCCTGCGCAGCAGCAGGGGGATAGGTCATGTGACCGTGCAGATCGAGCGGCAGCCCTGCGCCGAACCGGAGCACCGCTGCGCCGGCTGAGCCGGACTCACCGGACCGGTTTGGCCCTACCGACAAGGGGGTGGCGCTCGCGCAACTTGCCTCCTACCCGCCCCCTCCTTACCATTTGCGCTCTTCAGCGGCCAGCCCCGCTCATTTTTTGCCCATTTTCTTGCCAGTTTAAGGATAGTTCATGACCTTTCAGGCCGATCTCGAGAAGCTCTTCGGACTCAAAAACGTCAGTTACAAGTACAACCTGACCAAGCCGGAGCTGTTTCACGAAGCCATCGCCAACGACCGCGGCCGCGTCCGCCGTGGTGGTCCCAGCAATGAGCAGAAAGCTTTCCCGACCCAGCTGGGCTTGAATGGTCCGCTGGTCTATTACACCGACCCGGACTGCACCGGCCGCCGCACCAAGGACACCTACGCGGTGAAATGGCCGGAGATCGCCGACGAGATCTGGTTCAAGGCCGACCTCAACCCCTACGATTCCGAGAAGTACGAGGCGCTGCTCAAGCGCGTCGTCGCCCATCTGAACGAGAAGCAGGGCACGCTGTACGTGAAGGACCTGTTCATGGGTTCCGACGCGGACTTCGCCGTGCCTTACCGCTTCGTCGGCGAGTACGCCACGCATGCGATGTTCTGCCACAACATGTTCCCCAAGGACCTGCAGGGCGTGAAGGATGTCGACGCCCGCCGCTGGACCATGCTGAACGTGCCCAGCTTCGTCTGCGAGCCCGAGCGTGACGGCAGCCGCGCCGAAGCCGCGGTGATCATCGACACGCGCAACAAGATCTGCCTGGTGGCCGGCCGCGCCGACTACTGCGGCGTCAACAAGAAGACCATCTTCACGGTCGGCAACTACCTGCTGCCCAAGGAAGGCCGCCTGTCGATGCACTGCTCGGCCAACGTCGGCAAGAACAACGACGCGGCGATCCTGTTCGGCCTCTCCGGCACGGGCAAGACCACGCTGTCGGCCGACGCAAGCCGCCGCCTGATCGGCGACGACGAGACGATCTGGTCCGACAACGGCCTGTGCAACCTGGAAGACGGCTGCTACGCCAAGCTGATCGACCTGGACAAGCAGAACGAGCCGGTCATCGCCCAGGCGCTGAGCAAGGCCGGCACCATCATCGAGAACGTGCCGCCGCTGCCGGGCAAGACGATGGAAGAGTGCCACCCGGACGAGCTGGACCTGTTCGACGGCTCGATCGCCGAGAACACCCGCTTCTCCTACCCGCTCGACGCCAACCCCAACGTCATGCCCAACGGCCAGGGTCCGCATCCGAAGACCATCGTGCTGCTGACCGCCGATGCCTTCGGCGTGCTGCCGCCGATCTCGATCCTGGAGCCCAAGGACGTCATGTACCACTTCGTCTCGGGCTTCACCGCCCGCGTCGCCGGTACGGAAGTGGGCGTGACCGAGCCGCAGCCGACCTTCTCGGCCTGCTTCGGCGGCCCCTTCATGGCGCAGAAGCCCAATGTCTACGCCAAGCTGCTGGCCGAGAAGATGGAGCAGCACCAGGCACGCTGCATCCTGCTGAACACCGGCTGGAGCGGCGGCCCGCACGGCGTCGGCAAGCGCATGTCGCTGAAGGTGACCCGCGCCCTGCTCAATGCCGCCCTCAACGGCGAGCTGGACGGCGTCGAGACCGAGGTCCAGCCGACGCTGAACCTGAAGATGCCCAAGTCCTGCCCGGGCGTGGACAGCAACATCCTGAACCCGCGCAACACCTGGGCCGACAAGGATGCCTACGACGCCACCGCCACCAAGCTGCGCGACATGTTCCGCGACAACTTCAAGAAGAAGGGCTTTGCCGCCTTCGGCATCGAAGAGCGCATCTAAAGCAGCAGCGCAGTTCAAAAAGGCCGGGCATTGCCCGGCCTTTTTGTTTCAGAATAGGCCCTGTCCGCCCCACCCGGCTGCCCCATGAAACTACGCGCCAGCAACATCGCCAAGCTCAAGGCCCAGGCCTTCGATGTCCTGATCATCGGCGGCGGCATCAACGGCTCGGTCGCCGCGGCGGCGCTGGCCGCCCGCGGGGTCTCGGTGGGCCTGATCGACCGCGGCGACTTCGCCGGCTTCACCAGCCAGCAGTCCTCCAACCTGGCCTGGGGCGGCATCAAGTACATGGAGACCTACGAGTACCCCCTGGTACGGGCCCTGTGCATGAGCCGCAACCGGCTGATCCGCAGCTACCCTTCCACGGTCAAGGAGATCCGCTTCTTCACCTCGATCCAGAAGGGCTTCCGCTGGCACCCCTGGATCCTGTGGACGGGCACCTGGCTGTACTGGCTGATCGGCAACGGCTTCACCCGCATGCCGCAGCTGCGCCCGGTGGGCGCGATCCAGCGCGAGGAGCCGGTGGTGCGCACCGAAGGGCTCAGCGGCGGCTTCGAGTACTCCGACTCCTACCTGCACGACAACGACGCGCGCTTCGTCTTCAACTTCATCCGCTCGGCCCTGAGCCGCGGCTGCATCGCCGCCAACTACGTCGCCGCCGAAGGCTCGCGCCGCGAGGGCACGGAATGGGTCACCGAGGCCCGCGACGAGCGCAGCGGCGAAACCTTCCCGATCCGCAGCAAGCTGCTGATCAACGCCGCCGGTCCCTTCGTCGACGAGGTCAACGCGAAGAACGGTATCAGCACACGGCACCGGCATGTGTTCTCCAAGGGCATCCACCTGATCGTGCCGCGCATCACCGACAGCAAGCGCGTGCTGACCTTCTTCGCCGACGACGGGCGGTTGTTCTTCGCGATCCCCATGGGCACCCGCACCTGCATCGGCACCACCGACAACCGTGTCGATACACCTTTCGCCACAGTGACCGAAGCGGACCGCCGCTTCGTGCTGGACAACATCAACAAGCGCCTCAACCTCCCCAAGCCCCTGACCGAAGCCGACGTCATCTCCGAGCGCTGCGGTGTGCGCCCGCTGGTGGTGGAAGGCAATGCCGGCGAGAAGACCGACTTCCTGCAGCTGTCGCGCAAGCACGCGGTGGAAGTGGACGCCGCCTCGCAGCAAATCAGCATCTTCGGCGGCAAGCTCACCGACTGCATCAACGTCGGCGAGGAGATCTGCGACGAGGTGGAAAGCCTGGGCGTGAACATCCCGGAGCCGGGCTTCACCTGGTACGGCGAGGCGCCCGACTCGGTGCGCGACGAGTTCCTGCACCAGGCGCTGCTGATGAAGCTCGACAGCTACACCGCGCCCGAGTCCTCCGAGCCGCTGTCGCAGCGCCTGTGGCGGCGCTACGGCGCGCAGGCCATCGGCCTGCTGGAGAACATCCGCGAAGATCCGCGCGAGGCCGAGGTGCTGATCAAGGGCACCGAGTACACCCGCTGCGAACTGCGCCAGGCGGCGCGGCGCGAGATGGTGGTGACGCTGGCGGACTTCCTGCGGCGCCGCTCCAAGATCGCCCTGGTGGAGCGCCGCGAGGTGATCCGCGACTCGCCAGGCATCCTGGATGCCTGCCGCATCCTGTTCGGTGACGACGCGCAGGCACGGTACGACGAGTACTTCGGGGCGGGCCACTAGCATGCAGGTCAACAGAATCTTCTGCATCGGCAAGAACTACGCCGATCACGTCGCCGAACTGGCACACCTGGGCCACCAGGCCGACGGCGAGTGCGTGGTGTTCATGAAGCCCGCTTCCGCCATCGTGCCGGAGGGCCAGCCGATCCCCCTGCCGCGCAACCGCGGCAGCGTGCACTACGAGGCCGAGCTGGTGGTCCTGCTGACCGGCGGCGGCCGCAACGTACCGCTGAAGGAAGCACTGGGCTGCGTCGCCGGCATGACCCTGGGCCTGGACCTGACGCTGCGCGAGCTGCAGACCGAGCTGAAGAACAAGGGCAAGCCCTGGGAGATCGCCAAGTCCTACGACGGCAGCGCCGCCCTGGGCGACTTCAGGCCCTACCTGGAGCAGGACCTGCAGAAGCTGGAGTTCACGCTGCGGGTCAACGGCGAACTGCGCCAGCATGGCCGCACGCGCGACATGCTCTACCCGGTGGCACGGCAGATCCATATCCTGTCGCAGAGCTGGGCGCTGCAGCCCGGCGACGTGATCTTCACCGGCACGCCCAAGGGCGTGGGGCCGCTGGCACCGGGCGATGAGCTGGTCTTGGCGGGTGACGGCATCGGCAGCTTCAGCTGGAAGTGCAAGCAGGAACGCAAATGAACGAGCAACAGAAACAACGGCTGCGCAAGTTCGCGGGCACCTTCTTCACCGGCCTGCTGGCGATCCTGCCGATCCTGGTGACGGTGGCGCTGGTGATGTGGCTGGTCGGCGCGGCGGAATCGGTACTCGGCGGCCTGCTGGGCTTCCTGCTGCCGCGCGGCCTGTACCTGCCGGGCATGGGCCTGCTGGTGGCCATCCTGCTGATCTACCTCGTCGGCCTGGGCATGCAGGGCCTGTTCGTGCAGCAGGCCTTCGGCTGGCTCGAGAGCGGCCTCAACCGCATCCCGCTGGTCAAGACCGTCTACGGCGCCGTGCGCGACCTCACCGGCTTCATGTCGAACAAGCGCGAGCGCAAGTTCGGCCAGGTGGTCATGGTGCAGCTGCCGAACCTGCCGCTGCGGCTGGTGGGCTTCGTCACGGTGGACGACCTGGGCGAGGCCGGCATCTCCGGCTGCGATACCGGGGGCTGCGTCGCGGTCTACCTGCCGATGAGCTACCAGATCGGCGGCTATACCGTGATGCTGCCGCGCCAGCACCTGACACCGATGGACATGAGCTTCGAGGAGGCGATGCGCTTCGTCATCACCGCCGGCATGTCGCGGCCCAGCGAGGAAGCGCCGCGCGGCGGCAATCCGCCCGCGGCATGAACGGCAGCCGGAGCTACAAGCTGCTGCTGCTCGGCAGCCTCTACCTCGCGCAGGGCCTGCCCTACGGCTTCTTCACCCAGGCCCTGCCGGTACTGATGCGCGAGGCGGGGCTGTCGCTCAAGGCGATCAGCGCCACCAGCCTGCTGTTCCTGCCCTGGGCGCTGAAGTTCCTGTGGGCGCCGCTGGTGGACCGCACCGGGACACGGCGCCAGTGGATCCTGCCGCTGCAACTGAGCGCGGCGCTGGGCGCCGGTGTGCTGGCCTTCGTCGACATCGGCAATTCCTTCGGCGCGATCTTCGCCGCGCTGCTGCTGTTCAACCTGCTGGCGGCCATGCAGGACGTGGCCACCGACGGCCTGGCGGTGCGCCTGCTCAGCGAGCAGGAACGCGGCCTGGGCAACGGCCTGCAGGTGGGCGCCTATCGCCTGGGCATGGTGCTGGGCGGCGGCTGGCTGCTGTGGGTCTTCGCCAAATCCGGCTGGCAGACCATGTTCCTGGCGATGTCGGGCCTGTTGCTGCTGACCTGCCTGCCGGTGCTGTTCCTGCGCGGCGACGTCGCCGAAAGCCATGCCTCGCGCCCGCCGCTGCGGCGCCTGCTGTCCGGCTGGGCCTGGCGCCTGCGCCAGCCCGGCCTGCTCGCCTTCATCGGCCTGATCTGCGCCTACAAATTCGGCGACAGCATGGTGTCCTCGCTGATCGGCCCCTTCCTGAAGGATTACGGCCTGTCCAAGGAAGAGATCGCGCTGCTCAAGGGCACGCTGGGCTCCGTCGCGGGCCTCGCGGGTGCGGCCTTGGGTGGCTGGACGGCCTGGCGCCTGGGCCGCCGCGCCGCGCTGCTGGGCTGCGGCCTGCTGCAGACCCTCAGCCTGCTGCCCTATCTCGTCGTGGCGCTGGGCTGGGGCGGCAAGCAATGGATCTGGGCCGGCTGCCTGGGCGAGCACCTGCTCGGCGGCATGGCCACGGTGGCGCTGTTCACCCTGATGATGGACGCCAGCGATCCCGATCATGCCGGCACCGACTACACCCTGCTGGCCTGCGCGGTGGTGATCGGCACCGGCCTGGCCTCGTTCACCGGCGCCGCGATCGCCGACGCGGCGGGCTACGCGCCGATGATGGTGACCGGGCTGCTGCTGTCGGCGGCGGGCTGCATCACGCTGGTGGTGCGGCTGGATCGGGGTGCGGGGCCGGCGCGGCTGCGAGCAGTGTGGGCTGCGCGTGGGCCTTGATGCGTTCGCAGGAGCAGCTGCTGCTTTGTGAAAGCACAGGTGCGCTGTGGCACCTAGACCTCCCGCAGGACAGGCAGCTATCAGAAGCGGACGTTCAACTGGACTTTACAAGTACCCGTGAACGGAACGCGCCGGGTGACTCACCGCTCCATCGCTTGAACGCGCGCTGGAACGCACTCTGCTCCGAGTAACCCAGCAGGAAGGCGATCTCGGTGATGTGGATCAGGGGGTCGGCGAGATAGCGCTGCGCCAGTTCATGGCGCACGCCCTCGATCAGGGCGGAGTAGGTCATCCCGCGCTCGGTGAGCTTGCGCTGCAAGGTGCGCGTCGCCATGTGCAGTGACTGCGCAACGTCCTCCACCCGCGGGACTTCCTTGGTCAGCTGGCGCGAGACGTAGGCACGCGCCTGCTCCAGCGGATCGTCGGAGGCGGCCGCCTGGATCAACAGGCGCTGGCCGTACTCGTCCATCATCCGCTGGATCATCGGATCCTGCCGCGGCATCGGCAGCCCCAGGATCGTCTCGTTGAACACCAGCGCTTCGCGCGGCGCGCCGAAGCGGATGGGGCACTGCAGAATACGTTCGTGCTCGCGCAGGTCGGTCGGCGCCGCGTGCCGGAACTCGGCGCGCGTGTAAATCCGCTGCACGCCCGTGGCCCAGCGCGAGAACACCACCCAGCTGGTCACGTCCAGCTCGGAGAAGGCGCGGCCCGGGTGGTAGTCCGTCGGCTGCCAGACCAGGGCCATGTCCTTGCCCATGGGCTCCACCGTCACCTTGTTGATGGTGTCGACCAGCGTCTGGTAGCGCACCGCGCGCTCCAGCGCCTCCGCCGCGGTGGCTGCGCTCATCACGGCATAGCCCTGCACGCCCAGGTGCCGCGGCTCCACGCTCTCGCCCACGTGCAGGCCGATATTCGGATCGCCGGTCAGGGCTGCGGCGTCGTCGAGCATCCGGACGTACTGGCGCGCCGGAATCTGGCCCGAGTCGTTGCCCGGATCGACACCGGCGCGCGTGGCAAAGGCCTTGGCGTCATGTCCACGTGCGCCGAGGTAGTCCAGCAGCGCGCCGACATAGGTGACGGCCACGGACAAGTGCTGCGGGATGGCGCGGTCAGTCATCGGCCTGGCATGCGTCGTCAATACGACGCTCTCCTCTTGAGCCTACGTTGGGCTGGGCCGTCCCGCTCCTCGCGGCTGCGGCCTTTGGGTGCCTTGGAGCATATCAGGAGCAAGGGACGGGACACATCGTGGACGGCATTTCCGGTAATGGCTGGGCAGCGGCGCGGCAGCAGGAATTCCCGCCCCCTCCCGCAGGCGAGGACGATGGCGTGCCGGCGCACTATGTCCTGGGGGTGATGGAGCTGGCGCTGGCCCGCGGCGTGCCGCGCGAGCGCATGCTGCGCCAGGCCGGCCTGCCCGAGGGATGGTGTCCCGCGCCGGAGTCCACCGTGGCCTGGGAGCTGTTCCGCCGCCTGCTGGCCGCGGGAGTGGATGCGCAGCCGGCACGGCAGGCGTCGGATTTCCCGGACCGGGTGCGGCAGGCGCTGCGCGCCCCCGGGGATCACTACCTGTGCCTGCGCGCCGTGGCGCAGCGTCTGTGCATGTCGGAGCGCACGCTCAAGCGCAAGCTGCAGCGCTGCGGTAGCGGCTACCGCCAGCTCCTCGACGAGCTGCGCTATCGCGAGGCCGCCGCCCTGATGCGCCAGGCCAGCCTCAGCGTCGAGGAGATCGGCGCGCGCATGGGCTATGCCTCCCCCGCCAACTTCAGCCGTGCCTTCCGCCGCTGGGCCGGCGCGCCTCCGGGGCAGTACCGCAGTTCCCGGCTGCTGGCGGCCACGGTGGCGCAGTCGTGAAGGCCGCCACGGCCGGCGCGCTGCTGCTGGTCCTGCTGCTGTTGGCCTGCGGCGGCGGGGGAGTGCCGGGCATGGCAGGCCAGGAGCCCGAGGAGCCGCCGGTCGATCTCGATGGCCCGGGCCGCTACTACGTGTTCCGCACGCTGCCGCACCGGCCGCGCCAGCCCACGTCCGAGCAGCTGCGCCGCTGCTATGCGCATTTCGGCCTGGTCGGTGGCCTGCTGACCAGCTTCGTGCAGACCAACGCCGTCAGCTTTGCCTTCTCCAGTGATCCCGACAGCGGCTTGGTCAGCGGCGAGACCGCCACCTATCTCGGGCCAGGCTTCATCTGCGCCCGGCCCGCGCTCAACTCCGACTACACCGAGGCCTATGCCTACGCCAGTATCCCCGGTGCCGGAGACATCGATGCCCAGGGCAACTGCCTGATTTCGCCGCAACTGCAGGGAGGCTCCACGCCAGCCGCCTTCGTCGGCTGCCGCATGGCGCTGCAGCCGAAGATCGAGGTCAACGTCGCCGGGGGCTTGGCGGTCAGCAACACCGTCTCCGGCTCCATCTTCACCGCCTACGTCGTGCCGGCCCAAGCCGGCACGGAACTGCCTGCCGCCGCGCCGCCGCCGCGCATCCCCGAAGAGGAGATCGGGGCCCTGCCCAACGACCCCGACTTCTGGGTCCTGCGCAGCTTCGACGAAAGCCTGCCTGCGGACTCCGGCGACTGTGCCGCGGGCGAGACACAGCGCTTGCTCGCACTCTCGCCGGTGGAGGCCGACGCGCAGACTTCGCGCCTCAACCCCTGGCAGCCCCTGCGCCGCGTCGCCGGCGCCCGGCTCTGCCTCGGCGCGGCGGGCGGCACGCGGCGCAGCGCAACGGCCAGCGTGGACCTGCTGCGCCACGGCGCGCCACTGAGGGTCGAGGCCAGCGGCGACTGCGACTACCTCGAAACCCCCGCCGGCATGCATTGGCTGCAGCAGGCCTGCGTGCTGCGCTTCGTCCGCGCCAGCGATCCCGCGGTCACCGGCGGCCTGCTGACGATCAGCGGCCTGGTCCAGGCCCAGGCGCCCCTGGTTCCGGCCAACTCGCAGGTCTGGACGCTGTCGCTGCTGCCTCCGGCACCGTGATCCGGCATGGCGTACGCGGTCATCGGCTCGGCGCAGGCGGTCAATACCCCACCGGCCCCATGCCCTAATTTCCTCTACGCCGGTGAACCTCACCGGCGCGCCATGCCAGGACAGGTGACAGGAAATAGCCGGCAAGGTCGCCAGCCCCAAGGAGGAAAAACATGAAGTCGCTTCAACAAGTGTTGCGCACGGCCTGCGCCGTGATCGGACTGTCTTTCGCCGCGCCGTCGATGGCCATCGACCTGCCGTTCTGGAACCTGCCGGGATTCCCCGCACCGTCGACCTGCTCGGTGGCGCCGACCACCGGCATCGGCAGCTTCAATGGCACCCTGGCCGTGGTGCCGGTGGGCATCAGCGGGCGCTGGTACAGCCTGCATGTGCCGCCCGGCCTCACTCCCGGCCAGAAGGTCCCGCTGCTGATCGACCTGCACGGTGCCGGCGAGTCGGAAGACCTCGCCGAGTACCAGACCGGCTGGAGCCCGTACGCCAACCAGAAGAAGTTCATCGTTGCCTACGGCCAGGCCCTGGGCACCGTCGTCGGCGGCACCTTCTGGAACGCCTACAGCGAGCATGGCAACGACGAGCAGTACCTGCGTGACGTCATCGAGCACGTCTCCGCCAAGTACTGCATCGATGCCAAGCGGGTTTACGTCGAGGGCTTCTCCAACGGCGGCGTCATGGCCCAGCGTGCCGCCTGCGACATGGCCGATACCGTCGCCGCGGTGGCCTCGCATGCCGGCGCCACGCCGACGATGCTCGGCGCCGCCTGCAACCCGATCCGCCCGATCGGCGTGATGATGTCGGCCGGCGATGTCGATCCGACCCAGTTCACGCAGTACGACGAACAGGCGCGCGCCATGTGGATCGCCAAGAACGGTTGCTCCACCTCACCGGTGAGCAGCAGCGACAGCTACGGCACCACCGACAGCCATGGCGGCTGCTCCGGCGGCGTCCGCGTCGACTGGCGCATCCTCACCAACACCACCCACCAGTGGCCGCTGGGTGCGGGCCAGACCGATCTTCACGACCGCATCTGGAACTTCCTCACCTCGCACACGCTGCCCTGAGCGCAGCCATTGCAGGGCTTCACCGCTGCGCCGGAGGGCAACCTCCGGCGCAGTCTTCCTTGCAGGGATGGAACAGCAGAATATGAGCGCTTCGAAGCGCCCCAGGTCCGAGGAGAGGGAGTCGATGAACAGGCAGGGAACCCGCATGCGCAGGTCCGCGGCGCCTCAACGGCGGTTGCTGGCCGCAGTCGCGGCAGCCCTGCTGCTGGCCGGCTGTGGCGCGGCCGACAGCGATCCCGTCGCGGACGGCGTGGGCGGCATCATCCGCCAGCTGAGCTTCACCGAGCCGGCCGGCTTCAGCGCCGGCACCGTGCCCTGGCTGGTGGTGACCGGTGACGTCAACGGCGACGGCCGCCCTGACGTGGTCACCGCCAACGTCGGGCTCGGCAATGCCGGCGTCTCCGTCGTGCTCAACCAGACCGAGCCGGGCGCGGAAAGCCCCAGCTTCGCCGCGCCCAGGCATCTGGCCACCGGCATCCTCACCGGCATCGGCACGCTGGGCGTGGCGCTCGGCGACATCAACGGCGACGGCCTGGTCGACATCATCGCCGCCAACAGCATCACCGCCCCCGCCGCCGCCATCTCGGTTTTCATCAGCCGCACGCCCAGGGGCTCCAGTGAGCTGGCCTTCGAGCCGGCGCGGCGCTACACCGCCGGCATCGGCGCCTCCCTGGTCTGCCCCGACGACGTCAATCGTGATGGCCGCATGGACCTCATCGTCACCAACTCCTTCGACAGCCCCGCCAGGGTCGTCTCGGTGCTGCTCAACCAGACCGCGGCGGGTGGCGATCTCGCCTTCTCCGCGCCGACCGCGTTCGCCGGAGGCAGCACGCCGGAAGGCATGGCCTGCGGCGATCTCAACGGCGATGGCCTGACCGACATCGTCGTCGGCAACACCAGCTCCAACGAGATGACCGTGCTGCTCAACCGCACCGCACGCGGCGCGGACACTCCCGACTACGCCGGCCCCTTCAGCATCGCCTCGCCCATGGCCACGGCGGTGAAGATGGCCGACTTCAACGGCGACGGCCGGCTCGACCTGATCACCGGCGAGGGCGTCAGCGGCGCCGGCGTCAACATCGCGCTCAACCTCACGCAGAACGGCGCCATGGAGCCGGCGTTCTCGGAGCTGACCCACTTCGACACGCAAGGCTGCGTCACCGAGGACATCGCCGTGGCCGACTACGACGGCGACGGCCTGCTGGACTTCGCCGCCGCCAACGACAACGCCCTGTTCTGCGCGCCGCGGCCCACCGGAGTCGCCGTGCTGGCCAACCGCACGCCGCGCGGCGCCGCCAAGCCCGAGTTCACCGAGGCGCTGACCTATCCGCCCGGCATCGCCTCCAACACCATCGCGCAGGCCGACTTCAACGGCGACGGCCGCCCCGATCTCGTCGCCGCCACGCCCACCGCCGGCGCGGTGCTGCGCGTGCTGTTCAACACCAGCCACTGAAGCCATGCGCAGACTTCCAGGCCTGGTGGCGGCGACGGCGTCCGCGATCCTCGCGGCCTGTTCCGGCAGCGGCGCGGAGCAGAGCACCCCGTCGTCGCGCGCCGGCTGCGCCGCCGGCGTGGTGCTGGAGTTCATGGCCCCGTCCAACTTCCAGGTCGGCACCGGCTCCTGGTACGCCGTGGACAGCGACTTCAACCGCGACGGCCGGCGCGATCTCGCCGTGATCAACGCCGGCGCGGTGACCGGCGCCGGCGGCCTGTCGGTGCTGATGAACGCGACGGCGCCGCGCGCCGAGAGCGCGCAATTCCTAGACCCGGTGAAGTTCACCACCGGCGCCAGTCCGCAGGCCCTGGGCCTGGCCGACATCGACGGCGACGGTCTCGACGACCTGCTGGTCGGCAACTGGCTCGGCAGCGGCCTGTCCGGCCTGCTGCCCGGCATCCTGCTGCCCAGCAACGGCGCGCTGTCGGTGCTGCTCAACCGCACACCGGCCGGCGCCGACGAGCCGCGTTTCTTGCCCAAGGTGGATTTCCGCGCCGGCCCCGGCACCGGCGGTGTCGCCGCCGCGGACTTCAACCGCGATGGCCGCATCGACATCGCCACCACCAACTTCAACACGCCGGGGCGCGGCGGCCTGTCCGTGCTGCTCAACCGCACGCCGCGTGGTACCGATACGCCGGCGTTCTCCGACACGGTGTTCTACGATGTCGGCGCCGCGCCGATCGGCCTGCAGGCCAAGGACATCAACGGCGACGGCAAGCCGGACCTCGTGGTCGGCAACTCGCTGGGCTTCACCGTCTCGGTGCTGATCAACCGCACGGCCGACGGCGCCACGGAGCCGGACTTCGCCGCGCCGCTGGATTTCGCCGTCGGCAGCTTCGGCAACGGCCCGGAGACGCTCGACCTCGAGGACATCAACGGCGACGGCCGCCTCGACGTCGTCAGCCCGCATTTCTTCACCCCGGGCCCTGGCGTCATCTCCATCCTGGTCAACACCACGCCGCCGCGCGCCGCCACGCCCAGCTTCGCCGCGCAGGTCGTGGTCCATGCCGGCATCGCGCCGGAGCAGGTGATCCTGGAAGACATGGACGGCGACGGCCGCCGCGACATCGTCGTCGCCAACTTCGGCGAGGTCTCCACCGGCCGCGCCGTCGTGCCGGGCCTGCCCGGCGTCTCCGTGCTGCTGAATCGCACCGCGCCCGGCAGCGATCAGATCGAGTTCGCACCACGCCAGGACCACGCCGCCGGCAGCGGCCCCGCCGGCATCGTCGCCAGCGATCTCAACGGCGACGGCCGTCCCGACCTCGCCGTCGCCAACATGCTCGCCATCGGCGGCGGCTTGTCGGTGCTGATGAACCAGGGTTGCGGACAGACACCGTAACGCCGTGGCGCAAGCGGTCATCGCGGCGGCGCAACGGGTCAATACCGCCGCGGAATACCTCACCTAATTTGTCGTACCACCTCGGCGAAGGTGGCAACACGACAAGCCGCGCGAGGGATGATGATCACGATGGGTTCAAGCGCTTTGCGCCTTGCGGCGGCAAGCCTGCCGCTGCTGCTGGCCGCCTGTGGTTCCTCCGGCGGTGCGGCGCCCGCCGCGCCGCGCGATGGCGCGGGCACCGCGGCCAGGGACATTCGCCTCGAAGCCGACGAGCCCTACGCGCTGCCCGGCACGGGCACCGGCTTCGGCGCCGGCGGCGGCGCGGTCGGCGACTTCAACCACGACGGCCACGCCGACCTCGCGCTGGCCAACGGCCGTGGCGGTGGCATCAACATCCTCCTGAATCGCGGCGACGGCCGCTTCGCAGAAGCGCTGGTGGCGGAGGCTTCCGGCACGGTGCAGGCCATCGCCAGCGGTGACTTCGACGGCGACGGCCTGCTCGATCTCGTCGCCGCCGGACTGCAGGACTTCTCCGTCACCATGCTCAAGGGCCAGGGCGATGGCCGCTTCGTCGCCGGCGCCTCCAGCATCGTCGGCCTGCTGCCGCAGGGCATCGTCACCGCAGACTTCAACCATGACGGCCGCAGTGATCTCGCCGTGCTCAACGGCTCGCTGACGCTGGCCGTGCTGCTGGGGCAAGGCGATGGCCGCTTCGGCCCGGCATGGCAGCTGCCGGGCGGCCTGTTCACCACCTCCATCGCCAGCGGCGATTTCGACGGCGATGGCCATGCCGATCTCGCGCTGGCCGATGGCGTCACCGAGATGCTGACCGTCTACCGCGGTGCCGGCGATGGCAGCTTCGTGCGCGGCGGCCTGAGCTTCGCCGGCGGATTCGCCGAGTCCATCGTCGCCGGCGATCTCAACGGCGACGGCCTCGACGACATCGTCGCCGGCCTGGTCGCCGCGCCGCTGCGTGCGCTGCTGCAGGAGTTGCCGGAGCAACAGCTGCGCCTGCTGGCCGGCCCTTACGGCAGCGGCGCCGACGTACTGCTCGCGGACGGCCAGGGTGGTTTCGCCGCGCCGGTCCACTACCTCGCCGGCACGGCCGCCACCGCCGTGGCGATCGACGACTACGACCGCGATGGCCGCGCCGATATCGCGGTGGCCAGCTTCCTGTCCAAGGACCTGACCCTGCTGCGAGGCAGCGGCGGCGGCCTGTTCGCCCCCGGCCCGTCCTACGAGGCCAGCGGCGGCGCCCAACTGCTGCTCTCCACGGACTACGACGGCGACGGCTGGCCGGACCTTGCCGTGCCCGGCGGCCTCGGCGCCGCCGAGCTGACGATCTTCCGCAACGTCTCCGGGAGCGCGCCATGAAGCCGGCGCGCATCAGCGGTCTCGCGCTGCTCCTGTTGCTGACCGCCTGCGGCAACTCCAGCGATCCCGCCGGCGGCCCCGCGGAGCCGCGCTACGACAACGCCGCCGGCCGCTGGGAGCAACTGCCGCCGAGCCCGCTGAAACGCCTCGAGGCCTTCGGCACGCGCGTCGGTCGCCACATCTACATCATCGGCGGCTACGAGGAGCAACGCCTCGGCGCCTTCGGCTTCGGCCTGCCCCTGGAGGTCGAGCCGATCCCCGGCGCCAAGGTCGAGCGCTACAACCTCGACTCCGGGGCCTGGGACTTCGCCAAGCCGATGCCGCTCCACCTGGATCACGCGCGCGCCGTCGAGTACCAGGGCAAGCTCTACGTCACCGGCGGCAATGCCGCCGTGGCCTTGGCCCTGCCGCTGTTCTGGGAATACGACCCCGCGACCGACGCCTGGACCTCGATGCCGCCGATGCCGCAACCGGCCGCCGGCCACACCGCCGTCGTGCTCGGCGACCAACTGGTGGTGGCGGGCGGCTACATCTTCCCGGTCAACTTCCCCTCGGTGCAGCTGTTCGACTTCGGCACGCGGCGCTGGAGCCGCGGCCCCAACCTGCCAGTGATGCCCGATCACGCCCAGGCCGTGGCGCTCGATGGCTACATGTACGTCATCGGCGGACGCCCCAACGACGTGATGCAGGGCCTGGCCTACAAGCAGGTGCAGCGCTGGAAGCCCGGCATGGACGCCTGGGAGTCGGTCGCGGAGCTGACCTACACGCGTGCCGGCGGTGGCGCCGCCGTTGCCTGCGGCCGCATCGTCGTCGTCAGCGGCGAAGACCCGCACCAGGAGCCGCGCGAGGTACGGCCACAGACCGAGGTCTACGACCCGACGCGCAATCTCTGGTCGCGCCTGCCCGACATCCCCACGCCGAGACATGGTGTCATCGTGGTGTCCGACGGCGCCGACATCTACGCGATCGAAGGCGGCGACATGGAAATCCTCGGCGTCAGCAATGCCGTCGAGCGCCTGCGCCTGGACTGCGCGGCGGTGGCCGCGCTGCCGGCGGCCGAGCCGGAGGACGCGCCCGAGGGCCTCTGTGTACCCGATATCGTGCCCGCAGCCGGCGGCCATTGCGGCGGCGACTACGATCCCGCACAGCCCGGCACGCCGGAGACCCTGATCCCGCAGCTGGCCGAGCTGGAGCGCCTGTTCTTCGCCCTCATCGACCGCGGCCGCGATGGCGGTGGACCTTGAAACTCATCAGGGCAAGCGCGGCGTGAGCAGCCACGACTGCGACTTCCTGATCGTCGGCAGCGGCTTCGGCGGTGCGGTCTCGGCCCTGCGCCTCGCCGAGAAGGGCTACTCCGTGCTCGTGCTGGAGCAGGGCCGTCGCATCGGCCCCGAGGAGATCCGCGCCGCCAAGCACAACCTGCTGAAGCTGTTCTGGCTACCGGCACTGGGCCTGAAAGGCTTCTTCACGCAGCGCCTGTTCCGTCACGTCGGCATCCTCGGCGGTGTCGGCATCGGCGGCGGCTCGCTGGTCTGGGGCAGCGTCCTGCTGGAGCCCAAGCCCGCCTTCTACCGCGATCCCGCCTGGAGCGGGCTCGGCATCGACTGGGAAGCGGACCTGCGCCCTCACTACGACACCGCGCGGCGCATGCTCGGCTGCACCACCAACCCGATGCTCAGCGAGATGGACGAGCATCTGATGGCCACGGCCGGGCGCATGGGTGCGAAGGCCAGCTTCGGACGCACGCCGGTCGGCATCCACTTCGGCAAGCCGGGTGAGACGGTCGTGGATCCATATTTCGGTGGCGAGGGGCCACCGCGCACCGGCTGCATCTTCTGCGGCGGCTGCCTCACCGGCTGCCCGCAGGGCTCCAAGAACTCGCTGGACTACAACTACCTCCACCTCGCGCAGCGCCACGGTGCGCGCCTGCTGCCGGAGCACCAGGTGACGGCGCTGCACCCCTTGCCGGGTGGCGGCTACGCCATCTCGAGCCGGCAGCCCGGTTTGGCGGGCTGCCGCCACCCGACACTGCGCGCGCGCAAGGTCGTGCTGGCCGCCGGCGTGCTCGGCACGCTCGACCTGCTGCTGCGCGCCCGCGACATTCACCGCAGCCTGCCCGCGCTCGCGCCCAGTTTGGGCCAGCGGGTGCGCACCAACAGCGAGTCCCTCGTCGCCGTGCTGGCCCCGGAACCGCAGACCGATCTCAGCCACGGCGTGGCGATCTCCTCGGATTTCCATCCCAACGCGCATACGCACATCACGCAGAACCGGCTGCCGCCCAACTATGCCTACCTGCGGCTCCTGCTGACGCCGCTGGTCGATGGCGCGCGTCCCTGGCGCCGTGCATGGGTCACGCTGGGCCGCTCCTTGCTGCAGCCCATGCCCCTGCTGCGCAACTGGTTCGGCAGCAACTGGACGAAGCGCATCAGCCTGCTGACCGTCATGCAGCACCTGGACAACGAACTCAGTTTTCGCCTCGCACGCCCCTGGTGGGCCCCCTGGCAGTTGCTGCTGCGTTCCCGCGCTGTGCCAGGCAGGCAGGCCCCCACCTACATTCCCGAGGCCAATGAAGCAGCACGACAGTTCGCCGCGGTCAGCGGTGGCCATGCCTTCAACCTGGCGCCCGAGAGCCTCGCGGGCATGTCGCTGACGGCACACATCCTAGGCGGCTGCGGCATGGGGCAGGATCAGGGGGCCGGCGTCATCGGCACCGACCATCAGGCGCACGGCTATCCGGGTCTCTATGTCATGGATGGATCCGTGGTCTCGGCGAACCTGGGTGTCAATCCGAGCCTCACGATCGCGGCGCTGGCGGAGCGGTTCGCGAGCGCCATACCGACGGCTTCTATGTACCACCCTGCAGAAGGGATCGACGAGTCAAGGCCGATCTCACGCCGCTGATGAATTTTGGCGTTGCCAATGTCCGCAGCACTAAGCCACCATCCGTCGCCGACATGTTCAGCGCAAAGCCGCTCCGGAACCGCATCCACACCTGGGCATCGAGTTGCAGTAGCTCGCCCAAAAAACTCCGACTGATTTTGCAGCTTTCGCTACAAAATCCAGCAGCATTGAAAACAATGGCTTATCCAGGACAGTTGAGCTGACTCCATTTGTTGAGCCACCGCTCCTGCATCCGCGATGCTTCCCGGAATCCTGCGAAGACGCCTAGGGCCGGGCCAGCTCGCAGCGGTTCTTGCCACCGCGCTTGGCGCGGTACATGGCGTCGTCGGCCAGGCGGATGAGCGCATCGCTGGGGTTGCCTGCGGCTTCACCCCCTGCCTGCGCCATGTGGCAGGCGACGCCGATGCTGGCGCCGACGCTGACATGGATGCCGCCCTCCAGGTCGTAGGGCTCGCGCAGCAGCAGGCACAGTTGCTCGGCCGCGTTCAGCGCAGAGGCCGGCGCCTCCACCGCTTCCTCCATGATCACCGCAAACTCGTCGCCGCCCAGGCGCGCCACCGTGTCCGAGCGCCGCATGCGGCTGCGCAGCCGCTCGGCGATAGCCTGCAGCAGATGGTCGCCCGCCAGATGGCCATGGGTGTCGTTGACCGGCTTGAAGCCGTCGATGTCGATGTACATCAGCGCGAACGACCGCTGCGCACGGCGCGCGCGCTCCAGCGCCGTGTCGAGACGGTCCAGGAACAGCGCACGGTTCGGCAGGCCGGTCAGCGCGTCGTGGGTGGCCTTGTGGCGCACCTGCTCCTCCGCCTGCTTGCGCATCGACACCTCGGCCTCGAGCTCGCGCACCAGCTTCTGCAGCTGCTGCTTGCCGCGATACAGCTCCAGGAACACGCGCACCTTGGACAGCAGGATGGTGTCGTTGATCGGCTTGGCGATGTAGTCCACCGCGCCGAAGCTGTAGCCCTTGAGACGGTGCAGGTCATCGACCATGGCGGCGGTGACGAAGATCACCGGCGTATTGCGCGTGGTTTCCTCTTCGGCCAGGTGGCTGGCCACTTCGAAGCCGTCCATGTCCGGCATGTTCACGTCCAGCAGCACCAGCGCGAACTCGTGGTCCAGCGTTGCCGCCAGCGCGGCATTGCCCGAATCCACTTCCACCAGCTGCGCGTCGACCTTGGCCAGCAGGCGACGCATGGCCACCAGGTTGGCGGGCGTGTCGTCCACCACCAGGATCTTGGGGCGCGTCGGCTCGGTCATGCAGCGGGTCTCCCGGACAGGCGGTTGAGCAGGGGCGCGATCTGGTCCAGCGGCAGCACGTGGTCGGCGCCGGCGAGGCGCAGGGCCGCGGCCGGCATTTCCGGCGCCTCGGCCTCCTGCGGATTCTGCACGATCACGGTTCCACCCAGCGAACGCACCGCGGCGGCACCGCGCGCACCGTCGTCGTTGGCGCCGGTCAGGACCACGGCGACCAGGCCCGCCCGCCAGACCTCGGCGGCGGACTCGAACAGCACGTCGGCGGCCGGGCGCACATGGCAGACGCGCTCGTCCACCGACAGCGCGAAATGGCGGTTCTGCTCCACCAGCAGGTGGTAGCGCGGCGGTGCGAGGTAGACGTTTCCGGGCAGGATGGATTCGCGAGCCTGTGCCTCCCTCACCGGCAGTGCACAGGCCTCGCCCAGCAGGTCGACCAGCAACGAAAACCCTTCGGCGGCGGAGTGCTGGACGATGATCACCGGCGGCCTGAACCCCTTGCCCAGGCCACGCAGCAGTGTGCGCAACGCCGCAACGCCGCCGGTGGAAGCTCCGACGACGCAGGCCTCGATCATGCGGCTCTCTGCGCCAGGCGCCGGAACACCGGCAACTCGCGCGTCAGCAGCTGGAAGTCGCCCGCCACGCGCGAGAAGCTCAGCGACTCCTTGGTGCCGATGCACAGGTAGCCGCCGCGCACCAGGCTGTCGCGGAACAGGCCCAGCACCCGGTCCTGCAGCGGGTCGGTGAAGTAGATCAGCACGTTGCGGCACAGGATCAGGTGCATCTCGCCGAACACGCCGTCCGACACCAGATTGTGGTTGGCGAAGGTGATATGGGCGCGCAGCTCGTCGTGCATCTTCAGGAGTTCATACTTTTCGGTGCAGTAGTCCTGCAGCCGCGCCGTGCCGCCGGCCTTGCGGTAGTTCTCCAGGTACAGCGGCATCTCCCGGGCCGGGTAGATGCCCTCCTGCGCCTTGGCCAGGGCGGCGTCGCTGAAATCAGTGGCGTAGATCTGCGCGCGCTCGTAGATGCCGGCCTCGCGCAGCAGGATCGCCATGGAGTAGGCCTCCTCGCCATGCGCGCAGCCGGCCTGCCAGATGTTGATGTGCGGATAGCTCGACAACTCCGGCAGCACGCGCTCGCGCAGCGCGATGAAGGTCTGCGGTTCGCGGAACAGCTCGGACACCGGCACCGACAGGCGCTCGATCACCACGTGGATGAACCCGTCGTCGTGGATCGCACGCTCGGTCAGCTCCGACACCGAGCGCAGGTGCAGCGAGGTCACCAGGCCCAGCACGCGGCGCTTGAACGAGGCCGGGGCGTACTGGCCGAAGTCGTAGCCATGGCGCTTGCGCAGCGCCTCGACGAAGAGCGCGACTTCGATGTCTTGTCTGTCCGCGAGGTGCATTCCTGGCCTCTGCGCCGAACTCAGTTCTTCTCGCCCAATAGTGCCTGCATCTGTCCCGTCAGCTGCTCCACGTCGATCGGCTTGGAGCAGTACTCGTTGGCACCTGCCTCCAGGCACTTCTCGCGATCGCCGACCATGGCCTTGGCGGTGACGGCGATGATCGGCAGCGTCTGCCACTGGCCGCGCTCGCGGATGCGGCGGATGGTTTCGTAGCCGTCCATGCCCGGCATCATGATGTCCATCAGCACCAGGTCGATCTCCGGGTTCGATTCCAGCTGCGCAATCGCCTTGTATCCGTCCTGTGCCATCAGCACCTTGAGGCCGCGGCTGCGCAGGGCCTTGGACAGCGCGAAGATGTTGCGCATGTCGTCGTCCACCACCAGCACGCTCTTGCCGTTCAGGCCCGGCGTCGCCACCCGCGGCGTTTGCGCCGGCGCCGCCCCGACCTTGCGGATGCTGTGCAGGAACAGCGTGACCTCGTCCATCAGCCGCTGCGGCGAAGGCGCGCTCTTGAGGACGATGGTCTCGGTGTACTCGCGCAGGCGCATCCCCTCTTCGCGGGACAGGTCGCGGCCGGAGTAGATCACCACCGCCGGCAGCGGCCCGCGGGCGCTGGCCCGCTCCAGGAACTGGAAGCCGTCCATGCCGGGCAGGCCCAGGTCCAGGATCAGCAGGTCGTAGCGCTCCTGGGCGGTGCGCTCCATCGCCTCCTCGCCACTGCCCACCTCGTCGATCTGCACCGCCTCGTCGCGCAGCATCTCGCGCACCAAGCGCCGGTCGGCCGGCGAATCGTCGATGATCAGGATGCGGCGCGCGCCGGCCGGCAGCGCCGGCATGCCGTCGAACACGCGCTCCACATCCTCGCGCGCCACCGGCTTCTTCAGGTAGCCGGCCGCGCCGGCGGCCCTGGCGCGGCTCTCGGCGTCGGCGCCGGAAATGAAATGCACCGGAATGCCCGCGGTGACCGGATCGGCCTGCAGCCGCTCCATCACCTGCCAGCCATCCATCTTCGGCAGGCCGATGTCGAGCAGGATGCCGGCCGGCCGATGGCGTCGCGCCAATGCCAGGCCGGACTCGCCGTCATGTGCCACCAGGGCACGGTAATGGCGGGCACGCGCCAGGCCCGCCAGCACCTCGGCGAACTGCACGTCGTCCTCCACGATCAGGAGCGTGGTGCCGGGCGCTTCGGCCGGTTGCCCGGCAATGGCGGCCAGCGCCTCGGGGACCACGCGCGGCTGCGCCGTCACCGCCGGCTGGGCCGGCGGCAGCGACTCGCCCGCAACCGGCGACACCGCCTCGGCGGTCGCAACCGTCGCGGCCGGCAGCAACAGCGAGAAACTGGACCCCTGTCCCGCCGCGCTCTCCACCCGTACTTCACCACCGAGCAGTTCGGCCAGTGCCTTGACGATCGACAGGCCCAGGCCGGTGCCGCCGTAGCGGCGGCTGGTGCCGGAGTCCGCCTGCTCGAAGGCCTGGAAGATGCGCGCCAGCTTCTCCTGCGGGATGCCGATGCCGCTGTCGCGTACCCGCAGCATCACGCCGCCGGCATGGCGGCCTTCGCTGACCGGCAGAATGTCCAGGCGCACACCGCCCTGGTGGGTGAACTTGAAGGCATTCGACAGCAGGTTGGCGAGGATCTGGTTGATCTTGGTGCCGTCGGAACGGATCGTCGCCGGCAGGTCCGGCGCGCGCTGCACTTCCAGCGTCAGCTTGCGCTGCTCCGCCACCGCGCGGAAATTGCGCTCGATGCCGGCCGCCAGCGCCGCGAGGTTCACCTCCTCGACGACCACCTGCATCTTGCCGGCCTCGACCTTGGACAGGTCGAGGATGTCGTTGATCAGGTTGAGCAGGTTGCGGCCGCTGTCGTAGACGATGCCGGCGCTCTCGATCTGCTCGGCGGTGAGGTTGCCCTCCTCGTTGTCGGCCAGGCCCTTGGACAGGATCAGCAGGCTGTTCAGCGGCGTGCGCAGCTCATGCGACATGTTGGCCAGGAACTCGCTCTTGTAGCGGCTGGCGCTCTCCAGGTCCACCGCCTTTTCTTCCAGCTCCGCCTGCGCCTGTTCCAGTGCCTGCTTCTGGCCGTGCAGGGCGTCGGTCTTTTCCTCGAGGTTGGTATTGGCGATGCGCAGCTCTTCGGCCTGGACGCGCAGTTCCTCCTCGCTGGCGCGCAGCTTCTGGCTCTGCTCCTCGAGCATGCGCGACTTGTCGCGCAGGGCCTCGTTGGTAGCACGCAGTTCCTCCTGCTGGGCACGCAGCGCCTCCTCGGAAGCCTGCAGCTCCTCCTTCTGGTACTGCGTCTGGCGCAGCAGGTCGATGGTCGCGAGGCTGCGCTCCAGGGTTTCGAGATTGAGTGCCGCAAGGCCGGCCGCTTCGGCGAGGAAACTGGCCTGCGCCGAGCCGGGCTCGGCGAAGAAAGCCAGCTCGACCACCCCAAGGACACGGTCGCGCCCCTGCAGCGGCAACACCCGCAGCGACGAGGGCACGGCCTCGCCGGCACCGCTGCGCACGAACAGGTAGCCCTCGGGCAGTTCCGTGACGACGCGTGCCTGTCCATCCCGTGCCGCCTGTCCGACCAGGCCCTCGCCGAGGGCATAGGCGCGCCTGCCGTTGCCGCCCGGCAGGCTGTATGCCCCGGCAGGCTCGAAGCGCTGCGGCCCATCGCTCCAGCGGAAGAACACGCCGCAGACGGCACCGCTGGTGGCGCAGAGGCAGCTGGCCAGCCGCTCGCCGAACTCCTCCACCGTGCTGCAGGTCTGCAGTTGCAGGGACAGCTCGCCCAGCCGCGTCTTGAGCCACTCGCGTTCGCTGAGCTGCATGCTGCTGAGGCGGAACACCTCCAGGCCGCGCGCCAGGGCACCGATCTCGTCGCCATGCGCGCGGTAGGGAATCTGCAGGTCCAGTTCGCCAGCGGCCAGCCGCGACATCAGCGAGGTCAGCTGCGTCACCGGACGGGTGATCGTCCGGGCCGCGACCCAGACCATCAGCAGGACGAAGGCGATGCCGCTGACCAGCATCAGGGAGATCAGCTGGCGGGTACGCTCGAGGCGCTGCTCGAGGTGCTCGGCGCGCTCCTTGAGCACGCCGTACTCGATCTTGTGCATCTGGTCGAAGACGACACGGATGCCATCGACGATGCGCTTGCCCTTGCCGCTGCGGACCAGCTCCAGTTCCGCGCCCTCGTTGTCGCTTTTCTTGAGCGCCATCGTCAGGTCGGCAAACTCGCTGCGCCAGCGCAACTGGTCGATGCGCACCTGCTGCAGCAGCGGCTGCAGCCGCGCATTGTCGGCAGTCAGCGCCTGCAGTTCGCTCCAGGATTTGTCGAACTCGGAGCGGCCACGGTCGAAGGGCTGGAGAAACTCCTCGCGCGAAGACAGCAGGTAGCCGCGCAGGCCGGTCTCCTGGTCCAGTACGGACGTGAAGACCTCGCTCATCTCCCGCAGCACTGCCTCGGAATGATCGGTGGCCTCGCGCGCCGCATTGACCTCGGACAGCGCCACCCGGAACAGCAGCGCGCTGCCCGCGAACAGCAGCAGGATCACCGCGAAGGCCAGGCCCAGCCGGAACTGGATGCCGAGGGCGCCGCGCAGCGGCGAAGTGCTCATCCTGCGATCTTCGATCATGCCGGACCCGTCGCCAGCTTCTGGCGGATGAACTCGTGATGGGGAACGTACAGCAGGTCGGCGATGCGCCGGATCAGCAGTTCTTCCTGCGGGTGCACATGGCCGTCGGCATGCGCCACGCGCCACAGGCCGCCGATCAATTCGCCCTTGTCGGCTGGGCCCAGCTCTTGGTTGAGGCGGGCGATGAAGCTGTGCAGCGATACCGCGCGCCGTACTTCTTCCTCGGCCTCCTGCAGCAAGGCGTCCAGCGCCCTGGCGTCGAGTTCGCCGAGATCGCGCAGGATGCTGCGCACCGCGACACGTTCTTCCGGGCTGTCGACAGCATCGGCATGCAGGGCTTCCAGCAGCAGCACCGCGATCGCCAGCTCACGTCGCGGCGCAGCCGCTCCGGGCTTGGCGCCGCAGAAGGCGCGGACCAGTTTTTCCCACACGTGCGGGTCCGGCGCCAGCGCTTCTCTAGAACGAGGCGCCGAGCAGCAGGCTGAAGCTGTCGCGGCCGTCGATGTGCTCGTACTCCGGCGTGATGTCGAAGATCAGCAGGCCGAACCGCAGGCCGACGAAGAAACGGCTGGCGTCGATCTCTTCCTTGTCCAGGCCCGCCACTTTCGGATCGAGCTCGGACCAGACGTAGCCGTATCCGGCATAGGGCGTCAGGAAGGCAAAGCCCTTGGACACCGAGACGTCCAGGCCATAGGCCTGGTAGTCCAGGTCGTCGATGCCGGTGCTCTGGGTATAGGTGCCGCGCACGGCCAGCGCCGGCTCGGCCGTGCCGCCCTCGAGGATCGCCCAGCGCAGCTCGCCGCCGTAGAGGTCGGCATCGGCACCCGGTACGGTGGCGTAATAGGCACCCACGTCCAGGCCGAAGGGCAGGCCCTTGCGCACGACGGCGCCGACCATGCCGACGGCATCGACGTCTTCGCCGGTCAGCCGCCGCCAGGCGCCCGCATCATCGGTCTCGACGTAGGTGGCGATCGCAGCGATGCCGATGCCGGTGATGCCGGTGGCCTCCGCCGGACCCAGGGCCTTGTAGTTCAGCGCCGCGGTAATGTCGCCGGCAATGGAGTGGAAATCGCGCTGGCAGGTGGTGGGGTCGCCGCAGCTGATATCGAAGTCGGCATCGAAGGCACTGGCCTGCGTGGCGGCAGCGGCAAGGACCAGGGCAAGCAACAGACGGCGCATGGCAATCTCCTCAGGACAATGCTTCAAGTTCTTGATACAGCCGAGGATAGCATCGGTCAAGGGTCAAAGTGACTGCAGGAAAGGCAGCAGCGCCCCGCTGATTTCCCCGAGCTTTCCATGGAAGAAATGCCCGGCCCCGTCCACCGTCACCAGCTGCGGCGGCGGCGTATAGGTCATCAGGGTCTGGCGGGTATCCTCGTAGTCCACCGTGTCGTCGTCGCGGCTGTGTACCACCAGCCAGGGGCAACCCGGATGCGGCGGCGGCGCCTCGCCGCCGAAGTACTTGCCGAAGGGCGGCGCGATGCCGACCAGGGCGTCGGGCCGCAGCTCGGCGGCCGCCTTCAGGGCCACGAAGGCGCCGAAGGAAAAGCCCGCCAGCACCCGCCGGCCGCCGGGCAGCATTTCCTGCATCAGGCCGGCCAGGTGCAGGACATCGCGGGTCTCGCCACGTCCCTCATCATGCGGGCCGGCGCTGCGGCCGACCCCCCGGAAATTGAAGCGCAGGGTGTACAGGCCGGCCTGCAGGGCGACCGAGGACAGGGTGTAGACGACCTTGTTGCTCAGGGCCCCGCCGAACAGCGGGTGCGGATGGCAGATCACGGCAAAGCCGGCCGGCGGCTCGGGGCCCCGCGGCGCCGACAGCAGCGCCTCGATCTGCCCGGCCGGGCCCTCGACCAGCCACTCGCTGCTCTGGCCTCGCTGCGGCAGTTCCACCAGTGCCTCCTGTTGTCAATCCAAGGCCGCGATTCTGCACGACTCTTGCCTCTGCGAGTACGCCTGCCTATAGTTCAAGACACTTGAACAATATCGCGTTGGGGGAGTTACACATGCGCATCTGGATCGTCTCGGCAGCCGCTGCCGCAATGTTCGCGACAGCACTGCCGGCCGCTGCGGCGGATCAGAACGAGAAGCAGCCCGAATTCAAGGCTTATGTCAGCCTGAAGTTCGACGGTCACGGCGAAGCCGCGCAGCAGCTCAACTACGGCCTGCGCATGGATCACGACCGCCGCTTCCTCGACGAGCCCCGTCCGGCGATCGCCCAGCTCGACTTCCGTGCCGGCCGCCAGGCCGGCCTGGAGAAGTTCCAGCTCAACGGCGCGCCGCTGGTACAGCGCCAGACGCAGCTCAACCAGGACGGCGAGCTGCAGTACGGCGCGATCGACTGGGCCCTGGTCGCCGCGGCCGCGGTCGGCATCGGCTGGATCGCCTACGAGACCTTCGACAACGACGAGAGCCCGGACCCGACGCCGGACGACGAAACCCCGATCCCGAACCCGCCGGCCAACACCCCGGTCACGGACCTGCTGGGCGTGCTCAGCAACATCCCGCAGCTGGGCGAACTGCTGACGCAGACCCTGACCCCGACGGTGCAGGCCCTGGAAATCCAGCTCGGCCGCGCGCCGCTGGTGGGCGACCTGATCGCAATCCTTGACGATTCCGTGATCCAGCAGATCGGCCAGTTCATCCCGGGCTTCGGCAGCAACACCTACGGCGACGACCTGCGCCGCACGGCCGAGATCGAGCGCAACACCCCGGCCTACCAGGCCTGGCTCGACGGCGGCACCGGCCACATGGGCGATCTGCTGTCGGCACACTAGAATAGAGTCGCGTTCCACCCGGAAAGGGGAGCCGCAGGCTCCCCTTTTTTGTTTCCGCCGCCTTCAAGCCGCCTGACATCCGCAACGACGATGAACCCCGACTTCGCCGCCCGCCATCCGCGTCTTGCCGAACTGTTCGGCATCGACCTGCGCAGCCTCGCCCTGTTCCGCTTCCTGCTGGGCAGCCTGCTGTTCTGTGCACTCTGCGGCAGTCTCTGCGGCCTGACGGCCTTCTACAGCGATGGCGGGCTACTGCCGCGCGGCTGGGTCATGGCCTCCGACAGTCCCTGGCGCCTGTCGCTGTACTTCCTCAACGGCACGACCCTGTTCTCCGCCTTGCTGCTGCTGGCGCAGATCGCGCTGGCGGCGATGCTGGCGCTGGGCTGGCATACGCGCCTGGCGGCCGTGCTCGGCTTCCTGCTGCAGGCCTCCCTGGTCAGCCGTGCCCCGCTGGTGGCGGGCAGCGCCGACCTGCTGCTGACCTGCCTGCTGTTCTGGTCCGCGTTCCTGCCGCTGGGCGCACGCTGGTCGGTGGACGCCGCGCTGGCCGCCAATCCGCCGCCGCGCGATCCGCTGCACATCTCCTGGGCCGGCGCCGGCCTGCTGCTGCAGATCCTGTCGGTGTATTTCTTCAATGCCCTGCTGCGCAGCGGCAGCGAGTGGCGGCAGGATTCCAGTGCGCTGTACTACCTGCTGTCGCTGGACGGACACGCGACTGCGCTGGGGCACTGGCTGCTGCAGCACACGGGCCTGCTTGAAACCCTGAGCTCCGCCCTGTGGTGGCTGTCGCTGCTGGCCGCGCCGCTGGCCCTGCTGCCGCTGGCCAGCCGCTACACGCGCCTGGCGCTGCTGCCGCTGCTGGCGCTGATGCAGCTGCTGATCCTGCTGGCCATGAACCAGGGCCCCCTGCCCCTGCTGGGCCTGGCCGGCCTGTCGGTGCTGCTGGCCGGCGGCTTCTGGCAGTGGTGCGCGCGCCACCGCCCGCCGCCCGCCGGCAACCTGCGCATCTACCATGACCGCGAGCGCCCGGCGAGCCTGCGCAACAGCCTGCTGCTGCAGCAGTTCCTGGTGCTGCCGCAGGCCCAGCTCCTGGCCGCGCAGGATGCCCCCCGCGCCCGTGCGCTGCTGGCGGCCAACCGTTCCTGGGTGGTGATCGACACCGACGACCAGGCCTACCTGCGCTGGGCGGCACTGGCCGCCCTGCTGCGCCATTCGCCGCTGCTGTCCTGGCTGTACCGCCCGGCGAAACTGGCGGCGGTGGAACGCCTGGGCGACCGCCTGCATGGCTGGCTGGCCCGCACTCCCGCCGCCGCGGCCGCCGCCTCCGGCCGCGAGGTCCGCTGGGAAGCGCCGGAAAGCTGGCAGCGCTGCGCCGCCGCCTTCCTGCTGCTGGTACTGGCCTGGAATGCCGCCAGCGTCGGCTGGCTGCCCTCCTCTACCCAGGCCGTGCTGGCGCCGATCCTGCAGCCGCTGCGGCTGGATCAGTCCTGGAACATGGACGCCCCCTCGCCGCCGCGCGACGGCGGCTGGTTCGTTGCCGCCGGCAGGCTGGAAGACGGCCGCGAGATCGACCTGCTGCGTTCCGAGGCCCTGGCGCCCGACTACAGCCAGCCCGCGATCTACGATGATGGCCTGCGCTGGCGCCGCCTGCGCGAGCGCCTGGCGCTGGACGCCTACGCCGCGCACCGCCCCTACTACGCCCGCTGGCTGTGCCGCCAGGCCGACAGCCGCGATGGCCCGCAGCTGGCCAGCGTCCGCCTGGTCCAGGTGCTGCGCGCCACCCCGCCGCCGGGCGGCGCCACGCCGCAGCCCGAGCAGCGCATCCTGCTGCAGCAGGATTGCGCCGCGCGGGGTTGAACGAGATGGGTTTGATCGATATCGGGGCCAACCTCGCCCACGACAGCTTCGAGGCGGATTTCGAGACCCTGCTGCACCGGGCCTGGCATGCCGGCCTGGAAGCGATCGTGGTCACCGGCAGCTCGGCCGAGAGCAACCGCAAGGCGCTGCAGCTGGCACGCCGCCATCCGGGGCGCCTGTATTCCACCGCCGGCCTGCATCCGCATCACGCCAGCGACTGGAACGACGAACTGGCGGCGGAAATCCGCGAGCTGGCACAGCATCCCGAGGTGGTGTCGCTGGGTGAATGCGGCCTGGACTACAACCGTAACTACTCGCCGCACGACGCCCAGCAGTTGGCGTTCCGCGCGCAGCTCGAGATCGCTGCAGATACCGGCAAGCCGCTGTTCCTGCACCAGCGCGACGCGCACACCGATTTCCTCGCGATCCTGGGCGAATACCGCCCGCGCCTGCGCGAGGTGGTGGTGCATTGCTTCACCGACACCGCCGAGGCGATGCGCGATTACCTGGCGCTGGACTGCTACATCGGCATCACCGGCTGGGTCTGCGACGAGCGCCGCGGCAAGGCGCTGTACGACGCGGTGCACCAGATCCCGGATGAGCGGCTGCTGATCGAGACGGACGCGCCATACCTCTTGCCGCGTAATACCCCGAAGATGGCTGACCGCCGTAACGAGCCGGCCTTCCTGCCCTGGGTGGTGAAGGGGCTGGCGCAGGCGCGGCAGCAGAGCGAGGAGCATGTGGCGCGGGTGAGCGCGGAGAATGCGCGGCGGTTCTTCAGGCTGTAGCGCCTCGCGCTTCGCTTCGGCTTTCATACGAAAAACGGCGCCAAAAGGCGCCGTTTTTCGTGAGACCGGAAGCGATCACTCGCCGTCGAGGATCGCGCCCTTGTCCGCACCACTCACCAGCTTGGCAAACTTCGCCAGCACGCCGCGCGTGTAACGCGGCGCCGGCTGCTTCCAGGCCGCGCGGCGCTTCGCAAGTTCCTCGTCCGGCACGTTGAGCTGGATCAGCTGCCGGTGCGCGTCGATGGTGATGCTGTCGCCTTCCTGCACCAGCGCGATCGGGCCGCCCACGAAAGCCTCCGGCGCGACGTGGCCCACCACCATGCCCCAGGTGCCGCCCGAGAAACGGCCGTCGGTGATGAAGCCGACGCTCTCGCCCAGGCCCTTGCCGATGATCGCCGAGGTCGGCGCCAGCATCTCCGGCATGCCCGGCCCCCCCTTGGGACCGATGTAGCGGATGATCAGCACGTCGCCCGGCTTGATCTGGTCGCCCAGGATCGCGGCCATGGCCTCGTCCTCGGAGTTGTAGACCCGCGCCGGGCCGGTGATCACCGGGTTCTTCAGGCCGCTGATCTTGGCCACCGCGCCCAGCGGCGCCAGGTTGCCCTTGAGGATCGCCAGGTGGCCTTCCTTGTACATCGGCTTGTCGAAGGGACGGATCACGTCCTGGTCGGCACGCGGCTGCTCCGGGATGTGGGCCAGTTCCTCGGCCAGGGTCTTGCCGGTGATGGTCAGGCAGTCGCCATGCACCAGGCCCTTGGCCAGCAGCATCTTCAACACCTGCGGCACGCCGCCGGCCTTGTGGAAATCCACCGCCACGTACTTGCCCGAGGGCTTGAGGTCGCACAGCACCGGGGTCTGCAGGCGGATGCGCTCGAAGTCCTCCAGCGACCATTCCACGCCGGCGGCATGGGCGATCGCCAGGAAATGCAGCACGGCATTGGTGGAACCGCCGGTGGCCATCACCAGGGCGATGGCGTTCTCGATGCTCTTGCGCGTGACGATGTCGCGCGGCTTGATGCCCTGGCGGATCGCGTCGACCAGCACCGCGGCGGACTGCGCCACGCTGTCGCCCTTCTCGGGGTCCGGATTGGCCATCTGCGACGAGCCCATCAGCGACATGCCCAGGGCCTCGAAGGACGAGGACATGGTGTTGGCGGTGTACATGCCGCCGCAGGCGCCGTGGCTGGGGCAGGCGTTCTTCTCGATGCCGTCGAAGTCTTCCTGGCTCATCTTGCCGGCGCTGAAACTGCCCACGGCCTCGAACGGCGAGACGATGGTCAGGGCCTGGCCCTTCCAGAAGCCCGGCTTGATGGTGCCGCCATAGCAGAACAGGCCCGGCACGTTCATGCGCAGCAGCGCGATCATCGCGCCCGGCATGTTCTTGTCGCAGCCGCCGATGGCCAGCACGCCGTCCATGAACTGCGACTGCGCAGCGGTCTCGATGGCGTCGGCGATCACCTCGCGCGAGACCAGCGAGAACTTCATGCCCTCGGTGCCCATCGAGATGCCGTCGGTGACGGTGGGGAAGCCGAAGGTCTGCGGCATGGCACCGGCCGCCTTCAGCGCCGCTTCCGCGCGGTCGGCCAGCGGGCCAAGACCGGCGTTGCAGGGGTTCATCGTGGAATGGCCGCTGGCGACGCCGACGATGGGCTTGTCGAAATCGGTATCGGTAAAGCCCACGGCGCGCAGCATGGCGCGGTTGGGCGAGCGGGCAACGCCCTCGGTGATATTGCGCGAGCGGCTGTTGAGGGCCGGCTTCTTGGCTTCGGACATGGCTGACCTGGCTGAAAATGCGGGTGTAGAGCCGCATATTGTAGCGCCATGCGCCGGCCTGGCGCCCCCTTTCGGCCTTTCACCCGGCAGGGCCCGGCTGTCGTCGAACGGCGCTTCGCCCCGGAGCCGCCCGGGGCAGAGCTCCCGGCCGGCCACTACGGCTTGCCGGTCACCCGGTAGCGCACCAGCACCTCGCGCGACTGCAGGATGTTCTCCTGGGCATCGCCGGTGGCGACTTCCAGCCGGGCCGTGTAGTCCCCGGGCGCCAGCGAGGTGCTGACGATGGCGACCAGCAGCTTCAGCTCGGGCGGGTTGCCGTCGATCCGGGTCGACAGCCAGTCGGCGGCCTCGCCTTCCTTCAGGCCGCTGCCGATGCGCTGCGCACCGGCTTCGTCCACCCGCAGGGACAGCGTCTGCGGCGGCGGCGGGGCCTGCCCCTGTTCGGCGACGAAGGACAGTTCGCCACCCTCCACCTCCAGACTGCCTGCCGGCCCCCGGCCACAGGCCGCGAGCAGCGTCAGCAGCAGGCCTGCGGCTGCCCGCAAAAGCATCCCCGCTTTCGGCATGGCCCGCCTCAACCCTTGGGCTGCGGCACGACGCGCAGGTAGGGCTTGAGTTCCTTCCAGCCCTGCGGGAACAGCTTCTTCGCATCGTCGTTGCTGACCGAGGGCACGATGATCACGTCGTCGCCCTGCTTCCAGTTCACCGGCGTGGCGACCTTGTACTTGTCGGTCAGCTGCAGCGAGTCGATCACGCGCAGCACTTCGTCGAAGTTGCGGCCGGTGCTCGCCGGGTAGGTGAGCGTCAGGCGGATCTTCTTGTTGGGATCGACGATGAACACCGAACGCACCGTGAAGGTGTCGCTGGCGTTGGGGTGGATCATGTCGTAGAGATCCGCCACCTTCTTGTCGGCGTCGGCGATCAGCGGGAAGTTGAGCGAGGCCCCCTGGGTTTCCGCGATGTCGCGGCTCCAGCCGTGGTGGTCCTCCAGCTTGTCCACCGACAGGCCGATGGCCTTGACGTTGCGCTTGGCGAACTCGGGCTGCAGCTTGGCGGTATAGCCCAGTTCCGTCGTGCAGACCGGCGTGTAGTTGCGCGGATGGCTGAACAGCACGCCCCAGGAGCTGCCCAGCCATTCATGGAAGCGGATCCGGCCTTCGGTGGTCTCGGCTTCGAAGTCGGGGGCAATGTCGCCCAGTCGCAGTGTCATGTCGCTCTCCTGTGGGGTTCGGGGGGCTCCATGATGCGCGCTTCCGCGGCCAGATCAAGACATAAGCACAGAACCATTCACCGCGGCATCCGGATCCGTCGCCGGCAGCGGCGCCAGCAGTTCCACCACGGTGCCGCCGGCCTCGCCGCGACGCCAGTGGATGCGTCCGCGCAGGGCCTCGGCGCGCGCGCACATGCCGCGCATGCCGACCCCCGGCTGGCTGCCCTCGAGCCCGCATCCGTCGTCGGCAATGCGCATCTCGAACTCCCCATGGACCAGCCTGAACGCCACGCCGATCTGCGCCGCGGCACCGTGGCGCAGCCCGTTGCTGACCGCCTCGCGCAGGATGCGCGCAAGATGGAACGCGAAGCCGGAAGGCACCTCGAGGTGACAGCAGTCCTGCGGATAGTCCCAGCGCAGGCGGCACTGCGCACGCAGTGCGCGCTGCAAGGCTTCGGCTTCCATTTCGGCCAGCACGCCCCGCAGGTTCACGACATCCTCGGGGTTCAGCGACACCACCTCGCGCAGGTCGGCCAGTGCCGCGCGCGCCAGCTCGACCGTGGCCTCGCTGTCGCCGCTGTGGATCAGCGTCAGCAGCTTGGCCCCCAGGTCGTCGTGCAGATCGCGATGGATGCGCTCGCGCTCTTCCAGCATGGCCTGCTGCCGTTCCAGCTCGCAGCGGCGCTCGAAGGCCTGCTCCAGTGCGCGACGCGCGGCGGCCACGCGTGTCTCGAGCTGCAGGTTGGCATCCTCGACGTCGCGGCGCGCCACCAGGCTGCGATCGAGGATGCGCCAGCCCAGCACGGTGAGGAACAAGGGCACCACGAAGTGCATCATGAAGATGCTATGGCGATACCACTCGGCCGAGCGGGTCACCGTCAGGCCGTAGTCGTGGCCGGCAAACAGCAGCTGCAGCAACAGGCCGGCACAGAGCATGGTCACGTCGCCCCGCCCGCTGACCTTGCGGCGGCCGAAGGCGAAGATCACGCAGTAGACCAGGCTCAGCAGGCTGATCAGGTTGAACACCGAGCCGACGTAGCGCAGCGTCCACCAGCCGCCGAGGAAATTGAACAGGGTGCCCGCGGCGGCCAGCGCCAGCATCAGGCCCTCCACGCGCGGCCGGCGCAGGCCCAGGAAGCGGTGCACGAACATCAGCTGCAGGGCGCAGGCCCAGTCGATGCTGCTATGGACCAGCGCCAGCCAGTAGCGCCCCGGCAGCGGCAGGTCGCGCACCGACATGTTGGCACCGAAGATGCTCCAGCCGGCGGCACAGAGCGCGAACCACAGGTACAGGGTCTGGTCGCGGTTGCGCAGGTACAGCGTGAAGCTGAACAGCGCACTGCCCAGGGTCAGCACCATCAGGCCGAAGCCGACCTGGGTCTGCAGCAGGCTGCGCAGTTCGTGGCGCGGCTGCAGCTCCCGCAGCGGGCCCGCCTCGAAGGGGAACATCCCGACGAAATGCGGGTAGCCGCGCAGGTAGACATGCACGAGGTTGTGGCCATCGGCGGCCAGCATCTTCTCCGGCAGCGTGAACAGCAGCGGCCGGTTGGCGTTGAAGGCCATCGGCTCGTCGAAGCGGCCGCCGTCGCCGACGAAGCTGCGGTTGAAGTACGCCGCGAGATTGATGCCGCCGCGCAGGAAGTAGAGCCCCCAGGGCTGGCCCGGGCGGGCCGGCGCCTCGACGCGGAAGCGGTACCAGCCGCTGCTGCCCTCCTCGACGCGCCCCGGCTGCTCCCAGTGATCGGGCAGCCGGGCCGGACGCCAGCGCGGGTCGTCGTCGTCGGGCAGGCGCATGGAGGTCTCGGGAAGGAACTCGCCGGACAGCAGCTGCAGGGTCTCGCCGGCGGCAGCGACGCCGCTGCACAGATACAGGGCCAAAGCGCAAAACGCCCCCAGCCACCGCCATCGCCCGCTCCTGTCCACCTTTCCCCCAACACTGTCGATCACCGGCAGATTCTGCCGCCTTGCGGTGCGCCTTGCGAGCCGGACGCCCGTTCAGCCGGCAGCAGCGATGGCGATGGGCAGCGGCGCTTCCAGCTCCACGCGGGTGCCGCCGCCCGGGCGGGGCCGCCAGTGGATGCGGCCGCGCAGCAGTTCGGTACGCGCGCACATGCTGCGCATGCCGGTGCCGGGGCGGCTGCCTCCGCAGCCGCGGCCGTCGTCGCCCACCGCCAGCCGCAGCTGGCCGCCGGCGAGCTCCAGGACCACTTCGATGCTGCCCGCCGCGCCATGGCGCAGGGCGTTGCTGATGGCCTCGCGCAGGATCCGCGCCAGGTGGAAGACGAAGCCCGAGGACACCTCGATGCTGTCGTCGCCGGCGGGATAGTGCCAGTCCAGGCGGCATCGGGCGCGGGCGGCACGATGGCGCGCCTCGGTTTCCATTTCCGCCAGCGCACCGCGCAGGTTGACGCGGTCCTCCGGATCCAGCGACACCACGTCGCGCAGGTCCCCCAGCGCCGAGCGCGCCAGCTCGACGCTCTCCTCGTTGCCGGCCGAGTGCAGCAGCGTCAGCAGCTTGGCCCCGAGATCGTCGTGCAGGTCGCGGTGAATGCGCTCGCGCTCTTCCAGCATCGCCTGCTGCCGTTCCAGTCCATAGCGCTGCTCGAAAGCGCACTCCAGTGCGCCACGCGCCTCCGCGACACGGGTTTCGAGACCGCGGTTGAGCTGCTCCAGCTCGCGCCGCATCGTCATCGAGCGGTCGATCAGGCGCCAGGCCATGGCATACAGGAACAATGGCGCGGCGAAGTGCATCATGAACAGCAGGCTGCGATAGCGGTCGGTATCGGAGGTCAGTGCCGGCAGGAAGTCGTTGAGCGCCAGCAGCAGCTCCAGGCCCAGGCCGGCGCAGAGCAGCAGCACGTCGGCGCGCGGCATCAGGCGCCAGCGCCCGACGGCGAAGAACAGGCAGTAGACGATGCTGGCCAGCCCCAGCAGGTTGATCGCCGCGCCGACATAGCGCAGCGTCCACCAGTCGCCGAGGAAGTTGCCCAGCGTGCCGAGCGTCGCCAGTCCCAGGGCCAGCTTCTCCAGCCGCGGGCGGCGCATGTCGAGGAAGCGGTGCACGAACACCAGCTGCGCCGCGCAGGACCAGTCGACGCCGCTATGGACCAGGGCCAGCCAGTAGCGCCCCGGCAGGGGCACGTCGTGAAAGGCCATGTTGGCGCAGAAAATGGTCCAGAACGCCGCCGACAGGCCGAACCAGAGATACACCGGCTGCTCGGGATGCCGGCGCCAGAACGTCAGGCCGAACAGGCTGGCGGTCAGCGTCAGCATCATCAGGCCGAACCCCGCCCGGTTCTGCAGCAGCACCCGCCGTTCATACGGGGGCCGCAGCGCCGACAGCGGTCCGACGTCGAACACCGGCAGGCCGGTGAAGTAGGGATAGCCGCGCAGGTAGATGTGGACGACGTTGTCGTCGCCCCGCAGCAGCGGTGCCGGCAGCATGAAGAGCAGCCCGCGATTGGTGTTGAACGACATCGGCTCGTCGAAGTCGCCGCCGTCGCCGATGAAGCTGCGGTTGAAGTACACCGCGACGTTGACGCTGGCCCGCATGATGTACAGCGCCCAGGGCTCCTGCGGCTGCGCCGGCCCCGGCACGCGGAAGCGGTACCAGCCGGAATTGCCGCCGGCGAAACGCTCTTCGCCCTGCCAGACGTCCGGCAGCGCCACCGGGCGCCAGCGTGGATCGGCATCGTCCGGCAGCTGCATCCTGCCATCGGCGAGGAACTCGCCGGACAGCACCGGCACGGGGTCTTCGGCCTGCACCGCGGCCGGCAGGCTTGCACCCACCAGCAGCAGCCACAGCAGCAGCCAGCGCCAATGCCGACGATCCCCGACCACTTGCTCTCCCGGCCCTGGGGGGCTTCTTGTCCGTTTCAGGCCGATTGTGCCTTGTAGCGGAAGCGCGCGGCGAGCCCGGCGGCAGCCACCGCCAGGCCCACGGTCAGGCCCCACCAGACCCCCGCCGGCCCCAGGCCGGCATGGAAGGCCAGCCACCAGCTCACCGGGAAGCCGACGGCCCAGTAGGCCAGCACGGTGATCAGCATCGGCAGGCGCGTGTCCTTGATGCCGCGCAGCGCGCCATTGGCGGTGACCTGCACCGCGTCGAAGAACTGGAATGCCGCGGCCAGCCAGAGGAACTGTACGGCCAGCGCGCCGATCGCCGCGTCCGCGGTGTAGAGCCGCACGATTGCCGGCGCCAGCAGCAGCATGATCAGCGCATTGGAGGCGGCGTTGAGCAGGCCCAGCTGCATGCCCACGCGGCCCCGGTAGCGGACCTCGGCGGCGCCGAGCCCGGCGCCCACGGCGTGCCCCACCCTCACGGTGGCGGCCAGGCCGACGCTCAGCGGGATCATGAACAGCAGCGCGGCGAAGTTGAGCGCGATCTGGTAGGCGGCGACCTCGGCCTCGCCGAACTGCGACATCAGCATCGCCGCCATCACGAACAGCCCGGCCTCGGCCGCCAGGATCAGGCCGATCGGCAGGCCCAGGCGCAGCAGCTCGGCGGAATCGGCGCCGGCACCGGGCCGGGGCGGGGATCGCCGGAACAGGCCCACCGGACGCAGGCCTGCGCGCAGGCCGTACTGCAGGGCCAGCGTCGCCGCCATCGCCAGGGCCGCGATCGAGGTGGCCCAGCCGCAGCCCACGGCGCCCAGGGCCGGCAGTCCCCAGTGCCCGAACAGCAGCCCCCAGGCCAGCAGGGCGTTGACCACCAGGCCGACCACGCCGGCCAGCAGGATCGGGCGCGGTTGCCCCAGGCCCTCGGCGGTGTAGCGCAGCACGAACCAGGCACTGAAGCCGAAGGCGCTCCAGGACAGCGCGTGCAGGAACTCGACCGCCATGCGCGTGGTGTCCGGCGGCAGCTGCAGCCGCTGCAGCAGCGGCCCGGCGCTCAGCCGCAGCGCCAGCCACCACAGCAGCGCCAGGCCGGTCCCCACCAGCAGGGCCTCGCGCAGGAAGGCACCGGTCTGCAGCGGGTCACGCCCGGCACCGTGGCGCTGCGCCACGATCGGCGAGCAGGCCATCAGCACGCCCATGAAGAAGATGAAGAACAGCACTGCGTAGTTCGACCCCACGGCCACTGCCGCGAGCGCCTGCGGCCCCAGCCGGCCGGCCAGGATGGTGTCCACCGTGCCCATGCCGACCGCGGCGACCTGTGCGGCCACCAGCGGCAGCGCCAGCCGCAGGCTGGCACCGGCTTCGCGGCGGAAGGCGCTGCCCGGGGGGCTTGCGGAGGACATTTCAGGCAGGGGCGACATTGGCGGGCGCGAAGTTTACTGCATGGGGGCGCCCGGTCCGCCGAGCAGGCACAATGTCACCGCCATGCCCCCCAACCTGCAGATCGTCTTCGTCACCTGCCCCGCCGAGGCTGCCGAAGACCTCGCGCGGACGCTGGTGGAGGCGCGCGTCGCGGCCTGCGTCAACCTGCTGCCGCGCATCGTCTCGGTGTACCGCTGGCAGGACGCGGTGCAGCGCGAGGAGGAGGCGCTGCTGCTGATCAAGGCGCCGGCGGAGGGCTTCGAGGCCCTGCGGCAGGCGGTGCTGGCGCACCATCCCTACGAACTTCCCGAGGTCGTCGCGGTCAACCCCGACGCCGTTCACCAACCTTACCTGGACTGGGTTCTCGCTTCATGCCGCTGATCCGCTCACTGCTGCTGGCCCTGGCCTGCTGCTTCACCGCAGGGGCGGTCGCCAAGCCCCTGCTTTCTCCCCTGGCTGGCGAAGAGGGCGGCCTGCTGCCGGTCGAGGAGGCCTTCCAGCTGATGCCGGCGACGCGCCAGGCGCAGGCGCTGAAGATCGAGTGGAACATCGCCCCGGGCTACTACCTGTACCGCGGACAGCTGGCCTTCGAGGTGCTGACGCCGCAGGGCTTCCGCCTGGCGCCGGCGCGGCTGCCGAAGGGCGAAAAGCGCCAGGACCCGGAATTCGGCCTGGTCGAGGTCTATCGCGGCATCCTCGGCGCGGAGTTCGACCTGCCGCCGGGCCTCAAGGGCCCGCTGAAGCTGCGCGTGCGCTACCAGGGCTGCGCCGACGTCGGCATCTGCTACCCGCCCCAGCAGCAGCAGCTCAGCATCCCGGCGGCGCGGGCATGAAGCACCGCGGCTGGCTGGTGGCGGGCTTCGTGCTCGCCGGAGCGGTGGCGATGGCCGCCGGCTTTTTCGCGTCGGGCCTGTGGCTCTCCGGCGGCAACAGCCTGAAGGGCGAACCGGCGCCGGCGGTCGAGCTGACCGATCTGGGGGGGCAGACACGCACGCTCACGCAGTGGCAGGGCAAGCTGCTGCTGGTGAATTTCTGGGCCAGCTGGTGCGCCCCCTGCGTCGATGAAATCCCGCTGCTGGTGGAGGCGCAGGCGCGCTACGGCGCCCAGGGCCTGCAGGTCCTGGGGCCCGCGTTCGACGAGCCGGAGCCGACGCGCCAGATGGTGCAGCGCCTGCGCATCAACTACCCCGTATCCGCCAACCTGGCGCAGGCCGACGCCGCGGCGCGTGCGCTGGGCAACAGCAGCGGCATGCTGCCCTATTCGGTGCTGATCTCGCGCGACGGACGCGTCCTCAAGACCATTCTGGGCAGTCTGACCCGCGAGCAGCTCGATACACTTGTGCAGGAACACTTGTAAGCCCAATCGCACAGTCATTTGCCCCTGAACGGCCGGTATCTTGCACCGAATTGCAGCGAACTTGCATTTCCAGCCGCCGGCACGGCAGAATCCGGGCACTTTCGCACCGGAAAACGCTGCTTGAGCAACCTGCTCCTCATCAACGGCCCCAACCTGAACCTGCTCGGCACCCGCGAGCCCGGCATCTACGGCTCGGCGACGCTCGCCGAGATCGAGCGGGGACTGGTGGCGGAAGCGCAGCGCCTGGGCCATGGCCTGGCAACCTTCCAGAGCAACCAGGAAGGCCTGATCGTCGAGCGCGTGCAGCAGGCGCGCTCCGAGAACGTCGAGTTCATCCTGATCAACCCCGCCGCCTTCACCCACACCAGCGTCGCCATCCGCGATGCGCTGCTGGCGGTGGCGATCCCCTTCATCGAAGTGCACCTGTCCAATGTGCACGCCCGTGAACAGTTCCGGCATCACTCCTATTTTTCCGACGTCGCCGTCGGCCAGATCGTCGGCCTGGGTCCGCTTGGATACCGGCTGGCGCTGCAGGCCGCTCACGAACGTCTCGCCCAACGCTGACCGCACAACAACGAAAGCTCCCCGGAGGGAACATTCAAATGGATTTGCGCAAGATCAAGACGCTGATCGACCTCGTCGAGCAGTCCGGCATCTCGGAACTCGAGGTCAAGGAAGGCGAAGAGTCGGTTCGTATCAGCCGCAACACCGGCCCGGTGACGCAGTACCTCACCGCCCCCCACATGATGGCCCCGCCCGCCGCCCTGGCCGCCCCGGCACCGGCTGCCCCGGCCGCCGCTGCGCCCGCAGCACGCCCGGTCTCGGACAACCGCCATATCGTCAAGGCGCCGATGGTCGGCACCTTCTACCGCTCGCCTTCGCCGGGGGCCAAGTCCTTCGTCGAGGTCGGCCAGACGGTCAAGGCCGGCCAGGTGCTGTGCATCATCGAAGCGATGAAGATGCTCAACCAGATCGAGTCCGACAAGGCCGGCGTGGTGGTCGAGATCCTCGCCGACAACGAGAAGCCGGTGGAATTCGACCAGCCCCTGTTCGCCATCGAGTGAAACGACAATGGCGAACACAATGATGACGCTTGCGATCGAGTGAGCTGGCGGCCATGAAAGAAATCAAGAAAATCCTCATCGCCAACCGCGGTGAGATCGCGCTGCGCATCCTGCGCTGCTGCCGCGAGATGGGCATCAAGACGGTGGCGGTGTATTCCACCGCCGACCGCGAGCTCAAGCACGTGGCGCTGGCCGACGAGGCGGTCTGCATCGGCCCCGCCCCCGCCACCAAGTCCTACCTCAACATGCCGGCGCTGATCGCCGCGGCCGAGATCACCCAGGCCGACGCGATCCACCCGGGCTACGGCTTCCTGTCGGAGAACGCCGACTTCGCGGAGTCGGTGGAGAAGTCGGGCTTCATCTTCATCGGCCCGCGCCCGGAGACCATCCGCATGATGGGTTCCAAGACCAACGCCAAGGCCGAGATGATCGCTGCCGGCGTGCCCTGCGTGCCCGGCTCCGACGGCATCCTTCCCGAAGATGAGGCCGAGTGCCATGCGATCGCCGAGAAGGTGGGCTACCCGGTACTGATCAAGGCGGTCTCCGGCGGCGGCGGCCGCGGCATGCACGTGGTACGCAAGGCCGAAGACCTGATCGTGAAGATCCAGATGGCGCGCACCGAAGCGCTCAACGCCTTCAAGGACGCCTCGGTGTTCATGGAGAAGTACCTGGAGGCACCGCGCCACGTCGAGTTCCAGGTGCTGTCCGACGGCCAGGGCAACGCCATCCATCTCGGCGAGCGCGACTGCTCCATGCAGCGCCGCAACCAGAAGGTGGTCGAGGAGTCCCCCGCTCCCGGCATCACGCAGAAGCAGCGCGACGAAATCGGCCAGCTCTGCGCCGAGGCCTGCGTGCGCATCGGCTATCGTGGCGCCGGCACCTTCGAGTTCCTCTACGAGAACGGCCAGTTCTACTTCATCGAGATGAACACGCGCATCCAGGTGGAACACCCGGTGACCGAGCTGGTCAGCGGCGTCGACCTGATCCGCGAGATGATCAAGATCGCCGCCGGCCGGCCGCTGAAGAAGCAGCAGAAGCACGTGCGCCTGCGCGGCCACGCGATCGAATGCCGCATCAACGCCGAGAACCCGCGCACCTTCATCCCCTCGCCCGGCGAGATCAAGAAGTACCACGCGCCCGGCGGTCCCGGCGTGCGCCTGGACTCGCACATCTATGCCGGCTACAAGGTGCCGCCCAACTACGACTCGATGATCGGCAAGCTGATCACCTGGGGTCCGGACCGCAAGTCCGCCATCGCGCGCATGCGCCAGGCGCTGGCGGAAATGATCATCGAGGGCATCCAGACCAACATCCCGCTGCAGAGCCGCATCATGCGCGACGGTGTGTTCCGCGAGGGTGAGCACAACATCCACTACCTCGAAGACATGCTGGCGCAGTGGCAGACCGAGTGAGCGGTATTGCGAAATGAAAGAAGCCCGCCGCCCGGCGGGCTTTTTCGTACCGCAGGTTCCCGCGGCCGCTCCGGACGGCGGCGAGCGGTCTACCATCGCAGCGAATCAGCTCCACCTGCCCCTGCGGACGCCATGCCTTCAAGACTGCTCGCCACCCTGCTGCTCCTGCTGGCCACCCCCATGGCCTGGGCCCTGCCCGAACTCGAGGAGCGCGAAACGATCCGCGAGGAGGTGGGCGCGCACTACTTCGGCCGCGACTTCGCAGCGCTGTCCGGACTCGCCGCCCGCTACCGCAAAGGCGAGAGGACCGAGAGCGGGCTGTGGAAGCTGTCGCTGTTCTACGTGGGGATCGAGCAGGTCGCGCAGGACACGCGCGGCAAGGAAATCCCCTGGCGCGCCACGCTGAAGACGGCGGCCGACTGGGCCACCGCCCGGCCGGATGACCCCACGCCCCGGGTCGTGCAGGCCAAGCTGATGATCGCCAGGGCCTGGCAGTTTCGCGGCGGTGACTGGGCCTCCCGGGTGCCGCAGCAGAACATGGACGCCTTCCACGCCGAACTGCGCCGCGCCGAAGCCCATCTGCTGCAGTACAAGGCCATGGCCTCGCAGGATCCGGAGTGGTATCGCTGCATGCTCGGAGTGGCGAACGGCCTGAGCTGGGATCGCGAACGCTTCGCCGGCCTGGTGGACGAGGCCACGCAGAAGCATCCCTACTACTACGAGATCTACTTCGCCGCACTGGAATACCTGACGCCGCGCTGGCATGGCAGCGACAGGCAGATCGACGACTTCGTCGCTTTCGCGGTCTCCCGCACGCAGCCCGTGGAGGGCGGCGGGCTGTATGCCCGCATCTACTGGTTCGCCTCGCAGATCGAGTACGGCGACCGGCTGGCGAAGGACTCGCTGCTGGACTGGCGCCGCATGAAAGGCGGCATCGCCGACGTGCTGAAGCGCTACCCCGACCAGTGGAACATCAACAATTTCGGCCGCTTCGCCTGCCTGGCGGGCGACCGTGCGACGACCCGCGAACTGCTGATGAAGATGGAGGCGCCGGTATTGCTGGAGGGCTGGGGCGACATCGGCATGAGCGGCTACGCCGACTGCCTGCGCTGGTCCATAGGCAAGGCCGAATACCCGGACTACCTGAAGCCGCCGGCCGCGAAACCGCCGCCGAAGCGCAAGCCTTCCAGCAGCCGCAATGCTGCCTAGGGGCCCAGCACTTTTGATCTTGATGCCTATATCGCGGTCGCTGCACCGCCATCGTCATACCGGCGGAAGCCGGTAGGTGGATTCACATTTGAAATGCAACACTTTGGCGAAGACCTCGGCTGGGGTTTTGAAGCCGAGGCACTTGCGTGGCGTGTGATTGTAGATCTGAGCGATCTGCAAGAGTTGGTCTGGTGAGAGGTCTTCGACGTTGGTTCCCCGGGGTAGCCAGCGGCGCAAACGCCCGTTGGCATTCTCGACGCCACCCTTCTGCCAGGGGGAATGCGGATCGCAGAAATAGGTCTGCAAGCCCAGGGGCTGATGCAGGGTGTAGTGCAAGGCGAATTCGGTGCCGTTGTCGAAGGTGATGCTGCGGCGCAGGGCTGGGGGCAGTGGGGCCAGCAAGGCCTGGAGGGTTTGCGCCACCGGCGCAGCGGCCTTGCTGGGCTGGCGGACGATGGCGGTCAGCCGGGACGTTCGCTCATGCAGGGTCAGGATGGCTTGGCCATAGCGCGCAAAGAGCATCAGGTCGGCTTCCCAGTGTCCCGCCTGGCGCCGGTCAGCCGCAGCCTTGGGGCGCTTTTCGATCGAAACCCGCTGCTGGATGTGCTCTGCCGGGCTGCCGCCCTTGCGGCCACGGAAGCCGCGCTTGCTCTTGGCACGGGGCAGATAGAGACGCCAGGAAAAGTCGTTGGTCCGGGCGATCTGGGCGGCAATGAAGCGATAGATGCTCTCGTAGCTGATCTGCAGATCCTGCTGAGCCAGCCGCCGCGATACCTGCTCGGGAGACCAGCCTCGGCGCAATCCCTCCAGAACCCTGGCTTGCAGCTCGGCATCACGCAGAAGCCGGCTACCTTGCCAGCGGCGCGCCCGAGCTTGCTCGCCGGCATAGACGCTCTGGTAGCCCGTCGCGCCAGTGTTGCGCTTCAGTTCCCGAGAAATGCTCGATGGCGCGCGATCCAGAGCTGCCGCAATTTGCCGGATCGACTCCCCGGCTTGGCGCCGACGGGAAATCTCACACCGTTCCTCGATTCCAAACTGCTCAAAGCTCTTGCGTCCCATTGCAGCACCCTCGTAATAGGGTGTTGCATTTGGTTTGTGAACTCACGGCATCCAGTCGTGAAGCGTCGGCCATTGCCCAGGGACTGGATGCCGGCTTCCGCCGGCATGACGGGTCGAAGTTCTTGATTAAATCGAAACCGCTCAGCGCTTCTTGACCCGCTCCATCAGGCGCTTCTTCTTCTTGATCTGGCGCCCGGTCAACTGGTTCTTGCGGCCCTTGAACGGGTTCTCGCTGGTCTTGAAGGCCAGCACCAGGGGCACGCCGACCAGCTTGAAGGCCTCGCGGAAGCGGTTGGTGAGATAGCGCTTGTAGACGTCGGGCAGCTTGTCGGTCTGGTTGCCGTGCACGATGATCTTGGGCGGGTTCTGGCCGCCCTGGTGGGCGTAGCGCAGCTTGATGCGGCGACCCAGCACGGCCGGCGGCTGGTGCTGCTCGACCGCCTTCTCCAGCACCTTGTTCAGCTCCGGCGTCGGCATCTCGCGCATGGTCGCGTCGAAGGCGTCCTGCACGAAGCCCATCAGCTCGCCGACACCGGTGCCGTGGCGTGCCGAGATGTAGCGCACCGGGGCGTAGTCGAGGAACGGCATCTTCAGCGTGACCTGGTAGCGCACCTGCTCGCGCTCGTCGGGCTGCAGGCCATCCCATTTGTTGATCGCGATGATCATGGCGCGGCCGCGCTGCGCCACCAGGCCCAGCAGGCGCGCGTCCTGCTCGCTGATGTCGTTGTGGGCGTCGAGCACGGCGATCACGACGTGGGCACGCTCGATCGCGTCCAGCGTCTTGACGATGGAGAACTTCTCCACCGCTTCCCAGACACGGGCACGGCGGCGGATGCCGGCGGTGTCGATCAGGGTGAACTGGCGGCCGTCGTATTCGAAGGGAATGGCGATGGCATCGCGCGTGGTGCCGGGCAGGTCGGCCGCGACCACGCGCTCCTCGCCCAGCAGGCGGTTGACCAGGGTCGACTTGCCGACGTTGGGGCGGCCGACGATGGCGACGCAGATGCCGTCCTGCGGCTGCGGCACCTGGGTTTCCGGCACGTCCTTGAGCAGCTCGCGCAGCAGCGCCGAAACGCCGTCGCCGTGCGCCGAGGAGATCGGCACCGGCTCGCCCAGGCCCAGGGAGTAGAAGTCGCCGGCGACGGTGGTCTTGGGCAGACCCTCGGCCTTGTTCACCAGCAGGGTCAGCGGCTTGCCGAGCTTGCGCAGCTGCTTGGCGATGGCCTCGTCCGGCCCCAGGCGGCCCTGCAGGCCATCGACCAGGAACAGCACCTGGTCGGCCTCCGACAGCGCGATCTGCGCCTGCTCTTCGGCCAGCACCGCCAGCGGGTCCGAGGACTCCGGCATCAAACCGCCGGTGTCCACGACGATGAAGGTCTTGTTCTCGAAGGTGCCGGTGCCGTACTGGCGATCGCGGGTCAGGCCCGGCAGGTCGGCCACCAGTGCGTCGCGCGTCCCCGTCAGCCGGTTGAACAGGGTCGATTTGCCGACGTTGGGGCGGCCGACCAGGACGATCGTGGGAAGCGTATTCATGACAGTCATCATACCGGCGGAAACGACAAGGCGGGGTGAGGCGGAAAGAGGTGGATGTCCAGTGGACATCCGCCCCGCCGAACGCCCGGCCATGGATGGCCGGGCTGGGGGTAATTCAGGTAGCTGCTGTCCCGCCATGGACGGCCAGCGCGGTGAAACGCAGACCGGATGCCGGCTTTCGCGGGCACCCGGTCTGGATGTTCGAGCTTGAGTCGAACCGCCCTTGCGGCAGTCCTACTTGAGGTGGACCGCGGCGATGCGCCCGGTGTTGTTCATGACGTAAAGCAGGTCGTCACCGGTCACCAGGGCGGCCCGGATCGGGTCGCTGCCCTCGCGCGAGCGGGCCACGATCTTGCCGTCCTTGGGGTCCAGCCAGTGCAGGTAGCCCTCGAAGTCGCCGATCACGATCCAGCCCTTGTACTGGGCGGGGGGTGACAGGCGGCGGTTGAGCAGGGTTTCCTGCTTCCAGGTGGCGGCACCGGTGCGGGCATCCAGGCCCCAGATCACGCCGGACTCGTCGGTCACGACGATGTTCTCGCCGGCCTCGGCAAAGCCGGTGTAGCTCTTGATCGAACGGCGCCACAGCACCTGGCCGGTATCGCCGTCGAGGCAGGCCACTTCGCCGCCGAAGCTGGCGGCGAAGACTTCCTTGCCGTTGTCCAGCAGGCTGGCGTCGACGTCGGTCAGGCGCTCCAGCTCGGTACGGCCGCTGGGCACGGCCACGACCTGCTCCCACTCGGGGATGCCGTCGGACAGCTTCAGCGCGGCCAGGCGGCCGTTGTCGAAGCCGATGTAGACGCGGTTGCCGACGACCAGCGGCGTCGACATGCCGCGCAGCGTCAGGTTGGGCACGCTGCGGTCCTGCAGCCAGAGGCGGTCGCCCTTGGTCGCGGACAGGCCGTAGACGCGGCCGTCGCCGCTGCGGGCGACGATGACATTGCCGTTGCCCACCGGTGAGGACATGACCTCGCTGGAGACGCTGCGGCGCCACTTTTCCTTGCCGTCGGCACGGCTCAGGGCGATGACCTCGGCGTCCAGCGTACCGACCAGCACCAGGTCGCCGGACACGCCGGGGCCGGAGATGACGCGGCTGTTGGTGCTGGCCTGCCACAGGCGGGCACCGGTCTTGGGATTGAAGGCATAGACGCGGCCGGCGGTGTCGGCGGCAAACAGCGCATCAGCCTCCAGCGCCAGGCGCAGGCCACCGAACTCGCCATTGCTGCCCTTGCCGGCGCCGTGGCTCCAGGCCGTCTGCGGCTTGATCGCCGGGGCCTCGATGGTGGCCAGCTTGGCCGGCTCGCGGACCTTGCCCTTGCTGGAGCAGGCGGCGGCGCCCAGCGCCAGCATCAGGACCAGCAGGATGCGCGTCACGACTGCACCGCGACGGCGAGGTCGTCGAGCTTGCGCTGCAGCAATTCGTTGGCGCCGGCCTTCTCGGGCTGCACCTTCAGGGCCTTTTCATAGGCCTGGCGGGCGGCGGCGCGGTCGCCCTGCGCCAGCTTGATGTCGCCGCGCAGTTCCTCGTAGAGGTTCTCGTACTCGCCGGCGGCGCCGTCGAGCTGCTTGAGCGCATCGTCGGGCTTGTTCTGGGCCCAGAGCACGCGGGCCTGGCGCAGGCGGGCGAGGCGCTGCAGGCCCTCGTCCTTGCTGTTGGCGGCGACCCACTGCAGCTGCTTGAGGGCGTCGTCCAGCTTGCCGTCCTCGACCGCCTTGCCGGCCAGCAGCAGCGCGGCGTCGGTGGCATAGGGCGACATGGCGAAGTCCTTCGCCAGCTTGTCGCCGGAGGCCTTGGCGTCTTCGGACTTGCCGGCGACCACGGCCTTCTTCATGTCCTCGTAGATCTGCGAAGCCTGCTCGGACTTGCCGATCTTGTACTGCTTCCACTGTTCCCAGCCGAGGATGCCGGCCAGGCCGATGCCCAGGCCGACCGCCAGGGCCGCCCAGTTCTCCTTCCACCAGCGCTTGAGGTTCTCGACTTGTTCTTCGTCGTCGTAATGGGTCGTCACGTGGGTTTCTCGCTGAGTTCCAGCAGACCAGCGAGATGGGCCGGGAGTTCCGGCCAGCCCACGGTCTGCTGCTGGGAATCGTTGTTGCGCAGGGATTTTACTAGAACGCGGTTTTCCGCTGCTTCCTGGTCGCCCAGGATCAGGGCCATGCGGGCCCCGCTCTTGTCGGCGCGCTTGAGCTGGGCCTGCAGCTTGCCGCCGCCGGCGTTGAGCACCATGCGCAGGCCCGGCAGGCGGTCGCGCAGGGTCTCGGCCAGCTTGCGGGCCTCGCGCTGGGCGGTGTCGCCGAGCCAGCAGAAGTAGACCTGGGGGGCGCCGTCCGGCAGGGCCGCCTGTTGTGCGTTGAGCAGCAGGATCAGGCGCTCGACGCCGCTGGCCCAGCCCACGGCCGGGGTCGGCGTGCCGCCGAGCTGCGCCACCAGGCCGTCGTAGCGGCCGCCGGCGCAGACCGTGCCCTGGGCACCGAGCTGGGTGGTGGTCCACTCGAACACGCCGCGGCTGTAGTAGTCCAGGCCGCGCACCAGGCGCGGGTTGACGGTATAGGGGATGCCGAGGTCGCCGAGGCCCTGCTGCAGGCCGTCGAAGTGCGCGCGCGACTCGTCGTCCAGGTGGTCCAGGATGCTCGGCGCCCCGGCCAGCAGGGCCTGGGTCTGCGGCGACTTGGAGTCGAGCACGCGCAGCGGGTTGCTGTGCAGGCGGCGCTGCGAGTCGGCGTCCAGCGCGGACAGGTGCTGCTCGAGGTAGGCCACCAGGGCGGCGCGGTAGTTCTGGCGCGTGTCGCCGCTGCCCAGCGAGTTCAGCTCCAGCGTCAGGCCGGTGAGGCCCAGGCGGCGGAACAGCCGCGCCGACAGCGCGATCAGCTCGACGTCGATGTCGGGCCCGGCCATGCCGTAGGCCTCGACACCGAGCTGGTGGAACTGGCGGTAGCGCCCGGCCTGCGGCCGCTCGTGGCGGAACATGGGGCCGGCGTACCACAGGCGCTGCTGCTGGTTGTGCAGCAGGCCGTGCTCGAGGCCGGCGCGCACGCAGGCGGCGGTGCCCTCGGGGCGCAGCGCCAGGCTGTCGCCCTCGCGGTCGGTGAAGGAGAACATCTCCTTCTCGACGATGTCGGTAACCTCGCCGATGGAGCGCTTGAACAGCGCGGTCTGCTCGATGATCGGCAGGCGGATCTCGCCGTAGCCGTAGCCATTGAGGATGTCGGCGGCCACGGCATGGAAGTGCTGCCACTGCGCGGTGGCAGGGGGCAGCACATCATTGAATCCTTTTACGGACTGGAACAGGTTGGCCATAAAGCAATCAGTCCGCGAATGAACGCAAATGAACGCAAATGCGAAGGCCGTATTGGCGTTTATTTGCGTTCATTTGCGGACTCAATTTTTTTCTGTGCTTTTCTTTCCGCGAGCTTCTCGCGCACCAGTTTCTCGAGCACGTCGACCAGCTCTTCGTTGTGCGCCTTGTACTGGATCTTGCCGTCGACGTAGATCGAGTTGGGGCGGCCGCCGGCGACGCCGATGGCGGCCTCGCGGGCTTCGCCCGGGCCGTTGACCACGCAGCCGATCACGGCCAGGTCCAGCGGCTCGTCGATTTCGTCGAAGCGGCGCTCCAGCTCGGCCACGGCCTTGATCACGTCGAAGTTCTGGCGCGAGCAGGACGGACAGGCGACGAGGTTGATGCCGCGGTTGCGCAGGTGCAGCGACTTGAGGATGTCCCAGCCGACCTTCACTTCCTCGATCGGATCGGCGGCCAGCGACACGCGGATGGTGTCGCCGATGCCGTCGGCCAGCAGCATGCCCAGGCCGATCGCGGACTTGACCGAACCGGCACGCAGGCCGCCGGCCTCGGTGATGCCCAGGTGCAGCGGCTGGTCGATCAGCTTGGCCAGCTTGCGGTAGGCCTCCACCGTCATGAAGACCTCGGAGGCCTTCAGCGATACCTTGAAGTCCTCGAAGCTGTGCTTGCGCAGGATCTCGATGTGGCGCAGCGCCGACTCGACCAGGGCATCGGAGTTGGGCTCGCCGTACTTTTCCTGCAGGTCGCCTTCCAGCGAGCCGGCGTTGACGCCGATGCGGATCGGCACGCCGTGGTGCTTGGCGCAGGCGATCACTTCGGCCACCTTGCGGTCGCCGCCGATGTTGCCGGGATTGATGCGCAGGCAGTCCGCGCCGGCTTCGGCCGCGGCGATGCCGCACTTGTAGTTGAAGTGGATGTCGGCCACCAGGGGCACGTAGCCGACCTGCTTCTTGATCTGGCGGAAGGCCTCGGCGGCTTTGATCGTCGGCACCGACACGCGCACGATGTCGGCGCCCGCCTTCATCGCCGCCTGGATCTGCGCCACGGTGGCGGCGACGTCCTCGGTGTCGGTGTTGGTCATGGTCTGGATCGCCACCGGCGCATCGCCGCCCACGGTGACGCGGCCGACGCGGATCGGCCGCGACTTGCGTCGCAGGATCTGGTGGTGGCTCTTCATCGCCATGCGTGGGCTCCGGGGTGGCCTAACGTGCCGGCAGCGTGAAGCGCGCGGTCTTGTTGTCGCGCGTGAAGGCCTGCGTGTCGAAGGGCTTGCCGGCAAAGTCGAGCTTCACCGCCGGCGCGTTGCCGAGGAACACGTTCAGCGGCAGGGCACCGCTGAGCGAATGCGATTCGCCGGGCTGCGCCAGGCCGTTGAACAGGGTCTTGCCCGAGGCATCGTCCACGCGCACCCAGGAGGTGGCGGTGAAGCTCAGTACCGCGGTGCTGGCAGCCGGCGTCGGCGCTGCGGCGGGTGCCGCCGGGGCAGCCGGCGTCACCGAAGCCGGGACCGGGGCGGTGGCCGGGGCGGCGGGCAGCGGCGGCACGACAGCGGCGGCATCCGCCGGGGAACCCGCGGCGGGCGCCGGAACCACCGGAGCGGTATCGACGCCGGGCGCAGCGATCGCAGGGACGGCCTCGTCGGCCGGGACCACGGCCGCGGGAACCGTGTTGATGGCTGCGCCCGTCTCCACGGTCTGCGGCACGGACCCGCTCTTGCCGCGAGCCATCCAGACCAGGGTGCAGATCACCACCGCCACGATCGCCAGGGTGATCGTCAGCATGACCGGCAGGCGGCTGGCGGAGCCGAGGTCGGCACCCGAGGCCAGGCGCAGCTTGGCCGGCGGCAAGGGCTGCTTCGGCGCAACGCGGGCCTGGTAGGCATCCAGCAGGGCCTTCTCGGAGATATCCAGCACCTTGGCGCACTTGCGGTAGTAACCGCGCACGTAGACCGCCTCGAGCATCGCGCTGTAGTCGTCGCGCTCCAGCCCCTCGATGGTGTGGTACGACAGCTTGGTGACGCCGGCCAGTTCGTCGAGCGACAGGTTCAGGCGCTCGCGCCCCTGGCGGATCATGGCGCCGGGGCTGGTCACGTTGGCGGACGCGGGCGTCTCGCCGCTCGTCGGATGTTCGTTTTCAGCGCTCATTTTATTGGTAGGTCTTCAGCATCATGGCGGCTTCCTCGGAGTCGGGAAACTCGCGCTTCAATCGGATCTGGTACTTGCGGGAGGTCTCGCGGTCGCCCAGACCTGCCTCGGCCTGGGCTGCCAGCCACAGCATCTTCGGCGTCATCTGCCCGGCCTGCTCGAATCGCTGCACGAAGGCCCGCGCGCAGATGTAGTCCTGCCGCTGCACGCACAGGGCGGTCATCTCGCTCAGGGCGTCGGGGAACGCGGGATTCGCACGCAGGGCTTCGCGGAAGTAGCCCTCGGCCTTGTCGGCCTCCTTGCCCCTGTAGCAGACGCCGGCATTGGTCAGGGCAACCTCCGGCGTGGCGTAGCGCTTGTCGCGGGAGGCCTGCAGCAGGTAAGTCTCGCCCTCTTCCCGCTTGCCGCGACCGCAGAGGAAGACACCGAAATTGTTGCGTACCTGAGAATCCCCCGGATTCAGCGACAGCGCCCGGCGATAGTGACGCTCGGCGGCCGTGGAATCGGCGAGCTGCTGGTAGACGAAGGCCAGCGCCGCGTGGGCCAGAGCGTTGTTCGAATCCTGCTCCAGCGCCTTGAGCAGCTTTTCCTGCGCCAGCGCCAACTGGCCGTTGCGGGCATAGTCGATGCCCAGCTGGGTGTTGATGCGCGAGGCTTCCTGGATGTTCTTCTGGTCGCCCGAGGAGACACAGCCGGCGAGCGCCAGCACCAGCAGGATCGGCCACAGGAAGCGCATCAGCCGCTCACCGTCTTGATCGGCACGTCGCGCAGGCGCTGCTTCTGGCGCGACTGCACGCGGCCGACCAGCTGGCCGCAGGCGGCGTCGATGTCGTCGCCACGGGTCTTGCGGGTGGTGGTGATGATGCGCTTGGCGCGCAGCACGTCACCGAAGGCGCGGATCGCTTCCGGCTTCGAGCGCTTGTAGTCCGAACCCGGGAAGGGGTTGAAGGGAATCAGGTTGACCTTGGCCGGCATGTTGCCGAGCAGCCTGGCCAGGTCGCGCGCCAGGGCCGGCGAGTCGTTGACGCCGTCGAGCATGACGTACTCGTAGACGATGTGCGTCTTGCGGTCCTTGCCCTCGACGTAGCGGTGGCAGGCGGCCATCAGTTCTTCGATGGGATACTTGCGGTTGATCGGCACCAGCTGGTTGCGCAGCGCGTCGTTGGGCGCATGCAGCGATACCGCCAGCGCCGTATCCACGTCGCCGCGCAGGCGATCCATGAACGGCACCAGGCCGGAGGTGGAAACCGTGACCTTGCGCTTGGACATGCCGAAGCCGAAGTCGTCCAGCAGGATCCGGATGGCCGGCAGTACCGCGCCGTAGTTGGCCAGCGGCTCGCCCATGCCCATGAAGACGATGTTGGAGATCACGCGGTCGTTCTGGAAATCTCCGCCCAGCGTGCGGGCCGCGAACCAGACCTGGGCGATGATCTCGGCCGTGGTCATGTTGCGGTTGAGGCCCTGCTGCGCGGTGGAACAGAACGAACAGTCCATGGCGCAGCCGACCTGCGAGCTGATGCACAGCGTCGCACGGCCTTCCTCGGGAATATAAACCGTCTCGATGGCGTTGCCGCCGTCGAGGCGCAGCACCCACTTGCGGGTGCCGTCCTGCGAAACCTGCTCGGCGAGCAGTTCCGGGGTACGGATCTCGAAGCGCTCCGCCAGCTTGCCGCGCATCTCCTTGGAGACGTTGGTCATGCCGTCGAAGTCGCCCTGCCCGCGCCGGTAGATCCAGTGCATGATCTGGTCGGCGCGGAAGGGCTTCTCGCCCGCCTCCGCGAAGCGCGCGCGCAACTCCGTGCGGTCGAGACCGAACAGGTTGACGGGTGCGCTGGCGGAGGGAGCGGTCATCGGCTTAGCGGGTGCGCGGGCAGAGTTCGGTCACGCGGAAGAAGTAGCTGATCTCGCGCTTGGCGCTGTCGACGCTGTCCGAACCGTGAACGGCGTTCTCGTCGATCGACGAGGCGAAGTCGGCGCGGATGGTGCCGGGAGCGGCCTTCTTCGGGTCGGTGGCACCCATGATGTCGCGGTGAGCGAGGACGGCGTTCTCGCCTTCCAGCACGGACACCACGATCGGGCCGCTGGTCATGAAGCCGACGAGGTCCTTGAAGAAGCCGCGCGCGCTGTGCTCGGCGTAGAAGCCTTCGGCCTCACCCTGGGTCAGGTGCTTCATGCGCGAAGCAACGATCTTCAGGCCGGCCTTCTCGAAGCGGTTGTAGATATCGCCGATGTGGTTCTTGCCGACAGCGTCAGGCTTGATGATGGAAAGGGTGCGTTCGACAGCCACGGGTGAAACTCCTTGAAAAGGCGGGAGGAAGCGGGCACATCCCGGCCGATTACGGTCTGGCCGGGGCATAAGCCCTCATAAAACAAGGAATTGTAAGCTGAATGCCGCACTGCGGCAATTCATGGGGGCGGATATTTCCGCCTATGGGCTCAGACTACCGCTCAGACGGTGAAGCTTTCGCCGCAGCCGCACTCGCCCTTGACGTTGGGATTGAGGAACCTGAAAGCCTCATTGAGCCCCTGCTTCTGGAAATCCAGGGTCAGGCCGGACAGGATCGGCAGATGCTCCGGGCTGATCACCAGCTTGGCGCCATGCTGCTCGAAGACTTCCTCGCCCGGACGAACATCGTCCGCATAATCAATGACATACGCGTATCCGGAGCAGCCGGACTTGCGCACGCCCAGGCGCAGGCCGAGGCCCTTGCCGCGGTTGGCCAGCTGGGTTTCGATGCGCTTTGCAGCGCTCGGGGTCAGTTGAATCGTCATGCCACACTCATCTGTCGTCTCAGGGCCAGGACGGCGTCCTCGCCCAGCAATCCACAATGGGCCTTGTCATCGCTTATTTCAAGCACGCTACTGAGATCGCCCGCCGACAGGCGGAGTTCCTCGGGCCGGCGGCCCTCGAGCCAGGCGGCCAGCCATTCCCCCACGGCGATCGTCACCGGGCAGCCGTAGGCCTGGAACGCGGCGCGGGCGATGCGCCCCTGCTCCAGATCGGCCTGCAGGCGCAGGCGCAGGGCCCCGGCCGGGCTGCCGGCAGTGCCGGCAAGGGCGCCATCCGGCAGGGTCGCGGCATGGACCGGCGCGGCGAAGGCCGCCCAGACCGGCGCGGAATAGCCATGGGCGTTGTGCGGCGGCGCCACCGGCGCGGCCGGCTCCGTGCCGGCGATGCGGCGCAGGGTCCGCACCGCCTGGGCCACGCGCGCGGCGGCCTGGTCGACCTCCGCCTCGCCGGTGGCGCGACCGAGCGAGAAGCGCAGCGAGGCGCCGGCCAGCTCGTCATCACGGCCCAGTGCGCGCAGGACGTAGGAAGGCTCGCGCGTTGCCGAGGAACAGGCCGAGCCGCTGGAGACCGCCAGGTCCCCGAGGCTGGCGCGCAGGCTCTCGCCTTCCACGCCTGCGAAGGACAGGTTGAGTATTCCGGGCGCACGCTGAAGCGGATCGCCGTTGAGGTGCACCCCCGGCAGCGCCTGCAGCTGCCGTTGCAGCCGGTCGCGCAGGGCCGAAAGCCGCTCGCGGTCGGAGGCCAGGCGCTCGGCCGCGACGCGGCAGGCTTCGCCGAACCCGGCGATCTGGTGCACCGGCAGCGTGCCGGAGCGCATGCCCTGCTCATGGCCGCTGCCGTGCAGCTGCGGACTCAGGCGCGCCCGTGGGCGCTTGCGCACGAACAGCGCACCGATGCCCTGCGGCCCGTAGAGCTTGTGCGCCGACAGCGACAGCAGGTCGATGGGCACATGCGCGAGGTCGACCGGCAGCTTGCCGGCTGCCTGTACGGCGTCCACATGGAACAGGATGCCGCGTTCGCGCAGACGCGGCGCCAGCGCCTCCACCGGGTTGATCACGCCGGTTTCGTTGTTGACCCACATCAGCGACACCAGGGCGGTGTCCGGCGCCAGTGCCGCCAGCACCTGCTCCACGGCGATGCGACCCTGCGCATCCGGCTTGAGCCAGGTCACGCGCAGGCCCTGCGCCTCCAGGTGGCGGACCGGATCGACCACCGACTTGTGCTCGCTGCGGGCGGTGACCAGGTGGGCGCCGCGCAGGCCGCGGAATTCCAGTGCGCCCTTGAGAGCGAGATTGTTCGACTCGGTGGCGCCGGAGGTCCAGACGATCTCGTCGGCTTGCGCGCCGATGAGCGCCGCCACCTGGGCGCGGGCGCGCTCGACGGCGGCACGCGCCGCGTGGCCCCAGGCGTGGTCGGAAGCCGGGTTGCCGAAACCGCCCTCCAGCCAGGGCAGCATGGCCTGCAGCGCAGCCGGGTCCAGCGGCGTGGTGGCGGCGTGGTCGAGGTAGATCATGCCGTGGTGAAACTGCCGAGCGCCTGCAGGAACTGGGCAACCTCGGCTGCGGTGTTGTCCTTGCCGAGGCTGACGCGGATCGCGCCCTTGGCGGTGTCGCGGTCCAGACCCATGCCGATCAGCACGTGGCTGGGCTCGCCCAGGCCGCTGGCGCAGGCCGAGCCGCTGGAAACGGCGAAGCCCTTTCGATCCAGCTGCATCAGCAGGGCCTCGCCGTCGTAGCCGGCGAGCGCGAACTGCACGGTGTTGGGCAACCGCGTGGCAGTCTCGCCGAAGATGCGGATGCCGGGGATCTGCCGCAAGCCCTGCTCCAGCTGCTGGCGCAAGACCTGGGCCTGTCCGGCGCGCGCCTCCAGCTCCTGCAGGGCCAGTTCGGCGGCGACGCCGAAGCCGACGATGCTGGCGACGTTCTCGGTGCCGCCACGCAGGCCGCGCTCCTGGGCGCCGCCGTGGTGCAGCGGCGAGAGTTCGACATGGCTTTTCACCACCAGCGCGCCGATGCCCTTGGGGCCGTAGATCTTGTGGCTGGACAGGCTCATCAGGTCGGCCTGCAGCGCCTCGAAGTCCACCGGGATCTTGCCGGCGGCCTGCACCGCATCGACGTGCAGCCAGGCGCCTGCGGCATGGACCATTGCAGCGGCCCGGCCGACGTCCTGGATCACACCGGTTTCGTTGTTGGCCCGCATCAGCGACACCAGCCGCAGCGGGCCGGCGGCAAGCTGGCGTTCGAAGGCCGGCCAGTCGATCAGTCCGTCGGCGTCCACCGCCACCGGTTCCACCTGCCAGCCGCGCAGCGTCAGCGCCTCGGCGGCCTCCATCACCGCCGGGTGCTCGGTGATGCCGTAGAGCAACCGCGTCGGCACAGCGCGCTCGGTGACGCCCTTCAGTGCCAGGTTGTTCGACTCGGTGCCGCCGGAGGTCCAGAGGATCTCGCCGGGCTGGGCGTTGATCAGCTGCGCCACCTGGGCACGCGCCTGCTCGACCGCGTCGCGCGCGGCGCGGCCGTAGCGGTGCAGCGAGGAGGCGTTGCCGTAGGGGCCCGACAGGTAGGGCAGCATGGCCTCCAGCACACGCGGATCGACGCGGGTGGTGGCGTTGTGGTCGAGGTAGGTGGGCATGCTGCGGTGGCCGCTGTCCTTGCGGACAGCGGCTCTATTCGGCCTTGGCCGGCATGTCGCTCTTCACGACCGGGCCCTCTGCGCAAAACCCGGGAAGATCGAGCTTCGCCAGCTCCGTCTCCGGCATGCGCGCGTCGAGCTGGTGCAGCACCTTGCACAGCTGCACGACACGTTCGTCCAGCTCCTGGATATGCCCGAGCATGCGCGAGATGGCACCGGCCACCGGGTCGGGCATGTCCTTCGACAGGCCGTAGGCGTCGAAGCCCAGGGTCTGGGCGATGGCCTTGACCTGGTCCGAGGGCTCGGCCTGCTCCTGCACGATGCGTGCGGGGATGCCCACGGCGGTGGCGCCGGGTGGCACTTCCTTGACCACCACGGCGTTGGAGCCGATGCGCGCGCCCTCGCCCACCGTGAACGGGCCCAGCACCTTGGCACCGCCGCCGACCACCACCTTGTTGCCCAGCGTGGGGTGGCGCTTGCCCTGGTTCCAGCTGGTGCCGCCCAGGGTCACGCCCTGGTAGAGGGTCACGTCGTCGCCGATTTCGGCGGTTTCACCGATCACCACGCCCATGCCGTGGTCGATGAACAGGCGCCGGCCGATCTTCGCGCCCGGGTGGATCTCGATGCCGGTCAGCCAGCGCGACCAGTGCGCGATCCAGCGCGCCAGCCAGCGCCAGCCGCGAATCCACAGCCCATGGGCAACGCGGTGCATCCAGACCGCGTGCAGGCCCGGGTAGCAGGTGAGCACTTCCCAGGTCGTGCGCGCGGCGGGGTCGCGCTGGAACACGCTGGCAATGTCTTCACGGATGCGGGCGAACATGACGGTCTCTGGTAACGCTCTCGGGGGACGCGGTAAGGCGCGGATTTTAGACCGTTCTACTCCGGCCCGGTGCCCTCGTCCCCGGTTTCCGGCGGCGGCAGGGGTACGCGGCGTCCCTTGGGGCGCTCGAAGGAGGTCAGGACGCCGCGCAGGATGTTGAGTTCGTTACGGTCCGGCAGGGCGCGGTTGTAGAACTGCCGCAGGCGCCGCATCAGGTGACGCGGGTTGGCCGGATCGAGGAAGCCGGTGGACAGCAGAATGCGCTGCAGGTGCTCGTAGAAGCGCTCCATGTCGTCGGCCGCGGGCGGCTGGTACCAGGGGTGCTCGTCCTTGGACGAGACCTTGGGCACGTCCGGGAACGCCGCCTTGCGCAGCTCGTAGGCCATGATCTGGACGGCCTGCGACAGGTTCAGCGAGGTATAGCCGGGGTTGGCCGGGATCAGGGTACGGGCGTGGCAGCGGTCCAGCTCCTCGTTGGTCAGGCCGGTGCGCTCGCAGCCGAACACCAGGGCCACGGGGGCATGGGCGGACAGGGCCAGTGCGCGCTCGGCAGCCGCCCAGGGAGTGAACGGCTCGTCGCCCAGGTGGCGCACCCGCGCGGACAGGCCCACCACCCAGCCGCAGCCCACCAGGGCCTCGTCGATCGAGGGCACCACGCGGGCGTTCTCCAGCACCTCCAGGGCGCCGGCCGCGGTGGCACGGGCCTGGGGGTGGGGGTAGCGCTCGGGGCTGACCAGTACCAGCTCGGTCAGGCCCATCGTCAGCATGGCCCGGGCCACCGAACCGATGTTGCCGGGATGCTGGGTGGAGACCAGGACGACGCGGAGGTTGTGCAGCGGGTTCGGGGCGGAGGCAGGGGGGGTGTTAGCGGACATGCGTGATATTCTATCGTTCTCTTCTTCGCTCCTTTCCATTCCTTTCGGTCCTGCCATGCATCCGCTGGTCAATATCGCCGTTTCCGCTGCCCGCGCGGGCGGCAACTTCATCATGCGCCACTTCGAGCGCTCCGATCAGCTCGTGGTCGAGCGCAAAAGCCGCAATGACTTCGTGACCCAGGTGGACCGGGGTGCCGAGCAGGAGATCATTGCGATCATCCGCAAGGCCTACCCGCAGCACGCGATCCTCGCCGAGGAAAGCGGCCAGCAGGGCGAAAGCGACGTCACCTGGATCATCGACCCGCTGGACGGCACCACCAACTTCCTGCACCGCATCCCGCATTTCGCGGTGTCGATCGGCATCCAGGTAAAGGGCCGCCTCGAGCATGGCGTGATCTACGCGCCCTGCACGCAAGACCTTTACATCGCCTCGCGGGGCGGTGGCGCCCTGCTCAACAACCGCCGCCTGCGCGTCAGCAACTGCAGGGACCTGGATCAGGCCCTGGTCGGCACCGGCGTACCGCTGCGCGAGGAGTACCTGGAACGCTATCTGCCGATGGTGCAGCGCGTAGCCTCGCAGACCGCCGGCGTGCGCCGCGCCGGCTCCGCCGCACTGGACCTGGCCTATGTGGCCGCGGGGCGCTTTGAGGCCTTCTGGGAGTTCAACCTCAAGCCCTGGGATATCGCCGCGGGCATCGTGCTGGTGCAGGAGGCCGGCGGCACTGTGCGGGAACTGCTCGACGAGAACGCCGATCCTATGCGTACCGGCAACATCTTCGCCGCCTCGGCGAAAATGGCAGACCCTCTCCACGCCCTGCTTTGACAACGTCGCGTTACGGTCATGTTCAACAAAATCATGGTGGTCTGCACCGGCAATATCTGCCGTAGCCCGATTGGCGAAGGCCTGCTCAGGCAGGCCCTGCAAGGAAAAAACAAGACCGTCATCTCGGCTGGCGTCGGGGCTCTGGTGGGGCACCCTGCGGACCCGATGGCGGTGCAAGTGTCGAACAGCCATGGGCTCGACATCTCCGGCCACCGCGCGCAGCAGACCACGCTGGGCCTGCTCAGCGCAATGGATCTGATCCTGACCATGGACCAGACCCACAGCAGCTGGATCCTCCAGCAGTACCCGCAGCTGCGCGGCCGCGTCCACAAGTTCCAGAAATGGAACGGCGACAAGGACGTCGAAGACCCCTATCGCCTGCCGCTGGCCGCCTTCGAGAAGGCCTACGCCGACATCGAAGCCGGCGCGCAGCGCTGGATGACCTACCTCTAGGCCTGGCGGCCGCGGCGATGGAAGTCCTGCAGACACCACTGCCCGGCCTGCTGCTGCTGCGGCCACGCCTGATCGGAGATCACCGCGGCGCCTTCATGGAGGCCTTCAATCCGCAGGCCTTCACGCAGGCCACCGGCTGGACCGGCCAGTGGTGGCAGGACAACCACAGCTGGTCCCATGCCGGCGTGCTGCGCGGCCTGCATGCACAGAAGGAGCCCTCGCCGCAGGGCAAGCTGGTGCGCGTCCTGCAGGGTGAAATCTACGATGTGGCGGTGGACTGCCGCCACGACTCCCCGACTTTCGGCCACTGGCATGGCTTCCGCCTGTCCGCGGAGAATCGCCTGCAGGTCTGGCTGCCACCGGGTTTCGCCCATGGCTTCCTGGCGCTGAGCGCCGCGGAAGTGTCGTTCAAGGTCAGCGCCCCTCCGGATGCCAGCGCCACGCTGGCGATCCGCTGGAACGATCCGCGGCTGGCGATCGACTGGCCGCTGGACGGCGCCCGGCCGATACTGTCGGCGGCCGACGCGGCCGCACCCTTCTGGCCCTGCTGACGACGGCGGCAGTGCCGCGGGTCACGGTCGGCAGCGGCGATTCCCCTATAATTCCGATTCACGAGCCGGCGGAAAATCCGCCGCCGCTGCAGCGCTCCGGTCCTGGCGCCGCAGTCATCCACAAGCCAGCAGACATACCCGCTCATGCGCCTCTTTTTCGTGGGAAACGACTCCTCGTATTTCCTGTCCCACCGCATTCATCTGGCCCGCCACGCGCTGTCGTTGGGCCATGAGGTGACCGCCGTGCTGCCCTCGGTCAACCTGGAGCAGCACCGCCCCCGCATCGAGGCCCATGGCATCCGCTGCGAGCCCTATCCCTTCGAGCGCGGCGGCATGAACCCGGCGCGCGACTTGGCCAGCTTCTTCGCACTGCTGCGCCTCTACCGCCGCGAAAAACCCGACATCGTTCATCACCTGACGGTCAAGCCAGTGCTGTATGGCGGCGCGGCGGCGCGCCTGGCCGGCGTGCCGCGCGTGGTCAACGCCCTGCTTGGCCTGGGCTTCCTGTTCTTCGACCAGGCGCCCAAGACCCGCGCCGCGCGCCGCCTGCTGACGCCGCTGTTCCGCTATTCGCTGGGCGGAAAGAACACGCGGATCATCTGCCAGAACCCCGACGACCTGGAAACCCTGGTGTCCTGCGGCGCGATGCCGGCCGCCGCGCGTGCGCGCAGCCGCATCATCCTCGGCTCAGGCGTGGACCCGGCGGAGTATGCGGTGACCCCGGTGCCGGCGGACGGGGCGCCGATCGTGCTGCTGGCCTCGCGCATGATCCTGCAGAAGGGCATCCCCAGCTTCGTCGAGGCGGCGCGGCTGCTGCGGCAGCGCGGCGCCAGCGCGCGCTTCGTGCTCTGCGGCGGCACCGATCCGAGCAGCCCCAACGGCATCCCCGAGGCACAGATTCGCCGCTGGGTCGATGAAGGTCTGGTGGAATGGTGGGGACATCGCGGCAACATGCCGGAGGTGTTCGCACAGACCTCCATCGTCGTCGCCCCCTCGGAGTACGGAGAGGGCATCCCCAAGAGCCTGATCGAGGCCGCCTCCTGCGGTCGCGCGATCGTCGCCACCGACGTGCCGGGCTGCCGCGAGATCGCGCGCGCCGGACAGAATGGCGAACTGGCGCCGATGGGCGACTCCACCGCGCTGGCCGACGCGATCGGCAAGTTGCTGGCGGACCCGGCACTGCTGCGCCGCTATGGCGAGCGCAGCCGACGCATGATCGAAGAAGAATTCGCACTGGAGCACGTGTTGCGCCAGACCGTGTCGCTCTACGCCGGGGCCGGTGCATGAACCGCATCGCCGTCACCGGCGCCGGCGGTTTCCTGGGCCTGCACCTGCTGGAGGCCCTGCGCGCGGCCGGACGCGACAGCCGGGTTCTGACGCGCGGCGGCAGCCCCGATGCGCGCGTCGCGGCGCTGGCCGACGAGGTCGTCCCGGGCCTGGCGCCTGGCGGTGATCTTGCGGCGGCGCTGGCCGGGATCGACACCGTCTGCCACCTGGCGGGACGCGCCCATGTGCTGCAAGAAACCGCGGCCGATCCGTCCATTGCCTTCCACGAAGCCAATGTCGCATTGACCGAACGCCTGGCGATTGCCGCCGCGGCGACCGGCGTGCGGCGATTCATCTTCATCAGCTCGATCGGCGTGCATGGCTCCCAAGGCGCCCCGGGCGAGGCCTGGACCGAGCGCAGTCCGCTGCACCCCGACACGCCCTACGGCGAGTCCAAACGGCTGGCCGAGGAGCGTCTGCGCAAGATCGCCGCGGGTAGTGCGATGCAGTATGTGATCCTGCGGCCGACGCTGATCCACGGCGCCGGCGCCAAGGGCAACTTCGAGCGCCTGCTGCGGCTGGTACAGCGCGGTCTGCCACTGCCACTGGGCAGCGTGGCCAATCGCCGCAGCTTCATCGGCGCGCGCAACCTATGCGACTTGATCCTGCATTGCGTCGATGCACCGGCGGCGTCCAACCGCAGCTACGTCGCTGCCGATGAAACGCCACTGTCCACCGCAGAGTTGATCCGCTTGCTCGGCCAAGGCAGCGGTCGCCCGGCGCGCCTGTGGCCGTTTCCCGTGGCCCTGCTGCGCCTGGCGGGCAGGCTGACCGGTCGCCGGCGCATGATCGAGCAACTGGTCGGTGACCTGGTGGTCGACGCCTCGGCGCTGCGCGCCGAACTGCAGTGGACCCAACCCTACAGCACCGCTCAAAGCCTGGGCGAAATGGCGGCCGCCGGCCGCAGCCCCGCAAACCCGGCCTGAACGGCCTTCCACACATGACCCTGACGATCCTGTTGCCCTCCGCCTTCGTCCTGAGCTGGGCGCTCTGCGCCTGGCTGGCCAGCCCGCGCTCGCCGCTGAAACTGCTGGACGTGCCCAACGAACGCTCGCTACACAAGACACCGACGGCGCGCACCGGCGGCGTCGGCATCCTGCTGACCCTGCTGGCTGGCTGGGCCGCCCTGGCGCTGCAGGGGCCGGAGCCCTTGCCGGGCTGGCCCTGGTTCGTCGCCGGCTACCTGGCGGTGGCGGCGATCTCCCTGGCGGACGACTATCGCCAGTTGGGACCACGGATCCGATTCGGCATCCACCTGGCCGCCAGTCTGGTGCCCTGCTTCACCGGGCTGTGGCTGAGCGAGCTGCGCCTGCCCGGCTTCACCATCGCCCTTCCCGCTTGGCTGGGCATGCCGGTCACCGTGCTGTTCTGCGCCTGGATGATCAATCTCTACAACTTCATGGACGGCATGGACGGCTTTGCCGGCGGCATGACGCTGATCGGCTTCGGCACGCTGGCACTGCTTGCCGTCGGCATGCCCCCGGCCCTGGGGCTGTCGCTGCAGGCCACCCTGGTGGCCGGCGCGGCGCTGGGCTTCCTGATGATCAACTTCCCGCCAGCGCGGTTGTTCATGGGCGACGTCGGCTCCGCGGCGCTGGGCTTCGCGGCGGCCTTCTTCGCACTGTGGGCCGATCGCAGCGGTGTGCTGCCGCTGTGGGGCTCCGTGCTGCTGTTCTCGCCCTTCATCGTCGACGCCACCGTGACCCTGCTGCGCCGCGCGCTCAATGGCGAGAAGCTGTCGCAGGCGCACCGCACGCATCACTACCAGCGCCTCGTCGGCCTGGGCTGGAGCCACCGCCGGACGGTGCTGACCGAGTACCTGCTGATGCTCGCCGCCGCGCTCAGCGCCTGGGCCGGTAGCCGCATGCTGCCGGCTGCCGCCGCGTGGGGGCTGATCGGTGCATGGCTGGGGTTCTACGCTGCAATCTTCATCGTTGTACGTAGTATGGAACGACGCAAGACCGGCGCCGCTGTATGAAGACCATGTGAAAAAGCCGCACCCAAGGGGTGCGGCTTTTCATTGCAGCAAACAGCACGATTAGTCGTTGATCAGGCGATCGAGCTGGAAGTACGCGCTGACGGTGGGCAGGAGCTGGTTGAGCAGGCGGTTGTACTTCGAGAAGTCGGTTGCAGCAACGTAGACGACGTCGCGTGATTCCAGCGGGAAGCGTTCCGCCAGCAGCAGACTCTCGGCGCGCGTCATATCCAGCAGGTACACCTTGGGCAATGGGTTGGCCCTGGTGCCGGCGACGGAGGGGGCAGGTTCGGGGTTTCTCCGGAACACGAATACGGCCCTGGGGTTGGCGCCAGCCTTGTCGAGACCGCCGCCCTGGGTAAGGGCTTCGGCCAACGACATCTCGGCGCGCTGGCGAATCAGGGTTTTCTGCGCCGCGAACTCGCCGAGCAGGAACACCTTGTCCTCTGAGACGTCCGGCACGTTGATCAGGTCACCGGCCTGCAGCCGGACGTTGGCGCGGATATCGCCACGGCGCAGTTCACCGATCGGCAACTCGGTGGTGACCCCATCGCGCGTCAACCGCACCAGGTAGCGATTGGACAGGGTGGTGAACCCGCCGGCGCTGGTGATGGCATCCAGCACCCCATGAACGGTATCCGTGAGATAAACGGCATTGGGCGCGGCCACTTCGCCGGTCACGTAGACACGCTGCGAGCGAAACTCGGTGACGCGCACATCGATCTGCGGATCGCGGATGAACTTGCCCAGCTTCTGGGCAATTTGTGCGCGCAACTCGCCAGATGTCAGGCCGGCTGCTTTCACATTCCCGATGTAAGGGAAGTAAAGAGTACCATCTGCCTCTACCAGTCGCCCGGCGGAAGCGGCGTCGCCTTGCGACTGGCCGCTGGGATTGTTGAGCTCGGGATGCTCCCAAACTACCACGCGCAGCACATCGCCGACGCCGACGCGATAGGTGTAGCTGTCGCCCTCGGAGCCTAGCGGCCGCAGGCCTTCTGGAATCTCCCTGGCCACCGGAGCGCTTTGGGCATTGCCCACAAGCACCTCAGCAGTGACTTGGACCACCTCGAGGCCGGGAATGGGCGGGACGTCGCCGCGATCAATCTGGTTGCGAAGACCTGAATTGATGGTGCATCCCGTCGTGGTGGCGGCCACCAAGGCAAGCGCCAGTAACCGCATACCCCTGAACCCAGCGGACATCGAATCCTGCTCAATATGCATAACTGCTCCCTGCTAACTGTCGCCGATCCCCATTGTAATCTGTTCATCGCCACTTCGATGAGACATGTGTTCCACCGCGCCGGCAACGGCGTCGGACGACCGGGACTGCCGGCATCCGGAAACGGCGATCAGTTCCGAGGCAGATCGGCCAACTCAGCATTTGCCAGGCGTATCTGCGGCAGACAAGAACATCGTCCCGCCGAGCAGGACTCCGGCATTGAATCGAATTGCAGGCGTCTTACGCTGAACGAACCCCGAGTGCGGAAACGGAACTGGCAACCACAAAAGCGGCCACGGGGCGCAAACCAGCAAGAGACGTCCCGTTCCCTGCTTGGGGATCGTCCAGCATGAAATACTTCTTCGAAGCCTCCGCTTTCAAAATGCAGACGGCATGCGGCATGCAGCCTATCAACCCTTTCCCACCGCGCGCAACCTGCTTCGGCGGGTGGAGGCATGGACGGGGCAGGGCTTGCTGAAACGCCAAAATCAGGCGTGCTGCTGATGCCCGGCCCTGCAATTTTTGGAGCGATATCCCGGACGGACGTACTCTTCGCTGCGCGAGCTTGCGGGTGGTGGAAAGGAGGGCAAGCCGGTAAGATCGTCGGCAACTGGCGCGACCTTCGGGGCAGCAAGGAAATCTTGTGCGAAAAGACACTTTCCGGTCTTTTCCGCCGATATCATTTGGACTATTGAAATGTCTCTTTCCTCAGCAGAACTCGAGAGCCTTGAGCGCAACGGCTTCGCCGGTCCCTTTTCCTTGGAGCGCCAAGTGGACTGCGACGCGGTGGAGGCAAACTCCCGCCGGCTGCGGTTTGCAGGAGAATGGTACAAGGGGGCACACGTGTTCAAGGGCCCTGCCTTCGATGCAAGCACGGATTCCGCGATCACTTCCAGGCTGCGATCGGCCTTGGGCGAGAACCTGGTGATGTGGTCATCCGAATTGATGCTCAAGCCCCCTGGCCAGCCGCATCGCTGGCATGTCGATATCGAGGCAATGACCTGGCGCACGCTGAACATCTGGATGGCGCTACGCAACGTCACGGACGATTCAACCTTGCGGCTGGTTCCCGGCAGCCACCGCTGGGGCGCGATGCTGCAGAACCTGCCGGACGTCGATCTGCAGGACGAGGCCTCCGTGCTTGCAGCCGCCAGACGCTACGACCCCACGGCAGTGATCCAGCGGATTCCGATGAAAGCCGGCCAGTTCGCGATCTTCGATGGTCGCGCTTGGCATGGCACGGAGAATCCCACGGCTCGGACCCGGACCGCGCTGCTCTGCCAGTACTCGCCCCCCGCAGAGCTCGTTCGCCAACCCCTGTCGTACGGGGGCGCCGCAAACTGGGCGGAGGAGTTGCCGGCCTGCGTCGTCGTTTCGGGCAGCGCTGCAGATTCTCCCAGCCGCATCGTCGAGCCGCGCAACCCGACGCTTCGACAGACGGTACAGGCCAACCTGCGCAGCACTATCGGATTCATGCGCCGCCTGCCGCAGTGGATGGCCGAGAGAAAGCAGGCCTGAGGCTTTTCGCCGTGCGTCCGGCGCTGGGGCAACACCGCACCGGTCGCGCTGCTCCGGCGATGTGCCGTGGGCATGCGCAGGAGGCATGGATGGCGCAACGCCCCATCTTCCCAAGCATATCTGTAGCAACCTTGGAGACCGCATGAGCGAAAAGAACATCCGCTGGGGCATCATCGGAACCGGGGGCGTCGCCCAGTCCTTTGCCCGAGGTCTGCACTCCCTGCCCGATGCGGAGCTGCTGGCGGTGGGCTCCCGCAGCCTGGCGACCGCGCAGTCCTTCGCGCAGGCCCTGGATGCACCACGGGCCTACGGCTCCTACGAGGAACTGGTCGCCGACAAGGATCTGGACATCGTCTACGTGGCGACGCCGCACACCCGACATAAGCAGGATTGCCTGCTGGCACTCGAAGCGGGAAAGGCTGTGCTATGCGAAAAGCCATTCGCTTCGTCCCCAGCAGAACTACGCGAGGTTATGGCGGCCGCTCGCGCGCATCGGTTGTTCTGCATGGAAGCGATGTGGATGCGGTTCATGCCGCTGTACGACGAGGTTCGTGCGCTGATCGCGCAGAACGTGATCGGCGAAGTGAGAATGCTGATCGCAGACAACGGCAAGGCTGTCCGATTTGATGACCAGCACCGCATGTTCCAGCCGCCGGCTGGAAGCTGCCTCCTGGATCGCGGAGTCTATGCCTTGGCCCTGGCGCAAGGCCTGCTCGGGGAGCCTGAGCACGTAGCCGGACAATTGAGCCGCAACAGCCGCGGCGTGGATGAGCAGGTGGGGCTGGTTCTACGCTATGCCAACGGCGCGCTGGCCATCATGGGCTCCAGCCTGACGGCCCACACCAGCAACGAAGTCCGGATCATCGGCACCCACGGAAGCATTCACATCCATGCTCCTTACTACAACCCCGTCAAGGCAACGATCTGGACCCGACCGCCGAAGGCGCCGCCGGGCCAGGGCGGCACGGTCCGGGCCTGGGGCGCCCGGCAGCGGCTCATGGAGAAAATCAAGGCCAGCCAGCCCGGCCAGTGGATGCTGAGCCTGGTGGAGGAATCGGATTGGCCGCGGCGCAAGGGCCGCAGGTCGGTACTGTTCCGCCCCCACACCGGTAACGGCTACCACTATCAGGCAGGCGAGGCGATGCGCTGTCTGCGCGCCGGCCTGCTTGAAAGCCCGATGATGCCGCTCGATGCTTCCCTGCGGACTCTCGAGATCGCGGAATCGCTGCTCAGCGGCAACCTGAGGCCAACCTGAGGCAACCCTTGCGGGCTCCAGCTTCGCTGCCGCTTCAGGACGTGTAAATACCCCTGTAAAACCTCTCACGCTCGATCTGGATGTTGCGGGCCAGGTACCGGGAGGATCTGCTCAGCGAGTGGGCAGCAGCCTTTTCTCGCCAGGACCGGTCCGTCACGCCGCGGTGCATGGCTCGGGCCAGGGCATCCACGTCGCCCACCTTTATAAGGGCATCCGGGGTCAGCAGTTCCGGAATGCCTCCGGTGATGAACCCCAGCGACGGCAGCCCCCTTCCCATCGCCTCGATCAGCGCCCGGGGCAGGCCCTCCTGCAATGAGGGCTGGACGTACAGATCCAAAGTATCGAGCCAGCGGTTCACGGCATCGCCGCCGCTCAGGCCTCCGACGATCTCCACCTCGCTCTCAAGGCTCAGTTCGCGCACCAATGCGGCTGTCCTGCTGCTGTCACCCTCGCCCACCAGCTGAAGCTGCACGCTCAGCCCCTGCTCCCGCTTCAGCTTCTCGACTGCTGCAACGAGGAAATGATGACCTTTGTACTTCTTCTGAAAGCCACCGATCATCCCGATCACAGGCCGGCCAGGGTTCATGCGTGAGCAGATCGTACTTGCGTCCTCTCCAACGACTTCTTTCAGATTGACGTTGGAGGCCGAGTAGCGATTCCCTATGGTCGGATACTTGTCTTGAAGGAAGCCATCCGTCACGTACAGCACGTTCTTGAGGGGACGAATATCACGCCTCATCCGGAAATACTCGTAGAAGGCATAGACCTTCGAAATGATCTTTTCCTCCGCGGAGATGCCGTCGAATACGTGGGACACGACCTCCGCCCCGACCCGGGTACCCATCGACTGCGCCTGCCGTATCGCCAGTGAAGCAAAGGTGGCGGGCAGGCGCGCAATGCAGGAGTGATGCTCCGACAGCAGCCCCGGCAGATCGGCCCTGAGCCGCCTGTCGTCCGCGCGGAGGAAATTGGCCGAAATCCTCGGATAGAAGGCGAACTGCACCCTCGGCCCCGAGGACAAGTTCAGGCGCTGAACCTCCGCGGCCGAGACATGCTCGACGCTCGCCAGGATGGTGACCTCGTCCCAGACGGCAAGGTACCGCTCCCAGACAGAGTATGGGTAGTAGCCAGGGGTATAGATTCCACCATCCGGTCCCTGCTTGAACCGGTGATCGCAGACAAACAAGAGTCTATTCATATTGCAGGGGTTAGTGCATTTGCCGGATAAAAGATCGCGGATTCCCGATCAACCCTCGTCTGCGGAGGCGATCAGCTTCTTGTATTTTTCGATTATCGTGTCGAGGTGATAGTTCTCGGCAACGATCTTCTGACGTTCGATCAGTTCCGCCAGCCATGCAGCATTGGCGGGATCGGTGATCCTGTCGATGGCGGACCGCAGTTCATCTTCGGTTTCAACGAACAGGAAGTCGCCGACATCGTAGCCAGCCGCCCGTACGGCCTCGAAGTAAGCGTGATACGGCGCGCAAATAGTCGGAATTCCCAGGGAGAATGGCAGCAGAATCTTCTGCGCGGGCTTGAAGTCCCGCACGTAGCCAAGCCGCTTGGCTTCCTTCTCGCTGCTCGCAGCCGTAGGCAGCAGCATGAAGTAAACATCGAGCTTGAGGTTTTCCGAGATGGCTTCCGCATTGCTCAGCGAAGTGCTGTGATTCACGTATAAATGAAGCCCTCTCTGCTCGCACCAGACGGAGAAGCCATCGCCAACCCCATAGTCGTGCCGATTACCTATGTAGCCAATCACCTTCGACGTTCCCGCGTGGCGGAGCTGACGTGCGAAATTGGAATGATGATGCTCGATCACGGTTACCGGCTGGCCGGGTAGCGCCACCTCGCGAGCGATAAAGTCGCGGTGTAAGCCGTTGTTGACGACGTAGTCGGAAATGAACCTGCGCCCATGCCGATAGGCGAAGCCGTCGAAATCGAAGTTGTCGACGCAGTCGTAGATCATTTTCCTCCGACTCAACGCCAGCAGCGGAGCCATTCCGCGACCAAAGAACTTCACGGAAATCACGGCGTCCGCCCTGAAGATCGCCCGCAGCAGCGATATGGCATCTCGAACTCCATGCCACAGGAAAATCTCGGTTTCGTAACCCTCCGAACGCAGTCGGTTGGCGATGGTCTCGGCACGCATGTAGTAGCTCGCGTACTTGGCCGGATTGGAGATGAACAAGACTTTCTTTGACATACCGCGAAGAGCCTCAGGAAACGACGAACGGATAGGTACTTAACGACGCAAAGTCACTCAATTCTTCCCTGTGGCCCCATCGATACGCCAATCGACGTATCGCCAGCAGGTGGCTACATTCACCACGCTGATGGCAGCCGCTTTTACGATAAAGGCGTATACGACACCGTCTAGACCGTACAAAGGGATCAACACTCCCATGGCAGCCAAGCCGATAAGCGCCACCGAGGACCGACTCGCATACTCGACCTTGATCTTCCTGCGCGCCTGGGTAAACGTCTGTATGAGCGCGCCGGGAACGGAAAACAGGGCCCCGAAGAGATAAAGCGCGATGTAGCGCTTGCTGCCAGCATAGTCGGTCAGAAAATAGTCAATTGCGAGAATCGCCGAAAAGCACAGCACGCACGCGCAGGCGACGATAGCCCCGGAGATCGGCCCCGCCAGCCGCCAGAAATCCCGTCGCGCATCGGCTTCCTCTCCCTTGGCTAAACGTGGAATCAGGATTGCATAGATGGAGATCGAAAAAGTCCGTAGCTGCTCCATTACGAATTTGGCGACGGCAAATACCGCCAGGTTTGTGAACCCGTAGAGCAACCCGACAATGACGCGATCGAGATAGATTTCGATCGTCGGCAGGATCATTAGAATGGATCGATGCATGGCATAGCTTTTCTGCTCTCTCAATGCATCCTTTCCCGCAATAGCGCCGAGGGGACGAACGAGGGTCCTGTACGGCAGCTGCCAAGTAGTTGCTTCGATCAAGCGGGGAACTACTACCAGCAGCAGGATGTTTTCAGGCGTCTGCCACACGAACAGCGCGGTGACCAGCAGCGCCAGGAACGCAGCGGACAGATCCCGCTTGGCGATTAGTGATATGTGCCCCTGGCCCAGCCAAACGGCCCGGGTTATGGAGTACGCCTCCAGCGGGAGAGTCAGTGCGAGAAAGACCATCATCAGCGCATAGTCGCCGGGCTGGCCCTGCAGGAAGTATGCGTACGCGGCATACGCAATGCATATGGCGGCCAGAACGCTTGCGCCGATAAACTTCACCCGCAGGAATCGCCCGATCTCGACCGGTTCCTTGCGCGCAAAAGCTTGCGTCAGCAGCGCATCCACCCCCGGCAGGCAAAGACTGGTCGCGAGTGCCAGCACCCCCAGCGCCATTTGCGTCTGCCCAAAAATCTCCATTGGCACCGCAGCCATGAGCAGCAGGTTCCTCAGAACGCGGAGCCCCGAGACACCGTAGGAGCGGACGATATAGGCGCCCGCCTGCCTTCTGAACCTCATGGCAGCACAGCGAGCGAATTCGGCACTCGGGTTTTCAGGAAGCGCGCTGGATTGCCAGCAACAATGGCCCATGGAGCGACATCCCTGGTCACTACGCTGCCCGCGCCCACAACCGCGCCGTCACCGATGGTAACGCCGGGAATAACGATCGCGCCCGCGCCAATCCAGCATTCGCGGCCGATCTTGATCGGCCGGGGAGTCTGCCGTTCTCGGAACTCCCTCCCAGTGTAGTGATAGTCATGTCCTACCGTCAGGAACATAACCCTCGGCGCCAGCAGCGTGTAGTCTCCGATGGATATCTCGCCATGTGTGAGCGCGACGAAACCATCGTTGATGAACACGTGATTCCCAAGCGTCAGCCGACTTGGATCGTTGATATGGGCAGGGTTTCTGATAACGCACCCTTCACCGTGTTGAGTGCGCTCGAACAACTCCAAATCGTCCGCAACCTTCAAGCTACGGTAGATGCGGGACTTGATTGTCCGCAGGGTTCTGGATAATCGTGTCTTCAATAGGAGCATCGAACTCTTCCTTGCTGCGTACCGCTGCCTTGCCTCAGGAAACTTCAATCTCGTCTCCGAGAATCTGGGGCACGAACCGCATCACTTCATTGGCTCGATACGGCAGCGCACCCACCCGCAGTTCTCCGGTAGCACCCCACTGCCGCCACCAGTGCTCCGCAAACTCGCGCATGGAGACTGGGTGTCCCGCGCCGACATTGCGCACGAACGGCTGGGCGGAACTCATGTCGGCACGTCCGGCGGCATGCAGAAACGCGCGGGCAACCATCTCTACCGGAACATAGTCCCGCACCTGCTCTCCCGGCGTCATGTCGAAGTCCCTGCCGCTTTCCGCGGCCTCCTTCAGCGCTGGCCAGAAGTTCGCTGCGAATTGTCCTTCTCCGAACGCGGAGAAGATGCGCAGGTAGCACAGCTCCATGCCATGCTCGATCGCGAACGCATGTGCTGCGGTGAACGCTGCCGCCTTCGATGCCGCGTAACCATAGGTCGGCAGCAGCGGCGCATCGGGCGGGATCGGGTCATAGTGATCGGCGGCTCGTCCGTATTCGGCAAACGTGCCGGCCATCACCACCCGCTTCACCCCCGCGGCATGGGCCTGCTCCAGCATCCGCAGCGTCGCCGAGACGTTCCAGTACATCATCTCCTGCCACGTGGCCTTCTGCGGGCTCACGCCCACCGAGGCCAGGTGCACCAGCGCCGTGCAGCCGCGGAAGTCCTCGGGCGTCAGCTGGTCGAACGGCGTCTCGCGCCAGAGCGGTTCAGCCACCATCGCCAGCTTCGGCCGGCTGCCGGGTCTTCGCAGTGCCACCACTTCGCGACCGCTCTCCAGCGCCTGCCTGAGCAGGTGGGACCCGATGAACCCCGTGCCGCCGGTGAGGAACAGGCTCATGAGTGGAAAGGCGACAGGTAGTCGGCGAACGCCTGGAAGGCGCGGTCGCGGTCCGAAATCACCGGCTCGCCCACCGGCCATGCGAAGCCGAAGCTGTCCCAGCGCACGCCGGCGTCATGGTTCGGCGCATGTTCGGAAGTGACGTTGTAGACCAGCAGCGCGGGCGCCTGGGTCGCGACGAAGCCATGCGCTACGCCGGACGGAATGTAGACCATGTGACCGGACTCGGCGCTCAGGGACAGCGATACGTGCCCGCCATAGCTCTCCAAGCCCTTGCGCAGGTCCAGCAGGACATCGGTCACCGCGCCCGACGCGCAGTACACCAGCTTGGCGTGGTCGTGCGGCGGTGTCTGGAAGTGCATGCCCCGGATCACCCCGGGCGCTGAGGTCGAGTAGTACTGCTCGCAGAAATCACCGCGCAAGCCCTTCGCCTCGAGCACGGACCGCATGAAGGTCTTGACGAAGCGGCCGCGGGCATCCTGGAAAACCCGGGGTTCCAGCAGGTAGCAGCCCGGCAGGGACAATTCGGTGAACAGCATTGGCAGGCTCCGTCCCGTTACCTAGAACCCGATACCGAGGAAGGTCTCGATCTGCGAAGCCAGATAATCCAGGCGAGGTTCGTCCAGCGCCGGGAAGACGCCCACCCAGAAGGTGTGATTCATGGTGACGTCTGTGCGCGTCAGGTCGCCAACCACGCGATAGTTCCGGCCGATCATGTAAGGCTGGCGCGTCAGGTTGCCGGCGAACAGCAGGCGGGTGCCGATCTTGTTCTGGTCCAGGTACTGCGTCAGGTTGAGGCGGCTGACCCCCGACTCCGGGCGGATCGTAATAGGGAACCCGAACCAGGAGGGTTCGGACTTCGGCGTGGCCTCGGGCAGCATCAGGAACTCCTCGCAGCTCTTCAGTCTGTCCTTGAGATAGGCGAAGTTTTCGCGACGGATGCGGATGAAGTCCTCGAGCCGGTCCATCTGCGCCAGTGCACAGGCGGCCTGCATGTCGGTAATCTTGAGGTTGTAGCCCAGGTGAGAATAGGTGTACTTGTGATCGTACCCTTCGGGCAGGCTGCCGAGCTTCCAGCAGAAGCGCTTGTTGCAGGTGTTGTCCTTGCCCGGCGGGCAGTAGCAGTCGCGGCCCCAGTCGCGGAACGATTCGGCGATCAGCTTGAGTTCGGGATTGTTGGTGAACACGGCCCCGCCCTCGCCCATCGTGATGTGATGCGCCGGGTAGAAGCTCACCGTACCGATGTCGCCGAAGGTGCCGACCGCGCGGCCATCGTAGGTGGCGCCCAGGGCGTCGCAGCAGTCTTCCACCAGCCAGAGCCCGTACTTCTTGCACAGCGCGGTCACGACATCGAGGTTGAAGGGATTGCCCAGCGTATGGGCCAGCATGATGGCCTTGGTCTTGGGCGTGATCGCAGCTTCGATCAGGCTCGCATCGATGTTGTGGGTCGCCAGGTCGACGTCCACGAACACCGGCACCGCGCCGAACTGCAGGATCGGATTCACGGTGGTGGGGAAACCTGCGGCCACGCCGATCACCTCGTCGCCCGGCTTGATCGCACGGGAGCCGAGCTTGGGCGAAGTCAGGGTGGAGAACGCTACCAGATTCGCCGAAGAGCCGGAATTCGCCGTGATCAAATGCTTGACCCCGATGAACTGCGCCAGGCGCTGCTCGAACGCCTCGTTGAATCGGCCCGTCGTCAACCAGCCGTCGAGGCTGGCCTCGACCATGTTCTTCAACTCCCCGCTGCCGATCACCTTGCCCGAAGGCGGGATCACGGTCTGCCCCGGAACGAAAGGAGCAGGAGCCATGGCAATCCTGGCGTATTGATCGACCAGAGCCAGAATCTGGCTGCGCAGGTCGTCTTTGGTGATGGTGCTAGTGTCCATGCTGTAAGTACTCGTCAATTTGCTGGTTGCAGATTCGGCTCACGTCCTCGCCCGCGAGGTGAGCCTTGTGCCAGTCGATGATGCGATCGATGGCGGTTTCCAGAGACCACCGCGGACGCCATCCCAGGCGCGCATGCGCCTTGGAACAGTCCAGCTTGAGGTGGGCCGCTTCGTGAGGCTGCGGTGCGCCGTCGAAAGTCCAGGAAGCACCGGCACCCCAGCGCTCGGTCATGCGCTGCGCGATCCATTCGACCGGGCGCGCGTCGGACTCTTCCGGGCCGAAATTCCAGCCCTCTGCGAAGGCCGGGCCGTCGCGATGCAGGCGCTCGGCCAATACCAGGTATCCGCCGAGGGGCTCGAGCACATGCTGCCAGGGACGAACCGACGCGGGATTGCGGATGTGCACGCTGCGGCCCTCGCCAATGGCACGGACACAGTCCGGGATCAACCGATCGGCCGCCCAGTCACCGCCGCCGATCACGTTGCCGGCTCGGCCAGTGCCCAAGGCCACTCGGTGCTCGGCATGATGTGCAGGATTGAAGTAAGACTTGCGGAACGCAGAGGTGACCAGCTCCGAGCAGCCCTTGCTGTTGCTGTAGGGGTCGTAGCCGCCCATGGGTTCGTCCTCACGATACCCCCACAGCCACTCGCGGTTCTCGTAACACTTGTCGCTGGTGACATTGACGACCACCCGCACCGACTCGCACCGCCGTACGGAATCCAGCAGGTGGACCGTGCCCATCACGTTGGTCGCGTAGGTTTCCACCGGAAAGGCATAGGAGTGCCGCACCAGCGGCTGCGCCGCCATGTGGATGATGATTTCCGGCTGCGCGCTGCGGATCGCCGCGTCGAATTCCTCCCGGTTACGCACGTCTGCGATCACCGAGCGCATGCCGCGCGCCACCTTGGCTTCGTCGAACAGGCTCGGGGTGGTTTCCGGCGCGAGTGCGAACCCGGTCAGATCGGCACCCATGCGCTGGAGCCAAAGGGATAGCCAGCTACCCTTGAACCCGGTATGCCCAGTCAGTAATACCTTGCGGCCGGCCCAGAAAGCCGGATCGGGAATCGCGGAACGCATCTTTGCTCCTACCACTTTTTCCATTGCGCCTTTCCGCTTTGCCACTGTTCCTCGAGCTGCTGCTTGTCGCGCAGGGTATCCATGGGTTGCCAGAAGCCCTGGTGCTTGTAAGCCATCAGTTCCCCTTCGGCGGCAAGGCGCTCCAGCGGCTGGCGCTCCCAGATCGTCTCGTCCTTCTCGACATAGTCGATGACCTTGGGGGAAAGCACGAAGAACCCGCCATTGATCCAGCCACCGTCGCCAGAGGGCTTCTCCTGGAACGAGCGGATCGCATCACCGTCCAGACCCAGTGCGCCGAAGCGGCCCGGCGGCTGCGTGGCGGTCATCGTCGCGAGCTTGCCGTGAGCGGCATGGAACTTCAGCGTAGCGCCGATATCGATGTCGCCGACTCCGTCACCGTAGGTGAAACAGAAGGCGTCTTCATCCTTCAGGTAGGGCTGCACGCGCTTGAGACGGCCTCCCGTCATCGTCGCGTCGCCCGTATCCACCAGGGTCACGCGCCAGGGTTCGGCGGCGTTGCTGTGGACTTCCATCTTGTTGGAGCCCATGTCGAAGGTCACGTCGGACATGTGCAGGAAGTAGTTGGCGAAATACTCCTTGATGACATAGCCCTTGTAACCCAGGCAAATGACGAAGTCCTTGATTCCATGGGCAGAGTAAATCTTCATGATGTGCCACAGGATCGGCTTGCCGCCGATCTCGACCATCGGTTTGGGGCGCACCGAGGTTTCCTCGCTGAGGCGCGTACCGAGGCCACCGGCCAGAATGACAGCTTTCATAAATCTTTTTCCTGTTGTCGAACCGCTTTTTGTCAGTTGCCAAATCCTGCGCCGGCGCAAATCCCATGGGCGGGCCAGTTCCTACGCCGCCTCAGGAGGCCGTAAAAGAATCAGAGTAAAAAAAGTCCTCGCCCAAACCGGCCGCCAAAGCCTGGGTACGCGCGCCCTCGATCATGGCCGGATTGCCGCAGGCGAACACCTGTGCGCCATCCAAAGCGGCGTGATCGCGGCGCATATGGTCCTGAACGTGGCCAGTGTCTTCCTCACGCGAAAACACCAGGGTCAGTCGCATACCCCGCTGCAGGGACAGGTCGGCCAGTTGCTCGGCCAGATAGGCATCTTTCCTGAAGCGGTTTCCCCAGTAAACCCAGACCTCGCCCAACGCGGCCCGCTGCTTTTCGGAAGCCGCCGCAAGGATAGCGTAGACCGGAGCAATGCCCGTGCCGGTTGCCAAAAAAACCGATCGGTCAACGGAGCGATTTTCGCGCTGGAAAAAGTGGCCTTGTGGCCCCTCAAGCTGCAGGAGATCGCCGATCACGGCCCGCGCGAACAGCCAGTCGCTGAAGGCACCCTTCTCCACTCTCCGAATATGCATTCGCAGCATTCCGTCCGGCTGCGGCCCCGCCGACAGGGAATAGCTGCGCAGTGTGCCCTCGCTGTTGGTCAGCCGCACGAACTGGCCAGGAAGAAAGGCAATGCGGTTGGCTGGCGGCAACCGCAGCGTCAGTTGCATGACGTCGGAGCCCAGCAACTCCAGACCCTGAACCTTGGCCGGTGATCGCAGGACGCGGATACCCTCCAGTTCAGGGATATAGGGAATCCGCAGGGATAGCGGCGAGCACGCCACCGCATTGCAGGTCAGCAGCGACCCCATCTGCCAGAGCGGCCGGCCCTTATCCAGCGCCGCAGCCTCTCCCTCAAGGAGCTTGACCCCGCATTGGCCGCAGTCGCCGCGACGGCAGGAATAGCTGACGGGCGCCTTGTTGGCCAGGAGTTGGTCCAGCAAGGACGACGCCGGGTCGCCGTCGAAGCTCAGCCGGGCATCGCCGTGCTGGATATTGATCTGGTTGCTCACGCTGTACATGACTTTGATTCGGAAGGATTTTCCGGACGCCGCGATCATCAGTGCGCAATTAGGGAGAGAACCCTGCGCTTGGAACGCGAATGACATCGGGCCTCAACGGCTTTGTTCCTCGCGGTCAACTCTCCAAAGTACGCAATTGCGCGGCATGCCGGACAAGCGCCGACGGCGGGGTATTTTGCAGTGCAACATACTCGCTGGGAACCCCACAGAAAATCACGTCCTGGACAGGTACGATTTCCAGACGGATATCGCCCCCCCCGGCGATCAGATGGTTGTAGATCGGTGCGACGTACAACTCCCCCTTACCGCTCCCGCCGGCGGCCGCATGCAGGGCCACTTCCGCGGCATAGGCCCGGCGAAAGACCGCGGCGCTACCGAAGTGGTAGAGACCCGTGCAACAGTACTCGGACTCCTGCTTCTTTTCCGAGGTGCGGATCACGCGGTCGGAGCCCGGCGCCGTCGGCACCGCGTTGGACCAGTTCGCACCGGAGCCGATGAAACACTCCAGATAGCCATCGACTTTGCGCACGTCGAAGCCCGCCGGATAGCGGAAGCCGGGGCGGAAAGTGTCGACGTTGAAGATCACCACCGGCTCCTGGTCCGATACCGACGCCGCGGCCAGGCCCTGGTTGACGGTGTCGGCCTGACCCAGCGTCATTGCGGGCAGTTCCACTACCCTGCCCCGCCCCATGCCCAGCCGGTCCAGTTCGGTCCGGGCGAAAGCGGCGGCGCCATCGTCGCGCAGGCACACCACTACCAAGTCCTCGTCCCGGGCCACCTCCAGGAAACTGCCGACCGCGAGCGCGAACACGCTGCTGCCCTGCAGTTCGAGCCGATACTTAGGTACCGTGTATCCGGCGTCCAGGAAGCGCCGGCTGCGTCCGACCATGGGAATGACGATCATGAGATCTAGCTGAACTGGTAGCGGCGGTGAAGTTCGAGGGCGCGCCCTAGCAGGGCCAACTGGCGGCGCGGCTCGTCGTGGTGCAGCGGCAGCATCGACAGGAACAAGTGCACAGTAATCGCGGCGATCAGTGACTCCCCCCCGGCCTCGCCGACGGTTCCCAGGCAGATCTGGCGGAAACGCTCGATCACCGGCGCGGTGCGCGCCGGCAGTTCGCCGGCCGTACGCAGGCCGTTGGCTCCGGCGGCTTCGGCAGTCAGCAGGCCAGCGATGACGAAGTCATAGCCGCCGATGACCGAGTGGAACAGCTTGCCGAAGTCGTAGCGCAGGTCGCCATGGGGGCTGAGCTGACCGTCCGGATCGAGCCCGCGGGGGTCGATCACCTTGATGCGGCGTGCGCGGGCGTCGTACAGGATGTTGCTGAAGCAGAAGTCGCCGTGGAACAGGGTCAGCGGACTGGCCGGCGCGGCCTCGATCACCCTCTGGGCAGATTCGGCGACCGCCACCAGCGAGGGCATGGTCTGGCCGTCGACGGTGGTCGCGTGCTCCGGCCGCCAGCCGCTGTCGCGGGCGAAGTCTTCCAGCCGCGCCAGGGTCTTGGGCAGATACATGCGCTGCCAATCCGTGCGCTGCGAAGCCGGCGAGGCGTAGGCGCTGCACTCGGAAAGAAATTCGACGCAGCGGATGAAGATGGTGCCCCAGTCCTGCGGCGGCAGCCGCCCGAACACGTACAGATCGCTCAGTGGCAGCGAGTACAGGTACTCGATGTCGTAGAAGGTGTCGTCCGGCTCGGTGCCGCTGCTGCCGATCTGCGGGACGTAATGACGCATCGCCGGCGGCAGGCCACGGAACCACTCCAACTCGGCGCGGATCTTCTGCGGCTTCTCGCCGCGCTTGCGGATGTAGTGCCGCTCCACCCGCAGTTCGTTGAACACGCGCTCCGTGGTGTGGCTGGCGCGGCTGCGATAGTAAGCATTGACGTGCCCGCAGTCGGCCCAACTGCGCGTGCGGTAGACCCGTAGCGCGCCTTCGCTGTCGGCCTGGTAGCGGTTGACCAGGGCGATGAAGCCCATGCCTTCGGACAGCAACGAGCGGAACCTTGCCGCATCGGCAAAGGACATGTAGCCGGTCAGCACCGGGTCGCCGGGCTGGCAGTAGCGGTATTCGGCGGAGGCGAAGCGCTCGCCTTCGGCGGCCACGTAGGCACGCGGGTAGTAGCCGTCGTTGGCGGCGATCGCCACGACGTCGGGCTGGTCCAGCGGCAGGTCTCCCTGCAGGGTGTCGCCATGCAGGATTCGGATCGGCTCACCCGCCTGTGGCGGATGCAGGTCCAGGATCTGCAGCAGCGACTGCGCCAGCGAGCAGCCCGGATCGGTGCGCACCACGCTCACGCCCGCCGCCTCCAGCGCCGCCGCATCCTGACCCTCGATCTCGAAGTCCGCGGGCAGGCTCATCAGGATCGGCTCGCGCAGACCCGTGAGCGTCGCCAGCTGGCGCACGTAGAGCCGGCGATTGCCCAGCGGCAGGAAACTCGGCGGCAACTGCCCGAGCTCCGACACCAGTTCGGCCGGCACGTACGCCGCCGACGTCAGGATCAGCACCCCTCGCCTCCGCGCTTGAACAAGGCCTCGAGCTGCTCCGGCGACTTGCCGACGAACTCGTCGGGGCGCACGCAGCGGTCGTCGATATAGAAACCGTCGAATCCGCACCAGGGCTTGCCGACCAGCACCTCGTCGTGCGGGACCTCGTGGCGGGCCAGCCAATCGAGGATGGTCGGCAGCGTGTGGACGTTGATCTTGCCGACGTTGGTCTCGTAGGTCCGCATGTTGCGGCTGGTGAAGATCACAATCTCGTAGCCGCGCGCCTTGTACTCGCGCAGGCGCGCAACCAGCGGCAGGTTCGGCTCCTTGTCGGCATAGGACTTGTCCGATTCGACGGTGAGCGTGCCATCCAGGTCAACCACCAGGCGTTTCATTTGCTTCCCTCGGCGTTCTCGGCCGCCATGCGTTTTTCCCAGGCTTTCTGTACGCGCTCCATCGCCAGGCGCGCGGTCACCGTGCCTGCCGGCCCCGCGGCGACGGCCACGCGCAGCACCCGTATCTTGCGGTTGGCCGACATCAGCTGCGGGTAGCAGCCGTCGCCGAAGGCCAGCATGCGCCGCACCAGGGTGCGGTTGCCCTCGGCCAGGTTCTTGAAGCCGCGCAGCGCGATGTCGTGCTCGATGAAGGCCGCGGCCAGTCCCTCGCGGCTCAGCCCGGCGCGCGCCAGCAGCGCGTTCTCCACCGAGAACGTGGCGATGTACTCGTCGACCAGATGCTTGAGCGCACCGCTGTTGGCCTGCAGCGCGGCCTGGTTGTTGTTGTGCACGCGGTAGCGGAACAGCGGGCGATCCACGAAGTAGGCCTTGCCGGCCTGCCCCAGCAGGGCCCAGGCGAAGCGCTTGTCCGGATTGAACAGGCCGCCCTGCGAGTAGCTTTCCACCGCGTCGTGCAGGCCTTTCGGATAGCAGGTGGAGAGAAAGTAGAACGGCACGCGCATGGTCGACAGGCTGTTGCGCAGCAGCTGCGCGGCGTCCATCACGTAGACCGGCGCGTCCAGCAGCGCCGACAGCTCCGCGTCCTGCTGCGCGCCTTTCCACTGTTTCCAGTCGATGCGCTGTTCGCCGGTGGGCTGGCCGTCGGAATCGACGATGGTGGTGGCGCTGCTGACGATGCTGGTCGCGGCGGCGTCCCCCAGGTGCGCGAACAGGCGCTGGTAGGCCTGCAGCGCGTCGGCATTCATCAGGTCGTCGGAGGACAGCATGATCATGTAGCGGGCGCTGGCCATGGCGGCGGCCTTGGCCAGGTTGCCGGCAAAGCCGACGTTGCAGCGGTTGATGCGCAGCTGGATTCGCGGATCGCGCGCCTGGTAGCCGCGCACGACCTCGACCGAGCCGTCGGTGCTGGCATTGTCCGAGACCAGGACTTCGAAATCCCTGAACTCCTGCGCGAGCACGCTTTCAAGGGTGATGCCCAGGTAGCGCTCGTAATTGAAGTTCGGTATGCAGATGCTGAACATGGTTCGTGGATCTGGCTGAAAGGTTTTCGGGGAGAGGACCGTTACTTCAGGTAGGGCTCGAGCAGCCGCATGACGCGCGCGGCGCCGGCGAGGCTCAGGTGATGGTCGTCGAAGTACATGGCCTGGCCATCGATCACCGCGTAGCAGCGCGTGGCATCGCACAGCTGGGTGGTGGGATCGACTGGGACCAGGCGGTCGCTCCAGGGCAGCTGCCGGAACTTCCCGAGGATGAAGGCATTACGCGCGCGGTAGTAATCCATCGACGTGCCGACCGTGTAGTCGGCGGCGCCGTGGTTGCCGGCCCAGACCTTCTCCTCGATCGAACGGTCGAGTTCGGGAATCGGCAGGATCACGAAGACCCGCTTGCCGGCGCCCTGCAGTCGCTCCAGGACCGCCTGGAAGCTGGCCCAGTAGGCATCCATGGATTGCTCCGGCGTCATGCCCGGGAGACGGAAAAGGATGTGGGTCGGAATCCGCGGATAGGACTGCGTCTGTTCGCCGAACAGCGCCGACGTATAGCGATAGGCGACCAGCACGTTCTGGACGCTCTTGTCCGTCTCGATGCGCTCCACCGCTTTGTGCAGCCACTCCGTGCATTCGGCCTGATAGGTGAAGGCTGGCGGACAGCCGCTGTAGCTCAGTTGCAGCAGGCCCTGGTCCAGCGACTCCAGCCGCTGTGCCAGCGCGTAGGCCGGCTCGGTGACATGGCTGTTGCCCAGCGCCGCCCAGGTCACCGGCTCCTTGAAGTAGGTGCATGCGAGCTTCGGATCCAGGTAGCGGGGTCCGTCGGTATGGCAGGCCATGCGCTTGGGACTGGACTTGGCGCTGGCCATCACCGCCCTCGCCTGCGGGTCGAAGCGCGAACTGAAGCCCTTGCTCAAGTAACCGGCCATGCCGATGGCGATGGCCACCGCCGTGCCCACGCCCGCGGCCGTGAAGATGTAGCGCGTGGAGAACTTCCGGCGATCACGGAACGGCGTCTCGACGAAGCGCCAGGAGATGTAGGCCAGGCCCAGCGACAAGGCCACCGCGCCCAGCCTGATCGCCAGCGAGTGCAGGTCTGCCTCGTACAGCCGCAGGAAGGCCAGCACCGGCTGGTGCCACAGGTAGGCGCTGTAGGAGACCAGGCCGATCCCGACCATCGGCCGCAGCGACAGGATGCGCGCCGCCAGCGTGCCCTGCCGCGCGAACGCCAGCACCAGGACCGAGCCCAGCACCGGCGCCAGCGAAACCAGGCTGGGGAACGGCGTCTCGGCACCGAAATAGTGGATCGAGGCCAGTATCAGCACCAGGCCGAACAGGGACAGGGCGTTGCCGGCCAGCGGCGGCAGGGGCCGGCTTGTACCAGAGATCCCGGCGAAGGCGATCAGCGACCCCGCCAGCAACTGCCAGACGCGCGTCGGCGCAAGGTAGAACACCCCGCTGGCATCGCGCGCTGCGCCCCAGATGCCGAGGGCGAAAGAGCCCACCGCCAGAAAGGCCAGTGTCGCCACCAGGCGACGGCTACCGTAACGCCACAGCAGCGCCAGCAGCAACGGGAAGAAGATGTAGTACTGCTCCTCGACGCCGAGGCTCCAGGTATGCAGCAACGGCTTCTCTTCCGACAGCGTCGAGAAATAACCGCTGCTGAGCCAGAAATAGATATTCGACGCGAACGCGGAGGTGGCAACAACGCTCTGCGAGAAGCCTTTCATCTGCGAAGGCGTCATCAACGCCCACGCGAATGGCAGGCAGCACAGCAGCACGAAGAACAGGGCCGGCAGGATGCGACGCGCGCGGCGCTCATAGAAGCGCAGCAGCGAATAGGCGCCGCGCTGGTGCTCGCCGATCAGGATCGAGGTGATCAGGTAGCCGCTAATCACAAAGAACACATCGACGCCGATGTAGCCGCCGTTGAAGCCCCGCAGCTTGGCGTGGAACAGGATGACGGCCATCACCGCGATCGCCCGCAGCCCATCGACCTCCGGCCGGTAGGACAGGTGCGACGATGCACCATCCGCCGGAGTCCTGGCGACACTGGCGAAGGTTCCTTCGGGGCTCATGCGCGGTGGTTCGTCAAGCAAGGTTGTCGGTGGCGCGGGCCGGCTAGGCCATGACCCGGGCCAGGCTGCGGACATAGCCGGAGGCCGGCCGCCGCTGCTGTTGGCCATAGATCGCCGCCAGCTTCTCGCAGGTGCGGCGGATGTCGAAATGCTCGTGGACGTGCTGGCGCGCCGCCGCACCCATCCTGCGGGTACGCTCCGGGTCCTGCGCCAGTTCGCACATCGCCGCAGCCATCGCCTCCGGCTCGTTGGGCGGCACCAGCAACCCGGTTTCGCCGTCGCGAATGACCTCGGTAGAGGCGCCGCCGCGCACGGCGACCAGGCCGCGCCCGGCCGCGGATGCCTCGACGAAGACACGGCCGAAGGACTCGAACTCCGCCGCGTGCACGACGATGTCGATGGAGCGCATCAGCTGCACCACGTCGTCCTGGTAGCCGCGGAAGCTGAGGCGCTCACCCAGGCCCAGCTCCTGGCACAACGCGACCAGCGACTGGTAGTACTCGCGGGCTTCGGCGCTGGACGTCTCGGAAGGGATTTCGCCGAAGATCGACAGTTCAGCGCGGGGCAGGCGCGCGGCGACCAGGGCCGCAGCGCGAATGAACAGTTCGTGCCGCTTCCAGGTCGAGGACACGTTCGCGACCAGGCCGAAGCGGATCTTGTCCCCTTCCAGCGGCTGCTCGCGGATCGCTGCGAAACGCCCGAAATCGAAGCCGTTGTGGATCACCGAGGCGCCCTGGGCACTGTCGCGTCCGAACAGGCCGCGGAACGCCGAGTGCGAGTTGGCCACGACGTAGCCCGAGCGCTGGAAACGCCGGGCCGCCAGGCCCACCGTGTCGCCGGCGAGACGGTGCAGCTGTCCCTTGCCGATCATTTCGCGGATATGCCAGACATGCGGCAGGCCCAGGCGCATCGCGGCCAGCGCCCCGTCGGGCGCCAGCGCGGTGGAGGAATGGATCAGATCGATCCCCAGTTCGCGGCACAGCTCCATCAACCGCGAGCTGGAGCGGTAGAGCGCACCGGTATGCGCCAGCTGGTAGGCCTCGATCAGCGGGCGTTCCAGCAGCGGCTTGCGATCGCGCTTGTTCCAGAAGTACATCGGGCCAAAGTACACCGGCACCGGCGAGCGCCGCCGCAGTTCCTCCTGCGCCTCCCGGGAGACCCGGGAGCTGCAGTAGATGAATGACTCGACGCCGTAAGGCACCAGCCCTCCAATGAGGTCGAGGGTACTCAGCGACGCCCCTCCGATACCTCCGTTGAGGACGTGCAGTACCTTCATTGCCCCGCCCTTCCGGTAGTACAGCCGCCGGAGCCTGCCCGGCTACTTCTCATTGGACTTGTACCCGTAGGAGTAGTAGTAGCCGTACTTACCATAAGCGTAGTAACCGTAGTAGCCACGGCTGCGGCCGACCTGGTTGATGACCAGCCCGTTGACACGCACACCCACCTGGGCGAGCCGCTTGACGCTTTCGGTGATCTCGCGGCCGGAGTGCTGTGCGGCCTTGAACACCAGCAGCGTGCCACCGACAACCCGGCCGATGATGCCTGCGTCGGTGACCGCCAGAATCGGTCCAGTATCGACCAGCACCATGTCGGCCTGCGCCTCCGCCTCGGCGATCAGCTGGATGAAGCGCGGCGACATCAGCAGTTCCGAGGGATTGGGGGGCACCTCTCCCGTGCTGATGATCGAGAGACCAGAAACGCTGGTGGGCTGGAGAACCTCTTCGATGCCGGCGCCGAGGACATAGTTGGACAAGCCCTTGCCTCGGTCCAGGCCGTAGTAGTTATGGATCGTGCCGCGGCGAAGATCGGCGTCGATGAGGATCACCTTCATCGGCACCTGCGCCAGTACCGCCGCCAGGTTGGCCGTCACGAACGATTTGCCAATACCCGGCGTAGGGCCCGTGAACATGATGCTCTTGCGGCCCGACTCGAAGACGCTGAAGTGCAATGTCGTGCGCAGGCTGCGGATCGACTCGGCCGCCGGGTCGTGCGGCGAGGTCACGACCAGCAACTGGCCTTCGCCGCCACTCTTGTCGCGCAGGCGGATCATCTTCTGCTGGGCAGGAGAGTAAGGCACCGTGGCATAAGCCGGAACGCCGGCGAAACGCTCGATTGCCGCAGGGTCATGCTCGGCCTGGTCCATCAGCTGCATCAGGATCAGCACCATCAGGCCAATCGCCAGTCCGGCGATGACGCCGGCAACGATAGCGAACAGCGGCTGAGGCTTGAACGGCCCGCCCGGCACCGACGCCTCGTTGATAATGCGTACGTTGCCCAGCGTACCCGCCTCCGCCACTTCAAGCTGCTGCATGTTGTTCAGCATGGTGGTATAGAGGCTGGTGTTGACCTCAACCTCACGGCGAAGGCTCAGCAACTCCTGCTGGGTCTCGGGCATCTTTGCGATTGCCTGCTGCACGCGCTCTGATTGCTCGGAAAGCCGCGCGGACTGAATATCCAGAGCCTTCACCGAAGGGTGAACCGCCGTCAACGTCAGTAACAATTCCGCGCGCTTCTGCAGGACCTCGTTTCGCTTGCGTTCGATGTCCGCCGACTCGGTGAGGACGAAATCCGTTTCCTTGTCGAGATCGATGGACGAATTGCGCAGACGGTAGCCATTCAACGCCCCTTCTGCCGCCTCCACCTTCGCCTTGATTCCAGGCAGTTGGGTCTTGAGGAAGGCAAGGGTCTGCGCCGCTTCCGCGGAGCGCCGTTCGACGTTCTGGCGCAGATAGGCATTCGCAACGGCGTTGGCAAGCGCGGCCGCGCGCGGCCGGTCGCTGTCCTTGGCCGTAATTTCCACCACGCCGCTACCCTTGGGATCCTCGACTGCATCCAGCGTGCTCTTGAGTCGTCTGATCGCCGACAGCGTACTCAGTTTACGGAGCTGGAAATGCGCGCCTGAGGGGGCTTTCATGTCCGACACGAATACTCGCAACTCCCCGCCGGTGACCGGATCGAGCACCGCCGCCGCCGACTTCCCTACTTCGGCCTCCAGAATCACCAACTTCTCGCCCAGCAGGACGTTGTACTTGCCCGGCGCCACGACGTGGACCGTGAACGCCCGCTCCAGGTACGGTCTGGGCACGTCGAAAGTCGGAACAGTCAGTTCGGTTGCGCTCCAGACATAGCGGCGAAGGCCTGGAACCTGGGCGAATGCGGTGCCAAAAACGCTGTTGCGCCGCGCCAATGCTTCGCCGATCACCGGAAAATGGCGCGGGCTGACCACGATGTCCGCTTTCATGTCCGCCACCACACGGCTCAGGACCAGTTGCGAAGTCATGACCTCGATTTCCGCAAGCGTCTGGCCAAAGCCCATGACGCCCGCTCCCGCGTCGCCATAGGCCATCATCATCGCATTGGACTTGGTCTCGATCATCACCGTGGCGTTCGCCTTGTAGATAGGCTTGGCCAAGTAGAGATAAATCCACGCAAGAAACAACCCCGCCAGCAGGAAGAACACCAGCAGCATCCAGTTGGCAAACAGCGTCGCGGCCAGTTCCTTCGGGCCGAAGGACGATTCCTGCTGCTGGGGAACCGCGAAGGCTGGCTCAGTGATGGGGGTGGGGTCCTGGATCACGCTCATTGGATTGATGGCCTTGGATTGCTGAAAACTTGTTTTGATTGCCGCTGGAACTGCAGCACGGCGCCGCCGTAGATCACCAGCATCATCGCAATGACTCCGGCCGAGAAGCGCAGACCGTTGTGCGAAACGCCGTATGCGATGGGCGCCAGGGCGCAGAGCTTGAACCCCAGCCCCGGGCCCGCAGACAGCATCAGGTACCACAGCGTGCTGTACAGGATCAAGCCGAAAATGCCGTAGGCAAACAACAATGTCCCCACGGAGGAATGCAATTCACCGCCCAGCGAAGCCAGTTTTCCGCCATGCCGTCTGTTTTCGCCCTCCCCCGCGCCGAGCAGCAAATGCCCGGGATGCTCGACAATGCGGTCGTATCCGCGACCCTCGATCTGGTTGCTGAAAACCGCCGAGGTCTGCTTGTTTCGCGACTGGACTTCTTGTACCAAGCCGAGGGAGGCGATACCCCCTACGAGGCCAAAGCCGAGGAGAATCATTAGAAGCCCTGAGGAACCGCGTTTCCCGCTGTCCAGCATGGTGGCGAAGAAGACTACTGCGCAGCATGCAAGGCCCGCCCGGGATACGGTCAGCATGCAGATGAAGCAGGCCACTCCAATGGCCGTCCGGTTCCAGACCAGCGACCCGACACCCAACTTGCCCATCATGAAAAAGGCAATGCAGGTGGACAGGCAGAAGAATGCAAGCTGATTGGGATTGTTGAAAAGTCCGCTTTCCCTCGACGCGAGGTTGACGCCCTTGATCAGCAGCGAGAAAACAATCAGCAGCAGCGCAGCGCTGAACCCCCAGGCGGTGTAGCGCAAGAATGCGCGCAGGTCCGTCAGCACCATCGTGTAGATGAAGAAGCAAAGCAAAAGATTGTAAATCTGGAAGGAGGCGTACTGCAGTGGCTTGACGCTGGACAAGACTAAGGACCAGACGGCGTTCACGACGCATACATAGAGTGCGAACAACGCAAAGATCGTGCAGATGAAACGCCCCTTCGCAGCCAGGGCGCCACGGAGCTCGACCCAGCCCGGAAACATCGGGGCGGAGCCGCTCGACCGGCTCATGGCGAACGCACCCACGGCGGTCAAGAAAGCAAAATGTGACGGCTGCATGGTGCCGCTTCCCCAAACGTAGGCAGGAAGAATGGCCAGATGCAGAGCCCAGAAGAAAAGTGCTGCGTTCATGACTTACCGGCGACGGATAGTGCTTATGGCAGCGGCGCAATCAGCCCGGCAGGCGGCGAAGGCAATAGCCCCGGACGACGGCGCCCCAGGGGAGGCCGCGCTCCAGGTCACAATTTGAGCTGTTGCTGACATGAAAACAGGTTTCACAGGGTGCTGACAGAATTTTAAGTTTTTTGCGCTGCACTAAACTGCCCCCGAACGAGGGGGCTCCGGGGCCCGCACCGGACTCCCTTGAGCGCCCGGATACACCAATCGCCGCTCTCCCCTAGCAGGGATTACCCACCCTGGCGAACGACACCCGGCGTTGGGGCCGCAAGTGTAGCCAAGACCAGCTACACAAACCGCGTTGCAGTTCACGCTACTCCGCGCCTGCCGCCGATACTGACTGAACCCCTCGTATCCGGGGTTTCCACCCCTGAGGTTCCTGTTAGTATTTCAACCACTTACCCGGCGCCGGTCCAAGCCCGCGTTGGAAAGCGCCTCGGCACGGCATTGCCCCCGCGTCCAGAAGCGCCCTCACCCGTGAAAATTCAGCCGTGGCTTCATGCGCGGCGCAGTCTAACGCTTTATAGCAAACGATATCAGGCCCTATCTGCCCCGATGAGTACCCGCCATCTCGATTCCCGCCAGGAACTGATCAGCATCCAGTTGCTGCGCGCCCTAGCCTCCATCCTGGTCCTGCTGGCCCACCTCCAGATCAAGGAGAGACAGTACGGCGACGCCGGCGCACTGATCTGGCAAAACTTCGAGATCGGCGCCATCGGCGTCGACATATTTTTCGTTTTGAGCGGTTTCATCATCTACTACGTCGCCGGGGCCAGCCAGCGCAACTTAAGCGCGGCGGGAACCTTCCTGCGCCATCGCTTCGTCCGCGTACTGCCGATCTACTGGACCCTGACCGCGGTCGCCCTGCTGGTGTTCCTGCTGCGCCCGGACCTGGTCAACAAGAGCGGGGTCGGCCGCACCACGGACATCGCCGCCTCCTTCCTGCTCTACCCCACCAACGACAAGCTGCTGATCCAGAACGGCTGGACCCTGTCCTACGAATTCTTCTTTTATTTCAGCTTCTTCTTCGCGATCGTGGCCTTCCGCCCCGCGATCCGGGCCTGGGTCGTGGCCGGCGCCGCCTTCATCTGCGCCGCGCTCGGCATGTGGCTGCAGCCTGAGGGCCTGCTGGCGCGTTTCGCCACCAACTCGCTGATCCTGGAATTCGGCTACGGGGTGGTCATTGGCGCCCTGCTCAGCGGTCGGCGCGATCGCAGCCGCGGCGAGGAAATCAGTGGCGCCCTGGTTTTCGTCGCGGGCGCAGTCGCCATCGCCTGGGTTGCCAGCCTGCCCGGCGCGCTGCCGCTGCCGCGCGGCCTGTGCTACGGCATCCCGTCAGCAATGCTGGTGTGGGGGGCGCTCTGCCTGGAACGGCGCCTGGGCCTGCTCGCCCGCTTCAAGATCCTTGGCGACAGTTCCTACAGCCTGTACCTGCTGCACGTCATGTCGCTGCCGGCGCTGGGCATGGTCTGGAGGAAGATCGGCTTCGGCGGGGCCGCCGGCAATTTCACGCTGCTGCTGTTCCTGTTCGTCGGCAGCATCGTCTCCAGCATCGTCCTGTACCGCTGGGTGGAAGTGCCATTGACCCGGACCCTGCGGCGCCGCTTCGGCTGAGAACCCGGGCGCAAGGCCGGGCAGCGATCCACCGGCAGACGGCGGGCACCGCGGTTCATCCAGGCGGCAGACCCGGTCAGTCAGGGATAAACAGCGGAAGGCTTCAGGCAGGTTGCGATCAGTCGCCCGGGCTGCGGGTTGCCGACTGAACCCCGGCAAGCAAGGGCGTCAAGGCGCCCTCGCCCTTTCAACTGGACGAGGCGCTCATCAGTCCGCCGTCGGCGATCGGGGTCGGCACCAAGTGCTTGGAAGGTTTCTGCGCCGGCCGGCGGATCGGAACCGCCTGCGATTCCGGCGGGGCGGGTTCGGCCAGGGGCTGTACCACCGGCTGCATGGTCGGGACGTATCCGCAGACCAGGGTGGTCAGCAGGGTCAGCACCTGCTGCGGCCTCTCGGCACTCACCGCGTCAGACATAGACACGAGGATAGGCGTCAGTTCGGCCTGCGTCAGGCAGGGCTCCTGAGCCTTCTGGATGCGCGGATGCGAGGTCGGCTCGGCGCTGGCGTCGATCAGCAACTCCTCGTAAAGCTTCTCGCCGGCGCGCAGGCCGGTATAGACGACCTCGATGTCGCCCTCCCCGGCGGCATCTTCCTTGGGACGATAGCCGGACAGGTGAATCATCTTGCGCGCCAAGTCCGAAATACGGACCGGCTCGCCCATGTCGAGCACGAAGATGTCGCCACGGCTCCCCATGGCGCCGGCCTGGATCACCAGCTGCGCGGCTTCGGGGATGGTCATGAAGTAGCGCGTCACTTCCGGATGGGTGACGGTAACCGGCCCCCCCTTGCGGATCTGCTCGCGGAACAACGGCACCACCGACCCTGAAGAGGCCAGCACGTTGCCGAAGCGCACCATCGACATTCTCATCTCGGGCGCGGCATGAGCCGCAGCCTGCACGATCAGTTCCTGCACACGCTTGGTCGCACCCATGACGCTGGTCGGGCGCACGGCCTTGTCGGAGGACACGAGTACGAAATTGTCCAGACGGCAGTGAACGGCGGCATCGACCACCACCCGGGTTCCCAGGATGTTGTTCTGCGCACCTGCCAGCACGTTCTGTTCCACCAGCGGCACATGTTTGTAGGCCGCCGCGTGGTAGACCGTCTGCACGGCATGGCGCAGCATCGCGCGTTCCACGCCGAGCTTGTCAAGGACGGTGCCCAGCACCGCGACTATTTCAGTAGAAATCTCGGACCTTGCACGCAAATCCTGCAACTCGCGCTCGATCTGGTAGAGCGCGATTTCAGACATTTCGAACAAGACTAGGCGCCGGGCGCCGCGCATCAGCACCTGACGGGCGAGCTCCGATCCAATGGAACCGCCGGCACCGGTGATCAGTACGCTCTTGTCCTTGATGAAGGCATCCATCAGGTGGGTGTCGGGGCACACCGGCTCGCGACCGAGCAGGTCCTCAACCTGTACGTCGCGCAGTTCGCCGACCTGCCTGCTGCCGCAGGCCAGTTCGTCCAGGCCCGGCATCACCATGACTTTAACCGAGAGCGATTCCAGCCCGCGGACGATGTCGGCACGGCGGTGCATGGAGGCGGATGGCATGGCCAGCAGGACGCGCGTGAACTTCAGGCGCTCGCGAAGCACCGCCAGGTTGTCCGGAGAATGGACGCGCAAGCCGGCAGCCAGACGGCCCTGCAGGTCCTTTCGGTCGTCCACCAGGCCAACCGGCCAATACTGGCCGGACGCTGTCAGGGCGGCGGCCAGCTGCGTGCCGGCACGGCCTGCCCCATAAATCAGCACTCGCTCGGACTGCAGGCCGTGGGTCACGGGCCGCAGCAGGGCGCTGGCGGTAAAACGCAGCCAGGCCAACGACAGGAATACCACCACCCCTGCAGGATCAGCATGTTCCAGTAATGCAACAGGGAGGAGCTGAACATCTGCAGCAGACCCAGGGCGACGATACCCAGGGCAGTCCCGAGCAGGACGCGGAACAGCTGGCTGCTGCTCCAGAAGCGCATCATCACGTCGTAGGTGCCGGCCATATGCAGTGCGGGCAGGACAAACAGCGGGGCCGGCAGGATGAAGCTGATCAGCAGGTCACCCGAGAGGATGGGCTGGCGCAGGAACAGGGCGAAGAGCAGGTAGCTCGCGGTGAGGACGACCATGAGGTCCGCCGCCAGCGCAATAAGACGCTTGCGAATGGAGGACAGTCCAACCAACGACGCCGCGAGGCGCGCCCCAACTTCTCTGGTAAGCGGCATTTATTAGCCCTTCAATACCCGTCTATTGTCCACCGGCAGCGGTCCAGCGTCTGCGCGCCAAGTCACACCAGGACCCTGGTTTTGCGCCAACCGCGACAATAGGCAAGATATTCATGACAATTGATACAGAATCCAAAATCCCAACGTCAACGAGAGGATACCCCTGCATTTGCCCTGGACCGGTCCGCTTGTCGGATACCAAACAAGAATCGGGCCAACCTTGGCGGATACAAGCACTGCTGCATTGCAGCGAAATCTTTTCAATCAGCAGACTACGCCAATTCCTTAGAGCGTGTTGCCCCCTGTTTGGGGGTCAGGGCATTTCGTCGATTTCTTTCTCTGCGGGCGGCAACAGGTCCTCTCGGGACACCCCCAGGGCGACCGCCAGGTTGGTCGAAACATAGATCGAGGAATAGGTCGCCACGATCACGCCCACGATCAGGGCCACCGAGAAGCTGTGGACGCTCTGGCCGCCAAGGGTGAACAGGGCCGTCAGCACCAGCAGGGTCGTGAAGTGGGTGATGACCGAGCGCAGCAGGGTCTGGTTGACCGACAGGTTGACCACGTCCAGCACCGAGGAACGGCGCTCGGCGATCAGGTTCTCGCGGATACGGTCGAAAATGACGATGGTTTCATTGTTCGAGTAGCCGATCAGGGCCAGGATCGCGGCCAGGGTGGTGATGTCGAACTCCACCCAGAACAGCGACAGGAAGCCTACCGCCATGACCACGTCGTGGACCAGGGCGGCAATGGCGCCCAGGGCGAACTTCCCCTCGAAGCGGAACGCGATGTAGAGCGCGATGCCGACGAAGGCAAAGAGCAGTGCCAGCGAGCCCTTTTGCGTCAGTTCGTCGCCGATCTGGGGACCGACGAACTCGATGCGGCGCAGCTCGGGGGCCTTTTCGGCACCCACGGCCAGGGCATGCAGGATCTGGCTGCTGACCTGGGCCGAGCTGGCGTTCTCGGCCGGCGGCAGGCGGATCATCACCGACGAGGCGCTGCCGAAGTGCTGGACCACGGCCCGTTCGTAGCCCCCCTCGTGCAGCTGCTCGCGCACGATGTCGAGCTGCACCGCCTGGGGATAGCCCACTTCCACCAGCACACCACCGGTGAAGTCGATGCCGAGGTTGAGGCCGCGCACCAGGACCAGGGCGATGGACAGCACCGTCAGTGCCGCGGAGATGATCAGGCCAAGCTTGCGCTGGGCCATGAAGTTGATGTTGGGAACGCCGGAAAAAATCTTCATGTTCAGTCTCTTACGTTCTTCTCACCAGACCGGCACGTCTTTCAGCGGACGCTTGGCAAAGCACAGCTGGGCCAGGGCCCTGGAACCGACGATGGCGGTGAACTGCGAGCTGATGATGCCGATCATCAGGGTGATGGCAAAGCCCTTGACCGGACCGGCGCCCAGGGCGAACAGCACGATCGTGCCGATCAGCACCGTGACATTGGCGTCGGCGATGGTCAGGAAGGCGCGCTCGTAGCCTGCCTCGATCGCTGCATGGGGCTTCAGCCCATTGCGTAATTCTTCTCGAATCCGCTCGTAAATCAGCACGTTGGCGTCTACCGCAATACCCATGTGCAAGACGATGCCGGCAATGCCGGGCATGGTCAGGGTGGCCTGCATCAGCGACAGCACGGCGAACACCAGCAGCAGGTTCAGGAGCAGGGCAGCCGCGGCGAACAGGCCGAACACGCGGTAGTAGAAGGCCATGAACAGCACCACCAGGCCCAGGCCCAGGGCGGCAGCGGAGAAGCCCTTGCGGATGTTGTCCTCGCCCAGGCTGGGACCGACGGTGCGCTCCTCGACGATCTCGACCGGGGCCGCCAGGGCACCGGCCTTGAGCAGCAGGGCCAGGTCGTGGGCTTCCTTGCTCTCCAGGCCCGTGGTCTGGAATTTCTTGCCGAACACGCCGCGGATGCTGGCGATGGAGATCACCTCCTGCACGTCGCGGTGCTCGCGCATGGCCACGCCCTGCGCGTTGTAGTTGGTGACGACCTCGCGCTCCTTGAACAGCACCGCCATCGGCTTGCCGACGTTGCGCTCGGTGAAGGCAAACATGCGCTTGGCAGCGGCGCCGTCGAGCGTGACGCTGACCGCGGGGCCGCCCTGCTCGTCCACCGTGGCGGCGGCATCCACCAGGTTGTCGCCGCCGGCGATGATCTCGCGCTTGAGCAGCACCGGGCGACGGTCCTCGCGGGTGTAGAACAGCTCGGTACCCACCGGGGTGATGCCGCTGGCGGCGGCGCTGTAGGCGTCGCCGTCATCCACTGCGCGATATTCCAGCGTGGCGGTGGCGCCCAGCAGGTCCTTGACCTGGGTGGTGTCCTGCACGCCGGGCAGCTGCACGACGATGCGGTTGATGCCCTGGCGCTGTACCAGGGGTTCGGCCACGCCGAGCTGGTTGACGCGGTTGCGCAGGGTGGTGAGGTTCTGCTGCACTGCGAAATCGACGATGCGCTTGGCTTCCTGCGGCGACAGGGCAACCTGCAGCTGGGTCGTGGACGCCTGCGGCACCGTCAGCGTGTACTCGGGGAAGTTGCGGGCGATCAGCTTGCGCGCCTGCTCCAGGGTGGCGGCGTCGGCGAACTCCAGCAGGCCATGGCTGCCGGCTTCGCGGCGCCCGGTGTAGCGGACATTTTCCTTGCGCAGGAAGGCCGGCACGTCGGTCACGATGCGCTGCACGGCTTTCTTGTTGACCTCCTCGATGTCCACTTCCAGCAGGAAGTGCACGCCGCCGCGCAGGTCCAGGCCGAGGTTCATCGGCTTGGCCCCGATGGCGCGCAGCCAGGGCGGCGTCTTGGAGGCGGAATTCAGCGCCACGACATAGCCGTTGCCCAGTTCGCGCTTGAGCACGTCGGCGGCATGCAGCTGAGTCTCGGCGCTGGGCATGCGGATGACCCAGCGCTGGTCTTCCATCCCGCTGGACAGGGAGGTCAGCTTGTTGGCCTCCAGCGCCTTGGCCACGATGTCGCTGAAGTCGGCGGGCATCGGATCGCCGGACCCCATCGAGACCTGGACCGAGGGGTCGTCGCCGTAGAGATTGGGCGCCGAATACAGCGCGCCCAACACCAGCGCGAGGACCAGCACGACGTACTTCCAGCTTGCGTAAGGCTTCATGAGGCGTGTCCCGCCAAGGGATTTGGAAACCCCTTCCCTTCCCGGAAGAGGCCGGCCCGGGCGGACGCCCGGGCCTCTTCCCTCTCATCGAAATGAGAGGGGAATCAATTGCTTAAAGGTTCTTGAGGGTGCCCTTGGGGAGCACGCTGGTGACCGACTGCTTCTGCACCTTGACGCTGACACCGTCGGCGATCTCGACCGTCAGGTAGACCTCGCCGATGCCGGTGACGCGGCCGGCCAGGCCGCCGCCGGTGACCACTTCGTCGCCCATGGCGACCTTGGAGAGCATCTGGTTGTGCTCCTTGCTGCGCTTCATCTGCGGGCGGATCAGCATGAAGTAGAAGACGATGACCAGCACGACCAGCGGGGCGAACTGCATCAGGGCGCTCGGCTGGGCGGCAGCGCCCTGGGCATAGGCCGGGGAAATCAGGAAATCCAGCACGTAAAGCTCCGAAAAGAGAATGATTCTTGAAAATCGAGCGGCGGATTATGCCACGCCCGGATGACGCTCAGACGCGGTAGTACTCCCGGTACCAGGCCACGAAGCGGGACAGCCCCTCTTCGATCGAGGTCGATGGCTCGAAGCCCACATCGCGCTTCAGATCGTCCACGTCGGCATAAGTTCGGTAGACGTCGCCCTGGGCCATCGGCTTGAAGTTCTTCTGCGCCTCGCGGCCGGTGAGCTTTTCCAGCACCTGGATGAAGTGCATCAGCTTCACCGGGGAGTGGTTGCCGATGTTGTAGAGGCGGTAGGGGGCGCTGCTGCGGCCCAACTGCGGCGGGTCGCCGGTCCAGGAGGGGTCGGCGGCCGGCAGCCGGTCCATGGTGCGGATCACGCCAGTAACGATGTCGTCGATGTAGGTGAAGTCCCGCTCCATGTCGCCGTGGTTGAAAACGTCGATCGGCTTGCCCTCGAACAGGGCCTTGGTGAAGGAGAAATAGGCCATGTCCGGACGGCCCCAGGGGCCGTAGACCGTGAAGAAGCGCAGGCCGGTCGTGGGGATGCCAAACAGATGGCTGTAGGAATGCGCCAGGGCCTCGTTCGACTTCTTGGTGGCGGCATACAGACTGACCGGATGGTCGACCGTGTCGGTAATGGCGAAAGGCACCTTGGTGTTGGCACCGTAGACCGAACTGGACGAGGCGTAGACCAGGTGCTTGACCGGATACTGGCGGCAGCATTCCAGGATGTTGACGAAGCCGGTCAGGTTGCTGTCGACGTAGGCGCGGGGGTTCTGCAGGGAGTAGCGCACGCCGGCCTGGGCGCCCAGGTTGAGCACCACGTCGGGGCTCCAGTCGGCGAAAACCTTGCTCATGGCGTCCATGTCGGCCAGGTCGGCCTGGACGAAGCGGAAGCCGGGGCGCCCCTGCAGCTGCTGCAGGCGGGCCCGCTTCAGGGCCGGGTCGTAGTAGTCGTTGAGGTTGTCGTACCCCACCACCTCGTCGCCGCGATCCAGCAGGTGCTGGGTGCAATAGAACCCCACAAATCCGGCTGCGCCGGTGACCAACACTTTCATTTTCTGCCTTTTGATCGGATTTTCAGCACCCGGGTCGCAAATTCTAGCAAGCCGGCGTGGCATTTTTTGCAACGGCTGGCATCTTCAGCTGTGCTAGCCTTGCCGCCCTGAAAATTTCCCCTTCTCACCGCTTAGGACTCTTCCATGGCTACCTACAAGGCTCCCCTGCGCGAAATCAACTTCGTCCTCAACAACGTCCTGAAGGCCGAGCGCCTGTCGCAGCTGCCAGGCTTCGAGGACGCCAGCCCGGAGACCCTGACCGGGCTGATCGAGGAAGCCGCCAAGCTGATCCAGAACGAGCTGGCGCCGCTGAACTCGAAGTCCGACCAGCAGGGTTGCGTGTACGCCAACCACGAGGTGAAGGTGCCGGACGGCTTCAAGGAGTTCTGGAAGTCCTACTCCGACGCCGGCTGGGTCGGCATCATGCAGAGCCAGGAGTTCGGCGGCGCCGGCCTGCCCTACACCCTGGGCAAGGTGATCGAGGAGCTGCTGTGCTCGGCCAACGTGGCCTTCGCGCTGTACCCGGGCCTGACCCAGGGCTGCTTCGAGGCGATCGCCGCCAACGGCACCGACGGACAGAAGCAGACCTACCTGCCCAAGCTGGCCTCGGGCGAGTGGTCCGGCACCATGTGCATGACCGAGCCGCAGGCTGGCTCCGACCTGGCCGCGGTCAAGACCAAGGCCACCCCGCAGGCCGACGGCTCGTACCTTTTGGAAGGCAGCAAGATCTTCATCACCTCGGGCGAACACGGGATGGTGGACAACATCATCCACTTCGTCCTCGCCCGCCTGCCGGATTCGTCCCCGGGCATCAAGGGCCTGTCAACCTTCGTGGTGCCCAAATACCTGGTCAACGCCGACGGCTCGCTGGGCGCGCGCAACCCGGTCAAGGCCGTGTCCATCGAGCACAAGATGGGCATCAACGGCTCCTGCACCTGCACGCTGAGCTTCGAGAATGCCAGGGGCTGGATGATCGGCGCGCCGAACACCGGCATCCAGAACATGTTCGTGATGATGAACCTGGCGCGCATCATGGTGGGCTACCAGGGCCTGGGCCAGTGCGAACTGGCCACCCAGAACGCCATCGCCTACGCGCTGGACCGCAAGCAGGGCAAGGCCTTCAACGGCGGCGACGTGATCGCCCACCACCCCGACGTGCGCCGCATGCTGCTGCAGATGAAGGCGGTCACCGAGGGCGCCCGCGTGCTGGCCTACGAGACGGCGATGCACGTCGATGTCACCCACCACTCCACCGACGCCGCGGCCCGTGAAGAGGCCCAGGACTGGGTCGAGCTGAACACGCCGCTGGTCAAGGCCTTCTGCACCGACAGCGCGGTGGACCTGGGCTCCCTGGCGATCCAGGTCTACGGCGGCCATGGCTTCATCAAGGAGCACGGCATCGAGCAGATCGTGCGCGACGCCAAGATCCTGTGCCTGTACGAAGGCACCAACGGCATCCAGGCGATGGACCTGGTGCGCCGCAAGCTGATGCTCAACGGCGGCCGCCTGCCCAAGCGCTTCTTCGAGGCCGTGCGCCGCGACCTGGCCAATGCCCCGGACTTCATTGCCGGCCCGCTGGCCACCGCCGTGGAAGAACTGGAGCGCAGCACCGCCTGGGTGCAGCAGTCCTACAAGACCACGCCGGACGACGCCGCCTTCGGCTGCGTCGACTTCCTGCGCGCCTTCGCCCTGACCTATCTGGGCTGGAACTGGCTGCGCATGACCCGCGCCGCCGATGCCGCGGGTGACGCCCTGTTCGCCGACACCAAGCGCGCCACGGCGCAGTTCTTCGCCAGCCGCATGCTGTCGCAGGTGCCGGCGCTGCTGGCCAACGTGCGCCAGAGCGCGGCGCCGCTGATGGCTTTCGACGTCGCCGGCTTGCAGTGATCGCAGGCGCGGCCTAGGCTGCGCCAGACCTCAAAACAACCAGGGGATTGACCATGAGCGTGTACGGATTCGAAGCCAAGACCATCGACGGCCAGAGCCAGTCGCTGGACGCCTACCGCGGCAAGGTGCTGCTGATCGTCAACGTCGCCAGCAAGTGCGGTTTCACGCCGCAGTACAAGGGCCTGGAAGAGGTCTACCGCCGCAACAAGGACAAGGGCCTGGCGGTGCTGGGCTTCCCCTGCGACCAGTTCGGCCACCAGGAGCCGGGCGACGAGAACGAGATCAAGAACTTCTGCTCGCTCTCCTACGACGTCAGCTTCCCGCTGTTCGCCAAGATCGACGTCAACGGCGACAACGCCCACCCGCTCTACAAGTACCTGAAGAGCGCCTCGCCCGGCATCCTCGGCACCGAGGGCGTCAAGTGGAACTTCACCAAGTTCCTGGTCGACAAGAACGGCAACGTGGTGAAGCGCTACGGCTCGATGGATACGCCGGAGAAGATCGAGAAGGATATTGCGGAACTGCTCTGATCTGGTTTCTGCTGAATGTGAAAAAGGCCCCGAAAGGGGCCTTTTTCATTCTGGCGCTCCTCTCTCCCGCTTGCGGGAGAGAGGTCGGGAGAGAGGGTTTCTGTAGAACTGCAGAAGGTCATCCAAGCTAGCTCTACAGCAACCCTCTCTCGGCAACTGCTCCATGCGTTGCCCTACCTCGGGGATTCATCCCCTCGCCGCCCTCCGGGCACCCTCTCCCGCAAGCGGGAGAGGGGAAAAAAGCTACAGCCGCGCCGCCTTGAACGTATCGCAAACGTTCGGATCGCCCGACTCGAATCCCGCCCGGAACCAGCGCACGCGCTGCTCCGAGGTGCCATGGCTGAAGGCGTCGGGCACCACCGTGCCCTGCGACTGCTTCTGCAGGCGGTCGTCACCGATCGCGGTGGCGGTGTTGAGCGCCTCTTCGACGTCGCCGGTCTCCAGCCATTGCAGCTTCTTCTCGGAACGGTTGGCCCAGACGCCGGCGAGGCAGTCGGCCTGCAGTTCCTGGCGCACCAGCAGGCCGCCGTCGCCCTGCACGTTCTTGCCGGCGCGGCGCGCCTGGTTGACCTTGTCGCTGACGCCCATGAGGGTCTGCACGTGGTGGCCGACCTCGTGGGCGATGACGTAGGCGTAGGCGAAGTCGCCACCGCCGCCGAGGCGCTGCTGCATGTCGTTGAAGAACGACATGTCGAGGTAGACCTGGTGGTCGCCGGGGCAATAGAACGGCCCGGAAGCGGAGCTGGCGCTGCCGCAGGCCGAATCGACGCCGCCGGAGAACAGCACCAGCTTCGGCTGTTCGTACTGGCGGCCCGACTGCTGGAACACTTCGCCCCAGACCACCTCGGTCTCGCCGAGGATGGCGCGCACGAAGTCGGCGGTCTCGTCGTTCTGCGGCGGCGGCGCGCCCTCCTGCGGCACGGCCTGCTGCATGCCACCGGTCATCTGCGACACCAGGCCCAGCATCTCCAGCGGGTTCTTGCCCAGCAGCAGGCTGATCACGACCACCGCGGCGATGCCGCCGAGGCCCAGCTTGCCGCCGCCACCGCCGAAGCCGGAGCGGCGCCCGGAACCGCGGACGTCCACCACGTTGTCGCTGCGCTGTCCGCCTTTCCACTTCATGGTGCCGACCCTCGCATCGGTTGCAGTGCCCGCGCCATCAGGCCCAGTCCGGCCGCCAGCAATGCCAGCATCGCCAGCGTGTCGAACAGGCTGGTCGGACTGAAATAGATGTGCAGGTTCATCAGTATGCCGGCGAAGATGATGGTGAGCCCCGCGGCTGTCAACAGCCATCCGGCGAGGCTCCTGCCGCCATAGGCCAGCAGGCCGATGCCGATCAGGAAGGGCAGCAGCGATAGGCCGAAGGCGTTGTAGCCCCAGAGCGCCCAGCCGCCGCTGCTGACGGTGACGCGCGACACCAGCATGTAGCCGCCGCCCACTGCCATCACGAAACCCCAGAGGAAGGGGCCGAGGCCGCCGGGGGTGCCGCCAACGTTACGCCAGCTCATGTCCTGTCTCCTTCCGGGCCAATCAGGTCGGGCCGCTGGAACTTGCCTTCCAGGAAGCGGCCATGCGCCAGCATGCCCTGGGCCTCGGCACGGAAGATGCGCTCGCCCAGCTCCTTGAACTGGCCCTCGAGTACCCCGAGCTGTTCCACCAGCAGGCGCTCCGCGGTCTTGCCGTCGCGGATGACGTGATAGCGCCGGTAGAGCGGCGGCAGGCGCAGGAAGTGGTCGAAGGTTTCCGGCAGGTAACGCGCCAGGCTGACCCGCAGCGTGCGGCGATCGTCCTCGCTGAGCACCTGCGCCTGCAGCTGCGGCAGGATCGCCTGCACCTGCTCGTGGATGCGCTGCAGCAGCGCCAGGGCCTCGGTGCCGAGTTCGCCGCGCACGCGCTCGATCAGCTGCGCCAGCCCCTGCCCGAGTTCGGCCGGACCCAGGTCCTCGGGCAGCTGCAGCCCCAGGCGCCGCGGCCGTGGCGCGGCCAGCGCGCCCAGCAGGTAGAGCCCGGCGACGATCAGCAGCCAGCCGCGCCCGATGACCCCGGCGAACAGCAGGGCCACGCCGGCCAGGCCGGCGACGCTGCCCCAGACGTTGGCGCTGCCGTAGACGTAGCGCCAGAGGCCTTCGAAGCGCCCCGAGGTGTGCGCGGCGAGCGGCTGCAGCGCGCCCGGCCCCGGGGTCACTGGTAGCCCCGGATGTCCCGGAACACCTGCACCAGCGAGGTCTTGCGGCCGTCGAACACGCGGCCGCCGGTGAGTTCGGCCAGGGCCTTCATTTCGTCGTTGTTCGACTCGCCGAACAGGATCGGGAACACGCGGATACGGGCGGCATCGCCATACTGGCCGTAGCGCTGCCGGAAGCCGTCGAAGCCCATGCCGCTGGTGTTCTTGCCGTCGGTCATCAACACGATGCTGAAGTAGCGGTCCTGTTCCCCGGGCAATGCCTTGCCGGCGCGCCGGTAGGCCTCGTCCAGCGCGTCATAGATGGCGGTGCCGCCGTCGGCCTGCAGGCTGCCGACGAACTCGCGGTAGCGCTGCTTCTCGGCCGCGAACGCTGCGGCGTCGCTGAAGTCCAGGGCGGCGGTGGCGACGATGCGGTCGGAGAAGGCGATCAGGTCCACGCGCTCGCGCAGCTGCAGGCGCGAAAAGCGGCTGCTCAGGCTGGCGCTGTCGCCGCCCAGGCCCAGCAGGCCGTCGCGCAGCTGCAGGATGCGCCCGTCCTCCTCCATGGAACCGCTGACGTCGAGCACGAAGTACGAGTGTCCGGGCCGGCGCAGTTCGTCGAGGTAGGCATCCAGCAGCCCGTCGAGCACGTCCAGCGAGCCGGGGAACGGCAGTTCCACCAGCAGGCGCTGGCCGAACTCCCCTGCCAGCGGCACGCCCGGCGCCGCCGGACGGCGGTGCGTACGTTCCATGATGCGCTGCTGCACCTGCGGCTGACGCAGGAAGGCCACCAGCGCCTCATAGGCCGGCTTGCGCTTCTCGTCGAGCAGCATCAGCGGATAGTCGGAGGTGATGATGCCCTCCTTCGGATAGACCGGCACCAGCGGCTCGGACAGCCCGCCCTGCTGGTTCATCGACAGGATCACCGACTCGTAGTTGACCATGCCGTCGAGGCCCTGGGCATTCTTGCGCCAGGCGTCGGCCAGCCAGCCGGAACTGCCGGCGGTGAGCTTCTGGCCGGAGAAGAACTCGCGCAGGCGCGGCGCGTTGATGTCGGCCAGGGTCAGGCCGTCGGCCTTGCCCGACAGCGCGGCGGCCACCCCGACCACGGCGGAGAAGCCGGAGTTGGAGGCGGTGGGATTGGTCATGGCATAGCTGAAGCGCCCGGCCTTGACCGCGTCGGCGATCTCGCCCCAGGTGGGGTCCTTGCGGTCCCAGCCCAGCTCGCGCGCCTTGCCGGCCTTCACTCCCAGGATCACCGGCGACAGCATGATCTTCTCGCTGGCCTTGATCCGGCCCTGCGTGGCCAGCGACAGGTAGCGGCCGCTGGAGGTCCAGGCGAAGGCATAGGGCGCCGACGCCGCGTTGAGCTTGTCGACCGCGTCGAGCGTGCCGCCGTACTCGAAGCGGATCGGCGCGCCGGCCGCCTTCTCCATCTCCGGCAGCAGGAATTCCAGGTCCTTGAGCTCGGAGCCGGCGAGGATGCGCAGGGCGTTGGGATCATCGGCGCGGGCCGACGATCCCGGCTCCGACGCCTCCTCGCCCGAGGGCCGGTTGCCCAGGCCGCGCGCGATCAGCAAGGCGACGACGACCAGTACGAGAATCCAAATGCCGCGGCCTTTCATGCGCGCCTCCCTACAGACGGATCACGCCGTCATCGACCTTCTGCAGCCCCGCCTCGGCGACCGCGGAACGGGCCTGCTCGCCGCGGGCGCGGTCGAGGTAGGTCTTGGCCTTCTTGGTTTCGTCGGTCAGCACCTGCACGGTCTTGGCCATGCCGTCGAGGGCCTTGATCTTGAAGTCCTGCATCATGTCCATGGTGTCGTAGACGTTCTGGAAGGCGCGCTGCAGCTTCTCGATCTCGATCGTGCTGCCGGCGGCCTGCTGGTGGATTTCGCTGGCCTGCCGCTTGAGCATCTGCGAGGTCGCCTCGATCAGGTTGCCGGTGGTGGTGTTGAGCGCGGTGACCTGGTCCAGCACCAGCTTCTGGTTGGTCAGGGCCTGCGCCACCATCACCGCCGTGCGCAGGGCGGAGATCGTGGTGGTGGTGGCGCGCTGCACGCCCTTGATCAGCTCGAGGTTGGTCTTGCGGATCATGTCCAGCGCCAGGTAGCCCTGGATGTTGACCGCGGTCTGGGTCAGCAGGTCGGTGACCTTCTGGCGCACGTAGAACAGCACGTCCTCCCGCAGGATCTTCGCGCGGGCCGGGTCGCTGCCGTCCAGTTCCAGCGCCTTGGCCTCGAGCTTGCCGTCCAGGCCCTTGAGCACGTAGACGTATTGCTCCATGCGCTGCATCAGGTTCCAGAGGTTGATCTTCTCTTCCTCGATCGCGGCGTTGTCGCGCTCCAGTTCGTCGCGGCCGTTGTGCAGGGCGGTGATGATGCGCTGGATGTTGGACTGCGCCGAGGTGTAGCGGTCGAAGTACTGCGCCAGCTTGTTGCCGAAGGGGATCAGGCCCAGCAGCTTGCGCGGCTGGAACAGGTCGCCCTGCTTGCTGGGGTCCAGGTCCTCCACCAGGCGCCGCAGGTCCAGCAGCGAGCGCGACACGCCGGAGGCCTCGGACAGACCGCCGGATTCCATTGCCTTGACCGGGCGGTCGAGCATGCGGTTGCTGACCGAGGCGGCCTGCGCCACCTCGGCGTCGCCGGCGCCATGCACGGCCTTGACGCGTTTCTGGAATTCCTCGCCCTGCGGATCGAGACGGGTCACCGCATCGATGAAAGTGGAGATTTCGCCGTCGAGCTTGCCCAGCACATCGGGCGCCAGCTTGACCATCTGGTCGGCGCGCGCGGGCTCCACCGCCTGCACCGGTTGCGGCGGCGTCAGCACAAGGGTGTCGGTGGCTTCGGCGGTTGCGGTACTCATGGAGATTCTCCGTAAGGGGTCCGGCGAGCTTGGCCGGGGATCATTGCTTGAGCGTTTCAACCGCGCCGATCAGGCTTTCCACGATCTCGAAGCGCGGCGGATTGATGGTGTCGACCAGTTGCTCCGGCGCCTGCACCTGGCGCGCCTTCCAGACCTCGGTCTGGGCCTGCGGCTGGCGCGTGCGCCAGCCGTACTCGGCAGCGAGCTTCTGCAGCTCGGGGTCGGTCTCCAGCAGCGCACCGAGGCGCTCGCCCTGCGCCGACAGCGGGATGAAGACCTGCTTGGTGTAGACCGTGGGCCGCGGGTACAGCAGCACCATCTGGTCGGCGTTGACCAGCGGCGTCTGCTTGATGCGGTCCTCGATGAAGTTGGCCTCGTAGATCATCACCATGGGGGCCTTGCCCATGCCGATGGTCTTGTAGTCGTCATAGGGACCGAGGCTGGTGTTGTCCTGGAAGCCCTGCCGCCAGAACAGCGGCGCCACCTTCGGCGCCACCGCCTGCACCTCGGCCTCGGTCTGCACCACGGCCTCGTCGTTGAACAGGTAGCTGGCCAGCGACAAATACATGGCCGCGGAGTTGGACTTGCGCACGTCGGTGCTGGAGATCAGCACGCTGCGCGAGACCGGGTAGGCCTGGGAATCCTTGAGGTCCTTCCAGCGCCTGGCCTGGGCGCTGAGTTCGAGCAGGCCCTTCATGTCGACGATGTAGTAGTGGCCGCCCTCTTCGCGGGCGAGGCCATTGGCTTCCAGGATCTTCGCGATCGGCCGCCAGGAGGCGATCACCATCACCGTATAGAACGGCGTGTAGCTCTGCCGCTTGCCGCTGATCTCCTGGATCTTGACCGCCGCCGGCTCGCCGGCGGGAAAGGCGAAGTCGTAGCTCTTCAGGTCCGGCAGCGCGGCGATTTCACGCGAGCCATGTTTCTCCACGGTCAGCTGCAGGCCGTGGCGCGCCAGTGCCTGCTGCACGCGGGTGTCGCTGAAAAACGGCAGCTTTTCGGAGCCGATGGCGCCCCGGACCTGGGCCAGCCGCTCGGCCTGCGGCGCCGGCAGGGCCTCCGCATGCTTGTCCCGATAGGACCAGTAGATGCCCCCGGCCACCGCGGCGGCCAGCACCACCAGCATCACCGGACCGAGGATGTTCCGCTTGCCGCCTGCTTGAACCGCGCTCACCTGTCACCCTTTCTGGTTTGCCACAGTGTTCACGCTGCCGTGTGAAAGTTTCGTTACAGACGCAGCTCCGGCAGCGGAAAACCGGCAGCGCGTCGCATTCTGGAGTATTCAGGCCCTGTCCGCTGGCTCCCGCAGCACCAGGCCCAGCGCCGCCTGCAGCAGCTGCGCGCGCGGCCGCCAGGGGTATTCCGGGATCGTGACCAGGGAGTGACAGAGGCCCAGCAGCGAGCAGACCAAGGCCTCGCCCAGCAGTTGCGGGTCCCCGGGACGCGCGGCACCGCTGTCCTGCGCCGCCTGCACCAGCTCGCGGAACAGGCCGAAGCGCTCGACGATCGGCGAGGCATCGACATAGAGCTGCTCGCCGGCCGCGGCCTGGTCCTGGTTGAGGTAGACCATGCGGTAGCGCTCGGGATGCTCGCACCAGTAGTTCACGTAGGCCGCGCAGGCGTCGCGCAGGCGCTGCTCCGGCGTGGGCAGCGCCAGGGCCGCCTCGACGCGGGCGAACAGTTCGGCAAAGAAGTCTTCCCAGATGTGGCGCAGCAGGTCGTTCTTGCTGCGGAAGTAGCCGTAGAGGCTCATCGTGCTGCAGCCGGCCTGCTGGGCGATGCGGCGCATGCTGACCGCCTCGAAGCCCTCCAGCGCGAACAGGCCGCGCGCGGCGTCCACCACCCGCTCGCGCACCGCCTGCTCCTGGCCGGCGCTGCGGCGCGGTCGCCCGCGTCCCCTACCCCCCTTTTCGCCGCCTTCCATGATTGACGCGCCGCCTGCCTTGGCCTATTTTTCGTACACGTACAATAAATTCAGGACCGGGGATGAGCAAGCGGATTTTCGCGCGGGGCGCGGGGCTGGCGGCGCACGCCTGCGCGTGGTGGCGCTGCAGTACAAGCAGGAGATCCGCCACCGGCGCGCAGCTGTCGCCCGGCAGCGGCGACGCGCTGGAAAACGACGCTCTCGAAACCGCGGTGCGGGCCGACCTCACGCGCTGATCCCAAGGATTTCCATGGACGACCTCAAGGACCTCAAGCGCCGCCGCCTGCTCACCGGCGCCGCCGCGCTCGGCGCCAGCACGCTGATCCCCGGCTGCGGCGACAGCAGCCCCATCGGCAGCGCGCAGGCCGCGCCGGGCGGCGGTGCCAGCGGCAGCTACCAGGCCGACGTCGCCATCGTCGGTGCCGGGCTCGCGGGACTTGCCGCCGCACGCAAGCTGGTGGCAGCGGGCAAGAAGGTGCTGGTGATCGAGGCCCGCGACCGTGTCGGCGGCCGCACGCTCAACCACGCCGTCACCGCGCCGGGCGCGCAGCCGGGCACGGTGGTGGAGATCGGCGGGCAATGGGTGGGGCCGACGCAGGACCGCGTGCTGGCGATGATCGAGGAACTGGGCCTGTCCACCTTCAAGACCTTCAACAGCGGCAAGCTGGTGGACTTCCGCGACAACCGCCGCGCCGAGTACGCCGGCCGCATCCCGCCCGGCGCCTTCCTTGGCGCGCTGGAAGCGCAGCTGGCCATCACCCGGCTCAACGGCATGGCGGCCGACGTGCCGCTGGACAAGCCCTGGACCGCGGCCAGCGCCGTGGAGTGGGACAGCCAGACCTTCCAGAGCTGGATCGATGCCAACCTCTACAGCGACAACGGCAAGGCGCTGCTGCAGCTCGCCATCGAATCCGTGTTCTCGGCGCAGCCGCGCGATCTTTCATTGCTGGGCGTGCTGTTCTACATCCACTCCGCCGGCAGCCTGGAGAACCTGATCAGCACCGAGGGCGGCGCGCAGGACTCGCGCATCGTCGGCGGCTCGCAGCGCATCGCGCTCTCGATGGCACAGGCGCTGGGCAGCAGCCGCATCCTGCTGAACGCGCCGGTGCTGCGCATCGAGCATGACGACAAGGGCGTGACGCTGCGCGGCGACGGCTTCCAGGTGAAGGCCGCGCGCGTCATCGTCGCGATCCCGCCGACGCTGGCCGGGCGCATCCGCTACGCACCGGCACTGGACGGCCTGCGCGACCAGCTGACGCAGCGCGTGCCGATGGGCACGGTGATCAAGGTGCAGTGCGTCTACCCCAGGCCCTTCTGGCGCGACGCGGGCCTCAACGGCCAGGCCACCAGCGACACCGGCCCGGTGAAGCTGACCTTCGACAACTCGCCGCCCGATGGCCACATCGGCGTGATGATGGGCTTCATCGAAGGCTCCGACGGCCGCGCCGCGATCCGGCAGACGAAGGAACAGCGCCGACAGGGCACCATCGACAGCTTCGTGCGCTACTACGGCGAGCAGGCGCGCAATCCGCTGGAGTACATCGAGCAGAACTGGGCCTCCGAGGAATGGACACGCGGCTGCTACGCCGGCTACTTCCCGCCCGGCGTGTGGCTGGACTACGGCGAGGCGTTGCGCGCACCGATCGGTCGCCTGCACTGGGCCGGCACCGAGACGGCGGAGGTCTGGAACGGGTACTTCGACGGGGCGATCCGGTCGGGCGAGCGGGCTGCGGCGGAGGTCAGCGCGGCGGCCTGAACCCGGCGGGGCGGGACGGTCGAAACGGTATGCTTGGCACCGCGTGGGCAAAAGAGAAGATTTTCGCCCGCCCTACGAAAACTAGCGGAAGCGTTGGGCGAATAGTTTCCTGGCCTGCGCCGCGCGGGCAAACTTGAAGACGTTTGCCCGCCCTTACGGGGCTTTGCATGGCTTTTTGTAGGGTGGGCAAAGGTCTTTTCCTTTGCCCACGCGGGCGACCCATCAAGCGATCAAGGCGGCTCCCCAAACCCGCTCTCCTCGCCCGCGTCTCCCGCCCAATCGGCCGGAAACAATCCCGCTTTTACATCCCGTTGGAAACTTGAATACGACCAATCCGCCACACGCCTCACCAGACCATGCTTCACCGGATTGTAGTACGTGTACTCGGCATGCCGCCGCAAATCTTCTTCATCGCGAATCTGGTGCTCCCAGAAGCGCCTCTGCCAGATGCCTTTGTCTCGATGGACCAGCTTGCTGAGGCTGCGCGTTCCGGGTTCCAGGTGACGTGAAAAACCACTCTTGATCTGCGACCAGCGCTGCGAGAAGTCTGCGTCTCCTTCCGGCAGCTGCCAGATGGCATGAACATGGTCCGGCAGGATGCAGATGGCGATGGTTTCGAATGGTAGGCGCTGACCGACCTTTCGATAGACCTCGCGGAGTTTTTCGATATTGTCAGTCAATGCGGAACTGCGGCGATCTGCCAAGGCCACCGTGAAAAAGTAGCTGGCACCTGCGGCATGGCTGCGACGATAGCGGGACATGGCGCATTCTGTCCCGTGACGCGTGGGCAAAGCTATGCTTTGCCCACCCTACAGATTCAATGAAGTCGCTATCACATCCAAAAAGAACCCGTCAAACAGTTTGTGAGCGGTCTATTCACTACAGCTCAGCAACATTTTGCGTCGATACCCTAAATATCGATAACTTGATTCGGCGTACAGAATCGATCGTATGGTATCGGCGCACTCACATGGGAGCACGAAGATGAAGCAAGCAGTTATTCAGACGCTTGAACGTATCAACAAAGTCAGAGTACTCCCCACCGGCCGTCTGTTCGTGGCTGGCGAGGCTACAGTCAACATTCGCACCGCGACACAGAAATCCGGTTTCAAGTATTGGTTCGACGTGACACCGTCGTTCTACAGCTCCGTAAATTTCTTCCTGTTCGCATGTGGCGACGTATCGACGGTCTATGTTTTCCCTACAACCAAGCTTCAACTCCTCTTGGAGGGTGCAAGCTTAGGCGGAGCTAAACAGGTGCCGAACTTCACCATCTTCGCCGACACCGATGAACTGGAAGCCGCGGGCTCTGGCGGACACCGCAAGTCCATTGCAGAACACCTAAATGCCTATGCGCTCATGACACAGGCTTAACGGACCCTACGGCATGTGAGGCAAGCGCAGCTTGCCCACGCGTGGCTCTACAGCAGGAACTGCCGCCAGTTCCCCTGCGCCGCATAGCCACCCGGGAAGACCAGTTCGAGATCGGCGAGGCTCACGCCCAGGCGCTTGGCCAGGATTTCTCCCAGCACAGAGCGGAAGTCGGTGGTCGGCTCCAGGTCTTCGTTCTGGAACAGGGCCTGCGGGGAGAGGCCGGGCCAGCGGCCATGCACGCGGCCGCCGGCGACGCGGCCGCCCATCACCAGCATCGACGAGGCGGTGCCGTGGTCGGTGCCGCCGAAATTTTCCTTCGCCTTGCGTCCGAACTCGGTCATGGTCACGACGGTGACGTTGTCCATCATTGCGCCGAGGTCGTCGTGGAAGGCGACCAGGGCGTTGGCGAAGTTGGGCAGCGAGATGGCGTGGCGCGAGGCCTGGACGACGTGGGTATCCCAGTCGTCCTCGGAGTTCACGGTGACCACGCGCGGCGACATGCCGGCGCGGATCGCCTGGGCGGCGACCCTGAGGCCGTTGCCCAATGCGGTGGCGGGATAGGCGACCGTGGGGGCGGGCGGCGGGGTTTCGACCAGGGCGCGCATGCCCTGCGCCAGGCGGCGCGTGGTGTCGCCCGGCGGGCCGGCGAGTTCGGCCACGGCCTCGATCAGCGCGGTGACGGCGATGCCGCCGGTGGAGCCGTGGTTGAGGTCGGCGAAATCGCGCACGGCGATGGCGCCGGGATAGCCCTGCAGGCTCGCCGGCACCGCGTTCTCGGCGGCGATGGCGGACCAGACGTTGCTGTCGGCCGGCGCGCGCGTCATGGCACGGCCGAGCCAGCCGCCGATGACGCCGGCACGGGCACCGGCTTCCGCCAGGGTCTGCGCGTAGAAGTGCGAACGGTCGCGCGAGTCCAGCGGGACCCAGCCGGTGGCGGTGACGAAGCCGAGACGGCCGTTGTCGTAGAGGCGCTTGAGTGCGTTCAGCCCGGGGTTGAGGCCGAAGAAGCTGTCCAGCACCACCGGGTTGGTGACCTTGAGGTTGGGACGCAGGACGGCATAGTCCGGATCGCCGTAGGGCACCAGCATGTTGATCCAGTCGGCGGCGAAGCGCTGGAACACCACCACCAGCGTGTGGCCTCCGGCCGTGGACGCGGCGGCCACGCGGGCGGGTGCGGCAGCGGTTGTGGTTGTCGTGGCGGCGGCAGGCTTGGCAGCGGGCTTGGTCGCGGGCAGGAGCTTGTTGAGCAGGTTTGTCGGCATGGCAATTACCTCAGCAGGAACCACGGCGAAGCCAGCAGCGCGAAGACCAGGCCCTTGACGCGCTGCTCCAGCAGCGCGGGATCCATGACGGCATCGGGCGCGGCGCCCTGCGCGACGAAGGACACGGCGAGCGAGGTCACCGAGGCCGGCAGCGCCTGGAACAGCAGGTTGGCGCAGGCGTTGTCCACGGCCTGGCGCGGAGTCCTGGCGCGGGTGACGCTGCCGGCCACCGAGTTGCTGCCCTGCAGCGCGGCCAGCGGCCGCGCGAGGATGTAGCTGTAGCTGACGCCCTCCACCAGCTTCACCAGGTACTTCTGCTGGTAGAGCATGCTGTTGGTGTTGCCCCAGTAGTCGGCGCTGTCGGGGTAGCCGTTGGGCGCGGCCCACATGAAGGGCGCATGGCCGGCCTTGCCCAGCGAGGTGTAGAGCAGGCCCGCGGGGTTGGCCACCGGCACGCCGAACAGCTCGGTGTTGACGAGGTGATCCACGCGGTTGATGCCGCAGGCGCGCATGGCGCCGATCATGGCGTGCTGCGGGCGCTTGAGCTTGGCGCCGGCGCTGGCGGCGAACTCCGTGGAATTGAGGATCTGCCGCAGCATCGCCTTGATGTCGCCGCCGGTGGCGGTGAAGGTGGCGGCGACGGCAGTGACCAGCGCGGCCGGCGGTGTGTCGGAGACGAAGCGTGCGCAGAGCTTGCCGGCGATGTACTTCGCCGTGGCCGGATGATCGAGGATCAGGTTCAGGGCGCGGTCGATCTCGGCCTCGCCCCCGCCCGCCGGGAAGTTCTGGCCGAGGAAGGTCTTGGCGCTGGTGTCGTGCTGCGCGGCGTTGAACTGCACGGTGCCGTAGAGCGCGACGGCCAGCGGCAGGTCGACGATGTAGCCCAGGCCGCTGAGGATACGCGACAGGGCCTTCATGTCGGCTTCGCCGTAGTTGCCCTTGCCCATGGTGTGCAGCTCGAGCAGTTCGCGGGCGTAGTTCTCGTTGATCTGGCCTTTGCGGTTCAGCCAGTTGTCGAGGTAGTGCAGCATGTCGGCGCTGCGCACGGTCTTCTTCAGCAGCGTCTTGAAGTTGCCCATCGCATTGGGGCGGATCGCGCCGCGATCGAAGTCGATCTTCAGCGGCACCACATTTTTACGGATGTAGGTGTTGAAGTGGTCGTTCCAGAAATCGACCATCACCTCGTAGAGCTGCGCGCTGGAGAACAGCGCCTTGTAGAGCATGGCGCTCTGCAGGTCGAGGATGTGTCCCTCGGGATTGCCGCCGGTGAGCGAGGTCAGGTAGATGCCGGAGCCGGCGGTGTCGATGCGCGGGTACAGCGCCGCGGCGAGCAGGCCGGTGGCCGCGTCGCGGGCACCGAGCTGCTCCTCGATGTAGGCGGCGCGGCCGATCCTGCGGACACGGGCCAGGGCCGTATCGGTGGGACCGAAGCTGATGCGGCGCAGCAGGTGCAGGTCGGCATCGGGCCCGGCGACCTGCGCCGGTGTCATGGCCTCCGCTTCCTGGAACAGGCTGCCGACCAGGCTGGAGGAGAGCGAGGTATACCCTGCCGCCTGCAGGAATGCGCGGCGATTCATCGCAAGCATGTGAGGAAACTCCCTGCGCGTTGGCGGGCCAGGATTGGCTGCCGGATCGCGCCCCATGTGTAGATTATCCATGCTCCGGCAAGGGCGCTGTCGGATTTCGTCTTGCCGGTTTGAGCGAAACAAGACCGGCGCCGCGTACTCATCCCATTGGCAGATCCGCCACATTCGCTGACGTCAAGAAATTGACGCCGGGCAGAGACAGGGCGCCCGAAGGTATCTCTTTCAATAGACTGATTTTTATTGAGATAAAAAATGACTATTGGGTCAATAGTAATTTGTTGCATTGCAACATACCGCTCGTTCCGCTACTCTGCTGCAATGCAGCATTGCTGCGATGGAGCAAGACTCATGAAGACCCGACTGAAGACCCTCGCCCTGCTTTCCGCGCTGCTTGTGGCGCCCCTGGCCCAGGCCGGCGATGCCGACCGATCCGCCAGGCTGATCGAGCGTTCCACCGCCCCGCTGAGCGCGGCCGTGGACGCCAAGATCCGCCGCCAGTTGTCGCAGATCGACATGACCATCGTGGCCTCGATGATCGGCACCAGCCTGCCGGCGGCGACCGCTTCCGGCGCCGTGGCGCTGGTCAGCCACTGAGGGCGGTTCCCCGGCAGGGCTGAGGGAGCTTCCCTCAGCCCGCGGCCGCGGCGGTCCTGGAAGCCGCGCCTTCCGGCGAGGCCAGGAAGTCCGCCGAGAAGGCAGCAAAGCGGCCTTCTTCGATCGCCGCACGCATGCGCCGGGTCAGTTCCTGGTAGTAGTGCAGGTTGTGAATCGTGTTGAGCTGGCCGCCGAGCATCTCCTCGCACTTGTCGAGGTGGTAGAGGTAGGACCGGGTGTAGTTGCGGCAGGTGTAGCAGCCACATTTCGGATCCAGCGGCCCCTGGTCCGCGCGGTACTTGGCGTTGCGGATCTTGACCACGCCCTCGCTGGTGAACATATGCCCGTTGCGGGCGTTGCGGGTGGGCATCACGCAGTCGAACATGTCGATGCCGCGGCCCACGGCCTGCACCAGGTCGCGTGGGGTGCCGACGCCCATCAGGTAGTGCGGATGGCCGGCCGGCAGCTCGGGCCCGATCGCATCCAGCACGCCGAGGCGCTCCGCCTCGGTCTCTCCCACCGACAGCCCGCCCAGGGCGTAGCCGTCGAAGCCGGTCTCGCGCAGGCGCTGCAGCGACTCGCGCCGCAGCTCCGCCGACATGCCGCCCTGCACGATGCCGAACAGCGCGTTGGGGTTGTCGCCATGAGCGGTCTTGCAGCGGATGGCCCAGCGCGCCGACAGCTCCATGCTGGCGCGGACCTCCTTCTCGGTGGCCGGGTGCGGGGTGCACTCGTCGAACTGCATGACGATGTCGGCGTTGAGCGCGTGCTGGACCTCGATGGAGCGCTCGGGCGTCAGGAAGATGCGGTCGCCGTTGACCGGCGACTGGAACTTCACCCCTTCCTCGGTGATCTTGCGCAGGCCCGACAGGCTCCAGACCTGGAAGCCGCCGGAGTCGGTGAGGATGGGTCCGCTCCAGTTCATGAAGCCGTGCAGGCCACCGTGGGCCTGGATGATCTCGGGGCCCGGGCGCAGCATCAGATGGAAGGTGTTGCCCAGGATGATCTGGGCGCCGATGGCGCGCAGGTCTTCCGGGGTCATGGCCTTGACCGTGCCGTAGGTGCCCACCGGCATGAAGACCGGGGTCTCGACGGTGCCGTGCTGCAGCTGCAGGCGACCGCGGCGGGCGCCGCCGTCGGTGTGGAGTAGTTCAAATTTCATGGCGCGCATTATCGCCGAGGCGTGATAGCGTTATGGGCATAACTAGAGCCATATGTTGAGGGGTGCCCGAATGCGTAACCTACTGCTGACCGGCCTGCTGGCCGCCACCCTGTCCGGCTGCGCCATGATGGGTCCCCCTGCCCCGGTGAAACTGCGGGCGGCGGACTCCGGCAAGACCGTGACCCTGTCGCCGAAGCAGGCCCTGACCCTGGACCTGGTCTCCAATGCCACCACCGGCTACCGCTGGACCTGGGCCAACCCGGTGAACCCGGTGCTGGCCAAGGCCGGCGAGCCGGTCTACACCCCCAGCCAGTCGGCCAGGGACGGCATGGTCGGCGCCGGCGGCATCGAGACCTGGACCTTCAGGCCCACCGCCTACGGTGAAACCACGCTGCGCATGGAGTACCGCCGGCCGTGGGGGACGCAGACGCCGGCGGAGAAGGTGCTGACGTATACGGTGAAGGTGGAGAAGTAGCTTCCTGCTTCCCTCTCCCGCTTGCGGGAGAGGGATTGAGGGAGAGGGTTTCTGTGAATCGATACTTGATTCATTAGGTCCAGATTTACAGAAACCCTCTCCCGGCCTCCGGCCACCCTCTCCCGCAAGCGGGAGAGGGGACAGACCAGCTCTTTTTTAGCCGGGATTCTCGATCAGCATGGCATCGCCATAACTGAAGAAGCGGTAGCGCTGCTCTACCGCATGCCGATAGGCGCCCATCAGGCGCTCGTAGCCGCCGAAGGCGCTGACCAGCATCAGCAGGGTGCTCTCCGGCAGGTGGAAGTTGGTCAGCAGCACATCCACCACCGCAAACCGGTAGCCCGGGGTGATGAACAGCCGCGTCTCGCCCTCGCCCGCTTGCAGCCCGTTCTGCGCCGCGGCGGATTCGAGGGCGCGCGTCACGGTCGTGCCCACCGCCACCACCCGCCCGCCGCGCTCGCGGGTTTCGGCGATGGCTTGCAGCAGCTCCGTGCCCAGTTGGTAACGCTCGCTGTGCATGCGGTGCTCGCTGAGGTCATCCACGCGCAGCGGCTGGAAGGTGCCGGCACCGACATGCAGGGTCAGCGTGGCGGTGCGCAGGCCGCGGGCGCGCAGGGCGGCCAGCAGCTCCTCGTCGAAGTGCAGGCCGGCGGTGGGTGCGGCCACGGCGCCGGGGTTGCTGGCGAAGACGGTCTGGTAGCGCTCGGCGTCTTCGCCGCCGGGCGTGTGCGTGATGTAGGGCGGCAGCGGCAGCTGGCCGGCGCGCTGCAGGAAGTCCATCACCGTGCCGGGGCCGTCGTAGCGCAGGCGGAACAGGTCGTCGTCGCGGCCCAGCAGCGTCAGGCGGTCTTCGCCGACCTCGACCAGGCCCCCGGCCTTGGGCTTCTTGCTGACGCCCAGCTGCGCCAGGAACTCGCGCTCGTCCAGCACCCGCTCCACCAGGATCTCGACCTTGCCGCCGGTGGGCTTGCGGCCGTAGAGGCGCGCGGGGATCACGCGGGTGTCGTTGAACACCAGCAGGTCGTCGGGGCGCAGCAGTTCGGGCAGCTCGCGGATCTGGCGGTCGGCCAGGCTGCCGTCCGGGCGCAGCTGCAGCAGGCGGCTGGCGGAGCGGCGGGCGGCGGGGTGCTGCGCGATCAGCTCGGGCGGCAGTTCGTACTGGAAATCAGACCTGCGCATCGCACCGGCTTACATGAAGTGGTGCCCGGGGAGAGACTCGAACTCTCATATGGGGTTGCCATGGCAGATTTTGAGTCTGCTGCGTCTACCGATTCCGCCACCCGGGCTACAAGGGGGCGCATTATAGCCGCAGGGACGGGGCTGGCCAGTGCGGAGGCCGTTCACCCCACTGCTCCACCCTGCCCTCAGGCGTGCAAATGCCAGATCGTCTGCTTCATGTGCTCGGCGTTGCGCAGCCGGGTGTGGGCCTCGACGTAGCGCCAGTTGGCGCGGTTTTCGGCCAGCAGGGTGCCGGCGTCGCGGATCGGGTGCACGGCCTCGTTGCGCGCCTGGCCCGAGCGCGCCGCAAGCTCGAACTCGTCGATCTTCGTCAGCCCGGTCGCGGCCTGGTTGTCGGCCGTGTCCACGGCCCAGGTCTGTGCCTTGATGCTGCGGCCTTCCACGGCGTACTCGATGAAGCTGTAGCGCAGGTGCTGGGCGGCGCTCCAGGCGCTCTGGCCGCTGAACGTGCGGATGCCGACGCCGCCACCGCCGCCGCAGACCTGCACGTAGCCGGTCTCGCGCGGCTGGCCGAAGGCCATGGCATGCGAGCGCTGGTACTCGTGATCATGCCCCACCAGCAGCAGGTCGACGCCGTAGCGCAGCAGGATGTTCTCTTCCAGCAGCACCAGCGTGGGATTGTTGGGGCTGCGGCCTTCCTCGTCGGTCCAGATGGTGAAGTGCTGCACGAAGGCGATGAAGTCGATCTCGCCGCGGGCGCGGCGGGCGGCGGCCTGCGCCAGCGTCGTCTCCAGCCACAGCAGTTCGGCCAGCAGGGTGCCGTCGCTGGTGAAGGCGCCGCCGGTGGAAATGACGAACTGGACGTTGTTGAGATCGTAGCTGTAGTAGCGGCCGTTGCCCGGGTGCGAGAAGCGCGTCTTGTAGGCGGCACCGACGCCGTCCTGCTCTTCGTGATTGCCGGGCGCGCACATCACCGGCACCGAGGCGCTGAGGTGCTCGACCTGGTTGAACCAGTCGTCCCACACCGGCTGGTCGCCGTTGGCATAGGACAGGTCGCCGGCGATCATCACGAAGTCCACGCCGCGCTGCAGGATGCCGTCGCGCACCAGGCGCGAGAACTCGCTGCGGCCATGGTCGCCGAAGTGGGCGAAGCGGAAGGCGCCGCGCGGCATCGGCTTGAGCGTGTAGGTCGCCGACAGCGAGTCTGCGCCGTGGCGCACGCGGTACTGCAGCGGCTTCTCCGGGTCGTAGCCGGTCAGCTGGGCGCGGTGCGTCAGCACCTCGCTGTCGTAGGCCTGCGAGGCCGTGGCACGGGAGGTCTTGTCGAAACGGCCCTGGCCGAACTCGACGACGCCCTCGGGCGCAGCGAGGCCGTCGGTGAACCAGGTGATGGCGCGCGATTCGTGCGGATCGCCGGTCCAGCTGACGTGCAGGCCGCGGGCGATGTTGTTCGCGCCCGGGGCGGGGCCGCCGGAAGAACCGGAGGTGGAGCTGCCGCAGCCGGGCAGCCAGGGGGCCAGCAGCAGCGGGGCGCCGGCCTTGAGGAGATCGCGTCGTTTCATGGTTTGTGCCTGTTACGGAAGTTCGGCGGCGGAAACGCCGGCCGGGAGTTGTGCGCCTTCGCGCACGAACAAGGGAACCTGCTCCAGCGGCGCCAGCACGGCGATGCGCCTGGGTCCCTGCTGCACGGCGCCGGTCCAGAAATTGATCCAGCGGCCCGGCGGGATGAACACCATGCGCAGGCCGGCGGGCAGGCCGCCCTCCAGCAGCGTGGTCACCGGTGCCACCAGCAGGTCGGGGCCGAACAGGTACTGGTCGTCGGCAGCCAGGGCCAGCGGCTCGTCGGGATACTCGTAGGGCATGGGCCGCACGATCGGCACGCCCTCGCTGATGGCCAGGCGCGCAGCGGTATCGATGTAGGGCACCAGGCGGTCGTGCAGTGCGGCGTAGCGGCGGTAGACGCGCACGCTGCGCTCGCTGACCCACCAGGGCGGCACCGGCGTCTGCATCACCGGCGAGAAGGCGCCGAGCTGGGTCCAGCGGATGTAGAGGCTTTCGCCCGGCGTCAGCAGCGGAATGCCGGCACCGGATTCGCCCTGGTCCTGGCGCAGGCCGGCATAGCCGCCGATGTCGGAGCCGTTGTAGGGAAAGCCGCTGACCGACAGCGACAGCAGGGAGCGCAGCGCCTGTGTCAGACCCAGTTCACCGAAGAAGCTGCCGTTGTCCGCCGCCCAGTGGCCGGCCCAGCGGGCAGAGCCGTTCCAGCCGCCGCGCGCGAAGATCGCGAAGTCGCCGTCGGGCCGCTCGGCCTTGAAGGATTCGAAGATCGCGCGGTGGTAGCGTTCGACGTAGGCGTTGTGGTTGAGCCGGTTCGGCAGGCCGTTGTGCCAGGCCGAGTCCTCCGACAGGTCTTCCTCGCCACGGTCGACCTTGACGCCGTCGACGCCGCGGCGCACGAGGCGGCGCAGGCCGTCCTTCCACCAGAGCGCCGCGTCGGGATGCGTGAAGTCCAGGTGCGGATCGATGCCGCGCACCGGGTAGTAGGTGGCGTCGTTGTTGTCGGGCCGAGTGCCCTGCACCACCCAGCCCTGGCTGCGCGCATGCGCCTCATGGTCGCCGGTGACGAAGGGCGACAGCCAGACCATGAAGCGCACGCCCTGTTCGCGCACCTCGCGGATCAGGGCGTCCGGATCTTCGAAGCGGGCCGGGTCGAAGTCGAAGCTGGCCTTGCCGGCGTCCCAGGGATTGTCGAGCCAGACCGCGCCCAGCGGGATGTCGCGCTCGCGCATGCCGTTGACCAGCCGGCGCACGGTGTCGGTGGTGGTGTCGGAGTCCTGCCAGACCATGGGCCGCCACATCCACGAAGGCGGCGTCCACTGCGGACGGCCGGCGCGCGCGGTGTGCGCGCTGACGATCTCGCGCGGCTTGCCGCGGTAGAGCACCAGCTCCAGCGTGTCGGTTTCCTGGGCGATGCGCAGGGCGTCGCCGCGCTCGGCGCTTTCGGCGAAGTTGATTTCGCCGCGCGCGTCGGAGGGGCTCCAGGCACCCCAGCCGCAGGGGCACCAGAAGAAGCCGGCGGCGATTTCGTTGGTGGAGCTGGCGCGGTTGGACTTGGGGCCGTGGCTGATCCAAAGCGGCAGGCTGCTGCCGCGCATGTCGAAGGCCGAGAAGCGCTGGCCACCGCCGTAGTAACGCTGCGAATCGGGGCTGTCCCAGGAGGTGGAAACCGCCTGCACGGCAGGCGCATGCGGGTGGAAGCGCAGTTCCAGCGCGCCGTCGGCAGCGAAGCGATACCGCAGGCTGGCGCCGGCACCATCGCTGGTGCGTGCCTCGATCTCCAGGGCATCACCGCTGACGCGCCATTGCGCGATACCGGTGACGCGCTGCCAGCCATCGGTGCTCAAGTACGCCAGCGGCCGGTAGGAGACCTGCGGCAGGCCCGGGTAGGCCTGGTCGATGCCGTCCTCCTTGTCGTCGTACTTCGCGAAGTCGGGGTTGGCGAAGGGATCGTCGCCGGCCGGCGCGGGGTCGCGCAGGATGGCGCCCGCCGCATCGCGCCACTGCTGGCTCCAGCCTTCGAGCGCGAGCCGCAATTCGCTGCGGCCGTCGGAGACGACCAGTTCGTCGCCCTTCTGCTCCGCCTTCAGCCCGGAGGCGGACTGCGACGATCCCGGCTGCGACGACTGGCAGGCGGCCAGCCACAGCGCCGCGCACAAGATGATTGCTCCCCACCCGCCCCGCATGACGCCCCCGCAAGACCCAAACAGGGAACGCTAAGGGCGCTGTTTGACAGGAACGTGACCGTGGCGCCCGAAACGCCGCGATGGGGCCCGATTTACCAGTGTCCCTACCAGCGCATCATCGGCATGGGGCTCCAGGGCCGCGTCAGCAGGCGCTTGCCGCTGAGCTGCACCAGGCGCAGGTGAAAGCCGGCATCGGGCAGCGCCGCCATCACCGCCCGGCGGAAGTCCTTCGGCACGCCGTAGCCGGCGAGGCCGAGCAGCACGTCGATCCAGTCGGCACGGCGGAAAGCTTCCACCGCCTCGCGGTGAGCACCCTGCCAGGACCTGATCTTGTGGTGCTGCTGGATCATCGCCTCGATCAGTTCGGCGTCCAGCTCCGGCGCGTTCGCCGCCAGCCAGTCGCGCATGCGGCGCGCCGAGGGATCCAGGTAGTCCCAGGTGCCATCGGTCCAGATGCCGATGTCGTGGAACACCAGGGCGACGATCGCGTGGCGCAGCTCGCCCTCGTCGGGCGTGCGCTGCCAGCAGTAGTAGTTGAGCACGCGCAGGCAATGGTTGCGGTAGGCCGCCATGTCCTCACCGAGATCTCCGGCGTGTTCCTGCAGCAAGGTATCGACCAACGGATGCTGCAGGAGCGGCTGCATGTGTCCCCTATAGATGCGAGTCCTGCAGGAACTCCCAGATTTCCTGCGTCGCACTCATGTCCTGGCTGGTGGTACCGATCAGCGGCACCGGGAGATACTGCCAGCCGCCGGGCCAAGCATGGCCGCCACCGGTGACCGTGTAAAGACGCACTTCGGCACCGTTACCGCAGGAAGTGTTGGCCTGCAGCGCGATGGTGGTGCCGTCGCTGGCGATATCGGGCAACGCGGAGCTGAGGGTCTGGGCGGGATTGCAGCCGTTGCGACCCAGCCAGAACGAGAACGTCTGTGGCACCGAGCGCACGCCGATGCGGCCGCCGTTGTAGGGCACGATGAGATCGCGTGTTCCGGCCACCAGCATCAGCGGCCGCCGCGCGGCCGGCGTGCAGGCGGACTCCAGGCCACCGGTGAGGCTGCCGGCGACGATGCCGAAGCCAGCGATGCGGCCGCTCAACTCGCAGGCCAGGCGCAGGGTCATGAAGCTGCCGTTGGACAGGCCGGCGGCGTAGACGCGCTGGGCATTGATCGGGAAGTTGGCCTGGAGCTGGTCGATGACGGCGGCGGCGAAGCCGACGTCGTCGTAGCCCTTGGGCCGGGCGGGGTCATCGTCCCAGACGCCATCGACCGAGGCCGGCATCACCGCCCAGACGCCCTCCGCCGCCACCAGGTCGGCCACTTCGGTGATGTTGGCCTGGTTCTCGGCGGTGCCGGCGTTGCCATGGAACAGCATCAGCACCGGTGCGCCGGTGACGACCGGCTCGGGCCGGATCACGACGAAGCGGCGGGTGCGGCCATTGTGCTGGAAGCTGGCGTCGAAGGCGGCGGTACCGGCGGCCAGCACGAGGTTGTTGCCCTGCAGCCGGATCACCACGTGATCCAGGTAAGGCGGCGTCAGCTGCGTGGCGCCGATCAGCAAGGGGTCCAGCGCCTCGGTGGTGCCGCCGGCCAGGGTGCCCACCGTGTTGACGGTGCGGCTCAGCAGGCTTTCGAGGGGGCCGGCGGCATGGGCCGGCAGCAGGCACAGCGACAGCAGAAGCCCAAGGGTGATGGCGCGCATGTTGACTCTCCCTGTCATTGGAACACTCCGGCCCCTACGCCGGGCTGGGAAGAGCTTATTCCCTGTCTGCGCTGCCGTGCAGCGAACCTGACGAGTGGTTCAGGTACGGCTTGCGTTGCGGAAACGCCAGGTCGCCCTCGCCCCGCCACCCTCGCGGTTTTCCACCCGCAGCTCCCAGCCGTAGCGATCCGCCAGCACGCGGGCGATGTAGAGGCCCATGCCGGAACCTCCCTCGCGGGCATGGAAGCCAGGCTCGAAGAGATGCGGCATCGCTGCGGGCGCAACGCCGGGGCCCTGGTCGTCGACGGTGACGCAGCCATGCTCCAGGGTGACCGTCACCCTGCCCGCCGGCGAGGCCTGCAGGGCGTTGCGGAACAGGTTGGTGAAGACCACGCGCACGGCACCGGGCGAGGCCACCAGGACCTCGGGCGTGAGCCGCCAGTCGATGCGCGCCGCGCCGTCCTCGTCCAGGTGCGGCTCGACGGCTTCGGGCAACAGTTCTTCCAGGTGGATTTCCAGCAGCGTCGACGACACGCGGGTGCGCGACAGCGCCAGCAGCGCATCGAGGATCTCGCGCATGTCGCGGGCGCCGCGCTCGAGCCGCTGCAGCGAGCGCTGCGAGGCGGGATCGATCTTGTCGCGCATCATTTCGCCCGCGGCGGAGATCACCATCAGCGGGCCGCGCAACTCATGGCTCGCGGCCGCGGCAAACGCCCGCTCGCGCTCGATCAGGCGCTCGATGTCCTCCAGCCGGCCGTTGAGGGCGCTGACCACCAGGTTCAGTTCGCTGTCGGCATGGCTGACGGAGATGCGCAGGTGACGGCGATTGGGATCCAGCGCCCGCACCTGTTCCAGCAGCTCCAGGTAGGGGCGCAGGGCGCGGTCGGTGGTACGGTCGGCGGCGATCCAGGTGATCGAGAACACCAGCAGCGCGGTCAGCGAGACGCCCAGCCACAGCCAGCGCTCGCGCTGCTCGACGAACTCCACCGGGTAGGCCAGGTAGGCGGCATCACCCGGTGCAACCTCGCGCATGTAGACGCAGTAGTCCTCGCCGTGAATTTCAACGGGCTCGGTGATCCCCGGCTGCAGGCTGCCCAGCGCCTCAGGCAGCACGCCCCCGAGCGCGGGGCGGAAGAACTTGAGCGTGGACACCTGCTGCTCCTGCGGCTCCGGCACGACCTCCGCCTCCAGCAGGGTATCCATCTGGCGCGCGAGCATGTCGTTGATGGCGGCATCCTCGATCGCCTCGTCGGCGACGTACAGCGCGGCGCCACCCAGCAAGGCGGCCGCCACCGACAAGCCCAGTACGATGCGGCGGATGCGCTGGCGCAGCATCTCAGGCCTTTTGCTCGAGGTCTGCCAGGCGGTAACCGATGCCGCGGAAGGTATGCAGCAGTTTGCGCGGGTGTTCGCGGTCGATCGCATCGCGCAGCTTGTGCATGTGTGCCCTCAGGAAATCCTGGTCTGGCGGCTCCTCGCCCCAGAGCAGGTATTCCAGCTCCTCGCGCGGCACGATGCGGTCGCCGTTGCGCATCAGGTGCTCCAGCAGCTTGGCCAGGGTCGGCGACAGTGCGATCAGTTGACCGGCGCGACGCAGCTCGCGCGTGCGCGTGTGGAGTACCAGGTCGCCGACGCTGAGCTGGGAACTGGCGACACGGTTGCTGGCGCGACGATGCAGCGCGGTCAGGCGGGCGTACAGTTCGGCCAGCTCGAAGGGCTTGACCAGGTAGTCGTCGGCACCGGCCTCGAAGCCGGCGACCTTGTCGTTCACGGTATCCAGCGCCGTGAGCATCAGCACCGGCGCGGTCAGGCCATGCTCGCCGCGCAGGCGCGCGCAGAGCGTCGCGCCATCCATGCGCGGCAGCAGGCGGTCGAGCACCACGACGTCGTAGGTCTCCTGGGTGGCCAGGCGCAGGGCGGCAAGGCCGTCACGCGCATAGTCCACGACGTGCCCGCGCTCTTCGAGGTACTCGCCGACGGATTCAGCGATATCCGCGTGGTCCTCGACGATCAGGACGCGCATGTGCGGGCTAGACCCTAGAAGTTCCGGGTCACAGTGCCGCCCTCGGTGATCTCCACCAGCTGCGCGTCGCGGAACAGCAGCGTTGTCTGCCGGGTCAGTGGATCGTCGAGTTCGGCGGTGCAGGTGTAGGCCACCGTGTACTGCCCCGCGGGCAGGCCGCGGAAGCGGTAGCTGTAGTCGCCATCGTCACCCGCGCGGGTCACGCTGGCCGAGACCAGCGGCGAACTGGCCTGCTCGTCGGCGAAGTAGTCGCTGAGCTGGGTACGACGATCGCCCTTGTAGAGGTACATGGCGAAACCCTCTTCGTCGCTGTCGCCGCAGTTGCCACCGGCGACGTAGTCTTCGTCGACACTGCCGCTGAGGGTGCCGCCGTCGCCGGAGCGTACCGCGGTGCCGACCTGGCGCAGGCGGTAGAAATCGTCCTGCTGGGTCTGCAGCGAGAACGAGAAGCGCAGGTCCAGCACCGCCAGCAGGGTCTCGGTTTCGTCCTCGTCGTCCTGCAGCTGGACGTCGATGTCGGCGCCCGGCTGCAGGTCGGCCAGGCGGATCGGGAATGTGTCGCCATCCTCGTTTTCCAGCTCGCCGTCGCGGGAGTCGAAGACCAGGCGCAGCTTGCGGTAGCGCGCGGCGGCCACCTTCTCGCCGGACACCAGCCGCAGCAGCTCGGTGCCCTGGAAGTCCAGCAGGTCGACCTCGCGGTCGTCGGTGTCGATGGTGACGGTGCCGCCACCCTCGTTCTGCAGTTCAACCGCCTTGATGCGCACGGTAATGCGCTCGGCGTCCACCGGCCGGTTGACCGTGGCCAGTTCGATATCGAGGTCGGACTCGCAGGCGGCCAGGGCGACGGCCAGGAGGATCAGGGGCAGGCGCAGCAATGTACGGATGTTCATGACTCCGGAGTGTAACAGCCACCCCCCGGGGTTCAGTCAATTTGAAGCACCTGTTCAGGATTTTCCGGTTTCTTGAAACCCCGGCCCCGGCCTATGCTGCGGCCCGCGGTACTTGCGACCCCGACCACCCCAAGGAGAATCCATGAAACTGTACTTCGCCCCCGGTGCCTGCTCCCTCTCGCCGCATATCGTGCTGCACGAGGCCGGCATCGCCGCTGAAACCGAAAAGGTGGACCTGGCCAGCAAGAAGACCGCCTCCGGGGCTGACTTTGCCAGCATCAATCCCAAGGGCTACGTCCCGGCGCTGCAGCTGGACGATGGCACGCTGCTGACCGAGGGCCCGGCCATCGTGCAGTACCTGGCCGACCAGCGCCCGGCATCGAAGCTGGCGCCGGAGAACGGCACGCTGCCGCGCTACCAGCTGCAGTCGCTGCTCAACTTCATCAGCACCGAGATCCACAAGAGCTACAGCCCGCTGTTCAGGCCGACCACGGTGCCGGAAGCCCGGCAGGTGGCGATCGACAACCTGCAGAAGCGCTACGACACGGTCGAGGAGATGCTGGCGAACCGCCAGTACATCACCGGCGAGCAGTTCACCGTGGCCGACGCCTACCTCTTCACCGTGACCAACTGGAGCCGCGTGGTGAAGGTGGACCTGTTCTCGACGCGGCCGAACCTGGTGGCGTACATGGAGCGCGTGGGCGGCCGGCCGGCGGTGCAGAGCGCGATGCGAGCGGAAGGCTTGATCAAGTAGCGAGGGCGGAATGGCCCCTCGCTGTATGCCGTCCCCTCTCCCGCTTGCGGGAGAGGGGTTCCAAGAAAGCAAAAAGGCCCCGCACCGCCACCCGTTCCCACAAGGGCTGCGAGGCAATCCCGAAGTCTTCGCCTAGAGCGGTAACGCCGGTGGCGGCGGCATCACCTCCTCAGCCTCCAGCACCCCGTTCCCATCCCGGTCCATCTTCACGAAGGCCTGGTCCGCCTGCGCCAGGACTTCGGCCTGGTCCAAGTAGCCATCGCCATTCGTGTCCTTCGGTGCCGGAGGCAGCGGCAGGCCATGGGTTTTCAGCTTGTCGCCGGCCGCAGGCGCTCCCTCCGCCCGGCCCAGGCGCATCACGAAATGCCGCGGCATCAGTTGCTTCTGCTCGGCAGCATCCAGATACCCGTCCGAATTGCGGTCCGCAGCGCGGAAGCGCGCGGCGGCGCCCTCGCGCCATTCGCTGCGGTCGACCTGCCCGTTCTCGTCGTAATCGGCCGGCAGTGGCAGCTGCGCCAGCGCGGCGCCGGCCAGCAGGAACAGGGGCAGCATCAGCAGGCCGGAGCCCAGGGAAAGCTTGAGGGTCAGCATGGGGTTTTCTCCTAGGGCCTGTTAACACTACGGCAGTCGCTGCGACGGAGACCGTTTTGGCGCAGGGCTATGTCCCGGCACGCGCGGTGTACTCGAAGTACATCAGCGGGGCGGGACGACGCCCTGCGCCAAAACGGTCCCGCCCGAAGGGTGCCCCCGTCTTTGCGGCCATGCTGTGTTGCTCGTCGGTTATTTGGAACCACCAAACTCCCTCCTCGCGTCGTGCCTGGCCGCAAATACGGGGGCATCGCAGCGACTGCCGTAGCGTTAACAGGCCCTAGTCGTCGGTAAAGGCAATGCTGCGGATTTCTCCCTCGGTCACCGTGGCGTTGCGGCGGTGGCTGAAGTCGAGGTCGTCGGAGGTGGCCGGGCGCTCGTCGTCGGCCTTGCAGGTCAGGGCCAGGGTGTAGTCGCCCTCCGGCAGGTAGGCGAAGCGGTAGCGGTAGCCACCGTCGCCGTCGTCGTAGACCGCTGCGGCGGAGACCGGCTGGGTACCGCTGCTGCGGTCGCGGGCATAGTCGACCGGGGTCACGCCGTTGCCTGCATAGGCATAGACGCCGACCCCGCGCAGGATGCTGCGGCCCTGCCGGCAGTCGGAGTCTTCCACCAGGGCGTTGGCCACCTTGCCGGAGACTTCGCCGACCTGGTCCGGGTCCATGGCGCGCAGGACCGGGTTCAGGGCATAGCTGCCGAGGCTGTCGACGTTGTCGTCCAGCGAGAAGCGCAGTTCCAGGTCCAGCAGCAGGCCGGCCTCGTCCTCCTCGCCCACGTCGAGGTCCAGGCCGGTGAATTCCTGGCTGGCGGGCGGGACCACCGGGACCTGGCTGCCGTCGCTGCGGCCGACATAGGAACCCTCGTCGGCGAACGTCAGGTAGGCCCCCGTATAGCGGGCCGTCGGAACCTTGACGCCATCCGCCAGTCTCAGCGTCGAACCGTTGCGGTACTGCAGCAGGTCGACCTCGACCTCGGCATCGATCGTGACGGTGCTGCCGTCCTCCTTCAGCAGCTTGATGCCGGTGACCTGCAGGACCACCGATTCGGCACCGTCGATGGGGCCGTCGGTAAGGTCCACGTCGAGACTGGCCTCGCAGGCGGCGAGCAGCGGCAGGCAGGCCAGCAGGGGGATGCAGCGATGCAGCAGCGGGGACACGGACATTCGGCGGTCACGGTGGCGGGAACTGCGGCCAAGGTATCGGCCGCCGCCGCCACGGGTCCGCCCCGCAATTGTCGCAATTCGTATCAGCCTGTATCCGGCCCCGGCAAACCCCTTTCTTCACGCCCATTGCGTACCTAGAGTCCGTCCAACATGTCCATCAATCCCAAAGTCCTGCTGGTCGACGACGACGAGCGCCTGCGCAACCTGATCGCCGGTTTCCTGGTGAAGCACGGCATCGACGCCGAGGGGGTGGGTACGGCCGCTTCGGCCCAGCGTTATGTCCAGCGCGAGGCCTACGACCTGGTGGTGCTGGACCTGATGCTGCCGGACGGTGACGGCATCAGCCTGTGCCGCCGGCTGCGCGAGCTGGCCCCCGGCACGCCGATCATCATGCTGTCGGCACGCGGCGACGACGTGGATCGCATCATCGGCCTGGAGGTGGGCGCCGACGACTACCTGGGCAAACCCTGCAACCCGCGCGAGCTGGTGGCGCGCATCCACTCGGTGCTGCGGCGCACGCGCCAGCGCGGCACGCCCGGGATGTCGGCCAGCCGCGAGACGCTGCGCTTCGGCGACTTCGAACTGGACCTGTGGAGCCGCGTGCTGCGGCGTGACGGCGTGCCGCTGCGGCTCACCACCGGCGAGTACCAGCTGCTGGAAGCGCTGGCGCTCAATGCGCGGCGCGTGCTGGGCCGCGACGAGCTGCACCGCATGGTCTCGGGCAACCGCGGCGAGACGCTGTCGCGCTCGATCGACCTGCTGGTGTCGCGGCTGCGCCGCATCCTGGAACCGGATGTCGCGGAGCCGCGCTACATCCAGACCGTCTGGGGCCGCGGCTATATCTTCGTGCCGGACCACGTGGCGGTGGCGGCGCCGTGAGCGTCAGCCTGCGCAACTGGGTGGGGCTGATCGTGGCGGCGGCGCTGCTGGGCAGCCCGCTGCTCAACTACGCCCTGCTGCAGCTGTTCCCGCCGCCGGACCTGATGTTTCGCGGCCTGCCGCCGCCGCCAGGAGAGCGTGGCCCGCTGCCGGGCCAGGCACCGCGTGTGGCGGTGGCGCATTTCGGCCTGTCGACGGGGCCGGGGCCAGGCCTGCTGGGCGGCCCTTCGAGCTTTACGATGGCGCTGCCGGCGCGGGTCGCCGGCAGCGTCGCCGTGACCGAGGGCGGGCCGCGCACGCGGGTGATGCTGGACGAAGGCCCGGCGGTGGAATCGCCGGACGCACCGCGACGCCGGTTTGTCACAGCGCTGCGGACTCATGACGGCGCCGCGGATGGCCCCAAGGGCGGCGTCATGATGCTCGGCGGCCCGGAGCACGAGGCGGCGATCAAGGCGATGCGGCGTCATTTCACGATGATCAACCTCGCCACGATCGGCATCCTGATGCTGACCGCGGTGCTGCTGCTGACGCTGCTGCTGCGTCGTCCGGTACGCCGGCTGATCGAGTCCATCGGCGACATCGAGCGCGGCGCGGCACCTTCCGCGGAGCCGAGCGGACCCCGCGAGTTCCGCCAGATCGGCGGGGCGCTGCAGCGCATGAGCGGCAAGCTGCGCGGCAGCCTGCGCGAGCGCGAGCTGATGCTGGCCGGGCTGTCGCACGACATCCGCTCGCCGCTGGCGCGGCTGCAGGCGGCGATCGAGCTGCATGCGGCGGATCACCCGGGCGATTTCCAGCCGATGATGACCGACATCCGCGACATCGATCACATCGTCCACCAGTGCATCGACTTCGTGCGCGACGGCCAGGACGAGCCGCTGGAAACCCTGGAGCTGGATGCGCTGGTGCGCACCGCACTGCAGCGCCATGACGGACTGCAGCTGGACCTGCGCTGTCCTGGCGAACAGGTCAGCGTGCGGCGCCTGGGCCTGCTGCGCCTGGTGCGCAACCTGGCCGACAACGCGCTGGTGCACGGCGCTGCGCCGGTGCGCGTGACGACCCACGCCGAGGGCGGGATGCTGCGACTCAGCGTGGAGGACCATGGGCGCGGCATCGAGTCGCAGGAGTGGCAGCGGCTGACCGAACCCTTCGAGCGCGGCAACCGTGCGCGCGACGGTCGCGGCGCGGGCCTGGGCCTGGCGATCGTGCAGCGCGTGGCCCATGCGCATGGCGCGCGCGTGGAGCTGCGCGAGCGCCGCGCCGACCGGCCGTTCGCGGTGGAACTGTGCCTGCCACTGACGGCATAAGCGCCTTCGACACAGATTCATACAAAGCCTTGCAGCCGCGCTTCGCGCGCCCGGGGAATCATGGGGACCTGCCCCCGATCCCCTGGAGAACCCGATGTCGGCGACCCCGTCTGCGCGCGGCCTGCGCTTGTCCGTCCTTGCCCTGCTGTTCGTGCTGCCGGCGCTGCTTGCCGGCTGCGGCGGAGGGGGTGGCGGCGATGACGACGATCTCGACCTGATCGAGGCCTTCGGGCTCTACGGCCAGGCCGACTTCAGCAAAAGCGCGCCGAACCGCGGCGCCACCACCGCCGGCAACACGCTGGCGCAGCCGCTGGGCAACGTCGCCAGCGATGGCACCAAGCTGTTCATCGCCGACACCGCCAACAACCGCATCCTGGCTTTCAGCACGATCCCCTCCAGTGCCGCGACGGCCGCCAGCTTCGTGCTGGGCCAGGCCAGCGCCACGGCCAACACGCCGGCCACGGCGCAGAATCGCCTGGCCCTGCCGGGTGCGGTGTTCGCCGGTGAAGGCAAGCTGGTGGTGGCCGACTCCGGCAACAACCGCGTGCTGATCTGGAACAGCACGCCGGATGCCGCCGGCGACCTGCCCGACGTGGTGATCGGCCAGACCGATTTCGTTTCCTCCACTTCCGGCACCAGCGCCACGCGCCTGGCCTTCCCGACCTCGGCGGTGATCGCCAACGGCCGCCTGGTGGTGGCGGACCAGAACAACAACCGTGTGCTGGTCTGGAACAGCGTACCGACCACCAGCGGCACGGCCGCCGACCTGGTGCTGGGCCAGCCGGACTTCACCACCCGCGAAGCCGACGACGAGTCCGACGAGATGAACAAGCCGGCGGGCCTGTGGAGCGACGGTTTCCGCCTGCTGGTGACCGACTCGGGCAACAACCGCGTGCTGTACTGGGCGCTGTTCCCGCAGCAGTCCAGTGCCGATGCCGACTACGTGATCGGCCAGAGCGGCTTCAGCCGTTCTTCGCCCGGCAGTTCGGCCTCGACGCTGCGCGCGCCCTTCGGCGTCGGCTCGGACGGCACCCGCATCTACGTCGCGGACTCCGGCAACAATCGCGTGCTGCGCTACAACGCCTTCCCGCTGGAAAACGGCCTGGCGGCCGGCGAGGTCTACGGCCAGGACGACTTCACTTCGGTGATCGCCAACGACGCCGACCAGGACGGCGACGCCGACGACGAGCCGGCCGCGACCACGCTCAGCGGCGCCTCCGGCGCCTACGTCTCCGGCGGCGTGCTCTATGTCAGCGACCGCAACAACAACCGCATCCTGTTCTTCCCGCAGTGATGCGTTCCGCAACCAGGCTGCTGCCCATGGGGGCGGCAGCGCTGCTGGCACTGGCCGCCTGCTCCGGTGGCGTCGGCGAGGGCCGGCGCCCGACCAAGCTGCAGGTGACCTCGCTCTACGGCGGCGACTCGGTGGAGACCTACGAGTGCGCGGCGGTGACGCTCGCCGCCGTCGCCACCTTCTCCGGCGAGGGCGGCGACTCGCTGGACGCGGTGTCGGAGCGCAGCAGCTGGAGCAGCAACGACACCGGCGTGGCGATCGTCAGCAACGGCGACATCCCGATCCCGGGCAGCTCCGGGCTGGCCTACGCCCAGGGCACGGTGATCGTGGTGGGCCCCGGCACGGCGACCATCACCGCCGACTATGCCGGCCTGCGCGCGCAGTACGGCGTCAGCGCCACCGCGATCGGCGAGCTGCGCATCACGCCGGAGCTGACGCGGATGGCGCCGGAGACCTTGCAGACCTTCGAGCTGCAGACCACCACGCTGGACAGCAGCGTGCCGGTGGACCTGACCGAGGTCGCGGCCTGGAAGGTGGTGACCGCGGGCGCGCCGGTGAGCAGCGACGGGTCGAGCCTGCAGTCCCTGAGCGGGCCGGTGGACAGCCCCTTCGTGCTGGAGGCGTCACTGCCACTGTGCGGCCGCTCGGCGCGGCGCGAGCTGCGGCTGGGGCCGTTGCGAGCCTTGCAGCTGGACTACGAGCAGCCGGCCGGCACTTACCTGCCGCTGGGCTACAGCGAGCATGTCGGCATCCACGGCCTGTTCGAGGACGCCAGCGCGCCGCCGCAGGAACTGGCCTCGCAGGTGACGGCGGAGTTGCTGCAGGGCGACGAGAGCGGCTTCGCGCAGTCGCTGGATGAAGCCGGCCGCCTGCTGCGGCCGCTGCTGGCGCGGGAACCTCTGCAGCTGCGCTTCATCCTGGAGTCCGCCGATATCAGCGCGGACACCCGCGTGATCGAGGCGCGGGAGCTGGACATCCTGTCCCTGCGCCTGTCGGCCGACGAGGCCGAGCTGGAACTGCGCGACAGCCTGCAGGCGCAGGCCTGGGGCCTGTTCGAGGACGGCATCGAGCGCCCGGTGCGCCATGACATCTCCTGGAGCAGCCGCAACACGGCCGTGGCGGCGGTGGCCACGGGGATCGACGGCGGCAAGATCACCGCGCAGTCGCTGGAAGGCGATACGGTGATCGACGCGGCGGTCAACGATCTCAGCGGCCTGAGCGGCGAGATCGCGGTGCACACCTACAGGAAGAAGCCGGAGTAGGCTTCATGTGGGAGCGGGCTTGCCCGCGATCTGTCGGGCGAGCCCTGCAAAGATCGCGGGCAAGCCCGCTCCCACAAACCCGCGCGTCAGGACTTCGCCCTGGCCTTCTTCTTCGGCGCCGCGCTGGCCGGCATCGCCGCCGCCAGTGCTTCCTCCATCTCCTTCAGGGCCTCGCCGGTGTAGACGGCAAGCTTCTGCAGGCTCGGCAGGGCGTCGCGGCAGCCGGTGAAGCCGACAGCGACGCGGTCGACGTAGCCGACCAGGGTGATGTTCAGGGCGTAGCCGTCGAACAGGATCGACATCGGGTACATCGCTTCCAGCTGGGCGCCGCGCAGGTACAGCGGGACCCTGGAGGCCACGACATTGGATACCGTGACGTTGAAGAACGGCGGCACCTTGGACAGCACGCCGGCCATCTGGCCCAGCAGCAGCGGCGACAGACCCATCAGCGTGAACTGCTCCAGTGCCGTGGGCGACAGGCTCAGCAGTTGCTGCTTGGTGACGGTGGTGACGCGGTTGATGCGCTGCAGGCGCTTGAGCGGGTCGGTCTGGTCGGTGCCGAAGGGGCAGACGAAGCCGGCCACGGCGTTGCCGCCCTTGCCCTCCGGCCGCGGCAGGGCCACGGGCACCGAGGCCAGCAGGGACTTCTCCGGCAGGGCGCCGTTCTCCAGCAGGTAGCGGCGGATGGCGCTGCCGCAAATCGCAAGGGACACGTCGTTGACCGTGGTGCCGGTGGCCGAACTGATCGCCTTGACGCGCTTCAGGTCCAGCAGCTGGGTGCCCAGGCGTCGCTGCTGGCTGATCGGCTGGTTGAGCAGGCTGCGCGGGGTGCTGAGGGCAGCCCGGGTACCGCCCTCCAGGCCCGGGGCGCTCATTTCCCGGAGTACCTTGATCAGCTCCGGCAGGGTACGGATCTGGTGGCCGGCGACCTTGAACGGTCGTCCAAGACGGGTCTTCCAGGATCTGGGCGGCGGCGGCTCCTGGTCCTGGATGGCATTCGAGAGCCGGCCGGGACCGTTCATGTCGGTCGGGTCCTCGGTCAGCCAGCTGCGCACCATCTTCATCCCGCCGACGCCATCGATGGCGCAGTGGTGGGCCTTGAAGTAGATCGCGAAGCGGCGGTTCTCCAGGCCCTCGATGATGTGGCATTCCCACAGGGGCCGGCTCAGGTCCAGCGGGTGCGAGTGCAGACGCGCCACCAGCACGCCCAGCTCGCGCTCGCCGCCGGGGTACGGCAGGGCCGAGTGGCGGATGTGGTAGTCGATGTCGATATCGGCCTTGACCCAGGCCGGGGCCAGCCTGGACATCCGGCCACGGGCCAGGCGGCAGTCGAAGGGGTGCGGCATGAACGGCGTGCTGCGCATGTGCTGCAGCAGGTCGCGCAGGAAGTCCGGCGGGGCGTTGTCGGGCAATTTGAAGGTCAGCATGCCCCCGACGTGCATCGGGGTGCGCTTGGATTCCATGCGCAGGAAGGACGCGTCGACGGGACTCAGGTACTGCATGCGGGTCTCTCCAGCCTTATATTTATCGTGTGCCCTGGCAGCAGCTGAGGCAGCATTCAAGATGCACCATTTCAGGCCTGCCTGCCATACCCGTTTCGTGGGAGCCGACCCTAATCTTTTCGGGTGAGGCTAGGCTCAGTCGGGGCATCTAGGTTAGCGTCTGCATTATTCCAATATAAAAGCTTCAACAGAGAGGAGAGGGCGCGATGGGGAATCAGGGGCTTGCGGGCGTGCGTACGCGTTGGACTTATGGGCCGAGACTGCTGGCCGTGTTCCTGGGCGGTTCCGCCCTGCCCGCCTGGGCCGGTTCCTTCGACCTGTTCGGCCTGGACGGCCAGTACCAGGTGCAGGCCGCCTACTCCGCCGCGATGCGCCTGCACGATCCGGACCGTCGCATCATCGACACCGCGCCGGCGGCCAACATCCCGCTGCCGGACTCGATGAAGCTGCCCGAGTCCAACAACTACGACGACGGCGACCGCAACTTCAAGAAGCACTCGCTGGTCAACAACCGCCTGTCGCTGCTCGGCGAAATCCAGCTGAACTATGGCGACTACGGCGTGCTGTTCCGTGGCGACGCCTTCTACGACGACGTCTACCACCGCAGGAACGACAACACCTCGCCGGCATCGGACCAGCCGGGCGCGACGATCAGCAAGACCGAACTGCCGACCAACAAGTTCTCCGACGACGCCGAGTACTACGACGGCCAGCGTGCGCGCCTGCTCGACGCCTACGCCTACGGCTCCTGGTACCTGACCGACGAGACGGCGCTGAACCTGCGCGTGGGCCGCCATATCGCCGCCTGGGGCGAAAGCCTGTTCTTCGCCGGCATCGCCCTGGCGCAGTCGCCGGCCGACGCCACCAAGGCAACGGTGCCGGGCGCCGACGTCAAGAGCATCCTGCTGCCGGTCAACCAGGTGTCGATGCAGCTGTCGCTGGACGACAAGTGGACGGTCCTCGGCCAGTACAAGCTGGAGTACAAGGCGACCGAGCTGAACCCGGTGGGCGAGTTCTTCTCCGTGGCCGACGTCGTCGGTCCGGGCGCGGAGTTCATCTACGGCATCAAGAACCCGCTGTTCCTGCAGAACCTCAGCGACATCGACCTGACTTCGCCGGAGCTGGCCGAGTACGTGCAGCTGATCGGTGACCTGCTGCTGCCGAACCTGCCCGGTGGCGAAAACCTGCCGGTCAGCCCGATCACCGGCGCCCTGGGCGCGATCCTCAACAACCTGGATCCCCTGCTGCCGCCGGTGATGCTGCCGGACCTCAACCTGATCCAGCCGGCCGGCACGCCGCGCTACATCAACGTGCAGCGTGGTCCGGACAAGCTTCCCAGCGATCATGGCCAGTACGGGGTGGGCGTCAAGTACCAGGTCACGCCGAACAGCAACGTCGGCCTCTACCACCTGCGTTACCACAACACCACGCCCGCCCCGGTGCAGAACTACGGCAGTGCCGAGTTGCTGCCACTGCCCGGCGGCCAGTCTATCGGGTCCGCGGCGCTGGGCCTGCAGGTCCCGGTGACCTACAACGTCAATTTCTTCGACGGCATCCACATGTCGGCGATGAGCTTCTCCACCGCCCTGTTCGGCGCCAATGTCGGCGGCGAGCTGATCTACCGCGACGGCGTCGACGTGCTGGTGGACGTGGACGGCGGTCTGCTCGGGCCGGTGCCCACCCCGGTGCGCGCCGAGGTCGGCCAGGCCAACGTCAACGTGTTGTATGTCCTCGGCCCGCAGTACTTCTGGGACGCACTGACCGTGGTCGCCGACTTCGGCTACAACTGGGTCATCGACCGTGACGAGGGCTGTGGCCCGACCAGCTGCTCCGACAAGCTGACCTACAGCAAGGAAGCGGCGGCCTACTCGTTCCTGTTCATCTTCGACCGCAAGAACCTGTTCAACGGCTGGGACCTGCAGGTGCCGCTGACGCACTCCAAGACGGTGCTGGGCCAGTCCTCGCTGCTGTCCGGCTTCGGTTCGCAGATGGGCGAGGACGACTGGCGCGCCAGCATCGGCTTCAACTTCACCTACCTGCAGAAGATCACGCTGGGCGTCAGCTACAGCGGCTATTACGGCACCCCCGACTTCAGTGCCAACCCCTATGCCGATCGCGACAACATCGGCTTCACCGCGAAGTACAACTTTTAAACGAGCAAGGATGAGCCAGACCGCAGCCCCCCTCGACCCGCAGGAGTTCCGCAAGGCACTCGGCACCTTCGCCACCGGCGTCACCGTCATCACCACCCGCGCGCCCGACGGCTCGCAGGTGGGGTTGACGGCCAACAGCTTCAACTCGGTCTCGCTCAATCCGCCGCTGGTGCTGTGGAGCCTGGCGAATACCTCGGGGAGCCTGGAAGCCTTCCAGAAGGCGCCCTACTGGGCAGTGCATGTGCTGGCCGCCGACCAGGAGCCGATCTCCACGCGCTTCTCCAAGCGCGGCGTCGACAAGTTTGCCGGGGTCGACATCGAGCAGGGGCTGGGTGAGATTCCGCTGCTGCGCGGCTGCAATGCGCGCTTCCAGTGCCGCACGGCCTTCCAGTACGAGGGCGGCGACCACGTCATCTTCGTCGGCGAGGTGCTGGACTTCGACCGCGCCGAGAATGCGCCGCTGGTATTCCACAGCGGCCGCTACGCCCATGCCGCGCCGCGCAGCGGCAGCGAGCCGCGCAACCCGGCCCTGGCCGGCAGCTTCAACGAGGACTTCCTCGGCTACCTGCTCGGCCGCGGCCACTTCCAGTTCTTCAGCCAGATCCGCAAGGCCCTGTCCGAGGAAAACCTCAGCGACGAGGAGTTCTACCTGCTCTCGACGCTGACGCTGAAACGCATCATGAGCGCCGACGAGCTCGATGCCGGCATGTCCAGCGTCCTGGGCGAGCACAGCGACGCCGCCGCCGGCGCCCTGATCCGCCGCGGCCTGGCACGCTCGGTCGGCGGTACCACCGACACCGAGGGTCCGGCCTTCCAGCTGACCAACGAAGGCGTCGCGCTGGCGCTGCGCCTGATCTCCGCCGCCAAGGCCATGGAATCGCAGCTGCTGGAACGCCTGGCGCCCGGTGAAGCGGCGATGCTCAAGACCCTGCTGCACCGCCTGCTCGGCGCCATCGACCCCAGCGCGGGTCTGCTGTGGCAAACACCGGATGCAAAGGCGGCGGTGCCGACCGGGGCCTGAGGCGGCTTTCCGCTTGAAACGGGGCTGAAGCCAGCCGGGCAAAGCGTTAGCGCTTGTCCGGCTGCCATTCCCGTATCAGCGCCGTGAAGTCCCAGCCGTACTCGTCCAGCTTCTTCGCGCCCACACCCGGGATTCCCGCGAAGGCGTCCTGATCGGTGGGGCGCTCGCGGGCCATGGCCCTGAGGCTGGCGTCGTTGAAGACCACGTAGGGCGGCACGCCGTGCTCGGTGGCGATCTTCTTGCGCAGGGCGCGCAGGGCCTCGAACAGGCCGTCCTCTTCCGAATCCGGCACCACTCCGGCAGCGACCGCGGCCTTGGCCGCCCTGCCCTTGCCGCTGCCCCTGGCCGCCGCCACCGGCGCGGCCATCTGCACCGTGCGCTCGCCGCGCAGCACCTCCCAGCTCGCCGCGTTGAGCAACAGCACCGGGTAGCCGTCGTGGGTTTCCTCCAGCACGCCCTGCTGCAGCAGCGAGCGGGTCAGGGAGCGCCAGTCTTCCGCCGAGCGGCCGGCGCCGATGCCGTAGACCGTGAGCGTATCGTGGCCCGCCGAGATCAGCTTCTCGGTCTTGGCCCCGCGCAGGATGTCGATCACGGTGCCGGCGCCGTAGCGCTGGCGGCGCTGCGCCAGCCGGGCGACAGCGGACAGCAGCTGCTTGGCCTCGAGCGTCCAGTCCTGCAGCGGGCGCGGGTTGATGCAGTTGTCGCAGTTGCCGCAGCTGCCGGGATGCGGCTCGCCGAAGTAGCGCAACTGCACGGCGCGGCGGCATTCGGTGCTGTCGGCGTAGTCCAGCACCTGGCGCAGCTGCTGGCGGGCGATGCGCTGCTCGTCCTCCAGCGGTTCGCCGGTCTGCGGATGGACCTTCTGCGCGATCAGGAACTCGGCGGTGCGGATGTCGCCCATGCCGAAGTACAGGATGCAGCCCGCCGGCTCGCCGTCGCGGCCGGCACGGCCGGCCTCCTGGTAGTAGCCCTCCATCGAGCGCGGCAGGTCGTAGTGGATCACCCAGCGCACGTCGGGCTTGTTGATGCCCATGCCGAAGGCGACGGTGGCCACCATCACCTGCACGTCGTCGCGGATGTAGCGGTCCTGGTGCTCGCGGCGGGTCTCGCCGTCCAGGCCGGCGTGGTACGGCAGCGCGGCGATGCCGGCAGCCTGCAGCTCGGAGGACAGTTCGTCGACGCGCTTGCGCGACAGGCAGTAGACGATGCCCGAACCGCGGGTGGAGCGGGCATGCGCCAGCAGTTCGTCGAAGCTGCGCGCGCCGCGCGGCTTGACCGCGTAATAGAGGTTGGGCCGGTTGAAGCTGGCGACGTGCAGCGCCGGCTGGTGCAGGCTGAGCTGCCGGGCGATGTCCTCGCGCACGCGCTGCGTGGCGGTGGCGGTGAAAGCGAACACCGGCACGTCGCTGAACAGCTCGCGCAGGCGGCTGAGCTGGCGGTACTCCGGGCGGAAGTCATGGCCCCACTCGGAAACGCAGTGCGCCTCGTCGATGGTGAAGGCCGAAATGCCCACGGTTTCGCGCAGCGGCTGCAGGAAGCTCTCGATGAAACCCGGGCTGAGCAGGCGCTCCGGCGCCACGTACAGCAGGCGGGTCTCGCCGCGCCGCAGCGCCTGGATGCGCTGCGCCGCCTCGGCACCGCTGAGCGTGGAATTGAGAAAGGTGGCGGCAATGCCGTTGTCGGCCAGCAGGCGCACCTGGTCCTGCATCAGCGCGATCAGCGGCGACACCACCACCATCACGCCTTCCTTCAGCAGCGCCGGCAGTTGGAAGCACAGCGACTTGCCGCCACCGGTGGGCATGATCGCCAGCAGGTCGCGCCCGGCCAGTGCGTCGCGCACCACGGCCTCCTGGCCGGGGCGGAAGCTGTCGAAGCCGAAGTGGCGCTTGAGTTCGGCGTGCAGCGGATCTGTGGCGGTCATGCCCTGGGGCCCTCAGCCCCTCAGGCCTCCGGGCGCATCTGCGGAAACAGCAGCACGTCCCTGATGCTCGCCGAATCCGTCAGGAACATCACCAGGCGGTCGATGCCGATGCCCACGCCGGCGGTCGGCGGCAGGCCGTATTCCAGGGCGCGGATGTAGTCGGCGTCGAACACCATGGCCTCGTCGTCGCCGGCATCCTTGGCGACCACCTGGGCCTTGAAGCGGCCGGCCTGGTCGTCGGGATCGTTCAGCTCGGAGAAACCGTTGGCGACTTCACGGCCGCCGATGAAGAACTCGAAGCGGTCGGTGACCTCCGGGTTGGCGTCGCTGCGGCGCGCCAGCGGGGACACTTCCGTCGGGTACTCGGTGATGAAGGTCGGGTCCAGCAGCGTGGTCTCGACGGTCTGCTCGAAGATTTCGGTCAGCAGCTTGCCGGCGCCGTAGTCCTTCCTGACATCGCCGCCGACCTTCTTGCAGAAAGCCGCCAGGTACTCGCGATCCCCGGCCTGGGTCACATCGAAGTCGGGGTTGTTGCGCAGCACCGCTTCCTTCATGGTCCAGCGGTTGAAGGGGCGCTCCATGTCGTACTCGCGGCCACCGTAGCTGAGCTTGCCGCTGCCGTTCACCGTGATCGCGGCGTCGCGCACCATGGTCTCGACCAGGTCCATCGCGTCGCGGTAGTCGGCGTAGGCCTGGTAGAACTCCAGCATGGTGAACTCGGGATTGTGCCGGGTGGACAGGCCCTCGTTGCGGAAATTGCGGTTGATCTCGTAGACCTTCTCGAAGCCGCCCACCACCAGGCGCTTGAGATAAAGCTCCGGGGCGATGCGCAGGTACAGGTCACGGTCCAGCGCGTTGTGGTGCGTGATGAAGGGCCGCGCGGTGGCGCCGCCGGGGATCGGCTGCAGCATCGGCGTCTCGACTTCGAAGAAGCCCAGCGAGTCGAGGAAGTTGCGGATGAAGCGCACGGTCTGGCCGCGCTTTTCGAACACGCGGCGGACTTCCGGGTTGACGATCAGGTCGACGTAGCGCTGGCGGTAGCGGATCTCGGTATCGGTCAGGCCCGCCCACTTGTCCGGCAGCGGCCGCACGGTCTTGTTCAGCAGCTGGATGCTGCTGACGCGCAGCGACAGCTCGCCGGCCTTGGTGCGCATCAGCGTGCCGATGGCGCCGACGATGTCGCCCACGTCCCAGGTCTTGAAGTCGTTGTAGGCCTCTTCGCCCAGCGCGTTCATCTGCACGAACAGCTGGATGCGGCCGGACTGGTCCTGCATCTCGACGAAGCTGACCTTGCCCTGCCCGCGCTTGGCCATCAGGCGGCCGGCGACGCGGAACTCGGTGGTGTCGGTCTCCAGCGAGGCGGCGTCGCGCTCGCCGTAGCTGCCGTGCAGGAACTCCGCCATGGTGTCGCGGCGGAAATCGTTGGGGTAGGCATCGCCCTGGGCGCGCAGCTTGTCCAGCTTCTCGCGCCGCGCCGCCATGACGTAGTTCTCGTCCTGCGGCGGCTGCTTCTGTTCTTCGGTCATGGCTTAGAGGCCTTGCTTCAAGCTTGCTTCGATAAAGGGATCGAGGTTGCCGTCCAGCACCTTCTGCGTGTCGGCGATTTCCACGCCGGTGCGCAGGTCCTTGATGCGGGACTGGTCGAGCACGTAGGAGCGGATCTGGCTGCCCCATTCGATGTCGCTCTTGGAATCCTCGACCTTCTGCTTCTCGGTGTTGCGCTTCTGCAACTCGGCGTCGTACAGCTTGGCCGCCAGCATCTTCATCGCGCGGTCGCGGTTGGCGTGCTGCGAGCGCTGCGTCTGGCAGGCCACGACGATGCCACTGGGGATGTGCTTGATGCGGATCGCCGACTCGGTCTTGTTGACGTGCTGGCCGCCGGCGCCCGAGGAGCGGAAGGTCGCCACTTCCAGGTCGGCCGGGTTGATGTCGATCTTGATGTTGTCGTCCACTTCCGGCGAGACGAACACGCCCGCGAAGGAGGTGTGGCGGCGGTTGCCGGAGTCGAACGGCGACTTGCGCACCAGGCGATGCACGCCGGTCTCGGTGCGCAGCCAGCCATAGGCGTAGGAGCCCTCGATGAACAGGCTGGCCGACTTGAGGCCGGCGACTTCGCCATCGGAGCGCTCCAGCAGTTCCACCTTGAAGCCCTTGCCCTCGGCCCAGCGGATGTACATGCGCAGCAGGATGTCGGCCCAGTCCTGGGCCTCGGTGCCGCCGGCACCGGCCTGCAGTTCGACGTAGGCGTTGGCGGTGTCCATTTCGCCGCTGAACATGCGGCGGAATTCCATGTCGTCGGCCAGCTTGCCGAGCTTGACCACATCGCGCTCGACCTCGGCGACCGTGGCGGCGTCGCCCTCGGCCTCGGCCATCTCCAGCAGGTCGGTGGCGTCGTTGAGGCCATTGCTGGCCCGGTCGATGGACTCGATCACGTCCTGCAGCACGGCGCGCTCGCGGCCCAGGGCCTGGGCGTACTCCGGCTTGTTCCAGACCTCCCCGCCCTCCAGCTCGGCGTTTACCTCGGCCAGGCGGTCCTTCTTGTTATCGTAGTCAAAGATAGCCCCGGAGCGCGTCGAAACGCGCTCGCAGGGCCGTGATCTCGCTCTTGATCTGCTGGATTTCCATGATCAACCAGAAAAATGCTCGGCGCGGGGGCCGGAAATGAGCCGCGGATTATAGCCGCAGCGCCGCCTCCTCGGTTGTCGGCCGCCGCCGCCGCATGCTAGAAATCGCAGATGAAGACGGTCGCCATTGGCGGCTGTTATATTTGCCGAAGAAACAGGGTTCCCGTTCAGGGAAAGAATTCAAGGGGAGAAAGCATGAAACGTCGGTTCGGTCTTTTCGCAATGTTGCTGGCGCTGGGCATGGTCGCGCCCGCCCAGGCCCAGGACGAGGCCGCGCCGGCCGACGCACCCGCCGCCGAGGCCGCTCCTGCGGACGCCGCTCCGGCTGACGCCGCCGCCCCCGAGGCTGCCCCGGCCGACGCTGCCGCCGAAGCCGCCCCGGTCGAGGAAGCCGCCGCGCCCGCCGAGGAAGCCCCCCCGGCCGACGACTCCGCCTCCTCCGAGTCCTCCGGCGACGAAGCCAGCGAAGACCCCGAGGCCTACGGCGCCGCCGCGCTGGCGCACCGCCGCTGGTACGTCTCGCCGATGTTCTCCTACATCTATGCCGACGACGACCGCGGCACCGACGATGGCCTGGGTGGCGTGATCTCCATCGGCAAGAAGGTGACCAACGGCATGGCGCTGGAACTGGTCGGCGTCTACGGCCAGATGGACGCCGAGTCCGGCAGCGGTTCCGCCGAGATCAAGGGTGTCGGCGCCGGTGCGCTGATCTCCTTCTTCAACAGCTGGCCGAACTTCTACACCAAGCTGAACCTGATGTACGGCGCGGTCTCCGAGCACCCGGGCCCGATCCCGGACTACAAGACCACCCTGTTCGATATCGGCCTGGGCTACCTGTTCCCGCTCAGCGAACGCTTCATCCTGCGCGCCGAGGCCCTGTACCGCGTGGACGCCCATGGCCGTGACCTGGCCGGCACCACCCCGGACAAGAACCGTGACTTCTACGACGGCGTCTTCAACGTCGGCCTGCTGATCCCGCTGGGCCACACCGAGAAGGCCGAAGAGCCGCCGCCGGCCGTGGTCGAGCCGGTCTGCCCGCCGGCACCGGAAGGCGCCACCCTGGACGACAAGGGCTGCGCGCTCGACACCGACGGCGACGGCGTGCCCGATGGCCTCGACCAGTGCCCGGATACCCCGGCCGGCAAGGCTGTCAACGCCCAGGGCTGCACCATCGACGGTGACGGCGACGGCGTGCCCGACGACATCGACGAGTGCCCGAACACCCCGGCCGGCGCCAAGGTCCTGGCCAATGGCTGCGCCCTGACCGGCGACTGCCGCAAGCCGCGTGCCGGCGAGCAGGTCGACGAGAACGGCTGCGCCGCCAACAAGTTCATCCTCAAGGGCGTGAAGTTCGAGTTCGACTCGGACCGCCTGACCGAGGAAGCCAAGACCATCCTGGTGGACGTGGGCGCCACGCTGAACTCCTACCCGGAGATCAAGGTGGAGCTGGAAGGCCACACCGACAACATCGGCACCGACAACTACAACCTCGGCCTGTCCGAGCGTCGTGCCAACTCGGTCAAGACCTTCCTGGCCGGCCAGAACGTCACCGCCGACCGCATGAAGCCGGTGGGTTACGGCGAGGCCCAGCCGATCGACACCAACGACACCGAGGCCGGCCGCGACAACAACCGCCGCGTCGAGTTGAAGGTGATTGAGTAAAGGTTGCCGCTTTAAAGAAAAACCCCGCTTCGGCGGGGTTTTTCTTTGGGCGGAGGCTTCTGCTTTTCGTGGGAGCGGCTTCAGCCGCGATCTTTGGGGTGTGACAGCAAAAAATCGCGGCTGAAGCCGCTCCCACAAGGACCCAAGCGGCTTTTGTAGGAGCGGCTGTTAGCCGCGAACGCCGGTGCTCATGGTGACCCTCGCTCGCGGCTAACAGCCGCTCCTACAAAGGCACGGGCCTAGATCGCCTTGCCCGCCGCCACCGCCGACGCCCAGGCCCACTGGAAATTGAAGCCTCCCAGCCAGCCGGTCACGTCCACCACCTCCCCCACGAAGTGCAGCCCCGGCACGAGCTTCGACTCCATCGTGGCGGAGGACAGCTCGCGGGTATCCACCCCGCCCAGCGTGACCTCGGCGGTGCGGTAGCCCTCCGTGCCGGAGGCCACCACCGGCCAGTCGGCCAGCTGCGCGGCCAGGTCCTTGAGCTCCTGCGGCCGGTACTGGCGCATGGGCTTGCTGGTGAACCAGGCCTCGCAGAGCCGCTGGGCGAAGCGCTTGGGCAGGGCCTCGGCCAGCACGGTGCGCAGCTCCGCCAGCGGGCGCGCCTGCTGCTGCTCCTGCAGCCAGGCCAGGCTGTCGCGGTCCGGCAGCAGGTCCAGCTGCAGGGGCTCGCCCGGCTGCCAGTAGTTGGAGATCTGCAGGATCGCCGGGCCACTGAGGCCGCGGTGGGTGACCAGCATCTGGTTGCGGAAGGCCTGGCGGCCGGCCCGGGCCTCCACCTCGAAGGACACCCCGCTCAGGTCCTGGTACTGCTCCTGCGGCCGGCCGCTGAGCGTCAGCGGCACCAGGCCGGCGCGGGTCGGCAGCACGGCATGCCCGAACTGGCGGGCCAGCTGGTAGCCGTAGCCGCTGGCACCCATGCTGGGGATCGACAGCCCCCCGGTGGCCACCACCAGGCGCTCGGCGCTGATCGTGCCCAGGGCAGTGGCCACCGCGAAGCCGCCTTCGCGCCGCGTCACCTGCCCGACCTCGCAGCCCACCTCGATGCGCACCTGGGCAGCCGCGCACTCGTCCAGCAGCATGCGCACGATCTGCTTGGAGGAATCGTCGCAGAACAGCTGGCCCAGTTCCTTCTCGTGCCAGGCGATGCCGTGGCGCTCGACCATGCCGATGAAGTCGGCCGGGGTGTAGCGTGCCAGGGCCGACTTGCAGAAATGCGGGTTGGCGGACAGGAAGTTCTGCGGGCCGGCATGCAGGTTGGTGAAGTTGCAGCGGCCGCCGCCGGACATGAGGATCTTCTTGCCGACGCGGTTGGCGTGCTCCACCAGCAGCACGCGCCGGCCGCGCTGGCCGGCGGTCAGCGCGCACATCAGGCCGGCGGCGCCGCCGCCCAGAACAATCACGTCGTAGTCCATAGGGCGCGCAGTTTCGGGCCGGAACCGGCCCACTGCAAGGATTGACGAACTCTGTAGGAGCGGCTGTTAGCCGCGAGCGCCGGCTCTCATGATGACCTCCGTTCGCGGCTATTGATCGTCTCGTAATTAATGTCCTATTAGTCTCAACGGCAAAGGACTGTGCTCGATGAAGGATCGAAGCAGATCCTGACGATGCTGGAGCCTGCGAGCGTGGTGTCGTGCGTTGAGGGTCAGCGTCTCCAGATCGTGGCATGCGAGATTGGCCAGGGGGTTGGTTTTCAGCCAGGCCCAGATGTACTCCACGGGATTGAGTTCCGGGGCGTAGGCCGGCAGGAATTCGGTCTGCAGATTCGGGGACTGATCCAGGAATCGCCGCACGCTGCGGGCACGGTGGGTCTGGGAACGGTCCCACACCATCACCAGGCGCCCATGTTGCACATGCAGATCGCGGAGAAAGTTGCGGACCGCGATACCGTCGATGCTGGTGTCGGGATAGAGCCGGAAGTGGAGCGTTACCTGCCGGCGCGAGGGCGAGATGCACAGGGCGGCAATCACGGACACCTTGCTGTGATGCCGGCCCCGCTGCTGCAGCACCGGAGTCTGGCCGCGCAGGCTCCAGCTGCGGCGCACCAGCGGGGCCATCAGGATGCCCGACTCGTCCAGGAAGCCCAGCCAGGCCTTCAGGCGTCCGGCGTTTTTTTTACCCGCCGCCAGTCGCTGCGTACCCACTGCTGAATCGCTTCTTCATCCCGCTCCACCGCACGCCGTGTCGGCTTTTGCGGAGAAAACCCCAGGCCATGCAGCAACCGTGCAACATGGTGGACGTGGTATTCCACTCCAAACCGCTGCTGGATTAGCTCGGCGACCCGGGGGCAGGTCCACAGGTCCGTGGCAAACCCCGAAGCTTGCGCGCCCTTGAGCAGCAGCCGGGTCAACTGCCGCCGCGCACGCTCATCCAGTGCCGGTGGTCTGCCCGACGCTGGCTGCGCCGCGATGCCGGCCGCACCCCGTCGCTGCACCGCCGCCTTCCATCGCCGTACGCTGCGCCGGTCCACGCCCAACTGCTGCGCGACTTCTACCGGCATCAATCCTTGCGACAGCAACTCCAGCGCTCGGCGCCGGCGTCGCTCCAACTCCTCGGGGCTGCCTGAAGGTCTCATGGCGGATTACCTCCTGCCATGAGAGTAGGACATTACTTATGAGTTAATCAATAACAGCCGCTCCTACATCAGTACTGGTGGAAACCCGGGCCCGGAACCCGGAAACTGCGCGCCATGCGACTCAACAAGTACATCAGCGAGACCGGGATCAGCTCGCGGCGCGAGGCCGACAGCTGGATCGAGGCCGGGCGCGTGCAGGTCAACGGCCGGGTGGCGACCCTGGGCACCCAGGTCAACGAGGGCGACGAGGTGACCGTGGACGGCCAACCGGTCGGCCGGCGCAGCCAGCAGCACGTCTACATCGCCCTGAACAAGCCGCCGGGCATCACCTGCACCACCGAGCGCCATATCCCCGGCAACATCGTGGACTACATCCACCACAAGGAACGCATCTTCCCCATCGGACGCCTGGACAAGGATTCCGACGGGCTGATCCTGCTGACCAGCAACGGCGACATCGTCAACGAAATCCTGCGTTCGGAGAACAACCACGACAAGGAATACGTGGTGACGGTGGACCAGTGGGTCACGGACGACTTCCTCGCCGACATGGCCGGAGGCGTGCCGATCCTGGACACCGTGACCAACCCCTGCCGCACCTGGCGTACCGGGCCGCGGACCTTCCACATCGTGCTGACCCAGGGCCTCAACCGGCAGATCCGCCGCATGTGCGATCACTTCGGTTACGTGGTGCGGCGCTTGCAGCGGGTGCGCATCATCAACATCGAGCTGGGCGGCCTGCAGCCCGGCCAGTGGCGCAACCTGACGCCGGACGAGCTGCGCGGCCTGCTGCCGCAGCGCGAGCAGTGGTAAGAACCCCAAGGAGTCCCCCCATGAACGACGACCTCTCCCGCGTGGCCCTGGTGACCGGCGCCTCCGCCGGCATCGGTGCCTGCTTCGCCCGCCACCTCGCCGCCGAGGGCTACACGCTGGTACTGGTCGCACGCCGCGCCGAGCGCCTGCAGACCCTGGCCAGCGAACTGGTACAGGCCTATGGCACGCACTGCGAGATCATCGCCGCCGACCTCAACGACCCGGCGGCGCCCAAGGCGATCATGGATGCCGTGGAGGAACGTGGCCTGTCGGTGGACTTCCTGGTCAACAATGCCGGCCTGTCGGGCAAGGGCCGCTTCGCCGATACGCCCTGGGATGCCCTGGCCGGCGAAATCCAGGTGATGGTCACCGCCGTCACCGAGCTGGCACACCGCGTGCTGCCCGGCATGCGCGAGCGCGGCTGGGGCCGCATCATCAACCTGTCCTCCATCGCCGCCTTTGCGCCACCCGGCGCCAGCCTGCTCTACACCGGCATCAAGAGCTACGTGCTGAACATGTCCGAGTCGCTGAACATGGAGCTCAAGCCCCAGGGCATCCACGTCACCGCGCTCTGCCCCGGCTTCACCCGCAGCGAGTTCCACGACGTGATGGGCACGCGCGACACCGCCAACAAGCTGCCGGGCATCCTCTGGCAGGAGCCCGAGGCGGTGGTGCGCGAGGGCTACGCCGCGGTAATGGCGGGCCGGCCGGTCTGCGTGCCGGGCACGGTCAACAAGCTGATCGCCGCCAGCGTGCGGCCGATCCCCGAATCGCTGCGCTACCAGATCGGGCGGCTGGCCAATCCCTTCAAGTAGCATGAGGGCAGGCCCCCACGGTGCCTGCCGCATGAAACTGCCGCACTGGCTGCTGCTGTTCTGGATCGCCCCTGCGGCGGCGGCGCCGCTGGCTTTCCTGCACGCGTCGCTGGTGGACGTCGAGGGCGGCACCACGCGGCCGCAGTTCACCGTGCTGGTGGAGGACGGGCGCATCCTGGCGGTGGGGCCGGACCGGTCCATCGTGCTGCCGCCGGACACCGTGCGCATCGACGCGCAGGGCCTGTGGATGATCCCCGGGCTCTGGGACATGCACGTGCACCTGCTGCGCGCCGGGCGGCCGGAGACCCATTTCCCGGCCCTGATCGCCCACGGCGTGACCGGCGTGCGCGACATGGGCGGCAACTTCAGCTTCGACGAAATCCGTGCGCTGCGCGCGGACATCGCCGCCGGCCGGCGCACGGGGCCGCAGATCGTCGCGGCGGGGCCGATCCTGGACGGGCCGCAAGCACAGCTGCCGAGCATCTCGGTGGCCCTGTCCGGGCCCGATGCCGCGCGCCTTGAGGTCGCGCGGCTGCGGCGCGAGGGCGCGGACTTCATCAAGGTGTTCAACGGCTTGCCGCGCGACAGCTACTACGCCATCGCCGCGGCGGCGGAGCAGCAGGGACTGCCCTTCGCCGGCCACGTCCCCATGTCGGTAACGGCGCGCGAGGCCTCGGCCGCCGGGCAGCGCAGCATCGAGCACCTGTTCAACGTCCTGTTCGCCTGCTCCTCGCGCGAGCAGGAACTCATCGCGATGAAGCTGCGCGCCCGTGCGCCGGGCGAGGCCGGGCAGCGCCGGCAACTGCGGCGCGAGTACCTGCGCGGCGTGCTGGACAGCACCGACGCGACCAGGGCCCGGGAACTGTTCGACCTGTTTGCGAGCAACGGCACCTGGCAGGTGCCCACCCTGGTGAAGCGCCGCGCCTATGCCCTGCCCGATCCGTCGATGGCCCGCGATCCGCGCCTGCGCTACATCCCGCGCAGCCAGCGCGCCTGGTGGGATCCGCGCCAGGACCGGCAACTGCAGTCGCGGTCCGCCGAGGACAGCGTCATCGAACGGCGCTACTACGACCAGGACCGCGCGCTGATCGCGCCGATGCTGCGCGCCGGCGTGCCCTTCCTCGCCGGCAGCGACAGCGGCGATCCCTACACCTTTCCGGGATTCAGCCTGCACGATGAACTGGAACTACTGGTACGGAACGGCATGACGCCGCTGCTGGCCCTGCAGGCGGCGACGCTGGGACCGGCGCGGTTCCTGGGGCGCGGCGACATCGGCGGCATCGCAGCGGGGATGCGGGCCGACCTGGTGCTGCTGGGCGCGGATCCCCTGGCGGATATCCGCAATACGCGGGCGCTGCGCGGCGTGATGGCGGGTGGGCGGTATTACGACGAGGCGGGGCTGAAGGGCTTGCTGGAGCAGGCGGAACGGGCGGCGGAGCGATACTAGCCGCTTTGCTCCTCTCTCCCGCAAGCGGGAGAGAGGTTCCAAAAAAGCCAAAGAAAAAGGCCGCCTTTCGGCGGCCCTCTTCTGCACGACCCAAAGGCTTTCGCCCTTAGAAATTCTCGACTTCCAGTTCCATCAGCGAGGCCGAACCGGCACGCGCCTGCTTGATCAGCGAAGCCGTTTCCGGGTACAGCTTGGCGAAGTAGAAGCGCGCCGTCGTCAGCTTGGTCTTGTAGAAGGCGTCGCCGCTGTCGAGCTTCTTCACCGCCACGCCGGCGGCGTAGCACCAGGCAAACGAGAACACCAGGTGGCCGATGATGCGCAGGTAAGGCACGGCGGCGGCGCCGACCTCGTCCGGGTTCTTCATCGCCTTCTGGCCGATGTCCATCGTCAGCTTCTGCACCTCGGCCAGCAGCGCCGTCAGCGGCTCGCTGAATTCCTTCATCGCCGGGTTCTCGGCGTGGAACTTGACCAGGTCCTGGATCACCTTGCCGAACTTCATCAGCTTGGCGCCACCGTCGGCCAGCACCTTGCGGCCCAGCAGGTCCAGCGCCTGGATGGTGTTGGTGCCTTCGTAGATCATGTTGATGCGCGCGTCGCGCACGTGCTGCTCCAGGCCCCACTCGGCGATGTAGCCGTGGCCGCCCAGGACCTGCATGGCCAGGGTGGTGGAGTCATAACCGTTGTCGGTGATGAAGCCCTTGATCACCGGCGTCAGCAGCGCGACCAGGTCGGCGTTCTCCTTGCGGACCTTGTCGTCGGGGTGCTTGTGCTCCATGTCGATCGCCAGGCCCGCCCAGTAGCTGAAGGCGCGCGCGGCTTCGATGTAGGCCTTCTGCGTGAGCAGCATGCGGCGCACGTCGGGGTGCACGATGATCGGGTCGGCCGGCTTGTCCTTGGCCTTGGGGCCGGTCAGCGAGCGGCTCTGCAGGCGGTCCTTCGCATAGGCCAGCGAGTTCTGATAGGCCACTTCGGCCAGGCCCAGGGACTGCATGCCCACGCCCAGGCGCGCGCTGTTCATCATCACGAACATGGCGTTGAGGCCCTTGTTGGGCTCGCCGACGAGGGTGCCGATGGCGCCGTCGAAGTTCATGACGCAGGTGGCGTTGCCGTGGATGCCCATCTTGTGCTCGATGGAGCCGCACTTGAAGTCGTTGCGCTTGCCCGGGTTGCCCTGCGCGTCCGGAATGAACTTGGGCACGATGAACAGCGAGATGCCCTTGGTGCCCGGAGGCGCATCCGGCAGGCGCGCGAGCACCAGGTGGATGATGTTCTTGGACATGTCGTGCTCGCCGGCCGAGATGAAGATCTTGGTGCCGGTGACGCGGTAGGTGCCGTCGCCGACAGGCTCGGCCTTGGACTTGAGGATGCCCAGGTCGGTGCCCGCGTGGGACTCGGTGAGGCACATGGTGCCGGTCCACTCGCCGGAGACCAGCTTGGGCAGGTAGGTCTGCTTCTGCTCCGGCGTGCCGAAGGCATGCAGCGCGTTGTAGGCGCCGTGCGACAGGCCGGGGTACATGGTCCAGGCCTGGTTGGCGGAGTTCATCATCTCCATGAAGGCGCTGTGCACCACGTGCGGCAGGCCCTGGCCGCCGAAGTCCGGGTCCATGCCCAGTGCGCCCCAGCCGGCCTCGACGAACTGCGCGTAGGCCTCCTTGAAGCCGGTAGGCGTGGTGACCACGCCGTCGCCCTTGTAGGTACAGCCTTCGCGGTCGCCGATCTGGTTGATCGGATACAGCACCTCGGCGCAGAACTTGCCGCCCTCCTCGAGGATGGTATTGATCGTGTCGGCGTCGATGTCGGCATGCAGCGGCAGCTTCTTGAGCGCGGCCGCGACATTGAGCATTTCGTGCAGGACGAACTGCATGTCGCGCAGCGGCGGAGTGTACTGACCCATGAACGGTCTCCTTGTAGGGAAGTGAAAGAAAAGGCCTGAAAGTGAGGGCCGTACTCTACCGTATGCTCGGGCCGCAGCCTATGTCCCGACGGCCAATTCATACCCCGGATAGACGAATGCCCGCAAGAGCGGGCATTGGGTACAACAAGGGAATCTTGCCGTCCCCTCTCCCGCAAGCGGGAGAGGGGAAAGAAACCCAGCCTGAGGATGCGAAGAAACCGTAGCGAGCAAGCCCGAGGTTGCATCGAGGAGCGGAGCCGTACTGAAGTACGGCGAGCACCGGAGATGCAAGATCGGGCTGCGCAGTAGGTTTATTCGTATCCTCAGTAACGCGGAGCCTTGCGCGGGCCACCCGGCTTGCCGGCACCGCGGTGCTCGGACTTGCCGTGGCTGATGCGCGGACCGCCGGGGCTCGGGCGGGCGCCGGCGCCCTGCGGCTTGCCCAGGCCCAGGGTCTTGGCCGGCATCTTCGGGGTCGGACGCTTGGCGGGCGTTACGTACGGCAGCTCCGGCGAGTCGCCGGCGCGGCTGATGCGCAGCTGCTGGCCGCAGACCCAGGTCTTCTGCAGGTCGCGGAACACGTCCTTCGGCATGCCCTGCGGCAGGTCGATGAAGCTGTGGTCCTCGCGGATGTCGATGCGGCCGATGTACTCGCTCTCCAGGCCGGCCTCGTTGGCGATGGCGCCGACGATGTTGCCCGGCTGCACGCCGTGGGCGTGGCCCACTTCGATACGGTAGGTCTCGCTGGGCTCGTCGTTGTTCTTCTCGCGGCGCTGGCGCTCGGGACGCTCGGCCTGTTCGGTGCGCTCAGGACGCTCCGGACGCTCGGCGCGGACCGGCTTCTCGAAACGCTCGGCGCGGGCGGGCGGGGCCTCGACCTGCTCGGCGCGCACGGAATGCTCCGGACGCTCGAAGCGCTCGGTGCGCATCGGGCGCTCCGGGGCAACGTAGTCGCGGCGCTCGGGGCGACGGTTCTCGCGGAAGTCGCGCGCGGCCGGCTCGCGGCGCGGCGCGGCCGCCGGGGTGCTGGCCTGTGCGGCCACCAGCAGCGGGGTGTTGCCCTGCACCAGGCGCGCCAGCGCGGCGGCGATCTCCACGGCCGGCACGTTCTGCTCGCGCTCCACCGACTCGATCAGTTCGCGGAACACGTCCAGGCCGTCGCCGCCGAGGGCGTCGACGATGCGCTGCTTGAAACGGCCGATGCGCTGGTCGTTGACCGCGTCGGTGCTGGGCAGGTCCATGCGCTGGATCGTCTGGCGCGTGGCGCGCTCGATCGCCTGCAGCAGGTGGCGCTCGCGCGGGGCGACGAACAGGATCGCGTCGCCGCTGCGACCGGCACGGCCGGTGCGGCCGATGCGGTGCACGTAGGACTCGGTGTCGGTCGGGATGTCGTAGTTGACGACGTGGCTGATGCGCTCCACGTCGAGGCCGCGCGCGGCGACGTCGGTGGCGACCACGATGTCGATCGAGCCGTCCTTGAGCTTCTGCACGATGCGCTCGCGGTCACGCTGGGCGATATCGCCGTTGAGCGCCACGGCGGAGAAGCCGCGGGCCGACAGCTTGTCGGCCAGATCGGCGGTCTCGTTCTTGGTGCGCGCGAAGATCAGCATGCCCTCGAAGCTTTCCACTTCGAGAATGCGGGTCAGCGCGTCCAGCTTCTGCATGCCGCTGACCATCCAGTAACGCTGGCGGATGTTGGTCGCGGTGGTGGTCTTGGCCTTGATCGTGATCTCGGCCGGGGACTTCAGGTAGGTCTGCGCGATGCGGCGGATCTGCGAGGGCATCGTGGCGGAGAACAGCGCCACCTGGCGCGTCTCGGGAGTCTGCTGCAGGATCTTCTCGACGTCGTCGATGAAGCCCATGCGCAGCATTTCGTCGGCCTCGTCCAGCACCAGGTAGCGCAGGCTGTCGAGCTTGAGCGTGCCCTTCTCGATGTGGTCGATCACGCGACCCGGCGTGCCGACGATGACCTGCACGCCGCGGCGCAGGCCGGCCAGCTGCGGGCCGTAGCTCTGGCCGCCGTAGATCGGCAGCACCTGGAACCCCGGAATGTGCGTGGCGTACTTCTGGAAGGCTTCGGCGACCTGGATCGCCAGCTCGCGGGTGGGGGCGAGCACCAGCACCTGCGGCTTCTTCTGGCCGACCTCGATGCGCGACAGCGCCGGCAGCGCGAAGGCGGCGGTCTTGCCGGTGCCGGTCTGGGCCTGGCCCAGCACGTCGCGGCCTTCCAGCAGCATCGGGATCGTGGCCGCCTGGATCGGCGAGGGGGTTTCGTAGCCGACGTCGATCAGCGCCTGCAGCACGGGAGCGCTCAGGCCAAGATCGGAAAAGCGGACGGAAACGGCGGAAGATTCGTCGGACATGGGGTACCCCTCGGGCGTCAGAAATAGGCTCTGAACGGCGACCGACCGCAGCGCAGAGTGCGCTGTCGGCATAGCAGGCCGGCAACGCGGAAAAGTCTCGGCCCTAAGGGCGGAAGGCTTTTCCTCATGAAGGCATCTACGTGCCTTCGAAAGCCGGGGACCCAGGGGCTGCTCGATGAAAAACTGCAGCAAATCATGCGTGCAGATCACACATCATAGCCCATTCCTCAAGAAAATGCTGCACAGCAGCAAAGGATTGCCGCCAGAAAGGCCCGGACGGGATTGAATGACTACTTTGCAAATAGTCATTTTTAGTGATTAATTAGCGCATGAGCCAAGCCCCCTCCCCCCGCCCCTCGCTGGACGAACTGCTGCCGCCCGAGTTCAAGGGCAACCTCGGCCTGCTGCTGGCCCGTGCACGCATGGGCCTGGCCGAGGAAATGGACGCGCTGTTCGACGACGACGGCCTGGGCATCCGCCATTTCGCCGTGCTGAGCCTGATCCATCGCCGCGGCGGCCTGCGCCAGACCGACATTGCCGCGGTGATGGGCATCGACCGCACCACCACCATGAAGGTGGTGGACGAACTGGAAGCCCGCGGCCTGCTGCAGCGCAGCCGCAGCAGCGAGGACCGCCGCGCCAACGCCATCGACCTGACCGACGCCGGCCGTGCCTGGCGTGAACGCTACGTGCCGCCCATCGCCGAGCAGGAGCAGCGCTTCCTGTCGCCGCTGTCGCCGGGCGAACGCACGCTGCTGCAGGAACTGCTCATGCGCCTGGTCGCCGGGGTGCATCAGCGCAGGAATACTGATAGTCATGAAAGCTGAACAACTCTTTCCCGGTCTCCGCGCCGGCCTGCTGGCCGCGGCCCTGCTGGCGGGCGGCCCTGCCCTTGCGCAGGACTCGGCGGCGCCCCTGAGCCTGCCCGAGCTGGTCAAGCGCGCGCTGGCGCTGGCGCCGCCGCAACGCATCGCCGAAGCCTCGGTGGGTCTGGCCCAGGCGCAGCGCGACAGCACGCGCTCCGGCCTGCTGCCGCAGCTGGGCGCCGGCGTGCAGCAGACCCGCCAGACCACCAACCCGGCGACGCTGGGCTTCGAGTTTCCCGGCCTGCCCTCGCTGATCGGCCCCTACTCGGTGTTCGACGCGCGCCTGAAGCTGTCGCAGACCGTGCTGGACTTCGCCCGCCACAGCGAACTGGCCGGTGCCGGCTACGCGGTGGACGCGGCGCGCGCGGAGGCGGCGCAGAGCCGCGAACGCATCGCCACCGAGGTGGCGCTGAACTACATCCAGGTGCTGGCCGGCGAGCAGGCGGTGGATGCCGCCCGCAGCGACCTGGCGCTGGCGGAGGACCTGCTGATCCTGGCGCGCGACCAGCGCCAGGCCGGTGTCGCTTCCGGCGTGGACGTGGCGCGCGCGCAGACCGCCGTGGCGCAGGACCGCTATGCCCTGTCGGAAGCCGAGACCGGCATCGCCCGCTCGCGCCTGCAGCTGCAGCGCGCGACAGTGCTGCCGATGGACGCGCCGCTGCAACTCGGCGGCCGCCTCGACGGCGTGGATGGCGCGGCGCTGACCGCGGGGCAGGCGCTCGAAGTGGCGCGCGCCAGCCGCGCCGAGCTGGCCGCGATCGATGCCACGCTGAAGCAGGCCGATGCCGAGGTGCATGCCGCGCAGCGGCGCAGCTGGCCGACGCTGTCGCTGTTCGCCGACTACGGCCAGTCCTCCAGCACGCCGGTGCGCAGCGAGGAGGACACCTATCGCTACGGCGCCAGCCTGGAGCTGCCGATCTACAGCGGCGGTGCCCTGCGCGCCGGCGAGGACGCGGCGCGGCTGCGGCTGGAACAGCAGCGTGCCCAGGCCGAGGACCTGCGCCGCCAGGTGGAACAGGACGTGCGCCTGGCCCTGGTGACGGTGGACAACACCGCCGAGCAGGTCAAGGCCGCGGTGTCTGCAAGAGACCTCGCCAACCGCGAGCTGCAACTGGCGCGCGACCGCTTCCTCAACGGCGTGGCCAACAACGTCGACGTGGTCAGCGCGCAGGCCAGCCTGGCACGCGCGCGCAGCCAGTACATCGCCGCGCTGGCGGCGCACCAGCAGGCCCGCGTCAATCTGGCGGCGGCCCAGGGCCGCGCCCACGAATTCGCACTTTGAGCCGTACGAGCAAGCCATGACCACCAACACGACCTCCTCCCCCGCTCCCGCCGAAGAGAACGGCAACGGCGGCCGCCGCAGCGTGCTGATTGCCGTGCTGGCGGTGGGCGCCGTCGCCGCGGCCGGCTGGTGGTGGCATGCGCGCAGCTACGAGTCCACCGAGGATGCTTTCCTGGAAGCCGACGTGACGATGATCGCGCCGCGCATCGCCGGCACGGTGATCTCGGTGCAGGTGCAGGACAACCAGCAGGTCAAGGCCGGCGATGTGCTGTTCGAGCTGGACGCGGCGGACCTGCAGGCCCGCGTGCGCCAGGCCGAGGCCAATCTCGCCGCCGCGCAGGCGCAGGCGCGCTCGGCACAGGCAGACCTGACCATGACCAACACCAGCGCCCCGGCCAACGTGGCGCAGGCACAGGCGGCGGTGCGCGCCGCGCGCGCGCAGGCGGAGCGGGCGCAGGCCGACGCCAAGCGCTACGAGTCGCTCTACGCCAAGGACGAAATCTCCGCGCAGAGCCTGGACCAGGCGCGCAGCAGCGCGCGTGCGCTGCAGGCGCAGGCCGAGCAGGCCGCGGCACAGCTGACCATGACCCAGACCGCGCCGCAGCAGACCGCCGCGAAGGAGGCGATGCTGGCCAGCGCCCAGGCCGCGATCGCGCAGGCGCAGGCCGCGCTGGACCTGGCCAGGCTGCAGCTGTCCTATGCCCACGTCATCGCCCCCAGCGCGGGCCGCGTGACCCACAAGAACCTGCAGCCCGGCACGCAGCTCGCCGCCGGCAGCCCGGTGCTGGCGCTGGTGGGCGCGCAGACCTGGGTGGTGGCCAACTTCAAGGAAACCCAGCTGCAGCACATGCGCGTGGGCCAGCCGGTGAACGTGGAGATCGACGCCTACCCCGGCCAGGCGTTCAGCGCGCGCGTGCACAGCCTGCAGGCCGGCACCGGTTCGGCCTTCGCCCTGCTGCCGCCGGAGAACGCTACCGGCAACTTCATCAAGGTGGTGCAGCGCGTGCCGGTGAAGCTGGTGTTCGACCCCGCACCCGACGCGGCCCTGCACCTGGTGCCGGGCATGTCGGTGCTGCCGCGCGTGGACATCAGCGACGACGCGCAGGGCGCGCAGCTGCAGGCCGCCACGCAGTGAGCGAGGCCGTCGCCAGCGCGCCCGCTCCGTCGAGTACGGCGGCGGCGCCGCGATTCACCTACGGCATCGCCGTGGTCTGCGGCATGGCCGCGTTCATGGAGGTGCTGGACACCGCCATCGCCAACGTTTCCCTGGTGCACATCGCCGGCTCGCTGTCGGCCAGCCCCGAGGAAGCCACCTGGGTGCTGACCTCGTACCTGGTGGCCAATGCCATCGTGCTGCCGATGACCGGCTGGCTGTCGGACACCATCGGCCGCAAGCGCTACTACCTGGGTTGCATGGCGGCCTTCACCCTGGCCTCGCTGCTCTGCGGCCTGGCGCCCTCGCTGCCGGTGCTGGTGGTGCTGCGCATCATCCAGGGCCTGGCCGGCGCCGGCCTGCAGCCGGTGTCGCAGGCAATCCTGGCCGACTCCTTTCCGCCCGAGAAACGCGGCATGGCGATGGCGGTCTACGGCATGGCCGTGATCTCCGGCCCGGCACTGGGGCCCACCGTGGGCGGCTGGATCACCGACCAGTTCTCCTGGCACTGGATCTTCCTGATCAACGTGCCGGTGGGCCTGGCCCTGATGAGCGCCGCCGCCGCGCTGATCCGCGACCCGCCGGAACAGCGCGAGGCCACGCGCAAGCGCCGCGCCGGAGGCGTGCACGTCGATTACATGGGCTTCGCGCTGATCGCGGTGAGCATGGGCAGCCTGCAGCTGATCCTGGACCTGGGGCAGAAGCACGACTGGTTCGACTCGGACTTCATCCTGTCCTGCACGCTGGTGTGCTTCGCCTCGCTGGCGATGCTGATCTACCGCGAGCTGACCCATGACCAGCCGATCATCAACCTGCGCCTGCTGGGCAACCGCAACTTCGCCGTGGCCAACCTGCTGGCCGCCGGCATGTCGATCCCGCTGCTGGGCCTGTCGGTGCTGCTGCCGCAGATGATGCAGACCCTGCTGGGCTACTCGGCACTGGACGCCGGCGTGGTGGTGTCGCCCGGCGCGCTGGTCACCATCGTGATGATGCCCTTCGTCGGCAAGCTGGCGGGGCGCATGGACCCGCGCGTGCTGGCCAGCGGCGGCTACACCTTCATCGCGGGGGCCATGCTGCTGCTGACCTTCATCAGCCTGGACGTCTCGCATGGCGACCTGGTGATCCTGCGCATCCTGCAGATGTTCGGCATGGCCTTCGTCTTCATCCCGCTCAACGCCCTGGCCTACACCGGCATTCCACCCGGCCAGACCAGCAGCGCCACCGCCATCATCAACCTCATGCGCAATCTCGGCGGCAGCATCGGCGTGTCGCTGGTGACCTTCTCGCTGGCGCGCGCCACGCAGGTCCATCACACCCAGCTGGTGGACCGCGTCAACCCGCTGGACCCCGCCTACCAGGCGACGATGCAGCAGATGAGCGGCGCCATGGGCGGCGACCCGGCGGCACATGCCGCCATCGCCGGCATGATCCAGCGGCAGGCGGGCATGCTGGGCTATATCGACGTGTTCTACCTGCTGGCCTCGATCACGGCGGTGATGGCGCTGAGCGTCTGGATCGCCCGGCGCCCGGAAAACCCGGGCGCGGTGCCGATGGACGCGCACTGAGGAAGAGGGGTGCCGGCGCCCCGCTGCCTATGCCGATCCCCCGTAGATCATGACAGTGGAGGCGTTCAGCACCGAGGGCGCGAACTCGACCATGCGCCGCATCGTGCGATTGAAGTGCGCGTGATCGTAGAAGCCGGCGCCGAGCGCGATCCCGGTGAGCGTGCGCCCTTCCCCCGCCAGGCGCAGGGCGTGGCGCAGGCGCAGCCAGAGCAGGTACTGGCGCATCGGCAGGCCCAGGTCTTCGCTGAACAGGTGCATCAGCCGCGACTGCGACAGGCCGACATGGGCCGCAACCTGCGCAACCGTCGGCACCGCCTCGCGGATACTGGAGCGCATGTAGGCGCAGGCGCGTAGCGTGCGCTCGTCCCAGGGCAGGCGCTCCAGCGGCTGCGGGCACAGCGTCCGCAGCAGGCGCAGCAGGAAGTCGTGGGCCTGCACCGCACTCACCCCCTCCTCGCGCAACGCCGCAGCCTGCGGCAGCAGGTGGGCGATTCCCTGCAGCGGCAGCGAGCGCAGCGGCGCGCCATCCAGCAGCGGATGCAGGTAGCGGTAGAGGTCGTCGTCCGGATCGACCAGGATGTCCAGGAAGGGGTGCCCCTGCGTGTCGGTTGCATGCGGCAGGCTGGGCGCCATCACCGCCACCTCGTGGTGACCGTGCGTGCCGTCGTCCAGGGTCAGGCAAAAGGGCTTTTCCAGTGCCACCTGCAGCAAGGCCGGGAAATGCGAGTGCCGGGCGTTGCGCAGGGCCGGGGGCACATAGAGCAGCACGCCATCCCAGGCATAGCCGCGACCCCTGGCCGCCGTCGCCGTAGCAGAAACGTCCAAGACCCCCTCCCCCCTCATCCCCAGAATGCCGCCCATCCACTACAGCAGCAGGACGCAGCCATGCCGTTCAAGACCTTCGCGGAATTCTATCCCTACTACCTCGGCGAACATGCCGACCCCAGCTGTCGCCGTCTGCACGTGGTCGGCACCAGCGGCGTCATCGCGCTGCTGGGCGCCGCGGTGGTCACCGCCAATCCCCTGCTGCTGCTGGCGGTGCCGCTGGTGGGCTATGGCTTCGCCTGGGTCGGGCACTTCTTCTTCGAGCACAACAAGCCCGCGACCTTCCAGCACCCCCTGTACAGCCTTTGGGGCGACTTCGTGATGTTTCGCGACATGCTGAGCGGCAGAATAGCCTGGTAAGCCTTCAGGAGTGCCCGGTGTCCCAAGTCATCGCCCGCGACGGGCAGACCCTGTACGTACGCGTCGTCGGCCGCGGCACGCCGGTGCTGTTGCTGCACGGCATGGGCATGGACAGCCGTTACTGGCTGCCCTTCCTGCTGCCCTACCTGCACCGCCATCGCTTCCACCTGCCGGACTTCCGCGGTGCGGGCGGCTCGGCCGGCGTGCGGCTGAACCAGCGCGACATCTTCCAGAACCACATGGAGGACGTGCAGGACATCATCCGGCACTTCGGCCTGCGCGACTTCCTGCTGGGCGGCTATTCGCTGGGCGGCAGCACCGCGCTGCACCTGCTGCGTGCCGGCGGCTTCGACGGCGTACGGCGCTACCTGCACATCGACCAGTCGCCCTGCGTCGGCAATCGCGAGGACTGGCGCTACGGACTCTGGGGCGAGCGGCAGACGGAACTGTTCGGGGCGCTGCGCCGGCTGCATGGAGTGCTGCAGGAACACGAAGCCGTGGAACGGCTGGACGAGCTGCCGGAGCCGGCGCGCGCGCAGGCAATCGACGTGCTGGCCGACACGCTGGCGCGCATCGCCGGCAAGCCGTCCCTGCGCAGGACCCTGAAAGCCGCCTCGCGCTGGCCCTGGCTGTTTTCACGCATGGTGCCGTCGACGCAGCTGGGCGACCTGCGCGCGACGCTGGCGTCCTACCTCGGCGGCGGCCACGACTACCGCCCTGCCCTCGCCGGTTGCCCGGTACCCGTCACCGTGATGGTGGGCATGCGCTCGGAGCTGTATCACCCGGCTGGCCAGATGGCGATCGCGCAGCAGGTGCGCGACGGCCGCGTGGTGCGCTTCGAGAAATCAGGGCATGTGCCGCTGAGCGACGAACCGCTGCGCTTCATGCGCGAGCTGGGGCGTTTCCTGAAGGGCTGAGTCCGGCTCAGGCCGGCAGCTGCGCCCGCAGGCCCGGCAGCGCGATGCCGGCGACGCCGCGCAACGTGGCACGGCCGAGGTCCATCCAGTCGAAGTAGTCGCGCCACAGCACGATGCGGCCATCCTGCACGCGGAAAGTGCCGCAGACCCAGAAGCACATCTGCAGCGGACCCACTTTCAGCAGGTCGGTGCGCTCGGTCAGCACGGTGTCGCCGTTGACCGCGATGCTGTGGATCTTCACGCCGAAGCCGCCGCCGCGCCGCAGCCCGGCCTCGAACAGCCGCGCGACTTTCTCGCCGCCGCGGATCGTGGGCAGCGAGACGTTGGTATAGACCAGGTCCGGATCGAGCAACGCCGCCATGCTGGCGTAATCACGGTCCTGGATCGCATGCAGGAAGCGGCTGACGATCTGGTCCGGCGTGGCGATGGACTGCACTTTCCTGCTGCGGGTGGTGGCCATGGTCAACTCAGGTAATGGATGAACCCTGCCATCCTAGCCCCGCTGCGCCTGCGGCGGACTGACCCGCGCGCCAATTCGCGGCGGCGTTCAGAACAGTTCGTGGCAGGCGCCATCCAGGCAGAGCTGCGGCGCCGGCGGATCGAAGTACCAGGCGGCGACCGCAACCAGCAGCAGCGCCACCGCGACCAGCAACCAGATTCGGGTGTTCTCGGACATGTGCGGGGATCGCGGCTCACCACCGCATCAGGACTGCGCCCCAGGTAAATCCGGAACCGAATGCCACGGCGCATACCAGGTCGCCCCGCTTGACCTTGCCCAGCGCCCGCGCTTCGGCGAGGCACAGCGGGATGGTGGCGGCGGTGGTGTTGCCGTACTTCTGGATGTTGTTGTGCACCTTGCTTGCGTCGATATGCAGCAGCTTGGCGACCATCTCGTTGATGCGCAGGTTGGCCTGGTGCGGGATCAGCATGTCGATGTCGGAAACCGCCAGGCCCTGGTCCGCGAGCACCTCATGGATCACCTCGGGCATGCGCTTGACCGCGGTCTTGAAGACCTTCTGGCCATCCATGGTGGTGAAGATGCGGCCCTCGTCGATGTCCTCGTGGGTGACGAAGGTTTCGCGTCCGGCGGCCATGCCGGGCCACTGGATGGCCAGGCATTCGGCGTCGCTGCCGTCGGAGTGCATGCGGCTGGTCAGGATGCCGCGTGCCGGATCGTCGCTGGCGCCGATCACGGCGGCGCCCGCCGCATCGCCGAACAGCACGGTGACGGTGCGCCCGCGCGTGGACTTGTCGAGCCCGCGGGAATGCACTTCGCCGCCGATCAGCAGGATCTTCTTGTACAGGCCGGAGCGGATGAACGAATCCGCCATCTGCAGGCCATAGACGAAGCCGGAGCACTGCTGGCGGATGTCGAAGGCCGGCACATGGCCGATGCCCAGCTCGCGCTGCACCAGCACGCCGCAGCCGGGGAAGAAGTAATCGGGCGAGAGCGTGGCATAGATGATGCAGTCGATCTCGCTGGCCTCGCAGCCGGCATCGGCCAGCGCCGCGCGGGCCGCCTTCACGCCCATCGTGTAGTTGCCGTCTTCGGGCTCGACCCAGTGCCGCTCCTCGATGCCGGAGCGCTCCACGATCCACTCATGGCTGGTGTCCATCACCTTCACCAGGTCGTGATTGGTCACTGTACGGGCCGGCACATACGTGCCCAGACCCAGGATGCGAGCGCGTGCTGCGGCCATTGGGATATCCCCGTTGTTCGATCCGCCGATATTGCCTGAAGGCGCCGGGTTTTACCCGCCTCGATCGGGGGTTCCCGATACACCGGAAAGGCTGCTTACCCCTGCAGTTCGGCGCGTGGAAAACAATCAGCCGCTGATGAGGGTGCCGCGGATGCAGGCATCCAGTTCGGCATCGGTCGCCGCCAGGACAAAGGACACGAAGTCGCCGGGACCGCTGTAACCGTTCCGGGAGTGCTGCATCTGCTCGCCCAGCGCCTTGCCGGTCTTGCCGCAGAGCCGCGCCACCCGCTCGCCGTTGAAGCGCGAGCGGAAATCCCGGATCCGCATCGCCTCGGCATTCGCCGCGTCGATGTCCTGCCGCAGATGCGGCCACTGCGCGACGATCCGCTCGAGGTAGGAATCCTTTTCGCCGAACACGAACGGCGCGGAGACCGGCTGCTGCTCGCACCACTCCAGGAACAGCATGTAGGTCTTGCGCTTCTTGTCGCGGATGCGCGAGACGTGGTTGCGGTTCTGCAGCAGGTAGATGTCGGGGTGGAAGTAGCTCGAAGAGCGGACGAACCGGAATATCTCCTCCAGCGTCTGGAAATCGCCGTAGGCGGCAGCGTCCAGGCCCAGGAAGCCGAGCACCCGCGGCCAGTCGCGGGACACCAGGATCTCATTGCCGCCCATGATTCCCCCGACCAGAAAGCGGGCCTGTTCAGGCCCGCCATGAGACCGCTGCGATTCTATTCTGAACTTCAGCTGCCGGTTCGCAGTCCGACTGGGTACAGCGCATGCATTTTGCGCGGAATTCCCATTGCCCAAGGAGTCAAGGATGACCACCAACAAGATCGTAGAAACCGTCAAGGATGCTGTCGCGGAAGCCAAGAGCAAGGTCGAACTGGTCGGCGCTCACGGCAAGGACGTGATCCAGACCGGAGCGCAGACACTGCAGGCCGCCAGGGAAGTCGTCGCGGACGGCGGGCGCGAGGCTGCGCAGGTCCTGACGAACACCCGGCAGGAGCTGCAGCGCACCCTCAAGGAGGGCGCGACACAGATCGGCGACCAGCTGTCGCGTATCGCCACGCCGACGCACAAGGAAGAGGCGACCTCGCGCAAGGCCGCGGTCAAGGAAAAGAAGCAGCGCAAGCGCTCCCGCCAGGCCGAGGCCTCCGGACACGCTGCCCGATAGCCTTCCGCACCCGGTTCCGCCGGCTAGGACTCCAGCCGGCGGAACTGGCGCGGTGTAGCGGCAAAGACCTTGCGCATGAGGCGCCGCAGCGCGGTGGCGTCGCGATAGCCCACCTGTGCGGCCACCTGCTCCACCGACATCTGGCTGGTTTCCAGCAGCAGCCGGGCGCGCCTGAGCCTGACGAACTGCACCAGGGCGGAGGTGCTCCTGCCGGTGGCCGCGCGCACCCGGCGCGCCAGGGTCTTTTCGGAGATGCACAGGTCCGCGGCCATCCTGGCGATGCTGGGCACCTGCGGCAACGCGTCTTCGATCTGCCGCGACAGTTGCGCCACCAGGGCGTTACCGTTGGCCAGCATGGACGGAACCACGAAGGGCGCCTGCGCCTCGCGCCCGTCGATCAGCAGCACCCGCGAGACCGCATCGGCCAGCGCCACGCCGAAGCGCACGCGCAGCAGTTGCAGCATCAGGTCGGTCTGGGCGAAAGCGGCCCCCGCGGTCCAGACCGGGCCGTCCGAGATCACCAGGCGGTCGGCATCCACCGTGCAGCCCGGCTCCAGGCCTTGCAGGTGCGCGGCCAGCCACCAGGTGGTGGTCGCCCTGCGGCCCTGCAGTAGCCCAGCGGCCTGCAGCAGGAACACGCCGGAGCAGGACGCCGCCACCGTTCCGCCGGCCCGCGCATGCACCTGCAGTGCCCGGATGGCGCGGAGGGCGTCGGGCTGCGCCAGGCGCGCCGACACCGCCCGCGGGCTGTCGGTGGCCAGGCCCGGGACGACCCAGATGGAGGAATCGGGCCGGGCGTTCTTCGTCAGCGGCTTCGCGGCGATGGACAGGCCATTGCTCAGTTGCACCGGCCCCTCGACCAGCCCGCGCACGCGCCAGCGGGGCGTGGCCGCGCCCACGCGCGGCGCCATCGCCGCCGCGGCCGACAGCAGGTCCAGCGTTGCCGCCACCGCCGAGGCGTAAGCCCCCGGCGCGACCAGGATGGTGAAGTCGAACACTGTCTGAAATAGCCTGAAAGATGTCGTAATCGACAATGGCATTCTTGAACCGGCGGCGCTCTAATGCAAGCCATCGACACGCTGGCGAGGACGCCCGATGAAAGCTCTGAGCAGGCTGCTGGTCTTCAAGATCGCTTTTACCGCCGCGGGCTGCTGCATCCCGCTGCTGCTGTTCCCCGCCAGCCTGCTGCTGCAGCTGGGTTTCGCGGTGCCGCAGCCGCTGTTCTTCCTGCGCCTGCTGGGCATGGCCTACGCCGCGCTGGTGCTGGGCTATGCCTTCGGCCTGCGCGATGCACGGCGCGGCATCTACCCGGGCGACGTGGTCCGGGTGGGCATCCTCAGCAACGGCGGTGCGGCGGTATTGCTGGCCGGAGCGGCCTGGCAGGGCGCCTGGGGTTCCTGGGGCCCGCTGGCACAGGCGCTGATGTGGGGATCGCTGCTGAGCGTCGGCGGCATCGCCATCGGCCTGATCGTCCTGGGACCCCTGGCGCGCCGTGGCACCCCTCTTCATTCCTCCACAGCGAGATAGACCATGCTCCAGTCCCACCAGGGTTCCTGCCACTGCGGCCGGGTGACTTTCGAAATGCAGGCGCAGCTCGACCACGTGGTCGACTGCAATTGCTCGATCTGCCGCCGCAAAGGCGCGCTATGGCACGCGGTGCCGGATGCCGGCCTGCGCATCCTCAGCGGAGAGGAGGAGTTGTCGCTGTACCAGTTCAACACGCAGACGGCGAAGCACTACTTCTGCCGTACCTGCGGCGTCCATCCCTTCACCCGCCCGCGCATCAACCCCAGCCTCTGGGTGGTCAACGTGCGCTGCATCGGCGGCGTGGACCTGTCGGCCCTGGAAGTCCGCCCCTTCGACGGCGCCAACTGGGAGACCGCCGCCGGCGCCCTGCTGCGGCAGCGCGGCCAGGCCTGACGATGGACTACGTGCTGATCATCCATGCGGTGCAGGACTACGCCGCCTGGAAAAAGGTCTTCGACGAGGCCGCCCCGATCCGCAAGGCCGCCGGGGAACGCAGCTACCAGCTGCTGCGCGACGAGCACGACCCGAACCGGATCGTGCATTTCTCGCAGTGGCAGTCGCTCGCCGGGGCCCGGGATTTCTTCGAGTCCGCCCGGCTGGTGGAAATCCGCCGCCAGGCCGGGGTCGAGGCACCGGAGTTCCACTACCTGCAAGGACTGGAAGCCGGCGTTCTCTGACACCGCCGCAGGCGCAACAAAAAAGCCCAGCTCTTCAGCTGGGCTTTTCGCCTTGTGCAACAAGGACTTCGTATATGGCTCCGCGACTTGGACTCGAACCAAGGACCCACTGATTAACAGTCAGTTGCTCTACCGACTGAGCTATCGCGGAATTGAAGCAGTAAATTTTAAAGCTTCGGACCCCGGGGCTGCAACGACGCACCGATGTCCGACCGTACAAGCGACCTCGGCACAGCGCGTGCGCCGGACCCGGTAACGACGGGGTGCGCATTGTAGTGAGGCGGGATCGCGCTTGCAATCCCGCCCCGGGTTCAATCATTTGCGGGCCCTTTGGGCGTGGCGGGCAGCGGGCAGGTCGCCTGCCAGGCCGCAGCGCCAGCGTCATCATCGCTGAGGCAAGATGGAGGCCCCGCCCCGGGGTCCGCACAGAGCCTCACGCCATGACTTTGCCGCCGCTGGAGGTCCGTTCTGGGTCCGTGGTGGCCTTGCGGCTGTTCGACGTGGCCTACGCGGTGGAACTGGCGCGGGTGGAGCAGCTGCTGTCGGGCCGCAGCGACGCGGCCATCAGCCGCAGCCGGCTGATGCAGGCACCGGCCAAGGCCCTGACCTTCGACGTGCCGCCGGTGGCGCTGTCGCTGGGCCAGGAGGTGGTGGAGCTGGAGGGCGTGGCCGTGACCGCCACGGTGGGCGCCCGCATCTACGACTTCGGCGTGGTGGCGCTGTCGCTGAGCTTTGCGGCGGCGGACCGCAGCTGGACGGAGTTCACCGAGCTGGTGGCGGCGGTGGACCGGGCGGTGGGGCCGCTGGCGGAAGCGGCGGTCTGGGAGCGCCTGCTGACCCAGCTGCGCCGCGACCTGGAGCCAGCGCTGCTGCGTCCGGCCCCTAGCAGCCTGCAGGAGGACTACCTGATGGCGGTGGTGCGCCAGTGGAGCGAGCCGATCCAGGCCAGCGAGCTGGCGGAGCGCGTGGACCTGGTGCCGCTGCTGACGGGCGAGAGCCGGCCGCTGTCGGAGGCCGCGCAGCGCGAGGCACTGCGCCACCGCTACTCCTACTACACCGACGACCTGGTGGTGCTGAACTGGGAGCGCGCCTTCATCTGCGACCCGCACGACGACCCGGACATCCTGGACGTGCTGGAGATGGCCAACGCGCAGCTGCTGGAGATGCGCTACTACGACGAGCTGCTCGATGACGAGCTGCCGCGCATGTACGACCTGGTGGAGGAGACGCGCCGGGCGGCACAGTTGCTGGCGCCGCGACGTTTCGCCAACCTGGCCCGGCGGCTCTACACGCTGGTGGCCGAGGTGACGGAGCTGACCGAGAAGGTGGACAACGCCCTGCAGGTGACCGAGGACGTGTACCTGGCCCGCGTCTATTCGACGACCCTGGACCTGCTGCGCGTGCCAAAGCTGAGCGCGGCAGTGGACCGCAAGCTGTCGATCATCCGCGATACCTATACGGCGCTATACGACGAGGCTTCGGCCAGCCGCTCGCAGCTGCTGGAAATCACCATCGTGCTGCTGATCCTGGTGGAGATCGTGATGGCGCTGCTGCGGGAGTAGCCTGGGCTGCGCCCGCGCCGTTTCCGGCGCGGACGCAGCCCAGACCGCGTCTCAGCCGCCCGCGGCCAGCGCCTTCATGCGCTCGACGCTGCCCTGCAGCACCTTCTCGGAGGTGGCGAAGGACAGGCGCAGGTGGCCCGGCGCGCCGAAGGCGGAGCCCGGCACCACGGCGACCAGGGCCTTTTCCAGCATCAGGTTGGACAGTTCCAGGTCGGTCTTGCAACCGAGCCTGGCCATCAGCCCCTCGACGTTGGGGAAGGCGTAGAACGTGCCGTCGCCCGCCAGGCAGTGCACGCCGGGGACGGTGTTCAGGTCGGCCACCAGGGCGTCGTGGCGGGTCTTGAAGGCCTTGACCATCTCGGTGACGCAGCCCTGGTCGCCCGACAGCGCCGCCTCCGCCGCCACCTGGGCGATGGAGTTCGGGTTGGAGGTGGACTGGCTCTGGATGTCGGCCATGGCGGTGATCAGCTTGGCCGGACCGCAGGCCCAGCCGATGCGCCAGCCGGTCATCGAGTAGGTCTTGGACACGGCATGGATGACCACGGTGCGGTCATACAGGTCCGGGCAGACGTTGATGATGTTGGCGTAGGGCTCGGTGGTCCACAGGATCTTCTCGTACATGTCGTCCGTGGCGATGACGATCTGCGGGTGCTTGCGCAGCACCTCGCCCAGCGCCAGCAGCTCGGCGCGGCTGTAGGCCATGCCCGAGGGGTTGGACGGCGAGTTCAGCCAGATCATGCGGGTGCGCGGCGAGATCGCCCGCTCCAGCTGCTCGGGCGTGATCTTGAAGCGCTGCTCGGCAGTGGTCTCGATGAACACCGGGGTGGCGTCGGCCAGCAGCACCATGTCCGGGTAGGACACCCAGTACGGCGCCGGGACGATCACTTCATCCGTGGCGTTGAGCAGGGCCTGGCACAGGTTGTAGCAGGACTGCTTGCCGCCGTTGGAGACCAGGACCTGGTTGGGCTTGTAGTCCAGGTCGTTGTCGCGCTTCATCTTGTCGATGATGGCCTTCTTCAGGCTCGCGGTGCCGCCGACCGGGGTGTACTTGGTGAAGCCCTTCCGGATCGCCTCGTGCGCGGCGTCCTTGATGTGCTGGGGGGTGTCGAAGTCCGGTTCACCGGCTCCGAGCGACAGTACATCCTTGCCCTGCGCCTTCAGTTCGGCGGCCTTGGCGGTGACGGCCAGGGTCGGCGAAGGCTTGATGCGGCTGTTACGTAGGGCGAGCGAGATTTCCACGGCAGTTCCTCTGTGTGGGGGGTAAAAATGCGCGCGGCATGATACCGGACAGGGGCGGTGACGCCTACCTGCCCCTTTCGGGATGGCCCGGGGTTTTTGCCGCAGTGCGGCCCCGAGCGGCCGTAACAAGGCCTGCGTAGCGTGGCGGGCATGTTGCCCGGTTCGCGCCCCTTCCCTGTCGGCCTGCCATGGCGCCATGCCCTGATGGCGCTGCTGGTGGGCCTGTGGGCCTGCGCGCTACTGGGCGGGCTGTTCCTGGAAGACCTTTGGGCCTGGAGCGCGGGGCTGCTCTACGTGGGCTACGACACCTGGCTGATCGGCTACGTGGCCTGGCGCACCTGGGACCTGCGGCCCGCCGGCCCTGAAGTGCCCCGGGCACCGAGCCTGGGGGTGATCGTGCCGGCGCGCAACGAGGCGGCGATGCTGCCGGCCTGCCTGGACGCGCTGCTGGCGCAGACCGACCCGGCCGAGCGCATCCTGCTGGCGGACGACGGCTCCACCGACCACAGCGCCGTGATGCTGCGGTCGCGCTACGGGCTATCGGCAGCGCCGGGCCTGGTGCATTCCACGATCCATCCCGGCCTGTCGCTGCTGCGCCTGCCGCACGGCGGCAAGGCGCGGGCGCTCAATGCCGCCTGGCCGGAGCTGGACACCGACCTGGTGGTGACCCTGGACGCGGACACCCTGCTGGCGCCGGAGGCCCTGGCGGCGCTGCGCCAGGCCTTCGGCCGCGATCCGGAACTGGCGGCCGCCGGCGGGGTGCTGAAACCGCGCTGCGGGCACGGGGTGAATGCCCGCCTGTTCGAGTGGTTCCAGGAATTCGAGTACCTGCGCGCCTTCCTCTCGCGCGCGGCCTGGATGCGGGCGGACGCGCTGCTGCTGGTGTCCGGCGCCTTTGCCGTGTTCCGGCTCGAGGTGCTGCGCAAGCTTGGCGGCTTCCGTGACGACTCGCTGGTGGAGGACTACGAGCTGATCCACCGCCTGCACCGCCATGCCCACGACCATGGGCTGGCCTGGCGCGTCGGCGTGGTCGGCGAAGCGCGGGCGGTCACCGACGCGCCCGCCAGCCTGCGCTCGTTCCTGCGCCAGCGGCGGCGCTGGTTCGCCGGTTTCCTGCAGACGCAGTTCGCCAATCGCGACATGACCGGCAACCCGCGCTACGGCGCGGTGGGTCGCCTGATGCTGCCGGTGAAGACGGTGGACACCCTGCAGCCGCTGTTCGGGCTCACGGCCTTTGGCCTGCTGCTGTGGTTCCTCGCCAGTGGCAGCCCGGTGGCGCTGCCGGTACTGCTGGTGATCGGTGCCAAGCTGCTGGTGGATTTCTGCTACCACCTCTGGGCGCTGCATCTCTACTACCGCTGGCTGGGCACCCCCATGCCGCCGCTCAGCTGGCCGCGCGCCGTGGCGGCGACGCTGGCCGAACCCTTCAGCTTCCAGTTGCTGCGCCATGCCGGCGCCTGCCTGGGCTGGCTGTCCTATCTCACCGGCCGGCTGGACTGGTCGCCGCGACAACTCACGGGGAAACCATCATGAAGCGCTATCGCCTGCTGCTCCTGGCCTGCCTGTTCGCACCGCTGGCGCAGGCCGCGTCCATGGAAGAGGGCCTGCGGCTGAAGCAGCAGGAGAAGTTCGCGGAGAGCGCGGCGGTGTTCGCCGGACTGGTCCGCGAGAACCCGCGCGATCTCAAGGCGCTGGAGCAACTGGCCACGGTGGAAGGCTGGCTGCAGCGCTACGCCGAGTCGATCGCGCACTGGCGCATGGCCATCGCGCTGGCGCCGCAGCGCGCGGACCTGCGCGTAAGCCTGGCGCGGGTGCTGTACTGGAAAGGCGAGCACGACGCCGCGCTGGCAGCGCTGGACGCGGCGCTGGCGGCGGAGCCCGGCAATGCCGACGCGGCCGTGCTGCGCGGCGACGTGCTGATGGCGCAGGGCCGGCCGGAGGCCGCGCGCGAGGCCTACCTCAAGGCGCGGCAACTGCCGGGTGCGGACGCGGCGGCGCTGGAGACCCGGCTGCAACGCACGCAGCCGCCGCCGCGCTGGCGCCTGGATGCCGGCGCGGCCTTCGACGACTACAGCGAACTGCGTGGCTCGGAGCACAGCAGCTTCCTGCAACTGGGCTACCGCTTCAGCCCTTCGCTCACCGCCTATGTCCACTACGACCAGTTCGACTGGTTCGACACCGACGACCAGACCCTGAGCGCCGGCGCCTACTGGCTGCCGCACCCGCAGTGGCTGCTGCAGGTCGAGGCCGGCAGTACCTCCGACGCCGACTTCCGCCCGAAGACCCAATACAACCTGCAGGTCGAATGGCTGCTCAAGGGCCCCGTGCAGCCGCTCCTGGGCTACCGCTGGTACGAGTACGACAACGGCCGCGTCGCCACGATCACGCCAGGCCTGCGCTGGCTGCCGGCGCCGTTCAGCCTCGAGCTGCGGCATGCGCTGAGCAAGAACGTCGACGGCTCCGACACCGGCGTGACTTCCCTGCGCGCCGCCTGGGAAGGCAGCGAGCGCTGGACGCCCTACCTGCTCTACGCCACCGGCAAGGAGGCGCTGCCGCCACAGCCCAAGGCTGATTTCGACGTCTACGCGGCGGGCCTGCTGTGCAATGTCACGCCGGCCTTCGGCCTGCGCCTGGACTACGCCTACGAGGACCGGCCGGACTTCTACGAGCGCAATACGGTGGCGCTGGCGGCGAGCTGGAAGTTCTGAGGGGCGCCTTTACGTGGGAGCGGCTTCAGCCGCGATCTTTGGCTTGTGAGCGCACAAGATCGCGGCTGAAGCCGCTCCCACGGGCAGGCTTCAGGGCCTGCACAGGTTGAACTCCGGGGCGCCGTCCCCAGTTATCCTAGGCGCATGAAAGAAGCCCCCCGCGAAAACCTGGAATCCCTGAAGGACGCGCGTCTCAAGCGGCGCGCGGACGACCGTTTTCACCTGAAGGCGGAGTGGAAGCCCTCCGGCGACCAGCCGACGGCCATCGCGCAGCTGGCAGAGGGCCTGGGCGACGGCCTGGCACACCAGACGCTGCTGGGCGTGACCGGCTCGGGCAAGACCTTCACCATCGCCAACGTGATCCAGCAGCTGCAACGCCCGGCGCTGATCCTGGCGCCGAACAAGACGCTGGCGGCGCAGCTGTATGGCGAGTTCCGCGACTTCTTCCCGGACAATTCGGTGGAGTACTTCGTCAGCTACTACGACTACTACCAGCCGGAAGCGTATATCGCGAGCACCGACACCTTCATCGAGAAGGATTCGTCGATCAACGAGCACATCGAACAGATGCGCCTGTCCGCCACCAAGGCGCTGATGACGCGCAAGGACTCGATCATCGTCGCCTCGGTCTCGGCGATCTACGGCCTGGGCGATCCCGAGAGCTACTTCTCGATGACGCTGCACCTGATCAAGGGCGAGAAGCTGCCGCAGCGCGAGCTGATCCACCAGCTCACCACCATGCAGTACGTGCGCAACGAGATGGCGCTGGAGCGCGGCACCTATCGCGTGCGCGGCGACGTGATCGACATCCACCCCGCCGAAGAGAGCGAGGCAGCGGTGCGCGTGGAGCTGTTTGACGACGAGATCGAGGCGATCTCGCTGTTCGATCCGCTGACCGGCGAGACCAAGGCCAAGGTGCCGCGCATCACCATCTTCCCCAAGACGCACTACGTGACGCCGCGCGAGAAGATCCTGGCGATGATGGACCAGATCCGCCAGGAGCTGGATGGGCGCATGCAGGTGCTGCGCCATGCCAACAAGCTGATCGAGCTGCAGCGCATCGAGCAGCGCACCAACTTCGACCTGGAGATGATCCAGGAGATCGGCTACTGCAACGGCATCGAGAACTACTCGCGCTATCTCTCCGGGCGCCGCCCGGGTGAGGCGCCGCCCTGTTTGTTCGACTATCTGCCGCCGGACGCGATCGTGGTGATCGACGAGTCGCACGTCACCGTGCCGCAGCTGGGCGCCATGTACAAGGGCGACCGTTCGCGCAAGGAAACGCTGGTGGAGTACGGCTTCCGCCTGCCCTCGGCGCTGGATAACCGGCCGCTGCGCTTCGACGAATTCGAGCGCCTGGCGCCGCAGACGATCTACGTCTCCGCCACGCCCGGCCCCTACGAGCTGGAGAAATCCACCGGCGCGGTGGCCGAGCAGCTGGTGCGCCCCACCGGCCTGGTGGACCCGCCCACCGAGATCCGTCCCGCCTCTACACAGGTGGACGACCTGCTGGGCGAGATCCGCCTGCGCGTGGAGGTGCAGGAGCGCGTGCTGGTCACGGTGCTGACCAAGCGCATGGCCGAGGACCTGACCGAGTACCTGCACGACCACGGCGTGAAGGTGCGCTACCTGCACTCCGACGTGGACACGGTGGAGCGCGCCGAGATCATCCGCGACCTGCGCCTGGGTAGCTTCGACGTGCTGGTGGGCATCAACCTGCTGCGCGAGGGCCTGGACCTGCCGGAGGTGTCGCTGGTGGCGATCCTGGACGCCGACAAGGAGGGCTTCCTGCGCTCCGAGCGCTCGCTGATCCAGACCATCGGCCGCGCCGCGCGCAATCTCAACGGCCGGGCGATCCTCTATGCCGACCGCATGACCAATTCGATGGAGCGCGCCATCGGCGAAACCAACCGCCGCCGCGAAAAGCAGGTGGCCTACAACGTGAAGCACGGCATCACGCCCAAGGGCGTGCAGAAGCGCATCGCCGACATCATGCGCTACGGCTACGAGGACCTGGTGCCCTCGCTCAAGGCGGCCGAGGCGCGGGCCAAGTACGAGTCGATCCCGCCGGAGCAGATGGCCAAGCGCATCTCCAAGCTGGAGAAGGAGATGAAGCAGCACGCCATGAACCTGGAGTTCGAGGCGGCGGCGAAAGTGCGAGACCAGATCCGCAAGCTGCGCGAGCAGGCACTGCTCAACCCCAACTGAGACTTTTTTGGCAGGCCGTCCCCTGAACGCGGTAGCCGGGGCGGCGGGTGCTGCTTCATGATGGATGCGGGCCGCGGGGGCGGCCCTCATTTCATCCATCAGGGAGTTTTCATGTTCAAGGCCATGGTCGTGGCCGGCGCGCTGGCGCTGGGCCTCAGCAGCTTCGGTGTTTTCGCCCAGGAATCCGCCGCCGCGGACCCGGTATCCGCCGCCTTCGAGGCCGCACAGCCGGTCATGCAGAAGGGGCCGGCCAAGATCACCCTGCGCGACCAGGCCACCCTGGACCTGCCGGAGGGCTTCGCCTTCATCCCGCAGAAGGAAGCCGGCGCAATCCTGGACGCGATGGGCAACGGCGTCGACGACCAGCTGGTCGGCATGATCCTGGCCCAGAAGCTCGAAGGCTTCGCCGTGATCGACTACATCCCCTCCGGCTACATCAAGGACGAGGAAGCCAAGGACTGGAACGTCTCCGACATGCTGGAGAGCATCAAGGACGGCACCGCGGAGCAGAACAAGATCCGCAAGGAACGCGGCATGTCGGAGATGGAGATCGTCGGCTGGGTGGAGATGCCGGACTACGACGCCAGCAAGCACCAGCTGGTCTGGTCGCTGTCCAGCCGCGATGCCGGAGACGCGCCCGCCGCCGCCCAGGGCATCAACTACAACACCTATGCGCTGGGCCGCGAGGGCTATCTCAACCTCAACCTGGTGACCTCGACGGCGACCATCGCCGCCGAGAAGCCCCTGGCCCAGCAACTGCTCGCCGGTATCCAGTACAACCCCGGCAAGGCCTACGGCGACTTCAATGCCTCCACCGACAAGGTGGCCGAATACGGCATCGCCGCGCTGGTGGGCGGCGTCGCCGCCAAGAAGCTCGGCCTGCTGGCGATGCTCGGCCTCTTCCTGGCCAAGGCCTGGAAACTGGTCCTGATCGGCATCTTCGGCCTGGGCGCCCTGCTCAAGAAGGCAGCGGGACGCGGCGGACAGGCCTGAGGCCCCATGCCGGCCCCCGCCCCGCCACAGCCGGGCGAGGGCCAGATCCGGCATTCCTGCCCGCCCCCCGGGGGCTGCAGCACGGGACATTGAGCAAAAAGGCGCCAGGAAGTTGCCCGCCAACGCCAAAACAGGTATCTTTCGCGCCCTTCGTAAGACCCATAGGCGCGTAGCTCAGCTGGTTAGAGCACTACCTTGACATGGTAGGGGTCGGAGGTTCGAGTCCTCTCGCGCCTACCAACATTGTTGGTACGAGTAACCCCCGACCGGTTCGGGGGTTTTCTCGTTCTGGCGCCCCAAGCACGGACTCTCACCTCCGACCCTGCGGGTCGGGGCTGTCAGGCACATCCCTGTGCCTGACCCCTCGCCAAGGCGAGGGGTCGCCCTGGAATCTGGCCGATAGGGCCTACGGATCGCGGCCTACCTCGCGTGCCATGCGCGCGAAAGCGACGCTCAGATCCAAGCGAAGGATAGTGAGGAGCGCAACGAAGACCGCAAGGAAATAATGGCGGGGAATAAAATGCCAGTGCTGCGCGGAATGCTGGTGCATGACGATCACCCATGCAGAACATATGAGCGCACTCGTGGGCACGGCAACAAGGGCAGACCTGGGGACGTCGCACAGGCGAAGTAGCTTCACTGCCAGCAGAAGTGCGAACGAGGCCGCAAGAATGCTGATGACCGGGACCCCGAAATGCAAGGGCATCGCGGAGTAGTCGGTCAGGTATCCCCACCAGATGTCGAAGCGCGAAGGGATCAAGAGGCCACCGTCATAGTGGCTTCCGGCAGATCGGTAGCTGGCGATCGCCGAAAAGTCCTCGACGGCACGCCGGAAGCTTCCGAGGTACACGGCCACCTGCAGGAAGTGCAAGCAGTGCGCGATGCCGAACCCGACAGCCGATATCGCGCTGGCCTGCAGGAAGCTTTTCGTTGAGGCAGGGCCGCTGCCAAGAGCCTGCGCCATCGCGAGCGGGGCCAGAACGACCAGGAACGCGTAGTCGAATCCCAACATTCCCTGACAGAAAGCCACCAGGAACATCCAGACCTTGATTGATGTCCCGCTCCATCCGCGACGCGCGATTCGCATGCAAAAGCCAAGCTGCACCAGAAGTAACGCCAATGCGTAACCCTGATACGACAGCCCGTGCATCATGTTTGTGAACATCGGAATGCTCGTCATGGCCATGCCCGCCAAAGCAGCCCGAAAAAGACCCATCGACTTCGCAAGCTCGAAGAAAAAATACACAACAGCAATGAGCCCCGCTGTGATCGGAGCGGCACGATACAGAGTGATTCGACCTGATCCGAAGGTCTTTGCCACTGCACCTGCGATAAGGTGAGGGCCGGCAGGATAGTGCGTGTATACGAATCGGTCGGCGCTGATGGGATCGCTGATTTCCCTGCCGACCGCTGCTGCCGCAAGCCAACTCTGGGCGCCTTGCCCCTTGCGAAGCATCGCCTTCGTGCCGTACTCGGAAAACTGGTCTCCGAAGCACAGGTCCGGAAGCCCCCAGTTCGAGAACAGGCCCTGCTGCGCATAGCCGTCGGCCGCGCGAATCGTATCCGCCTCAGTCCATGGATCGGCAGTGGTGGAAAGACCGCCGTCCAGTTGCTCCAAAGTCTCGAACTGCTCCCTTGCAATCAGCGCGACCGTGGCGACCAGCAGCAAGATTCCGACGATCGACTGCCAGCTCAATTTGACGGTCTTCCCGGCACTCTCATTCACGGAGGAAACGCTAAGCAACACTTGTGAGGACTTCCCTGATGGTGCAATGAGCGCAGTTCGGGCCTCGTCGGCAGGGCGAGTCGACCACGAAGGAATCTTAAGCATTTCCGGCCCGGAGTGCAGGCACATCCCTGTGCCTGCACTCCGCCAAGGCGAGGGGCTGCCCTGCGGGCGCTCAATTCCGCCGTCCCTGCCCTCCAGGGAGCCCGCGGAGTGGGAGCGACGCGAGTCGCGATGGGTTGGGCGTTCATGTCGATCCGGAAGATCGCGACTGGCGTCGCTCCCAGAAAAGATGCTCCTGCGACCGACGGTCCAATCCCGCCCGCCCATCGCCCCCTATCGTTGACTTAAGTCATCTTCTGGCATGGAATGGAGCCATCCACTGACGCAGTGGCACACGGAGGAGAGACCGTGATTTCTGCGAAGCGGGCGCAATGCGTCCTGGCGCTGGCGCTGCTGCTGGCGGCTTGCGGCGAGTACAGCGGGCGCAGCGACGCGCCTGCTGGTGGAGGTGGCGGCGGGACGTCGCCGCGCAGCATGGAGGAACTCTTCACCGGCCAGGTGCAGCCGCGCCTGGATTTCTGCCGCAGCTGCCACATCGACGGCGGCGTGGCCGATGTGGAGGACGGGCAGGACTTCATGCTGCACCCCACCGACAAGTCGCAGGACCTGGCCAAGCTGCGCGCCAGCTGGGAGCGGCTGGGCCGCAACAACCCGACCTCGCGCATCCTGCTGATGTCCTCCGGCCAGGAAACGCCGCATAGCGGCGGCGCGCCCTGGCCGGTGGGCAGCGACGCCTACAAGGCGATGGACGTGCTGCTCAAATGCTTCGAGAACGCCTCCGGCTGCGCCGCGCTGCTGGGGACCATCGGCGGCGGGGTGATCAACGAACTGCCGCTGCTGGGCAGCATGCGCGGCGGCCATGCCTGGTTCGACTACTGCCAGGGCAAGCCCGATGCGGCCCAACTGCCCGCCGACCCGCGCTCGCTGGTGCAGCCGGGCGCCAGCGACGGCAAGGCGGTGTATTTCAACGCCTTCTGGAAGGACTGCCACACCGATCCCGCGCGGGTCGGCGAACAGCCGCAGCCGGAGAGCTGCGGCGAACTGCGCGAGGCCTATGCGCGCGGCGACCGCTTGATGCGCGGCAATGGCGCTCCCGGTTCGGGCAGCTTCTTCGCGGGCGATGCCGATGATGGCCTGCTGCCGATTTCACCCGACAGCTACAACAGGCTCTGGCGGCAATGGGGCCTCGAGGAACGGCCGGACAACTTCGACGAACTGGTGTCGCAGCGTTACGGCCAGCCCATGGGCAGCGTGCGCAACCCCTACCCGCTGCCGGGCGAAGATCCCAACGACCCGCTGCTGAACGGTGGCAGCGGACAGCTGCCGATCTTCATGACGCAGCTGCGCGATACCGGGGATGGCAGTTGGACCGGGCGGCTGGGTTTCACCTGCCATGCCTGCCACAGCGGCGCGGCCGGCCTGCCCTCGGAGGGAGCGGGCCTCGGGGCGCTCTATGGCAGCGGCAACAGCCTGGGCGACATCGCGCTGATGTCGCGCGAGGTGGGCCTCAGCAGCCTGTCGCCGGGCCTCGTGTTCGCGCTGTTCGGCACCAGCCGCGGCACCAACAACGCCAGCGACGTCAACATCTTCTACCTGGCCAACCAGGACAGCGGCATCCGCCTGGACCCGTACGCGCTGGGCGTGCTCACGTCAGGTTCGACTGCCTCGGGCGATACGCCGGCCTGGTGGAACATGGGCCACCGCCCGCTGAAGTTCCAGGACGGCTTCTACGCCGCCGACGCCAGCCGCGTGGACCTGATCTTCTACACGCCCTTCGACGGCGTGCTGGGCTTCACGCCCGGCGAGAACTGGGTGCGCGCGCATGCCCAGGACGCGGACAAGTGGATCATCTCGCTGAAGTCGCCGGCCTATCCCCTGCCGGTGGATACGAAGCTGGCCGAGCAGGGCGCGATCCTGTTCCACAGCAAGGACCTCTGGGGCGCAGGCCTGGAAAACCCGGCGCCGCGCCCGGCTGGCGGCAACGGCTCCTGCGCCAGCTGCCATGGCGCGTACTCGCCGCGCTTCGCGCACAACCCGGCCTACCTCGCCGATCCCGCGATGGAAGGCCTGGCCTCCTACATCGTCGCCAAGAACGTGATCCGCACCGACCCGGCGCGCGTGGACACCAACAACGAGGCGGTGAACCAGTACGGCACCAGCAGTTTCCTCGGCTACCCCGAGACGGTGGGCACGGAGAACGACTGCAGCTCGCCCAACCGCAGCGACGTCGCCGGCGACCGACCGCCGGGCTATCTCGCACCGCCGCTCTACGGCGTCTGGGCCACGGCGCCCTACCTGCACAACGGCTCGGTGCCGGATGCCTGGTCGCTGCTCAAGCCCGCCGAGCGGCCGAAGATCTGGCGCCGCGTCTCCACGCCGGCGCGCCAGGACCAGGAAGGCAAGGTGGTGATGGGCTACGACATCAGCATCGCGCGCGCCTATGCGCCGGACAGGCTGGGCTGGAAGTACGACGCCCTGCCCTGCGGTGCCGGCACCCTGCCCTTCCTGGACTGCACACCGGGCAGCGACGAGGACCCGGCACTGCAGCGCATCCTGGCCCTGCTCTACGGCAACGTCATCGCCGCCTGGAACCTCGGCAACCTGCCGGTGTTCCTGCAGTTGGGCACGCAGGCCGCGGAGGATCGCAAGATCTACAACACGCACCTGTACAGCCAGGGCAACGAGGGGCACGACTTCACGGCGGTGCTGACGGACCAGGAGCGGCGGGCGCTGATCGAGTACATGAAGACCTTGTGAGTTTCACGGACTTCGAATGGTAGGAGCCAGCTTGCTGGCGACCGGTTCGTTCGGCGCCACACTCCAATTGCGGATGTCTCAGCTGCATGCAGGGGACTCATGACATGACTTGTGCTGCAGCAGGGGAAATGCGCAGGCGGCGCGCCAGCACCCACGATAGCGGCAACAGGGCAACGGCGTGGATCAGCAGATGCGGTGCCATGCCGGGGAGGATGAAGGCATAGAGACCCAGCCACTGGTGATCGACCAGGCTGGGCAGCAGCCAGCCGAGACCCGCCCAGGTGGCGATGCCGGTAGCGCCTGCCGGTCCGCCGCGTGTCGCCACTGCGCCCAGCGCCGCGGCGAGACAGCCGCCTGCCAGCGCGGCGAACAGCGCATTGCGCAGGGCCCAGCGCGATGCCACCAGGGCGGGGTCCGACGGCAACGGTGCGACGGCGTCCGCCAGACAGGACAGGTCGCCGGCGACCGGGTAGGCCCAGCCGGCGTGCAGCAGCAGGGCGACGCAGGCGGCGTAAGCCACCGTGCCCAGCGCGGCCGAAAGCGCCAGGGCCGGGAATGCCGCGGACCCATGAGCCTGGAACGACGACGATTCCGCAGGCCTGCCTCCCCGAGGCCGCAGCGCCTCGCGCAGCAGGCCGATCAGGAACAGCATCGCCGCGCAGCACATGCTCAGGCCTGCGGAGTCACACGCAGTTGCAGGCGGCCTTCGAGCCGGACCTGCAGCGTCGCGCGCCCCTGCCCGTCCGCATGGAACTGCGGCTGCAGTGCGCCCTCGCAGCGATAGGCGGCGCCGGGGCGCAGCTGGCCCAGTGTCAGCGTCTGCGTCTGGCCACGTGCGGCGGCCCGGCCGGGACGCAGCACCAGCTCCAGCGCGGCGCCGTCGCTGTCGGCATAGGCCACCAGCACCTCGGGGTACGGCGCTTCCAGCAACAGCGGACCCTGCAGCGTGGCGGCGGGAGCGCCCTGCGTGATCAGGCTGCGGCTGCGGCCACGCCCCTGGGCGTACAACGCCAGCAGTACCGCATGGGCCTGCGTGGAGACGCCTTCCAGTCGCGTGACGCCGTCTTCGCGGACATGGCGGAATTCGCGGCGCACGCGCTCGCGCAGCAGCTGCGCCACTTCCTCGTCGCCCATCTCGGCGGCGGCGGCACCGACCTGGCCGTAGGTGGTGATCATGGAGCGCTTGTAGCTGCCGGTGTCCATCGCGTCCCAGCCGCGCGTCACCAGCTCCACGTCCTGGCCGGCGACGCGGATGAAGTCCATGCGCGCGATCTCCCAGGAGCGGCGCGCGATGTCCGGCAACAGGCCATGCAGGTAGTGCGCGGTGACGCAGTCGGCCATCACCGAGGTCAGTGCCCCGATGGTCAGGCCGGTGCGCGTGGAGCGGATCGCCAGCACGCGGCCATCCAGGGTGACGAATTCGCTGTCGAAGTGCCGGCGGTACGCGGGTTCGATCTCGGCCCACCAGCGCGTGCCGTAGACGCGGTCGTGGATCGCCAGCGTGGCGGCCCCGAAGTTGTTGCACATCGGGTAGATCCAGTTCGGCTCGCAGGGGAACAGCGTGAAGTCGCTGCTGCGAAAGTTGCGGTGCAGGATCGCGGCGATATCACGGAAGCTGTAACGCCACTGGCGGCCGTCAGGGTGCTGCCACAGCAGCGGCTGCTCGCCGTAGGCAAGGTCGCCGGTGTTGGCGATGTATTCGCCCAGCATGGCGCCGAACCAGCCGGAGTACATGATGTTGTCGCGGGCGATGGGGTCCGGATCGAGGCTGAGATTGCCCCAGGCGTTCTCCAGCACCCAGTACTTCCAGTTGCGCCGGTCCAGCATCTTCTGGTGCAGGTTGCGCTGCGCCTGCGTCAGGTAGCCGCGGAAGGCCGGCAGGCTGCCATGCTGCACGCCGCCCAGGACATAGCCCATGCCGCAGAGCGCGTAGCGCAGTGCGCCGAACTGGAACTGGTCGACCCAATCGATGCCGTCGTAGCGCTCCACCGGCTGCAGCGAGCGGTCCAGCACGTAGCGCAGGTAGCCCAGGGCGTCCTCGCCCAACTCGGCGACCGGCGCGGGGGCGTCCACGGTTTCGATGCGCGTGGCCAGCGCGGCGAGCCGCGTGTTGCGACGCTCGCGGTTGGCGGTCTGCTCCGCCAGCTGCGCGCGGCGTCCCTGCCAGCCGCCGATACCGAGGCCGCCAAGCACGGCCAACAGCAGCAGCGGCGCGCCGGCCCAGGGCTGTGCCGGCGCCAGCGCGGCGGCGGCAGCGGCACTGCCCAGCCACACGACGACCGGCGCCAGGATGTTGCCGCTGCCGAACCAGGCGAACAGCGCCAGCAGGAACAGCAGCAGGGTCAGCAGGATCAGCCCGGCCTGCGCCAGCACCGACAGCGGCGAGACGAAGCCGGCAGCGAAGCCGCCGCCCGGCAGGACCAGGCCCAGGCCGAAAGCCTGCAGCGCGGGAAGACCGGACAAGGCCAGCACCAGGCCCGCCGCCGCCAGCAGCAGGTAGCCGACGAGGCTGCGGCGCAGCAAGGCGGCGGTGAGCGGCCCGTCCAGCGCGGGGCGCGGCGGGATCAGCGCCAGCGGCGCCGGGGATGCCGAGGGTTGGGTCATGGTCTCCTCCGTCTGTTCGCCGGGCGGCGCATGCGGCAGCCACCCCGCTTCGGATGAGTCATGCTGGCATAGAATGGACACTATGTCTATTCATAGTGTCTACACCCTTGCAGCGGGCCATGCGAGAATCCCGGCCGCCCCAACCGGAGTTCCTGGCATGCCATCGATTACCCGCCGCGCCCGCGCACGCAGCAGCGAGACCCAGGCGGGTGTCGTGGAGGCGCTGGTGGGAGCGATGGAGCGGCTGATCGCGGGGGGCCAGAGCTTCACCGCACTGAGCGTGGAACAGCTGGCGAGGGAAGCCGGTATCGCGCGCTCGACCTTCTACCTGCACTTCAGCGACAAGGGGCAGCTGGTGCATCGCCTGTTGCAGGAGATCACGCGGGAGATGAGCACGGCGGCGGGTACCTGGTTCGCGCAGCCGGAGCTGACGCGGCGCGAGGACCTGCATACGGCAATCCGCAGCATCGTCGAGGTCTACGAGCGCCACCACGCGGTGATGACGGCGGTGGTGGAAACCGCCGCCTATGACCCGGAAGTGGCGCAGCTGTTCCACCAGATGATGGACAGCCTGGTGATGGAGAGCCGCCGTTCGCTGCGCCGCATCCAGCAGAACGGCAAGGCGCACCCGGACGCGACGCCCGAGGTGGCCGACGTGCTGACCTGGATGCTGGAATGCGCCTGCCACCAGCTGCTCAAGGGCCGCAAGCCGGCGCAGCGCGAACGCCTGGCCGAGACGCTGACGCACATCGCCTGGACCGCGATGTTCGCGCCCGGCAAGGGCTGAGCCGAACGCCGCTTCGACACCCGCGCGCGCTTCGAACTGCGGCTGCCGCGCCGGACCATGCTGTCAGCCCGGTAACCGACAAGTCCTGATCGGCGGCGTATGCTCCCCACCAGTCTTTTCGGGGAGCTATCGATGATGTCCCGCCTTGCAAAACTGCGCTCCGGCCTGGGCCGCCGCGGCTGGGAGCTGTTCCTGCAGCGTGCCTACCCGCTGGCGGATGCTACCGGCGCCGAGGAAGGGCAGCCCTTCCCCGCCGGGTACGCCATGCCGCCGCATGTGAGCTCGAAGCGCTACGGCTGGACGCACTACGGCGTGATGATCCCGGACCTGCCGGCGCCACACCGCTTCTTCTCGATCATGGGCATCGTCGGCACGCCGGGAGCCCTGGCCTTCGACAACGACCATGCGCTGAAGGACACGCCGCGCCGCAACGCCACCGTGGTCAGCGGCACGGCGGCGACGCATCCCGCACATTTCGGCAGCTACTCTATCGACCGCGACTGCGAGATGCTCGAGGACGGCAGCCTGGTGCGCTTCGGCAAGGAGGTGGAGATCGGTGGCGGCTACCCGGAGTATCGCGTGCGCGCCGAGTACGCCGGCTTCCGCCTGGACCTGGAGATCCGCAACACCGACAAGGTCTCCTGGTTCATGAAGACGCCGGTCTACGACCACTTCAGCCTGCTGTCGCAGTATCGCGGCCAGCTGCGCTGGCGCGGCAAGACCAGCGAGGTGGCGGGCCTCTGCACCTTCGAGTACGCCGCCTGCTTCAGCCCCTACCAACTGCGCGACAAGCCGCTGGCACCGGCGCTGAAGCTGCCACTGGATTTCTTCACCTACCAGATCATCAACCTGGACCGGCATACCCAGCTGCTGCTGACCAGGGTCACCATGGGCGGCGCGACCGCGGTGAGCCGGCTCTACGTGCGCTCGCTGGACGGCTATGGCGTACGCCACGATGCGACGCTGCAGGTGCTGGAGTACCGCGAGGAGCCCGGCATCGCGCCGGATGGCCGGCGGATGCGCCTGCCCCGCCGGTTCACCTGGGATGTGTCGGGCGATGACGGCGTGCCGCGGCTGCGCATCGACTGCGAGGTCGATACGCCCTTCACCTACGGCCTGGGCAGCGGCTATGTCGGCGGCTACCGCTATGCGGGCGAGTACGAGGGCCGGCCGGTGTCGGGGCGGGGGTATGTCGAGTACATCGACCGGACCGACGGCTAGGACCTGATATCCAGACAACCGAACTCAGTTCTTCAACCGATACCCCGTCCGGAAGATCCACGCCACCACCAGCAGGCAGAAGCTGAAGAAGCCCAGCGTCGCCAGCAGGCTGATGCCCACAGGCACGTCGGAGGTGCCGTAGAAACTCCAGCGGAAGCCACTGACCAGGTACACGATCGGATTGAACAGGCTGAACGTACGCCAGGCACCGGGCAGCATGTCGATGCTGTAGAACGCGCCGCCCAGGAAGGTCAGCGGCGTCACCACCAGCATCGGGATCACCTGCAGCTGCTCGAAGCCCTTGGCCCAGACGCCGATGATGAAGCCGAACAGGCTGAAGGTGGTGGCGGTCAGCAGCAGGAAGGCCAGCATCCAGAACGGATGCAGGATCTGGATCGGCACGAAGAAATTGGCGGTGATCATGATCACGCTGCCGATCAGGATCGACTTGGTCGCCGCCGCGCCGACATAGGCCAGCACGATCTCCGCCGGCGACACCGGTGCCGACAGCAGCTCGTAGATGGTGCCGGTGAACTTCGGGAAGTAGATGCCGAAGGAGGCGTTGAAGATGCTCTCGGTGAACAGCGACAGCATCACCAGGCCGGGCACGATGAAGGCACCGTAGGGCACGCCGTTGACCTCGCTCATGCGCGAGCCGATGGCGGCGCCGAACACGATGAAGTATAGCGAGGTGGTGATCACCGGCGTGATCAGGCTCTGCCACAGGGTGCGCGCGAAGCGCGCCAGCTCGAAGCGGTAGATCGCCCAGACGCCGTAGCGGTTGAACCTCATGACGCGGACTCCGTGCGGGTGCTGACCAGGCTGACGAAGATGTCCTCCAGCGAGCTCTGGGCGGTGTTGAGGTCCTTGAAGCCGACGCCCAGTTCTCCCAGGCGGCGCAGCAGCGCAGGAATGTCGGAATGGTCCTGATGGACGTCGAAGCTGTACTCCAGCACGTGGCCGCTGTCCTTCAGCGCCAGGTTCCAGGCCGACAGGCCCTCCGGAATCTGCGCCATCGGCTCCTGCAGCTGCAGCGTCAGTTGCTTGCGTCCCAGCTTCTGCATCAGCTTCGCCTTGTCCTCCACCAGGATCAGCTCGCCCTTGCGGATCACGCCGACGCGGTCGGCCATTTCCTCGGCCTCGTCGATGTAGTGCGTGGTCAGGATCACCGTCACGCCGTTCTTGCGCAGCTCCCGCACCAGCTCCCACATGTCGCGGCGCAGCTCCACGTCGACACCGGCAGTGGGCTCGTCCAGGAACAGGATGGTCGGCTCGTGCGACAGCGCCTTGGCGATCATCACGCGGCGCTTCATGCCGCCGGACAGGGTCATGATCTTGTCGTTGCGCTTGTCCCACAGCGACAGGTCGCGCAACACCTTCTCGATGAAGGCCGGGTTCGGCGCCCGCCCGAACAGGCCGCGGCTCAGGGTCACCGTGGCCCACACGGTCTCGAAGGTGTCGGTGGTGAGTTCCTGCGGCACCAGGCCGATCTTCATGCGCGCGTCGCGGTAGTCGCGGCGGATGTCGTGGCCGTCGGCCACCACGCTGCCGGAGCTGGCGGTGACGATGCCGCAGATGATGCTGATCAGCGTGGTCTTGCCGGCCCCGTTGGGACCCAGCAGGGCGAAGATCTCGCCCTTGCGGATTTCAAGATCGACGCTTTTGAGTGCTTGCAGGCCCGACGCGTAAGTCTTGGTCAGGCCCTTAATCGAGAGGATCGCGGACATGGGCGCGACCTTAGCAGAGTTTTTCGGACGATCCGAGACGGTGGTGCCCTACCCCACCCTGTCGCGGGCAAGTAGCTGGAATCCCGGAACGCTACTTCAAATCCGCCTTGCCGTTGTTCTTCGAATCCAGCGGCTCGGTCCACATCCGCGTGACGCGGCCGCGGATCAGCTCCACCCACAGGGTCTTCTTCTGCTGGCTGCCGATGAACATCCACTGCTCGCCGATCGGCAGGCTTTCGGTGGGATTGAGCGGCACCACGCGATCGGGATATTTGCCCGCCACCTCGCGCACCCGGGCCTCGGCGTCGCCGAGCTTCACCGTGCCGCCGTTCCAGGGCACCGGCTTGTCCGTCACCAGCGGCGCGGCGACGGCGGCCAGGCTCCAGCCCAGCGCCAGCAGCGCAATCCATTGCTTCTTCATGAAAATCCTCCCGGGCAGGGTCCATGCCGCCCGGGAGGAGTTTACTCCGACACTCAGGCGGCGACGCGCGCCGCCGCCGGCGAGGAATTCAGGTAAGCCAGCGCCTGCTCGGTCGAAGCTTCCTTCACCGGGTCGTACCAGGGGCTGAAGAACGGCAGCTGCTTGAGGAAGATCAGCCACAGCGGGCTCGGCAGTTGCCCGGTCCTGGCCGTGCGCGCCCATTCCAGCCAGATCCAGGGCCGCCACACCGAGGGCTTCTTGGCGGCGAAGCGCGGATCCTGCTTGAGGATGTTGGCCGCGCCGTCGACCCAGATGCCGAACACCGCCGGCGTGGCGATGCAGGCCAGGTAGTAGCGCGAGGGATAGTTGCCGCCCAGGTGCTGGTAGAGATCGAAAGCGACACTGCGGTGTTCCACTTCCTCGGCACCGTGCCAGCGCACCAGGTCCAGCAGCACCGGATCGGCGCCCACCTCATCCCAATGCTTGTTCTCCAGCGCGTACTTTCCGAGCACGCAGGTCATGTGCTCGATCGCGGCGATGATGCCGAGCCGGAACAGCAGCCACTGCTTTTCGAGCAGCTTCGGCAGCTTGCGGCCGAAGGGCTGGTCGGCCAGCATCGTCTCGAACAGGTAGTCCATGATGCGCGTGTTGCGCTCGGTTTCGATGCCATGCTGCTTGAGGTAGCCCTCGATGGCGCCGGCATGCGCACGCGCGTGCATCGCCTCCTGGCGCATGAACATCTGGATGTCGTCGCGCAGCTTGGGGTCGGTGACGTAGGGCAATGCCTTGTTGTAGAGCCGGCAGAACCAGAACTCGCCGGCCGGCAGGATCAGGTTGATCTCGTTGATGAAGGCGCTGGCGAAGGGATGCCCGGGAATCCAGTCCAGCGGGGTCTCAGACCAGTCGAACTGCACCTTGCGCGGCACCAGGCGCCCCTGCGTGTTGGACGCGGACTTCGCCGGCTTGTCGGATCGGCCCAGCTGGGCGGTGATTTCGGTAACGGCCATGGGGAAGAACTCCTGTGGCTAATGGGTATTCAGGGCGCGACGTCGAGGCGCGCGAGACGGCGCGACAGCGCCGGGAAGAAACGCGACAGCAGGCGCGAACCATGGGCCTCGACACCCACGGGCACCTCGGCACGCTTGTTCTCCACCGCGTCGAGGATCGCGCGGGCAATGGCCTGCGGCTTGAGGTTGCGCTTCTGGTAGAGCTGGGTCGCCTTCTGCTGGCGGCGCGCCTCCTCTTCCGGCGTGCTGCCGACGAAGCGCGTGCTCTGCGTGATGTTGGTGATCGACAGGCCCGGGCAGATGGTGCTGACCTCGATCTTGCGGTCGGCCAGCTCGGCGCGAATGCAGTCGCTGAGCATCATCACCGCGGCCTTGCTGGTGTTGTAGGCCGACATGAAGCGCGAGGGCGTGAAGCCGCCCATGGAGGCGACGTTGACGATGTGGCCAGCCTTGCCGGCGGCGATCATCTGCTTGCCGAACAGGCGCGAACCGTGGATCACACCCCAGAGATTGACGCGCAGCACCTTCTCCCAGTCGGCATCGCTGGTGTCGAAGAAGGACCCGGCCACGCCGACGCCGGCATTGTTGACGACGATGTCCGGCGCGCCCAGTTCCTGGGCGACCCAGTCGGCCAGCGCCTGCATCTCGGCGGTGCTGCCGACGTCGGTCTTGCGGGCCCAGGCCTGGGCGCCGAGCAGCCGCGACAGTTCGGCGGTGCGCTCGGCGGCTTCCAGGTTGATGTCCACCGCGATGACGTCGGCACCGGCCTCTGCGAACAGCAGCGCGGTCTCGCGGCCGAAGCCGGACCCGGCGCCGGTGATCACCACCAGCTTGCCGCTGTGCGCCTTGCCGCGCCGCTCCTCGCGCACGCGGGCGCGCTTGAGTGCGGGCGTCTCGTTGCCGCTCTCGACGAAGTCGACGAACTCGGCCGCCTGCGCCGCCACCAGCGCCGGATGGCTGACCTGCAGCCAGTGGCCGGCATCGACCTCGCGGCGCCACAGGTTGGGGACCCACTGCGGCAGGTCGTCCCAGATTTCCTGCACCATGAACTTGTCGCCGCGCGGCACGATCAGCTGCACCGGCAGCTCGGTACGGCGCTCCTGCGGATTGAGCAGGCGCTTGACGAAGTTGGCCCGGTACAGGTTCACGCCATTGGCGCCGTCACGGGTCTGCGTCGCGCTGGCCTCGACCTCGGCGATGCCCTCCACCTTCTCCAGCAGGGTCGGCCAGAGCTTGTCCAGGCCGCCGCGCCACAGCGCCGGCGCCAGCGCCGGCAGCTGGAACATGCCGATGTACCAGCTGTGCGCCAGCTGCCGGCCGACCTGGGCGATCTTCTCCGGCGAACCGCTGCGCAGGCGGTTCATGATCCAGTAGCTGGCGTGGTCGATGCTCGGGCCCGAGATCGAGGTATAGGAAGCGATGCGGCCTTCCATGAGTTCGGTGGTCACCGCCTCCCAGCACTGGATCGAACCCCAGTCGTGGCAGACCAGGTGCACCGGCTTGTCCGGGCTGGTGGCATCGACCACGGCCGCGAGGTCGGCGACCAGATGCTCCAGATCATAGGCCGCGGTGTGATCCGGTGTGCTGGACCGGCCGGCGCCACGCACGTCGTAGGCCACCACGTGGAAGCGCTCCGCGAGAATCTCGGCGGTCGCCTTCCAGACGCTGGCGGCGTCGGGGTAGCCGTGCACCAGCACGATGGTCGGCTTCTTCTTCCCGGGCTTGCCCCAGGTGTACACGGCGAGTTCGATACCGCCCGACTCGACGATCTGGCTGGGTGTCATACCTTGCTCCTCGAAAATCTTTGTAGTTCTGTTACGCCGCCTGCTTCCACAACCCCCGCTCGATCCAGCGCCGTACATGCGGCACATCGTCGTCGAGCCAGAAGGCGTCGTCCCCGGTCACCACCAGCAGTTCCTCCCACTTGGCGCCGACGTCGCGGAAGCCCAGGTGCGGCTCCACCGCCCAGAGGCCCGGCGTGGGCACGTGGTTGGAGGCCTCGCTGCTGTTCCAGATCGGATTCCAGCCCTCGCGCGCGCCGCGGATCCTGTCGCGCAGCAGTTCGCTGACATTGCGCACGCCGAAGTTGGCGATCTTCAGGTGGCTCTTCTTGCCATCGTCCTTGAGCTTCTCGATGCGGTGCGCCAGCGTCTCGAAGGGATAGGCCTTGTGGCGCGGGTCGTAGCCGTGCTTCGCGCAGAGCGCATCCACGGCGCGGCTGATCTCGGACAAGGGCCGACGCGCCTTGGCCTTTTCCAGGATCAGCGCGCGGTACTCGATCAGGTCGTCCATCAGTCGATCGAGGATGGCGTTGTGGCCGACCACGCCGCAGTAGCCGATGTCGGCGGTGCAGCCCTGCACGGTGGGCGCGCAGTCGAGGATGAAGGGCATGTTCTCTTCCAGGCGACGCAGGCCGGGATAGAACGCCGGATTGAAGCCGCCCAGTTGCTTGACCGCGATCAGTCCACGGAAGGCGGTGCGGTCGCCGAACCAGGCGAAGGGCTCGTGGAAACAATCGTCGGCACCGTGGTCGAGCAGGTATTCCTTCATCCGGCCGGCGACGTAGCGCTCGGTCATGCCCGGCTTCATGTCGGCGGAAATGGCCTCGGCGCAGTCATAGGCCAGCTTCTGCGCCCGGCGGAACCCGGCCAGTTCCCCGGCCGACGGAATCCATGCTTCGCTCATTGTCCCTCTCCCAGACGAATGTGACATCGAACGGTGTCACATTACACCCCAGATGTCATTGCCCGCCAGCCGGGGCCGGCTGGCGAGCAGGCCATTGCCGAGTGGGCGCCCAGGCGCGAAGCGCGTCAATCCACAGCCGCCGAACGGCGGCCTGAGTCAGTGAAAACAATGACTTGGGAAACTACTTGACCGAGGTCAGGGGCGGCAGCCGGTCCCACACACGGCGATCATGCGCAGGCACGATCACCAGCTCCGGGTTGGTCTGTTGCAGGCGGTGCAACTGCACCAGCAGGTGGCGCACGCGAGCCGGGTCGGCATCCACCAGCATGCGCGAAACCCAGGGCCGCTCGGCCGGCAGGTCCACGCCCTCCTTCTGCCACACCAGATCGCCCACCAGCGCGTAGCGCCCGCCCTCGCTGGTGTTGATGAAGGCGATCACCGAGCCCGGCGTGTGACCGCCGGCCGGCACCAGTACGACGCTGCCGTCGTTGAACAGGTCCAGGCTGCGCTCGAAGCCGGCGTAGGGGCCACCGTTGTAGCGGTACTGGCGGTAGGAGACGTCGTGGAAGCTGCGCGCGAGTTTCGTCGAGGCATCGCCGCCGCGGATGTACTGCAGCTCTTCCAGGTTGACCAGCACCGGCACGCCCGGCAGGTCGGGGATGCCGCTGACGTGGTCCCAATGCGCATGCGTCAGCACGATGCCCAGCAGGTCGTCCTTGCCGATGCCGGCGGCGGCCACCTGCTCGGCGACGGTCGGTTCCTTGTCGTAACTGGAGGTCAGGCGCATCAGCAGAGGGGTGGTCTTGACGTGCTGGTCCACGTCCTTGCCGAAGCCGGTGTCGAAGATCAGGCAGCCCAGCGGATGGTGGACCAGGATCGCCCCCATGCCGAAGACCCGCGCATCGGCGAAGCCGCCGCCGCGATAGGCCATGGCCGCGGTGGAGCCCATGCGGCCGGCCTTGATCGCATGCAGGCTGACGCCCTCGGTGCGCATCGGCGTGGGCAGCTTCGGCCCCGGCTCGCCGCCCGCCGTGTCCAGCGTCGCAGCACGGAAGCTCAGGCCCAGCGCCAGCAATGCCACCGCCAGGGCTCCCAGCCCGCCCAACACCCTTCCCTTCTTCATATACCCCGCCTAGAAGCTCTCCAGGGCCATATTGAGGCAGGTATCGTCGAGCTTTGCCAGCAATTCCGCCTGCCGCGCGGCCTTGGGCAGCTCGTAGCGGAAGAAATAGCGGCAGGCGCTCAGCTTGCCCTCGTAGAAAGCGCGGTCGGCCGCGCCGGCCGTGGCCTGTGCGGACCGGGCCTTGTCCGCCTGCTGCAGCCACAGCCAGGCGATCACGGTGTGGCCCATCATCTCCAGGTACAGGTGCGCATTGGCCAGGAACAGGTCGACCTTGCCCTGCATGGCCGCCTGCCCCAGCGTCATCGTCAGCTGCGCGGCGGTATCGGCGGCCTGCTTCAGCGCCTGCGCATACTCCGCCAGCTCCGGCACCCCGGCCGTGGCCTTCACGGTATCGCCGATGCGTCCCAGCAGCAGGCGCAGCGCGGCACCGTTGTGCATGGTCACCTTGCGGCCCAGCAGGTCCAGCGCCTGGATGCCGTTGGTGCCTTCGTGGATCGGGTTGAGGCGGTTGTCGCGGTAGTAGCGCTCCACCGGGTAGTCGCGGGTATAGCCGTAGCCGCCCAGCACCTGGATGGCCAGCTTGTTGGCCTCCAGGCAGAAATCGCTGGGCCAGGCCTTGGCCATGGGCGTGAGGATTTCCAGCAGCAGGTGCAGCTCCTCGCGACGCTTCGGGTCCTGCTCCACCGACTGCTCGTCCACCAGCTTCGCGCAGTAGAGGCACAGTGCCAGGCCTCCCTCGACGTAGGATTTCTGCTGCAGCAGCATGCGGCGCACGTCGCTGTGCTCGATGATCATCACCGGCTTGCTCGCCGGGTCCTTGGCCGAGGCCGGGCGGCCCTGCGGGCGGTTGCGCGCGTAGTCCAGCGAGAACAGGTAACCGGCGTAGCCCATCATCACCGCGCCCATGCCGACGCCGATGCGCGCCTCGTTCATCATGTGGAACATGCAGGCCAGGCCCTGCCCCGGGCTGCCGACGATGTGTCCCACGGCCGGCGTGGTCTCGCCGAAGTTGAGCGCGGTGTTGACCGTGCCGCGGTAGCCCATCTTGTGATTGAGGCCGGCCAGGCGCACGCCGTTGCGCGCGCCCAGGCTTTCGTCGTCCCGCACGCGGAACTTGGGCACGATGAACAGCGAGATGCCCTTCACGCCCGGCGGCGCCCCGTCGATGCGCGCCAGCACCAGGTGCACGATGTTCTCCGACAGGTCGTGCTCGCCGCCGGAGATCCACATCTTGTTGCCGACGAGGTGGTAGCTGCCATCGGGCTGGGGAACGGCGCGCGTGCGGATGTCGCCGAGCGACGAGCCGGCCTGCGGCTCGGACAGGCACATGGTGCCGAACCAGCGGCCTTCCAGCATCGGCTGCATGTAGCGCCGCTGCTGCTCCGGCGTGCCGTGCGCGCGCAGCAGGTTGGCCGCCGCCGCCGTGAGGAAGGGATAGCCCGCGGTACCGGAGTTGGCGGCCACGAACATGCCGTTGGCGGCGGACACCACCGCGTAGGGCAGCTGCATGCCGCCATGGCTTTCGTCGAAGGCCGCCGACATCCAGCCGCCCTCAATGTAGGCGTCCAGCGCCTCGCGCACCTCGGGAATGATGTGGACGTGCTCGCCATCGAAATGCGGCTCGTTGGCGTCGAGCTTGGCGGCATGCGGCTGGAACTTCTGCTCGGCCAGCTTCAGCGCCGCGTCGAGCACGCCATCGAAGCCGGCACGGTCGTGCATGGCGAAGCGCGGTGCCTGCGTCAGCCGGCCGATGTCCAGCAACTCGTAGAGCATGAAATCCAGGTCACGGCGGTTCATCAGGTGCGGCACGTTCTCTCCTCCGGCTCGCAGGCAGCAAAAAGGCGGCAGGACCATGGCCCGCCGCCTTCATGATCGCGGGTGGACAGCTTGCACGTCCACCACCAACAGCTCCTTTGCCGCGGATTACGCGGATGAACGCGGATACATCATCTTTTTATCCGTGTAATCCGCGTAATCCGTGGCAAGTCTTTTCGTTTCTCTTCAGCCCGCCATTTGCCGGCGCGTGCCCCAGGCCACCAGCTTCTGGTAGCCGGTGGGCAGCATGCGCACCATCGCATCGAAGGCCACGGCATCGGGGCCGACCAGCACGCGGCGGCTGTCCTTCTGCACGGCCTTGAGGATGGTCTTGGCCGCGGAGTTCGCCGTGGTGATGAACAGCTTCTCGAAGTTGGCCTTGGCCTGCTTGGCCTCCTTGCCGGTGAAGTCCTGCATGTTGTCTGAGAAGCGCGCCGCGGCGGCGATGTTGGTCTTGATGCCGCCCGGGTGCACGCTGGTGGCCGACACGCCGCTGCGGGCGATGTCCAGCTCCTGGCGCAGCGATTCGGTGAAGCCGCGCACCGCGAACTTGGCGGCGTTGTAGGCCGACTGCGACGGAATGCCGGCCAGGCCGAAGATGCTGGAGGTGTTGATGATGTGACCGTCACCCGAGGCCTTCAGGTGCGGCAGGAAGGCCTTGGTGCCGTAGACCACGCCCCAGAAGTTGATACCCATGAGCCATTCGAAATCCTCATAGCTCATGCCGTCGATCGTGCTGCCCAGGGCGACACCGGCGTTGTTGAAGATCAGGTTGACCTTGCCGTGGTCGGCCACCACCTGGTCGGCCCAGGCATAAACCGCTTCGCGCTTGGCCACGTCGAGCTTCTGCGAGGTGACCTTGACGCCGAAGGCGCGCGCCAGCGCGGCGGTCTCGGCCAGTCCGGCCTCGTTGACGTCGCTGAGCGCGACGCTGCAGCCGGCCTTGGCCAGTTCCACGGCCAGTTCGCGACCCATGCCCGATGCGGCACCGGTAATCGCGGCTACCTTGTTCTTGAACGACTTCATGAATCCCCTCTCTAGAGTTCGGTTACCACCTATACAGCGGATAATGTAACGGATTCGCGACTCAGGCCTTGGCCGTGGAGACGCGGGTCTCCGTCCGGTAGTCCACCAAATCAATGCGGCGGGTCTCTTCGCGGAACTTGAAGGTGAAGCTCGGCCACAGCGTGGTGTTCTTGCCGGCCTCATTGACGTACCAGCTCTTGCAGCCCGACTGCCACACGGCCTTGCCCAGCTTCTGCTGCAGGCCGGCGTTGTACCGGGCCTGCACCTCGGGGCGGACTTCCAGGCTGCGCAGGCCCTCGCGGCGCATGGTCTTCACCGCGTCGAGCACGTACTGCACCTGCGACTCGATCATGTAGACCATCGAGCTGTGACCCAGGCCGGTGTTGGGGCCGACCAGCATGTAGAAGTTGGGAAAGCCGGCGACGGTGGAGCCCTTGTACGCCTCGGGGCCGTCCTTCCAGGCATCGAGGATGTCCTGCCCGTCGCGGCCGAAGATCGCGCCGCGCGGCATCGGGTCCTGCGCCTTGAAGCCGGTGCCGAGGATGATCGCGTCCACCGCGCGCTCGACGCCGCTGGCGTCCACCACGCTGTTGGCCTTCACTTCCTGGATGCCGCTGTCGATCACCTCGACGTTGGCGCGCGACACCGCCGGATAGAAATCGTCGGAGATCAGGATGCGCTTGCAGCCGATGGTGTAGTCCGGCGTCAGCTTGGCTCGCAGCGCCGGGTCGGCGACCTGGCGGCGGATGTGGCTGCGCGCCTGGCGCTCCACCAGCTTCATCACGCGCGGGTTGATCACGAAGCCCAGCACGCGCGATTCCAGCATCCAGTAGATGCTGTTGCGGAACGCCTGCTGCGCGGCCGGAAAGCGGCGGAACAGCAGGCGCTCGGCGGCCGTGATCTCGCGGTCGGGCTTGGGCAGGATCCAGGTCGGCGTGCGCTGATACAGGTCCAGGCGCGCGACCTTCTTGGCGATCTGCGGCACGAACTGGATCGCCGAGGCGCCGGTGCCGATCACGGCGACGCGCTTGCCCTCCAGCTCATACGCGTGATCCCAGTTCGCCGAGTGGAAGGTCTTGCCCTTGAACTTCTCCAGGCCCTTGATCGTGGGGTAAGCCGGCGTCGACAGGCCGCCCATGCCGGAGACCAGCACGTTGGCGCCATAGGTCTCGCCGGCACGCGTCGTCACGTTCCAGATGGCCGCCTTCTCGTCGTACTCGGCGCGCACCACCTCGGCGTTGTAATGGATGTGCGGCATCAGCTCGTATTTCTGCGCGCAGTGGCGCAGGTAGGCCTTGATCTCCGGCTGCGGCGCGAACATGCGCGTCCAGTTCGGGTTGGGCTCGAAGGAGAAGGAATACAGGTGCGACTGCACGTCGCAGGCGCAGCCCGGGTAGCTGTTGTCGCGCCAGGTGCCGCCGACGTCGTCGGCGCGCTCCAGGATGGTGAAGGAATCGATGCCGGCTTCCTTCAGCTTGATGCCCATGCCCAGTCCGGCGAAGCCCGTGCCGACGATCAGCACCGACAGTTCCTTCGCCCCGCCGCCACCCTTGGAATCGAACGCCATGAACCCTTCTCCTCGTCGCATATGTTGACAATCAGTGTTGTCAATTTACATTTGACAACGCTTCATGTCAACATGTCGCCATGGATGACGTGGCCGACAAACCGAAACGCCGTACTTTCAAGGGGATAGCCCCGGAAGCGCGGCAGCGTGAGCGCTATGAGCGCTTCATGGAGGCCGGTCTCGAGTTGTTCGGCACCCGCGGCTACCACGGCGTGACGGTGCGCGAGCTCTGCGCCGGGGCGAAACTCACCGAACGCTACTTCTACGAGTCCTTCAAGGACCGCGAGGCCCTGTTCGGCGCCGTCTACCAGCGCCAGGTGGAGTTGCTGCGCGCCCGCGTGCTGCAGAACCTGCAGCGCCACATGCCCGATGCCCAGGCCATGACCCGGGTCGGCCTGGAAACCTTCTTCCAGGGCCTGCGCGAGGACCCGCGCTGCGCCCGCATCCTGTTCGTGGACGTGCTGAGCATCAGCCCGGCGATGACCGAGCAGTCGCGCCAGGTCACCTCGGGGCTCAGCGGCTTCCTGCTGCAGTTCACCCAGACCCTCTATCCCCGGGTGCAGGCCAGCGGCCTGGACCCATCGATCATCGCCACCGGCCTGGTCGGCGCCTGCATCAACGTGGCGATGCACTGGGTCTACGGCGGCTTCGCCGAGCCGGTGGAAGCAGTGCGCGACAACTGCTATGCGATTTTTGAAGGGATGATCCTGACCTGGACCTCTCCCGCCTGAGGCTGGCTTTTGTCCCCCTCTCCCGCTTGCGGGAGAGGGACTAAGGGAGAGGGTTTCTGTAAATCCTCCCAGGATCACCAAGCCCACCATTCACAGAAACCCTCTCCCGGCCTTCGGCCACCCTCTCCCGCAAGCGGGAGAGGGGAAACAACCGGCCGGGCCATGCGATAATCGCCGCATCCCGGCGCCCTTTTTCAGCGGTGCCGCCTCCCAGATTGCAAAACGCGCGGCAGCCCGCTGTCGCCCGTGGATGTCCGTCACCATGTGGTTCAAGAACCTGCAGGTCTACCGTCTCCCGCCCGGCTGGGCGATGTCGCCCGGCGAACTGGAAGAGGAGCTGGCACGCCAGCCGCTGACGCCCTGCATGGGCCAGAACCTGCAGTCGCGCGGCTGGGTCGCGCCGCAGGGCGAGGTGCCGCTGGTGCGCTCCATGGAACGCCAGCTGATGATCGCCCTGGGCACCGAGCAGAAGCTGCTGCCGGGCGCCGTGGTGCGCCAGCACGCCGAGGAGCGCGCGGCGCAGATCGAGCAGGTCAAGGGCTACAAGCCCGGCAAGAAGATGATGCGCGAGATCAAGGACCAGGTCGTGCTGGAGCTGCTGCCGCGCGCCTTCGTGCGCCGCCGCAGCCTGCGTTCCTGGATCGACCCGGTCGGCGGCTGGCTGGTGGTGGATGCCAGCGCCCCCGCCAAGGCCGAGGAACTGGTGGAGATGCTGCGCAACACGCTCAACGGCGAGCTGGCCGTGACGATGCTGGAACCGGCGCAGGCGCCCTCCGCCCTGCTGACCGGCTGGCTGGCCTCGCGCCAGGCGCCGGGCCGCTTCGAGCTGGGCGACGAGTGCGAACTCTGCGGCAGCGACGAGAGCAAGCCCACGGTGCGCTACGTGCGCCACGGCCTGGAGGGCGAGGACATCCGCCGCCACATCGCCGAGGGCAAGTTCGCCACCAAGCTGGGCCTGACCTGGAACGACAAGGTCAGCTTCGTGCTGACCGAGAAGCTGCACATCAAGAAGGTGAAGTTCCTGGCCGTGCGCGAGACCGAGAACGAAACCTCCGATCACCCGGAGGAGCAGTTCGACATCGACTTCGCGCTGATGAGCGGCGAGCTGGCACTGCTGCTCACCGACCTCGCCGAGGCCGTGGGTGCGCCGATCTCCGACGCCGGGCGCAGGTCCGCGGCGCGCGAGACCGCGGACGCCTGAGACCCTTAGGCCCTGGCGCGGAGCTGCTGTCGCGCCTGGCTCGGCGTCTGGCCGCTCCAGCGCTGGAAGGCCCGCGTGAATGAAGCCGGGTCCTGGTAGCCCAGGCGCTCGCTGATTTCCTGCATGCCGATTTCCGGGCGCGTCAGCAGGCCCAGGGCCTCGGCGCGGCGCGCCTCCTCGACCAGTTGCCGGAAGCTGGTGCCGGCCTCGGCCAGGTGCCGCTTGAGCGTGCGCACCGACACGCAGAGCCGCGCTGCCACGGATTCCGCCCGCGGGTAGTTGCCGCCGGGCCGCTCCAGCATCTGCGCCAGCACGCGCTGGCGCACGCAACCGCCGCCGACCATGGCCCGCTCACGCTCGCAGTTTTCCAGGGCCAGCCGCAGCGCCACCGGATCCGCCATCAGCGGACGACGCGCCAGCGTGGCTGCCGACAGGCGCAGCTGCATCCGCGGCATGCCGTAGCGCACTCGCGGCAGGCGGCCGCGGTATGCCGCGTGATGCGCCGGCTCGGGGCCGTCGAACCACAGCTCGCAATCCACCAACGGCTCGCCCAACAGCAGGCCGAACACGCGCGCCAGGCTGATCATCACGCTTTCGTACCAGAAGCCACGCAGCGGGCCCAGTGCCTTCAGGTCCTGCAGCTGCAGCTGAATGCCTTCGCTGTCCTGCGCCAGGCGCAATCCGACGAAGGGTTGACGCATGGGGGCAAAGCGCAACATCAATTCCAGCGCCGCGCCGATCGACGCACAGCTCAGCAAGGCATAGCCGAGGCAGCCATGCAGGGTCGGCTGCATGCGCAGCCCCAGTTCGATGCCGAGACCGGCATCGCCGGTCAGCTCCATCGCGCGCCGCAGCATGGCGGCCGCTTCGTCGGCACGCATGCGCAGCTGCGGCTGGTCCAGTTGAGCCACCGTCAGGCGCGTGCGCTCGACCAGGCGCCGCGGCTCGATGCCGCGTTCCGCCACGATCTCGCACAGCGGTCGCAGGTAGGACACCGGCAGCATCGGCGGAGCGGCGCCACGCCGCGCCCGCGAGGTTTCCGCGCGGGAACCCCCCGGCGTTGCCGCCGGGGGGTTGTACTGCGAAACAGCGGAGTCGAACACCGCCGCTCTCAGGGCGAGGTGTTGCGCAGCAGCGACAGCTGGCCGCCGGCACCCGCCACGGCGATGTCCAGCTTGCCGTCACGGTTGTAGTCCGCCACCACCGGCGTCTGCGGCTGGTTGGTCACGCTCAGGCTCAGCGGGCTGCCGAAACCGCCGCTGCCGTTGTTGCTGTAGACCATCAGCTTGCTGGTCACCACCGCCGACACCACGATGTCGCGATCGCCGTCGCGGTCGAAGTCGGCCATGCGGATGCCCACCGGGCCGCCGATGCCGAAATAGCGCTGGGTCGGCTGGAAGCCGCCGAGGCCATTGGACAGCACCACCGACATCGAGAACGAGAAGGAGTCGGCCGAAGCGAGGTCGTCGATGCCGTCGCCGTTGAGATCGCCGGCGGTGATGTCCTCAGAGATGAAGCCGAGGAAGGCCGTGGCCATCTGCGTGAAGCTGCCATTGCCGTTGCCGCGCATGATGACCGCCTGCTGCGCCACGTCGTCGATGATGGCGATGTCGGTCACGCCGTCGTTGTTGAAGTTGCCGCGAGCGGTAGAACTGATGATGGTGTAGATCGGGCTCAACGGACCGTTGACGAAGTGGCCGTCGCCCTGGCCGAAATAGGTCTGCACGCCGCCCGGGGTCGGCGCCACGATGTCGAGCTTGGCGTCGTTGTTGGTGTCGAAGACGTAGGCCTGCACCTGGCCGGAGACCGTCAGGGTCTTGCGCTCCACCTCGGTGAACTGGCCGTTGCCGAGGCCACGCAGGATGATCAGCTGCATGCCGGTGGCCACCGCGATGTCGGCCTTGCCGTCGCCATCGAAGTCGCCGGCGCCAACCGAGCCGGTGCTGGTGCCCAGGCTGGTGACGATCGCCGGACCGAAACCGCCGCTGCCGTTGTTGAGCATCGCGCGGATGCCCGTGCCCCACCAGTCGGCCATGACGATGTCGGCATCGCCGTCATTGTCCAGGTCCACCTGCACCATGGCCTCGGCCGCGGGGCCCGGACCGCCGGCGCTGCCGGTCGGATAGTTCACCACCGGCGCAAAGCTGGCTGCCGCCATTGCCGCGGCGCTCAGCGCCAGGCCTGCGAGGCCCAGCAGAGCCGTCATTCCCCTCTTCGCATTCATGTGCATCTCCATGTCTGAAACTCCATTTCCTGTATGTGTAAGTCCATCAAACCGGCGTCCAGTCCGGATCGCCGTCTCTCCTCACTCGCGCCGGCGCTGCAGCACCGGCGTTGAACGGGTTCTTGTGTCCGGGATTCCTGCCCGGACTCAGGGCGCCGCGCAGCGCGCGGGCGCCGCGCCCAGCGGCGCGCCGGTATCGAGAGACCCGCGGCGCTGCGTCAGCCTGCTGCTGTCGGGTCCGCCCGCACGCCCCCACCAGTTGCCGCGCAGCAGAACGTCGAGGCCCTCGGTGGTCGCGTCATGACTGGCGCCGCCGGCGATGCAGTTGCCGCCGCGGCTGCCCAGGGTGCCGCCGCCGAAGTCCACGCTGGCGGTTTCGATCCGGCCGAGGTCGATGCGCTTGAACGCCAGCGCGCTGTCGCCGGCACCGCGGAAGTCGCTGTTCTCGACGCGCAGGCGCAGCTCGCGCAGGGGAGCGATCACGCCGACGACCAGGTTGTTGTAGGCGTTGTTGCGGAAGCTGGAATTGACGATCTCGACGTCGATCAGCCCATCGGACAGTCCGCCATTGAGCAGGGACACACCGCTGAGAATGGTGAGGCCGTTGTTGCAGTTGGAGAACTCGCTGTCGCGCACGCGCAGCACCGTGGTGTTGTCGGCGCCGTCGCTGCCGGCCAGGATGCACTCGCCGAGGTTGAAGGGCAGCGGCTGCGCATCCGGGCTGCCGGGCCGCTCGGTGGTATCGCGGACGATGACGCGATCCAGTTCCAGGATCAGCGTCGAGCCGCTGCCGAGGTTGTCCTGTTGCAGCATGTCGCCGGGGTTGTCGACGAAGCGGCTGTTGCTGATGCTCATCTCGCCATGCGCCGGGCCGTGGCTGATGACCGCCTCCATGCCGTTGCAGGAGAAGCCGCCGATACCGTGCTCGAAAATGTTCCGGTCGATGGTCCAGCGCGCAAAGGCGTTGTCGGCCAGGTTCATGAACAGGCCCTCGCAGTCGGCGCCGGGGCCACCGATGAAGGTCTGCGTGTTGTTGACCGACACGGCTTCCAGGCGCGCGTTGTCGGTGATCTGCGTGGTGATGGCATGCACCAGGTGCAGTTCCCGCGTCTCGCCCAGCGGCCCCTTGTGCAGCTCGGTGACGAAATTGCCGGAGAGGTCGGCGCGGTAGTCGGCCGAGCCCTTGATGCGCAGGTCGATGCCGTTGCCGCAGGCCGCGTGGTGCACGTGGTTGTCGAGGATGCGGACCTCGCCCTTGCCCTCGTCGGCGTCCACCATGATCCCGGCCCAGCCGGCCGGCAGGATCAGCGGCACGCCGAAGTACGGCAGCCGCGTCGGCGCGGTGAAGCGCTCGACCGTGAAGCCGACCGCGCAGCGCGTGTTGGTGCCGGAGACGTCGTTGCCGCGGATGATCGTGCCCGGCACGTTGAGGCCGTAGATGCCGCCGCGCGAGGCGGCGGCGATCACCAGGTTGCGCACCTCGCTGCCCGGCGCCAGCCGCACGGCATCGCCCCCCTGGCGCAGCGGGTTGCTGTTGGCGATGCGCGGCAGGGCCGCCAGCGCGCTGGCACCCGCGATGGCCGCATCGGCGCGCCGCTGCACCACCGCCGGCCCGCCGCCGATCAGCCGCTGCCCCGCCTGCAGGGCGATGCCGCCCTCCAGCGGCGCCACGTCCAGCGGCGCAGGCAGTACCACCAGGGTGTCGCCCGGCGCGGAGGCCTGCTCGATGTCGGCCAGCGAGTCGAACGGATGCTGCCGGCTGCCGTCGCCGCCGTCCGCCGCCTGGGCACTGACGTAGAGCGTCTTGCCGTCGGCAGCAGCACCCGCCCCGCCATCGGAGCCACCACCCGCGCCGCAGCCCGCGAGCAGGAACGCCGGCAGGAGCCAGAGCCGGGATTTCACGGCTGGCCAGCCTGCAGGGCGGAGGCCGGCACCACCGGCAGGACCACGCTGGACGGATGCTCCGCGTCACCGTAGATGCTCATGACGCCGGCCAGCGACTGCAGCAGGCTCGGGATCGGCATCGCCGCGAAGGGGAAGTTGCTGGCACCCACCGAGATGCGCAGGCGATGCCCCCTGCGGATCAGCGCGCTGGTCGGGAACACCTCCACCGGCACCTTGACGATGTTGCCGATGCCGACCGGCTCCACCGACTCGGCCGTGTAGGAATGCCAGGGTTGCAGCATCTGCCCGTCGAGCCAGCGCGAGCGGCTCTCGTCCACCGCGCGCAGCGAGGCCGTCTGCAGGCCGCTGCTGAGCGAGCGCGCCGTGCCGTTCGGCTCCAGGTCCGAGACGCGCACCACCAGGCCCGCGTCCATTGCCGTGGTCGATATCCAGATATCGGCCAGGATCGGACCGTTGATGTACAGGTCCTGCTCCAGCGGCGCGGTGTCGAAGGTCGCCTCCAGCGTCTGCACAATGTTGTCGCTGTACCAGCAGGGCAGCGGCGCGTACGCCAGCAGTCCCAGCGAGATCTGCATGGCGCTCTCGGAGCAGATGCCGTTGAAGGGCTGCTGGATCAGCGTGGACGGCGCCGCACCGGCGGCCGGCTTGTCGGCCGCGAGCGCGCCGCCCTGCAGGAAGAGGCGTTGCGCGCGCGCCTGCGGATGCGGCCAGTCGCTGCTGGTGTCGAAGCGCTCATGGCCCCAGACCCACTGCGTCACATTGGGCAGGCGCTCGGCGCCGTTGGGGACGTTCTTGAGATAGCGGTCGAACCACATCGTCGCGATGTGATCCAGCGAGGGCACGCCATCCATCGGCAGGCCCGCGCCGGTGGAGGCCTGCAGGTGATGCCAGGGGCCGATCAGCAGCTTGGCCGTGGTGTGGCCCTTCAGCGCCTCGTAGTTCAGCGGCTCGCTGCGCTGGAAGATGTCGAACAGGCCGCCGACGATGAAGGTGGGCGCCTTGACGCCGCGCGCGACTTCCAGCGGCGCCTTGTCGGCCCAGTAGCTGTTGTCGTAGGCCGTGTCCGGCTCGGCGGTGAGTACACCCAGGGTGCGCGACAGCAGGAAGCCGTTGAGGCCCAGCAGGTGGTCGGTCACGGCGGCGACGTACTGGCCCGGCTGGTCGTAGAAGTTGGGATTGACCGTGGCCAGCGCCGTCACCACGCCCATCCAGGCCGGCAGGAAGGCGATGCTGCCCTGCCCGCCCACCAGCACCACGTCGCGGTAGATGTCGCCATGCGGCACGATCGGGAATACCGCCTTGATCGCCGGGTGTCCGCCCTTGGCCGCCAGCAGCGCGGTGGTGGCGGTGGCGGAGATGCCCCACATGCCGACCACGCCATTGCTCCAGGGCTGCTGGATGACCCAGTCGATGACCTGCGAGTAGTCCTGCTGCTCGCGCGCGCTGAAGGGATCCCAGGCGCCGCCGGAGCGGCCGGTACCGCGCACGTCCACCTGGACATGGTTGTAGCCGCGCTTGACGAAGTACGGGTTGATCGCGCCGCCCAGCGAGACGTAGGCGGTGACGTTCTTGTTGTACGGCGTGAAGGTCACGATCGTCGGCAGCGGCGCGCTTTCGGCGACGCCGTCCGCGCCCGTCGGCCGCACCACCTGCAGCGAGATGGCGGTGCCGTCGTCCATCGTCACGACGATGTTGTCCTGCTTGACGGTGCCGGCGTAGGTCTCCGGCGTGTCGTAGTCCACCCAGCCCGCGGCGCCGCTCGTGCGGGGAGCCTGGCTGCGCTGTGCCGGCACGGCGCGCGTGCCCAGCGTGGTCATCAGGCCGCGTGCCACCGGCGTCTCGCTGCCCCCGCCCTCCACCTCGGAGGAGCTGCCGCAGCCGGCCAGCACCAGCAGGGCCACGCCCAGCAACGAGACCAGCGTCGGTGTCTTCTCCATCCTCATGCGCACCCTCGACGTTTGAGTATCCACTTGGATACCTAAGGTATCCAGTTGGATACTTTCCGTCAAGCGGGGTACAATTCGCGACATGGAAACCGAGAACGCGACCCAACCCGGCGGCAAGCAGCGCCTGATCGAGGCCGCATTCCGCCTCGCGGCGCGCAACGGCAGTTCGCTGGCTTCACTGGGATTGCGCGAGCTGGCCCGCGAGGCCGGACTCAACCACAACACCTTCTACCGCCACTTCGAAACGCTGGAAGATCTGGGACATGCCGCCGCCGCGGAGGTGGCGGGGCAGTTCATGGCGGCGATGAAGGACATCCGGCGCAATGCCGCGCGGCACGCCGACGCCTCGATCGCTGCGGCGGATTACTTCCTCGACTGGGCGCGCGACAACCAGAGCCTGCTGGTGATCAGCGTGCGCGAGCTGCACCACAGCGAATCGCCGATGCGCAAGGCGATGCAGCGGGTGATCCACGAGATCGCGACCGAGAGCGTCGACCAGATCAGCAGCATGAAGCTGGTGCCCGGCATCCAGCCGGCATCCCTGCTGCAGGCCACCACCTCGATCACCTACTACATGTGCTACCGCGCGCTGGACTACCTGGAGAATCCACGCCAGCGCCGCGCGATCCGCGACGACCTGGTGAACTTCATGCGCGCGCAGTTCCTGGGCTACCTGGCCCTGCAGGCAGTACCGAAGCCCTTCGAGGCCTAAAGCCTAGCGCCGCCGCTCCCGCGCGATCTCGGCCATGCCCTGCTCCAGCGATACCTTGGGCACGTAGCCGAGCTGGCGCCGCGCCTTGTCGATGGAGTACGCGCCGCGGCGGCGCAGGAAGTGGATGCCTGCCGCACTCGCCGGCGGCTTGCGGCCGAACAGCCGGTAGCCCCAGGCCAGCGCGCCGACCAGGGCGATCAGCAGTGCGCCCGGTGCCGTCGGAACCCGCTCCCGTCCCAGCATGCGCGCGTGGTAGCCGAAGAACTCCCTGCAGGGCGTTGCCACGCCGTCGGAGATCGTGAAGCACTCGCCGCCGGCGTTCTTCTCCAGCGCCAGGAACACGCCATCGAGCAGGTTATCGACGTGCACATGGTTGATCACGCCCTGCCCGCCATCGGGCAGCGTGAACAGGCGTTGCTGCAGCAACGCGATGGGCCGCAGCACCCAGGGCACGCTGCCGGTGCCATAGACGTCGCCGGGGCGGATCACGATCACCTCGAAGGCACCGGGCCGGTGGAACTCCATCGCCACGCGCTCGCTGCGCAGCTTGGTCTCGTTGTAGATGTTGCCGTCGTCGCGGAACGGGCCTTCCTCGGTCACGCCGTCGGGATAGTCGAAGCCGTAGACCATGACCGAGGACAGCTGCACCATCTGGCGCACGCCCAGCGCCTGCGCCGTACGGCAGACCGAGCGCGTACCCTCGACGTTGACGCGCTCGTAGAGCTCGCGCGCGCCATCCTCCTCGACGATGGCGGCGGTGTGGAACACGATGTCGGCGCCGGCGAAGCACCGCGCCAGCAGCGCCGCATCGTTGATGTCGCCGGCGAAGACCTCGGCGCCCGCGTCCCGCGCGCGTTGCGCGGCGGCCGGCGACACGTCCAGACCCCGTACCTGCCAGCCGCGCTCGCGCGCCCGCTGCAGCATGCGCAGTCCGATGAAGCCACCGATGCCGGTGATCGCGATCGTCGTCATTTTCTTCCCTTGGCCTGTTGCGCCATGACCGCACCGCCGAGCAGCAGGGCCTGCATCACGTCGCTGATGGTTTCCTGCAGCTGCTGCAGGCTGCCGGGACTGCCGGTCATCAGCCATTCCGCCAGCAGCTCGTTGATGCCACCGACCAAGGCCAGGCTCACCGGGTGATAGTCGCGCTGCGGCAGCAGTCCCTGCGCCACCAGCGAATCGGCATAGCCTTCCAGTACCTGGGCGAACTCGCGGATCACCTCGCGGCGGCGCTGCTCCACCGCCGGGCTCACGCCCACCACTTCCAGCACGCCGATCTGCGCGCGGCGGCGGTCGGCGACGTAGGACTCGACGAAGGCGCGCATCGCCCGCGGAATGCGCGCGGCCAGATCCAGGCCCGGACGCTGCAGCACCTCGCGCACCGCCGCCTGGGCTTCGCGGATCAGGCGCTCGTAGAGCGCCAGCAGCAGCGCCTCGCGCCCCGGAAAAGCCTCGTAGAAATAACGCGTGGTGACGCGCGCCTCGCTGCACAGCTGCTCGATCGGCGTGTTCTGGTAGCCCTGGGTCGCGAACAGCTCCAGCGCCGTTTCCAGCAGCCGCTCGCGGCGCTCCTGCACGCGCTGCTCGGCGTCGATACCGCCATAGACGCGGCGCTTGGAGGGGGCGGGTTTCTTGCTCATCCGCATATTTGACAAGATTTCTTTCCCAAAATAAAGTGCCTCCCGCCATTGCCGTCCGGATGGCGTAGCCTTCCTGTTCTCCAGCCGCCGCGAGAGGTCCCACCGATGAGCATCCTGACCCGCATCACCCACTTCGACGGCACCCGCGACGCAAAGCGGCCGTTGGAGCGCGTCGACAACGTCAAGCAGGCCGCCGGCGATTTCCGCAAGCAGATGCTGGCGAGCCCGAAGGTGCGCTACTACCAGTCCTTCGAGCTGGTGCGGGTGCCCTACCCTTCGAAGTACGCCTACCTCAACGCGCACACCGGCCCCTCGCCCTTCGTGCACCTCTGCAATCGCCTGTTCGTGATCCAGTTCGAATCCGGCGAGGGCCTCAAGACCCTGCTGGTCGGCCCCTCCGACTGGGAGAACCAGCGCGACACGCCGTTCTTCAAGCGCCTCAGCGATTCCGCCGGCCCGCTGGCACCGGTGTCGGAGGCGCTGATCTTCCGCAAGACCGCCACGGTGCTGGACGTGCTGAAGAGCATCGGCCTGGACCCGGCCGACATCGACTACATCACCTACGATCACCTGCACACGCAGAACGTCACGCGCTGGCTCGGCGGCAACGGCCAGCCGGCGCTGCTGCCGAACGCAAAGCTGCTGGTGATGCGCGAGGAGTGGGAGAGCACGCAGTCGCTGATTCCCTGGCAGAACCAGTGGTACTGCCCCAACGGCATCGCCGGCGTGCCGGCGGACAAGGTGCTCCTGCTGGATCACGACACCCTGCTCGGCGACGGCTCCGTGGCGCTGCTGCGCACCAAGGGCCACACCGAGGGCAACCACTCCATCGTGGCGCACACGCCCGAGGGCCTGAAGGTGACCAGCGAGAACGGCGTGTCGGTGGAAGCCTATGTGCCGGCGCTGTCGAAGATCCCGGGCGTGGCCGATTTCGCGCGCTACACCGGTGCCGAGGTGGTGCTCAACGGCAATACCGCCGAGTACGCCATCGACCAGTACATCTCGATGGTGCAGGAGAAGGCCGTCGCCGGCCCCAACCCGCGCGACGAACGCTACCCCAACATGGCGCCCTCCTCCGAATCCGCCGGCTACTGGCTGTTCCCGCGCACCGCGCCGGGCTTCCGCGTCGGCGACCTGCAGTACGGCACGCTGCAGAGGGCCGTGAAGACCCGGAAGGCGGCATGAGCAAGACCTACCTGCTGAGCGGCTGCGGCAGCGGCATCGGCCGCCATACCGCGATGGCCCTGGTGCGCCGCGGCGACCGCGTCTGCGCCACCGACATCAATGCCGAGGCCCTGGCGATCCTGCGCAAGGAACTGGCCTCGCCCGAAAACCTGCGCACCGAGACCCTGGACGTGCGCGACCCGCAGGCCTGGGACAAGCTGGTGACGACGCTGGCCGCCGACTGGGGCCGGCTCGACGTGGTGATGAACATCGCCGGCTACCTCAAGCCCGGCTACGTCCACGAGGAACCGGCCGAGGAAGTGCACCGCCACTTCGACATCAACACCAAGGGCGTGGTGTTCGGCACGCAGGCCGCGGCGCGGCAGATGCTGCGCCAGGGCGGCGGCCACATCATCAACATCGCCTCGCTCGCCGGCATCGCGCCGGTGCCGGGCCTCAACCTCTACAGCGCCAGCAAGTTCGCGGTGCGCGGCTACAGCCTGTCGGCGGCAATGGACCTGGCCCCGCGCGGCGTGAAGCTGACCGTGATCTGCCCCGACGCCGTGCAGACGCCGATGCTGGACCTGCAGGTGGACTACGAGCAGGCGGCGATGACCTTCTCGGGCAGCGCCCAGGCCCTCACCGCCGACGACATCACCCGCGCGATCTTCCACGCGCTGGAAAAGGCACCGATCGAGATCACCCTGCCAGCTTCGCGCGGGCGCATCGCCAAGCTCGGCAGCGCCTTCCCGGGTCTGTCGGGCGCGTTGCTGAAATGGCTGCGCGAGCGCGGACGCAAGCAGCAGCAGAAGCGCGCAAAGGCGCGTTGAGTTCCGTTCCAGCACGCGGAGCCAGCAAGCGGGCTCCTGCATTGATCGGCAGGTTAGTGAAATCAGGCACTTGCCGTTCCCACTGGAGGACGGCCGGAACCCCGGCTAGGATGGCCCGTACTGAGCAGGCATGAAGACCTGACGGCACGCCCCATCCTGGAGGAGAAGCGCATGGACCGCCGTAGCCCTGCCCGCAAAGCCGCGGGCCTCCTGTTCACGAGCCTTGCCCTCTGGTCCGCCGCGGCAGCCGCCGCACCCGGCGATCCGCTGGGCCCGCCGTTCACGGTCAATGTCTACCAGGCGGATACCGAGCAGCCCGCGGCGGTCGTCGCCGGCAGCACCGGATTCCGCGTCTTCTGGAGTTCGTCGAGCACCGGCCTCTCCAGCATGTACCAGACCCGCTACAACAGCGCCGGCACGCCCCTGAGCGGCGACGTGGCGGTGCCGGATGCATACTCCTCGCTCGACGCTGCCGCCGCTCCCGACGGCCGCCACGTCATCGTGTACTCCTTCTACGACGGCGTCCGCCCCCGGGTGCTGGGACAGCGCTACGCGGCCAGCGGCGCGCCTGCGGGGGCCTTGTTCGAGGTGACCGATCCGTCCCTGCCCGCCAACAGCCGCGATATCGGCCAGCCGCGCGTGGCGATGAACGCCTCGGGCGAATTCATCGTGGTGTGGACGCAGCGCAAGGCCACGGGCAGCTCCGGCTCCAGCTGCACCGGTGGTTTCGGCGGGCCGCGCAACTGCCTGGGCAGCTACCAGACGAAAATCATGGCGCGGCGCTACGACAGCAACGGTGTCGCCGCCGGGCCCGTGACCGTCGACAGTGCCACCTTCCTCACCGCCATGGTCTACGACATCGGCGTCGAGGCGGCCGGGCCGGAGGTGGACACTCCCGCGGTAGCCCTGGCCAACGACGGCAGCTACGCCGTGGCCTGGACTTCCTACACCGAACTCACCCATCTGGTGTCCACGCGCAAGCGGCAGGTGAAGCTGCGGCACTACCCGGCATCCGGGTCGGCGCCGCTGGCGCGGACGGTGGCGGACTCCGGCACCCACCCCGCCCCGGAAGTCGCCTTCGACGGGGCCGGCAACAGCATCGTCCTGTTCCGCAAGCACCCCTTCGGCGACCAGTCCGCGGCAAGCCTGTGGCTGCGCCGCTACTCCACCGGCAATCACAACGCGCTCGGTGCCGCGGTACGCGTCGACGGCGGCGCACTCCTTGAACAGCGCAGCGCAGCGCGCATCGCCACCGACGGCAGCGGTGCCTTCGCAGTGGCCTGGAACGCCGCTGGCGGCGTGTACCTGCAGCGTTATGCGGCGGGTGGCGTTGCCGCCGGCGGCAACGTCGCGGTGAGCAGCGGCGGCGCACAGCACCGCGGACCGCTGCTGGCCGCTTTCGGTGGACGCTTCCTGGTCAGCTGGCCCGAAGCGGTCGACGACTTCAGCCTGCTGGACGTGAGGGCAAGGATCTACGAAGGCCCCTGAGACAGGCGGGTTTCACTGCCGAAGCCTAGTGCAGCACGGCCACCTGCTGCCGGCGGTACTGGTCGCGCTTGATCGTCACGTACTCCTCGCGCGTGCCCTCTTCCTTGAGTTGGCGCGGGTACTCGGCGATGGCGTCGAGCCAGCGCTGCAGGCCGCGCTCGAAGCGCTGGCTCTCCGGCGCAGCCCGTTCCGCCAGGTGCGACTCGATGGCAAGGTAGTAGCGCATGGCATTGCGCTCCACCGCACCGCGCAGACCGCCGATATAGCCCTCGCCCTCCGGCGTGAAGCCCACCTTGCTGCGGCCCTTGGTGCTGAGATAGGCCTGCGTCGCCATGCGCGCGGTGAAGCCGTAGGCGTACGAGTAGCTGAAGTGCAGGAAGGTCTTGTCGCCCACCGGCACCGCCTCCACCAGGATGCGGTAGTCGTGCGTGCCCACCGGTCCCTTGTCGGCATCCAGGCACAGTTGCAGGTAGGAGTCGTCGGCCCGCACGCGGCGGAAGTCGAACTCGGCGTGATAGGGCGAATCGGAAGAGTCGAGGCGCGTGCCCAGGTCCACCGTCAGCTTCGGTGCCGCGGCGCTGCCGCTCACGCGGCAACCGGCGACGTTGGGGTGCACCATCATCACCTCGCACCAGCCCTCGGGACTGGACAGCGCGCCGCTCACCACCGCCAGCGGCCTGTCGAGCAGGGCGTGTATTTCGCCTTTCAGCGAGTCGCCCGACTCTGCGGACTGCAGGATCAGGGGACGCCTGAAGGGGCTGTTGCGCAGGCGCTCGGCGCTGGCCTCATAGGTCGCGGCCAAGGCGGCGGCCGGTTCCCCGGCAGCCTGCGTCGGCGCGGCGCCCGCGGCACCCGCCCAGGCTGCGGCCAGCAGCCAGAGGGAACGGTGCGCGGTACTCCAGTGCTTCGTTCGGGATCGCATGCCTTTTCGACCGTGTCTCCACGGCCCCGGTTCGTCAGGGCTTCATGCTCCTGCAACAAGATGAACCTCGCATGAAGCATGCCGCCGTCCCGCCGGCGGCAGATCCGGGAAACGTATTGCAGACCGCAGGCTACTTCTTCCTTGCCGCCGGCTTCTTCTTCGGAGCAGCCTTGGCCGGAGCCTTCTTCGCGGCAGTCTTCTTTGCAGCGGGCTTCTTCTTCGCCGGGGCCTTCTTCGGCGCCGGCGCCTTGGCGGCACGCTCCTCGGCTTCGTTCTCGTCGAGCACGCGATGCACGTGCTGGGCGTCTTCCAGGTTCTCGATCTGGTCGGAGATCAGGTCGCCGATCTGCTGGTTCACGCGGCGGATCGCGTCGTAGACCATGGCCGCGGCCTGGCGGTTGCGCTCGCGCAGGGCCAGCTTGTCCTCGCTCATCACGCCGGCGCGCTCCAGCAGCTCGAACGGCAGGTCGGCGATCTGCTGGTGGATCTGGCCGATGGAGCTGACCGCGCGGTCGATCGCCTGCTGCAGGGAGTCCTTCAGCAGCTCGAGTTTCTGCAACTTGCTCATGTCATGTCCTGTGAAATCGCGATGTTGGGTTTGTACGCAAGCAATGTACCCGGTCCCCATGACGCCTGACGATGGGCGACGTGACGCGCGCCGCGGCGGCAGGGCCAAGCCGACGCCTGTACACCGAAATCCCCGCTTTCGCCCCACCCTGGGCCCAAGGCATTGATTTGACTGCTGTGCTAATTTAGCCGACGTAAGCCGAACCTGCAGTCGATGACAACCCGTACCCCTCGAATTCCCCGTACCGGTGCCGATGATGGCGCCCTGGTGACCCGTTCCGAGCGCAAGCAGCGCACGCGCGGAGCCCTGCTCGACGCTGCCCTCAAGCTGATGACCGAGGGCCGCAGCTTCACCAGCCTGGGCCTGCGCGAGATCACCCGCGAGGCCGGCGTGGTGCCCACCTCGTTCTACCGCCATTTCCGCGACATGGACGAACTGGGCTTGGCGCTGGTGGAGGAAAGCGGACTGACGCTGCGCCGCCTGCTGCGCGAGGCGCGCAAGCAGGGCCGCCCGGATACCGACATGGTGCGGCGCTCGGTGGAGGTCTACAAGGAGTACGTCGAGACCAACCGCCTGCAGTTCTTCTTCCTCGCCGGCGAACGCCACGGCGGCTCGCCGCTGATCCGTCGCGCGGTGCGCAACGAGGCGACGCACTTCATCAACGAGATGGCCGAGGACATCCGCCAGCTCAACATCGCGCCGCAGCTGTCCTTCGCCTCGCTGCAGATGATCTGCAACCTGATCGTCTCGTCGATGCTCAACGCCGCCACCGACATCCTCGACCTGCCCGCCAACCAGCCGCAGGCCCACCGCGAGCTGACCGACTTCCTGGTCAAGCAGCTGCGCCTGGTGTTCCTGGGCGCATCGCAGTGGCAGGAAAAGCCGCCCGCCTGAGTCTTCAGCTCCCGTCAACTGACGGGGGCGCCAGGAACCTGAGCGCCAGGTTCGCCCCCACCGCGCAGACCAGGATTCCGCTCGCCATCGGCAGCGCCGTGCCGTCGTGCCACAGGCCGGCCACCAGGCCCGACAGCGCCGCGGCGCCGTACTGCAGCACGCCCAACGAGGCCGCGGCGGTACCGGCATTGTTTCCGAACGGCGCCATCGCCAGTGCCGAAGCATTGGGATAGACCAGGCCCATGGCGGCGATGCTGAAGAACAGCGGCACCATGATCGCCGGCAGCCCGCCGCGCCCGATCAGCACCACCGCCACCAGCGCCAGCCCCATGACGGCCTGCATGGCCAGCGCGCCGCGCAGCACCTGCTCCAGCGAGTAGTGGTCCAGCAGCCAGCGGTTGACCTGCGTCGCGCCGATCAGGCCCACGGCGTTGGCGCCAAACAGCCAGCCGAAGTGTTCCGGCGGCACGCCGTACAGTTCGATGAACACGAAGGGCGCGGCGGCGATATAGGCGAACATGCCGGCCTGCCCCAGCGCGCCGCCGAGGGCGTTGGACAGGAAGCGGCGGTCGGAGAACACGCTGAGATAGCCACCCCGCGGCCCCGTGTGGTGCTTGCCGGTCTCCGGCATCACCCGCCAGACCGCCAGCAGGCAGCCCAGGGCAAACAGCACCAGCGCACCGAAGATCCAGCGCCAGCCCAGGCCCACCAGTACCCAGCCGCCGGCCAGCGGCGCCAGGATCGGCGCCAGGCCCATCACCAGCATCATCAGCGAGATCACCTTGGCGGCGGCCTTGGGCTCGAAGAGGTCGCGCACCACCGTGCGCGACACCACGATGGCAGCGCCGCCACCGAGGGCCTGCAGCGCCCGGAAAGCCATCAGCGCCTCGATCCGCCAGGCCAGGGCGCAGCCCAGCGAGGCCAGCATGTACAACACCAACCCCGCATAGAGCGGCCGCTTGCGGCCGTAGCGGTCGATCAGCGGGCCATAGGCCAGCTGGCCCAGCACCAGTCCCACCAGGTAAGCCGCGAGGGTGAACTGCGCCTGTCCCTGCGTCGCTCCCAGGTCACGGGCCAGGGCCGGCAGCGCCGGCAGGTACATGTCGATCGACATCGGGCCGATGGCGATGGTGGCGCCCAGCAGGATGATCAGGCGGCGGTGGCTGGCGATGGCGTTCATGAAGCCGGGTCAGACCGCCGCGACATCGGCGGGTTCGGTGAATTGGTAGACATCCATCGCCAGCACCTCATGGGTGACGCCACCGAAACGCCGCTCGGCACGGGCACCCTCGCCCGCCGCACCCAGCGCGACGAACAGCGGCAGCAGATGCTCCTCGGTGGGATGCGCGCGGGCAGCCTGCGGAGCGCGGCGACGATAGTCGAGCAGCGCCTCCATGTCTCCCACCCTCAGGCGCTGCTCGAACCACTGCTGGAACTCCGCCACATACGGCGCCACCTCGCCGGTCTCTTCCCAGCGCACTTCGTGCAGGTTGTGCGTGAGGCTGCCGGAGCCCAGCAGCAGCACGCCCTCATCACGCAGCGCTGCCAGGGCCTGACCCAGGCGGTAGTGGTGCGCCGGTCCCAGGCGCGGCTGCAGCGCCAGCGGCACTACCGGTATGTCGGCCTGCGGATAGAACTCCCGCAGCGGTACCCATACGCCATGGTCCAGGCCACGCTCGACGCCTTGCACCCCGAAGCCGGCCTCGGCCAGCAGGCCGGCGACGCGGCGCGCCACGGCGGGCGCGCCCGGTGCCGGATACCGGATCCGGAACAGCGGCTCGGGGAAGCCGCCGAAGTCGTGGATGGTCTGCGGCTGCTCCGCGGTGCCCACGGCGGGGGCGCTGCTGAGCCAGTGGGCCGAAGCCACCACCACCGCGCGCGGGCGCGGCAGCGCGGCGGCCAACTCGCGCCAGGCCGCGCCGGTGGCACCGGCACCCAGCGCCAGCAGGGGTGAGCCGTGGGAAACGAAAACCGCAGGCAGGCGGGTCATGGCCGGTTCCGATGAGTCCGAAAGGGGCGCCAGCATGCGCGCCGGCCGCCGCCCGATGAATCCCCGTTTGTTGAATAGAGATTTCAGACTATTTGAAGAATGCCGCAGTTGCCCCGCGCCAATTGGGCTATCTTCCGGTCCATAGGAGGAGTTTCCCATGGGAGCCGAGCGGCACCGCCGCACCCTCGCACCGGGCGAGACGCTGTTCCGCGAAGGCGACGGCGGCCACGAGGCCTACGTGGTGGAGTCCGGTTGCGTCGAGATCTTTACCGGCGAGCAGGCGACGCGCCGCAGCATCGCGCGCCTGGGCCGCGACGACATCTTCGGCGAAATGACCCTGCTGGGCGGCCAGACCCGCCTGGCGTCGGCGGTGGCGCTGGAAACGACTACCCTGATCGTGGTCAACCACGACTACCTGGAGGAGCGCATGCAGGCGGCCGACCCGCTGCTGCGCCACCTGCTGCGCGTGGTGATCGCGCGCAACCGCGACAACGTGCAGCGCATGAGCAATGGCAGTGGCACCGGCGACCACGGCGCCAGCGTCATCGACCAGGCCTCGGCTTCGGCCGACCGCCAGGCCGCCCTGCACCACCTGCGCCTGGAACAGGCCATGGCCACGGCCCTGGAACTGGGCGAGTTCCAGCTGCACCTGCAGCCGATCGTGCGCCTGCACGACCATCGCACCGCCGGCTTCGAGGCCCTGATCCGCTGGATCCGCCCCGACGGCAGCCGCGTTTCCCCGGGCGAGTTCATCCCGATCGCCGAGCAGAGCGAGCTGATCTACGCGATGGGTCACTGGATCATCCGCGAGTCCTGCCGGCACCTGGCCGAGCTGGACCGGCGCCTGCCGGGGGCCCAGCCGTTCCTGAGCCTGAACCTGTCGCTGCGCCAGTTCGACGACCCCCAGCTGTTCCCGGTGCTGGAATCGGCGCTGGCGGACACCGGCATCTCGCCGCGGCGCCTGCGCCTGGAGATCACCGAATCGATGATCGCCCGCGACGCCGACGCCACCCTGCTGCTGCTGCAGCGCTGCAAGGCCCTGGGCGCCAAGCTGTCGGTGGACGACTTCGGCACCGGCTACAGCTCCCTGTCCTACCTGCAGCGCCTGCCGGTGGATACCCTCAAGCTGGACCGCAGCTTCATCAGCGACCTCGACGGCCCCCCCGCCGCCGCCCGCATCGTCGGCGCCGTCGCCCGGCTGGCCCGTGAACTGGGCATGGAGACCGTGGCCGAGGGCATCGAGACCCCGTCCCAGGCCGCCCGCTGCCGCGACCTCGGGGTGGATTTCGGCCAGGGCTTCCACTGGTCCCCGGCGTTGCCGCTGGACGCCGCCGCCGCCTACCTGGCCCAAAACGGGCAGGCTGAGCCGTAAACCGAACATCCGTTCGGAGAACATCCCCCGCGGAGTCTCCGGGACGGGCTGTTCTACGGGGGCGCCGGGCCCTGCGGAATCGGTTGATTCATCTTGAGATTCCGCCCCGGCACTGCTAGGATGCGCGCCCTCATGCTCCGCCTCAGCGGGGCTATTCGGCTTGACGCGGGAGATGAACCATCGCAGCAGAACGTGAAGACCGGCGCAACGCACAGATCAACGTACCCCGCGTACGTGTGATCGCCGCCGACGGTGAGCAGGTCGGTATCATGCTCACCCGCGACGCGATCGCCAAGGCCGAAGCGGATGGCCTGGACCTGGTGGAAGTGTCTCCCAACGCGGAGCCGCCGGTCTGCAAGATCATGGATTACGGCAAGTACCTTTACGCAAAGGACAAGGCCGCCCATGCCGCGAAGCGCAAGCAGAAGCAGATCCAGGTCAAGGAAGTGAAGTTCCGCCCGGCCACCGAGGAAGCCGACTACCAGACCAAGCTGCGCAACATCACGCGCTTCCTGGAAGAAGGCGACAAGGTCAAGGTGACGATCCGCTTCCGCGGTCGTGAAATGGCCCACTCCGAACTGGGCATGGAAGTGATGAACCGTCTGAAGACGGAGCTGAACGAGTTGGTCCTGATCGAGCAGCACCCGAAGATGGAAGGTCGCCAGTCGGTCATGGTGATCGCCCCGCGCAAGCGGATCTAGTTTTTGACGCCGGCGCACTTCTAAGGTGCGGCGGCGAAAAAAGAGAAGTCCTGCCGGCTGCCGGCAGGCTCGGTCAGCTCCCCCGGGCGGGGATGTGAAACCGGTAATCGAAAGCTTTATAGGAGTTCAAGAAATGCCCAAGATGAAAACCATCAAAAGCGCCGCGAAGCGCTTTGCCAAGACTGGCAAAGGCGGCTTCAAGCGTGGTCACTCGCACAAGCGCCATATCCTGACCAAGAAGTCCGGCAAGCGGATCCGCCAGCTGCGCGGCGAAGCCCAGGTGCATGCATCCGACGTGCGTGAAGTTGCGCACATGCTGCCCTACGCCTAAGGAGAACGACTATGGCACGCGTCAAACGTGGTGTTACCGCTCGCGCAAAGCACAAGAAAGTCCTGAAGAAGGCCAAGGGTTACTACGGCGCAAAATCGCGCACGTATCGCTCGGCCAAGCAGCAGGTCATCAAGTCCGGCCAGTACGCTTTCCGCGATCGTCGCGTGAAGAAGCGCGAGTTCCGCGCACTCTGGATCATCCGCATCGGCGCCGCCTCCCAGGAACTGGGTGGTCTGGCCTACAGCCGATTTATCAACGGGCTCGCCAAGGCTGGCGTCGCCCTGGATCGCAAGGTTCTCGCTGACCTCGCCATGCACGACAAGCCGGCATTCGCCAAGCTCGTCGAGCAGGCCAAGGCCCAGCTCGCCGCTTAATCGCAGCGAACCGTCGTAGATCCGAATCAGGGGGACGGCGCACAGCCGTTCCCCTTTTTTATTTGTTTTTCCACCACTCAAAGACCAGTATCGCGGCACAAGGCTTTTACTCCCTCTCCCGCCGGCGGGAGAGGGTTGGGGTGAGGGTGGAGCCTTCAATCGGAGGCGAGGTGCGTGACCGCCGCCGCACCACCCTCACCCTGACCCTCTCCCGCCGGCGGGAGAGGGAACAAAGAAGAAGCTGTATCCGACCACTGGTGTAGAGCATTCATGAGCGAACAACTCGATCAGCTGCTGAACGAAGCGACAAGCGCCATCGACGCCGCGGCTGACGCGCGCGCGCTGGAACAGCTGCGTGTGGACTATCTCGGCAAGAAAGGCCGCGTCACCGAGCTGCTCAAGCAGCTGGGCGGCATGGCCCCGGAAGAGCGCAAGAGCTTCGGCGAGCGCGTCAACCGCGTGAAGGAAGCCGTGGTCGCGGCCATGGATGCGCGCGGCGGCACGCTGGAGCAGGCCGAGCTGGCGCGCCAGCTGGCGGCCGACAGCATCGACGTCACCCTGCCCGGCCGCGGCGTGACGCCGGGCGGCCTGCACCCGCTGGTGCGCACGATCCAGCGCATCGAGCAGCTGTTCAACGAGCTGGGGTTCGAAACCGTGGAAGGCCCCGAGATCGAGGACGACTTCCACAACTTCGGCGCGCTCAACATCCCGGAGCTGCACCCGGCGCGCTCGATGCAGGACACCTTCTACCTGCGCGGCGGCCAGCGCGTGCTGCGCACCCACACCAGCCCGGTGCAGATCCGCACCATGAAGGCGATCGTGGAATCCGGCCGCAAGCCGCCGATCCGCATCATCTGCCCGGGGCGCGTCTACCGCTCCGACTCCGATCGCACGCACAGCCCGATGTTCCACCAGGTGGAAGGCCTGTACGTGGCCGAGAACGTCACCTTCAGCGACCTGAAGTACGACCTGGAAACCTTCCTGTCGCGCTTCTTCGAGCGTGACGTCAAGGCGCTGTTCCGCCCGTCCTACTTCCCGTTCGTGGAACCGGGCGCCGACGTGCACATCCGCTGGGCCGACCCGGGCAAGGGCGAGCGCTGGCTGGAGGTGCTGGGCTGCGGCATGGTGCACCCGAAGGTGTTCGAGGCCGTGGGCCTGGACCCGGAGCGCTACACCGGCTTCGCCTTCGGCATGGGCGTGGAACGCTTCGCCATGCTGCGCTACGGCGTCGATGACCTGCGCCAGTTCTTCAACAACGACCTGCGCTTCAACGAACAGTTCGCCTGAACCCAAATCTAGAAGAATCGCATCATGAAACTGAGCGAAAACTGGCTGCGCGAGTGGGTCAACCCGCAGGCTGCCATCAATGAGATTGCCGACCGCCTGGTGATGGGCGGCCTGGAGCTGGAGATCGAGCCGGTGCTGGCGACGCTGCCGCAGGGCGTGGTCGTGGGCCGCATCGTCAAGGCCGAGCGCCACCCGCAGGCCGACCGCCTGCAGGTCTGCGAGGTCGACGTCGGCCAGCCGCAGAAACTGCAGATCGTCTGCGGCGCCGCCAACGCGCGTGCCGGCATGAACGCACCCTGCGCGGTGGTCGGCGCGGTGCTGCCGGACGGCATGGAGATCAAGCAGGCCGCGCTGCGCGGCGTGGACTCCTACGGCATGCTCTGCTCGGCCAAGGAACTGGGCCTGGTGGAGAAGTCCGAGGGCCTGCTGGAACTGGACGCCGATGCCAAGCCGGGCACGCCGATCGAGCAGCACCTGGGCCTGAAGGACAACGTCCTCAACCTGGAGATCACCCCCAACCGCGGCGACTGCCTCAGCGTGCTGGGCCTGGCCCGCGAGCTGTCGGCGCTGTACGCGATCCCGATGAAGCGCCCCAACTTCCCGCAGGGCGTGGTCGTGGGCCACTCGCAGGTCAAGGTGGAGATCGAGGACCTGCAGACCTGCCCGCACTACACCGGCCGCGTCATCACAAAGATCAACCCCAAGGCGCTGACGCCCGACTGGATGCGCGAGCGCCTGCGCCGCGCCGGCCTGCGCGGCATCCACCCGGTGGTGGACATCACCAACTACGTGATGCTCGAGCTGGGCCAGCCGATGCACGCCTTCGACTCCGGCAAGATCTCCGGCCAGGTGCGTGTGCGCCGCGCTCGCGCCGGCGAGAAGCTGGAACTGCTCAGCGGCGACACCCTGGAGTTCAACCACGGCGAGCTGCTGATCGCCGACGACCACGGCCCGCTGGCCCTGGCCGGCGTCATGGGCGGCCAGGAATCCGGCGTGCAGGTCCGCACCACCGGCGTGTTCCTGGAATCCGCCTGCTTCGCGCCCACTGCGGTCGCGGCCACCGCGCGCCGCCACAAGCTGGGCTCGGATTCCTGCTACCGCTTCGAGCGCGGCGTGGACCCCAGCCTGCAGCGCATGGCGCTGGAGCGCGCCACCCAGCTGGTCCTGCAGATCTGCGGCGGCGAAGTGCACCCCGTGGTCACCGCCGGCCGGCCGCCGGCCGAGCCCAACAGCGTGCGCCTGCGCCAGACCCGCCTGAACCAGCTGCTGGGCCACGAGATCGGCGACAAGGAAGTGGAGCAGCTGCTGTCGCGCCTGGGCATCACCACCCGCCACGAGATCGGCGGCGCCTGGATCGCCCGCGTGCCCAGCTACCGCTACGACCTGCGCATCGAGCCCGACCTGATCGAGGAAGTGGCGCGCCTGTACGGCTACGACCGCATCCCGGCCAAGCCCTACGCCGCACGCCTGGCCCCCGGGCGCCCCTCCGAGGCCACCCGCTCCCTGGTCCGGGTGCAGGACGTGCTGGTGGCGCGCGGCTGGCAGCAGATCGTCAGCCTGTCCTTCGTCGAGCCGGGGCCGCAGGCCCGGCTCAACCCGGAGGCGCGGGGCATCCCCCTGGACAACCCCATCTCCGAGCAGCTGTCGGTGATGCGCACCACCCTGTGGGCCGGCCTGATCCCGGCCTGGCTCTACAACCGCCAGCGCCAGCTGAACCGCCTGCGCCTGTTCGAGCAGGGCGTGACCTTTGCCGACGTGGACGGACAGATCGTCGAAACCAGCCGCCTGGCCGGCCTGGCCGTGGGCGCCGCCCAGCCCGAGCAGTGGAGCGCCCCGGCGCGTCCCACGGACTTCTACGACCTCAAGGCCGACGTCGTGGCCCTGCTGGGCAGCACCGCCGACGAATACCGCTTCGAGAAGGCCGAGCACCCTGCCCTGCACCCGGGCCAGTGCGCGCGCATCCTGCGCGGCGAGCGCGTGGCCGGCTGGATCGGCGCCCTGCACCCGCGCCTGGTGCGCGAGCTGGACCTGCCGGAGAGCCCGCTGCTGTTCGAACTCGACTGGGACGCGATCCGCGATACCCGCGTGCCGGCAACCCAGCCCCTCTCGGAATTCCCCTCCTCGCGCCGCGACCTGGCCCTGGTGGTGCCGGAAACCGTCAGCGCCGACGCCCTGATCGCCTGCGCCAGGGCATCCGGTGAAAATTTGTTGCAGAAAGTTTTCATCTTCGACATTTATCGTGGAGAGAACTTACCTACTGCCTGCAAAAGCGTGGCTTTAGGGTTGATTTTCAATGACTATTCCCGCACCCTTACCCTAGAAGAAATCGACGCATCAGTGGCCCGCATCACGGCACAACTGGCGCGCGAGCTGGGCGCTGTTATCCGGCAGTAGAAGAAAGGGGTGCAAGAACGTGGCGTTGACGAAGGCGGAATTAGCCGATGCGCTGTTCGACGAACTGGGTCTCAACAAGCGTGAGGCCAAGGAATTTGTCGACCTTTTCTTCGAGGAAATCCGTGAGCGCCTGGAAGGCGGCGAAGAAGTGAAGCTTTCCGGCTTCGGCAACTTCGAGCTGCGTTCCAAGAACCAGCGCCCTGGCCGCAATCCCAAGACCGGTGAGGAGATTCCCATCTCCGCGCGGCGTGTCGTCACCTTCCGTCCAGGCCAGAAGCTGCGGCTGAGAGTGGAGTTCGATGCGACCCGCAGATAACAAGCTGGCGCCACTCCCGGAGATCCCGCGCAAACGCTATTTCGCCATCGGCGAAGTCAGCGAGCTTTGCGACGTGAAGCCGCACGTGCTGCGCTACTGGGAGCAGGAGTTCCCCCAGCTGCGTCCCGTGAAGCGCCGTGGCAACCGCCGCTACTACCAGCAGGACGACGTCCTGATGGTGCGCCGTATCCGCAGCCTGCTGTACGAACAGGGCTTCACGATCGGCGGCGCCCGCCAGCGCCTGCGCGAAATGCCCAAGGTCAGCGCCGTGGCGGCTGACGGCCTGCGCGTGGCCAACCCCGCGTCCATGCCGGTGCAGAACGGCAACGGCGCTGCCAAAGCCCGCCCTGCCGCCAGCGGCGCCCCGCGCCGCGCCCAGGAAATCCAGAGCCTGCGCAGCGAGCTGGAATCGCTCCTGCGCCTGCTGCCGGACCCGGAATAAGCAGCCGCTCGCCACGCGAGCCTGCACCCAGGGGAACGGACTCCCCGCTTGGTTCCTCCAGAACCACCCGTAGTACCTCCGCCCCTTTCAAGGTCATCGGACCCACCCTCGAACGGCTCCCGTGGGAGCGGGCGGCGATGCGTATGCAGGCGGGGGTGGCCAATCCTCATCGTGGGCAAAGCCGCGCCGGAGCCAAAAACGAGAAAAGGCCCCGAAGGGCCTTTCATGCTGCTGAATTTGGTCGGGGCGAGAGGATTTGAACCTCCGACCACTTCCACCCCAAGGAAGTGCGCTACCAGGCTGCGCTACGCCCCGACTTTGCAACGGTACTGCGAGGGTCGCGCAGTTTAAACGAGGAGGGCTGCCAGAGGAAGCGCGCAGACACCCCCTTTGTAGCAGCGCCCCGTGGATGATCGGTGATTTTCGCCACCAGCCTTCCCACCAGGCAGCCCCACAGCGCCCTCCGGCACCAGAACAGGAATGCCCTACAGATGGGCGGCAAGCGTCCGGCTGAGCCTGCAGGCGCAAACCTGGCACACGATCACCGCACCGATGAGTTGTCGCGCGCGAGCCTTCTTCAGGGCATCTTCCCGCGACACGGCGCCAAGCTTCTGGTACGCATTCTTCAGATGCCAGCGCACCGTGCTGCAGGATATTCCCAGTTCCTGGGCGATACTTTTCATCGACAGGCCGGTGCCGGCCAGTTCGAGGGCGTCGATCTCGCGTCCGGTCAGGGATTGATAGCGGCCGTTCGGGGTCGGCGCCGGGTAAGACTGATGGACCTGCATCATGGGGTCGCCCTTCGCCTCCAATCCCTCAATTCGTTTCCATGCGTTCCGCAAAGGCGTCGAGCAGGCGCACACCGTAGCCCGTAGCCCCCTTGGGGATGCCGATGATCGGCCGGCTCACCATGGCAACGCCGGCCATGTCCAGGTGCGCCCAGGGCGTACCGGCCGCGAACCGCTCCAGGAACTTGGCGCCGGCGATCGCGGACGACGTGCCCGCGCCCCTCAGGCCGGAATTCCCGGTATTGCGGACGTCGGCGATCTCGGAATCGACGATGTAGTCCTGCCGCCTGGTCAGCGGCATGCGCCACAGGCCCTCCCCGCAGGCCGCGCTGGCGGCATGCAGCTCGGCGGCCAGGGCGTCGTCGGCCGTGAACAGGCCGGCATACTCCTCGAGCAGGGCCGTGAGAATGGCACCCGTGAGCGTGGCGAGGTCGATCATCCTCTGCGGCCGATACTCGCGGATCAGGTAGCTGATGGCATCGGCCAGGACCACGCGGCCCTCGGCATCGGTGTTGTCGACCTCGATGGTGAGGCCGGACAGCGAGGTGATGACATCACCCGGCCGATAGCCCTTGCCGTCGATGACGTTCTCGCACAGCGGCATCACGGCAACGACGTTGAGCGGCGCCTTGCGCTGTGCCAGCACGCGCATCGCGCCGACCACCGCGGCGGCACCGGCCATGTCGAGTTTCATGTTGGCAATGGCCGCCGTGGACTTCAGGTTGAGGCCACCGCCATCGAAGGTCAGGCCCTTGCCGACCAGTCCCAGGTCGACCTGCTTCTCGCGCCGTCCGCTCCATTCGCAGACCAGCATGCAGGGCGGGTGCTCGCTGCTGCGGCCCACGGCCAGCAGGCCATTGGCGCCGAGCTTCTCCAGCGCCTTCTGGTCGAGCACCTGCACGCGCACGCCGGACGCCACCAGCTCCTTTGCTGCATCGGCGAAGCCCTGCGGCGTCATCAGGTTGGGCGGCGCATCGACCAGGGCGCGAGCCCAGTTCACCGCATCGCCGAGCTGGCGCGCACGCTCCGTGCCCTGCCACTGCGCCGCCGCAAGCTGCAGCGCCTTGACCTCGAAGTGTCCCTTGGGAGGCTGCGAGCGAAACGCCGTGCAGCGATAGGAGGCCAGCGTCGCCCCCAGCGCGATCTGGTTGGTCGCGGCCTGCACGTCAACGCTCTTCGGCAGCGGCGGCGCCACCAGCGCTGCGGTATCGATACGCAATGCGCGCAAGGCATCGAGGGCCGCCGCACCGGCGGCTTCCCAGAAGCGTGCTTCCTGTTCGTGGTCGGACGGCCTGCCGCAACCGACCGCGATGAGCCGCCGCGCGCCCTCGGCCAGATCGGCCCGGTCACCGACGACGCCGCGGAAGCTCGCCGGCAGCCTGGGCAGCTTCACGTCGGCGTGCAGCGGAGCGAGATCGCCGTCGACCAGAAGCACCTCCACCGCGGGGGCTTTCTTGGCGCGCGGCGCCAGGGGGCCGGGCTTGGCATCGGTCAGGATCTTCGACATGTCAGGTTCTCTACGGTGAATGAGGGCGTTTCGTTGCCGGCACCTGGGCGCTGCCGGGTCTTGTGTCCCATCTCCAGCATGTCTGCAGCCGGGCCGGGCGTCATCGGTAGTTCCACCGGTTCAGTCGCAGCGCGCGGGCCACGATCCGATGCGGTTTCAGGCCGGGCTGGCGCGCAGCCGCGCCGGGGACAGTGCAGCCGTTTCGAGTCCGAGGTCTGCCAGGTCCGTCGGCACGCCGCGCCCCAGCAGTTGGGCGGCGGCGAAGCGCGACAGCGCCGGCGCCGTCTGGATGCCGTAACCGCCCTGCCCGGCAAGCCAGAAGAATCCCGCAGCGTCCGGCGCGTAGCCGGCGACCGGCGTGCGGTCGGCGACGAAGCTGCGCAGCCCGGCCCAGCGGCTGTGCATGCGGCGGATGTCCAGCGTGGTGGCGCGTTCGATGTGATCCACCGCGATCGCCAGGTCCAGATCCTCGGGCTGGGCATCGCAGGGCTCGCTGGGCGTCTCGTCGCCGGGCGAGAGCATCAGCCGGCCTGCATCGGGCTTGAAATAGAACTGCTCGTCGATGTCGATGGTCAAGGGCCAGTGCTCCAGCCCGTCATGGCCCGGCACGTCGACCAGGGCAGCGGTGCGGCGCAGCGGCTGCAGGCCGATGCCGGCCACGCCGGCCATGGCGCCCACCCGGTCGGCCCATGCGCCCGCCGCGTTGACCAGCAGCGGAGCTGCAAAGACGCCGGCCTGGCTTTGCACACGCCAGCCGGCAGCGCAGCGCTCGATGCCGTCCACGCGGACCTGGCACAGCAGGCGCCCGCCGTTGCGGCGCAGGCGGGACAGGTATCCCTGGTGCAGGGCATGCACCTCGATATCGCTGGCGCCAGGGTCCAGCAGCGCGGCCGCCAGGTATTCGCGGCGCAGCGGCGGCATGCACCCGCGTGCCTGCTCCGGCGTCAGCCGCCGGCTGCTGGAACGCAGGTCCGGCTCATCGGCGAAGGCCTCCAGCGCTTCCTGCTGGTCTTCACGGGCGATGAACAGGAAGCCGCGCGGCCGCAACAGGAGCGTGTCGCTGAAGCCCTGCGGGGGCTGGTCGAAGAAGGGCCGGCTGGCGCGCGACAGGACGCGCACCACCGGGCCGCCGTAGCTCTCCGCGAAGACCGCGGCCGAGCGGCCGGTGGTGTGATAGCCGGGCTGGGCTTCCTGCTCCAGCAAGGCCACACGCAGGCCCGCGCCGATCTCGGCCGCAATGCTGGCACCGGCGATACCGGCACCGATGATGATGACGTCGAAGGACTGGGCTGTTTCAGGCATGCCGGGATGCTACGGGCGGCACGGGACAACCACATCCGTGATTCTACCGGTCGTTTGCCGCAGACGCCTGCCGGATCCGCGCCCTGCGCTTCCTGCAGCGGAAAATCCCCGACGAGCCCGTACTATTACCTATGGACCATCCGGGAGCCGCAGCGGAAGCTGTCGTCAGGCCTGGAGTCCGGAGGACCCCGCTTGCACCCTTCCCCTGTTTCTGCGGCACCCCCGATCACACGCGGCCTGCTGTTCGTCTTCGCGCTGCCCGGCATCCTGCAGGGCTTCATGCACGCGCCCGCGCAGTCGATCCTGCAGGGCATCTACGCGAAGGAATCCGGGCTGGCGCTGGTCGCGCTGGGCGGGGCGGTGCTGCTGGTGCGCGTCTGCGACATCGCCACGGACCTCCTGATCGGCTACTTCTCCGACCGCAGCGCCGAGCGCGGCATCAGCCGCAAATGGTGGATGGCCGCGGGCACCGCCGTCACCATCGTCTCGCTGTGGTTCCTGTTCCGGCCACCGCCGCAGGTCAGCATCGGCTACTACGGCGGCTGGTTCCTGCTCGCGAACATCGGCTGGTCGCTCTGCGAGATTCCCTACCGCTCCTGGAGCCTGGAGTTCTCGCCGGAAGCCAGGCAGCGCACGCGCATCACCACCTGGATCGCCATGGCCACCATGGTCGGCTCGGTGCTGTTCTATGTCGTGGGGCCGGCCGGCAAGGCCATGGGAGTGCTGAAGTCCGGCGAACTCAACATGGAAATGCTGGGGCTCACCGCGGTACTCGTGGCCCTGCTGCTGCCGCTGCTGAACTTCTATGCCCTGTGGAAGGTGCCGGACGGCCAGTCCCGCGCCGCATCCGGCCACCGACCGCCGCCCGAGAGCATCCGCCTGCTGCTCGCATCGGTGCTGGGCAATGTGCCGCTGATGCGGCTGATCCTGGTGTTCTCGGTCTGCAACCTCATGAGTGGGCTGTCGGGGAGCGTAAGCCTGCTGTACATGACCAACTACCTGGGCCTGGGGGCCGAGGCGAACCTCGTGCTGGCCCTCGCGCTGCCCATCGCCATGCTGGGGCTGCCGCTCTGGGGCTGGCTCGCGCAGCGCTATCCCCTGCAGCGGGTCTGGGCGGTCGGCCTCGGCATGGCCGGCGTGGCCTACACGGGACTGGGCCTGCTGCCGCCCCACCCCGGCACCCTGCTCTATGGCCTGGTCGGCACCCTCGTCGTGTTCTTCGCGCTGTCCACGCTGATCGCCGCGCCGGTGATCCTGGGCGATATCATCGACTACGGCAAGGAGCACTACGGCGTCGACCGCGCCGGACTCTACGTGTCCTGCCAGACGCAGGTCGTCAAGGCGGTCAACGCACTCGCGGCCGGCGGCGGCCTGATCTTCCTCGGCTGGATGGGATTCGATGCGACCAAGTCCGGTGCCGACATCACCCCGCAAGCGCTGCTCGCGCTCAAGCTGACCGCCGCCTGGGCCCCCGCGCTGGGAATGATCAGCGCCGGCCTGATGTTGTGGTTCCTGCCGATCAGCGCCGAATCCCGCAAGCTCGCCGCCGCCCGCTCGCCCAGTCCCGTACCCGGAGTCGAAGTCACGTGAAGATCTTCAGCGCCTTCCTCGCCACCGAGACCAACACCTCCGGCGTGGTCCCCACCGGCAGCGTCGACTTCGAGGCCCGCGGCTTCTTCCGCGGCGATGCCAGCCTCAGGAATCCCTCCGGCTTCGGCGCCTCGCATGCCCTGCTCAGGCAGCTGGCCGCTGCGGACGGGCACACGATCGTCGAAAGCCTTACCGCCCATGCCCAGCCTTCGGGCATCACCCTGCGCTCCGTCTACGAGCAGTATCGCGACTGGATCCTCGAAGACCTGAAGGCGGCGATGCCGCTGCAGGGCGTGATCCTGATCATGCATGGCGCCATGGTCGCGGAAGGCTATGACGATTGCGAAGGCGACACGATCCAGAAGGTCCGCGATCTGGTCGGCCCCGGCGTGCCCATCGGCGTGGAGCTCGACCTGCACTGCCATTTCAGCGAGCAGATGCGCACGCAGGCCGACGTCGTCATCGCCTACAAGGAATACCCGCATACCGACACCATGGAGCGGCTGGAGGAGCTCTACCGCCTGGTCGTCCGGCAGGCCGAGGGCAGCATCAGGCCGGTGACCGCCGTGCACGACCTGCGCATGATCGGCCTCTGGCACACCACGCAGGAGCCGATGCGCTCCTTCGTCGATCGCATGCAGTCGCTGGAAGGCAAGGACGGCATCCTGTCGGTGTCGCTGGGCCACGGCTTTCCCTGGGGCGACACCCCGGACACCGGCGCCAAGCTCTGGGTGGTCGCCGACAGCGAGCTTGCCGGCGCCCAGGCGCTGGCCGACCAGCTGGGCCGGGAATTCTGGGAACTGCGACACCAGACCTGGCAGCCGCCCCTGTCGATCGCGGCCACGATCGAGGAAATCCGGCGGGCGCCGGAAGGCCCCATCGTCCTGGCCGATGTCGCGGACAACCCGGGCGGCGGCGCCATGAGCGACAGCACCTTCATCCTGCAAGGCCTGCTGGAGGCCGGCGTCCACGATGCCGTGCTCGGCGTCTACTGGGACCTCGGTGCGGTCAGCCTGTGCCAGAGCGCAGGCGTCGGCGCGCGACTCAAGCTGCGCATCGGCGGCAAATGCGGCCCCAAGTCCGGCGATCCGGTCGATCTGCAGGTCACGGTCAAGGCCATCGTGCCCGATCACTTCAACCACGGGCTCGGCTTCCGCTGGTCCTTCGGCACCGGGGTATGGGTGCAAACCGACCAGGGCATGGACATCGCCTTGTGCACTTCGCGCGGCCAGGTCCTGTCCTGCGAGGCCTTCGAGAATCTCGGCATCCCGCTGGCCGGCAGGAAGGTCATCGTGGTGAAGTCCACGCAGCATTTCCACGCGGCCTTCGCGCCGATGGCCAGGCAGGTGCTCTACGTCGGCGCCCCCGGGTCGATCACGCAGAACTTCGCCGAAATGAGCTTCACCCGGCGCGACAACCGTTTCTGGCCCCGCGTCGAAGATCCGCGGCGCTAGAATCCAGCTGCTGCGCCCGCGCGATCAGGAAACACCCATGCTCTCCGTCAGTTTCGACAGCGTCGTGGCCGCCCGCGAGCGCTTGCGCGGACAGATCAATCCGACGCCCCTGACCCGCTCGCGGGTGCTGTCGGAAATGACGCAGGCGAACGTGTGGCTGAAGTTCGAGAACTTCCAGTTCACCGCCAGCTTCAAGGAGCGCGGCGCCCTCAACAAGCTGCTGTCCCTGGATACCGCGCAGCGCCAGGCGGGCGTGGTCGCGGTGTCCGCCGGCAACCATGCCCAGGGTGTCGCCTACCATGCGACACGGCTGGGCATCAGGAGCCTGATCGTGATGCCGGGCGGCACCCCCTTCGTCAAGGTGCGCAACACGCAGAAGCTCGGCGCCGAGGTGATCCTCTGGGGCGACTCCCTGGCGGAGGCCGCCAGCCACATGGAGGAGGAGTACGTCGGCAGGCGCGGCATGACGCTGGTGCATCCCTACGACGATCCGCAGGTCATCGCCGGACAGGGCACCGTGGCGCTCGAGATGCTGGAGTCCGAGCCCGGCCTGGACATGCTGGTGGTTCCGGTGGGCGGCGGCGGGCTGATCGGCGGCGTTGCCGTGGCGGCGCAGGCAAGCCCCGGGGTCCGGGTGGTCGGCGTGGAATCGGCGCGCTATCCCTGCGCACAGGCGGCCCTCAGCGGCGATCCGTCGATGGTGAGCGGCGGCCAGACCATCGCCGAGGGCATCGCGGTCCGCACCGTCGGCCGCCTGCCGCTGGAAATCCTGCGCGCGCTGAAGCCGATGCTCCTGAGCGTGGACGAAGCCGGGATCGAGCGCGCCATCGCGCTGCTGGCCAGCATCGAGAAGGTGATCGTCGAAGGCGCGGGTGCCGCCGGCCTCGCCGCCCTGCTCAGCCACGGCACTGCATTCGCCGGACGCAACGTCGGCATCGTGCTCACCGGCGGCAACATCGACACACGCCTGCTCGCTTCTGTCCTGATGCGCCAGCTGGTCCAGGAATCCCGGCTGGTGGCGCTGTCGATCGAGGTGGAGGACCGGCCGGGCTTCCTGTCGCGGGTGGCCGGCTGCATCGGCGAATCCGGCGGCAACATCGTCCAGGTCGGGCACGATCGCCTGCAGGGCGGCATTCATGCCAAGAGCGCATCGCTGGAAGTGCAGCTCGAGGCCCAGGACGAAGGGCATGTCGAGAGGATCGTCCGCGACCTCGAGTCGGCAGGGTTCAGGGCGCTGCTGCTCAGGTAGACGCTACCGACCCGTGCCACGACGCGGGGAATCGGCATTTTCCAGTGTTTCTACGAATCCCCGCCGGCCGCGTCCGCTGCTTTACTGTCGCTCTCGAAGCCCCACCCAGGACCACTCATGGGAACCCCGGAATCCAAGCCTGACCCGGCCGCAACAGCGGCCTCCCGGCCGCTGGCCACCACCATCACCCTGCGCCAGCCCTACCTGCTGTTCCTGGGCGACGCCAGCCACGCCTCGCGCGCCAAGACCGCGCTGGGCATCCGCGACTGGGCGCCCGAAACCTGCGCCGGACAGCTGCGTCTCGCGGACTGCGCCGTGGACCTGGAGTTGCCGGAACTGACGCCGGCGCAGGCCGCGCAGCAGGGCATCGGCTCGCTGCTGATCGGTATCGCGCCGATCGGCGGCCAGTTCAGCGAAAGCTGGCTGCCGACCCTGTTCGCCGCCGTGGAAGCCGGGCTGGACATCGTCAGCGGACTGCATGCAAAGCTCGGCGACGTGCCTGGCCTGGCCGACGCGGCCAAGGCCCGCGGCGTGCGCCTGATCGATGTGCGCTGCCCGCCGCCCGGCCTGCCGGTGGGCTCGGGCCGCAAGCGCAGCGGCAAGCGCCTGCTCACCGTGGGCACCGACTGCGCGCTGGGCAAGAAATACACCGCGCTGGCACTGACCCGCGCGCTGCGCGCCCAGGGTATCGACGCGGATTTCCGCGCCAGCGGCCAGACCGGCATCATGATCTCCGGCACCGGCATCCCGATGGATGCCGTCATCTCCGACTTCACCGCCGGCGCCGCCGAGTGCCTGTCGCCCGACGCCGCGGCCGGCCACTGGGACATCGTCGAAGGCCAGGGCTCGCTGTTCCACCCGGCCTACGCGGGCGTCACCCTGGGCCTGGTGCACGGCTCGCAGCCCGACGCGATGGTGCTGTGCCACGAACCGGGCCGCAGCCACATCTGGGGCTACCCCGACTTCCCCACTCCCTCGCTGCAGACCGCCATCGAGGAGTACGAGCGCGCGGCGCGCCTGACCAACCCGAAGGCACGCGTCGTCGGCATCGCCTTCAACACCTCGATGCTCGACGACACCGAACGCGCACAGCTGCTGGCCGACACCGAGCGCGAGCTGGGCCTGCCCTGCTTCGATCCGCTGAAGAGCCCGCTCGACGCCGTGATCCGCAACATCCTCAGCCTCTGAATCCGAACATGACCCGCAAGCTCAGCGCCCACTCCGAAACCTGGCAGGCCGTCGCGCCCTTCCGCATCACCGGACGTACCTACCTCGAGTTCCAGACCCTCGTCGCCGAGATCGGCGACGGCAGCTTCAGCGGACGCGGCGAAGGCATGGGCATCTACTACATGGGCGACACCGCCGAATCGATGCTGGCGCAGATCGAGTCGGTGCGCGTCGAGATCGAGGCCGGTGCCGACCGCCAGGCGCTGCGCACGCTGCTGCCGCCCGGCGGCGCCCGCAACACGCTGGACGCCGCGCTCTGGGACCTGGAATCCCGCATCAGCGGCAAGTCCGTCTGGGCCCTCGCCGGCGTCGAGGCCCGGACGGTGGAGACGGTCTACACCATCGGCATCGAGGCCGAGCCGGAGGCCATGGGCGAGAAGGCCGCGCGGGTGACGCACCCGCTGCTGAAGATCAAGCTCGATGGCGATCGCCCGGTGGAACGCGTCGAGGCGATCCGCCGCCGCCGGCCGGACGCACGCCTGGTGGTCGACGCCAACCAGGGCTGGAGCTTCGAACAGTTGCGCGAGATCGCCGAGCCGATGAAGCGCCTGGGCGTGCTCTTCATCGAGCAGCCGCTGCGCCGCGGCGGCGACGCCGAGCTGGAGGGCTACCAGTCGCCCTTGCCACTGGCCGCCGACGAGTCCTGCCTGCACATGGGCGAGCTGGAGCAGGCCGCGCGCCGCTACCAGATGATCAACATCAAGCTCGACAAGTGTGGCGGCCTGACCGAGGGCCTGGGCCTGGCACGCGCGGCGCGCGAGCGCGGCCTCGGCCTGATGGTCGGCTGCATGGGCGGCAGCTCGCTGGCGGTAGCGCCGGCCCACGTGCTGGCACAGCTCTGCGACTACGTCGACATCGACGGCCCGCTGCTGCTGAAGAACGACCGCATCGGCGGCTTCAGCTACGACTCCGGCCAGGTCAGCCTGCCGCCGTCGGGCTTCTGCTGGGGCCACTGAGAAGGCAAGATCGAGTCCATGGAACTGCCCTCCGACCACCGACACAAGCTCGACGCACTGCTGCAGCCCTGGAACCGCAGCGACGCCCCGGGCTTCATCGTCGGCATCGCCCATCGCGGGCGCACGATCTATCGCCGTGGCTTCGGCCTGGCCAGCGTCCAGCAGGCGCAGGCCAACACGCCGCTGACGCGCATGCGCATCGGCTCCACCAGCAAGCACTTCACCTGCCTCTCGACACTGCTGCTGGCGGAGGAAGGGCAGCTCGACATCGACGCGCCGCTGCGCCGCTATCTTCCCGAGCTGGACGGCATCAGCGGCGCGCCGACGCTGCGCGAGTGCATGCTGCACACCAGCGGCCTGCGCGATCCCAACGACCTGCTGCTGCTCCTGCTCAACAAGAGCTGGAACAACTTCCCGGCGCCCGGTCACCTGCTGCAGGTCGGCCGCCGTATCGCCAGCCTCAACTACCCGCGCGGCGAGCGGATGATCTACTGCAACCAGGGCTACCACCTGCTGTCGCGCATGATCGAGCGCGTCAGCGGCATGGCCTATGGCGAATTCCTGCGCGAACGCGTCCTCGCCCCCATGGGCATGCACGATACGGCCCTGCTGGCCAGCGACCACGCGCTGCTGCCGCGCCTGGCCGACCTGCACCTGAAGGACGGCGACGGCTGGCGCCGCGGCCTGTTCCCCAGCGAGGAGCTGCTGGGCGAAGGCGGCATGGTCTCCACCGTCGACGACATGCTGACCTGGCTCGCGCATCTGCGCAGCCCGGACAAGATCGTCGGCAGTGCCGTGAGCTGGGAACAGATGCTGCGCAAGCCGCGCTACAGCAGCGGCGCCGAAGGCGACTACTGCCTGGGCCTGCTGCGCGAGCGCTGGCGCGGCGTCGAGATCGTCCACCACGCCGGCGGCGTCATCGGCGGAAACAGCCAGATGCTTACCGTGCCCGCGCATGAGCTGGACGTGATCGTCCTGTGCAACCGCAACGACACCGCCTCGCCCGCACTGGCCAACCGCATCGTCGAGGCCTTGCTGGGAGAGACACTGGAGCCCGCTGCCGCTCCAGCACGGCGGCCGGGCCTGATCGGGCGCTGGTATGCACCGGCCTCGCACCGCCTGATCGGCCTGCTGGAAACCCCCTTGCCCGGCGATACCGAAGCCTCGCTGGCCCTGAGCGTCCAGGGCCAGACCATGGGCGCGGTCATCGAGCGCGATGGCCAATGGATCATGAACTGCTCACCGCACGGCCGCATCGCCATCACGCTGCCGGCCGAGGAGCAACCGGAGGTCCTGCACGGCAGCGACAGCGGCCATGCCGAGACCTGGCAGCGCCTGCCGGACAGCGGCCCTGCCGCCGAGGCACTGGCGGCAGACCTCGTGGGCCGCTACCGTGAGACCGATCTCGGCGTGGAGGTCGCGATCCTGCTGATCGACGGCGCGCTGCATCTCGATCTTCTGCCCGTCTCCGGCCATAGCCGCCTGCGGCTGACGCCCTACACGATGGACGTCTGCGGCTTTGCCTACGAGTCCAATGGCTTTGCCACCTACCCCGTCGCCGGCAGCCTTGCCATCGAGCGGCAGGAAGGCCGCGTCACGGGCCTGTGGCTCAACGGCGCGCGCACCCGCAATCTCTGGCTGCAACGTCATGTCTGAAGATCCGGGTTTCGGCGCACTGTTCCAGGCGGCCGGCGTCGATGGCTGGCTGCATGCACTCGACCTGGCCGACGGCCGGGAGATCGGCTACCACGCCGACGAACCCGTGGTCGCGGCCTCGGTGTTCAAGATCCCGGTGATGGTCGAGTTGTGCCGGCAGGCCGATGCCGGGCAGATCGACCTTTCCGAACCGGTCAGCGTTCCGCTCGCGGGCCGCGCACCGGGCCCCACCGGCCTGTCGATGGGGCTGGATGCCACCACGCTGAGCTGGCGCGACCTCGCCCTGTCGATGATCGTGGTCAGCGACAATGCCGCCACCGATGTCCTGTGCCTGCGCCTGGGCATCGACCGCATCAACGCCACGATGGCCGGCCTGGGCCTGGCGGGGACGCGGCTCGAAGGCGACTGCCGGTTCCTGTTCGCGCAGATGGCCGAAGACGCAGGCTCTACGGTCCTGGCCGGCTTTCCGCCGAAGCCCGGCCCGGAACTGCTGCGCCGCCTGCGCGCGCTGCAGCCCCTGCAAACCAACCGCACCACGCCGCGCGAGGCCTCGCGCCTGCTGGCCGCCATCTGGCGCAACGAGGCCGCCTCCGGCGACGGCTGCGCGCTGATGCGCCGGATCCTGGGCGCCCAGGTCTGGCCGCATCGCCTCGCGTCAGGGTTTCCCGAGGACGGCATCCGCACGGCCGGCAAGACCGGCACACTGGTCAAGGTTCGCAACGAGGCCGGAGTGGTGAGCTATCCGGACGGCCGTCACTACGCCGTATCGGTGTTCACCCGCAGTCACGACGTGCAGGCCAAGCATCCCGCGCAGGACCGCGCCATCGGCCAGGCCGCGCGCCGCGCGGTCGAGCTGCTGCGCAGCTGAAGCACGGCTGCCTGCACAGCTGAAGCACAGCTGACTGCATAGCTGATCCTGGGCCTGCCCAGTATTTCTGCAGATAGCCCCCTCGTCCCCGATAGGAGACGATCAGGTCGACGATATCCCTGCCGACGACCATGACCGACACCACCGCCCCCAGCCTGACCCCGCAGTTCGACGAATTGTTCAAACCCTGGAACCGCGGCGACGCCCCCGGTTTCGTCGTCGGCGTCAGCCACAAGGGCCAGCTGCTCTACCGCTGCGGCTTCGGCCTCGCCAGCATCGAGCATGCGGCGGCCAACACGCCGCAGACGCGCATGCGCATCGGCTCCACCAGCAAGCACTTCACCTGCCTGGCGATCCTGCTGCTGGAAGAGCAAGGCAAGCTCGACATCGACCAGCCGGTGGCCGACTACCTGCCGGAACTGGCCGGCAAGGCCAGCGGCGCGCCGACGCTGCGCCAGCTGATGCATCACACCGGCGGTATCCGCGATCCCCTGTTCGCGGTCATCCTGCACAACCACGGGTACTGGGGGCATACCCCGGCGGGCGGCAACCTGCAGCTGCTGCAGCGCCACGACGGGCGCAACTTCGCGCCCGGCACCGACATGATGTACTGCAACGCCGGCTACACGCTGCTGTCGCTGGTGGTCGGCCGCGTCAGCGGCCGGTCCTTCGCCGATTTCCTCTACGAGCACATCTTCGCGCCGCTGGGGATGCTGGACACGCGCCTGCTCGCCAGCGACATGGAGATCGTGCCAAACATGGCGACGCTGCACCTGCCGCAGCCCGGCGGCGGCTGGCGCCGCGGCATCTATCCCACCGACGACCTGCTGGGCTCCGGCGGCATCATCTCCACGGTCGACGACATGCTGACCTGGACCGCTCACCTGCGCAGCCCGCAGAAGCGCGTCGGCAGCGCGGCCAGCTGGCAGAAGATGCTGCAGCCCTTCCGCCTCGCCAACGGCACCGAGGGCAGCTACTGCCTGGGCCTGACGCGCCAGTCCTTCCGCGGGCTCGACACCATCCACCATGCCGGCGCCACGCTGGGCTCGCAATGCCAGATGCTCACCGCGCCGTCGGAAGACCTCGACATCGTCGTGATGAGCAACCGCATGGACGGCCACGCCCCGCTGCTGGCGCAGAAGATCATGGAACTGGTGGTCGCGGCGCGGCTGCCGCCGCCGCGACCGCCGCCCGCGGCCGACGATCATCCGGGCCTGCTGGGCCGCTGGTACTCCAGCACCGCGCGCACCCTGATCGACATCAGCCGCATCAAGGCGCTGCCCGACGCGCCGGAGGGCATGATGCTCTCCGCCCATGGCTCTCCCACGGGCCTGCTCACTGAATGCGACGGCCGCCTGGGCATCAACAATGCGCCGACCAGTCCGATCGACCTGCTGCCGCCCGCGGCCGGCGAAACCCCGGCCTCGCTCGACTTCCGCCTGGCCGGCGAAACGCAGCGCTTCGAACGCCTGCCGCAGCAGGCTCCCGCGGCCGCCGATCTCGCCGCCGCCTTCTGCGGCCGCTACCGCAGCATCGACTACGGCCCCGAGATCGAGATCCTGTTGCAGAACGGCAAGCTCTACCTCGACTTCCAGCCGGTCTGCGGCAAGGCGCTGTGGGAACTGCATCCGCTGTCGGAGGACGTCGTCGTCTGCGGCGCCTTCCACACCGTCCCGGCGCTGCCGTTGCCGAACATCGCCGTGCTGACGCTGGAGCGCCGCGACGGCCAGGTCGTCGCCTTCACCCAGGACGCCGACCGCGTGCGCGGCCTGCGCTTCGAGCGCTGCTGAACATGAAAACCACTTCCGGGAATCCCGCCATGTCCTCGACCACTCTCCAGCGGCTGGGCCGCTTCAAGGGCGGCTGCGCCGCCGCCCTGCTGGGCCTGAGCAGCGCCGCCGGCGCCCAGGCCCAGGAGAGCAGCGAGCCGCAGGACTTCGACCTGGAAGCGCTGCTGGCGGAGGACCCGGCCGGCACGCCGGCCGAGCCTGCCGCCCCGCCCGCCTCCGCGCCTGGCAGCGAGCCGGCGGCGGCGAGCGCCGGCGAACCGCCGGCCCCGGCCGCCGCGCCCGCGCTCGCCGACACCCTGGAGACCATCCCGGTGCAGCCGCTGCGCGCCGAGCAGGAGCCCGCCCCCATGGCGGAGCCGCCGCGCCGCGCCCAGATCGAAGAGATCATCGTCACCGCCACCAAGCGCGAGCAGTCGGTACGCGAAATCCCCGTCAGCATCACCGCGCTGACCGGCAAGAACATGGAGGACCTGGGCGCGCACAAGCTCAAGGACTTCATCCAGCTGGTGCCCGGCATGAACACGCAGGACGAGATCGCCGGCATCCCGCGCAAGCTCAGCGTCCGCGGCGTCGGCCCGGACACCAACACCAACCAGACCGTCGGCGTGGTCTTCGGCGACATGCCGCTGACCGACCCCTACGGCTCCTACACCATCGTCGATCCCGATCCCTGGGACCTGGCCACCGTCGAAGTGCTGAAGGGCCCGCAGGGCTCGCTGTTCGGCGCGACCTCGCTCGGCGGCCTGATCCGCTACGTTCCCAATGCGCCGAAGCTCGGCAACTGGGAAGGCCGCCTCTCCGGCGACTGGGTCAGTGTCGACCATGGCGAATCCGCCCCTTCATTCTCCGGCATGCTCAATCTGCCGGTCGGCGAGAGCTTCGCGCTGCGCGTCGCCGGATCGCTGCAGCAACAGCCCGGCATGCTCGACATCGACACCCCGGGCCGCGTGGAAGACGACGTCGATGACGTCGACAACTTCGCCGGGCGCGCCATCGCCCTGTGGCGGCCGCTGGACGAGCTGAGCCTCAACCTCTCCTACATGCGCTCGGAGCGCGAGGGCGACGAGCTCGGCTACACCACCAACGACCAGGGCAAGCCACGCAACGAGGCGCCGGCACCCTCCCCGTACAGGAACGGCTTCAACGCCACCACCCTGGACGTGCGCTACGACTTCGACTGGGCGCAGCTGGTCTCGGTCAGCGGCTACCAGACCAAGTTCAACCACAACGACGCCGACACCTCCTACATCCTGCGACCGCTGGCGATGCTCGGCATCCGCACGCTCCACGCCAAGCGCGGAGTCGAGACGGAAGGCTTCATGCAGGAGTTCCGCCTGGTGTCCTCCGGCGATGGCCCCTGGACCTGGCTGGGCGGGGTGTACTTCAGCGACTACGAAGCGAACATCACGTCCAACCTCTATCTCGACCTGGGCCTTCCCGTCCTGGAACCGCTGCTGCCGCTGCTGCAGCTGCTCGGCCTGCCCGTGGACGCGGCCGGCCTCCAGGTCACCGACACCGGCTTCCGGCCGCTGCTGGCAGAGGAAAATGCCGTGTTCGGCGAAGTCTCGCGCAGCTTCGGCAGCGACTGGACGCTGACGGTCGGCGGCCGCTACTACCAGACCGAGGTGGCGGGCACGCCCTACACCAACGGCGAGCCCGCCGACAAGCAGACGCAGGAGAGCAAGGGCTTCAGCCCCAAGTTCGCCCTGAACTGGCGCCCCAACGACGAGCTGATGATCTACGGCAACATCTCGCGCGGCTTCCAGTTCGGTGGATTCAACCTCAGCAACGTCACCCCCGTTCCCCTCACGTACGAATCCAGCACGCTGTGGAACTACGAGCTCGGCCTGCGCAGCGACTGGCTGGAGCGCACGCTGCGCTTCGACATCACGGCCTTCTACCTGGACTGGCAGAAGCCACAAGTCAACCAGGTCAGGCCCGCCGCGCCGCTCGACGCGTTCATCGCCAACGTCGGCAGCGCGCGCAGCGTCGGCGTGGAAAGCACCCTGCTCTACCTGCCGCCGCTGGATGGCCTGTCGCTGGAACTCTCCAGCGCCTGGATCGAATCGGTGACCGCGGAGGACTTCCAGTCCGCCTCGGGCAACACGGTCCCCAAGGGCTCGGAGATGCCCAGCTCGCCCAAGATCCAGGCGACCGCCACCATCGGTTACCAGCATGCGTTCGGGCCCTGGCAGACGCAGGCCTCGCTGATCGGCACGCACCAGGGCAAGGCCTTCAACAACATCGACCACACGGCCGAGGTCGGCGGCTACGAGCTGCTGCACTTCAACTTCGGCATCAGCCGACCGGACCTGTCATTCATGCCGTCGCTGAGCATCGGCGTCAGCAACATCTTCGACACCTACGCCCTGTCGGCAGCGCTGGGGGGCACGGACTTCGAGGCCGCCCTCATCGGCCGCCCGCTGGTCTATACCACTCCGCGCACGCTGCGCCTCAACCTGTCGTTCGGCTTCAACTGAGCCCTCCATGACCCTGCCCGCCAGCAACAGCCCACTGTTCCATCGCCTGGCCGGCCAGCCCGGCGAACTGCCGGACATCGTCCTCGAGGCCGGCGGACTCGGCAGCTCCGACGACTGGCGACACGTCGAGAACCTGCTCGCCCGCCATGCCCGTGTGCTGGTCTACGATCGCGCCGGCATGGGCGACAGCCCGGCGGACGCAGCGGGCTTCGGCGCGGACGCCGTGACCGCGCGCCTGGCGGCCCTGCTGGACCGGCTGCAATGGAACCGGCCGGTGCTGCTGGTCGGTTACTCGCTGGGCGGTCTCTACGCCCGGCATTTCGCGGCCAGCCAGCCGCAGCGCGTCGCCGGCCTGGTGCTGGTCGATGCCACGCCGGTGGCCCACGTCTTCCCGGTGGCGGCAATGCGCCATGCGCAGCGTGTGATCTGGCTGCTGCACTGGGTCGCGCGCCTCGGACCGGCAGGCCTGCTGCAGCGGCTGTTCGGCCGCAAGACCGACGCCGCGCGGTTCCGCCGGCAGCTCGCGCAGTTGAGCGCCCCGGACTACCTGCCGCGCATGCGCGGCGAACTCGCCGCGATGACCGGGGTACTGTCCGAGGTTGGCCGCATCGCGGCGGCACCGCGGCATCCGGTCGCGGCGGTCCTCGCCGGCACCCCTCCCGCGCAGATGACAGATGCCGACTTCGCCCACATGCAAACCCTGCACCGCGAGCTGGCAAGCGTTTCGCCGGCGCCATTGAGCCAGCTCGCCGTCGTCGAGGGAGCCCATCACAGCAGCCTGGTCGGCGATCCTGCCCACGCGGCCCAGGTCGCCGAACACATCCTCGCCTTCGCGCGCAGCCTGCCTCGTACACCGGAACACCCATGAGCATCGAAGTCATCGGCAAGAGCCCCACCCTGGCCAACGGCATGACCGTGCCGCTGTCGCCGGCGGTCCGCGCGGGCAATCTGGTGTTCGTCTCCGGCCAGCTGGGCCTGGACGACAACGGCGCCCTGGTCGGCGCCAACATCGCCGCGCAGACCCACCAGGTGATGGCGCGACTGCGCGCGGTCCTGCAGCAGGCCGGCGCCGATCTCGACCGCGTGGTCAAAGCCGGCGTCTGGCTCACCGACAAGGCCGACTTCGCCGCCTTCAACGCCATCTACCGCGAGTACTTCCCGCAGCATCCGCCGGCACGCTCGACCGTGGTCAGCGAGCTGCTGATCCCCGGCGCGCGCATCGAGATCGACGTGATCGCCAGCCTCGACTAGGTTTCCGGCTTCTCCGGCACACCGGCGATCGTACTTCCCTGACCGTCATACCGGCGAAAGCCGGTATCCAGTCGAGCGGTGGCTACTCCCGTCCGGGACTGGATGCCGTGAGTTCACAAACCAAATGCAACACCCTATTACGAGGGTGCTGCAATGGGACGCAAGAGCTTTGAGCAGTTTGGAATCGAGGAACGGTGTGAGATTTCCCGTCGGCGCCAAGCCGGGGAGTCGATCCGGCAAATTGCGGCAGCTCTGGATCGCGCGCCATCGAGCATTTCTCGGGAACTGAAGCGCAACACTGGCGCGACGGGCTACCAGAGCGTCTATGCCGGCGAGCAAGCTCGGGCGCGCCGCTGGCAAGGTAGCCGGCTTCTGCGTGATGCCGAGCTGCAAGCCAGGGTTCTGGAGGGATTGCGCCGAGGCTGGTCTCCCGAGCAGGTATCGCGGCGGCTGGCTCAGCAGGATCTGCAGATCAGCTACGAGAGCATCTATCGCTTCATTGCCGCCCAGATCGCCCGGACCAACGACTTTTCCTGGCGTCTCTATCTGCCCCGTGCCAAGAGCAAGCGCGGCTTCCGTGGCCGCAAGGGCGGCAGCCCGGCAGAGCACATCCAGCAGCGGGTTTCGATCGAAAAGCGCCCCAAGGCTGCGGCTGACCGGCGCCAGGCGGGACACTGGGAAGCCGACCTGATGCTCTTTGCGCGCTATGGCCAAGCCATCCTGACCCTGCATGAGCGAACGTCCCGGCTGACCGCCATCGTCCGCCAGCCCAGCAAGGCCGCTGCGCCGGTGGCGCAAACCCTCCAGGCCTTGCTGGCCCCACTGCCCCCAGCCCTGCGCCGCAGCATCACCTTCGACAACGGCACCGAATTCGCCTTGCACTACACCCTGCATCAGCCCCTGGGCTTGCAGACCTATTTCTGCGATCCGCATTCCCCCTGGCAGAAGGGTGGCGTCGAGAATGCCAACGGGCGTTTGCGCCGCTGGCTACCCCGGGGAACCAACGTCGAAGACCTCTCACCAGACCAACTCTTGCAGATCGCTCAGATCTACAATCACACGCCACGCAAGTGCCTCGGCTTCAAAACCCCAGCCGAGGTCTTCGCCAAAGTGTTGCATTTCAAATGTGAATCCACCTGCCGGCTTCCGCCGGCATGACGGGTTCGTGTTCCTGCAAGCCATCGCGTTAGCAGGCCAAGCCCTCAGCCCAGCAGCCGCGACAGCTGCACGCGGTTGCCGACGCCGAGCTTGCGGAACACGTTGTGCAGCTGGAACTCGACGGTGCGCGGCGAACGGCACAGGCGTTCGGCGATCTGCTCGTTGCGCAGTCCCTCGACCACCAGGCGCGCGACGCGCTGCTCCGAGGGCGAGAGCTTGTTCAGCGCGGCCAGCGCCTGCAGCGAGAGCTCACCGGCCTGGCCCAGGGTCTGCGCATCGATGAGGCGCAGGACGTAGCCGCCGGGCGTCGTGTCCAGCGTCGCCGAGAGTTCCGGCAGTTCCGGGTGCTGTAGGCGCAGCGCCCCGTCGCCGCTCTGGAAGGCGCCGCGCAGGGCCGCCGGCAGGCCGGCCGTCTCCTGGCCGCGGCGCAGCGCGCGGTTCCAGCGGTTGAACTGCGTCTCGCCATGCGCGCTCTGGTAGAGCAGCGTGCCGCGCCGGTTGAAGAACACCAGCGCCTCCGGCGAGTTCTGCAGGTAACCCTGCAGCAGCGTGCTCAGGCTGCGCTCCTGCTCCAGCATGCGCAGCCGCGCCAGGCCGGCGTCGATCATCGGGTGCAGATGTTCGAGGAAGGCCTTCTCCTCCGGCGGGATGCACTCGGGGCCGAATACCGCCAGCACGCTATGCGGCTCGGCCTTGCGCCAGAAGGCCAGCGCGATGAAGTCGTCCCATTCCGGGTCGGGTTCCTGCTCCAGGCGACGCTGCGGCGCCTGCGGGTCCTCGGCGGCGATCTCGGCATAGGTGCAGGACTCGATGCGCGGATGGCGTGCGAGGTAGGGCCCCGTCACCGACAGGCTCTTGGCCGGCACGTAGTCCGCCTTGCGCGGTGCCACGACGTGGTAGCGCAGTTGGGTGGGCTCGAAGTCGACGATGTCCGAGAACAGCGCGCAGGACCGCTGCGGCATCTCCCTGCGCATCAGGTTGATGCTGGCGCGCCAGAAACTGTCCATGTCCACGGCGCTCTGCAGCGCGACGATCTGGGCACGCGAGGAACGGGAGGCATAGACCGCGGGGGAGCTGGCAAGCATGGTTCGATCCTGTTTTCTTACAATGTATTTTAATGTGCGTTAAAATACTTCCAGAAATCTAGATCAAGCGGCCGCCGCGCGCAAGGGGAAGCGATGCAGGAAGGGAAAATCCGGGCGCCCAGGCGCAAGGGGAAAAGTGCCGGGGGACGCCCCCGGAAACTGAGCCAAGACTCGGTTTTGCAGGCCGCGGAGCTGCTGATCCGCGAGCAGGGCATGAGCGCCCTGACGCTGCGCTCGCTGGGCGCGCAGCTGGGGGTGAAAGCCCCTACCCTGTACACCTATTTCCGCAACCTGGAGGAGATCGAAGAGGCCGCCCTGGGCCGCATCTTCGGCTCCTTCCCGGTGCCGGACCTGCAGCTGCCCGTGCCCCTGGCCGGGCAGCTGCTGGAAATGTTCCTGGCCTTGCGGGAGTTGCAGATCCGCAGCCCCGGGGCACTGACCGGCGCCCCGGGATCCGCCGCCTGGCACTGGGAAATCAAGCTGGTCAACCAGTTGCTGAAGACCTTTTCGGAAATCGGCGTGGATGACTTCCGCACGGTGGTGGCCTACCGGACCCTGCTGGGCCTGACGGCCACCGACGCGAAAGCGGAGCGCGCCGCCGATCGCGCCGAAGAGGAAGAGCTGCTCACCCGGCTGCCGGAGGCGGAAGCGGGCTACATCCAGCGCCTCTTCCAGAATGTGCCGGAGCTGCTCAAGCGGTCCCCCGAGGAGCGCTTCCGCCAGATCTTCATCACCCTGGTCGAACTGCTGCTGCCCCAGGTGATCCGGCACGATACGCAACGCCGGCCGGAGGCCTGAACGCTCAGCTCAGCCGGCTCAGAGATGGATGGCATGACCCAGTGCCGCGAGCGCGGCCTCCGGCAGCGTTTCCGACATCGTCGGATGCACGTGGATCGTGCCGGCGAGGTCTTCCAGGCGCGCGCCCATCTCCAGTGCCAGCGCGAACTCGCCGGACAGCTCCGAGGCATGCGCACCCACGGCATGCAGGCCGAGCACGAGGTGATTGTCGGCACGCGCGGTGACGCGCACGAAGCCGCCGTCCGCACCGGCCTCCATCGTCAGCGAGCGGCCGTTGGCGGCGAACGGGAACGTGGCAACCTTGGTTTCGATGCCCGCGGCCTTGGCCTCGTCCGGCGACAGGCCGGCACCGACGATCTCGGGCTCGGTGAAGCACACCGCGGCGATCGCGACCGGATCGAAGCTGCGGCGATGGCCGGCGATGATCTCGGCCACCATCTCGCCCTGCGCCGAGGCCTTGTGCGCGAGCATGGGTTCGCCGACCAGGTCGCCGATGGCCCAGACGTTGCGCATCGAGCTGCGGCACTGGCTGTCGACCTTGATCCAGCGGCCATTCATGTCCACCGCCATGTTCTCCAGGCCCCAGCCGGCGGTGTTCGGCGCGCGGCCCACGGTGACCAGCACGCGGTCGCAGGGCAGCGCCAGCGGTCCGCTGCCGTTGGCCACCGCGAGCACCGGGCCATCGGGACCTTGCGCCAGGCCCTGGGCCCTGGCGTTCACGTGGACGGCGATGCCGTGCTTCTTCAGCCACTGCTCGACCGGCCGTGTCAGCTGCGCATCGTAGAGCGGCAGGATGCGCGGGCCGGCCTCGACGAAAGTCACATGGGAACCCATGCGCGCGAAGGCGATGCCCAGTTCCATGCCGATGTAGCCCGCACCCACGACCACCAGCCGCTTCGGCAGTTCCTGCAGGGACAGCGCATCGGCCGAGGACAGCACCCGGCCACCGAAGGGCAGGTCGGGCAGCGCCACCGGCACGGAGCCGTTGGCAAGAATCACGTGCTCGGCGCTGACCGTCACGTCTCCCTTCTCGGTGCGGACGCTGCAGGTCTTGGCGTCGGAGAACGTCGCCCAGCCATTGAGCGTGCGCACCTTGGCCTTGCGCAGCAGCGCACCGACGCCCGCGTTGAGCTTGTCGACCACCCCGCTCTTCCAGCGCTGGGCCTCGGCCATGTCCAGCACCGGCGCGGCGGGCAGGCGGATGCCGAGGCTGTCGTCGCTGGCGCAGCGCGTCATCTCCTCGAACTTGCCGGCGACGTGGATCAGCGCCTTGGAGGGAATGCAGCCGCGGATCAGGCAGGTGCCGCCGAGGCGGTCGGCTTCCACCAGCACGGTGTCGAGCCCCAGCTGGCCGGCGCGGATCGCCGCGACGTAGCCGCCGGGGCCGCCGCCGATCACGAGGACCTTGGTCTTGATGGTTTCGCTCATGGGACTCGCTCCTACCGCACCAGCAGGGTGACGGGGCTTTCCAGCAGGGCGCGCAGCCGCTGGATGAACCGGGCTGCGTCCCAGCCGTCGATCACGCGGTGATCGAAGGACGACGACAGGTTCATGCACTGGCGCACGACGATCTGGCCGCCGCGCACCACCGGCTTCTCGACGATCTTGTTGACGCCGATGATCGCGACCTCCGGGGCGTTGATCACCGGCGTGGTGACGATGCCGCCGATCGGCCCGAGGCTGGAGATCGTGATGGTGGAGCCCGACAGCTCCTCGCGCGTGCCCTTGCCGGAACGCGCGGCCTCGGCCAGCCGGGAGATTTCCGCGGCCGTGTCCCAGAGATCGCGGGCCTCGGCATGCCGCAGCACCGGCACGACCAGGCCGTTGGGCGTCTGCGTGGCGATGCCGACGTGCAGGGCCTCGTAGCGGCGCACGATGCCAGCTTCGTCGTCGTAGCGGGCGTTCATCGCCGGAAAGTCCGGCAGTGCCTTGGCCAGGGCCTCGACCAGGAACGGCAGCAGCGTCAGCTTGGGCTGGTCCTTGCGGCGGTTGGCGTTGAGCTGCGCGCGCGCTTCCTCCAGCGCGGTGACATCGACTTCTTCGACATAGGCGAAGTGCGGAATGCGCTGCTTGGAGCGCTGCATCGCCTCGGCGATCTTGCGGCGCAGGCCGATGATCCTGATCTCGTGCACGGCGTCGCGCGGTCCGCGTGCCGTCGACAGCGGCGCGCTGCCCACGGCGCCGCCGGCGGCGAAGCGCTCGAGATCTTCCTGGGTGATGCGCCCGGCCTTGCCGCTGCCCTGCACGTAGCTGAGCAGGATGCCCAGCTCCTGCGCGCGGCGGCGCACGGCGGGCGAAGCCACCGGCTTCTCGCCGGCGGCACGCGGCACCACGGGCGCCGCGGGCGCGGCAGGGACCTGACCGGTCACCGGCTTCGGCGGTGGCGCGGCTGCGACCGGCGCGGGCGGCGGCGGGGCGGCGGGCTTCGCCACCCCGGCGGGCGGCAGTTCACCGCTGCTCTCGCCTTCCACTTCGAGCAGCACCAGCACCGAACCGATCGCGACCTTGTCGCCGGCCTGCCCGTTGAGCTGGATCACGCGGCCGGAGACCGGCGAGGGAATCTCCACGGCCGCCTTTTCGGTGAGCATGTCGGCGAGCGGCTGGTCTTCTTCCACGCGATCGCCGACGGCCACGCGCCAGCAGGCGATCTCGGCCTCGGCGATGCCTTCGCCGATGTCCGGAAGCTTGAATGCATATTGGGCCATGATCAGAACTCCATGACGCGCTTGAGGGCCTCGCCGACGCGCGCCGGCCCGGGGAAGTAGTGCCACTCGTGCGCCAGTGGGTACGGCGTGTCCCAGCCGGTGATGCGTTCGATCGGCGCCTCCAGGTGCGAGAAGCAGGTTTCCTGCACCTGTGCCGACAGTTCGGCGCCGAAGCCGCCCGTGCGGGTCGCCTCGTGCACGATCACGCAGCGGCCGGTCTTGCGCACCGAGGCTTCGATGGTGTCGAGATCCAGCGGCACCAGCGTGCGCAGGTCGATCACCTCGGCGTCGATGCCCGACTCCGCCACGGCCGCCAGGGCGACGTGCACCATGGTGCCGTAGCACAGCAGGGTCAGCGCCGCGCCGGGGCGCAGCACGGCGGCCTGGCCCAGCGGAATGCGGTAGTAGCCCTCGGGCACCTCGCCCATCGGATGGCCCGCCCAGGGCTTCACCGGGCGGTCGTGGTGACCGTCGAAGGGCCCGTTGTAGAGGCGCTTGGGCTCGAAGAAGATCACCGGATCGTCGTCCTCGATGGCGGCGATCAGCAGGCCCTTGGCGTCGTAGGGGTTGGAGGGCATCACCGTCTTCAGGCCGCAGACGTGGGTGAAGATCGCCTCCGGGCTCTGGCTGTGGGTCTGCCCGCCGTAGATGCCGCCGCCGCAGGGCGTGCGCACCGTGATCGGCGCGGTGAACTCGCCGCCGGAGCGGTAGCGCAGGCGCGCCGCCTCGGAGGTCAGCTGGTCCATCGCCGGGTAGATGTAGTCGGCGAACTGGATCTCCACCACCGGGCGCAGGCCATAGGCGCCCATGCCCACGGCGGCGCCGACGATGCCGCCCTCGGCGATCGGCGTGTCGAACACGCGGGTGTGGCCGTACTTCTTCTGCAGGCCGGCGGTGCAGCGGAACACGCCGCCGAAATAGCCGACGTCCTCGCCGAAGACCAGCACGTCGGGGTCGCGCTCCAGCATCACGTCCATGGCCGAATTGAGGGCCTGGATCATCGTCATCGAAGGCATGTCAGTACCCCAGCTGCTGGCGCTGCCGGCGCAGGTGCTGCGGCAGTTCCTTGAAGACGTCGTCGAACATCGTGCGCGGGCTCGAGGCCTTGCCGCCGAGCGTGCCGAAGCTCTCGGCCTCCTTGCCGGCGGCCTTGATCGTTTCGGTCAGCTCCGCCGTGAGGGCCGCATGCTGCTCTTCGGACCACTCGCCGGCGGCGACGAGATGCTGCTTGAGCCGTTCGATGGGGTCGCCCAGCGGCCACAGCGCCGCCTCGCCCTCGGGGCGATAGCCGGAGGGATCGTCGCTGCTGGAATGCGCGGCGGCGCGGTAGGTGTAGAACTCCAGGACCGTGGCGCCGAAACCGGCGCGCGCGCGGGCGATGGCCCAGCGCGTGGCGGCGCAGACCGCGAGGAAGTCGTTGCCGTCGACGCGCAGGCCCGGCAGTCCGTAGCCGATCGCGCGCGCGGCGAAGGTGGTGACCTCACCACCGGCGATGCCCTGGAAGGACGAGATCGCCCACTGGTTGTTGACCACGTTGAGCAGCACCGGCACGCGATACACCGCGGCGAAGGTCAGTGCGTAGTGGAAGTCCGCTTCCGCCGTGGTGCCGTCACCGACCCATGCGGCCGCCAGGCGCGTGTCGCCCTTGTACGCGGAGGCCATCGCCCAGCCCACGGCCTGGATGAACTGCGTGCCGAGATTGCCCGAGATGGTGAAGAAGCTCGCTTCCTTGGCCGAGTACATCACCGGCAGCTGGCGGCCCTTCATGCGGTCGCCGCTGTTGTTGAGCACCTGGCACATCATGTCGACCAGGGACCAGCCGCGCGCGATCAGCAGGCCCTGCTGGCGGTAGCTGGGAAAGCACATGTCGTCGGGCTCCAGCGCCATGGCCTGCGCAACGGCAATGGCCTCCTCGCCGGTGCACTGCATGTAGAACGAGGTCTTGCCGGTGCGCTGCGCGCGCAGCATGCGCTGGTCGTAAAGGCGCGTCAGCAGCATCGAGCGCAGGCCCTTGCGCAGGAAGTCCGGCGTCAGGCCCGGGTCCCAGTCGCCGGAGGCGCGATGGTCGTCGCCCAGCACGCGGACCAGGCCATAGGCGTATTCGTGCAGCTGGTCCGAGGACGTATCGACCGGCGGCCGCGGCAGCCGCGCCTGCGGCAGGCGGATGTCGGCCAGGTCCGGCGCACTGCCGGGGCGGCACTTCGGCTCCGGCACGTGAAACCGCAGCGGCTGCCGCCGGCCACCCTCTGCAGCCCTGCCATCGGTCGTTTCCATTTCCGCTCCCCTGCCTCAGCGAACGCAATCCAGGAAAATAGATTAAGACCGGATGGGAGGTATATCTTCCTTATGTGTGCCCACCACCAGAATTTATCTGGTAATTTGTTCCGCGTATAAACGGAAAATAGGTATTTATGACCCATGCCCTGGACGAGCTCGATATCCGCATCCTGAACCAGCTGCAGGACGACGCGACCCTGCCGGTGGCCGAGGTGGCCGAGCGCGTCGCCTCATCCAAATCGGTGGTCTGGCGCCGCGTGCAGGGCTTCGTCGACAGCGGCGTCATCGAACGCCGCGTGGCGGTGCTGAACCCGAAGAAGGTGGGCTTCAGCGTCATGGTGTTCGCCATGGTGAAGATGTCGCGGCACAGCAGCAACGCGCTGCCCAAGTTCATCGAGGCGGTGAAGGCCATCCCGCAGGTCCTGGAATGCCATACCACGCTGGGCCAGGTGGACTTCGTGCTGAAGATCGCCACCACCAGCATCGAGGAGTATCGCGAACTGGTGTGGACCCGCCTGTCGCAGCTGGAGGTCCAGGAGATCAGCTCGCTGATCTCCTTCGAGCAGACCGTGAACACCACGAGGCTGCCGCTACACGCGACGGCCGGCTGAAGCGGACGTGCCTATCGGGATTGGCGGGCAGCCGGTGCCCGCGGCGCAACAGGCCTAGGGCTTCGCCCGCTTCGATACTTCCCGGGTGATGGCCGCCATGGCCTGCTCGACCTCCTCCGGGTTGAGCCCGCCTTCCTTGGCGAAGATCACCTTGCCATCGGCCCCCAGCACGAACAGCGCCGAGTGCCTGGCCGGCACTCCCCAGGTCTTCTGTCCCTGCCCCGCGTAGTCGATCACCAGTGCGGTCGCGGGGTCCTGGCGCTTGGTCTTTTCCATCTCCGAAACCGCCATGCTGGACATGCCGAAGGTGACGTCGTCGACATTGACGATGCTGGTGAGCAGATACAGGTCCCTGGGCAGGCCGGCCTTCTTCAGCCGCTCGAGAAACAGCCGGGTTTCCTTCTCCGCCTCGCGGCGCGCGGCCAGGTAGTGGACGATGGAAACCCGGCCCCGGGTGTCCAGCCGCGTGCTGTCCCAGGCCCGGTAGCCGGCCTGCCCGTCGCCCTGGAGGACGATCTCGCCCTTGTTGTCGATCTTCAGCGCCGGCAAGGGCGCGCCCAGGCGGCCCGCCAGGGCGGAGGAGACGAACAGGGAGGCCAGCAGCAGGAGCACCGGCTTGAGCATCTTTTTCATGACCATTCTGGCTTCTCAGGGCAGCGTCGGGAGGCCTGACTTTACACCTTAATGCACACGCATGTACATTAGTGCCTGGCATTGCCGAACCCTCGCCGGAACGGAGGAGACATGCCACCGAACGCACCGCCCCGTCACATGCGAGAGAACGCAACATGAGCGCAGCCAATGCCATTTCCTGGGATCCCTATCGCCCGGACCTGACCCCGAACCCCTATCCGACCTACAAGCGGCTGCGCGAGGAAATGCCGCTGTACTACAACGAGGAGCACGACTTCTACGCGATCAGCCGCTATGCGGACATCGAGGAGTGCCTGCGCGATCGCGACCTGTTCAGCTCGGCGCATGGCGACATTCTGGAATTCATCAAGGCCCGCTCGGTGATGCCGGATTCCGTGTTCATCCACCAGGACCCGCCCAAGCACACCGCCTACCGCTCGCTGATGCAGCGCATCATCACGCCCAAGCGCATGTTCGCGGTGGAGCAGGACATCCGTGCGCTCTGCGCGCGCAGCCTCGATCCGCTGGTCGGCAGCGACCGCTTCGACTTCATCGCCAACCTCGGCGCGGAAATGCCGATGCGCGCGGTCAGCATGCTGCTGGGCATTCCCGAGAAGGACCAGGCCGCGATCCGCCAGTCGGTGGACGACCGAATGCGCACCGAGGCCGGCAAGCCGATCGACCTCGCCGCCCAGCAGGCCATCCAGCAGGAGGCCCTGGCCGGCTTCGAGGAATACATCAGCTGGCGCGAGAAGAACCCGTCGGACGACATGATGACGGAGCTGCTGCGCACCGACTTCAAGGATCCCGAGGGTGTCACGCGCAAGCTGACGCGCGACGAGATCTCCAACATCGTCAACGTGGTGGCCGGCGCGGGCAACGAGACCACCAACCGCCTGATCGGCTGGATGGGCAAGACCCTGTCGGAGCACCCGGACCAGCGCCGCGACATCGTGAAGAATCCCGCACTGATCCCTGCCGCCATCGAGGAGCTGCTGCGCTTCGAGCCGCCGGGCCCCTTCCTGGCGCGCGAGGTGATGCGCGACATGGAGCTCTACGGCCGCAAGATTCCGAAGGGCGCCGCGATGATGCTGCTGGTGGCCGCAGGCAATCGCGACGAGTCGCGCTTCGTCAACGGCGACAGCTTCAACATCCACCGCGAGCAGCGCCCGCACATGACCTTCGGCCAGGGCATCCACGTCTGCATCGGCGCGCCGCTGGCGCGCCTGGAAGGCCGCGTGGCGATGGAAGAAGTGCTCAAGCGCTTCCCGGACTGGGAAGTGGACTACGACAACGCCGTGCTGTCGTCGACCTCCTCGGTGCGCGGCTGGGATTCGCTGCCGGTGTGGGTGGGTTCCAAGCCCAGGAACGTCACCGTCAGCGCGCCCAAGCCCGCCGCCCCTGCGGCGGCGGCGGCCCCGGCCGCCGAAGTGACGCTGGAAGGCACCTGGAACGTCGTGGTGAAGGGCCCCACCGGCCCGCAGCCGGCGGTGCTGGTGCTGGAGCGCAGCGGCGACAAGATCAGCGGCGCGCAGACCGGCCAGGGCTCCACCTCGCCGATCGCCGACTTCAAGCGCGACGGCAGCAAGATCTACTGGGCCAACCACATCACCAAGCCGATGAAGATGAAGGTGGAGTTCACCGGCGAACTCAACGGCAACGTGATCAGCGGCAAGGCCAAGGCCGGCTTCATGGGCTCCTACCCCTTCACCGCCACCAAGGCCTGATGCCCGCCATGCCTAAGATCCTTTTCATCGAGCACAACGGCAAGCAGCATGTCGTCGATGCCGAAAGCGGCAAGAGCGTGATGCAGACCGCGGTCGACAACCTGCTGCCCGGCATCATCGGCGACTGCGGCGGTGCCTGCTCCTGCGCCACCTGCCACGGTTACGTGGACCCCGCCTGGCAGGACAGGGTGGACCCGAAGGGCGAGAACGAGGAGATGATGCTGGACGGCGCCATGAACGTGGAGCCGACCAGCCGCCTGACCTGCCAGATCTCCATGAAAGCGGAACTGGACGGGCTGGTGGTGCGCCTGCCGGCATCGCAGTTCTGAGACACCGGGGCACGCGGGGCAGGGACGCCGGTCCCTGCCCCGCGCGTGCATCGACCCTGGGTTAGAGTGCCGGCATGAGGGAAAAAACCAAATCCGCCGCACCGCGCAAGACCCGCATCCGCAACCCGGTCCAGACCCGGGCACGCCTGCTGCAGGCCACGGTGGAGCTGCTGGCGCTCAAGGGCCCCGACGGGCTGTCGATCAAGGAAGCGGCGCAGCTGGCCAAGGTCAGCCGCGGCGTGGCCTACCAGCATTTCCAGCACCGCGAGCACCTGCTCAGCGAGGCCAAGGGCTGGATCACCCAGCAATTGATCGAGTCGATGCAGGGCAACGGCATGGCCCTGGCCGCGGCCGACGACGTGATGCTGCACGTGGCGCGCCTGATCCTGCAGAACCGCGACGCCGCCACGCTGCTGATCTCCGACGCCATCGCGGGGCGGGAGCTGTCGTCGGACCACCCGATCAACCGCCTGATCCGGCAGTCGCTGGAACGGCTGAAGAGCACCGGCGAAGCCCGCGCGGATCTCGACATCGAGGTGCTGTCTTACATCTTCCTGGGCATGACCTCGACCCTGGTGATGCTCAGCCGGCTGCCGGACAGCGACCCCGAAGACCTGGCCCAGCGCTTCACCCGCGAGCTTTCGGGCTTCATGCGCCAGGGCATCTTCTCGCCGCCCGCGAGCGGACTGCGGGGGCGCTAGGACGGTTTCGATTCAAATAGTCCCCTCTCCCGCTTGCGGGAGAGGGTGCCCGAAGGGTGGGAGAGGGTTTCTGTAACAGTTGAAAGATTCACAGCGCCCTCTCCCGGCCCTTCGGGCCACCCTCTCCCGCAGCGCGGGAGAGGGGACCGATCGACTTTGTGGGCGCACTTCTGATTCACCACACCGGCACCGCGCCCCTTCCCGGCTCAGGTACCCGAACCCAGCCGCAGCAGCGGCGACCTGATCAGCCAGATCGAGCAGGCGGGTCCCGCCTCAGACCTTTACCGCGGTGAACGGAAAGGCCCCCATGATGGCCGCGTTGACCTTGCCGCTCATGGTCCGGTCTTCGACCACGCCCTTGAACTTCAGCGCGATCGGCAGGGGCTTCTTGATCTTGTTGGTCCAGGCGATTTCGCCGCTGGCGCTGTCGAAGCTCACGTCCAGCAGCGTCTCCACCTGGCCGAGGGCGGACTGGCTGCCGCCCAGCACGCCGTCGACGGTTTCCAGTTCCAGCACGGTTTCCTGCGGGCCGGTGGGGCCGTAGATGGTGACGGCCCATTTGCCTTCGATCCCCGCTGCGTTGCCGGTCATCTCGAATCTCCTCTCTCTGGATTGTCTGTAGCGGCCGGCGCGGGTCTACACGTCCCAGCGCAGATGAATGCTGGACGGCCCGGCGATGATGCTGCCGTGGAAGGTTGGCGGATGCTCCGGATCGAGCCGGAACTCCGGCAGCTTCTTCAGGATGGTTTCGTACATGACCCTCAGTTCCAGGCGGGCGAGGTGCACCCCCAGGCAGTAGTGCGGTCCCGCCCCGAAGGCCATCTGCGGGTGCTTCTCGCGGTTCATGTCGTAGGTCGTGGCATCGCGGTAGACGCGCTCATCGACGCTGGCACTGGGGATGAACATCATCACCCGCTCGCCTTCCTTCAGCTCCGCGCCGTGGAACTCGCGCTCCTTCTTCACCAGGCGGATCGGTGCCACGAAGGCGTAGCGCCGCAGGATTTCTTCCGAGGCCTCGGGAATCAGCGCCGGATTCGCGCGCAGCACGCGCTGCAGCTCGGGGTCGGTCGCCAGGTGGCGCACGCCGAAGCCCAGGGCGTTGACGACGGTATCCAGGCCGGCGATGAACAGGATCACGCAGTAGCTCAGCATGAGGTCCAGGGTCATCGGCTCGCCCTCGATCTCCAGCGCCCACAGCATGCTGATGATGTCCTGCTTCGGGTTGGCACGGCGTTCGACGATGGTCTCGCGCATGACCGCGGCAATGGCTTGCATCATGAGCATGTTCTCGGACAGGTCCGGCGTGATCACCGAGAGGTGTTTCTTGGCCAGTTCCCGGTACTCGCGTTCCTTCTCCACCGGCAAGCCGAACATGCCCAGGAAGATCTCCACCGGGTAGATGTCGGAGACGTCGTGCTGAAACTCGCAACGGCCCTGCTTGGCGATCCCGTCGATGAGACGTTCGGCGAGTTCGCGGATCTCCTTTTCCCTCGCCAGCGCCGCTTTCGGGGAAAAGGTGGAGAACAGCGGCATGCGCAGCTTGGCGTGCTGCGGCGGATCGATGCAGATGGGAACCGGCGCCGGGATGCGCTCCTCCTCGGGCAGTTCCGCCATCATCGAATTGAAGGCCTCCGGCGAGAAGTGCTCGCTGGAAAAGGTTTCGTAGTCGCGCAGCGCTTCGTGGACCGCCGCGTGGGCCTGGACCATCCAGTGCCCGCCGTTGTAGGGCGTCCAGAAGATCGGCGGGGCATTTCGGGCCAGGTCCGCGGCGCGGGCGTGCGGGTCGCGGCAGTACTCGGGGTCGGTGTTGTAGTCGAAGGCATACACCAAGGCATCCGGCACGTGGGCGGGCTTCTTCACCCGGTTGGCCATGTCCGCACTGTTCATTGAATACCCCTCTCCCTGTAGCGGTGGTCCATCCGAAGCCCTGGCAGGTCCGCCGGGCTGCAGGACGCCGCCCGGTTCGACCTGCAAAGAAATTCTACTTACAGGAAAGTTGAAATTCAACTTACACGTAAGTAGAATTTTTCCACACGAAGCCGGGCGTGCGGGCCCGGACCATGGAAAACCACCGTGAACACCCAGATCGTCGTCGAACCCAGCAGCACCAAGGCCGAGCGCACGCGGGCGGCCATCCTGGCGACGGCCGAAGACCTGTTCTCGCGGCAGGGTTATGCGGCCACGCGGCTTGAAGACGTCGCCGAGGCGCTGGGGCTGACCCGCGCCGCGCTGTTCTACTACTACGGCGACAAGCAGAAGCTCTACGACGCCATGCTTGCCGAGGCCTTCAGCGGCCTCGCCTGCCACCTGGAAGAAGTGCTCGCCGCCGAGACCGGCTCGGTCGTGGAACGCATCGAACTGGCCGTGGAGGCCTGGATCGACGCGATCATTGCCCGCCCTACCCTGGCGCGCCTGATCCTGCGCTTCGTCGCCGACGGCGCGGAGCAGCCCTCGCAGGCCATCTTCTCCGACAACAACCGGCTGCCCATGCAGTTCTGGGCCTTGTTCGAGCAGGGGCGCAGGAGCGGCGAGCTCAAGCCGGTCAACGACGATCCCTTCCACACCGCGAGCGCGGTGATCGGCACCACCGTCTTCTACGTCGGCGCGCTCTCCGGCCTGGTGCCCCATGGGCAGTTCCAGCCCCTGGACCCCAAGCAGGTCGCGGACCACAAGCGGGAAGCACTGTTTGCCACGCGCCACCTGCTCGGCATCGGCAAGGGCGGGCGCAGGAAAGCGGTGAAGAAGCAGTAACGAGATACAGCAGCAAGGAGGGACCGCGGCAAGGGGCCGCCAGAAGCCCCTGCCGATGTCCCTGAACACAATCGCATTCGCATGGAGTGAGGCGGCATGTCGAAACACACAGTTTCCCGCACGGGGGCTTCCGGTAGCGGTTCGGCCGTGACCTGGCTGTGGAGCCTCGTCGGCCTCGGCCTCATCGGCCTGATTGCGTATTTCGCGCGCATGGGCGCCGTTTCCCCGCGCATCGCCAACCCGGAGGTCCGCGGCGTGCCGCGTCCGGTGGAGTTCCTGTTCGGCATCGACTGGCTGCCGTATCTCGAAGCCGGCACCGTCGTGGCCATGGTCCTCCTCGTGGTGGGTTGCGCCCTGGCCTGGCGGCGCCATCCGGGGCACCCCTACCTGCTGATGACCATCGCCACGACGGCGATCGTCTGGCAGGACCCGATCATGAACTGGGCCCCCTATGCGGTGTACAACCCGCAGCTCTGGCACTGGCCGGAAGACTGGCCGCTGATCATGCTGTCGCCCACCGTCGAGCCCTTCATCGTGGTGGGCTATGCGATGTTCTACTTCGGGCCCTTCTTCCCGGCGGTCTGGGTGCTGCGGCGCCTGCAGGCGAAGCGGACGATGGATGCCTTCGTCTGGCGCCATCCGCTGTGGAGTCTCGCCGGCCTGATCCTGGTGTTCGGCTTCATCTTCGACATGATGCTGGAGGTGTCGCTGGTCCGGACCGGCCTGTACATCTACTCGCAGGCGATTCCCTTCGGTACGATCTTCGCGGGCACCACCTTCCAGTTCCCGCTGATCTGGGAATCCACCTTCGTCTGCCTGGTGATGATCCCGGCAGGCGTGCTGTGCTACCGCGACGACACCGGGCGCACGGTGGCGGAGAAGCTGTCGCAGCGCCTGCGCTGGTTCCAGGGGCGGCCAGTGCTCGCCACCTTCCTGGTCATGTTCGGCATCGTCAACATCGCCTACTTCATGTACGGCGGTGCCTTCGCCGTCATTCGTGCCAGCGGCCTGGCCACTTCGATGGCCTGCCCCTACCCCTATCCGGAAGCCAAGGTCTACGACCCGCAGGGCTACTACGAGCGTGAAGGCCAGCCGGGCCCCTATTTCGAGGGCTACTGGAACAGACTGACGGTGGGACAGCCCGACGGTCGGCCCAAGGTCAACCCGCTCAAGGAAGATGCCGCCTGCCTGCCCAAGGAGAAATCCTGATGCCCAGCGTCGTCATCACCGGAGCTTCCCGTGGACTGGGGCTGGCTTCGGCCCGCCATCTCTACCAGCAGGGCTGGCACATCGTCGCCGCCATGCGCTCGGTCGAATCCGGCCTGGAGAAACTGCGCGCCGCCACCGGCGCAGCGGCCGGCGATCCGCGCCTGATCGGCATCCCGCTCGATCTCACCGACCTGGCCTCCATACCGGCCGCGGCCAGGGCCATCGAGGACGCGGTGGGCGCTCCCGACGCCCTGGTGCACAACGCCGGCATCGCCGCGTTCGCCAGCGTGGAGGAAACACCGGACCCGGTCTGGCAGCAGATGTTCGCGACCAACCTGTTCGGGCCCGTGCTGCTCACCAAGTCGCTGCTGCCCGCGATGCGCGCCAAGGGACAGGGCCGCATCGTCGTGCTGTCGAGTGCCGGCGCGATCCGCGGCATGCCCGGCATCAGTGCCTATTCGGCATCCAAGGGTGCGCTCGAGCGCTGGGCGGAAGCCCTGTCGCAGGAGGTGGCGCCCTTCGGACTCGGCGTCACCATCCTGGTGACCGGCTCCTTCCAGACCGACATCATCACCGAGCAGACCCCGGACCATGGCAATCACCAGGGTCCGTATGGCGTGATCTACAAGGGCATCCACAGCACCGGCAAGGCGGCAGTGGCCAAGGCCCTGCCCACGGAAGTCTTTGCCCGCGCGCTGGGCGCGGCGCTGATGGAGAAGGCGCCCATCGTGCGCCGTACCGTCGGGCCGGACGCCACGGCGCTCGCCGTCATGGCGCGGATACTTCCGGGCAAGCTGGTGCATCAGATCATCCGCGCGGCCATGAAGATTCCCCGCATGGGAGCGCTCCACGCAGCGGCGGGAAGCGGCAGCCCGGCTGCATCCGCCAATCTGGATCCAGCTCCCCAGAAGCCGATCGGCTTCAAGGACCAAGTGGTGATCGTCACCGGTGCCGGTCGCGGCCTGGGGCGCCTTTATGCGCTGGAGTTCGCGCGGCGCGGCGCGGCGGTGGTCGTCAACGACCTGGGCGGCTCCATGCACGGCGACGGCGCGGACGGCAGCGTTGCCGACCAGGTGGTCGAGGAGATCCGGCGCAACGGCGGCAAGGCGGTGGCATCCCACGACTCGGTCGCGACTCCGGAGGGCGGCGCGGCGATCGTGCGCGCCGCGGTGGAAACCTTCGGAAGGCTCGATGCGGTGGTCAGCAACGCCGGCATTTTCGGTTCCGTCGACTTCGAGATGCTGCAGCCCGAGGAATGGCGCCGCATGCTGGGCGTGCACCTCGACGGCAGCTTCTACCTGAGCCAGCCCGCGTTTCGCGTGATGAAGTCGCAGGGCTATGGCCGCTTCGTCTTCACGTCATCCTCGGCGGGACTTTTCGGCCAGCCGCAGGAAGCGCACTACGCCGCGGCCAAGGCCGGCATCTTCGGCCTGTCGAACGTGGTGGCGATCGAAGGCGAGGAGCATGGCATCAAGGCGAACTGCGTGCTGCCCTTCGGATTCTCGCGCATGGTGACCGAAACCGTGGGCGGCGCCGACGCCGCCGCGCAGATCCCCTTCCTGCAGATCATCGATCCCAGGCTCGTCGTGCCGATGGTGGTGTTCCTGGCGAGTCGCGCCTGCGAGCCCAGCCATCACCACTACTCGGCCGGGGCCGGTCGCTATGCCCGCGTCTTTGCCGGGCTCGGCGAAGGATGGCTGGCCCCCGCTGGCAGCGCGCCCACTGCCGAGGACATCGCGGCGAACCTTGGCAAGGTCTCGGCGACCCAGCCCTTCACCGTGCCGTCTTCCATCGTCGATGAGGTCATGCAGATCAGCATGCGCAGAGGCCTGGGCCAGGAAAGCAGGCCCGCCGCCGCGAGCCCGCTGCGCTTCACCGCGGATACCCGGCTGGCGGACATCCTGGACAACCCGCAGGCCAAGGCCGTCATGGCCAGCCACTATCCGGAAATGAAGACCGCGGGTCCGCTGCTGCGCATGGGACGCGGGCTCACCCTCAAGCAGATCTCCGGGTTTCCCCAGGCCAGGATGTCGCCTGAGCGGTTGCAGACGATCCTCGACGATCTGCAGAAGCTGCAGGTATAGAGACGCCGGTGAACGACACCACTCACAGCGAAAGCCTGGACCTGCTGGGGATGCTGGCGTCGGCGCTGTCGCGCCGACCACTGGCGGTCGACCGCGCCGCCCCCGACATCCCTGCGTGGACGAACGGATCGGTGATCTTCGTCGATGGCAGCGCCGCCTTCTCCGTGCAGCTCAGGCAACTTTGCGTCCAGAGCGCCCTGCTCATTGCGGGGAGCCTGGAGCGGAGCATCCTGCAGCGCCTGGCGCGCCGGCCCGAACTGGCGCGGCGCTATCTCGCCATCGAAGGACAGCGCGCGCTGGCGGCGAGCGAAGACGTGCTGCCGCCGCTGGCATGGCCGCTGAGCGACCGCGCCCTGGCCCTGCGCTCCAGCTCGCCGGAGGGCTCACTGGAACTGGCCCTGGGCAAGGCGCGCATCGAGGATCCGCCGGCCGTGTTCGGCGCCATCCGGGTGCGCGAACTGCTCGCCGCGCAGCGGCACGCCGGCGGATCGACCCGCGAGGGACAGGCACGGCACATCCCTCGCAAGCCTCAGGACCAGCCCCTGGCCGAACTCGGCGACGACGCCAACCAGGACGAAGAGGACATCGAGGACTTCGCCAGCAGCCCGGTGGGCGGTGGCGGCGGCCTGGGCAAGCTCCTGCAGAAGATGTTCCAGATGCTGCGGCAGCTGAAGGCCGGCGACGGTCCGGGGGCGGACACGGCGACGCACGCGTCCCGCTCCGGGCCACGCGCGGGAGCACGGGCGCTGCAATCGACGGCCAGCGCGGAATCCATCGACGACGCCTTCGGCAAGGGCCTGGGCATCCTCTACCCGGAATGGAACGTCCATGACCGTTGCTACCGGCCCGACTGGTGCACCGTAAGCGAGATCGATCCACCCGTTAACCAGCCTTCCGCGGTGGCGTGGTCGGCAGGGCATGGGTTGCGCAAGCCGCTGTCCCGCCTCGGCATGGGCCTGGACCGCTTCCACCGCCAGGCCCAGGGCGACGACATCGACATCGATGCCGCCATCGAAGCGCAGGTCGCCATCAGGGCAGGAACAGTGCCGGACGAAGCGGTCTACATCGAAAGCCAGCGTCGCCGGCGTGACCTGTCGGTGCTGGTCCTGCTGGACGTCTCCGGTTCCGTCGCCCAGGACGACGGATCGGGCAGCACGGTGCACGTACAGCAGCGCAATGCCGCTGCCGCCCTGGTCACGGTGCTGCACGAGGTGGGTGACCGCGTCGCCCTCTATGCCTTCCATTCGCAGGGCCGCTCCGCCGTGCACCTGGTGCCGGTCAAGCAGTTCGACGAAGGCCTGGACAGCCGCGTCATGACGCGGCTGCACAGCCTGGTGCCCGGTGCCTACTCGCGGCTGGGAGCCGCCATCCGCCATGGCGCGACGCTGCTGCTGGAGCGCAGCGGCACGCCCAGGCGCCTGCTCGTCGTGCTGTCCGACGGCCTGGCCTATGACCACGGCTACGAGCCTGCCTACGGCGCGGCCGATGCACGGCAGGCCCTGGGTGAGGCGCGGCGCGATGGCGTGGGCTGCCTGTGCCTGAGCATCGGCGCGGCCACGGACGTGGAGGTGCTGCGGCGTGTCTTCGGCAGCGCGGCCCACGCCATGATCCCGCGGCACGACCAGCTCGGCCAGGTGATCGGTCCGCTGTTCCGCTCTGCCCTGCGCGCGGCGGAGCTGCGACGCAACCAGGCGAGGCGGCGGGCGAGGCCGGCAGCCTGAACAAAGACTTAAAGAAGACGTCGCCAGGACTGCGCATCGGCACGGCAAGGCGATCAGGAATGGAGGAGAGCATGAAGACGACGGGAATGCTGGCAGGGGTGGTCGCGATATGCGGCCTGGGGCTCCCCTTTGTCGCCAGGGCACAGGCGGCATCCGGGGAGTCGCAGGATGCGGAGTTGCTGGAGCTTCTGGATGCCGCCGTGGCCCCGTCGGAAACCCCGCCTCCCGAACAAGCGCCTGCCTCAGCGGCGCCCGAAGCTCCCCAGGCTGCCGCGGCGTCCCAGGCCGGGCCGGAGCTGGACGTCATCCCGCTCCCGCAGCGCGAGGCGCCGCAGCAGGGAACCGTGACCACCGCAAGGCCGAAGTCGAAACCCATGATCGAGGAGATCCTGGTCACGGCACAAAGGCGGGAAGAAAACCTGCAGGACGTTCCGATCTCGATCACGGTCTTCAGCCAGGAGCAGATCACCAACGCGAACATGACGAATTCCGCCGACCTGGCGCGCTATACGCCGTCGCTTTCGGCCAACTCGCGTTTCGGGCCGGACAACGCCAGCTTCACGATACGCGGCTTCACCCAGGATCTCCGGACCACGGCTTCGGTGGGCACCTATTTCGCGGAAGTCATCGCGCCGCGCGGGCAGAGCACCCAGACCTCAGGCGACGGCGCCGGCCCCGGAAGCCTGTTCGACCTGCAGAACGTGCAGGTCCTGAAAGGCCCGCAGGGAACCCTGTTCGGGCGCAATACGACAGGCGGCGCCATTCTCCTGGTGCCGCAGAAGCCGAAGGACGAGTTCGAGGGCTACGTGGAACTGACCGGCGGCGATTTCACCGCGCAGCGCGCACAGGGCGTGCTGAATGTTCCGGTCAGCGACGACTTCAGGTTCCGGTTGGGCGTGGACTACAACCAGCGCGATGGCTACCTGAACAACATCACCGGCATCGGCGCGGACGACCTGGGCAACGTGAACTACATCGCCGGTCGCCTGAGCGCGGTCTGGGACATCACCGAATCACTCGAGAACTACACCATTCTTTCGCTGGTGGATTCGGATTCGCACGGCAACACCGCCCAGCTGTTCGACTGCAACAACCTGCTCAGGAACCTGGCGGACCCCAGCGCCATCGATGTTTCGGCCCTGATCCAGGGGCTCGTCCAGATCGTCACCTCCGGTGGCGACATCAACCTCACCGATCCGCTGCCGGGCATCCCGCTGGGTGGCAGTCCCCTGGCACTGCTGACCTTTTCGGCTTGCCAGAATCAACTGGCCGACCAGAAGGCCTCCGGGCAGGATGGTTTCTACGACGTGGTCAGTTCGGTGAAAACGCCCATCACCGAAATCAAGGAAAAGCGCCTGATCAACACCACGACCTGGAGCATTTCCGACGATCTGACTTTCAAGAACATCCTGGCCTATGCCCACCTCTACACGCAGAACGGCTCGAACATCTTCGGAAACTTCTTCCCGGATCCGACGGATCCCCGGGGCCGGCGCGAGTTCGGCATCGGCCACACGATTCCGCGTCCCGACATGCCGGTCACCCGCCAGGAAACCTGGGTGGAGGAAGTGCAACTGCAGGGCAGTTCCTTCGACAGCCGCCTGACCTGGCAGGGCGGCCTCTACTACGAGCACAGCACGCCGGACGGCTTCTCCGGAAACAATACGGCGGCCCTGATCTACTGCGACGTCGCGACGCTCGAAGGCGATCCCTCCGGGTTCGACTGCTTCGATCCCCTGGCGGGCGTGATCGGCGGCGCGCTGCAATACAAGGTCAAGACGGAATATCTCAACCAGGCGGTTTTCGCCCAGGGGACCTACAACCTCCTCGATCCGCTCAGCGTCACGCTGGGCCTGCGCTACACCTGGGACGAAACGGAAGGCTACGGGGTGAAGGAGCTGCACCGCTACGCCCTCGCCCTGCCCCTGGGCAATCGGGTGACCGTGCAAACCCCCAAGGTCGAGAGTTCAGCCCCCACCGGCGTGCTGGAGCTGGACTACCGGCCCAGCGACAGCATCATGACCTACGTGAAATACACGCGCGGCTATCGCCAGGGCACGGTCAACATGCTGGCCGATCCGGGGCTGGACACGCACGAGCCGGAACAGGTGGACACCTACGAAGTCGGCCTGAAGAGCACTTTCGAGTGGCCCTTCCCCGGTCGGTTCAACGTCGCGCTGTTCGACAACACCCTGACCAACATGCAGCTGCAGGGCGGCTATGTCTCCACGACCTCCGGGCCTACCACGGCGATCTTCAACGCCGGCAAGGGCACGTCGCGAGGCCTGGAAATCGAGAGCTTCTTCCAGCCCTTCACCCTGCTGACCGCAAGCCTTTCCTACTCCTACCTGGAAACGGAGCTGGTCGAATCGGCCGACTTCTGCTCGCGGGTCGAGCAGGTGGGTTTCATCGAAGGCTTCACCTGCACTCCGATTGCCGACGCCGGCGACGAACTCCCTTTCGCGCCGAAATCTTCGTACGTCGCCAACCTCAACTTCATCATTCCCGTTACCGAGCAGTACGGGCAGATGATCTTCGGCGTGACCTATGCCTACACCGGCGAGCAGCGTGTGGGCGCAACCACCTCATCGCCCTACGCGGTCCTCGACGATTTCGCCGTGTTGAATCTCAACCTGGGATGGACCGGCGTACTGGGCACGACCTGCGACCTCGCCGCATTCGCCACCAACGTCACCGACGAGGAATACGTCGTGTTCACCACCGGCACCTACCGTCCGCTGGGGATCGAGTCCCGCACCCAGGGCCAGCCGCGGATGATCGGTGCAAGACTCCGTTACAACTTCTGAGAATACGAGCATGGACATGACCATCAAGCACAGCATGCCGGCAAGCGACCGCCCCTACTACGTCGCGGTGTCGAACGAGGAGCAGGTGTTCAAGGCCGCCTGTCGCCAGGGCCTCTCCGTCCTGCTCAAGGGCCCCACCGGCTGCGGCAAGACGCGCTTCGTCGAAGCCATGGCCCACGACCTGGGCCGGCCGCTGATCACCGTCTCCTGCCACGACGACCTGACCACCGCCGACCTGGTCGGCCGCTACCTGCTGCACGGCGGAGAAACCCAATGGGTGGATGGCCCGCTGACCCGCGCCGTGCGCGAGGGCGCCATCTGCTACCTCGACGAGGTGGTCGAGGCCCGGCAGGACACCACCGTCGTGCTCCACCCCCTGGCCGATCACCGCCGTCAGCTGCCGCTGGAGCGCCTGGGCGTGACGCTGACCGCCGCGCCGGGATTCTGCCTGGTCGTCTCCTACAACCCCGGCTACCAGAGCGTCCTCAAGGACCTGAAGGACTCCACGCGCCAGCGCATGGTCGCCATCGAGTTCGGCTTCCCGGCGCCGGAGGTCGAAGAGAAGATCGTCGCCCAGGAAGCAGGCATCGACCCCAAGCAGGCCGCCAGCCTGGTGCGCCTGGCCCAGGCCATCCGCCGCCTGGAAACCGGAGGATTGCGCGAGGTGGCCTCCACCCGCGTGCTGATCACCGCCGGCCGGCTGGTGGCTGAGGGCCTGACGATGTCAGCGGCTGCCAAGGCCGCCATTGCCGGGCCGCTGACCGACGATGCAAAGGTCAGTAGTGGGCTGGCGAAGATGGTGGATGTGTATCTGGGGGACGGGGCCTAGGGCTGTTTCGGTTCGATCGGAAACATCAAATCCGTCATGCCGGCGGAAGCCGGCATCCAGTCCGGGACGGGAGTGGCCGCCGGCTGCGGGAACCGTCCTGGAAGGGGCGGAAGCGGGCAGTGAGCCGAGCAGCGGACGCAAGCTCTCTGCGGAATACTATGCGCCTGCTTTTGGCTGAACTCCCAACGGAATTCCGTTTTTCTCAGGGTCGTTTCGCGACCGGCGGGTCCAGACCCGCCCTTGAACTGGTTTCTGCTCAAAAACCATCTTTCGAGCAGATGACTATGGAGTGAGCGCTCACCGTGGCGCAGTTCAAGCCGTAGACACACCAGCGTGGCCGCCTTCGACTGAACCTGACGGCCGAATCAGGTCAACCATAGCCAAAAGCAGGGATCGTGAAGACAAAATGGCAAGGCTAGAATAGGACCTACCAATTATGGGCGTTCTAGCGACTAGCAGGGGCACGATCTTGGACCATCAAGAAATAAATACGATTCGAGGCCAGTTTCAAGCCGGACAATGGCCTCAGTTTCTTCAAATGGTGTCTATTAATGGTTTACGTGGCTGGACTGGTCAATCAGTTGAATTCAACTATCCAGTGGTGGCGATAGTTGGCGAAAACGGAAGCGGAAAGAGTACGCTCTTGAAACTCGCCGCCTGCGTGTATGAGCACGAGGACAATGACAAGAAATTCTATCCCTCGTCTTTTTTTGTTGAAACACACTGGGACAGAATTCAGAACGTCAAAATCGATGCACGAGTAAAACGCGGGACTAGCATCGATGTTTTTAAGTATACGAAGCTAACCGAACGATGGCGCGTTCCGGATCAACGGCCCAAGAGGAATGTTTATCTTCTAGATATTTCCAGAACCTTACCGTTGGACGCCTCAGTTGGATACGCCAAGATTGCTCGAAGCGCGGCGGCAGAGGTGGAAAGCGCGGAGCTAAATGATGAGTTCCGGCAACGCCTCTCGCATGTTCTTGGACGTGAATACAAGAAAGCAAGATTCGCCACATCGGACGTCGATGCCAAACGACAGGTTGGCTTACTTGAGCGAGAGTGGGGCGAACTTTCGCAGTTTCATCAAGGTGCGGGTGAAGATGCAACCCTGGACCTATTTAGAACTCTTCAAGGTGTTCCTCAGTACTCCCTACTGATTATCGACGAGGTTGAAGCCTCACTGCATCCGCGTGCGCAGCGCCGCCTAATCCGTTTTCTTTTGTGGCTCGCTCGACAGAGGCGAATCCAGATAGTTCTCTCATCGCATAGTCCGTACGTTCTGGAGGAATTGCCTCAAGAAGCAAGAATTCTGCTCATGAATGGCCCCCAAGGACTTAACGTTGTTTATGGGGTATCTCCAGAATTTGCGATGAGCAGAATGGATGACGAAGTACATCCAGACGCTCACATTTTTGTTGAGGATCGCGAGGCTGCAATCTGGCTCAGGGAAATTCTTGCGTCTTCGGATCAGACATCGGACCTTATTACGAGAATAGAAATTAACGCGGTAGGACCGTCCAACGTCGTTCAACTGTTGGGAACATTGGCGCAAGCTGGACGGTTGCCCTACAAGTCACTGGCTGTTGTTGATGGCGATCACGGCAATCCGAATTCCCTATCGTTACCTGGAACCCTTGCTCCTGAACGTCATGTTTTTTCTGATCTGAAATCTGCCAACTGGCCAAACCTTCCAGCAAGGTTCGGAATTGGTGCTGGCACGCTAATACAAGCCTTCGAGGACGCTATGCTGGAGCCAGACCATCATCAGTGGACTCGAATCGTTGGAGATCGTGTGCATAAAAGCGCGACTAGCGTATGGGAACTACTGACCACGGAATGGTGCGCAATTGCGCTGTCTGCCCAAGACCGAACGCGAATCGCCGATGCGATTAGGCAAGTGGTCAATGCTCACTATAGCATTTTCGATTTATTTGCTGACGTATCGCAAGAGGCGAAGTAGTTTGAACACTCTTCTGGGGTAAAGACCTCGATGAGGGTTCCAATGTATTCCCAGAGGGCATCGACGGTTCGGATGGCTGCTTTTCGCAGGAGCGTTTTGAGCCTCGTAGGGTGGGCAAACATTTTCTCGTTTGCCCACGCTGTCGATAACAGGCAAGGCCTCACCGCGTGGGCAAACATGAAGACGTTTGCCCACCCTACGAAACTACGAAACTGAATCGAAACTGCCCTAGGGAAGCTCTGAAAAAGTTACCGTTCGCCCTGAGCCTGTCGAAGGGTGAGCGGTAACTAGTTGACCGGCCGCGGGGAAAGTCCGTCCGTACTTCGACAAGCTCAGCACGAACGGACTTTTTCAGAGGTTCCCTAGCGTCTCGGCTCATAGCGCATCGCCACCGCCCCCGAGGCGTACTCCAGCCGACTCACAAGCTTCAGGTCGACGGGCTTCGACAGCCCCGCGAACAGGGTCGGCCCATGGCCCACAAGCTTGGGGTGCACCACGAACTCGTACTCGTCGATCAGGCCCAGCTCGGCCAGTGCCAGCGGCAGCTTCACGCCGCCCACGGCCAGCCCCCTGCCCGGCTGCTGCTTGAGTTGCTGGACGGCCTGGCCCAGGTCCCCGCGCAGCAACTGTGCGTTCCAGTCGACCTGTTGCAGCGTGCTCGATACGACGTACTTCGGTACCGCGTGGATCGTGTGGGCGAAGGGTTCCATCCAGTCGGGCATCCAGTCGGGCCGGGTGCCCGACTCCGCCACCGGCCGCCAGGCCTCTTCCATCATCCCGTAGGTCACGCGGCCGAGAAGGAGTGCGTCGGCACGGGCGATGCCCTCGGCGGCGCGGTGATGCATCTCCTCGTCGGGGGTGATGGTGGTGTGGCCGCAGCAGCCGTCCAGGGTGAGGTTGATGGAATACCGTAGGGGTTGCATGGCGTGCTCCTGGGGCGGGCCGATATCCCGATACTACCGAAAGTGCTTTGCCGCCCAAAAGACCGGGCCAGGCACCGCAGGCTTGGCCCGGCTCCTGGCCGCCATGGCGCTCATCGGTCGCCCGTTTCCTCGATGTAGGCCGTGATCCAGTTGGAGAACTCGCAGGCCAGGTGCCAGCGGTGCTCCGAAATCATCCAGGGCGGCAGGGCGGCGGGAAAGACGATCGCAAGGTGGCTTTCGAAGCCCTCGGCCAGCGTGCGGAAGCGATGATTGAGGCCGCCGATGACGGTGCCGTTCCCGTTGACGGCGGCGCCGGAAAAGCGGACGGGGAAATCCGGATCGATGACCAGCGGCAGGTCGCCCAGGTTGTCGTAGTCGATGAGGAAGCGGCTGGCCTGCATCGCTCCACCTGTGATCTCGATGACCTCCATCCCCCTGGGCGGGACCGCCTTCAGGAGGAAGTGATCCGGGCAGGCGACCAGCATCGCGTACGGGTCGTCGTGAAACGACTTGTCGTTGAACCAGCGGGCAAAGCCCTCGGCGCTGCCGCGATTGCTGACGATGCCGATCTCGCAGACGCTCCAGCCGAGTGGCGCGGCGACGGCCAGTTCGACGATCTGGTTGGTGAGCAGCAGGTCGGTTGCCACGAGCCGGCGCATGGCCTCGTCCCCGGCGAGGATCTTGGCTTCGGCCAGGGCCACTCTCTCCTGCGCGATGTTGGCCGTGGAGACCTCGGGCCGCAGCAGCAGCGCGACCAGTTCACCCACCAGGGCCGCCGGCAGGTTCTGGCTCATGCGCTTCGCGATCACCTGCAGGCGCCGGGCCTCCCACTCCAGGACCTCTTGCCGGGCGACCTCGCGCCCGTTGAGGTGGACGCTCAGCCCGGTCGCTTTGGAATCGTCGGCGCCCGAGCGTCCTCCTCCGCAGCCCGTGAGCGCCGCGGGAACCACGGCGCCGGCAGCGATCAGCGCCGAGCGCGAAAGAAACGACCTGCGGTTCATCAGCATGGCACACCCTCCTCAGGGTTTAATTAGAATAATATCTAGATCGTGATCTAGATTATGATGTAAACCTTGAGCCGTCAAGCAGGGGTGGGGAATGGGTCGCCAGGAACAGACCGAGGAAGTTCGCAGGAAAGTCGTCGCCGCCGCGCAGCGGCTCTTCCTGGACAAGGGCTATGCGCAGACGACCCTGCGCGAGATTTCTACGGCTGCCGGCGTGTCCTACGGCAGCATCTACCACCACTTCGAGGACAAGGACGGCATCTTCCGCGAGCTGATCCTCGACAACTTCGAGACGGCGCAGGAGGCCGCGGACCGGCAGCTGACCGCCAAGGCCGACGTCTACCTGCGCCTCGGGCTGAAGTGGGCCAGCCTGGCGCAGGCGATCTCGTCGGATGCGCGGGTTGCGGAACTGCTCGGCGTGGCCTATCGCTCCTGGAAGATTTCCGAGTCGCTGATCGAGGTTTCCACGGCGAGGCATCGCGACTGGCTGCGAGCGGAGCTGCCGGACTGGACGGAGAACCAGTTCCTGGCGGCCACGCTCGCGCTGAGCGGCACGCTGTCGAGCATGGTCGACGAAAAGCTGAATCTCGATCGGCTGACGCCTGCCGAGCGGATCGGCGCCGTGCTGTCATCCGCCCTGCCCGGCTTCGGCGCGGATCCGCGCACGACGCAGCGGGTGATCAAGCAGGCGCTGGAACTGGCGCCTCCCACTGCGGCGACGGCGCTGTCGAAGGCGAAGCGGGCTGCGGGCAGGTAGTCGCTTCGTGCTGAGCTTGTCGAAGTACGGGCGGACTTTCCCCACGGCCGGTCAAACAGAAACCCTCTCCCGCCCTCCGGGCACCCTCTCCCGCAAGCGGGAGAGGGGACTACTGCAGCGAACTTCCAACTCAGGACACTAGAGCGGCTGGTTCGGCACGCCCTCGAACAGTTGCTCGGTCGGCCCCACGATCACCAGGCCCATCAGCTTGGTGGCCAGGTGTGGCGCGAAGACCGACAGGTAGACGACGTGGCCGATGACGATGGCGGCGGCGATCGAGAGCAGCGAGGAGCGCAAGCGGCTCTTCGTCTTCGAGTCTGCCCACAGGTCGATCAGCGAGCGCCCCAATGGGTCGGTGCGGCCGAGCAGGTAGGTGAAAACCATCATCTGCACGCCCATCGCCAGGGCGTCGTAGAGCGGATATTGGTGTTTCGTGCCTTCCCGCAGCGCGAGGCCTTCGATCACGCGACCGTAGTGGAAAACACCGAGCTTTGCCCCGAGGCCCGCATTGAACATCAGCGCCCAAAGGAAGCCGACGAACAGGCCCGTGATCAGCAGGGTCTGGGGCGCGCGCCACTGGAATGTCTCGATCAGCCAGCGCCCCAGGGAGACGCCGATCACCGCAGGCAGGACGAAATAGGCGATGTATCCCGGGGGCACCGAGGCCGGCAGGCCGCCCCAGGTCATGTTCAGGGGCCACCAGGCCGGCATGCGCGGAATCGCGGTCGGGAACTGCGCGTACATCGCCCAGTCGTAGGGCGCCTCGATCCACGAGAACGAGATGGCGGAGATGCACAGGAGCAGCAGCGCATGCGGCCGGCCCCGGCGATAGCTCAGGACCAGGCCGGTGGCCACGAAGACGACCGCGCCGACGTAGGCGAAGCCGATCGAGGCCTGCAGCAGCGGGGTGAGTTCGGACATTACCGGTCGCCCTGCTTCTGCGACGGGGCACGCGCCTGGGGATCGTAGCGAAGCACCAGGCCGAATATCAGGACGATCAGTCCGAACAGCGTACCCAGCATGATCAGTGCACCCACGGCAGGATTCCTCAAGACTCGATGATTCGGGGCGTCGGGCTCATGGCTGCAGGGAATCCGCCACGGGTTCCGCAGCGACCCTGGTTCTCAGGGAGCAGGCGGGGCCGGAGCGGCCGCGGCTCCTGCAGCAGCTGCCCCTGCTGCGCCCGCTGCGGCCCTGAGCTTTGCAGCGGCCGCCTCCCGCGCCAGCCGCTCGTCACGGAACCGGATGAGGTCATGGAAGCCGATCTTCTTGTAGTGCGGCCGCGGCTGGATGCCCCAGGTATCCTTCGCCGTCTTCTGGCCCCTGGCCTCCGAAGGCGCGAACAGGGGATGAGGCACCTGGCACTCGCGCGAATCGTCGGCGAACCGGACCTTCTCCATCTCATGACAGACCTCGGTCAGGGACAGCGTGGGCCAGCCCATCCAGACCGCGATGAAGGGCAGCGAGAACGACGCTTCGATGACCAGGCAGACCAGGCAGACGAACAGTCCGCGCTGCAGCCACTTGTGCATGTTGGCGTAGTGCGCGGTGGTGCCCAGCGGCAGTTCTTTTTCAGTGGAAGTGCTCATATATATTTCCTATGCGTTGGCCCGGAAGCGGGCCGTCACTCCGAGAAGATTTCGCGGTTGACCGTGTGCAGGTAGGGCAGCGACAGGAAGGGCGTGATGTACCAGATGTCGTAGATCCACCAGCCCCAGACCGGGAACACGACGCCGGCGTAGCGCACGTCGGCGAAGATGGTCATGTTGGTGTTGTAGCCGGTCCAGACGATCACGCCCATCCAGCAGGTGACGATCAGCCACTGCTGTCCCCAGCGCTTCATCTGCAGCAGGCCTATGGCGGCGGCCAGGCGCGCGCAGAACAGCACGGGGATCAGGGCGATCTCCCAGGCTTTCTCGCCGGGCGCGCCGGAACCGCCGATCCACAGCTCGTTGTAGTGCCAGAAGTAGCCTCCATCCACCAGCGCGCCCCAGCCCGTGGTGAGCACGCGATTGATCAGGGTGTGGTGGGCGAAGAGATCCAGCGTCCAGCCCATGCTGTTCAGGGCGGAGTCGATGATCACCAGGTAGCCGATCAGGGTGACGATGACCGGGCGCACGGAAAGCCCGGCCTTCGCCGCCTGTATCTGCAGATGCAGGCCCCAGAGGAACATCGGCAGGCCGAAGATGCCGAGCACGGCGGTGCCCATGAGGATGGTGCCCGAGATCATCCACTTGTCGGCGCGAAGCTGCGCGGCCGCGCTGTCGCTCTGGTGCGAATCGTAGTTGCCGAAGCTTCCGGAACTGGTAATGGTCGTCATTGCGGTTTCACCAGTCGCTGATGGATTTCAGGTACAGCTGGACCAGGAAGGTGCCGAAGATCCAGCTGTAGATCAGGATCTGGAAAACGATCATGGCCTTCTTGCGGCGGCGGTCCTGCTCGGACACGGATTGGTTGCTCATGCCTTGGCCCCTCCTGCATTTGCACGTGCATTGCTTGCGGATGTGGTGACACCCACCAGGCTTGCGGCGGCCAGCTCACGCAGGCCATCGGTGATGGCGCCGTCGTTGCTCAGCGGCGCCAGGATGCAGACCTCGGCGGCTTCCACCTCGGTGGCACCGGCGGCGACCAGCTTCGCGGCCGTGACCAGGACGCGCGTGGAAGGCGGCTCGAAGTGGAAGACGTTGTCGGCCTTGCGGATGGCCATGGCGCAGTTGACCAGCCGCCGGGCGGCCGCCAGGTCGATGCCGGCCTCGGCCACCAGCACCTCGGCCTCGCGATCGGGCGACAGGTAGGTCATGGCCACGGTGACGAAGCGCTGGCGGAAGGAGGGCTTGAGTTCCTTCAGCGAGCTGCGGTAGGCCGGGTTGTAGGAGCAGACCAGCATGAAGCTGTCCGGCGCCTGCAGGACCTGGCCGCTGCGATCGAGGTACAGCGAGCGGCGGTGGTCGGTCAGCGAATGCAGGATGGCGAGGGAGTCGTGGCGCGCCTCCACCACCTCGTCGAGGTAGCAGATGGCGCCGTCCTTGACCGCCCGCGTCAGCGGCCCGTCGTTCCAGACGACGTCGCCGCCGGTCACCATGAAGCGGCCGACCAGGTCGGAGCTGGTCAGGTCGTCGTGGCAGCTGATGGTGACGACGGGGCGGCCCAGCACGCCGCCCATGTACTCGACGAAGCGCGTCTTCCCGCAGCCGGTCGGTCCGGTCAGCATCACCGGCACGCGCTGCTCGGCGGCCTTCCTGAACAGCGCCACTTCGGAACCGTTGCTCTGGTAGTAGCTATCCTTCATGCACTCCTCATCCTTGTTTGTTCAGTTCGCCACGAGTTCGCGGTGAACCTGTGCCAGTACACGGGGCAGCTCTTCCACCCGGCGGATACGCGTAGAGCGCCGCGGCCCGAAAATGTCGGGCAGCGGATCGACCTTGGTCGGGCCGACGCCGATGTAGTAGAGGGACACGCCGGCGTCCTCGGCTTCCTCGACCGCATGGGCCGCATCCGCCCAGGCATAGCGGCCCTCGTAGCCTTCGTCGGAGAGCTGTCCGTCGCCGATCACGATCAGCAGGCGGCGCTCGGAAGCCTGCGCCAGCAGGCGGCTGGTGAGGTGGCGCAGGGGCGCTCCCAGGCGGGTGTAGCCGCCGGTCAGCAGGCCGAGATCGCTGGGCATGACCGAGTGCGCGTCCTTGAAATCCCTGAGGCAGGTGACGTCCACCCGGTGCCGGGTCTTGCCGTTGAAGACGAACAGTCCGTGCCGCTCCCGCGCGAGGGACATGGCGTGGCAAAGCGCGTCGGCGCAGGCCAGCTCCAGCTTGAAGCTGCGGCCGTTCTGCCCGCCGAGCGAGGCGCTGCCGTCGAGCAGCAGCGCGGTGGTGACGTCGCGGAAGGCGGGCTTGAGGTCGCGGAAGACCCGCGCCTCGGCGGCCTTGCCGGTGAGGCGGTCGACATGGAAGTCGATGTACGGGTCGATATCCAGGTCGGAGCCGTCCTCGAGGCGCCTCTGCATCACGCGATGCGTGTGCTCCTCGAACCAGCGGCGCAGATCGGCCGATGGCGGTCGCGCGGCGCCCTGTTTCGCCTGCAGCTTGCGCTCGAGGACGGCGACGTGGTCGGGAAGGAACTTGCGGGTCCACAGGTTCCACTCGGGATACGGAACCCCGGCGCGCTGGTCGGCGCGGATCTCGGGGTCGTCGTCCTCGGGGCGGCTGGGCGGCGGGATGCGGGAACTCTTGATGTTCCCCTCGCCGCCCACCGGGATCGTTTCGTAGCCCGGCGAGAGGTAACGCTTGGTCTTGGACCAGGGCATGCGCCCCTGGCGCCTGCGCAGGGCGTCCAGCAGGCCGCCCCTGGCGGGCACGCCCAACGGCAGCTGGCCCAGCACCGGGTGATAGTTCAACTCCTGCGCCGACTGCGCCAGCGCCATCGCGCTCTCGAGAATCGCTACGCCATCCAGATCGCTGCTTCTCATCTCCAGGTCGGGCAGGAAGCGCCGCAGCTCGGGCACCAGGCCGGGCCAGCGTGAGCCCACCCAGCCCAGCGCCACCCCGCCTTCGACCAGCGAAAGCGCGGTGATCTGCCGGGGCGACAGGGCCTTCAGGGTGAAAGGGGCGATGCGGCTTTTCGACGGCGAGCATTGCATGGCGATGCCGCAGGTCCAGGTTCTCAGGCTCCAGTCCGGCGTGATGGCCGGGTACGGAACGTTCATCACCGTTCGCCCGGTGTTCATGCCGAACATGCGGCGCGCGCCCGACATGAGGCGGACGCTCTCGCAGCCCCCGTCCGAGATCGCGGAGGCCACGACGGCGCAGCTGCGCTCGATGCTCAGGGCGTCTGGGGAGCCGTAGGACATGCCGGTTGCGCTCAGGAAGCCGGGATCAGAACGTGCCCACGGATTCGAAGAACCAGTACCAGAACCAGATGACCAGGCCGGCGATGCCGAAGGCGAAGGCCATCCGCAGGGAGTCCAGAAGGAACAGTTCCAGCATGTTCAATCTCCTCGTGGGTGAATGCGTGGATTGCAGAACCGGAGAGGCCCGCAGCGGTAGGGCAACGCTGCCTTCCCGCGCCTCTGTTCTACTCACGAGTAAAACAGTATTCTACTTTCGAGTCAACGAAAATTTGACTGGCGAGTCAAGGCGCCTTGCCTGCAGGTGACAGGGCTGTGTCAGGGCTGTTCAACGCCGGGTCCGAGGGACAGACAGGGAGGGAGTCGCGGGCGCAAGGAGGGCTTCGGGTAACCGGAGATCGCGAGCGGGGCCGGGGCCGCCAGCGCCGGTCAGCAGGAAGCGGCGACCCCGTCTTCCTATTGCCGATGGGGCCTCATGTATCATCGCCCCGTAGTTCTACTTTAGAGTCAGTCGATCAAAAGTGCAGAAGACCAAAAGCCCCCGACCGTTGCGCCCTACCAAGGTCACCCGTTCGGCCATCCTGGAAGCCGCCGAGAAATTGTTTGCCCGCCGCGGCTACGCGGTGGCGCGTCTGGAAGACGTGGGGGATGCGGTGGGCCTGACGCGGCCGGCGCTTTTCTATCACTTCCCGGACAAGCAATCGCTCTATAACGCCGTGCTCGAGGAAGCCTTCAGGCCGCTGGTCACGCAGATCGACGCGGCCCTGTCGTCGTCGAAGCCGATCCCGCAACGCATCGAAGACGCGGCCGAGGCCTGGGTGGACGGCGTCGCCGCCCGGCCGACGCTGTCGCGCCTGATCCTGCGCCACGTCGCCGACGCGGAAGAGCACCCCATGCAGAGCATCTATCCCGACTCGGACCGCTTCATCGGCATGGCCTGGGGCCTGTTCCAGAAGGGGATCGCCAGCGGCGAGTTGAAGCCGCTGCACGACGATCCCTTCCACGCGGCCAGCGCGATCATCGGAACGACGGTCTTCTACGTCAACGCCTTGTCGGTGCTCATTCCCAACGGCACCTACAACCCGCTGGAACCGCATGAAATCGCGGCCCACAAGGCCGAGACCATCAACTCCGTCAGGCGCCTGCTGGGTATCGCGACGGCACCGCCGAAAGCCAAAGCCGGCGCCGCTGGCAAACGTCCCGCGAAGAAGTGATCCGCCCATGTTCCTTCGAAGCATCCTCCTCGCCGCCGCCCTGCTCCCCTTCGCCGCCCCGGCCGCCGACTGCCTGCGCCTGCAGACGAAGTCGCTGGGCGAGATGAGCATCCCCCTGCCCGCCGCCGATGCCCGCGCCGCGCGCCAGAAGATCGCCTATGCGCAGCAGATCGAGGTGCCGGCGGAGCGCTGTGTGTTCCAGGGCGGCAACCGCCAGTGCAGCCTGCGCAGCGACAAGGTGGAGGTGGGGTTCACGCTGGAGCGCGAGGGCGACGACTGCCGCCTGGTGGACAGCCACGTGGTCGGCGGCAGCAAGCGCACGGTCGGCGGGCGCAAGGTCGAGGTGCCGGAAGTCAAGGAGGACAAGCAGCGCTTCGACTGCTCCAGCCAGGTCAGCGCCTGCCGCTGAGGCAGGTTCAGCGAGTCGCCAGGCCCATGGCCGGGCGCGAGCGGCGCTGCCGCAGCGGCCAGCCCGCTTTCAGCAGCAGCCGGGCGGCAAACCAGCAGGCGGCCAGGCCGATCGCCAGGTCCGTCAGGCTTTCGTCGCCCAGGTCGAGCAGGCCGGAAGCCAGGAACGGCAGGGCCAGCAGCGCCGACAGCAGGCCGGCGCAGGCCATCCACAGGCGAGTGCCGGAGGAGGGGCCGGCTGCCGCCGTCCCTTCGTTCTGCATCACCGCTTCACTCTTGGCCTGCATGTCTCGCGTCCCTATGCCGAATTCCGACGCATGAATCATCGCCGATGAAAGCTGCAGTTTTGAGACAGTCCCCCGTTGGGGCACGCGGGCGGGGTCCGGACCGTTGTCAGGTCTGGCCGTTTACACATTCATACGACTCCGCCCGTTTCGCGGCGCTATGCTCACGCCTGATCATCCCCACCGCCCCATGACCAAGACCACCCTCGCCGCCCTGCTCCTGCTTGCCCTGACCGCCTGCGCCAGCCGCGGCGCGCCCCCGGACCTGCGCGGTGCCGGCGTGCGCTCCGAGAAGGAGATCATCATCACCCTGTCGCAGGTGGAGGCCACGCCCGAGCAGCGCGCCGCGGTGCTGGCGGCCTTCGACAAGGCCCTGCCGGAGCTCAAGGGCCTGCAGGCCGAACGCGGCGCCCTCCAGGCGCAGCTGCGCGGCCTGTCGCCCAAGCAGCCGGAATACCTGGAACGCAGCGCCGCCGTGGCGAAGCAATGGGGCGGCCTGCATGAGCGCGAGGTGCAGGCCTACGCACGCTTCGAGTCCGCCGTGGCTGCCGCGCTGAGCGACGGGCAGTGGGCGCGCTGGCGCGAGTTCTCGTCGGAAATGTCGTTCGCGGAACGCGGGGCCAGCGGTGAAGGCGGCGGGATGCGGCGGCGGCAGTAACGCAGCAGCTCTTCCCGACAGACCCTGAGCCAGACTTCCGTCATACCGGCGAAAGCCGGTAGGTGGATTCACATTTGAAATGCAACACTTTGGCGAAGACCTCGGCTGGGGTTTTGAAGCCGAGGCACTTGCGTGGCGTGTGATTGTAGATCTGAGCGATCTGCAAGAGTTGGTCTGGTGAGAGGTCTTCGACGTTGGTTCCCCGGGGTAGCCAGCGGCGCAAACGCCCGTTGGCATTCTCGACGCCACCCTTCTGCCAGGGGGAATGCGGATCGCAGAAATAGGTCTGCAAGCCCAGGGGCTGATGCAGGGTGTAGTGCAAGGCGAATTCGGTGCCGTTGTCGAAGGTGATGCTGCGGCGCAGGGCTGGGGGCAGTGGGGCCAGCAAGGCCTGGAGGGTTTGCGCCACCGGCGCAGCGGCCTTGCTGGGCTGGCGGACGATGGCGGTCAGCCGGGACGTTCGCTCATGCAGGGTCAGGATGGCTTGGCCATAGCGCGCAAAGAGCATCAGGTCGGCTTCCCAGTGTCCCGCCTGGCGCCGGTCAGCCGCAGCCTTGGGGCGCTTTTCGATCGAAACCCGCTGCTGGATGTGCTCTGCCGGGCTGCCGCCCTTGCGGCCACGGAAGCCGCGCTTGCTCTTGGCACGGGGCAGATAGAGACGCCAGGAAAAGTCGTTGGTCCGGGCGATCTGGGCGGCAATGAAGCGATAGATGCTCTCGTAGCTGATCTGCAGATCCTGCTGAGCCAGCCGCCGCGATACCTGCTCGGGAGACCAGCCTCGGCGCAATCCCTCCAGAACCCTGGCTTGCAGCTCGGCATCACGCAGAAGCCGGCTACCTTGCCAGCGGCGCGCCCGAGCTTGCTCGCCGGCATAGACGCTCTGGTAGCCCGTCGCGCCAGTGTTGCGCTTCAGTTCCCGAGAAATGCTCGATGGCGCGCGATCCAGAGCTGCCGCAATTTGCCGGATCGACTCCCCGGCTTGGCGCCGACGGGAAATCTCACACCGTTCCTCGATTCCAAACTGCTCAAAGCTCTTGCGTCCCATTGCAGCACCCTCGTAATAGGGTGTTGCATTTGGTTTGTGAACTCACGGTATCCAGTCCCTCAGGGATTGGCCGGTACTTCACGACTGGATACCGGCTTTCGCCGGTATGACGTTCTCGCCTAGCGCGGCACCCAGCCCCCGCAAACCGGGAACACCTGCCCGACGAAGCAGTTCGCCGCGTCGCTGCAAAGATAGGCCGCGAACTGCGCGTCCTCGCGCGCGCCCACCAGCCGGCCCAGCGGCACTTCGCGCTTGAGGCGTTCCTGGAAGGCCGGGTTGGCCTGCACTTCCGGCGGGAAGTAGGTGGGGTTCTCGACGAAGTTCTGCGCGATGGCGTTGACCTGCACGTTGTGCGGCGCCACCTCCACGCCCAGGGCCTGCACGTAGGCCAGCTGCGCGCCGCGCGCGGCACTGTAGGTGGAGGCGCGCTTCATGCCGCGCAGGGCCGAGGCGCTGCCGATCAGCAGGATCTTGCCGGAGCGCCGTGCGGTCATCTGCGGCAGCACCGCGCGGCAGAGGCGCGGCAATGGGTCCACCATCTGCGCGAACACCGAGCGCCATTCCTCCTCGGTGACGGAGACGGCCGGTGTGGTGGGCGCCGGTACGCCGAGGTTGACCACCAGCACGTCGATCTCCCCCGCCTCCGCCAGCATCGCAGCAGCGCCGCCGGGCTCGTCCGGCGCGCGGCGGTCGGCGATGACCTGCGCCCCCTGCTCCGCGAAGACCTCGCAGAGCGCGGGGCCCATGAAGACGTCGGCCTGCGTGATCACGACCCGCTTGCCGCTGAGGTTGGGTGCCGACATCTGGTTCTCCCCCGTTGATTGCCGGGTCCCCTATATCTCCCGGCCTACCCGGAAGGTACGCGGGAGCGGAGGCTCAGTCCATCAACGGGTATCGCTGCAGATGAAGACGCCGGCGCAGGTGACGGGAAAGCAGACTTCTATCCGTAGGATGTGGTGCCAAAAGTAGGCGCCTCTAGGCGAGCGCAGCGAACCGCATCAGGCGTGGTCGCCACGATTGATGCGGTTCGCTGCGCTCACCACATCCTACGGAACTTGATCGGGATAACAGATTCGTAGGGTGGGCAAACAGCTTCATGTTTGCCCACGCGGTGGGGTTTCGCCTGTTGCCGACCGCGTGGGCAAACGGAAAAGACGTTTGCCCACCCTACATGGCTGACGCCCGGATCAGGTACGCGCTACTGCGGTAGTGAGGCCTTGCGGACCTCTGCCACGCGGCCGCCGCGCAGCTTGACGATCAGGGGACGCTCCATCGCCGTCGGGTCGGTGAAGGTCCAGCGGTCGCTGACGGCGTGGTCGGTGGGGTCTTCCACCTCCACGCGTTGCGAGGGCAGGCCCAGGGCGGCCAAGACCTTGCCCTCGGTGTCGCCGACAGTGACGAGCTTGCCGTTCCACTTGACCGGGGTGGTGCTCGCGGGCGGCTGCGCGGCGACGACCTGGGCGAGGAGGAGCAGCAACAGCGGTGCGAGCAGGCGCATGGAGACAGTCCTCAGGTCCGCAGGGGGCGACCCTACTGTCCTCCGTCGCGATGCCCGACGCAACAACGCTGCGTGAAGGAACGACGGCGGATTCCCGCTCACAGGAAGTCCGCCACCCCCTGCGCAACCAGTTGCGCAGCCAGGCTGGCGGGCGCGGCCGGCCAGACCGATATGCACTCTTCATGGAAATTGTCTCCCACCAGGAAGACTCGCTGGCCATCAACGAGCACCTGCATTCCGGAGATCTTCTGCACCCAGTCGGGATCCTCGACGATTGCCCGGTGAATGAGGAGCGCCGAGCCCGGCGCGAGCCGCAGCGCCATGCGCTCCTCCCCATGCGGCGTTTCGGGGCCCAACCCATCCGGGAGCGAACAGCGGAGCGGAGCGGGAAAGTCGAACTGACGCAAATGCCCTTCCAGCACGACCACGGCGTTTCCTTCGAGCAGGGTCAACACGGACTCGAGGAGCTTGCCCAGATCGAGGGGCCTGATCCAGGTCGCGCGCGTGTTCATGACGCTTGCCTGCCGCGCCCGCTATCGCCGCGCCCAGTCCGGCACTTCGCAACGGAATCCCTGCCAGCCGAAGCCATGCTTGCGGCACCAGGGTTGCAGCCGGTTGTGGGCCAGCTCGCCGAGCCGCTGCTTCAGTGTCGGGTCAGAGACGAGTTGCCGGGCATCCGCCTCACCCCTCGCATAGAGCGTGACCCGCAGATGCTCCTGGCCCTGGTCGAGGTACAGGCCGAGATCGGCGCCTGCGGCGTCGGGCGCGGCGGCGCTGAGCCAGTCCTTGATCAGCTTGTTGATGTCGTAGATCTCACCGAACAGGCTGTCCGGCAGCGGCGGCGGGAGCGTGGGCTCCGCGGCGCCTGGCCCCAGCTGCCAGGTGGCGTACTGGAGGTTGGGCTGGAATCCGCCGTCCAGCACGCTGGCGTTCCATATACGGGCCCGGTCGCTCTTGCCGCTCGGCACGGAATACAGCACATCCAGGGGATAGGGTCTGGCCCCCTCTTCGTACTCCGACATCGCCTTGATGTGCGGTACCGCCGAGAGATCGCCGGCCAACGCCTGCACCAGCCTCGCCGCGCCAGCCTCGACGTCGCCCAGGATCAGCCATTCGACCGGGTCCATGCTCAGGTAGGGCAACGGCAGGCGGCGCAGCAGCGCCAGCACAAGGTCCCAGTAGGGCCGCGCCAGACCCGCATCGCCGGCGATGGCCTCGTACACGGGCCGGGCTTGCTCGAAGTTGCGCACCGCCTGTTCCAGCGTCGTGCACGGCAGCTGCCGCTGCATGTCGCCGTTCCAGGTCGCCGGCCTCAGGTCGGACTGGCGGAAGCAGAGGAACCGGGGAATCGGCAGGCGGTTGCTGCCCTCGGCTACTTCGCCCCAGACCCGGCCCGGTTCTTCCTCGCTGCGGAAGCGCTCATCCGGGGAACTGGTTTCGAAGGAGCTGTTGATCAGGTAGGAGCGGTTGGACATCGGCGCGGTTGAGAGTGGTTGAGGCTGAAGGATAGTCGTCGATGCGCCTGCCGCGAAAGGCGGATCGATGATCCGCCCTGCGCGGGCTGAATCAGGTCATGTCAGCTTCGCCGTCGCTACCAACTCGTAGGGCTGGAGAACCCCGCCGAACTACCGCTAACTTTCCGCCGATCGCTTGATGTAGGCATCAAAATCGTTCCGGACAGCAGAGAACGCCTCCTCCCAAATTTTTTCCATCCCCGGCGGGGAAGTATCTGGAGGAGGCTGCAAATCCACCTCATATCGTTGTATGGACATGTATATCAGCACGTTCCAGTGGAACAGGTTCTTCTTGAATTCCGCGATACCCGATAGCACTTCATCAGCAGTTTTCACATTGCTGCATTTGATCGCCAGCGCGTCGTAAATTCCCTTCAGCGACATCGCCGCTTCAACACCAGGCACGGCGGCCGTAGCCAGAGCCAGAGCAAGTTGCCCAACCAACTGCAGCAAAGTATCCGAACGAGAGGTCCGATAGATTTCTTCGAGGGACTCCAGCGACCTCTGCATGTTGAGTTCCGCGAGCTTAAACTCCGCCTTTCCCAGTACGTCAAGAGTATCAAGCCGGTCGTTCTGGCCCTTTCTCAATGTGTCATACATTTGAAGCAGGACCGCCTCCATAGGCGTGCTCTGAGACTCTCTTGAGTTCTGGTCCTCCAGAATCCGAATCATCTGATTGCAAGCGGTATCATGCTGTTCGATGAGCCCCGCCAACCGCTTCTCTTGGCGCGAGGAAACGTTAGAAATAGCCTTGCCGACGACCAAGAGATATCGATTCATCGTTGCATCACTAAATGCCTTCAGCAGCCGGCCTTGCACAAAGGTCGCTCGAAGATAGTCGTGCTTCGAATTGTTGCATTGCATATCGAGTTCGCGAACCCGATCTGCGGCAGCAGCATTCAGTTTTTCGGCCAACAGCCTCAGGCGTCCATTAAATGCATGTATGTTGTCCATTACCTCGCTCCTCGATTGAGCAGGTCGTCAGGGCGCCATATTCAAAATCTAGTGGCGACACATGTCCGTTGAAACTCCTCAAGGCATCCAAAGCCAACACCTTGGACAAAGTGCAGCCTCGCAAAGCAAGGCAGCATCACACATAAATGCCAGAGGTTCTCGCGACGATCAGATGATCCACCCACCCCACCCCTATCGCAACCTGACACCCGGATCAGGTTCCTGCCTCACCACGTCTTCACCATCGTCATCGGCGGCTCACACACCATGCCCCAGCAGTCGTGAAAGGATGATCTCGAAACCTGCCACGCCGGGCCGCCGCCAACTCCACCACGCCGGAGCCGCGGACCCCGGTGGGCGGATTTTCGGCAGCATGCGTCCGCCCTGGAGGCGGCCCGGCAGGCAGGTGTAGCTAGCTTGTGAAAGAACGGGTACCCGGAATCGACCAGCGATACTCTGGAATAGGTACTGCGGAATACGCGCTGACAGACGTCGGACAGACCGGATCGTTATCGCTGCGCGTAGAGCTGGTGGGGGTTTCGTTGCGGGTGGCAGAACCGGTCCCGGCGAAACCCAAGCCTGCGATCGTCTTCGACGTGCGGTGGCCTCAGCTCATGATGAATATTTTACGCGACCCAGGGTTGAACTCCTAACGGAGTTCCGTATTTCTGCAACGAGTCGGAAGACTACGGAACCCAGCCCGGAATCTGCGAGGCCTGCCGGATCCAGTTGGCTACCTGTTTCTCGTCGAAGCCGCTGTCCTCGTGGATGTGGAAGTAGCGCGCGTTCGGGTCCTTGGATTCCACGGGCGGCTGGGGCGTGAGGGAACTGCCGCGGAAGAAGGCGACCTTGATGTAGCTGGTGAAGCAATGCACGGCGAGGAACCAGCCCTGGCCTTCCATGCCATAGAAGGGCGAGTTCCATTTGACCGCCTTGCGCACGGTGGGGACGGTGCGGGCGATGAGCTTGTCGAGGCGGCGCCCGGCTTCGCGCTTCCAGCCCGGCATGGCGGCGATGTAGGCCTGCACCGGGGCGTCGCCGTCGCCCTTGGCGATCTGCGGATTGCCGCCGGAGAGCAGGACGGGCTTCTTCGGCGTTGCGGGAGAGGCCTTGGCCTTTGCGGCAGCGGGCTTGGGCGCCGGCTTGCGTGCGGGTTTGGCCTTTGGGGCGGGTTTTGGCGGGGCCTTCGCCGCCTTGCGGGCCGGGGCCTTGGCGGGCGCCTTCGCGGCGGCTCGCCTGGGGGCAGCCTTCTTCGTTGCTTTCGCGGGTTTCGCCGATTTGATGGGCTTGCGGCCGGCCATGCTGTTCACTCCTGCTAGCTTCTACCCCGGGTGGGTGGAAACAATAGACCGTCCGATACCCATTGCAAGTTCCGGTGGTGGGCACGCTACATTCGCCTGGAGCGCCTACTATTGGTAGCCCACCCGAAAATGTCCCGTATCCGCGACCGGAGTCGCCATGAAAGCCGTCGTCTGCCAGAACCAGCAGTTGCGTGTCGCCGACCGCCCGGAGCCGAAGCCTGGCAAGGGCCATGTGCTGGTGCAGGTGTTGCGCTGCGGCATCTGCGGCTCGGACCTGCATGCGCGCCAGCACTGCGACCACCTGGGCGGGTTGATGCTGCGCAGCGGTTTCAAGAACCCCATGCGCAGCTCGCAGGAGATCGTCTTCGGCCACGAGTTCAGCGCCGAGATCCTGGAGTACGGCCCCAAGTGCAGCCGCAAGCTGCCGGTAGGCACACGGGTCTGCGCCGTGCCGCTGATAAGGCGCGAGAAGGAGATCGACCTCATCGGCCTCTGCGAGGAGGCACCGGGCGCCTATGCCGAGCGCATGCTGGTGCAGGAATCGCTGATCGTGGCGGTGCCCAACGGCCTGGACGCCGAGCGCGCGGCACTGACCGAGCCGATGGCCGTGGGCCTGCACGCGGTGCACCGCGGCGAGGTGAAGAAGTCCGACACCGCCATCGTCATCGGCTGCGGGCCGGTGGGGCTGGCGGTGATCCTGATGCTGCGCACGCTGGGCGTGAGGAAGATCGTGGCCAGCGACTTCTCCCCTGCCCGCCGCGAACTGGCGCGCCGCTGCGGCGCCAGCGTGGTGGTGGACCCGCGCGAGAACTCACCGTACACCGCCAGCAAGAAGTCGGGCTTCATCACCGACGCGCCCGGGATGCTGGAGCTGGGCGTGGGCACGCGCGAGAAGCTGGGCATGCTGCCGGTGGCCTGGCACCGCAGCTGGCGCCTGGCGGAGGCCCTGGGCGCCGCGCCCAAGCGGCCGATCATCTTCGAATGCGTGGGCGTGCCCGGCATGCTGCAGTCCGTGATCGACGGCGCGCCGCTGTTCTCGCGCGTGGTGGTGGTCGGCGTGTGCATGCAGAGCGACCAGATCGAGCCGGCGCTGGCGATCAACAAGGAGATCGACCTGCGCTTCGTGATCGGCTACACGCCGCTGGAGTACCGCGACACCCTGCATATGATCGCCGAGGGCAAGGTGGACCCGCTGCCGCTGGTGACGGGGACGGTGGGGCTGGGCGGTGTGGATGATGCGTTCACGGCGCTGGCGCGGCCGGAGAAGCATGTGAAGGTGTTGATTGATCCGGGGAGTGGGGTGAAGGTCGCATAGCCCCTGATGCAAGGGTGGGAAGATATTCTTTCCTTTGCCCACGTTGCGGCGCGTCCGCGTGGGCAAACATGAAGACGTTTGCCCACCCTACGGTTACTACGCTGTTCGCGCCTCGAAAGTGGAAACCAGGAACATTGCCATTGAGCCTGCCAGGTTAACAGCAAGCTCCGCGTGCCTAGACTGGGGCCGCACATAGCGCTTCCCCTGGCCATGAGAATCACCCAACTTATTCCTAAGCCCGGCCAAGTTCCCCACAACCGACTGACAGTTTCCAAGGATAGTCTTAAAAACTTTCTCCGAATGCTGGTCTGGGGAAAGTTTCAACTGCGTTGCTGCGGACGCATATAGCTTTGGCAAGTCATCCGCTTCACCGTACGTTACATTTAGTTCATCCAGAATGTGCTTGCATACAGTCTCCAGGAGCGTCTTAGCCGCTGTAATCGCGCCCTCAGGATCTTCAGCTCTACGACCCAGCGCCTTTCTCCAAGCCTCATTTACGCCAACCCCATCAAATGAGATGAGTGCTTGAGAAATAAGCTCATCCGCCGGCCTCTCGCCATTCGCTGATACCTCCTCCACGCGATACACAGCGTGCCCAGACACTCTACTTGTTGGCTTCAGAAGAAAGCCGTCATAGCGAAGGGATCGATTCAGTTCCTCTACAATGCTTTCCTGCTCCGATGCATCTCTCCTTATTGGATATACGACGTCTTCCAGGAACTGAAATAATTTCGCCTGAGAGCAGCTCAAGAACCCCACAAGTTCCAGAACTTGCCGATTGCCCCCTACAACGCCACCCGAAACAATGCCCCATATGTCGTCCTCCAATGTTCCCTCGAAGGACCGTGCAGACGCCTTGCTTCGAACATCTGGCCAATGCTTGCCAAGCAACTCCAGCAGATCACGCTTTCCTGCTAGCGAGAACTTATTAAGTGTCTCGGCTAGCTTGTGACGGGTGATATCTGATACTAGACGGCCATTCTTTCCCAAGCTCTCAATCGCTGCCTGCAGAGCATCGTTCGGAAAATCCTTAACGACTTCTTGTGCGATGCGAAAGACTTTCTCATCTGAAATTTTCTGCAGACGCCTCATTACGTACTGATTCTTGCTCTGGAAAGCTTCGCCCTCCTCACCCGGCTCAAGCCCGTATCGCTCGCAGGCAGCAGGAAGGCTGTGGGCCTTCACTACGTAGAGCGCCTGAGCAACAAGGTGTCGGATTTGCGATTTCACGTAGGGGTATGCCTTTTTTGGTCCAAAAACAAAACTATTCGCCCAACCCCGCCCGGTGCAACAACCCCGCCAGCGGCGTTCCCGCGCTAAGCGTCCCGAACGCCAGCCCATGCTCGCCACCCAGCCGCGAGCGGCAGAAGCTGTCGGCCACTTCGTTGTTCCCTGCCCGCAGCAGCACCGAAGCCTGCAGGGCGAGCGCCATGCGCTCCACGATCATGCGGGAGCGCAGTTCCAGGGTGGTGCGGTCCTCGAAGGCCTGTTCCAGCCAGCCGATCTCGCGGTCGAGGTCGGCGTGGCCGCCCTTGGCGGCCAATAGCTCTCCGAAGAAGGCTTCGCGGGTTTCGGGTTCCTTGCTCAGGGCTCGCAGGACGTCGAGGCACTGGATGTTGCCGCTGCCTTCCCAGATGGAGTTGAGCGGGGCCTGGCGGTAGAGGCGTGGCAGGCTGGTGTCTTCGACGTAGCCGGCGCCGCCGAGGCATTCCTGGGCTTCGTTGACCATGGCGGGGGTGCGCTTGCAGATCCAGTACTTGCCGATGGCGGTGCCGAGGCGGGCGAGCGCGGCTTCTCCCGGGTGGCGGGCGCTGGCGTCCACGGCGCGGGCGATGCGCATCGTGAGCGCGACGGCGGCTTCGGTTTCCAGGGCGAGGTCGGCGAGCACGTTCTGCATCAGCGGCTGCTCGATCAGCAGGCGGCCGAAGGCCTTGCGGTGTTTCGCGTGGTGCTGGGCCTGGACCAGGGCCTGACGCATGAGGCCGGAGGAGCCGATCATGCAGTCGAGGCGCGTGAGCGCGACCATCTCGAGGATGGTGGCGACGCCCCTGCCCTCGTCGCCGACGCGCTGGGCGTAGGCGCCGAGGAATTCCACTTCTGACGAGGCATTGCTCCAGTCGCCGAGCTTGTCCTTGAGGCGCTGGATGCGGATGGTGTTGCGCGAGCCGTCTGGCCTGATCTTGGGCATGAGGAAGCAGCCCAGGCCGGCGTCGGTGTAGGCGAGCACCAGCCAGGCGTCGCACATGGGGGCGGAGAAGAACCACTTGTGGCCGACGATCTCGTAGCTGCCGTCAGGTTGCAGGTGGGCGCGGGTGGTGTTGGCGCGCACGTCGGAGCCGCCCTGCTTTTCGGTCATGCCCATGCCGATGGTGCAGCCGGTCTTTTCGCCGGCGGGCAGCACGCGGGGGTCGTACTCGGTGGAGGTGATGCGCGGCATCCACAGGCGCGCCAGTTCCTGCGAGTGGTTGATGGCCGGGACTGCGGAGTGGGTCATGGTGAGCGGGCAGCCGGTGCCCTGCTCGGCCTGGTAGTGCAGGTAGGACAGCGCGGCGCGGGCAACCTGGGCGCCGGCCTTGTCGGCATTGCGCCAGGCGTAGGCGTGGACGCCGTACTGCATGCCCAGCTGCATCACGCGGTGGTAGGCGGGATGGAACTCGACCTCGTCGATGCGATTGCCGTAGCGGTCGTAGCTCCTGAGCCGGGGCTTGTGCTCGTTGGCGGTGTAGCCCAGCTCCAGCATCTCGCCGCCGGTGACGGCGCCGAACTCGGCAAGGTGGGTCTCGGCCCAGCCGCCGCCTTCACGGTGCACGGCTTCGCGCAGGGCGTTGTCGGTGGTGTAGGCGTTGTAGTGGCGCAGCAGGGGCGCCTGGTTGTCGACGGCGTGGGTGAGGAAGCGTTCTGCGACGCTCATGGGCGGGTCTCCTTCGGGGCTATGGCGAGGATAGCGCCGGAGAGACAGGAATGGGGGTTTCCCCGTAGGAGCGGTCGGTGGCCGCGACAGGGTGGTGTCCACATTGGACCTTGATCGCGGCCACCGGCCGCTCCTACGGGGTGTGCGGGATGGGTGGGAGCGGCTTTAGCCGCGATGGGTGGGTGGAAACATCAAACCATCGCGGCTAAAGCCGCTCCCACGAAAGAATGCTCGGCTTCAGGGGTGGAACTTCGTTCCCTTCTTTGCCATCTCGCGCAGGATCGGGGCGGGGTCGAAGCGGGGGCCGTGTTGCTTGGCCAGTTGCTCCAGGCGCGCTACGGCCTGCGGCAGGCCGACGCTGTCGAGGAAGCGGAAGGGGCCGCCGCGGAACGGGGGGAAGCCGAGGCCGAAGATGGCGCCGATGTCGCCGTGCATGGCTTCGAACAGGATGCCTTCCTGCAGGCAGTAGGCGGCTTCGTTGACCATGGCGTAGGTGCAGCGCTCGGCGATCTCCAGGGCGGGCAGCTTCTTGCCGCCCTTGACGCCCAGCAGCTTGTGCAGCTCGGGGTTGACCGGCTTTTCGCCTTTCCTCTGGCCGTCGTACAGATAGAAGCCCTTGCCGGTCTTGCGGCCAAGACAGCCGGCCTTGATCAGGGCGTCGGAGCCCGCGGGTGAGGCCATGCGCTCACCAAACGCGGCCTGCAGCAGCGGTGCGACCTTGATGCCGACGTCGATGCCCACTTCGTCCAGCAGCGCGACGGGGCCGATGGGGTAGCCGTACTGCATCATCGCCTTGTCCACGGCATGCGGACTGACGCCCTCGGAGAGGATGCGGGTGGCTTCGTTGAGGTAGGGCGCGAGGATGCGGGTGGTGTAGAAACCGGGGCCGTCGCGGACGACGATCACGGTCTTGCCCTGGGCCTTGCCGAATTCGGCGGAGGCGGCGATCACTTCCGGCGCGGTCTGCGGCGTGGCGATGATCTCCAGCAGCGGCATCTTCTCCACCGGCGAGAAGTAATGCAGGCCGATGACGTTCTCGGGCCGCTTTGCGGCGCGGGCGATGTCGCCGATGGGGATGGAGGAGGTGTTGGAGGCGAAGATGGTGTCGGGGCGGCAGTGGGCCTCCACGTCCTTGAGCATCTGGTGCTTGAGCTTGAGGTCCTCGAACACCGCTTCCACGACGATGTCGAGATCGCCGAAGCCACTGTAGTCGGCGGTGCCGGTGACGTGGGCCAGTTCGGCGGCGGCTTCGGCGGCGTTCATGGCGCGGCGCGAGACGCGCTTGTCGTAGAACTTGCGCAGGTAGGTGTAGCCGTAGGACAGGCCCTTGGCATCACGGTCCTTGAGGCGCACGTCGAGCTTGCCCTTGTTGGCGCTGACCAGGGCGATGCCGCTGCCCATGAGGCCGGCACCGAGCACGCCGACCTTGGCGATCTTGCGCGGGGTGACGCTCTTGCCCTCGACGAAGCTTTCTTTCTTGAGCGCGTTCTGGGCGAAGAAGATGTTGCGGCACTGCTGCGATACCGGCGTCATCGCCAGCTCGCCGAAGGCCCTGGCCTCGGCGGCGTAGCCGGCCTTGAGGCCCTTGGCATAGCCGGTCTCCACCACGTCGAGGATGCGCTCGGGCGAGGGGTAGTTGCCCAGGGTCTTGGACAGGGTCTGCTTGCGAGCCTGGTTGAACAGCAGCTTGCGGCCGAAGACGTTCTCTTCCAGCGCGGCGTTCATGGCGCGGGCCTGCAGCGGCTTCTTCGCCTGCGGACGTGCCTTGCCCTTGAGCGCGCGGCGCACGGCGGCCTCCAGCAGTACGCCGGCGGGCACCACCTCGTCCACCACGCCGAGCTTCTTCGCCTGCGAGGGGCGCAGCTGCTTGCCGGTGAGCAGCAGGTCCAGCGACGCGGCGATGCCGATCAGGCGCGGCAGGCGCTGCGTGCCGCCGCCAGCGGGCAGCAGGCCCAGCATCATCTCGGGCAGGCCCAGCACGGTGGCTTTGTTGTCGGTGCAGATGCGGGCGTGGCAGGCCAGCGCCAGTTCCAGGCCGCCGCCGAGGCAGGCGCCGTCGATCGCGGCGACCACGGCCACGGGGAAGTCCTCGAGCTGCTGCAGGGCCTTGTGACAGCTGAGCGACAGCTCTTCGACTTCACGCGCGGACTGGGCGCGGTCGAACATGTTGATGTCGGCGCCGGCGATGAAGCTGCCGGGCTTGGTGGAACGGATCACCAGGCCCTTGAGGCCGCGGGCGGCGCTGGCCTGCACCATCACGGCGTCGAACTGCTCGGCGAATTCGGCCTTGAGCGTGTTCTGGGCATCGCCGGGAACGTTCACGTCGATCAGGCCGACGCCGTCGGGGCGCTGGGTGAAGGTGAAGGCGCTGGCTTCGGTGTCGGCACTAGGCTTGCGGACAGTGTTGGTTTTGCTCATGTCGGTATCTCTAGAAGAACCCTATGACCCGTTCATGCCGAGTAGCCGCGCAAGCGTGCGTATCGAGGCACGGTGACGCACCTCGATACGCGACGCTTCGCGGCGCTACTCGGTGTGAACGGTTCTGTAAAAATGCCATCGGAAAGCAGTTGCGGTTACTCGCTTTCCAGCACCATCGCCGCACCCACGCCACCCGCCGCGCAGGCCGTGGCCAGGGCCAAGCCACCACCGCGGCGCTGCAACTCGTTGAGCGTCTGCACGATCACGCGGGCGCCGGTGGCGCCGAAGGGGTGGCCGTAGGACAGGGAGCCGCCGAGCACGTTGAGCCTGGCGCGGTCCACCTCGCCCACGGCCTTGCTGCGGCCGAGCATGTCCTGCATGTACTGCTTGCTGGCCAGGCCCTTGAGGTTGCAGGCGATCTGCGCGGCGAAGGCTTCGTGCATGTCCACCAGGGTGAGGTCCTTGAGCGAGACGCCGGCGCGGTCCAGCGCTACCGGGGCGGCCAGGACCGGGCCCATCAGCATGTCGTCCTTGGGCGTCTTGGCGGCGAAGTGGAAGGAGCGGATGTAGCCTAGGGGCTTGTAGCCCATGGCCTTGGCGCGGGCTTCGCTCATCAGGATCATGGCGCAGGCGCCGTCGGTGAGCGGGCTGGAGTTGCCGGCGGTGACGGTGCCGTACTGCCTGTCGAACACGGGCTTGAGCTTGCCGTAGCTGGCGCGGTCGGAGTTCTTGCGGACCAGGTTGTCCTCGTGCACCGGCTTGCCGGCGCTGCCGACGAAGGCGGTCATTACTTCACGCTCCATCTTGCCTTCGGCCCAGGCTTTCGCGGCGTTGCTGTGGGAAGCGTGGGCGATGTCGTCCTGCTCTTCGCGCGTGGCGTTCCACTTCCTGGCCATCTGCTCGGCGTTCTCGCCCATCAGCTTGCCGGTGGAGTACTCGGTGATGGCCGGCGGCGTGGGCAGCACGTCGCGGGGGCGCAGTTGCGCGAGCAACTTGATCTTGTCGCGCGGGGTCTTGGCGAAGTTGACGTCGCGCAGCACGGCGGAGAAGCGCGGCGTGGTGGTGATGCGCACGCTGGAGGTGGAGTCGGTGCCGCCGGCGACGATGATCTCGGCACTGCCGGCGAGGATGCTCTCGGCGCCGCTGGCCACGGTCTGGAAGCTGGTGGCGCAGGCGCGGGTGATGGAATAGGCGTCCACGTCGGGCATGCCGCAGGCGATGGCGATCTCGCGGCCGATGAAGGGCGCCTCGGGGATCATCACGGTCATGCCGAAGACGATCTGCTGCACCTCGCTCTTCGACAGGTTGTTGCGGGCCAGCAGTTCGTTGACCACCATGGCGCCCAGCTCGATGGCGTTGACGTCGCGGAAGTGGGTGCCGATGCGGGCGAAGGGCGTGCGCAGGCCGGCCACGACGGCCACCCGGCCGCTGCGACCCTTGAGGTCCAGGCGTTCGTTACTCATGGAAATCCTTTGGAAATTTCAGGTGCTCAGTCTGATCGGGCCAGGGCCTGGGCGTGAGAACGCTTCGTGCCAAGCTGCTTGATATTTCGGGCCATTCCGCAGTGCAGCATGGAAGCCCGGGAGCAAATCTGCGCGAAAAGGAGCGCTATTTCCAGGGCATTTCGCCGGCGTAGGCCACCGACAGGGCACCCACGCCGACATTGACGGCGGCACTGGCGCTCATGAGGGAGACCAGCAGCTTCACGGCGCTGGAGTCACAGGCATGGCGCAGGTCGCGGAAGCCGGCCAGTTCCTCCACGCGCTCGGGTTCGCCACCGTAGCTGACGCAGATGTGGCGGCTGCTGATGCGGCCCTGCTCTACCAGTTCCGCGACGCAGCGCAGCAGGTAGTTGGCGGCGCTCTCCCAGCCGCGGCGCGTCGCCACCAGGCGCATGCGGCCTTCGTGCAGGACGGCCACGGGCTTGATGCCCACGGCCTGGGCGGCGACGTGCAGCAGGGAGCCGATGTTCTCGCCGCGCTGGCGGGCACGTTCGCGCACGTAGCCGACGTCCTCGGGCACGATGCAGGAGACCGTGTGCCGGCTGATCTCCCCCAGCCAGGTCAGGATTTCCAGGTAGGGCCGCCCTTCCTTCACCATCGCGGCGCCCTCGGCGGCCTGCACGCCGAGGCCGGCGAACAGGGTGCCGGAGTCGAGTACGCGCAGCGAGAAGGGAATGCGGCTGCCGGTGTCGGCGCGATAGTCGCGGTAGCTGCCCAGGATGCCGAGCGCGGCCTCGGTGATCTTGCTGTGCAGGCTGCTGCGCTCCTTCCAGATGGGGATGCAGATGACGTGGTCGAAGTCCGACACCAGCATGTCGAGGAAGAAGTTGCGGATGCGCGCGACGGGGTAGGACTCGGTGCGCGCCTGCAGGCTGCGCTTGCCGATGCGGTTGGCGTAGAAGTCCAGCGTGGCGTGCGGCTCGCGGGCGTCGCTGTGCCGGTCGGGCCCGATGTGGATCGAGCCTGGCAATACCTGGATGTTGTGCTCCACCAGAAAGCGCGGCGGCAGATCGCAGCTCGCGTCGACGACAATCCCTGTCCGCATTCCCCCAGCTCCCCCGCCGCCCCTGCGCGCGCGGTGGTCCGCGCTGCGAATCTCCCGCTAGCGTGGCATGGACGCTCCGGCGTGTCGACCGCTGTCAATGTATCGTCGACGCACGGGGCTTGCCCGACCCGGCAACTGCTCCATGCGTTGCCCTACCTCGGGGATCCATCCCCTCGCCCTGCCCCTCTCCCGCAAGCGGGAGAGGGGTTCCAATCAGGCCCCGATCAGGTTCTGCCCGCAGACGCGGATGGTCTGCCCGCTGACGCCCGAGGCGCCGGGGGTGGCGAGGAAGGTGACCAGCTCGGCGACGTCGCGCGGCACGCCGCTCTGCGACAGCGAGTTCATGCGCCGCGAGATCTCGCGGAACACGAAGGGCATGGACATCATCATCGGCGTTTCGATCAGGCCGGGGGCCACGGCGTTGGCGGTGATGCCGCGCGGCGCCAGCTGGCGGGCGCGCGAGGCGACGTAGCCGATCACGCCGGCCTTGGTCGCGGAGTAGTTGGTCTGGCCGACGTTGCCGGCGACGCCGGAGATGGACGACAGGCAGATCAGGCGGCCGTGGTCGTGCAGCAGGCCGCCCTCGATCAGTTCGCGGTCGATGCGCACGATGGCCTCGAGGTTCACCGCCAGGCTGAGGTCCCAGAGGCGCTCGTCCATCTTGGCCAGGGTCTTGTCGCGCAGCACGCCGGCGTTGTGGACGATGACATCCACGCCACCCAGCGCGGCGAGCCGTCCGGCGATGCGCTGCGGCGCGTCGGCGGCGCTGACGTCGGCCAGCAGGATCTCGCCGCCGCTGGCATCGGCCACGTCCTGCAGCGACTGCCGGCTGGCGGCGATGTCCAGGCAGACCAGGCGCGCGCCTTCTTCGGCCATGCGCCGGGCGATGGCGGCACCCAGGCCCTGGGCGGCGCCGGTGACCAGGACCCGCTTGCCCTGCAGCGTCGCCGTCAGCGGCATGCTGCCGTTGAGGCGCGCGCGCGCGGAAACGCGGAAGGGCTGGCCATCGACGTAGGCCGAGCGCGGCGACAGCAGGAAGCGCAGCAGGCCGTCGATGCGGTTCTCGGCGCCGCCCTCGACGTAGGCCAGGTTGGCGGTGGCGCCGCGCTTGCCGATCTCCTTGGCCAGCGAGCGGGTGAAGCCCTCCACCGCACGGCGCGCGGCGGCCAGGCCGCTGTCCTCGGTTTCCTCCGGCGGCGCGGTCAGCACCAGCACGCGGGCGTTCGCCGACAGGCGCGGCACCAGCGGGTGGAAGAATTCGTAGAGCGCCTTCAGGTCGCTCACCGCGGTCATGCCGCTGGCGTCGAACAGCGCGAGGTCGGCGGGGCCGTGCTCGTCGGCGAGGCTGGCGCCGGCGGCGTGCAGCGCGGCCTGCGCGGCGTCGCCGGCGGCGGTGGCATTGATCGCGCCGCAGGCGACGTGGCGCCCGGCGAACGGGCGTTCCTCGTAGGGGCCCTCGCTGCGCGACAGCCGTTGCGGCGCAGGCAGGCCGGCGCGCTTCGCCAGCGGGCGAAGCAGGGGGTTGCGGCTCAGGGCGGACAGCAGGTCGGACATCGGTTCATTGTTCTTGGGTTGGGGCCGCCATCCGGGCTACGGGGGCGGCCTTCTGGCGGCCGGCCACTTTCGGCGAGTTCACCCAGGGGGCGTGAGGGTCACGGGTGCCAAGCCGCTTAGCATTTCAGGCATTTCGGGCCAGCCGGCGACCAGCGTCGCCGCCCTGGCGACCCGCGGTCGGGCCGGTGCCTTGCCGGGAGGGGCCAAAGTGTCAGAATGCGGCCATCTGCAAAGCACCATAACGAACATGAGCCTCACCGAACCGGCACCGAGGAGCGCCGAGGAAGGCCAGCAGGAACGGCAGCGGGCCCGCATCCGCAACGCCGCGCCTGGAGCCTACCTGCGCAATGTCGTGGAGATCGCTGCCGAAACCGGCGGCGTCAGCGTTGACCGCATCCTGGAAGGCAGCCGCGTGACCATGGCGATGCTGGAGACGCCGGACCTGCGCGTGTCCGCGCCCGACGCGGCCCGCATCGTGCTGCGCGCCTTCCAGCTGTCGTCCAACCGGGGCCTGGGCTACGAGTTCGGCCTGCGTGCGCATCCGGCGGCGCATGGCAACGTCGGCTATGCCGCGATGAGCTGCGGCACGCTGCGCGAAGCCCTGGACATGGTGGCGCGCTATGTCCACCTGCGCCAGCAGGACATGGCCCTCCGGTTTGTCGCGGAGGGCGACGAGATGGTGATGGAGGCGCGCGACAACCATAACGTGGGGCCGCTGCGCGATTTCCTGCACGAGTCACTGATGGTGGGCTTCTGGCGCATGATCGGTTTCATGCTCGGCGAGCCGCAGACCGAGGCGGTGATCTGCTACGAATGGCCCGAGCCCGACTACCACGCCGCGTTCCGCGAACGGCTGCCGGTGACGCGCTTCAGCCAGCCGGTGACGCAGCTGCGCATCCCGGCGAAGTATCTGGATCGCCGCCTGGTGATGGCGGAGCCCAGCGCGGTGAAGAAGGCGGTGGCGCAGCTCGAAAGCGAGATGGCCACGTCGGCGCCCAGCGCCGAGAACCTGCTGGGCCGCGTGCGTGCCGAGCTGCGGCCCAGCGCCGACGGCTACCCGGACCTGGAGACGGTGGCGAGCTGCCTGTTCATGTCGGGCCGCACGCTCAAGCGCAAGCTGGAGGCGCGCGGCACCAGCTTCCAGAGCCTGCTGGACGAGGTGCGCTACCGCGACGCGCTGCGTTTGCTGGAGAATCCGGACCTGGACATCCAGCAGATCGCGACGATGCTGGGCTACCGCGATCCGCCGTCGTTCACGCGGGCGTTCAAGCGCTGGAGCGGGTGTTCGCCGAGCGAGTTGCGGGCGAAGAAAGACAGTTAGGGCGCTATTGCTTTCGTAGGAGCGGCCGGTGGCCGCGACACGCCGGTCACCATGAGCAACTCCCTGTCGCGGCCACCGGCCGCTCCTACAAAGGCAGCTGTGATGTAGCCTGGTTTCGCGTAGCGAAGCCGGGTCGCGGTCGCCGGAATGCACCGCAGTTTCCATGTCCAGCTGCGCTCCCGGCTTGCCTGCGGCAAACCAGGCTACGGTCTTTGCAGGGACCGCTTTCTTTCCCGCGAAGACTGGCTGCCATGACCACCTCCCTGTCGCGGCTGACAGCCGCTCCTACGGGGGTGGGGGTTGTTTCTGCCATTCACGCGGACTCATTCCCGTATCGCGCTTGAAGGCACGCGCGAAATTGGCGGCGTCGGTATAGCCCAACTCCAGGGCGATCTGCGTCACCGACAGTCTTCCCGCTTCCAGCAGCGCACAGGCGCGCTCGCGCAGGATTTCCTGCTGCAGGGCGCGGAAGCCGCTGCCCTCGCGCTGCAGATGTCGGTCCAGGGTGCGGGCGGACAGGTTGAGGGTGTGCGCCAGGTCTTCCAGCGACGGCAGGCCGCCGCTGGCCTCGCGCAGCATCATGCGCACCCAGTCGGCCACGCGGCCTTCCGAGACCGCGTCGTGCAGCAGGACGCGGCAGCGGTCTTCGGCCAGCTGCAGCGCGGCGGCATCGGCCAGCGCCGGGGCACGGCCCATCAGCGCGGCCGACATCAGCATGCGGATGCCGATGCCGTCGGGCCAGCCGAACTGCATGCGCGCGCCTTCCAGCTCGGCATAGCGCGCGGCGTGCGGCGGTTCGGGAATGGAGAGCTGCAGCTGGTAGCGCGGCATGGCCTCGCCCAGCAGTTCGCGCAGCACGATGTGCATGGCCACCGCCACCACCTCGAGGTGGAACAGCAGCGCGGCGTGGCTCAGCGGCAGTACCGGCTCGAAGCGGATCTCGGCGGCGGCGGCGTCGAGGCGGTAGCGCATGCGCAGCGTCGGCGTCAGCAGCCGGAAGAAGCGCGAGGTGAGGCGCATCGCGTAGTCCAGCGTCGGGCTGCTGAGGATGCCGTAGCCGACGATGCTGTGGGTGGCGAGCCGCAGCGTGCGGCCCAGCTCGAAGGCGATGTCGCTGCGGCCGGCGGCGGCGTTGACCGCGGCGATCAGCGACTCGACCTGCTCCAGCCGCAGCAGGGCGTCGGGCTGCTGCAGCTGCTGCGGGCGCAGGCCGGCCTGCAGCAGCAGCGGCAGCGGGTCCACGCCCAGGCGCTGCAGCTGCTCGCCGAGGCGCAGGTAGTAGCGTGCCGGCAGTTCCGGGTAGGCAGCCATGGCCTACTGTCTGGAAATGACTGGTTCATGTCAAGAAATGACAGGTTCCGGGGCTTCGCCAGGATCAGGATGCTTCCAGGCAAACGGTTCTGGAGAGGAGATTCGACATGACGACGCAAACCCTGGATACGGGCAACACGGGTAACTGGAAGGACGGCAAGCGCGGCCTGTGGATGATGGGCGTGCTGTGGCCGGCACTGCCGCTGATCAGCGCGGCGCTGGCGCTGGGCACGGGCCTGGGCCTGTTCTGGTGGCTGACGCCGGTGGTGATCTACGGCGTGCTGCCGCTGCTGGACAAGCTGGTGGGCGAGGACAGCAACAACGCGCCGGAATCGGCCGTGGCGGCCCTGGAGAACGACCGCTACTACCGCCTGGCGACCTACCTGTTCATCCCGGTGCAGTACCTGAGCATCATCGGCGGCGCCTGGCTGGCGGTGAAGGGCGGCCTGCCGCTGCTGGACATCCTGGGCCTGGCGGTCTCGGTGGGCCTGGTCAGCGGCGCCGGCATCAACACGGCGCATGAGCTGGGCCACAAGCGCGAGACGCTAGAGCGCTGGCTGGCGCGCATCACGCTGGCGCCGGCGATGTACGGCCACTTCTACGTCGAGCACAACCGCGGCCACCACGTGCGCGTGGCGACGCCGGAAGACCCGGCGAGCTCGCGCCTCGGCGAGAGCTTCTATGCCTTCTGGCCGCGCAGCGTGATCGGCAGCCTGAAGTCGTCCTGGCACCTGGAGAAGGCGCGCCTGGAACGCCAGGGCAAGAGCGTGTGGCACTGGAGCAACGACAACCTGCAGAGCTGGGGCATGACGGTGCTGCTGTTCGGTGCGCTGGCCGTGTGGCTGGGCCCTGTCGTGCTGCCCTTCCTGATCTTCCAGGGCTTCATCGGCTTCTCGCTGCTGGAGGTGGTGAACTACCTGGAGCACTACGGCCTGGTGCGCCAGAAGGAAGCCAGCGGCCGCTACGAGCGCTGCAAGCCGGAGCATTCCTGGAACAGCAACCACACCGTGACCAACCTGATGCTGTACCACCTGCAGCGCCACTCGGACCACCACGCCAACCCGATGCGCCGCTACCAGGCCCTGCGCCACTTCGAACAGGCACCGCAGCTGCCCTCGGGCTACGCCGGCATGATCGTGGTGGCGATGATCCCGCCGCTGTGGCGCTCGATGATGGACAAGCGCGTGCTGGCCCACTACGCCGGCGACGTGACCCGCGCCAACATCCACCCGCCGGTGAGGGAGAAGATCCTGGCGAAGTATGGCGCCGACTATCAGACGCAGCGCGTAGGAGCCTGATCATGGAACGCTACCAGTGCAATGGCTGCGGCTATGTCTACGAAGCCGCCAAGGGGGATCCGCACAATGGGTATGCACCGGGCACGCCGTTCAGCGCGCTGCCGCAGGACTGGTGCTGCCCGGATTGCGCGGTGCGGGAGAAGCCGGATTTCGCGGTGCCCGAGGAGACGGCGGCATGAAGACCTGGACCTGCGTCACCTGCGGGGTGATCTACGACGAAGCCCAGGGCTGGCCCGATGACGGCATCGCCGCGGGTACGCGCTGGGAGGATGTGCCGGAGAGCTGGACCTGCCCGGATTGCGGGGCGGCGAAGGGGGAGTTTCAGATGGTTGAGGTGATGAAGAAGGCGGCTTGAGTTCTCCCCTCGCCCGCCTGCGGGAGAGGGGCTGGGGGAGAGGGTGTCTGTAAAAACACACTTGGGCTGCCCATGCTTGATTTACAGAAACCCTCTCCCCTGCCCCTCTCCCGCAAGCGGGCGAGGGGTTCAAGAAGCGAAAAGGCCCGGTGCGATGCACCGGGCCTTTTCGTTTCAGGCAGCTCTCAAGCCCGGCAATGCTCGCCAACCCGCTCCAGCAGCTGGCGGCGCTTCTGGCGGGCGCGGCGGCCGCTGCGCAGCTCGGTGTGGGCGATGCTGCGCACGTCCTCGATCAGCGGCGACAGGTGCGGCGCCGGGTCTTCGCAGCCACTGTTGAGCAGCTCGGAGTACAGCAGGTGCTGGAATGGCCGGCCGATACGGCCGAACAGCTCCTGGGCCTCGTTGCTCTCCGCCACGTGGCGCAGCTCGCTGCGGCGCTCGCGCACGGAGTCCCAGAAGCTTTCCAGGCCGGCGCAGAGCCGCTCGTAGCCGGCAGGCAGCTCGGCGGTGGCCTCTGCCACCTCGCCAGCCATGTCGCGCATCAGGTCGCGGTACGCCAGGGTCGCAATTTCGGGAGAGGCCATGGTGGGTTTCCAGTCCTTGGGGTCCATGGAGCAGAGCCTGCCCGAGACCGGGCCGCAAGTGCATAGCTGCAAAGGCCCTCCAGCCCGAACGGCGGCCACCGGCCGGCGAACGGCAGGGATTACCGTCTGGCCCCTTCTGCCAGGACCTTTGGCACGACTGCCCCTCACGCCGGGCGGCCGGCCCCCGGGACACTCCCCGCTCATAACCCATAAGACGCCCGTGCCCGGAGAGTCCATGCCGTCCATGCCCCTTCCCCTGCCCCTGCCCCGCTTCTTGCCGGCGGCCCTGCTGGCCGTGGCGCTGGCGCCCGTCCCGGCCCAGGCCTTCGAGCTGGAGTTCGGCGAGTCCGCGCTGCGCATCGACAACATCCTGAGCGTGGGCGCGGTGATGCGCATGCAGGACCGCGACTCGTCGCTGGTCGGCAAGAGCAACCTGCAGCCCGGGCTCTGCGTGGCGCGCACCACGCCGGCGGCCGGCTACGATCCGGGCGGCGACAACACTTTCAGCGGCGACACCTGCAGCAGCACGGTGGAGGACCCGACATACGGCAACCGCGACAGCTTTTTCATCACCCAGCCCGGTGCGCTGACATCCAACGGCGACGACGGCAACCTGAGCTTCGAGAAACACGACCTGGTGCAGGCCACCGCCAAGCTCACCAGCGACATCGGCACCCAGCTGTACGGCTTCAACCTCTTCGTCCGTACCCTGGCGTTCTTCGACCAGGGCTACTCGGACTACCGCCTGCGTCACCCGGACACGACGCTGCAGGACGCGCGCAGCGATTTCTCCGGGGCCGGCGTCAGGCGCATCGGCCATGACTTCCAGGTGCTGGATTACTTCGTCAGCCGCGCCTTCGAGCGGGGCGACCACCCCGCCAGCATCAAGCTCGGCCGCCAGGTGCTGAACTGGGGCGAAAGCTCGCTGCTGGCGCTGAACAGCCTCAACACGATCAACCCGCCGAACCAGGCTTTGCTGCGCCTGCCGGGCGCCGACATCAAGGAGGTATTCCAGCCAGTGGGCATGGCGGTGATCAATGCCGAGGTCTTCGAGGGCCTGAACCTGGAGGCCTTCTACCAGTACGAGTGGCAGCCGATCCAGATCGACCCGGTGGGCAGCTTCTTCTCCAGCTCCGACACCCTGGGCGAAGGCGGCGACATCGCGATGCTGGCCTTCGGCAAGTCGCCGGAGGACCCGCGGGGCTTGTACGAACCCTGGCGCAACCCGGACGACCCGGCGGCGATCCTCGGCTCCACTTCCAGCCGCACGCTGTACCGCGATCACGCGGAGGAACGCCGGCGCCGGCCCGACGATGGCGGCCAGTACGGCGTGGCCATGAAGATGTTCTTCGACGGCCTCAACAACGGCACCGAGATCGGCCTGTATTACGCCAACTACCACAGCCGCGCTCCGGCACTCTCGGCCTTCGCCGCCGACGCCACCTGCATCCGCGACGGCGCTTCGGGCATCGGCGGCTTCCTGCAGGCGGTCGGCGACTGCGAGATCCCGCTGGGCAATGTCAGCGCGGGGCTGCTCGGCGTGGGCGACTTCGGGCCGGCGGGCCGCGAGGCGCTGCCGCTGGACTCGGTGCGCCTGGTGGTGGAGTACCCGGAGGACGTGCACGTCTACGGCATCTCCTTCAACACCACCGTGGGCGACCTCGCCTGGTCCGGCGAGTACGCCTTCCGCGACAACCTGCCGCTGCAGATCCAGAGCACCGACCTCATCTTCGCGGCACTGCAGCCGGCCTTCCCGGCCGAGGACTTCATCATCACCAGCGGCCTGCGCCTGCCGGGACGCCGCACCGCGGCACCGGACTTCCTCACGCAGTACCGCGGCATTGCGGTGAACCCGGGCGACTACATCCGCGGCTACGAGCGCATGAAGGTGGGACAGGTCTCCACCACGCTGGCCAAGACCATCGGCGGCAGCAACTGGATCAAGGCTTCGCAGATCCTGGTGGCGCTGGAGATGGGTCTGACGCACGTGCTGGACATGCCCAGGCTGTCGGAACTGCAGTTCCAGGGCGGCGGCACCGATACGCACATCTCCAACGGCGGCGACGGCAGCATCGGCTACAACCCGCGCGACGTGCGCTGCGCGGCCGGCGACGCCGCCTGCGACCCCGACAACCCGCGCAACAACGCCAACGTCGCCGAACTGGCGCAGAACCCGACGGCGCAGGCCCGCGGCAACTACGGCACCGAGATCTCCTACGGCTACCGCCTGCTGACGCTGACGCGCTATGACGACCTGTTCGCCAACGTCAACGTCGAGCTGCTCAACGCGCTGTTCCACGACGTGGAAGGCGTGGCGCCGGGCGTGGCGCAGAACTTCGTGGAGGGCCGCATGCAGATCGTGTCCGGCCTGCGCATGGACTACCTGTCGCGCTGGAACGGCGAGCTGCGCTACACCTGGTACACCGGCGGCGGCAACCGCGACTCGCTGCGCGACCGCGACAACCTGATGCTGTCGCTGGGCCTGCAGTTCTGAAGGCCAGCCTGCCCCGGCCAGGGGCGGCCACCGGGCTTGTGGCATGCTTGCGGCCCCTTTTTGCCGCCGAGACCTGCCGATGACCGCTCCCATGCTTGGCCCCGTGATCGCGCTGGTGCTGTGGACCTTCGCGATCTGGGGCTGGATGTACGCCACGCGCATTCCCGCCATCCTGAAATCCCGGATGGTGCTGGACCCGAACGCCCCGCGCGGCGAGCAGATGAACCTGCTGCCGCCCAACGTGCGCTGGAAGGCCGACAACTACAACCACCTGATGGAGCAGCCGACGCTGTTCTACGCCGTGGCGCTGGCGCTGGCCGTGGCCGGCGATGCCACCACGCTGAGCCTGGGGTTGGCCTGGGCCTACGTCGGCCTGCGCGTGGTGCACAGCCTGGTGCAGACACTGATCAACATCATCCAGGCGCGCTTCGCGCTGTTCTTCCTGTCCTCCCTGGTGCTGCTGGCCCTGAGCATCCGCGCGGCGCTGCAGGTGTTCTGATGCCCAGGGTCTCGCTTCCCGCGCTGTTCCGATTCTTCCTGGTCCTGACGCTGGCGCTGACGGTGCTGCTGGGCGTGGTCGACCTGGGGCTGCGCAACGCGGTCACGCCCAACGGCATCGTCTCCTTCGAGTTCTGTGGCTACGCGCAGAACTGCGAGGCAGCGCTGGCGGCCTGGGGCGAGCATGGCCGGGCGCTGGCCATGCTGAGCATGGGGCTGGACTACTTCTACCTGTTCGCCTACTCCGGCTTCGGCTGCACTGCGCTGCTGCTGCTGGCGCGGCGCGTGCCGGCCGGGCTGGTGCGCTTCACCGCTGCCCTGGCCTGGATCGCACCGCTGGCCGCCGTCGCCGATGCCTGCGAGAACTCCGGGCTGATCCAGGTGCTGCTGGGCAACCCGGCCGAGCACTGGGGCCGGATCGCGGGACACTTCGCCTCGGTGAAGTTCGCGATCGTCGGGGTGTCGGCGCTGTGGATCCTGTTCTGCTGGCTGGGGTTCGTGGTGATGGGCCGGGGCACCGCCAGGCCCTGATTCCCTGATCGCTGCGGGCCGGAACGAAAGTCCCGCGGACTTGTCGATTTCACCCCCGCCCGTTCGACGTGGACATGAGGGGCTGGCGCCGGGACGTCATGCACCCGCGCCAGAATGTCCGACGCACAGAGAATAAAGCCTTGAACGACAACAAGATGAACGACCGCAGCCGCTGGCTGGCGCTGTACGTGCTGTGCACCGGCGTGCTGATGATCGTGCTCGACACGACGATCGTGACCGTGGCGCTGCCGACGCTGCAGGCCGACCTCGGCTTCTCGGGCACCTCGATCGTCTGGGTGCTCAATGCCTACATGCTGACCTTCGGCGGCTTCCTGCTGCTGGGCGGGCGCCTGGGCGATCTCTACGGCCAGCGGCGCTGGTTCCTGATCGGCCTGGCGACCTTCACGATCGCCTCGCTGGCCTGCGGCCTGGCGCACTCGCAGCTGCTGCTGGTGGCCGCGCGCGCGGCGCAGGGCCTGGGCGGCGCGGTGGTCACGGCGGTGGCGCTGTCGCTGATCATGAACATGTTCCCCGAGCCGGGCGAGCGGGCGCAGGCCATGGGCATCTACGGCTTCGTCTGCGCCGCCGGCGGCAGCATCGGCGAGGTCATCGGCGGCGCGCTTACCGACCTGTTCGGCTGGCAGTCGATCTTCCTGGTGAACCTGCCGATCGGCATCGCGGTGTACTTCTACTGCCTGCGGCTGCTGCCGCGCGACCCGGAGCCGGGCAGCCGCGGCCGGCTCGACGTGGCCGGCGCCGTCACCGGCACGACGGGCCTGATGCTGGCGGTCTACGCCGTGGTGGACGGCAACCGCGCCGGCTGGGGCTCGCTGCAGACACTGGCCCTCGGCGGCGCGGCGCTGGCGCTGCTGGCCCTGTTCCTGGCGATCGAAGCGCGCGTGCGCGAACCGCTGATGCCGCTGCGCCTGTTCCGCCTGCGCAACGTCGCCGTGTCCAACGCGGTGGCGGTGCTGTGGGCGGCCGGCATGTTCGCCTGGTTCGTGATCAGCGCGCTCTACATGCAGCACGTGCTGGGCTACGACCCGATGCGCGTGGGCCTGGCCTTCCTGCCGGCCGACGTGATCATGGCGCTGTTCTCCGCCGGCCTGTCAGCGCGCATGGTGATGCGCTACGGCCTGCGCGGCCCCTTGTGGGTGGGCCTGCTGATCGCCGCGCTGGGCCTGGCGCTGTTCGCCCGCGCGCCGCTGGACGGGACCTACATGCTGGACGTGCTGCCGGGCATGGTGCTGCTGGGGCTGGGCGGCGGCATGGCCTTCAACCCGGTGCTGCTGGCAGCGATGAACGACGTCGACGACAGTGAGTCGGGCCTGGCCTCGGGCGTGGTCAACACCTCCTTCATGATGGGCGGGGCGCTGGGCCTTGCGGCGCTGGCGAGCTTCGCCGACGCGCACACCGGCGTGCTGCAGCAGGCCGGCACGGATGCGCGGGAAGCGCTCAACAGCGGCTACCGCCGCGCCTTCATCATCGGCGCGGTGCTGGCCGCGCTGGGTGCGGCGGTGGGCGGCTTGCTGCTGCGGCCGAAGCCGATGCGGGAAAGCGTGGCTGGCTAGCGCGGTCACTCTTCCCAGCCTGTCGCGAGCAAGCTCGCTCCTACGGGTCGATGTGTAGGAGCGAGCTTGCTCGCGACAAGGTGGTTCAGGAAACCGAAGCCCTTGACACGCCCTTCATTTTCCTTTTATATAACCTTACGGTTATTGAACTGACAGGTTATTCGACATGCCCTTCGACGGACACGGACTCGACGCCACTTTCGCCGCGCTGGCCGACCCCACCCGCCGCGCGATCCTCGCGCGGCTGGCTGAGGGCGAGGCCTCGGTGGCGGAGCTGGCCGAGCCCTTTGCCATGAGCCAGCCGGCGATCTCCAAGCACCTCAAGGTGCTGGAGCGCGCCGGCCTGGTCTCCACTGGCCAGGACGCGCAGCGCCGCCCTCGCCGCCTGGAGACGCAGCCGCTGGCGCAGGCCAACGAGTGGCTGGAGAACTACCGCAAGTTCTGGGAGGCGCGCTACCAGCGCCTGGACGGCCTGCTGGACGAACTGAAGGCCCTGGAAGGCAGGGCCCGCCGCAACACACGCAAGGAGAAGTAAGCCATGGGCAACAAGGTAAAGGTCACGGCGCTGGGCGAGCGCGAACTGGTCATCACCCGCGAGTTCGATGCGCCGCGGCGCCTGGTGTTCGCGGCACATACGGAGCCGGAACTGGTGCGCCGCTGGCTGCTGGGGCCGGACGGCTGGACCATGACGGTCTGCGACATCGACCTGCGCGTGGGCGGCCGCTTCCGCTACGTCTGGAAGCGCGACGGCAACGGCGAGGAAATGGGCATGGGCGGCGACTACCGCGAGATCAAGGCGCCGGAACGCATCGTCAACACCGAGAAGTTCGACCAGTGCTGGTATGCCGGCGAGGCCGTGGGCACGCTGGTGCTGACCGAGCGCGACGGCCGCACGACCGTGACGCAGACCATGCTCTACGAATCGGGCCAGGCACGCGACACGGTGCTGGCCTCGCCGATGGAGAGCGGGCTGTCGGCGGGATATGACCGGCTGGATAGGGTGCTGGCGGCGGAGACGGCCTGAGTCTGGTCTTCCCTCGCCCGTTTACGGGAGAGGGATCGAGGGAGAGGGTTTCTGTAACTGCTGGAACGGCCCACATGGCTCGTTTTACAGAAACCCTCTCCCCGGCAACTGCTCCATGCGTTGCCCTACCTCGGGGATCCATCCCCTCGCGACCCTCCGGGCCACCCTCTCCCGTGAAACGGGAGAGGGAACAAAACTTATAGCTTCTTCGCATAACACCGCAAGAACATCTCCACCGCGCCCTCCACCACCTGCGCCTGCTGCTTCTGCGTCAGCGCCGGCGCGCCCATGGTCAGCTGCGGCCAGAAAGCAGCGCCCTTCACCAGGGCGTGCAGCTGGTGCTCGGCGAAGTCCGCATCCAGCGGCTTGAGCTTGCCGTCGGCAGAGGCCGCGCGAATCCAGGCGGTGATGGCTTCCTCGCGCTCGCCCTCGTCGAGGCGCGCGATCAGCTCGCGCGCGCGGTCGGGGCGGCGCATGCCCTCGGACAGCGCCACGCGTGCCAGGTCCATGAAGCCGCTGTCCTGCATCAGTCGCATCTTCTGCCACAGCAGTTCCGACAGCTGCTCGCGCAGCGGCTTGCGCGGCGCATAGGGAATGGCCACCTGGGCCGTCGCGCATTCCCAGAGCTTGCGCAGGATCGCCTCGAACAGTTCGTCCTTGCTGGGAAAGTGGTTGTAGACCGTGCGCTTGGACACCTCGGCGCTGGCGGCGATGCGGTCCATGCTGGTGCCGTCGAAGCCCTGGGCAAGGAATTCCTGCAGGGCAGCCTTGAGGATGCTCTCGCGCTTGCGGTCGGTGAGGCGGGGCGGACGTGACATTCGCCAATTTTACACCGGACGGTTTACTTTTCGCCAGATAGAAACTACACTGTGTAGTGTAAAACTGCAGGAGACCCCGATGTCCCGTTCCCACCCCCTCCTGCTGCTGACCGGAGTCCTGATCATGACGGCCTGCGCGCTTTCCCTTGCCGATAGCCCCAAGACCTACGCGGAATCCCCGCAGTACGCCGACGGCAAGTTCCGCAACCCGGTGCCCAAGCCGCCGGAAGGCTTTGCCAAGACCCTGCGCATCGCCTGGAACTTCTTCTTCAACAAGCCGGCCGGCACCATGCCCGCCACCGCCCTGCCGGTGGCGACGCTGACGCGCGCGCAGCTGCTGGCCGCGCCGGACCGCACGCTGTGGCGCCTGGGGCATTCCACCATCCTGCTGAAGCTGCGCGGCGAGTTCTGGCTGACCGACCCGGTGTTCTCGGAGCGCGCCTCGCCCTTCCAGTGGGCCGGCCCCAAGCGCTTCCACGCGCCGCCGATCTCCATCGAGGAGCTGCCGCCGATCCGCGCGGTGATCCTGTCGCACGACCACTACGATCACCTGGACCACGCCGCGATCCTGGCGCTGGCCGGCAAGACCGAAACCTTCCTGGCGCCGCTGGGCGTCGGCGACCGCCTGGTGGACTGGGGCGTGGACGCGGCCAAGGTGCAGCAGCTGGACTGGTGGCAGGAGACGGCGCTGGAAGGCATCCGCTTCGTCGCCACGCCGGCGCAGCATTTCTCCGGCCGCAGCCTCAGCGACGGCAACAGCACGCTGTGGGCTTCGTGGGTGATGATCGACGGCGACACGCGCGTGTACTTCAGCGGCGACACCGGCTACTTCGACGGCTTCAAGACCATCGGCGAGCGCTTCGGGCCCTTCGACCTGACGCTGCTGGAGACCGGCGCCTACGACAAGCAGTGGCCCTACGTGCACATGCTGCCCGAGCAGACCCTGCAGGCCCACCTGGACCTGCGCGGCCGCTGGCTGCTGCCGGTGCACAACGGCACCTTCGATCTGTCCATGCACGCCTGGAGCGATCCCTTCGAGCGCATCAGCGCGGCGGCGGCGCAGCACGGCGTCAGCCTCACGACGCCGGTGATCGGCACGGCGCTGGATATCCGCGCGCCGCGGGCGGACACGCCGTGGTGGCGCGAGGTGCCTGAGCTGCCAGTGGAAGCCGTCGCAGCAGGCGGCTGAATCGGCTACCGGCCAGCTCCCTGAGGACGCATCCCTGGGCCAGCTGAGAGTGAGCGCCGACGAGCACATATATGTTCATAAGAATGGCGGGGAGCACAGATTCGCCCACTGGGTCGATAGCGACAGCAGATTCCCGAACTAATTCGGGCCGTTAGCCTTCTTAACGAACTGGATTAGTCCCTGGAATTTCTCATCCCAATCAAATCGGCCATCCTCTATTCCCAAACCCACAACCGCCTTCGCGACAGGAACCTTGTCCGCTTTGCACTCCTCGCCTCCATCTTCCTGCACAAATCTAGTGCTATGCGAGTATTTTTCCCTACTAACAAGATCAGCAGCACTCCTATGAACCGATTTTATCGCTCTGAATAAGACATCCGGATCAATATAGTTCTCCATCTCTCTTCCTGCAGTAATCCAAACGTAGCCACCCTCAGACTCGACGGACAACTTTATCCTTTCCTTAACGCCAGATATTGGACTCGTCTCATTCTGCTTATCACTATCAATAATCAAGCAACAGTTTCTATTTAGAGTTGTTAGCTTAATAAAGGCATCAGCGGCGGAAGACTCATCTCCACATAGATGTGAGAGATTTCCCGTGCCCCCGTAAAACATAATGGAATAGTGCACTCCTTCCACAAGCTCAGGCGTAGCGCGACTCAACCAAGCATTCAAGTAGATCCTATCTGCAGCGCCCTCAACCCAAATTATGCAGTTTGCTTGCAGCAGATCAGACGCAGAAAGACCAAGATCTCCACAAAGAGAAAATTTCTCCCCAGGGGACCCCACTGGCAGAACCTTTGTCTCTCCGCTCTCCATCGAAAGCTTATATATGGAGACATATGGCGAATTAATCAGCGCTGGGGAATGAGAAGCCATAACATATTGATTTTCCGTAGACACATACAAATACTCTACTAACTTCTTCTGCAGAGTCGGATGCAGATGAATTTCGGGCTCCTCCAAACAGATAATCGCTCCTCTATAACTTGTGCAGTAGGTAGCTATGACCACAAGTTCCTGTATCCCGGTTCCCAAAGACGTAATTGGAAACTCTTTTCCATCCATTTCCAGCAGTATCTCCGTTATCCCATGAGATACACGTAGCATCGCGGTCTCGTTTCCCAGGACCTTTCGAATAAATTTTATTAGCTCGTCAAACTCCTTCCTTCTGTGGCGCTTGTTGTACGGTGGATTCGCGATTTCGGAAAGGCGATTTATGAGACCACGCCCACTATTGTCTTCGGTTGAAGTGATGGTTCCCCCTTCAAAACCTTGGCTCACAATTTGCCGAACAGCTGGGATCGAATAGATTGAAATCTGTGGCGCGAGTGCTTCAGCCAGCTTTCCATATGCCCCTTGAATCCACATTTTTAGTGACCCACCGCTCATATTGTGGGTGTCTTCCCATAGATTTCTCCAAGCGTCGGACAAGCTGGGATTCCCAGAAGCTTTACGAAGCAACGTTTCTGGCTGATGCAACGAGAAGACACGCTCCATAGTGGCTGATCTGAACTCAAAATCGACGGCGCCATTTTTCTGAATAGCCCCAAGAATCCTGTCAACGACGGCGCGTCTCTCGACGTTTTTACTTCTAAAGGCCTGGCATTCTGGGCCATTTATGTCCACGCTCATTGAGATCGTGAAGAACTCCCGACCGACACCATTGTGGTAGTCCACTTCCGGATCCAGCTTCTGAGCCTTAACTCCAGGCACCCGGGTAGTCGGCAGCAACCCTAGAAATTGCCCGCTTAGAAATCTCAGTACATTGGATTTTCCAGAGTTGTTTGCACCTGAAAGTACAGTTATTTTTGTCAGTGGGGAAATACGCTGATGCGACCCAAAGCTTCGATATCCGGAGAATCCAAATCCATCAAGAAATGGGCCGCCGAAGTTAGGTGGAGCCTCTTCTATTGTCATTCTTTTTAAACCCCGCAAGAGAGTAAATTGACGCTTCAGGCTATCAGTATCTGCGTGCTACCCTTTTGTCGCTAGCCCCCGAATCAAGGCGCTCTAAGCATTGCAAAAGTGAAAACCGGCGCCCGCAGCGATCAGGCCCCACGCCACAAACCGAGGTATGCATTTCAGGTGATCGGAGCCGCGCACCTACGGAAAGCCGAATATGTCGCAGGGGCACAAGCGGGGCGACCGTCTCATCCATTCGGCGGAGACCTTCTTTCCCACGGGCGACTAGGATGGATTTGGGAGACGTCGCGCGACAGATCGCGGCGCCCAGGAGGAGAACCATGATCCCGATGCACGCGCCCGCACTCTGCGCGGCCCTGTTGCTGCTGGCCGCCTGCGGTTCCTCCAACGATTCCGGGGGCACTGGGAGTTCCGGCGGCAGCCATCCCGGCACCCGCGTCGCCGATGCCACCGTCACCGGCCCCATCACCGGCGGCCTGCACGGCCACCCGCTATGGGACAGCTGGTACGACCTGGGCGAGCTGGGCTATGTCGAGGAGGAGTACTTCATCTCCGGCAGCGCCAAGACCTACCCCGCCACCACGTCCGCCGACTACACCACGCGCATCATCGTGCGCCGCCCCGCCGATGCCGCCCGCTTCAACGGCACCGTGCTGCTGGACTGGGTCAACGTCACCGCGCAGTTCGAGAACGCGGTGGACACGCTGGAGGCGCACCAGCTGTTCCACCGCGACGGCTACGCCTACGTGCATGTCAGCGCGCAGGCCGCCGGGCTTTGCTGCGTACCGGAACTGACGCCGAAACTGTGGGACCCGCTGCGCTACGCCGACCTCTCGCACCCCGGCGACGACTACTCCTTCGACATGCTGTCGCAGATCGCCAAGGCGATTCGCGCGCCGGCCGGCACCGCGCCGATGGGCAATCTGAAGGTGCAGCGCATCATCGCGATGGGACAGTCGCAGTCCGCCAGCCGGCTCTATGGCTACGTGACGCAGGTGCAGCGCGACGCTGACGTGATCGACGGCTTCCTGATCCACTCCGGCGGCGGGCGAACGTATGACCCGGCACCCGCGGTGCCGGTGATCCAGCTGTTCAGCGAGGCCGAGGCCAGCCCGGAGCCGCCGAGCCAGGTGCCGAACTACCGCGCCTGGGAGATCGCCGGGTCGGCGCACCAGAACTTCTGGGTCGGCTACCACCAGGTGCTTGGTGCCGGCCTGCGTGCTCTGGGCGACCTGCAGCGCCCCGCTTCCGCCGACGAGACCATGCATGCCACCGCCGCCAACTACGGCGAGCAGGTCAATCCGCTGCAGCTGGTCTGCATCGTCGCGGGCACGCAGTTTCCGATGCGCTATCTCGTCTCCTCCGCGATCCACCACCTGGACCGCTGGATCCGCACGGGCACCGCGCCGCCGCAGGGCGCGCGCTTCGAGTTCGACGGCGAGGCGCTGGCCACGGACTCGTACGGCAACGGCCTGGGCGGCATCCGCCTGCCGATGGTCGACGTGCCGGTGGCGCGCAGCAACGCGACGCTCTGCGGCCTGGGCGGCATCACCCTGCCCTTCACCGACCTGGAGCTGATGTCGCTCTACCCCACCCACGCCGACTACTACTGCCAGACCAAAGCCGCAACGCAGCGCGCGATGGACCAGGGCTTCCTGCTGCCGGCCGACGCGGAGGAACTGCTGGGGCGGGCGATGGGGGCGAAGAACCGCTGGATGGTGGACGGTGTGCCGGGCTGCTAAGCGCGGCGTTGCAAGGTAGTCTTCGCGCTCCTTGCCGAAGATCGAAGCGCCGTGAACAAGAAAACAGGTCCGCTGCTGACCCTGCCGGAGCATGAGGCGCTGCTGGCCGCGCGTGCCGCGGGCAGCGCCGTCGTCGAATGCTCGCTGGACCTGGGCCGCTCGAAGTCGGCGGTCAAGGTGAGCAGCTCCGGCTGGACCTGCGACGGCCAGCCGTTCCCGTTCATGGAAACCTGCAAGGACCGCACGATCTACCACTGGACCGGGACGGGCTTCGAGCCGGTATCACGCTACACGCAGTCCCTGATCAAGCTGGTGCCGACCGAATGGGGCGCGCCCACCTTCGAGATCGACGGCATCAAGATGCTGCCCACCGCCAAGGTCTCACCCTACGCGGACGCGGAGCGCAAGGTCGGCCTGATCCAGCCTCGCGGCAAGACCATCCTGGATACCTGCGGCGGCCTCGGCTACTTCGCCGCCTGGTGCCTGGAGGGCGGCGCGCGGCAGATCCTGTCCTGGGAGAAGAATCCCGACGTGATCTGGCTGCGCAGCCTCAATCCCTGGTCGCCCGAGGCGGGCGGCGCGCTGACCCTCAGCAATGGCGACATCTCCGAACAGATCGCGACGCTGGCCAGCGGTTCTGTGGACGCGATCCTGCATGACCCGCCGCGCTTCGGCATCGCCGGGGAACTGTACTCGCAGGCCTTCTACGGGCAGCTGGCCCGGGTCATCAAACCCAAGGGCCGCCTGTTCCATTACACCGGCACCCCGAACAAGCTCACCAGCGGACGCGATGTGCCCAGGGAAGTGGCGACGCGGCTGCAGCGCGCGGGCTTCTCCACCGAAATGAACGGGGACGGGGTGCTGGCGATCCGTTTGGCCGGCCGCTAGGCGCCAACCGGCAGCAGGGCCAGCCGGGAGAGACTTGCACTTTCATACGCATGCGTATAAATTTCATACGTGAGCGTAGGAAAAGCCAGGAAAACCCATGTGCGTGCGGCCCATCTCGGGCCGGAGCGCCGTCGCCCGCAGATTCTCGATGCCGCCCTGGCGCTGGTCGCCGAGCGCGGTATCCAGGCGGTGAACATGGAGGCGGTGGCGCAGGCCATCGGCGTCACCAAGCCGGCGGTCTACGCCTGCTTCGGCTCGCGCGAGGAACTGCTCAATGCCCTGCTGGAGCGCGAGGAGCAGCGCCTGTTCAAGGGCGTGATGACGGCGCTGCCGAAAACACTGGCGTTGGCCAACCCCGAGCGCTTCATGACCGAGGGCTTCCGCGCGCTGTTCACGGTGGTGGAGCAGCACGGCGATTCCTGGAAACTGATTCTAGCCTCCGAGACCGACCCCGCCGTGGCCGAGCGTCACCGCGAGGCGCGCAAGCTGGTGGCAAAACGCGTGTCGCTGCTGGCCGAGGGCTGGCTGCGCCTGCGCGGCGCCAGCGACATCAAGCGCCGCCTGCCGGTGCTGGTGGACCTGTTCATGTCGATCTGCGAGGGCATGGTGCGCTCGCTGATCGTCAACGGTGCTCGCGGCTGGTCGCCGGAAGAGCTGGGCGCCTATGTCGGCCGCATGGCGCTGGCCGCTTTCAACAAGGGCTGAGTCTCTCGGCCGTTCTTTCGCAGCAGAGGAGCATTCCATGACTTCCAACCGCCCTTCGATCCGCCCTGTGCCCGCGCGTCCGCGCGAGGACTGGGGCCTGTTCGGACCCGACTCGCCGACCTGGAAGGTCTGGAGCGCCCCCACTGCCCTGCTCGCCTTCCAGCGCTCCATCGTGGTGGAGTCCTTCGATCCCTTCCTGGCGGCGGCGGTGCACGACCAGAACGGCGTGCGCTACAACGCCACGCGCCGCTTCGACCGCACGATCCAGTATTTCCTCACCGTGGCCTGCGGCGACTCGCGCGCGGCGATCGAGGCCTCCGAGATCCTGATGCGGGTGCATGCCAAGGCCAGCGGCACCGAGCCGATCAGCCTGCAGCCCTACAGCGCCAACGCGCCGGAATCGCAGCTGTGGATCCACATCACCGGCTGGCAGTCCAACCTGCTGTGCTACGAGCGCTACGGGCCGGGCAAGCTCAGCGCCGCCGAGGAGCAGTGCTACTGGGAGGAATGCCGCATCGCCGCCGAGCTGCAGACCTGCGACCCGGCCGATGTGCCGCGCTCGCGTGCCGAGGTGCGCGAGTACTACGCCGCGATGCGCCCGCGTCTCTGCGTCTCCGACCGTTCGCGCACCCTGATCCGCTACTTCCTGAATTCGCAGCGCAGCATTGCCGGCACAGGCCTCTGGGCCGGCAGCCACCTGATGTCCACTGCGACCATCGCCACCATCCCGCGCTGGATGCGCCAGCTCGGCGGCTTCGACCAGCCGGCCTGGCTCGACGCCGCGGTGGTGCCGGCCGCACGCGCGGCGGTGAAGATCGCGGGGCAGCCGCTGGCGGCGCGCACCACGCTGAAGATGATGGCGCCCTCGGCCCTGCCGGTGATGGAGCAGGTGATCCGCAGGCAGCAGCCGCTGCGCCCGGAGACGCTGACGCCGTCGCAGGCGCGTGCGCGCTTCGGGCGTTCGGAGTTGCGGCCGGCGGTCTAGGGCAGGCACCGGGCGGAGCGGCTGCTCCTGCCAGGCGCCTGACACGAAATCTCTACAGATCTGCGCGCCCCACGCGGACCAAGTTGTGCACGGGGATGGCTTCGGCGAAGCCCTTCAGCTGCAGGGGGGCACCTGCTTCAACTGCATGGTCGGCCACCGCCTCCATTGCAGCAGCGACCGACTGCGAAATCAGAATCTCGCCATCCAGCGCGCGCTGACATAGGCGAGCCGCCAGATTCACTGCGTTGCCTACTGCCACGTATTCCAGCCGCCCGGCGCCGCGTATGGCGCCTATCGTCGTGTTTCCGGCCGCTACGCCGATGCCTAGCCCGACGCGAGGGGAGGCGTTCCTGAGGAGATCGCGTCCCTGTTGAAGGAGGTCCACTGCAAGACGGACCGCAACTGATTCATGATGCTCCTGAACCAGGGGAGCGCCTACCAGAAGCAGGACGCCATCGCCAGCGTGATCCTTCACAGTGGCATCGTACTTGCCGGCGACGTTGCCAACGACTTCGTAGAAGCGCTCGAGCACAGTCGTCACCTCGTCGCTGTCATGTTCGGCGGCAAAAGCAGTAAAGCCCCGCAGGTCGCAGACGACGATGCTCAGAGGTCGGCGTTCTCGCTTGAGCACTGCCTCCAAGCCTTGCGTTTGCACCATGCGGGCGACATCCGTGGACAGGAACTGCTTCATGAAGGCGCCACGACTGGCCTGGATCGAAAAGTAGGCCACCGACCCGGCCAGGAAGATCAGCAAGCCTATCGTCAAGGTGAACGGCACCAGCGCATCCGTGATGGCCAGGCCGGCCAGCAGAAACGGCGCGGCCCAGAAAAGCGCCCGCAACCGAGCCATTTCGGCAGCATCGATTTTGGAAAGTCGAAGAATTACGATTGCAATGGCCGCGCACAGCATGGCCAGTCCGATCAGGGGCGCTCCAACGGCCAGTTCCAAAGCGCCTGCATCGACGATGCCTTCACGCATCTTCAGAGCTTGTTCGGGCAGCACCAGGATGTAACCCAATGCCAGTACGCTCCAGATCAGGGCAAAGACATGGGCCGCGATGAAGAGTCCGTTGGCCGCCGCTCTCGGCTTTCCACGCGCAGTCCGGCTGATCCGGCGGCCCCATTCGATTCCAGCCACGACGGAAGCCGCCTTGAAAAACGTGGTGAGCATCGCATGGACAATGTTGCTTTCTTCTTCGTGCTCCCCAAGCAGGACCGCCACACCCATGCAAAGCAGGCACAAGGACAGGGATCGCGTGCTGCGGCTGGCCAGATCGCTCTTGGCAAAGATCAGCGCAGTGCCGGCGAGAACCAGCGCCACGATGAAATGCGCTGAATCAAGGAAGTCCATGCAGGGCAGTCCATGCAGTGCCACTATGGCGGTAGGCGGGCGGCCAACGAATCCTGGCAGTCCACCTCTCCATACTACATCCAGCAAGTGCTCTACGAGCAGAAATTCCTGGGCCTGGCTGCGACCTTGCGCACACCACTGATATCAGTACTCCGCAGCTGCGGCCTTCAGCATCAGGTTTCCGGCCCATGACTTCGGGAGGTTTTGCAGTACCCGGGTCATCAGGCTCGTCTGCCACGGGAATAGCGTGTCCGGCGTTTCTCGCTCCATCGCACGGAGAATGTGCTCCGCGCAAGCATCCGGAGATATCTCGAATGGTGCAGGGATTCCATCGTCGGCCGTGCGCTCTGTTGCGATAAACCCTGGATATACAGAGGCGATTCGGATGTTGAACCGCTTCAGTTCGGTGCGAGAGGTATCGAGAAGCAGTCGACAGGCCGACTTCGCAGCCGAATAGGGCCCTTGCATAGGGACCCCCAACAATCCAGCGAGTGAGTTGGTATGCGCGATCAAGCCGCCACCCGCGGCCTTCATGCATGCAATGGTGGGGACCAGATAGTTCACGGTTACGTCGTAGTTGATATGCATGCATCTTTTTATCGTCGCCGCAGACGCCGTGGCCATGTTGTAGGCCGGCCCCTCACCGATATTGAGCAAGACGGCATCCATTCGTCCGAACTCATTGACTGCCCGGTCGACGACCGCCTGTGTTGCCGCTTCGTCGAGTGCGTCCGCGGGTAGCACCAGGCACCGACTGCCGCGCGCTCGAACGATTGAGGCAACGTCTTCCAGTTGCGCCGCTCTTCGTGCGGTGATCACCACATTGTTGTTTCCGGCCGCCAGCTTCTCTGCAACGCAACGTCCGATACCTGCTGAGGCGCCAGTAATGAGAATCGTCTTTTCCGAAAGTTTCATATTGAGTTCCGTGTGGAGCGATAGCGTCCCGGCACAAATCGCAGGAACAGACCCGCAATCAGTGCCTCGCATGCCAGGATGGGCAGTAAGACCCAGCCGATGACGCCGTCCGCACCGCGATCGGCCAGAACGGACATCAAGGCAATGACGGCTGCAGAGCCGGCGTTGCCGGCCATCCAGAAAAGGCCCACCGCGCTGCTGGCCAACTTCTCGCCGGCCGCCAGCGACACGACCTCCACCAGCAACGGTAGAGGAGACAGGATCAGCGCTCCAAGAAGCACTGCGCTGATGCCAATGACCAGCATCGACTTGGCTTGCAGCAGCATGGCGGTCAACGGCAGGGCGACAATCGCGGCGACGACAATGAGCATATGCAGGCGACGCTCGGGGAGACCCACGTGTCCCATGCCCACCATTCCGATCAGTCCGCCGCCGAGCATGAGGAGGCCGATCCTGCCCGCGAGTTCAGCATTGATTCCGCGTTGCGCGAACATCGGTTCGAGCCAGATGAACAATGCATTGAAAACCCCATCTCCCAGAAACATCAGTGCCAGCGCAGCGCCTATGGCTGGAGTCTTGAGCAACTTGCGGGTGGCTGGCCACCAGGGCACCTCTCCCACGGACTGAATCCGACGCGGATCAACGGGAACAAGAAGCCATGTTGCGGCCGCAAGCCCTCCTAGAACCAGCGCATCGATGCGCAAACTGGGCCCGATGGCACTGGCCGACATCGGAACCAGGAGAAGTGCAAGCGCGATGCCACCGAATATCGACATCGTGCCCAGACTCGTCGCGACTAGCCGCTGATCTTCCTTGAACCAAATGGCGGCGATGTTGGCAATCAACGAAATCATCACTGCCTGAGTCGTAGCGATTAGTGTCTGCCCGATCACGAGTCCAGCGAAGCTGGATGTACCCAAGCGCACCAACGCACCGGAAACCATAAGCACCGAGATCGCTCGTAGCGCCGTACGTATTTCAATTCTGCCCAGCAATCGTCCGACGGGCATAGCCAGAACCAGAAAGACCACCGGAAATAGCATCGCCAGGAATCCGATGCCGCCTACGCTGACGTTGTATTGCTTGGCGGCGTCACGGGCGATCGGCGCAAATCGAAGCCACTCGAATTGCACTGCGGCGTTCCACGCACAGTAAAACGCCAGAACGAAATGTCTGTCGTTCATGAGAACGTTTTCCCTGTTGATGCAGCAGATGCCATGAGCGAGACTCCCGAATGTGGTCCGTGACGACCAAACTGTTCCTGTGGGAGAGACGATATCCAGGCAAGCTACCGGGTGCTTGGCATTTCACGACATGACGGGTGATTGCCTGGTATGGGTAACGTCTCGCGCTTGTCCGTTGGCCCGTGGCTGGGTTTGGAAGCGCTGTCGATAGACCTGGGGCACTGTTTACGTCCAGGCTCCTGCGGAGGGAGCCGACCATTTCGGGCGGCAGGTCGAGCCGATTGTTCGGTGACTTCACCATGATCGGTCGCACATTGGACTTCAGCGCGAGCATCGCGCCCCGGTCTTTGCCGACCGCTATGGCGAGTGCGGCGATCTCATGTCATGCCGTCTTCGATAAGTACGCGGCGAATCTGCTGTCCATCGCTTGAAAGCCCGGCTGAAGGTACTTAGCTCTGCGTAGCCGAGCAGAGAGGCAATTTCAGTCAAACTCAGGTGATCCTGCGCGAGATACTGAAGTGCAAGATCCCGCCGAATAATCTCGACCATCTCGTCAAAACTGCTCCCGCCATCGGCAAGCCGTCGCTGCAGTGTCCGCACAGAAACCTTCAATTGGGCGGAGCAATCCTCGATGGAACAGTCCCCATGCGGCAACGAACGAACGATCTGCCTGCGCGCATCATCAGGCAGATCAATCCTTGTTTCGGCCTTGCTTCGACTGGCCGAGTCTCTGGCCACGAGTGCGGACAACGAAGCGGAGCTCGCACTTCCGAAAAGAGCCTTTGGAAAAACCAATCCATTGAAACTTTGCGAGAAATGCACCGGAGCGCCGAACACGCGGTTATGAATGGACGTGTTTTTCGGAGCAGCATGCTCGAAATGAACAGCCACGGGCACCCAGTCTGGCTTGCCGGTTATTCTTCGGCCGAAGCGGAGCACATTGGCGAGCGCCAGTTCAGCTTCCTGCCGATACTGGATGACAAAGGGCTTGCGCACTGAATAGCTGCAGATCGCATGCTGACCAACGATCAGAAACTCGAGCCTCGCTCCCTCGTGATGATGGGAGAGGTGGTCCATTCCCGCTTGTATGGCGGTCGTCAGATCCGGCGCCTTCAACACAATATCGGCAAACTGACCGAAGCTCGAAAATGGCAGGCCGCGACTGAGATGAAGGCCAACGGCGCCGTCCGGGACCAGGAGGGACGCCGCTTCAAGCAGAGAAAGATAGCAATCGACCGGGATTCTCCGATCCGAATCCTTCAAAGCCTCAGGGTCGAGACCGACGCTCGAGCACAAGGAGCTTAAGGCCTGCGGCTGGTGGCGCAGGAGCTTCTCAAGCCCGGTCAGCGCACCTACGCGTATCGTAGCCGGACTCGCGGTATCGACTGGGCGGGAGAGTACCGGCATGCGGTCAACCGAGCTTACCTGGGTGCTGCGTATCGTGATCGAACGAGCTTACCTTTAGCAAATTCAGCCCCCACCGGTTAGGCACTCACCATATGTCCGTCAGAGGCCGACAGGGCGCTCGCGGTAAATATGGCGCATTCAGTCGACGACGACTTGGCTTTTGGTGCCATATCGATCCCTGACGGCCCTCTTGAATGTACTCGTCGTCGCCGACAGCGCGCCCTACTTCACCGCGCCGATGAACTTCATCGCCCCGTCGTCCAGGTCGCCCAACTTCAGCGTGGCCAGGTCCAGGGCATAGTTCTGGTGCAGCTTCCAGGGCGTGCGCGAGCCCTGGCGCGGGAACTGGTCGATGGCGCGCTGCACGTAGCCCGAGGAGAAGTCCAGGAAGGGCACTTCGGTAATCGTGGAATCGTCGTTGTGCGGCGTGCAGTGCGTGTAGCCGAGCCGGTCCATGTGGTTGATCAGGCGGCAGACGTATTCGCAGCTGAGATCGCACTTCAGCGTCCACGAGGCATTGGTGTAGCCCAGGGCGATGGCGAAGTTCGGCACGCCGCTGAGCATCATGCCCTTGTAGCTGAGCGTCTTCGACAACTCGATCGGCACACCGTCCACCACCAGCTGTGCACCGCCGATGGCCAGCAGGTTGAGCCCGGTGGCGCTGACGACGATGTCGGCCTCCAGCTCCTGTCCGGACTTCAGGCGGATGCCCTTTTCGGTGAAGGTCTCGATGTGGTCGGTGACGATGTCGGCCTGGCCCTTGCGCAGGGCCTTGAACAGATCGCCGTTGGGCACCAGGCAGAGGCGCTGGTCCCAGGGGTTGTAGCTGGGCTTGAAGTGCCGGTCGATGTCGAAGCCGGGACCGAGCATCTTTTCCACACCCTTGCGCACCAGCTTCTTGACCAGCTCGGGATGGCTGCGGCTGAGCTGGTAGAGCAGCATGCTCATCAGCACGTTCTTCCAGCGCACAATGGCGTAGGCCAGCTTCGCCGGCAGCACGCGACGCAGGAAGTTGGCGATGGCATCTTCCGCCGGCAGCGACAGGATGTAGGTCGGCGAGCGCTGCAGCATCGTCACCTTGGCGGTGTCGCTGGCCATGGCCGGGACCAGGGTCACCGCGGTGGCGCCACTGCCGATGACGACCACGCGCTTGCCCTTGTAGTCCAGGCCTTCCGGCCACTTCTGCGGATGGATCAGTTGGCCCTTGTAGCGCTCCGCGCCGGGGTACTGCGGCATGTAGCCCTGCTCGTAGTCGTAGTAGCCGCTGCAGTTGTAGAGGAAGCTGCAGCTGTAGCGCGTGACCGCACCGTCCGGCCCCTGCGCTTCGACGGTCCAGCGCGCCTCGGCACTGGACCACGAGGAACGCAGCACTTTCTGGCGGAAACGGATGTGACGATCGATGCCGCCGTCCTTCGCCGTCTGGCGCACGTAGGACAGGATCGAGGGACCGTCGGCGATGGCCTTGGCCTCCTTCCAGGGGCGGAAGGAATAGCCCAGCGTGTACATGTCCGAGTCGGAACGGATGCCGGGATAGCGGAACAGGTCCCAGGTGCCACCGATCGTTTCGCGCGATTCGAGGATCGCGTAGGTCTTGCCCGGGCAACGGGTTTGCAGGTGGTGTCCGGCGCCGATGCCGGACAGGCCGGCGCCCACGATCAGCACATCGAAATGTTCCATGCTCATCCGCTCTCCTCGCACACTGCTTATGGTTATGGCCGGACCATATCAGGAGCACGGCGTGGCTGACGCTGGCCGCAGAGACATGAAAGAAGGTTCAGGGAGCGCCGGGCGACAGCGCCGCGGCATCCCCTGTTCCCTGCCTCCTACAACTGGCTCATGCCGCCGTCGATGATGATCTCGGTGCCGACGATGAAGCCCGATTCCGACGAGGCCAGGTGCAGCACGGTGGCCGCAACTTCTTCGACCTTGCCGAAGCGGCCCAGCGGGATCTGCGTCGCCAGCTGGCTCTTGGCTTCGGCGTCCATGCCGATTTTGCCGTGCAGCGGCGTGGTCACCGGGCCGGGGCTGACGACGTTGACGCGCACGCCGCGCGGCAGCAGTTCCGCCGACAGGGTCTTGGCCAGTGAGATCAGCGCGGCCTTGCTGGCGGCGTAGGCCGAGGAGTTGGGCATGCCGATGTGGGCATTGATCGAGCCGTTGAGCACGATCGAGGCGCCGGGGTTGAGCACCGGCAGCAGCGCCTGGATCAGGAAGTAGGCACCCTTGACGTTGGTGTCGAAGCTCTCGTCCCACATGGCCTCGCTCATGTCGGCCAGCGGCGCGAAACGGCCGACGCCGGCATTGATGAAGACCGCGTCGAGGCCGGTGCCCTCGGCGGTCAGGCGCGCCGCCAGCTCCCGCGCCTGGGCGAGGCTGCCGGCCTCGTTGCGCCAGGCCTGGGCCTGGGCGCCCAGGGTCTTGCGGGCCTGCTCCAGGCCGGCCTCGTCGCGGCCGGTGACGATCACCTTCGCGCCTTCGTTGATAAAGGCCTGGGCCGCCGCCAGGCCGATGCCGCTGCTGCCGCCGGTCACCAGGGCCGTCTTGTTGTTGAAGCGTTCCATGTCCGTCTCCTTCGTATTGGGCGAAATGCCGTGGAACCCATACTGGCGCGGTTCGTGGCGTTTTCCGTACCATGGCACCGACGAACACATTCGAAGGAATCGAACATGTTGTCCTCCGACGAACTGGCCCTGCTGGAAGCGATCCGCGAAAGCGGCAGCCTGTCGCGCGCCGCCGCCCGCCTGGGCAAGGCACCTTCCACCATCTCGCATGCCGCGCGGCAGCTGGAGGGGCGCTTCGACGCCCTGCTGTTCGACCGCCGCCGCTATCGCCTGCAGCTCACCCCGGCCGGCCAGCTGCTGGCGCAGGAGGCGGCGCGGCTGACGCTGGACGTGGCGCGGCTGACCCAGCGCGTGAAGCAGGTGGCGGGCGGCTGGGAGGACCGGCTGCGCATCGTCAGCGACGAGATCATCGAGTTCGACACCCTGCTGCCGGTGGTGCGCAGCTTCCAGGCCCTGGGCTCGGGCGTGAGCCTGCGCTTCGGCCACGAGGTGCTGGCCGGCACCTGGGAGGCCCTGCGCGAGGGCCGTGCCGACCTGGTGATCGGCGCCACCAACGAGCCGCCGGCGATTCCCAAGCTGCGCTGGCATGAACTGGGCGTGATGGAATGGGTCTTCGCGGTGTCGCCGCGCCATCCGCTGGCCAAGGTGGCGGAACCGCTGGAACGCGAGACCATCGCGGCACACTGCGCCATCGTGGTGGCCGACTCCTCGCGCCGCGTCGATGCACGCGGCTATGGCGTGCTCGGCGGACAAGCGACGCTGGCGGTGGCGACGATGCGCGCGAAGATCCTGGCACAGCGTGACGGCCTGGGCGTGGGCTGGCTGCCGAGGGCGCGCGTTGCCGCGCTGCTCAAGCGCGGCGAACTGCTGGAAAAGCGCACGGCCGATCCGCGCGAGCCGAACACGCTCTATGCCGCCTGGAGCGGTGAGCACGAGGGCCGTGCACTGAAGTGGTGGGTGGAGCAGATCCGCCAGCCGCGCCTGGCGGAACGGCTGGTGCGCGGGATCGACAGCTTCGCCTGAGCGGGTGGTCTACCTCTTCCGTTCCAGCAGGCCCTTCAGCGCCGCCAGGTCCTTGGCGACCCACTTGGCGTCGCGCGAAAACGTGGCGTCGTCCATGTCCGGCAGGCGGAACAGCGTCAGCAGCACCTCGGCGCCCGGGCCATTCTCGATCACGCGCAGCGGGACATAGGCCACCACGCCGCCGGGCAGTTCCACGCGGTGATCGAGCACGCCGTAGTCGTTGCGTGGGGTGAACCAGACCTTCACCTGCCCTTCCGGCGCGGTGGCGATCCAGTGATCGCCCTGCTGCTTCAGCGAATCGGCCAGGCCGCTGGCCCAGCGCGGAAAATTGCGCGGCTGGTGGGTGAATTCGTAGACCTCGCGCCAATCCCGGTCGATGCCGATGCTGAGCGTGCGGGAAGCAAGTGTTTGGGCCATGATCGCCATCTCGAAATCTTTCCGGGGCGATATTGTGACGGCGCGGCCGTCTCCTGTCGCCCGGAACCTGGAGACAGCATGGCCAAGGCGATCAGGATTGCACGGACCGGCGGACCGGAAGTGATGGAGTACCGCGACGTGGACGTGGCGGCGCCGCTCCCCGGCGAGGTGCGCGTGCAGCAGGCGGCCTGCGGCCTGAACTTCATCGACGTCTACCACCGCAACGGCACCTATCGCCAGCCCCTGCCCGGCAGCCTGGGCCTGGAAGCGGCCGGCACGGTGCTGGAGGTCGGCCCCGGCGTGGAGCAGCTGCGCGTCGGCGACCGCGTGGCCTATGCCGGCGGCCCGGTCGGCGCCTACGCCAGCGAGCGCTGCATGCCCGCGGCACCGGTGGTCAAGCTGCCCGATGCGATCTCCTTCGAGACCGCCGCGGCGATGATGCTGCAGGGCCTCACCGTGCAGTACCTGTTCCGCCGCACGTTCATGCTGCGCGGCGGCGAGACCATCCTGTTCCATTCCGCCGCCGGCGGTGTCGGCCTGATCGCCTGCCAGTGGGCCCGCGCGCTGGGCGTCACCATGATCGGCACGGTCAGCTCCGACGAGAAGGCCGAGCTGGCGAATGCAGCCGGCTGCACCCATGTCGTCAACACCCGTCGCGAGAACTTCGTCGAGCGCGTCCGCGAGCTCACTGCCGGCCGCGGCGTGCCGGTGGTCTACGACGGCGTCGGCAAGGACACCTTCACCGGCTCGCTCGACTGCCTGGCCAGGCTCGGCATGATGGTGTCCTACGGCGGCGCCTCCGGCCCGGTGCCGCCCTTCGCGCTCAGCGAACTGAGCTCGCGCGGCTCGCTGTTCATCACCCGCCCGACGCTGTTCGACTACATCGCCCAGCGCAGCGATCTGGAAGCGATGGCGTCGGAACTGTTCTACATGGTCGGCAGCGGCAAGATCGCCATCGACATCCGCCAGCGCTATCCGCTGGCGGAGGCCGCGAGGGCACACGAGGAACTGGAGGCACGCCGTACGACGGGATCGACGATCCTGCTGCCCTGAGGACAAGCCTTGCCCCTCCCTCCGGGAGAGGTCGGCGCGAAGCGCCGGGTGAGGGACGCCACCGGCAGCGAGCGCGGCGGCTGACGCTACAGCCGTCCCTCTTCCCGTTTTGCGGATGGAGAGGAATCCGCGGCGCAGAAGCGCAGCAGACGGTCACGTACTGATTCCCAGGGAATGGTCTTACCAGTAGCCACTAGTCGCGCGTAGCGCTCGTCGGCAATGCGATGAAATTCCTCGCGCAGCATCGCTTGGCTGGCATTGGAATCAGACGCTTCCGGAACTGGTGGCGGGATCGGTGGCATGAACTCGCGATACGTCAATACAGGCACTGTACCGTTTCCTGCATGGCCAGTGCGCTTTCTATGGCCCATCCTGACAAGAGGATTGTCCCCTGCCCCTCTGACTCCGGGCGCAGCGGAAGACTAGGGTAGCGGTCAGGAAAACCACCCGGGTCCCGCCATGAACAAAACCCTGCTGCCGCTGCTGGCGGCCCTCTGTCTCGCCGCCTGTGGCGGGAATCCTTCGGGTGCTGCGCCAGAGGACACACTCAAGGAGGGCACCGCCCCTGCCGCCATGGACCTGGGGCCAGCGCTGCAGGTGCCATTGCCGGAACTTGAAAAGGCGCTGACCTGCACGCCCGACATGCTCACCGCCACACGCGACGTGGTGCTGATCACCCCCGCCTTCACCAACGACGTGGATTCCTTCGGCTGGAACTACCTGCGCCAGCTGCCGGCGCTGGGAATCCCCACCTGCAGCCTGGCCATTCCCGGCCATGGCTTCGACGACCTGCAGATCGCCGCGGAGTACGTGGTGCATGCCGTGCGCAAGATCAACGCGCAGAGCGGCCGCAAGCTGGTGCTGTTCGGTCACCAGCATGGTCCTCTGGACGAGATGTGGGCACTGAAATTCTGGCCCGACCTGGCGTCGAAGGTGTCCAGCTACATCTCGCTGGCGACGCCGCACAATGGCACCGTCGCTGCGAAATACGCCTGCATGAGCTTCCGCCGCTGCCCGCCGTCGGTCTGGCAGATCGCCGCCGGCTCGAAGTTCCTGGCGGCGCTCAAAGCACGGCCGCTGCCGCCAGGGCTGGCATACACCTCGATCTCCACCAACTTCGACGAGGTGATCCTGCCGCAACCGGCGGCCAGCGCCTTGCAGGGTGGTACTCAGATCGTGCTGCAGCAGCTCTGCGCCGGGCGGCCGATCGAGCACTTCACGATCCTGGCCGATCGCGTGACCTACGAGTTGGTGCTGGACGCCATCAACCACCCCGGCCAGCCCGCCGACCCGGCGCGCCTGGAGCCTGGCTTCTGCTCGGGGCCGCTGTACATGCCGGGCGTGATCAACCCGGCCAGCGCCATCGCCGCGTTGAAGGGCTTCGGCACTTTCTCCTTCGACTTCCTGATCGCCGTGCCGGTACGCGGCCTGGCGCAGGAACCGCCGCTGCGCGAATACGCGCTGGGGCCGTAAACAGGAAAGACCCCGGGACCGATGTCCCGGGGCCTTTCTCGCGCGGCTCCGATCAGAAGCGGAAGTTCACCGTCACGGTGCCGTTGGCCGGCGTGCCGTAGTACAGGTTGCCGTACTCGTCGAGCACGTAGTACGTCTTGTCGAGCAGGTTGTTGCCGTTGAGCTGCAGAGACAGGTTCCTGGTCACCTGGTAGCGCGCCAGCAGGCTGACCAGGGTCACGTCGCGCTGTTCGATCGAGGTGACGCCGGTAGGCGTCTCGATCGGCACCGCGGTGCTCTTGGACTGCCAGTTCACGCCGCCGCCGAGCGTCAGCTTGTTCCAGGCTCCCTGCGGGTTCCAGCTGGTGTAGGTGCGGATCAGGGTACGCGGCACATAGCGGCGGATGGCCTCGCCATCCGGGCCCTCCAGCTCGAAATTGGACCAGCCGACCGACAGGTTCCAGCCCTTGGCCAGCTGCCCCGAAGCCTCCAGCTCAAAGCCTTGGCTGCGGGTGCCGTCGACGGCCACCGAGGCCGCCAGGGCGGGACGACCCGGCACGGTATAGGGCGACCCTGTGTCCGGATCGATCTCGGCGTCGGTCACCGCAACCTTGTCCTGCCGCGTATCGAACAAGGTCAGCGCGGTGTTGAGACGGCCGTCGAAGTGCTCGCCCTTGATGCCGACCTCGACGCTCTGGCCGGTGGTTGGGTCGAGGAAGCGACCCTCGCGATCGAGGCTGTTCTGCGGCTTGAAGATCTCGGTGTAGCTGCTGAAGGCCGACCACTGCGGCGTGAGGTCATAGATCAACCCCGCATACGGCACGGTGGGATTGTGCTCGTGAACGTAGGCACGGTCGTCGGAATAGATGTCGAAGTAATCGGTTTTCCACTTCGTGTGGCGCAGGCCGGCGATCAGCTTGAGGCGATCCGCCAGTGAGAAGCGTGCGGCGGCATATACCGCCGCCTGGTCGGTGGTGATATGCGTGATCAGGTCGGCGGTATCGGCGAAATCCGGCTCCGGGTAGGAGCCATCCCACTCGAAGAAGTTGCCGGTATCGGGCAACGAATCCGGGGCGGCGTAGACATAGCCGCGCTGCTTCAGACGCGAGCCGGTCGCGCCCACCACCAGTTCATGCTTGCGGCCGAACAGCTCGAAGGGGCCGTTGGCGTAGATATCCAGGGAGTTCTGCTGGCCGCTCTCCTTGCTGCGGTAGGCGAAGGGCACCAGGCCCTCGCCGGTGACCGGATCGGGGAAGCCATAGACGTAGAACAGGGCCAGGTCGCCGCCGAAATCGCGGTGTGTCAGCGTCGAGCGGATCGACCAGCCGTTGTCGAAACGCTGTTGCAACTCGGCGAACTGGGTTTCGGTGCGCTTGTTCCAGAAGCTCCAGTCGGTGGCGGTGGTGATCGAACGGCGCCAGTCCGTCGGCGTGCCGTCGCTGAAGAACAGCGGGAAGGAGCCCCAGGTATTGCCCTGCGGCTGCGTCTCCAGATAGTCGTAACCCAGGGTCAGCAGCGTGTTCGGCCCCAGGTCGGCATTCACCGTGCCATAGAACGCCTGATGCTCCTTGCTGTACAGGTCCTGGAAGGACTCGCGGTTCTGGTAGACGCCCACCACGCGCGCGCGCACGTCACCGTCGCTGGTCAGCGGCGTCGACAGGTCGGCAACGGCACGGTAGTCGTCCCAGGAGCCGGCACTGAGTGAGGTGGAAGCCTCGAACGTGCGGCTGTCGGCACGCTTGCGCACCAGGTTGATGGCCGCCGAGGGGCTGCCGGCGCCGGACAGCAGGCCGGTGGCGCCGCGCACGATCTCGATGCGGTCGTAGAACGCGGTGTCGATCGTCTCGTCCACCGAGCCGGTACTGTTGACCGAAGCGCCCGGCACGTTGTCGTACAGCAGGTTGTCGATCACGAAACCGCGCGCGGTAAACACCACGCGCTCGGTATCGTAGGCGTAGGAGTAGATGCCCGTGGTGTTGTCCAGCACGTCACGCGTGCTCTGCAGGTTCTGGTCGTCCATGCGCTCGCGCGTGACCACGGTGACCGACTGCGGGGTCTCCTTCAGCGTCAGCGGCAGGCGCGTGGCGGCGGCCGTGTCCTTCACGGCATAGGGATGGTCGGCGCTGCCCGACACGACCACCGGGGCCATGCTCACGGCTTCTTCGCCACCCGCTTCAGGCTTCCCCTCTTCCGCGGCCATGGCGGGCAGGGTCAGCAGGCAGGACAACAGGACGGGAATCTGCTTGCCGGCCAGCCGGCGGGATTTTCGGGGAAAGGTCATCTCTGGGGGAGGTCAGGCCAATAATGATAATTATTATCAATTAATAATGACTATCATTCAAGAACCACCTTCGCCCGGGCGCGCCAAAAAAATGGCCACCCCCTGGGTGGCCAATCCCCTACCGCGTGTTGGAAGCTCAGGCGGCAGGCGCCGCGAGCAATCCAGCAAGTGATTCGGCCGACATCGGGCGCCCCAGCAGGAAACCCTGCAGGGCATCGCAGCGCACGCGGCGCAAGGTGTTCATCTCGGCCTCGGTCTCGACGCCCTCGGCAACCACGTCCACTCCCAGGGCATGGGCCATGGCGACGATGGCGCGCACGATCTTCTGGTCGCGCGGGTCGGCGTCGATGCCGTCGACGAATTCGCGATCGATCTTGAGGCGCTGGATCGGCAGGTGGCGCAGCTGCGAGAACGAGGACTGGCCGGTGCCGAAATCGTCCAGCGCGAAGCTCAGGCCCAGCTCGGCGCCTTCCAGCAGGTTGCGCGCGGCACGGCCACGGTCGTCGATCAGGGCGTGTTCGGTGATCTCCAGCTGCAGCAGCTGCGGCGCCACGCCGGCCTCGCCCAGCATGGCCTCCAGGCGCGCGGCGAAACCGCTGCTCTGCAGCTGCCGCGCCGAGAGGTTGACCGACACCGGCAGCGACGGCAGGCCAGCCTCGCGCCACGCGCGCAGCTGCGCGATGACACTGGACAGCACGAACTGGTCGATCTGCAGGATCAGCGTGCTGCGCTCGGCCACCGGGATGAACACGCCGGGGCTCACCGGCCCGAGCTGCGGCTCATGCCAGCGCAGCAGGGCCTCGGCCGCCAGCAGGCGCTGCGAGCGGGCGGCATAGATGGGTTGGTAGACCAGCTCGAACTGCTGCGCCTCGATGGCATGGCGCAGGCGCTGCTGCAGGCGGTCGCCAGGGCGCGGCGCCCGGGCCTCGGGAAGGCTCCAGCCATCCATCAGTGTCGCCGGCCAGGACGCCTGGCTGCTGTATCCGGAATCCTCTCGCACCCGCTTCCCCCCGCTTGCGCGCCGTGCCCGAAGTGCCGGTGCGCTGATCGATTTCCACCCGTGCATCTTGACCGCCCAGGAGGCGGCTGTCTGTAGCCCCAGGGGACACTGTAGCCCGCAGGAGGGGCCAGCGCCCCACCCCAAGGGACGATGCCTCTAGTTGCAACGGCTCGACCCCAGGGTGGCCAGCGGATCCAGCGCGCCGCCGGCGAAACGGCTGGTGACGTAGAGCAATGCCTGCGGCGCCCCGGTGACCACGCCGGTGATGTGCTCGCCGCCCAGCGCGCGCAGGTAGCGGATGTGGGCGCCGTCGGCGCACCACTGCTCCACCAGCTTGTCGGTGCCGGCGATGGGGATCAGCTCGTCGAAGATCTCATGGTAGATGAACATGTCGATCGTCGGCGTGCGCCCCGGCTGCGGCAGTGTCACCTTGGGCTTCACCGCCAGCGCCCCCGGCGAGTTGAAGGGATCGGGATGCGTGGTGTAGTCCGACAGGCGGGCGCCGCCGAGGCCGATGCCCAGCACGCCCCCACCGCCGACACAGCCATCCCTGACCTTCTCGATCGCCGCGCGCCCGGCCTCATTGATGATGGATGCCGGGAGCAGATTGGGATAGGCCCGGTTGGCGCCGACCACGGCACTGAAGATCAGGTTGAAGAACGGGCCGCCCTCGGCGGCCTGCACCACGCTGAACACGTCGGCCGGCGTGCCGCCGGAGGCGGCGCCCACCAGGTTCAGTTCCGGGGCGTACCCGGGATGCAGCGCGGCGGCCCAGGCCGTGGCCAGGGCGCCGCCGGAGTAGCCCCAGAGCGCGACCGGCGAATCCGGGCTCAGGCCCAGTTCCTCGAAGGACAGCGCGGCGCGGATGCTGTCCAGCGTCGCCTGGCCGGAAAACTCGCCGGCACCGTAGGCGCTGTACGGCCCCTCGTAATCGGGCATCACCATGGTCCAGCCCTCGGCGGTCAGGCCGAGGATGTAGCTGAGCGTTTCCAGCTGGTTGTTGGCATTGGCGGTGCCGCCGCTGATCGTGCGCGAGGGCGTGCATTCCGCGCCAAGGCTGTCATAGGCGAACTGGTAGGACACCACCGGCTTCCTGCCGCCGAAGGCCAGTGCCGGCAGCAGCGGCTTGACCACGGTGGTCACCGCGGCGATCGGCCGGCCCTGGGCATCGCGGGTGACGTACTGCAGCTGCCAGGCGGCGTTGGCCATCGGCACCGACAGGCCGGGCCGGAACGTGATCCTGCGCGAATTCAGCAGGGTGCCCGGCGGAGCATCCACCGGGAAGGGCTCGGGCTGGGCATAGAAGGCATCGGGATCCGGCGTCGGCGCGAAGGGCACGCGCTTGAGCAGCTCGGCACCGGCCTGGACGACACCGGAGCCTCCGGTGCCGCTGCTGCCGCCCCCGCAGCCCGCCAGCGCCAGCGCCAGCGCCAGCAGCAGCGAATACCCCGCCCACTTCAGCCCACGAACCGTCTGCAACATCCTCATCTCCTCGAAATACCGACAGCGGGCTGCGGATGGCCCGTCCTATGGCGGAGTGTGTTCCCTCCACCCTGGGGGGCGTGAGCCCCGCACACGCCAGACCGCTTAGCCGATCGGGCCACAACGGCCGAAGGCTGGCCCCGCCCCAAGGGGCGGAGCCAGCCTTCGGCAATACCACCGAGGTCAGGTCAGTGCGTCTGGAACCAGTTCAGGATCTCTTCCGGCGTTTCCGCGAAATACTCGTGGGCCTTGCCCGCCACCATCACCTTGCGGACATCGACACCCTGGGCCTGCAGCTTGTTGAAGTAGGCCTCCATGGTGTTGACCGGCACGACGTTGTCGTTGGCGCCGTGCAGGAACAGCGTCGGCGGGTGGTTGTAGGGCAGTGTGGCCGGGATGTTGCAGATGGGACCCAGGCAGGTGGCGTAGGAGCCCGACTGGATCGCCAGGGCGCGGAAGCGGCCCTGGAAGCTCACCGCCATGCGCGAGGTGTTGTAGCCGCCGCTGGACATGCCGGTGGCGTACAGCTTCGCGGCGTTGATCGGGCCGTACTGCTGCGCCGCGATACCGTTGAAGACCTTGGTCAGGAATCCGTAGTCATCGGTGGTGGGGTAGTTGAAGTCGCTGCCAAAGCCGACGTTGGTGTCCCAGAACTGGTAGAGGCGCAGCCAGTTGGTCGGCGGCTCGACCACGGCGTAGCCGGCCTCGAGCAGGACCTTGATGCTGCGCACCTGGTGGAAGGCGCCGGCCGGGGTGTAGTCCGGGGCGGACCAGAAGATCGGGAACACGCTCGGCTGCATCATCACCACCGCGGGCCAACCGCCCGCCGGCGGCGTGCCCTCCGGCACCTGGTAGCGCACGATGCGCGGAATGCCGTAGTTCGAGGTAACGGTCTTGCTCTGGTAGCTGCAGCTCAGCGTGTGCGAGGTGCCGGTGACGGTGTCGGTACAGGGTGAAGCGGCCTGGGCCGCGGGTACGGAAGCCGCCAGGACGGCGGCAAGCAACAGGAATCGCATGGTCATTCTCTCCAGAAGGCTGTCGGATAAAGGGCCCGTCTTGTCGCGGGTCGGGGTGCATTGTCCGAATGCCACGGGTGTCCGTCTTGGACGCCGCGCTTGGATGAAACGACTGCATTGCAAGCCTTGTCGGCAAGTTCCGACAAGCGCTGTCGCAGCGGGCTTATGGACGCAGGCATGGCGCCCTCAAGCTCTGGTTTTATGGCCCCGAATGAGTGGCCGGCCTAACGCCGGAAGTGCAGCTGGTACAGCCGCGGATCGGTCATGACCGTGGGATTCATGCCGAAGATCTCGTTCATCACACGGTCGGCATGGGCCAGGTCGTAGAAGCCGGCGGCCAGGGCGATGTCGGTGAAGCTGCTGCCCTCGCGCCACATCTCCGCCGCTTTCGAGCCGGCAACCCAGCGCATGTACTGCGAGATGGTGCAGCCGACATGGCGCTGGAACAGGGCGCGCAGGCGCGAGGCCGAGAGCTGCGCCTCCTGCGACAGGTCCTCGTGCGAGAGCTGGTCCAGCGGCAGGCGCTCGATCTGCTCCATCACTCGCAGGATGCGCGGCTCGCGCCGCAGCGGCGGCCGCGGCGGATCGCAACAGGCATCCACGGCGGCGCCGAACAGGAGCACCGCCGCCTCGACGTCCAGCACTCCCGGATCATGCCGCGCCAGCAGGCCGCGCAGCCGGTCGCGCAACGCCGGCGCCAGCACCCGCGGCTGCCCCGGGGACAGGTAGGGCGCCAGCCGCAGGTAGGCCTGACTGCTGACGCCCGCGTCCGCGATGGTGAAGGGGCGGCCATGGCTGGTGATCCAGTCGCGCTGGATGTTGACCGGCAGCAGCACCGCCTCGTACTCGCGCGGCGGCTCGCCATTGATGCCCAGCTCGAAACTGCCCTCGTGCGCCACCAGCAGCGTCGCCGACGGGCGATGGTAGGGATTGTGGCGCCGGTCCAGCTCGTACTCATGGCCCTGCAGCAGGAAGCAGCGGTCCCACAGGTAGGTGTGTATCCGCGGGCCCGCTACGCTCATCGCCCTGCCCTCTCTCCTCGGTGGCGGCCCGGGGGCCGCTCTCGTCGTTATGGCCAGCAGTATGGCCCAGGCCGGGGAAGAAACAATCGCCCCAGGGCCTGCTAACGCCATGGCCGTCGTTGTGACGGAGATCGTTTTGGCGCAGGGCAATGTCCCGAGACGCGCGGTGTACAAGATGTACATAAGCGGCCTCGGGACGCCGCCATGCGCCAAAACAATCCCGCCCCGGAGGGGTGCCCCGCAGGGGCATCACGGCGATGGCCATGGCGTTAGCAGGCCCTAATCACCTGCCCGTGTCACCGCGGCCGTCTCGGGGCTCAGGGCCTCGCCGGGGTGGCGCGGCTCGGTCAGCGGCGTGGGCTTGAGGCGGTTGCTGTGCAGCAGGTCGGTGCCGGCATTGATGCCGCCGGTGACCTGCTGGTCCAAGCGTTCGATGTCGCGGCGGCGCACGTCCGCCGCCACCGCCTCGGCCTCCGCCGCCGGCACGCCCAGGGCCAGCAAGGCGGCCTCGCCGAAGCGGCTGGCGGACTCGAAGGTCTCGCGGATCTGGTAGTCCACGTCGGCCTCGATCAGGCGGATGGCGTGCTCACGGTCGAAGGCGCGCACCAGCAGCTTCACGTGCGGGAACTCGTGCCGCACCAGCTGCACGATCTTCATCGCCGACTCGCGGTTGTCGATGCACACCGCGATCACCTGCGCCTTCCCGGCACCGGAGGCGCGCAGCACGTCCAGGCGGGTACCGTCGCCATAGTAGATCTTGAAACCAAATTCGCCGGCGGTGCGGATCATCTCGGTGTCGGTGTCGATGATCGCCACCTCGATGCCGCGCGCCAGCCAGGCCTGGCTGGCCACCTGGCCGAAGCGGCCGAAGCCGATCAGCAGCACGCGGCCGGTCAGTCCCCTGGCGTGATCGACGCCGTCCATCGACTGATCCTCGCGCGGCAGCAGCCAGCGCAGCGACATCACCACCAGCGGCGTCAGCGCCATCGACAGGATCACGATCGCGGTGAAGATCGCACTGAGGCGGCTGTCGAACACGCCGGCCGCCGCGCCGGCGGCATAGAGCACGAAGGCGAACTCGCCGCCCTGGGCCATCAGCGCCGTGCGATGCAGCGCGTCGCCGTGGCTGGCGCGGTACAGGCGCCCGATGCCGTAGATGCCCGCGGCCTTGATCGCCATGAACAGCAGGGTGCCGCCGATGACCATGCGCCAGTCGCTGGTGAACACCGTCAGGTCCAGCGACATGCCGACGCTGAGGAAGAACAGGCCCAGCAGGATGCCGCGGAAGGGCTCGATATCGGCTTCCAGCTGGTGACGGAAGGTGGACTCGGACAGCAGCACGCCGGCCAGGAAGGCGCCCATCGCCATCGACAGGCCGCCGATTTCCATCAGCAGGGCGGCGCCCAGCACCACCAGCAGGGCCGCGGCGGTCATCACCTCGCGCGCCTTGGCTGCCGCCAGCGTGCGGAACAGCGGGTTCAGCAGCCAGCGGCCGGCCAGCACCAGCCCCACGATCGCCGCCACGCCGGTGCCGATGGCGAGCCAGCGCGACTGCCCCACGCCTTCCGACGGCGGCGCCAGAAAGGCGACCATCGCCAGCAGCGGCACGATCGCCAGGTCTTCCAGCAACAGCACCGAGACGATGCGCTGGCCCCGCGGGGTGGAGGTTTCGCCGCGCTCATCCAGCAGCAGCATGACGGTGGCGGTGGAGGTCATCACGAAGCCCATGGCGGCGACGAAGGCCACCGCCGGCGACAGCCCGGCGAACAGCACGGCAGCACCGGTGAGCAGCACGCCGCAGGCCAGCACCTGGCTCAGGCCCAGGCCGAAGATCTCGCCGCGCAGGCTCCACAGCCGCGTCGGCTGCATCTCCAGGCCGATGATGAACAGGAACATGACCACGCCGAGTTCCGCGACGTGCAGGATCGCCTGCGGATCGCTGAACCAGCCGAGCCCGAAGGGGCCGATCACCAGGCCGGCGGCGAGGTAGCCCAGCACCGAGCCCAGGCCCAGGCGCTTGAACAGCGGCACGGCAACGACGCCGGCGCCCAGCAGGGCCACCACCTTGACCAGGTCACTGCCCTGTCCCTCTACCGCCATGCCCGCCTCCCGTGTGTGGGGAGGATGCTAACCGCAGAAGGAAGTCGCTGCACCCGTGGGAGCGGGCAGTTCAGTCCTTCTTGATCGCTTCCACCTGGATGCGGATCAGGATCTTGCCCGCACCATTGTCGGCGTACTGCGTCATGCCGTAATCGACACGATCCAGTGTGCCCTCGGCGTCCGCACCGCAGGCTTCCTTCTTGTAGAACGGATGGTCGATGCACTTGAAGCTGTTGATCTTCAGCTTCAGCGGCCGGGTCACGCCGCGCAGGGTGAGTTCGCCGTCTACCGCGGTGGGGGTATCGCCCTTGCCCTTGCCGAACACCAGCTTTCCCTTGTAGCTCATCGTCGGATACTTCCCGGCATTGAGCCAGTCCTCCGAAACCGCATGCTTGTTCATCTCGTCCAGGCCGAAGTCGACGCTGGCAATCTCGGTCTGGATGTCCACCGTGCCGGTCCTGGCCTTGCGGTCCATCGTCACCGTGCCGGAGCTCTTGTTGAACTTGCCGCGCCAGATCGAGATACCCATGTGGGTCATCTCCAGGCTCGGGTAGGTATGGTAGGTCTCGATCTCGTAGCTGGCAGCGGAAGCCAGGGCGGGCATCAGGGCGGCGGCGAGCGCCAGGGACAGCATGCGGCGGATCAGCATCGGAAAGCTCTCCTGCGGTTTTTCGGTGTACGGCCTCAGAACATGCCGTACGGGTCGGGCGACTCTTCAGGCACAGGCTGCCCGAGGTCCCGGAACTCGGCAATCTCCTTGCGGGCAGTCATGTCAAAGCGTGACGATCGGCTTGAAGCCACCCCAGAACATGCGCTTGCCGTCGAAGATCGTCGGATCCATGTTGGCCAGGCGCGGATCCTTCATCACCTTGGCCAGGATGCTGTCGCGCTGCTTGCGTGACTTGTAGATGATGTAGGAGAACACCACGACTTCATCGGCCTTGAGCTTCACGCTCTGCGGAAAGGACGTGAGCTTGCCCGGCTTGACGTCGTCGGCCAGGCATTCGACGTACTCCAGCGCGCCGTATTCCTTCCAGACCTTGCCGGCCTTGCGCGCGACCTTGCGGTAAGCCTCGACATTCTTCTTCGGCACCGGCACCACGAAACCATCAATGTAAGCCATCTTGTTCTCCTCGTGTGTATGCGAAAAATGACGCCCTAGCCCTGCGGCGCCTCGGGGGACATGTGGATCAGCTCCCAGATGTGACCGTCGAGATCCTGGAAGCCATGCTGGTACATGAAGCCGTGGTCCTTGGCCTCGCTGTAGCTCCTGCCGCCGGCCTTCACCGCCTGCTGGACCATCTCCTCCACCGCCTCGCGGCTGTCGCGGCTGAGGCAGACCAGCACCTCGGTGCTCTTGTGCGCGTCGCAGACCGGGTTGGGCGTGAAGCTGCGGAATTTCTCGTGGGTCAGCAGCATCGCGTAGATGTTGTCGCCGATCACCATGCAGGCGGCGGTGTCGTCGGTGAACTGCGTGTTGAAGCCGAAGCCCAGGCGCTTGAAGAAGTCCATCGAGGCCGGCAGGTCCTTCACCGGAAGATTGACGAAGATTTGCGTGCTCATCGTGAATTCCTTTTCTGGGTGGCCGCCCTACATCGACCCGCGATCCGCCTGCGAGTTCGCCGCCGGGGCCTTTCAAGCTAGCATCCCGGTGCCGGCCCTGTCCTGTCGGCCTGAAACGTCTCGCCGGGGTCATTGAAGCCAGCCAGACAAAACTATAAAACGCATGAATTCAGTGTCTTGCAATATTTCCCGTCAATAATGCGCGGGAGCCTGTCGATTTCGCGGTCTGCCGTTCGACGTATCAGTAACACCGGGAAACAGGGCGGCGCAAAACCTCCCCTCCCGGCTCCACTGAAGCCAACAGGAGCAGGACGATGCGCGTAATGGTTTTGATCAAGGCGGACCAGAATTCCGAAGCCGGCGTGATGCCGGACCAGCAGCTGCTGACCCAGATGGGCCAGTACAACGAGGAGCTGGTGAAGGCCGGCATCATGCTCGCCGGCGAAGGCCTGCACCCCAGCTCCAAGGGCGCCCGCGTGCGCTTCTCGGGCCAGCAGCGCTCCGTCATCGACGGCCCCTTCGCCGAGACCAAGGAACTGCTGGCCGGCTTCTGGCTGTGGCAGGTGCGCTCGATGGAAGAGGCGATCGAGTGGGTCAAGCGCTGCCCCAACCCGATGGGCGTCGAATGCGAGGTGGAGATCCGCCCGGTGTTCGAGATGGAGGATTTCGGCGCCGAGCTGACCCCGGAACTGCGCGCCCAGGAAGAGCGCCTGCGCGAGCAGATCACCACGCAGCACTGAACGCGGCGCCAGGCCGCCATCACAGGGAGTGAATCGATGCTTTTCATGATCATCCGCAAGGACGATGCCCTCACCGAGTCAGGCACCCTGCCCGGCCCGCAGATGCTCGAGGCCATGGGCCGCTACCGCGACGAACTGGCCGCGGCCGGCGTCTATCGCGGCGGCGATGGCCTGCTGCCCAGCGCCCTCGGAGCGAAGCTGCGCTATTCGCAGGGCCGCACGACGGTCACCGACGGCCCCTTCACCGATGCCAAGGAAGTCATCGCCGGCTTCGTGCTGCTGGAAACGGGCTCGCTGACCGAAGCGGTGCGCTGGGCGCGGCGCTGCCCCTCGCTGGCCGGCGGCGATGCCGAGATCGAAATCCGCCAGCTGGCGGAGGCCGCCCACTTCCCGCCGGAGGCGCAGCCGGCGCTGGCCCGCATGCCCTGGAGCACCGTCTCGGCGCAGGCTATCACCCGCATTGGAGATATCGCATGAACCCGCAATATCCGGCACTGGGCGCCTACGCGCTCACCTCCATCCTGCTGGTGCTGAACCTGCTGTTCCTCTGGGGCTACAGCGGCGCGACGCGCGGCAGGACGAAGATCGCGATCAACCCCGAGGACGCCGCGCGATTCGGCGGAACGCTGCGCGACACCGATCCGCCGGAAGTGGCGCGCGTGCTGCGCGCGCACCGCAACGCCGAGGCGGCGATCTACCCGTTCCTGCTGCTGGGCCTGGTGTATGTGCTGCTCGGCGGCGGCCTGAAGCTGGCCAGCGCGCTGTTCGCGGTGTTCGTGTTCGCCCGTTACGTGCATTCCTGGGCCTATCTTTCAGCGACCCAGCCCTGGCGCACCATCAGTTTCATCATCGGCGGCCTGGCCACCATCGTCCTGCTGCTGGACATTGCCTGGATGCTGCTGCGCGGCTGACCGTCAATCCATGATCCTTTTCAGAATCAGAAATCCGAGGAAAACCACCATGAATATCCAACCCTACCTGATGTTCGACGGCCGCTGCGAAGAGGCCCTGGAGTTCTACAAGAAGACCGTGGGCGCGCAGGTCGAAATGATCCTGCGCTTCAGCGAAAGCCCGGAGCCGAATCCCGGCCTCGCTCCGGGCAACGAGAACAAGATCATGCACTCCTCCTTCCGCATCGGCGAAAGCACGATCATGGCCTCCGACGGCATGTGCAACGGCACCACCCGCTTCGGCGGCTTCTCGCTGTCGCTGAACCTCAAGGCCGAGGCCGACGCGGACAAGGCCTACGCAGCGCTGTCCGAGGGCGGCCGCGCCGACATGCCGCTGCAGAAGACCTTCTTCTCGCCGCGCTTCGGGGCCCTGACCGACAAGTTCGGCATCAACTGGCTGATCCACGTCGTCTGAACCGGGAGACAGGACCATGCGTTTCATGATGCTGATGATTCCCGGCGGCTACGAGAGTGCCCCCGCCGGAACCATGCCCGACGCCAAGGCCGTCGAGGCGATGATGAAGTACAACAGCGCGCTGCAGGAGGCCGGCGTGCTGCTGGCCCTGGACGGCCTGCACCCGCCCTCGATGGGCGCCCGCGTGTCCTTCCAGGGCGGCAGGCCCAAGGTCACCGACGGCCCCTTCGCAGAGGCCAGGGAAGTGCTGGGCGGCTACTGGATGATCCAGGTGAAGTCGCGCGAGGAGGCCATCGAGTGGGCCCGGCGCTGCCCGGGCGGCGACAACGAAGTGATCGAGATCCGCCAGGTGCAGGAGTTCGAGGACTTCCCCGCCGACGTGCAGGAAGCCGCGTCCGACTTCAAGGACATGCAGCAGAACATAGGCCAGAAGGGCTGAAGGGATCTCCGATGATCAAGAAAATCCTCATTGCGCTGGCACTGGCGATCGCCGCCCTGCTGGGCTACGCCGCCACGCAGCCCGACATCTTCCGCGTCGAACGCTCCACCGTCGTGCAGGCACCGGCGGAGCAGATCTACCCGCTCATCGCCGACTTCCATCGCTGGACCCAGTGGTCGCCCTACGAGAAGCTCGATCCCGCGCTGAAGCGGACCTACGGCGGCGCCGAAAGCGGCCTGGGCGCGAGCTACGCCTGGGAGGGCGACAAGAACGTCGGCTCCGGCCGCATGGAAATCACTGAAGCGACGGCGCCCTCGAAGATCGGCATCAAGCTCGATTTCATGGTCCCCTTCGAGGCTCACAACCAGGCCGAGTTCACCCTGCAGCCCGAGGGCAGCGGCACACGCGTCAGCTGGGCCATGCACGGCCCCGCCAACTTCATGTCCAAGCTGATGGGCACGCTGTTCAACATGGACAAGATGGTCGGCGGCGATTTCGAGAAGGGCCTCGCGACGCTGAAGTCCGTGGCGGAAGCCACACCCGCCGCCCCGGCGGAAATCCCCGCGGCAGCCCCGGTCCAAGAACCGGCCCCTGCAGCCGCCGCAGCGGGCGCCTGATGCCGGACCACGCGAGGACACCGCGATGAAGAAGTATCTCTGCCTGGGCTACTACGACGTGGAGAAGTTCAAGGCCATGAGTCCGGCCGACAGGCAGGCCCTGGTCAGCCAGTGCCCGCCCCGCGACGCCGCATTGCATGCCACAGGTCGCGTGCTGTTCGCAGGCGCCCTGGCCGACCCGGGGGACTGGGCCTGCCTGCGCCCCCGCAATGGCAAGCCGGTCGTCACCGACGGCCCTTACACCGAGGCCAGGGAACTGGTCGGCGGCCTGTTCATGATCGAGGCCGCCGACATCACCGAGGCCATCGCCATCGCCTCGAAGCACCCGGCGGCGGAACTCGGCGAGCAGGTCGGCTGGGGCATCGAGATCCTGCCGATCGGCCACTACATTCCGGGCCAGGCCGCGTGAGCACCCCGGTCCACCGCCGCATCGACGCCGTCTGGCGCATGGAATCGCCGCGCCTGATCGCCGGCCTGACGCGCCTGCTGCGCGACGTCGGCCTGGCCGAGGAGATGGCGCAGGACGCGCTGGTGTCGGCGCTGGAGCAGTGGCCGGAATCCGGCGTGCCGGACAACCCGGGCGCCTGGCTGATGGCCACGGCCAAGCATCGCGCGATCGACCGCCTGCGCCGCCTCAAGCTGGCCGAGCGCAAGCACGAGGAACTGGGCCGCGAGATGCAGGAACAGGAGCTGGCCATGCCCGACTTCGACACGGCGCTGGACGACGACATCGGCGACGACCTGCTGCGCCTGATGTTCATCGCCTGCCACCCGGTACTGTCCACCGAGGCGCGTACGGCGCTGACGCTGCGCCTGCTCGGCGGCCTCTCCACCGACGAGATCGCCCGCGCCTTCCTGGTGTCCGAGCCGACCGTGGCGCAGCGCATCGTGCGCGCCAAGCGCACGCTGTCGGAGGCGCGCGTGCCCTTCGAGGTGCCGCGCAGCGCCGAACTGGGCGAACGCCTGGGCTCGGTGCTCGAGGTGATCTACCTGGTCTTCAACGAGGGCTATGCCGCCACCGCGGGCGACGACTGGATGCGCCCGACGCTGTGCGAGGAAGCCCTGCGCCTGGGTCGCATCCTCGCCGGCCTGGCATCGCAAGAGCCCGAGGTGCATGGCCTGGTGGCGCTGATGGAAATCCAGGCCTCGCGCCAGCATGCACGCGTCGGCCCCAACGGTGAGCCGGTGCTGTTGCTGGAACAGAACCGCGCACGCTGGGACCTGCTGCTGATCCAGCGCGGCCTCAAGGCCCTGCGCCGTGCCGAGCAGCTCGGCGGCGGCCTGGGGCCTTACGCATTGCAGGCCGCGATCGCGGCCTGCCACGCGCGGGCACGCCGCGCCGAGGACACCGACTGGCCGCGCATCGCCGCGCTCTACGACGCCTTGTCGCAACTGATGCCCTCGCCGGTGGTGGACCTCAACCGCGCCGTGGCGCTGGCCATGGCCTACGGCCCTGCCGCGGGGCTGGAACTGGTCGACGCGCTGCAGTCGGAAGCGGCGCTGAAGAACTACCACCTGCTGCCCGGCGTGCGCGGCGACCTGCTGTTCAAGCTCGGCCGCCTCGACGAGGCGCGCACGGAATTCGAGCGCGCCGCCGCACTGACCCGCAACAGCCGCGAGCGCGACCTGATGCTGCGGCGCGCGGCGGAGTGCGGGGAGCAGCGGCTGCATTGAACGGCGATCCTCGTGGGAGCGACGCGAGTCGCGATCTTTTACGAGAAGATCGCGACTGCTGTTGGCCATGGCGAGGGCTGACTCAATGTCAGTCTGAGTTAAGCCAACAGCCGCTCCCACAAGAAAAAGGCGCCAGATTCTTCTCGTAGGAGCGGCTGTTAGCCGCGAACGCCGGTCAACATAGCCACCGGCGTTCGCGGCTAGCTGTTGGCCACGGCGAGGGCTGACTCAATGTCAGGCCGAGTTAAGCCAACAGCCGCTCCTACAAAAGCACCTCAAGCCTGCGGCGTCTCCACCGTCGGCGGCGCGATAACCACCGGCTTCTTCTTCCACAAACCGCCCTGCCCGTACTGCTGCCAGCCCCAACGCAGCCAGCCGAGCAAAGCATTGGCCAGCCACAGCGCCCAGGCCAGCATCAGCAGGCGGTAGACCCACATCGGCACCGACAGCACCCAGGCCGTCGGCAGCAGCTGCCCGTAGCGGTCCTGGTACCAGTGCAGCGAGTTGCCGAAGGACTGGTTGCCGGTGATCTGCATGTCCGGCGAACCGAGCAGCCCGTGCGCCACGGCACCGAACAGCGTCGACAGCGCCGCCAGCGTCAGCAGCAGCAGCCCGACCTGCACCAGGTCAAAGCGCCGCCAGGACCAGGTCTCCGGCATGCGCCCGCGCCAGCCCAGCGCCAGCAGCCAGCCCACCACCACGGCCGCCGCGGGCACCGGGATCTGCGACAGGCCCACCATCAGCAGCATCCATTGCGCCGCGCGCAGCGGCGTCAGCGTCAGGCGGCCCAGGCCCACGGCGATCACCATCAGCACCGCCAGCACCGACCAGAACAGCACCGCCGGCCCCAGTCGCGGACCGCCCAGCAGCAGCGGCCAGCGATCCTGCGGCAGCTCCAGGTCCAGCACGGCGTTGACGCCGGGCAGGCCCAGGTCGATCGCCGGCGTGTGCAGCAGCAGGGCCATGGCCTCGTCGCTGCGCAGCTTCAACTCGAAGTCCTGCGCACCGGGACGCAGCGTCAGCGGCACCTGCACGCCCTTGTCGCTGTTGCTCTGGCGCAGCGGCTGCGGCACGCCATCCTGGCTCAGGCCCAGCAGCGACCAGCCGGCCGGCAGCGTCAGCAGCTGCGAGCCGCCCTGGCCCGAGCGCAGGCGCAACTTCAGCGTGGCGTCGCGCGCGCGCAGCCCCGGCTGCAGCAGCAGCTGGCTGCGCTCCAGCGTCACCACCTGTCCCTGCGCGCCGGCCGGGCGCGACAGCTTCACGGCCAGCGACTCACCCGGCCAGGGCTGGAACTGCGGCAGCCAGTAGCCCTGGTCCTCGCGCCGCACCGGCGGCAGCGCGCCAGCGCCTTCGGTAGCGAAGTCGGCATGCCACAGCGGGCTGACGTCGAAGCGCCAGACCTCGTAGAGCTCGCTGCCCTTGGGCGCCAGCAGCTTCAGCTCGCGCGCCTGCTCCAGGCGCGAGGTCCAGCGCCGCTCGCTCTCCTGCGGCGCCAAGGCCACTTCCACGGCGCCGTCAACCGCACGCAGGTTCTCGCCGGTGAGGCGCTCGCCCGGCAGCAGCGGCACGCGCGCCAGCACCGGCGTGTGCATCACGCCCTCGCGGCTCAGCACCGTCTCCACCTCCCAGTCCAGGCCCAGGCGCAGCGTGCGGGTCACCACCAGCAGCGCCGGCAAGGCCTGCTCGCTGCCCGTCGCCGCGCTCGCGCCGGCTTCACGCAGGCGGCTCAGCTGCAGCGTCGCGGCCGGCTGGCCCTCCTCGTTCAATCCCGCCAGCGCCCAGCCCGACAGCTCGGCGCGCACGCCGCGCGGCGCCAGCGGCAGCGGCAGCTGCACCTGCGTGAAGCCCGACAGGCTGCCGCGCAGCAGCAGTTCGTGGCGGCCGGCGGGAGCGGCCAGCCACAGCTGGCCCTGGGTGTCGCGGCGTAGCGCCGCCGGACGCCCGTCGAGCAGGGCCTCCTGCGGTTGCCATACCGTGTCCTGCGCGCCATCCGCCACCGCCGGCAGCGGCAGCGGCAAGGCCGATTCAGCGGCGGCGTCGATGGTCAGGCGCAGGCTCAGCACATTGCCCTGTGCGCTCAGCGCCATGCGCGGCAACTCGGCGCAGCGCGGCGCGCATTCCGGCGGCGCCAGCAGGCGATTCTTCAACTCGTCCAGCCAGGACTGCTCCGGCATCGGCGGCACCGGTGTCTCGGCCAGTGCCGGCGGCGCCCAGCCCAGGCTGCCGCCCAGCGTCAATAGCAGCGCGGCCATTGCCGCAGGCGCGGCAACGCGGCGCTGCGGCAGGCGCGGCCAGCCACCGCCCATCCAGCGCAGCAGCGTCAGCGCCATCAGCAGCAGCGCCAGCAGCTTCAGGCTGCGCGTCATCCAGGGCGGCGACAGCCACAGACCCATCTCCTGTTCCACCGTCACCGGCCCCGCCGCCGACAGGCTGGCAGAGGCCCAGCGCCACTCCGGCAGGCCGGGGCCGGTCTGGGTCAGCGCGTTGGGGTCGAGGCTCTTGAGGGATTGCTGCGAGACGTTGTTTGCCTGCGGGTAGCCGCCATAGCGGGATGCCTTGTCCTTCGCCATCGACGCCAGTACGCGCGGGCTGACCACATCCCTCCTGGCCCGCTCTTCAAACACGTCTTCCACTGCGGGCGCCGCCTGGCCGGCCTCCGCCATCGGCGGTGGTGGTGCCGCGGGTTCAGGCATTGCGGCCGCCTGCTCCTTTGCCAGGTCAAAGCTGAAGCCCGGCGATTCCTGCCCCACCCGCTCCAGCTGCGGATACATCGCCTCGCGCACCTGCGTCAGCGCGAAGGGCAGCGCGATCAGCAGCAGCGCCGCCGCCGACAGCCAGCGGTAGCGATCGAGGAAGCGTGCCAGGCGCTCGCCGCGCAGGCCCTCCGGCAGCGCGCGCAGCAACGCCACGGCGGCGATCAGGTTGAGCCAGGCCCATTGCGGCGCCCCGGCCTCGTGCCAGCTCAGCGCCAGCGCGGCCAGCGCGATGCCGCCGGTGGCGGCGCCGAACAGGCGCAGGCTCGCCACCGCGACGATCATCACCAGGAACAGGTCCAGCAGCGTCCAGCGCGACAGCCAGGTATCGGCGCGGTCCACACCACTGGCCGCGAACAGGCGCCAGCCCGGCGGCAGGTGCAGCGTCGTGTTCACGGCATGCAGCTCGATGTTCCAGCCATTGGCCGGCAGGCTGCGCAGCGAATCGTCGACGCGGCTTTCAGCCAGGAATGCGAGCTGGCCATGGCGCACTTCCACGCCGGCCGGCGCTTCCGGCGCCAGCCGCGTGATCAGCTGCGGCTCGCCATCGGAATCGGCACGGCCCAGCGCCAGCGGCGCAGCCGCCTCCAGGCGCCAGCGGCTGGCGAGCTTGCCGCCCAGCGTGTCGCGCAGGGTCCAGCCGCCGCCGTCGAAATCCAGCCACAGCTCGCGGTGCAGGGTCACCTCGTCGGGCGGCGGCACGGCCTCGCCACGGCTGCGCTCGTTCAGCACCAGCACCGTGCCCGGCTGCATCAGGTAGGCGGGATCGGCCTTCCACTCTTCCGGCAACTGCGTCTGGCGCGGATCCAGCGGCGCGGCACCGCTGGGCTCGATCACGCGCAGCTCCGGCCGCGCATGCACCGACCAGGTTTCCTCGGCCGGCCAGGGCTCCGGCAGCTTCGCCAGTTCCAGCTTCGCCACCGGCGCCGGCGCACGGGCGACGAGCGTCACGCGCCAGACGCCGGGACGCAGGCCGACGCGCAGGCGGCCCTGCTCGTCGAGCCGTGCCGGCAGGTCACCGGACAGCGACAGCGGCGTGAAGCCGGCCGGCAACGCCGGCCCCAGCACCACCTCGCGCGCCTGCCCCGCCACCTCCAGCAGCAGCTGCGTCACCAGGCGCAGCGGAATATCGTCCTCGACGCGGCGCAGCACCTGCAGTTCCAGGTGATCGCCGCTGGCGGCGGCGCCGGCGGCACCCAGCCACAGCTCACCCTCGGCGTTGCGCGTGGGACTGCTGCGCTCCTCGCCATCGACCCGCAGGCTCACCAGGCCGGCATCCGGCGGCAGCGGCAGGCCCTCGGGCAGGCGCGACCAGTCGAAATCGCCGCGCAGGCGATACTCGCCCGCCACCAGCCACACCGCCGGCGCGCCCTCGTGCTCCACCACCGGCGCCGCCTTGCCATCGGCGCTGACATCGCGCGGCCAGCGCGCGGCATCGCCGGGCAGCCGCACCCAGCCGGGCGCGTACAGCCGCAGCGCCAGCTCGAAGCGCCCGCCCCGGCCATCCAGGTCCAGGCTCAGCGCGGAGGGCCAGCGGCATTCGCGGCCTTCACCTTCAGCGGCCAGCGGGCAGGCTCGCAAGTCCTCGCCCTGCAGCGCCCAGCCGACCCAGGGCTGCAGGGGCGCGGGCACGTCCTTCTCCTGCAGCGGCGCCGCATGGGCGCAGGCAAGCGGCAGCAACAGCGCGAGGGCAAGACGGAACTTCGAGGACATCGCAGCCTCCTGGCAGGGCACGGCGGGATTGTGCCTGCATTGGCGCAGGCCGGCTTTCCCTGTAAACGGGAATCCCGGCCAAACGGGGTTACGGCCCTCGCACGGCCAGGGCCGCGCACAAAAAAAGGGGCGGCCATGGCCGCCCCTTCCCTGTCCACAACGGCGCTTAGTGATTGACGTTGCCGATCGTCACCTTCAGCGTCTTGGGGCTGCCCAGCTTGGCCCCACCGGTCGGCAACGACAGCAGCACGCTGAACTTCTCGGCCTTTTCGCTGGCGCTATCCCAGGTGATCGGGATGGTGAAGCTCTTGTTGGCCACGTCGCCGGCTGCCCAGGACAGGTCGCCGGAGGTGGCGCCGTAGTCCGTGCCCGCCAGCGCGGTACCGTCGGCCGTCGCGTAGTGAATGCCCACTGCGTTGCCGTTGCCGCCGGTGCGGCGCAGGGTCACGGTGACGCTGCCGGCATTCTCGCTGACGGTGAGGCTCGAGCCGACGAAGGACAGCGAGCCGGCCTTGTCGTCGCTGGTGATGCTCGCGGTGCTCAGGGCATTGCCCAGCACGGCGCCACCGGTCGGCGCGGACAGCGCCAGCGTGAAGGTTTCCGGGGTCTCGACCTGCAGGTCGTCAACCAGGTTCACGGTCACCAGGCGCGGCGTCACGTCGCCGGATTCCCAGGTCAGGTTGCCGGACACGGACTGGTAGTCCTCGCCCGCCAGGGCCGTGCCGTCGGCCGTGGCGTAGTGGACGCTGACCGCGCCATCGCGGCCACCGGTGCGCGCCACCTTGAACACCGCGGTGCCGACGGCCTCCTTGGCCGAAACCTTGATCGCGGAGATCGTCAGCTTGCCCGGCTTGGCGCCGCCGCTGAGACCGGTACCGCTCAGCGGCAGGCTCGCCGGGCTGCCGGGGGCGTTCGAGGGGATCAGCAGGCTGGCGCTGCGGGTGCTGGTGGCGGTCGGCGTGAACACCACGCCGATCACGCAGGTCGCGGCCGGCGCGATGCCGCTGCCGCAGCCATTGCTGGCGATCGAGAAATCCCCCGGATGGCTGCCGCCCAGGGTCGGCGTGCCGACGTACAGCGTCGCCGTGCCGGTGTTGGTGACCGTGACGTTCTGCGGCGCCGTGGGCGTGCCCACCGTGCGGCTGCCGAAGGCCAGCTGGCCGCTGACTCCCAGGCCCGCCTGCGTGCCGGTTCCGCTGAGGCCGGCGGTGTCCGGGCTGGACGGAGCGTTGCTGACCAGGCTCACCATGCCGTTGCGCGCACCCGCGGCGCTGGGCGAGAACGTGACGTCGACCTGGCAGCTGGCGGCGGGCGCCAGCACGGCCGCGCAGTTGTGCGAGGCCGAGAAATCGCCGCTGGCAGCGATGCTGGTGATCGACAGCGGAGCGTCTCCGGTATTGGACAGGACCAGCGGCTGCGGCAGGCTGCTGCTGGACACCGGCTGGTTGCCGAAGGCGAGGCTGGCCGGGCTGAAGCCGACACTGGCCTGGGTGCCGGTGCCGCCCAGCGTGAAGCTGGCCGACGCGCCGGTCTGGGCCGGGCTGCTGGAGACGGTTTCCACGGCGCTGCGGCTGCCCGCGGCACCCGGGGTGAAGCTGAAGCTGACGCTGCAGGACGCGCCCACGGCGAGCAGATGCCCGCTGCAGCCGTCGCTGGCGATGGCGAAGTCCGCCGGATGACTGCCGCCGGCGCTGAAGCCGCTGACGGTGATGGGACTATTGCCGTTGTTGCTCAGGTTCAGGCTGTGGCCGCTGCTGGTGCTGCCGACCGGCTGGTTGCCGAAGCCCAGGCCCGAGGCACTGGCCTGCAGGCTGTAGTTCGCCGCGACACCGCTGCCCGACAGCGACACCAGTTCGGGGCTGCCCGAGGCGTTGGACGGAATGCTGAGGTTGGCGCTGCGGCTGCCGGTGGCGCCGGGCGTGAAGCGGACGTCGATCTCGCAGCTGGCGCTGGCGGCCACTGCGCCGGTGCAGCCGTTGGCAACGATGACGAAGTCGCCGGGATGGCTGCCCCCCAGGGCCAGTGCACCGACCTGCAGCGGCACCGTGCCGGGATTGCTCACCGTCACCGACTGCACCGCGCTGCTGGCGTCGACGACGATGTTGCCGAAGCTCAGGCTGGACGGCGTCACGCTGATTTCCGCCGGTGCGCGCAGGACCACCGCGTTGGTCGTGACCTCGAGGCTGCCTTCCAGGCCGGGCGGGACGCTGCCGAGGCTGACGTTGGCGGTGGTGAAGCCCGAGGCCGAGCCGAAGTTGAGCAGGGTGTAGTCGGTGCCGGCGACGATGCCGTTGTCGAGGATGTCGATCACCAGCGTGCCGCCGCCGCTGAAGCCCAGGGCGCCGCTGACATCGAGACGGCCTGAGGACGCACCCAGGGCGAGCTTGAGCTTCGCGCCGGAAGCCAGGCTGAGACTGTCGACGGTCAGCACGCCCGACGGGGCCAGGATGGCGCCCGCTTCTGCCAGCACTGCACCGACATGGCCGTTGCCGCCCAACGTGGCGGCACTGCGCAGCGTCACGCTGCCAGTGCCGGTGGCCGAGCCCGTGCTGTTGACGGCAACCAGGGTGCCGGCGGTGACGGTGGTGTCGCCGGCATAGCTGCTGGCGCCCGACAGGCTCACGGTACCGCTCTTGATTTCCACCGCGGAGAAGTTGGACAGCACACCGGAGTAGCTGAAGGACAGGCTGGCGCCCGGATCGAAGTCCAGCGTGTTGCTGCCGCTGCCGCCGGACACGTCGCCGCTGATCGAAGCGGAGCCGCCGAGGATGTGCAGCGTGTCGTTGCCGGCTTCGAGATCGATCGCCAGGCCGTTGTCGCCGACGATGCTGCCGCTGTTGCTGAGCGTGTCGGCACCGTCGCCCATCTGGATCGCCGGGCCCTGCGCGGCGTTGCCGCCGCCGCGGATGTTGCCGCCGGCGTTGTTGGCGATGCTGTCGGCACGGTTGCCGATGAAACGGATGGCATAGCTGTCGTAGCCGCGGATCAGGCCCGCGTTGGTGACACTGGTCGTCCCCGGTGCCGTGCCGCCGCTGGAATCGTCCGCCAGGATGCCGTGGCCCTTGGTGCCGAAGCCGCTGGTGTCCTGGCCGGTGATCTCGGCACCGCTGTTGTTGATGATGGTGCCACCGCCCACCGAGACGCCTTCCGGGTTGCTGGCTCCGCCGTCGCTGCCGAGGCCGCCGGCGCCACGGCCGCGGATGATGCCGTTGTTGGTCAGCGTCACCAGTCCGTCCACATCGACGCCGTCGCCGTCGCCGGTGTTGTAGGTCACCGAATCGAAGTCGCCGAAGATGTTGCCGTCATTGACGACCGTGGCATCGCCCCGATTGCCGCCGACGACGCTGTCGATGTTGATGCCGGACCCGTCGATACCACGGATGGTGCCGCCCGCCTGGTTGGTGACGGACATGTTGAAGGCGCCGGCGGAATTGGCGCCGCCCGTGATGCCGTGGCGGCCGGTGATCGTACCGGAGTTCGTCACCGACACGCCGGTTACCGGCAGGCCGCTGGTGCTGACCACGTCGAGCTTGATGCCCTCGTCGCTGTCGGCCTTGATCACGCCGCCGCTGTTGAGGGTGTTGGGCAGCGCCTCGATCAGGCCGGCGTTGGTGACGATGCCGTTGGTGCCGGGGCGCACGGCGTCGGCAGCGGTGCCGCGCGCGATGCCGGTCGACAGGTTATTGAAGGTGTTGCTGGTGATCTCGCGCGCGTTGAAGGCGCGGTTGTTGCCGGAGCTGATGGTGCCGGCGTTGTTCACCGTCACCGAGCTGCCCGGCACCGAGACCTGGATGGCGTCGTCGCCGTTGGCCGAGATCGTCGCACCGGCGCGGTTCTCGATGCCGATGACCGCGATGCCGGAGCTGTTGCGGATCGCGCGGCCGCTGGCGGTCTGGCGGATCTTGCCGCTGTTGTCGATGTTGGCGGTGCTGGTGGCGCCGCCGCCGGTGATGGTGACCGCAACGCTCCCGCCGGAGACATTGAGATCGCCGGCAGCCGATACGGTACCGGTCTGCGTCGTGCCGCTGGTGGGGTTGAGCGTCTTGGCGGCGGTATCGCTGCCGGTGACGCTGAAGTTGGCGGCGATGGCCAGCGGAATCGCTGCCAGTGAACCGAGCACCACAGACAAACGCAGAGCACGCCGACGCAGCATGGAATTCCCCCGGAGTAAAGATGAGTCCGGCGGGTTCCCTGGCCTCGCCGGTCGCCGACAGGCCCGCGGCTCGCGGATTCGGCGTGCGCAGATTACGGAGGCCGGGAGAAGGATTCGTGACGCTACGATGACGATCGCTGCAGAACCGCCACCCGCGCTCAGGCCTGCAGCGCCGTCCGGTAGCCCGGGTACTTCGGCTGGTCGATCGCCACCTGGTCGGCGACGCTCTGGCGCAGATGCTCCGGCAGCCCGGGACGGTCCAGCGCGATGACGCCCGAGCGCAAGCCTTCCACCAGTTCGCGGCGCAGCGCTTCCCGCTCACCGCCATGCCCGAGCACCCGTTCCAGCCCGGCCTGTTCGCGCGCGCGGCATTGCGCGCCCAGCTGCAGTTCGCGCTGCACGATCTCCAGCGAGTTGGCGGCGACGCGCGCCAGGAAGGACACACGCCCCTTGGTCGCGGCGGTGACTTCCTCGCGCAGGAAGGCCGTGGTGCTGTCGAGCAGTTCGTCGGTGCGCGGCATCTCCATGTCCGGCATGGCAGCAGCGGGCGCCAGCGGCAGCACCGGCCCGGCCAGCAGCAGGTTGACGCAGTCGATCTGGCATTCCGAGCTGCGCCGGCCGATGGCGACACGCTCGGCCGATCGGTCCGGCCCCTGGCGGTAGAACTGCGTCATCATCAGCGTGCCCATCGACCACCAGAACGCGCCGAACACGATCCACCAGTGCAGCCGTTCCGCCGAGGGACGCTCGCCGGCGACGGCGGCGTAGCCCTCCAGCAGTTCCTCGATCGGGCCGAAGCCGCCCACCGGCAACTCGTGCCGGCCGAAGCGCCAGGACGGCGTACACAGCCAGCCGAGATCGCGCATCGGATCGCCCCGCTGCGCCAGCTCCCAGTCCAGCACGCCGACGATGCCCCGCTCCGGCGCGACCATCAGGTTGCCGTTGCGGAAGTCGCCATGCACCAGGCGCTGCGCGGACGGCGGCGGCAGATGATCCAGCAGCCAGCGCGCGGTGTAGTCGATCATCGGCTGCGGCGTGCCGTAGCCCTGGTAGGTCACCCAGGTCTCGCGCACCAGCTGCTCCGGCGTGCGCTCGGGCAGCAGGCCGCGCAGGCCGGCGCGATCCGGGTCGATCGCGTGGATCCGCGCCAGCACCTCGCCGCACTGCCGCGCCAGGCGCGGACGCACCGTCGCCAGCGCTTCGCTGCGCAGGATCTGCGTGCCGAGGGTTTCGCCGTCCAGCCATTCCATGAGAAAGCCGGCACCGAGACCGTCCTGCGGCTGCAGCAACCCGAGCACGCGCGGTTCCGGCACGCCGGCCGTGTGCGCAGCAGTCAGCAGGCGCGCCTCCGCTTCCAGGCCCGCGGTGGCTTGCGCCCGCTGCGTCACTCCGCCTGGTGCGCGCCGCAGCGCATAGCGTTGCGAGCCACCTTCCGCCTCCACCAGCAGCCGCCAGGTCTCCTGGCTGGCACCGCCCGACAGGCGCTCGCAGGACTGCAGCGCGCGGAAGCCCGGCAGCAGCCGCGCCAGCACCGCGGGCAGCTTCTCCGCCAGCTCCGCGCTCATTCCTCGACCACTCCCTTGGGCGCGCGCTGCTTCATCATGCCGAACAGGTAGCCGGCGACGCGGCGCATCTGGATTTCCTCGGTGCCCTCGGTGATGCGGTAGCGGCGGTGATGGCGGTAGATGTGCTCGAAGGGCTTGTGCCGCGAGTAGCCCAGGCCGCCATGCACCTGCATCGCGCGGTCCGCCGCCTCGCAGCACAGGCGGTTCGCCCAGTAGTTGCACATCGACACCTTGTCGGAGGCCGAGAAGCGCCCCTGCGTATCCATCAGCCACGCGGTCTTGTGGATCAGCGCCCTGAGCATCTCGCACTGCGTCTGCAGCTCCACCAGCGGGAACTGGATCGCCTGGTTGGTGGCCAGCGGCTTGCCGAAGGGCTTGCGCTGCTTCGCATACTCCACCGATTCGTCGATGCAGTACTGCGCCGCGCCGAGGCTGGACGCGGCCTGGCGGATGCGGTTCTCGTTGAAGAAATGCTGCACCACCGCCAGACCCTGCCCTTCCTTGCCGAAGATCGCCGACTGCGGCACGAACACGTCCTTCAGCGACACCCGCGCGTGGTCGGTGGGCATGTTGAAGGTCCACAGGTATTCCTCGATGCGGAAGCCCTGCGCCGCCACCGGCACCAGGAAGGCGGTGATGCCCAGGCCGTCGCCGGCCTTGCCGGCGGTGCGGGCGAAGATCAGGTCGTGGCTGGCGGTATGGATGCCGGTATTCCAGGTCTTCTCGCCATTGATGCGCCAGCCCTCGCCGTCGCGCACCGCCACGGTTTCCATGTGCGTGGCGTCGGAGCCGTGCTCCGGCTCGGTGATGCCGAAGGCGAAGAAGGCCTCGCCGCGCAGCAGCGGCTCGAGGAAATGCTCCTTCTGCTCCGCGCTGCCGTATTCGTGCATCAGCAACAGGCCGACGTGGTTGCTGACGATGGCGTGCTCGTTCTGCAGGTCGCAATGCAGGCCCAACCCCAGGTGGGCAAGATGCTCGCGGATGATCGCCATGCCCAGGTTGCTGCCGTCGCGCCCGCCCATGGCCTTGGGCAGGGGGTAGCGGTAGAAGCCGGCGGCGTCGGCCATGCCCCGTGCCCTGGCCAGCAGGGCCTCCCACTCCGGGGTCGGCAGGCCGCCGCGGTCCCAGTCGGTGCGCGCGTCCTCGCGGCGGTGGTCGAAGAAGCGGATGTTGTCGTCCGCCTGCTCCAGCGGTTTCAGCTCGCGCTCGATGAAACCGTCCATCTCCGCCAGGAAGGCGGCGATGTCGGCCGGGATAGCGAAATCCATGGTTTTCCTCCGCTTTTTCCGCACTTTAGCGCGAAGCGGCGGAGCCAAGATCGTTCGCGCCGGGAACAACTGTCCGGGGGCGCCTGCTATGCTTGTGGCCTACCGGTTCGCATTTGCCCGAACCCGCCCAGCACAGGAATGCCTATGGCCACGCCCAATTACTCGTTCGCAAAGCGTCAGAAAGAGCTGGCCAAGAAGGCAAAGAAGGAAGAAAAGCTCCAGAAGAAGAGCGCCACCAAGGGCGACGCTCCCCGTTCCGCCGACGACGACAAGCAGGCCGGCTAGCGTCCCTTCACGCGCGGGCAGTTGCGGCTGATCGCCCCCAGCACCCGCGCCACGGTCAGCAGGCTGTCCGGCGCCACCGTCTTGCCGGTATTGAGCAGCGACACCGAGATGTCGCGGTCCGGGTCGGCCCAGCAGATGATGTTCAGGAAGCCCAGGTGCCCGAAGGCCTTCGGGCAGTTGCTGCCGTAGAGACCGAACGGCCATTCCCCCAGCACGAAGGCCGGCGAAAAGCGCACCGGCGCCAGCAGCGTCCGGTCGATCTGGATCGGGCCGGCCGGGCGCACCGCTTCGGCGATGGTTTCCGGCTTGAAGATGCGGCGGCCCTGCCAGACGCCGCCGTCGAGCAGCATCTGGTAGAAGCGGCAGGACTCCTCGGCGGTGGAATAGATGTTGGCCGCCGGCACCACCGACTCCATGAAGTGCGGGTCGTTGGTCAGCACCGCCAGTTCCTCGAAATCGACGTACAGCGCGCGCTTGGCGATCATCGCCACCGGCGCCGGCAGTGACGGGCCGGTGAAGGCATTGAGCGCGCCCCGCGGCTGCTGCTCCGGTGCCAGGCCGTAACGGAAGTACTCGCAGCCCAGCGGCTCGGCCAGCTCGGTGCGCAGCAGCTCCGGCAGCGAGCGGCCGCTGACCCGCTGCGCCACCGCGCCGGCGATGTAGCCGGCGGTGACCGCGTGGTAGGACTGCTGGCGGCCGTGCGCGGCATTGGGCTTGGACGCGCAGAGCAGGCGCACGATCGTGTCGAAGTCGTTGAGCACCGTCGGGTCGACATTCTTCAGCGGCACCTCGGGGATGCCGGCGCGGTGCGCCAGCAGCTGGCGCAGCGTGGTCTTCTCCTTGCCGTTGTTGCCGTATTCCGGCAGGTAGTCGGCAACCCGCGCATCCAGCTGCAGCTTGCCCTGCTCGGCCAGCTTGTGGATCAGCATGGCGCTGATCGCCTTGGAGGCGGAGAACAGGCAGACCGGCGTCTGTGGCGTCAGGAGCTGCTTTTCGCCCTGCTCGCCCGGCGCATTGCCGCGCGCATGGCCGATCGCGCGGTCCAGGATCACGCGGCCATGGCGGCGCACGGTGATGGACACGCCCGGGTGCAGGCCGCTGCCGTACATCGCTTCCACCGCCGACCAGATGCGCCGGGCGGCGTCCGGCTTGAGGCCCACGTCCGCGGGATCGGTCTCGCGGGCGGGATCGTAGCTGGTGACGGAAGCAAGATCGCGGGGGACCGCGACGCGGTTCTGGCGGAAGAGCATGGAGCGAGGGTTCCCGGATGAAAGGCGACCCGCCGCGCGGATCAGGCCAAAAAGTCTGCAATAGCCGCCCAGGCCCTGCCATGGCCGCAGCGACAGCCGTCCGGACCGGGAAATTGCCGGCCCCACCGCCATTCGGAAGTGGACGGCAACGGCCGCCAGCGCGTACCGTCAGCGACAGTTTCCAGGCCCCCGACATGAGCGACGACGACAACCACCCATCCGGCAAGCCTGCGGCCGGCGCCAAACGCTTCCTCAAGATGGCCGGCATGACCGCCAGCCTGGCCACGCGCTATGCCGGCCATGCCCTGGCCAACGGCTTCCGCACGGCCGAGCAGCGCGAGCAGGCCCGCGACCAGCTCAACGCCAAGGCCGGCGAGCAGCTGGCGCAGACCCTGGGCGAGCTCAAGGGCGCGGTGATGAAACTGGGCCAGATCGCCTCCCAGGCGGCCGATTTCCTGCCCTCCGAGATCGCCGAGCCGCTGAAGAAGCTGCAGAAGGAGGCGCCGCCGATGCCCTTCGCGGTGATCCGCCAGCAGATCGAGCGCGAGCTGAAGAAGCCGCTGGCCGAACTGTTCCGCGAACTGGACCCGAAGCCCTACGCCGCCGCCTCCATCGGCCAGGTGCACCGCGGCGTGCTGCATGACGGCCGCGAGGTGGTGGTGAAGGTGCAGTACCCCGGCGTCGCCGCCTCCTGCGACACCGACCTGAAGCAACTCAAGTTCGCCTTGCGCAGCGCGCGCCTGGTCAAGGTCGGCAAGGAAGTGCTGGACGAACTGTTCGAGGAGATCCGCACGCGCCTGCACGAAGAACTGGACTACGTGCAGGAGGCGCAGAACATGGCGCTGTTCCGCGACTACTACGCCGACGACCCCCTCATCGTCGTGCCCGCCACCGTGCCCGAGTTCTGCGCGAAGCAGGTCATGACCATGGTGCTGGAGCCCGGCGACCACCTGGACACCGTCAACACCGAATACGACCAGGACCTGCGCAACGAACTGGCGATCCGCCTGTTCCACTTCATGTGCCGCTCGCTGTTCGGCCTGCAGGCGGTGCATGCCGACCCCAATCCCGGCAACTTCGCCTACCGCCGCGACGGCAGCCTGGTGATCTACGACTTCGGCTGCATCAAGCGCCTGGAGCCCGACAGCATCGCCGCCTACCGCGACACCGTGAAGGCGGCGCTGGCCGAGAACTGGGCCGGCGTGGACATCGGCCTGATCCGCCTGGGCGCCCGCGTGCCGGGCTCGGCCCCGGTGGAGGGTGCGTTCTACGCCGAGTGGCGCCGCATCGTCATGCGCCCCTTCATCTCCGACGCCCCCTTCGACTTCGCCAGCTCGACGATGCACAAGGCCGCCGCCGCCAAGGGCCCGGAAGTGCTCAAGCGCATGGACCAGTTCCAGCCGGCGGTGAAGACCGCCTACCTCGACCGCATGGTCGGCGGGCATTACTGGACCCTGGTGCGCCTCAAGGCCCAGGTGGCGCTGGCGCCCCTGCTGCGGGGCTACCTGACGGCCTGAGAGAGACCCTTTCGGGAGCATTCATTCCAAAACGTCACGAATAAAGTTCCGGCAGCCCGATTTATTGCGTTCTGTTATGGAACTAGGCTGGTCCCAAGCTCGAAAGGGCACCTTCAACAGGGGAACCGCCATGAACTTCCGTACCGCCATCCAGACCGCCAGCCTCGCCCTCGCCGCCACCCTGGCCCTGCCCGCCAGCGCCGCCGACCCGGTCGAGGACTTCGTCCAGGCCTTCAACCGTGCCGAGCGCCCGGCGCTGACCGCCTACGTCCAGCAGAACTACAGCGCCCAGGCGCTGCAGGAGCGCAGCGCCGAGGAGCGTGTCGACGAACTGCTGAACGCCCACCAGCAGCTCGGCGCCATCGCCTTCCAGGAGGTCAGCGGCGTGTCGCGCGTCTCGGTGATCAACGTGCGCAGCAGCCACCTGGTGCAGGACGCCGACATCGTGCTGCTGCGCGATGCCAACCTGCCCCACCAGATCACCGACATCTACATCCACCCGGTGGAGCCGGATGCGGTCCTGACCGCCGAAGCTTCGCGCTGAGCATCCTGGGGTCCGCCACCACGGCGGACCCCTTTTCGTCGATCCCGCAGGGCCCTCCCATGTCGCAACTGTTCCGCAGCCCCACCGCCTTCCGCACTTTCATGAACCTGTGGCCGCCGTTCTGGGGCACGGGCATCTCCATCACCGGGATGGCACCCGACTACAGCCGCCTGGTGGTGCAGATGAAGAAGCGCTTCTACAACGCCAACGCCTTCGGCACGCACTTCGGCGGCAGCCTCTACGCCATGTGCGATCCCTTCCTGGTGCTGATGCTGGTGCCGCAACTGGGGCCGGAATACCTCATCTGGGACAAGGCCGCGAGCATCGAATTCATCAAGCCCGGTCGCGGCACCGTGACTGCCGTGTTCGAGTGGGACGCAGCGGAGATCGCAGAAATCCGCCAGCGCACCGAAGGCGGCGCGAAGTACGAACCGCAGCGCATGGTGGAAGTCCGCGATGCCAGCGGTGAACTGGTCGCCCGCGTCCACAAGACGCTGTACGTGCGCCGGCGCAGGCCGGAGCCCGAGCCGGCGGCGGCGCCGCGGGCCGTGGCTGCGGCTGACCAGGTCGCTGCCGGCTAATTGCAGGATTTCGTGCCCGGCGGCAGCAGCGTCAGCGCGCCACCGGCGAAGCGGCTTTCCAGATACAGCAGCTGACTCGGTGCCGAAGTGACGGCGCCGACGATGTGCTCGCCGGTGAAGTCCTTGAACACGTGCACCGGCGAACCCCTGGCGCACCAGTCGTCGGCGACCTTCTGCATCTCCGCGAACGGCGCCAGCTGGTCGGCGGCCTGGTGATAGAAATAGACGTCCGCGGTGGGCGCGACATCGGGCTGCGGCAGCGAGATCTTCGGCAGCACGTCACGCGCGCCCGGCGTGGCATAGATGTCCTCGACCGTGGTGTAGTCGGACATCTGGCCCTTGGGGCCCGCCGACCCGTCGGTGGTGCCGCCCAGGCAGCCGTCCTTCACCGACTCGGCCATGGCCTTGCCCTCCTCCGTCAGCAGGCTGGGCGGAACCAGCTGCGGGAACAGGCGGTTGATGCTCAGCACCGCGCCGTACATCACCGGAAAGAACAGCGCACTGCCGTCGAAGGCCCTGGCGGTGGCTTCGAGATTCGCGGGAATGCCACCGATCGCCACGGCCCTGAGGTCCAGCTCCGGCGCGTACTTCGGCTGCATGCCCGCGGCCCAGGCGGTGGCCACGCCGCCGCCGGAGTAGCCCATCAGGCCCACTGGCGAATCCGCGGTCAGCCCCAGCGCCTCGAAGCGCTTCGCGGCGCGGATGCCGTCGAGCACGATCGGGCCGGCGACGCGGCCGACCGCGACCGAGGAGGTCGGGCCCAGGTGATCCGGGAACACCAGCGTCCAGCCCAGCGCCAGCACCTGCGGGATGTAGTTCAGGGCCTCCAGCTGCGAGTTGGTGTTGGCATAGCTGCCGGTGACCTGCTGCGAGGGCGCGCACTTCAGGCCGGCGCTGTTGATCGCGAACTGGAAGGACACCAGCGGCCGGTTGAGCGTCAGCGCCGGCAGCAAGGGCTTGACCACCGTGGCGATCGCCGCCATCGGCTGGCCCTGCAGGCCGGTGCTCATGTACTGCAGCTGCCAGGCGGAGTTGGGCATGGGAATGCCCAGCGGCGCGTAGCGTACCTCGCGCGAAGCGATGATCGTGCCCGGCGCGAGCTTCGGCATCGGGTCGGGCTGGTCGAAGAAAGGGTCATCCAGCGGCGTCGGCGGGTACAGCATCCTGGTGAAGTCGATGCCCGGGGCCGTGCCGTCGTCGCCGCCCGAGCCGCCGCCGCAGGCGGCCAGCAGCGTGACGGCCAGCAACACCCCCAAATGCCAGGCGGTCCGGGTGGTCTTTTCCATGCGCGATCTCCTCAGATTGAATGCCGGGTCCGGCAGCCTGCGGTGCTGGCCCGTTCTGCATTGAACTCTGCGCGCTGCGCAGTGCCCGGGGTGAGAGGCGCGGAGGTCATAGTGCTTGATATTTCGGGTCATCGAGTAAGGCCCCCGCCCACGAAAAAGGCCCGCCGGAGCGGGCCTTCCTTTCTCTGCCGATTGAAGCTCAGGGCGTGGTGTTGCGTATCACCGACAGGCGCGAGGCCGGGTTGAAGATGCTGGTGAGCCCCTGCACCGCGATGTCGAGCTTGCCGTCCTGGTTGAAGTCGGCCACCGCCGGCCCCTGCGGGATCAGCACACCCGAGGTGCTGCTGCCGGCAGTGAAGCCGCCGTTGCCGTCGCCGATGATCACGGTGACCCTCTGCGAGGTCACGTCCGGAATCACCACGTCCTGGATGCCGTCGTTGTTGAAGTCGGCCATGCCGGCGTTGCCGGTGAAGTAGCCGCCGTTGTAACGCGCCGGCGTCAGCGGGTTGGTGAAACCACCGGTGCCGTTGCCCTTGAACACCAGGATGTTCTGGGTGGGGCTGAACTCGGCGAGCACCACCACGTCCTTCTTGCCGTCACCATCGGTGTCGGTGACCATGACATCGCCCGGCACCAGCGGCGCAACGCCGAGGCTGTTGAACGTGAAGCTGCCGTCGCCGTTGCCGAGGTAGGTCAGGATCGACTGGCCGATGAAGGCCAGCGACAGCACCATGTCGAGAGTGCCGTCGTTGTTGATGTCGCTGTAGACGAAGGAGGACAGCGTCGGATCCGGCACCACGGTCAGCACGCCGGTGCCGAAGCTGCCGTTGCCGTTGCCCAGGTAGGTCTTCACGCCATAGCGCAGCTGCACGCCGAGATCGAGCTTGCCGTCGCCGTTGACGTCGGCCAGTTCCACGCCCTCCTGGCCGCCCTGGAACTCGGTCACGTTCCAGCTCTGCGTGAACGTGCCGTTGCCGTTGCTGAGCAGCACCCAGATACTGCCGGCGTTGGTCGCGATCAGGTCGTCCTTGCCGTCGCCGTTGAGATCGGCGGAATCCACCACGCCCACCAGCGGCTGCAGCGTGACCACCGTGCCCGGCGCCTGGAACGTGCCGTTGCCATTGTTGAGCATCACGCGCGGGCCGAGGCCGGAGTAATAGTCGGCGCTGACCAGGTCGGGATAGCCGTCGCCGTTGAAGTCACCGGCAGCAACCGCGTCGGTGTGCACGCTGCCACCGCCGAGACCGCCGACGGCATAGTGGGCAGGAGCGGCAAAGGTCGGCGCCGCGGCCTGGGCGGAAAACGAAACGAAACCGAAAGTGGCCGCGGCAGCCGCGGCGATGAGACGACGGGTATGAACAGGCATGTGATCCTCCGTGATGTTGATGTCTTGCATGTCGGCCGCGCTGTTTTGCGCAAGCGTGGCCGGCACAGTAGCGGCGGCCTGATCCCGTTCGTGATGGGAGGAAATGCCAGTCTCATTAACTTTATGGGCCAAGTTCTCCGCCTTGTAGGCCATTGCCGATTGCAGCCGTAGGCGCAGGGCAGGAAATGGAACAGGCCCGATTCAGCGGGCCTGTTGTGAATGTATCGGCGGAGCCTTCCGCGCCGGTCCTACTCCTGCTTCTGCGGGTAGATCACTTCGCTGTACTCGCGGCCGCCCATGGCGTCCGTCGCACTGCCGGTCACCACGCCGAGGAACTGCAGCACGGTATCGCCGCCGAAGTTCGCCAGGTCCTGCACGATCAGGCGGCCGTTGCACAGGATCAGGTTGCAGTCCGGCAGCGTGTCCTGGCCCAGGCCCAGCAGGATGCCGGCGAGGTTCCACTCGAAGGCATTGAGGTAGCCGAGGATGTCGTCGAACTGTCCGGCCGATTCCGGATAGGTCAGCGGACCCGGATCGGTGATGCGCTTCTGGTCGTCGACGGCGTCGGTGATCAGGCGGATCAGTTCCTTGTACTTCATGCCTTCGACCGTCGACAGTCCGTCGCCGGGGCCGCCGTTGCGCACGATCACCATGTGGCGGCTGGGCACGGCAATGATCATCTGGCCCAGCGCCCCCATGGCGCCGTAGGCATCGCGCGGACTGCCCGGCAGCAGCGGGTAGTCCACCGGCACCGGCCGGCCGATGTGGCTGCCCTTGTGCGTGTCGCCTTCGTTGGTCCAGATCAGATAGCCGTAGCCCGGGTTGGCCTTGGTGCCGTGCTTCAGGTCGTTCATGTAACCGCGGTCGATCAGCTGCCGGCCGTTCCACAGGCCGCTGTACAGCATGAGGTGCCCCATGCGCGCCTCGTCGTCGGGGCGCATCATCAGGCCACCGGGGGCAATCGTGACGCCGCTGCGGTCACGCAGCCACAGCCAGCTGCTGCGCTGGATGCCCATCGGCGCCATCAGTTCCTGCTGGGTGAACTCCTGGAAATCCCGACCGGTGGCTCGCTCGACGATGCGCGACAGCGTCGCCAGCGTGTTCTGCGCGTACATGTACTCGCTGCCGGGCTCATACCAGAACGGTTCCTCCAGCGTCTGCTGCACGGGATCGCTGAGCAGGCCGGCGATCTCGTCGGCCAGTACCAGGCGCAGTCCGGAAGTCTGCGTCAGCAGCTGGCGCACGGTCAATGCGCCATGCGGCGCATCGGCCTCGGGCAGGTACTTGCCGATCGGGTCGTCGACACGGAGATGGCCGAGTGTGACTGCACGGCCGATCGACAGCGCCAGGACCGTCTTGGAGGCACTGGCCATCAACTGCGGCACATAGATGCTGTAGCGGTCGCGCTGCGACTCGCCGGCCAGGCAGCCATAGCGGTAGACGCGGATCGAAGTGCTCAGCAGCCGGTTGCCGTACTCGATCGCCTCGTCCAGCCGCTGCCGGTTGAAGCCCAGGGTCGTCGCATCCACCGGCGGGAAGAACTGCCCCTCTGCGGGCTGCGCGCATTTCGGCGCATTGCGCGGGATGGGCTGCAGCCCGGCGCTGGCCCCGCCTGACAGGCCATCGACCGGCGCGGAGTGGTGGCAGGCCGCAAGGGCCAAGGCCAGGCAGAGGCCGGCAGCGCCGGCCAGCTTGTTGTTCTTCAAGATCATCTCCTCGGTTCGGCGGCAGCGTTGGCCGTCCATGCCGCGCAGTCTCTGTAATCGCCGTCCTACGGCGTGAGAGCCGCTCGCGCCAGATTGCTTATCTTTTCGGGTCGGCCCCGAGGAACGGTACAAAGCGGGGAACAAACGGCGGCGCTGTCCCGATCCGCCAAGCAGCTTGGCACGTGCGGCGATTCCCGCTCCGTGTCCCAGCGCAGAACATGTCGCTACCCAAGGCTCCTCGGAGTTGCGGGGTCCATGCCGTTTGCGGACCCCGCCTCTTTTTTTGCTCGCACTGATGAGTGACCTCAAACAGATATTCGAAGCCGCGATGTCGCGCCTGCGCCTCACCGGCTCTCGCTCCGCAATAACGCAGGAGCAGGCCCTGCGCCTGCATGCCCTGCACCTGCAGGCACTGCACGGAGACGCCGCCTCCCAGCGCATGACTTTCGCCGACTTGGACGAACGCAGCCGCCACGAAGCCTGGATCCGCCTGCGCGGCATGAGCCGTGACGATGCGATGCGGCGGTATATCGCAGAGGTCGAGGACATCTTCGCCTTGCAGCGGCGGGCGTGACGGCCTCTTCCAATGGCTTGGTGAGCGCAGCGAATTGCTTTTGATGTTCCGGGTTCCCTCGTAGCGGCGCCCGCACAGGGGTCGGGCGCAGGGGTCGAGCCGGACAGGATGTCCGGCCGAGGACACGCAGGCCATGGATGGCCTGTGTGTCCGACCCCTCAGCGACCGACCACTGGGCGGGGAACCCCGCGTGAGCGGGGCGCCGATACAAGGGTACGTTTTCTCTTGGTTACTTCTCTTTGTCGTATAACAAAGAGAAGTAACTCGCCCTTGGGCGAAATAAACCTCCAGAGAGCCACCGCACCTGACCGGCGTAGTCGCCGGCACCACCGTTGTGTGCGTCCCTCGATACACCGCTACGCGGCACTCGGGATGAACGGTTCGGAACGGAACTCCGTATTTTTATCGCAAGCCCAATCTATCGAGCTTCTTCAGCAACCCCACCCGCGAAATCCCCAGCAGCCTCGCCGCCTCCGAGCGATTGCCCTCGCTCTCCTGCAGCGCCGCCGTGATCATCTGCACCTCCAGCGCCGCAATCGCCTCGTCCAGCGCCTTGCGCTGCTGCAGCGGTGCCGGCGCCGCGCTGCCCTGGGCGAAGCACAGGGCTTCGACGTCGGCGATCACCTCGCCGCCGCCCTGCGCACCCGCCAGCGCCGCCGTGCAATCCATCAATGACTGCAGCTCGCGCACATTGCCCGGCCAGGCCTGCTGCGACAGCCAGACGGCCGCGTCGGGTGCCAGCTGCGCGCGGCGGCGGCCCAGGGCGCGGCGCAGGAACAGGGCGGCCAGCAGGGGCACGTCCTCGCGGCGCTCGGCCAGTGCCGGTGTACGCAGCACGATGCCCTTGAGACGGTAATAGAGATCCTCGCGAAACGTGCCCTCGGCCACCATCGCCTGCAGGTCGCGGTGCGTGGCGGAAACCACGCGCACATCGGCACGGCGCGGCTCGCGGCCGCCCACCGGCAGGAACGTGCCTTCCTGCAGGAAGCGCAGCAGCTTGACCTGCATCGCCGGCGGCATCTCGCCGACCTCGTCGAGGAACAGCGTGCCGCCATCGGCGGTGGCCAGCAGGCCGGGCTGGTCGCGGTGCGCGCCGGTGAAGCTGCCCTTGAGATGGCCGAACAGCTCGCTTTCCAGCAGCTCCGCCGGCACCGCGCCGCAATGCACCGCCACCAGCGGGCCGGCCGAACGCGGGCCGCTGCGATGCAGGGCGCGGGCCACCAGTTCCTTGCCGGTGCCGGTGGGCCCCTGGATCACCACGCCCAGCTGCGTCGGTCCGATGCGGCGGATCATGTCGCGCAGCTGCCGCACCGCCGGCGAATGGCCGACGATGCCGAAGTCGTCCTCCACCGCCTGCGCCCGCAGCGTCAGCAGTTCCTGTTCGAGCTTGGCCTTCTGCATGGCGCGGCCGACGATCATGCGCAGCAGGTCGGGGTCCACCGGCTTGGCGATGAAATCCCAGGCGCCGCCCTCGGTGGCGCGCAGCGCCAGCGCATGGTCGGCATGACCGGTGATGACGATCACAGGCACGCTGCCGAACTGCGGCAGCAGCGCCAGGCCCGCCTCCGGCGTCATGCTCGGCGGCATCGCCAGGTCCAGCAGCACCACGTCGGGCTTCTGCTCGCGGAAGCGCTGCAGGGCGCTGTCCGCATCGCCGGCGATCGACACGCGGTGGCCGAGGCCCTGCAGCCACAGCGTGGCAAGCCGCTGGAAAGCCGGCTCGTCGTCGGCCAGCAGGATGTGACCGGAAGGACTGCTCATGAGGATGGCTCCACCGGAAAGCTGAGGACGAAGCAGGTGCTCCAGCCTTCGCGCGCTTGCAGGCCCACGTCGCCGCCATGCGCCTGCATGATGCGCGCGACGATCGCCAGGCCCAGGCCGGTACCGTCGGGACGACGCGAGACGAAGGGCTGGAACAGGCTGTCGCGGATTTCTGGCGGCACGCCGCTGCCGTTGTCGCAGATCGCCAGTTCCAGGGTACGCGCGTCCGGACGACGGGCCTCGACCACGACGCGGCCGCCGTCGATGCCGGCGATCGCGGCGCGGGCATTGTCGAACAGGTTCAGCAGCACCTGCTGCAGGCGCCGCGGATCGGCATGCACCGGCAGCGGCGCATCCAGGCCCTCGCCCATCGCCACGGCCGCGTACGGCGCCGCCAGCGCGCGCACATAGTCGGACAGGTCCAGCGGCCGCAGCTCTACCTGCCAGGATCGCGCGTAGTCGAGCAGGTCGGCGGCCAGCTGCGAGATGCGCGAGGTCTGCGCCAGGATCTCGCTGCGCAGTTCCGGCGCCGCCATGGTCGCGGCCATGTTGATGATGTTGAGCGGGTTGCGGATGTCATGCGCCACCGTCGCCGCCAGCGCGCCGAGTTCGGCGAGACGTTCCTGCTGCTGCTGCTCACGCTCGCGCAGTGCCAGGCCCAGGGCCTGCTCCAGCTGCTGCGCGCGCTCCGCCAGGATCGTGCCGAACAGCTGCGCGACGTGGCGCGGTCCCGGCGGCGCCGCGTCCCAGCCGCGCATCGTGCTCTGCCAGCGCCCGCCCTCGCGGCGGCAGCGTAGCGCCGGCACCCCGCTGTCGGCCATCGCCGCGTCGGGATTCACCGTGACCTCGATGCCGATGCGCAGCTGCGCCGACAGGATCGACGCCGCAGCCTGCGCCAGCGCATCGTAGGACTCCGCCGGCTGCAGCTGCGCGCGCCAGCGCTCGACATCGCCCTCGCCCAGGTGCGAGCCCGGGTAGACCAGCCGCGTCGCCAGGCGACGGAAGGGATCGAGCAGCAGGCCCGAGGCCAGCAGCGTCGCCACCGCCACCGCCCACAGGCCCCAGCCGGAGCGCGGCGCACCAAAGGGCAGCGGCAGCGTGCTGAGCGCGATCAGCGCGGCGGAGCCCAGGCCCACGGTCAGCGCCCAGGCCAGGCCGCGGCGCGCCCAGGCGTTCACGATCATCAGCTCGTAGCGCAGGATGCCGTAGACCAGGATCACCGGGTACAGCGGCAGCAGCAGCAGCGGGAAGGGATACAGCTCGATGCCGAAGGACGCGAAGCCGTAGGCGCTCATGCACATCAGGCCCCAGCCGCTGGCCAGGCACATCGCCACCAGCTGCCCGCGCGGCGGCCCGCGACGGACCAGCCAGTGCCAGAACAGCACCGCGTGCCCGGCGATCGCCAGCAGCGCCCAGGTCCAGCCCACCACCCAGCCCATCGCGGTCGGCAGGAAGAAATATTCGAAGCCTTCCCAGCGCTGGTAGCTGCCCGGCGGCAGCCACAGCGCCAGCAGGCAGGTGAGCCCGCCCAGCGCATAAATCGCCGCCAGCAGCACCGGCGGCCGGCGCGTACCGCAGAGCACCAGCACGAAGTGCAGGTACACCGCCGAGGTCAGCGGCGACAGCGAGGCCAGCGCCATGCCGGCCGGGATCGCGCCCGGCCCGAACCAGGTCGGCAGCTCGCAGGCCAGCACCCAGGCCGCCACGCCGAACAGGAACAGCACCAGCAGCCGCAGGCCGGCAACGCCGCGCAGGCGCAGCAGCAGCACACCCAGGCCCAGGCTTTCGACCAGGGCCAGCGTCAGGGCGACGTGGACGTAGAGCGGCGACATGGCCGGAACATATCAACTTCGTTTACAGCTGAGTAGCCGGAATCGTGTACCTGGTTTACAGGCAGGCAGGCGGCCTTTTGTAAAATCCTTTTTATTTCATGATCTTGAATAGATGGCAAAACCCGGCACGGCTCTTGGGACATGGAAGGTGAATCCGCCCGAAACAGGAGCCCGCCATGACCCTCATGACCCCCCAGGTCCTCCGCGCTGTCCCGCCGCAGGACCCGCCCCCGCCGCCCGACTTCGAGGCCCTGGTGGGCCGCGAGGGCTGGTGGCGGCTGCCGGCGGCGGTGCGCCAGCGCTTCCATGAGAAGCCAGCGCCGCAGGCGCCGATCCGCTACGTCGGCGTGATGCACCAGGTGGAGTGCTCGACGCTGGGCTGGCTGCTGGCGCAGTGCTGCCGCCTGATCGGCACGCCCTTCGCGCCCTGGCGCGGCCGCGACGTGCCGGTGGCGATCACGCTGCGCCATGACGACGACGGCGTGATCTGGGAGCGCGAGTACCGCTACCCGGACCGCCCGGCGATCACGGTCAGCTCGACCAAGCGCATCGGCAGCGACGGCTCGCTGCGCGAATGCGTCGGCTGCGGCTTCGGCATGCGCCTGGCGGTGTTCGAAGCCAACCGCGCCCTGCACTTCCTCAGCCTGCGCTACTTCTGGCAGCCCGGCGGCCGCCTGCGCTGGCTGCCCGGCCTGCTGTCGCCCGGCGTCGCCCACGTGATCCACGAAGACCTCGGCGACGGCCGCTTCCGCTTCGCCATGACCATCCACCACCCCTGGTTCGGCACGCTGTTCCAGCAGGACGGCGTGTTCCACCGCGCAGGAGAACTGCAATGACCACCGTCCTGATCCTGTTCTGCATCCAGTGCCTGCTCGGCGCCTTCGACAACCTCTGGCACCACGAACTGGAAGCCGGCCTGTCGCGGCAGCCGCAGGCGCGCACCGAGCTGGCGCTGCACACGCTGCGCGAGCTGCTGTACGCACCGATCTTCGTCGGCATCGCCTGGTGGAGCTGGCAGGGCGCCTGGGCCTGGCTGCTGATCGCCTTGCTGGCGACCGAGATGGTGGTGACGATCACCGACTTCGTGGTGGAGGACCGCACACGGCGCCTGCCGCCGATGGAGCGCGTGCTGCATACCGTGCTGGCGATGAACTACGGCGCGCTGCTGGCGCTGTGGGCGCCGATACTGCAGCAGTGGACTCGCCTGCCCACCGCGATGACGGCCGTCGATCACGGCCCCTGGTCGTGGGCACTGGGCGTCTTCGGTGCCGGCGTACTGGGCTGGGGCCTCTACGATCTGTTCGCCGTGGCCAGGCTGGGCGTGCCGCAATGGCTGCGCGAGCCGCTGCGCGTGGAGCCGAACGAGGCCCCTCGCACCCTGCTGGTGACCGGTGCCACCGGCTTCATCGGCCGCGCCCTGGTCCGGCGCCTGCTGCAACGCGGCGAGCGCATCATCGTGCTGAGCCGCGATCCGCTGCGCGCGGAGTACCTGTTCGGCCCGCGCGTCGAAGCCCTGGGCTCGCTGGCGGCGATCGACGCCGAACGCCGTATCGACGCCATAGTCAACCTCGCCGGCGAACCGGTGGCCGGCGGCCTGTGGACGCGCGCGCGCCGCGAACGCCTGTTGCAGAGCCGCATCGCCGTCACCACGGAGGTGACGATGCTGATCCGGCGCCTGCGCCACAAGCCGGCGGTGCTGGTCAACGCCTCGGCGATCGGCTGGTACGGCGAGCGCGGCGACACCGCACTGGGCGAGGACAGCGGTGCCGGCGAAGGCTTCCTGTCGATGCTGTGCCGGCGCTGGGAGGAAGCGGCCTGGGCCGCGACGCGCGAGGGCGTGCGCGTCTGCCGCCTGCGCATCGGCCTGGTGCTGGGCCGCGGCGGCGGCGTGCTGCAGCCGCTGGCACTGGCCACGCGCCTGGCCGGCGGCACGGTGCTGGGCGATGGCCGCCACTGGATGTCGTGGATCCACCTGCAGGACTTGCTGCGCATCATCGACCTCGCCCTGGAGGACGAAGACCTGCACGGCGGCATCAACGCGGTGGCGCCGCAGCCCTTGCCGCAGGCCGCATTTGCCGCGGCGCTCGCAGGCAGCCTGCGGCGGCCCCTGCCCTGGCGCGTCCCGGCCTGGCTGCTGCGCCTGATGGCCGGGGAGATGGCGGACCTGTTCCTGGTGAGCCAGCGCGTCGAGCCGCGGCGCCTGCTCGCCGCCGGCTTCCGCCACGAGCTGGGCGGCATCGATGCGGCACTGGACCAGATCCTGCACCAAGCCCTGCCGGCGCCGGTCGCCGCGCGGGTCTGGGTCAACCAGCGCTGCCCGGTGTGCCGCACGACCATGGGCCTGCAGCAAGCCACGGCGCAGCGCGGCGGCGTGGACCTGGCCTTCTGCCCGGTGGAGGCCGACCGCGAGCTGGCCGCCTGGGGCCTGCAGCGCGAGCAGCTGCGGCGGCGCCTGTACGTGCAGACCCGCGACGGCCGCCTGCTCAGCGGCATCGACGCCTTCGCCGCGATCTGGGCCGCGCTGCCGCGGCGCCGCTGGATCGCGACGCTGATGCGCCTGCCGCTGCTGTATCCGATCAGCTGCATGGTCTACGACCTGGCGGTGGCGCCGCTGCTGTCGGGCTGGGACGAGCGCCGCGCGCGGCGGCGGGAGCTGGCGCAGCTGCGGTGACACCAAACGAAAACGCCCCGGTTTCCCGGGGCGCTTTTCTAGGGCCTGTTGACACTACGGCAGCAGACTCTCAGAACGCGTAAGAAAAGCTCAGCGAAGCGTTGTCGCGGTCACGATAGTTGTTGCGATCGCCGGCACCGGTGTACCAGGTGTAGCCCATGCGCACGCCGAAGTCCTCGCTGACCTGGATGTCGTTGACCAGCGCGAACTCCTTGCGGTCCTCGACGAAGTTCTGCAGCGGCTGCGGCGCGGTGCCCTTGATGTCCCAGGCGATGATCAGCGTCGGGCGGAACGACAGGCCGAAGATCACGTCGTTGTACTCGCCGCGGATCAGCGAGCGCCAGCCCCAGGCGAAGTCGTCGGCGAAGCCCTTGGTCTGCTGCGTCGGGTTGAAGCGCAGCGTCGCCGGCGGCACGCCGCCCGGCTGGCCGGTGCCGTCGGCGCCGCCGCTGGCATGGGTCGAGTTGAGATAGAAGGTCTCGAACTGCAGCTGGTTGCGCTTGGGCATGTCGACGATGTGGGTGAAGCCGACCTCGTTGATGAAGATGATCTGGTCGGCACCCAGGATGTCGGACACGGCGCGGATCGCGGTCAGGCCGAACTGGCCGGCACCGAAGCGCTCCCAGCCGCGCAGATACTGGCCGGCCTCCACGCGATCGATGCCGCGGTAGCGCGTGACGTAGGCCGGGAAGGCGTCGGTGGCCGCCGGGAAGGTCACGTCGGACAGGGCGACCAGCTGGCCCAGCAGCCCCAGCACCTGGCCGGGATTGGCGAGGATGTCCGGCAGGTTGCCGATACCGGCGCCCAGGGCACCGGCCAGGTCGGCCAGGTTCAGCGACTGCAGGTCCACCAGCTGCGCGAAGCTGATCTGGTTGGCCGGCAGCGCCGGCTGCGCGGCGGCGAAGAACAGGTCCTGCACCGAGATCAGCACCGGCAGGTTCGGGCGGTAGGCGTACTCGCCGGCGATCGACCAGCTGCCGACGTTGGTGTTGAAGCTGAAGCCGTACATCTGGATGTCTTCGGGGTATTCCACCACCACCTTGACGGTGTCGGCCGGCAGCGGCTCCAGGCCCTCGCCGTAGATCGGGTTGGGCAGGTCGCCGTTGAAGCCGCGGCAATCGAGGTAGGCGCCGACGATGCTGGTGGAATCGCGTGCGCAGGAGTCGTCTGCGGCGAACATCGAGGCGTAAGGCAGGCGGCTGTGATAGTTCAGGAAGTAGAACGACAGGTCGGTGCCCTCGTTGAGCCAGCTGGCGAAGTGGCTGATCTTGGCGCCGTACTGGCCGTCGTCGCGGGCGTCGATCTCGCGCACCGGCACGGTCAGCGTGGTGCGGCTGAGCTGGCGCAGGTCGGCGTTGCTGAACTCGAACTCGTTGTTCGGGTCCTCCGGGAACTGGCCCAGGGAGACGTTGGCGGTGAGGCCCTTGCCGCCGATGAAGTCGGTGAAGGAGAAGAAGCTGCCGGCCGGGTCCACTTCCGCCGGCTTCCACTGCAGCTGGTAGAACAGCTCCAGGGAGATGTCCTCGGTCAGGCTGGTGGCGATCGTGACGGCCGGCACCGGCTTGAACACCTCGTTGATCTCCGAGCCCGGCGCATGCAGGCTGCGGTAGCTCGGCGGGTTGATCTCGCTGATGCTGTTCAGCGCCAGCAGGGTGGACTCGCCCCAGCGCACGATCTGGCTGCCGACGGTGATCGCGCCCTCGCGGCTCTCGCCCCAGCTGAAGTTGTACTGCACGAAGGCCTCGTACAGCTCGGTGCCCAAGGCGTAGCGGTCGATGGCGTCGCCGGGGCGCGGTGTCTTGTGCGGCTGGTACAGCGTATTGCTGTGCGTCTGGTCGAAGTCGGCATTGACCGGGTCGTAGAAGCCCAGGGCATGCACGCGCCCCAGCCAGTCGCCCTTGCGCAGCGTCAGGTCGGTGTTGATCTTGAACAGGGCGGAAACGACGTCGCCCTTGTCGTAGGCCATGTTGCCGTCATCGCCGTTGGCGCCGAAATAGGCACCGCGGGCATCGACCAGCCGCTGGTTGGGCGCCGTGTCGCCGGTCAGCGACAGGCAGTCGTCGCTGGCGCAGAGGTTCTGCTGCCCCGGGATGTTGGTCTTGCCGATCAGCTCCTCGGCCTGGTGCTGCATGCGCACCTGGGTGCCGGCCGAGAGCAGGGTCTTCCATTGCATGTCGAAGCCGTAGAACTCGCCTTCGAGGGCGGACGCGGGCAGCGAGATCAGGGCCAGCAGGGCGGCCCAGGGCAGTTTTTTCACGTTTCCTCCGACGCAACGCAGCCCTTTTTTAGGAACAGCCGGGCCATTCCGGGGAACCTAACATCGGACAATGGCAGCGGCATTGGCACTTTCGGGCACACACCCTGTCATTCCGGCAAGCCAGTGTCCACAAAGAGCCTGCGCTCAGCTCCAGAGCACCTCGTTCCGGGCGCTGGCCCAGGTCTCGGCCTGGCCCAGGTAGCGCTGCTCGATGACGTTGCGGCGGATCTTCATGGTCGGCGTGAGGAAGCCGTTGTCCATGGTCCAGGGCTCGGCCACCACCACCAGGTAGTCCAGCTGCTCGTGGTCCTCCAGGCGCCCGTTGAGGTCGCCCAGCAGGCTGCGGAACTCGGTTGTCAGGGTCTCGCGCCCGCCGGCATCGGCCTGGGCCCGCGCCTCGGGCGACAGCAGCAGCAGGGCGAAGGGCTGGGGCTGGCCGGAGCCGGTGACGCAGACCGCCTCGATCGCCGGGTGGTTGGCCAGCTGGTTCTCGATCGGCACGGGCGCCACGTACTTGCCCTTGGCGGTCTTGAACAGCTCCTTCACGCGGCCGGTGATCTTCAGGTAGCCCGCGGCGTCGATCTGGCCCATGTCGCCGGTGCGGAACCAGCCGTCGGCGCTCAGGTCGGCGGCGGTTTTCTCCGGATCCTTGTAGTAGCCCATCATGTTGCCGGGGCTGCGCACCAGGATCTCGCCGTTGTCGTCGATGCGGCAGTCCACTCCGGGCGCGACGGTTCCCACCGTGCCGACACGGACCTGGCCCGGGCGGTTGCCGTGCGAGTAGGCGAAGTTCTCGCTCATCGCATAGCCCTCCAGCAGCTCCAGACCCAGCTCGCGGTACCAGCCGATCAGCTGCGGCGACAGCGGTGCCGAGCCGGTGACGGCAACGCGCACGTCCTGCAGGCCCAGCTGCCGCAGGATCTTGCGCTTGACGATGCGCGAAACCAGGGGAATCCGGAACAGGCGGCGCTGCTTCTGCGGCGGCAGCTTGTCGCAGATGCCCTGGTAGAACTTGGTCCACAGCCGCGGCACCGAGAAGAACAGCGTCGGCCGGGCGCGGCGCAGGTCCTCCAGGAAGGTCGGCAGCGACCAGGCGAAGTAGACCCGGAAACCGTTGTACAGCGACAGCGTCTCCACGAACACGCGCTCGGCGGCATGCGCCAGCGGCAGGTAGGACAGCATGCGGTCGGAGGTCGTCAGCGGATACAGCTGGTCGACGCCGGCGGCGGTGGCGCGCATCGCCGCGAAGCTGATCATCACGCCCTTGGGCCGGCCGGTGCTGCCGGAGGTGTAGATGATCGTCGCCAGCTCCGGCGGGTCGCGATGCACCACCTCGGCCAGCGGCGGGCTGCGGGCCACGATCTCGTCCCAGGAGGGGCCCAGTCCGGCGGGCGCCAGCGGCAGGGCGACGCGCGGCAGGTCCGCCGGAATGCCCGGCTCCACGATCGGCCACAGCTCTTCCATCTTGCCGACGAACAGCAGCTTCGCCTCGCTGTGCTCCAGCACGTAGGCGGCGGTTTCGGCGTTCAGCGTCGGGTACAGCGGCACCGAGACATGGCCCGCTGCCCAGATCGCCAGGTCGGCCATGATCCAGTGCGCGCTGTTCTTGCCCAGCAGGCCGATGTTGCTGCGCGGCGGCAGGTCCAGAGAGCGCAGGTGGGTGGCCATGCGCCGCACCTGGTCCGCCGCCTGGCCCCAGGTGAAGTCCACCGTCCGGCCCTGCCCCAGCGGCTGGGTCAGCCAGATGGCCTGCGGCTGCACCAGCTCCCAGTGCAGCAGGCAGTGCAGCAAGGTCGCTTTCTCGTCGGCTTGCGCCATAGGATTCCCCGGACAGGTTTCAGGGTGCCGCGCGGGCACCTCTCATGGTCGCGCAGTGTCGGCCATGGCCGCCAGCGGCGCGAGGGCGCACCGTGCCAGATTGCTTAGCCGTATGGGCCAGACCTTTGTTCCCCTCTCCCGCTTGCGGGAGAGGGTGGCCGCAGGCCGGGAGAGGGTTTCTGTAAATGGTGGGCATGCCGATCCAGTTGGATCTACAGCCCCTCTCCCGGCCCTCCGGGCCACCCTCTCCCGCAAGCGGGAGAGGGAACAGAATTCACAGCGCGTCCCGATAAGCCCCCGGCGTACTCTCCGTCCACCTCCGGAACGCCCGGTTGAAGGCGCTCTGCTGCGAAAAACCCAGCAGGAAGGCGATGTCCACCAGCGACAGTTGCGGATCGCGCACGTAGCCCAGCGCCAGGTCGCGGCGCATGTCGTCGAAGGCCGCCTTGAAGTGGCTGCCGCGCTGCTGCAGGCGGCGCTGCAGGGTGCGCCCGGAGATGTTCAGCGCCGCCGCCACCTGGTCCATCTCCGGCACCGCCTGCGGCAGCAGGCGCGCGATGGCGGCGCGCAGCTGCGCCATGAAGGGATCGGCCTCCAGGCCCAGTTCCTTCGCCTGGCGCTGCGCCTTGGCCTCCATCATCTGGCGCAGCTCGGGATCGGCCTGCGGCAGCGGACGGTCGAGCAGGCCGTTGTGGATCGACAGGCTGAAACAGGGTGCGTCGAACCGCAGCGGGCACTGGAAGATGCGGCGGTACTCGTCCAGCTGCGCCGGCTCGGGATAGGGAAAGCTGACGTCCAGCGGGCGGAACTGGCTGCCGAAGACCCAGCGCGCAAAGCTCAGCATCGAAGCCGCGTGGCATTCCCCGGCGGCCCTGGTCAGCAGGCCCGGCAGCGGCGGCAGCGTCTCGCGCAGGCGCAGCAGGCCGTCGGCCTCCTCGTAATCCAGCTCCACGCCCTGCATCACCAGCTGGTGCCAGCGCTGGTGCGTCTCGATGATCTGCCGGCTGGTGCCGCAGCTCATCATGATGTAGCCGACCACGCCATAGTGCGCCGGCCGCACCCGCTCGCCGGCATGCAGGCCCACGTGCGGATCGCCGGTCTGCTCGATGGCGCACTCCAGCGCCGCGTTGAAACGCAGCCGCGACACCCGCCGGTCCGGGTCGGCCAGAGCAGCCCCGGGCACATCCAGCGCCGCCAGCACCGGTTCCAGGGCCTGGCCCCGCGATTGCAGCCAGTCGGTCAGCACCCGGCAGTAGGCCATGGTCAGCGTGGGGGTTTCGGGCGGAAGGATCACGGCGTTTGGCGGTCTGCGGTCAACAGGTTGGCATCCAGGGGTCAATTCTAGGGAAAGCCGGCCGGGAACAATTCGTTCGTCCTTTTTCCAATCCGAGACCCGAAATGCAGCGCAAACCCCAGGAACCCGAGATGGAGCTGTTCCGCGATTCGGCACGGAAATTCTTCCAGACCGAGATCCGCCCGCATTCCGAGCGCTGGCGCGAGGCCGGCATCGTCGACCGCGAGGCCTTCAGGAAGGCCGGCGAAGCCGGCTATCTCTGCATGTGGGCCGACGAGCAGTACGGCGGCCTGGGCCTGAAGGACTTCCGCTACGAGCAGATCCTGATCGAGGAGAACGTGCTGCACGGCGACCCCGGCTTCTTCATGACGGTGCACAGCCGCCTGATCGCGCCCTATCTCGGCACTTTCGGCACCGACGAACAGAAGCAGAAGTATTTCCCCGGCATCATCAGCGGCGAGCTGATCCTGGCGGTGGCGATGACCGAGCCCGACGCCGGCTCCGACATCTCGGCCACCAAGACCCGCGCCGAGGACAAGGGCGACCACTGGCTGCTCAACGGCTCCAAGACCTACATCTCCAACGGCATCCTTGCCGACGTCGTCATCGTCGCCGCCAAGACCCATCCGGAGAACCCGCACGCGATGACGCTGTTCATCGTCGAGCGCGGCATGGAGGGCTTCGAGCGCGGCCGCAACCTGAAGAAGATGGGCCTGAAGTCGCAGGACACCGCCGAGCTGTTCTTCCGCGACGTGAAAGTGCCCAAGGCCAATGTGCTGGGCCAAGTCAACAAGGGCTTCTACCACCTGATGCACGCCCTGGCCGAGGAGCGCCTGCTCTCCGCCACCGGCAACGTCGTTGCCGCGCGCGCCGCGGTGGACGTGACCCGCGACTTCGTGCGCCAGCGCAAGGTCTTCGGCAAGCCGCTGTCGAAAATGCAGAACACGCGCTTCAAGCTGGCCGCGCTGGACACCGAGATCGAGGTGGCGCAGAACTTCATCGACCGCTGCATCGAGGTGCACAACGAGGGCAAGCTCAGCCCCGAGGACGCGGCCCGCGCCAAGCTCTTCGCCAGCGAGGTCTACGGCCGCGCGGTGGACGAGGGCGTGCAACTGCACGGCGGCGCCGGCTACATGGACGAGTACCCGATCTGCCGCATGTACCAGGACGAGCGCATCAACCGGATCTTCGCCGGCACCTCGGAGATCATGAAGGAAATCATCGCCCGCTCGATCCTTGACTGACACCGAAAACATATTCGCCGCGGATTGCGCGGATACACGCGGATTCTGTGCAAGTTTTTTGATCCGCGTTCATCCGCGTCATCCGCGGCAAGAAAGGAGCTTTACATGCGCATGCCCGAATCCTGGAAAGGCCGCGTCCGCGTTCCCGCGATCGCCGCCCCGATGTTCCTGGTATCCAATCCGAAGCTGGTCGCCGCCTGCTGCAAGGGCGGCGTGGTCGGAACCGTCCCGGCGCTCAACCAGCGCAGTACGGAAGCCTTCGTCGCCTGGCTGGAAGAACTGCAGGGCACGCTGAGCCCGCAGGATGCGCCCTACGGCGTCAACCTGATCGTGCACAAGTCCAATCCGCGCCTGCAGGCCGACCTGGCGCAGGTGGTGAAGCACAAGGTGCCGCTGGTGATCACCTCGCTGGGCGCGGTGGCCGAAGTGGTGGACGCGGTGCACAGCTACGGCGGCCTGGTGTTCCACGACATCGTCAGCCTGCGCCACGCCGAGAAGGCGGCGCAGGCCGGCGTCGACGGACTGATCCCGGTGGCCGCCGGTGCCGGCGGCCATGCCGGCACCATCAATCCCTTCGCGCTGATGCCGGAGATCCGCTCGGTGTTCGAGGGCTACATCGCCCTGTCCGGCTGCATCGGCAGCGGCGCCGGCATCGCCGCGGCGCAGGCCCTGGGTGCGGACTTCGCCTACCTCGGCACGCGCTTCATCGGCACGCAGGAAGCCAATGCCTCGGACAGCTACAAGCAGATGCTGCTCGACGCGCGCGCCGCCGACATCGTCTACACCGCGCACATCAGCGGCGTGCCGGCCAGCTTCCTGCGCGAATCCATCGTCAGGGCCGGCCTGGACCCGGACAAGCTGCAGGCCAAGACCGGCATCGATTTCGGTGCCGAGCTGTCGGCCGGAAAGGCCTGGAAGGACATCTGGTCCGCCGGCCAGGGCGCGGGCGCGATCCGCGACCTGCCGACGGCGGGAGAGCTTTGCGAGCGCTTGGCCAGCGAGTACCGCGAGACCTGCAGGAACCTGGCCTCTGCGGGAAGTTGACGGAGTAGGAGCGGCTGTCAGCCGCGAAGGGAGGTGATCATGTCGACCTGCCATCGCGGCTGACAGCCGCTCCTACAAAAGAAACAAAGCCCTCAGGCCTCCGCCGGCTGCCACTGCTTCAGCAGCTTGAACACCTGCCCCGCCTTGCTGCCCATCATCGCCGCGGTGGTCATCACGCCGCCCAGCAGCGCGCCGCCGACGCCGGCGGTCACCACGTCCTGGCCGGTGAGGTAGAGCCCCTTCACCGGCGTCACCGGGTGCAGCCACTTCTGCTCGAAGCGGCGCAGGTCATGGTCCAGGCCGTAGATCTCGCCGCGGTCGTACATGCCGAAGAACTGCGTCGACAGCGGCGTCGACAGCTCCACGTAGTCGAGCTTGCCGCGCAGCTGCGGCATCTGCCGGTACAGACCCTCCAGCAGGCGCTCGGTGAACTGTGCCTTGAGTGCCTCGTAGTCGGCGCCGCGCTGGTTCCAGGTCTCGCCGGCCCATTTCTCGAACCACTCGTAGCGGCCCAGCGTGATCACTTCCACGGTGCTCTTGCCCGGGTAGTTCCGGTCCCAGTCCGGATCCTTGGCCGAGGGGAAGGAGATGTACAGCATCGGCAGCGTGCCATGCGGGTCGGCCATGAAACGCTCGACGTTGCCCTCGTGATCCGCGTCCGGGTAGACCCAGAGATTGGTGCGCGGCAGGCCCAGTTCCTGCGCACTGCCCTTGAATCCGGCGTAGATGCACAGGTGGCCCGACGAGGGCTTCACCTCGCGCAGCTTCTTGGGATAACCATGGCGCTCGCGCTCGGCCCGCGGCAGCAGCTGCTCGAAGGTCAGGCGCGCGCCAGCGCTGCTGACCACGGCCTTCGCCAGGACACGGCTGCCGTCCTCCATCTCCACGCCGGTGACCCGGCCGGCCTCCACCAGCAACTGCTTGACGCGGGCATAGGTGAAGACCTCGCCGCCGCCGCTGCGGATCACCGGCACGATGGTATCGGCGATCTTCCAGGAGCCGCCGACGGGATAGTTGCCACCGGCGAAGTAATGCTTGGTCACCGCCGCGTGCATGATGAACGCAGCCTCGCGCGGCGGCAGGCCGTAGTCGCCCCATTGCCCGGTCAGCACCGCGATCAGTTCCTGGTTGCCGGTGAGCCCTTCCAGCACCTCGCGCGTGGTCTGGAAGCATTCGCGCGGCACGCGCAGCGGACGGATCTTCTCGTAGAGCCGTGCCAGCCGCGGCGGCATCGCCTGGCCGGCGAAGTAGGCCTGCATGCTGCGGCTGACCTTCTGCACCAGCGCGAAGTAGCGGTCGATCGCCTCTTCCTCGCCGGGGAAGCTGCGCTTGAGTTCCGCTGCCAGCTTGTCGCGGCCGGCGATGAAGTCGTAATGGCGTTCGCCGATGATGATGCGGTCGTAGACCTCGTCCATCGGCGCCCATTGCAGCTTGCCGTCGGAGATCACGTCGAAGATGCGGCGCAGCGGCGCGTGCGGCTTGTGCACCTCGCCGACGTAGTGCACGCCCACGTCCCACTCGTAGCCCTCGCGCTCGTAGGAGTGCGTGAAGCCGCCAGCGGTGTAGTGCTGCTCCAGCACGCAGACCTTGCGGCCCAGGCGCGTCAGCAGGGCGGCGCAGGCCAGCCCGCCGATGCCCGAGCCGATCACGATGACGTCATATTCAGCCGCCGCGCGACCGGGCCGGTAGCGCTTGCCGGTTCTTTTCATGCTCTCACCCCAGATGTTCGGGCCAGCTTATAGCCCCCGCCTCCCTGCCCCGCCATTGGCGCCGGAGACAGTCCGAAATCCGGCTACCAGGATGTCGGCTGCGGAATCCGATCCTCGAAGCCCGCCTGGTGCCAGTAGGGATAGACCGGCGGCCGGCGGCTCGCCGCATCCAGTTTCGCCAGCTGCTCCGCCGTCAGCTTCCAGTCCAGCGCACCGAGGTTGTGCTTCAGCTGCTCCTCGTTCCGCGCGCCGACCACGATGTTGCAGACCGTGGGTCGCTGCAGCAGCCAGTTCAGCGCGATCTGCGGCACGCTCCTGCCGGTTTCACGCGCCACCTCGTCGATCGCGTCGATCACCTGGTACAGATACTCTTCATCCACCAGCGGCCCACCCTCGGCGCCGCCCTGGGCGATGCGGCCCGCGGTCGCGGCCTGGCCGCGGCGGATCTTGCCGGTGAGCCGGCCCCAGCCCAGCGGGCTCCAGACCATGGTGCCCAGGCCCTGCTCCAGTGCCAGCGGCATCAGCTCCCACTCGTACTCACGGCCGATCAGCGAGTAGTAGCCCTGGTAGGCGACGTAGCGGCCCAGGCCATGGCGCTCGGAGGTGGCCAGCGCCTTCATCACGTGCCAGCCGGAGAAGTTGGAGCAGCCGATGTAGCGGATCTTGCCGGCGCGCACCAGGTCGTCCAGCGTGCCCAGCACTTCCTCGGCCGGCGTCAGCGCGTCGTAGATGTGCATGAAGTAGAGATCGATATGATCGGTGCCCAGGCGCTTGAGGCTGGCTTCGCAGGCACGAATGAGGTGATGGCGCGAGGCGCCGCGGTCATTGGGGCCAGGGCCGGTGGGAATCGAGGCCTTGGAGGAGATCAGCAAGTCGTTGCGCCGGCCGCGGATCGCCTGGCCGAGGATTTCTTCCGAAGCGCCACTCGAATAGATGTCGGCGGTGTCGAAGAAGTTGAGGCCCGATTCGAGGCTCACATCCACCAGCCGCGTCGCTTCCTTCACGTCGGTCGTGCCCCACTTGGCGAACATCTCGCCTTTGCCGCCGAAGGTGCCGGTGCCGAGGCTGAGTACGGGAACCTTGAGGCCGGAACGGCCGAGCTGCCTGTATTCCATGTTGACTCCTGAGGGGCTTTTTTCCGTCTGTGACTTTACCGCGTCGCGCCGGCCGGCATATGTTCGCGCACCCCCACGGATGAGGAGTGCACATGGACCTGGATGAATACGGACTCAAGCCCCTGGACTTCAGCGGCGCGCGTCCCGCGGTCGAGAAATCCGGCTTCACCCGCCGCGGCTTCCTGGTCTCGACGCTGGCCAGCGGCTTCGCGCTCGCCTCCAGCCCGGTGCTGGCGCAGGCGATCAGGACCGACAGCAAGGGCCTGCTGGCCGGCGCCATCAGCATCGACGTGCCGGACGGCAAGATGCCGGCCTACCGCGCGCGCCCGGCCAGGCGCGGCCACTACCCGGTGGTGCTGGTGATCCAGGAAATCTTTGGCGTGCACGAGCACATCCAGGACGTCTGCCGCCGGCTGGCCAAGCTCGGCTACTGCGCGATCGCGCCGGAGCTGTTCGCGCGCCAGGGCGACGTGTCGAAGATGAGCGACATCGGCCAGATCCTGCAGCAGGTGGTGGCCAAGGTGCCGGACGCCCAGGTCATGAGCGACCTGGATGCGACCGTGGCCCATGCCGGCAAGTCCGAAGGCGCCGATACCGCGCGCGTCGGCATCGTCGGCTTCTGCTGGGGCGGCCGCACCACCTGGCTGTATGCCGCGCACAACCCGAAGGTGAAGGCCGGCGTGGCCTACTACGGCCTGCTCAGCGGCATGAAGTCTGAGATCAAGCCGCAGGACCCGATCGACATCGGCGCCACGCTCAAGGTGCCGGTGCTGGGCCTGTACGCGGCCGGCGATGCCTATATCCCGCTGGACGTGGTCAACCAGATGCAGAAGGAGACGGTGAAATCCGGCAGCGGCTCGGAGATCGTCGTCTTCCCCGGCGTGGATCACGGCTTCAATGCCGACTACCGCCCGACCTACGACGCCACCGCCGCCACCTACGGCTGGAAGCTGGCGCGCGACTGGTTCAAGGAGCATGGCGTCTGAGTACTGCCGGGGGTGACGAGCTGCGGCAGCGCCGCGCCTGGCTGACGGGCCTGGCGCTGGCCGTGGCCGGCGCGGTGTTCTTCTCGGCCAAGGCCGTGATCGCCAAGCTGCTGTACCGCGAAGGCATCGACGCGGTGACGCTGATCGCGCTGCGCATGCTGCTGTCGCTGCCGGTGTTCCTGCTGGTGGCGGCCTGGACCTGGCGGCGCGAACCGCGGCTGGACGCGCGCGACCTGGCGCGCATCGGCCTGCTGGGCCTGCTCGGCTACTACCTGTCGAGCATGCTCGACTTCCTCGGCCTGCAGTACGTCAGCGCCGGCCTGGAGCGGCTGATCCTGTTCCTGACGCCGAGCTTCGTGCTGCTGCTGGGCCTGCTGGTGCTGGACCGCAAGGTCACGCGGCGACAGTGGCTGTCGCTGGCCTTCGCCTACGCCGGCATCGTGCTGGTGTTCTGGCACGACGTCAGCCTGGGCGGCCGCAACGTCGTGCTGGGTGGCGCGCTGGTGGCCGGCGCGGCGATCTCCTATGCGATCTACCTGCTGCTGTCGGGCGAGCTGATTGCCCGCGTCGGCGCGCTGCGCCTGGTGGCGCTGGCGATGACCGTGTCCACCGTGGCCTGCCTGCTGCAGTACGCCCTGCTACGCCCCTTCCCGGGTCTGTTCGAACAGGCCCTGCCGGTGTGGCGGCTGTCCCTGCTCAACGCCAGTCTCTGCACCGTGCTGCCGGTGTTCCTGACCATGGCCAGCGTCGGCCGTGTCGGTGCCGGGGTCTCGGCCCAGGCCGGCATGATCGGCCCGGTCTCCACCCTGTTCCTGGCCTGGTGGCTGCTGGGCGAGCCGATCACAGCCCTGCAGTTGGCCGGCACCGGGCTGGTGCTGGCCGGCATGCTGCTGCTGTCCCTTAAAGCTGACCATCGCCAGACAGGCAGTCCGCAAATGAACGCGAATGGACGCAAATGATTGCTTCCAGGCATTTGTATTTGCGTTGATTTGCGTTCATTCGCGGACAGAAGAGCTTTTCGGCGACCTACGCCGACCGGACGAATGCTGCACCGCAATAAAACAGCAGACTAACGACTCCTGGTTCAGCGGATCGGTTGCTCAAATGGCGAAGTGGACAGCGAAGGACATCCCGGCCCTGGCCGGAAAGCGCGCAGTGGTCACCGGCGCCAACAGCGGCCTGGGCCTGGAGACCGCGGCCGAACTGGCCCGCGCCGGCGCCGACGTGGTGATGGCCTGCCGCGACCCGGGCCGCGCCAGCGCGGCGGTGGCCGAGGTGCAGCGCCGCGCTCCCGACAGCCGCGTCGAGGCCATGGCCCTGGACCTGGCCGACCTGTCCTCGGTGCGCGCCTTCGCGGAAGGCTACATGGCCAAGCACGCCAGGCTCGACATGCTCTGCAACAACGCCGGCGTGATGCACCTGCCCTACCAGAAGACCCGCGACGGCTTCGAGATGCAGGTCGGCACCAACCACCTGGGCCACTTCGTGCTGACCGGCCTGCTGCTGGACACGCTCAAGGCGACGCCGAAGGCGCGCATCGTCACCGTGGCCAGCATCGCCCACCGCGCCACCAAGGGCATCGACCTGGACGATCTCAACTGGGAGCGCCGCCCCTACAGCCCGGCCGACTCCTACGGCAAGAGCAAGCTGGCCAACCTGATGTTCCATTTCGAGCTGCAGCGCCGCCTGGAGAAGGCCGGCAGCGACGTGCTGGCGGTGGCCGCCCATCCCGGCTACTCGGCCACCAACATCGGCTTCGGACTCAAGGACAAGACGCCGCTGTGGAAGCGCTGGGCGATGAACATCGGCAACGCGCTGTTCGCACAGCCGGCTTCCAAGGGCGCCCTGCCGACGCTGTACGCGGCGACGATGCCGGACATCGTCGGCGGCGACTACATCGGCCCCGACGGCTTCATCGAGTTCATGGGCCACCCGACGCGCGTCGGCAGCCGCCCCGAGGCACGCGACCCGCAGCTCGGCCAGCGCCTGTGGCAGCTGTCGGAGCAGCTCACGGGGCTGAGCTACCTGTAAGCGTGACGCAGTCGGCTTGTGCAAAGCCGGCTGTCGCGCTCCAATCGGCGGGCCACACCTGGACAGGAGTCCTCATGCGCCGCGCCCTCGCCCTGCTGCTGCTCGCCCTGCCCCTGGGCGCCGGTGCCGCCAGCTTCGACTGTGCCAAGGCCAGCCATCCGGTCGAAAAGATGGTCTGCTCCAGTCCCACGCTGTCGAAGCTCGACGAGGACCTGGCCCAGGCCTTCAAGCAGCGCCTCGCGGTGGTGCTCGACAGGAACGCGCTGCGCGGCCAACAGAAGGACTGGAACGCCGTGCTGCGCACGCGCTGTGCCAAGGGCTGCCCCGCCAGCGACATCGAGACCCAGTACCGCGAGCAGGTCGCCGCGCTCAAGGGCGAGTGGGAAGAGATGTGGAGCGCGAACTACAAGAGCAACTATGAGGGCCAGATGGACCTCACCGCCCGCGATTCCGGCGGCTTCAGCTTCCGCCTCGTGCGCATTCATATCGACGAGCCCGATACCGCGCTCTGCAGGATTCCCGCCGCCGAGGCGCCGGCCGCGCTGGCGCGAATGCGCGACGACCGGCACGCGCAGTGGAGCGAGGCCGGCTGCAAGCTGGATTTCACCCTGGAGCGCGATGCGCGCAGCAGCGTGATCTCGATCCGGATCGACAGCCGCGGCTGCGAGAAATACTGCAAGGCCGGGCAACTGCCGGACGACCGCTATCTCCCGGAAAACAACTGGGTGGCCGGCAACCAGTAGGGCCGGCAGAGCGCCGGGTCAGCTGCCGTAGTTGCTGCCGTACTGGCCGCCGCCGCGCGCCGCCTTGGCGGCGATGTCTTCCACGACCAGGCCGTCGCGGCCCGCATGCTTGGCCTTGTACAGGCAGTGGTCTGCCGCATGGTAGGCGTCGGACAGCGGCAGCGCGGGTCCCACGGCGACGCCGCCGGCGCTGACCGTGACCACCGCGGCGCGGTTGGCGCGGTGCTCGATGCCGAGGTTGCGGATCGCCTCCAGCAGTTCGGTCAGGCGCGCGCGGCCGTCGTCGAGATCGCAGTCGTAGAGCAGCAGCGCGAACTCGTCGCCGCCCAGGCGCGCGGCCATGTCCATGGAACGGCGCGCGTACTGCGCCAGCACCAGTCCCAGCTCGGCCAGCACGCCGTCGCCGTACTCGTGACCGTAGAGATCGTTGATCTTCTTGAAATGGTCCATGTCCAGCAGCGCGAAGAACAGGCCGCGCTGCTCGCCGCGCGAGACCGCGCGCCGGGCCACTTCGTAGCGGTCTTCCAGGGCGCGGCGGTTGGCCAGGCCGGTGAGCGGATCGCGGAAGGCCATCATCGACAGCAGCTTGCCCGCCGCCCACTGCCGCCGCGAGGACAGGCGCGTGCCCACGGCGGTCAGCAGCGCCGTGCCCAGCAGCAGGATCTCCAGGATCCACTCCTGCACGCCGCGCCCCGGCGAACCCGGCAGGACCAGCCAGGCGGCAAACAGCATGGCGACGTAGCCCGCGATGAAGGCGATGCAGCGGTTCAGCGGCAGGCGCGCCAGTGTCACCACCGCCACCGGGATGGTGACCAGCAGGTAGGGCTCCACCGTGTGTCCCAGTTCATGCCCGCGATAGCGGATCAGCTCGACGCAGGCGACGATCAGCAGGAAGCCGCCCATCAGCATCAACTCCGCCAGCGAGGACTCCACCTTGCGGAACTGGGTCAGGGTCACGGCGATGAACAGCGGCGTGATTACCGCCAGTTCGATCCACAGCAGCAGGGGGATCAGTTCGGCCGGAGAGCCGGCAACCAGCGTCTGCCAGAACGGCGCGCTGCCGAAGCTGAGTACCGGGATCATGCCGAGGCAGACGCGGGTGATGCGCGCGGAACGCCGCTCATGGGCCTCGAACTCCTGCTCCAGGCGCAGCGGAATGCGGGCACCGCGACGGGTTTCGGAAGCGACATCGCGCAGCGCGCGGATTTCCTCGGAGGTGAGCACCTGCTCGGGCTGCTCCGCTTCCTCGACGGGCGGGGTCGGCCTGACCTCCTGCTGGGGCAGGCTGTCTTCGACCACGACATCCGCACTTTCGGCCGAGCCGCTGAAGGCCCCGTTCACGTCGACGCGCCCCGCATCTGCGCCCCCCAACCCCTCATGTCAATACCGCTGTTTTCCCCATGGTAGGGCCTGCGATTCACCCTTGAAAAGCGATACAAGCGCCCATTTGGGGGGTGGGGCCTTGTCAAAAAGTGACATATCCGGCCCATTTCGCAATGATTTCAGGGAAATGCGGCAAAATTCACAGGCTTTCATTCACGCCGTATATTCGTCTGCCGGTCGCTCCGGGCAGCCGAACGGCTGTTTTTTGACCGTCGATCCCGAAAGGCCATGACCATTTCCCCCTCCCTGCCGATGCGCGACGGCGTCGGCGCCAGCGCGATCCAGCTGCCGGAAGGCCGCTGGGACAGCGTGCTGGACTTCCTGCTGGCGCAATTCCCCGGGATCGACGCCACCACCTGGCGCTCGCGCCTGGCGCGCGGCCTGGTGACGGATGCGCAGGGGCAGGCGCTGGCGCCGGACAGCCCCTGCCAGGCCGGCGACCGCCTGCACTACTACCGCGAGCTGGCGGCGGAAACACCGGTGCCCTTCGAGGCCGAAATCCTGCACCGCGACGAGCAGCTGCTGGTGGTGGACAAGCCGCACTTCCTGCCTGTGGTCCCGGCCGGCCGTCACCTGCAGGAGACCCTGCTGGTGCGCCTGCGCCGGCAACTGGGCATCGATACGCTGGCACCGCTGCATCGCATCGACCGCGGCACCGCCGGCCTGGTCCTGTTCTCGCTGGACGAGGCCAGCCGCGGCGCCTACCAGGCGCTGTTCGCGCGGCGCGAGGTGGAGAAGACCTACGAGGCGCTGGCGCCGTCGTTGCAGGGACAGGCTTTTCCGCTGCTGCATCGCAGCCGCCTGGAAGCGGGCGAACCGTTCTTCCTCATGCGCGAGGCGCCCGGCACGCCCAACAGCGAAACCCGCATCGAGATCGCGCAACGGCGCGGCGCGCGGAACCTCTACCGCCTGAGCCCGGTCACCGGCCGCAAGCACCAGCTGCGGGTCCACATGGCCGCCCTGGGCGCAGCGATCGTCAACGACGACTTCTACCCGGAGCTGCGGCCGCAGGCGGAAGATGACTTCAGCCACCCCTTGCAGCTGCTGGCCCGGAGCCTGGCCTTCCGCGATCCCCTGGATGGCCGGCCCAGGCGATTCGACAGCCGCCGGCAGCTCCTGGCGTCCTGACCGACCGCCACTACGCCGGCTGACGCGCCTGCAGCGCCAGCTTCTCGACGACGTCATGCGCCAGGATCTGGTGCAGCGACTGGCGCAGCTGCGGCTCGCGCCGGAGCAGCGCTGCCAGCCCGGCGGCGGGCCAGCTCACCACGCAGCAAGCGCCGGCGGTACTGACGGTGGCGGTCGCCGCGGCATCGGTGAGATAGCCCATTTCGCCCACGAACGAACCCTGGCCGATGCGGGCAACGTTGCGCGAGTCCACGGCGACCAGGGCGAAGCCGCTGTAGAGATAGATCAGCGGGCGCGAGGAATCGTCGCCCTGGCGGATCAGCACCTCCCCGGCCGTCACGTCGCGCCACTGCGCCAGGGCCATGAGCTTGCGATAGCCCGCCGGAGCGAGCGTGGCGAACACCGTGCTGCGCAGGCGCTCTTCGCGCTCGTCCAGGCTGCCTTTGCGGCGGTCGTGCAGCAGCCAGGCAATGTGGCAGAGGTTGATGGTGATGAAGATGATGTTCCACCAGACCACCACCCAGGCCGGCTGGTCGTAGGTGAGCAGGTTGAAGGCGATCATGATGCAGGCGGCAGTCACCGCGATGCCACGCAGGTACAGCACGTCGCGGATCAGGTAGGACAGCGCCAGCAGCAGGAAGCCAATGTGCGCGACGTAAGCGTATTCCGGATTCACGGGTGCCGTGCCGCCGGGCGCATCGAGGCCTCCATCACCGGCACCGGGGGCCTGGGCAGACGCGGAGAATCCCATTCGTCAACATGACCCTCCCCCTTCTCTACAGTCACGATGAAACCACATGTTGTTGTTCTGGTGAACCCACCGTAACACGGCATTCGGGTCGCTATTGTGTAGCCGCTGCGCACTCCCCGGCGGGCGATTCCCCGGATGGCCGGTTCAGACGATTCGAAAACCGGCGGCAACTCCTAGAATGACCCGGCCCTCTTCCCTGGAGCCCGCCGTGGATTCCGCCGTTTCCGAGTTCCTGCAGCCCGCGCTGATCGTCGATTCCGACCACCCTGCGGTGCGGGCCCATGCCCGCGAGCACGCCGGGCCCTCCGCCGAGCCGCGCGAGCAGGCGGTGGCGCTGTACTACGCCGTGCGCGACGGCTTCCGTTACGACCCCTATGCCATCGACCTGGGCCCGGACGGACTCAAGGCCAGCAGCGTACTGCGCCTGGGGCATGGCTGGTGCGTGACCAAGGCGGCGCTGCTGGCCGCCGGCTGCCGCGCGCTGGGCATCCCCGCCAAGGTGGGCTTTGCCGACGTGCGCAACCACCTGTCGACCGAGCGCATGCGCAAGACCATGCAGACCGACGTGTTCTTCTGGCACGGCTACACGGCGATCTGGCTCGACGGCCAATGGGTCAAGGCGACCCCGGCCTTCAACATCGGGCTGTGCGAGCGCTTCGGCCTCAAGCCGCTGGAGTTCGACGGCCGCGGGGATTCGATCTACCACCCCTACGACCTGTCCGGGAACCGCCACATGGAATACCTCGCCTTTCGCGGCGAATTCCTCGACGTGCCCTACCGGGAGATGCACGCCGACTTCGAGCGGCTCTACCCGCAGCTGCCGCGGCTGGACAAGGCCAGCTTCGAGGCCGACGTCGCGGCCGAGACCGCGCGCCCGGCCTGACCTGGGCGCAGGCCGCTCAACCCCGGCGCTGGCGCCAGGCGATCAGGCCGGTCGTCGCCACCAGGGCCAGCATGCCCGGCAGCATCACCAGGCTGGCGGGGTGCAGCGGCGCCAGGGCGCCGCCCATCTTGCCGAAGTGGAACAGGATCAAGGCCATGCCCAGCCCGATGCAGCTCAGCTGGAAGCCGGTATCCACCTGCATCGGCGCCCTCAGGGGCACGGCTTCGATGTCGTGGCTGTAGCCGGCGGGCGGCTCGTCGTGCGTCGGTTCGTTGGCCACGGCATAGGCCAAGGCCGCGGCGGTCATGCTGCCCCGGGACGGTGCGCTCATGGTGATTCCCCTGTGTCTGGCGGGGTTCACGCAAACCACGTGCCAGACGGGCGCGCCGCGAATGCCGGTTCATGCTGGTTTTGTAAGCCGAATGCTCTACCGGCGGCACGACCACTTGCGGTTTAATGGGCCGGGGTGAGAGACGCACGTCACGTAACGTGCGACAACGGGGCGGAGCGGGATCGATCTGGCGGTTTGCGCCGGGCGAGAGGATCATGGAATTCATCGAAGCATCCTTGAACTGCGCAGCCCCCGCCGGCAGTCCCCCTCTTTTTTCCTGCAGTCCAGAGCCAGGCCGCATCGCATGAGCGAGCGCAAATCCCCCTCCGCGGTCCCTGCCGCGGCTACGGCGGCGGATGCCCAGGCCGTGCTCGGCGAGTTGCGCGATTCGCTGCTGGCCGAAATGGACCGCCGCCTGCAGTCGATGATGCAGTCGGCCGATGCCGCCCTGTTCGAGCTGGCCCGCGGCAGCCCGCCGGCGCAGCTGCCGGGTTTCCTCAATGCACGCCACCTGCTGCGCAACGAAGAAGCGCGCACCACGCTGGCCCGCGAATTCCGCGAGGCCATCGTGCAGCGCCTGCAGGTCTCCGGCAGCACTGGCTCCGCGGCCAGCGAACTGGCCCTGCGCCGCAATGACGAGGTCGAAGACAACATCCAGCTGGCCGACATGGCGACACGCGCCGGCGCCAGTTGCGAGGCGCAGCTGCACGAACTCGCCGGCCGCTTCGAAACCCTGCGCAGGCTCGCCCCGGGTTTCCCGGCGGTGGCCGGCCTGTCGCCGCAGGGCCTCTGCGAGGCCTTCGCCGCCGCGATCAGCGCCCTGCCCGAGGGCGCTGCCGCCCGGCTCGCGCTCAACCGCCTGTTCGAGTCCTCGGCGCTGGCCAAGCTGCGACCGGTGTATGCCGAGGCCGTGGCCGCCTGCGAGCGTCGCGGGGTCCGTGCTTCGCCGGTGACGCCGCAGCACCAGGGCCGGCAGGGGGTAGGCAACGCCACTGCCAGCCTGCTGCAGAAGGTGCAGGACGGACAGGTCCCGGGCCCGCAGGACGAACCGGGCGCCGAGCCCTCGAATTTCCTGCCGGATTTCGCGGCCGGCTTCTCCGACTCCGACCTGGCCCGCCTGCTGCTGCAGGCCGTGCAGGGTGTCGCGGCAGGCGCCGAGGCGGTGAAGCAGCAGATGCTGCGGCAGCGCGCCGGCCTGGTCGGGCGCATGCTCGACGACATCCTCGCCGACCCGCAGATTCCGCAGCGCCTGCACCCGCTGATCGAAGCCTTCCGCTTCCCGGCGATCAAGGCCGCGCTGGCCGACGCCAGCTTCTTCACCGACCGCCAGCACCCGGTGCGCGGGCTGATCAACGACATGGCCGACATGGCCGGCGACACGCGCATCGGCGGCATGGATGCGCTGCAGCGTTTCGACGGCTGGGCACGGCGCGTGCTGCGGCAGGCCAACCTCGCCGCCCACGAGGTCCATGAACGCCTCGCCGGTGCCCGGCCGCTGGCCGAGAACGACGTGCAGGCCTTCCTGGCCGAGCAGGGTCGCCAGCAGCAGGAGCGCCACAAGAGCCTGCTGCGCAGGGTGCGCGAGGTGGTGGACCAGGAACTCGAGCTCTGCACGGCCACCTGTGACTTGCCGGAGCCGGTGTGGCCGCTGCTGCGCAGTGGCTGGGGCCCGATGATGGCCAGCCACCTGCTGCGCCAGGGGCCCGAGAGCCAGCTCTACCGCTCCGGCATGGAACTGCTGCACCGCGTGCTCTACGCCCTCAACCCGGAGTCGCCCAACGCGCGCACGCCGGCCGAGCGCGCGGCGCTGCGCGTGGACCTGTTCAAGGCGCTGACCGCGGTCGGCATGCCCAAGGAGCGCGCCCACGAACTGCTCAGGGGCCTGGACAAGGCACTGAACAGTTTCAGCACGCAGGATCCTCCAGGCACCGGCGCGGCGACCGCCGCCCCTGCTGTCTCCGTTGTCTCCGCTGCCGCCGTTCATCCCGATGTCCCCGAGTGGGAGAGGATGTCGGCGACCATGGAGATCACGCTGACGCAGGGACTGCGTCGCCAGCGCGAGCCGGAGCCGCCGCTCGCACGAACCTCCCGGATCTCGGTCACGGAAGCGGAGCTGCCTGACGAGCCCGAACTCGAACTCGAAAACCTGGCGCACACCACGGAAATCGCCCGCGAGATGCAGGAGCACGCCGCGGCCAGCACGGCATCCGCCCCGGCCGTCGCGTCGACACCTGCGGAAACGGCGGAGGCCCGCGAGCCGTCCCTGGCCGAAGCCGATGAAACGCCGGCAGAGGCGAACGCCGCCGAAACAGCGGAGCCGGTGACGCAGGAAGAACCCGCCGAAGCCGCCGCCCTGGCAACCGCGATCGCCGATGCCATCATCGAAAGCGTCGCGGAGAGCACCGAGGTGTCGCCGGAGGAAGCCGCCGAAGCCGCCGAGATCGCCGCCGTCTTCGCCGAGCCGGTGGCCGCCGAGACCGCGGCGGAATCCGGCGAGGCAGAATCTCCTTCCGCCACCATCGTCTGCCTGCCCCTGGAAATGCCGACGCCGCAGCGCTTCCTCGAGCAGCTGCTGCGCATCGGCGCCTGGTTCCGCGTCTACGACCGCCGCAGCGAAGGCACCCGCTGGCTCAAGCTCAACTCCTGGTTCCCGCAGGCCAAGCGCGCCTCCTTCACCGAGTTCGACGGCCACAACGCCCTCACCGTCTCGGCCGTCGACCTGCTGGAAGACCTGATGGAAGGCCGCTCCGAACCCATCGACATCGCGCCGCAGGCCGTGATGGTGCTGCAGGCGCTGCGCCAGCAGTACGTCGAGAACAAGGCCAATGCCGAGAACGGCGGAGAGGCTTCAGGCGAAGCAGCGCCGTCTTCGCTGGTGGCTTGAGAGCAGCCTGCTGATCGTCGCGGTCAGGCGCAGGGTGCGCATCGCGCACCATTCAAGTTGGCCGGGCCTGCTCCGCGTGCGCAATGCGCACCCTACAGATCATGAGTTGCGCCCCCTCTCCAGCCCTTCGGGCACCCTCTCCCGCAAGGGGAGAGGGAAAGCACTTCTTGTGTCTTCCAATGGCTTGGTGAGCGCAGCGAATGCTTTTGATGTTCCGGGTTCCCTCGTAGCGGCGCCCGCACAGGGGTCGGGCGCAGGGGGCGAGCCGGACAGGATGTCCGGCCGAGGACACGCAGGCCATGGATGGCCTGTGTGTCCGACCCCTCAGCGACCGACCACTGGGCGGGGAACCCCGCGTGAGCGGGGCGCCGATACAAGGGTACGTTTTCTCTTGGTTACTTCTCTTTGACGTATATCAAAGAGAAGTAACTCGCCCTTGGGCGAAATAGACCTCCAGAGAGCCACCGCGCCTGACCGGCGTAGTCGCCGGCATCACCGACGAACTTCAGTGAGTTCCAAGTAGCACCACCCTCACCTCGGCAACCGCTCCATGCGTTGCCCTACCTCGGGCATCCATGCCCTCGCCAGCCCTCTCCCGCCGGCGGGAGAGGGAGACAAGAAGTGCGTCCCTCGATACACCGCTACGCGGCACTCGGGATGAACGGTTCGGTTGGGGCGCAACAAAAAGCCCGGCCTCGCTACGCGAAACCGGGCTACTTGGTGAGGATCGGCATCCCACCTCCCCCGTAAACAGGAGAGTGACAAGCGCGTATCAACTGATGCGACGCAGGCCCAGCTTGATCGCGGTGCCCAGCACCAGCCGCACCACGGTGCCCGCCACCGGGACGGAGGAGTCGAAGTCGATGGCCCACTGCACGCGCGAACCCTCGGCGGTCTTGCTGAAGGTCAGCTCGCCGCTGTGGTTCCGGATCGGTGCGCCGCCCTTGCTGATGCGGTAGCGGATCAGGCGGTTGGGCGTCGCCGCGGTGACGGTTTCCTCGATGCCCAGCGGGCCCATGCCGATCAGGCGCACCGAACCGACGCCGTTGACGTCGTCGCCCTGGGCGTCGCGGATGCGCTTGACCGGCACGCCGAGCACGCGGCTCAGGCGGTTGTGGTCCGACAGGACGGCGTAGACGTCTTCGACGGGAAGGCTGAAATCGCGGGTCACGCGAACCTGGTGCTGTGCCATGGGATGCTCCTGGAGGGAAAAACGGATAAGCGGATTATGTACTGCCGTGGCGCCGGCCGTTCAGGGGCCGGTGCGGGCCTCGACCACCCGCACCAGCTCGGCGCCGGGCTGCGTTCGCCCGACCTGCGGCAACTGGCGCGGGTCGTGTATCCCGGCCGTGTCGAAGCCGGCGGCCCGCAGTTCCGCGATCGCCTCTTCGCTGTCGCTGAAATGCAGGTGCAGGCGGCCGCGCACGAAGGCCGAGAGCATGCGCGCAAAGGCACGCTGCGATTCGGTACGGTTTTCGCGTGCCAGGTGCAGGTCGGACAGGTACAGGCCCTGCGGAAAGCGCGACAGCACGGCAGCAAAGCGGCGCCACATGCCCCGCACCGACTCGCGGTCGAAGTAGTTCAGCAGGCCTTCGGTGATGATGGCGGTGCCCTGCGCCGGGTCGAGCCGGTCGGCCAGCGCGGACAGCGACATCGGGCCGCTGTCGGCCAGGGCATCCAGCGCCTGCACGCGATGCCCCGGCAGCAGCAGGCCGGCACGCTCCAGGCGCTGCAGCTTGCGTTCGGCCATGTGCGGCAGGTCGGCCTCGACATAGCGCAGGCGGCTGCCGTGGCGGCGCTTGAAGTCCCAGCCGCGCGGCGAGAAGCCGGCGGCCACCTCGATCACCTGCGTCACGCGGCCCTCGCTGATCGCCTGCTCCAGCAGGCCGTCCATCGCGCGGTGGCGCGCCAGCAGGAAGCCCTCCGCCGTGGGGCGGCCGCGGACCTGCGCCAGCTTCGACAGCGGCCGCAGGGCATTGAACAGCAGGCGGCCCTGCGGGGTCACCAGGGCTTCGTGGGACATGCCGTGGTGGAACCAGGCATAGCCGGTGTAGTGGGCGGTCGGGCTGATCGCCTCGGAGCTGCGGGCCATTTTGTCGTGGTGGTTCCGTAAGGGAGAAATCAGGCGGCCAGCGTCGGCCGGTCGAGCATCTGCGCCAGGCGCTGCAGCGCAGCCTCGCGCAGGGCGCGGGTATCGACTTCGTCGGGATGGAAATCGCGGCGGTAGTAGGCGAGATAGCGCGGGCGCAGGCTGCGCAGCCAGGGGCGGAAGTAGCCCAGCCCCCTGAGCACGCCGCGCGCACCGAGCTTCGCACCGGAGGCGCGATAGAGGCGTGCGAAGTGCAGCATGCTGAACAGCGAGAACTCCAGGGTGGTGATGGCCATCTGGCTGCGGCGGATCCACTGGCTGCCGACCTGGTCCTGGAACACGTCGAAGGCCACGGCCTTGTGCTCGCTTTCTTCCACGGCATGCCAGAGCCACAGCGCGAACACGCGCTCGTCCATGCCCTTGAGGAACTCCGGATGCTCCAGCAGCATCTCCGCCAGCATCGCGGTGAAATGCTCCAGCGCGCAGGTCATGGCCAGGCGCCGCTCGGGCGAGAGCATGCGGTCGCGAAAGCCCAGGCCGCGCTTCACGAAGGCTTCGACCTTGTCGGTGGGCAGGCCGCGGCCGAGCATGAAGGCATTGAGCGCGGTGTGCTCGTTGCCGTGGTGCGCCTCCTGGCCGATGAAGCCGCGGATCTGCTGGCGCAGCACCGGGTCCTGCACGCCGTCCTGCCAGGCGCGCACGGAACGGATGAAGAAGCGCTCGCCCTCCGGGAAGGTGCAGGACTGTGCCGCCATGATCAGCGTCTTGACCACGTCGCCGTCGAACCACCAGGTCGGGATCGTGTCGTCGAACTGGAAGTCCATGCGACGGACGATGATTTCGGCGGTCCCTTCCCTGCCCTGCTCCATCTTGCCCATATGTGCTCTCCTCACCTCGCCCGATTCTGCCCCTCGCTCAGGCGAAGTGATAGTCCTTGAGGGGAAAACGGCTGGCCTGGCGCAGGCCGGAGAGGGTCGAAGTGGGCCGCAACAGGGTCGCCTCGCCATGCTGATTGAAATAGTAGCTGCGCGAGCTGGCGCAGTTGCCGTTGACGAACACCGAACTCCCGACGCGCTGCTTCATGTCGGCCACGAAGGCATCGTTGGCCGATTCGGAGACCTCGAAGCTGTGCGCGCTCTTGCGCCGCAGCTCGCCGACCAGGCGGGCGATGTGCTTCATCTGGCCCTCGATGGTGGTGAAGAAGGACAGGCCGTTGTAGGCGTAGGGGCTGTTGAGGCAGAACAGGTTCGGGAAGCCCGGCACCGCGACACCTTCGTAGGCCTGGAAACTCGTGCCGCGCCACCAGGCGCCCAGGTCCTTGCCCTGGCGGCCGACGATTTTTATCGCCGGGAAGTTCTCTTCCCAGAGCGAGAAGCCGGTGGCCAGGATCAGGGTGTCGATCGGCCGGCGGCTGCCGTCGCGGCTGACGATGGCATCCGGCTCGATGCGCTCGATGCCCTCGGTCACCAGCTCGACGTTGGCGCGGTTGAAGGTCGGGTAATAGGTGTTGGAGAAGGTCGGGCGCTTGCAGCCGAAGCTGTAGTCCGGCGTCAGCTTGCGGCGCAGTTCCGGGTCCTTGATCTGGCGGGCGATGTGCGCCTTGCAGGCGCGTTCCATCGTGCGCGTCAGCATCGGCAGCTGCTTGTTGTAGAGCACGCCGGTGACCATGATCGCCTCGAGGATGCCGGAGCTGACCAGGCGCGCCGAGCGCTGCGCCGCCGGCAGCGCGGCGAACAGGCGCCGCAGCGCCATCGGGATCGGGCCGTCGACCTTCGGCGTCACCCAGATCGCGGTGCGCTGGTAGACGTCCAGCCGCGCCAGCTGCGGCGCGATCTTCGGCAGCAGCTGCACGGCGGTGGCGCCGGTGCCGATGACGGCGGCGCGCTTGCCCTCCAGCGGGTAGTCGTGGTCCCAGGCGGCGGTGTGGATGACCTTGCCCTTGAAACTTTCGATGCCCGGGATGTCCGGCTTCTTCGGCTGCGACAAAAAGCCGGTCGCGGTCAGCAGGAAGCGCGCGGTGATCGGCTCGCCACCCTGGACGTGCACGCTCCAGAGGCGGTTGGTCTCGTCCCAGACTGCCTGCTGCACCGCGGTGTTGAAGCGCATGTGGCGGCGCAGGTCGTACTTCTCCGCGACGTGCTCGGCGTATTTCTTCAGCTCCGCTCCGCGTGCGTAGAGACGCTCCCACCAGGGGTTCGGCTCGAAGGAATAGGAGTAGGTGAAGGAGGCAATGTCCACCGCCAGGCCCGGGTAGGTGTTGACGTGCCAGGTGCCGCCGAGATCGTCGTTGCGGTCCAGCATCAGCAGCGAGTCGATGCCCAGGCGCTTGAGCTCGATCGCCGCGCCCATGCCGCCGAAACCGGTGCCGATCACGATGGCCTCGTAGTCGGGTTGCCGTTCCATCCGTTCTGCCTTGCCCATGTCTGTCTTTCCTGTGAAGAGGGTTTACTGCAGCGCCGCACGCAGGGCGCGCTCGCTGCTGCGCTGCGCCACGTCGAAGACATGACGGCGGCGGCGGTGATCCATCATGTTGTAGCCAATTGCAGCCAGATCCTCGGGGCCCGGCTCGAGCCGGATCGTGCGGATGCCGGCCGCTTCCAGCTGCGCCAGTTCGCGGTCGAGGATCGAGGTCATGTGCCGGCGCACGCGGCGTTCCACTTTCGCCAGTGGCGAGAGTGGCCGGTCCGGCTCGCTGGACGCCATCGGCGCCAGTACCAGCGCCTCGGTCACGCCGCTGCCCAGCAGCAGGTCGGCCGAGGTCGGCGAGGCGATGCCGCCGTCGAGATAGCGGCGGCCCTGCCATTCCACCGGCGGGCACCAGCCGGGCACGCCGTAGGAAGCGCAGACCGCGAGGTCCAGCGGGATCTCGGGCGCGTCCTCGCGGCCGAAGGCGACACGCTCGCCGCTGTCGACGTCCACGCCGACGATCCAGGTGTTTTCGTGCGGCGCCCACTGTCCCTGCGGCACCACGCTGCCGATCAGCCGGCGGAACGGCGCCATGTCCGCGCTGCCGCGCGGCAGCAGGCCGGTGGCGGCGGTGAACGCAGAGATACGGCGCTGCAGGCCCAGGCGTGCCAGCGGCAGGCCGGGCCATTGCGCCGCCGGCAGCGGCGGCAGCACGCCGCCGGTATCACGGTCATGGTTCCAGACGCAGTCCGGCGCCTCGCCGCGCTGGCTGGCGACCATGCGCTCCACCGGGACGCCGGCACCCAGCAGCGCCGACAGCACGGCACCGCTGGAAGTACCGATCAGGATCTCCGCCTCGCGCGGGTCCCAGTCCAGCTCGCGCTGCAGCGTCGCCAGCGTGGCGATGCTCCAGGCACCGCCAAGCACGCCGCCGCAGCCGATCACCAGGGCGCGGCGCGGCCTGTCCTTCTTCCGGCTCATGCCCGTACCTTCTTGCGCACGGCCTTGGCGGCGGGCTGCGCCAGTGCGTCGAGGCGGCGCTCGTAGTCGCGGCGCTCGCCGCGGTCCAGCTTCGACAGGATGCGGTTGTCGCCGATCGCGCGGCGCCCCAGGCGGATGAGCCATTCGGGTGCGAGCTGCATGACCGCGGCGGCCGGCTTGAGGAAGGCCGGCACGGCCACGAACAGCTGCGGCCGGCGCAGCGCCTGCACCACCGCCGCGGCCACGTCCTCCGGCCCCACCGCAGGAATGCCCTTGCCCGCGGCCTCCGTGCCCGCGGCCAGCTCGGTGCGCACCTTGGAAGGCATCACCGCGGTGAAATGCACGCCGCGCCCGCGGTACTCCGCGTCGGCCGCCTCGGTCAGGCCCACCACCGCGAACTTGGTGCCGGTATAGACCACCGCGCCGGGAATGCCGAAGCGCCCGGCCAGCGAGGCGATGTTGACGATGTGGCCGCTGCCGCGCGCCAGCATCTCCGGCAGCGCCAGCTGCATGCCGTGGATCACGCCGCGGAAGTTGATGTCGATCTGCGCCGTGGACAACTCGGCCGGCTCGTCGAGGAAGGCGCCCATCGGCATGATGCCGGCGTTGTTGACCAGCACGTCGATGGGGCCGAGTTCCTGGCGGGCCGAATCGAGGAAGGCGGCGAAGGACTCGCGGTCGCGCACGTCGAGCTTCGCGGCATGCGCCCCCAGTGGCCTTGCAGCCGCCTGGGCCAGCTTTTCGTCGATGTCGCCGATGGCGACCTGGGCGCCCTGTTCCACCAGGGCCTTGGCGATCTGCAGGCCGATGCCCCGCGCCCCGCCGGTCACCGCCACCACCTTGCCGCGCAAATCCTGCTTCGCCATTGCCAGCCATCCTCCGGGCCATGGGCCGCCACATCGGCGACCTCGTCATTGATCGATGTCAATATTGGCACTCCCGCCCCTGCTGCGTGAGACGGCGCTGCGCCAATCCGCTTATCATTTCGCGCCAGCTCTCACCCCGCATGAAACTCCCGCCCGACATCAACCAGCCTTCGATCCCGGTCTCCTACCTGCAGCTGATGGTGGAGATCATGGCCGAGCGCGGCATCGGCGAAGAGCGGCTGCTGGCCGGGGTGCCGATCGACCCGGCGACGCTGTCGCAGCCCGAGGCGCGCATGTCGGCCTACCAGTGGACGCTGCTGGCGATGAACGGCATCCGCCTGTCCGGCGATCCCGGCCTGGGCTACGAGTACGGCCTGCGCATGCGCCCGACCTCGCATGGCTTCCTGGGCTACGCCACGATGAGCTGCCGCTCCATGCAGGAGGCCATGGAGATCACGATCCGTTACGTGCAGGCACGGCAGCGCAACTTCACCATGAGCCTGCGCGAAGACGCCGGCTACGGCGCCATCGAGCTGCGCGAGAAGCATCCGATCCCGGTGCTGCGCGCCTTCTTCATCGAGAACATCCTGATCGGCCTGGCCCGCGGCGGCTCGGCGATCCTGGGCATGGAGCTGCGCGACTTCGAGGGCGCCGAGATTTCCTTCGACTGGCCCGAGCCGCCCTACCACGCCGCCTACCGCGACCGCCTGCCCGCGATCCGCTTCAACCAGCCCGCCAACCTGTTGCGCTTTCCGCTGCGCTACCTGCAGCTGCGCCCGGTGCTGGCCGACCCGCATGCCTCGCAGCAGGCGATCGCACTCTGCGAGCGCGAGCTGGCCCAGGCCGGCGGCCTGCAGGACGGCGTGGGCCTGCGCGTCTGCGGCGAACTGACGCTGGCGCCGGAGGGCGGCTATCCCAACGTAGACACCGTGGCCGCGCGCCTGCACATGTCTGGCCGCAGCCTGAAGCGCAAGCTGCAGTCCGAAGGCACCAGCTACCTCGCGCTGCTGGAGGACGTGCGCCAGCGCGACGCCTTCCAGCTGCTGCGCCACAGCACCCTGGAGCTGCAGCAGATCGCCGCGCGCCTGGGCTATACCAATCCGGCCAATTTCACCCGTGCTTTCCGCAAATGGACCGGCGATGCGCCCAGCGTGTATCGCCGCCGTCTGCTGGAAGAAAACTCAGGCTAGACTTGGCGCAAACGAGGAGACGAGACGATGGCCGATCCCAACGACAAGCTGGCGCGCCTGCTGCGCACGCAGCCGGCGAAACTGGACTTCCTGTCCGCACTGTCCGATGCCGACCGCCAGAAGCTGGCCGGCGACATCGACCAGGCGCGGCAGGCCCATTCCAAGCACATCCGCGGCAGCATGGAAGAGGCGCTGAACCAGCTGCCCTGGCTGCTGCGCGCCCCCATCAAGAAGCTCTTCGGCGTATGAGCATCGACCGCGACACCGAACTGCGCCGCCTGGCCCGCGTGCTGCACCGCGAACCCGCCCAGCTGGGCCATCTCGCCGCGCTCGACGGCGCCGGCCTGATGAAGCTGCGCACGCTGATCCAGAACAGCCTGCTGGAGGAATTCGCCAGCCTGTTCGAGAAGATCGCCGCCAGCGGCAAGCTCGCGCCCGACGCGCTCAGCGCGCTGCTGTGCCGCAAGGTCTTCGGCGCCAGCATCACCGCCAACATGTCCTACTACGTGCCGCCCGATCGTGCCGCGCGCATGTGCAAGCATTTCGACGACGAGTTCATGGCCGAGATCGCGCGCGAGCAGATCCCGGAGCGCGCCAAGGAGCAGCTGGAGAAGCTGCCGGTGGACCTGATGCGCGGCGTCACGCGCCAGATGCTGGCCAGCCGCGACTACCACATCATGGGCGGCTTCACCGACTACCTGCCGGAAGACAAGGCGATGGTGCTGATGGAGGAGATCGCCGATCCCGCCGACTCCCTGCGCATCTCCAGCTTCGCCCAGCGCAAGGACCGCATCGCGCGCCTCACCGCGAAGATGGACGACGGCCAGATCCGCAGCCTGATCGCCGCCGCCTTCGAGCGCCCGGAGTTCATTCACGAGGTGGGGCTGGTGACTTCGGAGATGGGCGAGAAGGATCAGCAGCGGATGGCGCGGCTCACCGATGAGGTGAGCAAGAAGCATCGGGCTACGGCGAAGGCGGTGGCGGAGAAGAGTGGGACGGTGGAGAAGTTGCGGGCGTTTTTTGCGGCTTGAGAGCTCTGGTTTCTCACGGATAGCGATGCTTGTTGTCTCCCTCTCCCGCTGGCGGGAGAGGGTTGGGGTGAGGGTGGTGCTCCATGAAACCCTTTGAGGTTTGCTGGTGGTGCCGGTCCTAGACCGGTCAGGAGCCGCGGACCTCTGATGGGTTATTTCGCCTAAGGGCGAGTCACTTTCTTTGCTTGTGCAAAGAAAGTAACCAAAGAAAGCACACCCCGGGTGGGGGTTGCCCCGCTTTGGCGGGGCAACCTGCGAAGCGGTCGTGCTCGGGGTCGGACACACAGGCCATCCATGGCCTGCGTGTCCTCGGCCGGACGTCCTGTCCGGCTCGACCCACTTGCGCTCGACCACTTCGCAGGAACCCTCACAACGGGGGCCCAACGTCAACAGCATTCGCTCACGCTCACCATGACTTCGGAAGAGTGAGGATGAATGTAGTTTGGCTTTTTCTTCTCGATTTACAGAAACCCTCTCCTCCACCCCTCTCCCGCAAGCGGGAGAGGGGACAAAAAAAGGGCCGACGAGAGTCGGCCCTTCGTATTTTCCGCAAGAAATCTCAGCGATTGACCGTCCGCTCCCAGGTCTGCAGGTAAGCCTCGGCCGAGTTGTACAGGTCCGTCACCGCCTGCTGCCCACCCTCCAGCCTGACCTCCTCCACCCAGTCCGCGATCATGCCGTACTGCGCCAGCCCCTCGGCGTTGATGTCGAAGTTGCGGTTGCCTTCCGGCACCTTGGACTGATCGAACACGATCGGCTGCACGCGCGAGAACTGCGGGCCCCAGCCCGGGCCGCGGAACAGCGTGAAGGGATAGCGCACCGGCTCGGCGTCCGCTCCGCGCGGGCCCGACTGCGCGGCCAGGCCGTTGGTGTCGGCGCCGTAGCCCATCGCGAACAGGTAGCGGTTGTCCTTCAGCGGGCGCAGCTTGGTCAGTTGCTCCGCGTACTGCTTGCCATTGCCCTTGGAGGGATACAGCAGGCCGCCGCCCTGCAGCAGGCGGTGTGCCTGCGTCATGCTGATGCCGCCGTGGCCGCCGTGGGTCGAGACCAGCGGGTAGACCGGCGCGCGCTCGTCGGCCATGTCCAGCAGCTGCGTCTTCATCTTCAGCTCGAGATGATCCACCTCGATGATCATCTTCTTGTCCATCATGCGCTCCAGCGCATAGTGGCCCAGGTCGGTCATCGCGCGGGCGTTGCACTGCGCCTTGGACGGATACAGCGGCAGCAGGCCCTGCGTCAGGCTGTGCAGCAGGTTGGTCAGCGGGTCCGCCGGCGCCGGCAGCGAGGTGGTCATGTGCGCGCCGGCGCCGTAGAAGTACTCGTCCTCCGGGCAGTCGTAGGTGGCCCAGAAGCTGCCGGTGTCGAGAAAGTTGCCGAAGTTCAGGATCAGGCCGTCGAAGATGCCGTTGCCGCCCAGGCCGTTGTCGAACTCGTGGATCGGGAACATCTGGCGCACGCCGATCTCGGCAAGACGGTCGAGCTGCGAGTCGATCTCTTCCTTGTCGCAGCTGGCGGCTTCCACCAGGCCGCCCGGCTGCGACACCTTGCAGTTGAACAGGTGCGAGATTTCGATGCCGAGCACCACCGCCAGCTTGCCCTGGTTGATCACCTCGCGCGCCTGCTGCGGCGTGGTGACGATGCGGAACCAGCCCTTGCCGGGCCCGCCTTCCTGGGCGTCGATGTAGCCTTCCATGTCGCGCAGGTACTGCACCTGCGAGATCGCGCTCTCCATTTCGTTGCAGTACTGCGGCGTCGGGATTTCGCTGACGGTCTGCACCAGGCTGCCGAGATCGAGGTTGGAAAGCTTGGCGGTGTTGACCAGAGACTGCAGGCGGCACAGCACCTCGTTCTCGACCACGTTGTTGACCATGATGCGCATGCCGGCCAGCCAGGCACGCTCGATCCATTTGTAGTACATGGCCTCGTGCATCAGCGAATCGCGCGCCGGCCAGTCGACGAAGGTCGGCCAGCCCTGGGTCTCGTGCGTCGCCAGCGGACTGCCGGCGCCGCCCATCAGGTTGCCGACCAGGTCCAGTGCGCCGCCGGGGCCGTGCTGCACGGCGCAGTTGCCCAGGGCCTGCGTCACGCCGAAGCGGTGGAACGGACGGCCGTAGTGACCGCCGCCGAGGAAGCTGGTGGCGCTGACGTGCGAGTGCACCTCGGCGAAGCCCAGCACCGGCTTGTCGACACCCTGGCCCTTGAAGCTGGCGCCGGCGGCGTCGGTCTGGATTTCCGGGAAGGGCTTGCAACCCCGCGCCGGGACGAAATCGAACTTGGCCGGAGCGGAAGCCAGCGTCAGTGCGCCGCTGGCGGCATCGACCGAAAGGTAGCGCGCGGCGCCGACCGAGTAGACCGTGAAATCGCCGGCGGCGTCGGTGTCGACGGTCCAGTCCGCGGCATCGCCCGGCTGGGCGGCACTGCCGACGGTACCGCCGGTCGCGGCCATCATCGACTCGTTGTCGGAGAAGAACAGGTACTTGCCCAGGGCCGTCGGCTTCATGAAGAACGGCGTGGCATCGGACCGGTCGACGCTGGCGGCGTAGGCACCGTCGCCATCGCGCTGCGCGTAGCGCTTCGTCCCCACGGCCTCCAGGGCATAGCAGGCGTTGGCCATGTCGTAGCGCGTCACCGGCGCGCCGCGGGGAGTCTCGCTGGCACCCTCCACCGGCTTGCTCGAACCGCAGGCCGACAAACCGGCCGCGGCCAAGATCGCCAGCATTCCCAGAATCCGCTGCGACATGTTCCGTTCTCCTGTTCTAATTGTTTAACGCGCGAAACTAAGCCAGGCGGGCCCGCTTGGGGGGCATGGCCGGTAGTAAAAATGGCCCGCTCCGCATGCCCCGTGGAGCGGCTATGCTGCGCGCCATGAACCGCCCTGCCCTGGTCTTCACCGCCGCCGGCATCGCCGTGCTGGCCGCCCTGTTCCTGCTGCTGCGCCCCGAGCAGGCCCCGCCGTCCGTCGCTGAGGCCCCGGCCGTACCGGCAGCACCGCCCCCGGCCGAGTTCCCGGCCGGCCCCGATGCCCCCTCCGTGGTGCCGCTACCGATGCCGGTGGCCATGACCGTGGAATGGACCGTGCGCGGCGGCAAGCGCGTGGATGGCCCGGCGCTGGTGGTGCTGAAGGCCGGCGACGAGGTGGAACTGCGCATCAACAGCGACCGCGACGACGAACTGCATCTGCACGGCTACGACCTGTCGATGCCGCTGCGGGCCGGCCAGACCGCGACGCTGCGCTTCCACGCCGAACACAGCGGCCGCTTCGACTGCGAGCTGCACCACAGCCACCTGGAACTGGCGACCCTGGAAGTGCGGCCCGAATAAGGCCGCCAAGCCGGGCTAAAATGCGCGACCTGACCCGCCGCGCTACCGATGACCCGCCCCGTTCCCCTGCCGCCTGCCCCGCCCGACCTGACGGTCCTGCGGGAGCCGCTTGCGCGCGATGGCCATGTCTTCGTGCAGGGCGCGGCGATGCAACCCTTGCTGGACACTGTCGGGAGCCTGGCCGACTGGCCGCAGTTCGCCGCCAGCTGGGACGACCTGGCCCTGGACCCGCACATGGCCGATGGTGGCCGTTACCGGCGGCGGCGCCATGCGGTCTACGCTGCCCCGGCGACCGGCCCCATCGAGCGCCAGCCGCACCAGCCGCACTACCAGAGCCTGGACTACAACCGGCTCAACGGCGGCGTCGCCCGCTGGTTCGAACCGCTGCTGCCCCAGATCGGTGACGGCGCCAGCCTGCGCACGCTGCTGGCATTCTGCCGCGACCTGTTCAGCGGGCTGTCGCCGGAGGTACGGCGCTGGCATGTCGAGGCGCACCAGTTCCGCATCGAGGCGCGCGCCGGCGAAGCCGGCCAGCCCACCCCCGAGGGTGTGCATCGCGACGGCGTCGACTGGGTGCTGGTGCTGCTGGTGCGGCGCCACAACATCGCCAGCGGCGTGACCACGATCCATCGTCCGGACGGCAGCCCCCTGGGCAGCTTCGCGCTGACCGCGCCCTGCGACGCGACCCTGGTCGACGACAACCGGGTCTATCACGGCGTCACTGCCGTGCAGCCGCTGGACCCGGCGCAGCCGGCGTATCGGGACGTGCTGGTGCTGACGTTCCGGCGCGAAGGCTGAACCTTCTCCCTCTCCCGCTGGCGGGAGAGGGCTGGGGTGAGGGTGGAGCCTTCAAGCGGCGGCACCGTGCGTAACCGCCACCGCACCACCCTCACCCTGACCCTCTCCCGCCAGCGGGAGAGGGAAACCGAAGCAAGCTTTCGCTGCGCTACATCGGCCGCAGCCGCCCCGCCACCAACTCCACCAGCAGCCCGCGCATCGCAGCGGCATCCAGCCCCAGCGCCTCCGCCTCATCCTCCGCCATCGCGTCCGCCGTGCGCTCCAGCGTGAACAGCAGCAGCGCGTCCTGTTCGCGCGTGCAGGGCGGATCGCCGGCGGTGACGCGCAGGCGCTGCAGCAGCGTGAACTGCCTCCGCCGCTGCCCGCGGTAGAACTCGCGCACTGCCGGATCGGCCACGGTGAGCATGCGCAGGCTGGCGCGCAGGCCGCTCCAGCGGCGGTGATGCGTCAGCAGCAGATCGACGATGCGCGCCGCGCGCACGGCGGCGCCACCCGAGAGGTCCAGCGCCGCGCTGACGTCCTCCCACTCGCGGTCCACCCACTCGGCGTAGACCGCCAGGAAGATTTCGCGCTTGTCGCGGAAGTGCTTGTAGAAGGTGCCCGGCGCATAGCCCGCGGCGCGGGCCAGGCGGTTGGAGTCCGTGCCCTCGTAGCCCTCGCGGTTGAACACCTCGGCGGCGGCGGCGACCAGGCGCCGGCGCGTGTCCTCCGGCGCGCCGCGGCGCGGGCGCGGTGCCGGCCGGGGCTTGCGCGCGGCAGCCGCGCTCATGCCGGCAGGCCGTCGAGGAAGGGCAGCAGCTCCTGCAGGAAGGCCGGCGGGTCCTCGGCAAAGGGCATGTGGCCGGTGTCGAACTCGACGTAGCGCGCACCGGCGATCGCCTCGCGGGCGCAGCGCCCCTCCACCTTGCTGCGCGACACCGGGTCATGCCGGCCCCAGGCCAGCAGTGTCGGGCAGCGGATCGCACGGGCTTCCTGGCTGACGCTGCTGGCGTCCTCGGCAAAGCTGCGCCACAGCGCGGCATGCGCGGCCAGCGTCGCCGGCCGCGCATGGGTGGCCTCGAAGCGCTGCAGGATCTCGGCGGTGTGGGCATTGCGGCGGCGCAGGTAGGCACGGGCGAACCAGCGGCCGGTGTGGCGGCGCACCCATTCGCGGCCCTGCACGCGGCAGAAGGCGCGGGTCACCGCGTTCATCGGCGTGAACCCGCCGGAAGACACCAGCACCAGGCCGCGCACCCGCCCCGGCTGGCGCGCCGCCAGCCGCGCAGCGGCCATGCCGCCGACAGAGTTGCCGAGGAACACCGCGCGCTCCAGGCCCAGGGCCGCCACGGCGTCCTCCAGCACCTCGCCGACCAGGCTGGCGCTGAGCGCCGAGGCCGGCTGTGGCGCCGGCGAGCCGCCGAAGCCGGGCCAGTCCAGCGCGATCACGCGGTGGCGCTGCGCCAGCTGCGGCAGGATCGCGTCGAAGTCGCGGTGGTCATGGCCGGCCGAATGCAGCAGCACCAGCGGCGTGCCGCTGCCCTGCTCGGCATAGGCCAGCGGGCCTACGCGGGTCTGGACCTGTTTCATGCGATGCTCCCGGCTTTAAGTGTTAGTGATATTACTATCATTAATTATCCGGAACAGCAAACAGGCTCCCCGTGGGAGCGGCTTCAGCCGCGATCTTGGGAGGACGGTCGGCAACCATCGCGGCCGAAGCCGCTCCCACAGGGAAAACCGATCGACGCCCCCTCAGCCCGCCGCAGGCGGCGGCGCACCCGCGAACAGGGCCTGCAGGGCACCGTGGGTGTAGTCCAGCGCCAGGGTCGAGGTGGCGATGAACTTCGTGCTGCTGATCTTCCAGGCGCCGCCGTCCTTGCGGTATTCGTCCTCGTAGTAGCCGGCGAGCTGGGTCAGGCTCTTCGCCTGGGTGTTGACCAGGAAGTAATGCAGGCTCCAGGTGCCGCGGGCGCGGCTGGCGTCCAGCACCTCGATCTGTGGGTTGGCGCCGTGGTGCATTTCCACCATGTGCGGATGGCAGCCGACCTCATTGAACAGCTTCACCAGCGCGTCGGCATTGTCGAAGGTGCCGACCACGCCGTAGTCGATGTGCAGCTTGCCGTCGACGAAGCAGCCGCGCATGGCGACGGTGTCCTTGCGGTCGCAGGCGAACAGGTAGCGCGCCTTGAGCGTGCGGATGGCTTCGGCGTCTTCCAGCTTCTGCAGGCGGGCTTCGAGGGACTGGCTGTCCATGGCGGTTCCTTGGGCGGAGTGATGCGGGCGAGTTCAACCCAGCCACAGGCTACCCGAATCCCCCATATGGCTGAGGCGCCGGCCCGCCCATGGCGGGCCGGACACCCGGACAGGCCTAATGCGTCCGCGGCAGGCTCTGCGAATGCAATCCGCTCTCCCGCGAAATATCGCTCAGGGCCGCGCCCAGGTTGGCGCGGTCGCGAGCCGCGCAGGCCAGGTCGGCCAAAGCCACGATACCGACCAGTCGTTTGTCGCGGTTGAGCACCGGCAGGCGGCGCACCTGGATGTCGCCCATGTTGCGCACCACGTGCTCGGTATCCTCGTCCTCGTAGCAGTACTTCAGCTCGCGGCTCATGACCTCGCCGACCCGGGAATCCGGCCCCAGGCCCATGGCGATGCCGCGGATTGCAATGTCGCGGTCGGTGATCATGCCGACCAGGCGGTCCTCGTCACGCACCGGCAGTGCGCCGGCGTCGATATCGCCCATCAGGGCCGCGGCGTCGCGCAGGCTCATGCCCGGCACGGCCACGCAGACATCCCGGCTCATACATTCGCTTACTTTCATGGTTTCCTGCTCCGGCTTGGCGGACGATGGGTCGCTCCCCGGCGGCGACTGGACCCGTCCATGAACGGCCCCGCCGCCAAGGCGGCGGCGGGCAGTCTCCCTGCAGATAGGAACCACCGGCGGGGCAGAGAGTTCCCTGCGGGCCTACTCCAAACAGGGGAAGCCCCTCGATAGACTACCTACTAGTGTCCAGCCCAAAGTTCCGGTAACGGGGCGGCCCGTCGTTGCACCGCGGGCTGCGGAAGGGCGGAACAAACAGTCGTCACCCCACTACAAACCGGCACCGTGTCCGGAGGGTGGAGGCGAGCGACACCCAGTCGGATGCGGGGAGACGGGATGAAGAAGCTGAGGCAGGTGTTTTTCGCGCTGCTGGCCATTGCTGCCATCGGCGTGCTGGTGTTCCTGTTGCGCATGACGCAGAGCGTCGATGCCGACCTGCACCGGGCGCGCCTGGAGCGCATCCAGGTGGTCGGCAACCTCGACGTCCTGCTCAACCGCCAGTTCACCAGCTCGCGCGTGTCCTCGCTGGCCGACTCGGTCACCGACCGCTCCGGCACCACCGGCCAGCTCGACAATGCGCTGAACGCCCTGGACAAGGACGTCGGCTCCCTGCGCGGCCTGAGCCCCGACATCGACAAGGCCCTGGACGCCTTCCTCGACACCATCGAAAGCAAGTTCGAGCTGGCCTTCGACTCCGAAGCGCGCAACACCCTGCTGACGCAGCGCCTGATCAACAGCATGGACGCGGTGCCGACCTACGGCGATTCCGTGACCACCAAGGCCCCCGCCGACAAGGCCGAGGAGGTCCGCAACCTGACGATGCAGATCAAGACCGAGATCGTGAACTTCGGCGTCACCCCGACCCCGCCGGCCGCTGCCGCCGGCAACATCCGCGCGCTGCTGGAGCAGCTCGTGGCGATGGCGCCGCCGACCCCGCCGCCGGCGCCGGTGGCGGAAGGCGAGCCGCAGTTCGAGCCGGAAACGCCGCCGTTCACGCAGGCCGTGCAGGGCCTGCGCGACCGCTGCGAGGAAGTGATCGCCGACAAGACCGAGCTGGTGGCCAAGCTGCGCGACTTCCTCGACCGCCCCACCGGCCCGCAGCTGCAGGCGCTGGAACAGGCCTACCTGGCCTGGCATGAAGCCAAGGTCGCCATCGCCAACCAGTACCGTACCTACCTGGCCGGCTATGCCGCCGCGCTGCTGATGGTGCTGGCCCTGCTGGGTATCCGCCTGGCCCGCTCGTTCCGCGAAATCGACCGCGCCAACGCCAACCTGTCGCAGGCCAACGAAACCCTGGAAGAGCAGGTGGCGACGCGCACCAAGGACCTCAGCACCGCGCTGCAGGACCTGCGCGCCTCGCAGGCGCAGCTGGTCCAGTCCGAGAAGATGGCCTCGCTCGGTACGATGGTGGCCGGCGTGGCCCACGAGATCAACACGCCGCTGGGCTATGCCCGCAGCAACACCGAGATCGTGCGCAACTCGCTGGGCGACCTGCGCGGCCTGATCACGGCGCAGGACAAGGCACTGACGCTGATGACCTCGCAGAACGCCAGCGACGAGGAAGTGGCCGGCGCCCTGGGCGAGGCCGAGTCGCTGCGCGCCACGCTCTCCCCCGCCGAGACCATGGACGACCTGACCGAACTGCTCAAGGACACCGACTTCGGCCTGGTGCAGATCTCCGACCTGGTGTCCTCGCTGAAGGACTTCTCGCGTGTCGACCGCTCGCGCAACGACCTGTTCGACATCAACAGCGGTATCGACTCGGCCCTGAAGATCGCCAACAACCTGCTGAAGAACCGCGTCGAGGTCGTGCGCCAGTTCGGCCCGTTGCCCAACGTGGAGTGCTCGCCCTCGCAGCTCAACCAGGTGTTCCTGAACCTGTTCACCAACGCCGCCCAGGCGATCGAGGGCGAGGGCAAGATCTATATCCATACCACCGCCGAAAGCGATGGCGTGAACATCCGCATCCTCGACACCGGCTGCGGCATGAGCGAAGAAGTACGCGCACGTATCTTTGAACCGTTCTTCACCACCAAGCCGGTCGGCAAGGGCACCGGCCTGGGCCTGTCCATCGTGTTCCGCATCATCGAGGAGCACGGCGGCCGCATCGACGTGCGTTCGACGGTGGGCAAGGGCAGTGAATTTGTAATCCGTTTGCCATTGAAACAGAAGCGTCATGGCGGCGACACTGCGTTCAGCGCGGCACCGGAACTCGCCGCTGCATAAGTAGAGCCAGGGAATCGGCCTTTTTTTGGTTCAGGAGTCAGTTTTAAATGGATGACGTCAATACCGCCCCCAGGGCCCGAGTCCTGTTCGTCGACGACGAGCCCCGGGTCCTGACAACGATGCGGATGCTGTTCCGGGCCCGCTACGAACTGTTCTTCGCCGAAAGCGGCCAGGCCGCCCTGGAGCTGCTCAAGAGCCAGCCGGTGGATGTGATCGTCAGCGACCAGCGCATGCCCGGCATGACCGGCATCGAGATGCTGCGCGCCGCGCGTGATCTCAATCCCAATGCGATGCGCATCCTGCTGACCGGCTACTCCGACCTCAACGCCATCATCGGCTCGATCAACGAAGGCGAGATCTTCCGCTTCGTCAACAAGCCGTGGATGAACGACGATCTCAGCACCACGGTGGCCCGCGCCGTCGCCGCCGCCAAGGCCAGCATGGCTGCCGCCGCTGCGGCGGGGGTCGAGCCCGCGACCCCGGTCGTGCAGCCCGTGGCCGGCGCCGCCGGCGTGCTGGTGATGGACGACGATCCGCGCGTGCCACCGCAGATCCAGACCATCCTGGGCCCGACCTTCAAGGTCTACGGCGCCACCACGATGAACGAAGCGGTGGAGCAGCTGGAGAAGAACCGGATCGGCGTGGTCATCTCCGACACGCGCGTGCAGGACCACCCGGTGGTGAGCCTGATCGGCACGCTCAAGCAGCACCACCCCGAACTGGTGTCGGTGATCCTCACCGACCGCGCCGATGCCGGCAGCGCGATCGAGCTGATCAACCAGGGCCAGATCTACCGCTTCATCACCAAGCCGATCCACGACAGCCAGTGCAAGATCGCGGTGAACTCCGCCGTGAAGCAGCACCATCGCCTGGCGGCCAGCCCGGTGCTGCACCAGCGCTACGAAGTGGAAGCCCCCACCTCCCCGCCCCCGGTCGCCGTGGGTACGGGTCTGCTGGATCGGGTGAAGTCGCTGCGGAGCTGGGTGCGCAGGCTGGGCAGCTGAGGTTTTTGAGCTTCGAAAGAACCTCTCGCCTGGGAACGGGCGAGAGGTTTTTGCTTTGACGCGACATCAAACGCCAGCACACTCCTATCCCGTTCCCTCTTCCGAAGTCTTGGTGAGCAAGGCGAATGCTTTTGATGTTCCGGGTTCCCTCGTAGCGGCGCCCGCGCAGGGGTCGGGCGCAGGGTCGAGCCGGACAGGATGTCCGGCCGAGGACACGCAGGCCATGGATGGCCTGTGTGTCCGACCCGTCCGCGACCGACCACTGTGCGGGGCACCCCGCTTCAGCGGGGCGCCGATACAAGGGTACGTTTTCTTTTGGTTACTTTTCTTTGTCGTATAACAAAGAAAAGTGACTCGCCCTTGGGCGAAATAAACCTCCAGGGATCCGCGGCTCCTGACCGGCGTAGTCGCCGGCATCACCCGACGAACCTCAGGGAGTTTCACGTAGCACCACCCTCACCCCCGCCCTCTCCCGCCAGCGGGAGAGGGAGACAAGAGGGGAGTCCCTCGATACACCGCTACGCGGCGCTCGGGATGAACGGTTCGGTTGGCAGCCAACAAAAAGCCCCGCAGTGGCGGGGCTTTTTTGATCACAGCGCTGGTGCTTACTTCTTCGGAACGATGCCCTTCTCTTCCAAATAGCTCAGCAGCGCTTCCACTTCCTGGTCCAGGCTCAGCTGGTCCGTGCGCAGGTGGATCTCGGCCTTTTCCGGCGCTTCATAGGGATCGTCGATGCCCGTGAAATTCTTGATCTCACCGGCGCGGGCCTTCTTGTAGAGGCCCTTGGGGTCGCGCTTCTCGGCCTCGGCCAGGGGGACGTCGATGTAGACCTCGATGAAGTCCAGGCCGTCCTTCTCGTGGGTCTCGCGGGCGATCTGGCGGTCGGCGCGGTAGGGGCTGATGAAGCTCGACAGGGCGATCACGCCCACGTCCACGAACAGCTTGGCCACCTCGCCCACGCGACGGATGTTCTCGGTGCGCTCGGCGGCGGTGAAGCCCAGGTTCTTGTTGATGCCCAGGCGGATGTTGTCGCCGTCGAGGCGGTAGCAGAGCACGCCGCGCGCGGTCAGCGCGTTTTCCAGCGCCACGGCCACGGTGCTCTTGCCGCTGCCGGACAGGCCGGTGAACCACAGGGTGGCGCCCTTGTGGCCCAGCAGGCGGTTGCGGTCTTCGCGGGAAACCTGGCCGTGGTGCCAGTGGACGTTGGTCGCTTTCTGCTCAGTCATGTTCGGTGTTCACTCGAGGGTTGTGCCCGGTGCGGCGGCACCGGCGATGGCCAGCCGCTCCGCGGTGGCGGGGGATACGGCAGCCGAGAAGAGCGCGATTATGCAGTCTTCCAGGTTGCGGATGAAGAGTTCGGTGTCGATCTGGGGGCTGGGCAGGTCGGCCTGCTCCAGCATCCGCGAGTGGTCGGCCAGGCCGTCGAACAGCAGCACCGTGGCCAGCATGGCACGCTGGCGCATCAGCGGCGGCGCCAGGTGCGGGGTGGCGGTGCGCAGGGCGGCGGTCAGGCGCTCCACCGGGGCGATCTTCAGGGCCGAGGCATGCAGCTGGTGCACGTCCAGGGTCAGGGTGGCCACCAGCTGCGCCTGGAAGCGGATGAAGTGGTGCCCGCCGTCGGCGTCGAACAGCTTCTCCGCCACCGGGTAGACGAAGGCCCGCACCACCTGCGGCAGGCTCAAGGGCCCCTGCCCCTCGAACTCGTCCAGCAGCTGGTTGCGCCGCGCCGAGACGCCGTGGACATGCTTGTCCAGGATCGCCTGCAGCAGGCCCTGCTTGCTGCCGAAGTGGTAGTGGGTGGCGTTCTTGTTGCGCTGTCCGGCGGCCTTGTTGATGTCGCTCAGCGACACCCCCTCGATGCCGCGCTCGGCGAACAGGCGCTCCGCGATCGCCACCAGCTTGGCGCGGGTAGCGATGCTCTGGGGGGTGCGGGCCGCCTGGGGGCGGACGCGCAGCGCGGTGTTGGGAGCCTGCTTCACGGATGTAAGGCGATATCCTTAAACGACTGCGGCATGTTAAGGCAATTCCGGCACCGATCCTCATCCGCCCGGACGAGGATCGGGCGGAGCACCCCGCCTAGATTAAGGCACTTTCCTTAGCCCCTGTATTCAACCCCTACTCAGGAGAAGCCCATGACGGCTGCACAGGACCCCGTTGGACCGGTCATCACCGGCCAGACCTGGGACGAGTTCTGCGACACCCTCAAGCGCGCCGGCCAGCAGGTCCTGCGGCCCGAAGCCGCCGCCAGCGAACTGGACCGCGCCGAAGGCTGGCGCTACCTGACGCGCCTGCTGCGCATCGGCCTGGAGATGCACCTGGAGTTCGCCGACCCGGACTTCCCGGGCTTCTTCCTGCCCTCGCACGAGACCGGCAAGATCGGCGCCGACAACCCGGACAACCAGTACCTGTTCGCGCGCATCAACGGCCGCAACGAGTACGTGATCCGCGGCGAGCGCGGCACGGTGCCCTACTTCACCATCGGCACGCAGAAGGGCGGCTACGAAACCAACGGCCGCATGGAGCAGACCGGCTTCATCGACGCCAAGGACATGCAGGTCGACGCCGACGGCCGCTTCGAGATCATCCTCAGCGCCGAGCAGCGCCCGGGCAACTGGCTGCGCATCGAGCCCGACAGCAACTCGGTGGTGGTGCGCCAGACCTTCAACGACCGCGCCCGCGAGCGCCCGGTGCAGGCACGCATCGCACGCCTGGGCGCCGGTGCGCACCCGCAGCCGCTGAGCGCGGAACGGATCCAGCAGGGCCTGCGCAATGCCGCCGCCTTCACCGAGGGCACGGCCCGCGTGTTCGCCAACTGGGCGGCGGGATACCTGCCGCACGTCAACCAGCTGCCGCCCGCCAACCAGGAGGTCTGCCAGCGTGCCGGCGGCGACCCCAACATCTTCTACTACCACTCGGCCTGGGAACTGGCGGAGGACGAGGCGCTGGTGTTCCACCTGCCGCGCATCCCCGACTGCCGCTTCTGGAACCTGCAGATCAACAACTGGTGGATGGAGTCGCTGGACTACCGCTACCACCCGATCCATGTGAACAAGCACAGCGCGCGGCACGACCCCGACGGCGGCGTCACCATCGTGCTGAGCGAGCGCGACCCCGGCCTGCCCAACTGGCTGCACACTGCCGGCCACCGCCGCGGCACCATGTGCCTGCGCTGGGTCGGCGCCAGCGAACACATCCACCCCGAAACGCGCGTCGTGCGCGTCGCAGACCTGAAGGGCTGATCCATGACTGCAGAACTCCGCTTCGATCCTCCGGCCCTGCTGGCCGCCGCCACCGAGCAGTCCGGCGGCCTGACGAACTTCGGCGATCCTGCCTTCCGCAAGGCGCTGGAGGTGCTCTGCGACTCGCTGGAGCGCGAGGCCAATCTCTCGGCGCTGGGCCGCCAGCTGCTGCACGGCAAGTTCATCGAACTGCTGGTCAACCGCCTGCGCATCGAGCAATTCTTCACGAAACACCCAGAGATCGAGAACGAGAAGATCCTCGCGCCGATCGTGATCGTGGGCCTGCCGCGCACCGGCACCACCCTGCTGCAGCGCGTGCTGGCAGCCGACCCGCACCTGTACTCGATGCCCTGGTGGGAATCGCGCTACCCAGTGCCCTTCCCCGGTGAGGCGGTGGAAGCCCCGCTGCAGCGCATCGAGCGCGCCCGCGGTGAAGTGGCGGTGATGGTCGAGGCCATGCCCAAGCTGATGTCGATCCACCCGATGGACGCCGACCAGGCCGACGAGGAGGTGATGCTCATGGAGCATTCCTTCATGGCCGCGTTCAATGCTTATGTGCACGTGCCCTCGTACATGGACTGGCTGCACTCCATCGACGAAAAGCCGGCCTACGACTACCTGCGGCGCGTGCTCAAGTTCCTGCAGTGGCAGAAACGCCAGCGCGGCGTCGTTGCCAGCCGCTGGGTGCTGAAGGCCCCGCACCACCTGCTGCGCATGCGCCTGCTGCTGCGCGAGTTCCCCGGCGCCAAGGTGATCCAGACGCACCGTGATCCGGTAGAGACCATTCCCTCGATCGGCAGCTTCATCCACACGCTGTGGAGCATCTACGGCGCCGCCGCCAGCCCGGTGGAGGCCGGCCAGGAATGGAGCACGCTGATGGCGCGCGCCTTCCACCACACCATGGACGTGCGCAAGGACAACCCGGGCAGCTTCCTCGACGTGCGCTTCATCGACACGGTCAAGCAGCCGCTGGAAGTGGTGCGCGCGATCTACCGCTTCGCCGGCCTGGAACTGACCGCCGAGGCCGAGGATTCCATGCAGCACTGGATCGAGCAGAACCGCCGCGACAGCCGCGCCGCGCACGAATACCAGGTCAGCGACTTCGGCCTGAGCGAAGAGCAGCTCAAGCGCGACTTCGCCGACTACCGCGCCGTCTACATCGATCTGTAGGGTGCGCACCGCGCACCACATCTGACGTTTACGAAACAAACGGTGCGCAATGCGCACCCTACGAAAGGAGATTGAGATGCTGCTGAAGGACAAGATCGTCATCGTTTCCGGTATCGGCCCCGGCCTGGGCGTGAAGCTCGCGGTGGAAGCCGCGCGCGAGGGCGCCGCCGGTGTCGTCGTGGCCGCCCGCTCGGCCGACAAGCTGGACGATGCCGAGGCGCGCATCAAGGCGCTGGGCGTGAAGGCCAAGGTGGTCAAGCAGGTCTGCGACATCACCAGCCGCGAGCAGTGCGCCGCGCTCGCCGCCATCGCCGCCAAGTCCTTCGGCCGCGTCGATGCGCTGGTCAACAGCGCCTTCTTCCACGGCAACATGGACTACGCCTCCACGGCCAACCTCGACGAGTGGAACGAGGTGATCCAGACCAACCTGATCGGCACGCTGAAGCTGACCCAGGCGGTGATCCCGCAGATGAAGAGCCAGAAGTCCGGCGCCATCGTCATGATCAACACCATGGCCGTGCGCCAGGTGCCGCCGCTGGGCGAAGCCGGCTACGCCGCCTCCAAGGCCGCGCTGGGCAACTCCGCCAAGTGGCTGGCCAAGGAACTGGGCCCGGATGGCATCCGCGTCAACACCGTGCACATGGGCTGGATGTGGGGCGCGCCGGTGCAGGGCTACATGGAATGGCAGGCCAAGGAAATGGGCGTGCCGGTCGAGCAGCTGGTGCAGGGCATCTCCGCCAACATCCCGCTGGGCCGCATGCCGACCGACGATGAGTGCGCCCGCGCCGCGCTGTTCCTGGTGTCCGACTACGCCAGTGCCGTGACCGGTGCTGCGCTGGATGCCAACGGCGGCATGTACATGCCGTAAGCCGATACCGTCCTCTCACAGCGTCATGCCGGCGCAAGCCGGCATCCAGTCGATCGATGAAGGACTGGGCTCCGGCTTTCGCCGGAGCGACGATGGGAGGGAGCGGAACCGGCGGAGCGCACGACATGGAAAAAGTCATCTACACGCTGTGGAAGCGCCCGGAGCAGACCACGGCGGAATTCGCCGACAGCCTGCGCACGCAGCTCGCCGCGCAACTGCTGCAGGCCGGCGTGCGCGGCCTGCAGCTCAACATCGACGACGCCGAGGTGGCGCCAGCCGCCGGCATCCGCCAGATCGCCGGCGCACCGCTGCCGGACGCGCTGCTGCAGCTCTGGCTGGACAGCGCGATCGGCCTGCGCCGCGCGCCGGTCGATGCGCTGGTCGCGGCTACCGTGGCGCGCCACGATGCCTACCTGGTCACCGAATCGGAGCCGCTGCGCAATGAGCGCTATCCCGCGGCGCCGGGCCAGCGCAGCTACGGCTTTGCGCAGATCGCCCTGTTGAAGAAGCCCGAACGCCTGGGATACCCCGAGTGGCTGGCCCACTGGCACGACGGGCACACGCCGGTGGCGATCGAGACGCAGTCCACCTTCGAGTACCGCCAGAACGTGGTGGTGCGCGCGCTCACGCCGGGCGCGCGGCCCTACGACGCCATCGTCGAGGAATGCTTCCCGCCGGCGGCGATGAGCGACCCGCAGGCCTTCTTCGACGCGGTGGGCGATCCGGAGAAATTCCAGCGCAACCTCGACCGCATGATGGCCAGCGTCGGCCGCTTCCTGGACCTGGGCACGATCGACGTGCTGGCCACCAGCCAGTACCGGCTGGCCTGAAGCCCGAAACGGAAAAGGCCGGCGCAATGGCCGGCCTTTTTTCCTGCCCGCATATCAGGCCGGTATCGCTGCCTTCGCCTGCCACGGAGCCGAATGGCTTTCCACTTCCTTCAGGAAGTGGCTGTTGTCGTGGTCCCAGGGATGGAAGCCAGGCTTGAAGTAGCTGAACCACGGCCGGATCATCTTGCGCAGGAAGCCGACCTCGCCGAAGCCCACGCGCCAGAACTGGCGCCAGCCCTCGAGATCACCCAGCTTGCCCTCGGCGCGCACGAAAGACAGGTGCGCCGGGATCACCCTGCCCCAGAAGATCGCGGTGGCAATCAGCAGGCCCAGGGTACGCTCGGCGTAGGCGCGCGGACCGGTGCCGACCACGCTCTCGTAGATGTCGTAGGGCACGCCCTTGTGCTCGGTCTCCTCCAGCGCATGCCACTTCCACAGCGCGCCGTAGTGCTTCTCGGACTTCTCGTTCATGAAGGACGAGGTGAGAAAGCCGTCGGCCATGATCGCGGTCAGGTGCTCCAGCGCGATGGTGGCAGACAGGCGCGAGGACGCCGGCAGGTTCTTCCTGGCCCAGGCCAGCAGCGCGGTGACGCTGTCCTCGAACTCTTTCGAACCCTTCACGCGCTGGAACATCAGCTCGTTGTAGTCATCGTGCTCGCGGCCGTGCATCGCTTCCTGGCCGATGAAGGCGGTGGCGGCCTTCTTCAGTTCCGGATCGGTGATCTGGTCGCGGTAGTGGCGCACGGCGTCGATGAAGAAGCGCTCGCCCACCGGGATCACCAGGGACATGGTGTTCATCATGTGCGTGAAGTGCACGCCGCCGTCGAGCCAGTCGTGGATGCGCTCCGCGGGCGGATTGAACTTCAGGTCGCGACGGGTCGGCTGGATGGCTTTCTTGGCTTTCATGCTGGGAACCTCGGAATAATCCTGATTACTGTTACATTGATAACTGACACAGTCAGCGTAAGGGCAGCCCGCCGGAGCGTCAAGCATCCGCCTGCCCCGGCGTTCCAAGTGTCTGATTAAATTTTGATTACCGCTCAGGCGCGAGCCGCCGCGAGCACGCCGGGCGAAGCCGCGATATAGCTCAGTGCCTGCTCGGTGGAGGCTTCGTTGATCGGGTGATAGCCCGGCTTGACGAAGCGCAGGGCATGGCGCGCAAACCAGCCCGGTGCCGGTGTATTGCCACGCTCCGCGCCGCGGTTCCAGGCGCGCCAGAAAGCAGGGCGCAGCAGGCTGGCGTCGCCACGATCGAAGCTCGGGTCCTGTCGCATCAATTGCACCAGGCCTGCGCCCATGCGCTGCACCAGCGTCGGCATCACGATCGCCATCAGCAAGGTACGCAGCGGCCAGCGGCCGCCGAGATGACGGTAGAGATCGTAGGCCACCGTGCGGTGCTCGATCTCCTCGGCGCCATGCCAGCGGAACAGGTCGGCGACCACGGGATCGGCGCCATCGCGCTCCCAGCTTTGCGCCTCCAGCACGAAGGTGCCCAGCGATGCCGTGAAATGCTCGATGGCCGCCACCGCGCCGACGCGTATCACCAGCCACTGGTGCTGCAGCGGCTTCGGGACCTTGCGCCCGTAGGGCTCGCGGGCCAGCCACTGGTCGAACAGCAGGGCGTTGTGCCGCTCGAACTCGCCACCGTCGACGCCCAGACGCTTGAGGTAGCCTTCGATCGAATCGTGGTGGGCGCGGCTGTGGATGGCTTCCTGCCTGATGAAGGCCTGCACGTCGGCCCGCAGCCTGTCGTCGGTGACCAGGGGCAGGGCCTCGCGGAACACGCGGCAGAAAAACTTTTCGCCGGAGGTCAGCAGGTAGCTGAACTCGTTGATGGCATGGCTGGAGAACGCATCGTCGCGGATCCAGTGCAGCGGCGCCTCGTCCCAGTCGAACTTCACGTTGCGGGGAATGATGGCGGAAGCAACGGCGGTGTTGCGGGCAGCGGACATGGCTCAGGCGCTCTCGATGGAATGGACGAACGTGGAAATGCCGTCGGCGACGGCCTGCGGCTGGGTCAGCGGCCACCAGTGGCCGGCATCGAACTCGCGGCGCTGCAGCTGCGGCGCAATCGCTTCCAGGCCCTCGTACATTTCGCGGGGGACGAAGGGATCTCGGCGCATCACCAGCAGCTGCACCGGCACTTCGGTGCGGCGCTGCTGCGGGCGCAACAGCGGCTGCAGCAGGTTGGCGCGGTACAGACCCAGGCCCTGCACGCCATCCGCGGTCTGGCGATCATGGCGGGCCACGTCGACACCTTCGAGGCCCGACACCAGCCGGTGCCAGACGCGGCCCAGCCCCAGCTTCCAGGTCACTTCCGGCAGCAGCGGCAGCTGGAAAGCCACCATGTAGGACGAACCCAGCGCGCGCCGCAGGGCCTGCGCCAGATTGCGCGGCGTCGGCTGCCGCAGGCGCTGCTGGAACCAGTCGCCGACATGGTCCAGCCCCGGTGCCGCGGTGGAGAACGAGGCGACGCGGCCTTCGAGCCGGCCCGACAGCAGCGCCTCCCAGCCCTGCAGCGAACCCCAGTCGAAGGCCACCAGGTGCACCGGCCGCTGCGGGCTCACCGCCTCGATCACCGCCAGCAGATCGGCGGTGAGATGCTCGAAGCCGTAGCCCGCCGTGTCCCGCGGCGTGCTGGAGCGGCCGGCGCCGCGCACGTCGTAGGCCACCACATGGAAGTGCTCCGCGAGGCGCTCGGCGAGTTGCGCCCAGACCTCGGCGTTGTCGGGATAGCCATGCACCAGCACCAGCGTCGGCCGCGGCCGCTGCTTCGTCGGGGACCGGCCCCAGGTGTAGACGGCGATGCGCACATCGTCCGAGGTGACAAGCTGTGCAGGGATCATGTGACACTCCATAGTGACATCAATAAATGTCACGGTCATTGTTGGTTCTAATTTGGAACTTAGTCATTAGCCCTCCTGCCAATGGCCGGAGCCTCCACGGCCAATCCCTCATTTCGTTAGGGCCTGTCCGTTCCCGAAAAGAACCCGGCCCGATATACTGGGCGCCATGAAATGGAGTGAAGTCGGCGGTCTGTCCTGCTCGGTGGCGCGCACCGCCTCGGTGATCGGCGACCGCTGGACGATCCTGATCCTGCGCAACGCCTTCCTGCGCATCCGCCGCTTCGAGGACTTCCAGTCCAATCTCGGCATCACCCGCCATCTGCTCGCCGGCCGCCTCAAGCGCCTGGTCGACGAGGGCATTCTTGCCCGCGTCGCCTATCAGGAATCGCCGCCGCGCTACGAATATCGCCTGACGTCCAAGGGCAAGCTGCTCTACCCGGTGCTGATCGCGATGGCGACCTGGGGGGACAGCTTCATGGACGGCGGCAAGGGCGCGCCGGTGCTGTACCAGCACAAGTCCTGCGGCAAGATCGTGACGCCGCAACTCGCCTGCCCCGAATGCGGCGGGGCGATGCACGCGCATGAGGTCACCGCCCTGCCCGGCCCCGGCCTGAAACTGGCCGACGCCGTCGGCCGCAAGAAGCGCAGCGCCTAGCGGCTCAGTGTCCCCTCGCCCGCTTGCGGGAGAGGGTGCCCGGAGGGCGGGAGAGGGTTTCTGTAAATCTCCCCTTAGCTAGTCCAGGCCAGCGTTACAGAAACCCTCTCCTCGGCAACTGCTCCATGCGTTGCCCTACCTCGGGGATCCATCCCCTCGCCTACCCCTCTCCCGCAAGCGGGAGAGGGGACTGGTTACAGCCATTGACCCAACTGCATACCGCCACTGGCGCTCAGTGCATTGACAAGTTCCAATTTGGAACCTAGTGTCCGCCCACACTCCCAACCCGGCCTCGCGATGACCTCTCCCGGACCCGCCAGCGGTAATCCGCCCGCACGCCATGCGCTGGTCGTCGGCGTCGGCGGCCGCATCGGCATCGGCGCGGCCGTCGCGCGGCGCTTCGCCGCGGAGGGCCTGCACGTACACATGGCGGGCCGCACCCAGGCCAAGCTCGACGAGGTGGTGGCGGATATCCGCGCCGCCGGCGGCCGGGCCAGCGCCATCGTCAACCGCCTCGGCGGCGAGGAAGAGATCGCTGCCTTGTTCGCGGCATTGCCCGCCGAGGGCGCGCTGGAAGCCGTGGTCCACAACGCCGCCTTCAAGAACGTGCCGCGCCGCTTCCTGACCACGCCGCCGCAGTTCATCGAGGACAACTGGCGCATCAGCGGCATCGCCGGCCTGCTGGTCGGCCAGGCCGCGCTGCGTCGCATGCAGCCGCAGGGGCGCGGCACGCTGATCGTCACCGGCGCCACGGCCTCGTTGCGCGGCCGCCCCGCATTCGCGGCATTCGCCTCGGCCAAGGCCGCGCTGCGCAGCTGGACGCTGGCGCTGGCGCATGAGGCCGAGCCGCTGGGCCTGCACGTCGCCCACGCGGTGATCGACGGCGTCGTCGCCGGCGACCGCGTCAAGGAAACCGGCTTCGGCCTCGGCAAGCTCTGGATCTTCTCCAAGGGCGAGAACGGTGCCCTGCTGCCGGACCAGATCGCCGAGAACTACTGGCAGTTGCACCGCCAACCGCGCGGCGCCTGGACGCGGGAACTGGACCTGCGCCCCTACAAGGAGAAATTCTGATGGCCGCGCGCCCCTGCGCAGTGATCTTCGGCGCCGGCGACAGCGGCAGCGCCGCGGCAGCGATCGCCGCGCGCCTCGCGGACGAGGGCCTGCCGCTGCACCTCGCCGGCACCCATGCCGCCGGCCTCAAGGCCGCCGCGACCGCCCTGCGCCCCTCCGGCCAGGCAGTGACCATTGCCACGCTGGACCCGGCGGATGCCACCCAGGTCGCCAGCCTGTTCCAGCGCATCGCCGACGCCGGCCAGCAGCCTTCGCTGGTCGTGCACGCGCCGGGCGCCCAGTCCACCGGCACCCCGGCGCTGCAGACCTCGCTGGCCGAAGCCGAGGCACTGTGGCGGCGCATCTGCTACGCCGGCGCCCTGATCGGCCAGGCCGCGATGCCGCGCTTGCTGGAGGCAGGCCAGGGCACACTGCTGTTGCTGGCCCCCGCCGCCAGCGGTGCCGCCGTCGCGGCCGCCTCCGCCGGCCTGCGCGCACTGTCGCAGTCGATGGCGCGTGAGTTCGGGCCGCAGGGCCTCCACGTCGCCCAATTGATGCTGGCAGAGGGCGTGCAGCCCGAGGCCGTCGCCGAAACCTGCTGGTGGCTGCACCGCCAGCACCGCACCACCTGGACGCAGGAACTCGACCTGCTGCCTTGAGATGAATATGAACACGATCGTTCTGCACCAGTGGGAAATCTCGCCGTTCTGCCGCAAGGTCGCGCGCTCGCTGGACCACAAGGGCCTGGACTACGAGGTGGTCAACTACAACGGCCTGAAGGCGATGTTCGCCGCGCGCCTGTCGCCGGTCGGCAAACTGCCGGTAATCGACATCGACGGACAGCGGGTCCAGGACAGCACCCGCATCGCCCGCTATCTCGACCAGCACTTTCCCGAACCGCCGCTCTACCCCGCCGACCCGCAGCAGCGCGCGCAGGCCGAGCTCTGGGAGGACTACGCCGACGAGCTGCTGTACTGGTACGAGGTCTACCTGCGCGTCAACGATCCCGATGCCCTGGACCAGGCGGTGTCGCTCAGCATGGTGGGGCGCCCGGCGGTCGAACGCCTGCCGGTGAAGCTGAGCCTGCGCACGATGCTGCGCATCAGCCTCGCGGGCCAGGGCCTGGGCCGCATGAAGCGCGAGGATGTGCAGGCCGAATTCCTGCGTCAGCTGGACCGCATCGAGACCCTGCTGCCGCTTGACGGCTGGCTGGTCGGCGACAGCAAGACCATCGCCGATATCGCGGTAGGATCGCAGTTGCTGGAGGTGGTGCGTACCAGTCCGCTGCGTAGCGAGATCGAGCGGCGGCCGCGGCTGTGGGCCTGGCTGCAGCGCATCTGACACCGGGAGCACGCGCATGAGCACGACGCCGGAACCGTGGAAGAAGACCGCCTGCATTCTCTGCGCAGTGAACTGCGGCCTGGAGGTACAGACCGAAGGCCGGCGCATCGTGAAGATCCGCGGCGACGACGCCCATCCCGCGTCGCAGGGCTATGTCTGCGAGAAGTCGCAGCGCATGGACTACTACCAGAACGGCGCCGATCGCCTCGATTCACCGATGCGCCGCCGCGCCGACGGCAGCTACGAGGCGATCGACTGGGATACCGCGGTGCGCGAGATCGCGCAGAAGTTCAAGGCGATCAAGGCGCAGCATGGCGGCGAGAGCATCCTGTACTACGGCGGCGGCGGCCAGGGCAATCACCTGGGCGGCGCCTACGCCGACAGCTTTCTCAAGGCGATCGGCAACCAGTACCGCTCCAACGCGCTGGCGCAGGAGAAGACCGGCGAATTCTGGGTGCAGGGAAAGATGCTCGGCACCGGCGTGCATGGCGACTACGAGCACTGCGAGGTCGCGGTCTTCATCGGCAAGAATCCCTGGCAGTCGCATGGCTTCGCCCGCGCCCGCGTTCTGCTGCGCGAGATCGAGAAGGACCCCCAGCGCACGCTGATCGTGATCGACCCGCGCCGCAGCGAGACCGCGGAGATGGCCGACCATCATCTCGCCATCCGCCCCGGCACCGACGCCTGGTGCCTCGCCGCCCTGGCCGGCATCCTGGTGCAGGAGGACCTGGTCGCGCATGCCTGGCTGGAGCAGCACGGCAGCGGCTACGCCGAGATCGTACCGGCGCTCAAGGCGATCCCGGTTGCCGGGTTCGCCGGCATCTGCGGTGTCGACGAAGCGCTGCTGCGCCAGGTCGCGCGGCGCATCGCCAGCGCCAAGAGTGTCTCGGTCTACGAGGACCTGGGCATGCAGATGAGCCTGCATTCCACGCTCGGCAGCTACCTGCAGCGCCTGCTGTGGCTGCTCACCGGCCACTACGGCCGTCCGGGCACCAGCAATGCCATCGTGCCGCTGCTGTCGCTGTCCAAGGCCAGTAAGGGCGAGACCGGTGTCAGCGCCAAGCCCGTGAAGCGCGTCGAGAAGCGCAGCCCGGTGGCCAACGCCAAGATCATCATCGGCCTGATCCCCTGCAACGTCATCCCCGAGGAAATCCTCACCGATCACCCCAAGCGCTACCGCGCGATGCTGGTCCACAGCGGCAACCCGGTGCACTCGCTGGCCGACAGCCAGCGCATGCGCCAGGCGATGCGCGCGCTGGAACTGAGCGTGGTGGTCGACGTGGCGATGACCGAAACCGCGCGCGAGGCCGACTACGTGCTGCCGGCCAGCAGCCAGTTCGAGAAGGCCGAGGCCACCTTCTTCAACCTGGAGTTCCCGCGCAACGTCTTCCACCTGCGCCAGCCGCTGTTCGAGCCCCTGCCGGGCACGCTGCCGGAGGCGGAAATCTACGCGCGTCTGGTCGAGGCCCTGGGTGAATTGTCCGAGCGCGACTATGCGCCGCTGAAGCGCGCGCTGCGGCTGGGCCGCACCGCCTTCGCCCTGGCCTTCTTCGCCCAGGTCGCGCGCAAGCCCAAGACCATGAAGTACGCGCCGCTGATCCTCTACCGCACGCTGGGCCCGAGCCTGCCCCAGGGCATGGACTCCGCCGCAGCGCTGTGGGGCGTGGCGCAGCTCTACGTGCAGGGCAACCGCAAGGCCGCCGCGCGCGCCGGCTTCGGCGGCCTGCCGCCCTTCGCCGGCGAGAAACTGTTCCGTGCGATCCTCGGCGGCGCCTCCGGCGTGGTCTACGCCGACAGCGAGCATGCCGACAGCTGGCGCGCGGTCAGCCACCCGGATCACCGCATCAACCTGCACATTCCCGAGATGCTGGCGGAGCTGGAGAAGCTCGCGCAGCAGCCGCTGGCGCAGGACCGCGACTATCCCTATGTGCTGTCGGCCGGCGAACGCCGCAGCGACACCAGCAATACGGCCGTACGCAGCAGCGCCTGGCACCGCCGCGGGCGCTACGGCACGCTGCGCATCAGCCCGCAGGATGCCGCGGCGCTGGGCTGCGCCGACGGCGAGGTCCTGCGCCTCAGCACGCGCCGCGCCAGCGTCGAGGTGGCCGCCGAAATCACGCCGATGATGCAGCCTGGGCATATCTCCCTGCCCAACGGCCAGGGCCTGGACTACCGGGGCGCCGACGGCCAGGTGACGCGCAAGGGCATCGCGCCCAATGAACTGACCGACGGCAGCCAGCGCGACTTTCTCGCCGGCACGCCCTGGCACAAGCACGTGCCCGCAAGACTGGAACGCATTCCCACGGAGGTCGCTGCATGAGCACGAATCCTGACAACCGCGTCGCCCTGGTGATCGGTGCCGGCGACGGCAACGGCGCCGCCATCGCCCGGCGCTTCGCACGCGAGGGCTACATCGCCTGCGTGGTACGCCGCACCGCCGACAAGCTGCAGCCGCTGGTGGCGCAGATCGTCGCCGGCGGCGGACGCGCGCATGCCTTCGGCACTGACGCGCGCAAGGAAGAGGACGTGACGGCGCTGTTCGAGCAGATCGAACGCGACATCGGGCCGGTGGAGGTGCTGGTGTTCAACGTCGGCGCCAACGTGCCCTCGTCGATCCTCGACGAGACCGCGCGCAAGTATTTCAAGATCTGGGAGATGGCCTGCCTCGCCGGCTTCCTCAGCGGACGCGAGGCCGCGAAGCGCATGGTCGCCCGCGGCCGCGGCACGATCCTGTTCACCGGCGCCACCGCCAGCACGCGCGGTGCCGCCGGCTTCGCCGCCTTCGCCGGCGCCAAGCACGCGCTGCGCGCGCTGGCGCAGAGCATGGCGCGCGAGCTGGGCCCCAGGGGCGTGCACGTCGGCCACATCGTGATCGACGGCATGGTCGACACCGACTTCATCCGCGACAACTTCCCCAAGGTCTATGCCGAACGCATGCCGAAGGAAGGCATCCTCAAGCCCGAGCACATCGCCGAGAGCTACTGGCAGCTGCACACGCAGCCGCGCGACGCCTGGACCTTCGAACTCGATCTGCGCCCCTACATGGAAACCTGGTGATGAAATCCGTCGACTTCTACTACGACTTCGGCAGCCCCACGGCCTACCTGGCCTGGACGCAGCTGGCACGCATCTGCGCGGACAAGAACGCGCAGCTGGTCTACAAGCCCTTCCTGCTGGGCGCGGTGTTCAAGGCCACTGGAAACCAGTCGCCAGTCATGATCCCGGCCAAGGCCAAGTTCATGTTCGCCGACCTCAAGCGCTGGGCGCAGCACTGGAACGTGCCGCTGACGCTGAACCCGCACTTCCCCTTCAATACCCTGGACTTCATGCGCGCCGCCGCCGGCGTGCAGTTGCACATGCCCGAGCGCTTCGAGGAATTCAACCGCGCGATCTACGAGGGGATGTGGGTACAGGCCAAGGACTTCAGCAAGCCGGCCGTGGTCGCCGAGGCCCTGGCCGCCGTCGGCTTCGATCCCGCAGCAGTGCTGGCACTGGCCGCCGACGATGCGGCCAAGGCGGCCCTGCGCGCCAACACCGACGAGGCCCTGGCGCGCGGCGCCTTCGGTGCGCCGACCTTCGTCGTCGACGGAGAACTTTACTGGGGGCAGGATCGGTTGTTCATGGTGGAAGCGGCGCTGGCGGCTTAGCGAGACCGCCACCGCCATGGATGGCGGCGCCGCGTTCTCCCTCTCCCGCCGGCGGGAGAGGGTTGGGGTGAGGGTGGAGCCCTCAATCGGAGGCGATGTGCGTAACCGCCGCTGCACCACCCTCACCCTCGATCCCTCTCCCGCCAGCGGGAGAGGGAAGAAAAGCCTTGACGCCATCCATGGCGAAACCTCACTTCCTGATTGGCCCCCTGGGCGGCCATCCATGGCCGCCCGTAATTCATCGCAGGCGATGCCATTTAGGCATCGCCAAAGCGCGATGAATCACCCGCCAGCGGGAGAGGGAGGCAAGACGCGAGAATCTTCCAGCTCCGGACCTACCGCCCCAGATGGAACGAGTTCGGATCGAAGGGCTTGCCGCCCAGGTCCGCGTCGCTGGTCACGCCGGTGATGTGCAGCGTGGTGAAGGTGCCTTCCTTGAGATCGCGCATCTCCATGTCGGAGACGTACCAGAGCTTGCCGCTCTGCTTGAGGCCGGCGGGCGCCGTGGTGAGGCGCTTGACCGCGGTGCCGCCGTTGAAGAATTCGGCCTTGAGCGCGACACAGGTCTTCTGGTCCACCCAGATCTTCACCTGGCTGTAGGGGGCCTTGTCGCCGGCGGGCTTGAGCGAAACGACATCGGTGGCGCGGCCGTCGATCTTCTCCGGTGCCTCCAGCGTGCCGGCGGCGCCGGTGAAGGCGTTCTGGATCAGCTTGACCTCGACGTAGGAGAAGTCGGTGCCCAGCAGCGAACCATTGGCGAAGTTGCCGGTGACATGGCGCACGCGGTTCACCGCCGGCAGGAAGACGTACATGTCGTCCTCGCGCTGGCCGGTCTCGCGCACCAGGTAGGCAGCGCCGGCGACGTTGACCGGCTCGGCCACGCGCAGCATCACGCGGACCAGGCCCTCTTCACGCTTGGCGTAGACCTTGCCGCGCAGGCTGCGCACGCCACCGCTGCGATCGGTGGCGTCGAGCTGGATTTCCTGGATACGCAGGGTCTGCGGAATGTTCGACTTCATGCAGTCGAACACCTCGCGGGCGTCCTTGGCCTGAACCGGAAGACTCAGGGCCAGGCCCATCGCCAATAGGAATCCGTACTTCATCGCACACCTCCCCAGGGTTTCCGGGTCTTGGTTATGTTGCACTGCAACATTCTACCCGAACCGGTTTTATTACGTCTGCTTACCTTCGCACCCGGCACGGGGAGCCGGAATACCCCGTTAGGGTTAGCTCCGAGGGAGGATTCAGCGAACGGATTCAGCTGCGGTAGTAGTCCGGTCGCCCGGCCGTCCACAGCTCGCCCCAGAGCTTGCCGCCGCCGTCCACGGTCAGCACTTCGCCGGTGATGAAGCTGCCGGAGGAGGCGCTGAGGTAGATGCAGGCTTCGGCAATCTCCATCGGCGTGCCCGGCCGCTTGAGCGGGTTGGCCAGCGGGAATTCCTTCTGCGCCTCGGGCGGGTAGACCTCCAGGCCCTCGGTCGCCGTGAGGCCCGGCGCGACACAGTTGACGCGGATGCCCAGCGGCGCCCACTCCACCGCCACCGTGCTGGAGGCGCCGATGATGCCGGCACGCGCCGCCACGGTATGGGCCACGCCCGGCATGCCGCGCTCGGTCACCACCACGATGTTGACGATGGAACCCGGAGTCTTCACGTCGCGCCAGTACTGCGCGGCGCGCTGCATCATGTACCAGCTGCCGTTGAGGTTGTTGTTGATCACCGCCGCCCAGCCCTTGGGGGCGTAGTCGATGGCGTTCTGCGGGAACTGGCCGCCGGCGTTGTTGACGACGTAGTCCAGCCGGCCATGCTCGGCGTGGATGCGCTGGTACAGCGCGTCCACCTGCTCCGGCTCGCGCACGTTGGTCGGCACCACCAGCACGGTGCCGCCCTTCTCCCGCACGAAGGCCGCGACCTTCTCCAGCTTCTCGGCGGTGCGGCCGCAGATCACCAGGGTGGCGCCCAGGCGCGCGAACAGCAGCGCCACGGCGCGGCCGATGCCGCTGCCGCCGCCCGAGACCAGGGCGACCTTGCCCCTGAACAGATCGGAGCGGTAGACCGTCTCGCTGTTCCAGAGGGTTTCGGGGTTGTTGAGGGCTTCGACGTCGATGTTCATGCCGGGATCAGCTCTTCAGCAGTTCCTGCGCGATGATGATCTTGCGCACTTCCGTCGTACCGGCACCGATCTCCAGCAACTTGATCGAGCGGTACAGGCGGTTGATCTCGGACTCCCAGATGTAGCCGCTGCCGCCGTGGATCTGCACCGCGTGGTTCAGCACCTTGTTGAGCGTCTCGGCGGTGTACATCACGCCGGCGGCGGTGAGCTTGTGGATGTCGCCGCGGCCGCCCTCGCCCTCGCCGACGGTGTTGGCGGCGCGCAGCACCTGATAGGTGTAGAGGCGCATGGACTCGACCCAGACGTACATCTCGGCCAGCATCGACTGCACCATCTGGAAGTTGGCGATGGGCTGGCCGAACTGCTTGCGCTGGCGCGCATAGTCCAGCGACAGCGCCAGGGCGCGTTCGGCGATGCCGAGGTTGATCGGCGAGATCATGGAGCGCTCCAGGTCCAGGCCGGACATGACCACGCGCACGCCCTTGTTCTCCTGGCCCACCAGGTTGGCGGCCGGCACCTTGCACTCCTCGAACACCAGTTCGGCGGTCTGCGAGCCGCGGAAGCCCATCTTGATCAGCTTCTGCGCGACCTTGAAACCGGGGAAATCCTTCTCGACGATGAAGGCGGAGATGCCCTGCGCGCCCTTCTCCTTGTCGGTCTTGGCGTAGACCAGCAGCACGTCGGCCACCGGGCCGTTGGTGATGAAGATCTTGCTGCCATTGAGGTAATAGAAGTCGCCCTCGCGGCGCGCGGTGGTGCGCATCGAGCCCAGGGCGTCGGAGCCGGCACCCGGCTCGGTCAGGCCCAGCGCGCCGATCAGCTTGCCGCTGTTCAGGCCCGGCAGGTACTTCTGGCGCTGCTCATCGTTGGCGTTGGCCAGGATGTTGTTCATGCACAGGTTCTCGTGCGCCACCCAGGCCAGGGCCAGGGCGTGGTTCCAGCGCGAAAAGCCCTGCAGGATCAGGCCGGAGGTGAACACGTCCATGCCCGAGCCGCCGTACTGCTCCGGGGCGGTGATGCCGAAATAGCCGGTGGCACCGATCTTGGGGAAGATCTCCGTGGGCCACCATTCCTCGTCGTCCATGCGCTGCGCCAGGGGGTACAGCTCGTTCTGGCCGAAACGGTCGGCCTGGGCCAGGATTTCCATTTCGTCGTGAGACAGGCCCGAAAAGGCCTGCAGGACGGAGGGGCGGTCGGTGCTGGTGCTGTCTGCCATGGGAGATTCCGTAGTTCTGGTGAGTCTGACTTACCAGCGAGATTATGAGCCCTGCAGGCTTGGGCGCTTCGCCCAATCGGGTGAGGCTCCCCGGACAGGGTGATTCGCCTTGGCCCGGCTTTTGCTGACACTGCCGTCATGCCTGAGTCACAGAAGCGCAGCAAGGCCAATGACGGCCCGGTGCCGGGACTGGATGGGGTAAAGCAGCGGGAGAGGCTGCTGACCACCCTGCTGTCGAATGTCGACGGCATGATCTACCGTTGCCGCAACGATGAACACTGGACCATGGAGTTCGTCAGCGAGGGCTGCCTGGCCCTGACCGGCTACCAGCCGCAGGAGCTGATACTGAACCGCGCGGTGTCCTTCGAGCAGCTGATGCACCCGGACGACCGCGAGCCGGTGCGCGCCGCGGTGGAAGCCGCCCTGCGCGAACGGCGCCGCTACGAGGTGGAGTACCGCATCGCCCACGCCGATGGCAGCAGCCGCTGGGTCTGGGAGCGCGGCGCCGGCAGCTTCGACGAGAACGGCCAGGTCGAATCGCTGGAGGGCATCATCCAGGACGTCACCGAACGCAAGCGCGCCGAGCAGTCGCTGGGCGAGGCCGAGCGCCGCTATCGCAGCATCTTCGAGAACGCCATCGAGGGCATCTTCCAGTCCTCGCCCGACGCCGGCTACGTCACCGTCAACCCCGCCCTGGCGCGCATGTACGGCTACGATTCGCCGGAGCAGCTGATCGGCCTGCTGCGCGATATCGACCGCCAGCTCTACGTCGAGCACGGCCGCCGCACGCAGTTCATGGCGGCGCTGGCGCGCGACGGCTCGGTGACCAACTTCGAGTCGCAGGTCTACCGCCGCGACGGCAGCGTCATGTGGATCTCCGAGAACGCCCGCGAGGTGCGCGACGCCGAGGGGCGCCTGATGATGTACGAGGGCACGGTGGAGGCGATCACCGAGCGCAAGCTGCACGACGCCGCGATGCGCTACCAGGCTACCCACGACGCCCTCACCGGCCTGCCCAACCGCCTGCTGCTGCAGGAGCGCCTGCAGCAGGCCCTGGCCTCGGCGCGCGAGCATGGGCACCAGGTGGCGGTGGCCTTCATCGACCTGGACCAGTTCAAGCTGATCAACGACAGCCTCGGCCACCACACCGGCGACGCCTTGCTGCGCACCATGGCGCAGCGCCTGCGCGCCTGCCTGCGCGACGGCGAACTGGTGGCACGCCAGAGCGGCGACGAGTTCGTGGTGCTGCTGGGGCGCACGCACCGCGGCGCCATCGCCTACCTCGCCGGCCTGATCCTGGACGCCATCTCGCAGCCCTGCGTGATCGGCGGGCGCGAGCTGCGCGTGACCTGCAGCATCGGCATCAGCCTCTGCCCCGGCGACGGCGAAGACGCCGCCTCCCTGCTGCGCCATGCCGACATGGCGATGTACCGCGCCAAGGAAGCCGGCCGCAACAACGTGCAGTACTACACCGCCGACATGCAGTCCGGCGTCGCCGGCCGCCTGGAGCTGCTGACGCGCCTGGGCCAGGCCATCGAGCGCAACGAGTTCCGCCTGCACTACCAGCCCAAGTTCGACCTGCGCAGCGGCCGCATCACGGGTGCCGAAGCGCTGATCCGCTGGGAATCGCCCGACGGCATGGTGATGCCGGAGGCCTTCATCCCGCTGGCGGAAGAGACCGGCCTGATCCTGTCGATCGGCCATTGGGTGCTGCGCGCCGCCTGCCTGCAGAACCGCGCCTGGCTCGACGCCGGCATCGGGCCGATCCCGGTATCGGTCAACCTGTCGCGACGCCAGATCGCCAATGGCGACATCGCCGCGTCGGTGGCCGCCGTACTCGCCGACACCGGCCTGCCGGCGGAACTGCTGGAACTGGAGGTGACCGAGAGCATGGTCATGCCCGACGCCGAGCAGGCCGCCATCACCCTGCAGCGGCTGCGCGCGCTGGGCGTGCGCCTGTCGATGGACGACTTCGGCACCGGTTATTCCAGCCTGAGCCAGCTCAAGCGCTTCCCGGTGCAGTCGCTGAAGATCGACCGCTCCTTCCTGCGCGAGGTCACCACCGACGCCGACTCCGCCGCCATCGTCAGGGCGATCATCTCGCTGGGCCACAACCTGGATTTGCGCGTGCTGGCCGAGGGTGTGGAGACTGCCGAGCAGCAGGCCTTCCTCGGCGCCAACGGCTGCGACGAACTGCAGGGCTTCTACCTGGCGCGGCCGATGCCCGCCGAGCGCTTCGGCGAGCTGATGCGCAGCCAGGCGATCAGCCCCTGAGGCCTACCAGGCCCTGCCGTACTGCTTCGGCGCAGCAACCTCCGCCCTGAGCGCCTTGGCCGCGTGATACGGCCAATAGGGATCGCGCAGCATCTGCCGCGCCAGCAGCACCATGTCGGCCTCGCCGTTGTGAACGATCTGCTGTGCCTGCGCGGGATCGACGATGCCGCCGACCGCAGCGGTGGCGATGCCCGCCTCGCGCCGGATGCGCGCCGCGAACGGCACCTGGAAACCCGGCCCCACCGGGATGCGCGCGGCCGTCGGCAGCGTGCCGCCGGAGGACACGTCGACCAGGTCCACCCCCAGGGGCTTGACCTGCCGCGCCAGTTCCACGCTCTGCTCGATGTCCCAGCCGCCCGACTCCGCCCAGTCGGTGGCGGAGATACGCAGCAGCAGCGGCAGGCGCTCCGGCCAGACCTCGCGGATCGCCGCCACCACCTCGCGCAGCAGGCGCGTGCGATTGTCGAGGCTACCGCCGTATTCATCCGTGCGCTGGTTGCTCAGCGGCGACAGGAAGGCGTGCAGCAGGTAGCCATGCGCAGCGTGGATTTCCACCATGCGGAAACCGGCCGCCAGCGCGCGCGCCGCGGCCGCGCGAAACCCCGCGACCACCGTGCGGATGCCCGCGGCGTCCAGTGCCTGCGGTGTCGCCGAGCCCTCCTCGAAGGCCAGCGCGCTGGGTCCGACGATGGGCGACCAGCCACCGTCCTGCGGCGCCAGCGGCTTGCCGCCCTGCCAGGGCAGATCGGTGCTGGCCTTGCGGCCGGCATGTGCCAGCTGGATCGCCGGCACCGCCCCGGCCTCTGCGATGAAACGCGCGATCGGCGCCCAGGCCTCGACGTGGCGGTCGTTCCAGATACCCGCATCCGCCGGCGAGATGCGCCCCTCCGGCAGCACTGCCGAGGCTTCGGCGATCACCAGGCCCGCACCGCCGATGGCACGGCTGCCCAGGTGCACCAGGTGCCAGTTCGTCGGCGCACCGTCCTGCGCGGAGTACTGGCACATCGGCGACACGGCGATACGGTTGCGCAGTTCCACTTCGCGCAGACGGAAGGATTCGAACAGCTTCACGGGGAACTTCTCCTGGCAGACGAGGCGACGATAGCAGCCGCGCAAGGCAACGCCGCCGTCGCAATGGACTATGCCGCCAGTTGCAGATCCCGCAACAGCGGCGGCAGCGCCCCGCGCAGGGCGGGCAGGGTCTCGCGCCAGCCGGCGGACGCGTCCAGCAAGGCCTCCGGCCGGCGCATGCGCTGCGCGGTGCGGCGGATCGCGCGGTCGATGCCCTGCGGCTCGGCATAGGACAGCAGCAGCTGCGCAAAATTCTGCGCGTCCGGCGCGCGCGCACCCGCCAGCGTGAACCACTCGCCGGCCTGCGCCACCGCGTTGGCGCTGCGCAGGCAGAAATCCGGCAGCGGTTCGCTGTCGTACTGTGCCCAGTCCAGCGCCAGCGCATGGTCGCAGACCAGATCGAACAGGATGCCGGCGTAGCGGCGCACGCCCTGCGGGTAGCCGGCGCGCAACGCGACGATCCGCGGATGACTGTCGGTCAGCACATCCACGCGCCGGTGCAGGCGGATACCGGCGGCGACGTCGTCCGGGTAGGCCGACAGGTCGGAGCCGCGCACGATATCGCCGAGGATCGCGCCCGCGAAAGACGTATTGCTGCGTTCGGCGAGCCAGAGGTGCGCGAGGAAGTTCATGCCTTCAGTCGCTGCCACCGCCACCGCTGTCGCCACCACCATCCCCGCCGCTGTCGCCACCGCCATTGCCGTCGGAACTGTCGGCGGACTCGGGGCGGCAGCCGCCACCCTCGTAGTCGCGCGGCGCGTAGGGGTTGGCGTAGCTGTCGGTGGGGTGGCTGGGATAGCTGCTGTCCTGGCTGGGCTGCGCCCTGCCCTGCAGCCAGCGCCCCGCGAAGTAGGCCAGTACCACGAACCCGAAGAAGAGCAGCACTGTCATGGATATCTCCTGCCTGCCCGCTCAGTCACCACCGCCACCGTCACCACCGTGTCCGTAGTCGTCACGGCTGCCGATGTAACCGTCATCGCTGCCGCCACGGCCGCCGTCCATACCATCATCGCGCCGCTTTTCACGCCGCCGGCGGAGCAGGGTTGCGTAAACAAGGTAAAGCACGGCCACTCCAGGCAGCAATGCAATGGCGATGAGAATCCGGTCCATTCCGTCTACTCCTTGGCAGGCTGGACGATTATGGCGAGCACGATGGCCGCTCACCAGCGACGACCCACCTGACAATCACGTCAGCTTGCGGTCAACCCCATGGATCGCGGATCGTTGTCGCCCTGCAAGGCATCTCATGAGACCCCGCATGACCATTCGCAAGATCTTCCGCCCGACTGCACTGCTCGCACTGCTGCTGCCCTTGGCCGCCATCGCCGCCGACGCGCCGCCGGTGCCCGCTGCGGCTGCCACGCCTGCTACGGCACCCGTGCCCGTCGCAGCGCCCCCGACCCTGCTGGGCGCCGCCGGCTATCCCGCGCACAGCTGCACCAAGCCGACCTTGCCTGCCGCTCCCACCGGCATCGGCGGCGAGGGTGAGGTGATGATGTACAACGCCCAGGTCCGCGCGTTCAACCAGCAGATCCAGGGCTACACCAAGTGCATCGGCGCCTACATGGACACCGCGAACGCGGACATCGAGCGCATCCAGGCACGGGTCAGCGCCGCGGTGGCGGAAGCCAACGCCCGCTAAGCTCCGTCAGCGGGACGACTCGATCGCGTCCACCAGCCCCCAGTCCTTTGCCGTGCGCGCGTCGATGCGCTTGCCGCCCAGCACCATGCAGGCGGTGCGCTGGCGGCCGATGCGGCGCGGCAGGCTGACGCAGCCGCCGGCACCGGGAATCAGCCCGAACTGCAGCTCGGGCAACTGGAACCAGGCGTCCGGCGCGGCAACGATGCGCCCGGCGAAGGCCGGGAACTCGATGCCGGAACCGATGCAGGCGCCATGCACGCGAGCCTCGGCGCGGTCGGCGCAGGCCGCGAGCAGGCGGCCGGGCACGGTCAGGCTGCGCACCGCGTGAGCGGTAGCCGGGTCCGGTGCGGTGCCGAACTCGTCCAGCTCGCCGCCGGTGCTGAAACACTTGCCGGCCCCGTCGATCCGGACCCTGCGAATGTCGTCGTCGGCCAGCGCCAGCTGCAGCGCTTCCACCAGCGCATCGCGCATCTCCACCGACATGCTGTTGCGGCGCGCGGGACGGTTGAGCGTCAGCCGCAGGGTGTCGGCCTCGCGTGCCAGCAGCACGGCGGGGCCCGTTTCCGCCGGCGGCACGGGCGGCGCCGGCCGCCCTTCCAGCCAGCGACGGAACTCGGCGCCACCCTGCAACGTGGCGTAGGCCAGCGATTCCATGGTCAGCGCGTCCGCCACCGGCAGCGATTCGCTGGCGCGCAGCAGCTGCACCAGCACGGTGGCCGCGACCGGGCTGCGGCGTACCCCGGCCAGCAGCGGCTGGGCCTCCTGCTCGTTCTGCACCACGACATCGCAGCTTGCCGCCAGCGGCGCGTCGGCCTCGCCGATGCCGATCACCGGACAAGGCAGCTGGCGCAGCCAGTCCGCGAGGCGCCGCTCGGCCGTGCCGCCCAGGCGCAGCAGCAGGCAGGGCTCGGCGAAGGGCGAATGACCGCTGGCCGTCGGCGGCAACATCGCCAGGCCCCGCAGCTCGTCGATACCGATGGCGTTCATGCGCGCTCCCTGGCCGCGGCGCAACCGCGCAGCCAGTCCTTCAGCAACTGTTTCGCAAAGGCGGCATCCAGCGGCGCATGCCCCAGCAGCAGGCGGAAGAACAGCGGACCGTAGAGCAGGTCCAGCGCGGCCTCCAGTTCCAGGTCGCGACGCAGCTCGCCGGCCGCGATGCCCTCCAGCAGCAGGCGGCGCCCTTCCTCGCGGCGCGCCAGCACGAAGTGGTTGCGGAAGGCCTTGGACAGCTCGGTGCCGCTGTCGGCGGCGGCGATCATCGTCGCGACGTTGCGTCCGGTGCGCGTGGCAAAGGTGTCCACCACCTCGGCGAGCTGCTGCTGCAGCGCCTGCGCCACGCTGCGCGCACGCCGCGCCGGACGCGCATCCGGCTGCACCTCCATCAGCGCCGCCATCGACACCGCGTGCCGGTCCGGCCACCAGCGGTAGACCGTGGGCTTGCCCACACCCGCGCGCGCCGCCACCGCTTCCATGGTCACCGCCGCCGGTCCGCCCTGCTCCATCAGCTCGCGCGCGGCACGCAGGATCGCGACACGCGTCTGCGGGTTGCGCGGACGGCCGCGGGCGGCGGGGACAGCGGTCTGGGCGGACTTGACAGGGGCGGTCATTTACAGAACGATACGTAACGTAATTGTTTCAACCAGTGTAGCCCCGGAGCCCGCCGATGAAAACCGCCAACCCGATCCCGGAGCCCGGCAACGCGCTGACGCCCCACCTGATCCTGCGCGACGCCGCGCACGCCATCGCCTGGTACGTCGACGTGCTGGGCGCGGTGGAGGACTTCCGCCTGACCGAGCCCGGCGGCAAGGTCGGCCATGCGGAGCTCAAGCTGGGCGGCGGCCGCCTGATGCTGGCCGACGAATACCCGGACTTCGGCGCGCTCAGCCCCGGCAGCATCGGCGGCACGCCGGTCAGGCTGCACCTCTACGTGGCCGACGTGGACACGGTCGTGGCCCGCGCCGAGGCCGCCGGCGCCACCCTGCTGCGCCCGGTGCAGGACGAGTTCTATGGCGACCGCACGGCGATGCTGGTGGACCCTTTCGGCCACCTGTGGCAACTGGCCTCGCGCCGCGAGGAAGTGAGCCCCGAGCAGATGCAGCGGCGCTGGTCCGCGATGCTGCAGGGCGCGCAATGAGCGGCTACGGGCCGTTTCGCGCGCAGGAGATGTTCCTGCACCTGCGCGACGATGGCGGCGCAACGCCGCTGCCGGTGACGCCGGCGTTCTGGGAGAAGCTCGGCAGCGGGCAGATGCCGGAACTGGAGCAGGGTCGCCTGATTTCCACCTATACCTTCGCCGAAAACTGGGCGGTGTGGGAGCGGCACCCGGCCGGCGACGAAATGGTCCTGCTGCTGTCGGGCGCGGCGGAATTCCTGCTGGAACTGCCCGGCGGCCTGCAAAGCGTCGCCGTGACCGAGCCCGGCAGCTACCTGCGGGTGCCGGCCGGCATCTGGCATACCGCGCGCACCCAAGTGGCGACGACGATGATGTTCCTCACGCCGGGCGCGGGCACGGAGCATCGGGCGGTCTAGGCCGTAGCCCCGTAGCCCGGTTTCGCGCAGCGAAGCCGGGGGACGCAGTTCAGGGCGTCCCCGGCTTGCCTTCGGCAAACCGGGCTACGGGTGAAACCCCCGTCTAGCGCTCCCCACGCTTCAGCAGCGAGAAGAACTTGTACGACGGATCGCCAGCTCCCGGCTCGCCGATGTAGGCGCCGTGCAGGAAGGGATGGTCCAGCCGCACCTTGCTCGGATGCGCCGGGTAGCACCAGTCCGCCACGATCGAGCGGTGGCTGAACTTCCACATCCCCGCGCGCTGCTCGTACTTGTCGAAGTAGCGCCCGCCGATCAGCACGTCGAACAGCTCGCCCTCGTGCTTCACCTGGTGGAAGGCCAGGATGTAGACCTCACCCTCCGCCTTGTCGCCATCCAGCTTCAGGTTCACCGTGGTGACGTTGTGGTGCAGGATCGCCATCGGCTTCTGGATTTCCGGCAGCTTGTCGATGAACTCCATCGCCGGGCCGCGCGCGAAGTGGCCGTGATCGTCGATCGCATCCTCGTGGTACAGCGTGCGCATCTTGGCGTGATCGTGCCGGTCCGCCGCATTGCAGTAGGCGTTGATCAGCTCGGTGATGGCCTGCTTGTCCAGCAGCTCGCGCAGCTGTGCTTCCAGTGCGGCGTCCATCAGCTGAGCCCCACCACGGGCAGCGCCGCACCATGCACCGCGCGCGCAGCATCGGAGCAGAGGAACAGGATCACGCTGGCCAGGTCCTGCGGTGCCACCCACTTCGAAGGGTCGGCGTCGGGCATCGCCGCGCGGTTGGGCGGCGTGTCGATGATGCTGGGCAGCACGCAGTTGACGTTGACACCCTGCTCGCGCAGCTCGGCGGACATCGCCTCGGTCATGCGGATCACGGCGCTCTTGGAGACGCTGTAGGCGCCCATCAGCGCCGCGCCCTTCTGGCCGGCCCCGGCACCGACGTTGACGATGCTGCCGCGGCCCTGGGCGATCATGCCGGGCACCACCGCCTGCACCATGTTGAGCAGGGTCAGCGCGTTGATGTCCCACATCTTCTTCCACTCCGCCGCCGGGGTGCTGTGCACCGGCGTGCCCATGCTGAAGCCGCCGGCGATGTTGCACAGCGCATCGACGCGGCCGGCCTGCTGCACCGCCTGCGCGGCGGAGTCGGCGTCCGTGAGATTGGCGGCCAGCAGCCTGCGGCGCGGATCGCTGCCGGGGTAGGCCTTCTGCAGCCCTTCGAGCTGCAGGTCCACCAGCGCCAGCGTCGCGCCAGCGGAATAAAAGGCCTCGGCCACCGCGCGGCCGAGACTGCCGGCGGCGCCGGTGATCATCACTGTCCTGCCTTGCATGCTCATGGCGATCCCACATCATTGATGAGAGAACGCTAACACGAGGGCCCTGGCGAAAACCCATCTGTATGGGTGAAATTCACCCCACCTTATACAAGGGGACGGCGGCAATCCATTCGGGCGCCCAGAGCATCCTCCAGCTTTAACGATGCCCCCGGAAACCGGCAAGGCGCAATACGCCCTAGACAGATGGAACAGGCTGCTCCGCGCTAGTTGCCGGCTTCGAGCCCATCGGCTCTATTCTCTTCGCCCCCTACACTCCAAGTAAGTTAACTTTACGGTCATGGAATACTTTCAGAACAATGAACACAAGTTGGGACAGCAGAACATGAGCCGCTAGATAGCCCATCGAAATACCGGCAGAAAAGATACTCGCTACGCTCTCTTGGAACTCTTGAATTGTCAAAGGTTGCCCACTGCACATGACGATCGCGGTGGATCGGCTGCGCTGTAGATAATCGGATACACGACCGATGACATGGAATAAATCCGGATCCCAGCCGCTTAGGAAAGGAACAGAGCCCAGAATCAGGAAGCTTACGATCACCCCAATGATTACCGGCACGTCGATCAACCAGAGTTGCTGCTTTAAATAATCTCTATTGAGACCCAACTTTGGAATCAGCTTGACAAGTTCCGGTCTCGCGACACACGCATCGTAAGCCCTGCTCATCCCCTTGAGCGTCAGTATGTCAGCGACCAAAAAAGCCAGAAACATCCCACAGACACAAAGGTCGTGCAACAAAGCCCTGCTGTGCAAGACGTGCAGGCTGCACGCATCCGTTTGGGCTTTGTCTTGTCGGAAGAAGAGTAGCGATAGCAGCACGATGGATATCCCATACACCGTCAGCTCGAGAATAATTTTTGCCGCTCTTATTTGCGATGCTCCAGCAGTTATTTTTGCGATGGACATCATGCTGTCTAGATCTTCGCGATAGCCACTTGTCGCTGATATGACTGTCGCCAGACTTGCGAACAGCATGGCATACACAAAGTTGATGCCATGGAACGGAAACTTTGGCACAACTACCCAGTTGCGAACCGCATACGAACTATCGGAGTGTACCAAGTACATATAAATGAAGAAGACAAGAACTCCCCAAATCAGGGGACGGAACGCCTTGAGGTAGTGCAGGGTCAACTGAAGCACCCTTTGAAACCCATGGTGATCCGGCTTATCCATACCAGTAGCGCCGTCGTTATCAGCCATTGGTTGGATCCAAAATTTCCGGATCAATCGAATTTCTGGAGAAAATCGAATCCCCAAAGAAACTCTGGGAATACTTCCAATATTGAATTTCACTTCCGTTGACCTGGATGCCCATAGTTGTGGCCATGTCGATGGCATAGGCAGCCAATCCATTAACCGGAACCCAATCGTCATAGGTGCCAGTAGGTTTAATCCGCCGTTCGGTCTCTGTCTGCAGAGTCGCCACGGCAATCGCATTGATGGCGATACCGAACCGGGCATTTTCATTTGCAAGGGTCTGTACCGCACTCAGCAGGGCGAGCTTGCTCATATTGAAAGGCCCCATGAAAGGATATGCTGCCTCCTGCGTATGCGAGGTGAAGGCAACCAACCGTCCACTGCGCTGCCTCCGCATACGCGGCAAAACGGCCTTTGCTGCTCCAAGGAAAGTAAGGCTATTCGCGGCAAAGACAGCAGCGACTGTCGCCAGAGTCGTGCGATGCAAAGGAGCTGTTGCTGGAAAAGCCCCCGCACAATGCAACAACCCTATGTTGTCACAGGGAATTTTATCCAACGACTCCGCCAATTTTCTGGCACCTGCATCCTCGCTTAAGTCCACCCCTGTCAAGCAGGTCACTTTTGGCCATGGAACATCAAGAGAACGACTCCTCGTAGTCGCAATGATGCAATCAACGTCCGATCGGTTCGCCGCTGCAGACAGTACGATCCGGCCAAGTTCTCCAGCTGCACCGGTGATAATCAAGCAAGTGCTCATCTTTGGCGCCCCATAATTTGACTCCAGTCGACCATTGACCAACGAAGAAAATGTCCGCGCCTATAAATGGCTGCCTCCACGGAACGATTCGCTCGGAGTTCCGAGGCGAGTCGTTCGGACAAACGAAACTCGGTGCCCTGTCGGACAAATCCCAGGCTCCTATTAGTCTCGGCCGGAAAGCAAGCCACCTCATCCGACGGTCCTAAGGGACTTCTTTCTGCATGCGAATCTTGCAGCGGCCAAACGGAACATCCAGGGCCATAAACAACACGAAAGGCATTGATCGTGGGCGGAGCCCTCGCAAAAGCATCGGTATCGACAACCGGAAGTCCGCGGATGGTATGCCCCCCGAGCAATCCGCAATGGTCTCTGCAAACACCACGCGCCCGGCCAGAAAAGCGACTTCCTCCCAATGATGGCTGATGTAAAGCGCACAAATTCCGAGGCGCCGCAGGACACCCTGGAGATCTATGAGAAAATCCTCCCGAATAGAGGGATCCAAACCTGTCGCTGGCTCATCCAATATCAGAAGATCCGGCCGGACGCTCAGGGTTCTAAGAAGCATCAAGCGCTGGGCCTCTCCGCCGCTGATTCTCTCTATGCCGATCTTCGACGCCAGTATGGACTCCAATTTCAGCTGTTTTGCCAAATCGGCAAAAATGGCCGGATCGAATCTCATCCTGTAGCGCCCCACGCCTTCGAGAAGCCTCGCATTCCTGTAGATAGACAAATGCGAGAACAGGACAGCGGCTTGCGGAAGATAGGCGATAACCAAATCCGGCTGAACAACATTGATACCGGCAACTCGCCCGTGATAGCGAGCGGTCATAACCTGTTTGGCAAGCGTGCTCTTTCCAGAACCACTCGGCCCCATGAGTCCAATTACCCTGGATGCGTCATCGGTCGCGTCCCAATCGAGGCTCGCCGTGACCTGATCGAAAACAACACGGGGCCCGAAGGCGAGCCTAAATCTTTCAAGATCAATCCGCATGTCGCAACCGCCAAGCGAAGATGCTCGCGCGGCCCCACACCCATAGAAACATCGAAAAAAAAGCCGCTTGAGAGAGGACAATCATTCCCGCCAACGAGTAGTTCGCAGACCGCCCTGTAGTGGCGCGGCTCATGATGTCGCTCATCGAAGGGATTTGCGCCTGGAACACCGAGGCAATCACGCCTTCATTCAAGATAAGATTGAAGCAAATTGCCGCAACCGCTAGGTGGACAACGATGTTCGGCATGAGAAATGTGATTATTCCTCGAACATTAACCGATGCGCCGGAATTTTTTAGGTAGCGAATTTCCTTGTCCTGGATAGACAGCGCCGCTGGAACCAGGAGCACAAACACAATCGGGAAAAAGCGAAGAACCTGGGCAACGAACAGCCACCAAGCACCCGCGCCTTCACTCTCGAATCCCCCCAGGAATGCAAAACCAAAAACCGCCACAGCCAAGCTGAGCGGAGGAACATAGCCGACGGCGATCGCCACTGTGCTAGCCAGACCTAGTCCACGCGGCGCCGATCCATCGCTGCAGTCGAGTCCGTCTCGAAGCCAATAGACCAATGTAGCCGCGATCATCCACGACAAGAGCGCTGCAGCAGCCGATAGCAGTCCTGTTTTCCACAAGGGAGCCAGCCCAGCGAGATCACCAGGGCGCAGCCCCGAGAGGGTGTATCCGAAAAATCCGAGAACCATCACGGCAACTGCAAATGCGGGCCATACCCTCGCAGTCTCCGCTTCTCGAACGGCCCTATTCCGACTGTCGAAAGCAGGAGACGAAATCCACTTGGCAAGAAAAACATACATCACAGCCAGGAGACCGAAAATCAAGGCAAACCCAAAAGTCGCCAAGACCCCCAGCAAAACAATCTCATGGACCGCCTCGGCGGCCGACCTCAGGGAGAGCAGCACCATGAAGTTGCGATCAAGAGCGTGAGCTATCAGTTCTGTATGTGCCGCAACCGACGGGCGGATCGAGAGCTGGGCGATCAGATGATCATTTGCCGCGTCCTGAAATGTGAATGCTGTCACGACCAAGAGTGGTGGCCCCCAATGACCCACCAATTCGAAGCGCGCGTATGCCCCGCCTGAGAACCCCGTCTGAAAAGCGTATAGCCGCTTGTCCAGTGGTATTTGCATCATCGCAAGCAAGAACAGCCAGATCAGGAGCGGCGCGTAGCGTATCGTTTGAGCCACTGCCTCGATGAGAATTACCGTAAACTGCCCGCACTCGTCGGAGCCAGTGATAGCCAGCAACACCCCCCCGCACTTCTATATAGAAACGCGAACGAGGCACCACCTATTAACAAAGGTGCAATCGCAAGTGGCAACATCATGCACAGCACATCGATTTCCCGATCCGCCGTCGAAGCCATCAGAAACCTGCGCGTCATGGATACCGCTACGCAGATAGCAAGGACGCCCGTCAGAACGCTGGCCAAGAGGGCTGAGAGTAGGCTGCGCCACAACGATGGCCCGTATTGCTCCAGCAAGTACGGCACCCCTCCCTTGATCCCATCGGCTTCGGGCCCAGTTGCAACAACTGCCACTGCCAATGCAAGCAGCGGTGCAGATAGAACAAACGGCACAATAGTGCCTGCCGGGACTACCCTGTTTGCCTCGACAATCGGACGCATTAACCTACTGCACGCCTGGCCTCAATCAGCTCTGTTGCCCGCGACCCTACTGCCTCAGAGGGAATCTCCCCGCGCCAAGCCTCCTGGAGCGCCTGGGTTATCTTCTCCGAGATCAATGTGGCATCGAGTCCGGCCTCCAGCATGTAAACCCCGCGCTCCAGCGATTGCCGAACAGCCGGCATGTAGGGTTTGGCCAGGACTTCCGGATCGGACAGAGCCGATCTCGTGGGAGGAAATAGGCCATCAAGGGCAAGCTTCTTTTGGACCGGCTTGGACAACAGATGGGAGATGAGGTCGACGCACGCAGACGGAACATCGGTTTTACGGTTAATAAAGAACGAGCCCCCTGCGATCATTGAGCGATCACCAGGAATTGGCGCAAACCCGAACCCCCCGGCTTTCGCTAAGTCCGGGATATAGTCCGTCCACATTATCGCGAACGCCGCCTTGTGCTCCAGCATCAGGTCGCGCTGCCGAACCGCATCGTTGAAGAAAAAGTCGCCGGCACTAGCGCTTTTTAAGGACAGGTACAAATCAGCCGCGCGCGCGGCCTCGATAGTTCTTAGCGTCAAAGGCGTCTGGATGGTCGATTGCCAGCCATACTTCTTCTCCATCACCTTCCCCCCCATACCGAACAGGAAGTTCATCCACTCGTAGTAGAGCCAACCTCCATCGGCTCCTTGCAGGACCACGCCTTTGAATGCTTTGTTGGCCTCAGCTACGAGTTTCGCTGTGTCCGCGAACTCCTGCCACGTCCTTGGCGGCGCGAAATCGCGTCCGAAATGCGTGCGATAGGCTTGAACCACTCGTGGATCTGAGAACACCTCCTTGCTGTACACCAATACCATCGTATTTGCTGAAAAAGGATATGCGACCGGACGAGAGTCGTCCGCATCGACACCCCCTGCACTGCCGTAGTATCCAAGCTCTTTCCAGACATTGGGCAAGAGGTCGGCTTCGAAATCGAAAGACTGGTTTTCTCTTGCAACTGATTTCGACTCCCCGACATCGAAGACATAGTGGTTTTCTGCGTAGCGAGGCAGATCGAAGTTGTATCCAAGGACCACATCGTAGAGACCACTCCCCTGGGTAAAAGCAGTCATTGCCTTGGCGGATGCCGTCGTGAAATTCGTAGCCTCCACCGTGCTCCTGGTGCCTACCGCCAATTGACTATCGGCCAGATAGCGCGCAATCGCCTGCAGATTGGATGAGTCCTCTCCGATGATGCTGACAACGGCATCTTCTTTTTGACGTGTACGCATCGTAAGGGCCAGCGTGCCGAGCCCCGCAGATCCTGCGGCCAGAAGGCCGCCAATGACTACCTGACGTCGTTGCATGCTTCCCCCATCACCATCGTTAAGTAAAGGCAAATGTGGCGCAAGCGAAAATGTGCGCCAGATCTTCAGCAGGCACGTAAAAAATTCGGCAGCCCTTACTTCATTAGCGCCAAGATTTTCACTGAAATCGGCCGGTGAAAATTCATAGGAGCAATAGTGCACTTAAAATTTCTATCAGCTCGAAAGTTATGAGACATGAACCATGTGTCATGTCGGAAATTCTATTTATGACTGCAGTTACCCCACCCCAGCATCAGCGGCCTTGCTGAGCTTGTCGAAGTACGGACGGACTTTCCCCTCGGCCGGTCAACTAGTTACCGCTCACCCTTCGACAGGCTCAGGGCGAACGGTAACTTTTTCAGAGCTTACCTAGGGTGCCTTGCGCTCAGTCCAGCAGCGGCAGCAGGAAGGCAAACACCAGCCCCACGCCGTAGATCGCCAGCGAGAACAGGTACACGCCCAGGCTGACGCGGCGCGTGCGGGCGCAGGCCGCGGCCAGCTGCGGATCTATCGGGCAAGGCGCGTTGCGTGCACGCAGCTGCAGCCAGCCGGCCACCGCCAGCATCGCCCCCGCCGCGCCGAACACCAGGCCCTTGTGCGCCGACAGCCACACCAGCTGCGGCACGGCGCTGACCAGGCCGGCCAGCGTAGCGCCGGCCCCCAGCGTCACCAGCAGCGCCGGCAGGGCGCAGCACAGCAGCGTGGAACTGCTGGTGAAGATCGACAGCAGCGCGCTCCACAGGCTGCCGCGCAATTGCGGATCCAGGTTGCTCATGGCTTGACCTTGAGCCGCGCGCGCAGCGCGTCCAGGGTCTCGGCCTTGCGCTCGATCGCCTGCACCGTGTAGCCCGCCTCGGTCAGCGCCTCGCGCAGTACGGGATCCGCCAGGTCCTGCCCCGGCTTGGGCACTACCGCGACCAGGCCGTTCTCCAGGCTCACGAAGACTTCCGCCGTGGCGTCCATCTTGCCGAGCTTCTTGGAAATGCCCTGGGCGCAGAAGGCGCAGACCAGGCCGTCCACCTTCATCTCGATGGTGCGCGGCGCGTCCTGCGCCAGCGCGGTGAAACTCAGCATTGCCGCGATCAACACGGCCGTCAGATTGCGAATCATGGAAATACTCCTAGAAATTGAACATGAACATGGTTTGCAGCTTGCCGTCCTGGGTCACGCCCGCCTCGACCCAGGCGGCGCCCCAGCTGCCGTTCTTGAACAGGCGCAGCAACGCCGCTGCTTCCACTCCGTCGTAGAGGCCGCCGGTGTAGTCGCGGCCCTGGATCACGAACCAGGTGGCGAGGCGGTCCCAGTCGTGGGCATACGGCGCCCAGCCGAGCTGCACGGTGTCGATGCGATGCGAGAAGGCCTCGCGCGAGTACTGCCAGTCGGTGCGCAGCGAGCCGTAGACGCGCAGGGTTTCGTAGTCGGCCTGAGCGCCGGCATTCCAGGCGCCCTTGCGGCCTTCGAAGCCGTCGCCCTGGGCCTGGCCGACACCGCCCCAGGCGAAGACGTTGGCCTGCGCGCGCGGCAGGTTCCAGCGCTTGAGCAGGACGTTGCCGCGGACATAGCTGATCTCGCGAGAGAAGGTCTGCTCCTCGTCGTCGAGCCGCAGATGGCCGGCGCCCAGCGACCAGCGATAGCCCGGCGCGTAGAAGACCTGCAGTTCCTGCATGGTGCCGGCGCCGTACTCGCCCATGACGGTGGTGCCGCCCTGGTAGGCGATGGGCTTGGCGTAGACAGCGGCGGGCAGCAGGCAGGCCAGCGCGCCGAAACAGCGAATGAGGGACATGGCGTCCTCCAGTGAAAGCGAACAGGCGCAGGCCGCGGTTGCGGCGTGCGTAGGCTTCAGCTTTCGGAGGGCGCGGGTGGCCTGAGCAAGGCCAGGGGGTGAGCCGGCAGGGGCGCCGGCGGCAGGCCGGTGGCCTGCGGGTGGAAGGACGGGTAGTCCGCGACACCGGCCAGGGCCGGGGCCAGCGCGCTGCTGGCGCCGTAGCAGCTCACGCTGCAGCGGCACTCTTCGTCATCGTCGCAGCAGGGCATCGGGTCCTGCGTGCCGGCGTCGCCGTGACAGGGCATCGCTGCCTGTGCCTGGCCGTGCTCATGCTGCTGCGGCGCCGGCAGCGCCATCGGCAGCGCCCAGGCACTGCCCAGGCTCTCCAGCAGGAGCACCAGGACCAGCAGGGCGGCACGGAAAGGGCGTGTCATGCCGTCAGCATAAGTCGGGACCCGCCTCCAGAGTCAACGGCTGGCCAGCACCCTGGGCGAAGCCGGCAGGCCATTCCAGACCTGCGGGGTCTCCAGCAGCTGGATGCTGGCGATGTTGCCATCGTCCGGCACGTTCACCGCCCAGCGGCGGAAGCTGGCGCCGTCCAGCGGGTCGGACGCCGCCGCCAGCACTGGCCCGCTTTCGGCGAACCAGCCGCGGAAACCGCTTTGCAGCGCCACGTTGCGCACCGTGCCGTTGGCATAGCGCACGCGCAGGGTGTAGTCGCAGCCGTAGGCCTTGCAATACCAGTAGTAGGTGCTGGTATTGGGCACGATGCTCTCGCGCTGCGCCTGCACGGTCGGGTCGATCGTGCGCAGCAGGTTGCCGCTGAAGCGCAGCGGCGGGTAGATCTGCGTGGCCCCGGCCGTGCCGGCATAGCTCATGGTGACGACGATGGCGTAGACCGGGACGTTGCGCTGCAGCGGCGCATCGTCCTCGAAGCCCCAGAGTCCGCCGTCGGCCGTCGCCACGGCATCGGCAGCGTTGACCCACCTGCGGTCGATGCTGTCCCAGCGCTTGTAGCCGCTGGGGAAGCTGGCGTCGCGCGCCCACTTGCCGCCGGAGTACTTGTGGCTGCTGTCGCTGTTGAGCGTGGTGATGCCCTCGAAATAGCGCTGCATCACCGCGGTGCTGAAATCCGAGAAGATCGTGAAGCGCTGGCCGCTGGCCTGGTCGCCGGCGCCGGACTGCATCGGATCCTGCTTGATGCAGCGATTCAGGCCATCCACCGCCCGCGCATGACCGCCGAAGGTATGGCTGCGGCAGCCGGCGTAGTTCGACGAGGACGCCGGGATCAGGATGGCGCGGAACAGCCTGCGCACCGCATCGAAGCCCCATTCCGAACCCTTGAGACTGCCCCACTCGTAGGGATAGTTGCCCGAGTCGTAACTGTCGCCGGCATGCGGCAGGCCGAAGGCATGGCCCTGTTCGTGGATGAAGATGCCGGCATAGGCCGTGTCGCCGGTGCCAACGCTGCCGCCGCCGATCCCGCCGCCGGCACTCTGGAACCTGCCGCTGGCATTGCGTGCCAGCAGCGGCGCGTAATACTGCACCGCCAGGTTGGCCTCGCCATTGGCTCCGCGCAGGCTGCTGACGATGCCATGCAGCGTCGACAGGCCGGCAAAGCCGTCCTTGTAGCCGTCGGTATTGCTCGCGACGTAGGCCGGCTGGCGCACGCCGGCGGAATCGCCGCGCGGCGGCACCACCAGCGAGGGCCAGCTCACCTTGGCCGCCGGGTGGTTGCCCACCTCCACCGTCGCCACCGGCCACACCGCGAACATGTCGTCGATGGCATCCGCCGAAGGCGCGCCGGCGGTCGCCAGGCTCACGTCGGCCTCGGTGGCGCCGAACAGATAGAACGGCAGGATGCGCACCGTGAAATCGGAGTCGCTGCCCACCACCACATTGGTCCAGGCGCTGGCCGTCGCACCCGTGGCCGTCACCCGCAGGCGCAGCCCCGGCTTGAGCCAGGACTGCGGCAGCGTCGCCACGTAGGCGCTGCCGGAGTAGCGCAGGCTGCTGTCCTCGTTCGCCGGCAGGGCGCTGTTGACGTCCAGCGTGACCGTGCCCTGGCTGACGCCGCCCACCTCGCCCTGCAGCTTCAGGCCCGCCAGCCCCGAGGGAGACAGGTCCACCAGCGCCAGTGCGGCACGGCCGCCGACCATGTGCAGCTCCGAGGTGTTGCTGCCAAGGGTCCACTGCTTGCCGGCAGCCGGCAGCACGTGAGTCTGCGCCAGCTTCATGCCGCTCACCGTGATCGTCGCCGGCGCGGCCACCGCATTCACTGTCACGCTGACCGTATCGCTGGCCGTGGCGCCATCGTCGTCGGTCACCGTGAGGCGCAGCACCAGGACCTGTGCACTGGAGACATCGGGCGCGACGAAGCTGGCAGACACCGTCGCCGCGTTGGCCAGGCTCACGGTGGGCCCGGACACCTGCGCCCAGGCATAGCCCGCGATGCTGCCGTCGCCGTCGCTGGAGCCGCTGCCGCTCAGCGTCACCGTGGCGCCTTCGTTGACGACCTGGTCGGCACCGGCGGCGGCCACGGGAGGATTGTTCGCGGGAGGCGCCACGGCGACGTTCACCGTCACGCTCACCATGTCGGTGTCGGTAGCACCCTCGTTGTCCGTCACCGTCAGGCGCAGCACCACCGTCTGCGCCGTCGCAACGTCCGGCGCGACGAAGCGGGTGGAAACCGCCGTGGGGCTGTCCAGGACCACCGCAGGCCCCGAGACCTGCTGCCAGGCGTAGGCGACGATGCTGCCATCGCTGTCGCTGGAAGAACCGCCGCTGAGCGTGACCGTCGCGCCCTCGGCAACCGCCTGGTCGCTGCCGGCCGCTGCCGCCGGCGCCTGGTTGGCCGGGGCCGGCGTACCGCCGTCATCCCCGCCGCCACCGCAGGCCGCGAGGAGAAAACCAAGCCCGCCCAGCACCAATACCCGCAGCCCCTGCACCATCGGATCGAAATCCCTTCAGTCCCTTTAGGGCAGGAGACTAGAGGCCAAAACTGGGTAAGCGGGATTTTCGTGACAGGCGGCAGCCCGGGCGGGAGGACCGGCGGCTGGATCAGCCCTTGTTGCCGCTGAGCAGCAGTTCGCCGCCGATGGGAAAGAACGCGGACGCGGAGCGCACCGGCCCCTGCGCCGTCGGCGCTTCCTCGCCGTAGACCTCCACTGCCTCCATTGTTTGCCGGTGAGTATGGCTGGAAGACATCTACGAAACCGGGGGCGATTCACGTGCGCGTGACCGTACCGCTGCCGCCGCTGCTGGCGACGGTGAGGGTGACGGGGGCGCCGGGCTCGGCCAGCTCGGGGCTGACGCTGAGGCTGGCATCCAGTGCGGCGGCGGCTTCGTCGACGTGCAGGGACCAGGTCTGCTCGCGCCAGGCGTGGCCGTCGTCGGCGCGCAGGGTGACGGTCCAGTCGCCCGCCACCGGGCGGTCCCAGCTGACGTGGCCGCTGGCGCTGACGCTGATGCCGCCGGGCGCGCGGGTGACGCGGTACTGGACGGGGTCGCCTTCGGGATCGGCGGCGGAGGCGGCGTAGTGGTAGGGCTTGCCGGCCCTGGCCTGGGTGACGGGGCGGGTGGTGAAGACCGGGGCCTGGTTGACGGGCTCGTCGAGGTTGGCCGTGCCGGTGGCGGCGTCGGCGGTGGCCACAAGGATCGCCTGGTCGGCGGCGTTGCCGCCGGCCGCGCCGCTGACGAAGCCCAGCAGCAGGGCGCCGATCACGTCGGGCTGCGCGGTGCTACTTATTCAGTCAGTGGGGCACTTGGATAGTGAATCCGCCGCTGGCCGGTCCAGCCTCCTCATATTTTTTCCAGCACTTTTGCAATTGAAAGCAAGAATGGCCGTCCAGACACTTTGAACGCCTCAACACACTGACCCGCAGAATCGGTTGAGATTTTTTCAATCTCAGATTCTTCCAAACCACGTACGCCTGAAATTAGGGACCAACTATTTATTGTTTCCAAAGACTCTTCACGGTGGCGCAGCAAGTAGATATCAAATGGCTCTACTCGCCCTTTCGATATTTTTTTTACGTATTCGTCATGAATCGCCTTAATCCATGGCTCCTTACTGTATTGATAGTCAATAGCTTTCTGGCGCGCCTCAACACTCGGGCGAGCGATTTCAAAACCCACGATCTGATCATTAGGAACAACGCCGGTTACCTTTGGGTCAAGGACGTGTATCCAGCCTTCGGGAGGTACACTCGTAACAGCTTGATAGTAGCTGGGGGATTCCGGAATTTTCCCGTTACTTGACCACCCGAGCGCAGCCCAAATCAGCTCATTGTTCGACACAGGAACAAACGACAAAAAAAGCCATATCTCATTCGTGTACCTATAGACATAGAGCGGTTCTTGCTTCGCGTGCCATTCGAGACTTGCATCAATTTTTTCCGGCTTGAACTCCGGAAAGAGCTCTTTCATCCTAGCTCGTATTTTTCGGGAAACCGACTTTCTAATTAATTTGTCCATACTAGTATGGCGTGCATAGTTCAATTCCTTCCTCGACGAGAAAACCAACTAAGCCGGTTCGGGACGAAAAAGGAAAAAGGGGACAGATTTATTTATTTTCTGCTTCCGGCTCTTTCCTCGGCCTCCCCCGCGCCCGATGCTCGACACGGGCGCCGGTGATTCGCTCGATTTCGTTCACGAACTTCTTGGTACCCGTCAGTTGTCCTCTCTGCAGGGAATCGCGGATCAGGGTCCACTCCCCTTCGGGAATCGCTTCGCGCAGGTATCGTGAATATTCCTGCTTGCGCTCGACCTCGCTGCGCCCCAGCGACAGGTAACTCGGGTTCCAGTCCAGAAGGTCCGCCGGACGCTGGCCCAGTCGCTCTTTGGCGCTGGACCAAGCGTACGCCTGAGGACTGGCCACCATGCGGGCGCGGACGGGATTGAGTTCGATATAACGACAGCAGGCCAGAAGGTAGCTGTCGGCTTGAACCAGGCTGGATTTGTAGCGGCTTTCCCATAAGGTGCCACTACGCCCTTCCAGGCGGTTGCGGTAGCGGGTGGCCCGCCCCGCCAGGGCTTTCATGAAGGAGCCCAGCGCCGCCGGGCTCTCACGAGGGCCCAGTAGCAGATGTACGTGGTTGGTCATCAGGCAATAGGCATATAGCCGAATGCCAAATGTCGCCTTGAGCTCTCGCAGGTCGCTTATGTACCGCTCGTAATCCTCATCGCCGGCAAATACCACCTGCCGGTTGTGCCCGCGCTGCACAACGTGGTGTGGATAGCCTTCCACCACCAAGCGACCAATCCGAGGCATGGACCTTCCTCCGAGCTAGACAAGCTATTGGTTAGCCTACGCCGGTTTCACTTTTCCGCCTTTTCTTCTTAAGGGCGGCTATCGGCTATTATTTTTCTTCTTTTCTTTCTTTTCTAAAACACGAAAACTTTCTACCACATCTCGAATAATTCTTTCTTCCAGCGGACTAGCCCAAGGTGGATTCTCGAAAACCACAGTGAAAGCCACATCTTCAATTAGAAAATAGAATATAGACTTCCGCCCATGCAATATCCTACTTCCATCAATTATCCCCCAAGAAAACGGAGAACAAGTAGCACCAATTTGTTGCGCTGTGGCACTAAGCGACCTCTCTTGAGTATCCTTTGCAGTCATTTCTATAGAAATCACATTATCTCCAACGTAAATCATCAAGAATGGAGGCCTTCCAACAAGTTTTCCTCCATCCGGAACAGAAACAAATATTTTTCGCCGAACGTCCACCGACTTGGCTTTCGGGGCAGGGGGTATTCTTAGATCACCGTGTTTAGCAGCGACAAGCGCTTCAGGGTTCTGCAATATCCCGACTAAAAACCATCCCACATGCTCCTTCTTATCAGCAAGCCAACGTTCAAGCTCTTGCCGATCATTGAGAAGCTGAGCTTCCGCCTCTCCTTCTGACAACTCGGATACCCTTTCCTCCAGAATCCTCAAAATTTCCGCCGTGTCATACCCCTCGTCTAGATCATTGATGTTGCAAGCAGCCAGCTCATTCATCACTGGCTCTAGGTAAGAGAGTGCTGGGGGTATTTTCATATTAGACCGCCTAAGTTCCACACTGAAATGATCTTGGAGAAGAGACTACCGGTACCGCTATAAAAGCATTGAAAGGAACGATGTCCGGAAGAACGCCGCAAGTGGTGTAGAAGATGGAAAGAATGCCACCTTGTATCAAATTTTCAACCAGCGGCACATAAGCAACTGTTGCCGAAGGGCCTCCTTCGTATGTCGAAGCAAAGGGATATTCGTCGCAGGAACTCCCCGCCACAAAAAGTGCTTTCCCTTGCGCACAGTTTTTACGGGCGGCCCTTCTATTTCCGATAATTTTTAGAAATGATCTAGTGAGTAAGGCCGGATTTCCCATGCCTTGAGATGCAAGTACATGAGAGTAAATATTCGGCATTCTTGTCGAGTCCATAAATACAATGGGGAGAGCACCCCATCCACAGCTAAAATCCTCCGACAACGATTGCCCTCGAATCTTTGCCGCACAGGTCTCCGCAGAGGCCACGCTTTTCGCAATATCCAGTTCCGTCCTACGTCCAAAGTGGAAATGTGTTGTCTTTCTACTCAAATGCGCTGTAGTCACAGTTGTTAGCGTAGCCAGGGCACCAAGTGCACCAACAGCTTCCATCAATCCTGCAGAGTATCCGCTCGGATCTGCCCAGTTTTCCGGGTCTTGGTTGGCATATGAGTACTTGTGCAGCGTCCGCGGAATCACATCGATTCCATTGGCCTCATCCAGCGAATTAAATCGGCCTGTTGAAGCGATCATCCACCTAGCTCTCAAATAATACATTCCGATGTCAGGATCATATTCCTCTCCTGAAAAAAGAAAGGCGTTCTCCTCTGGTCCGATGCCCTTGGCCAGTTCTCCGTAAGCCTGATATTCGTAGCTTCCGTTGAGTTCCGCCGCTCCATCAGTCAATAACCTGGTACCTCCCAACCCGTCCGCATGATAGAAGCTCAACCGTCCCTGCTGATTCTGACTTAGCAAATCGTCTCCGTGCAGATAGCTGATTTCCAGTTCTTCTGCGCCTGCGGCAGCCTCGATTACCTGCGGATACTGCTGGTTGTAATCAACTAGGTATTGCGTCCCATTCTTGGCGGTACGAATCCCCTCTGGCTCATACTGATAACTCGCCTTCTGCAGCCCATTTCGGCTGTACTTCACCAACCGGTTGTCATCATTCCACCCATAAACATGGGTCTCCGCTTGCCCATCCGCCGTAACCACCTTCTTCGTCGTATTCCCATTCCCGTCATAGCTATAGACGCTGCTGTACTGATTCACCCCATCCAGCGCCCTGACCTCCGTCAACAACCGATCATTGTCGTCATACGCATAGCTCGTAACCTCGACCTGCCCGCCCTGGGTCTTGGTCTGCGTCTGACGATTCCCAACCTTGTCGTACGCCCATGCAGTGCTGTAGCTCCTGCTTGAGTCGCGATGGTCGGCGACCGTTTCCTTCGTCAAGCGATTTAGCCCGTCATACTCATAGTCTGCAGTGCGGGTAGGTCCAGCCTGGTCCCGCTCTGCCAACCGCATCCGCTGCCCATTCGCCGCCAGCGTATAGCGATAAGCCCCCAGGATTGCCCCTGTCGCGGTCTTCTCATGCCGCACCTCCGTGATCCGCCCGTTGTCGTCGTACTCCCAATAGCTGCTGGTGCCATTGGGCAGACTGACGCGGACCTTCTGGCTACGGGCGTTGTACTGGTAGGTGGTCTGCTTGCCGTTGGTATCTGTGACCGAGGCCAGTCGATTCAGCTCATCAAACCCGTACTGCACGTTCTGGTGATTGGTGCTCAGCAGGGTCCGGTTGCCGTTCTGGTCGTACTGATAGCGGATCACGCCCTCGGGTGATTCGACGCGGGCCAGACGGTCGCGGGCGTCGTACTGGTACTTCGTGACGCCCCGGGCATCGGTCTGCGTGTCGATCTGCCCGCTGGCGGTGTAAGTCGTCTTGACCCTTGAGCCGTCGGCATACTTGCGCTCGATCTCGCGATTGAGATCGTCGTAGGCATAGGTATGGGTGCGGCCGTTGAAGTCCTTGTGCCAAGTACGGTTGCCGTTGCTGTCGTAGCCGAAGGTTTCCCTCTCCCCTTCCGGCAGCACCCTCGCCGTCACCTGGCTAAGGTCGTTGTACTCCCACCGCGTGATTCGCCCCTTAGCATCGGTCTGGCTGATCTTGTTGCCCAACTCGTCATAGCCGTAGGTGGTGACCAGATCCTGCGCGCCGTCGTTCTGGGTGACGGTCGTCAGCTGGCCCTTGGCGTCGTAACCGAAGGTGGTGGTTTTGCCGCTGGCGTCGGTTTCCGTTTCCTTCTGGCCTGAGGGCGTCCAGGTGGTTTGCGTGAAGCTGCCGTCCGGCAACGTTACCTTGGTTACCCGATTGAGCGCGTCGTACTCGAAGACCGTGGCCTTGAGGCTGGCATCCGTGACGCGGGTGCGGTTGCCATTGGCGTCGTAGCCGTAGGCGGTGATCTGGCCCAGGGCATCGGTGCTGCTGGTCAGCCGCCCGGCATCGTCGTAGCCGTTGGTGAGGCTGCGGCCCAGGCTGTCCTTCTGCTGATAAACCCTGCCGACGTTGTCATAGACGGTCTCTTCGGTGCTGCCGTCCGGGTGGATGGTCTTGGTCAAACGGTTGAGGGCGTCATATTCGAGTTGGGTCGTCCGCCCTGCACGGTCAGTCTTTTCAACCTCGTTGCCTTCGGCGTCGTAGGCGACCGTCTCCGTGCCGCCATCCGCATGAATCGTCTTGATCAGCCGCGCCAGGCTGTCGTACTCGTAGCGGGTGACCTTGCCCCGGGCATCGGTCTGGCTCTCCACCTTGCCGGCGGTGTTGTAGGTCGTTGTGGTCTTCAGGCCGGTGGGACCGGTTTCCTCGGTCACGCGGCCTTCGGCATCCAGCCTGCGACTGGTCCTGACCGTGCTGACACTGCCATCAGCCCGGGTGCGCTGGCTAGTCCGCGCAATCTCCTGCCCGTTGGCATCCAGTTCCAGGCTGGTGATGCGCCCCAGCGGATCCGTCTCCGAGATCTTCTGGCTCTGGGCGTTGTAGCCGTACTGGCTGAGGTTGCCGGAGAGGTTCAGGCCCAGCAGTTCGCCCTTGCCGTTCTGGAAGATGCGCGTGCTGCGGCCCAGCGGCTCGGTGATCAGCGTCAGCTCGGCGGTGATCTGGCTGTAGGTGTTGGTGGTGAGGTTGCCGCGGGCATCGGTCGTGCTCAGCAGCTGCCAGCGCTGGCTGCCGTTGTCCAGCACCCAGTCATTGGTGCTGCCCTGGTTGAGGGCGTTCTTCTCGCTCAGCAGTTGGTTGGCGGCGTTGTAGCTGCGCGTGACGGCCTTGCCATAGGCGTCGGTAACCTTGGTCTCGTTGCCGTTGGCGTCATATTCGAAAGACGTCTTGTGCCCGAGCGCGTCGGTTTTCTCCAAGACGTTGCCTTCGCTGTCGTAGAGATAAGCCGTCTCGAATCCGCGCCGGTTCTTCACCACCTGGCGGTTGTCGTCAGGCTGGAACACGATGTCGCTGCGCTGACCGTCGGCGTCGATGGTGGCGATCAGTCTTCCCTGCTCGTCGTAGATCTGCCGGGCGACGGTGATGCCGCGCGGGTCGATGAGGTCGGTCAGGCCGTGGCTGCGGTCGTACTTGAAGCGCGTGGTCTGGGCGCTGCGGTCGGTGACGGTGCTCAGGTCGCCCTGGGCGCTGTAGCCGTACTGGATCTTCTTGCCGGCCAGGTCGGTGACGGCGGTGATGCGGCCTTGTGCGTCGCGATCGAAGCGGATGGTCTGGCCGCCGCTGTGGATCAGGCCGCCGGGGGTGTAGTCCAGGGTATTGCCGAAGGCGTCCTTGACGCGCTCGATGCCGACACCCTCCCGGAGGTAGTACTCCAATCCCTCCTGGGTCTTGAGCTTGAACTCCTGGGGGTTCCAGGTTTCCAGGTTGTCCATGTCGTAGAGCACGCCGCCCTGGGCTTTGACGTTGGGGACGTTGACCAGGGTGAGGGTGCCGGTGGTGCCCGGTGCAGGGTCGAACAGGATGTTGACCGGCGGGGGCTGGCCGAAACTGCACTCGGTGGCGTTGCGCGCGGTGTAGCGCTCGACCTTGCCGTCGGGCAGGGTGATGGCGATGCGGCGCTTGCCGACGGGGCGCAAACACACGTTGAACTGCCCCGGCGGGGTTTCGACGTTCCACTGCAGGCCCAGGGTCATGTTCTGGCGCAGGCGGACGCTCTGGTAGTCCACGCTCCAGCCATGGCCGAAGTCGAGCGGGTCGGCCTTGCGGCGGGTGTCGTAGGTGCGGGTGACCTGGATGGGGATGCCGGCGGCTTCGATGCTCAGGTCGACGAAGCTGATGCTGAACTGGCCGAGCTTCTGCTCGCCGTAGACTTCGATCGAGACCAGGGCGGTGGTCTGGCGTCCGCCGGTATCGGCGGCGACCAGGGCCAGCTGGTAGAGGCCGTTGTCCAGGGTGGTGGGGTCGAAGCTGCCCAGTACGCCGTTGGCCACCGGCGTGGTGCGGGTGAGGATCTCGCGCCAGGCGTCGTCGCCGGCGCCCAGGGGGCGCCACAGCAGCTTGTACCAGGCGAAGTGATCGTCGCTGGCGCTGCCCTGGATCGGGATGCGGCCGCTGACTTCGGCGTCGGCCTCGGGGCTGGTGATTTCGGCGACGGGTGCTGCGCTGTCGTCGGCGCTGCGCACGCGCAGCAGGGCTTCGCGGTGGAGTGTGGTGCTGTCGTCGCTGACCTGCAGGGCGATGCGGTAGACGCCGGGGGTTTGCGGGGCGGGTTGCTGCAGGATGCCGTTGGCGGGGATGGCGACCGGCGTGCCGTTGACGGTCAGTATGCGCGTGACCGTGCCGCTGCCGCCGCTGCTGGCGACGCTGAGGGTGACGGGGGCGCCGGGGTCGGCCAGCTCGGGGCTGATGCTGAGGCTGGCGTCCAGTGCGGCGGACGCTTCGTCGACGTGCAGGGACCAGGTCTGCTCGCGCCAGGCGTGGCCGTCGTCGGCGCGCAGGGTGACGGTCCAGTCACCTTGCACGGGCTGCGGCCAGGACACCAGGCCGCTGGCGCTGACGCCCAGGCCGCCAGGGCCGCGGGCGATGCGGTACGCGATGGGGTCACCTTCGGGATCGGCGGCAGAGGCGGCGTAGCGGTAGGGCTTGCCGTCCACCGCCTGGGTCACCGGGGCGGTGGTGAAGACCGGGGCGTGGTTGGCTTCGGTGGCGGTGTTGCCGGCGGCGGTGGCGGCATCGGCGGTAGTCAGCAGGATCGCCTGGCCCGCGGCGTCCGCGCCGGCGGCGTCGCTGACGAAGCCGAGCAGCAGGGCGCCGATCACGTCGGGCTGCGCGGCGTACTCGCGCCAGCGCACGCCGTTGCTGTCGCCCAGCAGCACGGCCAGGCCCTGGTGCAGGCCTTGGGCGGCCTGCAGGGTAGACAGGGCGCCGCCGGCGGCCTGGGCGGGACTGCCCAGGGCCAGCCAGGTCATGTTGCCCGCCTGCAGGCGGCCGCTGTCACCGCCGCTGATGCGGTACTCCCCCGCTCCGCTGGACTCGTCGGACACGACCAGGCCGCTGCCGCTCCAGCCGCCGAGGGTCACCGGCGACTCGGACACCAGGCCGCTGCGTCCGGCGGCGACCTGTGCCCGCAGCAGGTCCTTGTCTGCGGCGGGCAGGTCGATGCGCGCCAGCGCCGTGTCGAGGTTTGCGGGGGTCAGGCGATAGACCGGCGTGCCGGCGATGATCGAGCGCGCCAGGGCCTTGATGGCGGAGGCGCCCTGCTGCGGACCGCGGGCGTAGAGGCGCTCCAGGGTCAGGTGGGCATAGGCGGAGGCGCGCTCCAGGCCGGCGCGGCGGAAGCCGGCGTAGCCCCCGGGCTGGCCGTCGTCGCCGATCTGGCGTGTGACCACGGCGTTGGCAAGCCGGTCTACCTGCAGGGCTACGCCCGGGAAGCGGACGTGCAGGGGAATGCCGTAGGAGAACGTGGTCTCGGCGTCGGCATAGCTGCGCAGCAGCGAAGGCTGGCGCGCGCTTACGGCGCGGGCGATCTTCGAATAGAGGGTGTCGTTGACGTCGGTGACGGCGAAGTAGGCCAGGCCGGCGTCTTCCAGCAGGGCTCCGGCCAACTGGTCGCGCGTCAGGGCGTTGTACTGGCGAGACTGCAGGGTGCTGCGCAGGCCGTCGAGGCGCTGCGCCATGGCCTGCGCGCGCGGCAAGCCCACACCCTGGCCGTTGACGGTGAAGGCGTGGTACTCGCCCACCTCGGCGACGCGCTCGGTGGCGCCGGCCCAGGCCTGCTGCGAGGGATCGTAGAACTCGGTCTGCACCAGCACCGGCAGGCCCAGGGTGACGCTGGCGCTGCCTCCACCGGAGAGCGCTTGGTCGCCCACCATCAGGCGCGTGCTCATCTCGATGAGATAGCCGGGCAGTTCCTGCGGGAATTCCTCGGGCTGCACCGGCGTGCCGTCGGCATGCGGCGCAGGCAGGTAGCTGGCCAGTGCCTCGGCGTCGTCCGGCGTCGCCGGCACAAAGGACAGGGCCATGCGCTGGCCGCCCAACTGCGGCAGCGAGCGCTCGACGTCGGCCAGGCTACGGCCGGCGATGCGGTCGGCGGCGCTGGCGTAGACCTTGACGCGCAGCTTCCAGCGCAGGCTGTCGGGCAAGGACAGCATCGCCGTGGGCGCGACGGTGATCCTGTACGGCAGGGCGGCGGCCAGCACCCCGGGGTGGCGCTCCACCAGGCTGGCGCTGCCGAGCACGTCGGCGACGCGCGCGTCGGGGCTGACGCTGTCGACGAAGCGACCGACCTGCAGGCGATAGGCCTGCAGCTGCTGCTGGATGGCGCTGACGTTGACGCCGGAGACGGAGCCGGCCTGCGCGTCGCGCTGGCTGCCGGTGGCGAGGCGCTGGATGAAGCTCTCGGCGTCGAAGCGCAGGTCGCGGGCGATATCCAGGCCGGGGCTGTACAGGATCTTCTTGAAGCTGGCGTCGATCGGCACCCAGGTGTCGGGCACGCGGTTGCGCGCGCCGCGGGAAGGCTCGAAGTCGACGAAGGCTTCCACCCAGACGTGCTCGAAGCGGATGGCGGTGACGACGCCGGCGGTGGTCACGGACTCGGCGGGCACGCCGGCCTGCTGCAGCAGTGCCAGCGCGGCCTGCGGCGACGGCAGGTCGCCGAGCCAGTTCATGGCCTCGGCGGCATCGAGCTCGACGGTGCCGGTGACATAGCGCGAGGCGATGCCCGAGGCGCGCAGCAGGGCGATCAGCAGGCTGGCGGTGTCGGCGGCGTTGCCGCGGCGGTTCTGCAAGGTCTGGTCGGCGCCCTGGATGGAGCCGTAGCCGGGTACGAACTCGATGTGGTTGCGCACCCAGTTGACGATCTCCACCGGCTGGCCGTGCAGCTCGGCGGCCTGTGCACGGATGGCGTCGGTGAAGGGGGCGTCTTCGGTCTGCGCCAGGTGCTCGGCGGTGGGCAGGCCGACGGCGGCGGCGGCCAGCAGGATGCTCACGGCGCTGTTGTCGGCAACCAGCAAGGTGTCCTGCGTGGCGGTGTATTCGCGCAGCGTACGGCGCGGTGCGCGCGGGGCCTTGAGGCGGGGCTGCCCCGGCAGCTCGTGCCGGATGGCGGGGGCGCCGAGCAGCGCCGGGCGGCGTTCGAGCCGCTGCAGCAGCGCGTCGACACGGCGGCGGGCTTCGGCGGGGCGCTTTTCGGCGAGCAGCGGAACGAACTCTTCCAGGGTCGCTTCGCTTTGCTGGCGCCAGGCCTGCAGGGCCTGCTGGTGGCGCCGCTGGATGCCGGCGGGCAGGCGCTTGTCCTGGATGTGACGGGCGGTGGCGTCGAAGCTGTCGCGCTCGCGCGCGTCGGCGGCGATGAATGCGTCGCGCAGGCGCTGCAGCTGCGCGGACAGCTCGGCAGGGGACTTGCTGTGCTCGATCTGGGTGCGGATGGCGGCGAGACCCTGCGGGGCTTTCTCGCGCGGCGCACGCTCCTGTTCCGCGAGCGCCAGGGCCGACCAGCCGGCGCTGGCCGCCAGCGTCACGCCGAGCAGGGCATGGCGCAGGGCATGGGCGGTGCGGCGCAGCGGCGCCGGTGTGGGGGTGATGCGGGCCATCTTGAATTCCTGTGATGCGAGATTCCCGGGTACTGGCGGGAAAGTCATTCCATACATGTCTGTGGGGTCGCTGCTGCGCGCAGCCCTGACGCGAGCGGGAGGACAACGCGATACCCGCCCATCTGGCCGCTTCAGATCGTCTGACGGGAACAGGGAATGAATCCGATCGCCGCACGCAGCGACCGATGGCCTGCAGCTGTGCAGGCACGTGCCCGTTTCCCGTGAATTCCCCACGCAGCCTGTCCCGATGTGAACAATCACTCCTCGGGATGTGCGCGGATATGACCCAAGCTTCGAGAGGCTGTCAACGTGACGTTGCTGTCAGGTCTTCTGCGGTATCGGCACTCTCAGTGGAAAGTTCGCACCGATAGCACCCAAAAAATGGAGCAAGAACCCATTGCCAATCAATGGCGTCCGCGCTGTCGAGACGACCCCGCGCGGGAGGACCGGCGGCTGGATCAGCCCTTGTTGCCGCTGAGCAGCAGTTCGCCACCGATGGGAAAGAACGCGGACGCGGACCGCACCAGCCCCTGCGCCGTCAACGCCTCCACGCCGTAGACCTCCACCTGCACGCCGTACTTCTGGCGGATGCGATCCACCAGCAGGGCGAAGTCACCGTCGCCCGACACCAGCACCACCACGTCCACGCTGGCCGCGTGATCCATCACGTCGATCGCGATCCCCACGTCCCAGTCGCCCTTGGCGGAGCCGTCGGAACGCTGGATGTAGGGCTTCAGCTGCACGTCGAAACCGATGCCGCGCAGGATGTTCTGGAACTGCCGCTGCTTGCCGTCGGCACGGTCGATCGCATACGCCAGCGCCTTGACCACCTGCCGCTCGCGCGTGACCGCGGCCCAGAACGCGTTGTAGTCGAAGTGGCGGCCGAAGGCCTGCTTCGTCGTGTAGTAGACGTTCTGGACGTCTACGAAGATGGCGACTTTGTTCAGCGGAGCCGTCCGGACTTCTCTATTCTCAACGCGTACAGCTTCACTATTCCTTCCCCTGCTTCAATATCGTCAAGCCGATCAGCCGCGACACCACCACCGCGATATACCCCACGCCGGCGAACTGCTCCAGCATCACCAGCACCCGCGCCGCCGAGCCCAGCGGCAGGATGTCGCCCAGGCCCACGGCGGCGAGGTTGGTGAAGCTCAGGAACAGCAGCTCCAGCCAGGTGCGTGCACGGTCCGGCTCGACGGCGCCGGTGAAACTGCCGGGATACCAGGCCTGGCAGACCACGAAGAGGTAGGCGAAGCCCCAGGCCAGCAGCGTGAAGGTGGCGCCGGCGGCGAACAGTTCATCCGCTGTCACCCGCGAGTCGCTCATCATGTAGGCGATCAGCGCGCCGGCGGCATAGAAGTACAGCAGCGCTTCCAGCAGGGAGGAAATCACCAGCAGCACGGGGTTCTGGAAGATCGCGGCGGACAGCGCGCTGATGAAGGCCGGAATCGCCAGCGACCAGGCCACCCAGTTCAGCGCCGGGCTGCGGTTGACCACCCATACCGCCAGCACCAGCACCGAGGCGCCGAAGGCGCCGAACACCAGGCGGCCACTGTGCAGGCCGTCGAACAGCGGATAGGCCACCAGGCTCAGCAGCTGCACCGCCAGCAGGAAGGCGGAAGGATGGCGGCGGGCGATGCGGCCCCAGGATGCGGTGTTCATGCCGATGCAGTCTCCCTCACTTCCACTACCTTGTGCGGATCGAAGGCACGGTTCTCGTTGACCGCGCCGCTGGCATAGCCGCGCGGATTGCAGACCACGCGCGTGCCGTTCACCTCGTAGTCGAAGCTGTCGTGCGTGTGGCCGTGGATCCACAGCGCGACGCGCTCGCGGCCCATCAGCGCTTCCAGGTCGGTGATGAAGCCGGCGTTGATCGGCGAGTTGGCGAAGCGCGGGGCAATGCTCCGTGGCGAGGGCGCGTGGTGGGTGATGACCACGGTGGGGCCGTCATGCGCTTCGTCCAGGCGCGAGCGCAGCCAGCCGAGGTATTCGGCGTGCAGCGCCGCGGAGGAGCCCGGCGTGAGCAGGGCGTCCTCGCCCTGCCGCAGGCGGATGCGCGAGAAATCGCGGTTGAAGCGCAGCGCCGCGCGCTGCGCCAGGTCCTGCTGTTCGGGATCGGCGGACAGCCGGAAGTCGGTCCACAGCGTGGCGCCGAGGAAGCGCACGCCGCCGATGACGCAACTGTCCGCGTCCAGCAGCCGCACGCCGCTCGCAGCGCAGCGCTCGCGCAATTCGGCCAGGGTGCCGTCGATGCTGCCGCCGTAGAACTCATGGTTGCCCGGCACGTAGAGCACCGGCCGGCCGAAGCCGGCGGCCCACTCGGCCGCCTCGGCCGGGCGCGAGATGTCGCCGGCCAGGATCACAACGTCGGCATCGGCCTGCGGCCGCTCCATCGGGCAGACGCTCAGGTGCAGGTCGGACAGGATGTGCAGTCTCATGGGTAACCCCTGGAGCGCGCCCGCCCGGCCCTCTCCGATCGCCTAGCCGCGCTTGAAGAACTCCACCAGCAGGTCGGCGAAGCCCTGCGGCTGCTCGCAGTGCATGAAGTGGCCGCAGCCGGGCATTTCGATGCGCTCGTAGCCGGCCGAGAACAGGTGGTCCTGTCCCAGGAACATCTCGCGGCCGATGCAGCCATCGTTCTCGCCGACGATCACGCGGGCGGGCACGGCGATGGGCTTCATCAGCGTCTGCCAGCCCTCGCCCTGCAGCAGGCCCCGGGGCATGGCGCGGTAGTAGCCCAGCGCGGCGCGCAGGCGTTCCGGCTCGCTGAACAGCGCGCGCAGCGGCTCGAAGTCGGCATCGGTGAACTGCCAGTCCGGCGACCACTCGTGGATCAGCGCGCGCAGCCAGGCGAAGTCCTGCGCGCGGATGCGGCGCTCGGGGATCACCGGCAGCTGGAAGAAGCCCATGTAACGCGAGCGCTTGAGCTGGCGCAGCGCCGGGCGCAGCAGGAAGCGGCGCAGATGTGGCACGGCGGCGGTGGCGATGCGGTGCACGCGGTCCGGGCGCAGCGCGGCGGCGGTGTAGACCGCGGCGGCACCCCAGTCGTGGCCCACCAGATAGGCCTTGTCGGCGCCGAAGTGATCGATCAGCGCGATCACGTCGCGGCCCAGCGTGGTGATGCGGTAGTCCTTGTCGGCCGGCAGCGCGGTGGGCGCGTAGCCGCGCATGAACACGGCGACGGCGCGGTAGCCCGCCTGCGCCAGCGACTGGATGATCGGCTCGAAGCTCCAGGCCGTGTCGGGGAAGCCGTGGAAGCACAGCACCAGCGGGCCCTGGCCGGCTTCGAGATAGGCGAATTCCAGTCCGTTGGCGCGAATCCAGCGGGGCGTGAGCTTGGAAGTCATGAGGTCAGGTGCTCGGAATGAGAGCCTAGACTAAACAGCTTGACGCTCCGCGAACAAGATTGCGCAGATGACAGGAATATGGCGCGGTTCCCTCGCGGGAGCGGCGCAAGCCGCGATCCTGGCGCAAAAGATCGCGACTTGGGTCGCTCCCAGAAAAGATCAAAGACGTTAGGGGAAGATCAAGGCAATTCGACCCAGCGATGCGCAGGATCGGCCATCAGCGGCAGGTACAGGGCCAGCCGCGGGCTGCTGCCGTCCAGCCCGCGCAAGGCGGCGCGATAGCCCTCGAGTTGCGCACGGTAGCGCTGCAGTTCGGCGGCCAGGAAGGCCTCCATGTTGCCGCCCTCGTGCACGCTGGTCTTGAAGTCCACCACCCAGCGCTGGCCCTCGGCGTCGACGAAGCTGCGGTCCAGCTTGAAGCGGCGCGGCTGGCCGTCGAGCACGGCGGTCAGCTCCCACTCGCTGCGCGCCTGCGCATGGGCCTGCAGCAGCCAGCGGCCGCGCGGGTCCTGCAGCGTGGCCGCCAGCGCCTGCTGCACGCGCTGCCGCGCCGCCTCGCAGCGCGCCGCGGGCACGCCCTCGGCGGCGAGCATCTCGTCCAGATCGGCGGCCATCGCCAGCACCCGCGCCTCGTCCCAGCGCTCCACGCCCTCGCGGGCAATCTGCTGCATCCAGCGGTGATAGGAGATACCGACGGCGCGTGCGGCCTCGCCGGCCCAGTCGAAGGGGATCGGCAGGGCGACGGCGGCACCGTCGGCAGACACCGGGCCCGCCGGCAGCGGCGGTGCGCTCCACTGCGCCGGCAGGCGGCGGATCGCGGGCGGGCGGCGCGGCGCCTCGGATTGGGGCACATGGGCGGAACCCGCCAGCGCGGCGAAGTCCTGCGCCACCGCCGGCCACAGCCGCGCCAGCAGGCTGCGCGACGGCGGCTCCGGTGTCTTGTCGCCCTCGCCTGCCTCCAGCGCGCCCACCAGGTGCAGCGCGCGGCGTGCGCGCGTGGCGGCGACGTAGAGCAGGCGCGCATCCTCGTGCAGCTGCTTCTCGGCCTGCAGGCCGAGTACGAAATCGAAGATCGGATCGTCCTCGTCGCCACTGGCGTGCAGCGGCGCCAGCAGCAGGCGCTCGCCGCCATCGGCGCCGCGGCGCGTAGCCCAGGCCACCAGCGGCCGCGTGTCGCTGCGCGTGCCGCGGCCCAGGCCGGGCACGATCACCACGTCGAACTCCAGGCCCTTGGACTTGTGGATGGTCATCAGGCTCAGGGTCTCGCCGGCCTCGCCGTCGGCACTGGCCTTGAGTTCCGCCAGGGCCAGGTCCAGCGCCTCCAGGTCCGGCAGCTCGGGGCCGCGCGCCAGGCCGTCGAGCCGCGCCAGGAACACCTGCGCGTCGGCCAGGTCGCGCGGCGCGGCGCAGGCGGGGCCGCCCAGCGCCAGCCAGGCCGACTCCACCCAGCGCCGCAGCGGCTTGCGGCCCTGCTGCGCCAGCGCCGGCTCCAGCACCGCCATGCAGCGCTCCAGGCGCGTGCGGCCGTCGGCGGACAGCTGGGCGATGCGCGCGGGATCGCGCAGGCCGGCCAGCATCGGCATGTCGGGCGGCAGGCCCTCCACCAGCGGCAGCAGGTCGGACAGCGCCAGGCCGCAGCAGGGCGCGCGCAGCAGCGCCAGCCAGGCGATGCGGTCGGCCGGGTGCAGCAGCGCGCGCGTCAGGCTGCGCAGGTCCTCGATCGCGGGACGCGCGGCCAGGCCCTCGATGTCCACCGCGCGGTAGGCGATGCCGGCCTCGCGCAGCGCCGGGGTGATCGCCTCCAGGTGGCCGCGGCTGCGCACCAGCACGGCGACGCTGGCCGCGGGGTCGGCAGCATGCGCTGCCCGCACCAGCTCCAGCACCCGCGCCGCCTCGGCGGCGGGCTCGGTGTCGCCCAGCGCATGCACGGTGACGGCGGGCGCCGCGGCGGCGGGCCGGGTCGCCACCGCCCGCGCATGCGCGGCGGCGCCGCGCTCGCGGTCTTCCTGCGCCGGCAGCACCTGCGCGAAGGCCTGGTTGACCCAGTCCACCACGCCGGCTTCGGAGCGGAAATTGCAGGACAGCTGCAGCGCCTGCAGCCGCAGGCTGCCGATGCCCTGGTTGCGCGCGTCCATGAACAGGCCGACGTCGGCATTGCGGAAGCGGTAGATGCTCTGCATCGGATCGCCGACCACGAACAGCGTGCGGCCGTCGTCTCCCTGCCAGCCGGCGGTGAGCCGCGCCAGCAGCTGCCATTGCAGCGCCGAGGTGTCCTGGAACTCGTCGACCAGCAGATGGCGGATGCGGTAGTCCATGCGCAGCGCCAGGTCGCTCGGCCCCTCGGCACCGCCGAGGGCCGCCACCGCCTGGCTCGCCACCTCGGTGAAGTCCACCTCGCCGCGTGCCATGAACACCAGCCGCAGCTGCGTGGCGGCCAGGCGCAGCGTGTCCAGCAGCGCCTGCAGGATCTCCCACTGCGCATCGCTGTAGCAGGGCGGCGGCAGCTGGCGCAGGCCGGCAAGGCGCTGGCACAACCCGGGGACCTCGCGCAGCGCGTCGATCAGCTCCAGGTGCGCCGTACGCGGCGGATCGCGCTCGGCCTTCTCCGCCTTGCTCTTGCCGGCGGGAAAGCCGTTGGTGGCGTTGACGATCCTGCGCCAGTCGCCGTCGCGCTTGAGTACCAGCTCCGTCAGCGCCTGCCAGCCCGCGAGCCCCGCGGCATCGCAGCTCGGCCAGTGGCCGTCGCGCAATGCATGCAGCGGCAGGCCCGGGTTCGCGGCGTGGAGATTCGAGGAGGCGTAGGCGGCGGAATCCAGCCAGGCAATGCGCAGCGGCCGCGGCAGCAGCGCCTCCACCTCCGCCAGGCTGCCGGACACGAACTCCGCCAATGCCGACTCCAGCACCGCGCGCGTGCGCTCGGCGCGGTCGTCGGCCAGCGTGTAGGAGATCCACTGGTCGCGGCGGCCCAGCAGCATCACCAGCTGCGCTTCCAGCAGCGAGCTGCGGTTGTCGAAATGCGCCAGCACGCGCGCCACCGGCGGCGCCAGCGACGGTGAGCTTTCGATCAACTCGATGGTGGCGCGCGCGGCCTCGCGATAGGCCAGCTGCGGATGCTCCGCCACCTGCACGCGGCCGCCGAAGCCCGCGGTCAGCGGCGCCTGCTGCGTGACCTGCGCGCACAGCGCGTCGATGGTGAGGATGCGCAGGCGCTGCGGGTTGTCCTGCAGGCCCCAGCCGCGTTCCTGCGAACGCGCCAGCGCGGCGCGCGCCAGCTGCCAGGTCTCGCGGCGATGCGCGTCGGCCGGCGGCTCGCCGGACTGCGCCTGCTGCACGGCGGCGAAGACGCGGTGACGCATTTCGGCGGCGGCCTTGCGCGTGAAGGTGATCGCCACCACCTCCTCCGGCTCGTCGACGCCGGCCAGCAGCCGCAGCACGCGCTGCGTCAGCAGCTCGGTCTTGCCGGAGCCGGCGGGCGCCTGGACGATGAAGCTGGCGGCGGGGTCGAGCGCGCGTCGGCGCTGCGCCTGGTCGGCGATCTCGCTCACGCCTCGTCCTCCGCCACTTCCGCGACGCTCTCGCGCACACGGCACAGCGCGTGCAGGTCGCAGTCGCGGCAGGTCTGGCGCGGGTGCTTGGGCAGCACCGCCGCCCAGCCTTCGCGCACTTCGCCGGCAACCGTGTGCAGCTGGCCGCGCCAGCGGCCCAGCAGGGCCTCCCAGCCAGTGGCGTCGGCGGTCTGCCTGACCTGGTCCCAGGCGGCGATGCCCGGCGCGATCTCGCCCGCCGCGGCAATGCCTTCGAAGCCGGTGTCGCCCGCATACACGCGGCCGTAAGCCACGCCCAGCACGGCGCTGCCGGTGAGCGCGTAGATCAGCAGCTGCGGCTCCTCGGGACGCTCGTCGGTCCAGGGCAGCTTGCGGCGGGCGCCGGTCTTGTAGTCCAGCACCACCAGGCCGCCGCCATCCAGTTCGTCCACGCGGTCGCGCCGCAGCCGCAGGCGCAGGCCTTCGAACTCCACCTCGCCGTTGCCGCCTTCCTGCTGCTCCGGCGCACGGCCTTCCAGCTCGATCACGCGGAACGGCAGGCGCAGCTTCTCCTGCTCCAGCCAGGCCGCCAGCAGGCGCCGCAGGCGCAGATCCTCCAGCGTGCGCATGGCGGGCCGCAGGCGCTGCGGCGCCTCGCGCAGCAGGCGCGTCAGCGCGGCGTCCACGGCCTCGCCCACGCGCTGTTCCAGCTGCGCCGGCTGCAGCGCCAGCAAGCCCTGCTGGTCGCGCAACTCGCGCCACAGGGTTTCCAGGATTCGGTGCACCAGGTTGCCGCGATCCGCCGCGCTGATGCCGGGGCGCGGCACCTCCAGGCGGCGCGCGCCGAGGCGGTGCGTGGCGAAGCCGCGGAAGGGACACAGCGCCTGGTCGCCGAGCAGCCTCACGCCGCCCTGCACGCGGCCGTCCAGCGGCAACGGCGGCGCCTGCGCATCCAGCAGCGCTTCCAGCGGCGTGTCCTGCTGCGCCAGCCAGGACTGCGGCAGGGCCTGCACCGGCAGCGCCTCGGCGCCCTCCAGCCAGGGCGCCAGCAGCGGGCTCGGCGACAGCGGCCGGTCCTGCTCCTGGCGCGGCCAGGACAGCAGCACCTCCGGCGCCGCCGCCAGCCAGCGCGCGGTCAGGCGGCGGGCGTAGTCCAGCTCCTGTGCGGCGCAGGCATGCGGCAGGCCGCGCTCGCGCTGCAGGGCATAGGGAATGAAGGGATGCGGGCGCACCGCGGCCGGCCAGTGCTCGTCGTCGAAGCCGGTGATCCACAGCGCGTCGAACTCCAGGCCCTCGGCCTCCAGCGCGCCCATCACCTGCACGCTGCTGGCTGGCGACTGCGGCTGGAACAAGGTCTGCTCGGCGATCTCGCGCAGCTGCGCCACCGCCGCCGACCAGGGCACGCGCCCCAGAAACGGCTCCAGCCGGCCCATTTCCGCCAGGCACGCGCCCCAGGCCTGGTGCGCCTGGAACTCCTCGCTGTCCAGCGCGCGCGCGCCGGGCCAGCCGGCGGCCTGCAGCACCGCGCCGATGACGTCCACCCATTCGCCTGCCGTCGCGCGGCGCTGCGGCTGGCGCAGCGCCATCAGGGCGTCGCAGCGGTTGCGCAGCGCGTCCGAGCGCGCGTAGTGGCGCAGCGCCTCCAGGCTGACCTCGACGTGACCCTCCTGGCGCAGGCGCGCGTCGATCGCGGCACGGTGCAGGCGTTCGTCCTCGCCGCCGCCCCAGGCCGGCGAGCACAGCAGCGCGGTGGCGTCGGCATAGGGCAAGGGCTCGTGCAGCCAGCGCAGCAGGCGCAACGCGACCTGCGGCAGGGCCGTGGCCGACAGCGGCTCGCCCAGCGTCAGGTTGTAGGGCCGCGCCAGGCTGTGCGCGTCCACCGCGTCGGCCTGCGGGCAGAGTTGCTCGTCGAACAGGCGCTGCACGGCGGCGCGGCGGCTGCCGAGGTCGGGAACGATCACGCCGATGCGCTGCTGCGGTTGCTCGCGCAGGCGCGCAGCGGCCCATGCGGCGGCGGCGCGCAACTCCTGCTCGGCATCGGCGGCCTGCAGCAGTCGCGGCCGCGGTTCGCAGCCACCCGGTTCCAGTTCTTCCACCGTGCCGCCGGCCGCCTGCAGCGCCGTGACCAGACGCCGCAGCAGGGGCGTGGGCTCGTGGAAGCCGGCCAGCACGACACGGCGCGGCACCGGCACCTGGCCTTCGGCGATGGCGCGCAGCAGCGCCACGCGCCAGCCCTGGGCGTCGATGCGCCCCAGGGCCTGGCAGCGGCGGCGGTACTGCTGCGCCCAGTGATTGAAGCGCTCCACGTCCGGCGTGGTCGCCGGCAGGGGCAGCGGCAATTCGTACTCGTGGACCAGGTCCCAGGCCTCCGCGGCCAGCTGCGCGGCCTCGGCGGCGCGCAGCAGCGGCTGCTCCTGGCGCGTCTCGTCGATCGTCAGCCGCCACAGCAGGCGGCGCTGCTGCGGGCGCAGCAGCTGCGGCAGTGCCCTGCCCTGCTGGCGCAGGTCCAGGCGCACGGCTTCGGCAGCCGTCTGCAGGAAGGCATCCAGCGTCAGGATCTGCGGCGTCTCCCAGGCCAGCAGGCCCTGCGCCTGCGCGGCGCGGGCATGGGTCTCGAACAGGTGCTGCGCCAGGCGGCTGCTGACGCAGAGCAGCGCCGGCGCATCGGCCGGCGCCTGCAGCATGCGCGCCAACAGTTCCGCGGCGCCGGTACGCGGCAGGACATCCGCCGTGTCTGGACTGGCGCGGGTCATGGAAGGATCGGGCTGGGGCCCCGGATCAGGCGCGGCGCGCCTCGGTCATCGCGCGCTTCATCTCCGCGACCGCGGCCGCGAAACCGACGAACACCGCACGCGACACGATGCTGTGGCCGATGTTGAGTTCCTCGATCTCCGCGATGCGCGCGATCGGCGCCACGTTCTGCAGCGTCAGGCCGTGGCCGGCATGCACTTCCAGGCCAGCCTTCTTCGCATTGCGGGCAAAGGCGGCGATGCGCTCCAGCTCTGCCGCCTGCCTGCGACCCCTGGCATCGGCATAGCCGCCGGTGTGGATCTCGATGTGCGGCGCGCCGCTGGCGCGCGTGGCCTTGAGCTGCGCCGGGTCGGCGTCGATGAACAGCGCCACCTCGATGCCGGCCTTGGCCAGGCGCGCACAGGCCTGCTTCACGCTTTCGAGCTGGCCGGCCACGTCGAGACCGCCCTCGGTGGTCAGCTCCTCGCGCTTCTCCGGCACCAGGCAGACATACTTCGGCTTCAGGCGGCAGGCGAAGTCCAGCATGAAGGGCGTGATCGCCATCTCAAAATTCAGCGGCACCGGGCTGACCTGCAGCAGGCGCTCGATATCGTGGTCCTGGATGTGGCGGCGATCCTCGCGCAGGTGCATGGTGATGCTGTCGCCGCCGCTGCTGGCGGCGACCAGGCTGGCCTCGACCGGATCCGGGTAGGACGTGCCGCGCGCCTGGCGCAGCGTGGCGACGTGGTCGACGTTGATGCCGAGGCGGATCGAAGAAAGCTTGCGTGACATGGCGGCGGCCGGCGGCGGTGAAAGGCGAATCATACCCTTGCGCGCAGCTGCCGCAGCAGCTTGGCGGTCTCCAGTTCGCGTCCGCCAAGCTGGCGGCGCACCCGCTCGCGCATCAGGCGCCGCAGCTCCGTGCGCCACTCGCCCTCGCCCGCCGGCTGCTCGTCGCGCAGCGCCAGCAAGGCGCGACCGGAACAGGGTCCGCGAACGTCGGGCACGAAGCCCTCCGCCTCGCTGTAGCCATAGGACAGCGCGGGATCGATGTGCTCCGGAAAATCCAGGCCGTAGCCGATGTCGGCCAGCAGGCGCTTCTCGAACAGGCGCAGCGCGAACTCGGCCTCGGGGCCGGGAAGCGCTGCCAGTGTCTCCACGTAGGCACGCCAGGCATCCGGGTGCGGGTCCTGCCGGTGCAGCAGGCGCAAGAGCAGTTCGTTGAGATACCAGCCGTAGAACAGGCGCTCGCCGGTCAGTTCCGGCACCAGGCCATTGGCCTCCACGCCGGTCATGGCCGCCAGCTCACCGCGCTGGGTCCAGCTCAGCAGCAGCGGGCGTAGGGGCTGCAGCAGGGCGCGGGTCCTGGACTTAGGCCCGCGCGCGCCCTTGGCGACCAGGCCGACGCGGCCGTGGCGCTCGCTGAAGGCCTCCAGCAGCAGGCTGGTCTCGCTATAGGGTTTGGCGCTGAGCAGCCAGGCGGGTTCGAGCTGGACGCGCTCGTGATTCATCCTAGAAACAGCAATCTGGTCCGCAAATGAACGCAAACGAACGCAAATGGACCAACAAGAAACGCTTCCCGCCGAGGCGGCAGCAACAGCCTGCTTCCATTTGCGTTCTTTGCGTTCATTTGCGGACTGCTGATCTTTTCAGGTTCATCAGTCGGGAGTGAGACCGAAGCGCTTCAGCGCCTTGGGATCGTCGCTCCAGTTCTCGCGGACCTTGCACCAGATCTGCAGGAAGATCTTGCGGTCGAGCATGCGCTCCAGGTCGCGGCGCGCGGCAGTGCCGATCTGCTTGAGCGCGGCACCGCCCTCGCCGATCACGATCTTCTTCTGGCCCTCGCGCTCCACCCAGATCACGGCGTGGATGCGGTCGAGGTTGCCCTCGCGCTTGTAGTCCTCGATCTCCACCGTGGTGGAGTACGGCAGTTCCTGGTGCAAGCTGCGGATCAGCTTCTCGCGGATCACCTCGGCCACGGTGAAGCCCAGGTCGTTGCCGGTGACCATGTCCTCGGGATAGAGCGGATCGCCCTCGGGCAAGCGGCTGAACAGCTCGTCGACCAGGCCCTTGAGGTTGGAGCCCTTCTGCGCCGACAGCGGGACGATGAAGGCGAAGTCGCGGCGCGCCGACAGCTTCTGCAGCAGCGGCAGCAGTTTTTCCTTGTCGTCGAGCCGGTCGATCTTGTTGACCACCAGGCCCACCGGCGTGGTCAGGCCCTCGAGACGGCGCAGCACGCCCTCGTCCTCTTCGGTCCAGCGGGTCAGCTCCACCACGAACAGCACCACGTCCACGTCGTGGATGGCACCGGCGGCGGCCTGGTTCATCACCTTGTTGAGCGCGCGCGTTTCCACCTTGTGCAGGCCCGGCGTATCGACGAACACCACCTGGCCGCGCTCCTCGTGCAGCACGCCCTGGATGCGGTGGCGCGTGGTCTGCGGCTTGTGCGAGACGATGCTCACCTTCTGGCCGACCAATGCGTTGACCAGGGTGCTCTTGCCTACGTTTGGTCGGCCGATGACCGACACCATTCCGCTACGCATGTATTTTCGCAATCATCAGTTCGGCCGCGCGTTGTTCGGCGCTGCGGCGGGAAGCCCCTTCGGACTCGGTGAAGGATTCGTTGTCCGGCAACAGGCAGCGTACGGCAAAGCGGCGCGCATGGGGCGGGCCGGACTCGGACAGGATCTCGTAGCGCGGCAGCGGACGGCCATTGGCCTGCAGCTTTTCCTGCAGCCGGGTCTTGGGGTCCTTCAACGACTCGGCGTCGGGCAGGTCGGCCAGCAGCGGCGCGTACAGGCGCTCGCAGGTGGAGCGGGCGGCGTCGAAGCCGCCATCCAGGAAAACCGCCCCGATCAAGGCCTCGACGGCGTCCGCCAGGATCGAATCCCGCCGGAAGCCGCCCGACTTCATCTCGCTCTCGCCCAGCCGCAGCAGGTCGCCCAGTTGCAGGTCGCGCCCCAGCAGGGCCAGGGTCTCCTCGCGAACGAGGCTGGCGCGCAGGCGCGACAGCGCTCCCTCCTCCGCCCGCGGCTGCAGCGCGTAGAGGCGCGCGCCGATGACGAAATTCAGCAGGCCGTCGCCGAGGAACTCCAGGCGCTCGTTGTTGCCGTAGGCGTAGCTGCGGTGGGTCAGCGCCTGCTGCAGCAACGCCGGGTCCCGGAAGTCATATCCGAGACGCCGGGTCAGATCAGTGGTTGCCGGCCCGGTCAAAAACTTGAGCCTGAGCCACCCGACACCTGCACTTCACCCTGGAAATGGATGACGATGAAGATGTTGTAGAACAGCTTCTCGCGCGCTTCGTAGTCGTAGATCAGGAAACGACCACGCTCGTTGCGCCTGAGCTTGATGTCCTTGGGCAGGATGCGGGTGATGTCGTCGATGTCCCAGTAGCGCTGCAACTCGCTGCGCAGGGAAGCGCCGGCGTCGTCGTTCGCCAGGTTGCCACCCGTGGCAACCTTGTTCAACGCGCTCTGCAGCTTGAACTGGTTCATGTAAAGCGGGAAGCACTTGCCGCCGACGATGGCGACGAACGCGATGGTGCCGAAGATGAACAGCAGGCCGAACCAGCCGATACCCTTCTGACGATGACGTAGCTGCATGGATTCCCTCTCCCTGTCCCTTTGAGTTGCCGCTATTTAATCACGGTTCCGATACGCGAGAAATCGACCCGGGTGCGGACGCTGTCCCAGCTCATCCAGATGAAAAAGGCCTTTCCGACCAGGTTCCTTTCCGGCACGGTACCCCAGACGCGGCTGTCCGAACTGCCGTCGCGATTGTCGCCCATGGCGAAGTACTGCCCGGCCGGCACGGTGAATTCGAAGTCATCGGTCGGGCGGTCCGGGTCGACCAGCACGTGGTGATGGACCCCGCCCAGGTCTTCCTGCAGGCGGTAGACCACCCCGGCCGAATGGGGACCCTGCACCGGGAAGGCGCCATCCGGCTCCTGGGCCATGGCCTGGCCATTGATCGTCAGGCGCTTGTCCTTGTAGACGATCTGGTCGCCGGGCAGGCCGATGATGCGCTTGATGTAGTCCTGCCGGGGATCGCGCGGGTAGCGGAACACCACGATGTCGCCGCGCGCCGGCGCGCCGTTGGCGAAGAACTTGGTGTGGAAGGCCGGGTCGCGCAGGCCGTAGGCGAACTTGTTGACCAGGATGAAATCGCCCACCAGCAGGGTCGGGATCATCGAACCGGAGGGGATGCGGAAGGGCTCGGCCACGAAGGAACGCAGCAGCAGTACCGCGGCGATCACCGGAAAGAAGGACTGGCAGAAGTCCACCAGGGCATTGGGCGGCACGCCTGCGGCGCGGCGCGGCGCCAGCACCCACTTGTTCAGGGCCCAGCCGATCCCGGTGAGCAGGGTCGCCGCCGTCAGCAGCACCGCGAAATCGATGTGGAAATCTTCCAAGGTCCGTCGTCCTGTAAAAGCCCTACTTTTTCTTGTCCACGCCCAGCACGGCGAGGAAGGCTTCCTGCGGGATTTCCACGGAGCCCACCTGCTTCATGCGCTTCTTGCCTTCCTTCTGCTTTTCCAGGAGCTTGCGCTTGCGCGAGGCGTCGCCGCCGTAGCACTTCGCGGTCACGTCCTTGCGCAGCGCCTTGACCGTGCTGCGGGCAATGATCTTGGAGCCGATCGCCGCCTGGATCGCGATGTCGAACATCTGGCGATGAATGACCTCCTGCATCTTCTCGCAGAGGTCGCGGCCGCGGTTGTAGGAATTCTCGCGGTGCACGATGGTGGCCAGCGCGTCGACCTTGTCGCCGTTGACCAGCACGTCCAGGCGCACCAGGTCGGCGGCGCGGAACTCCAGGAATTCGTATTCGAAGGAGGCGTAGCCGCGCGACACGCTCTTGAGGCGGTCGAAGAAGTCGAGCACCACCTCGGCCATCGGCATCTCCACCTCCAGCTGCACCTGCGAGCCGAGGTAGCGCAGGTTGCGCTGCACGCCGCGCTTCTCCATGCACAGCTGCATCACCGGGCCGACGTAGTCGGGCGGCATCAGCACGCGGGCGACGATGATCGGCTCGCGGATTTCGTCGATGTTGCCCGGCTCCGGCAGCTCCGCCGGGTTGTCGACCTTGCTGGTCACGCCCTGCGTGGTCAGCACTTCGTAGACCACCGACGGCGCGGTGGTGATCAGGTTCAGGTTGTACTCGCGCTCCAGGCGCTCCTGCACGATCTCCATGTGCAGCATGCCGAGGAAGCCGATGCGGAAGCCGAAGCCCAGCGCGGTGGAGTTCTCCGGCTCGAACTGCAGCGCCGAGTCGTTGAGGCGCAGCTTCTGCAGCGACTCGCGGAAATCCTCGAAGTCCTCGGCGTCGATCGGGAACATGCCGGCGAACACGCGCGGCTGCACCTGCTGGAAGCCCGGCAGCATGTCCGTGCAGGGGGCGGAGGCGCGGGTCAGCGTGTCGCCGACCGGGGCGCCGAAGATGTCCTTGATGCCGGCGATGATGAAGCCCACTTCGCCGGTTTCCAGCTGGTCCTTGAACACGCGCTTGGGCGAGTGCACGCCCATCATCGTGATCTCGTAGTCCTTGCCGGTGGACATCACGCGGATCTTCTCGCCCTTGCGGATCGAGCCGTTGACGATGCGCACCAGCGACACCACGCCCAGGTAGTTGTCGAACCAGGAATCGACGATCGACGCCTGCAGGCGTCCGGCAGGGTCGCCCTTGGGCGCCGGCAGCTGATGCACCACGGCCTCGAGCACCGCCGGCACGTTGAGACCGGTCTTGGCGGAGATGCGCAGGGCATCCACGGCGCTGATGCCGATGACCTGCTCGATCTCGTCCGCCACGCGTTCCGGCTCGGCGTTCTGCAGGTCCACCTTGTTCAGCACCGGCAGCACTTCCAGGCGCTGCTCCAGCGCGGTGTAGCAGTTGGCCACCGACTGCGCCTCGACGCCCTGCGAGGCATCCACCACCAGCAGCGCGCCCTCGCAGGCCGCCAGCGAGCGCGAGACTTCGTAGGAGAAGTCGACGTGCCCCGGGGTGTCGATGATGTTGAACTGGTAGATCTCGCCATCCGCCGCCTTGTAGTGCAGCTGCACCGCCTGGGCCTTGATGGTGATGCCGCGCTCGCGCTCGATCGGGTTGTTGTCGAGGATCTGCTCGGTCATCTCGCGCAGCTCGAGTCCGCCGGTGAGCTGGATGAAGCGATCGGCCAGCGTGGACTTGCCGTGGTCGATGTGCGCGATGATGCAGAAATTGCGGATGTTTTCTTGTTTCATGGGGGATTGCGGCGATGGGCCGCCAGCGAGGCCGCGCAGTATATAGCTAGAGCGCCCCCGAGGCCCCTAGGGCGGCGCCGACCCTTTCCGGGTCGAACCGCCCTTCGCTCAGGACCTGGCCCGATTCGCCCAGCAGTACCGGGATGCGCAGGCCATAGGCCTGTTTCCAGTCCGGCCGGGAGTCCACGTCGGCCCGCTCCAGCTCGAAGCGCCCGGGGCCGAATTCGGCCAGCAGATCCTCCTCCAGCTCGTCGCAGAGGCAGCAGCCCGGCCGCGACAGCAGCAGCAATCGCGTCCTGCCGGGGGCGGGCATCACGGCTTCTTGCCGGGCGCCGCCGGCACGTCCAGGGCCAGGAACAGCGGCGCACCGCGGCGCTGCACCAGCAGCGGCACGGTCTGGCCCGGGGTCAGGCGGCGGGCCACCTCCTCGTAGCGGGCCGGGCTGCCGACCTCCTGGCCGCTGATCTGCAGCAGCACGTCGCCGGCACGCACGCCGGCACGGGCGGCAGGGCCGTCGCGGGCCTCCGCGACCATCACGCCGACACCGCCGCCGCCCAGCTGGGCGTCGCGGCGCTCGGCATCGGTCAGCGGGCGCACGGTCAGGCCCAGGGCACCGCTGGCCGGTGCCGGCTGGGGACCCGGCGGGTTGGCGCCGGGGGCCTGCTCGTTGAAGGCATGGTCGGCCTCCGGCTGCAGCACGCCCACGGCGACCTTGAGGCTCATCTGCTTGCCCTCGCGCAGCAGCTTGATCTCGGCGCTCTCGCCCGGATCGGTGATGCCCACCATCGGCGGCAGCGCGGTGGAGCTGGCCAGTTCGATGCCGTTGTAGCTCAGGATGATGTCGCCGGCACGCAGGCCGGCCTTCTCGGCCGGGCTGCCGGGCATCACGCGCGCCACCAGCGCCCCCTCGGGCTTGTCCATCTTCATGGAGATCGCCAGGTCGCGGTCGACCTCCTGCACCACCACGCCGAGCCAGCCGCGCTTGACCCGGCCATGCTCCTTGAGCTGGCCAGCGACCTTGGCGGCGACGTCGATGGGGATCGAGAACGACAGGCCCTGGTAGCCGCCGGACTGCGAGTAGATCTGCGAATTGACGCCCACCACCTCGCCCTTGAGGTTGAACAGCGGGCCGCCGGAGTTGCCGGGGTTGATGGCGACGTCGGTCTGGATGAAGGGCACGTACTGCTCGGTGATCAGGCTGCGGCCCTTGGCCGAGACGATGCCGGCGGTGACCGAGTAGTCGAAGCCGAAGGGCGAGCCGATCGCCAGCACCCATTGCCCCGGGCGCAGCTTGCTGGCGTCGCCGAGCTTGACCGCCGGCAGGTCCTTGGCGTCGATGCGCAGCAGCGCCAGGTCGCTGGCCTCGTCGCTGCCCACCACCTGGGCGGCAAACTGGCGGCGATCCAGCAGGCGCACGATCACTTCCTTGGCGTCGCGCACCACGTGATAGTTGGTGACGACGTAGCCGTCCTTCCACAGGATGAAGCCCGAGCCCAGCGACTGCGGGGTGTTGTCCAGCGGCGGCTCGTCCTCGGCGCCCTCGCCCTGGTGTTCCTCCAGGAACTTCTTGAACCAGTCGGGCGCGCCTTCCAGGTTTTCCGGCTCGCTTTCGCCGTTGGGCAGGCTGGCGGCGGCATCGCCGGTCTGTTCGGCGACCACGGTGCTGATGTTGACCACCGAGGGCGACACCTGCTCGACCAGGTCCGCGAAGTCCGGCGCGCCGACCACCTCCTCCCCGCGCTTGCAGGCGGACAGCAGCACAACGACCGCAACCGCGGTCAGCCGCAGGGACGGGGCGGCAATACGCATCGAAAACTCCGGGCCGGACAGTGCAAAAATGCGGGGCAACGCGAATTTCAAAGGAAAATCAAAGGAAATTCAAACTTGCCCGCCTTTGGCCGGGCACCGCGGCAGGGGTTTCAGGGCGCCGGCGTCGCCGCTGCGGCCTGGACGCTGGTCGTCACGGCCGGCCTGGCGCCGTCGCCGATCATGCGCACGGTCTCCTGCGGCGCCTCGCCCACCACGGTGACGTGGAAGCTGCCGACCATGCGGCGGTAGGCGTGCATCGTGCCCATCTGCGACACGCTCTGGGCCTGCACCTGCACTCCGGGGGGCGGCGCGGCGCGGCGGGCGCTGAACACCGAGATCGCCGACAGGCCGTCCGACAGCACCAGGTGCTCCACCATGCCCTGCCCGTTGGGGGTGGGGCGCAGCTCGCGGAAGGCCACGCGGTAGCCGGGCGGCAGGCGGTCCAGCTTCAGGCCGGCCGAGCCGGACACATTGGCCACGCCGGCCGGGGGCAGCGGCGGGTTTTCGATCATCTGCACCACCTGGCGCGTCTCGCCGGGGCGCAGCTGCGGCCGGAAGGCCGCGTCGGGGATGGTCGCCGGGAAATCGATCTCGGTGAACATCATCTGTTCCAGCACCGTGCCGTCGCGGCCGATCAGGCTGACCTTGAGCGGCACCGAGCTCTGCTGGTCGGCCCAGATTTCGTAGCCGTAGCGGAACTGGTCGCGCGGGGCGATCGCCAGGCCCTGGCAGTTGCGGCCGGCAACGCGGGCGGTGCCCAGGTCCTTGAACTCGTAGACCTGGGAAATCTGCTGCAGGCGCTCCGGGCTCAGCGCCGGGAACAGCGCCTTGGGCGTCGGCAGGTTCATCGTGAGCTTGCGATCCTTCGGCAACAGGCAGATGACCTTGTTGTTTTCCTTCAGGATTTCGCGCAGGTCGCCGTTCAGGGACTGGACCCGCTCATGCTCCGTGCCTTCCTTGAAACGATGCGTCACACGCATCGTCTCGAGCATGTCGTCACCGCGGTAGACGATCACGCCCTGGTAGTTGCTGCTGCGCGCCGCCTCGCCGATCCGCACCAGGAAATCGGCAGGGTCGGCTGCAAAGGCCGCCGGGGCTGCCGCCAGTGCCAGTGCTCCGAGGAAGGCGCGGCTGCGCATCAGCGCTGCTCCTCCGCCTGCGGGCGGTAGACCGCGTTGTGCGCGGCGAAGCGGGCATAGGACAGGGTGCCGCCCATGCCGCGGCTGGCCGCGGTGTTGCTGTGTTCGATCAGGTAGTTCGACAGGTCATCTTCCTGCAGCTGCTGGATCTCGGCGGCGCTGGCCGAGACCGCGCGCAGGCCCTGCGGGCGGCCCGAGGGCAGCGGCAGCGAGACCGGGGCGGTGACCGAGGCCGGGGAGAATCCGCCGGCACCGCCGGGAATGCTGCCAGCCTGGTGACCCTGCGGCAGGGCCACCAGCACGGCGGCCGCACCGAAGGACGCAGCGGCAGCGAAGCCAGCCAGGGGCTTCCAGCGTGCCAGCACGGCACCGCGGCCGGCGCGGCGGCTGTCCAGGTCCACCAGCTTGTCGCTGGCCGGCACCGGTGCCTCGTCCAGGCCCGCCATCACGCCGGCACAGATACAGGCCTGGTCCCTGGCGATGCGCGTTCCTTCGCGCGCCTCCCGCGACAGGCACAGGCGGCTGTACGCCTGCTTCATCCCGGGCGAGCGATCCAGCTGGTCCAGCAGCCGGTCCAGCTCGGCGGGGGTGCATTCGCCGTCGAGCAGGGCGGAAAGGGTTTCTTCAGACATTTGGGCGCTACCTGGCTACCTGAATATAAGCTTAACCGCTGCCAGGGGAAAAAGTTCCCTGGGTTCCGACGAAGGGGTTTGCTGCACTTTGCATGAAGACTGGAATTCCTACTCGATCAAGGGCTTGATCACGGCGTCAATCGCCTCACGGGCACGGAAGATACGCGAGCGCACGGTGCCGATGGGGCATTCCATGATCTCGGCGATTTCCTCGTAGGACAGGCCGTCCAGCTCGCGCAAGGTGATCGCCTTGCGCAGGTCGGGCGGCAGGCTCGAGATCACCTCGGCGACCTTTTGCTTGATTTCCTCGGTCAGCAGCTGGGCCTCGGGGGTATCGACATCACTTAGATGCTCGGTGTGCCCGTACAGTTCCGCATCGGCAATGTCGATGTCGCTGCCCGCCGGACGGCGGCCGCGCGACACCAGGTGGTTCTTGGCGGTATTGATGCCGATGCGGTACAGCCAGGTGTAGAAGGCGCTGTTGCCCTTGAAGCCGTTGAGCGCGCGGTAGGCCTTGATGAAGGTTTCCTGCGCCACGTCGGGCGCGTCGCCGTCGCCCACCAGTCGTCCGACCAGCTGGATGATCTTGTACTGGTACTTGCGGACCAGTAGCTCGAAGGCGCGCTTGTCCCCCTGTTGCGCGCGAGCGACCAGCTGTTCGTCAAGTAGTTCTTCGCTCATTCCACATCAGGCCCACGCGCCCGCCCCTTTCGACAAGGGTGGTGCGAACGGCTAAGTTAGACCCCAAAATCAATGGCCGTCTGCCCGAAGGCTGCGACCGCGGCTGTTTTCGACACGAATTTGCGATTCTAGCATCCCCCACATGTCCCATACCGAAGTCCTCGTCCTCGGCAGCGGTGCGGCCGGCCTGTCCCTGGCCCTGCGCTTGGCCCAGGCCGGCCGCAAGGTCTGCGTCGTCTCCAAGAGCCAGCTCAGCTCCGGCTCCACGCTCTGGGCCCAGGGCGGCATCTCGGCGGTGCTCGACGCCGCCGACTCCCTGGAAAACCACGTCTCCGACACGCTGGTGGCCGGCGCCGGCCTCTGCGACGAGCCGGCGGTGCGTTTCACCGTCGAGCGCGGCCCCTCCTGCATCCACTGGCTGCTCGAACAGGGCGTGCAGTTCACCCTCGACGAGGACGACCCCGGGCGCGGCCTGCACCTGACGCGCGAGGGCGGCCACTCGCACCGGCGCATCGTGCATGCCGCCGACGCCACCGGCCGCGCGGTGGAGACCACCCTCGCCTCCCTGGTCGCGGCCCACCCCGGCATCACCGTGCGCGAGCGCAGCGTCGGCGTGGACCTGATCGTGGACCCCGCCAGCAAGCGCGTGCAGGGCGCCTACCTCTACGACCGCGAGAGCGGCCAGGTGGAAGCCGTGGCCGCCAAGGCGGTGGCGATGTGCACCGGCGGCGCCAACCAGGTCTACCTCTACTCCAGCAACCCCTTCGGCGCCTCCGGCGACGGCATCGCCATGGCCTGGCGCGCCGGCTGCCGCGTGTCGAACATGGAGTTCATGCAGTTCCACCCGACCTGCCTGTACCACGAGGAATCGCGCAACTTCCTGATCAGCGAGGCGCTGCGCGGCGAAGGCGCGCTGCTGCGCCTGCCCAATCCGGATGGCACGGCCGGCGAGCGCTTCATGCCGCGCTTCGACTCGCGCGCCGAACTGGCGCCGCGCGACATCGTCGCCCGCGCCATCGACCACGAAATGAAGCGCCTGGGCCTGCGCCACGTGCTGCTGGACATCACCCACAAGTCGCCCGAATTCATCAAGAGCCACTTCCCCAGCATCCACGCGCACTGCCTCGAACTGGGGCTGGACATCACCACCGACCCGATCCCGGTGGTGCCCTCCGCGCACTTCACCTGCGGCGGCGTGCTGACCGACCTGCGCGCCCGCACCGACGTCGATGGCCTCTATGCCATCGGCGAGGTCGCCTGCACCGGCCTGCACGGCGCCAACCGCCTGGCCTCGAACTCGATCCTGGAATGCCTGGCGTTCGCCGCCGCCGCCGCCGAGGACCTGCTGGCGACCCTGGACCAGCGCGAGCTGCCGCAGGGCCTCAAGCCCTGGGACGAAAGCCGCGTCACCGACTCCGACGAGGACGTCGTGGTGTCGCACAACTGGCTGGAACTGCGCACCTTCATGTGGGACTACGTCGGCATCGTGCGCACCACCAAGCGCCTGGAGCGCGCGCAGCACCGCGTCGAACTGCTGGCGCGCGAGATCCAGGAGTACTACGGCAACTACCGCATCACCGCGCACCTGCTGGAACTGCGCAACCTGGTGGTCTGCGCCGACCTGATCGTGCGCTCGGCGCTGTCACGCAAGGAATCGCGCGGCCTGCACTACACGCTGGACTATCCGCATACGCTGGCGCGGGCGATGCCGACGGTGCTGGAGGGGCGCAAAAGCGCCTGACTTCTGTCCCCTCGCCCGCTTGCGGGAGAGGGTGGCCGTAGGCCGGGAGAGGGCGCTGTAACTCGCGCTGGAGTTGGCTAGCCCACCTTTTACAGAAACCCTCTCCTCGGCAACTGCTCCTGCGTTGCCCTACCTCGGGCATCCATGCCCTCGCCTGCCCCTCTCCCGCAAGCGGGAGAGGGGTTCAATCTCAACATCACCGCTACCGCAACGACCCCGTGTACTTCCCCAGCGCCGGCGGCGCCGCCGGCGCGTCCGCCGCGCCCTTCGCGGGCGTCGCCGAGGCCGCCACCATCGCCCGGGGGCGGCCGAACATCACTTCCTCGAAGCGGTCCGCCAGGCGCATCAGCTCGTCGTCGCCGCCCGTGCGCGCCATGCGCACGATCTCGCGGGCGTACTCCATGTTCTGCGTCATCCACATCGCATCGGTAATGCGCCCGGTGCAATGCCGCAGCCGCACGTACAGACGTGTCGCCAGGGCCAGCTTGTCACCGTCGGTCATCGAAAACCCTCCTGTTCCAGCTGCAGCCGGTCGCATCGCGACCGGCGCAGCCCCCCACATGCCGCCCTCTGCTGCCATGCCGGAATCCTCCCGCCGCCCTAGACGATGCGTTCGCCATGCAGGGCCAGGTCGAGGCCGGCCTGTTCCTCATCGCCGTTGACGCGCAGCCCGAAGGTGAAGCGGATCAGCAGCAGGATCATGATGGTCATGCCGGCGCTGTAGAACAGCGTGGCGAAGGCACCCAGGGTCTGCACCACCATGCTGGCGTCGGCCCCGGAGATCGCCTTGCTGGAGAACACGCCGGTCAGCAGGGCGCCGACCAGGCCGCCGACACCATGGATGCCGAACACGTCCAGCGAGTCGTCCGCGCCGAGCAGGCGCTTGAGGCCGGTGGCACCCCAGTAGCAGAGGATGCCGGAGGCGGCACCGATCGCCAGCGCCCCGGGCACCTCGACAAAACCGGAAGCCGGGGTGATCGCCACCAGGCCCGCGACCGCGCCGGAACAGGCGCCGAGCAGAGAGGCGCGCCGGCGGATCACCCATTCCACGCCCATCCAGGTCAGCACTGCGGTGGCGGTGGCCACCTGGGTGACCAGCATCGCCATGCCGGCGCGGCCGTCGGCCGCCACCGCCGAACCGGCGTTGAAGCCGAACCAGCCCACCCACAGCAGCGAGGCGCCGATCAGCGTGAACGCCAGGTTGTAGGGAATGAAGGGCTCGCTGCCGTAGCCGCTGCGGCGGCCCAGCATGTAGGCGCAGGCCAGGCCCGCGGCACCGGCATTGATGTGCACCACGGTGCCGCCGGCAAAGTCCTGTGCGCCGAGCTTGGCCAGCCAGCCGTCCGGCGACCACACCCAGTGGGCCACCGGCGCGTAGACCAGCAGCGACCAGGCCGCCACGAACAGCAGCATGGACCCGAACTTCATGCGCTCGGCGAAGGCGCCGGTGATCAGCGCCGGCGTGATGATCGCGAAGGTCAGCTGGTACATGATGAAGACCGATTCCGGGATCGTCGGCGCGATCGGGCTGATGCTCAGCTGGCCGGCCTCCTTCAGGTACTTGAGCTGTCCCAGGAACAGCTGGTCCAGGCTGCCGATGAAGGGGGAGCCGGGGGTGAAGGCCAGGCTGTAGCCGATCACCACCCACAGCACCGTGACCAGGGCGGTCACCGCGAAGCTCTGCAGCGTGGTCGCCAGCACGTTCTTCTTGCGCACCATGCCGGCGTAGAACAGCGCCAGGCCCGGAATCGTCATCAGCAGCACCAGCGCCGTCGAGGCCAGCATCCAGGCCGTATCACCGGCGCTGATCTGGTCGAAGGCCACCATCGTCGGCTCTGCCGCCGCACTGCCGGCATAGGCCAGCCCCGCCACCAGGGCGAACAGCATGCCCACCCTGTCCCATCTGGAATTCCCGATCACGATTCAGCTCCCTTTCCTTTCCGCGCCAGACGCTGGTGCGGACCTCTGGGATTCGGCATGCACGGGGAATGCCAACTGCGTTGCAGACAGATAGTGGATAGTGGTTTGCAGATAGTAGAAAACGAAAAAAGCCCGCTGGAAGCGGGCTTTAACCACTATCTACTATCTAAAAACTACGATCTGAGCCGTCAGGCTCCCGCGCAGGCGAAGGACATCAGGCGGGCGCGCAGGCGGCGCAGGGGGTCGGCGCCCAGTTCGTCGCCGAGCACCACGCGGGTGCGGCGCTTGCCGGACTTGAGGCGGAAGTTCAGCACCATCAGCCGCGAGTGCACGCAGCTGTTGCCCAGCAGGTCGGCCTCGGCCTTGTGGCCGGCACTGTCCACCACCAGCCACTGGCCGTCGGCCTGCCACACCAGGCGCACCAGGGCGCGGTGGCCGAAGCCGAAGGCGGCATGGCGCCGCAGCCACAGCCAGGATGCGCCGAAGGCGGCCGCCAGCAGCATCATGGGCCAGCCAGGCGACATCGCCGCCAGGACCAGCGCCAGGGCCAGCAGGTGCAGGATGAACAGGAAGCGATGCGCCCGGAAGGACGGGCGCAAGTTCAGGTCAGTAGTAGCGGCAAAGCTGTTTGACGACATCGGCATAAATCTCGGGAGGCTGCTCGTAACCCATGGCCCAGGCCCAGAGATCCGGGTCCTCGGTGGTTTGCAGCATCTGGATGAAGATGGCTCGTTCGGCCTCCGTGGCCACGGGCCAGCGATGCGCGTAATAGCGCTCCGTCAGGACGTCCAGTTCCTTCATGCCGCGGCGCAACAGCCAGCGCAGCTTGCCTTCTTCCATGGTGAATCCGCCGTGGGTGGCCAGGTCGATCAGACCCGGCGCTCCACCAGCATCTTCTTGGTTTCGGCAATCGCCTTGGCCGGGTTCAGACCCTTGGGGCAGGTCTTGGCGCAGTTCATGATCGTGTGGCAGCGGTACAGCTTGAACGGGTCTTCCAGCTCGTCCAGGCGCGAACCGGTGGCCTCGTCGCGGCTGTCGGCCAGCCAGCGGTAGGCCTGCAGCAGGATCGCCGGACCGAGGTAGCGGTCACCGTTCCACCAGTAGCTCGGGCAGCTGGTGGTGCAGCAGGCACAGAGGATGCACTCGTAGAGGCCGTCGAGCTTGGCACGGTCCTCTTCGGACTGCAGGCGCTCGCGCGTCGGCGCCGGCGAGTCGGCCTTGAGCCAGGGCTCGATCGAGGCCAGCTGGGCGTAGAAGTGGGTCAGGTCGGGGACCAGGTCCTTCACCACCGGCATGTGCGGCAGCGGGTAGATCACCACCTCGCCCTTCACTTCTTCGCAGGTCTTGGTGCAGGCCAGCGTGTTGGTGCCGTCGATGTTCATCGCGCAGCTGCCGCAGATGCCTTCACGGCAGGAGCGGCGGAAGGTCAGCGTGGCGTCCGCCTCGTTCTTGATCTTGATCAGCGCGTCCAGGACCATCGGGCCGCAGCTGGCCATGTCCACCTCGTAGGTGTCCATGCGCGGGTTGGCGCCGGTGTCCGGGTCATACCGGTAGATCTTGAAGTTGCGGATCTTCTTCGAGCCTTCCGGAGCCTTGTGGTGCTTGCCGGCGGACTTGTCGATCTTGGAATTCTGCGGGAGCGAGAACTGTGCCATGACGTGGATTCCTTGAGCGATCAGTACTTGCGGGCAACCGGCGGGATGTGTTCCACGTCGTTGTCCAGCGGCTGCATGTGCACGGGGCGGTAGTCGATCTTCACCTGCTTGTCGCCGGTGCGCCACGCCACGGTGTGCTTCATCCACTGCTCGTCTTCGCGCTTCTGGATGTCGTCGCGGGCGTGGGCGCCGCGCGATTCCTTGCGGTTCTCGGCACCGACGATGGTCAGCAGAGCCTGGCCCAGCAGGTTGTCCAGTTCCAGCGTCTCGCAGAGGTCCGAGTTCCAGATCATGGAGCGGTCGGAAACCTTGACGTCCTGGGTGAAGTTGTCGATCACGCCGTTGAGCTTGACGATGCCTTCCTGCATCAGCGGACCGTCGCGGAACACCGCGCAGTGCTTCTGCATGGTCTTCTGCATGTCCAGGCGGATCTTCGCGGCGGGCGTGCCGCCCTTGGCGTTGCGGAAGCCCTCGAGACGCGCCAGCGCCTTCTCTTCGGAAGCGCCGGAGATCTTGCGGTGCGTGGTGCCCGACTTGACCAGCTTGGCGGCCTGGATCGCGGCAGCGCGGCCGAACACCACCAGGTCGAGCAGCGAGTTGGAGCCCAGGCGGTTGGCGCCGTGCACCGACACGCAGGCGGCTTCGCCCACGGCCATCATGCCCGGCACCACGGAATCGGGATTGCCGTTCTTCAGGGTCACCACTTCGCCGGTGTACAGCGTCGGGATGCCGCCCATGTTGTAGTGCACCGTCGGCACGACCGGGATCGGCTCCTTGGTGACGTCGACGCCGGCAAAGGTCCTGGCCGACTCGGAGATGCCCGGCAGGCGCTGGTGCAGCACCTCGGGACCGAGGTGCTCCAGATGCAGGTGGATGTGATCGGCCTCGGAACCGACGCCGCGGCCTTCGCGGATTTCGGTCGCCATGGCGCGGCTCACCATGTCGCGCGGCGCCAGGTCCTTCACGGACGGGGCATAGCGCTCCATGAAGCGCTCACCCTTCTGGTTGGTAAGGTAACCGCCCTCGCCACGCGCACCCTCGGTGATCAGGCAGCCGGAGCCGTAGATGCCGGTGGGGTGGAACTGCACGAACTCGAGATCCTGCAGCGGCAGGCCGGCACGCAGCACCATGGCGTTGCCGTCGCCGGTGCAGGTATGGGCCGAGGTGGCCGAGAAGTAGGCGCGGCCGTAGCCGCCGGTGGCCAGGATCGTCTGGTGGGCGCGGAAGCGGTGCAGCTTGCCGGTGGCCAGCTCCCAGGCGAGTACGCCGTGGCAGGAGCCGTCCTCGTCCATCAGCAGGTCCAGCGCGAAGAACTCGATGAAGAACTGCGCGCGGCACTTCAGGCTCTGCTGGTACAGCGTGTGCAGCATGGCGTGGCCGGTGCGGTCGGCGGCGGCACAGGTGCGCTGGGCCGGCGGGCCCTTGCCGAAATCGGTGGTCATGCCGCCGAACGGACGCTGGTAGATCTTGCCTTCCTTGGTCCGCGAGAACGGCACGCCGTAGTGCTCGAGCTCGATGATCGCGGGGATGGCCTCGCGCGTCATGTACTCGATCGCGTCCTGGTCGCCGAGCCAGTCGGAACCCTTGACGGTGTCGTAGAAGTGCCAGCGCCAGTCGTCCTTGCCCATGTTGGACAGCGCGGCGGAGATGCCGCCCTGCGCCGCCACGGTGTGCGAGCGCGTCGGGAACAGCTTGGTGATGTTGGCCGTCTTCAGGCCGGCTTCGGCCAGGCCCAGGGTCGCGCGCAGGCCGGCGCCGCCGGCTCCGACGACGATGGCGTCGTATTCGTGATGAACGATCTCGTATGCGGACATTCTTGTTATCCCGGAATTACAGCGCGACGCGCAGGACGGCGTAGACGCTGGCGGCGGCGACGATGGCGTGGAGGAACTTCTGGCCCATCAGCGACAGCAGCTTGAGGCCCTCGTGGTGCACGTAGTCCTCGATGACCACCTGCACGCCCAGCGCGGAGTGGTACAGCATGGTGAGGAGGAACAGCACCAGCACGATCGCGACGCTCGGCGCCGACACCCAGTGGCGCACGGCGTAGTAGTCGCCGCCGGCCAGCTGCGCCAGCGAGAACACGAACCACAGCGTCAGCGGGATCAGGGCAACGGCGGACACGCGCTGCACCCAGAAGTGATGGACGCCGTCCTTGGCGGAACCGAGGCCGCGGGCGCGGCTCAGGGGAGAACGCAGGCTCATCGTCGGCTCCTTAGAGGAAGTAGGCCACGGCCCATGCCGCGACCGTCAGCAGCAGGGAGGCGGCGACCACGGCGTAGCCGCTGCGCGCGGCGGTCTTGAGGTCGAAGCCCCAGCCGATGTCCCAGAACAGGTGGCGGATGCCGTTGCCCAGGTGATACATCAGGGCCCAGCTCCAGCCGAACAGCAGCACCTGCCCGTACCAGGCGGTGAGGTGCACGGCGAACTGCCTGTAGGTCTCGGGGCCCATGGCCAGGGCGATCAGCCAGGCGGCGACCAGCAGCGTACCCACGCTGAGGCCCACACCGGTGACGCGGTGGATGATCGAGAGCAGAGAGGTCCACTGGAAGCGGTAATACTGCCCCAGCATGAAAGGTGACAGGGGACGATTGTCCGCGGGTGTTTTCATTGTCATTCCGGCTCCCAATTCCGGGACGTGAACTGAGTGGAAACTCAGAAGTCGATACAGCGGCCGTTCTTTTCCCAGTCGCCGTAGCGCGTGGGGTCAGGGCCGTCGCGACGGCCACCCACCTCGGGCGCCGGCTCCGGATCCTGCTCTGCCGCCTGATCCGCCGCAGGCTGCGTCTTCTCCAGCAGTTCCGCGAGGGAAACCACGTCATCCGGCTTGATGCTGCCGGCGATATTTGGATCAGTCGAATGCGACACGGACATTTCTGGGCTGCAAAGCCGCAATAGTGTGACAAACTTCTCTTGTGCACCGCAACGTGAATTTCCTGTGAACGCTCGTATTCCACTCGATGAACTCGTTTATATCCGCGTGCAAGGCGCGGATACAGAAAGCTTTTTGCAGGGGCAGCTGAGCAATGACACGCGCCTGGTGAATGAGAACCGTGCGCAGCTCTCCTCCTATAGCAACCCCAAGGGACGCATGCTCGCGGTGCTGGCGCTGTTCCGGCACGGCAATGACACCCTCCTGGAACTGCATCGCAGCGTCGCTGAACCGACACTCAAGCGCCTGCGCATGTTCGTGCTGCGCTCCAAGGTCACGCTGCAGGACTGCACGGCCGAGCTGCCCGCCACCGGCCTGGTCGGCGAATCCGCCGCCGGCTGGCTCGAATCCCTGGGCCTGCCGCTGCCGCAGGAACCGATGCAGAGCGCATCCAGGGACGGCGTGGTGGTGATCCGCCGCCTCGGCGCGGAACCGCGCTGGTCGGTACACGGCCCGGTCGCCGGGCTCGAGTCGCTGCCGGCGGCGGGCTTCGAAGCCTGGCGCCGTGCCGACCTGCGGGCCGGCGTGCCCACGGTCTACGCCGAAACCCGCGAGATGTTCGTGCCGCAGATGGCCAATCTCGACGCGCTGGGCGGCATCAGCTTCAACAAGGGCTGCTACACCGGCCAGGAAATCGTCGCGCGCCTGCATTACCTGGGGCAGCTCAAGCGCCGCATGTTCCTGCTGCGCGCCGCGGTGGCCGCAAAACCCGGCGAACCGGTCTACGACGCCGCCGGCGACGGCCAGGCCGTGGGCGAGGTGGTGGACGCGGTGGCCGACGGTGACGCCACCCTGCTGACCGCCGTGCTGCAGATCAGCCACGCCGGCTCGGAACAGCTGGCGCTGGCGGCGATCGACGGCCCGCGGCTGGGTCCGGCGCAGGCCCTGATTGCTACCACCTGAAGGAGGGGGTCAAACGGCGGCTTTGGCCCGTCCGGAGCCCCCTTCGGAGCGAAGCGCTCCGATATAGTGCGGTCACACCACGGGGGAGATTCCCATGCGCCTGACTGCCTGCCTTGCCCTGCTGCTGGGCCTGCCCAGCTTCGCCGCGTCCGCGGCGCTGTCGCTGGGTGAACTGCCCCTGCAGCTGCTGCCGGCGGGACAGCGCATGGATACCGCCGAGGTGCTGCGCAGCGCTCCCCTGTCCTTCGCCACCGGCGTGCCGCTGTCGCTGAGCGAGCAGGACGGCGCCTGGGACGAACCCAGCCCCGGCACCGCGCGCTGGCGCCTGCGCCTGGGCTCGGCCGGCGCGCTCAACCTCAGCGCGCGGCTGGAACAGCTGGCGCTGCCTGCCGGCGGCGAAATCTGGTTCTCCTCGGCCGATGGCCGCGACGTGCAAGGCCCCTTCCGCGGTGACGGCGAACTGCTGCTGCCGGTGGTGCGCGACGATGAAGCCGTGCTGGAAGCGCGCATGCCGGCGGCCGCGCGCGACGCCTTCCGCCTGCGCATCGCCGAGGCCTTCCACGGCTTCCGCGCACTGGGCAGCGCCGCCCTGCCCGCCAAGGGCGCGCTGGGCGATGCCGACGGCAGCTGCCACATCGACGTCGCCTGCTCCGACGGCAACAACTGGCGCGACCAGATCCGCTCCACCGTGGTCTACACGCGCCTGAACCGCATCCTGCTGGTCAACACCCTGGTGACCTGCTCGGGCGCCATGGTCAACAACACCGCGCAGAACGACCGGCCGCTGGTGCTCACCGCCAATCACTGCGGCATCACCTCGTCCACGCGCATGTCGGACGTGACGGTGTACTTCAACGTGCAGAAATCCAGCTGCGGCAGCAGCAGCGACGGGCCGATCAACCAGGTCATCGCCGGCGGCAGCTTCCTGGCACGCGACAGCGAGTCCGACTTCACGCTGTTCGAACTCGCCTCCCGCCCGCCCTCGTCCTTCGGCGTGCACTACAGCGGCTGGGACGCGCGCACCGGCGTGGCGGCGCGCAGCGGCGTCGGCATCCACCATCCCGGCGGCGACGACAAGAAGATCAGCACGTTCACCAGTTCGGTGCAGTCCATCGAGAACGCCCAGATCGACGCCTTCCAGGTCGACGGCTGGGAAGTGCACTGGGCCCGCGGCGTGACCGAGCCCGGCTCCTCCGGCAGCGGCCTGTGGAACCAGGATCGCCGCCTGGTCGGCACCCTGTCCGGCGGTTCCTCCAGCTGCGGCAATCCCGGCGCCAGCGACATCTACGCCCGCTTCGCGCGCGGCTGGACGGCCAACAGCGCCAGCAGCGGCCAGCTCAAGGCCCACCTGGACCCGACCGGCACCGGCGCCCTGACCCTGAACGGCAAGGACGCAGGCGGCTCGCCCGGTGCGGTGGGCGGCTCCGGGGGCGGAAGTTCCGGGGGCAGCAGCTCCGGTGGCGGTGGTGGCGGTTCGCCGGGCCTGCCGCTGCTGCTGGCGGGCCTCGCGCTGGCGGCGCTGCGCCGGCGGCGGCATACGAACTGAACCAACCGGGTTCACAGACGCGCCGCCGGACGCGGCTATAGTGGTGCGTCCGCATTTTCCAGATTCGCCGCCACCATGATCCTGACCCTGCGCCGCCTGCTCCTGCTGCCCTGCCTGCTGCTGTCCCTGTCCGCCGCCGCGGCGGACTTTCCGCGCCACGGCCTGCCCGGGGCTGACATCGCCGACGCGCTGGACGACGCCAAGGAACACCCGCTGCAATACGCCGTGGGCCTGCCGCTGGATCTCGGCGTGGCCGACGGCGGCTGGGACAGCCCGGCGGCGGGCATCGCGCGCTGGCGCCTGGGTATCGACTCGCAGGGCGCCGAGTCGCTGGCGCTGAGCCTGGAAGACCTGAAGCTGCCGGCCGGCGCCGAGCTGCGCTGGATCGGCGAGGACAGCGGCGACGCGCAGGGCCCGCTGGCTGCCGAGGCTGACGGCAGCCTGCTGCTGCCGGTGGTGCGCGGCGGCCACGCGCTGCTGGAACTGCGCCTGCCGGCCGCGCGCAAGGGCGGGTTCGGCCTGCACATCGTCGAAGCCCAGCATGGCTACCGCGGCTTTCCCACCGCCGGCACCGCCAAGGGCAACTTCGGCACTTCGGGCGCCTGCAACGTCGACGTAGCCTGCTCCGCCGCCAACGACTGGCTGCCGCAGGTGCGGTCGGTGGTGCTGATCACGCTCAACAACCGCGCCCTGTGCACGGGCACGCTGGTCAACAACGTGCGGCTGGATGAAACCCCGTACATCCTCACCGCCAATCACTGCGATCTCGACCAGGTGGCGGCATCGGGCATCCGCGCCTACTTCAACGTCAATCGCGGCGGCTGCGGCAGCGGCAGCAATGGCCGCGTGGACCAGTTCATCACCGCCAAGGAACTGGTGGCGCGCAATCCGACTTCCGACTTCGCGCTGCTGCAACTCCGGGGTCCCGCCGATGGCGCGCCCCCGGTCACCAACTACAACGTCTACTTTGCCGGCTGGGATGTCAGCGGCACCACCCCCAGCTCCGGCGCGGCGATCCACCACCCCAGCGGCGACGACAAGAAGATCAGCCGCTACAGCGGCGGGGTCAGCAAGAAGAACAACACCGCCGTGGGCGATTTCACGGTGGATGCCTGGGAAGTGTTCTGGAACAGCGGCACCACCGAGGGCGGCTCCTCGGGTGCCGCGCTGTGGAACCAGAGCGGCCGCGTCATCGGCACGCTCTCCGGCGGCTCCGCCAACTGCAGCGGCAGCCAGCCCAACGACAAGCCCGACTACTTCGGCCGCCTGGAACTGGCCTGGCTCGGCGAGGACAAGGCGATCGGCAACAACCTGAAAATCTACCTGGATCCGGACAACAGCGGCACCACCGTGCTGAACGGCCTCAACCGCGGCGTCGATCCGCCGCCGGCGACGGAACCGCCAAGCAGCGGCGGCGATGGTGGTGGCGGTGGCGGCGCGCTGCCGGCATCGCTGCTGGCACTCCTGCTGACGCTGGGAGCGCTGCGCCGGGCCAGGCGCTAAACCTCGACTGCGAAGTCAGTAGCCCGGATGAAATCCGGGATGAGTCAGCGCAACCCCCGGATTGCATCCGGGCTACTGCGCTGCGGCGATGCCTGAGGCTCAGGGGTTAGCAGCCCGCTTGCCCGCCTGCCGCCCGAAGAAAGTCGCGTCCGCCAGCGACATGCCTGAGCTGTAGCCCGCGCCCCAGCGCGGCAGACCGCAGGCGCTGCGCCCCGCGGCATACAACCCCGCGATGGGCTGGCGCGCCGCATCCAGCACTTCTCCGGTCGGCAGCGTGTCGAGCCCGCCCAGCGTGAAGCTGAAATAGGCGGCATGATCGATGCGGCAGTCCAGCGCGACGAACGGCCCCTGCGTCAGCGGGCGCAGCCACTTCGCGGCCTTGCGGAACAGCGGGTCCTGGCCCTGCGCGGCGTGGCGGTTGTACAGCTCCACGGTAGAGACCAGCGCGCCCTCCGGGAGCTCCAGCTCGCGCTCCACTTCCTGCCAGCTGTCGCCGGTGGCGCCGATGGTGATTTTCGCGAACTGGCCGAAGTCGGGCTCGGCGAAAATCTCGCGATCCAGCAGCAGCCAGAAGCGGTCGCCGGACTGCTGCAGGATGTGCTGCGCGACGCGGCCGTGGTAGCAGTCCTCGTTGATGAAGCGCTGGCCGCGCGCGTTGATGAAGATGCCCTTGATCAGCTGCTCCGGCGGATACCAGGGCAGCGTCACGAAGCCCTGGTCCATGTGGATGGCGTGGCCGCCCGCGCCCTGGCCGAGCTGGATGCCGGAGCCATCGTCCACCGTGCCGATCGGCATGTTGGCGCGCTGCAGCTGCGGCGCATGCTGGCGCAGCAGGTCCTTGTTCATGATGTAGCCGCCGGCGCAGAGCACCACGCCGCGCGTAGCCCGCAGGAAGGAGTCCTGTCCATCGCGGCGCAGCACCAGCCCGGCCACGCGGCCGGATTCGTCCACGATCAGCGCCGCGGCTCGCGTGTCGTAGCGCACTTCGACCGCGGACTCGGCGACACGCGCCGCCAGCACATCCATCAGATAACGCCCGCCGCCCAGGCCCATCCACTGCGGCGTGTGCCCGCGCGGGCAAGGCTTGGCGTTCTCCGAGAACGGCCAGGCTTCCTCGCTGCCGCTCCAGATCAGGCAGTCGTCGGTGAAGGGCTCGACGATGCGCTGCGGGATGAAGGAATCCTTGTAGACCAGGCCCTGCGCCTGCATCCACTCGAAGTGCGCCAGGCTGCCCTCGGCATAGGCGCGCACCTTGGCGGCGTCGGCGTCGGGACCGCCGGCCATCAGCAGGTAGCGATACAGGTCCTCGGTGTCGTCGGTGAAACCGGCGGCGCGCTGCTGCGGCGTACCGCCGTTGCCGCCGACGTACATCTCGCCGCCGGACAGCGCCGAGGTGCCGCCGCTGCCGGAAGTGGCTTCCAGCAGCGTCACCTTCGCCCCCGCACGCACCGCCTCCAGCGCCGCGCAGGCACCGGCAGCACCGAAGCCCACCACCGCCACCCCGGTCTCCGCATCCCAGCGAGGCACCTCGGCGAGACGGCAGGGACGGCTGCGGGAATAGGCGGGCTGGGCTGACACGGGTTTCTCCTCGGGCGGCCATGGTCGGCTCTGGCGGCAAGCCTAAGCCGCTACGCAGGGCGTTCCCTCCTCCGCAAGGACGAGCCGCAGGCGAAGCGCTAGAGTGGATGCATGCGCCCGTTCCGGATGCTGCTGTGCCTGCTCGCGGCCTTCGCCTTGCCGGCCACGGCCGCGCCGCTGCGGCTAGCCTATGGCGATGCGACGCAGCAATACGGCCTGCTGCACCTGCCCGCAGGCCAGGGACCGCATCCGGTGCTGGTGCTGATGCACGGCGGCTGCTGGCAGCACAGCATTGCCGGCCCTGAACACCTGGAGCCGCTGGCCGCCTCGCTGGGCCGCGCCGGCTGGGCGGTGTGGAACATCGAGTATCGCGGCGTCAACGAAGCCGGCGGCGGCTGGCCCGGGACCTTCCGCGACGTGGCGGCGGCGGTCGATCATCTGCGCACGCTCGCCAAGGACCGTCCGCTGGACCTGCAGCGACTGGCCTTCGCCGGGCACTCGGCCGGCGGACACCTGGCGCTGTGGGCAGCCAGCCGCCCTCGATTGCCCGCGACCAGTGCGCTGTTCTCGCAGGCACCGCTATTGCCGCAGCGCGTCCTGGGCCTGGCAGCGATCGCCGATCTCGCGCGCTACCCGCAGGACAACCCCGCCTGCGGCGCGGCCATCCCGCAGTTGATCGGCAAGGCAGCACTACGCGAGGTGTCGCCGCTGCAGATGCTGCCGCCGGCAGCGTCCGTCACTTTGCTGACCGGCGCCGACGACCTGATCGTGCCACTCTCGCAGGCCAGCAACTACGCGCGCGCCGCGACAACTGCCGGCGCGACGGTACAGGTCCGCAGCATCCCCGGCGACCACTTCGCCCTGGTGGCAGCCGATGGCGCCGCCCTGCAGGCGATCCTGTCGGCCCTGAAGGATGTGGCCGCGCGCTAGCCGAACATCTTGCGGAACTCCGCCTCGTCGGCCTCGATGGCCGCACGGAGTGCCGTCAGGCCCGGTGCCCGCGCACGCAGCTTGGTGGCGGCGAAGGCGGCGCGGTTGAGCTTGAACAGGCCGGCGGCAGCGGCCCTGGCCTCGGCCAGCAGTTGCTCCTGCGGCACGACGCGATCGAGGAAGCCCGCATCCACGGCAGCGGCAGGCGTGAAGATCTCGGCGTTGGTGACGGCGCGTCCGAAATGCGTGACCGCCAGGCGCATGCGGCAGATCTCGGTGGCCGCGTAGGGCATGGTCAGGCCGATGGCAACTTCGTTGGCGCCGATCTTGAAGGCGCCCTCGGCCCCCAGGCGCAGGTCGCCGCAGAGCAGCAGGAACGAAGCCATCGCCAATGCGTGCCCGCCCGCGGCGATCACCACCGGGCGCGGAAACTTCAGCAGGCGCTCGGCCAGCAGGAAGCCACCGATCACCAGCTCACGCGTCGGCGGACCGCCGGCGCCCATCACCGCGAGATCGAAGCCACCCGAGAACATGCCCTCGCGGCCGGTGAGCACCACCGCCGCGCGATCCGAATCGGAGCGGTCCAGCGCTTCGTTCAGCGCCACCAGCATCGCCGGCGACAGCGCGTTGGCCTTGCCGTTGTTCAGCGTCAGCGTCGCGATGCCGTCCTGCAGCTCGTAGTTGACCAGCGTGTCCATGGGAAACCTCCGGTAATGAGAAAAGTGATGGCCCCAGCCTAGGCACGGTCAGCCTGCGGCGGCAATGGCCGAAGTCACGGTAATTCATATTTTCAGAGGTCCGAGGACACTTGAACCTTGTCTCAGGGATCGACGACTGCAGCGGAAGCCAGCGCCCGCTGCAGCAACAGCAGCCGCAGATCGAACTCCACCTGGTGGTAGTCCGGCAGCATGTGCCGGCACAACTGGTAGAAGGCCTTGTTGTGCTCGCGCTCGCGCAGGTGCGCCAGCTCGTGCACCACCACCATCTCGAGGAACTCCGGCGCGGTCTCCTTGAACAGGCCGGAGACGCGAATCTCGGCCTTGGCCTTGAGCCTGGCCCCCTGCACCCGCGAGATCGCGGTGTGCAGGCCCAGCACGTTCTGCAGCACGTCCATCTTGTTCTGCCACTGCACCTTGTGCAGCGGCGGCGAACTCTTCATGTACGCCTGCTTGTATTCCTGCACGTAGTCATGGAGCGCGCCGTCGGTCTGGATGGCGTGCCGGCCGGGGTAGCGCTGCGCCAGGTGCCCGGCCAGGCGCCCCTGCTCCACCAGCTGGCGCACCTGCGCCTGCAGGTTCTCGGGGTAGGCGCCGAGGTAGCGGCGCAGTGTCGCCTCCACGCTCACGGCCGGCTCAGACCGCCTTCACGCGGATGCGCAGGCCCTCGCAGACCACCACCTGGCCGACGCGGATCTTGGCGGTCTTGCGGCTCTCGGGCGCGCCGTCCACGGTCACCAGGCCCTCGGCCACCAACTGCTTGCCGGCACCGCCGGAGTCGCAGATGCCGGCCAGCTTGAGGAGCTGGTTCAGCTCGATGAATTCACGGTCCAGCTCGAAATCGACGGTTTTCATGGGCGCATTTTAAGAGCTTATCCGTAAGTAAAACACGCACGCGACGGCGTGCCATTTTCGTGTCCCGCCAACCCTATCGACCCGCGGTGTACTTGACGTACATAAGGGGCGATAGGGGCCGCGGGGCGCGAAAATGGCCCCGTCCCTCCGGGTTGCGCCGGAAATCGCGCCATGCGGCGCCGGCCGCCGCTTATTTGGAACCACCAAACCGCGCGGCGGCCGACTTGCCTGGCGCGATTTCTGGCAGCAACGCGTGCGTGTTTTACTTACGGATAAGCTCTAAGCGCTGCACCAGTTCTGCACGAAATTCCGCCGGACTTGCACTACCGCGCCACGGCCGGCGCACGCCCGCCGCCCAGACTCTGTTTCCAGCAGCGGTTCCTTCCGGGCCACCGCTGCGGCGGCCGGGGACGGCCGCTCCCGGTCCGGGTTTCAGGGAGCAGGCACATGCAGGATCAGATTCAGGAAGATGCGCAGGAAGAACCCCCGGCCGGTCCGCGGAGCTGGCGGGAACAGCTGGGCGCGGTCGGGGAGGCTGCCGGCAGCGCCGCCTGGCGCCGTCGCGGCCGGCTGTTCGCACTGGGGCTGGTCGCCACGGCCGCCTATGCCCTCTACCAGTCGCCGCCGCTGCAGACCGTGCCGGCAGGTGAAGTCGCCGTGCGCAGCGACCGCCTGTTCGGCGGCCAGCGCGTATTCGGCGCCGGCCCGGTGTTCGCCCTGCCCGGCCTGCACGGGCTGCGCCTCTATTCGCTGCGCGACCGGGTGCTGCGCCCGGCGGACAGTGCCCGCGCCGACGGCAATGCGCCGTTCCAGTCCAAGGAAGGCCTGTCGCTGGGCGTGGACCTGAGCCTGCGCTACGCCCTGGACCCCAGGCAGATCACCGAGATCGCCCGGCAGTTGCCCGAAGACATCGATCACGACGTGGTGGAGCCGGCCCTGCACGGCGTGATCTACCGCATCTTCACCCGCTACACCGTCAAGGAGATCTTCTCCACCAAGCGCGCCGAGATCCAGCAGCAGATCGCCGCCGAGCTGAAACCGCGCCTGGCCGCCGACGGCATCCTGCTGCGCGACGTGCAGCTGGGCAACGTCGACCTGCCGCGCGAGTACCGCAACGGCATGGACCAGCTGCTGGCCGAGGAACTGGCCACCGAGAAGATGCAGTACACCCTGGCGCTGAAGGACCAGCAGGTGAAGGAGACGGCGCTGGAAGCCGACGCCGACAAGGTGCGCCGCGAGAAGGCCGCCGAAGCCGCCGGCAACGAGCAGATCATCGCCGCCCGCGCGCAGCAGGAAGCGATGAAACACGTGCTGCCGTTCAAGGAAAAACAGATCGAGCAGCGCAAGCTGGAAGCCGAGGCCGAGAAGATCTCGCGCATCCGCTACGCCGAGGGCAATGCCGAGGCGCGCCGCATCGAGGCCTCCGGCGAGGCCGACTCGCGCCAGAAGCTGGCCGACGCCGAGACCTACCGCCTGGAGCACATCGGCAAGGTCACCAGCGGGCAGATGGAACGCGATGGCGAACTGCTCAGCAAACACCCGCTGCTGATCCAGAAGATCATGGCCGACAAGCTGTCCGACAAGGTACAGGTGATCATCGCCTCGCCGCCGGCCAGCGGCGGCTTCATCGGCTCCGCCCTGCTCGGCCAGAACAGCCCGCCGGCCGTGGCTACCGCCGCCGTCGAGGAGAGCGAGTGATGCTGCTCGCCACCCTCACCGCCCTGGCGATCGTCGCCCAGGACGACACCGCGCTGCGCGCCGCTGCGCGCGACAGTGCGCAGCAGCAGGCGCAGCTGTGGCAGGGCGACACGCTGGAGGTGCGCGGCGAGCGCCTGGGCTTCCTGCAGGTCTGGGACCATGAGCGTGAGCGCGGCGGCTACGTCCGCGCCACGCAGCTGCGGCTGCTGGAAGCCGATGAAGCGCATGCGCCCGAACTGCTGGCGGTGCTGCGCTTCCTGCGCGATACCCCGGGCCAGGAGTCCCTGGGCATCGCCTACGCCGCCGCCTATCTCAAGGCGGCGCCGGCAGCGAAGATCGACGCCGAACCCTTCGACGCGCTCGGCGTCATGGGCGAGCGCCTGGCGCGGCGCGGTTCCGGCAAGCAGGCCAAGGCCGACGAGGTGCGCACCGCCGGCCACCTCGACACCGCGCGGCACTACGGGCTGACCTTCACGCAGTTCGAGCGCGACGACGGCCGCGTCCAGCTGTGCTACGAGGGCGACGCCTTCCGCCGCGTGCTGAGCCTGCTGGCCACGCCGGCCCAGCGGGCGCGCGCGGCGCTGGCGCTGACGCGCCACGACTGCGTCGATCCGGCCACGCGCCCGCTGGAGCGCGTGCAGTTCGACCAGTGGCGCGCGGAACTGCTGGACCGCGTGGACCTGGCCAGCCAGGATGGCACCACGGCCACGCGCATCCGCCTGCGCCGCGCCGGTGTCTGGTCGGCCCTGGCCTATGCCCATGCACGCCGTGCCGACGGCACCGTGGCCGCCGCCGCGGCCGAAACCCGCGCGCTGGAAGCGCTGGCCGGCGTGGACCGTGCGCAATTGCCCGAGGACGAGCAGCGCGCCTACACCGAGGCAGCCGTGCGCGTCGGCGCTTCGCGCTGGGCGATGGAACCCGCGGCGGTGCCGGCAGCCAGCGCGAAGCTGGCGGTGACGACAGCAGCCGGCGAACCCGGCGAGACCTGCGTACTGCTGACCGGCCCGAAGAACGACGCGAAGAACCCCCTGCTGCGCCGCTGCACCTATGGCCGCGTCTGGAACGCATCGGCGCGCGCCAATGCGGGCGGCACCGCGCTGGCCCTGTCGGTACAGCCGCTCGACACCTGGCTGGAGCTGTGGGTGTTCACGCAGACCGACGGCGCCTGGAGCGTGCAGGTGCTGCCGCCGGCGGCCGCGGCGCCGGGCATCGGCTACGTCGAGTTCGCCGGCTGGGTGCCCGGCGGCAAGCAGATCCTGGCGGCGCGCGAGGCGCGCATCGACGGCCGCTGGTTGCGCAGCTACGAGCTGGTGTCGCTGGCCACGCTGCTCACCGAGCGCGCGGCATCGGAGCCGGCGCACCTGACGCCGTTCTATCGCTGGCAGTCGGCGGACTGGAAGCAGCGCACGGTCAGCCTGCGTCAATGAACCCAATGGGCGAAAGAACGTAGGAGCGGCCGGTGGCCGCGAAGGCAGGTCGTCGCGGCCACCGGCCGCTCCTGCAGCAATCGGATCCCTAGCTCGCGTCGTGGAAGATCACACCCAGCGTATGGCGATGCCCCGACCGCAGACGGCTGACGCCATGCCTCAGGTTCACACGATAGGCGCCACGGCTGCCGCTGGCCGGCCGATGGTGCACGGCGAAGATCACCGCGTCCCCCTGCGCCAGCGGCACCACCTCCACCCGCGATTGCCGTCGCGGGCGCTGCTCGGTCAGCACGAACTCGCCGCCCTCGAAATCCCGCTGCGGCTGCGACAGCAGCACTGCCGCCTGCAGCGGGAATACCTGTTCGCCGTAGAGGTCCTGGTGCAGGCAGTTGTAGTCGCCGGCGCGATAGCGCAGCAGCAGCGGCGTCGGACGCTGCTGGCCGGCTGCATGGCAGCGTTCGAGGAATTCATCGAGGGACTCGGGATAGCGCGGAGCAAGCCCCATGATCCCGTTCCAGCGGTTGGCCAGCGGCGCCAGCTGCGGATACAGCGCCTGGCGCAGGCCCTCGACCGCCGGCGGCAGCGGGTAGCCAAAGTACTGGTACTCGCCCTGACCGTAGCCATGGCGCGCCATGACCACGCGGCTGCGGAAGCGTGAAGCCTCGTCGTACATCCACGTCAGGGCACTGCATTCCTCGGACTCCAGCAAGGCCGGCAGCAGCGACCAGCCCTGCGCGTCCAGTTCCCGGGTGATGCGCGGCCAGTCCTGGGCCTCGATCCGCTGCTGCCACTGCGCCTGCTGCATGCCACCGCTCCGTGATCCGATGGCGGACTTTAGCTCTATGGTGGGCAGGAAACGCTCTGCTTCTTGCGGTCAGTAAAATCCCGAACCGTTCATATCGAGTAGCGCAGCGTCCCTCGATACAGCCCGCAAAGCGGGCCACTCGGGATGAACGGTTCGTGAGAATGGGTTAACAGGCCCTAAGCAACCAGCTGCAGGTTCGCCAGCCTCGCGTACAAGCCACCCTGCTGCAGCAGCTGCGCCGGCGTACCGGTTTCCACGATGCGCCCATGCTCCAGCACGATGATGCGGTCGGCCTTGCGCACGGTGGCGAGGCGGTGGGCGATGATCAGGGTGGTGCGGTCGCGCATCGCCGCTTCCAGGCCCTGCTGCACCAGGGCCTCGCTCTCGGCGTCGAGCGCGCTGGTGGCTTCGTCCAGCAGCAGCAGCGGCGGGTTGCGCAGCATGGCGCGGGCGATGGCGATGCGCTGGCGCTGGCCGCCGGACAGGCGCAGGCCGCGCTCGCCCAGGAAGGTCCTGTAGCCCTGCGGCAGCCGCGCGATGAACTCGTCGGCCAGCGCGGCGCGGGCGGCCGCCATCACTTCCTCGTCGCTGGCGCCGGCGCGGCCGTAGCGGATGTTCTCCATGGCGTCGGCCGAGAAGATCACGGCGTCCTGCGGCACCAGGCCGATCTGCGCGCGCAGCGCCGCCGGATCGAGCTGGCGCAGGTCGATGCCGTTGAAGCGGATGGTCCCGCCGCTGACGTCGTAGAAGCGCAGCAGCAGCTGGAACACGGTGGTCTTGCCGGCGCCGCTGGGCCCGACCAGGGCCACGGTCTCGCCCTCGCGCACCTCCAGCGTGACGTCGGCCAGCGCAGCGGTCTTGGGCCGCGAGGGATAGTGGAAGCGCACGTTCTCGAAGGCGATGCGTGCCTGCCGCGCCGGCGGCAGCGCCAGCGGCGCATCCGGCGCGCGGATCACGGCCTCGGCCGCCAGCAGTTCCATCAGGCGCTCGGTGGCGCCGGCGGCGCGCATGATGTCGCCCCAAACCTCGGCGATCACGCCGATGCCGCTGGCGGTGAACATGGCGTAGAGGATGAAGGAGGCGAGTTGGCCGGCGCTCATGGAGCCGGCGATCACCGCCTGCGCGCCCAGCCACAGCACGAACACCACGGCGCCGAACACCCCGCCGATGGCGGTGGCGGTCATCGCCGCGCGCAGGCGCGTGCGGCGGATCGCGGAGGCGAAGCTGGCCTCCACCGTGACGCTGTAGCGCGCGCCCTCGTCGCCTTCCTTGGTGAAGGCCTGCACGGTGGGAATGGCGTTGAGGATCTCGCCGGCCAGGGCCGAGGTGTCCGCGATGCGGTCCTGAGACTCGCGCGACAGGCGCCGGATGCCACGCGCGGTCAGTATCAGCGGCAGCACCACCAGCACCAGCATGACCAGGGTCACCACGAACAGCTTGGCGCTGGTCACCGCCAGCATCACCAGGCCGCCGAGGAACTGGAAGAAGCTGCGCAGGCCCATCGACACCGAGGAGCCGACCACGGTCTGCACCAGGGTGGTGTCGGCGGTGAGGCGCGACAGCACCTCGCCGGTACGGGTGTATTCGAAGAACTGCGGCGACTGCGCCAGCATGCGGCGGTAGACCGCGTCGCGCAGGTCGGCGGTGACGCGCTCGCCGATCCAGCTGACGTAGTAGAAGCGCCCCGCCACTGCCGCGCCCCACAGCAGGGCGATGCCGAACAGCGCCAGGAAGTAGCCGTTGACGGCAGCTCCCGCGACGAAGCCATGGTCGATCAGCTGGCGCACGGCCAGCGGCACCAGCAGCATCACCACCGAGGCCAGGCACAGCAGCAGGAAGGCAAACAGCACCTGGCCGCGGTAGGGCCTCAGGAACGGCCAGAGCCCGCCCAGGGCCACCAGGCGCCGGCGCGCGGCCGGGCCGGGCGGGCTCAGCGTTTCCAGCATCTCGGTGGGATTGGCGGGTTCGGGCTTGGCGGAATCGGGGGTGGCGGGTTCAGTCATGGCGGGCGGAACGATAGCATCGGCCGGCCCTGCCCTGCCCCCCGCAGTTCAGCGCGTGAACTGCGATACCGCGGTGTACTCGGCCTTGCGCTCGTGCATGTGGTGGGCGAACCAGCGGCGCAGGCGCCACTCGGCGTGGCGGTAGGCCAGGCGCTCCAGCGGCGGGCAGCCGCGGCGCAGCGTCTCCCACAGGAACAGCAGCGGGAACCCGGCCAGCGGGTAGAGGTTCCACAGGCCGGCCGAGGGAATGCCGGCGCGGCGCCGTGTCGGCCCGCTGACGAAGCAGTTGACCGTGCCGAGCAGGATGCGATGCTCCAGCCAGTCGCGCAGGCGCCGGCCCCAGGTCTGGCCTGCCTGGCCCGGCGCGAGGAAGGCCTGGGCGAAGGAGCGGCTCAGCGAAATGAAGTCCTCGCCGGCGCCATCCACGCCCTTGGTGAAGACGTAGTAGCCGAACTGCGCAGCATCGGAAATATTCTCCGGGTACCAGCGCGGCTGCACGCCCATGACGTGACCGACATAGCGCCAGAAATGCATGATCGCGAGCTTCTCCTCGCGCGTCGGCCGGAAGCCCATCAGCTGCAGGTGCAGGGCCGGCATGATCGAGCCGGCCATCAGCGTGATCAGCGCATCGGCCTGGCTGATCGGCACGCCCCAGTCCTGCTCGCGCCACAGCGGATGCTTGAGCAGGCGGCGGCGCACGAAGACGTGCATCACGCGCACGCGCATCGCCGTCTTGCGGCCGACGCCGCCGGGATCCATGCCGCCGGCATCGGACACATCGCGCCAGAACGCGGCGGTCTCCAGGAAGCGCTGGCGTGTGCTGTCGGCGACGTAGGCGCCGGTCATGACCAGCGGCTTGGCGACGCTGTTCTCGCGATAGCCTTCCAGCGTCACCGCGCCCATGTAGCGGTAGATCGTCGGGCCGTAGCGGCGGAACAGGCGGCGGCCCAGCTCGAACTGGCGCGCGTCGTACCAGTTGGGCGGCGTCTCCAGTTCCGCGAACAGGCGGCGCATCGACGCCGGCGCATCGGGCACGGCATCGATCCCCCGCTCCAGTGCCAGGTCCAGCAGGCGCCGGCCCTCGGCGGCGCCGGGGCCGTGGAGATAGACCTCGTCGACGAAGGCCTCGGCGACCGGATCGGCCTCGTAGTACATCTCGCCCAGCGTGCGCAGCACCGGCTCGGGCAGGTCGGGCCCGACGCCGACGATGCGCTGGAACCAGCGGCGCACCGGCTGGAGCTTCGGCTGCGCCTGGTTTTCGCGGTAGCGGAATTCGCTGGGCTGGCGCAGCGGCGCCTCGGCGGGAGTATTCATGAGCGGTTCTCCAGCGGCAGCGGGACGGCAGCGGCGGCCACGGGGTCGCGCGCGGGGTAGCCCAGCTGGCGACGGTAGCGCGGCAGCAGCAGGTCGCGACCTTTCAGCAGCGAGGTGACGCGGTCGCCGAAGACCATGCCCTCGCGCCCCAGCGGCAGCACGCTGGAACCGGCGGAGGGACCCAGCGGCACCACCAGCGGCTGCACCGGCCAGGGACGGTAGGGCCGCAGGCGCTCGATGGACGCGCCGCCCGCGAGCGACTTGAGCAGGCCGGCAAGCCAGGGCACTTGCCGGGTCACGGCGATGGCCGTCATCGGGTCGCCGGTGGCGCCGACATCGCCCGCGACGAACAGGCGCTGCATCCCTTGCGGGCGCAGCCAGGGGTCGAGCTGCGCGCGGCCGCGGGTGTCGAACGGCAGGCCCGGCAGGGCGCGCAGCAGCGCGGCATCCGGCACCGCGCCGGTGCTGGCGAAGACCAGGTCGGCCTCCAGCAGCGTGCCGTCGGACAAGGCCAGCACCGCGGGTCCTTCCGACAGGCCGGCAGCGGTCACGCCCAGCTTCAGGCCGATGCCGCGTGCCCGCAGCTGCGCGGCGAGTCGCTCGCCCAGGCGCGGATTGAAGCCTGCGCAGAGCTGCTGCGTGGCGCTGACCAGGTGCAGGGCCTTGCCGGGGTGCGCGGCAGCGATCTCGCCGGCCAGTTCCACGCCTACCGGGCCGCCGCCGACGATCGCCACCGAGCGCGCCTGCAGCAGGCGCTGGTGCAGCGCCGCGCCGGCGGAGAGAAAATCGGCCGCGTTTTCCGTCTGCGGCTTGAACGGGCCGTTGTGGCGCGAGCCGGTGGCGACGACGACGTAGTCGGCCTCGAGCTGGCGTCCGTCGGCGAGCGTCACGCCCTGCTCCGTTACCGCCGCCGCGCGCGCCTGCAGCACGGTGCCGCGGCGCAGCAGGCGGTCGTAGGGGACGGCCAGCTGCCGCAGCAGCGGCGGCCCTTCGGCGAGCGCGCGGATCGCCGCGAGGTTGTGGACAAAGCGGTCCCTCGGTTCGATCATCCGGACCTCGAACCGGCGATCCAGGGCCTTCGCCAGACCCATGCCGGCATAGCCGCCGCCGACGATGACAATGCGTTTCATCCCATTTCTCCTGCCGCTGCCGTCATCCCCGGGCTGCCACCCGCCGACGGTCTGTTGCAGTATATTAAGCACATGCTCAATATAAATTCAATGCATGCTCAATAAAACACCCAAGGGCGGTTCCGCCGGGGTTGCCGGACGCCGTCCGGGACGGCCGGCGCGCGACGCCGGCGGGCCGGGACGCGAGGCCTTGCTGGAAGCGGCGCTGCGGCAGTTCGCCGAGTCCGGCTACGAGGGCGCGTCGCTGCGCCGGCTGGCCTCGGAGCTGGGTGTCAGCGATACCCTGCTGGTCCACTACTTCGGCTCCAAGGAAGCCATGTGGCAGGAAGCGGTGACCCTGGCGGCAGAACCCATGGAGGCACAGCTGCGCGCGGTGCTGGAGCATCCGCCCGGCGGCGACCCGCTGGCCGGCCTGCGCGGCAGCATCCGCCTGGTGTTGCAGCTGGCGGCGACGCGGCCGCCGATCCTGCGCCTGGCCTTCCGCGAGGAGGGCGGCGACTCGGAGCGCGCGCGGCAGTTGCGCGAGCGCTTCATGGAACCCTACCTGGACTACGTCGATACGGTGCTGGCGCAGTGCCGCCGCCGCGGCCTGATCGTGGCGACGCCCGACGCCAGCCTGCACGCGATGATCGTCGGTGCCGTGCGCCTGCTGGTGGAGCCCGGCGTGCTGCGCCGGCGAGGCGAGGCGCTGCGGGCAGACCCGACGGCGCAGGAGCGCTACATCGAAGGCGTGATGCAGCTGCTGTTCGAGGGACTGCGCCAGCGCTGACCGTCATTCGGACGAGGTGCGCCAGGCCCCGCCGACGCAGACTGGCCGCATGAACGCGCCCGACTCCGCCCTCGCCCCGCCCTTCCGCCTGTACCGTGCCACCGTGCAGCCGGAGTGGATCGACGTCAACGACCACATGAACGTGGAGCGCTACTACGGCGTGCTCTACCAGGCCCAGGTCGCCGTGACCGAGCACCTGGAACTGGGACGGACCTACGTCGCAAGCCGCGGCCTGTCGAAGATGGTGGTGGAGAGCAACTTCCGCTTCGAGCGCGAGCTGCGCGCAGGCGAGCAACTCGAAGTGCGCTCGCGCCTGCTCGCGGTGGACCGCAAGCGCATCCATTTCTTCCATGAGCTGTGGAACCTGGACCGCGACCTGCGCGCCGCCATCGGCGAGCAGATCGACGTGCACGTGGACCTGTCGACGCGGCGCTCGGCGCCGCTGCCGGAGGAGGTGCTGGCACGGCTGCAGCGCATCGTCGCGGCGCAGGCGGCGCTGCCGCCGGTGGTGGCACGGCTGAGCCTGACGAGATAACGGCCCGTAGCCCGGCTTGCCGCAGGCAAGCCGGGGAGATACCGGCACGGACCATCCCGGCTTGGCTACGCGAAACCGGGCGACACGGGGCGCAGGATCTCAGCTCAGCGGAACATCGCCCCGCCATCCACGCCCAGTACCTGGCCATTGATCCAGGCACCGTCGTCCGACATCAGCATCGCCACCATCGCCGCGATGTCTTCGCTCACGCCCAGGCGCGGGCTGCGCGTGATCGCCAGCGTGGCCTGGCGCAGATCCTCGGGGAAGTGGCCGCGCAATTGCTCGGTGATCACCAGGCCCGGCGCGATGGCGTTGGCGCGCACGCCCTGCTTGCCCCAGCGCGAGGCGACATGGCGCATCAGCGCCTGCAGGCCGGCCTTGCTGACGGCGTAGGACACTCGCGTCGGCTCGCCCATGTCGGCGGCGCCGGAGCTGGTGTAGACGATGGCGCCGCCGCGCTTGAGCAGCTCCGGCATGGCGTGTCGCGTGCACAGCAGGTGGCCGCGCAGATTCACCGCCATGGTGCGGTCGAAGATCTCCAGGGACACGTCGAGCGCGTCGCCGTCGCTCATGATCGCGCGCATGTCGGCGGCGTTGACGTGGATGCCGTCGAGCCCGCCATAGGCGGTCACCGCGGCGCGCACCATGGCCGCGACGCTAGCGTCGTCGGCGATGTCGCAGGTCACGGCCGTGGCCTTGCCGCCGTCGGCGACGATACCGGCCGCCACCGAGCGCGCCGCGCCGCTGTTGACGTCGGCCACCATCACCGCCGCACCCTCCGCCGCCAGCCGTCCCGCGGTGGCCGCGCCGATACCGGACCCGGCGCCCACGACCGCGATGACCTTGTTGTCGAGCCTGCGCATCGCCCTTCTCCCCTGTCTGCTTCGACTGTCGCAGAGCCCGGAGCCGGGAAACTCACCCAAACGCAGCAGCCGGGCCGCCGGCCGGCTGTCATCCTGGCATGGCCGACAAACGCCGTAAGGCCGAATAAACTAGCCGCCCATGAACACCCTCCCCATGCTGTTGCGCGGCCTCGGCCTTGCCCTGCTCCTCTCGCTGGCCGGCTGCAAGACGCCGGCACCGGCACCGCTGCCCCCGCCGCCGGTGGAACAGCCGCCTCCCCTGCCCCCGCCGCCCAAGGTGGCGCTGGTGCTCGGCGGCGGCGGTGCGCGCGGCTTCGCCCACGTCGGCGTGCTGAAGATGCTCGACGCCCAGGGCCTGAAACCGGACATGGTGATCGGCACCAGCGCCGGCAGCGTCGCCGGCGCGCTCTACTCGGCAGGCTTCAACGGCTTCGACCTGCAGGAAATGGCCTTCGCGCTGGACCGCGCCACGGTGGCCGACTGGTCGATGTTCGGCCATGGCCTGATCCGCGGCGAGGCGCTGCAGAACTTCATCAACAACGCGGTGAAACAGAAGCCGATCGAGCAGCTGAAGATTCCCTTCGCCTGCGTCGCCGCCAAGCTCAGCACCGGCGAAGGCGTGCTGTTCCAGCGCGGCAACCTCGGCCAGGCCGTGCGCGCCTCGTCCTCGGTGCCCGGCGTGTTCCAGCCCACCATCATCGGTGGCGCCGAATATGTCGACGGCGGCCTGGTCAGCCCGGTGCCGATCCGTTACGCGCGCCAGATGGGCGCCACCTTCATCATCGCGGTGGACGTCTCCTCGCCGCCGGCCGGCACCGCCAGCGAGGGCAAGCTCGACGTGCTGCTGCGCACCTTCGACATCATGGGCCAGACCATTCGTGCGGCGGAGTTGCCGCAGGCCGACGTGGTGATCAAGCCGGAGCTGGCGAAGATCACCGCCACCGACTTCGAGAGCAAGCAGATGGCGATCCTGCAGGGCGAGCGGGCGGCGCTGGCGGCGATGCCGCAGATCCGCCAGAAGCTGGCGGCGCGCATGTCGGCGCCGCTGTTTCCGGCACCGGTGGCACCGGCACCAGCTATTCCGGGTCCGACTCCGGTTCCTGCGCCCCGCCCTTGAGGGCGGCGCGTATCGGGCCGGACTCGAATCCGCGACCGGCCAGGAAACGGTACTGCTTCTGCCATTCGGCGGCGCCGGCAGGCGGGCCGCCGAAACGGCGCCGCTGCAGCGCGCACGCCAGCTCGGTCCAGTCGCAGTCCGCCGCCGCCATCGCGGCTGAAATCTCGTCACGCGGGACCCGCGCCGCTTCCAGCTCCGCCAGGATGCGCAGGCGGCCGTAGCCCTGCTGCACGCGGTTGCGCAGCAGCATCTCGGCGTAGCGGGTATCGGACTGCCAGCCGCGTTCCGAAAGACCCTCCACCACTTCGGAGGCGGTGTCGGCGTCGTGGCCGCGGCGTTGCAGCTTGGCCTGCAGCTCGGCGGCGGAATGCTCCCGCCGGCCGAGCGCCCGCAACGCAGAGTCGCGGGCGCCCTGTTCCGTCAGCGGCTTGCGTGGCTTCACACCCCGCGCCCCGCTGGGCCTTTACTTGGCCGTAGCGGCAGCCTTGCCGCTGGCCGGAGCGGCGGCAGCAGCCGAAGCGGCCACAGCGATCGCTGCCTTCGACGGATTCAGCTTCTCGCGGATCGAGGCTTCCAGCTTTGCGGCGATCTCGGGGTTGTCGCGCAGGTAGGTGCGCGCGTTGTCCTTGCCCTGGCCGATCTTGTTGCCGTCATAGGCGAACCAGGCACCGGACTTCTCGACCAGGCCGTTGTCCACGCCCAGGTCGATCAGCTCGCCGAGCTTGGAGATGCCCTCGTTGTAGAGGATCTCGAAGTGGGCTTCGCGGAACGGCGGCGCCATCTTGTTCTTGACGACCTTGACACGGGTCTCGTTGCCGATGACCTCTTCGCCCTTCTTGATCGCACCGGTGCGGCGGATATCCAGGCGCACCGAGGAATAGAACTTCAGCGCGTTGCCGCCGGTGGTGGTTTCCGGCGAGCCGTACATCACGCCGATCTTCATGCGGATCTGGTTGATGAAGACGACCATGCACTTGGAGCGCGAGATGTTGCCGGTGAGCTTGCGCAGCGCCTGCGACATCAGGCGCGCCTGCACGCCGACGCTGGAATCGCCCATCTCGCCTTCGATTTCGGCCTTGGGCACCAGGGCGGCGACGGAGTCGATGACGATGATGTCGACGCTGTTGGAGCGCACCAGCATGTCGCAGATTTCCAGCGCCTGCTCGCCGGTGTCCGGCTGCGAGATCACCAGCTCGTCGATCTTCACGCCGAGCTTCTGGGCGTAGGCGATGTCCAGCGCATGCTCGGCGTCGATGAAGGCGGCGACGCCGCCGGCCTTCTGGCACTCGGCCACGGCATGCAGGGTCAGCGTGGTTTTACCCGAGGATTCAGGACCATAGATCTCCACCACGCGGCCGCGCGGCAGGCCGCCGATGCCCAGCGCCATGTCCAGCGTCAGCGAACCGGTGGAAATGACCTCGACGTCCTTGATGGCTTCGCCCGGCGTCATCCTCATGATGGCGCCCTTGCCGAACTGCTTCTCGATCTGTGACAACGCGGCTTCTAGGGCTTTCTGGCGGTTCGGATCCATGATTCTCGGGCTCGGGGGCTGGTAGATAAATCGGCGTAGGCAATTATCCCACAGCAACTGGCGGCTGGGGACGACACAAACCGTATATCACGTCACGGCGGCGATCGCCGCCAGGCCTTACAATACGACTCAGTATTCAATGGTTCGGTTTTTCTCAGGGATGGGGTTCATGCGCCGGATTTCTGCTGCCTTGCTGGCTTGCTGTACCGCTTTCATGCCGGGAGCGGCTTCGGCCGATCTCGACCTGGGCGCCATCATCGGCGGCTGGTCCGGCGGACTCGGCCGCCTCGGCGACGGACTCTCCGAAGGCCTGGGCCGCGGCCTGGGCCTGTCGCTGGAGCACCTGAACCACAAATACCTCTACCCCACCGAGGACACCGAGAGCTTCGAGGAGACCTTTACCTACCAGGGTCGCCAGCGCACGGTGCTGTTCATCAAGCCCAAGACCGCCTCGGCCACGCCGGCGCCGGTCGTGGTGCTGCTGGCCTACAACGGCGGCACGCGTACCGACATCGCCAACATGACCTATGCCGGCGACCTGGCGCGCGACCTGGGCGTCTGGCTGATCGTGCCCGAGGGCGTCAGCAAGAAGTGGAACGACGATCCTGGCGCCAGCAACCAGAGCGTCGATGACGTTGGCTTCCTGGCCACCGTGATCCAGTCGAGCGTCGCCAAGCATGGCCTGGACGCCAAGCGCGTCTACATGGCCGGCATGTCCAACGGCGGCTTCATGACCAGCCGATTCGCCTGCGAGCGCCCCAACCTGATCGCCGCCGGCGCCTCCGTGGTCGCCAGCATGCGCCAGGGCCTGAATGCCAGCTGCAATCCTTCCCGCGCGGTGCCGATGACCTTCATACTGGGCACCAACGACCTGGAAGTGAATTACTCGCGCACCAGCGCCTGGGCGCTGCTGTCCGGCCCCGATACGCTGAAGCGCTGGATGGGCATCCACAACTGCAACCCCGCCGCGGTCGTGACGACGGCGGTGCCTGATCTGGACCCGAACGACAAGACCACCACGCAGCGCCTGCGCAACGATTCCTGCGCCTCGGGCGGTGCGGTGGAGATGTATGTGATCAACGGCGGCGGCCACACCTGGCCGCAGGCCCGCTTCAACAAGCTCACCCTGGGCCGCACCGCGATGGACTTCAGCGGCACGCTTGCCGCCTGGGATTTCTTCGAGGACTTCAAGCTTCCCTGAGGCAGACGGAACACAAGGAGCCCTGGCGGGCAGTCCGCCAGGGCTCTTTTCATTTTCGGCCCCCGATCAGCCCTAGAAAAGCCCCAACTGCTGCTGCGCCGGCGCGGGTGGCTCATCCGTGCCGTCCAGCGCCCAGCGCCCCAGTATCTCGTAGCTCATCGGCTTCTGGTCCAGGCGGCTGCGCAGCAGCACGAACTCGTCCACGTTCCAGGCGACCGGCCGGATCGGCGTCGCCGGCAGGGGGATGCGCGCGTCGCGCAGCACGGTCAGATGCGGCACGAACTTCATGCGCTCCGGCAGCACCCGCGCCGCCAGCATGGCCTCGTTGATGCGCTCGTACAGCTGCGTCAGGCCCGGCGGGGTCTCGCGCGACCCCAGCCACCAGGGAATCTTGCGATTTGCACGGAAGCTGCTCGCCAGCTCCAGGTTCAGCGCGAACGGCGCCGCCCTGACCTTCGCCGCGGCGCGCAGCGCCGCCGCCTCCGACTCCGGCGAGACGGTGTCGCCCAGGAACAGCAGGGTGATGTGGTAGCGCTCGGGGCTGGACAGGTAGCCGCCGGGCTGCATCTTCAGGCGCAGTTCACGGGCCGCCTCGTCGCAGGCGCGGCGTTCGGCTTCGCCCGGCCACAGGGCGAAGAAAAGTCGGTTCAGCTTAAGCATCCGTGAGTCGTTTCAGCAGGCCGGTGAGCGCGGCGCGCAGGGCCTTGCGGCGGATCTGCTCGCGGTCGCCGTCGAAGAGGAAATGCTGCACGTCCACCGGCACCTCCGCAAGGCCGCCGCGGCCCGGGACGCGCCGCGACCAGCCGATCCAGACGGTGCCCACCGGCTTGTCGCGCGTGCCGCCGCCCGGGCCGGCAACGCCGCTGACGGCGATGCCCCAGTCGGCCGGGGTATGGCGGATCAGGCCCTCGCCCATCGCCCGCACGGTCTTGTCGCTGACCGCGCCGTGCAGGGCCACCACCGTCTGGGAAATCCCCAGCAGCTGGATCTTGGACAGGTTGGAATAGGTCACCAGGCCGCGCTCGAACCAGGCGGAGGAGCCCGGCAGGTCGGTCAGGGTCTTGGAAATGAGCCCGCCGGTGCAGGACTCGGCGCAGGCCAGCAGCTGGCCCTGGCGCTGCAGCAGTTCCGCAATCTGTTCGACAAGCTTGGACATGGCGGGACCCCGGTCAACCAACTGTCATTTTACGGTCACTGGGCGGTGAATCGCGGTTTGTTCGCGAAAAAACCGGGGGTAGGTTTGCCCCGACACGGGGGAAACCCTGGGGTGGCTCGGGAAGTCTCCGGCGGTGCGATAATGCACGCCCCGTAACCAGACAGCGCAGGACCCCGATGAGCCAGCAGGACAGCATCGTCATCACCGCCGCCGTACGCACCCCGATGGGTGGCATGCAGGGCATGTTCACTTCCGTCAGCGCCGCGCAGCTCGGTGCCACCGCGATCAAGGCCGCCGTCGAGCGCAGCGGCCTGCAGCCGGCCGACGTGCAGGAAGTGATCATGGGCTGCGTGCTGCCGGCCGGACAGGGCCAAGCCCCGGCACGCCAGGCCGTGCGCGGCGCCGGCCTGCCGGACGCCGCCGGCGCCACCACCATCAACAAAGTCTGCGGCTCCGGCCTCAAGGCGGTGATGCTGGCCCATGACCTGGTCAAGGCCGGCAGCGCCGAGATCGTCGTCGCCGGCGGCATGGAGAGCATGACCAATGCGCCCCACCTGCTGACCAAGGCGCGCGGCGGCTACCGCTTCGGCCACGGCGAACTGCTCGACCACATGGCCCTCGACGGCCTGGAAGACGCCTACGAGAAGCGCACCGCCATGGGCGTGTTTGCCGAGCGCTGCGTCGACCAGTACAGCTTCACCCGCCAGGAGCAGGACGCTTTCGCGATCGAATCGCTGCGCCGGGCCAAGGCCGCCAGCGAGAGCGGCGCCTTCGACTTCGAGATCGTGCCGGTGGAAGTGGCCGGCAAGGCCGGTCCCGAGAAGATCAGCCGCGACGAGCAGCCTTACAAGGCCAACCCGGACAAGATTCCGGGCCTGAAGCCGGCCTTCAAGAAGGACGGCACCATCACCGCCGCCAATGCCAGCTCGATCTCCGACGGCGCCGCGGCGCTGGTGGTGATGAGTGGCGCGGAAGCCACGAAGCGCGGCATCACGCCGCTGGCGCGCATCGTCGCCCATGCGACCCACTCGCAGCTGCCGGCAGAGTTCACCACCGCCCCGGTGCAGGGTATCGCCAAGCTGCTGGCCAAGACCGGCTGGAAAGCCGGCGACGTGGATCTCTGGGAGATCAACGAAGCCTTCGCCGTGGTCACCATGGCGGCGATGAAGGAACACAACCTGCCGCACGACAAGGTCAACATCCACGGCGGCGCCTGTGCCCTGGGTCACCCGATCGGCGCCAGCGGCGCACGCATCCTCACCACCCTGATCGGTGCCCTCAAGAAGACCGGCGGCAAGCGCGGCGTGGCCACGCTGTGCATCGGCGGCGGCGAGGCCGTGGCGCTGGCGGTCGAGATGCTCTGAGTCGGCAGAAGCGGTATAAGAACAGGGGCGGCCATAGAGCCGCCCCTTTCTTATTTCCGAGAAAGAAAACCGAGGAGACGAGGCATGCGGACGAGGACCTGGCCGGCCCTGGCGGCGACCCTGTTGCTGGCGGCCTGCGGCGGCGACAGCGGCAGTGGCGGCAGCGATGACGGCCGCAATGGCACGGTGGACCCGGCGACGCTCTGCGTCGACAGCAGTTGCGGCGAGAAGACCGTGTTGCTGACCATCCCCGACGCCGAGAACCTGCTGTTCTCCGCCGACGGCCGCCTGTTCGTCTCCGGCGGCACCAACGTCTACGAGATCACCCGCAGCGGCAACGAGTGGGCCGCCACCGCCCTGTACGACGGCAGCTGCAACTTCACCGGCCTGGCGATCCAGCGCAACACGCTTTACGCCAACTGCTTCGACGGCAAACTCTACGCCGCCAGGCTCACGGCGCAGCCGCAGCTGCAGGCGATCCACGACCTGGGCATCGCCGCGCCCAACGGCCTCAGCGACGGCCCGGGCCATACGCTATTCATGGCCAACGGCCCGTTCTCGCCCACCTCGCTGCCGAACCCGCAGCTGCGCCGGGTGACGCTGGACCCGGCCGATCCGCTGAAGGTGGTGGCCGAGGACCTGTGGACACGCGAGGGCCTGCTCGGCCCCAACGGCGTGCAGCGCAAGGACAACACGATCTACGTCAGCAACACCGGCCTCGGCGGCCTGGCCGAGCTGCGCGCCTACGACATCCAGGCCGACGGCAGCGCCGGCCCCGGGCGCCAGGTCGCCAGCTTCCTGAGCCTGCCGGACGACTTCAGCATCGTCGGCGACTCCTTCCTGGTGGCCGGCTTCGGCACCAGCCAGATCGCGCTGATCGGCCCCGATGGCACGCTGACTTCCAGCACCAGCCTGCTGAGCTTCAGCTTCCCCTCGCAGGTGCGCGTCGGCCGGCCGCCGCTGTTCGCGCCGACCGATCTCGTGGTTACCGAGAAGGGCATCCTGGGCGACAATGTCTCCCCGATCGGCAACCGCCTGTCGGTGTTCCGCCGCAAAACACAGGCTCCATGATCAAGCGCACGCTCGAAGTCGGTACCTCGGTCCTCGCCAGCACCTTCGCCGCCTGGCGCGGCAGCATGACGCAGCGTCCCGCCGAGCGGCAGCCGCCCAAGCCGCTGGAGCTCTACGAGTTCGAGGCCTGCCCGTATTGCCGCCTGGTGCGCGAAGCGCTGACCGAGCTGGACCTGGACGCGATGATCTATCCCTGCCCCAGGAACGGAAAGCGCTTCCGCTCCAAGGTCCAAACCCTGGGCGGCAAGCAGCAGTATCCCTTCCTGGTGGACCCCAACACCGGCGCGCGGCTCTACGAGGCCGCCGACATCGTCGCCTACCTCGGCAAGACCTACGGCGGCCCGGTGCGCAAGGCCACGGGCCTGCGCCGCCGCCTGATGGTGGGCAGCGCCATGGCCGCCACCGCGGCGCGCTCCTGGCGCGGACCGCGCGGCCTGAAGATGCGCGTGTCCAAGCCGGTGAAGAAGCCGCTGGAGCTGTACAGCTTCGAGTCCAGCCCGTACTCGCGGCTGGCGCGCGAGGTGCTGTGCGAACTGGAAATCCCCTACCTGCTGCGCAACACCGGCAAGGCCCGCATGAGCGACATGGGCCCACCGTCCTTCCGCGACCGCCTGTTCAAGGGTCCGAAGGACACCAGCCGCAACCGCAAGGCGCTGCTGGAGCGCACCGGGCACGTGCAGGTGCCGTACCTGATCGATCCGAATACGCAGACCGAGATGTATGAGTCGGCGGCGATCGTGGACTACCTCGACCGGACCTACGCGGGGTGACCGGCTTCGCGCTCGATCCGGAACTCTCGCCCCACGCCGCCCTGCGCGGCGCGGCGCTGAGCGAGCTGGACCGGGCGCTGGCGGCGCTGCGCCGCGGCGACGCGCGCGGCGTTCACGAGACGCGCAAGAGCTGCAAGCGCCTGCGCGCCTGGAGCCGCCTGCTGCGCGACTTGCCGCTGCCGCGCGGGCATCGCGCCCGGCACATCAACGGCCTGCTGCGCGATGCCGGGCGTGCGCTGGCGGCGCCGCGGGAGGCGGCGGTGGCGCTGGACACCTTCGACGGGCTGGAGCGGCCGGGCACGCTGCCGGCGCCGGCCTGGCGCCAGCTCGGCGGGGCATTGCACAGCCAGGCCGAGGCACAGCGGCAGCTTGCCGCCGCCGCGCTGGCCGCTGCGGAGAAGGCGCTGGGCGAAGTCCGCGACCTGATTGCGGCGCTGCCCGCCACTGCCCTGGGTCCGGCGGACCTGCGCCGCGGCCAGCGCAAGAGCTACAAGCGCGCCCGCAAGGCCTTCCGCCGCACGGCGACAGGCGATGCCGAGGCGATGCATGAGTGGCGCAAGCGCGCCAAGCGGCTGGAGGCGATCCAGGAGCTGCTGGCGCCGCTGCTGAATCCGGAGCTGGTGCCCAGGCGCCTGGCCGAACTCACCGACCTGCTCGGGCAGCACCACGACCTGCACGAACTGCCGCTGCGGCCGGAGCTGGGGCCGGAGCAGCGCGAACTGCTGGAGCACGCGACCGAATCGCCGCGCAAGGCGCTGGAGCGGCGGCTGGAGCGGCGGGGGCGCGCGCTGTTCCAGCGCGGATAGTAGTTGGTAGATAGTAGATAGTAGAAAAAGCAGCGCGCTCGACAACTACTATCTACAAACTACTATCGACTATCTGGCTTCTACGCCTCCCAGGCCAGCTTGCTCCGCGTCTCCGCTTCCTTCTGGATCAGCGGCATGTAGCGGTCTTCCACCACGTTGCGCTTCACCTTCATGGTGGGCGTCATCATGTTGTTGTCGATGGTCCAGGTCTCCTTCACCACCAGGATCTTGGCGATCTCCTCGTGCGGCTCCAGGGTCTTGTTGACCTCTTCCATGTCGGCGACCAGCTGCTTGCCCACTTCATCGCGCGGTTTCTTCAAGGCGTCCGGCAGCAGCGTCACCACCATGATCGGCTGCTTCAGGCCGGTGCCGACGAAACACATCTGGTCGATGTCGGTGTTGCGCGCCATCGCGCCTTCGATCGGGCCCGGGGCGACGTACTTGCCCTTCAGGGTCTTGAAGATGTCCTTCACGCGGCCGGTGATGTAGAGGTAGCCGTCGGGATCGACCTTGCCCTTGTCGCCGGTGCGCAGCCAGCCGTCCTCGGTGAAGGTTTCCTTGGTTTTTTCCGGTTCCTTGTAGTAGCCGGCCATCACGCCGGCGTGCTTGAACAGGATCTCGCCCTGGTCCGACAGCTTCATGTTGGCGCCGGGCATCGGCCGGCCGACCGAGCCGATGCGGTTGGCACCCGGCAGGTTGGCGGTGGCGTAGATGTTGTTCTCGGTCATGCCGTAGCCCTGCAGTACGGTGATGCCGAGCTTCTCGAACCAGTTCAGCAGCGGGATCGGCATCGGTGCCGCGCCGACGAACAGGTAGCGCGCGTTGTGCAGGCCGGCGCCCTGCTTGATCTTGCGCCTGACGATGCCGGAGATGATCGGGAGCTTGAGCAGCTTGTCGAGCTTCTGCTGCGGCATCTTCTTGAGCACGCCGGTCTGGATGCGGCCGTAGACCAGGGGCACGCCGAAGAAGCGCGTCGGCGCCACTTCCTTGAGCTGCTCGGCCAGCTTCTCGATGTTCTCGAGGAAGTAGACCTCGGCACCGAAGTAGATGCTGGCCACTTCCAGCGCGCCGCGCTCGAAGGCATGCGCCAGCGGCAGGTAGGAGAAGAAACGCTCCTGGCCACGTGCCGGCATCGCCTTCATCAGGCCGGCGGCGGCGAAGGCGAGGTTCTCGCCGGTGATCATCACGCCCTTGGGATTGCCGGTGGTGCCCGAGGTGTAGATCAGCGTCCACAGGTCCTTGGGATCGGGCGGCTGGTAGCCGCTCATCGGCTCATGGGCCTTGACCAGTGCGTCCCAGGCCAGCGCGCCCTGGGGCACGTCCGGATAGGGGAAGGTGATCTGGTCGATGCCGGACGGCACCGCGTCGAGGAATTCCTGCAGGTCCATCGAGGGCCCGACGAACAGTGCCTTGGCCTCGCAGTGGCTGAGGATGTACTTCACCGCATCGACCGACTGCTTGGGATACAGGCCGACGCTGATGCAGCCGGCCATGGCGATGGCCAGATCCGCCATGAACCAGTGGGCGGTGTTGCGGCCGGAGATCGCGATCGCGGTACCGGGGGCATAGCGTGCCTTCAGCGCGGTGGCGATGGAGCGCACCTGTGCGGCGGCCTGCCCCCAGGTGATGCCCTGCCATTCGCCATGCAGCGGCTGGAACAGCCAGGGCTGGGTCGGCCGCTCCTGCTCCCAATGCAGCAGCATCTCGACCGGGTTCCTCGTCGTCATTTTTCTTTCCCCTGATATAGATCGTTATGGCCTCGGGCAACGGGGCCCGGGCAGCACTGGGACGAGTGTAGCCAAAGCGGCCCTTTCGGAGACAGGGCCGTGGAGACAACCGGGCTTTTATTACCAGTCCCGGGCGGCTTTGCCGCAGAATCGGCGACATTCGACACCATTCCGGGGAAGGAGACCCAAAAAATGAAAAAACTGCTGCTGGTCGCGTTCGTGCTGCTCGCCCTGGTCGCCTGGGCCGCCCTGGCCCCCTCGCCGATCAACCCCCAGGCCTGGCGCCCGGCCAAGGCCCCCGCCCTGGAAGGCGTCTACGCCCGCAACGACATCCTGCGGGGCATCCAGAAGCTGGCGCTGGGCGCCGGCAACGGTCCGGAAGGCGTGGCCCTGGACCGCGAAGGCCGGGTCTATGCCGGATACCTGGACGGCCGCATCGTCCGCCTGGACCCCGGGACGGGCAAGCTGGAGGAGCTGGGCAATACCGGCGGGCGCCCGCTGGGCATCGCGATCGGGCCGGCCGGCGAGCTCTATGCCGCCGACGCGGACCAGGGCCTGGTGCAGATCGAGAATGGCCAGATGAAGGTGTTGTCGACCTCGGCCGGCGGCAAGGCTTTCCGTTTCGTCGATGACGTCGAGGTTTCGGCCGACGGCAACTCGCTGTACTTCTCCGACGCCTCGGCGCGCTTCGGCATCCACGACCTGATGAAGGACGTGCTGGAACACGGCGGCACCGGACGCGTGCTGCGCTACGACCGCTCGACCGGCGAGACCACCGTGCTGAAGGACGGCCTGTACTTCCCCAACGGCGTGGCCCTGGGCCCCAACGAGGACTACCTGCTGTTCGACGAGACCGCGCGCTACCAGGTCAGCCGGCTGTGGCTCAAGGGCGAGAAGGCCGGCACCGTGGAGGTCCTGATCGACAACCTGCCGGGCTTCCCCGACAACCTCAGCTTCAACGGCAGCGATCGCATCTGGGTCGCGATCTACGCCCCGCGCTCACCAGACCTGGACCGCCTGCTGCCCTACCCGGGCCTGCGCAGGATCGTGGAGCGCCTGCCGGAATGGACGCAGCCCAAGCCGAAGATGCAATCCTTCGCGCTGGCCCTGGACCTGGACGGCAAGGTGGTGCAGAACCTGCAGTACGACGGTCCCGGGGCCTACGCGCCGATCACCAGCGTGGAGCAGCGCGGCGAGTGGCTGTACTTCGGCAGCCTGTCGCATCCGGCCTTCGGGCGCATGAAGACGCCCTGACCCGCATTCGAATGATCATCCTGCAGGTGATGTTCTCGCGCGGCCTCGGCGGGCTGGAGCGCGCCTACCTGGATCACGCGACGATGCTCACCGCGCGCGGCCATGCCGTGCATTGCCTGGTCTCCGGGAATGCCAAAAGCCGTGCCGAACTCGAGCGGCTGGCCCGCGAGCGGGGCGGACTGCTGCAGGTTCATCCGGTGCCGGCGCAGGGCTGGGCGCGCCTGCTGCTGCGTCTACGGCTGGGGCGGCTGCTGCGGCAACTGCAGCCCGACGCGATCGTGGCACATGGTGCCAAGTCGGTGAGCCGCTTCGTGCCGCTGCGGCCGAAGCATGTGCCCCTGATCGCGATCACGCACAACGCCAGCCCGCGCCTGATGGGCGGCACGCACCTGCTGGCGCTGACCGCGGAGATGGAGCGGCTGTATGTTTCCCGCGGCTTTGCGCCGGCGCGCATCCACCGCGTGCCGAACGTGCTGCCCGCGCGCTTCATCGGCCTGCCGCAACAGGCGCAGCGTCCCCTGCACCAGCCCCTGACCATCGGCGTGCTGGCGCGCCTGGTGCCGAAGAAGGGCATCGACCTCTTCCTGCGCGGCCTGCGGCTGGCCCTCGACCAGGGCCTGCAGGCCAGGGCCCTGGTCGGCGGCGACGGCGAATTGCGCGAAAGCTTGCAACAACTCCGTAACGACCTGGGCCTGGAGCAGCAGGTGGAGTTTCTCGGCTGGGTTGCCGACTCGCGGCAGTTCTACGGGCAGATCGACCTGCTCTGCGTGCCCTCGCGCGACGAACCCTTCGGCATCGTGGTGCTGGAGGGCTTTGCGCAGGGCACGCCGGTGATCGCCGCCGCGGTGGGTGGGCCGCGCGAACTGATCCGCGACGGCGTCAACGGCGGACTGTTCGCCGCCGGCGATCCGGCGGCACTGACCCAGGGCTTGCTGAAATACGCTCGCGGCGAAGCACTGGCCCCGCTGCGTCTCGCCGCCTATGCCGACCTGCCCCGCTACCTGCCGGAGACCGTGGGGGCGCAGCTTGAAGACAGCATCACTGCGGCTTGCATCGACCTGCGCGGCTAGCTTCCCACCGCTCAGATCAAACAGGAAATCCCTGGGACTCCGATCATTGCCGGATGCCCGCAAAACAGAACGCCCGCCCAGCGTCCTGCATGGGCGGGCGTGCTGCGTCCATGCCTATTCGAAGCGCTTGCCTTCCTTGGCCATCTTCACCAGCAGCTTCGCCGGCCTGAAACGCTCGCCGTACTTCTTTTCCAGTTCCTTTGAACGCTTCACGAACTGCGCCAGTCCGGTCGCGTTGATGAACTGCAGGGCGCCGCCCTGGTGGGGCGCGAAGCCCCAGCCGAAGATCGAGCCGATGTTGGTGTCGCCCACGGCGGTGACGACGCCTTCCTCGTAGCACTTTGCGGCTTCGTTGGCCTGCGCATACAGCAGGCGGTCGATCAGCTCCTGCTGCGGCAACTGCTCCTTCAGCGGGAACTGCTCGGCGAGGCCCTTCCACAAGGTCTTCTGGCCAGCTTCCGGATACTCGTAGAAGCCCTTGCCGGCCTTCTTGCCCTGGCGATCGAGCGTCTTCGCCATCTTCTCGACCACCGCGACGCCGGGATGCTCGCTCGCGGTCTTGCCTTCGGCGGCGAGGTCCTTGCGGGTCTGCGTGAGCACGTGCAGCGACAGCGACAGCGAGACCTCGTCCTGCACCGCCAGCGGACCCACCGGCATGCCGGCCTGCAAGCCGGCCATCTCGATGGAGCGCGGGTGCTGGCCTTCGGCGAGCAGGGTCATGCCCTCCATCGGGTAGGTGGCGAAGCAGCGCGAGGTGTAGAAGCCGCGAGAGTCGTTGACCACGATCGGCGTCTTCCTGATCTGCTGCACGTAGTCGAAGCCGCGCGCCAGCGTCTCCTTGCTGGTCTTCTTGCCGACAATGATTTCCACCAGCGGCATCTTGTCCACCGGCGAGAAGAAGTGCAGGCCGATGAAGTTCTTCGGCCGCTCGCTGGCCTCGGCGAGACCGGTGATCGGCAGCGTCGAGGTGTTGGAGGCGAACACGGCGGTCTTGGCCAGCTGCGCCTCGGCCTTCTTCGTGACGTCGGCCTTGATCGCGCGGTCCTCGAACACGGCCTCGATGATCAGGTCGCAGCCCTTGAGGTCGTCGTAGCTCGTGGTGGCCTTGATGCGCGCCAGGAACTGGTCCTTGCCCTCCTGGGTCAGGCGGCCCTTCTTCATGTCCTTGTCGAGCAGGGCCGTGGAGTAGGCCTTGCCGCGGTCGGCGGCGTCCTGCGTCGTGTCGAGCAGCACCACCTCGATGCCGACCTTGGCCGAGACGTAGGCGATGCCCGCGCCCATCATGCCGGCGCCGAGGATGCCGAGCTTCTTCACCGTGGAGCGCTCCACGCCTTCCGGTCGCGAGCTGCCCTTGTTGATGGCGTTGAGCTGGAACCACAGCGAGCCGATCATGTTCTTCGACACCTGCGAAACGACGCAGTTGGCGAAGTAGCGCGATTCGCTGCGGCAGCCGGTGTCGAAGTCGGTGATGCCGCCGTCGAACACGCTGGCCATGATGTTGATCGGCGCCGGGAAGTTGCCCTGGGTCTTGGCATTGGCCATGGACGGGGCGATGGCCCAGAGCTGGCCGTTGGCCGGCGACCGGGCATCACCGCCCGGCCACTTGAACTTCTTGTCGTCCCAGGGCTGCACCGGCTTCGGGTTGGCCAGGCACCAGGCCTTCGCCTGCGCCATCATGTCCTCGCGGTCGCGGGCCAAAGCGTGGATGATGCCGGCGTTCTTCGCGTCGGAGGCCTTCAGCTCCTTGCCTTCCAGCATCAGCGGCAGCGAGGCCTGGATGCCGATCAGGCGCGGCAGGCGCTGCGTGCCGCCGCCGCCGGGCAGCAGGCCCAGCTTCACTTCCGGCAGGCCGAACTTGGCTTTCGGGTCGTCGATGGCGATGCGGTAGTGGCAGGCCAGCGCCAGCTCCAGGCCGCCGCCCAGCGCGGTGCCGTTGAGCGCGGCCACCACCGGACGGCCGCAGAGTTCCAGGCGGCGCAGGAAGCCCTTGTAGTCCTCGGCCAGCTTGAAGGCATCGGCCGGATCGGTGATGGCGAACACCTTCTCGATGTCGGCGCCGGCGAGGAATTCCTTCTTGCCGGAGGTGACGATCACGCCCTTGACCGTGGCATCGCCCTCGATCCTGGCGATCGCTTCCGCCAGCGGCTTGCTCAGCTCCTCGTTGAGCACGTTCATCGAACGGCCCGGCATGTCCAGCGTGAGGGTGACGATGCCGTCGTTGTCTTTGTTGAATTGGACGCTCATGGTTTCATGATTCCCAGTTGATTCAGTCCGCAAATACACGCAAATGAACGCAAATTGAATATGTGCAGCATTTGCGTTTATTCGCGTTCATTTGCGGACTGCAATGTCTTTACAGACGTTCGATGATCGTGGCGATGCCCATGCCGGCGCCGACGCAGAGCGAGGCCAGGCCGAACTGCTTGTCCTGGCGCTCCAGCTCGTCGATCAGGGTGCCGAGGATGGCGCAGCCGGTGGCGCCCAGCGGGTGGCCCATGGCGATGGAGCCGCCGTTGACGTTGACCCTGGCCGGGTCGATGCCGAGGTCGCGCTGCGCGCGCAGCACCACCGCGGCGAAGGCCTCGTTGATCTCGAACAGGTCGATGCTGGACGCGTTCATGCCGGCGCGGGCCAGGGCCTTCTTCGAGGCCGGGCCGATGCCGGTGAGCATGATGGTGGGTTCGGAGCCGATCACCGCGGTCTGCACGATGCGGGCACGGGCTTTCAGGCCCAGCTTCTTGCCGATCTTCTTGCTGCCGATCAGCATCAGCGCCGCGCCGTCGACGATGCCGGAGCTGTTGCCGGCGTGGTGGACGTGGTCGATCTTCTCGATCGTGGTGTACTTGCGCAGGGCGGTGGCGTCGAAGCCCATCGCACCCATCTGCTCGAAGGAGGGCTTCAGGCCCGCCATTCCCTCGACCGTGGCCTCGGGGCGGATGAACTCGTCATGGTCGAGCACGACCATGCCGTTGAGATCGCGCACCGGGATCAGCGACTTGGCGAAACGCCCTTCGGCGCGCGCCTTGGTGGCCTTTTGCTGCGAAGCCACCGCGAAGCTGTCGACGTCGCGGCGCGAGAAGCCTTCCAGCGTCGCGATCAGGTCGGCGCCGATGCCCTGCGGCGCGAAGCCGGTCATGTGGTTGACGCGCGGGTCCATCGCCCAGGCGCCGCCGTCCGAGCCCATGGCCCAGCGCGACATGCTTTCCACGCCGCCGGCCACCACCAGGTCTTCCATGCCCGACATGACCTTCTGCGCGGCGATGTTGACCGACTCCAGGCCCGAGGCGCAGAAGCGCGACTGCGTGACGCCGGCGACGCTCTCGGCCCAGCCGGCATAGAGCACGGCGACGCGCGCGATGTCCGCGCCCTGCTCGCCCACCGGCGTGACGCAGCCCAGGACGACGTCGTCGACCTTGGAGGTGTCCAGGTTGTTGCGCTGCTGCAGGGCCGTCAGCAGGTTGCCGACGAGGTGGATCGGGGTGACGCCGTGCAGGCTGCCGTCCTTCTTGCCCTTGCCGCGCGGCGTGCGCACGGCGTCGTAGATGAATGCTTCGCTCATGGAGACCTCATTGCGGCGATGGGTAACTTAAATTACCCTATGCCGATCGGGGACGGTGATTGGCATGGCGGGCGAGAAGCCCGCCGGCTGGATTCAAAACGGGTCCGAGCTTAAAGGCGTGCCCTCGCGTGGTCAATACGGCTGCGTATGGGGCCCGCCGCAAGTCTTAGTAACAACCATTACTCAGTGAACAACCATGCGCCGAACCGAAGCCATCGTGGCTGACCGCGCGGGCCTCGACCCCGAGACCCGCGGCCGTATCGAGCAGACCGTGCTCGACACCTTCTCCGAACGCGAATTCCACCGCGTGGGCCTGATCGAGATCGCGCGCGGCGCCAACGTCTCGCTGCAGACGCTCTACAAGTACTACGGCAGCAAGGAAGCCCTGCTGTTCTCCTGCCTCGACGGCTGGCTGCAGAAGCTGGCCGTGCGCATGCTCGATCACCTGCAGGGCATCGAGGACTACAAGGAGAAGCTGCGCAAGGTGTTCTGGGTGAGCCTGGACTTCTACGAGAAGAATCCCAAGGTGATGCAGCTGCAGATGAGTTCGGTGTACGTGAACACCTGGCGCAAGCAGGAGCACTACCACAACCCCGAACTGTTCCACACCTTCATCAAGGTCCTCTCCGAAGGCCGCGAGCGCGGCATCCTCGCCGACTCGGTGGACGAGAAGTACCTGCTCGACTTCGTCATGGGCTTCACCAACCGCCTGGTGCAGATGTACATCCACCGCGGCATGAAGGAGCCGCTGACGGCGAATGCGAATGCGCTGTTCGAGATGATGTGGCGGGCGTTGGCGAAGCCGGGGAAGTAAAGCCCCGAGCAGCGTGGATGTGATGGCCCGGTCGCGGACTGACTCAATGTCAGTCCGCGATAAGCCATCACACCCAACGTAGTTGGGGATCTTAGCGTCGCGAGTGGGCGCTAAACGTTACCGACGCCTCCACATATCTATGCGGGTCTAGAAACCAAAGATCGGAGAACCCCCTCTCCCGCTGGCGGGAGAGGGCTGGCGAGGGGATGGATCCCCGAGGTAGGGCAACGCATGGAGCAGTTGCCGAGGTGAGGGTGGTGCCCCATGGAACTCGCTGAGGTCTGTCGGTGGCGCCGGTCCTAGACCGGTCAGGAACCGTGGATCTCTGTTGGTTTATTTCGCCTAAGGGCGAGTTACTTTTTCTTTGCTTGTGCAAAGAAAAAGTAACCAAAAAGAAAACACCCCCAGGTGCGAGCGGCCCCGCTGATGCGGGGCAACCTGCGCGGGGGTCGAGCGCTGAGGGGTCGGACACACAGGCCATCCATGGCCTGCGTGTCCTCGGCCGGACTTCCTGTCCGGCTCGACCCCTGCGCTCGACCCCCGCGCAGGCACTCGCACAATGGGACCCCAACATCAAAAGCATTCGCTCACGCTCATCAAGACTTCGGAAGAGTGAAGGTGAATATGGTGAAGCCCTTTCTTGCTCGCTTTACAGAAACCCTCTCCCGCCCTCCGGGCACCCTCTCCCGCAAGCGGGAGAGGGAAGAGGAAGCTACGAGAACACCACCGTCTTGTTCCCATCCACGATGATGCGATCCTCGATATGCCAGCGCACCGCCCGCGCCAGCACCTGCCGCTCCAGGTCGCGCCCCAGGTTCTTCAGATCGGTCAGCTCATCTCGATGCGACACCCGCACCACGTCCTGCTCGATGATCGGCCCCTGGTCCAGGTCCGCCGTCACGTAGTGCGCCGTGGCGCCGATGATCTTCACGCCGCGCAGCTGTGCCTGCTGGTAGGGATCGGCACCGATGAAGGCCGGCAGGAAGGAGTGGTGGATGTTGATGATGCGCGACGGGTAGTTGGCGACGAACTCGCTGCTGAGGATGCGCATGTAGCGCGCCAGCACGATGAGATCGGCCTGGCCGGCCAGCAGGCCCAGCATCCTGGCCTCGGCCTCGGCGTGGGTGGCAGCGTCGATCGCCACGTGCTCGAAGCGCACGCCGAAACGCTCCACGCTCTCGCGCAGGTCCGGGTGGTTGGAGATCACCATCGGGATGTCGGCGCGCAGCTCGCCGCGCTGCCAGCGCCACAGCAGCTCCAGCAGGGCGTGGTCGTGCTTCGAGACCAGCAGGGCCATGCGCGGCTTGTCCACGGCGAAGGTCATGCGCCAGTCCATCTCGAAGCGCTTGCCCACCACGTCGCCGAAGGCCTGCATCAGCGCCGGGCGCGAGACGTCCATGCTCGGCGTCTGGAACTCCAGGCGCATGAAGAACTTGCCGCCGCTGGGGTCGCTGGAGTGCTGGTCCAGCTCGGTGATGTTGATGCCGTGGTGGTACAGGAAGGTGGTCACCGCCGAGACGATGCCCGGGCGGTCCGGGCAGGTGATCAGCAGGCGGGCGGTGGTTTCAGGCAGGGTGGTCATGACGCGCTGTGTCGGCGGGCGAAAGCGCGAATTGTAGGGGGTCCCCACCCCCGCGTCTTCAGCCCCCGAGCGGCGGCAGCGGGTTCGGCGCGTCGGCGGGGGGCTTGTCCGGGTAGATGATGCGCACGTCGTAGGGCTTGCCGGAGCGCGGATCGTGGACGTTGGAGATGCCGCGGAACTCCAGCAGGCGGCGCTGGCCGGGCTCGTAGATCAGGTCCAGCGGGCCGGCCAGCAGGCGCAGCAGGGAATCCGGCTCCACCTTGAACTGCACCGCCTTGATGCCCTGCCACTGGGTGTCGCCGGCCTTGCGCGCGCGGAAACGGAAGCTGTCGAGGCTGCCGGCCACGGCCAGGGTGAACTTCAGGGTCTTGCCGGCCTGCAGCTCGGCGAAATGCGCGCGCAGGCAGCTGTGGAAGCCGGAGTCCGCGCACATCGGCGAGGTCTTGTCGATTTCGCCGGTTTCCAGCTTGCGGTCCTTGCCGTCGCGGCGCTCCATTTTCACCGGGCCGCGGTTGTCGGTGATGGCTTCCATGTAGCCATAGGCCATCTCCAGGCGGAACACCGGCACGAACTCGTCGCCGCGGAAGTCCAGGGTCTTGTGGCCCAGCTTGTCGCCCTTGGGGCCGAAGTAGTCGATCGTGCCGCCCAGCCAGCGGTCCTTTTCCAGGCGCTGCGCATGGACCTCGGTATAGAGGTAGGCGCCGCTCTTGAGGTCGTAGGCGTGGCCGTAGAAGCGCTGGACTTCCTCGGCCTGCGCGGCCGTGCCGAGCATCAGCAGGGTCGCGGCGAGCAGTCTTTTCATGGGTCGATCTTCCCGGGCAGTGCAGGAACATCATAGCCGTAGCCGAAAGCCGCGGCGGGAAACACGTCACAGGGCAGGCCATGGGCGTCCAGGGCCTTGCGCAGGTCCTCCACCGCCTCTTCCTGGCCGTCGTCGGCCAGCTCGAAACTGCCGTAGTGGATGCCCATGCTGAAGGCCGAGTGCAGGTCCAGGTGTGCCTGCACCGCCTCGGCCGGATCCATGTGCTGGTAGGCCATGAACCAGCGCGGCAGGTAGGCCCCGATCGGCAGCAGCGACAGGCGCATCGCCCCATGCCGGCGGAACAGCTCGGCATAGTGCGGGCCGTAGCCGCTGTCGCCGGCGAAATAGACCGGCCCACCGGCGGTGTCGATGACGCAGGACATCCACAGCGCCAGGTTGGCGTCGTAGCCGGCGCGGCCGCTCCAGTGCTGCGCGCGGGCGGCGGTCAGCGTCCGGCCATTGGGCAGGGTCCATTGCTGGTCCCAGTCCAGTTCGACGATCTTCTCCAGGCCCCAGGCGCGCAGGTGATGGGCATTGCCCAGGGCGGTGACGAACACCGGGTCGTGCTCGCGCCACAGGCGCCGCAGGGTGTCGGCGTCCATGTGGTCGTAGTGGTTGTGGCTGATGATCGCCACGTCGATGCGCGGCAACTGCTCGAACGGAATGCCGGGCGCGCGGTAGCGCTGCGGGCCGGCCCATTGCACCGGGCTGACACGCTCCGACCACACCGGGTCGGTCAGCAGGTTGAGGCCGTCGGCCTGCAGCAGCACGGTGGCCTGGTTGACGTAGCTGGCGCGCAGGCCGCCCTCGCCCACCCTGGCCGGCGGCGGTGGCTGGCCATGCGGCGCGAGGTCGCGCAGCCATTTGCCGCGCTTGCGCGACAGGCGCCAGCGCAGCAGTTCGGCGGCGGTCTTGCCGAAGGGCTCGGCGTTGTGGAAACGCTCGCCGTCGAAGTGGTCGGATACCGGCCCGCGATGGCGCGTCATGGCTTCAGGCCCTCGGCGCGAACAGGTAGTGCGCCACGCCCCACTCGTTGCCTTCGGCGTAGCCGAAGAACTCGGCCACCGCCATGTAGAACATGCGCCAGCGCTGGAACCAGACCGCCGCGTCCTTGCCGTAGGCGGTTTCGAACACCGGCATGATGCGCGCCTTCGCGGCGTCCATGCCGGCGAGCCAGTGGTTGGAGGTCTTCTCGTAGTGCTGGCCGCCGACCCACCACTGGCGCTCCACCTTCAGGTGATCCTGGAAGTTCAGCAGCAGGTTCTCCGAGGGCATGATGCCGCCGAGGAAGAAGTACTGTGTCATCCAGTCGGTGTCGTCCTTGACCTCGTAGGGATAGCTCAGCAGCTTGTGCGCGAAGATGTGCACGAACAGACGGCCGTCGGCCTTGAGCCAGCGCGAGATCTTGGCCAGCAGCAGGCCGTAGTTGCGCATGTGCTCGAACATCTCGATCGACATGACGCGGTCGAAGCCTGCCTCGACACCCAGCGCAGGGAAATCGAAGTCGACGACGTTGCCGGTGAGGATGCGCAGGTTCTTGAAGCCGCGCTCGCGGGCGCGCTTTTCGATGAACTCGCGCTGGCCATGGGAGTTGGACAGGCCGACGATCTGCGAGCCCGGATACTTTTCGGCCAGCCACAGCGACAACGAGCCCCAGCCACAGCCCAGGTCGAGGATGCGCATGCCGTCGCGCAGGCCGGCGCGCTCGGCGTACAACTCCAGCATCTTCTCCTCGGCCTGGCCCAGGGTCTCGCTGCCCTCGGGGTAGAGCGCGCAGGAATACTTCAGCCGCGGCCCGAGATGCATGTCGAAGAAGTCGGCCGGCACCTCGTAGTGCTGCTGGTTGGCGGCCTGGGTCTGGATGGCGATGGGGCTGGCGCGCAACTCGTCCAGCCACTGGTTGTAGCGCCGCGAGCGCTGCTCGCCGTCGACGCTCCCGGGCGCCGTGAGACGCTGCGCGATCAGTTTGCGCATGCCGGCCCGGACCAGGACGTCCGGGAAGAGGCCGCGCTCGGTCAGCTGGATGAGGTTCATGCCCGGAAAAGATCCTTCTTGGTTTCTTGGCGGTTCAGGACTGCTTCGGCGGCCAGGGAATCAGCGCGCTGGTGGTGCGCATGTACTCGGCATAGCCCGGCTTGGATGCGGACATGTGCTGTTCCAGGATCGGGATGCCCGACATCTTCATCAGCAGGAACCACATCACCAGCGGCGAGACCAGCGCCGCCGGCCACCAGGAGGAACCCACCACCAGCGGCAGGTAGGCCAGCCAGTGCAGGCACTCGAAGAAATAGTTGGGATGGCGCGACCAGCGCCACAGGCCGTCGCGGCAGACCTTGCCGCGGTTGGCGGGATCGGCGCGGAAGCGTTCCATCTGGCGGTCGGCAATGGCCTCGCCCAGCACCGAGACCTGCCAGATCAGCACCGCCAGCACCAGCAGGGCGGGCGCCACCACCCGCGTGTTGTAGGCCGCCACCAGGAAGGCCGCCGACAGCAGCATCGCGAACAGCGTCTGGAAGTGGAAGAAGAAGTACATGTTGCGGTTGGCCTGCTCGCCCCAGCCGTCGCGGAATTTCTTGTAGCGCCGGTCCTCGGGCTTGCCGTGGTTGCGCAGGAACAGGTGGGTCCCCAGGCGCACCCCCCAGAGCAGGGCCATGACGCCCAGCAGCGCGCGCTGCGGCAGCGGCGCGGGGCCCAGGAAGGAGTACAGCAGCCCGAGGAAGCCCAGGCTCCAGGACCAGACCGCGTCGACGATGCCGGCATTCTGCGTGCGCCACTGCACCACCCAGGCCAGGCTGATGAAGACGAAGACGCAGGCCAGTCCGGTTGCGGCGGTGTGCAGGGCGGTCATTGGGAGTCCCGAGGGTGTGCCGTGGATACGTCTTCCGTGTTGCTTCGGATTCTAGTGCGGGAAAGGGGCGTCTTGCGCGACGTGCCGCACAGGTCAAGAATTGCCGCCATGAAAGCCCCCACCGCTGTCACCCTGGCCCCGCTTGCCCTGGTTGTCACCCTCGCCGCCTGCAGCGGCAAGCCGGTCCGTCCCGACGAGGCCATGGAGGCCGCCGAGGTGGCGGTGGGCAAGGCCGGCAACGGCACCGTGGCCGCCACGGCACAGCCGCAGCTGACGCTGGCGCGCGACAAGCTGGGCCAGGCCCGTGCGGCGCTGAAGGATTCCAACTACCCGCAGGCGCAGCGCCTGGCGGAACAGGCCCGGGCCGACGCCGAACTGGCGATCGCGCTGGGCGACCTGGCCAAGGCCAAGGCGCGCCTGAGCGAGTTGCAGGCCCCGGCCAGGCCGGCGGGAGCACCCTGATGCGCCGCGCCCTGACCGCCATCCTGCTCGCCGCGCTGGCAGCCTGCGCCTCGGCCCCGAAGACCAGCCCCGAGCTGGACGCACTGCGCGCGCAGCTGGAGAAACTCGAGAACGATCCGCAGCTCGGCGGGCTGGCGCCGGTGGCGATGGTGGAGGCCGACCGCGCGATCGACGCCGCCGTGGTCTCGCTGACGACTGGCGACGGGCAGCTGGAGCAGAAGCTCTACCTCGCCGGCAGCCGTGTGGCGATCGCCCGCGCTCATGCGCAGCGGCGCAGCGTCGAGAACCGCATCCGTGCTTTGTCGAAGGTGCAGGAACAGGCGGTGCCCGTATCGCAGGAGGTGGAAGGCGTCATCGCGATCCCGCCGCCGGAGCTGCGGCCGGAACCGGTGGCGCCGAAGGCGCCGGAACTGCCGCCGCAGGCACCGCGGGAGACGCCGCGGAAGTCGGCGTTGCCGCCGCCGCCGTAAGAGGCCTGTAGGATGTGGTGAGCGTAGCGAACCGCATCGGACTACACCTGATGCGGTTCGCTACGCTCACCACATCCTACGGACCCACCAACCCCAGCAGCGCCCGCGCTCCATCGCGCAGCACCGCTTCCCATGGCAACCCCACGATCTCGCGTCCCGTCGCCGCATCGGCGAACGGCATGCGCTCGCCGTCGCCGATGACGTAGCGGTAGTCCATCGTCACCTCGGCGCCAAGCGGCAGGTCGGCCAGCGCGAAGATGAAGCCCAGGTGCCATAGCGCGCTGGGGCTGTAGGAATGGTTGACGTAGCACTCGTCGCTCCACTCCGGCGTCAGCGAGAAACGGTCCTCGAACCAGCGCACGCTGGATTCGACCTCGCGCGAGTCGGCGGGATGCTGGCGCAACTTCTGCTCAGGCCAGACCGTGTGGATGTTGTCCGGCGCGACGATGACCCGGCCGCGGCTCACCGCCTCGTCCAGGAACAGGCCCTTGCCGGCGCCGGCGATGCGGGAGACGTCGACGCGATAGCGCGGCAGGATCATCGGATGCTACTGGCGGGTCTGGTTGTCGCCGGTGGCATTTTCCGCGGCCACCAGGGCACGGATGTCGACCTCGGTGTAGCTGTACTCGCGGCCGCAGAACTCGCAGGTCACGGCGACGCGGCCATGCTGGTCCAGCACCGGCTGCAGTTCCTCCTGACCCAGGCTCAGCAACATCGCCGAGATGCTGGCGTGGCTGCAGCGGCAACGCAGCGCCACGTTGCGCGGCTCGAACACGCGGCGGTCCTCCTCGTGGAACAGGTGGCGCAGCAGCGTCTCGCCATCCTTCTCCAGCATCTCCTGCTCGCCCAGGGTGCCGGCCAGCGCCAGCATGTGCTCCCAGTGGGCGTCGCCATCCTTGACCTCTTCGGCCGGCAGGCGCTGCAGCATCAGGCCCACCAGGCGATCCGGGCCCGCCGCCAGGCGGATGATGGTGGCCAGCTGCTCGGACTGGGTGAAATAGCCTTCCAGTGCCACAGCCAGCGAATCGCCCATGATCTCGACCACGGCCTGGTAGTACTGCGTGCCGCGCGCCGGTTCCATCACCATGGCCAGCATGCCCTCGTCCATCAGCTCCTGGAACGAGCCGGCGGTGTCCCCGCCGGCCTTGGCCATGCCGCGCAGTTCGAGGTTGTGGTCGATCTGCGTGACCAGCAGCTGCAGCTCGTGCTTGCCCTTGAACTGCAGGTTGATGCGGCCTTCGAACTTGAGGTGCGAGGCCAGCAGCGGCGTCGCGGCCAGGGCCTGGCCCAGCAGGCGATGCACGTCGGGCGCATAGTGGCGCCAGCCGGTCATGTCCTGGATGCCTTCGCGAAGATCGACGTAGGCACCCCGGACGCCACGTTCCGGGAACAGCAGCTCGCGCAACTCGTTCACGGGGCCAGCTTTTCCTTCAGCAGGCGGTTCAGGGCATCGGGATTGGCCTTGCCCTGCGTCGCCTTCATGGCCTGGCCGACGAAGAAGCCGAACAGCTTGTCCTTGCCGGAGCGGTACTCCGCCAGCTGTCCCGGGTTCTTCGCCATGACCTCCTCGATCGCCTTGACGATGGCCGACTCGTCGGTGATCTGCACCAGGCCCTTGGCCTTGATGATGGAATCCGCGTCGCCCTCGCCCGCCAGCATCGCCTCGAACACGTCCTTGGCGATCTTGCCGGAGATGGTCTTGTCGGCGATGCGCGCGACCAGGCCCGCCAGCATCGGCGCGGTCACCGGCGAATCGCCGATCTCCTTGCCCAGCTTGTTGAGCGCGCCGAGCAGGTCGGTGATGACCCAGTTGGCGCAGCTCTTGGGATCGCCGCCGGAGGTCCGCACCACGGCTTCGTAGTAGTCGGCCAGCGCGGCTTCACCGGTCAGCACGCCGGCGTCGTACTTCGACAGGCCGTACTGCTCGGCGAAGCGGTTGCGCTTGGCCTCCGGCAGTTCCGGCATGGTGGCGCGCACGCCCTCGATGTCCTCGGCGGTGACCACCACCGGCAGCAGGTCGGGGTCCGGGAAGTAGCGGTAGTCGTTGGCGTTTTCCTTGCTGCGCATCGACTTCGTCTCACCCGTGTCCGGGTTGAACAAACGCGTCTCCTGCACGATCTTGCGGCCGGCTTCGATCTCGTCGATCTGGCGCGTGATTTCGTACTCGATCGCCTTCTCGACGTAGCGGAAGGAGTTGACGTTCTTGGTCTCGGTGCGCGTGCCGAACTGCTCCTGGCCGCGCGGGCGCACGGAGACGTTGCAGTCGCAGCGGAACGAGCCTTCCTGCATGTTGCCGTCGCAGATGCCGAGATACACCACCAGCTGGTGCAGCTTCTTGAGATAGGCCACGGCCTCGGCCGAGGAACGCAGGTCCGGCTCGGAGACGATCTCCAGCAGCGGCGTGCCGGCACGGTTGAGGTCGATGCCCGACAGGCCCGCGTAGGCGTCATGCACCGACTTGCCGGCGTCCTCTTCCATGTGCGCGCGGGTGATGCCGATGCGCTTGGTGGAACCGTCGCCCAGCTCGATGTCCAGATGCCCGCCCTGCACGATCGGCAGCTCGTACTGCGAGATCTGGTAGCCCTTGGGCAGGTCGGGGTAGAAATAGTGCTTGCGCGCGAACACGCTGCGTTCGGCCACCTGCGCGTCCACCGCCAGGCCGAACTTGATCGCCATCTTCAGGCCTGCGCCGTTGAGCACCGGCAGCACGCCGGGAAAGCCCAGCGTGACCGGATCGGCCTGGGTGTTGGGGGCCGCGCCGTAGGCGGTGGCGGCGCCGGAGAAAATCTTCGTTTTCGTGCTGAGCTGGCAGTGCACTTCCAGCCCGATGACTACTTCCCATTCCATGAGCGTTCTCAAGATATGAAGTCCGCGAATGAACGCAAATCAACGCGAATAAGAGCTTGCATCATTTGCGTCCATTCGCGTTCATTTGCGGACTGATTAAACGAAAGCCGCCGGCCGGCGGGTGTGCCAGTCGGTAGCCAACTGGTACTGGTGGGCGACGTTCAGCAGTTTCGCCTCGCCGAAGAAATTGCCCATCAGCTGCATGCCCACCGGCAGCCCGTCCTTGAAGCCGCAGGGCAGGCTCATGGCGGGGATGCCGGCCAGGTTGGCGGCGATGGTGTAGATGTCGTTGAGGTACATCGCCACGGGATCGTCGGTCTTGGAGCCCAGCTTGAAGGCCACGTCGGTGGCGGTGGGGCCGAGGATCACGTCGACCTGCTCGAAGGCGCGGCGGAAGTCGTCGTAGATCAGGCGGCGCACTTTCTGCGCCTGCAGGTAGTAGGCGTCGTAGTAGCCATGGCTCAGCACGTAGGTGCCGATCATGATGCGGCGCTGCACTTCCGCGCCGAAGCCTTCGCCGCGGCTGCGTTCGTACAGCTCTTCCAGGTTCTTCACGCCCTCGGCGCGGTGGCCGTAGCGCACGCCGTCGAAGCGCGCAAGGTTGGAGCTGGCCTCGGCCGGGGCGACGACGTAGTAGGTCGGCACCGACAGCGGCGAATTCGGCAGCGAGACTTCCGTGAACGTGGCGCCCAGCTTCTTCAGCTCGGCGATGGCGGCGTCGATGCAGGCACGCACGCCGGCGTCGAGGCCATCGGCGAAGTATTCCCTGGGCAGGCCCACGCGCAGGCCCTGGATCGACTGGCCCAGCGGCGCCACCAGGTCATCGACCGGGCGGTCCATGCTGGTGGAATCCAGCGGGTCGAAGCCGGACATGGCCTGCAGCACCTGGGCGGCGTCCTCGGCGGAGCGCGCCACCACGCCGGCCTGGTCCAGGCTCGAAGCGAAGGCGATCATGCCGTAGCGCGACACGCGGCCGTAGGTCGGCTTGATGCCGGTGAGGTTGGTCAGCGCCGCGGGCTGGCGGATCGAGCCGCCGGTGTCGGTGGCGGTGGCCACGGGGGCCAGGCCCGCCGCGACGGCAGCCACGGAGCCGCCGGAGGAGCCGCCGGGCACGCGGCTGACGTCCCAGGGGTTCTTCACCGGGCCGTACCAGCTGGTCTCGTTGGAGGAGCCCATGGCGAACTCGTCCATGTTCAGCTTGCCCAGCATGGGCATGCCGGCCTCGGCCTGCAGCTTCTTCACGATCGTCGCGTCGTAGGGCGAGACGAACTTGTCGAGCATACGGCTGGCGCAGGAGGTCCGCACCCCGGTGGTGCAGAAAATATCCTTCTGGCCCAATGGGATACCGGTGAGTGGGCCGCCCTCGCCGCGGGCCAGGCGGGCGTCCGCGGCGTCGGCCGCGGCCAGCGCCTGGTCGGCGGTGACGGTGATGAAGCTGTTCAGCTGCGGATCGAGGGTCTCGATGCGCTTGAGGTAGTGCTGGGTCAGCTCGCGGGAGGAAAACGTCCTCGCCCGCAGGGCCTCGGCCAGCTGCTTGATCGACAGGGTATGCATGGATGTCCTTCAGGGCCCGGAAAATCCCGGGCGCAAAATCACTCGATGACCTTGGGTACCAGGTACAGGCCGTCCTGCACCGCCGGGGCGATGGCCTGGAAGGCCTCGCGCTGGTCGGGCTGGCTCACGGCGTCCGGGCGCAGGCGCTGGGTCATCTCCAGCGGATGTGCCATGGGACCGACGCCTTCGGTCTTCGCCGCCGACAGCTGGTCCACCAGGGCCAGGATGTTGGACAGCTGGCCGGCATAGGCCTCGGTTAAGGAGGGGTTCAGTTCCAGGCGCGCCAGCTTGGCGACCTGCCTGATCTGGTCTGGGCTAAGGCTCATTTTTGGTGCGGGATCGTTTAAGATGTGCGGATACGCAATTCTAAATGAATTGTGCCATGCGCCCGCATTGCCGGGCGCCCGCCACAACCATCCGCATTCCGCCCGAAGACACTTCCGATGTTCGACGCCGTTCGCCGTTTGTTCGTAAACGACCTTTCCATCGACCTCGGCACGGCCAACACGCTGGTTTACGTGCGTGACGAAGGCATCGTGCTGAACGAGCCCTCGGTGGTCGCGATCCGCATGGATTCCCGCGGCGCCAAGAAGGTCGAGGCCGTGGGCATCGAGGCCAAGCAGATGCTCGGCCGCACCCCCACCAACATCACCACCGTACGCCCGCTGCGCGACGGCGTGATCGCCGACTACACCGTCACGGAGAAGATGCTGCAGCACTTCATCCGCAAGGTCACCAAGGGCCGCATGGCGCGCCCCCTGACCCGCGTGGTGGTCTGCGTGCCCTACGGCTCCACCCAGGTGGAACGCCGCGCCATCCGTGAATCGGTCGAGAACGCCGGCGCGCGCAAGGTCTGGGTCATCGAAGAGCCGATCGCCGCCGCCCTGGGCGCCGGCATCCCCATCGGCGAAGCCCGCGGCTCGATGGTGGTCGACATCGGCGGCGGCACCTCCGAGGTCGCCGTGATCTCGCTCAACGGCATCGTCTATGCCGAGTCGGTCCGCATCGGCGGCGACAAGTTCGACGAGGCCATCGTTTCCTACGTGCGCCGCCAGTACAACATGCTGATCGGCGAGGCCACGGCCGAGCGCATCAAGATCCAGATCGGCACCGCCTTCCCGGGCCACGAGGTCCAGGAAATCGACGTCGTCGGCCGCCACCTGGCCGCCGGCGTGCCGCGCAACTTCACGATGAACTCCAACGAGATCCTCGACGCCCTGCAGGAGCCGCTGTCCGGCATCGTCAAGGCGGTCAAGCAGGCCCTGGAGCGCACCCCGCCGGAACTGGGCTCCGACGTCGCCGAGCGCGGCATCGTGCTGACCGGCGGTGGCGCCCTGCTGCGCGACCTCGACAAGCTGATCTCCGAGGAAACCGGCCTGCCGGTGATCATCGCCGACGACCCGCTGACCTGCGTGGCGCGCGGTGGCGGCATGGTGCTGGACATGCTGGATCGCCAGGGCGACTTCTACTCGCTCGACTGAGCTGCACGGGGTTTCGGAGACAAGGGACTGGGGGCTAGGGACTAGGGACTGGATGGCAACGACGCCAGCCCCTAGCCCCTAGCCCCCAGTCCCTTGAAAAGCCTGATATCCCGCCGATGGTCGCCGCTCGCACAAAGCCATTGCACCCCCAGGTGATCGGGCATATGCTGCGCGTGATGATTCATTGACATTTCTTACCAAACGCGCGCAACTTGAACACGACCCTGTACGACAACCACCGTCGTCCTTTGTTCCCCAGGGGACCGGGCGTGGGTCTGCGTGCGTTCTTCCTGATGCTTTGCGCGCTGGGCCTGATCGTCAGCGACTACCGCAATGACGGGCTGAACCCGGTACGCGGCTCGGTGGAGTGGCTGCTGACGCCGGTGGTGTGGATGGCCTCGGTGCCCTCGCGCATGCTGCAGGCGGCCGGCGACATCGATACCCGGGGCTCGCTGGAACGCGAGAATGCCGATCTCAAGCAGAAGCAGCTGCTGCTGGAATCGCGGCTGCAGAAGATCGAGGCGCTGGAAGCGGAGAACCGCCGCATCCGCGAGCTGCTGTCCTCGGCCGGCCAGCTGCAGGAACGCGTGCTGATCGCCGAGATCATCAGCGTCAACCAGGACCCCTACCGCCACCAGATCACCCTCAACAAGGGCGAGCGACAGGGCGTCTACCGCGGCCAGGCCCTGGTCGATGCGCATGGCGTGATGGGCCAGGTCACCGAGATCGCCCCGGGCAGTTCCAAGGCCCTGCTGATCACCGACCCCGACCACGGCATCCCGGTGGAGATCAACCGCTCCGGCCTGCAGACCATTGCCGTGGGCCGTGGCGACGGCAAGGGCCTGCGCCTGCCCTTCCTGCCGAGCAATGTCGACATCCGCGTCGGCGACCTGCTGGTGTCCTCGTCGCTGGGGGGGCGCTTCCCCTCCGGCTACCCGGTAGGCCAGGTCTACGAGGTCAAGCACGTCGCCGGCGAGCACTTCATGGAAGCCTATGCCTACCCGGCGGCCCGGCTGAACCAGGGCCGCCAGGCCCTGCTGGTCTGGGTCGAGGATGCCCTGTCGCCTCCCTCGGCCACGCCGTCGCCCGCCGCCGCGCCCGCCACCGGCACCCCGCCCGCCATCGCGCCGGCTGCTGCACCTGCCGCGCGCCCGGCGACAACGCCCCCCGCCGCCGTGCCCGCACCACGCCCTGCCACACCGCCTGCCGCCCCGGCCACGGGCACCGGCCGATGACGCGCATGCTCTTCGCAGGCTTCCTGTTCAGCCTGCTGCTGGCCCTGGTGCTGCAGATGGTCGTCCTGCCGGACTGGCTGGCCGCGGCGCGGCCCCTGTGGATTCCCCTGGTCCTGTCCTACTGGGCGCTGCGCGAACCGCGCATCTCGGTGCTGCTGCCGGCCTTCTTCGCCGGCATCTGCTGCGACGTGCTGTTCGGCAGCGTGCTGGGCCAGCACGCCCTGGGCTTTGTGCTGGTGACCTACCTGGTGGCGCGCCTGCGCGCCTTCTTCGTGCTGTTTCCGCTGTGGCAGGCGACGCTGGCACTGATCCCGGCCTGGGTCGTCTACGCTTTCCTGATGTTCTGGATCGACGGCCTGACCAAGCACAGCGGCGATGCCTGGCTGCGCTGGCTGCCGGTGGTCTCGACCTCGCTGTTCTGGCCGCTGGTGTACACCCTGATGGAGCTCATCCGGCAGCCGCCGGAAGAGGAATAGGGCCCTGAAGCGCCACGCCCCATGGCCCTGAGTTCCATCAAGAACCTGCAACGCGAGCGCCAGGCCTTCCTGGCCCGCGCAGTGGTGGGCACCGTCTTCTGCCTGCTGGGCACCGCCCTGCTGATCGTGCGCCTGTTCGACCTGCAGATCCTGCAGAACGAATACTTCCAGACCCGCGCCAACGAGAATCGCATGCGCGTGATGCCGGTGGCGCCGGTGCGCGGCCTGATCTACGACCGCCACGGCGCGCTGCTGGCGCAGAACAAGCCGGCCTTCGTGCTGGAAGTGATCCCCGAGCAGGTCGAGGACATGCCCGGCCTGCTCAAGCGCCTGACCGGCGTGGTGCAGCTCACCGACCAGGACATCGGCCGCTTCAAGGAGCGCGTGCGCAAGACGCCGCGCTACCGCCCGGTGCCGCTGCGCAACAACCTGACCATGGAGGAGCTGGCGCGCTACGAGGTGGACCGCCACGCCTTCCGCGGCGTCGATGTGTCGGCCGGCCTGACGCGCAACTACCCGCTGGGCGTCTCCGGGGCGCATATCGTCGGCTATGTCGGCGGCATCACCGAGAGCGAACTCAAGGAAGCGGCCGAGAACACCTACGAGGGCCTGTCGCTGATCGGCAAGACCGGGGTCGAGAAGAGCTCCGAGGACACGCTGCGCGGCGAATCCGGCGCCAAGATCATCGAGGCCAACGCCTATGGCCGGCCGCTGCGCGAACTGGACTATCGCCGCGGCTACCCCGGACGCAATCTCTACCTGAGCATCGACGCCAAGGTGCAGCTGGTGGCGGAGCAGGCGCTGGGCGAACTCGACGGCGCGGTGGTGGCGCTGGACCCGCGCTCCGGCGAGATCATCGCCCTGGTCAGCAAGCCGGGCTTCGACCCGCACCTGTTCATCGAGGGCATCGACTACAAGACCTACAGCGTCCTGTCCAACGATCCCAAGCGGCCGCTGTTCAACCGCGCGCTGCAGGGCACCTATCCGCCGGGCTCGACGGTCAAGCCGGCGATGGCGATCGCGGGGCTGGAATACGGCGTGGTGACACCGGACGACGGCGTCTACTGCCGCGGCGAAATCAGCCTGCCCGGCTCCAGCCGCAAGTACCGCTGCTGGAAGCGCAGCGGCCACGGTTTCCAGGACATGGTCGGCGGCGTCATGCGCTCCTGCGACGTCTACTTCTACGAACTGGCCATCAAGCTGGGCATCGACCGCATGCATGACTCGATGACGCGCCTGGGCCTGGGCCACAAGACCGGGGTGGACCTGCCCCTGGAGAAGTCCGGCCTGTTCCCCTCGCGCGAGTGGAAGCTCAAGCGCCGCAAGGAGCAGTGGTATCCGGGCGAGACGCTCAACGTCGGCATCGGCCAGGGCTACACCTCGGTGACACCGCTGCAACTGGCGCAGATGACGGCGCGCATCGCGATGCGCGGCAAGGGCTTCAAGCCGCATGTGGTCTACGCCACCCAGGATGCGATCACGCGCCAGGTGACGCCCGTGCCGCCGGTGCCGCTGGACCCGATCGAGCTGAAGGACAACCGCAACTGGCAGCGCGTGATCGACGCCATGATCGGCGTGGCGCATGGCGTCGGCGGCACGGCGGCGCGCATCGGCCGCGATTCGCCCTACCAGATCGCGGCCAAGACCGGCACGGCCCAGGTCGCGGCGATGCGCCAGGACGAGAAGAAGGCGCGCTCCCTGGAGTCGACGCCGCTGCACCTGCGCGACCACGCGCTGTTCGTCGCCTTCGCGCCGGCCGACGATCCGAAGATCGCGGTGGCCGTGATCGCCGAGCACGCCGGCCACGGCGGCTCCATTGCCGCGCCGATCGCGCGCCAGGTGATGGACATGTACCTGCTGGGCGAGGTGCGCTACAACGCCGGCGCGGCCGCGCCAGCCGCCGCGGTGGCCACGCCGGAACCCGACGCCGACGGGCATGTCCACGAAGTGGAGGTAGAAGACTAGTGATCGCCGAGGTCATCTATCGCGTACGCCGCAACGGGCCGAACAAGCCGGAACCCGGCCTGGCCGACCTGCTGGAAAGCTGGCATGTGGACCTGTGGCTGCTGCTGCTGCTCAGCGCCGTGGCCGGCCTGGGCATGTTCGTGATCTATTCGGCCTCCGGGCATTCGATCCCGGCGGTGGTCAACCAGGCCGAACGTTTCGTGCTGGGCCTGTTCGTGATGACCGTGGTGGCGCAGGCGCCGCCCGAGTTCTACCGCATGGTGGCGCCCTGGCTGTACGGCCTGACGGTGCTGCTGCTGCTGCTGGTGGCCGCTATCGGCGACCACGCGATGGGCGCGCAGCGCTGGCTGGACCTGGGCTTCATCCGCTTCCAGCCCTCGGAGCTGATGAAGCTGGCCATGCCGATGACGCTGGCCGCCTTCCTGCACCATCGCCGCCTGCCGCCGCGGCCGCTGACCCTGCTGGCCGCGCTGGTCATCCTGGGCGCGCCGACCATGCTGATCATGGTGCAGCCGGACCTGGGTACCTCGATGCTGGTGGTGGCCGCCGGCGGTTTCGCGCTGTTCTTCGCCGGCCTGCAATGGCGCTGGATCCTCGGCGCCCTGGCGGCGGTGGGTGCGGCGGCGCCGCTGCTGTGGGAGCGCCTGCACGACTACCAGCAGAAGCGCATCCTGACCCTGCTCGATCCGGAGAGCGATCCGCTGGGCGCCGGCTATCACATCACCCAGTCGAAGATCGCGATCGGCTCCGGCGGACTGTTCGGCAAGGGCTGGCTGGAAGGCACGCAGGCCAAGCTGGAATTCCTGCCCGAGGCGCATACCGACTTCATCTTCGCGGTGTTCGCCGAGGAACTGGGTCTGATCACCGTGCTGGTGCTGCTGACGATCTACCTGTGCATCGTCGGCCGCTGCCTGTGGATCGCGGTGCGCGCCCAGGACAGCTTCCAGCGCCTGCTGGCCGCCTCGCTGGGCATGACCTTCTTCATCTACGTGTTCATCAACATCGGCATGGTCATCGGCCTGCTGCCGGTGGTGGGCGTGCCGCTGCCGCTGTTCAGCTTCGGCGGCACCTCGATGGTGAGCCTGCTGGCGGGCTTCGGTATGCTGATGTCCATACACACACACCGCAAGCTCTTGGCGAACTGACCCTGATGCGCCTCCCCCTCGCGCTGGTTCCGCTGTTGCTGCTCTGCTCCTCGGCTGCCCACGCCGACTACAGCGGCCATCCCAAGGCGGCGCCCCTGCTGGAGCGGCTGCGCGAAACCCACGGCTTCAGCGCCCGCGACCTCGACATGGTGCGCGGCGCCCTGGCACAGGCCCAGCGCCTGCCGCAGCTGGTGGAGATGGAGCAGAAGGCGCCCGAGCGCACCGAGACCTGGACGCGCTACTCGGCCCGCATCGACGAAAGCCGCATCACCGGCGGCCTGGCCCTGCTGCGCGACTACCAGCCCTTCCTCGACCGTGCCGAGGAGGAGTTCGGCGTGCCGCCGGCCGTGATCGCGGCCATCATGGGTATCGAGACCCGCTACGGCCGCATCACCGGCAACATCCGCGTGCTGGACGCCCTGGCCACGCAGGGTTTCGAGCACCCCACCCGCTCGGTGTTCTTCTCCAGCGAGCTGGAACAGTTCTTCGTGTTCTGCCGTGACTTCCGCAAGGACCCGACCAGCATCCGCGGCTCCTACGCCGGCGCCATGGGCGCCGCCCAGTTCATGCCCAGCAACTACCTGCGCCTGAGCCTGGACTACGACGGCAGCGGCGGCCGCGACCTGTGGACGCTGCCGGACGCGATCGGCTCGATCGGCCTGTACTTCAACCGCTACCGGCCGTCACAGGCCTGGCGCCGCGGCGAGCCCCTGGTGATTCCCGCCCGCCTGCTGGCGCCGCTGCCGCCGGGCACCGAGGTCAACGGCAAGGCCACCGCCTACAACGCCGGGGCCCTGCTGCGCGCCGGCTGGCTCGCCGTCGACGTCGAGCTGCCGCCGGACACGCCGGTGGGCATCATCCAGCTGCCGCTGGACGATGGCCGCTACGAGTACTGGCTGGCGCTGCACAATTTCTACACCGTGATGACCTACAACCCACGCACCTTCTACGCCATGGCGGTGACGCAGCTGGCGCAGCGCATCCAGCAGCGCCTCGCGGCGGAGGCGCCGTGAGGCTGCGCGCCGCGGGGGTCGCCCTGCTGTGCCTGCTGCTGACAGCCTGTGCGACCGCGCCGCCGGCGCCGCCGCACAAACCGCGCCGTATGCCGCCCCCGCCCCAGCAGCAGATGCCCCGGGTCTCCCGGACCCCCGGCCTGGCGCCGGACTACGTTCCCGGCGCGGCGCCGCTGAGCGAGCGCGACCGCGGCCCGGCGCTCGAGGAGATTCCCGAGGGCATCGAGCTGACCCCCGACGCGGTGCCGGTCGACGAACCGCGCAGCCGCTCCGGCAACTCGCCGGAGTACCAGGTGTTCGGCGAAACCTACCGCACGCTGGGCAAGGCCGGTGCCTTCCGCGAGCGCGGCCACGCTTCCTGGTACGGCAAGAAGTTCCATGGCCGCAAGACCGCCAGCGGCGAGATCTACAACATGTTCAAGATGACGGCGGCGCACAAGACGCTGCCGCTGCCGAGCTACGTGCGCGTCACCAACCTGGCCAACGGCAAGAGCACCGTGGTGCGCGTCAACGATCGCGGGCCCTTCCACAAGGGCCGCATCATCGACCTGTCCTATGCTGCCGCGGCCAAGCTCGACATCATCGACCACGGCGCGATGATGGTGGAGATCGAGGCCGTCACCGCCGGCGACACGCCGGTGACCGCGGTCGCCGATGCCGGTACGGCTGCGCCCGCGGCCGCGGTGACCGCGCCAGCGATACCGCCGCCGGCCCCGCGCGCAGAAGTCCGCGCCGCGCCTCCCACGCCGCAGGGCTGGCTGCAGATCGCCAGCTTCATCGATCCGATCAATGCCGTGTCGCTGCGCGAGGAACTGCAGGGCAAGGGCTTCGTCGGCACCAGCGTGATCACCACCGACCTCGGCGGGGAAACCCTGCACCGGGTCGTCGCCGGCCCCTTCCATGACGAAGCTTCGTCGCTGGACCTGCGCCGCCGGCTGCGCGGCCATGGATACGCCGCCGAATGGATGTCCCAGTGAGCGTAGCGAATAAACCTGCTGCGCGACCCGATCTTGCATCTCCGGTGCTCGCCGTACTTCAGTACGTCTCCGCTCCTCGATGCAAGCTCGGGCCGCTCGACACGGTTTCTTCGCTACGCTCGGAAAGTCCGCAGCAAAGAGACCACCGCTTTGCTGCACTGCGGTAAAATATGAACGCCCGTTACACGCACCTGGAAATCATGAAACGCCTGCTCGCCGCTCCCCTGTTGCTCCTGTCCCTGTCCCTGCATGCGGCGATTCCGGCGCCGCCGGCGCTGGAGGCGAGCAGCTTTGCGCTGCTGGATGCCGACAGCGGCGAGCTGCTGGCGGCCAGCAATCCCGACCTGCGCGTGGGGCCGGCGAGCATCACCAAGGTGATGACCGCCTATGTCGTGCTGGAGGAGATCCGCCAGGGCCACATGAAGCTGGAGGACACCGCCTTCGTGTCGGAGAAGGCCTGGCGCCAGGGCATCGATTCCTCGGAATCGCGCATGTTCGTGCAGGTCGGCACGCGCGTGTCGCTGGAAGCACTGCTGCATGGCGTGATCACGCAGTCCGGCAACGACGCCTCGGTGGTGCTGGCCGAGCACGTCGCCGGCAGCGAGGAGGCCTTCGCCGAGCTGATGAACCAGCAGGCGGGCAAGCTGGGCATGAAGAACACCCATTTCGCCAACGCCCCGGGCATGCCCGACGCGCAGCACTACAGCACCGCCCACGACCTGACCCTGCTGGGCCGTGCCCTGGTCCACAACTTCCCCGACCAGTACAAGTGGTTCTCGCTGCCGGACTACACCTACAACGGCATCACCCAGCCCAACCGCAACCTGCTGCTGAAGAAGGATCCCACGGTCGACGGCATCAAGACCGGCCACACCCTGGAAGCCGGCTACTGCCTGCTGGCCTCGGCCAAGCGCGACGGTCGCCGCCTGATCTCCGCGGTGATGGGCACCAAGAGCTGGGCCTACCGCGAGCAGGCCAGCCTGGAACTGCTCAACTGGGGCTTCCGCTTCTTCGAGAACGCGCAGCTGCTCGGCCCCACCAAGCCGGCCGGCAAGGTCCACGTCTGGAAGGGCGGCGCCGCCGAAGTTGAAGTGGGCGCGCTCAAGCCGATCGCCATCACCCTGCCGCGCGGCGACGCAGCCCGCGTCCAGGCCACCTGGCAGCAGGAGGGCGAGGCCATCGCGCCGTTCGCCGCCGGCCAGAAGCTCGGCACGCTGACCCTGACGCTGGACGGCAAGGTCCTGCGCACCGAGCCTCTGGTGGCGCTGAAGGACGTGCCCAAGGGCGGCTTCTGGCGCCGTTTGATCGACACGATCCGCTTGTGGTTTGCCTGATGACGAACCTTGTAGGAGCGGCTGTTAGCCGCGAAGGCCGGCCACTATCGATGACCGGCCTTCGCGGCTAACAGCCGCTCCTACTCCGTTTCCAGGCCACATGACCATCCCCAGCCTCATCGTCCGCCACCTCGGCCGCCGCGATTACGCGGAGGTCTTCGCCGAGCAGCGTGCCTTCACGGACGCGCGCAGACCCGATACGCCGGACGAACTGTGGTTCCTGGAGCATGACCCGGTGTTCACCCAGGGCCAGGCCGGCAAGCCGGAGCACCTGCTGCTGCCGGGCGATATCCCGGTGCTGCAGTCCGACCGCGGCGGCCAGGTGACCTACCACGGCCCCGGGCAGATCGTGGTCTACCTGCTGGTGGACCTGCGCCGCCTGGGGTATTCGATCCGCTCGCTGGTGACGCGCATCGAGCAGTCGCTGGTGGCGACGCTGGCGGTCTACGGCATCGCCGCCAATGCCGATCCGCAGGCGCCCGGCGTCTACGTCGACGGTGCCAAGATCGCCTCGCTGGGCCTGCGCGTGCGCCAGGGTTGCAGCTACCACGGCCTGTCGCTGAACGTGGACATGGACCTTGCACCGTTCTCGCGCATCAATCCCTGCGGCTACCAGGGCCTGTGCATGACCCAGGTCCGCGAACTCGGGGGACCGGCCGACCTGGCGGCGGTCGGCACCGAACTGGAGCGCCAGCTGCGCCGGCACCTCGACTCCCCCGATGGTGGGGTGTGACTTAGTGCCGTTTTGGCGGTGGCAAGGGCCCGGACTGGGCTAAAATACCCCCAGAAGCCGCCGTCACCGTGAACCGAACGGCGTTCGCGGTATCCAACAACAACCATGACGACCCCCACCCCTCAAGCCGATGTGCTGGTACGCGTGCGTGGCCTGCATTTCGGCCACGGCAGCCGCGTGATCTATGACGGCATCGACGTCGATATCCCGCGCGGCAAGGTCACTGCCATCATGGGGCCCTCCGGCACCGGCAAGACCACGCTGCTGCGACTGATCGGCGGCCAGTGGCGCCCCAAGGCCGGCACCGTGGAGTTCGACGGTACCGACGTGCACCGCCTGGGCCGCAGCGAGCTCTACGAGCAGCGCAAGCGCATGGGCATGCTGTTCCAGAACGGCGCCCTGCTGACCGACCTCAACGTCTTCGACAATGTCGCCTACCCGCTGCGCGAGCACACGAAGCTGCCGGAGTCGCTGATCCGTGACCTGGTACTGATGAAGCTGCAGGCCGTGGGCCTGCGCGGCGCGCGCGATCTCTGGGTGTCGCAGCTGTCCGGCGGCATGGCGCGGCGCGTGGCACTGGCGCGTGCGATCGCGCTGGACCCGGAAATGGTCATGTACGACGAGCCCTTCGCCGGCCAGGATCCGATCACCATGGGCGTGCTGATGCGCCTGATCCGTACGCTCAACGATGCGCTGGGGCTGACCTCCATCGTGGTGTCGCACGACATCCAGGAAGTGCTGTCGATCGCCGACCGTGCCTACGTGATCGCGGACGGCAAGATCGCCGCGCACGGAACGCCGGCCGAACTGCGCGTGCACCCCTCACCCTGGGTCCAGCAGTTCCTGTCCGGCGCCGACGACGGCCCGGTCAGCTTCCACATGAAGGCGCCCGACTACGCCGCCGACCTGATGAGGGATGCCCGGTGATCCCTCGATACGCGACTCCGCTGCGCTCCGGGCGCTACTCGGGACGAACGGGTAACCGGCCATGACTGCAGCTATTGAGATCATCGCAGGCTTCCTCGCCGGCCTCGGCCGCGCGCAGTTCTTCCTGCTCAGCGTCCTCGGCGGTGTGCCGGCGGCGCTGGCGCGCCCACGCCTGGTCGTGCAGCAGCTCTACATGGTCGGCGCGCTGTCGCTGATCATCATCGTCATTTCCGGCAGCTTCATCGGCATGGTGCTGGCACTGCAGGGCTACCGCACCCTGGTGCGCTTCGGTGCCGAGGATTCGCTGGGCGTGCTGGTGACGCTGTCGATCATCCGCGAGCTGGGCCCGGTGGTGACCGGCCTGCTGTTCGCCGGCCGCGCCGGCTCGGCGCTGGCCGCGGAGATCGGCCTCATGAAGGCCACCGACCAGCTGTCGGCCATGGAAATGATGGCCACCGACCCGATCAAGCGCGTGATCGCGCCGCGCTTCATCGCCGGCGTCATCGCGGTGCCGCTGCTGACCGCGATCTTCTGCGTGATGGCGATCGGCATCGCCGGCGGCCACGCCATCGGCGTGGACCTGCTGGGCGTGGATGCCGGCAGCTACTGGTCGCAGATCCGCGCCAGCGTCGAACCCTCCGACATCGAGCAGATGCTGATCAAGGCGACGGTATTCGGCTTCACCGTCAGCTGGATCGCGGTCTACCAGGGCTACCATGCCGACCCCACCTCGGAGGGCGTGTCGCGCGCCACCACCGGGACCGTGGTGGTGTCCTCCCTGGCGATCCTGGCCCTGGACTTCGTCCTGACGGCGTTCATGTTCCGTTAAACAGCCCCGGCATACATTCAGAGTACAAACATGCAATCGAGAGCGCTGGAAATACTGGTTGGTTTCTTCGTCTGCCTGGGCGTGGCCGCGGTGTTCGTGCTGACCTTCCGCGTCGCCAGCCTGGACGCCGTCGGCAATGGCGAGGGCTACAAGGTCACGGCGATGTTCGAGAACATCGGCGGCCTCAAGGCGGGTTCGGCAGTGACGCTTGCGGGCGTCAAGATCGGCCGCGTGCAGGGCATCGCGATCGATCCGGACACCTTCGAGGCGGTGGCGACGCTGTACATCAACAAGAACTACAGCACGCTGCCGGAAGACAGCTCCGCCAAGATCCTCACGGCGGGCCTGCTCGGCGAACAGTACATCGGACTGGAGGTGGGCGGCGCCGAGGAGCCGCTCAAGGAAGGCAGCCGCATCAAGTCCACCCAGTCCGCGCTGGTACTGGAAAACCTGATCGGCCAGTTCCTCACCAACATGGCCTCGCGCAGCAATGACAGCGCGAACAACGCACAGAAGCAGCAGGAGTAAGGCAGCAATGATCAAGCAATGGATGACGGTAGTGGTGGCGGCCCTGGGCTTGGCCGTGTCGGTGCAGGCCGTGGCCGCGCCCAAGGCTCCGGACGAGACCCTGAAGACGGCGGTGGCCGAGATCCAGGACCTCCTGGCCAAGAACCACGTCAAGTACAAGGCCGACAAGACCAGCTACTTCAAGATGGTGGACGACAAGATCGTGCCGCACTTCGACGTGCCGTACATCGCGCGCAGCGTGCTGGCGCGCAACTGGAAGACCGCCAGCCCCGAGCAGCAGGCCCGCTTCCAGGAAGCGTTCAAGAACATGCTGATCCGCTCCTATGCCGACGCCATGCTCGACAACTACGACTCGATCAAGGTCGAGTGGAAGCCGGTGCGCATGGCCGACGCCGCCACCGACGCCACGGTCAACTCCAGCCTGCTGCGCCCGGGCAAGCCGCCGGTGGGCATCGGCTTCTCGATGCACCTGGTGAGCGATGAGTGGAAGATCACCGACATCAACATCGAGAACCTGTCGCTGGTGCAGAATTTCCGCGGCCAGTTCGTCGCCGAGCTGAAGAAGAGCAATCTCGACAGCCTGATCACGCGCATGGAAGGCGGCCAGTACTCCACCGCCACGCCCAGCAGCAAGGGTGCGGCCAAGCCGTGAGCGGCCTGCCGGAAAAGCTCGACCTGCACAGCGTGCCAGGGCTGATGCCGCGGGCCGACATGCTGGCCGCCAGTGGTACCCTGGACCTGTCCGGCGTGCGCCAGGTGGACAGCGCCGGCGTTGCCTTCCTGGTGGAACTGCAGCGTCGCGCCCGGCGCCAGCAGCGCGACCTGTCCTACACCGGTGCCGGCGAGCGCCTGCGGCGCCTGGCGGCTTTCTTCGAAGTGGACACTCTGCTGAAACTGGCGTGAGTGTGGCTGCACGGCCGCGGGGGGCGGCGTTGCGATGCGTATCCAACTGATTGCCGCGGTATTGCTGTTGACGGGCTGCGCCCATAGCCCGAGCTATGACCCGCAGGACCCGCTGGAACCGATGAACCGGCGCGTCTACGCCTTCAACCAGAAGGTGGACCAGTACGTCGCCAAGCCGCTGGCCGAAACCTATGTTGCCGCGACGCCGGACGAATTCCGCAGCGGCATCCATAACTTCCTGAGCAACCTGGCCTACGTGCGGGTCATTGCCAACGACCTGCTGCAGGCCAAGTTCGTCATTGCCGGGCGTGACAGCACGCGCCTGCTGATGAACACGACCTTCGGCCTGGCCGGCTTCCTGGATCCGGCGACCCTGGTCGGCCTGGAGCGCCGCAGCGAGGACTTTGGCCAGACCCTGGGCTACTGGGGCGTGGGAGAGGGTTGGTTCCTGATGTTGCCCTTCCTGGGGCCGACCACCAATCGCGACCTGGTCGGCCAGGGCGGTGACTATTTCACCAACCCGATGGAACTGGCCGACATTGAGGGGCGGCGCTCGCTGGCCTACCAGGGAATGACGCTGGTGGATCTGCGCAGCAGCCTGCTCGGCACCGAGGGCGTGCTGCGCGAACAGTTCGACCCCTACGTCTTCCTGCGCGGCATCTACCTGCAGCGCCGCCAGAACCTGATCTACGACGGCAACCCGCCGCCGGAAGACGACTTCGAGGACGAGGACGAGGGCAAGAGCGGCTAGCAGCCAGATGGTGGTTTGTAGATGGTGGGGAAGAACTCCGATGTCGGCGTTCCTGCTTTTACCCTCTACCCGCGACCATCAACCATTCGCTGTTGCCGCTCAGTCGGCCGCCTCGACGCGGCTCATCCGCTGGCGGCGGCTTTCGCGGTACTGCACCGGGGTGATGCCGGACCAGCGCTTGAAGGCGCGGTAGAAGGTGCTGGGTTCGGAGAAGCCGGTGAGGTAGACGATGTTCTCGATCGGCTCGTCGGTGGAGCGCAGCAGCTTGCGCGCCAGGGCGTAGCGGAAGTCGGCCAGCACCTGGCTGAAGCTGGTCCCGGCACGCGACAACTCGAAGCGCAGGCGCCGAGTCGGCACGCCCAGCTCCCGCGCCACGTCCTCCAGGTCGCACTTGTCCAGCTCCAGGCGCTGCGAGAACACCTTGCGGATGCCTTCGATCAGGTCCTGGCGCTTGAGGTTGGACAGGCGCTTCTCGGCCAGTTCCTCGTGCAGCTTGAGCAGGTCGGGATCCCAGCGCGGCGAGCGGTAGCCCAGCAGCCGGGCGTCGAACCAGATCTCGCTCTCGGGCGCATCGAACTCCACCGGGCAACCGAATACCTTCTCGTAGTCGGCCTGGTCGATGCGGCGCGAGAAGCGCAGGCGCACCTTCTGCGGGGCGAAGTTGCGGTCGGTCACCGACTTGGAGAAGGCGATCAGCTCGTAGAGCACGCAGATTTCGGTATGGCGCAGCTGCGGGGCGTCCAGGGCCCCGCCCTGCACCACCGCCCGCGAGCCCTGGGTATCCTGGACGATGCGCAGGTTCATGGCGTCGCTGAGCAGGCGCAGGTACTTCAGCGACCGGCCGACCCCCTCGCCGAGGGTCTGGCTGCTGAAGATCAGGTACTCCAGCACCTCGCCGTGGAACACCGGCAGGTGCGGGCAGAGGTGCAGGCCCACCTCGGGATCGCCGCTGACCTGCTCCACCACCTGCCAGAACAGGGTCTGCAGGGCGTGCTCGGTGCGGATCTCGCGCAGGGGCAGCTTCTCGGCGTGGTAGCCGAGTTGCCGGTAGATCGTGTCCACGTCCAGCCCGGCCTTGACCATCCCGGTATGGATGATCTGGAGCAGTTGCCCCGAATCCTTCATCAGCTCGTCTCCATCCCTGACTCCCTGCGTCGCGCGCCACCCGGCAGGACAGCCGGGAGCCATGCAGCGACTGCGGTAGCGTTAATAGGCCTCATGGGCAATTTCTTCATTCTAGTGCTTGTCTGGCATCGGCCGCACAACCGGACCAGGGGGTGAGGGGCACGTTGTCAATTCCATCGTCGGATGGCATGTTAGCCTGCATTACAGCGGCACATAAATAAGCAGGCGTGCTCCGGAGGGGAGACATGATGAGGAAAGCCCGTTGGTACGCGGCCGTCCTGGCCGTGCTGTGCGCCCCGGCCCAGGCCGTGGATTTCGAGTTGGGAGACTTCGAGGGGGCCTGGAAGAACGTCGTGTCGGTAGGCGCCGCGATGCGCATGCAGAACCGCTCCGACGAACTGCTGGGCAAGCTCAACGTCCCCGGACAGCAGGATCTCTGCCGGGCCGACGACTGCGTCTCGCTGGAGGGCGATCCCGCCCCCAACCAGCGGCTGGTGGACGCCAGGGGCGCGTTCTTCGGCCACAACGGCGACAACGGCAACCTCAACTACGACCGCTACGACATCGTCGCGGCCACCACCAAGCTCAACACCGACCTGACGATCCGCAACGGCGAATGGCTGGCCCGCCTGCATGCGGTGGGATACTTCGATCCGGTCAACGCCGGGTTCATGGAAACCCACAACGACACCGAGTACCAGCCGCGCCATACGCGCCGCAACGGCGAGGTCCAGGACCTCTATGCCGCCGGCATCAACCTCTACGACGCCTACCTGCAGTACGGCTTCACCTGGGGCGAGCGCTCCGGTGCCATCACCGTCGGCAGCCAGGTGGTGCGCTGGGGCGAAAGCACGCTGGTGGCACTCAACAGCATCTCCGAGATCAACCCGCCGGACGCCAACTTCCTGCGCATGCCGGGCGGCGAGTTCAACGAGATCTTCCAGCCGGTGCCGGCCGTGGTGATCTCCACCGACCTGTTCGAAGGCGTGTCGATGGAGCTGTTCTACCAGCTGCTGTGGCGCCCGGTGATTCCCGATGCCAGCGGCAGCTTCTTCTCCGACAGCGACATCGTCGGCGGCGGCAGCGAGGCCGTCATCAGCCTCGGGCAGTTCGGCGAGGACCCGGACCGGCAGCGCGTGTTCCACAACAGCACCGTGCGCGCGCTGAGCAGCACCACCACCTCGGTCAACGTGCGCGAGGAAGACCCCAGCGACTCGGGGCAATACGGCCTGCGCCTGAACTATTTCGCCGACTGGCTCAACGACGGCACGGAACTGGGCCTCTACTTCCTGAACTATCACAGCCGCCTGCCCTACGGCTCGCTGCACGCCACCGACGATTCCTGTGCCCGCGACTCGCTGACCGTGGCCGCGGCCCTGGTCGATTGCAAGGGCTTCAATGGCGACCTGCCCAACCCGCTCTACGGCCAGGGCCTGGAACCGCTGCCGATCGACACGCTGGACGTGTTCCTGCAGTACCCGGAAGACATCCAGATGGTCGGCATCAGCTTCAACACCAACATCGGCAGCTGGTCGCTGGCCGGCGAGTATTCCTTCCGCCCGAACCTGCCGCTGCAGGTGCAGCTGGCCGACCTGGTGCTGGGCGGCGTGCAGCCGGCGTTCCCGGCGAACCAGCTGGCGATCCTGCAGACGCCCGCCGGCGTCAACGACATCGAGACCCTGACGCAACTGATCCAGCAGGCGGTCCAGGGCGGCACCGCGGTCAATCCGGCGGCGATACCCGGGCTGCTGCTGGCCCTGCCCGGCCTGCTCAACGATGTGCTGCCGGCCGCCGAGGACGCGGTGCCGAGCTTCGTCGTACGCTATCGCGGCATCGACCGCGTGGGGGCCAACCAGTACCTGCGCGGCTGGGAGCGCCTGCACGTCGGCCAGTTCGACTTCACCGCGATCCGCGCCGTCTCCGACACGCTGGGTGCCGACCAGATCATCTTCATCGGCGAGGTCGGCGGCACGCAGGTGTTCGACATGCCCTCCAAGCGCGAGCTGCAGTTCGAAACCTTCTACCCGAACGCCACCACCGCCTCGCCCGGCCAGGACGGCAGCGGCCAGCCCAACGGCCAGCCGCCGCCCTCCGCGACGCTGGTCCCGACGCAGCAGCGCAAGGGCTTCGCCGACGACTTCGCCTGGGGCCTGCGCTCGCTGATCCGCATGGAATACAACGACGTGATCTTCGGCTGGAACTTCAAGCCGTCCTTCGTGCTGACCTGGGACGTGCACGGCACCGCGCCCTTCCCGATCCAGAACTTCGTCGAGGGCCGCAAGGAATTCGCCGCGGGCACCGACATCAACTTCACCCAGGAACTGACCGGCCGCGTGCTGTATGGCTGGTTCACCGGCGCGGGCGAGGCGAATACGCGGCGCGATCGCGATTACATGGCGATGAGTGTGTCGTACGCGTTTTAGAAGGTGCGTCGCTTTGCAATGGCTTGATGAGCACAGCGAATGCTTTTGATGGTCCGGGTTCCCTCGTAGCGGCGCCCGCACAGGGGTCGGGCGCAGGGGTCGAGCCGGACAGGAGGTCCGGCCGAGGACACGCAGGCCATGGATGGCCTGTGTGTCCGACCCCTCGGCGACCGACCACTGGGCGGGGAACCCCGCTTCAGCGGGGCGCCGATACAAGGGTACGTTTTCTTTTGGTTACTTTTCTTTGACGTATATCAAAGAAAAGTGACTCGCCCTTGGGCGAAACAAACCTCCAAGGATCCGCAGCTCCTGACCGGCGTAGTCGCCGGCGTTACCGAGCAGGTCGAACCACCAGGTCGCGAGCAAGCTCGCTCCTACCATTCCGGCAACGGGGTGGGCGTCCGAAAGGACGCAGCACGTCCCTCGATACACCGCTACGCGGCACTCGGGATGAACGGTTCGGTTGGAGATCAACGAAAAAGCCCTGCATTCGCGCCTCTCCCGCCGGCGGGAGAGGGAGACAAAAAAAGAGGCCCGCATAAGCGGGCCGAATGGGCTGAGAGGGTAAAACAGGATCAGTGGTTGAGCTGCGGCGTCGCCTTCGCCACCGGGGCGTGCTTCTTCGACAGGTCATGCCCGATGTACAGGTACATCGCTGGCACCACGTAGAGCGTGAACAGCGTGCCGAGCGTCATGCCCGCCGCGATCACCAGGCCCATCGAGAAACGGGCGGCAGTGCCGGGGCCCGAGGACAGCAGCAGCGGCACCATGCCGATCACCAGCGCCGCGGTGGTCATCAGCACCGGGCGCAGACGCACCGAGGTGGCCTCCTCGATCGCCTCGCGCTTGCTCAGGCCGCGCTCCTGCAGCTTGTTGGCGAACTCCACGATCAGGATGCCGTGCTTGGAGATCACGCCGATCAGCGTGATCAGGCCCACCCAGGTGTAGATGTTCAGTGTCATGCCGGGCAAGGCCGTCAGCTGCATGCCGTTGGTGATGGCAAAGATGTTCAGCACCAGCAGCGCGCCGCAGACCGCCATCGGCACCGTCACCAGGATCACCAGCGGATCGCGGAAGGACTCGAACTGCGCGGCCAGCACCAGGTAGATGATGATCAGCGCGAAGCCGAAGGTCACCAGCAGCGCCGAACCCTCGGTCTTGTACTGGCGCGACGGACCGGCGTAGTCGATCTGGAAGCCGGCCGGCATCACCTCGGCGGCGATGTCCTCGAGGATCTTCAGCGCCTCGCCCTGCGTCACGTCAGGACGCGGCACCGCGATGATGGTGTTGGAGTTGAGCTGCTGCGCATGCTCGATCGAGCGCGGCACGATGCGCGAGCTGATCTTCACCAGCGTCGAGATCGGGATCAGCTCGCCGTTGGAGGCACGGGTGTAGTAGCCCTCCAGCTGGGCCGGGTTCAGGCGATCGCCGCGCTCCACCTGCTGGATCACCTTGTAGGAGCGATCCTCGTAGGAGAAGCGGTTGACCTCGCCGCCCGCCAGCAGCGCCGACAGGTCGGCCGACATCTGCGCCATGTCCACGCCCAGCAGCGCGGCCTTGTCGCGGTCGATCTCGATCACCGCCTCGGGGCGGTCGATGCGCAGGCGCGGGGCGACGTAGAAGAATTTCTTCTGCGCCAGCGCGCGCTGGATGATCTCGTCGCCGACGCGCGCCATCGTCACCGGGTCGGAAGTGGACTTGAGCACGAACTCCACCGGGTAGCCCTGACCGGGCGTCGGCAGCGGCGGCGGCTGCAGGCCGGCCCAGCGGATGCCGGCGACCTTGTCCATGTCCGGCTGCATCTCGGCCAGGATGTCCTTGGTGGCCGTCTTCCGGTCCGCCCAGGGCTTCATCACCATGCCCATGAAGGCTTGGTTGGTGTCCATCACGAAGGTGAAGATATGGTCCAGCTCGGGATGCTTGAGCGCGACCTTCTGCACCGCCGAGAAGTACTCGTCCATGTACTCCTGCGTGGCATAGCCGTCGGTCTCGCTGATCGAGAAGGCAAAGCCAAGGTCCTCTTCCGGCGCCAGCTCGCCCTGGGTGCCCATCATCAGCAGGATCGAGAACACGAACATCAGCGCACCGAACACCAGGATCACCAGGCGGGTGTCCATGGCGCCGTGCAGGCGCGTCTTGAAGGCGTTGCGCCACTGCTCGAAGCGCTCGTCGAGCCAGGCGGCCAGGCGGTTGTCCTCGGCACCCTCACCGTGCGTGGGCTTGAGGATGCGCGCGCACATCATGGGTGTCAGCGTCAGGGCGATGATGCCCGACACCAGCACGCTGCCCGCCAGGGTGAAGGCGAATTCCTTGAACAGGGTACCGGTGATGCCACCGAGGAAGGCGATCGGCGCGTACACCGCCAGCAGCGTGACGGTCATCGACACGACCGGCCCCACCAGTTCGCGGGCGCCCTTGATCGACGCATCGTAGGGCTTCATGCCCTCCTCAATATGGCGATGGATGTTCTCCATCACGATGATCGCGTCGTCCACCACCATGCCGATCGCCAGCACCATCGCCAGCAGCGTCAGCAGGTTGATGGTGAAACCCATCAGCATCATGATGAACAGGCCGCCGATCAGCGACAGCGGCACGGTGATCGCGGGGATCAGCGAGTTCCGCATCGAACCCAGGAACAGGAAGATCACCATGATGACGATCAGCACCGCCTCGACCAGGGTCTTGACCACCTCGCTGATCGCCTCCTTGATGTAGATCGTGGAGTCGTAGCCGATCTCGGCCTTGAGGCCTTCCGGCAGGGCCTTGAGCATGCCCGGCCACATGTCGTTGACCGCCTTGGTCACGTCGAGCACGTTGGCATCGGGGCGGATCTTGATGGCGACGAACAGGGCCGGGTCGCCGTCCCAGCCGGCGCCGCCCTCGTAGGTCTCGGAGCCGAGGATGACGTTGGCGATATCGGCCAGGCGCACGACCGTGTTGCCGTCGGCCTTGATGACCAGCTGGCGGAACTGCTCGGTGGTGCGCAGGTCGGTTTGCGCGGACAAGCCGATCTTGACGAAATTGCCCTTGGTCTCGCCCACTGCGGACAGCACGTTCTGCTGGCGGATGCGCGTATAGACTTCGCCGGCCGTGAGATTGTGCGCGGCCAGGCGATCGGGCTTGAGCCAGATGCGCATGGCGTAGGTACGGGCGCCCTGCAGCTCCGCGCGCTCGATGCCGGGGATCGCGGCCAGCTGCGGCTCGACGATGCGGCTCAGGTAGTCGGTGATCTGGCTCTTGTCGAGCACCTGCGAGGAGTACGTCAGGTACATCGCCGCCGTACCGCCACCCTCGGCGACCGAGATGATGGCGTCTTCCGAACCCTCCGGCATCTGGCTGCGCAGCTTGGCAACCTTGGCCGAGATTTCGGTCATGGCCTCGGCCGGGTCCTTGGTCATGCGCAGGTTGGCGGTGATCGTGCTGATGCCCGCCGCGCTGGTGGAGGTCAGGAAGTCGATGCCGTCGGCGGTGGCGATCTCGCGCTCCAGCGGCGTGGTGACGAAGCCTTCGACCAGTGCGGGGTCGGCGCCCGGGTAGGCCACCGTGACCAGCAGCTGCGCGTTCTGCAGGAAGGGATACTCGCGCACGGTCAGGTTGAAGAAGGCGCGCAGGCCCAGCAGCAGGATGACCAGGCTGATGACGGTCGCCAGGACCGGTCGCTTGATGAAGATGTCGGTGAAGTTCATGTCACACCTGCTTGGTTCTGGGTTGCTGCCCGAGGCAGCAACCGATACGTCTGGTACGGCTTTGCAGCTCTACGGCCTGGGCCGGTTACTGGGATCGCCATCCATGGCAAGTCCCTCCCCGCCCGCGTTTGACTTAACTCGCAGTGACATCGAGTCACTCCTCGCCGTGGCCAAACGCTCCATGTGCGGGCCTGAAACCGCCGAGCGGATGTCCACTGGACATCCGCTAGCTCCGGCGGTTTCAGCCCTCCGACGGCTTCGGGGTGAGGGTGTTCTTCAGCTCGCCTTCCTGCGTGATGACGACCGGCTGCTGGTTGCGCAGCTTCAGCAGCCCGGAGGTCGCCACCTGCTCGCCTTCCTTGATGCCTTCCACCACCACCACGTAGTCGCCGCGGGCTTCGCCCACCTTGATGAAGCGCTGCGAGACTTCCAGGTCGGTCGTCGGGCCGGCCGGCGCGCCGGGCATCGGCTCGGCCTTCGGCGCGTTCGGATCGACCTTCTTCTTCTGCACCACGAATACCGAGGTGCCGTAGGAGTCGTAGTTGATCGCGGTGCGCGGCAGCACCAGCAGCTCGCGCATGCCGGGCAGCTCCAGGCGCACGCGGCCGAACTGGCCGGCGCGCAGCTGGCTGTCGGGGTTGGGCAGGCGCGCGCGCAGGCGGAAGTTGCGGGTGGCCTCGTCGATGCGCGGCTCCACCGCCAGGATCTCGCCGCCGAATTCCAGGTCCGGGTAGGCCTCGACCTTCACCGCCACCTTGAAGCCGGGGCGCACGACGCCGATGTACTGCTCCGGCAGGCTCACATCGATGTCGATCGGGTCCAGCGACTGCAGGTTGACGATCGGCGAGCCCGGATTGATGAACTGGCCGACGTTGACGCGGCGGATGCCCAGCTCGCCGGAGAACGGCGCGCGGATTTCCTTCTGCGCCACCTTGGCGCCCTGTGCCTCGACCGCTGCCCTGGCGGCATTGGCCTCGCTGACCGCGGCGTCGTAGTCGGACTTGGAGATCGCTTCCAGCTTGTAGAGCTTCTCGCGGCGGGCGCGGTTCAGCTCGGTCAGTTCGGCCTGCGCCTGCAGGCGCCGGTACTCGCCACGCTCGTTGGCGCCGTCCAGCGTCAGCAGGCGGGCACCCTTCTGCACCTTCTGGCCCGACTCGAAGTGGATCGCGGTGACGATGCCGCCGGATTCGGTGGTGACGTCGGTGCCGTTGACCGGCACGAAGCTGCCGATGGCCTCGAGCCGGTTGTCCCAGCTCATCTTCTTCACTGCACCGGCAGTGATCGTCGCCGACGGCATGGGCATGGCGTCGACGTATTTGTTCATCATTACGTTGCCCATGTACTTCATGCCGAACACACCGCCGAAAACGACGGTGACGAGCAGCAGCATGATGATCATTCGCTTGGTCATAACAGGTCCTTCAGGGCAATCTGCGTTTCATCTACTGGGGGGAGGACTGCAACAGCTTGTCGATCTCGGCAAAGTCCCGCTCGCTCAGGCGGCCGACGGTCTGCTTGAGCTGCAGCAGGTTCAGCAGCAGCGAGTAGCGCGTGGAGTCGTAGTTCTGGCGCGCCTGCACGGTGCGCGACTGCGCATCGAGCACGTCGGTGATGGTGCGCGTGCCGGCTTCGTAGCCGGCGCGCGTCGCCTTCTCGGCGGCCTGCGCGGAGCCCAGCGCCTTGTTGTAGGCGTCGGTCTCGGCGTAGGCGGTCTGCACCTGGTTGAACAGCTGGCGCGTCTGCCGCTCGGTCTCCAGCGTGGTGCGTTTGAGTTCGGCGTCGGCGAAACGTTCCATCGCGGCGGACTGGCGCTTGGCAGCGCTGACGGCGCCGCCGGCGTACAACGGCACGCTCAATTCCACGCCGACGCGCGAATCGTCGACGCGCTGACCGAAGGTGAAGTCGCTGTCGTCATTGCGGCCGATGGAGCCGACCAGATCCAGCGAGGGCGCGGCGTCGGAGGTACGGCTGCGGCGATCCGCTCCGGCGATGACCAGCTTCTGCCTGGCCTGGGCGATGACCGGGCTGTGTTCCTGCGCCGCCTTGACCCAGTCCTCCGCGCGTGCCGGCTCCAGCGGCGGGAACGACGTGCCCTCGACGATCTGCGGCAGCGGCTCGCGGCCATTGCCGGTGACTTCGTCGAGCGCGTCGCGGGCATTCTCCAGCGAGCGGTTGGCCGACAGCAGGCGCGCCTGCGCGAGATCGTCGCGGGCCTGGGCTTCCTTGAGGTCGGTACCCGGTACCAGTTCCACCTCGTAGCGCTTGCGCGTGTCTTCCAGCGATTCGCGCACGGCCTTGGCCTCGGCAGTGGACTGCTCCACCGCGTCCTGCGCGTTGAGCACCGCGAAGTAGCGGTCCGCCACGCGCAACAGCAGCTCCTGGCGACGCTGGGTCACGGAAATGTCGGCCAGGTCGTCCAGCGCGTCGGCACGGTCGCCGCGGGCGAACCAGTCGAGCCTGAACAGCGGCTGGCGTGCCGACAGGCCCGCCGACCAGGCTTTGTAGGGGTCGTCGGCATTGCCGAACACGCCCTTGGAATCGGTGGTGGCGTATTCGTACTTGCCGGTGGCGGACACCACCGGGCGCAGCGTGGCGCGCTCCAGCGTACCGGCCTCGACGTCGGCCTGGTACTGCGCCAGCGCGCTGGCCACCGCCGGATCGTGCCGGGTGGCGAGCTGGTAGGCCTCGGTCAGGCTCATCGCCGAGACCGGCGCCGAGGCGCCGCCGAGCAACCCAATCAGCAACACGGCCAGGGACCGGTTCTTATTCGGCGCAAAAATCATCGAACACCTCTTTGCAAATCCGTTGGATCAGCGCGTCCAGGGCCGCGCCGTCGCTGGTGTCCACCAGGGGACGCCAGTTGTAGCCGTTGAGCATCACCTGGGTGTGGCGGCACATCAGGCGGTAGGGATCGCGCACGTTGAAGTCTTCCAGCACGCCCTCGGCATGGACCAGGTTGTGCGTGCCGGCGGACAGCGCCCACAGGCCCGTGCACAGTTCCTCGGGCGCAAAGCCGCGCAGCTGCAATTCGCCGGCGGCGACGCCGTCGTTGACGATGCCGACCACCAGCTCGCCGATCGGGTCGCTGCAGGCCAGGAAGGCGTGGCGGCGCTCGGCCGAGGCCGCCAGCCACACGACCTCGGTGAAGACGTACTGGGCCAGGCGGAAATGGTCCGGGTTGTGCCGGACGAAGATCATGTCGGCCACCGCGATCGCGACCATGCGGTCACGCGAGGCGGCTTTCCACCCGGCCGCGCGCTGGAACAACGCCACGTGCCGCTCGGTGTCCAGTGCCGCCAGCGCCAGCAGCAGGTCTTCCTTGGAGGCGAAGTGCTTGTAGAGCGTGCCGACGGCGTACTCGCTCTTCTCGGCGATGCGCGACATCTGCAGGTTCAGCAGGCCCTCGTCGCGGATCAGCTCGCGCGCGCAGTCCAGGAACATCCGTTCCCGGTCTTCGAACTCACGCTGGCGACGTTCCTTGGTGCCCATGGGGGACGGACGGGGGGAAGGGTAATGACAATGGAATGCAAATTTGTTCGTGAATCTTATTCACGAATTGTGTCAAATACAAGATGTGAGCAAATTATCGCCATGACACCGACGTCAAGAATCCCCTAAGCCGTTGTCTTTACGGAATTTGTGCATCGCACAATGGATTGAGGCCCCAGGAGCCGGGAGCGGGAGCCCCGGGTTCTCCGGTCAGAAGCTGATGAACTGACCGCCGTTGACCGGCAGGTTGGCCCCGGTGATGAAGCCGGACTGCTCCGCGCACAGGAAGGTCACGGCGGTGGCGATGTCCTGCGGCTGGCCGAAGCGGCCAGCGGGGATGCCCTCGAGGATGCGCCCGCGGATGTCCTCGGGCACGGCGCGGATCATCGGGCTGTCGATGTAACCCGGCGAGACGGTGTTGACGGTGACGCCCTTGCGCGCGGTTTCCGCGGCCAGGGCCATGGTGAAGCCATGCACCCCGGCCTTGGACGCCGAGTAGTTGGTCTGCCCGAACTGGCCCTTCTGGCCGTTGACCGAGGAGATGTTGACGATACGGCCCCAGCCGCGTTCGCTCATGCCCTCGACCACGTGGCGGCTGGTGTTGAAGACGCTGTCGAGGTTCACCCGCAGCACGTCCTGCCATTGCTGCGGCTGCATGCGGCGCAACGGCGCGTCACGGGTGATGCCGGCGCAGTTGACCAGGATGTCGATGCGACCGATGCGGCCGATCGCCGCGGCACAGGCCTCGAAGCCGGCGACGTCGAAGGGCTCCAGCGCGATCTCCAGGCCCTCGGCCTGCCAGCGCCGCTGCTGCTGTCGGGCGGCGTCCAGGTCGGACTCGGCGCAGTTGGCGACGACGCGGGCGCCGGCCTGGGCCAGTTCAGCGCAGATGCGCGAACCGATGGCGCCGGTGCCGCCGGTGACCAGGGCGACACGCCCGGCAAGGTCGATCCGCATTCAGAGGCTCTTGCGGCCGTAGTGGTCGCGGCGCGCGGCACTGATCTTGGCCACGGCTTCGGTGCGCAGGCGCTCCAGGTCGGTCTCGCCGTCGACGCTGAAGTCGAGGTGGCGCAGGCGGCCGTCGGCCAGGCGGTAGATCCAGCCGTGGACGTGCAGCTTCTGGCCGCGGTTCCAGGCGTTGCGCACCGGCACCGAGCTGCAGACGTTGAAGGCCTGCTCCAGCACGTTGAGCTCGCAGAGGAAGGCCTCGCGGCGGTGGTCCTCCGGGTACTCGTTCAGTACGTCGGCATGGCGCGAGGCCACCGCGCGCACCTGGCTGAGCCAGAAGTCGGAGACGCCGCCCAGTTCCTTGGCGTGCAGCGCGGCATGGACGCCGGAGCAGCGGTAGTGGCCCACCACCATGATGTGCTCGATCTTCAGCACCTCCACGGCGAACTGGATCACCGACTGCGCGTTGACGTCGGACAGCGGCACGACATTGGCGATGTTGCGGTGGACGAACAGCTCGCCGGGCTGCAGGTCAACGATCTCGTTGGCCGGCACGCGCGAATCGGAGCAGCCGATCCAGAGATATTTCGGGGTCTGCTGGCCGACGAGACGCCGGAAGAACTCGGGGTCTTCGGCCTGCACGCGGTCGGCCCAGCGTTCGTTGCGGTCGAGCAGGTCCTGTAAATCGTCCAAGGCGGACTCCGGGGGGCGATAAATGGATAACGGCCGGGATTCTAAGGCAAATTCGCCCCGAAACCCCCGCCCGCCGGCATCCGGACCTGCCGGGGTCACCGACGAAGGGCAGATTCCAGGGGGGCAGCCGGAACACCGGCCGTCGCCGGCAGGAGCATAGTGGTGCCGACTCCCTTGGAATCCCCTGGCCCGCCAAAGCGGGCCTTCTTTTTTGAGTGGGTGCCAGCCCCGCCCTCAGACGCGCCAGTTGGCGTTGCGCTCCCAGAACTCGACGCTGCGGCGGTAGGCGGCGCGGTCCAGCGCCACGCCGGAGCCGCCCTCCTCCACGCCCAGGGCATTGCGCATCATCGTGATCGGCGCCATCGGGATTTCCTCCGGCTCGGCCGTGGCCAGGCAGCCGACCACGCCCCAGTCGGCGTCGATCTTCCCGCCTTCCTTCACGACCTGCTCGCGGCTGTAGAGGATCACCACCAGGTAGCCCGCCACCGGCGGCTCCACGCCCTCGAACCAGCGCGTCAGCACCGGCAGCTCCTCGCGCGAGCGCGCCTCGTAGCCGCTGCGCAGCTGCTGGATGTTGTCGGGCGTGACCGGCACGGTCAGGCAGCGCGTCTGCGTCCAGTTGGCGTGGACATGCAGCTTGCAGAAGGGCGCGTAGCCGTCCAGCACCTTCAGCGGCGCCTGCTCGTTGAGGTGGCGCTCGAAGGAATCCGGCGTGGCCCCGACGATGGCGTTGCGGCGGCCGGAGGTGGGGAACAGGCGCGTGCGCGCGAAGGGGGTGAGGACGATCTTCATGGCGGTGAATCCCGTATCGCAGATACAAGAAAGCCCGCTTGCGCGGGCCTTTTTGTTTGTTCGGATGGTTGGGAGACTAGGACTCGAACCTAGATAAACAGAGTCAGAATCTGTTGTCCTACCATTAGACGATCTCCCATCCGGAACCGGAAATCGCAGGGCGGCGAGTATAACCTCGCCGCCCCAAAAACCAAACGCCTTAGCGCTTGGAGTACTGCGTGCCGCGGCGGGCCTTGTGCAGACCGACCTTCTTGCGCTCGACCTCACGGGCGTCGCGGGTGACCAGGCCAGCCTGGCGCAGGACCGGGCGGAAGCTCTCGTCGTACTGCATCAGGGCGCGGGTGATGCCGTGGCGCACCGCGCCGGCCTGGCCGCTGGGGCCGCCGCCGACAACGGTCACCTTGATGTCGAAGCGGGTCAGCGCATCGACCAGTTCCAGCGGCTGGCGAACCAGCATGCGGGAGGTCTCACGGCCGAAATACTCCTCGACCGTCTTGCTGTTGATGGTGATCGCACCCGAACCGGGCTTGAGGAACACGCGGGCCGCGGCAGTCTTGCGGCGGCCGGTGCCGTACTTGTATTCGATATTCTTGGCCATGGATCGGGGACCTTAGATGGTGAGCGGCTTCGGCTGCTGGGCGGTATGCGGGTGCTCGGCACCGGCATAGACCTTCAGCTTGCGGAACTGGGCGAAACCCAGCGGGCCGGTCGGCAGCATGCCCTTGACCGCCTTCTCGATGACGCGGGTCGGATGCTCCTGCAGCATCTTGCCGAGGGTGGTCGAGCGGATGCCGCCCGGGTACTCGGTGTGCCGGTAGTAAATCTTCTGGACCAGCTTGTTGCCCGTGGTGCGCACCTTGTCGGCATTGATCACGACGATGTAATCGCCGGTATCGCAGTTCGGGGTGTACTCGGGCTTGTGCTTGCCGCGCAGGCGACGTGCACACTCGGTGGCCAGGCGGCCCAGCGTCTTGTCCGTTGCGTCAATCACGTACCAATCGCGCTTGACGGTTTCGGAATTCGCGAAGATTGTCTTCATCGTTTCCATTCCACATCGGTAGTTATAGTTCAGTTGCCCTAAGGCAACCTCGGTGCAGCTCTACAGCCCGGCAAAACCCGAAAAGGGATGCCGGAAAGGTCGCGGAGTTTAGTGAGTCGGGCCCCACGATGCAAGTCCGGGCCGGCAGGCGGCCGGGTTTTGCTAAGCTTTCAGGACACTTACGCCCCCATCCCATGCTCGCGCGCCTGCTCCCTGCCCTGTTCGCCCTGACCGTCTCCGCCGCCCTGCCGGCGGCCGAAACGGCCGATCCCGCCGCCGCAGCGCCCGTTGCCGAAGCCCCTCAGGCGCCCGAAACGCCCGCCGCGACCCCGGCGGAGCCGGACCTGCCGCTGCCGCCCCCCGGGCCCGCCCCGGCGGTGCCCGAAGCCGAAGCCGCAGCGGTGACGGCGGCAGCGGCGCTGCCGCCGGTCTTCGGCAACCGGGTGCTGTTCCTGCGCCTGACACTGCGCATCAAGCTGGTGGAACAGGAGCTCCTGGACATGAGCCCGGAGCGGCTGCTGGAGCACATGGGCGCCGCCAGCGAGCTGCTGGAGCAGCTGCGCAGCAGGGGCCTGGACGAGGATGAGGCCGCGCGCGCCGACCGCGCCGAGCAGTACCTGCAGTCGCTGACCGAGCGCTACGTCGAACTGCGCACCGGCAAGCCGCCGAAGAAGCTGAAGAAGATCAGGCGCTAGGCCAGGCCGGACCGCTTCGGCAGGCAGCTAGCTGCCGAAGTTGATCTTGGCTTCCAGATTCGTGCGCGAATCGGCGTTGTTGAGCGCCTCGTCGAGTTCGATCACGCCCTGGCGGTAGAGCCCATAGAGCGAGGCGTCGAAGGTCAGCGTGCCCTTGTCCGAGGACTGGTTCATGGCGTCCTTGATCTCGTCGATGCGCTTGTGGAGGATCAGTTCCTGCACGTAGGGAGAGTTGATCATGACCTCGAAGGCCGGCACGCGGCGACCGTCCTTGCGGCGCACCAGGCGCTGCGAAATGATCGCGCGCAGGGTCAGCGACAGGTCCATGTAGAGCTGGTCGCGCAAGTCGGGCGGGTACAGGTTCACGATACGCTGCAGCGCCTGGTAGGCGTTGTTGGCGTGCAGCGTCGATACCGCCAGGTGACCGGTGTTGGCCAGCTGGATGCAGGCATCCATGGTTTCGCGGACACGTACCTCGCCGATCAGGATCATGTCCGGCGCCTCGCGCAGCGAGCTCTTCAGCGCGCGCTCGTAGGTGATGGTGTCGGTGCCGACTTCACGCTGGTTGACGATGCTGCGGCGGTTCGGGTGGACGAACTCCACCGGATCCTCGATCGTCAGGATGTGGCCGCTGGACAGCTCGTTGCGATGATTGATCATCGCCGCCAGCGTGGTGGACTTGCCCGAGCCGGTAGCGCCGACCATCAGGACCAGGCCGCGCTTGAGCATGATCAGGTCGCCCAGCACCTCGGGCACCCCCAGCTCGGCGATCGTCGGCACCTGCGACCTGACGTAGCGCAGCACCATGGCGAGCGTGCCGCGCTGGTTGAAGATGTTGACGCGGAAACGGCCCAGGCCGCCGGCCTGCGTCGCCAGGTCCAGCTCCCAGTGCTCTTCCAGGTGCGCCTGCTGCTCGGGGGTCAGGATGCTGTAGGCCAGCTCCCGGATGAACTCGGAGGTCATCAGGGTCTTGCCGACGGCGTGCATCTCGCCCTCGATCTTCAACATCGCCGGCGCGTTGGCGGTGAAGAAAATGTCGGAGGCGTTCTTCTCCACCGCCAGTTTCAGGTACGGCAGGATCTTCAGCATCTCAAGGCTACTCCCTGTCTGCGAGTCGGATGCACGCCCTTAGCGGTGCACCAGCTGCGATTTTTCTTCTTCCTTCATGCCCATCTTGCGCACCATGTCGTCATCCATCAGGTTCTGGCGTGCACGACGGGACTCGAGCTTGACGCGCAGGCGCAGCTCGTTCTGCGAGTCGGCGTTGCGGACCGCCTCGTCGTAGCTGATGACGCCGTCCTCGAACAGCTCGAACAGGTACTGGTCGAAGGTGATCATGCCCTGCTCGTTGGAGCGGCCCATGACTTCCTTGATGCCGACCACGTCGCCCTTGAAGATCATGTCGGCGACCAGCGGCGAATTGATCATGATTTCCATGGCCGCGGCACGGCCGCCGCCGTCCTTGCGCACCAGGCGCTGGGAAATGATCGCCTTGAGGTTCAGCGACAGGTCCATCAGCAGCTGCTCGCGCTTCTCCTCGGGGAAGAAGTTGATGATGCGGTCCAGCGCCTGGTTGGCGCTGTTGGCGTGCAGCGTGGACAGCACGAGGTGACCGGTTTCGGCGAAGTTGACCGCGTACTCCATGGTCTCGCGGGTACGGATTTCGCCGATCTGGATGACGTCGGGCGCCTGGCGCAGGGTGTTCTTCAGGGCGTTTTCCCAGGAGAAGGTATCCTGGCCGACTTCGCGCTGGGTCACCATGCAGCCGTTGTGCGGATGCACGTACTCGATCGGGTCCTCGATCGTGATGATGTGGCCGCGCGAATTGGCGTTGCGGTGGCCCACCATCGCCGCCAGCGAGGTCGACTTGCCCGAACCCGTGGCGCCGACCATCAGCACCAGGCCGCGCTTTTCCATGCAGACCTTCTTGAGCTGCTCGGGCAGGCCCAGCTGCTCGAAGGTGGGGATCGTGGTGTTGATGGTACGCATCACGCCGCCGACACGGCCCTGCTGCACGAAGGCGTTGACGCGGAAGCGGCCGATACCCGGCGGGCTGATCGCGAAGTTGCACTCGTTGCTGGCTTCGAACTCCTTGATGTTCCGGTCGTTCATCAGCGAACGCATGATGATGGCCGCCTGCTCGGGCTGCAGCGGCTTGTCCATCACCGGCGTCATCTGGCCGTCGAGCTTGATCGCCGGCGGGAAGCCGGAGGAGATGAACAGATCGGATGCACCCTTCTGCTTCATCAGGGTCAGCAACTGCTGTACGAGTTTGATTGCCTGGTCGCGTTCCATCGCCGGCCTCCTGGGTCTGTCGACCCTGTTCTTTAATTGACGGTGAAGTTACGCGGATCGGCGGACTTGATGCGTGCTTCTTCCAGCCCGACGATACCTCTCTTGACCATGTCCTTGAGGCACTGGTCCAGTGTCTGCATGCCCTCTTTCTGGCCGGTCTGGATGGCCGAGTACATCTGCGCGATCTTGGCCTCGCGGATCAGGTTGCGGATGGCCGGGTTGCCGATCATGATCTCGTGCGCCGCGACACGGCCGCCGCCCTTCTTCTTGAGCAGGGTCTGCGAGATCACCGCACGCAGCGATTCGGACAGCATCGCGCGCACCATTTCCTTTTCCGCCGCCGGGAACACGTCGATGATACGGTCGATGGTCTTGGCCGCCGACGAGGTATGCAGGGTACCGAACACCAGGTGTCCGGTTTCCGCGGCGGTCAGCGCCAGGCGGATCGTTTCCAGGTCGCGCATTTCGCCGACCAGGATGACGTCGGGGTCTTCACGCAAGGCCGAGCGCAGCGACTCGTTGAAGCCCAGCGTGTCGCGGTGCACTTCGCGCTGGTTGATCAGGCACTTCTTCGACTGGTGCACGAATTCGATCGGATCCTCGATGGTGAGGATGTGACCGTACTCGTTCTCGTTGATGTGGTTGACGATGCCGGCCAGGGTCGTGGACTTGCCCGAGCCGGTCGGGCCGGTGACCAGCACCACGCCGCGCGGATACTCGGCGATGTCCTTGAAGATGGACGGGCACTTGAGCTCCTCCAGCGACAGGATCTTGGAGGGAATGGTACGGAACACGGCGCCCGAGCCGCGCGCATGGGTGAAGGCGTTGACGCGGAAGCGCGCCAGGCCGGGGATTTCGAACGAGAAGTCGGTTTCGAGGAATTCGTCCCAGGCCTTGCGCTGCTTGTCGTTCATGATGTCGTACACCATGTCGTGGACCTGTTTGTGGTCCAGCGGCGGCAGGTTGATGCGCTTGACGTCGCCGTCGACCCGGATCATCGGCTCGACGCCAGCGGAAAGGTGCAGGTCTGACGCGCCCTGTTTGACGCTGAAAGTCAGCAACTGCGCGATATCCATTCGGTAGCTCCCCAGCTATGCTCTTCCAATAATCCCGTGACGTTATAGGCATTTACGCGCGCAGGCAACATGGCGAACATTCCCTACAACCTGGCCCGCGTCCAGGCGCGCATCGAAGCTGCCTGCAAGGCCGCCGGACGGCCCGAAAACGCCGCCAGACTGCTGGCGGTTTCCAAGACCTTCGACGCAGAGGCGGTGCGCGTGGCGCATGCCGCCGGACAGTTCGGCTTCGGCGAAAACTACCTGCAGGAGGCACTCGACAAGCAGGCCGCGCTGGCGGACCTGCCGCTGGAGTGGCATTTCATCGGCCCGGTGCAATCCAACAAGACCCGCAGCCTGGCCGAACGCTTCGACTGGGTACACGGGGTGGAGCGCCTGAAGATCGCCCAGCGCCTGTCGGACCAGCGCCCGGAGGGCCGGGCGCCGCTGAACGTCTGTGTCCAGGTCAACGTCTCGGGTGAGGCCAGCAAGTCCGGCTGCGCACCCGCCGAGGTCCTGGAACTCTGCGCCACCGTGGCGCGGTTGCCGCGCCTGCGGTTGCGCGGCCTGATGGCGATCCCGGCGCCGGCCGTGGCAGCCACCGACCGGCGCGCGCCGTTCCGGCAGCTGCGGGAACTGTTCGGGGAGCTGCGCCGGGCCGGGCTGGAAGTCGATACAATTTCGGCCGGCATGTCGGACGATCTCGAGGACGCCATCGCCGAGGGCGCCACGATCGTGCGCGTCGGAACATCCATATTCGGAAAGAGAACCCCATGACCCAGGATGAAGCCAAGAAAGCGGCGGCTGAAGCCGCGCTCAAGTACGTCGTTCCCGGCGAGGTGCTGGGCGTCGGTACCGGCTCCACGGTGAACTACTTCATCGACGCGCTGGCGAAGATCCGCGACGACATCCCCGGCGCGGTGTCCTCGTCCAACGCCTCCACCGAGCGCCTGAAGAAGCTCGGCATCCCGGTGCTGGACCTGAACAAGACCGGTACGCTGTCGATCTACGTCGACGGCGCCGACGAGGCCAACAAGCACCTGCAGCTGATCAAGGGCGGCGGCGCGGCGCTGACGCGCGAGAAGATCGTGGCCGGCGCCTCGCGCAAGTTCATCTGCATCGCCGACGAATCCAAGCTGGTGCCGGTGCTGGGCAAGTTCCCGCTGCCGGTGGAAGTGATCCCGATGGCGCAGAGCTACGTCGCCCGCGAGATGGTGAAGCTCGGCGGCCAGCCTTACCTGCGCGATGGCGTGGTGACCGACAACGGCAACGTCATCATCGACGTGCGCGGCCTGGAGATACTCGACCCGGTGAAGCTGGAGGCACAGATCAACCAGATCGCCGGCGTGGTCACCGTCGGCCTGTTTGCCCATCGCCCGGCCGACGTGCTGCTGCTGGGCACGCCGGCAGGCGTGCGCGAGATCAAGCCCGGCTGAAACGGCAGCCAAGCCAACAGCGTTCAGTCCGCGAATGAACGCAAATGAACGCGAATACAGGGCGTTCCATTTGCGTTCATTCGCGGACCGCGTCCTCGCTTCTAGCGGCGGCGCGGACCGCCACGCTTGTCGTCGCGCGGCTGTTCTTCGTTGACCTTGAGCGGCTTGCCGCGCAGTTCCTTGCCGTTGAGGCCGGCGATCGCGGCGCGGGCCTCGTGGCCCTCCATCTCGACAAAGCCGAAGCCCTTGCACTGGCCGCTGAACACGTCCTGCATGAGCTTGATCGAACGCACGCGCCCGAAGCCGGCAAACAGCGCGGACAGTTCCGCCTCGGTGGTGTCGCTGGGCAGGTTGCCGGCGAAGATGCGCTTCATATCAGTACTCCAAATGTGAATCATGACCCGCAGGCACCTGCCCGCGGGGTATCTCTATTCTCTGCGGCTCAATGAACCTTGCGGCTCTTGCCGGCCAGATGCTCGGCGGTCTTGTGCGGCGAGCCGGTGGTGCTCCAGGACTTGCGGCCACCCGGCCCTGCCTGCTGCGGACGCTTCTCCGAACCCTTGTCGCGACCGCGCACGGTGGCCTGGCGGCGCTGGCCCTGGGGCGGACGCGGCGGACGCGGCGGCTCCGGGGCCTGCGGGCGCGGCGTGTAGCCTTCGACCGTCATCACCTGCACAGGTTTCTTCAGCAGGCGCTCGATGTCCTTGAGTTCGCCGCGCTCGTCGGGCGACACCAGCGAAATCGCCTCGCCCTCGGCACCGGCACGGCCGGTGCGGCCGATGCGGTGCACATAGTCCTCAGGCACGTTCGGCAGCTCGAAGTTCACTACGTGCGGCAGCTGGTCGATATCCAGGCCGCGCGCAGCGATATCGGTCGCCACCAGCACGCGCACCGCGCCGGCCTTGAAGTCGGCCAGCGCCTTGGTACGGGCGTTCTGGCTCTTGTTGCCGTGCAGGGCGGCGGTGGTGATCTCCCACTTCGCCAGCTTCTCGGCGAGGCGGTTGGCAGCGTGCTTGGTGCGGGTGAACACCAGGGTCTGGCGCCAGTTGCCGCTGCTGATCATGTAGGCCAGCAGGTCGGCCTTCTGCGCCTTGTCGGTGTGCACCACGCGCTGGGTGACGCTCTCGGCCGCGGAATTGCGCGGCGCGATGTCGATGGTCGCCGGGTTGCGCAGCAGGCCCTCGGCCAGTCCACGGATTTCCTTGGAGAAAGTCGCCGAGAACATGAGGCTCTGGCGCTCCTTGGGAATCAGCGCGATGACGCGCTTGATGTCGTGGATGAAGCCCATGTCGAGCATGCGGTCGGCCTCGTCCAGCACCAGCGTTTCGACCTTGCCCAGGTGCACGGCGCGCTGGCCGGCCAGGTCCAGCAGGCGTCCCGGGGTCGCCACCAGGATGTCGCAGCCGCGCTTGAGGTTGTCGATCTGCGGGTTGATGTTGACGCCGCCCACCACCATCACCGTGCGCAGGTGACGCAGCTGCTTGCCGTAGGTGCGCACGCTCTCGGCCACCTGGGCGGCCAGTTCGCGGGTGGGCACCAGCACCAGCACGCGCACGCGGTGCGTGCCGTTGGGGTCCGGCGGGGTCAGGCCGAGCTTGTGCAGCAGCGGCAGGGTGAAAGCGGCAGTCTTGCCGGTGCCGGTCTGGGCAGCGGCCAGCAGGTCGCGGCCGGACAGCACCACGGGAATGGCCTGGGCCTGGATCGGCGTCGGCTCGGAATAGCCTTCCTGGGCAACGGCCTGCAGCAGGCCTTCGGAAAGGCCCAACTTGGAAAACGACATGTAATAACCTCCTGAACGCGCCTGCTGCGGGATGTTTATCCGAGCCGGTTCAGGCTGCTGGGAATCAAAGGATCCGGGGAGGGCAGGCGGAAGACGCCGGCCCATGGTGCCAACCGGGGGCACCTCGCGAACGGCGCGCAGTATACAAGCGCTCTCCCGGATCACCTAATCCGGCAGGCTGCGTCGTATGATCGCAGCCAGAATCCCCCCACCTCAACGGAGAATCCGATGCGTCTTGCCTGTATCGCCGCCGTACTGACCGCCGCCGTCGCCCTGCCCGCCCAGGCCGACACCTGGAAAGACCTCAAGGGCATGGCCAAGCAGCAGGCCAGCCAGAAGGCCGAGGAGCAGCTGGGCCTGCCGCAGGCCGCCCCGGCCGGCGCCTCGGTCTACTTCATCGAACCCAAGGACGGCGCCACCGTGAAGGGCCCGGTCAAGGTCGTGTTCGGCCTGGCCGGCATGGGTATCGCGCCGGCGGGCGTCAACCAGGCCAACACCGGCCACCACCACCTGCTGATCGACGACCCGGCCGTGGACCTGACCAAGCCCCTGCCCGCCACCGACCAGGTCAAGCACTTCGGCGGCGGCCAGACCGAGACCACGCTGGATCTCAAGCCCGGCAAGCACACCCTGCAACTGGTGCTGGGCGACTGGAAGCACCAGCCGCAGAATCCCACGCTGGCCTCGCCGAAGATCACCATCACCGTCACCAAGTAAGCGCGTGACCCGTCCTGAAATAGGTTGACACCTATACGGGGTAAAACTGGTCGCTAAAGTATGCTGGATACAGACGCCCGATGGACTTCATCGGGCGTTTTGTATTTCAGGGCCAGGTGTGGCCGTTCATGGTTGTAGGTGTGGATGGACTGCCGGACCATCTGTTCGGCCTGCTCAAGGTTGGCGGGTCGCTGGAGCAGGAATTCGTTCTTCAGGATGCCGTTGACGCGCTCTGCCAGGGCGTTCTGGTAGCAGTCGTAGCCGTCGGTCATCGAGCAGGTCAGGCCGTGTCGTTGGTGGATCTGCTGGTAGACGTTCGAGCAGTACTGGATGCCCCGGTCGGAGTGGTGGATCAGCCGCTGAGCCGTCTGCCGGGTCTTGAGCGCCATCTTCAGGGCCTCACTGACCTGCTCGGTCTGCAGGCTGTCGTGGACGTGATAGCCGACGATCTTGCGGGAGTAGGCATCGGTGACCAGGCTCAGGTAGACGCATTTCTCCCGCGTCGGCAGATAAGTGATGTCGGCGACCCAGACCTGCTCGCCGGTCGCGGGCTGGATGCCGCTTCCCGGCTTGAGCAGGTTCGGATGCTTGCGGAAGCGATGATGGCTGTCGGTGGTCTTGTGGTACGCCCGGCGGCTGGGGACCAGCATCCGGGCGTTGCGCAGAATACCGAACAGGGTATCTCGCCCCACGTGGATGCCGTCGGGCCGCTGCAGCAGGTGCTGCAGCTTGCGGGTGCCCACGCGCGGCTGGCGCAGGCGAATCTGCTCCACGCGCCGGATCACCTCGGAACAGGTCTGTGCACGCTCGCGCGCGCACTCCAGCCGCTGGTAGTACGCCTGCCGGCTGATGCCCATGTAGCGGCAAGCCCTCTTAACGCTCAAGCCCATTACGAGCTTTTGCGCGAGGACTTGCCCACAGGCTTTTTTACCACCACTCCGTAGTCCTTCTTCAGGACATCCACCACCGCCTCGAAAAACTGGGCCTTCTCCTTGGCCTCCCGCAACTCGACCTCCAGCTGCTTGATCCGCTGCTCGGGCGTCAGTGGCTTCTTTTCACTCATCATCGGCTTCCCTTGAGGAGCCCATGATGCCCGCCCCGCTACAGGCCGGCCATATCGCCGAACCCAGTGCAGAACCGTCGAGCTGCCCTGGATGCCGTAGCGCTCCTGGGCCTGCCTACAACTCATCTCACCTTTCTCAACCTGATCCACAACCGCCAACTTAAAGGCCATCGTGTAATCGCGCTGTGTCCTCTTAGCCCTTGATTCCATTTGACTCTCCTTCTCGGCTTCGAAAAGGTGTCAACCCAGGGCAGGACGGGTCAGCGGCGAAAAAAAAGGGCGGCCCGAGGGCCGCCCTTTTCGTTGCTCCAGGGTCCGCGTCTTCAGATCTTGAAGTCGAGGCGCACGCCGAAGTGATAGCCGTAGACGCGGGAATCGCGGTCGGCGCGGTAGACCAGGCCACCGCCGCCCAGGCGGATGTCCGGGATCCAGTCGGAGTTCAGCGTGATCGGCACTTCCACGTTGAGGCCGTAGGACACGCCGTCGAAGGTCTCGCTGGCAGCGCCGCGCTCGGCCTTCATCGAGGAGTAGCCGATGGGCACCGAGATCTCGACCAGCTCGAACAGCGAGCCGGTGGGCACCACGAAGATGCCGTAGTACTCGCCGACCTCGAACTTCTCGGCGCCGTCGTCCTTGTCGTCGGCCACGCCGTAGTGCAGCTCGATGCCCACGGCGTCGAGCAGGCGCGTGCCGGCACGGATGCGGTACATGCTGGATTCCAGCTCGTCGCCGCCGAAGGCGGTGACCAGGGCATCGTCGGACAGGGCCAGGGTGACCTCGGCCTTGTCGACGCCGATGTAGAAGTGGAACGGTTCGCCGGAGTCGGCGCTCTCGCTGGCGCTGTCCTCGGCCGGGGCTTCCTCGGCGGCGGCTTCGGCCGGGGCTTCCTCAACCGGTGCAGCCTCTGCGCTCAGGTCGGCAGCAGCGGCATCCGCGGGAGCGGCTTCGGCGGCGACATCGGCAGGAGCAGCCTCGGCGCCGGCATCGGCAGCGGCGGCATCGGCAGGAGCGGCTTCAGCAGCGGCGGCATCGGCCGGCGCAGCCTCGGCGCCTGCCGCATCGGCGGCGCTGACGTCAGCCGGCGCGCTGGCATCCGCCGGCGCCACTTCAGCAGACTCCGGACTGGCAGCAGTGGCTTCTTCCTGCGCCATGACCGGCAGCGCGATCAGCATGCCCATCAATACCGCAGCGGCACTTGCGGACCTTTTCATATCTCCCCCTCTGGATTTAAATGCTTTTATCAGCTGCGCCGAATGTTCCCGCATTTTCCTTTGCAAATCCAGCGATTGATGGGGGTCATGCAGACGGACGATGCGGCGCCCTCGGCGCTTCGGGCAGGCCGCCGGAACCGGCGGCGCGGACCGCCGGCCGGCGCGGGAGTCGACGTTTGCCCGCCGCGGCCCTACATTGTCGCAATGTCCGCAATCATCCAGACCCTGGCGCGCTGGTCCGCCGGTGCCGCCCTGCTGTTCGCCAGCGCCGGCCCGGCCGTGGCGCAGCAGGCCGAGCCCGCGCACGAGCCCTTGACGCTGAGCCACGTCGAAACCGAGGGCCCGGTCGCCAGCCCCGACCTGGATGCCGCACTGGCCGCACTGCAGGGCCGCCCGCTGGACCAGGCCCTGCAGGACGAGGCCACGGCACTGGTGCAGGACTACTACGCCTGGCTGGAATGGCGCGAGGTGCAAGTCTCGGCGCAGCAGGGCGAACAGCCCCCGGCCAGCTGAAGCTGCGGGTCGAAGCACTGCCGCCGCTGCCGGCAGCCGAGCCGCCGTCCGCACTGGCGGAGGAGCGGCCTGTGCCCGCGAAGAAGCGTGTCCGCAGGCGCGAGGAGCCGATCCTGGCGACCGACTACGACAGCTGGCTGCAGTCCCCGGCACGCGTGCTGGTGGACGCCGCCGCACGCCGCCTCTACCTCAAGCGCGGCCAGCGCATCGTCAACTACACGGTCGCGGTGGGCACCGAGCACACGCCCACCCCGCCGGGCGTATACCGCGTGGAGCAGATCGCGCACCGCCCCACCTGGTATCCCACGGCGACGATCCGCCGCGACCACGCGGCGCGCGGCATCAAGCTGCCCGCCACGGTGCCGCCGGGAGACGGCAACCCCCTCGGCGCCTGGTTCGTGCGGCTGCAGGACTCCATCGGCATCCACGGCACCAATGAGCCGGCCTCCATCGGGCAGGCCAGCAGCTATGGCTGCGTGCGCATGCACGAACGTGACCTGGAGGAACTGGCGCGCGCGCTGCGCCCCGGCGACCGCGTACTGATCATCGGACACCCTCCGCCGCCGCAGCAGGTGAGCCTGGGCGACACCGGCGGGAGCGCACACCCGTGATCACGCCCCCGATCCGCTACTGCAATGCCTGCGGCCACGGGGTCGATTTCCGCGTGCCGGAGGGCGATCACCTCGAGCGCCATGTCTGCGGCCGCTGCGGCAACATCCAGTACATCAACCCCAAGGTGATCGTCGGCGTGGTGCCCGAGGCCGAGGACGGCCGCGTCCTGATGTGCCGCCGCAACATCGAACCGCGCCTGGGCCTGTGGACCTTCCCCGCAGGTTTCATGGAGCTGGGCGAAAGCAGCGGCCAGGGCGCCGTGCGCGAGGCACTGGAGGAAGCACAGGCAGAGGTGGAGCCGCTGGACCTGATCGCCGTCATCAACGTGCCCTACGTCAGCCAGGTCTACCTGATCCATCGCGGGCGCATGCTCGGCACGCATTTCGGCCCGACACTCGAAAGCTCCGAGGTGCGGCTGATGCGCGAGGACGAGATCCCCTGGGACGACATCGCCTTCCCGACGATCTGGCACAGCCTCAAGTTCTTCTTCGCCGATCGCCAGATCGGCCGGTACAGCACGCACACGCTCGACCTGAAGTTCCGCCCGCGGCCACCGCAGCGCGCCGAAGTCAGCGGCGGCAACATCTAGGGCCTGTCATCCCCCAATATCGGGGGCCCGCCCCCTGAACGGGGGAATCCCCCCCGCGTGGGGATAAAAACGCCGCGGTGTTCTCCGTAGATTGGCCCGCACCCAGGATCGGGTAACGACCTTTCGGAGAGCATTCGATGATCAACAAGACTCAGACCGCGCGGCGCATGACGCGCATCGCCGCGCTGGCCGCGCTCGTCGCTGTCGGCGGCATGACGGCCGGCTGCAGCGACAACGACGGCGGCGGCCCGGATGGCACGGGCGGTGGCGGCGGCGGTGGCGGCCCCGGCGTCAACGGCGGCAGCCGCTCGGCGGTGGCCAACCAGGCCGCGGTGGCGCTGGCCGTGATCAACCAGCTCGACGCGATCCTGCCGGCCGCCCCCGCGGCTCCGGCTCCTTCGGCCGCAGCGGCGCCGAAGGCGGCCGGCCAGGACCTCTGCTCCGGCGGTTCCGGCACCGTCGGCACGCCGCAGAACAGCAGCGCCCCGCCGGGCAACGTGCCCTACACCGAGGCACAGTCGCTCAACTACAGCATCGCCACCCAGACCATCGACGACTGCGTGCTGCTGGACCAGGACATCAACAACCCCGGCGGCAACGGCATCCCGGCATCGAACACGCGCACCCGCATCACGCTGGACGGCCAGATCCAGAGCGGAAGCGCCAGCACCAGCGGCTACGGCTACGGCTTCGCTTCGCTGGGCACCGAGGCCAACCCGCTGAGCTTCGACACCCGCATCAACGGCAGCGCCGCCGGCCACAGCTTCGACGGCAGCTCGCAGCTGGACCTGTTCCTGCGCAACGACTCCAAGTCCACCGGCGAGGGCACCGAGGCGCAGATCTTCTCGTCCTTCAAGTTCGCGGTGGTGGGCAGCAGCGGCGGCGCCAGCGCCGGCGACAAGGGCACGATCCTGTTCGGCAAGGCGCTGAGCGACCGCTTCCGGATCGGCACGAACGCGGCCGGCACCAGCCTGGCCGGCCAGTACAGCATCGACACCTCGGCCTGCAAGGTGACGGTGGTGATCGCGACCAACACGCCGCTGACCCGCAATGGTGCCGGCCAGGCGACGGCGGGTGAGCTCGCGCTGACGGTCAACGGCACCGCCTCCACGGTGGCCTACAACAGCGACGGCGGCGTGACGGTGACCCAGGGGTCCAGCACCCAGACCTTCACGGCACAGGAACTGGCCACGGCGCAGTCCACCGAACGCTGCAATGCCGGCGGCATCGCGGCCTTCGCCGGTTACGCGGGCAGCTTCTTCTGAGCCCGGAAGGGTACTGAAGACCAGAAGCCCCGCCCCGGCGGGGCTTTTTTTGGGGCGCCCGCCGGTCTGGCGCCGACCACGTCCGGACGGACGACCTCGCTACCGTTGCAGTTTCGTTTAAAATACATCTCCCGATTGTCCCAGCCGCCCTGTAGAAGCCATGACCTTCGTCGTTATTGAAAACTGCATCAAGTGCAAATACACCGACTGCGTGGAGGTCTGCCCGGTCGACTGTTTCCACGAAGGCCCCAACTTCCTGGTGATCGACCCGGAGGAGTGCATCGACTGCACCCTCTGCGAGCCGGAATGCCCGGCCGAGGCGATCTTCGCCGAGGACGACCTGCCCGCCGACCAGGCGCACTTCAAGCAGCTCAATGCCGAGCTGACCAAGGTCTGGCCGGTCATTACCGAAAAGCGGGAGATGGCTGCCGACGCCAAGGAATGGGACGGCAAGCCGGGCAAGCTGGCCCTGCTCGAACGCTAGTCCGCACCCTGATGCGAGAAAGCCCGCCTCGAGCGGGCTTTTTTGCTGGGGATGATTACCCGGAGCAAGCCATGCAGGAGCGAGCTTGCTGGCGACAAGGTGGTTGTCGCCAGCAAGCTGGCTCCTGCATCTGCAGGGCCGGCGTCCAGAAACGAAAAAGCCCGCGAAAGCGGGCTTTTTCTTGCTGCAGCAACGACTTACGCCTTTCGATCGCGCCGAGCGCCCGTCCGCAGGCGCAGCGCGTTGAGGCGAATGAAGCCCTCGGCGTCCTTCTGGTTGTAAGCGCCCTTGTCGTCCTCGAAGGTCGCCACGCGGGCGTCGAACAGGGAGTCCTTGGAGCGGCGGCCGGCGTTGTAGACGGCGCCCTTGTACAGCTTCAGGCGCACATCGCCGTTGACCTTGACCTGGGTATCGTCGATCAGGGCCTGCAGGGCGCGGCGCTCGGGGCTGAACCAGTAGCCGTTGTAGATCAGCTTGGCGTAGCGCGGCATGATCTCGTCCTTCAGGTGCGCCTGCTCGCGGTCGAGGCAGAGGCTCTCGATCGCGCGGTGCGCCTTGAGCAGGATCGTGCCACCCGGGGTTTCGTAGCAGCCGCGCGACTTCATGCCGACGTAGCGGTTCTCGACGATGTCGAGGCGGCCGATGCCGTGCTTGCCGCCCAGCTCGTTGAGCGTGGCCAGCAGCTTGTAGGGCTTCATGCGCTTGCCGTTGACGGCCACCGCGTCGCCCTGCTCGAACTTGATGGTGACGATCTCCGGGGCGTCCGGGGCGTCTTCGGGGTTCTTGGTCCAGCGCCAGATGGAGTCATCCGGCACCCACCACGGGTCTTCCAGGCCGCCGCCCTCGTAGGAGATGTGCAGCGCGTTGGCGTCCATCGAGTAGGGTGAGCCGCCGCCCTTCTTCTTGGTGATGGGGATCTTGTGCTTTGCGGCGTAGGCCAGCAGGGTCTCGCGCGAGGTCAGGTCCCACTCGCGCCAGGGCGCGATGACCTTGATGTCGGGGTTGAAGTGGTAGGCCCCCAGTTCGAAACGGACCTGGTCGTTGCCCTTGCCGGTGGCGCCATGGGAAATGGCGTCGCAGCCGGTCTTCTCGGCGATCTCCATCAGGCGCTTGGCGATCAGCGGGCGCGCGATCGAGGTGCCGAGCAGGTACTCGCCCTCGTAGATCGCGTTGGCGCGGAACATCGGGAAGACGAAATCGCGGACGAATTCCTCGCGCAGATCGTCGATGAAGATTTCCTTCACGCCCAGGGCCTTGGCCTTGGGGCGCACGTGGTCCAGCTCCTCGCCCTGGCCGATGTCGGCGGTGAAGGTCACCACCTCGCAGTTGTAGGTGTCCTGCAGCCACTTGAGGATGACCGAGGTATCCAGCCCGCCGGAATAGGCGAGCGCGACTTTGCGCACTTTGCTCATGGGTTTTTCGTGACCGCAGTAAGGGACAGGGGTGAGGAAAAAGCGCGCGGATTTTGCCTGAAATGGCCGCCGCCCGCATGCGCGGCGGCCCGGTTCACCCCACGGCCGGCCCGGAATCGGGGAAAATGACGCGCCGCGCCCCTGCCGGGGCCCGCGCAGCCCCCATCCGGAACCCGCCTTGAACGACCAGACCTCCCCCACCCCCGCCCCCAGGCCGCCCAAGCTCGGCCATCGTTTCCGCGGCTTCCTGCCGGTGGTGGTGGACGTGGAGACCGGTGGTTTCAACTCGCAGACCGACGCGCTGCTGGAGATCGCCGCGGTGATCCTGGGCGTGGACGGGAACGGCGACCTGGTGCGCCGCCAGACCGTGTTCTCGCATATCACCCCCTTCCCGGGCGCCAACATGGAGAAGGCCTCCATGGAGATCAACGGCATCAGGGTCGACAACCCGCTGCGCCTGGCGCGGCCGGAAGCCGAGGCCCTGTCCCATATCTTCAAGCCGATCCGCCAGGCGGTGTCGGAGAACGGCTGCACCCGCGCGATCCTGGTCGGCCACAACGCCCACTTCGACCTGGGCTTCCTGAATGCCGCGATCGCGCGCACCGGCGTCAAGCGCAGCCCCTTCCACCCGTTTTCGGCCTTCGACACGGTGACCCTGGCCGGCGCCATGCTCGGCCAGACCGTGCTGGCGCGCTCGCTGCAGGTGGCCGGCCTGGGCCATGACCAGAACGAGGCCCATTCGGCGATCTACGACGCCGAGAAGACCGCCGACCTGTTCTGCCTGCTGGTCAACCGCCTCAAGGGCCTGCTGCCCGGCGACAGCGACGAGGAACCCATCCACTTCGAGGAACCGGAATGAAGCGCGCCCTGCTGGGTGGCGGCGCGTTCCTGCTGCTCCTGGCACTGGGCCTGCTGCTGGCCGTCAAGCTGCGCTACGGCGGCGGCGGCGACTTTCCCAATCGCGTTCCCGGGCCGCCGCGCCTGCCGGAGTCCGCGCTGGAGCTGGTGGCCGAATTGCCGACACCGCCAGGCAACATCGCGGTGTCTTCCGGTGGCCGGGTATTCGTCACCCTGCACCCGGAGGCCAGGCCCGCGATCAAGGTCGCCGAACTGGTTGACGGCAAGGCCGTGCCTTTTCCCAACGAGGCATTCCAGACCGGTGCCGGCGAACCGCGCCATTTCCGCGACGTGCTGTCGCTGCGCATCGACGGCTATGGCCGCCTCTGGACCCTGGACAACGGCGGCCATGGCCGCCACCCGGGACGCCTGCTGGCCTTCGACCCGCGCCGCAACGAGGTGCTGGTGGACTACGAGTTCCCGCGCGCGATCGCCGGGCTGGGCTCGCACCTCAACGACTTCCAGGTGTCGCTGGATGGCAGGACCGTGTTCATCGCCGACGCCAGCCTGTTCGCCAGGACCCCGGCGCTGATCGTGTTCGACATCGAGAAGCGCGAGGCGCGCCGCGTGCTCGAAGGCCAGCCCTCGGTCACCCCGGAGTTCTACACGCCGGTGGTCGACGGCCGCCGCATGGAGGCCTACGGCCTGGTGGCGGTGCGGCCGGGGGTGGATTCCATCGCGCTGGACGCCAACGGCCAGTGGCTGTACTTCGCCCCGGTCACCAGCACCCAGCTCTATCGCATCCGCAGCGGCGACCTGGTCGACAGCAGCCTCAGCGCCGCGGACCTGGCGGCGCGGGTGGAGACCTACGCGCCCAAGACCATGACCGACGGCCTGACCATGGACGGCGAGGGCAACATCTACCTGTCGGACCCCGAGCACTCGGCGATCCTGCTGCTCAAGCCCGACCGGACGCTGGAAACCCTGCTGCAGACGCCGCGCCTGCGCTGGCCCGACGGGTTCAGCTTCGGCCCGGACGGCTGGCTTTATGTCAGCTGCTCCAGCCTGCACCAGGTGATCGGCCTGCCGCAGTCCAGCGTCGCCGCCCATGCGCCCTACCCCGTATTCCGGTTCAAAGCCCCGGTCGCCGGCATCCCGGGGCACTGATGGCGTTCAGCCGCGAGCAAGCCCAGCCCCTGCACTCTCCTGTGTTCTTTTAGAATCGCGCGCAAAATCCCGGATCCAACCGCTGCCGACCTGCATGCCCACCCTGTCCCGCTGCCTGCTGACGATGTTCTTCGCCCTGGCGCTGGCCGGCCCGGCGCAGGCCTTCAGCTTCAATGACGTCGCACGGCGCGCCCAGAGCCTGTCGGAGCGCTCCTATGAGAAGCCGGACACCCGGCTGCCCAAGGAAGTGGCCGACCTGGGCTACGACCAGTACCGCGACATCCGCTTCCGCCAGGACCAGTCGCTGTGGCGCAAGGCCAAACTGCCTTTCGAACTGCAGTTCTTCCACCCGGGGCTGTACTACAACCAGGAAGTGAAGATCAACCTGGTCACGGCACAGGGCGTCACGCCGTTCCGCTTCAACCCCGACTACTTCGACTACGGCCGCAACAACGTCGACCGCAGCAAGCTGCGCGACCTGGGCTATGCCGGCTTTCGCGCGCATTACCCGCTCAACTCCAAGAACTACAAGGACGAGCTGATCGTCTTCCTCGGCGCCAGCTACTTCCGCGCCCTGGGCAAGGGCCAGCGCTACGGCCTGTCGGCGCGGGCGCTGGCGGTGGACACCGGCCTGATGTCCGGCGAGGAGTTTCCGCACTTCAACGAGTTCTGGGTGCAGGCGCCCAAGGCCGGCGACCAGGAACTGACGATCTACGCACTGCTGGATTCCAAGCGCCTCACCGGCGCCTACCAGTTCCGCATCAAGCCGGGCGACACCACGCAGATCGACGTCAGGAGCCGCGTCTACCTGCGCGAGGAGGTCGGCAAGCTCGGCGTGGCGCCGCTGACCAGCATGTACTTCTTCGGCGAGAACCAGCCCAACCAGAACGCCGACTACCGGCCCGAGGTGCACGATTCCGACGGCCTGCTGGTGCAGACCGACAAGGAATGGCTGTGGCGCCCGCTGTCCAACCCGCGCCGCCTGCTGATCACCTCGTTCTCGGCCAGCGGCCCGCGCGGCTACGGCCTGATGCAGCGCGACCGCGACTTCCGCCACTACGAGGACCTGGAAGCGCGCTACGAGCAGCGCCCCAGCGCCTGGGTGGAGCCCAAGGGCAACTGGGGGCCCGGACGCGTGGAGCTGGTGCAGATCCCCACGCCGGACGAGACCAACGACAACATCGTGGCCTACTGGGTGCCGGAGCAGCTGCCGGCGCCGGGCAAGCCGCTGGACGTGGAATACACGCTGCACTGGCAGAAGCTGCGTGAAACCCGGCCCGAGGGCCTGGCGCGGGCCGTGCAGTCGCGCTACGGCCACGGCCTGATGCGCGGCAGCGACGACAGCATCCGCTTCCACATCGACTTCGAGGGCGGCGCCCTGCCCGACCTGCCGGACGACGCCAAGCTGGTCGGCGGCGTCTGGGTGGGCGACAACGGCGAGATCCTGGAGCGCCAGACCTACCGCAACGACGTCACCGGCGGCTGGCGCATCAGCCTGCGCGTGAAGCGCCAGGACCCGGAAAAGCCGCTGGAACTGCGTGCCGTGCTGCGCAACGACAAGGACACGCTCTCCGAAACCTGGAGCTACATCCTGCCGGGCGAACCGCGCTAGCCTTCGCCGATGAGTACCGAGCAGCTCCGCGCCCGCGTTGACGCCTACCTTGCCCGCCTGCCGCTGGAGCCGGCGCAGGCGGAGACGCTGCGCACGCGCGCCGACGCCCTGCTGCGGCGCCACCCGACACCCGATGCCGCCGCCGTGTTCAGCGAGCTGCACGAGGCCCTGGCGGGCGAAGCACCGCCGGCCGACGCCCCCTCGCTGGCCTCGATCGAGGCACGGCTGCAGCGCCTGACCGAGGGCACGCCGCACAAGCGCGGCGACGCCGAGCTGGAAAACGCCTTCCAGCGCGACCGCCAGGGCCGCCTGCGCCTGGTGTCGACGCCGCCGATGAAGCGTGCCTCGATGGTGCCGCGCCCCTGGGACCGCAACCCGCTGGGACGCCTGTGGCAGTGGCTGGGGGGCCTGGTAGGGCGCGAGAAACCGCACCTGCAGTCGCGCGACGAGCCCTTCGTGCCGGATTCGCCGGTAAGCCAGTCGCCCTGGCGCAACGCCGGCCGCAACCGCCGCTTCCTGCTGCTGGGCCTGGTGCTGGCGCAGACCTATGTCGCCAGCTACTTCATGATGGCGGTGCTGCCCTACCACGGCCGCCACCACCTGGAGATGGCGCTGCTGGCGGTCTACGCCGTGCTGTTCGCCTGGATCTCGGCCGGCTTCTGGACCGCGATGATGGGCTTCTGGGTGCTCCTCCGGGGCCGCGACAAGTACGCGATCAATGCCTCTGCCGCGCCCAACCTGCCGCTGCCGCCCAAGGGCCGCACCGCGATCCTGGTGCCGATCTGCAACGAGGACGTGGTGCGCGTGTTCGCCGGCCTGCGCGCCACCTACGACTCGCTGGCCCGCGCCGGCGTGCGCGAGCACTTCGACTTCTACATCCTCAGCGACACCTCCAAGGCCGACGTGCGCGTCGCCGAGCTGGATGCCTGGCTCAAGCTGTGCCGCGAGGTGGACGGCTTCAGCCACATCTTCTATCGCCTGCGCCGCCACCGCATCAAGAAGAAGGCCGGCAACGTCGCCGACTGGTGCCGCCGCTGGGGCAGCCTGTACCGCTACATGATCATCCTGGACGCCGACAGCGTGATGTCCGGCGACTGCCTCAAGCGCCTGGTGCAGCTGATGGAGGCCAATCCCGGCGCTGGCATCATCCAGACCGCGCCGCGTGCCGCCGGGCGCGAGACGCTGTATGCGCGCATCCAGCAGTTCGCCACCCGCGTCTACGGCCCGCTGTTCACCTCCGGCCTGCACTTCTGGCAGCTGGGCGAGAGCCACTACTGGGGCCACAACGCGATCATCCGCGTGGCGCCGTTCATGAAGCACTGCGCACTCGGCAGCCTGCCGGGCAAGGGCGCCCTGTCCGGCGCGATCATGTCGCACGATTTCGTCGAGGCGGCGCTGATGCGCCGCGCCGGCTGGTCGGTATGGATCGCCTACGACCTGGCCGGCTCCTACGAGGAAATGCCGCCGGCGCTGCTGGACGAACTCAAGCGCGACCAGCGCTGGTGCCAGGGCAACCTGCAGAATTTCCGCCTGTTCTTCACCTCGGGCCTGCACCCGGCGCATCGCGCGGTGTTCATGACCGGCGTGATGGCCTACCTCTCTGCGCCGCTGTGGTTCCTGCTGCTGATCCTGTCCACCGCGGCACTGGCGCTCAGCGTGCACGTGGAACCGCAGTACTTCACCGAGCCCTACCAGCTGTTCCCCAACTGGCCGGAATGGCACCCCGAATGGGCGCTGCGCCTGTTCGGCGCCACCATGACCCTGCTGTTCCTGCCCAAGGTCCTCAGCGCGGTGCTGATCCTGTTCCGGCGCCAGGACCTGAAGCTGCACGGCGGCCCCGGCCGCCTCGCCGCCAGCCTGCTGCTGGAGATGCTGTTCTCGGCGGTGCTGGCCCCGGTGCGCATGCTGTTCCACGCGCGCTACGTGACGGGCGCCCTGCTGGGCTTCGCGGTGCAGTGGAAGTCGCCGCCGCGCGACGACGCCGCCACCCCCTGGAGCGAGGCGATCAAGCGCCATGGCCTCGGCACGCTGCTGGGCCTGGGCTGGGGCGCCTACGTCTACACGCTGGACAAGGAATTCCTGTGGTGGCTGCTGCCGGTGGCCGGCAGCCTGGTGATCGCGATCCCGGTGTCGGTATGGAGCTCGCGCGCCGGCATCGGCCGCTGGTTCCGCCAGCGCCGCCTGTTCCTGATCCCCGAGGAATCCTTCCCGCCGCGCGAACTGCGCTGGCTGCGCGCCGGCCTGCGCCGCAACCGCGCCGAGCCGCCCGATTTCCGCGCCGCGGTGACCGACCCCCTGGTCAATGCCCTGTCCTGCGCCGCCGGCGTGCCGCGCGAGATGCAGCCGGAGCCGATGCGCCGCACCCGTTCCCTGCTCGTGCAAAAAGCACTGGCGCGCGGTCCCTCGGGCCTGGGCGACGCCGAGCGCAACCTGCTGCTGGCCGACCCGGTCTGCCTGTCGCGCCTGCACGGCCTGGCCTGGACCGCACCCGAAGCCTCGCCCGAGTGGAAGCCTTCGTCACCGAACTGACATGACGACGTAATACGCCTTCAACGCGCGGTTCATACAGTTCGCTCCGTCAAAATAGGAGCGAACGCATATGTCCGCAATCATCGATGGCGATCTTCCGCGCAAGCCGCGCTTCGAACTCGGCTTCGCCGAGACCGCTGCAGAAGTGCTGGAAACCCAGCAGCTGCGCTACCGCATCTTCGCCGGCGAACTCGGCGCACAGATCGACAGCGGCGCCGAAGGCGTCGACCGCGACCGCTACGACGAATACTGCCGTCACCTGTTCGTCCGCGAAATGGAATCGGGCCGCATCATTGCCTGCACGCGCATCCTCACCGACGACCGCGCCGCGCTGGCGGGCGGCTTCTACTCCGCCGGCGAGTTCGACCTGGACATGATCAACGGCCTGCCGGGCCGCGTGATGGAAATCGGCCGCACCTGCGTCGACGCGGAGTACCGCAGCGGCGCCGTGATCGCGACCCTGTGGCAGGGCATCGCCGCCTACGTCACCAACGAGGGCTACGACTACCTGTTCGGCTGCGCCTCGATCGGCCTGGAAGACGGCGGCGTCGCCGCTCACGCGATCCTCGACCAGATCCGCGGCAAGTACCTGGCCCCGGCCTCGCAGCACGTGCGTCCGTACGTGACGCTGCCGGCCGCCGATGCCCGCGCCACCGAAAAGCCGAAGCTGCCGCCGCTGCTGAAGGCCTACCTGAGCCTGGGCGCCAAGGCCTGCGGCGAACCCTACTGGGACCAGGACTTCAACTGCGCCGACGTGTTCATGCTGCTCAACGTCTCCGACCTGCACCCGCGCTACGCGCGCCACTTCCTCGGCAAGGGTGCCGAGGAAACCGCGCCGCTCGCTGCGGGCCACGCCTGAGGCTCCGGCGCATGAACACCGCCATCGCCTGGCTGCGCGGCCTGCGCCTGGTCATCCACCTGGCGGTGGGCCTGGGCCTGGCGCTGGCCGTGCGCGTGGACTTCACGCGCCGGCTCAGCGGCCCGCGCCTGATGCACTGGTGGACCGGGATGCTGCTGGAGATCCTCAACATCCGCCTGTTCGTCAGCGGCCAGCCGGCCAGCGGCGCGCGCTTCACGGTGTCCAACCACGTGTCCTGGCTGGACATCCCGCTGATCGGCGCCTGCGAACCCACGCACTTCCTGTCCAAGTCCGAGGTACGCGACTGGCCGGTGGCAGGCATGCTGGCCGAGGCCTGCGGCACCTTCTACATCCGCCGCGGCAAGGGTGGCTCGCGGCCGCTGCTGAACCTGCTGGTGCCGCACCTGCGCGCCGGCGGCAACGTCGTGGTGTTCCCCGAGGGCACCACCACCGACGGCCGCGACGTGCTGCCGTTCCATTCGCGCCTGTTCGCGGGCGCGATCGAGGCCGGCTGCCCGGTGCAGCCGGTGGCGATCCGCTACGGCCGTGCGCGGGACGGTGCCGCCGTGGCGCCCTTCATCGGCGACGACGACCTGGTGAGCCATGTGCTGCGCATCCTGCGCACCCCGGAGCTGGTGGCCGAGGTGACCTACTGCCGGCCGATCCCGGTCCAGTCGATGGACCGCGATACCCTCTGCGCCGCCGCCCAGGCCGCTGTCCGCGGCGTGCTGGGTCCTGCGGCCTCGGCGGCCATCGCCGAACTGCCGGTGGAGCAGCCCCTGGCCGCCTGAAGCGGCATGGGGTGGCCTGCTGCAGGCCCAAAGGGTAGTAAAATGGGCGCAGGTCATACCGAGCAGCCATGAGCACCACCCCTCCTTCCGCAATCAAGCCCATCATCCAGGGCGAAAAGCTGCGTGGCGCCGACAAGATGGCGCGCATCCCGGTCAAGATCGAGGCCTCCACCACCCTGCTGCGCAAGCCCGAGTGGATCCGCGCCAGGCTGGGTGAGTCCTCGGAAGTGGCGCGCATCAAAAAAGCCTTGCGCGACAACGACCTGCACACGGTCTGCGAGGAAGCCAGCTGCCCCAACCTGGGCGAGTGCTTCGGCAAGGGCACGGCCACTTTCATGATCATGGGCGCCATCTGCACGCGGCGCTGCCCGTTCTGCGACGTCGCCCATGGCCGCCCCAACCCGCTGGACCTGGACGAGCCGGCCAAGCTGGCGAAAACCATCCGCGACATGCGCCTGCGCTATGTCGTCATCACCAGCGTCGACCGCGACGATCTCAGGGACGGCGGTGCCGCCCACTTCGCCAACTGCATTCGCGAGAGCCGCGCGCTGTCGCCGACGCTGCAGATCGAGGTGCTGGTGCCCGACTTCCGCGGCCGCATGGACCCGGCGCTGGCGATCTTCAAGGACACGCCGCCGGACGTGTTCAACCACAACCTCGAAACCGTGCCGCGCCTCTACAAGCAGGCCCGCCCCGGCTCCGACTACGACTGGTCGCTGGACCTGCTGGAACGCTTCAAGGGCCTGCACCCCGAAGTGCCGACCAAGTCGGGCCTGATGCTGGGCCTGGGCGAGGAGATCGACGAGATCGAGCAGGTCATGCGCGACCTGCGCGCGCACAAGGTCGACATGCTGACCCTGGGCCAGTACCTGCAGCCCTCGCGCAGCCACCTGCCGGTGGCGCGCTACGTACACCCCACCGAATTCGAGCGCCTGCGCGTGATCGGCGAGGAGATGGGTTTCAAGCACGTCGCCAGCGGCCCGATGGTGCGCAGCAGCTACCACGCCGACCAGCAGGCGCACGGCGTCATCTGAAGATCTGCATGGAAATCGAAGACAGCCACGTCGAGAAATTTGCCGCCGTCTGCGCCGAGGCGATCCTCACCTACCTGGATTCCGGCGAGCCGCAGTGGGTGACCTGGGACGGCTACTCGCACCGCTTCGACTTCCTGTCGGTGGAGCTGGACCCGCCGGTCCTGCCGGTGGTGCTCAGCATCGAGGAAGGCTGGGACCGCATCGGCGACTTCGGCGAGATCACCGACCCGCAGCACGAGCACTTCGACGCCGACGCGCTGCGCGAGGCGATCCAGCAGCTCCTCACCGACGAGGGCGTGGGCGAGCGCATCCTCAAGCGCTTCCTGGCCAAGCTGGAGAAGCTGGAGGAAGAGCTGGACGAGGATGAAGGGCCCGCCGGCGTGGCCGGGCCCGACGAGGACTGAGATGCATCTCCCGTGGGAGCGGGCCGTTGGCTTAACTCGGGATGACATGAAGTCATCCCTCGCCAGGGCCAACAGCAGCCGCGATCTTATTCTGGGGCTACCAAAAGATCGCGGCTAAAGCCGCTCCCACAAAAGCACGAAAAAAGGGCCGGCTATTGCCGGCCCTTTTTCCTTCTGCCCCTTTGCTACTGCACGCGCACCGCGATGCCGCGCACGGTCGGCCCGCCGGTGGCGATCGTGCCCAGCGAGGTCGCCGTGCCGGTCGCCAGGTTGATGCGCACCAGCGTGGACAGGCCACCCGCGACCGGAACCACCGCCGCCAGCGCATAGCCGTTGCGGCCGCCGACGATGTCCATGTCGCCCAGTGTGCCCAACGGCGGCGGCGCCGCCACGCCGAGCGCGCCGACCAGGGTCCCGACACCGCAGTTCGGATTGCCGGTATCGCCGGGGCAGGCACCGCCGGTGGCCGGATCGGCGCCGATCCGCACCAGGCTGGCGGTGACCGCACTGATGCCATACAGCGTCGTGGCCGTGGTGCCGACGAAGTTGTTGGCGTAGGCGACGGCGACCAGGTCGTTGGCCGCACCGCTCAGCGTGCTGTCCGCTGTGGCCCCGTTATCCACGTCCGGGTTGATGCGGAAGTTCTGCCCTGTGGTGCTGACCAGGCGCAGCAGGTCCGGCACCGGGTTGAAGTCGATCCCGGTGGTGCCGGCGATGATCACGTCGGCCCCCGCTCCGGTCCTCAGCACGCGGCCGCCGGTGGCCGCTCCGGTCGTCGGGTTGATGACGTAGATACGGTTCTGGTTGCTGAGGCCCACCAGCTGGCGGTTGCGCTGACCGTTGCCGGTGACGCGGAAGTCGATGTCGACCAGGAACTCGCCGCCGGCCAGCCCGGTGATCGCGACCGCTGCCGAGGGCGTGGCCGCAGCCGAGGGCAGGAAGTTCACCAGGTCGGTACCGTTCTGCAGCAGCGCGAACACCGTCACCGCCGGCCCTGGCGCCGTGGCCGGCACCAGGCTCATGCCGCGGACATGCTCGCCGGTGGCGCCGCCCACGGTGCTGGAAGCGGCCGCACCGGTAACAAGCGCGGCCGCGCCGGTGGCCAGATTCACCGTGTACAGCTGCGAGGTGGTGGAGCCCGCCGAGAAAGCCGCCAGCAGGGCCTGGCCGTTGAGGCCGTCGATCTCCAGGGCATTGGTGCCTTCGATCGCCACGCCCAGCGCGCCGACGTTGTTGACGACGCCGCTGTTGGGATTGCCCGGATCGGCGGCGACGCCGCTGGCCGGGTCGCTGCCGATGCGCACCAGCGAGTCGGTGGCGTTGTTGATGCCGAACAGCGTGGTGCTGCCGCCATTGCTGGCGGCCAGCGCCGCGGCGCTGCGCAGGCTGTTGCTGTAGGCCGCGCCGCTGACGTCGGTGGCGGACAGCGCCGTGTCGGTGGTGGTGTCGCCGGTCTCGGGGTTCACGCGCAGGTTGAGTCCGTTGGCGGCGGTGATGCGCAGGCGGTCCGGCACCGGGTTGAAGTCGACTCCGAAGGAGAAGACCGTGGTCGGCAGCGCAGTGCTCATGGTGGCACGCGCGGTGGCGGCGGCGGTGTCCGGGTTGAGGATCATCAGGCGGCTGCCGCTGGTGACGGCATACAGCTCACCGGTGGCCGGGCGCGTGTCGATGCCGACGATGTTCTCGCCGCCCAGGCCGGTGACCGCGGTCGGCCCGGTGCAGAGCTTGGCGGGCGAGCCGCGGTTGAAACTGGCCAGCTTGTCGCCGGTGGCGCCGGTCATCAGCGCGACCAGTTCGCCGCGTGCCTGCCGTGTCGGCGAGGCCGCGATCGGTGTCAGCAGCGACACCACCTGTTCGCCGGCATTGACGCCGATCGCTCCGATCGCGGTCGCCGCACCGGTGGTGAGGTCGATGGTGTGCAGGGTCGGCGCGCCGGCACCGCTGGACAGCACGGCGACGCCGGTGTTGGTCGGCAGGCCATCGCCCGCCGTGCCGGTGAGCACGTCGAAGCCGTTGACCGCAGCCGGTGCTGCCAGGCCCAGGCTGCCGACGTTGAACAGCGTACCGCCATTGGGATCGGCCGAAGTCATCAGCATGCCGCTGGTGCTGTTGAGGTAGAACAGCGTGGTGCGGCAGGCCTGCGGGAAGCTCATGGTGTAGGCCGCTGCGCTGACGCCGGCGATGTCCGCCGTGGTCGCCGTGCGGCGGTCCTGCTTCAGCGTGCCGTCGACCGTGGTAGCACCGTCGGTGACGTTGATACGCAGGTTCTGTCCCGTATCGCTGATCACGCGCAGGCGGTCCGGCACCGGGTTGAAATCGACGCCGAAATTGGTGCCGGCCAAGGCCGTGGCGAGTGTCACTGGCGCCGAGGCCACGCCGGTCGCGCGATCGAGCCGCATGATGCGGCTGGTGCTGGTCACGGCATAGAGGTTGCCGTCGGCCGGCCTGAAGTCGGCGCCGACGATGCGCTCGCCGCCGGCGAGACCGGTGACCGACATCGCGGTGCGGATGCTGCCGGGTGTGGCGCGGTTGAAGCTGAGCAGACGCTGGCCGGCGGCGCTGGAGGTGAGGACGAAGGTATCGCCCGGCGTCATCGGCACAACCGGACCACCGCCCGGGCCATCAGGCCCGCCGTCATCGGAATCATCGCAGGCCACCAGGCCCGCCATGGCCATCGACAGCATTGCCGCACGCAACACGAATCCTGGATTCCGCATGGTCCGCCTCCCTGCTCGCGCCCGGCGGAACCGCTCTGTCCGGGGCTGGACAGCGCTGGCCGGGGCTCAGAGTCTACGCCCCGCCCCGGCCTATGGATGCAGACCAGTTCTCAATAGGCCCTAGCTCGCCAGTTCTTTCACTAGCTTGCTATGGATGCCGCCGAAATCACCGTTGGACATCACCAGCACGCGGTCGCCCTCCTGGGCCTCGGTGGCGATCGCCGCCACCAGCATGGCGAGGTCGTTGTGCACATGCAGGCGCGGGCCGACTTCCTGCAGCGCTGCCGCGGCATCCCATTTGAGATCCGGCCGGGCGTAGACGAAGACCTTGTCCGCGGCCTGCAGGCTGTGCGCCAGTTCCGCGGCGTGCGAGCCCATGCGCATGGTGTTGGAGCGCGGCTCCAGCACCGCCAGGATGCGGCCGCTGCCCGGCTGCTGGCGCAGCGCGTCCACCGTCACGGCGATCGCGGTGGGGTGATGGGCGAAATCGTCGTAGACCTTCACACCGCGCGCCTCGCCGACCAGTTCCAGGCGCCGCTTGACGCTCTGGAAGGCGGCGATGCCCTCGATCAGGGTCGCCACCGGTACGCCGACATGATGCGCGGCGGCGAAGGCCGCCAGCGTGTTGGAGCGGTTGTGCGTGCCGGCCAGGGGCGTGGCGACCAGGCCCTGGTCCTCGCCGCGGACGAACAGGCGGAAGCCCTCCGCAGTGGGCTCGGCGCGCCAGCCCTGCTCGCTGTCGAACCAGTCGCGCTCGCTCCAGCAGCCCTGCTCCAGCACCCGCGCCAGCACGGCGTCGGCGCCGTTGACCACCAGGCGGCCCTGCCCCGGCACGGTACGCACCAGGTGATGGAACTGGCGCTCGATCGCGGCCAGGTCCGGGAAGATGTCGGCGTGGTCGAACTCGAGGTTGTTGAGGATGCAGGTGCGCGGGTGGTAGTGGACGAACTTGCTGCGCTTGTCGAAGAAGGCCGTGTCGTACTCATCGGCCTCGATCACGAAAGTCTTGCCCTTGCCCAGGCGCGCCGACAGGCCGAAATTCATCGGCATGCCGCCGACCAGGAAGCCGGGCTCCAGCCCCGCATGTTCCAGCAGCCAGGCGAGGATGCCGCTGGTGGTGGTCTTGCCGTGGGTACCGGCCACCGCCAGCACATGGCGGCCCTGCAGCACGTTCTCGGCCAGCCACTGCGGACCGGAGACATAGGGCAGGCCTTCGTTGAGTACGTACTCCATCGCCGGGTTGCCGCGCGTGACGACGTTGCCGACCACGACCATGTCCGGACGCGGCATCAAATGGTCCGGCTCGTAGCCGCGCATCACCGCGATGCCGAGCTGCTCCAGCTGCGTGGACATCGGCGGCCAGGCATTGGCGTCGGAGCCGGTGACGGTGTGGCCCGCCTCGCGCGCGATCGCCGCGATGCCGGCCATGAAGGTGCCGCAGATGCCGAGGATATGGATGTGCATGGGTCGCTCAGGCCCCGCCGAGGCTGAGCTGCATGCCGATCATCAGGAACAGGACCGACAGGAAGGCCAGCAGCGCCCAGACGCCGCCCGCCAGCAGGAAGATGCGGGAGATCACCGCGATCTGCCAGGTACCCAGCATCATCAGCACCATGATCGGCATCGATGGCGGCGACGGCAGCTTCTCGGGATGCTTGGCCAGTTCCGGGTTCTTGGCGATCAGGTCGGCGATCTGCGCCAGCACCGGCGCCAGCTTGGCGAAGAACGGCACCATCAGCAGGGTCAGCACCGCGCCGCTGACGACCAGGGCGTTGAAGGTCTGCTGGAAGCGGTTGTCGAGCTTGCGCGCGGCCAGGGTCAGGCGCGTGAACAGCGCCAGGAAGCCGACGTTGACGAAGCCACCGAACAGGGCGGCCAGCGGCGGCATCAGGAACATCAGCAGTGCGGCATTGGCCAGCACGCCGAAGCCCAGGCAGGCCAGGGTCAGGTTGCGGCCCGGGTCATAGGGAAACTCCTCCGGACCGGCACGGAACAGCAGGATCTTGAGGGTCGCACTGGAGACGGAAGCGAGCATTGTCGGTGGTCTGGGGCCTAAAGCCGGTATTCTAATGGGAATATTCCCCATAACTCCCATGCCGACCCCTTTCATCAATACCCCCGCCCCGCTGGCGGAGCTGGCCCAGGGCTGGGCCGGCCGCGAATGGCTCGCGATCGACACCGAGTTCGTCCGCGTCGATACGTACAACGCGAAGCTCTGCCTGATCCAGGTCGGCGACGGCCGTTCCTCGGTCTGTGTCGACCCGCTGGCGATCAGGGAACTGCAGCCGCTGCTGGCGGTGCTGGCGCAGCCGCAGACCACCAAGGTGCTGCACTCCGCCAGCCAGGACTACGAGATCTTCGTGCAGCTCACCGGCGCCGCGCCGGCGCCGCTGTTCGACACCCAGATCGCCGCCACGCTGCTGGGCTACGGCGACCAGATCGGCTACGCCGGCCTGATCGAGAAGCTCTGCGGCGTGACCCTGGACAAGAGCCTGTCGCGCACCGACTGGTCGCGGCGCCCGCTGAGCGAGGCCGAGCTGGCCTATGCCGCGGCCGACGTGCAATACCTGGCCCAGATCTACCCGCGCCTGCGCGAGGAGCTGGTGCAGGCCGGCCGCCTGGCCTGGCTGGAAGAGGACTGTGCCCGTCTCTGTGACCCGGAGCGCTACCGCACCGCGCCGGAGGACGCCTGGCAGCGCCTCAAGGGCCTGGCGCGGCTGTCGGCGCGCGACCAGCAGGTGGCCGCCGCACTCACGGCCTGGCGCGAGACCGAGGCACAGGCGCGCAACCGGCCGCGCAAGTGGATCCTGGAAGACGACCCGATCTACCGCATGGCCGAGCGCAAGCCGCAGACGCTGGCGCAGCTCGAAGCGCTGCAGGTGCTGCAGCCCAAGACCCTGCAGCGCCACGGCGAGCGCCTGCTGGCCCTGGTGACCCAGGGCCTCGCGGCGCCGGCCGAGGTGCTGGCCACCGACGACCAGCTGGAGCCGGAGCAGAAGGCGCGGCTCAAGGCGCTGCAGGCGAAACTGACCGACATCGCCGCCGCACTGAAGCTGCCGGCCACCTTCATCGCGCCGCGCGCCGACATGCAGGCGCTGCTGCTGCAGGGCGAGAAGGCAAAGGTGCCGCTGCTGCAGGGCTGGCGGCGGCAGGTGGCGGGGGAGGAGTTGCTGAAGCTTTGATTCCGCTCCCCTCTCCCGCAAGCGGGAGAGGGGAAACAGCAGCACAAAACAAAACGGGCCCGCATTGCGGGCCCGTTTCACATCCGAACAGCTCAGCGCGCGACTGCGAGGATGCGGTTGAAGATGTCCTCGAGGCTGCCGATGCCTTCCACCGTGACTACCTTGCCCTGCTTGCTGTAGTAGTCCAGCAGCGGGCGGGTCTCGGCGTTGTACACCTCGATACGCTTGCGGATGACGTCTTCCTTGTCGTCCTCGCGGCCTTCCTTCACGGCGCGGTCGAGCAGGCGCTTGACGATCTCCTCGTCGGTTACGTGCAGGTGCACGGCCTTGTCGATGCCCGGCTGGCCCAGGCGCTTGAGCATGCCGTCCAGCACCTCGGCCTGCGCGGTGTTGCGCGGGAAGCCGTCGAGGATGAAGCCCTTCTGCGCGTCGGCCTGGCCGAGGCGTTCCTCGACGATGCCGATGACGATTTCATTGGCCACCAGGCCGCCGGCGTCCATCACCGCCTTGGCCTTCTTGCCCAACTCCGTACCGGCCTTGACGGCGGCGCGCAGGGCGTCGCCGGTGGAAATCTTGGGGATGCCGAAGTGGGACACCAGCTTCTCACCCTGGGTGCCCTTGCCCGAGCCGGGCGCACCCAGCAATATGAGTCTCATTGTGTTGTCAGCCTCTTTCTATGTGTACCCGCGGCGTCCTTGGAGTCCCCCGCCGGGGTTGAAACGGCCACCGGCGCTGCGGCCGGTGGAAATGCGTGGCTGCGGCCAGTTTATTAAACTATGCGGCTCTAGCCTAGGGGCAAGGGATGGAACAGCTGTGCACCACCCCCTCCCCCGGGTCTGACCGCACTCCCCTGCCAGCCGGCAACTACTGAGGTTAATCAAGAACATGGGCATCGAAGCACTGGGTCCGGGCGACAAGGCCCCGAACGAGTTTTACGTCGTCATCGAAATCCCGGCCTATGGCCCGCCGGTCAAGTATGAAGTGGACAAGGACACCGGCCTGCTGATGGTCGACCGTTTCATGAACGTGGCCATGTCCTACCCGGCCAACTACGGCTACGTGCCCAAGACCCTGGCCGGCGACGGCGATCCGGTGGACGTGCTGGTGATCACCCCGCACCCGGTGGTGGCCGGTTCCATCATCAAGTGCCGCGCGCTCTGCGTGCTCGACACCGAGGACGAGAAGGGCACCGACGCCAAGCTGCTCGCCGTGCCGGTGGACAAGGTCAGCAACGGCGCCTACGACCACCTCCAGGACCTGGCCGACGTGCCGGAGCGCGTCAAGAACGAGATCCACCACTTCTACAGCTCCTACAAGCTGCTCGAGAAGGGCAAGTGGGTCAAGATCTCCGGCTGGCGCGACGCCGCCGCCGCGCGCGAGGAAATCGCCAAGGGCATCCGCGACTACAAGGGCTGATTCCGCAGCCCGTTGCAGGAAAAGGCAGGCTTGAAGCCTGCCTTTTTCATTTTGCACGACCGCCTGCCTATACTCGCCGCACCAGGGATGGGGGAGAGTTTTCGATGCGGGGGCATTGGGGCATGCAGGCATTCGCCTGCGCGGTTTTGCTGCTGGCCGGTGACGTGCGGGCGCAAGCGCCGGAGTTGGCGCGGGCGATGCTGCTGCAGCCGCCGGCCTGGGTCGAACGCGGCGACAGCCGCCTGCCGCTCTACCCCGGTGCCGCGATCCTGCCTGGCGATCGCGTCGTCACCGGTCTCAACGGCCGCGTGCAGCTGGAACTGGAAGACAGCAGCACGATCAAGCTGGGCGAATCCGCGCAGTTCGAGCTGCCGGCGCTGGAAGTGGTCGACGACGGCAGCGAAACCGGATTGCTCAAGGGCGCGCTGAAGATCCTCAAGGGTGCGTTCCGCTACACCACCGGCGCGTTCTCCGAGCTGCGCAAGCGCGAGCTGGACGTCTACGCCGGCCCCACGGTCACCGCCGGCATCCGCGGCACCGATATCTTCGCCAAGAGCGACGACAGCCAGGACCTGCTGTGCCTGCTGGAAGGCACGGTGCAGGTCTCCAGCCCGGACGCGCCGCTGCAGACCATGGACCAGCCCAATACCTTCTACGTGGTGCCGCGCGGCCAGCCGCCGAGGCCGATCGGGCCGACCCCGCCGCAGAAACTCGCGACCTGGCTGCCCTCCACCGAGATGCGGCCGCAGGAGCCGGCGCTCAAGTCCGGCGGCCGCTTCCGCCTGGTGCTGCTGTCGGTGGGTACCGAGGAACAGGCCGCCGGCGAAGCGGGCCGGCTCGGCGCGCTGGGCTACCCGGTGGAAACGCTCGCCAGCCAGACACCCGCCGGCCTGCGCCACCGCGTGCTGCTGGGCGGCTTCGCCAGCTACGGCGACGCGCTGCAGTACCGGCAGCTCGCCGCCCAGCGGCTCAAGATCAAGGGCGCCTGGGTGATGCGTCCATGAGCCCCTGCACCAGGGCCTGTTGACGCGATTGCAGTATCCGCACACGGAATCCTGCAAGAATGATCGTGTAGAAAGAACAAACCCCTTCTGGAAATCGCACCATGAACCAGCCCCCCATCGGCAGCTCGCCCGAAGCGGAACGCAACACCCTGCTGATCGCCTACGTGCTGCACATCATCGCGCCGTTCACGTTCTGGACCGCGGCGATCGCCGGCGTGATCATCGACCACATCAAGATCAACGAGACCAGCAGCGAGTTCATCCGCAGCCATCACCGCTGGCTGATCCACACCTTCTGGTGGGGCCTGCTGTGGCTGGTGATCGCCAGCGTGCTGGTATGGTTTCTGGTGGGCTTCGTGATCTACGCCGTGGTGGCGATCTGGTGGCTGTACCGCGTCGTGCGCGGCGGGCTGTCGTTCATGGAGAACCGGCCGATCGTGATGTGATCCGGCTCCCGCAGGAGCGGCTGTTAGCCGCGATGGAGCTGTATCGCGGCTAACAGCCGCTCCTACGGAAAACCTAGCCTTGGGGCGACCAGAGCCACGCCGCGCCCCGCACGCCGCTGCTGTCCCCATGCACCGCCGGCACCAGCCGCGTCTCCACGCGGTCCGAGAACACCCACGGGTCCCATAGTACCGGCACGTGCCGGTAGAGCCGCGGCAGCCGCGACACGCCGCCGCCGAGCACGATCACGTCGGGGTCGATGACGTTGATCACATGGGCCAGTGCACGTCCGAGGCGGTCCTCGTAGCGCGCCAGCGTCGCCGCGCAGGCCTCGTCGCCGGCCTCGGCGCGCCGCGCGATCTCTTCACCGCGCAGTCGCTCGCCGACGCTGCGCAGGTGATCGTCCGCCATGCCTTCGCCGGACAGCCAGCTCTCGATCGCACCATGGCGGCCGTCGTAGTTGAGCGGCCCGGGAATCTCGCCCCACTCCGGCCGCGCCCAGGGCAAGGGATTGTGGCCCCACTCGCCGGCGATGCCGTTGGGGCCCTGCAGCAGGCGCCCGTGGACAACGATGCCGCCGCCGACCCCGGTGCCGAGGATCACGCCGAACACCACCGCCGCGCCCGCGGCAGCACCATCGCTGGCCTCGGACAGCGCCAGGCAGTCGGCGTCGTTGGCGATGCGCACTTCGCGCCCCAGCCGGCGCTCCAGGTCCTGCTTCAGCGGCTGGCCATTGAGGCAGGTGGAGTTGCAGTTCTTCATGCGGCCGCTGGCACGCGAGATCGATCCAGGCGTGCCGAAGCCCACGCGCAGTTCGCTGCGGCCCACCTCCCGCTCCAGGCTCGCCACCAGGCCGGCGCAGGCCTGCAGCGTCGCGGTGTAGTCGCCGGCGGGCGTGGCGATACGCTGGCGGCAGAGGATGTTCGATGCCGCATCCATGACAATGCCTTCGATCTTGGTGCCGCCGAGGTCGATGCCGATTCTCATCGGCCGGATTATAGATGCAGCACCTGGCGAATCATCCGCGCCGCGGGCATCCCGGCGCCTCGACACCGCCGCGGGGACTCCAGCCGGCCACCGGCAACGTGTCGCTCAGGCTCGGCGGCAGCACTCCGTCCGAGCCCCAGCTCGAGGCACGGGATCCCATGGCGAAATCCAGCGAGCCTCCTGAAGAAATGTCGGCGTACCGGATCCAGGCGCGCGGCAGCGTGCAGGAACCGAGTTGCGCCGACTGGATGTAATACGACCCCGGCGAGACGTCGCGGGCGGAGATGGTGAAGCTGCCGCCATCGACGGTCGGAAGCCTGACCTTCTCGAAGAAGGGCGATCCGATGACGTAGGTGTCGCTGCCCGGAGTCGCCGGGAACAGGCCGAGCGCCGCGGCGACGAAGATCGAGGACATGGTGCCGGCGTCGTTGTCCATCGTGATGAGGAAACCCTGCGGGTCGAGCCGGAACACCTCCATCTTCCTGGGGCGGATGTACTCGCCGTTGTTGGTGCCCTGCAGCGGGTTGCCGCCGTCGGCGATGTAGCGGTTGCAGGAGCTGCCGCCGTAAATCTGCCGCACCCAGTATTGCGCACGGCTCGGCTGTCCGGCGAAAACGAAGAGGTAGGGCCCGATCAGGTCGATCTCGTTGGCGTTGGCGTGCAGCATGCGGCCACAGTCATCGGGCGACTGCTCGCCGAAGAAGTAGCCGACCGCCTCGGCGAACTTCGCCTGACCGCCCATCAGCTGCATCATTCCGCCGAGATCGCCGGCGTTGTACCAGTTGTACTGCCACAGCGTGCCCTGGTAGAGGTTCGCATCGCCGAAAGCCTCCGGATCCGCATTGCCCCAGGAGCCGTCCGCACCCTTGGGCCACAGCAGGCCGATCTGCTCGCCGCCCGGCGAGGTCCAGCCGGCCTTGTTGAAGATCGCCCGGTAGCGGGTCGCCCGCTGCGCCAGCGCGTCGGCATCGGCGGCGCGACCCAGCGCGCGCGCGATGATCGACATCGCCCAGTCGTCATAGGCGGTGCCCACCTGGTCACCGACATGGTCGGGGAAGTAGCCGAGCGCGGTATTGGCTTCGTCCCAGCGGCCGTTCGAGTAGGCCTTCAGGGCTGGATAGGCCTCGGCCAGCCGCGGCAGCACCACGCCCTTGGCGACCGCGTCGGCGATCACCACCGCAGAGCGCTCGAAGCGCACCGTCGGCACGCTGTGGACCCGCGCGGCGGGGTTGGTCTCGCCGGTATGGGACAGGTCGGCGAACAGGTCGACCATCGAACGCGTCATGTCGCGGTAGCGCTGCGGATCGACCAGCGCGATCACGCCGTACTTGCGGAAGTCGTCCCAGGTGGCGAAGCCGTCGTAGTGGACGTAGCCCTCCGCGGAGCGGACCTGGCCGTCGATGCCGCGGTAGAGCCCGGTGGTGCTGGTCGCGTTCACCGGCGTGCCGAACATCTTGTAGAGGTGTGTATAGAACAGCTTCTGCAGCTTGCCGTCGGGGTCGGAATTCGCCGAGGCCGTGACCCTCACGCGCGACAGCAGGTCGTTCCACTCGCGGTAGGCATCGGCACGGACCTCCTCGAAGCTGCGGTCGCCGAGCTCCCGGCCCATGTCGATGCGCGCCTGCTCGGCGCTGATCGGCGACAGCGTGATCCGCAGGCCTACGGCCTTGTCGCTGGCAGTATCGAACTCGAGGATCGCGCCGGCGTCGGTGCCGCTCTGGCTCGTGGCGTTGCCGAGGGCAGCATCGGCCCCCCAGGTGCGCACGGAGCGGGCCGGCAGCGTGGTCTCGGCATGGTAGTAGACCCGGTAGTCCGCACCGTTGAAGTTGCCGTCGAGCTGGCCGGAGAGGCTGGCGCGGCCGTCGGGCAGCGAGGCGACTTCCAGCGTGGCATGGAGCCGCTCGCGGAAGTTCATCGACAGGTCGAGCACCAGGGTGGCGGTGTCCGTCGTGCCGGGGAAGGTGTAGCGGTCCCAGCCGCTGCGTGTGTCCGCGGTCATCTCGGCATGGATCGCGCCCGGCAGCAGGCCCGCCAGGTTCGAGGTATCGGGATTCAGATCGAGCAGCCTGACCTCGTAGTAGCCGGGCTCCGCGCTCTCGGCGGCATGGCTGTAGAACTTCGCGTAGGGGAGATAGGAGAGCGAGCCGTTGCTGTTGGCCTCTCCCAGCAGCGGCGGCCTGCGCCCGCCGCTGTAGCGGCCCTTGATCGGCACCACCAGCAGGTCGCCGCCGCCGCCGCTACCGCCGACACCGTCGAGATTGGTGTGGGTGAAGCCGGCGATCATCGGCACCTTGTAGTCGTAGCCGCTGTGCGACTTGTAGGGCCAGGTCACCGGATTCAGCTTCGCCAGTCCGTTGGGCACGTAAGCCCCTGGCAGGTCCTGGCCGAAGTCGTCCTGGGTGGCCACGAAGGGATCGACGTAGGCCGCGGCGTCCAGAGGCTCCACGGGCCCGGCCGGCGGCGGGTCCTGCGGGGCCGGCGTGGAGCTGCCGCAGCCGGCCAGCGCAAAAACCATGGCGAGCGCGGCCAGGGCGCGGAAGCGCATCATCGTTGATGTCATGGGTTTTCCCTGCGTCGATCGTCCAGCATAGGGGCCGCGCGTTGCAGCTTTTTGCCGAATGGAAAATCACCGGGCTCGCCCGCGGGAGCAAGCGTTTTCTTCAAGACGCGGGCCCCGCCGGCGCCGAAACTGCAGCCCTGGAAGAGTTCATCGAGGATCAAGACATGGGACAGCAGGCCTACACCCCCGCCCTGGGCCGCTTCGGCGCGGGGCAGCTCTACGACGCGATCATCGCGCTGACCGGCGAACGCCGCTGGCGCGGGGCCGCCGCAGGGCAGCTGGCGCTGGCGCCGGAAGACGTGGTGGTGGACGTGGGTTGCGGCTCCGGCAGCCAGATGCTGTTGATGCACGGCCTGGAGCCGCGGGCCCGCATCGTCGGCGTGGACCCCGATGCGCGCATGCTGGGTCTGGCGCGCGCCAAGGCGCAGCGAGCAGGCGCCACCCTGGAGTTCTTCGAGGGCATGGGCGATGCGCTGGAGGCGGTGTTGCCCGTCGGCAGTGCCAGCAAGCTGGTCTCCAGCCTCGTGCTGCACCAGTGCCCGATGCCGGTGAAGCGCGCCATCCTGGCCTCGATGCACCGCCTGCTGCGGCCCGGCGGGCGCCTGGTGATCGCCGACTTCGGCCTGCAGCGGACCCGGGCGATGCGCTCGGCCTTCCGCATCGTGCAGCTGGCCGACGGCTTCGAGGACACGCAGCCCAATGCCGATGGCGTCCTGCCTTCGTTGATCACGGCGGCCGGCTTCGTCGGCGTGCGCGAGGCGGAGGTGATTCCCACCATCACCGGCTCGATCTCGATCTACGTCGCCGAGAAGACCTGAGAGCGCAACAGGGGCAGCAGCTGCGAGGGCGGAACGCCGAACATCTCGCGCATCTGGCGACTGAGGTGCGCCTGGTCGGCAAACCCGGCAGCCAGCGCCGCATCGGCCAATCCGCCGCCGGTGGAGACCGCCTTCGCCGCCAGGCCGAAGCGCTGCCAGATGCGCCAGCGCGCCAGCGGCATGCCCAGCTGTTCCTGTGCCAGGGCGCGCAGCCGCTGCGGCGACAAGCCGGCCTGTCGCGCCAGTTCGGGCATGCTTCGATCGCCCGGCATCGACAGGGCATTCATGACCTGCTGCAGGCGCGCGTCCACGCTCAGGGATGCACTCGCGCCCAGGCTGCGGACCTGTTCCTCGCGCAGGTCGTGCAGCTGGGGCATGGCGGTGATCCCGCTGCCACAGCCCTCGCGCAGCAGGTCGGCGAAACGGCAGTGCGGCTCGATGAAGTAGTTGCGCAGCCGGGCGATCGGCTGCATCTGGTGGCGCAGTAGCGGCGGCACCACCAGCACCGGCGCGGCATGCAGCTGTGTGCCGTCGCTGATCGCCACCTCGCCCTGCGGCGCGATGGCGACCTGGAAGGCGGCATGGCGGTGCGGTGCGTTGTCGCCGGACGGGCCTTCGAACAGCGCGTAGCCCTTGCCGACGTGGAAGCGGATGGGCGGAGGTGGATCGGGGTGCATACGGGTACTGTAGCCCGATCCCAGGCTTTCACCCGCAGGAGCGAGCAAGCTCGCTCCTGCAGGGCAGGCCTTGTGCTCTTCAGCAGGTCGTCCCCATCGCCCTGCAGGCATCGCTGCCCGGCAGCACCGGCAGCTGCAGGCGCGACGGCGTGTCGCCGCCGATGGATACGAAGTTCAGGTTCGGCGCCGGCAGGGTGTAGGTGGCGGCGCCAACCAGGTAGAGCCGCAGCTTGTGGCCGGCGGCGAAGCGGTTGCCGATGGGCCAGAACTCGACGTGGTACTCGCGCAGCTGGCCCGGCAGCGCATAACTCTTGCTGCTGAAGTCGTTGTAGGGCTGCACGATCTCGCCGCGGCTGTCGCGCACGCTGCGCTCCTCGACGATGTCCGGATAGCTGCTGCGCAGGCGGCCGACGCCCACGGCATGGGCGCTGCCGTCGGGCCAGACGTCGGTGATCACGGCGTGCAGGTCGGCCTCGGGCAAGGCGGTGGCGACGTGCACGGTCAGCGCGGCCGGACCGACCACGTCCACGTCTTCGCTGAACTCCGGCGTGGTGTAGGTCAGGGACAGCGGCTCCATCAGCGTCAGCTGCGTCAGGATCGGGAAGGCCTTGAACAGCGTGATGGCACCGCCGGCGGCGACCGTGCCGGTGGTGTTGGGATCGGTCGCGGTGGGCAGCGAGGTGAGCGCGAGATAGGGCTGCGTCGCCTGCTGCTGCGGCGCGACCGGCGACAGGCCCCCGTCATTGGACGAGTAAGCGCCATGGCCGCGCGCGGGATCGAGCCAGAAGGTCTGCCAGCGCGTGCCGGGCACCGGCCAGTCGGTGGCATCCACCCGGGTCACGGCGCCGCCGATCTGCGCCTCGTAGCTGCCGTGGCCGACCAGCAGCTGCACGCGCGGCTCGCGGTCGATGCCGTTGTTCTGCCCCAGCAGATAACGGTCGAACCAGCGCTGGTACTCGGGACGGGGACCGGGCGTGCCTTCCGGTGTGCCGTCGTGCGCGCCGAACACGCGAAGGTGCACCTGCACGCCCTGCCGGCGCAGCAGCTGGTAGCTCTCGAAGGGACCGCGCGACTCCACGTCGTAGAAGCCGGTATCGGCCAGCACCGGGAAGCGGTTGGGCCCCGGGCGCTGCGTGCGGTCGACCCAGAATTCGTCCTCGCTGGCATGCGTCATCACCTGCAGGATGGTGCCGAGGAAGCCGGTGCCGGAGAAGATCGCGTCGATCGGCAGCTGGCCGCTGGTGAAGAAGTCGATGAAGCCGGCGGCGATCAGCGGCAGGCCGGCGCCGAAGGCCACGACGGCGCCGGGCACCAGGTTGAACATGCCGCCGGGATACAGCAGGTCGCGGTAGAGGTCGGCGGTGCCGGCCATCAGCGCCGCGGCGTCCACGCACTCCAGCTTCAGGTGCATGGAGTTGTAGACGGCGATGGCGCTGGCGGAGAAACCGTAGAGGCCGATATGGCCGTTGCTCCAGGGCTGATGGCAGGCCCATGCGACGAATTCGGCGACGTCCTGCTGGTCGCGGGCACCGATGGCGGACCAGGTGCCGGTGCTGCTGCCGGTACCGCGCACGTTGACGTAGACGTGGTTGTAGCCGGCGCCGAAATCCGGCAGGTCTCGGCCAATGTCGCCGTAAGGGCTGAACTGGACGATCAGGGGCCGCGCCTTGAGCTCGCCGTGGTAGGTGAGTTGCGCATGCAGGCGGGCACCATCGCTGGCCTCGAACTCCACGGCTTCCGTGGCCGGGGGCGGCGCTTCACGCGGATCGGGATCCGGGCCGGGGCCTTGCGGCGCCTGCGCCATGGGGTCCGAGGCGCCGCCGCAGGCCGACAGCAGCAGCGCCGCCAGCAGCAGGCCGGCGCGCTTCACCGCGTTGCCTCGCGCTCGGCCTCGGCGCGCCGCTCCTGCCGCTGCATCACCTTGTACATCACGTGGTTCATGATGCGCATGACGATGTCGTAGGTGATCGGGAACTTGCCCTGGAAGAAGTAGCCGATGCGGATATCCATCGACGTGAACACGAGGTAGCGGCGCGCACGGATGCCGGACAGGATCGCCTTGGCGGCCTTTTCAGGCGAGATGGCATGCGCCTGGAAGGCCGCCCTGAGCTTGCTCATGAAAGGGGCTCCGGTATCGATACCGGCAATCTGGATGGTCTGCACCAGCCCGGTGTCGACCCCGCCCGGGCACACCAGGCTGACGTCGATGTTGTGCCGGCGCAGGTCGAAGCGCAGCACCTCCGAGACGCCGCGCAGGCCGAACTTGCTGCCGCTGTAGGCGGCATGCCAGGGCAGCCCGAACAGGCCGGCGGCGGAAGAGACGTTGACCAGGTGGCCGCCACGGCCGGCGCGGACCATCTCGGGCACGAAACACTCCATGACGTGGATCGGCCCCATCAGGTTGACGTCGATCACCTGGCGCCACTGCCGGTGCTCCATGTTCTCCACCGCACCCCAGATGGCGATGCCGGCGATGTTGAGCACCAGGTCCATGCTGCCGTGCTCGCGGTGGATGTCGCGGGCGTAGTCGCGCACCGCCTCGTAGCTGGCGATGTCCAGCGCGCGGCTCACGGACACCTTGCCGCCGGCATTGACGATTTCGGCCACCACGGCCTCCAGGGCCTTGGCGTTGATGTCGGTGAGGAACAGTTCGGAACCCTCGCGCGCCATGGCGATGGCCGTGGCGCGGCCGATGCCGCTGGCGGCGCCGGTGATGAAGGCTTTCTTCTGTTTCAGGCTTTTCATGGGGCTGCTCGCTGGGGTGGCATCGCGTGATTGCATGGTAGGGAGCCCCCTGCCCGGCCGACAGGCTCGAAACCGGTCATCCGATGGTCCAAAATCGGCCACGACCGCCCCGCGACAGGGGGCATGGCAGGATTTGCCACAGGAACCCCACCGCCGGATTCGTATCGCACAGCCATGTCGACGACCGCCACCAAGCCGCTCTCGGGCTGGATCTCCGTACGCCATCTGCAGCACATGATCGGCCGCGGGGAGGCTGCCGGCCTGCGCTTCGACGACCTGCTGGGTGAAGCCGGCCTGTCGCGCGAGAAGCTGGTGGACGGTGAAGGCCGTGTGCCGCTTTCGGTCATCGAGTCGGTGCTGTCGGCGGTTTCCGAGAGATATCCCGATCCGTTGGTGGGCCTGCACGCGGCGCAGGACATCAAGCCCGCCGTGTTCGGTCCGCTGGGGCACATCCTGCAGGCCTGCACCACCTTTGCCGATGCGCTGGAGGTGGTGATCCGCTACCGCGGCCTGCTCAGCAATATCGGCCGCTCCTCGATGCGGCGCACGCCCGGCGAGGTGCAGCTGTGCTGGGAATGCCTGGTGGGCGGTCCGGCGCTGCGGCGCCAGGCCACGGAATACGTGCTCGCCACCTTCGCCGCGATGACGCGCGCGCTGCTGCCCGGGCCGCCGATGCTGCAGTCGGTGCATTTCGCGCATGCGCGCGCCGAGGCGCCGGAGGCGGCGCGCGAGTACTTCCAGCATTTCAACTGTCCGGTCTACTTCGACCGCGCGGAGTCCAGTCTGAACTTCCCCGACCGTGTACTGCAGATGCGCCTGCCGCATGGCGACGCGCTGATGAAGGACTTGCTGGAGCGCCACGCGCGCAGCCTGCTGGCGGAACGCGAGCAGCCGCGCGCACTGACCGACGAGGTGCGCCACCTGATCCAGGCGATGATCATCGAGGGCGTGCCGATGCGCGACCGCGTGGCCGAGCAGCTCGGCATGAGCGGCCGCAGCCTGCACCGCAAGCTGATCGAGTCCGGCAGCGGCTACCGCGAGCTGCTCGACGAGGTGCGCCTGGACCTGGCGCGGCAGCGCCTGCGCGACAGCGAGGATTCCGTCACCGTGATCGCCGAGTTCCTCGCCTTCCACTCGCACCAGGCCTTCCTGCGCTGGTTCAAGCAGGCTTCCGGCGGGCAGACCCCGGGGCAGTACCGCAAGGCCCGGCAACAGGGAGGCACAACCGCATGAACAGCACCCGCGAACTGCAACCCGAGCGCGGCTGGGTGCACGCGGCCGCACCGCGACTGCGGCCGCCGCCGCCCTCGGAGCGCGGCCTGCTGTTCCGCTCGGTCACCGGCGGCGCACGCCTGTTCGGCCGCAAGGAGCTGCCGGACCTGTTCCCGGTATTCCACATCAACCGCCGCCTGTTCTGGCCCTGGCTGTTCTTCGCCTCGCGGCTGATGCCCGGGGGACGGCTCAAGGCGAAGGAACGCGAGAAAATCATCCTGCGCACCGGCTGGAACTGCCGCTGCCGCTACGAATGGGGCCAGCACGTCGAGATCGGCCTGGGCGTGGGCCTGAGCGACCAGGACATCCTGCGCGTGTCGAAAGGCCCGGCGCATGCCGCGGACGACCGCGAACGCGCCCTGCTGCTGGCCTGCGACGACATGGCGCGCGAGCAGTGCATTTCCAGCGACAGCTGGGCGGCGCTGGCGGCGCACTACAGCGAACCCCTGCTGATCGAGATCACGATCCTGATCGGCCACTACCAGATGGTCGCTGGCTTCCTGAACAGCACGGGTATCGCGCTGGAGCCGGCGATCGAGCAGCAGCTGCAGGAGTTTCACCGGCGCCTCGGCATGAGCTAGCTGCGCCCAGAAGAAGCCGCCCCGGCGAGGCGGCCTATACATCGAGAGGAGACAACGGCAATGAACCACAATGCTGTATCGGGCGGTCGTGCCCGCGGTGCGGGCCTGCTCGCCGGCCTGCTGTCCTGCGGCCCCGCGCTGGCGCTGGACTACGAATGGCGCAACATCAACGTCTCGCTGGACGGGCGCGCGAGCCTCGGCGCCATGTGGCGCATGGAAGACCGCGACCATGCGCTGATCGGCAAGCTCAACTTACCGGGCCAGCAGGGCCTGTGCGCGCCGGACGATTGCATCGACCTGGGCGGCGACTCCGAACCCAACCAGCGCCTGGTGGATGCCGAGGGCGCCTTCCTCGGCCACGCCATCGACGACGGCAATCTCAACTACGGCCAGTACGAGATCACCTCGGCGGTGGCAAGACTGAAGACCGACCTGTCGCTGTCCTGGGAGAACTGGTTCCTGAGGGTGTCGGGCGTCGGCTTCTTCGATGCCGTCAACTACAACGCGGACGACTATCACCCCGACACCACCCATCAGCCGCGGTATACGCCACGCCCCAGGGGCGTGAACCGGGACACCGGGTCCGACATCGACCTGCTGCAGGCCTACGTGGCGGCGGACTTCGAAGTGGGAGAACACACCCTCAACGTGTCCGCTGGCCAGCAGATCCTGCGCTGGGGCGAGAGCAATCTCATCGCCCTGAACAGCCTCGCCGAGATCAACCCGCCCGACGAGAACGTCTTCTGGATGCCCGGCGCGCAGTTCCCCGACGCCTTCCAGCCGGTCCCGCTGGTGGTGATCTCGGGCGATCTCACGCCCGAGATCGACGCCGAGGTCTTCTACCAGTTCAAATGGAGGCACGCGCGGGCGGCGGCGGCCGGCAGCTTCATGTCTTCGTTCGAGGCCGCCAACGGACGCGACTACTTCCTGCTCAACCAAGGCCAGACGCCGGAAGATCCCAACGGCGAACACCACATCGCCGGCCTCGCCACCCTGCTCACCGACAGCTCCGCGTCCGCGCAGATGATCGGCGGCGGCTACGGCGATCCCGAGGACGGCGGCCAGTATGGCCTGCGCCTGAACTGGAGGGTGGACGAGTTCCTCGGCGGTACCCAGTTCAGCTTCTACGCCGCGAACTACCACAGCCGCATCCCCTACCTGGGCATGGTCGCCGGTGACGAGTCCTGCATCCGCGACTCGACCAACATCGTCGATGCCATCATCGACTGCCCGGTGCTGGCCAGCGGCTCGCTGGACCTGGGCGGCCTGCTCTATCACTACGCGGGCATCAACGTGACGGACCTGGTGCCCGCCATCAACATCGACCTGACCGCCGGCAAGGATGCCCTGCCCTTCGACACGCCCAAGGGCTTCCTCGACTACCCGGAGGACATCCAGCTCTACGGCATCAGCTTCAACACCAACATCGGCAGCTGGTCGCTGTCCGGCGAATATGCGTATCGCCCGAACCTGCCGCTCCAGGTCAGCCTGGTGGATGTCATCATGACCGGCGCGCAGCCGCTGTTCCCGCGGCGCGACATCGTCGTCGTCGCACCGCAGCTCGCCACCATCCCGAGCGCACGCACCTTCATTCCGGACTTTCTCAGCGTCTACCGCGGATACGACAACAGCGACCCGGACAATTCGATCCAGGCCGGCCAGGTCATCCACGGCTACGAGCGCCTGAAGGTTGGCCAGTTCAACCTGTCCGCCATCAAGGCCCTCTCGCCTTCGGATCTGCCATTCCCGCTGGGGACCGACCAGATCCTCGTGCTCATCGAGGGTGGCCTGACCCATGTCATCGACATGCCGGACCGGGACGAGCTGCAGTTCGAGGGATTCATCCTGCACAAGAACACGCACGCCAGCCCCGGCGCCGACGGCACCGGTTCGGGCGGCGTGCCGGGCCTGCGCTTTACCCCCACGCAGCAGACGGAAGGCTTCGCCGACGACTTCGCCTGGGGCTACCGGGTCAGCGTGATGATGGAATACAACGACATCTTCCTGGGCGTGAACTTCAAGCCCTGGCTGATCTGGGGACATGACGTGCAGGGCATCTCGCCGATGCCGAAGTCCGGTTACCAGGGTTTCGCGGAAGGCCGGAGGTTCTTCCAGGTCGGCTCGGAATTCTCCTTCCTGCGGGACTGGTCCGGCGGACTCTTCTACCGGGGCTCCACCGGCGACAACGACACCCTGCGCGACAGGGACAGCCTGACCGCGTTCCTGGCGTACACGTTCTGAGCGCGATCTTCCACCCGAGACAGCCCATGACCCGCAAGCCCTTCAGGATCGATGGCGTACGCATCCTCATCACCGGCGCCTCCAGCGGCATCGGCCGGGCCCTGGCCGTGGCGCTGAGCCGGGAGGGTGCGCGACTCGCGCTGGTCGCCCGCCGCAGACCCCTGCTGGAATCACTGGGCGATTCGATCGCCTCCGAGGGCCATGAACGTCCGCTGCTCCACTGCGCCGATCTCGGCGTTCCAGGGGCCGGCGTGGCAGCCGCACGGGAAGCGGAAGCCACGCTGGGCGGCATCGACGTATTGATCAACAACGCCGGCACCAGCATCACCGCTGCCCAGCACCTGATCGGAGACGGGCCGCAAGCGCGCAGGCTGTTCGAGACCAACTACTGGTCGCCGCTGGCCCTCGTGGCGGCACTGACTCCCGGAATGCGGCAGCGCAGCCAGGGCGTGGTGGTCAACGTCACCTCCACCCTGCAGTCCGTGCCGATGCCGCAGGTCGGCTACTACGTCGCGTCGAAGTCGGCGCTGGCGCGGGCCACCCAGGTCATGCGGCATGAACTCCGCGACAGCGGCATCCACGTCATCGAGATGGTTCCTGGCGGCACCGACACGGAAACGCGCGGGCAGGACAAGGACCTGCCGCTGCGACCGGGCAAGAAGCTGCCCAAGCCCCCGCTGGTTTCACCGGAGCAGGCCGCAAGGGCCATCGTCCAGGGGCTGCGCAAGAAAACGGATCGCGTGGTCTATCCCGCAAGCTCTCTGGTACCGCTGGAACTGCCTGCTGCGGGCAGGCTGATCGGAAACCTGGCCGCCGGCTTCATCGATGCGGGGTTTGAGAGGAAGCGCACGTCGTAGCCCGAATCGGGCGAGGGAAAGCCCCAGGCGCGGCTGCCGGACTCGATCACATGCAGGATCACGATGTCGTGCTCGCGGCGCACTTCGTCCAGGCGCCGCCGGATCATGGCGACGACATGGGCGGGCAGATCATCGATGGGTTCCACGGCCTGCTCTCCACGGCATCTCGGGGAGCGGATGATCCCCGAGCCCGGAGCGGCCGGCAAGCCGAGGGCTACGGCAGGTTTTCCGGCTCCAGCACCATCGCTGCCGCGCCCAGCAGTCCCGCATGCGGATGCGCGATGAGGCACGTGGGCACCGTGCGCATCAGCGCCGCGTGCCGGCCCTTGCCCTCGAAGCGCTGGCGGAAGCCGCCGCGCTGCAGGCGCGGCAGCAGCTTCTGCGCGACACCGCCGTGCAGGTACACACCCTGCCAGGCACCGAAGGCCAGGGCGACGTCGCCGGCGAAGGCTCCGAGCATGGCGCAGACGCGGTCCAGCGCCTGTGCGGCGAGGCCTGCCGGGTCGGCTTCGGCCTGCGCGGAGACTTCCTCCGGCGTCGCCGGCTGCGGCGCCAGGCCGGCGATCTCGCGCAGCGCCTGGTAGACGTTGGCGATGCCCATGCCGGAGACCAGGCGCTCGGTGGAGACACGGCCATGACGCGCGGACAGCAACCGCAGGATGTCCTCTTCGACCGCGTCGGCCGGCGCGAAGGCCAGGTGGCCGCCTTCGGATTCGATCACGCTGAAGCGCTCCCGCTCCACGATCAGTCCGCTGACGCCCAGGCCGGTACCGGGGCCGAGCACGGCGTAGGCCTGGCGCGGCCCCGCGGCCGGCACCAGGGCCGGGCCCACCGCGACCACATCGGCATCGCGCAGCAGCGGCAGCGCGCGGCTGACGGCGGCGAAGTCGTTGACCACGCGCAGCGGCAAGCCCAGGCCAGCAGCGGTTTCGCGGACCGAGAAGGCCCAGGGATTGTTGGTGATGCGGACGCGGTCGCCAGGCACCGGCGCCGCCACCGCCAGCAGCGCACGATGCGGCCTTGCGTCCGTGTGCCGCAGGAAATGCGCCGCAGCCTCGGCCAGACCGGGAAAGTCGGCGCAGCACAGGCGGGTGACGCCCTCCAGCCGCGGCAGACCGTCAGTACCCATGGCAGCCAGCGCGAAGCGCGCATTGGTGCCGCCGATGTCGCCCACCAGCTGGTAAGCGGAAGTCACGTCCATGTCGTCCCGTTCAGGCCAGGGGACATGCTAACCCGGTGAAGCTGAACGGCGAATGGCCAGCCGTGGGGCAATGTGGACGTGGGAGCGGCTTCAGCCGCGATGGGTCGGCGGCCATGACGGCCAGCCCATCGCGGCTGAAGCCGCTCCCACGAAAGATCAGGCGAGGCCTGCCTATTCGTCCCGGTGGTGATACTCCACCGCCTGCTGGAAGGTCGGGCGGTTGGTCCAGTGGATCGGCGGCACCGGCAGGAAGCTGAAGGCAGTGTGCTTCACGGCGTCGGCGTCCTCGACGCGCTGGTCGCCGGCCGGGGCCAGCGGCGAGCCTTCCCACTGTTCCTTCGCCGCCAGGCCGCCGAGGTCGGCCAGGGCCTGGTCCAGGGCCGTCAGCACGGCGCTGCGGCACCCGGCCTGGCTGCCGTCGGCGCACTTGAGCTGGCGGTAGGGCGTGCGGGTTTCGCCGAGGGCCATCTGCAGCGTGCGGCGCATGTGCTGGAACCAGCCCTCCTGGTAGGCCGAGCCCTGGGCGCGCGGGTTGTCGTAGCGGCCCTGGCCGATATACCCCTCCTGCGCCACCAGCTGCGGCAGCATGCTGTCGATCAGGCGCGGGTACCAGGCGTCCATCAGCAGGACCTGGGCGCGCATGTCGTAGCTGCCGTCATGGTCGCGGTCACGGCGGTAGGAGCCGAAGCCGGGCTTGCCGTCGATCCAGGTCTGCGAGCCGGCGTCGATCCACTGCTGCATCAGCTCCGCCGCCTGCTGCTGGTCGGCGCTGAGCGTGCCCTTCTTCATCAGCTCCAGCAGCAGCGGCAGCATCTCCTGGCCGCGCAGGTCGGTGAAGGCGGCGTCGGCCATCACCTCGATCATGCTGGCGATGTCGTGCTTGCGGCCGCTGGCCTTGAAGGCCTGCAGGCGCTTGGCCAGCATGTCGACGCGATGCGTGGGGCCGAAGGTGCCGTTGAAGTCGGCCGCCCACCAGTCGCGCGCCGGCGAGTTGTTCCAGCTCATGGTGTAACCCTTCTCCGGGTTGATCGCCTGCGGATGCGCCGACAGCGGCAGGTAGCCCGGCCATTCGAAATAACCCCGCAGCGGATCGCCCTGCGCCACCGGCTTGGTGCGGCTGGGGAAGGCCCGCGTGCCGCCGAAGTTGGCGAAGAAGTTGCCCTTGATCTCGGGTGCGTCCACCGCCCATTCGTAAAGCCCGTTGCCCCAGCTCGGAAGTTCCGGATGCACGCCGGCGGCGCGCTGCGGGTAGAGGCCGCTGTGGATGTAGCCGACGTCGTCGCGATCGACGTAGATCCAGTTGAAGGTGCCGGTCATGCTGTTGAACAGGCGCTGGAAATCCTGCGCGCTCTTGACCGTGGGCGTGGTCACCAGCGCGAACGGCGCGGCGGTGTCCAGCTCGGCGAAGAAGGTGCTGCGCTGGCGCGAGATCGCGACCGGCTCGCCGTTGATCAGGGCGGTGGCGAACACCGGGCCGTAGTGCGTGCGCAGCACGTAGCGCCGGACATCCTGCGGGCCGGTGGGACCACCCAGCGCGATGCTGGCGACGGTGGGGTGCGCGGTCCAGCTGTCGGTCCGGCGGAACAGCGCGCGGCAGCGCATGCCCTGCCCGTCTCCGGCATCGACCACGTAGCCGTCGGCGTCGGGGAAACCATCGCCATTGCTGTCGTCGCGCGAGGCCGGCGTGCCGTCGAGCTTGCACAGCTTCGACACGCGCACGTCGACCAGGTCGGACTCGCCGGATGTGGCGCTGAAGGAGAAGTCGCGGCCGCGGCCGAGGTTGATGTACGGCAGGTTGCCGAACACGGCGCCGCGCCCGGCGAAGTCCTGCGCGGTGCCGCCGTTGGACTTGACCGCCACCTCCCACAGCAGCTGCGGCACGAAGTAGCTGGCCTGCGGGCCCATGATGCCGATGGGGTGGCCGCTCTTGCTCTGCGCGCCGGTCACGGCGATGTAGTTGGACAGGCGCATCGGCATGGCGAAGCCGGCGCGGCCCAGCGCGGCGTGCGCGCCAGCCGAGGGCTCCAGCGAGGCGTAGTAGGTATGCGCGGGCGCGCTCCTGTGGCGGAACGGCGGACGCACCTCGTCGACCTGGCCGACGGCACCGGGAATCGGCGTCAGGCTGAACACCGGCGACAGGCTCGGCAGCAGGTCGCCGATGTCCAGCAGGTTGAGCACGGTGGCCGGCGTCGGCAGGGGCAGCGGCAGTCCGCCGCTGTTGCCGGAAGCCAGCGTGGCGCGCGGCTGGAAGCTGCCGGCGTCCCACACCGCCGTGCCGGGCGGCAGGGCCTGCGGGCAGGTCTCGCTGACGCGCGGCGGCGACTGCGTGGCGTAGGCGGTGTCGATGCTGCGCGGCGTGTCCGGATCGTTGGCATGGCGCACGTCGCGCCAGAACTCGCAGGCCACCTTGGGGATGGCGCCGCTGGCGGGGCCGAAGGATGGGTCGAGCCGCTGCAGCAGCTGCAGCGCGACATGCTCGCTGCCGCCGCCGCTGGCGAAGATCGACTGGATCAGGATGGCGGAGGCGACGATGTCCTCGCGCCGGAACGGCTGCGGCGGAAACTTGAGCAGCTCGTTGCCGGGCTGGATCGACAGCGCGGCGTACTCCGGCGGTACCTGGCCTATGGCACCCGGCGTCCTGAGGAATTCGATGTAGGCGTTCATGCCCGCGACCTGCGCGTCGAGGTCACGCAACACCAGGCTGCTGACCGTGCCGAACTTGGCGGCGGTGGCCTCGATCATCTGCGTCAGCTCGGCCTCGCTGTAGCCGGCGACGTTGGCGATGTCGGTGTCGAAGCCGAAGGTGTCGGGCGCCGGGCCGAGATACTCGGAGAAGCGGCCGCGGCCGACATAGCGCAGCACGTCGTAAAGCCACAGGCGATCCTGCGCGCCGGCATAGCCGAAGCCATACATCGCCGCCAGGCGATCCTCGCCCTCGACGAAGGGTACGCCCCAGCCGTCGCGCTTGATCGTGACGGTCTTGCCGTTGAGCGCGGTCAGCGTGGTGGTGGACACCACGCTGTCGGGCGTGAGGCCTTCGTGCTTGAAGTAGTTGCAGGCGAGGTCGGATTTCTCCTCGTGCTCGTCGATGTTCGCCGGCGGCGTGCAGGGCTCGGCCTTGAGGCCCTGCCTGGCATAGGCGAGGTGGGCGTAGAGATCGAGGCCGTCGCGGAAATTCCTGGGATAGACGAACTGTGCGCCGCCCACCGGCAGGCCGAGGCCGCCGGCGGAGTTGCCGTTGGAGCCCGGCGGCATGGCGTTGAGCAGGATGCTGTCGGCCTCGTTGCCGCCCGGCGCATGGTTGCCGCCGCCATTGCTGCCACTGCCATTGCCGCTGGAGCCCGGGACCGGGTCGCTGCGGCCACCGCAGGCCGCCAGGACGAGAATGGCCGTGAGCGCCAGCGCATGGCCGGCCGTACGCATGATCGACATCGTTGTCTCTCCCCTCGTGGCGGCTTCTGTCGAGTCGCCTGATTGTCGTTCGCCGCTCAACTATAGCCCTGCGGACGAAGTGCGGCTGCATAGTAAAATGCGCTTAGGTTTTCGGCGCTTATGCGATTTTCCGCAGGGCAGGCCGGAGCGGGGACTGCGCATGCCCGCCGACAAGGTGAGACCTGACTCAGGTGCGGCAAGAACCTGACACTTTCTTCAGGTTTGATCTCTCCTCAATACTCCGCCGCGACTTGCGGCGACGGCTTCGTGCGCCGCTGTCATCTCCCCGCAGAACCCGGAGAAAACTCTTGAAGAAAATCTTGAGGTACACGCTTGCCGCAGGACTCGCGGCGCTTGCCAGCGCCCTGCCTGCCCATGCCGGCGTGATCGGCGCACCCTTCAAAGCCCATGTGGCGCTGACCTTCAACGAAGGCCTTTACGACGCCGTCGGTACCTGGAATGGCGAATCTTCCGTGCTCTGGGTGAGTAGTGACGGCAATACGCGGATGCGCCGCTTCAACGCCTCTGGCGTCGCCCTGGACGCCGGCGACATCAATTTCGGAAACAATCCCTGGAACATCGACTTCGACCGCCTCGGCAACTACGTGACCGTCCGCAGTATCCCGGATGGCGACTCCAACGGCGTGTTCGCCACGGTCCGCAACCGCAGCGGTGTAGTCGTGGTGCCGGAGTTCCGCGTCAACCCCACGATTGCCGGCAGGCAGGACGGCAGTGCGCTGGCGGTCAGCCCTTCGGGGCAGTTTGCCGTCGCGTGGATGGATCAGACCAATGGCATCGTGACGCTGTTCGTGCGGGCCTACAACGCCAATGGCACCCCTGCCTCCCCGGCGATCTCGTTCAACACCGCCCCGGGCTTCGTCGGCGGCATCACCGACCTGGAGATGGATGCGGCCGGCAACTTCGTGATCGGCTGGATCAATTACTCGCAGGCGACCAGTGCCGACTCCTACGTCCGTCGCTACAGCTTCGGCGGCATCGCGCAGACCTCGCATATCCTGGTCAGTGCCGGCACGGCCAATCTTCAGGATGGCCTGCGCCTGGGCATGAACGCACAGGGACAGTTCGCCGCCTGCTGGAACAGCTGGAACGTCGATGGCGACAGCTACAGCATCCATTACCAGCTGTTCACCGCCGCCGCGGCCAAGGTCGGCACCGAACAGCGCGCCAACGTCACGACGGCGGGCGCCCAGTACCAGTGCGATGTCGGCATGATGGACAACGGCAGCAGCCTGGTGATCTGGAACAACAACAACCGCGCCGCTGTGCCCAGCAGCATCCCGGATACCCGGCTGCGCCAGTACAACGCCAACGGAACGCCCTTCTCCGCCTCCGAGACGGTGCTGCCACCCGCAGCCGGCACCTTCGCCCTGGATCTGTCGCACGTCGGCGTCGATCCGGCGGGCAATGCCCTGATCGCCTGGACCGGCCGCAGCACCACCGGTACCGACACCGACGTCTGGGTACAGCGCTTCCGCATGGACACCGCCCCGGCCACGACCGCGCTTGCCAGCGGGCAGACCGTGACCGGACTCTCCGGCGTAGCCGCCAGCTGGCGCTACTACCAGGTGAACATCCCCGCAGGCGCCGCCAGCATGACGGTCAGCAGCAACGGCCCGGGCGTCGCCAATCCGGAGCTGTACCTGCGCCTTGGCGCCCAGCCCACCACCAGCGCCTGGGACATCCGCCCGGCGATCGCGGGGCCCAACGAGACCATCATCGTCAACAACCCCCTGGTCGGCGAGTGGTACATCGGCATCTACGGCCAGACCGCCTACTCGGGCCTGAACCTGTCCTTCACGCGCAACTAGCGTCCAACCCGCCCGCGGGCACATCGCCTGCGGGCGGGTTTTCCGGCCGCTGTCGTAAAATGCGCCATGGACCCGGAAGTGATGCGCAGCAACGAACTGGCGGCAGGGGCGCTCGAGGCGTTGCTGTCGCCCTATGGCCTGCAGCTGCAATGGCTGGATGCCGGCACGCCGATCCCCGGCAGCTACTGGGGCGAGACCGAGGCCGGGCTGGTCGGCGACAGGCTTTACCTGCGGCCCGACACGCCGGTGCATTCGGCACTGCACGAGGCCTGTCACTACATCTGCGTGGATGCCTCGCGACGCGCGACGCTGCACACCGACGCCAATGGCTGCGACACCGAGGAAATGGGCGTCTGCTACCTGCAGGCCCTGCTGGCCGAGCAGCTGCGCGGCTACTCGCGTGCGCGCCTGTTCGCCGACATGGACGCCTGGGGCTACAACTTCGTGCTGGGCAGCGCCGCCGCCTGGTTCGAGGGCGACAGCGCCGACGCCCTGGCCTTTCTCCAGCAATATGGGCTGGTGGCCTCGACCGGGCGACCCGGCGGACGGTGCCGGGCTTGAGGCACGGACGGCGACACCGTCCTGCAACAAGACTGCGCTAGCGTGGTCCTTTGGTGCGCCTTGCGGCCGCCGAACCTTCAGCCGTCTCCGCCAGTCCGCCCCGATGAAACTCAAGTTTGCCGCCATAGCCCTGGGCCTCGCCCTGTCCACCACCGCCTCGGCCACGGTCGTCACCGACGCCCGCCAGCTGCTCGCCTCCGGCGATGCCGGCATCGCCCTGGTGCAGCTGGACGCCTGGCTAGCCGAGCATCCCAAAGATGCCGAAGCGCGCTTCATGCGCGCCATGGCCCTGTCGCGGCTCGACCGCAAGCCCGAGGCGATCCGCGCCTTCACCGAGCTGATCAAGGACGTGCCGCAGTACCCGGAGCCCTACAACAACCTCGGCGTGCTGCTGGCCGGCATGGGCGACTACGCCAAGGCGCGAACCGCCTTCGAGAGCGCCATAGCAAAAAACCCGCAATACACGGCGGCGCTGCAGAACCTGGAAAATGTCAATGTGGCGATGGCAATGCAGGCCGATCAGCAGGTGCTGGCCAAGGACCCGGCCAACTCCATAGCCCAGGCCAAGGTCGACCTGCTGCGCAGCGGGCACGGCGCCGCACCGCAGCCCGCCCCCGCAGCCGTAGCCGCGCAACCGGCCCTGGCATCCGCTGCCGCAACAGCCACAGCTGCTCCGGTCGAGGGCGCCAAGGCCGCGCCGCCTGTACCTGCCGCCTCTCCGGCGCCAGCAGCGAACGCCGAAGTCGGGGCGGCTGCCAAGGCCGTCGCCTCTGTGCTGCGCGACTGGGCGGATGCCTGGATCAAGCAGGACGTCAAACGCTTTTTCGACCACTACGCCAAGAACTTCGTCCCCGCAGGGGGGGGCTCGGCCGTGCAGTGGCTGGAGGATCGTCGCCACAAGATCCTGGCACCCAAGAAGATCGACTTGAGGATCGAGGACCTCAAAATCACGATGACGGGAACACGGCAGGCCCGTATCAGCTTCCGGGAGCTGTATCGGTCCAACCTTTCCTCGAAGGGCCGGACACGCACCATGGAAATGAGCAACGTCGACGGCAACTGGATGATTTCTTCAGAGCATGTTTCGAAGGAAACGGCTCTTTCCAGGTCGGAGCTCGCGTCGCTGACGCCTGCCGCTACCCCTGTGGAAAGCCCGAAGCCCGCAGGTGTTGCATCGGCAAATGCTGCCGCCAATCAGGCCGGAGACGCGATCACGGCCACACTGGAAGATTGGGCCGATGCCTGGACCAAGCAGGACGTGAAACGCTTCCTCGGCCATTACGCCAACGATTTCACCCCCGCGAACGGTATCCCAGCGCAGCAGTGGCGCGAGGACCGTCGTCGGAAAATCCTGGCCCCCAAGAAAATCGACCTGAAGATCGAGGACCTGAAGCTGTCGATGTCCGGTGCAGAGCAGGTGCGCATCAGTTTCCATGAGGTCTACCGCTCCAATCTGTCGACAAGGGTTCGCAATCGGACCATGGAGCTGCGAAACAGCGGCGACAGTTGGAAGATCGTCTCCGAGAAAGTCGAGGGTGAGATCGTTCAGGCGCCTTCGGATGATTTGCCGGGCACTTCTCCGTCCGTGGAGGGCGCCACGACGGCCGCCACCGCGCCAACGAAGGCGGAAGCCGCAGCAGCGGCCGACTCGATTACCGCTTCCGTACGCGACTGGGCCGATGCCTGGACCAAGCAGGACGTGCAGCGTTTCCTCAACCACTATTCCGAGAGCTTCACTCCGCCGGATGGATTGTCGCTGGAGCAATGGCGGGCGCAGCGCCGCAGCAGTATCGCCCGCGCCAAGAAGATCAACCTGACGATCGAAGACGTCAAACTGGCAATGCTCGATGAGCGGCATGCGCGCGTCAGTTTCCGGCAAACCTACCAGTCCGACCTGCTGTCGGATGTTCTGATCAGGACACTGGACTTGCGCAATGTCGATAGCCGTTGGCTGATCGAGTCTGAGAAAAAAGCCAAGCCTTCTCAGTCCAAGCAGGTACCTGGGGACACGGCCGGAAAGCGAACCGCTGCCAACCCCTGATCGGGGCACCGCTCGGTCTCCGTCGCAGGAGGTGCCGGCCTGCTCGTCTGCCGCCAATCACGTGGTCACGGGCGGAGATCGGCTGCGACAGTGCTCTCCTGCGCTTTCAGACGCCGCCGTGGTGCATGGCCGGCCAGTCAAAAGGACGCTGCCGCGGCTGAGCGCAGCCGCAGCGCGACACGATCCTGCAATACGCCTGCCTTATCGTGACCGGTCGACGGCGTTCCGCGAGTTGCGGCGGGCGCCCGGCGCTTTTTCCATCGCTCCCGCCAGATCGTCCCGATGAAATTCAAGCTCGCTGCCGTCTTCCTGGGCATTGCCCTCAGTTCATCCGCAGGGGCGGCGACCGTCGTCCAGGACGCCCGGCAGCTGATCGCCTCCGGCGACGCGGGCATCGCCCTGGTGCAGCTCGATACCTGGCTTGCGGGCAACCCGAAGGATGCCGAGGCGCGCTTCATGCGCGCCATGGCGCTGTCGCGGCTCGACCGCAAGCCCGAGGCGATCCGCGCCTTCACCGACCTGATCAAGGACCAGCCGCGCTACCCGGAGCCCTACAACAACCTCGGCGTATTGCTGGCCGGCATGGGCGACTACGCCAAGGCGCGCACCGCCTTCGAAACCGCCCTGTCGAAGAATCCGCAGTACAGCTCGGCGCAGCAGAACCTCGCCGACGTCAACCTGGCGCTGGCCGGCGAGGCCTACCAGAAGCTGCTGGCGATGGACCCGGGCAATACCGTCGCGCAGGCCAAGCTGGAACTGTTGCGCAGCCTGCAGGGTAGCGCGCCGGCGAGCCCGGTTGCCGCCGCCACTCCCGCCGCCGCCACGGAGCCCGCCGCCGCCGAGGCGAGCGCATCTCCCGCAGCGACGCCGCCCGTGGCCGCGCCCTCGCAGGCCGATCTCCAGGCCGCGGGCAAGGACGTGGCGGCTTCCGTGCGCGACTGGGCCGACGCCTGGATCAAGCAGGACGTGAAGCGCCACCTGGGCCACTACGCCGGGGATTTCACGCCGCCGGGCGGCATGCCCCTGACGAAGTGGATCGAACAGCGCCGCTCCAGCATGGTCAAGCCCAAGAAGATCAACCTGAAGATCGAAGAGGTGAAGCTGGCCATGCTCAACGAACAGCAGGCGCGCATCAGCTTCCGCCAGAGCTATCAGTCCGACCTGTCCAAGGAGGTCGTGATCAAGACCCTGGACATGCGCAAGATCGCGGGCAGCTGGATGATCGCCGCCGAGCGCAACACGAACCCCTGAAGTACGCCGTGACAAACGGCAAGGCCGCTGGGCAGGAGAAGCTGCCCAGCGGCCTTGCCGTTACAACGGGATCGGTCAGCAGCCGCCGTCGGCGAGCGCGCTTTCGAATTCTTCGGCGGACACGGTCTGCGCCGCGCCATCGCCGATACGGATATCGACCCCGCCGTCTTCCCTGAACTTCAGGCGGGCGCTCACGTTCAAGGAACTCAGTACGATTTCGCCGGCGACAATCCCGGCGTCGCCCTGCAAGGGCGACCGGGTTTCGACTTCCAGTTCCCCGCCGACGCAGCCCTGCCGCGTGGACGTGAACGTCAGGGGGCCTTCGATGCGAACGCCGCCCTCCTCGTCGCGCTTCAGGGAAAACGAGCGGGCCGGTGTGCCGAGCCTGGCTTGCAGCGTTTGCGTCGCGGCCGCGCCGCGTCTCTCGGCGAAGCTCAGCGACAGGTTGCGGAAACGGCTTTCGATGTACGCCTCGACGACCTCGCCCTCTTCGTCGAAGCGCAGGATATCGCCGTTCTCGATCACGCCGGAGGCGGTGTAGCGGGAACGGCCGACCGGCGTCCCGGATTCGTCCAGTTCATCGAACCGTACCGAATAGGGGCGACTGTCGCGGCCCAGCACCACCCAGGCATAGCTGTCCGCCTGGTCGTCGAGCCCCGAGCCGGTTTCCAGGAACCCGTCGCGCGTCAGGTTTCCGCTCGAAAAGTCACTGGCGGCATATTCCTCCTGGCAATCGGCGAACAGGGTTTCCGCGCCACTGCCGTCGACCGGCAACTCTGCGCCGGCCGTTCCGCGAAACAGCGTGAAGTTGCGGACTCCCGTCGTGTCGCGATCGACGCGCTTGCCGTTGAGGTCGCATTCGCTGACCTCCGGCTCGCTCCGCGCCATGGCCTTGGCGGTGCTGCGCGCCGAGACCCGCGGCTCCGGAAAGGGAACCAGATCGCCGGAGCTGGGATCCAGCACCGCATGAAGACCCAGGACCACGCTGGCGGCGCGCAGTGCATCGTCGCGCGTGGCCACGGGGCCCGCCGCCGGAGCATCGTCTCCTCCACCGCAGCCCGCGACGATGGCGACTGCGGTGCAGGCCGCCAGGCGCAGCATCCGCACCGGACCGCCGGACCGCAGGATTCCCGCTCGCTGGATATCCGCCATTGCCGTCGCGGCCTTCAATACTGCGCGCAATAGGCAGCGCTGCCGCTGCACAGCGTCATCGCCGTCTGGCCCGCACCGTCGAGCACGATGGGACCGAAGTTCGAGGTGTAGCCCGGCTCGACGTGGGCTGCCACCGACAACTCGTTGACCGAGGCTCCCGAACCACCGGGGTTGGTCTGCGTGATGGTCAGGTCGGTGTCGCCGTACTGGTTGACCAGTGCGTTGTTGTAGCCGTCCAGCTGCTGCAGCGTCAGGATGTTGCGGTCGTTGTACTGGTTGACCTGCGCCAGGTTGCCGCTGCCTTCCTGCAGCATCCGGGCGATGTTGTCGTTGCCGAGCTGGTCCAGCAAAGTGACCTGGTTCTGGCTGCCGCTCTGCGTCAGCAGGGCGAAGTTGCCGTTGCCGGTCTGGCCGATGCGGGCCTGGTTGTCGTCGCCGAAACCCTGGAACACCGCGACGATGTTCTGGACGCCACCCTGCTGCTCGATCTCGGCGCGGTTGCCGCTGCCCTCCACCTGGTTGATCAGTGCCAGCGTGATGCTGGGCGACTGGCTCAACAGGAAGGATTCCAGGTCCCGCGGCTCCGGCGGATCGACCTGGATCGGCGCGTTGTCGATGAACTGGTTGCGCGCCGCGAGAATCTCGGCGAACGGGTCGGCCTGTGCCGCGCCCGTGGCAGCCAGCAATGCCAGTCCCGCCAGGATCCTGTGCGCATTCATGTGGCGACTCCTCTCGGGCTTCATTCGCGTCCGGCGTCGACGAAACTGTCCTGCGGCCGTGACGGCCTGGCGGCCGGCTGCGCCGCCGCTGCGGGACTGGCGTCACCCTTGCGCTTGCGCACGATCGCGCCGATCGCCTCGTCGGCGCTGGCTGCCTTCGGCACCGGTGCCACGACCGGTTCGACCCTGGGCGCGATTGCCACCGGCGCAGCGGCCGGCACGGCGGCGCGGGGCTCCGGCTTCGGCTCCGGCAGCTTCATCGGCATGTCCAGGTCGGAACCCAGGAAGCTCGGCACTTCCGGCGCGGGGGCCTTCTGCAGCGCCGCAACGTCGCGGTTGCGCAGCTTGGCGTAGACGCTCTGGATCACCGGGTTCTGGATATCCCCGGGGTTGGCCAGGACCCAGGATTTCTTCATGATGCCGTCGACCACCAGCGAGATCACCGCGGCCTCGATCGCTTCCTGGATCGCCAGCTGTACCGGCTCGTTGCTGGTGTAGCCGGCTTCCATCTCCAGCAATTCCTTGTAGGCGACGAAGCGGTAGACGCCCGGCTGGATCAGGGTGGAGTAGATCGTCTTGGTGGTGCTGACGCTGTGCAGCACGCGGCCATTGCTGGTGTCGATGGCACGCAGGTTCACCGTCACCTGGTCCTTGCGGAACTGGTGCGAGGCGCCGATGCCGAGATACTTGACGCCGATGCCGCCGGTGGCGACGTTGAAGTCATAGCCGATCACCGAACCCTGGATGATCAGGTTGGCCGGCACCAGCGTCGGCAGCCCGCCGTTGCCGTTGCCCGCCGGGGGGGTCGACTCGCCGGACTTGATGATCTTGCGCTCGGTGAGCAGGTCGTTGAGACCTTCGCGCTCGACCGGGGCGAACCAGCCGGAGTCGGCCAGTGCCTGGATCAGGTAAGCGGCACCGCCCTGCGAAACGGCGGTGGAGAAAGAACTGTCGGGGGCCTGCTTGTACTGGCCGGTCTGGTCGCGAAAGCCGTACACCGCCACGCTGATCGGTCCCTTCGGCTGCGGCAGATGGCGCAGCTCGTCGGTCTTCTGCGTACGCGGCGCAACGTCCGCCGCAAGCTTGGTGCCTTCCGGCGCCTTGCTGAGATAGGCGGCACAGCCACTGGTCGCGCCGAGCGCGACAAGGGCCAGAATCTGGAGAATTCGTTTCATTGGCTTTGAGACATGTAAACCTCCCCGGCCTTTCCGGCCGGGGAGGTTTGTTTACTGCAGCTTTTACGAGACGGAGAACTTCTTACAGCGGCGACACGTGCTGGTAGACGCTGGCGTAGTTGCCCAGGCCGAAGTCGCCACCGGCGGCGTTGTTGCTCTGGTAGACGAACGACACCGCCTGCTGGCCGAGCTGGTCGACGTTGGCGATGTTGCCGTCGCCGAACTGGAACAGGTACGACGAGTTGAAGGTGTCTTCCAGGCCAGCCTGGTAGACCTGCGCGATGTTGAAGTTGCCCGACTGCGCGATCAACGAGTAGCTGTCGGTCACGATGTCGCCATCGGCGTCGGTGTACTGGTAGGACTCGGCCACGTTGTTGCCGTCGCCATCGCTGTTCTGCACGATGATCGAGTTGTTGCGCTGACCGTGCTGGCCGATGAAGGCGTAGGAGTTGACCGTGGCCTGGATCACCAGCGCCTTGTTCAGCGCGTCGTCGCCGCCGGTGAAGGCGTCTTCGAGGTCGGCGAAGTCGTCGGTGCCCTCGTTCAGGGTGTTGAAGGTCAGCAGGGCGCCCTGCGTGACGAACGCCAGGTTGCCGCTGACGTTGTCCGGCTCGACGTAGGCGGCTTCGCCCAGCAGCAGGTCGTTGGCACCGTCATAGTTCACCAGCAGCTCGCCGGCGGTGTAGGTCACGATGGTGTCGTTGCCCGAGGACGGGTTCTGCAGGGTGGCCAGCACCGTGCCGTCGACCGTCGGCGAACCGTCGTTGGCGACGATGTCGGCGCTGATCAGCGAAGCCTGGTTCGGGATGATGGCGTCGGTCTCGTCGCTGCGGGCCTGCACGACCAGCGCCTGCGAAGCCTGCTGGTGGTCCTGGAAGACCAGGCCGTAGTTGTTCGAGTCCACGCCCAGGAAGGTGTAGGCGTACGGCGCCACACCGCTGCGCTCGTCGACGTAGTCGGCCAGGCTGGAAACCAGCGGCGGCAGCACTTCGGCGGCGCCAGCGATGGCGGCGGCGCCGTCGGTGGCGGCGTTGCTCGCGGTGGTGCCGTCGTCGGCGATGGTCACGCCGGCGTCGCCGCTGCCGATGCCCTGCAGCACGGCGGCATAGTTGTTGTTGTCGGTGGTACCGTTGACGTTCAGGTCGGTCTGGATGATCGCGGCGGCCTGCGGCACGCCCTCGGTCACGATCTGGTTGATAGACGCGGTATTGCCGGTCTGGTCAGCCTGGTAGATGACGCCCTCGGTCGAGGTTTCGTCGGCGAATGCAACCGGGGCCACGAACATCGCCCCCAGCACAAGCGCCATGGAATGCTTCTTGAACATGGATAAGCTCCTGGTAATTCAAACACTCAAGGTGTGGGAGGGTGCCGCCGGGGTTCTGTCTTAAAGCGCTTCAGTCTTTTCGAGAGTGAAGCTGGTCGTCTGACCGGTATTCCTGTCGGTGGTGGTGACCTTGATGCTCTCGCCCAGGTCCTCCACCGTGATGATGAAATCCTCCGTGGTCACCGTGCCCGGGATCAGGCCACCGTCGACACCGACGATCTGGCGGATCACCGCGGACTGGACACGGGTGAGCACGGCGTTCTGCAGTGCCTGGTTGAAAGCCTCCAGGCGATCCGCGGTGCTGCGGCGGGCAACCGGCGCCTTGTAGTCGTTCTGCGACTGGGCCTCGTTGAGCAGCACCGAGCCGTTGAGCGGATTGCCGCCGAAGCTGGGGTTGACCGGCACGTAGACCAGGGGTGCCGCCAGTGCGGCGGACACAGGCAGCGCGCAGAGCGCGGCAAAGGTCAGGCGTATCGTTCGTTTCATGCTGTCCGCTCAAAAATTCTATAAACCGTCGCCACGCAGTTCGGAATCACCCGCCATGCTGTCAAGCTCGCTAGCCATCACGGACTGGTGGACGCGCCGCGCCGCATCGAGGGCGGCGGCGCGGGCAACGCGGCCGTTGAAGCCGATGAAGCGCTGGTACAACAGGGAGCCCCGGTAGCTGACGCTCATCTGGCACCCCAACCGGGCCGCCGGCTTCTCGCTGACGACCAGGCCGTACTGGCCGTCCGGATCGAGGGCCTGCCAGGATTCGACGAAGGCGTCATAGAACTCGCGGCCGGCGAAGGTCCGCGTTTCGTTGGTCAGCACGCCGGGAATGTCGATGTCCGCGGCCTGTGCCGGCGACAGCAACAGACCGGCGCACAGCAACGCCGCGAGCAAGCCTTTCCCCATGTTCCGGTTCCCCTGCCCGACCTGTACGCGGCCGAGCAGCGGCAATGTAGAAGGCTCATGTTGCATGGGCATGGCAAACAGAAGAATCTGGTGGCGCCGAATCGATCCTCAGAGGCAGTCCTTGCCCGGTTTGCCCGCCTCGCACTCCGAAGAGGCCGCTGGCGTCAGGATTTCCACGAACAGCTCCAGTTCGCCATCACGCTTGCGCCCCCCGGTGGCCTGTTCGGCGGAAGCCGCCACCGCTGCCGCCGCCGCGTTGGCCGCCGCGGCCGTGCCGGCGTCGGCAGCGGGAGCCTGTCCGGAGAAGCTGCCGCTGTCGGTCTGGATATTGTCGGCGTTGGCCACCTGCTGGGCCGCCACGTTGAGGTTGCCGGAGACCCGGATGCCGGCGTCGCCGGCGTCGACCGTGCCGGCCGGCGCCACCAGGTTGGCATTGCCGGCCGGCAGGCCCGGCTTGCTCTGCAGCGCGGCGATGCCGGCACCGCTGACCTGCGACTGGGTATCGACCGTGCAGAACAGGTTGTCGTCGCAGCTGAACGCCAGCGGCGGGATCGAGGAGCTGGTCTTGGCGCCCTTGCCGGCGTTGATGTCGCCGTTGGAGCTCCACATCAGCAGATCGCCGCCCTGCTGGGTGAAGACGCGGCTCTGCGCCAGCAGCACGCTCTGGTCGATGAACAGCCGCACCGCGCCTTCCTGCAGCGCCAGGATGCCCTGCGAGCTGGGGCCCACCGCCGCGGTATTGCCGGTCTCCGCGGTGAACGGCGGCGCGCTGGTGCTGCCGATCAGGAGCGGGCCACCCGGCCCGAGGATGTCGATGTCGCCGCCGAAGCGGGTCTGCACGGTCGAACCGCGCATGTCCAGGGTGCCGGTGCTGCGGGTGACGAGGGCACCGTTGCGGCTGCCGTCCAGGGCATTCTGGGTGTAGCCGAGGCTCGCCGGGAACAGGTTCTCGATGGCCTGGTAGCCGCGGCGATACTGGCCGGCGTAAAGGATGTTGTCGGCGTTGTACTCCACACCCTGCGGGTGATTGCGGTCCACCACGCGGCGGGTCACGGCGTTGTAGTCCAGGCCCACCTGGTTGAGGATGTCGAGGAACACGGTGCCGACGAACTTCTGCCGCTGCTCCAGCGCCAGGCCCTTGAACACGGTCCAGGCCGCGGCCGGATTCAGCGCCGCGATCTGGGCACTGCGGTCCTGGCCGTCGCGCCGCTGCGCGTCGAGCAGCTGCTGGCGCACGAACGCCAGCAGCGCGCCGCTGTAGTCCGGCGTGCCGAGCAGGTCCTTTTCGTTCAGCGGGTCATGGTTGACCGCCGGGTTGATGTAGGTCTCGGCGAACGCCTCCAGCTTCATCCCCGGCCCGATGCCGTAGGACACCGAGATGTCGGCGCCGCTGCGGTCGAGGTAGAGGTTGTTGCTGTTGCCGACGGTGCGGATGCCGGGGAACTGCTCGCTGCCCTTGAACAGGTAGCCGGCGTCGCGTGCGTCGCCCGCCGAGGTGATCGGGCCAATATTGCGCCCCGCCGACACCGCCAGCGTGCCCGGGCCACCGAGTTCGATCAGCGGCACGAAGCGCGTGCGCTGCAGCGCCGGATCGAGCAGGTCGCGGCCGGCGGCGATGGTGGTGATGTCACTGTCGTAGAAGTTCTGGCCGGAGAAGTACAGGTTGACGATGTCCAGGCCGGCGCGGATCGACGCCGGCTTGTCCAGCAGCAGGCGCAGGCCGCTGCCGCTGCCGACGTACTGCGGCACGCCGTCGGGATCGGCGGCCACGGCGGCATCGGTGGCGCGGTAGCCGTTGAGCAGGCTGCCGGCGACGCTGTAGATGCGCACCGGTTCGGTGTCGTGCGCATGCAGCAGCGCCGGGTCGCGCAGCAGGAAGTTGGACTGCGGGCCCTGGTCGATGTAGCTGCCGGTGGCGGGCAGCGCGGCCGGGGGCAAGGGGTTGTCGATCGACGGCAGCAGGCTCGCCAGCGCATCGATCAGGCCGAGGCGCTCGCCGCTGTTGCTGCGGCCCTGCAGCGTGATGTTGCGCTGGGCCAGCAGTTCGAGTTGGCCGTCGGCCGAGGGGAACAGTTCACCGCCGCGGCTCAGGATCAGGTTGCCGCTGGCCGCCGCCACCGACAGGTGGGCGGGCAGCACGTAGAAGGCGCCATCCTGCACCAGGCTGCGGCTGACACCCGGCACCGAACCGTAGCGGCTGCCGGGCAGCACGGCCGCCGTGCCCAGGCGCGCATCGCCGGCCGCCGTCACCAGGCGCACCGCCGACGCAGCGCTGTAGGCGTTGGCGTCGAAGTTGGTGAACAGGTAGGAAGGGTTGAAGACGCCGCCGATACTGATCCCCTGCGCTGCCTCCGCACCGATCTTCGCGTCCTGCAGGGCAATCACCGAATCGGCGATCACGCCGAGCGCGCGCAATTCGCCGCCGCCGCTGGAGACGAAGTAGGAGCCGCCGCGGATGTCCCCGCCGGCCGTCACCTCGAGCTCGCCGCCACCGCCGATGCTGTCTTCGCGCTGGCCGCCGGCACGGGTCCAGGTGGTGGGCATCGAGACCGACAGCGAGTTGACGTCGCGGCCGGCCTGGATGCTGACGTCGCCGCCCATGCTGAGCAGGCCCTGCGCGAACATGCCGAAGTTGATCGAGCTGGAATCGGGCCGCGCGCCGCAACCCACCGCGGTGGTGAAGCAGGACGACTGCATCCACGGCCACCAGGCCTGGCTCAGGTCGGTACCGGCAGCGCCGGTGCGCGAACCGTCGGAGTCCGTGACCGTGGTCACCGCGACGATGTCGCGGCCGGCGCTCAGTCGCAGGTCGCCGGCGTCACGCGGCTGCACGTTGCCGGTGTCCAGCACCGGCGCCTGGCCGCCGGCCGCCGCCTGCAGCGCGGTCTGCGACGGGCGCACCACGCCCTCGATGCCGGCGTGGCCGGCGGTGTAGATCACGCCCGGCGCCTGGGTGTCGGTGATCAGGATGTCGCGCGCGGCCACCACGTCGATGCTGCCGATGCCGGTGCGCACCATGGTCGGCGTAACGATCTGCCGCCCCTCGTTGCCGGGGGCGTTGGAACTCGCGGTCTGGTGGCCGCTGAGGATCACGTTGCCCTTGTTCGGGGCGCGGTTGGCGGCCAGCGCCAGCGGATCGGCGCTGCCGGTGTCGGCACCGGCGACGATGCGCAGCGAGGCCGAGTCGTAGGCCTTGCCGCCCTGGGTGCCGAGCAGCGAGGCGGTGGCCAGGGGCAGCGGGTTGCTGCCGCTGGCCACCGGCGCCAGCGAGTTGTCGACGTCGCTGGCGGCCGCGGCGGGATTGAAGGGGTTGACGGTCTGGTAGAAGCCGTCGCTGATCGAGGCGCCGATGCGCACGTCCCCGGCGGCGCGCAGGCTGATCGTCGGCGCGAGCCCGTCGGTACGGAAGTCCAGCACCGGATTGCCGTCGGCGCCGAGGTGGCCGGCCGCGAGGTTCCAGTCGCTGGCCACGTCGATGTCGCCGCCGCTGTTGCTCAGGTCGATGCCGGCGCGACGCTGCCAGCCGGCGGCCTGGCCCAGCGTGCTGTCGATCTGCCAGCCGGGCGAGCGCACGTAGTCCATCAGGGTTTCGGTGATGAAGCGGGCGTTGTCGCCGGTGCCACCACCCCCCGCGACACCGGAGGGATCGATCACGCCGCTGAAGTGCCGGGCACCGGTGCTGGTGTCGGCCGCATCCCAGCGCGCATAGATCTCCAGTTCGGGGTCGGCATCGCCGCGGATCGTTGCACCCGCGGCCACGGTGACCGGTACGCGATGATCGTCGAGTACCGGCGCCCGCAGCTTGATCTCGCCGTCTTCACCGCTGACATCCAGCACCGCGCCGGCGGCGATGTCGATGCGCCCGGCCTGGTCCGCGCCCACCGCGCGATAGCCATGGTCGGCATCGGTCGCGGAGGAGTTGCCGGTGCCGACGCCGATCTCGATACGGCCGCCATCCGCCGCCGCCGTCGCGGCCTGCGCCAGCAGCTGGCCGTTGATCTCGACCGCGCGCTGGCCGTAGAGCGCGATGTCGCCGCCCTCGGCGCCGGCAGCGTCGATGGTGCCGTCGATGCGCACGCGGCCGCCATCGGCCACCAGCTGCACCCGGTCGGCCGACAGGGTCCTGCCGGCGGAGAGATCGAGGTTGCCGCTGCCGCTGCGCAGGGCGATGCTGCCGTCGATGCCGCCCGCGGCGGCGCGCGTGGCAAGGTCGTCCAGGGCAATGGCGCTGCGCGAGTCCACCTGCAGCGACGCGCCATCGAAGCCGGCGGCACGATTGCCGCGCAGCTCGCCGGCCAGCGTGACGGAGCTGGCGTCGCTGCGCAGGATGATCTGGCCGGCGTCGCCGCCGGCCGCGCCGGCGGAAACGTCGAGGCGCGAACCGGCGCCCAGCTGTACCTGGCCCTGGCCGCTGTGCAGCTCGATCTGGCCGGCCGCCAGTGCCACTTTGCGGTCGTAGGCAGAGAACACGGCCCCGCCCGCCTCCAGGCGCGCGGCGGCGCCCAGCAGGATGTCGCCGCCGGCGTCGAAGCGGATGCTGCCGGCGCTGGCGCGCGCCGTGGTGTTCCAGTCGATGCTGTCGGCCTCCAGCGACACCGAGCCGCCCAGGCCCTCGCTGGCGCTGCCGGCCGGGTTGGCCTGCGCGCCGCGGCCCTGCAGGCGGGAGATGTCGGACAGCGCCAGGTCGGCGCCGGCCACGGTGCCGAATACCGGCGTGTCCAGCGTCAGGTTGGCGCCGCCGAACAGCAGCGTGCCCTTGCCGGCGGCGAGCACCGCGCGGCGCGCCTGCAGGTCGATCTGGCCGAAACCGTCGAAACCGAAGCTGGAACCCGGGGTGCTGCGATCGCCCAGCAGTTCGATCTCGTCGGCCTTGACCGTCATCGTGCCGAGGCCGCCGGCACCGTAGGCGAAGGCACCCTGCTGGTTGCTGAAGACCACGCGTCCGGCCTCGATCACGGCGTCGCCGCCGTCGCTGATGACCTGGCCGCCGATGATCTCCACCAGCTGGCGCGCGCGCAGGTCGACGTCGCCGAGCAAGGTCACGCCCTCGCTGGCCTGCAGGTAGACCTCGTTGATGCCGGCCAGCTGCTGCAGCAGGGTGCTGCCCAGCAGCAGGTCGCCGGCGCCGGAGGCCGCGTCGCCCGCGGACAGGGTGATGTTGCGGGTGCTGGCCGAGAACGCGTTGCCCTCGATGTCGGCGCTCGATGCCAGGATCACGCCGCCGGTGGCGTCGAGGCTGACCGAGCCGCTGCCGGACAGCAGCGCGCCGGCACCGATGGTGACGGCGCCGAAGGCGACCTCGTCCTCGGGCCCGTCGATGCCGGAGACGACATTGCGGCCCGGCGTGACCTGGCGGTCGGCCGAGAGCCGCAGGAAGCCGCCATTGCCGCTGACGTTCGCCTCATCGGGGTCGATGTCGATGACGGCACCGCTGGCGGGATCGTCGGGATCCAGCGCCTGGTGCTGGCGCGTGCCTTCGCCGCCGATGGAGATTTCGTTGCCGCGACGGCCGGTCGCGGTGCCGTCGGCAACCAGCCTTGCACCCTGTTGCACCACCACGCCGTCGCCGCTGCTGTCGCCGCTGGCGACCAGGACGATCTCGCCTGCGCGCAGGGCCGTGCTGTTGGCCGCGACCACCGTGTCGGCGCCGACGTAGAGTTCTTCGATGCCGTCGTCGGTGGGGCCGCCGGTGGCGCCCAGCAGCAGGCGGCTGGCGCCCAGTGCGTTGAGGCGATCCACGTCCAGCGTCAGGATGCCTGCGCCCGCGTCGCCGCTGTCGACGATCTGGATGCGCGGCGCGGACAGCTGCAGCTCCGGCCCGCTGAAGCCCTGCGGGGCCTTGCCGATGATGCTGCCGTCGAGGGTCAGGCGATTGACGCCGGCCAGCGCCAGCGTGCCGCCATCGGCGGGAGCACGCAGGGCGCGCTCGCTGGCCGCTTCCTGGGCGGTGAAGTAGCTGTTGAGGCTGCTGACGTCGTACTGCGAGTACTGCGACCACACCGGCCGCGACTGCACCAGGAAGGTCGTGGTGTGCGCGTCGCGGGCGCCGCTGAGGTTGTCGGTGTAGTGGCCGGCGACCTGCAGCGTGCCGTCCGGCAGCTTCTGGTTGGTGGTGGAGGCGATGACGTCCTGGGCGCCGGCGCGGGTGTCCTGCACCAGGCGGAAAGCGCCCGGCAGGTTGGCGTAGGCACCGGGCAGCAGGGTGTAGACACCCTCGGGCAGGCCGGGAATGCCGCTGAGGAACACGGCGCGGCCGACCAGCGGGGCACGCGTCGATTCGCTGGCCGAAATCTGCGTGCCGCCGGCACCGTCCGGATCGCGCCGCGTGAACTCCGGATCGAAGGGCGCGACGCCGTCGTAGCCGGGAACGATCGCGTAGACGTCGCGGCCGTCCGGGTAGAGCGAGGCCAGCCGCTCCTCGCCACCGGTGAAGGAGACGTTGGTGGTCGACAGCACGTCGCGCGAGCCGCCGGTGCCGGCGACGAACTCGGTGGCCAGCAGGTCGCCGCCACCGCTGATGTCGATGCGGGCACCGTCCTTGACGTCCACATTGGCGCCGACCGCGCCGATGCGCTTGTTCGGGGACTGCGCCAGGTCGTCGACGCTGGCCTTGTAGTCGCCGGTGCCGTTGTAGACCAGGTTGAGGCCGTCGACGGTGCGGCCGTAGGGCACGACCAGGCCGGCCAGCGAGACCGAGGTCAGGCTGTTGGCGCCGAACTGCACCTTGCGCGTGATGGTCTCGATGCCGGCCTGGGTCTTCACCGGGCCGTCGTAGGCGGTGATGTCGCCGGTGTCGTCCGGGTCGGCGAACACCAGGTCCTCGTAGCTGTCGGCGGCAGTCTCGCCCGCGCGCAGTTCGTAGTGGTAGGCGTTGTCCAGCGTCACCGTCGGCAGCGCGAAGCGGAAGTACGGCAGCAGGTCGTAGTTGAATACCTGCGAATCGTCGTTGACGCCCTCGAGGATTTCGTCGCCGGCGATGCCGAGCTGGATCTGCCCGCCCGGCGCGTAGAGCGCGCCGTTCTGCAGGATGTCCACGGCCGTGACGATCAGGCGGCCGCCGACCGACAGCGGCTTGTCGCCGCTGGTGGCGCCGGCGATGCGCTCGAATCGCACCACGGCGGTCGAAGGTTCGTAGATCGTGGCCAGGGTGGTCAGCGGCTCGCCGGTGTCGGGATCGCGCTGGGTCGGCTTGATCACCAGTTCCAGGTCGCTGCGCCGCAGGTGGTTGTCGGCGATGATGATCTGGGTCTGCCCGGTGGCCGGGTAGATGCGGCTGGCGGTCATGGTCAGATTGCCGCCCACCAGCAGCACGCCCGGCAGGCTGCTGTACTCGCCGCTGCCGCCGGTGGCGAAGCTGCTGTACTGCGGCGGCGTCAGGAAGCGGATGTCCTCGCGGCCGGTCATCGAGACATCCTTGAAGTTCTCGATGGCCATCTGGCCACCGATATCGAGGATGCGCGAGTCGATCGTCAGCTCCGACAGCGGCTGGCGTGTTTCCGCCAGCCCCGGTGCGAGGATGTCCTCGAAGTCGTTGTAGACGCCGATGTCCTCGCTGTAGCCGTGGATCGCGACATAGGTCGCGGCCAGGTTGACCTCGATCGGCTTCATGCGGCCGGTATCGGGTACCGCCGGCCGCGCGGTCAGCTGCATCGTGTTGATCTGCAGCGCGCGACCCAAGTTCAGGTCCAGCGAGCTGATGATGTCGATCGGCACCGGCTCCTTGGACAGGCTGGGGTCGCTGCCCAGCGACAGCGTCTCGATCCCGGAACCCTTGAGCACGTCGGTGGCGAAGGCGATAACGCCGCGCGGTGCCGTCGTCACGTTGCCGCCGGGTTCCTGGAACAGTTCCGGCACGCCAACGCTCAGGGCGGCGAGCGTCATGCGGCGCGCGCCGACGTAGCCGTTCTCCGGCTCCGCCAGCGGGTTCAGCGGCGTGACCGCCAGCGAGCCGCCCTGCGAAGTGCTGCCACCGCCACGCGCGTCGATGATGCCGTTGAAGTACAGGCCCGAGCCGGCGCCGATGCGCAGGCGCCCGGCGTCGCTGTACAGCAGGGTCGCTTCCTCGATGCGCGGACAGGGCGCCAGCAGGCCGACGATGCCGCTGCTGCCGGAGATGTTGATGCGCGCGCCGTGGTTGCCGCGTGCCGGGTTCTCGTCGTCGTCGTCGGGCGTGCCGCCGCTGCCGCCGGTGTTGTCGCCGAACTTGGGCACGTTGTCGCCGGCCGCGGCGACGGCCTTGGCCGCCGCGTCCGCGGAGTCCTCGCAGTCGCCGGTGTCGGCGCAGTTGCGCGCGACGATGTAGCCGGTATCGGCGCTCAGGGTGACGCTGCCGCCGTCGATGACGTCGCCGATGGGGATGTCGGTGGAGCCGGCGGGCACCGAACTGGTGTCGAGCAGCCGGGTGCCCGACACGTCGATCAGGCTGTCGACGCCGAGGAACACCGACTTGTTGTTGGAGGTATAGGGGTTGGCGATGACGCCGGGGTTGTTGAGGTAGCCGCCGCGCGCGGTATCGACCGTCAGCGTGACGTCGCCGCCATGGCTGACGATGCTGCCGAGCAGGGTCACCTGGTTGTGCGAGCCCAGCACGACGCGCGAGCGCGCGTCGGCCAGGATGCTGGCGCCCTCGTCGACCAGGGTGGTGCCGGTCACGCCGAAATCGCTGAGGTCGGGCGGCACCAGCAGGCCGTTGCGCTCGCCCGCCACCCAGTTGAGATAGTCGCCGGAATACAGCTCGAAGCTCACCGGACGGCGGTGCATCTCGTCGAGCTGGCCGACGCCGACGATACCGGCCTTGACCGCATCCTCCAGGTCGGTCCCGGTAGGACCGTAGGGCAGCAGGTCGGGTGCGCCCGGCCCGAAGTTGCGGATCACCAGGTTGCGCTGGCTGACCACCACCTCCATGCCGGCAGCGACCGTGGCGTCGAATACGCCGTCGAGGCGGAACGCGCTGAAGCCGCCGGTGGTGAGATTGCCCTGCCCGTCGAAACCGCCGGCGCTGAACAGCGCGGGATCCAGGCCGAGGAAGCCCTGGGCGTCGCTGCCGCTGGAGCCGTCGATCAGGATGCCGGGGGCACGCAGCGACAGGCGGCCGCCGCGCTCGAAACCGTAGCCCAGCAGGGTGGCGCCCAGTTCGATGCTGCCGACGCCGTCGAGCAGCTCGGTGGGGGTCGCCAGTTCCAGGTTGCGGCCGAAGGCGGTGCCGTTGACGACGTAGGTGGCCAGTTCGATGGCACCGCCGACGCCGCGCACGACGTTGTCGCCGGTCCGCTGCACCTTGCCGTTGGGCGCGACACGCACGCCGCTGATGGCGTCGAGCACGCTGCCGCTGTCGAGCAGGATCGAGCCGGTGAGGTTCTGCACGGTCGGCGGGATCGCCGGGAGGTCGATGACGCCGTCGCCATCGACGTCCTGTTCCTCCTGGCCGGGATCGGTGAGCAGCGAGGACTGCAGGGTGCGCAGCGAGATCGAGCCGCCGTTGATGTAGGTGGCGCCGGTGGCCTCGTCGTCGCCCAGTCCTGCGTCGTTGACGAACTGGCCGCGCACGCTCAGCGTGCTGTCGCCGCTGACGGCGATGTCGCCCGTCACCGGACCCTCGTCCTCCTGGGTGGTGGAGCCGTCCAGGAACGTGCGGCCGGTGGCGGTGATGCTGATGCGGCCGGCGGGCGCCGTGAGGTCGCCGTCGATCGACACACGCGAACCGACCAGCTCGATGACGGCACCGCTGATGCTGGCGCCGTTGTCGCCGGTGGCGCGGCCACCCGGAGTGACCTGGACCTGGGCGCCATCCACCACGCGCACCTCGCCCCCCATGGTACCGGCGTCGGGCAGGTCGCCGTAGACGCGCAGCACGCTGGCTCCGGACTCGCGCACCATGCTGGCGTCCACCGGCGTCCACCAGGCCGGGTCGGCCAGGTCGGCGGCGTCGCCGCCACGCTCGAAGACATCCGAAGTGGCATCGACCCCGCGCAGCAGCGACGGATCCAGCGACTCGACGACCACGAAGCTCGGACCGGCGGCGGCGTTGGGCTGGTCGGGGAAGATCTGCGACAGGAAGTTGCCGCCGAACTGCAGGGTGCCGCCGATCGTGGGCTGCCCCGACTTGACCTGGCGGCGGCCGGACACCGCATGGGCGTCGACATCGGCCGCGATCAGGCTGGTGGTCTGGCCGAACACGGTCAGCGTGCCGCCGCGCCCGCCGGCGATGTCCTCGGGCTCGAACACCGTGGCGGAACCGGCCGCCAGCACCGGGTCGCGGTAGGTGTCGTTGATGTTCCAGCGCTCATGGCGCTCGATGGTATGGCCGGCAAAGCCGACGTAGCGCACGTTGGGATCGGCATCGGCGATGTCGACGATGCTGCCCGAGGCCGTCACCAGCCGCGTGGCATTGCTCATGCCGCTGCCGTAGCGCAGGTAGCCGCCGGCAAGGTTCAGGGCCGAGCCCTGGTCGGCAATCACTTCGTTGCCCACCAGCTTGATGCTGCCGCCGTCGGTCAGCAGCTCGCGCACGCCGCGCGAGACCTGCTCGACGTAGCCGGCCAGGTTGGCCAGAGGCGTGCCGACCCACTGCACGCCGTCCTCGCGGGTGCCGAAGTCGCGGCTGTCGAAAACGATCGGCGCGCGGAACAGCACGCCGTCGCGCTGCAGCGGCGAATCGGCCAGTTCGTTCAGGCCCAGACGCGGCACGGTGATCAGCACGTTGGCCAGCGGCACGAAGACATCGGCCAGGCCGGCGACGTCGATGGTGGCGTCCGGCGCGATGTAGACGCGGCCGGCGACCCCCTCGTCGGGATCCACCACCGGCACGACGGTACCGCTGTCCTCGGCGACGGCCTGCAGGCTGACGCTGTGGCCGGGCGCGACGATCATGGCGCCGCTGTCGAGCACGATGGCAGCGCCGCCGACGGTGACGCCCAGCGGCTTGAACTGTTCGTCGGCCGAGGCGGAGGAATTGGTCTGCGACTTGTCCGCGTCGGGCAGGATCGTGGTCAGCGAGTCGCCGCTGAAGCTGACCAGGCCATTGCGTCGCTGCAGCTCGGTGCTGTCGCTGGCCTTGAGGTCGATGAAGCCCTGGCGCGAGACGCTGGTGGTGGCCTGGATCACACCGTCCTGCTCGATGCGCGTGCCGATCAGCGACACGCCGCCGCGCTGCGAGCTGATCAGGCCATTGTTCTCGATGCTGAACACCGGCGTGATGTCGGCATTGCCCTGGCTGGCGTCGGTGATGCGCCCGGCCGAGGCCACGGTGTAGCGCGAGCCGCTGGCGGTGGCCCGCTGCAGCTGCACGCCGACGCCAGCGACCAGCGCCAGCTGGCTGTCCTTGCCCTCGACGGTGCCGTCGATGCGGATGTTGGGCGCCGCCAGCAGGCCGAAGCCCTCGTCCTTGACCGACAGGCGCGCGCCGGCCGCGACCACGATGCTGCCGGGCAGCGCCTCGTCCAGCAGTTCCTCGCTGGCGATGCTCAGCAGCGCACTGCCGCTGCGCTGCGACAGGCCCAGCACCGAACCCTGCGCGGTGCCCGGCGCCTGCGAGGTCAGGCCGCTGGTCAGGAACAGCTTGTTGCTGAAATCCAGGTCCGCGGCAGACGACTGGCGCAGGCCCTGCGAGCCGTCGCGCAGGTACAGCGGCAGGGTGGAGGCGACCAGCGAGTGCGTGTCGACGACGCTGCCGCCGTCGAACAGGATGCCGTTCTGGTTGATGATGTAGACCGCGCCCTCGGCCTTGATCGCACCCTGCACCACCGAGGGCTGCACGCCGGCCTTGACGCGGTTGAGCGCCACCCAGTCGTTCTGGCCGTCGGCCTGGGTGCCTTCGCGCTGGTCGATGTGCAGCGTGGTGTTGGCGCCGATGTTGAAGGTCTCCCAGGTCAGGATCGCCTTCTCCGCGGTCTGCTTCACCTCGACCGTGGTCTTGCCCTGCGCCACCGACTCGGTGGGCAGCTCGGCATTGACCCAGAGGCACTGCGAGGCGGTGAGGCAGGCATTGGCATTGCCGGCCTGCGCAGCCGCCTCGATCGCCGGCACCAGGCCGCCCGCGGCCATGCCGTCGGGCACCACGCCGCCCTGGTACTGCGGGTTCAGCGCGGCGGCGCGCTGGCGCACCATCTCCGCATCGATCTTCTGCAGCGACGTCTGCAGGCTGCGGATCGAGCGCTGTGCACGCTCCGCGGCGGCCTGGGGCGAGGAGGCGCCGTTGGGCAGCGTCGGCTGCGTCGGCGACCCCGGCGTCGGTGCCGAGGGCTGCGCCGCCTGCGCCGCACGCGCGGCATTGAAGTATTGCGGCGAGCCGAAGCCGGCCCCCGCCTGCACCGCCGGCGCGGACACCAGCGCCGGCATGCCGATCACGCTGAGCAGCGCCAGCCGCCGCAACTGGCCGCCGGCCGACAGCCGCCACACCGGGTCACGCGGGTTCGTGAGGTTCTGCGGACGAGTCATGGTCAGGCTCCTGCGGCGTGTCGGGATGCGAAGCTCAGGCGACGGCGGGCACCGCTGCCGGCGCATGCACCGGCAGGGTCCGAAGGTAGGTGATGAATTCGTGCAGCACGCGGTCCCACAGCTCGCAGTAGCCGCGCAGGCACAGCGGCGCGTCGCCGGCACCGATGAAGACGTCCATCGCCAGCACCAGGGTCTGCTGCGTGGTGTAGAGGCGCGCAAAGCGCTTGCTTTCGTTCCAGCGGCCGACCTGCGCGGGGCTCACCTGCCCCTCGACGTGGATCAGACAGCTGAAGGTGAAGTCGATGTAGCGGTCGGCCTGGTCCGGCGCGCGATTGCCCGGCATGAGGATGAAGCCCAGGCCCTGCACGGCGCTCTGCAGCATCGGCCGGCCATCCTGTTCCGCCAGCTGCGCACGCAGGCCGCTGGCGCGCAGGGTCTCGGCGGCTTCTTCGAGGGTGAGGCTGGAAATGAGGGGATTCATGGGTTCCCGTCCTTGCTGCTGTCGTCGGCGGCGGCCGGCGCTTGGCGCACGGTCAGGTCGCCGACGCGGATTTCATAGGCCTGCGCCTGGCGTTCGAGCTGGGCACCGCGCAGGCCGGTGATCGGCTCTTTGGCCAGCATGGCGTCGGCCACCCCGCGGTCGCGGTAGCGCACGATCAGCTCATTGCTGATCGACACCAGGGCCTGGTTGCTGGCGGTGCACTGCTGCAGCGCCTGGCCGTTGCGCTCGGCGTTGCGGTGCTCGGCGAGCAGCTTCTGCAGTGCATCGAGCCGGCCGCGGCGCTCGGTCTCGGCACTGGCCCGCTGCGCGGCCAGCGCGGTCCTGTGCTCGGCGGCCTGCTGTTCGAGCTGCTGGCGCAGCTGCCCCTGCTCGCCGCGCAGGCGGCGCAGGTCCTTCTCCGCCCGCTGGGTCTTCTCGGGATCTTCCGCCGGCTTGGCGCTGGCCTGGGCCAGCTGCGCCTTGAGGCTGGCGTTCTCGTCGGCCAGCGTACGCATCTGCAGGATCGTGCTGCGCAACTGCTCGCGCAGGCGGTCGTCCATCTTCTCGGCCTGCGCCGGCAGCACGGCCACAAGGCCGAGCATTCCCGCGATCCATGCAGCGTTGCGTCGGGCGATCATGTGCAATCCCCTTCAGAACTTGACGGTGACGTCGGCCTGCCAGACGTCGATGGCGAGCTTCTGCGAGCTGATCTCGTTGGCACCGAAGTAGCGCAGGCCCAGCACCGCCGAACGCGAGAAGGCCCAGCTGCCGCCAAGGTAATAGCCCTTGGCATTGGTGCCGCCGAGGTGGAAATCGGAGTCGGTGAAGGCGTCCAGCACCGCGTCGCTCTCGATGCGGCGGTAGCCCCCCAGCAACTGCCAGTCGCCCCGCATGCTCACCACCGGCCGGCCAACGCGCAGCTGTGCCTGCCAGGCATCGCCGCCGCCCTCCCAGGGGCAGACCACGGTCGTGGGGCTGGTCGGACGGCAGGGGCCGAGGTTGTTGTCGGGCGACAATGCCCGCACCTCGTCCTCGTCCAGCGCCAGGTTCTTCGCGGCGTCGAAATCCACGGCCAGGCGCACGTTGTTGTCCAGCGGCATCTCCCAGGTGGCGGACAGGGCCAGCACCGTGAACTCGGTGGCCAGGCCGAAGAACTGGAAATCCGGATCGCCCGGATTGATCGGCTGGGTGTTGCGGATCTGGAAGACCGTGTTGCCCTTCTGCATGAAGCCCGGGCGCGAATCGTCGGTGTCGCAGGCTACCGAGGCGCTCACGGCGTTGCAGGGGCTGGACAGCTCGCCCTCGACGTCGAAGAACTTGTAGAACCCGGCGCCGGCACGCAGCAGCTGCTTGTCGATGAAGTCGGTGCGCAGCTCGACCTGCGTCCCCCACATCCACTTGTTGTGGCCTTCGTCCTTGACCAGGCTGCTGGACGGATAGTTGGGATCGGTGTTCTCCACCGAGTAGAAGCCGCTGGCGATACGGAGTACGCGCTCGGAGGTGAGCGGGTAGCGATAGCGCAGGCCGATGCCGTCGAAGCTCAGGTCGCGGTCCCAGATCAGGTCGGTGCCGGTGGCGAACTGGTTGGGGCTGCGGCCGATGTCCACCGCCAGGCGGCTGGTCGGCTTGTAGCGGATGTAGGCGCGGTCCAGCACCAGGCTGGGCTTGTTGAAGCTGGTGCCCGCGGTCTGGTTGTTGCTGACCGGGTTGATGGTGTTGCCGGTGGTCAGGCGGATGCTGAGATCGACTTCCTCGGACACCGCATAGCCCAGGCCGAGCTTCGCACGCAGCTTGGGGATGTCGCGGTCCTCGCTGGTGTTGAGCGTCGGCACCGTCAGCGGCTGGCCCTGCGGCGGCAGCGTGGTGTTGATCGGCCCGGTACGGTTGGCTTCCTGGTAGTTGACGAACAGGCCGTTGAGATCGCCGAAGCTGCTGTGCTCGTAGCGCATCATCACCTCGCCCTCGAGGCGTACCTTGCGCACCCACTCGGGCACGGACTCGGGCTGCGCCCAGTTCTCGCGCCGCGCCTGGTCGAGGATTTCGGCGCGCAGTTCGTCCTTGATCTGGCCGCGCTGCGTCTCCGACAGGTAGGGCACGCGCACCTTGCCGCCCTTGGCATTGCGGTCGGCGGCGGCCGGCGCGACGGGCGCGGCGGCCTTGGGAACCGGCGGCGCCGGCGGCGGCAGCGACTCGCCCAGACCCGGGGTCATCTGCATCTCGACGGGCACCAGCGGCGGCTGCGCCACCGGCGGCACCGGTGCCGAGGCCGCTTCGGCCGGCGTCAGGCCCGGTGTGGGTTCCGCGGGCAGCGCGCCGGCAGGCAGCGCGGAATCCACCACCGGTTCCGCGGCGGGTTCGACCGGCGCGGGCTTGACCAGCGCTTCCGGCGCGGCCTGCGCCACGGCCGTTTCGGCAGAAGATCCGGCAGGCTCGGCGGCGGCCGCGACCAGCGGCAGCAGCAGCATGAGGGCCGCCAGCGGCTGCATTCCAGGCTTGCGGCCGGGCTGCGAGGCAGCGATAGCTTCGGATTTCATTGTGATGCCCATGGTGTGTACTGGTTAACCTTTGAATCGGATCGCGCGGTTGCGTGCGCCCAGGCGCACGTTGACCGGCTGCGGCATGTCGCCCGGCGGTGGCTCGTCGATCTGCGCCATCGAGCGAAGGGTGTCGAGAATCATCTGGTCCAGGTCGCTCTCGCCGGTGGAACCCACCAGCTTGACGCGCTCGACGCGGCCGGCAGCGTCGAGCCAGACCTGGGCGGTCACGTCGTGCTTCTTGTCCTTCAGGCGATTGCGCCGCTCCATCGCCTGGAGAACGCGGTCATGGACCTTGCTGTAGTACCAGCCGAAACGCGTGCCGCCGCCACCGCCGCCATTGCCGTAGCCGCTGCCGCCGGGCTTTCCGGCCAGGCCGAAGCCGTCGCCGGCACCCTCACCCACCGCGTCCAGCGCCGGCGGGCCGGGCGGTTCGTCGGAAGGCGGATCTTCGGACGGCGGCTTGGTGTCGAGTTCCTCGACCTTCATCTCCGGCTGCGGCGTCTTCTCCTCGACCACCTTCTCTTCCGGCTTGGGCGGAGGCGGCGGGGGTGGCGGCGGCGGAGGCGTCAGCAGCTTGAGCTGCACCACCGAGGACACGGCTTTCTTCGGCGTATCCTTCTTGCCGGTCAGCATCAGCACGACACCGACCAACAGCGCCAGGCCGACCGCGCCGACCAGCCAGACGGCCAGGGGGCGCCGGCGTTTTTTGCCCTTGCGGTGGTCGGCGCTGGCCATGGACCGGGCGTTACTTGACCAGGCGCTGGGTCACCAGGCCCAGCTGCGTGATGTCGAGTTCGCCGAGCAGGGCAAGCACGTCCACCACGTTCTGGTACTGGGTCTCGCTGTCACCGCGCACGATCACCGGCAGGTCCGGCGTTTCGGCCTTCTTCTGCTGCAGCCGCGTCTTGAGCTCCTCGCGGGTCACTGGGATGGCATCCATGAAGATGGCACCCTGGTTGTTGATGGTGATCGCCACGGTCTTGGACTTGGCCAGGCTGGGCTGGGCGCTGGCCTTGGGCAGGTTGACCTTGACGCCCTGCACCGCGGCGGTGGTCATGACGATGAAGATCACCAGCAGCACGTACGCCAGGTCCAGCATCGGCGTGACGTTGATGTCGTCGTAGGGTTTGTCTTCCTGCATCTGCATGGCGATGTCTCCCGATCAATCCGCGATCGCGTGAAGCGCCGCGGGATCGTTGTAGTTCTCGGCCATGCTGGTGACGAAGGCGTCGATGAACACGTGCATTTCCGCCACGCATTCCTTGATCCGCACCGTCAGGTAGTTGTAGCCGAACAGCGCCGGGATGGCGACGGCCATGCCGGCCACGGTGGCGGCCAGTGCCGCCGAGATGCCGGGTGCGATGGCGTTGACGTTGACCTCGCCCGCCGCGGCGACGCCGGCGAAGGTGATCATGACGCCGACCACGGTGCCGAGCAGGCCGATGAAGGGGCCGCCGGAGATCGCGATGGTCAGCAGCACCATGCGCTTGTTGAGCGCCTGCATCTCGCGCACCAGGGTCGAATCGAGCTTGGCGCGGATCGCATGGATCGACTGCTCGGAGAGCGTGTCGCTGTAGCGCCCGTGGCGCTTCTCGCTGCTCAGGCGGCGGTGCAGTTCGCCGATGCCGGTATTGAACATGTGCGTCAGCGGCGAATCACGCATGCGCTCCAGTGCTTCGTCTTCCAGCTTCAGCCGGACGCTGGCCTTGCCGTCGGGTACCGTGGCCTGGTGCAGCACGGCGAAGTCGCCGTCGGCCAGTTCGTAGGCGTCGAGGAACACGCGGTTGGCCTTGGACACCTGGCCGACCTGGCTGGCCTTGACGGCCATCAGGTACCAGCTGTAGACCATCATCAGCATCAGGATGATGATCACGATCCAGCCGTCGAGCGTGACCGAACCCATGATGATGCCGACGTAGCCGGTGCTCCAGGACGACTGCACCTCGTCGGCGCCCAGCGTCACCAGCTTGTCGGCGACACCCTGGTTCTTGGCCTCCAGGCGCAGCATCGCGACATCGCGCGCGCTGCTGGCCAGCTTCATTTCGTCGATCTCGCCGCGGAACGGCATTTCCACCGGGGCACCGTTGACGCCGCCCTGGCCGCCCAGCGTGGCGGCGCCGGCGATCACCGGCAGGCCGCGCGCCAGCTGTCCGCGCGCCTCGCCGTCGACGTAGAGCGTCGACTGCGCCGCGGTCGCCACCACCGCGAGGTGATGCCACTCGCTGTCGGCGATCGATGCCGCCGGGGCGGATTCCTGCAACGGGCCGGGGCCGTCGGCGAAGCCGAAGTACGGCGCGCCGCTGCGCAGGGCGACGACGAAGGAGCGCCCGGCGTCGCGCTGCGCGTAGATCACCGCCTCGGGGTCGGTGGCGCCGGTCTTGATCCAGGCCGACCAGGTCAGCGAGCCGCCCGCCGGCAGGGCCAGCGAGGGCGTGGCGGGCAGTGCCAGCACGGCGCTGCCGTCGAACTTGGCGGAGCCACCGATCAGGCCGCCGTCGTTGCCGGCCACGGCGCTGACGGCGTGATGCTGGAACGAGGTCGCATCCTGTGCCGGAGTACCGTTCTCGCCGAAGTGGTAGACCAGCTTCTGGTCGGCGTCGTAGCTGCCCTTGGCGTCGCCTTCGCCGGCGGCGTTGGTGTTGCCCCAGTACAGCCACAGCTTGACCGGCGTGCCGGCGGCCAGCTTCGGCACCTGCACCCAGATGAAGCCGAGGTTGAACACCGGGTCGAGCTTTTCGATGTGGAACTTCAGCGTGGTCTTGTCGTCCTCCGCCACGATGCGCAGGTCGGAACCGTCGGCATTGGCGTCGGCGAAGGGGAACACGCCCTCGTGCAGGCGCAGCAGCACGACGCCGTTGTTCAGCTCGCCGCTGACGCCGGCCGCGGCCGGGTCCAGCGTGATCTGCTTGCGGAAGGACCAGTCATGATTCCACCAGGCGCTGGCTGGCTGCGACCAGGGCAGCAGCACGGCGGCGGCCAGTGCTGCGCGCTTCAAGACTTGACGTACGGACATCGCGGGTGACTCCCTTTGATTCTCAGAAACTGCCGAGGAGGCGGAACAGCACGCGGTCGTCACCGCTGGCCGTCGGTGCGCCACCGCCACTCGGCGTGTCGGTATTTAGTTCGAGCGTGAACGGCACGTCCTGCAGGGCCTTGGCCCAGACCAGGTCCAGGCTGACGTACTCGCGCAGGCGCGCGCTCAGGCCGGCACCGGCGCTGAACAGCGTGAAATCGCGCGGAGCGTCGCCATCGGGAAACGGCCCGTGGTCGATCAGGCGCGCGGCGTCGGTGAACAGGTAGGGCTGCAGCTCGGTCAGGTAGCTGGCCCACTTGTGCGAGGCGAAGTAGTCGGGCAGCGAGGGCAGGCGCAGTTCGAGGTTGCCGACCAGGCCGCGGTCGGCCGAGGCCTCGGAGTCGAAGTAGCCGCGCACCGTGTCGATGCCGCCAGCCGAGAGCTTTTCCGCCGGCAGCAGGGCCTGGCCGGTGATCTGGCCGGTCAGCCGGGCATTGATGGAAAAGCCCCTGGGCAGCGAGATCTGGTCGCCCAGCGAGGCGCGCAGGTAGATCGACTGGCCCTCGGCGCCGTAGCGGGTGAAATCGAGCTCGGTGTCCTGGCTGCCGACCACGCCGCTGGTGAAGATCGCCGCCAGGCTGCTGTCGATGCGATGGCTGCTGCTGGCGTAGGTCTGCGAGAAGGTCAGGTTGATCGGCAGGTAGTCCACCGGCGCCAGTTCCACCAGGGACCCCTGGGCGCTGCGAACGATGAGCGTGGACTTGTAGCTCTTGTAGTCGGCGCCGAAGCTCAGCGAGGGGTACCAGTTCTCGATCGACGTGCTGAAGCGCTTGCTGGCGCTGAAGCCCACCGTCAGGTTGTCGGTGACCGAATTGACGCCGGGCCGCAGCGCAATGTCGCTGTCGGTCTTGAGCACGGTGAAGTCCATGCTCCAGGACGGATCCGGCATCAGGGCCTGGTAGGTCGCCGACAAGGTGGTACCGTCGTCGGTACGCTCCGGCGCCGTCATGTACAGCAGCTTGAAGCTGTGGCCGATCTGGAACAGGTTGTCGTAGGACAGGTTGAGCGACAGGCGCGTGTCGGTGGTGCCGCGCGCGTGCTCGTTGTTGTAGCCCAGCGAAGCGCTCAGCGGCAGGTCGTCTTCCACCTTGAGCTTGACGTCCAGCGTGCCCGGCTCGCGGCCCGACTCCAGCGCCGGCGTGACGCGGCGCGTGGCCAGGCGGTTGGCGTGGACCATGTCGCGCTGCACGTCCCGCAGGTTGGGCACCATGCCCGGCGCCAGCGACGGCACTTCCTTCTTGACCTGCGCGATGGAGGTGTAGTCGCCACCCTCGACGATGGTGCGGCCGACCTGCGTTTCACTGACCTGCAGCAGGACCAGCCCGTCCTGGATCGTCTGCCGCGGGATGGTCACGCTGACGGTGTTGTAGCCCATCTCCTTGTAGAGCTTTTCCAGCGCGGCACGCGCGCCATCGACGTCCGCCGCGCTGCGGTTCTCGCCGACGAAGAACTCCAGCACGGTCTCGATGTCGACCGCCTCGAGTACGGTGTTGCCCTCGACCTGGATCTCGCGGATGTCGAAGGAGCGGCCGGCCACGGGCACGACGCTGCGCGCCTCTGCCGGGGGCGCAGCAGCCTCGGCCGGCGCAGCGCCGTCAGCGGCATGCGCGGACAGGCTGGCGCCGGCCAGCAGACAGAGTAGCGGCGCCAAAGCGCAGGACGGATTTTGCCGAAGCCCCATGATCGAATGCCAGACAGGATTGTGCCCCCGCTGCGGTAGACATCGCGTTGGGACCCCAGATGCACAAGCTCAAGCCCGCCGCAATTGCGCAGCGTCCGCTCGAATGACTGTCATTGTCGCCCCCTACCATTACAAATCCGTTGCTGCCCCGTGAAGCTTGATGCCCGCCATGTCCCCCTCGGAATCCGATACAGCTCCCGTCCCCTACGCCTGGTATGCCGCAGCGGCAGCGATCGTGCTGATCTTCGCGGCGCTGTTCTGGGTGAACCGCGAGGATGCTCCGCGGCCCGCGCCCAGGCCCGCCGCCGCCAGCGGCGAGACTCCTTATAAGGAGTGGCCGGCACCCGCGGCGGCGCAGCCGGCATGGCCGGCGGCGCCGGTCGCGGCGGCGGACGACGGCGACATGATCGTCGATCCCTCGGTGGCCGAGGCGGAAGAAGCGGAGAAGCATGCCGACCCGTACGAGATCAGCGAGGCGCTGGTGATGCCCGATGAAGGCAGCCGCGTACAGCCAAGCTACGCCGACATCGTCACCGCCGCCGAGGACGAACCGGAGACGCCGAAAACGGACGGCGAGGCGGAAACCGCCGTTGCGCAGTAGCCATTGCGCAGTGGCCGTTGCGCGTCGCCGCGGCACCACGATTGGCCTCTCGCCAGAGGCCAATCGCGTTTGCGGACGTACGAAATCACAAAAAGTTCAAGTCCCTGAAATCTTTGGGCTCTACCTTACGGGCGCTCGTTGAACCGAGCAGGGTGCCTACCGGGGTGGAAAGACTCTGTTTAGTTCCGATCGATTTTTGCCCGAAACCGCTTCTGTATCTCTTAGCAGTTCCTCATACCGTTCCCCAGGGAGATGTACATGAAACTGAATACCTCGTTCTGCGTGGTGGCTATTGCCGCCGCGCTGTCGGCGCAGGCGGCCGTCGCCGCTACGCCGGTCCCGCCGACCACCGTGCTGTACGGCGGCGGCGCGACCTTCCCGTCCGAAGCCTACGTCGGCCCCAGCTTCCTCAAGACGCTCGGCAACCCGCGTCGCCTGTCGCAGACCCTCGGCGTCACCGCCCCGGCCAACGTCAGCGTCAACCCGGCCGCCCTGACCGACAAGACCGCGCTGTTCGGCGCCTTCGCCGTGGTCAACCCGACCATCGGCGTGTCCTACTGCCAGACCGGCTCCGGCGTCGGCAAGGGTGCGCTGTCCGGCGCCCGCAACGCCACCGCCGATTGCGGCGACTACGGTGTCGCCGCCCCGGTGGGCTTCGCCGGCCCGACCATCGACGCCGACTTCGCCGGCAGCGACGAGCCGGTCGCCCAGTCCGACATCACGGCCTTCAACGCCAACGCCGTGGGCTCCGACCCGGCCGCCCCGCGCTCCGCCACCAAGACCTCGCTGGTGCAGATCCCGGCCGTCGCCGGCTCGATCGCGTTCGTCTACAACAACCCCTCGCTGGGCAAGAAGAAGCTCAACCTGACCCGTTCGGACGTCTGCGGCATCTTCGCCGGCACGATCACCGACTGGAGCCAGCTGACGCACACGCCGAAGGTCACCATCGCCGCCAAGCCGATCAAGGTCGTCTACCGCAGCGACAGCTCCGGCACCACCTTCAGCCTGGCCAACTTCCTGTCGCAGGCCTGCCCCTCGCTCACCCTCCCGGATGACACGGCGCAGCCGGCGAACAAGTTCCAGATGAACAAGGTGTTCACCGCGGTGGTCACCGGTGGCGTTCCGGGCGGCTCGATCCCTGCCAGCGGCAACGGCGGCATCGTCAGCACGGTTGCGATCAACGACGGTGCCATCGGCTACGCCGACATCGCCGACGGCCTGGCTCGCGCCAAGATCGCCGGCGGCCTGATCACCTATGCGACCGTGTCCTACGCCGCTGACCTGGCCAAGGAAGCGCTGGTAATTGCGCCGGAAGCTTCTGGAGTCTGCCCGGCGGGCACCTTCGGCAAGATCAAGGACGCCAACGACGGCAAGGCTGCTGGTCCGGGCAACCCGGTCGGCGGCACCACCCTGGAGCCGATCACCACCGTCCTCAACCCGAGCACCACCAAGTCGCTGAAGTTCACCTGCCCGGCCGTGACGTACAACAAGCTCGACCCCGCGAAGAACCTGGTGCCGAAGGGCTTCACCGCCATCAAGCTGACCACGCAGGCCGCCAAGGTCCTGGGCACGGTCAACGCCGCCACCGGCCGTCAGCCGCTGGCTGACATCACCGTCGGCACGCTGCCGGCTGGCGTGACCAGCTGCATCCAGACCGTCGACCCGGCCGACTACGCCCAGCCGCTGCCGGCCGCGACGAAGAAGGCCGCTGCCGACTTCGACCGCTACCCGGTGATCGCCGTGTCGTACCTGATGGGCTACACCAATGGCTACGGCGCCAAGCTGGCCGCCATCAAGTCGCTGCTGAAGGCTCCGTTCGACGCCGCCGTCCTGGGCAAGACCAAGACCATCGGCAAGGCCGCGGGCTTCCAGCCGCTGGATCTGGTCTCGGCTGCCTCGACCACGCCGGTCTTCGTCGCCAACTCGGCTGCTGCGATCGTCGACGCCTGCGTCGCCAACTAAGCAACACTCCCGCAACAAAGACTCACGCTGTCATTCAGGCCCCGGCAATCGCCGGGGCCTTTTTCTTTGCGCGGCGCACTGGACTTTGGCGCCCGGCAGGGCGTAACGTGCCGGCCGTGCGCCTCCGACCCCGCCATTCGATACTGCTTGCCCTGGCCCTGCTGCTGGGGCAATGGCTGTCGTTCGCGCACCAGCTGCAGCACCCTGCCCTCAACGGCGACGTCGATTGCGAGTTCTGCGTACATGCGCAGAACCTGGCCTCCGGCGCGCCGGCGGCCGGCAGTGCCGCACCGCAGTTCGCCGCCACGCAGGAAGCCCCCGGCGTCCTCGCCGTCGCGGTTGCGGCCTCGCGCCCCGCCGCGCTGATCCGCATCCGCGGACCACCCATGACCCTCGCCTGAACCGCCCGTACTCGCTGCAGCCCGACGGCTGCGGTCTTTCGTTCGCGTTTTATCCGAGGTTTCCATCATGTCCCGCATCACCCGCGCCACGCTCGGCGCCTGCTTTGCCCTGGGCGCGCCCTGCGCCAGCTTCTCCGCTGCCGCTGCCGACGCCGGCAACGCCTTCAATCCCAAGATCAGCCTGATCCTCAACGGCCAGTACGCGCACTACAGCTCCGACGCCGAGGCCGACGTCCCCGGCCATGTACTGGGCCCCGAAACCGAGTTCGCACCCCAGGGCTTCTCCGTGGGCGAAACCGAGCTGGCGATCGAGTCCAACATCGACGACCAGTTCCACGGCTGGGCCACGGTCGCCCTGGAAAACGAGGACGGCGAAACCGTCGTGGCGCTGGAAGAGGCCTACATCAACACGCTGGCCCTGCCGCAGGGCCTGGCGCTGAAGTTCGGCCGCTTCTTCTCCGACGTCGGCTACCAGAACCACCAGCATGCGCACGCCTGGGAATTCGCCGACGCGCCGCTGGTCTACCGCGCCTTCCTCGGCAACCAGCTGAAGGACGACGGCCTGCAGTTGCGCTGGCTCGCGCCTACGGACCTGTTCCTGGAACTGGGCGCGGAAGCCCTGCGCGGCGACGGCTTCCCCGCCGGCGACAACGGCGAGCACGACGTCGGCGCCTGGACCGCGTTCGCGCACGTCGGCGGCGATATCGGCGCCAGCAGTTCCTGGCGCGTCGGGCTCTGGCATTTCGACGGCAAGTCCAGCGACCGCCGCAGCGGCGAGGACATCGAGACCGGTTTCAGCGGCAAGAGCCGCATCAGCGGCCTGGACCTGGTCTACAAGTGGGCACCCAACGGCAACGCCAACCTGCGCAACCTGGTGCTGCAGGCCGAAGTGATGCGCCGCAGCGAAAGCGGCACGGTGGTGTCGGACCCGGACGGCGCGGCCGACAGCAGCGCCTACGACGGCGACCAGCTCGGCTGGTATGTGCAGGGCGTCTACCAGTTCATGCCGCGCTGGCGCGCGGGTCTGCGCTATGACCGCCTCTCGGCCAGCAACGACGTGAGCAACCCGGTGGCCGGCACTTCGCTGGAAACGCTGGCAAACGACGGCGAAGACCCGCAGCGCGTCTCGGCGATGCTGGATTTCTCCAACAGCGAGTTCTCGCGCATCCGCCTGCAGTTCAACCGCGACGAGTCGCGCGGCGGCAGCGACACCGACAACCAGTTGCTGGTGCAGTACATCTACAGCCTGGGCGCCCATCCGGCGCACCAGTTCTGAAGCGGAGATCCCCCATGAAACTGATCGCATCCCTTGGTCTCGCCGCTGCCCTGCTCGCGGCACAGCCGGCTTCGGCCGCCCTCAAGGTCTTCGCCTGCGAGCCCGAGTGGGGCGCGCTGGCGCTGGCGCTCGGCGGCAAGAACGTCGAGGTCTATACCGCCACCACCGCGCTGCAGGACGTGCACCGCATCCAGCCGCGGCCCAGCCTGATCGCGAAGTACCGCCAGGCCGAGCTGCTGGTCTGCACCGGCGCCGAGCTGGAGATCGGCTGGATGCCGGCGCTGGCCGAGAAGGGCAACAACCCGCGCGTGGCGCCCGGCAGCACCGGCTATTTCGAGGCGAGCCGCTACGTGCCGATGCTGGAAATTCCGGTGAAGCTGGACCGCGCGGAAGGCGACGTGCACCCCTACGGCAACCCGCATATCCAGACTTCGCCCGCGAACATCGCGCGCGTGGCCAAGCCGCTGGCCGACAAGCTGGCGGAGCTGGATGCCGCGCATGCCGCGGACTACCACGCCGCGCAGGCGCAGTTCGACACGCGCTGGCAGGCGGCGATGGCGCGATGGACCGAGAAGGCCAGGCCGCTGCAGGGCGTGGCCGTGGTCAGCGCGCACAAGTCCTGGGCGTATCTCTACCAGTGGCTGGGGCTGCGCGAGGTGGCGACGCTGGAGCCCAAGCCCGGCATCCCGCCCAGCGGCGCGCAGCTGGAAAACGTGCTGGCAACGCTGAAGACGCAGCCGGCCAAGCTGGTGGTCTACGCCGCCTACCAGGACCGCCGACCGGTGGACTGGCTGCTGCAGCGCAGCGGGCTGGCCGCGGTGGAGCTGCCGTTCTCGCCCGGCGGCGTGCCGGGCACGGATGACCTGTTCGGCACCTTCGACGTGACCATCGACCGCCTGCTGCAGGGCCTGGCCGGAGCCAAGCCTTGATGGACCTGCACTTCGACTGGTCGCTGATGGGCGCGCCGCTGCTGGCGGGCCTGCTGGTCGCCTCCACGCACGTGCTGCTGGGGCGGCGCGTGCTGGAGCGCGGCATCATCTTCATCGACCTCACCATCGCGCAGGTGGCGGCGCTGGGCGTGATCCTCGCCGGCCTGCACGGCGACGAGGGCGGCCTTGCGACGCAGTTCGCGGCGGCAGCGGCGGCGCTGGCCGCCGCCGCCCTGCTGACCTGGACCGAGCGGCGCTTCCGGCATCTGCAGGAAGCGCTGATCGGCAGCCTCTACGTGCTCTCCGCCTCGGTCGCCGTGCTGCTGCTGGCACACGATCCGCATGGCAGCGAGCACATGCAGGAACTGCTCGCCGGGCAGATCCTGTGGGTGGGCTATGGCCAGCTGTGGCCGGTGGCGATCCTCTACGCGCTGCTGCTGGCGCTGTGGTTCGCGCTGTTGCGGACACGGCCGGCGGGGTTCTACTTCCTGTTCGCGCTGGCGATCACCGCGTCGGTGCAGCTGGTCGGTGTGTACCTGGTGTTCGCCACACTGATCCTGCCGGCGATCGCGACGGCGGGCATGGGCGAGAAGCGCGGGCTGGCGGCGGGTTATGCGCTGGCCGGCGCGGCGTACGGGTTGGGATTGTGGCTGTCGGTGCCGTTCGATCTGCCGGCGGGGCCGGCGATTGTTTGTGTGCTGGCGGGGCTAACTTTTCTGACAGCAGTCATGCGTGGAGTGATGGCGCGATAGAGAGGCGGTCGCGGCCACCGGCCGCTCCTACGTCCGTTGGTAAATCGTAGGAGCGGCCGGTGGCCGCGACCTTCACAACCAGATGGCATCCCATAGCGGATAGTCCCCTACCCGCCTGACCAAACCAGCACGCAGCGGATTGGCGACGATGTAGCGCGCTACATCGCGCAGGTTCTCGTCATCGCGGATTAGGTGATCGTAGTAGCCGGGCTGCCACAGTGCGCCGGCTCTTCCGCGCTGCTGATTTACAAGCCGAGCACTCTCCGATTTCATCCGGCGCACCAGCTTGTCCAGAATGACCTGATCGCCTAGCTGCACCAGCCAATGCAGGTGATCTGGCATCAGCACCCAGGCCAACGTGGACGCGTCGCCGATGAGCGCAGGTGAATTCAGGCATTGAGCAACGATGCGCCCCAGACGAAGGTCGTTGAAGACAGGGGCTCGGTCGGAGACCGTAAACGTCAGATGGTAAGCGTGCTGCGACAAGGAAACCCGGCCCAGCCGCAGAGCCTTGTTTCCGGATTCAGCCGAATGATCCATGGATAGCATCGCGGCCACCGGCCGCTCCTACCGTAGGAGCGGCCGGTGGCCGCGACCGCTTTGGCTCAACCCTTCTTCTTCGCCTGGTTCGCCACCGCCTCGGCCGCCTTCTTCGCCGCTTCCGGATCGCCCAGGTAGCGGAACGACTTCACCGTGAGGTCGTCGTTCAGCTCGAACAGCAGCGGGATGCCGGTGGGGATGTTCAGCTCGAGGATTTCCGCGGGGGAAACGTTGTTGAGATACTTGTAGAGCGCGCGCAGCGAGTTGCCGTGGGCGGTCACCAGCACGGTCTGGCCGGCCTTGAGCTGCGGGGCGATGGCGTCGTGCCAGTAGGGCAGCACGCGGTCCAGCGTGGTCGCCAGGGACTCGGTGCCGGGCAGCGCCTGGGCGTCGAGCTTGGCGTAGCGCGGGTCGTTGGCCGGGTGGCCGGGGTTCTTGATGTCCATTGCCGGCGGCGGGATGTCGTAGGAGCGGCGCCAGACCTTGACCTGCTCCTCGCCGTGCTTGGCGGTGGTCTCGGCCTTGTCCAGGCCCTGCAGGGCGCCGTAGTGGCGCTCGTTGAGGCGCCAGGTCTTGCTCACCGGGACCCACATCTGGTCCATCACGTCCAGCGCGGTGTACATCGTGCGGATGGCGCGCTTGAGCACCGAGGTGTGGGCAACGTCGAAGTGCAGGCCTTCGGCCTTCATCAGTTCGCCGGCGGCTTTGGCCTCGCGCGCACCCTGCTCGGTGATGTCCACGTCGACCCAGCCGGTGAAGCGGTTGTCGAGGTTCCACTGGCTCTGGCCGTGGCGGAGGAGGACGAGTTTCTTGGTCATCGGTACGGTGCCTCAGGTGAAAGATTGCTTGAATGGGTGAAAGCCCCCCGGCCTCAGCCGAGGTATTTGTTCTTGACCTTCACATAGTTGTCGGCGGAGTACTTGAGCGAGGCGATCTCGTCCGGCGTGAGCTCCCGCGCCGCCTGCGCCGGCGCGCCGCGGTAAAGCCAGCCGCTCTTGAGCGTCTTGCCCGGCGTCACGGTGCTGCCGGCGGCGATGAGGACATCGTCCTCCACCACTACCTTGTCCATCACGATCACGCCCATGCCGATCAGGCAGCGGTTGCCGATGCGGCAGGCATGCAGGATCACGCCGTGGCCGATGGTCACGTCGTCGCCGATCTGCAGGTCGGCGCCGCCCGGCGAATACGGCCCGTCATGGGTGACGTGCAGCACCGAGTTGTCCTGCACGTTGCTGCGCGCACCGATGCGGATGCGGTTGACGTCGCCGCGGATCGACACCAGCGGCCACACCGAGGAGTCGTCGCCCAGCGTGACGTCGCCGATCACCTGGGCGGATTCGTCGATGTAGACGCGCTCGCCGACCCGCGGCCGGATGTTCTGGAAGGAACGGATCACGGCGAGGACATCGGCACCATCTCGATCTCCAGCGGCACGGCCTGGATATCGCTGGGCGTCTGGATCGACGGCAACTGGAAGTTGCGCTTTTCCTGGACAAAATTGGATATGTGCTCCAGAACGTCCGAGGAGACCACCCGATTCACCACCGTACTCACCGCGCCGAGGATGTTGGCGTGGCTCAGTTTCGGATAGAAGATGGTCTCGACGCTGCCGCCCTGGGCTGCAACGGCCTTGGCCAGGGAGCGGCTGTTGGCGGCCGCAACCACTTCGTCGTTTTCACCGTGCAGCAACAGCAACGGCGGATTCCGGCCATCGGCAAAAAACACCGGCTGCGACTGTTCGAACTGCTCCGGCGGCCCAAACATGTCGCGCAGGTCCGGGGCGGTGATCGGCAGGAAATTGTAGGGGCCGGCCAGGCCGATCATGCCGCGCAGCCAGGTCCGGGAGCCGCCCACCTTCTTCAGATAGGCCTCGTTCAGTGCCAGCATCGCTGCGATGTGGGCACCGGCCGAATGCCCCATCACGAACAGCTGCTCGGGGTTGCCGCCATAGGCGGCGGCGTTGTTCCTGGCCCATTTGACCGCCTTGGCGCCGTCCTCGACGAAGGCCGGGAAACGCACCTGCGGATACTTGCGGTAGTTGGGGATCACCGCGACGATGCCGCGCGAAGCCAGGGCCTGGCCGACCAGCTTGTACTCCTGCTTGTCGCCCTCGCTCCAGCGTCCGCCGTAGAAGAACACCACCACCGGCGCGTTGCGGGCGCCATCCGGGGTGTAGACGTCCGCCGTCAGGCCGGTGGCGGGGTCGAAAGGCAGGTTGATGGCCAGGTTGTAGCCCGTCGACGGGGTCAGCCCGTTGACGACGCTGAGGGAGGAACAGCCGGCCAGTAACGCCAGGGACAGCAGGATGATCAGCTTGCGCACGAGGGAAACCTTCTGGAAGAACGGGGGGATGTGCGGAAAATGAAGGGCGACATGGTAGCGTGCCCGGGCGTTTTCCCGCATCCTGTCAGCCAAATTACGGACCCCGCTGAGGCGGTTCCGGTTCCACGGGGGTGGGGATTCGCATGATCAGCAGTTTCATCTGGCTGGCTGTATTGGTCGCGGCGTTGCTGTACGGCATCGTCATCTACAACGGCCTGGTCGGCCTCAAGCACGGCGTGGCCAAGGCCTGGAGCAACATCGACGTGCTGCTCAAGCAGCGCCACGACGAGCTGCCGAAGCTGGTCGAGACCTGCAAGCAGTACATGCAGTTCGAGCGCGACACCCTGGAGAAGGTCATGCAGGCCCGCGCCGGCGCCCAGGCGGCCCGCGAGGCCGGCAGCGTCAAGGGCGTGGGCGCGGCCGAGGGCCTGATGCGCGCCGGCCTGGGCGGCATCGTCGCCACGGTGGAGGCCTACCCGGAGCTCAAGGCCAACCAGTCGATCCAGCAGCTGTTGGGCCGCATCACCGGCCTGGAAAACGCCATTTCCGATCGCCGCGAGTTCTACAACGAGAGCGTCAACGTCAACAACGTGCGCATCGAGCAGTTTCCGGACGTGGTCGTCGCCCGGCTGGCAGGCTTCAAGGGCGCCGAACTGCTGGAGTTCTCCGAGGCGGAAACCAGCGATGTCGACGTGAAGGCGCTGTTCAGCTCTTGAGCGCCACGCTGTGCGCGCGCTGCACTCCGTAGGCCTGGGCCTGCTGCTGTGGGCCATTTTCGGCCTGTTCTGCAGCTACCAGGCCGGCGAGCTGTACTTCCAGCAACGGGCCGACTCGCGCCGCATGCAGCAGGAAATCATGGCCGACCACGCCAGCTACAGCGCCCTGCTGGTCGAGCAGGGCTTCGAACCCCCTCCGACGCCCGAGCTGGACCCCTGGGCCGAGCGCCTGGATACCTGGGCGGCGCAGCTGCCGATCCCGCAACTGGCGGTCTGGCTGGGCTGCACCCTGCCGCCGGCCCTGCTGGCGCTGTGGCGCATGCTGCGGGCGCTGCGCACCGCCCGGCAGATCGAGGACGTGCCGACCTCGCGCCTGCGTGGCGCGGCACAGGGCTTCGTCGAGCTGCACGGCCGCGCCGCCGCCCTGCCGCAGGAGCAGGAGCTGCGGGCGCCGCTGTCCGGCGACGAATGCGTCTGGTGGGCCTGCCAGGTGTTCCGCCAGGAGGGCATCGGCGACAAGAAGCACTGGCGCATGACGCGCGACGACCGCAGCGAACAGCCTTTCCTGGTGGACGATGGCAGCGGCCTGGCCCTGGTGCTGCCCAGCGGCGCCGATGCCGCTTCCGTGGCCTGGCGCAGCTGGCAGCCGTCTTCGGACACCCGCTACGTCGAGGGCGTGGTCCACGCCGGCGACCCGCTCTACGTGCTGGGTGAGCTGCGCACCCTGCGGGCGCCCTGGTCGGGTGCGCCGGAGCCGGCCGCGGCCTGGCTGCCGCAGGTCGAGGCCATGGCCGGCCAGCGCTTCCCCGAGGGCGGCGAGCAGCCCGGCGCCAACACGCTGGCCCTGCCGCGCGACGGCCGGCGCTTCATCTTCTCCACCCAGCCGCAGGCCAGCCTGGTGAGCGGCGAGCGCTGGGCGGCTGCCCTCTGCCTGCTGCTGTTCCTGGCGCTGACACCGCCGGCCCTGATGGCGCTGGTGGGCGCCTGGGGACACATCGAGTACTACTACCTCTCATGACCGGGTTCCTCGAATCGCTGGCCACCGGGATCCGCCAGGCCGATGCCGGCGAGTTCTGGTTCTGGACCTGCGCACTGGGCGTCGCCTCGCTGCTGCTGCTGGGCCTGGCCTTCCGCCAGCTGCGCCAGTCGCGCCTGATCCAGGACACGCCGGTATCGCGCATCCGCTCCGCGGCGCAGGGCTACGTGCACCTGCAGGGCCACGCCTGCCTGCTGCCCGGCCCGGAAATCCTCTCGCCGCTGAGCCGCGAACGCTGCTGCTGGTGGTGGTATCGCGTCGAGCGGCTGGAAACCACCTATCGCAACGGCAAGCGCAGCACAGAGTGGGTGACGGTGGAAGCCGACACCAGCGGCGAGCTGTTCCAGCTGTCCGACGAAACCGGCGACTGCATCGTCGACCCCGCCGGAGCCACCGTGTATCCCAGCATCGAGCGCCGATGGCGCGGCCACACGCAGCGGCCCGGCAGCGGCCCCGGCAAGCGCAGCTGGTTCGGCGGCGGCGACTATCGCTACAGCGAGAAGCTGGTGAGGACCGGCGACTACCTGTTCGCGCTCGGCCAGTTCCGCTCGCAGGGCAGCGAGCAGCAGTTCGACGAGAGCAATGAAGTGCGCGAGCTGCTGGCCGAATGGAAGGCCGACCGCGTAGCGCTGCTGGGCCGCTTCGACGCCGACCGCAACGGCGAGATCGACCAGCACGAATGGGAAGCCGTGCGCCGCGCCGCGATCGACGCGGTGCGCAGCCGCCAGCTGCAGCACTCTCTGGATCCCGACATCCACGTGCTGGATCGCAGCCGCGACGGCCGGCCCTTCCTGTTGTCCACGCTCAGCGTCGCGCAACTGGTGAAACGCCAGCGGATCACGGTGTTTTTCAGCCTGCTGGGCTTCCTGGCCCTGGGCTGCGCGGCGATTTTCGCCCTGCAGGCGCGGGGGCTGGCTGGAAACTGATTTGTTTTATTATATTTAAATTTACTTATTTTATATAAATAAAATCACAATCCGGCGATACCTGCCGCCTGTGGGCAGTCCGCAAAATTCCGCTCCGAAACAACCTCCTGCGGGAATGGCCGCAAAGATGCCTCGTCCGCGGGGCTTGAAGGGGGGGACAATAGCGCCCAAGTAGTCGCTCTCCCCGCCACCTTCAGACCCATGACCAACCCCCTGCTTTCCGCCGCGGGCCTCACGCCCCTCCCCGTCTTCGACCAGGTCCTGCCCGCCCATGCGGAGCCGGCGATCGACGCCGTGCTGGAGCGCAACCGTGCGGAACTCGAGACGCTGCTGGCGAACAACGCGCAGCCGAGCTGGGACAGCCTGATCGAACCGCTGGAGGAAATGGGCGACCGCGTGCATCGTGCCTGGGGCCCGGTGTCGCACCTGTTCAGCGTCACCAGCACCGCCGAATGGCGCGCCGCGTTCAATGCCTGCCTGCCCAAGGTCACGGAGTACGGCATCGAGCTGTCGCAGTCGGAGCCGATGTACCGCGCCTACCAGGCGCTGGCCGACAGCGCGGAGTTCAAGACCTACGGCTTCGCCCGCCGCAAGGTGATCAACGACGCGCTGCGCGACTTCAAGCTCTCCGGCATCGCACTGCCGCCCGAGCAGAAGGCGCGCTACAAGGACATCAGCCTGCGCCTGTCGGAACTGCAGACCAAGTTCGAAGAACACCTGATGGACGCGATCCAGGCCTGGAGCAAGCCCGTCACGGATGGCGCGCTGCTCGACGGCATGACCGAGGCGGCGAAGCAGTCGGCCGCCGACAAGGCCAGGGCCAAGGGCCTGGAAGGCTGGCTGCTGACGCTGGACTTCCCCAGCTACGACGCCGTCATCACCTACGCCAGCAACCGCGAACTGCGCCGCGAACTGTACGAGGCCTACGCCACGCGCGCCTCCAACCAGGGCCCGCTGGCCAGGCAGTTCGACAACAGCGAACTGATGGAAGAGATCCTCAAGCTGCGCCACGAGCAGGCGCAGCAGCTGGGCTTCCGCAATTTCGCCGAGGTGTCGCTGGCCACCAAGATGGCCGAGTCGCCGGACGAGGTGGAGCAGTTCCTGCTCGACCTGGCCCAGCGCGCCAGGCCGCGCGCGCAGGCCGAGGTGGACGAGCTCAAGGCCTTCGCCAACCGGCTCGACGGCGTCAACGACCTGCAGCCCTGGGACTCCGCCTACTACGCCGAGAAGCTCAAGGAGCAGAAGCTGGGCCTGTCGGAAGAGGAGCTGCGCCCCTACTTCCCGCTGCCCGGCGTGGTGCAGGGCATGTTCGACCTGGTCACGCGCATCTACGGCATCCAGGTGGAGCCGGCGACGGACGTGCCGGTGTGGCATGCCGACGTGACGACCTATGCGCTGAAGAGCGCGGACGGCCGCCAGTTCGGCATGTTCTACCTGGACCCCTACGCGCGCCCGGAAAAGCGCAGCGGCGCCTGGATGGACGAGTGCGTCAACCGCCGCCACACGCCCTCGGGCCTGCAGCAGCCGGTGGCCTACCTGGTATGCAACTTCACGCCGCCCCTGGCGGGCCAGCCGGCCCTGCTGACGCACGACGAAACGCTGACGCTGTTCCATGAATTCGGCCACGGCCTGCACCACCTGCTGACCCAGGTCGACGAGGCCTCGGTCGCCGGCATCCACGGCGTGGCCTGGGATGCGGTGGAACTGCCGAGCCAGTTCATGGAGAACTGGTGCTACGACCCGGCGACGCTGCGCGGTTTCGCGCGTCACTGGCAGACCGGCGCGCCGATGCCGGAGGAACTGATCGCCAAGCTGCGCGGCAGCCGCTCCTTCCTCACCGGCCTGGCCAACGTGCGGCAGATGGAGTTCTCGCTGTTCGACCTGCGCCTGCACCGCGACTACGACCCGGCGCAGGGCGGCCGCGTGCTGGAAACGCTGGACGCGGTGCGCGACATCGTCGCGGTGATGCGTCCGCCGTCGTTCAACCGCATGCCCTGGAGCTTCAGCCACATCTTCGCCGGCGGCTATGCCGCGGGCTACTACAGCTACAAGTGGGCCGAGGTGCTGTCGGCCGATGCCTTCGCCGCGTTCGAGGAAAGCAACTTCGCGGCCGAGACCGGCCACAAGTTCCGCGACACGATCCTGGCGCAGGGCGGGTCCAAGGAGGCGATGGAGCTGTTCGTGGAGTTCCGCGGCCGCAAGCCCAGCATCGAGCCGCTGCTGCGGCATACGGGACTGCTGGAAGCGGCGTAGGCAGTACCCCATCCGCTCCCGGCCGGGGGAGCGGATGGTGACAGTTTCGCAGTGGGCCGAGCCCCCTCTTCCGCCATGGGGCTTCCTCCGGTCACCCGCGGAAGAGGGGGTTTTGCTTTTCCTGTCCCAGGAAAAGCAGTCCGCAAATGAACGCCAATAAACGCGAATGAAAGCAGCCGCTTCGGCTGTATTTGCGTTGCTTCGCGTTCATTTGCGGACTGCATTGTTCTTTCAAGAGGCGCAAAAAAGGGGCGCTTGCGCGCCCCGAAGGCTGCTACCACTGCGAAGAAGTCAGTTGAGACGCGTGATGCGGTTCTGCGGCCCCGGCGCCAGCGGCGTCCTGGCCCTGAAGTAGTCCACCAGTGCATCGATGTCCTGCGCGCCGCCAAGGCGCTCGCTGCCGCTGGCCAGCACGAAGAAGCGATCGCCGCCGGTGGCCAGGAAGCTGTTGACGGTCACGCGGTAGCTGGCGGCCGGGTCCACCGCGACGCCGTTGATGCGGATCGTGGCGGGGTCCACCTTGGCGCCCACCGCCGCGGCGTTGTCCCAGCTGTAGCTGAAACCCGCCGAGATCTGGAGAAAGCGGCTCTGGCCGACCGCCGGGTTGTCGAACTGCTGCTCCAGCAGCGTGTCGATCTGGGCGCCGGTCAGCGTCATCGTCACCAGGCTGTTGCCGAAGGGCTGCACCGTGAAGGCCTCGCCGTAGGTCACTTCACCGGCCTTCTCGCCGCCGCTGATCTGGCTGGCGACAAAGTCGGCGCGGATGCCGCCCGGGTTCATGAAGGCCGCCACGGCATTGCCCTTGCCGGCGGCCCTGGTCGCCTCCAGCTGCGCGTCGGCGATGACATCGCCCAGCGCGCTTTCACCGGCGGTGTTGGCGGCGCGCGTCATGTCGCCGGTGATCGCGCCGATGAGCCGGTCCTGCAGCGGCTTGGTCAGCGTGTTGTAGCGCGCCACCAGCGCCTCCACCGCGGCGTCCGGCGTCACCGTGGGATAGCTCGACGGCTTGGGATTGGGCGCGGTGTTGTTGACCACCACCAGGTTCTTCGCATCGCTGGCGACGACATCGCCGCTGGCGGTGTCCAGCGTCAGGTCGATGGTGGTCAGGTAGCGGCCGTTGGCGCCGGCGCTGGTATAGGGCACTTCCTTGTCGTTCTTGAGCTTGCCCTTGCAGAGATAGGCCCAGTGCGTGTGACCGCTGACGACGGCGTCGATCTCGGCGTCCAGCTTCGGCAGGATCGCCAGCAGCTCGCCGTTGACCCCGGGGCAGGACTTGTCGTTGAAGGCGCCGGTGGTGAAGGCGCCCTGGTGGATCAGCACGACGATGGCGCGCACGCCCTGCGCCTTGAGTTCCGCCACCGCGGCATTGGCCGCCTCGGCCTCGTCGCGGAACTCCAGGCCGGCGACGCCGGCGGGCGTGACGATGGTCGGGGTTTCCTTCAGCACCAGGCCGATGAAGCCGACCTTGAGCTTCTTGCCGCCGACGTCGAACTCCTTGGTGGCGTAGGCCGGGAACAGCGGCCGGGTGGTGGCGCTGTCGACGACGTTGGCCGCGAGGTATTTGTAGCTGGCGCCGGCGAAGCGGCCGTTCTGGCAGGTACCGCTGTCCTCCGGCTGGAAGCAGCCGCCGGCCTGCATGCGCTGGATCTCGGCCTTGCCCTTGTCGAACTCGTGGTTGCCGACCGAGGAGAACTCCAGGCCGGCGAGGTTCAGCGCCTCGATGGTCGGCTCGTCGCGGAACAGCGCGGAAACCAGCGGCGTGGCGCCGATCAGGTCGCCGGCGGCCACCACGACGTTGAGCGGATTTTTCGCCTTCTCCTGCGCCACCAGGGTCGCCAGCCAGGCCGCGCCGCCGCCCGGCAGCGCCACTGTCTTCGTCGGGTCACCCGGATCCGGCACGCTGGTGTTGCCCGGGGGGTTCAGCGTGCCATGGAAGTCGTTGAGGCCGATCAGCTTGATCGTGGCCTGGGCCGGCACCTCGGTGACCGGCTCCGCGCCGGAACCGTTGTCGTCGTCGCAGGCGGACAGGGACAGGGCGGCCAGGGCCGCGAACAGGAGAGCGCGCATCGTGGAAATCCTTTTCGAAGATCGCAGGGAAGCTGTGCGGCAACATAGGCGCCGCATGTTGCGCGCGGGTGTCCGATTCGTTGCAGCCGCCCTGATGCTCGCTGCCGCCGCCTGCCAGTCGCCGGAGCGCCAGCTGATGCGGCAACTCGAGCAAGGGCGCACATCGGTACTTCCCTGTGCCGAGCAACTCCACGACTCGGCCGATGAGTTCCGCGACTGCATCCGCTACCGCGCCGGCCTGGCGCGGAACCCCGAGCAGCGCCTGGGTGCGCTGTTCTACGGCTGGGTGGTCGCGGACTCCGCGGCGATGTTCTCGGTGCCCGAGGCCGAACCGGTGGCTGCGCAGCTGGCGCGCGAGGCCGAGTCCCTGCGCCGGCAGCTGGCGATCGACGACGGGCCGCTGTGCCGCCTGGCCGAGGCCCCTTGCCCGCGCCTGCAGGCCCGGCGCGCCTCTGCCCTGAAGCCGGAGTAGGGAACCTGGGGGCGGAGTAGGGAACATGGGGCAGCCTGCTTTAGACTTCGTCACCCCCGAAGCCCGTCCCGCCATGAAAATCGCCACCTGGAACGTCAACAGCCTGCGCGTCCGCCTGCCGCACCTGCTCGACTGGCTCAAAGCCGCCGAACCGGACGTGGTCGGCATCCAGGAAACCAAGTGCGTCGACGAGCAGTTCCCCTTTGCGGCGCTGGAAGCGGCCGGCTATTTCGCGGTGCACAACGGCCAGAAGACCTATAACGGCGTGGCCCTGCTGTCGCGCCAGCCGATGACCGAGGTCTGCCGCGACATGCACTGCTTCGCCGACGAGCAGCGCCGGGTGATCGCGGCTACGGTCGACGGGGTGCGGGTGGTCAATGTCTATGTCGTCAACGGCCAGGCCGTGGGCAGCGAGAAGTACGACTACAAGCTGCGCTGGCTCGCCGGCCTGCGCCAGTACCTTGCCGAAGAAATTCAGAAATATCCGAGACTTGCGGTGACCGGCGATTACAACATCGCGCCCGCGCCGGAAGACACCCATGACCCGGCGGTGTGGGAGGGCGGCATCCTCTGTTCCGAGCCGGAGCGCGCCTGCTTCCGCGGGTTGCTGGACCTGGGGTTGAAGGACAGCTTCCGGCTGTTCGACCACCCCCCGGGCACCTTCACCTGGTGGGACTACCGCCAGGCCGGCTTCCGCCGCAACCTGGGCCTGCGCATCGACCATATCCTGGCCTCGGAAGCCCTGGTGGCCGGCTGCAGCGGGGTCCAGGTCCACCTGGAACCCCGCCGGCTGGAACGTCCGTCGGACCACGCCCCGGTTGTGGCGGAATTCACACTAGGAATGTGAGCCCCATCACATTTGCAGGGCCCCGTTAGAGGGCTATGATGGGGCCATGACAACCCCCCCTTGGGGGGAGGAGCCTATGAGCCTGCTGCGTAAAAGGCGCAACCACTACGACGTCACCGACACCGTGAGGATCTCGCATCCAGACGAGGTCAGGGACGCTGTTTGCGGAATCATCGGCAGCCTGTATCCCACGATGGACCTGCAGCCCCTGCACGAGGGCTTCGAGGTCTTCACCCAGCTCTATGCCGGCACCCTGCCGGGCTACCTGGGCTGCGACACCTGGTACCACGACGCCCAGCACAGCATGGACTGCGCCCTGGCGATGGCGCGGTTGCTGGATGGCTACGAGCGCAATGTGCCGGCCGCCCAGCGCCTGGGCGAGCGCCGCACCCAGCTCGGCATCCTGATCGCGCTGTTCCACGACGCCGGCTACATCCGCAAGAGCAGCGACGCGGCCTGGAACGGCGCCGAATTCACGCTCAACCACGTGCGCCGCAGCGGCGAGTTCCTGGCCGATTTCCTGCCGAAGGTCGGCTTCGCCGACGCGGTGGAACTGACGCGCCAGGTGGTGCACTTCACCGGCTACGAAATCGCGCTGGACAAGATCCGCGTGCGCCATCCGAAGGACCGCATGCTGGGCTTCATGCTCGGCAGCGCCGACATCATCGCGCAGACCTCGGACCGCTGTTACCTGGAGAAGTGCAAGACCTACCTGTTCCGCGAGTTCGTGATCTGCGGCATGGCCGGCGCCGGCATTCCGGGCGGGCCCAAGGTCATGTACCCGCAGGTCGAGGACCTGCTGCGCAACACGCCGGAGTTCAACAGGAAGCTCTGGGAGGAGCGCCTCGACGGCTACTTCCAGGGCGTGTACCGCTACATGGACCACCATTTCGGCGGCAGCAACCCCTACGTCGAGCAGATCGACGCGCACCTGCGCCTGATCCGGCGCCTGGGCAGGAGCGGCCGCTTCGACCGGCTGGCGCGACGCCCGCAGGCGATCGCGGCCAAGGAACTGCGCGAGATCGCGGGGCTCAATCCGCCGCCGGCGTCGAAGAAACCGCGCAGCGAGATGCGGCGGGCGGCCTGAGGCCACCGCCAAAGCGTTTCAGTCCGCAAATACACGCAAATGAACGCGAATCCCGCGTTTTTCATTTGCGTTGATTCGCGTTCATTTGCGAACTGCCGGATGTTTTTTACCGCTGCTGCACCAAGCCCGCCCCCACCGCGCGCGGATCGGCCGCCGCATCCAGCTTGTTCGCTGCGGGATCCCAGCTGACCAGCTGCAGGTTGCCGTAGCTGCCCGGCACCAGGTTGAGGCTGTCGGGCCCCAGCTGTTTCAGCACATGCCCCATCGCCCTGAGCTGTGCCTGCTGCGCTTCCGGCAGCGCCCCGGGCTCGAACTGCACCACGTCCGGCAGGTACTGGTGGTGGTAGCGCGGCAGCGCGGCGATTTCGGCCGCGGACAGGCCGTCGATCCAGCCGAGGATGCCCAGCGCCACCATGGTGATGATGCGGCTGCCGCCCGGGGTGCCGATCACCAGCGCGCCGCGCGGCCCCTCGACGAAGGTCGGGGTCATCGACGACAGCGGCCGCTTGCCCGGCGCGATGCGGTTGGGCACCGAGCCGATCAGCCCGTAGGCGTTGCTCGCCGCGGTGGCGGCGGAGAAGTCGTCCATCTCGTCGTTGAGGAACAGCCCGGTGCCGGGCACGACGAAGCCGGAGCCGAACGGCAGGTTGATCGACAGCGTCGCGGCGGCGCGGTTGCCGTCGCGATCGATCACCGAGATATGCGTGGTGTTGCCGCCCTCGGGCGAGGCCGGCAGCGTGGCGCTGGGCGTGGCGCGGTCGGGGCGGATGCTGGCGGCCAGCCGCAGCGCATGCTCGCGCGAACTGAGCCGGCTCACCGGGATGTCGACGAAGTCCGGGTCGCCCAGCCAGGTGGCACGGTCACGGTAGGCGCGGCGCATGGCCTCGATCATCAGGTGCCGCGAGGCGATGGAGCCATCGTCGGTCCAGCCCAGGGCCTCGAGCTGCTGGAAGATCTGCGCCAGGCCGATGCCGCCGGCCGAGGGCGGCGGCGCGGTGACGATGCGGTAGTCGCGGAACCAGGTGACCAGCGGCGGCCGCTCGACCACGCGGTAGCGGCGCAGGTCTTCCTCGGCCCAGATGCCGCCGGCGGCACGCACGCCGGCCACCAGCCTGCGCGCTACCTCGCCCTCGTAGAAGCCCGCCAGGCCCTGCTGCGCCACGGCCTTGAGCACGCGCGCCAGGTCCGGCTGGCGCAGCCGGTCGCCGGCCTGCAGCGGCTTGCCGCCCGGGGCCAGGATGTCGCGTGCCGCGGGCGACAGGCGCGCCAGGTTGCCCTGGATGGTCGCCGCCAGCTTGGCGTCGACGACAAAACCGTCCGAGGCGTAGCGGATCGCCGGCGCCAGCAGGCGCTCCAGCGGCAGGCGGCCGTAGGTGTCGGCGATGTGCACCAGCGCCGCCGGCTCGCCGGGGATGCCGGCGCCGAGCGCGCCGTCGCGCGAGCGTGCCGCCACCGCGGTGCCGTCGGCTGCCTGGAACATGCGCTCGCTGGCCGCCGCCGGCGCCGTTTCGCGGCCATCGACGAAGGTCTCGCCGCCGTCCTCCTCGCGGTGCAGCAGCCAGAAACCGCCGCCGCCCAGGCCCGAGCCGGTGGGTTCGGTCACCGCGATCGCGGCGCTGGCCGCCACCACCGCGTCGAAGGCATTGCCGCCCTCGCGCAGCACTTCCAGGCAGGCCTCGGTGGCCAGCGGGTGGGCGGTGGCGCAGGCGTCGCCGGGCAGGTCCGCGGCGCGGGCCGGCAGGACCAGGCAGAGCAGCAGGAGTGCGGGACGCTTCATGAGACCAGGCGGGTGAGCTTGTGGTACTTGGCCATCAGCTGCTCCGGGCTTTCGACATGGTCGGGGTCCAGCGGAATGCAGGCCACCGGGCAGACGTCCTGGCACTGCGGGGAGGCGTGGTGCCCCACGCACTCGGTGCACAGCCCGGGGTCGATCTCGTAGATCTCCACGCCCTGCGAAATGGCCTGGTTCGGACAAACCGGCTCACAGACGTCGCAGTTGATGCACTCGTGGGTGATCTTGAGGGCCATGCAGGTATTTTACCCTCCCGGGCGTCGGGAAGTTCCCACCCTGCCTCCAATACCCGCGGAACCATGAACGGCAGCAGCGACTTGCTCGCGGCCGGGGGGGGCGCCCGGCTGTCGCCGGCATCCCTGAACTCAGGTACCGGGGGATCAAGCCCCAGGTCGCGAGCAAGCTCGCTCCTGCAAGTGCTAGGCGCTGAGAATCATCTCCGCCGCCTTCTCCGCGATCATCGTCGTCGGTGCATTGGTGTTGGCACCGTGAGTTCACAAACCAAATGCAACACCCTATTACGAGGGTGCTGCAATGGGACGCAAGAGCTTTGAGCAGTTTGGAATCGAGGAACGGTGTGAGATTTCCCGTCGGCGCCAAGCCGGGGAGTCGATCCGGCAAATTGCGGCAGCTCTGGATCGCGCGCCATCGAGCATTTCTCGGGAACTGAAGCGCAACACTGGCGCGACGGGCTACCAGAGCGTCTATGCCGGCGAGCAAGCTCGGGCGCGCCGCTGGCAAGGTAGCCGGCTTCTGCGTGATGCCGAGCTGCAAGCCAGGGTTCTGGAGGGATTGCGCCGAGGCTGGTCTCCCGAGCAGGTATCGCGGCGGCTGGCTCAGCAGGATCTGCAGATCAGCTACGAGAGCATCTATCGCTTCATTGCCGCCCAGATCGCCCGGACCAACGACTTTTCCTGGCGTCTCTATCTGCCCCGTGCCAAGAGCAAGCGCGGCTTCCGTGGCCGCAAGGGCGGCAGCCCGGCAGAGCACATCCAGCAGCGGGTTTCGATCGAAAAGCGCCCCAAGGCTGCGGCTGACCGGCGCCAGGCGGGACACTGGGAAGCCGACCTGATGCTCTTTGCGCGCTATGGCCAAGCCATCCTGACCCTGCATGAGCGAACGTCCCGGCTGACCGCCATCGTCCGCCAGCCCAGCAAGGCCGCTGCGCCGGTGGCGCAAACCCTCCAGGCCTTGCTGGCCCCACTGCCCCCAGCCCTGCGCCGCAGCATCACCTTCGACAACGGCACCGAATTCGCCTTGCACTACACCCTGCATCAGCCCCTGGGCTTGCAGACCTATTTCTGCGATCCGCATTCCCCCTGGCAGAAGGGTGGCGTCGAGAATGCCAACGGGCGTTTGCGCCGCTGGCTACCCCGGGGAACCAACGTCGAAGACCTCTCACCAGACCAACTCTTGCAGATCGCTCAGATCTACAATCACACGCCACGCAAGTGCCTCGGCTTCAAAACCCCTGCCGAGGTCTTCGCCAAAGTGTTGCATTTCAAATGTGAATCCACCCACCGATCAGCGTCGGCATGACCGAGGCGTCCACCACGCGCAGCGCCTGGATGCCGCGCACGCGCAGCTGCGGGTCCACCACCGCCATGTCGTCGATACCCATCTTGCAGGTGCCCACCGGGTGATAGGTGGTCTCGGCCGCACGGCGCACCCAGGCGGCGATGTCGGCATCGCTCTGCACGGCCGGGCCGGGGCTCAGCTCCTCGCCGCGATGCGGATCGAGCGCGCGCTGGCGCAGCACCTCCCGCGTCAGCTTCACGCCCGCCACCAGCTTGTCGATGTCGCTCGGCTCGGCGAGATAGTTCGGATCGATGCGCGGCGGCGCCAGCGGGTCGGCACTGTTCAGGCCCACGCGGCCGCGCGACCGCGGGCGCAGGTCGTAGAGGTAGGCGATGTAGCCGTAGCGCTGGACCATCGGCGCAAGATTGAAGCCATGCGTCACGTTGGGAAACGGCCCGAAATGCCATTGCAGGTCCGGGATGCTCTCGGACGGCGCCGACCTGAAGAAGCCGCCGGCTTCGGGGCCATTGCTGGTGAGCATGCCGCGCCGGCCGAACAGGTACTGGAACATGGCGACCAGCGAGGCCCACAGCGAGGTCGGGTGGTAGGAGATGCCGGCGCGACTCCTGGCCTTGGTCTCCACGATCACCTCGAGATGATCCTGCAGGTTCTCGCCGACACCGGGCAGGTCCTGCTTCAGCGCGATGCCGTGCTTCTGCAGCTCTGCCCGCGGGCCGACGCCGGACAGCATCAGCAGATGCGGCGACTGGAAAGCGCCGGCCGCCAGGATCACTTCACGCTGCGCGCGCAGCTCCTCATCGCGCCCGCCGCGGCGCAGCTTCACACCGACGGCGCGGCCGTTGTCGATCAGCACCTGCGTGACCTGCGTGCCGGTGAGGATGTGCAGGTTGCTGCGTGCACGCACCTCCGGCGTCAGGTAGGCACGCGCATTGCTGCAGCGCTGCCCGCCCTTCTGGAACACCTTGAACTGCCCGGCCCCGGCCTGCTCGGCGCCGTTGAAGTCCTCGTTGCGGCGATGGCCGGCCTGCTCGGCGGCATCGACGAAGGCCGCGCTGAGCGGATTGGTATAGCGCCGCTGCGTCACGTTCAGCGGGCCGCCCTGGCCGTGGAAGGGCCGGTCCTGCTCGGCCAGCGGGGCCTCGTAGTTCTCGGACTTGCGGAAGTAGGGCAGCACCTCGTCGTAGGACCAGCCGGCGCAGCCGAGCAAAGCCCAGTGGTCGTAGTCCCAGCGGTGGCCGCGGGTGCAGACCGTGGCATTGATGCTGCTGCAGCCACCCAGCACCTTGCCGCGCGGTTGGTAGGTGCGGCGCCCGCCCAGCTGCGGCTGCGGCTCGCTCCAGAACTTCCAGTTGGCGAACCAGCCGCGCACCAGCGGCACCACGCCCAGCGGCATGTGGATCAGCGGATTGGTGTCATCCGGGCCGGCCTCGAGCAGGCAGACCTGGTGGCGGCCGTCGGCGGAAAGGCGATTGGCGAGCACGCAGCCGGCGGAACCGCCGCCAACGATGATGTAGTCGTACATGTGTTTCCTCGGAGAACGCGATCTGGCGCCGCGCTTGGATCGATTTCGCCATCATGGAAGGCCCACCGCCCCCTGTAGATGACGGCCGGGGACAAGGCATTGATAATTGTGGCCAGACCCGCCACCGTTCCCCGCATGCCCCCCGAGGAAACCCCGCGCAGCGTCATCAGCGCGAACCTGCTGACCCAGCTCGCGGTTTCGCGCGGCATGGACGTGGCCGACTGCCTGCGGGACACCGGCATCGACGCCGCCACCCTGGCCGACCCCAGGAGCCAGATCAGCGCCGAGCAGGAGCTGCGACTGGTGCGCAACATCGTGCGCGAGCTCCGTCACCTGCCCGACCTGGGCCTGGACGCCGGCCTGCGCTACCATCTGGCGGTCTACGGCATCTGGGGTTTCGCCCTGGTCAGCAGCCCGACCTTCCGCAGCGCCGCCGACATCGCCACGCGCTACCTGGACCTGTCCTACGCCTTCGTGCGCTTCCGCATGGAGCCGCGCGGCCGCGATATCGCCGTGGTGCTGGACGACAGCGGCATTCCCGAGGATGTGCGGCGCTTCCTGCTGGACCGTGATTTCGCCGCACTGACCAACGCCGTGCGCGAGATGCGCCCCGGCGGCATCCCGCCGATGCGCGTGCAGTTCCGCGGCCCCCGCCCGGTCTATGCCGAGCGCTACGCCGAACTCTGCGGCCTGACGCCGCATTTCGATGCCGCCGAGAACTCGGTGCTGTATGCCGCCGCCGTGATCGACACGCCGCTGCCGCAGGGCGACAGCCAGCTCGCGCGGCTGTGCCTGGAGCAGTGCCGGCAGATGCTGGCCGCACGCCAGGCCCGCGGCGGTGTCGCCGGCAAGGTGCGCGACCTGCTGCTGCATGCGCCCGGCGAGATGCCCGACATCCAGCGCATCGCCGACGCGCTGCACCTGTCGCCACGCAGCATGCGCCGGCGACTGGAGGAGGAAGGCACCTCGTTCCGCGAACTGCTCGACGAGGTGCGCCAGACCCTGGCCGAGGAAATGCTCAGCACCGGCCGCATCAAGCTCAGCGAGATCGCCCTGCGCCTGGGCTACGCCGAGCCGGCCAGCTTCATCCACGCCTTCAAGCGCTGGAAGGGCATGTCACCCTCGGCGTTCCGCGAGCAGCAGCTGGGACAGGCCCCGGATCAGTAGTCGCCCTGCCGCGGCTTGAACTCCGGCAGCTGCCTGGCCAGGCCGGCCTTCACCGCGATGCGCTGGTTCTTCGTGCGGAACATGCGCAGCTGGAACTTGCGCTCCAGCCCCAGCGCCTTGTTCTCGCTGCAGAGCCAGTTGGCGTTGAGCAGCTGCTTGCCCGCCGCCACCGCGTCCGGCGACTTGGCCGCGATCTCGCGCGCCAGCGCCAGCGCCTCGGCCTTGGGGTCCGCCGCCAGGCGCGTCACCAGGCCCAGGGCCTGCGCCTCCGTGCCGGCGACGACGCGCCCCGTGAGCGTCAGCTCCTTGGCCACGTCGATCGGCATGAGTTCACGCAGCAGCACGGTGCCGGACATGTCCGGGATCAGGCCCCACTTCACTTCCATCACCGACAGCTTCGATTCCGGCGTGGCGATGCGGATGTCCGCGCCCAGCGCGATCTGCAGCCCGCCGCCGAAGCAGTTGCCATGGATCGCCGCGATCACCGGTACCTGCAGGTCACGCCAGCACAGGCTGACGTCCTGGAAGATGTTGCGCTTCTTCACGCCGAAGGTGGCGAAGTGCTTGAAGAACTTCGGCAGGCTGGAAAACGCACTGGCCACGTCCAGCCCCGAGCAGAACGACGGCCCGTTGCCCTGCAGCACCACCGCGCGCACCGAGCGGTCGGCGCGGATCGTCCTGGCCGCTTCCACCAGCGCCTGGATCAGGGCGATGTCGAGGGCGTTGTGCTTCTCGGGTCGGTTGAGGCCGACGGTGGCGATGCCATCGGCAATATCGAGCGTGACACGGTCGGTCATGGGAGGGTCCAGGGTCTGAAAGGGGTTGATGGCGGGCATGCTGCCGGGTTGCGGGGGGAAATGGAATCGCCCGTCTGCCAAGGCTTTGATCGAATTGGGCCGCCAGCGCTTTCAAGCCCAAGAGTCGAGCCCAATATGCCCGACAGCAACCCTTCGCCCTTCCTTCTGCCTAGCTACCGCCTAAGGCCCATCAACATCTGTAGCCACAATGGGTATTTTCACCAAGAGATCGGTCCCGGCCTGCCTTCCAGTCAGATTCATTGCAGCTAAGGCACTATCGAGACCGCCTTCCAACTCTCGGATTCTCTGCTCCATATGCGGAAGCACGTCTGAAAGACATGCTTGATACTCGCCTGCGGACAGCTGCACCAAACCGGTAGGGTATTCAATAGTCCGCCCAGCTGGGTTGGCAACCCTGTGATGCCCCTTGACCTGAGTTCCAGGCGCGATAGAGCATATGATGCCCTCTCGACCATCTTGGCGAAGAGCCGTATACCAACTGAGCGACCCAAGCGCAGTTCCGTTTTGAGCAATGATGTAGTCCGCCCTCTGCGCCAAGTGATCAGCTACGTTCCTAAGATTCCTAACCGGCTGGGAAATCTCTTCAAATGTCGACTCTCCATCCTTCGGGGACGATGGCGGAGCTCCGGGCATTAGCTTCCAGAGAACGCGAAATCTGTCGATACCATCGACTACTGCCCAAGCGTCCAAAAATGCCACCGGGAATGCAGCACTCGCCTCTTTTGTATCTTCCGATAAAGCGATATGGGTAAGAGTACTCTGGAGTCTTGAATAGGCCAGCGAAACGATCTCAGCCGCATGCCGAATGCCGTCAAAGAACAGAAGCTGCTTCCGGTCAATATCCGCAGGCAAGCGACGCAGTATAGAAGTGGTGTGGATCATGGAGTTGCCCTAGCTGGCCTGGATGCCCGCAAACTCTGCAACGCCTCCCGATACGGCCTCAACCCCGCCCTCAGCAACAAGGCCGCCGCCGCACACGCCACCGCCCCCACGATCAGCAGCGACCAGCGTAGCGCCATGTCGTCGTGAAACACGTAGTCCGTCACCAGCGCCACCGCCGTCGGCCCCACGCCCAGGCCGACGAGGTTGACGATGAACAGGTAGACCGCCGAAGCCTGCCCACGCATGCGCGGCGGCACGATCTCCTGAATGGCGGCGGGCGCGGCACCGAAGGGCATGCCCAGCGCGAAGATCGCCGGCACCATCGCCACCATCGCCAGTTCCGCACGCGGCATCAGCAGGTAGACACTGCTGGCGACACAGATCGCGCAGGCCCACAGACCCACCCGCAACGCCGCATCGCCGACGCCCTGGCGCATCCAGCGATCGGTGAGCCGGCCGCCGAAAACGATGCCGGCGGTGCCGAAGACCATCACGATCAGGCCGTAGACAATGCCCACCCTGCCCGGTGCCCAGCCAAACGTGCGGATGTAGAAACTCGGAATCCAGGACGCGGCGCCATAGGAGCAGAAGGCGATCATCGCGAAGCCGAAGTTGTGGCACAGCACCGCGCGGCGATGGCGCCAGAGATACGCCACCACTTCGCTGAAAGGCACGGTCGCCCCGGCATGCGTGCGCGGCGGCTCGCGCACCAGCAGGAAGGCGAAACTGAACAGCAGGCCGGCGATGCCCAGGATGTAGAACACCACCTGCCAGGGCCGCGTGCTCCCCACCAGCGGCAGGATCACTTCACCCTGCGCGCTGACGTACTGGATCACCAGACCGCCGAGCAGAAAGGCGATGCCGGAGCCCAGATAGATGCCGGCGGAGTAGACGCTGATGGCGGTGGCGCGCCGCGATGGCGGGAAGTAGTCGGCGATCATCGAGTAGGCCGCCGGCGACAGTGCCGCCTCGCCCACGCCCACGCCGATGCGGAACAGGAACAGCTGGGCGTAGGAGCGCGCCGAACCGCAGAGCGCCGTCATCAGGCTCCAGAACACGATGCCGGCGGCGACCAGGCCGCGGCGGCTGCGGCTGTCGGCGAGGCGCCCCAGCGGAATGCCAAGGAAGCTGTAGAAGATCGCGAACGAAAAGCCCATCAGCAGGCTCATCTGCGTATCGCTGATGCCCAGGTCGCGCCGGATCGGCCCCACAAGCAGATTGAGGATCTGGCGATCTATGAAGGAGAACACGTAGGCGATCATCAGGATCGCCACCACGGTCCAGGCATAGGCCATCGAAGCCGGCGCCGTGCCGGCGCCACGTGGATCGTTCATCGCACTCTCCTCCGGGTGCCGGCGCTCGGTGGCGCGCGGTCTGGGAGGGATAGTGTCGGTACGGGGAGACGATGGCAAGGCGGGCTTGCCGGGCACACGAACCCGTAGGGTGCGCATCGCGCACGCGGAGCAAGCTCGATCAGGATCAATGGTGCGCGGTGCGCACCCTACATACGCAGGTCCGGCCTACAGCGTCCCGCTGTCCATCCCCAGCCGGATCGCATAGCGCATCAGCGCATTGGTGCCGTACAGGCCCAGCGACTGCATCATGCGCGCGCGGTGGGTTTCCACGGTCTTGATGCTCACGCCCATCAGCGAGGCGATTTCCTTGGTGGAGCGGCCGCGGGCGATCAGCTGCAGCACCTGCTTCTGGCGCGGGGTCAGCGCCACGTGGTCCTCGGCGCGCTGCGAGGCGTTGCGACGCTCGAAGGCCAGGTGGGCAATGCCGGGGCTGAGGTAGACCTGCCCCTTCTGCACCGCCTGCAGGGCCAGCAGCAGTTCCTTGGGCTCCGCGTTCTTGCCGAGAAAACCCGCGGCACCGAGCTTGAGCGCGGTGCGCACCGAGTGGCTGTCGAGCTGCGACGAGATCATCAGCACCGCGATCTCGGGGTAGTGCCGGCGCAGCTGCGACAGCGTTTCCAGGCCGCTCATGCGGCCCAGGGCCAGCTCGCTGATGATCATGTCGGGACGCAGGCGCGCGGCCAGTTCCAGCAGCTGCTGACCGTCGTCGGCCTCGCCGATGATTTCGGCGCCCGCCTGCTGTGTCAGCAGGCACGCCAGGCCGGCGCGCACCAGCGTCTGCGGTTCAGCCAGGATCAGCCGCATGCCAGAATCTCCTCCGGTTTTCCGTCCGGTTTAGTAGGAGAAGATTCTAGACCTGTCAGGAGTCGCCCTACGCGGTCCGGGCGGCAGGCGGTCGGGAGACGGCCACTGAACGGCGGTGATGCAGGAAAACATGCTTCTCCAGGGCCGCTTCCAGGGCCTCGCCCAGCGGATCGAAGCGCGCTTCACCCACGGCGCCGGCGTTGTGCGCCTGTGCCGGCCAGGTAAAGGGCTCGGGCATGCAGGGGTGCAGGTACAGCGACACCAGGCCATAGCCTTCCAGCGCGCTGCCGCCCTCCCAGCTCAGCCCGGTGGAGGTCAGCCGCAGGGGGCGCGGCGGCGCGGAAGGGTCCATGCGCCGCAGGAACTGCCCGAACAGCACCAGCAGCATGTCCAGCTTCTGGTGGATGCGTTCCAGCTCCTGCTCGACGCGCTCGTCGGCCTCGCCGCGTGGCGAATGGCGGTCTTCCAGCGCCGCCACCACGGCCAGCACGCGCAGGTTGTTCTCCTGCAGCTGCTGCAGCTGCTCGGGCGGCGGCGGCGTGGCCAGCGGCACCCAGTTCAGCGGCAGCGTGTCGCGGTAGCCGAGATGGTTTTCGAGGGGGTTGGCGTCAGTCATGGGCAGACTCTGGCGGGATCACCCCACCCTGCAGTCCCTGTGCCAGACAGGCCCTTAGCGCAGCAGCCGCGGACGCGGGGCCGGACGGCCCACCTCGTCCCAGGCCGCCTTGATGGTGCGCAGCAGCTCGGCCACTTCCTCGACGCCGGCGGCGTCGTTGTCGAGGTTGGCGCGCAGCAGGCGGCGGCCCATGTAGTCGTAGAGCGCGTCCAGGTTCTGCGCGATCTCGCCGCCGGCCTGGTGGTCCAGGCACAGGCGCAGGTGTTCGATGATCGCGGAGGCCGAGGCGATCAGCGGTGCCTTGCGGACGCTGTCACCGCCGAGGATGCAGCCGCGCGCGGCATTGAGCCGCTCCAGCGCGCCGCCCAGCAGCATGGCAACGAGCTGCTGCGGCGGGATGTCGGCGCTGGCGGCGTCGGCCACGGCGGTATTCTGGTACTGCCGGAGAGCGCCGAGTTGCGGGGCGGGCATGATCTAAACTCCTGTTATCGTCCTGATCCTTATCGGCGCCGGCGGCGCGGACTTGAGCGCCGGAAGGAACAGGGAACCTGGACGCCGACGGCCGGTCAAACCCGCCGTCTGCAGCCGCCGGGACGACTCGGCGGCCTCATCGAATACCGGGGACGACCCCGCCTGGAAGGAGTGTCGTCATGTCCTGGTTCCTGCTGGTCCTCGCAGGCCTCTTCGAAATCGGCTGGGCCGTCGGCCTGAAGTACACCGAGGGCTTCACCCGCCCCCTGCCCACCGTCCTCACCGTCGGCGCCATGGCGATCAGCATCTCGCTGCTGGGCCTGGCCATGCGCACACTGCCGATGGGCACCGCCTACGCGATCTGGGTGGGTATCGGTGCCGCCGGCACGGTGCTGCTGGGCATCCTGCTGCAGGGCGAGCCGGCGACTGTTGCGCGGCTGGGCAGCGTGGCGCTGATCGTGGCGGGAGTCATCGGATTGAAGCTGGCGCACTGAAGACTGAAAAGCACTGCTTTTGTAGGAGCGGCTGTTAGCCGCGACCGCCGGTCAGCCCGATTATCGGCGGTCGCGGCTAACAGCCGCTCCTACGAAAAACCCCAAGCCGTGCGGAAAGCTACGAACTCGACGACAGCGCCGCCAGCTGCTGCGTCAGGAAATTGCTGGTCGTGCTCATCCGGGACATCAGCGAATCCAGCCCGGTGAACTGCGCCAGGTAGCGCGCCTGCACCTGCGTCATGCGCCGGTCCAGCGCGTCCTTCTGCGTGCTGATGTCCTTGAGCCGCGCCTGCAGCGTATCGGTCTGCGCATCGATGCCGGCGTTGTCCGCCAGCATGGTGGTGATGGCACCGTTGAGCTTGGTGGCGTAGCCGTCCTCGCCGCCGAACAGGCGCGCGATGCCGCTGGAATCCTTGGCGATGGCCTCGCCGAGCTTGGCGCTGTCCACCGTCAGCAGGCCATCGGACCCGGTCTTGATGCCCAGCTGCGACAGGTAACCATAGGCCGCGCCGCCGGGCGCCGCGCCGCCCATCACCGCACGCAGCTGCGCCGCGGCGGAACGCGCCGTGCTGTCGCCGGTCAGCGCCGAAGCGGTCTTGGTGGCGGCGTCGTACTTGGTCAGGTTGTTGATCGTGGTCAAGACCTGGTTGTACTTGGTGACGAAATCCTGCACCGCCTTGGAAGCGGCGCTGTTGTCGGTGCTCAGGCTCAGGGTGCCGGTGGTGCCGGGCTCGGCCTTGAGCAGGTTGATGGTGACGCCGTCCAGCGCACCGGTGACGGTGTTGCTGGCGCTGTAGACGTCGTAGCTCTCGATCTTGATATGCGCATCGGCCGCGGCCTGGGTCTGCGTCACCGAGACCAGCGAAGAACTCAGGCTCACCGCCTGGCTGGCGCCGGTCTGGTTGCCGGTGAGCAGCAGGCGCACACCGCCGGATTCGGTCACCAGCGAAGCGGTGACGCCGGGGTTGTCGTCGGCATGGTTGATCGCATCGCGCAGCGCCGCCAGGCTGTTGCTGGTGCTGCCCAGCGTGATCCTGAAACTGTCGCTGCCCACCGTGATGTCCACGTCGCCGGCACCGAGGCTGGTGTCGGCACTGGCAAAAGGCGTGGACACCAGCTTGCCGGCCTGGGCCAGCGACACCACTTCCACGTCGAAGCTGCCGCGCGCGGCGCCGGCGGCGGCCGTGGCGGTGAACAAGCTGTCTTTGGAAGAGCTGACCGCCGGTGTCGCCACCGCACCGCCGCCGACCAGGGTCTTGGCCACGGTCTGCAGGTTGGACAGGGCGGACTTGAGCACGCCCAGCGCCGAGATGCGCGTCTGCGCCTTGGACTGCGCCGTGTTCAGGCGCGCGTCGGGCGCGGCGCGTTCCGCCGCCACGAGCTGCGTGACCAGGCTGTTGACGTCGAGCCCGGAGCCGAAGCTGGATGCACTGATGGAACTCGTGGCCATATGCGCTCCCTATGCAGTTTTCAGACCAGCGCGTCCAGCAAACCGCCATTGCCCTCGTCGACGAGCGACCGCGCGATGCGCAGGGCCTCCTCGCTGGGCATCTGGCGCAGCACCGTGCCGTCGCGTGGATCCACGATCGACACGATCACGCGGTTGAGCTGCTGGTCCACGCGGAATTCCAGACCGGTGCGGCTGGCCTGGATGTAGCGCTCTATCTGGCTGATCGCCTCTTGCAGATCCGCCGCCGGCGCTGCCGGCTCGGGTACCGCCGCCGCGCCGGATGCCGGCGCAGCCACGGGTGAAGATTCGGGTGACGCGGAAACGGCAACACGGTGGCCCTCGCCTCTGCTGGAGGCCGCCACCGCCGCTACCGCTGATATCTCGTTGCTCATGTTCTACTCCGTCGAAACCTCCGGAGCCCGAACCCTTTCGGGGGCGGGCCTTGCGGCCCGCCCCGTCAGGTTTCCGTCACTTAGCCGCGCAGCAGGCTGAGGACGTTGTTCGGTGCCGAGTTGGCCTGCGCCAGCATCGCGGTACCGGCCTGCTGCAGGATCTGCGAGCGGGTCAGGTTGGCCGTTTCCGAGGCGTAGTCCGTGTCCTGGATGCGGCTGCGAGCCGAAGACAGGTTCTCGGAGGTCGTCGCCAGGTTGGCAACCACCGACTCGAAGCGGTTCTGCACCGCACCGATGGTGGCGCGAGCCGAGTTGACCTGCGACAGCGCGCTGTCCATCTGCTGGATCGCGAGCGAGGCGCCGGCGTAGGAAGCGATGCTGAGCGTGCTCAGGCCCGTGGTGGTGGCAGCCGTGCCGCTGCCGTCACCGCCGGCGACGTTGAAGCCGGTGGCGGTGCCGTCGTCGGAACCGGTCACCGTGATGGTGGCCGCCGAGCTCAGGTTGATGCGGCCGGTGGCCGAATCGTAGGCCGCGTTGACACCGGTGGTGCTGGCGGAGTTGTTGATCGCATCCACCACCTGGCCCACACGCTGCGAGGAGGTGCCGGCGGCACCGATGCCGGCGCTGACGTCGGTACCGTTGATGATCAGGGTACCGCCCGCGGCGGCGCCCAGGGCGCTGATGCCCGACACCGCACTGGACTGGCCAGAGGCGGCGGTCACCGAACCCAGCGCGGCGATGTTGGCATCGACCAGGCCGGACACGCTGATGGTCTCACCGGCGTTGGCGCCAACCTGGAACACCGCCGAGCTGAAGCTGCCGTCCAGCAGCTTCACGCCGTTGAACGAGGTCTGGTTGGCGACGCGGTCGACTTCGGCCAGCAGCTGCGAGGCTTCGGTCTGCAGGGCCGCGCGGTCGGTGGTCGAGTTGGTCGCGTTGGCCGACTGCACGGCCAGTTCGCGGACGCGCTGCAGGTTGTTGGTGACCTGGCCCAGCGCGCCTTCAGCGGTCTGCGCCAGCGAAATGCCGTCGTTGGCATTGCGGCTGGCCTGGTTCAGGCCCTTGATCTGGCTGCTGAAGCGCTCGCTGATGGCGAGGCCGGCGGCGTCGTCCTTGGCACTGTTGATGCGCAGGCCCGAGGACAGGCGCTGGATCGAGGTGGAAAGGGAAGACTGGGAAGACGTCAGATTGCGCTGGGCATTCAGTGACATCACGTTGGTGTTGATACCTTGCATGGCTTTCTCCTGGGTTCGAAAAAATGCCGGTGCGTCGTGTCGCTGTGCCGGCCCGTGGCAGCTCCCCCTTTCGGGGCTCAATGCCGCTACTGAGGCTGTTAACGGCGCAGGCCTACAAACCTTTAGGCGTTTTTCCTACAAAGGACCAACGGTAGGCCACGGCGGGACAAACGGCGGTTCGCCGTCATCGGGGCAGGCTGAATCGGTGACGGGCCGCTGGCGCAGGCCCGCCGGAAACAACACGGCCCCCGGAACAAGGATGATCCGGGGGCCGCGGTACAGCGGTAGAGAGGGATCAGGCCGCCAGGCTGGCGCGCCGCGACTGTGTGTCGTAGCTCTCCGGGATCGCCACGCGCAGGGCCTCGATCGCATGCTGGGCCACGCGCATCTGCTGCGGCTCCTGCGTCTGCGACAGCCCCGCCTGCAGCCAGCCCTGCACCGCCGCCACGGCGGTGGACACCTTCATCACCAGGTAGTGATCGGCCGGAAGATCCAGCATGAAGCACTGCTCGATCTGCGTGAGCTGGTCCATTGCCTTGACGGGTTCAACGGCCCAGGCACGCACCATGCGCGACAGGTCGTTGCAGAAGTCGAGCGCGTCGTCGAGAGTCATCCGTGTCTCTCCCTGGTCGGGTCGGTTGATGGACAAATGATCCGCGCCTTGTGGGGCGGCGGTGTGACAAGGATGCGTTTCCTGGCTGAACGGCAGCTGAAAATGGCCGTCATTGGTTTGTAATTTACTTATAACAATCAGAAGCTTGCGGAATGCGGCGGGTTTCGCGGGCGAGCGTGCAGGATGCACGGGCATCGACGCGAGGACTGCGCGCCAACGGAGGATGTCAGTAGCCTGCTTCCCGTTGATGCCGAACCGCGAGCACCAGGACCACATCGCTGTCTTCTTCGAAGCTGTACAGGGCGACATAGCCTGAGTGCCCGCGGGAAATGACCAGTTCCCGGATCTCGCCGTCCACGACCCGACCTATCAGCGGATGGTTGGCCAGGACCTGTATGGCCTCCACGATCAGATTCACCGTCGCCAGGGCCGCTGCGGGAGCCGATTCCCGGAGGAAGTCGGTCAGCCGATCGAGATCGGCGAGTGCCCGCGTGGCGTAGATCAGCTCCGCCAAGATTTCGCCTTGGGCTTTGGCGCGGTCTTGCCCGCCGCGCGCTGGCGAACATAGGCGTGGACATCCGCCGCCGCGTATCCCTTGCCGCTGCGGAGGGCCTCGCTGCGTGCCGCTTGCGCCTGCGCGATGAATTCCGCGCGCTTCTCCGCGGCAGCAGCCGCCAGGCGAATGGCGTCCACCATGAAAGCGTGAGGCGTCACGCCCTGCTGCTGCGCAGCGGCGATCGCACGCTCCTTCACGTCGTCAGGCAGCTTGAGCGAAGTGGTCGAAGCCATGGCCGGTGTCCGGAGAGCGGGGTGTCACCATGGTAACACCCATGATTCAGACCCGGCAATTCTGCCCTGAACCGACGCCCGGCAGGGTGCGCATCGCACTTAAAACCGCTTCTCCCACAGCAACCCCACCTCATCGGAACCGATGATCGGCAGCAGCCGCGCCTGGTCGTCGCGGTAGGGCGTGACCAGCCAGTGGGATACCCCCCAGGACAGTGCACTGGCCGCGATCACGTCGCGCCAGCGGTGATGATCGGTGTCGACGCGCACATGGGCCACGTAGGCGGACGCCAGATAGGCCGGCACGCCGTACTTCCAGCCGTAGCGCTCCGACAGGAAGGCCGCTCCCGAAACGATGAAGGAGGTATGCCCGGAGGGGAAGCCGTAGGGATGGCCGTTCGGGCGCTCGCCCCAGCTGGTTTCGTTGAACGCCACGCGCAGCGCGGTGTTGAGCACCAGGCTGGTGGCGGTGCTGTAGAACCACTGCTTCTCGCCCTGGTCGTCGTCCTTGAAGTAGGCGATGCCGTAGGCGCCCAGCGGAATGACGCCGGTCAGGATGTCCGCCACCAATTCCTCATCGCTGGCGGCCGAGGCCGTGGCGGAATGCAGGCCGATCAGCGCGGCCAGCGCGACTGCGAGCGGAAATCTGGACATGAGGTTCTCCTTGTCGAGAGTGCCGGGCACGACTCAGCGGTCGGCGGCGCCGGGCCGCCAGTCCACTGCGCCGAAATGGCGGTGTCCCAGGTAGGTGTAGCCCAGGCTGATGGCGCCAACGGTCTGCCTGGTGTCGTCGAAATCCGGATAACGTGCCTCGCGATGCGACACTACGTAGCGCAGTGTCACGCCATGCAGGTCCTTCACCCGCAGCGTCAGCGAGACATCGCCTCGCGAGATGTTCTCGGAGCCGCCGTCCGGATCGTCCGAAGCCATGTCGCTGATGTAGTACTCGCGGCCCGTGGCCTCGATCAGCATGCGGTTGCCGAAGATCATGCGGAACGACAGCAGCCCCTGCGGCGTGATGCCGTTGTGGTAGTCGCGATCGCCCTGCCCCCTGATGACACCGCCGGAACCGTAGCCCACGCCGCCCATGACGGTGCCCTGCAGCGCCACCGTCTCCGACAGCCACCACTGCCCGTGGGTACCCAGCGAGGCCGCCGTGGTCGACACGCGAAAGACCTGCGGCGCGATGAAGTCGTAGCTGCCATACAGGCCCCAGATGCCGCGATAGCTGTCACCGACCTCGTAGGCCTCACCGTAGAGCAGGCCGCGGGTGATGACGTTCTCCAGCAGGTTGCTGGTGGTGGCGGTGAACTGGAAATGGAAATAATCGAAGGGCCGCTCGTAGCGATAGCCAGGCTTGCCGGGCAGCCCGTAGGCCACGTTGAAATCCACCGCCGCCTGGCCACGGTCGAAGCTCTGCGGAATCACCGGCTCGCCCGGCACCGGGTTGCGGTTGACGTTGGAATCCACCGAGGTGTTGATGTTCGCGCCGATCGCCGCCGCCGTATGCACGGCCGGATCGTGACTGCGGAACACGCCGTCGAAGCGCTGGCCAAAGGCCCAGCGGTTGAAACCGGTGGCCGGCGAGATCGCCGCCGCGCCCAGTTCGCGCCAGAAGCCCGGCCGGCTGCTGTTGCCGCTCTCCAGCACCAGGCTGGCCAGGCGAAACAGCGACTCGCCGAGGAAGCTGCCGCCGAAGCCGGTGGTGATCTGGTCGTTGATCGAAGGCGGCGTGGTCTCGCCCGCCACCTCCCACAGCGCACTGCCGAGCACGGTGTAGCCCAGCGACTCCCAGTAGCCCAGGCCCGCCGAACGCGCGAAGTTGTGATAGATCGAGCCCTGGTAGGGATGCCCGAACTGGTTCACCAGGAAAGGATCGTCGTCGTAGACCCAGCTGCCCTTGAAATTGCGCTCGATCGAATCCCAGTCGGAATCGAACTCGCCGGTGTTCTTTTCCTGGTCGTAGAGATGGCGATCGTACTGGTTCAGCAGGAACTGGAAGCCGACAATGCCGGCGGCCGGAGTCCAGTAGCTGCGTCCCTCCCCCACGCCCCAGTCCAGCACCGGCGCGGGCGGATCGTTGTTGAACGCCGTCGGCGCCACCTGCTGCGCGGCGGGATCCAGTTCTTCCTCAGCCAACACCGGTGGAGCGATGCACCACAGCATCGCAGGCAATAGCCGGCCCAGCCCGTTCATCCTTGAACGCAGCGGCATCGCACATCACCTCCAGGTGATGAGCCCGACCCGGGGAAACGGGGCGGATACACCCCAGTGACAGGCGCTGTCACGCAAAGTTCAAGGGGTAGTAACCCGGTAGGGTGCGCACCGCGCACCAGGAACCTTTCCCGAGCGACGGATGGGGCGCAGTGCGCACCCTACCTCGTGGAGCTACATGCCGACTATTCCAGAAGGTGGAATGCCCAGTCTGGATGCCAGCGTCTGGCTGCTACTTTCTGGCGTACATACCTGCGGTAGTCCTCAGGTTTCAGGACCGTGCCCATCTTGTGCCTCGTTTGATTGCAGAATTTGCAGGCGGCAACGATATTGGACGATGTCGTTGGTCCCCCAGCACTGACTGGATCGAGATGCTCCGCCGTACATTGAAATCGCAAGATGACCTTAAAACGCTTGCGTAGCTTCGTGCTGAAAGCTGACGGATCTGCAGACCACATCGGAAATTCACAGTAGAAGCAGCGCTTGTTTTGCGCGTGAAACGCCGCATCGCGGAAACGGACTTGTCGCTGATTAGATGACATAAGAACTCCATAGATGAAATGGAGCCCCGTATCTCCCCTATGGGGGTATCAGAGGGCGAGCCTGTACGGCTAAGAGCCGATGGCCGCAGGACGCTACTTGTCGCGAAGCAGCGAACGCCGCAACTTTTTTATCCCATCCCCCGAGGGAATACAAGCGACTCCGGGTGGGCCCCAGTTCCGTAGGGTGCGCACCGCGCACCAGGACTCTCTGCCGAACGCTCAATGGTGCGCGGTGCGCACCCTACCGAGACAAGGCGCCGAAGCTCAGCGCAGGTAGTCGAACAGACTCAGCCCCTGCACCCGCGCAAAGGTCTGTTGCGCCGCCTGCAGCGCGGTGAGCTGCTGCGACAGCCGCGTGGCGGCCTCGGCGTAGTCCAGGTCGCGGATGCTGGACAGCGCGGCCTGGGTGGTTTCGTTCTGCGCGGCGTTCTGGGCTTCGGCGTCGTCGAGCACGGCCAGGCGGTTGCCCACCGAGGCGCGCACGTCGCTGAGATGCAGGCTGGTGGCGTCGATCGCGGTCAGCGACTGGTGCATGGCGGTCTGCACCTGGGCACGCTGTGCGGCGGTGTCCTGCGGCAGGCCGGCGATGCGGGCCAGCTCGTCGATCTGCGCGAAGACGTCGCGCTGGCCGCTGGCACCCACCTGGAAGCTGTCGCCATCGGCCGGCGTGCCGGTGAAGCTCAGGTCCACGCCGCGGAAGGCGATGGCCTGCCCTTCCGTGTAGGTGCCGCTGGAGATCACGGCGCTTCCAGCGTCGCGCACCTCGTAGTTGCCGCCGCTGAAGCTCAGCGTGTAGCTGCCGCCGTCCCACAGCGAGGCGTCGGTGAGGCGCGCGCTCTTGAGGCCCGCGGTGCCGGAGTTGTTGCCCGAGTTCACGGTGAACGTGCCGTTGCCGTCGCGCAGCCTCAGGAACACCTCGCTGCCCGGATCGGCGTCGGCCACGCTGCGGCTACCGGTCACCTGCAGCAGGCGCTGCTGCTGGTCGCCGGCATAGCTGGCGCCGCTGCTGCCGGAGAACGGCGCCACGCCGTCCTGCGAACCTCCGAACAGGTAGCGGCCCTGGCCGTCGTCGCTGTTGGCATAGGACATCAGCTGCTCGCGCAGGTTGCGCAACTCGTTGCCGAGGATGCCGCGGGTCTGCGAAGACTGCGTGCCGTTGTTCAGCTCCACCGCGATCTCGCGCACACGCTGCAGCAGCGTGCCGCTGTCGGCCAGCACGTTCTCCTCCAGGCTCAGGCGGTTGCGGGCGGTATCGATCTGCGTCTGGTAGCGCTGGTACTGCGCGCTGGCCTGGTCCAGGCCCACCGCGGTGGCCGCGCCGGAGGGATCGTCGGCCGCGTTCTGCAGGCGCTGTCCGGTGGCCAGCTGCATCTGGGTCTTGGCCACCGCGGCCTGCTGCTTCTGCAGCGAGCCGACGGCGCTCTGGGCCAGCATCGATGTGGAGACTCTCATGGGCTATCTCCTCTAGTTCCTCGCCGCGTCGAGCAGCGACTGGAACACTTCGTTGGCCACGGCGATGACGCGCGCGGCCGCCTGGTAGGCCTGCTGGTAGCGGATCAGGTCCGCGGCCTCTTCGTCGAGGTTCACGCCGGACAGCGAAGCCTGCTCGGCCTCGGTCTGCGCGCGTACGGAAGCCTGGGCGTCGAGCTGCAGGCTGGCCTGCTGCGCCTGCGCGCCGGCGCGGCCCACCATTGCCCCCTGCGCGTCGCTCAGGGTGCTGCTGCCACCGTTGAGCACGCCCAGCGTGGACAGCTTGGCCAGGGCGCGGGCATTGCCGTTGTCGTTGCTGCCGGCGCTGTTGGCGCCGACCGTGAAACTGTCGCCCGAGGCCGGCGTGCCGGAAAGCTTTAGGCTCCAGCCGTTGACCTCGATGCTGTCGCCGGCAGCCCAGGTGATGCTGCCGCTGCCGTTGATGCTGTAACTGTTGGCGCCGGTGAACTGGATCGTCACGCCGCTGCGCAGCGAGCTGTTGGAGGCGTCGGCGACGCTCAGTTCGCCGACCGTGGCCGAGCCGGTATTGGCCAGGGCGGCCGAGCCGCGTATCGGCGAGGCCGCGGCGACCCTGGAGGTATCGGTGATCGCCATGCGCAACTGGCTGGCCGCCGAGGCGGTGGGCTTGAGCAGGTAGCGGTCGCCCGCCGCCGGCGTGCCGGACACGCTCAGCGACAGGCCCTCGGCGCGCAGCGGGTCGGCACTGGTGCCCGTGCCGGTCAGGGCCACGCTGGCGCCGTCGCGGGCACGGGTGAGCTGCCAGCTGCTGCCGGTATAGGACAGCGCGTAGTCGTCGCCGGTCAGCGCGCCGGCATCGCTCAGCGCCACGCCGACGGTGGCATTGCCCGTGTTGGCGCGTGCCGCATAGACCGAGCCGCCGATGTCGGCAAAGAACTTGCCGCCCATCTGTCCCGTCGCATCCATGCCCTGCGCGTGCTGCTCGTTCATCGCCTCGGCCAGGCCTGCGGCCATGCGTCCGAGATCGCTCTTGACCGGGTCCAGCAGCTCGCGGCGGAAGTCCAGCAGGCCGCCGATGACGCCGCCGCTGGTCTGAGCCGTAATGTTCTGGCCGCCGGAGAAGAACAGCTCCTTGCGGCCACTGCCGTAGGCGTCGTCGCCCACCGTCAGCGCGCTGGCCTGCCGCCCCAGCACCAGGGCCTGGCCGCTGCCGGTGAAGACGTTGATGCCGCCGTCGTCCTGGTCGGTGGTGGTGATGCCGATCCGGCTGGCGATCTCCTTGATCAGGCTGTCGCGCTGGTCGAGCAGGTCGTTGGGCGGCTGCCCGCCGGCCTGGCCCTTGGCCAGCACGATGCGCTCGTTGAGGTCCGCCACCTGCTGCGCGTAGCGCGTCACCTCGTCGGCGGTCTGCGACAGGCGCTGGTTGATCTCGGTTTCCATCCCGTCGAACTGCGACTGGATGTCGTTGTAGCGGCCGGCCAGGGTCTGGCCGGCGGACAGCAGCGTCTGCCGCGAGGCGCTGCTGGAAGGATTGGAGGACAGGCCGCTGAGCGCCGTGTAGAAGGACTGCAGCGGCTTGGTCAGGCCCGAGTCCGCGTCCGACAGCCAGCCGTCGACGCGCGACGCCAGGCCGGCGAAGGTCTCGGTGCGCGAGTAGGCCGAGGCATCGCCCTGCAGGCGCGTGGTGACCAGTGCGTCGGCCAGCCGCTTGACCGTATTGGAGCTGACGCCGGCGCCGATGTAGCCGTCGCCCTGCGGGCCGCCGATGCGCGAGCCCAGCTCCACGCGCTGACGCGAATAGCCCGGCGTGTTGACGTTGGCGATGTTGTGGCCGGCCGTGTCCAGCGCCTTGCGGTAGGCGAGCAGGCCGGAGACGCCGATGGAGAGAAGGTCGCTCATGGAAGAGATCTCATGCCATCACCGTACCGCTCTTGTTGAGTGCCGTCTGCACCGTCGGGCCATAGGCGATGCGCATGATTTTCTGCGCATAGGACGGGTCGGTGGCATAACCGGCCTTCTGCAGGCCGGTGGCGAATTGGTGCGCGCTGCCCTGATGACGCAGGGCCTGCTCGTATCGCGGGTTGGACTTGAGGAAGCGCGCGTAGTCGTCAAAGGACTCTGCGATCGATCCGTACGCACGGAACTTCGCATCCTGCCGCTGCATGCGGCCGCCTTCGTATTCGTGGGTCATGGTGCGGACCTTGTCGCCGTCCCAGGACTTGTCGGCCTTGATGCCGAACAGGTTGAAAGAAGCCTTGCCGTCGGCATGGCGGATCTGGTGCTTGCCCCAGCCGGTTTCCAGCGCCGCCTGCGCCACCAGCACGCGCGCCGGGATACCCAGCTCCTTGGCGGCCTTCTCGGCATGCGGCAGCACCGCGTCGATGAATTCCTGCGGCGTCCTCGGCCGGAACTCGGTCAGCGTCTCGTCGCTCTTCAGCGCCACCGGGGGTTTCAGTTCCTGCACCGGCTCGGTGGTTTCGGGGGCCTGCACGACCTCCGGCCGCTGCGCGATCAGGGCCGACAGGCCGCTGCGCGCCGGGAGTTTCGTATCCAGCGACACGCCGGTCTCGCCCCCGCCCAGCGACTGGCTCATCTTCAGCTGCCGCACCATCATGTCGGCCAGCCCGACGCCCTTGCCGCTGGACAGCGTCACCGCCAGCTGCTGGTCGAACATGTCGCGATAGAAATTGGTCTGCTCGCCGCCGCCCAGCGCATCCTCGCCCGGCGTGGCCGCGCGCATCGCCTTGAGCATCTGCTGCAGCATCAGCGACTCAAACTGCCTGGCGGTCTTCAACAGCGCCGCCGGGTTCTGCTCGCGCGCCTGCGCCTTCAGGCCAGCGAACTGGCCGAAGTCGGTGACGGTATCGAGCGGCGACATGGCCATCAGATGATCACCAGCTCCGCACGCAGCGCGCCGGCTTCCTTCAGGGCTTCAAGGATCGCCACCAGGTCGCCGGGAGCGGCGCCCACCTGGTTCACCGCGCGGACGATGTCGTCCAGGCTCACGCCGGCGTCGAACTTGAACATGCGGCCACCGCTCTGCGTCACTTCGATCGCCGAGTCCGGCACCACCACGGTCTCGCCCTTGGAGAACGGTGCCGGCTGGCTGACGCGCGGCTTCTCGGAAATGGTCACCGACAGCGAGCCATGCGACACCGCCGCCGGCGTCACGCGCACGCCGCTGCCGATCACCACCGTGCCGGTGCGGCTGTTGACGATCACGCGCGCCGGGGCATCGCCCGGCTGCACCTCGATGTTCTCCAGCATGGACAGGAAGGCCACGCGGCTGTTGCTGTCGGCCGGCGCGCGCACCGACACCGTCACCGGGTCCAGTGCCGCGGCCACGCCGCCGCCCAGGGCGCTGTTGATACCTTCGGCCAGGCGCGAGGCGGTGGTGAAATCCGCCACGTGCAGGTTGAGACGGATGTCCGGCGCGGCGGTGAAGCTGGTGGGCACCACGCGCTCCACCTGCGCCCCGTTGGGAATGCGGCCGGAGCTGGGGATGTTGACCGAAACCCGTGAACCGTCCTTGGCCGAGATGCCCAGGCCGCCGACCACCACGTTGCCCTGGGCCACGGCGTAGACCTGGCCGTCGGCGCCCTTGAGCGGCGTCATCAGCAGCGCGCCGCCGCGCAGCGAACCGGAGTTGCCGATCGAGGACACCGTGACGTCGATCGCCTGGCCGGGCTTGGCAAAGGCCGGCAGCTCGGCGTGGATCGCCACCGCCGCCACGTTCTTGAGCTGCGGGTTCACGCCGGGAGGAATCGTCACGCCCAGCTGCGCCAGCATCGCCTTGAGGCTCTGCACCGTGAACGGAGCCTGCGTGGTCTGGTCGCCGCTGCCGTCCAGGCCCACCACCAGGCCGTAGCCCACCAGCGGGTTGCCGCGCACGCCGGACACGTCGGCCAGGTCCTTCACCCGCTCCGCGTGGGCGGGCAGGCAGAGGGCCATCAACAGCGTGGCAAGAATGGATTTGATCAGGCGCATGGTCATCACCCTCAGAACGGGAACCAGCCCGAGTTGAAGAAGCGGCTGGCCCAGCCCATGACATTGCTGTCGGCCACCGCGCCCTGCCCCGAGTAGGAGATGCTGGCGTTGGCGACGCGGTCGGAAGTGATGCTGTTGTCCGGGCGGATGTCGATCGGCCGCACGATGCCCTCGATGCTCACCGTCTCGCTGCCCTGGTTGATCTGCACCTGCTTGCGGCCGCTGATCACCAGGTTGCCGTTGGGCAGCACCTGCATCACCACCGCACCGACGCTGCCCTGCAGCTTGTTCGACTGGCTGCTGTCGCCGTCGCCCTTGAAGGTCTTGGTCGAGCCCAGCTCGGCCTCCAGCACCGGCACGCCGTTGACCGTCACCGGCCGGCCGAACAGGGTCGGGCCGTCGATGCTGGCATTGCTGTCCTTGCTGGTGGCGGTGCTGGCCTTCTTCTGCGCGCTGGTGGACTCCACCAGCACGATCATCAGCGTGTCGCCGACGCGGCGCGCCTTCTGGTCCTCGAACAGCGCCATGGCGCCGGCGGCATAGATCGAGCCTTCGGTGCTGGCGGCGGCCGGCATCGCCGGCATCGGCAGCGCCGCCGGCTTCGGCATGGCCGGCGCGCTGGCGCAAGCCTGCAGGAACAGTGCGGCGACCAGCGGGGCGGCGAGTTTCATGGCGCGCATCACAGGTTGTTGGTCACGTACTGCAGCATCTGGTCGGTGGTCGAGATCGCCTTGGAGTTCATCTCGTAGGCGCGCTGCGTCTCGATCATGTTGACCAGTTCCTCCACCACGTTGACGTTGGAGGATTCCAGCGAGCCCTGCGCCAGCGAGCCCAGGCCGTTGAGGCCCGGCGCGCCGCTCTGCGGGCTGCCGCTGGCGGCAGTCTCGGTATAGAGGTTCTCGCCCTTGGGCTGCAGGCCCGCGGGATTGATGAAGTCGGCGACCAGGATCTGCCCCACCTGCTGCGGCGCCGACTGGCCCGGCACGGTGACGCTGACGGTGCCGTCGGCACCGATGGTGACGTTCTGCGCGTTCTCCGGCAGGGTGATGCCCGGCTGGATCGCGTAGCCGCTGGAAGTCACCAGCTCGCCCTGGCTGCTGACCTTGAAGCTGCCATCGCGCGTATAGGCGGTGGAGCCGTCCGGCATCGTCACCTGGAAGAAACCGCGGCCGTTGATCGCCGCGTCCAGGCCATTGCCGGTCTGCAGCATGTTGCCCTGGGTGAACATCTTCTCGGTGGCCACCACGCGCACGCCGGTGCCCAGGTTCAGGCCCGAAGGCGCCTGTGTCTGCTGCGTGGTCGCCCCGCCGGCCTGCTTCACGGTCTGGTACATCAGGTCCTCGAACGCCGCGCGGCCTTTCTTGAAGGCCGTGGTGTTGACGTTGGCGAGGTTGTTGGAAATGACCGTCATGCGCGTCTGTTGCGCATCCAGACCGGTCTTCGCAACCCAGAGGGCTTGTGTCATGGCGATGATCCTGCAAAGCGGCGGAAATCCGCCTCTGCAGGGGGTGGTACAAGTTCCGGGCCAGCAGGAAGGGTGTCGGGAAGTTGGCGCGGTGGCGTTTGCAGAGTTCGGCTGATCTAATCAAGTCTGATAGACCAGAGAGTCTTGATCGCTTGAACCCGAACACACAGACGCCTCGTGAATCGAATCCAGACGAGATGGAGCAACATCGTTTAACGATGGAGGCTCTCCAGGACGTGGACAGCAGGAACCTTGTCAGCCATGAACGTGTTTGCGCGTGGGCCGGTTCCGTATCGAACGACCCAACCGCATAGCCCCCTCTCCCGCTGGCGGGAGAGGGTTGGGGTGAGGGTGGAGGCCTGAGGCAGCTAACCAAGCTGTGAAGCTATTTGCACGCACCACCCTCACCCTAGCCCTCTCCCGCCAGCGGGAGAGGGAACTAAAGATGTGTTACCTGAAATCCTGAGTCTTTACCCCATTCTCACAATCGACGAAGCCGCCTGCGCATTGTCCTCCGCCGCCCGCATCAGCTTCGTCTGCATCTCGAAAGCCCGCGCCAGCTGGATCATGTTGACCATGGCCTCGGAAATGTTCACGTTGCTGGTCTCCACCGCCCCGGCGGTCAGCACATTGCCCGGAGCGGCATCGAGCGACTGCCCGGCCCTGGCGCGGAACAGTCCGTCCGCCCCCCGCTCCAGCTGTTCGGGCTTCGCTTCCACCACGCGCAGGCGCCCGACCGTGGCGCTGGTCTCCGCGCCCTGGCCCAGCGGCACGATCGACACGCTGCCGTCGTTGCCGATGGTCAGGCTGCTGTTCTGCGGCACCGACATCGGGCCGCCGTCACCCATCACCGCCAGGCCGGAAGCCGTGCGCAGCTGGCCGTTCACATCCAGCGACAGCTCGCCGCCGCGGGTATAAGCCTCGGAACCATCCGGCGCCTGCACCGCCAGCCAGCGGTCCTGGCCCAGCGCCACGTCGAGGTCGCGGCCGGTCTGCTGGATCGAGCCCATGCTGGCATCCCAGCCGCCGCCGTTGAGCACCGTGTTGACGCGCGAGGGCAAGCCGCCGCCCTCCACCGCCACCGCCTGCTGCGCCGCCAGCTCCGCCTTGAAGCCCACCGTGCTGGCATTGGCCAGGTTATGGCTGTTGACCGCCTGCGCCTGCAGGGTCTGCCTGGCGCCGGTCATCGCTACATACAGGGCTCTATCCATGGCTCACTCCCGGCTCAGCGCCTCAGGGCGCTTAGCGGATGTTGATGATGGTCTGCGTGATCTGGTCGGAGGTCGAGATCATCTGCGCGTTCGCCTGGAAGTTGCGCTGCGCGGTGATCATGTTGACCAGCTGCTCGGTCAGGTCGACGTTGCTGGCTTCCAGCGCGCCGCTCTGGATCTCGCCGAAGTTGGTGCCGCCGGCCTGGCCGCGCAGGGCGGAGCCGGAGCCGAAGGTCTCGCCCCATGTGCTGTCGCCCAGCTGCTGCAGGCCCTGCGGGTTGGCGAAGTTGGTCAGCGCCACCTGGCCCAGCGGGGTCGCCTGGCCGTTGGTGAAGCGCGCCTGCACGATGCCCTCGTCGGTCACTTCAACGCCGGTCAGGCGGCCGGTGGCATAGCCGTCCTGGCGCAGGCTGCTGACCGAGAACTTCTCGCCGTACTGCGTGGAATTGTCCAGCGCCAGGTTGAGATTCATCGGCGCCGATCCGGTGGTGGTGTTCACCGGCGGCAGGGCGATGTTGCCGTTGGCCGGCGTCAGCAGCTGGCCGCTGTCGGAGTAGGTCAGCGTGGTGGCCGGGCCGGCGGAAGCGCCGTCCACCTGCATGTTCAGGCTCCACTCGTTGGCGGTGGCCGTCTTGGAGAAGAACAGGTTGGCCGTGTGCGGCGCGCCCAGCGAGTCATACACCGTCACCGAGGTGGTGTGGTTGTAGCTGGTCGGATCGGTGGCGCTGAACGTGGCCGTGGCCGGCACCGAGGCATTGGCCGGCAGGTTGATGCCGGCGTTGATGGTGGTGGTGGCGGCCGGCGGGTTGTCGGTGGTCGCCAGTTGCAGGTCCGACAGCTGCGCGGTATCGAAGGCCGCACCGCCGGTCACCGGCGGGTAGACCTGCAGGCGCTGGCCGTTGGCATTGACGACGAAGCCATTGCGGTCGGTGCCGAAGGCGCCGGCGCGCGAGTACACCGTGGCGCCGTTGTCGCTGAGCGTGAAGAAGCCTTCGCCGCTGATCGCCAGGTCCAGGTTGTTGTTGGTGAAGTTCACCGAGCCCTGCGAGAACTGCTGGGCCACCTTGTCCAGGCGCGTGCCGGCACCGATGGCGTTGTCGGCGATGCCGCCGGAGGCCTGCGGGAAGAAGTCCACGAACTGCGCGCGCGACCCCTTGAAACCGGTGGTGTTGGCGTTGGCGATGTTGTTGGCGGTCACGCCGAGGTCGGCGGAGGCGGCGTTGAGGCCGGAAAGGGCGATACGGAAGGTCATGGCGGACTCCTAGAAGATCTGGCGGACGTTGGCGAGCTTGGTCGCACCGAGCCCGGAAAGGTTGAGCGTGAGGCCGTCGCTGCCCAGCGAAACGCTGTCGACAACGTCGAGGCCGTAGGTGGAAAGAGACTGCGTGCCGCCGCCCTGGTCGAGTTCGGCGCGCAAGGTGTAGGTACCCGCTTCCATGCGGTTGCCGGATTCGTCGTTGCCGTCCCAGGTGAACTGCGCCAGGCCTTCGGGCTTGGTGCCCAGGTCCAGGCGGCGCACCACCTGGCCCGAGCTGTCGAGCACGTCGACGCGCAGCGTGCCGCCGGCCGGCAGCTCCGCCGCCGCGCCCATGGCGCCGGTGTCCGGCAGCAAAGAGGTTCTGGACGGCACCAGCACGCCGCGCCCCACCATCTGCGCGCCCTGCAGGGTCTGCGCCGACTGCATCGAGGTGGCCAGGCTGGTGAAGGACTCCTGCATCTGCTGGATGCCGGAGACGGTGCTGAACTGCGCGATCTGGCCCAGGAACTGGGCGTTGTCCATCGGCTTGGTCGGGTCCTGGTTCTTCAGCTGCGTGGTCATCAGCTTGAGGAACTCGTCCTGCCCGAGCTGCTGCTTTTTTTTCCCGGCGTCCTGCTGCAGCGAGAGCCCGAGGTTGTCGAAAGTGGTGCTGCCGACGGCGGCCATGGATCAGACCCTTATTTGCCGAGATTGAGGGTACGCAGGGCCATGTCCTTGGCGGTGTTCATCACCTCCACGCTGGCCTGGTAGGAACGCGAGGCGGAGATCATGTTGACCATCTCCTCCACGATGTTGACGTTGGGCGCGTAGACATTGCCGTCCTTGTCGGCCAGCGGGTTGCCCGGCTCGTAGCGCTTCTGCGCCTCCGCCGTGCTCTCCACCACGCCGCGCACCTGCACGCCCGAGCCTTCCGGGTTCTGCGGGTCGGCGATGGCCTGGAACACCGGCATCCGCGCCTTGTAGACCGAACTGGCGTCGCCGGTCACCGAGTCGGCGTTGGCCAGGTTCGAGGCGACGGTGTTGAGACGCACCGACTGCGCGCTGAGCGCGGAGCCGGCGATATCGAAGATCTTCATCGACATGGTTATTGCCCGGTGATCGCGGTCATCAACGAGCGCAGGCGCCCGTCCATGAAGCCGAGGCTGGCCTGGTACTGCAGTGCCGCCTGGGCGTACTGCGACTGCTCCACCTGCGCGTCCACCGTGTTGCCGTCCACGCTCGGCTGCGTCTGCAGCCGGTAGACGGTGGCGGCCTTCAGTTGTGCGTCGTCCATGCCGCTATAGGGAGCAGCGCCCCCCGCTGCAGGCGCGGCGGCGGGCTGTTGCGCCGCCGCGAGCAGCTTCCGGAAGTCGAGGTCGCGGGCGCGGTAGCCGGGAGTGTCGGCATTGGCGATGTTCGCGGCCAGCATCTCCATGCGGCGCCGCTGCAGCTGCAGGGCGTCGGCGTGAATGCCGAACAACGGGTCGTTTGCCATTGGGTCCTCCGGGCTTGAAAAGCCTTTGCAGAGGGTTCAAGGCAACTGCTGTACCAGACGAGGGGCCGGCGGTCAGACAGAAGCTCGAAGGCCGTTCGCCCTGAGCCTGTCGAAGGGGGTGGACGGCCAGGTAACCGCCGCCCCGGCAGCTCCGGGGGAAACCAGGCTTAGTGCCTGATCTGTATGGCTTTCAGCCGGTCCACGATGGCGCCCGCCAGCTCGTCGGAACTGAACTTGGGCAGGAAGCGGTCGGCCCCTACGCGCTCCACCATGGCGTTGTTGAAAACACCCGACAGCGAGCTGTGCATCAGCACGTAAAGCGGCTTCAGGCGGGCATCGCGACGGATTTCCGTCGTCAGACGGTAGCCGTCCATTGCCGGCATTTCGACATCCGAGATCACCATCAGCAGTTGCTCATCCACCGGCCCCTGCTCCGCCATCAGCTGCAGCTGGCGCAGCGCGTCCTTGCCGTCGGTCGCCGTGATGCTGTCGAGACCGAGCTGCCCCAGCACCTTCTCGATCTGGCTGCGGGCCACGCGCGAATCGTCCACCACCAGCACGCGTCGGCCACGGGCATCCAGGTCCATCGCCTGCGCCTGCAGCTCACCGGACATGCCCGGCCGCTCGCCGGTCACCGCCGCCAGCACCTTCTCCACGTCGATGATCTCCACCAACTCGTCGCCGTAGCGGGTGATCGCCGTCAGGTAGCTTTCGCTGCCGGTCTCCGGCGGCGGCTGCACCGTGCCCACGTCCACATGGATGATCCGGTCCACCGCCTGCACCAGGAAGCCCTGCACCGAGCGGCTGTACTCCGCCACGATCACATGCGCCGCCGCATCCCCGGCCACCGCCGGAGCGCCGATGGCGCGATGCAGGTCGATCACCGGCACCACCCGCCCGCGGATATCCGCCACGCCCGCCACCAGCGGGTGCGCAGACGGCATCAGCAGCAGCTGCGGCCGCCGGATCACCTCCTGCACCTTGAACACATTGATCCCGAACACCTGCCGCGGCCCCAGCCGGAACAGCAGCAGCGCCAGGCGGTTATGCCCGGCCAGCTGGGTACTGCGGTCGATGCTTTCGAGTAAGCCGGTCGCCATGTGCGTCTCCGTATCCGGCGGGTATCGGCAAGCCATGACGTTTCTTTAACGTCTTGTCTGGTCTCCCTCTCCCGCCGGCGGGAGAGGGCTGGGGTGAGGGTGGAGCCTTCAATCGGTGGCGATGTGCGTAACCGCCCACGCACCACCCTCACCCTAGCCCTCTCCCGCCAGCGGGAGAGGGAAATAAAGCCCCTCCAGGAACAGCTCTTGCACCACCCCACCCAGACCCGGAGACCCCGCCATGAAACTCCCCTGCGCCGTCCTGCTCCTGCTCGCCAGCACCCTGGCCGTGGCCGCCGACGCCGTGCAGCCGATCGAATCGCTGCGCAGCGCCGCCGTCGCCGCCGCCCGCGCCCAGGCCTCTCCCAGCGCCCAGGCCGAAGCCCTGGCCCTGGACGAGCGCCTGCGCCTGCCTGCCTGCGGCGAAGCCCTGCGCGCCGCCCCCGAGCCGCAGCGCGGCGCCCAGGCCCGCGTCGCCGTCAGCTGCGGCGCGCCCGTAGCCTGGACCGTCTATGTCAGCGTGCGCCTCACCGACATCCGCCCCGTGCTGACCCTGGTGCGCGGCGTGCAGCGCGGCGAAACCGTCGACGCCGCCATGCTCGTCCCGCAGGACCGCGACATCGCCAGCCTTCCTTATGGTTACTACAGCGACCCGGCGCAGCTTGCCGGCCGCCAGCTGCGCCGCCCCGCCAACGCCGGCAGCGTGCTCAGCCCCGACATGGTCGAAGCGCAGAAGCTGGTGCGCCGCGGCGACCTGGTCACCGTCATCGGCCGCGCCGGCCCGGTGGAAGTGCGCAGCCAGGGCAAGGCCCTGCGCGACGGCGCCGCCGGCGACCGCATCCCGGTGGAGAACAGCAGCTCGCGACGAGTGGTCGAGGGACAGGTCACCAGCGGCGGCCAGGTCGAAGTGCGCCTGTGAAGGCCCGCCCATGAACCGCAGCAAAAACACCATGCGAATCAAACACCCGCGAGCAGCCGTCGGCATTCCGGCGGCGGCCTTGCGGAAATCCTCAAGTTTTCCGGCACCGCGCCGTTAACACAGGCAGAACCCTTGTTCCAAGGTTGCCCGCCATGAGCTCCAAGATCGAAAATTATGGTCCCCAGGGACCCGCCGCCGCCGCCAGGGCCCGCCAGGCCACGGCCGCGCAGCCGAACGCGTCGACGGGCAAGCCCGCCGTCCCGGTCGCCGCCGGCGAATCGGTCAAGCTCACCGGCGAGGCGCAGCTGCTGGCGCAGACCGGCAAGGCCGCCTCGGCCGCACCGGATGTCGACATGAAGAAAGTCAGCGAGATTCGCGACAAGGTTCGCGATGGCCGCTACCAGGTCAATGCCGAACGGGTGGCCGCGAAACTCACGCGGTATGAATGGGAGCTGGGCTCGCGATGACTGCCAACCCCTGGGCCCCCCAGCCCCTGCCCCTGACCGAAAACCTGCGCCAGCAGCTGGAACACACGCGCCAGCTGCTCACCACACTGGATGCCGAGAAACAGGCCCTGCTGGCCGACGACGCCGACCAGCTCGAACAGGTCACCGCCGCCAAGTCCGCCGCCGCCGAAACCCTGCGCCGCCTCGGCGAGCCCGTGCTGCGCCTGCGCGCCACGCAGGGCCCGCTCAACGCGTACTTCGCGCGCCTGCCCGAAGCTACCCGCCTGCTGGCCGACTGGGCCGAGTTGCAGACGCTCGCGCAGCGCTGCCAGCGCGCCAACCAGGACAACGCCATGGTGCTGGAAGTGCGCCACCGCCAGGTGCGGCAGACGCTGCAGAACCTGCGCGGCGAAGCGCCGCAGCAGACCTATGGACGCGGTGGTTACGGCGCCGTCGCCCTCGGCGGCCAGCGTCTCGGCAGCGCCTGACGGAGCCCCGGAACCGATGAGCACCCTCTCCAGCGTCATCGCGCCGGCCGCAGAGCGGGATCGCACCGCCATCATCGAAGAACGCCGCCAGATCGCCGCCCTGCTGGGCCGCGTCCTGCACGCGCGCAGCCTGCTGTCGCTGGGCCTGGGTGAAGGCGAGCTGTGCAGCAGCCTGCTGCTGGAAGTGGCGCCGCTGCGCGGCTGCCTGCTGATCGACGCCCCGTTCCCCGAGGTCCCGCTTTCGCCCGGCACCCAGGTGCTGGTCAGCGGCCAGCTCGACGGCGGCCGCTTCGTCTTCCGCAGCACCGTCGAGTCGCCGACCCAGGCCGTCAACAACGATCTGCTGCAGCTGCGCTTCCCCGAGCGCGTGCAGTATCGCGAACGCCGCGGCGCCTTCCGCATCGCCCTGCCCGCCCAGACCGCCCTGCCGCCCTCGCAGTTCACGCATGACGGCGTGATCTTCCGCGGCTTGCTCGCCGACCTCTCCCGCGGCGGCGCCGCCACGGTCGTCTCCGGCGGCCGCGGCTCGCCCGGCGACGAACTCCAATGCCTGCTGCGCCTCCCCGGCACCAGCATCCAGACCCGCGCCGAAGTCCGCAGCCGCCACGAACGCAACGGCCAGCTCCGCCTGGGCCTGCGCCTGCTCGACCTCACACCGCAGCAGGACCAGATGCTGTCGGCGGAGATTGCGTCGCTGCAGCGCATGGTGCTGAGAGGCAAGCGGGCGCACTAACTTTCTTTTCTTCTCAACCCCCTCCCTCTGCGCACGGACGTAGGAGCGGCTGTCAGCCGCGAGCGGAGTGCATCATGACCACCGGCCTTCGCGGCTGACAGCCGCTCCTGCAGTCTGAACACCGGATGCCCCGTTGGAGCGACGCAAGTCGCGATCTTCAATGCCGGGCCGCAGTTTCCGTAAATCGCGCCACAAGGATGCAGCCCCCCGCCCAAGGCGATACATTCCTGCCAGCCAACCGGGGGGAGAAATGCCAATGCAGCATCCGTGGCGATCGGGTCCGTGCTGTGCCGTCATCGTCCTGGCCGTGGCGCTGGGCGCCTGCAGCCGCAGCGCGGACGTCAGCTCGGGCTCCGCGCCCCTGGACAAGGCCCGCTGCGGTCCCGCCGATCTTCCCGAGGGCGACATCCAGGGCCAGGTGCCGCGGGCGGACCGTCTCAGCGGACGCAGCCAGCAGGGCTACCGCTGCAACCTCGAGCTGGTCGGCCAGTACCAGGGTGAAGGCAGCAGCTGGGTCAGTCCTTCCAGCGGCCATTGCGCTTACCTGTCCACCAGCTTCCTCGGCTCGCCGTACAAGCGCTCCCCGGGCGTACAGGTGGTCGATGCCTCCGACCCCGCCCATCCCCGGCTCGCGGGCACGCTCGTCAGCCCGTCGATGGCCATCGGCCCCTGGGAATCGCTCAAGGTCAACGAAGCGCGCCGGCTCCTGGCCAGCGTGGCCGTCGGCCCTGTCCTCGCCGCCGCGTTCTTCGATGTCTACGACATCGGCCAGGACTGCAGCCAACCCGTGCACCTCAACAGCCTCGCCGGCACGCCACTGGAACTCCCCACCAACGTCCTCGCGCACGAGGGCGGCTGGTCACCCGACGGCCTCACCTACTGGTCCAGCGGCCTGGTCGCCGGCTCGCTCACCGCCATCGACGTCACCGAGCCCGCCCACCCGCGCATCCTCTTCACCGGCTTCGCCGGCTTCCCGGCCAACCACGGCTTCGAGCTGAGCGACGACGGCAACCGCATGTACCTCTCCACCGCCTTTCCCGCGGGCGTCATGATCCTCGACGTCAGCGACATCCAGGCACGCAAGGCCGCGCCTTCCATCCGCACGCTCGGCAGGCTGAGCTGGAACCCGGTCGGCGTCGGCCAGCACGCCGTCCCCATCCGCTACCGCGACAAGCCCTACCTCGTCGCCGTCGACGAATTCGGCTCCGAAGGCGCACGCATCATCGACATCGGCGACGAAAGCGCCCCGCAGGAAGTCGCCCACATCCAGCTCGAGATCCAGCGGCCGGAGCACCAGGCTTTGCGCAATGCCGACACCGCCGGCAACGGCCTGTTCGGCTACGAGGCCCACTACTGCAGCGTGGATCGCCGACAGGACCCCACCGTGCTGGCCTGCGGATTCTTCCAGTCCGGCATTCGCGTGTTCGACATCCGCAATCCCGCCGCGCCTCGCGAGATCGCCTACTTCAACCCGCCCGCCCAGACCGGCGCCGCGCGCCTGCGGCTGGCCGGTTCGGAGCACGCCGGCGGCGTCGGCCTCACACCCACCGCCTCCGACATCCCCGACACCGTGGCGACCATCGGCAGCTACGTGCTGAACCTGGGCCAGTTCAGCGACGCCAACCTGTCGACCGACTGGTGCACCTCGCCGCCGCGTTTCGTCGGCGACCAGCTCTGGGTCGCCTGCCAGGACAACGGATTCCTTGTGTTGCGTTTCACCAACGGCGTGTATCCGCTGCAGTGAGGCTCGCGGACATCATCGCAGGAACGTAGCCCTGTTTCGTGTAGCGAGCCGGGATTCTTATTTACCCTCCACCAAACCGCTCATCCCGAGTGCCGCGTAGCGGTGTATCGAGGGACGCGCAAAGCCTACGGGGCGACTACGGAATCAGTCCACGATCTCGATATCCAGGCTTCTCAGCAGGTTTACCGCATCGGGCAAGCTGAACCGGGCACCCGTAACCTTGCTGGTCCTGACATCGATCACGTAATGGGTCGCGTCGCTGAAGTCAGCCTTCACCAGCTTCGTGTGATGAAACGTGGCGCCTGCGAAATCCGTCTGGATGAAGCTGGCATGCCCGCAGTCCGCTTCCGTGAAATCGACGTCATGGGCCTGGCAGGCTTCCATCTTCATTTCCTGCAGGAAGAGCCCGAAGAAGGAGGAAGAGTTCAGCAGGCATTCCTCGAAGCGGAGCTGTCCGCTCAGGGACACCGTGGGCCAGCGCGCGGTAGTCCAGTCGATGCCGATCAGCTTGCAGGACGAGAACGAAACCTCGCGGAACGAGCTGTCCCTGATCCTGGCCAGGCTGAGGTTGCAGCCGGAAAACTCGCAGCTGTCGAAGCGGCATTGCGTGAGCTTCGCGTTGGAGAAACTGCATTTGACGAAACTGCAGTCGTAAAAGCTCACGCCCTGCAACTCACCCTCTTCCAGGTCGAGCTTCTCGAATACCTCTCCGGAGTACTCGGCCCGTTCAAAAATGACTTTGTTCATTGTATCCGACCCGATTGCCCTACTTCGCCCGATGCCACCGCAACGGCTTGGAAACCTCCCTCACCACCACCCCTTTCGCCTCAAGGTCCAGTTGCACACACTTGAGCCACCACCCCGCCTTCGCGCCGCCGGGAAACTCCGCCTCGGGCAGATGCGCCCGCACCGCCCCCGACATCTCGGCGCCCGTCAGCCCCGGCGCCTTGCGCGGCAGCACCTTCAGGAGCGCCGCCTTCATCGCGTTGTATTTCCCGGCATCCACCGTGTACGTGTGCCCCGGGGACACCACGTTCTCCACGACGACTCGCTCGCTACCGCCTTTCGATGCTGATGGCATGTGAACTCCTTTTTGTCGCTGCGCCGGCCTACTGCGGCACAACCAGCGTGCAGGACGGGAAATCGTAGCGCATCCCGCCCTACGGTCCTTGGTCGGCAGCCAGACTTCGGATTCAGGGGAGAGTTGGTTTGGGGTCAGGGGTGACGGCAGCGGCTACTCAAGAGGCTCCTGGTACTCCACGGGAACAAGCTCGCCAGTCTCTTCATCACGCGCAAAAGCGCTGCAGGGCGGTGCATCCAGCAGCGGAATGATGTCCGGGCTGTAGTTGGCGATGGTGTTCACATCGTAGATGCCGTGATTCCGGGGATTGTCCATGTATTCCTGGGACTCCTCACCGGAGGTGAAGCACCAACCGCTGTCATGCGGTCGATGGGTCGGCTCCCGCACCATGTAGCCCACCTTCCTGCCTTGGACCGTGATCATGTCGGTGGCAATGCAACCGCCGTATCCCTTCGCCAGATCCCTGATCTCGCTCGCCTTGAGGACGTAGGTCTTCTGTTTCATGCTCGTCGATAAACCTGGTTTATAAATCGTAGGGCGGGAGCATCCCGCCGGCAACTGCTCCTGCGTTGCCCTACCTCGGGCATCCATGCCCTCGCATTCCGCGACCGGCGGGTCATCGACCCGCCCTACGGGCTACGGGCTCGATTCACGCGCGAATCCCATGCCCGCAATATTTCCATCTTCCACGCCTCACCGCACCACCACCCTCGCAGTCTTCAGCCACTCGATCCAGCGAAGACACAAATCCTCCGGGATTCGTGCCGAGCGAATGGCGCGCTGGGCCACATACAAGGACTGCTTGCCCTGCATCAACAGCCACACCGCGGATTCCGCATGCCCGTCCTTTGGCGTCCGCTCGCAGCTGAAGGTGAATATCATGCGGGGATACTCGGCATCGGCCTCGACGTCACGTATCTCGAACACCGCCCCAGGACAAGTCTTCTCGAGTTGAGTCTTGTAGGTCTCATAGCCCATGGCAATCGACGGCAGAACCGTACCCTTGTTCGAGATCATGGTGCCCAGTTCGGTCCAGTTGTCGACGGTCTCCTCCCCCCGCACGATCTCGATCATCTGCACACGGGAATTTTCCTGCTTGTTTGCCGCCTTCCAGCCCTCCTCGTCCGGCCAGTCGAGCAACATCCCTTCGACAGGGCGCGCCGGCGACTCCGAGTCCGCCAGGACGACAGGGGCCAAGAATGCCAGGCCCAAGACCGCGGCAAATCGTATGCCGCGCATAGTTCTTGCCTCCATGAAGTTCAAGCTCTAGACGATATGACCGCGGGTGTGGGGCGGATCAACGATCCCAATGGCACTACCTTAAGCTCGTGTAGGGCGGGAAAGCGGAGCGCATCCCACCTTCTGGAATGCATCGATCGTTAGCCTTCAAATCGGAATATTTCACTAGCTGATGATCTTCCAATCATCGTCACAGCGATAAGGATATCTAAACTCCCCCCAATCAGTGCAACAGTGATTCAACTGGAAGCGCTTCATGATGAGCGTCAGGGTGTGCGGTGAGGCATGGTTTGTTGCACTGATGAGATGAACCTGACCTTTCTCATATTCATGAAGTGAAATGTAGAATCCCGAGTCGTATCGCGAGTCAACAGCACTTCCGAACGAGTGCCTGTCCTTGTATGAATGCCACTCCAGATTCTGAAGCAACTGAGCAAGAACCCGCGCGACTTCATCGCGTGATCCCAAGGGATCACTGAGCATGGAAGGCCACTCAATTACTGGCGGCGCTCCGGGAGCGCATCGGTATATGTAGAAGCGGAAGCTCACACGACCTACGTGCAAAACGGAGCGCGTGATGGCATCGCGCCGTTCGCCCTAACTGAACTTCTTGCTGAGCTTGGGAAACCGCTCGTCAAGATCAGACTCCTCCCACGGGGTGCCGGAGGTGCCGGTGCGCATCGGCAGGTCATGACTCGGGAAATCATCGCTGGTCTTCCCGGTCTTCTCTTCCCAGACCTCGGACGCGACATACTGATACCCCTCGATCTGGCACTCCCCGTCATGTTCTTTCACGACCTTGACCAGGGACTCAGGATCGGCGAGCGCAGCCTCATAGGCTTTTTCTCCGCGAGAAATAAGCCATCCTCTGAAATCCATGAAGCCATCGTCCGAACAGCCTCCGCCAATGATGTAGGCCGCACCCCACAGATCCCAAGTGTCTGCCCTGCCGTGGTACTCACTGAGAATACGATCGAACGATACGATCTCCGCAGGCTCCAGTGAAGACAGGCGTTCCCTGAGGGTCTCCAGTTGCTCCTCCGGATCATCCTCTGCGTCACGTCGCGATGCGTCGATGATCTTCCAGAATGCTGCCTTGTCCACAGGGTCTCCTTGGTGATGCAAGCGTATGGCCAACTCTGTCGCAGGATTGAGAGCAGAGCAATCTGACAGTCGATTCAGGTTCTCGGACCTGAGGGCGAAACACTGACTCCCTACGAACTCGCGTGCCGGATACCCTTACTCAAACTCGTCCACGCCGCAGCGATAGCGAAGACGTGGCCGCCGGCAGGAGCGCCGTATCGAGGGGCGCCACACGAAAAGGATGAGCCGGATTGGCAGCCACGAAGTGGCGAACGTCCCTGAACCGCTCGGGCAGTGGAGGCGCCGCCGGATGGCTGCGGCAGCTGAAGAACCTGAAGCCATACGCATACAGCGCCTGGACTTTGCGCCACTGTTCCGTGTTTCCCATCGCGGGCGCCTTGAAGGAGCGCCCCATCCAATGGATTTCCTTGCTGCACTGGGGGCAGCGGGCTGCCGCATCCTGACGCGGATGAATCTTGAAGCTCTTGCGGCATGCGAAGCAGGCATGCGCGACCAGATACGATTCAGCAAGGGCAACGACGCCCTTGGACGGTGACGGCTTGCGAGTTCCCAGCGCACGCCGAAGTGCCATGCGCCGCCACTTTTCAGTATTGGTATTCATGCGTTGTCGGCAACCCGATGATAAAACTGATCGAGCTATCCGGGACTATCGCAAAATCTCCACCCTCCCCCCCGCAACCGCTCCAGCGTCCGCTCCAGCTGCTCCAGCTCCAGCGGCTTGTTCAAAAACCCGCTCGCATGCCCCTTGAACGCCGCATGCACGTCGCGATCGTCGTCGGAAGACGTCAGCATCACCACCGCCAGCGCCGCCAGCGCCGCATCCCGGCTGTCGCGGATCGCCGACAGCACCTCGGCGCCCTTCATGCCGGGCATGTTGATGTCCAGCAGCACCAGCGACGGCAGGCCGCCGGCGGCGGCGGCGGCGGCGAGCTGCTCCAGGGCCTCCTCGCCGGACTCGCAGTGCAGCAGCGGGTTCTTCACGCCGGCCTTCTGCAGGCCGCGCTGCACGGCGAAGAAATCGTCGGGGTTGTCGTCCACCACCAGGAAGCTGTGGGCGGGCATCGCCTTCTTGTCATTGCTCATCGGGGTCCCTCTCCGGCAAGGTGAAATAGAAACTGGTGCGCTGTCCGGGCACCGACTCGATCCAGATGCGCCCACCGTGCATGTGCACGATCTTCTGCACGATGGTCAGGCCCACGCCGGTGCCGCCGCCGTAGGCGTCGCGCTTGTGCAGGCGCTCGAACAGGGTGAAGACGCGGCCGCGGTGCTCGGGCTTGATGCCGATGCCGTTGTCGCGCACGTAGAACACGCGCTCCATGTTGATCGGCTCGCAGCCGATCTCGATCCAGCGCTCGTCCTTGTCGTTGTACTTGATGGCGTTGGTGATGAGGTTGCGGAACAGCTCGCCGACGCGCACACGGTCGCACCGGGCGCGCGGCAGCGGCCGCGGCATGCGCAGCGCCACGTTCTTTTCCTTCAGGCTGAAATCCAGCGACTCCAGGACGTCGTTCAGCACGGCGTTGAGATCGGTGTCCTCGCGCTCCAGGCCGCTGCGGCCAAGGCGCGAGATGTGCAGCAGCTCGGCGATCAGCTGTTCCATGCGCTTGGCCTGGTCGCGGATCTTCTGGATCATGGAGCGGCCCTCGTCGTCCAGACGATCGGCGTAGTCCTGCTGCAGGTACTCGGCGAAGCTGGCGATGCCGCGCAGCGGTTCCTTGAGGTCGTGCGAGGCGATGTAGGTGAAGTCGTCCAGCTCGCGGTTGGAGCGCTCCAGCTCCTGGCGCGCCAGCGCCAGGCGGGTGGCGTCCCAGTTGGCGCCGGCCACGCGCAGCGCCTTGCCTTTTTCATCGCGCAGGATCGTTGCGCGCACCTGGATCACGCGCATGCGGCCGTCCTCGAACTGCAGGCGCACCTCGTCGAAGAAATCGGTCTGGTCGCCGGCCAGCGCGACGCGGATGCGCTGCTCGAAGGCCTTGCGGTCCTCGGCATGGATCACCGGCAGCAGCCCGGCCAGCGACAGCGCCCGGGTCTCCTGGCGCAGCTGCAGCAGGCGGTTGAGCGAGTCGTCGTGCTCGAAGCGGTCTTCCTTGACATGCCAGATCCACACGGCGATCTGCGCCGCGCTGGTGGCGATGCGGTAGCGCTCCTCCATCTCGCGCAGCCTTTCCTGCTGCCGGCGCTGCTCGGTCAGGTCCCAGACCATGCCGGCGATGCTGACGGCGGCGCCCAGGTGGTTGCGCTCGGCCTTGGCGCGAGAGCTGATGTAGCGCACCTCGCCGTTGGGGCGCAGCACGCGGTACTCGTCCTCGTAGTCGGCCCCGCCGAAGCGCACGAAGCGCGTGTAGCGCTCCATCACGCGCGGGCGGTCTTCCGGGTGCATGCGGTCCATGTAGTCGGACATGCGGTCGGAAAAGCGCTCGCCTTCCAGGCCCAGCACCGACTGGATGTGGCCGTCCACCTTCAGTTCCACCAGCGGGTCGCTGGTGGACCAGGCGCCCAGGCCCGGCGAGTCCAGCGCCAGTTGCAGGCGCTCCTGCGTGGCGCGCGCCAGCTTCAGCGCGCGGTCGCGGCCGGCGAAGATCTGCAGGCCGTGCAGCACGATGATGGTCAGCAGCAGCGCCTGCCAGATGTCGGCCGGGGACAGCCCGCCCGCGGTGTAGCGCCCGCGCAGGAACAGCATCAATGCCCCCGCCACCGCGCCGCCCGCCAGGGCCTCGACGTAGTGCCGGTACTGGTTGCGCAGGCCCAGGTCGGCATAGGCCAGGTAGAACACCAGCAGCGTCGGCATGCCCGGCAGCGGGTCGTGCGGCACCCCCACCACCATGGCGTTGAGGTCGATGAAGATCATCGCGCGCTGCAGCAAGGGCGTCAGGCGCTGGCCGCGGGCCAGCACCATGACCGCCGTCACCGCCAGGATGTAGCACCACATCGCCATCGCGATGCCGGTGCGGTCCAGGAAGCCCGGCGCCACGCCCAGCAGGCTGATGTAGAGGAACAGCAGGCCGGCGAAGACGATGCGATAGAGGAACTGCGAGTAGTAGGCGATCTGGCGCAGCGCCGGCTGCGCGCGGACATGACGCCCGGCACGCTGGCGAACATCCATGGCAGCCGCGACCGACACGCTGGGCTCCTCCGCCGCCGGTTCTAGGTTTCCGGCTTATGGCATTGATCTTACTCAAAATCAGCCCACAATCCACGTTTCTGCGCCGCGGCCGTCACAGTCCGGGCCATCCGCCACCCTTGTCGAATCAAAAACCTGATTCACCTGTCAGTATTCTTGAGTAATGCACCGCCTTTCCGGATTTTCTTTCCGGCAGGCCACGAATTCGCAATAATCGCCGCACAGAATCCGCTTGGCGCGGATCACTATCGGCTTTCGGCCTGCGGGGATTGGGGGAACAGGATGCGTCGGATACCGGGATCGATCGTTTCGGGTGCTGCGCTGCTGGCCATTGCCGGCCTGGCGCTCGCAGCGGACACGCTGGTGCCGCGCTATGCGCCCCTGCTGATCAGCGATCCGCCGGCCCCCGACCAGGGCATCGGCAGCGGCATGGCCGTCGATCCCGATGGAAACTACGTGCTGGCCTGGACCGAGTCCGGCACGCGAAACGGCGGAAGCTTCGACCAGGTACTCGCACGCAGGATCGCCTTCGACGGCACGCCCCTGACGGCGCCCTTCGCCATCGAGGACGGCAGCAACGGCAGCAGCCGCTGGCCTGCGATCGCCTCCGACGCCCACGGCAACTTCGTGGTGGCCTGGGGCAGCAGCTGGACCTTCAACGACCAGGCCATCTACGCCCGCCGCTACGACGCGGCCGGCAATCCGCTCGATGCCGCCGTGCAGGTCAGCACCGAGAACGGGTCCCCCCACGGGGGTGCCGCGGTAGCCATGAATCCCGCCGGCGACCATATCGTCAGCTGGATTCGCAATGGCGACAACGCGGCGGTGATCGCGCGCGTGTTCGATGCCCAGGGCAACCCGCTGGGCCCCGAGTTCGCCCTGCCGGATCTGCCGGACCCGCAGTCCTACCCGGCCGGCCTCGGGCTGGGCGCGGATCGCAAGGTGGTCTACGGCCACGGCGTCTACACCCCCAGCGCGGGCGTGACCACGTTCCTGCAGTGCTTCGACGTCCAGGGCATGCCGCTGACCGCTCCGGCAGCCGTGGTGCAGCCGGCAGGCGACATCCACCCGCACTACGGCAAGCTGCTGGTCGCGGCGGACGGCAGCATCTTCCTGGCCCTGCAGCAGATCCGCGTCGACAACAGCATCGGCAAGGGCTACTACGAAATCCAGGTGCAGCGCATCGCCGCGGACTGCGCCACGACGATCTGGGGCGAGCGTGTCGCTTCCGTCGAAGGGACACAGGGCAACTACGCCGACCCGCTGCTGGCGTTGAACCGCTCGCAGAGCGAGGTGGCCGTGAGCTGGTACTTCGACACCCCGGCCGGGCGCACCGGCCTGATGCGCCGGTATGGCTATTCCGGCGGCGCGCTGTCGGATGCGGCAACCGTGCTCAGCGGTTTCTCCTACCCGGGAGCGCCGCAGCTGGCCCTGCGCCAGGCCGGCTTCACTGCGGCCTGGAGCGGGTACCGGAGCGGCGATTTCTCCAACCACAGGGACGTTTACGCACAGGGCTTTGCCGCCAGCGCCAGCCAGCCCCGCCTGCAGCTCGGCACGGGCACGCTGGCCTTCGGCGCGCAGCCCGTCGGCACTACCAGCACCGCGCGCAACCTCACCATCGGCAACAACGGCACCGCTCCCCTCTCGGTGGGCTCCGTGAGCGTTTCCGGCGATTTCTTCGTGGCCGCCAACGGATGCAATGCGGGGCTCGTCGCACCCGGCGCTTCCTGCACGATCAGCCTGCGCTTCCGCCCGACGACGCCGGACGCGCACGAAGGCACCTTGCGCATCGCCACCAACGCAGCGGACGAGCCGGCCACGGTCCGGCTCAGCGGCAGCGGCCTTGCGCATGCGCCGTTGCCCGAGGTCTCCCCGCTCTCGCTGGCCTTCGGAAAGCAGGCCCTGAATACCACGGGCAACATCCGCAGCGTGGTCATCGGCAACGGCGGCAACGCCCCGCTGCAGGTCGGCAGCGTCAGCGTCACCGGTGAAAACCGCGGCGACTTCAGTGTGCGCAGCAACAACTGCTCCGTGCTGCAACCCGGCCAGTCCTGCAGCATCGGCCTGCAGTTCAGGCCGGGCTTCGCCGGCGCGCGCAACGCCAGCCTCAGCATCCCCTTCGGCGACGGCATCGCCGCCAGCCAGTCGGTCGCGCTCAGTGGCTCCGGCACAGGCATCTGCGCACGCATCGCCATCGGCCCCATCGGCTCGCTGATCTGCGTCGGCCTCGGCCTGGGGCAGTAGGGTCATGCAAAAAAAGCGGAGCCGTTCGGCATCGCGCTGAACGGTTCCGCCGGCGCTGATGGACAGGGGAAACCTGATTGCACTGTCAGGTTTTCCGACGCTCCAGGCTGGAGTCCGCTTCAATGGGCGCTTGCGGATACGCGCTTCCACTGGCGCGCCCGTGTGAAGCTACGCCTGCCCCATGCAGGCGTTTTTTTGCCCGGCCCGAACCCGCAGCGGCCAGGCGCGCCGAACCCTGCCTCGGCGTCAAAAAAACTTCCCCGGCCTGTCACGCGGCGCCGCTATCTTCTCCGGCGCATCCGCGTCCCGTTCGTATCCCCTGGGGAAACTTCATGTCCAAGCCTTGCCTGCCGCGCCGCGCGGCCCTGCCGCTGTTCGCCGCCGTTCTGGCCGCCCTGTCGACCACCGCCGCCGCGGGCCCCAACGACGTGTTCTTCTCCGAATACGCCGAGGGCAGCAGCAACAACAAGGTCCTGGAAATCTACAACAATACCGGCGCCAGCATCGACCTGGCCGCCGCTGCCTACAAGATCCGTGTCTACGCCAACGGCGCCGTCGCGCCGGGCAGCACCTTCAATCTCAGCGGTACGCTGGCGGCCGGTGGCGTGCACGTGGTCGCCCATGCGTCCACGGCCTCGCCCTGCCTGCTGTCGCCCGCCGCCAACCAGGCCATCGCGCTGAACTACAACGGCAACGACGCGGTGGAACTGGTGCGCGGCGCCGGCAACGAGGTGCTGGACGTGATCGGCCAGGTCGGCGTCGACCCCGGCGCCGCCGGCTGGGGCACAGACCCGGCCAACACCACCGACAACACGATCCGCCGCAAGACCACGGTCACCAGCGGCGACACCAGCGGCGGCGACGCCTTCGATCCGTCCACCCAGTGGGACGGTTACGCCGTCAACACCTGCGACGGCTTCGGCACGCACACGATCAACCCCGGCGCCACCAGCTTCAGCATCGACGACGCCTCGGTCACCGAGGGCAACGCCGGCACCACGGTGCTGACCTTCACCGTCACCAAGAGCGGGAGCGGCGCGGGCAGCGTCGACTACGCCACCATGGACGGCAGCGCCACCGAGGCCAGCGGCGACTACGTCTTCTCCGGCGGCACGCTGAACTTCGGCGCCGGCAGCGGCGGCACCAACAGCAGCCAGACCATCAGCGTCACCGTCAACGGCGACATCGCCGACGAGGGCGTGGAGACCCTGCAGGTGCTGCTCAGCGGCAGCGGCGTGACGTTCACGCGCGACACCGGCACCGGCAGCATCCTCAACGACGACGCCACCTGCAGCGTCACCCACAGCATCATGCAGATCCAGGGCACGGCCCACCTGTCGACGCTGGACGGCATGACCGGCATCACCACCAAGGGCGTCATCACCGCGCGCGACTCCAACGGCTTCTACATGCAGGACCCGCAGGGCGACGGCAACGCCAATACCTCCGACGGCATCCTGGTGTTCACCAGCAGTGCCCCGGCGGGCAGCCTCGCGGTGGGCGACCAAGTCTGCGTCACCGGCGAGGTGGACGAGTTCCGCCCGGGCGGCGTCAGCGTCAACGGCCTGACCATCACCGAGCTGAAGAACGCCAGCATCACCGAGATTCCCGGCCTGTTCGCCAGCCCGGTCGTCACGCCGACCCTGCTCGGTGCCGGCGGCCGCCCCTTCCCCACCACGGTGATCGACAACGACACCGCCAACGGCATGGCGCAGGGCAACGTCGAGATTCCCGCGCAGACCACCTACGACCCCGCCGAAGACGGCATCGATTTCTACGAGTCGCTGGAAGGCATGCTGGTGCGCATCAACAACCCGGTGGCGGTCAGCCCCGATCCGGGCAACTTCGGCGAGATCTGGATGGTCTCCGACGGCCTGTCCGGGCACCTGGGCAGCGGCCGCAACAGCCGCGGCGGCATCACCATGGGCGCCACCGACGGCAACCCCGAGCGCTTCATGGTCAGCGCCAGCTTCAGCGGCGCCACCGTGCCCACCACCGTCAACGTCGGCGACAGCTTCACCCAGGGCGGCAACAACTACCTGCTCGGCATCGGCGACACTCTGTACATCAGCGGCCTGTCCAGCGGCTACTACTACTTCGCGCCCACCAGCAGCCTGGCCCGCGTGTCCGGCGGCATCGCGCCCGAAGTCACCGCCATCACCGGCAGCGCCGACAAGCTCACCGTGGCCGACTACAACGTCGAGAACCTCGCCTTCACCAATCCCCAGGCCAAGTTCGACGGCCTGGCCGCGCAGATCGTCAACAATCTCAAGTCGCCCGACATCCTGGCGCTGATGGAAGTGCAGGACGACAACGGCGCCCCGGCCAGCGGCGAATGCCCGGCGGTGGCCGACGGCACCGTCAGCGCCGGCCAGACGCTGGCCAAGCTCAAGGCGGCCATCACCGCCGCGGGCGGCCCCTCGTACAGCCACACCCAGATCGATCCGCAGGACTGCACCGACGGCGGCGAGCCCGGCGGCAACATCCGCCTGGCCTATCTCTACAACACGGCGCGCGTCAGCTTCGTCGGCGGCAGCGCCGGCGACGCCACCACCGCCACCCAGCCGCAGCTCTCCGGCGGCAAGCTCACGCTGAGCCAGAACCCCGGCCGCATCGACCCGACCAACCCCGACTTCGCCGTCTCGCGCAAGCCGCTGGCCGCCGTGTTCGAATTCAACGGCCGGCGTGTGCTGCTGGTGGCCAATCACTTCTCCTCCAAGGGCGGCAGCGATCCCGCCTGGGGCCGCCTGCAGCCGCCGGTCAACGGCAGCATCGACAAGCGCTCCGGCCAGGCCACCGCCGTCAACAAGTTCGTCGACGCCGCGCTGGCGCTGGACCCCAACGCCCGCATCGTGGTGCTGGGCGACATGAACGAGTTCAGCTTCAACGAGCCCCTGCACATCCTCACCGGCGCGCAGGCCACCGGCCCCGACAACCCCATCGCCCCGGTCCTGACCGACCTCGCCGACGAGGCCTTCCCGGCCGAAGAGCGCTACACCTACGTCTTCGAGGGCCAGTCGCAGACCCTGGACCACCTGCTGGTGTCCGACGCCCTGGTGTCCGGCTCCGAAATCGACATCCTGCACATCAACAGCGAGTTCGACGACCAGAAGTCCGACCACGACCCGAGCCTGGCCGCGCTGTCGATCCCGGCTTGCGAGGCCGGCACACTGGCCTTCGCCGGCGCGCCTTACGCGATCGCCGAGACCAACGCCGACCAGTTGCTGACCGTCACCGTCCGCCGCAGCGGCGGCGATTGCGGCGCGGTCAGCGTGCGCGTGGGCACCGCCGATCCGGCCTCCGGCGTCGCTGCCACCGCCGGCGACGACTACACGGCCGTGTCCAGCCAGCTGCTGAGCTGGGCCGACGGCGACAACGCCGACAAGACCCTGGTGGTTACCATCAAGGGCGATGCGCTCAACGAGCTCAACGAGAGCTTCGCGCTGCAATTGTCCTCCGTCCTCGGCGGCGCAACGGCAGGCGGCAATACCAGCGCCACGATCGCCAATGACGATCCGTTGCCGACGGTGTCCTTCGCATTCCCCACCAGCGCCCTGCCCGAAGACTGGATCTCCGGCTTTGCCTTCGCCGAACTACGCCTCAGCGCTCCCTCCGGCCGCGATGTCATCGTGCCCTACACGGTCGCCGGCAGCGCTATCGCCGGCATCGGCGGCGACTACACCAATGTCACCGCCAATCCGCTGACGATCCCGGCCGGCAGCACCAGCGCCAGCATCGCCTACCTCATTGCCGACGACGCCACGGTGGAGCCTGACGAAACCATCATCACGGCGATCGCTGTGGGTGTGATGAACGCCACTGTCGGCAGCGGCACCATGCACACCCATACCATCTGGGATGACGAGACGACGCTGGGTCTCAGCAGCCCCATCCTGGGCTTCAGCAGTCCCAGTATCGGCACGCCGAGCACCCCACAGACGCTTACGCTGACCAACCGCAGCGCACACGGCATCCTGTTCGTGGGCGATCCCAGCTTCGGCGGCGCCAACGCCGCCGACTTCGCCATCGGCACCAACCACTGCGGCGAGCTGCCGCTCGGGCCGGGGCACAGCTGCACGATCAGCGTCGTCTTCACCCCGCGCGACCTTGGCGTACGCAACGCCAGCCTCAGCATCCCCTCCGACGCAGCGGGCAGTCCGGCAATCGTCACGCTGCGCGGCACCGGCCCCGCTATCGTCGGCAAGCCCGGCCGGATCGGCCTCTACTCCGCTTCGGTCAGTGCCAAGGAGACCAGCGGCGTCGCCGTGTTCAAGGTCGTCCGCGCCAACGGCAAGGACGGCGCGGTCAGCGTGCAATACACCACCGCTCCGGGCACGGCAGTGGCCGGCAGCGACTACGCCAGCAGCACCGGCACCCTCACCTGGGCCGCCGGTGACTCCACAGCCAAGCTGGTGAACGTCGTCGTGGTCGATGACCACTTGGTGGAAGGCAAGGAAGACTTCACGCTGACGCTGAGCGGGCCCACCGGCGGCGCTACCCTGGGCCGCAGCAGCAGCAAGGCCACCATCACCAGCGTTGACCGGCCCGGCATGCTGGCCTTTGGCGTCCCCGGCATCACAGTCAGCGAGAGCGCCGGCACCGCCACCGTCACCGTGAGCCGCAGCGGCGGCGACGGCAACGCCGCCAGCATCCACTATGCGACTGCCGACGGCACTGCCTTGGCGGGCAATGACTACGGCTCCGTCTCGGGCGATCTCACCTGGGCGGCCGGCGAAAGCGGCAACCGCAGCTTCACGATTCCGATCACCTGGGACAGCCTGGGCGAAACGAGCGAGCATTTCAGCGTCCTGCTCTCCAACCCCTCGGGCGGCGCCAAGCTCGGCTCCCGCAACCGGCTGACGGTGAAGATCACCAACGTCGCGCACTGACATGCGGCAGGCCGCGGGCCAGGCGCCGGTAGCACGGCGCACTGGCCGCGCGCCAATGCCTGCTGCAAGCCGCGAACCGTGGCCCGGACTGATCGGGCCCTTCGAGGATTCACGCTGAGGCAGTGACGAAGTACACCTCAAACCGAGCCCCGCCGCCCGGTGCATTGCCGGCCTCGATGCGCCAGCCCAGCTGGTCGCAGATGCGCTTGACGATGTACAGCCCCAGGCCGCTGCCGCGGCTCTGCGCGCCGCGGTAGTGGCGCTCGAAGATGCGTGGCAGTTCCGCGTCCGGGATGCCGGCGCCGCTGTCCTGCACGCAGATGCGGCCCGGCTCCAGGCGCAGCTCCACCAGGCCGTGGTCGGTGTGCTGCAGGGCGTTGCCGAGCAGGTTGTTGATCACGCACAGCACCATGCCGCGCGGCGCCCGCAGCCGCTGCGGGGTATCGATCCGGCATAGCAGGCCGATGCCGCGGGCCATGCTGGCCTCGCGCTGGGCCTCGACCGCCTCCTGCAGCAGCTCGCCCAACTCGCAGTCATCCTCGGCCAGGCCGCCGTCGCGGCGCGACAGGTACAGCAGCGCCTCGATCAGGCTGCGCATCTGCGCCGCGGCGCGGCGGATGCGCGCCACGCGCTCGCGGTTCTGCGGGCCCAGTTCCGGCGAGCCCTCCAGCAGCTCCGCCGCACTGCTCATGACGGTCAGCGGCGTGCGCAGCTCGTGGCTGGCGTCCTCGGTGAAGGCCTGCTCGCGCGCCACGAACTGGTCCATGTCCTCCAGGTAGCGGTCGAAGGCATCGGCGATGCTGGCGATCTCGCGGTCGCCGTAGCGATCGCCCACGCGGACGCCGCGCTGCGAGGGGTCCAGCGCCCGCACCCGCTGCGCCAGGCGCGAGACCGGCCCGGTGACGACGCGCGACAGCAGCAGCCCCAGCAGCACCGCGAAGGCCAGGCCGGCGGTCACGAACAGGACGGCCAGCGCGATCAGCCGGCGCTCCAGCTGCTCGACGTCGTGGATGTCGAGCATCGCGTACAGGCGCAGCTCGCCGACGTCGCGGCGGCCGGCCTGGTAGGCGCGGCCCTGCCACTCGATCTCGCGGCGCTTTCCGGCACGCAGGCGCTGCAGCGGCTCGGGCAGGCCCGCGGTCGAATCGCCGGGATGCAGCAGGTAGGCGCGGACCTCCGGTTCATGCGTCGGCGGCAGGGGCTGGCCGCGTTCGAGATAAGCCTGCAGGTGGTCCAGCTCACGTACCAGGCTGCGGTTCTTGAGCTCCTGCTCGAGCACCTCCACGAAACGGCCCACGGCGTGGCCGAAGCCCACCGCAAGGATCACCGCCACCAGCAGCAGCGCGCCGATGAAGCGGCCGCGCAGGCTCAGGTCAAACCGCATCCGCCGGACCCGCGCGGCAGGCACCGAACAGATCCTGCGGCGCGGCGTAGGCGCGCGTCTTCACCGCGAACAGGCCCAGCAGCGTGGAGAACAGGTCGTCGTGAGAGTGCGCCGCCTTGCTGGCCCGGTTGACGCAGGCCATGTCCAGGCCCAGCGCCGCCGGGGCGCCGTCCGAGAACCAGGCGACCATCGGTACATGCTTCTGCTCCGGCGGCGCCAGCTGCCAGGGCAAGCCGTGAAGGTAGATACCGTTCTCGCCCAGGCTCTCGCCGTGGTCGGAGACGTAGATCATCACCATGTCCATCTGCCCCTGCTGCGCGCGCAGCTTTTCCACCAGCTGCGCCAGCACCTGGTCGGTGTAGGCGATGGTGTTGTCGTAGGCGTTGACCAGTTCCTGCTGCGTGCAGCGCTGCACGTTGGCGTCGCGGCAGTCGGGCGTGAACAGCCGCGCCGAATCCGGGTAGCGCTTGTAGTAGGCCGGGCCATGGCTGCCCTTGGTGTGCAGCACCAGCAGCTTGGCGCCCGCCGCCGGGTAGTGCCGCTGCAGGTCTTCCAGCAGGATGCCGTCGTGGCATTCGCCGCCGGAGCACAGCACCGGGTTCCTGGCGCTGTTCAGCGACTCCATGCCCACGCGGTTGCAAGTGTTCTGGCAGCCGCCGTCATTGTCGCGCCAGCCCACCGCCACGCCGACGCGCTTGAGCACGTCCAGCAGGTTTTCCTGCTTCTCGGCGCGCTTGCGGCTGAAGTGCTCGCGGCCGTCGATGGAGAACATGCAGGGCACGGACTCGGCGGTGTAGGTGCCGCAGGAACTGACGTCGGGGTAGTTGACCAGCCCGGGCAGCTGCGCCAGCCGCGGCGTGGTGGCGCGGCCATAGCCGTTGAGCTGGAAATTGGCGGCGCGCGTGGTCTCGCCCACCACCAGCACCACCAGCAGCGGCCGGGCGCCGGCGGCCACCTGGCGCACCGCGTCGGTGGCGATCGGCTGCGGCGGCGGCCGCTTGCCCTGCCACAGGTTGTCTTCGGCAAAGCCCTTGACGGCGTGCAGCGGGAACGTCGGATTGACGTAGACGCGCACGTCGCGATGGATGCGCCCCCAGATCATCAGGGTCTGCTGCTGGGCCAGGAACACCGCCAGGAACACCGCCAGCATGCTCGCGGCGAGCGTCAGGCGGCGGCGCGCCTCCAGCCAGGGACTGGCCAGGCGCAGCGGCCAGCGGATCACCAGCCAGGCCGGCAGCAGGCCCTGCAGCAGCACGTGGACGACCAGGCCGAGTTGCAGCAGGTCGCCGGCCTCGTGGCGGTCGGTGCGTGCCACGTTCACCAGCATGGACTTGTCGATCACCGTGCCGAAGCTGTCCATGAAGTAGCTGCAGACCGCCGCCGTCACCAGGAACAGCACCAGCGCCGGCTTGATCGTGCGCCGCCAGGCGAACGGCGCCAGCGCCAGGGTCAGCAGCGTCACCAGCGCCAGCGCGGCACTGGCCATGATGCGGACCTCCTGCGGCCCCGCCGGCGACGGCACCGAGGCCACCACCGCGTGCAGGAAGGACAGGTTCTGGGTCAGCGCCAGGTAAGCCACCACCAGCATCAGCAGGCGGTTGGCGCTGATCACCGGCAGCCGCGGCAGGGGCAGCGCGAACGGCCAGGCCCATGCGGGCAGGATCAGGGCGGGCGCGGCGGCATCGGCACGGGCGGGCGGCGCGACTTTGGACGGCAGGGGCATTCGGGCTCGGACAACGGTTTGCGAGCCTGCAAACTATCAAGCGGTCCGTCAGCGCCCGGTCATCGCTCTGTCACCGCCATGTCACCGCGCTGCCACCTGATTCGCCCGTCAACTATTCCGACCCGGCGGCGGCGGACATGCTTGAATGCCTCCGCGACGCCGCGTCACCACCCGGCGCGCCTCCCTGATTCGGCCCGCCTCGAGCGGGCTCTTTTTTCTCCCTCTTCAAGCCGCCACCGCCACCGTGATGCTGGCCGCATAGCCCAGCGCATTGCTGCCGCTGATCGTCACCATCTCGGTGTCGGTACCGTCGCTGAACACGTTGTCGCGCTCGTTGGTGGTGTTGTTGGCCGCGCTGCTCGGATACAGCGTGGTGTTGGTGTAGACCTGGCTGGTGACGCTGGCCGGGAAGGCCAGCTGCGAGGTCGCCACCACCTCGTTGTGCTCCGGCGTGCCGTCCGGGTAGACCTCGAAGTGGATGTGCGTCGCACGGCCGGCATAGCGCCCCGGGAAGATCGTGGTGAAGGTCACCTGGCCGTTGGTATCGGTGCGGCCCACGCCGCGCAGCCAGGTGCGGTCCGAGAAGTCGCCGCCGTTCATCGTGCCGCTGTACTGGCTGTAGTTGCCGTTGCGGCTGCAGTGCCAGACATAGACGTAATAGCCCGCCAGCACGCCGCAGCTGCCGTTGACGTTCTGCAGCGTCACGGTCACCGTCAGCGGCGTACCGGTCTGGGTGTTGGTGCCGTCGAAATCCGAACGGATGTCGGTGCGGAAGGCGCGAGAGTCGGTGAAGACGTTCTTCAGCACCCCGCCATTGGTGTTGGTGCCGTCCGCCGGGAACGGCCCGTTGGTCTCCTCCGCCACGCGCGTGCAGGTTCCGCTGGAACTACCGCCGGTCGTGCCGCCCGTGGTGCCGCCGCTGCTGGAGCCCCCGGATGAGCCGCTGGAGCTGTCGGTGGTTCCCTCGCTGCCGCCGCCACCACAACCGGCCACCAGGGCCGCCGCCGCACCGGCCCCGATCAGGCCCATGGCGCGCCGGCGCGTCATGAACCGGCGCAGCTCGGTGAGCCTGGAGGAATCGAGGGGATTGGGGGCCTGGCGGGACATGCGGAACTCCTGGAGATCGCTGGGGGTGAGCAAACTCTAGGAGCCCCCGCGCCGGCGGCGGGAAACCTTTACACAAGGTTTACATGGCGGCGATGAACGGCGGGATCTCGGGGATGAGCGTGCAATCCCATGGCGGCGGAACGGCCACCACGATGCCGATGGAGTAAATTCGCGGCGGGCCTCCTGGCCGCCATGGAGTGTGCAATGGGCGCAAAAACCTGGATGCTCGCCTACGTCGAAGGCAAGGCGAGCGATCATCTGTCCTCAGACCCCTCACTGGACCGCCAAGCCTGCGCCGCACTGGCGGCCCAGCTGTTTCCCGCCGAGCGGCTGGAACCCATCGCCGACGGCAACCTGTCGTATACCTGCCCGCCGGACAATGAAATCTACGTGGGCTGTTTTCCCGGCGTCCGTATCGTGGCAGCCAGGGAGTTCGGCATTGACCGCCCGTCGAAGCTCGGCCAGCACTTCCTCGCCGCGGCCAACGGCGCCGCCGTCTACCTTCACGCCATGCACAGCGTCGTGGACTGGTTCGCCTATGCCATCTGGGTGAACGGAAAGCTCCAGCGCTCCCTGAGTGTGTCGCCGGACAACGGCGTGATCGAAGACATCGGCGCGCGCCTGGATTTCGAACAGCCGTTCTGGTCCGGAGCACAACCGGCCTGCGACCCGGAGGACGACGACAACGACTACCCCCTCGCCTTCCATCCACTGGAACTCGGAGAGGCGGCGCTCCTGCATCTGTTCGGCTACCAGCTCGAAGGCTTCATGGAGCCCGGCCACCTGGAGCCCGAGCATATTCCGCTGGCCGGTTTCAGGCGGGCCAGGAGGAAGTGGAAGCTGTGGTGAATGGAGGACAGCCCAGCCTGCATTCGCTTAAAGCGACGGGCCGTAGATGCAATATGCCCCCGCAAGTGCGGTCACGATGATGGCAAACGCCCAGGCAAGACAGCTTGCTTGCCGACCAGCATCTGGATCAGCGTGGCGTGCTGGAAAAGCGCGTAAATCTCAAGATGCACCAGAAACATCATACAGCTTCACGAAACGACGCTCGTCGGGCTCATAGCCTTGCTGCTGATAAAATACATGGCCTGCACCCGGTGGTCGCCACTAGTCACCTCCGCCCGGACACAACGTTGCTCTGCAAAAAAAGCGTCAGCAGCGGAAACCAGCATTGCCCCGACACCCTGTCTTCGGAAGGCGTCATCAATGACCAACGAGGTGATGCGTCCGAGCCTCCCTGGCTGATGGAACAGTTCAAGCACGTGCAAGCTGATGACTCCGAGAATATTGTCACTGTCCTGCGCCAACAGCACTGCGTCGCAAGAACTGGAGTTTAGAGCCTCAAGCTTCTCTCGAATGAGCTTTGGCGAGGCACGATAGCCCAACTGATTCAGGAGCTTGGATACTGCTTCCGCGTCGACTTCCAGCGCCTCTCTAACTTCCATACAGGCCTCGGCAAAGTAAAACCATTTTCCATCTCGACAGAATACCTGCAGTGTCGCGCCGTAACCGTGCAAAATCAGTGCAGGACTTGTGGAATTTTTTCGCAATCCCCCGCAACGGCGACCCATCCGCTAAGCTGGTTCCATCATTGCCACGCCAAGAATAGCTTCCGATGCTCCCTCATTGCTTCCGCCTGTGCTCCGTCGGCCTTGCAGCGATCCTCCTGTTGGCGGCCGGTACCGGGAAGGCCGAGGACTGGAAGCTGGACGGACGCTACGAGAACGAGTTCCATGGCATGAACTCCAGCGGCACGCACAGCCACTACGAGGTCTCCCGTTTCCACATCCGTGGCAACCGAGCCACCTACCGGATGACGGACAACGGCGACCTGATCGGTGGCATAGAGTCCCTGGAGGTTGATGACCAAGGCACCCGCATCCTCTTGCGCTTCAAGAGTTGCGTGAAGCCGGACGGTGGAGGCGTGGAGCAGCCCTGTACATACACCAGGAATCCCGGCGAGATCGTCTACATCCTGGAACGATGCCGGGGAGACGGCGCACGCTGCCTGATCGGTCGGGATCGCCTGGACGACGGCGTCGTGTTCAGGCGCGTGAGGCGTTTCATAGAATATTGAGCGGCGGCTTTCCCGCAGGTGCGCTTTTCGCACCCACTGCGACAGAAACCCACGAATCCGCCTCACGTGCTGGATGCAAAACCTCTCTTACTTTCCCGAGAGAAGGCTATCGCACTCCGAAGCACACCCCAGCTTTTCCGGAGCACCGCCATCCAGCCGTATTGATGCGATCCCCGATGCGCTCACTTCGACAAGGGCAGTGTGCGTTCCGACAGAAAGCGTGGCGCGGACATAACAGGGCGCCCAGTCGAACTCGTCGTGCAACTGCTTGTCGCTGACCGGCCGGGCCTTGCCCAGGAAAGCACGCAGATTTTTCTCCGACAGGATAAACCCGCGACACATCCTGGCGGCGTTGTCGTCTCCAGGGGCCACACCCGCAACGATCTTCGAAACACGGTAGTGCTCGCCTAGCGATTCAAGCGCATCCTTTCGGGGCGTGCCGTCCCCTATGCACGCGCCGGTGAATAACAACAGCGCGGTGATTGATGCTTGTTTCATTGAAATTTCCCATTGATGCCGCTCCCGATATCGTCTTCCACGATCACCTACCCCGCTTCAATGCATACGACGCCAGGAGTTCCGAAATCTTGCCCATCCGCAACTGTTCCCGCACAAGCTCGTCAAGTTCACCACATAGTTGAGCTGCTTGCGGCGGCGACCCTTCCGGCGCCTGCCCGATGACCTGCACTCTGTCGTCGTTCTTGAAGTATCGCTTCAAAGCCTTGAACGCTGTAAATGCACCGACGTGCGTACTGGCATGAACATCTGTAGGAACGATTCTGCCGTAGCGCTGCGCGCGCGGCAGCACTCCATCGCGGTAGGCTTGCAACGGCTCACGATACACATATGCGACCAGGACCTTGCGGCCCGTCTTCAGAACCGTATCGATCTTTCTCCTGGCCCCTCGAATCGAGGCAAGGTTTCCGTCATACACCACACCCGTTCGTGGAGACAGCGTGGATTTTCCTGCTCCTGTACCACCGGCCATGAAAACAACCCTGTCAGTTTCCCCATCAGGCGCCTGCTCGCATAGACGTCGGAATGCTTCTTCCTTGATCCGGATTGAAGCGGCTTGCACCAGGCTCGAGTTCGCCATGCGCGCTTCCCGGTTTTCCGCATACTCCGGGAACAGTTCCTTGGCTATGTCGGCGCTGAAGTAGTTGGAATTCCCGACATAGTCGAATGCCTTGCGACGATACCGCTCAAGGAAATCCGGAAGATGGGACAGTACATGCGCTTCCAGTTCCGCCGCCGGCCCCGTTGGCACCGCCATTCCGTCTCCTGCAAAGTCTGTATCGGCTTCGGCCTCAGTATTTTTTGTCATGCCTTTCTGGATTCCCGGATGATCTATCGAGTGCCCCGATGGCCAGATGCCAAGCATGGGATTTGCCGCTTGAGCTGACGACGAGAGCACATGACAAAGAAAAACCCCGCATCAGGCGGGGTTCAGAACATCTTTTCAAGCGGCGGATCGTAACGCCCAGGATCATGCAAGCTGGCCTCATACTCGCGCATGAACAGTTGCGTGTCATGCGGCATGCTCCGCCCCCAGGCATCAAGATAGGCCCCATTCTCGTCCTTCGCGAGCCTGGGTACCCACCACCGCCGGCCATCGGGGGCGACATTGACTCCAGTCTTTGGCTCATTGTTATCCATGGCGCATCTTATATGGGAAATGCTTCCCACTCCATGACCAACTTAATTAGGGCACGCCAAACTTCGGAGGAAACGCCAGGATGAACCCAACTTCCATCAAGCAGATTGCAGCATAGATCACGATGGCGTGCCGATTCCTCTTCAAGGCGACCGCAAGCAGGAAAACGGGGAACGTCAACAGAAGAAGTCCTACTTGAAACCCGGTGTTGAAAGGCTCCGTCACACGGTACTCCGCAACCAATTCACGACTGAGCCAGACATAGGTTGTGAATGCAATTGCCGGAACTGCGATCGCGACCGCGTACAAAATCTTTGCCACCTTTTCCCTCATATCGATCTCCGCATCCTAACGCAGGTTCTCATTGTATAGTTGTTGTGCAAGCAATGCCCTCCTGGCTCTTCCCGCTTCGTTTTCCGGCGCATAGTGGAAATGTCCAGAACCCTTGGTCATCTGCCAAAAGAGGGACGGAAGAGCAGCGAGCGCCTTTGGCTCTGATATTCCTGCATACAAGGGATCGCCGAACTGCGTTAGGTCAATTGCTTTCACATTTTTTATCTTGGGATTCCTTCGAAGGTCCTTCAGATAGGCCTCCGCTATGGGAGATCCTAGTAAGACAAGGTTATCCACTACTCCCCCCTGCTTGGCGTAACTATCGGCAATCTGTGCCGCCATTAATGATCCATAGGAATATCCAATCAGGTTGAGCTGCGGCCCCATGTCCTGCATATCTATTTTCGATATGTCAAAGTCACGATCATCATCGTAGTACGGAACGCTCAGAATATCTCCCATCATCCCATTTGAAAGAAAATTCCGATCTGGAGCAGAGACGTTGGATATGCCGGCGTTTGACAGCGCTCTCACCATATCGTCGATGTAACTTCCATCCAGCCCGGCGCCACCAATAAAGTAGGTGCCTTTTCTGGCTCCTGCATCTCGCATTGGAAGCTCTTTCCTTTGGCTCGCCGCTTGAAGAAAATCTTGACGGACGGGAATCCCATAGCCTCCACCGTAGTTGCCTTGTAGCGCTGTTCGGCGCCTCTGTCTCAACAGGGACGAAAGGCTCGCATCCAATGGTAGCTGCGTCCATTCAGCATTCGGGCGGGGCAAGCCAAAGCTGTCACTTTCGGCTAGATCATTCGAGACGGTCGTGGGGTCCTTTGTCCCCCGGAGTGCGAATGTTCGCTTTGGTAAGGTTTCCAGCACAAAGCCGTCCGGCAGACGCTCGCTCACGGAATGCGCTCCCATTTTCCATCCCGATACACTCGACGTTCTCCGGTCTTCGGATTGATCGCTGTTCGACCCTCCAGGACGCTGAGGTCACTCAGGGCCGAGTACTTACGGAGGGCATCCCGCATTGCCTGCGGGTTGCGGATATACGGCGACAACCCCTCCAGTTCACGGATGGGCCCCTCCAGTGCCTGGCGCCGGTCCGGCCTGCGGGGCGGCGGGGGCGGAGTGGCGGGCGGGGTCTGCCACTGGGCCGCTTCGCGGCGGCGGCGCTCGTGGTCGTGGGCCAGTGTCTCGACGCGGTCGCGGTGCTCGGCTTCGTACTGCTCCCGCTGCTGCTCCAGCGTCGGCTGGTAGGGCTGGCGGTCCCGTGCGAGCTGGCTGCGCTGCTCCAGCTCCTGCTGGCGCAGGGCCTGCTCCTGGTCCCAGTGCTGGTCCTCGCTGGCGGCGCGTTCGCGGCGGTAGTCGCGCTCTTGCTCGCGGCGCTGCAGACGGTCGACGAAGTCGTAGCCGCCCATGAAGCCGTCCATGAAACCGGCGATGCGGTAGCCTTTATTGCTCATTTCACTCCTTCTCTGCGTTCAAGACGCGCAAATGAAAACCCCGCCGTTCGGGCGGGGTTCGTGGGATTTGTCATAGTTTCGGAGGAGGTCTAGCGGGACTTCGCAGCGCCATCCGCGCCGTTGTTCCCCCCAGAATTCCGCCAACGATAAAGGCAGGGAGGGTCAGATACGCCGCCAGCATTCCTGCTGCAGCGCTGTACTCGCCATCCACGTCTTTCCCGGTGACAAGAAATACAACGAGGCATAGAAATACCGTCATCAGTGATGCCCCGCCGGCAACACTCAACAGAAGAGTTGCCGCGCACAGGAATCTTCCCCTTGCCACATGCAGATCGTTCTTCATTGTCTCCTTTGCATCAGGATATTCACCGCTCCAGACAAGACTTCATGGCGGCCAGCAGCCATGTTCATTCTCCCAAGGATTTTTGCAAAAGACGTGCAGACTTTCACCATTGATTCACAGGTGGCGACACGGGCAGAGAAAAGAATCTTGAAAATTTTCCTATCGGTGCATGCCTGGCTCTAGCGGAATCTCGAAATATCGCTCCACTTGCACCGGCGTATGCAGTGCGTTCAATCCGGGCCATGAGGCCAGCTCCCACCTGAATTCTCTGATGGGAACTCCCTGGGACTGCCGCACGAACGGGCGCCGGCCAGCACCGAAAAGAATTCCACCACACTGGTTTGCAGAAGATGTGCAAGGCGTCTCAACAAAAAACCCCGCGTTGCGCAGGGTTCTTAGACATCTTTCCGGGAGTTTCGCGGGAGGTGAACCTCGCCCTGCCATCACAAGTGGCCGCTTCTTGCTACGGCACACTTCGACGCTTCACTCGGAATTCCGCTGCGATACCGCGGGGCCGGCGGTGGTCTTGGACAGCAGATAAGCAGCAAAGACCAGAAGGACCAGCGACGACAGAATCGACGGAACTCTATCGTCGATGTAGGACGTAATATGCTCCTGCAGCGCTCCTCCGCTCCGATCCACACCCAGCACATACTTGATCAATGCAAAGTCAGCACCGAAGCCATCGAAGCCGATTTCGAAGTAGATACTCCACGCCGTCCAGAGAGCAGCCAATGCCCCCCCTAGGAACAGTGCGCGACGAAACAGAGAAAGACGCTTCATTGATCTTGCCTCAGTCCAGGCCCAAAGCATCATGGATTTGCTTCTTGTTGGCAACCACCCTGGCACCATAATAGGCCTGTGGCAATGCCTGCGCCGGAATTGGTTTCACCCCGCTCAGGAACTCATTGGTCGCCTCAACTCCATACTTTCCGAGCAACCTGCTTCCAATGATCTGGTCGCCCATCCGCTCTGGCCCCTTGCGAAAGTAGTCAACGTATAAGGCTGCCCTGTAGTCACCCGACATCGACTCCTTCGCGTTTTCCAGAACGCCTCCAATTCCTTGCTTTGCTTGGGACAAATACAGGGCCGCGAGATGCGCGTTGCCCCGATTTCCAACCGTATAGGCCGCCAGACCACGAGGGTTATCGGCATACGCTGGAAAGTCCTCCGGATATTTGTCGGCCAGACGCGTGGCAGTCGCCATGCGTACATTGGCAGGGCCAAGATCGTTGTGAAGAAACCCAGGCGATCCGGCGTACCCGGGAGATATTCTGTTGTCAAAAGCTTCCGCCAACGGCTTGTTGACCTGCGAAATCGAGGGTGTATATGGAATCAGGGCGTCCTGATATTGATCGTACATCCCCTTGAGACCCATCTTGCTTCCTCGGGTTTCATACTCTTCAGCAATGCTTCCAGCCACCGCGAGGACGGGAACATTGTACTTGGCGGCATATCCCTTTATGAAAGGCGCCATCTCCGCAATCTTCGACAAGGTTATTGTCGAATAGGGCGTGTTCTGGTACCTCCCAGCAGCGAAATTGGAGAATTTCTTTTCACGCGAATCACCGGGACTACCGCTTCGTGATTTGTTCGTGCCTTTCATCTTTCCGCTTTTTTTCGATGGCACGGTTTGCTTCGCAACCGGGGCCGATTTTTCTGTTCTCAATCCCGTTCGAGCAGAACTTGATCGCTCTGCATTCTCCGGCATCGCCGGGTTCTGGATATACGGCGACAACCCCTCCAGCTCGCGGATGCGCCCTTCCAGCGCCTGGCGCCGGTCCGGCTTGCGGGGTGGCGGGGGCGGAGTGGTGGGCGGGGTCTGCCACTGGGCGACTTCATGGCGGCGGCGCTCGCGGTCGTGGGCCAGTGTCTCGACGCGGTCGCGGTGCTCGGCTTCGTACAGCTCCCGCTGCTGCTCCAGCGACGGCTGGTAGGGCTGGCGGTCCCGCGCGAGCTGGCTGCGCTGCTCCAGCTCCTGCTGGCGCAGGGTCTGCTCCTGGTCCCGGTGCTGGTCCTCGCTGGCGGCGCGTTCGCGGCGGTAGTCGCGCTCTTGCTCGCGGCGCTGCAGGCGATCGACGAAGTCGTAGCCGCCCATGAAGCCGTCCATGAATCCGGCGATGCGGTAGCCGCTGTTGCTCATCGCGCAGCTCCCTGCGGGCCGCGCAGGCCCATGGGTTGCGTGGCCCGGCGCAGTTGCGCCAGCAGAGGCTCGCGGCCGCCGGCCTGCTCGATGCCGGCGGCGAGCATGGCGGCGCCGCGCAGGCGGTCGCGCAGCCGCTGCAGGGGGATGCGCAGCACCTCGTCGGTGTCGGCGGAGGTGCGGCCACGCGTCACCGGCGCGCGGTAGTCGTACTCGCTGCCGTCGGGGCGACGCGCGCGGATGTCCAGCTCCAGCACCACCGCATCATCGTCAAGGTAAGCCGCCACCAGGCGCTTGGAACAGATGCGACTGCCGTCGCGCAGGCGTTCGCCGAGGCCGCGGCGCAGCTCGCGCGCGAACAGGCGGTTGGCGAAGTCGTACAGCGCCGGGCCGCCCAGTTCCGCGTGCTCCCGGCCGTCGTTGATGGCGGCGTCGAAGCGGGTGGCGGCGCGGCGGAAGGCCGGGTCGTCGAACTGCGCGGCGAAGTCGCCGGCGAGAAACTCGGCGCCGATGCGGGCCGTGTCGTGTCTTTGTTGCATGGCTACTCCTTGGATTTTTTCAGAACAGTTCGCCGGCGAGCAGGCCGATGCCGGCGCCGATCAGCGCACCGACCGGACCCGCGGCCGCTCCGTAGCTGGCGCCGATCATTGCGCCCACACCGGCGCCGGTGCCGGCGAGCTGTGCGCTCTGCTGCTCTTCCGCCAGCTTGAAGGCGTCGCGCGCGGAGTTGAGCGTGTGCTCGCGGCCGGCCGCCTCGCCCCAGAGGCCGGTGGCCTCCTGCTTGGCCGCCATGGCGGTGCCGAGCAGGCCGCTCATTGCGCACCCCCGCCATAGCGCTGCGCACTGCCACCGCCGAGGATGCGCGAGTCGCGTGCGTCCACTGCACGCGTGGCCTGGTTGGCGGCGTTGACGTCGGCCAGGCCCTGCGACAGGTCCTGTCGGCGCTGGATCGCGGTCTGCTGTGCCGGCGACAGGCGCAGGCCCTGGCCGGCGAAGCGCTGCTGCAGCTGTTCGCCGCTGGCGCGGTAGCTGCGCGCCACCGCGTCGCGCGAGGCCTGCACGGCGTTGGCGCGCTGTTCCGGGTTCTTGTACATCCAGATCAGCCGATCCTCGATCGGCCGGATGTTCTGCTTGTAGGTCTCGAAGTCGGCGCGGCGGATCGCGGCCAGCGTGCGGCTGGCGTAGTGCTTGTCGCGTTTGGCGATGCCCAGGGCATTGCGCTGGCCGCGCTCGGCCTCGGCCTGCTCCAGGTAGGTGGCGAACGGTGATAGGAATCCCATGGTGTGTCTCCCGATAGTAGGTTGTTGCTTTCTTGATTGGCGATGCTCTGGAAAGTCCGTTCGTGCTGAGCCTGTCGAAGCACGGGCGGGCTTCCCACGGTCCGTCAACGAGTTGCCGCCCACACTTCGACAGGCTCAGTGCGAACGGCAACTTGATCGTGGCTCCTCATCCGATAGGCTTGTCCATCCCCAGCTTGGCGCCCCAGCGTCCCGACCCGGTCGACGCTTCGCCGCTCCCGCGCAGCCCGTAGGCCGCGGCCATGCCGGCGACGGAACCCGCGGCCTCCAGCATCGCTGAGCGGCTGCCGAGGGCGCGCTGCGCATCGGCGATGGCGCGGTCCTGCGAGGCGTTGGCGGCTTCGGACAGGCCCTGCAGCGCCTGCGCGCGCTCGCCGCGGCCGATGTCGATCAGGGTCTGCAGGCCTTGCGCGTACTGGTCGTCGATCATCGCGTCGACACCGGCCAGGCCCTGTCCGCGGGCCTGCGCGCGGTCGTTGGCGAAGCCGGCCAGGCCCATGGCGTAGCGGCCCGAGCCCGGCGCGGCGCCGCTGGCGTAGAGACGGTTCTCCACGCCCTGCTGCGCCTGGCCGAAGGCCTGCGCGTAGTCGGCGCCGGCGCTGCCCAGGGCCTGCCTACGGCGCGGTGCCACGTCCATGGTATCGGCGAAGAATTCCTGCTGCAGCGGCAGCCAGCGCTGCTGCCAGTCGTCGTAGGACTCGGCGGCAATGGCCGCCATCTCGCGCTGCTCGGCGGTCTCGCCGGGTTCCTTCGGTTTGCTTCCCATGTGCTTACTCCTCAGATCTTCAATTGGTATTCGACGGCGCGCAGCTGCCAGCGCTCATCCAGCAGGCGCTCGAAGCCGCGGCGGCGGCTGCGGAAGGCCAGCGTGGCGGCGCCCACGGCGCGGGCGATGTCGATCAGCTGCGGCTGGTATTGCCGCAGCAGGTCGCGCCCGCCCTCGCCGTGGGCCAGCCACAGCAGCAGCTCGGGCCGGCCCGTGTCCTCGCGCGGATACTTCTTCAGCACCACGAAGCCGTCGGCGCTGCGGTACAGCTGGGCACGGCCGAAACGGCATTCGGCGTAGACCTCCTCGGGCGTTTCCTCGTCGCCCTGGAGGATCGCGGCCACCTGCGCGGCGATGCGCGGCCACTCGCGGCGGATGTCGGCGGGCTGGAGCATGTTCAGTACTCCAGGATCAGTGCGGCGGCGGCGGCGCTGCCCGGCGTGTTGCCGGCGGGGCAACCGCCACCGCCCGCGCCGTAGCCGCTGGCTGCGCCGCCGTTGGCATCCTTGCCGCCACGCCCGCCGGCGCCCAACGGCGTGTCGGCGCCATCGCCGCCGTCGTCGTGGATCGTCAGTGCCAGCGTCGCGGAGAAGCCGCCGCGGCCGTTGCGTCCGCTGAAGCCGAGCACGCGCGCGGCGTGGTCGCTGCCCACCGCCGCCGTGCCGCCCGCGCCACCGACACCCGCCGCCGTGCCTTGCGCGCCCGCACCGGCGACGATGCGGGCGTTGCCGCTGTCGCTGACCAGGTATGCGGCGCTGCCGGAGCCGGCGGGCGGGATGCGATAGGCGATGGCCTCGCCGGGGCTGACGATCAGCGTGCCCTCGCAGAGCGCCCCCGCGCCGCCGCCACCGCCGCCGGAGCGCGGGCCGCTGTTCTGCCCGGCCACACCCTGCGCGCCGGGGCCGAACAGGCGGAACTTAAGCGCATGGACGCCGGCCGGCACGGTCCAGCTCCTGGTCGTGGCGCTGCCGGTGGTGTCGGCGAACAGGCGCGGGTACGCGGCGAACTGCGTGATCTGCCCCTGCAGCTTGCCGACGATGGCCTGCAGGCCATCCGCGGCCGCCACCGGCGTGTTCTGCGGCTGCAGCGCCGGCAGCGGCTCGAAGAAGCGGTACTTGAGCGCGGCCATCAGAACGCCCGGTAGTAGACGGCGAGCTTGTCGCCCGAGACCAGCGCCGAAACACCCGCCGTGGCCAGGCCGCCGGCGAAGCTGACGCGGGTCTTGCTGGAGGCGCCGCCGGTGTAGTTGACGCTGTAGTCGTCGCCTTCCAGCTGCTCGCCGGCGCCGGCCACCGCCAGGCGCACGGAGTCCTGCGCCGCGACGTCGGGCAGGTCCACGTACTGGTTGCCGATGTCGGTGGGCGACAGCGTCACCGCGTGCCGGCGCGAGCGCTTGGCCACGGTGGCGCCGCTGACCGGATCGCGCCGCGTGGTCTGGTCCTTCTCCGCGGCGGCGGTGTCGGTCTTCACGCGCAGCTGGCCGCTGGCGTTGCCGGCGTTGGTGGACTCCAGGCCGCTCAGCGCGGCCAGGTCCACCGACAGGGTGTTGCCGACCTTGGCCAGCATGTCGCCGGCCTCGATCGACAGCACGCTGGGATAGGCGACGAAGTTCAGCGGGGTGACGCCGACCTCGATCGGGTTCTCGGTGGTGAGGATCACCTGGTAGCCGGCGTACTGCGTACCGTTGGTCACCGGGAAGTAGGCGCCCTTGGAGACCTCCGCGTCCTGGTCGAAGTCGGCGCGGCGCGTCAGCGTATAGCTGCCGCCGTCCAGCGCGGCGAGGTAGGGGCCGTTCTGGCTGGCATCGGCCTGGCCGACCAGGCCGATCGCGTCGCCGTGCAGGATCGTGCGGCCGTCCACCAGCAGCGGCGTGGCGCCGGTGAGCGCCAGGTTGCCCATGGCCAGCACGTCCACCGCCTCCTTCGGGTCCTGCTTGCCGTTGATGACGTTCTGCACGTACTCGACGGTGACGTAGTCCTTGTCGGCACTGGGCATCGCGAGCGCCGGCGCGGCCTTGGGCTGCACCTGCAGCTCCAGCTCGTTGGCCGAGGTGATCTTGAGGATGTCGATGTCGCCGCTGTTGGCGGCGTTGCGGCCGCGCAACATCTCGTTGTTGTCGAGCCGGATCTTGGCGCCGTTGATGGCGTTGTCTTCCACGAACTTGCGCTTGAGCTGTGACATGGGGGTTTACTCCTTGGGTTTTGGGTTGATGCGAAATCAGGTCAGGTACCTGAGGGAAAAGCTGTCGCCGCCTTCCAGCAGCAGCGCCAGCGCCAGACCGTCCCAGGACAGCCATGCGCCGGAGACGGAAAAATCGATGCCGGGTTTCTGCTCGATGCCGTGGTGGATGTTCAGCTCCACCTTCAGCGGATCGGCCGGTGCCTCGGCCAGGGCGACGCCGCGCGCGGCGAGCATCGCGGGCGTCACGGTGAAGTGCTCGGTGCAATAGGGGATCGCCGCCGCCTCGACGCGGCCGTCGTCGCGCATGCGCAGGTAGCGCCCGCCGCCCGGCGTCAGCAGCGGCTCGCCCGGCAGCACCAGCAGCAGGTCGCTGTCCAGCGCCACGCCAATGCGCCGCCGCCACTGCCCACTGCCCGGCGCGGTGGACAGGCCGCCATCCGCCGCCGCGTAGAGCACGTCGCCCGGGTTCCAGGCCCAGGCCTCGCAGCGCAGGCTCTCGCCGTCGGTGGCAATGGCGACCATGCCCTCGTCCTGCTGTGCGATGGCCACGCCCAGCAGCGCCGTGGCATGCGCGGGATTGCCGATGTCCGCCGGCACAGCGCCGGCCGCGCCGAAGGCCACTACCTGCCCCGGCTCCAGCGCCTGCGCCGCGGTCACCAGCAGGCGCGGCGTCCCGGCCGGCGGCGTGCCGGTCTCGACCGTTCGCGAGACGCGGCCTATCGCTTCCAGCAGCGCACGGCGCTGGCGTTCCAATGCGTCGCCGGAAGCGTCGAGCGCGGACTCCAGCCGCTCCAGGCGGATGCGGATCGCATCCACCGCGGCCCGCGCGGCGCGGATGCCGGCGTCGCTGCCGAACTCGCGCGGCGTGTGGATCGCGGGGGTGCGTGAGGCCATGGTGCGGGTGTTCCTGTGTGAAAACCCGCCGCGCAGGCGCAAGCCTCCCAGGCTCGCCTTGGGGGCGAACCGGGCTGCGGGTTCTTGGGGGTGTTAGGCCGGCGTGCCGGCTGGGGGTTACTTCAGGGTTTTGTGAGCGACAGGCGGGTCAGGACCCGCGCCTACTGCAATCACTCTTCAAGGCTACCCAGGAAAATGATCCTCCCAAGCGAGAGGGCAATGATCAGGACAAATGCCAGGTTCGCCGGCCGTGTGAAGAAAATCTTATTGCGATACGCGAGAACCAGACCGGCTACCGAAAGAAGTACCGACAACAGGCACAGGATCACCGCAATGCCCGCAGCGCCTTCCTCGATGCCGCGCGTCGTCCCCAATTCATCGGGCCATGCGGGGTACTTGTTCACATCCACGAAGAATGCAGTTGCATTGAGCAGTAATGCGGGAATGAGCAGGATCATGTCCTTTGCACGATTCATTCTTGAACCATTCCTGCGCCAGATGGATTGTGCCATGCCTGGACTTTAACGCATCGGCTCAATGGTCTTGACGAATACTCCATCGCCGAATCCTGCAAGCGAAACACAGACCGACCTCGTGTCCGACATGTATATCTGCAATGAGCTGAAAGTCATGATCACCAGCGCCGCATATAGAAAACCGCCACTGGCTGCGCCGCGTCGGCGCAACCACCAGTTGGAACCGGCGACAATCAACCCAATGAGGAAAGAAATCATCGAAAAGAAAACCACGCCCGTGGCGTTATCCAAGGAAACCCGCTCGGACAACGGACCGGCATCTTCCAATGCATAAGGTGAAATGCAATAAATCGTCGAGAGCAGAACAAAAATTCCGCCAAGCGAACACAGGCCAAGCAGAGCCCAGCCATAAAATCTCACGGAAGATCTCTTAGTTGATGCTCAAAAGGTGGACGTCCACTGCCCTTATCAGCAGTTCGACATCTTGCCTGGCCAGTGCCTTGCACCCTCTGGAATCCCCGGCCTCATCCAGCCGATAACCCAGAATGTAGTTTCCTAGCCGCAACTTGGCGTCACAGTAGGTCCATATCTTTCCCTGAAATGAGCCGGTTCCGGCGGTTCTGAACTTGACGGCGCCGAATTTGCTCTTCCCTGGCACGGGAAGGTTGATCCCGTCGGCGCCATCCCTCCATGACCACATGCGCCTCAATGCTTGAAAGTCTGTCTGATGGTAGGTAACAGAGAGCTGAACATGCCGCTTCGCACACCAGCGCCGCTTGAGTGTCAAAAGACTCCCGCCATCGAGAAAGCTGGGGTCTCTGGCGGCCTGAGGCCAATCCTCGTCGTATGTGTGTACTTCAATCTCTGGACATTCCCCCTCCGCCTCCGGCGTCTGGAGGGAAGCCCAAGCGGCATCGCGCAGAGCACGGGGATCAACCTGCGCCATGGAGTAAGTTTCCCAGTTGCAAAGAATGAATAAGAGACCGGCTACGACGCCGGCAGCGAGAACTTTTGTCAGAACGCGCTTCATCCTATCGATCTTCATTTTTCTTCGAGTAGATGTACTGCTCCGTTTCCACTGGGGCACGAATCACCTTTAGACCAGGCCAGGCGCGAACTTCCTTCCTTAACTGATCCAAGGTCATGCGATCTCCATACTTCTCATACAGATGAATACCAAGCCGGATCGCCGATGAATCAGGAGGGTCATCGAGGCCCTTTCGCCCCTCTCCTTCGAGTAGGGCTCGCCGCCACGCATTTGACCTCTCCTCCTTCTTTCCTCTTTTTCCATAGAGGGTGGCTAGCTGCGCAACTCCCGCCCCCGACAACAATGTATCACCGTGAAATCCTGAACGCCTTCCAATGTACCCGTAGTGAACATTGGACCATATCTCGTATCCGTATCGATCATTACCATCCTTGAACCATTCCGCAGGGGTTCCCTTGAATTTCCTGCGGTCCTCGCGGCCCACCGTCACACCGGTGCTGAGCATCGGCTTGTGATCCCAGGCATGTTCGGGCCATACCAGATTCGCCCATCCGGCAAGAGCCCAAGTCTTCTGAAGCTTTCTGTTTGCCTCCGCCAACATATTCACGGCCTTGCTTTGGTAGTTCTCCTTCATTTCCCCGTGCATGAAATCGGTAACTTCATCGAAGCTCCCTCTTGCCTCCGGCCCGCGACGCAGTTCTTCCAGGAGCGGATCAAGCACCCTCCCGGACGGCAAGGAGGGAGGCTTTCCGTCCTCGTGATACCTGCCAACGTCCGGCCCTTGCAGGCCCAGGGCTCCATGTTTTCCGTCATTTCCCACGCCCGCCTTCTGGGCTTCTTCTATGTCGCTATCCAACTGGAGTTTCGCCACGAAATCCTGCCCGCGCAGGAAACCGTCCATGAAACTTTTGTTTGAATTCCTGTAGCCGTTCATGTGTTCTTTCCTGCAAGCTGCATGGACGCAGAGTGCATCCGTCATGTGCAAAGGTTGTGCAAATCCCGCGGATTTACTGCCCTACCCCAACTCCTCCATCTCCTCCGCCAGCTCTACCGACTGCACCCGCGAGGTACCGCTCAGCTCGACCTCGAAGCCGGCTTGCGCGACGCGGTCGGGCAGGACGAATTCGGTGACGGAGGTGATGGCGCGGCTGAAGTACGGCTGGCCGTCGGCGAGGAGCGTCAGGACCAGGTCCTCGTAGTCGGCGGCACGGACCTGGGCGCAGGCGAAGGCGGTGGGGCGCGGGAGTTGGAACAGGCGGGAGCGCCAGGTGTAGGGACGGCGCGTGCTGCCGCCCTCCCATTGCCAGACGGCGTCGTCGATCACCAGCAGCAGGCGGTCGCTCAGCGCGTCGCTGAAGGCGGCCTGGGCCCAGAGGTCGATGAACACCAGGCCGAAGCCGTTCGCGCGGGCGTCGAGGATGAAGCCGCCGCGTTCGCCGCCGCTCTTCTCGTAGAAGCCGAAGTAGCGGTCGTCATGCGCCACGCCGAGGATGGAGGCGGGGTTCAGGGCCTGCCATTGCTCGCGCGTCATCAAGGCCTCGGTCAGCAGCAGCGGCGCGCCCTGGCCGTTGATGGCGACCAGGCCGTCGGGCGAGCTGTAGACGATGCCGAAGTCCTTGAGGTTGGCGACGCTGCGCCTAGCAGAGCAGGCGTAGGGCACTTCCAGCTTGCGCATGGACATGGCGTCGGGCGTGTAGCCGGTGGCGACGTAGGGGTGCGACTCGGTCAGCACCACCACGCTGGCGTCGATCGCGCCGATGGCGACGATGGGGTAGTCGGTGGCTAGGCGGTAATCCAGCGGGAAGGCGTGGTAGCGCCCCTGCGCCGACAGCAGCAGCTCGTTCTTCGAGAAGCCGGCGAGGAAGCGGTTGGGCATGGCCAGCAGGCCGCGCAGGTCGGCCGGCGGCAGGTCATGGAGCTGCGACTCCAGCACGCCGCCGAGGTCGGTGTCGGCCTGGAGGTCCACGTAGCTCTCCTGCGCCAGCGGGATCTTCGCCAGGAACTGGTAGGCCGTGCCGCTGGCGCCGGTGGCGGAGCGGTACAGGACCTTGTGGGTGATGCCGTAACCGGGCGGTGCGGCGACGGGGGTGGCGATGGTCACCGGGGCGTTGCTGTTGCGCTGGGCGCTGCGGCTGTGCGGGCCGGGCGGGCCTTCCTCGCCGTATTCGTTGCAGAAGGTCTGCACGTAGCTGACGAAGACGGTGGCGTCGGGCTGCTCGGGCTCGGGCGCCACCACCGTCAGGCCGATGTTGTCGAGCCAGACGTAGCGGCCGTGGAAGTTGCCGTAGAAATTGAAGCCGGAATACGGGCCCGCCACGCCGATCTCGGTCTGCACGGCGTCGGCCAGCACGCTGCCGCTGGCCTTGTCGCGCACGGTGACGCTGGCCATGGCGCGGTTCCGGTCGCGCATCTCGATGTCGATCTCGAACTGCAGCCAGTTGCCGGCGTAGGCACCGGCCGAAGTCAGCACGGTTTCCACCAGCGTGCCGCTGTCGGTCCAGCTGTTCATGGCGTTCCAGCTGACCGAGCCGCCGGGGTTCAGGCGCAGGCCGTAGGCACTGCCGGCGGAGGTGGCCATCACCAGCGCGGCGATGGCGCTCTTCGGATGGGCCCTGGCTTCGTACTGCAGGCGCACGCGTGGCGATTGCTGCGTGCTGAAGTTGCGGTACATGAAGGCATGGCGCGAGTCGCCGTCGTAGCGGATGCAGGGCGCGGGCTGGCCCTGCGAGCTGTCCACGGTCAGGCGGCGGAAGCTGTTGCCGTTGCCGTCATTGGGGCTGGTGGTCCAGCCGCTGAGCGTGGAGCCGTCAAAGGACTGGCTGTAGTCCTGCGAGGCCAGGGTGATGGAGTCGATGTACCCGTCGTTGATATCCGCACCGGCGCGCAGGCAGCGCAGCTCCAGGCGGACCTGCGCCGCGTCGGCGGGAATCTGGCCGCTGATGGTGCGCTGGCGCCATTGCAGGGCTGGGCTGCTGGCTTCCGGTGCGGCGTCCACGCGGCCGATCTCGGTGTCGCCCTCGTCGAGGAACAGCAGGGACATGCCGGCCTGGCCGGCATGGGCGCCGCTGGCCTGCCACCAGCTCAGCGACAGCCCCTGCCCCGCCACGAGGCCGACCAGGTCCATCGGCAGGGTCTGGTGGGCGCGCGTCTCGGCGACGCTGCCGCCGTGGAAGAAATAGCCGCCGGCCTGCGGCGCGAGGTCGGCGACGTCGCCGGCGGCGTGCACGCCGAGGTCGCCGGCATCGACGATCCAGCCGGCGGTGCCGGCGCTCTCGGCGCCGGGGTTGAGCAACTCGACGTTGGAGGCTTCGGGCAGCGCGCCGTCGAGGCTCAGCTGCGGCGCGGCCTCCGGCGCGGGCACGCCCAGCAGCAGGCTGTCGCAGGGGTATGCGCCGCCGCAGGCACCGATGGCGCGGGCGATGTCGGTGACGCGCGGCGCGTCGGTGCCGGTGAAGTACGTGCGCTCGGTTTCGTCGCCGGCGATGGGGCCGCGCGCCACGTCCACGGTGACGGCGCCGGCGCCCAGCTCGGCGGCGGTCCAGTGCAGCCAGTGCTGCCGCGCCATCAGGTGGAGGCTGCGGATTTCGCCGCTCTTGAACAGCGCGGCGATCTGCGCCGGCTGGCGCCAGGCTTCGAGATCTCCGCTGAGCAGGCGCGCGTTGGTGGCGACCTGGGCGCATTCCGGCGGCAGCAGCTGCGGCGCGACGCGGGGGATGAGGCCACGCGAGGGTTCGATGCGGATTCTGGTCATGGCTTAGAGCTTATCCGTGAATAAAACACGCACGCGACGGCGTGCCATTTTCGTGTCCCGCTAACCCTATCGACCCGCGGTGTACTAGACGTACATAAGGGGCGATAGGGGCCGCGGGGCGCGAAAATGGCCCCGTCCCTCCGGGTTGCGCCAGAAATCGCGCCATGCGGCGCCGGCCGCTGCTTATTTGGAACCACCAAACCGCGCATCGGCCGACTTGCCTGGCGCGATTTCTGGCAGCAACGCGTGCGTGTTTTATTCACGGATAAGCTCTCAATGCCCCGGCGGCGGCAGTGCCACGGCGTAGACGGGGAACTCGCCATTGCCGCGGGGGCCGACGACGTGCGCGGGCCCCTCTGAGATCGAGCAGAGCACGTAGTGCGGGAAGTACTCCCACTCGGGATAGTCGACGGGATTGCCGTAGAACAGGTCCTGCAGCTGCAGCCAGGCGACCGACTCGCCGTCGGCGAAGCGCAGTGATTGCGGCGGCGCCACCAGTCCGCCGGAGAAACCGAAGCCGTAGTAGCCGTCGCCGCCGTCCGGGCCGATGACGCTGGCGTGGACCACCAGCTCTCCGCGCGTCCAGGGCTGCCCGCTGCGCGTACGCTGCAGCGGCAGGGCGTAGGAGGACGCCGCCTGGAGAAGATTGACCTCGCGCTGGAACTGCACCACCACGGGCGCGGCTTCCGCCGCTACGCGGCGGTGGACATGTCCGTAACTCATCTCAGAATCTCCGGGGTTGCACGCGCAGGCCGTGCGGCATGTGGGCGCGCAGGGCGCTGCCCTTGGCGTTGATCCTGGCGGCGTAGAACAGCAGGTCGTGGCGCGTGGCCAGTTGCGGCGAGGACCAGGCGGCGCCTTCCATGGCGCAGACCCGGGCCAGGGCGCCATGCGCCAGCGCCTGGTCCCAGTGCTGCAGCAGGTCGTCGCCCAGGGTCTGTGCCTGCGCCGTGGGCTGCACCACCGCGCTCACCCGCAGCGGCTCGTCCAGGCCGCTTGCGTCGGCGGGTGGATACGGCAGCAGCTCCAGCGTGGCCGGCGGCAGCCACAGGAAGCACGCCGGCCGGCCGCTGCGCTGCGGCAGCTGTCGCGGGTCGGCGGGCTGCAGCGGGCGGCCGCGGTACTCGGCGGCGTCCACGCCGATGACTTCCTCATCGGCGTCCGGCGGCGTCAGATCGTAGTGGCTGACGCCGGGCAGCAGGCTCACTTCCAGCGTGCGCCGGGCGAACCAGGAGTCGCGGCAGAATTCGCGCGCGGCCTGGCGCAGGGCGTCGAGCAGCAGGAAGTCCGGGCAGCCCTGTGCCTGCCGCCGGCATAGCGGCAGCAGCGATTCCAGCGCGCCCATCAGTTGTCCTCGCCGCTGCGGGCCGCCACGTCCGGGTCGGTGGGCGCGAAGCTGAACTGCAGCTGCGACTTCAGGCCCAGGGCGTTGGCGAACAGCGTCATGTAGGCGCCGGAGCGGTTCATGTCGCCGGACTTGCTGCTCTTGGCGTAGGCATAGGCCACCACCCAGTTGTGCAGCGGGTTCTCGTAGAGATCGTCCAGCGGCAGCGTTTCGGCGGCGTCGACGATTTCCGCCGGCGCCTTGACGCCCTGCAGTTCCACCCAGCCGGCGGCGGCGGGGAAGACGTAGAACAGCCGCGGCAGGCGCCTGTCGTGGCAGTAGTGCAGCACCGCCTCGCCCGTGGCCGAGTGCCAGTCGGGGTAGCCATGGTCCAGCTCGTTGCGCTCCACCTGGCGGATGGCGCGGCCCGGCGTGGCGCCGTCGGCACCCAGGTTGCGCGTGAGGCCGAGGAACTGGATGAAGTCCTGCGGCAGATCCTGGCGCGAGCCGCCCACCAGCTCGAAGGGCTGCGCGGTGGCCGCCACGTCGGGCTTGGCGGCGACGATGGCGCCGATGCCGGCGTTGAGATAGTCCAGCAGTTCCGCCGGCGGCCAGCGCACGCCGGTTTCGTCGAACAGGGTGCGTGCGGCGCGCTGCAGGATGCGGGAACAGGCGATGCTGCCCATCAGGTTTTCTCCGTGAAGGCGTCGGCCTGGCGCTGGGCTTCGGCGGCGGCGGTGGTGTCTACGGCGGGGGTGGCGGCGAGCTGGCGGCGCAGGCGCACGGATTCCTCGCGCTTGCGCGATTGGCGCACGTCCTGCTGCTCGCGCATCAGGCGGGTGGCCATGGCGCGATCGTCGGCGCGGCCGCGTGCCTGGTCGATGCCGTGGACGTGGGCTGCGGGCAGCTCGTCGACGATCTTGAAGCGGGCGCTGGCGGCGAGCAGCGCGCTGTAGGGATAGACCGCGCCATCGTCGCGGATGAGGTACTGGGGCATGGGGGTTCCTGCTCAAAAGTAGCCCCTCTCCCGCTTGCGGGAGAGGGGTTGGGGAGAGGGTTTCTGTAAAAGGAGAGAGGATTGACAATTCCAGCATTTACAGCACCCTCTCCCCTGCCCCTCTCCCGCAAGCGGGAGAGGGGAAAGGTGCGGCTTACTTCTTCTGGTGCGTTTTCGTTTCGCAGTACGCCTTGCGTACCCCCGCGCTCTTGCGCGTGCCGTCGGGCGTGGCGTTGGGCTGGGTGTAGGGGTTCACGGGCTTGGCGAGTTTGTCTTTGAGGTTCATGGGGGTTCCTTCGATAGAAAACCTGGGAGAAGACGTAGCCCGGTTTGCCGAAGGCAAGCCGGGGAGCACAGCTGGGCATGGCTCCCGGCTTCGCTGCGCGAAACCGGGCTACGGGGAAGGTCAGCTTTGTGGCTTGCGCTTACAGCGCCGACAGGTCCGGCGTGACGCGGCCCAGGGAGAGGTAGCGGGGTTCCACCACCTTGTAGCCGTAGACCGCCAGGCCACGGATGGCGGAGGCGAACTTGGTCTGCAGGCGGATGACCTCGGCGTTGATGAACTGGTTGGCCCAGGTCACGCCGTCCTTGTGGCCGGCGATCACCGGGGTGACGTTGAGCGTGGTGTCGATGTAGTCCGTCAGCTGGTTGGACTCGTAGATGGTCAGGCCGTCGATGGTGCCGAGGCGGCCGTTGCGGATGGCGCCTTCGGCGTCGCCGGTGATCAGCGCCGACTTCACGTCGGTGTTCTTCAGGATGGTGCAGAACCAGGCCGGCAGCACGACCCAGCGGCCGACGCGCGACACGCCCTGCTCGGTCAGCGACTGGTTCATGCGCATGAGGAACTTCACGGCGTTGTCGGCGTCGATCACCACCGGCGCGCCGACGGCGCCCAGGTCGATGGCACCGGACTTCCTGCCGGCGCTGGCGCCCTGGTTCTGGGGGGAGATGTCGGCAACGATGCTGGAGAGGAATTCGGCGTCCTGCTTGAGCACCACCTGCTCGGCGGCGTCCTCGGCGTACATGTCCATCAGGCCCATGTCGCTCTGGATGCGGTCGACGTCGTCGAGCACCACGGCGTAGTACTTGCCGCGGTTGAGCTCCAGCTCGGTGGCGTTGTCCTCGGGGGTCTCGTAGGCGATGTCGAGGTTCTTCTGGTAGTCGCCCACGGAGACGTCGGGCGTGCGGCGGATGACCACCTTGTCGCCGAGCTTGGTCACCTCGCCTTCCCAGTCGTTGCTGGTGATCTCGCCGCAGACCGTCATGTCGTAGTGCTTGACGGTGGCCTTCTGCGAGAACAGCGTGGGGATGTACTTGGCGGTGCCTGCGCCGTTGGCGGAAAGATTCGGGTAGGTGCCCGAGATCTGCATGTTTGCCATGTGTGTTGGTCCTTGTGATTGGGTTGGGTTGAGGGTTGATGGATGGGATCAGCCGATGCGACCGCCGATGTAGGCCTGGTCGATCCGCTGCTGCATGGCCGCCTGTTCCTGCGGCCGGCCGCGGTAGCGCCCGCGCGCCACGTCGGCCTGGAACTGGCGGATTTCCGCCTGGGTGATGGCCGGGCGCAGGTCCGGCGGCGGGTTGCCGCCATCCGGCGAGCTGTCGGGCAGCAGGCGCCTGTGCGGGTCACGCGCCGGGGCAGCGCCCTGGCGCAGGAACTCGCCGAACAAACGCGCTACCCGCGCCGCGTCGCCGCGCTGCTCGAACAGGCTCAGCAGGTCCTGCCGCCGCTCGCCGGTGGCCTCGTCGGCCTGGTCGAGGTACTGCAGGAAACGCGGATCGCCGTTGAGCTCCTGCCACTGCGGCACGCGCCGCGACAGCTCCTGCAGGAAGCCCTCGTAGACCTCGCCATCGCGGCTGCGCCGCACCTGCGCGACGCTCTGGCGCGCCTGCTCCAGCTCCTGGCGCAGCGGTGCCATCTCGCGCGACAGCAGCAGCTGCAGCTGCGGCTCCAGCGTGCGCTGCGCCGCCCGCAGCACGGCGCGCAGGTGGTCTTCGCCGTGCTGCGCGATCTGCTCGGCGCTGAAGTGCTGGCCCAGGTCCAGCTCCGCCACGGGGTCGCGTCCGCCGTCGATCTGCCGCTGCAGGTCGCCGAGTTGCTGCTGCATCTGCTGCAACTGGGCCTGCTGGCCGATCTGTTCGCGGCTGCGTTCCTCGCGCTCCCTGCGCAACATCCCTTCCGCGGTCTGGAAGCGCGAGCGCCAGTACTCCGGCGCGGGCGCTGCTTCAGTCAGTGCCACCGCGTCCGGCTCGGGCACGGGGTCCTCCGCTGGCACCGGCTCCGGGACGGGAGCGGGTATCGGTGCGGGGTCCGTGCCCAAGGTTTCCGGAGGCGCCTCCGGTTCGTTGGCGGCGGCGATCTGCTTCTGCAGGTTCTGGATGTTTCGCGGGTAACGTCGGCTCATCTTCAGTTTTCTCCACGCCGCGACGCGCCGGGGCCCGGGACGGGTCGGCGGTTGGGCGTCTGTGCTTGGGGTTGAACGGTGGAAACGAAAAAGCCCGGCGCGATGGCCGGGCTTCTGCATGAGCTCTGGACGCAAGCTCTCTGGGGACTATTTTACGCGGGTGGCGGGGGATCTCCTAACGGAGTTCCGTATTTTTCGGGGTGTCGTGCGCGGCAGGCGGGCGGGGCCGTCTAAGTTGGCTCTGTCGCTTCGGACAAGAGAGCCAAAATCCGGTCGATGGCAGCAGAGGCAATTTTCATGTCATACATGTTGTCTGGCGGGACCCTGAGCAGGAGCCAATGCAGGTAAGCCACGAATCCCGCCTTCCTTTCGGGAGTTGTCAGTGCTTCCTCCAGCTCGATGTCGCGCAGTCCAGGCGCCGAGTTTTCATGGTCATCCATCCAGGCCTTGCAGACTTCCGGAAGCCAATCGATCGCTGCACCCGGGCCCTCCATATACGCCATGAAGTTCAGGCCAATGGCCTTGAGCAGTTCACGAATGTCAGGGTCCCTTACGAATGCGGCCCCACCGCCGAAATAGATCGCGCTGGTGGTCATTTGATTTCTTCCTCTGTGTAGACGATGCGCACCTTAGCATCAGTGGATCTCCTAACGGAGTTCCCCATTTTTTTGGAGTGTCGTGCAGCGACTACGGTTTCAGGAACATTTCCATGTCATCCAGGGCGTCGGCAACAAAGCCTGACACACGAGGATCACTGGCCTTGGCGTGCAGGGCGGTCAGTACCTTGTCGCGATCAAGCCGGCCGTGAATCCTGGCGACGTGTCCGAGGCATGTGGCGGCCACGCCAGCAACATACTCGTTTTGCGAATCCAGATATTGCAGGCATTGATCTTGCACCCACTGCCAGTCACCGTCATAGAAAGCAATGGAAACCAGCGCCCTGCATATTCTTTCCGGATCGCGCGAGGCGAATGCCTGGAGCGCGGCATCCCTGCCTGGGTCTTTTTCTTCCATGGCCAGACTCACCCAGGACCAGTTCCAGCTGAACCCAGCACTCGTCCGACGCAATCCTCCCAGTCCTCCCAGGCGGCGGGATCGGCGGGGATGCCATCCGGCAGGAACTGCAATGAGCTCAGAAGCGCGGCAATGTCTTCTGACTTTGTGGCACGAAACTCCTGCTCCAGGAACAGGATCATCGCTCGGTACGCGTCCTTCTTCGACAAAATAACCTGATCGTTCATCACTTCCATCCTGGCCTTTCCGGAGCGGCCAATCCCGTAACAGGATTGTACTCGCGCGGCGCTTGTGGTTGAGGTGGAACGGTGGAAATGAAAAAGCCCGGCGCGATGGCCGGGCGTCTGGGTGAGCTCTGGACGCAAGCTCTCTGGGGACTATTTTACGCGGGTGGCGGTGGATCTCCTAACGGAGTTCCGTATTTTTTGGTTAGGTACGCGACGGGGACGGAACAGGCCCACGACCTACCACTCCGCTCCCAACTTTCCGGCTTCAAACAAGTCGATATAAAACCCCGCTGTCCGCCCTGTGCCCAGCGCCACGGGCTCTCCGCTCTTCCGATCAACCAGAACAGGAGCATTGCCCACAAGACGGTCCTCGAACACGTCAGTTTCGAGGTGGCGACTGGATTCATAGAAGAATACAAAGCAGGTGGGCCTCTCGATCGTGTGCTCATCGAGAATCACGAAAGAGTATCCCGCGCTGGCGTCGGGCTGCCCCAGAAATCTAGCTGCTATCTCCTTGGCGGTTTCATAGTCCATCACATCGTCCTTCACTGCTCGCTCCGTATCCATTGAAATCTCTTGTAGCCCTGACCTGACAGCAGGGGTTCTCCCATGCGCTGCCCATCACGATATTTGACCACACCCCGGCTATCAACAACGACATTGAACACGTGTCCGGGGATACCGGGGCCGCGATCCGCAAAAACAATGCCCTTGGCCCCTGGTCCCATCTTCTGAAACATGGCCGTTATCTCTTCAAGGGAAGCCGCCTTGGTAAAGCCGGCTTTCCCCTGGATGGCCTTCGGAATTTCGCTGATGGACATACCCTTCGTATCAAAGTGCGGCAGCCCCGATGCCGGGCGCCCCGAAAAAGTCGCATCCAGGGCCACCGCGCAGTTGACGCAATTGTGTGTTCTGCCAACGTCAGGAAATCCAGGATTGGTCTTGGGAACGGAACCGCCATACGCCTCGGCACTGGCATCCGGCACCTGTCGATCTTCAGAGCCACGGCGCTTTCCAGAATGATCCGTCTCAATCGGCCGTCGAGCGGTGCCGCTATCATGCTCGATGGACTCACGCAACGGAGGAACAACATCCTGTTCCTTCGCCACATACCGCCGCTGCTGATACCCTCCCGCCGCGGCCGTCGCCACGCCCACCGGCGCCAGCAAGGCCGGACCGATCGCCGCAGCGATCACGTTCTTCCAGTCGATCTCGCCGCGTGCCAGCTTCTGCGACAGGGCATCGGCAGTGCCGCCCAATGCGGCCTGCGCGGGGATCTGGACCGAGGCGTTCGTCAGCTCCCGGGCGATGGGGCCGGCGGCGGAGCGGGCAAATACGCGGCCGGCCAGCACCGTGCCGCCGGCGCTCGCGCCGGCGGAAATGATGCCGGCCTTGCGTGCGGGCTTCATCGCCTCGGACATCAGCGCGCGATTGCGGAAGGCTGCGCCCAGCGCGACGGGATCTGCGATATCGATGCCGCGACGCTGCAGCTGGTAGAACATCTCGGAAGAGACGCCGGCCTCGTAGCCGTCGTCGGCACCGACGAATACGGCTCCACCCAGCGCAGCGCGCCCCAGGGCCTTGGCGCCAAGGCCCAGGCCGGCGCCGACTTTCCTGATCATGCCTCCGCCGATGACCATCTTCAGCGCAGTCGGAGCGAATTCGACGGCGGCGGGGACGGCGAGGTCGCGCACGGCGGCGCCGCGGTGCTCCCAGGCCAGCTTCGCCGCGCCCGCCGCATCGGTGCGGCGCCATTGCCGCAGGAAATCCGAGTCCGGAATCGCTTCCTGGTCGCGCTGGGCTGCGGCAGTGCGCTGCACCAGTTCGGAGAACAGCTGCTCGGTGTTTCTCAGCGCAACCCTGCGTCGCCCAGGTTCCGTGGGAATGGCGCTGCGGACGCTCTCACTCGCCACCTCGGGGCTGCGCAGGCCCTCCATGTAGTCCACTAGCTGTAGTGCCTGTTCGGCGGAGTTGCGCTGGCGCAGTCGCGCGAAGCCCTGGCGTGCCCGGTCCGTCCAGCCGGGATCCTCCACGGCCGGGAGCCAAGGGGTATCTGCGGGAAGCCCCAGGCTGTCTTGCAGGAATCGCTTGCCGTAGTCAGGCCCCAGCAGGGCCTGGCGTTGCGGCGGCGCATCGCGGCGCGGCGGCGCGGGTGGCGGGTCCAGCACGAAGCCGGGTGGCAGCACCGGGCCCTTGTAGGGAATCAATGTCATGTGGTTCTCTGGACTCCAGGCAGGTTCTGCTCGCTGCTGCGCATGCCGCGACGCGCCGGGTCCCGGGACGGGTCGGCGGTTGGGCGTCTGTGCTTGGGGTGGAACGGTGGAAACGAAAAAGCCCGGCACGATGGCCGGGCTTCTGGGTGAGCTCTGGACGCAAGCTCTCTGGGGACTATTTTACGCGGGTGGCGGTGGATCTCCTAACGGAGTTCCGTATTTTTTGGACCCAATTGCGCGACAGGCGAGTCGAGACCCGCCCTACAGGATGCGCATCACTTGTAAGCCACGCCAGCGCTGGCCGGGCCGCCCAGGGGAATCACCTCGGTCCGGCTGAAACCTACCTCGCGGCACCAGCCGGCGAAGTCGGCGCCGGTGAAGTCGAAGGCGTCGCCGAATTCGATCAGCATGTTGAGCGACATCAGCAGGCCGAAGGCGTTGTCGCGGCGGGCGTCGTCGATGAGGTTTTCCACGACGATGAAGGCGCCGCCCTGGGGCAAGGCGTCGTAGGCGGCGCGGATGAGGTGCATTTTCCGCTCGAGGTTCCAGTCGTGCAGGATCAGGCCCATGGTGATGACGTCGGCCCTGGGGATCGGCTCGGCGAAGAAGTCGAGCGGCTGCGCGGTGATGCGGTCGGACAGGCCCGCGGCCTTGATCTTGCGCTGCGCGATCTCGGTGGCGGGCGGCAGGTCGGCGGAGATGCAGCGCAGCTGCGGATGCCGGCCGGCGACGATCATGGACAGCTGGCCAGTGGCGCCGCCGACGTCGCAGAGGGTCTGGTAGCGGGAGAAGTCGAACTTCTCGGCGAGCGCGTGGAAGTTGCCGGCGGAGATGCCGCTCATGGCGTCCATGAACTGCTCGAGCCGTTCGGGCTTGCTGTAGAGCTCGGCGAACATGGAGGTGCCGGTGCTCTTGACCTCGTTCTGCGGGCGGCCGGTGCGCAGGGCTTCGGGCAGATCGCCCCAGAAGCGGTAGAGACGGGCGTTGGCCATTTCCAGGAAGCCGCCGATGAACTGCGGGCTGTTCCTGTCGAGGAACAGGGCGGTTTCGGCGGTGTTGCGATAGCGCGAGCCGGGGCCGTCGCCGTCGCGCTCGAGGAAGCGCAGGGCGACCAGGGTGTCGAAGAAGTCGGGATTGGCGCGCGGGTGCAGGCCCAGGGCGGCCTGCAGCTCGGCGCCGGTGAGGGCCTTGGTGCCCAGCTCGGTGAAGAGCCCCAGTTCCACGGCGGAGAGCAGGGCCTTGGCGGGGAAGAAGGCCATGCCGACCTCCATGATCCGGGCGGGAGACAGGGTGTTCATGCGGGCATTCCTTTCCATGGAGGGCGGAGTCCCGAGTGTACCTAAAGCGGGGCTATAGCCCAGAGACGGGTTCCCGGGCGGAAGCCCGGCCTGAATCGCCATACCGGGTGGCTATTGCCAGCGCTTCAGCAGGCGCAGGACGTAGAAGCTGGTGGCGATGGAGAGCAGTATCAGGCTGCCGCCGGACAGGGAGAAGCGGCTGAGGACGAGGATGAGGGCCCACCAGGCGAGAAGGTGAAGCGCCGTCTTGCGAAGCAGGCTCTCGTTGTCTTCGGCAGGAGCCGGGACGAGGTTCGACGGGGCACCGCATGAGGGGCAGCTGGCATGGGTTGAGAGCATGGGCGCCTTGCACTGCCAGCACTTGATGACTTCCATGGGGGTCTCCCTTGATTCCTGCGCAGAACGGGGCTTTGGCTACGCTAGCGCCCGGCCTGCAGCATCGCAGCCATCTTCTCGTGGATCAGGTTGACGGCCTTGAGAGGACGGAGCATCACCTTGAAATCGGTGATCTGGCCGTTGTCGTTCCACTTGATCATGTCGATGCCGTTGATGCTGATGCCGTCCAGTTCCAGTTCGAACTCGAGGATGGCGTCGCGATCCGATCTCAGTTCGCGGACGTAGCGGAAGGTCTCGTTGCCGAAGACGGCGAACGCTGCGGCGAGGTACATCTTCGTGAGTTGCTTGCCGGCCTGGGGCCTGTGGACGACCGGGGAATGGAACACGGCATCGTCGGCCAGGAGGGCGTCGAGGCCCTTGACGTCCTTCTGCTTGAGGAGGGTGTGCCAGGTGGCGATCGGGTCGGGGGTCATGGGAGACCTTTGGTTTCAGGGGATATGGGAGAGACGCGCCAATCTACTACTGAAATGAGGTGCGTCGCACGCGAATGATGCGGTTCGCAAGCTCACCGCATCCTACGGGATATGCTTCTCAGAACAACCTGCCGACGATCTCACTCGCAATCGAGTACAGGCCCACAAGCCCGCACAAACCTACAGACACGAACACCAGCGTTGTTGGGCCGCGCCGACCCAGAGGCACAACCTTGTGCAGCGGCTCGGCGCCCTGAAGATGGAAGCTTAGTGTGAAGTCCGGAATGTCTGTGTAGGGGCCGATGACCGACGGACGTACGACCTGAAGTGGATAGGCGCCGGCTTGGGCTTGTGTCCCGGCGTCAGCAGCAGCAATCAGTGCTTCACCAAGGGCGCGGAGAGAAACAGGATTCCCCACCACCATCAAGCCGTGCTCCTTGCCGGAGTAAGCGTGCAGCCAGAGTTTGTCGATCATGTGTTGTCCCAGTCAAACCGAAATCCATGCGTCACCGCCACCTTGGCAAGCCTCAATACATTCAGAGTTTCTGGAAGGGCGGAAACTTCCGCTCCACGGGCTGGTTGAGTTCTCGGAACCTGCGCCCGTAGTCATCGCTGGAGAAGCCGATCGACGCGGTGGTCTGGTCGCAGGCCACGACTCGCACCGGCATCCGCATCTTCATGAAGAAGACGGCGAAGGGGTAAGCGCACCAGAGCAGCATGAGGAGCGGCATCAAGACGTGGTCGCGCAGCAACGGAACCGCCAGCAGGGGCAGGACCAGCAGGATCGGGAGGAAGAGGAAGCCGACGAACAGGTCGACAAAGCTCTGGTGCGACAGGAAGCCGTTGAACCCGCCCAGGCGACGATGCAGCTTGCATACGGGGTAGCTGACGGTCACGAACGATCGGGTGTAGGTGGAAAGAAGCGGATTGACCCCGGAGATGGTCGAGTGCTTGGATTCGGCGTATGCATGCATCGTCTGGCCGCAGTAAGCGCAGGTGTCCGGCCACCTGAGTTCCTGGCTGCGCAGGATTTTTACGATTTCCACGTTTGCCTCTTTGCTTCAATGAGCTGAGCTGGTTTTTCCATCCATCATTTTCAGAAGGCGGGATGCTCCCGCCCTACTCCGCCGCAAGCCGCGACAGGCGGGTCAAGGACCCGCCCTACGTGAACTGCATATTCTTGATAACCAACAGGCGGGTCGAGGACCCGCCCGGGTTCGTTTACCGACATTCGAGCTGGTACTTCGGTGCTATTCCGATCAGCCCATGGTCGCCGGAGTGGATGTACGAGCAGGTCTGCCCCTCCGGCAACTTTTCGATGTAGAGCCGGACGGCGTTCACGCCCGGGGCGTACTTCATCACGTACGTGCCGCCTGGCTCCAGCTCTACAGGCACTTCTCCATGGGCAACGGAAGAGAAGTTGTCGAGGATCCTGAAGTACTTGAGCTTCAGGGCATGCGGCCCTGGCGGTAGCTGTATGGCGTGGGCGAAGACCTGTCCCCAGTACTGCGGGGTCTTGATGCCATCGGCCTCCACGAACATCACGGTGCCGCCATCGTCCATGGCGCCCCACAGGATGGCCGCCGCGATATCCGGCGGATACACCATGCCCTTCACTTCGACGGGCCGCACGTTGCTCTGGCAAGCAGCGCAGGCGAGAACCGCCAGCAGCACACAACCTGGGAACAGCTTCAATTTTTTCTCCTGAAGTATCTCAACCCGACCTGAAAACGGCAGCACAGGGCGGATCGTCGATCGGGCTTTCGCGACAGGCGGGTCAAGACCCGCCCTACGGCCGGGCAGCTGTTTCCACAACACCCTTCCAGAGCTTTTCGAACTCTCCGAGCAACTGCTGGAACGAGGTGGCTTCAGTCTTCAGGCGGGAGCTGTCGATGGCTTCTTCGCTGGACCACACGGTGGCCCGCTGTTGTTCCCTGGCGGTTGCTTCCATCACGCCATAGACGTAGCCGGTGCGAACATCGAACAGGGCGGCCGAGGCCGTGGTCGAGACCTGGGCCTTCTTGTTGGGGAGGAAGCCCAGGGAGATCAAACCCAGCGGGCCGATGTCGGTGCTTTCCACGTTGAAGCGCGTGTCGAGGGAGTAGACGAGCAGCAGGTCTGCCTTCAGCGTCGCGGCGGCGACCCTGAGGTCCTTGGTCGAATTCAGTTGGTCCGACAGGAGGATGCGGCTCATGGCGGCAAGGCCCGAGATCTTGGGCAGGCGCCCCAGGCGCTCGAAGTCCTGGTCTGTCTCCACGTCGCGGGTGGTGACGACGCAGTAGCTGCCCTTGCCGTAGCACTGGTTGCCGCGCGAGTAGTAGCCCGTGCCCTGCACGCGGGCGACGGCGATGCGGGCCGGGAACGGCGAAGCCGGCTCGCGTTTCATGATCTCCGCGATGTCGGTGTCGGCCCTGGACAGGTTGCCGACATTCACTCCCGCGCCGGGGGTCTGGTAGGTGGCACAGGCGGAGAGCAGGAGCACGAGGGCGCAGGCCATGATGGGAAGGGAATGCTGGAGTCCGGTGCGCATGAGTACTCTCGATTGATTGTGCTTTACGGTTGGTTGGCGGCGCGACAGGCGGGTCAAGGACCCGCCCTACGTGAACTTTTACTCCAGGGCATTGGAATTGCACTTCTTCCGGCTCAGCACGTACCGGCCGTACGATGCCGCTGCCGCGCTGGGAGACCCCATGTCGGCTTTGACAGACTGGAGATCCAGGACTCCGCTCCTTGGGTCAAAGTTGCCCTTCACCTTGTTCCTGAAGGAGTCATTGAACTCCATGATCAAGAGATTCTTTTCTCCTTGTAATGCACCGTTTCCCAGGACTTGGTGAGCACCTCCAGCGGTCTCGATACTGAGGCCGAATCTATTGCCCTGTACTTCCAGGCAAACGGTGTCGCTGACATTTGCAAAGCTCTCGGGCTCTCCTGCAAAACTGGAAGAGGCGCACCCCGCGAGGAGCGGGGCAAATAGAGCGACCCGATAGTTCATTTCTTCTCCGTATCCGTCGAAGTACGCCGGGCGACTTGCCGCGACGGCGGGTCAAGGACCCGCCCTTGAACTTCTACTCCAGGGCGTTGGAAGTGCACTTCTTCCGGCTCAGCACGTACCGGCCGTACGATGCCGCTGCCGCGCTCGGTGACCCCATGTCGGCCTTGACAGACCGGAGATCCAGGATTCCGCTCTTTGGATCAAAGGTGCCCTTCACGTTGTTCTCAAAAGAGTCACTGAACTCCATGCTCAAAAGATTTTTTTCCTGTTGCAATGCACCGCTTCCCAGGACTTCATGAGCGCCTCCAGCGGCAACAATCCGGAGGCCGAATTTTTCACCTTCCATCTCCAGGCAGACGGTGTTCCTGTCATTGGCAAAGCTTTCAGGCTCTCCCGCAGAACTGGAAGAGGCGAAGCCCGTGAGGAGCAAGGCAAGCAGAGCTATCCGACGCTTCATTTCTTCTCCACTTCTGCGGAAATATCACCCAGCAAATCAGCCTCTTTGCTGACTCTCGCTTTATACCAGTCTTCAATCGCAAACGGATAGTCACGCAAGCTTGACTGTACATCTGCCCACTTCCCTGTGGTCACCCCGGACCACCAGGCCGCTGCATTCTTTTTTTTCGTAAAAGAACGGCCTTGGTGAAAGAATCTGGAAAAGACCACGGTCTGCTGTGCCGGAGTCAAATTCGCAAACTTCGGAACACTCTCTATTCGAGCCTCATCATACTTCGCCGCCACATCGCGAGCGAATTTTTTCTTCACTGCAAAAGTGATGTCCCGTACCTCTTGCACAGTGACCTTCAGGCCGCCCGTTTCCTCCAGTTTCGCCGTCGCGTCCGCCAGCTTCAGGCCAGCATATGGAAGCAGTTTTTTCGTCAGGACCTCCGGGAATCCGAACGCTTTTATCTCTGCCTTGCTGAACTGCCCGACGTCGAACCCTACTCCGATCGTTACTCCACTCTGGCCGTCCGGAATATCGGGGACATAGCCCTCCAGGCTGAGCCCTTCGTACTCGAGTATGGAGTTGAAATCAATCCTGGTTTTCAGTTCGGCGTTGATCCGGGAAAACTCATCACCAACCACGTATTTCTTGACCGCAGCAAGAGTCTTCGGACCATAAGTTCCTTGTTGCTCAAGCCCAAGCCGTTCCTGCAGCTCTTTGACTTCGTCTCCCTTGCTGTTCGGCCTGAGCGACTCGATCAGCTCGGCGGTGCGTACGGTTGCGTCCTCCTTCTCGGCGGGAGGGGCAGTCGCGGTCAGGCCTTCCGCAGACCTCCTCGGGACTATGCTCGCTCCTGCCTCGGCCCGAGGCTTCACCGAGGAAAGCTGTTCGGACGCGGGCTCGGATTTCTCGGCAACTGCTCCATGCGTTGCCCTATCTCGGGAGTCCATTCCCTCGTCGGCAACTGCTCCATGCGTTGCCCTATCTCGGGAGTCCATTCCCTCGTGCGCCTGCAGCCGCTTGTTCGGCGGGACGTCTCGATCCTTTCGAGGCGTCAACAGGGCAGGACTTACTGCTGCGGCGATGGCGTGCTTCCAGTCTACGTCGCCGCGAGAACCTCTTTGGGAAAGGGCTTCTGAACCGCCGCCCGGAGTGAGCTGCGCCGGCAACTTCGCGGTAGCGTCACCCATCCTGGCGGCGTCATCGGAGGCGTCGCGCTGGCGACGACGTGACGCGGCATGATTCAGGCGGTCCAGCAGTCCGGTGCGTTCGGCTGCGCGCCCCTGGCCGGGCTTCGCTTGCGGTAGGCGGTCTTGCAGGAATTGGTCGCCCTGTTCCGGGCCCATCAGAGCGCGGCGGCGGGGTGGTGTCAGAGGCTGCGGGTCTGGGGCAAAGGCGGGTGGAAAAGCCTGAATTCTGCTTGATGGCATATGGGTCTCGTGATGGTCGTGCTGTTATCCGCGCTGTGATCTCGCCAAGGCCTGCTGCGCGGTCTGCGGGGCCTTGAGGAGTTGTTCCAGTGCCAGGGCGCTGCCCTGGGAGCGATGTAGGGCGGGGCCTTCGAGGCGGCGGTTGGATTCGTCGGCTTGGGTGAGCGATGCGGTGAGCCAGGACTGGTAGAGCTGGAAGTCGGGGTTGGCTTGCAGGCGGATGAGGGCGGTGGCGGTGCGGGGGTCGAGGGTTTGCATGGGGTGTGGGTATGGCTGGGTTTGAGGGGCTTGGGGGGTGCCTCGATACGCCGCTTGCGCGGCACTCGGCATAAACGGGTTCGATGTGGTTATCCGTTCAGGCTTCGACAGGCTCAGCACGAACGGATGGGGAGGGTGAGAGGGGCGTAACCGCCATGGTGCCCCCTCTCCCCAACCCCTCTCCCACAAGGGGAGAGGGGCTTTCATCATTCTGAGAAGCCAGCTCCTCTTCGCTGGGCATGATGTCTTCCACCCGCAGCTCCAGGCCTTCGAAGTATTGGCGCAGCAGCGCTGCTCTTCCGCGGCGGCCGATGATTTCGAGGTCCACGGGGTTGGCGGTGGCGGCGAGGGCCTGCTGGCGGCGTTGCTGGGCCTGGTCCTTGATGAGCAGGGCGGCGGTGCCGCGGGGGACGACGGCGCAGTCGCCTTTTATCGAGGGCTCGTCGACGTAGAGCATGACCCAGGTGAAGGCTTGGGCGACGGTGCGGGAGATGACTTGCGTGTCGATGTTGGCGATGCCGCGGCGCAGGCCCTTGGCGGCGGCGTTGAGGAGCATGGACAGACCCGATGCGGTCTCCCCTGCTCCGCCGACGCGTTCGTTGCCGTAGCTGTAGCGCGGGATGCCGGTGGCGTCGTCGGCGCGGCGTTCGAAGTTTTCGAAGACGGCGAGCAGTTCCTGGGCGTTGCTGCCGGGCTGGAAAAAGCCGATGGGCGGGCGCTGGGCGGCGTTGGGGTCGCTCTTGAACTGCCAGATCTTCCAGGGGTGCATCTGGGTGATGGCTTCGCCGTCGGCGAGGCGATCCACTTCCATGTAGACCTGGGGGCCGCTGGCGATGCCGAGGTTGCTGACCAGGGCGCGGGCGGAGGCGTTGCACAGATCCTCATGGGGCTCGCACATTTCGGGGATGGCGCGGCCCCAGAAGGCGCCGGGGATGCTCTCGTAGCAAGCCTTGTGGTACGGGCGCTGGCCCAAAGGATCGTCGTTGATGACGCAGCGGACGATGTGGTTGCCGACGAGGATGGCGTCGATCTCGTAGGGGCGGTCGGGGTCGGTGATTTCGTCGGCGTCGTGGCCCCAGTCGAGCAGGACGCGGCCGGGGACGGCGCCCCAGTAGTGCAGGCCGTCGATCAGTTCGTCGCGCGTGAGCCAGTCGTAGCTGCTGTCGCCTTCGAGGCGGTTGCGCTCGGTGTCGGTCCACAGCCAGTGGCGCAGGCTGCCGCCGCGTGCGCCCTGCAGGACCTGGCGGATGTCCCACTCGGAATTTCCGGGGACGCCAATCATGGCGTAGAGCTCGCTTTCGGTGAGGCGCAGGCGCTCGATGAAGTCGCGCTCCTGCGGGGAGCGGGCGTGCGGTGCGGGGTAGCAGTCGAAGGGGCTGATGCGCTTCCAGGCGAGGCCGTTGCCGTCCGTGACGGCGGGGGTGTTGCCGCCCTGCCATTGCAGGCGGCGGCTGCGGCGGGTGTAGGGACCCTTGAGGATGGCGGCGGGATAGGTGGAGAAGTCTTCGATGAATTCGTCGAGGGCGGTGTCGTAGCCGCCTTCGTCCATCAGATCGGCGATGCGCTGGGACATGCGGCTGGCGCGTAGCTGCGCTTCCTTGCGGGCGCCGAGCTTGAGTTGCGACTCCAGGGCCTGGGCCTGTTCGGTGACCTGCTGGCGGAAGTGCTGCGGGTCTGCGGGTTCGCCGGACTGCTCCATCCGGCTGCGGGCCTCGCGGGCGGCGCGCAGCAGGAGCTGCAGCTTCTGCGATTGCGGCAGCTCGGGCTGCGTGGTGGGCTCCAGGGCCCAGGCGCGGTCGGAGGCGGGCATGAGGATGTCGCGGATCCAGGCGGCGGCGGCGCGGCTCTTGGTGGCGGACAGGGGCATGAAGATGCTGGTGACGCAGCCCTGGGCCTGGAATTCGCGCAGCTCGGTTTCGGCGTAGACGCCCTTGCGGCGGCGCAGGCAGTTGAGCAGGCGGCGGTCGATCTGCTCGCGGGCGCGCTTGTTGCGCGTCCAGGCGGATTGGATGTGCTGGGTGAGTTGGGTGGGGGCTGGTGCTGCGGGTTGCAGGGGTTGGTTTTGCTGCTGGGTGAGTTGGGTGGGGGTTTGGAGGTGGATGAGGGCGGTTTGCATTTGGGGTGGCTCTTGGCGAGGGGTGTGCGAACGGATTTGGAAGGTGGCTGGGGATTGAGGGTGCCCCCTCTCGGCAACTGCTCCTGCGTTGCCCTACCGAGGGCATCCATGCCCTCGTCCCCTACCCCTCTCCCACAAGGGGAGAGGGGACAGAAAGCTCAGCGCCAGCGGGCGGGTTGGATGGGGCGGGCGCGGGTGTTGCGGGTGTTGAGGCGTGCGTCTCCGGCGACGGCGCCCACGCGGAAGGCGTCGGCGGCGTGGGAGCTCCAGTCGTGCAATGGCTGGTCTTTCCAGCAGCCGCGGACGGCGTCCCATTCCTTGCGGTAGTGCTCGAGGGCTTTGCGGCCCGGGGCGGTGCGGCTTTCGTCGAACCAGCAGTGCGGCAGCAGGCGGCGGACGGCTTCGATGCCGTCTGCCACTTTGAGCATGGGGGCGACTTCGAAGCGGATGCCGAGTTCGGCGGCGGCCTGCAGGCGCGACTTGGCGTCGTTGCCGAGCTCTCGCACCTTGAGGTCGTGCGGGCCGATGTGGCGGCTGTAGACGATGCCGTGTTGCTGGGCGCGCTGTTCGAGGATGCCGCGATAGTGCGACAAACCCTCGCCGCTGTTTTCGTAGTAGTCGACGACGCGCAGCTGCTGGCCCTGGCGCTGCAGGAACCAGATGGCGGTGCTGTCGTCGACGCCGAGGTCCCACCAGGTTTCGACTTCAAGGCCGCGGTCCCAGGGCAGTTCGCAGACGCGGCCGGCGCGATAGGCTTCGAGCAATGGGGAGCCGTAGTAGGCGCCTTCGGTGCTCTGCTGGAAGGCTTCTTCGGGGGTGGAGGGATATTCGGCGCGAACGTCGTCGCCCTGGTCGCGCCATTTGCGGGCGTACCAGCAGCGCTGGCCGCGGCTGAGTTGGCGGCCGATGAGGGTTTCGGTGTCGGTGAAGTGGCGCAGCTCGGCTTCGGTGAAGACGAAAGCAGGCTCGTCGATGCTGTACTCGGGGTGTTCCCACCAGGGCAGGAAGGAGAAGCGCCAGTCGCCGTGCTGCAGGGGCGCATCGCTGCGGCGCTGCTGGGCGAGGCGGCAGAGGTCGTAGAAGTGGCCGGCGCGGCCGCGGGCGGTGGATTCGATGATCTTGATGCCGCTCTTGGGGACGGCCTCGAAGGCGCCGGTGCGGATCTCCTGGGCGCGGCGCGGGTAGTGGGCGCAGATGTAGCCGTACTCGGTGACGTGCAGCACTTGCACGGTGCCGGAGCGGAAGGTGAGGCCGACGCGGATGCTGGAGCCGTTGCCGAAGATGATTTCGCTCTCGGTCTGCTTCACTGCGGGCACGGCGGCGCGCAGGTCTGCGGGGAGGTTGTCGTAGGCGAACTTGATCTTGTCGCGGAAGATGACCTTGGCGTCTTCCTTGGTGTGGGCGATGACGCCGACGGCGACGTCGGGGCTGAACAGGCAGGTGTCGAGCCAGAGCATGCAGTAGCCGGTGGTGATGCCGAGCTGGCGCACTTTCAGCTCGAGGTTGTTGGACGAGAGGCTGTCGAAGGCGCGCTGCTGGGCCCAGTTGGGGACGAAGCGGATGCGGCGGCCGTCCTTGTCCTTGATCCAGTAGAGGTTGCGCAGGCGCCAGGCGCGGTCGGTGAGCGGGCTGGGTTCAGCGCAGGAGTCCATGGACGCCTCCGTTCTGTTCGGCGGCCTGGGCCAGCAGGGCGGCGAGTCCGCCGTCGGTTTCGTCGCTGCCGGGCTCGGTGCTGTCGAACAGGCCGTGGACCTTGCCGAGCAGTTCGAGCGCCTTGATGCGATCGACGGTCTTGATCTTGCGCAGCTGGCGCGATTCGCTGGTGCCGTCGTCGGCGTCCTTGCGCTTGGTGGATTGCAGCTCTTCGATGTCGATGCCGGCGATGGCGGCGGCGGTGTCTTCGCTCCAGTCCTGCGGCGGCTTGAGGTTGCCGGTGGCGTCGAACAGGCTGCGCGGGTCGAAGCGGGCGGCGCGGGAGAGATGGGCGAGGACTTCGTCGCGGGACATGTGGTGGCTGGGCCAGGGGGTGGTGGGGGTGGTCATGGAGTCCTTGAGTTTTTGGGGAGATAGGGTTTGGGGAAGGCGCTGCGGGCGATTACTTCATGGTGGATTCACTACCTCAGGCCTCCACCCTCACCCCAGCCCTCTCCCGCCAGCGGGAGAGGGAGCTAAAAGCGGAAGCCGAGGCGCGCCCTGCCTTGCAGTGCGCCGTCTTCTTCCATCACGAGGTCGATGCCGACGCGGAAGCGGCCGAGGTCGCGGTCGAGCCAGAGGCCGGGGTGCTGGCGTTGCAGGTCTACGCTGGCTCCGGCCGCCCAGTTGCGGCGCGGTGCCGGGAGGTCTGTGGGGACGATCGGCATGTCGAGGGCGTCGAGCACGGTGCCGTCGGGTGAGCTGGCGACGATGCGCTGGCCGCCGTCCATTTCCACCAGGGACAGATCCAGCGTCAGCGGCGGACAGTCCGGGCGTGTGGGCTGGGCGGTGACGGCGATGCGGCGGCGTTCGCGGCTGCCGGGCGGCAGGACGTGCGGCGGTGGCGATGCGGGTGGCGATGCGCGGCGGGCCAGCAGGCTGCCGTCGGGCTGGCGCCGGGCCGGTGCGGGGCGCGTGTCTTCGGGCACCGTCGCGGGCTCTTCATGCGCAAGCCAGCCGATGATGCCGCCGGCGAGGAAGCTGAGCAGCACGATCATCAACACCAGGGAGGTGTCGCTCATGATGACGGCTCGCATCGCGCCTTCTGCGCGGCTCGGCGCCATTTCCACAGCAGGTGCGCGGTCTGCAGCGCGAGATAGGCGACGGTCATCCAGCCGACCAGGTCGTGCACGGTGAGGCCGCTCCAGAACGCCAGCACCGGCGGGCTGGCCTTGGCGGCGGCGACGGCCACTTCTTCCTTCAATTCACTCATCACGGGCTCCTTCAACGAAAAAGCCCGGCGCGGGGCCGGGCTGAGGACAACAAATGGTTTTCAGGGAACGCAGAAACGACAAAGCCCGGCGCGAGGGCCGGGCTTTGTCGGGACAAACTGCGGACGCAGTTCTCCCAGCGACTATTTTAGGGCAGTTGGGGCGGAACGCCTAACGGAACTCCGTATTTTTACAGCCCCTTACGGATCGACCTGCCAGGGGATGCGGTCGGCGCCCAGTGCGGAGACGCCGGTGCCGAGCTTGGGCGCGCGCGGCAGGTCGGGCGCGGCGGCTTCGCGCAGCCAGACCTGGTGTATCCAGTCGGCCAGGCTGGGCCAGTGGTCGTGGGCTTCGACGTGGGCGGACCAGAATTCGATCGCGCCGGAGGCGGTGAAGCAGTACCAGTCGCCGTCGGCGCTGCAGAACGGCAGCAGGCGGGCGGGCAGGCCCTGCGCACGGGCCTGCTCGAACAGGCGCGGCAGATAGTTGGGCGCGTCGGGATCGGTGATGGCGGCGGGGGCGAGGCTGCCGATCTCGAGCTGGCTGATCTCGCGCAGGTAGCGGCGGAAGTCCGGCGGGAACGGGAAGCTGAGGCCCAGGGTGGCTTCCAGGGCGGTGATTTCGGGCTCGGTGGGAGCGGGGCGCAGGTCCTGCTTCTTCTTGCCGATGTGGCGCGCCAGGCGGAAGGCTTCGTACAGTGCCGCCGCGGGTGTGGCGGCTTTCTTCTGCGGGGGCGGCGGGGGCGGATGCAGGGCGCGGTGCTTGCGCCACTGCTGGCGGTGCGTGCGCACCAGCACGTTGCCCAGCACCCACCAGGCGAGCAGCACGGGGGGGCCTACCAGCGCGACCTTGCCGAACAGGCCGCTGCGATCGTAACCGTCCCAGGGGAAGCCCTGCAGCCGCAGCCAGTTCACCAGCACGGCGGCGCTCAGCACGATGTAGGCCGGCCAGATCCAGCGCCCGGACCTGATGGCGCGCAGCATGAAACTGAAGACCCACAATGCGGCGCCCAGGGGCATGAGGGAGTAGCCGAACATGCGCATGTCGGACGAGACCCAGGGCGTCTGGGTCAGGGCGAGCCCGCCGATCAACAGGATGAAGCCCGCTACCCTGGCCAGGTCAAGCATTGCGGCGGTGCCTCCGTGTCTTGTCTAGGGCCTGCAAAGCTGGTCTTCGCAGGGTATGCCGTCGGCGTCGCCGTCCATCTGGGTGCCCGGACAGTGATTGATGTAATACGTCGCTTCTGCGCAGGAACTCATCTGCGTGCAGTGGGTCTTGCCCTCGCAGCGCCAGGCCGGCGCTGCGGAGCCTGTGGCGGCCCTGTGCTGCTCGGGCACGGCGGTGACCCCGCCCGCGGGAATCTGGTGACGCGCGGCCATCAGGCCGCCGCCCGCGGCCAGCAACAGGATTGCGGCATTGCGCACGAGCCGGCCGGGACCGCCGCTACGGCGCGCGGCGGGACGCGGCGAGCCGGCGGGTGCGGCGGCCGGCAGGGGCGGTGCGGCCTGGGCGCGGACGTAGTGGACCCTGGCGGCCTGCTGGCGGCCATCGTCGGCACGCGCGACTTCGTAGCTGACGATGTCGCCCTGCACGGGCCGGCGCCCGCGGTCGCTGATGGCGCTGATGTGCAGGAACAGGCGGTCGCCGCCGCCGTTCCATTCGATGAAGCCGAAGCCGCGCTCCTCGTTCCACTCCACGATCTTGCCCTGGTAGCGCATGCGTGCCGGCCTATGCCGCCTCTTCCAGGGCGTCGCGCAGCCAGGTCTGGCGCATCCAGTCGGCGAAGCGCGGCCAGCGTTCGTTGGTGGCACTGACGGCGGACCAGTATTCGATTTCGCCGCGGGCGTTGAAACAGAAATAGTCGCCGTTGGCTTCGCAGAAGGGCAGCAGCGGTTCGGGCAGGCCGCGATGGCGCGCGGCTTCGATCAGGCGCGGCAGGTGCGTGGGCGCTTGCGCGTCGGTGATGGTGGCCAGGACGTAGTCGCCCAGCACGAGGTGGCTGACCTCGCGCAGGTAGCGCCGGTAGTCGGGGGTGAAGTGGACACCCAGCGCGGCTTCCATGTCGGCGATCTCGGCCTCGGTGGGCAGGCGGCGCAGCTCGGGCGTCTTGCTGCCGTGGCGGCGCAGCAGGGTGAAGAGCTGGTCGAGCGTCAGGGCTGCGTCGAGCCGCAGCGACGGCGGTGGGCGGGGGGCGTCAGGCAGGCGCCGCGGCAGGCCGGCGTTTTCGCCCTGGGCGACGATGCTGCGCACTTCCTGCAGTTGCTCGCGCCACGAGCGCCGCTGCTTGACGGGATCGGCGCCGTAGAGCAGGCGCCCGATGAATTCGCCCAGCATCCACCAGCCGATCAGCACCAGCGGCACGACCAGCGTGACGGTGCCGAGGACCAGGTTCGGCTCTTCCTGGCGCAGGCGCATCCAGGTGAACAGCCACTGCGGCATGACCAGGAAGCCCGACAGGATGTAGAAGGGCCAGAACCAGCGCCGCTGCAGGACCGCGAGCACCAGCTGCGCGGCCCCGGCCACCACCACGCCGGCGAACATGAAGACGAAGCCGACGATGCCGGCGGTCGGGATGATCCAGCCGGCCAGCAGCAGGGTGAAGCCGATCACGAGCAGCCGCACCCCGGCGTTGCGGGTGTCTTCAAGCATCGACATTCGACCTCGCCCCCTCCATGATTTCCCCCGCATATGATGCCCGAGCGGCGCGGCCGTTGCCCTAGGGTCTGTCATCCCTTCCCTGGTCGCTGCGATGCCCCCGTATTTGCCGCCAGGCAAGGCGCGAGGAGGTCGCTTATCGGGAATAAGTGACCGACGAGCAACACGGCATGGCGGCAAATACGGGGGCACCCGGAGGGCGGGGCCGCCTGGGCGCAGGGCGTCGCCCCGAGTCGCTGATGTACATCTAGTACACGGCGCGCCTCGGGGCATAGCCCTGCACCCAGGCGGCCTCCGTCGCAGCAACCAGGGAAGGGATGACAGGCCCTAAACCTGACTCGGTCCGCAGGTTGCGGGCACCGGGGAGATTGGCAATAGTCGGGGGCCATGGACCTGCCTGCCCCTTCGCCGGAAAACCCGGCACTGTTCCTGCCGGCCTTCGCCTTGTTCTGGTGCGGAATCTGCATGCTGATCTCGCGGGTCGGCGGCTGGCGGGCGCTGGGCCGGTTCTACCGCCTGCAGGGCAGGTTCGATGGCGAGCGCTGGTACCTGCGCAGCGGCTCGATGGGCCTGGCCAACTACAATGGCTGCCTGACCCTGGGCGCCGACGCCGGCGGGCTATGCCTCGCGGTGCTGTTCCTGTTCCGACCTGGCCACCCGCCCTTGCTGATCCCCTGGCGCGACGTCACGGTGGAGCCCTATCGCATGGTCTTCCTGTTTCACAGGGTGAAACTGGGTTTCCGCGAAACGCCGTCGGTGTCGCTGCGGATATCGCGCGGGCTGGCGGACAAGCTGGCGGGAGCTTCCGGGGGGCGGTTCAGGGTGCCGGGGCCGTGAGGGGTGCATGCTCACCATGAACCGCCGCAGGGTTCTGATCGTCGCCGGCAACCTCATCTGATGCGGTTCGCTACGCTCACCACATCCTACGGCGCTTGAGACGATTTCCGGGCGACACGACTCATTGACGGAACTCCCCCTTCTTCCTTACCGATGCCCGAATGTTTTTGAGCTTCCTGGGCTTGTGCTCAGCCCACATGATCTCTGCTCCATCTTCAATCTTTTCATAGATGGGCAGAATCTCGGTGATGCCTTCGAATACCCATTGAACGGGAACGCCGGAGGGCCCGCCTTTGTAGGGCCCGGTGTTCTGCTTGGCCAGCCTGGCCACCTTTTCATAGGCTTGATCCAGGCCGCGAGCCTTGACCAGGACCGTGTTCTCCCATGTCAGGAAGCGCGCTTCCGGATCGTTGAGACCTTGCTTGCCTCTTTCGGTGAAGCGAAGCAGGTAGGACGCAACGTACCAGCCGACGGGGGACATATTCCTGGAGTCTTTCATGCGGCCCAAGCCTGGACTTCAGCCGCGTTTGAAGGCCGTCGTCGAGAATGACTGTCTGGAGGAATGTTCGATCTGCATGCCCTACCCTGAGAAATGAGCATTGAACGCCTCAATGGCCGCCTGCACTGTCGGCTCTATGGGAAAGCGTTGTTCCGGTGCCTGCTCGAATAGCAGTTCATGGAACTGTGATTCCAGCTGCGCGGCGCGTTCTGCTTCATGGGGCAGCGGGAAGAAGTCCTTGCTCTGGACGGTGAACCCGTGGCCGATGACTTCGAAGCAGCGATACAGGACCAGTCCTTCATTGCTGCGCGCCCACACCGGCATGTATCTGTAGATATTCATTGCTTTTCCGTCAATCGCCGATTGGCCCTTCTCTTGGCAGCCGCCCTGCGGGTATTGCTTCGATCGCGGCATCCATGGACATGGGGTGGCTGCGCGTGCGCGGTGCGCACCCTATCAGGCTTGCGAGCTCTCCCTTGATGCCCAATACCCAACTTCAGCCGCGCGGCGCAGCCGTGTCGGCTTGAAGCACTTGTTGAGCGTGCAACCGCTTGACATAGATGCCGTACGGCACGCCAAAGATGGACGGTGCCTCGCGCTCCAGCCGAAACCCCATGCGCTCGTACATGGGCAAAGCGACCGCCATGAGCTGGCTTGTATGCAAGGCAATAAGCGTCGCACCGTCGCGCTCCGCACGACGGATGCACTCCTGCGTTAGAGCCCGGCCGATGCCGAGCCCACGACAGCTTGGCAGGACCACGAGCATGCGCACTATGGGCCATTCCTCAGGAAAGAACGCTTTCCTGGGCTGGCCTGCCGCGACATAGGCCACCGCACCAACCACCCGCCCCTCATTCTCTGCGACGATGATCTCGCTGACCCCGGCCATGGCTACCATCTGACCCAGGCCATGAGAGAACGCCTGCCAATCCGTATAGGCGTCGCGAAACTCCGAGAACGCGGCAAGAACGACAGCATCCACTGCCGCGGCATCTGAAATCTGAAATTCTCTGAGCTGATACTTCATTGCTTCCTGGCCCGTGGGCGGGTCGTGACCCGCCTGTCGCGTCACTCGATTGATGCGGTTCGCTACGCTCACCACATCCTACAGCGCTGGACCTGAACGCTGGTCCCGGTATCCCTGCCCTGCCGGGCTTGCGAAGCTACATGATGCTGCATTGCTGGTGACACGCGGGGACGCCCTGGCGGGTGCCGACAACCACACCCTTGTCGTCGACCAGCCAGTAGATGGTGCAGCTTTCCTTGTCTCCGTGGCTTTGCGTGTAGTTGTGGAAATACTCGGTTGCCGTTTTCGGCCTGCCGCCCCATGTGACACGGGGACCAAACAGGCCAGGTTTCTTGAGTGCTGCGGCTTGCTGTCCATCGGGAGGCCCGAATTTGCTGACGACCTGGGAGAAATTCTGCCCCTCGTAGGGCTGGAGTGTCCTGATCACGAAAATCTCGTCCTCCGGCGCGCACGAGAGGAGCGCGGAGAACATCTGCTGGCATCCCGAGCAGAGTACCGCCCCGACAAGGGCGGCTGCGATCACTCTCATGGAGACCATGACGGGACGGCCTCGATCAGTTGAGTCATGGGGTTTGGGTCTGCCCAGGTTGCGGGGCCTGCCTGGCAAGCCTGTAATGGCCGGGAGCTTGCGGAGTGAGTCGTGGCCGTCGCGCCGAAGCACCCGCTATCCCCCACGCTTCTCCGTAACCGAGACGAGGAGCGCGACAAGGGTGACGACCATGCATCCGATGGTGAGTGCCCAAGGGGGTGTTGCAGGAGTGTTCGTCGTGAGGTGAGTCATGGCTGGCATCGGCGCGACATACTGGGCCAGCATCAAAAGCGGGACCGCCCATAGGGCCCAGCGGGCTCCCTGGCGAAACGGCAGGAAAAGCAGGACGAAGATGCAAAGCGTGAATGCGACCCAAAGGCCACCCGCGAGTTTCGTCAGCGCCAGGATGACAATCTGGAAGTTGCCCGGAACCTCCGACCAGGGCACGCCGGCGGCGGCGGCATGATAGGGCGTGAACTCGCTCCTGAGCAGAAAGCCGATGCCCCAGGCGGCGCCAGCGACCATGAGTACGAGGTAAGTCCAGAAGGCGACTTTCATGCGCGTGGTCATTGGAAGCTCCAGGTTGCTTGTGGTGGGGTATCACGCCCAGGCTAATCCACGCGGTGTAGCCGCGTCGGCTTGCAGCATTGGTTGGGCCGACCGGAGTTCATGCTGGAAGTAGCGTTAATGCCGTCCAACCCTCCTTTACAGCACGGACCCGCCACCGTACGCATGAAAGCAAGCTTTAAACTTGCCGCACAGCGACGACAGTCCGCTGAGTTCCAGCGCCGGGGATCGATTCAAGCACTTTCCCTTTAGCCTCCGATTCGCTGTTGGCCGAAACGTTAGTGCTTGCCTGCGGGCGAGGAGAGCCTCCGTTGACCCGGTCAACATACGTAACAACGTATTGCTTCATTGTGATATCTCCTGGGGGCTCTGCTTCTTCAGGTGTAAATCAATTCCGATCTCATCCACGATTCTCTGATTGGCGCCCAACGCCCGAGTTCAGCCGACATGCCGCGAGGCGGCGCGGTCGGATGAAGCGCCTTGGCGGGCCTGATAGTCGCGAGCGGCGGGTCAAGGACCCGCCCTAGGGCGCTTGAGCGCGTGGTTGGGGCTCATGCGTTAACCGCCCTTCGGAGTAGTTCTTTGAATTGCTCAACTTGAACTGCGGACGAAAAGAGTCGGACAGGAACGATATAGAAGATAGTGTCATTGGGGTATAGCAGGAACAGCCCGTTTCCGAACTTCCATTTGACCAAATCAGACCACGGTACGACACCATGCCCACGGTCGCTTTCTACCTTCAATGCTTCATCGGTCACCACATACCGCTGTGTTGCGTGAATCGCTTTGTACTGCCTGTACGTCCGCTTGGCTTTGTAAGGCCATACTCCAAATGAGATAGCCATGTATGCCAACAAGGCCAGAACAAACCATTTGCCACTTCCAGCGTGAAATTTTGGCGGGCCAAAAAAAGCTTGCCAAAGAACGACCACTGCGAGGAGTAGAATTAGGACTCCTGCCGCTAAAAAAAACGGCCGAGGCTTGATGTCTAGCCATTGCGCAATAACGTAGTCTCGTTCCGCAATCTGGCCCTCAAGTTCGATGTTCATGAGCCCCAATGCCAATTAGATTTCATTTTGATACTTAATCCTGACATCCAATTCAGTGTAGTAGGCGGCTCGCTAAGCCACCTTTCGCGACAGGCAGGTCAAGGACCCGCCTACGGCGCTATCCAGCAACGGCAATGCCTCTGATTTCCAAAGGGATGGCATGCATGTAGGGGAACCTTACCTCCGGCTCGCTGTAGCCCGTATCTTTTCGATCTCCACATCGCTTCATTGATTCAGCATTGACGGCGCTGTACTGGAAGTTAACCCGATGAGTCGTCATGCACTCCAAGGCTGAAGCCTGGTCTTGAACGTTGGCAAACAGCCGAACGGTTCTTTCAGCGCGGTTCAGCAGGGCAACAATTTCATATTTCTTCCCAGGATCAATGACAAGATCAGTTTCGTAGGTTCCCCAAAGCGCTACGCTTGCGCCGATAGCCCCTCTTACTTCAACAGTGACGATATGCGATCCAGGGGCCAACGGGACGATGGTCGCCGCTTGAACCGGAGTCTTGTCTATCTTTTTTACCGCGACTCCCCACTCTATGGTTCCCAGATATCCAGGATTGTCGACGGGTTCTGGCGACAACGGCGGAACTACGCGTGGTTCGAAATATGTAGTGACGCAGCCCAGCAGGGCGAGACTGAGAATCGTCAATAGAACTATCTTCATATTTCCAAACACCCGCTAGTGAGGGGCTTGATCCTCATTGTGGCAAGGTCCGCGGATACTGCCCTCAGCATGCCCGCCCCACCCGCCCGGCTCAACCTGACTCCGCTGTCAGGTCCGCCCGTTTTCCCATGCTAGGCTCGCCGGAGGACAGGCAAGGAAGGCAGGTCACCCATGGGCATCCAGTTCAATCACACCATCGTCTGGTGCAGGGACCGGCAGAAGTCGGCGGACTTCACGACGCAGATGCTGGGGCTGCCGCCGGCGGTACCGTTCGGGCCTTTCCTGGTGGTGAAGCTGGATAACGCGGTGTCGGTGGATTTCTACCAGCAGGAGGGGCCGATCTCGCTGCAGCACTACGCTTACCTGGTGGGCGAGGAGGAGTTCGACGCGATCCTTGCGCGTATCCAGGAGCGCGGCCTGCCCTACTGGGCGGACCCGGGGAAGTCGCAGCCGGGGGAGATCTACCGGCTGTTCGGGGGGCGCGGGGTGTACTTCGATGATCCGGACGGGCACAAGCTGGAGGCGATGACGCGGCCTTACGGGCACAGCATGCCGGGGTGAGGGAGCGGGCTTTCCGGGCTCAGGGTTGCGCCAGGGCGAGGCAGGCTTGCTCGTCGGCCTGGTAGCCGGCCGCGGCCATGCAGCCGGCGACCGATGGGGCGGCGGCGTTGCGCGCGAGGTAGTGGCATTCGGCGAGTTGTCCGAAGCGGTAGGAGACCAGGCAGGCCTTGGCGGCGAGTTCGCCCTTCCAGCCGGAGTCCCTGTACTTGAAGCGCTGCCGCGCGTCGATGAGAACGGTGGGCAGGTGCGTCAGTTCGTGCGCCAGGGTGTTGATCAACTGTGCGCGCTGCCGGTAGTCGGGCGATCCGTCCGGCAGCAGCGCTCTCCACCGGGCGACCTGGGCGGGCAGGATGGTGGTGCCGAAGTGCCGGTCGGGATCGATGGCGGTGCTCGCGGTCTGGCCGGGCTCCCAGTTGACCAGGTAGTGCATGCCGCGACGCGGACTGAGGACGACGTCGGTGTAGACCTCTTCGCCGCCCACCTGGGGCAGGCTGCGGTCTGCGCTGCGTTCCGGCGTGGTGATCCAGCCATTGAAGGCGCGCACGTCCTGCGCGAACTCGGCGGACCGTATCAGCTGCAGCATTTCGGCCAGGGCTTGCTTGAGGGCCTGGCTGTCGGCGAACTCGGGCTGATAGATGTAGGCCAGGAAATCCGGTGCGTCGCCGCAGGCCTGGGGGCACCAGCGGGATTCGCTGCCAGGCTGACTCTGGTAGCCCCACCAGGCACAGCCGGACAACAGGCCCGCAAGCAGGACGGCAACGCACGCTTTCACTGGATGATCCCCACGGCCCGATGTTCCCCGGCGACATGTTGCCATGGGCGGCGGCGGCGGGCTGCGGCCCGTACGCGGCGTGCGGACGGTGCGGGCGCGGAACCGGCCGGCGGCGCTAAACTCCCGCACAGGCATCGCCAGGGGCCCGCCCATGTGCCGCAACATCAAGACGCTGTTCAACTTCGACCCGCCGGCCACCGATGAGGAGATCCGCGCGGCGTCGCTGCAGTTCGTGCGCAAGCTCAGCGGCTTCAACGCGCCTTCCAGGATCAACGAGGCGGCTTTCAATCAGGCGCTGGACCAGGTGACGGATGCGGCGGCGCTGCTGATCCGCTCGCTGGTGACGCTGGCGCCGCCGAAGGACCGCGCGGTGGAACGGGCGCGGATGATGGCGCTGTCGGAGAAGCGGTTCGGCAAGGCTTGAGTCTGGCGGGGTGGGCGGTGATCCGGGTGGCGCGACAGGCGGGTCATGGACCCGCTCTTCGTTGGTCCTGGCAGGTTTTACAGAAACCCTCTCCCGGCCTTCGGCCACCCTCTCCCGCAAGCGGGCGAGGGGACGGCATCCGGTTTCCGGGGGTTTCCGTTACTTGGGAGAGGATCATGCGCAGCTTGTTGTTCGCCTTGTTGCTGACCACTGCGGGGCTTTGCCACGCCGGCGTTGTGGAGGATTGCGCGGCGGATGCGAGGGAGAGGGCCAGGAAGCTGCTGGGCTTTCACTTTGGTTCGGACGAGGATTTCAGCATCGACGACAAGGTGAAGCTGCTGGCGCCGATCCGCAACCCGGCCAGCCCGAAGCAGAAGCTGGAGGTGCTGGAGGTCTGGGGCTTCCTCTACAAGGGGCAGTACCGGATGCACTTCATCTACAGCCCCAGCCGCTCGACGCCTTGCCTGCTGATCGGGCAGGAGATCATCGAGTTCGCGAAGCTGTGAGCGGGACAGGCGGGTGACATCCAGAAGATCGCGGCTGAAGCCGCTCCCACGAGAGAAAAAACCAATGATCACGATCTACCATCTGGGCGTTTCGCAGTCGGACCGCATTGTCTGGCTGATGGAGGAGCTGGGCCTGCCGTACCAGCTGGAGTGGTACGACCGCGGGCCGGACCGCCTGGCACCGGCGGAGTACCTGGCCCTGCACCCCGCGTCGATGGCTCCGGTGATCCGCGATGGCGAGCGGGTGCTGGCGGAGTCCACGGCCATCGTGCAGTACCTCGCGCACAAGTACGGCGGCGGACGCCTGACCGTGGCGCCGAATACGCCGCACTATGCGGACTACCTGTACTGGCTGCAGTTCAACAACAACGCGATGTCGGGATTCTTCGTCAAGTCCGCCCTGAAGGCTGCGGGCGGCCATGACGGCGGCATCATCGGCAAGATGGCGCAGCGCCGTTCCGAGGGGCTGTTCCAGCAGATGGACCGGCACCTGGCCACGAGCGCCTGGCTCGCCGGCGAGGAGTTCACGCTGGCGGACCTGATGTCCGGGTTTGCGCTGACCACCCTGCCCGCGGTCAGCGGACAGAAGCTGGATGGCCTGCCGAACGTGCAGCGCTATGTGCAGCAGCTGACGCAGCGACCGGCCTGGCAGAAGGCCATGGCCATTGCCGGGCCGCAGGCCAGGCGGCCCTGAGGATGGCAGCGGGTGTTCCCTGGATGACCTGCATGAGGCGCTCGACAACGGCTAAAGTCCGCAGCATGTTGAATCCTGCCCCCATTCCGGTCACCGGTTCCGCCACCGCTCCCGCCACCGGGTTTCCGGAATGGGCATGCCGCATGCTTTCCTGTCCCTGGCCAGCCTCCGCCCCGCGGCAGCGGCCTGCATCGACATGCTCGTCAGGGAGCTGAAGGCGTGAGCACCGACGTCGCACACGCCTTCGAGTGGAGCGTCTCCGATGACGGCGTGCTGGGCGCTGCCGACCGCGCGGAGATCCATGCACGCTCCGACTGGGCCCGCGGCCTGCTCAATCGCGTGCGCCATCCCTCGGTGCCGCCGGTGACGGAGCTGCACCTGCCGCTGGCACAGCCGGTGGTGTCGCAAGGACGCTCCGATCCGTCTCCCGGCCTGGCGAGCCCGCTGATCGAAGAAGCGCGCAACCTGCGCCTGCACGACGACTTCAAGTCGCTGTCCGACCTGCATCGCTGCGACCAGGATGCCGCCTGGACCGCGCGCTGGCAGGCGGAGTTCGACGCACTGGCGGTGGTTGTGCCGGAACGCCGGCTCGGTGCCCGGCGCGAACTGCTGCAGCGCTACCTGGCCTCGGCCTACGAGGCGGAAGACCACTTCGAGGGGCTCGATTCCCCTCTCGTCCACCCCCAGTGGACGCTCGATCATCCCGACACGCGCGTGCGGGCGGCCTTCGACCACATCGAAGCGCATTGGTGCAAGCTGGTGAAGACCAGCGCCGGTGCGCGCGGCAGCTCGCTGCTGCGCACGCCCTACCCCTTCCTGATTCCCGCCGGGCGTTTCCGCGAGGCGTACTACTGGGACACCGCGTTCGGCATCGATGGGCTGATCGCCACCGGCAGGCTGGAGCTTGCGCGGATGCAGGCCGACAACTTCCTGGAACTGATCCGGCGCTTCGGCTTCGTGCCCAACGGCAACCGCGACTACTACCTGAGCCGCTCGCAGCCGCCGCTGTCCAGCCGGCTGATCCGCGCGGTGGTGGAGGCCAGCGACAACGAGAACCAGCAGCGCGGCGATGCGAAGCGCGCCGCCACCCTGCTGGCCTGGGTACGCGAGCGCGCGCTGCCGCTGCTCGCCAGCGAGTTCCTGGATTTCTGGTCCAACCCGGAGACGCGCTACGACACGGCCACCGGCCTGCACCACCACTGGGACGCCCTCGAGGCGAAGCGCCCCGAGCGCTACTCGGAGGACGAGGAGGCCGATCTCGGCAAGACCCTGCGCGACGTGCGCGCCATGACGGAGGCGGGGCTGGATTTCACGATCCTGTATGCCGGCCCCTCGGGGAAGAACGAGATGTCGGGGTTCGCGCCGGTGATGCTCAATGCGCTGCTCGTGCAGTTCGCCGGTGACGTCGCCTGGCTGGCGGGCTTCGCCGGGGATGAAGCGTTGCAGGCACGTTTCTCCGGCCTGGCCGGTGAGCGCCGCGCGTCGATCGATCGGTACCTCTGGGACGACGAGGGCTGTTGCTACCGCAGCCTGCACCTGGAAACCCGCCGGCGCAGCAGCGGCATCGGCTTCACCGTGTTCGCACCGCTGTTCGCGGGCATTGCCTCGGCGCGCCAGGCGGAGCGCGTGCTGCAGGCCGCGCAGCCGCTGCTGCGGCGCGGCGGCATCGCCGGGTCCAGCCGCCTCGATTCGCTGCACCAGTGGGACGGCGACAACGGCTGGGCGCCGGCGCAGGTGATGGCAGTGCGCGGGCTGCAGCGCTACGGGTTCGATGCGGCCGCGCGCGATATCGCGCAGCGCTGGGTTGAGGCGCTCAGCACGGTATTCGAGCGGCACGGCGGCTTCTTCGAGCGCATCAACGTCGAGACGCTCGACCTGCCGCTGCGCAAGGGTCACCAGTATCCCGTCCAGGAAGGTTTTCTCTGGACCAATTCCAGCTTTGTGTGGATGGCCACCGAGGTGCTCGGCCATCCGCTGATTCCCATCGCGGGGCCAAGTACCCCGCCAAGCGGCCCGCCGTCCGTGGCCGCATCCTGAGCGACGAGAGGATCTGTTGCAGCGCTACCTGCTGCGTGCCCAGCGCCGCCAGGAGCTGGCGGCGCAGCCTCAAGCCACTACATGATGCGGAAACCCAGGCCCTGCCCGCGGGCGGCGCTCTCCACGAACAGGCGGGTCAGTTCGCTGAACATGCCGAACACCTCCTCGGTCTCCTGCGCGTAGTGCTGGCCGTGGTAGATCTCGCCGTAGTCCAGCGAGCGTATGGCCGCCATCACGCGATTGCGCTCGCGCAGCAGGGCCAGCAGCCGCAGGGACAGCTTGCGGACGCTGTCGACGCTGATCACGCCGCAGAACTCGCCGTTGCAGCCGCCCTCGATCATCTGTTCGCCGGTGGCGCCGCCTAGGCCGAGCTTGCCTTCGAGCAGGTTCTGCACCAGGTCCCAGGCATCCTCCACGCTGTGCAGCACGCAGGGCGGCAGCGGGTCGTCGCTGCCGTTGGCCGGGAACCGCTGCGCCGTCAGGAAGGCGTCCAGCGCCGTCTGGTCGCTCCACACCTGCATCAGCGCGGGACCGTCCACGCTGAAATACTCGCCACCCATGCTCATGCGCTGTCCATCGTCTTCGTCGCGCGGTGCCGCGCGGCATTAGAGTGCCAAGCTACAGGGCAGACAGACAAGCGGGTGGGCGACGATGCCGGGCGGCGGGGATCAAACGCGCGTGCTCGCGAAGGAGATCCAATCCGCGGACGCCGCAAGCAGGTTGGCCAACCCATTGCGACTTGCGTCGCTCCCACGGGAAAGCGCTTGCGGCTGCAGCCAAGCAATCAGGCGTGCGTCTGCTCTGCGGAGAATGCGAGGAAGCGCTTGCCGCGCGGCGTGGCGCTGACGTTTTCGGCTTCAAGCCGGATCAGGCCGAGGCCACCGAGCGACATCAGGTCGTCGGTCTGCAGGACATCCAGCGGCATGGTGCCGGCAGACGAGATTTTCTCAAGCAGTTCGAGTTGCGGCGTGCCGAGGCGAATGGAACGGGTGTCCATGACGCTAACCTCCCTGTGAGCGCGATGCCTCCGGGAGGGTGGCACACGCGTGGGACGAGCACTGTACCCCAGGAAAATGAACTTTTTCTTGCGGTTTTCGGAGGCAGGAACGGCCATCCATGAATTCACCTTCAGGATCAATGGACTGGCTGGCGTTGTTATGGTGATTTGGCGAAAAGCGTCAGTTTTTGGGGGTTCCAGCAGAGGCGGCGACCGGTGAGCGGGGCTCCCCTAACTTCTTCGCCGTCACCTTCTTCTTCCCCGCCATCGCCAGCGCCATCTCGCCGGCGAACATGCGCATGATGAAGCGCTCGGCCTGTTCGCGGATTTCCTTGCGGCGCTGCGGCTGCTCCAGGTATTCCATGGAGAAAAAGGTCATCTGGTGGATGACCTGGCGCGCGATCTCCTGCATGGAGGCTTCGTCGGTCACGGGAGCGTCGAGCATCTGCTGGATGTCTTCGGCCATGTCGCGCGCGAAGTCGTCGAGCAGCTTGCGCACGGCGGCGCGCATCTTCGGCGAGCTGCCGTTGAGTTCACGAATGCCGACCACGTAGGCGGTGGGGTGCTCGGTGACGAAGTCCAGCACCAGGCCGACGGTCTCGGAGATGCTCTGGCGACCGGTGTCGCTGACCACGCCGGGGCCGCCCAGCACCGGGCCCTTGCGGTTGCGCGCGAGGCGCTGGCGGCGCTCGCGCAGTCCGCGGCGCAGTTCGCCGCCCATCATGTCGACAGCGGCCAGGCCGAGGTCGTCGAAGTCCTTGAAGTGGCGATAGAAGGCGTTGGGCGCCAGGCCGGCGCAGCGCGTGACCTCGCGCAGGCCCAGGGAGGCCAGGCTGCGGGTGGTGGAAGCCAGTTCCAGGGCGGCATCGATCAGCTTCTGCCGGCCACCGGAACCGCGTCCCATGACGCTGGCGCGCCCCGGGGCTTCATCAATATCTTCTTTCATATCAGCTGCTTGTGTCGTCCTGCCAAGGCGCACTGGCGGAAGGGATATTGACATGAATGTGGACACTCGTCTACTTTTTGTGGACGGTCGTACACATTGATGGCGGCCCTACAACGAAGGCGTTTCCACGAGGAGCAGCAGATGCAAACGGCACATTACGACGTAGTGATCATTGGCGCGGGCATCTCCGGCGTCGGCGCGGCCTGCCACCTGGAACGCATGTGCCCCGGCAAGACCTACACGATCCTGGAGCGTCGCCAGTCGATGGGCGGCACCTGGGACCTGTTCCGCTACCCGGGCATCCGCTCGGACTCGGACATGTACACCTTCGGCTTCAACTTCCGCCCCTGGACCGAGCCGAAGATCCTGGCCGACGGTCCGTCGATCCGCCAGTACGTGCGCGACACCGCCGCCGAGTACGGCGTGGACAAGAACATCCGGTTCGGCATCAAGGTGATCAGCGCGTCCTGGTCCAGCGACGAGCAGCTGTGGACGCTCACGGCGGTGCCGGAAGCCGGCGGCGCGGAGATGGTCTTCACCTGCAACTTCATGATCGGCGCTACCGGTTACTACAACTACGACGCCGGCTTCCAGCCGAAATTCCCGGGCCAGGAAAAGTTCAAGGGCCAGATCATCCACCCGCAGCACTGGCCGGAAAACCTGGACTACGCCGGCAAGCGCGTGGTGGTGATCGGCTCGGGCGCCACGGCGATCACGCTGGTACCGTCGATGGCCGGCAAGGCCGGGCACGTGACCATGCTGCAGCGCTCGCCCACCTACATCATGACGCTGCCGGCGATCGACCCGCTGTCGTCGCGCCTGCAGAAGTTCCTGCCCGACATGCTGGTGTACCGCATGGCGCGCACGCGCAACGTGACGCTGCAGCGCCTGCTCTACCAGGCCTCGCGCGCGCGCCCGAAGGTGGTGCGCCGCCTGCTGCTGGCCCAGGTGAAGGCGCAGCTCGGCGGCAAGGTGGACATGAAGCACTTCACGCCCAGCTACAACCCCTGGGACGAGCGTCTCTGCGTGGTGCCCAACGGCGACCTGTTCAAGGCGCTGAAGCGCGGCGATGCGTCGATCGTCACCGACCATATCGAGTCCTTCACCGCCAAGGGCATCAAGCTCAAGAGCGGCGAGGAGCTGGAGGCCGACATCATCGTCAGCGCCACGGGCCTGAACGTGCAGCTGATGGGTGGCACGGCCGTGTCGGTGGACGGCAAGCGCTTCCAGCCCAGCGAGCACATGACCTACAAGGGCGTGCTGGTGGAGGGCGTGCCCAATGCCGCCATCATCATCGGCTACACCAATGCCTCGTGGACGCTCAAGGCCGACATCGCCAGCGAATACATCTGCCGCGTGCTCAAGCACATGGACAAGAAGGGCTATGGCCAGGTCGTGCCGCAGGACCACGACAACAGCATGGTGGCGAGCGAAACGGTGATGGGCGGCCTGAACTCCGGCTACATCAAGCGCGCCGTGGACCAGCTGCCCAAGCAGGGCAACAAGCGTCCCTGGAAGATCGTGCAGGACTACGTGCGCGACGTGCCGGTGCTGCGCTACTCGCCGATCGAGGACAGCGCGCTGCAGTTCACGCGCAAGAGTGACAAGCCGGCCAGCACGCCGAAGCCGGCGGCGAAGAAGCGCCAGGCGGCCTGATCGCTCGCACAGCGAGGGCTTGAAGGGAAAATGCGCGGCGCGGGCCGAAAGGTCCGCGCCGCTTTTTGGTGGGCGAATCAGCAGACACACGGATCAAGCCTGACCCTCCTGCGCGTCGTCCGGAGTCGCCCAGGGGCTATCGGCTCAACTCGCCTTCAGAGCCGGGGCAACGACCATGCGGTTCAAGACCTCCGCCGCTTGTTGGACGGTCAGGCTCTGGGGGTCGTCCATCCACCAGCGGACGATTTCCAGCATCGAGGCCACCCCTACCCGCGTGCCCAGCTCGACGGCGACCCATTTCTGGTCCCGGTTCTTCCTGGGCCGCTTCTGCAGCGTCAGGCCGATCAGCTCTTCGCGCAGCATTTCGGGCGCGGCCCGAACCAGCGTGGACCAGACGTCCCTGTTCTGGTCGATGTGACGACACAGCACCAGGCAGCCGGCATGGGTGTCCTTGTCGTCCACGACGGGAACCGTAGCCGCGAGCAACCGGGTGACATGTTCCTGGACGATTTCGCGCAGCAGCACCTCTTTCGAGGAATAGTGACGGAAGAAGGAGGCGTATCCGACCTTGGCCCGGGAGGCCAGCTCCTGGTGAGTCACCTGGTCGAGCGGTTTGTCTTTCAGCAACGAAAGCAAGCCCTCGCGTAGCGCCTGGCGGGTGCGTTGGACCTGAGGATGGCTGGCAGCGTCCGGGAGCTGGGCGGTTTTCTTTTTCATTCGACTTTCGAGGCGCCAGGTGACGCCGTTATCAGGGTCACTTTACCTCGCGGTTGCCCTGTCGGGCGCAAAGATGATACATATAGTATCAAGTGATACATTTAATATCATCACTGGCGAGCCGGGAATCGATGGACCGGGCCGCATTCGCATCGTCATTTGGGCAAGGCCTGGAGCCGTCGTTCCTTTTCCGCGCCAGGAGCCCGCAGCTTCACCCAGACCGCAGCACCCCCCAACAACCGAGGAGCGCATGATGTATCCCGCAAAACAAATGTCGAAGGCCGTCCCGGCAACCCTCCCTGCCCTGCACAGCCGCACTGTGCAGGCGTGGATCAGGAGCATGTTCCTGGCCCTGCTGCTGATGGCCGCTTTTTCCCCCTCCATTTCGTCGGCGTCCACAGCCGAAGAACTGACGGATATCGAGCAGATCCAGCAGCTCAAGGCTCGATACTTCCGCCTGATGGATACGAAGCAGTGGCAGCAATGGGGGGAGGTGTTCACCGAGGACGCCACCGTGCAGGCCACGTCGCTGATCATCACCATCAACTGGCAGGGAAGGTCCCAGATCGTTGCGCAGAACAGCAGCTTTCTGTTGCTGGCCAAAACGGTACATCACGGACACATGCCCGAAATCACGCTGACCAGCCCCACCACGGCGACGGGCATCTGGGCCATGGAGGACCGCCTGGAATTTCCCCTCGTCGCTTACCACGGCTGGGGCCACTACAACGAGACTTACCAGAAAGTGAACGGGCAGTGGAAGATCAAAAGCCTCGTGCTGACCCGGTTGCGTGAGCGGCTGGGCACCGTGCTCACGGACTGACACCCCAGGGTTGATTCAACCCGAACTTCCCGCGGTGCCGGAGGATTCCGGCACCGCGGGGGTTTCTGTGTTGCCGCTATGGCTTTCGTGGGCTGTCCGCTGGCTTACGGATTGCAGCGACCTTCCTCGCGGTGGGCAATGATGTAGCCCTGGCGGTTCATGAGCCAGAAGTGGATGCACGAGGGATCGACGTCCGGGCGCGGGTATCGGTACTCCAGCCTGCGTTCCTCGAGCTTCACGATGCTTTTCGGCGGGCCCCACACCTTCACCAGCTCGGTTGCCGGATGGCCGAACCATCGCTCCATCTCATCGTCACGGGGCGGCGCGTGCGAGCAGGCCGAGAGGCCTGACAGTGCCGCAAGAAGCATGACGATTGCCTGTCTGTTCGATGTCATCTTTATCGCCTGGCGGCCAGCTTGAGCCGCACTGTGCAGCGTCGGCTCGACGTACTGAGGGGTAGTCCGGGCCAATCCATGAAGCCCAGGCCTACTATCGCGCCTTCTGCATTGATCAACAAGGCTTGGGCCCGCCTTCACGAATGCTCCCGGAAGCACCCGGCGGAGATTCAATGACAAGTCACGTGCATCAAGGCTGGACCACTCCGATCCATCAAGCAGCCTGGTCGACGATCCTCATCTGCTCGGCATTCATCCGCCCACCGTGCACCGTGATCCCGGAAAATGCCCTCTCGATTTCCCGAAGGTCGGAAGGGGCCAGACAGACGCTCGCTGCTCCCAGATTCTCGGCCAGGTGACTCATGTTTCGAGTGCCTGGAATGGGCACAATCCACGGCTTCCGGGCAAGCAGCCAGGCGATGGCGACCTGCGCCGGAGTCGCATTCTCCTGCACCGCCACTCGCTTGAGTTGGTCGATGATCGGCTGGTTCGCCGCCATGTTCCGCGCTGAGAACCGATCGAATCCGGATCGCAGATCCGTCTTGGGGTCCAGCTTCCCATGGGCGTTCATCGTCGCCGTCAGGAAGCCCATTCCCAGCGGGCCCCAGGGGACGAAGCCTATGCCCAGGGCCTCACACGCTTCGAGCACGCCATTGCGCTCCGGGTCGGTCTCCATCAGGGAATACTCGGTCTGGACCGCCGTGACAGGCTGAACGGCATGAGCGCGGCGGATGGTCTTTGCACTGGCTTCCGAGAGGCCGAAGTGCAGGACCTTTCCTTGCCGGATGAGGTCCCCGACGGTGCCGGCCACCTCCTCGATCGGGACGGACGGATCTACCCGATGCTGGTAGTACAGATCGATGCGATCGGTGCGGAGGCGCTTGAGAGAGGCCTCGACCGCTTTGCGGATGTGCTCCGGCCGGCTGATGAGCCCTCCCCCTTCGATGTTGAAGCCGAACTTGGTCGCAATGACCACCTGATCCCGGAAGGGGGCCAGCGCCTCTCCCACGAGATCTTCGTTGGTGTACGGGCCGTACACTTCGGCCGTATCGAAGAACGTCACCCCCCTTTCATACGCCGCCCGAATGACGTCGATGCCCTGCTGCCGAGGGGCGGGGGGACCATAGTTGGCGCTGATGCTCATGCAGCCATGCCCGATCTCGGAGACCTCCAGCGGCCCCAGCTTTCGCATCCTCATTGCGCCCGTTCCTTTCTTGAGTCGATGGGAGATGTCCTTGGCGTGGCGTTCTGAAGCCCACGTCGGCCCCAGGGCCATTGCCGCTGCCATCAGCGCAGACTTCGCCAGGAATTCGCGCCGGCTGATGGGCGGCGAGCCGTTGTTGGGGTGGTCAGTGTTCATCTCCGATTCCTGGGGGTCGTATGGGACGCGCTCAGTCGTCGATGGCAAGTGAATTCGAAAGGTCGCGGTGGGCGTTGGCCTGTGCGAGCAAGCTGTGAGCCTTGGCTTCGAAGCTCTGCACCGCATCGCCCCCCGCAGCGAAACGCGCCGGCGGTTCAGGAAGAGACGCCAGCTGTACCAGGCTGCGGGCGAGCTTGGCGGGATCGCCTCCCTGCTTTCCGCTCATGCCGCTCCAGGCGGCAACGGTCTCCCGGCTGCGCTCGGCATAGTCGTCAATGGATGGCTGGGCGAAGACGGTTGAACCGGTGGTGAGCAGTTCGGTACGGAAGAAACCCGGTTCGACCAGCATCGTGCGAATACCCAAGGGCGCGACTTCGGGCGCGAGCGACTCGGTCCAGCCCTCCAGGCCGAACTTCGCGGCGGCATAGGCCGAGCAGAACATCCCACCGGCGATGCCCGCAGTCGAGGAAATCGTGAGCAACAAGCCGGAGCGCTGCTGGCGCATCACCGGCAGTGCCGCACGGGTGACATTCATCGGCCCGAACAGCAGTGTTTCCATCTGGCTGCGGACCTGCTCATCGCTCAATTCCTCGAAGAAGCCGGCGAAGAAATTGCCCGCGTTGTTGACCAGAACGTCGATGCGGCCGAAGCGCTGCAAGGTGGCCTCGACGGCTGCCATGGCATCGGCCGCGCGGGTGACGTCCAGCCTGGTGGCCAGCAGGTTCTCATGGCGGCCAATGGCAGCCTCGACCTTCCGGGGGTCGCGGCCGGCGGCGACCACGGCGTGGCCGGCAGCGAGCGCAGCCTTGGCGATATCGACGCCCAAGCCGCGGCCTGCACCCGTGACGAACCAGACTTTCCGTGTGCTCATGGGTGTTTTCTCTCTCAGGGTCATTTGAACTGCTGCCATTCTCGTGGTTCAGGTCAGTTCGATAAATGGATATAGTGCGAATGGAGTCATGAGAAAATTGCATAAATGGAACGAGCCGACATCAAGCATCTGCTGGCCTTTCTCGCTGTCGCCAGAGAGCGCAGCTTCACGCGGGCGGCAGCCAAGCTCGGGATGTCGCAGTCGGCCCTGAGCCACACCATCCGAGGGCTGGAAGCCCGGATGGGCATGCGCCTGCTGACCCGCACCACGCGGAGCGTGGCGCCAACAGAAGCCGGGGAACGCCTGCTGCGAAGTGTCGGACCTCACTTCGAGGAGATCGAGTCGGAACTGGCGGCACTGACCGAGTTCCGGGACAAGCCCGCCGGCACCATCCGGATCACGGCGGTCGAACATGCTGCCGAGACACTGATATGGCCAGCCCTGCGGAAGCTGCTGGGCAAGTACCCCGACATCAATCTCGAGATCATCCTGGACTATGGATTGACGGACATCGTCGCCGAGCGGTTCCACGCGGGCGTGCGCCTTGGAGAGCAGGTCGCGCCGGGAATGGTCGCAGTGCGGATCGGGCCGGACATCCAGATGACGGTGGTTGCAGCGCCCTCTTACCTGGCAGAGCATCCAGCCCCGAAGACACCGAGGGACGTCGTGAATCACCGCTGTATCGTCTTGCGACTGCCGACGTATGGCGGCCTCTACACCTGGCCCTTCCGAAAGGGCCGAAGTGAATTCAACGTAAAGGCCGAAGGCCATCTGGTCTTCAACACCGTTCCCCAGATGCTGCAGGCGGCGTTGGACGGTTTCGGTCTGGCCTACCTCCCCGAGGATGTCGTGCGGCCGCACATCGCGTCTGGGAGGCTGCAATGGGTTCTGGAGGACTGGTCGCCTGTCTTCCAGGGTTACCACCTGTACTTCCCCAAGCGGAGGCAGACATCAGCTGCGTTCAAGTTGGTGATCGACGCGCTGCGATTTGAATCCGGAAAAAAAGCGGGCCGGACTTCCGGGCGCTGAGCGCCTGCTTCAAGCTGAAACCTGACGACCGAATCAGTCGATTTTGTGCCGAAAGCAGAGCCACTCCGCCCCCCTTTCGGGTGGGTTTGACGCGATTTCCGCCGACGGATGGCATTTCACCATTCCTTCCTGCGCAGGGTCGCTGCTATGGTTCCCACCCATGGGGAATTCAACCGTAGCCTACAACCGCCGGCCGCGCGGGCACGCTTCAGTGCGCGCCGCAGTCTTTGCCATGCTGGGCGTGATCAGCCTGCAGGCGGCCGCTGAACCGCTGAAGCTCTACCTGTACCGGGAAAAGGGGCATGCGGTGTACGCCACCCAGAAGCCGGACAACGTCGAGTACACCGAGGTATATCCCGGCTCCGGTGCGGCCCGCCCGGTTCTGAGCGATCCGCCGCCGCGGCTTGCGGCGGACAAGACTGGCGTCGAAAGCGGAGCGGCGCTGCTCGGCTGGGCGGCTTCCTGCAAGGGTGTGAGCAAGGCGATCATGGATCAGCGTGCGGCCCGATGGCAGGCCTCGGTGAGCAAGCATGCCAAAGCCCATGGCGTACCTGTCGCGCTGGTGCACGCGGTGATACGGGTCGAGTCCTGCTTCGACGCGCGTGCGGAATCGCGTGTCGGCGCGCGCGGCCTGATGCAGCTGATGCCCAGAACGGCAGCGCAGCTGGGCGTGACCGACTCCTTTGACGCCGACCAGAACATTGCCGGCGGTGTGCGCTACCTGAGCCAGCTGCTGGACCGCTTCGAGAACGACACCGACCTCGCCATTGCGGCCTACAACGCAGGGCCCAATGCGGTGGATGCGTATGGCGGAATTCCGCCTTTCGGCGAAACCAGAAGGTACGTGGAACGGGTTCGCGCGGAGTTCCGCGGAAACAGCCCTGCAGGATCGAAGAAATCCAAGGGCTGACCGGCCCTCCACCGGAGTGAAGCGGATGGAAGCACGGTCAGTGCGAGGGCTTCACGCGCAACGAGCCCGCGGGCTGGGTGGCGTTGGTGAGGCTGGAGAAATCCGTGTGGCAGTAACCGCCGGGATTCTTTTCCAGGTAATCCTGGTGGTAGTCCTCGGCCGCGGCGAAATGGCTTAGCGGCAGCAGCTCGGTCACGATGGGCGCCGCCAGCTGGCCCTGCTCAGCCTTCATCGCTGCCTGGGCTACCGTGCGATCCGCCGGGTCCCTGTAGTAGATGCCGCTGCGGTATTGCCTGCCGCGATCGTTGCCCTGGCGATTGAGCGAGGTCGGATCGATGATCCTGAAAAACAGGGTGAGCAGCTTCTCCAGGCTGACTCTCGCGGGGTCGTAGCGGACGAGCACGGTTTCTGCGTGACCGGAGCCGCTGGAGACTTCTTCATAGCTGGGCTTGAGCGTCGTGCCGTTGGCGTAGCCGGACACGGCATCGGCCACGCCATAGACGCGCGCGAAGTAGGCTTCGACTCCCCAGAAGCAGCCACCGGCCAGCCAGATCTCCTTCAGCCCGGTCTTGCTGTAGTCCACGCCGATGTTGGGATTGATCGGGAACCGCGACTTGCTTCGTTTCCCGGGGCCCTTGGCTTCGTCGAAATGCGCCCGGATCCAGTCATTCGACACCTGGCCGGTGTGCACATCGAGCAGCTTCCCGGCGGAACCGATCCAGATCGACGATGGATACTTGTCCACGCCCAAGGAGGCGGCAAAGCGCCCCCCGGTGTCGATCAGCACAGGCACGCGGAAATTACGACGCTTGGCCCAGGTCCGGAATTCCTGCTCGTCCATCTCGCCGAGATAGTCCGGCGAGGCGATCGTCAGCACTTCGACGTCGTCGCCGGTGTTGGCCGCGAGTTCTTCCACCTCGGACATGCCGGCGAGGCAGATGGGACACCAGCTAGCCCAGAACTTCACGTAGACCTTCTTGCCCCGGTAGCTGGACAGGCTCACAGCTTTTCCATCCAGGTCGGGCAGTGTGAGGTCCAGCACAGGACCGGAGGGATCAGCGCCCGGGGAGGAGGAATCGCTGCCCTTCCCGCAGGCCGCGGTGCTGGTCAGGGCCAGCCCGAGCATGAATGCCAACAGCGGTTTCGACCAATTCATGGGTTCCTCTGGGAAAGCAGCGCCGCCAGGCGGAATGGATCATCCGCAAGCCTAGATTACGGCGTACCCGTCACCGCCAATATGCCCAGGCGTCCTGCTCTTCGTCCCGAACGTCCCGGAATCGCCAGAGCACTTGACCCTCGATATAATTGATGTCAGTGTATTGACATCAATATTCGCAGCTTTGCAGGATGGCCGCTCGCCGGCGCCCTGTTCGCGCCTGCTGCCTTGCCAGCGATCCCAGACTCAAGCGGAGCAACCCATGACTGCCGACTCCACTGCCCAGGCTTCCGCCCCAGGCTGCCCGGTCCATTCCGGCCGCGACGATCGCAAGAGCGCGAAGATCGCGGCGCAGAATCTCGCGCCGCCCAAGGATGCGCGTCTGATCAAGACCTTCGGCCTGGCACGCGAGATCCTGCGGTCCCCGGTGTCGAAGCAGGCCGGAGCGGGCGCGGAGCAGATCGTCCTCGACAACCCCGACCACATCTCGTTCTTCTTCCTCGATGGCGACCAGCACCGGAAGCGGCGCACGGCGGTGGCCAATTACTTTTCGACCAAGACGATCGTGGCGCGCTACCACACGATCATGCAGCGCACCATGGACGCGCTGATCGCCCATCTGCAGGCCAAGGGTGAAGTGGAACTGGACGAACTCAGCTTCCAGATGGCCGTGGACGTGGCGTCCGAAATCCTCGGGCTGACCAACAGCGGCGACAACCTCGCCCTGGCGCGCCGCATCAGGGGCATGCTCGAACTCACCGACTTCCAGCGCCATGGGCCGATCCGGCGGATGTACTCCCAGATCCTGCTGGGCATCAAGGCTCTCGAGTTCATGCGCAAGGACCTCAAGCCCGCGGTCAAGGCACGCAGGATCGAACCTCGCGAAGACGTGATCTCCTACATGGTCAAGGAGAACTATTCGAAGAAGGCGATGTTCATCGAGTGCCTGACCTACGGTTCCGCGGGCATGCTGACGACGCGCGAGTTCATCGTGATGGCGGCCTGGCATCTCTTCGACAACGAGGCGCTGCGCGACCGCTATCTTGCCGGCGACGAGCCGGACCAGTTCGCGATCCTCGAGGAAATCCTGCGCCTGGAGCCGGTGGCCTCGCTGCTGCACCGCCGCCCCGTGCAGGAAATCCAGAGCGCCAAGGGCCATGTCGCCGCCAACGAACTGGTCTGCATCAGCCTGCGCGACGCCAACACCGACGAAGCGATCACCGGCCCCTGCCCCTACCAGCTCGATCCCGACCGCGCCAGGCGCGTGAAGATGATCGGCTCGTACATGAGCTTTGGCGACGGCCCGCACCGCTGCCCCGGTTCGCAGGTCGCCCTGCACGAGACGCGCATCTTCCTCGACCGGCTGTTCCGCATTCCGGGACTGCGCCTGAAGAACCCGCCGAACGTGACCTGGAACCAGCAGATCCAGGGCTACGAACTGCACGGCGCCGTCGTCGCGGTCGACCGCGCATGACCCCTCCCCCATTTTTCGCGAAGAGATTGCGATGGCGCATGTGACCTACATTACCTTCCACGGCAAGGAACAGACCGTCGAGCTCGGCTCGGGCGTGTCGCTGATGGAAGGGGCGATCCAGAACGACGTCGAAGGCATCGAGTCGATCTGTGGCGGCAACTGCTATTGCGGCATGTGCCGCGTCTACGTCGCGGAAGCCTGGCGCACGCGTGTCGGCGCAGCCGGAGACTTCGAACTGCCGGTACTCGAAGGCCTGGGCGAAGAACAGCCCGGCGCCCGCCTGGCCTGCCAGATCCAGGTTTCGGACGCGCTCCATGGCCTGGTCGTCCACCTGCCCGAAAAGCAGGGTTGATCGGCAGGGGTCCCGGCCTGGGCCGTCGGCAAGAAGCCACGGAAAGACCAGATCCTCGTACCCCCTCCATTTGAGGAGGGGACCTTGCCACGGAGTGCGCCCAGGCTAAGCTTGGATCGGCGCTCGAGCCTCGCGGCGCAGCCGGCGACAGACCGGACCTGCCTGCGATGGAGAACGGCAAGGCCGTCGTTGCCGGCCTGACGTCGCAGGATCCCGTCGATCGAAGGGCTTCGCAACACAACCCCGGGAGGGTCCCCATGGCTGTTCGCTTCCTGAATTTCCTGCTGGAACGGCTGCTCATGCGCCGGCTGTGGGCCGCGTGGCGGGATTGCCTCGCGGCGGCTGCCGTGCCGGGGAGCGGAGGGATCGTCGTCCTCGGCGACAGCATCACCCATGGCGGTCGCTGGGACCTGATGTTTCCCGGGCTGCCCATGCGCAACTTCGGCATCAGCGGCGAGCGCAGCGAGCATCTGCTGACCCGCCTGGACCCGATCATCGGCCTCCGGCCGGACAAGCTCTTCCTGCTGATCGGCACGAACGACCTCTTCGTCGGCCGCAGCGTGGATGACATCTGCAGCGACGTCGACCAGATCATTGACCGGCTCAGCCGCGCCCTGCCCGATTGCAGGATCCACCTGCAGACCGTGATGCCTCGCGCGGAGAAGTACGCAGAACGCATCCGCGCACTGAACCTGCGCTACCGGGAAATCGCTTCCCGGCACGGCATCCACCTGATCGACCTCTATCCGGTGTTCGAGGATGGCAAGGGCAAGCTGCGCAAGGCACTGACCTACGACGGCCTGCACCTGCAGGGCGCCGGGTACCGGATCTGGGGCGAACTCCTGGAGCCCTACATCGTTGCGCAGCCGTAGCGATGCAGGCTAGCCGGCGTTCATGAGCCCCGCTCCCCGGCCCTGGCCAGCGCCACGGCGTCGGGGCCCGCCGGGTAGCGCAGCTGCTTCGACCCGTCGGTGGCAGCGCGCCACACCGCCTCGGCGACATCCAGCCCGGTGGTGACCGCATCCGTCTGCGTGAGCATTGCGAACACGCTCTGCGCGAAAGGCGCATAGGCCTCCGGAACCAGCCCCTGCATGCGCGGTCCGCCGTTCTCCGCGAAGCGGGTGCCGGGGCCGTAACCGGGCTCGACCAGCTTGGCGCTCAGGCCAAAGGCCCCGAGCTCATGCGCCAGCGACGCGGTGAAGCCCTCGATGGCCATCTTGCTGGCGGTGTACACGGCCACCAGCGGCATCGGCGCCAGCGTGGCGCTGGAAGTGACGTTGACCACCACGCCGGCGCGCCGCTCGCGGAACCGCGGCAGCACCGCCTGCGTCATCGCCATCACGCCGAAGGTGTTGGTCTCGAACACCTCGCGCGTGGTTGCCATCGGCGTGGCCTCGAAGGCGCCGAACAGCCCGATGCCGGCGTTGTTGACCAGCACATCGATGGGGCCGCTGGCTTCGACCACGGCCGCGATACTCTCCGGGCGGGTCACGTCGAGCGCCAGGACCCGCAGCCGCTCCGACCGGGGCAGGACCTCTGCGCGAGGGCTGCGCATCGTGGCGATCACGTTCCAGCCCTGCGAAAGGAAGTGACGCGCAGTTTCCAGGCCGTAGCCCGACGAGCAGCCGGTGATGAGGACGGTTTTCATGGATGTCTCCTGTGTGGTTTCCATGGCGCTCACGATAGAGGCATGATGACGGACGATCTATAATCAAACGTCCATCATTCATTATCAGGAGTCCAGCCTTGACGGACCCTCTTACACAGGTCATCGCCCTGCTCCGCCCCAGCGCGGTGTTCTCCAAGGGCATCAGCGGGGCCGGACCCTGGGCGGTGCGCTACTCGGTCTTCGGGCAGCCGAGCTTCTGCGTGGTGCTCCAGGGCAGCTGCCTGCTGGCCGTGGACGGCGAAGCCGCCATCACGCTGGAGGCGGGCGACTTCGTGCTCCTGCCGGCGACACCGGGTTTCACCATGTCCGGCTTCGCGCCGGCCAAGGCGGTATCGATGGATCCCAGGACCAACCCTGCGGCGACCGGCGAGCTGCGTCACGGCAACCGCGGCGGCCCGCCCGACGTGCGCCTGCTCGGAGGCTACTTCGTCTTCGACTCGCCCGATGCGGAGCTGCTGGTGTCGCTGTTGCCCGCGCTGGTGCACGTGCGCGGCGTGGAGCGCCTGTCGGTGCTGGTACGCCTGCTGAGCGAAGAATCGAAGGAGCGGCGTTCAGGCCGCGAGCTGGTGTTGACGCGCCTGGTGGAGGTGCTGCTGATCGAGGCCCTGCGGGCGGCGCCCGGGGACAGTGCGCCCCCCGGCCTGCTCAGGGGGCTGGCCGATGCACGGCTGGCGCGGGCCCTGCGCCATGTGCATGGCGACCCCGCCCGCCCCTGGACGGTGGCCGATCTGGCGCGGAAATCCGCACTGTCGCGCTCGGCTTTCTTCGAGCGCTTTACGCGAGCGCTGGGCTTGTCGCCGATGGAATATCTCGTCGCCTGGCGCATGGCCATCGCCAAGGGCTTGCTGCGTCGCCAGGAGTTCGGGCTCGCCGAGGTCGCCGAACGCGTGGGCTACGGTTCGGCGAGTGCCTTCAGCACGGCCTTCAGCCGCTACGTCGGGCAGTCTCCCGGCCAGTACGCGCGCCATCCTCCGGCCGGCCCGGGCTAGGGGCCTCAGCGCAGCTGGCTGTCCTTGCTGCCGCGCCGGTTGTAGCCGCTGAACGCCGTGGCCTCGCGGTCATGTGCGTCCTGGCAGGCCACGCACAGCCGCACGCCCGGGACGGCCAGCCGACGGCCTTCGGGAATCGCGGCGTCGCACTCGGCGCAATGGCTCAGGCTGGGGCCCGCGGGCAGGCCGCTGCGTGCGCGCGCCACGGCATCGGTGACCGTCGCATCGATCTGTTCCTGCACCGCGCCTTCACGTGCCCAACCCGTAGCCATTGCCTTGCTCCCGCTCTTGCCCTTCCAGGATTCCCTGCCCGGGAAATAGTGCCATCGGCCCTGGGTTCAAGGGTTTCCAGAGTAAAAAATGCGCAGGGTTCCGGGATTCAAGCTCACCGGCAGCTTTGTGCCTGAAGCGGACTCCATCCACGGTCTTGCCGGCTCGATGGCATCATGAGGCCATGCCACGTGCCCTTCAGCTCGACGACCTGCGCCGCCATGCCATCGGGCGCAGCTTGTTCACTCCAACCACGCTATCGCGCGCGATCGAGCGCTTGGGCTTCGTGCAAGCCGATCCCATCCGCGCACCGGCCCGCGCGCAGGACCTGAACCTGCGCCTCCGGGTGGCCGGCTACACCGCCGGCGAGCTCGAGCGGCGCTACCCGCGGCTATCGGTAGAAGAGGACTTCTTCGTCAACTACGGATTCCTGCCGCGGCGCCACCTGGCACTGATGCACCCCCGCACGCCGCGAACCGAATGGACTCCAGCGCGCTGGCAGCAGGCACAAGAGGTGCTGTTCTTCGTACGGGAGCGCGGCACGGTGCATCCGCGTGAGGTGGACGCGCAGTTCGCCCACGGCAAGACCCGCAACTGGTTCGGCGGTTCGTCGAACGCCAGCACCCAACTGCTGGATGGCATGCATTACCGCGGCCTGTTGCGCGTGGCGCGGCGCGATGCTGGCGTGCGTGTCTACGCGGCACGCGATGCGCAGGAGCCTGAGCCTGATGAAGCCGGGATCCACGCCCGCATGGACCAGCTGCTCGACCTGGTGATCGCCAAATACGCACCCCTCCCTGCCGCCGGCTTGGGGCAGCTCGCCAACCTGCTCGGTGGCGGTGTACCCCAATGGCGCGGCGAGCGTCAGGCGGCCCTGAGGCGGGCGAAAGCACGTTCGGCTCATGCGCACGTCGAAGGGGTTGACTGGTACTGGCCCGCCGATGAGCGCCCGGCCTCAGGACGCTACGACATCCCCGAACGCGTTTACCTGCTGGCGCCCTTCGATCCGGTGGTCTGGGACCGCCGCCGCTTCGAGCACTTCTGGGGCTGGGCCTATCGCTTTGAGGCCTACACGCCGGCGCCCAGGCGCCGGTTCGGCCACTACGCGCTGCCCTTGTTGTGGCGTGATCAGGTGATCGGCTGGGCCAACGCCGCTGTACAGGCTGGGCAGCTGCAGTTGGAGTGCGGCTATGTCAGTGGTCGCGCTCCGCGCGAGCTGGCCTTTCGCAGGGCTCTGGACGAGGAGCGGCACCGCCTGTCCACCTTCCTGTGTCTGGGCGGCTGATAGCCAAGGGAGTGTCAGTGCAGTAGGGCGGATCGTTGATCCGCCTTTCGCGACAGGCGGGTCAAGGACCTGCCCTACGTGAACTAAATCCTGTCCTTCAGCGGTGGGGGCCCATACAGTGCAGTCTCCCACTCCTCTAGGGGAGGTTCGATCTTAAATGTTGGATCAAAGTACGACTTCAAGTAGTCGGTCGCGCGCTTTTGCGCATAAGTGAAATTCAGCACCTGGCCATTCTCGTCAAGTTCGATGACGTTGGCGAAGATGGCGTAGACCTGTTCGATCGCACTCGGTTCGTTGCCATAAAGGCTCAAGTAATCGACGTCTTCGAGCATGTAGTGCGATCCGCTAGTCATGAAGTATGCAAAGGTCCTGAGCGCTCCGCTAAAGTCATTGCTCAATTTCATGGCTACATCTCCAAAATGGTCCAATTCCCAGCTTAATTCGCGACAGGCGAGTCAAGGACCCGCCCTACGTGAACTACCTTAAGCCGAGGCATCCGAGAAATTCCGCGGCGTCTTGGTGAAAAAGCCGCCCCTCACCCCAACCCTCTCCCCGCAAGCGGGGCGAGGGAGAAAAAGCAAGGTAGGATGCGGTGAATGAAATGAACCGCATCAATCGCGACCATGCGCGCCCCACACCCATCAACTGGCGGAAATCCTTCCGGCCTGCCGCACGGACTGCGCCGAGACGCCGTGCCAGCGTCGGAATGAGCGGCTGAAGGCGCTCACCTCCGAGTAGCCGAGGATTTCGGCAATCTCCGCGATAGCCAACGTGGAGCTGCGCAGGTAGCGCAGCGCAAGGTCGGCGCGCACCTGGTCCTTGATGCCCTTGAAGCTCTGGTCCTGCTTCAGCAAATGATCCTGCAGCGTGCGCGTGGTCATGCCCATCGCGCGGCTGACGTCGTCGACCGTGCAGGAGGCGAAAGGCAGCAGTGCGCGCACGATGCCTTCGACGCGGGTGGTGATGCCGGGGTCCTGGACCTCGTGCTCCAGGCGCAGGACGGAGCGCATCACCGCGCGCGTGTGCGAGCCGCCGGTGTTGAGCAGCAGCGCCAGCGTGGCGCGGTCTGCATACACGGCGTTGCGATCCTGGTTGAAGCGGACGTTGGGGCCGAAGACGCGGTGGTGCGCGCTCAGGTCCGGCGGCGCGGCATGCCGGAACATCACGCCCGGCGGATTCCAGCTGGAGGGGGCGTGGGCGCGGAACTCGTTGCTGCCCAGCGCGAACACGAACTCCACCGCCTGCACGGTGCTTTCCTCCACGCCGGCTACGGCATCCCAGCACAGCAGCAGGCCATCGCCGGCAGGCTCCATCGTCACGATCGCCGCACGGGTGTAGAAGTCGTAGTTGGCGGCCAGATCCTCCATGAACTGGCGCACGGTGCCGGCGTTGCGCAGCAGCACCCAGAGGGGGCCGAGGATCGCCAGCGTGCTGCGGCTGGCGAGGCGCATGCCGAAGTCGCGGCAGCGGCAGGTCCCGGCCGCCTGCTCCAGCAGCCGGTAGGTGGTGGCACCCGGAATCGGAATGTCCGGATGGTCGAAGGCCTTGGGGGACAGGCCCGCAATCCCGGCAACGACCGCGGGGTCGCTGCCGAGGCTGCGGATCAGGTCCGCGATCGGCAGCAGCACCTCGCCGGGAAAGTAGTTGCCAGCCATGTTCGGGGGCCCCAAAACCTGCGGCCAATGTCAACGAACCTGCGGCTGGAGTCAACGGTCGCTCTGCCGGGAGGCGCATATTTCAGCCTGACCTCGAAGGGAAGGCGGCGGGAGCCCATGACAATGATTCGAAAACTGACAACGCTCTTCGCCATCGGCGGGGCCCTGCTCGTCTCGGCCTGCGGTGACTACAGCTCGCGGGTCGAGTCCGGCACGCCGACCGGCGGCAACGGCGGCGGCGGCACGGCGGCGGTCAAGAACTGCACTGAGCTGTTCGCCGGCCGCGTGCAGAAGCGCATGGATTTCTGCCGCACCTGCCATATCCCCGGCGGCGCTGCCGACGTGCCGGACGGCAAGCTGTTCCAGCTGACCCAGGACAGGTCACAGGACTACGCCAACCTGCGCGCGTCCTGGGACCGCCTGGGCCGCAACGACAACGGCAAGTCGCGCATCCTCAAGATGGCCTCGGGCACGGATACCCGCTCGCATACCGGCGGTACGCCCTGGCCGGTGGGCAGCGATGCCTACAAGGAGATGGATGCGCAGCTGCTCGGCTTCGTCGATGCGGGGGCCTGCGCGATCGGCGGACTCGGCGGTGATCCCACAGCCGAACTGCCGCTGCTGGCGGAAGGCCACCGCGGCGGCAGTCATTTCAGCCGTTTCTGCGAAGGCAAGGCAGATTCGGCCGTCCTGCCGCCGGACCCGGTCCGCCTGATCAAGCCCGGCGTCAACGCCGGCAAGGCGGTGTACTTCAACACCCACTGGAAGGATTGCCACATCAACAACCCGGAGACGGCCCAGACCTGCGGCGAGTGGCGCTCGCGCATCGAGAAGGGTGGGGAGTGGCTCGATGTCGCGGGCAACCGGAACGCCGCCGGCTTCTTCGGCGGGACCTCACCCACGGGGCTCATCACCTTCGCCGCGTCCGACTACGGCAACCTCTGGCGGCATTGGGGCTTGCCCGGTCGCCCCGACAATTTCGATCAGTTGCTGTCCGAGCGCTGGGGCACGCCGCTGGCCAAGAAGCGCAATCCCTATCCGCTGCCCGGTGAAGACCCGAATGCGACCAACGGTGGTTCGGGACAGTTGCCGGTCATTGCGACCCAGCTGCGTAATGCGGACGGCAGCTTCTCCGGACGCATGGGTTTGAACTGCCATGTGTGCCACACCGGCCAGGTGGGCCTGCCGGGCGAGAAGGACCCGGCCACCCAGAAAGAGCTGCCGGGCCTGCTCTATTCGATCGGCGCCTCGTTGGACCTGGGCGTTGTGGCCATGGATATTGCCCCGGGGAACCCAGTGGCCGGGGCGGTGCTGAGCTCCCTGGCCGTCAGCCGCGGAAACCACAACTCATCCCAGTTCCAGTTCGTGGGTATCGGCGCCTCCGTCCAGCAGCCGCTGGAGCTGTTGCTGCCGGTTCTATCGACCTTCTTTGTTAACGTTCCCGCGTCGGGGGTTTCGGAATCCACGCTGTGGTGGAATCACAACCATCGTGCGCAGCAGTTCGCCGCGGGGGACATCTACGGGGACGCAACGCGGGCCACCGCCGCATTCTTCCTGCCGATCCTGGATGCGAACCCTGCCAATCTTATAAACGCCGGCGCGAAGTCGATGGTATTTGACGAGGCGATCGACCAGGACCTGTCGGCCTGGGTCACGAACCTGCAATCGCCCGAGTATCCTTCGACGATCGACACGGCGCTGGCCGAGCAGGGCGCGATCCTGTTCCACAGCAAGGACCTGTTCGCGCAAGCCGGGAACGCCGGGCGCAGAAAGCCCAAGGGCAACGGCTCCTGCGCCGGCTGCCACGGCGCCTATTCGCCGCGCTACGTCAACGATCCGGCTTATCTCGAGACGCCGGCGCTCGAAGGCATGGCCGGGTACATCGTCCCGCCCGAGATCATCGGTACGGACCTGGCGCTGCTCAAGGCCTTCCCCGATGCCGCAAAGGAGGCTTCGGAAGACGCCTGGATCCTGTCCAATGAGCAGAAGGGCACCCCCGATGCCTGTGCCATCGCCACCACTCCCGGAAAGCGGATAGATCCCGAGGAGGGCTACATCGCTCCCCCGCTGTACGGGGTGTGGGCCTCGGCGCCGTACTTCCACAACGGCTCGGTGCCGGATGTCTGGAGCGTGCTCAAATCCTCCGACCGGCCTGCGATCTGGCGCCGCGTGTCCACGCCCAACGACAGCGGATCCGACATCGTCATGGGCTTTGACATGAGCTTCAATCGCGCCTACGACAAGAACAAGCTCGGCTGGAACTATGACCCCGTTTCTCCCGGCTACACGGCCGACCGGCCGCTGTCCCCGATCTTCCGGCTCGATGGCTTGTTCAAGGTGTTGTCCCTCGGCTACAACGGCGTGCTGCTCGTCAACAACCTGCCCACGGCGCTGCCTCCTCAGCTCAGCAATGCGCAGATCGAGGGACGCAAGGTCTACGACACGCGAGAGCACAGCCGCAGCAACGCCGGCCACGACTTCACCGACGTGCTGACCGACCAGGAACGCCGCGCGCTCATCGAGTACCTCAAGACGCTGTAGCCGACACGTACGGGCCTGCTGCTGCAAGCAGCAGCAGGCCCCGGCCTTGCACGGAACTCAAGACCCATGCCCGCATCCAATCGCATCGCAGTCCCGCCCGATCTCAGCGACGTGACCTGCTACGACCCGCGGGAGGAATGCCGGCCGCAGGATGCGGGGCTCGCGCCCGGAGCCGTGGCAAGCATCTGGAGCGCCGTCGAGTCGCTGTATCGAACCGGATTGCATCCCGGCATCGTGCTCGCGGTGCGCTATCGCGGGCAGTTGATCCTCAATAGGGCGATCGGACATTCCTCCGGCAATGCGCCGGGCGAGCATGGGCGAACCAGGACCGTGCTGACGCCGCAGTCCCCCATTTGCCTGTTCTCGGCCTCAAAGGCGATCACCGCGATGCTGGCGCTCCGCCAGGTGGAACTGGGCCGGCTGCGGCTCGATGTGCCGGTTGCCGACTACCTGCCGGAGTACGCGGCGCATGGCAAGGGCCGCGCCACGCTGGCCGAGTTGCTGAGCCACCGCGGCGGCCTTCCGCGACTGCCGGTGAAGGAACTCGACCCCGCGCTGCTGTACGACTGGAACGCGATGCTGCGCCTGATCTGTGCCGCGCGCCCGCAACTCGTGCATGGCCGGCGTCAGGCCTATCACGCCGTCACTGCGGGTTTCGTCGTTGGCGAGATCGTGCAGCGGGTCAGCGGCCGCAGGCTGCCACAACTGCTGCGCGAGCAGTTCGCCGAACCACTGGGCTGCCGTTACCTGAGCTACGGTCTGGCGCCCGATCAGCGCGAACATTACGCCCGCAATGCCTATACCGGTCCGCTGCCGCCGTTTCCGCTGGACCGGCTGGCGCGGCGGGCGCTCGGTCGCGACGCCCAGGACTTCGCCGCGCTGGCGAACCGGGACGACTTCCTGTCCGCGGTTCTGCCGGCGGTCAACATCTGTTGCACGGCCGACGAATGCAGCCGCTTTTTCCAGATGCTGCTGGATGGCGGCACCTGGAACGGCCGGCGGCTGCTGCAGCCAGAGACCATTGCGTCGGCGGTGCGCCCTGCGGGCCGCGTCCAGCTCGACGGAACACTGATGCTGCCCTTGCGGTTCTCACCGGGCTTCATGCTCGGTACGCGGCCCTTCGGCTTGTACGGCGCCGACTGCGAACAGGCGTTTGGGCATCTGGGCTACATGAGCGTGCTGTGCTGGGCCGATCCGAAGCGCCAGGTTTCGGCGGCGCTGCTGACCACCGGGAAGTCGGTGGCGCCGGCGGGGCTCGCGGGCCTGTGGCGGGTGCCGCGAACCATCGAACGCCACTGTCCGCCGGCGGCGGCTGCGCGCGGTCGACGGACCCTGGCCGCCGAAGCCGCTTGAGGCGCAGGAACGCGCGCCGACTTCCCTCGATTGATGAACAGGAGCAAATCCACCATGCCGCGCCCGATCGGGAAAATCCGATGAAGACTTTTGCAGGACGCGTGGCCGCCATCACCGGAGCAAGCTCCGGCATCGGCCGCGCCCTGGCTCTGGAGCTGGCAGCCCGGGGTTGCAACCTTGCCCTGTGCAGCCACAGCAACCAGGACGGCCTGCAGGAGACGGCGGCACTGGCCAGGCGCCGAGGAGTCAAGGTGAGCCACAGCCAGGTTGATGTTGCCCAGCTTGGGCAAGTCCGCGATTGGGCAAGGTCGGTCGTGCGCGAGCACGGCTGCGTCAACCTGTTGATCAACAATGCCGGGGTCGCCCATGCCGGAAACGTGGCCGATACCGACTATGCCGACTACGAATGGCTGATGGGAATCAACTATTGGGGCGTGATCTACGGCAGCAAGGAGTTCCTGCCGTACATGGTTGCTTCCGGCGAAGGCCACATCGTCAACATCTCCAGCGTGTTCGGCCTGTTCGCGCCACCCGGCATGAGTGCGTACAGCTCCAGCAAGTTCGCGGTGCGCGGCTTCACCGAAGCATTGCGGCAGGAACTCGAACTTTCCGGCAGTTGCGTCAGTGCGACTTGCGTGCATCCAGGTGGTGTCAAAACCGGCATCGCCAAGGCGGCCCGCACATCCGGCAGTGCCGTCGACCCGTTGAAGGGTGTCGAGAAGCTGCTGCAGGCCAGCGCCGGGGACGCCGCCCGGGCCATTCTTGCTGGCGTGCGCCGTAATGCGCGCCGCGTATTGATCGGCGCCGATGCGCGCGCAGCCGACGGCGTGCAGCGCCTGCTGCCTGCTGCCTATCAGGGCCTGGTGACCGGTGGGCTGCGCGTCGCTGGAAGCTTCCGGCCACGTCCCCGGTGAACATTCCCGGTAGCGCATGACAAGGAAATTCGACATGAAACATCGCCGTTCCCCTATCGCCGCATCTGGACCTGCACCGAGAGTGATCATCATCGGTGCCGGCATGTCCGGCATCCTGATGGGCATCAAGCTGCGCGCGGCCGGCATCGAGAGCTTCGAGATCCTGGAGATGGGCCACAAGCTGGGGGGCACCTGGCGCGACAACACCTACCCGGGGCTGTGCTGCGATGTGCCGGCGCACACCTACGCCTATACCTTCGAGCCGAACTGGAAGTGGAAGGGGCTGTATGCCGAGGGAGCGGAGATACAGGCCTACTTCGAGCACTGCGCGGACAAGTACGGCATCACGCCGTTCGTGCGCCTCGATACCCGGGTCACCGGCGTGATCCGCGAGAACGGCGCCTGGACGGTGACGACGGCCGACGGCCGGCGGCGTCTTGCCGACGTGGTCGTCACCTGCGTCGGCGGACTGGTGCACCCGAAGACTCCCGAGATTCCCGGCCTCGACAGCTTCGCCGGAGCCACGTTCCATAGCGCGCGCTGGGATCATTCCGTGCCGCTGGAAGGCCGCCGCGTCGGCGTCATCGGCACCGGCTCCACGGCCGTGCAGATCACCAGCGCGCTGGCCGGCAAGGCCGGCCATTTCTCGCTGTTCCAGAGGACGCCGCAATGGGTGTGCCGCAACTTCGAGATGCGGCGCCCGGAATGGCTGCGCCAGCTTTATCGGCGCATGCCGTCCCTCGCGTGGGCGACGGGGCGTTTCCAGAACCTGCTGCTGGAGAACACCTTCTCGCGCGGCGTTGCCGGCAACCAGACCCTGATGCGACCGATCGAGGCCCTGTGCCGGGCAAACCTGGATCGTGTGCGCGACCCGGTGCTCAAGGCCAGCCTCACCCCGGACTATCGCGTGGGCTGCAAGCGCCTGGTGTTCTCGGACAGCTTCTACGAAGCGATCCAGCGTCCGGCCACGGAGCTGGTGACGTCTCCGATCGAGCGCATCGAGCCGCGGGGCATCGTGACCCGCGACGGTCGCCTGCACCCGCTGGACGTGCTGGTGGCGGCGACCGGTTTCCATGTCATGGACTACTTCCGCGGCATGAGCGTGATCGGCGACGAGGGGCAGAACATCGGCGAGACCTGGGCGCAGACCGGTGCGCAGGCGCATCGCACGGTGGCGGTGGCGGGCTGCACCAACTTCTTCATGGTGATCGGGCCCAACAGCCCGGTCGGCAACTTCTCGCTGACCGGTGTTTCGGAGACGCAGGTGCGCTACATCATGCAGTGCATCGCTCTGCTGCGGGATGCGAAAGCCCGCGCCCTGGTGCCCAGGGCAGAGGCGCAGCTGCGGCACAACGAGCGCCTGCGTAGAGGGATGAAGGGCACGGTCTGGACCTCCGGCTGCCGCAGCTGGTACCTCGATGCCAGCGGGCTGCCCAACGTCTATCCCTTTGTCCCTCAGCAGTTCCGCCGCGACATGAAGCGTGTGGAGCCCGAAGAGTTTTTGGTGACGCCGAGTACCTGAACTTCCCTCCTCAGCAACAGCCCGAGCCGCCGGCCACCTGGCCGGCGGCGCCGGGGCCTGCTTTCCAAACGCCATGACGATCCGACACATATCATCCGCAACCGTGTGCCTCACCCAGTACCGCTGGGGCAAGATTCCGCTGGACAAGGCCGTTGCCCAACTCGCACAGCGTGCCGACGGGAGTTTCGCCAGGCTCGAAGAAGTGGCGAGCGCCCTGTGCGTCTCGCCGCGTACGCTCAAGCGACGGCTGCGCGAGTGCGGATGGACTTATCGCGGGCTGATCGAGGACATTCGCCGCGTCCGTGGCCAGGAGTTGCTGACCAGCGGCGCAGGATCGATCGAGTCAGTGGCAGCCGCCGTCGGCTACAGCATGGCATCCGGCTTTCACAGGGCGTTCCGGCGCTGGCATAGCGTGACACCGGGTGCGTATCGACGGCAGGAGATGCAAGCCGCCAGCGGCTGCTCGTGATCCTTGCAATGTCCGCTATGGGCTGGTAGCTGCCTGCCGGGACGGACCGTCATGTGCCAGGAGCGGACGCCCAACCGCTGGAATCAAGCCGGGCCGAGTCACTCGCCGCAGTGTCCCTGAGGAGTGTCTGGTAGTAAAAAATCAATCGGATCAGTGGCCTGGGTGCATGCCCAGTGACGAAACCGCAGTGCCAGTGCAGTAATCACGCACTCGAAACGTCTTGTAGACATGCATAGCCGTCACATCCCCGCCCCATGAAACCCGCTGCCGCATCGCCCGAGCCCTCGGCCGGCAACTCTCTACCGCATCGCCAGTCGGTGGGTGCGCTGGTGCGCGAGCACGAACGCATGCTGCATGCCTTCCTGTTGTCGCGCTGCCAGGACGAGCAGGAGGCCCGGGAGGTGGCGCAGGAAGCCTATGTGCGCATGCTGAATCTTGCCGAACCCGGCGCGGTCAGCTTCATGCGCGCCTACCTCTTCAAGACTGCGTCCAACATCGCCGCCGACCGGGCGCGTCACCGCAAGGTGCGCGAGCGCCATGCCGGCGCGGTTGAAGAACCGGTGGACGAGTTGTCCCCCGAGCGCCATGTCCTGGGACAGGAAGAGATCGACATGCTGCGCCGCGCGTTGATGGAGCTGCCGCCGAAGTCGCGCCGCGCTTTCCTGCTCTACCGCCTGGAGGGTTGGACCGCCGAGGAGATCGGCCATCACCTGGGATTGCAGGCGCGCATGGTCTGGCGCCACCTGTCGCGTGCTGGCGTTTACTGTGGCCTGCGCGTGCGCGGCTATTCCGCCGAGGAATCACTGGAGATCGCCGATGGGCAAAAATGAGCGCATGCCGATCGAGCAGCAAGGTCCGGCGATCCGGGCAGCCTGGGACTGGCTGCTGCGGCTGCGCCAGCCGGACGTCGGCGAGCAGGAGATCACCGCCTGGATGGCCTGGTACGAAGCCAGCGATACGCACAAGGACGCCTACGACTACATGCAGGCACTCTATTCGCAGCTCGACCAGGCCGCCGAAGGCCCGGTGGGCCTTCCGGCCGCACTCTGGCTGGGTGATCGCGAACCGGCGCGGGCGCCCTCGCATGCGCTGCCGCTGCGTCGCCGGCGCTGGCGGGTCGCTGCGGCCGCAGCGACCATCGCGGCCTGCGCAATCGGGCTGGCACTGCAATCGCTGCCCACCGGGCGGGGGAGCGCGGCCGTCGCAAAAGCCGCACCGGGTGGCACGGAGGTCCGCGAAACCTTCCTCGCGGACGGCTCCCATGTGACGCTCGCGGCGGCCACATCGATCTCGGTGGAGCTTACCGACAAGCAACGCACGATTGTCATGCAGCAGGGGGCTGCCTATTTCACCGTTGCGCACAGCCCCGAGCGGCCCTTCATCGTCAAGACCGGAGGCCTGGACGTTCGCGCCGTCGGCACCGCCTTCAATGTCCGGCGCGCCGGGCATCGCACGGTGGTGACGGTCGTCGAGGGCGTGGTGGACGTGCAGCCTACCGGCACTGTCGCCGGCGTGCGTGCCCGCGCAGGCACCGAAGTGGCCTGGACCGACGGCGGCAGCAGTCCCGTCGTCACCGGCGTCGATCCGGCACAGGCGCTTTCCTGGCGGAGCGGCAGCCTCGACTACACCAGCGAGCCGCTGGAGTCCGTCATTGCCGACATCAACCGTTACTCCCGCAAGCGAGTATTGATCCGCGACGCAGGCGTCGGAGACATCCTGATCTGGGGCACGGTGCGTACCGACGGCGTAGAGAAATGGGTGGAAGCCCTGCCCAGCCTGTTCCCGGTGGATCTGAGCCGCGACGCAGAGGGAAACCTCGTCCTCAGCGCCCGGCGAGCCGGTGGAAATACCTGATTGCCCGGTGGAAGCCACGGATGGAGTGCAGTTGCGCAGGACCTTTCCGTCTTGGATAGCAGAGCTCGCGTGAACCACGGCGGGCTGCCAAGAGGAGTCGAACCATGCTAGGGCCTTGCAAACCGGTGCCTTCCACCGCTGGCCGGAAGATCATTCTGTGGACCGCCTGTTGTCTGGCGCTGGTGGGAGCATCCGCGGCCTGGGCGCAGCAGTCCGCGCCTGCGGCCGGCTCGATGGAGGTCGCGCAGGCCTCCCTGCTGGAGCGGCGGGTTTCGCTGGACATGAAGGCGCAGAGCGTCCACAGCGCCCTGCTGGAACTCGCCCGGATCGCCGGCGTCCAGATGCTGGTTCGAGACGGTGGGCTGCAGCAGAAGCCCATGCCTGGCCTGCGCGGTGATTTCTCGCTGCGCCAGGCGCTGACCGAAATTCTCGGCAGCAGTGGCTATACCTTCCAGCAGATCAATGAGGCCACGATCGGCATCGTGCCGCCGGCGCAAGAGCGGTCGGGCGATCCAGTCCTCGACGGACTCCTGGACCTGGCGGATGCCGGGGGTGCCGCCGGAGCAGCGGCCGGGACCACGGCGGACGACATCCTGCCAACGATTGCGCTGCCGGACAGGCCGGAGCCGGAGTCGGGCGCCGGCCCCCGACCGCGCCAGTCGAGCCCTCAACTGGAGGAGATCATCGTTACTGCCACCAAGCGGGAGCAGTCGGCGCGCGAGATTCCGGTCAGCATCGACGCGATGCTCGGCGCAGACCTGGAAAAGACCGGTGCCCGCGAGATGAGGGACTATCTCAGGGAGGTCCCTGGCATTGCCTTGCTTGAGCCCAGCGGCGACAAGCCGGCCAAGATCTCGATCCGCGGTGTCGGTCCGACCGACGGCGCCAACCAGACCACCGGAGTCCTGCTCGACGACGTGCCCCTCACCGATCCGTACGGCACCTTTCCCATCGCCGACCCGGATCCCTTCGACATGCGCACCGTGGAAATCCTGAAGGGGCCCCAGGGCACGCTGTTCGGCGCTTCCGCGCTCAACGGCGCGATCCGGTTCGTGCAGAACAAGCCGGAACTGGACCATTGGAGTGGCCGCGGCTTTGCCGAACTGCTCAGCATCCACGAAGGAGGCACGGAGCCAACCTACGGCGCGGTCTTCAATGCGCCGCTCGGCGAGACCGTCGCCTTGCGTGCCAGCGGTGTCCTGCAGCACACCCCCGGCGTGATCGACTTCAAGACTCCCGGGCATCCTGAAAAGATCGACGGCGACGACGTCGAGAAATGGATCGGTCGCTTGCTCGCGCGCTGGGACGCCACCGACGATCTGAGCCTCAACGCCTCCTACATGCAGCAGAAGCGTCATATTGACGAATCCGGCTTCACTACCAATTTCGAGGGCCGGCTCGAACGCGACAACGCCCCCACCTCCAGTCCGACGACCTTGCTGTTCAGCGTCGCCACCCTTGATGCACGCTATGACCTTGGCTGGGCCACCCTGGTATCCGAATCCAGCCGCCTGACCAAGCGCATGGACCTGCGTCTCGACGCGACATACGCTCTCGCGAACAGGGTTGCCCAATTGGGCTTGTCTCTCGCACAGGCCACGCAGGACATTGACGCCAGCGGCTATCTGCAGGAGTTCCGCCTGGTCTCCAGCGACAGCGAACCCTGGAGCTGGCTCGGTGGCGTTTATCTCAACAAGTACACCGCCGACATTGACATCGACCTGTTCGCCGCCAACACCGGAGTTCTGTCGCCGCTGCTGGCCAGCGTTCTCGGGAACAACGCCATCCTTCAGGCGGTCACCACGGAGAATGGCATCAGCATCGCCAACCAGCACTTTCACCCCCTGCGCGCCGATGACCGCGCCCTGTTCGGAGAAGTCTCGCGCACGTTCTCGGATGCCGTGACGCTGACGATAGGTGGGCGCTACTACAAGGTCCGTGTCGCCGGCGATACCACGACGCGCGGTGTCCTGAACCTCGTCACCAAGCAGCAGCTGGAGACCAACCAGTACATCGAGGTCGCGGACCATGGCTTCAGTCCGAAGCTCGCCCTGACCTGGCAGGCCGGAGAGGATGTCATGATCTACGCCAATGCCACGCGCGGGTTCCAGTACGGCGGTGTCAACATTCAGCCGGCGAACCTCAACGTGGCACCGAACACGCACCCGACGTTCAAATCCAGCGTCCTGTGGAACTATGAAATCGGCGTTCGTACGGACTGGTTCGATCGTACCTTGCGCGCTGACGTCACGCTGTTCCATATCGACTGGAAGAAACCGCAGGTATTCCAGGCCGACGACGGCGCCATCGGGATCAACGGTATCTACATCGACAACGTCGGCGCGGCACGAGGAAATGGCGTGGAAGGCACGCTGCGCTACCTGACCCCCATTCCGGGACTGAGTGTCAGGATCGGCGGCTCCTATATCGTCATGAAGAGTGCCACGGAATTTGCCACCGCGAGCGGCGACATCGTTCCCGCTGGCGCCGACATGCCGCTGGCGCCCCGCGTGCAGGCTGCCGCCGGCATCAGCTACGCCAACTCCCTGGGTCCATGGCAAGTCGGTGCCGATCTGGGCGGCCAGCATCAGGGCAAGGCCTACAACAACGTCGAGCACGACTTCAGCGTGTTCGACTACTCCATCATCAATCTGAACCTCAGCATCGCGCGCCCCGACCTGCCGTACGCACCTTCCTTTGCCCTTGTCGCGGGAAACATCACGGATCGCCGCGCGTTCACCGGCATCAATGGCACTACGCCCTCTCTGACCACGCTCATCACCGGCGGCGATCCACCGGCCACCTACAATCGCCCGCGCTCCATCGGCCTGCGCGTGACCATGGCATTCGACTAGGGGACTCTTTTCACCGGGGTTCGAAGGATGAGCACAACCGTCTTTGATCGGCGCGATGTCGATATCTCCGGCTGGCGCCTCCACGCGCGCATCCGCGGCCGGGCGGGCCCGCTACCCACCGTCGTACTGGAATCCGGCGGCGGCGGCGTCCAGTTGCCAAGCTGGCGGAGCATCGAGGAGGCGCTGGAGCCTCACACCCGGGTGTTGAGCTACGAGCGCGCGGGCATCGGTGACAGCACAGGCCCGTTGGACAGCGTGCGCCCGGAGGCCGTGGCGCAGCGCCTGGAGCGGCTGCTGCAGGCGCTTGACGTCACGGAGCCGGTCATCCTGGCCGGGCACTCCATCGGCGGTCTCTACTCGCGCTATTTCGCGACGACGCGGCCCCATCGGGTCGCGGGCCTGGTCCTGCTCGATGCGACGCCCGAGGACTTGCCGTTTCCGCGATCCATGATCCTGGCATCCGGAATCGCATTCTGGGCAGCCCATTGCCTGGCACGCATGGGAGTCCTGAAACGCTTGGGCCTGCCGCCGCACCAGATCGCTGCCATGGGGAGCCGCCGGCACGTGAAATCGGTGCTGGCGGAAATCGGCGCGCTGCGCGACATCCAGGCCGACATCGCCGGTCTCACGCCCTCGATCCCGCTGCCGACCCTGGCCATCAGTGCCGGCCTGAAGTCCGGCGGTAGTTCGCGAAGATTCGAGCAGTTCCGCCACAGTCATCATCGGCTCGCAGCCATGGGCCGCGCCCCCCACAGCCGTCACCTGCGCATCGAGGGCGCGCAGCATATGTCGATGTTGACCGAGCCTTCGCATGCGCACACGGTGGCCGCCGGGATCCTGGATTTTGCGCGGAAGATCTCGCGGCACGACACCCTCGGCTGACCGCTGTGGCGCCGAACGAAAACGAGCGGATATCAATCCAGTAGTTTCATTGATGGTGTCGTTCTGCATCTATACCTAGATTGCCGTCATGTGCAGGCTCACTGCCATGCCGATACCGGACGATGCAGGCGAGGTCGAGAGCACCGCACCCGACCTGGCTGGGCATCTCCCTTCATCCCGAACCCCAAGATCCACGCCCATGTCCGACGCCAGATCCCCAGCCCCCCTCGCGATTGCCCAGAAGCTCGATGAGCTGTTCAAGCCCTGGAATCGCAGCGACGCGCCCGGCATGACCGTTGGCATCAGGCACCAGGGCAAGTTGATCTACCGTCATGGTTTCGGCCTTGCCAGCATCGAGCATGCCGTAGCCAACACGCCCGGCATGCGTATGCGCATCGGCTCCACCAGCAAGCACTTCTGCTGCCTGGGCATCATGCTTCTGGCGGAGGATGGCAGGGTCGATATCGACAAGCCTGTAGGCCACTACCTGCCCGAGCTCGGCGCCATCTGTGGACGGCCCACACTGCTGCAGCTCATGCATCATACCGGCGGCCTGCACGATCCCGCCGCGCTCACCCTGTTCCAGTACGGTGGACAGTACCCGCAGCTCGCCCGCGGCGGACATCTGCAGTTGATGCCGCTACTGGAAGCTGTCAACTTTGCGCCCGGCAGCCGCTTCGCCTATTCGAACAGCGGCTATCACCTGCTTTCGGTCCTCATCGAACGCCTCAGCGGCCAGGAGTGGGGCGAATTCATGGATCAGCGCGTTTTCGCGCCCCTGGGCATGAGTGCAACGGCCCTGCTGCGAAGCGACCTGGATGTCTGCCCCAACATGGCCAGCCTGCATGTCCGGATGCCGGACGGCCAATGGCGGCGGGGCATCTACCCCAGCGACGAGTTGCTGGGCAGCGGCGGCATGATTTCCACCGTGGACGACATGCTGGTCTGGACGGAGCACCTGCGCAGCAAGCAGAAGAGAGTGGGTAGCGCCGCCACCTGGAGCAGGATGCTGGAGCCCCAGACTTTTCCCAACGGTAGCGGCCATTGCTATGCCCTGGGCCTGCACATCGAGAGGCACCGTGGGGTGAAGATCATCCAGCATGCCGGTGCGACCCTGGGTTCCATGCACCAGATGCTCATCGCACCCGAGCACGGTCTGGACATCATCGTCATGTGCAACCGGATGGATGCTCCCGCTCCGGCACTGGCGCTCAAGGCACTCGAGGCGGTGCTGGAGGGCGAAGGGCTGGGCCCCGAGGTGATTCCGCCTGCCGCAGCCGATCACCCCGCGCTGCAGGGTCGCTGGTACAGCCGCGCGTCGAAGACGCTGGTCGAGATCACGGCGTACAGGGCCCACCCCGACCGCCCGGAGTGTCTGGCGCTGTCCACGTTCAACCAGCTCGTTGGCGTGCTGCGAAGGGCCGACATGGGTCTGGCCCAGCCCGATGGGCCATTCAGCACACTGGAAATTCGACAACCGCCGGAGGGCAGCATCCCCCCCGCGACCATCGATGTCCATATCTGCGGCGAGCCGGAGTGTTTCGAGCACCTGCCCGATGTACCACCCGCGGCCGAGTCGTTGTCAGCCGAACTCTGCGGGCGCTACCGCCAGCCGGGCTATCCGAAGGAAATGGAAATCGCCCTGCGCGACGGCAAGCTGGTGCTGGACCTGCTGCCTCTTCATGGCTATGGCTACTGGGAGCTTCAACCCTACTCCCGGGAGGTTCTCGGCTGCGGCCTCTTCCACTCCGAACCGCAGGACCCGCTTCCCAGGAAGGCGATGCTGGTGGTCCAGCGTCAGGACGACAAGGTTACCGGCCTGCTGCTGAGCTTCGATCGCCTGCGCGGCGTGCCGTTCGCGCGTGTGCAAGGACATCGGGAATGAGGATTTTTGCCGCGTCACTGGCCACCGAGACCAATACCGCTGCCGTAGCCCCGACGGGTCGGGCTGACTACGAGGCCTTCGGTGTCTACCATGGGAACGCGGGCGTCAGTGCCGCCGATGGCGTCGGCGTGGCTCATGCCGAACTGCACCGCCTGGCCGCCGCCGCCGGCGACACGGTCGTGGAGAGTCTGGTGGCCTTCGCGCAGCCCTCCGGCCCCACCTTGCGCGCGGTATACGAAGAATACCGCCAGTGCATACTGGACGACCTGAAAGCGGCAGGGCCCGTCGATGCAGTGCTGCTGACCCTGCACGGCGCGATGGTGGCACAGGGCTACGATGACTGCGAGGGAGACCTGATCGATCGGGTCCGCAGCATCGTCGGACCGCAGGTTCCGATCGGCGTGGAACTGGACCTGCATTGCCACTTCACCGAGAGGATGCGTGCGAACGCCGACATCATCATCGCGTTCAAGGAGTATCCGCACACCGACAGCCTTGATCGGCTGCGCGAACTCCATGCTTTGCTGAAGCGGCAGGTGGCTGGCACCATCCGGCCCGTCATGGCAGTGCATGACTGCCGCATGATCGGGCTCTGGCACACCACGCGCGACCCCATGATCTCCTTCGTGCAGCGCATGAAGTCCCTGGAAGGAAAGGACGGCGTTCTTTCGGTGTCGCTCGGCCATGGCTTTCCCTGGGGAGACGTGCCCGACTGCGGGGCAAAGCTGTGGGTCGTGACCGACAATGACCTGCCCAGGGCCGAGGCGCTTGCGCATCAACTGGGACGCGAGTTCTGGGACCTGCGCTCGCAAACCTACGATCCACCGCTCTCCATCGAAGCGGCACTGGATGAAGCCGCGGGCGCCGGACAAGGGCCTTGCGTGCTGGCCGACGTGGGCGACAACGCCGGCGGCGGGGCGATGAGTGACAGCACCTTCGTGCTGAAAGCCATGATCGACAGAGGCATTGGCGACGCCGCGATCGGTTGCTTCTGGGACCTCGGTGCCGTGGCACTCTGCCAGAGCGCTGGCGTGGGAGCCGATTTCCTGCTGCGGATCGGCGGGAAGTGCGGACCGATGTCAGGAGATCCCGTGGACTTGCGGGTCACCGTTCGCGCGATCGTGGAAAACCATGGCCAGCGCGGACTGGAAGGGCACTCTGCGCTCGGAACCGGCGTCTGGGTCCGGAGCGACAAGGGCATCGACATTGTTCTCGTCACCCGGCGGGCGCAGGTATTCAGCCGCGATGCCTTCGAAGGCCTGGGCATCGATCTGCGGGAAAAACGGCTGATCGTGGTCAAGTCTGCCCAGCACTTCTACACCTCGTTCGCGCCGGTGGCCCGGAGGATTCTCTACGTGGGCTCGCCTGGATCGACCTCGCAGCACTTCGCCCAGATGTCGTTCACACGGCGCGACAACAACTTCTGGCCTCGGATCGACCATCCGACCTGAGGTCGAGGCAAGCCGCCAACTCGCTATGCCGTGTCTTGTCGTGTCGCAGCCCCCTCAGGGCTTCGTCGCGGCATCCACCACCAGCGGAGACACTGCCGGTGCGGGCCCGTCCTTCGGAAGCAGGCGCGAGATCTTGCTGCCGATGATCGTCAGGGCGGCAAACACGCCGAACAGGCTGGCGCCGAAGGCCTGCCTCAGCTCCTGCGGAAACATGTGCTCGCCCCGGTACGACGGTCCAAACAGGATCACCGTCACCAGCGGCGCCAGGAACAACATGATGTTGCAGTAGGTGATCCAGAAATCCGTCCGTTCGGCAGTCCCGCAGGAAGACAGGAGCAGCCGCCTGAGCGCCTTCGTCCAGAACAGGACGATCGACAGGGACATGATCAGGCTGATGGCGATCTGGAAGAGGAAGATTTTCATGGCGTCACGGCAGGTGAGTTTCGCCTGCGCAGCGAGGGCGGATTCCCGCCGCCGCGAAGGTCGCGATACTGCCGGATACTCTAGAGGGCGCTGCGGCCGCGCGGGGGGCCTCGCATTCGCCCAAAAGACACCTTCCGTCAGGCGCGCCCCCGCGACTGGCCAGGGGCGTCTTGCGGGGGCGGGGCCATTCCCGGGCAGGGGGCTTGACTAAAAATACCGACTGGTATAATTTACTCGCCATGAACAAGGCAGAACGCACCAGGCAGTTCATCGTGGAAAAGACGGCGCCCATCTTCAACGTGAAGGGCTACGCCGGAACCTCGGTGACCGACATGACCGAAGCCACGGGGCTCACCAAGGGCAGCGTCTACGGCAACTTCGCCAACAAGGAAGAAGTGGCCCTGGCCGCCTTCGAGCACAACTGGCAACGGACGCAGACGGCGGTGCGCGCGGCCATGGACAAGCGCAGGACCAGCAAGGACAAGCTGCTGGCCCTGGCGGGTGTGTACGAGAACCTGCCTGCCGACTTTCCCGAGGGCGGCTGCCCGCTGCTCAATACCGCGGTCGAGGCCGACGACACTCATCCGGCGCTGCGGGAGAAGGCCGCGGACGCTTTCCGGAGCTGGAAGAAGAGCATCGTCACGGTCATCGAGGCCGGCGTTGCCGACCGCGAGTTCCGGGCCGGCGTGGATGCGGAGCAGACCGCCGTGACGCTCATCGCCATGATCGAGGGCGCCATCATGATCTCCCGTCTCACCGGCAACGGCAGGCACCGCAGGGCCGTGATGCCGGCGCTGGAAAAGATCATCCTCGACCTGGCCTGACTTTCATTTGTCCTTGATTATACCGATCGGTATTTTTATGCAACACAGGAGAACCGCAATGAACACGCAACTGAAACGCAGGATCGCCTTCGCCCTTTCGATGGGCGTCGTGACCACGGGCATCATCTCCTTCGTCCTGCTCTCGCTCAATCTCGGTTTCTCCGACCGCTTCGCCCTGATGTGGCTGCGCTCCTGGGCCACCGCCTACGTGATCGTCATCCCCGCGATCCTGCTGATCGGGCCGCAACTGCAGGCACAGGTCGATCGCCGGGTTCACTGAACACGCATCGCGCCGCCGGACGCCCGCCATCACCGACGACGTTCAATCCCCCCATGGCCAGCAACGCTCCCAACCATAGAAGGACCCCGTCATGATCAACCCCATCGACAAAGTGATTTACACCGGCAAGACCCACACCACCGGCGGCCGCAACGGCAAGTCCCGCAGTTCGGACGACCGCCTGGCGATCGACCTCTCCGTGCCCGGCAGCAACGGCGCCGGCACCAACCCCGAGCAGCTCTTCGCCGCCGGCTGGTCGGCCTGCTTCCTGGGCGCCATCGGCAAGGCGGCACAGGCGGCCAAGCTCGCTCTCCCGGCGGATGCGGCCGTCGACGCCGAGGTGGATCTCGGCCTGGCCGGCGAGGCCTATTTCCTCGCGGCGCGCCTCAACGTCAGCCTGCCGGGCGTGGAGCGCAAGCTCGCCCGCTCCCTGGTGGATGCCGCGCACCAGATCTGCCCGTATTCCAAGGCCAGCCGCGGCAACATCGACGTCGAGATCAATCTTGTCTGAAGACCATCCTGCGGCCTGCGCCGATACGGCGGCCGCCCTCTTCCCGTTCCGGAGAACTCACATGACCCACATCCACAAAGGTACCGCCCTGATCACCGGCGCCTCGTCCGGCATCGGCGCGATCTATGCCGATCGCCTGGCGCGCGACGGCTACGACCTCATCCTGGTTGCCCGCAACTCCGAAAAGCTCCAGCACCTGGCCCGGAAGCTCTCCCGGGCCAGCGGCCGCTCGGTGGAGACGATCGCCGCCGACCTGACGCAGGCGGCAGACCTGGACCGCATCGAGTACATGCTGAAGACGGGTGCCGACATCACCCTGCTGGTCAACAACGCCGGCTTCGGCTCCACCGCGCCGCTGCTGCAGTCGGATGTCGCCGACATGGACCGCATGATCACGCTCAATGTCAGCGTGCTCATGCGGCTCGCCTACGCCGCCGCTCCGGCCTTCGCTGCGCGCGGCAGGGGCACCATCGTCAACATCGCCTCCATCGTCGCGATCGCCCCCGAGTTGCTGAACGGCGTCTACGGCGGCACCAAGGCCTTCGTCCTGGCGTTTTCGCAGTCGCTGCAGCACGAGCTCGCGAACAAGGGGGTGCGCGTCCAGGCCGTGCTGCCGGGCGCCACGGCCACCAACTTCTGGAACGTGGCGGGCACGCCGGTCGAGCAGCTGCCCGATGGCATCGTGATGAACGCCGACGACATGGTCGACGCCGCACTGGCGGGGCTGGAGCAGGGCGAGGTCGTCACCATTCCCTCGCTGCCGGACCTCCGCGACTGGAACGCCTTCGAAGCCGCCCGCAAGGCCCTGGGGCCAGGACTGTCACGCTCCGCGCCGGCAGCGCGGTATCGCAGCCAGCGCCTCGCGGCCTGAAGGCGGCGCCAGGAAGGCCCGCAGGGCCAGGTCCGGGGTTTTCGGCGACAATCCCGGCCTGGCGCCTTCGGGTCGCGCCACCACCTGCAGCAAAGGACGCTCCGTGACACTGGCCACCATCATCAGCTTCTCCGACTTCGGCATCCTGGTCGAAAGCGCATTCCAGGCGGAGACCCCGGTCGTCTCCTCTTCCGAATCCGACCTGGGGGAAGCGCTGCAGCGCTTCGCGAATCCGGCGGAGATCCAGGCCAAGGCGGCGGCCTGCGCAGCGGCGGGTGTCCACAACTATGCCTTCGGCCTGTGGTATCCCTCGATGAAGGGCCCGGTGCACGAGCGCAAGGTCATTCTGGATCCGCCGCGCGAAGGCAAGACCTTCCGCCACTCACTGGCGGGCTGGGGCATCATCCACCTGCACCTGTATTTCACGCCCCACAACGGACTGCAGTGCCGGGTGCTGGTCAACTCGAAGGACCGCGCCCTGTCACGCCAGGAGCGCCACCCCGAGCTGGGCCCGGTATCGGAGTGGGATTGGGGCGTGGTGGAGGCCTATGCATTCCGGCTCTCCCGCAGGCTCGCATCCATGGGGCCCACGGCGCCCGTGGCCCAGCCAGCGGCCCCGGCACCGGCTACCGGGCCGCGCGATTCGCCTTTGTACAAGAAGAAAAAGTAGACGGCCGCTTCCATGTCCCGGAACCGTCCCGTGCAATGCTCAGATCGCAGGTACGACAACCCACTGCTGGCGGAAAATGAGTTAGCGACTTAGTTCGGACAAGGGAATGGCCTCATCCGCGATCCTTCCCGGGTCGACCCTCAAGCCGCCGCCGATGGCGCGCCGCGCGAACAGATGATCCTGCGGCCGGTTGAGGCTGTCGGCCGCGATCATCCGCCCGGCAAGGAAGTAGAAGACCGTGAACGCCCCGAATGCGGGATCGCCGCGCAAGACCAGGTGGTCGTGTGGCGCCGAGATACCAGCGATCTGCAGCTTGACGTCGTATTGGTCCGACCAGAACCAGGGCAAGGCCCGATAAGGCTTCGTCGCCGCACCGCACAGCGTCGCGGCCGCCGTTCGCGCTTGGTCCGCCGCGTTCTGCACCGACTCCAGCCGCAGGCGCGTACCGGTCCAGACACTCGGATGATTCGCGCAGTCGCCGGCGGCCACAATGCGCGGATCGGAGCTGCGAGCGCATTCGTCGACGACGATGCCGTCCCTCACCTCGAGCCCGGCGACCTCGGCCAGCGCCGTGTTCGGCAGCAGGCCGATGCCGACGAGAACCAGGTCGGCGGCCAGACGCGTGCCATCGGCCAGCACCACCGCACTCACCTGCGGCATGCCTTCCAGTCCGACCACCTGCACGTTCTTGCGCAGCGTCACGCCGGCGGCGCCATGCAACTTCTCGAAGAAATCCGATACCGCGGGAATGGTAACGCGGGACAGCAGCCGATCCTGCGCTTCCAGCACCGTCACCTGCAGGCCGGCGCGCACCGCAGTCGCCGCCACCTCCAGTCCGATGAATCCGCCGCCGATGACCACCAGACGCTTGCCGGCGGACCAGTAGTCGCGCATCCGCCGCACGTCGTCGATCGTCCGCAGCGAAAAGACATTGTCCGCTCGTGCCTCGGGCCATGGCAGTGCACGATTGCGTCCGCCAGTCGCGATCGCCATGCGGTCGTAGGCAATGGACGACCCGTCCTCAAGCTGCAAGGTTCTGTTCCGGCGATCGATGCCGCTTGCCCGAACACCGCCGCGGAAATCGATCCCGGCCTCCCGCAGCCGCTGCCCCGACACCAGACTGAGCCGCTCCTCAGGCAGTTCGCCGGCGAGATAGGCCTTCGACAGCGGCGGGCGCTGATACGGCATGTGAGTCTCGTCGCCGATCAGCGTGATGCGGCCGCCGAAGCGCAGCTTGCGCAGCTCCGTGGCAATCCCGCATCCGGCCTGTCCCGCTCCGACAACGACGATATGTTCCGCGTTCATGGAGCGGAGCTCCGCTACGCCCCCTGCGGCCGCATGGGCCAGGCCTTCGTACTCCGTCGTCGCGGCGATCGTCACGCGCTGCTCCCAATCGCTCAGGAAACGCGGCGCGAAACGCCAGCCCAGTACGGCTCGCGCAGCCGGGCCTTGAGAATCTTGCCGGCACCGTTGCGCGGAATCGCATCGACCCGGCTGATCGACCGAGGGACCTTGAATCCGCCGAGATGACGCCGGCAATGCTCCATCAGCTGCTCCTCGTCGAGTTCCTCGCCGGCGCAGACGACGATGGCCTTCACCGCCTCGCCCCAGCGCTCGTCGGGAACGCCGATCACCGCCGCGTCGGCTACCTGCGGGAAGCACAGCAGCACCTCTTCCACCTCGGTCGAGGCCACGTTCTCGCCCCCGGACACGATGATGTCCTTCAAGCGGTCGACGATGTGCAGGTAGCCGCTGCCGTCGAGATACCCGGCGTCGCCGGTGAACAGGAAGCCTTCGCGCAGGGCTTCCTGCGTGGCGTCTGCGCGCTTCCAGTAGCCCGCCATCACCTGCGGGGCACGCACGCAGATTTCGCCGACCTGGCCGCGGCCGAGTTCCATGCCGTCGCCATCGACGATCCTGAGCACGGCGCCGGCCACTGGCCGTCCCGCCGAGCCGAGCAGCTGCGCCCGCTCGCCATCCAGCGCGCGGCGGTGATCCTCGGCATCGAGCACCGAAATGACACTGTGCGTCTCGGTCATGCCGTAGATCTGCACGAAATCGCAGCCGTAGCGCTGCGCGGCGGCGCGCAGTGTGTCCTCGGTGACTGGCGAAGCGCCGTAGATGATGCTGCGCAAACCATCGAAATCGCGGCGCCTGCCGCCGCAGGCACTAAGGCAGGCGCGGATCATCGCCGGGACCAGCACCGCATGCGCCACATTGCCGCAGGCCATCAGGTCCTCCGTGACGGCCGGAGAGAATTCCCGCCGCAGCAACAGGCTGGCCCCCCGGTACACCGACCACAGCGACGCGAAAATTCCGCCGACGTGAAACAACGGCAAGGCCTGGTAGACGCTTTCGCCGGGCCGCGGCATCAGGTCCACCGCTGCCATCAGCCCGAACTGCTGACCGAGGCAGTTGTGCTCGGTCAGCACCACGCCCTTGGGGCGGCCGGTCGTACCGGAGGTGTAAACCTGCAGGTAGGCACGCCCGATGTCGGCCGGCGGCGGACGGTCTTCATCGCCCTGCGCCTGCAGCCAGGACTCGAACGAACCCCAGCCTTCTTCCGCCGGACCCAGCAGCAGCCGTGCCGCCGGCGCGACCCGGACCGGAATCCGTCCCACCAGCGCCGACGCGAACTCCGCCTCGGCGATCACCGCGCAACAATCGCTGTCCTCGAGTATCCACCCCATTTCCGACGGCGCAAGCCGGTGGTTGACCGGCACGATCACCGGGCCACCCTTCAGTGCCGCCAGGATCAGCAACAGCACCTCCGTGCGGTTGCGCGACACCACGGCGACACGATCGGTCTCGCCGAGCCCCAGAGCGCGGAAGCCGTTGATCAGCCGGCGCACGCGCTCGGCCGCTTCGGCATAACCCATGCTTCCGAGTTCGCTATCCACCAGCGCCCGCGACGGCGCATGCTGGACGTGATGGTCGAAAGCGCTGAAGGCGCGGAACGGAACGACCATGGCCTAGCCCCCCATCAGGCCGATCAGGCGCCGGGCAAGGTTGCCGTAGGGCGGGTACAGCAGCTTCAGGCCAGTGAACGAACCCAGTCCACGCTGCATGAACACCGGCTTGAGATGGGAAAACGTCTCGAAGCCTTCCTGGCCGTGGTAGCGGCCGAAACCGCTGGCACCCACGCCACCGAAAGGAAGATCGACCTGCAGGAACTGCAGCATCACGTCGTTGATCGACACGCCGCCCGACACGGTCCGATCCAGGACCGCGCGCTGCCGTTCCGACGAGCGTCCAAAGTAGTAGAGCCCCAGGGGGCGCTCGCCGGCGTTGACGCGCCGGATCGCATCGTCGAGGCCGTCGTGCTCGAACACCGGCAAGACCGGCCCGAAGATTTCCTCGCGCATGATCCGCGAGTCGGGCGGCGGATTGATCACCAGGGTCAGCGGGAACTTGCGCGCCGCCGCGTGATCGGGCGTGTGCTGCTCGATCTCCTGGATCACGGCACCCGCCTCGCGTGCACCCTGTACCAGCGACTGCAGCCGCTCGTAGGCGCGGGGATCGATCACCGAGCTATAGCTGCTTTCGCCGGCACCGCGCGGGAAATGCGCCAAGTAGTGCCGCGACAGCGCGCTGGCGAATGCCGCCAGGCTGCCCTTGGGCAGCAGGACATAGTCGGGCGCCACGCAGGTCTGCCCGGCATTGAAGGTCTTGCCCCAGAGGATGCGGTGCGCCGCTTCCTCGATCGGGTAGTCGGCGTCGACGATGACCGGGCACTTGCCACCCAGCTCAAGCGTGACGGGAGTCAGGTTCTGCGCGGCGGCAGCCATCACCATCCGTCCCACGCGGGTCGACCCGGTGAACAGCAGGTGATCGAACGGCAGGCTGGAGAACGCGGCGGCGACGCCGGCATCGCCGCCGATGATTGCGATCTCGCTCTCGTCGAAGGCCAGCGCGATCAGCCGCTTCAGGGTCTCGGTGGTTGCCGGGGTCAGTTCCGACATCTTGACCATGGCGCGGTTGCCGGCCGCCAGGGCCGAGGCCAGCGGCGCTACGGCGAGATTCACCGGATAGTTCCACGGCGCCATCACGCCGACCACGCCCAGCGGTTGCGGCAGCACGCTATTGGAGCCTGGCAGGAACCAGATCGACGTCGAGCGCCGGCGCGATCGCATCCAGCGGCGCAGGTTGCGGATCGCATAGTGGATGTTGGCGACGGTGCCGCCGATCTCGGCAATGCGCGATTCCTCGGTCGAGCGATGACCGAAATCCTGCGCCACCGCCTGGATGATCGCCGGCGCATTTTCGACGATCAGCGCATGCAGGCGCCGCAGCCGGTCGATGCGCACCTGCAACGGCGGATTGCTGTCGCGCTCGAAAGCCATGCGCTGCGCATTGAATATCGCTCGCAGGGAGGATTGCCTCGTCGAACCCGCAATATCCCTTTCGATGGAAACTGCACTCATTTTCCGGCACTCCTGCTTTGCGATGATGCGCACACTCTCGCGGATGCCGCCGGCCACTTCCCCGATCGAAAGGTCTGCCCATAAAAAAAACCCAGTCGATGGGCTCGTCCTGGGCCAAGTGGGGGAAGGGATTCCTGCAGGCGGCAAAGGCAAGCCAGCCGCCGCCGGCGACGCTTCAGTCCAGCGGCTTGGCGCGCAGCAGCAACACCACCGCCACGGACAGGGTCACGGCGCCCAGCAGCGCCGGAAAGAAAGCCACCGCGCCTGCGAGGCTGGCTTCGCCCAGGCGATTGGCCTGCAGCGTCAAGCCGTGGTTCGGCGCGAACATGCCGAACAGGTAGAAACAGAAGTTGCCCCAGACCGCGACGATCGTCCCCCAGCAAACCCAGGCCGCATCGCTGCCTCGCAGCGAGAACCAGCGCAGGCAGGCCCCGAGCAGGATCGCCATCAGCCCGTTCATCATCATTCCTAGATGCACGATGCGCCAACCCTGGGGGGTTCCCGGCACGGCTACGTCGATGAACACCGGCAACGGCGACAAGGAAATCGCGCCGATCATGGAGAACAGCAACACGAAGCCGCCGAGCAAGGACACCAGCATCGCGGCAAGCCCATGCTTGATCAGCCGGGTCGAATGTAGGTAATGCATATTTTTCTCCACGTTTGGTTCTGGTGCGCTTGGATCATAGGGAGCCCGCCCGCCCGCGCCCCCATCGAAAGGTTGGGGTGGGAGCTCTCAAGGTAGGGTTTATGATCGTCTGCAGTGGACGGCCACCCTTCGCAACAGACGAGCCCGCCCGCCGCCGAACGATGGCGAATGCCTTCGCCGGCGCTACAGGGAATGCACCGAGGAGACTGCAGATGTCCAGGAAAAGCACGGGGGCGCTGCCCGAAAGCCTGATCACGACCAAGCTGAATCCACCCGAACTGGATTCCCGGCTGATTTCGCGCAAGGCGCTGGTCGATCGACTGCTCAACGGCGAGGCGAGGCGCACGGTAATCAGTATTGTCGCCGCGGCGGGCTCCGGAAAGTCGACCCTGATGGCCCAGCTGCGCCAAGCCCTGCGGGATGGCGGAGTCAGCACCTGCTGGATCAGTCTCGACGCGGACGACGACAGTCCCGCGGCCTTCGCCACCTACTTCATCTCCGCACTGGCGGCACTGGACATGCCGGTAGCCCAGCGCGAACTGGCACTGCAGCGTGCCAATCCGGCACGCGATTTCGAGGTGCTGTTCGACAACCTCATCGCGCAGATTTCCGCCCTGCGGGGCGAATCCGCGATCTTCCTCGACGACTTCCAGCACATCCGCGACGAGCGCGTCCTGCGCTTCATCAACAAGCTGATCGCGCACGCGCCGCCATCGGTCCGCACGATCATCGCCAGCCGCGCGCGCCTGCCCCTGGACCTGGCCCGCCAGCGCATCTCCGGCCAGCTCGCCGAGGTCGAACAGGACGAGCTCAACTTCGATTCCACGCAGGCCGCCGATTTCCTGCTGCGCTCGCACGAGCTGAGCCTGCAGCCGGAGGACCTGGCCACGCTGCTGACGACCACCGAGGGCTGGCCGACCGGCCTACAGCTCGCCGCGCTGGCGCTGCGCCGGCATCGCGGTCCGGCGAGCGAACTGATCAACCAGTTCTCCGGACGCGACAAGGATCTCACCAGCTATCTGGTCGAGGCCGTACTGCGCAGCCAGCCCGAGGCCGTGCGCAAGTTCCTGCTGCTGACCGCGCCGCTGCGGCGCATGTCGCCCGACCTGTGCCAGGCCGCCTCCGGCCATCCGAACAGTGCCGAAATGCTGGCCTACCTGGCCCGCAGCAATCTCTTCGTGATCGCGCTGGACCGCAACGAGCAGTGGTACCGCTACCATCATCTGTTCGCCGAGTTCCTGCAGAACGAACTCAAGCGCAGCAATCCGGAGGCCTTCCTGCAGGTCTGCGATCACGCCGCGCAATGGTGCGAAGCCCAGGGCCAGACCACCGAGGCGATCCAGTACGCGCTGGACGGCCACCGCTACGAGAAGGCCAGCGATCTCATCGCCGACCGTGCACCGATGGTCTCGCAGGCCCATGGCGACCACTACACGATCCTCGACTGGATGCGACGCCTGCCAGCCCCGTACCACGAGCGCCGGCCCGAGATCGGCCTTAGCCATGCGTGGTCGCGTGCGTTCTCGCGCGACACCGACCTCGCCATGGCTCTCACCGACCGCGTCCTGCAGCGTCTGCGCGACGACAACGACGGCTGGCGACTCAGCGAGGCCGAAAGGCATCGCCTGAAGCTGCTGGCGCGCGTGATCCAGGCGATCGCCAAGGCCTGCTCGGACGAGATCGAGGAATGCATCTCCCGCAGCCAGGAGCTGCGCAAACAGATTCCGGAAAGCGAGCCATTCCTGATCGCCTCGATCTGCAATTGCATTGGATACAGCCACTTCGCCCGGCGCGAATTCGAAAGCAGCGCACGCGCCGCCGCCGACGCCTACCTGTACGGGCATCGCGCCGGCGCGGCCTATGCCACGGTGTGGGCCGATTTCCTGCACGGGGTCGCCGATGTGGAGTTGGGGCGCCTGCGCACTGCTCAGGAGCACGGGCACCGCGCGGAGAACGTCGCCGGCACCGAGAGCGGCACCGCCAAGAGCTATTCGGCCGCGCTGGCCGCCCTGCTCAATGCCGACATCTCCACGCAGCGTTGCGAGTTCGACCAGGCGAAGACCTACATGGAAACGGGCCGCTCGTTCACCGCGCTGTTCGGACCCTTGGAACCGCTGCTGGTGGCGATCCGCAACGACGCACGCATCCACGCCTGGCGTGGCGACCTGGACGCCGCGCGGCGTGTGCTGATGCAGGGACAAGACACGGCTCTGAGTACCAGCCAGCCGCGGCTATTTCTCAACCTGGCGATCGAGGAAGTGACCCTGCAGCTGCGGGCCGGCGATATTTCCGGCGCGCTGCAGACCGCGCAGCGCGCACGCCTGCGCGACGACAGCAGTTCGGTACGCAACGCCGACAGCTCGCGCGGCTCGCGCGACGCCCTGCAACTGATGGAAGCGCGCCTGCTGCTCGCCGAGGACAACCCGGAGGGCGCATTGCGTTGCCTCAACCTGCTGCAGAACTCCCCCGCGGCAAAGGCCGGCGGCGGTGTCAACCTGACCCAGAGAACCCTCAAGGCCGTCGCGCTGTGGCAGAGCGATCGCGGAGCCGAGGCCGTGCGGGAACTGGATCGGGCCTTGAGTCTCGGCACGCCGGAACTGCATACCTATCCCATCGCCTCGGCCGGCCGCGCGCTGCTGCCGATCCTGCAGGCCATCGACCAGCGCCGCGCCGACACAGCGGCAGGCGGCGACCTGCAGGCCAAGCGCGACATGGAGGGCCGGTTGATCTCGCTGCTGACCGGCGAAAAACCGAATCGCGGTGGCACCCATCCCGACGCGGTCGATCCCGGAATATCCTCGGAGGCCCTGACCCTGCGCGAAATCGAACTGTTGCGCCTGGTCGAGGCCGGCCTCGCCAACCGCCAGCTTGCCGATGCCCTGCTGATCTCCGAAGCCACGGTCAAATGGCATCTGCACAACATCTACTCCAAGATCGGCGTCCGCAACCGCACCGCCGCCGCGACCCGGGCGCGGGAGCTGACGCTGATCTAGGGCGTCCCCGCCAAAAGTTCGGTGCCCGACGGTCGTCACTGGCGAACAATCCCCGTGTGCTCCCAGAGCCGGAGGAGAAAAAGCCATGAAGCCCGTTTCGGAACACCCGATGGACGCCTTTCCGGTGCGTCCGCTGCAGTTCCAGGTCGAGAAGATCCGCTCGCGCGATCTGGTCTGGAGCCGCACCTGCCCGGAATTCTCGATGTTCATCAATGCGCTGGGCATCCATGTGCCCTATTTCGAACGCTACCTGGTCCGCGCGCTGACCAAGGCACGCACACAGATCAAGGACGAACGCCTGCTGCGCGATATCTCGGCGATCATCGGACAGGAGGCCCACCACGCGAAGAACTTCATCCATCTCAACCAGGTGCTGGCGCTGCGCTATCCCAGGGTCGCCCAGATGGAAGCGGCAGCGAGGGACTACTTCGCCGAGCACGCGAAGAAGGACTCGCTCAGGCAACTGGTCGGCTACACCGCCGGCTACGAGACCTTCACCTTCCTCGCCGGCATGATCATCCTGCAGAACTACGATCGCTGGTTCGCCGACTCCGAGCCGGTGATCAAGGCCATGTGGGTCTGGCACCAGGTCGAGGAGGTCGAGCATGGTGCGGTGGCCTTCGAGGTCTACAAGCACCTCTACGGCGACGACGAGCTGTATCGCAAGCGGATGGTGCTGAAGGCCCTGGCGCACATCGCCGGCGAAACCATCAAGGCCTATACCCACATGGCGCGGGTCGAGGGCTGGTTGCGCAACCCGTTCCGCGGCGCCGTCCGGCTGGGCTTCTGCGGGCTCATGCTGCTGCGTCTGCTGAAGAGCGCGCTGCCGGTGTTCCGCAAGGACTACCACCCGCGCCGCCATCCGCTGGTCACCACGCAGCAGAACCCGATCCAGATCGCCTGGCGCCGCTATGAAAGCCGCGGCGGCGACGTGCTGGAGATCGACCGGGCGAAGATGGCCCGGATCATGGGCGTGGAGCCGGCCTGAGCGGGCTCACACCGCGCCCAGGCGCATCAGCGCCGCACTGGTCAGGTACTTCTCGTAGATGCCGGCATCGTTGACGCTGGTCGCGTGTCCGCCGGAGATCGCGCGCACCTGCTCCAGCCGCGTCATGCGCCCGGTCTGGATATCGAAGGCATGCACATGCCCCCAGGACCAGTACGGATGCGCGCCATCCATGAAGGACTTTGCGCCCGCCTCGTAGAGGCCGTAGGCGCCGTCGAACGAGCGATAGGCCTCGCCACGGCGGTCGTAGGACACCATGGCGATCGGCAGCTGCGTGCGTGCATCGAACCAGACGCGCTTGCGGCTGATCGGTGCGCGCGGAAACTTCACCGGCTCGGCTTCCACCGCGATCGCCTCGGGCACCAGTTCGACCGTGGTGTCCCAGAACGTCTTGCCCTTGGGCCCACCGTGGACGCGGTGCTCCCAATTCGGATGCTGGGCATTCCACGCACCGGATACGGCCGCCAGCATCGGACCGCGGCCGACGATGCGATAGTTGCCCCAGGTATACAGCGGATCGCCCGCCGTCCAGGCATCCGAGAGATACAGCGTCGAGCCCGGGATCAGCGGCTCGAAACGCTGGTCGGTGGGAAACTGGCGGATGCGCTTGTAGGCCGGCAGGTAGCCGTAGAGATCCGGAAAGCGATGCTGGTCGTAGGGCCAGACGTTCAGGAACGACGTGCCCTTGATGCTGTCGGGCGTCTGGAAGAAGATCGACTGATACCGCAGCTTGTCCTCCTTGCCCGGCCAGTACGGCCGCGGCTGCAGCGACACGCGGCAGACCGGCGACAGCTCCGACCAACCCGCCTGGTACTGGAACAGCACGTCCCCCTCCGCCGACAGGTCGTATTCCTTCACCGCGTAGAACGAAGCATCGTGGCGCCCCCAGCTCAGCGTCAGCCCGGCGAACAGCTCCAGCGCCGACTGCGCGGCGGGGAACGGATTGCCGCCGATCCACGGCCTGCCCTCCGCCGTCACCACGTTGCCGTCCGCTGCGAAACGCGCCTGGCCCTTGTTGCGCAGCGTGGCCTCCACATACTCCCAGGGGCTCAGGCGCAGGATCTCCGTCGTCGTCCTGGCCACGCGCAGTCGCCGCCCCATGTCACGAACCTGCAGATACTTGATAGGCTCCAGCAGGTCCTTGACCCACTCGACATTGGCCGCCGTGATCTCGTCGCCGGTCTTGATCCTGCCGCGCGTGTACATCTCGATCGACAGCAGTTCCTCGGGGTAGGCGGCAGCGGCATCGCCGCTGGCGGCGATCGCATCCCATAGCGGCATCAGCACACCTGCCGCGGCGACGCCGCGTGCGGTCTGCGCCAGGAAGTGACGCCGGCTACAGGCGCGGTCGTATCGCAGGAACTTCATGCGGGAATCCCGTCAGGACAAAAAGAGCCGGCGGCCGGGGCAAGCGGACGCCGGCAATGGAGGAGCTGTTACGGAGAATCAGAACTGATAGGTCAGGCGCAGCGTGAATTCATCTGCGAAACCCAGCGAGGACACCACGTTGTCGTTGGGATTACCGCCCAGGTCGCCGTTGATGTAGGTGTAGAACCCCTCGACCGTCACGTCGCCGCTGGGCTTCCAGCGCAGGCCCGGCTGCAGCAGCGCCCCGCCCTTCAGATCCACCAGCGTGGCGAACTCGACCTGGTAGATCTGGTTCGGGAAGGGCTGCAGGAAGGCCATCACCAGGTAGTTCGAACCGCCCGATTGGCCCGGCGACTGTTCCTGCTCGCTGCCGCCGTAACCCTTGAGTGAGCGGCCCACCAGATCGCTCTTGGTCTTGTGCATGCCCTGGAACACGATATAGGTGCCGGGGAACTCGTTGAAGAAACGATGCCACTTGTCCATCACCAGCGCGACGGTCAGCTCGCGCTCCTTCAGGTAATTGCGGCTCAGCGAGGGGTTGGTGAATCTGCGGTCCGGCACGTACATCGCTTCCAGGTTGAAGATCAACTGGTCGAAGAAGCTGCCGGGCTCGCCCTCGTTGACGTAGCTGATGCCGCCGCCGAGATTGGTCTCCTGGAAATATTCTCGCGCCAGGTGACCACGCAGACTGCCGCCGGCTGCCATGAAGAAGGTGTTGAGCTCGTGCGTCGCTTCTTCATAGTTGCCCGCGACCGAAGCATAGAGATCCTGCACTGCCGGAAACTCCAGGACCGCCGAGTTCAGGCCGTCGGTGCCCGCGAGCCGCGCATCTGCGGCGTAGTAGAACCACTCGTTGGCGGAATACACGCCACCAGGCGCCACCTCGAACGGCGTATGTGCCAGGGCCTCGCCGGTGCTGCCGTACTGACCCGACACAGCGTAGCTGGCATTGACCAGCCCGCCCAATCCCGAGTTGGGCAAGTCGCGGTTGACACCCGACTCGGTCCAGCGGAATACGCCATCCGGGTTGAAGCGCCGCGCCGCCACCGCCTGGAAGCCCCACTGGCCGTAGTCGCCCTTCAGGCGCAGACCGTAGCTGATCTCGTTGTCGTACTTGCCGGCCGCGTACATGTCGTGAATCGTGAACTGTGTCGGGATGATGTTGTAGGGCGTGTTGGGATTGGGGTAGATCGTCGGCTGGAACTTCTGTACGTAGGCATCCGCGAGGATATTGTCGGTGGCCTGGAAGGTGGCGCGGATCGCCAGCGAGGGCACGCGCTTGTCGCCGTACTCCTCGACCGCGCGGTCGAGGATGAAGTGACGCCGGTAGTCGATGCCGTCCGGCACATCGAGCACCCGGAAGAAGATCGCCTGCCCCCAGGCGATCTGCTGGTTGCCGATGCGAACGTTGAGCGGACCATTGGTGTAGTCCAGCAGCAGCGCCGGAAAATACACCATGTAGTCGTCGCCGGACCATTCCAGCGGATTCGGACTCTTGTCGCCCTCCACGCGGTACTGGAAGTAGTTCGGTGCGCCCTGGTACAAGGCCGGGTCGCCGCCGGCGATGCCACCGCCCTGCAGGTCGGCGACGCTCGCCGCATCGAACTGGCTGTAGTGCCCCGGATCGAAGAGTCCGCGTATACGGCCGATGATCGACCAGTTCGAGTTGAACTTGACCGCCACCTCGGTTTCGGCGCGCACATAGTGCATGTTGAAGGTATTGCCGGATTCCGGCACCGGGCGGCGCACCTCGTCCTGAAAGCCCAGGACCGTCAGCGGCAAGGTATTCCAGGTCCCGATGTCGGGCAAGGGCAGGCCCAGCCCGCCGGTGATGTTCCCCAGCAGCGCCGGCGGCGCATACGCCGTGCGCTGTATCGTGCGCTTGTTGAACACATTGCCGCGCTGGTTGTTGGGATTCTCGGAGCCCGTGGAAATCGCGAACTCCGGACGGATGAAGCCACCGAAGCTGATGTCGAAGTCGCTGCCGAACAGCCCCGCGAAGAACCCTTCGTCCGGTGTGGATTCGACCGCCTGCTCCTCGATCGGCTGCGGCTCCGGCACCTGCGGCTCGGTCGCAACCGCTTCGACCGCCTGGGACTCGGTCGCCTGCACTTCAGCCGGAGGGGTCTCCCCCTGGGCCTGAACCGCGCCGACGGCACAGCCCAGCAGGATTACCGCTCCCCAGTGACGCCGCCCCTGCATATGTTCGATGCTGCGCATTACGCTCTCCTGATATTGTTTGCTTCGTCGAATCCGCATACCGCAGCCGCTCACTCGAATCGCAGAATCTTCCCGGCGTTGCCCACGACCAGCGGTGTCCCGCCTTCGGGACGTGCCACGCCGACATACCAGGACGAGGCCACCGCCGCGTCGGTGAAACGGCGCCAGGTCTTGCCGTCGTCCCGGCTGAAGTACATGGCATGCATGGCAGTGATCAGCACATGCCCGTTGGCAGCGGAACTCACGCCGAGCAGGATCGACTTGGCGGCCAGACGCGTCGACCTCCACGACAGACCCCCGTCGCTGCTGCGCAGGATGGTTCCGTCCTGCCCGACGGCATAGCCGATACCGTCGGCGCGGATATCCAGCGCGAACAGCGACGCATCGTCCTTGTGATTGACCGGATCGCCCTTGTGCAGCAGCGTCCATTGTCGGCTGTCCGCGCTGTAGCGCAGGATCGTGCCGAGCTCGCCGACCACCGTGGCGGTGCCCTGGTCGTCGAGTTGCACCGCGTACAGGTGCGGCTGGAAGCCCTCGCCCTGCGCGGCCATGAAGCTCATCCAGTCGGGCGCGATCGAGGTCCAGCTGCGGCCACGGTCCGACGAGGCCAGCACCGTGCCGAAGGACCCCACGGCAATCGCATCGCCCCTGGCGTTGATCGACACCGACAGCAGGCGCTCCTGGGTGCCGCTGGCCATCTGCGCCCAACCGGAACCACCGTCACGCACCAGGATCAACCCCATCTGCCCCACCGCCACACCGAGCGACTCGCGGACATCGACGCCGAGCAATGTCAGCGGCGAAGGCGATGCTGCCCTTGTCCAGGTCGCGCCACCGTCCTGCGTCGCCTGGATTTCACCGCCTGCGCCGACCGCTACGCCCACCTTGCCGTCGAACGCCACGCCCAGCAGGGCCTGATGGAGCGTGCCGCCGGTCACCTGCGTCAGCTTCGGCGCCGCAGATGCCGCGCAGATGCCCGCAAGCGATAGCACGACGGCGCAAAAGGCCGTCCGTAAATCTCGATTCATTTTGGCTCTCCCGTGTTTGCGGCCTGGGTACGGTGGCCGCGCGGAGCCGATGGCCCGGCGCGGCCGCCATCGACTCAGACCGATCCCAGGCGCTGGATCGCCTGCTGCGTGAAGAAGCGGTTGTACATCTCGTCGCTGTCGCCACGGAGCAGGCTCTTGTAGCCGCCGGTGATCTCCTCGGCATGCTCGGCGCGGCTCATGCGGTTGGCCTGGATGTCGTGGCACATCACGTAGGTCCAGGACCATTCGGGCGTCTTGCGGCCCGGTTCCAGCATCACCTTGTCGCCGTCGACCATCTGCCCGGAGCCGGTTTCGAAATTAACCCAGGGTTGGCCGTTGCGGTCGTAGCGGACCTCGCCGCAGTACATGCCGTTGCGGACGTCGATCCACGCGCGCTTCTTGCTGCAGGGCGCACGCGGATAGCCGGTCGGCTCCATCTCGACTTCGAGAACCTCCGGCGCCAGCTCGTACTCGGTGTCGAAGAAGGTCAGGCCCTTGGCGCCGCCATGCACGCCCTTCTCCCAGTTCTTGCTCTTGCCGGCCCAGTTGCCGGACCAGGCACCGAGCATCGGCTTGCGCGAAATGACCTTGAAGTTGCCCCAGGTCAGCATCGGATCGCCGGCATACCAGGGATCGGTGAGGAACCAGGTCACGCCCGGGATCAGCGGCTCGAAGCGCTGGTTGGTAGGGAACTGGCGCACACGCTTGAACTGCGGCAGGTAGCCGTAGAGATCCGGATACTTGCGCTGGTCGTAGTACCAGATGCTGAGGAAGGAGCTGCCAGCCACGTCCTGCGACGAGGTGAACAGCACCGTCTGGTAGCGCATGAACTCCTTCTTGTTCTGGAAGATCTTGCCGTCCATGCGATTGGTGGCCTGCAGCTCGGCCCAGCAGAAGTCGTACTTGTAGGCGATCTTGCCTTCTGGCGAGATGTCGGTCTCGCGGATCGCGTACTGGCAGTAGTCGTGCTTGCCCCAGCTCAGCGCCAGGTTGCCGATCGCCTCCTGTGCGGTCTTCGGATCCAGGAACGGCGCGCCACCCATCCAGGGGCCGCCGTCCGGCCCGTAGATGTTGCCGTCGGCACCGAACTTGGCCTTGCCGCGGTTGCGCAGGCTGGCCTCGAGGAAGCTCGCCGGGAACATGGTCGTCACGTCGCGCGTGGTCGCTCTGATCTTGATCTTGCGGCCGAGATTCTTGATCTGCAGATAGACGATGGGGTCCAGAAGTTCCTTGACCACCTCGACGTTGGCCGAGGTGATCATGTCGCCGGTCTTGATCTTGCCCTTGGTGTACATCTCGATCGAGGTGAGTTCGTCGGGATAGACCTTGCCGATGTCGGCCGCTTCACCCAGTACCGGCCACAGCGGTGCCAGGACACCGGCAGCGGCAGCGCCCTTGGCCGCCTTCTCCAGAAGCATGCGACGGCCGTAGTTGAAATCGTATTTCTTGATCCACATGTCTTTCTCTCCTCACGCTTTTGAAAATCGGGATGTATGCACGACCGGCGGCACGAAGCCGCCGGTCATCAGGTGGGTTCCGGTTGCAGCCGCGCCGGCAGCAGGTCCGCCGGATCGTCCTGGTTCTCGGACGTCTCGGGTTCCGGCGTGCCGTCGCCGGATTCGGTGAACAGCGACAGGTCGACGCCCTCTCCGACGAGAAGGTCCTTGCGCTTCACGAACTCCGGCTTCACCAGCCAGACCAGCAGTGGCAGCACGACCAGGGCGAGAACCATGTTGATCAGCATGGTCAGCGTCAGCAGCAGGCCCATGTCCGCCATGAACTTGAGCGCGGACAGGAAGTACCAGGGCACGATGCCGATGAACATGATCGAGGCGGTGAACATGATCGCCTTGCCGGTCGTGGTCAGGGAGGCATCGATCGCGCGGCTCCAGTTCTGGTCGTGCGCGTGAAACTCCTCGCAGATGCGCGACAGCAGGTAGATGCCGTAGTCGATGCCGACACCGACGCCGATCGCGGCCACCATCAGGGAATTGATGTCCAGGCCGATGCCGATCATGTGCATCGACGCGTTCAGGATGAAGTTGGCGAGGTTGACCGGGAACAGCAGGATCAGGCCGGCAACCAGGGATCTGTAGGCCCAGCTGGTGCCGATGAAGATCACCAGGTTCAAAAGGCCGATGATGACCCAGTGATAGCGCTCCACCACGTGATTGGTGGCCTCCTGCAGCGCGATCGTGCCGGTGCCTAGGCGCACCGTGAAATCCTTGTGGTCGGCACCGACCTTGGCAACCGCATCGCGTGCCGCCGCCAATGCCGCGGTCACCGTGCTCTGCTTGTTGTCCTGGTACCAGAGCGACACCGTGGAATGCTGCTGCTCGAAGTCGACCACGTGCGAGAAGTTCTTGGCATTGGTACCGAAGGTCACCGCCGTGGCCGCGGCGCTGATCGCACGATCAGTGGGATCCAGTGCGTACCACTTCGGGTTGCCGCCGGAGAACAGCCGGTTGCCCTCCATCATGTAGTCGGCAAAGGACAGGTCGGCGCGCGGCGGCGCGGCGCTGTGCTCCATCAGCACCTGCAGCTGCTGGGCGATCATCACCGTTTCCGCCTGTCGCGCGACGCGGTTCGGGTTGTCCATGTCCTTCGCTTCGAGGACGATTTCCAGGGTGTTGACGCCCGGAAAGTGGCTGTTGATCTGCCGCACCGCCGTGTTGAACTCGGAGTCCTCCCACAGCAAACTGCTGCCCTCGACCGGATTGCCGATCCTGATCTGCAGCGCGGTGTAGACCGCGAAGATCGAGATCACCGCGACGACCGCCGTCGTCAGGCGTGCGGTCTTGCCGTAGGTCAGCTTCGACAGGCCGCCAAGGGTTTTCTTGAACGCCTTGTGCATGCCCGAGTCGCCTTCCTTGCCGATCAGCCGGCCGACGTTGCGCGGCGCCGGCAGGGCCGACAGCAGCAGCGAGATCAGCACGACACCGGTGGGGATCAGCCAGATGCACCAGAAGCCGCAGAACAGGGCGAAGCGTTCCATCGCCGGGATCGGCGCCAGCGCGATGAGGAACACGCCGACGATGTCGGTGAAGATCCCGAGGATGCTGGGTGCCATCATCACACCCATCGTGATCTCGGCCGCCTTCACGCGATCCTTCACGTGCCAGTACACCTCGTAGTAGCGCTCGGTGAATTGCACGCAATGCGAGAACGAACGCGCCACCAGCAGCAGCGGCACCACCATCAGCAGCGGCTCGATCGGCGACTTGATCCAGCCGGTCAGACCGAAACCCCAGATCGCGGCCACCAGGCTGGTCAGGATCGGCGTGACCACGCCGACGATATTGCGCATGTACAGCGCAAGTGCGACCACCAGCGCCGTCAACGTCACCGCGAAGATGCCGAAGGTCTGGCTTTGCAGGTGATAGACCCAGCCGGTCAGCATCGGCTGCCCGGCCACGTAGACCTCGTGATCGGCATCGCGCGCCTCGGTGGCGAGCTTGTGCACGAAATCGAAGGCTTCGCCGTAGTCGAGGCGCTGCTCGATGAAGGTCGCATTGATCAGTGTCGCCGTGCCGTCGTTGGAGATCAGGAAAGTACGGGCGTTGGGCGACTGCTCGACGCGGCGGCGGAAATCCGCGACTTCGGCCTTGCTGTCCGGAACCCTGTCGCCCATCAGGGGACGCATGTCGATGCCGAACGGCGTCGCCTCCGCGTAGCGCGCTTTCTCGGTGGCGATCGAAAGGATCTGGTCGTGGTCCACGCCGGGGGCCAGGTCGATGTCGCGGGTCAGCTTCCAGACCTTCGCCAGCGTGACGGGGTTGTAGATGTCTCCGTCCTTGCGCTTCACCATGATGGTCATGGTCAGCGGGTTGCCGAAGTTCGGATGGTCCTTGAACACCTGGACGTAGGGATCGTCCTTGGGCAGGAGATCGGAGAAGATCGTCTTGAGCTGCACATTCGGCAGGCCCGCGGCGAAGAACAGCGTGACGAGTACGAACAGCACCGTCGAGGCGGTCCGGTGCTGCATCACCCATTTCGCGATCCTGAATCGCAGTGGCTTCATGGCTTCTCCTGGTTATAGTCCGGCGCCGACCGCTCGACGGCTGGTCGCAACTGACGGCCCGATGGATGAATCGTCCGGCCGCAAGCGGGGCAAATCACCGATCTTTCGGATGGGTAGCTGCCGGCGACGCGGATGGGTTTCGGGCTACTCGGCCTCGGCGACGACGACCGTAGCGCCGTCGAATTCCCGGGTCACCGCGATCTGGCAACCCAGCCGCAGGCCCGCCTCGGGCGCCCCCAGGAACTGCAGCAGCTCCTGTTCTGCGAGGTCAGGCGGGCGGGCGGTTCTCGCTACGATCGGATCGACACGGATGCGGCAGGTACCGCAGGCGCAATTGCCGCCACAGTCGCCACCGATACCGGCGATCAGATGGCTGGTCGCCGCCGACATCAATGTTTCGCCTACTGCAGCGCTGATGTCGTGCGCGCACCCGGCGCTGTCGACATAGCGGATGCGCACGGTTTTACCTGCGACAGCTTCGATTGAATCGGTCATTTGTGTTCTCCGGTTCTGCACGCACAGGCGGCACGATCGGTCGATGCGATGAATTTCGCAGTCGCGATCCTCTGTGGATTAGAACAACGGACACGGAGCTTTCCCCCCATCAACAGGTTGGGTATCTCTGGAAAACACGGATTTCCACCCGGAAGGCGGGCGGGTGAAGCACGGAGGATCGCGAAGTGTGCGTCGCAGGAAACAGGTCCCGCGCCGGTGGCAGACGACCCCGGGGACACGGTCGAACGGCTGGTGCAGCTCAATCTGGCGGTGCGGATGATCCGGATCGAGCCGGAAGATCATGCCAGCATCCTGGCCAGCGAAAGATTCATGCAGGGACTGAAAGCGTTCCTGTTGCGCCACAACGCCGCCGCGAATTCTCAGCCCGGCAAGTCCGGAGACGGGACAGGCGCCTCGCCCACGCTACTCCTTGCGGGTCGCGAATTCCTTGATGCCGTTCCAGTACTTCCACACCGGATCATGGTCGTGGAATATCTCGATGGGGAAGCGCGGCTGGCCCTTGAGCGCGGTGTTGAGGTCGCGCATGAACTGCGCGTAATCCCTGGCGTAGTAGCACCATTCCTTGATGCCGGCACCGGTGTAGGCGTGGAGCATGAGGCTGTTGCCGGCGGGATCGTCCAGCGCGTCCAGCAGTTCCTCGAAGGCCATCATGGCGGCGTTGGTTTCGCGATCGGGCAGGCCGGCGTCCGCGTAGCGCCATTCGACGATGACACTCTCGCAAAAGCGGGCGGGATCCACGGCTTCCGGCGGGGCCAGGCGCATGCGGTAGAGCCGCCGCTCGTCCTCCACCTCCAGCAGGATCATGGTCCACTCTTCTTCCGCTTCGCTCGCCACGTTTTTCCCCGGATTGTCAGCGCGCGACGGCGCCCGTGGGGACGAAGCGTAGCGCCCCCTGCGTTGGCATGCACGGCGTCCTGCTAGCGCAGTTCCGGCCGCTTGCGCAGCTGGCGCTCCTGCACCGCCAGGTACAGGGCCATGGCGAAGGCGAAACTGGTCACCACGCTCATCGGGAAATAGAACCAGGCCGCCTTCATGCCGCGGCGGCGACCGTCGATGAGCGTCCACAGCGGAAACAGTACGACGTTCGCGAAGATCAGGTCCTGCCCGCCGGAGGCCGAGGCCGGGTTGACGAACAGCAGCGTGGTCCAGTGCCACCAGCCCATCACGTCCTTGTACTCGCGCATGTAGACGATGTTGAAGTACCAGCCCACCAGCAGCGCCGCCACGGCGGTGAGGTAGTAGACCCCTTCGAGCCCCGAGACCCCGAGCTTCGCATCGCGGCCGTAGAGATCGCGGTTGAACCAGAACACCGCCACGATCGTGGCCAGCCCCAGGATCATGTAGAACGTTTCATGTGCGCTGAACGACATCGGATGCCCTCCCCCTGACGACGCCTGTATGGATGCGGGCCGCGAGCGGCCCGGACCCATGTTCTGCCCGCCCCAGGCGGCTTGTATCGTCCGAATGAAGTGCTTATCCCTGGATCGCAGCCCCAGCCAGCCCAGCCAGAATTCCCAGCGCCAGCCCCACCAGCACGGCGCCGGTAGCACGGTCGACCCAGTGCCGGTGCCGCAGCAGCCGTGTGCGCACGCGCTCGGCACTCAACGCCATCGCCAGGAAGCAGAACCATGCGGCGGTGCTGCCGACGATGCAGGCCGCCAGGGCCAGGCGCAGCCAGTACGAGGCATCCGGCCCGATCATCACCGCGAACAGCGACACGAAGAACAGTACGGCCTTGGGATTGAGCAGGTTGCACAGCAGGCCGATGCGGAAGGATTGCCCCGCCGACGGCAAGGCGGCGGCCTCCGGCACCTGGGCCTCGCCTGCTGCCGGCCGGGAGCGCAGCGCGCCAATGCCGAGATAGAACAGGAATATCGCGCCAATCCCGCGCAGCAGCAGCAATAGCGAAGGAAACCCTTCGATCAGCCAGCCCAGTCCGAACAGGGCGTAGCTGACGTGGAAGACGATGCCTGCGGCAATACCCACCGCGGTCCAGACGCCCGCCGCGCGGCCGTGCAGCAGGGTCTGGCGCGTCACCACCGCGAAGTCAGGGCCGGGCGAGATCACCGCCAGCAGGTGCGCGGCCAGCACCGCCGCAAACAGGCTTGCGGCACTCATCGGGCCTGGAATCGAATCGCCCGCAGGGCTCGCATCGTCATCTCGTCGTCATCGCGCGGCACGGCTGCCGGGCTCGATGATAAGCGCGGCGGCCCTTGCCCCGCGCTAGCGCATCACGCCGTCGCGCAGCAGCCCGGAAATCCGCACGCGCGCGGCGGCATAGGTTTCCAGCATCAGCGCCAGCGGCAGGCGCAGCTCGCGGGCACGGTGGCGGTCGGCATCGCCGGCGCTGAGGTCGCGGCCCTGCTCCACGCGCAGGCGCCAGCGCGGCGGGTCGACGTAGACGCCACGCAGCACTTGTCGCTGCAGCTGCGGCAGGCGCCGCCAGGCGATGTCCACGCTCTCGCCGGCCAGCGGGTCGGGCCGGTCCTGGTCCCCCGCATCCTCGCTGTCCCAGGGCGGCGCGGAGTAGTGGCGCTCGGCCGAGGCACAGGCCGTGTACACCTGGGGCCCGCCGATCTCGCCGCCGCGGGCCCAGCGGCCCCAGTTGTCCAGCATCTGGTCCAGCCAGGCGTCGCCCTGCAGGCGTGCGATCACTTCCGTCGTCAGGCCGCTGTCGTAGGACTTCATGCGCTGCTCCGTTGGATACCGCCGACCCGCAACTGTCGTCCGGCGGCGGACGGCGGCATCGGGCCGGGGTCGGCCCCGGCAGCCTCGTCCCGCTGGTTCGCCCGCTCCGACAGCTGCCACAAGCGCACCGCCGCCATGCCGCGCGGCTCCCGCGTCGCCCCCCGCATCAAATCGCCCAGAGAGGAATAGGAAAGGCCGCAGCTGTCCGCGATTTCCGCCCGGCTCAGCCCTGCCCGCTCGCACCACAAGACCCGCTCTATCCAGATGTTGTGCATACCGCTATTTTACGGTTTTCCGTACATACGGCGCAATGGATTTTTGCAACGGAATTCCGTATATTTGCTAGATGACTGTCGGAGAACGAATTAAATCCGCGCGCAAGGCGCATACCCCGGTGGTGGGCGTGAAACAGCTCGCCGACGCCGTCGGCCTGGCCGTGAGCACGCTCTACGACCTGGAGCGCGGCGAGCAGGAAAGCAGCACCAAGCTGCACGCCATCGCCGAGTTCCTGGGCGTGCGCGCACGCTGGCTGGAGACCGGCAGCGGCCCGATGCGCGTCGAGCAGGGCGACCTGCTGGACGCCAGCTTCGAGGACAAGTACGACCGCGTGACCGTGGTGCGCGGCGCCATGCTGTCCGGCGGCCCCGGCCGGGTGTCCTGGGAATTCGAGGAGGTGGACCGGCACTTCGCCTTCCGTCGCCAGTGGCTGGCCGACAAGGGCCTGCGCGCCGACCGCTGCCGCATCTACCAGGTGGCCGGCGACAGCAACGCGCCCTACATCCGCAACGAAGACGTGGTGATGATCAACCTCGACGACCGCCGCGTGGTCGACGGCGAGTTCTACGGCCTGGCCTTCGGCGACGACCTGCGCGTCAAGCAGTTGTCCTTCCGCGCCGACGGCGCCCTCAGGGTGATCAGCGCCGCCGACCCCGACAAGGCCGAGATCTACCGCGGCCAGGAGATCGAGGCGATCAACATCATTGGAAGAGTGGCCTGGCGGGGCGGGTGATCCGCTCTGGATGGCTATCCGGCAGAGAGGGCAAGTCGGCCCAATAATTACGGAATTCCGTTATGAAATGAGTACGGCATGCCGTATACTAAAGCCGTAGTCCCACTACGGAAAACCCGCCATGCCGAACACCCCCGCACTGCTCCCCGGCGACACCGCCCGTATCCGCCACGGCCGCCTCCGAAACCGCCTCGCCGAGGTCCTGCGGGTGGACGGCCGCCACGCCACGGTGATCACCGCCGCCGGCGAATCGGTGGTACCCCTGTCCTGCCTGGAGGTGGAATGATGGACGGCAGCCTCGCCCACCCGCCTCTGTACGGCGCCGACGACACCGCACTGCCCGAGCTGGACCTGTCGGGCGCAGGCGTCCGCATCAATCCCGAAACCGCCGAGCGCCGCCGCATCGCCGCGGCGCTGGACTTGAAAACCGGTGCCTTCAGCGACGGCCGCAGCCTGGTCGCCGAGGCCCTGACCGACTGCGACAGCGCCAACACCACGCTGAGCCGCCTCGCCAGCCATATCCGCGCCGCGATGCTGGGCAGTGACGAAACGGCCGACCGCGAGATCGGGCGGATCGTGCGCGAGGCGGTGCTGTGCTATGCGCGGGCAGCCCTGGGGTGATCGCGGGATTCCGGCCCCGGCCTCAGGAATCCCGCCGCTTTCCCGGCTTGGCCGGCGGCGGCGGCGGGAGCGGCTTGTACTCTTCGTCCGGCGACTCCCCCAGGCTGTCGATAAAGAGACGCAGCCAGAAGGCGATGAACATGCCGCAGAAGATCCCGAAGACCGAATTGTCGGGGTCGAACAGCCAGCCGCCCAGCCCCATCACGACGAACAGGACCACATGCAGCAGGGCCTTGGTATCGTCCCGGTTCAAGCGGCGCCACCGCCGTCACGCTCACGGCCTGGCGCACCCGGAACGGGGGCATCGACCCGCTTGCGCGCCGCGTCAGGACTCACGCTGCTTGTCCAGCGATGGCGCCTGGCGCACAGCGCCCACCTGCGGCTGTATGCGCGTCCTGGGCTTTGCTTCGGCCACGGGGTCCTGCCAGAGGCCGCGGAACAGCTGGCGCAGGAGCGCCATGGTGACAATGACGAAGAAGCTGCGCACCTGGACCGAATGGGTGTCGAGCAGCCAGTAAGCCACCGCCATTGCGCCCAGCGCCCCCAGGATCAGCAAGGCATTGATCGCGTCGCGATTCATTTCGTGTCCCTTTGCTACGCGCCGACGGCGCCATACGCCGGAATGCTGCATCAGCCTGGCGGATGCCGACAACGTGACGACCGAATCAGCCGGGCAGTATCCGCCAGCGAGCGCACCGGATCATCGATCCGCGCCAGGTCGCCCAGGTTTCCATGGCCGACGGCCAGCGCCTTGCCGGCGCGCAGTCCACGCAACATCCGGACGCAGTTTCCGGCAAGATTCCGAACGCGATACAGCGAGGACCACCCATGCTCCACGGCAGCTGCCTCTGCGGCAACATCCGCTACGAAATCCGCGGCGATCCGGGCCCGGCCTACTACTGCCACTGCTCGCGCTGCCGCAAGGCCGGCGGCTCGGCGTTCGCATCCAACGCGGTGGTGGCGGCACAGGATTTCGTGATCGTCTCCGGCCAGGATTCGCTGAAGACCTTCAGCACGAAGGAAGGCGTGCACCGCGATTTCTGCGGCAACTGCGGCTCACCCCTGATCAGCCGCCGCGACGCGCTGCCGGACATGGTGCGGGTGCGCATGGGCACGATCGACACGCCGCTGCAGCAAGGCCCCGGCGCGCACATCTACGTGGCGTCCAAGGCGGACTGGCATGCGATCCACGACACCCTGCCGCAGTACCCGGAACGCCCGCCGGCGATCGGCAAGCGCTGAAGCGCGGCTCAGCGCTGATTGGACCTGCCCATGGGGACTGCCGGCCAAATCTGTGACGCCCGTCTCACTTTTGGCACCCTGCTTTTTGCAGTAGACCCCACCCGTGGCAGGATGGGCCCCAGGACATGAACCAGCCCAGCCAGCAGGGCAACGCCGCCCTGTCGCCACGCGAAGCGCTCCCCTGGGGGGCAGCGCCATGAGCCTGCATTTGCCGACGCTGCTGGTGGTGACGGTGCTGGCCTACCTGGTGTTCGGGCTGTTCCAGCTGGCCATGTGGCAGCTGCGGCGTTCGGAAGCGGGCCTGCTGCTGTGGGGCTTTTCCAACGTCGCCGGCGCCATCGGCGGCACCCTGCTGTGCCTGCGCGGCGTGATCTCGGACTTCTCCTCGATTGCCCTGGCCAACGGCCTGCTGATCCTGTCCAACTCGCTGATGTGGGCCGGGCTGCGGGGCTTCTCGGGACAGCCGATACGCTGGTCGCTGGTGTGGCTGGCGCCGGTGGTGCTGGTATTGCTGTTCTCCGTGGTCGGGCCGATCCGCGACAACCCGCCGGCGCGCACCTGCACGGTGGCGCTGTTCATGCTGCTGTTCGCCGGCGCCAATTTTGCCGATGCCTGGCGCGCGCAGCGAACCGAGCCGCTGAACATGCGCCGCCTGGCGATGCTGGTGTTCCTGCTCACCTGCGCCTTCATGGGCGACCGTGCGCTGTACATGCTGGAGCACGCGCGCAAGCCGGAAGAATTCGCGATCACCCACCCGATGCACACCTACGCCGCGCTGGCGGCACTGCTGATCGTCACGGTGTGGAACCTGGCGCTGCTGATGATGGCCAACGAACGCCTGGCCAACCGCCTCACCGGCATCGCCCACAGCGACGGCCTGACGCGCGTGCTCAACCGCACGGGCTTTCGTGCACTGGCCGGCCGCCAGGTGCTGCGCTGCCAGCGCGACCGCGTGCCGGTGTCGATACTGCTGCTGGACCTGGACCACTTCAAGCGCATCAACGACAACCACGGCCACGAGGCCGGCGACCGCCTGCTCTGCGCCTTTGCCACCACCGCCGGCGAGATGATCCGCCCCGGCGACCTGCTGGCGCGCTACGGCGGCGAGGAGTTCTGCGTGCTGCTGCCGCATGCCCGCCTGGCCGACGCGACGACGGTGGCCGAGCGCCTGCGCGAACGCTTCGAGAGTGTGCGCATCCGCGTCGGCGAGGCGGTCTGCGGCACCACTGTGAGCATCGGCGTGGCGGAGTTCCGGCCCGGCGAGGGCATTGAAGCGGCGGTGGCCCGCGCCGACCGCGCGCTGTACGCCGCCAAGCACGGCGGGCGCAACCGCGTGGAGATCACGGCAGCAGACAACGGCACCGCGGCAGCGGCCTGAGCGACGGCACGACCGGATGTTCATGAAAAAGCCCGCATCGCGCGGGCTTTTTCCCTGGTCCTCCTCAGGCTGCAGCCGCCACGATATCGGTCGACAGCGTCAGCGCCTGCCACTGCCGCAGTTCGGCCGCACGGCGCTCGATGGCGCCGCCGATGTACTCCAGGGCATCGCTGCCAGCGGCGTAGTGCAGCGGCGGATTCGGCGCGCGCGACAGGGTGACAAAGGCCTGCCCGAGCCTGGCCGGATCGCCGGGCTGCTGGTGGTTGTAGGCCTCGTAGGCCTGGCTCATTTCGCCGGAGAGCTGGTGGTATTCCTCCACGCGGCGTGCACCGTAACGCACCGAGCGGGCGTCGAGGAAGTCGGTACGGAAGAAACCCGGCTCCACCACGGTGACGTGGATGCCGAAGGGCTGCACTTCCTGCGCCAGCGACTCGCTGAAGCCCTCCACCGCGAACTTGGTGGCGCTGTACACCGCGCAGGCCTTGAAGCCGGTGACGCCGCCGATGGACGACAGGTTGAAGACATGGCCGGCGCGCTGGCGACGCATGGCCGGCAGCACCGCGCGGGTGACGTGCATCAGCCCGAAGACATTGGTGGCGAACTGGCGCTCGATGTCGGCCGGCTCGATCTCCTCGAACAGTCCCAGCTGGCCGTAGCCGGCGTTGTTCACCAGCACGTCGATGCGATCGAAACGCTCCAGCGCGGCCGCCACCGCCGCCTGCGCCTGTTGCTCGCTCGCCACGTCCAGCGCCAGCGCCAGCACGCGCTCGCCGTAGCTTGCGTACAGCTTCTCCAGGCCCGCGCGGTCGCGGCCGGTGGCGACGATGCGGTCGCCCGCCGCCAGTGCCGCCTTGGCGATTTCGGCACCGATGCCGCGCGAGGCGCCGGTGATGAACCAGATCTTGTTGCTCATGGGTTTGCTCCTTGGAAAGTGGCTGCCGGTCGGACCCGATCGGCGTGCAGCCATCCTAGGAAGCGGGGATGCTTTCGCGAATACACAGATGTTTGCAGAGTCTTGCCTAATCCTATCGTCATGCTGGATATGGGGGCACATTCAAGCCAAGAATATGACCTGATCCTGAAAACTGGCAGATTCCAATGAAGGCAGCGGCCCCTACCCCGACGCAGCAGCGCATGGTCGAGCTGATGACGCAACTGGCGCCGGGGGAGGGTTACACCCGCTGCGCACTGGAGCCGGTGCAACTGATGCGCTCCGACCGTCCACTGGCGCGCATGCCGGTGATGTACGAGCCCTGCATCTGCGTGATCGTGCAGGGCCGCAAGCGCGGCTTCCTCGGCGACGACCGCTTCACCTACGACGCGCGCAGCTACCTGGTGAGCACGGTGCCGATGCTGTTCCTGACCGAAACCGAGGCCAGTGCGCGCCAGCCGCTGCTGGGCATCACGCTGCGCATCAATCCCGCCGAGGTGGCGGAGCTGGCGCTGGCGCTGGACGAGTCGCAACGGCGCGAGGCACTACCGCGCAGCATGATGTGCACGCCGCTGGACGAAGCCATGTCCGGCGCGCTGCTGCGCCTGCTGGAAATGCTGCGCAGCCCCGCCGAGGCACGGCTGCTGGGTCCCGGCATCCTGCGCGAAATCTACTACCGCGTGCTCAGCGGCGAACAGGGCCCGGCGCTGCGCGCGGCACTGGTGCAAGGCGGAGCCTTCGGCAAGATCGCCAAGGCCCTGCGCCGCATCCATGCCGAGTACCCGGGCAATCTCGACGTGGGGCTTCTGGCGCGCGACGCCGGCATGAGCGTGCCGGCCTTCCACGTGCATTTCCGCAATGTCACCTCGACCTCGCCGATCCAGTACCTGAAATCCACGCGCCTGCACCAGGCACGGCTGCTGATGGTGCGCGGCGGCATCACCGCGGCGGCGGCAGCCAACCAGGTGGGCTACGAAAGCCCCTCGCAGTTCAGCCGCGAATTCAAGCGCCTGTTCGGCCGCACGCCGACCGAGGAGGCGCTGGAGATGAAGCAGACACTGGCGTTGTGGACCGCGCCCTGACAACCCGCTCAGGATCGCGGTGGCCTGGGCGCCGGCCAGATTCTCGCAAAGACCAGTGCAAGCAATACCACCGGAACGAAGATCGGTACCAGGTGCAGCTTGTCCGGCAGTGCGGGCAGGTAAGGCTGCACGCTGGCATTGACCAGGGGCATCAGGCAGATAAGGTACAGCGGCAGCCAGACCAGGAACAGCAGGAAGACCACCAGTCCCACCCGGTTGTTGGCGCGCCTGGCGCGCGCATGTTCCGCAGAATCCATTCGTCCCGTTCCCCAAGCCCCGACGCTGTCGGGAGCATGCTCCTGCAAAGCGGCGGCGACAGGCAAGGACGCGGCCGATCGAAGAGCCGCTTCGCCCCTGCACCAAATTTCCACATCCGCTGCGCAACCGCTGCAAACCGCCTCCCTACCCTGTTTGCAGGCACCGGACAGGGGAAGAGAAATGCACAGCCTGCAGCAAGGCGGATCAGTCTTCGCGAAACAGGAGTACGGCGACAACGACTGGGTATGGGTCAGCCTGCAACTTGCAGTCTGCGCGCCCATTCTGGGGTGCCTGGGTCTGACAGGCCTGCTCTTGCTGCCAGGACTATTGGAAAATCCAGCCCGCCTGCTCAACAGCAGCAGGGACGCAAGCTTCGCAGCGCAAATGCTGCTGGCACTCATCGGCAGCTACGGCCTGGTACGCGCCATCCTGAGCAACGGCCGCAGGGTTCCGCGGCTGGCCTTGATCTGCGGCCTGCTGCCGGCCGCACCGATGCTGGTCACCCTCGCGCTGGAGCCCGACCGCAGCTCCATGGAACCGGACATCCTTTTCCTGCGCCTGCTCTTCTGCAGCCTGGCAGCCTGCCTCGGCCTGGCGCTGCATTACCTGCTGCGATTGCGCCATGACTGAGACCGGAGCCCGGCATCCGCCGCCGCAGGATGGGGGCCCGGATCACCGGGCAGCCCTGCTCCTGCTGGTGCAACTGCTCGCCTGTGCGCCGGTCATGCTGGCGGTGGGCGCCATGTGGCTGACGGCACTGGTGGAATGCGCCAGGAATCTGGAAAAGCTGCCGGATCATCCGGAACTGCCGCTGCTGCTTGAATTGACCGGCCCGGGGCTGCTGGCCCTGCTCGGGTGCTACGGACTGCTCCGGGCCATCCTCAGCCAGGGACGCGTGGTGCACCGTGCGCTGCTGGCACTGGGCATCATCGGCGCCCTGCCGGTCCTGCCGGTGCTGGGTTTCATGCTGCTGGCGAACCCGGCGACACCGCAGCCGCCTGTCGCCATGCTGCTGTGGTGCAGTCTGGCGTCCTGCGTGATCGTGGCGCTGCGCTGCCTGCGTGCTGCGCGGCGCCAGCGAACGCCGACGAACTAACCCTGACCGGCCAGCTGCTCCAGCCGCGCCTTCACTTCCTTCTTGCCGACACCGCGCAGCGCGGCGATGGCGACCACCTGCGACTGGCGCGGCACGGTCTTTTCGGCTTCCCAGTTGTAGACCGACTGGCCGGTGACGCCGATCAGCTTGCCGAAGTCCTCGGCGCTCAGGCCCAGGCGGCTGCGCAGGGACTTGAGGCCCTTGGCGGAAAAGCGGACCTTCTCGCCATCCTCGGCTGTGGACGGGGCCGCTACGGCAGCGGTCTTGCCCACCAGGCGGCGCAGCTTGGCCACCTCCTGCTCCAACACATGCACCTGCTTCTTCAGCGTCGCCAGCTGGTGACGCTGCGAGCTGCTGGCAGCCTGCAGCGGCGCCGTACTCTGGCGCGCGGCCTTCTTCGAAAGACGGGTGATTTCGCTCTTGAGCAGGGTGGCGATGTTGGGCATGGACGGGACAGGCAAAAGGAGGGGCCGGCAGTATGCCTGATGGGCCGCCGGCTTCCGTGAATATCCGTACGGTCACATATCCGTCATCCCCTGCCGCGTCGCGTTCACTGCCGCTCGGGCGCAAAAGGCCACAGGCCGCCGGTCTTGAGCGTGGCCAGGCGCAGCGTCACCTCTTCCAGGATGGTGCCACGCGCCTCCGCCGCCATTTCCGCCAGCAGGCGGTCCAGGGCACGGGTAGCGCTGAGCAGGTCTTCGCTGCGCATGATCTCCGGTACCGCAGCATGGATGCGTGCGGAGAGCTGCCGGAAGCAATCACGCGAGATCGACCGGTCCTCGCGGCGCAGCCACTCGCGCACACGCTCCTCCAGCAATTCCGCGATCTCCGCCGCCGATACCTCCACCGTGCTCTCCATGTCGTCCGCACTCCTTTGCGTAGGCAGGCGCCCGGCCCCGCCCGGAGCCGCGTTGCACCATGCGGGTGCAAGACTGCGGCGGGAACGGCGGCGGCGCAAATAAAGCTGACAGTGGCGTCAGGAACGGGCCGCAAGCTGGCAATGGGGTCAGGAAGGCGCTGGACGCGCCGGCGCCGCGCATGCTTCGATGCGCGCCTTTTTTACGGAACCCTGCGCGCATGAAGCCAAGCTCCGCCCCGCGAACCCCGGTGCTCGCGCTCGCCCTGCTCTGCAGCGCCTGCGCCAGCCCCGGCCGGGTGCTGCCGGAAGCAGACCGCGGGGCCTACCCGGAGCCGCCTGCCGCGGCCGTGCTGCCGGACCTGTCGCAGCTGTCGTACAACGCCATGGCCAATCGCTACCTGCTGCCGCTGTACACGCGGCTGCCGCCGCGTGAGGTCTACTGTGGCTGTACTTTCGACACCGCCACGCGCGCGGTGGAACCGGCGGCCTGCGGCTTCGCGCCGGACAAGCCCTGGGGCGACGACGCCACGCGCGGTGCGCGCATCGAGTGGGAGCACGTGGTGCCGGCGGCGCGCATGGTGCAGGCACTGGGTTGCTCCAGCCGTGCCGCCTGCCGCAGCAACGAGGCCTTCCGCCTGGCGGAGAACGATCCCTACAACCTGTTGCCGGCACTGGGCGCACTCAACGCGCGCCGCTCCAACCATCCCTACACGGAGTTGCCGGGCGAGCCGCGTGTCTACGGCCGCTGCGACTTCGAGCTGGAGCAGCACCGCGAGCAGCGGCAGCAGCTCGGCCGGGTGGAGCCGCCAGAAGACATCAAGGGCGACGTCGCGCGCATCTCGCTGTACTACTCACAGCGTTACGGCCTGCCGTTCAGCGACGCGGAAATCCAGCAGTTCCAGGCCTGGAGCGCGCAGGACCCGGTGAGCCCGGAGGAACGCTACCGCGCTGCATACATACGCAAGCAGATCACGGGCTGGGCCAATCCCTTCGTGGAGTGACGTGCTTCAGGCCAGCCGCGGCCGCCCGCAGGCCAGGTTGGCGCTCACCGCCACGTCCATCTTCTTCGGATCGGGCAGTTTCAACTCGCGCATCAGGCTGACGTACTGCTCGCGCGTCCTGCCCGCCAGGCGCGGATTGTGGGCCTTCTCCTCGCCGATGGAGGAGACGGTCCAGCCCCTGTAGTCGTGCGCCGGGTAGAGCAGCGTCTCGTCCGGCAGCCTGAACAGCCGATCGACGATGGACTGCCAGGACTGCTCCGGATCGCCGCCCTGGAAGTCGGTGCGGCCGCTGCCGCGGATCAGCAGCACGTCGCCGGTGAAGACTGCACGCGGCCTTGCCGGCGCCAGCACGAAGCTGAAGCTCTCGTCGGTGTGGCCGGGCGTGTACAGCGCCTGCAGCGTGACGCCGTCCACCTCCAGCATCTCGCCGTCGCGCACAGTCTGCGACACGCACTCGGCGCGGCTGCGCTCGCCCATGATGGTGATGCAGCCGGTGGCCTCCCGCAGGTCACCCAGGGCGGTGATGTGGTCGGCATGGGTGTGCGTGTCGATGGCACGCACCAGGCGCAGGTCCAGTTCGCGGATCGCCTGCAGGTATTGTTCGGCCTGCTCCTTGACCGGGTCGATGATCAGCGCCTCGCGGCCGCGGCCCGAGGCCAACAGGTAGGTGTAGGTGCTGGACTCCGGCTCGAAGAACTGCCTGAACAGCATGCCCGCTCCCCCGTTCATCGCAGCACCCTCATCGCCATGATCGCGCCGGTGGCCAGCATCGCCAGCGCAAAGCCGCCCTGCAAGGCCGGGCCGGCAATGCGCGGCGCCAGAACGCGGCCGGCGAGCATGCCCAGCAATGCGCCGACGACAAAGGGCAGTGCCGCAGCCCAGGGCAGCACACGCCCCAGTGCCAGTACGCCGGCGACCGCCGCGGCACTGGTCAGGGCGATGGCCAGCAGTGAGGTGGCGACCGCCGAGTGCATCGACAGCGGCGTCGCGGCGCGCAGCGAGGGGACGATCACGAAGCCGCCGCCGACACCCAGCAGGCCCGAGACGAAGCCGGTGGCCGCGCCGATGGCGGAGATCAGCAGGCCGCAGGGCAGCGTCCACATCAGCCGCCCGGTCTGCGCGTGCAGCCGGCACAGCGGCCCGCCAGCCTCGGCGCCCTCGCCGGCCACCGTGGCGCGGACGACGCGCGCCTCATCCGGCGCACGGCGCGCCTGCAGGATCATGCGCAGCGCCACCACGGCGAGCACGGCGGCGAACAGCAGCGACAGGGTGTTCGCAGGCAACCGCTGCGCTGCCAGCAGCCCCAGCGGCGCGGTGCAGGCGCCGGCCAGGGCCATGAGGATCGCGGCGCGGTAGCGCACGTAGGCGACGTTCCAGGCCACGACAGTGCCGAAGGCGGCGGCGGCGCAGACCGCCAGCAGCGCCACCGGCGCCGCTTCGGCCAGGCTCCAGCCCAGGCCCAGCATCAGCAGCGGCACGGCGAAGATCGAGCCGCCCGCTCCGGTCAGGCCCAGCACCAGCCCCGCGACCACGCCCAGCAGCACGCTCATTCCCTCGGACTCCCCGCCTCGCCCCGGGCGAGTGTAAGCCGCCGCAACGCAGGTCCTTTAGAATTTTTTGATGCCGGACACCGTCGGCGAAGGCCCGGCCGCCGCCGTGGGTTCATTCGTTCGCGATCGCTGCGGCGCATGCGGCCACGCCCAGGCAGGAACACCATCAGGAAGGTGACGCTGGTGGTGCCGATGTTGATCGTCAGTCGAACAGCGGCGGCAGCGTGGCACATGCCACCGCGAAGAAACCCGCTAAGCGAGCGCCGGACGTGCGCAAACCTCGTCGGTGATCTCGGCGATGCGCTCGATCAGCTCGCCGCGCAGCACGGCCGGGCCATGGCCATGCTTCTGCCAGCCGTCCGCCGTGACCCAGTCCTGCATCAGCATCTGCATGCGTCGCAGGCGCTCGGACAGCTGTCGGGACTGGGGATAGGCGTCGTCGAAGCGCTGGCAGATCGCCGCCGCGCGCTCCATCGCCGAGGCCCCCATACCCGGATCGGCCTTGGCCATGCGGTACAACTCGTGGCACAGCGACGCGGCTACTTGCTCGTCCATGAAGCAGTCCCCCTGCAAATCGCGGAAGTGATCAAAAAATACGCGCGCCCTGTCAGGGCTGCAATAGCAATTTTCCTACGCGCGAAACTTGACTCCCGTCGCAAGCCCCTGATCCGGCAGCAGCGATCCGCGGTGGCGAAGATTTGACCGAACCCGCAGCGGTAGCCGCCTGCGCTCGGGCCACCCAACTCATGCGCGCCCCATCCACAGCCTTATGCACAGGCCCTGTGGATATCGGCAGATCGCACGAAAGGAAGAACGGTCATCTGCATTGTTTTTTGCAGTGCTTCTTCAAGGATGAACGGCAAAGCCCCGTTCAATCTCGGTTAATTGCACTTCGCCCGGACTGAATACCCAGTCGAATCCCCGTAAGCGGGACCCGCGCCACAAAAGGAGAGGCGGCATGTCTTCAGCGGCGACGGCGCCGTCATCACAAGGCCGCCAGCGCCTGCGTTGCCGGCAGGGTATCGATCGTCATCACCGACCTGGAAGACTTGCCCGCAGTGTCGGTGGCCGTGGCATGCAGGCTGTAGCTGCCGCCCACTGCGTACAGCTCCTCTTCACCGGCGCGCACCGGTACCGCGAAGCGGCCGCAGGAAGTACCCAGCAGCTGCAGGCGCGTGCTGGCGTAGACCCTGCGCGAATCGGTGGCACGCCCGCTCTCGGCGACGGGCACCTCGCGCACCACGTCAAAGGGGGCGATCCAGTCGCCGGCGGCGGTGGCGCAGCGGAAAGTGCCCACCACCTTGAGCTGCAGGCTGGCCACCGCCACGTCGTCGGCGGCGCGCACCATCACCTTGAAGCGTGCATGCGGCGCGCCGCTCAGTTGCGGCTCGGTCTCGGCGAGACGCTGTACCACCTCGCTGCCGGGCGCGGCCGTACCCCAGGCCAGCTCCGGCCGCGAGCGGTCCGACATCAGCTGATCGGCCGCGGTGCAACCTCCCATCGCGACGGCCGTGGCGATCGAGGCAAGAATGGTTTGTGCGCTCATGTGCGTTCCCCGTTTCTTCTTTAGGAGCGGTAACGCAAGCGGCGAGCCAACGAGGGCATTGCAGAAAAACATGTTGAATCAACGGCCTGATTTCATGCTTCGTGCCGCAGGCCATGCAGATTGCAGAGTCTGTCCGGTCTGCCCTGCGCAAACGGCATGCCGCGGACGCAGCACGCACCAGACAAAGCCTCCCGCTCAACTCGCAGTGGCCGCAAACCGGTCTCCGGGAAAACTGCAAGACATGCATCGACGCCTCCTTGCAGTTTGCAGGTGGCTTCAGGGCGCACTGAGCACCCGCGCACAGACACATCAAGGACTTGCACTCAAACTGGTGCCCGGCATGTGCCTTGCCACATGCAACCGGAAAAGGGTACAGGGAGTACACCGTGAAAACCGTCGCCAAGCATCAGAGCATCCCGTTGCCGCTCATCCTGATGAGCCGCCCGCGCCGCTCGCGCGCCAAGGAACTGGCCGCGGTGGCCGGCGCCGCCGCGTTGCTGCTGGCGGCGACGGCCTATGTGGGGGAAACGCCGCCGCAGGGCAGCGTCAGCATCGCGGCCGGCGCGTCACGCTGAGCTTTTTGAAGAACGAGAACAGCAGGGACAGCACATCCAGCAACAGGAACGCAGCCGACCGGAGGTGACCGGCCGGCTTTGCTCGGCCAGTGCATGCAGTTGCGACGTCCACGCCAGCGCCGTTACCGGCGCCAGCACCTCCCGCAATGCCGGCCGGGGGAACAGCGCCGCAAGTGCCCTCAGGCCGCCAGGATCGGCTTGAGGAAGCCCGCGAACAGCACCAGAAACCCACCCACCTCGCCCACGATCAAACCGGTCATGTACAGCGTGATGAAACCGCCCGGCAGATGCGCATGCCCCAGCTTGTGCGGGCGCTGCAGCTGGTTGTCGGTGTCGCGCAGGATGCCGTGGATGGCGTACATCATCACCGCCGAGGCGAAGAACAGGATCGGGATCGCCACCGCCCAGGCGTTGACCGCCTCGCTCCAGACGCTGAGCTTGGCGAATTCCGCCAGCACCAGGCAGGCGAAGGTGTACATCAGTGCCGTGCGGTGGCAGATGTCGACGTAGACCGGCGCCTGCGCCTGCGGACTGTTCATCATGCAGCGGTACTTCCAGATGCCGGTCAGCAGGCCGGTGATGAAGAACAGGCCACATCCGACCTGGGCGATCTGTACGGCGGTAAGCATGATGACGGTCCCCTCGTTGTTTGAATGATCTTAGCGCCCGGCGGCCTGCTGCCGCTGGCGATAGAAGCTCTTGCCGCAGGCGTTCTGCTGATGCCAGTAGGCACGGTGCAGCAGCGTCAGCGGCGGAATCCAGTAGCGGCCCTCGTCCAGCGCCGCCACCGGCGGCTGCGCGCCGAGGTGGATCTCGGCGCTGACGATGCCAGGCCCCTCGCGCGTCGTGCGCCGCGCCAGCACCTGGCCCCGGGCATCCACGATCTGCGTCGCGCCGACGAACTCGGACTCATGCGGCACGCTGACCCGCGTGCCCGGCAGCAGCAGGAAGCGGCTGCGGAAGCGGCCGCAGTGCGAGGCATGCAGCACCGGCACGCCCAGGCGCTTTGCGAACTCCACCGGCGCCTGCTCGGAGAAGCCGCGGTTGACACGGTCCAGGCCGCGCAGCAGTGGCGTCAGCAGCGGCCAGTTCGAGGGTATGGTCCACCAGTGGTTGCCGGTCATGGCCAGGCCGATGCGACCGCGCAGGCGCTGCACCGTCTGCGTACGGATCAGTTCCCAGCAGACTGCGGCGCCGACACCGCCGAGATCCGTGTCCATGCAGCCGTCGTCCTGTCCCGGCTCGTAGAAGCAGTTCTCCCACATCGTCGGCAGATCCTTGTCGTGCATGCGATAGCTGCCGTCGGGCTGCACGAAGAAATAGGTGTTGAACACCCCCTGCCCGCGCCGCAGCACCACCGAGCCGCCGATGTAGCCGCGGTGGCGCCGGGCCAGGTCGCGCATCATCTCCAGCGCGGGGTTGTCGTCTGCGTCCAGCGCCTGGTCGGCGAAGGGCTCGTCGTAGTACACCGGCGAGGCGAAGAACTCCGGCAACGCGACGATGCGCGCGCCGTCCGCGAAGGCCTGCCCGGCGTAGTCACGCGCGCTGCGCAGGTTGCCCGCGAAATCTCCGGGGCGGCCCTGCATCTGGACGGCGGCGACCTTCATCGGCGAGGCGGAATTCATGGCGACGGACTCGACAGGGTTCGGGATGCCGCGCAATCTACTTCGCTCCATGCCCCGACACTTGCCCAAACCGGCTACCCCCGCGCCCGGCCTGCCGCCGCTGATCTGCCTCTGGCCGGAGCGCCTGCTGTTCGTCGGCCCGCTGGGCAAGGTCGCGCCGCACCGGCATGCCGCCACCGTGCTGCTGGTGGCTCTGCAGGGCGAGGTACGGGTCTGGCTCTCGGCCGAGCGCCAGTGGCACTCCGCACAGAGCGCCCTAGTGCCGGCCGGCTGCATGCACGCCCTGGACCTGCGCGAGGGCATCACCGCGGTGTTCTACAACGACCCGCACCGGCCCTTTCACCCGCGCATGTCGGCACGCGACGGCGGTGCCGCGCAGTTCGATCCTGTGGCCGGCACGCCGCTGCCGGAGGCACTGCGCGCCTTCCATGCCTCGCAGGGCGCAAATGCTGTGGCATTGGAACACGCACTCGCCACCACACTGGGCCGCTACCCGCAGGCGCCATTGCTGGACGCACGCGTGCAGCAGGCCATCCAGCTGGTGCAGGCCGATCTCACCGAGAACCTGCCGCTGGCCGCCCTGGCCGAGGCCGCCGCACTTTCGCCCAGCCGCCTGCAACACCTGTTCCAGGACCAGACCGGCGTGCCGCTGCGGCGCTTCCGCAACTGGATCCGCTTCCGCCATGCGCTGGAGCGTATTGCCGCCGGCGCCACGCTGACTACCGCCGCCTTCGACGCCGGCTTCGCCAGTTCCACCCACTTCAGTCATGCCTTCAAGGCGATGTTCGGCGTGGCACCAGCCAGCGTGCTGGCCGGCAGCAGCCCGCCGCGCATTCTCACGTTGGCCTGAGTTCACACCTGCAAGGAAATCCCATGCGCGACATCCTCGTTCTCGGACAAAAGGCCGGCCTGCTGCTGAAGGAGCGCGGCGACAAGATCGCCGTGGCCGAAACTTCCGCCGGTGGGCTGATCGCCGCCAGCCTGCTGGCGCAGGCCGGGGCCTCCGCCTACTTCGCCGGCGGCGCCATCACCTACTCCGCACGCGCCATACGCGGCCTGGTCGGCATCTCCACCGACGAAATGCGTGAGCGCGGCATCCGCTCCAGCTCGGAGCCCTATGCACAGTGGCTGGCGGAAGCGGTGAAGGCCAAGCATGGGCGCATCGCCTGGGGTGAGCCGGGGCTTTCGTGGAGTGCCTTGAATGGCACTCCACGCCGGCGAACGCCCGGCCATGGATGGCCGGGCCGGGGCCAAATGGGCGAACTGAAGCCTCGCCATGGATGGCATCCCCGCGTCGAACCGCTCACACTTTGACAAGCTCACAGGAAACTACGATGCGCGACATCCTGCTACTGGGACAGAAGGCCGGCCTGCTGCTCAAGGAGCGCGGCGACAAGATCGCCGTAGCCGAAACTTCCGCCGGTGGGCTGATCGCCGCCAGCCTGCTGGCGCAGGCCGGGGCCTCCGCCTACTTCGCCGGCGGCGCCATCACCTACTCGGCACGCGCAATCCGCGGCCTGGTCGGAATTTCCACCGACGAGATGCGTGAACGGGGCATCCGCTCCAGCTCGGAGCCCTATGCACAGTGGCTGGCGGAAGCGGTGAAGGCCAAGCATGGGCGCATCGCCTGGGGCCTGGCAGAAACCGGTGCATCAGGGCCCCAGGGCAATCCCTACGGCGATCCCGCCGGCCACACCTGCATGGCGGTGACCGGACCGCTGCAGCGGGTGCGCACACTGCGCACCGGCAGCAGCGACCGGGTGGAAAACATGTGGCTCTTCGCGGAAGCGACGCTGGCCCTGCTGGTGGAAGCGCTGGAAGCCGCGCCGCGGGCCGTGCGCGAAGCCTAGGCCCCTCAGTACAGATTCTTCTTGTAGTCGTTCTTCAAGGTCTTTTCCATCAGGCCCGGCAGCGCCAGCGCGGCGCGCGAGATGCCGGCGACCAGACCGCCGGACTTGCTGTGCAGGACATGGGCCTTGAAGATCGCCGCGGGGTCCAGGTCCTGGGCCGCGGGCGCCGCCGGCCAGGGCTGCGCCCGGGCCAGCGCGGCACTGTCTTGGATCTGCAGCGAAGGCTGCCCGATGCAGGTGGCCAGCTTGGGCAAGCGCTCGGCCACCGTGAAGACCGCGCGCATTGCCGCGTCGGTGGTGATGCGCGCACGGCCCGACATCAGCACGATGCGCGTGGAGCCGGGCATCAGCACTGCGGCGGCAACCCGTGGCTGCGCGAGGATGTTGCGGAAGCTGTCGACGCGGCGGTTGCCCGGGCGGTCGGCGAACCAGGCGTCGCCGTCCTGCATGCGCAGCATCGTGCCGCGCGGATCACCCTTGGGGCTGACATCGGCCCAGCCTTCAGGGTTGACCGTGGCCAGGGCCATGAAGCGGCTGGCGCCGACGAAGGCCGCAGCCTGGTCCGGGATGTCACCGCCGGGATCGCCCTTCCAGAAATCGGACCGCATCAGGGCCTTGGCGCAGTGCAGGAAGCACTCGCGCACTTCGATCTCGGCGATGCCCTCCGCTACCGATGCGACGCGGCCGTTGACGCGCAGCGTCTCGCAGAGGCTCGGCGACAGGAACAGGCCGCCGAAGCCGATGCCAGCGCGCGCCAGTTCCGGCTGATCCAGTAGCGCCAGCGGGATACGCAGGCGGCGCGGATCCGGCGCCTGCACGAAGCCCGGCTCGCCGCCGCCGAGCGTGATGCCGATACCCGCGGCATCGCCGAAGCTGGCGAACAGCAGCGGCGAGGTCTGCAGCCAGCGCAGCGACGCGGCATCGAGGAAGTCGATGACCTTGAGGTCGCGCGGGCCGGGCAGCTTGCCGATCACGGCCTCGAGGCTGGCGAAATCGGTGATGTGGTCGCTGCCCATGCGCTTCTCCTCGATGCTCAGAACTGGAACTCTACGCCGCCGAGCAGGCGGCGGCCGTAACCCAGCGCCGCAATGGGATCGCGGCGCAGCGCCGTGGTGTTGGCGTCCAGGCGGTAGTCGCGGTCGGCCAGGTTGTTGCCGTTGAAGAACAGGCCCAGCCCCCGGTACTGCCAGCGCAGCGACAGGTTCAGCAGGGTATACGCCGGGATCTGGTTTTCGGGAAGGTTGTTGACCTGCGCCGAAGTCGCGCCCACGCGCTGCGCCTCGGGGCGGATCAGCAGATTCCCGATCGGCGTCCACTCCAGGGCCATCGTCACGGAGTACTCGGGAGATTTCGGCAGCGGATTGCCGCTGAAGTCGCCCTGCGAGCTGTCGAAATCGATGAACTTGCCGTGGGCGATGCCGACGCTGCCGACCAGGCGCAGGCTCTCGAAGGGCGAGGTTGCCAGTTCCAGTTCGCCGCCCCGGATGCGCGAGCGGCCGGCATTGGTGATGATCTGGCAGGTGAGCGGACCGACCGGCACCTGCATGTCCTGCCAGTCGGTATGGAACAGGTTCAGCGCGTAGTGCGTCTGCCCGCCGCGCAGCCGGCCCTTGAACGACAGCTCGTAGTTGCGGGTCCGTTCCTCGTCGAAACTGTAGCGCTCGCCACAGGCCAGGTGATATCCGTCGCCGCCGGGGCGATAGCCCTCGGTGTAGGCCGCCCCGACGAAACCATCCTCGAACAGCTCGTAGCTGGCCGCCAGCTTGGGCAGCACCGCCGAGAAGCTGCGGCTGACGTCGGTCTCGCCGTCCGGCCCGAGGACCTGTGCGCCTTGCAGCAGCAGCACGACGGCTTCAGCCACCGGGTTGTCGCCGCCGACATCGTTGACCGAGTGGCGGCTGTTGCGCTCGCGGTCCAGGCGCAGGCCGCCGGTCAGGGTCAGGCGATCGCTGGCCTGCCAGTCGACTTCGCCGAACACGGCCTGGTTCTCGATGCGCGCAGGGTTGTCGGAGACGATCGTCACGCCGCCCAGCGGCAGCGAGCAAAGCAGATCGAGCGGGCAGACACCGACGGCATCCAGCAGGGCCGTCAATGCGGTCAGGCCGGTGGAATACTCGCCGTCCTCGCCGTCGAAGTAGTACAGGCCCAGGGTACCGCGCCAGGCATCGCCGCTGAAGCTGGCACGCAGTTCCTGCGAGAAGGAACGCGAGTCCGCAACCTGCGCGATGTAGCCGTCGTCGCGCTCGGTGTAGTCGACATCCAGGTGCAGCAGGGTGTGGGAGCGCGCCCAGGCGCTGACCGCGCGCAGGGTCCAGTCCTCACCGAGCCGCAGGCGCTGGTCCAGCGAGTAGAGCTTTGACTCGCTGTCGACTTCGCTGGGCTCGTTCGCGGTGGCCACGCGCTCCGCTTCGCGCGCCTGCTCGACGTAGCGGCTGCCGGTCCTGCGACGGTTGTCGGCGATGCCCAGCACTGCCTCGTAGGGACCGCTGGCGCCGAAGGGGGTGAGCTTGGCGCGCAGGCGGCTGCCATGGCTGCGATCCCCCGCCCAGTCGTCCTCGTCACGGGTTTCGTTGTAGATCTCGCCGTCGCTGCTGCGGTAGTCGGTGACGAGGCGGATCGCCAGCAGGTCCGGCCACAGGGTGGCACCGAAGGCCGCGGCTCCCTGGCGGGCGTTGTCGTTGCCGACGCCGAGCCGGCCGCGGAATTCCGGGATGAAGCTGCCTTCCACCTGCGGCTCGACGGTGTTGATGATCACGGCACCGGCCATGGCGTTGCGACCCTGGCTGGTGGACTGCGGCCCACGGAAAACCTCGACCTGGTCGAGGTCGAAGGCCGAGAGGTCCGCGAATCCCATCGCCCCGCGCGGCAGGCCGACGCCATCGACCACGATGGTGGTGGCAGTGCCGTAGATCGTGCCGGCACCGACCAGGCTGGCGCCGTAGCTGCCGATGCCGCGCATGCTGATGGTGCTGAGCCCCAGCTCGCTGTCGTTCCAGCCGGCGTTGGGAGTGGTACGGATCACGTCGTAGACATCGCGCGCGCTGCTGCGCTCGATCTCAGCACCGGCCTTCACGGCGACGCTGGCGGTGGTGCGCTCGGCCTCGCGCGTCAGCAGCTCGCCGGTGACCACGATGGCCTCGAGCACGGTGGCACCGTCGCGCGCCTCGGTCGGCGGCGGAGCTTGGGCAGCCGGCTCCGCCGGCAGCGGGATCGTCGGCAGCGTTTCAGCCTGCGGCGCCGTTTCGGCCAGGACCGCCCCAGAATCCAGCAGTGCCAGCAGCACCAGCGCAGCCACGCGCGGCATCGTCCCCTCGCCCATGAAATCCCCAATTGCAATTGATAATGCGTCTCAATTGTACTTCAGGACTTCAGCCGTGGGGACCCATGTCCGCGATAGGCACATCACTCCCGGCCAGGGGCCGGGGAATCAGCCCGGCCGCTCGCCGTTGCTGGCGTAGTCGCCCATGCCCTCGCGGATGCGGGCGCTGCCGCCGGGGTCGTCGCCGAAGGGCGCGGCGCTGTGCCAGGAGCCCCATTCAGGGCGGTACATGCCCGAAGCCTGCTGCGACCAGCCGGCCCAGCGCAGCAGCACCTCGTCGGGCAGGCCCACCGAGCGGCCATGGGCACCCCAGCCGCGGTTGGAGTCGTCCAGCGCGCTCTGCGCCGTGGCCCGCGCCGCCGGGCCGAGCACGGCGTGGTCCACGCCGAAACCCGCCGCGCGGGTCTGCTGCAGGAACACCCTCTGCGCCGGTAGCCAGGAGCGGTTCACCTGCAGGCGCCCAGCGTCCCAGGCCAGCGTCACGCGCGGGCGCCCCTGGAACACCGCGACGGTCTGGCGGCCGTCACGGCCGTCGATCACCACCTGCGTGGCGTAGTCCACCGTCGCCCCGCAGTTGCGCTCGATCACCGAGGCGCTGAGGCCCTCGCGGCGCAGGTCCAGCCATTGCAGCAGCCGCTCGCTGCAGCTGCCGATCACTTCCTCGCCGCCGCTCCAGCGCAGTACCAGGCTGCGGCCGTCGGCCGACTCCTGCAGCGTGTAGGCCTCGTCGCCGGGCCCGATGACATTCACGGAATGATCTGCCGGCGCAGCGGCCGTCATCGCCGCAGCCAGCAGCAGGGCAACCGCCCCCGACACCGCGCCGGCGCTCAAGGCGAATCCGCCGCGCGGCGCAACCCGTAGCCGGAAGCGGCCACGCAAACGATCATCTGCTTCACTCGATACCCCCGGCGATCCGCACCCCGCGGAACCCCAGATGGAACATGCAGGACTCAGGCCATGCCGTCCGTGCACTGCTGCTCAAACGCCGCGAATTGCAAAACGCCTGCCGTCTCATCCGGAAATGTTCCGCCGAAAAAAGCCCCGCCCCTCGCCATGAAAACTAGCAGGAGCCGCCGCGCCGGGCGGCCACGGCCGATATTCGCGCCGGTTTGGCCGACGTGCAGCATCACCGGAAAGAGGCTAGCCTCGGCTTTCCGCCCCCCCGGGAGCTGCACCATGGCGCTGACGCTCTACGCCCATCCCTTCTCGTCCTATTGCCAGAAGGTGCTGATCGCGCTCTACGAGAAGGACCTGTCCTTCACCTACCGTGTGCTGTCCCCCGAAGACCCCACGGCCGGCGCAGAACTGGCAAGGCTGTGGCCGATCCAGCGCTTCCCGGTGCTGGTCAAGGCTGACAAGACCCTGATCGAGGCGACCGTCATCGTCGAGTTCATCGACCTGATCCGCCCCCTACCGACACCGCTGCTGCCGGCCGAACCCCTGGACGCGCTGGAAGTACGCTTCCTCGACCGCTTCTTCGACAACTACGTCCACACGCCGATGCAGAAGCTCGTGGCCGATGCGCTGCGTCCGGTGGACAAGCGCGACCCTCATGGCGTCGGCGAGGCACGCGCCCTGCTCGACAAGGCCTACCAGTGGCTGGAACAGCGCATGGCCGGCCGCGAGTGGGCGGTGGGCGAAAGCTACACCCTGGCCGACTGCGCCGCCTCGCCGGCCCTGTTCTATGCCGACTGGGCACACCGCATCGGCGAGCAGTTCCCCAATGTCCTGGCCTACCGCCAGCGCCTCAACGCCCGCCCCGCCTTCGCCCGCTGCATCGACGAGGCCCGCCCCTACCGGGCGTTCTTCCCGCTGGGCGCGCCGGACCGCGACTGAGCGCAAAACCCCGCCGGGCAGGCTCATGCCGCAGTGTCACAAGACGGTCATAGGCAGCATTTACCAGTCGCCCCCCGGTCGCCCACCCTGCCCCCGGCCTAAAATGAGGGTGCATAACCATTCACAGGGCGTTCTACAGCCCTGTTACCCAGGGAAACAGACAATGTTCTTTACCGCCCCCCAGGTACGTGCAGCCCTCGCTGCCACGTTCGCACTCGCCCTGCTCGCCGGTTGCGGCAGCCGCAGCGATTCCTCCAACGGCAGCAGCAGCGGCGGCAAGGGCGGCGAAGGCATCCGCGACGGCCGCGTCTACCTGATCAAGCCGGGCGCCAACGCCACCGGCGACATGGTCGCGGCGATGGTCCAGGCCGCGCCCGGCGACACCATCCAGTTCGACTGCGGCTACTTCGAGCTGAGCTCCTCGCTGAACCTCACCGACACCGAGGACGTGCTGGTCAAGGGCTGCGGCAAGGACAAGACGGTCCTGTCGTTCAAGAACAACAACGCCCCCGAAGGCATCCTGGGCGTCAACGTCCATGGCCTGTTCATCGAGGACCTGACGGTGCTCGACACCGGCGGCAACGGCATCGAACTGCGCGGCGTGGACCACGCCTCGCTGCGTCGCGTGCGTGCGATCTGGTCGTCCAACGGCGGCCGCGAGAGCCCCACGCCGATCACCGCCGCCAACGTCTTCGCCGACAACGCCAAGCTGCTCAACGTGCCCTGCACCGACCCGGCCACGCAGAACCCGGCGGCTCCCGAGAACATCCTCGGCGACACCCGCTCGCCGGACTACACGGTCAGCGCCAAGTCGGGCCGCTACGGCATCTACCCGGTGTCCTCCGAGAACATCCTGATCGAGGAAGCCGAGTCGGTCGGCGCCTCCGACGCCGGCATCTACGTCGGCCAGACCAACAACGCGATCATCCGCAAGAGCCGTGCTGCCTTCAACGTCTTCGGCTTCGAGATCGAGAACGTCCGCGGCGGCGAGTACGACACCAACCTGGCGGAGTGCAACACCGGCGGCTTCCTGGTGTACGACCTCGACGGCCTGCGCCAGTACGGCGACCGCTCGCGCATGTTCGGCAACACCGCGCGCATGAACAACACCTACAACTTCACCTCGGGCGGCTTCGTCGGCAACGTGCCCTCGGGCAGCGGCATGATCACGCTGTCCTACGACCGCATCGACGTCTTCAACAACACCTTCGAGGACAACAACACCGCCGGCCTGATCCACGCCAGCTACGAGTTGTTCCCCGAGGGCGCCGGCCGGCCGTTCGAGAAGCGCATCGACTGGTACACCGAAGGCCTGCACGTCTGGAACAACACGTTCCGCAACAACGGCGGCCACCTGCCCCTGCCCACCACCAGCGACCTGCTGGCGCTGGACGTGGCCAAGGTGCTGCCGGCCCTGATCGGCCTGAAGAACACCGCCGCCTGCCTGAACCCGCTGAACTTCTCGCAGTGCCTCGGCGCCGGCAACCTCGGCTACCGCGGCGCCCAGATCATGTGGGACGGCCTGCTCGACACCTGGTCCGACTGCCCCTACCCGGTCGATGCCAACGGCAACCTGGTCCCGCGTGACGAGCGCGGCAAGCCGCTGCTGGGCAGCGAGCACCCGAACCCCGAGTGCCACTACAACCAGTACAAGTTCAACCCCAGCACGCACGAGCGCATCAAGCCCGACTGGTGGTCCTCGTGCATCGACGAAGACAACGTCTTCGAAGGCTCCAGCCCGGACTTCGCCAACTTCCACGGCCTGAGGGGCCTGGAGGTGGTGATCGCCGCCGCCACCGCCGATCCGTCCAAGCCCGCCGACCTGCTCGGCGCCGTGCTCAAGGGCCTGACGGCCACCCAGCTGCTGCAGTTCGCGTCGAGCTACGACATCAAGCCGCACCGCTGCGTCGCCGCCTACGGCAAGAACCTGGCACCGCTGCCGCCGGTGGTGATCCCCGCGTTCAAGCGCAGCGGCGAGTACGACCCGGCGCCGACCGAGGCCGAGATCCAGAAGCTGTGCAAGGCCGGCAGCGCCGGTACGGTGAACTTCGCTGCCGCCGAGCGCGTCAACTGCCCGACGCTGGACCAGTACCACCTGTTTGCCGACGCGCAGGACCCGCGCAGCGCGCCCAACGGCCAGGGCACGCCGTTCTCGCTCAACAGCAAGCTGTTCTCCGACTACTCGGTGAAGTACCGCGTGGCCTTCATCCCCCCGGGCAAGAGCGCCGTGTACCACGACGCCAAGGAAGGCGGTGCCGTCACCGGCGCCAACATGACCTACAGCTTCCCCGAGGGCACGATCATCGCCAAGACCTTCACCTTTGCCGACGAGGATGCCGGCACCGAGGTGCCGGTGGAGACGCGCCTGCTGATCCGCCGCGTCAGTGCCAAGGGTCATGTGCGCTGGGTGGGCCTGCCGTACATCTGGGAAACCGTGAACGGCAAGCGCGTCGCCAAGCTCGCCCTGGGCGGCGGCACCGCCTCGGTGCACTGGAAGACCACCGACGTGGATTCCGGCACCGTCCACAGCGGCTCCACGCCGGGCTACCTGATCCCGCACGGCAACCAGTGCCTGAGCTGCCACTCGCGCGAGGACGGCGAAGCCGGCTCCGCCCCGATCGGCCTGAAGGCGCGCTTCCTCAACAAGGCCTACAAGCCGGAGTCCAACTTCGTGAAGGGCCCTGCACACCCGGTGCTGGGCCAGAACCAGATCGCCTACTGGTGCAACAGCGGCCTGCTCAGCGGCTGCCCCACCGACCTGGGCGTCAACCCGGCCACGCAGATCGCCACCAAGGTCGAGCGCATCCCTGCGTTCAACAAGCCGGGCGACGCGGGCTTCGCCGCCGGCTCCGGCGAGGACATCGAGTCGCGCGCCCGCGCCTGGCTGGAAGTGAACTGCCAGCACTGCCACAACGTGCGCGGCTTCGCCGCCAGCACCGGCCTGTACCTCGACTCGATCCGCAAGGTCGACAGCACCTACGGCATCTGCAAGAGCCCGACCGCCACGGGCCGCGAGGGCACCGACAACGGCACGCGCCACCACGACATCAACCCGGGCAACCTGGAAGATTCGATCCTGCCGTTCCGCATCGGTCCCACCGCCACCACCCCGGCGGCGCGCATGCCGCCGCTGGCGCGCAGCGTGGTCGACGAGGAAGGCTACGCGCTGGTCAACCAGTGGATCCGCGACGTGGTCGTGGTCGACGAGGCCAAGTACCCGGGCTCCTCGAGCTGCACCAACTAGCTGGAAGCAGAAGCTGCAACAGGAAAGCCCGCGCAAGCGGGCTTTTTTGTTGCGCCGCTGGCAGCGCTACCCTGTCGCCAGCGCGGCGCGCTCCGCCAGGTTCAGCGGCTTGCCCAGGCGCCAGCCTCAGTCGGCCAACGCGTAGTCGCGCGTACGCGGCGGACAGTAGTCCGAACCCAGGCAGAGCACGCGCAGGCGGTCGGCCAGGCGCGGGTTGTGGCGCAGTTCGTAGAGGATCTGCGCGCAGCCCGCCAGGCCCAGGCGCAGCGGGTTCATGCGCAGGCGCGGCCGTCCCTCCAGCCCGGTCTGAGGCTGGTGTTCCGTCAGCGGCCGGAAGGTCCCGAACAGCCGGTCCCAGAGGAAGAACATGCCACCGCCGATATTCACCAGGTTGCCGCGGCGGCCGTTCTCCGCCGCCTCCGAGGAGTGGTGCAGGGTGTGGTAGGGGCCTTCCGACACCAGCAGGCTCAGCGCACGCAGCGCGCGACTGCGCCGCGCCACGTGGTACAGCGCGCCCTGGTGGCTGAAGGTGGTCGCGCCCGCGCCCAGCAGCTTGTAGACGACGATGCAGGCCACGACCGTGCCCAGGTCCTGCGTGATCAGCCTGGCGATGGCCGCGAACACCAGCACGTACAGCGGCGCCGCCACCAGGAACAGCGGGAAGGCGAAGAACACCGCCTGCGTCGCCGGCTGGATCAGTTCCGGCGTCATGTGATGCGTGCGATGGAACAGCAGCCAGAACAAACGGCTTTCGTGCGACAGGCGGTGCGCCCAGTAGTGGAAGAAGCCACCGACATTGACGATCAGCAGGAAGGCCAGCCAGCCCGGCACGTCGACCAGGGTGGGCAGGCGCTGCGCCAGCCCGCGCATCGCGTGCAGCAGCGCGTCGAAACTGCCGAAGGCTTCGGTGAAGCCGAAGCCCAGCGCCCAACCCGCGGCGGCGATCAGGGCCAGCGGCAGCAGGATGCCCAGAGCATTGATCGCATTGAGCCCGAAGAAGGTCACCAGTTCCCGCAGCGGATAGGGCCGCCCGAACACCGCCGGGTAGCGCAGGTAGCCGGCAATGATGATCCCCGCGGTCGCCGCCAGGTTCAGCAACAACAGCGCCGCGAACCCGAGTTGCGCAGAGCTGTAGCCAAACAGCGCAGCGTCGCCCTGCCCCAGCTCCCGCCACAGCTGCCGCAGGGGCGCCAGGCTCCAGTCGTCGCCCAGGCCCGGCCCCAGGTAGGCGACGTAGTGCGCCCAGCCCAGGAAGCTCAGCGCGAACCACAGCGCGAACAGCACGACGAAGGCCGTGCCCGCGCGACGGTACTTCTCGGAGACCGGCGGGATCTCCCCATTCCAGAGGCTGGCGGCTTTCATTTTTTCATTTCACTGATCGTTTAGTCAGCCAAATATGTCACTGACTACTCTATCAGTCAAATGCTAGGATGCCGCCCATGCACAAGGACACCCCGCGCTCCCGCCAGGCCGAACAGGTCAAGGCCACCATCCTCGAGGCGGCCATCCCGCTGTTCGCGCGCGGCTACGACAGCGTCGCCGTGCAGGACATCGCCGCCGCCGCCGGCCACAAACACTCGCTGGTGATGTACCACTTCGGCAGCAAGGAGAGGCTCTGGGAGCAGACCGCGGAGCGCCTGATGCAGCGCTTCGACGCCGCGCACCGCGGCCACCTGGGTCGATTGCGCAAGGACGCCAGCGACCGGCAGAAGCTGCGGCAGTTGCTGCTGGCCTTCGTACTCGCGCTGCGCGAACTGCCGGCCTACGGCCAGATCCTGCTCAGCGAAGGCGTGCAGGCCTCCGGCCGCCTGCTATGGCTGCACCGGCACTTCTTCCCTTCGGCTTTCCTGGAGATGCAGTTCGAGGACGCACGCCTGCGCGAACTGCTGATGAAGGTGACTCTGCCGCGCAGCGCGATGGTCGGCGCCCTGCTCTATACCGTCGTCGCCGCGCCGCAGATCGCGATCAGCGCGCAGCAGGATGGCAGCGGCATCGCTGACGGCATCCATCCGCTCGGCGATGCCATGGCGGAACGGCTGGTCGGGATGATGTGCGATTTCGTCCTGTCCCAGCTCGACGGAAAGCCGAGACGCAGGCGCTGACGCGCCGGCAGCCGAACCCCGCGTCGTCTGTATCGGGGTTCGAATCCCTCCCTCTTTGATCTGGTGTTGCGCCGGATGAATCGCTCCGATCTAACCGTACACGGATTCCGTTCAACCTTTCGGGATTGGGCTGCGGAAAAGACATCCTACCCGCATGAAGTGGCTGAGATGGCTCTGGCACATACCGTCGGTGACAAGGTCGAGGCGGCATATCGCCGAGGGGACCTCTTCGATAAGCGCTTCCAACTTATGGAAGACTGGGGCAAACAGTGTTCTCCGTGAGGCACCCAGAAGAAGAGGGTTGGCGAAAACGTCATGGCCGTGACAAGGGCAGATTGTTGGCGCTACCCCACTCCACCGGCCGTTACCACGGCCTGCGTCAGCCCAGCCGACCCCGCCAATGACCACCCACCATCGACAGGCAACACCACTCCCGTGATATAGGACGCATCAGAGGAACAAAGCCAGAGTGCTACACGGGCAATCTCATCGACTCTGCCGTAGCGACGGCAGGGAACACTGGCGATCAAGGCATTCGCGATAGCAGGATCAGGAGCGAGTCGCCGCATGCCTTCAGTGTCCGCAATAGGACCCGGCGCGATCGCGTTTACGCGGACGCCTTCCGGCCCCCACTCCAAGGCACAGGTGCGGGTGACCTGGTCCACGCCTGCTTTTGCGGCGCAAGCATGGACCTGGAAAGCGGTCGGTATCCATGCCTGGGGTGCCGTGACGTTGAGGACAACAGCTCCCGGCTTTCGCAGATGCTGGTATGCAGCCCGAAGCACGTTGAAGGTTCCGAGAAGGTCAATATCAATAACAGCCTTGAATGCGTTTGGCGAAAGCTGAGATGCAAGCGACAGGAAATTTCCTGCGGCCCCGGAAATCAGAACGTCGATTGGCCCCCAAGTGTCGACGGTCCGCGACAACGCCGAAGCCACTGCTTCGTAATCGCGCACATCGCTGGCAAAGCCCATCGCACCGCTACCATGCACGTTCAATGCTGCCACCGCAGACTCAACCTTTTTTTCGCTACGGCTTAGCACGCCAACTCTTGCGCCGCATGCGGCGAAGGCCTCTGCCATGCCAAGGTTAATGCCGCTAGTGCCGCCAGCGACGAAAACAACCTTTCCTTGATAACTCAAAAATCCACTCCTTCCCAACAAGCGCAGCTGACACAAGAGAAAAGCTGGAATTCCCAATACCCAGTATTTCCCGAACGATTCGTTGCTACTCGGAGGCGAAGCTGCTTCTCTTCAAACTGAGCCGATCTATCTTTCCGGTCGCAACGCGCGGCAAACCTTCTGAGCGCACAGCCACGTGTTGGGGGATTTTGTAAGGCGCTAGTCTGCCGACCAGGAACTCGCACAGCTTCTGAGGCAACAGTATCCGGCCTGGTCTGGGCACTACGGCGACGCCAACAGCCTCACCCAGCCGGTCGTCATGCACCCCGAACACACACGCCTCCAATACGTCGGGATGCTCGTAGATCGCCGCTTCCACCTCGTTGCAACTGATGTTCTCACCACCCCGGATGATGATTTCCTTGATCCGTCCAACGATATACAAGAAACCTTCAGCGTCGAATTCGCCGAGATCGCCGGTCTTGATCCATCCCTGCTGCAAGGTCTCGCGGGTTGCGTCTGGCTTGTTCCAGTAACCGTACATATTGGTGACACTGCGAATCCAGATTTCGCCGCGATTGCCGGGCGCGAGGCCGCAGTCATGTCCGCTTTCGTCAACCAGCTTCAGGCTCACCAGCGGCCATAGCGCGCGGCCCACGCTCGATGGTCGCGCTTGCAGATCCTGGCCGCCAATCACGGTACCGGCGCCGCAGGTTTCGGTCATGCCATATCCGGTGTTGGGGGCCACGGAGGGCATCTTGGCGCCCAACTCACGGATGCGCTCTGGCGGCGTGGCCGCGCCGCTGCCGCTGAACAGCTTGAGGCTCGAGAGATCGTAGTGCTCGCGGTCCGGCGCATTGAGTAAATCGGCCGCCATGGTCGGCACGCCGGCCACTGTACTGATTCGCTCGGCTTCCACCAGCCGTAGCGCCTCGGAGGGTGACCAGCGGTGCATCATCACGATCTTCTGGCCCATCAGTAGCGACATCAGAAACACCGAGTTGCAGCCACTGACGTGGAACAGCGGAATCGTCAGCAGCACAGCCGGCGGCCAGATCGAAGGCGCCGGCGGCACCAGTTGCAGCGAGGCCAGCGTGTAGTGCAGCCAAACCCACAACTGCTGGACCACCGCGCGGTTGTCCAGCGCCACGCCCTTGGGTTGCCCGGTGGTGCCCGAGGTATAGAGGATGATCGCCAGGTCGTCCGGCCCCATAGCGGAGGGTGGCGCGGCATCGTCCGGCGCGGCAGCGGTCGCCGCCTCGAAACTGTGGACTCCGGGGGGCAACACACCCTCGCTGCGTGCGACGATGGCGCGCAACTTCGGTCCCAGCAGCGGCACCAGTAGGTCCAGGCGCTGGGGGTCCACCAGCACCAGTTCCGCGCCGCAGTCCTTCACACCATATTCGAGTTCCCGCGCACCCCACCAGGAATTCAGCGCCGCCACGGTGCCGCCGGCGATCTGCACGGCGAGGAAGCCGACGATCCATTCCGGCATGTTGCGCATAGCGATACCCACGCACCTGCCAGGTCCGACGCCGTAGTCCTCCGCCAGCACACGGGCCAGGCGGCACGCCAGGCGGTGGGTTTCCGCGAAGCTGTAGCGCTCGTCTTGGTAGACCAGGAAGGGCGCCTCGCCGTATTGCGGAAAGACGCGGTCGCAGAGCGCGCGCAGCGATGCCGGTGCGTTGGCGTAGGCCGGGTATTCCATGTCGCCGACCCGAGCACCGCCGACCGTGAAGTCCGGCGCGGCCTGCGAAATCTGGCGCATGATCTGTTGTACTTTCTCGGTATCGCTCATCTGCTCGATCTCGTTGGAACTGCGGTAGGGATTCAGGGCGACGGCAGCGCGGCGATAGCCGCGACAGCACTAGGCCAGTACTCGCGGAACTCGCCGGCGTAGTCGTCCTCCAGACGATTCCTGCGGTCGAAGACCATCGTTGTGCGGCGCCGCTCGTCATAAGCGGGCCAGTCCGGCAAGCCCGCTACCGCGGGCCGGCCGCTGCGCGCGAAGGCGGCCCAGGCATCGGCCATCAGTTGTGCCTGCGCACGAGTAGCTTCGTCGGCGGCGAGCAGCCCGCCGGCATCGGGCACGTTGTCCAGGCATAGCGCACAGTCCACGCCGTGGATCGCGCGCAGCCCCGGTGGCGCGGCCCGCCAGTCCACCTGGTAGAGCCAGGTGCGGCCTGGATGCGCGGCGGCGTGCGCCTCCGCCGCCTGGATCGTCGGTATGCGGAAGATCGCGTCGCTGAGCACGCGATCACCGAGTTCCGCACGACTGGACAGCGGCATCAGCCCACGGTAGTGAGCCACCGCCGCGCCGACGTCGCCGCCCGGCAAGGCGTCGGCGATGGCCATCAGGATCAGCCGCGAGGCCAGCACGCCGGGAATCGGCATCACCGCAGAGAACATCTGGCCGTCGTCGGCGCAGCAGCCCAGCATCAGGTCAATGTCGTTGGGTGTGCCCTGCTGGAACACCCGGAGGGGAAAATCCGGCAGTGCCGCGTCGCCCACCGCTAAATAGGCACCGACGCCACGGCTGCCACGCAGGCCGTAGCGGGCCCTGCCTCCCTTGCGGGCGGTGCGGTCGATGCAGTGGTGCAAGCGGTAGAGCGCTTCGTGGTCCAGCGACAGCAATGCAGCCTCGTCTCCAGGCTCAAGGCCACTCGCCTTCAGTGCATCGGCGACCAGGCGATGGTTCTCGGCGGCCGGCGACATCATCGTGGGGTTGCCGCTCATCGCGATGGCCCGTCGGAACAGGCCCTTCGCCGCCGGACTGGCCGCGAGCGCGTAGATGCCGACGGCGCCGGCAGACTGTCCGGCGATGGTCACGGTCGCCGGGTCGCCTCCGAACTGGCGGATGTTGTCCTGCACCCATCGCAGCGCCGCAATCTGGTCGAGCAAGGCGCGGTTGTCGCAGCCGAACCCGTCGGCATACAGGCTTCCGGCGTGCAGGATGCCGGGCGGACCGAGACGGTACTGCAGGGACACGAACACCAGGCCACGACGCGCCATGCCGGCACCGTCGTAGTCCGGGCTGGCGGCATGGCCGCCGACGAAGGAGCCGCCGTGAATCCATACCATCACCGGCATATTGGCGCCGGGATCCGGTGCGGGGGTCCAGACGTTGACCGTCAATTGGTCGTCGCCCTGCTCCAGCCTGCCGTCGCCGTTGATCGCGGCCGTGATCGCGGCAAGATACGGTCGCCGCATGAAAGGCAGCGGCCTCGAGACCTTGATGTACTGCCGACCGATGACGCCGAAATGACGGGCGTCGTGTTCGCCGGCCCAGGGCTCTGCAGGCTGCGGCGGCAGCCAGCGTGCGCGCGCCGTGATCGGCTGCGCGTACGGAATACCCTTGAAGATGCAGACATCGCCGCTGCGGTGTCCGCGCAGCCGGCCCTGCCGGATCGTGATCCGGATGTCCGGGTCCTCTGCCAGGCCGCCGCCGGCAGCAGGATCGCTGGTGCCCCGATGCGTCGTCGTCATTCTCGTCCTCGCTGCCAGTGTGGAACCGTAATTCCGTTCCGCATACTCATCAACGTGCGCATGAACCGCCCGAGATCGGTAACCGCGCCGCCAGCGGCAGATCGCGAGATGAGCTGCCGACACGGATGCCGTAGCAGCCCGGACCCTGCACCCAGCCGTTGCGATCAGTGTCCCAGTAAGAGAACGCGCGCGCATCAAGATCCAGCGTCAGTGTCTGCGACTCCCCAGGCTCCAGGAAGACCTTGCGGAAACCCTTCAGCTGCCGCGGCGGCTCGCCGAGCTCCGGCGGGAACTCCACGTAGACCTGGGAAACCTCGGCGCCACGCCTTGCGCCGCTGTTGCGCAGCCTGAATTTCAGGCGGGCGCCGTTGCCGGCCTTGGTCACCGACAGCCCGGAGAATTCGAAACTGGTGTAAGAGAGACCGAAGCCGAAAGGGAACAGCGGCTCGATAGCCTGCGCGTCATACCAGCGATACCCAACCTGCAACCCTTCCGAATAGCTCAACTGGCCATCGACGCCGGGATAGCGCTCGGGCGTGCTGGTCGGGGTATCCGCGTAAGCCTTGGGCAAGCTGATGGGCAAATGACCGGAGGGATTGGCTTCGCCGTACAGCAGGTTTGCCAGCGCGTTGCCGTTCTCCGTACCAGGGAACCAGGCATAGATCAGGCCGCGCACCTGGTCGATCCAGGGCATCTCGATCGGCGCCGCCGCGTTGACCACCACGATCGTGTTCGGGTTGGCGGCAGCCACGGTTTCCACTAGACGGTCCTGGTCGAACAGTGGCAGGTCCAGGCAGCTCGGTCCGGTGAGCCCGCAGAACCAGGGGCCGAGGCTCATCGACTTGATGTCTGCGTCCTCGCCACCACCCTGCGCTACGACCACGATGGCGAGGTCCGCGGCGGCGGCCATGAGTGTCGCGTCGATGCCGGTAGTGCCGTCGGCATACAGGATCGTGTCGCCGCGCGTCGCGGCGAGGGCGCCGATGCCCTCCTGCGGGCTGACCGGCAGAGGCAGGGGCGCGGGCCGTGAGCCGCCACCGCCGGCAGCCGTCAGCACCGCGCCGACGGGGCTCGCGGCGGCACCGATCAGTGCGATCCGGCGGCCACGACCGCGGTCGAGCGGCAGCAGCTCGCCGTCGTTCTTCAGCAGCACCATCGACTGCTCGCCGATGCTGCGCGCCAGTTGGCGATGGGCCGGGGTCGCCGTGCTGGCGAGCAGCGCCGGCAGCGGTTCCGACGGCGGGTGATCGAACAGGCCTTCACGGAACATCGGCACGAAGATGTGCCGCATCATGGTGTCGAGCTGCGCCTGCTTCAGTTCGCCCCTGTCGATCGCGGTGCCGATCGGTTTGCCGTAGAACGGCGGGATCGCCACCACCGCCATCTCCATGTCCGTCCCCGCGTTCACCGAGTCGATGGTCGAATGCATCGCCCCCCAGTCGGTCATTACGAAGCCGTCGAAACCCCAGTCACGCCGCAGGTAGCCGTTGATCAGCTCGGGATTTTCGCAGGCATAGGGCCCATTCAGCCGGTTGTATGAGCACATGATCGTAGCGGCCCCAGCCTTGACCGAAGCCTCGAACGGGGGCAAGTAAATCTCACGCAGCGTACGCTCGTCGACGTTCACGTTGATCGTCATGCGCTCCGTTTCCTGGTCGTTCGCCACGAAATGCTTCGCCGAGGTCAGCACCGGCCGGCTCTGCACGCCGCGGATCGTCGCCGCGGCCGTCTCGCCCGACAGCAGCGGATCCTCGCCGTGATACTCGAACTGCCTCCCGTTCAGCACCGAGCGGGCGATGTTCATGCCGGGGCCCAGCCACACATTGATCCCCTTGGCCAAGGCTTCGTCCGCTACCGCTTCGCCGAAGCGCTTCGCCAGCTCCGGGTCCCAGGCCGCCGCGCGGGCGATGCCGGCGGGATAGGTCGTGGTGCCGAGCTGCGCCAGCCCGATACCGCTGGTGCCGTCGCTCATCTTCAGGGCCGGAATACACAGTTCCGGGATATCCGAAATGTGGCCGACGCTGCCGTAGTAGACATAGAGTCCCGGGAACCCGAACGAGGTCATGTGCAGCTTCTGGTCCTGGCTCATTGCCGCAATCAGCATCTCCGCACGCTGTTCCGGAGCCAGCGTGGCATCCATCCAGGGACACTGTGCGATCCTTGGATCCGGATTCGCGTCGGGCGGCTGATCGCCCCCGGACACCGCGGGCGGCAGCGTCCGCGATTCGACCGGAGACGAGCTTTCACAGCCAGCCAGGAGAGCTGCCAGGAGCAGGCCCGCCAGCCTCGATGCGAACAGGACGTTCATGAAGTCTCTCCCGGGGTGCAGCTGTTACATGCCGTCATGTCTTGGCCTTATGTTCTTGTTGCCGATTCAGGGATTGCAGTCCGCAGGCACCCGGTGGGTGACGGTCAGGACCCCATTGAGGAGATGCTTGCGGAACCGCTCTGTCGAATAGGAAGCCGGTTCATGCCCGAGGGCGGTGTACCAGGCGCGCCCGCCGAGGTTTTCGTGGCACCAGCTCATCGGGTGATCGCCCATGGAGCCGGAGACGATGTTCGGAAAGTCCAGGATCAGCGAGGTATTCGGATCCGGCAGGTAGGTCTTCTCGTCAAGGCTCAGCAGCACCTTCACCTTGCCTCGCGGATTGCTGCGGAAGGAGTAGAACTCGTCGATCAGGATGCGCCAGCGTGCCGGCAGATGCGCGGTGGAAGGCTGGTCCGGCGCCTCGTTGACCAGCACCGCCGACTGCGGCAGCAACGGGTGACTCTTGAACCAGGCACCGACCAGTTCACCGTAGAACGGCCAGTCGTACTCTGTATCGGCCGCCGAGTGAACGCCGACATAGCCACCGCCGCCGCGGATGTAATCCTCGAAGGCCGCCTTCTGCGGCGCTTCCAGCACAGTTCCGGTGGTGTTGAGGAACGCCACGGCGGCATATTTCTGCAGATTCTGCGGCGTGAATGCCGCGGGGTCCTCGGTGGCATCGACGCTGAAACCGTTCTGCTGGCCCAGCTCGCGCAACGCGCGGATGCCGTCGGGAATCGAGTTGTGGCGAAAACCCGTGGTGCGCGAGTACACCAGCAGATTGAAGGACTCCTGCGTGGCCGTTGCGGGCGCGGCACTGGCGCCGTCACAGGCCGCAAGGCCCAGCATCAGGAACAACACTAAGAGTTTTCTCATGACGTCCATTCCGTGACTGATGGTTGTAAAAAGGGCGGCGCGCCTTGGGGGACGGCGCCGCCAGTCCCCTACCCTGCTTCGTCTCCCGTCTTCACCACCGCTTCGCCATAGGGAATCAGGCGCACCGGTCCCAGCAGCCCGTAGTTCTGCGGCAGCGCCCCGCCGAACAGGCCCATGGAGATCGACGGCTGCGTCAGGCGCGCGACACGCACGCGATTGCCCAGCGTGGTGGCGATATCCACGACGATGTGGTTCTCGCCCGCCTGCAGGTAGGGCCCGAGATCGATACGACCCGGGTCCAGCAGGTTGATGGGTGGCAAGACCTTGCCGTTGACCGTCACTGCCGCGGTGTCGAGGACCTCGCCCAGGTCCAGCCAGGCACCGTGCCCGCCAGACCATGCCGGCCCTAGATTTACGCTGGTGCTGTAGCGGCCGGTGCCGGAGGCGATCGTGAGACCGGGCAACAGCAGCCAGCCCGGCAGCTTGCCGCCGGGCAAGGCGTTGACGGTCAGCTCATGGGCGACGCGACGCGTCTGCGAGGCCGAGTCGCCGGGCTCCCAGCTTTCTGCCGACAGCCGCCACTGGTTCAGCGCGATCGGCGACGGCACGGCGGCGATGTCTGCGCTGGCGCTGCGACCGTCGCCCAGGACCACGTCCTGGCGCCCGGCCTGCGTCGCGCGTGCCACCAGGGCGCCGTCGCGGTACAGCAAATCTGCGCCGACGGCGCTGGCGGGTCGCTGCGACGCCGAACCATTGTCGAGCCGGCGGCGACTGATGGCGATCAGCCGCACGTCGCCCTTCTTCAGGCTCAACTGCAACCGCACGCGCCCCTCGCCCGCCTGGTACTCCGCCAGCGAACGGATGTGCCCGCTCCATGCATCCAACTCATAGGGCTGGCCCTCGCCCTCCAGAGACGCCGTGACGTCGGCGTCGACACCGCTGAGCTGTATCTCGGTCATCACCTGCAGCGCGGTAGTGGCGTTGAACAGGTAGTAGTAGTCGGTGTCGTCGGTCTGGCGGCGCAGGCTCAGCAGCTTGCTGGCACCGTCGTATTCAATCGAGGGTCGTACGCCGAGCGCCAGCAAGGCGTCGGGGATGTCGTCATCGCGATTCACGCGCCGCACGCCGGGCAGGTCCAGCAGCTGCTGCATGGCTTCCCGCACGCTGGCATCCTCGGCACCGGCGCCATACCAGCCCGGGGTTTGTGTCGGCGCATCGCCCACCATGACCACGGGCATGCCCTGGCGTGCGAGCTGCAGCAGCTTCTGCGCCGCCTCCAGCGGCATGCGGCTCTCCCTGCGGATCACCACAGCCTTGTAGGCGGAGGTTGAGGGAAACAGCCGGCCGCTCTCCCAAACCGCGCCCGGCTGCGAGAAAAAGGCCGGGCTTAGGTATTCGTAGGTATAGCCGCGGCGCGCGAGCTCCGAGCCGCTGGGAATGATGCGGTCGGTGCCGAGCAGGCTGTGGCCGTCGCTTTGCAGGCTGCTGCCGCTATTGAAGAGGCCAAGGCCATAGTCCTGCCAGTAAACGGCCACATCGAAGCGCGGCTTGCCTTGGCGCAATGCCAACTGCAGGCGCGCGAGGTGGTCGTTGACGGCGCGGTATTGGTCCCAGGCGGGCAGCCGCGGGCCCCAGTTCTCGGCGAAGGTGAAGGGAAAGCCGAAGCCGTCCCAACCGGGCCAGGTCGAAGTGGACAGCGCGGCATAGGGAAACCCGGACCAGATCTGGAGCGTGACCCCGCCGGCATAGCCGCGATAAATCTCCTGCAGGTTCTGCGTCGCCGTGGTTGCGTAGGCCGGCCCCAGGAAGGCGCAGCACTCCTGCGATACCACACTACCCCCGCTGAGGTGGGCTCCAGCGGCGATCAGCTTGTACCACTGTGGATTGCCACTGAGCAGCAGGTCACCGAACCCCAGGGACTCACCTTCGGGGATGTCCAACTGTGAGGCGACGAAGGGGATATCGATGGGGTCGCCATACGGCTGGGCGCGCAGCGTCATGCCGCGGCCGTGGAGCCAGCGCCTCAATGTGGCCAGGCGGTTGGCGGCATACAAATCGCTCCAGCTCTGGCGATAGTCGTGGCGCACGCGCGCGCCGATACCACCGGGGAAGTCGAAGGCAGGGGCGGCCGTACCCTGCTCGCGGGTACCCGTCAGCGCCGGCAGGTAGCGCAGCAGGGAGTAGCCACGATGCGCCTGGAAATCCTCCAGGAATGTCCAGGTCCACTTGAAGCTGCTGGACAGTTCCAGGGAGTCCTCGAACACCGAGGCGCCGCCAAGCGCATTGATCAGTTCGCGGGCGCGTGGTGTCAGGATGTTCTGATCCCAGTAGTCCGCCACCGCCTGCGCGGCCTGCACGCTCAAGTGGTCCAGGACGAGCGTAGTGGTCTTGGCCGGATCGCCGGCCAGCACCTGGTGCTCGCCGCTCTGCCAGAACGAAAGCAGCACCCAGCTGCCGCCGCCCGCGGGCGCGGTCCACTGCAGCCGGCCGTCCACGAGCGAGGCGCTCAGGTCGACGACGCTGTCGGGATCGAGCATTGCCGGAACGAGTTGGCTGTCAATCACCACCGGGTTGCTCTCGGCAGTGGCATTGAGGTCCGACAGCGTGGCGGACAGCTGGCAGGTCAGCGCGTTGAGACAACGCGCAGCGAGTAGCGCGACCAGCTGCGTTTGGGCGCCTGCGGGGGGGGCGGCCTTGGGCGGCGGCGGGACACCGCTGAAGCGGGCGCCGGCAGCAACGACCTTGGCGCCGTAGAGCAGTTGCTGCTGCACGCGCGGGTCGTTGATGTCCTGGATGGTCGGCAGCACTGAGGGCCAGTACGGCCCGATGGTCATGTCGAGTCCTATGCCCTGGGCGTGGGCCTCTTCGAGCATCACCTCGATCTTGTGCGCCCAGCGCGGCGTACCCCAGCCGAACTCCTGCAGGAACGGCCCCTGAGAGTTCGGCGAGGTCTGCTGGTCCGCCAGATTCTCGGTGGCGGGAAACGCCGCCACTTCGGCGCCGCCGGCACCCACCTGGCGCATGGCGCGCAATTCCCGGCGCAGTTCCTCGTCGTCGGTCAGCGCCATCGGCTGGTACCAGCGGTAGCGCGGTCGCAGCTGCACCGGGGGATCGGCGAAGCTCGCCGCCGTCAGCAAGGGCGTGGGCGCGCTCCGGCCGCCGGTCACCGCGGCGGGCGTGCCGGCGCCCGCATCGTCCACTGGCGTCGAACGGCTGCCGCAGGCGGCCAGCAGCAGGGCGAGGCAGCAGGGTAATAGCAGGCGCAGGCTCATCGATCTAGGGCTCCGATTGCGCGGTGGAAACCACCGCTTCGCCGTAAGGGACCAGGCGTACCGGTCCCAGGGCGCACCTGGGCCGGGGGATTCCGGCTCGGCCCGCGCAAGGGGCGGCGGTGGGCCAGGACAACCAGCAGCAGCCACAGACCAAGCAGCAGCGGCGAGATGGCGCCACCACCGAACTGCTCTTCGGAATCTCCTGCCGCCTTGCCGCTGCGGAACCGGTAGCTGCCGGAGCCCACGCGGTAGACCAGGCGGTCGCCCTCGGTGCCCAGGTATCGCACGCCTTCCGCGGCCTGCGCGGGACGATGAGTCCCCTGCCCGGTCTCGGCTACGGCCGAAGGGTCGCTGCCCGGGATGTAGACCAGGCCAGTGGTGTTGGCCGGCAGGGCTACATCGAGATCGAAGCCGTCGTCGCGCTGCTTCCAGGCGCTGACGATCTGGCCGCGCACCGACTGCAGCACGCCCTCGACCTGGGTCGTGCCCTCGCCCGGCACCGGGCGGATGCGCACTTCGGCGAAGCCAGGCTGGTTGGCGGAGATGCCGGCCAGCTGACTCCATATCCACTCGCCCACCGAACCGCCGTGCGAGTAATGATTGAGCGAGTTCAGCAGCGGCGCGCCGCCCGAGGTGTCGTGCTTGGGATCGCTACCGGACCAGGTCTCGAAGAAGGTCGTGCCGCCCTTCTCGGTGAGAATGTTGCCCCAGGAGGGGTAAGTGGTCTGGTTGAGGATGGCATGCGCCAGGTCGGCGCGACCGCCCTCCACCAGCAGCGGCAGCAGGAAGCGCGTGGTCATGAAGCCCGTGCTCAGGTGACGGTCGGCTTCTTCCACCTTGGCGAAGAGACGCTCAAGCAGCTGCGGCCGCTGCGCCTCGGGCACCAGTCCGAACGCTAGGGCCACGACATATCCGGACTGCGTGTCGCCCTTGACTGTGCCGTCTTCCCGCACATAGGCCTTGGTGAAGGCCTGGCGGATGTTTCCGAACAGCTCCGAGTATTTCTTCTCGTCTGCCGTGCGGCCGGTCGCGCGAGCCATCTGCGCCAGCAGGTCGGCGGTATGGGCGAAGTAAGCGGTATTGATCAGGGCCTTGTCGGGCGCATCGATGGCCAGATGGTCACCGTAGCCGTTGCCGTCGCGCAGATAGCCCTGCGCGGCTGCCGCGCAGTAGTCGATCCAGCTCGTCATCGCTTCCCAGTTCTCGTCGATGACGCGGCGGTCGCCATAAGCGCGGTACAACTCCCAGGGGATCAGGGCGATGACGTCACCCCAGCCCGAGGTACCGTAGTAGATCCAGACGCCGTCGAAATCGCTCAGCATCGGCGCCACGTCGGCGATCGCGCCATCCGCGCGCTGGGTGTCGCGCACGTCCATCAGGTGCTTGCGCAGGAACGGCAGTACCTCGCGCTGGTAGGTGGCGGCCCTGGCGAAGATCTGCGAGTCACCGGTCCAGCCCAGGCGCTCGTCGCGGGCGGGTGTGTCGGTAGGGATGCTGAGATAGTTGCCGCGCAAGCCCCAGTCCACCGCCAAGAGGATGCGGTTGATCAGCTCGTTGTCGGTGGTGACGACGCCGCTGCGCGGGACGTCCGTGCCGAGGACCAGCCCGGTCAGGGAGTCCGCGTCGGGCGTGCGCGTCAGGCCCTTGACCTGCACGTAGCGGAACCCATGGAAGGTGAAGGACGGCCGCCAGGTCACCGCGCCGCCACCAGCGATGTAGGTGTCGCTGGCCTGCGCACCGCGCAGGTTGTCCATCCAGACGCTATCGTCCTTGTTCAGGCCCTCGCCATGGCGCAAGGTCAGCTTGGTTCCGGCCGCCTCGTCGAGCTTGATCTCGACTATTCCGACCATGTTCTGGCCGAGGTCGAAGCGCCAGTCACCATTGGGCAGCTGCCGCACGTCGACCGGGCGGCGGCGCTCGGTCACGCGCACCGGCGGCCCTTGCAGGGCAACGATGCCGACGTCGGTGAGGGCCGATAACGGGCTGGCGCGCACTGCACCCCAGGACGCGGCTGGGGCATAGCCGGGCTGGTCCCAACCCGGCATCTCGCGGCTGGCGTCGTAGTCCTCACCCATCAGTAGGTCCGAAGCCCGCACCGGCCCGTCCATGCTCATGCGCCAGCTGGCGTCGCTGACGATGGTTTCGCTGCTTCCGTCGGCGTAGCTCAATTCCAGCTGCGCGGCAAAGGAGGGCTTGTCGCCATAGGGGAACGGCCCGCCGAAGCCGACGTGACCGGCGTACCAGCCGGCGCCGAGCACCGCGGCCAGCACATTGACGCCACTGTTGAGCTGCGCGGTGACGTCGTAGCTGCGGTATTGCAGGTGCTTGAAGTAGTCGGTCCAGCCCGGGCTCAGTTCATCGTCGCTGACGCGCCGGCCGTTAAGTCGCAGGTTGTAGACGCCCAGCGCCGTAGCATAGAGCCGCGCCCGAACGACCGGCCCGCGCAGCTCGAATTCCTTGCGCAGGTAGGGGCTGGGCTGGTTGGCGATGGACTCGGTAATCGGCGGCGTCGAATGGCCGGTAACGCCGACCAGCACCGAGGGCAGGTAGGCCAGGAAGTTCACGCGGCGGGTGATAGCGAGGCGCAGATCGCGGTCGCGGGTCCAGCTGCCCTCCGGCGGTGGCGCAGCGCCGATCAGCTTGGCGCTCCAATCGGAAAGATCGAGCAGGCCCATCTCGAAGGCGGCGGGCGCAGGCATGGCGGCAGCCTGGCCCGCCTGGTCGTAAACCCGTACCGTCCACCAGTAGCGGCCGCGCGACTGCAGCGGCGGGCCGGCGTAGTCAGCGAAAGGATCGGCACTGTCGACCTTGCCGCTGGACCAGACATCGGCTGCGCCGGGCCGGGTGCCGAGCTTCAGCTCGTAGGCGGTCTGCGACACGCAGCGCTTGCCGGACTGCAACTGCCAACTGAAGCGCGGCTGCCTCGCGTCAAGGCCCAGAGGCTCGCGCTGCGCCTCCGTGCGCAACTCGGTCAGGCTGACACCACCGCCAGCGGCGGCACAGGCCTTGGTCGAGGGCGGTTGAGGTACCGTCGGGCTGCCGACGCCCACCGGTTCAGAGCGGCCGCCGCAAGCGCCCAGCGCGAGCAGCAGGGTCAGCACAGGAATTCGGGCGTAGGCCGCCTTCATGATGATGTTCACGCTCCCGGAACCGTGACCACGGCTTCGCCATAGGGCATGAGGCGCACTGGCCCGAGCAGGCCGTAGTTCTGCGGCAGAACGCCGCCATAGAGACCACTGGCAATGTAGGGATTGGTCAGTCGGCTGATGCGGACACGGTTGCCCAGCGTCGTGGCGATATCGACGACGATGCTGTTGTCGCCGGGCTGCAGGTAGGGACCGAGATCGATGCGGCTCGGATCGAGCAGGTTGATCGGCGGCAGCCGCTGGCCATTGACGGTGACCGCGGCCGTGTCCAGCACACTGCCCAGGTCGAGCCAGGCGCCGTGCCCGCCCGACCAGGCGGGCCCGAGGTTCACAGTGGTGCTGTAGCGACCCTGGCCCGAAGCAATCGTCAGCCCCGGCAGCAGCAGCCAGCCCGGCAGCATACCGCCGGGCAGCGCATTGACCGTGACCTGGTGGCTGACGATGCGGGTTTCGGTAGCGCTCGCACCCGGCTCCCAGGCGTCGGCCTTGAGTTGCCAGCGATCGAGGAGGATCGGCGCAGGGACGGCAGCGATGGTGGCGCCGCCGCTGGTGCCGTCGGCCAGACTCAGCGTGTGCTCTCCGGGCTGCGAGGAGCGCAGCACCAACTGACCTCCGCGGTACAGCAGTTCGGCCCCGGGGCCAGCGACGGCGGAAGCGCCTGGCCTGGGGCCGCCGTCGAGACTGCGACGGCTGATGGCGATCACGCGCACGTCACCCTTGCGCAGCTGCAGCGGCAGCACGATACGGCCGCCGTCGCGCCGGTAGCCCGCGATCGGGCGGATCGCGCCGGACCAGGCATCCAATTCGTAGGGCCTGCCCTCGCCTTCCAGTGCCGCCTCCAGATCGGCGTCGGCGCCGCTCAGGGGCAGGTCCACGCCCGCGGCCAGCGCCCGGGTGTAGTTGAACAGGTAGTAGTAGTCGGTGTCCTCGGTCTGGCGGCGCAGGCTCAGCAGGCCGCTGTCCTGGTCGCGGCGCACGGAAGGTTCGACGCCGAGCGTGGCGAGCGCGCCGGGGATCGCATCGTCGTTCGCCACGGTGACGACATTGGGCAAGCCCTGCAGCTCCTGCATTGCGGCCTGTACACCGGCGTCCTCCTCCGCCGCCTTGTAGTAACCCGGCGTGCGCGAGGGCAGCGTACCGACGATGACGATCGGCAGGCCCCGGCGCGCGTAGCTGACGAAGCGCCGCGCCGTATCCAGCGGGATGACGCTCTCCTGGCGCAGGATCAGTGCCTTGTACGAGGACTTTTGCGGGAACAGGCGGCTGCCGTCGTAGACCGCGTAGGGCTCGCGGAAGATCGCCGGGCTGAGGTACTCGTAGGTGTAGCCATCGCGAGCCAGTGCCGAGGCGGTCGGGATGTTGATGCCGTCTTCCAGTTGCGGGATGTCGAAGCTGCGCCAGTACACGGCCACGTCGAAGCGCGGCCTGCCCTGGCGCAGCACCAGCTGCAGGCGCCCGAGGTGGTCGTTGATGCTGCGGTAGTGCTGCCAGGTCGGCTGCCGCGGTCCCCAGTTCTCGGCGAAGACCAGCGGAAAGGCGAAGCCGTCCCAGCCGGGCCAGGTGGCGCCGTCGAGGTCCGCGTAGGGAAAGCCGGACCAGACCTGCTGCGTCACGCCGCCGGCATAGGCGCGATAAATCTCCTGGAGATTCTGACCGGCGGTAGTGCCGTAAGGCAGCGCCAGGTAGGCGCAGCACTCCATCGACACTACGGTGCGACCGCTCATGTGCGCGCCCGCCGCGAGCAGTTTGTGCTTCTCGACGTTGGTACTGAGCAGGATGTTGCCGAAGCCCAGCGACTCGCCCTCCGGGATATCCAGCTGCGAGGCCACGTAAGGTGCGTCGATGGCATTGCCGTAGGGCTGTGCGCGCAGGGTGCGGCCCTGGCCATGCAGCCACTTCTGCAGGGTACGTACGCGATTGTTGAGGTAGAGATCGCTCCAGCTCTGGCGATAGTCCTCACGGATGCGTGCGCCGATGCCGTCGGGGAAGTCGAACGAGGGCTTGCCGTTGCCGGCTTCGCCGGCTCCGGCCACGGCCGGCAGGTAGCGCAGCACGGAGTAGCCGCGGTACTTCTCGAAGTCGCGCGCGAAGCTGGGAGTCCATTTCATCGTGGACGACAGCTCCAGCGAATCCTCGAATACCGAGCCGGCGCCAATCTGGCGGATCAGCTCGCGCGAGCGGTCCGTCAGCACCTGCCGGTCCCAGTAGTCGGCCACCGCCTGCGCGGCATCGACGCTCAGGTGGTCCAGCACGTAGTTCGGCGTGGTCGCGGTGAAGCCGCTGAGGCTCTGGTGGTCGCCGCAGTGCCAGAAGCCAAACAGCACCCACAGCCCCCCTCGCGCGGCGCAGTCCACTGGATCTTGCCGTCCACGACGGAGGAGGTGATGTCCACTGCGCTGTCCGGGTCCAGCAGGGCGCCCGTGGGGACTCCCAGTCCTGCAGCGGCGCAGGTGACGGGATCGAGACAGCGTGCGGCGACGACCGCGACCGGCAAGAGCTTGGCGCCGGTTCCCAGCGGTGCCGGGACGGCGCCGCTGAACTTGCTGCCGGCCGGCACCAGCCGGCGGGCATAGACCAGGCGCTGCTGCACCAGAGGATCGTTGATGTCGGAGACCGTGGGCAGCACCGAGGGCCAGTACGGCCCGCTCGTCATGTCCAGCGTCAGGCCCTGGGCCTTGGCTTCCTCCAGCATCAGCTCGATCTTCTGTGCCCACAACGGCGTGCCCCAGCCGTACTGCTCCAGGAAAGGCCGCTGGCTGCGCGGGCTGATGAGCTGCTCGACCAGGTTGTTGGACGCGGCGAACGCCGCCACCTCCGCACCACCCGCCCCGACCTCCTTCATCGCGCGCAGTTCGCGACGCAATTCCTCGTCGTCGGTGTAGGCCACCGGCATGTACCAGCGGTACTTCGGACGCACCTGGAGCGGCGGGTCCTGGAAGTTGGCGGGGTTCAGCACCGGCGCGGGCTGGCGATCGCCCGTGTCATTCGTGCCGCTGCCGGCGACGGCGCCGGGGGCTCCGGTTTCAACGGGCTGGGAACTGCCGCAGGCGCACAGTGCCAGCAACAGCGCCAGGCTGCCTGCAGACCAAAGGCGTGACAGGGGGCGCGGCGTCATCGCTGTTCTCCGATCTGAGCTTCTGCATACGGAATGAGGCGCACCGGCCCGATCAGGCCATAGGGCTGGGCCGTGCGCGCGGCGAACAGCGCGTAGCGAAGGTCGCCTTCCTTCAGCTGCCCGATCATGCGATTGAGCAGCGTGGTGGCGACTTCGACGCGGATGTCGTTGATGCCGGGGTGCAGCAGTGCGGTGATCGGGCGCGGTGGTTCGGGCAGCGTCGGCGTATAGGCCGGCTGGCCGTTGATGAAGACCTCCATCATGCCGCCGACGGTGCCGGGATCGAGCAGCACGCCGCGGCCGGCGGTAAGCCAGTCGGCCGGCACGTCAACCTCGGTGGTGTAGATGCCGGTGCCGGCGCTGTTCGTCAGGCCCGGGATATTGCGCCAGTCCTTCAGCGCCGGCAGCGGCATGGAAACCGTGTCATCGCCGGCCGGCGAGACCGTATGCGCCACGAGCTGCCAGTTACCCGTCACCTGTAGCGGCGGCGGCAGGTCCGGTAGGGTCACGCGCACCTCGCGACCATCGCTGAGCGTGGCCTTCCTTTCGCCACTGCTGGTGTCACGCAGACGCAGCGTGCCACCTTCGAAGCGCGCCAGTGCGGCGTCGGTGGAGAACACGTGCAGGCGCTTGGCGGCGCGCGGATTGAAGCTGAGCACCATCGTCCCGCCCGGCGGCAGGCGCAGCGGCAGGGTCACCACCCCGTCCTCCTCGCGGTATTCAGCCAGCGCTTCCGCGGCACCGGTCCACAGGTCGATGCGCGTGGGCCGGCCTCTGCCGGAAAAGCCCACCGGCGTGTCCACTGTATCGGCGCTGTTGTTGTAGACGAACCAGAGATCGCCGTTGGGCAAGCGGCGGTGCTGGGCCACCAGGTGGGTCGGCTCCGGCACGCGTAGCGCTGGCATCACGCCAAGCGCCCGCAAGGTCTCGGGCAACTGGGCGGGATCGTCGATGCGTGAGAAGCGGTCCAGGGCGGCCAGCCCCTCGAAAGCCTGGGCCACCTGTGCATCCTCGGCGGCAACATCCTTGTAACCCATGCCCGCGGCCGGTACGGCGCCGATCACAACCACCGGCACGCCGGCGCGGGCGAAGGACAGCAGGCGCTGGGCGGCGACACCGGAGATCGACTTGACGCGATCGACCACCACCGCCTTGTACGCAGGGCCCTCGGGCAGCACGCGTCCAGCGGCGGCATCCGGCAGCCCGGCGAGGCTCTGGTCGTCGATGCTGTCCCAGGAATAGCCCTGCGGCTGCAGGAAACCGTCAACCGGCGTGCCGGCCGTGAGCGGAATCAGCACGGTGGGCCGGCCCAGCACGGTAAGGTCCACCGCGGGCTGCCCCTGTTGCAGCACCGCGTTACCGCGTCCGAGGTAGCCGGCAAGTGTCGGCCACTTTTTCATCTGCGGGAAGACCTGGTTCCAACTCTCCGAGAACACCGTGATCCACGCGTCCCAGCCCGGCCAGGAGAACAGTTGGTAGGCATCCTGGTACTTGCGGTAGGCAATGCCCTGCACAACCATCGTTGTAATGCCGGCGGCGAAGGCACGGTCGGCGATGATCTTGTAGTCAGCCGCAGTTGCGTTGTAGCCATTGCCACCGGTGATGGCGCCAGCCTCCAGGGAAAGCTCTTTCGCACCGGAGATGTGTGCGCCCGAGACGATCTTGCGGTACTCGCCGAAGATCTTTTCCGTATCCGCGGCACCCGGCGGTATCTTGGCGCCACTGTCGCCGAAGGCCAGGCTCTCGCCGTCCGGGTGCTGCGCGCCCGCGGAGGCGCGCGTCACTTCCTGGCCGACGATATGGTAGGCCTGGGTGCGCGACCTCAGGCCATAGCGCCCAGCCCAGTCGGCTATCGGCTTGAGGTGATTGTCGATGAACAGTTCGCTGAGCGTGTTGTAGTAGTCGCGGCGCAGGCGTGCACCATCGCCACCAGGCAGGTCGTAGGCGGCGAACACCAGCGGCAACAACGGCCGCAGGTCGTAGCCGCGTCGCTTCTGGAACTCGGCAATGAATTCCGGCGTCCAGAAACGCGCGCTGCAAACGCAGATGTCGAGGAAGCCTATCGAAATCGGCTGTGTGTGACTCAGCTCCAGGGAATCCTCAAAGACAAAGCCGCCGTTCTTTTTCCACAGCGGAGTCATGTCGCCACCGAAGACGCGCTGGTCGAAGTCGTCGAGCGTGGCGTCGATGCCGGCGCGACCGAAGTGATCGACCACCATATTGCCTTGCAGGCCACCGATATCGCCCGGATCGAATGGCAAGTTGGCCTGCAGCAGCGCGGGTATCAGCGAGATGATGTCGCCATGCGTGCGTTGCACGGTGGGCCGCGACCAGAAGCCGAACAGGCGCCAGCGCCCCGCCGGCACGGTCCACTGCAGCTTGCCGTCGGCGCCAACCTTGTCGCTCAGATCGATCATCGAGGCCTCGGCAAGATTCACCGGAAGCGGGTTAGGCAGGTCGGTGCCGAGATTTTCCAGATTCACCGGGTTGGGAATGCCGGGATCCAGCGGATTGGCGAACTGCGCGGCGCTGACCGATGCGAGGCGCTTGAACAGGAAGATGTTGTCCGAGGGCTCCGGAATGGCACCGGAATAGATCATCGGACCGATCACGTCGATGTAGCCGTAGACCAGGTCCTGCGAGGACAGCCCCTTGGTCTCGTCATTGACCGCGGCGCTCGAGATTGGCCAAGCCGGGCCAAGCGTGATGTCGACACCCATGCCGATTTCGTTGGCTTCGGTCAGGACGGCCTTCACGGCATGGCGGTACGCGGTGGAGCCCCACTGCACAGGGTTGCGCGTCATGCTGAGCTCGACGCCGCCGAAGCCCGCATCCTTCGCAGCGTGCAGTTCCTCGACCAGTTCGTCGTGCTCGACCTCGTCGGTGGGCCACCACCAGCGGAACTTCGGCCGGTACTTCTGCGGCACATCGACCAGCGCCTCCGGTTGCGCCACCAAGTCGATTTCGGCTCCGCTGCGCTCGCCGGAAACCGGCTCGGAGCGCTGACAGCCTGACAGTGCCAGACCCAGGACGAGGCTGAGTATGGCGAGAAAGGCGGTACGAAAATCAAAAGAACGGCGCCCAGCGAAGGGCGCCGCGACAAAGCCCGAACCGGTAGTTCGGGCGGAGAACCGTGCCTTGCCGGCCGAAACCTGCTCTGGTCGGGATTGGGCATAACCTGGCGCGCGCGCGGCGCCCGGCATCGATGCATTCGGCGGAGCCAGGGCGGCCCCGCGGGGTTGACGTGCAGACATCTCTCTCCTCCGGCTCTCGCCGGTTTTCTGCGCCGGGCGCCTGCAGGCGCCTCTGGTGATCGTCGGTACCGCTGGAGGCTTTCGAGGCGCCTCAGGCCTGCGCCGGAGCCACGCCCGGCTGCTGCGGACGCAGCACGGCCCAGCCCTGTGCGATGGCGCCGGAAACCGCCATGGCGAACAACAGCCATAGCACCGGCGCTCCATCCATCGCGAGGACCGTGTAGACGGCGACTGCGGCAATGATCAGGCGGCTTCCCGCATCGATCGCCGCGAACAGGCCCGCCGGGTGCAGCAGGCGGGCCAATACCCAGGCCGCGTAGAGCGCACCGGTCATGGCAGCGAACAGGACCTGGGTCGGATCGAAGACCGGTGGCACAGTCGTGCCACCGAGTTTCCCGTTGAGCCAGTAGAGGCCGGCAACGAACTTGGCCAGCACGGGCGGCAGGGAGAAATTGAGGATCATTCCGAAATCGACCCAGGCCCAGTGGCGCACCAGCTTCGCTGGAACATGCGCGTAGCGCGCCAGTGCGTCCAAGGCCCGGTCTCCTCGTCGTTCAGATCTTGAACTGGCGCGCGGCCAGGTCGAGCATGATCTCGGCGGATCCGCCACCGATGGCCTGCACCTTGGTCTCGCGGTACAGACGCTCCACCGGGTTGTCGCGCATGAAGCCATGGCCGCCGAGGATTTGCATCGCCTCGTTGGCGCAGAACTCAAAGGTCTCCGACGCCTTCACCTTCAGCAGCGCCGTCTCGGCGATGGGATTTCCGCCCTGCGCATTGACCGTGGCAATGGTGTACAGCATGGTCTCGAGGCCGGTGATCTCCAGCATCATGCGGGAGAGCTTGTGGCGGATGACCTGGTGATCGGCCAGGCGCTTGCCAAATGTCTTGCGCTGCTGCGCGTAGTCGCGCGCGTATTCGTAGCAGACCTTGCTGTACCCCAGGCAACCGGCGGCCATGCCGGTGCGCTCGGTGTTGAAGTTGCGCATGATGTAAAGGAAGCCTTCGTTCTCCACGCCAATGCGATTGGCCACCGGCACGCGCAGGTTGTCGAAGTACAGCGTGGCGGTGTCAGACACCCACCAGCCCATCTTCTTCAGCGGCGTACGCGAGAACCCCGGCAGGTCGGTGGGGATCACCAGCAGCGAGATGCCGCCCATGCCCTCGCCTCCAGTACGCACGGCGGTGGTCACCCAGTCGGCACGCATGCCGGAAGTGATGAAGGTCTTGGAGCCGTTGACGACGTAGTGGTCGCCATCGAGCACGGCGCGGGTCTTCAGCGCCGCCACGTCGGATCCGCCGCCCGGCTCGGTAATGCCCAGGCAGATCAGCTTGTCGCCGCGAACAACCGGCGAAACAATCTGCTGCTTGAGCGCCTCGCTGCCACCGGCCAGCACCGGTGGCAGGCCAATCGAATGCGTCATCAGGCTGGCCGGCACACCGCCGGCACCGCAGCGCGCCAGTTCCTCGGCCATGATCAGGCCGAAGTACGGGTCACTGACCGGGATGCCGCCGTACTCTTCGGGATAGCCCAGGTTCAGGATGCCCGCCGCAGCTGCCTTCTGGTGCAGCTCGCGCGGGAAGCTCTCGGCTTCGTCCCATCGGGCGACGTTGGGCGTGATCTCGGTCTGGACGAAACGGCGGACCTGGTCGCGGTAGGCATCGTGCTCGGCGCTCAGGCCCGGGTATTTGAAGGACATGTCGGTGCTCTTGGATGAGGTTATGAAAGGCATCGCGGCGCGACGCCGGTGCTCAGAAATTCCAGCTCAGGCGCAGGTTCCAGGTCCGCGGCGGCGGCACGTAGGCGAAGTGGCCGCCAGCCGTGGTGTCGTTGCCGTACTCCTGCCAGACGGCATTGGTCAGGTTGTTGACGAATAGCTGAAGGCTCCACTGGTTGTCGACGGTGCCAAAGCCGGCGCGCGCGTTGACACGCCACAGCGCCTCGCGGCTGTCCACAGGATCGCCGTCGGCCTGGAAGAACAAGCTGTCGGACCAGCTGCCGTCGACACCGGCGTTCAAGGCAAAAAGCTGCCCCGGCAGCGGCCAGAAACCGGAGAGTCCTACCGAGGCCGACCATTCCGGCGCGTAGGGCAGGCGCCCGCCGGAGCGATCGCAGCCGCTGGTCTGCGTCGACAGGGTCGACTCGGCGCAGGGCCCGTCGGGATAGCTGACAAAGCGCGCAACCGGCATCCAGGAGCCATTCACGCCCAGCGTGAGCCCAAGCGGCAGGATCGTCAGCGTCTCCAATTCCGCGCCGGCGGTCTCGGCCTGGGCCGCGTTGGTAACCACATCGACGAAATTCTCCTGCACCAGAACCTGGAAGTTCTTGAACTCGGTGCGGAAGGCGGTGGCATTGACGCGCATGCGCGAATCGAACAGCGACAGCTTGGCCCCCAATTCGTACAGCAGCGAGGTCTCCGGCTCGTACCCGCTGAAGTCGGGCCCTGGATTGCCCGGCGAATAGCCACCGGCCTTGAAACCCTGCGCCACTGTGGCGAAAACCATCTCGTCGTCGCTGAAGTGATAGCGCAGGCTCAGCTTGCCGGTAGGCGACACATCGTTGCGCTCGCGGCCGCGGACCTCGAAGTTCTGCAGACCGAGCAGGTTGAACAGCGAGGGCACCCCCTCCAGGCCGAGGGCGGTGTATTGCAGATCGAGCAGGTTCAGGTGGGTCTGCACCCAGGAGTAGCGTGCGCCGAGGATCAGATCGAAGCTGTCGGTGAGCTTTAACGTACCTTGGGCAAAGCCGGCCAGGGTTGTGACGTCACGGTCGCGGTCGACATAGACGCTCTGGGCTCCAGCATTCGCGGCGTTGCCTGGGAACTGATCCAGGCCCGGCAGCGTGAAGCCAGGTAGCACGATGTGCACGACGGATTGCAGCAGCCCTCCGACCGGCACCAAGTCGACGTCTGCGATGATGTCCTCGTTGTCCCAGCTTCCATAGAGACCGCCGAGGAAGTTGAAGCGGCCGTCGAACAGGTCCGGCGGCGAGCTGATGCGCAGCTCACCCTGGTAGCCCGAGGTCGTAGCGTCCGTGAAGATCGAGGTCAGCGGCGCCGGCGTGCCCTCATCGGCCAGCGTCGTAAACGAGGACTCGGTATAGGCGAACAGGCTGGTCAGCGAATAGCCCGCGGGCAGATCGAGGCGATACTGCGCGTTGGCACTCCAACCCGAGCCGTCCAGGTATTCGTCGAGGTCCTTGGAACTGTGGTGGTCGATCTTCGTCTCATAGGCCGGATCGAAGACCGCGAAGGGCGACAGTCCGGGCAAGCCGGTGCCGGGGTCCTTGCTGGCCTGACTGGGCGGGCCGTTGTCCTGCCGGCTCACGCCATAGCGCGCTCCCATCAGCAGTTCTCCCGCATCCTCGAGGTTTACCAGCGCGCGGGCACTGAGCGCGTAATTGTACTTGTCGCCGTCCATCTCGCCGCGGTAGCTGTTATCGACGTAACCCTCGCGCTCCTCGAAGGTGCCGGCGAGACGCAGGGCCATGCGATCTTCCAGCACCGGGATGTTCACAGCGCCATCGATCGCGCGATCGCCGAGATTGCCCCAGGCCGCCGACAGCCGTCCCTGCCAGTCGTCGAGCACCGGCTTTCGCGTGTACATCGAGATCGCGCCCGCAACGGTGTTCTTGCCGAACAGCGTGCCTTGCGGGCCGCGCAGGAACTCGACGCGATCGATGTCGAGGAAGGAGCTGAGGGCAGTGACACGATCGGTGTAGGCGATGTCATCGATGAACAGCACGATCGAGCGTTCGATCGGCTGCTCGAAGTTGGAGCCGATGCCGCGCACGAAGAACTGGCTGAGCAGGCCGTCGGAACTCAGCTCCATGTTGGGAACGGCAACGTCACCGAGGCCCTTGGCGTTTTTGTCGCGCAGATCGTCGCCGCTGATGGCGGTGACCGATACAGGAACATCTTGCAGGCGCTCCTCGCGCTTCTGCGCGGTGACGATGATTTCCTCGATCTGCCGATGGGCCGGCTCGGGCGGCGGTGTAAGCGCCGGCTCGGGCTTTGAAACGACCGGAATGGTATCGAGCACTTCGGGAGAATCCGGATTCGCGACGGCATCGGCATGCTCCGAACGCGAAGGAGTGCCCTCACCTGCTGTGGTTCCCGCAGGTCCGGGCGTGGGTTCCGCAGCGGGGGAGGTCGCGGACTGATCGGGGGCGGTGCCGGCAGGAGCGGCAACGGCATCGGCCTCCAGGATTTGCAGCAAGGCATCCGTATCGTCGGCCGGAGCCTCCGGCGGCTGCGCCAGGGCAGCGGCAGGCAACAGGGACAGGAGCAGAGCAGTCCAACGCAGGCGGACGGCATCTTTTCGATCAAATATCTGATCGAAATGCCTCTCCACCGCGAAACAGGGGGATTTTCCTGCTTCTCCTGCATGGATTTTGCTTCGCACCAGCTCTCCTCTTATGGTTTTTTTGTACTAACTACGGCGAGGCTCAAGGCCGCGTCCCGATGTGTCGCTATAATCCGGGCAGTCGGCCAATCGCGTATGTAAATTAAGTTACCCGTTCGAAGTCACCTAGGTGACAGTTGATCAAGGTGATGAGCGTACATCGCGAGTTAAAATTCGAGGAGTAGGCCTGTCATGAAAGCGAAAGCGGTGCAGTCCGGCATGCGGGAAGATGCGACGCCTCCAGCCGGCAGGGATGGCAAACAGCGGCTGGGCAATGTCGCCACGCTGGAAGATGCCCGGTGGCAGAAAGACAAGGCGCGCGTGATCGCCGAATGTCCCTGGTTCACCGCACTACCGCAGGAGGCACTGGATTTCCTCGGCCAGCAAGTGCGCCGACGCCATGTGCTCGCCGGCAAGATGATCCTGATTCATGGCTCGGTGAACGACTGCGTATTCGGAATTGTCTCGGGACGCGTGCGCGTCGGCACCAGTTCCGTCGACGGCCAGGAAACCAACCTGGCCGACATCGTCGCTGGCGGCTGGTTCGGTGACTACTCGACCTACGACGACGCTCCCTCGCCGCTGGACTGCGTGGCGCTGGAAGACTCGGTGCTGCTGGTTCTGCCCAATGTGGCACTGCACGAAGCGGGAACCCGCTGGCCGTACCTCTACCGCAACATGCAGCAGGACCTGTTGCAGCGCACCCGCCGGCTGTGCGACCTGATTGAACTGGTGCTGGTGCATCCCCTGGCGGTGCGCATCGCAATCCGCTTGATGGTGCTGTTCCGGGATCACGGTGTGCGGACGGAATCCGGTAGCTGGAAGCTCTCCGTCAAAGTGACGCAGCGCGAACTGGCGACGCTTTGCTACGGCACCCGCCAACACGTGAATCGCGTGCTCAATGCCTGGTCGAAGGAAGGCTTCATCAACCTGCGCAACGACCACATCGAGTGCAGCAACTACAGCCAACTCGTGGCCAAGGCCGGCGAGAGCGGCTTCGCGGTGACCTGATCTCGAACCCGGTTGAACCACCCTGCACATTGACCGGATTGCGCCGGGACGCTGACCCCCCAACAAAAAGGCGCCCCTCGCGGGGCGCCGCCAAGCTTTCCGAACGCCGTGCCCGGAAGCAGGTCACACCCGCAAAATGCCGGCGGGGATTCAGGCAACCTCGAACAGACCGGCCGCACCCATGCCACCGCCAACGCACATCGTCACCACCACGTACTTGACGCCGCGGCGCTTGCCTTCCAGAAGCGCGTGGCCGGTCAGGCGTGTGCCCGAGACGCCGTAAGGGTGCCCCACCGCGATGGCGCCACCGTTGACGTTGAGGCGTTCGTCGGGGATGCCGAGCTTGTCGCGGCAGTACAGCACCTGCACCGCGAAGGCCTCGTTCAGTTCCCACAGGCCGATGTCGGAGACCTTCAGGCCGGTACGCTCCAGCAGGCGGGGGATCGCGAACACGGGACCGATGCCCATCTCGTCGGGCTCGCAGCCGGCGACCGCGAAGCCACGGAAGATGCCCAAGGGTTGCAGGCCACGCTTCTCGGCCAACTTTCCGTCCATGATCACGACGGCAGCGCCGCCATCGGAGAACTGGCTGGCGTTGCCGGCGGTGATGACACCACCCGGCACGGCGGTGCGGATCTGTGACACGCCTTCGAGCGTGGTATCACCGCGGATGCCTTCGTCCTGGGCGACGCTGACTTCCTTGGTGGAGGTGGCGCCGGTGGCTTTTTCGGTGATGCTCATCGTAGTGGTGAGCGGGACGATCTCGTCCTTGAATTTGCCGGCGGCCAGTGCGGCAGCGGCGCGCTGCTGGCTGCGCACTCCGTATTCATCCTGACGATCGCGGCCAATCTTGTAGCGCGCGGCGACGGTTTCGGCCGTCTGCATCATCGGCCAGTAGATTTCCTGCTTGTGTTGATAGACCCAGGGATCGGCGAGATGGTTGGTATTCATCTGGTTCTGCACCAGCGAGATCGACTCGACACCGCCGGCCACCACGATGGGTGCCTTGTCGACCATCACGCGTTGCGCGGCCATCGCGATGGTCTGCAGGCCTGAGGAGCAGAAGCGGTTGACCGTGACGCCGGATGTGGTGACAGGCAGACCTGCGCGGATGGCACACTGGCGCGCGATGTTGACGCCGGTGGCACCCTCGGGATTGGCACACCCCATCAGCACGTCCTCGATCTCGGCCGGATCGATGCCGGCACGGGCCACGGCGTGGTGCACCGCATGTCCGCCCAAGGTGGCACCGTGGGTCATGTTGAAACCGCCCTTCCAGGACTTGGCCAGCGGCGTACGCGCATAGGAAACAATGACAGCGTCGGTCACGAAATGCTCCTTGGGATAGTGATGCGTGCGGCGGCCGCGGACGCGGCCGGTATCGACCCGCAGGACCCTAAGCAGTCGGGCGTGGGCTGGCTGTCACCCATGTGACATGCCCGCTGGCGAGGAGAAACTGCCCGAGGAACTGAAGGACTGATTTCTGGCCGGAAGCCGGTACCTGTGCTTCGGCAATGGAGAAGTGGTTGCGACGTACGGTCCCGGGAAACCGCTCGCTCCGGGCCCAGCTCAGGCCGGGGCGGCGGGATCGATCCGACAGTAGGCTTCCACAGCCACGCGGCGGCAGGTCGCGCCAAGCTTGGCGTAGATATTGCGCCGGTGGAACTTGATGGTGTTGATCGACACCCCTAGCACCGAGGCCGTCTGGCTGGCCGAAAGCGCGCGCATCAGGCAGGCCATTACCTGCTGCTCCCGAGTAGTCAGCGGCTCAATAGGAAATTCCTGAGAATTCATGGACTCGGCTAATCCTGTCGCCTAGATGACTGCGCTGCAGGCCCGCCAGCGCGAGGGTACCCACCTGCTCTCCTGCGCTCCAATTTGATGGCAACGGGGAGATGAGCCACCGAGCGGCCTGACCATTGGCGCCAACCAACGGCAATCGTCGAATATTGGTTGACCGGAGTCGCACAAGACCGACGCTGGGACGACCGCTATCATCGAGGCGGCGCCAGATATCAGGAGGAAAGCATGTTGGTGGAAGAAGACCGGCAACAGTGCCAGAAGTCCCGCATCGTCCGGCAATCGCCCTGGTTTGCCGGACTGCCCGCCGAGGCGCTCGAACAGCTGCAGAACAGCATCCGCCTGCGCAATGTGCATGGCGGACAGATCATCGTCGCGCGTGGCATGCCCCTGGACTCCATTCTTGGCATCGTGTCGGGCCGCATGCGCTTGGGTGCGGTGTCCGCCCGCGGCCAGGAGGTCAATGTCGGCGACCTGATCGCCGGTGGCTGGTTCGGCGACTTCTCGCTTTACGACGACTCGCCGTCGCCACTCGACGGTACGGCGCTCGAGGACTCGGTGCTGGCGGTGATTCCACACCGCGTGGTCCACGAGGTCGGCAGGCGCTTTCCGATAATCTACCGCGAGATGCATCGCGACCTGCTGGTACGCACGCGCAACCTTTGCGACCTGTTCGAACTGGTGGCGGCGCATCCGTTGGCGGTGCGCTTGGCGATCCGGCTTCTGGTCCTGTTTCAGGAACACGGAAAGGCCATCGGCAATCATTCGAGCAAGCTGACCGTGCGCATCACCCAGGGAGAACTGGCCACCCTCTGCTACGGCACGCGCCAGCACATCAACCGCCTTCTCTGCAGCTGGTCGGAGGAGGGTTTCATCAGCATCCGCAATGACTACATCGAGTGCAGCGATTTCCGCCGTCTGGTCGCGAAGGCCAGCCTCAGCGGTTTCGCCGTTACCTGACCGGGCAGCGATCAGGGCACGCCGCCATCGACGCGCAGCAGCGCACCCGTGGTGAAACTGGAGGCTTGCGAAGCGAAGTACAGGGCGGCCCCCGCGATCTCCGAGGGCTGCCCCGCGCGCTTGAGGAACAAGGGGTCGGCCATGGTCCGCTGGAACTCGTCGGGGTCCCAGCCAGCGAACACATCGGTGGCGAATGGCCCCGCAAGGATGGCGTTGACACGCACCTTGGGCCCCAGCGCCTTGGCAAAGCCCTCGGTGAGGGAGTTGAGCCCGGCCTTGGCCGCCGCGTAATGCAACAGCATCGCCGTAGGCCGGATCGACGAGGCCGAGGAGATGTTGATGATCGATCCGCCAGCACCTGCCGCCATTCGCGTGCCGACCAGGGCCATCAAGCGGAACGGTGCCTTGAGATTCAGGTCAATGACGCTGTCGATCAGCGACTCACTGACCGACTCGAGGTTCGGATAGGCTGGCGAGTTGCCCGCATTGTTGACCAGGATATCTACCTGTCCGAAGCGCTCATAGGCGGCTTCGACCAAAGCCTGGCACTGCGACCAGTCCTTGACGTTGATGCCCAGCGGCAACACCTGCACGCCATGCGCCTGCTCCAGTTCGCGCGCCACCGCCACACAGGCTTCAAGCTTGCGGCTGGCGATCACCAGGTTGGTGCCCTGGCTGGCGAAGGCGGTGGCGATAGCCTTGCCCAAGCCGCGGCTGCCACCGGTGATCAGCGCAGTCTTGCCGCGCAGGTCGAAGAGCGCGTCCGCTATTGTCACTCTAGCGCCACCGAGCGTTGGAAGGCCGGACGGGCCTTGAGGCGTGCCAGATAAGCCTTGACCTGCGGAGAGTAATCGTCGCTGATGCGCAGGATTTCTCCCAGGTACAGCGCAAAGCCGATCGCAATGTCGGCGATGGTAAAGCGATTGTCGCAAAGGAAGTCGCGGCTCTCCAGCTGCGAGTCCAGCAGGCGCAAGCGTGCCAGGTACCACTTTCGGTAGTCGGCAGCGGCCTGCGGCAGTCGCCGCTCCTCGGGCTCCAGCAGCGTGTAGCGCAGATAGATCGTCTGCGGGAAAGTCAACGTGGCATCGCTATGGAACAGCCAGTTCAGATAATTTCCGAACTCGGGGTGGCCGGGCTCCAGGCCGAGGTCGTATCGGCGGTATTTGTCGATCAGGTAGAGGCAGATGCCCGAGGACTCGGTCATGCGTGCATCGCCGTCCGCGAAGTACGGCACTGTGCCCAGAACATTGACGCCGAGATAACCCTTGTGGAGGTAACGCGGGGGAAACGGCATCACCTCGAGATCGTAAGGCATGCCCAATTCCTCCAGAGTCCAGAGCGGCCGGAGCGAGCGTGAATCCTTGCAGTGCCAGAGTTTCATCGGTGCCTGTCACGAGAGAGGTATATGAGCCAAATCTTCTCCTCTGCACAGCGCGATGGATGTCACCTTGGTGACAAAATCCCGGCACCTGTGCCGATGCTCTGCCTCGGCACGCCGCTGCACCTGTTCGACAGCGGATACCAGTTCTTCATCCGTGCCTTGCCCCAACCCGGCTATTGGAAAAGTGGGCCGGCAGCCATCCCCGACTGCCGGCCCTAGGGAAACTCAAACGCGCTCGATGATGATGGCCGGCGCCATTCCACCCCCGGTACACATCGTCGCCAGGCCAGTCGCCTTGCCCTGGCGCTCCATCTCGTCGAGCAGGGCGCCGATGATGATCGCGCCGGTTGCCCCTATCGGATGGCCCAGGGCAATGGCACCGCCGTTGACATTGACCCTGAGCGGATCGAGTTCGAGGTCGCGCATGAACTTGAGGGCGACGACGGCGAAGGCCTCGTTGATTTCGAACAGGTCGATATCCCGGGCCGACATGCCGGCCTTCTTCAGCACCGCGCGGCCGGCCGCGGCCGGCGCGTTGAGCATCAGCTCGGGCTCGCAGGCGCCGTTGGCGATTGCGCGCACGCGGGCGCGCTTCTTCAGGCCGTGAGCCTCGGCGTATTCCGACGAGGCCAGCAACAGCGCCGCGGCACCGTCAACCACGCCGGAGGAATTGCCGGCGTGGTGCACGTGCTCCACCTGCAAGCCTGGCCAGCGCTGCTGCACCATCTGCCGCGCCGTGATGTTCTCGTCATAGAAGGGGGCGTCGTAGAGCTGGGCGAAGGAGGGCTTGAGCTGCGCCAGGACCTCGGCAGTGGTTTCCGGGCGCAGAAAGTCCTCGCGATCCAGGGCCACCGAGCCATTGTCGTTCAGCACCGGCACGAGGCTCCGAGCGAAGCGGCCTTCCTTGACAGCCAGACCGGCGCGCTTCTGACTTTCCAGCGCCAGGGCGTCGAGCTCGGCGCGGCTGTAGCCGCCCTGTGCCGCGATGACGTCGGCGCAGACACCCTGATGCGGGGTGGGATACATCCGACGCAATTGCGGGTTGTCCGAGTCGATCAGGTACATCGGGTAACCGTTGATGGCCAGGGTGGCGTGATAGGACATCATTTCAACGCCGCCGCCGACCACGAGTTCCTGCATGCCCGACATGATGGCCATGGCGGCGGCATTGACGGCGGTGAGGCTGGAGCCGCAGTAGCGGTCGACGGTATAGGCGGTGGCCTCCCGCGACCACCCCGCCAGCAGCGTGGCCGAGCGAGCGATGCATAGGCCCTGCTTGCCGGCCTGCGTGCCGCAGCCGACGATGACGTCATCGATGTCGGCCGTGTTCAGGGAATTGCGCGCGGCAACGCCGGCCAGCACCGTGGCCAGCAGGTGCTGCGGATGCAGGTGTGCCAGCTTACCCTTGCCGATCTTGCCGGCGCTGCGCGGCGTGCGGACGGCATCGACGATCCAGGCTTCTTTCATGGGTTTCTCCTGTGGTCAGGCGGGCTTGTACAGGGTAACGACCACGCCGCCGGGAACCCCGATGTTGTGCTGCAGCGCGACCCGGGCACCTTCCACCTGTCGCACGCCGGCTTCGCCGCGCAACTGAGTGACCAATTCGTTGCACTGTGCCAAGCCCGTGGCGCCGATCGGGTGGCCCTTGGACATCAGGCCGCCGGAGGGATTGACCACGTACTTGCCACCGTAGGTGACATTGCCACTGTCCACCAGCCGTGTAGCGCCGCCCGGCTCGCAGAGGCCCAAGGCCTCGTAGGTGATGACCTCGTTGGGCGTGAAGCAGTCATGCAGTTCGATCACGTCGACGTCTTCGGGGCCGATGCCGGCGGCCGCGCAGGCCTTTTCACGGGCGCTTCGGGCCAGGTTGAAACCCACCACGTCGCGCGCGGTACGATAGGTGGCGGGGGTATCCGAGGCCATCCCCTGCCCCGCAATCTCCACCAAGCGCGAGATACCCTTGCGCGCGGCGAATTCACGGCTAACCAATACGGCGGCGGCGCCCCCACAGGTGGGCGGGCAGCACATCAGCTTGGTGAGGTGCTCACCGTAGACCACTGGCGCCGCCATTACCTCTTCGACGCTCAGTTCCTTGGTGAACAGCGAATAGGGATTGCGGACGGCATGGCGGCGCGTCTTCACCGCCACCTTGGCGAACAGGTCGGGCCTGGCGCCGTACTCTTCCAGGTACTCGAAGCCGGCACTGCCGAACATCACCAGCGCGGGCGCGCCCATGGTGGTCTGCGGGCGATTCTCGAACAACGACTTGAAGTGCAGGTCGCCAGGGCCAACGCGGTCGTCCCAATGGGCGCCCAGAGCGCCCGGGCGCATCTCCTCGAACCCGAAGGCAAGGACGCAGTCGGCACCGGCCTCCACCGCTTGCCGTGCCAGGAACAGCGCGCTGGAGCCGGAACTGCAGTTGTTGTTGACGTTGAACACGGGGACGTCGGTGACGCCGGCATTGAACAATGCGCGCTGGCCGCAAGCGGAGTCGCCATAGATGTAGCTGGCGTAGGCCTGCTGCACGTCGGACAGTTCCAGTCCGGCGTCCTTGAGCGCGGCCAGCACGGCCTTGGCGCCCATGTCAGCGTAGCTCTCGCTGGCGCCTGGCTTGGAGAACTTCACCATGCCAACGCCACCCACGTATGCCTTGCGACTCATGTTGCTGCTCCGGTGGAAGCCTGGCACAGGGCCAGGCGGTCGATCTTGCCGGAGGCGATACGGGGCAGCGCCTCGTCACGGATCTCGATCTGCTTGGGAATCTTGCAGGGCGCCAGGCGCGAGGCGCGGAATTGGCGCAGCTCCTGCGGAGCAAGCCCGGCGCCCGGCCGGGGCTCCAGCACGGCCGAGACCTCCCCGCCCATGCTTGCGATCCTGTCGGTATCACTCATGCTGCGGCGGCCCGGGTTCTTGTTCTACCCGGATGCTAGGGAAATGCGGCCAACGCAACTGTCACCCAGGTGACATGGCTGGGCCGGCCAGAATTCTCAAGCGCGGGAAGCGTCAAAAAGCTGCCCAGGCACTGGCCCAGGGTGGCGTCACCATCGAGCTTGATACTGACGGTGGTGCAAGCGGTCAGGCCGCTTATTTCACCTTTGAACAGCGCAATGAGATCGGCGGGCGAGGCAGCCAGGATCAGGGGGATGCACCTGCGACAGCCTGACGGCGGGCAGTCTCCGCGTCGACGAACTTGACCCAGGTGGTGGCGCTGTTGGCCAGGGTCTCGGTGGTGCGGTAGTCGTTGGCAAGGTCACGGCCCTGCTCGGCAAGACCGTCTACCCGCTTCTGCGAGTCCCCCTGTGCCGCCAGCCACTGTTCGCCGGCCTGCTTCACCTCGCCGAGATTGGCGGCCTGTGCCGGCAACAGGGTGGACATCGAAGCGATGAATAAGACAACTGCGGCCTTACAACGACACATCTGCCTCATCTCCCCCAGGCGTTGCCACCTGTGCACTTGTGAGGGGCTCCTGGACGGAGCCTCGTGGAAGGGTCATCGAACGACACCCCTGATTTTGTGAATGCTTGCAAAGCCACGGCGATAGTCGCTGGGCACACTCACCGGCCAGACCATTCCCGTCGCAACTGCGACGCCCAAGAGGCGACACAATTGCGACGGGAACGCCGTCAGATGCCGTACTGGCGTGCCGCCAGGTCGAGCATGATCTCAGCGGATCCGCCGCCGATGGCCTGCACCTTGGTCTCGCGGTACAGGCGCTCCACCGGGTTGTCGCGCATGAAGCCATGTCCGCCGAGGATCTGCATCGCCTCGTTGGCGCAGAACTCGAAAGTCTCCGAAGCCTTGACCTTCAACAGCGCGGTCTCGGCAACCGGCATCTTCCCCTCGCGGTGGCCAATCGTAGCCAGCGTGTAGACCATGGTCTCCAGCCCCGTGATCTCCAGCATCATGCGCGCCAGCTTGTGGCGGATGACCTGATGGTCGGCCAGGCGCTTGCCGAAGGTCTTGCGCTGCTTGGCATAGTCGCGGGCGTATTCGTAGCAGATCTTGCTGTAGCCCAGGCAGCCGGCCGCCATGCCGGTACGCTCGCCATTGAAGTTGGCCATGGCGTAAAGGAAGCCCTGATTCTCGGGGCCGATGCGGTTGGCCACAGGTACGCGTACATTGTCGAAGTACAGCGTGGCGGTATCGGACATCCACCAGCCCATCTTCTTCAGAGGAGTGCGCGAGAACCCCGGCAGGTCGGTGGGGATCACCAGCAGCGAGATGCCGCCCATGCCATCGCCTCCAGTACGCACGGCAGTGGTCACCCAGTCGGCGCGCATGCCGGAGGTGATGAAGGTCTTGGATCCGTTGACGACATAGTAGTCGCCGTCACGCACCGCACGGGTCTTCAGCGCCGCCACGTCGGATCCGCCGCCCGGTTCGGTCACGCCCAGGGCGATGAACTTCTCGCCGCGCAGTACTGCCGGCGCGATCTCCTGCTTGAGCGCCTCGCTAGCGCCTGCGAGCACCGGTGGCAAGCCGATACCGTGCGTCATCAGGCCAGCCGGCAGGCCACCAGCGCCACTGCGTGAGATTTCCTCGGCGAGGATGATCTGGTAGTACGGATCGGCGCAAGGAATGCCGCCATATTCCTCCGGGTAACCCAGCTGCAGGATGCCGACTTCGGCCGCCTTCTTGTGCAGATCGCTGGGGAACAAGCCTTCCTCGTCCCACTTGGCAACGTTGGGCACGATTTCGGTCTGCACGAAACGGCGGATCTGGTCGCGGTAGGCATCGTGCTCCGCGGTGAGTCCTGGATATTTGAATTGCATGGATGGGCTCGCTGTTGATGGACGAATGCGGGATGCCGTCGCGCCGCGCGGACCGGCACGGAATGTCCCTGCACGCATCATTGCCTTTACTGCTATCCCGCTCCTGTCACCTAGGCGACAGCCCTTGCGGGTCGCGGACTCCAGCATCGGCCCTGTCGTCTACAAAGCCTGCGGCTTGGCCGCTTGCATACGCTTCAGGAGATGCTTCGTTGAGCGCAGAGTCCACTCACAACCGGGTGCTGGGACGCGGCCTGCTGTTCGCCTTCGCACTACCGGCGATAATGCAGGGCTTCACGCATGCGCCCGAGGCCATGGTCCAGGGCATCTATGCCAAGCACGCCGGCGTATCGCTCGAAGCCCTGGCCACCGCCCTGCTGCTGACCCGGCTGTTCGACGGCCTCACTTATCCCCTGATCGGTTACCTGTCCGATCGCACCGCGCGTCGCACCGGTAGCCGAAAGCCATGGATCGTGGTGGGCACGGTGGTGACGGTAACCGGCCTGTGGTTTCTCTATCGGCCGCCGCAGGCAGTTACCAGCGGCTGGTTCCTATGCTGGTTCATGGTCACCTACCTCGGCTGGAAACTCACCGAGATTCCCTACAGCGCCTGGTCGGTGGCACTGAGCAGCGACTATGTGCAGCGCTCGCGCATACAGGTCTGGCGGGGGCTGGCGATGCTGATCGGCTCCTTCGTGTTCTACCTCGTACCCTATATGGCCAAGGCCCTGGGTCTGAGCGACACCACCGAACTGAACCTGCAGAACATGGCGCTCGTGGGAGTGGTGGTGCTGGTACTGGTGCCGGCGATGAACCTCTACTCCCTGTGGTGCGTGCCTGACGGCGAATTGCCCCCGCCCCCTCCGGTCGCCGCCGCAGAAAGCTGGCGCAACAGCTGGCGCGTGGTGTGGCATGCCGTCGCCCGCAACAAGCCGATGATCCACTTCCTGGCGGCCTTTGTGCCAGCCACCTTTCTGGCCGGCATGGCCACGGGGGCCTCCTACCTGCTCATCGACAGCTATCTGGGCCTGGGCAAGCAGTTACCGGGCATCATGTTGGTGGCTATCCCGCTGTCGGTGATCTCGGTGCCGTTCTGGGGCTGGCTGGGAACTCGCTACGAGCGCCACCACACCTGGTCGGTTGCCCTCGGTGCAATGTCGCTGTCCTATGCCTGCCTGGCCCTGCTGCCACGCGGCGAAGCCGGCCATACACCTCTGATCGTCATCTATGCAGCGGTGGTGTTCTGCCTGACCAGCATCATGGTGATCGCTCCGGCGATGGTCGGCGACATCGCCGATCACGGGCGGCTGCAATCCGGCGAGGACCGCGCCGGCATCTATATCGCGATCATCGCGTTCGTCACCAAGTCCCTGGGGGGCGTCGCCGCGGCCCTGGCCCTGGCCCTGGTCGGCTGGTTCGGTTTCGACGCCAAGGCCACGGAACAGACCGCCTCCGGTACCTTCGGGATCAAGCTGGTGTCAATCTACCTGCCGGCGCTCGGACTGGGCATCGCCTCGCTGCTGATCTGGGGCTTCCCCATCACGCGTCGGCAGCAGGAGGCGACCGCTGCGGCGCTGCGGGAACGCGATGCCAGGAACGCCGCAGCCGCTACGGCCACGGCTCAGGGAACGACGACGGGAACGACGGCCGGCAACAGCTGAGGCCGCGGCATTGGAGTCGCCTGGCGCGCAGCGAGGATCGCTGCGAGGGCACGCTGCCGCAGTGGCTCGGCGGGCGTTGGCGTCGAGCAGGCGCTGCAGATCTTCCATGATCGGGCCTAGAAGGCGCCCTGTCCGGCGACCAGATCGAGCATGATCTCGGCCGAACCGCCGCCGACTTCCTCCCAGGCCGGGGTGGCAGGCGTAATCTCGCTCTGCACGAAGTGACGAGCCTGTTTACGGAAGGCTTCGTGTTCCGGGGTCAGCCCGGCATGGGACGGGGGCATGGGGATTCCGTGGTTCAGGCGTCGAGCAGGCTCAGCGGAATGTCCATCCGCAACGCGCGCAGGTATTCGCCTAAGCTCTTGGCCTGGGCATCGAGGCGGGTCGAGGCGGCGACGCCTTCGCCGAGCAAGCCCTTGAAGACGAAATTCAGCGAGCGGATATTGGCCAGCGCATGGCGCTCCACGCGGTACTCGCGGGCTTCGGGCATCAGCTCTGCCAGCTTGCCGACCGTGAGATTCTGCTCCAGCCAAGCGTAAGCGGCGTCATTGCGCGCCCAAACGCCGAGGTTGGCATTGCCGGCCTTGTCGCCGGAGCGAGCGCCAAAGATGCGGCCCAGGGCCTCCTCGCGAGTGTCGCCACCAGGTACGGGCGGCAACGCCGGGCGCAGCGGCTCGATCGCCGCATGCCGGGTGGTAGCCGGTGCGCAGGACACCTGCGTGACCTCGCCATCGACGTCCACCACCTGGGTCAGGCGCGCAGCTGGCATCAGCGTCGGCCAACAGACGCCGTACATCTGCGAGCTGCCGGGTAGTGCATAGAGGCCCGGGTAGCTGGCCAGCCCGAGCTCGACGTTCTTGCGGAACAGTTCCGCGCCGACGAGGTTGGCATCCTGGTCCTTGACCGTGATGCGCAGCGTTGCGGTGTGCTCCTCGTTGCTGTTGGGATCGGCCAGGTTGCCGCGAATCAGCTCGACCCTGGACTCGGCGAAGCTGTCGCGGCCCCTGGGGAACTGGCGCCAGAGACTGCGCGTATAGAGGTCGGCCTTCTCCTCCAGGTCCAAGCCGGTCAGGGCCATGGCGACCACGGTGCGGGTGCCGCCGACGTAGTTCATGCAGACCTTGAGCGTCTCGGGCGGCGCCTCGCCACGCACGCCGGCGATGCGCACGCGATCGGGGCCGTCCTGGACTACGGTCATGGTGTCGAAGCGCGCGACGGCATCCGGGTTCAGGTAGGCCGGCGCACCGATCTCGTAGAGCAGCTGCGCCGTGACCGTGCCCACCGACACCAGGCCGCCGTGACCGGCATGCTTGGTGATTACGCTGGAGCCGTCAGCGGCGATCTCGGCAATCGGGAAGCCCGGATACTCCAGCCCTGGCACCTCCTTGAAGAAGGCATAGTTGCCACCTGTGGCCTGGGCGCCGCACTCGATCACGTGGCCCGCGACGATGGCACCGGCGATGGCGTCGTAGTCCTCACGCCGCCAGCCGTGATACCAGGCCGCCGGCCCCGCCACCACGGCCGCGTCCGTCGTGCGGCCGGTGATGACGATGTCGGCGCCGCGGTTCAGTGCATCGACGATGCCCCAGCCACCGAGGTAGGCATTGGCGGTGAGGACCTGGCGCTCACCGAGCGGCTCCCCCGTGTCCATATTGCGGAAGTCCAGGCCTTCGCTGCGCAACTGCGGCAGTTCCGCCAACAGGTTGTCCCCGCCGACCCAGGCGATCTTCGGCTTCAGGCCCAGTTCGTCAGCAACCTTGCGCACGGCAGCGGCGCAGCCCTCGGGATTGAGGCCGCCGGCATTGGCAACGACCTTGATGCCCTTCTCCAGGCAGGTCGCCATGACCTGCTGCATCTGCTTGACGAAAGTCTTGGCATAGCCGCCCTGGGGCTCCTTCATACGATCCTTGGCCAGGATCAGCATGGTCAGCTCCGCCAGCCAGTCGCCGGTCAGCACGTCGATCGGGCCGCCCTCCACCATTTCGCGGGCCGCCGCCAGACGGTCGCCGTAGAAACCGGAACAGTTGGCGATGCGGACAGGCCGCTTCGCGCTCATGCCGCCTTCTCCGCACCGGCGTCTTCCTCGATGACCACCAGCAGGTCGCCGGCGCCCACCTGGTCGCCCTTGGTGACGCGCACCTCGGTGACCTTGCCGGCACCCGGCGCCAGAATGCTGTGCTCCATCTTCATGGCCTCCATGATCGCCAGCAGCTGGCCAGCGGCGACGCGGTCGCCAACCTTGACCTCGACCAGGATCACTTGACCCGGCATCGGCGCGGTGAGGCCGCCCGCGACGTCCTCGGCTTCGCTGCCGTCGCGAAAGCGCGGGACCAGGTACAGCGTCAGGTCGCCGCGGGGGCCATGCACCCACCACTGGCGACCGTGCCGGTGTACCGTGGTGCGCGTGCGGCGCCCGTCGAGCACATACTCCAGCGCATGTCCCTGCACCGCCATCACCCGGGCGCTGGACACCTGGCCCAGTACCTCGAAGCGGAAGGACCCGTCACGCTGCCTGCGGTACTCGGCAACGATCTCGCGCTCGCCGTAAGTGAAGCGCAGGCGCTCGGGCGGCATGCGGCCGATACGGAATCCGCTCGGCAGGCTGGCCAGCACGCGCGCCTCGTCGCGGTTCCGGGCTTGGGTGTGAAGCGCAGCGGCGATAGCCGCTTCGCGCAGCTCGACATCATCAGGCTGGCGACCACGCGGCGGATTGACCTCATTGATGAAACCCGTGGTGGTATCGCCGGCCAGGAAGCGCTCGTGCCGTAACGTGGCCACCAGGAAATCCCGATTGGTGGTCAGGCCCTGGACGCGCATGCGCTCCAGCACCAGCGCCAGGCTGCGAGCCGCCTCGGCGCGCGTCGGCCGATGCACGATGATCTTGGCCATCATCGGGTCGAACAGCGTGCCGACGTGGCTGCCAGTCTCGACGCCGCTGTCGAAACGCGCCGGCGGGCTGGCCGGCATCTCCCAGGCCAACACGTCGCCGCTGGCCGGCAGGAAATCGTTCTGCGGATCCTCGGCGTAGATGCGCGCCTCAATGGCGTGGCCGGTGAGCGTCAGCGAATCCTGCGAGAAGGACAGCGGCTCGCCCTGGGCGACACGAATCTGCTCGCGCACCAGGTCAACGCCGGTTATGGCCTCCGTGACCGGGTGCTCCACCTGCAGGCGGGTATTGATTTCGAGGAAGAAGAATTCCCCGCTGGCGTCGAGCAGGAATTCGACCGTACCGGCGTTGTCGTAGGCAATGGCCTGCACCGCCCGCACCGCTGCGGCACCCATGCGTGCGCGCAATTCCGGGTTGACCGCGGAGGACGGCGCTTCCTCTATCACCTTTTGGTGACGGCGCTGGATCGAACACTCGCGCTCGAAGCAATGCACCAGCGTGCCATGCTTGTCGCCGATCACCTGAATCTCGACGTGGCGCGCGCCCTCAACGTAGCGCTCGAGAAACACCGTGGGGTCGCCGAAGGCCGAGGCGGCCTCGCGTCGGGCGCCGGCGACCGCCGCGGCCAACTCGCCCTTGCCGCGCACGATGCGCATGCCCTTGCCGCCGCCACCGGCCGCCGCCTTGACCAGCGCCGGGAACCCGACCTTCCTGGCCGCGGCATCGAGATCGGACTTCTCGTCCAGCTCGACGGAATGCAGCACCGGCACGCCGATCTTCGCCATCAGGTTCTTGGCGGCGAGCTTGTCGCCCATCGCAGCGATGGCCTCGGGCGGCGGACCGATCCACACCAGACCGGCGTCGATCACAGCCTGGGCAAAGTGGGCTCGCTCGGACAGGAAGCCGTAACCCGGGTGGATGGCGTCGGCACCGCTGGCTTTGGCGGCCGCCAGCACTTTGGCGACGTCGAGATAGGTCTCGGCCGCGGTGCGACCGTTCAGCGCCCAGGCCTCGTCGGCCTCGCGCACAAAAGGCTCGTTGACATCGCCGTCGGCGTAGACGGCGACGGTGTGGATGCCCATCCTCGAAGCGGTGCGCATCACGCGGCGAGCGATCTCGCCGCGGTTGGCCACCAGCAGACGCTTGATGTACTGGATCTTGTTCATGTTCAGAACCGGAATACGCCGTAGTTGTCGGTGCCCTTGACCTCATTGGAGTGGCAAGCGGACAGTGCCATGCCGAGAGCGTCGCGGGTGTCGCGGGGGTCGATGATGCCGTCGTCCCTCATGCGGCCGGTTGCGTACTTGGCCAGCGAGGTGTACTCCTGGATGGCCTCTGTGGCTGCGACGATCTTGGCCTCGGCCTCCTCGTCCACAACCTGTCCTGCACGCACCGCTTGGCCGCGGCGCACGATCGACATCACACCGGCGATCTGCTTCGGACCCATAACCGCGATCTTTGCGGTAGGCCACAAGAACAGGAAGCGCGTATCGAAGCTGCGGCCGCTCATGCCGTAGTTGCCGGCGCCATAGCTGGCACCGATGATTACCGACAGGTGCGGCACGGTACTGTTGGACACCGCATTGATCATCTGGCTGCCCTTCTTGACGATGCCGGCCTCCTCGTATTGCTTTCCAACCATGTAGCCGGTGATGTTGTGCAGGAAGATCAACGGGATGTGGCGGGCGTTACAAAGCGTAATGAACTGCGTGGACTTCTCGGCGGTCTGCGGGAAGATCGGACCGTTGTTGCCGAGAATCCCCACCGGGTAGCCATGGATGTGGGCCCAGCCGCAAACCATGGTCGGCGCATAGACCGGCTTGAATTCCTCGAACTCGCTGCCGTCAACGACGCGAGCGATGACCTCGCGGATGTCCACGGCCGCCTTGAGATCCCTGGGCACGATCCCCAGCAGTTCCTCGGTGTCATGCACCGGCGAACGCGAAGGCTGGCGCGGACCGTAGCCTTTCTTGTCCCAGTTGAGGTGATGGATGACATCGCGCGCCATGCCCATCCCCTCGGTCTCATTCTCGGCCAGGTAATCGCAGAGACCGCTCCTGGTGGCGTGCATTTCGGCGCCGCCCAGCTCCTCGGCACTGGCCACCTCGCCGGTAGCCACCTTCAGCAACGGTGGGCCTGCCAGGAATACCTGGGCCCCACCCTTGACGAAGATGTTGTACTCGGACAAACCCGGCATGTACGCGCCGCCGGCGGTGGAGTTTCCGCAGACCACCGACACTGTCGGGATGCCGAGCTTGGACAGTTCGGTGATGGCATAGAAGATGTGGCCGGAATCGCCGAAATGGCTCAGCTCTGCCTTCAGCGCCAACTGAGGATCGATGCCCTCGGCGCCGCGGCGCAAGTCGCCACCGGAAGACTCGACGATCTGTATGAAGGGCATGCGGTTCTGCCGCGCCACCTTCAGGCTGTACATGATCTTGGCACCGGAGACCGGCGTCATCGCGCCACCCATGTCGGTGGGATCGTTGGCAAAGATCACGCATTCCACGCCAGAGACGACGCCGATACCCATCATGGCGCCACCGCCGTCCTTGTAGAGGGTCAGGTGACCCGCCAGCGGGCTCAACTCGAGGAAAGGCGTGTCGGGATCGAGCAGCAGGGCAACGCGCTCGCGCATCGTCAGCTTGCCGCTGGCGATGTGGCGGGCGATTGCCTTTTCGCCACCGCCCAAGGCGGCCTTGTCGAGGAGATCATCCAGCTCGGACAGCATGGACAACATGTCCTTGCGGTTCTGCTGGTACGCAGGCAAACGGGCATCTAGACGGCTCGCGAGTACGGGCATGGCGGGGTCTTGGTTCGTGGTAGGAAGGCTCAGGCGTCCGCGGGGACCCAGGGCGCCGGGCTGCGGTTGCGGAAAGCAGCGATGCCGTCGGCGGCCTCTGGCGCGCGGAACAGACCCATCGACAGCTCGGCGGTCCATTCGAAGGCAGCCTTGCGGTCCATGTGCGGCACGCGCACCACCAGCTGCTTGCAGGCGGCCAGCGCATTGGGGCCACCACGCACCAGCTTGTCGATAAGCTCTGCCAGACGTGAGTCCAGCAAGTAGGCCGGAACCGCATAGTTGATCAGGCCGATCTCGGCCGCGCGCGTGGCGGTGATCTTTTCGCCGGACAGGAACAGCTCCATGGCGTCGGCATGGCGCAGCTTGGGGAGACAGACCACCGAGATGATTGCCGGGGCCACACCGATGCGAACCTCGGTGAATCCAAGCTTGACGTCATCACCGGCGATCGACAGGTCACAAGCGGCGGCAAGACCAACGCCACCCCCCATGCAATGGCCCGCGATACGCGCCACCACCGGCTTGGGCGACTGCTGGATCATGTCCAGAACCTGCACCAGTGAGTAGCGCGGAACTCTCTGGTTGGCGCTCTTGAGATCGGCACCGGCGCAGAACGTGCCGCCCTCGTTGGTCAGCACCATCATGCGGACCTCCGGATCCGCTCCGGCGCGCTCGATGTTCTCGCCAAGGGAGTCCAGCAGTTCCGCGCTGAGCGCGTTCATGTTGTTGGGGCGGTTCAGCGTGAGGGTAGCGACGCCGCGGGCGACGGCGTACAGCGTGGCTGTTTCTTCGGTCATGTTCTTCTCCTTAGCGCGGGGCCATGCGGATGGCGCCATCGAGGCGGATGCACTCGCCATTGAGGTAGCCGTTACGGGCTATTTCGAGCACCAGGGAGGCATATTCGGGTGGCTCGCCCAGGCGCTTGGGGAAGGGCACCGAAGCAGCCAGGCCGGCACGTACGACTTCGGCCGTGCTGAGCATCAGCGGCGTGTTGAAGGTACCCGGCAGGATGGTGTTGACGCGGATGCCCTCGCTGGACAGATCGCGGGCGATCGGCAGGGTCATGCCGGTGATCGCTGCCTTGGAGGCGGTGTAGGCCGCCTGGCCGATCTGACCGTCCTCAGCGGCGACCGAGGCCGTGCTGATGATCACGCCGCGCTCGCCGTTCTCCAGCGGTTCCATCGCGGCCATGCCAGCGGCGGCGCGCGTGATGCAGCGGAAGCTGCCGACTGTGTTGAGCATCAGCACCCAGGCAAAGGCATCGCTGGGGAAGGGCTTGATCTCGCCGGTCTTCTTGTCCCGGGCGATCGTCTTGTGCGGGTAGCCACTGCCCGCGCAGTTGACCAGGATGCGCTCCTGGCCGTGAGCCTCGCGTGCCTGTGCAAACCCCGCCTCGACCCCGGGGTCGGACATGACATCGACCTTGCAGAAGACACCACCGATCTCGCCGGCGACCTGGTTTCCCCGGCTTTCGTTGATGTCGAAGATCGCAACCTTCACACCCTGCGAAGCCAGCGCACGCGCGGTAGCCTCGCCGAGGCCGGAGGCACCGCCGGTGACCACGGCGGCAATGCTCGAATCGAGCTTCATGAACGTTTTCCCCTTGGGGTTTTAGTGCGCCGACGCCGCAGTGGCGCGGGCGAGCTGCTTGGTGACCGGCTCCGAGCCGTTGATGTAGACCTTCTGCCCCACCGTATCGGAGATGCGCTCGAAAGCGATGGCAACCTGCTCCGGCGTCTGCTGCGAAGGCGCCAGGAAAACGCCCTCGGTTTCGTAGATCAGCGTGCGCGAATAGCAACCTGCGCCAGCGCCGAGGATGGTGCGCGAGGGCGCGTCTTCGCTGACCAGGTAGACCAGTCCGGCGGTGACTGCGGCCGGTTGCAGCAGGTCTGTCGCCTGGGCGGGGAGACCCAGGTCCTCGGTCATGCGCGTCAGGGCGGTGGGCGCCAGGGCGTTGACACGAATGCCGTTCTTCGCGCCCTCAAGATGCAGCGTGTTCATCAGACCGACCAGGCCCATCTTGGCGGCGCTGTAATTGGCCTGTCCGAAGTTGCCGTAGAGGCCACTGGCCGAGGTGGTCATGACGATGCGACCGTAGCCCTGCTCGCGCATGATGCTCCACACTGCTTTGCTGCAGATGGCGGCGCCATTGAGGTGCACGTCGATCACGAGGCGGAAGTCCTCGACCTCCATTTTTGCGAAGGACTTGTCACGCAGAATGCCGGCGTTGTTGATCAGGATGTCGACGCGGCCCCATTTTTCCACGGCCGCCGCGACCATGGCGGCTACCTCATCGGGGCGGGTGACGTTGGCGCGATTAGCGATGGCTTCGCCGCCGGCCGCGACGATCTCCTGGGCCACATTCTCTGCTGCGCTTTGCCCTGCCCCGGTGCCGTCGCGTGCACCGCCCAGATCGTTGATTACCACCTTGGCGCCACGGGCCGCCAGGGCCAGCGCGTGCGAACGGCCGAGGCCGTTACCGGCGCCGGTCACGATGGCGACACGGTTGTCGAATCGAATCGTCATGTCGGAAATCCCCTTGCTGGAATGGACACAACTTTCTCTGTCGGCGCGCTCCAGCGCTGTCACCTAGATGACAAGAATTATCAGGAGGGCGGAAATCCTTGCGAAATCAGTCCGCAAGCCGCAGCAACAAGACCAACAGCGGGGCAGCGACGACGACGCGGGCGAGCCAGCGGCGCTGCTCGCGGACCGCAGCTGGTTCAACAACAGGTCGCGCGCAGGCTTGGCCGAGGGCGATGCGCTTGTCAGCAACAAGGGAGCGCAGGCGGAGCGCGCTGATATGCCGCTGGGCAGTCCCAGCGGCCTGTATCGTTCGGCCGGCGGGTTTCAGACGATGCCGCTACCGCCGGCGCCCGCCACCGACGGACGCTCTGAGGCTTTCTGCTTGCGGTAGCCAGACGCGCGGTAGCAGGCGATGGGGTCCAGCGCGCCGCCGCTGCGCAGGCGAGCCATGTCCAGGATCGGCGTGACGTCGGTGTTGTAGGCCCGCTTGAGCGTCCGCGCCGACATCAGCGCGTCATCGTCCGACTGGTAGCCGAGTAGCGCCCGACGGTCCACCAGCGAGGCCTGCACGTAGGCTCGCTGCACTTCGATGGCACTGCCAATCAGGCTCTCGATGGGATCTGTCACATTGTGCGACTGGTCCAGCATGTACGCCGGCTGGAAACGCCCGCTCTCGCGCAATTCCGCATCGACCAGTTCGTTGAAAACCAGGAACAGCTGAAAAGGATTGATACTGCCCGAGTCGAGGTCGTCGTCACCATACTTGCTGTCGTTGAAATGGAAACCTGCCAGTTTCTTGAACTGCACCAGGCGCGCCACAATCATCTCGATGTTCGTATTCGGGGCATGGTGGCCAAGATCGACCAGGCACTTGGCCTTTGGCCCCAATTCGTTGGCGCAAGCAAAGCTGGTGCCCCAGTCGGCGACTGTGGTGGCATAGAACGAAGGCTCGAACAGCTTGTGTTCGATGAACAGCAGCCATTCGTCCGGCAGCTTGGCGTATATCTCCCACATGCTGCCGAGATAGCGTTCCAGCGCCTGGCGCAGGTTGTGCTGACCGGGAAAATTTGCGCCGTCGCCGATCCACACGGTCAGTGCGCGTGATCCCAGCTGCTGGCCAAGGCGAATACACTCGATATTGTGCTCGATGGCCTGCTGGCGCACCGAAAGGTTGTTGTGCGTCAGGCTACCGTGCTTATAGGAATAGGGTTGCTGCGCCGCATCCTGGAAAGTATTGGAGTTGACCGCGTCGAATCCCAGACCGAAGACCACCGCCTGCTCGCGCAAGGCTGCGACGTCCGAAGGACGGTCCCAGGGAAAATGCAGGGACACGGTCGGCGTGACTCGCGACAGCTGCTGGATCGTGTAGCAATCCTCGAGCTTCTCGTGGACCCCGCGCGGTTCGCCCTGACCGGGGAAGCGTGCAAAGCGCGTACCGCCAGTACCGACACCCCAGCTCGGCACCGCCAGCGCGAAGGCCTGTGCCCGCTGGGTCAGAGCCTCGATGTCGATGCCCTGACGGGCCAGCCGCAACCCAAGTGCCTCGTAGTCGCGCGCGAGGTCGGCCTCCAGGGCGCGATTCGAATCGGCAATGAATTCGGCGGAAATCTGGAAAGACATGCACTGCTCCTGGCCCTAACGCGTGAACGAGGACGCGTTGCCGGCGTCCACATTGATGATATTGCCGGTCGACTTGCTGGACAGGTCGCTGGCGAAGAAGAACACCGCTTCGGCGATATCTTCAGGATAAACACTGCGCTTGAGCATGCTGCGCTGTCGATAGAACTCTTCGATGTTGTCCACATCGATCTTGTTGCTGGCGGCTCGCTCCTCCTTCCACTTGCCGTCCCAAATGCGTGAACCGCGGATCACTGCGTCCGGATTGACCACATTGACGCGAATACCGTGGGGAGCACCCTCCAGAGCAAGGCAGCGCGCCAGATGCAACTCAGCCGCCTTGGCAGTGCAATAGGCTGCGGCACCAGCGGAGGCGGCCAGGGCGTTCTTGCTGCCGACGAAGATCATGCTGCCGCCGCTGCGCTGGGCCAGCATCACCCGGTACGCAGCTCGGCTGACCAGAAAGTAGCCGGTCGCCAGCACCTCGATGTTGGTGTTCCAGACACTCAGGCTGGTGTCCTCGAAGGCTGCCGCAGAAGCAATGCCGGCATTGGAGACCAGGATGTCGATGCCGCCATAGGCCAACACCACCTGCTGCAGCGCAGCATCGACGACTTCCTCGCGTGTCACGTCGGTCAGCACACCGATCACACTGTCGCCGCCGAACTTGGCCTTCATGGCCGCCGCGACCTCGTCCAGAGCCGCCTGGTCGCGGTCCGCCAGCACCACGCAGGCCCCCTCGGACAGCAGCTGTCGCGCCACCGACTGGCCAATGCCGCCGGCCGCACCGGTCACCAGGGCCATCCGCCCCGCCAAGCTCTTGGGCTTGGGCATGCGCTGCAGCTTGGCCTCCTCGAGCAGCCAGTACTCGATGTCGAAGGCCTCCTGCTCCGGCAGGCCGACATAGCGGTCAGCTCGCTCGGCTTCGCGCATCACATTGATCGCGTTGATGTAGAACTCGCCAGCGATACGCGCCGTCGCCTTGTCGCGGGCGAAGGTCAGCATGCCCACGCCGGGGATCAGAAAGACCACCGGGTTCGGGTCACGCATCGCCGGACTGTCCGGGCGCTTGCAGCGCTCGTAGTAGGCTGTGTAGTCGGCGCGGTAGGCTTCCAGCGCGCTGTCGAGGCTGGCGATCAGGGCTGGCACGTCTGGCTGGTCCGGATCGAAATCCAGCACCAGTGGACGGATCTTGGTGCGCAGGAAATGGTCCGGGCAGGAGGTACCGAGTTGAGCCAGTGCCTGCAACTGCCGACCGCCGACGAACTCCAGCACGATGGCACTATCGTCGAAGTGGCCAAGCTTGCATTCACGGGCGCTGATCTTGCCGCGCAGCACCGGTGCCAGTTGGGCCACCAGCTTCTCGCGCTCTGGACGCGGCAGCGTCGGCCGAGCCACGCCGCCGAAGGCTGCCTTGTCGCCATTGGCGGCGAGCCAGTCGTTCGCCTTGCGGATGATGCGCAAGGTGGTCTCGTAGCACTCACGCGAGGATTGGCCCCAGGTAAACAGGCCGTGGGCTTCCAGCACGAGGCCCTTGAGCTGCGGATTGGCGCGAGCCACCTCGCCCAGCTTCCGGCCCAGGTCGAAGCCCGGACGTTGCCAGGGTAACCAGCCGATCTCGCCGCCGAAAATCTTCTCGGTCAACCCGCGGCTGTCCTGGCTGGCCGCGATCGCGATGACCGCGTCGGGGTGCATGTGATCGACGTCGGAGTAGGGGATGAAGGCATGCAACGGGGTATCGATGCTGGCCGCGCGCGGGTTGAGGTTGAAGGTGCAATGCGGCAGGTAGCCCACCATCTCATCCTCATGGGCAAGTCCGCGATAGCGCTGCTGCAGCTGAGCCAGTTTGTCCATGTACAAGCTGGCAAGGCCTTCCAGTTTCATGCTGCCCAGGTCGCCGCCCGAACCCTTGACCCATAGCACTTCCGTATCCGCACCGGTCAGCGGATCGGCCATGCGCACCTTGCTGGAGGTATTGCCGCCGCCGAAGTTGGTGATGCGCTTGTCGCTGCCGAGCAGGTTTGAACGGTAAACCAATAATTCGGCTCCGCTCATGCCCGCGGCGCGGGCTTCATCCCACAGCGACAGCAGCGGTGGATCCTTGGGTGCATTCATCTGTATGAGCCTTGCCATCTGGTGTAGCGAATAGAAGACCGCGAGCCGGCGCGAAACGCCGGCCGCGGAAGGACGCGAACATGGGCAACCCTGACGAGAAAGGGGCGGCCAGCCTGGAGGAGAATGTTCGCGGCATAAAAAGTATTAGAAGGAGAATCCGGCACCGACGTAGGCGCCATACTGCTTCTCGCCCACTGGCGGCCGCTCGTCGGTGGCTTCCACCGAGAACTGCGCGGCAGAGCTGTTGAGCACAGTGCCAACGTTGGCGTAGAGGAAGACGTTCTCCGCCAGGTAGTACTCGCCGCCGCCAGTGATCAGGTTGGCGCTGCCGCCGCCTTCATTGAGCGAAATATGGAACCAGGCGCCGCGCAGCACCAGCGAGGAGCTCGCCTGGTAGCTGGCGCCGATCCAGCCGTGCGTGGCCTCGGTCGGGAACAGCGAGGTGCCGTCGGTGCTCGGCACCGAGCGCGGGTTCTCCGGATCGGCGTCGGAAGCGCGCATAAACTCCACGCCGCCGAACAGCTTCAGGCGCTCCAGAGTCCAGGTACCTCCAAGGATCAGTTCCTCGGAGGAACTGAAGACGTTGGAGTAGCCGCCGATCTCGTCGCGGACCACGTCATAGATGGCGCGCAGCTCGACGCCGCTTTCGGGGTCTGCGAACAACAGGGACGCGCCGGAGCGGCTGTTGTTGGCCACTGACTCGGCATCGCCGCCAAAGGCATGCTGCAGGCCCAACTGGAAGCCCGCATAGACCGGACTGCGATATTCCACCATCTGGTCGGCGCCCGGCCAGACGCGGCCGCGCGATAGCGTCGAGGTGGACATGAACTCATGGATCATCGGATCGATGTTGTATACATCGTTGCTGATGAACAGGTTTTTTCCCGCCACCAGCATGCCGTAGTTATCGCTCTCCAGGCCGACGAAGGCGCGGCGATTGAAGAAGCCGTCGCCGTTGAATTTGCCGTTGACGGCGTCGAAGCCAGTCTCCAGCAGCATGACGCCTTTCAGACCCGGGCGGATCTGCATGGAACCCTTGATGCCGAACAGGCTGGTGCCCCATTGGTTGCCGCCGCCGCGCAGCTGCGTGCCGGTGCCGGCTTCCTCTCCCCCGCTGTCGCGGGCCAGGTCGACGTTGCTCACCAGGTCGACGCCCGCGTCCACACGGCCATACACCTCCACCTTGTAGCCACCCGTATTGATCATCTCGACCGCAGCCTCGCTGACGGCGCTATGCGCCAGCACGGGCAGCAGTAGCATCCAAACCTTCGACTTATTCATAGCATTCCCCTCTTTCCCAGTCCTTTTGCGTTTTTCAGGCACAGCAGCCCCCGGCCGTGGCTCGTCGGCTTTGCTGCGGATTGACTTCGTTTAGTTCCGGCTGCCGTCCCTCTGACGCAGCAATACCGGCAAGGTAATGGTCGCGAGCAACAGCCCGCCGACCAGAATGGTCATGATGATGCCCGGCACATTGGCCATGCCCAGGGCATAGGTCAGCGTGCCCAGCGTGAGTGCCGCGAGCATGACGCCGGCGATGGTGCCGGTGCCGCCTGCGATGCTGACGCCACCGAGGATCGCCATGGTGATCGCCTCCAGCTCCCAGCCCAGCGCGATGTTCGGGCGGGTGCTGCCGATGCGGCCGGTCAGCAACACCGCAGCGAGGCCCGCCATGGCACCGGTCAGCACGAACAGCAGGAAGCGGTAGCGCGCCACCGGCACGCCGGTCATGCGCGCCGCCACCGGGTTGTGACCGATCGCGTACAGTTCGCGACCGAAAGCAGTGGCATGCAGCAGCAGGGCGAAGGCGATCGCCGCCACAACCAGCACCAGGAACTCGAGCGGGATCATGCCGAAGGCATAGCCCTGTCCCCAGTCCGCCAGCGCCTCCGGGTACTGCGTGATGGCTTTATCGCCCAGCGCTACCGAGGCGATGCCGCGGAACAGCGCCATGGTGCCGATGGTGACGACGATGGACGGAATACCCAGGCCCGTCACCAGCACGCCGTTGACCAGGCCGCAGGCCGCGCCTACGCCGATGCCCACCAGGGCCAGCACGCCGGCCGGCATTCCTGCGACATTGGCCAGGCCCATCGCCAACGAAGCCAGGGCCATGGTCGCGGCCACCGACAGGTCGATCTCGCGGCAAATGATCAGCAGAGCGATCGGCAGCGCGATCAAGGCCTTCTCGCTGAAGTTGAAAGTGCTGTCCGCGAGGTTGTAGGGATCGAGAAAATTGGGCAGCAACAAGCCGCTCCCCAGGAACACCCCAAAAAAAAGCAGGAGCAACAAGCTCTCCCAGCGGCGCAGCAGCGCGCTCAACTGGAACGGCCGGCGATCGGCGATCTGGTAGCGGTTCATGCCAAGACACCGGAATGGCTGGCGGGCAGGATGTGCTTCTCCATCACCTTGCTGCTACGGGAGTTGACGATCACGGCCACCAGGATGGCGATGCCGGTCACGGCGCCTTGCCAGAACGGCGAAACCTTGATCACCGGCAGCGCGTTGTTGATCAACCCGATGAACAGCGCACCGAGCACGGCACCAGCCACGGTGCCAGTGCCGCCGGCAATGCTGATACCGCCGATCACGCAACCTGCCACCACCGTCAGTTCGAAGCCGTAGGCGATCTCGGTGTAGGCGATCGCGTACTTGGCCACCCAGAGGTAGCCGCAGAAGCCGGCCACCATGCCCGAGATTGCATAGGCCAGCAGCAGGCGCCGCGTCACCGGCACACCGGCGAACTGCGCGGCACTGGGATTGCTGCCGATAGCGTACAGATCGCGGCCGAAGCGGGTGTAGCGCATGAGGATCATCCAGGCGCAGACCGCTACGACGGCAAACCACACCAGGTGCGTCAACCCCATCACCCGCGCCAGCGGGAAGGACACGAAGGCAGGGCTCATCTCCGAAGTGATCCAGTCGCCGCCGGACAGCAGGAAGATTCCGCCGCGGAACACGCTCATGGTGCCCAGGGTGATGACGATCGGCGGCAGCCTCAGCCAGCCGATCAGAAGGCCGTTGAGCGCACCGAGCAGCAAGCCAATGACCAGTGCCACGCCGATCAGTGCATAAACCGGCAGCACCGGCAACGCAGCGTTGATCGAGGCTACGATCATGCCGGTCAGCGCCAGGTTGGAGGCTACGGAAAGATCGATGCCACGCGTCACGATGACCGACATCTGCGCCAGTACCAGCATCACCAGGATCGCGGAGTCGGTCAGCATGCTGTCGAAGCTGCTACTACTGATGAAGCCGGGCGCGCGCAGGCCGATCACACCGATCATGAGGACGGTCAGCAGCGCCAGCTGGGTTTCGCGCTGCAGGAACAGGGCTTTGAGCTTCATGCGCTGACCCCCGCCGCCGCCGCGACAACCTTGTCCGAGCTGGCCTCGGCGCGGGAGAAACTGCCGCTGATGCGGCCTCGGTTCATGACCACGATGCGATCCGACATGCCGATGACTTCGGGAAGTTCCGAGGAAATCAGAATCACGGCGAGGCCCTGCTGTACCAGTTCGTCCATGAAATGATGCACCGCCGATTTGGAACCGATGTCGATGCCCTTGGTCGGCTCGTCGAGGATGACGATGCGCGGCGAGGTCGCCAGCCACTTGGCCAGTACAACCTTCTGCTGGTTTCCGCCGGAGAGTTCGACCACCTTCTGGTCGTAGTGGGCGGCCTTGAGTTCCAGGCGCTCGGTGTAGCGGCGCGCGACCTCCAATTCCTTTCCGTGGCGGCCCAGCAGCCAGGCACCGATGCGCGGCAGCAGCGGCAGCGTCACGTTGTGCAGGATCGACATATCCATGCAGGCACCCTGCTGGCGGCGGTCCTCCGGTACATAGGCGATGCCGGCAGCGATAGCGTCGCGCGGGTTGCCCACGCGGGTTGCCTCGCCGTTCACGGTGATCGTACCGGCCGAGACCGCGTTGAGGCCAAACACCGCCTGCATCACCTCGGAGCGGCCGGAGCCTACCAGGCCGTAGAATCCGAGAATCTCGCCGCTGCGCACTGAGAAACCGATGCCGTCGAACAGCGTCGGGTGGCACAGGTTCTCCACCTGAATCATCACCGGACCCAGCTGAGTCGGCGTGCGCGGAAACACCTGGGTGATGGTGCGGCCGACCATCATCGAAATCAGCTGCTGCTCCGTGGTGTCCTTCAGCCGACCTTCGCCCACGTACTCGCCGTCGCGCAGCACAACGTAGCGGTCGGCCACCGCCATGATCTCGTCGAACTTGTGCGAGATGAAGATCACCGCCTTGCCCGCAGCCTTCAGCTGCGCGATCAGACGGTACAGTTCGCGGATTTCATGCTGCGATAGCGCCGCTGTCGGCTCGTCAAGGATCACCACACGGGCGTCCTGCGACAGGGCGCGCGCGATCTCGACGAAATGCTGTTGCGCCACCGACAGGTCCTTGACCCTGGTGCGCACGTCCAGGCGCACCTCCAGGCGGTCGAACAGCGCCTGCGCCTCGATGTTCATGCGCACCCAGTCGAGCAGGCCGAAGCGGTTCTTCAAGTGACGGCCGACATAGATGTTCTCGGCGACCGTCAGCTCATCGAACATCACGGGCTCCTGATGGACCGCGACAATGCCCGCGCGGATCGCCGCCTGCGGACTCAGGAATTGCACGCGCTTGCCCATCAGGCGCAGCTGGCCGGCATCGGGGCGGTAGATTCCGGTCAGAATCTTGACCAGCGTCGATTTGCCGGCTCCGTTTTCGCCGATCAGCGCCAGCACTTCACCGGCGTGAACACTGAGCTTGACGTCCTTGAGCGCATGCACGCCGGCAAATTGCTTGCCCAGCTGCTGGGCCACCAGCAGCGGCGGCGCAGTCGAGACGGCGCCCGTCGCACCGAACGCCGCCGGGGCCGGGCCTCCTGCAGCCTCGGCGGCGGGACGCAGCGGAGCTGCATCCCTGGCTGCCGTGGCATCGGGGCGAACCGGAATCTTCGTGGACAACATGAAAGGAGGGCTCCGTCCGATCAGAAGATCGTGGCGAATTTCTTGATGTTGCCGGAGTCGAAGGTGAAGGGCTCGGACATCACCGCTTCCTTGCGCGGACCGATCATGATGCCCCCCATGCGGCCGGCCGGAATTTTCTCTCCGAGATTGCCCTTGGCATTACCGGTGACCAGTTGGTAAGCCATCCAGGTGGCGGTATAGCCCAGGTCCACGGGGTTCCAGATCGCGAAGCTCTTCACCGAGCCGTTGGCCACGTGCCGCTCCAGTTCGGAGGGCAGGCCCAGGCCGGTCACGTAGACCTTGCCGATCTTCTTTTCGTCCGCCACGGCCTTGGCGGCGGCAGTAATGCCCACCGCGGTCGGAGCCACGATCACCTTGAGGTTGGTATGGCTGCGCAGCAGGCCGATGGCCTCGCGGTAGCTCTTGTCGGTCTGGTCATCGCCGTAGACCGTGGCCACCAGCTTGAGCTTGCTGTATTGCGATGTAGCCAGCGCCTTCTTCAGCTCGCCGATCCACAAGTTTTGATTAGTGGCCTGGGCAGTGGCCGACAGCACTGCGATGTCGCCAGTGCCGCCGGCCGCATCGGAGGCCAAGGCGGCGAGCTTGGTGCCGACCAGCGCGCTGTCCGAGGGATTGAGCTGAATTGCGCGGCCGCCCTCGGCGATTCCGCTATCGAAAGACACGACCTTGATGCCGCGCTGCATGGCGCGCTTGGCGATCGGCACCAGGGCATCCGGATCGTTGGCGGATATAACGATGGCACTGACCTTCTGGGCAATCAGCGAGTTGATGATCTCGATCTGGCCCTCGGCCGTCGGGGTCGTCGGGCCGGTCAGCGTCACGTTGACGTTGCCCATCTCCTTGGCCGCTTCCTTGGCGCCGTCATAGGCCGCGAGGAAGAACTTGTTGCCGCTGCTCTTCACCACCATCGCGATCTTGATCGGATCGGCGGCGAACACCGTACCAGCCTGCAGGCCGACGCCCAGCACCACGCCTGCGGCAAACAGAACCTTGCTTAGTTTTCTCAACACCCCTCTCCTTTTCGCACTTGCAGCTTGTTGTTGGCTATGACTGCCACTTGTGCGGAACACGTTAGGAGTCGGGCGATGGGGGTGTCAATTTAGTTTGAATCAACATGATGATCAAAGTTGATTCAATCACGATATTGATTGATTGAAGCAGAGAAAAATTGTCCGGAGCCAGAAAAACTGCACCTGCTCTGCGCAGTCCAGGTAAAGCGACTCGCCGTTTTCTCTCGTGATGCGATGGGCACTTTGTAGCTGCAGTGCCGCAACGAATCGCATACTGATCACATAACTGATCGTTACTGGTTAAATCAAGTGCTCATGTGACTGATTAATACCTGATCGACTCCTATTCTCCGCGCCATACGGAGGAGAAAATGGATAACGATCAACGCCGCAAGCTGCTGATCAAGGTGCTTGCAGACAAGCAGCGCCTGAGCGTGGAACAACTCGTTGGCATGCTGCACGCCTCACCCGCCACCGTCCGGCGCGACATTTCCTGGCTGTCCGGCAGGGGGCTGCTACAGCGTACCCGCGGCGGCGCCGAGCATCGCGCCTCGGAGCATCACCACGCCCTGGCCGGCGAAACCTTCCAGCAGAACCTCGGCGTGCATAGCGCAGAGAAGCGCGCCATCGCGCGCTACGCCGCCGGCATGTGCCAGAACGGCGAGACCATCATCATCAACGGCGGCACCACCACGTTCATGATGGTCGAGTTCCTTATCAACCTGCGCATGACCATCGTCACCAACTCCTTCCTGATGGCGGAGCAGTTGCTGCGCCACAGCGAGAACGAGATCATCATCCCCGGCGGCCACATCTACCGCGATCAAAACGTGATTCTGAGTCCGTTCGAAAGCGACGTTATTCAGCACCACTACGCCAGCCGCATGTTCATGGGCGCCGCTGCACTGTCACCGATGGGCGTGCTCGAATGGGAGCCGCTACTGGTACAAGCCGAGAAACGCCTGCTGACTCAGGCCAACGAACTGGTCGTGCTGGCCGACAGCTCCAAGCTCAGCGTCAAGCGCGCCAGCCTGATCCTCTGCGGGCTGGACCGCATCTACCAGTTGATCACTGACACTGGCCTCGGCGACGCTGCGGCGCAGATGCTTGAACGCGCTGGCGTCAAGGTCGTTGCGGTCACGCCCGACACGGCCTGATCAGGCGCAATCAGTGGCAGCGCGTCCCCCTTCACTTCACACCAGGCACAGGTCTTCATGGCGGCACTGGCAGTACTAGACATCGGCAAGACCAACGCGAAGCTCGTCGTGCTCGATGGGCAGGGCCGATGCCTCGCCGAGCGCCGGCGCCCCAACCGCGTGCTCGACGCCCCACCCTTTCCGCACTACGACATTGACGGGTTGTGGACCTGGCTGCTCGACGAACTGGCTGCCGCGGCGAAGCAATACCGCATCACTCGCCTGGTGACCACTACGCACGGCGCTTGTGCCGCCCTGGTGGATGAGGCCGGACTGGTGCTGCCGGTGCTGGACTACGAGTACCGCGGGCCTGAAGAGATTGCGACGGACTACCCGCGTGACGCAGCGGAATTCGCTCTCAGCGGCTCCCCCGCCTTACCCGCAGGCCTCAACCTCGGCCGCCAGCTGTTCTGGTTGCGGCAGCGCTTTCCAGAGGAATTCGCGCGGGCGCGTCACATCCTGATGTACCCTCAGTACTGGGCCTGGCGGCTTTGCGGCTTTGTGGCCGGGGAGGTCGCCTCCCTGGGTTGCCACACCGACCTCTGGCATCCGGGCCACGCCCGGTATTCCGGGCTGACCACCGCGCAGGGCTGGGACCGCTTGATGCCGCCGCTGCGCCCGGCCTGGGAAGCGCTGGGGCGCATCCTCCCGCAGATCGCCTTGGGCACCGGACTGCCGCCGGACTGCGAAGTTATCAGCGGAATCCACGACAGCAACGCATCGCTGCTGCCGCACCTGGCCAGCCGCGACGCGGGCCAACGCTTCACCGTGGTCTCCACCGGCACCTGGGTGATCGCAGCCGCCATCGGCGCGCCTCTGCAACGCCTGAACGAGCAGCGCGACATGCTCGCCAATGTCGACGCCCGCGGCACGCCGGTCGCCTGTGCGCGCTTCATGGGCGGCCGCGAGTTCGAGACGCTGAACAGGGGCGGTGCGCGCGACTGTGCGGATTCAGATATCGATGAGGCCCTGCGTGCCGGGGTACTGGCCCTGCCCGCCTTCGCCGAGACCGGCGGGCCCTTCATGGGTAAGCCCGGCCGCATCGAAGGCTCATTGCCCGAAGGCGCCGGTGCTGCATATGCCCTCGCCAGCCTCTATTGCGCACTGCTCACCGACCACTGCCTCGACGCACTGGGCTCGGAGGGCGATATCGTGGTGGAAGGCAGCTTCATTGCCAACCGTCACTACCTGGGCCTGCTGGCCGCGCTGCGGCCTGCGCAAGCGGTACACGTATCTGCCGACGCTGCAGGCACTGTCGGCGGTGCACGCATCCTCGCCGACTGGGGCCAGGCGCATGCGCCGTCGACGCATGCGGTGAAGCCACTAACGCATCCCCTGCTCGAAGGCTACCGCGTCCGCTGGAGCGAGCGTGCCCGGCAAAACTAGTTGCGCGGCGGCTGCGGCGGGCGCAGATCGCGCCGGCCCTGGCGCAGCTCCAGGTCGTTGAGCCGCACCCGCACGAAGTACATGTGCTGTCCCGCGGCGGCCGCTGCCCGAGGCGGGTCACCCCCAAGAATCGCTTCCATCACTTCGCGGTGCTGCGCGCGCAACTGGCGCGCGGTCTGCGTGTCGGGCGTGAGACCCGCGATGCTCAGCTGCACGTGCTCGTAGAGCAACTTCAGCAGCGACATCAACAGATAGGAAAAGATCGGGTTGTGCGCCGCATCGGCGATGGCGCGATGGCGACGTCCCCCCGATTTTGAGTAGCGCTGGCATTTGGAGTCCAATCCACCACAACGGGAGATTGCAATGATCTTCATTGCATGAGCGACCAAATATCGTGGGCCAAACCGTGAGCCAGCCAATTTCAGAAACGAAAAAGCCCCTGATATCAGGGGCTTGTCGTAACTATTGGCGGAGAGGGAGGGATTCGAACCCCCGGTACGCTATGAACGTACGCCTGATTTCGAGTCAGGTACATTAAACCACTCTGCCACCTCTCCAAAAGGGGCTTAGAGCCCTGATTTTCGCATGATTTCCTGCGAAAATCGGGGACCCTGTGCTAGCGTTCGGACCAAGGCCAGACGCCGCGAAGGCGCGAATTCTAAATGAACCCAGCCGAAACGCATACTCCTCCATCGATTTTGCGCCGGATCCTGACCTGGGCCGGGGTGGGGCTGGTCGTGGGCGGCTACCTGGGGCTGTCCACCTGCTCCCCCCCGTTGACCGCCATGGAGCAGATGCAGCGGCTGGGGACCCTGCGGGTGGCCATGACCAACAGCCCCACCACCTACTACGTCAGCGGCGACGGCGAAACCGGCTACGAATACGACCTGGCCAAGGCCCTGGCGGACCAGCTGAAGGTGAAGCTGGAGGTGGTGCTGGCCGAATCCGCCCCGCAGGCCATCGAGATGGTGCGCAGCGGCCGGGTGCACTTTGCCGCCGCCGCGGTCACCGTCAGCGAGAGCCGCGAGCAGCTGGTGCGCTTCACCCCGCCGGTGCAGAAGGTGGTGCCGCAGCTGGTCTACCGCATGGGTTCGCCCAAGCCCAAGGACCTGGGCGCACTGCGCGGCCAGCTCAGCGTGGCCAGGGACAGCGTCCACGCCGAGCGCCTGCTGCAACTGCAGAAATCGGTCTTCCCCGCCCTGGTGTTCGACCAGGTGGCCGACCAGTCGACCGAAGACCTGCTTTACATGGTGGCCAACGAGCAGCTGACCTATACCGTCGCCAATTCCGACCTGCTGGCCATCAACCAGCGCTATTACCCCAACCTGCGCGTCGCCTTCCCCATCGCCGTGTCGGAAGACATCGCCTGGGCCTTCCCGCTGGGCAGCGACGACAGTCTCTTCGCCGCCGTACGCGACTACCTGCGCAATATCGACCGCGACGAGCTGGCGCGCATCCGCGAGCGCCACTTTGGCCATATCGAGCAGGTCAACGCCTTTGGCGCCCTGACGCTGGCCATGCATTCCGAAACGCGCCTGCCCACCTACCGCAAGCACTTCGAGGAATGGGCCGCCAAGTCCGGCCTGGACTGGCGCCTGGTGGCCGCGATGGGCTACCAGGAGTCGCAGTGGAACCCTCACGCCGTCAGCCCTACCGGCGTGCGCGGCCTGATGCAGCTCACCACCGGCACCGCCGCCCTGATGCGCGTCGCCAACCGCGAGGATCCCATCCAGAGCATCCGCGGCGGCGCCGGCTACTTCCGCATGCTGATGGACCAGCTGCCCGAGGAGATCAAGCAGCCCGACCGCACCTGGCTGGCCCTGGCCGCCTACAACCTTGGCATCGGCCACGTGCTCGACGCCCGCATCCTGACCAAGAGGAATGGCGGCAATCCCAACCACTGGATCGACGTGCGCGCCTCGCTGCCGCTGCTGACCAAGCCGCGCTGGTACAGCCAGACCCGCTACGGCTATGCCCGCGGCTACGAGGGCATGACCTACGTCGGCAACATCCGCACCTACTACGACATGCTGGCCTTCCTGACCGGCGAGCCGACGATCGACGAGAAAGCCCCGGAGCCCGAGGCACCGGTGCAGCAGAAGGATCCGCTCAACATCAATTCGCCGCTGTTGTAGCCGAAACATCAGCTCCCCTCGCCCGCTTGCGGGAGAGGGGCTGGGGGAGAGGGTTTCTGTAGATATCGATCCTTGGCAGTCCGAGCAAGAGTTACAGAAACCCTCTCCCGGCCTTCGGCCACCCTCTCCCGCAAGCGGGCGAGGGAAACAGCGACCTAGTCGTCCTGAATATCCTGCCCGGGAAACAGCTCCTCGTTGAACCCGAACTTCCTGAAATCCCGCACCCGCATCGGATACAGGATCCCGTCCAGGTGATCGCACTCGTGCTGCACCACGCGCGCATGGAAGCCCGACACGCTGCGGTCGATCGGCTGGCCTTCCAGGTCAATCCCCTGGTAGCGCAGGCGCGCGTGGCGCGGCACCACGCCGCGCAGGCCGGGCACCGACAGGCAGCCCTCCCAGCCGTCCTCCATCTCGTCGGACAGCGGCGTCAGCACCGGATTGATCAGAATCGTTTCCGGCACGGGCTCGGCCTGCGGGTAGCGCGGGCTGGCCTGGAAGCCGAAGATCACCACGCGCAGGTCCACGCCGATCTGCGGCGCCGCCAGGCCCGCGCCGTTGAGCGCGCGCATGGTGTCGAACATGTCCGCCACCAGCTCTCGCAGCTCCGGCGTGCCGAAGGCCGTCACCGGCTGCGCCACGCGCAGCAGGCGCGGGTCGCCCATGCGCAGCACCGGGCGGATCATTTGGCGGGCGGCGCGTCGGGCAGGCGCAGCCGCTCCACGATCTCGCCCTTCTGGATATGCCGCTCGATGATCTCGTCCACGTCTTCCTCGTCGACGTAGGTGTACCAGACGCCCTGCGGGTAAACCACGATGCAGGGGCCCTCCTCGCAGCGCTCCAGGCAGCCCGCCATGTTGACGCGGACCTGGCCCGGCGCCGCCAGGCCCAGCTTCTTGATCTGCTTCTTGGCGTAGTCGCGCACGCGGGTGGCGCCCTTGTCGTTGCAGCAGGTGCGCTCGCCCGGCGCGCGCTGGTTGCAGCAGAAGAAGACGTGGTGCTCGTAGTAACTCATGGGATCGCTGGCTCCGGCTCGCGGCTGGGCACAGTTTACCGCCTACTTCTCTTTCCCGAAGGCATAGCTCAGGTTCACCGCCGTGAAGGTATCGGTCTTCTCGGTGCCGGCCGGCACCTCGCTGTTGTTGCGCACCGTGTAGTTCAGGCCCGCCGCCAGGTTGCCCACCACCGACAGCTTCAGCTCGGTGACCGACTCGGTGAAGGTGTTGTCGCCGCCCGACTCGATCTTCAGGCTCTGGATGAAGCGGCTGGTCTCCGACAGCTTCCACTGGTACTTGCCGAAGGCGCGGCCGATGGCGTCGTCCTCGCGCGTGCGGGCCAGGTCGTTGTTCTCCAGCTGGCGCGCACCGGCGCCGATCTCGGCATCCAGCAGGTGCACCGGCCCGGTCAGGATGTGGCGGCCGTAGCCCACCGTCTCCGAGGTGCGCCGGCGCACGCCACCAAACAGGTCCTTCTCCCACTCCACCGCGCCGAAGACGTAGTCGCGCTCGGAAAAGCCCCAGTCGAGCTTGTCGCCCACGGTGTAGCGTTCGGCGGTGCTGCCCTCGTCGTCGGAAGAGGCGTTGATCGCCGAAGCAGTGAAGGAGTTCTTCCAGGGACCGCTGACGTAGTCCAGCAACAGCTTGCCGTTGAGCGAAGTGGTGTCGCTGTTGCCGCTGGTGCCGAGGTATCCCAGGCCCACCTCACCGGACCAGGGGGCGGCCTGCACGGCCAGGGGCGCCAGCGAAAGGGCAAGAAGGGCGATGCTGCGGTTCATCCGGTTTTCCTTATTTTGGTGGCGTTCAAACGCCTATCATGTGACATGGCCGCTCCCTTCCCGATCGCCGATGCCGACCTGTGCGTGAAGTGCGGCCTGTGCCTGCCCCACTGCCCGACCTATGGGCTGACGCAGCACGAGGGCGACTCGCCGCGAGGGCGCATCGCCCTGATGCAGGGGCTGGCGCTGGGCAGCATTCCGCTCACGCCGAAGATGGAACTCCACCTCGACGGCTGCCTCGGCTGCCGCTCTTGCGAGTCGGTCTGCCCGGCGAAAGTTCCCTATGGCCGCCTGATCGATGCCGGTCGCGCCGCGCTCAACACGCAGCATCCCGCGCGCACGCGCCTGCCGCGGCTGATCGGCGCCGTGCTGACGCGGCGCGAGCTGCGCCGTGCAGCGGGCCTGGCGCTGTGGCTCTACCAGGCCAGCGGCCTGCAGGGCCTGCTGCAGCGCTGGCGCCTGCTCGGCCACGGCCGGCTGGCACGGCTGGACTCGCTGCTGCCGCCGATGGCCGCCCTGCCCTTCAGTGCCCGTGGCGCGGGCGCGGACGGCCCCGCCGATGCCGCACTGTTCACCGGCTGCGTCAGCGACCTGGCCGACGGCGACACCCTGGCCGCCGCGCAGCGCCTGCTGCAGCGCCTGGGCCTGCGCGTCGCGGTGCCGGCCGACCAGGGCTGCTGCGGCGCCCTGCATCAGCATGCGGGCCTGACAGAGGAGGCGCGTGCCTGCATGCAGCGCAATGCCGCAGCCTTCGACGGCTACGCCGCCGTGCTCGGCACGGCCAGCGGCTGCAGCGCCACGCTGCTGGACGCGCCGGACCTGCTGGGCCAGGCGCAGGGCGGCGCACTGCGCGCCCGCGTGCAGGACATCCATGCCTACCTGCTGCGGCGCTGGCCCGCGGGACTGCAGCCGCAGCCCCTGCGCGCACGCGTGGCGATCCACGAGCCCTGCACCCAGCGCAACGTCACCGGCGGCGGCGACGCCGTGCGTGCGCTGCTGCGACTGATCCCGGGAATCGAATTGATGGAACTGGATCGGCGCCAGGCCTGCTGCGGCGCCGCCGGCAGCCATTTCATCACGCATGCGGAAGACGCCGACCGCCTGCTACAGCCGAAACTGGAAGCGTCGCGGGCATTGCAGCCGGACTACATCGTGAGCAGCAACATCGGCTGCTCGCTGCACCTGGCGGCGGGCCTGCGCCGCGCCGGCCTCAAGGGGCCGGAGGTACTACATCCGCTGGCGTTGCTGGATCGCCAGCTCGGGCCAGGCGCGCCTCCAGGCGCAGCATGATCAGCTCCGCCAGCTCGCTCTGGATGTACTCGCGCAGGCGCTGCTCCTCGGCTTCCTTGGCCAGCACCTGCTGCGGCTGGAAGCTGTAGTCGCGCGAGGCCGTGAGCGCGTCGGGCGGCAGCAGCGCACGGCCGTTGCTGATCACCTCGTAGCGCACCGAACTCACCAGCAGGTACTCGATCGCCTTGCCGTCGCTGCCGACCGACAGCACCTCGCGCCGGTCCTTGAACTCGCTCAGGCGGATGATGGTCCTGGCCTTGTCCTGCTCGCCCGCCACCTCGGCACCGCGGCGGCGCAGGCCGGCGCGCAGCGCGGCCTCCACCGGCGGCTCCGACACCTGGTAGGGACGCACGCTGTCGATGTAGACCGAGGCCAGCGCCGGCGGCAGCGGCCGCTTGCCGGCCAGGTGGAAGCCGCAGGCCGTCAGCAGCAGGGCTGCACACAACACGACCAAGCGATCCATCCGGAGCATATTCAGTCCCGTATCAGACGACGAAATTGACCAGCTTGCGCGGCACTACGATCTGCTTCCTGATCGTCTGCCCGTCGGTGAATTTGCGCACGTTCTCGTCCGCCAGCGCAACCGCGATGATCTCTTCCTGCGTCGCCGAGGCCGGCACCTCGATGTTGCCGCGCAGCTTGCCGTTGACCTGCACCACCAGGGCGATGCTGTCACGCACCAGGGCGTCGGCATCGGTCTGCGGCCAGCGCTGCGCCAGCAGGTCGTCGCGGCCGGTCAGGGCCTGCCACAGCGCATGGGCAATATGCGGCACCACCGGGTTGAGCATCAGCGCCACGCTCTGCCAGACCTCCTGCGACACGGCGCGGCCCTGGGCCGAGGCGTCGTCCAGGCGCAGCGCCTCGTTCATCAGCTCCATCACCGCCGCGATGGCGGTGTTGAAGGTCTTGCGGCGGCCGTAGTCGTCGGCGACCTTGCCGATGGTCTCGTGCAGCTTGCGTCGCAGCGCCTTCTGCGGCGCCGTCAGTGCCGACTTGTCCAGCTCGCCGGCCGGGCCGCCCTGCACATGCAGCTGCACTGCGCGCCACAGGCGCTTGAGGAAGCGTGCCGCGCCTTCCACGCCGTCGTCGCGCCATTCCAGCGACTGTTCCGGCGGCGCCGCGAACATGGCGAACAGGCGCGCGGTGTCGGCGCCGTACAGGTCCACCAGGGCCTGCGGGTCCACGCCGTTGTTCTTCGACTTGGACATCTTCTCGGTGTTGCCGATGATCACCGGCTGGCCGTCGGCGCGAAGGGTCGCCCTGACCAGCTGCCCCTTGGCGTCCAGCTCCAGATCCAGATCGTCAGGGCTGTACCAGATCTTCTTTGCCGGGTCCTCCGGGTGTATCCGGTAGAACGTCTCCTTGGTCACCATGCCCTGCGTCAGCAGGTTGGTGAAGGGCTCGTCGCTGGCCACCATGCCCTCGTCGCGCATCAGCTTGTGGAAGAAGCGCGCGTACAGCAGGTGCAGGATGGCGTGCTCGATGCCGCCGATGTACTGGTCCACCGGCAGCCAGTAGTTGGCACGCTCGTCCAGCATCTGCCTGTCGTTGTCCGGGCCGGTATAGCGGGCGAAGTACCAGCTCGACTCGAAGAAGGTGTCGAAGGTATCGGTCTCGCGCTCCGCCGGGCCGCCGCAGGACGGGCAGCTGGTCTTGCGCCATTCCGGGTCGGCCTTGATCGGCGACTTCACGCCGGTGAAGGCCACGTCCTCGGGCAGCACCACCGGCAGTTGGTCCTCCGGCACCGGCACCGCCTCGCACTTCGGGCAGTAGATCACCGGGATCGGGCAGCCCCAGTAACGCTGGCGCGAAACGCCCCAGTCACGCAGGCGGAAGTTGACGCGCAGGCGGCCGTTGCCGTTCTTCTCGAAGCGCGCGGCGATGGCGTCGAAGGCGGCCTTGAAATCCAGGCCGTCGAACTCGCCGGAGTTCAGCAGCAGGCCATGCTCGGTGTAGGCCGCCTGCGCCACGTCGATGGCGGAGCCATCGGCCGGGCGGATCACCTGCCTGATCGGCAGGCCGTACTTGGTGGCGAACTCGTGGTCACGCTCGTCGTGACCCGGCACCGCCATCACCGCGCCGGTGCCGTAGCCCATCAGCACGAAGTTGGCGGCCCACACCGGCACCGGGGCGCCGCTGATCGGGTGGGTCACGGAAATGCCCAGCGGCATGCCGCGCTTTTCCATGGTCTCGATGTCGGCCTCGGCCACACCGCTGCGGCCACAGCCCTTGAGAAACTCGGCCAGTTCGGCATTGCCCGCCGCAGCGCGCTGCGCCAGCGGGTGCTCGGCCGCCACCGCCACGTAGGTCACGCCCATCAGCGTGTCCGGGCGCGTGGTGTAGACCGTCAGCGGCTCACCGCCCTCGACGGCGAACTGCAGCTCCAGGCCCTCGGAGCGGCCGATCCAGTTGCGCTGCATGGTCTTGACCGCTTCCGGCCAGCCGGACAGCTGGTCCAGGTCGTCCAGCAGTTCCTGGGCATAGCCGGTGATCTTCAGGAACCACTGCGGGATCTCGCGGCGCTCCACCAGCGCGCCGGAACGCCAGCCGCGGCCGTCCACCACCTGCTCGTTGGCCAGCACGGTCTGCTCGACCGGGTCCCAGTTCACCACCGCGTTCTTGCGGTAGGCCAGGCCCTTCTTCAGCAGGCGCGTGAACAGCAACTGCTCCCAGCGGTAGTAGTCCGGCCGGCAGGTCGCCAGCTCGCGCGACCAGTCGTAGGCAAAACCCAGCCTCTTGAGCTGGACCTTCATGTAGTCGATGTTGGAATACGTCCACTTCGCCGGCTGCGTGTTGTTGGCAATGGCCGCGTTCTCGGCCGGCAGGCCGAAGGCGTCGAAACCCATCGGCTGCAGCACGTTCTTGCCCAGCATGCGCTGGTAGCGGCTGATCACGTCGCCGATCGTGTAGTTGCGCACGTGCCCCATGTGCAGCTTGCCCGAGGGGTACGGGAACATCGAAAGGCAGTAGTACTTCTCGCGCCCCGGCTCCTCCTTCACCTCGAAGGACTTGTGCTCGGCCCAGAACGCCTGGGCGGCGCTTTCGATATCGGCGGCGGAATACTGCTCTTGCATCGTCGGCAGGGCTGTGGACAAAAGGGGCGCGTAGTCTAGCAGCCCCCCGGCGCGGGCCGCTGCCCGGCTGCCCCCCTTGCGAGGCCACCGCGCCGGGCCGATCACGCCGGCCCGGCGCCACCCCGTACCTAGCTGCCGTTCGCCGTCAGGAAGCGCAGCGGCGGCGACTCCAGCAGGGGGATATCGCCGTAACGCAGCAGCATCAGCGTCATGCCGCTCGGCCCGTCGGTCTTCAGGACCCCCAACAGGCATTCCGCCAGCAGCACCTGGGCCTCGGACGCGGTCGGCGGAGTAGCCGCCAGCAGGCGCTGGCTGATCGCCACCGTGGCGGTCCAGTCCCGCGCCGCCTGGGCCTGCAGCAGGCCCAGCCAGTCGCGTTGCCGCGGGGTGAGCGCCGAGTCGCAGCCGGAGCGCCGGACCTGGTCGGCAATCGCCTTGCCCACCTGCGCAGGCAGGTAGGGGCCATACAGGCGCACCACCGACCTCACGGCCGGCAGCCAGCTGAGCTCAAGGTCCATCGCTTCACAGCGGCGCCCTTCCAGGTCCAGGTCGTTGAGGATGCTCACGACATTGCCATGCATGCCGGGCAACAATGTCCGCCGCCCTGGCTGGGCGTAGTAGCGGGCGATCAGTTCCGCCTGAACCATCGCGTCGCTGAACCAGAGCCGGTCTACGGCGTTGAGTCCCGGGCCCGGTGGCCGACGATCCTCCAGTCGCATGGTGTAGGGCTGCAGATCGGAAATCTCCACCGCCGAACGGCGCATGAAGCGCCGCGATGCGGCGTTCTGGTCCAGCACCGGGAAATAGTCGGAGTTGGGCTGGTAGCCGAAGGAGGCGAAGTAGGGAGCCAGCGTGGCCTGTGACCCCAGCCGGCGCTGCTCAATGTCGGCCAGCGTACGGATATTGATGCCCTTGAGCAGTTCCATGACGCCAGGCTCCTGCATCACCCAGTCATTGAGTTCCGGCACTGCCCCATCCTTGCTGGCCACGATCAGCATGTCGCCGTCGTTGGTGTAGTAGGCGCGGTAATCCTGGAATTCCGCTCCCAGCGCGTTGAATACCGTGGACAGCAGCCGCACGTCCGTCTCGTAGAGCTGCAGCCACTGCACGAACAGGCCCTTGGGACGTATGTAGGTCTTGACCTGCCGGTAGAACTCCTCAGAGAACAGGGTCGAAACGCCGCTGACCCAGGGATTGCTGGGTTCCGACATCACGATGTCGTACTGCCGGCGATTGCGCGCGAAATAGGTCTTGGCGTCCTCGATATGGATATGGCTGCGCGGGTCGGTATACGCCAGCTTCACGCTGTCCCCGAACTGGCGGGCGCCTTCCACCATCGCCGGCTCGATCTCCACCGTGTCCACGCGCTCCAGGCGCGAGCTGGACAGCAGCGTGTGGGTGGTCCTGCCGGAACCCATGCCGATCACGCCCACCGTCTTGGCCTCCGGCAGCATCGCCAGCGGTACCACGCCCAGCAGCACCATCGTGCTGTCGTCCGGCGACGGCCGGCCCTTGGCACCGATCGCCGCGTCGACCTTGCCGTTGGTTGCAATGGACATGCTGCCGTCCCTGTGCCGCTGCACATCGACCGTTGCGGTCTTGCCGTCACGCAGGAAGATCACATCGCCCGTGACGCGGGTTTCGCCGGAGCGGAAGACGCCGGAAACCGTCGTGCGCGGATCCAGCCGCACCGTCAGCACCAGCCCCAGCGCCAGCAGCAGCGCCCCTGCCAGCGCCAGGCGCGGCTGGCGCCCGAACGGCCCGCCGGCTCGCAGCAGCAGCCACGCACCCAGCCCCAGGTCCACCAGCGCACCACCCATCACCACCCAGCGCAGCCCGGCCAGCGGCATCAACACATGAACGCCAAGCAGTACGCCCGCGATCGCGCCCACCGTGTTGGCCGCATAAACCCGGCCGATGCTGCCTTCGCCATGGCCGGCCCGCAGCAGGGCCGCCGTGATCAGCGGCAGCGTCATGCCGGCGCAGATGGTCACCGGCAGCATCAAGGCCAGGCACAGCGCATGAGAGAACAGCATGAACCCGGCATAGCCCTCCTCGGTCGGAGACAAGGCCCTGAAGGCGATCCCCATGGCATCGAAGGTCTTCAGGTACAGCGGCAGGCTCAGCAGGGCCAGCAGTGCCATCGCCACCTGGATCCAGCCCAGCAGCTTGAGGGGCTCGACGGCGGTGTCGATGCGCTTGCGGATATAGAAGCTGCCCAGCGACAGGCCGAGGATGAAGGCCGACAGCATCAGCTCGAAGGAATGCGTGGCCGAGCCCAGCACCAGGCTCAGCATGCGGATCCAGCCGATCTCGTAGAGGAAGGACGCGGCGCCGGTCAGCAGGGCCGTCAGCAGCATCGCCGGGACCGCGACGCCGCCGCTGCCGGCGGCAGCCCTTTCGCCCGCCAGGACGCGCGGCGGCGGCGGTGTCGAGCGCTCTGCCACGTACACGGTCAGGGCCAGGGCGAAATTGACCAGGCCAGCCGTCAGGATCGTGCCGGGCAGGCCGACCGCGTCGATCAGGTAGAAGCCGCTGGCCAGCACGCCGATCGCCGCACCCAGGCTGTTGGTGAAATACAGCCAGCTCAGCGACTGGCCCGGTGTGCCGGGATGCGCCCGCAGCAGGCCGGCGCTCATCAGCGGAAAGGTCGCGCCCAGCAGGATCGCCTGGGGCAGCGTCATCAGGGTGGCCGCCCCCCATTTCACCAGGTCGATGGTCCAGCCCGCTTCCAACCCGGGGATGACACTGTCGAACAGCCAGCCCGACATCTGGCGGAACACGAGGTCGAACAGCAGGGCAGCGACGCCCAGCAAGCCTTCCGCGCCCGCGTACCACAGCAGCGGCCGCGCGACGCCCTGCGACCAGCGCCCCGCCAGGAAGGAGCCGATCGCCATGCCTCCCATGAAGATCACCAGCACCAGCGTCTGCGCATACGCCGCATGACCCAGCATCAGCTTCAGGTAGTGCGACCAGATCGACTCGTAGATCAAGCCGGCGAAGCCCGAAAGGGCAAACAGCGCATAGAACCAGCCGCGCGGAATGGGCCCTGAGATGCCAGGAAGTTTCATGAATCTCTCTTTTAGGAATGTCGGCTGCAGCCGCCGATCGACGGCAGGCCAGTCGAGATGGCGGGCCGAAGCGGCCGGCCATCCCAATCGGCCCTTACTGCCCGTTTGAAATCAGGTAACGCAGGGGGACCGCCTTGAGCGGCACGTCGCTGTACATCAGCGACAGCATCGCCACGCCCTCGGGCCCCTCGGTCTTGAGTACCGCGAGCAGGGCTTCGGCGAGCAGCAGCTGTGCCTCGGGCGAGGCAGAGCCGGCCGCGGCCAGCAAACGCTTGGCCACGTCCGCCGTCGCCTCCCAGTCCCTGGCGGTCTGCGCCTGCAGCAGAGACAGCCAGTCCTGCATCGTCTCGTCCAACGCCTTTTCGCAGCCCGCGCGCTTCACATCATCCGCGATGGCACGGCCAGTCCTGGCCGACAGATAGGGCCCGTAGCGCCGCACCGTCGCCTTGATCGCCGTCAGCCAGTTGCGTACCAGCAGTTCATGGTCGCAGTTCCGCCCTTCCATTCGCAGGTCGTCCAGCAGGTTCATGACCACGTCGTCCATCGCAGGCAGCATCTTACGCGGGCCGGCCTGGGCATAGTACTGATCGATCAGATGCCCCTGGACAATGGCTGAACTGAAGTCGAGAGACCCCACCGTATCCTCCGGCACACCCGTCATCGTATGGCCCTCCAGGCGCGAACTGAATGGCGGCAGCTCTGCAAGCTCCTCTGCGTTGGCGCGCATGAAGCGCCGTGATGCAGCGTTCTGATCCAGGATCGGGAAGAAATCGGAATTGGCGGGATAGCCATATGAAGCAAAGAAGGGCTCCAGGGTCTTTCGCGAGCCCACCAGCCGCTGCTCGAAATCGGCCATGCTCTTCAGGTTGAGTGACTTCAGCAACGCCGCTACGCCAGGCTCGCTGAATATGCTTGCACCGATCGCTGGCACCGCACCCTCCGGGCTCGCCACGATGAGCATGTCGCCACTGTTGGTGTAATAGACGCGATAGTCCGCGAACTCCGCACCCAGTGCATTGAAGACCGTAGACAGCAGCGGAATATCGGTTTCGTACAACTGCAGCCATTGCACGAAAAGGCCACCCGGCCGGATGTACCGCTTTATCTGCCGGTAGAACTCCTCGGAGAACAAGGTCGAGACGCCGCTTACCCATGGGTTGCTCGGCTCCGACAGCACGATGTCGTACTGATGCCGGTTGCGCGCAAAGAAAGTCTTCGCATCCTCGATATGGATACGGCTACGTGAATCCTCGAAGGTGCGCTTCACGAAATCGCCGAACTGGCGCGCACCCTCCACCATCACGGGCTCGATCTCCACCGTATCGACATATTCCAGCCGAGGATTCGACAGCAACGTGTGCGTCGTGCGACCGGAGCCCATGCCGATGACGCCTACCGTCCTGGCATCCGGCTTCATGGCCATCGGCAGAGCGCCGATCAGGATCATCGTGTAGTCGTCCGGCGAGGGCCAGCCCTTGGTCGCGATGGCCGCATCGGTCTTGCCATTGGTCGCGATGGCGATCAAGCCGCGCTTGTAGGACTGCACATCGACCGTCGCAGTCTTGCCGTCGCGGTGGAACACCACGTCGGCACTGGTACGCGCCTGGCCGCTGCGAAAGACACCGGACGTTGTCTTCGTCGGATCCAGTCGCACGGTCAGGACCAGCCCCAGAGCCAGCAGCAGCGCACCCGCCAGGGCATAGCGCTGCGGCCGGCTGGCCGGGCCCGCTGCCCGACGCAACAGCCAGAGTCCAAGGCCCAGGTCCACCAGGGCACCGCCCGACACCACCCAGCGCAGCCCCGCCAACGGCATGAGGAGGTGAACCGCGACCAGCACGCCCGCGATGGCACCCACCGTGTTGGCGGCGTAGACGCGCCCGATGCTGCCCTCGCCATGGCCCGCCCGCAGCAGCGCCGCCGTGATCAGTGGCAGCGTCATGCCGGCGCAGAACGTTACCGGGAGCATCAGCACCAGACAGATCGCATGGGAAAGCAGCATGAAACCGGTATAAGCCTGCTCGGTTCGCGCAAGTACCTTGAGCATCGCTGCCATGGCGTCGAAGGTCTGCATGTACAGCGGCAGGCTCAGCAGCGCCAGCACCGCCATCACCACCTGGATCCAGCCCAGAAGGCGCAGGGGATCCGTTGCGGCATCGATGCGCTTGCGAATGTAGAAGCTGCCCAGTGCCAGTCCCAGGATGAAGGCCGACAGCATCAGCTCGAAGGAATGGGTCGCCGAGCCGAGCACCAGGCTGAGCATGCGGATCCAGCCGATCTCGTACATGAAAGACGCAGCACCGGTCAGCATGGCTGTCATCAGCATGGCCGCCGCCGCGCCGCTTATGCCGGGCTCGGCCCGGGCCACCGGCCGGGGCGGCGGCGCCGTGCTGCGCTCCGCCACGTAGACGATGATCGCCACCAGGAAATTGACCAGGCCTGCCGCCAGGATCGTGCCGGGCAACCCCACCTTGTTCACCAGGTAGAAGCCACTGGTCAGCACGCCGATGGACGCCCCCAGGCTATTGGTGAAATAGAGCCAACTCAGCGCCTGGCCCGGCACCGCCGGATGCGCGCGCAGCAACCCGGCGCTCATCAGGGGAAAGGTGGCGCCCAGCATGATGGCCTGCGGCAGCGTGATCAGCGCCGCACTGCCCCACTTCACCACATCGATGGTCCAGCCGGCGTCCAGGCCCGGGATGACGCTGTCGAACAGCCAGCCCGACATCTCCCGGAACAGGACATCGAACAGCAACGCCGCGACTCCAAGCAGACCCTCGACACCGGCATACCACAGCAATGGCCGGGCAAGCCGGGTGGACCACCGCCCCGCAAGCCAGGAGCCGATCGCCATGCCGCCCATGAATATCACCAGGACCAGTGTCTGGGCATACGCCGCATGACCCAGCATCAGCTTCAGGTAATGCGACCAGATCGACTCATATATAAGGCCGGCGAAACCGGAAAGCGCGAACAGGGCGTAAAACCAGCCGCGCGGAATCGGCCTGGCGATATGCAGAATTCTCATCAAAATCCCTAGATTTGCTTATTGGATTGTCGCCGGAGATGGGACCTGTGATGCCGGCGACTCATGATGGCATCAGGCAAGCATGAACGGTGCCGCCCATCCGTGCCGGGAAAGCCCGTCAAGCGAACCAGATTTTTACCGAGATTTGTCAACTACTGACAAATCCTGTCGATCGGCTGCAGCAACTCGCCGGACAAGTGCTTGAAAAACCTGTGCTGCAGCGAACAAAACCGGGCTGGCATGAGGCCTGCATTAGTTCCCACGAGCCCAAGCTCATTCCAATTGGATCCAAGGAGTTATAAATGAACAAGATGCAGAAAGGCTTCACGCTGATCGAACTGATGATCGTGGTGGCGATCATCGGCATTCTGGCCGCGATTGCGCTGCCGGCCTACCAGGACTACACCGTCCGTGGCCGCGTTTCCGAACTCGCCGTCATTGCCTCGGGCATGAAGGCCACCATCGGTGAGAACATCGCCAACAACGCCGCCATCGGCACCGGCACCTGCCTGGGCGTGGCCACCGTCTCCACGGCCACCGTGAACCTCGCCTCGGCGACCTGCGCCGACGCCACGGGCGTTATCACCGTCACCGGCACGGCCAAGGCCAAGGCCGTGGTCATGACCTACACCCCGACCCTGACCGCCGAAGGCGTGATCACCTGGAAGTGCGCGGTCTCCGCCGCCACCAACAACAAGTACGTGCCGGCCGAGTGCCGCGTCTAAAGCTTCACAAGCTGTGAAAAATGCCGCCCACTGGGCGGCATTTTTTTCGTTCCCTGCGCCCTTCGCAGGCTGCGTAAAGCCAAGCGGCGGCACCCGGAGCAGGCGCGTTGATGGGTTCCTCGGGAACCGCTGCGCATGCCGTACACCCTCGCCCGCAGTTTCGGCACGACCTCGCAGATGAGAGAATGCCTGGGCTCGCCGACGTGGAATTTCCTGCAGACTGGCGAAGCGCCTTTTTGACCTGTGCAATCATGAATACAGCCCTCTCCGAGTCCACCTCGCGCTCAATCCTCGAACCGCAGGATCTCGAACTGACGATCCTGATGCCCTGCCTCGACGAAGCCGAGACCGTGGCAACCTGCGTGAAAAAGGCGCGCCGGTTCCTGGACAGCCAGGGAATAGCCGGCGAAGTGCTGGTGGCAGACAATGGTTCCACCGATGGCTCTCAGGAATTGGCGTTCGCCGCCGGAGCTCGCGTCGAACACATAGCCGAGAAGGGCTACGGCAGCGCCCTGCTAGGCGGAATCCGTGCCGCACGGGGGCGATATGTGATCATGGGGGATGCGGACGACAGCTATGATTTCTCGCGCCTGACCTCCTTCATCGACAAACTCCGGGATGGACACGCCATGGTCGTGGGCAACCGCTTCCAGGGCGGCATCGAGCCCGGAGCGATGCCCTTCCTGCATCGCTACCTGGGAAACCCGGTCTTGAGCTTTGTCGGCCGGCTGTTCTTCGGAGCCGGGATCGGCGACTTCCACTGCGGGCTTCGCGGCTTCGATCGCAATGCGATCCTGGGACTGTCGCTTCAATCCTCCGGGATGGAGTTCGCAAGCGAGATGATCGTCAAAACGACGCTTGCCGGATTGTCGATGGCCGAAGTCCCCACGACGCTCGCGCCTGCCGGTCGCACTCGCCCGCCGCATCTGCGTAGCTGGCGCGATGGCTGGCGGCATCTGCGCTTCCTCCTGATGATGAGCCCGCGCTGGCTGTTCCTGTATCCCGGCATGATGCTGATAGCCATCGGCTTGCTTGCTCAGTTGATGATCCTGCAAGGGCCGATCGTGGTGCGCGGCGTCGGATTCGACATTCACACCATGCTGTACGCCTCCGCCGGCACTGTGCTGGGCGTTCAGCTGATCGTGTTCGCGCTGCTCGCGCGCGCGATTGGCCATCTCAAGCAAGTGCTGCCGCCCAGCAAATGGTTCAACCATTGCTTGCGCCTGTTCTCGCTGGAGCGAGGCATCCTGCTGGGTCTGCTGGTATTTGGCGGCGGACTGTCGTTGGCGCTGCTGTCCGTGAATCTATGGCTCGCCGCGAACATGTCCACACTTGATCCCGCTTCGATGATGCGCGTGGCGATTCCTTCCGTCACGTTCATGCTCACGGGTGCCGAGATTGTCTTCGCCTCCTTCATCCTCAGCTTCATTGACGTAAAGCCGTGCGGGAAGATGTAACGGCGCATGGATAGGCTCGTCGGCGCGGCGCCGTCTGCCCCAGGGACAGTTGGCATCATCGCGAGCTGGCGCGTCTTCGCTTACCTGTCGTCCACACTGGCCGCTGTGGCCTGGACGCTGTATGCGGGCAAGGACTTGAACTGGGATTCCCTGAACTACCATCTGTATGCCGGCTTCAGCGCTCTGAACGATCGCTTTTCGACAGACTACTTTGCGGCGAGCCTGCAGGGATATCTCAATCCGTATGCACACGCTCCGTTCTATCTCATGGTGCAAGCTCAATGGCCCTCATGGGCCATCGGCACTGCATTCGCCTGCTTTCATGCCCTGAACCTTTGGCTCTGTTATGAACTTGCCCTGACCCTGATTCCCGGTCCGGCGCGAACGAAAACCCAATGCACCGCGCTCCTGGGCATGGCCCTGGCGGCACTGAACCCGGTCTTTCTGCAGGAGTTGGGCTCCTCATTCAACGACATTTCCACCAGCGTACTGGTGGTGGGCGGCTGGGTCGCGCTGGCCAAGGGCCTGCATCGCCCCTCCTGGCAGCGGTGGGCGCTGGGTGGTTTGCTGCTGGGAGCCGCGGCAGCACTCAAGCTGAGCAACGCGATATTTTGTCTGGCGTCGGCACCCATGCTGTTGTTTCTGACGTCCGGGGCTGAGCGCCTGAGATATGCCGGAGTACTCTGCGTGGCGGGTTGTCTCGGCTTTTTCGGAGCTTCGGGGCCCTGGGCCTATCGCCTTTGGCAGGAGTTCGGGAACCCTTACTTCCCGATGCTCAACGAATACTTCAAGTCGCCACATCTGACCTCGGCGCCTTTCAAACACCTCCGCTTCGTCCCCGAGTCCGTCGTCGACGCCTTCTTGCGCCCGTTCCAGATGGCTTGGCCCATTGCCGACGTGCATACGGAACCAAGAGCCCCGGACATTCGTTACGCGACGCTGATGCTTTTGATCCCCGCGTGGCTTTTCCTGAATCGCTTCAGGGTATCTCCAGCAGGAGCCCCCCAGATCCCTGACACCGCCGCATCGTTCCGCGTGTTGCCAGCAGTGGTGTTGAGCGTCTGCATCGCCTGGATTCTCTGGCTTTGGACCTCCGGAAACAGCCGCTACTTCCTGCCCATGAGCTGCATCGCCGGCGTGCTGATCGCCGTGCTCCTCGTCAATGTGTTGAGGGGTCCGCGTGCGATGGCTTACGCCATCGCAGGACTTCTCGGGATGCAGGCACTCAATGCCTACATGAGTCCGAGTCGCTGGACCCCCGCGCCCTGGGACGACCAGTGGTTCGATTTGCAAATCCCCGAGAGATTTCAGACCGCACCCTATCTTTACCTGTCGGTATCATCCCCTTCGCTCAGTTTTCTACTGCCCTATCTGGCTCCTGGATCCGGACTGATCAATATCAGCGGGACTCACATTCTCGACCCGGACGGAGCAAATGGCACGAAAGTGCGGGAACTGATGGCTCGCAACAGGGGTCGGGTCCGCATGATCGCAGAGGTACATCTTGTTACCAGGGACGGCGCTCCCGCTCCCGCAATCACTGACTACGACCATCGGCTACAGAAATTTGGCCTTCGCGTTGATCCGGCGGACTGCGCCTATTTCAGGGTTATCGGAGATTTTTACTCGGTCGTCGTGGGCTCATCCGAGAGTAGTCCTCATCCTCCGCCCGCGAAATCAACCGGGGACACTTATGCTTTCACTTGCGGCCTGCATCCGCTGCCAACCGTAGACCGGGTGGCGTCGCATGAAGCCCAGGAGCACGCGGACGTTGTTTTCAATCGAATTGAGGATAGCTGCCCCGATTTTTTCTCGCCGCGACGGCCGGTGACCGAAAGAAAAAACATGGGCTGGAGGCGAATATATGTCAATACGGACACACAGTTGTGGACTTACAACGACCTGGTTCTGGCGCTGCGCTATCCGATCGACTCTCAGCCCGTTTATCTTGGAAAGATGCATGATTGGGGGCAGAAAACGCAGAGCATAGATTGCCCGAAGAGACGCGCTCCATTCTCCGAGCGCGCTTCATTTTCCGAAAAGACACCACAACCGCTTCGCAGGGCAGCCAATGTCACCCCCGAGTAACGAATTCGATGGTCTGCAAGGGAGTGGTCGCCAACGCCCCACACCCCTGTCGCAACATCAGCGGCATGCAATCCGAGCCCTGGAATGGCTGCTCTAGACTACTTTTCGTTTGGCCACCCGCTCAGCTTCATCCGCACGTTCTTTGCAATGCGCGCGCGCCGGCGCATGTTCGACCTGTTCATGGACTGGGCGCACCCATCGTCGGAGGACGTGGTGCTCGACCTCGGCGTCACCCCGGACGAAAGCCTGCCCGAGAGCAACTTCTTCGAGCGTCACTACCCGTACCCGGCGCGGCTCATCGCCGCCAGCATCGAGGACGCCTCCAATCTGGCGCGCGCCTTCCCGGGTGTGACGTTCCGGCAGATCGAGCCCGGCCCCCTGCCCTTTCCCGACAAGGCCTTCCGGTACCTTTTCTGCTCCGCGGTGGTCGAGCACGTCGGCACGCGCGAGGACCAGCGCCGCTTCCTGGCCGAGCTCAGCCGCGTCAGTGAAGCCTTCTTCGTGACCACGCCCAACCGCTGGTTCCCGGTGGAGTTCCACACCATCCTGCCGCTGATCCACTGGCTGCCGCAGCGGCTGCATCAGCGGCTGCTGCGCCTGCTCGGCCTGGGCCGCTGGGCCGACACGCAGATGCTCAACCTGCTTTCGGGCAGCGAGCTCACCGGCCTGTTCCCCGCGGGGGCGGAAGTCGTTCTGAAGCGGATCAGGCTGGCGGGCATGACCTCGAACCTCGTGGTCATGGGCCGCTCCTGATGGCCGCCCCGCAGGGGACCGCGGCGATCAACCCGCGGCAGACCGCCCGCTACCTGGTGTCGGGCGCGATCGCCGCGGGGGCCTACATGGCCGTCACCGTCTGGTGCCGGCAGGCGGCCGGCCTGAGCCTGCTGGTCTCCGGCATCGCGGGCTACGTCTGCGCCATGCCCTGCGCCTACCTGCTGCACCGCTACTACTCGTTCCGCTCGCGGCAACCGCCCGCGCGGGAGGCCGGCAAGTTCATCGCGACATCCGTCATCGGCGCTATGCTATCGGGGCTCATTCCACAGTGGCTGTCCGCCGGCGGGACTCCCCTGGCGGCCGCCCTCACCGTGACATCCATCGTGGTACCGATCATCAACTACCTGGTTCTCGCACTCTGGGTGTTCAAGCGGCCATGAGCATGGACGCCCCGGTGCAGTATCCCTACCGCCATCTGCTGCGGGAGGAGGAGCGGCTCGAGCTCTCGCGGCCCGACACGCCCCGCGTCCTGCGGGACATCGGCCTGCTCTGGGCCCAGATCCTGCTGGCCTGGGCCGGCGCCTGGTACCTGGGGTCGGCCTGGGCCATCGCCCTGGCGATGCTGGTGGTGGGCAACCGCTACTACGCCCTCTACATTATCGGCCACGACGGCCTGCACCGGCGCCTGCACGGCGACGTCCGCATCAACGACCTGATCAACGACGGCCTGATCCTCGCTCCGATCGGGGCGATCACCAGGGTCAACCGTCTGAACCACATGCAGCACCACCGGACCCTGGGCCGGCCCGGCGACCCCGACCTGTTCAAGTACCGCAGCCGGGAGAAGCTCTCCGCGGGCGCGCTGCTGCTGAGCTTCACCGGCCTGCCCCTGGTGCTGCGCGCCGCCGGCAATGTCTTCGGCCCCGGCAAGACCGCCGCGGCCGCGGTGGCGCGGCCGAAGCACAGCCGCAGGGACCTGGCCATCCTGGGGCTATGGCAGCTTGCGCTGATCGGCGGGCTCACGCTGGCCTTCGGCTGGTGGGGCTACCCGCTGCTGTGGCTGCTGCCGGTGGCGATGCTCACGGTGGCCTTCGACCTGCTGCGGGTGTTCTCCGAGCATTCCGTAGAGAACGAGACCGCCGGAACCACTCTCGCCGAGCGGATGGTGATGGTGGAGAGCTCCTTTCCCGAGCGCCTGCTGTTCTCCCCCATGAACATGAACCACCACGTGGCGCACCATCTCTGGCCCACCATCCCCTACTACCACCTGCCGCGCGCCACCGCCCTGCTGGAAGCCCGCGCGCTGGACACGGGCACGCCGATCGTGCGGCGGCGCGGCTACTGCCGCTACCTACTGGCCTGCCTCGCGCGCGCCGCCGGATCGCGCTTCACCCCCGCGCCATGAATGACGCCGGGGGCGCCATGCCCGACACGGCTCCGCTGATCTCCACGGAGGTCGTCGGCAGCTGCCCGGTCTGCTCGGGCAGCGAGCGCGCCAGGATCGCGGCCGGGCAAGACTACGAGTACGAGAGCTGCCGCAACGAGTGGACGATGTGGCAGTGCCGGCGCTGCAGCCATGCCTGGCTCGATCCGCGGCCGGCCGACCGCGAGCTGGGCGTCATCTATCCCCGGCACTACTACTCGTACGACTTCGAGAAAAAGATCAACCCCATTGCCGTGAAGGGCAAGGCCTGGCTCGACCGCCGCAAGCTGGCCGGGCTGGCGGCGCAGCTGCGGCACCCCCCGCAAGGCTACCTGGACGTGGGCTGCGGCACCGGCCGCTTCCTGCGCATGGCCGAGAAGTTCGACCTGCCCCGGTCACGGATCGCCGGCATCGAGCTGTCGGAGCCCGCCATCGCCGCCCTGCGCGCCGACGGCTTCAGCGCCGAATGCGCCACGGTGGAAGCCTCGCAGCTGGTCAGGACCGGGCGCTTCGACCTGATCACCATGTTCCACGTCATCGAGCACGTCGCCGATCCGCGGGAGGTCGTGGCGCGGCTGGCGCAGGCCCTGGAAGAAGGCGGCATCCTGGCCATCGAAACCCCCAACCTCGAGTCCCTGGACGCGCGGCTGTTCAGGGCCCGCTGGTGGGGCGGGTATCACTTTCCGCGCCACTGGCACATCTTCACCCTGGCGTCCCTGACGCAGCTGCTGCGCCAGGCGGGGCTGGAGGTGGAGACCGTCCGCTACCAGCCCGGCCATTCCTTCTGGCTGTTCTCCCTGCATCACGCCCTGAAGTACGGCCGCTGCCGCAACCGCCGCGCCGCCGGGCTGGTCCATCCCCTGCGCAGCCTGCCGGCGCTGATCCTGGCCACCGGCTTCGACATCCTGCGCTCCTGGCTGGGCTTCCATACCTCCGCGATGATGGTCGTCGCCAGGCGCCGGCCCGCACAGCCGGGGTAACGTCGCGTCCCGCCAGGCGTAGGCGCCGCTGGGCGAAACTTTTGGCTACCGCTTAGCGTTTGGGCTAGTCTTCATCTCGTATCCGGAGAATCTCATGGCCATCAGCCCTCAAACCCCGACCCCGACCGCCTTCCTCGGCGGCCTGGCCCGTCGCCTGGTGGCGGACGGCATCCTGAGCGAGGACAAGGGCCGCGAGTTGCAGCAGCAGGCCATGAAGTCCGGGACCCCCTTCGTCAAGCTGCTGGTGGACTCCAAGCTGGCCTCCCCGGCGCGGGTGGCCGAGGCCGCCAGCACCGAGTTCGGCGTACCGCTGGTGGACCTGTCGACCATCGAGATCGACTCCGCGGCCTTCAAGGAGGTCAGCGAGAAGGTCATGCGCAAGTCGCATGCCCTGCCGATCTTCAAACGCGGCAAGAAGATGTACGTCTGCGTTTCCGACCCCACCAACCTCTCGGCCCTGGACGAGATCAAGTTCGCCACCGGCAACATGACCGAGGCGATCCTGGTTGAGGAAGACAAGCTGGCCAAGGCGATCGACGCCGCCATCAATGCCCTCAATGCCTCGGACATGACGGTCGAGGACGAAGACCTCGCCGACATCGACATCTCCGACGGCAGCGAGGACAAGGGCCCTGAGGTCACGCGCTCGGACGCCGACGATGCCCCGATCGTCAAGTTCGTCAACAAGATCCTGATCGACGCCATCAACCAGGGCGCCTCCGACGTCCATTTCGAGCCCTACGAAAAGACCTTCCGCATCCGCTACCGCCGCGACGGCGAGCTCAAGACCATCTCCCAGCCGCCGATCAGCCAGGCCGTGCGCATCGCCGCCCGCGTCAAGGTCATGTCGCGCCTGGACCTGGCCGAGCGCCGCGTGCCGCAGGACGGACGCATCAAGCTGCACCTGTCCAAGACCAAGGCGATCGACTTCCGCGTCAGCACCTGCCCGACGCTGTTCGGCGAAAAGATCTGCTGCCGTATCCTCGACCCCAGCAGCGCGCAGCTCGGCATCGACGCGCTGGGCTACGAGGCGGAGCAGAAAGAGGCCTACATGAAGTCCCTGGCGGAGCCCCAGGGCATGATCCTGGTCACCGGCCCCACCGGCTCCGGCAAGACCGTGTCGCTGTACACCGGCCTGAACATCCTCAACACCGACGACATCAACATCTCCACGGCGGAGGACCCGGCTGAAATCAACCTGCCGGGCATCAACCAGGTCAACGTGCAGCCCAAGGTCGGCCTGACCTTCGCCGCCGCGCTCAAGGCCTTCCTGCGCCAGGACCCCGACGTCATCATGGTCGGCGAAATCCGCGACCTGGAAACCGCTGAGATCGCGATCAAGGCGGCGCAGACCGGGCATCTGGTGCTGTCCACCCTGCACACCAACGACGCGCCGCAGACCATCGTGCGCCTGATGAACATGGGCGTGCCGGCCTACAACATCGCCTCGACGCTGTCGCTGATCATCGCGCAGCGCCTGGCACGCCGCCTGTGCAAGATCTGCAAGCGCCCCGCCAACATCCCGCGCGCCGAGCTGATCAAGCAGGGCTTCACCGAACAGGAAGTCGACACCCCGGGCTTCACCACCTATGAAGCGGTGGGCTGCGATGCCTGCGACAACGGCTACAAGGGCCGTACCGGCATCTACCAGGTAATGCCGTTCAGCGACGCCATGGGACGTATCATCATGGAAGGCGGCAACGCCATCGAGATCGCCGACCAGTCTGCCAAGGAAGGTATACTTGACCTGCGGCAATCGGCACTCAGGAAAGTCAAGGACGGACACATCGATCTCGCCCAGGCCAACGCCTGCACGGCGGGAGATTGAGCTAGGGATCAGGGGGAGTTCATGGCGCAGGCACAAGCCGTAACAAAGGGCGCAAAAAAGGCGCCCAAGATCGAGATCATCAAGGAACATACCTTCAAGTGGGAGGGTATGGACCGCAAGGGTCAGCGCGTCAAGGGGCAGAGCGTCGGCCCCAGCGAGAGCATGATCAAGACCCAGCTGCGCAAGCAGGGCATCAATCCCACTTCGGTGCGGCAGCAGTCGGCGCTGTTCGCCGCCGGCAAGAAGAAATCGATCACCGCCACCGACATCTCCATCTTCAGCCGTCAGATGGCGACGATGATGGCCGCCGGCGTGCCGCTGGTGCAGGCACTGGAAATCGTCGGCCGCGGACATGAAAACGCCTCGATGCAGGACATGATCCTGGGCATCAAGAGCAACATCGAGGGCGGCAACTCCTTCGCCTCCAGCCTGGCCAAGTACCCCTTGCAGTTCGACGACCTGTTCGTCAACCTGGTGGACGCCGGCGAGAAATCCGGCGCGCTGGAAACGCTGCTGGAAAAGATCGCCACCTACAAAGAAAAGACGGAGTTGATCAAGAAGAAGGTCAAGAAGGCCTTGACCTATCCGACGGCGGTGCTGGTCGTCGCCTTCGTCGTCACCGGCATTCTTCTGTACTTCGTCGTGCCGACCTTCGCCGAACTGTTCCAGGGCTTCGGCGCCGACCTGCCGGCCTTCACCAAGTTCGTCATCGGCATGTCCGAGTTCATCCAGGCGAAATGGTGGCTGATCCTGCTGATCGTCGGCGGCACCGGCTACGGCTTCTTCGAAGCGAAGCGCCGTTCCAGGAACTTCCGGCGTTTCATGGACCGCGTCATGCTCAAGGTGCCGATCGTCGGCGACATCCTCTACAAGTCCGCCATCGCCCGCTTCAACCGCACCCTCTCCACCATGTTTGCCGCCGGCGTGCCGCTGGTGGAAGCGATGGACTCGGTGGCCAGGGCCGCCGGCAACATCGTCTTCGAGGAAGCCATCTTCATCATGCGCGACCGTGTCTCCACCGGCCAGCAGCTGCAGCTGACCATGCAGCAGTCGGGCCTGTTCCCCAACATGGCGGTGCAGATGGTCGCCATCGGCGAGGAATCCGGCGCCCTGGACGAAATGTGCGCCAAGGTCGCCGACTTCTACGAAGCGGAGGTCGACGCGATGGTCGACGCCCTGTCGAGCCTGCTGGAGCCGATGATCATGGCCTTCCTCGGCATCGTCGTCGGCGGCCTGGTCACCGCCATGTACCTGCCGATCTTCAAGCTCGGCCAGGCAATCTAACCGACACCACAAGATTCGACCGTCATGACGCTTATCGAGGGGCTGCAAGCCAGCCCCGGCTTGTTGATTTTTTTCTGCGGCCTGGTGGGCCTGGTGGTCGGCAGCTTCCTCAACGTCGTGATCCTGCGCCTGCCGCGCATGCTCGAGATCGGCTGGAAGCGGGAGTGCCGCGAGATGCTCGAGCTGCCGCCCGAGCCGGCCGAGAAGCTGTCGCTGCTGTCGCCGCCCTCGCGCTGCCCGTCCTGCGGCACCGGCATCAAGCCCTGGCACAACGTCCCGGTCGTGGGCTGGCTGATCCTGCGCGGCCGCTGCGCCGGCTGCAGCGCCGCCATCTCGCCGCAGTACCCGCTGGTGGAGGCTGCCACCGCCCTGCTGTCCGGCGTCTGCGCCTGGCACTTCGGCTGGGGCCCGCAGCTGGCCGGCGCCCTGGTGCTGACCTGGGCCCTGGTGACGCTGACGGTGATCGACCTGCGGACCATGCTGCTGCCGGACATCATCACCCTGCCGCTGCTGTGGCTGGGCCTGCTGCTGGCGTTGCAGCCGGTGTTCACCGACCTGCCCAGCGCCGTCATCGGCGCCGCCGCCGGCTATCTCAGCCTGTGGTCGATCTACCACCTGTTCCGCATCCTCACCGGCAAGGAGGGCATGGGCTACGGCGACTTCAAGCTGCTGGCCGCGCTTGGCGCCTGGATGGGCTGGGCGGCCCTGCCCGGCACCATCCTGCTGTCCTCGGTGGTCGGCGCAGTGGTCGGCATCGGCATGATCGTGCTGCGGGGGCGCGACCGGCAGCTGCCGATCCCCTTCGGGCCTTACCTGGCCGCCGCCGGCTGGCTCTGGCTGATCTGGGGCGATACGATCAAGGCTGCGTACCTGAGCACCTACTGATGCCTCGTCTCACCGTCGGACTGACGGGGGGCATTGCCAGCGGCAAGTCCCTCATCGCGGACTATTTCATGGAGCTGGGCGTCCCCGTGCTGGACGCCGACCAGGTCGCGCGCGACGTGGTCGCCCCCGGTGCCCCCGCCCTGCTGGAGATTGCCCGCAGCTTCGGCCGCCAGTTCCTGCAGCCCGACGGCCAGCTGGACCGCCGCAAGATGCGCGAGAAGGTCTTCATGGAGCCTGCCGCCCGGCAATCCCTGGAGGCCATCACCCACCCCCACATCCGCAAGCGCATGACCCAGTGGCGCGACGCCCAGGCCTCCGCCTACTGCATGCTCAGCGTCGCCATCCTGGTGGAATCCGGCATGCGCGACCTGGTCGACCGCGTGCTGGTGGTGGACGTGACCCCCGAGACCCAGCTGGCGCGCCTGCAGGACCGCGACCGCATCGGCGAAGACCTGGCGCAGCGCATGCTGCAGGCCCAGGCCTCGCGCCGCGAGCGCCTGGCCGCCGCCCACGACATCATCGCCAATACAGGCTCCATGGCCGCGGCCCGCGCCGCGGTGGAGGAACTGCATGCCTACTACCTGTCCATCGCCCGCACCGGCGAGATTTACTCACGCGGCCTGAGTTTGCCCAGATCTGTGATCTAGGACACAATTCTGACTTCCCTGGCAATCCTAGAGCCGTGACCCACGCAGCCGAGCTGGTCACCTTCGAACAACCGCTGACCGAAAAGGTCCGGACGTTCCTGCGCCTGGAATTCCTGTTCGCCCAGCACCAGCACCACCGCGCCGACGACAGCCCTTTCGGGGCCCGGTCCACGCTGCATGCCCTGCTGGACATCCTGGTGGTGATCTCGCGTTCCGACCTGAAGAACGAGATTCTCAAGGAACTGACCGACCAGCACGCCCACCTGACGCGCCTGTCTGCCAAGCCCGGGGTCGACCCGGCCCTGCTCAAGGGCGTGCTCGCCGAGATCACCCAGGCCGTCAACGGCATGCAGCAGCTGGCCACGCAGTTCGCCAACTCCCTGCTGCGCGGCAACGACTTCCTGACCACGGTCCTGAGCCGCGCCAGCATCCCCGGCGGCACCTGCGCCTTCGACCTGCCGATCTACCACCACTGGCTGGCGCGTCCGGAAGCGCAGAACCGCGCCGACCTCGACGCCTGGTTCGCCGACCTGCGGCCCTTCCAGCAGGCCATCAACCTGTACCTCAAGCTGCTGCGCAACAGCGTGCCGGCCCAGCAGGCCGTGGCGCGCGGCGGCATCTACATCCAGACCCCCCAGGCACCCTGCGTGCTGCTGCGGGTCACGGTGCCGGTGGAAGCCCGCGTCTATCCCGAGATCAGCGCCGGCAAGCACCGCTTCACGGTGCGCTTCATGTCGGCCGGCGACGTCAACGCCCGCAGCCACCAAGCCACCGTGGACGTGCCCTTCCATATCCAGTGCTGCGCGCTGTGAACCGAAAGATTGCCTGTCGGCAGTGCGGCAAGCAGGCCATCCTGGACCCGTCGAACCCCTGGCGCCCGTTCTGCTCCGAGCGCTGCAAGACGCTGGACCTGGGCGAATGGTTCGGCGAGCGCTACACCATCCCGGCCGAGTCGCAGGACGACTTCAACGATGCCGCGGATCTGCCGCCGCCGGGTTTGCCGCGGCATCAGTAGCCCGACCCAGCTCCTGCAAGCCCCGCGTTGCTTGTCTTCCCTCGCCCTTTGCGGGAGAAGGACCGAGGGAGAGGGGGAACATGCAGCGGCTACCAGCGCTTGCCGCGTCCTCTCACCAATACGCCCTGATCCCCGCCACGCCTTGCGCGTAGGCGGCGAATGCCTCTTCCCGCTGTGCCGGCCCGACACCGCCGAGCCCGTACACCGGCAACTGCAGCGCCGCCGTCCATTCCGCGAAACGCTCCCAGCCCAGCGGCGACATACCCGGGTGCGTCGCCGTGGCCCGCACCGGTCCCAGCACCGCCGAGGCGAAGCCCAGCCGCGCCGCACGCTCCAGTTCCTGCGGCATATGGCAGGAGGCATGGCAGTGCAGCCCCGCCGGCAGCGACTCCAGCATCGCCAGCACCACCGAAGTCGCATGCCAGCCCGCGCCCAGCTGCACCGACAGCGCAGCGCCGCGGTCCAGCACCAGCCGCAGGCCCTGCGCCGTGCAGGGCGGCGCCAGGCGCCGCGCCAGCACCGCATAGGCCGCGTCATCCAGCCCCGGCCGCCGCAGGCGCAGCAGCGCGCCCGCCGGCAGTTGCGCAAGGCGCTGCAGCAAAAAGGCCTCGTCGGCATCCGGCGGAGTGAACACGTAGTCGGCCGGCAGACGTAACGCGCCAGCGATCGGCAGCACCGTCGGCAGCACCTGCGGATGTACCGCCAGCTCCTGCGCCGTCACCCAGGCCAGCGCCTGCTCCTCGCGGCCATGCGGCTCGCCGTCGAAGCGGTCGATCAGCCAGGTGTCGAGCAGCACCGTGCGGTTGGTGTACTCGTGACGGAAGCGGATCAGCGGCCGGGCGCCGCGCACCTCCACGCCCAGTTCCTCGTGCAGCTCGCGCTCCAGCGCCTGCCGCGTGGTCTCGCCCGGCTCAATCTTGCCGCCGGGGAACTCCCAGGAGCCCGCCGCCACCTTGCCCGCCGGCCGCTGGGCCAGCAGCACCTTGCCGTCGCGCACCAGCACGCCGCAGGCCACCGCCAGCACCGGTTTCGTGGCTGGCGCAGCTTGATTCACGTGCGGTACTCGGCGTTGATCTTGACGTAGTCGTAGCTGAAGTCGCAGGTCCACACCGTCACGCCGGCGTCGCCGCGACCCAGGTCGATGCGGATGCGGTACTCCGGCCTGGCGAACACCGCCGCGCCGCGCTCCTCGCGGTAGTCCGGGTGCGGCTCGCCGCTGACCAGCAGCTCCACCTCGTCGATGCGCACGCTGATGCGCGAGACGTCCAGCGCCTCGATGCCGCTGCGCCCCACCGCTGCCAGGATGCGGCCCCAGTTGGCGTCGCCGGCGAAAGCCGCGGTCTTGAACAGCGGCGAATGCGCCAGGGCGTAGGCCGCCAGGCGCGCCTCCGCCTCGCTCTTCGCGTGGGCGATCTCGATGGTGATGAAGCGCGTCGCGCCCTCGCCGTCGCGCACGATGGCCTGGGCCAGCTCCGTGCAGACCTCGGTCACCGCCGCCGCGATCGCGGCGTAGTCCGGATGCCGCTCGTCCACGTCCGCCGTGCCCACCTGGGCGGTAGCGAACAGCACGCAGGAATCGTTGGTGGAGGTATCGCCGTCCACCGTCACGCAATTGAAGGACTTGCTCACCGCCGTGTCGAGACAGGCCTGGGTCGCCGCCGGCGTCAGGCGCGCATCGGTGCCGACGAAGGCCAGCAGTGTCGCCATGTCCGGGCAGATCATGCCCGCGCCTTTGGAGATGCCCGTCACCGTCACCGTGCCCTGCGAGGTCTGCACCTGGCGGCTGGCACCCTTGGGCAGCGTGTCGGTGGTCATGATCGTGCGGCTGGCCTGCATCCAGCCCTCGGTGACCAGATCCGCCTTGGCCGCCGGCAGCGCGGAGGCGACCCGCTCGGCCGGCAGCTTCTGACCGATCACGCCGGTGGAGAACGGCAGCACCTGCGCAGGCTGACAGCCCAGCTGCGCCGCCGCCGCCGCCATCGTCGCCAGTGCCGCATCAACGCCCGCGGTGCCGGTCCCGGCATTGGCGTTGCCCGAGTTGATCAGCAGCCCACGGATCGCGGTGCCCTGGCCCAGCGCCTCGCGGCACAGCTGTACCGGCGCCGCGCAGAAGGCATTGCGGGTGAACACCCCCGCCACCCGCGACCCCGGCGCCAGCTCGATCAGCAGCAGGTCCTTGCGCCCCGGCTTCTTGATCGCCGCCTCGGCACTGCCCAGGCGGCAACCGGCCACCGGCAACAGGGATACGGGAGCGTGGAGATTGACGGCCATGACGGGGTACCGGTGAAAAGGGGTGAATGGGCGCGGATTTTAGCCGGTATCCGCAATCGCGAAAGCCCGCTCCGCTCCTGCCTGCCCGGGAGGCCGGCGCAGGCCAGCGCGGTGTGGCCAAAGGCAGGAAGGCGGAGTGACGAGGGCAATGCGCTGCTTTCCACCTCAGGAAATTGCCTGGCTTTGCCGGCAACGCTGGCAGGTCGAACTGGACTTCCGCTCCATCAATGGCCGTGCCTTGAAGCAGTGCCATTGGGATCATTGATCCGCCCTCAGGCTTTTTGTCTGCGTCGTGGTTCCTCCCGAGGCCACCTGACGCTGCCGTCAGATTGCGAACTGGCCGCGACTAGCGTGAAATCCTTGCCGTAATCCCAGGACGGGCACCCGCGGCGAAGCTGCGGGGGCAGCTTCCTCCGCCACCCGATGTTGCTGCACTGTTCTTTTGGGGGAGTCAGGGAATGGAAACGCTGCGATGGGCGATGCTGGTTGTCCTGGTGATGGTTGCGGCCATCGGCTTGTGGATTTTCTCGGGGGGAAACAGCTACCAGAACCGGTCGGCTGTAGTTGTCCAGGGTCCGGACGTGACCTTGCCGCTCCCCCCGACATCATTGGACGACGATGACGACGGTGTTGCAGACGCCAAGGACCGGTGTCCTGGCACGCCGCGCGGCATCCGCACTGACGCGGGCGGCTGCCCTGTCGCACAGGCTGGGGCTGGCCGCCCAGGTCCCGTCGGCTTCGGCCCAGACAGCGCGGAGCTCACCCAGCCCGCGAAGGAAGGTCTCGACTCCTTTGCCGAGGCCCTCAGGGCCCAGCCCGGTCAGCGCATCGAAATTGTCGGCCACGCCGATGGCACGGAGACCCCTTCCGACGCAATGGCCCAGGCTTTGTCCGAACGACGTGCGACATCGGTCAAAAACTATCTCATCGCTCGGGGCATCTCCCCTCAACAGCTGCGCGTAGCGGCGTACGGGGAGACCCAGCCCAAGGAAAGCAACGAAACAGACGCGGGGCGCACGGCAAATCGCCGTGTCGAACTGCAAGTCACTTCTGCGCCGCCGACACCGATTCCGCCGCCCCCGGTTGCGACCCCCGCCCCCAGCGATCCGCAGATCGTCGACAACCTGCTGGCCCCTCTGCGCACCGCTGCGATCCTGTACGACGCGCCCCTGTCGATCCAGCAAGGCTCCTACGCCGTGTTCACGGTGCAACTGCAGCCGCAGGCAAAAGAGAGTGACCTGCGCAAGCAACGGCAAGCGGAGAGCGCGCGAACCGCGCAGGCGGTCGAAAGCACCGGAACGCCCGCAAAGGCGGGCGGTGGCGCTTCCGATGAGACAAGACGCATCACCACCGGCAAGACCAGGATCTCCAACTACGTGACGGCCAGCCTCGTCGGCGCAGGTATCGACGTGGCCGCGCCCGCTGACATCTCCCAGCTGGTCAGCAACTCGGAGGTCACGCACTTCAACTGGATCGTTGTCGCCAGGAACCCGGGGCGGCACTCGCTGACGTTCACGCTGACCACGCAATTCGACGTCGGCGGCAGCAAACCCTACCGCCTGAAAACAGCGGAGTTCGACATCCTCGTCAAGCCCATCGCCCTGAAAACCCGGGCCAGGGACTGGGTCAACAACAACCTGCAGTGGATCTGGACCACCTTCGTGCTGCCCCTGATCGTTTTTGTCTGGAACGAAATCAAGCTCAGGATGAAGAGCGGCAGGAAGGAGGGGGCTGGCGCGTCAACCGGATGAACGGGGCGAAGCGGCCGTCGTCTCTTCCGCTCCTGTTCGGAAAAATTCCGTCATCCCATCCGTGCCACACCGACGGAGAATACGCGCAGGGACCTTGCATCCAGAATCCAGCCCGGCTATCCGCCGGGCTTTTTTTGTGAGGGGAGAGGAAGAAAAGCCCGTCGACGAAATCCGCCATCTGCGCCGCCTTGAACGCCGTCCGCGCCTCGGCGCGCGCCTGGCAGGCGGCGAGATTGGGGGGAGCCGGACAGCAAATCCGCATGCCGCGGGATGCGAAGCAGCGTGAGCACGATCAAGTATCCCTTTTCACCCAATCCCGCTTCGCGCCTCTCCCCTACTCCGTCCCCTTGTCCTTGCGCTGCCCCGCCAGCAGGCCGCCCTTGCCGAACAGGCGCGTGCGCCAGTCGTCCAGCAGCGCTTCGGTATCGTGCTGGCTGGGGTGGAAGCCGGGCCTGAAGAAATCGAAGTACTGCGGGACCAGGCGCCGGAGCTTACCCTGGCGGCCGAGCAGGTAGGACAGCAGGCCGCGATGGTCACGCCAGCCCAGGCGCGGCGCCTCCCTCTTCACGATGCGCGCGTAGAACACCGTGACCACGGCAAAGAAGATGAGGGTGGTGGGAATCATCACCAGCGTGCGCAGCAGGTAGCTGCCGACATGCTGCTGGTAAACGTCGTAGGCCACGCACTTGTGCTCGCTCTCCTCCAGCGCATGCCACAGCCACAGCTTCTGCGTCTCCGGCGAGAAGCTGCCCTGCAGTTCCTCGTCGCGCAGCAGCAGCTCGGCGAAGATGCCGGTGTAGTGCTCCAGGCAGACGGTTACCGCAAGGCAGATCGCATTGGGCAACCGCGCCACCACGGCGAGCAGGCGGCGCACGCTGCCGTCGAGCTGGTCCACGGGGTAGCCATGTTCCGTGGCAGCGGCGTTGAAGCTCTTGTGCTCCTTGGCGTGCATGGCTTCCTGGCCGATGAAGCCGGACACCTGGGCCTTGAGCAGCGGATCGGTGATGCGCCCGCGATAGGCACGCACCGACTCCACGAAGAAGGACTCTCCGGCGGGGAACAGCGCCGACAGCGCCGTGATGAATGCCGTCCTGGCCGGGTCCGCGGCGAAGTAGTGACGCTGCGTGTTGCCCGCACTGAACTCGAAGTCCATGCGGCGCGGCGGGATGCGTGCCAGGGTGCCCAGGGGTTTGCGGGCAGCGGGGGTGACGGAAAGGCGGGTCATGCTTGCTTGCGGACTTGGGAGTCCGCCTCCAGTGGGTATGGCTGCCAGGGCGGCGGAGCCGGCGCTGGAGCCAAGGAACGGGGGTGGGGTGATCGTCATACTCGGACCGGAACAAGTTAGGTCCCCGCCCCGTTCAGATTCAATTCGGAAGATTCCGATGCCCAGAAAGCCACAGCAGCCACGCGCACGCGCCACCGTGGACGCCATCATCGAAGCCGGTTTCCGCTGCGTCGCCAGGGACGGCCTGGCCGATACCAGCGTGCGTCAGATCATTGAAACTGCTGGAGTTAGTCCGGGCTCGTTCTACGAGTACTTCGAGAACAAGGAAGCCGTGTTCAAGGCCATGCTGGAGCGCTTCGTCACCGAGGCGATGGACGTGGTGGAACCGATGACGTCGACCGTCGTTCAGATGAGCATCGAGGATCTGATCCGCACTTTGCTCGCCCGCTTCCACGAATTGCTGCTGCGGGACGACAGCCTCTACCTCAAGTGCGCCCGCGAAGGCGCCGATGTCTACAGCAAGGAATTGCTGGACCCGGCCGCCCGCCTGCTGCAGGCCATCGTCTACCAGCACGCGCTCAACCACCCCGACGCCGTGCGCATCCGCGACCTGCAGACCATGGTCTACATCTTCGTCAATGGCGGCATCGGCCTGCTGCTGCGCTTCCTCACCGACGCCAACCCGCCGATCAGCTTCGAGCGCTTCAGCGAGGGGCTGGCCCACATGGTGGGCCACTTCGTGGTCCAGGAGACCCGGCTAAGGGCCGAGCAGGAAGCGCAGGCGCGGTGAAGGTCCACGCCGCGATCTCAGGACGCCCCAACCCCTGGGCGGATCATCGACCCGCCTGTCGCGCGACCCGCCGGGAGCGCCAGACCTACCCCAAAACCTAGTCCACGAAATCCCCCATCTGCGCCGACAGCGCCGCCTTGAAAGCGGGCCGCGCCTCGGCCCTTGCCTGGTAGGCGACGAGGTTGGGGAAGGCCGCGAGCAGGTCGGTGTGGCGCAGGATGCGCAGGACGCTGACCATCAGCAAATCTCCGATGGTGAAGCGGTCTTCCAGCCAGTCCTTGTCGCCCAGCCAGGTGGAGACGCGCGACAGCCTGAGGTTCACGAACTCGGCGGCGCCGGGGCGGCGGAGTTGGGCCCATTCTTCGTTGGCGTAGAACAGGTCGATGGACGCGAGGTTCTGGATGGCGGGTTCTACGCTGTTGAGGGCGGCGAGGGTCCAGGCGATGGCGCGGCTGCGGGCGGCGGGATCCTTCGGCAGCAGGCGTTCGTCGCGTTCGCCCAGGTGGATCAGGATGGCGCCGCTTTCGAAGAGCTGGATGTCGCCTTCGCGGAAGCAGGGCACCTGTTCGAAGGGCTGCTCCTTGGCGTAGCCCTCGGGGCGCTCGGCGCGGGCGTCGAGCAGGCGTGTGCGGTAGGGCAGGCCGATCTCTTCGCAGGCCCAGCGCACGCGCAGGTCGCGCACCAGGCCGCGGGCGAAGGGTGGGACCCAGTTGAAGGCGGTGATTTCGGCGGGGGCGGTGGGGGATGTGGGCATGGTCTTGGTCCTGATGGGGTAAGTCGGAAAGTTGGTAACGCGAGGCTGGAACTTCAGACTGCAGCTGCGTGCGTAACCGCCGTTGCACCACCCTCACCTCGGCAACTGCTCCATGCGTTGCCCTACCTTGGGGATTTAAACTGCGGCGCTGCCGCAGCAGGACTGGGCGGTTGGGGCCGCTCGGCGACCATCGTCGGGGTATTCGTCGTGGCGGCGCATCCAGTGGCCCATGTTGTCTCCGCCTTCGTTGCGGCCCTTGGGGACGATGTCGAGCCAGGCGTAGACCGGCAGGAACATCTCTCCGCCGCGGGCGAAGCTGGAATAGGTGTGGAAGATCGCGCCGCTGTCGTCGCGGTGAAAGACGCTGACGCCGGGGAGCTCGTCGACTCCGGGATCGGGAATCTTCTCGAAGTTGTAGTCCACGCCGTCCGCGCGCGTGCCCTCCGGGTAGGACACCTGGTAGTCGAAGTTGAAATCGCTCTCCGCAGACGACACCCAGCGGAAGCCCCAGCCCATGCGGCGGCGGTAGGCCTGCAGCTTGGCGAGGGGGCCGCGGGAGACGGCGACCCAGCTGACGTCGTTGTGCTCGAAGTGCTGGCGCGCACCGTCGACCTGGTCGCAGAGCAGCGAGCAGCCGGGGCAGCCTTCTTCCCAGGCGGGGCCGAACATGAAGTGGTAGACGATCAGCTGCGAGCGGCCGTCGAACAGCTGGGCCAGCGTCCGCGGGCCTTCCGGGGTCTGGAAGACGTAGTCTTTCTCGACGCGTACCCACGGCAAGGCGCGGCGCTTTTCGGCGAGGCGGTCGCGGACGTGCGTCAGGGATTTTTCCTCGGCCAGCAGGGCACGGCTGGCTTCGAGCCATTGCTCGCGCGAAACGATTTCATGCGGCATGACGATCTCCTCTCGAGAAATGGGCCACCAGCTTGTCCAGTGCGCCGTTCCAGCCCGCTTCGTGGCTGGCCAGCGAGGCCTCGGTCTTCAGCTGGGCATGGGTGAAAGTCAGCTCGGTGCCGCTGTCGATTTCGCGCAGTTCGATTTCGATGCGCGAGTCCTTCCCTTCTTCTTCAAGTTCGCCGCCATCGCTCCAGTGCCAGGCCATGACGATGCGGCGCGGGCGCTCGATCTCCAGGTACAGGCCGCTGCCCTCGTGCTCCTTGCCGTCGAGGGTCCGGAAGCGCACGCGCATGCGCCCGCCGACGCGGGGGTCGGCCTCCGCCAGCAGCACCGGTCCGTCGTCGGGGCTCCACCACTGGACCATGGCCTCGGGGGTGACGAAGGCGTCGAACACGATGGAGGGGCGCGCGGCAATGCGGCGGACGAGCGTGAGGCTGGTCATCTGCCGCTCCGGCGGGCCTTGGCTTCTGCGGCCTCGGCATAGGCGGCGAGACGGTCGAGACGCGGGGCCCAGAAGCGTTCGTAGCGGCGCAGCCAGTTCATGGCTTCCTCCATCGGTGCGGGCGACAGCGTGACGGTGACGATGCGGCCGGACTTGGAGCGGACGATCAGGCCGGCCTCGTCGAGCACGTCGAGGTGCTTCATCACCGCCGGCAGCTTGATCTCGAAGGGCCGGGCGAGTTCGCTGACCGACAGGGCCTCCTCCCTCTCCAGGCGCGCCAGAATCGCGCGGCGCGTGGGGTCCGCCAGGGCGGCGAAGCTGCGGTCCAGCCTTGCTTGCGAATAGTTCACCATGTTGGAAAGTATTGCGGCGAAAAGCGGGGGATGTCAAGCAGCGGGTTGGAGGGGGAAGCAATGACCGGGTCGCGAGCAAGCTCGCTCCTGCATGGGTGGGGCTTGTCTCTCGTTCCGTTTTTTTGATGCCGGAAAAAAGAAAGCGGGACAAGCCCCCCGGCATGTCCCGCCAAACGTCGCACCCTTGCGGGTGCAGACGAGGATTTTTGTCGCTTACTTCGTCGTCATCTTCTGCACCGAGCTGGCGCTGAAGTAGTCGTCGCTGAAGCCCACCGTCAGATCGTAGGGCTTGTCTTCGTTGAAGGCGGTGGTGATGAAGTAGCGGCCGGAGGTGAAGTGGTAGATCACTTCGGGCACGGTGAAGCTGGCCAGGATGTTGGCGGCGAAGCCGACGTGGCCTTCCTGGAACTGATAGAGCTGGTCGCGGTTGTCGTAGTCGTCGACCAGGGCGATGTTCCAGCTGTCCTCGTCGATGTAGAAGCGGCGCTTCTTGAAGGTGTGGCTGGTGCCTTCCTTGAGGTCGGCTTCCACCACCCAGACGCGGTGCAGCTCGTAGCGCGGCAGGTCGGGGTTGATGTGCTTGGGACGGATCAGGTCCTTGTACTTGATGGTGTTGCCGGAGATCTTGTTGGAGTTGTACGGGATGTACAGCTCCTTCTTGCCGACCAGCTTCCAGTTGTAGCGCTCGAGCACGCCGTTGAACATGTCCACCTGGTCGTAGAACTGGTGACCGTCGGTGCCTTCATACGGGTTGTCGCAGCACACCGTCGGCGCGCGGCGGATGCGCTTGAGGCCCGGCGAGTAGAGCCAGGCGGCGCGGCCGGCGGCGCCGGTTCCGGCCTTCTCGTGCACCAGGATGAAGGTGCCGGCCATGCGCGGCGGCTCCATGGTCTTGGACAGGTACTTGAGGAATTCGCCGGAGGTGCTGGTCAGCGGCACCGGCTTCTTCACCGAGCCATAGCCGAAGGTGACGTCCTCGACGATCTTGGTCTGCTGGAAGGCGCCGTTGGGCTGCACGATGAACTGGTTGTTGAAGCGCGTGGCGGCTTCGCCACGGAACTTCAGCTTGTGGTTCCAGATCGGCTCGGCGCCGGTCTTGGGAATCGGGAACGGGAAGCCGAGCTTGCAGTTGTCGGGCGTGTCGGTACCGATCATCTCGCAGCTGGTGGCGTTGGCGGCGGTGGCCTTGTAGATGACGTCCGGCCAGGCGACGACGCGCCGGGTCGGGTAGACGTTCATCTTGTAGGTGTCGTAGGTGTTGAGCAGCCTCTTGTGGCCTTCGCTGAGCTTGCTCACGTACTGGCCGATGTTGGCCTTGGTGATGGTATACAGCGGCTTGTCGCCGTCGACGGAGGGATCGTTGGGGTATTCGCCCTTCAACTTGCCGCGCTGCTTGCCCGGCGTCCACGCCGGGATGCTGCCGTCCTTGTTGGCGGCCTTCTCTGCGCCGACGGGGGTCAGCTCCTGGCCCAGCTTGGCGGCTTCCTCGGGGCTGACCTTGGCGCCGGCAGCGCCGGCGAACAGCGCGGCGGCCAGTGCCACCGTCAAGCGAATCCTGCTCTGCATTTGCCGTCTCCTCATTGTTGTCTCAAGGCTGCATCAGAACTGCAAGCGAACGTAGGCGCGCGCGGTGTCGCGGTCACGGTAGAGGTTGTAGGGACCGCCGCCGGTGAACCAGGTGTAGCCCAGGTTGAACGCCAGGCTGGACTTGTAGCGTATTTCCAGCCCCAAGTCGCCACTCTTGCGGCCGGCGACGAAATTGGTCGCCAGACCCGGCGCGGTGCCGTTGACGTCGTGCTTCCAGGTGAGCTGCGGCATCAGGGAGATGCCGGGCGCAACCGATTCATACTTCACCTGGCTGATGATCACGTAACCCCAGGACAGCTTGTCCGGAAGCCCCCCCAGGTCCTGCTGGTGCGGGTTGAAGCGCAGGCCGTCGGGGCCGTAGGAGCAGGCGACGTTGGTGGAGCAGGCCTGGCGCGAGCCGTTGGCACCGCTGCCGTCGGCGCCGGCGCTGGCGTGGGTGTAGGTGCCCGGGGCCTCCAGCTGCAGCCGGTCCAGGTCGGGCATGCCCGGCACCCAGGTGGCGCCCAGCTCCAGCAGGGTGATGACCTGGTCGGCGCCGAAGGGGTTGTCGGTGGCGCCGGCGACGTGGGTGGCGCCCAGGTTGAACTGGTAGGTGTCGAAGGTTTCCCAGCCGCGGATATAGCTGTTGCCGGGGTTGCTGCCCACCACCCCGCCGCGGTAGGGAATGATGAAGGACGGGAAGGCGCGGCCGGCGCCCGGCAGGTGGCCGATGATCAGGTCGAAGGTATCGCTGTAGGCGCCGGGGTTGCCGTTGGCGTCGACGTAGTCGCTGCCCGGATACCAGCCCACCGTGCCATCGGGGTTGGCACCGATGCCGCCGAGGAAATCCACGCCCAGCACGTTCACCAGTTGGTCGATCAGGCCGGCGAACTGCGGGCCGAGCACGCCCAGCGCGGCGCCGGTGAGGCTGCCGCTGCCGGCGCAGCCGGGCGAGACGTGGCAGTTGCTCAGGGTGGGCCCGAAGCCGGCGAACACCAGGTCTTCCAGGTCCACCTGCAGCGGCTCGTCGGGGCGGTAGGCCACCTCGCCCTGCAGCGAGAAGTCGCCCAGCGTGGTGTTGAAGGAGACGCCGAACAGCTTGATGTTCTCGGGGTATTCCAGCTGTACCTTGAGCGAGTCGAAGGGCACGGCGCTGTCGTTGGTGCCGTTGGGATCGTTGGGCTGGAACACGGTGTGCAGCAGGGGGATGTCCGGGCAGGCCAGGATGAAGCCGACCGTATTGGTGACATTCTTGCCGCAGCTCTGGTCCACCGAGATCACGCTGACGTAGGGATTACGCGCGTGGTAGTTCATGAAGTAGAAGCCGAACTCGGTGCCGGCGTTGAACTCCTCGGAGTAGTACTTCAGCGCCGCGCCGTACTGCCCGCCGCCGTCCGGCTCCTTGTCGCGCAGGCGCTCCGCCGTCAGGGAGGTGTTGGTGATGCCCGACAGCGGCGAGTCCAGCAGGCGGCCGACCGACTCCGGGTCTTCCGCGGCGCTGCCGAAGCTGAGGTTGACCCAGTCGATGGCGTTGTTGGTGCCGACGTCGAGGAAGGAGAAGTAGGAGCCCGGCGCGGGCGCCTCCAGCGGCAGCCACTCGTACTGGTAGAACATCTCCAGCGTGGCGCCGTCGAAGAGCTCCATCGACGCCGACAGCAGGCCCACCGGCTGGAACACTTCCTCCACCAGGAAGCCGGTGCGGTAGAAGTTGTTGGCGTTGACCGGGTTGACCTGGTTGATCGAGCCGAACACCAGCAGGGTCGATTCGCCCCAGTTCAGCGACTGGCGGCCGAGCTTGAGGCTGACCTCCTTGTCGCCCCAGAGCGGCAGCTTGCCGTAGACATAGGCGTCGAGCAGCTGCAGGTCGGTGCCGATCTGCCGCAGGGTCTCGCCGTCGGAGCGCTTCTCGCGCACCACCCCGCCCGGCCCGTAGACCAGGCCGCAGGGGCCGCCGCCGGGATTGCGCGCGGCCGGACAGGGCACGGAGTCGCTGCGCTGCGTCAGCGGCAGGATCGACAGCCCTACCGGCAGCGGCAGCACCTCGTGGCCGGGCGTGGACACCACGCCCACGTCCAGCATGTTCGCGGGGGTGATGCGGTTGGGGTGGCGCTCGGTGAAGTCGTTGTTGACGAAGTCGTAGAAGTACAGGCCCTTCAGGAACAGGCCGAAGTCGCCGTGGGTGAGCGTGAAGTCCTGGGTGATCTTCAGCGGCGCCTGCACGACGTCGTAGCGGTCGTAGTTCAGGTTGCCGTCGTCGGCGTTGACCGTGAACTGGCCCGGCGCCGCGGCCAGATGCGCCGCGGGGAAAGTCTGCGTGCGGAACAGGCCCTGGCAGACCTGGTACAGGGTGCGGCCGTCGGCGGTGCGGCCGCAGACGTTGGGATCGAGGTTGGACTTGCCCACCAAGTCCGAAGCGCGGTTCTGCATGCGCCAGGCGGCGCCGGCGGTGACGGTGGTGTTGAGCACCGCGTTCCACTCGCCGGCCTCGTCCAGGTCGAAGCTCAGGGCCGCGGCGGGCGGGCTGAACAGGGGCAGCAGCAGCGCGGCGGCGAGCACCGCGGGCTTGATCTTCTCCATCATCGCAGGGGGCCTCGTGAATCTCGTTGTTGTGTCTGACTGCCGAATCTGTGCCCAGCATTGCCGACGAGGATGACGGCGATGCGATCGATCGGGGATGCGAATTGCGGACAAGGGGGTGAGATTGGTGACCAGCACACGCTGGATAGGCACAACGTAGGAGCGGCTGTTAGCCGCGAGGGCCGGTTGCCATGATGACCGGCCTTCGCGGCTAACAGCCGCTCCTACACGGGAAGCACTAGAGCGTCTTCAGGTACTCGATGACCGCCCTGCGCTCCTGGTCGGTCAGGGCGTCGGTGAAGGTATGGCCGCCGTTGTCCTGGCTGTAAAGACGCGTGTTGTAGATCTTGCGATCCTCGACCTGGGCATTGGTCAGCGGCATCTGCAGCAGGTTGGGGATGTTCCAGGCCAGGCCGCCGTTGGCGTAGATCACCGACAGGAGCTGCTCCAGCAGCGGGTTCTTCGTCGGGTCCGAGGGGTCGCATTCCAGATAGGGCATCGCGCCACCCATGCCGCAAGGAATCTCCTCGTATTTCCAGCCCAGGTGCTGCTTGTCGTAGGCCCGCTGGAAGCTGGGGTCGAAGCCCATCACCACGTCCAGGCCGGTGTCGTTCGGCGCGGACTGGCGCCGCCAGAGGGTTTTGCGATCCGAGGACTTCAGCACTTCCCATGCGCTGGGCACCGAGCCGTTGTGGAAGTACGGCGCGGTGGCCCAGACGCCGTACAGCGGCGGCGCCTGGTAACCGTTCTCGCGGTCGCCGCGGATGCGGTCGAGGTTCTGGTCGCCGCAGTCGTTGTCCGTGCCGCGCTGCTCGGGATAGCCGAACCAGTCCTTCTCGAAGGTGCGCGACACTTCCTGGTCGTTGCCATTCACGCGCTGCGGATCGGTGCCGATCAGGTCGCGCGGCACGATGTAGCCGGCAATGCCTTCCAGCTCCGGCGTCTCAAGATAGTTCTTGTCGTGCACGAAGCGCGGCGAGTAGGCGCCGTGGCAGCTCGCGCAGGAGCCATTGCCGCCCTTGGGCCGCTCGCGTCCGGCATTCGCCGGCAGCGCGAACAGGTCCTTGGAATGGAACAGCACCGCGCCCTGCTCCGCCAGTGCGGTATCCACCGGCTCCGGATACTTCGGCGAGCGCCGGCTGAGCACCCAGGCTGCCGCGTCCTGGTCATGCTGCTCGATCCAGTCGAAGGCCGCGTTGACGTTGAGCGGGACGGGATTGGCTGCGCCCAGCGGCGTGAACGCCGACACCAGGATGCGCTGCGCGTCCGACGACATGCCGCCGTCGTAGAACTTCAGCGGACGATGGCCGTAGTTCCACCACACCGGCGGGTCCTCGCTGCCCGTGCCGCCAGAGGTGTTCAGCAGCAGCCAGGGCAAAAGGTTGTCGGGCGCGACGACGATCGAAATGGCATTGAAGAACTGGAAGTTCGTGATGTTGCCGGTGCCGCGCACCTTCGAGAAGGCCGTAAACACCGGTGCGATGGCGTATCCGCCGAACAGCGTGTCCCGCCCCATGACGCCGATGTCGCTGAGGCTGTTGCTGCCGTAGATCGCGCCGGGCAGGCCCGCTTCGCCCGCAATGCCCACCTGCCCGCTATGGCACATGTGGCAGGTGGTCGCCAGCTTGCCGCTCCAGCGGCCGTCCGCTTCGCGAAGCTGCGTCAGCGCCGTCGGCAACTGACCCGAGCCGCCATCCGTCTTGTTCGGATCCTCGCCCGGCAGGGGATAGGGATTGCGTACCGGCCCCAGCACCACGCCCCAGCGCTCGGCCACCAGCCGGTCGTATTGCTCCGGACGCTGGCGCAGCCCCCAGGACCGCCACATGTTGTTGTAGGCGTCTGTCGTGAACTGGAAGCCCGGCAGAACCGTCGATCCGGGGTAGTTCCCCATGAAATTGCCGGCAGCGCCCTGTGCGCCATCGCCCTTCAACAGCAAGCCGCCGCGCTCGATGCGGCCACGCCACTCGCCGCAGGTCTTCGGCGCCGCATCTTCCGGGCCGGCGTTGACGTGGCAGTCCTTGTAGTACGCGTTGAAGTACACCGCCTTGCCTTGGTTGACGCCGGGCTTCACCAGCGTCACCGGGCTCACCGGCAAGATCGCCGCGTCATCCTTGCCCTCGCAATAGCGTGTCCAGGCATGGCCGCCGCGGTGGCCCTCGGACAGCAGCGGCAGCAGCGTGCCCGCATCGACGCCGCCGGCGAGCAAGGCTGCGCAGCCGGCGCCGTCCTCGAAGCACTTCAGCAGGATGTCCATGTTCTTGTACTGCGCGCTGCCGACCGGCCAGGGCATGCCGCCGGTATGCGGCGTCTCCTGCCCGGAGGACATCAGCAGGATGCGCGAGGTCGGGTTGTTCTTGCCGAGCCGCTCCCAGCTCGCGCGCAGGTTCGCAAGGTCCTGCGACCTCGCGGAAGAGAGCATGAAGTCATGCCCGTCCTCCACGTCGGCGACGCCGCCGGGGATATGGCAGGTGCGGCAGAAGTCGAGCTGTGGCTGCACCTTGCCGCTGAAGTGCTCCTCCATGCTGCGCGCCTGCACGCCACCGCCGGAGCCTCCGCTCACACCGTCGCTGCGGCCGCCGTACTGACCGCAAGCCGACAGCAGCGCGAGCGCCGACAGCATCACGGTGACCGTTCCGACTCTTGTGTTGTTTCTCATTCCTCACCGCCTGCCCTCTCGCGGAGGGCTTTTTGCTTTCGTGGTTCGAGCCGCCCCGCAACAGGCGGGGCACTCGCCTTACAGGGTTTTCAGGTACTCGATGACGGCCTTGCGTTCTTGCTCGGTGAGCTCGTCCGTGAAGTCATGGCCGCCGTTGCCGTTGCCGACCTTGCGCGTGTCGTAGACGAAACGCTTGTCCTGCCCGCCCGGCGCCAGGTCCGGCAGCACCACCAGGGCCGACCAGTTGAAGCCGGAATACAGCAGGTTCATCACCGTCTGCGTGATGGACGGCTGCTCCGGCGCCACGGGGTTGCAGTTGAACAGCGGGTTGCCCGGCAGGTCGCCGCAGGCCAGCGTTTCGTACTTCCAGCCGAGGCGCTGATAGTCGTAGGCGCGCTGCAGGCTCTGGTCGAAACCGGCGACCTCGCCCACGGTCTGCAGCTGGCGCCGCCAGATCGCGGGGCGGTCGGAGGACTTCAGCACCTGCTCGATGGTGGGCACCGAGCCGTTGTGCAGGTAGGGCGCGGTGGCCCAGGTACCGTGCAGCGGCGGCGCCTGGTAGCCGATGATCCCGCGCTCCCAGCCGCAGGCGCCCTGCGGCCGCGCCGCCAGCGGCAGTCCGTCGTCGGCCAGCTCCAGCACGGCGTTCTTCACGCCCGGCGCGGTCCAGCCTTCGGCGCCCTCGGGGTAGCCCCAGAAGGTGGTGCCATAGGCTTCGCGCAGGTAGGGCGTGAGTTCGTCGGCGCGCGCCGGGTCGGTGCGGATCACGTCGAGGGGCATCAGGTGCGCGGCCATGCCGCCCAGCACCGGGTTCTCGAGGTAGGCCGGGTCGTGGATGTAGCGCGGCGAGTAGGCGCCGTGGCAGCTGGCGCAGGAGCCGTTGCCGCCCAGCGGCCGGGGTTTGTCGGCATTGGCGTCGCCGGCCCAGAGGTCCTTGCCATGGAACAGGATGGCGCCCTGCTCCGCCAGCTGGGTGTCGATGGGGCCCGGGTAGACCGGCGATTCCAGCGACAGGAAGAAGGCGGCGAGGTCCTGGTCGAACTGCTCGATGCGCTCGCGATAGGCCTTGCCGTCGGCGGTGATCACCGAGGTCAGCTCGCCGACGCCCGCCGCCATGACGATGCGCGTGCTGTCGATGGACTGGCCGGCGTCGAAGAACTTGCGCGCGCGGTGGCCGTAGTTCCACCAGGCCGGCGTGTCCTGCTGCTCGGAGGTGGGGTGCGGATCGGCGGAGTTCTGCGCCAGCTTCAGCGCGTTGGGGTTGAGGCCCAGGCTGTCGTAGTCCAGCAGCATGAACAGCAGCTCGAAGCCCGCCACGGCGTTGTTCTGTCCGCGCTGGTCGCCGCCGAGCGCAAAAGGATTGAGCAGCAGCGGCACGCCCAGCGATACGCCATAGGCGGAGCCGCCGTCGGCCGCCTGGATGACCGTGTCGGCGTTGTTGTTGCCCAGGCCCAGGTTCTTCATGCCGATCCTGCTGCCACCGTCGCCGGTGTCGCCGATCTGGCCGCCGTGGCAACCGAAGCAGGCCACCTCGCCGATCACGCCGGTCCATCGGCCTTGCTCGTCCTTGAGCTGGCGCTTGCCCAGCGGCAGCTGGCCATTGCCGCCGTTGCTGGCGTTGGGGTCTTCACCCGGCAGCGGATAGGGATTGCGAAAGGGTGCGTTGTTGTAGCCGTAGCGCAGGGTGTAAAGCTCGTCGAAGTTCGCCGGGCGCTCGGACAGGCCCCATTTCTTCCAGCTGTCGTTGTAGTCCTCGGCCTTCTCGGACCCCACTGCCAGCGTGTCGATGAAGGCCTCGCGACCGCGTTCGCGGCGCTCGCGGTAGGCACCGCAGGTCTTCGGCGCCTGCTCCTTCTCCGGCAGATTGGCGTGGCAGTCCTCGTACCAGGCGTTGAAGAACACCGCCTTTCCTTCGTTGATGCCGGGGCGGATCATGGTGCGCGGATCGGTCGGCAGCGCCACGCCGTCGGCCTTGCCCTCGCAGTAGCTCTCCCACAGCGTCTTCGCATGCGTGCTGCCCAGCAGTGGCAGCAACTCGCCTGCGTCGATGCCGCCGGCGAGCAGCGCCGTGCAGCTTGCCGGGCTTTCGAAGCACTTCAGCAGGATCTCCATGTTCCTGTACTGCGCGCTGCCGACCGGCCAGGGCGCGCCGCCGCTGTGCGGAGTCTCCTGCCCGGAGGACATCAGCAGGATGCGCGAGGTCGGATTGTTCTTGCCGAGCCGCTCCCAGCTGGCGCGCAGGTTCGCCATATCCTGCGACTTGCTGGCGGAGAGCATGAAGTCATGCCCGTCTTCCACGTCGGCGACGCCGCCGGGGATGTGGCAGGTACGGCAGAAGTCGAGCTGCGGCTGTACCTTGCCGCTGAAGTGCTCCTCCATGCTGCGCGCCGTCGCGCCGCCGGAACCGCCGCCCGAGGCGGGGTCGCTGCGCCCGGGAGCGCAGCCCGCCGCCAGCATCGCTGTCGCAAGCACCCACACGCACAGGCTGGCTCTGCCAATGGCTCGCCCAAACTCCATTCTTCTCTCTCCAGGCCGGCTGTTCTTATAAAAGGGGCATTTGTTGCCTTTCGAAAAAGGTAACATTAGTCGCCGTTTGGCGTCAAGGACGAACCGATGAACGAAGCCCTGAAGAACCCGCCCAACCCCGCCTTCATCGCGCGCAAACCCCAGCAGCAGCGCGCCAAGGACCGGGTGGACGTGGTTTTGCAGGAGGCGGAGGCCCTGCTGCTGGAGTCCGGCCTGTCGGGCTTCTCGATCCCCACGCTGGCGGAGCGCCTGGAGTACCCGCGGGCGACGATCTACAAGTTCTTCCCCACGCCCTACGCGCTGCTCAACGAGCTGGCCGAGCGCCAACTGGCGACGCTGGAGGAGCACCTGGCCGGCTATGCCGAGCAACTGGCGGTGGCCAAGGACTGGCAGGAGCTGGTGACGCGCATGGTCTACGCCGCCAGCGATTTCTACGTGAAGCACCCGGCGGCGCAGGTGGTGCTGCTGACCGGGCCGATCTCCGACGCCAGCTTCCGCTCGCTGGAGGTGACGATCACGCGCCTGGGCGCGATGACGCGCGGCCTGCTGGCGGAACGCGGCATCGTGGTACCCGAGGATTCGCCGGACATCGCCGCGCTGGCGGTGGAGTTCGGCACCGCGAGCTTCCGCATGAGTTACTTCCTGCATGGGCGGATGACGCCGGAGTACACGCAGGCGGGGGCGGACGTGATGCTGGCGTTTCTGGCGAAGCGGTTGGGGTTGAAGCTGGGCTGATTCGCAGGCGACAAATACCTGATCCGTTACGGTTCTGAAGTAAGTCCAGGTCCAGAACGCTAGGCCGCTATCGCCTGCCCCTGCTCCCGCTTGTCACTATCGACACGCAACACCGGGGCGCGGTTGCGGAAATGCCCCGGTGGCATCCCCGTCCAGCGCCGGAAGGCGCGCGAGAAGTTCGCGCTGCTGCTATAGCCCAGGCGCAGCGCGATCGCCTCCAGCGACAGGCCTGTCCGCTGCAGCAGTTCCATCGCGTGCACCAGGCGCACGGCGTCCAGCAATTGCCGGTAGCTCGATCCGATCTGCTTGAGGCGGCGCTTGAGCGTGCGCGCCGACACGCAAAGCCTGGCGGCGACCTGCTGCAGCGTCGGGTAGTCGCCCTGCTGCGCCTCCAGCGCTGTCCTGACACGGAGGGCGAGGTGCTGCCTGTCACGGGAATGAAGAGGGGTCATCGAAAAAGGGGCGCTTGCGCGCCCCTGTCTCCCTAATAACTTTTCAGAGCGTCTTCAGGTACTCGATCAGGGCGCGGCGTTCCTGGTCGGTCAGCACGCTGGTGAACTCGTGGCCGCCGTTGTCCTGGCTGTAATAGTTGCTGTTATAGATCTTGCGATCCTCGATCTGGCCGGTGGTGAGGATCGGCAGGTTGAGCAGGTTCCAGGCCAGTCCGCCGTTGCCCCAGAGCAGGCCCAGCAGGTCCTGGATGGTGGCACCGCCGGAAGGATTGCAGTCGATGAATGGCAGGGTGCCGGTACCGCAGGCCAGGGCCTCGTAGTTCCAGCCGACGTGCTCGCGGTCGTAGCCGGTTTCGAGGCTGTAGTCGAAGCCGCTGATGCCGCCTTCGATCGCCGGGACCGACAGGCGGCGCCAGATCTGCTTGCGGTCGGCGGGCTGCAGCACTTCCCAGAGATTGGGCACCGCGCCGTTGTGGAAGTACGGCGCGGTGGCCCACACGCCGTACAGCGGCGGCGCGAGGTAGCCGAGCTTGCGGTCGCCGCGCAGGGCCGTGTCGTTCTGGTCGCCGCAGAGCGGGATGCCGGCCTCGTTCTTGGGGCCGTCGCTGTAGGCGAACCAGTTGCGGCGGGCGTAGTTGGAGACGACCTGGCTGTTGCCGTCGAGACGGCGGCGGTCGGTGCCGATGATCTCGATCGGAGTGATGTAGGCGGCGATGCCTTCCAGCAGCGGCGTGTCGAGATAGGCCGGGTCATTGACGTAGCGCGGCGAGTAGGCGCCATGGCAGCTGGCGCAGGAGCCGTTGCCGCCCTCGGGCCGCGGCACGGGGTTGTTGAGCTTGGCGGCCCACAGGTCCTTGCCGTGGAACAGCACGGCGCCCTGCTCGGCCAGCGCGGTGTCGATGCTGCCCATCTTCGACTCCGGCCACGCCGGGGACTTCATCGACATGAGCCAGCTGTCGCCGTCCTGCTGATGGTCCTTGATCCACTGCTTGCCTTCGACGTTGTTCGGCGTGGCGACGTTGGGGAAGTGGAAGGACAGCTCGATGCGCTTGGAGTCCATCACCTGACCGCCGTCGAAGAACTTCGAGGGGCGGCTGCCGACGTTCCACCACACCGGCGGGTCTTCCGTGCCGGTGGAGGGCTGGGTCTGCACGGTGAGATAGCCGAGCAGGTCGTCGAACAGCGTCAGCGTGCCGAACAGCTGGAAGTTGGTGATGTTGCCGGTGCCGCGCACCTTGTTCTGCGAAATGATCGCCAGCACCGCCTGCTGCGGTGCGACGAAAGCGAGATCGGTGAACATCACGGTGATGTCGGACAGCGAGTTGGTGCCGTACATCGGCCCCAGGCCCTCGCCGTCTTCGGCCTTGCCGACCGCGCCGCCGTGGCAGATGTTGCAGGTGACGCCGACATTGCCGGTCCAGCTGCCGTCGGGGTTGCGCAGCTGCGTCAGGCCGATGGGCAGCTGGCCGCTGCCGCCGTTCTTCGCGTTGGGATCTTCGCCGGGCAGCGGATAGGGATTGGGCACTTTCGGGATCGGCATGCCCCAGCGCTCGGCCACCAGCTGGTCGTAGTTGGCCGGGCGGCTGGACATGCGCCAGATGCGCTGCCACATGGTGTTGTAGGCCTCGGCCGGGAAGGCGAAGCCCGGATCGGGCGAGTCGCCGCCGAACATGGTGCCGGCACCGATTTCGCCGTTGGCGGCGATCAGGCGGTAGCCGCGCTCGGAACGCGCGCGCAACTCGCCGCAGGTGCCCGGGTGGTTGTCTTCCTGGCAGGTCTGCCAGTAGCCGTTCATCAGCACGGCCTTGCCGGCGTTGACGCCCGGCACGACCAGTTCGCGCGGATCTTCCGGCACCGCGGTGCTGTCCGGCTTGCCTTCGCAGTAGTCGAACCAGTAGTGGCCGCCGCGGCGGCTGCCCAGCAGCGGCAGCAGCGCGCCCGGGTCGAGTCCACCCGCCAGCAGTGCCGCGCAGCCCGAGGGGCTTTCGAAGCACTTCAGCAGGATGTCCATGTTCTTGTACTGCGCGCTGCCCACCGGCCAGGGCGCGCCGCCGGTATGCGGCGTCTCCTGCCCGGAGGACATCAGCAGGATGCGCGAGGTGGGGTTGTTCCTGCCCAGGCGCTCCCAGCTGGCCTTGAGGTTGGCCAGGTCCTGCGAGCGGGCGCCGGAGAGCATGAAGTCCTTGCCGTCTTCCACGTCGGCGACGCCGCCGGGGATGTGGCAGGTGCGGCAGAAGTCGAGCTGCGGCTGGACCTTGCCGCTGAAGTGCTCTTCCATGCTGCGGGCGCTGGGGCCGCCACCGCCGGAACCCCCGTCCGTGGCGCCGTCGCTGCGGCCGCCGTAGTCACCGCAGGCGGACAGCACCAGGCTCAACAGGGTCAGGGCCGCGCCGCGCGCGAGGTACCGATTCTTCATGCAAGGCTCTCCCGAGCACACCAATTGCAACTTATGTAACTTTAGTAAAAGTTACTCTTGTAACTTTACCGAGTCAAGCTATCCTGTCGCCATGAACATTGCCGTTGATCAGCGCGCCCTCGCCCGCCTGCCCCAGCAGCAGCGGGCCATCGACCGTTTCGAACTGGTGCTGCAGGAGGCCCAGGCCCTGCTGGCCGAGGAAGGGCTGGGCGGCTTCTCGATCCCGGCCGTGGCGGCGCGCCTGGGCTACACGCGGGCCAGCATCTACAAGTTCTTCCCCACGCCCTACGCCGTGCTCAACGAGCTGGTGCGCCGCCACTTCGCCGGCCTGGAGCAGAAGCTGGTGGCGGATGCGGTACGGCTGGTACAGCTGCCCTGGCGCGAGGTGGTGCGGACCATCGTCCAGCAGGCGGCCAGCTATCACAACGAACACCCGGGCGGGATGATGCTGGCCCTGGGCGGCGCGGTGACCGACGAGAGCTATCGCAGCTACGAGCTGACGGTGCGCCATCTGGGCTCGCTGGCGCGGCAGCTGCTGCAGGTGCGCGGCATGACGGTGCCGACCGAGCCGGTGGACGCCGCCACGCTGGCGGTGGACGTGGCCACGACCTGCTTCCGGCAGTCCTACCTGGCCCACGGCCACATCACGCCGGCCTATGAAGAAGCGGCGGCCGAGGTGATGGTGGATTTCCTGCAGCGGCGCATCGTGGCGCCGGGCGAGAAGGCCTAGATTCTTTCCAGCGTGACCGGCAACCGGTCCTTCGGGATCGGCAGGCTGGTGAAGTCCTGCTTCATGACGTAGCCCTCGGGCACGCTCCAGCGGAAGCGCAGCAGCATCTGGTGCAGGATCGCCTTCACTTCCATTTCGCCGAAGTGCAGGCCGATGCACTTGTGCGCGCCGCCGCCGAAGGGCACCCACTTGAAGGGATGGGCGCGGTCTTCCGCGCGTGCCTCGCTGAAGCGCTCCGGGTCGAAGCGCTGCGGTTCCTTCCAGTAGTGCGCCGAGGTGTGGGTGAACCAGGGGCTGATGCTGACGAAGGAGCCGGCCGGAATGCGGAAGCCCTTGTACTCGCAGTCGCGCACCGCCTGGCGCGGCAGGCCCGGCACCGGCGGGCAGAGGCGCAGCGCCTCCTTCATGACCCAGCCCATGGTCTCCAGTTTCGCCAACTGCTCGAAATCCGGCGTGTGGGTGCCGAGCGCACGGCTCTCCTCGCGCAGGCGGTCCTGCCAGGCAGGCTCGCGCGCCAGCCAGTAGACCATGTTGCTGAGCGTGATCGTGCTGGTGTCGTGGGCCGCCATCAGCACGAAGATCATATGGTTGACGATGTCTTCGTCGGAGAAGGCCTCGCCGTCTTCGGTGCGGGCGCGGCACAGGCGGCTGAACAGGTCGTCGCCGCTGGACTGCCTCTTCTCCGGCAGCTCGCGGCGGAAGAAGTCTTCCAGCAAGGCACGACCGACCACGCCGGCATGCCAGCGCGTGCCCGGCAGCGGGAAGCGGATGATGCCGGTAGCGGCCTGCACGGTGGCGAGAAAGGCCTTGTTGATGCGCTCGGCCTCGGCGCCCGGGGTATGGCCGATGAAGACCTCGCTGGCCAGGTCCAGGGTCAGCGACTTGAGGTGATCGAAGATCAGGAAGCCGCTGCGCGGCTGCCAGGCGGCCAGGCCGGCGGTGATGCCCGGCGTCAGCACGCCGAGATAGCCCAGCAGCGCGTCGCGGGTGAAGGCGCCCTGCATGATGCGGCGGTGGATGCGGTGCTCGTCGAAGTCCAGCAGCATCAGGCCGCGGTGAAAGAACTTGGCGAGAAAGTGTTCCCAGGCGGAGCTGGCGAACAGGTCGCCGCGGTTCTGGAACACGAACTGGTTGGCGTCGGGGCCGAACAGGCTGATGAAGCGCATGCCGAAGGCCGCGCCCCAGGACACCTCGCCGTATTTCTCGTAGCGCTCGTGGACGAAGGTATCGAGGTCCAGCAGCAGCTTGAAGCTGTGCCCCAGCAGCGGCAGGCCGCCGTCACCGGGAACTTCGCGCAGCGGCGCCGCGCTGTCGGTCATCGTGCTCATGCGTCATGCTCCGCATTGGGGACCGCGTACCCGGACTGAAGGACCGGCCGCCCGATGATAATGTCAAGATAATTGACTGTACCATAGCCCTGACAAATGTCGCCGGAGTGACTATACATGCCCGCTTCCGCCCTTCCCCCGCCTGCCGTGCAGCTGATCGACGTGGCGCCGCGCGACGGCCTGCAGAACGAGAAGGTCGACGTGGACACCGCCACCAAGCTGGCGCTGATCCAGGCCCTGCTCGGCACGGGCCTGCGGCGCATCGAGGTGGCAAGCTTCGTCAACCCGAAGCGCGTGCCGCAGATGGCCGACGCCGAGGCGATCTGCGCGGCATTGCCGGCGGTGGCGGATGCGCGCTATGCCGGGCTGGTGCTGAACGCCGCCGGCTATGAACGTGCGAAGGCGACGGGCCGGCTGCAGGACCTGAACATGGTGGTCTGCGCCACCGACAGCTTCGGCCAGCGCAACCAGGGGCAGACGATCGCCCAGGGCATCGAGGTGGTGAGCGCGATGGCGCGGCAGGCACGGCGCGACGGCCTCAGCGCGGCGGTGACGGTAAGCGTGGCCTTCGGCTGCCCCTTCGAGGGCGAGGTGACGGTGGCGCGCGTGGCGGAGATCGCCGAAGCACTGGCCGCGGCGGAGCCGGACGAGATCATCCTGGCCGACACCATCGGCGTGGCGGTGCCGACACAGGTGCGGGCGACGATCGCGGCGGTGCGCGAGCGCGTGGGCGATGCGATCCCGCTGCGCGGGCATTTCCACAACACGCGCAATACCGCGGTGGCCAATGTGCTGGCGGCCTACGAGGCGGGTGTGCGGCGCTTCGACGCCAGCGTCGGCGGCATCGGCGGCTGTCCTTTTGCGCCGGCGGCGACCGGCAACGTCGCGACCGAGGACCTGCTGTACCTGTTCCAGCGCATGGGCGTGGACTGCGGCGTGGACCTGGCGAAGCTCAATGAGGTGGCTCGGTGGATGGGGGAAAAGCTGGGGCGGCAATTGCCGGGGATGGTGAGTCGGGCGGGGGTGTTTCCGCCGCGCTTTGGCGATGCCTAAACGGCATCGCCTGCGGTGGAACGCCGGGCGGCCATGGACGGCGCCCCCTGAGGCCGAACTCCGCACGTGCTTCGACAGGCTCAGTGCGGTAGGGCGGATCGTTGATCCACCTTCCGCGACAGGCGGGTCAAGGACCCGCCCTACGGGCTACGGGCTCTTGAAGCGATAGTTATGGCGCGACACTTGAAGACCTCCGCTTCTTTATAGCTTTCCAAGTACGCCAGACGGTGACTGTTATAAACACCATGCCAAAGGTGAACCCTACAAAGAACCATGCCCACGCAGCGCTATTGGTGCCGGAAAGGGTGCTTCGTGCAACGAATGGAATAGCCAGCACCAACCAAGGTGTTGGATTAATTATGACGAACACCTTTGCAGCAAATGAGGGCGGCGGCGCGGGCGTTTGTTTTTCTCCTGGGACCACTTTACCTATGGCTGCATACAGGCCGCGAACCCAACGTGACAGGAGCGAGACGAGAAACGTGCCCGCGAACATACCGGGAAGAAAGAAAATAGCTGCGCTGAAATTACCCATAGTGCAAGTAGAGCGGGTCCTGACCCGCCTTCCGCGACAGGCGGGTCAAGGACGCGCTCTACGGGCTACTGCCAGACTCGCACGTAGTCGACCTGCGTGGTGGCAGGCAGCATGCCGACGCCACTGTAGGCGTTGGCGCCGGTTCCGAGAGCCTGCGTCAGCGCGATGATGTAACGCTTGTCGAAGGCCGAATCGTTGGAGTTGTTCACCAGGCACGACTGGCCGTTGACCAGCACTTCCAGGCGGTTCGCGGTCCACTCCAGCGTGTAGGTATTCCATTCGCCACGGTTTGCCACGCAGGTCCACGCAGTGTTCACACCCGGCTGCGGCCCCAGCAGGTCGGCGGAGTAGTGCAGGAACGGGATGGCCAGGCTCGGGTGCTGCGAGTAAGTCTCGACGATGTCGATCTCGCCGGACAGGGGCCAGAGCGCGGTGCTGTGGTAGCGCACGTCGGGCCACAGCCAGAATGCCTCCTGGAGGCCGGGCGCGCTCGCCAGCGGCACCTTGATGCGAGCCTCGAAGCGACCGTACTTCTGCGAGAACAGGTAGTAGGTCGTGATCTGCCCTGCGGCGTACCGCGAACCGGCGCGGTTGCTGGGACACCCGGCTACCGGCTGCGGCATTTCCTTCACTGAGAGATTGAGATTGCCGCCGGACACGCTGATGACCGCCGGGTCGTCTATGTAGCAGGCGTAGACCGTGTTGCTGCCGTTCACGAAGTTCGTTTGCGGTACCCACTTCGAACGATCCAGGTTGATACCGTCGAAGTTGTCGGAGAACGTGCACTGCCACGGGGTGCCATCGGATTTCACCACCGGCGCTCCGCAGCCCGCCGAATCGATCGGCCCCGGAGGGGGTTGCGCGGGCTGCGGTGGTCCAATCAGATTTAGATTGCAAGACAGTTCGTTTGCCAGGTTCGGCTTCCAGTCGGCACAGGTCGCTGCGCCTGCCGCTTGTGCACATACGGCAGCCGACCCCGCGAGGATCGGAATCCATACTGTGGTTGCGAATCGAGTGGGCACGATCTTCTCCTTGTTTTATCTCATGCAGCCTATGTACGTCGATTGGGGAATGTCTGTAGGAAAGCGCCTTCTCCATTCGTGCGCCGCAAGCGTTCGGAAAGCGTCAACCCGAAGGTGAGGCGCTCACCGCCCCCAGCATGTTCGCTCCGAACAGATTCGACCACTGCTCCGGTGTCAACCGCGGCTTGCCGGCCAGCGAGGCATCGCTGACCTTCAGTTCCCCACCCTTCTTTACCGCCGGGCGCGCGTCGATCTGCTTGTACCAGCGCCTGGCATTCGGATACGCGGAAAGCTCGATCTCGATGGCGCGCGCGGCGCGGATCCAGGGCCAGCAGGCGATGTCGGCGATGGAGTATTCGCCGGCGAGGTATTCAGCCTCGGCCAGGCGGTTGTCGAGTACCTGCAGCAGGCGCCGCGCTTCGTTGAGATAGCGCTCGCGTGCGTAGGGGATGGGCTCGGTGCAATAGCGCACGAAGTGATGCGCCTGGCCGTGCATGGGACCGAGGCCGGACATCTGCCACATCAGCCATTGCAGGCAATGCGCGCGCCGCTGCGGATCGGCCGGGATCAGGCGCCCGGCTTTCTCGGCGAGGTAGATGAGGATCGCACCGCTTTCGGCCAGCGCCAGCGGCGCACCGCCGCCGACCGGCTCATGGTCGATGATCGCGGGCAGGCGGCAGTTGGGGTTGATACGGCGGAATTCGGGCGTCAGGTGCTCGCCCTTGAGCATGTCGTAGGGGATGACGCGGTGCGGCAGCTCCAGCTCTTCCAGCAGGATGGAGACCTTCTGGCCGTTGGGCGTGCGGACGAAGTGCAGCTCGATCATGGCGGACCCCGGGGTGGACGACATCTGGACATCGTCTCGCCCCGCGGCGAATAATGTCAAGAAACTTGCGCATAATACCCGGCAGGATCCAGGAGCCCGACGATGAGCAGCGACTACGAGCGCATTCCCTACCTGATCCCCTACCAGGAAAAGGCCGCCTACAAGGACACCTATGCCGGCGTGATGGGCATGGTGGTGCTGAAGGCGCACCTGCTGAAACCGGCGCAGCCGTCGAAGACGGTGATCGTCTTCATGCACCCGATCGGCGGCGGCGAGTACCTGCCGCTACCGGTGGCCCTGGCCAAGGCCGGCTATCACGTCATCTACTGCAACAGCCGCTACCCGGGCGTGGACTACGCGCTGCAGATGGAACGGGTGGCGCTGGACCTCAATGCCTGCATCCGCGACGCCAAGCAGCGCCTGGGCTACCAGCGCGTGGTGCTGGGCGGCTGGAGCGGTGGCGGATCGCTGTCGGCCTTCTACCAGGCCGAGGCGGAGTCGCCGATGGTGACGGCGACGCCGGCGGGTGAGCCGCCGGACCTGACGCAGGTGGGCCTGGTCGCGGCCGAGGGCCTGATGCTGCTGGCGGCGCACGTCAGCCGCGCGGTGACGCTGACCGAGAGCCTGGATGCCTCGATCCTCGACGAAGCCAACCCGGACCAGCGCGACCGCGAGCTGGACCTCTACGATCCGGCCAACCCCAACCAGCCGCCCTACAGCGCGGCGTTCCTGGAGCGTTACCGCGCGGCGCAGATCGCGCGCAACCGGCGCATCAGTGCCTGGGCCAAGGACAAGCTGGCGGCACTGCGCGCGGCGGGCAAGCCGCACGAGGAATTCGCCTTCGTGGTGCACGGCACCATGGCCGATCCGCGTTTCATCGACCCGACCGTGGATCCCAACGAGCGCAAGCCGGGCTGGTGCTTCCTGGGCGAGCCGAAGCTGGTCAACAACGGCCCGGTGGGACTGGCGCGCTTCTCGACGCTGCGCAGCTGGCTGTCGCAGTGGAGCTACGACGACAGCCATGCCGACGGCGTGCGCAGCCTGGCGCGGATCAAGGTGCCGGTGCTGGTGGTGGGCAACGGCGCCGACGACATCTGCACGCCGAGCCATACGCAGCGGCTCTACGACGCGGTGTCGCACTCCGACAGGCAACTGGCGCAGATCGCCGGCGCGACGCATTATTACCTGGGGCAGAAAGCCCAGCTGGAGCAGGCCGTGGCACTGGTCAACCGCTGGCTGGCTGCGCATGGTTTCAAGGAGTAGTGCCCTGACGAAGAAGACCAAGGCGGCCCCCATGGCCGTCGCCGAGCCCTCCCGCTACTTCCTGATGAGCGGGCTGCTGCATGCCTTCTACTGGATGGACGAGGGCCTGCAGAACCACCTGGCCGCCGCTGGCCTGCCGCCGGTGTCGCGGACGCAGTCGCTGGTGATGACCAACATCGCCGACGGCGTGACGCGCCCGGCGGAACTGGCGCGCCGCCTCGACATCAGCCGCCAGGCGGTACAGCAGCTGCTCGCCGGCATGCAGGAGCGCGGCCTGATCGACCTGGTGGCAGACCCCGACGATGCCCGCGCCAAGGTCGTGCGCTACAGCGCGCAGGGCCGCGAGATCGGCAAGCTGACGATGCGCGCGCTGGAGCGGATCGACGCGGAGCTGGAGAAACGCCTGGGCGCGAAGGCGCTCAAGGAACTGCGGCGGGTGCTGGTGGAGGCCGACTGGGGCGAGCCGGTGCAGGCGACGGCGGCCGATGTGAAGAAGGGCAGCGCGCAGACGGCTAAGGCGCTGGAGGCGGTGCTGAGCAATGCGCCGAAGCGGCGGGGGTTTACGGGGCCGCGGGGGAGTTGACCCTCCGCTACGACACAAAGGGCCACTTCGAGTGGCCCTTCTTCTTTGTCCCCTCTCCCGCTGGCGGGAGAGGGTTAGGGTGAGGGTGGTGCAATGGCGGTTACGCACATTGCCTCCGATTGAAGGTTCCCCCTCTCCCCTACCCCTCTCCCACGAGGGGAGAGGGGAAAAGTGTTTGACAGCCTCGCTCTCCGGCACTACGGTATTAGTCCAGATACTTGACAATATTTCCGTGGGAGAAGGGCCATGTCCAACGCCGCACAGCCAGCCGCATCCACGGGCGAGGCGCCGCCGCTGGTGGGGGCCAGCGGCATCCACCATGCCGCCTACCGCTGCCGCGACGCCGAGCAGACCCGCTGGTTCTACGAGGACGTGCTGGGACTGCCGTTGAGCCTGACGCTGGTCGCCGACATCGTGCCCGGGCTGAACCGCCGTGTGCCCTACATGCACCTGTTCTTCCAGCTCGGCAACGGCGGCTTCGTGGCCTTCTTCGACCAGCCGGAGACGGCGAAGCCCGAGCACTTCGCGAAGGCCGACAGCTTCGACCGCCACCTGGCTTTCGAGGTGGCGGACGAGGCGGCGCTGCGCGCCTGGCAGAAGCGCATCAATGCCGCCGGCGTGAGCTGCCTGGGGCCGGTGGACCACGACTTCGTGAAGTCGGTCTACATGTACGACCCCAATGGGCTGCAGGTGGAGCTGACGATCCGCACGGCCAGGCACGATCCCATCGTGGCGGAAGAGAAGCTCCACGCGCACGAGGTGCTGCGCAACTGGAGCGCGCGCACGCGGGGGGAGAAGGAAGCAAAGTTCGGGGCCGCGGCGATCGATATGCGGAGCCGGCAGAAGAGGTAGTTCCGTAGGATGTGGTGAGCGTAGCGAACCGCATCGATCTGCCCGACCCGCGCCTGATGCGGTTCGCTACGCTCACCACATCCTACATGTCTACGTATCGAAAGGTTCAGGGGTCTAGAACTTGAACTGGAACGCGGCGAACAGCTTGCGGCCGGCCTGCTGGGTCACGCCGTAGGCTCCGGGGAAGAAGGCCGTGTCCACCACCTGCGTCGCGTAGTTCTCGTCGGTCAGGTTGCTGCCGCCGATGGCGAGGCTCCAGCGGCCCTCGGGATGGCTCAGCGCGACGCGGCCGGACCAGGTGGAGTGGGCCGGGACGAAGGTGTGCGGGTCGAGATCGATGTCGGTGTACTGGTCGCCCTGGTAGAGCCAGTCCACCGCGAACTGCATCATCAGTCCGCGCACCGGGACCGTTATCGTCGGCGTGAGCGAGGCGGTCAGCTTCGGGGCAAAGGCCAGTTCCTTGCCGCTCAAGTCCTGGACGCTGCCGGAGGGCATGTTCACCGTCGGCTGGCCATTGGGGTAGGAATCGTAGTGGGCATCCAGCACGCCCAGCGATCCCATCAGCGTCAGGAAGGGCAGCGGCGTGTACCACATGGCATCCACCTCGACGCCCTGCGAGATCGCGGTGGCGGCGTTGGCGACGTTGATGAAGGCGCCGTCGATGGCCAGGGTCTGCAGGTCGTCGAAGTAGCTGTAGAACACCGTGGCGTTCAGGCTCAGCGAGCGGTCGAGCAGCATGGACTTGAAGCCGGCCTCCCAGGACTCGACGTTCTCCGGCTCGAACTGCAGGTTGCGGCCGTCGAAGGAGGCGGCGTTGAAGCCGCCGCTCTTGTAGCCGCGCGTGTAGCTGGCGAACAGCGACAGGTCATCCGACGGGAAATACTGCAGCGACAGCTTGGGCGAGACGTCGTCCTCGTCGCGCGACAGGCCGGGGGCGTCGTAGTCGCGGGCATTGAGGGCGACGCGCATCAGGCACAGCGGCGGCAGGGTACAGGTGGAGACGCCGCTCATGTCGGCCTGCTTCTTCTCGCGGTTGATGCGCAGGCCCGGGGTCAGCGCCCAGTGCTCGTTCAGATGCCAGGTGGCCTGGCCGAAGAAGGCGAGCGTCTGCACCTCGGTCAGGTAGTTCACGGAGTAGGCGTCGTCGCCGACGACCGGGGCGATGACACCGCTGAGCAGTTCGGCGAGCAGGCCGAGGCCCGGCAGCGGGAAGGTGAAGGTGGTGCCGCCGATCTGACGCAGGGCGTCGCCGGTGACGGCGTAGGCGGCCAGCTGCTCGCCGGCCGAGACGCGGGCGACCTGGTCCATGTGCGACTCCATGTAGAAGCCGCCGGCGATGAAGTCGATGCGCTCGCCCAGGCCGAACAGGCCTTGGTTGAACACGCCGTCGAGGCGCAGCTCGGCGCTCTGCTGCTTGTAGTTCCAGGTGGTGCGGATGCGGCCGATGTCGGCCGGCGAGGTATCGAGGTCGGGCGCGGCGTCGACGCCCATTTCGCTGTCGCCGAGCACCAGCGTGGCGCGCAGGTCGTCGACCGGGCCGAGCTTGCCGATGCTCCAGCGGCCGATCAGGCCGAGGGTGTCGGAGTCCTTGTCGAGGTAGCCATCGTAGTCGTGCGACAGCCGGTGGTTGTAGCCGTCGCCGTCGGCCTGCGGATCGTAGTTGCGCAGGAAGGCGAGCGTGCTGGGCTGCAGGTTGTCGAGCTGCACCGGCCAGTAGCTGGCGCTGGTCTGCGCATGCTGCGCGCTCAGTTCCAGCTCCAGTGCCTCGGTGGGCTTGAGCAGCAGCTTGAGGCGCTGGGCCTGCTGGCGGGCGCGGTCCTCGGGGCGGTCGCGGGTGGTGTTGTAGAGCTCGCCGCCGGGGTGATCGATGTCAAGCAGGGCCAGGCGGATGCCGCCCCAGGAGGCGAACATGCCGCCGACACCGGCCTCGATGCGGCGCTCGTCCGGATCGGAGACGCTGAGGCGCAGGTCGGCGCCGAATTCCTCGGTGGGACCCTTGGTCAGGACGTTGAAGACGCCGGCGGTGGTGTTCTTGCCGAACAGGGTGCCCTGCGGGCCGCGCAGGACCTCGACGCGTTCGATGTCGAACATGCCGTCGGTGATGTAGGGCGCGCGGCCGAGGAAGAGTTCGTCCTGCACGTAGCCGACCGAGCTTTCGAAGCCGGAGTTGAGCGGGCTGGTGCCGAAGCCGCGGATGCTGATCTGGGTCAGCGCCGGGTCGTTGTCGGAGGAGAACTTGAGGTTGGGGATGTAGGCGGCGACATCGGCGATGGAAACGGCGCCGACCTCGTTCATGAAGTCGCCGTTGACCGCGGTGATCGACACCGGCACGTCCTGGATCGATTGCTCGGTCTTCTGCGCGGTGACGATGATCTCTTCGATCTGGCGCTGCGCGCGGCGCGGCCTGGCGGCCGGCACCGGCGTGGGCTGGGTGGCCACCGGGATGGTCGGCAGGGTTTCCGGCGCGGGGCTCGCGGCGGCGGGCGGGGCCGGCGCGGGCTCGGCAGGAGCGGAAGCGGCGGGCGCTGGTTCGGCCGGCACCGGCGAGGCCTCGGCATCGCCCAGCAGGAAATCGAGTTCGTCGTCGGCCGGCGCATCGGCCGCCGCGGCGGCATTGCCACCCAGCGCACCCGCCAGCAGTAATGTCCACAGCATGATGCTGTTGCGCATTGCCAACGTCTCCTCCGGATCCGTGCGCGCTTGTGCCATGGTGGCCGGGCGCATCGCCGATCACAGGACTATCCCGCGCGCCCGGCATGATTGTCAATGAACTTCACAATATTACGGGATCGTTGCGCGCTGCGGCACGCCGCAGGGGCCAGCTTTTAAATTGTGAAGATTCTTGACATAAAAGAGAGCCCCCGGCGATAGTCCGGCGGCGCGGCCAGCCGAGGAGAACGGCATGAACCTGGTGGAGCGACTGCTGGACTGGGAGCGGCGCGAGCCGCAGCGGCCGTGGCTGTTCCAGCCGGTCGATGGCGTCGAACGGGCATATACCTTCGGCGAGGTGGCCGCCGAGGTGCGCCGCGCCGCCGGCGCGATCCGCGCGCTGGGCCTGCCGCCCGGCAGCCGCCTGGGGATCACCGGCCGCAACACCGCGCACTGGATCATCGCCGACCTCGCCTGCGCGATGGCCGGCCATATCGCGGTGGGCCTCTACCCACGCCAGGGCAAGGCAACGCTGGGCTACGTGCTGGACCATGCCGAGGTGCGCCATGTCTTCATCGGCCCCTCGCTGATGCCGGGCGATGCCGAGGAGATGGTGGCCAACCTGCCGGCCGGCGTGCGGAGCATCGCCCTGCCCTATGCCGGCCTGCCGCGCAGCGACCTGGGCTGGACGGAATTCCTCGGCGACCACGCGCCGCTGAGCGACTACACGCCGCCGCCGGCCGATGCACTGGCAATGCTGATCTACACCTCGGGCACCTCGGGGCAACCCAAGGGCGTGATGCTGTCGAACGCCAACATCAGCTTCGCGATCGACAACATCCTGAAGAACACCATGGCGCCGCTGCCGCGCGAGGTGCTGTTCTCCTACCTGCCGCTGGCGCATTTGATGGAGCGCGTGTTCGGTGAGGCGATGGGCCTGGCGGTGGGCGCGGAGCTGCACTTCCTGGAAAAGCCCGAGGCGCTAGCGGAAACGCTGGCGCGCGTGGTACCGACGCGCTTCTCCGGCGTGCCGCTGGTGTACACGCGCGTACAGGCCGGCATCCTCGGCAAGCTGCCGCAGCACAAGCTCGACCGCCTGCTGCGCATCCCGCTGGTGAACCGCTGGTTCCGCAAGACCCTGCGCCGCAAGATGGGCCTGCAGAATGTGGAGTCCCTGGGCTGCGGCGCCGCCGCCGCGCCGCTGCCGATGATCGAGTGGTTCGAAAAGCTGGGCCTGCAGATCAACCAGGGCTACGGCATGACCGAGACCTGCGCCTATGCGGCGGTGGAACTGCCGGAGCTACGCCGCCTGGGCTCGGTGGGCAAGCCCCTGCCCGATTCCGGGTTCCGGCTCGCCGCGGACGGCGAAATCCAGTTCCGCCACGGCGGCGTGATGATGGGCTACTTCAAGGACCCGGCGCAGACCGCCGCTGCCTTCACCGAGGATGGCTGGCTGCGCACCGGGGACCGCGGCCGCGTCGACGCCGACGGCTTCCTCTACGTGACCGGGCGCATCAAGGACGAGTTCAAGACCGGCAAGGGCAAGTACGTGGTGCCGGTGCCGATCGAAGGCGCGATGGCACGCAACACCGACCTGGAGCAGCTCTGCCTCTGCGGCGCGGGCCTGAACCAGCCGATCCTGCTGGCGACGCTGAGCCCCAATGGCAAGACCCGCGTGCACGCCGGTCTCGAGGCTGCACTGCGCGACGATATCGCGGCGGTCAATGCCACGCTGGCCGAACATGAGCGCATCGCGCAGTGCCTGATCGTGGAAGGCGCCTGGACGCCGGACAACGGCCTGGTCACGCCCACCGGCAAGATCCGCCGCCCGGTGATCGAGGCGCACTACGCCGATCTGTTGGCGTGCTGCGTGCAGCACCGCGAGCAGGTCGTCTGCTGGCAGAAGGATCTGGAGGCGGCAACGGCATGAGCGAGGCGACGGAGTACGACTACCTCATCGTCGGCGGCGGCTCGGCCGGCTGCGTGCTGGCCAACCGCCTCAGCGCGAGTGGCCAGTACCGCGTGGCACTGCTGGAGGCCGGCCCGGCCGACAGGAATTTCAACATCAAGTTTCCCGGCGGCATCGCGGCGCTGGCCCAGGATGCGAAGCACAACTGGCAGTTCTGGACGACGCCGCAGGCGCATCTGCAGGGGCGGCGCCTGTATTGCCCGCGCGGCAAGGTGCTGGGCGGCAGCAGCGCGATCAACGCGATGTGCTACGTCCGCGGCAATCCACAGGACTACGACGACTGGGCCGCCGCCGGCTGCGAGGGCTGGTCGTATGCCGAAGTGCTGCCCTATTTCAGGCAATCCGAATGCTTCGCCGCGGACCCGGGCGATGCCAGCCATGGCCATGAGGGACCGCTGCACGTGAGCCGTCGGGTGCATCCGGACAACCCTTTGTCGCTGGCCTTCCTCGGTGCCGCCCAGCAGGCAGGCTATGCAAGCCTTCACGACAACCACCTGAGCGGCAGCGAGGGCGTGGGCGAGTACCGCGTGTTCCAGAAGAACGGCGAGCGCCACAGCAATGCCGAGGCCTACCTGCGGCCGGCCGAGGGGCGCGGCAATCTGCGCGTGCTCACCGGCGCGAGCGTGACGCGGGTGCTGCTCGAAGGACGCCGGGCGGTCGGCATCAGCGTCCTGCAGGGCGGCCATGAGCGGCAGCTGAGCGCGCGGCGCGAGGTGATCCTCGCCGCCGGCGCGATCCAGTCGCCGCAGCTGCTGATGCTGTCGGGCATCGGCCCGCGCGCGGAGCTGCAGGCGCAGGGGGTCGATGTGCTGCACGAGCTGCCCGGCGTCGGCGCCAACCTGCAGGACCATCTCGATGTCTTCGTGTCCTGGCGCTCCAGGTCGAAGGCGGGCTTCTCGTTCCACCCCAGCTACTGGTGGCGCATGATCCGCGGCCTGTTCCAGTACCTGCTGCGCCGCCGCGGCGAGTTGACCACCAACATCGCCGAGGTGGGCGGCTTCATCCGCAGCGAGCCGCAGGCCGCGCGCCCGGACATCCAGTGGCATTTCCTGCCGTCGGTGAACACGGTCCATGCTTTCGAGCTGAAGCGCGCGTTCCGCTACGGCTACTCGGTGATGAGCTATTTCCTGCGGCCCTACTCGCGCGGCCGCGTCGGCCTGGGCAGCCCGGACCCGCTGGCACCGCCGCTGGTCGACTTCAACTACGGCGCCGACCCGCGCGACCTGCAGGCGCTGGTCCGCGGCATCCGCAAGACCCGCGAGGTGCTGGCACAGCCGGCTTTCGACGCGCATCGTCTCGAGGAAGTGGAGCCGGGTGCGGGGCTGCAGTCCGACGCCGAGTTGCTGGACTGGGTGCGCGGCCATGCCGAGACCGCCTACCATCCGGTGGGCAGCTGCAGGATGGGCACGGACGATCGGGCCGTGGTCGATCCGCAGCTGCGGGTGCGCGGACTGCAGGGACTGCGGGTGGTCGATGCCTCGATCATGCCCAGCCTGGTCAGCGGCAATACCAATGCGGCGGCGACGATGATCGGCGAGAAGGGCGCGGCGATGATCCTGGCCGATGCCAAAGGGAGATAGGAAGAGCATGAGCAGTACCGGAACCGCTTTCGCACATGGCCCGCTGACCGGGCTGCGGGTGATCGAACTGGGCACGCTGATCGCCGGGCCCTTCTGCGGCCAGCTGATGGCGGACTTCGGCGCCGAGGTGATCAAGGTGGAGCCGCCCGGCAGCGGCGACCCGATGCGCCAGTGGGGCAAGCGCACGGAAGACGGCAAGCCGCTGTGGTGGCCGGTGATCGCGCGCAACAAGAAGTCGGTGACGCTGGACCTGCGCCAGGCGGAGGGACAGGCCATGCTGCGCCGGCTGGTGGAGCAGGCCGACATCCTGATCGAGAATTTCCGCCCCGGCACACTGGAGAAGTGGAACCTGGGCTGGGATGCGCTGAGCGCCGCCAACCCGAAGCTGATCATGGTGCGGGTGTCGGGCTACGGCCAGGACGGCCCCTACGCGGAGCAGCCGTCCTTCGGCGTGATCGGCGAGGCGATGGGCGGCCTGCGCTACATCGTCGGCGATCCTTCCGCCCCGCCCTCGCGGGTCGGCATCTCGATCGGCGATACGCTGGCGGCGACCTTCGGCTGCCTGGGCGCGCTGGCGGCACTCAACGTGCGCCACGCCACCGGCCGCGGCCAGATGGTGGATTCGGCGCTGTACGAGGCCGTGCTCAACGTCATGGAATCGCTGATCCCGGAGTACGACAAGACCGGCTTCATCCGCGAGCGCAACGGCGCGATCCTGCCCGGCATCGCGCCTTCGAACGTCTACGCGACGGCCGACGGCATGGTGCTGATCGGCGCCAACCAGGACGGGGTGTTCGCGCGGCTGTGCAAAGCCATGGGCGAGGAAGCCATGGGCACCTGTCCGGAATACGGCAGCCACGACGCGCGGGGTCAGCGCCAGGCGGAACTGGACGAGCGCATCGAGCGCTGGACGCGGGCGCGGCCGACGAAGGAGGTGCTGGCCCTGATGCGCGAGCACGGCGTGCCGGCCGGCCTGATCTACCGCGCTCCCGACATGCTCGCCGACCCGCATTTCCAGGCGCGCCAGGCGGTGGTCAGCGTCGCCCACCCGGATTTCGGCGAATTGCGTATGCAGAACGTGGCGCCGAAGCTGTCGGAGACCCCCGGCCGCATCCGCCAGCCCAGCCCGGCGCTGGGCCAGCACAACGGCGAAATCTATGGCGGCCTGCTGGGCCTGGACGCGGCGGCGCTGGAGGGACTGCGGCAGCAGGGGATCGTTTGACGATCCTGGGGTCTTCCCCCTATCATTCGCCCCCCTCGGACAGTTAGCTCAGCGGTAGAGCATCGCTTTCACACGGCGGGGGTCACAGGTTCAAGCCCTGTACTGTCCACCAAACGAGACAAGGAGATAGCTGCCAGCCAGCTATCTCCTTTTTTGTTTTCCGGGGTCCCCGCTGCTGCGCGCCGACACCCGCCCTTAGGGCCTGTCATCCCTTCCCTGGTCGCTGCGATGCCCCCGTATTTGCCGCCAGGCAAGGCGCGAGGAGGTCGCTTATCGGGAATAAGGGACTGACGAGCAACACAGCATGGCGGCAAAGACGGGGGCACCCGAAGGGCGGGGCCGCCTGGGCGCAGGGCTATGCCCCGAGTCGCTGATGTACATCAAGTACACGGCGCGCCTCGGGGCATAGCCCTGCACCCAGGCGGCCTCCGTCGCAGCGATCAGGGAAGGGATGACAGGCCCTAAAGCGAAGCGCGCTCCGCCGAAACCGCGGCCGCCGATGCCACCGGCGGCTTCATGCGCGCACGGTAGCTCTCGACTGCCCGCTGGCGGGTGTCCACGCCGAGCTTCAGGTAGGCATTCTTGAGGTGGTGCTTCACGGTATTGACCGATATGCCATGCACATCCGCGATCTGCCGGATCCGCAGGGGTTGCGACAGGGAATCCAGCATCAGGCATTCTTTCCTTGTCAGCTCATCGATAGACCGACGTATAGCCACGAATCTTTCTCCCGCCAGCGACACCATTGGGGTCAATTCTGCGGCAGCGTTCTCTATTAATCAACACTGATGTCTTATTGATTGCCGGCGGAGGCGCCAGCACAGTGCCGGGTCAGGCAAAAACAGCCGGGCAAAAAGAAAGGGCCACGGAGACCGTGGCCCAAAGTAGATCCTGTGCGGATCTGGAGGAGACTGTAGACCGGCGGCCCTGGGGCCACCGATGTGATGCGGGCCTTCAGGCGGCCTGGCGCATCGGTTCCGGTGTTTCCATGACCACCTTGCGGGAGGCCTGGATGGAAGTGCGGGCCAGCTGGATGCCCGGCGCCGTCACGCGGCTGAGCCGGCGGTGATCGGTGATGGCATCGGCCAGTTCCAGAGCGGCCGTGGCGGCCAGGAAGGCAGCGGTGCTGCCGACAACGATGATTTCGAACATTTTGCTTACCCCCCGATTTCTCGAGCACTTGTTTAGGTAGGCATACGATACCGACGGTGTTGCACTGCAACAATTGATATTTACTTAGCTAACGATTTAGAAAAACTAAACAAAAAAAGGCCTTTTGCGAGGCTTTTCCTTAACAATCCCAGGGTAGGCGCGGCGAGGGCCTGTCCTAGGGCCTGTTAACCCTACGGCAGTCGCTGCGATGCCCCCGTATTTGCCGCCAGGCAAGGCGCGAGGAGGGCGCTTATCGGGAATAAGTGACCGACGAGCAACACAGCATGGCGGCAAATACGGGGGCACCCGGAGGGCGGGACCGTTTTGGCGCAGGGCGTCGTCCCGCCCCGCTTATGTACGTTTAGTACACCGCGCGTGCCGGGACATAGCCCTGCGCCAAAACGGCCTCCGTCGCAGCGACTGCCGTAGGGTTAACAGGCCCTAGATCACCGGCGGATTGAGGCGCCGAAAGGCCTTGTCGATGCGGTAGGAGTAGTGCGGATAGGCCGGCATGAAGGCGCTGGCCTCGTCGAGCTGGCGGACCTGTTCCGGCGCGAGCGTCCAGCCCACCGCCCCGAGGTTGTCGCGCAGCTGCGCCTCGTTGCGGGCGCCCACGATCAGGGACGACACCGTGGGCCGGCCCAGCAGCCAGGCCAGTGCGATCTGCGGGATGGTCCTGCCGGTCTGGGCGGCGACGGCGTCGAGGGCGTCGACCACGCGGTGCAGGCGCTCCTCCTCCACCGGCAGGCCCCAGTGGGCCACTTCCTTCAGGCGGCCACCCTCGGGGAAGCCCTGCCCGCGCCGGATCTTGCCGGTGAGGCGGCCCCAGCCCAGCGGGCTCCAGACCAGGGCGCCGACGCGCTGGTCCCGCGCCAGGGGCATCAGCTCGGCCTCGTAGTCGCGGCCGACCAGCGAGTAGTGCACCTGGTGGGCGACGTAGCGCGGCCAGCCGCGCCGGTCGGCGATGGCCAGGGACTTCATCAACTCCCAGGCGGCGAAGTTGGAAGCGCCGATGTAGCGCAGCTTGCCGGCGCGCACCAGGGTGTCGAGCGTGTACAGCACTTCCTCGACCGGCGTGGAGGCGTCGAAACCGTGCAGCTGCAGCAGGTCGATGTAGTCGGTGCCGAGGCGCTTCAGGGCGGCGTCGACGGCGGGGACCAGGCGATGGCGCGAGGAGCCGATGTCGTTGGGGCCGCGGCCGGTCGGCAGGCTGATCTTGGTGGAGATCAGGGCCTGCTGGCGCCGGCCCTTGAGTGCGGCGCCGAGGATTTCCTCGGAGGCGCCGCTGGAATAGACGTCGGCCGTGTCGAACAGGTTGACGCCGGCCTCCAGGCAGACGTCCACCAGGCGCCGCGCCTCGTCGGCGTCGCTGCTGCCCCAGGCCGAGAAGAACGGCGCCTGCCCGCCGAAGGTGGCGGCGCCGAACCCGAGCACGGAAACCTTGAGGCCGGAGGCCCCGAGACTGCGGTATTCCATGGCGCGGCGGGCCTCTGCGCGATCAGGGCTTGCGGCGGTTGGAGCGGCTCAGGCGCCACTCGGGCGGGTATTCCATGTCGAGGTCCTTCACGACGTTGTTGAGGCCCTTCTCGAAAACTTCGGCGCCCAACTGCACGTCGCTGGCCTTGTCGTTCTTCATCATCGGCAGCATGCCTTCGACGAAGCCGGTGAGCACGCTGCCCATGTATTCGCCGCGGTACTGCTTGTAGAGCTCGAGGAAGGTCTTCTGCACGGCGATCACGTCGGTGGGACGCGAGCGAGCGCAGGCCATGGCGTACTTCTTCGTTTCCGCGTCCAGCTGCTCACGCGGCACGACGCTGTTGATGAAATTGCAGTCGGCCATTTCCCTGGCGGTGAAGGGCCGGCCGGTGAACAGCATCTCCTGGAATTTGCGCAGGCCGATGGTTTCCACCCAGGTCCAGAGACGCGGGCCCCAGCCGGCGTAGCGGAACGAGGGGTGTCCGAACAGGGCCTCGTCGGAGGACACCAGCAGGTCGGCGTCGGCGGCCTGGTAGAAGTGCCAGCCGTAGCAGTAGCCCTTGGCCTCGACGATGCTGATCTTCTTGAATTCCTGCAGCGGACGATTGCCCGCGCGGGCCTTGGCGTAGTGATCGGTGAGGCCGTGCAGGAAGCGGAAGGAATCCTTGGGCGGGTACTTCACGTCGGGATCGTTGATGCCGAACTCGTGCAGCAGGGACACGTCCTCCCTGCCCTCGGAGAGCATTTCGGCCTGCTCGGGCAGGTCGCCGCCGCCGCCGAAATGGTCGCCGGCACCGCGGATGACCAGCACCTTGACCTCGTCGTCGATGTTGGCCTTGTGCACCAGGTCGGCATAGATCTGGCGCATGCCGACCGAGGTGGCGTTGAGCGCGTCGGGACGGTCAAAAGTGAGGTAAGCGATTCTATTTTCTACATCTTTTTCATAACGGATGTACTTTTTCGCTATCTCTTTAAGATCATCAATGTTGATCATTTTTGCTCGCGCCGGTGCTATGCTTGGTTCTCACCGTTTTATGGCACGGAACGCTGTCTGCTTCCCTACACTTCGTGTTCCGGGATCGACATTCAGTGCAAGCTGCCCCACGGGCTGCGCGCCGCCGCCGCAGGTCGTAGAGGAGGAGAGGATGGCGATGCGCGAAGGGTTTTTTTACAGCCTGGAAGGGCCGCTCGACTCGATGCCGGTCGAACGGCAGATGCGTGCCGCCAATCTCACCGGCTTCGCCGATCTGGTACGCAATCTCGGCGCCGATCCGCGCCACATCCTCGAGCGCCATGGCATCGACATGCGTGCGATGCGCGACCCCGACTGCTACATCGACACCAAGTCGCTGGTCGACGTGCTGGAGTACTGCAGCACGGCCTTCAACGATTCCCTGTTCGGCCTGAAGCTGGCGCAGGCGCAGGAGCCGGACGTGTTCGGCTCGGTCGCCGCGCTGTGCCGCTCGGCCTCGACCTTTCGCGAGGCACTGACCAGCTTCATCGACTACATCCCGGTGGTGCATTCGCCGGTGGCGGTGCTGGAGCTGGCCGAGGGCAAGGAAACCAGCGAGCTGCAGTGGCATGTGCAGGGCGACCTGGGGCAGAACAACCAGGCCAACTACAAGGCGACGCTGCTGATCCTGAAGCTGCTGCGCCAGATCGGCGGCCCCAACTTCCGCCCGAGCTACGTCAACCTCGCGGTGGATGCGCGGCAGAAGGACATTCCCGAGATCGTGAACCGCTACGGCTGCTCGTTCCGCAGCGGCGCGTCGTCCAACGCCATCGCCTTCCCCACGACGTTCCTGGACCACACGGTGGGCAGTTCCAACCGCCTGCTGTTCCGGCTGCTGGGTGGCTATCTCGGCCGCGTGCGCGCGGCGTCGCGCACCACGCTGCTGGAGCGGGTGGAGGACTTCGTGCGCGGCTCGCTGCCCTCGGGCAACTGCACGATCCAGCATTGCGCCAAGAAGCTCGGCACCTCGATCCGCACCCTGCAGGCCAACCTCAGCGAATCGGGGCTGCGCTTCTCGGACATCCTCGAGAAGCAGCGCATCGACCTGGCCAGGGTGCACCTGGACCGCGACGAACTGTCGCTGGACGACGTGGCGGCGATGCTCGGCTACTCCGAGCAGTCCAGCTTCGGCCGCGCCTTCAAGCGCTGGACCGGGTCGACGCCGCAGCAGTACCGCCGCCATCTCGAGATCGCCAGGGCTGCATAGCGCTCACCTCCGGGACCAGGGCCCGGGCGGGCTGGTCTGACGATGATCGGCGACATGTCCTTGGATGCAATGGCCCTGCGTCCCCCGTCCCCAGCCGATACGATTTGCCCAGCCTGATCGAAAAGCCGGGGACTCGTCGTTGCGGAAAGCAGGGAACGGTCCGGGCCCATAAGAAGCGTGGCATGGGGCTTGTGCGCGACCGGGTGTCGCGCGGGCGCCCGCACTGCCGCCAACGGAGAACGACATGAAGCAAGATTCTGCCCAGAAGCCCGTGGTCCTCATCACCGGCGCGAGCGCCGGCATCGGCGAAGCGATCGCGCGCCGCTTTGCGGCGGGCGGCTTCCGCATCGTCGCGGTGGCCCGGCGGCAGGATCGCCTGGACCAGCTTGCCAAAAGCCTGTCCGCCACCACCGAGGTCGTTACCCTGGCCATGGACGTGACCGCCACCGATGCGCCGCAGCGCGCCGTGGACCTGGCGATCAAGTCCTTCGGCCGGCTCGACTGCCTGGTGAACAACGCCGGCTCCGGCCGCTGGGCACCGGTGCACGAGACCGACGACGGCATGCTCAACGAAGTGATCGAGATCAGCCTGAAGGCGCCGTTCCGCTTCGCCCGCGTCGCCCTCGGGGTGATGAAGGCGGATGCGTCGATCATCAGCGTCGGCTCGGTGTTCGGCACGCTCGGCGGCCTCAACGGCGGCATCTACTGCGCGGTCAAGGCCGGCCTGGTCGGGCTGACGCAGACGCTGGCGGCGCAGTACGGCGCGACCGGCATCCGCGCGAACCTGGTGGCGCCGGGCGTGATCAAGACCGACATGACCAGGGACTTCTGGGACGCACCCGCCTTCCAGCGCATCAACCAGGAGATGACGCCCTTCAACCGCGATGGCACCGTGGAGGACGTGGCCAACACGATCCACTTCCTCGCCTCGAAGGAAGGCAGCTACATCAACGGCCAGACCATCGCCCTGGACGGCGGCTGGTCCACCACCAAGTACCTGTCCTACGATGCGCTCGTCTGCGAGCGAGTGGTGGCATCCTGAACCCGCAACGGCGTCCTTCGAGCGGGGATCGAAACTGATGGACTTCAACTGGGACCCTGAACAAAGGGCATTCCGCGCAACGGTGCGCGACTTCCTCGCGGCCCACCTTCCCGCGGACTGGGAGGACCTGGCCCACGGGCCGGGCTCCGAGGCGCAGAGCCGCTTCTCCACGAAGTTCTGCGCGGAGCTGGCCAAGGCCGGCCTGCTGGTGCCGCACTGGCCGAAGCGCTGGGGCGGACGCGAGGCGGACCCCTGGACCTCGTTCATCCTCGCCGAGGAGATGTGGGCCGCGGGCGAACCGCGCGGCGGCCAGTACATGAACGTGAACTGGATCGGGCCGACGCTGATGCGTTTCGGCACCGAGGCGCAGCAGGAACGCTACATCCCGCCGATGGCGCGGGGCGAGACGATCTGGTGCCAGGGCTTCTCCGAGCCCGAGGCCGGCTCCGACCTGGCCTCGCTGCGCACGCGCGCGGAGAAGGACGGCGATCACTACATCATCAACGGCCAGAAGATCTGGACGTCCTACGCCGGCCACGCCGACACCTGCTTCCTGCTGGCGCGCACCTCGCCCGGCAAGACGGGCCTGTCGGTGTTCCTGCTGCCGATGGACACGCCGGGCATCACGGTGCGCCAGATTCCCAGCGTGATCGGCGAAGGCGACATCCACGAGGTGTTCTTCGACGACGTGCGCCTGCCCGCCAGCGCCCTGCTGGGCACCGAGGGCCAGGCCTGGGAGATCGCGCGCACTTCGCTGTCGCTGGAGCGCGTGGGCATTCCGCGCTTCGCGCTGGCATCCAAGATGCTGCGCCGCGCGGTGTCGAAGCTGCAGAAGGCCGGCCGCTTCGGCGGCGGGGCCGTCGAGCAGGCGGCACGCGCACAGGCCGCCTGCGAGGCGGCGAGGCTTTACAGCTACCAGATCGTCGACCAGCGCCGCCACGGCGCGCCCACGGGCCCGGAAGCCAGCGCCGCGCGCTACGCCACGGTGATGGCGGAACGGCTGGTGGGCGAGTTCGTGGTGGAGCAGGTCCCCGAGGCCCTGGCGGGCGGCGACCCGTTGCTACTGGCCCATCACCAGCGCGCCATCGTTGCCGGCATCGCCTCCGGCGCGGCCGAGATCCAGCTCAACCTCATTGCCACCGAACTGCTGCGCCTGCCGCGGGAGCCCCGCTGATGGACTTCACGCTGACAAGCGACCAGTCTGCCCTGGTCAGTGCGCTGGACCGCATGGCCACGCAGTTCGAGAGCAAGCCGACCGATTTCCATGGCTTCGCGCTGGTGGGCGCGGCGCTGGAGCGGGAGCTCGAGGAAGGCGGCTACTTCGACATCGCCGCGGTACCGGAACTGGGGCCGCTGAGCGCAGCGATGGCGGTGGAACGCCTCGCCTGGCTGCCCTGTACCGCGGAGATCGCGCTGTCGATGCTGGTACGGCCGCAGCTGCCCGGCGACTGGCCGCGCTCGCTCGCGGTGGTGGAGAACGGCCGGCCGGGCCGTTTCGTCGCGACGGCGAAGACCCTGATCATCATCGACGGCGACAGCATCGGCCTCGCGCTGGCCAAGGCCGGCACGGTGGAGCCGGTGGAGTCGCTGTTCGCCTACCCGATGGGCCGGCTCACGGGGCAGCTCGACGTGACCCCGCTACCCGCCAGCGATGCGGCGAACCTGCGCAAGTGGCTGCGCGTGGCGCTGGCGGCGGAGACCAGCGGCCTGCTGCAGGCCGCCATCGCCTCGACGGTGGAACACCTGAGCGTGCGCAAGCAGTTCGGGCGTCCGCTGGGCAGCTTCCAGGCCCTGCGGCATCGCCTGGCCGAATGCGCGGTGCTCGCCGGCGGCGTGCGCTGGCTGGCGCTGAAGGCGGCCGCGACGGCCGACGACGGCGATGCGGCGCTGGCGGCCCTGCACGCGCAGGACAGCGCCACCCGCGTGATCTACGACCTGCACCAGATGCTCGGCGCGATGGGCATGACGCTGGAGCACCCGCTGCACCTGTGGACCTACCGCATGAAGGCCCTGCTCTCGGAGCTGGGCGGGCGCGGCGGCCAGGCCGGCGCGGTCGCGCGGCACTGCTTCGACACGGCAGCCTGAGCCGCCATGCAGAACGTCGAGGCCATGGACGCCGAAACGCTGCTGGCCGCAGGCTGGAAGCGCCTGGATGCCGGCGGCTTCACCGGCACGCTCAGCCCGCTCTGGCTGTACGGCACCGACCCGGAGCGCACGCTCGGCTTCATCGTCGACGAGCGGCACAGCAACAATCACCAGGGCTCCCTGCACGGCGGCGCGCTGATGACCTTCGCCGACATCGCGCTGGGTTACCGGGCGGCGCGGGCGACCGGCCACAGCTCCCTGGTCACCGCCCAGCTGCAGATCCAGTTCGTCGCCAGCGCCAAGGTCGGCAACTTCGTCAGCTGCCGGCCGGAACTGATCCGCAGCAGCTCGCAGCTGGCCTTCGTGCGCGGCCTGATCTGCGTGGGGAACAAGACTGTCGGCAGCGCCGACGGCATCTGGAAAGTACTGGAGCAGAAACCGAAGCCGTAGGCGCGTACGGCAGCGGAGCCGTTTCGCAGCTTTCGAGCAACCCGAGGTCTTCGTCGAGGAGTTGCGCAAATGCTTCCGCCTGATCCGCCGAGAGAATTGCGATGAGCTATGTGACGGAACTGCGCGTCAACTGGCGCGCGCTGGCCGCCAGCACGATCGGCCATGGCGCGGGGCTGGCGGCCAGTGCCTACATCATCGGCAGCTTCGCACCGCATCTGCTCAAGGAGTTCGGCTGGTCCAAGTCCGACTTCGCGCTGCTGGGCACGGCCACGCTGCTGACCCTGGTCTGCCTGCCGCTGATCGGGCGGCTGACGGATCTGTTCGGCGTGCGCCGCGTGGCACTGATTGGCGTGCTGTTCCTGCCGCTGTCCTACCTGGCGCTCAGCGTCTTCAACGGCGAGCTGCGGGTGTTCATCGCGATCACGATGCTGCAGGTGGTGCTGGGCACCACCACCACTTCGACGGTCTACAGCCGCCTGGTGGCGGAGCGCTTCCTGCAGGCGCGCGGCCTGGGCCTGGCGATCATGGCCAGCGGACCGGCGATCGTCGGCGCCATCGGCGCACCGCTGCTCAGCGACTACATCGACGAGAACGGCTGGCGCGCGGCCTACCGGGTGCTGGCGGTGTTCAGCGCCTGCTTCGGCCTGCTGGCGCTGCTGATGATCCCGGCACAGAGCCAGCCTCCCCCCGAGGCCCGCCGCGAGCGCCGTGCCGGGCGCGACTACCCCGCGATCCTGCGCAGCCCGGCGTTCTGGGTGATCGCCGGCGGCATCTTCCTGTGCAACATCCCGCAGCCGCTGCATGGCCTGCAGCTGAAGATGATGCTGCTGGAGAACGGCGCCAATGCCGCGGCGGCATCGATGATGATCTCGCTCTACGCCACTGGCGTGATCATCGGCCGCTTCGTTTGCGGGCTGGCACTGGACCGCCTGCCGGCGCATGCGGTGGCCGCGGTCGGCATGGGCCTGCCCGCCATCGGCATGTTCCTGATCGCCTCGTCGCTGAATGTGCAGTGGGCGCTGGTCAGCGCCGTGCTGCTGATGGGCCTGTCGCAGGGTGCCGAGGGCGATATCGCCGGCTACCTGGTGCTGCGCCATTTCGGCGTCGGCATCTACAGCAGCGTGCTGGGCCTGGTGATCGCGGCACTGGGCATCGCTTCCGCCCTGGGCGCGGTGCTGCTGAGCGTGACGCTCAAACTCACCGACGGCTATGACCTGTTTCTGTGGACCACCGCGATCGGCGTGCTGGCCGGCAGCGCCCTGTTCATGCTGCTGGGACGCGCGGCGATCGGCGGCCGCCCGATAGTGGAATGAGCGGCGTGCGCACAAGGACGGATACAGACTCGGGCGTGCGCGTCATGGTGTCGGCCGGGTGCCGTCAGCGCGGCGGGTCGAGCGGTTGCGCCGTACCGGCGCTGAAGTCGCGGATCACGCCGACGCGACGGGCTTCGACCGCCTTTGCGGGCTGGAAGGTATAGCAGTTGGGCGGCATGCGGCTGGCGTCGGACTGCCGCTCCATCGGGATCGTGCGCCCGTGCGCCAGCAGCGCACCCCAGCGCAGCAGGCGGATCGCTTCCTTCTGACTGGCAACCAGGCCCGCGGTGCCGGGGCGCAGCTGCTCGGGCGTCAGGCCCGCCAGTTCTGCCGGCTCAACGATCTTTCCGCCAGCCTCGGTCCAGGCGAGCATGGCGCGGCCATTGAGGCGCAGCTCCACGCGGCGGCGCCCTTCGACGGGGTCTGATACCAGGATGTCGTAGACCAGCGCCGCTGCATCGGCGGCGTGCGCGGCGGCCAGCAGCGCGAGGTCATGCAGGTGAGTGCAGTTGGACGGCTTGTCGCCGCGCGCCGCGAAGGCATCCAGCGCGATTCCCGTGAAGGTCTGGCGGACCTGCTCCACCGCTCCCGGGCAGGTGGTCCAGGGCGCGCGCTGCATCACCGCCTCGATGTCCGTCGCCATCGTTCCATCGTGACGGACGGTGACGCGCATGCAGTGGTAGTCGTCTTCCAGTTCGCTGCAGACCTGGCCGGCGGCGGGTGTGATGCGGATGCGCCGCCGGAACCCCGGCAGGCCATCGACCCCTGGCGGGTTCATGCCGACCCCGCCGCCGCCCTTCCCCTTCGGGAAAGGCGGCGGTCGGCGTCTGCCCCCGGCATGGCGCAGGGGGCTCGCACGATCATGCGGCCCAGCTCAGCCAGAGCGATTCGGGACCCACGACGTGGCCGCCGTGGTAGGCGACCGGCTTGGCCGGATCGAGCTTGAACGCGGGCAGGCGTGCCAGCAGCTCTTCGTAGATCACCTGCAGCTCGAGGCGCGCCAGATGCGAGCCGAGGCAGCGGTGCGGCCCCATGCCGAAGGCCACATGCACGGTTTCGCGGTTGAGGTCGTACTTGCCGGCTTCCGGGTACTCGGCGGAATCGAGGTCGGCGGCAGGCAGGAACAGCATGGCACGCTCGCCCGACTTCATGTCCACGCCCTGGAAGTTCATGTCCTTGGCGACGCGGCGGATCGGCACGGTGAAGGTGTAGCGGCGCAGCAGTTCCTCGGCGGCCTTCGGAATCAGTTCCGGGCTCTGCCGCAGCTTCGCCTGCAGCTCGGCGTCCCTGGCCAGGTGCAGCACGCCCAGGCCGATGCCGTTGACCACCGTGTCGAGGCCGGCGGTGAACAGGACGACGCAGTAGTTCTCCATGTCTTCCAGCGTCGTCGGCTTGCCGCCGATATCGGCCTGCCAGAGCATGCTGATGAGGTCGTCCCTGGGGTTTTCCTTACGCTCCAGCACGGTCTCGCGCATGATCGAGGTGAGCTTGAGCATGCGCCGGACGATGGCGCGCGGATCGGGATTCTTGATCCCTTCCATGTGCTCCTTCACCAGCACACGGTATTCCTGCTGGCGCTCCAGCGGCAGGCCGAACATCTTCAGGAACACCTGCACCGGCAGCGGCTCGGCCACCTCCGTCAGGAAGTCGGCGCCGCCCTTGGCCTTGATCTTCTCGATCAGGTCCACGGCGAGATCGCGGATGCTGTCCTTGAGGGCCAGCATCGCCTTGGGCGAGAAGGCGCGCTGCAGCGGCATGCGGTAGGCGGTGTGCGCCGGCGGATCGATGGTGATCGGCAGCGGCTGCGGGATGTGCGGGGAGCCCGGCGGCAGCTGCGCCATCATCGCCTTGAACTGCGCCTGCGGCACGATCTCGCTGGAGAAGCTTTCGGTGTCGCGCGAGGCATTGAAGTTCGCCGAGTGGCTCAGCAGCATCCAGTGGCCGCCGTTGCGCGGCGTCCAGAAGATCGGCGGCGCGTTCTTCAGCAGGTCCAGGATGCGCGCATGCGGATCGGCGACGTAGGCCGGGTCGGCGAACATGTCGAAGTCGTACATCACCGCGTCGGTGATGTGCGCAGGCCTGGGGGCTGCGGGGCTCAGGTTGGGGGCATTGCTCATGTGACACTCCGCGAAGGAATACTGCGTTCTGGATCAGGGGATTCGGAGACGCTCAGGCCGGGGCGGTCCGGGGCATGCCGGCCCGGTCTCGCCGCAAGGCGATCTTTTCGATCTGGATTTTCATGCTCTCCTCGCCTGGCACGCGCCACGCGCACCGGTCCCCGGTTTATCGCACAAAGCTGAATTTCACACAACAGTGGTGTTTATTAAAGCACCAGCCATTTCAGCCAGACACTTGACCTTATAGTCACCGTTGTTGATTATAATAGGAAGCCGCCAGGCCTGCATCGCAGCCCGCGGCGGGCACCGGGCAGGACAACCATCAGCCCGCCGGCAGCGGGCACCTCGGGGAGGCGCAAGCGCGCGATTTCATGGCCCTTTACACCAGCATTCACCTGCACAACGTGCCCGCGGGCCGCGAGGCGGGGTACGCCGCCTGGTTCGACGGCCCGCACCGCGAGGCCCTGGCGCGCCTGCGGGGCTTCATCACGACGGACCGCTACGAGGTGACGCCGGAGCAGATCATGCCGGACATCCCGCAGCCCTGGCGCTACCTCAGCGTCTACGACTTCGACCTGCCCCGCCCGGAAATCGACCTGCCCGCCCTCGGCCCGCTGCTGGCCGAAGCCCGCGACGCCGGCCTGGTGGCGGACGACGAAACCGAGAAGATTTACAGCTACCGTCTCTTCAGCGACTGGAAGTACAGCCCCAACTGGCGCCCGTCGGAACCGCTGTCGGGCGTGAGCATCATCCTGGCCAACTACGTCCCCGGACGCCGGCAGGAATACCAGACCTGGTACGAGGACGTGCACAGCGTCGAGGTGATCAACGTGCCGGGCCACGTGGCGATGAAGCGCGGCGAGCTGTCGCCCATCCAGATCGAACCGCGCCACTACTGCCCCGGCGACCAGCTGGTGCTCTGCGCCCAGCAGACCGACGACCTGCTCTTCACCCTCAAGGATTTCAGCGCGCGCGCCGGCGGCCGGAGCCCCAGCGGCATCGCCATGCAGCCGCGCTCGGCCTCGGGCTCGGTGGCGCGCACGGTCCACTACTTCCGCAAGGTCAGCGGCACGCGCTTCTGGCCGGGCGGCATCGCCTACGGCGGCGACCTGTCCGTCTACCCCGGGAAGGGCTGAGCCATGTCCAAGCTCATCGTGATCACCGGCGCCGGCGTCGGCCTGGGCCGCGCGCTGGCGCGGCGCTTCGTGGCCGACGGCGACAGCGTCGTGCTGCTGGGCCGCACAGCGGCGAAGGTCGAGGCCGTGGCCGCCGAGCTCGGCGCGCGCGCCATGGCGGTCGCCTGCGACGTGGCCTCGCCGGAGTCGGTGAAGGCCGCTTTCGCCGCGATCGCCGGGCGCCATCCGCGCATCGACGTGCTGATCAACAACGCGGCGGTGTTCGAGCCCTTCCTGATCGCCGAGGCCAGCGACGAGCAGATCATGCAGACGGTGACCACCAACCTGGCCGGGCCGATGCTCTGCGCCCGCTCGGCGATACCGCTGATGGGCCGCGGCAGCCACATCATCAACATCAGCAGCGAATCGGTGGGCATGCGCTTCCCTCACCTGGTGGCCTACCAGTGCTCCAAGGCCGGGCTCGAGCGTTTCTCCGAAGGCCTGCACCACGAACTCGAAGCCGACGGCATCCGCGTCACCAACGTGCGCGCCGGGCAGATGTTCGAGGAGGGCAAGACCTGGGACGTATCGCCGGAGGCGCGCATGCGCTTCGGCAAGGCGGCGATGGAAGCCGGGCTGAACCTGCGCGAGCGTCCGATCTCGCAGTTCACCTCGGTGACCCATGCCTTCCGCTCGCTGATCGACCTGCCGCCCGACCTGCACGCGATCAGCATCTCGCTCGGTGCCCGCAGGCCCGGAGACGCAACACCGGCCGCCTGAGGCGGCTCCAGCGCGACGACTGCCCTCAGTCGCCGCTCTTCTTGCCGCCGATACCCTGGATGTAGCGCTTCATTCCCTCGATGTAGGCGGGGTTCAGCATCAGCGCACTGTTGGCCATGCGCTCGACATTGCGCGCCTGCGCCAGGCCGACGTCATGCGCCAGTTCGATGGCGAGCTTGGCCATGCCCATCTGCTCGCCGTTCTGCTCGGCCAGGTGGCGGCAGAAGCGCATCGTGTCCTCGCCGAAGCTTTCGTCCGGGAAGACCTCGTGGACCAAGCCCATGATCAGCGCGCGGTCGGCATCGACCGGCAGGTTGGCCATGATCAGGTAACGCGTCCAGTGCGTGCCGATCATGCGCGACAGGCGGCTGACGCCATTGGAAGCGGGAATGACGCCGAACTTGCCCTCGGGGAAGGCATAGCGCGCACTCTTGGCGGCCAGGCGGAAATCGCAGGACAGCGACAGCTCCAGGCCGCCGCCCATGCACATGGCGTGATGCGCGACGACGATCGGCTTCTCGATCGCCTCCATCTCGTCGTAGATGCGGTGCATGCCGTGCAGCTTCAGGCGATGGCTCTCGCGGATCGACGAGGCCGAGGGAGCCGCCTGGACGCGCGGCTCGCTGCCGCCGCGCAGGTCCGCGCCGGAGCAGAAATAGCGGCCGGTCGCGCGGATCAGCATGACCTTGAGTTCCGGCGTATCGCGGAAGCGATGCAGGCCCTGCTCGAACAGCGCCATCAGTTCGCCGGTGAGGGCATTGAGCTTGTCGGGGCGATTGAGCGTGACGACCAGGATCGCGCCGTCGTCCTCGGTCAGCAGATGCGGGGCTTCTGACACTGTTTTTCTCTCCTCAGGCGCGCGTGCGCGGCATCCCCAGCGCACGCTCGGCAATCATGCTGCGGTGGACTTCGCTGGTGCCACCGTAAATCGTCGTACCCTGCGCATGACGATAGCACTGATTCAGCAGGCCGGCCGCACCGGCGCGCTTGGACAGCGAGTACGGCGCCGTGAGGTCGAGCAGGTCGCGGGCGTCGGTCAGGAATTTCTCCGAGGAGAACAGCTTGGCCATCGGCCCGTAGGCCAGGTTCGGCTTCTTCTCCGCGATGGTCCACTGCGCGCGGAAGGCCAGCATGTCCGACACCCAGAGGTGGGCCTTGCTGCGGGCCAAGCGGGCCTGGGCGGAGCGGTCCTCCAGCAGCGGCCTGCCCTCTTCCTGTATCTCGCGGCACAGATCTTCAGCGGCCTTGAGCATCGCGCGCATCACCTTGGAGAAACCGCCGCCATGCTCGAGTTCCAGGCTCGCGCTCATGGTGCGCACGCCGCCATCGACATCGCCCAGACGGTAGCTGTCGGGGATGCGCACGCCGTCGTAGAAGGTGATGTTGGTGCGCTCGTCCTGGAAGGTGTAGACCGGCTGGATGGTCACGCCATCGGCCTTCAGCGGGACGATGAACATGGTCAGGCCCTTGTGCTTGGCCACCTCGGTATTGGTGCGGCAGAGCATCAGCACGTAGCTGGCCAGGTTCGCGCCGCTGGTGAACATCTTGGTGCCGTCGATGCGCCAGCCGTCGCCATCGGGTGTCGCGCGGCATTGAGCCGCGAACACGTCGGAGCCGGAGCCGGGCTCGGAATAGCCCAGGCTGCAGATCACCTCGCCCGACATGACCTTGCTCAGCACGTCGCGCTTGAGTTCGTCGCTGCCGAAGCGATACATGATCAGCGACACCATCTGAGCCACGTTCGCCGCCGGGTTGTTGTAGCCCTGGTGCTCGAAGGCATCCATGGCCGCGATCTTGGCGTAGGGCGACAGGCCGCGCCCCCCCATCTCACGCTTCAGGCCCGGGAACAGCAGGTTGGCCTCGGCGAGCTTGCGGTTGATCTCGGGGTTGTAGCCTTCCCAGCTGTAGTGGAACTTCTCGCGCATCGCCGGGGTGACGTGCTTGTCGAAGAACGCGTCGATCTCCGCGGTGATGGCGCGGGCATCGTCACCCAGGTCGAAGTCGATGGGGCAGTCACCGGCCTCCGGCAGGGCCGCCTTCTCGCCCGCGTAGAGGCGCCGTCCGGCTTCCTCGAGCAGGCGCTGCGGGTCACCCAGCACCAGCGGCCAGGCCTTGGCGCGCAGGTTGAACAGGAAGATGTCGTACTCGGTGGTGAGGCCGTAGCCGCCGAAGGTGTGCAGGGCCTGCGCAACGGCGCGGGCCGCGGCCTGCGTGTTCCACCAGGCGGCGATGGAAACCCCGGCGGCCGCTTCCGCGCTGCCATCGGCGATGTCGCGGATGGCGCGCCAGACCAGGAACTTGCCGCCGTCCACCTCGCAGAGCAGGTCGGCGAGCGGATGCGAGATCGCCTGGAACTGGCCGATGAACTGCCCGAACTGCTTGCGCTCGCTGGCATAGGCCGCGGCCAGCCGCAGCGATTCGCGCCCGAGCCCGGCGAGGGCCGCCGCAATCAGCAGCTTCCATTCCTCCTGGGCCTGCGCCAAAGCCCTGAGCGCCTCGGTGCCGTGCGCCAGCGTGCTGCGCGGCAATGCCGCCAGGCGCAGTTCGGCGATGGCGGTCGAGGCCAGGTTCTCCTCGGCCTGCGCCGCGCCGGCGGCATTGACCAGCACGATCTCGTCGCCATGGCGGGCGATCACCGCGACCGCCACATTGCCGCCGGCCACCCATTGCAGCGGTCGGCTCGCGATGTCGTGGAAGGCGATGCCGACCACCGCGGCGCCGCTCATGACACGCTCCAGCAGTTCCGCTTGCCCGCCCAGCAGCGCCAGCAGACGCGCGGCGACCAGCGTTTCGGCAACCGGACCGGAGGCCAGCGTACGTCCCGCCTCCTCCATCAGCAGCACGGCATCCAGCAGGCCCAGGCCCAGGCCACCCGCGTCCTCAGGCACGCGGATCGAGAACGCCCCGAGTTCGGCCAGGCCGCGCCACAGCGCCGCGTCGAAGCCGGAAGGCAGGGCGGCGCGGACGCGCAGCGTGCTGCTCTGCTCACTGAGAAAGCGCGAGAAGGACTCGCGCATCATCTGCTGTTCTTCGGACAACTCGAAATTCATGCGACGGATACTCCAGCGACCGGCGTGTCAACGGCGGTGCCCTTCAGATAGCGATCCAGTTCCTGGTGCATGTTGAGGATCATCTTCTCGTGCTCAACGGCCAGCCAGATCTGCTTGCAGCCGCGGGAGTGCAGACCCTTCTGCATGCGCGGGATGTTGTGGAAGTCCTGGCGCGGGATCAGCAGCACCTGCTCCGGGTCCATGATGTCGGTGATCTTCCGGACCTCGGCCCGCGGCGGTTTCACTGCGGCCGGGTAGGTCCTGGTGGAGAAGATCTCGAAGATGCAGCGGTCCGGGTCGTTCCCATCGGGCCGGATGCGGTAGATCATGGCGTTGCCGGCCTGCGGCAGGATCAAGAGGTTGGGGAAGACGAAGATCTCGCCGCCCCACATGCCCAGGATCTCGGGGACGGGCCTGGGCATGGGCCGCTGCTGCTGTGCGGCGGTGGTGTACAGGGCCTTGACGTACTCGGCGCCCAGGCTGGAGCCCTCGGGGATGGGCTTGTCCTTCAGGGAGCGGACGATCTCGACGTCTTCCTTCAGGACCATGGCGTCCATGCCTTCGACCAGGAGATTCAGGCGGGCGGCCATCATTTCGATGGGGTCGCCGGCCTGGCGGACGTGGCCCTGCATGGGGGTCTTCTTGCCGGCAAAGAAGCGGCCGTGGCCGTGGGGGTATTTCTCGGTGTGGACGTTGCGGTGGGCGAAGTGGGCTTCGGCTTCGGCGCTGGGAGTGCCGTTCATGACGATGTCGGCGGAGTCCGGTTCCAGCTGGGGGTGGGTGGCCGGGACGTGGTAGCCCTCGAAGAAGGCTTCCTGGGCGACTTTCCAGTTGGCGGCGACCGGCAGGGCTTTCCACCAGTAGTGGTGCATCTGGCCGATGGCCAGGCCTTCGATGAGCTCCCGGACCGGGGCGATGAAGTCGTCGAAGGGCTGGGGGTTGCGGTCGAAGTTGATGAAGACGAAGCCGGCGAAGACGACGTGGTGGACTGCACGCAGGGCGACGTCGCTGTCCTGCAGCTGGCCGCCGCGGAATTCGCCCCGTTCCAGGACGTATTCGTTCTGGCCCTGCAAGTTCCAGCGCCAGCCGTGGAAGGGGCAGATGATCTTGCAGTGGGGGAAGTGGCCGTTGCCGCCGCCGGACAGGGCGGTGCCGCGGTGCGGGCAGACGTTGTGGTAGGTCTTGACGCTGCCGTCTTCGGCGCGCACGACGATGACGGACTGGTCGCCAATGTCGTAGGTGGCGTAGTCGCCCACTTCGGGGATTTCGTCCAGGCGCGCGGCGGCCTGCCAGACAGTGCTCCAGAGCTTGTCGTATTCCAGACGCGCGAACGCAGGGTCGGTGTAGCGCCCGCTGCGGATGCCGTGGTCAAGGACGCGCCAGCTTTCGGGCCAGGCGCTGCTCACAGGATCTCCGCGATCAATGCCCCGATGGGATAGACCTCACCGGTAGCCGCATGGACCTTGAGCATGCCCGAGGCCGGCGCCTCGACCTCCTGCACCGACTTGTCCAGCTCCAGGGTGTAGAGCGGCTTGCCCGCCTCCACCTGGCCGCCGTCGGGCACCAGCCATTCGGTCAAGGTGCCTTCCTGGGCGGAGAACCCGATCTGCGGGATGCGGACTTCGGTGCTCATCGGCGGCCCTTCCCGTTCAGGGTCTGGCGGATCGAAGCCTCGATCGCGCTGGGTTTGTAGAGGTATTCCTGCTCCAGCACCTTGGCGAAGGGCACGGTGACGTCGCGCGAGGCCACGCGCAGCACCGGGGCCTTGAGTTCGCTGTACAGGTGCTCCTGGATGCGGGCGGCGACTTCGGCACCGGCGCCGAAGCTGCGGGGAGCTTCGTGGACCACGACCGCTCTTTGGGTCTTGGCCACCGATTTGAGGATGCTGTCGGTGTCCAGCGGCGAGACGGTGCGCAGGTCCAGGACTTCGACGGAGATGCCTTCGGCGGCGAGCTTCTCTGCGATGACCAGGGTGTCGCGCAGGGGGCGGCCGTAGCCGATGACGGTGACATCCGTTCCCTCTCTTGCGACGTTGGCCTGGCCCAAGGGGATGATCTTGCCCTTCTCCGGCTCGGGACCGGTCTGGGTGCGGGTCATGGCGTCTTCGATGAACAGGCAGGGATCCTCGTCGAAGATGCAGCCCAGCAGCAGGCCGTAGGCGTCCGCGGGGCTGGAGGGGATGACGACCTTCATGCCGGCGACGTGGGCGAACCAGGCTTCCAGCATGTCGGAGTGCTGGCCGGCGGTGCCGGCCCCGGCGCCGGTACGGGTGCGGATGGTGATCGGGACGTGGGTCTGGCCGCCGGACATGAAGCGCAGCTTGGCGGCGTGGTTGACGATCTGGTCCATCGGTACGGTGATGAAGTTCATCAGCATGATCTCGGCCACGGGACGCAGGCCGGCCAGGGCGGCGCCGACGGCGGCGCCGACGATGGCCTGTTCGGAGATCGGGGTGGTGCGGACTCTGGATCCAAACTTGGTGGACAGGCCCTTGGTGACCTTGAACACGCCGCCGCCCTCTTCGTCGGCGATGTCTTCGCCCAGCATGATGACGCGGGGGTCCATCTCCATGGCGTCATGCAGGGCGCGGGAGTAGGCCTCGGTGAAGCTGATGGTTTTCGTGGCGGTGGTGGCGGCAGTGGGGGCGTTCATGCCGGGGCTCCCGTGGGGTCTGCGTAGATGTCGCGGTTGATTTCGTCGAGGTCCGGCACGGGGCTGTCGAGGGCGAACTGCAGGGCGTCGTCGATGTCGGCTTCGATCTGCTTTTTCAGGTCTTCCAGCTCGGCTTCGCTGATGCCGCTGGCCAGGACGGCGGCGCGGGTGGCGGGCATGGGGTCCTTGGCCAGGGCGGCGTCGTATTCGGCCTTGGGGATGTAGGCGCCGGGGTCGCCGAAGTAGTGGCCCATGAAGCGGAAGGTCTTGGCTTCCAGGAGCGTGGGGCCTTCGCCGGACCTTGCGCGGGCGACGGCGGCGGCAGAGGCGGTCCACATGGCTTCTGGGTCGTTGCCGTCGACGGTGACGCCCAACATGTTGGGGCCGTAGGCGGCGGCACGATCGGAGATGCGGGCGGAGGCGGTGGCCTTGCCGTACGGGGTGCATTCGCCGTAGCCGTTGTTCTGGCACAGGAAGATCACCGGCAGTTTCCACAGGGCGGCCAGGTTGAGGGCTTCGTGGAAGGCGCCGATGTTGGAGGCGCCATCACCGAAGCAGCACAGGGTGACCCGGTCCTCGCCCTTGAGCTGGCTGGCCCAGGCCAGGCCGTTGGCGATCGGCAGGCCGCTGCCCACGACACCCGTCGTGACCATCACGCCGGAGGCGGGGTGGGTGATGTGCATGGCGCCGCCCTTGCCCTTGCAGGCGCCGGTGGCCTTGCCGTAGTACTCGGCGAACAGGGACCGTAGCGGGATCCCCTTGGCCAGCTGGTCGTGGATGCCGCGGTAGGTGGTCACCAGGTAGTCGCGGGCATTCAGGTGTACGCCCATCGCCGCCGCCAGGATCTCCTGGCCGCGCGGGGAGTAGTACACCGCCGCCAGGCGGCCCGACCGCAGAAGACCGCGGAAGCGCTCGTCCACCAGGTGGATGCGCAGGGCGAGGGTGTAGACGGCCAGCAGTGCCGCTGGAGAGAGGGATTCGGTGGTAGGCATGCGTCTCCTCAGGGCCTGTTCATCTTTGTTATTTAGACAACAATGATGTTGATTATCTACAGGCTCCCGACCGCTGTAAAGGCAAGACTGCATCTGCGGAAAACTTCGCCGCGCGCCGGGTCAAATCCACGGACCGCGCCGCGCCAAACCCGCGAAAAGGCAGGAAACCCCGCGGCGGCCGCCCGCATGGTGACGCCCTGCACTTGCCTGTAATATTTGAAAAAGGACGACAACAGGTCCGGCACCGGCTTTTTTTGCAGAAGCCGACGGCTCCTGGCACTCCCGCGCGCTGCCGACAAGCCCACGACACGCAAACAGGCTCCCGATGAGGCAACCCCCGAAAGCAGGCAAGACGACCGTCAAGAAGGCCGGCAAGGCTGCGAGCCCGCGCCGGCAGTACGACAGCCCCTTGCGGCGGCAGCAGGCCGCGGAGACCCGCGAGCGCATCATCGCCGCCGGTGCCGAGATCGCGCACCGGCTGCCGGCCTGGGACTGGAGCCAGATGACCTTCAAGGCAGTGGGAGAGCTGGCCGGCGTCAGCGAGCGCACCGTGCATCGCTACATCGCCACCGAGCGCCAGCTGCGCGACGCCGTGCTGCAGCGCCTGTTCCAAGAGTCCGGCATCAGCCTCGACGGCCTTACCCTGGGCGACTTCGCCGGCATCGCCACGCGCGCCTACCGCTACATCTCCTCGTTCACGGTCTCGCACTACCCGGTGACGGACCCGACCTTCGCCGCGATGGACCAGCACCGGCGCGCGGCACTGATCGGCGCGGTGGTGCAGTCCACCCCGGGCTGGTCGCAGGAACAGCGGGAGATCGTGGCGTCGATGCTCGACATGTTCTGGCACCCGGCGCTCAACGAGCGCCTGACCACCAGCTGGCAGTTCGACGCCGACCGCGCCAGCCAGGCGATGACCTGGATGATCGGCCTGATCAACAAGGCGATCCAGCAGGGCCACAAGCCCTGACCGGGCATGATGACCCTGGCTCGTTTGCGCTCGAGCGGGCGCGGAAACAGGCTCAGAACTGGCTGGCGGGCAGCCGCACGACCAGGCCGTCCAACTCCTGCCTGACGATGATCTGGCAGGTCAGGCGGCTGTTTTCTTCCACGTGCAGCGCGCCATCCAGCATCATGGCTTCCTCCTCGGACTGCGGCGCCAGCTTGTCCTTCCAGGCGGGATCGACATAGCCATGGCAGGTGGCGCAGGTGCAGCAGCCCCCGCAGTCGCCGACGATGCCCGGCAGCATGTTGTCGACCGCGGCCTGCATGACGCTCTTGCCCTCCTCGGCCTCGATGAGGTGCTGGGTACCGTTGTGCTGGATGAACAGAATCTTGGGCATGTGAAACTCAGGCGAATAGTCGGTTTGCGGCGAAAGCTACGGGAAGCTGACGGGAACAAGGCAATGATCCGCAGCTGCAGGCCAAAGCAAGTCCGTGGCCAGGCTGTGGCAACACATGATCTCAACCCTCATCATTGGCCGCCAGTGATGTCTGACCGGAGTATATGGCCCAATCAGTGTCTCTGTACTGACACTGATTTGTTTACCATAGGGACAATGACCCCCCACGAATTCGCCGATCTGTACTCGGGCCTGCAGCAGCTGCAGGAGAGCGGCTTTTCCGGCGGCGCGGCGCTGGCCACGCTGGTGCACACCCGTGGCCCGGTATTCCGGCGCCCGGGCGCGCGCATGCTGGTGTTCGGCGACGGCCGCGTCGTGCGCGGGCTCTCCGCGGGCTGCCCGGAAGCCGACATCATCGAACGCTCGCGCGACGTCATCGCCACCGGCCAGGCGCGGCTGCTGCGCTACGACCGCGAGCATGGCTACGACGCGCTGATGGAACTCGGCTGCGGCGGCGAGATGGAAGTGTTGCTGGAGCCGCTGCGAGCGGCCGGGCAGTTGCGCTTCGCCGAAGTGGTCACACAGTCCCTGCGGCAGCGCAGCCAGGGCCTGCTGATGACGGTTTTCAGCCAGGATGGCCAATGCCTGCCGCAGCCGCGACGCCTGGTCTGGGGCGGCAGCGTGCTGCTCGACGAACTCGACGATCCGCAACTCAGCGATACCCTGCTCTCCGGCGTCGCTCCTGAGGACAGCCTGCCCGCGACACGCCTGGAAAGGGTCGCCACGCCCGGTGGAGAGTTCCAGGTGCTGGTCGAGCGCCTGCGCCCGCCCCTGCGCCTGGTGCTGGTCGGCATCAACACCACCGCCCTGGCGCTCGCCCGGCTCGCCCGCGGCCTGGGCTGGCAGGTCTGCCTGGTGGATCATCGGGAAGACTCCGTGCTGTCCGGATTGCCTGCAGGCGTGGACCTGCTGCATGCGCAGCCGCAGAACCTCGCGCAGCAGATCGCCCCGGACACCCGCACCGCGGTCGTCGTGATGACCCACAACCTCGAGCGCGACCTCGCCTGCCTGCAGGCACTGCGCGCGGTGCGCCTGGCGTACCTGGGCGCACTGGGATCCCGCAGCCGCGCGGCGAAGATGCGCGAAGCGGCCGGTGTCACGACCGCGCCGCTGCACGCGCCCGCGGGACTCGACATCGGTTCGGAAACGCCGGAGGAAATCGCGCTGGCCATCGCCGCGGAAATCCAGGCGGCGGCTAGCGGACACGGCGGCGGTCGCCTCAGTGCCGGCGACGGTCCGATCCACTGAATCCCTGGCGAAGAGCGGGGCTCAGGCCGCCGGTGCGGCTGCGAGCACGACGCCAAGGCGCTGCGCGGCCAGCTGGCGCAGTTCACCGGACTTGACCTTGCCGTTGCCGGTCACTGCCATGTCCTCTTCATGGAGGAACAGGAAGCGGCGCGGCACCTTGAAGCTGGCCAGGCGCTCCTTCAGGAAGGCACGCATCTCGTCTTCCACAAGCTGCACGCCCTCATGCGGGATGACGCAGGCCACCGCGATCTCGCCCAGCGTCTCATGCGGCACGCCGACGGTCTGCGCGCGGCGCACGCCCGGGCACAGCGCGAGCACGGCATCGATCTCCAGCGGCGAGACATTGGCGCCGCCGGTCTTGATGATCTCCGTAAGCCGCCCTTCCCAGTACAGGCGGCCGATCCCGTCGACATAGCCGCCGTCGCCGGTGCGGTAGTAGCCCTCGTCGTCCAGGCTGTCTTCCACGGCCTTGCCGATGTAGCCCAGCATCAGTGTCGGGCCCTTGATGCAGATTTCACCGCGCGCACCGCGCGGAACCACCGCGCCGGTCAGCGGATCGATGACCTTCAGGATGTTGCCCGGCAGCGGCACGCCGGCGCTGCCCGCGTACTGCTCGACCGGGGTATCGGCGGAGTACGAGGTGTTGATCGTCATCGTCTCGGTGGCGCCGAAGGACATCGGCAGGCGCCAGTCCGTCTTCACCGTCGGGTGCTGCTGCATCAGCGCGGAGTTGGTGATGTAGCGCAGGCTGGAGAGATCGGTGCTGCTCCAGTTGTCCGCTTCCTGCAGCCGCGCCCACTGGTGCGGCCGGCCCGACAGGAAGCTGACGCGCTCGTCCTGCATGAGCCTGAGCGCCCTCTCCGGCTCGAAGTAGGGCTGCAGCACGACGGCGCCGCCGGTCGACAGTGCCACGCCCACCACCATCGTGATGTTGCCGGACCAGAAGAAGCCGTTGCCGGTCCAGCTGCGCACGGCGCCTTCGACGCTCATCACGCGCGGCCAGCGCCACCACTGGATGGCGAAGGCACGCTGCGCGTGCAGGATGCCCTTGGGCAGGCTGGTGGTGCCCGAGGAGAAGAACAGGCCGCCGGCGTCCGCGGGCGTCACCGTCGCGGCGCGCGCATCGACCACGGCATCCGGTATCGCCCGCCCCTGCGCGAGAAACCCGTCCCAGGATTCGAAGCAGGCGGCAGTGACGTCGCCCTGCGCCGTGGTTCCGGTGACCGGCTCCAGGCGCACCAGGTGGCGCAGGAACGGGAATTTCGCGGACTGCAGCTGCCCCGGCGCCGCCGAGCGGATCTGCGGCTCCAGTTCCGTGAGCAGGCCGCCAAAGTCCTTCTTCAGCACGCGGCCGTCGAACAGCAGCACCGACACCCCGGACACCGCGACCAGGTGCTCCAGTTCGGTAGCGGTGGAGAACGAACTCAGGCCCACGGAAACGCCGCCCGCGAGCCCGGTGCCGAACACGGCGGACAGGTACTCCGGACGATTGGTCATCAGGATGCCGACGCGGCTGTCCTTGCCGACGCCGCAGGCGATCAGCGCCTTGGCGACCTCGACCGACTTCTGCCACAGCGTGCGGTAGGACCAGCGCTCCACACCGTCCGGCGTGTGCATCACCAGCGCCTCGGCCTCGGCATGGCGCGTGGTCACCTCGCGCAGATAGCCCGGGATCGTCAGCGAGCCGATGCCGGGCTCTTCGGCGAGCGGAATGCCGTGGACGACCGACGGCGAAGGAGGAACGGTAGCTTGCATGCTCAGTACGGCAGCTGCACTTCGGCCGTGCCCTTCAGCATCTGGTCGCCGCGCTGCGTGGTCATCCTGACCTCGACCACCGCCACCGGGCAGCCGTAGGGCGAGTTCTGCTGCTTGTCCACCACCTCGCCGTCGATGAAGGTCACGTCGCCCTCGAAGGCCGGGCTGCGGAACTGCGTCCTGGAATGCCAGACGAAGCCGTTGTGGCCCGCCCAGTAGGAGACGTAGTCGATCTGCCAGGCATTTGTGGAAGCGCCGTAACCGTACATGCCGCCCATGCCGATGTTCGAGGCCTTCTCCAGGTTCACGTGACCGCTGGAGGGACCGTAGTACAGGCCGTCACCCTGGCGCGGATCGATCTTGCGCGCCTCGTGGTCGTAGCTCATGTCCTTGGCGAAGCCGGCATCCTCCCGGGCGGGGTCCTTCTCGCCCTCCGGCACGTTCCAGCGCCAGGTGCCCCAGATGTTCTGGCGGAAGGCGCGGTACTCGGTGACGAAAGTGGCGATGGAGTGCGGGCCGATGACGCGGCGCGGCAGCTTGTCGCCGACCTTCACCTGGCTGAACTGCGGCGAGCGGCCCTCGCGGTTCGACAGGATCCAGTCGTAGCGGATCTTGTGGATCTCGGCGAGCTCTTCCTTGTCCCAGCGCTTGGGCGAGGCCTTCTCCTTGCCGTAGACGCCGCGCTTGTTGGCTTCCTCGATCAGGTAGCGGATCGCGGTGGCCCGCTCTCGCGCCACCAGGACACCGTCCTGGTTGCGGTGCTCGGTGTCGCCGCGCGAGAACACGGTGGGGCCGCCGAAACCGGTGTCCTTGACGTCATAGCCATCGAAGCGGCGCTTCTGGAACAGCTTGTCGCCCGGACGCACCGGCGCACCGAAGAACCACCATTCCTCGCCTCCGAAGATCAGGTGGCTGCCGGGAATCTTGCCGACGCCGGCGGGATGGCAGCCATGGCCATAGTCCATCGCCACGGCGAAGGACTGCGGCGCGACGATGCCGCCGAACTTCGACTGCTGCGCGAACTCCTGGTCCCAGTGGATCGGGTTGGGATAGTCCATCGCCATGACCCAGCGACGGATGTCGGTGGCATTGCAGGGATCCCACAGCTCCGCGAACACCACCGGCTTGCCGACCCAGCGGTCGAGATCGCTGAGATCCAGCACCGCGCTTTGCTTGACGTTGTCCGCAGTCATCTCGAGATCACCTTTGAAAAAAACGCCCGGGGCGCTGTCGCGCTTACTTGTTGACGTTGACCAGGACGCGGCCGCGGACCTTGCCCTGCATCAGCTCACCGGCAGCGGCAATGGCCTGGGCCAGGCTCACTTCCGTGGCAATGACGTCCAGGGCCGCCGGGTCCAGGTCACGCGCGAGACGCTCCCAGGCCTTGAGGCGACGTGCCTTGGGCGCCATGACGCTGTCGATGCCGAGCAGCGACACGCCGCGCAGGATGAAAGGCGCCACCGAGGCCGGGAAGTCCATGCCCTGGGCCAGGCCGCAGGCGGCGACCGCGCCGCCGTAGCGGGTCTGGGCGCAGGCGTTGGCCAGCGTGTGGCTGCCCACCGAGTCGACGACGCCGGCCCAGCGCTCCTTCTGCAGCGGCTTGCCCGCGGCGCCCAGCTCGGCACGGTCGATCACCGCCGTTGCGCCCAGCTGCTTGAGGTAATCGGCCTCGGAGGCCTTGCCGGTGGCGGCGACGACGCGAAAGCCGGCCTTGGTCAGCAGCGCGATGGCGACGCTGCCGACGCCACCGGTGGAGCCGGTGACCAGCACTTCGCCCTGCGCGGGATTCACGCCGTGCGCCAGCAGCGCATCGACACAGAGGCTCGCCGTGTAGCCGGCGGTGCCGATGGCCATGGCCTGGCGCGCGGTGAAGGCAGCCGGCAACGGCACCAGCCAGTCGCCCTTGAGCCGGGCCTTCTGCGCCAGGCCGCCCCAATGGCCTTCGCCGACGCCCCAGCCGTTGAGGACCACGCGGTCGCCCGCCTTCCATTCGGGATGCGAGCTCTGGCTGACGACGCCGGCAACGTCGATGCCGGGCACCATCGGGAACTTGCGCACCACCGGCGACTTGCCGGTGATGGCCAGGCCGTCCTTGAAGTTGAGCGTCGAGTACTCGACGTCGACGGTGACGTCGCCCTCGGGCAGCTGCGCCTCGTCGATCTGGGTCAGTTCAACGGTCTGGCCGGCTTCGTTTTTGTTGATCAGGATTGCGGAGAACATGGGAGAACCTGTCGAGAGTAAGGAGACGATGAACGAATTCTAGGCCGCGGTCTGCGGGGCATCCCGGCATCTCCTGCGGCGCCTTGGACATTTGACGCATCCGGGCTGGCGCCAGCCCGGAACACTATGAAAACCGGGCCAGGAAGCGCTCCGCGATCTCCAGCTCGTCCCTGCCCCTGGGCCGGCCGAGCTGCTCGTTGAGCAGGGCCCGCTTGAGGAACAGGTGGCAGGCGTGTTCGGAGGTCATGCCGATGCCACCATGCAGCTGCAGGGCTTCCTCGGCCACCCGGGCGTAGACCGAGCAGGCATGGACCTTCGCGATACGGGCCAGGCCTTCAGCCTCGGCATCGTCGACGCGGCCTTCGACCCGGCCCAGGCTGTCGGCCAGCAGCGCCTGTGCCCCGGCCGTGAGCGCCTTGAGATCGGCGCAGCGATGCTTGAGGGCCTGGAACAGGGCCAGCGGACGGCCGAACTGCCGGCGCGTCTTCAGGTACTCCACCGTCATCTCGAGCAGGGCCTCGGCGCCGCCCACCGAGTCCGCCGTCAGCGCGAAATCGCGCAGCGTGGACAGGCGGCGGGTCAGGGCGCGGGCGGCGCTGCCGCCGGCGATCAGCAGCGGCTCTTCCAGGGCCACGTCGCTGAAACGGACGTCGAACAGGCGCCGCGTCGCGTCCCAGGTCGGGCGCGCGGTGAGCTCCACGCCCGCCTGGCGCAGCGGCACCAGCGCCACGCGATCCTCGTCCGCCGTGCAGACCAGGAGATGGGTCGCCCGGTCGGCGGAGGGCACGGCCGAGGCCAGGCCGCTGAGCCTGCCCTTGCCGGCCCCGGCGCGTGCAATGCGCAGCGCGGAGTCCACCCAGGGCGTGGCCACGTACTCGGCGCCGGTGAGGCGCTCCACCCAGCGCTGCTGGTCGGCAAGGCCCGGCTGGCAGACCGCATCGATCGCCAGCGTGGCAGCAGCATAGGGCGCGCCCGCGAGGTTGCGGCCCATTTCCGTGTGGAAGGCACAGGCACCCGCCAGCCCCTGCCCCAGCCCGCCCAGTTCTTCGGGCACGGCGACCAGCAGCCAGCCCAGTTCGAGCGTGAGCGGCCAGGTCCTGGCCTCGTCCGCCGCCAGCCCCTGCTCGCCCAGCACCCGCCGGGCGGATTCCTGCAGTTCCCTCAGCTCGGTACTCATGAGCGCTCCACCGGCAGCTGCCAGGTCCTGGGCTCGCGCGGCATGCCCAGCAGGCGCTCGGCGATGATGTTGCGCTGGATCTCGTCGCTGCCGCCGGCGATCGACCAGTTGTAGGAGTTCATGAAATCCACGGCCCAGTTGCCGGTCTCCTGGCTGCCGCCGCGCGTGAAGCCCTCGCGGTATTGCGACTCCAGGCCGCCGATGCGCAGGCCCAGCAGGGTGAATTCGCGCAGCGTGCGCGCGTAGTTCAGCTTGACCAGCGAGGCATCGCCTGCCGCCTCTTCGCCGGAGATCCGCTTCAGCAGATAGCGGTCGGCCAGCGCGCAGACCGCGTCGACCCGGGCGATGAGCCCACCGAGTTCCCGGCGCAGGATGGGATCGTCGAAACGCCCGCGCTCGCGCATCAGCGTGGGGAAGCGCGCCAGCGAGTAGCGCATGCGCTGCGTCAGCTCCACCAGCGTCAGGCCGCGCTCCGACGACAGCGTCGACTGCGCCACCGCCCAGCCCTGGCCCTCTTCGCCGACGCGATCCTCGACCGGCACTTCGACATCGTCGAAGAAGATTTCGGAGAACTCGTCGTCGCCGGTGATCTGGGCGATGGGACGCACGGAGACACCTTTGCTGCGCATGTCGAGCAGCAGGTAGGTCAGCCCGCCTTGCGGCGGCTCCGACTTGCCGGTACGTACCAGCAGCAGGCAGCGGTCCGCATGCTGCGCCAGCGTCGACCAGGTCTTCTGGCCGTTGATCACGTAGCGGTCGCCGCGCAGTTCGGCGCGCGTGCGCACCGCGGCGAGGTCGGAACCGGCGTTGGGCTCGGAGAAGCCCTGGCACCAGACCTGGCCCTTGAGGATGCCCGGAAGATACTTTTCCTTCTGCGCGGCGGTGCCCCATTCGATCAGCGTGCAGGCGGAGTGATAGAGCGCGACGAAGAACAGGATCAGCCGCGGCGCATCGGCGCGCGCCACCTCCTCGTAGATCACCTTCTGCTCGGCCAGCGAGCGGCCGCCACCGGGCCAGCCCTCAGGCCAGTGCGGCGTCGCATAGCCGGCCTCGACCAGCCGGGAAAACCAGTCGCGCTGCTGGCGCACGAAGAAGTCCTGGTCGGCACCGGTCACGGTCTGGCGCCAGTCGCGCGGGACATTGCGCTCCAGCCAGGACCGGACCTGCGCCCGCAACCGATCAGAATCATCAGTGTTGTTCATTACAACACTTTACACCAGGACTTCGATCCATTCACCCACGGTCCGCACCTCGAATGTAGCGATGGGGTTCTTGGCCGGCAGGTTCATGGCCGCTCCGGTAGCCAGGTCGAAGCGCGCCCCGTGTACCGGACAGGCGATCCAGCCATTGCCCATGCGGCCACGCTCCAGCGGCTTCTCGTTATGGGAGCAGACGTTCGAGATGGCGTAAAGCCTGTCGCCCTGGTTGCAGACCAGTACGCATCGGCTGCCCAGGGTTACCGCCTTCTTGGTGTTGGGCGGCAGGTCGGCGAGCCTGATGACGGGGGTGAACGCGCCGGATACGGCGGCATTGCCTTCTGTGCTCACGCGCCCGCCTCAGGCCTTCTTGCCGACATAGCGGTCCACCGCCTGTTCGAAGTGGCGCAGGCGGATCTCCTGGTAGTTGCCCAGGGTCAGGCCGCGCTTGGCGCTGGCCTCCAGGCCCTCCTGCTGCAGGCCGACGTTGTCAGTGTCCTGGTCCAGGATCGCGCCGAAGCCCGGGTCCATGCCCTCGGCCTCGGTGAAGGACTGATCGTCGCGCAGGTGGATCGGCTCGGCCGGCATCGGACGCGTGCCGTCCAGCGGTACCGGCCGCAGGAACAGCACCTCGTAGAGGCACTTGCGGTGGTCGTTCTTGTCCGGGCGGAAGCGGTAGACCATCGGCAGCGAGATGCCGGGGAACAGGAAGGTGTTGGGGAACACCGTGTACGAGAAGCAGTCCAGCAGCTCGGAATCCGAAACCTTCGACAGGTCGGTGTTGGTGGCCTTCTCGAACATGCCGCGGAACATCTCGGCCATCACCGCACGCGCGGTGCTGCCTTCCTTGAGCGAGAACTTCGTGTCACCCAGCGCGCTGCTGTCGCCCAGCGTGAACTGGTTGAGGATGTCCTGCTCGCTGACCTGGCCGTAGAGGTGCGGGCTGACCACGCCCAGCGTCGAGATGAAGCGGTCGACATGCTCGCCGTAAACGTCGTACTGCGAATTGGCGTCGCCGTTGGACGGGGCGACCTGCGGGTGCGTCTCGATGACGTGATAGGCCTCCTGGAAGGCCTCGATCGCCAGCTTCCAGTTGCAGGGCAGGCGCTTGGTCACGTGCAGGTAGACGTAGCGGTTTTCCAGCTTCCAGGCGTCGATGTGCGCCTTGGCCTCGGGGCCGAGGTACTCGGCCAGTGCCGGGGCCTGCGGGTCCATGTTGATGAACACGAAGCCGCCGATGCGCTCGACGCGCGCCTGCGGCAGCGTGAAATTCTTCGACTGGACGTGCGGGAAGTCCCAGTGGCAGACGGTTTGCTTGTGCGTGCCGTCGATGTTCCAGCTCCAGCCGTGGAAACTGCACTTGAACTCCTCGGCATTGCCCTCGGTACCGGAGGCGCGCAGCTTGGTGCCGCGGTGGAGGCAGGCGTTGTAGTAGGCGCGGATTTCGTTTTCTGCCACGCGCGTGATGATGAAGGAGTAGTGCGCGAGGTCGTAGACGTGGTAGTCGCCGACCTGCGGGATGTGTTCCTCGCGGCAGACGAACTGCCAGGTCTTCTTCCACAGCGTGTCGAGCTCGAGCCTGGCAAAGGCGGGATCGATGTAGCGGTCGGTGGGAATATCCTCGTCGCCGAGGAACTGGTAGGACTCCGAGCGCACCCAGCCGGGCGCGGCCACCTTGTCGGCGGCGATGATGTCCTGGGTGCTCGGCGCGCCCGGGCAGCGGGCCTCGCCTTTCTTCAGGTCCGCCAGCTTGATCGTGGCTTGGTCGCTCATGGTGTTTCTCTCGTGTGTGCTCAGGCCGCCGCGCGGCGTTCGACCGCGTTGCTGCTGTTCTTGTGGATCTGCCCGTCCTTCATGATCACGACGAGGCGCCCGGCATCCAGCAGCACCGACAGGTCCGCCAGCGGATCGCCGTCGACCAGCAGCAGGTCGGCGAGATAGCCCTCGCGGACCTCGCCCAGCTTGTCGCCGCTGTCCACCGTCATCGCGGCACCGCCGTTGGCGGTGGCGCAGCGCAGGGCTTCGGCGGGGCTGTAGCCGTAGTACTTCACGAAGAAGCCCAGGTCGCGGGCATTGGTGCCGTTGCGGCTCCAGGCAAAACCGTAGTCGCCGCCGATGAGGTGGCGGATGCCGCGCTTGCGCAGCTCGGCGTGGGTCTTCACCGACGCCTCCAGCAGGCCGGGGATGCCCATGTAGCCACCGATCTCCGCGCTCAGGCCGTTGGGCGCCGCCTCGTTGCTGACGATGCTGTGGAACAGGCTGACCGTCGGCGCCACGAACACGCGGTCCTTCGCGGCCTCGAACAGGTCGAGCAGCTCCGGGTCGGAGTACTCGCAGTGGTAGAGCATGTCCACGCCGGCGCGCAGGCAGGCCTTGGTGCCGGCCGCCGAACGGGTGTGGGCGTTGACCCTGCGACCGTAGGCATGCGCGGTTTCCACCGCCACGCGGATTTCGTCGAAGGACATCGGCGTGGTGTGCGCCGGGGTGTTCGGGTAGAAGGGATCGCCCGAGACGTCGAGCTTGATGTTGTCGCAGCCCTCGCGGCAGCACAGGCGCACGGCCTTGCGCATCTCCTCGACGCCGTCCACGACGATCGAAGGACCGTTGCGCGGATTGTGCAGCCTGCTCTCGTCGCCCATGCCGCCGGTGACGGTGATTTCCAGCGAGCCGGCGCGGATGCGCGGGCCCTGCAGCCGGCCGGCGTCGACCTCGTTGCGCACCGCGACACCCAGCCGCAGCTTCGCCTCCGAGGCGCCCCAGGCACTGGTAAAGCCGTGATCCAGCAGAACTTTGGCCACGCGTGCCGTGAGCAGGGTGTGCTCCTCGGGCGGCGGCGAGATGAGGTCCTCGGTGGCGGTGACCGCTTCGAAGGACAGATGCGCATGGCCTTCGGTCATGCCGGGCATCAGGAACAGGCCCTTGGCGTCGATCACCTGGCCGCCGGCGCTGGCGAGCTGGCCGGGCGTACGGGACACCGCGCGGATGCGATTGCCCTCGACCAGCACGTCGCCCTCGAAGGGCGCGGCGCCGCTGGCGTCCCAGACCCTCGCACCCGCGAATATCGTCTTGTTCATCGGCCTGCTCTCCTCCCGGCCCTGTCGAGCCGCCTCCGGACGATTATGGGGGCCGCCCCCATGGCGCCGAATGACCGGGGACGCAGGCAAACTTGCCTGCCGCTGCCAGCGTCCCCATGGCGGCGGCAGGGCCTCGCTAGACTCGTCCGGCCCCTTTGCGAGGGCCTCGACACGAAAGGGGAGAAAAGCCGGATGATCAGGGGCATACACCATGTGGCGGTCCATGTCCGCGATCTCGACCGGATGATCCGGTTCTACAAGGACGCCTTCGGCTTCGAGCTGGTCGGGGAGCCCTTCGGCTGGGAGAAGAACGAGTTCATCGACCGCATCGTCGACGTGCCCGATTCGGCCGCCCGCGGCGCCATGCTGCGCTGCGGTACCTGCTACATGGAGCTGTTCCAGTACAGCGCCCCTGCCCCGGTCTCCGACCGCCCGCTGCAGCCCTACGACAAGGGCTACACGCATTTCTGCGTCGACGTCACGGAGATCGAGCAGGAATACGAGCGCCTGCGCGGCCTGGGCATGACTTTCAGCCAGCCCGCCCCGATCGACGTCGGCCATGTGAAGACCATCTACGGCCGTGACCCCGAGGGCAACCTCATCGAGATCCAGCAGACCGCGCCGCACTGCGACTTCCCGCTGGACAAGCTGGCGCCCCTGAGTCCCCTGGCCTGATGACGAAGTCCGTAACCACCCTCGACGACAAGTACCTGCAGACCGGCGGACGCGTCTTCATCTCGTCGAACCAGGCGCTGGTGCGCCTGCCGCTGGACCAGGCGCGACGCGACCGCGCGGCCGGCTTGAAGACCGCCGGCTACATCTCCGGCTACCGCGGCTCGCCGCTGGGCGTCTACGACTCGGCCCTGTGGGGCGCGCAGAAGCTGCTCGACGCGCACGACATCCGCTTTGTCCCCGGCCTCAACGAGGAACTGGCGGTCAGTGCCATCCGCGGCACGCAGCAGCTCGAATGGTTCGGCAAATCCGCGTTCGAAGGCATCTATGGCATCTGGTACGGCAAGGGCATCGGCGTGGACCGCGCCTGCGAGTCGCTCAAGCTCGGCAACCTCGAGGGCGCCGCGGCCAAGGGCGGGTTCCTGGCGATTGCCGGCGACGACCACGGCGGCAAGTCCTCCGACAGCGCGCACCAGTCCGAGCACACGCTGATCGCCGCGCTGCTGCCGATCCTGTATCCCGCCACCATCGGCGAGGTCATGGAATACGGCCTGTTCGGACTGGCGATGTCGCGCTACAGCGGCTGCTACGTCGGCCTCAAGTGCATCACCGACACGCTGGACCTCTCGGCCTCCGCCGAGCTGCCGGACCCGCACCGACCGCTCCTCCTTCCCGCGGACTATGCGCTGCCTCCGGGCGGACTGAACCTGCGTCAGAACCAGCCGGCACTGGTCGAAGAGGACAGCCTGGTCAACAAGCGCCTGCCGGCCGCCACCGCCTTCGCCCGCGCCAACGGCATCGACCGCGTGGTGATCGGCGGCGAGCGCCGCAGCCTGGCCATCGTCACCGCCGGCAAGGCCTATCTCGACGTGCGCCAGGCGCTGTCGGACCTCGGCCTTGACGAAGAGACCTGCCGCCGCCTCGGTGTGCGGGTCTACAAGCCGGGCCTGGTCTGGCCGATGGATCGCGAGCGCCTGGTCGATTTCGCCCAGGGCAGCAGCGCGGTGCTGGTGGTCGAGGAAAAGCGGCCGGTGATGGAAGACCAGGTGGCGCGCCACCTGTACGCCGTGCGCGCGGACCAGCGCCCCGCCATCGCCGGCAAGCAGGACCTGCAGGGCGCGCCGCTGCTGCCCGCCTCCGGCGAACTGTCGGTGCCGCAGGTGCGCCAGGCGATCACCACGCTGCTCGGGCAGATCGGCATCCGCGACGAACGGGCGCAGACACAGTTCGACTCGTTCCGCAGCCTGGAAGCCCGCGCGCAGAACGCCGGCGGCGGCAGCAGCCGCCCGGCCTACTTCTGCTCGGGCTGCCCGCACAACACCAGCACCAAGACCCCGGACGGCGCGCTGGCGCTGGGCGGCATCGGCTGCCATGGCCTGGCCGCCGTGGTCATGGACCGCAACACCATGCAGTTCGTGCCGATGGGTCACGAGGGCTCGCCCTGGGTCTCGGTGGGTCAGTACGTCGAGCTGCCGCATGTCTTCCAGAACATGGGCGACGGCACCTACTCGCATTCCGGCATCCTCGCAATCCGCGCCGCCGTGGCGTCGAAGGCGAACATGACCTACAAGGTCCTGTACAACGACGCCGTCGCCATGACCGGCGGCCAGCCGGTGGAATCGGGCATCACGCCGGTGGGCATGGTCAACCAGTTGATCGCCGAGGGCGTGCGCCCGGTGCGCCTGGTGTCCGACAACCCCGAGCAGTACGCAGGCGTCGCCCTGCCGGCGAACGTCAGTGTGCATCACCGCGACGAACTCGACGCCGTGCAGCGCGAGCTGCAGCAGCTCAAGGGTGTTTCCGGCATCGTCTACGAGCAGACCTGCGCCGCCGAGAAGCGCCGCCGCCGCAAGCGCGGCCTGCTCCCGGACCCGGACCAGCGCCTGTTCATCAACCCCGCGGTCTGCGAGGGCTGCGGCGACTGCTCGGTGCAGTCCAACTGCATCAGCATCCTGCCGCTGGAAACCGAGTTCGGCCGCAAGCGCAAGATCGACCAGTCCACCTGCAACAAGGACTACAGCTGCGTGAAGGGCTTCTGCCCGTCCTTCGTCACCGTCACCGGCGCGAAGATCGCGGTGCGCTCCAGCGGCGATCCCAAGCGCCTGCAGCAGCTCATCGCGCAGCTGCCGCTGCCGCCGGTTGCGGCGCTGGACCGGCGCGGCTGCAGCATCCTGGTCGGCGGCATCGGCGGCACCGGTGTGCTGACCATCGGCGCGCTGCTGGGCATGGCCGCGCACCTGGACCGGAAGGGCTGCACGATCCTGGACCTGACCGGCATGGCGCAGAAGGGCGGCGCCGTCACCAGCCACATCCGCATCGGCCCCGATCCGGCGGGCATCTACACCTCGCGCCTCAGCGAGGGCATGAGCGACCTGCTGATCGGCTGCGACATGATCGTCGCCTCCGGCCAGCCGGTGCTGAGGACCGTGCGCCCCGGCCATACGGTCGCCATCCTCAACACCGACGTCGCCCCCACCGGCGACTTCCAGAGCAACAGGAACATCGATCTCGGCGAAGAGCGCATGCGCCGCGCCATCATCGATGCGATCGACGGCGGGCCGCTGTTCGAACTGCCCGCCAGCCGCTTCGCCACCGAACTGACCGGCGACAGCATCGGCACCAACATCCTGATGCTGGGCTACGCCGCGCAGAAGGGCCTGCTGCCGCTGTCCATCGCCTCGATCGAACAGGCCATCCGCCTCAACGGCACCTTCATCGAGGGCAACCTGCGTACCTTCGCGCTGGGACGCCTGGCGGCGCAGGATCCCAAGTCCCTGGCCGAGGAGATCGGCGGCAAGAAGGAACTCGCTCCGCTGGTCACCGTCGATGACGTGCTTGCCAGCCGCACGCGCCTGCTGACGGCCTACCAGGACGAGCGCTATGCCGCGCGTTATGCCAACTTCGTCGATGGCGTGCGCGAGCGCGTCGCCGATCTGGGCCTGAAGAACGGCGATGGCTTCGTGCGCGAGGTGGCGCTGACGCTGGCACGCCTGATGGCCTACAAGGACGAGTACGAGGTCGGCCGCCTGTATTCCGACCCGGCGTTCATGCAGCGCCTGCGAGAGCAGTTTTCCGGCGACTTCAGGCTGCAGTTCAACCTGGCACCGCCGATGCTGCCCGGCAGCGATTCCTCGGGCCGTCCGAAAAAGCGTGTGTTCGGCGCCTGGATGCTGCGCGCCTTCGGCATCCTGGCACGCCTTAAGCGCCTGCGCGGCACGCCCTTCGATCCTTTCGGCTACTTCCCGGAGCGACGCCTGGAACGGCGCCTGATCGAGGAGTACCGCAGGCTCATCGGCGACCTCCTCGGCCGGCTCGACCAGGCGCGGCTGCCGGTGGCCATCGAGTTGGCGCGCGCCGCCGGCGAGATCGGCGGCTACGGCCCGGTGAAGGAGGCCGCCGTGGAGAGGTATCACGCGCAGCTGCCGGCGCTGCTGGAAAAATTCGAACGATCCGCCGCGCCGCCCAGCGTTCGCGCGGCCTGAGAAAAAAACACGATGAGCCACGATGACGCAGGCTTCAGCAACGGAACCCAGATGAAACTCAGGACACGCTTCACCGAACTGGCGGGCATCGACGTCCCCATCGTGCAGGGCGGCATGATGTGGGTGGGCCGCGCCGAACTGGCCGCCGCGGTCTCCAATGCCGGCGGCCTGGGCATCCTCACCGCGCTGACGCAGCCCAGCCCCGATGAGCTGCGACGCGAAATCGACCGCTGCCGGGCGCTGACCAGCAAGCCCTTCGGCGTCAACCTGACGATCCTGCCCTCCGTCAGCCCGCCGCCCTACGCGGAGTACCGCAAGGCCATCATCGACAGCGGCATCAGCATCGTCGAGACCGCCGGCCACAACCCCCGCGAGCATGTCGAGGATTTCAAGTCGCATGGCATCAAGGTCGTGCACAAGTGCACGGCCGTGCGTCATGCCTTGTCGGCCGAACGCATGGGCGTGGACGCGATTTCCATCGACGGCTTCGAGTGCGCGGGTCACCCGGGCGAGGACGACATCCCGGGCCTGGTGCTGATCCCGGCGGCGGCCGACAAGGTGAAGATCCCGATGATCGCCTCGGGCGGCTTCGGCGACGGCCGCGGCCTGGTCGCGGCCCTGGCCTTAGGGGCGGACGGCATCAACATGGGCACGCGCTTCTGCGCCACCGTGGAGGCACCGATCCATCCGCGCGCCAAGCAGTTGCTGGTCGACAACGACGAGCGCGGCACCAGCCTGATCTTCCGCTCGCTGAAGAACACCGCACGCGTCGGCAGGAACAGCGTTTCCGAACAGGTGGTGGAAATCCTCAAGCGCCCGGAGGCGAAGTTCGAGGACGTGGCGCATCTGGTGCGCGGCGCCAGCGGCCGGGTGCTGCTGGAGACCGGCGACCTGGATGCGGGCCTGATCTGGGCGGGCCAGGTGCAGGGCCTGATCCACGACATCCCCACCGTGGCGGAACTGATGGGGCGGATCATGCGCGAGGCCACCGACATCATCCAGCGCCGCCTCGCCGGGCTGTCGGTGCCGGCCGCGGCCTGAGTCGCCGCTCCAGCCGCGCGTTACTTCGTCACGGCGGAGCCATGCTCCTCGTAGATCGTGGCATAGGCCCGCGACGTTGCTAGCGACTCCGACATCGTCAGGCCACCCGAACCCGCGGCATCGCGCAGTTGCTGCAGCACGGCGTCGATATCCTCGGTCTCGATCTCGTAGATCGCCGCATAAGGCCAGGTCTCGCGCTCGGTGAGACTGCGCGCCAGGCGGAAGCGCTGCGCCGACCTGAACCCCGGCAGCGCCACCACCTCGGCAAGGTGGACGTTCTGGTACCAGTCGTTGTACTCCGCCTCGCGGCCCTCGACCGGGTTGCTCATCACCACCATCCTGTAGCGTGGCATCGTGATCTCCTGCTGCGTCCCTAGGCGGCGCAGGTCAGGTGCTCGTCGAGCACAAACCCGAAGTCCTGCCGGTCCCAGAGGTTGAGGAAGGTGGTCAGCATCTGCAGCTGGCTGCGAGCGGCTTCGTTGCCGCGAATGCGTGGATCGAAGCGGCTTTTCAGCTCCGCCAGATCCGGCACCAGCGAGCGCAGATAGGGCGGCGCGTCCAGCAGCCAGGTCAGCCCCATGATCGCGATGTAGAGCATGAGCATGCGCCGGAGGACCTGCGGGTCCAGCGACGGGCCGCCGCCGGCCCGGAGCTCCGCGACGAACAGCGACAGCAGTGCATCCAGGTGCCGGTCCCAGAGTTCCGTCCCCGCCCCGCTCATGGCGCCCCAGATCGCCATCGCCAGGTTCATCTGGCTGACGCAGCCCCAGTCCATCAGGCCGCACTCGATCACGCCCGCCGGGCTGCGCCAGAACCAGGCGTTGTCGATGTTGGCGTTCCAGTGGCACAGCGCAATGAACTCGGGCCGGCTGCCCAGGTAATCCTTGATCGCCGCTTCCTGCCCGGGAAAGCGCACGACGTCTTCGCGCAGCCGCGCGATGAAGGCCGGCGCGCGGATGTTCTGCGGCAGCAGCGCCGGATGCCCGGCCGCGAACTGGGCGTAGCGGTCCACGCGGTTCTGCAACTGGCGCGCCGTGTAGGGTGTCCGCTCGCCGACCGAGAGCTGGGAGATGTCGAAGGGGAACTGCCGGGTGAACGCCTCGGACAGCCGCCCGGCCTTCTGCGCAGCTGCCAGCCGCGCGACCGAGCGCAGCAGGGCCTCGGAGTGCGCCAGCGCTTCGGGCAGTTCCTCGTCCATGCACTTTTCGTAGTGCGGCTCGATCGCGCCCTTGCCGTAGGCAATGCACTGGGTGACCAGGATGCCGGTGCCCGACTCGCGGTGGAAGTCCGCGAACAGGCAGGCCGGCACGGCGATCGGAAAGCCGGGCTCCCGCGCCAGCAGGGCGAAGCGCACCTCCCGCTCCATCTGCGAGCGGCCGCGGTCGCGGATGGGATCGTCGAAGTCACGCGAGAACTTCACGAACAGGTCAGAGTGCAGCCCCGCTTGCGACCGTTGGTACGCCACCGACAGCAGCAGCTTGCGGCCGGTGCTGCCACCCGGGCATTCCTCGAAGCGGGTGATGCCCACGACGCGGTTGTCCGCGGCCAGCGCGCCACAGGCGCGGAAGGCGGTGGTCAGGAAATCGATGCCGCCTTCGCGCAGCGCCGCGGCATGCGCGGGAATCTCCAGGCCCAGGGCATCGCCCGCCACCCAGCCGCGGTCGTTCACTGCAGCCTAGTCCTTGCCGAACACCGGCTTGCGCTTCTCCACCAGGGCCTGAATGCCCTCGCGGTGATCCGGAGAGCGCTGCGCCACCGCCTCGTAGGCGATGCCGGCGTCCATCACGGCGGTGGCGATGCGCTTGAGTTCCAGGTTGAGCAGCACCTTGGTCCAGCGGATCGCGTTGCGCGAGCCCGCCAGCAGGCGGTCGCAGAAGGCCTGCACCGCGGCATCCAGTTCGGCGGCCGGCAGGCAGTGGTTGATCAGGCCGATCTCCTCGGCCTTCTTCGCCGGAATCAGCTCGCCGGTCAGCAGGTATTCCTTGGCGCGGCACAGGCCGACACGCTGCGGCCAGATGACGGCACCGCCGTCGCCGGCGACCAGGCCGATGGCCACGTGGGGGTCGCCGATCTTCGCCGTGTCCGCGGCAAAGATGATGTCGGACAGCAGGGCCAGCGAGGCGCCGAGGCCGACCGCATGGCCGTTGAGGCGGCAGACCAGCGGCTTGTCCAGGTCCAGCATGGCGAAGACGATGCGCTTGGCCAGCCGCACCTCGTTGTCGAAGAGATGCGGGTTGGCCGCGTTGTGGGCGACATGATCCAGGTCGCCCCCCGCCGAGAAGGCGCGCCCGGCGCCGGTCAGCACGACCACGTCGGACTCCGGATCGGAGGCGGCGAAGACGAAGACCTCCGCCAGTTCCTCGTGCATCGCCAGGTTCACGGCATTGAGCGCCTCGGGACGGTTCAGCGTGATCGTCAGCAGTCGGCCCTGGCGCGACAGCGCGATGGTCTTGTAGTCGGGCAGCGGCATGGTCTCAGGTCCTTGGCAATTCGGAGGGCGGAACCCTTTCCCCCTCCCAGAGGGCCGCGCGGTCGCGGAAGGCCTCAATCATACGGTCCCAGGAATTTTCGTCCTCACCCCTGAGTGCGATATTGCAGTGGGTGGCGTTGCGGAACGCCAGCACGTCCACCCCTTCGGGTCCCGCCCTGCGGGCATATCCACTGCCGGCGCGAATGAACATGCCGTCGCCCCGGCGGCGGGCTGCCGCTCAGCCCGCCTTCGCGCGGGCGGCGATGTCGCTGGCCGCCACGTAGCCGAAGGTCATGGCCGGGCCGATGGTGCCGCCGGCACCCGGGTAACAGTTGCCGAAGGGGCTGCCGGCGTTGTTGCCTGCCGCGTAGAGCCCCGGGATGACCTGGCCCTGCCTGTCCAGCACCCGTGCGCGGGCGTCGGCCTTGAGGCCGCCCTTGGTACCGAGGTCGCCGAGATTGATCGCCACGGCGTAGTACGGCGCCTGGTCGATCGGGCCCAGGCAGGGATTCGGCTTGACGTTGGCGTCGCCGAACATCTGGTCGTAGATGTTGCTGCCGCGACCGAACTCCGGATCCACACCGCTGACGGCGTACTGGTTCATGTTCGCGACGGTCTTCTTCAGCGTATCGGCCGGCACGTGGATCTTCGCGGCCAAGGCCTCGATCGAGTCGGCACGGAAGAGGGTGTGATCCCACCAGTCCGGCGGAATCTTCGAGTCGGGCATCAGCAGCTTCGGCATGATGCCGCCGGCCGAGAACTTGACGCGAAAGCTCGCGTCGAACACCAGCCAGCAGGGCGTGTTGGCGCCGGTCTTGAGCTGGTCGGCGACCATGGCCTTGCCGAAGTCATCGTAGCCCGAAGCCTCGTCGACGAAACGCAGGCCCTTGCGGTTGACGGCGACGCTGTGCGGGCGGCCCACGTCGAAGGCGGCCTGGTGGATTTCCTCGAAGTTCGAGGCCTTCTGCATCGGCATCTGCATCGTCGGAATCCACCAGCCGGACTCCGTGTGCTCGGTGGCGGCCCCGATCTTCATGCCGGCAATCAGGGCCTCGCCGCGATTCGCGTCCTCCGGCGAACTGCTGTGCCGCGTCAGGCCGGGCACCGGGAAGAAGCGGTCGCGCAGCTCCTGGTTCCATTCGAATCCGCCGGCGCAGAGCACCACGCCATGGCGCGCTACGATCTCGTAGCCGCGCCCGAAGTGGCTGACCTTGACCCCCGTAACCTTGGCGCCGGACAGCAGCAGCTCATCCAGCCGCGTATCCAGCCGCACCTCGATCCTGCGGGCAAAGACCTGCTTGTAGAGCCAGCCCATCAGGGCCGCACCCATGGTGAACCGGCGGTCGCGCGCGGTGAGCTTGCGCGTGCCGAAGTCTGTCCAGTAGCGGTAGAACATCTTCAGGAAGGTGATGACCCAGCCTTTGGCGCGCGTGGACAGGGAGAAGAACTCCATCACGTCCATCGAATAGCGGCCGAAGACCTTGAAGCGGTTGTACTGCTCGCGCATCAGCGGGAACTGCTCGCCCAGTTCGCGTCCGTCGAAGGTGTCGCAGATCAGCGAGCGGTCGATGCGTGCTCCGGGCGCCTGCGGGTAGTAGTCCGGCCAGGCGGCCACGCCCAGCGGGATGCCCTGGGCCTTGAGGAAGCGCGCCATCTCCGGCGCCTGGTCGAGATAGGCCGCGAGACGGTCGGCCTGCACCGGCCCGGTCATCACGCTGGCCAGGTACTGCTCGACCTTTTCGCGGTTGTCGTCGTTCGAGGCCAGGCCGTGGTTGGGCACCCACAGCACGCCACCGGACGTCGCCGAGGTGCCGCCGTACTTGTGCGCCTTCTCGACCACCAGCACCGACAGGCCCCGCTCCGACGCCCGCAGCGCGGCGGTGGCACCGGCAGCGCCGGAGCCCACCACGACCACGTCATAGGTTTCGGAAGCACTCATGGGTTTTTCTCCGGATCTTGTCGCGACGTAAAGGTTCAGAAGCTCGGGGCGACCGTGACCTGCAGGCCGTCCAGTTCATCGCGCAGCTGGATCTGGCAGCACAGGCGGCTCTGGCCGGGCAGCACGTCCGTCGCCATGTCCAGGGTCGAGGTCTCGATGTCGTCCGGCTCGCCGACCACGGCGCGCCACGGCGCGCTCACGTAGACGTGGCAGGTGGCGCAGGCGCAGCTGCCGCCGCAGTCGCCGAGGATGCCTTCCACGTTGTTGAAGCGGCCGACCTCCATCAGGGACTGTCCCGTCGGAACGTCCTCGAAGGTCTTCTCGACCCCGTCGGCCTGCACGAATGTCAGCTTGATACCCATGACCCGCTGTCTCCACAGGGCGCCCGCCGCGGCGGGTCCGGCCCATAAATTCCCTGAAGCCTGTACGGCCGGTTACGACGCCATCGCCCTGGCGCGCGCGTCCATGATTTCCTGCAGGTGGTTGACCGGATCGCCGGCGGTGATACCGCCATCGATCGGCAGCACCACGCCGGTGATCTGTGCCGAGCGGTCCCCGGACAGGTACAGCACGGTCTGGGCAACGTCCTCCGGCCGGCCATGCCGCTTGAGCGGCTGGTTGGAATCGAACGCGGCACCCACTTCCTTCCTGATCCGCTCCGCCACTTCCGGACTCGTGCCCGGAGGGGCGAAGGAAGTCAGCGGCGTGCGGATATGGCCGGGCGCCAGGCAGTTCACGCGGATGCCGTACTCGGCCAGGTCGATCGCGATGGATTTGCTGAAGCCGATGACCGCCGCCTTGGAGGCGCGGTAGCTCATCAGCGCATGCCCCGGCAGCACACCGGCGATGGAGGCGTTGTTGATGATGACGCCGCCACCGTTCTTCGACATGTGTCGACCCGCGGCCTGGGCGCCCACCATCACGCCCAGCAGGTTGACGCCGATGACCTTCTGGAAGTCCTTCAGGTCGTCATCGAGGAAGCGTGGAACCATCGCGCCGGCGATGCCGGCGTTGTTGAACATCACATGCAGGCCACCGAAATGGGACACGGCAAGATCGATCAGCGCGCGCACCTCGTCGGGGTTGGACACGTCGGTGCGCTGGAACAGCGCCGCCTCACCCAGCTGCGCCACCAGCGCCTCGCCCTGCGCGGCATCGATGTCGGCAATCACCACCCGCGCGCCCTCGGCCACGAACAGCTCGGCCGTGGCGCGCCCGATGCCGCTGGCTGCGCCCGTGATCACCGCTACCTTGCCGACCAGTTCCTGACCCACTTGCCTCTCCTGTAAACCGGCTCCGCCGCCGATCGAACCGGGGCAGGCCTGCGATGTCCCTGCCGCTTCCTTCAACGCTTGCGCGCGAGGGTCAGCGGCAGGCTCTCGATGGTGCGCACCGCCACCGTCGGCTGGTAGCGGATCTCCTCGGCCGGGATCGCCAGCTTGATGCTGTCCAGGCGCCGCACGATCTCGCGCGCCGCCACCTTGATCTCCATTCGCGACAGCGAGGCGCCGATGCAGCGATGCACGCCGATGCCGAAGGCGACGTGCTTGCCGAGATTGCTTCGATTCAGGTCGAAGTCGCGCGGACAGGGGAACTGGGTCTCGTCGTCGTTTCCCGAGGCGTACAGCACCAGCAGGTGCGCGTGCTCCGGCAGCTTCTGCCCCCCCAGCTCCACTTCCTTCGTGGTCATCTTCGCCAGGCCGCGGACCGGCGGCTCGATGCGCAGCAGTTCCTCGACGAAGCGGTTCAGCAGGCGGTCGTCATCCACGGAGTCCCGCAGCGTCTGGGCCACTTCCGGCCGGGTGGCGAGCACGAACATCAGGTTGCCGATGGCGCTGGCCGTGGTGTCGTTGCCGGCAATGATCATGGCGCGGACCAGCGACACCGCCTCGGCGAAGGTCAGCGTCCCGCCGTCTTCCGTACGGGCATACACCAGGTCGGAGATCATGTCCTCGCGCGGCTGTTCCTGCCGCGCCTTCATCTCCGCGATGATGAAATTCTGCAGCTCGCAGATCTGCGCGGCGTTGTCGAGCATCTGCTCGCGGTTCTGCATGCGGCCGATCTGCGCCGTGACCGCCGACGACCAGCCCTTGATCTTGTCGGCATTGAACTGGCTGAAACCCAGCTGCTCGCAGATCACCGAGATGGTCAGCGGAATGGCGAAGTCGTTGACGCCGTCAACCACCTGGCCGTCGGCTGCCTTGTCGGCGAGCTTCTCGACCAGGTCCACGATGATCCTGGTGATGCCCGGCTCCAGCGTCACCACGCGGTGCGCGGTGAAGGCCTTGTCCATCAGGCGGCGCACACGCGTGTGGGCGGGCGGATCGTCCTTGATGACGTCGGGAAAGAAGCCGCCACCGTCACGCTCGAGAATCTGCCTGAACTCCTCGAAGAAGCCGCTGGCGTACTGCGCGGCGTAGCCATGCTTGTCGGAGTAGGTCAGCGGGTCGCGCAGCACCGTGACGATGTCGTCGTAGCGCGACACCAGCCACATGCCGAGCTTGGCATCGAAGTACACCGGCTTCTCGGAGCGCAGCGCCTGGAAGAAGGCATGGGGCCGCGCCTGGATCTTCGGATCGCTCAGCGAAGCCTCGGTGAGCTGCGAGGCTCCATGGCCCATGGGGCACTTGCCGGCCGGGGTCTTTGCTTCACTCTGGGCCACATCCATCTTCCCGACTCCTTGGGGTTTAGCTCTAGTGCCGCGACTGGCCACCGTCGACGACGAGCGCCTGCGGCTCGCGCGACGATTGCGGCAGGCCGGCCGTGCGGTATTGCCGCGGGCTCAGCTTGAACTCACGCTTGAACATGCGGCTGAAATGCGCGGGGCTCTTGAAGCCCACGCGGTAGGCAATCTCGCTGATCGAGGCCTCGCCCGGCTTGGACGAGGTCAGCCACTGCCCGGCCGTCTTCAGGCGCTTGTCCCAGACCAGGGTCGAGAACGGCGTGCCGTGGGCCTTGAGCAGCAGCGACAGGTAGCGCGGCGAAATGCCGCAGCCCTTGGCGACCGTGGCGATGCTCAGCTTCGGATCGGACAGGTGCACTTCGATGAAGCGCAGCACGTCGTGCAGGCGCTTGTCCGACAGCGTCTGGCGCTGCGGCGAGCTGGACTCCTCGTCCTTCATCGCGTCGCTGAGCACCGACAGGGCGCTGTCGACCAGGACCTGCGCCACCGGTTCCCTGAACTCGCCGGCATCCTCGAAGATGTCCGTCAGGATGCGCTCGGCGATGGCGAACTTGCGGCCCTGGGCGGGCACGCAGAATCCGGTCTTCACATCCTGCGGCACGAAGCGGCGCAGGATGTGCATCGGCACGATCAGGTGCAGCACCTCGTGCGTCGAATCCTCGCCCGGCTGGCACTCCACCGAGAACGGCGTCATCGACTTGGTGACCAGGAAATCGCCGGCCTTGGCCACGGTCTGGCCGCACTGGTGGGAGACCTGCAGGCGGCCGCGCTTGACGAACCACAGCACGGCCACGTCGGTGGCGTCCTCGCGGATATGCGTCCAGCTGCGCCGGAAGAACAGCCGCGTCCTCGACCGCAGGCGGATGATCGAGCAGGGGCCCACCGCCTTGCGGTCGGCGCGCACGTCGATCACCGAGGCCGGCTCGATGGTGTAGTCGCCGGTGTAGTACTCGCGGTTGCGCGGCCCACGAAAGGCGCTCTGGCAATCGAGATAATTACGCTTGTCGAATACGAATAGGGTTTCCATCACCGACCTCTCCGACCTGGCTTTTGGCTCGGGCGTGCTGCACGTTCCCGGTCGCATCCTTGCGCTCGAATCTCCAGCTGCTGGCATCGTATCGGCCGGGTTTTGCCCCGTCCCCGCAGTTAGCGCGGTCGCATATACATTTCGCGCATCGGCCCTGCCGGGCGACGGAGAGGGGTAACAGGCCCTAACGGGTGATGCCGGCCGCGGCAAGCTGGCGCTGCTTTTCGGCCGAAAGGCCCAGGACTTCGCCGAAAACATAGGCGTTGTGCTCGCCCAGGCGCGGCGCGGCGTCAGTGACCCCGGCCTCCCGGGACAGGGTCCAGGAGGGGCCGACGATGCTGCGTCTGTTGCCTTCGCGGTCGCTGACCTCGCGGTAGAAGCCTCCCTCCCAGAGCTGGGGGTCGGCCACCAGGTCCACGGAACTCTGGCTCTTGCCGGCGGCGATGCCGCGCTGCTGCAGGCTGGCCGCCAATTCGCGGGCGTCCTGGCTGGCGGTCCAGGCCGCAAGCCGGCGGTCCAGCTCGGCTTCATGCGCCTTGCGGCTGGCCAGGGTCGTGAACAGAGAATCCGATGCGAGCCCCATGGCCCCGGCCAGGGCCTGCCAGCTCTCGTCCGAGGACACGGCGATGCTGATCCACTCCCCGTCGCGGCAGGGATAGAGGCCATGCGGCGCCATGCCGGCATGACGGTTGCCGTCACATTCGCGCACGGCGCCATTGAGGCTGTAGTCCATGATCGTGTCGCCGATCATGCTGCTCATGCACTCGACGGCGGAAACGTCGATGAACTGGCCGGCGCCGGTCCTGCGACGGTGCAACAGGGCCACGGCCGCGGCATAGGCCGCCGCCGCGCCGAAGCTGGAATCCGCATAGCGCACGTTCATGCCGCCTGGCGCCCCACCCTCGTGACCGACCAGTAGGCTGACGCCGCCCAGGGCGGCGAAGCAGGGCGCGTAGCCGGTCTGGTAACTCAGCGGACCGTCACTGCCGAACATGCCCATGGAGACGTAGACGAGGTCCGGCTTCGCGGCCCTGGCCGCCTCGTAGCCCAGGCCCAGGCGCTTCACCGCCCCCGGGCGCAGGTTCTCCACCAGCACGTCGGACTGGCGCAGCAGGTCCAGGATCAGCGCGATGCCCTCGGGCGTCTTCATGTCGATCTGCACGCTGAGCTTCTGCGGGTTCACCGCCTGGAAGCCCGGCGCCTTGTCGATGTCGGCGACGCCATAGGTGCGCGTGACGTCGAGCGATTCCATGCTTTCCACGCGAATGACCTCGGCGCCGAGAAAAGCCAGGAGCTTGCCGACATAGGGCCCGGCCCAGACCTTGGTCAGTTCCACCACCCGCAGGCCCTGCAGGGGACCCCCTCGCGTGCGCATCGTCATGTCGCCTGCTCCGCCGTGCCGCCCAGCTCCGCGAGGCGCTGCGTGTGCTGGCCCAGCAGCGGCGCCGGGCTGGCGATCCGCGCTGGCGTGGCGCTGAGCTTGTAGGGCACCGTTGGATACAGCGCCCTGCCCTGTGCCGGATGCTCCACCTCGGCGAAGAATCCGCGATGGGCGTACTGCGGCGAAGCCCGCAGGTCGCGCGCATGGTTCACCGCCACCAGCGTCAGGCCGAGCTTCTGCGCTTCGGCAGACACGGCGTCCTTGTCCTGCGTGCGCAGCCACTCGGCGATATGGCCGCGGCACTGCGCCACGCGCTCCGGCGTGCACTCGCGCTCCAGCCAGCGCTCCGGAAACGACTTCATCCAATCCGGATGACCCAGCAGCTTGCCCAGCGCATCCCAGTGCCCGGGCGCCGACATCCAGATGTAGGCATAGCCATCGCGGCAGGGAAAGATACCCGCCGGCCCGAACAGGTCGAAGGCCGTGCGCCGGGTACTGACGTCCATGTCGCCCGCCACCATCTGTCCGAGCACGTAATCGACGCGCGAGGCCAGCACCTCCTGCTTCGACACGCCGATGAAGCGGCCCTGGCCCGAGTCCTCGCGCTCGTACAGGGCGGCGACCACGCAGAGCGCGGCCTCCAGGCCGGCCTCGTAGCTGGCCAGGAAGCGTCCCGGGCCTTTCAGCGGCGGCTGCCCGTCGGCGGCGCCGCTGGGCGTGTGGTAGCCCCAGCCGCTGGCGTGGAACACCGTGAGGTCCTCGGCGTGCAGGCGATCCTCCGGCGGCAACTGGCCGAAGGCGGTGATCGAGCACAGCAGCAGCCGCGGCCAGCGCTCCGCGAAGGCCTGCGGATCCAGGCCGACGCTCCTGAGCCAGCCGGCAGGGTGGTCGTCGATGACCGCGTCGACCTTGTCCAGCAACTGCGCCAGCGTCTCGGTGCCGATGGCGCTTGCGACATCCAGCGCCACCGAGTGCTTGCCGGTATTCAGGTAGGCGAACAGGCCGCTGTTCTCGCCGGCACCGCCCGCGGGCGCGAACGGCCCCATGGCACGGGTCGGGCTGCCGCTGCCCGGCCGCTCCAGCTTGATGACGTCGGCGCCAAAATCGGAGAGCAGCTTGCCGCAGTACTCGCCGGCAACGCCTTCCGCCAGTTCCAGCACCCGGAATCCCTTCAAGGCCGACATGCGAAGCTCCAGGCTCAGCGCGACTTGCCGACGTGCGTCAGCTCGTAGTCGCCCGCGTCGTCCACCTGTGCCTTCCAGCCCGGGTAGACCACGATCGTGGTGAAGGTCTCCTCGATGATCGCCGGACCCGTGACCTCGTGGCCCGGCTTCAGCGCGGTGCCGCGGAACACCGGCGTGTCGCGGTAGCCGGTGCCCAGGTTGGTGCGGCGCGTGCTGCTGCCCTGCGCCGCGACGGTTGCCGCCGTGGTTCCGCGAATCACCCGCGGCGACGGCGTCTCGACACAGGTCACCAGGCGGATGCCGGTCACCTCGGGCATCTCGCCCTCGCGTACGTGTCCGAACTCCTCGGTGTAGCGCTGGTTGAAGGCCGCGATCGCCTGCGCGGGCAGGCCGGCATCGACGAAGGCCAGGTCGCCCAGGCCCTGGTTGACGCGGATGTCGAAGGCCAGCGCCCAGTTCTGCCCGGGGTACCGCATCTTCATCTGGTACTTCGACGTGATGCGCTCGCGCGGCAGTTCGGCGTCGGCGAAGTATTTCTCCGCGCGCGCTTCCAGGTCCGCCCACAAGGCCTTGAGCCGGCCGACGTCGACCTGGTCGGCCGGCGCGATGTAGGAACGCTCCTCATCGATGCCGGGATTGGCCACCAGCGTGCCCAGCGCCGAGAACGTCGGCGAGGCCTTCGGCACCAGCACGCGGTCGATGCCCAGGTCTTCGGCCTGCACCGCGGCGAACACCGGCCCGTTGCCGCCGTAGGCCAGCATCACCATGTCCTTGGGATCGATGCCCTTGCCGGCGACGGTGCGGCGCACCGCCTGGCTCATGTTGGCATTGACCACGCGCCAGCAGTCGAAGGCCGCGTCCTCGGCGCCATAGCCCATCTGCGTGCCGAGCTGCTGGAAGGCTTCCGCGACGCCGGCCCGCGACAGCGAAAAGCTGCCGCCGGCAAACTCGGCTTCCGCCGAGAGGATGCCCAGCATCAGCAGCGCATCGGTGATGGTCGGCTGCGTGCCGCCGCGGCCATAGCAGATCGGCCCCGGCTCCGAGCCGGCGGATGCCGGGCCCACGGCCAGGGCGCCGTTGTGGATATTGCAGATCGACCCGCCGCCGGCACCCAGCGTCTCCACCTTCACCATCGGCACACCCACCAGGTAGCGGTGGTGCATGTTCCAGCCAGCCTCCGCCGGCGCGGCACCGTTGAGCACCACCGACATGTCGTAGGACGTCCCGCCCATGTCCACGCACAGCAGGTTGGGATAGCCCTTGGCGGTACCGACATGGGCCGAGCCGATCACGCCGCCGGCCGGACCCGAGGCCAGGACACGGATCGGCGATCCGTCGATGTACTCACGCGTCATCACGCCGCCGCTGGCCTGCATCACCATCAGCTGCCGCCGGTATCCGCCGTCCTTCAGGCGGCCCACCAGCTTCTCGATGTAGGAGGTCACCCGCGGGGCGACGTAGGCATTGACCACGGTGGTGCTGGTGCGGTCGAACTCGGGGGCGCGCGGCAGGACCTGATGCGAGCAGGAGATATGCACGCCCGGCATTTCCTCCGCGACGATCTGCGCCACGCGCTGCTCGTGCGCCGGGTTGATGAAGGAGAAGATCAGCGAAATGGCGACGGACTCGACGTTCTGCTTGCGCAGCCGCCGGCAGCACTCGCGCACCGCGTCCTCGTCCAGCGCCTTGTACACCGAGCCGTCGAACAGCACGCGCTCCGGCACCGTCAGGCGGCGGCGGCGCGGCGCGATCTCCTTGGGCGGATCCAGGCGTACGTCCCAGATGTCCTCCTTGTAGCCGCGGCGGTACTCGATCTCATCACGGAAGCCTTCGGTAGTGATCAGGCCGGTGACCGCACCGTTCATCTCGATCAGGGTGTTGTCGGCCACGGTCGTGCCATGCACGATGGCCTCGCAGCGCCCGAGGAACTCGCCCAGCTCGAGACCTTCGATCCCGGCGAGCTTCTTCAGGCCGGTCATCACGCCGATGGAACGGTCCTCCGGCGTGCTGAGATTCTTGTGCAGTACCACTTCCGCCCCCTTGAGCAGGGCAAAGTCGGTGAAGGTGCCGCCGACATCGATGCCAACGCGATAGCTCACGATTTCTTCCTCAGGCAGGCTGCGCTGCGCGCGCGGCCTGCAGTTTCCGGCGCGCCGCCGCGGTGGCCGCCACGTCGACCGCGAGGTCGTAGTTTTCCAGCGTGCCGGTCAGGATCACGCCGTACCTGTCCCGCGCCGCCGCGAGGCTGACCTTCTCGTCGAGCACGTCTTCCTTCACCGCCTCCGGGTCGCGCAGCAGAGCCGGCCCGAAGCCGCCGCCGCCGCCATGCTGATAGGCGATCACCGCCCCGCCCGGCAGCTGCGCCAGCGTCGACAGCTCGATCTTGCGCTCCTGCGCGGTGCCCACTTCGAAATGGTTCGAGTAGGCCCCGGCATCGTCGCCGCCGCAGAGGCCGCGCAGCGGGTGCGCCGACGACACCATCCAGGCCATCGCCATGGTCGGCTCGAGGATCTTCTTGACGTTGAGGCTGCCCGGCTGGCCACGCCACTGCCCGGCGCCACCGGTATCCGGCGTCATCTCGCGGCTGATGTTGAGGATCGGGAAACGGCTCTCCGCATCCTCCGCCTCCGACAGCAGCAGGTTGCCCAGGCCGACGCAGGAAGCACCCCAGCCATCGACGCCCTGCACCGCCGAGGAATCCATCGAACGGGAGTCGACGCCCTGGTCCATCCACATCTGGCCATTCCTGAAGCCGATCACCGCGTTCGGCATGCCGATCTTGTAGACCTGCGGGCAGGAGCGCTCCGGCACCACCGGCGCCAGCGCCACGCAGATCGCCTCGATGATCTCGCAGGCCGGGTGGAAGGAACCCAATGCCGCCGGCTTGTTGATCGGCGGATGCACGATCGTATTCTCGGGCAGCACGATCTCCACCGCGTGGAACAGTCCCTCGTTCTTGATGATGCCGGGATCGATCATCGAGGCCAGCTGCGTCATGGCATAGCCACGGCTGTTGGCGAAGGTGTTCCACACGCCGACCAGTTGCGGACGATCGTCGGAGCCGGTCAGGTCCACCGTCAGCTGGTCGCCATTGACGGTGCAGTTGACGTGCACCTTGACGTCCTTGGTGCCCTGGGTGTCGTGGTCGATGAAGACATCGGCGGCATAGGAGCCGTCCGGCCACTTCGCGATCTCCTCGCGGAAGCGCTGCTCGGTGTGCTCGATGTTGTGGTTGACGGCTGCCTTCACGGTCTCGGCACCCCACTTGCGGACAACGTCCTGCAGCAGCTTCACGCAGTGCTGCACCGCGCCAATCATCGCGGCGAGATCGCCGGCGAAGGAGGGAAAGCGGTTGTTGCGCTCCAGCAGCTTGATGACGTCGCGGCGCTTCTCGCCGCGGTGCACCAGCTTCAGGCAGGGAATCGCCAGGCCCTCGGTGAAGATGTCGGTGGCCTCCAGCGTGAAACCGCCGGGGTCCTTGCCGCCGGTATCGCCCTGGTGCGCCTGCAGGGCCTGGATCAGCACCAGCCTGCCGTCGTCGTCGAACACCGGCGCGTAGACGTTGTAGTCCGGCAGGTGGCCGCCGCCGAAGTCCGGGTCGTTGCCGACGAAGACATCGCCCGGACCCCAGTCGTAGTCCTCGTAGAACTTCAGCCCGTAGCGCACCGTCAGCTGCGAGATGAACAGCAGGTGCGGCGTACCCACCGAAACGCCGGCCAGGCGGCCATGGGCGTCGATGATGCTGCCGTTGCGCTCGTTGGACTGGTTGATGATCGGCGAGGAAGCGGCCCGGCCCAGGTAAGTCGCCGCCTCGAAGCAGACCGTCTCGAAGGCACCGCGGATGATGCTGGCGGTGACCGGGTCGACGGTGGCCGTGGTCGGCAGCGGCGCGCGCTTCGCGGCCAGTTCCCGGTTCAGTTCGAATGACATGCGGCAATCCCCTCTGGCGTTCCCTGGCGGAACGGCAGGCAACTGGCTCCTGCAAATGGCTGACTTCCCGCTCGCCCGTCAGGCTGAGCAGGAGGAAACGGCAAGAAAGGGGGCTGGCCTGTGCCCGAAGGCCTGGGGCGATGGCCGATCCTCGTCACCGTTCCCGGCTAGAGTCCACCCGGGGCGGGCCTGGAGTCTCGATAAAAGCTGCAAATCCTTCGACAGTGCCCCGGCGGGGCACGCGTTCCAAGCCGTCGAAAGGGGGCTGGGCTACTCCTGCGGGAGGTAGCCTTCGCGGTTCGCCCTGACGTGGCGCAGTTGGAAGCTGTCCGGGCACTGCCCTTCCAGGTCGAGCGCGCAGCGCTGGAAGCGGAAATCGGCATCGACGCAGACCAGCACCTCGCGCAGCCACTTGCCCTTGCATACGAGCAGCATCTGCTCAGGCTGCAGTTCCGGATTTTCGCGCCTGAAGGCGCCCAGGAAGGCCTCGCGCGTAACGCTCAGCGGCTTCTTGCGAACGGCGGCGTACTCCTCCGGCACCGTCAGCCGGCGCCCGGCGCGATCCACCGCGATCATGTACTCCGGCTGGCCCAGGCCACTGCAGGCGCCCTGCGTCCGCCAGATCTTGCGCGCCAGGGTCTTGTTGGCAACGGTGCCGAAGATCCGGTCCAGGGACTCCGGGGACAGCGCCCCGGATTCGCAGTCAGGGCCGGCGCCGGCACTGAAGCGCGGCTGCAGCCCGCCCAGTTCGAAGTAGCGCTCCTGCAGGCACTGCGGCTCCTTCAGGCCCAGGTTGGCGTTGCAATACTCCGGCGACCACAGCAGGGAGATCGTCCATCCGTCCGGCGCCTGGGCGCGGCCGGGCAGCGACCACAGCAGCAGGGCAGCCAACAGCCATCCACGGGATTTCCTGATCATGTGCGGGTCTCCGGCTCCGGCATGGGACGCACCCGCGCAGCAGCATGAATCGAGAGGGCGCCATGGCCGATACCATATCGCCAGGACGAGTCCCTGGCCATCGCATCGGCGCGCGCCTGTCCGGCAGACTCCGTCGATGGTCGCCTGGGGCAGACCCTAGTTCAGCTTCCAGGCAAACCGCACGATGGCGCCAGCGGCCTGCGCCACGCCATCAACAGTGGCGGGCCTGAAATCGCATCTTTCGATGGCGCGCTGCGCCACCACGTCGAGCTGCCGGTGGCCGCTGCTCTCGGCGATGCGGCTGGCTTTCACCTTGCCGCTGGCATCCAGGTCGACGCTGACCGAGACCGCGCCTTCTTCGCGGCGATCGATGGACATCGAGGGATACTGCGGGCGACGGCAGCTGCTCCAGTCGATGGTGGGCTCGACGCGCACCGCGGCCCTGGCCGCTGCAACCGGCGGCGGCGGGCGGGCGGCGGCTACCGGCAGCGGCTCGGGCCGCTTGCGCTCCGCCGCAGCAGCCGCCTCGCGCGCCCGTTGCTGCTCCTGCTCCGCCGCGGCGCGCTCGGCCCGCAGCGTTTCCTGGCGCTGGCGCTCGCGCGCCGCCGCTTCATCGCTGGCGCGCCGCTGCTGCTGTTCGATCTGCTTGAAGTCTCCCTGGAGCTGCTGGTTCCAGCCTTCCAGCGCGGCCTTCTCTTCAGCCTCCGCCAGCACCGGCTCCTTCTGCGCCGCTGCAGGCACCGCCGCCGGGGCATCCGCGGTCTTGCTGCCGCCATCGAGCAGCAGCAGCGCCCCCCCGACGACGATGCAGACCACGATCAGCCCCAGGGCGATCGAGTATTCCGCCGAATGCGCCAGCGTGGCCGCCAGGCGCTTCAGCCCGGATTCCGCGTTCCCCTGTTCGGGCATCGTCCTGTCCCCCTAGTCACCGTTGTTGGACCCTGCGGGGGACCGTCCCCCGACCGTCATGCCCGCAGGGCGCGCTTGATCCGCGCGAGCAGCCCCAGGCGCTCCGGGGGCTGAACGACCGGTTGGCGCGGGGCTTCAGGAGCCGCACGCTGGACCTGGTCGGGATGCTGCCGCAGCATCTCATAGCGCCTGCTGGCAATGTTGATCGTGCCGCGCAGCAGGCTCTCGGCGACCGGCTTGAGCAGCAGCCGGTAGATCTGCCCCTGGTTGATCAGGGTGACGCTGTGCCCGGCATCAGCATGCGCGGTCAGGACCACCACCACCAGCGCCGGATGGTGCTCCCGCAGAGAGGTCAGCAGGTGGGTCAGGACTTCGCCGCCCACGACCAGCTCGGTCACGATCACGCCGATGGGGTATTGCTCCAGCAGCGACAGGGCCTGGTCCACCGATCCGGCCTCGTACACCTGGCGATCGTTTTCCAGGGCCTGCTTCAGCACGCCGCGCGAGCCGATGTCCTCGTCCAGCAGCAGCACGCCGACGCTGGAAGCCGCCGCCTTGGCCCCGGTCACCGCCACGGGCGGCGGCAGATTGAGCGGCATCACGTCCGAGGCAGCCACCGCCGCCGCGATCGTGGCGCGCAACTCGGCGTTCGCCCAGGGCTTGGACACGAAGCGGAAGATTTCGCCCTCGTTGATCGAGCCGATGATCGCGGAAAGGTCGGAGTAGCCGGTCAGCAGCAGCCGCACCGCCCGCGGCCGCAGTTCACGCGCCGTGCGCAGCACGTCCACGCCGGTCACATCCGGCATGCGCTGGTCGCTGACGATGACGTCGAATTCCTGCTTCCTGATCTGCTCGATGCCCTCGGCGCCACCCAGTGCCGTCACCACTTCATAGTCGTTCCTGAAGATCGCCTTGAGCGACAGCAGGATGCGCGGTTCGTCATCCACGAACAGGATACGGGGAGGTGTCGCTTGGCTCATGTTTACAATCCGGACAGAACGGGGCTCGACAGGGAGATGGGCTCTTCGAACAGCACCGGCGCGACTTCAACCGCACGCGGCGCGGGGGCGGCAGCAGCACCGCTGGGCAGCAGGATCGTGAACTCGGTTCCCTGCCCCAGGGCCGAGCGAACCTGGATCGACCCCTGGTGATCCTCGAGGATGCGATAGACGATCGACAAGCCGAGGCCCGTGCCCTTGCCGACATCCTTGGTGGTGAAGAAAGGCTCGAAGATGTGCTGCTGGGTCTGCTCGTCCATGCCGCAGCCGTTGTCGGCGATGGCGATCTCGATCCTGTCGCCGAGGTCGCGGGTGCGCAGACGGATCCAGCCTGGGCCATCGATGGCCTGCGCCGCGTTGGTGATCAGGTTCAGGAAGACCTGGTTGAGCTGCGAGGGCGCGCAGGGGATCTTCGGCAACTCGCCATACTCGCGCTGGACTTCGATGCGATGCTTGAGCTGTCCCTGGCAGATCTTCAGCGCGTTATCCAGGCCATCGTTGATGCTGGAGCGTTCGTTCAGCGAGCGATCCACGCGCGAGAAGTCCTTGAGGCTGATCACCAGGTCGGAGATCTGTACCAGGCCATGCTCCGCGTCGGCCAGCAGCACATCGATCTCCTCGGGGCCCTCCTCCGGGTGCCAGCGCCGCTTGGCCTCCTGCAGCTGGCCGAGCGCATCGCCCGCCTGCGGGCCGGCCAGCGGCAACATCGCCTCGTAGGCCTGGATCAGTCCACGCAGGCCCGGCAGGCCCTCGCGCACGGTCTCGACATTGCTGCGTGCATAACCCAGCGGCGTATTGATTTCGTGCGCCACGCCCGCCACCAGCTGGCCCAGCGAGGCCATCTTCTCCGACTGGATCAGCTGCACCTGCTGCGTGCGCAGCTCGTCCATGGCCTTGCGCAGTTCCTGCGTGCGGACCTCCACCAGTTCCTCCAGGTGGGAGTTGGCGGCATCCAGCTCGGCATAGCTGCGGCGCAGGCGCCAGCCACCGAGGCCGAAGACCGAGAGCAGCGCCAGGGCGTAGATCGCCAGCGCCAGGCGGTAGCGCGCCACCGCCGCCTCGTTCGCGGCGTAGTGCGCCTGGTAGACGCTCATGGCCCGGTTCAGGGCCGGCGTGGTCGGGATTTCGCTCAAGGCCGCCATGCGGCCGCGGAGTCCGTCCTTGGTCGCGCGGACGCTGTCGGCACTGTCCAGCAGGCTGTCCACCGCCTGCACCAGCGATGCATCCGGCAAGCGGCGCACGTCCGTGCTGATCGCCCCCAGCAGCGCCACGATCTCCGGGCGGTTGGCGGGATTGGACTGGATGCTGTAGGTCGTCAGCTCGCTGAGCAGGCTCATGACCTTGCGCTGCAGCGCTGCGGCGCCCTCGCTGCTCAGGCCCTTGAGCACCGGGTCGGCCTGGCGGCGCAGCTGCTTGAAGGCGGAGAAGAACTGCTGCAGGTCGCCGCGATAGAGATCCAGCTCCGCCTGCTTGTCTTCGGCCAGCCGGAAGTAGTCGCGCACCGCCTTGTCGATCTGCGGCGGCAGCTTGTCCTTGGGCAGCCAGCTCTGCCGCAGGGCCTGCCGGGCGGTCGTCAGCTGCCCCACCGTCTCTTTCAGGGTCTCCGGCTCCGCATCCAGTGCCAGTCGCGAGCGCGCGACCTCCTGGTCCAGGCTGGTCTCCAGCTCCATGACCCGTTGCAGGTGTCCTAAACGCTCGGTATGTCGCCGCAGGTCCATGGGCGGGGCCTGCGTCTTGAGCAAGAGCAGACCCAGGACCGCCAGAGCCATGAATACGGCCACGAACACGATGATTCGGCGGAGCATCCCAACCCCCTTTCCCCTGCAGCGTCGCACGTCTTCCGGGCCAAGTCCCCACCCTGGCCCTGAAGGTCTGGCCAGGCGCCGATCAAGGCGGCGCCTGCGGCCTTTGCGACCTCAGAGATTCCCGACGGCTTCCCGTCGCGCAATCTCCTGGTCGACGAATTTGATCCAGTTGCCCGCGGCCTGTGCCAGCGCCGGCGACTCGGCCGCCGACACGAAGTGCTGCCGGGCCTCGGCGTAGTGGTTGGCGTTGAACAGCGCGGTGCCCAGCTGCATGTGCGCGTCGGCGCGCTTGTCCAGGTTCCTGGCCTTCAGGGCCTCCTTGAATGCATCGGCCGCGCTGTCCCAGTCGCCGACCTCGTTGTAGGCCTGGCCCAGGTAAACGTAGTGCTTGGCCTCGCCGCTCATGCCGGCCACTTTCTTCAGGATCGGAATCTGCTGCTTGAACTCCCGGGACAGGGCCAGCGCCTGCGCGTAGAGCTGCAGGTTTTCCACATTCATCCGGATCGTCTTGTTCTTGAATCCCTGCGTCATGACGCGGACCGCGGGGAACGGCGCCTGCTGCACCATGTACAGGCGCGCCAGGTTCAGCAGATCGGACTCCCGGCTGATGAGCTTGCCCCGGTACGCGGCATGCAGCAGGTTGACCTGCTCCAGCTGCTGGTCCATCAGGCCGCGCATGCCGGCGAGCTGCTGCCAGTAGGTGTCCTTGCCGGGCTGCAGGCGCACCAGGATTTCCAGCACCTTGGCGGCCTTCGCGTATTCCTTGCGCTCGTAGTAGATCGCGCGCAGCAATGCCAGGGCGGCTTCCTTCGGCGCCTGGCCACGCTCGGTGGAAATCCTGATCGAGGTCGTCAGGGCCTTCTCGGCTTCAGGGAACTTCTGCGTCTGGTAGTAGGCCTGGGCCAGCAGGGCGTAGCCCTCGGGGCTGGGTTCGGCCACCACCGACAACCACTTGTTCACCACCGCGATCGCGCGCGGATAGTCCTCGACGATGAAGTAGAGCTGCGACATCGCGTAGAGGCTGTTGTCGCGCAGCCCCTCCGGCAGGTTCGGCTGCTTCAGCACCGTGGCGTAGGACTCGATGGCCTTCGGCACATTGTCCATCGAGTAGTACGTGGCGGCGTAGAGGTTGTACAGCGTCGCCCGCTCGTAGTCGTTGAGCTTGGCCTCGCCAGCCCGCAGGCCCTCGAGCGCCGCCAGCGAACCCTTGTAGTCCTTGGCCTCGAAGGCCTTCTGCGCGGCCTCCATCTTCTTGTAGGTCTCGGCGCGGATGACCTGCGTCTGCTTGGTCGGCGGAGGCACAGGCTTGCCCTTGTCCTTCTCCTTGGCATCGGCTGCGACCAGGGTCAGGGCGACGGCGGCCGCCATCAGGCCGGCGAGGAAATTCTTGCGGAAAGTCACGGCGCGCCTCACTTCTTGTCCAGCTCGAAGCGGATCAGGTGCTGCACGTTCGGCACCGCGATCGGCCTGCCGCTTTCGACGCGCGGCTTGTATTTGAACTTCGTCACCGCCTTCTTGGCGGCCTCATCGAATACGCCGGGCGGCGAAGACTCGAGCACGACCGGATCGACGACCGTGCCCGCTTCCGTCACCGTGAACTTCAGCAGCACCCAGCCCTCGATGCCCTGCGTCTGGGCGCGCGCCGGGTACATCGGCGCGACCTTGACGATCGGCAGGTATTCACCATCGGTGGACGACAGGCCGAAGTTGGCCTTGACCTGCGTCGTGTTCTCCAGCGACATGTTGATGGCGATGTTGTTGTTCACCGGTCCCTGGATCTGCTGGCTTTGCACCGGGACCTCCGGTGGCGCCTCCGGGCGGTCCGGCATTTCCGGTGGCTTGCGCTCGCGGGTCTCGATCTCGAAATTCTTCGCCAGGCGCAGGAAGTCCACCGTGGGCAGGATTTCGCTGGTTCCCCCCGCGCCGGTAGTGCCGGAGATCAGGGCGTGCAGGGTCCAGAACAGGCCGAACATCGCCACGCAAGCCAGGACCATCGCCGGGATGAAACGGAAGATGCTGAGCTGGAAGCCGGCCGCGCCAGCACCACCGCCATTGCCACCGGTCTTGCCGCGAGCGGGGCCAGAGGGCGGCGGGGGAACGCCATGCTTTCGGTCGGCAATGAACAACGGCACGCCGCCGGATTCGATCGGAGCGGAATTCGCCATCAGCCACCCTCCCCTTTGGTTGCCACCGACACGCTCTGCACGCCACCGGCACGGACCTGGTCCATCACCTGGGCCATGACCCCGCTCTCCGACATCCGGTCGGCCAGGATCACGACCGTGTCCTCGGGCCTTTCGGCATGCATGCGCTCCACCAGCGCGCGCACCTCCGGCATATTGACCTTCTTGCGGTCCATCCAGACCTCGCCGTTGGGCTTGATCGCGATCAGGATGTTGCCGGAGACCTTGGCCTCTGCCGTCTCCGCCTGCTCCTTGTCGACCTTGACGCCGGCCTGCTTGACGAAGGAGGTGATGATGATGAAAAAGATCAGCAGGTTCAGGACGAAATCCAGCATCGGCGCAAGGTCGATGCCGTGATGTCCATCATCCTGTGCGTGGCGGCGGGCTAGCATGGGTTTCTCCTCGGCGCGCTTTTGTTTTACTTGCTCGTGGTCGGCTGCAGCAGCACGTTCATCGCGCCACCGGCCCTGGCCTGGTCCATGGCCTTGACCACCACGCCCGTCGGGGCCTTGGTGTTGGCCACGACGATCACCGGGCCATCGGGCTTCTCGCCACGGAAGCGCTCGACGTTGGCACGGATCGAGGCCGCATCGATCAGGCGCTGGTCGATCGAGATGTCACCGCTCTTGTGCACGGCGATGAACAGCGTGCCCTTGTCGTCCTCTTCCTGCTTCTGGTTCTGCGGCGTTGGAGGCGGCGTGTTGAGGCTCAGGCCGACTTCCTTGACGAAGACCGCGGTGATGATGAAGAAGATCAGCAGGTTCAGGACGAAGTCGAGCATCGGCGCGAGGTCGATGGCCTCTTCGTCGTGCTCTACGTGCTGGCGGCGGTGGCGCATTCCCATGGGAAGTCTGTCCTAGAACGTGAAGCGGTCGGCCAGCAATTCCGTCTGCTTGCGGATCGCCGACTGGAAATGAAACACCGGGTACATGCCGGTGACGCTCACCGCCAGGCCGGTCATGGTGCAGTTCATGGCCTTGGACACACCGGAAGCCATGGTCCTTGCGTCTGCCGACCCCAGGATCGCCATGCTGTCGAACACCTCGAGCATGCCGTGGACCGTCCCCACCAGGCCCAACAGCGGGCACATGGGAATCAACACCTTGAGCACCGGCATGTTCTCGGCCATCGCGCCGTTCAGGCGCGAGATCATGGCCTTGCGCACCTGGTGCGAAGCCCAGGACTGGTGCTCCGGACGGCCCTTCCAGTCGGCCAGCAGGCCCGTGACCATCGGCGACAGCTGGGTCTGGAAGAACCACAGGCGCTCGAAGATCAGGGTCCACATGAGGATCCCCGCCAGCAGGATCCACAGGACCAGCGGGCCGCCCGCGATGATCAGCTGGCCGACCGCGTGGAACGGGGCGAGCAGGACTTCAGGCATGGGTGCGCTTCTCGATCAGCTCGGCCAGCAGGCCCGTGCTCTGCTCGTCGAGAATCTGGGTGATGCGCTTGGAACGGCTCTGCAGGGCGGAGTTGGCGAACAGCAGCGGGATCGCGATGCCCAGGCCCAGCAGCGTGGCGATCATGGCCATGGAAATACCGGCGGCCATCAGCTTCGGATCACCCGAGCCGGACTCGGTGATGACCTGGAAGGTGTGGATCATGCCGACGACGGTGCCGACCAGGCCCAGCAACGGACCGGCCGCCACGGCGAGCTTGAGGAAGGACTGGCCGCGTTCCAGCGGCGGCAGTTCCTTCAGCACGGCTTCGGAGATGCGCAGTTCCACCACTTCGGCATCCTCGGTGGCCTTCGGCGCGTTGCCGCCCTTGAAGGACAGCAGCACGCGCCCCAACGGGTTGTCCGCAGCCAGGTTCGACAGGTTGCCGAGCTGGCGGTTGACCTTGGCGCTGGTGATGGTCAGGTAGATGAACTGGTAGATCGCAACCAGGGTACCGATCAGGCCCAGGGCGATGATGATGTAGCCCACCGCTTCGCCTTCGACGACGCGATCCACCATGCTCGGACGCTGCGAGAACAGCGACAGCAGCACGCCACGGGTGGGATCGACGACCATGGCGTGATAGCCCGAGCCCTCCTCTTCGAAGTCCCCGGCGATGCCACCGAAATTGCTCGGTGGCTGCTTGGGGGGCGTGGAGAAGGTGCCGCCGCCGTACTCCAGGAACTGGCCCTCGGAGATCGCGACGAAGGGACCGACACGCAGGACGGTCTTCTCGGTCTGGCCGCCGTCCGGTGCGGTGACCTTGGCCTGGATGCGGCTGATCTTGCCGCCCTCGGTCATTTCGCGCTGCATCTCGAACCAGAAGCGGTTCAGGTCTTCCATCGGCGGCATGGTCTTGGTCTGCGCCAGGCGGTCGATCTGCGGTACGCGATCCGGAAACTGCGCCGTGAGCATGCTGTTGCGGGCGACGGTGGCAAAATCGCCGGCGGTCTGGCGCATGACGCCGAACAGTTCGCCGAGGTTGCCAGCCTTGATGTCGCGGGCCTTGGTCAGCTCGCCGATCTGCGAGTCGTTCGCTTCGAATTGTCGGGCCAGCGCCGCGGCCTGGTTCTCCAGGGCGGTCTTCTCGGCATTGGCCTCGCCCAGCAGCTTGCCCTGCTGGTCGCGGGCGGCAGCAAAGCGGGCTTCGCGATCGGTATTGGCCTTGGCGTCGCGGGCGTCGGCGGTACGGACCTGCTCGAGCAGTTCGTCCAGGGTCTTGGCAGTGGCCGGGGCCTGCTGGGCGAGGGCCGGCAGGCCGATGACGCCAAGGGTCAGGGCGGCGGTGAGCTTGAGGGTTTTGAAGTTCATGGCTTACTTGCTCGCGGCGGCCTGGATGGGGACGATCAGCAGGTTCGGGGAGGTCTGCTTCTTGGCGACCTTCAGGCCTTCCTTGACGCCTTCGGTGTAGTCGTCATCGGCCGTCCAGTCCTTCTTGTCGCGGTCCCAGTAGCCGGTCTCGGCGCCATCGGGGGTCTGGTAGAACAGGCCGACGCGGCCCACGCGCAGGAAGTCCACTTCCTTGTCGGCCAGCTTGCCCTTGTAGGCTTCGATCGTGCGGCCGTATTCCATCTCGATCTGGTAGGCCTCGACGATGCGGCGGTACTTTTCAGAGACCGTGACGTCGGCGCGCGGCATCATTTCCTTGAGCTTCTCGACGCGACCGGCGCGCTCCTGCTTCAGGAACGGCACGTCCAGCGCCACGAACTGCTCGAGGGAGTCCAGCATGCGCACCATCAGCGGCTGGATCTCGATGTTGGTGCGGTCCAGCTCGGCCGATTCCTGGCGGATCGCCTCCATCTCCTCTTCCTGCGACTTGAGCTGCGCGCGCAGCTGCTGCAGGTAGAGCTTCAGGCCTTCGCTTTCGCGCAGGGTGGTGCGGTACTGGTCGGCGATGTCGCGACCTTCGTCGGCCATGGCGTCGACGCGCTTCTGGGACTCGACCTGGGCGACCAGCCATTGGTTGCCCGTTGCAGTCACGTCCTTCACCGTGGCCGCGGAGGCCGCGACGACAAAGAACGTCACGGCCAGAGGAATCGCCACGCGGGCAACCCGTTTTGCTGTCTTGAACACGTACATCGTTGGTCTCCTCCGTAATACGGTTTGATCGCGCCCGGGACCGACCCGGTTCGACCAGTAAGCAATGCCCGGATGCCGCTTCAGACGCCCTGCATGCTGGCCAGGGGCCGGAGGATCACGTCCTCCATCACCGACCTGCGGGACATCTGGTATGCATCCACGAAAACATTCGCGATATCGGCGGCCGACATCAGCTTCTCGAGATCGACGCCGGTACCGGCCCAGGACGGCGATTCCGTCGGGCCCGGGTAGACGCAGCACACGCGGATACCCCGGCTCGCGACTTCCGCGCGCAATGCCTTGGAGAACCCCGCGACGCCATGCTTGGCGGCACAGTAGGCCGCGTTGTTGGCCAGGCCCGTCAGCCCGGAGGTCGAGGACATCAGGAAGATGTCGCCGCTGCCGCGGGCCAGCATGGCCGCCAGGAAAGCGCGGGTCACCGCGAACATGCTGACCAGGTTGTCCTGCAGCACCTGCAGGAACTCCGATACCTGCATTTCATGGGCCGCGCCGCCGCGCCAGCGCCCGGCATTGTTGATCAGCACGTCCACATGCCCGAAGCGGCCGTGAACCTCGGCGGCCATGCGTTCGACCTGGACGTTGTCGTTGAGATCGGCCGGCAGGGCCTCGACCTCCGCACCCGCCTGCCGACAGCGCTCGGCGATCGCGCCCAAGTGCTTGGGATTCGTTGCGACCAGCGCCAAGCGCGCGCCGGGAATGCGGTTCGCAAAACACTCGGCAATGGCCGCACCGATGCCCTGCGATGCACCGGTGACGACCACCACCGGACCCTGGGCTGGCTGGGCGCTCTTCACGGTCATGCCACCAGTGACTTCAGCGCAACGGATTCATCGGCCAGCAGGGCCGGGTCCGAGCGCAGCCGGCCGGCCACCATCTTCTTGCCCAGCATGAATTCCTGCGGCCGGTTGACCGCATCCACGGCGATCACGATGCCGTCCTGCAGGTAGAACGCCGCAAAGCTGTCGGCCTCCATCGAACCGCGGACGACCACGCGGTCGTGGCCGTTCGACAAGCCGACCATCTGCAGCTTGAGGTGATACTGGTCCGACCAGAACCAGGGCACGCCCGCATGGGCGAGCTGCTTGCCGCAGATCGTGGCCGCGGCCACCCGCGCCTGCTCACTGGCGTTGGGCACCGACTCCAGGCGCATGCGCCGCCCGAAGAAACCGTTCTCGTGATTGGTGCAGTCGCCGGCGGCGAGGATGTCTGGATCGCTGGTCTGCGAGTACAGGTCGACGATGATGCCGTTGTCGACCGCCAGCCCGCAGCGCTCCGCCAGCTCCGTGTTCGGGATCAGGCCGATGCCGACGATGATGACGTCCGCGGGCAGGCGCGTGCCATCCTGCAGGATCACCGCCTCCGCCTGCGCATCGCCTTCCAGCGCCTGCACGCCCACGCCCAGGCGGATATCCACGCCTTTGCGCCGGTGCACGGAGTCGTAGTACTGCGACAGCTCGGGTCCGGTGACACGGGCCAGTAGCCGCGGCAGTGCCTCGACCAGGGTGACCTTCAGTCCGGTCTTGATGCCGACCGCGGCAACTTCCAGGCCGATGTAGCCGCCGCCGATGATCACCAGCCGCTGTTCCGGCCTGAACTGATCGCGGAGCCGGCGGATATCGTCGATGGTGCGGACGTAGTGCACGTTCGGCTTGTCGGCGCCCGGCAGTGTCAGGCGCCGCGCGCGTCCACCGGTGGTGAGCGCGAGCTTGTCGTAGCCGACGGTTTCGCCGTCCGCCAGCGTCAGGGCATGCGCCGCACGATCGATCGAGCTCACGCTCACGCCGGTGCGCAATTCGATGTCGTGCTTGGCGTAGGCTTCGCGGGTCTTGATGTACAAGCCTTCCTCGCCCATCTCGCCCGACAGAAACGCCTTGGACAGGGGCGGACGGCGGTAGGGCACGGAAGTTTCGTCGCCGATCAGGACGATGCGGCCGCCGTAGCCCGCCTGGCGCAGCGCGCTGGCCAGATCGCTGCCCGCCTGGCCCGCACCGACGATGACCGTGGTGCCGCTCATGACTGCAGATCCCTCAGGTCTGCCATGACGGGGGCGCAAGCACAGGCGCGGCGGGCAAGCCTTGCGGCTGCCGCAGCACACTGCCGCTGGTTCCCGTCGATATGGGTCACTTGCGCCATCCTCAGTCCTGCTGCCGCCGGCCTTGAGCCGTGTTATGGCGCATCCGCTCCGGGCGATGTCCCGATCCCGCGCGCGCTGCGCTCTCCTCGAAACCTATGTAATCAACAACGTTGTCTATACTACGCTGCTCCCATCCAGATGCAAGTTCAGCGGGGAACCCGCCGCTCAGGGCACGCAACGCAACGAAAACAGGCCGATCACATTCCAGTATCGATCTGCATACTAAGTGAGCCCGGCAGCGCCACAACGCGGCAAGCGCTCAAGGTCAAATCTGGCTGCAGCTAGGGTATCGAGCAGGCCGGGTTCCAGTCTTCGCCGAAGACCTCGGCGCAGACGCGCCGGACCAGTCGATCGAGCGTCGCGGTGTCAGCCGGGTCCACACGCGGCTTCCAGCCGTAGCCATTCAGCATCACCTGCATGTGCCGGAACATCGCCCGATGCGGATCGCGCAGCCCGGCAGCCTCGTGGATCCCCTGCGCATTGGCCAGCTTCTGGATGCCGGTGGCCAGCGCCCAGAAGCCCGCGGCCAGCTCCTGCGCCGAAATCGCCTGCAGCAGCAGGTCACCCGCCTGCACGCCCTCGTCGACGATCGCCACGACCAGTTCTCCGAGTGGCTGGTTGAGCCGGAGGAACTCGCGGCGGCGCTCCACGGTGGCGGCGCGCCAGACCACCTCGGTCAGCACGTACTGGATCAGGCGAAAGTACTCGGGGTAGCGCTGCCCGGAGATCATGTGGGCAACGCCGAGCGCGAACATCCTGTCCCGCGGTCGCGCATGCCAGCGGCTCACGCGCTGGAACAGGCCCACATGCTGACGCGTGTAGTGCGCCGTCAGCGCCAGCAGCAGGTCTTCCTTCGAGGCGAAGTGCCGGTAGACCGTGCCGACCGCGTACTCGCACCTCTCCGCGATACGCGTCATCTGCAGGTTCAGCAGCCCCTCCTCGACGATGAGCTGGCGCGCGCAATCCATGAACAGGCGCTCCCGCCGGTCGAACTCGCGCTGCTGGCGCTCGCGGATCTTCACGGCGCCGAAGCTCCTGCCGCCCGCGGAGGACAGGCCCTCACCCGCAGCGGGCTGCCGCAGCGGCCGCCGGCCCAGGCTCTCAGACACGCCCGGAAACCGGGATCAACGCACCGGTGACGGCGGCGGCGCGATCGCCGAGCAGGAACAGGATCACGTCCGCCAGGGCCTGCGGCGTGACCCAGCGCGAGAAATCGGCGTCCGGCATGTCGGCACGGTTGGCCGGCGTGTCGATGATGCTGGGCAGCACGGCGTTGACCGTGATGTCGCGCGCCTTCAGTTCCTCGGACAGCGCCTCGGTGAGGCGCGCCACGCCGGCCTTGGAGGCCGCGTAGGCGCCCATGCCGGCGGCCGCCTTCACCGCGCCCGCCGCACCGATGTTGACGATGCGCCCGCCCTGCGCCGGAAAGTGCGGCAGCGCCGCGCGGCAGGCATTGACCGCGGTGCGCAGGTTGATCTGGTAGAGCTGGTCCCAGGTGTCGAGCGAGCCATCGGCCAGCGTCTCCCAGCGGAAGCCGCCGGCGATGTTGACCAGCGCGTCGATGCGCCCGTGGCGCGCGGCGATAGCCGCGAATGCCGCCTGCGTGTCCTGGGTGCTGCCCAGGTCCAGCGGCGGCGCGGCCTCGGCCCCCCGCGGCGGCGTACCGGCAATGCGATCCACGGCCACCACCGTGGCGCCGGCGGCAGCGGCCGCTTCCGCAACCGCCCTGCCCAGCGAGCCCAGCGCACCCGTGACCACCACCCGCTTGCCTTTCAGTTCCATGTAACTCATCCGCTTCCTATGACCGGGACAGGGGTCGCCGCACATTCACTTCCTGCACCGGCGCGATGTACACTTATTGTATACAACACTGTTGATTTTCTATCAGGGATGGAGCGGAAGTAAAGGCTGCCCCCGCCATGAGCGGGCCGGACCTTCCCGCAGGGAGCCAGACATGAGCGCAAGCCTTCACTACGACATCCAGGGCGGTTGGTTCAGGCTGCGATGAGCGCACTCCAGGACCTGGTCGCGGCCGCGCTGGCACGTCCGGCCTCCCAACCCGCCCTCGAATTCGAAGGCTGCTGGTCCAGCTGGGGCCATCTGCAGCAACTGGCCGGCCGCGTCGCCGCGCTGCTGCAAGCCAGCGGCGCGGCGAGCCCGGCACCGGTCGCCTTCGTGCCGCGCAACCGTCCTTCATCCGTCGCCGCCCTGCTCGGGCTGCTCGCCGGCGGGCGCAGCATCCGCATGATCTACGCCTTCCAGTCCACAGCGGCCATCGCACGCGACCTGGAGCGGCTGCGGCCCGCGGCGGTGGTCGCCGATGCGCAGGACTTCTCGCCCGAGGTCCGTGCCGTGCTCGCGGCACAGGGCAGCGCCGCTATCATGCTGACGCAGGACGACGCCACGGCGCTGCCGGGCCTCGAATGCTCGCAGGTCACCAGCCCTGCGCAGGCATCCGCGCAGCCACAGATCGAGATCCTGACCAGCGGCACCACCGGCCCACCCAAGGCCTTCACGATCAGCTACGAGCTGATCGCCCGTCACCTGGTGGGCGCGCCCGCCAGCGACCTGTCCACGCTGTCGCCCACCCTGCTGTTCTTCCCGCTGGGCAACATCTCCGGCATCTATTCCACGCTGCCGGCACTGCTGCGGGGACAGCGCGCCGTGCTGCTGGAGCGCTTCAGCGTCGCCGGCTGGCACGACTACGTGCGGCGCTACCGTCCGAAGGTCAGCGGCCTGCCGCCAGCGGGCGTGCAGATGGTGCTGGACGCCAACATCCCCGTCGCGGACCTCGCCAGCATCCGACGCCTCGGCACCGGCGCCGCACCGCTGGACCCCAGCGTGCAGCGCGCCTTCGAAGAGCGCTACGGCATTCCCATCCTGCTGTCCTATGGCGCCACGGAATTCGGCGGACCGGTGACCGCGATGACGCCGGAGCTGCACGCGCAATGGGGACAGCAGAAGTTCGGCAGCGTCGGGCGCACACTGCCGGGTGCCCGCCTGCGCATCGTCGATCCGGACAGCGGCGCCGTCCTCCCGCCAGGGCTAGAGGGACTGCTCGAAGTGATTTCCCCGCGCATCGGGCCGGACTGGATCCGCACCTCGGACATCGCCGTGATCGACGAGGACGGCTTCCTGTTCCATCGCGGCCGCGCCGATGGCGCGATCATGCGCGGCGGGTTCAAGCTGCTGCCGGAAACGATCGAGCGCGCACTGATGCTGCACCCGGCGATTTCAGCGGTGTCGGTCGTGGGCCTCGGCGATACACGGCTGGGCCAGGTGCCCGCGGCCGCCATCCAGCTCAAGCCGGACGTGGCGCCACCAAGCGTGGCCGAACTGGAAGCCCATCTGCGTGACCAGGTCTACACGACGCACATTCCTGTCATCTGGCGCTTCGTGCAGGAGCTGCCCCGGACACCCTCGCTGAAGGTCGACCGGCCAGCGCTGCGCCGCTTGTTTTATGCTGAATGAAAAAAGCCTCGGCAATATCGAGGCTTTTTTAACTGCCGCGCTAGCGCGGCTGCATGCGGATCGCGCCATCCAGGCGCAGGGTCTCGCCATTGATGTAGCCGTTGCGCACGATCTCCAGCGCCAGGCTGGCGTACTCGTCGGCATGGCCGAGCCGTGGCGGGAACGGCACCATCTTGCCGAGGGCGTCGAGCATCTCCGGCGTCGCCCGCGACATCGCCGGGGTATCGAAGATGCCCGGCTGGATCGTGTTGACGCGGATGCCCTCGCGCGACAGATCACGCGCAATGGTCAGCGTCATGCCGACGATGGCCGCCTTGGCCGCCGAGTAGGCCGCCTGCCCCATCTGGCCCTCGGTGGCGGCGGCCGAAGCCGTGCTGATCAGCACGCCGCGCTCGCCGTTGACCGGCTCCAGCGTCATCATGCCGGCCGCCGCGCGCGTGATGCAGCGGAAGGTGCCGACGGTGTTGAGCTTCAGCACCCACTCGAACTTGTCGGTGGGGAATATGTTGATCGCGCCGGTCGTCTTGTCCCGGCGGGCAGTCGGGATCGCATTGCCGCCACCGGCGCAGCACACCAGCACCCGCTCCTGGCCCTGCGCCGCACGCGCCTTGGCGAAGGCCTGGTCGACGCTCTCGTCCGACAGCACGTCGCAGCGGCAGAAGATCGCGCCCGTCCCGGCAGCGGCCTTTTCGCCAACTTCTTCATTGAGATCAAAGATCGCGACCTTCACGCCGGCCGCCCGCAAAGCCTTTACGGTGGCCAGGCCAAGGCCCGAAGCGCCACCGGTTACCACGGCGGCCAGAGAGGGTTCGATCTTCATTTTTCTCCCGATGGGTATGAGTCAGTCGGTCATTTCTAACGCAGGGACCGATACTATGCAACAACGATGTTGATTAGTATCATAGCCCGGATGTCTTTGCGGTGCGTGACGGAGGAACGAGTATGACGCAGGTAATGAAGGGCGTAAGAGTCCTGGAAGTGGCGCAGTTCACCTTTGTCCCGGCCGCCGGGGCCATCCTCGCGGACTGGGGCGCCGACGTCATCAAGATCGAGCACCCGGTGCGCGGCGACACGCAGCGCGGCTTCGTCAACCTCGGCGGCATCGCCGTCAACCCGCTGCGCAGCCCCTTCGTGGAGCACCCCAACCGCGGCAAGCGCAGCGTCGGCGTCGACATCTCCACCCCCGAGGGCATGGAAGTGATCTACGAACTGGCCAGGACCGCCGATGTCTTCCTCACCAACTACCTGCCCTCGCAGCGGCAGAAGATGAAGTTCGACATCGAGCACATCCGCGCGGTGAACCCGAAGATCATCTATGCACGCGGCAGCGCCTACGGCGACAAGGGCCCCGAGCGCGACACCGGCGGCTTCGACGGTACGGCGTTCTGGTCGCGCAGCGGCATCGGCCACACCATGTCGCCGCCGGAACTGGGCGGCCCGCTGGCGCAGGCCATCCCCGCCTTCGGCGACTCGATCGGCGGCATGAACATCGCCGGCGGCATCGCGGCGGCGCTGTTCCATCGCGAGAAGACCGGCGCAGCCGTGGAGCTCGACGTCTCCCTGCTCAGCACCGCCTGGTGGGCCTCGGGAACGTCCATCGACATGGGCATCGACACCGGCAAGGTCATGCGCAACCGCATGCCGTCCGCCGGCGGCAACCCGGGCAACCCACTGGCCGGCAACTACACCACGTCCGACGGCGGCACCATCAACCTCTGCGTGCTCACGCCGGGGCCGCTGATCCGCGACACCTTCACCCACCTGGGCATACCCGAGGCCGCCGACGACCCGCGCTTCGCCGACGCCAAGGCGCTGATGCAGCACTGGAAGGAAGCCGGCGAGCTGATCGCCGAGGCCTTCAGGAAGCAGCCCTTCGAGTACTGGCGCCAGCACCTGAAGACCATGAAGGGCCAGTGGGCACCGGTGCAGAGCCTGCTCGACATCGCCACCGACGAACAGGCCCTGGCCAACGACATGCTGTTCGAGGTGGAAGCCTCCGACGGCGGCGCGCCGATCAAGCTGGTGCGCGGCCCGGTGCAGTTCAACCACGCGCCGGTGCAGACCACCCGCGCCCCGCAGGCCTCCGAGCACACCGAGATCGTGCTGATGGAACTGGGCCTGGAGTGGGATCGCATCGAGAAGCTGAAAGCATCGGGCGCGATCGCCTGACGCACACGAGGAATCCATGAAACCTGGAAGGAAACTGAAAAGCGCCGCCTGCGACACCGAGGTGATGGTGATCCGCGGCAGCGACTTCGTCGTCGAATGCGGTGGCGCCCCGATGGGCGAGGAACGCCCGGCCACACGCGCCGCACTCGATCCCGCTTTCTCCGAGGGCACGAAGATCGGCAAGCGCTACACCGACGCCGCGGGCAACATCGAACTGCTCTGTGTGAAAGCCGGGCCGGGATCGCTGTCGATCGCCGGCGTCGCCCTGCAGCCCAAGGACGCCAAACCGCTGCCCTCGTCCGACTAGCCGATGAACATCTCGCTGATCCTGCAGATGGCCGCCGATGCCGAGCCGGACCGTATCGGCCTGGTCTGCGACGGACGCCGCTGGTCCTACGGCGCCCTGCTGTCCGCTGCCCGCGGTGCCGCCGTGAACATCGTCAGGAGCGGCTGCACCCACGTGGCCCTGCTCGACGAAAGCAGCGAGGCCGCCGCCATCGCGCTGTTCGGCGCCGCGATCGCCGGCGTACCCTATGTGCCGCTCAACTATCGCCTCGCCGACGCCGACCTCGCCGCCCTGCTCCAGCGCGTCGCGCCGGCCTGCGTCATCGGCGACGTCGAGCGCGTGCAGCGCCTGAACCCCGATGGCGGGCATGTGGTGCAGACCCGCGCGGAGTTCGTCGCCCAGTCCGAAAACACGCCGGGCAGCGATGACGAGCCGGCTGAAGCCGGCATCGCCGTCCAGATCTTCACCAGCGGCACCACGGCAGCGCCCAAGGCCGCGCTGCTGCGCCATGCCAACCTGCTGTCCTACATCCTTGGCACCGTCGAGTTCGGCTCTGCGCCGCCGGAAGAGGCGGCGCTGGTCTGCGTGCCGCCGTACCACATCGCCGGCATCGCCGCGCTGATGAGCTCGATCTACGCCATGCGCCGCATCCTGCTGCTGCCGGCCTTCGAACCCGACGCCTGGCTGGCGCTGGCGGCCGCGGAGCGTGCCAGCAATGCCTTCGTGGTACCGACGATGCTGTCGCGCATCATCGCGCGCATCGACGCCGGCGCGGCAGCCGAGCTGCCGGGGCTGCAGGCCATCGCCTATGGTGGCGGCCGCATGCCCCTGGAGCTGATCGACCGGGCACTGGAACTGTTCCCCGGCACCGACTTCACCAATGCCTACGGCCTGACCGAAACCAGCTCGACCATCGCCCTGCTGGGCCCGGAAGAGCATCGCGCCGCCAAGGGCTCGGACGATCCGCAGGCGCGCGCGCGCCTGGGTTCGGTCGGGCGGCCGCTGCCCACCGTCGAAATCGAGATCCGCGACGAGGAAGGCCGGCCGCTGCCGGCCGGCGAGCGTGGCGAAATCTACGTGCGCGGCGAACAGGTCTCCGGCGAGTACCGCGAGCGCAGCGCGCTCGACGCGCAGGGCTGGTTCCCCACCCGCGACGCCGGCTGGCTCGACGCCGAGGGCTACCTGTTCCTCGCCGGGCGTGCGGACGACGTCATCGTGCGCGGCGGCGAGAACATCTCGCCGGGCGAAATCGAGGACCTGCTGATGTCGCACCCGGCCATCGCCGACGCGGCGGCGGTCGCCGTGCCTTCGATCGAATGGGGCGAAGCGGTCGGCATCGCGGTGGTGGCGCGGCCGCAGCATGCGGCGCCCAGCGAGGAAGAGCTGCGCACACTGATCCGCAGCCGCCTGCGATCCTCGCGCGTGCCGGAGCGCATCGCGGTGCTGCAGGAACTGCCCTACAACGAAATGGGCAAGCTGCTGCGGCGCGAAGTACGCAAGCTGTTCACCCCTCCTGCGGCCTGAGAAACGGGCCTGGAAAGCGAAAACCCCAGCCCCCGCGAGGGGACTGGGGTTTTCGATGACCGCAGGGCAGGCTACTTGGTCTTCTTGCGGGCGCTGATGCTCTTCTTCATGCGCGCATCGAGTTCCGGAAACTTCTCCGGGCGCACCGTGCCGTAGAGGCTCAGGCGGATCATCTCGCTGGAGAAACGCCTGGCCATCTGCTGGCGGTCCTTGGCGGTGCGCGTCTGGGCGCGGGCGAACACCGGCCAGAGGAAGGCACCGATCAGCATGATCACGGAATGGACCTCGGCGTCGATGCCCGGCTGCGCCAGGTCCGACTGCGCGAACTTCTCGAACGACGACCAGTACTGGTTCCAGAACGGATCGTTGTCCGGCCGGCTGGAGCTGAGCACCTCGAACAGCCAGACACGGCCCAGTTCGGGGTTCTCCATTGCGAATTCGGCCATGTGCTCCGCGATCGACTGCGGATCCATCAGGCCGATGGCCTGGTCATGCTGCTCGCCGAAGACCGCCAGGCGCAGTCTTTCGCTGACCCAGGCCGTGGTCGCCTCGAGCAGTTGCTCGCGAGTGGGAAAATGCTGGTAGGCAGTGCCTCGGTTGACGCCCGCCAGCTGCGCCACCTGGGATACGCTCAAGCCTTCGGGACCATCCTTCGCCAGCAGCTTGCCGGCCGCCTCAAGGATTGCCGCGCGCGTTCCATCCGGGTCCCGCTTGCGTCTCCGCATCTTCTTGTCCGAAATGTTAACTCCGTCCAGCATATTGTCCGACTCCGGATGGTTTGCCAATATTAGTCGCTTTTGACGGTTTTTGCACAACTATGTTGTTCATTTAATGGACGATGGCGGCCGGACGGCCATCGCCGCCCTCAACCGAATTCGCAGGTCTCCAGCCACTCGGCGATCGCGCGCACGAAACGGGCCGCATCCGCACCATTGATCACGCGGTGGTCGTAGCTCAGGGACAGGGGCAAGAGCTGCCGCAGCACCGGGCGGCCTTCCTCGTCCGGCAGGAAGCGGTCCTGCGTACGGCAGATGCCGAGGATCGCCACTTCGGGCGCATTGATGATCGGCGTGAAGCCGGTCCCGCCGATATGCCCCAGCGACGACAGGGTGAAGCAGCCGCCGGACATTTCCGCCACCGACAGGCCCTTGGTCCGCGCCTTTTCCGAAATGCGCGAGGTCTCGCCGGCAATCTCGTCGATGCTCTTGGCGTCGCAATCCCGCAGCACCGGCACCAGCAGGCCATTGGGCACGTCCACCGCGATGCCGATGTGGTAATGCTGCCGTGCGGTCAGCGTCGAGCCGTCGGCATTCAGGGCACTGTTGAAGCGCGGATAGCGCTGCAGCGCCGCCACAGAAGCCTTGACCAGCACCGGCAGCAGCGTGCGCTTGTGCTCCGGGTTCGCGGCGTTCCACTGCTTGCGGCGCCGCTCGAAGCCCGTGATGTCCGCATCGTCGTGATGGGTGACATGCGGGATCGACAGCCAGTTGCGGTGCATGACCCGCCCGACGTAATGCTGCGTGCGTCCCACGGCCTTGGCCTCCACCGGCCCATAGCTGGACAAATCGTCCGCCGGCCAGGGCAGCATGGATTGGGTCTTGTCGTTCATTTCCGGGTTCCCGCGCAGGCGCTACACACGTTCGATGATGATCGCGGGTGCCATGCCGCCCGCGGCGCACATGGTGATCAGCGCACGCTTCTTGTCGCGACGCTCCAGCTCGTCGAGCACGGTGCCGATCAGCACGGCACCGGTCGCGCCGATGGGATGCCCCAGCGCGATCGCACCGCCGTTGACGTTGACCTTCTCGCGATCGAGCCTGAGGTCGCGGATGAACTTTTCCACGACCACTGCGAAGGCCTCGTTGACCTCCCAGAGATCGATGTCGCTGGTGCTCAGGCCGGCCTTGGCCAGCACCTTGTTCGCGGCCGGCACCGGCGCATTCAGCATCAGCGTCGGATCGTCGCCGACGTTGGCGGTGGCAACGATGCGCGCGCGCGCCTTCAGGCCGCGCTTGCGCGCATAGCCCTCGGAGGCGAGCAGCAGCGCCGCGGCGCCGTCGACCACGCCGGAGGAACTGCCGGCGTGGTGGAAGTGCTCGATCTTCAGGTCCGGGTAGCGGCTGTTGATCAGCTTGCGGAAGGTCGTGCCGCTGGCGTCGATCGGCATGTCGGCCACCTGGATGAAGCTCGGCTTGAGGCCTGCCAGGTCTTCGGCCGTGGTCTGCGGACGCGGGTACTCTTCCTGGTCCAGCACGACCTTGCCCGCGTCATCCACCACCGGGATCAGCGAGCGGGCGAAGCGTCCTTCCTGCAGCGCACGCGCGGCGCGCTTCTGGCTTTCCAGCGAGAAGGCATCGAGCGCCTCGCGGCCGATGCCCTCCATCGAGGCGATCGCATCGGCGCAGACACCCTGGTGCGATTGCGGGTGCCGTGCCTGCAGGCGCGCATTGCCCGAGCCCATCATCAGCGACTTGAGACCCGCGGCCCTCTCCTGCTCCGACATCGCCGTGATCAGCGACATCATCTCGGTGCCGCCGGCGATGACCAGGTCTTCCATGCCGGAGCGGATCTGCGCCGCTGCGAAGCTGGTAGCGGTGATGCCGCTGCCGCAGAAGCGGTCCAGCGTCACGCCACTGACGCGCACGTCGAAGCCGGCGTCGAGCGCGGCCATGCGGCCCATGTCGCCGCCCTGCATGCCCTTCTGCGCACTGGTGCCCCAGATCACGTCGTCGATGTCGGCCGTCTGCAGGTCGTTGCGCTGCTGCAGGGCCTTGAGGACCGTGGCGGCCAGGTGCTGCGGATGCATGCCCGAATAGGCGCCCTTGCCGGGCTTGCCCAGTGCACGAGGGGTACGGACTGCATCGATGATCAGGGCTTCGGCCATGGGGCTCCTCGGCGAACGCGATGGGGCGGCCGATCGGACGACCGCGTACTCCTTCGAGTATAACCGCGGGTTTCTATTTTAGTCGACAGTGTTGCCTATTAAATAGGCCTGCCGCTCAGGGCGGCAGCAAGGGCGTGTGCTCACCGCTGTGGTCGGGCGTATCGGCGTGCCAGCGCACCGAACCGAAGGGCCGCTCCAGCCTGCGCCGCACGCGGGAACCACCCGTCGGCGTATGGAACCCGTCGATCCGCAGCTGCAGGTCCCGGTCCGCGTTCGTGTAGCGGCTGCGCTGGCGCAGGTAGTCGCCCCAGGTGGGACAGTGATAGCGCTCCGTCCACAGCTCCGGATCGGCGATATCGCGCGACAGCGACCACTCGAAGGCGCCGTTGCGCAGGCGCGTACGCTGCATCCCCAGCATCACCTCGTAGAACTGCCGCGCCCGCTCCGGATCCACGCGATAGTCGATCTCGATCACGACCGGCCCGCTGCGCGCCGTGATCGGCAGCGCCACTTCCGGCTCATGCGTCAGCTCCACCTGCTCGGCATCGGAGCGGGAGATGCGCGGCATCGGCAGCAGCAGGCCGATCAGCGGTGTCAGGATCAGCAGCCCACCCGAAACCATCAGCGCCACCTGCAGGCCGTGGTCGGCGGTCACGCTGCCCCAGAACCAGGCGCCGATGGCGATGCCGCCCGTCAGCGAAGACTGGAACCAGGACAGCGCGCGCGCCGCCACCCAGCGCGGCGCGGACAGCTGCACGCCGACACTCAGCAAGGTGACCAGCAGCATGTAGCCGGCGCCGGCCACCATGAAGCAGGCAGCGCTCGCCAGCAGGCTGTGACTGAAGCCCAGCAGCAGGATCATCAGGCCCGACAGCGGCGCACACAGCAGGAAGGCCTGCTCCGGCTTGAGCCGCTCGCGAACCTCGCTGACCGCAAAGGCACCCACGACCGCGCCGATGCCGCTGGCGCCCAGCAGCAGGCCGTAGGTGCGGGCATCGCCATGCAGCAGATTGCGCGCGATCAGGGGCGTCAGCGCGACCGTGGAGGCACCGGCAAAGCCGGTGGCGAAGGCTCGCACCATGACGTTGCGGATCGGCGGCGAATGGATCGCGTAACGCGCCCCCGAAACGATGGCGCGATACATCCGCTCGGGCGGCAGGCGCGGCGGCACATGCTTGCGCCGCCAGAAATAGAAGGCTGCCAGCAAGGGCAGGTAGAACAGGGCGTTGATCGCGAATGCCGCCATCGCTCCCGCGGCCATCACCACCACACCGCCGATCGCCGGGCCGAAGCTGCGCGCGATGTTGTAGCTCACCGAGGCCAGCCCTACCGCGGCGGGCAACAGTTCCGGCCTGACCTGCTCGCTCACCGAGGCCTGCCAGGCCGGGCCATAGAGCGCGACGCCGGCCCCGATCAGCGCGCAGGACGCCAGCAGTACCCAGGGCGTGGTGAGTCCCAGTGCCGCCAGCACCGTCAGGCTGGCGGCGCTCAGCGTGGCGAAGGCCAAACCGAGCATGGCGATCTTGCGCCGGTCGAACATGTCGGCGACGGCACCGGCCGGAACGGCCACCAGCATCAGCGGCAGCATCAGGGCTGTCTGCACCAGCGCCACCATGCCGGGCGAAGAGGTCAGCCGCGTCATCTCCCAGGCCGCGCCCACGCCCTGGATCAGTTGTCCGAAGTTGGACAGCAGGCTGGCCGACCAGATCGTCAGGAAGGTCCGCTCGCGCAGCGGCTCCAGCGCAGCCCAGCCGCGGCGCGGCGGCGCATTCAGCGGGTCAGACATGGCTGGGCTGGCCCCCGAGGATGTCCAAGGGGCCCGCGGCGTCAGCGGCCAGATCGACGCCGGAGGCCTTGATCGTCAGTCGCTCGACATGTTCCATTCAGATCCCCTGGAATGGCGCCCACGATGCAATCGCGCACTACGGATATCGCGAGGCAGGAGGAGGAGGCAGAGAAGCGCGGCGCCGGGCTCCAAGCTTACACAAGCGCCGCAGCCCGGCCCCCACCCTCCCGCGGAGCGTCGACAGCCTATGCCGCGCTCACAGGATCTCCGCGATGAGCGCCCCGATGGGATAGACCTCACCGGTAGCCGCATGGACCTTGAGCATGCCCGAGGCCGGCGCCTCGACCTCCTGCACCGACTTGTCCAGCTCCAGGGTGTAGAGCGGCTTGCCCGCCTCCACCTGGCCGCCGTCGGGCACCAGCCATTCGGTCAAGGTGCCTTCCTGGGCGGAGAACCCGATCTGCGGGATGCGGACTTCGGTGCTCATCGGCGGCCCTTCCCGTTCAGGGTCTGGCGGATCGAAGCCTCGATCGCGCTGGGTTTGTAGAGGTATTCCTGCTCCAGCACCTTGGCGAAGGGCACGGTGACGTCGCGCGAGGCCACGCGCAGCACCGGGGCCTTGAGTTCGCTGTACAGGTGCTCCTGGATGCGGGCGGCGACTTCGGCACCGGCGCCGAAGCTGCGGGGAGCTTCGTGGACCACGACCGCTCTTTGGGTCTTGGCCACCGATTTGAGGATGCTGTCGGTGTCCAGCGGCGAGACGGTGCGCAGGTCCAGGACTTCGACGGAGATGCCTTCGGCGGCGAGCTTCTCTGCGATGACCAGGGTGTCGCGCAGGGGGCGGCCGTAGCCGATGACGGTGACATCCGTTCCCTCTCTTGCGACGTTGGCCTGGCCCAAGGGGATGATCCTGCCCTTCTCCGGCTCGGGGCCGGTCTGGGTGCGGGTCATGGCATCTTCGATGAACAGGCAAGGGTCTTCATCGAAGATGCAGCCCAGCAGCAGGCCGTAGGCGTCCGCGGGGCTGGAGGGGATGACGACCTTCATGCCGGCGACGTGGGCGAACCAGGCTTCCAGCATGTCGGAGTGCTGGCCGGCGGTGCCGGCCCCGGCGCCGGTGCGGGTGCGGATGGTGATCGGGACGTGGGTCTGGCCGCCGGACATGAAGCGCAGCTTGGCGGCGTGGTTGACGATCTGGTCCATCGGTACGGTGATGAAGTTCATCAGCATGATCTCGGCCACGGGACGCAGGCCGGCCAGGGCGGCGCCGACGGCGGCGCCGACGATGGCCTGTTCGGAGATCGGGGTGGTGCGGACTCTGGATCCAAACTTGGTGGACAGGCCCTTGGTGACCTTGAACACGCCGCCGCCCTCTTCGTCGGCGATGTCTTCGCCCAGCATGATGACGCGGGGGTCCATCTCCATGGCGTCATGCAGGGCGCGGGAGTAGGCCTCGGTGAAGCTGATGGTTTTCGTGGCGGTGGTGGCGGCAGTGGGGGCGTTCATGCCGGGGCTCCCGTGGGGTCTGCGTAGATGTCGCGGTTGATTTCGTCCAGATCCGGCACGGGGCTGTCGAGGGCGAACTGCAGGGCGTCGTCGATGTCGGCTTCGATCTGCTTTTTCAGGTCTTCCAGCTCGGCTTCGCTGACGCCGCTGGCCAGGACGGCGGCGCGGGTGGCGGGCATGGGGTCCTTGGCCAGGGCGGCGTCGTATTCGGCCTTGGGGATGTAGGCGCCGGGGTCGCCGAAGTAGTGGCCCATGAAGCGGAAGGTCTTGGCTTCCAGGAGCGTGGGGCCTTCGCCGGACCTTGCGCGGGCGACGGCGGCGGCAGAGGCGGTCCACATGGCTTCTGGGTCGTTGCCGTCGACGGTGACGCCCCGCATGTTGGGGCCGTAGGCGGCGGCACGATCGGAGATGCGGGCGGAGGCGGTGGCCTTGCCGTACGGGGTGCATTCGCCGTAGCCGTTGTTCTGGCACAGGAAGATCACCGGCAGTTTCCACAGGGCGGCCAGGTTGAGGGCTTCGTGGAAGGCGCCGATGTTGGAGGCGCCATCACCGAAGCAGCACAGGGTGACCCGGTCCTCGCCCTTGAGCTGGCTGGCCCAGGCCAGGCCGTTGGCGATCGGCAGGCCGCTGCCCACGACACCCGTCGTGACCATCACGCCCGATGCGGGGTGGGTGATGTGCATGGCGCCGCCCTTGCCCTTGCAGGCGCCGGTGGCCTTGCCGTAGTACTCGGCGAACAGGGACCGTAGCGGGATCCCCTTGGCCAGCTGGTCGTGGATGCCGCGGTAGGTGGTCACCAGGTAGTCGCGGGCATTCAGGTGTACGCCCATCGCCGCCGCCAGGATCTCCTGGCCGCGCGGGGAGTAGTACACCGCCGCCAGGCGGCCCGACCGCAGCAGGCCGCGGAAGCGCTCGTCCACCAGGTGAATGCGCAGAGCGAGGGTGTAGACGGCCAGCAGCGTGGCCGGAGAAAAATCCTGCTTCGAAGTCATGTCAGTTTCGCCTTACTTCATCGTCGGCATGGAGAACTCGGCGCTGCTCTTCACATCCTTCGGCCAGCGCTGCGTCACCGCCTTGAGGCGGGTATAGAAACGCACGCCTTCACGGCCGTAGATGTGGTGATCGCCGAACAGCGAGTTGCGCCAGCCGCCAAAGCTGTGGAAGGCCATCGGCACCGGCAGCGGCACGTTCACGCCGACCATGCCCACCTCGATCGCGGAGGTGAAGGCCCGCGCCGCGCTGCCGCTGCGCGTGAAGATGGCGGTGCCGTTGGCAAAGGGGTGGGCATTGATCAGCTTGATCGCCGACTCCAGGTCCGGCACGCGCGTGATGCCCAGCACCGGCCCGAAGATTTCCTCGCGGTAGATGCGCATCTCCGGCGTCACGCCGTCGAACAGCGAACCGCCCAGGAAGAAGCCACCGGCCTTGCCGGCAAAGCCGGGGCGCCCGTCCGCCAGCAGCTTGGCGCCTTCACCGACACCGGACTCGATGTAGTCGCAGACCTTGGCGCGATGCTCGCCGGTGATCAGCGGTCCCATTTCCGTGGCGCTGTCGGTCGGCACGCCGACCCGCAGGGCCTTGACCTTCGGCAGCAGCTTTTCGATCAGCTGGTCGGCGCAGGCATCGCCCACCGCCACCGCGATCGAGATCGCCATGCAGCGCTCGCCGGCCGAGCCGTAGGCCGCGCCGAGCAGGGCTTCCACCGTGTCGTCGATGTCGGCATCCGGCATGATCACCGCGTGGTTCTTGGCGCCGCCCAGTGCCTGCACGCGCTTGCCGCGCTGCGTGCCTTCCAGGTAGACGTGGCGCGCCACCGGCGTCGAGCCGACGAAGCTGACCGCGGCCACGTCCGGATGCTGCAGCAGCCCGTCGACCGAGGTCCGGTCGCCATGCAGCACATTGAACACGCCCGCCGGCAGGCCGGCCTCATGCAGCAGCTTGGCCAGCAGGATCGCGGTCGAAGGATCGCGCTCCGAGGGCTTGAGGATGAAGGTGTTGCCGCAGGCCAGCGCCACCGGGAACATCCACATCGGCACCATCGCCGGGAAGTTGAACGGCGTGATGCCGGCCACCACGCCCAGCGGCTGGCGCAGGCTGTAGGCATCGACACCGGTGCCGACGTTCTCGTTGTGCTCGCCCTTCAGCAGGTCCGGAATGCCGCAGGCGAATTCCACCACTTCCAGGCCGCGCACGATTTCGCCGCGGGCATCGGCCAGCGTCTTGCCATGCTCGCTGGAAATGACGGCCGCGATTTCGTCGGTGGCCGCTTCCAGCAGCTGGCGGAAGCGGAACAGCACGCGCGCACGGCGCAGCGCCGGCGTCGCCGCCCAGTCGGCGAAGGCCGCCTTCGCGGTCGCCACGCAGGCGTCCAGTTCCTCGGCGGAGGCGTAGGGCACGCGGGCGCTGACGGCGCCGGTGCTGGGGTTGTAGACATCGCCGGTACGGATCAGCGGACCGGTAACAGTCTTGCCGCCCACCCAGTGGGGGACCGAGGGGACCGAAAGAGTCGATTGGGCAGGAGCGGACATGGTGAACCTTGAATAGGAGTTGAACGGCTTCAGGCAACGTCACACGCTAAGGACCCGCCCGTTATAAGTCAACAGCGTTGTTCATATATTGATCAATGGGGCCGCCTCCGAGACCCCGCCTGCCGGCACCCCGCAAGCGCCCTACCGCAGCCTGGCGCGCCGGATCAAGCATGAATGCGTGCAGGATCAACCGGCCCCTCTGCCGGAAATCCATGATCCCTCCCAGGATGATCGGCCAGGCGCCCCGGCAGGGTCCAGCCGGGATTGCGTACCTGCACGGCAGGAGCGCAAAGCCCCCCAAAAGCGGGCGTTGCGCGCCGGATGGTCCTGGACTATATTAAATCAACACTGTTGTTTATTAAACAGGCGATCGCCATGCTAGCCGACTACCTGATCCACCTGGAGCATCACCGCGTCGGCCGCAGGGTCGCCCTGCAGCTCTGCGTCTGCGGCATCAGGCTGCCCCGCATCCCGGCCGCACTTACTCCCCTCCTCGCTCTCCTGTTCAACGTTCCGGCCCAGGATTTGAGGGAGACAGGCCTTCCAGGCATCGCACATACCCATTCACCGGAAACGAAGGCGAACACCGCGTCATGAAAAGACTGGCCATGGTCGACGACACCTTCCTGCGCTTCGAAAGCCGCCGGCAGCCGCTGCACATCGGCATGCTGATGCTGTTCGAGCCGCCGGCCGGCGCAGGGAAGGAGTTTCCGGCGCAGGTGGCCGAGCGCCTGAAGCAGTCCACCCGGGCCGCCCCGCCCTTCAACCAGCGCCTGGTGCGCCGCGGCGGCCTGCACTACTGGGAGCAGGACGATGAGTTCGACCTCGCCCACCATTTCGTCCACCTGTCGCTGCCGCAGCCGGGCCGCATCCGCGAACTGCTGGCGATGGTGTCGCGCGTGCACGGCGGGCACCTCGACCGCGCCTATCCCCTGTGGCGCATCTACCTGATCGAGGGCCTCGAGGACGGACGCTTCGCCGTCTACCTGAAGATCCACCACTCCGTGGTCGACGGCGTGGCCGGCATCCGCATGCTGATCAACATGATGTCCACCGACGCCGAGGCCTCCAGGCAGCTGCCGCCGCCCTGGGAAGTGGGCACCCGCAGGTCCGAAACCAATCCCCTGCCGATACCGACGCGCACCGCCGGCGGCCTGTCCGCCCTGCGCTCGCTGACCCGCGAAGGCCTGAAGGCCTTCACCCCGGTGCTGCGCGAACTGCGCAGCAGCTTCCAGGACTTCCGCGCGAAGAACGCCGACCTGGTCGTCGGCGGCCAGGCCCCGCGCTGCCTGCTCAACCAGCAGGTCAGCGGCACACGGCGCTTCGCCGCGCAGTCCTATGCCACGCCGCGCATGAAGGCCGTGGCCAAGGCCTACAACGCCACGCTCAACGACGTGATCCTGGCGATGTGCGGCGGTGCCCTGCGCCGCTACCTGCAGGACCTCGACGAACTGCCCGACAAGCCCCTGGTCGCCGCGGTGCCGGTGTCGGTGCGCCGCGACCACACTGCACTGGGCAACGAAGTCGCCTTCACCCTGGCGCACCTGGCCACGCACCTCGACGATCCGGCCGCGCGGATCGTCGCGATCAAGAGCTGCATGGACTACAACAAGGAGCGCATCCGCCGCCTGTCGCCCGCACAACTGGTGACCTACGCCTCGCTGATGCTGATGCCCGGCGCGGTGAATGCCCTGCTCGGCCTGACGCCGGACAAGGCCCTGGGCAACATCGTGATCTCGCACGTTCCCGGCCCGCGTCAGACGATGTACTGGCAGGGCGCGCGGCTCAGCGGCCTCTACCCCGCCTCCCTGCTGATCGACAGCGCCGCGCTGAACATCACCATCATCAGCCGCCACGACACGGTCGACTTCGGCCTGATCGCCTGCCGCAAGACCGTGCCGCACATGCAACGGCTGCTGGAGTATCTCGAAGACGCCCTGACGGAGCTGGAAGGCACGATCAAGTGAAGCCCCTCCCTTCCGCCGGAATCCACCATGAAAGCTGAACTCATCCAGACGGACCGCCTGACCCCGATCGCGGCTTCGGCGGCGGAGATCGTCTACCGCGACATCCCGATCGGCCTGCGCAGCCGCATCCGTGTCCGCCTCCTGCGGCTCATCCTGAAGCCGCTGGTGGGCCGGATCGTGAATGCCAGCCATTCGAAGATCGCAAAAACCCAGCTGCGCGTGGCAGCGATGCCCTGCCCCGATAGCGCCGGCCTTTCGCTCGACTACCAGATCGTCGGCCGCGTGCCCGGCCACGTCATCGGCAGCCTGAAGGACACGAGCCGTCCGGTCGTGCTCTGGCTGCACGGCGGCGGCTTCGTCCTGCCCGCCGCTCCCGGCGCTCACATGGTCATGGTGGCGAAGATCTGCCGCGAACTCGACGCCGACGGATTCCTGCCCGACTACCGCCTCGCCCCGTTCAACCGCTTCCCGGCCTCCCTCGACGACTGCGAGCGTGCTTATCGCGCCCTGCTGGACAAGGGCTATGCGCCATCGAAGATCGTGCTCGGCGGCGACTCGGCCGGCGGCAATCTTGCACTGGGCGTGTTGCAGCGGATTCGCAAGGCGGGCCTGCCGATGCCCTGCTGCACCGTGGCGGTATCGCCCGTGACCGAGATGGGTCGCCTCCATAGTCCGCCGTCACGCACGCGGTTGATGAAGCAGGACCCGCTGCTGCCGATCGCCGCGATGCAGCGCATCGACGAACTCTATGCCGGCGGCTGGGACGCCTCCGATCCCGAGCTTTCGCCCCTGTACATGGATTGCTGCGGCCTGCCGCCGATGTACTTCCTGGCCAGCGACAACGAGGTCCTGCTCGACGAGACCATCCTGCTGGCGCAGCGGGTGCATGAGGCCGGCGTGCCGATGACCTGCCACGTCTGGCCGCTGCTGCCGCACGCCTTTCCCCTTTTCGAGCTGCAGTTTCCCGAAGTCCGCCAGGCGCGGCAGGAGATCGCCGGGTTCGCGAAGCGCCATCTCGGATGAGCGTTACACCGCGAAGCTGTACCCGCCGTTGACCGGATAGGTCTGCCCGGTGATCCAGCCCGATGCCTCCGAGCACAGGAACAGCGCCATGGCGGCGACATCGTCGGGTTGGCCGAAGCGGCGGACCACATAGCGCGCGACATGCGCCTTGGCCTGCTCGCTGGCCATGAACTCGCTCTTCGCCGGTTCATCCAGTGCCGGCTCCAGCGTCGACAGCGAGATGCAGTTCGCCGTGATGCCGTAGCGGCCCGTCTCGCGGGCAATGGCGCGCATGAAACCCGCGGCGCCGGCCTTGGCCGCCGAATACGCCGCCAGCCGTGCTTCGCCGACGCGACCGGCATCGGACACGATCGTCACGATGCGCCCACGCTGCTGCGCCACCATGCCCGGCAGCGCGGCATGGCAGCAGTTCATCACGCCCTGCAGGTTGGTGCGCAGGAAACGGTCCCAGTCGGCCGGCCCGGTCTCCCAGAACAGCGGCGACAGGCGCATGGCCTGGTTCGGCCCGGCGTTGCCGGCATTGTTGACCAGGATCGTCACCGGCCCCAGCGTCGCGGCACTGTCCATCGCCGCGCTCACCGCGGCGTGGTCGCCTACATCGGCGGGCACGGCGATCGCGGGCACGCCCAGCGCCCTGATCTCGGCAGCCACCGCCTCGGCGCGTACCGCGACGAAGTCGTTGACCGCGATGCCACCGGCATTGTGCCGCGCGAAAGCCAGTGCCATGGCGCGGCCCGCACCCTGCCCGGCCCCGGTGACGAAGGCCACCTGGCCGCCCAGGTCCAGCAGGCCTGCGTCACTCATCGGCCGCGCACTCCATATCGGCACTCGCGCGGGGAGCCTTGCGCCCCCACGCGAGCGCCGGTCGTCAGGCCGCCTTCGAGTGATGCGAGAACATCTTCATCAAGTCGCCCGAGGTCACCGGACGGGCTTCCTCGCCCTCGGCCAGCGGCTTGGCGCCGCCGGAAGACTTGGGCGACACGTCCACGCCATCGGCCGCGGCCCTGGCGCGCAGCGCGCCCACCGTCAGGTCCTCGCGCCTGTGGTGCTTGAACGGGTCGAAGTTGAAGAAGCGCATCGCGTTGAGGTGGGTCACCTTGTCGATCTGCGCCTGGGTCAGGTGCGCGACGCTCTTCCACAGGTACTCCGGCACCTCCGGCCACAGGCTGTCCGAATGCGGGTAGTCGCACTCGTAGGCCACCAGGTCCTCGTTCAGCGAGTCGAGGTTCTTCAGGCCGAAGGAATCGTCGATGAAGCAGTTCAGGAAATGGCGGCGGAAGATCTCGCTGGGCTTGGTGACGCCGAACTTCGAGTGCGTCCAGGCCTTGTGCCGCTCATGGCTGAAATCGGCGCGCTCGAGGAAGTAGGGAATCCAGCCGATGCCGCCCTCCGACAAGGCGATCTTCATCTTCGGATAGCGGTGCAGCGCATCCAGGTTCAACCAGTCGGCGGCACCGACGGAGATGGACATGGGCATGGTGGTGATCCAGGCCTCGATCGGCGACTCCATCGAAGCATGCGGCGCCGGGTTGCCGGCACCGATGTGCAGGCAGATGGCCATGTCGTGATCGACCAGGGCCTTCCACATCGGCTCCCAGTAGGCATTGTGGATGCTCGGCAGACCCTGCACGGTCGGGTTCTCGTTGATCGAGACCGCCGTGCAGCCCTTCTTCGCGATGCGCTTGATCTCTTCCACCACGGCCTTCATGTCCCAGGTGGGCAGCAAGGCGCAGGGAATGAAGCGACCGGGGTGAGACCCGCACCACTCATCGATATGCCAGTCGTTGTAGCCGCGCATGTGGATCAGCGACAGGTTCTTGTCCGGCACCTTGTGGAAGCGGCCGCCGTCGAACCCGGGGAAACTGCCGAAGTTGAGCGACGCGGCGATGCCGTTGACGTTCATGTCGCCGACACGGGCCTTGTGGTCGTAGCAGCCGGGACGCAGCTGCTCGAAGGAGGTCGGCTCCATGCCGTACTCATCCAGCGGGCGGCCGACCACGGCATTGAGGCCTACCGAGGGCATCTTCAGGCCCTGGTATTCCCAGTAGGTGGTGCCGTTCTCGTTCACCAGCAGCTGCGGCGCGGTCTTCAGGTCGTTGCCGGACAGGTGCTTCTGGTACATGTCCGGCGGCTCGCTGATGTGATCGTCGACGCTGATCAGCACCATGTCGTTCATCTTCATGAAATTCTCCTGCCTGCTTGAATGCTTGAGTGCTCAATCCCGCGTCAGCAGCAGGGCGGTGGCCAGAGGCCCGCCGCCCGACGTGCAGACCGCCACGCGCGGATCACCTGGAATCTGGCGTTCGCCGCCCTTGCCTCTGAGCTGCACGACCGACTCGTGCGCAAACCCGAACCCATGCAGGCGCCCGGCACCGATCTGTCCGCCGAAGGTGTTGAGCGGCAGCTCGCCGTTCAGCGCAATGCGCTGGCCGCCTTCGATGAATTTTCCGCCCTCGCCGACACCACAGAAGCCCAGGGCCTCCAGCCAGGCCACGGCCTGGAAGCTGAAGCCGTCGTAGAGCTGCACCGTGTCCACATCGGCAGGCTTGTAGTCCGTGCGCTTCCACAGATCGGCGCCGGTGGCATAGCAGGCCATCCATTCGGCCTGGTCCCAGCTGTGGCGCTCGACCGTGCCGGCCATGGCGGCAATGCGCACCGGCGTGCAGCGGACCTCGTCCAGCGCGTCGCCGGCCGAAACGATCAACACGGTCGAGGCATCGGTGAAGCGGTCGCAGTCATAGAGGCACAGCGGCGAAGAAATCATCCGCGCCGACAGGTACTCCTCCATCGTCAGCGGCTCGCGCACCAGGGCGCGCGGATTGAGCGCGGCATGGGCGCGGCCGGTCAGCGCGATCTGCGCCAGCTGCTCGCGGGTCATGCCGTAGCGCTTGACGTGACGCATCGCGTACTGCGCGGTCCAGTTGGCCGCGGACAGTGCATTGAACGGGGCGAACCACTGCGAGTAGCCGTCGACGCGATCGCGCCGCTGCACCGGGTATTCCTCGGGCCGCGCCAAGGCAGCAGCCTCGTAGACCGTGCGGTAGCAGATCACGTGGCGCGCCTGGCCGGTGCGCACGGCCGCCGCCGCGGCCACCACGGCACCCAGCTGCGAGGTGATCTCGCCGCCGCCGGCATGCCAGGTGGCGCGAATGCCCAGCGCGTCGATCAGTTCGTCTGCACCCACCGGCGAGAAGCCGAGCAGGGCCGGCACGCGCCCGGGATAGGTGGACACACCGTCGACCTGGCCGATCGTCAGGCCGGCCTCGTCCAGCGCCTCGCGGATCGCATCCAGCGTCAGCAGCAGCGGATGGCGCGTCAGCTTCACGCCGATCCGGGACTGGCCGACGCCGCTGATATAGGCTTCGTTCGCGGACATCAGGCAAGCTTCTCGAACAGCGGAAAATAAATCTCGCCCTGCTGCTCGAACTTCACTCTCACCCGGTCACCGATATCGACCTCTTCCACCGGGCAGCCCACGATATTGGTCGTGAGATACACGCCCGGGGCGCCGTCGATGGCCACGCGCGCGATGACATACGGCACCTCGAGCGCCGGATGCCATTTCTGGTGATTGACGGTAAAGGTATCCACCACGCCGGTCCCGGCCACCGCGACCGGCCTGACCTGCTCCGACAGGCAGCTGCGGCACACCGGGCGCGGCGGGTGGATAAAGGTCTTGCAGTCCTGGCACTGCATCAGGCGCAACTCGCCTTCCGCGCCGCCCGTCCAGAACGGGCGGTTGTCGGCATCCAGGCGCGGCATCGGACGTGGTGCGGCCATCCCTGTGCCTGCCTCAGGAAGCGTTGGCCATCAGGCTGCGCGGATCGATCTGGCCCGTGGCGATGCCGCCCATGAAGCCACCGTCCACCGCCAGCGCAACGCCGTTGATGTAGCTCGCCGCCGGGCTGTTGAGGAACAGCAGCGGGCCGGCCTGCTCGTCCGGGGTCGAACGGCGGTTGATCGGCTGCATCGCTGCATCCAGCACCGAGGCCTTGGTGGCCTGTTCGAAGTGGCTCATCATCGGCGTCTGCGTCGGGCCGGGCATGGTGCAGTTGATGCGGATGCCCTGCTTGATCAGGCGGAAGGAGCTCACCATGGTCCACAGGATGATCGCCTCCTTGGAGAAGGCATAGCCCTCCCTGACCTGCTCGGCATTGTCCTGGCACCACTTGATGGACGCTTCGTAGTCGGTGATCTGCAGCAGCTGCATCAGCACCGGAATGCGACGGCTCCAGCCCATGCCGCCATTGGAGGAGATGCTGACGATGGCGCCGCCCTCGGACATCAGCGGCAGCACGGCTTCGGTCACGCGGCGCGTGCCGGCGTAGTTGACCTTCATCACGTCCAGCGCCGGCGAGGTCTGCGGCAGACCGGCACAGTTGAACAGCGCATCGACCTTGCCGCCGATCCTGGCGATGGTGGCGTCGATGGCCGCAGGGTCGCGCAGGTCCACCTGGTTGAACGAAGCCAGGCTCAGCTGGGTCGGCTTGTAGTCGATGCCATGCACTTCGGCGCCCTGCTCCAGCAGCTTGCGGGCCGTGGCCTCGCCCATGCCGGAGAAACAGCCGCTGACGACCACACGCTTGTTCTTGTAACCCAGAAAGTCCATCTCACTCCTCCAAAGCTTGTTCTATGCAGGCGACCTGACGGGCCGCGCCGGAATCACTCTTCCACAACGACGATGATGCGCTCGGGGCAGGCCCGCGCTCCGCGCCGGGCCAGCGCCTCCATGCCCTCGGGCACGTCGATTTCCTCGACGGCGATATAGCCGTCCTCGTTCAGCGGAAACAGCTCCGCCGACACGGCCGCGCAGCGCGCGTTGCCGACGCAGGACGCCTTGTCTATCCGAATTTTCATGTCTTCCTCCTGCGACGGCGGCTCGCCCCCGGCGCCCCGGATAGGCCGTGCCTGGGTGCCGCCACCGCGAACGGTTCCCGGGCGCGAAACGGTGCGCCCCGGAAAACTTTATCTCACAAATCCAGATAACATACAACAGTGATGTTTATTATAGACCGAGAGCCGGACAGCGCAGCGGCGCGGTGGCGCAATCCGGGTCCGCGAGCAAATAAACCGACAGTCAGTAGTGCCACCCCGCGCGACCGCCTGACGACTGCATCACACTGGCTGCCCCCGAATGCCCTCTGGCGTATTGCATGCATCGCCCCCGCTAGGCAGTGTGATGACAGGGGGATGTACCCATGAATGCTGAAGGGAATTGCCGGACAGGCAGGTGCGCGGGCTTTCGCCGGGCAGGCGGAGGTTCGCACATCGTCGCGCCGCCATGAACCTGCGCGAGCGCCTCGGCGGCTTCATCGACTGGCCCATGAGCCAGCGGCTGTTCCTGCTCGGATCGGTAGGCGTGTTCGCCTCCGTCTTCGCCGCGCTGGTCAATGCCCTGCTGTTCAGCGTCGCCTATCCCACGGCGATGAACCTGCAGTTGCTCAACGGCTTCATCTACGTCTGGATCGTCGCGCAGGTGCTGGTCACCATTGCCGCGATTCCGGCGGCGCGGGCGGGTCGCGACGGCAAGCTGCCGGCGCGCCTGTTCGTGATGGTGCAATCGCCTTTCATCGTCGGCCTGCTGCAGCTCTACGGCACCATGGGCACGCCGCTGGTGGCGATCTACCCGGCCATCGTGATCCTGTGGACCCTGGTACTGGACGAGGACCTCGGCCTGTTCGGCTTCTGCAACCTGATGGCCTGGATGCTGCTGGTCGGCGTGCTCGAGGCCAGCGGCTGGCTGCCCTATGCGCCGATGATGCTGGAACGCTCGATCGATGCGCAGAACAACCCGGTCTGGTTCACCGCCGTGTCCCTGCATATCCTGGTGCTGCTGGGCTTCTGCGTGTCGCTGTGCATCCTGTTCCAGCGCACCCAGCACAGCCAGCGCGCCCGCGTGCGCCAGGCCCATGAATCCCTGGAGCGCGCCAACCGCCTGATCCGCCGCTACGTGCCCGCGCGCCTGGCCGAGCAGATCGCCTCCGGCGCGCACCTGGAGTCGACCAAGCCGGAGCGCCGCAAGCTGACCATCGTCTTCGTCGGCGTCGAAGGCTTCATCGGCGCCGCGGAAGAACTGGAGGCCGAGGACCTCGCGGCGATCCTCGGCGAGTACCTGTCGGAGATGGTCGCCATCGCCGATCGCCACGACGGCACCGTGGCCCATGTGCTGGGCGACAGCATGCTGATCCTGTTCGGCGCGCCGCACTTCACCGACGACCGCGACCACGCCCTGCGCGCGATCCGCATGGCGCTGGAAATGCAGCAGCGGGTCGACGGCCTGCGCGACATGTGGTCGCGCCACGGCCTCAACCAGCCCTTCCGGATCCGCATCGGCATCAACAGCGGCTATGCCAGCGTCGGCGACTTCGGCTCGCAAGAGCGCAAGCTGTACTCCGGCATCGGCCTGCAGACCCACGTCGCCGAGAGCATCCAGGAGCACTGCGGCCCGGGCCAGGTCCTGATCAGCCACCCGACCTGGGCGCTGGTGCAGGACGAGGTCAGCTGCCCCTCCTGCGCCGACATCGCGGTGAAGGGGCTGGGCTACCCGCTGCGGGTCTATGCCCTGCCGGACGACCGCGCGGTGCTGCCGCAGGCCCTGCAGCCGCAGCCGGCCGAGCCCCAGGCGGGTCCTGCAGGCAGCGTGGAGGTCTGGAACTTCGGCCACGCCAGCTTCGACGAAGGCAGCCTGGTGCTGAGCTTTGCCGGCGCGCCGGTGGAACTGGAGCGCAAGCCGCTGGAGGTGCTGCGCTACCTGCTACGCCACGCCGGCAAGGTGGTGACCAAGGACGAGCTGTTCACCGCCATCTGGCCCGGCCGCATCCCCAGTGAAACGGTCGTCGCCAAATGCATCAGCCGCCTGCGCGAGGTCCTGCACGACGACCAGCAGGGCATCATCAAGACCGTGCACGGCTACGGCTACCGCTTCGTCGCCGAACTCAGGCCCGAAGCGCCCAGGTTCCCCGCGGCGGCGGTGCACTGAGCGCGAACGCCGGCTCCGCCGGTACGGCCGCACGCAGCGGCACCACCTTCCGGGCCACCGGCAGCGGCTCCTGCGCGGCGCGCGGCTGCGGCTCCGGAACGGCGACAGCCGGCACCTGCACCGCCACCGCGTCCTGCGGCTGCCGCAGCAACAGCACCAGGGCGGCAAAGCAAAGGAAGGTCAGCAGCAGCACCGAGGCCCAGATCAGCACCGCGCCGCCGCCATAGCCGCCCGCCTCCATCATCGCCACGCCCGGCACATAGGCCGGAGCTACCGGCACGCCCGCCTGTACCGCCGCCTGCGCCTGCCCGAGGCCGCCGGCCAGCAGCGCTGCCGCCGCAACACCCTGATTTCCCAGGTTCTTCCAAGCCGAGTAGTTCATTGCCGAAACCCCTTGTTGGTGGAACGCACCGCATGCGGTGGATGGTTCCAATCTGGGCTCCGCGGCACCGGAAGTCTTAACGAAGTCCTGAAATCCGCCTGAATTCTTCTTGAGCAAGTCTTGAATCCAGGCGCTTTTGTGACGTGGGTCGCGGGAATTCCTGAAGTCCGGCCGGCTCCTGCCGGGGTTGAGCCCGGCCGCGTTCGCCGCTAGGCTGCGCCCCTTTCCCAGGCCACCCTCCCCCGCCATGTCCGCTGTCCGCCCCCTGATGCTGGCCATCCAGCAACGCGATCTCGAAGCCGCCAAGGCTGCCCTGGAGCGCGACGCCTCCCAGGCCACCGACGCCATCCCCGGCGGCCTGTCGCCGCTGATGTTCGCGCTCTACAACGGCGCCCTCGACATCGCCCAGCTGCTCAAGGGCTTCCGCCCGCTGGACGTGTTCGAGGCCGCCGCATGCAACGACGCCCGCCGCGTCGCCGAACTGGTCGCGGCGCAGCCGGCGCTGACCACCGAATACAGCCCCGACGGCTGGACCCCGCTGCACCTCGCCGCCTTCCTCGGCTCGCGCGAGGCCGTGTTCGTATTGCTGGGCCTGTCCGCGCCGATGGAAGCGGTCTCGCAGAACCCCATGGCCAACACGCCGATGCACGCCGCCATCGCCGGCCCCGCCGGCGAAGCGCTGGCGCCGCTGCTGATCGGTTTCGGGGCAGACGTGAAATACGTCGGCGGCAGCGGCGTCAGCGCCCTGCACCTGGCCGCCTCGCGCGGCTTCGAGGGCCTGTGCAAGCTGCTGCTGTCGCGCGGCGCCGACCGCCAGGGCCGCACCGAAGACGGCAAGACCGCCGCCGAGATCGCGCGTGAGCGCGGGCACCTGAATACCGCGGCGATGCTGGACCTGGCGGTCTAGAAGGTTAGCTTGCTTTACGTGGGAGCGGCTTTAGCCGCGATCTTTGGGCTTCATCGCGGCTAAAGCCGCTCCCACAAAAAGAAGTCCAGGCCCAGCTACACCGTCTTTCCGCGCCGCGCCCTGAAGAAATCCCGCAAAATCTGCCCGCACTCCACCTCCAGCACCCCACCCTGCCAGGGCAGGCGGTGATTGAGGCGCGGGTTGGCGATCACGTCGTAGACCGAGTGCACGCCCCCCGCCTTGGGATCCGGCGCGCCATAGACCAGCCGCCCGACGCGCGCATGGATGATCGCCCCGGCGCACATCACGCAGGGCTCCAGCGTCACGTACAGCGTGGTGTCGAGCAAGCGGTAGTTGCCGATGCGCTGCGCCGCCGCGCGCATCGCCAGCATCTCGGCATGCGCGCTGGGATCGTGGTCGCCGATCGGCCGGTTCCAGCCCTCTCCGATGATGCGGTCGCCCTGCACCAGCACCGCGCCCACCGGCACCTCGCCCGCCTCCTGCGCGCGCCGCGCCAGCAGCAGCGCGTGGCGCATCCAGTGTTCGTCTTCGGGCGTGGGGGTGTCGGCCATGGCGGGTCGCGGCTGCGGATGGATACGGCGGAAGCGTATCAATACCAGCAAATCGCGACGCCGTCAGCGGGCGCTCAGCCGGGCACCGCCACCGGGCTGCGCTCGCTGAACTGGCCGTTCCAGTACGGGTAGTAGGGATACGGCGGCGTCACCCGGCTGGCCGCGTCGAGCCGCGCCATCTGGTCCGCGTTCAGCTGCCAGCCCAGCGCGCCCAGGTTCTCCTGCAGCTGCGCCTCGTCGCGCGCGCCGATCAGCACGCTGGATACGGTCGGCCGCTGCAGCAGCCAGTTGATCGCGATCTGCGGCAGGGTCTTGCCGGTCTCGGCCGCCACCTCCTCCATCGCGTCGATCACGCGGTACAGTTGCTCATCGCTCACCGGCGGCGCGAAGCCTGCGGTCTCGTGCAGGCGGCTGCCCTCCGGCAGCGGCTGGCCACGGCGAATCTTGCCGGTCAGGCGCCCCCAGCCCAGCGGGCTCCAGACCAGCGCGCCCAGGCCCTGATCCTGACCCAGCGGCATCAGTTCCCACTCGTAGTCGCGGCCAACCAGCGAGTAATAGGCCTGGTTGGCGACGTAGCGCTCCAGGCCCAGGCGGTCGGCGGCGGCCAGCGACTTCATCAGCTGCCAGCCGGAGAAATTGGATACGCCGAGATAACGCAGCTTGCCCTGGCGCACCAGATTGTCGAGCGTGGTCAGCACCTGCTCCACCGGCGTCTTCGCGTCGAAGGAATGCAGCTGCAGGATATCGATGTGATCGGTGTCCAGGCGCCGGAGCGCTGCATGCACGCCCTCGATGAGGTGGTGGCGCGAGGAGCCGATGTCATTGGGACCCTCGCCGACGCGCAGCGAAATCTTGGTGGAGATCAGCGCGCGCTCGCGGCGCCCCTTGAGCGCGGTGCCGAGGATCGTCTCGGAGGCACCGCTGGAATAGGCATCGGCGGTGTCGAACAGCGTGACGCCGGCATCCAGGCAGATATCGACGATGCGCCGCGCGGCGGCGACGTCGGTATTGCCCCAGGCACTGAACAGCGGGCCCACGCCGCCGAAGGTGCCGGCACCGAAGCCGAGGGCGGGCACTTTGAAACCCGAGTTGCCGAGATAGCGGTATTCCATGATCTTGCTCCTGTGGGGAAACGGGATGGCCGCGCTCAGGCGGCGATGTCGCAGGGCGCCGCGCGGCGCCGCTGCAGCGACCGGCCGGCCAAGGCCAGCGCCAGGCCCGCCACGGTGAACAGCAGGGCCACGCCGCCCAGCGCCCGCAGGCCGAATCCCTGTGCGATCGTCAGGCTGCCGGCGGCCGCGCCCAGCGCGTTGCCGAGATTGAAGGCGGCGATGTTGAGGCTGGAGGCCAGTGTCTGGCCTGCACCCGAGGCCGCCTCCAGCACGCTCAGCTGCAGCGGCGCCACCGTGGCGAAAGCGGCGATGCCGAGCACGCCGAAGAACAGCGCGGCGGCCCAGGGCGTGCCGATGGCCAGCGGCATCGCGGCGAACACCAGGGCCAGCAGCGCCAGCGTGGCAGGCACGGCCCGCGTCGGCGCCCGGTCCGCCAGGCGCCCGCCCCAGACATTGCCGAAGGCCAGGCCCAGGCCGAACAGCAACAGGATCGCCGACACCGCCTCGGCCGAGACGCCGGTGACGTCGATCAGCAGCGGCTGCACATAGGTATAGACCGCGAACACGCCGGCAAAGCCCAGCACCGTAATCCCCAGCCCCAGCAGCACCTGCGGCCGCGCCAGCACCTCGAACTCCTCGCGCAGCGGCGCCAGCTTGCCGCGCGGCGCGGCATCCGCCGGCACGAACAGCGCGATGATCGCCAGCGCCAGCAGGCCGATCACCATCACCGCCCAGAAGGTCGCGCGCCAGCCGAAGTGCAGACCCAGCCAGGCGCCGGCCGGCACCCCTAGCAGCGTCGCCGCGGTCAGGCCGGTGAACATGATCGCGATGGCCGATGCGCGGCGCTCCACCGGCACCAGGCCGGTGGCCACGATCGAGCCGACGCCGAAGAAGGTGCCATGGGCCAGCGCGGTGACCACGCGCGCCGCCATCAGCCAGCCGTAGTCCGGCGCCAGGGCGCAGGCCAGGTTGCCCAGCGTGAAGATCGCCATCAGGCCCAGCAGCACCCGCTTCTTCGGCAGCGTGCGGGTGGCGATGGTCAGCAGCGGCGCGCCGACGGTGACGCCCAGCGCGTAGCCGGAGATCAGCAGGCCGGCGTCCTCCACCGACACCTGCAAGTCGGCGGCGACCTGCTGCAGCAGGCCCATGATGACGAATTCGGTGGTGCCGATCCCGAAGGCGCCGGCGGTCAAGGCAAGAAGTGCGATTGGCATAGTGGGCGCACTGTAGGCGCCGCCGCCCTGGATGAATATCCGGACGCATGGACATACACTTGTGACTTCAAATCACAGGATCAGACGCCATGCCGCGCATCGAGATCAACCGCTCCGGCGAGATGGAGGCCTTCGTGCTGGTGGTGGACCGCGGCGGCTTCTCCGCGGCGGCACGGGCCCTGGGCATGACGCCCTCGGCGATCAGCAAGCTGGTCGCCCGCCTGGAAGCGCGCCTCGGCACGCAGCTGGTGCACCGCTCCACCCGCAAGCTGCAGCTCACCGCCGAGGGCCAGCAGTTCTACGACGCCAGCCAGCGCGTGCTGGGCGACCTGGACGAAGCCGAGCGCGGCGTCGCCGCCGACACCACGCCGCGCGGCCGCGTGTCGATCAACACCAGCACCTCCTTCGGCACGCAGGTGCTGCTGCCGCTGGTGCCGCGCTTCATGGAGCTGTACCCGCAGCTGGCACTGGACATCGCCCTGACCGACCGCGTCGTTGACCTGATCGACGAGCGCGCCGACATCGCCGTGCGCTGGGGACCGCTGCCCTCCTCCGCCCTGGTCGCAAGACACCTGGGCGAAACCACGCAGGCCATCGTCGCCTCACCGGCCTATCTCAAGCGGCACGGCACGCCACTGAAGCCGCAGGACCTCGCCGCGCACCAGCAACTGGATTTCAGCTACCGCCGCCGCGTGCCCGACTGGCCGCTGCGGGTCGGCGGCAAGCCACTCGACGTGCCCGTGCGCGGCCACATCCGCAGCAGCGACGGCGAGGCGCTACGCCATCTCGCCGTCGCCGGCATCGGCCTCGCGCGGCTGTCACGCTACCACGTGCAGGCCGACCTGGACGCAGGGCGGCTGGTGGCGGTGCTGGAGAAGTACAACCCGATGGAAACAGAACCCATCCACGCCTTGTACCTCGGCAAGCCCGGCAGGCTGCCGTCACGCGTCAGGGTGGTGCTGGACTTCCTGGTGGCGCGGCTGGCGGAGGATGCGCGGCTCAGGGGGACGGCGGTGCCACGCAGCACGAAGCGCTAGCGGGATGATTCGCGACGCTACTCTGAAGGGAAATCGGGCAGTGGCCCCTCGGAAGCAATATCCGTCCATGCGCTTACATTCTGCCACCGCTCAGCAGCAGCATTTCTCGCCGCGTCAGCTCCAAGTGCTCCCTGGAATGCATCTGAGCCGAGGAGGATGTGGGGCGGCAGACGATCAGCTCCAGCGACACCGATGACAACCCGCGCGACCTTTTCAGGATCGCTGGGTTCATTGCCCCAATAGGCTTCCAGTTGCCGAACAGTTTCCCCAACCGAGGCATCATAGTCCGGCAACATGGGGGGCACGCTTCCAAACGCTCGCTTACCCCAATTGGTGCGCATGCCGCCTGGTTCGAGTGCGGTCACTTTGACCCCAAACGGTGCGGCTTCAAGAGCGATTGTCTCGGCAAAGCCACCCACCGCCCACTTGGAAGCAATATAAGCAGCGTTACCCGCCAAGGCAGATCGACCACCGACGGACGAGATCTGGATGATATGACCGCTCCTCTGTCGGCGCATCCCAGGAAGGGCGGCCCGGGTGAGGTTCACGACACCAAAGAAATTGGTTTCCACAACACGGCGAAAGTCATTCGATGAAACCTCCTCAAATGGCCGCGTTTCACCAAACCCTGCATTGTTCACGAGAACATCAAGGCGTCCGAAAGCCGAGATGGCAGCGTCTACGGCTGTGATGCTCTCTCGCTCATCGGTAACATCGAGACGGACCGGTACTACGCGAGAACCATAAGACCTAACCAAGTCATCCAACTGGTTCACGTCGCGCGCAGTCGCGACGACACGATGGCCCGCCTCCAGCGCTTTTGCTGTGATTGCCCGGCCCAAGCCGGAGCCACTACCTGTAACAAGCCATACCTTAGACATACTCGATCTCGTATCCATCAGTTCGTGATGGATCCAACTCTATGCATGGCTGCAGGTGGCCGTTAGCCCGATCCTTCCCAATTATTGCCTGATCGTCTTGCCGGGCGCGGATTCCTTGTCCGAGCAACAGCCCCGGGGCACAATGACTCCATGGTTCTGATGAACAACGCCCGGCCTCAGCCGGCTTGGCCCGATGAAGACCCCGAGAGCGCGTCGCTGCGCACGCGCCTTCGCTCATATCTGTTGGCGCACTTGCCTGAAGCTGGCGACCACGTATCCGCGTTGCCCGGCCTGACCCTGTATCGTCGCGATGGACCCACCGAACCCGCGTCGATGCTTTACGAGCCCAGCGTCGGCTTCGTCGTTCAGGGCCGCAAGCGTGTCGTCTTGGGCTCGGATGCCTATGAGTATGACGCGGCCAAATTTGTTCTGACGGCGGTGGATTTACCCACGATCTCGCATGTGCTGGAGGCCAGTCCCAGCCGACCCTGCCTGTCCATGATGCTGAAGCTGGACTTTGCCATGGCGCAGGCAATCGGAGGGGAGATCGACCTGCAAGGCATCGCCGCGACGAGCAACGCCGAATCCGGCATGACTTTTGGGCATATGACCACGGAACTGCTTGACGCTTTCGTGCGATTTTCCGCGCTTGCCGACAAGCCTCAGGACATTGCGATCATGGCGCCGCTGGTGCTGCGCGAAATTACATATCGTCTGCTGATGGGGCCGTCGGGCGGCCATCTTCGTCGCATTGCCAGACAAGACCCCCGGCGCGACAGAATCCTGGCTGCAATCGCTTGGCTACGCGAGCATTACGCTGAAGCGATCCGCATCGAGGATTTGGCGGAAATGGCTGCAATGGGGGTTTCGACTCTGCACCATCACTTCAGCGCCATCACGCACATGAGTCCGCTGCAGTATCAGAAGCACATTCGGCTCCATGAAGCGCGACGTCTGCTATTGACCGAGGGGCTGGACGCAACCTCTGCCGCGTATCGTGTCGGCTATGAAAGCGTGACCCAGTTCAGTCGCGAGTACAGGCGACTGTTCGGCAATCCCCCCATTCGCGACATCTTGCTGCTACGCGGCGGCTTGAATGAACAGCCTGACAGTCCCTGAAATCCATTGCGCTGGCCTCGCTGAAGAACCTATCGACGGGCGGCCATCACGGACATTGAGCTCACAGGAGCGGTTTTACTTTCGTCATTTCGATCGAGAGATCCCAGAGCCGTTTGGCGACATCGGGATTCTTTGCACGCTGATCGATATGAGCACGGGTTGCGGGTCCCGCGCTCTCCCCCCTTCGCGAAGGCCCATAGTACTCCCCACCCCGTGCGCGCTCGTCCGTGGCGGCCAGCAGTGTCGGCCACGCACCGCTGGCGGCACTATTGACCAGGGGACGCAGCACAGGGAGAAAGATCCGGACCCACTTGGGTAAATAACGGCTCAGCTCCGTATCCGCCAAACCCGGATGGGCGGCAACGCAGATCGCCTTGGTGTCGAGGGTGGCCAGTCGGGCGTTCAGGTCCAGGGAAAAGACCAGGTTGGCGAGCTTGCTGGAACCATACTGCTTGAAGGCATCGTAGTGCGTATGAGCGTTGATGTCTTCGAAGTTGATGAAGCCCATCTTGTGCGCGTTCGAGGACAGGACCACGATTCGCGTGCCGTCGGCCATCAGCTTGGGCAGCAATCGGCCGGTGAGGGCGAAGTGCCCGAAGTGATTCACCCCCATCTGGCTTTCGAAGCCCTGTCGGGTTCGCTGCAGTGGCGGAACCATCAGCCCCGCGTTGTTGATCAGCACGTCGATCTTCGGCTCGCGCGACAGCACATCGGCCGCCGCGGCCACGGAGTCCAGGTCCGCCAGGTCCAGCGCTACGAACTTCAGGTCGGCCGTGGGGGCATGCTTGCGGATGGCGTCCATTGCGCCGCGCGCAAGGGCTTCCGAGCGGCACATCAGGATGACCCTCCCGCCCTTCATGGCCAAGGCGCGCGCCGTCTGAAAGCCGAGGCCGGTGTTGGCGCCCGTAATGGCGAAAGTCTTGCCAGACTGATTGCCCAGGTTCTGTTCGGTAAAGCCCATTGCGATCTCTCTTTCTGTTGATGGGGGTGCTAGGAGGCCGATGCGGCGGTCGCTTGAACGACGCCGGCGCAGGGCATGAGGGAATGTGAGTCGCGGTGGATCACGTTAAGCGGCCCTCTCCGACGCAAGCTGCCTCAGAGTGCTCTCGTACTGTTCGGGCGATTGCGAGCCGCTGATCACATGGCTGCCGTTGATCATGATGAAAGGGACAGCTTTCACGCCACGACATCGCCAGAGCTGCTCGTCCGCGCGGACGTCTTCGTCATGTCGTCCGCTCGAAAGGACCTCGCGAGCCGCCTGTGGATCGAGGCCAGCCTCGACGGCGGCGGCGATCAGGACACCGTGCTCCGAGGGATTCAGTCCCTTTGAGAAGTACGCGGCGAAGAGCAGGCGCTTCAGCTCCAGCTGGCGGCCCTGGAGCCCCGCCCAATGCAGCAGACGATGCGCGTCGTGGGTGTTGTAGATGCCCGAGGCATCGCTGTAGTTCATCGTGAAGCCGAGCCCCGCCACCTGCCGGGTTCCCTGGGCGCAGCCATTGCGGACATCCGCGGCCGAGATACCGAATTTGCGGTTCAGGTTGGCCGCAAGGCTCTCGCCCTCGGGCGGCAGGTCCGGATTCAGCTGATACGGGTGAAAACGCAACGTAGTTGCGATCACGTCGCTCGTCCGCTCAAGGGCGATCTCGAGCGCGAGAAGGCCTGCGAGGCAAAAGGGACAGGAAACGTCCGACACGAAGTCGATGGTCATCTTGGTCATGGCTCAGCTCACGCATCGCGAGAAAGGGGGTCCCGCTTTGGAAGTGGACCGCTTGTGCGGTGGAATGGATTGGAGCTTAGGCGCCTTGATTGAAGAAATAATCGTTAGCACGGGACCAGGGTCTTGAACTTCAAGTTCACAAACCGCTTCGAGAATCGGCTATGGTCATCGCATGAAGCGCGACCTGTTCGACGGATTGACCCATTTCCTGGCCGTGGCGCGGCACGGGGGCTTTACCCCTGCCGCCGAAGCGCTGGACATGACGCCGACCGCGATGAGCAAGGCGATCCGGGTACTGGAGGCGCGCTATCAGACCAAGCTGTTCCAGCGCACAACACGCCGCGTCCGGTTGACCGAGGCGGGAGCGGAGCTCTATCAGCGCCTGGAGCGCGCGGCCAACGAGGTCAGCGAAGCGCTGCAGGCCCTCAGCGTGGCCCAACTCGTGCCGACCGGCACGTTACGGCTTACTGTGCCGCACATGGCCATGGAGCGCATGATCGAGCCCATCCTGGAGCGGTTTCAGGAGCTGTATCCCATGGTCAAGCTCGACATCTCGCTCAACGATGTGCTCGTGGACCTCGTCGCTGAAGGCTTCGACGCCGGCGTCCGGCTCGGCGAGTCGATCGACCAGGACATGGTCGCCATCCGCCTGACGCCGGAGAACCGCTGGGCCATCGCCGCGAGCCCTGCCTATCTGGCGAAGGCCGGACGGCCGAAGCGGCTTGAAGACCTGCCGCGGCACAAGGCGGTCCTGTACCGCTTTCCGACGAACCGGTCGCTCTACGTCTGGGAGTTCGAACGCAACGGCAAGACCATCAAGGTCCGGATGCCCGAGCAGTTGATCGTCGACGACCGGCTGGCGGCTGTCCGGCTCGCGAAGCGCGGCCTTGGCCTCGCCTTCGTGGGAGAGATGGAGGTGGCAGAGGAAGTCGAGCGTGGCGAGCTTGAGCTGATGTTCGAGGAGTTCATCCCGCGCGACGCCGGGTTGTTTCTTTACTTTCCAGCTGCGATGCAGAGTCAGCCGAAGCTGCGGGCCTTCATCGATCTCGCGAAGAGCCTGGCGACGACCACGAAGGCAAGGCGGCCGCGCGGCGGCCGCTCAGCCTCATGATGTTTGGCGATTGAACCAGTCGGTCCGCGCGAGAAAGATCATTCCCACTCGATGGTGGCGGGCGGCTTGCCGGAAATGTCGTAGACCACGCGCGATACGCCCGGAATCTCGTTGACGATCCGCCGCGAGCAGACATCCAGCAGCTCGTACGGCAGATGCGCCCAGTGCGCCGTCATGAAGTCGATGGTCTGCACCGCGCGCAGGGCGATGACGGGCTCGTAGCGGCGGCCGTCGCCGGTGACGCCGACGCTCTTCACCGGCAGGAACACGGCGAAGGCCTGCGAGGTCTTGTCGTACCAGCCGCTCTTGCGCAGCTCTTCGATGAAGATGTGGTCGGCCAGACGCAGCGTGTCGGCGGCGGCCTTGGTGACTTCGCCGAGGATGCGCACGCCCAGGCCCGGACCCGGGAAGGGGTGGCGGTAGACCATCTCGCGCGGCAAGCCGAGTTCCACGCCGATGGCGCGGACCTCGTCCTTGAACAGCTCGCGCAGCGGCTCCACCAGCTTCATCTTCATGCGCTCGGGCAGGCCGCCGACGTTGTGGTGGCTCTTGATGACGTGCGCTTTCTTGGTCTTGCCGCCGGCAGACTCGATGACGTCGGGGTAGATCGTGCCCTGCGCCAGGAAGTCGATGCCCTGCAGCTTGATCGACTCCTCCTCGAACACCTCGACGAACAGGCGGCCGATGATCTTGCGCTTGGCTTCCGGGTCGCTGACGCCGGCCAGCTCGCGCAGGAAGCGCTCCTCGGCGTCGACGCGGATGACCTTCACACCGAGGTGATCGGCGAAGATCTTCATCACCTGGTCGCCTTCCTGGTGGCGCAACAGGCCGTGGTCGACGAACACGCAGGTCAGCTGCTCGCCGATGGCCTTGTGCAGCAATGCCGCGACCACCGAGGAATCGACGCCGCCGGACAGGCCCAACAGCACCTTGGAGCTGCCGACCTGCTTGCGCACGGTCTCGATGGCGTCCTCGATGATGCGGCCCGGCTTCCAGGCGTCGCCGCAGCCGCAGATTTCGTGCAGGAAGCGCGAATAGATGCGCGCGCCCTGGGTGGTGTGCGTCACTTCCGGGTGGAACTGCAGCGCAAAGTAACCGCGCGACTCGTCGGCCATGCCGGCGATCGGCACGTCCTTGGTCGAGGCGATGCGCTTGAAGCCTTCCGGCAGCTGCGAGACATGGTCGCCATGCGACATCCACACGTCTAGCAGGCCGTGGCCTTCGGTGTTGACGCGATCCTCGATGTCCTTGAGCAGGCGCGAATGCGCGTGCGCGCGAATCTCGGCATAGCCGAACTCCTTCACCGAACCCGGATCGACCTTGCCGCCCAGCTGCGCGGCCATGGTCTGCATGCCGTAGCAGATGCCCAGCACCGGTACCTTGAGGTCCCAGACCGCCTGCGGCGCGCGCGGCGAGTCGGCCTCGATCACCGACTCCGGGCCACCGGAGAGGATCACGCCCTTCGGCCCGAAGGCGCGGATGTCCTCGTCGCTGATGTCCCAGGGATGCAGCTCGCAGTAGACGCCCAGCTCGCGCACGCGGCGGGCGATCAGCTGCGTGTACTGGCTGCCGAAATCGAGAATCAGGATCTTGTCGCTATGGATATTCATGCCGGAGGGATCAGGTACGACGTTGTGCGGCTCGCGCCGCCAGTTGTGCAAGAAGACGGCCCTGGGATTCCAGGGCATGCAGCTTTTCGGCGAAATTCATGGCACCGAAGCGCCGCCGCCGCTCTTCCTCTTCGGCACGGTTGTGCGCCGCCCAGGCCTCTCGTTCAGCCGCGCTCAGGGGCTTAACGGTCGATGATGGATTCGAGGAAGAGGATGTCATTTTGATCCTTTGCGCGATTGGCCAGACGCTTCATCGCCAGGAGGGTTTCGGCTCGGGGGAAGCGCAAGGCCAAGCCGGGAAAACTCTCATCCGTGAGGGCAGCGTCGTACTCCGTATCGAAATCGAAGGGCTCCGCGACGAAAACATCCAGCCGCGTTTCACGGTACGCCTCTGACCAGAAGTTCAGGACGACCATGCCCTTGTCCCGTATCAGGGCTCCGCGCCGGTCGGCATCGGAAAACTGCTCCACGCCCACTGGCACCGCTGGACGGTAACCGGCACGCTCCAGCGCGGCGAACGCCTTCTGGATATTGCCAGCCTCCAGCTGCACTACAAGATCGACGTCGTAAGTCACGCGATCAAAGCCGTGTGCCTGCATCGCCAGCCCACCCACCACGAGAAAACGTACGTCCGATGCGGTCAGTTCCTTGGCAATGCGCTCGAACGCCGCCACCGTAACGTACTCGGCCATTACTCGACCCTGTAGTTGGGCGCTTCCTTCACGATCGTCACGTCGTGCACATGCGACTCGCGCATTCCCGCCGAGGTGATCTTCACGAACTTGGTGCGCGTGCGCAGCTCTTCGATCGACTGGCAGCCGGTATAGCCCATGCTGGCGCGCAGGCCGCCGACCATCTGGTGGATGATCGCCGACATCGGGCCCTTGTACGGCACGCGGCCTTCGATGCCTTCCGGCACCAGCTTCTCGACCTCGGCCGTGGTGTCCTGGAAGTAGCGGTCCTTGGAACCCTGCGCCATGGCGCCCATGGAACCCATGCCGCGGTAGGCCTTGTAGGAACGGCCCTGCCACAGCTCGACCTCGCCCGGGGCTTCCTCGGTGCCGGCCAGCATGGAGCCGACCATCACCGCGTAGGCGCCGGCCGCCAGGGCCTTGGCGAAGTCGCCGGAGTAGCGCACGCCACCATCGGCGATCAGCGGAATGCCGCGGGCCTTCAGTGCCGCGGCCACGCCCATCACCGCGCCGATCTGCGGCACGCCGACGCCGGCGACGACACGGGTGGTGCAGATGGAGCCGGGGCCAATGCCGACCTTGACGCCGTCGGCGCCGGCGTCGACCAGGGCCAGCGCGGCGTCACCGGTGGCGATGTTGCCGCCGATGACCTGCAGGTCCGGGTACTGCTGCTTGATCCAGGTCACGCGGTCCAGCACGCCCTTGGAATGGCCGTGGGCGGTGTCCACCACCACCAGGTCCACGCCGGCTTCCACCAGGGCGGCGACGCGCTCCTCAGTGTCGCCGCCGGTGCCGACCGCGGCGCCGACGCGCAGGCTGCCGCGCTCGTCCTTGCAGGCCATCGGAAAGTCCTTGGACTTCTGGATGTCCTTCACCGTGATCATGCCGCGCAGCTGGAAGGCGTCGTTGATCACCAGCACCTTCTCGATGCGGTACTCGTGCAGCTTGGAGATGACCTCCTCGCGGGAGGCGCCCTCCTTGACCGTCACCAGGCGCTGCTTGGGCGTCATGATGCGGGAGACCGGCTCGTCGTAGCGGGTTTCGAAGCGCAGGTCGCGGCTGGTGACGATACCCACCAGCTCCTTGCCGTCCACCACCGGCACGCCGGAGATACGGTTGGCACGGGTCAGCTTGAGCACCTCGCCCACCGTCATGGTCGGCGGCACGGTGATCGGGTCGGTGATGACGCCGCTTTCGTACTTCTTGACCGACCGGACCTCGGCGGCCTGGCGCTGGGCGGACATGTTCTTGTGAACAATGCCCATGCCGCCTTCCTGGGCCAGGGCGATGGCCAGCTTGGCCTCGGTCACCGTGTCCATGGCCGCGGACAGCAGCGGCACGTTAAGCCGGATGCGCCGGGTCAGCTGCGTGGAGGTATCTACTTGCCGCGGAAGGACTTCGGAATACGCGGGCAGAAGCAGAACGTCGTCGAAGGTGAGGGCTTCGCTCTCGATTCTCGTCATTAAATGGGCTCCGCCAAAACGATATTATACAGAGGTGCCGGCACTTCTTCGACGGCCCCGCAGATTCCGATGCCGCCTTCCGACCGTCCCCAGGACCCCGCCCGCCGTACCGTCTACCAGGTTTCCGAGCTGGCCGAGACCCTGCGCGGCCTGCTGGAGGACAGCCTGCCGCGGGTCTGGATCCAGGGCGAGGTCTCCAATTTGTCGCGCCCGGCCTCGGGCCACTGGTACTTCACGGTCAAGGACGCCCGCGCCCAGCTGCGCTGCGCCATGTTCCGCAATGCCAATGTCCAGGTCCGCCCCCAGCCGCAGGACGGCGACCTGGTGCTGCTGCGCGCCCAGGTCACGGTCTACCCCGCCCGCGGCGAGCTGCAACTGGTGGTGGAACACCTGGAGCCGGCGGGCCAGGGCGCCCTGCTGCGCGCCTTCGAGGAACTGAAGCGCCGGCTGGCCTCTGAAGGACTGTTCGACGAGCACCTCAAGCGCGACCTGCCCGCGGTGCCGCGCCGCATCGGCGTCATTACCTCCGGCACCGGCGCCGCCCTGCAGGACATCCTCAGCACCCTGTCGCGGCGCTTCCCGTTGGCCGAGGTGATCCTCGCCGCAGTGCCGGTGCAGGGCCCCGAGGCCGCCCCGGCCATGATCCGTGCGCTGAGCGAGCTGCCCAGGGCCAGGCCCGACGTCATCCTGCTGGCCCGCGGCGGCGGCTCGCTGGAAGATCTCTGGGCCTTCAACGACGAAGGCCTGGCGCGCGCCATCCGCGCCTGCCCGGTGCCGGTGGTCAGCGGCGTCGGCCACGAGATCGACTTCACCATCGCCGACTTCGCCGCCGACCACCGCGCCCCCACGCCCACCGGCGCAGCGGAGGCCGTCAGTCCCGACATCGCCGAATGGGCCGAGCGCCTGCTGGCGCGCGAACGCAGCCTGGCCAATGCCCTGCAGCGCGCGCTGCGCCAGGACAACGAGCGCCTGGAGCGCCAGACCCGGCGCCTGGAACTGCTGCACCCCGGCCGGCGCCTGCGCGATGCCGCGCAGCGCCTGGACGAACTTGGCAGCCGCCTGCATGCGGCGGCATTGTCGAGGCTGGACCGCGCCGGCCAGCAGTCGCGCCACCTCGCCGCCCGCCTGGGCACCGCCACACCCCTGCTCGCGATCCAGCAACGCCGCCGCAAGCTCGATCATGACCGGCAACTGCTGCGCGGCAGCCTGGCCTTGCGCCTGCAGCAGGCACAGGCCCGCCTCGGCCGCGCCGAATCACTGCTCGCCAGCCTGAACCCGCGCGCCGTGCTGGAGCGCGGCTATGCCATCGCGCTGGACGCGAACGGCCGTGCCCTCATCGATGCAGCGCAGGCCCAGTCCGGCGATGCGCTGCAGATCCTGCTCGGCCGCGGTGCGGTCGATGCCATCGTCACCAGGATCAAACCAGAGAAATAGGGCGGGAGCATCCCGCCGGCAACTGCTCCTGCGTTGCCCTACCTCGGGCATCCATGCCCTCGCTTGTCGCGGAGGGCGGGATGCTCCCGCCCTGCGATAATGTCCTGAAGTCCTACACCGAGAAGTCACCATGGCCTGGCTGCAACTGCGCGTATCGAGCGCCAACCCCGAGTTCGCCGACGAAATCCTGCTGGCCAACGGCGCCAGCGCCGTCAGCATGGTCGACGCCGAGGACGATCCCGTGCTGGAACCGGCTCCGGGCGAGACGCCGCTGTGGCGCAATACCGTCACGCTGGGCCTGTTCAAGGAACACACCGACCTGGAGCCGGTCATCGCCAGCCTGCGCGAACTGCTGCCCGATGGCGCCGAGGCCACGTTCAAGACCGAGCTGATCGAAGACCAGGACTGGGTGCGCGTCTGGCTCAAGGACTGCCCGCCGCTGCGCTTCGGCGAACACTTCTGGGTGGTGCCCCACGAAAAGCTCGGCGAAGTCACCGACCCCGAGGCCACGATCCTGAAGCTGGACCCCGGCCTGGCCTTCGGCACCGGCACGCATCCCACCACCGCCCTGTGCCTGGAATGGCTGTCTGGCCAGGACCTGCGCGGCAAGACCGTGCTCGACTTCGGCTGCGGCTCCGGCATCCTGGCCATCGCCGCCCTGCTGCTCGGCGCCGAGAAGGCGATCTGTGTCGACATCGATCCGCAGGCCCTGCTGGCCACGCGCGACAACGCGCAGCAGAACGGTGTCGCCGAGCGCGTGCGCACCTTGCTGCCGGAACAGTTCCAGCCCTTCGCCGCCGACATCGTGCTGGCCAACATCCTGGCCAACCCGCTGGTGCAGCTGGCGCCGCTGCTGGCCTCCTCGATCCGCAGCGGCGGCGAGCTGGCGCTGGCCGGTCTGCTCGACCGCCATGCCGAGGAAGTGCGCGGCGCTTACGAATCCTGGTTCGACTTCCATGACGACGTCAGCAAGGAAGGCTGGACCCGCATCACCGCGCAATGCCGCCTGCCTGCGCTGATCAACTTCCGCCGCTACGGTGAGCTCATCGCCACCGCCGGCCAGCCGCAGCCGGAACACTTCCCGGTACTGGCCCAGGCCGGCTATGCCGCCGTCATCAATCTCGCAACGGAAGCTTCGTCCAGCTGGCTGCGCGACGAAGCGCAGCTTTGCGCGCAACTGGGCCTGCCCTACCACCACCTGCCGGTGGCGTGGAAGCAGCCCACCCCTGCCGACTTCGAGACCTTCAGCCAACTGATGACGGGCCTGCAAGGACAGAAGCTGTTCGTCCACTGCGCCCTGAACATGCGCGTGTCCGTGTTCATGTTTCTCCATCGCGTCCTGAACTTGGGTGAAAGTGTGGAAGCGGCTTCGCAGGATCTGCGTCAGCAGTGGACGCCGGACGAAACCTGGCAGGCCTTCATCGACGGCATGCTGCAGCGTCGCTTGTCAAGCTGAAGCATCGTAAAGCTGGTCAAATTTCGCTCTTCTTTCCGGCCGCCAGCGGGGGTATCATTGCCGCCCGCTTTTTTCTGGCTCGCCGCGCACCGGTCGCGTCAAGGAAGACTTCATGTCCGCTTACAAGATTTCAGACATCAAGCCATTGAACCATTCGGTCGCCGAGTGCCTGGATGATTATTTCCGCGCGCTCAACGGACACGCGCCCAAGAACCTGTACGACACCATCCTCGACCAGGTGGAGCCGCCGCTGCTGCGCGCCTCGCTGAAGTACTGCGACGGCAACCAGTCCAAGGCCGCCGAAATGCTCGGCCTGAACCGCGCCACGCTGCGAAAAAAGCTCAAGCAGTACAAGATCAAGCCCACCGCGCTCTAGAGCGCGGTTTTTCTTTCCAGCATTCCCTCGGCACCCCAGGAAATCAACGATGAAGACCCCGGTGAAGCGCGCCCTGCTGTCGGTTTCCGACAAGACCGGCATCGTCGACCTGGCCCGCGAGCTGCACGGCCGCGGCGTCGAACTGCTCTCCACCGGCGGCACCTACAAGTTGCTGAAGGACTCCGGCCTGCCGGCCGTGGAAGTGTCCTCGCACACCGGCTTCCCCGAGATCATGGACGGCCGCGTCAAGACCCTGCACCCGAAGATCCACGGCGGCCTGCTCGGCCGCCGCGACATCGACGGCGAGGTCATGGCGCAGCACGGCATCGCCGCCATCGACCTGCTGGTGGTCAACCTCTATCCCTTCGAGCAGACCGTGGCCAAGCCCGACTGCTCGCGTGAAGACGCCATCGAGAACATCGACATCGGCGGCCCGGCGATGCTGCGCGCCGCCGCCAAGAACCACGCCTGGGTCAGCGTGCTGGTCGATCCCGTCGACTACGCCCCGGTGCTGGCCGAAATGGATGCCGGCGGCGTCAGCCGCACCACCCGCGAGCGCCTGGCCGTGAAGGTCTACAGCCACACCGCGCGCTATGACGGCATGGTCGCCGCCTATCTCTCCAGCCTCGACGACCAAGGCAACCGCGCCGTGTTCCCGGCCGTGCTGGGCCTGCAGTTCAGCAAGCTGCAGGACATGCGCTACGGCGAGAACCCGCACCAGCGCGCCGCCTTCTACGCCGAGAAGAACCCCGAGGCCGGCACCATCGCCGCCGCCAGGCAGGTCCAGGGCAAGGAACTGTCCTACAACAACATCGCCGACGCCGACGCCGCGCTGGAATGCGTCAAGAGCTTCGACGAACCGGCCTGCGTCATCGTCAAGCACGCCAACCCCTGCGGCGTCGCCATCGCCGGTTCGATCCTGGAAGCCTACAACCTGGCCTACCAGACCGACCCCACCTCCGCCTTCGGCGGCATCATCGCCTTCAACCGCGAGCTGGACGGCGCCACCGCCAAGGCCATCGTCGACCGCCAGTTCGTCGAGGTGATCATCGCCCCCACCGCCACCGCCGAAGCCAAGGCCGCCGTCGCCGCCAAGCAGAATGTGCGCCTGATGGAATGCGGCCAGTGGCCCGCCAGCCGCGCCGCCGCGCTGGACTACAAGCGTGTCGCCGGCGGCCTGCTGGTGCAGGACCGCGACGACGCCACCATGAGCCTCGCCCAGCTCAAGACGGTCAGCAAGCGCGCGCCCACCGAGGCCGAGCTGTCCGACCTGCTGTTCGCCTGGCGCGTCGCCAAGTTCGTCAAGTCCAACGCCATCGTCTACATCAAGGGCCACCAGACCATTGGCGTCGGCGCCGGCCAGATGAGCCGCGTCTACTCCGCCAAGATCGCCGGCATCAAAGCCGCCGATGAAAAACTGGAAGTGAAGGGCTCGGTCATGGCCTCCGACGCCTTCTTCCCCTTCCGCGACGGCATCGACGCCGCCGCCGCCGCCGGCATCACCGCCGTGATCCAGCCGGGCGGCTCCATGCGCGACAACGAAGTGATCGCCGCTGCCGACGAGCATGGAATGGCGATGGTGTTCACGGGTGTGAGGCACTTCCGGCATTGAGCGAAAGCGCTGCAAAAACAAGCCCCGCCTCCAGCGATGGACGCGGGGTTTCTTGTTTATGGCGACAAACGCTGCAAATGTAGGAGCGAGCAAGCTCGCTCCTACACCGGGGAAGGGGGCTCACTCGAGGATGTGAAGGATACAGCCCCGCCCGCGCAGGGAACATGCACAGCCGGCCCTCGCAAACTCCGCGAACTGTCGCGGGTCGCCCCCGGATCAGGCTGACGCGTGCGCCTTCACCGCCGGGTCCGTCAGCAGGCGGTCCTTCCAGACGCAGGCGGCGGGCAGGCCCTGGTCGCAGGCGCGTGCGGCATCGTCGTAGGCCGACAGCTTGTCGCCCTTGTGGAAATGACTGCTGCCGCGCTCCATGTAGGCCTGGGACTTGTCGGGAACGCGGTCGATATAGGCATTCCACAGGACGATGGCCTCGTCCCAGCGGCCGCTCTGGCCGAGGCTGTCCTGCGCCGCCTTCACCGCCTCGAAGTTCGAAGGGTCGAGCTTGAGCAGCCGCCGGTAATCGACCAGCGCATCGGCATGACGCCCCAGCGCCGCATACAGCAGGCCCTGGTAGAGCAGCACCCCGTGATCGTCGGGCCACAGTTCGCGGAAGGCATCGTAGGCGCGCAGCGCCTGCTCCTGCTGATCGCCGCGATGCAGCACGTAGGCACGCTCGCGCATCCGTTCCTGGGCAGACGCCAGTGCCTGCCGGCTTTCGCGCGAGGGGAACTTCTCCAGCTGTCGCCGGTAGTCGGCCATCGCGTCGCTGAACCGCAGCAGGCGAATCCGCAGGGCCGCGCGGTCAGCGAGGAAATCCGGATCGTCGCCATACGCCAGGGCGAGATCGTATTCCTGCTCCGCCGTGGCCTCGTCTCCGGCAGCCAGCGCCGCCTTGGCGCGCACGGCATGCGGCAGGCCCTGCAGGATTTCCAGGCGCGGATTGGCAGCAGCGCCCGCCTGAAGCTTCGCCGCATAGTCCTGCATCGCCTCGTAGCTGCCACCCCAGCTCGGCTGCAGGCAACCGAGCAGCGCCCGGTGTGCATAGAAGGCGGCGGGCGCGTTGCGCATCAGGCGCTCGTGCAGGGACGGGACGGCCTCGCCACCCTCCAGCGCCGCCGTGGCGCGCACCAGTGCCCACCAGGCCAGCGGATGGCCCGGGTCGGTTGCCAGGGCAACGCCGGCGTCTTCCTTGGCCAGCAGCAGCAGGGAGCCGGGCGCCTGTGTGTCCTCCGCCGCCCGGAGCCGCTGGATGGCGCTCACCAGCCTGGCTTCCGCGGACTCGGGCCGCTTCTGGATCCAGAGGCTGATCTGTTCGCGCAGGGCTGGATCGCTGTCGTCGAATGCCGCGTAGGCCTCGTACAGCGGCAGCTCCACGGAAGCCTTGCGCGTATGGGCGGCCCGCAGGTCCGCCAGCCACTCCTCCAGCGCGCCGTAGCTGCGCGCGTCCAGCAGCTTGCGCCCACGCTCGACCTGCGGCGGCTCCGCCGGCGCGGACAGTCCTGCCGGGCTGCTGCCGGGCTGCGTGGCCTTGCCGGGGGCGTGCGACGGCGCGCCGAACAGTGCCCGCCAGACAATGGCGCCGATCAGGACCAGCAACAGTCCGGTGAACAGGCGGCGATAGGCCATCGAGTGCTCCAGCAACGGTCAGGGAGTGGCCCGGCGATGATAGCAACAGGCTGATGGGTCATTCCTTCCCGCCGTGACCAATCCGGCGGGCACCGCACCGGCGTCTCAGGAGGCGATGGTCATCTTGCCCAGCAGCACCGAGCCGGTACGCGTGCCGGCCAGCGGGTCGACGTCGCTGCCCAGCGCAACGATGTCGCGGTACATCTCCAGCAGGTTGCCTGCGATGGTCAGCTCCTGCACCGGATAGGCGATCTCGCCGTTCTCCACCCAGAAGCCGGCGGCGCCGCGCGAATAGTCGCCGGTGACACCGTTGACGCCGTGGCCGAGCAGTTCGGTGACCAGCAGGCCCTCGTGCATCTCGCGCAGCATGGCCTGGAAGTCCTTCTCGCCGGGGCGCACCAGCAGGTTGTAGACGCCGCCGGCATTGCCGGTGCTCTGCAGGCCCAGCTTGCGGGCCGAGTAGCTGCCCAGCAGCCAGCCCTGCAACACGCCGTCGTCCACCAGCACGCGCGGCTGTGTCGCCACGCCCTCGCTGTCCCAGGCGGCGCTGGCGGCACCCCGCGGCAGCAGCGGCTGCTGCTCCAGGCGCACCAGCGGCGAGAACACCGGCTGGCCCAGCTTGTCGAGCAGGAAGCTGGCCTTGCGGTACAGCGAACCACCGGAGATCGCACCGACGAAATGGCCCCAGAGGCCGCGCGCCAGCTCCGGCGGGAACAGCACCGGCGCCTGGCGCGTGGTCAGCTTGCGCGAACCCGTGCGCGCCGCGGCACGCTCGCCGGCGCGGCGGCCGATGACCTCGGCCGACAGCAGGTCCTGCGGGCTGCGTGCACCGGAGTACCAGTAGTCGCGCTGCATCTCGTCGCCCTCGCCCGCCACCACCGCGCAGCTGATGCTGTGCTGCGAACCGTGACGGTGGCCGATGAAGCCATGGCTGTTGGCGTAGACCGACACCCCGCGATGGCTGGCGACACTGGCGCCTTCGCTCTGCGTGATGCGTGCGTCGGCGGCGAAGGCCGCTGCCTCGCAGGCCTTGGCCACCTCGATCGCCTGCTCCGGCGACAGGTCCCAGGGATGATCCAGGTCCAGCTCGGGAAACTCGCGCGCCATGCGCGACGGGTCGGCCAGGCCATTGGCGATGTCCTCGCCGGTGGCCTGGGCGATGTCGCAGGCCGCGCGCACCGCATCGGCAATGCCCCGGTCGGAAAAGTCGCCGGTGCTGGCGTTGCCCTTGCGATTGCCGAAGTAGACCGTCACGCCGAGGTCGCGGTCCTGCTGGAACTCCAGGCTTTCGATCTCGCCCATGCGCACCGACAGGGACAGGCCGCGGCTGGCGGAAAGACTCGCCTCGGCGGAAGTGGCCCCGAAGCCACGCGCGCGGTCCAGCACCTGCTGCACGCGGTTCTGCAGCTCGGAGGGGTTGGGCAGCGTGGCGGGCGGCTGGGCGGTCATGGGGTCTTCAGGCTTGAGGGTTTCAGATCAGCGCGGTATCGATGTCGATCTTGCCGCTGAGCGTCTTGTGTACGGGGCACTTGTTGGCAATGCCGAGCAGGTAATCGCGCTGCTCGCCGCTGAGCTCGCCGACCAGTTCGATGCGCCGATGCATGAGATGACTGCCGTCAGCGGCCTTCTCGTGATCCACCTCGACGCGCACGTCGCGCAGGTCGAAACCCTTGCGGCGCGCCACCAGGGTCAGGGTCAGCGCGGTGCAGCTGCCCAGCGCGGCATCGAGCAGGTCGTGCGGCGCCGGGCCCTGGTTGTCGCCGCCGTTGGCCTCGGGCTCGTCGGCGTAAAAGGTGTTGGGACCGCACTCGATCTGCTGCTTGAGCTTGCCGTCCGCGGCCTTGGATACCTTGATCATGCTTGCGCTCCTGCGTTCAGGGCCGCCAGGCGCTCCGGCGTGCCGACATCGGACCATAGCCCTTCATGCAGCTCGGCGGAAACCTGCCCCCGCTGCGCGGCCGCGCGCAGCAGCGGCACCACGCCGAAATGGCCGGGCTGGCAGCCTGCAAACAGCTCGGGCCGCAGCACATAGAGACCGCTGAAGGTGTACTGCGGCGGCGCCGGCTCGACCAGGCGCCCGTCCACCACCGCGAAATCACCCTGGGGGTGCTGCGGCGGGTTGGGCACCACGACCAGGTGTGCGAGGTCGGCAGCCGGCATGCCCTGCGCGCGCGCCACCAGCCGCGACATCGGCATGTCGGTGAAGACATCGCCGTTCATCAGCAGGAACGGCTCTTCGCCCAGCAGCGGCAGGGCCTTGAGGATACCCCCGCCGGTCTCCAGCGCCGGCCAGCCCTCGTCGGACCAGGCGATGTGCAGGCCATAGGTGCTGCCGTCACCGAAATGCTCGCGGATCTTCGCGCCCAGCCAGCCCAGGTTGATCACCACCTCGCGCACACCGGCGGCGGCCAGCGCCTCCAGGTGATACGCCACCAGCGGCTTGCCGCGCACTTCCAGCAGGGGCTTGGGCGTGTGGTCGGTCAGCGGGCGCATGCGCTCGCCTCGACCAGCCGCCAGGATGAAGGCCTTGGTCATTGAACGACCACACCAAACGAACCGTTCACACCGAGTAGCGCCGCGAAGCGTCGCGTATCGAGGTGCGCGCATGCCTCAAGACACACGAACGGATTTATGTTCAAGGTCGGAGTCACGCGGTCATGCCCAGTTCATCGAACAGGCCCAGCAGCGGCTGCAGTTCGGAGTAACGCCCCGCCGTCTCCCGCACATAGCGGATGAAGCGCGGCACGTCGGCCAGGTAGTGCGGCTTGCCGTCGCGGTAGTTGATGCGCGCGAAGATGCCGATGACCTTCAGGTGGCGCTGCAGGCCCATCCATTCGAAGTCGCGGAAGAAGCTCTCGAAGTCGCCCGCCAGCGGCAGGCCGGCGGCACGCGCCTGGCGCCAGTACTGCTGCGCCCAGCCGCGCACGCGCTCGGCCGGCCAGGAGAGGAAGGCGTCCTTGAACAGCGACACCACGTCATAGGCGATCGGCCCCTCCACCGCGTCCTGGAAATCCAGGATGCCGGGATTGGGCGCGGAGATCATCAGGTTGCGCGGCATGTAGTCGCGGTGCACGTAGACCCGCGGCTGCGCCAGCGCGGACTGCACCAGCAGGGTATCGATGCCGGCCAGGGTCGCGGCCTGGGCCGGGCTCAGCTCGCACTGCAGGTGGCGCGCCAGGTACCAGTCCGGGAACAGCGCCAGCTCGCGGCGCAGCAGGGCGTCGTCGTAGGGCGGCAACACCCCGGGGCGCGAGGCCAGCTGCCACTGGATCAGGGCGGCGATGGCATCGGCAAACAGCGCGTCGGCATTGTCCGGGGTGATGACGTGCAGGAAGGTCTGGCGGCCAAGGTCGCTGAGCAGCAGGTAACCCTCCTCCAGGTTCTGCGCCAGCACCCGCGGGCCATGCAGGCCGGCGTCCAGCAGCAGGCCGGCGATGCGAATGAAGGGCCGGCAGTCCTCGCGCTCCGGCGGCGCGTCCATCAGCACCCAGCTCTGGCCCTGGTGCTCCAGACGGAAATAGCGGCGGAAGCTGGCGTCGGCGGAGGCCGGGGCGAAGTCGGCGGTGGACAGGCCCAGCTCACGCAGGGCCCACTCGCGGGCGCGCTGGGCGCGCGGATCGGCGTCGGTGGAAACGGTGGTCACGGTCGGGGTCGCAAAATGATCGCGGCAGCTTACACGATGGCGGCGGCGCGCAGGCCCGCCAGGGAGGGGGCGATGGACACGGCCGCCCTGCAAAAACCATACTTCGGGTCCAAGAGAAGAACCAACTTGCTCCCCCTCACACGCCACGCCCTACATCGGCTCGCCCTGGCAGCCGGCCTCGGCCTCTCCGTCCCCGCCTGGGCACTGGAGGAGGGCGGCGCCTCCTGCCCGCAGCTGGACTTCGGTGTTCCCGCCCCTGAACTGGCCCTGGACCCGGAGCAGGTGATCCTCAACGCCGACAATGCCGCGCTGGAAGAGGGAGGCCTGTCCAAGCTGACCGGCTCGGTGCGCCTGCGCCAGGGCGACAAGCTGTTCAGTGCCGAGCAGATGGACTTCGACGACCGCGAGAACTCGGTCCGCGTCAACGCCGAGTCGGTGTTCCGCAACCGCGAGATGAGCGTGCGCTCGCAGCAGTCGGAGTTCGACCTGGACAGCCAGACCGGCGTGTTCCATCGCAGCGAGTTCACCATGCCGGCCAGCTCGGCCCACGGCACCGCCGAGCGCCTGTCGCTGAACCGCGAAGGCGAGGCCGACATGGAAAAGGTCAGCTTCACCACCTGCGCACCGAAGTCGCGTGGCTGGGAGCTCAAGGCCGGCGACATCCACATGGACCGCGAGGAAGGTTTCGGCACCGCCCGCAATGCCCGCCTGGACTTCCTGGGGGTACCGATCCTGTACGCCCCCTGGTTCCGCTTCCCGATCGACGACCGCCGCCACACCGGCCTGCTCTACCCCACGATCGGCGACTCGGACCGCACCGGCTTCGACATGCAGGTGCCGCTGTACATCAACCTGGCGCCCAACTACGACGCCACCCTGACCCCGCGCCTGATGACCGAGCGCGGCACGCAGGTCGCCACCGACTTCCGCTACCTGCTGGGCAGCGGCGAAGGCAAGGCACGCTACGAATACCTGAGCGAGGATCGCCAGACCGGCGAAATGCGCGACTACCTGCATTTCGAGCACCAGAGCCTGATCAACCGCCGCACCGCGCTGTCGATGCAGTACGACGGCACCAGCGACCAGTCCTACTTCGAGGACTTCGGCGGCCGTCTTGACCTTACCGCGATCACCCACCTGGAACGCAGTGCCCGCCTGACCTATCAGGCCCCGGCGGCCTACCGCGTGCAGGCGCTGGTGCAGGACTTCCAGCCGCTGAGTTCGGCGCTGGTGGCGGTGGACGACCCCTATCGCCGGCTGCCGCAGGTGCTGGTCGATGCCGAGACCCGCAAGAGCCTGTTCGACACCCGCGCCGGCTTCAACGGCGAATACGTCAACTTCGCCCGCGAGGATTCCGTGCAGGGCCAGCGCATCGACCTGCGCCCCTACCTGCGCACCGAGCGCGAGGGCGCCGCCTGGTTCGCGCGCGGCCAGCTGGAATACGACTACACCACCTATCGCCTCACCGACCTGGGCTTCGCTCCCGGCCAGTCCCAAGACCCCAGCCGCAGCCTGCCGAGCCTGAGCGCCGAGTATGGCCTGCGCTTCGAGCGCGTCACCGACTCCGGCCAGCTGCAGCTGCTGGAACCGCGGGCGTTCTACCTCTACACGCCCTACGAAAACCAGGACGACCTGCCGGTGTTCGACGGCGGCGAGCCCGACTTCGAGTTCACCCAGCTGTTCGCGCACAACCGCTTCCTCGGCCGCGACCGCGTGTCCGACGCCAACCAGGTGGCCATCGCCGCCAGCCTGCGCCAGCTCGACCCCGACAGCGGCGTCACCCGCTTCAACGCCAGCCTCGGCCAGCTGTTCCGCCTGGAAGCCCCGCGCGTGACCCTGCCCGGCGGCACGGCCCCCGACAGCGGCGCCACCGACTTCATCGCCAGCCTCGACTACCGCATCAGCGAAAAGCTGCGTACGGTGCTGGCCGCGCAGTGGTCGCCCAACGACAACAAGTTCAACCGCAGCAGCCTGGGCCTGAGCTACCGCAGCGAGCGCCGCCGCCTGGACGTCGGCTACCGCTACCGCGAAAACCAGCTGGAGCAGACCGACCTGATCCTGTCGACGCCGCTGTGGCAGCGCTGGAGCGCCGCCGGCCGCTGGCGCTACTCGGTGGACGACAACCAGACGCTCGACAGCCAGGCCGGCCTGCAGTACGAGACCTGCTGCTGGACCATGCGCACCTCCTATCGCCGCTACATCGCCACCACCGCCGGCGAGTACAGCAGCGGGGTCTACGTGCAGCTGGTGCTCAAGGGGCTGGGACAGATCGGTTCCGGTGGCTCCAGCCTGCTGCAGTCGGACAGCGACTTTTATCAGTGATAAAATATTTATAATTGTTGTAATTTTTATTAATAGAGCACGGCATGAAACTTGGAAGGCCCTGCAGCAGTCCGAGCAGCGAGCATTTCCTCCCGCATCGGCGATAATCCCGCCCTCACCGATTTCCCACGAACCCCCATGAACATCCGTCGCTGGTCTGCCGGTCTGCTGCTGTCCCTGTCGATGTTGTCCGCGCAGGCGGCCGAGGTGCTGGACCGCATCGTCGTCGCCGTCAACGACGGCGTGATCCTGCAGTCCGAGGTGGACCGCGCCATGGACGACGCCCAGCGCCAGATCCGCGAGCGCAACATCAAGGCCCCGCCCGAAGCCGCCCTGCGCAGCCAGGTGCTGGAGCGCCTGGTCCTGACGCGCATCCAGACGCAGCGCGCCGCCCAGGCCGGCATCCGGATCGACGACCGTGAACTCAACGAGGTGCTCACCGGCATCGCGCAGAAGAACGGCCTGAGCCTGTCGGAGTTCGCCACCGAGCTGCGCAAGGACGGTCTGGACTTCCTGGCCGTGCGCGAGCAGGTGCGCGACGAGGTGCTGATCCAGCGCCTGCGCTCCAAGGAAGTGGAAAGCCGCGTCTCCGTCACCGACCAGGACGTGGACCTGCTGCTGCAGCAGGTCGGCGACAACGAGAACGTCGAATACCGCCTGTCCCATATCCTGGTTGCCATACCCGAGGGCGCCAGCTCCGAGGTCCGCGCCAACGCCCACAAGAAGGCCGAGGACCTGCTCAAGCGCATCAAGACCGGCGATGACTTCGGCCAGATCGCCATCGCCTCCTCCGACGGCCAGCAGGCCCTGCAGGGCGGCGATCTCGACTGGCGCAAGGGCGGCGACCTGCCGACGCTGTTCGCCAACGCCGCCGGCAAGCTGCAGCCCGGCCAGGTCAGCGAGGTGCTGGAAACCACCGGCGGCTTCCACATCCTCAAGCTGGTCGGCGCGCGCGGCGGCGACGAGCGCAAGAGCGTCAGCGAAACCCGCGCCCGCCACATCCTGGTGCAGCAGAACACCCTGCGCACCGACGAGCAGGCCCGCCAGCTGGCCCGCGACCTCTACGATCGCGTGCAGGCCGGCGAAGACTTCACCAAGCTCGCCAAGGAGTTCTCCGACGACCCGGGCTCCAAGAGCAGCGGCGGCGATCTCGGCTTCCAGCCGCCCGGGGTATTCGTGCCCGAGTTCCAGATCCGCCTCGACCAGCTCAAGCCGGGCGAAGTCAGCCCGCCGTTCCGCACCCAGTTCGGCTGGCACGTCGCCAGCGTGACCGAGCGCCGCACGCGCGACACCACGGAAGAGTCCAAGCGCGCCCGCGCGCGCCAGGCCCTGGGCAACCGCAAGGCCGCCGAGGAATACGAGCTGTGGCTGCGTCGCCTGCGCGAAGAGGCCTACATCGAGTACCGCCTGCCGGACGATGCCGCCGCCGCGGCGCAGAAGTCCTGACGCCCCGGAATCGCGTGCGCCCATGCTGCCGCGCCTGCTGCTGACGCCGGGGGAACCCGCCGGCATCGGTCCTGACCTGGTGGTGGCCGCCGCCCAGCGCAGCTGGCCGGCCGAACTGGTCGCCGTGGCCGATCCCGAGCTGCTGCGCGAACGCGCGGAGCGCCTGGGCCTGCCGCTGGAGCTGCGCGAGGTCGACTTCGGCGAGGATCCGCGCGAACACGAGACCGGCCGCCTGCGCGTGCTGAGCGTACCGCTGGCCGTGCCCTCGCAGCCGGGCCAGCTCGACCAGCGCAATGCCTCCTACGTGCTGGAGACCCTGCGCACCGCCACCCGCGCCTGCGTGCAGCGCCATGCCGACGCGCTGGTCACCGGGCCGGTGCAGAAGAGCATCATCAATGCCGCCGGCATCCCCTTCACCGGCCACACCGAATTCCTCGCCGAGATGACCGGCACCGCGCTGCCGGTGATGATGCTGGCCGCCGGCAAGCTGCGCGTGGCGCTGGCCACCACGCACCTGCCGCTGCGCGACGTGCCCGACGCCATCACTCCCGAGCGCCTGCGCAGCGTGCTGCAGGTGCTCAGCGACGATCTCGAGAACCGCTTCGGCATCCGCCGCCCGCGCATCCTGGTCTGCGGCCTCAACCCGCATGCCGGCGAAAGCGGCCACCTGGGCCGCGAGGAGATCGAGGTGATCCGCCCGGTACTGGACGAACTGCGCGCCCTGAACTGGCGCATCGAAGGCCCGCTGCCGGCCGATACCCTGTTCACACCGCGCCACCTCGACGGCGCCGACGCAGTGCTGGCGATGTTCCACGACCAGGGCCTGCCGGTGCTCAAGTTCGCCGGCTTCGGCGAGGCCGTGAACATCACCCTGGGCCTGCCGATCATCCGCACCTCGGTGGACCACGGCACCGCGCTGGAGCTGGCTGGCAGCGGCCGCGCCGACCACGGCAGCCTGGAGTCGGCGATCCATACCGCCCTGCAGCTGGTACAGCGGAGCCACGCGGAATGAGCGCTGATCACTTCGCCAAGAAGCGCTTCGGCCAGAACTTCCTGCACGATCCCTACGTGATCGACCGCATCCTGCGCTCGATCAACCCGCAGCCCGGCGACCGCCTGATCGAGATCGGCCCTGGCCTGGGCGCGCTCACCGTGCCGCTGCTGCGCCTGGCCGGCGAGCTGCAGGTGGTGGAACTGGACCGCGACGTCATCCCGCACCTGATCGAAGCCTGCGGGCACTCCGACAAGCTGCACATCCTGCAGGCCGACGCGCTGAAGGTGGATTTCTCCACCTTCGCCGACGGCCGCCGCCTGCGCCTGATCGGCAACCTGCCCTACAACATCTCCACGCCGATCCTGTTCCACCTGCTGAAGTTCGCCGACGCGATCAGCGACATGCACTTCATGCTGCAGAAGGAAGTGGTCGACCGCATGGCCGCCCTGCCGGGCGAGGACGCCTACGGCCGCCTCAGCGTCTCGCTGGCCGCGCGGGCCGAAGTCGCCCACCTGTTCGACGTCGGCCCCGGCGCCTTCAAGCCGGCCCCGAAGGTGGACTCCGCCATCGTCCGCCTGCGTCCCCGCCCGCCGTCCTTCGAGATCCGCGACTGGCCCCTGTTCGACCGCCTGGTCACCGCCGCCTTCTCGCAACGCCGCAAGACGCTCTCCAACGGGCTCAAGGGCATGATGACGGCGGCCGACATTGCTTCGGTGGGGATTGATCCCGGGATTCGCGCGGAGCGTTTGAGCGCGGAGCAGTTCGCGGCGCTGGCGAATCGGGCTCTGGAAGTGGCGGCCGGTAGGCAGTAGCCGCCCGTAGGGTGCGCACCGCGCACGCGGGACAGTCCAGCGATTCGTAAATGGTGCGCGGTGCGCACCCAGCAGACCGCTGTCTCCGGTATCCCCGCTGTGGCTTTCCCCTGAGAGGAGCGCTGTCCTTGTGCCCCCACAGGCACGGAACTCCACCCCCGCAAAGGTTTCCAAAACCCAAGCAGAGCGGGATACTGAACCCCTCCCCCAAACGCCGGAGACCCGCATGGCCAACTACCAGCACATCCTCGCTGCAGTCGACCTGGACCCGCATGGCGAGCGGGTGTTGCGGCATGCGCAGGGCATGGCGCGGCTGTTCGGCGCACGGCTCACCGTGCTGCACGTGGTCGAATTCATTCCCATGGACAGCGGCGACGCCCTGATGATCGCCACGCCCGATCTCAACCGTCAGCTGGTCGACCAGGCCCGGCAGCAGATGGAAGCGCTGTGCGGCCGCTGCGAAGTGCCGGCGGAACAGTTGCTGGTGCTGCAGGGCTCCGCTTCGGGCGAGATCAAGCGGATGGCCAAGGAGCGCGCGGTGGACCTGGTGGTGATCGGCCACCATCCGCGCCGCGGCCTGGCGGCGCTGTTCAGCCATACCGACGAACACGTGGTGCAGCGCGCACCCTGCGACGTGCTGGCGCTGCGCCTGCCGGATTAGAGCGGCTGCAGCGGATGCTGCTGCAGCCGCAGCAGGAAATCGGCCAGGTCCTGCGGCGGCAATAGCGCCTCGCCGCCCAGGTGGCCCACGCCCGCCTCGACCAGCGCCGCGGCCTGCGCCGGCTCGTCGACGTCACGCACCAGCAGTTCCATCCCGTGCTGTCGTGCCAATGCCGGCAACTCGCCCTGCCCGGCCACCAGCAGCGCGGCACTCACCTCCAGCAGGCACAGCAGCGGCGCGCCCTCGGGCACCGAGGTTGCGACCGCTCCGGCATGCAGGCCGAAGCGCAAGCCGCGGCGTACCAGGGCCTGCGCGGCATCGTGCAGCAACAGCGTCTCGCCGTCGGGCACCCGCAGCGCCAGGATCAGCTGGCTCGGCGCGATGCGGAAGCGGTCGATCAGGTCGGCAACATAGAGACCGAAGTCGGCGGTGCGCAGCTGGAAGGCGGAAATCTCCACCAGCAGCGGCGGCATCGCCGCCCCTACCCGCTCCGCCTCGGACAGCAGCTCGCAAGCACGGTAGACGCCCCACAGTTCCAGGTCGGCGCGCACGCCGGCCTGCTGGGCGGCCAGCGCCGCCTCGTCCTCGCCGATCACGCCGTGTCGCGAATGCTGCCAGTCGTAGCGCAGCAGGGCAGCGGTCACCGCCGAGCCCCGCGCCGCCATCACCGGCTGCAGGCGCGCACGGAACTGGTTGAGCGCGATCGCGGTATGCACCTCGCGCTGCAGCTCCAGCCGCCGCCGGCGTTCCGGCGCCAGGTCGGCCTCGAACAGGTGGTAGCGCGCGCGACCGGCCTGCTTGGCCTGGTACATCGCCGAGTCGGCGTAGCGCAGCAGGCCCTCGGTGTCGGTCTCCACCAGCGGGTACAGCGCGATACCGATGCTCGGTGTCACCGGCAGCGACAGCTCGTCGAGCTGCAGCGGCGCCTGGAAACTGTCGAGCAGCTTCTGCGCCAGGCGCCCCGCGTCCTCGCGCGTACGCAGGCCCTGCGCCACGATCACGAACTCGTCGCCACCCAGGCGCGCCACCGTGTCGGTGCTGCGCAGGCCCTGCTTGAGGCGCTCGGCCACCGCCCGCAGCACGCGGTCGCCGACCTCGTGTCCATGGCGATCGTTGATCGGCTTGAAGCGGTCCAGGTCGATGAAGAACACGCCCACCAGGCGCGCATTGCGCGAGGCCGCCAGCAATGCCTGATCGAGACGGTCCTTCAGCACCGTGCGGTTGGGCAGGCCGGTCAGCGCGTCGAAATGCGCCAGCTGGTGCAGGCGCTCCTCGGCCGCCTGGCGCTCGCTGATGTCGGCGACGATCGCCATGAACACCGGCGGCTCCTCCTCGCGCGAAAAGTTGAGCCGCACCTCCACCGGGTAGCTGCTGCCGTCGGCACGGCGGTGGCGGCAACGGTAGCTCAGGTGCCCGGTGTCGCCGCCGCGCAGGCGCCCCAGGTAGGACTGGAACATCGCCGCGTCCAGGTCCTCGCTGATCTGCAGCGGCGTCATCATGCTGAGCTGGTCCAGGCCATAGCCCAGGTTGCGCTGCGCACCGCGGTTCACTTCCAGGAAGTACAGGGTCTGCGCGTCGAAGATGTAGATTTCCTCCATCGCGCTGTCGAGCAGGCGCCCGAGGCGCGAGGCCAGGTTCTCGCCGCGCAGGCGCTCGGTGATGTCGCGGATGATCACCACCAGGCCGGAGCTGTCGTCCACGCTCATCGGCTGCACCCACAGCTCCACCGGGAAGGTGGTGGCGTCCTTGCGCCAGCCCACGACCTTGGGCAGGTGCGCCGCGGGACGCGCACCGATGTAGTCGCCGATGCGCACGCCAGGCGTGTTGAGGAAGGGCACCGGCATCAGCTTGGTGACGGTGACGCCGGCCATTTCGTCGCGCGAATAGCCGAACATGCGCTGCGCACGGGCGTTGGCAAAGCGCACCACGCCGGCCGGGTCGGTGGTCAGCAGGCCCTCGTCCAGGTGATCCACCACGCCCTGCGACAGGCGCGCCTGGCGGCGCAGCTCGTCGTTCTGGCGGATCGCCACCGACATGTCGCGGAACAGCATCGCCGCGCCATCGACCACGCCGTCATGGTCGCGCAGCAGGCAGCTCATCACCTCGATCGGCCGGGTCTCGCCGTTGCGCGCGCGCAGCGCGCGCGCCTGCGGCGGCAGGTCCTGGCCGTCGCGGATGCAGGCCTCGGCGGGGGTCACCTCGGGGATGCCGTCCTCGCCCAGGGTGCGGAACACGGTATAGACCAGCCGCCCCTGCACGTCGGCGCGCAGCCAGCCGGTGAGCTGCTCGGCGGTGTCGTTGGTGTAGACGATGCGGCCGTCGCGGGCGACCAGGATCAGGCCGTAGGCCAGTCCGTCGAGCGCGCGGCCGACGCGCTGGCGCACACCGGCGGCATAGGGATCCGGCTGCCCGTCGCCTCGGCGCGCGCGCGGACGCGGCGGCGTGTCGGCCGGGAGCAGGCGGCTCGACCAGTCGGGCACCGGACGCGCCTGGCGGTAGAGCAGCAGCGCGAAGCCGCCCAGCAGCAGCAGGCCGAGCAGGCCCTGCATGCGCGCCGCGCCCTGCATGGTGCGGATGACCGGATCGTGCAGCTGGCGGCGCGACTTGAGCAGGCGCAGTTGCAGCAGGCCGCGCCAGGCCCCGTCATGATCGCGCAGCACCAGTTCGCCGGGATAGCTGCTGACACGGTAGATGCCGCTGCGCAGGGCCTCGCGCAGCGGCCGCGGCAGGGGCAGGTCCAGCGCGTCGTAGCGGCCCAGCTGCAGCAGGACGGCCCCCTTGCCATCGCGCAGGTCGAAGCGGGCGTAGCCCAGGCGCGGATGAGCCAGCAGTTCTCCCAGGGACTGGCGCAGGCCGCGGTCGGCGGGCCAGGCCCGCAGCTGCTCGCCCAGGTTCTGCAACTCGCCGGCAACGGCGGCCAGTTCCTGGCTGCGGCGCAGCTGCTCGGCATGGCCCCATTGCCAGGCCGCGGCGATCAGCACCAGTGCCGACAGGGCGAAGCCCGCCCAGAGCGCCCGCATGGTCCGCTGGCGCCCCCGGTCTGTCTCCTGCGGCGGCATGGAATTCAAGCGCTAGGACCGCGACTCCGCGGGGGCCGGGATTGCCGCCTTACTGGCCGCTGCCACCGCCCGACACGAAGGTCTGACGCGGCAGGTACAGGGGGATCGGATGGTCGAAGCTCTTCAGGTAGCGCTGATAGACGTGCTCGGCGACCTCGCCTTCGGTGGTCGGCGGTGTCGCGACCGAGGCGGAGCCGCTGGTCTGCAGCTGCACCCAGGCGCGGGTTTCGTCGCCCGGCTGGGGCGTGGCTGCCGCCTCGTCCGCCGCCTGCGCCAGGGGGGCGGCCAGCGCCAGGATGATGATGGACAGTTTCCTCATGGGGCACCTCGGTTCATCGCAATACGGGTGGACAGGTCCTGCGCCTGCTTGCGCAGTTTCGCCAGGGCCTGGGCGCTGACGTCGCCAGCTTCGGCCACTTTCTTCACGCCGGCTTCGTCGCGCGTGAGGATCAGCAGCAGGATCAGGTTGTTGCGCGCCTTGAGCGAATTGCGGTCGAGTTCGACGGCAGTGGCGATCTCGGGCAGCGCCTCGCGGTAGCGCCCGGCCGACATCAGGGCGTAGCCCAGGTCGCTGCGCATCTCGGCGCTGGTCGGTTCGCGCTGCACCGCCTCGCGCAGGAATTGTGTCGCCACCGGCAGGTTGGTGCCGGCGTGCAGCAGACCCAGGCCGCGGTAGGCCTGGGCCGCGTAGTCGCCACGCAGCAGGCCGCGATACAGCTTGTCGGCCTCCACCGTGCGTCCCAGGTGGCGCTGCGCCTCGCCCTCCAGGAAACGCAATTCGGCGCTGTCCTGCCGGCCGCGCTGCTGCTGGATGTGTGCCAGCGCCGCGTAGTACTGCTCCTGCTGCAGCATGCCGCGGATCAGTTCGGTGACCACCGCGGCGCTGTTCTTCTCGTTGGCCTCGGCCAGCGGCTCGTCCTCGCGTACCGGCGCCGCAGCGGCGGCAGCGCTGGAAGGGCGCATGCCCGTCGCGGGGGCATCGCCGCCGTCCAGCGTCGCGCAGCCGGCCAGCGGCAACAGCAGGCAGGCCAGCAGCAGCGCCAGCGGCCGGTCACTTCGCATTGATGTCGCCCAGGGCACGGATGATCGCCGAGAACGCCGGACCGGCGACGAAGATCAGCAGCGACGGGAAGAAGAACAGCACCATGACCACGGTCATGCGGCCGGAGATCAGGTTGACCTTCTCGCGCGCATCCAGCGTGCGCCGCTCCTCGATCACCGACAGCACCTCCATCAGCGGCTGGCGGATCTCGCCACCGTAGCGGTCCACCTGGCGCAGCACGCCCAGCACGCTGGTCAGGTCCGGCACCTCCATCAGGTCGGCCAGCGACTTGAGGGTCTCGGCGGTGTCGCTGCCGGCCTCCAGCTGGCGCAGCAGCAGCTCGAACTCCTTGCCCAGCTCCGGCAGCACGCCGCGGCTGTCGCGCACCAGGCTGGCGAAAGCCTGGCGGGTCGACAGGCCGGCGTCGAACAGCAGCGCCAGCATGTGGATGAACAGCAGCACCTCGTTCTTGATGCGCTCGCGGCGACCATTGGCGGCACTGCGCAGCATCCAGCGCGGGATCAGGAACGAGAAGGCCGCGCAGCCGAAGCCGACGAAGGCCGTGTACATGACCTTGTTCTTGTCCGGACCGAACAGCCAGTACGCCAGTACCACACCGGCCAACAGCAGCGGCAGCACGGTCTGGAAGGCGTACCACATCATGCGCGCGCTGGAACTGCGCCAGCCGGCCTGCAGCAGCAGCCTGGCCGACTCGCCATGCTCGTCCACCATGCTTTCCAGCGTCTTGCCGCTGCGCACCATGGCGGTCAGCAGCGGACGCTCGTTCTGGGGATCGAACTCGTCAGGCACCACCGCCGTCGGCGTCAGGCGCTGGCGCACCCGGCGCTCGTCGCGCGAGTAGCTGGTCAGCATCACCACGGCGACGATCGCCAGCACCGCGATGATGATCGCCCCGGCGACGATGCCGGCAAAAAGTCCCGGGCTCATTGCTCACCCTCCACCGACTTGAGCATGCGGAAGATCACGCCGATGCCGCAGATCTGCCACACCACCGTGCCGATCAGCACGCCGCGTCCGGCGGGCTCCGACCACCACTGGGCGTAGTAGCCGGGGTTGCGGACCACGATGAACAGCACCAGCAGCGTCGGGATGATGCACAGCACCAGCGCCGAAAAGCGGGTCTCCGCGGTCAGCGCCCGCAGCTCGCGCGCAGCCATGTCGCGGCGGCGGATGGCCTGGATCAGGCTGCGCAGGATGCTGCGCAGGCTGCCGCCGAACTTGCGGTTGACCGAGGCCGCCAGCGCCAGCACGCGCAGGTCGCGGATCTGGTGGATTTCCGCGGCGTCCTGCAGCACGGCCTCGATCGGTGCGCCCAGGCGCACCTGGCGACCCACAGACATGAACAGCGGACGGATCGGGTCGGGACTCTCGCGGGCTGCGGCGGCAAAGGACTCTTCCAGCGTGTTGCCGGCCGACAGCACGCGGATCGCCGACTCCAGGAAGTCCGGCAGCTGCTCCACGATCTTGCGGCGCCGCGCCGCAGCGCGGCGGGTCAGGAACAGCCAGCCGAACAGCAGCAGCACGGCGATGATGATCAGGCCGGCAAACACGCCGAAGGCGATCAGCGCCACCGGCAGCAGCAGTGTCAGCACCAGCAGGATGCGCGCCACCGTCGGCGGCTCCAGCTCGACGCCGGTCTGCCAGATCAGGCGGCAGGCCCAGCGCAGGATCGGGTTGGTGATCTGCTTGGCGCTGCTGAGGCTGGCGACCACCGCGGCATCGATGGCGTCGGCACCGCCGCCGGCGGCGCGCAGGCGCAGTTGCACCTCGTCATGCTTCTCGCGCTGGCCGGCGCGGATGAACAGCAGGATCGCACCCACCACCAGGGCCAGGGCCACCAGGAATACCAGGACAGAGGCGCTCATGACATCGACCCCCGCAGGTCCTGGTGCTGCTTGCTGTCGACGTCGTAGCGGAACAGCTCGCGCGTGAGCAGGTCATGTCCCTTGGCGCCGATGATCTCGGTCACCGACATCAGCCTGCGCTCGCCGGTGGGCAGACGCGACACCTGCACCAGCAGCTGGATCGCCGAAGCGACCTGGCCGCGGAAGGTGATTTCCGAGCCGTTGTAGCCGGCGAACCCCGCCAGCAGTTCCAGGCGATGGATCGCATCGCGCGTGCTGTTGGCGTGGATCGTGGTCATGGAGCCGTCATGGCCGGTGTTCATGGCCTGCAGCATGTCCAGCACCTCGTCGCCGCGGACCTCGCCGACGATGATGCGGTCCGGTCGCATGCGCAGGGCATTGCGTACCAGGTCGCGCGCGGTCACCGCACGCTCGCCCTCGAGGTTGGGCGGCCGCGTCTCCAGGCGCACCACGTGCTCGTGCTTGAGCCGCAACTCGGCGGCGTCCTCGATCGTCAGGATGCGCTCGCCCGGCGGAATCCACTGCGACAGCAGGTTCAGGAAGGTGGTCTTGCCCGAGCCGGTGCCGCCGACGACGATCAGGTTGGCACGCTTCTCGACGCGGAACTTGAGGTAGTCCAGTTCCTCGCGGGTGCAGCTGCCGCTGCGGATCAGGTCATCCGACGACAGCGCGCTCTTGCGGAACTTGCGGATCGAGATGCAGGGGCCGTCCAGCGCGATCGGCGGGATGATGGCATTGACGCGCGAGCCATCCGGCAGGCGCGCATCGACCATCGGGTTGGACTCATCCACGCGGCGCCCGATCGGCGCCAGGATGCGCTGGATCACGCGCACCACGTGGGCATTGTTGAAGAAGCGCACCGGCGCCACCTGCAGGCGGCCCTCGCGCTCCACGAACACGGTATTCGGGCCGTTGACGACGATGTCGTTGACGCCATCGTCCTCGACCAGGCTCTGGATCGGACCGAAGCCCATCAGCTCGTCCTTGGCATCCTTGGCCAGCGCCTCGGACTCGCGCTGGTTCACCGGCAGGCGCTGCTCCACGACGTAGCGCCGCATCTGCTCGGTGACGAAGCGTTCCACCTGCGACGGACCCCACTGGTCGATATCGAGGTTGCGCTCCTCGATCTGCGCGATCAGGTGACGATGAAAGCTGTTCTTGAGCTGCTGGTACTGGTCCGACAGGCGGAAGCGGGCAATGGAGGGGTCGCTGCTCATCGGATGCGATCCCGTCTCAGCTGAACATCTTCTTGAGCAGCCCGCGCGCCGCCGGCGCCGCCGCACCGGCGCCGCTCAGCACTGCCTGGGCCACCGCGCGCATGTCCTCGCAGAACGGATCCTTGGGCGCCATCGCGAACATCGGCTCGCCGGCGTTCATCGCCTGGATGCGCAGGCCGACGTTGCCGGCCAGGGTGCCGAGCAGGGGAATGTCCAGCAGCTCCGCCAGGTTTTCCGGCTCCAGGCCGACGCGGCGATGATAGTTGTCCACCACCAGGGCGGCGCGGTCCAGCGGGCAGTCGTCCAGGCGCAGTGCGCGCAGCAGGTACTTGGTGTGGCGCGAGCTGATGATCGACTGGTTGGTCAGCAGCAGGCAGCGGTCGGCCAGGCCGACGATGCCGGTCAGTCCGTCCACCGGCGTCAGGCCGTCCACCGCGACCACGATCGCGGCAAACAGGCCGCGCAGCACCTGCAGCAGCTTGATCAGCTCGTCCATGTTGATCTGCGGGCGACCCACCAGGTCCTCCGGCAGGCTCAGCACGAAGATACCGCTGGCATGCCGCGCAAAGGCGGTATCCACCAGGGTCTGGTCGCAGCGATAGACGTCGTTGATCGCGTCCAGCACGCTGTAGGACTGGTTGATGTTGAGGAAGATCGTGCCCGCGCCGGGCGGCGTGGCGATGTCCACCAGCAGCACGCGCTCGCCGGAGGGCTGCTGCTGCTGCGCCGCCAGCGCCAGGTGCGCCGCCACGAAGGCGGTGTCGCCGCTGGAATTGGCCGACAGCACCGGGAACACCCGGCCCTGCTTCTGCTGGGTCTTGGTGACGGTGGTGTTGCGGCGCAGCAGCTTGCCCATCAGCGCGGCGACATTGGCCTCGTCGCGGCGCAGCACGAAGAAGTCGCGCGCGCCGGCACGCATCGCCGCCAGCACGATATCGGGATTGCTCTCGGCGCCCAGGCCCGCGGCCGGCACCTCGGGCATGCGCTCCAGCAGGCGCTCGACCATGCCGACACGCAGGTCGACGTTGGAGGCGTCGAACTGGAAGAACACGATGTCGGTGCGCCCCAGCATCTGCAGGCGCTCGATCAGGTCATCGGCATCCAGCGGCCGCAGCAGCGAGAAATCGGTGTTCTGGCCGGCGGCGTTCTGCAGCCAGCTGACATAGACGGGATCGTCGGCGACGACGACGGCCTGGGTTTTCATGGCGCGCGCCCTTTAGCGGCCGAAACCGGAATCGTACTCGCCGGTCTCCTCGAAGATCGCCTGGCCGGCGGTCGGCCGGTAGCTGTCGTACTTCGAACCCGGCAGCGGCGGCAGTGCCGCGCCCCTGGCCAGCGGACGCACCAGGTGCGGCGTCACCAGCATGATCAGTTCCTTCTCCTCGCGGCTGAGCTCGGAAGAGCGGAAGAAGGCGCCCAGCACCGGGATCTGGCCGAGCCAGGGCACCTTGTCGACGTTGTTGCGCAGGTTGCTGCTGACCAGGCCGGAAATCACGAAGCTCTCGCCGTCGCCCAGTTCGATCGTGGTATCGGTGCGGCGCACCAGCAGCGACGGCACGGCCACGCCGCTGGAGCGGATGGCATTGGTGAAATCCAGGTCGCTGACCTCGGGCGCCACCTTCAGCGAGATGCGGTTGCGCGCCAGCACGGTGGGCGTCAGCGCCAGGCGGATACCGAATTCCTTGTAGGTCACCGTGATGCCGCCCGATGTCGAGCCGCTCTGCAGCACCGGGATCGGGAACTCGCCACCCACCAGGTAGCTGGCGGTCTGGCCGGAGGTGGCCATCAGGCTCGGCTCGGCCAGCGTGCGCGCCAGGCCCTTGCCTTCGAGGATGCTGAGCAGGCCGATCAGGCCCTTGTTGGGGTTGCCCACCACGATGTTGAAGGCACTGCGCAGGGGCGCGAAGCCGGAGGTGCTGCTGAAGGTCACGCCGTTGCCGTCGGCGCTTTCGATGCCGTCGAAGGAGCCCGGCACGCCGATGCCCGCAGCGGTATTGGCCGCGTTCTTGAAGACGTTGAGGCCGAACTTGTGCGCCGTGGTGCGGTTGACCTCGGCGATCTTGACCTCGGTCAGCACCTGCGTCTCCAGCTGGATGCTGCTGCCGTCGGCGATCTCGCCGTCCTTGGGCACGGCCGCCGCGGCTTTGGCGCGGCGATGCGCGGCGAGGTTCGGCAGCTTGCCCTGGATGCCCATGCCCTGGGTCACCTGTGCCTGCGCCAGTTCGGGATCGGCCGCCACCGACTTGCTGGCCGGATAGGTCTTGGGCACCACGCGGATGCGGTAGCTGACCGTGCCGCCGCCACTCTTCCACAGCGTCACGCCGGTCACGCCGATCTTCTTGCCGTTGACCAGCACGTCGCGGGTCCCGCCCATCGCCACATCGGCGATCGCCGGGTCGCCGGTAGCGACGCGCGCCACCGCGGTGCTGCTATGAATGATCTTGTGGAAGCCCTGCTCCACATCGATCCAGGGCGCCGAAGATTCGGCCGCCTGCAGCGCCGAAGTGAACAGCACCAGCATGCCCGCCAACCATCCCAGAACGTTCTTTTTCATTGCCTGCGTCCTTATTGCACCACAATAACCGCAGAGTCGGCGCCGCGGATGATCTGCACCTTGGGCCCGGTGGGCGTCACCTCCGGCGGAGGTGTGACCGTGCCCGGCTTGGCCAGCTGCCGCAGGCTGATCTGGCGGCTGCGCTCGCGCTCCGCCGCCTTGGCCGCCGCGTCGTCCAGCGGCAGGCCGCTGTCCGCGGTGATCGTCGCGGTGGCGCCGTCGGGCTTGACGCCGTTCAGGGCCAGGCGCAGTTCGCCGGCGCTGGCGCCGAGCATCAGCCTGGTGATATCGCGATCGGCCACCGCCAGCACCGCCGTGCGCTGGCGCGAGCTGGCGCGGCTCTTCTTTTCCTTGGGATCGTCTTCGGCGCCCTCGGGCCGGTCGATCACCTGTTCCTGGTAGGCCAGCACACGCACGCCTTCCAGCAGAACGCGGGCCTGCTCGTCGTTGATGCTCTGGCCGCCGCGCAGGAACAGCATCACGTCGACCACGTCGCCCGGACGGATGAACCCGCCCACGGCAATGACGTCGGTGACTTCGACGGACACCGCCTTGTAGCCTTCCGGGATCGCGCGGGCCAGGAGGCTGCTCTCATTGAAGTAGCGGCCGGTCACCGGGGCGCCGGCGTCGATGTCGATCAGCGGCACCTTGTCGACCACCTGGTCGATCGAGGTGTAGGGATCCTTCGGCACGATGGTCACCGGCACCAGGGCCACGGCATCGCGCGCAATCGGCTTGTAGGCCAGCAGCGGCTTGACCGCCACCACCGCCAGGGTCTGCTTGACCTGCTGGCGCTCCGCCTCGGCCTTCTGCGCCTGCTCCGCCTTCTCCGCGAAGCTGCGGCTGTAGCGATATCCGATGACGGCGAGCACCGCGGCCAGCAGCACCGCGACCAGCGCGACGATCTTGAGCGTGTTACTGCTCATTGAATTCCCCTTTTCAGCAAGCGCTTAAGTGTTGTCAGTGTATAGACGCGCGGCGGCAGTTGCCTCCAGTCGCGTCGGCATCGGCGGCACCGCCCCGATCCCCGGCATTTCCACCGCCGGGAACAGCCAGCTCGGCGTGGACAGCTGGAACTCGACTTCCACCGTTATCGTATCGTCTTCGACGTTGCAGGCAGCGCCATCGCAGACCACGACGCGGGCCAGCTGGTTGGCCGGCAGCCAGCGCAGCGTGTCCTTGACTGAATCCACCACGCGCGCCTGGCGCAGCGCTTCGGCATCCTCGTCGTCCGGATCGACCGACACGGCCGCCTCGGCGCCCTGCTGGGCAGCATAGTTGACCGACTGCTTGAGGAAGAAGACATAGCCGTAGACCACCGTTCCGTAGGTCAGCAGGAACAGGATCGGGAAAACCAGGGCGAATTCCATCGCTACCGCGCCCGATTGGCGCAGGAAGCGACCACCTCGCAGGAACCCTTTCATAGCCATTTCTCCAATACCGACAGGAAAGGCCCCCCTGCGAGTTCAGCGCAGAAGGCTACGGCGAATGCCGCACCGTTGGGAGCGCGCGACTTGCGATCGCCCCCGAAAAACTTGATCCAGACCATGCTGATCACACCCACGCCGACGCCGGCGATCAGCAGCATTTCGGCGGCGTGCACCCAGCCCAGCAGCAGGCCGAGGCAGGCTGCAAACTTCACGTCCCCCGCCCCCATCTTGCCCAGCGCATAACCCGGCAGGTACAGCGCCAGCGCCAATGCAAAACCGGCGGCGGAAGAGGCCGGAGTGACCCCGAGCAGGCCGCGGCCGTTTACGGCCAGCGCCAGCACGGCAACCACCAGCACGGGCAGCAGGGCCAGATTGGGGATGCGGTGGCGGACGAGGTCGTACACCCCGATCGCCAGGGCCCAGGTTCCCAATACCAGCGTTACGATCATCGAAACCCATGGTCGAGGACTGCAGCAGAGCCAGGGGATGCCGGGACGACATCCCGCATCACAGATGCGGACAGGCGGCGGGCAACCCCGATCGCCTGGCGGCTACCGCCGCTGCTGCCCGGCAGAGGGCCGGGCAGCAGCGGACGGATGGCCGTTTACGCCTGGCTACCGTTACGGAGTGGCAGCGCCCTGCACTTCGGTGGAAGCCGAGGTGAACAGGGTGTCCAGGCCGCCGCCCAGGGCGGTGGCGGCAACGATGATGGCGATGGCGATCAGGCCAACGATCAGGCCGTACTCGACAGCGCTGGCGCCTTCTTCGTCACGCAGGAAATTCATCAGCTGATTCATGGTGTAGCTCCAAGAGTATGTGGTGGCGGCCATCTCGTATGCCGCGGAGATACTATGCGAGTGTAGGAAATATCCGTCAAAGCAGTTGGCTGGCGCTTTTACTACCGCTCATCGGCGTCCCGATATGAGTGGTTTTCCATGGCAGATGAATGGTTTATGACGACTTACGCGATCGGTGACGTACAGGGCTGCCACAGCGAACTATGCCAGCTTCTGGAGCGTTTGCGCTTCGATCCTGTCCGGGACCGCCTGATCCTTGTCGGGGATCTCGTCAACCGGGGCCCGCAATCCCTGCAAGTGCTGCGCCTGGTGCGCTCGCTGGGCGACCGCGCCGTGACCGTACTGGGCAACCATGACCTGCATCTGCTGGCGGTGGCCCAGCGCCAGGAAGACGTCAGCCCCAAGGACACCTTCCAGGACGTGATGCAGGCGCCCGACCGCGCCGAACTCCTGTCCTGGCTCGGCCAGTGCCCCCTGGCCTGGGAGGACCCGGACAGCGGCACCCTGGTGGTCCACGCCGGCATTCCTCCCCAATGGGACCGCGCGCAGCTGCTGGACCTGGCCGCCGAGGCCGGGGCCTGGATCGCCGGCCCCGAAGCGGGCCGCTTCTACGCCCACATGTACGGCAACAAGCCCGACCTCTGGGACGACGGCCTGAAGGGCTGGGACCGCATCCGCTTCATCGTCAACAGCCTCACGCGCATGCGCTACGTCACCCCCGCCGGCCGCATCGACACCAAGGCCAAGGGCGCCCCCGGCAGCCAGCCCAAGGGCCTCAAGCCCTGGTTCGAGGTGGAGGGCCGCCGCACCGCCCAGGACCGCGTGATCTTCGGCCACTGGTCCACCCTGGGCCGCGTCAGCTGGCAGAAGGGCCGGGTCTGGGGCCTGGATACCGGCTGCGTCTGGGGCGGCAAGCTGACGGCGATGAACGTGGAGACGGGGGAGCTGATGGGGTGTGATTGTCCGCAGCAGCGGAAGCCGGGGTGATCCGTCGCAGGCGGCCATGGATGGCGCCACCTCTTGTCTCCCTCGCCCCGCTTGCGGGGAGAGGGAGCAAAAAAGAGACAGCCGCAAAAAAGCCCCCGATCTCCGGGGGCTTTTCCTTGAAACGACTACCGCATCAGTGCCGCGGCTTGAACACCGGCTCTTCGCCCGGCGCCAGTTCCTTCGGCTTGAGGATGAACGAAGCGATGGCCGGCAGCAGCACGATGGCGCCGATCATGTTCGTGGTGAACATGAACACCAGCAGCTTGCCCATGTCGCGCTGGAACTGCAGGCCCGACCACAGCCAGGTCAGCACGCCCAGGCTCAGGGTGATACCGGTGAAGATCACCGCCTTGCCGGTCAGCTTCAGTGTCTTGAGATAGGCCTCTCTGGCCTTGAAACCTCCCGCCAGCGCATCGGCGAATGTCGCGTAGACATAGATGCCGTAGTCGACACCGACACCGGCCGCCAGGGCCACCGCCGGCAGGATCGCCACCTTCATGCCGATACCCAGGATGGTCATCACCGCGTAGGCCATCCAGGACACCAGCGACAGCGGCAACATGATCGCCACCAGGCTCTGCCACTCGAAGAAGGACAGGAACACGCAGATGATGATGCCGGCATAGACCGTGTACAGGATCGGCTTCTCGAGGCGGTGCACTTCCTCGTTGGTCGCCGCCATGACGCCGACGTTGCCGGAGGCCAGCGCGAAGTTGACCGGGCAGGCCTTGTCCATCGCCTTGTGTGCCTCGGCGGCCGCGTCGGCCTCCTTGGTCATCTCCATCACCTTCGGATTGGCGTCAACCTTCTCGTCGGTGAGCGTGGCGTCCTTCTTGCGCAGCTTCTCGATGTACTTCTCGCGCGCGATGCGGGTACGGCCCGACTCGCGGCGCTTCTCGAGCTTCTCGGCGCAATAGTCCTTGTTGACGTCCTTGTTGACCTCGTAGAACTCGGCGGCGTTTTCCGTGTTGAAGGTGCCGACCTCGTGAACGATGCGCTCCAGCGTGGTGGCACGGTGGTTCTGGGTGAAGACGAAGATCGCCAGCGCCGAGCAGTTGGAGTTGAGCAGGCCGGACGAGGTCGGGATCGGGGTGATCGCCTGCACCATCGTGTACTGGTTGCGCGGCAGCACCTTGAACTTCGGCGTCGCCTCGGAGAACGCGGCGTTGACCTGCTTGGCCGCCCAGGGCAGCGACAGGATCGACTGCACGCCCTCCGTGTTCTCCATGCGCCAGCCGAAGCGGTCAACCTGGTCCATCATGTCGTGGCGCACGCAGGCCTCGGGGTCCAGCTCCGCGATCACCTTCATGATGTCGGTGCCGATGGCGAAGTTGCGGCCGATCGCCAGCGTGTCCTGGTTGTAGCGCGAATCCGGCAGCAGCTCCGGCACGCCGTCCTGGCTGTCGCCGACCTGCAGGCCCTCGCCCTTCCAGAAGCTCCAGCCGTAGACCGCGGCCGCCACCAGGATCGCGATCACCGCCGGCGTCGGACGCACGATGTTGGAGATGAACTCCCAGATCGGGTCGAGCACGCTGTCGCGGGTTTCCTGCTTGATGCGGAAAGCTTCGGGGTCGCCGATGTCGATCCAGGTCAGCCAGATCGGCATCATCACCTTGTTGGTGATCAGGATCGCGAACATGCCCAGCGAGGCGTTGATCGCCATCTCGCGGATGATGTCGATGGGGATGGTGTAGATCAGCGCGAACCCGACGAAGCCGGTCATGATCGCCATGGTTCCGTACACCGCCAGACGGCGCCAGGTCTCCAGCGAGGCGTCGAAGCTGTTGCGCTTGAACAGCGTGATCTCGCCGACCCAGGCGTTGACGTACTGCACGCCATGCGACACCGAGATGGCGATGATCAGGAACGGCACCAGGATCGCGAAGGGATCCAGGCCCTTGCCGGCGATCTGCAGCAGGCCGAACTCCCAGATCACGGCGGTGATCGCGCAGACCAGCGGCAGCACCGCCAGCTTCACCGAGCCGGTATACAGCCACAGCAGGATGAAGGTCAGGAACAGCGTCAGGATCAGGAAGAACACCACCTGCATGGTGGCGTCGATCACGTCGCCCACGACCTTGGCGAAGCCGATGATGTGGACGTTGACGTCAGGGTTGTACTGCGGGTTGTCGACAAACTCGACGGCAACCTCGCCACCCTTGACCTTGATCTTGTCCTGCGACACCGAGCCGTCCGCGGCGGCCGGCGGGCTCACCTCGAAGATCTCCAAGCGCAGCTTCCAGCCCAGGTCGACGAAGCCCTCGCCCACCACGCTGCCGGCGGCCAGGCCGTCCTTGGCTTCCTTGAGCTTGTAGACGTACTTCTTGGGGCTGGTGAAGCGCCCGCGGATCTTGTCCTCCAGCATCTTGGAGACGCGCGCGTAGTCCAGCTTCTCGCCGGTGACCGGATCCACTTCGAGCAGCTCGGAGTAGATCATCGCGCCGTTCTGGCTCTTGGTCGTGTAGCGGCCGACGTGGCCACCCTTGCCGACGTTGCCGCGCACCAGGCCGAACATCTCCTCGGTGGGGGCGTACTCGGCGGGGATCACGTTGCCGCCGGCGAAGCCGCCTTCCACCACTTCGATATAGCGCACGTCCGGGGTGAACAGCGAAGACACGCGCGAGCGGTCGATGCCGGGCAGGAAGAACACTTCGTCGGTCGCCGCCTTCAGCTCCGTCAGGAAGGCCTCGTTGTACATGCTGCCCTTGCCGTCCTTCTGGATCAGCGCCACCAGCACGGTGTTGGCGCCGCCGAACTCGGCCATATACTGCTTGAGCACCTGCATGTACTCGTGCTCGAGCGGGATCGACTTGTCGAAGCCCGCGTCACGCTTGATGTGCCCGGCATGCCATGCGAACACGAGGGTCAGCGCCGTCAGGATCGCCATTGTCAGCTTGCGGCGCGCGTAGATCAGCGGCTCGAAGATCGCGAGGATCTTCTGCGTCGTCGTCGGCTTGTGGATTTCTTCGGTCATTGCGGAATTCCTGGTCGGACGGCGTGGCTTACTGCAGCTTCACGCGCTGGACGCCGGACTCGCCGACGGCGAGCAGCGAGGTGTCGCTGGCCACGATGGCGCCGGACAGCGGGGTGCCGGCATCGGTGCGCAGGCTGCGCACGTTGCCGCCCTGGTCGTTGATCAGCAGGACCGTGCCGTTCAGGCCCACCATGGCCACGCCGCCACCGGGCAGCGCGGCGCCGCCGAACATCGAGGCGACCGTGCCGGTATCGACCTTGGTCCAGCTGCCCGCACCGGGGTCGGAAGACACATAGACGTTGCCGCGCAGGCCGAAGATCGCCGCGCCCTTCTCGCCCACGGCCACCGAGCCGAACAGCGAGCTCTCATAGGGCGAGGTCAGCTTGGTCCAGGTGGCGCCGCCGTCGGTGGACAGGTCCAGGGTGCCCTGCTCGCCGGCGATCAGCAGGTTGCCGTTGTTGAGACGGGCGATGGAATTGAAGTGCAGCTCGTCGGCCCGGATCGGGGAGTCCACCTCGGCCCAGTTCTGGCCGCCGTCGCTGGTCTGCAGGAACAGGCCGTAGGCGCCCACGGCGAAGCCGCGGCTGGCATCGAGGAACAGCACGTCCAGCAGCGGCTTCTCGAGCTGCGGCTGGAAATTCTGCAGGGCCCAGGTCTTGCCGCCGTCCTTGGTATTGAGGATCACGGCGTCATGGCCCACGGCCCAGCCGTTCTTGGCGTCGGTGAAGGTCACCGCCGTCAGCGCCGAACGCACCGGCACCTGGACCTGTGCCCAGCCCTTGCCGTTGGACACCAGCACATGGCCGCGATCGCCGACCGCCACCAGGTGTTCGCCGGTATTGGCCACGTCCAGCAGCATCGACTTGACCGCCAGCGGCATCAGTTCCGAGGGGCGGGGCTTGACCGGCGGCGCAGGCGCGGCGGCCTCCTCGGCGGCAGGCGCCTCCGCGGCGTCGGCGGGCGCGCCTTCGGCGGGAGCCTCCGCAGGGGCCTCCGCGGCAGCTTCGGCCGGTGCAGCGCCCTCGTCCTGGGCAATCGCGCTGATGGCCAGCACGGCGAGCGTGGAACCGGCCAGCAGTCCCAGCAACTTCTTCTTGTCGTGTTTCATGCTTCCCCTCGAATGGTGTCGCGCAGGGGAGAACTGCGCGCTATAGCCTGTCGGCGGCGCAAGTTTTCCACGTTCGGCGTCGGCTTGGCCAGCTTTTTCGGGGCTGTCGGCCAGTCGCAGTGCAACAAAATTTGCTTGACAGCGAACAGGGGCAGCCGCCTCCGGGTTCCCCGGCGCTCCCGCCGCGTAGCGGGAGCGCGGGGCCACGGTCAGAACTGGTAGCCCAGCGACAGCATGATGTTGTCGCGGTCGCGCAGGGCGTCGCGATCCTCGCCACCGGTGAACCAGGTGTAGCGGACCTCGCCGTTCCAGGTCGCCAGGTAGTCGAAGCGCAGGCCCGAAATGATCTGCATGCGGCCCTCGACGAAGTTCTGCCCCAGGCCCGGAGCGGTGCCTTCCACGTCGTGGAAGAAGGCATTGAGCAGTTCCAGGTTGATGTTGCGGAATGCATCGTCGAAGCGGGTCAGGGTCACCAGGCGGTAGCCGTAGGAATACTCGGTGCCGTAGTTGCCGGTGCCCTGCGCGGTGGGATTCTGGCGCAGCGTATCGTCGGTGTTGCTGTTGCTGTGCGGATCGGCCGGGTTGCTGCGGACGTCGATCGGATTCACGCCCGGACTGCCGTCGGCGCCGGAGCTGATGTGGGTGTCGACACCGCCGCCCTGGAACTGCAGCTCGGAGAGCTCAGGCATGTCCAGCACGTGGGTCATGCCCAGTTCCAGCAGCAGCGTGATCTGCGAGGCCCGCACCCAGTTGTCGCCGCCGATGGTCTTGAGGAAGGTGGTGCCGAGCTGGCCGACCTTCATGCGCTCGTAGCCACGGACGTAGTCGCCGGGGTTGATGGTGATGCCGCGGTACTGGCTGATGAAGTCCGGCACGGCGGTACGGCGACCCGGCAGCGTCGCGATGCCCAGGCTGAAGTCCTGGGCCGGGAACGCGGGCTGCAGCGCGGCAAAGATCACGTCGGTGGTGTGGATCTGGACCGGCAGGTTCTCGCGGAAGGCGTACTCGCCCGACCAGGCCACGCTGCCCAGGGTGGTGTTGAACGAAACGCCCCAGAGACGGATGTTCTCCGGGTACTCCACCACCAGGCGCATCGTGTCCAGCGGCAGGGCCTCGCGGCCCTCGTTGGGCAGGAACTCGGCGGTGGAGCCCGGGTTCAGGGTGTGCTGCAGCAGGGTGGCGAGGTTCTGCACCAGCACCGTATCGCCCGGCGCCTGGCAGGCCGCCAGCAGCGCCACCAGGTTGGTCGCCGGGTTGCCCAGCGCCCCCAGGTCCGGGATGCAGGTGGCGTTCGCCGCCAGCGCCGAGACGCTGGGCACGCGGCTGTGGTAGTTCGAGTAGTACAGGCCGACCTCGGTGCCGTTGTTGAGGCCGTCGAAGAAGAAGCGCAGCGCAGCGCCGTACTGTCCGCCGTCGTCGGGCAGGCGCCGCTTCTCCTCGTCGAAGTCGCGCAGGACCGTGCGCGAGGAGCGCGAGCCGGTGACCGCCGCCGGGTCGCCGGAGTTGCGCCAGGGCTCGTAGAGCTGCTCGGGATCTTCCGGCGCCTTGCCGAAGGACAGCATGGCGTACGTGCCGCCGTCGCCGAGGATGTCGGAGCTGGAGAAGAAGCTGCCGACCGGATCGACGCGGATCGGCTTCCACTCGTACTGGTAGAAGGTCTCGAGGTTGACGCCCTCCGTCAGCTCGACGTTGAGCATCGCCATGCCGGTGGGCTGGAACAGTTCCTTGACGTCGAAACCCGGCAGGCGCAGCAGCGCCTGGTTCGGCGGGTTGATGCTGTTGAGGCTGTTCAGGGCCAGAAAGCCGCTTTCGCCCCAGTTGATCACCTGGTTGCCGATCTTGAATGCCGCCTGGCGCTCGCCGATCTCGAAGGTCCGGCTGATGAAGTAATCCAGCATCTGGAACTTGTGGCCGATGCGGTCCACGCCGGCGTCGGAGAACGGCGTTTCCGCCGGCTGCGCCGTGGTATCCGGGTGCTGCACGTCGTAGTCGGAGTAGCGCGCGTCGTAGAAGTACAGGCCGCGCGCGAAGAAGTTGAAGTCCGCGACGTTGAAGGACAGGTCGGTCGTCATCTTCGCCGTGGCATGCACCCAGTCATGCTTGTCGAAGTTGAGGTTGCCGTTGTCGCCATTGGGGCTGGAGGCGCCCGGCTGGGCCAGGAAATAGTTGCTGCGGTTGCCGTAGACCGGATCTTCTTCGCCGGAGCTGCAGGTGTCGCCGGAATAGCGGCGGTCGGGGTCGTTGTAGGCGGTGCCCGGATCCAGCCGCGAGCACAGCCCCGGACTGAGGTTGCTGCGGCCGATCAGGCTGTTGTCGCGGTCCTGCATGCGCATGACGCCGCCGACGGAGATCAGGTTGTCGAGCTTGATCTCGGTGTCGCCAAGGTCGAACTCGAAAGCCATCGCCGGCTGCGCGGCCAGCAGGCCTGCGGCAATGGCAATGGGATGCAGCAGGAAATGCTTGCGCTGATGTACCGCTTTCATATTGTCTCCCCGTATCGCACCTGCGGCCCGCAGATCTGCGGGCCGGACTTCCAGAAGTGGAGTCTCGCCATGGGGCCATCCGGCATGACGGCTCAGACCGTCTTTGTGGCCGGCCGCGCACCACAACAGCATGCGCGAGGTCCTTGGTTTGCTTGTGGTTATTTAACAGGGCCACCCGCCATGACGCAACGCGGCCCAGGCAGAAATATGACCTATTCGGAGATCCAGACCAAGCTCGCCATGCGCCCACAGACCGGCTCGCGGCGGAAGGAATAGAAGCGCTGCGCGTCATCCACGGTGCAAAGCCCGCCGCCGTAGACGCGCTCCAGCCCGGCCCGGCGCAGGCGCAGGCGCGCCAGTGCGTAGAGATCGGCCTGCAGCTTGCCGGGACGGCCCGGCGCAAAGCAGGCCATCGCATCGGCATCCTGGGCCACGAAAGCTTCGCGCACCTCCGGCCCCACCTCGAAGGCACCGGGCCCGATCGCCGCGCCCAGCCAGGCCAGCAGCCGCGATGGCGGCCGCCGCATCGCCGCCATGCTCGCCTCCAGCACACCACCCGCCAGGCCGCGCCAGCCGGCGTGCGCGGCCGCCACCACGCTGCCGTCCTCGTCGCAGAACAGCACCGGCAGGCAGTCGGCGGTGAGCACCACGCAGACCTGGCCGGGGCCCTGCGTGACGCTGGCATCGGCCGCCGGCAGGTCCGCCAGCGGCGGCTGTGCCACGGCACAGCCGTGCACCTGGTTGAGCCAGGCCGGCTCGGCCGGCAGCGCCAGGCCCTGGCGCAGCAGGGCACGGTTGCGCGCCACCGCGGCCGGGTCGTCGCCGCAGTGGCCGGCCAGGTTGAAGCCGGCATGGGGACCGGCGCTGGTCCCGCCCAGGCGGGTGGTCTGCAGCGCCCGCACGCGGGCCGGCGCGGGCCAGTCGGCGTGCATCAGGGCTGCGGCCGGCAGCGTCACAGGGTGGTCCGCAGCATCTCGAGCAGGGCCTGGATATCGGCCGGCGGCTCGCAGGTCCAGCCGATGCGCTTGCCGCTCTTGGGATGGGTCAGCTCCAGTTCCCGCGCATGCAGGGCCTGGCGCGGGAAGCTCTTCAGGGTCTCGCGCAGGCGTTCGCTCATGCCCGCGCCGCGCACCACGTCGCCGCCGTAGATCGTGTCGCCGATGATCGGATGGCGCAGGTGCGACAGGTGCACGCGGATCTGGTGGGTGCGCCCGGTTTCCAGCTTCAGGCGCAGGTGGGTATGGCCATGGAAACGCTCCTGCACCCGGTAATGCGTCACCGCCTCGCGGCCGCGCACCCCCTCCACCACCGCCATCTTCACGCGCTCGCGCGGGTGGCGGCCGATCGGCAGGTCGATGGTCGCCCCGGCGATCAGGGTGCCGTGGACCACCGCGTCGTACTCGCGGCGGAAGTCGCGGCGGCCGATGTCGGCGACCAGCTTCGCATGGGCCGACAGGTCCAGCGCCACCACCAGCAGCCCCGAGGTGTCCTTGTCCAGGCGGTGGACGATGCCGGCACGCGGCACCCCCGCGGTCTGCGGGAAGTGGTGCAGCAGTGCGTTCTGCAGGGTGCCGTCGCGCTGCCCCGCCCCCGGGTGCACGGTCAGGCCGGCCGGCTTGCGGATCACCGCGATGTGCTTGTCGGCATGGGCGATGTCCAGGGGAATGTCCTGCGGCAGCACCGTGGTGTCCGGAGCCGGGACGGCGTCCATCTCCAGGGCGTCGCCGGTGACGGCGGGCTGGCGCCCCCGGGTCACGGTTTCGCCATTGACCCGCAGCCGCCCCTCCTCGATCCAGCCCTGCAACCGCGCGCGGGAGTACTGGTCGAACAGCCGGGCGCAGGCCACGTCCAGGCGACTGCCCGCCAGGTCCGGGGGAACCGTAGCGGTCAACAGCAGGTCTTCTTCTTCGCCCAGATCGGTTGCGGTCATCGGCTATACTCGGGACATCACAGGATTCACTCTTCCATGAAGCTCAAACTTACGCTCGCGGCGGCCCTGCTGGTCGCCGGTTGCAGCTCCGATCCCAACCGGCTGCCGCCCACCAATCCGTTCAAGCCCGAACAGCGCAGCGCGCGAGAAATGCGCCTGGAAGCCTCGCAATTGTACAAGGCTGCGCGGGAATCACTGGATACCAGCGACTTTTCCACCGCGATCGAGCGTTACGACCGCCTGGTGCAGCGCTTCCCGTTCTCCGACTACGCCACCCAGGCGCAGCTCGAGAAGGTCTACGCCCAGTACCGCAACTACGACCATGACGGTGCCCTGGCCGGGGCCGAGCGCTTCCTGCGCGAGCACCCGCGCCATGCCGGCGCCGCCTACATCCAGTACATCAAGGGCCTTACCAACTTCGACCGCGAGGAGGGCCTGAGCGACATGCTGGGCCTGGATGCCACGCAGAAGGACATGGGCTACTCGCGCCGCTCCTTCGACGACTTCGGCCTGCTGGTCCAGAAGTACCCCAACAGCCCCTACGCCGCCGACGCCCGCCAGCGCATGGTGCAGCTGCGCAACCAGATCGCCGACAGCGAGATGCACGCCGTGCGCTTCTACATGAAGCGCGGCGCCTGGATCGCCGCCGCCAAGCGCAGCGAACAGATCATCTCCCAGTACCCCGGCGCCCCGGTAAGCCTGGAAGCGCTGCAAACCATGGAGCAGAGCTACCGCGCCCTGGACCTGAATCCGCAGGCCGACGAGGCCGCCAAGCTGCTGGCCGCCAACCGCCACCTCGGTGCCGCAGCCGCCACCCCGCCGCCGCCCAAGCCCGTCCCCGCCGCCGTGGTCCCCGTGACCGAGCCGGTCGCGGAGAAGAAGGGCGGCTGGAGCGTCGAGTTCGGCGAGAAGGAATTGTTCCGCTCCGGCGAGTCCACCCCGGCGGGGGCAGCCCCCGCGCCGCCCCCGCCGCCGGGCACCGTGGTGGACGGCAAGACCGCCGCCCCGGCCGCTGCCGCGCCGAAGAAGAGCCGCGGCTTCACCATGGAACTGGAAGGCGAAGAGGTCGTGGGCCCCGAGGCCGACGCACGCCGTGCCAAGGCGGCCCAGACTGCGCAGGAAGCGCCGGCGCCCGACGCCAAGGCCGCAACTTCGCCCACGGCAGCGCCGTAAGGCCAGACCCTGCCCCATATCTCCGGGTAGCGGAGTAGGAGCGGCTGTTATTGATCGTCTCGTAATTAATGTCCTATTAGTCTCAACGGCAAAGGACTGTGCTCGATGAAGGATCGAAGCAGATCCTGACGATGCTGGAGCCTGCGAGCGTGGTGTCGTGCGTTGAGGGTCAGCGTCTCCAGATCGTGGCATGCGAGATTGGCCAGGGGGTTGGTTTTCAGCCAGGCCCAGATGTACTCCACGGGATTGAGTTCCGGGGCGTAGGCCGGCAGGAATTCGGTCTGCAGATTCGGGGACTGATCCAGGAATCGCCGCACGCTGCGGGCACGGTGGGTCTGGGAACGGTCCCACACCATCACCAGGCGCCCATGTTGCACATGCAGATCGCGGAGAAAGTTGCGGACCGCGATACCGTCGATGCTGGTGTCGGGATAGAGCCGGAAGTGGAGCGTTACCTGCCGGCGCGAGGGCGAGATGCACAGGGCGGCAATCACGGACACCTTGCTGTGATGCCGGCCCCGCTGCTGCAGCACCGGAGTCTGGCCGCGCAGGCTCCAGCTGCGGCGCACCAGCGGGGCCATCAGGATGCCCGACTCGTCCAGGAAGCCCAGCCAGGCCTTCAGGCGTCCGGCGTTTTTTTTACCCGCCGCCAGTCGCTGCGTACCCACTGCTGAATCGCTTCTTCATCCCGCTCCACCGCACGCCGTGTCGGCTTTTGCGGAGAAAACCCCAGGCCATGCAGCAACCGTGCAACATGGTGGACGTGGTATTCCACTCCAAACCGCTGCTGGATTAGCTCGGCGACCCGGGGGCAGGTCCACAGGTCCGTGGCAAACCCCGAAGCTTGCGCGCCCTTGAGCAGCAGCCGGGTCAACTGCCGCCGCGCACGCTCATCCAGTGCCGGTGGTCTGCCCGACGCTGGCTGCGCCGCGATGCCGGCCGCACCCCGTCGCTGCACCGCCGCCTTCCATCGCCGTACGCTGCGCCGGTCCACGCCCAACTGCTGCGCGACTTCTACCGGCATCAATCCTTGCGACAGCAACTCCAGCGCTCGGCGCCGGCGTCGCTCCAACTCCTCGGGGCTGCCTGAAGGTCTCATGGCGGATTACCTCCTGCCATGAGAGTAGGACATTACTTATGAGTTAATCAATAGCCGCGAAGGGAGGTCATCATGAGAACCGGCGCTCGCGGCTGACAGCCGCTCCTACGCCATTCTGCAGGGTCCGGCCGGCCGACTTCAGATATCGCCGTAAACCGCCGTCAACGGGTATCTCCGCTCGCGCCCGAACGCACAGCGCGTCACCTTGGGACCCGGCGGCGCCTGGCGGCGCTTGTACTCCGAGCGGCGCACCAGTGAGGCCACGCGCTTGACCGTCGCCTCGTCGAAGCCGCGCGCCACGATCTCCGGGATCGACAGCTGCTGCTCGACGTAGGCCTCCAGGATCGGGTCCAGCACCTCGTAGGGCGGCAGCGAATCCGAGTCCTTCTGGTCCGGCCGCAGCTCGGCGGACGGCGGACGCGTGATGACGCGCTCCGGGATCACCGGCGACTGCGTGTTGCGCCAGCGCGCCAGGCGGAATACCAGGGTCTTGTAGACATCCTTGATCGGCGCGAAGCCGCCGCACATGTCGCCGTAGAGCGTGGCATAGCCCACCGCCATCTCGCTCTTGTTGCCGGTGGTCAGCACGACATTGCCGAACTTGTTGGACAGCGCCATCAGCAGGATGCCGCGCGAGCGCGACTGCAGGTTTTCCTCGGTCAGGTCCGGCGCCCGGCCGGCGAAGGCCTCCGCCAGTGTCTCGTTGAAGGCCTTGAAGGCCGGCTCGATCGGCAGCACCGAGTAGCGGATGCCCATGGCCTCGGCCTGCACGCGGGCATCGTCGTTGGACATGTCCATGGTGTAGCGCGAGGGCATCGACACGCCCCAGACCCGCTCCCGGCCCAGCGCGTCGGCGGCGATCGCGGCCACCAGCGCCGAGTCGATGCCGCCCGACAGGCCGACCAGGGCACCGGGGAAGCCGTTGCGGTTGACGTAGTCGCGCACCGACTGCACCAGGGCCTGGTAGACCACCTGCTCCAGCGGCAGGTCCGGCCGGCGCGGCGCCTGCTCGAAGCGGCCGCCGTCCAGCGTCACCAGATAGACGTTTTCCTCGAACAGCGGCGCCTCGAAGGCCAGCGAACCGTCGGCGCGCAGCACCATCGAGTCGCCGTCGAACACCACGTCGTCCTGGCCGCCCACGCAGTTGACGTAGAGGATCGGCAGGCCCGTCTCGGCCACGCGCTGGTCCAGCACGCGGCGGCGCTCGCCGGTCTTGCCGGCGTGATAGGGCGAGGCGTTGATGTTGACCAGCAGCTCGGCGCCGGCATCGCGCGCCTGCGCCGCCGGCTGCGTCAGCCAGATGTCCTCGCAGATGGTCAGGCCGATGCGGCGCCCGCCCAGCTCGAACACGCAGGGCGCGTGGCCCGGCCGGAAATGGCGACGCTCGTCGAATACACCGTAGTTGGGCAGCTGCTGCTTGCGGTAGCGCTGCTGGATGACACCGTCGCGGATCACGTAGGCGGCGTTGTAGATCACGCCGTCGGCGTACTCCGGCAGGCCGAACACCAGGGTGATGCCCTGCACTTCCGCCAGCAGCCGGTTGACGCCCTCCTCGATCACGCGCGGCATCGCCGAGCGCAGCAGCAGGTCATCCGGCGGGTAGCCCAGCAGCGACAGTTCCGGGCAGGCGATCAGGTCGGCGCCGAGCTCGTCGCGCGCGCGGACGCTGGCGGCGATGATCTTCTCGACGTTGCCCTCGACATCGCCGACCCAGAGGTTGAGCTGGGCCAGCGCGAATTTCAGTTGTTGCGGCATGTGGCGATTATCACGGAAAACCGTTGTCTCGGGAGGGTTGCCCTAAGATGAGGCAAATGAACAATCCTCGCCTCCCCAGCCTCTTCCTGCCGCATGGCGGCGGCCCCTGCTTCTTCATGGACTGGGACCCGCCGCACTTCTGGAACCACCTGGGCGACTGGCTGCGTGCCCTGCCCGGCCTGCTGCCGGCGCCGCCCCGGGCCCTGCTGGTGATCTCGGCACACTGGGAGACCCCGGTGCCGACGGTGACCTCAGGCACGCAGCCGGCGCTGATCTACGACTACGGCGGCTTTCCGCCACACACCTACCAGCTGAAGTGGCCGGCGCCGGGCGACCCGGCGCTGGCACAGCGTGTGCAAGACCTGCTGGCGGCCGCGGATATCGCCAGCGCCGCCAACCCGCAGCGCGGTTTCGATCACGGCGTGTTCGTGCCGCTGCTGCTGGCGTACCCGCAAGCGCAGATTCCCACCGTGCAACTGTCGCTGCGCGCCGATCTCGATGCCGCCGCGCACCTGGCGATCGGCCGCGCGCTGGCGCCGCTGCGCGACGAAGGCGTGCTGATCCTGGGCAGCGGCTTCAGCTACCACAACCTGCGCGCCATGGGCGGCGGCGTGCCCGACGTGGCGGGCAGTTCCAGGCGCTTCGACGACTGGCTGACGGCGGCGGTGGAAACGCGGGATGTGGCAGAGCGCGAGCACCTGTTGGCGGCGTGGACGGGCGCGCCGGATGCGCGGGCCTGTCATCCGCGGCCGGAGCATCTGATTCCGTTGATGGTCGCGGCGGGGGCGGGTGGGGATGATCCTGGCACGCGCTGCTATCACCATTTTCTTGGTGAGGTCACGCACTCGGGATTCCGGTTCGGGTGATGGACAGTCCCTCTCCCCGTAGACGGGGAGAGGGAAACAGAAACAAAAAAGCCCGCTCGAGAGCGGGCCTTCTTGTACAACGTAACGCCTTACTTCAGCAGCGACAGCATCGCCGCGCCGAGGTCGGCCGGGGAGCGCACGGTCTTGACGCCCGCGGCTTCCAGCACCTTGAACTTCTCGTCGGCCGTACCCTTGCCGCCCGAGATGATGGCGCCGGCGTGGCCCATGCGCTTGCCCGGGGGCGCGGTGACGCCGGCGATGTAGGCCACCACCGGCTTCTTGACGCTCGCCTTGATGTACTCGGCCGCTTCCTCTTCCGAGGAGCCGCCGATTTCGCCGACCATGATGATGCCTTCGGTCGCCGGGTCCTTCTCGAACAGCTCGATTACCTCGATGAAGCCGAGGCCGCGCACCGGGTCGCCGCCGATACCGACGCAGGTCGACTGGCCGAGGCCGTTCTGGGTGGTCTGGTGCACGGTTTCATAGGTCAGCGTGCCCGAACGCGACACGATGCCGATCTTGCCGGCCTTGTGGATGTGGCCCGGCATGATGCCGATCTTGCACTCGCCCGGGGTGATGACGCCGGGGCAGTTGGGGCCGATCAGCACGCTGCCCGGGTACTGGGCGCGCAGCGTCGCCTTGACCTTCACCATGTCGTTCACCGGAATGCCTTCGGTGATGCAGATGATGACCTTGATGCCGGCATCGGCCGCTTCCAGGATCGCGTCGGCGGCAAACGGCGCCGGCACGTAGATCATGGTGGCGTCGGCGCCGGTGTCGGCGACGGCGTCATGGCAGGTGTCGAACACCGGCAGGCTGAGGTGCTGGCTGCCGCCGCGGCCCGGCGTGACGCCGCCGACCAGCTTGGTGCCGTAGGCGATCGCCTGCTCGGAATGGAAGGTGCCCTGCTTGCCGGTGAAGCCCTGGCAGATGACCTTGGTCGCTTTGTTGATCAGGATGCTCATGAGGGGATTCCGGGTTCAGGCAGACTTGGCGAGCGCGACGACGGTCTTGGCCGCCTCGGTGAGGTCGCTCACAGGGGTGATCTTGAGGCCGCTGGCATTCAGCATGTCGCGACCCTTCTCCATGTTGGTGCCCTGCAGGCGCGCCACCACGGGGATTTTCAGACCGGTCTGCTTGCAGGCCTGGATGATGCCCTCGGCAATGAGATCGCAGCGGACGATGCCGCCGAAGATGTTGATGAAGATCGCCTTGACCTCGGGCGAGCGGGTGATCAGCTTGAAGGCCTCGGTGACCTTTTCCGCCGTGGTGCCGCCGCCGACGTCGAGGAAGTTGGCCGGCTTGCCGCCGTGCAGCTTGACGATGTCCATGGTGGCCATGGCCAGGCCCGCGCCGTTGACCATGCAGCCGATGTCGCCGCCCAGGGTCACGTAGTTGAGGTCGAACTTGCTGGCCTCGCGCTCCGCGTCATCCTCCTGGGAGTGATCGCGCATGCCGGCGATTTCCTTCTGGCGGTACAGGGCGTTGGTGTCGAAGTTCAGCTTGGCGTCGAGGGCCATGACATTGCCCTCGGTGGTGATGATCAGCGGGTTGACCTCCACCATGCTGGCATCGCACTCGGTGACGATGCGGTACAGGCCCTGCATGATCTTGGTGAACTGGTCGACCTGCTCTTTGGTCAGGTCCATGAAGAAGCCCAGCTCGCGCGCCTGGAACGGCTGCAGGCCGGCGGCCGGGTTGACGAAGATGCGCTTGATCTTCTCCGGGGTGTGGTCGGCCACTTCCTCGATGTCCATGCCGCCGGCGGCGGAGGCCATGAACACGACGCGCTCGCGCGAACGGTCGATCAGGCCGGCGACGTACAGCTCGCGGGCGATGCCCGACGGCTTCTCGACCCAGACGGTGTTGATCGGCAGGCCGGCAGCGTCGGTCTGCTTGGTGACCAGGCGCTGGCCCAGCATCTTCTTGGCAGCTTCCTCGACGGCATCGAAGCCCTCGACCAGCTTCACGCCGCCGGCCTTGCCGCGACCGCCGGCATGCACCTGGGCCTTGACGACGAACTTGTCGCCGCCGAGCTGCTTGGCAGCCGCACGGGCCTGTTCAGGGCTGGCCGCCAACTGCCCCTGCGGGACCGGGATCCCGTAACGCGTAAAGATTTCCTTGGACTGATACTCGTGCAGATTCATGCATTTCCCCGTAGAGAAGGAGGTGGGCGGTCAAACAAGGGCCGCGCATTCTCGCGCAGCGATACCGCGAAGGCAAAACACCATTCGGACGAGGTACGCCGGGCGAAACGTCGATTTGTTTTAATTAATTAAATATTAAACTTTGTATAAAATAAATGATCTCATCCGCCGTCGTGGCGGATGCTGTCCTACAATGCATCTTCGCCCATTTGAGCGGTGCCGATGATCCTTCGCCTGTTTCTGCTAGCCGCCCTCGCCTGGATCGCGTGGCGCCTGTTCCAGCAATTCCAGCGCGGCCAGCTGCAGCGGCCGCCGCAGCAGGAACAGTTCGAGCCGATGGCGCCCTGCCAGAAGTGCGGCACCTACCTGCCGGCCAAGGCGCTGTCCCGCGACGGACGCTGCGGCCGCTGCGGCGAATGAAGGCGGAGACCTCCGCCCCGCGTCCCGACGACTGGCGGGTCCTTTCCGCGCTCGGACTGTATCGCCTGTCGCTGGTGGTCCTGCTGCTGCTGCTGTACCAGAGCGGCGTCGGCGCCAATATCTTCGAGCAGTTCCACCCCCACAGCTTCCGCCTGGCCTGCTACAGCTACGCCTTCGTCGCGCTGCTGCTGTTGCTGCTGGTGGTCTACCGCTGGCCGCGCCTGGACGTGCAGGCGCAGGTCCATTTCGTCGCCGACCTGGGCATGGTCACCTGGCTGGTCTATGCCACCGGCGGCGTACCCGAGGGCCTGGGCGTCCTGCTGCTGACGCCGATCATCGGCTGCAGCCTGATCCTGACCCCGCGCATGGCGGTGCTGCAGGCCGCCCTGGCCACGCTGACGATGTTCGGCGAGGAAACCATCCGGCAGTTGCAGCAGCTGCGCTTCGAGCCCTCCGAGTACGCCCAGACCGGCGTACTGGGCCTGATGCTGTTCGCGATCAGCATGGCCGCCAACGCCGTGGCCCAGCGCGCCCGGCGCAGCGAGGCCATGGCGGAGCGGGTGGGCAGCGAATTCGCCAACCTGTCGCGCCTCAACGAAAGCATCATCGAGGCGATGCAGACCGGCGTGCTGGTGGTGGACTCCCAGCTGCAGATCCGCACCGTCAACGCCGCGGCGCGGCGCCTGCTGGGCCGCAGCGTCGGCGTCGGCCGCAGCCTGGCCGACGAGCTGCCGCGGCTGGAGCAGCAGCTGCGCCTGTGGCAGGACAACGACCCGGGCGCCCTGCAGCCCTACAGCGAAAACGCCCATGGCCAGGAACTGCTGCTGCGCTTCACCCGCCTGGGCTGGGGCACCCAGGCCCCGCTGCTGATCCTGCTCGACAGCGCCGGACAGCTGCGCGAGCAGGCGCAGCAGATGAAGCTGGCGGCGCTGGGCCGGCTGTCGGCCAGCATCGCGCACGAAATCCGCAATCCCCTGTCCGCCATCACCCATGCCGGCCAGCTGCTGGCCGAGTCCAGCGAGATCCAGGGCGAGAACCAGCGCCTGCTGGGCATGATCCAGCGCCATTCCGGACGCATCGAGAAGATCGTGCGCGACGTGCTGGAGCTGTCGCGCCGCGATGACGCCCGCCAGGAAACCCTGGTGCTGCGCGACTGGCTGCAGCGCACCATCGCGGTCTACCAGGAAGGCTACCCGCAGGCCTCGCGCACGCTGGACCTGCTCGACGTTCCGGGCAGCCTGGAGGTGCGCTTCGACCCGGGCCACCTGCAGCAGGTGCTGTTCAACCTCTGGGACAACAGCTTCGAGCACGGCGGCGGCGCCAATGGCAGGGCGCGCGTGCTGCTGCACGCCGAGCGCCTGGACAACGGCCGCATCTACCTGGAAGTGGCCGACAACGGCCCCGGCATCGCCCCGGACCTGTTCGATAAGGTATTCGAGCCGTTTTTCACCACCCACAACGCCGGCACCGGCCTGGGCCTGTACCTGGCGCGTGAAATCTGCGAATACAATCACTCGCGGCTGCAGTTGGTGCCGCAGACCCGCGGTGCGTGCTTTCGCATCCTGTTTTCGATGGAACCCCGAGAATGAAAGGCGCAGCCGCACTGATCGTCGACGACGAAGCCGATATCCGCGAACTGGTGGAGATCACCCTGTCGCGCATGGGGCTCAAGACCCGTTCCGCCGCCACCCTGCAGGACGCCCGCCGCCTGCTGGGCGAGCAGGCCTTCGACTTCTGCATCACCGACATGCGCCTGCCCGACGGCAACGGCGTCAGCCTGGTGCAGCACATCCAGAAGCAGTACCCGCAAATGCCGGTGGCGGTGATCACCGCCTACGGCAGTTCCCAGGCGGCGGTGGAGAGCCTCAAGGCTGGCGCCTTCGACTTCGTCTCCAAGCCGGTGGACCTGCAGTCGCTGCGCAAGCTGGTGGACGCGGCGCTGAAGCTGCGCAACCGCGACGACAAGCCGGCCAGCGACGACGGCGGCCTGCTGGGCGAGCACGAAAGCGTGCGCCAGCTGCGCGGCATGATCGAGCGCCTCGCGCGCAGCCAGGCGCCGGTGCATATCGCCGGCGAGTCCGGCACCGGCAAGGAACTGGTGGCGCGCCTGATCCACAACCGCGGCCCGCGCGCCTCCGGCCCCTTCACCCCGGTCAACTGCGGCGCGATCCCCTCCGAGCTGATGGAAAGCGAGTTCTTCGGGCACCTGAAAGGCAGCTTCACCGGCGCACTCAAGGACAAGCCCGGCCTGTTCCAGGCGGCCGAGGGCGGCACCCTGTTCCTCGACGAGGTCGCCGACCTGCCGCTGCACATGCAGGTCAAGCTGCTGCGCGCCCTGCAGGAGCGCGCCGTGCGCCCGGTGGGCAGCGAGTCCGAGGTGGCGGTCAACGTACGCATCATCTCCGCCACCCACAAGAACCTCGGCGACCTGGTCGCCCGCGGCGCCTTCCGCCAGGACCTGTTCTACCGCCTCAACGTGATCGAAGTGGGCACGCCGCCATTGCGCGACCGCGCCTGCGACATCCCGCTGCTGGCCGACAGCATCCTCGCCCGCCTGGCGCAGGAGATCGCCCTGCCGTCCAGCCCGACGCTGGACGCCGGCGCCAAGGCCGCGCTCAAGGCCTATCCCTTCCCGGGCAACGTGCGCGAGCTGGAGAACATCCTGGAACGCGCCATCACCCTCTGCGACGGCGAGCAGATCACCGCCCTGGACCTGCAGCTGCGCAACCTGCCCGGCGGCGCCCCCGCCGGGGGCGCGCTGGAAGACCAGATGGAAGACATCGAGCGCAAGGCGATCCAGGAGGCCCTGGAAAAGGCGCGCTTCAACAAGACCAAGGCGGCGGAACTGCTGGGGATGAGCTTCCGGTCGCTGCGGTATCGGATTAAAAAACTGGGAATCGAGTAACCCTCCCGCTGTCCCCTCTCCCGTCTACGGGAGAGGGTGCCCGAAGGGCGGGAGAGGGTTTCTGTAAATCCCGCCCGGCTAACCACCGCAAGATATACAGAAGCCCTCTCCCCTCCCCCTCTCCCGCAAGCGGGCGAGGGGACAAGAAGAGCAGCTCACGCCGTCTGCAACCCGCACTCCCGCTTGTCATCGCCCTTGGTCGGGTCGTAGTACTCGAGGTTGTCCGGCAGCCCATGCTGCTTGAGGTACTGCCACAGCTCCTTCGAGCCCCACTGCAGGATCGGCGCCACCTTGATCACGCCGCGGCTGTCCAGCGACACCGGGTCCATGCCGGCGCGGTGCGCCGTGTCGCCGGCGCGCACGCCGGTGATCCAGATCTTCGGCTGCAGCTCGCGCAGCGCGCGGCGGAACGGCTCCAGCTTCACCTCCTCGGTAAAGCGCTCGTGCGCCGGGGTGTCCAGCTCCGGCACCGCCGCACCATCCACCGCCTCGCGATGGGCGCGCGAGCGCAGCGGCTGGTAGATCAGGCGGCGCAGCTTGAGCTGCGCGGTCAGCTCGTCGGCGAACTGGTAGGTGCTGGGCGTGTTGTAGCCCGAGTCCATCCACACCACCGGGATATCCGGGCGCTGGCGCGTTACCAGGTGCAGGATCGCGGCGGAGAACGGCCGGAAGTTGCTGGTGATGATCGCACCCGGATCCTGGGCCAGGGCCCAGGCGATCAGCGCCTCGGGGTTTTGCCCCAGGTCGCGGTTGACGGCTTGCAGATCGAGACTCATGTCCAGCTCCAACGACGTATGCAGAACATGAATTATATCCGCCCGTGCCAGAATCAAGGCCGCGCGCATGAACACCACTATGAATATGACTTTCGATGCTAACGCCGGGTATCTCGGCCTGACGCCCACCGAAGACCTCCGCCCCGGGCAACCCGCCTGGCGTGGACGGCGCCGCAGCGGCAGCGGCCCGACCCTGCACTTCCTGCACGGCAACGGCTTCTGCGGCGGCGTCTACTGGCCGTTCCTGCGCCGGTTCCTGCCGCAATACGGGCTGTTCTGCAGCGACATCGAGGGCCACGGCGCCAGCGAGGCACCGCCGCGCTTCTCCGGCGTGCCGGCCGTGCTGGAACGGGCGCGGGCGGTGATCGCGGCGCAGGGCCTGGACCAGGCGCCCCTGATCGGCATCGGCCACAGCTTCGGCGGCGCATTGACGCTGCGCCTGGCAGCCGAGTATCCGGGGCTGTTCCGCGCCGTGGTGCTTCTGGACCCGATCGTGATGCCGGCACCGATGTGGGCGGCGGTGCATCTCGGCGGCATGGTCGGCCGTCACCCGATGGCCAAGGCCGCCCGGCGGCGGCGCAACACCTGGGACAGCCGCGAAGCGGCCTTCGCGCGCCTCAAGGGGCGCGGCATCTACGCCGGCTGGACCGACGAGGCGCTGCAGAGCTTCGTCGATCACGCGCTAAGCGACACCGGCAAGGGCAGCGAGGTGCAGCTGGCCTGCCCGCGCGAACTGGAAGCCGAGATCTTCGAGCAGCCGGTCTGGCCCTGGGGCGCCTTCCGCCGCCTGCAATGCCCTGCGCTGTTCGTCAGCGGCACCGGCAGCTACGGCTTCTTCCCCTGGGCGCGGCGCGTGGCGCAGCGTGTCAGTCCCCGGACCGAATTCCTGGAACTGCCCGGCGGGCATTGCTTCATGCAGGAGGACCCTGCGAATTGCCATGCCGCGGTGGCGGATTTCCTGCGCCGCCAGGGGCTCTGACACAAAAGTTTCATCCCTTTGCAATGGGCACTTCACCGCCCCGTTTCATGCTGAGACGCATGAAGAAGGATGACGACAGCACTGAGCAGAAGACCCACTACCGCACGATCTGGATTTCCGACGTGCACCTGGGGACGGCCGGCTGCAAGGCCGACCACCTGACGGACTTCCTCAAGGCCCATACCTGCGACACGCTCTACCTGGTCGGCGACATCATCGACGGCTGGAAGCTCACCGGCGGCTGGTTCTGGCCGCAGGAACACACCAACGTGGTCCGCAAGATCCTGACCAAGGCCAAGCGCGACACGCAGGTGGTCTACATCACCGGCAATCACGACGAGTTCCTGCGCAAGTTCGTCGACTACCGCCTGGAAGTCGGCAACATCCGCCTGCTCAACGAGGCGATCCACATCACCGCCGACGGCCGCCGCCTGCTGGTGACCCATGGCGATTTCTTCGACGTGATCACGCGCTACCACAAGTGGATCGCGATGGCCGGCGACGCGCTGTACGAAAACACCATGCGCTTCAACTACTGGTTCAATCGCGGCCGTTCTCTGCTGGGCATGCGCTACTGGTCGCTGTCGGCCTTCGCCAAGCAGCACGTCAAGACCGCGGTCAGCGTGGTGTCCACCTTCGAGGACTCGCTGGCCCACGAATGCCGCCGCCGCAAGCTCGACGGCGTGGTCTGCGGCCACATCCACCATGCCGAGGCCCGCAAGATCGAGGGCGTGGACTACTACAACTGCGGCGACTGGGTGGAAAGCTGCACCGCCCTGGCCGAAGACCAGAACGGCAACATCAGCATCCTGCGCTGGGTACAGCTGGATCACCTGAACCAGGCTTCGCCCAAGGTCACGCCGCTGCGCAAGCCGGTACCGGCCGCCGCCTGAGGCGGCAGGCCCGTCTGCTGTAGCGCCGCAGGCTTTGCCGCTGCGCGGCAGGCGCTTGCCGGAGGTTCCCCCTCCCCCTTCCCTAGCCGCTAGAATGTCGGAAAATGCCGACACGGTGGGGAATCCCATGTTGTTCTCGTTCTTCTTCGCCCTGCGCGCCGCCGGGCTCAAGTCCAGCCTCAGCGAGTTCCTGACGCTGCTGGAAGCCCTGTCCAAGAACGTCGCGATCTTCTCGCTCGACGACTTCTACTTCCTGGCCCGCACCACGCTGGTCAAGGATGAAAGCCAGTTCGACCGCTTCGACCGGGCGTTTGCCGCCTATTTCAAGGGCATCGAGGCGCTGACCGGCGAGCTGTTCGCCAGCGTGCCCGAGGAGTGGCTGCGCCTGCAGGCGCAGAAGCTGCTCAGCGACGAGGAAAAGGCCAAGATCCAGGCCATGGGCGGCCTGGACAAGCTCATGGAAGTGCTCAAGCAGCGCCTCGAGGAGCAGAAGGAGCGCCACGAGGGCGGCAACAAGTGGATCGGCACCGGCGGCACCTCGCCCTTCGGCAACGGCGGCTTCAACCCCGAGGGCGTGCGCATCGGCGGCCAGGGCGGCGGCAAGACCGCGGTCAAGGTCTGGGAGAAGCGCGAGTTCCGCAACCTCGACGACACCCTGGAACTGGGCACGCGCAACATCAAGGTGGCGCTGCGGCGCCTGCGCCGCTTCGCCCGCGAGGGCTCGCCCGACGTGCTGGACCTGGACGACACCATCCGCTCCACCGCGCGCAACGCCGGCTACCTCGACATCAAGATGATCCCCGAGCGCCACAACGCGGTGAAGGTATTGCTGTTCCTCGACGTGGGCGGCTCCATGGACCCGCACGTGCGCGTCTGCGAGGAGCTGTTCTCGGCCGCCAAGACCGAGTTCAAGCACCTGGAATACTTCTACTTCCACAACTTCATCTACGAAACCGTGTGGAAGGACAACAACCGCCGCAACGGCGAGCGGCTGTCGGTCTACGACGTCCTTCACAAGTACACGCCGGACTACAAGGTGATCTTCGTCGGCGACGCCACCATGAGCCCCTATGAGATCGTCCAGCCCGGCGGCAGCGTCGAGCACTGGAACGAGGAGGCCGGCGCGCTGTGGTTCAAGCGCGTGATGGATGTCTTCCCGCACCTGATCTGGCTCAACCCGGAAAATCCGCAATACTGGGAACACACCCAGTCGGTGCAGATCACCCAGGAACTGCTTGGCCGTGAGCGCATGTTCCCCATGACCCTGTCCGGCCTGGAACAGGGCATGAAGAAGCTGGCCCACAAACACTGATTGCCGCTGTAACCACCACTAGAGAAACAAGGGGAGAACCATGTCCGCACTCGTCGCTCTGATCGGATTCACCGCCTGGACCCTGCTGCTGGTCTTCATCGCCGTCAACTGGCGCGCCCTCGAGATCCTGCGCGGGGTCAAGGCCGACTCCTGGACCCGCGGCGCGGAACGCGAGCGCCCGTCGATGGTCAAACGCATGGAGCATGCGCACTTCAACTGCCTGGAAAACCTGCCGGTGTTCGCCGCCATCGTCCTGGCGGCCTATGCCATGGGCAAACAGCCGGTGGTGGACACGCTGGCCTGCTACGTGCTGATCGCGCGCCTGGCCCAGAGCCTCGTGCACATCATGGGCGTCTCGCACTGGATGGTCATGCTGCGCGCCGCGTTCTACACCGCCCAGGTGCTGATGTTCTTCTACATGATGTGGGGCCTGGTCGCTTGAAACCTTCCACCCGACGCCGCGTCCGCCGCTGGTTGCTGATCAGCGCCTGGACCGTCGTACTCGTCGTGCTGCTGGGCAACCGCTGGGTCATCAACAGCAGCGATGCCTACATCACCGACAAGTGGGCGCTGCTGCCGGACAACGATGTGGGGCTGGTGCTCGGCACCAGCCCCTACCTCGCCAGCGGCAAGGCCAGCCCCGCCTTCCAGGGCCGCATCGACGCGGCCGCGGAGCTGTATCGCGTCGGCAAGGTCAAGCATCTGATCGTCAGCGGCGCCAACCCGGACGAGACCTACAACGAGCCGCGCGCCATGCGCAAGGCGCTGATGCTGGCCGGCGTGCCGGAAGAAGCCGTCACGCTGGATTTCGCCGGCTTCCGCACCTTCGACTCGGTGGTGCGCGCCAAGCAGGTGTTCAAGCTGGAACGCTTCACCATCGTCACGCAGAAATACCACACCTACCGCGCCGTGTTCATCGCCCGCAAGTTCGGCGTGCCGGCCTACGCCTTCATCGCCCCGGCCAACGCCGACGGCCGCCCCGGCAACCGCCACCCCGTGCGCGAAGTCTTCGCCCGCGTCGCCGCGATCCTGGACATCTTCGTGCTGAACACCCGTCCCAAGTTCCTCGGTGCGCCGGAGGAAGTGCCGGTGCCGCTGGCGCCGGAGGCGGAGGGGGCTTGAGGTATCAGGCATCCGAGATGCACAAATACAAGGCCCGCCGGATGGCGGGCTTTGTATTTGGGGCCCTTAAGGAATTCGGAGTAACTTCATCAGTTGGACTTGGCAGAGCAGTTCAGTCCGCCGTCCGTCTTCCTCGATGAGCAAGCACTGCCCCGACACAGGTAACCAGCACGCTTAAGCCCAGGAAAAAGAACCCCCAAGCGCTGCCATACCGAAACAGTCCGACTAGAGCAAAAACGAGAAGGAAGGCGTTCGCGGGTGCCGTCTTCCAAATAATCTTCTCAGCTGTGATCACGAAACGTACCCTTTGCCGGATCAGTGCCACAACCGAATATTCCTCAACGCGAGGTACTGAAGCGCTCGCGATTGTCCTCGGGAATCTCCGGCACGCGCAGCGGCACGATCACCAGTTCCTTGCCGCGCAGACTCAGCAGGCGCTGCATCGCCAGGGGCATCTGGTTGTGCAGGAAGCGGGTCACGGTGTGGTCGTGCTCGAACATCAGCTGGCTGGCGAAGCACAGGCTGTCCGGGTACTCGGACAGCACCTTTTCCAGCAGCTCGGCGAGTTCCTGCAGCGGATCGTTGCCGTAGGCCTGGTAGGCGGCGGCGCGCAGGCCGCGGCTGGCGCAGTAGCTGGTGAGGTAGCGCAGGGAGTTGTCGATGCGCACCTGCAGCGATTTGATGGCGCCACCGCCGTCGAAGCTCTGCTTGTCGACCTCGCCCACCGACACGAACAGGTAGTTGCGGAAGCGGTCGGGGAACTGCTTGCGCGCCCATTCCAGCATCACCATGGCGGCGCCGCGGTTGTTGCCGACCAGGAAGACGGCGGTGGGCGCGCTCTTGTCCTCGGGCGGGTTCTCGGTGTCGGTGTCCCAGGTCGGGCGCGGGGCGTAGTGGTTCTCGATCAGCGCCATCTGCCGGGCCACGCCCTCGTAGTGGCGGTGGATCAGCAGGCCCAGTCCGGCGACGCTGCCGGTGATCAGCAGCGTCACCCAGCCGCCGTGCGCGAACTTCTCCACCAGCGTCACCACCAGGATGAAGCCGCAGACCACGAAGCCCACTGCCGACAGCAGGAAGGAGCGGAGCCAGGGCTGCATGAAGCGGCGCTGGTCCAGCCAGTGGCGGCAGAGGCCGGCCATGGCCAGGGTGAAGGTGATGAACACGTTGATCGAGTACAGCACCACCAGCAGGTGCACGCTGCCGCGGCTCCACAGCAGCACGGCCATGGCCGAGATGCCCATCAGCAGGATGCCGTTCTGCGTCACCAGGCGGCTGGACAGCTGCCGGAACTGGCGCGGCACCCAGCGGTCCGCCGCCATGTTGGCGAGCACCGAAGGACCGCCGAGGAAGCCGGTGTTGGCGCCCACGAACAGCAGGCAGGCTTCCAGTATCAGCACCGTCACCAGCAGGCCATGCGACAGCCCCGGGTCGCCGATGCCCATGCTGTCGATGATCTTGCCGAAGGTGACGGCGTTGAGCGTCTGCCCAGGCACCGGCTCCACCGCCCACAGCAGGTACAGCAGCAGGATGCCGGAGGCGACGAAGGCCAGCGACAGCGCCATGTAGAGCATCGTCAGGTGGCCGGTGCGCACGCGCGGCTCGGCCAGGATGTTGACGTTGTTGGAGACGGCCTCGAGGCCGGTGTAGGTGCCGCCGCCCAGCGAGTAGGCCTTGAGCAGCAGGGCGATGGTGAAGACCCAGCCGGCGGAATCGGCCAGCTCGTGGGTCTCTTCCACGGTCTCCATGAACAGGGTATCGAGCACATCGGCATGGTGCTGGATGCCGTAGACGATCAGCACCAGGTGCGACACGAAGAAGCCGAGGAACAGCGGCAGCAGGATGCGGATGGATTCCTTCATGCCGCGCAGGTTCAGGCCCAGCAGCAGCAGCAGCGCCAGACCCTGCGCCGCCAGTTTCCAGCCCAGCCAATCGTGCGGCAGGAAGCTGAAGATGGCGTCCACGCCGGCCGCCACCGAGATGGTGATGGTCAGCACGTAGTCGATGATCAGGGCGGAGCCGGACACCAGGCCCGCGTAGGGCCCGATCAGCTTGGTGGCAGCCTTGTAGCCGCCGCCGCCGGAGGGAAACAGCTCGATCACCTGGTTGTAGGCCAGGGCGATCACGAACACCGTGACCGCGGTGGCGATCACCAGCCACAGGCCCAGGTGCGAATGTGACCCCAGGGCGCGGAAGGCTTCCTCCGGGCCGTAGGCGCTGGAAGACAGGCCGTCCGCACCCAGGCCTACCCAGGCCAGGAAGGCGACGAGTGCAAGGCTGTGGCGCGTACGCGGGTCCAGCGGATCGAGCGGGCGCCCGACCAGGATGCGACCCAGTCCCTGAAAGAAGTGCTTCATGCCGGTTCCAGCGCGGCGGCAGGCCCGGAAGCGGGCACGTTCACGGCTGAAAACGGCGCGAGACTACTCTTTTCCTGACCCGGCCGTCAGCCTTGACAGACAAGGGGGTTTATTCCAGGGGGTCGGCGGGGCCGTGGCCGGCCCCCGCCCCCGCCCCGGGGTTCAGGGAAGCGTGCAGCCGGCGTCGCGGATATCGTCCCCATCATTGGTGGCAATATCCTTGTCTGCCGCGCCCAGGAAAGCCACCACTTCGACCTTGCCGTCAGCCCGCAGCACGACGCGGTTGTGGCTGAAGGTCATGATCTTGTTGCCCCCTTCTTCCTTGTAGCGTGTATCCGAGGCGGCGTAGATCTGCTGATCGACGTACTCGTCGAGCTGCGCGCCCTTTTGCAGGAAGTAGGTGAAGCTCAGGCCATCGCCCTCGCCATTCTTGAACATGCTCAGCTTCATCGTCGCGCACTTGGCAGGATAGCGGCTGTTGTACCCGGCGTTGTCCTCCACGACCGTCAGCGTCGCCGGCGACCTGGCCACGGCTGCGTTGAAGAAGGCCAGCACGTTCTCCGGGATCGGCCGCTTCTCGGCATACAGCGAAGCGGTCGAGAACACACCGTCGCCGATCTGCTGCGTCCGTTCCAGCTTGAACGCCACCATCTGTTCGCCGTTGACGTAGAGGGTCAGGTCCAGCGTTATGGTCGAGCCGACATTCCTGGTGACGCGGTAGTTCGGCTCGACGGTGGAGTGGGTGTTGTCGAACACCCGGTAGCCGTCGTCACCGGGCTGGAACACGAAGCTGCCGTTGTCGATGTTGATGCTGTCGGTGGCGATCGTGATCGGCAGGTTGTTCCCCACGGTGTAGTTGAGGCTGCCGCTCTTGTTGACGATGCGCGGCGTGTAGCTGCCGTTGAGCGCCGCAGGCACGATCACGGTCACCGCCGGCCTGCGCAGCTGGCCGAGGAAGCGCGGGATGCCCTGGGCGTTGGCGCCGGTGGTGTCGCCCACGTTGATCTCGTTGAAGTGACCCAGCTCGTTGTCGGTCAGCGCGTACTCCAGCTTCCTGGCGGCGTCGAACCAGATGATCTCGGGACGGTGCGGCTGGCCATTGAAGTTGCGGAAGTACGGATTGCCCAGCGTCTTGCCGTCGATCTGCAGCGTGTTGTTGGCGCCGATCACCACCGGCACCTGCTGCCTGTCGGTGAACGGTGCCCCGCTGGCTTCCTGGAAGTAGGTCAGCGTGAGACTGCCGGCCAGCGCCGCGTTCACGGTGCCCGGCGTGGTGCCGCCCGGCGTGGGCTCTTCCTCCTCCTCGGCCGGCGGCGGCGCGAAGTCCGCTCCGTCTTCCACCACCTCGACGAGCAGCTCGCCGTAGCTGCTGCCGGTGGCGCCGAGACGGTCGGCCAGGGCTTCCAGCAGCAGGTCGTAGGGATTGGTGGGGCCCGGGGTGAACGACGTGGTGACCGGGTTGAGATTGCTGGGTATGTTGTAGCCGGCCGCGCGCAGCTTGTTGAGCAGCGTGGTGAGTGCCGGCGTGAGGTTGTCCAGGTCCGGCGGGTTGTTGGCGCTGAGCGCATTGAACCAGGCGCCGGGATTCATGCCGCTGGCCAGGGCCACAGCCAGGTCGGTCAGCGGCGTGAGGTTCACCGTGCCGCCGGAGGTGGTGAAGGCGTGGAAGGCCTGCGTGTTGGCCACACCGCCGATGAAACCGCCGCTCACCTGCACGGCGCAGGGCAGCGCCGAGGCGGGGATCGCAGGAATGCGATAGCTGCCGTTGGCCGTGGTGTTGCCGGTGAAGGTCTGGCCACCGCCGCACTTGGCGGTGACCACCGCGCCGGTGATCGGCGCGCCGACCGCGGCGGTACCGCTCAGCTCCACCTCGGCAGCTTCGCCGCCGTCCGGTCCTCCGTTATCAGTGTCGGAGCAGGCTGCGGCCAGCAAGGCCAGCGTGCCCGCGATGGCGACGCGCCAGGCGCGCGCCGCAAACGTTCCCTGTAATTGCATGATGACGTCCCCGTGGTGTTGGCGTGGACGCAACCATGGACCCACAGGGGCAGTCGCCTCACCCCCCAAAAGCGGCGTGTCCCCCCGTATGGGGGGTCAGGGGATTGCGGAATGCAGCTGGGGCCCTGGCTTCAAACCGCATGCGGATCCTTGCGCGCCAGTTCGCCCGCCAGCCGCGTCGCATGCTTGGCTACCAATGCGTAGATCGACAGCTGCGGATTGGCGCCGATGCTGGTCGGAAACAGCGAGCCGTCGAACACATGCAGGTTCTCCAGCTGGTGATGCCGGCCGTTGCTGTCGGTGACGCTGTTCTTCGGATCGCTGCCCATGGCGCAGCCGCCCATCAGGTGGGCGCTGAACAGGCCGGTGCGGAATTTCTTCATCTGCAGCGTGTCGACGTGGCGCAGCGCGTCGCTGGGATTGCCGGTCCAGCGCGCATCCAGGTGCACCTGGCGCACACGCGTGGCGCCGGCCGCGAACTGCAGCTCCGCCATGCGCCGGTAGGCCTCGCGCATGCCATGCCAGAGATACTCGCCGATGTCGTAGTCCAGCAGCGGGTTACCCTGTTCGTCGATGCGCACCTGCCCGCCCGGCGCATCATCGACGAAGCCGTCGCGCATCAGCGCCAGCGCGGCGTTGAGTCGCGGCAAGTGCGAAACCTCGTCCTTCAGGTCGCCGCCGAAGCGGCCGAACATGGTGGAGACCAGCGCCGGCATCATCGGCGGCACCTCCATCTTGAAGCCGGCGGCGCCGGTGGCGCCGTCCTTCCACTGGAAGTGATCGCTGGCGATGGACTGCGGCGCGCCATAGTAGCCATCGACCTTCTGCGGCATCTCGGCGAGGCTCAGCACCACCGGATGCACGCAGGTATGCGCGCCGGTCTGGCCGTGGGGATCCGGTGCGCGCGAACGCAGCAGCAGCGCCGGCGTGTTGATCGAGCCGCCGGAGAGCACGTAGTGCCGCGCACGCACGGTCACGCGCACGCCGCTGGGCGAGAGCGTATCGGGCATCAGCGCCAGCGCATCCAGGCCTGCCACGCGCCCGCCCTCGAAGCGCAGTGTCTGCACGCGCAGGTGATGCACCAGCTCGGCCCCCTGGCGCAGCGCCTGCGGGATCGTGGTGACCAGCATCGACTGCTTGGCGTTGGTGGGGCAGCCGACGCCGCAGTAGCCGAGGTTCCAGCAGCCGCGCACGTTGCGCGGGATGACATGCCATTCCCAGTCCAGCTTCTGCGCACCGTCGCGCAGCACCGCGTTGTTGGCGTTGGGCGCCATCGCCCAGGGCGCAACGCCCAGGCGCTCTTCCATGCGCTGGAACCAGGGCGCCATCTCGTCCACCGAGGCGCCGCGCACGCCGTGCTTTCCGGCCCAGTGCTTCAGCGTCTCCGGCGGCGTGCGGAAGCTGGAGGTCCAGTTGACCGTGGTGGTACCGCCCACCGCCCTGCCCTGCAGGATCTGCAGCGCCCCGTCGGAGCTGGCGCGGCCGGCACCCTCCTGGTACAGCGTGGCGTAGGCACGCGCCTCGTTCATGTCGCGGAAATCGCGTGCGGTCTGCAGCGGACCCTCTTCCAGGATCAGCACGCGCAGGCCGGCGGCGCTGAGGATCTCCGCAGCGGTGCCGCCACCGGCACCGCTGCCGACGATCGCCACGTCGGCCTCCAGCGTCAGGTCCTGCGTCAGCAGGGAGGCGTCGCGCACTCGCCAGCCACTGGCGATGCCGTCGGTGTAGATGTCGTCGATGGCCATGGCGGTGTCAGCTGTTGAGCGACTGGTAGGCCCAGGCCAGCGGCCCGGGATAGCCCAGCTGCGCCCAGCCCTCGGGCTGGCTGTAGTGCGCGGTGCAGCAGAGCTTGTTGAGCGCCAGGTAGCCGGCGTTGAACAGGCCGACCCGGCTGTCGCGCCAGCGCTGCAGGAAGGCGGCGACCTGCTGCGGCGTGGCCTCGCGCCAGGGCTCGGCGACGCCGGTGGTGAGCCAGCGTGTCGGCCGCAGGTGCAGCAGGTCGAACAGCTTGAACACCTCGCGCTGTGCCGGCGCACCGAGGCGCAGTACCGCATCGTCGACGCGCGCCAGCAGGCCGCTGAGCTGCGCCTGTCCCGCGGGAGCGGCCAGCAGGCTGCCCTCCAGCATCACCGGCAGCAGCGCGCGGAACAGCTCCACGTCGGCATCGCGCAGGCAGCGCAGGCCGGCGGCGGCGGCCTGTTCCCGGCGCGCGCATCCGGACAGGGTGCCGCCGATGCCGGCGGCAGCCAGCACCACGCTGGAAGCCAGGCCCAGCTTGAGGACGGAGCGGCGGCTCAGGGACGCCGGTTCGAAGTCATGGTCTTGCATAATTAAACGATCGGATTGTTCGGTGCAAAAGAAAGCGGGGCGGCATTCTCAGCGCGCCCCGCCGGGATCAGAACTGGAACTTGACGAAGGCCTGCGCGGTATCGCGGTCGGCATTGAGGTTGTAGGGGCCGCCGCCGAAGAACCAGGTGTAGCCGAGGTTCAGCGACATGAAGGACTTGTAGCGCGCCTCGATCGTGAAGTTGGTCTGCTTGCGGCCTTCCACGAAGTTGCCGGCCAGGCCCGGGGCGGTGCCCTTCACATCATGCTTCCACACGATCTGCGGCGCCAGGCTGATGCCGGGCAGCACGGATTCGTAGCGAATCAGGCTGATGATCACGTAGCCGTAGGACAGCTTGTCCGGGAAGCCCTTGCGATCCTGCTGGTGCGGGTTGAAGCGCAGGCCATCGGGACCGATCACGCAGGTCGGGTTGGTGGAGCAGGCCTGGGCGGAGCCGTTGGCACCCGAGCCGTCGGCACCGGCGCTGGCATGCGTATAGGTGCCCGGCGCCTCCAGCTGCAACACGTCCAGGCTCGGCAGGTCCGGCACCCAGGTGGCGCCGGTTTCGAACAGCATCAGCACCTGGTCGGCGCCGATCGGATTGTCGGTGGCGCCGGCAACGTAGGTGCCGCCGAGGTTGAACTGGTAGGTGTCGAAGGTCTCCCAGCCGCGCAGGTAACCCGGGTTGCGGTGGTTCAGCGGCGAGTTGCGGTCGCTGCCGGCGTTGGTGCCGATGACCTGGCCGCGGTACGGGATCAGGTAGGACGGGAACGAACGGCCGGAGCCGGTCATGTGGCCCACCAGCAGGTCGTAGGTGTCGCAGGGGTTTGCCTGGTTGGTGCGGCAGTCGCTGTAGGCGTCGCTGGAGCCGTAGATGCCCAGGGTACCGTCCGGCATGGTGCCGAGGCCGCCGATGGGGCCGCCGGCCGGCAGGCCCAGCACGCTGCCCAGCGCGGTGACATTGGCCAGCAGGCCCTGCAGCAGCTGCCCCAGGCGCGGATCCAGGCCGGGGACGGCCAGCAGGTCGGTGACGGTGCCCGTGAGATCGCCGGTACCGGCACATTCCACGGTGGTGCCGCAGTTCGACAGGGTCGGGCCGAAGGCGGAGAAGATCAGGTCTTCCAGGTCCACCTGCAGCGGCTCGTCGGGACGGTAGGCGACCTCGCCCTGGATCGAGAATTCGCCGACCGTGGTATTGAAGGACAGGCCGAACATCTTCAGGTCTTCGGGGTACTCCAGCTGGATGCGCACGGAGTCGAAGTTGACCGCGCTGCCGATGTTGGTGCGGCCGTCGTCGCCGTTCTGGACGCTTTCGGGGCCGCCGTAGCCCGGCAAGGCCGAGGTCAGCAGCGAGATGCCGGGGCAGGCCAGCAGGAACTCCAGGGTGTTGCTGGTGTTCTTGCTGCAGGCGGTGGTCACCGAGTAGGCGCTGACCATCGGCAGGCGCGAGTGGTAGTTGGCGAAGTAGGCGCCCAGCTCGGTGCCGTCGTTGAGCCACTCGGCGTAGTACTTCAGCGAGACGCCGTACTGTCCGCCGTTTTCCGGGTTCTTGTCGCGCAGGCGGTAGCCGGTGCCCGAGGTGTTGGTCAGGCCCGACAGCGGGTTGTCCAGCAGGCGCGCCAGCTGGTCGGGATCGTCCGGCGCCTGGCCGAAGCTGAGGTTGAAGTGATCCACGGCGTTGTAGCTGCCCAGGTCCACGAAGGAGTAGAACGAGCCGGGAGCGGGGATTTCCAGCGGCACCCACTCGTACTGGTAGAAGGCCTCGATCGTGCCGTTCTCGAAGGGCTCCATCGACAGGTAGGCCATGCCCACCGGCTGGAACACTTCCTCCACCTGGAAGCCGGTGCGGAAGAAGTTGTTGGCGTTGATCGGATTGATGGTGTTCAGCGAGCTGAACACCAGCAGCGTGGACTCGCCCCAGTTGAGGTTCTGGCGGCCGATCTTGAAGGTGGCTTCCTTGTCGCCCCACAGCGGCAGCCGGCCGTAGAAGTAGGCGTCCAGCAGCTGCAGGTCGGTACCGATCTGGCGCAGGGTCTCGCCGTCGTCGCGCTTCTGGTGTACGTCGCCGCCCGGCCCGTAGAGGATGTAGCAGGGACCGACGCCACCGGGCGCGGTGCGCCCCGGCGGACAGGGCCTGGAGTCGTTGCGCGGCAGCGGCAGCACCTCGGTACCGAGGCCGGTGGCGTTGCCCACCTGCAGGTAGTTGTCCTGGGTGATGCGGTTGGGATTGTGATCGGTGAAATCGTTGTTGTAGAAATCGTAGAAGTACAGGCCCTTGATGAACACACCGAAGTCGCCCATCGACGCGGTGAAGTCCTGGGTGACCTTGATGGGCGCCTGCACGATCTCGCCCTTCTGGTAATTCAGGTTGCCGTCGTCGGCGTTGATCGTGTACTGGCCGGGGAACTGCGCCAGGCGGGCAGCGGCGAAGGACTGGTCCTTGAACAGGCCCTGGCAGGACTGGTAGTAGGTCCGGCCGGTGTCGGGATCGCGGCCGCAGAGGCCCGGATTCAGGCTGGCCTTGCCGACCAGATCGCTGCTGCGCTTCTCCATGCGCCAGGAGGCGCCGGCGGTGATCGTGGTGTTGAGCACCCCCTCGATCTGCTGGCCGTCTTCACCCCAGGGCAGTTCGAAGCTGATCGCCGAAGCGATGCCCGACCAGGCCAGTACCGAAAAGGCAGCAAGAGCCGTCAGGCTCCGATGGCTGCGGCGCGCAATCGTCATTCCCATTCTCTCCCCCGTCGCTTGGGTCTGGCCGGCATGGGTGCTGGCCGCTCGTTTGCTGCGTTCGCGGTGGCCGGCCCCCTTTTGAAGGCCCGTCACCCCACGATTGGTTTGTGTGCCGCAATCTATGCGGAATCGCGCTCAGGAATCAACCTGAGCTAAGGCCAATAAGCTGCTGTTGCGGCTTCGGGAACGGTCGCTGGCCCGATCCGCTGTCGCGGTCGCGGTCGCCTGCAGCAGACCGGATACGGCCTCAGGCTGCGTGGCAGGCGCGCAGCACTCCGCCGGGGTGTTGCAGCACCGGCGGCCGCCGGCCGCAGGGCTCGAAGGCCTGCGCGCAACGTGGCTGGAAGGGGCAGCCGGGGGGCAGCTGCAGCAGGTCCGGCGGCGCACCCGGGATGGCCGCCAGCGGCAGGTCCAGCGGTGAGTCCAGGCCGGGCCGCGAATCGAGCAGGCCGCGGGTATAGGGGTGGCCCGGCCGCGTCAGCAGGCGCTCGGTGGGACCGTTCTCCATCAGCTGGCCGGCGTACATCACCAGGGTGCGCTCGCAGAGTTCGCTGACGATGCCGAGGTCGTGGGAAATCAGCAGCACCGCCACACCGAACTCGCGGCGCAGCTCGCCCAGCAACTCCAGGATCTGCGCCTGCACGGTGACGTCGAGCGCCGTGGTCGGCTCGTCGGCGATCAGCAGGCGCGGCCGGCACAGCAGGGTCATGGCGATCATCACGCGCTGGCGCATGCCGCCCGAGAGTTCGTGCGGGTACTGATCCAGCCGCCGCGTGGCGTCGGGGATGCGCACGGAATCGAGCATGCGCGCCGACTCCGCCAGCCCCGCTACCTTGTTCATGCCGCGATGCTGCACCAGCACCTCGGCCATCTGCGTGCCGATGGACAGGTAGGGGTTGAGGCTGGTCATCGGGTCCTGGAAGACCATGCCGATCTGCGCGCCGCGGATGCGGTTCATCTGCGCCGCCGGCAACTTCAGCAATTCCTGGCCGTCGAAGCGGATGTTGCCGCGTGCCGTGGCATTGCGCGCCAGCAGGCCCATGATCGCCATCGCGGTCTGCGACTTGCCGGAGCCGGATTCGCCGACCACCCCCAGCGCCTCCCCTGCCCCGACCTGGAACGACAGGTCGTTGACCGCGCGCAGCTCACCCTCCGGCGTGCGGAAGCTGATTTCCAGGTGTTCGACTTCGAGCAGGGGCATGGGTAAAGCCTACGCGGTCCGCAAATGAACGCGAATGGACGCAAATGAGAAGAAAGCGGGTCCCGCCACAGCAGCCGGCCTTTCCTCAGCAGATGTTTTCATATTCGCGTTCATTTGCGTTCATTCGCGGACTGCATTGGCCTTTCAGCGATCTTTCGGATCCAGCGCATCGCGCAGGCCGTCGCCCAGGAAGTTGAAGCACAGCAGGGCCAGTGCCAGGAAGCCGGCCGGGAACAGCAGCGGCCAGACCGTGGCCTCCATTTCGCGCGCACCGTCGTTGACCAGCGAGCCCCAGCTGGTCATCGGCTCCTGCACGCCCAGGCCGAGGAAGCTCAGGAAGGACTCCACCAAAATAACCTGGGGAATCGTCAGCGTGGCGTAGATCACCACCACGCCCATCAGGTTGGGCACGATGTGGCGGCGGATGATCTCGCGCGGCGGCGTGCCGGCGACGATCGCCGCGTCGATGAATTCACGGCGCCGCAGCGACAGGGTCTGGCCGCGCACGATGCGCGCCATGTCCAGCCAGTTGACCGCGCCGATCGCCACGAAGATCAGCAGCAGCTGGCGCCCGAACAGCACCATCAGCAGGATCACGAAGAACATGAAGGGCAAGGCGTAGAGCACGTCGACCACGCGCATCATCACCTGGTCCACGCGCCCGCCGTAGTAGCCGGCGATGGCGCCGTAGGCGACGCCGATCAGCAGCGACACCAGGGTGGAGACGATGCCCACCATCAGCGAGATGCGCCCGCCCACCAGGGTGCGCGAGAACAGGTCGCGGCCGACGCTGTCGGTGCCGAAAACATGGCCGTCGTGCAGCGTCGGCTCGGCGCCCCAGCTGCCGGTGAAGTCGATCTCGTCGTAGGCGTAGGGGCTGAACAGCGGGCCGAACAGGATCGCCAGCAGCATCAGCGCCAGCACGATGCCGGCGACCAGCGCGGCACGGTTGTGGCGCAGGCGGCGCCAGGCGTCCTGCCACAGGCTGCGACCCACCACGGGTTGGGGAAGCTGGCTCATTCCACCCTCACGCGCGGATCGAGCGCCCCGTACAGCAGGTCGACGAGGAAATTGAACAGCACGATCAGCAGGCCATAGAAGATCACCACGCCCAGCACCAGGGTGTAGTCGCGGTTGATCGCCGCCTGCACGAAGTAGCGGCCCAGGCCGGGGATGCCGAAGATCTGCTCGATCACCACCGAGCCGGTGATCACACCGGCCGCGGTGGGGCCGAGGAAGGACAGGATCGGCATCATCGCCGGCTTGAGCGCGTGGCGCAGGATCACCTGGTGCTCCGGCAGGCCCTTGGCGCGGGCGGTGCGGATGAAGTTGGAGCGCAGCACCTCGATCATCGACCCGCGCATCAGGCGCGCGATGTAGGCGATCTGCGGCAACGCCAGCGCAATCACCGGCATCAGCATGTCCTGGAAGCGGCCTTTCTCCCAGCCCCCCGCCGGCAGCCAGTGCAGCGTCACCGAGAACAGCAGGATCATCAGCGGCGCGACGACGTAGCTGGGCAGCGAGATGCCGGCCATCGACAGCGTCATCACCGACCAGTCGCCGAAGCCGTTCTGCTTGCGCGCTGCCCAGATGCCGGCCGCACCGCCCACCAGCAGGGCCAGCAGCATGCTCGACAGGCCGATGGTCAGCGACACCGGGAAGCCCTGCGCGATCAGCTCGGTGACCGAGAAGCCGGAGTACTGGAACGAGGGGCCGAGGTCGCCGCGCAGCAGGCCGCCCATGTAGCGCAGGTACTGCTGCCACAGCGGCTCGTCGAGGTGGTAGGCCGCGTTGATCGCCGCCTCGATCTCCGGCAGCAGCGAGCGCTCCTTGTCGAAGGGGCCGCCCGGTGCGGCGCGCATCATGAAGAACGCCAGCGTGATCAGCGCGAGCAGTGTCGGAATCGAGGCCAGCAGCCGGCGCATCGCGAATCGCAGCACGTCAATAGCCCTCGATCCGCATGTCTTTGGAATAGTGGTAGTCCAGGATGTTGTCCTGCCACTGCCTGACCCAGGGCTTCACCAGGTTCTTGGAGACATAGAAGGTCAGCGGGATCATCGGCAGGTCCTCCAGCAGGATGCGCTCCGCCTGCTCCAGCTGCGCCTGGCGGCGCAGCGGATCGGTCTCGGCAGCGGCCTGCACCAGCAGCGCGTCGTACTGCGCATTGCTCCAGCCGGTGTCGTTCTGGCCGTGGGTGCTCTGCATGATGTCCAGGAAGGTGGAGGCGTCGTTGTAGTCGCCGATCCAGGCCGAGCGGAACACCTGGGTCTTCTTCTTCAGCTTGCGCGTGTTGAGGAAGACCTTCCACTCCTCGTTGACCAGGGTGCTCTTCACGCCCAGCCACTGCTTCCACATGGCCGCCACCACCACCGACACGCGCTTGTTGTTCTCGCTGGTGTTGTAGCGGATCTCGACCTCGGCCGGGTGCTCCTTGCTGTAGCCGGCCTCGGCGTAAAGCTTGCGCGCCAGCGCCAGGCGCTGCGCCTGGGTCCACTTGGACCAGGCCGGGGTCTGCGGGGTCACGCCCTCGGTGCGCGGCGGAATCCAGCCGTACGATGGAAGCGACAGGCCGTAGAGCACCTTTTCGCCGATGATGTCGCGGTCGATCGCCAGGCTCAGCGCCTGGCGCAGCTTGAGGTTGTCCTTGAACGGCGCGCGGGTGAGGTTGTAACCGAAGTACGAGATGCCCAGGTACGGCGCCATCTTGAACTCGGCCGGCAGGTTCTTGCGGATCCAGGGCGTCTGGATCACCGGGTAGCCGGTAGCCCAGTCGAGGTCGCCGGCACGGTAGGCCTTCAGCTCAGAGTTCTGGTCCTCTGTGGCGTAGTACATCACCGTGTCGATGTGGGTCTGCGCGTCGTTCCAGTAGTGGCGGTTGCGCTGGATCCGCACGTGCGACTGCACCACCCAGTCGTCCAGCGTGTAGGCGCCGTTGCAGACCATGTGCCCCGGCCGCGCAAACTGGTCGCCGTACTGCTTCAGGCTGGGACGATGGATCGGGAACGTGGTGGTATGCGACAGCATGCCCAGCAGGTAGGGCGTGGGCCCGCGCAGGCGCAGCAGCAGGGTGTGGTCGTCCACCGCTTCCACCCCCAGCGAGTCCGGCGGCTTCTTGCCGGTGATCACCTCGGGCGCGTTGAGCAGCGGCTCCAGCATCTGCGCGTAGGAGGAGCCGGTCTTCGGGTCGGCGGCGCGGCGCAGGCCGGCGACGAAGTCCTCCGCCACCACCGGATCACCGTTGGACCAGCGCGCCTGCGGCCGCAGGAAGAAGATGTATTCCAGTCCGTCGGGGCTGATCTGCCAGCTCTCGGCTGCGCCCGGGATGGTCTCGCCCTTGGGCGAGACGATGGTGAGGCCCTCGCAGAGGTCGCGCACGATGCGCGAGCCGTCCACGGTCTCGGTCTTGTGCGGATCCAGGGTCTGCGGCTCGGCACCGTTGCCGATGCGCAGCACGTTGCCCGCCGGCCCGGCCTGCGCCGCGTCGGCGCACAGGGCCAGGGCAAGGCCCAGCCAGGCCAGGCGGCGACTGCTGCGCTTGCGGATCGACTCGGGGGGCATCGTGATTTTATATTTACTTTAGTAACTGAATTTACTAATTTTACACTTCATGCCGGGCTGGCCGGTTTCGGCTTGCGCGAAGCCAGGGTCACCAGCACCACGCCCCCCAGGATCACCAGTGTTCCCAGCCACTGCGTCGGCGACAGCCGCTCGTCCAGGATCGCCCAGCCCAGGACCACGGCCACCGCAGGATTGACGTAAGCATAGGTGCCGAGCACCGCCGGCGTCACCTGCTGCACCAGCCAGAAGTAGGCGCCATAGGCGATGCAGGAGCCGAATACCGTCAGGTACAGCAGCATCCATGCCGCCGTGGGGGTCATGTGCCAGCGCGGGGCCTCGCCGCTGGCCATGCCGATGCTGCCCATCACCGCGCCCGCGATCATCATCTGCAGCGCGGCACCGACCCAGGCGGAGCAGGCCGGCGGATGGCGTCGCAGGGCCACCGAGCCGGCGCCCCAGGCCACGGTGGCGGCCAGCAGGGCGGCATAGGCCAGCGGCGGCGCGGCACGCAGCTGCAGGCCGCCGCCGACCAGCACCGCCACGCCGGCGAAGCCCACGGCCAGGCCGACGATGCTGAGGCGGTTGACCGTCTCGCCGCGGCTGCCGAAGGTGCCGAACCAGGCGATCCACAGGGCACTGGTGGCCACGATCAGGGCGGCCTGGTTGGACTCCACCCATTGCTCGGACCAGGTCACCAGGCCGTTGCCGGCCACCAGCATGGTCAAGGCGGCAAAGGCGATGCTGCGCCAGTCCTGCCAGCGTTGCGGCAAACGGTGACCGCGTGAACGGGCCCACAGCAGCATCAGCAGGCCGGCCGCCATGAAGCGGCTGCCGGAGAACAGGAAGGGCGGCAGGTCGCGCACGCCGACGCGGATCGCCAGGTACGTGGAACCCCAGACGAGGTAGACCGTCGCCAGCGCCAGGGCCACCGAGGAATTGCGGGACATGCTGCTCAGCATAGGGCCGTCCGGGAAAAGCCGCAGCCGGAAACGACGACGGGCGCCACTAGGGCGCCCGTCGCGAGTCTGGGAAGACTGGTGCTACTTAAGCAGCCGGGGCAGCCTCGACCGGAGCGGCGGCGCCGCGCGGACGATCGACCAGCTCGACGTAGGCCATCGGCGCGTCGTCACCGGCGCGGAAGCCGCAGCGCAGGATGCGCAGGTAGCCGCCGGGGCGCTTGGCGTAACGCGGGCCGATCTCGTTGAACAGCTTGGTCACCGCGTCGCGGTCGCGCAGGCGCGAGAACACGAGGCGACGGTTGGCCAGCGTGTCCGCCTTGGCGCGGGTGATCAGCGGCTCGGCAACGCGGCGCAGTTCCTTCGCCTTCGGCACCGTGGTCTTGATCAGCTCATTCTTGATCAGCGCAACCGTGATGGCCTGCATCGTGGCCTTGCGGTGGCTGGGGCTACGGCCGAACGCGCGGCCTGACATTCCGTGACGCATAAATAACTATCCTTTATGTCTTCAGGCCGGCGTCTTGGGCGACGACCAGTTGTCGAGCTTCATGCCCAACTCGAGGTCATGCGCCTTCAGCGCTTCCTTGATTTCGTTGAGCGACTTCTTGCCGAGGTTCGGCGTCTTCATCAGTTCCATCTCGGTGCGCTGCACCAGATCGCCGATGTAATAGACGTTCTCCGCCTTGAGGCAGTTGGCCGAACGCACGGTGAGTTCCAGATCGTCGATCGGGCGGAACAGGATCGGCGACAGGTCCTTCTTGCCCGGAGTGGCGGCGGCCTGGGCGGCTTCCGCTTCCAGGTCGACGAACACGGCGAGCTGGTCGCGCAGGATGCGGGCCGACAGGCGCACGGCCTCGGCAGCATCGATGCCGCCGTTGGTGTCCACGTCGAGGATCAGCTTGTCGAGGTCGGTGCGCTGCGCAACGCGGGCGCGCTCGACGGCGTAGCTGACGCGGCGAACCGGGCTGTAGCTGGCATCCAGCTTGAGCACGCCGATACCGCGGGTTTCCTCTTCACGCACGATGCTGGCAGCCGGCACGTAGCCGCGGCCACGGGTGACCTTCAGCGTCATGTTGAGCTTGCCGCCGGTCAGGTGCGCGAGCACCAGTTCCGGGTTGACGATCTCGACGTCGTGGTCCAGCTGGATGTCGCCGGCGGTGATGGCACCCTTGCCCGACTTCTCGAGGCGCAGGGTGGCTTCTTCACGGGCGTGCATGCGGATCGCGATGTTCTTGATGTTCAGCAGGATGTCGATGACATCTTCCTGGACGCCTTCGACCGCGCTGTACTCGTGCACGACACCGTCGATCTGCACTTCGGTAATCGCTGCGCCCGGAATCGACGACAGCAGGATGCGGCGCAGGGCATTGCCCAGCGTGTGGCCGAAGCCGCGCTCCATCGGTTCGAGGGTGACGCGCGCACGATGGGTGGAAACGGCTTCCACCTCGATCAGGCGCGGCTTGAGCAGGTCGGCAATCACATTCTGCATGCTGGATACTTCCTCGGCTGGAAGGCCGGTGACTACTTACTTGGAGTACAACTCGACGACGAGCTGCTCGTTGATGTCCGGCACGATCTGATCACGGGTCGGCTTGGCCTTGAAGGTGCCCTTGAGGCCCTTCTCGTCCACGTCGATCCAGTCCGGCATGCCGGCCTGCGAGGCGATCGACAGCGACTCGGCCACGCGGCTCTGGCTGCGCGACTTCTCGCGGATCTCCACCACGTCACCCACCTGAACCTGGTAGGACGGGATGTTGACCTGCTTGCCGTTGACCAGGACAGCCTTGTGGCTGACCAGCTGGCGCGACTCGGAACGCGTGCGGCCGAAGCCCATGCGATACACGACGTTGTCCAGGCGGCTTTCCAGCATCTGCAGGAGGATCAGGCCGGTGGAGCCCTTCTTCGACGATGCCTTGAGGTAGTAATTGCGGAACTGCTTCTCGAGCACGCCGTACATCTGCTTCAGCTTCTGCTTTTCACGCAGCTGCAGGGCATAGTCGGACAGACGGGGCTTTACAGCGCCGTGCTGGCCGGGACGGGTTTCGAGCTTGCACTTGCTGTCCAGCGAACGGGCGCGCGACTTGAGCAGCAGGTCGGTGCCGGCACGGCGGGAAAGCTTGCACTTGGGGCCAATATAACGAGCCATGAGGTAGTCTCCGTTTGGCGGCTTACACGCGGCGGCGCTTGGGCGCGCGGCAGCCGTTGTGCGGAATCGGGGTCACATCGGTGATGTTGACGATCTTGAAGCCGGCGGCGTTGAGCGCGCGCACGGCGGACTCGCGACCGGGGCCAGGGCCCTTCACCAGCACCTCGACGTTCTTCACGCCGTGCTCGGCGGCAGCCTGGGCAGCCTTGTCGGCAGCGACCTGGGCGGCGAACGGCGTGGACTTGCGCGAGCCCTTGAAGCCGGCGGCGCCCGCCGTGCTCCAGGAAATCGCGTTGCCCTGGCGATCGGTGATCAGGATGATCGTGTTGTTGAACGAGGCGTGGATGTGGGCCACGGCATCGGTCACGTTCTTCTTGACCTTCTTGCGCTTGGCGGCAGCTGCGTTGTTCTGGGTAGCCATATCAGGTTCCGGGCGCTATCAGGTGGTCTTCTTCATCGCGACCGTGCCACGGCGCGGACCCTTGCGGGTACGGGCGTTGGTACGGGTGCGCTGGCCACGAACCGGCAGGCCACGGCGATGACGCGTGCCGCGGTAGCAGCCCAGGTCGATCAGACGCTTGATGCTCATCGACACTTCGCGGCGCAGGTCGCCTTCCACGATGTAGCGGCCGACCTCGGCGCGCAGCTTGTCCAGCTCGCCCTCGGTGAGCGTGCGGATCTGGACAGTGGGATCAATCCCCGCGGCCACGCAGATCTTGCGCGAACGGGTCCTGCCGATACCGTAGATCGCCGTGAGGGCAATGACGGTGTGCTTCCTATCCGGGATATTGACACCCGCGATACGTGCCATACGCAAAACTCCTAGGTACAACTAATGCCGATAGCGCGAAAAAGGGCGCGATTTTACTGATATTTGGCTGAAAAAATCAACCCTGACGCTGCTTGTGACGCGGATCCGTGCACAGGATCCGGACGACGCCGTTACGGCGTACGACCTTGCAGTTGCGGCAGATTTTCTTGACCGAAGCGCGGACTTTCATGATTTGACTCTCAAATTTACCGGATCAGCGAGCCGACGACGGACCCAGGGACTTCAAATTGGCCTTTTTCATCAGGCCTTCGTACTGGTGGGACATCAGGTGCGCCTGCAGCTGCGCCATGAAGTCCATCACCACCACCACCGTAATCAGCAGCGAGGTACCGCCAAAATGGAACGGGATACCCGGGAAGAAGCTGCGCAGGACCTCGGGAGCCAGGCACACCGCCAGGATGTAGGCCGAACCGGCGACAGTCAGGCGTGTCAGGACGGTGTCGATGTACTTGGCGGTCATCACGCCGGGGCGCACACCCGGAATGAAAGCACCTGATTTCTTGAGGTTTTCTGCCGTTTCGCGCGAATCGAACACCAGCGCGGTGTAGAAGAAGCAGAAAAACACGATCAGCATGCCGTACAGGACGGTGTACAGCGGCTGACCCGGCGACAGGGCATTGGCCACCTGCTGCATGATGCCGCCCTGGGCGCCGTCACCGAAGAACTGCACCAGCGAAGCCGGAAACAGGATCAGCGAAGAGGCGAAGATCGGCGGGATCACGCCCGACATGTTCAGCTTCAGCGGCAGATGCTGGGTCTGGGCGGCAAACACCTTGCGACCCTGCTGCCGCCGTGCATGATGCACGGGGATGCGGCGCTGGGCGCGCTCCACGAAGACCACGGCCCAGGTCACCAGGACCACGGCCACCAGCACCACCAGCACCACGAAGCCGTTCAGCGAGCCCTCGGTAACCAGCTGGGCGGTGGACGCCATGGCGCGCGGGAAGCCCGCCACGATGCCGGCGAAGATCAGCATGGAAATGCCGTTGCCGATGCCGCGCTCGGTGATCTGCTCGCCCAGCCACATCAGGAACATCGTGCCGGTCACCAGGGACACGGTCGCGGTGAACAGGAAGCCGAAGCCGACGTTGACCGCCACGCCCGACTTCTGCAGGGCCAGGGCGGCGCCGAAGGACTGGAACAGCGCCAGGCCCAGGGTGCCGTAACGGGTGTACTTGGTGATCGTCCGGCGGCCCGACTCGCCTTCCTTCTTCAGCTCCTTGAGCTGGGGAACGACGGCGGCCATCAGCTGCACGATGATCGAGGCGGAGATGTAGGGCATCACGCCCAGGGCGAAGATCGACAGGCGCTCGAGCGAACCGCCCGAGAACATGTTGAACATGTCCAGGATCGTGCCCTTGGACTGGTTGAACAGTGCCGCGAGCTGGCCAGGATCGATGCCCGGCACCGGGATGTAGCTGCCGATGCGGAACACGATGATGGCGCCCAGCAGGAACAGCAGACGGCTGCGGACTTCTCCAATCTTGGAGAGGTCCGGGACCATCGATCCCGCCGGCATGCCAGTTGCTTTCGCCATGATGTGTTAGTGAGCTTTCTGTCTTGTTTGAGTAGTCCGGGCCACGGATGGCCCGGTCTGGAACAGGGACGTTTACTCTGCGATCGTGCCGCCGGCAGCCGTGATCACTTCACGGGCACCCTTGGTGACCAGGATGCCTTTGAGCGTGACGGCGCGGGTCAGTTCACCCGACTTGATGACCTTGGCGGTCTGCACGTTGGCGCCGACCACGTTCCGGGCCTTCAGCACGGCCAGGTCGATCTCGGTCTCGGTCAGCTTGTTCAGCTCCGACAGGCGCACTTCTTCGGTCAGGCTGGCCAGCGGGGAGTTGAAGCCGCGCTTGGGCAGGCGACGCTGGATCGGCATCTGGCCGCCCTCGAAGCCCAGCTTGTTGTAGCCGCCCGAACGGGCGTGCTGACCCTTGTGGCCGCGGCCGGCGGTCTTGCCCAGGCCCGAACCGATGCCGCGCGCAACGCGCTTCTTGACGGTCTTGGCGCCGGCGGTCGGCTTGATGGTGTTGAGTTTCATCTCAGACCTCTTCGACGCGGAACATGTGGGACGACTTGTTGATCATGCCCATGTTTTCCGGGGTGGCATCGACAATGACCGAGCGATGCAGCTTGCGCAGGCCCAGACCATTGGCGTTGTTCTTGTGCATCGCCAGCTTCTTGGCGAGGCTGCGGATCAGCGTGACTTTGAGCTTCTTGGTCGCCATGACTTAACCCAGGATATCTTCGACCGTCTTGCCGCGCTTGGCAGCAATGTCGGACGGAACGTTCATCTTCTGCAGCGCGTCCATCGTGGCGCGCACCAGGTTGATCGGATTGCGCGAACCCAGGGCCTTGGCCAGGATGTTCTGCACGCCGGCAACCTCGAACACGGCGCGCATGGCGCCACCGGCGATCACGCCGGTACCGTCGGAGGCCGGGCGCAGGAACACCTTGGCGGCGCCGTGCTGGCCACGGATCTCATGCTGCACGGTCAGGCCGCGCAGCGAGACGGTGATCATGTTCTTGCGGGCCTGGTCCATCGCCTTGGCGATGGCAGCCGGCACTTCGCGGGCCTTGCCGTAGCCGAAGCCGACGCGGCCGTTGCCGTCGCCCACCACGGTCAGCGCGGTGAAGGCGAACTGCTTGCCGCCCTTGACCGTCTTGGAGACGCGGTTGACTGCAACCAGCTTCTCCTTGAAGTCGCCGCCAGACTGGGAATCGTCGTAGTTCATGTGCTGTGCCATGTCTTAGAACTCCAGGCCGGCTTCACGCGCGGCGTCGGCCAGCGCCTTGACGCGGCCGTGATACTTGAAACCGGAACGGTCGAAGGCAACTTTGCTGATGCCCTTGGCCTTGGCGCGCTCGGCGATCGCGGCGCCAACCTTCTTGGCGGCTTCGACGTTGCCGGTGCCCTCGAGGGCGCCCGCCAGTTCCTTCTCGACGGTCGATGCGGCGACCACCGTCACGGACTCGCCGGCGGCGATGATCTGCGCGTAGATATGCCGCGGAGTGCGGTGGATGGTCAGGCGCGGCACGCCGAGCCCGCGGATGTGGGAGCGGGTGCGACGCGCGCGGCGCAGGCGAATTTGGTTCTTGTCTTTCATGACGATCTCTGTTCAGCCAGGCCTTACTTCTTCTTGGCTTCCTTGAGGACGACCTTCTCGGTCGAGTACCGAACACCCTTGCCCTTGTAAGGCTCGGGCGGACGGAAGCCGCGGATATCGGCGGCCACCTGGCCGACCATCTTCTTGTCCGCACCCTTGATGATGATCTCGGTCTGCGTCGGCGTTTCCACCGTGATGCCTTCCGGGATCGGGTACGCAACCGGGTGCGAGAAGCCCAGCGACAGGTTCACGACCTTGCCGGCAGTGGCGGCGCGGTAACCGACGCCGACCAGCTGCAGCTTCTTCTCGTAGCCCTTGCTGACGCCGATGACGGCGTTGTTCAGCAGGGCGCGGAAGGTGCCCGCCTGCATGTTGTCGGCCTGGATCGACTCCGACTTCACGGTGATGGTGTCACCCTGGACGTCGATCTCGACGGCCTTGGGCACATTGATGGACAGGCTGCTCTTGGCACCCTTGACGGTGAGCAGGCCGGCGTTTGCCGAGACCTGGATACCGGCCGGTACTTTCACCGGCATTTTAGCGACGCGGGACATGTTCGTATTCCTTAGGCGACGATGCAGATCACCTCGCCACCCTGACCGGCAGCGCGGGCCTTGCGGTCGCTGACGACGCCGCTGGGGGTGGAGATGATGGCGACACCGAGACCGCCGAGAACCTTCGGCAGCTCGTCCTTGGCCTTGTAGACGCGCAGGGCCGGCTTGGAGATGCGCTCGATGCGCTCGATCACCGGCTTGCCCTGGAAGTACTTCAGGCCGACCGTGATGGTCTTCTTGTTGCCTTCCGCGGCGACCTGGTAGTCGGCGATGTAGCCTTCGTCCTTGAGGACGGCGGCGATCGCTTCCTTGACCTTGGACGACGGCGAGGAAATCTGCTTCTTGTGCGCCGTCTGGCCGTTGCGGATGCGGGTCAGGAAGTCGGCGATGGGATCAGTCATGCTCATAGGGTCAACCTCTTACCAGCTGGCCAGCTTCAGGCCCGGCACTTCGCCGCGCATCGCCGCTTCACGCAGCTTGTGACGCGTCAGACCGAACTTGCGATACACGCCACGGGTACGACCCGTGAGGGCGCAGCGGGTGACCTGACGGGTCTTGGACGAATCGCGCGGCAGCTTCTGCAGGGCGATCACGGCGGCATCCTTGTCCTCGGCGGACGCGGTGACGCTGGAGATCACATCCTTGAGCTTCGCACGCTTCTTGCCGTGCTTCGCGTTCAGCTTGGCGCGCTTGGTTTCGCGCTCGATCATGCTGGTCTTGGCCATGGCGTTCTCTTACTTGCGGAACGGGAAGTTGAACGCGTCGAGCAGTGCCCTGCCCTGTTCGTCGTCCTTCGCCGTCGTGGTGATGGTGATGTTCATACCGCGAGTCGCGTCGATCTTGTCGAACTCGATCTCGGGGAAGATGCCCTGTTCGGTGATGCCGAAGTTGAAGTTGCCGCGGCCGTCGAAGCCGCGAGCCGAGACGCCGCGGAAGTCGCGGATACGCGGCAGGGCGACGGTGATCAGGCGCTCCAGGAATTCGTACATCTTCTCGCGGCGCAGGGTGACCGTGACGCCCACCGGCATGTTCTCGCGGATCTTGAAACCGGCGATGGCGATGCGCGAACGGGTCACCACCGGCTTCTGGCCGGCAATGGCGGTCATTTCCGCAACGGCGGTCTCGATGATCTTGCGATCGCTCGCGGCTTCGCCGACGCCCATGTTGAGGACGATCTTGGAGATGCGCGGAACTTCCATCGAACCGAGGCCGAGCTTCTCGGCGATCTGCGGAGCGAACTTCTCGCGGTACTGGGTTTGCAGAGTGGCAGTCATGGTAGCGGCCTATTAATCCAACGATTCCTGGTTGGACTTGAAAACACGGACCTTGCGGTCACCCTCGGTCTTGTACCCGACGCGGTCGCCCTTGCCGGCCTTGGCATTCCACAGCATCACGTTGGACGCCTCGATCGGCATGGCCTTCTCGACGATGCCGCCGGAAACGCCAGCCTGCGGGTTGCCGCGCTGGTGCTTCTTGGCGATGTTGATGCCATCGATGACGAGTTTGCCCTCGGCGACGAGCACCTGCTCGACCTTGCCGCGGCGACCCTTGTCCTTGCCGGTGATGACGACGACTTCGTCGCCCTTGCGAATCTTGCTCATGTCTATAGCCCCTTACAGCACTTCAGGCGCCAGCGAAACGATCTTCATGAACCGCTCACGCAGTTCGCGCGTCACGGGCCCGAAGATGCGGGTGCCCAGCGGCTCGTTCTTGGTGTTCAGCAGAACGGCAGCGTTGGTGTCGAAACGGATCACCGAGCCATCGGCGCGCTTGATCGGGAAGCGGGTGCGGACGACGACGGCGTCATGCACTTCGCCCTTCTTGACCTTGCCGCGCGGGATCGCGTCCTTGACGGTGACCTTGATCAGGTCGCCCACGCCGGCGTAGCGGCGGTAGGTCGAACCCTTGACCTGGATCACCTGCACCATGCGCGCGCCGCTGTTGTCGGCGGCAACCAGGTAAGACTCTTGCTGGATCATGGCTTAGGCTCCGGCGGTCTGCAGGACTTCGACCAGGCGGAAGCGCTTGGTCGCCGACAGCGGACGCGTCTCAACGATGGCGACCAGATCGCCTTCCTTGCAGACGTTCTGCTCGTCGTGGGCGCGCAGCTTGGTGGAGCGGCGCAGCGTCTTGCCGTACAGCGGGTGGCGCTCGATGCGCTCCACCAGCACGGTGATGGTCTTGTCGCCCTTGTTGCTGACAACACGGCCGACGACGCGGTGGCCTTTCTTTTCGGTCTGGGTCTGGTCGGTCATGGCTTACTTCACCTGCTGCTGGCGCATCAAGGTCTTCACCTGCGCGACCTTCTTACGGGCCACGGTGATCAGGTGCGACTGGTTCTGCTGGCCGGTAGCCTTCTGCATGCGCAGATTGAACTGCTCCTTGCGAAGGGCCAGCAGTTCCACTTTGAGCTCGTTCGCGTTCTTGGCGCGGAGAGACTTCACATATTCCTGGGCTTTCATTACATGATCGTCCGGTTGACGAAGACCGTCTTGACGCAAAGCTTGGTGCCGGCGAGGCGGAAGGCCTCGCGGGCGGTCGCTTCGTCGACGCCTTCCATTTCGTACAGCATCTTGCCGGGCTGCACCTTGGCAACCCAGTACTCGACGTTGCCCTTGCCGGAGCCCATGCGGACTTCCAGCGGCTTCTTGGTCACCGGCGCGTCCGGGAAAATCCGGATCCACACCTTGCCGCCACGCTTGACGTAGCGGGAGATGACGCGGCGGGCCGCTTCGATCTGGCGGGCAGTGATCATGCCGTGTTCGGTCGTCTTCAGGCCGAACTCGCCGAAGCTGACCTTGTTGCCGTTGAGCGCCAGGCCGCGGTTGCGACCCTTCTGCTGCTTGCGGTACTTGGTGCGTTTTGGCTGCATCATGGCAGTCTTCTCCTAATCCTTAGGCAGCAGCCGCTTCCGCGGCTTCTTCCTTCTTGTCGGCGCGGGCGTCGAACACCTCGCCAGTGAACACCCAAACCTTGACACCGATGATGCCGTAGGTGGTCTTGGCTTCGGCGGTCGCGTAGTCGATGTTGGCGCGCAGCGTGTGCAGCGGCACGCGACCTTCGCGGTACCACTCGACGCGGGCGATTTCAGCACCGTTCAGACGGCCACCGACCTGAATCTTGATGCCGCCGGCGCCGATGCGCATCGCGTTCTGCACGGCGCGCTTCATGGCGCGGCGGAACATGATGCGGCGCTCGAGCTGCTGGGCGACCGACTCGGCGATCAGCTGCGCATCGAGTTCCGGCTTGCGGATTTCCTCGACCGAGATGTGCACGACGTCGGGCTTCAGACCCATGATGCGGGCGACGTCCTGCTTCAGCTTCTCGATGTCCTCACCCTTCTTGCCGATGACGATGCCAGGGCGAGCGGTGTGGATCGTGACGCGGGCGGACTTCGCCGGGCGGTCGATCTGGATCTTGGAGACGGAGGCCTGGGCCAGCTTCTTCTTGAGGAAGTCGCGGACCTGGATGTCCTTCAGCAGGTTATCGCCGTAGGCCTTGCGCTCGGCGTACCAGTTCGACACCCACTTGGTGGTGATGCCGAGGCGGAAGCCGTTGGGATTGACTTTGTGACCCATGAGTTCTCTCGCTTACTCGTCCGTCACGCGGATGGTGATGTGGCTCGTCGGCTTGACGATACGGTCGGCACGGCCCTTCGCGCGGGGCATGATGCGCTTGAGCACCGGACCCTCGTCGATGAAGATGGCCTGCAGCTTCAGTTCGTCCACGTCGGCGCCGTGGTTGTTCTCGGCGTTGGCGATGGCGGACTCGAGCACCTTGCGGATCAGACGCGACGACTTGCGCGTGTTGAACTTCAGGATGTTGAGGGCCTCATCGACCTTCTTGCCGCGCACGAGGTCGGCCACGGCGCGCGCCTTCTGCGGCGACAGGCGGACAAATTTCAGTACGGCTTGGGTTTGCATGATCCTGACTCCTTAAGCCGACTTCTTGTCGCCGTGACCCTTGAACGTCCGGGTCGGGGCGAATTCGCCGAGCTTGTGGCCCACCATGTTGTCGGTGACGAACACCGGCATGTGCTGCTTGCCGTTGTGGACCTGAATGGTCAGACCGATCATGTCGGGAGACACCATCGAGCGGCGCGACCAGGTCTTGATCGGCTTCTTGACGCGCTCACCCTGCACCTTCGCAACCTTTGCGAGGAGGTGATGATCGATGAACGGGCCCTTCTTGAGAGAACGTGCCATGACGGATCCTGGTTACTTCTTCTTGTGACGGCTACGCACGATGAACTTCTGCGTACGCTTGTTATTGCGGGTCTTGAGACCCTTGGTCTGCTGGCCCCAAGGCGTAACCGGATGCGGGTTACCCTGGCCGGACTTGCCCTCACCACCACCGTGCGGGTGGTCGACCGGGTTCATCACGACGCCACGGACGGTCGGGCGAATGCCCTTCCAGCGCTTGGCACCGGCCTTGCCGTACTGGCGCAGGTTGTGTTCGTTGTTGCCGACTTCACCGACGGTGGCGCGGCACTCGGACGGAACCTTGCGCATTTCGCCGGAACGCAGGCGGATGGTCGCGTAGTCGCCGTCGCGGGACACCAGCTGGGCCGAAGCGCCGGCCGAGCGTGCGATCTGCGCACCCTTGCCCGGACGCATCTCGACGCAGCACACGGTCGAACCGGCCGGGATGTTGCGCAGCGGCAGGGCGTTGCCCGGCTTGATCGCGGCATCGCTGCCCGACTGCACGGTGTCGCCGTCCTTCAGGCCGCGCGGCGCGATGATGTAGGCGCGCTCGCCGTCGGCATAGCACAGCAGTGCGATGTGCGCGCTGCGGTTCGGATCGTATTCAATGCGCTCGACCTTGGCCGGAACTCCGTCCTTGATGCGCTTGAAGTCGATCACGCGATACGACTGCTTGTGACCGCCGCCCTTGTGGCGGGTGGTCATGTGGCCGTTGTTGTTGCGACCACCGGTCGAGCTTTTCTTCTCGATCAGCGGAGCGTGCGGTTCGCCCTTCCACAGGCCCGGCGTGACCACCTTGACCTGGTGGCGACGGCCCGGCGAGGTGGGCTTCATCTGAATGGTTGGCATGTCGGCGTCCCGTTAAGCGGCGGCGTTGCTGCCGACGAAGTCAATCTGCTGACCCTCGGCGAGCGTGACGTAGGCTTTCTTCCAGTCCGAACGGCGACCGTTGAACTGACCAAAGCGCTTGTTCTTGCCCTTCATGACCAGCGTCTGCACGCCCGTCACCTTGACATTGAACAGCTTCTCGACCGCTTCGCGGATTTCCGACTTCTCGGCATCGCGGAGGACCTTGAAGACGGCCTGGTTGCGCTTCTCGGCGACGCGGGTCGCCTTCTCGGAGATCACCGGCGCGAGGATGATCTGATGCATGCGCTCGACGTTCATTGCAGCCAAGCCTCCAGCTTCTTCACGGCGTCGGCAGTCATCAGCACCTTCTGGTGCTGCAGCAGCGCGACGGGGTTGAGGGCTTCGACGTCGCAGACCGCCACTTTGTGCAGGTTGCGCGAGGAAAGGAACAGGTTCTTGTCCAGCTCGCCGGTCACGATCAGGATGTCCTGAGTGCCCAGCTGCTCGAGCTGCTTGACCAGACCCTGGGTCTTGATCGCGTCGACCGTGAAGGTCTCGGCAATCACCAGGTGACCCTGGCGGGCCAGCTCGGCAATGATCGAGCGCAGGGCGCCGCGATACATCTTGCGGTTGACCTTCTGCGAGTGATCACGGGGCGAAGCCGCGAAGGTGCGACCGCCGCCACGCCACAGGGGCGAGCGGATCGAGCCGGCACGGGCGCGGCCCGAGCCCTTCTGCTTCCAGGGCTTCTTGCCGCCGCCGGAGACTTCACCCTTGGCGAGCTGACCTTTGGTGCCCGCGCGGCCGGCTGCCATGTAGGCAGTCACGACCTGGTGGATCAGGCCTTCGTTGTATTCGGCGCCGAAGACGGCGTCCGAAACAGAGATTTTGGTGGCGCTATTATGCAGTTCAATATCCATAGCCGTTTTTCCCCAGTGGGCCTTATGCCTTCACCGTGGGGCGCACGATGACATCGCCATTCGCAGCGCCCGGCACAGCCCCCTTGACCAGCAGGAGGTTGCGTTCCAAATCGATCTTCACCAGATCCAGGTTGAGAGCCGTCACACGGTCGTTACCCATGTGGCCAGCCATCTTCTTGCCTTTGAACACACGGCCCGGACTCTGACGCTGGCCGATAGAACCCGGCGAGCGGTGGGAGAGCGAGTTACCGTGCGTTGCGCGACCACCGCCGAAGCCGTGGCGCTTGATGACACCGGCAAAACCCTTGCCGATGCTGGTGCCCGTGACATCGACGGCCTTGACGCCGTCGAACACGTTCACCTTGATTTCAGACCCCATCTGGAAATCGGCGCCTTCGCCGTCGTCCAGACGAATTTCCCAGAGACCACGACCCGGAGCAACACCGGCCTTCTTGTAGATGCCGGTCAGCGCCTTGTTCACGCGGCTGGCCTTCTGCTCGCCCACGGCGACCTGCACGGCACGGTAGCCGTCGACCTCCACGGTCTTGACCTGAGTCACGCGGTTGGGCGTGCACTCGATCACCGTCACCGGGATGGACGCGCCTTCCGGGGTGAACACACGGGTCATGCCCGCCTTACGTCCTACGATTGCAATCGACATGTCCTATCTCCTTAGTTCAGCGAGATCTGGACTTCGACGCCCGCGGGCAGGTCGAGCTTCGACAGTGCGTCCACGGTCTTTTCCGTGGGGTCGATGATCTGCATGAGCCGCTTGTGCGTGCGGATTTCGTACTGGTCACGCGCACTCTTGTCGACGTGCGGCGAGGCGAGGACGGTGAAGCGTTCCTTGCGGGTCGGCAGCGGGATGGGCCCGCGAACGACGGCGCCGGTGCGCTTCGCCGTTTCGACGATCTCGCGCGCAGACTTGTCGATCAGGCGGTGATCGAAAGCCTTGAGCCGGATGCGAATAGATTGGCTGGTCGCGGCCATGCTTGGTCTCAGGTCTTAAAGAACGTGGAACAAAAGGGGCGCGAATTATATTCGCGCCCCCGGAAAAAGTAAACCTCTACCGCTTTTTTACGCGAGAATCTTCGTCACGACGCCGGCGCCGACGGTACGACCGCCCTCGCGAATGGCGAAACGAACACCCTCTTCCATGGCGATCGGGTTGATCAGCTCAACCAGCATCTGCACGTTGTCGCCCGGCATCACCATTTCCTGCTCGAACGTGATCGAACCGGTCACGTCGGTGGTGCGGAAGTAGAACTGCGGACGGTAACCCTTGAAGAACGGCGTGTGACGGCCGCCCTCTTCCTTGGTCAGCACGTAAACCTCGCCATTGAACTTGGCGTGAGGCTTGATCGTGCCCGGCTTGCACAGCACCTGGCCGCGCTCGACGTCTTCCTTCTTGGTGCCGCGCAGCAGCAGGCCGACGTTGTCGCCCGCCTGGCCCTGGTCCAGCAGCTTGCGGAACATCTCGACGCCCGTGACGATGGTCTTCTGGGTGTCGCGGATGCCGACGATCTCGACTTCTTCGCCAACCTTGACGATGCCACGCTCGATACGGCCGGTCACCACGGTGCCGCGGCCAGAGATGGAGAACACGTCTTCCACCGGCAGCAGGAACGGCTTGTCGGTCTCGCGCGGCGGCTCCGGGATCCAGGTGTCCAGGGCGTCATACAGCTCCTGGAGCTTGGCTACCCACTCGGCGTCGCCCTGGATGGCCTTGACGGCAGCACCGCGGATCACCGGGGTGTTGTCGCCGTCGAAACCGTACTTGCTCAGCAGGTCGCGCACTTCCATCTCGACCAGGTCGAGCAGTTCGGCGTCGTCGACCAGGTCGCACTTGTTCAGCCAGACCACGATCTTCGGAACGTTGACCTGCTTGGCCAGCAGCACGTGCTCGCGGGTCTGCGGCATCGGGCCGTCGGTCGCCGACACGACCAGGATCGCGCCGTCCATCTGCGCGGCACCGGTGATCATGTTCTTGACGTAGTCCGCGTGACCCGGGCAGTCAACGTGCGCGTAGTGGCGGTTGGCGGTTTCGTACTCGACGTGGCTGGTGGCGATCGTCAGGATCTTGGTCGCGTCGCGACGGCCCTGGCTCTCGGAGGCCTTGGCCACCTGGTCGTAAGGCACGTACAGGCCACCGAACTTGTCCGCAGACACCTTCGTCAGCGCAGCCGTCGTCGTGGTCTTGCCATGGTCAACGTGACCAATCGTGCCCACGTTCACGTGCGGCTTCTTGCGCTCGAATTTTTCCTTTGCCATTGCTCTTAACCTTGAAAATTAGCGATACGGACTGCGATTCGGAGGTAAAACTTACTTCTTGTTCAGTGCTTCCAGGACGTTACGCGGCGCGTCCTGGTACTTCTTGAATTCCATCGTGTAGGTCGCGCGACCCTGGCTCATGGAGCGCAGCGTGGTCGAGTAACCGAACATTTCGGCCAGCGGCACTTCGGCGGAAACCACCTTGGCGCCGAAGTTGTCTTCCATGCCCAGGATCACGCCGCGACGACGGTTGAGGTCGCCCATGACGTCGCCGGTGTAATCTTCCGGGGTTTCCACTTCGACGCTCATGATCGGCTCGAGCAGCACCGGGCTGGCCTTCTGGCAGCCTTCCTTGAAGGCCATCGAGGCGGCAACGCGGAACGCGATTTCGCTGGAGTCGACTTCGTGGTACGAACCGTCGGTCAGCGAGATCTTGATGTCGACCACCGGGTAACCGGCGAGCACACCCGTCTTGATCGCGTCCTTGAGGCCCTTGTCGACCGCCGGGATGAATTCCTTCGGAATGACGCCGCCGACGATCTCGTTGACGAACTCGTAGCCCTTGCCGGTTTCGTTCGGCTCGATCGTGAGCCAGACGTGGCCGAACTGGCCCTTGCCGCCGGACTGCTTGGCGTACTTGCCTTCCTGCTCGACCTTCTTGCGGATGGTTTCGCGGTAGGCAACCTGCGGCGCACCGACGTTGGCCTCCACGTTGTACTCACGCTTCATGCGGTCAACGAGGATTTCCAGATGCAGCTCGCCCATGCCGGACATGATGGTCTGGCCGGTTTCTTCGTCGGTCTTGACGCGGAAGGACGGATCTTCCTGAGCCAGGCGGCTGAGGGCGACACCCATCTTTTCCTGGTCAGCCTTGGTCTTCGGCTCGACAGCCTGGCTGATGACCGGCTCCGGGAAGACCATGCGCTCGAGCACGACCGGCTTGTTCTGGTCGGCCAGCGTGGTGCCGGTATAGACGTCCTTCAGGCCGACGCAGGCGGCGATGTCGCCGGCATGCACTTCGGTGATCGCCTGCTGCTCGTTGGCATGCATCTGCACGAGGCGACCGATACGCTCGGTCTTGCCGTTGCGCGAGTTGTACACCGCGTCGCCCTGCTTCAGCACGCCCGAGTAGACGCGGATGAAGGTCAGCGCGCCGACGTACTTGTCGGTCATGATCTTGAACGCCAGCGCCGAGAACGGCTCGTCGTCCTGCGCCCTGCGCGTGATCAGCTCTTCGTAATTGTCGACGTCGTGCGCATCCAGCGGCGGCACGTCGGTCGGCGCCGGCAGATACTCGACGACGGCGTCGAGCATGGCCTGCACGCCCTTGTTCTTGAACGCCGAGCCGCAAAGCATCGGGAATATCTCGAGAGCCAGCGTACGCTGGCGCAGGGCGAGCTTGAGCTCGGCCTCTTCCAGTTCGCCCGTCTCGAGGTACTTGTTCATCAGCTCTTCGCTGGCCTCGGCAGCCGCCTCGACCATGTTCTCGCGCCACTTCTTGGCGGTCTCGACCAGGTCGGCGGGGATTTCGCCGTAGGTGAAGCTGACGCCCTTGTCGGCCTCGCTCCAGATGATCGCCTTCATCTTGACCAGATCGACCACGCCCTGGAACTTGTCCTCGGCGCCGATGGGGATCTGGATGGGCACCGGGTTGGCGCGCAGCTTTTCCTTGATCTGCTTGACGACCTTGAAGAAGTCGGCACCGGTACGGTCCATCTTGTTGACGAACGCGAGGCGCGGAACCTTGTACTTGGTGGCCTGGCGCCACACGGTCTCGGACTGCGGCTGAACGCCACCGACCGCGCAGTACAGCATGCAGGCGCCGTCGAGCACGCGCATGGAGCGCTCGACTTCGATCGTGAAGTCGACGTGCCCCGGGGTGTCGATGATGTTGATGCGATGCTGGTCGAACTGGCTGGCCATGCCTTTCCAGAACGTCGTGGTCGCAGCGGAGGTGATCGTGATGCCACGCTCCTGCTCCTGCTCCATCCAGTCCATCGTCGCGGCGCCGTTATGCACCTCGCCGATCTTGTGGTTGACGCCGGTGTAGAACAGCACGCGCTCGGTGGTGGTGGTCTTGCCCGCGTCGATGTGCGCGGAGATACCGATGTTGCGATAACGCTCGATGGGCGTAATGCGTGCCATTAGAAGCTCGAGATTCCTAAAGAATGGGGAACAGGCTTACCAGCGGAAGTGCGCGAAGGCCTTGTTGGCCTCGGCCATGCGATGCGTGTCTTCACGCTTCTTCACAGCGGCGCCACGGTGCTCGACGGCGTCGATCAGCTCGCCGGCCAGGCGGTCGATCATGCCCTTCTCGCCGCGGTTGCCGGCGGCGTCGAGAATCCAGCGCATCGCCAGCGTGACGCGGCGGGTGGCGCGGACTTCAACCGGGACCTGGTAGGTCGCACCACCGACGCGGCGGGACTTGACCTCGACCGTCGGGGCGACGTTGTCGAAAGCGTTCTGGATGAACTCGACCGGCTCGGTCACCTTCTTCTTGGCGATGACCTGCTCGATCGCACCGTAGACGATCTTCTCGGCCACGGCCTTCTTGCCGTCCTCCATCACCATGTTGATGAACTTGGACAGCATCTGCGACTTGAACTTGGGGTCGGGAAGAACCTTGCGGATTTCCGGCTTGCGACGACGCGACATATTGAATTCCTCTGTGGGTCTTCAGGAGCAGAAAATCTGCGCCTTACTCGGGCCTGAGCCCGTCTTTACTTCTTCTTGCCGGCCGCCGGAGCAGCACCGGCCTTGGGACGCTTGGCGCCGTACTTGGAACGGCTCTGGCGGCGCTTGTCGATGCCCGCGCAGTCGAGCGTGCCGCGAACGGTGTGGTAGCGCACACCGGGAAGATCTTTTACGCGGCCACCGCGGATCATTACGACAGAATGCTCCTGCAGGTTGTGGCCTTCGCCGCCGATGTAGGAGATGACCTCGAACCCATTGGTGAGGCGCACCTTGCAGACCTTGCGCAGAGCCGAGTTCGGCTTCTTCGGGGTCGTGGTGTAGACGCGGGTGCAGACGCCGCGCTTCTGCGGCGAGCCCGTGAGCGCAGGCACTTTGGACTTGGTCTCCAGGGTGGAGCGGCCCTTGCGCACTAGCTGGTTGATCGTTGGCACGTTGGTACTTCCCGGCTTGGCAAAGAAAAGACGGACCACAAGAAAGGGCCCGTCGGGAAAGGGCGCGCATCATAGACAGGAGGCCCTTTAGTGTCAACTCTTTAGGGGAGTCAAAACAGGCACTTGTCAACACCGTGGAGCGCTTGCTGCGCTGCTCTTCCGGCCATGCTGCGACGCTGGTTATATAGCGCTTAACAAAGCACTACTACTCAATACTTTTTCACAGATTGTCAGCTTTTGTTCCTACCCGTGCCGACGGAAAAGCCCCGCGCTGGGCGGGGCTTTTCCGTTTCACGGAAACCCGGAAACCGGGTTTCAATCCTCGGAGGCTTCTTCCTCGGTGTCACCGCGCTCGGCAACGCCCTCGGACTCCTCGTCTTCCACGGCGGCCGAGAGACGGGCCGCCAGGCGATCGCCGGAGTTGGCCTCGAAGCTGCCGGTGCTGTTCAGCGCCGCAGCCTGGAGGTCGGCCAGCAGGCTGCCGCCACGCGCCTTGCGGCGCTGCTCGTGGTAGGCCAGGCCCGTACCGGCCGGGATCAGGCGGCCGACGATGACGTTCTCCTTGAGGCCACGCAGCTCGTCGCGGGAACCGCGCACGGAGGCCTCGGTGAGCACGCGCGTGGTTTCCTGGAACGAAGCCGCCGAGATGAACGACTCGGTCGACAGCGAGGCCTTGGTGATGCCCAGCAGCTGGCGCTCGAAGTTCGAGGACCGGCCGCCATTGGCAACGATCTTCTTGTTCTCGGCCAGGACCTGGAAGATCTCGACCTGCTCACCGGTGAGGAAGCGGGTATCGCCCGTCTCCGTGATCTCCACCTTGCGCAGCATCTGGCGGATGATCGTCTCGATGTGCTTGTCGTTGATCTTCACGCCCTGCAGGCGGTAGACGTCCTGGATTTCCTTGACGAGGTAGTTCGCCAGCGCGGTCACACCCTGCAGGCGCAGGATGTCGTGCGGGCTCGGCTCGCCGTCGGAAATGATTTCGCCCTTTTCGACGTGTTCACCTTCGAACACACGGATTTCCACCCACTTGGGTACCAGGATCTCGACTTCTTCACCGTCGCCCTGGACGATCTTGATGCGCTGCTTGCCCTTGGTGCCGGGGCCGAACTTGATGGTGCCGTTGGCTTCCGCCAGGACCGCCGGTTCCTTCGGCTTGCGGGCCTCGAACAGGTCGGCGACGCGCGGCAGACCGCCGGTGATGTCGCGCGACTTGGAGGCTTCCTGCGGGATACGGGCAATGACGCCGCCCACATTCACTTCGTCGCCGTCCTCGACCGTGATGATCGCCTTGGGCGGCAGGGTGTAGGCCGCCGGGATGTCGGTGCCGGGGAAGCTGAGCTGCTTGCCCTTGGCGTCGACCAGCATGATGGTCGGCTTCATGTCCTTGCCGGCCGAGCCACGCGACTTGGCGTCGGTGATCACCAGCGTGGCCATACCCGTCAGCGGGTCGGTCTCGCGGGTGACGGTCATGCCTTCCTGGAAGTCCTGGAACTTCACGAAGCCGGACAGCTCGGTGATGATCGGATGGGTATGCGGATCCCACTTGGCCAGGCGCTGGCCCGCCTTCAGTTCCTCACCGTCGCGCACCACGATGGTGGCGCCGTAGGGGATCTTGTAGCGCTCGCGCTCGCGGCCCTGGGCGTCGATCACGCCGATTTCACCGGAACGCGACACGGCCACCAGCAGCTTGTCCTTGTTCACGACGGTCTTGATGTTGTGCAGGCGCGCAGTACCGGCCGCGCGCGCGTCCACGCCGTCCTTGGAGGCCGCACGGGAGGCGGCACCACCGACGTGGAAGGTACGCATGGTCAGCTGGGTGCCCGGCTCGCCGATCGACTGGGCGGCGATGACGCCGACCGCTTCGCCGATGTTGACGATGTGGCCACGGGCCAGGTCGCGGCCGTAGCACTTGCCGCAGACACCGAAGGGCAGCTCGCAGGTGATCGGCGAACGGACCCAGACCTCGTCGACGCTGTTCTTTTCCAGCGTGTCGGCCCAGTGCTCGTCGATCATGGTGCCCTGCGGGATGACGACTTCGTCGTCGCCGCCCGGCTTGTAGACGTCGCGCAGCACCACGCGGCCCAGCACGCGGTCGCGCAGCGGCTCGAGGATGTCGCCACCCTCCACGATCGGCATCATCAGCAGGCCGTGCTCGGTGCCGCAGTCCTGGCCGGTGACGACCATGTCCTGCGCCACGTCCACCAGACGGCGGGTCAGGTAACCCGAGTTGGCGGTCTTGAGCGCCGTATCCGCGAGGCCCTTGCGGGCACCGTGGGTGGAGATGAAGTACTGCAGGACGTTCAGACCCTCGCGGAAGTTCGCGGTGATCGGCGTCTCGATGATCGAGCCGTCCGGCTTGGCCATCAGGCCGCGCATACCGGCCAGCTGGCGAATCTGCGCCTGGCTACCACGGGCGCCGGAGTCGGCCATCATGAACACGGAGTTGAACGAGGGCTGGCGCGCCTGCTTGCCGTCCTTGGTGGTCACGGCTTCGCTGCCGATACGCACCATCATCGCCTTGGAGATGTCGTCGTTGGCGCGCGACCAGATGTCGATCACGCGGTTCTTGCGCTCGCCCTGGGTGGTGAGACCCTGGTTGTACTCGGTGTCGACTTCCTTGACCTTGATTTCGGCGGCTTCGAGGATGTGGGCCTTCTCTTCCGGCACGATGATGTCATCGAGGCAGAAGGAGATGCCGGCACGGGTCGACATGCGGAAACCCGCGTACATGATCTGGTCGGCGAACACGACGGTGTCCTTGGTGCCGGCCTTGCGATACACGTAGTTGATGATGCGGCCGATTTCCTTCTTCGTCAGGGTCTTGTTGATGACCGAGAACGGGATGGTCTCCGGCAGGATGTCGGACAGCAGGGCGCGGCCGGTCGTCGTGTCGACGATGTGCGTGATCTTCTCGCCGGCTTCGGTGATGTCGTTCAGGCGGACCTTGATCTTGGCCTGCAGGTCGAGCTCGCCGTTCTCGTAGGCGCGGTGCACCTCGGAAACGTCGGCCAGCACCATGCCCTCGCCCTTGGCGTTGACGCGCTCACGCGACAGCCAGTACAGGCCGAGAATGACGTCCTGCGACGGCACGATGATCGGATCGCCCGACGCCGGCGACAGGATGTTGTTGGTCGACATCATCAGCACGCGCGCTTCGATCTGCGCTTCCAGCGACAGCGGCACGTGGACGGCCATCTGGTCGCCGTCGAAGTCGGCGTTGAACGCCGTGCAGACCAGCGGGTGCAGGTTGATCGCCTTGCCTTCGATCAGGATCGGCTCGAAGGCCTGGATGCCCAGGCGATGCAGCGTCGGCGCGCGGTTCAGCAGAACCGGATGCTCCTTGATGCACTCTTCCAGCGCGTCCCAGACCACCGGCTCTTCGCGCTCGACCATCTTCTTCGCCGCCTTGATGGTGGTGGCGATGCCCAGGCGCTGCAGGCGCGAGAAGACGAAGGGCTTGAACAGCTCCAGCGCCATCTTCTTCGGCAGGCCGCACTGGTGCAGCTTCAGCGTCGGGCCGACCACGATGACCGAACGGCCGGAGTAGTCGACGCGCTTGCCGAGCAGATTCTGGCGGAAACGACCCTGCTTGCCCTTGATCATGTCGGCGAGCGACTTGAGCGGGCGCTTGTTGGTGCCGGTGATCGCGCGGCCGCGGCGGCCGTTGTCGATCAGGGCGTCAACCGACTCCTGCAGCATGCGCTTTTCGTTGCGCACGATGATGTCCGGCGCGGTCAGCTCGAGCAGGCGCTTGAGGCGGTTGTTGCGGTTGATGACGCGGCGGTACAGATCGTTGAGATCCGAGGTCGCGAAGCGGCCGCCGTCCAGCGGCACCAGCGGGCGCAGGTCCGGCGGCAGCACCGGCAGCACGGTCAGGATCATCCATTCCGGACGGTTGCCCGAGGAGATGAAGTATTCGATCAGCTTGAGGCGCTTGCCGAGCTTCTTGAGCTTGGTCTCGGACGTCGTGCCGGCGAGTTCCTCGCGCAGGCGCATCGCTTCCTTCTGCAGGTCGATGCCCTTGAGCAGGTCATGCACGGCCTCGGCACCCATGCGGGCGTCGAAGTCGTCGCCGTGCTGCTCGACGTTGTTGAGATAGTCCTCTTCGGTCAGCAGCGTGCCCTTCTCCAGCGGAGTCAGGCCCGGGTCGACGACGATGTGTGCTTCGAAGTAGAGCACTCGCTCGATGGCGCGCAGCGGCATGTCCAGCAGCAGGCCGATACGGCTCGGCAGCGACTTGAGGAACCAGATGTGCGCGACCGGCGAAGCCAGGTCGATGTGGCCCATGCGCTCGCGGCGCACCTTGGTCACGGTGACTTCGACGCCGCACTTCTCGCAGACCACGCCGCGGTGCTTGAGGCGCTTGTACTTGCCGCACAGGCACTCGTAGTCCTTGATGGGCCCGAAGATCTTGGCGCAGAACAGGCCGTCGCGCTCCGGCTTGAAGGTGCGGTAGTTGATCGTTTCCGGCTTCTTGACCTCGCCGTACGACCAGGACCGGATCACCTCGGGCGACGACAGGCCGATCTTGATGGCGTCGAAGTCCTCGGCTTCCTCGGGATTGCGGAGCAGATTGAACAGTTCTTTCATGGGTAACTCCTAATATCTGTCCGGGTGCCTTACTGGTTCTGTTCCAGCTCGATGTTCAGACCGATCGAGCGGATTTCCTTGACCAGCACGTTGAACGACTCCGGCATGCCAGCATGCATGCGGTGATCGCCGTCAACGATGGCCTTGTACATGCGGGTACGGCCGTTGGTGTCGTCGGACTTCACCGTCAGCATTTCCTGCAGCGTGTACGCGGCGCCGTAGGCTTCCAGCGCCCAGACTTCCATTTCTCCGAAGCGCTGGCCACCGAACTGCGCCTTGCCGCCCAGCGGCTGCTGGGTAACGAGCGAGTACGGACCGGTCGAACGCGCGTGCATCTTGTCGTCGACCAGGTGGTTCAGCTTCAGCATGTACATGTAGCCGACCGTGACCTGGCGCGAGAACGGCTCGCCGGTACGACCGTCGGTGAGGGTCGCCTGGCCGTTGCGCGGCAGGCCCGCCAGCTCCAGCATGTCCTTCAGCTCTTCCTCGGAAGCGCCGTCGAACACCGGGGTCGACATCGGCACGCCACCGGTCAGGTTGCGCGCAAGGCCGATGACCTCCTCGTCGGTGAACTGCTCGAGGTTGACCGACTGCACACCGGTGCTGGTCTTGTTGTAGATCTTGTCGAGGAACTTGCGCAGCTCGCCGATCGCCTTCTGCTGCTTGAGCATGTCGTCGATCTTCTTGCCGATGCCCTTGGCCGCCCAGCCCAGATGGACTTCGAGCAGCTGGCCGATGTTCATGCGCGAAGGCACGCCCAGCGGGTTGAGCACGATGTCGACGGGGGTGCCGTCATCCATGTGCGGCATGTCCTCCACCGGCACGATCTGCGAGATCACGCCCTTGTTGCCGTGGCGACCGGCCATCTTGTCGCCCGGCTGGATGCGGCGCTTCACGGCCAGGTAGACCTTGACCATCTTCAGCACGCCCGGCGACAGCTCGTCGCCAGCGGTGATCTTGCGCTTCTTGTTCTCGTAGCGCTTGTCGAACTCCGAGCGCATGTCCTTGAGCTGCTTGGCGGCGCCTTCCAGCTGGTTCTGGGCTTCGTCCTCCTGCAGGCGAATCTCGAACCACTTCTCGCGCTCGATGCCGTCGAGGTAGGCCGCGGTGACCTTCTCGCCCTTCTTCAGCTTGTTGGGGCCGCCGTCGGCGACCTTGCCCAGCAGGATCTTGCGCAGACGATCGTAGATGTCGTCCTCGAAGATGCGCTGCTGGTCGTTCAAGTCCTTGCGCACGGAAGCCAGTTCGGACTCCTCGATCGCCAGGGCACGCTTGTCCTTCTTGACGCCTTCACGCGTGAACACGCGCACGTCGATGACGGTGCCGTCCATGCCGGCCGGCACGCGCAGCGAGGTGTCCTTCACGTCGCTGGCCTTCTCGCCGAAGATCGCGCGCAGCAGCTTCTCTTCCGGCGTCAGCTGGGTCTCGCCCTTCGGAGTGACCTTGCCGCTCAGCAGATCGCCGGCCTTGACCTCGGCGCCGATGTAGACGATGCCGGCTTCATCCAGCTTGCGCAGGGCGGCCTCGTTGACGTTCGGGATGTCGGCGGTGATTTCCTCGGGCCCGAGCTTGGTTTCGCGGGCAACGCAGGTCAGCTCCTCGATGTGGATCGTGGTGAAGCGATCCTCCTCGACGACACGCTCCGAGATCAGGATCGAGTCCTCGAAGTTGTAGCCGTTCCAGGGCATGAACGCGATCAGCATGTTCTGGCCCAGCGCCAGCTCGCCCAGGTCGGTCGAAGGACCGTCGGCGATCACGTCGCCACGCGCGACGGTGTCGCCCGGCTTCACGATCGGCTTCTGGTTGATGCAGGTGTTCTGGTTGGAACGGACGTACTTGACGAAGTTGTAGATGTCCACGCCCGCTTCGCCGGCGACAGTCTCGTCGTCGTTGACGCGGATGACCACGCGGCCGGCGTCGACCTTTTCGACCAGGCCACCGCGGCGCGCCTGGATGGCGTTGCCGGAGTCGACCGCCACGCGGCGTTCGATGCCGGTACCGACCAGCGGCTTGTCGGCGCGCAGCGTCGGAACGGCCTGGCGCTGCATGTTCGAACCCATCAGGGCGCGGTTGGCGTCGTCATGCTCCAGGAACGGGATCAGCGCGGCAGCGACCGACACGATCTGGCGCGGCGACACGTCCATGTACTGGACCTTGTCCGGCGCCATCATGGTGAATTCGTTCTGGAAGCGCACCGACACCAGGTCGGCGCTGAACTGGTTCTTGGCGTTCAGCTCCGAGTTCGCCTGGGCGATGACGTAGCGGCCTTCTTCGATCGCGGACAGGTATTCCACCTGCTCGGTGACCTTGCCGTCGACGACCTTGCGGTAGGCGGTTTCCAGGAAGCCGTACTCGTTGGTCCGCGCGTAGCAGGCCAGCGAGTTGATCAGGCCGATGTTCGGGCCTTCAGGCGTTTCGATCGGGCAGACGCGACCGTAGTGGGTCGGGTGCACGTCGCGGACTTCGAAGCCGGCGCGCTCGCGCGTCAGGCCGCCCGGGCCGAGGGCGGACACGCGACGCTTGTGCGTGACCTCCGACAGCGGGTTGTTCTGGTCCATGAACTGCGACAGCTGCGACGAACCGAAGAACTCCTTGATCGCGGCCGACACCGGCTTGGCGTTGATCAGGTCCTGCGGCGTCAGGTTCTCGGCCTCGGCCAGCGCCAGGCGCTCGCGCACGGCGCGCTCGACGCGCACCAGGCCGGTGCGGAAGACGTTCTCGGTCATCTCGCCCACCGCACGGATGCGGCGGTTGCCGAGGTGGTCGATATCGTCGGTCTGCTGCTCGCCGTTGCGGATGGCGATGATCTCGCGCACCACGTCGACGATGTCGGAACGCTCACGGCCGAACTGCGCGAACAGCTTCTTGGAGTTCTCGTCGTTGAGCTTGTTGAACAGCTCGCCGTCGTACACCACGCCCGGGCCTTCGACGGTGTCGCGGCGCAGGCGGCGGTTGAACTTCATGCGGCCCACGGCCGACAGGTCGTACTTCTCGGGCGAGAAGAACATGCCGTGGAACAGCGCTTCGGCGGCTTCCTTGGTGGGCGGCTCGCCGGGGCGCATCATGCGATAGATCTCGACCAGGGCTTCCAGCTTGGTCTTGGTCGGATCGATGTTCAGCGTGGTGGAAATGTACGGACCCTTGTCCACGTCGTTGACGTAGAGGGCCGGGATTTCCTTGACGCCGGAGGCGCGCAGCTTGGGCAGCAGCTGCTCGGTGACTTCGGTGTTGGCGGCGGCCAGCACTTCGCCGGAGCTGCCGTCCACCAGGTCACGCGCGATGATCTTGCCGACCAGGTAGCTGTCGGGCACGGACAGGCGCTTGAGGCCGGCCTCGGCGATCATCTTGATGTGACGCGCCGTGATCAGCTTGCTCTCTTCGACCAGGGTCTTGCCGTCGGCAATGATGTCGAACTGGGCCTTCTCGCCCTTCAGGCGTTCCGGGATCAGGTCGAGGCTGGCGCCTTCCTTCTCGAGGCGGAAGGTGTTCTGCTCGTGGAACATCGCGAGCATCTGCTCGTTGTTGTAGCCCAGCGCGCGCAGCACGATGGTGACCGGCAGCTTGCGGCGGCGGTCGATACGGGCGAACAGGTTGTCCTTCGGGTCGTACTCGAAGTCCAGCCAGGAGCCGCGGTACGGAATGATGCGGGCCGAGTACAGCAGCTTGCCGGAGCTGTGGGTCTTGCCCTTGTCGTGGTCGAAGAACACGCCGGGCGAACGGTGCAGCTGCGACACGACGACACGCTCGGTGCCGTTGATGATGAAGGTGCCGTGATCGGTCATGAGCGGAACTTCGCCCAGGTAGACCTCCTGCTCACGCACGTCCTTGATCTTGCGCTCCTTGGACTCGCGGTCGAAGATCACCAGGCGCACGGTCACCTTGAGCGGCGCGGCGTAGGTCATGCCGCGCACGCGGCATTCCTTCTCTTCGAACACCGGCTCGTCGAGACGGTATTTCACGAACTCGAGGGCAGCGGCGTTGTTGTAGCTCACCATCGGGAAGACGGAGCGGAACGAGGCCTGCAGGCCGGAGTCGCGGCGCTTGCTTGCCTGGATTTCCGCCTGGAGAAAGTCCCGGTACGAATCGATCTGCGTCGCCAGCAGGTACGGGATCTCCAGCGTTTCCTTCAGCTTGCTGAAATCCTTGCGGATGCGCTTTTTCTCGGTGAACGAGTAGGCCATCGGAACCCTCATCAGTCTTGCGCGGTAGCGCGGTTACAAACTCAAACGTCTGGCCTGTAGCCAGGCGTTTGAGTTCGCTTTACAGCAAGCCCTTACGGGCGGAAACCGAAAATGGCAAGAGGCCGGGCGCTTTCGCGCCCAGCCCTTGCCTTGTCACTTCGAAGCAGCAGTCGAAGACAACGACGCGGTCGATTACTTGAGATCGGCCTTGCCGCCAGCTTCGTCCAGCTTCTTCTTCATTTCCTCGGCGGTCTTCTTGTCGACGCCATCCTTCACGGTCTGCGGAGCGCCTTCGACCAGGTCCTTGGCTTCCTTCAGACCCAGGCCGGTCAGCTCGCGCACGACCTTGATGACGTTGACCTTCTTGGCAGCGTCGATCGAGGACAGGACGACCGTGAACTCGGTCTTCTCTTCAACCACGGCGGCAGCAGCAGCCGGGCCGGCGGCGGCAACAGCCACCGGGGCAGCAGCGGACACGCCGAACTTGTCTTCGATCAGCTTGACGAGGTCAACCAGATCCAGAACGGTCAGGTTGGCGATACCGTCAAGAATTTCTTCTTTCGTAGCCATTTGTGAAACTCCAAATAAATGTTAAGTGTGAAAAGCCGAAACTTGAGGAGATGAACTAGGCAGCCTGCTTGGAGTCCGCCACGGCCTTGACGGCACGGGCAGCCTTCGCAGCGGGCTCCGCCAGGGTGGCGGCGAGCTTGGTAACCGGCGCCAGGAGGGTACCGGCCAGAATGGCCAGTGCCTGCTCGCGGGTCGGCATGGACGCCAGACGTTCGATGTCCTTGGCCCCGTACAGGGTGCCGCCGACCGCAACCGCCTTGACGACAAGCTTGTCGTTTTCCTTGGCGAAATCCCTGATCACGCGACCTACGGCACCCGGTTCCTCGAGGGAGAAACCGAGCACCAGGGGACCGGTCAGCGCGGGCACAAGGCACGCGAATTCGGTTCCCTCGACGGCGCGGACCGCCAGCGTGTTCTTCACCACGTGCAGATAGACGCCGTTTTCACGGGCCTTCGTGCGCAGGATGTCGAACTTGCCGGCCGTCAGGCCGCGATATTCCGCAGCAACGGCGGAATAGGCGCGCTTGGCGACTTCGTTCACTTCCGCAACCAGGGCCTTCTTGTCTTCCAGCTTGAGTGCCATCAGAACTCCTGGTTACTTCCTGTAAGGCCCTTCCCTTGCGGGTCAGGCCACCATGTTCGGTGCTCACGCACCGTCTGCGTATGCGGCCTTGCGGCCTTTAACATCGCCGGCCAACCGCTCCGGTTCCTACATACGGTCTTTGACGGCGTGGCTTTCACACCACGCTACCAAATCATCATCGGGCACCGGGTTTACCCCGGTGCCCGATCGAATCTGCTTACTCGGGCAGCGTCGAGATATCGACGCGCACGCCAGGGCCCATCGTCGTCGACAGGGTCACCTTGCGGATGTAGATACCCTTGGACGTGGCCGGCTTGGCGCGGCGCACGTCGCGCACGACGGCGATCAGGTTGTCCTTGATCTTGTCGGCGTCGAAGTTGGCCGAACCGATCGAGCAGTGCAGGATGCCTGCCTTGTCGGTGCGGAACTTGGCCATACCGGCCTTGGCGTTCTTCACCGCGCCGGCGACATCCGGGGTCACCGTGCCGGTCTTCGGGTTCGGCATCAGGCCGCGGGGACCGAGCACCTGGCCCAGACCGCCGACGATGCGCATCGCGGCCGGCTCGGCGATCACGACCTGATAGCTCAGGTCGCCGTCCTTCATCTTGGCGGCGAGGTCTTCCATGCCCACGGCGTCAGCGCCGGCGGCCCTGGCTTCTTCAGCCTTGGCGCCCTGCGCGAACACGGCAACGCGGACCGACTTGCCATTGCCGTGCGGCAGCACGGTGGAGCCGCGCACGTTCTGGTCGGACTTCTTGGCATCCACGCCCAGGTTGATGGACATGTCCACCGATTCCTTGAACTTGGCGGTGGCGCAAGCCTTGACCAGTTCGATGGCCTGCTCGAGCGTGTAGTGCTTGCCCTGCTCGACCTTGCCGGTCAGGGACTTCTGCTTCTTGGTGATCTTCGCCATGGCTTACTTCTCCACCACGTCGATGCCCATGGAACGGGCGGAACCGGCGATCAGGCGCATTGCGGCGTCCATGCTGCCGGCGTTCAGGTCGGGCATCTTGATCTTGGCGATCTCTTCGACCTGCTTCTTGGTGATCTTGCCCACCTTGTGGGTGTGCGGCGTCGGCGAACCGGACTCGATGCCAGCGGCCTTCTTGATCAGCACCGTGGCCGGAGCCGTCTTGGTGATGAACGTGAAGCTCTTGTCCGAGTAGACGGTGATCACGACCGGAGTCGGGATACCCGGCTCGAGCTTCTGCGTCGCTGCGTTGAACTCCTTGCAGAACGCCATGATGTTGACGCCGTTCTGGCCCAGCGCGGGACCGACCGGCGGCGCCGGGTTGGCCTTGCCTGCAGGAATCTGCAGCTTGATGTAGGCCGTTACTTTCTTAGCCATGTTTTACTCCTGATGGGTACGAACGCCTTGCGGCTCCCCGTGAAACAACGAAAAGGCCTTTTAAGCCTTCTCGACCTGTGAAAATTCGAGCTCGACCGGGGTCGAACGACCGAAGATCAGCACTGCGACGCGCAGGCGGTTCTTGTCGTAGTTGACCTCTTCGACCACGCCCTGGAAGTCCGCGAACGGGCCTTCCTTGACGCGGATCGCTTCGCCCGGCTCGAACAGCGTCTTGGGACGCGGCTTCTCGACGGACTCGGTGACGCGGTTCAAGATCTTTTCGGCTTCCTTGTCGGAAATCGGCGCCGGCTTGTCCGGCGTGCCGCCGATGAAGCCCATGACCTTGGGCGTGTTCTTGACCAGGTGCCAGGTGTCTTCGTTCATTTCCATCTGAACGAGCACGTAGCCCGGGAAGAACTTGCGCTCCGTGGTGCGCTTGACGCCATCCTTGATTTCCACGACCTCTTCGGTCGGAACCAGGATGTCGCCGAACTGCTCCTGCAGGCCCTGGCGCACGATGCGCTCCTTGAGGGCCCGCATGACGGAATTCTCGTACTGCGAATAAGCGTGAACGACGTACCAGCGCATGGTCATCTCAGGACCCTCGGCCGGTGAGTTTTTCGACGCCCCACAACAGGGCCGTATCCAGGCCCCAGAGCAGCACGGCCATGATCAGCACCACCACGGCGATCATCAGCGTCGCCTGGATGCTTTCCTGCTTGCTCGGCCATACGACCTTGCGCAGCTCGGTGCGGGCGCCGGTGACGTAACCCCACAGGGCCTTGCCCGGCGCGGTCTTGTAGGCGGCGAACAGGCCGGCGGCCAGGCCACCCAGCATGATCAGCCAGCGGACGGCCAGGTTGGCCTCCGCGAAGTAATAGAACGCGAACATGCCGCCGACCAACAGGGCCACGGCAACAATCAGCAGCGCCGTGTCCTTATGGGAGGAAACGGCTTGTTGTTCAGTGGTCTGGGTATCCATTAACCCTGGTCAACTCGTCAGTCACGGTGCTTTTTAACGCGGGGTATGGCAGGGCGAGAGGGTTTCGAACCCCCAACCTGCGGTTTTGGAGACCGCCGCTCTACCAGTTGAGCTATCGCCCTACGTTATCTACCGCGGTAAAGCCAAAAAGGGGCGCGGATTCTACGAGAATCCGCGCCCGCCTGTCAAAACACCGGGCTTTTTAGGCCAGGATCTTCGTCACGACGCCGGCGCCGACGGTACGACCGCCCTCGCGAATGGCGAAACGAACACCCTCTTCCATGGCGATCGGGTTGATCAGCTCAACCAGCATCTGCACGTTGTCGCCCGGCATCACCATTTCCTGCTCGAACGTGATCGAACCGGTCACGTCGGTGGTGCGGAAGTAGAACTGCGGACGGTAACCCTTGAAGAACGGCGTGTGACGGCCGCCCTCTTCCTTGGTCAGCACGTAAACCTCGCCATTGAACTTGGCGTGAGGCTTGATCGTGCCCGGCTTGCACAGCACCTGGCCGCGCTCGACGTCTTCCTTCTTGGTGCCGCGCAGCAGCAGGCCGACGTTGTCGCCCGCCTGGCCCTGGTCCAGCAGCTTGCGGAACATCTCGACGCCCGTGACGATGGTCTTCTGGGTGTCGCGGATGCCGACGATCTCGACTTCTTCGCCAACCTTGACGATGCCACGCTCGATACGGCCGGTCACCACGGTGCCGCGGCCAGAGATGGAGAACACGTCTTCCACCGGCAGCAGGAACGGCTTGTCGGTCTCGCGCGGCGGCTCCGGGATCCAGGTGTCCAGGGCGTCATACAGCTCCTGGAGCTTGGCTACCCACTCGGCGTCGCCCTGGATGGCCTTGACGGCAGCACCGCGGATCACCGGGGTGTTGTCGCCGTCGAAACCGTACTTGCTCAGCAGGTCGCGCACTTCCATCTCGACCAGGTCGAGCAGTTCGGCGTCGTCGACCAGGTCGCACTTGTTCAGCCAGACCACGATCTTCGGAACGTTGACCTGCTTGGCCAGCAGCACGTGCTCGCGGGTCTGCGGCATCGGGCCGTCGGTCGCCGACACGACCAGGATCGCGCCGTCCATCTGCGCGGCACCGGTGATCATGTTCTTGACGTAGTCCGCGTGACCCGGGCAGTCAACGTGCGCGTAGTGGCGGTTGGCGGTTTCGTACTCGACGTGGCTGGTGGCGATCGTCAGGATCTTGGTCGCGTCGCGACGGCCCTGGCTCTCGGAGGCCTTGGCCACCTGGTCGTAAGGCACGTACAGGCCGCCGAACTTGTCCGCAGACACCTTCGTCAGCGCGGCCGTCGTCGTGGTCTTGCCATGGTCAACGTGACCAATCGTGCCCACGTTCACGTGCGGCTTCTTGCGCTCGAATTTTTCCTTTGCCATCGAAGTCTCCGGGGTTACCGATTCTTAAGTGAAAGTAGCCTGAACGTGGTCCCGCGAGGGCGGGTTTCCATCTACGCCAAAACCCGCCACAGCCTGCCGGCCGGCGGGAAAAAAGATCGGGACCCGACACCGCGAATCCCTACATATATGGTGCCCACGAAAGGAATCGAACCTTCGACCTCACCCTTACCAAGGGTGTGCTCTACCGACTGAGCTACGTGGGCAATCTGTCATCTACAGCAACCGCGGTGCTGGAGCGGGAGACGGGAATCGAACCCGCGCTATCGGCTTGGAAGGCCGAAGTTCTACCATTGAACTACTCCCGCCAGGCAGACCCGCACAGCAAATCTGGTGGAGAGAGGTGGATTCGAACCACCGTAGGCGTAAGCCAGCAGATTTACAGTCTGCCCTCGTTGGCCGCTTGAGTATCTCTCCGCCGGTCCTCCGGCGCTTTCGCCCCCGAAGAGCCGCGTATTCTCGGGGCAAGGTGGGGTCGCGTCAAGTCAAAATCGGATGATTTTTTAGGCCTCTGGCAGGCATTAAATCACCATGACGTCATTACCGCGTCATAGAATCCGGCATCCACCCTGCTTTTTGCCCCAGGCAGCCCCTCCAGGCCACCCGAACCCCTCCATGCGCCTTCCCCACCCCGCTGCCTTCTTCCTTTCGCTGTCCGTGCTGCTGGTTTCCCTGGTCGCCTGCAGCGGCAACGGCAGCGGGGGCGGCGCCAGCCTGCCCAAGCGCGTCGGCCATGTCTTCGTGATCGTCCTGGAGAACAAGGACTACGCCAAGAGCTTCGCCGACGACTCCCTGGCCCCCTACCTGGCCAAGACCCTGGTGGCACAGGGCGCGCTGCTGCAGAACTACTACGGCATCGGTCACGTCAGCCTGGACAACTACATCGCCATGATCAGCGGCCAGGGGCCCAACCTGATCACCCAGACCGACTGCATCGTCTTCGCCGAGTTCGCCGGCAGCCCGCCGGTGGCGGCGCTCAACGGCCAGGCCGTGGGCCAGGGCTGCGTCTACCCCTCCAGCGTGACCAGCCTGCCGGACCAGCTGCGCGCCAAGGGCCTCTCCTGGAAGGGCTACATGGAGGACATGGGCGCCGAAGCCGGGCGCGAGGCGGCGACCTGCGCCCACCCTGCGATCGGCACGGTGGACAGCACCCAGGCAGCCAGCGAGCAGGACAGCTACGCCACCCGCCACAACCCCTTCATGTACTTCCACAGCGTGATCGACGACCAGGCCTACTGCGACGAGCGGGTGGTCAACCTGAACGCGCTGGCGGCCGACCTGCGCTCGGCGGCCACCACCCCGGCCTATTCCTTCATTACCCCCAGCCTCTGCCACGACGGCCACGATTCACCCTGCGCCAACGGCGAACCCGGCGGCCTGGAGTCGATCAACGGCTTCCTACAGGACTGGGTGCCGAAGATCCTGGCCTCCCCGGCCTTCCGCCAGGACGGCCTGCTGATCATCACCTTCGACGAGTCCGACGGCCCGCAGTCCGACTCCAGCGGCTGCTGCGGCGCCGGCCCCACGCCCAACAGCCTGCTGCCCGGCCTCACCGGCCTGGGCGGCGGCCGCGTCGGCGCGGTGCTGCTGTCGCCGCTGATCAAGCCCGGCACGGTGTCGATGCAGCCCTACAACCACTACTCGATGCTGCGCAGCGTGCAGGACCTGTTCGGCCTGCCCTATCTCGGCTACGCCGGCGCGTCGGCGCAAAAGAGCTTCGGCGAGGACGTCTTCACCGTGAAGATGCCGGAACTGCCGCCGAAGACCTGAGGTGCAGGCCCCGCGCGGTCCCGGCCTGCTGCTGGCCGCCGCGCTGGCGGCCTGCCAGCCATCGCCGCAGCCCCCCGCGCCGGCGGCCTACGACCCGCTGGCAGCCGCCACCGCGGCGGCCCAGGGGCGCATCGGCAACGTCGAGGCCGGCGTGCCGCCGCAGTGCTACACCCGCACCGGCGGCGAGTCGAACCCCTGCTGGGTCTGCCACACCACGGCCAACGGCGCCAACCGCGCCGACGACTGGGAACTGCAGCGCCGCTACGACTTCAGCGCGCTGGGCCGGACCAACCACTGGCACAACCTGTTCCGCGACCGCCGCGCCGGCATCGCCGCGATCGGCGACGCCGAAATCCTGGCCTGGATCCGCCAGGACAACTACGCCGCGCTGCGCCAGGCCATGGCGCGCATGCCGGACTTCCGCGGCTGGAGCCCCGACCTGGACTACCCGCGCGGCTTCGATGCCGCCGGCTTCGCCCGCGACGGCAGCGGCTGGCGCGCCTACCGCTACAAGCCCTTCCCCGGCACCTTCTGGCCCACCAACGGTGCCACCGACACGGCGATGATCCGCCTGCCGTTGGCCTTCCGCAGCGACGCGGCCGGGCGGCCTTCCGAGGGGGTGTACCGCGTGAACCTGGCGATCGTCGAGGCGGCAGTGGCCGTGCCGGACCGCGTGGCCGACGCCGCGCTGCGCCTGCCGGTGGAGGCGCTGGACGAAACCAGCGCCGGACTGGATCTGGATGGCGATGGCCGGCTGTCCTTCGGCGTGACCGGCCTGCGCGGCCTGCCGGCGCACTATGCCGGCGGCGCGGCCGGCATCGCGGTGCAGCGCTACAGCTACCCGCCGGGCACGGAGTTCCTGCACCCGGTGCACTACGTCGATCCGGACGCGCCGGAGCTGCGCGCCGCGCGGCTCAAGGAGCTGCGCTACTCACGCAAGGAGACCGCGGTGGATGCGCAGTCGGTGCGCCTGCACTACGAAGAGGAGGCCCGCGAGCGCGAGGTCGGCGGACGGGCGCACTACGCCGGCAATGCCTTCACCGGGCAGAGCAATGTCTTCGGCTGGCAGCTGCAGGGCTACATCGAGGACGCGCAGGGCCGGCTGCGCCTGCAGACGCGCGAGGAGCAGCTCTACTGCATGGGCTGCCACACCGGCATCGGCGTCACCGTGGACCAGAGCTTCAGCCTGCCGCGCAAGCTGCCCGGCGCCGAGGGCTGGGGATTGCAGCGCGTCGCCGGACAACGCGACACGCCGCAGGCCGGCGGCCGCAAGGGCGAGTACCGCCAGTACCTGCGGCGCACCGGTGGCGGCGATGAGTTCCGCGCCAACGCGGAGATGCTGTCACGGTTCTTCCGTGACGGGCGGCTCGATGAAAAGCGCGTGGATGCCGCACTGGCCAGCGAGCGCGGACTGCTGGAACTGGTCGCCCCCTCGCGCGAGCGGGCGCTGGCGCTGGGCAAGGCCTATCTCACCGTGGTGCGCGAGCAGTCCTATGCGCTGGGGCGCGATGCGCTGCTGGCGCCGCCGGTGAACGTGCACCAGCAGATCGAGGACCAGGAGACGGCACTGAAGGCCAGCGGGCGTGTGTACAAGGATGGGCGGATCTGGCTGGAGCCAGCAAAGACGCAATAGGCCGTCGCCTGGGTTGCCAAAGGCAAGGCGGGAGCACACTTTGACCGGCGCTCCCGGCTTCGCTGCACGAAACCGGGCTGCGGGACTCTTCTTGTCCCCTCTCCCGTTTACGGGAGAGGGATTAAGGGAGAGGGTTTCTGTAAAACGCGCACGGATTGGCCCGACTACCTTTTACAGAAACCCTCTCCCGGCAACTGCTCCATGCGTTGCCCTACCTCGGGGATCCATCCCCTCGCCGGCCTGCGGCCACCCTCTCCCGCAAGCGGGCGAGGGGACAAGATTGGCGCTCACCCGTAGCCCGGTTTGCCAAAGGCAAGCCGGGAGCACACTGTGACCGGCGCTCCCGGCTTCGCTGCACGAAACCGGGCTGCGGGGACTGGTTGGGCTCAAAGAAGGCGCAGTAGACAGCGGACACAATGGCAGGAGCGGCTGTTAGCCGCGAGGGCCGGTGACCACGGCCACCGGCCCTCGCGGCCAACAGCCGCTCCTACATTCGTTACCTGAACCAACCGCCTTCACGTCCCCCGCGGCTTCGCCCTTCTGGTCGGCGCCGCTTCCAGCGGATTGTCCGGCCAGGGATGCCGCGGATACCGCCCCTTCATGTCCTTCTTCACGTCGCTGTAGCTGCCGGCCCAGAAACCGGCGAGGTCGGGGGTGATCGCGACCGGGCGCTGGCCGGGGGAGAGCAGTTCCAGCACCACGCGGTTGCGGCCGTCGTTGACCGTGGGGGTCTGGGCGCAGCCGAACATCTCCTGCAGGCGCACCGACAGCAGCGGCGCTTCCGGCGGGCGGTATTCCAGGCGCACGCGCGAGCCGGTGGGCACGTCCATATGCGTCGGCGCCAGCCGACCGAGCTTCTGCTGCGTGGCGTAGTCGAGGCTGGCGTTGAGGATTTCCATCAGGTCCAGACGCGCAAGGTGATCGCGCCGCGTGACGCCATCGAGGGAGGGCGCCAGCCAGTCTTCCAGCGTCGCCAGCAGGCCCTCGTCGGAGACGTCGGGCCAGCTGTCTTCGGGACGCCACTGGCGCAGCGACAGCACCCGCGCCTGCCACTGCCGCGCGGCCTCGTTCCAGGGCAGTGCCTGCAGGCCGAGGGCGCGGATGCCGGCGAGCATCGCGGTGCGGATTTTCTCTTCGGCGCCGCCGCGCAGCATGCGGCGCTCGAGCACGATCGCACCGAGGCGCCGCTGCGTCTCGGAGACCACGGCATCGGTCTGCGGGTCCCAGCGGCAGTCCTGCACGTCGACGATGCGCGCGGCCTGGTCGCGCAGCAGTTCGTCTTCGCGCAGCGCGGCGGCGAGGCGGATCTTGCGGGGTGGTCCTGGGTCCCAGTGCGCGATGGCAAGCCACTCGGACGCGGACAGCGGATCGTGTTCGCCGATGCGCGCCTCGCCGCCGTCCTCGCAGAGGTAGACGCCGCGCTGGCTGCCGCGGCGGCGGGCGATGCGCTCGGGATAGGCCCAGCTGACCAGGCGCGCGACGTCGCGGTCGTCGGCGACGGGCTGCTCGGTGGCATCGACCTGCCGCCCCATCTGGCGCGCGGAGTCGCGCACGCGGCGCAGCGCATTGGGATCGGCGGCGCGGCCCTGCAGGTAGGCCTGCACCGTGGCGGCGAGATCGCTGGCGCCGCCGTCGCGCTCTTCCAGCACCGCCGCGGTCCAGGCCGCAAGCGCGCCGAGGCCGCGGGCCTTGGCCAGCAACAGCATCTGTGCACGCCGCGGCGCCGCCGGCAGGCGCGCCAGTTCGCGGCCGTGCGGCGTGATGCGGCCCTGCGCGTTCACCGCGCCGAGTTCGCGCAGCAGCTCGCGCGCATAGGTCCAGCTCACCGTGCCCGGCGGATCGAGGAACCCGAGTTGAGCCGGCTCGCTCGCGCCCCAGACCGCCAGCTCCAGCGCGAAGCGCGACAGGTCGGCGGCGAGGATTTCCGGTGTGTCGTGCTGGGCCAGTGCCGCCTGCTGGTCGCGATTCCACAGGCGGTAGCAGTGGCCGGGACCGAGGCGGCCGGCACGGCCGGCGCGCTGGTCGGCGGAGGCGCGCGAGACGCGCTGCGTCTCCAGGCGGTTGGCGCCGGCACCGAGATCGAAACGCGCCACGCGCACCAGGCCGCCGTCGACCACGGTGGTGACACCCTCCACGGTGAGGCTGGTCTGGGCGATGTTGGTGGCCAGGATCACCTTGCGGCGACCGTCGCGGTCGGGCTGCAGCGCGGCGTCCTGCTCGGCCGAGGACAGCTCGCCATAGAGGGGATAGATGGCGGCCTGGGTGCGCGCTTCCAGCCGGCGCTGCGCGCCACGGATCTCGCGCGCCCCGGGCAGGAAGGCCAGCACGTCGCCCGGCGTCTCGGCCAGCGCCGTGATCACGCCCTGCGCCACCACCTCGCCATGGTCGGCATCGGCGCGCTGCGTCAGGTATCTGATGTCCACCGGGAACAGCTGGCCGCCGCTCTGCACCACCGGCGCATCGTCCAGCAGGCGCGCGACGCGCTGCGTGTCCAGCGTCGCCGACATCACCAGCAGGCGCAGCTCGGGGTTGAGGTTGGCGCGCACGTCCAGGCTCAGCGCCAGCGCGAGGTCGGCGTCGAGGCTGCGCTCGTGGAACTCGTCGAAGATCAGCAGGCCCACGCCGGGCAGCTCCGGGTCGGCCTGCAGGCGCCGCGCCAGCAGGCCCTCGGTGACGACCTCGATCCGCGTGGCCGCGGAAACCTTGCGCTCGAAGCGGATCTGGTAGCCCACGGTCTGGCCCACCGGCTCGCCCAGCAGCTGCGCCATGCGCGCCGCGGCGGCGCGCGCGGCGACGCGGCGCGGTTCCAGCATGACGATGCGCAGCCCCTTGAGCCAGGGCTCGGCCAGCAGTTCCAGCGGGATCAGGGTGGTCTTGCCGGAGCCCGGCGGCGCGGCCAGCACGGCGCGGCCGCCGCCGGAAAGGGCCTGGCGCAGTGCCGGCAAAGCCTCGCGGACCGGCAGGTCGGGCAGCGGGAGTTTCATGGCAGGGTCCGCAGGTAGTCGGCGCGACGCTGCAGCTTGCCGACCCAGTTCGGGTTGAGCCCCGGCGTGGCGGCGAGACGCCGCAGGGCCTCGGGCGCGGGGCGGTGCTCGGCCTGGGTATCCCAGAATTCGCGCAGCGAGATGGCGTCGGCATTGCGCTGCAGCAGCCGCAGCGCGTCGCCGGCCCGGGCGCGGCCCGGCTCGAGCACGCGGTAGTACCAGCCGGCGATGCCCTGCCCGGCGATCCAGAGGGCGATGCCCTCAAGGCCGTGGCGCGCGTCGATCTTCCAGCAGGGGCTGCGCGGCTGCGACAACTGCAGGCGCGCCGTGCCGAAGGCCCAGACGTCGCCGATGCAGACGCCGGACTCGTCGGCGCCCTCGGTGGACAGGTTCTCGCCCAGGCCGCCGGCGACGAAACCGGCGGCCTGCTCGGGAAAGCGCGCGGCCAGGCGGCGGTGGTTTTCCAGCGGGAAGTGGTGCACCGCCTTCTCCGGCCCGCCGTGCACGCGGCGGTCGGCCTGGGCGTCGCTCAGCAGGCCTTCGGGGCCGATGTCCACTGGCCCGGCGACGGGGTCCTTGAAGATGCCCGTGGGGCGACCGTCGCCCGGCATGGGGCGCACCGAACCGGCGAAAACATGGGAGACGAGCAGCTGCATCTGCGCATTTTCACCGAATCCGCGAAAATACGGCGTATGAGTGAAATAGAACTCCACAGAAAGCTCCTGGGCGACGCCCCCCGCAACGCTGCCTTTCACGCGGCGCTGAAGCAGCTGATCGAGCCGGGCAAGACCACCGTGGCCGACATCGGTGCCGGCACCGGCTTCCTCAGCTTCCTGGCGCGGCGCCTGGGCGCGGCGCACTGCACGCTGATCGAGTACAGCGGCATGATCGAGCTGGCGCAGAAGCTGGCGCGGCAGAACGGCATCGACCAGCTGACTTTCGTCCGCGGCCATTCCGCCGAGCTGCGCAAGCCGCCGAAGGTGGACCTGGTGGTGTCGGAGACCCTGGGCAACTTCGCCCTCGAAGAAGGCCTGCTGGAGACCCTGATCGACGCGCGGCGCTACCTCAAGGCCGGCGGCCGGGTGCTGCCGCAGGGCCTGCGGCAGTTCGCCGCGCCGGTGACGGCAGCGCGGCTGCAGCAGGAGATCGACATCTGGCCGCAGGTGGGCTTTGATCTGGACCTGTCGGCCGCGCGCACGGTGTCGCTCAACAACATGTACGTGAAGCAGATCGCCCCGGCCGACCTCGGCGGCCGCGACTGCGGCCAGGCCTGGGACGAGCTGGACCTGCGCCCGCAGGCCAAGGCCGCCGACAGCCGCCGCACCGCGACGCTGCGCTGGAAGGCCGGTGACCTGCCGGCCGCGCGGGTCGAAGGCATCGCGCTGTGGTGGGTCTGCGAGTTGCTGCCGGGGATCGAGCTTTCGACCTCGCCGTTCGCGCCGGCGACGCACTGGGACCAGATCTACCTGCCGCTGCTGGCGCCGCTGGAGCTGGCGCCGGACGACGTGCTGGAGCTGAGCCTGAGCTGCGATACACGGCCGGACGTGGGCGTGCGGCTGGGGTGGAAGACGCGGCAGCTGCGGGGCGGCAAGGCGGTGGGCGAGCAGGTGCAGGACAGTTTCAAGGGGCGGGTGGACTTGTAGTGTCTGAATTGTAGGAGCGGCTGTCAGCCGCGAAGGCCGGTTGTCATGTTGACCGGCGCTCCTACTCCGCTACCCTCTCAAGCGGCGGTGAGGGATTCCAGGCGCAGCAGGTATTCCATCGCTGCATCCCTGGATGTTCCACACATTTCCGCCGTCGGTTTCAGGCTGCCGCAGACCGCCGGCCGGCGCGGGTCGCCGAAGATCGCGCAGCGCTGGTCGTCCATGAGCTGCGCGCAGCGCACTCCCGCCGGCTTGCCACCGGGCATGCCGGGGATCGGCGAGGAGATCGAGGGCGCGGTGCAGCAGGCGCCGCAGCCCGAACGGCAAGTCATTGACGACACTTGGTGAAATGGCCCTTGTTGGCTTAGCCTTGAGGGCTGGAATTTTATCACTCCCCTGGTCTGCCCCCCGCATGAACCGCATTCTCTCGGACCTGGTCGGCCTGCTCGACCTGGAAACCATCGAACAGAACATCTACCGCGGCCAGTCGCGCGATCTCGGCGGCAAGAGCGTGTTCGGCGGCCAGGTCATCGGCCAGGCCCTGGTGGCGGCGCGCCGCACGGTGCAGGACCAGGCGCCGCATTCGCTGCACGCCTACTTCCTGCGCCCGGGCGACATGGCCCTGCCGATCGTCTACGAGGTGGAACGGGTGCGCGACGGCCGCAGCTTCAGCACGCGCCGCGTCCACGCGATCCAGCATGGCCAGCCGATCCTGTCGATGATCGCTTCGTTCCAGAAAGCCGAGGGCGGCCTGGACCACCAGGCGCAGATGCCGCAGGTGACGCCGCCCGAGGAACTGCCGACACTGCTGGAAGTGGCGGAGAAGTGGGTGGCGCAGACACCGGGGGTCAGCGAGCGGGCGCGCAGCACGCTGCTGCGCGAAGTGCCGATCGAGTTCAAGCCGGTGCGGCCCTGGAACCCGCTGGTGACCGAACAGCGCGAGCCGGCGCAGCACATCTGGTTCCGCGCGGCCGGCCAGCTGCCCGACGACCCGCTGCTGCACCGCTGCGTGCTGGCCTATGCCTCGGACTTCAACCTGCTGTCGACCGCATTGCTGCCGCATGGCAAGGGCTGGTTCCGCAGCGACATGGTGGTGGCCAGCATCGACCACGCGCTGTGGTTCCATCGCGACGCCCGCGTCGACGACTGGCTGCTGTACTCCATGGACTCGCCCTCCGCCCAGTCCGCGCGCGGCTTCTCGCGCGGGCTGATCTTCGACCGCCAGGGTCGCCTGATCGCCAGCACGACGCAGGAAAGCCTGATGCGTCTGGTCGATACCCCGTAACAACACACGGAGAAGAACTGCATGCGTTTCCTGATCGCCCTCGTCGTGATCCTGGCCCTGGCTGTCGGTAGCCTGTTCGCGCTGGATCGCTACTACCCCGAGCAGGCCACCCGCTGGGGCCTGGCGCTGGAGCGCAAGCAGTCCGGCCTGGAGCCGAAGACGCTGAAGATCCCGGGCTTCGAGATTGCCTATCTCGAGGGCGGCAGCGGCGAGCCGCTGGTACTGGTGCACGGCATCGGCGCCGACAAGGACAACTTCACCCGCGCCGCGCGCTGGCTGACGCCGCACTACCGCGTGATCGCGATCGACCTGCCCGGCTTCGGCGAAAGCAGCAAGCCCGAGCAGGCCGACTACGGCATCCCGGCCCAGGTGGAGCGCCTGGACGAGATCATGACGGCACTGCAGCTGGGCCGCGCGCATTTCGGCGGCAGCTCGATGGGCGGCTGGATCGTCGCCAGCTACGCCGCGAAGTTCCCCAACAAGGCCGCCAGCCTGTGGCTGCTCGGCGCGGCCGGCATCGACGGCGGCAAGCGCACCGAGGTGCGCGCCGCCTACGATCGCGGCGAGTACCTGCTGTTCTCGCAGAAGCCCGAGGACTTCGAGCGCACGATGGACTTCGTCTTCGTCAAGCGGCCCTTCGTGCCGGGCAGCGTGCGCCACGTGCTGGCGGAACAGGCGGTGGCCAACTACACGCTGCACACGCGCATCTTCCGTAACCTGATCGAGCACTGGAGCGAGTACAGCGTCAACAACAGGATCCGCGGCCTGCCGGTGCCGGCGCTGGTCGTGTTCGGCGACCACGATCGCGCGGTGGACCCGGGCGACGGCCTGATCTGGAAACAGCTGCTGCCCAACTCGCAGCTGGAGATGATGCAGGACATCGGCCACCTGCCGATGATGGAAGCGCCGCAGGTGTCGGCGATGCGGTACGTGCAGTTCAGGCAGGGGTTGCAGCGGTAGCTACAGCCCCGACCAAGACCGGCAGTCCGCAAATGGACGCAAATTAACGCCAATACAGCAATTCAATCATTTGCGTTGATTTGCGTTCATTCGCGGACAGAATACCGTTGCGGACTCACCAACCACACGGCACTTCACTGCCAACCCGCCGCCATGTTCTCCAATCCCCCCCGGTAGTAGTCGAACCGCTGCGCCAGGTCCTGGAACACCGGCCGCAATCCCAGCTGCTCGGCCATGCGATGGCGCGAGGCGGTGGCGTAGTAGCTGCGGCCCATCTTGCAGTAGTAGTTCATGTCCACCGGGCGGCGCTTGTAGCGAAAGCGATGATCGACCCAGGGGCGGCAGATGCCGGCCAGCCACAGTGCGTAGTTGCCGATGTGCGACTGCACGTAGAAACCGCGCTCCGGTCCCGCCTGCGCCGCTTCCTGCACCAGGTCGACGAGGTAGTGGTAGCTCTGCTCCTCGCCGTCCTGCACGCGGTAGAGTCGCTCGGTGCGGACGAACAGGCCCAGCAGGTTGGCCAGGTAGTGCACCGTGCGTCGCGTGGTGCCGTTGCGCGCGCCGGCCAGGGCGCGCCGCAGGGTGACGTTGAAGTACAGCTTCGGCGAGACCTCCAGCCATTGCAGCTGGCGGTCGCGGATCGCGGCATTGACGTAGTCGCTCTCCAGCAGCGACTCCAGCGTCGTCGGGCGCTCCAGCGCCAGGCGCACCGCCTCGTCCAGGTCCACGCCCGGCACCGGAAAATGCTCGAACAGGAACCGCAGGTCCTTTTCATCGAAAGCCGGCGGACCCAGCCGGGCGAAATCGGGCATCTGCATCGTCATATCGACCTCCCTGACGCTTACCAAGCCTTGTCTTCGCTGGTGCAAGTAGCGGGCCATCGCTGCCCCCCGGAACGCCCGCGGTAGCGTTCGTCCCGACCGGCGGTGTCACGCCAGCTTCACCAATCTGTCGCAATCTGCGCGGCATGAGCAAGTCCAAGCCCCTGTCCACCCATGCCCTGCGCGAGCTCGAGGAGCTGGAAGCCCTGATCGGCCGCGCCAACGGCGCATTGCGCAGCGAGGTGGTCTGCCGGGTCGATTACCGCGGCCGTCAGTGGCCGGTGCACTGCCTGGAACTGGGTTCGCGCGACCCGCTGGCGCCGGTGGTGGGCTTCTTCGGCGGCATCCACGGCGTGGAGCGCATCGGCACCCAGGTGCTGCTGGCCTTCCTGCACACCCTGGTGGAACGCCTGCGCTGGGACGAGGAACTGGAGCGCAGTCTCCAGCACGTGCGCCTGGTGTTCATGCCCCTGATCAACCCGGGCGGCATGCTGGCCGAGACCCGTGCCAACCCCGCGGGGGTGGACCTGATGCGCAATGCCCCGATGGACGCCGAGGACGCGGTGCCCCTGCTGGGCGGCCACCGCCTGACGCCGATGCTGCCCTGGTTCCGCGGCCGCGCCGGCGAGGCGATGCAGCCGGAGGCGGCGGCAATGTGCCGCGTGGTGGAGGAGCGCCTGCTGACCCAGCCCTTCAGCCTGGCGCTGGACTGCCATTCCGGCTTCGGCGTGCGCGACCAGATCTGGTTTCCCTACGCACGCACGACGCGGCCGATCGACTGCCTGGGGGACCTGTACGCGCTGCGCAGCCTGTTCCGCGCCACCCATCCGCACCACAACATCTATGTGATCGAGCCGCAGGCACGCCACTACACCACCCACGGCGACCTCTGGGACTATCTCTACGACCGCCCGCGCGCACAGCCCGGGCAGGTGTTCCTGCCGCTGACGCTGGAAATGGGCTCCTGGATGTGGCTGAAGAAGAACCCGCGGCAGATGTTCCGCCTGCTCGGCATCTTCAACCCGGTGCTGCCGCATCGCCTGCAGCGCACCCTGCGCCGCCACATGACGCTGTTCGAGTTCCTGCTGCGGGCGGCGGTGTCGCACCAGCGCTGGTTGCCGCAGGGCGAGCAGCGCCAGCTGCTGAACCAGGCGGCGATCGACTACTGGCCCTCGATCCTGCGCTACGAGGACCAGTAAGGTCCCATCCGCCTCCGGGGCGAACTGCGCTGCGGATCACAGGACACTACATCTGGGGCGCTGCCGTTTCCCCTGGTATGGGCTAAGCTCGGGGAAAAGCAGGAGAAAACGCGTATGCCCCACCGCTACGGACTGCTCGTCCCCGGCATTTCTACCAAGTCCGAGCCCTTGCTCGTGCGCGCGCCCTTCGATCGCACCGCGATCGGCGAGGTCGCCACCGCCGACGCCAAGGTGGTGGAACACGCGCTCAAGACCGCTTACGGGCTCTACCGCAACCGCGACGGCTGGCTGCCGCTGGCCAAGCGCATCGCCATCCTCGAGGAAGCCGCTTCGATCCTGCTGTCGCGCGGCGAGAAGCTGGCGGTGGAATCGGCCCGCGAGGGCGGCAAGCCGCTGGTGGATTCGCGCGTGGAAGTGGCGCGCGCCGCCGACTCGCTGAAGATCTGCGTGGAGACGCTGCGCACCCAGGCCGGCGAGGTGATCCCGATGGGGACCACCGCCTCCAGCACCAACCGCATGGCCTTCACCCAGACCGAGCCGATCGGCGTGGTGGTGGCGGTGTCGGCCTTCAATCACCCGCTGAACCTGATCGCCCACCAGGTGGGCCCGGCGATCGCCGCCGGCTGCCCGGTGATCATCAAGCCGGCCAAGGCCACGCCGCTGACCTGCCTGCGCTTCATCGAGATCCTGCGCGAGGCCGGCCTGCCGGACGAGTGGTGCCTGCCGGTGATCCCGGAGAACAACGAGCTTTCTACCAAGATGGTCACCGATCCGCGCGTGGCCTTCTTCAGCTTCATCGGCAGCGCCAGGGTCGGCTGGGACCTGCGCAGCAAGCTGGCGCCCGGCACGCGCTGCGCGCTGGAGCACGGCGGCGTGGCACCGGTGGTGCTGGCCGGCGATGCCGACGTCGCCTATGCCCTGCCGCTGATCGCCAAGGGCGGCTTCTACCATGCCGGCCAGGTCTGCGTGTCGGTGCAGCGCGTCTATGTCGACCGCGGCATCGCCGGCCACTTCGCCGAGGAACTGGCCAAGCTGGCGCAGAAGATGATCGTCGGCGACCCGACCATGCCGGAAACCGAGATCGGTCCGCTGATCGACCCGGCCGAGACGCGCCGCATCCACGACTGGGTGGAAGAGGCCGTGGCCGGCGGCGCGCAGCTGCTCTGCGGCGGCCAGCCGATGTCCGAGACCATGTACGCGCCGACCGTGCTGCTCGATCCGCCCGGCACCGCGCGGGTCTCGACGCAGGAAGTGTTCGGCCCGGTGGTCTGCGTCTACAGCGTGGATTCCATCGACCAGGCCATCGAGCGCGCCAACAGCCTGCCGGTGGCGTTCCAGGCGGCGGTGTTCACGCGCTCGCTGGAAACCGCGCTGCGCTGCTACCACCGGCTGGAGGCCTCGGCCGTGATGGTCAACGACCACACCGCCTTCCGCGTCGACTGGATGCCCTTTGCCGGCCTGCGCGCGTCCGGCCACGGCGTGGGCGGCATTCCGCACACGATCCACGACATGCAGGTGCGCAAGATGATGGTGCTGCGGTCCAAGGAGATCGCGCGCTGAGCTGAACGTCAGGATTGCTTTTCCCTTCTCCCTGGAGGAGAGGGTTCATGGTCCGGTTTCGGGAGAAAGCGTCATGAGCGAAGGCAGTTCCGGCAGCGGCAACATCAAGGCATCCGACCTCTTCGTCAAATGCCTGGAGGCGGAGGGGGTGGAGTACATCTTCGGCGTGCCCGGCGAGGAGAACGCCGACGTCATGATGTCCCTGATGGATTCCCCGATACAGTTCGTGCTGACGCGCCATGAACAGGGCGCAGCCTTCATGGCCGACGTCTACGGCCGCCTCACCGGCAAGGCCGGCGTGTGCCTGGCCACGCTCGGCCCCGGCGCCACCAACCTGGTCACCGGCCTGGCCGACGCCAACATGGACCGCGCGCCGACGGTGGCGATCATCGGCCAGGCCTCGACCAAGCGACTGCACAAGGAGTCGCACCAGAACATGGATGCGATCGCGATGATGCGGCCGATCTCCAAGTGGGCCACGTCCATCGTCGAGCCCAGCATCATCCCCGAAGTGGTGCGCAAGGCCTTCAAGGTGGCCGAGGCGGAAAAGCCGGGCGTGACCGTGATCGAGTTGCCGGAGGACGTGGCCGAGCGCAAGACCCATGGCCACCCGATGAAGGTGTTCAAGACCCGGCGCCCGGCCGCCGACCACAAGGCGGTGCAGCAGGCGGTGGACCTGCTGCTGTCTGCCAAGTGCCCGATGGTGCTGGCCGGCAACGGTGCCTTGCGCAAGCGCGCCGCCGCGCAGTTGCGGCGGCTGGCGCTGAAGGCCGGCATGCCGGTGTTCAACACCTTCATGGGCAAGGGCGCACTGAAGCGCGAGGACCCGCACAACCTGTTCACCATCGGCCTGCAGGCCAAGGACTACGGCAACCTGGCGATGGACAAGGCCGACGTCGTGCTGGTGGTGGGCTACGACCCGGTGGAGTACAGCCCGGACAAGTGGAACGCCAAGCAGGACAAGAAGATCATCCACATCGACTTCCAGCCGGCCGAGGTGGACCAGCACTACACGGTGGAAGTGGACGTGGTGGGCGACATCGCCGACGCGCTGTGGCAGATCAACATCGCGCTGGAGCGCGACCACGACGACCGCCTGCCGCTCAACGACATCGGCAAGTGGCAGAAGGTGCGCCAGCAGATCCAGGACGATCACGCCTGCGAGAAGGACGACTTCGCCTTCCCGGTGAAGCCGCAGAAGATCCTGTGGGACGTGCGCCAGTACATGGGCCCGCGCGACATCATCCTGTCCGATGTCGGTGCCCACAAGATGTGGATCTCGCGCTACTACCCCTGCGACGAACCCAACACCTGCCTGATCTCCAACGGCTTCTGTTCCATGGGCTTCGCCCTGCCCGGCGCCATCGGCGCCAAGATCGCCTGCCCCGACCGCAAGGTCATGGCGATCTGCGGCGACGCGGGCTTCCTGATGAACGTGCAGGACCTGGAAACCGCGGTGCGCCTGAAGCTCAACGTGGTGATCATGGTCTGGGCCGACGGCGAGTACGGCCTGATCAAGTGGAAGCAGCAGAACGAATTCGGCAAGCACTCCAAGCTGGACTTCGGCAACCCCGACTGGGAACTGCTGGCGCAGGCCTTCGGCATGTGGGGCCGCACGGTGCGCACCGCCGAGGAACTGCCGGCGGTGCTGGCCGAGGCGCACAGCCAGCCCGGGCCGGCGCTGATCGGCATCCCGGTGGACTACGCCGAGAACCTCAAGCTGACCAAGAAGCTGGGCAGCCTGGTGATGAGTTCCTGAGGGCCCGGAAACACAGCGGGCCGCCGCGTGCGACGACCCGCTGCCTTTGGTCCTGTGAAATTCCTTCAAAAACCTGACGATAGCCTCAGGTGACGATGCCAGCGGGCGATGACACGCCCGAGATGCGTCATAGTTCGCTCCCAAGGCCTGCCTGAAGGCCGCCAGAGGCCGGTCCACGGCCCGCAAACCATTCCTAGAACCCAGACGAGAGCGAACATGCTTTTCAAACTCCAGGTCCTGTTTTTCAAGTTCATCATGGTGTTCCTGCTGATCGGCACCAAGATCCTCAATTTCCGCAAGCCGGAACTGTTCAGCGGCTCGGGTTCCTCCCTGCAGCTTTGCGATCACATCGCCAAGACCGGAGTGAAGAAGCTGCTGGTGGTGACCGACGCCGTGCTGATGAAGCTCGGGCTGCTCAACCCGATGCTGGCGCGCCTCAAGGAACTGGGCGTGACCACCGTGATCTTCGACGGCGTGGAGCCCAACCCGACGATCGCGCAGATCGAAACCGGCCTGGCGCTGCTCAAGCGCGAAAACTGCACGGCGATCCTCGCGGTCGGCGGCGGCTCTTCGATCGACGCCGCCAAGGTGATCGGCGCACGCGCCACCAACCCGCATTCGGTCCGCTGGATGGGCGGCCTGTTCCGCCTGATCTTCTGGCCGAAGACGCTGTACGCCGTGCCGACCACGGCCGGCACCGGCTCCGAGGTGACGATCGCCGCGGTGGTGTCCGATCCGGAGAACACGCGCAAGTTCGCGATCATGGACCCGCGCCTCGTGCCGACCGCCGCCGCGCTGGACCCGCAGCTGATGATCGGCCTGCCGCCGCACATCACCGCCGCCACCGGCATGGACGCGCTGACGCACGCGGTGGAAGCCTATATCTCGCGCAACAGCTTTGCCGCCACCGACGTCGAGGCGCTGGAAGCCACGCGCCTGATCATGCAGAACCTGGAAAAGGTGGTGAAGAACGGCGCCGACCTGGAAGGCCGCGCCAACATGGCCCTGGCCTCGTTCAAGGCCGGCGTCGCCTTCACCAGCGCCGGCGTCGGCTACGTCCACGCCATCGCCCACAACTTCGGCGCGTACTATCACGTCCCCCATGGCCTGGCGAACGCCATCGTCATGCCCTACGTGCTCGACTATTCCAAGCCCGAGTGCACCGCGCGCCTGGCCAGGCTGGCGGAAGTCGGCGGGCTGAAGAAGGGCGGCGAGAGCGATGAGCAGTTGGCCGACAGCTTCATCGCCAAGATCCGCGCGATGAACGCCGAGTTCGGCATCCCGACCAAGGTCGAAAAGCTCAAGTCCTCCGACATCCCGGCGATCGCCACCGCGGCGCTGAAGGAAGCGCACTGGACCTACGCCGTGCCGCGCTACATGGACAAGCCGACCTGCGAGAACCTGGTCGGCAAGATGCTGGCCGCCTGATCCGGGCCGCCGCCGCGGTCGCATGAAGAAGCCGGGACAGGGACGTCCCGGTGCGAAGGCTTCCGTGGCTTCATCACCGGCGCCCGGCATCTCGCCGATGGCGGGATGACGCGCAGGATGATCTGCTGCTTATTTCATTGAATATTGTTTTTATATTTATATATAAACTCACATACTTCAGCTGAATCTACCCCTCTCCCTGTCCTCAATCGGCCCATCCAGGGTGGCCCGGCCCGGCGTGCGGCCCCGTAGAATGGGGCCGAGGGAGAATTCAGGATGTCGGAACTGGAGCAACTGGAGCGGGCACGGCGCGTCGATGCGTACCGGCTGCGCTTCGCGGGGGAGCTGGAGGAAAACTTCCGGCGCTCGCACCGTGCCCAGTACCGCTACTCGCGGCTGATCCTGTTCGCGATCGCCGTCATCGGCTTCGGCTTCGGGCCGCTCTACATGGACGCCCTCTATGCTCCCAGCGAGGCCGTGCGTCCCTTCATGGTGCTGCTGGAGCTGGGCGTGGTGCTGCCCATCGTGGCCTTCGCCGGGCTGCTGACCTTCCTGCGCGCCGAGCGGCAGCTGGTGCAGGCCGCGCAGATCACCGGCGTGCTCGGCTTCTGGAGCGGCGTGCTGATGCTGCGCTTCCTGTCCCTGCGCGGCGAGCTGAGCTACCCGCACGAGATGCTGGGCGTGGTGATCATCGCGGTGTCGATGTTCGGCGGCTTCAGCAGCCGGCGCGTGATCCCGGCGGCGCTGGCCTTCTTCGCGCTGGGCATCTTCCTGGAATTCCACCTCGGCAGCTCGCCGATACAGGCGCGCGGCAACGCCCTGAGCCTGGCGTACATGGCACTGATCTCGGTCGCCGGCGCCTATGTCCACGAACTGCTGGGCCGCCTGGCCTGGGTCACGGCGCGCTACGCCTACGCGTCCGCGCGCACCGACCCGCTCACCGGCCTGCCGACCCGCGCCGAGTTCAACCGCCTGCTGCCGCGCGTGCTGGCGCAGGCCGCGCGCGAGCGGCGCATGGTGGGCGTGGCCCTGCTCGACGTGGACCACTTCAAGCGCATCAACGATACCCAGGGCCATCTGTTCGGCGACCAGGTGCTGAGCCGTATCGGCGCGGTCCTGCAGCAGCAGATCGCGCGTCGGCCGCTGGACCTGCGGGCGCGTTACGGCGGCGAAGAGTTCGTGATGGTCTGGTACGACATCACGCCGCTGGAGTTCGAGCACCAGGTGGCGAACCTGCTGTATTCGATCCGCGAAGTGGTGCTGGAAGATTCGCGCCGGCGCCAGGACATCTCGCTCAGCGCCAGCATCGGCGGCATCTGGCTGGTGCCGGAGCCGGACCAGGAATCCGAGCCGCTGCTGCAGGATGCCGACCAGCGCCTCTACGAGGCCAAGGCCGCGGGCCGCGACTGCTCCCGCCTGCAGGCGGCGGAACGCTACCGCCCGCACGAGCACGTGGTGCATGCGGATTTCCGGCGCGGGCCACGCAGCAGCTAGAACCGGCAGCTTCTTTTGCTCCCCCGCCAGAGGATGCGCAGAAGCCGTAGCGAGCAGGGCCGAGGTTGCTTCGAGGAGCGGAGACGTACTGAAGTACGGCGAGCACCGGAGATGCAAGATCGGCCCGCGCAGTAGGCTTATGTGCGTCCTCTACCGGACCTCGAACTCGCGCTCGTCGAAGATGCGGTCGTTGATGCGCAGCTCCACGCGGTGCTTGCCCTTGCCCAGGTCGCCGCCCGGCATGTAGCCCAGCAGCACGAAGGGCGTGCGGTCGAAATCGATGCGCACCGAGTGGTGGGTCTTCGGCTTGCCGTTGGCATACCAGACCCAGCTCACCTGCTGGTTGCGGCCGACCCACCAGTTCTCCAGCGTGCCGTCCCAGCGGATGATGGTCTTGAGGCAGACCGTTTCCTTGCGCGTGAAGATGATGCGCGGCTTGCGCTCGCCCAGGTCGGTGCTGCCGCGCGTGGTGAGGTAGCTGTCCGACACTTCGATCAGGTCGGTCGGCGGTACGTAGACGTAGGCCAGGGCGCCGAGGGCGGCGATACCCACCAGCGAAGGCCAGCCGGCCTTGCGGAAGTGCGTGAGCAGGTACACGAAATTGCTCACCGGCGAGCCCACGATCAGGGCCACGCCCCAGGCGGTGGAGCCGGCACGGAAGGCGATCGCGATCATCCAGGCGTGCGTCACCATCAGCAGGCCCAGGCCCAGGCCCACCGCCCACCAGCGCACGGACTTGACCTTGCGCGGGCGCAGCGGCTCGGCCGGCGCGCCGTCGGCGCGCGCGACACCGGTCAGCCCGCCGGCCTCGCCACGCGCTCCGCTGCCGGGCGGCGGCGGGGGCGGCTCGATCATTCTGCTGGGGCGCGCCGGCTGGAACTGCGGCGGCATGGGGGCAGCCACTTCAGCGGGCGGGGGCTGCACCGCAGGCGCTGATGGACGCGCCGTCTCGGGCGCCGGCTCGATGCGGGGCGCAGGCGCCTCGGGGGACGGTGCAATGCTGCCCGCCCCGCTCTCGGTCGTCACCGAGGGGCGCTCAGGGCGGACGGCCTTGGTGGCCGGGGGGCAGCCGCTGTCGGCAATGAAGATTTCGCCATTGGCATCGCGGCACTTGTAGAAGCCCGCAGCCACCGGCGCGCTGTATGCGCTGATCCAGGCCGCGAGCATCGCCAGAACGCCGGCCGTCACCCAACTCTTCACATGGTCCTCATTCGAAATAGTCGCCCGCGCGATGGCCCCTGGCCGGACGCTGCATGGAGCGTGCCGCCGGCAGCCGCGCTGGCCCTTTATGACACTACGATCACCGGAGCCTGCAAGCTTACCGGCCCCGCGTGACGCTCGCCGACTCATGGTTCTGCACGCAGCAGATCACGAAGGGCCCCCGGACGAAATCGTCTGCCCGGACGACGGGAAATCCGGCCTACAGAATTTCGAACTCGCGCGTGTCGATCAACTCGTCGTCGATGTACAGCTCGACGCTGTGACGGCCCGGGCCGAGTTCTGCCGCCGGCCAATAGCCCTCGAGTACCTTGGGCGCGGCGCCGAACTCCATCTCCCTGGAAAACTCGGCAACCTGCTCGTCGCCGGTATACCAGGCCCAGGTGACGACATAGGGCACCTCGCCCACCAGCCAGTCGTCCCAGCCCAGCACGGTCTTCATGTACACCTTCTCGGAAGAGGAGAAACGCTCGCGCGGAGCGCGGTCCTCGATCCCTGTCTGCGCGCGGGCGGTGAGATAGCTCTCGTTGACGTCGATCAGTTCGGTCGGCGGCACGAACAGCGACGCGGCCAGGGCCAGGCCACCGGCGGTCATCGCAAAGCTCCCGAGGGTCCTCGGTTCACGCAGGTTGAGCAGGCAGTACAGCAGATTGGCGAACGGCGCGAACAGGAAGATCAGGAAGCTCCACAGTTTGGACCCCGCTCCCCAGGCCAGGCCCATCATCCAGAGGTGGCCGATGGTGGCGATCGCCACCCCGACCAGCACCAGTCCCCAGTGCCCGGAGCGCGACTGGCGCTTGCGCAGGGGCTCGGCGGCGACCGGCGCGACCGCCTCCGGCGTCACCGTGGCGTCTGCAGGTTCGATGGCAGTGGCGGGCTCGACGGCCGAGGCCGGTTCGATGGCCTCCACCACCACGCCGGACGGGAGGGCCTTCGCGGCAGGGGCCGCCGCCGGGCTGACGGCTGACGGCGCGGCGGCCGCGCCGACCGGTTCCAGGCTGCCGGGCGGCAGTTCTGCTTCCGGACGCGGTGTCGCCTTGGGCCGCTCGATCGGATTGCTGACGGGACAGCCGCCGTCGGTGAAGTAGGTCTTGCCTTCTGCATTGACGCAGCGGCTGATCCCCGCGTCGGCGGCGGTGGCCGCCAGCCCGAGCGCGCAGGCCAGCAGCAAGCCCGGGCCTCGCCAGGCCCCTGTCCCCTTCCCTGGAAAAAACCGCATGTCCGCAAATCCCTTTGTCCGTTTCTTGTGCCCTTAGCTTAGCGGCGTTTGCCTGCGCGTCGAAGCCTCCTGTGCGCAAAGTGTGGCGACGGTCTCACGGATGATCTCGCCCAGGCGCCAGGCGGCGCGGCCGGGATAGTCGCGGTCGGCAAACACCAGGTAGAGCTGCACGAAGCGCTCGCGCCCTTCGCGCAACGGCAGCGGCTTGAGGCGCCCCTCGGCCAGCTCGGCACGAATGGTGTCTTCCGGGTACCAGGAGAAACCCAGGCCCAGGCAGGCGGCGGCGATGGCCGTGGCCTTGTTGCTGAAGGTGTAGCGCTGCTCCGCTTCCTGCCAGCTGCCGGCCTCGCGCACGCGCTGCTGCGCGGTATCGCGGATCACCAGCTGGCGATGCTTGCGCAGGTCGCGGAAGTCCAGCTCGCGGCCCAGCTGGTGCAGCGGATGATCGGGATGCGCCGCGGCAATGAAGCGCAGGGGCATCAGCGCGTCTCCGGCGAACCCCTGCGGCACGTGCGCGGCGATGGCGAAGTCGACGCGCCGTTCCATCAGCAACTCGTCGGTGCCGCCGAGCACGCTCTCGTACAGCTGGATGCGGGTCTGCGGCTGCTCCTGCGCAAAGCTTGCGAAGCAGCGCAGCAGCGCCCAGGTGGGAAAGATGATCTCGGCCGCCAGCCGCACCTCCGGCTCCCAGCCGGCGGCGAGGCTGGCGGCGCCATGCTCCAGCGACAGCGCCTCGTCGAGCAGGGCGCGGGCACGGCGGTGGAGCACGTGGCCGGCGGGGGTCAGCACCGCCTTGCGCCCCTCGATGGTAAAGGCCTTGAGGCCCAGCAGGCGTTCGATCTTCTGCACCGCATAGGTCACCGACGACTGGGTCTTGTGCAGCTGCTCCGAGGCCTGGGCATAGCCGCCCGCCTCCACCACCGTGGCCAGCGCACGCCATTGTTCCAGGCTGATTTTCGGATGCATTATCGATCCATTCGATAGATATAACCGAAAATATCTGCTTTTTTATCGAATCCTGCAATTGTTTAATGGCGTCACACCCAGCAACAACGGAGTAAAGCCATGAGCAACCAGACCCGCAACATCCTGCAGATCAGCACCAGCCTGAACGGTGAAAACAGCCAGTCGAGCCGCCTGGCCGCCCGCTATGTCGCGGCGCAGAACGGCGCCCGCGTCACGATCCGCGACCTGGCCGCCGAGCCGGTGCCCCACCTGGACGGCGCCCGCTTCGGCGCCTTCATCACCCCGCCGGAACAGCGCACGGCCGAGCAGAACGCCGTGGTCGCCTATTCCGACGCCCTGATCGCCGAACTGAAGCGCGCCGACGTCATCGTGCTGGGCCTGCCGCTGTACAACTTCGGCATCCCTTCGCAGCTGAAGAGCTGGATCGACCATGTCGCCCGCGCCGGCCAGACCTTCCGCTACACCGCCAACGGCCCCGAGGGCCTGGTGAAGGGCAAGAAGGCCTATGTCTTCGCCACCCGCGGCGGCATCTATGCCGGCACGGCGCTGGACACGCAGACCGGCTACATCCGCGACTTCCTGCGCTTCATCGGCGTCGAGGACGTGGAGTTCGTCTACGCCGAGGGCCTGGCGATCTCGGAAGAGAGCCGCGAAGGCGCCCTGGGCAAGGCCCAGGAACAGATCGACCGGCTGGCGGCGTAAGCTGCCAATCGCTAACAACAACCCGCACAAAGGAGACATGCCGTGAACAACTTTTTCGACCGCTTCCGCGATCCCCTCGTCCTGCTCGGGCGCCTGCTGATCGCCACGATCTTCGTCGGCGCCGGCTACAGCAAGATCGGTGGCTACGAGGCCACCCAGGGCTACATGGCCGCGATGGGCGTGCCCGGAGCGCTGCTGCCGCTGGTGATCTTCGCCGAACTCGGCGGCGGCCTGGCCATCGTGCTCGGCTTCCTGACGCGCCTGGCGGCACTGGGCCTGGCGGTGTTCAGCATCGCCTCGGCGGTGATCTTCCATGGCGGCAGTGCCGACCAGGTGCAGCAGATCATGTTCATGAAGAACCTGGCGATGGCCGGCGGCTTCCTGTTCCTGGTCGCGCACGGCGGCGGCAAATACAGCCTCGACGCCAAGCTGTTCGGCAAGAGCTGAGTAACGCCCCTGCGGCAACCGGCTTGCCGGCTGCCGCAGGGGCAAGCGTTCCCCCACGATTCACGACTGGAGACATGTCATGAGTACCCGCAAGCTGCAGCAGGTCATCGACGCGCAGCCGACTTCCGATGGCGCCGGCGTCAAGCTGCGCCGCTCCATCGGTTCGCTGCCGGGCCTGCGTCTCGATCCCTTCCTGATGCTCGACGAGTTCTCGTCCGAGCAGGCCGACGACTACATCGCCGGCTTCCCCTCGCACCCGCACCGCGGCTTCGAGACCGTGACCTACATGCTCGACGGCCGCATGCGCCACGAGGACCACATGGGCAACCGCGGTGACCTCGGCCCCGGCGACGTGCAGTGGATGAGCGCCGCGCGCGGCATCATCCACTCGGAGATGCCGCAGCAGAACGAGGGCCGCATGCGCGGCTTCCAGCTGTGGATCAACCTGCCGGCGCGCGAGAAGATGAAGCCGGCCAGCTACCGCGACATTCCGTCGGGCGAGATCCCGGTGGTGGCGCTGCCCGGCGGCGGGCAGGTCAAGGTGATCGCCGGCAAGGTATCGGCGGGCGGCGTTGAAACCGTCGGCGCGATCCGCGACGTCAGCACCGAGCCGGTGTACCTGGACGTGGTGCTGCCGGCCAACGCGCGCTACAGCCAGGCGCTGCCGGCGGGGCACAACGCCTTCGTCTACGCCTACGAGGGCGGCCTGCGCATCGACGGCCGCGAGGTGAAGCGTCACGCCGCCGGCGTGCTGTCGGACGGCGAACTGTTCGAGGCCGAGGCCGGCCCCGAGGGCGCACGCTTCATCCTGCTGGCGGGCAAGCCGCTGCGCGAGCCGGTGGTGCAGTACGGTCCCTTCGTGATGAACACCCGCGAGGAGATCGAGCAGGCACTGGACGACTACCGGCGCGGCAAGCTGGCGGCCTGAACCGTCCTGGACAAGGGAGGACCTGCTCCCTTGTCCTCAGGGCTTGCCGCTGTTCAGTCTTGCCCGGACGCGCTGCAGCACCCACTCCGGCTTGTGGTAAGGCTCAGGCAGCTTCTCCACCCAATTGAAGTTCTGCTCCAGATAACCGGCCCCCGCCTTGGCCCTGTCCGCCCAGCCCGCCGGCCTGCCCTCGTCCGGCACCTGCGGCTCTCCGTCGGCGAACTGCACGTTCAGCATCACCCGCCCGTCGAGTTGCTTCGCAAAGAAACGACCATGGGGCACGCCATGCCGGTACTCGCAGTGGATGCGGGCACTGCCCTCTGCCTCGAAGATCAGTTGTGGACCGTGATACTTCCCCGCCGCGAAGCTGGAAGAAGCGGTCAGGCTGCCGTCGTTGTCCAATATCTTCATCTCGCCCTCGAGCAGCCCGCGGGAGAACGTCGCCGTCAGCGCCAGTGAGCCCTTGCTCGAGTAGAGGTTGAAGACGCCATGCGCCTCGCCCTGCTCGTAGTCGACCGTCGCCAGGACGGCGCCGCTGGCCTGCAGGAAGGTCTGCTGACCCTGCAGTTTTCCATCGACGAAATGCACCCGGTGGCCGATCAGGTCCTCGGGGCGCGATTCGATCATGCCGGTGAACCCGGCCAGCAGATCCACGTCGTCCGCGCGAGCCGACTGGGCCTTGGCCGCCGCGTAACGCGGGGCGTCCCGCCAGGCCGTCGCCCGCGCGGCTCCCTCCCCGTCGTCTTCGCAATCACCGCCCTCGAAGACCTCACGATATCGCCCTCCCTGGAATTCCGTGCGGCAGGTTTCATCGTCGTACTCGGCGAGCAGGTAGCTGCCGTCGGCGATGTACGGCGCGAGCACAGGAAGCATCCAGCTGAACTCGTCATGTCCATCGGTATCGATCTTCTCGTCGGGCTCGAAGCGCTCGATATCGCCGCAGGACGAGACATGACACTCACAACCCAGCAGGCGCAGGGCCTCCGGCAGGCCAGGACTGGCCGTGAGTTCGTCGCGCCAATGGCCCTCGGCCTTGGCCGCGAGCAGCAGGGTCGCGCGCGCAGCGGGCTGCTCGGCCTTGTTGATGCGCAGGCGTGAATCCAGACAACGGAAGAAGACGCTCATGGCAGGTCGGATCGAGGGTGAAGGAATGGCGGGCTTGTGACTCGCCCGCCAGGCTACAGGCCATACGCCCCTCAGCCTGGCAGGGAAGCCTTGCGCCGGGCGGCGCAGCCGAGTGTAGCGAACAGCGCGAGCAGCAGGCCGGGGAAGGCACCGCCGCCGCGGCCATCGTCGAGCACCTGCAGTTCGCCCGGGGACACGGGCTCCAGGGTGACGGTGCCGGGCGACCCCGTGCTACCGCCGGTCGACTCCACCGTGCCACCGCCCGACCCGAGGCTGATCGAACCGGAGCCGCTCGAACCGCCGGAACCGGAGGGTGTTCCGGGCGAGCCGACGATGACCACGCCCGCGCCCGAACCTCCGCTGCCGCCGTCGCCCGAGGGCGGGCCATACACGACCGCCGATTCCGTGGCATTGATGGTGAGGTTGCCGATCTCATCCATCCATTCGATCCAGGCGACGTCGGCGCTGCGCAGGACGAAGTCGCTGTCCGCACGGCCTGCGAACCGAAATGGCGCCGGCGCGGAGTCGACGCGCCGGGCCTCGATCAGCACGTCACCGAAGCGGCGCACCGGGCCGACATGGACCGCGCTGTCGCTGTCGATCTGCACGCGGCTTGCATCGCGAAAGTCCACGACGCCGTTGTCGGGCGACTCGAACTGCGCGGCGTCACCGCCGGACAGGCGTCCACCCCTGCCGAAATGGATGCTGCCACCCGGGCCGAGCACGATGCTGCCGCCGGAGGACAGGACCGGCACGGCGCTGCCGGGCGTCGACGGCACGGCGCTGCCACCGCTGCCATAGTCGATGGAGCCGCCAATGCCGAGGTCCAGAAGGCCGCCCGCGCCGAAGCTGATCGTCGCGCCGGCCGGCGCCTCGATGGCGCCGCCCTCGGCGAACTCCAGTTCCAGCCGGCAGGGCGCTCCCTCGCAGAGCAGCGCCGCCTGCGGCGCACCGCAGGCCAGCAGCAACATGGCGGCAGCGAGGTGGTGCAGGGACATCGGGAGGCTCCTGAGTATCTATTCATGCCAGTCTCATCTTTTCCTCCCGGCGCCACAACCTGCCGTGGTCGTCAGGTTTGGCGGCGGCCACGCCGGCAGGCTTCGGGTAGGATCGGCTTGAGTGCCCCGCGCGGGGCGCACCTCGGAGACGAGCCTCATGCAGCCTATCGGGCCGGTGGATGCGTCGTTCCTGCTGATGGAATCGCCGGCGACGCCGCAGCATGTCTCGGTCATGCAGATCTTCGCGCTGCCGCCGGATGCGCCCGAGGACTTCCTGCGGCGCCTGGTCAGCCATTTCCGCGGCGCGCACGAGCTGGTGGCGCCCTGGAACCTGCGGCTGGCCAGCACCGTGCTGGGCCTGCGGCTGCCGGCCTGGACGGTGGAGCCGGCGGTGGACCTGGAGTACCACGTGCGCTTCGCGGCGCTGCCGCGGCCGGGCGGCGAGCGCGAGTTGGGCGAGCTGGTGTCGCTGCTGCATGGCCAGCAACTCGATCCGGTGCGGCCGATGTGGGAATGCACCCTGATCGAAGGCCTGGAGCATGGCCGCTTCGGCCTGTTCGTGAAGATGCACCACTCGCTGATCGACGGCGTCAGCGCGCTGCGCCTGATGGGGCGCGTGTTCAGCAGCGACCCGCAGGCGCTGGACCTGCCGCCGCCCTGGGCGGTGCCACCGCCGCCCAGGCCGCCGCGCGAAGAGCGGCGGCCCGCGCGCAAGGGCGCGCCGCTGCGCACCGCGGTGGCGACCGGCCGCGCGCTGCTGCAGCTGGCGCTGGCCGGCCGCCGCCGCGGCGAGCCGCTGAAAGCGCCCTATGCCTGCCCGAGCACCGCGCTCAACGGCCGCATCACCGCGGCGCGGCGCATCGCCACGCAGCAATACGAGCTGACGCGGCTCAAGGCACTGTGCAAGGCGCTGGACTGCAGCATCAACGACCTGGTGCTGTATCTCTGCGGCAGCGCGCTGCGGCGCTTCCTGGCCGAGGCTGGCGCACTGCCGCAGGCCCCGCTCACCGCCGGCCTGCCGGTGAGTGTGCGCGCGGCCGACGACCAGGGCACCGGCAACGCCATCAGCTTCATGATCGCCGACCTCGCCACCGATGCCGACGATCCGCGGGAACGCCTGCAGCGCATCGTCGATTCCACGCGCCAGGCCAAGGCGCACCTGCAGACATTGCCGCGGCAGGCGCAGCTGCCCTACGTGCTGCTGATGATGGGCCCCTCGACGCTGCAGCAGCTCACCGGCCTGGCCGGCCGCATGCCACCCAACCACAACGTCACCGTCTCCAACGTACCGGGGCCGGCGCAGCGGCTGTATCTCAACGGCGCGACGATGGAAGCGATGTATCCCTTCGGCATGCCAGGGCATGGGCTGGCGCTGAACATCACCTGCCTGTCCTACGCCGGCACGCTCAACCTGGGCCTCACCAGCGGCCGCGACGCGCTGCCGCACATGCAGCGCATCGCGGTGTACATGGGCGAGGCGCTGGCGGAGCTGGAGGAACTGCTGGGGGCGGGGTGAGCTTGCAGGAATCGGCGTGCTGGCAGCCACATCAACCAGGTCGCCAGCAAGCTGGCTCCTGCACCGGCACGCTGGGGTAAACCCCGAAACAGCAGACGACGGGTCTCTAGTCGTCGCGCGTCAGCAGCCGGTCGATGACGGCGCAGACGTGGCGGCGGCGCGCAGGTTCGACGTAGTCCAGGTCGGTGCCGCGGTCGGTCATCTCCCAGAATGCCGCGTCCTCCACGGCGAGGATCGCGTTGCGCGCCGCCAGCAACGCCGGCTTGGACACGCTGTGCAGGGAGGCCTCGATCACCGCCAGGTCCTCGCGCATGCCTCGCTCCTCGAAGTAGCCGCCGAGCATGGCGCGGGACTTGACCAGCGCGGCGGAGGTCTCGACGCCCTCGAACTGCAGCATCGCCTCCAGCAGCACCGGTGCCGGATCGAGATCGCGCTCGTAGGCCAGCTCCGCGAGGCCGGCCAGCTCGTAACTGACCAGTTCGTAGATGAACGGCAGGCCGCGGTGGCGGGCGTAGTTGGCGTAGTAGCAGGCATGCTCGACCAGCCGCGGCACCAGCGCCGGGGCGTCGACCAGCAGCTGCCGGATCAGCAGCTTGTAGTTGAACACGACGTTGTAGGCGGTGGCGTTCTCCTTCTTCTTGATCGCTTCGCGCGTGAAGGTGTTGAGCACCCGCACCAGCAGGCGGAACACCTCCGGATCGCCGTCGCGGGCCTCGGCGTGCGCGGCCTGGGTCACCGCCGACGAGATCACGCTGATGCCGTCCGGCATCCTTCCGAGCATGCCCTTGTAGGCCAGGATCAGCTGCGTCGCCAGGCGGTGCTCCATCCACACGCGGCCCTCGGAGAGCATGCGGATGGCGTCGCGCGAGGCGCCGACCAGGATCGAGTTGTCGACCGCGAAGAATTCCGCGGGCAGGCGCGGCTTCACCGTGCGCACGCGTTCCAGCTCGAGGATGTGGGTGGCGATGGCGTCGAAGCAGACATCGCGGTCGGCGCGGTCGACCGCGCGCAGCAGCACGCTGCCGAGGTTGACGATGCGCTGGTTGACGCGGCGCTGCGACTCCCGCACCGGGTAGCGGCCGCGCGCGGCGTCCTCCAGCGACTCCTGCAGGCGCCGGTGCACACGCTTGATGATCGTCAGCGGATCGACGAAGGACAGCACGTAGAAATAGTAGGGCAGCAGGATCAGCCAGCCGCAGATCGCGAACGCCACCGTCAGGAAGAACGGCAGCTGCGCGGTCCAGGCGTCGAAGGACAGGGACAGCGAGAACAACGCATGCGCCGCCAGCAGCGCGCAGCTGCACAGCACGAACAGGTTGATGCGGTCGCGCGCGAAGATCTCGATCAGCTTGGGCGTGTACATGTTCGCCGTGATCGGGATCGCCAGGGCGATGAAGGTCAGCAGCAGCGCGATCTGGGTGTTGTAGGAGGTGGCCAGCGACGAGGCCAGGGTACGCACCATCGGCGCGGTGGCGTGCAGGTCGGACAGCTTCAGCGCCTCGCCGGTGACCGGGTGCACGGCGCGCAGGAACTCCCAGGCCGCCTCCAGCCAGAAGACCAGGAAGGCGATGGAGAACAGGGTCACCAGCAGGCGCAGCGCGAATTTGCGGTCGTCCATGGGCCGATTCTTGCAGAACCGCGCGCCGGCGGTCAGGGGGTCGCCCGCTGGCGCTCGCGGTACTCGCTGGGGGAGCAGCCGGCCCAGCGCCGGAAGGCGCGGGTGAAGCTGCTGGTGTCGGAGAAGCCCAGCAGGAAGGTGATCTCGCCGATGCTGTAGCGGCGGTCCTGCAGGTAGGACTGCGCCAGGTCGCGGCGCGTTTCGTTGAGCAGGGTCTCGTAGCTGCTGCCCTCTTCCGCCAGCTTGCGCTGCAGGCTGCGCAGCGACAGGTGCAGCGTGTCCGCCACCTTGTCGGCCGAGGGCACGCCGGTGGGCAGCAGCGCGGTCAGCGCGCCGCGCACGCGTGCCAGCAGGTTTTCCTTGTCGTGGCGCGCCAGATAGCGCAGCACGATCTCGTCGTTGTGCCGCGCCAGCTCCGGGTTGGCGCCTTCCAGCCGCCGCTCGAAGGGCGCGCGCTCGAACCAGATGGCGTTTTCCCCGGCGCCGAATTCCAGCGGGCAGCGCAGCACGCGCTCGTAGCCGGCCAGGCTCGCCGGCGCCGGCCTGCGCAGGGTGACGCGCAGGGGCGAGAACTCGCGGCCCAGGTGGCTGCGGCAGAAGCGCAGGAAGACGCTGATGAAGGCGTCGATCGATTCCGGTGCCGGCGTCACCGCGCCGGCCGGGCGGATGCGGAAGCAGTAGTGCTCGCCGTCGACGAAGAACTGCAGGTCGGCGGCGTCGGTCACCAGGCGGAAGTAGCGCACCATGCGCTCGAAGGCCTCGCGCAGCGTGCTGCTGGCCTGCAGCGCGTAGCCCAGGGCATGGAAGGTGGTGGCGTTGACCTGGCTGGCCACGGACAGGCCGAAGGCGACGTCGCCGGTGGCCAGCACCGACAGGGCCCAGAGCCGGGTGGTCTGCTCCAGCGGGTAGCGCGCGTTGGGGTCGTCCAGCGAGGCAGGGTCCAGGCCGGCCTCGGCGAACAGGGCGGCGCTGTCCACGCCGGCCCGGTCCAGGGCACGGCGGATCGCGCGGCCCCAGCTACTGAGTACAGTTGTTCGCTGCATTGTCGCCGACGGCCAAGCGTTTGGCGGCCCAAGACAGGCCCGCAATCCAGTCCTTCTCCAGAATCCTCCGCATCCACCCCTCCCCTTCCGGAGTCTATGTCGATGTCCACCCCGACGGCCAACGCCGCCATGAGCGATGCGCAGAAATCCGCCCATATCCGCCAGACCGTGCTGCAGGCCGGCGTGGCCCTGCGCGAGCGCCACCCCTGGCTGCGCCACCAGGACGCCATCGGCGGCAGCGTGATGGCCCTGTCGGTGCTGGGCATGATCGCCAGTGGCGTGCTCTACGGCATTGGCCAGATACCGTGGTGGGTCTGCGTTCCGGTCAGTGCGCTGTTCGCCTCGTTCATCCACGAGCTGGAACACGACCTGATCCATACGATGTACTTCCGCCAGAGCCCGCGCGCCTGGAACCTGATGATGGCGCTGTGCTGGCTGACGCGGCCGAGCACCGTGAGTCCCTGGGCACGCAAGCGCCTGCACCTGCATCATCACAAGTTCTCCGGCACCGACACCGACCTGGAAGAATACGGCATCACCAACGGCGAGCCCTGGGGCCTGAAGCGCCTGCTGATGGTGGGTGACCACATGCTGGCGATCTACCTGCGCCCGGTGGGCATGCACCGCGTATCGCGCAACTACATCCGCGCGCAGCAGCCCAAGAGCAAGGAGGAGTTCCGCGCCCTGGTGCGCGAGAACCTGCTGAGCTACATGCCGCTGGGCCTGCTGCATTACGCGCTGTGGCACGGCTTCCTGGCGGCGAATGCGCTGCTGTTCGCCGCCTCGCTGGCCGGACACCCGCTGCCGCTGGCGGCCTGGTCGCAGGCCATCGGCGTGGACCTGCCGGCGCTGCTGTCGCTGTGGACCACCACGGTGGTGGTGTGGCTGGCGCCCAACGTGCTGCGCGTGTTCTGCCTGCACTTCATCAGCTCCAACATGCACTACTACGGCGACGTGGAGCCGGGCAACGTGATGCAGCAGACCCAGGTGCTGAACCCCTGGTGGCTGTGGCCGATGCAGCTGTTCTGCTTCAACTTCGGCGGCACCCACGCGATCCATCATTTCGCGGTGAAGGAGCCGTTCTACGTGCGCCAGGCCACGGCGCAGACGGCTTACGGGGTGATGCGCGAGATGGGGGTGCGGTTCAATGATTTCGGGACGTTCACGCGGGCGAACCGGTGGGCGATGAAGACGGGGGCGAAGGTGGCGCCGGCGGGGGCCGTGACTACTGCCTGATGCCCCCCTCCCGTAGGAGCGGCTGTCAGCCGCGATGGGCGGCGGCCATAGTGCCCGGCGCTCGCGGCTAACAGCCGCTCCTACGGGGTTTCACGGATCGAGGTGTTTTACCCCTCTGGACATTTCAGTGAACATATGTAAACTGTAAATATCCAGTCAGGGCGGACTCGCCGCCGGGGGTTTCCGATGACCAAGCCTTCTTCCCGCGACAGCCTCCTGTCCCAGGTCCGCGGCGCCCTGGCGCTGACCGGCGCCGGACTGGACCAGATCACCGGCCACGTGCACGGCTTCCACCGGGCGATCTCCGACATCCCCTTCAAGGGCATGGCTCCGGTTCCCGGCGTCAACGCCGGCAGCGAACCGGTGCGCCTGATCCACGACGGCATCACCGACGGCGTCTATGGCGCGGTGCGCGGCTCGATGCGCCTGGTGTTCGGCGCCGCCGAGCAGCTGCTGCGCGAGGCCGAGAAGATCGCCCCGCCCGCCCTGGTGGCACCCAACACGCATCGCGACCTGGCGGTGAGCGCGCTGGCCGGCTTCGTCGGCGACGACATGGCGGTGAAGCGCAACCCCTTGGCGCCGCGCATGGGCTTCTACCTGCAGGGCGAGCGCCTGGTGCTGGACCGCGTGGCGCTGAGCGCGGCCTACCCCGACGCCAAGCCGCGCATCGTGGTCTTCATCCACGGCCTGGCCTGCAACGAATCAACCTGGGATTTCTACAGCGACCCGGAACAGCCGGAGACGCACCCCTACGGCCCGCGCCTGGAGCAGGATCTCGACTTCACGCCGGTCTACCTGCGCTACAACAGCGGCCTGCACATCTCGCGCAACGGCGCGCGCATGGCGCGACACCTGCAGCGCCTGGTGGAGCGCTGGCCGCGCGGCGTGCAGGAGATCGTGCTGGTGGGCCACAGCATGGGCGGCCTGGTGGCTCGCGCGGCGGTGGCCGCGGCGCTGCAGAACCGCATCGCCTGGGCCGACCAGCTCAGCAATGTCATCTGTCTCGGCTCGCCGCACCTCGGCGCACCCCTGGAGCGCTGGGTGGATGCCGGCGTGCGCCTGATGCGCCGCGTGCCGCTGTCGCGTCCGCTGGCGGAGCTGCTGCATTCGCGCTCGGTGGGCGTGAAGGATCTGTTCCATGGTTATGTCGACGACGGCGACTGGCGCGGACGCGTCACGCACCACGATGGCGGCGGCGCGACGCGCATCCCCAAGGCGCCGCATGCGCGCTACCACTTCTTCGGCTGCACGCTGGGCAACGACGAGCAGGACCTGGTGGGCCGCGTGATCGGCGACGGACTGGTGCTGCTGCCCAGTTCCACCGCCGCGCACCTGGCGGACGCGGATACGGCGGTGCTGTTCCGCACCAATCACCTGCGGCTGCTGAACCACCCGGTGATCTATGGCTTGATCAGGGATGCGGTCAGCGGACGCAAGCTGCTGGAAGGCGAAGTGCTCTGAGGGTGGCGGCCATGTAGCCCGGTTTGCCGCAGGCAAGCCGGGGATCAGGCCCCACCGTCGCTCCCGGCTTCCCTGCGGGAAACCGGGCTACGGGAAATCAATGCGCAGGGTGTGTCAGCGCCTCAGGGCCCGATCAGCATGAAGCGCCAGGCGATGGAGATCAGCACGCCGGCGGTCAGCGTGGAGCGCAGGCGGAAGTAGCCGCCGATCGTGTCCAGCACGCGCTCGCGCCAGAAGTCGGCGAGCAGCAGCAGCATGAACACCGTCGCCAGTGCCGCCAGCGCGGGAGCGAAGCTCAGGCTCACCGCTGCCCAGGCCAGCAGCACCAGGCCCGCCGACATCGCGAGGCCGATCAGGCCCTGCGGACCCTGCACCGCCGGCAGGGCGAAACCCCAGAAGGTGCCGGCCATGAAGGCCGCGATCAGGCCCGCCCAGGCGAGCCAGGCGTGGTCCAGCCACTGCGGCGCGGTTTCCGGGGAGAAGGTCCACCAGGCCGGGCCGATGAAGAAGGGGATCAGGCCGGCATAACCCAGGGCGAGGACGATCTTCGGCAGGTTCATGCGGACGCTCCCTGGATGCTGTGTGGACTCACAGTAACTCTTTCACCGCCTCCGGCGGGCGGCCCAGGCGCGCCTGGGCGCCGCGCACCACGATGGGCCGCTCGATCAGCACCGGGTGGGCTGCCAGCAGGCGCAGCCATTCGGCACGGGGCCGCGGGTCTTTCGGCGTCAGTTTCAGGGACTTGGCCTCTTCTTCCTTGAAGCGGACCAGGGCCTGCGGCTCGACGCCGAGCTTGCGGCAGAGGCCGTCCAGCGCGGCCGCATCCGGCGGGTCCTTGAGGTACTCGACGACCTGCGGCTCGACCCCGGCATCCCTGATCAATTGCAGGGTTTCGCGGCTCTTGCTGCAGCGCGGGTTGTGGTAGATCACGATCTTGGCTGTCGGCATTCTCCGATTGTCGGCAACCGGGGGCGGGAGCACAATCCGGGCGCCGGCATCCCCCGCCGGCGGACCCGGGCACGAAGCGGTGCCCTGCCAAGGAGCGGCACATGAGATCACGCTGGTCGCGCGTCCTCGCCCTCGCCCTCGCCGGTCTCAGCCTGGGCCTCGCCGCCCCGGCACAGGCGACTTCCGTGGTCGCCGTGGAAAACGTGCAGGCCTTCCAGGAGACCATCAGCCACCAGAACGCCGGTCGCACGGTGCTGGTCCTGCGCCCCGCGGTGCCGGCCAGCAGCACACCGCCGCCGGTGTTCGTGCTGCTGCACTTCCTCGACGGCAGCTCCTCGGAGATGGCCAACCTGGTGGAGATCTCCAAGCTGGTGCGCGACCGCGGCGCCTGGGTGCTGCTGCCGCAGGCGATCCAGGGCAACTGGAACCATACCCCGAACGCGGCGGACAACCTCGGCGGGCTCGGCGCCATCGACCTGCATGCCGGGCTGGTCGGCTTCAGCGCGGTGGACGATGTCGGCTTCCTGGCCAAGATGATCGACACGCTGACGGCGCGCTACGGCCTGGACGCGCATCGCGTCTACATGGGCGGCTACTCCAACGGCGCGCTGATGACGCTGCGCTTCGCCTGCGAGCGGCCCGAGAAGATCGCCGGCGGCGCCGTGGTGGGCGCCACCATGCGCAATACGCAGCAGCCGGCCTGCCAGCCGGGCCACCCGGTATCGATGCTCTACATCAACGGCACGGCCGACCAGGTGGCGCCCTATGCCGGCGGCCCCACCAGCCTCTCGGCCGATGCCGCGCTGGCGTTCTGGGTGCAGGCCAACGGCTGCAACCCGACCCCGCAGACCACGACGCTGCCGGACACGGCACCGGACGGCACCACCACGCAACGCCGTGCCTGGCGCAGCTGCGCCGGAGGCGTCGGCGTGGACCACTACATCGTGCAGAACGGCGGCCATACCTGGCCGGGCACGATCGACTTCACACCCTCGCTGGGCAAGGCCTCGCAGGACTTCCAGGCCACCGACGCGATCTGGAACTTCTTCATGCAGTACAGCCGCCCGTGAGGAGAACCATCATGCTCACCAGCAAGTTTTCCGGCGGCGCACTGCTGATCGCGGTCCTGGCGGCCTGCGGAGGCGGCCGCAGCGACGCCAGCGAATCCGCGCCGCAGCAGGCGCGCGCGCTGGGCAACGCCTCCCAGGTCAACCAGTACAGCGCCGGCGACCAGCAGGCGCCCGCCGCCGCGGGCGATGCCGCCGGCAACGTGGTGGTGGCCTGGGACAGTGTCGGCCAGGACGGCAGCCTCTCCGGCATCTACGCACGGCGCCTGGACAGCGCCGGCAACGCGCTGGGCAACGAGTTCCGCGTCAACACGCGCACCGACAACCGCCAGATCCTGCCGGCGGTGGCGATGAGCCCAGACGGCCGCTTCGCGGTGGCCTGGAACAGCAATGGCGTCAACGGCGTGGGCCTGGGCATCTATGTGCAGCGCTACGCCGCCGACGGGACGCCGCAGGGAGGCGAGATCGAGGTCGCCGTCAGCGGCGAGTATTCGATCCAGCCGGGCGCCGGCGTGGCGATGGATCCGCAGGGCAACTTCATCGTCCTCTGGGCCGATCGCCGCATTCCCGGCGGCTTCTCGTCGCTGGACACGCGCACGGTCCAGGTACAGCGCTACAGCGCCGACGGCAGCCCCAAGGGCGGGCCGGTGACGGTGGAGGCTTCGAGCTTCCCCACGGTACGCAATCCCACCGCGACGATGGACGCCGCCGGCAATTTCGTCGTGGCCTGGGTGCAGGGGCCCTCGGGCGTGTCCAAGAGCCAGGTCTTCGCGCGGCGCATCTTCGCCAGCGGCCTGCCGCGCGGCTTCGCCTTCCGCGTGTCGGAGAACAACGCGCAGGTCTCCGACGTGGACCGCGCGCGCATCGCCGGCAACGACGCCGGGGCTTTCGTGGTCGTGTGGGAACCGCTGGCGCTGGACGCGAGCAGCAGCGGCGCCTGGCTGCGCGTCTACAACGCGGCGGGCCAGGCCCTGCGCAGCGGCTTCCGCGCCGGCACCAACGGCGAGATCAGGCGCCATCCGACGGTGAGCATGAATGCCGGCGGCTTCGTGGTGGCCGGGCATGGCAATGGCGTGTGGGCACAGCGCTATGACCTGCAGGGGAATCGCATCGGCACGGACTTCCGGCCCGACACTTCGGGCGCGCCGTATACGCAGCTATTTGGCGTGCCGGTGCTGGACAGCCACGGCGGGCTGACGCTGGTGTGGCAGGACTGGCAGCAGGACGGGGATGGTCGGGGGATCAGTTCGCGGCGGTATGCAGCGCCTTAGGGTTCCTCGCAACAACACACGAACCGTTCACACCGAGTCCCTCGATACGATCCGCCTTGGCGGATCACTCGGGATAGCCGGGGTTCAAGCGTATCGAGGTGCGCCACGGTGCCTCGATACGCGACGCTTCGCGGCGCTACTCGGCATGAACGGTCTGGTATAGATGCTGGCTACCACTTGGCGTGATGCTGCTCCACCACCCCGAACCCCTCCACCTTCTTCACCCCATCCGTCGTCTTCAGCGTTCCCGTAAACCGCCCGAACGGCTGCGTGAAGCGGCTGGCCAGCAACCCCACCGAGATGTCCTCGCGCCGCTCGCCCTCCGGCACGAACTGCACATCGAGCACGCCATCGGCGGTATGCACGCGCCAGGGCTGCAGCAGCTGCGCCGGGTCGTACTGGAACACGGCCTGCGCCAGCGGCAGCAGGCGATCGCCGAGCCACATGGCGTTCTCGTGGCCGTTCATGAAATGCGCAACCAGATTCACGCCGATGCGCTGGCCGTCTTCGGTGACGCCATCGAGGCTGGCCCAGTTCCAGTCGGTGTGGCGCGGCGGGTAGCCCAGGGTGAAATCCAGCGTGCCGGTGGCGTCTTGCTCAATGCGCTGTCCGTCGATTTCCAGCGCCAGGCGCAGCGGCAGCGCACAGAGCTTCCAGGTGTGATGGAAGGGCCGGCCGGGTGAGGAGGCGATGGCGGTCATGCCGGGGCCGGCGTCGCGGAACTCCATCTGCAGCTTCAGGCCCGGCGCCTCGAAGCGCACGTCCCAGCCGCTGCCGGCGGGTCGTGCATGCCAGTGGCGCTTGCCGCCGCGCAGCTGCCAGTCGGCATCCGGCGAGGGAGCGAAATCGGTAGCGAAGCCGAAGGGCACGGTGGCCTTGTGCTCGGTGAGCTTCTTCGCCTGGCGGTCGTAGACGTAGACGAAGGCGGTGGCCATCAGGCCGGCGTCGGCCACGGCGTAGCCGACCATGTAGCGCGGCGTGAAGGCGCCGAAGTACATCCAGCCCTTGCGCTGCAGGCGGCGCGGCGAGAAGGCGCCGCGGCTGCCGTCCCAGGCGGCGGTGGAGAGATCGAAGACGCGGCCCTCGTAGCGGCCGTAGTCGGCGACGCGGCCGGAGCCGGCATGCAGGGCGGGCGGCGCGGCGGGGAGTCTGGAGTCGGTCATGTGCAGGGCTGCTTCAGGGAGTGAGGGCATCGTTGACGTCGGTGGGTCCGAGAATTTCGCGATCGGCACCGCCGGGCACGTGCAGGCGGCCCTGGTAGCCGGCCGCGCCGATGCCATGGCGCGGCAGCAGCATCGGTGCCAGCGCGCGCCAGGTGTCGGAACCGGGATCGTAGATTTCGGATTGGCCGAATACGCCGCGCGGCGAATCGTCGTTGCCTTCGCCGCCGACCATGATGATGCGTCCGTTCACCACGCCGGCCGCACCGCCGCCGCGCGGGGTCGGCAGCGCCGCGCGCGCCTGCCACTGGCGCGTGCGCGGATCGTAGGCCTCGACCTCGCCATGCAGCTCGCCGCTGCGTCCGCCGATGGCGTAGAAGCGGCCATCCACCGCGGCACCGGCGACGTGCTCGCGCGCGGTCGGCAAGTCCGGCAGCGTGGTCCACTGGTCGGCGACGGGATCGTAGACGTCGAACTCGGTCGTGGCCTGCAGGTTGCGCTGGCCGCCGGCCAGGTAGATGCGTCCATCGATGACGCCGACCGCCGCCGCGCCGCGCTGGCGCCCTGCCGGCAGGGATGCCCGTGCGCGCCAGGTATTGGCGGCGGCATCGTATTCGTAGACGTCGCCCAGCGCGATGAAGGCCGGCGTGACGAGGTTGAAGCCGCCCAGCACGTAGAGCCGGCCGTTGGCGGCGGCGACGCCGGGGTGGTGGATCGGCTTGGGCAGCGGCGCGATCTCGCGCCAGCTGTCGCTGGCCGGGTCGTAGGCGATGGCGCTGGCCAGCGTCAGGCCCAGGCCGTCCATGCCGCCGACGACGTAGATGTCGCCGTCCAGTTCGGCCACGCCGTGCTCCTGGCGCGGCGCCGGCAGCGGCGCCCGCGTATGCCAGCCCGGCGCCTCGCCCGGCAGGCGCTGGTCGCCGCCGTCGCTGGAACCGCAGGCGCAGAGCAGCAGCGCCAGGGCCGTCGTTATCGTTCTTGTCATCGGCGCTCCCCCGAGAGAGCCGATTATGCCTTGCGCTCCCACTCCGGCGGCGCCCACAGGTGCTTCATGCGCTGCGCCAGCGGGCCGGGGCGGAACACGTCGGCCCACATGTCGCGGAACTCGTGGAAGTTCAGCGTGAAGATGTTGTAGGAATTGATCTGCTTGGGAATCCCGTACTCCACCTTCTCCACCTCGGCCTCGTAGCTGCCGAACCAGCGGTCGAAGATGCAGAGGATGCCGCCGAAGTTCTTGTCGATGTACTGCGGGTTGCGGCCGTGGTGCACGCGGTGGCTGGAGGGTGTGACGAACAGGTACTCCATCCACGGGTGCAGCTTGCCGACGCTCTCGGTATGCACGAAGTACTGGTAGGCCAGGTCCACGCCGTAGAGCAGGAACACCACCGCCGGGTGCACGCCCAGCAGCACCAGCGGCATGAAGAACAGCCACCAGCCGGTGATGGAGTACAGCAGGCTCTGACGCATCGCCGTGGTCAGGTTCATGTGCTGGCCGCTGTGGTGCACCACGTGGGCGCTCCAGAACCAGCGTACACGGTGACTGGTGCGGTGGAACCAGTAGTAGCAGAACTCCACGCCGAACAGCATCAGCGGCAGCGTCCAGACATTGACCGGGATGGTGAAGAAGCGGTGCTCCCAGAACCACAGGGAAGCCGCGCCGGTGATCGCCAGGTGGGCGAACAGTTCGAACAGCGAGTAGCTGCCACCCAGGCCCAGGTTGGCGAGGATGTCCTTGAACTGGAACTGCTCGCGGGCACCGCGCTTGCGCATGACCTGCCACTCGATCGCGAAGGCGATCAGGAAGATCGGCGTCATCGCGCCCAGCAGCAACTGCTTCCAGTCCTGGTCGGCACCGATCACCGCCTCGATCCCCTCCATCCATTCCATCATGGCCCGCTCTCCTCGCCCGCTGTTTTGATGGGAGCATTGTGGCGAGGGGGCGGGAGCAGCGCTTGACCTTGGACGCCGGGGGGCGTGACAGCAGGCGCCACCCTTGTTTTTCCAGTTATATCAATGACTAACAACCCGCATCACGCCTATCAGACGGCCGGGATATCCCCTTCGAGACCCGGGAAGCACAGGCAAAGCTGACTCGGTCGGCAGCTTGTGCTTTGCCGCATGGCTGGCAGGATGCTCGCTGCAGCCCCGGAAAGAAGAGTGAAAGCAACCGACATGGAAATGCGCAGCAGCGAAACCCTGGTGATCCGCGGTAGCCGCCTGAATAGCCTGTTTGTCCTGTTTGCCTCCCTGATTTTCGTTTTCCTCGGCGTGATGTCTCTTGAGGACCACCCGATCCTGGCCTGGAGCGGCATCGGCTTCTTCGGCCTGGGCATTCCGGTCGGGCTGATCTTCCTGGTCCGTCCACCCGAACTGCGGCTGGATTCCCAGGGCTTCCAGATGGTCTCGCTGTTCAAGCCGGCGGTCTTCACTTGGGCGGAAGTGGAAGGCTTCTACATGACAGAGACTTCCGGGACGAAAATGATCGGCATCGTCTTCTCACCCGATTGCGAGAAGCTTCGGCGCAGCAGGCGCTGGACCGAGGCGTTCACCGGCGTGGCCGGCGCGGTGCCGGACATGTACACCAGGCCTGCCAGCGAAATCTGCGAGTTGCTCAATGAATGGCGGCGCCGGCACATTGGCCGCTAAGCTGCCCCACCCGACTCCCCTCTCCGGACTCCCCACATGAAACGGCAGCTACTCCTCCTCTCCTCGCTGGCCATGCTGTACGTGTTTCCGGCGCAGGCCGAAACCGTCGGCTGCGTCACCACGTCCTGGAAGCTGATCGGCGCCAACCACAAGGTCTGCGTGGAAGCCTTCACCGATACCAAGCTGCCGGGCGTGACCTGCCACGTCAGCCAGGCGAAGACCGGCGGCGTCGCCGGCACGTTCGGTCTGGCCCAGGACCCGGCGCAGTTCTCGCTGTCCTGCGAACAGACCGGGCCCATCGTGATCCCGGCGAAGATGCCCGAGCAGGAAACCGTGTTCACGGAAGACACCTCGATCCTGTTCAAGGAAACGCGCGTGACGCGGATCTGGGACCCGAAGCACAACACGCTGGTGTACCTGGCGATCAGCCGCAAGCTGATCGATGGCGCGCCGAACAACAGTGTGGCGACGGTGGCGGTGCGGCCGTGGGGTGGAAGGTAGGTGATACCCACATCTCGCAATTCTCCCAAAATTCTAGGGCCTTACAACAGTGAGCCTTTTCCCAAACATTGGGAATCGTTCTGCCAGGAGACTGCAAAAATCTTCTGTGACGAAGACAGAGATGACATCATCGTCTTTAAAAACATAGTTCCCAAATAGCCGCCATTCCCGTTCCATATAAACATTCTCTATTGCTTCATCTTCCACTTCCAAGGGGAAAGGCTTCACGAAGCTTAGTAGGTCTTTCTGGAAAATAGAATTTGCAGCAAAGATGGTTTCCTCCGCGTCAGGAGGATTCGACCCGACACGTCTGCTCCTCTTCTCCGTCAATCTTCGATGCTTACCATCTTCTCGGTTTAGCGCTTTTGCCACCACGGTAAGATCCTGCAGCAGAGCCCTTCCATTGGTCCCCCAATGGTCGCCATCGAACGTGGGCACGTACAAAACTGGGCGCGCACCCTTCTCTGCTAACGATTTTTTATTGAAGGCTAACCCAAAGTACCCATACTTCTTACAATGAACGACAGATAGTTCTTCGAATGGGATATCAGCGTAGCAAGTTACGGATGGAACAATAAAATCTTCCCTGCTAAGGCAACCGCCGCCATGAACGCTAAATTGAACGCCGCCTTGGACTCCTGCAGTTTCTCGACTGTAAGCCACCGTCCTGCTGGCAAGTATCGCGCATAGGGTTTCGAAGTTTCCCTGATGATCTAGAGGATTGCGAAATCCCACAAAGTGGCTCAGGTTCCGGGAAATGTAGCTTTGCTTTTTTTTCATATCATTTCGCAATACAACTACTCTGGTAGCCCAGATTAATCGTGTAATGCAAAAGGGTACACTGCCGTGAGCAAGCTTCATGTGACCAGCATACAGGGTGGCCTGAATGCAACTACGTAGGGTGGGCAAACGTCTTCATGTTTGCCCACGCGGTTGACGTTCCGACGCGTGGGCAAACGAAAAGACATTTGCCCACCCTACGACCAGACAAGGACTAGCCGATAGCGCACCGGGCAATGGCGCCACTATCACGGTGGCAAAGTTTTGGGGCGCGACCCTGTAAGGCCGCGCCCGTCCCGCTAGTTGGTCTTCGGCACGTAGTACTCGTCCGGGCTCAGGACGCCATCGCCGTTATGGTCGCGCGTGGCGAAGCGCTTGTAGATCTGCGAGTCCGGCTTGACCTCGGACTTCTGCACCAGGCCGTCGCCGTTGGTGTCGGTCCACATGGCCTTGGTGGGCTCGCCCACTGCCGGTGCGCCGACCGTGGACGATCCTGGTGCGTCGAGCGAAGAGCCGGGCAAGGTGCCGACGCCGGCGAAGGGGGCGGTGGAGAAGAGGAATGCTGCCGCAGCGGTGCTGAAGGCCAACCGGTTCATGCTTGAACTCCCTGTGTGTATTGATGAAAACCGCAGGGAGACCGGAAAACGCGCGGGGAACCGGTTCCCGCGCGGCGTTGCGCACGGCACGGGGCCGCAGGGTAAAAGCAGCAGATTCCATGCCACGTAACGGTAGGAGCGGCCGGTGGCCGCGACCTCGCCGGGTCGCGGCCACCGGCCGCTCCTACAACAGGACTTAGGCTTCCAGTTCCGCCAGCCCCTGCTCCAGGTAGTCCAGCAGGCGCTGCATGTGCGGCAGCGTGCGGCGGCAGGCGATGAGGCCGAACTCCAGCTTGTCGGCGTAGCTGTTGAGCGTGATGTTGAGCGCCTGGCCGTCGATGACGATGGACACGGGGTACATGCCCTCCAGCTCGGCGCCGTTCCAGTAGAGCTTGTTCTTGGGGCCCGGCACGTTGGAGATGGTGACGTTGAAGGCCTGCCAGCGCGGGGCGGCGCCGGTGGCGTAGTTGAGCGAGAACGGCGCCATGGTCGCGGCCATGTAGTTGACGATCTCGGCCTGCGACATGTTCTGGAAGCGGTCCTTGGAGGTCTGCACCGAGCGCTGGATGGCGTGCAGGCGCTCCACCGGGTCTTCAATGCTGGTGTAGAGGTTGGCCAGGATCATCGCCACCTGGTTGCCGGAGTCGCTGTCGTCGCGGCGCAGGGACATGGGCACCATCGAGGTCAGCGGCTTGTCGGGCAGCTCGCCCAGTTCCTTCAGGTAGCTGCGCAGCGCCGAGCCGCACATGGCCAGCACGACGTCGTTGAGCGTGGCGTCGTGCTTGCGGCCGGCGGCGCGGATGCGCTCCAGCGACCAGGACTGCGCGGCGAAGCGGCGCGAGCCGGTGATGCGCTGGTTGAGGATGGACTTGGGCGCCTGGAACACGGAGACGTAGTCCGGGTTGCTGCGCGCGGCGCGGATCGAGCGGTACAGCTCGCGCGTGACGTTGGGCAGGGTCTTGGCCTGCTGGCCGAGCATGCCGGCGGCTTCTCCGACCACGGAGATGAAGCTGCGCGGCCGGTCTTCGCCGGGCACCAGCTCGCGCTTGCGCGGCGGCATGGCCCAGACCGGGATGTTCTGCTCTTCCGGCGTTTCGCTGGTGGCGCGCATCATCATGCGCATGGCGGCGATGCCGTCGACCAGGGCGTGGTGGATCTTGGAGTAGATGGCGATGCGGCCGTCTTCCAGACCGTCGATCAGGTAGAACTCCCACAGCGGCTTGGCGCGGTCCAGGTGCGCGCTGTGCAGCTGCGACACCAGGGCCAGCAGCTCGCGGATGCGGCCGGGCTTGGGCAGGGCCAGGTGACGGAAGTGCGACTCGATGTCGAACTCCTCGTCTTCCACCCAGAACGGTGCGCCGAGCTTGCGTTCCAGGCGCAGGTTGAACGGCGCGCAGGCCTTGGTGTGGCTGCGCATGAAGTCGGCGACCTTCTGCGTGTAGTCCGGGCCGGCGTCCTTGGGCGGGCGCGCCAGCTGCAGGCCGCCGACGTGCATCGGCTGGTTGCGCCGTTCCAGCAGCAGGAACATCTGGTCCTGCGGGCTCAGAGGCTTCATCGCGCTTCTCCCTTCCTGGTTAGAAACTGCCGTTGCTGGTGCCGGCCGGCAGCGCCTTGGCGCGGCCATCGCTGAGCGTGATGGTGACTGGCACGTCGCTGTCGATGCTGTACTGCAGGGCCTTGCCGCGCAGGCAGCTCGCGGTGGCATCGATGCGCAGCGAGCGCACGTTGGACAGCGTGCCGCTGAGCTTGCCCTCCGCCGCCGGCATCGTGGGGTCGTCCAGGCGCGTGCGCAGCGTGGCGGCCCAGGGCACGGGATCGATGCCGGCATCCGCGCCGGTTTCGTAGCCGGGCTGGGCGAAGCCGCAGCCGAGGCTGGTGAGGTTCACCGTGCTCGGCCCTTCCGCCTCGGCGACGATCTGCGAGACCCAGTAGGCGCGGTCGTGCCTGATGCCGTACTCCGGCGAGTCGAGCTTGGCATCGGTCTTGTAGGTGACGCGCGCCGGGCTGCGCACGCGCCTCAGGCCTTCCACGTATGCCGCTTCCTTGCGCCAGTCGTTGAAGATCAGGTAGCTCAGGTGCTCGGCCACCGGGTGCAGGAAGAACTTGTACGGAATCTCTTCCTCGCCCATGCGCACGCCCATGGCCAGCGAGGACGTAACATGCACCAGTTCGTCGGCGCCGGAGTACAGGTTGGCGATGGGGATGTGCCGCAGGTTGCCGACATAGTCGATGATGTTGACGTCGCCGCCCACCGCGCCGCCGGAGGACAGCGGCGGGATCGCAGTGCCCAGGGTCGCGGCCAGCGCGGTAACGGCCGGCGGCAGCGGGTTGCCCGGGACCGGCAGGTTGAACAGGTCACCGGTGAAGCCCACCCAGTTGACCGCACCGGCGAACATGTCCGGATACAGCGCGGCGAAGCGCAGTGTGCCGAAGCCGCCCATGGAGTAACCGCTGACCAGCAGCTGCTCGTCGTCGATGGGATAGTTCGCGCGCACGTCGGCCAGGGTATCGAGCACGTCGCGCTCGGAAATGCCGCTATAGAAGCCATGCGGGCCGCGGCCCAGCGGCGCGATGATGATGCGGTTGGGCTCTTCGCCGAAGCGCTGCTGGAAGTTGGCCTGGTTGACCTGGCTGCCGTGGTTGGCCTCGCAGCCGTGCATCAGCAGCTGCGCCGCGTGCGGGCCGGGCTTGGTCGGAATGTAGACACCGTAGGGCTGGTACTTGCCGAGGTAGTTGAAGCGCTGCTCGCAGGGCAGCTGGGTGGCGCCGTGCACGCCCGGCACGCCGACGATGTCGACACCCTCGCCCGGCTCCAGCGTGTACTGCGAGGTGTAGACACGCTGGTGGAAGCCGGTCACGGCGGGCGCGGGACGGGTGACGCCGCCGCGCAGGTCGGCGACGCTGACGGTCTCGCCGAAGGCCGAGATGTCGCCGCCGGCCAGCGCCACCGACTGGCGGTCGTCCCACCAGTTGCCGCTGGCCGGCAGCACCTGGTTGGCGAGGCCGTCGGCCTTGGACTCTTCGTCCGGGCCGCGGAAGGCCAGGTTCATGACCTTGCCGTTCTTCTGCGCCACCACGGCCTGTACGCGCCAGCTGGAGCCCGCCGGCAGCGGCAGGCGGCCGATGAGGTGATTGGTGTCAGGGTTGCCGCTGTTGAACTGCCTGAGCACTTCCCAGCCGCGACTCTCGACGCCCAGGCCTTGCCACTCGCCGCCGCCGGTGGCGGGATCATTGTCGGTGTCGATGGCGAGCGCGGCGATGGCGTCGTCGGCGTGGTAGAGCGTGTTCAGCTCAAAGTCCGCCACCAGCTCGTTGCCCTCGATGGACAGCGTGAGCGCGACGAGGTCGGCGGTGTTGTCCAGGCCCGCGGGGTAGCGCACGTCACCGGCGGTGGGCGACAGCAGGCCCGGGGTGGTGGCGAAGGGGTTGCCGACCGAGCCCAGGCGGGTCAGGGCGTTGAGCACGGCGGGGCTCAGCGAGACGACGCCGGCATCGGCGCCGTAGTCGTCGTAGACGTAGTCGCGGTAGATCAGCTTGCCGCTGCACAACTCCGTGGTGCCGGCCACCCAGGAGTTGCGCTCGCACGAGCGGTTGTCCACGGGGGTGCCGCCGGTGGCGGTCACGGAATTGCTGCTGTGGCAGCCCGCCAGGGCGGCCGCCAACAGCGCGGGGGCGTATCGGCGCATGCTCTCTCCTCGTCGCCGCGTGGGTCCGCGGCCTGTTGTGTATCCGGCTCGGGGCCGGTTGCCCCTAGTGTTGGGCAGAATCGCGGCAGCGGCAAGCGGCCGGGGCTCGGCTAACATGCCCCCATGACCGCCAGCCACTCCACCATCGCCGTCAGCTACCTGCAGGCGCTGTTCGACCACCTGCGCCTCAAGGGCGTAACGGCGGCCGAGGTGCTGGACGGCGCGCAGATCGACCTGGCCGACCGCGACGCCCGCGTCGCCGAGGCCGTGGCGGCGGGCTGCTTCAACCGCGCGGCGGCGCGGCTCGGGGACGAATTCATCGGCATCCACGTCGGCGAGCAGATCCGCCCGGGGCATTACGGCGTGGTGGGCTATGTCGGCATGGCCTGCGCCACGCTGGGCGAGGCGATGCTGTGCCTGCAGCGCTACCAGGCGATGGTGCTGGACGTGGGCGCGCTGCCGCTGGAACTGAAGGGCACTGAGGTACGGCTGGGCTGGCGCCCGGACGACCAGAGCCATTTCTATCGCCACATGGCCGAGTTCAACCTCGCCGCGCTGGTGACCTTCATCCGCTGGATCACCGGCCAGCCGCTGGCGCCGCTGCGCATCGAGTTCCCCTATCCCGCGCCGGTGCGGCTGGAAGAGCAGCAGCGCGTATTCGGCTGCCCGCTGCGCTTCGATGCCGACTGCTATCGCCTGGTGGTGCCGCTGTCCTGGAACGAGCTGCCGCTGATCCAGCCCGACCCGGCGATGCGCCAGCTGATGGACCGCCTGGCCGAGAAGCAGCTGCTGACGCTGCGCCGCCAGGACGACGACCTGGTGACGCAGGCGCGGCGCCTGCTGGCGCAGAAGCTGTCGGAGGGCGAAGCCAGCCTGGACCGCATCGCGGCGGCGATGAACGTGTCGTCGCGCAGCCTGCAGCGCCGCCTGCAGGACCAGGAGCTGAGCTTCAGCCAGCTACTGGACGAGGTGCGCCGCGAGCTGGCGGAACGCTATCTGGAAGATCCGGCGCTGGACCTGACCGACCTGGCCTTCTTGCTGGGGTATTCGGAGCAGAGCGCGTTCACGCGGGCGTTCAAGCGCTGGCATGGCCGGGCGCCGGCGGAAGCAAGAGCGCAGATGAGGACCGCCGCCAACACCGTAGCCCGGTTTCCCGAAGGGAAGCCGGGATAGCCCTATGGTCCAGTACCGGCGGGCGCGTGTAGCAGGCGCGACCTACTTCTTCACCGTTGCGCTGGAAGACCGTCGCGCCAGCCTGCTCACAGAGCATGTCGAACTTCTGCGCGCGGCTTTTCGCAGCGTTCATGCCGCGCGTCCATTCGACCTGGATGCCATTGCCGTGATGCCGGAGCACCTGCATGCGATCTGGGTACTTCCCGAGGGCGACGCGGACTATGCGACGCGCTGGCAGCTGATCAAGACAGGTTTTACGCGAGCGCTTCGCGAAACTGGCGTACCCCTGCCCAGCCGCTCCAATGGCACGCCGGCGGTTTGGCAGCGCCGCTATTGGGAGCACCTGATCCGCGATGAGGATGACTGGCAGCGGCACCGGGATTACATCTTCTACAACCCGGTGAAGCATGGTCAGGTCAGCCGGGTAGCGGACTGGCCGCATTCCTCGTTTCACCGGATGGTGCGGCGGGGTGAACTGCCTTCGGACTGGGGTGGAGATGCGGCGGCGAGCGCTTCCGGGCATTTCGGGGAGCCCTGAGCTGCGCTCCCGGCTTCGCTACGCGAAACCGGGCTACATGGAATTCAGGGCCAAGTACCTGAAACCGGACCTACGCTTACCCGTAGCCTGGTTTGCCGAAGGCAAGCCGGGAACGCCGGTCACTATGCGCGCCGAACCCCGCGATGCTCCCGATATACCCCCCTCACCCACTCGAAACCCGGATGGTCGTCCCAGCGCACCGCCCGCATGCGCACGGTGCGGCGATAGGCGGGGGCGCCGAACACCGGGTGTTCTTCCGGGCAGACCAGCGGCGACAGCAGGGCGCAGGCGGTGATGTCGGCCGCGCTAAGGCGGTCGCCGGCCAGGTAGGGGCGGCCGCCCTGGGTGCGCTCGGCGATGAAGTCCGCCGCCTCGTCGATCCTGGCCACGGCCTTGCGCATCGTGCCGGGCGACAGCTGCAGCAGGCGCGAGAAGCCGCGGCGCACCAGGGGGTAGGCCAGCGACAGGGCGCGGCGCTGCAGGGGGTTGGCGTCCTGGCTCCACAGGGCCAGCGTGGCGGCCTTGTCGCGCATGGTTTCGGCGAACAGTTGTCGGATCACGTGGACGCCGATGCGGTCGAAGCGCGCCTCCAGTTCCATCACCTCGGCGCGCAGGGCCGGGTCGGCCGGCAGCAGGGTAAAGGGGGCGTGCTGGCGTTCCAGCCATTCGAGGATGCGGGTGCTGTCCTGCACCACCTCGGCGCCCGCTTCCAGTACCGGCACCGAAGTGGCGCGCCGGGTCAGGGCCAGGATCCGGGGGATGTGGAAGAACGGCACCAGGCGCTGTTCGCGGTAGGCGATGCCGGCGTGGTCCAGGGTCCAGCGGATCTTTTCGCTGTAGTGGGAGACCGAGAAGGTATAGAGGGTCGGCGGGATGTCGTTCATCGGGCGTACTGTTGCATTCGTGCATGGTGCCCGGCCGGGCGCGCCAGCACCAGTTGGAGCCGGCCCCCTTCCTCAAGCATGCTATGCGCCTCACGGACGACGAACCCAGAACTACATGAAACGCCGCGACCTGCTCAAATCCGCCGCCGCCCTCGCCGCCTGGGGCATCCCGCCTGCGCTGCTGCTGGCGCCGGGTGCCGTCCTGGCCGACGACGCCCAGCCCTTCGACCTGGCCTGGCTCAAGGGCCGTGCCCGCGCACTGGCCGGCCAGCCCTATGTCTCGCACAAGGGCGAGGTGCCCAAGTCGCTCAAGGACCTGAACTGGGACGACTACCAGAGCATCCAGTTCAAGGCCGACAAGTCGCTGTGGCGCAAGGAAGACCTGCCCTTCCAGGCGCGCCTGTTCCACCTGGGCCTGTTCTTCCAGACCCCGGTGCACATGTTCGAGGTGGTGGACGGCAAGGCCCGCGAGATCAAGTACGACGGCAGCCTGTTCAAGTACACCGGCAAGCAGAAGCTCGGCCGCCTGCCGTCCGACCTGGGCTATGCCGGCTTCCGCCTGCTGTTCCACACCAACTTCGAGCTGGACATCTCGGCCTTCCTCGGCGCCAGCTACTTCCGCGCCGTGGGCGAGGAGAAGCAGTACGGCCTCTCGGCCCGCGGCCTGGCGATCGACACCGGCCTGCCGCGGCCGGAGGAATTCCCGATGTTCACGGCGTTCTGGCTGGAGCGTCCGCGCAAGGAGTCCAGCAAGGTCACGGTCTACGCCCTGCTGGACTCGCCCAGCACCACCGGCGCCTACGTGTTCGACATCACCCCGGGCCGCAACCTGGTGATGGACGTGGACGTGGCCCTGTACCCGCGCAAGCCGATCGAGCGCCTGGGCATCGCGCCGCTGACCAGCATGTACCAGTACGGCGAGAACGACCGCCGCATGGCCTGGGACTGGCGCCCGGAAATCCACGACACCGACGGCCTGCAGCTCTGGACCGGCTCCGGCGAGTGGATGTGGCGGCCGCTGACCAACCCCACCGGGGTCCGGGTCAATTCCTACTTCGACAACAACCCGCGCGGCTTCGGCCTGCTGCAGCGCGACCGCAGCTTCGACCACTACCAGGACGACGGCGTGTTCTACGACCGCCGCCCCAGCCTCTGGGTGGAACCCAAGAGCCAGTGGGGCAAGGGCGCCGTGCAGCTGGTGGAAATCCCCACCGTGGACGAGACCTTCGACAACATCGTGGCGTTCTGGAACCCGGAGGAGAAGGTGCAGCCGGGCAAGGAATACCTGCTGTCCTACCGCCTGCACTGGGGCGGCATCCCGCCGGCCACCCCGCCGCTGGCCACGGTGCAGGCCAGCCGCACCGGCCTGGGCGGCGTGGTCGGCCAGAAGCGCAAGTACTACTCCTGGCGCTTCGCGGTGGACTTCGCCGGGGGCTCGCTGGGCATGCTGGAGGGCAACCCCAAGGTCGAGGCCGTGATCACCGCCTCGCGCGGCAAGGTGGAAATCACCTCGGCACGGCCGCTGGCGGCGCTCAAGGGCTACCGGGCGATGTTCGACCTGGTGCCGGACGACAGCACCGAACCGATCAACCTGCGCATGTACCTGAAGCTGGGCAACCAGACCCTGACCGAGACCTGGATCTACCAGTACACGCCGCCGCCGGTGGCGGAGCGGAAGCTGCATTGAGCTTTATCCCTGTGGGAGCGGCCTTGGCCGCGATCTTGGGCAAAAAACCAAAAGATCGCGGCTGAAGCCGCTCCCACGGGCAAACTTCATGGGCGGCGGGCGGCCTGATCCACTAGAATCCGCCCCCCATGCTGACCTTTGCCAACGCAACGCTGCGCCGCGGTTCGCGCACCTTGCTCGAAAACCTCGCTTTCACGATCTATCCCGGCTATCGCGTGGGGGTGGTCGGCCGTAACGGCACCGGCAAGTCCAGCCTGTTCGCGATGCTGCTGGGCGAGCTGCAGCCGGACCTCGGCGACGTCTCGGTGCCGCGCAACCTGAGGATCGCCACCGTTGCCCAGGAAACCCCGGGGCTGTCGCAGTCGGCGCTGGATTTCGTGCTGGACGGCGACCAGGAGCTGCGCGCCACCGAGGCGGCGCTGACCAAGGCCGAGGAGGCCGAAGACCTCGACAAGCTGGCCGCGCTGCACGACCGCATGGCGGCCATCGGCGGCTATGCCGCGCCGGCGCGCGCGGCCAAGCTGCTCGACGGCCTGGGCTTCGGCGCGGTGGAACAGGGCCAGGCGGTGGCGGACTTCTCGGGCGGCTGGCGCATGCGCCTGAACCTGGGGCGCGCGCTGATGTGCCGCTCCGACCTGCTGATGCTCGACGAGCCCACCAACCACCTCGATCTCGACGCGGTGCTGTGGCTGCAGGACTGGCTGTCGACCTACCCCGGCACGCTGCTGGCGGTGTCGCATGACCGCGAGTTCCTCGACGCGGCCACCACCCACACCCTGCACCTGCAGGGCGGCGGCGCCACCCTGTACAGCGGCAACTACTCGCAGTTCGAGCGCATCCGCGCCGAACGCCTCGCGCAGCAGCAGAGCACGCACGAGCAGCAGAAGCGCCAGGTGGCGCACCTGCAATCCTTCGTCGACCGCTTCAAGGCCGGCACCAAGGCGCGCCAGGCCCAGGCGCGCGTGAAGATGATCGAGCGGATCAGCATGACGGCAGCGGTGGTGGCGGACCCGGAGTTCCAGTTCCGCTTCCCCAAGCCGGACCGCCTGCCCTCGCCGCTGATCCACTGCGACAAGGTGGCGGTGGGCTATGGCGACCGCACCGTGCTCAGCGGCGTGCGCAGCGGCCTGGAGCCGGGCGACCGCATCGGCCTGCTGGGCCCCAACGGCGCCGGCAAGTCCACCTTCGTGCGCCTGCTGGCCGGCGAACTGGACGCCCGCGCCGGCGCGCTGACGCGCTCGCCCTACCTGCGCGTGGGCTACTTCGCCCAGCACCAGGTGGAGCAGCTGGACATCAAGGCTTCGGCGATGCTGCATCTGCAGCGCCTGGCCCCGACGGCCAAGGAACAGGACCTGCGCGACTTCCTCGGCAGCTTCAATTTCCGCGGCGACCGCGCCTTCGAGGTGATCGAGCCGTTCTCGGGCGGCGAGAAGGCGCGCCTGGCCCTGGCCCTGGTGGTCTACGGCAAACCCAACCTGCTGCTGCTCGACGAGCCCACCAACCATCTCGACCTGGACATGCGCCAGGCCCTGGAAATGGCCCTGCAGGAGTTCGCCGGCAGCGTAGTGCTGGTGTCGCATGACCGCCACCTGATCGCCGCGACCTGCGACGAGCTGTGGCGCGTGTCCGACGGCGAAGTGGCGTCCTTCGACGGCGACCTCGACGACTACGCGCGCTGGCTGGGCCAGCGCCGCGCGGCGCAGGGCACCGGCAAGGTCGCCAAGGTGGCCAAGGCCACGGCCGAGGCCGCGATCCCGCAGGCGCCGAAGCGCCGGCCGGAAGAGCAGCGCGCGGTGGAGAAGCCCTTCCGCGAGACCATCCGCAACCTCGACGCGAAGATGGGCAAGCTGCAGCAGCGCCTCAAGGTGCTGGAGAACGAGCTGGCCGATCCGGCGATCTACGAGGCCGGGCAGCGCGGCAAGCTGCAGAAGCTGACGCAGGAACAGGCCGAGAAGCGCGCCGAGCTGGAAACCAGCGAGGAGCAGTGGTTGGCGGCGTCGGAAGAACTCGAGAAACTACAGCAATATTGACGGACTGTAGGAGCGGCCGTTGGCCGCGAAGGCCGGTCATCATGGCAACCGGCGCTCGCGGCTAACAGCCGCTCCTACGAAAAGACGACACTACTCCGGCGTCTTGGCCTTCGCCCTTCTTGCCCGCACCCGCGCCACCACCCGCTTAATCGGCTCCGCCACCCGCCGCCGCGTGCTGCGCGCGGCTGGCTTGCGCGGCTTGGCGACCGCCTTGCGGCGCGGTGCGGGCTTCTTCGTGGGCTCCCACTTGAGGATGCGGATCTCGCCCTGGAAGTCCTCGGCCAGGGCGGTGCAGCTCTCCACCCAGTCGCCGCAGTTGAAGCTGGTCACGCCGTTGCGCACGTAGCGCACCTCGGCATGGTGGGTGTGGCCGGTGACGACGCCATTCAGGCCCTCGTTGCGGCAGCGGTGCAGCATCTTCTCGTCGACGCCGGACAGGTATTGCGTCACCGACTTCACCTGGGTCTTCACCATGGCCGACAGCTTGGGCATGGGCTCCGCCACGCCGTTCCAGCGCTGCCAGGCGGTGTCCGCGCGCATCAGCAGGGTGTAGGCCAGGTCGGAAGCATGGGCCAGCAGCGGCATGTTGCTGACCACTTCGTCGAAGACATCGCCGTGGATCACCAGCAGGCGGCGGCCGTCGGCGGTGGTGTGGACCGCCTCGTTGGCCAGGCGGATGCGGCCCAGGCGCAGCTGCTTGCGCACGAACTGGCGCAGGAAGTCGTCATGGTTGCCGGCGATGTAGTGCACCTTGGTGCCCTTGCGGGCCTTGGCGATCACGGCGTGCAGCACGCGGCTGTGGTCGGGCGGCCAGTAGAACTTGGCGCGCAGTTTCCAGCCGTCGAAGATGTCGCCGACCAGGTAGAGGTTCTCGCACTCGTTCTGGCGCAGGAACTCGACCAGGGCGCGCGCCTTGCAGCCCTCCGAGCCCAGGTGCACGTCGGAAATCCATAGCGTGCGGTGACGCCGTACCGCGGGTTTTCTGCTGCTCATGGCCACTCCTGCTGACGGCATGGAGGCTACAGTGGCTCCATGCCAGTTCGATTACGCAAGAAGCAGACCACGCTTCGCCGGCAGGGTTCAGCCGGCGGCCCGATCGGAGACGTAGGGGTTGCTGTGGCGCTCGTTGCCGAATGTGGACATGGGGCCGTGGCCCGGGACGAAGTGCGTGTCGTCACCCAAGGGGAACAGTCGTTCGCGAATCGCGCGGACCAGGTCGCCACGGTTGCCGCGAGGAAAGTCGGTGCGGCCGATGCCCCCCTGGAACAGCACGTCGCCGACGAAGGCCAGCTGCGAAGGCGCATGGTGAAACACTACGTGACCGGGCGTATGTCCCGGGCAATGCAGCACGTCCAGGCTCAGGCTGCCCAGGGTCACGGTGTCGCCCTGCTCCAGCCAGCGGTCGGGTGTGAAGACGCGCGCCGGCGGGAAGCCGTAGGTCTCGGCGTCCTGCGGCAGGCGCTGGATCCAGAAGTCGTCGTCGCGGTGCGGGCCTTCGATCGGCAGGCCCAGGCGCTCGGCCAGGTCCTGCACGGCGCTGGCATGGTCCAGGTGACCATGGGTGACCAGCAGCTTTTCCAGGGTCACGCCGTGGTGGGCCACGCGCTGCAGCAGCTGCTCGATCTCGCCGCCGGCATCCACCAGTGCGCCTTGCAAGGTCTCGCTGTCCCAGATCAGCGAGCAGTTCTGCCGCAGCGGGGTGACCGGGATGATCTCGACGCGCAGGGCCATCAGAGATGCAGGCCGCACTCGGTCTTGGGCTTGCCCTGCCAGCGGCCGGCGCGGCCGTCACCGGGCACCGTGCAATGCGAGCAGCCGATGGAGGAATAGCCCTTCTCCACCAGCGGGTGCAGTTGCAGGGCGTGCTCGCGGATGTAGTCGTCGCGCTGTTCGCGGGTGACGTCGATCATCGGGTTGAACTTGACGATGCCGCGGCGCTCCTCGAACACCGGCAGCGTGGCGCGGTGATCGGTCTGCCAGCGCATCAGGCTGGACACCCAGATGTGGTACGCGGGCTTGGCCGATTCCAGCGGCTCCACCTTGTTGACCGAGCAGCAGAAGTCCGGATCGCGCGACCAGGTCTTCTCGTCGACGGTGAACTGGTGCTTCCAGTCCTCGGCCTTGAGGTCGAACACTTCCAGGCCGAACTCGGCGACCAGGAAGTCGCGGTAGGCCAGGGTCTCGGGGAAGTGGAAGCCGGTGTCGATGAAGGCCACGCGCTGGCTCGGACGGATGCGCGAGATGATGTGCAGGAAGTGCGCCGAGGTAGCGGCAAAGGACGAGGTCACCAGCACCTTGTCCTCGGGGAAATCCTTGTACAGCTCCTCTAGGCGCTGCTCGAAATCCAGCGGCGCGTACTTGGCGTTCAGGGCCTCGATACGCTCGGAGCTGAGGCCGGCGCTGTTGGCGGGGTTGGGTGCTGCTTCTGCAATCGACACGAAACTTTCCTTGCGACCGGCTGGGAAACCCGGAAACGGGGCGCCAATTCTAAGGCTTTTGACTATGCAGGGCCGCTTTTGGGTCAAAAAACTCTAAGGAAATCAGCTTTTCCGTCCCCGCCCACCCTGCGCGGCCACCGGTTCCGGCGCGGGAAAGCTGCCGTCGAGGTAGAGCCAGCGGCCGTCGATGCGCTCGAAACGGCTCAGCTCGTGCAGGCGCTGGGCGCTGCCGCCGCCGATGCGGTAGCGGGCCACGAACTCCACCTGGGCGTGGTCGGCGTCCTGCGGCACATACCGCAACACCTTGAGCCCCAGCCAGGTGGTGCGCGGATGCTCGCTGCCCAGGTCCAGGGACTCCGGGCAGGTGCCGGGGTGCCAGGTCGCCAGCAGGTAACCCTCGAGGCCCGAGAAATAGGCGCTGTAGCGCGAGCGCATCAGCGCCTCGGCGGTGGGCGGCAGGGCCTTGCCCAGGTGGAAAGGCTCGCAGCAGGCCACGTACGCGGCGCCGGAACCGCAGGGACAGGTCGGCCCGGCGGGCTGGTTGGAAACGGGTCGTGTCATGTCCGGATTGTGCTGCACCGGAGGGTCTCAATGCGCGCCGGCCTTGGCGCCGTTGCCGGCACTGCGCGCCGCTTCGGGCTCGCCTGCGTCCAGGCGCAGCGGCCCTTCCAGCTGCAGCGACTGGCGCGGCATGCCGAAGACGATGCGCTCGCTCTTGAGCGCCCGCATGATCGCCAGGTTCACCGCCTGCTGGATGTCCATGAACAGGTTGTAGTCCGGGTCGGTGACCCAGTAGACCGTCTCGAACACCAGCGAGTACTCGCCGAACTTCTGGAAGTGCGCCCGCTCGAAGCGCACCCTGGACTGGGCTTCGACGATCTTGCGGATCGTCGCCGGGATCTGCTCGAGCAGGTCCGGCGGGGTCTCGTAGGCCACACCGAAACTGAACAGCACGCGGCGCTCGACCATGCGCTTGTAGTTGCGCAGGCGGGTCTTGAGCAGGTCGCTGTTGGAGAACACGATCTGCTCGCCGTCGAGGCTGCGGATGCGCGTGGTCTTGAGGCCGACGTTCTCGACCGTGCCCATGTAGTTGTCGACGATGATGAAGTCGCCGATCACGAAGGGCTTGTCCACCACGATCGACAGCGAGGCGAACAGGTCGCCGAGGATGTTCTGCACCGCCAGCGCCACGGCGACACCCCCGATGCCGAGGCCCGCCACCAGGGCGGTGATGTTGATGCCGAGGTTGTCCAGTACCAGGAGCAGGATCACGGTCCACAACACCAGCTGGGCGATGAAGCCGATGGCAGAGAGGCTGGTCGCGGCGCTGGCATTGGAAGCCATGGCCCTGGCGCGCGAACGGCCCAGCCAGAAGTTGAGCGCTGCCCCGGCCCAGAAGCCCAGCTGCAGGAAGAAGGCCACGGCCGTGGCCGCTTTCAGGAGGTCGTTGTGCCGATCGGGCAATGTCAGGTAGTGGCTGCCCAGCGACAGCGCGAAGATCGACACCAGCCACAGGCGCGTCGCCTGCAGCGCAGCGACCATGGCGTCGTCGAGCTGGGTACGCGAACGCTGTGCCTGGGCGACAAGGCGGCGCGCCAGGATCGGCTTGGCCAGGTACATCACCAGCGCGATCGCCACCGACAGGCCCAGCGTGATCAGCCAGTCCCGTGGAGTACCGCCGTAGACCGGGGTCTCCAGCAATTGCAGGTTCATCCCTGAACTCCTTGAAACTCGTTGAATATGGGCACCTTCCTGGCACCGTCATGGACTTGGAGTGGTTTTGCCGCCGATCCGTTCCCGGCTGGAATGATGTATATACGGACGTTATAATGTCCGACAGGAGGGTCCGCCATGAAACTCAAGATCACCACCGTGGGCAATTCGGCCGGCGTCGTGCTGCCCAAGGAACTGCTGGCGCGCCTGCGCCTGGACAAGGGCGACACGCTCTATGTCACCGAGCTGCCTGATGGCGTGAAGCTGCAGGCCTACGATCCGACGTTTGCGCAGCAGATGGAGGTGGCCGAAAGCGTCATGCGCCGCCGCCGCACTTTGCTGCACAAGCTGTCCGAGAACTGAGGACAGGCCATGATCGTCTGGATTGGCCGCTCCCTGGCCCTGGCGATACACGACCGGCAATTGGCCGAGCATGGCGGCAGCAGCGGCGTGCGCGATGAGAACATGCTGGAGTCGGCGCTCGCCCGGCCTCAGCAGTTGCATCACTACGGCGACCCGCCGCCGGACCTGGCGGACCTCGCCGCCTCCCTTGCCTTCGGCCTGGCGCGAAATCATCCTTTCGTCGACGGCAACAAGCGCACGGCGGCTGTGGTCTGCGAAACCTTCATCGAGCTCAATGACGCGATGCTCGCTGCCGAGGACGTGGAACTGTTCCCCCGCTTTCTGGCGCTGGCCGAGGGCCAACTCACCGTCGAAGAGTTCGCGGCATGGCTGCGCCCGCGCATCCGCTCCTCACCGCGCGGCGATGTGCAGGAACCGCCGCCGCGCTACGAAACCGCGGGCTGACCTATGCAACTGCACCAGATCAACATCCAGTACGACCCGGCCCAGGATCGCCTGCTGCTGCGCATCAGCACGCGCGACAAGCAGGAGTACCACCTGTGGCTGACGCGGCGGCTGACCGCGCTGTGGTGGCCGGCGCTGTTCCAGGTGCTGGGTCATAGCGAGCCGGTGCGCCAGCACAGCGACCCGCAGACGCAGAAGGCGGTGCTCGAGTTCCAGCACCAGCATGCGCTGGAAGGCACCGACTTCAGGAAACAGTTCGAGCCCGGTGAACTGAGCCCTGCGATGGCGCCGCTGCTGGTGAACAAAGTGCAGATGCGCCGCGCCGGCGAGGAACACTACCTGCTGCTGTTCTCGCCGCAGGAAGGGCCGGGCCTGGAGATCCGCCTGCCGGAAAAGACCGTGCACGCGCTGGCCAAGCTGATCGACGAGGGCGTGAAGCTGGCCGAATGGGGCCTGACGGCGCCGGACGCGGCGCAGCCCACGCTGGCGCCGGCGGAGCGCAAGCACATCAACTGAGTTGCCAGATACGGCAGCGATTGTTCGCCGGCATCGCGTGGTCGTCGAGCAGCTGCAGGCCGATGGCTGACGCCAGCGCGTCCACCGCCTCGGCGTCGCGGATGCCGCGGCGCGGGTCGGCGTGCTTCAGCGCGGTGTCGAAGGCGGCGTTGCTGTCGCTGGTGAAACGGCCGCCGTAGTTGAACGGCCCGTACACCGCCAGCTTCGCGCCCGCCGCCATCACCTCCGGCAGGCGCCGGAACATTTCCCGCACGTCGTCCCAGCCCATGATGTGCAGGGTGTTGGCGCTGAACACGGCGTCGTAGCCCGGCGCCGGCCAGTCCGCCTGGTTGACGTCGAGCACCAGCGGCGGCGGCGTGTTGGGCAGGGCCGCATCCTCCAGCCAGAGGCGGATGCCATCGAGATTTTCCTCGCGGTCGGCGCACTGCCACACCAGCTGCGGCAGCGCCGCGGCGAAATGCACCGCGTGCTGGCCGGTGCCGCTGCCGATCTCCAGCACGCGGCCCCGGTCGGCGAAATGCTGGCGCAGCACCGCGAGGATCGGCTCGCGGTTGCGCTCGCAGGACGCGGAGTAGGGCTTGTTGCTCACACCAGCAGCACGGCGATGCCGCGCCACAGGCACAGCACACCGAGCACCAGCAGCAGGATGAAGGTCAGCAGCGTTCCGTAGAAGCGGCCGAACTTCCAGCCCGGGGTGAACGACAGCGCGATACCGTGCAGCAGGCGCGCCACCAGCAGCGCGGCGCCGAGCAGGTGCAGCAGCCAGGGCGGCGTGACGCCGCCGAACTCGAGCATCGCGAGCATCAGCAGGATGAAGGGCACGTATTCGGCGAAGTTGCCGTGGCCGCGGATGCGGCGCAGCAGTTCCTGGTCGCCGCCGTCGCCCAGGCTCACGCCGTGGCCGCGCTGCTGCACCACGCGATAGCTCAGCGCCAGGTACAGGATCGCCAGTGCGCCGGCGTACAGCGGTGTGATGGTCAGCAGCATGACGCTCCCCCTTGATTGGATAGGCCTAGGCTAGCGGAAAGCCTGCGGGAGATTGTTATATTTTATTTATTATAAATTAATCTTATTTATCTATAATCACACGTCGCCGACATAAATGCCCACGCCCCGCGCCGTGGCGATCAACGGATCGTCAGGCTGCAGCAGGCGCGAGCCCACCGTGACCTCGGCCAGCGGCACGTCGATCACGCCGCGGTCCTGCCAGGCGACCATGCGCGAGAAACGTCGCTGCGCCACCAGCTTGACCGCGTGCACGCCGAAGGCCGAGGCCAGCAGGCGGTCGCGCGGCGACGGCGTGCCGCCGCGCTGCAGGTGACCCAGCACGGTGACGCGGGTCTCCGTCCCCAGGCGCTTGCCGATCTCGCGCTCCAGGTAGTAACCGATGCCGCCGTAGCGCAGCTGCTCGCCCGGCAGGTTTACGGAGGCATGCTGCCCCTCTTCGGTCTTGACCCCCTCGGCCACCACCAGCAGTGCATGCGAGCGGCCCTGCGTCAGTACGCGGCGCAGGTGCGCCACCAGGCCGTCGAGCGTGTACGGGATTTCCGGCACCAGGATCACGTCGGCGCCGCCGGCAATGCCGCCGTTGAGCGCGATGTGCCCGGTGTCGCGGCCCATGGTCTCCAGGATCATCACGCGGTGATGGCTGGCGGCAGTGGGCTGCAGGCGGTCCAGCGCGTCGGTGACGACGTTGATCGCGGTGGCGAAACCCACGGCGTACTCGGTGCCGTGGACGTCGTTGTCGATGGTCTTGGGCACGCCGACCATGCCGATGCCGGCCTGGTCGCAGAGGCGCCGCAGGATGCGCATGGAGCCGTCGCCACCGATCACGATCAGTGCGTCCAGCGCCAGCTCGCGCACGCCGGCGGCGAAGTCCCCGGAGCGGTCGCGGAAGCTGCCGTCGGGCTGCGGAAAGCGGAAGGGATCGCCCTTGTTGGTGGTGCCGAGAAAAGTGCCGCCCTCGCGCAGCAGGCCCTCGTCGAAGGACTCCGCACGCAACTCGCGGTAGCGCGGCGGCTGCTCCATCAGGCCCAGCGAGCCGTCAAGGATGCCCAGCACACGGCAGCCGCAGACCTGGGAGGCGTGATAGGTCACCGCGCGGATCACCGCGTTGAGCCCGGCGCAGTCGCCACCGCTGGTCAGCACGCCGATGGTCTTGATGTCCTTCATGCGGATCTTCTTCGGGAACAAGAGTCCTGAGAGTAGCGCAGCGGCCCGATGGTTCGACCGCCTTCGCGGACGGATTTATACTCCCCTCCGGAATATGAACGACCTTGCCTGACCTGCTCCGCCCTCGCGGCGGAACGTGAACTCCCGGCGCCCGGCGCGCCGGCTCCCTTGCGGCTGCCCGTGGCAGCCACGAACAGGTCAGCTACCCCATGTCATTCCATCCTTTCCCGGATGCGCTGCGGCGCATCGGTTTTCCCCTCCGCCTCGTCCCGTTTCTCTCCAGCGAAACCGGCGCCCTGCCCGCGCGCGTGATTGCGCGCCACCGCGACCGCTGCGAGCTGCATGACGGCAGCCAGGTCTTCGAGGCCCTGTTTGCTCCCGGCGAAGATCCGCTGGCCGGCGACTGGGCGCTATGGCGCGATGAAGGCGGCACGCGCCGCATCGCCGCGCTGCTGCCACGCGCCAATCTCCTGCGCCGCGGCCGCGGCGACGGCGAGGCGCAACCGCTGGTCGCCAATGTCGACACCGCCCTGCTGGTGATGGGCCTCGACGGCAACTACAAGCCCAATCGCCTGGAGCGCTTCCTGCTGCTGGCGCGTGCCTCGGAGACGGCGGCGGTGGTGGTGCTGAGCAAGGCCGATCTCTGCACGGACGCCGACGCACGCATCGCCGCCGTGCGGCGCCTTTGCGGCAGCGCCACGCAAGTGGTGCATGGCGACACACGCGACGCCACGCTGCGCGCAGCCCTGCAGCCCTGGCTGGGCGAAGGCCAGACGCTGGTGCTGCTCGGCTCTTCCGGTGTCGGCAAGTCCACGCTGTGCAACACGCTGCTCGGTGACTCGCGCCAGGCTACCGGTACCGTGAGCGCCGCCGCCGATCGCGGCCGCCACACCACCACGGCGCGGCGACTGCTGTGCCTGCCCGACGGCGCCTGCATCATCGACACACCGGGTTTGCGCGAGTTGCGACTGTCCGGCGACGAAGCGCTGGGCAACGGTGCCTTCGAGGACATCGCGCAGCTGGCGGAGCACTGCCGTTACGGCGATTGCCGGCACGAGGAGGAGCCCGGCTGCGCGGTGCGCGGACAAGTGGACGAAGGGCGGCTGGCGAACTATCACAAGCTGGAACGCGAGCTTGCGCATGCACGTCAGACAAGCTTGCAGAGACAGGCAACGAAACGGGCCGACAAGGCACTCCATCGCAGCCAGCGCCGCTTCTACCGCGACCGCGATCGATAGTGTTCGTTCATGGATAACAGGGGAAAACCTTGAAAAATATTTCTTGCAAGCGCTTTTGCGCAGGCGTACAGTCCGCGCGCTTCGCAATCATTGCGATGAAAAAATTTTCGGGCACACAGGCTTCCATGACCATCTTGTCCAGGACCCAGGCAACGAGCATGCAACGGCATCACAGCCGTGGCGGCGTCGCGCCTGCGCTCCGGCCTGAACGGACCTTGGGCAATACCGCCAGCCTGACGCTTATCGACTGATCCATCCCTTGCAGGGAGATCGGTCACCCCGATCTCCCGTGGAATGCGAACCCCCGGGAGCCTTGCTACCGGGGGTTTTTCTTTGCGTTCGCGGTGGAGAAACAGGATTCGGCGACACAGGTCGCCAAACAGATTGGCGCCTCGGCAAGAGGCGCCAATAGGGGGCCGATGATGACGGCGCCATGCAGCGGTGCAGGCTCGCGAGTCCTGCCCGGTGCGCCCGGCTGTGCCGGTGCGTATGCCGCGTGTCGTGCGACGTCGATCCCTCACAGGAAGCTTTGATCTTCCTTTGGAAGCTAGCTCATTGGATAGAGCAGGTGGTTTTCAACCATCCGGTAACGGGTTCGACTCCCGTGCTTTCGCACCAGGTCCGAAAGGACACACATCGGGGACGCCCCGTGTGTGACGGCAACACCGGCAAAGGCTCGTCCGATGCCGGCCTGTCCTCACGCAGCGGCGCGATGGCCGGGGCACTGTCTTCCGACGCGAAGGCGGCGCGGCACAAGGCTCGATCGCCATCCAGCGCAGCGGATGGCTTCATGCCGGAACCGCGCCGCCCGACCCGGGGATCGCGGTGCCTCCCCTGACACGTCGTCAGGGGTGTCCCCTTCTTATTCGCCTGCGCGAGCAGGCAAGGCTGCCGCGTTGCGGGAGACCAGAGCGATCCGCGCCAGGCCGGCGAGCGCGGTGGAGCAGCGGAGCCGGCGGAAACGAGGCCAGAAAAAAGGAGTGCCTCCCATGATGAGCATTTTTGGAATGAAGCGTATCGTCATCGGCGACGGCGAGCGTGGACTGCTGTACCGCAACCGCCGCTTCGAGCGCGTGCTGTCCCCGGGCGTGACCTGGATGTGGAGCCCGTTCGTGGCCGCCGACCTGCGCGTAGCCGACATCACCCGCCCGGAATACGAGGGCAAGGACACGGACATGCTGGTGGAGCGCCTGGGCGCGAAGCTGGAGCGCGATTTCGTGCTCGCCGACGTCGGCACCGACGAGGTCGGCCTGGTGTCGAAGAACGGCAAGCTCGAGGACGTGCTGGTCCCCGGCGCCCGCAAGCTGTACTGGAAGGGCCCGGTGTCCGTCGCCGTGCAGCGCCTGCCCTTGGGGGAGAGCCTGGAACTGGAACCGGCGGTGGCCAAGCGCCTGCGCCAGACCGGCGTGCTCGACCGCTACGCGCTGAGCACCACGGTACCGGCGGAGTCGGCGGGCCTGCTGTTCGTCGACGGCAAGCTGCAGCGCGTGCTGCAGCCGGGTGCCTACGCCTTCTGGAACTTCCAGAAGAACGTCGGCGTCGAGCTGATCGAGCTGCGCCTGCAGTCCCTGGAGGTGTCGGGCCAGGAACTGCTGACCAAGGACAAGGTCAGCCTGCGCGTGAACCTGTCGGCGACGATCCGCGTCAGCGATCCGGTGGCGGCCCGCACCAAGGTGGCGAAGTACATCGACTACCTGTACCGCGAGCTGCAGTTCGGCCTGCGCCGTTCGGTCGGCGTGAAGACGCTGGACGAACTGCTGTCGGACAAGACGGCGATGGACGGCGAGATTTTCGCCTACGTCGCCGGCCGCGTGCGCGAGCTGGGTGTCGAGCTGCTGGGCGTGGGCGTCAAGGACCTGATCCTGCCGGGTGAGATGAAGGACATCCTCAACGGCCTGGTGCAGGCCGAGAAGGCGGCCCAGGCCAATGTCATCCGCCGCCGCGAGGAGGCCAACGCGACGCGCTCGCTGCTGAACACGGCGCGCCTGATCGAAGAGAGCCCGACGCTGCTGCGCCTGAAGGAGCTGGAGGCGCTGGAGAAGGTGACCGAGAAGATCGACAAGCTGACGGTCTTCGGTGGACTGGACGGTGTGCTCAAGCAGCTGGTGACGCTGCGCCCGTAGTACTGTCGAGGGCCGCCCGCGAAGGCGGGCGGACCCTCTTTATTTGAGACCGGGGCCTGTTAACGCTACCGCGGTCGCTGCGACGGAGACCGTTTTGGTGCAGGGCAATGTCCCGATACGCGCGGTGTACTAGACGTACATAAGCGGGTCGGGACGCAGCCATGCGCCAAAACGGGCCCGCCCCTATGGGGTGCCCCGTAGGGGCATCGCGGCGATTGCGGTAGTGTTAACAGGCCCCCTTGGAGGATGCGACGCTCTGAGTGGCGCCGCAGGAACGATATGAGCATCAAGCAGGAAATCACCACCGGCAGCGTGCCGGTGAAGATCTGGACCGACGACGTCGACGAGGCCTCGCGCAAGCAGCTGGCGAACATTGCCGGCCTGCCGTTCGTGCACCACCACGTCGCCGCGATGCCGGACGTGCATCTGGGCATCGGCGCGACCGTGGGCTCGGTGATCGCGACGCGCCAGGCGATCGTGCCTGCTGCGGTGGGCGTGGACATCGGCTGCGGCATGGCCGCGGCGCGTACCACGCTGACTGCCGGGGACCTGGACGAGAAGCGTCTCAACAACGTCTTCCGCCAGATCAGCCGCGACGTGCCGGTGGGCCGCGACCAGCATCGTGGCGACCGTGCGCCGACCGAGGCGGCTGCCGCCTTCGACCCGGGCCTGAACGCGATCCTGGAGAAGCACCCGAAGCTGGAGTCGCGCAAGGACCCGAACGGCTGGATCTGTCAGCTGGGCAGCCTGGGTGGCGGCAACCACTTCATCGAACTGTGCCTGGATGAGGCCGGCCGCGTGTGGGTGATGCTGCACTCGGGTAGCCGCGGTATCGGCAACCGCATCGGCACCTACTTCATCGAGCGCGCCCGCGAGAAGGCGCTGCGCATGGACCGCCAGCTGCCGGACATCGACCTGGCCTGGCTGGACGAGGGTTCGCCGGACTTCGACGACTATGTCGAGGCGGTGGGCTGGGCGCAGGACTACGCGCGCATGAATCGCGAGGTGATGCTGGGCCTGGTGCTGGCGGCGATGCGCCGTCACCTGCGTCCGTTCGAGACCGTGGCGGAGGCGGTGAACTGCCACCACAACTACGTCTCGCGCGAGCATCACTACGAGGCCGACGTCTGGGTGACCCGCAAGGGCGCGATCCGCGCCGGCGAGGGCCAGCTGGGCATCATCCCGGGCAGCATGGGCGCCAAGAGCTTCATCGTGCGCGGCAAGGGCAACCCGGAAAGCTTCGAGTCCTGCTCGCACGGCGCCGGCCGCCGCATGAGCCGCACGCAGGCGCAGAAGAAGTACACCGCTACCGACCTGGTGCAGCAGACCGAGGGCGTGGTCTGCCGCAAGGACGCCGGCGTGGTCGACGAGATTCCGGCGGCGTACAAGGACATCGATGAAGTGATGGCCAACCAGACGGACCTGGTGGAGGTGGTGCACACGCTGAAGCAGGTGATGTGTGTGAAGGGGTGAATCGCCGCGCTTATGCGATGACTAAATGTCATCGCATGCGGCGATTCACGCCCGGCCATGGATGGCCGGGCCGGGGCTAGATCAGGAAGTGAAGTCCCGCCATGGATGGCGCCCCCGCTTTAGGCACAAGACAGGAGGAAGAAAGTTGAGTAAGAGCAGAAAGTTAAAGCTGCGAAAGCTTCGGCAGAAGAAACTTCGACAGCAAGATCGCCGGGCCAATGCATCATCTAGGACATCGAAAGGCGCTACCACAAGCACTAAGGTGTCCGTTGATCGCTTGGGGCCCTCTGGCGTGCCCGGTGTTCTATTGATTGTTCCTGAGTTTCCAGATCGGAAAATTTCTGACCAAGAAAAATTCAAGGATAAAAGCAAGCGAATGTTCAAGTTAAAGGCGCTGCTGGGGAAGCACTCCTCAAGAGAAGGAGGTATCTCCACCATCATGACTAGTGAAGATGGGGATTCATTTATCGTTGCAGGCTATGAAGACACTGCGGGCATGCTTCATACGTCCGTAGGGAAGATGATTCTGAGACACAACGCAAAGAAGGAGCTTGCGCTGGTAGAGTTCGATTGCAATTCAACCTCCATCCATGAAGCGAAGCACCTGTTCTTAAAGGCGCTTACTCCCTTTCTTGATCATCTGAGCTTCTTGGCAAACATCCCGCTACACATCGTGAGAGTGGGATGCCTAGACACAGTTCATCATATTGAATCCGTGGATTACGTTGGACCTCATGCCAATGTACAACTGAATCCACACGCCTCCTCCATGGAGGAAGAGTTGATTCCTGTGTATGCGCTATACAGGGAAGCAAAAAACAATCCAAGCTCGCTGTACAAGTTTTTGTGCTACTACAAGATTCTTGAAGGAATCTATAAGTCTTTACGACCAGCGCTCATGTCGCGTGCAAAGGATAAGGGTATTTCTATAGCGATGCACAAAGAGGTAGTGCCGAAATTGCATGACCCGCTTCCGGACCACGCTGAACTAGAGGAAAGGCAAATTAAGGAAGTTTTTAACGGCCGATTTCGTGAAGACTTTAGAAACCAGGCGGCCCACTTCCTACTAGGCGAAGGCCTCCCGTTGAATGTCAGCGACTCGGAGATCTATTCCAAGTTCTCTAGGGAGTTGCCATTGATTGAAGTGTGCGTACGCATAGCGATGGAGACACATCGCGAGTATTTGCAAGACTATCAAAAGAAAGTTGCCAGCTTTCACGCGCAGACGGTCTCATCGCCTTCCGCCTAGTGAAAAAGGGGCAGTGCTTGCGCACCGCCCCTTTTGTTTACTCCGGGCTTCGCTTGAAGTTCTTCTTCGCTGCCTGCCTTAGACCGCCGAAATCCCCGCGGATCAACGCTTCCTTCTTCAGCCGGTTCCAGCGCTTGACCTGCATCTCCGAAGCCAAGGCTTCCTCGCGGCTCGAAAACTCCTGCGAGTACACCAGCAGCAGTGGCTTTCGCGTGGCGGTATAGCCTTCGAACGTACCGGCCTCATGCTGGGCAATGCGCTGATCGAGGTTGTCCGTATGCCCGGTGTAGTAGGAGCCGTCGGCGCAGCGCAGGATGTAGAGCCAGAACGGCATGGGTGACCTTGGTGAATGTGTGAGCCCCTCGATACGCTGCGCTACTCGGGGTGAACGGGTCTTTAGAATCTTCCAGCGACCAACAGACCGTTCTCCCCGAGTGCCGCGTAGCGGTGTATCGAGGGGCTCACCATACCTCAACTAAACCCCCATCCCGCCCATCGGCGTCCTCATCACCACCAACCTCGAATCCTCCAGCGCCGCCGAGCGGTGCACCGTCTCCGCGCGGTACTCCGGGTTGGAGATCATCTGCAGGAAGGCCTGCATCGACGGATAGCGCACCAGCAGCACCTCGTCCCAGCGCTCGTCCTCGGGGCCGATGAAGCGGCCGATGCCCTCGGCCAGGAACAGCGGCTCGCCGCCGACGTCGCGCACGCGCCTTTCCGCCAGCACCGAGTAGCGCCCGTAGGCCTCGCGCCCGGTGCAGGGCGCATGGCCCGAGCCTTCCGGGTAAGCCGCCTGGCCGCGAAAGCGCAGCAGGTTGAGCATGGTCACCGGCGTGTTCATGGGAATGCCGGTGGCGATGCGCTTGATGTCGGCACCGCTGGGTTCGATCGTGCGGCTCATTGCGTCAGATTCCCTGGCGTGTGATCTGGGACGGCGACAGCAGCGGCAACTGCACCGAGCCCGCGACGTTCAGTGCCGGCACCAGCAGGTCGCGCGACCAGGTCACCGGATACTGCGCATGGAAGCCATAGACCAGCAAGGCCAGTTCGTCGCCCTCGGCCAGGCGCTCGGCGATGCCGCTCATGTCGCCGATGTGCTCACCGAAACCGCGCACCGGGGTCAGCTGGTCGTCGACCAGATCCCAGCGCGTCTCCCCGGCCTTGCGGTGGCCGATACCCAGGAACAGGATCGGGTCGCAGGCACCGATGCCCAGGGGAATCGCGCAGCTCGCCTGCTCGGCGCCGGTGAGGCCGGCGAGATTCAGCGACATCGTGGGGATGCCCGCGACGATGGCACCGCCCGCCGGGGCGGTGTACAGCGGCTGCGTCGCCAGCAGGGCCTCGCGCGCACCGTTGCCCAGCACCGCGCCGACCACGCCCAGCACCGAGTTGAGCTGCGGCGTGGAGTCGTTGATGTCGAAGCTCTGGCCGCCCTTGGGCACCGTGCGCACGCTGATGGCATCACCCTCGGCCAGGCTCAGGCAGATGTCCTTGCCGCTGGGCAGGGCCGCGTTCACGGCACCGCCCTTGCCCTGCAGCTTCTCCTCGAACCAGGCGAACTGGACATCGTCCAGCACCAGCGACCCGCAGGCGCGTGAGCCGCCGGCGTCCTGGAAGTTGGGCAGGGTCAGGGCGGTGTAGAACGGATCGAGCGCCGTCTCCAGATTGCTGCCCGGGGGCAGCGGCACGGTGGTGAGGCTCAGCGGCAGGATGTGGCCGGACTGGTGTGTCAGCAGGCGCACGTCGCCACCGCGCGCCTTGAGGCACTCGTAGTTGCCGACGCCGTCGTTGAAGTTGAACAGCGTGTCGCGGAAGCCCTGGGTGATCAGCGCATCGATCTTGGCGTAGGGACGCGGCGCGACCTCGCGCGGATCGGGCGTGGCCAGCAGGAAGTTCTGCTCGCCGGCCGGCAGGCCGTCGCAGAAGTAGGACACGCTGTGGTACTTGAAGAAGTTGCGGCCGGCATCGGTGAACTGGTTCTGCACCGCGGCATTGATCAGCGATTCGAAGATCGCCGTGTCCTGGCGCGTCTGGCCGCGGGCCAGGGTGTCGAGCAGGCCGGTCAGGATCAGCGTCGGATCGCCGCCGGTCACCACGGCCAGCAGCGGCAGCTCGGCGCTCAGCGACAGCAGCAGGCCGTAGCCCGACTTCACGACGTTGCCGGAGTTGAGCGCGTACATCAGGTCGTGCGGGGTGATGTCGGGCGCAATCACGCGCAGGCGCTGCTGGGGGTCGGCGCCGGCCAGCAGGAACTGGTACATGCCGCCGTAGGAGCCGCTGTAGCTGCCCACCACCATGCGGCCGTCGCCGTGGCGGCGCAGGCCCTCGAGGTTCTCGGCCCAGTCGAGGATGCCGATCAGGTCCTGGCCCTCGAAGTCCGGCGACATCACGCGCACCTGGCCGCTGGACTCGCCATTGCCGCGCTCGTCGATCGAGATCACGTAGTAGCCGGCGTCGCGCAGGCGCTGCTGGAAGCCGCTGGGGGTGATGTTGCGGCTGCCGCCGTAGCCGTGGCCATGCAGCACCAGGGGATAGGTCTTGCCCTTCTCCATGTGCGTCGGCTCCATCACCTGGATCACCGCCACGTCGCCGGTCTTGGCCACCGCGACCTCCTGGCGATAGACCGTGCCGTCGCGGCTCTCGGTCACCGGGTGGGTGGTACGGCCGCTGCCGCCCCCAGAACCGCTGCCGCTGACCTCGTCGCTGGAGTTGCAGGCCGACAGGCACAGGATTGCCAGCCCCAGCAGGGCGCTTCGCATCGCTTTCATGGTCCTCTCCTCAGAGGGACGGCTCTGCCCGTGGGCGGCCGTTCTGTTCGTGAATATCCGATGACGGGTATACGCGTCGGAAAGGGCCTTTGTCCATGCCCAGGCAGGGGATGGGGTCCGCCGGGCGGGTATGGATTTCCCTGACAGGGACCGGCCCTTACAGGCCATAATCCGGTCATCTTTTGGCCAAGGATGAGCCGTGTACAAGTCGCTCAGAGCCCAGACCCTGCATTACTTCGCCCGCCCCCACACCGGGATGCCCGACGGCCCGGTGGATTCGCCGGCGGACTGGCGCGGCGCGGCCATGCGCCAGCGCAGCGACTGGCAGTACCGCTTCAGCCCGGCCGACATCGAGGAATGCCGTGCCGCGGTGCGCCATGCCGAGGCCAGCGGCAAGACCATGGCCGGGATGACCCGGGCAGACTTCCCCTTGCCCGGCCTGGCCGCCCACATCGACATCTGGCGCCACGACATCCGCCATGGCCGCGGCTTCGTGCTGCTGCGCGGCCTGCCGGTGGAGCAGTGGACCGAGGCGCAGAGCGCGCTGTTCTACTGGGGTTTCGGCCACCATCTGGGCCTGCCCGGGGCACAGAACCCCCAGGGCGACCTGCTGGGCCACGTGCGCGACCAGCGCACCGGTGGCGACATCCGCTACTACCGCACCAACAAGGCCCTGGCGCCGCATTGCGACACTGCCGACGTGGTCGGCCTGCTGTGCCTGAAGACCGCGAAAAGCGGCGGCCTGTCGCGCATCGCCAGTTCGGTGGCGGTGTACAACGAGCTGCTGCGACGCAAGCCGCGGCTGGTGCCGCGGCTGTTCGAACCGATGTGGTTCGACACCAAGGGCGAAGGCGGCATCCCCGCCTACCCCATCGCGCCCTGCCGCCATGCCGACGGCGAGCTGCGCAGCTTCTGGCAGAGCGACTACTACCGCAGCGTCGAGCACATCCCCCACGTGCCGAAGCTGACCGCCGCCGAGCACGAACTGCTCGACGCCTACGACGCCATCGCCGGCGATCCTGAGTTCTGCCTGGACATGGACCTGCAGCCGGGCGACATCCAGCTGATCTCCAATCACACGATCCTGCACGCCCGCACCGGCTTCGAGGACTGGCCCGACCCGGACCAGCGCCGCCACCTGCTGCGCCTGTGGCTGACCCTGCCGGCAGACCTGCCGCTGCGGCTGAAGCTGCTGCGCGGCCTCAGCTGGGCGCGCGTCACCGCCACCGCGGCGCGCGAGCTGCTGCGCGCCCAGCGCAGCCCCGCCTGAGGCACTGGCGCAAGACGCCCGGCTTGCCGATACTGCCGCGCCCCATCGCCCGAGCCCGCCCATGCCCTCCTTCGATATCGTCTCCGAAGTCGACACGCACGAACTGACCAATGCCCTGGACCAGGCGCGGCGCGACCTGGACAACCGCTACGACCTGCGCGGCACCAATGCCCGCATCGAGCAGGAGGAATTCGTCGTCACGCTGTTCGCCGGCAACGAGTTCCAGCTCAAGCAGCTGCTGGAGATCCTGCACCGCCGCCTCGCCGCCCGGCACATCGACCTGCGCAGCGTCGAGTCCGGCAAGATCGAGACCAACCTCGCCGAGGCGCGCCAGAAGGTCACGATCAAGCAGGGCATCGAGCAGGCCCAGGCCAAGAAGATCGTCACGAAGATCAAGGAGTCCAAGATCAAGGTGGACACCCAGATCACCGGCGACAAGCTGCGCGTGATCGGCAAGAAGCGCGACGACCTGCAGGCGGTGATCGCGATGCTGCGCGCGGCCGATACCGAGCTGCCGCTGCAGTATGAGAATTTCCGGGATTGAGAAAAAGCTTGCCTACGCAGGAGCGAGCAAGCTCGCTCCTGCCCGGCCAGATTCAGCTCCGAAATCCCCTCAGGACTAAGCCGCCCGCGCGGCGTTCGCGCTGATCAGTTCCGCCCAGCGCGGCATCAGCGGCAGCGCGAAGTCATGCCCCATGCCGGGGATCAGTTCCAGCTTCGCATTGCGGATCAGCCGGGCACTGCGCTGGCCGCAGGCCGGCCGCAGCAGCGGGTCGGCCAGGCCATGCACCACCTGCGTGGGCGCGGTGATCCGCGACAGCAGCGGCTCGATGCTGCCGGTGGCGACGATGGCGTGGGCCTGTCGCGCGTGGCCCACCGGGCGGAAGGCGCGGTCGTAGGCGCGGCCGACCAGGCGGGTGCGATATTCCAGCGGCGTCGGGAAGCCGGGGCTGCCGACACGGCACAGCATCGCGGTCGAACGGCGGATCACGGCCTCGCGCGTGCGCGGCTTGGGGCCGATGCCGGCCATGCGCCACAGCACGTCGAAGCGCGCCGAGGGCAGGCGCGGGTCGTTGGTGCTGGACATGATCGAGCTCAGGCTCAGCACGCGCTCCGGGTAACGGCCGGCGACGATCTGGCTGATCATGCCGCCCATGGAAACACCCACCAGGTGCGCGCGCGGGATTTTCAGCGCATCGAGCAGGCCGACGACGTCGTCGGCCATGTCGTGCAGGTCGTAGTTGGCCTCGGCCGGCAGGCCCAGGCGGCTGCGCACCCAGTCACGCGGCACGCGGATGCTGAGGCCGCGATCAGCGTCGCCGGAAAGCCCGGCGTCGCGGTTGTCGAAGCGGAGCAGGCGGAAACCGCGCTGCACCAGGCGCTCGCAGAGATCGTCGGGCCAGTGGATGAGCTGTCCGCCCAGTCCCATGACCAGTAGCATCGGTTCGCCGTTTTGCGGTCCCGCCTGCTCCCAACTCAGTTGCAGCCCATTGACGCAGGCGCTGCCGGCGGACCAGCAAAGTTTCATTACCGCTTTGTGTCCTTATCGTGAATATTTGATGACGGACACAAAAATAGCAGGCTTGCGGCGATTTGTTGTTACAGCGGACCAGCGGTGCCTGCAGCACCGCGGACGGTGACAGGCCCTAGGGCCTGTCATCCATTCCCTGATCGCTGCGATGCCCCCGTATTTGCCGCCAGGCAAGGCGCGAGGAGGTCGCTTATCGGGAATAAGAGACTGACGAGCAACACAGCATGGCGGCAAAGACGGGGGCACCCGGAGGGCGGGGCCGCCTGGGCGCAGGGCGTCGCCCCGTGTCGCTGATGTACATTCAGTACACGGCGCGCCCCGGGGCATAGCCCTGCACCCAGGCGGCCTCCGTCGCAGCGACCAGGGAAGGGATGACAGGCCCTAGCGCAGGTTCACGACGCCGGCCGAAACATGTCCGGTGGGCCCGGCCAGCGCCGCCGACTCGCAGTGCGTGATCTGGTCGTCGAAGAAGAAGTCGGGCCCGAACTCGCGCAGGAACGGCCCCTTGGCGAGGCCGCCGAGGAACATCGCCTCGTCGATCGCGATGCCCCAGTCCATCAGCGTGCGGATTGCACGCTCGTGCGCCGGGGCGCTGCGCGCGGTGACCAGGGCGGTACGCAGGCGGATCGGCACCGCTTCGGTAGAGGCTGCCTGCAGGCGCTGCAGGGCCACCAGCAGCGGCTTGAACGGCCCCGCCGGCAGCGGCCGCGCGGCATGCGTGCGCTCGTGGTTCTGGAAAGCGTCCAGCCCGTCGGCCTGGAACACGCGCTCGGCTTCGTCGGAGAACAGCACCGCGTCGCCGTCGAAGGCGATGCGCAGCTCTCCCGGATGACGGTCGGCCTCGACCACGGAGGTGCTGAACACCCGCGCCGCCGGGAAGCCGGCATTGAGCGCGGCGGCCACGTCCTCGTCGTGGGCCGACAGGAACAGCTGCGCGCCCAGCGGCTTGAGGTAGTGCCAGGGCGGCTGGCCGCGGGTGAAGACGCCGCGCTCCAGGCTCAGGCCGGCGGCCTTGGCGGAGCGGAACACGCGCAGGCCGGAGACCGGGTCGTTGCGCGACAGGATCACCACTTCGACGCGGTGCTGGCCGTCGCCGTTGAAGGCCAGCAGCTTGCGCGCCAGCGGGAAGGCCACGCCGGCGCGCGCCGGCTCATCCAGGCGCTCGAGCTGCAGGCGCGTATAGGCCGCGTCGCCCTGCTCGTCGAACAGGCGGTTCTCTTCCTCGAAGTCGAACAGGGCGCGCGAGGACAGCGCCACCACCAGCTTGTTGTCGAGCGTGACGCCCATGGTTGGGGAGAACCGGTTCAGGACATCAGGGCGGCGGCGGCCATCAGGCCGGCACCGAGCACCACCGCGGCCAGGCGCAGGTCCTTGTCGCGCAGCAGCGCCTGCAGGGTCCCCGGTGGCGGTGGCGGCGGCCCCAGGCCGCTGCGCGCGGCAGGATCCTGGGCAACGCAGCGGAACAGCGCAGTGACGGAATCGAACTCCGGTGCCAGCGGCCAGTAGGCCGACACGTCGGTGAGCGCGCCGGCAACGGTGGCGACGCTTGCTGCGGCGACCGGCACGGCATCGACCAGTTGCAGCGGCTCGGAACCCCGCCGCAGCGTCGCCAGGCAGTTGCGCAGGTCCGTGGCCAGTTCGCGGGCGCTCTGGTAGCGCGCGGCGGCGGACTTGGCCAGCGCGCGGTCGACGATCTGGTCCAGCGCCTCCGGCACGTCCTGCAATACCTGGCTCAGCGAGGGGTGCGCGGCCACGGCGATGTTGCGCCACAGCTGCTTGGTGTCGGGACCGTCGAAGGCCGGGCGGCCACTGAGCATTTCGTAGATCACCGCGCCCAGCGAGAAGATGTCCGTGCGCTGGTCGGTGGGCCGGCCGAGGACCTGCTCCGGCGACATGTAGCGCGGCGTGCCGAACAGCATGCCGCGCGGCGCCTGGCCCTGCGGCTGGCGCAGGCTGGCGATGCCGAAGTCCATGATCTTGGCGTGACCGCTCCCCGACAGCATGATGTTGGCGGGCTTGATGTCGCGGTGCTCGACGCCGTGATCGTGCGCGAAAGCCAGGCCCTCGGCGATTTCGGCGGCCAGCGTCAGCGCCTCGCGCAGCGACAGCCGCGACTGGGTCAGGCGCTGGCGCAGGTCGATTCCGGGCAGCAGTTCCATCGCCATGTAGGCGAAGTCACCCTCGCGGCCGAAGTCGAAGACCGTGACGATGGCCGGATGGCTGAGCCGCGCCGCCGCCCGTGCCTCCAGGGAGAAGCGCGCCTCGTAGCTCTCGCGCTGCGTCGCGTCCCCGGGCAGCAGGATGGTCTTGATCGCGACGGTGCGCTCCAGCAGCGGATCGCGCGCCTCGTAGACGATACCCATGGCACCGCGGCCCAGCTCGCGCTCGACCTGGTAGCGGCCCAGCTGCGTAATCGGCTGGTCGCTCATCGCTTGCCCTTCTTCTTGGCCTTGGGGGACGGCGGCGGTGCCGGCGGCGGCCCTTCGAAGGTGTAGCGCACCCGCAGGTGCTGGGCCGGCTTGGGCGAGATCGTCACCGACAGCGGCGGATAGGTGAGGTACTTCACCTCCAGCAGGTGATCGCCGGCAGCCAGCTGCAGCTGCTCCAGCCCGGGGATCTGCCCCTGCGAGACGCCGTCGACAAAGACCTCGCCGCCGGGCTGGATGTCGAACATCAGGACCGCCGGCGGCGCGAAGTCATGGCTGATCCGCAGCCGCTGGCCATGCTCCAGCTGCACCGTCTGCCGCAGCGGCTCCTGGTCGGCATAGCGCACCACGATGCGATGACTGCCCGGCTTGAGCTCCAGCTGCGTCAGCGGCGGCGAGGCCCCGACGCGTTCGCCGTCGATGCTGACCTGGCCGCTGGGCTTGATGTCGAATTCCAGCACCGGCGGTTTCAGGTTCAGCTGGCGCCCGGCCAGTGCCAGGGCCACCAGGCCGAGTGCACTCACGGCGGCGATCGACAGCAAACCGCGCCGGCGCTGTGCCGGCGTGCGCGGACCGGGCGTGTAGAGCTCCATCCGGCCGCTTTCCCCAGGCAGTGCCCCGGCCTTCACCAGCAGCGCGCTGCGGCTGGGAGTCCGGGCCGCCAGCGCGTCACGGAAGGCCTGGGTGATGCGCACCTCGCCCAGCGGCGAATAGGCCGCGGCCGTACCCGCGGCGATGATGCTGTCGCCGACCATCCCGACGACGGTCCCGCCCTGCGCGACCGGCAGGGTCGGGCCGTGGTCCAGGCCCAGCTGCAGCGGCAGCCCGACGGCGTTCTCCAGGCAGCGTCCGGCTGCGTCCAGTGCGCCCTCCGGATGGTCCAGCACCACCACGATCAAGCCGTCGGAAGCGTTCAGGACCAGGCGGTCCGGCAGGTTCAGCCCCTGCAGCGCCCGGCTGGCGCAGGCCACCAGCAGCGACCGCAGGCGCGCCTGTTCGGCCGCCGGCAGTGCCGCGTATTCGGCCAGACGCAAGTACAGCACGCTGGCCATCGTAGGTGACAGGCTGGAGTCGTTCATGGACCGCGGTGGAATCCCCTTGGGGTGATTCTAGCGGCAGTGGCGCCCGCAGGCAGCGGCAATTTGCATGACGGCCGAATCTGTCCTCAATGACGGACGCCCCTCGTCGGAAATCCCGCCGTCGCGGGCGCCGCCCCCGCTAAACTGGCCCGATGCAACAACACCTCCCCCTCGTCCGCGCCGGCCTCGCCGCGCAGGGCCCGATGGCCGGCCTGTTCCATGCGGCAGTGGCGGACTGGTTCACCGAGACTTTCGGCGCGCCCACCGAGGTACAGCAGCGCGCCTGGGAAGTGACCGCGCGCCACCGCGATGCCCTGATCGCCGCCCCCACCGGCTCCGGCAAGACCCTGGCGGCCTTCCTCGCCGCGATCAACGACCTGGTGATCGAAGGCATCCAGAACGGCCTGGCCGACGAAGTGCAGGTGCTTTACATCTCGCCGCTGAAGGCCCTGTCCAACGACATCCAGAAGAACCTGCAGGCGCCGCTGGAGGGCATCCGCCAGCGTGTCCGCGCCATGGGCCTGGGCGAGCTGTCGATCCGCGACGCGGTGCGCACCGGCGACACCCCGACCTTCGAGCGCGAGCGCCAGCGCCGCGCGCCGCCGCACATCCTGGTGACCACGCCGGAGTCGCTGTTCATCCTGCTGTCCTCCGATTCCGGCCGCGACATGCTGCGCAAGGTGCGCAGCGTGATCGTCGACGAACTGCACGCCATGGCCGGCTCCAAGCGCGGCGCTCACCTGGCGTTGTCGCTGGAACGGCTCGACGCACTCTGCGGCAAGCCGCCGGTACGCATCGGCCTGTCGGCCACGCAAAAACCGGTGGAGACCATGGCCCGGCTGCTGGTCGGTGACTCCGGCCGCGCCTGCGAGATCATCGACACTGGCCACGTGCGCAAGCGCGACCTGGCGCTGGAAGTGCCGCTGTCGCCGCTGACTTCGGTGATGTCCAACGAAGTCTGGGGCGAAATCTACGACCGTCTCGCCGAACTGACAAAGGCACACCGCACCACGCTGATCTTCGTCAACCAGCGCCGCATGGCCGAGCGCCTGGCGCGCCACCTGGCCGAGCGCATCGGCGAGGAGCACGTCACCGCGCATCACGGCAGCTTGGCCAAGGAGCACCGCCTCAAGGCCGAACAGCGCCTCAAGGCCGGGCAGCTCAAGGCCCTGGTCGCCACCGCCTCGCTGGAGCTGGGCATCGACATCGGCGACGTCGACCTGGTCTGCCAGATCGGTTCGCCGCGCTCGATCAACGCCTTCCTGCAGCGCGTCGGCCGTTCCGGCCACGCCGTGCGCGCCACGCCCAAGGGCCGGCTGTTCCCGGTGTCGCTGGACGACCTCGCCGAGTCGGTCGCGCTGCTCGACAGCGTGCAGCAGGGCGAGCTGGACCGCGTCTGCGTATTCCAGCAGCCGATGGACGTGCTGGCACAGCAGATCGTCGCCGAGGTGGCCTGTCGCGAGTGGGGCCTGGAGGAACTCCATGCGCGCTTCCGCCGCGCCCTGCCCTACTGCGCGCTGACACTGGCCGCCTTCGAGGAACTGGTGCAGATGCTGGCCGACGGCTACAGCACGCGCCGCGGCCGTCGTGGCGCGCTGCTGCACTACGACGTGGTCAACCGCATGCTGCGCGGCCGCCGCGGCGCCAAGCTCACCGCCGTGACCAATGCCGGCGTCATCCCCGACCAGTTCGACTACGAGGTGGAGCTGTCGCCCGAGGGCCTGCGCGTCGGCACGCTCAACGAGGACTTCGCCTTCGAGAGCGTGCCGGGCGACATCGTGCAGCTCGGCAACACCTCCTACCGCATCCTGAAAGTGGAGACCGGCCGCGTCATCGTCGAGGACGCGCACGGCCAGCCGCCGAGCCTGCCGTTCTGGCTCGGCGAGGGCCTGGGCCGCAGCGAGGAGCTGTCGCTGGCGGTGTCGCGACTGCGGGCGCGGGCCGATCAGCTGCTTGGCGAGCACAGCGTCGAGGCCTGCCGCGACTGGCTGGTGCGCGACTACGGCCTCAGCGCCGCCGCGGCGCTGCAGCTGGCCAACTACTATGCCGCCGCGCGCATCGCCCTGGGCCTGCTGCCGACACGCGATCGCATCGTCTTCGAGCGCTTCTTCGACGAGGTCGGCGACACTCACCTGGTGATCCACGCACCGCTGGGTTCACGGATCATGCGCGCCTGGGGCCTGGCGCTGCGCAAGAGCTTCTGCCGCCAGTTCAACTTCGAGCTGCAGGCGGCGGCGCTGGACGATTCGCTGGTGCTGTCGCTGGGGCCCACGCACAGCTTCCCGCTGGAAGACGTGAAGGGCTTCCTGCACGCCAACACCGCGGAGGAGAAACTGGTGCAGGCGGTGCTGCAGGCACCGATGTTCGGCACGCGCTGGCGCTGGGCCGCCAGCACCGCGCTGGCGGTGGCGCGCAACCGCAATGGCAAGCGCGTGCCGCCGCAGTTCCAGCGCAGCGATGCCGAGGACCTGCTGACCCACGCCTTCCCCGACGCCGTCGCCTGCCAGGACAACCTGCCGGGCGACCGCGAGATGCCGGATCACCCGCTGGTGCAGCAGGCCATGCACGACTGCCTGCATGAGGTCATGGACGTGGACGGCATGGTGGCGCTGCTGCGGCGCATCGAGACCGGCACGGTGGAGGTGGTCTGCCGCGACCTCACCGCACCCTCGCCGCTATCCGAGTCGATCATCAACGCCAAGCCCTACGCCTTCCTTGACGACGGCGCCGCCGAGGAACGGCGCACGCTGGCGGTGAAGACCCGCGGCGTCTACGAACCCGAGACCGCCGCCGACCTCGGCCGCCTCGATCCTGCGGCGATCGAGCAGGTGCGCGGCGAAATGCGTCCCTCGGCGATCAATGCCGACGAACTGCATGACGCGCTGCTGGTGCATGGTTTCCTGACCGATGCCGAGGCGAGCGACATGGGCGCCGCCGGCTGGCTGGATGAATTGATGAGCCAGCGGCGCGTGGCGAAGCTGAGACTGGATTCCCGCGGGAGCGGCTTCAGCCGCGATGCGGAGTCCATCGCGGCTGAAGCCGCTCCCACAAAAGAACAGCTTCTCTGGGCCTGCGCCGAGCGCCTGCCCGAGCTGCGCGCCGTATTGCCGCAGGCCCGCGTCGAAGGCGACGCTCCGGCACTATCCGCACCACCCGACGCCGACCAGGCCCTGCGCGAACTCACCCGCAGCCGCCTGGAAGCCGTCGGCCCCGTCACCGCCGCCGAACTCGGCGCACCGCTGGGCCTCTCCGCCGGCGGCATGGCGATCCCGCTGGCGGCGCTGGAGGCCGAGGGCTACGTCATGCGCGGCGACTTCACCGGCGCCGGAGAAGTGGAATGGTGCGAACGCCGCCGCCTGGCGCGCATCCATCGCCACACCCGCGACAAGCGCCGCGCCGAAATCCAGCCGGTGTCGCCGGCGGCCTTCATGCGCTTCCTGTTCGACTGGCAGGGCCTGGCCGGCGGCGAACCGCGCGAAGGCGCGCCGGCACTGGGCCTGGTGCTGAACCAGCTCGAGGGTTTTCCGGTCGCCGCGAGCGCCTGGGAATCGGAGATCCTGCCGTCGCGCCTGCGCCACTACGAGGCCGGCTGGCTCGACCAGCTCTGCGCCACCGGCCGCAGCATCTGGCAGCGCCTGCCCAGCGGCGAAGGCGGCCGCAAGGCGGCGCCGGTGCGCGCCACGCCGATCGTGCTGCTGCCGCGCGAGCAGGCGGCCCACTGGCAGGCCGCGGCCGATGACGATCCCGACCTCTCCGGCGCCGCCTTCGCGGTGCTGGAGACGCTGCGCGCTCACGGCGCGTCCTTCTTCGTCGAACTGGTCGCCGACTCCGGCCAGTTGCGCAGCCAGGTGGAGCAGGCCTTGGGCGAGCTGGTCAGCCATGGCCTGGTCACCTCGGACGGCTTCGCCGGCCTGCGCGCACTGATTGCGCCGGCCGAGATGAAGGCACGGCGCCTGCGCCGCGGCGGCTTGCAGGCCGCCTGCGCCAACCTCGAAGGCGCCGGCCGCTGGTCGCTGGTGCGCCCGCGCCGTGCGGCGGAGACACCGGAGCCCGCCGCGCGCACCGAGCACATCGCACGCGTGCTGCTGCGCCGCTACGGCGTGGTGTTCCGCAAGCTGCTGGAGCGCGAGCCCGCGCTGCCGCCCTGGCGCGAGATCTTCTACGTGCTGCGCCGCCTGGAAGCGCGCGGCGAGGTGCGCGGCGGCCGTTTCGTCAGCGGTTTCTCCGGCGAGCAGTTCGCGCTGCCCGAGGCCGCCGGCAGCCTGCGCCGTCACCGCGAGGACGCCGACGCCGCACTGGTCGCCGTCTCCGGCTGCGATCCGCTGAACCTCACCGGCATCATCGTGCCGGGCGAGCGCGTGCCGGCCACGCCAGGCAACCGCGTGCTGTTCCGCGGCGGCGTGCCGGTGGCCTGCCGCATCGGCGGCGAGACACGCTACCTGGTGCAGGGCGACATCGCGGTGCAAGGCGAGTGGAAACATCGCCTGGTGCGCCGCGCCAGCCGTGGCGGCGACGCGCCTATGGCTGCGGGGCAGTGACGAAGCTGAAGCTGTAGGGGCGCGCCAGCGCAATCCCGCGGTAGTCCTTCGCCTTGGTCGTCACCACCGCGGTATAGCGCTCGCCCGGGCGCAGCGGTTCCTGCAGGCGCAGCCTGACCGCGTTGGCATAGTCGCGCTGCCAGCTGCCCGGCTCCACCACACCCCTGACGCGCTGCCCGCGCTCGTCGAACAGGCAGACCGTGCCCGGCAGTTCCAGGCTCGCGGCATCCATGTTGCTGCTGAAGAAGACGTGCAGCCAGCGGTGCTGGGTCCAGGATTCGCGCGCCGGCTCCAGCACCACGTCGAGCGCGCCGTGGCCGGGGTAGCTGCCGATCACCGCCGGCGGCAGCGGCTTCGCGGGATCGCCGGTCAGCAGGTCCCAGAGCTGGCGGTACATGCCGGCCACGGCGTAGCCGCTCTGCACCACGCCGCCCGGCGCGGTGTAGTAGTTGGCCGATGCCCAGGGCATCTGCAGGCGCATGCGCGTCACCTCCAGCGGTGCCGCGAGGCTTTCCGCCTGCACCGCCGCGCGCGCAAAGGCGTTGCCGCGCTCGATCATCACGGCCGTCACGCCCTGCTCCGGGCGGTTGCGCCGGTAGACCTCCACCAGGTCCGCCGTGGGCGGGAACACCAGCGTCGGCGCGTTCAGCACCAGGCGGCGCTCGGCGATGTTGACCATGTCCATCGCGTACTCGATGGCGTTGAGCGGCGTGGCGCCGTAGAGCTGCTTCAGCGGATCGAGGATCGCCGCCGGCAGCTGCGGCAGGAGCTGGCCGATCCACTCCGGCGTGTTCGGCGTCTCGCCGCGGTTGCGCACCTCGGGCTCGAACTGCGCGTCCCAGGTCTGGTCGGTGAGGCTGTGGGCGGCATCGCCGAAGGCAAAGGCGATCAGGTGGCCGCAGCGGTCGGTCAGCAGGTTCAGGTCGATCGTGCCCAGCGGCGGGCGCCGCAGGATCGCGGTGCGCACTTCGCCGCTGCAGCCAGTCTCGCGCAGGTACTGCAGGAACTGGATGACGAAATCGCCCCAGTGCGCGCGCTCGGCCATGTCGCGGTCGGCCGGGAAGACATTGCCCGAGCCGTAGCCGCCGTCGGGGTAGATCGCGCCGGCGATCAGCGCCGGGCGGTGCGCGGTCAGGATGGCCTTGAGCGGGCCGTCCTCCAGCGCGTCACGGCCGAAGTCGGCCATCGCGGCATGGGTGGCCATGCCCGCAGCCTGGGCGGCGCCGGCGCAGAGGGTCAGCAGCAGGGTAGCAAGCAGGCGCATCGGCTTCTTCATTCGGTGGACTTGCAGCAGCCGTCCTCAAGCTGCCGGACCCGCTCCAGCTCGGCCCGGGCCTCGGCATCGCCGCCGGAGGCAGAGGACTGCGGAGCGTCGGAGGAATGGCAGGCGGCCAGCACGGCCACCGCCAGGAGCAGGGCGGCAAGACGGATCATCGGCACAGTCTGGGTTTTGCGGGTGTCGCGAGGATGACGCCCTGGGACACTGTCCACCAAGGGGAAAGATTGCTCCACTCCCCGGCCCGCCGATGCCTGTCGTCGCTCGCCTGCGACCTTCCGTCCGCCGCAGGGAATCCTTGTCCACAGGCTAAATGTAGTATTTGTCCTACAATATTAATAAGGAAAGGCTTACATGACCGTCCAGGCCGGCAGGGCCCGCAGGATCAGCTGCATCGGCTTCGACTGGCGCGCCGAGGTCTCCCTGAAGGAGACGCTGGCGCTGCTGCGCGGCAAGACCCGCGAAGCCTGGCAGTACTCGGACGAGTTGACGGCGGAGGTGGTGGTGTACGAAACCCACAACGCCCTGGCCCAGGCCATGGTCCGGCGCTGCCAGGCCGAAGGCTCCGGCGGCCGCGTGTTCTTTCCCTCCAGCAGCGAAGACGACAGCGTGCTGACGCTGCGCTACCCCTTCGGCGCCAGCCGCCTGGTCGCCTGCCTGGACAGCGCCTCGCTGCAGTTGCAGGGCACTGCCGCCAACCAGGAGCGCAGCGACGAAGCCAGCCTGTGCCAGCGCATCGACGATGCCCTGCGCACGCCCGGCAGCCTGGCGGTGGCGATCCGCGCCGGCAGCCAGCAGGGCTGGCTCAAGCTGCCGGAGCGGCAGCTGTTCTGGTCGCAACCGCTGGGGATCGAGGAGATCGCACAGCTGCTGTCCGGCGACGTCGAGGTACAGGCGCTGGGCCCGGTGGACGCCGCCAGCCTGCGGCGCCTCGAAGCCGGCGCACGTCACCCGGCGCAGGCCGAACCGCTGCTCTGGGCAATCGGCATCGCGCGCTCCAAGGGCTCGCTGCTGCACCGTCTCGACATCGCCAGTCCCTGCCGCCTGCGCCGCTGGCCGGACTTCGGTGCGATCGGCCGCCGCAACCTGGATATCCGCTGCGCCTCGCTGCTGACGCAGCGCGAACTGGCGCCCACGCACCTGGCGATGATGGCGGGCATTCCGCTCGGCGCGATCGGCAACTTCCTCAACGCCTGTGCCCTGATCGACGTGCTCGAGGCCGGCAAGGCGACGGCCCTGCCGCAGGCCGCGCCGCGCGTGGCAGCCCTGCCTTCGGAATCCGGATTCGGCAGCATGCTGCGCCGCATCCGCATGGCCCTGACGATCGCCGAATAATGCCGCGGGAATACAAACTCCTGTTCGCCGGAGCGATGGGGGCCGGCAAGACCACCGCGATCGCCGCCATCAGCGACCACGCGCCGGTGCGCACCGAGGCGCTCAACAGCGATCGCAGCCAGCACGGCAAGGCGCTGACCACGGTGGGCTTCGACTACGGCGAGATCGCGCTCGACGGCGGCGACCGCCTGCGGCTCTACGGCATGCCGGGCCAGGACCGTTTCAGCTTCATGTGGAAGGTCGCCAGCGAAGGCGCCCTCGGCGTGGTGGTGCTGGCCGACAACAGCCGCCCCGATCCGCTGGCCGACCTGTCGCTCTACGTCGAGTCCTTTCGCGCGCTGGCGGATTGCGGCGCCATGGTGATCGGCATCGGCCGCCTCGGCGAAGGCAGCACCAGCGTCGAAACCTACGCCGCCTGGCTCGCCAGCCAGGGCCTGTCGCTGCCCGTGTTCACCATCGACGTACGCCGCCGCGACGATGTACTGCTGCTGCTCGACGCCCTGCTCTACCAGATCGAGGCCCACAAGATGCTTGCGAACGCCGGACATGCCTGACGAATTCCCGATGGACCCCGCCACCGGCGGAAACACCGTGCCGGCGCACTACGCCACAGCGCTCGATGCCCTGCTCGCCACCGTGCCCGCGCTGACCGGCGCCGTGCTGTCGCGCAGCGACGGCTTCGAGGTGCTCGGCCGCACCCGCGCCGATGTCCCCGTATCGCGCCTGTCGGCGCTGTCCAGCTCGATGATGGCCCTGAGCCAGGCGGCGCTGCGCGAAGTCGGCATGCACGGCGGCGGCGGCAGCGTCCTGGTGGAAGGCCAGGACGGAAAGCTGCTGCTGCTGGAAGTGCCGCTGCGCGGGCAGCCGATGGTGCTCGCCGCCATCGGCGGTGCCGACGTCGTCACCGGAACACTGCTGTGGGCCGCGCGCGATTGCGTGCGGCAACTGATCAATCCCTAGAACACAAACGGAGTACAACAAGATGAGCAACGTTCAAGCGTCCCTCGAGAGCTTCCTGTCCCTGGACGGCGGCATGTGCAGCGCCCTGGTCGATGCCAACAGCGGCATGATGCTGGGCCAGGCCGGCACCGGCGTGGACCTGGAACTGGCCGCCGCCGGCAACACCGAAGTGGTCCGCGCCAAGCTCAAGACCATGAACACCCTCAAGCTCAACGACAAGATCGAGGACATCCTGATCACGCTGGGCAAGCAGTACCACATCATCCGCCCGATCGCGTCCAAGCCCGGCCTGTTCTTCTATGGCGTGCTCGACAAGACCAAGGGCAACCTGGCGATGGCACGCCGCAAGGTGCAGGACATCGAAAGCGGCCTGGCGATGTAAGCAGCCGCGCAAACAAGAAGGGGCCGCGATATGCGGCCCCTTTTTTGTATTCGCTCCTACACCCGAAGGGCATGGCTCTCAGTCGTCGCCGCCGAAGAGATTCCCGACCGCATCGCCCACCGCCTCGATGCCGCGGCCGGTGGCGGAGCCCACGTCCTTGACCACGTCCACCAGGCCGATGCCCAGCGAGGCCGCCATGCCCACGGCCAGGCGCACCGACAGGGTTTCGTTGAGCGCGAAGCGCGGATTGTCCAGGTCACCCTCCAGCGTGAAGTCCAGGTCGATGCGGTCACCGCCCGACTTGAGCGAGGCGATCACCGCCTTGCGCGATACCCCCATGAAGGTGCCGCCGACGCCCTTGCCGGAACGCAGCTCCAGGTTCTTGAGCACCAGCTTGCCCGGGGCCTTGAGCCTGCGCTGTTTCACCTGCGAATGCAGGTCCAGGTCCACCTGGCCGCGCGCCACGCCGGCCTCGGCGGCCTTCAGCAGGTAAGGCTCCAGCGGCACCAGGTCGACGTCGCGCAGGGTCAGCGTCAGGTCGGACTCGCGCGTGGCGATCTCCAGCCAGCCGGCCAGCTTGACCGTGCCGTCCTGGCCACGTCCCTTGATCCTGCCCTGCGCTTGCAGCTTGCTGCGGCCGCCCAGGCCCGGCAGGTCCAGTTCGTCGAGCTTCGCATCCAGCGCCTCGATGCGAACCCTGGCGGGACGCCCCTTGAGACTGGCGTCGTGGAAATCGAGCTGCGAATCCTTCAACTCGATCTGGTCGATGCGCAGCGCGAAGCGGCCACCGCTGTCCTTGTCCTGCTTCTTCGAGCGCCCCAGCAGGGACGGCAACAGCTGCAGCTTGCCGTCGCGCGTGCGCCGCATCGACAGGTAGCCCTGCTCCACCGTGATGTGGCCGATGCGGTACCGGTCGGAGAACAGCGAGGCCAGTTCCGCCTCCACACGCAAGCGCTTGGCGCGCAGCGTGTCCTCGCCGGGCCAGCCCTTGGGGGCCGTCACCCGCAGGTCTTCCAGCACCACGCTGCCCAGACCCAGGTGCACGTTGCCGATCTGCGCCTCGGGTCCCAGCGCCGCCAGCACCTGGCGCTTGAGCGCAAGGGCGGCGCCCTGCCAGGCCAGCAGCAGCAGCGCCAGCACGGCGCCGAGCACGATCAGCGCACGGCGGCCGCGGCGCGGCACGGCGGGCGATGCGGCGGCACCGTTCACAGCGTGCGGTAGACCTCAGCGCCGGCCTCGCGGAACTCGGCGGACTTCTCCGCCATGCCCTGCTGCAGCGCCGCTGCTTCCTCGGCGCCGATCTTGGCGGCGTAGTCGCGCACGTCCTGCGTGATCTTCATCGAGCAGAAATGCGGGCCGCACATGGAGCAGAAGTGCGCCAGCTTGGCACCCTCCTGCGGCAGCGTCTCGTCGTGGAATTCCTTGGCCTTCTCCGGATCCAGGCCGAGGTTGAACTGGTCGTCCCAGCGGAACTCGAAGCGTGCCTTGGACAGGGCGTTGTCGCGCACCTGCGCGCCCGGATGACCCTTGGCCAGGTCGGCGGCGTGGGCGGCGATCTTGTAGGTGATGATGCCCTCGCGCACGTCGTCCTTGTCCGGCAGGCCCAGGTGCTCCTTCGGGGTGACGTAGCACAGCATCGCGCAGCCGTACCAGCCGATGTTGGCGGCGCCGATGCCCGAGGTGATGTGATCGTAGCCCGGCGCGATGTCGGTGGTGAGGGGGCCGAGCGTGTAGAACGGCGCCTCGTAGCAGTGCTGCAGCTGCTGCTCCATGTTCTCCTTGATCAGCTGCATCGGCACATGGCCGGGGCCTTCGATCATCACCTGCACGTCGTGCTTCCAGGCGATGCTGGTCAGCTCGCCCAGGGTGTGCAGCTCGCCGAACTGCGCATCGTCGTTGGCGTCGGCGATGCAGCCCGGCCGCAGGCCGTCGCCCAGCGAGAACGACACGTCGTAGGCCTTCATGATCTCGCAGATTTCCTCGAAGTGCGTATAGAGGAAATTCTCCTTGTGATGCGCCAGGCACCACTTGGCCAGGATCGAGCCGCCGCGCGAGACGATGCCGGTGACGCGCTCGGCGGTCCAGGGGATGTAGCGCAGCAGCACGCCGGCATGGATCGTGAAGTAGTCCACGCCCTGCTCGGCCTGCTCGATCAGCGTGTCGCGGTAGATCTCCCAGGTCAGCTCCTCGGCCTTGCCGTTGACCTTCTCCAGCGCCTGGTAGATCGGCACGGTGCCGATCGGCACCGGCGAGTTGCGCAGGATCCACTCGCGCGTCTCGTGGATGTTCTTGCCGGTGGACAGGTCCATCACGGTGTCGCCGCCCCAGCGGGTGGCCCAGACCATCTTCTCCACTTCCTCGGCGATGCTGCTGGTGACCGCGGAGTTGCCGATGTTGGCGTTGATCTTCACGCGGAAGTTGCGGCCGATGATCATCGGCTCCAGCTCCGGGTGGTTGATGTTGGCGGGGATGATGGCGCGGCCGCGCGCCACTTCCTCGCGCACGAAGTCGGCGGTGATTTCCTTCGGCAGGCGCGCGCCAAAGCCTTCGCCGCGGTGCATGCGGCGCAGGTAGCCGGCCTTCTCGTAGCTGGCGCGCAGCTCCTCCAGGCGGGCATTCTCGCGGATCGCGATGAACTCCATCTCCGGCGTGACGATGCCCTGGCGCGCGTAGTGCATCTGGCTGACGTTGGCGCCGCCGCTGGCACGCCGCGGCGCGCGGATGTGGTCGAAGCGCAGGTCCGCGGTCTTGTCGTCGGCGGCGCGGATGCGGCCGAAGATCGAGCTGGGGCCGCGCAGCTGCTCGGTGTCGCCGCGCGCCTCGATCCAGGGCGAGCGCAGCGCCGGCAGGCCTTCCAGCAGGTCGATGCGCGCCGTGGGATCGGTGTAGGGACCGCTGGTGTCGTAGACCGTCACCGGCGGATTCGGCTCCAGGCCGTCGCGGGTCCTGGTCGCGGTCAGCGAGATCTCGCGCATCGGCACGCGCACACCCTGCGGCCCCTCGACGTGAATCTTGCGGCTGGAGGGAAACGGCTGGGTGACCTCGGCGGACAGCTGTTCCGCGCGGCGATGGATGTCTTCTGCGATGGCGCTCATGGGGTCCTCGATTCTTGAGGCGGAGCGCACTGCGGACGGAACTGTTCCGTCTGCAAGCCTTCCCTCCGCCGTACGGCCAGGTTCCAAGGGTCTGTTCTCAGCCCGCCTCGCGGCAGGCACCCCCGGCTTTGGGCGCCACGATAGGCCATGCGCCGCGGAGCGGCAAGGCTTGTCATCGCCCGGTCAAGCCGCGTCGCTAGCCTGCTGCATTTTTCTTGCCGGAAACCGCAATGTCTTCAATCTCCCTGCGCACTGGTGTCGTCCTGCTGGCCCTGTCGCTGCTCGCTGCCTGCTCGGACAGCAGTAGTACCCAGGGCTCCGCTGAAGCGGGCGTCACTGAATTCCAGGTCGATGCCGCCGAGCTGACCGAATCCTCCGGGCTGGCCCGCTCGCAGCGCCAGGACGATCTCTACTGGAGCCACAACGACAGCGGCGGGCCGACCACGGCCTATGCCTTCGACGGCCTCGGCCGCCTGCGCGGCAGCCTGACGCTGTCGGGCGCGATCAACCTCGACTGGGAAGACATGGCGTCCTTCCGCGAAGACGGGCAGCCGCGGCTGCTGCTCGCCGACATCGGCGACAACGGCGCGATACGCCCGCTGCTGACGCTGTACATCGCCGCGGAGCCCGAGTTGCCCGCCCCGACGGCGGAAGCGCCCTCGGAACTGCGCGCGGCACCGCTGCGCAGCCTGCGGATCGCCTACCCCGACGGCCCGCGCGACTGCGAAAGCGTCGCCGTCGACGAGCGCGAAGGCGCGATCTACCTGCTGAGCAAGCGCGATCCTGTGCCGCGCCTGTACCGCCTGCCGCTGCGGCCGGCGCTGCCGCTGGCCATTGCCACCGCGCTCGGCGAGATCGCCATCCCGCGCGCGCCCGAGGGAGCCGCGGAACCGGAGCGCATCAACTGGGTCACCGGCATGGACTTCGACGCGGCCGGCGAGCGGCTGGCCGCGGTGTCGCTGACGCAGCTGCACGTCTGGCGCCGCAATGCCGGCGAAACCTGGGAGGCGGCATTGCAGCGCCTGCCGCGGACGCAGGACCTGCCGGACTATTCGCAGATCGAGGCCGTCACTTGGACCGCCGACGGCAGCGCCGTGCTGATCAGCTCCGAGGGCAATCCCACGCCGGTGGCACGCATCCCGATCCCGGATTGAACCGGGTTGCCGTCGGCAGCTCCCGGGCTTGGGCCGGATTTATGCTCGCCCCGGGCTGCGCCATGCGGCAGCATGCGCATCAAACCAGGAGAACGACTTGACCGCCGACCCGATCACCACGATGTTCTTGCCGATAGCGCTGGGCATCATCATGTTCGGCCTGGGCCTGTCGCTGCGCGTGGACGATTTCACCCGCGTGCTGAGGTACCCCAGGGCGGTCCTGGTAGCCCTGGCCTGCCAGATGCTGATCCTGCCGGCCGCCGGTGTCGGCATCGCCCACCTCTTCGGACTGCCGCCGGTGCTGGCGGTGGGCCTGATGCTGCTGGCGGCCTCGCCCGGCGGCACCTCCGCCAACCTGTACAGCCACCTTTCCCACGGCGATGTCGCGCTCAACATCACGCTCACCGCGGTCAACTCGGTGTTGGCCATGATCACCATCCCGATCATCGTCAACCTGTCGATGCTGCACTTCATGGAGCAGGGCCAGTCGCTGCCGCTGCAGTACCAGAAGGTCATTGAGCTGTTCATGATCGTGCTCGGGCCGGTGCTGCTGGGCATGCTGCTCAATGCCTGGCGGCCGAAGTTCGCGGCCGTGATGAGCAAGCCGGTCAAGCTGCTCTCCGTGGTGGTGCTGCTGGCCGTGATCGGCGTGGCCCTGTTCAAGGGGCGCGGCGCCATCGGCAGCTACTTCGCCGTCCTGGCACCGGCCTGCCTGGCCTTCAACCTGCTCAGCCTGGCGGTGGGCTACGGCGTGCCGCGGCTGCTGAAGCTGAACGAGCGCCAGTCCATCGCCATCGGCATGGAGATCGGCATCCACAACGGCACCCTGGCCATCGCCATCGCGCTGTCGCCGCTGATGCTGAACAACTCGGACATGGCGATGCCCGCGGTGGTCTATAGCGGGTTCATGTTCTTCACGGCCGCGGCCTTTGGATTCTGGGTTAACCGCAAAGGCCGCGTGGGCTCGGCGATTGTGTCAAATAGTTAAACAAAGACTTTTTATTAAATAGAAAGAAGGCGGCGCTCTCGGCGCCGCCAAACCCCACGTCGTTGGTTCCTCAGAACAGCTCGCCGGACCGCACACCGCTCTCCCTCGCCGCCAGTTCTGCCGGCACGCCATCGAGCAGTTCGCACAGCGCCGCGGCATTGAGGAAGTTGTTCGCCACCGCCGGCGGAATGCCGGCGGTGCTGGCCAGTTGCCCCGGGGTCATCGGCGCCTGCAGCAGCAGCGCACTGCAGCGCAGGTCCGACTTGCGCCCACCCACGGTGCCGAAATCCGGCCGCCGCCGCAGGCCATAGGCCCGCGCCTCGCTGAGCCGGCGCAGCAGTCTCCCGCCCGAGGTGGCGACGCCGATGGTCCACAGCGGCGCCTCCCAGGCATGTTGCTGCGGCGTGATCGCCTGCAGCTTGCGCAGCGCCGCATAGTCATCGGCGCGCAGCAGCTGGATCTCCACGCCCGGCGCCAGCAGCCGCGCGATCTCGTCGCCATCCAGCGGCAGCGGCCAGCGCAGCGCGGCCTCCGCCGGCAGCAGCAGGCCGCGGCGCTCGCCGGTCAGCAAGGCAACCCCACGCACGCCGGGGCTGTGCAGCGCCTCGTCGATGCGCTGGCAGAGGCTGTCGCCCACCGGCTCGCGGCGCGGCGCGGGCAGGACCTCGGAGGCATGGTCCAGGCAGCGGATCAGGCGACTGGCACCGAAGGGATGGCGCAACCGCCGCTGCGCGTCGGCGGTCTCGCCGTCGCAGGGCACGAACAGCTGCCGCGGCGACGACGGCGACTCGCGCCGCTGCAGCGCCTGCGCCAGCGGATTGCCCGGCTCGTAGATCACCACGTCCGCCGCCAAGCCTTCGCCGAAGGCCCAGGGCTCGCGGGTCCTGCCGTCGAGCAGGGCCAGGGTCGCTTTCAGCGAGCGCTCGGCACGCCAGTCGACCCCCAGGCAGGCGAGGCGGCGGGGCTGGACCGTGTTCTTGGGGCTCAGGACGGGCATATGTAAGCCTTTTGCCTATTTGATAGTAGGTAAAAGATGACATACGACTGTGGATAAATCGCCCGCCGGAGGGACCGGCGGTACAGGAAGCGGCGATGGCCGGTCGGCTGCCGCGGCTACTGCCAGCCCACCACCTCGTAGCCCTTGTCGCCCAGGCAGCGGTTCACCCAGGCCATGTAGACCGGGCTGGGCTGGTTGCTGCGGAACAGGCCGCGCACCAGGCCGGTGGCCGCGCCCGCTGCGGCACCCGCTCCGGCGCCCCGGCCGACATTGCCGTAGACCGCCCCCGCTGCCGCACCGCCAACCCCGCCGATCACCGCGCCGCCGGCGGTGGAGCGCGCCACCTGGTCGCCGCCACGGCTGAGATCGGCCGATTCCGCCTGCTGGATGCAGGCCTGCACCGCCGCGTCCTGCGCGGCCTTGCCGGCGAGCTGCGAGGTGGCGTTGGGATAGATCACCGGCCGCGCGGTGGCGCAGCCGGCGAGCAGGAGGGTCAGAAACAGCGGCAGCAAGGCATGGCGTGGCATCGGAGGACTCCGCGCGGACGACCAGCCGATGCTAGCAGCCAACCGGCATCCAGTCCCCCTGGCAAAGATTTTCGGTCCGCAAATGGACGCAAATAAACGCGAATGGAAGCGTGCGGATTTGCGTTTATTTGCGTTTATTTGCGGACTGAAGTTTTGGCCGGTTTCGGCCCGACGGGGCTCCGGCTTTCGCCGGAGCGACAGGTTCTGTCCGCAGCTTTCAGTGTCCGACTGGCGCTTTATACGCCGAGATATCGCGAATCAGGTCCTCGCCGGTCAGCTGCGTCGCGTTCTTGCCGCCGAGGAAGCTGGTCAGCCCGGACCTGTCGTAGTGCGCCTTGATGCGGTCGCTCATCAGGCCGATGTATTCCAGGTTGGGGATCAGCCTCAGGAACATCAGGTGACGGAAGGCCGACATCGACGGCGCGTTCATCACCACCTCGTCCCAGTCCTTCAGCGACAGCTTGTGCTCGAACCATTCGTAGTACAGCTCATGCGACAGGAAGCGGTTGCGCATCAGCAGCGCCACTTCATAGGCCCAGTCCTCGCGTTCGCGGCGCTCGGCCTCGGACAGTTCCGTCGAGATGTGCGCCTTCAGCGCCAGCACGCCATAGTGCACGTGGCGCGCCTCGTCCTGGATCACGTATCGGAGCAATTGCTTCAGCAGCGGCTCGCGGGTGAAGTTGTACATGGTGCCGAAGGCGCCCAGCGCCAGGCCCTCCACCATGATCTGCATGCCGAGGAACTTCACGTCCCAGCGCGAATCGGTGAGCAGGTCGTCGAGGATCACGAACAGGTTGTCGTTGACCGCATAGACCTTCTGCATCTTGGTGTCGAGGTAGCGCAGGAACACTTCCAGATGGCGGCCCTCGTCCATCACCTGCGTGGCACCGTAGAGCTTGCCGTCGAGCCATTGCACCGACTCGGTGACCTGCGCCGCGGCGTACAGCGCGCCCTGCTCGCCGTGCATGAACTGCGACAGCGTCCATGAGGCCATGTCGGCGGCGAAGCGCAGCTTCTCCTTCTGGTTGAGGCGGATGCCCTTGGCCGCCAGGCCCTCGAAGGGCGGGTAGTCCAGCGGCATCACCGGCTTGTCCGGGTCTTCCGGATCGACGCTGGTGCTCCAGTCGAGGTCGCGGTCGCCATTCCACTGGTTGGCCACCGCGCGCCGGTACAGCTCGTACATCTCGGGGAAGTCGCCCTTGTAGGTCAGGTCGAAATGCGCGGCATGGCCGGACACCATCGGCACCGCATCGCCGCTGCGCGCCCGGCCCAGCACCAGGCCGCGCACCGCCGAGGGCGCCATCGACGCGGCGACCTTGACGTTGCCGACCGAGGCCAGCACGCCGAGATTGTCGAAGGTGCTGTAGATCTGGTTCTGCGCCTTCAGCGGCAGTCCATTGAGCATGCGATCAAGCATCATCATGACGTCGACTCCTTGCGATTACGCTGCAACCGATAAAGGGCCCGTGGCGCAGGCCGAGCAGGCCAGCGTGTAACCCGCCGCCCGTTCCTCGGGCGACAGGCAGTTGGGTTCGTTGAGGGCCACTTCGCCCTCCAGCACCTGGATCTTGCAATGCGCACAGCCGCCCACCATGCAGCTGAACTGCAGCGGCAGGCCCTCGCGCAGCCCTGCTTCCAGGATGCTCTCGCCGGGCCGCTGCGTGACCACGCGGCCGGATTGCTTGAACAGGATTTCCTGCGGCAGCGTCGGCCGCGACTGCGTTTTCGGCGCCGCCAGGAAACGCTCGTGGCGGATGCACGCTGCCGGCACGCCGGCTTCGCGCAGCGCCGTCTCGGCTGTCTCCATCAGGCCGCCGGGTCCGCAGAGGTAGTAGTCCGCATCGGCCTGCACGCCAAGCAGCGCGACGATGCGCGCGGCGTCGAGGCGGCCGCGCTCGCCGTTCCAGCCAGCCTGCGGCTGCGACAGCACCTGCACCAGTTCCAGCGAGGGATGGTGCCGCGCCAGTTCGCGCAGGCGTTCGCCGAAGATGACCTGGTCCTGGCTGCGGCTGGCGTAGACCAGGCGGATTGCGCGGCGCGGATTTTTCGCCAGCGCGGTCTCCACCAGGCTGATCACCGGCGTGATGCCGCTGCCGCCGGCGAGGAAACGCAGCGGGCCGTCACCCTCCTCCAGCAGGAAATCACCGGTGGGCCCAAGCAGGCGGTAGCGGCTGCCGACCTGCAGGGCGTCCTGGATATGCGAGGACACCCAGCCGCCGGGGATCAGCTTGATGGTGCAGGCCAGGCCGCCGCCCTCGGGCGCGCTCAGCGAGTAGGCGCGGCGCACGGTCTGGCCGTCGATCTCGAAGCAGTGGGTGAAGTACTGGCCGGCGCGGAAGGCGGGCATCACGCCGTCCTCGGGTTCCAGCACCAGGGTCAGGGTCTCGGCGGTTTCGCGCCGCAGCTCGGCCACGCGCACCGGGCGCGGCGCATGTCCCGGCTGGGGCGTGCCCCAGCGCTTGGAAGGTCCCGCGCCGCGTGGGATCAGGATCCGCCGCGGTCTGCCGAGTGCGAACATCGTTCACCCCGAGTCTGTAGTTACTCCTCGAGGGCCAGCTTGCGAGCGATGCTGCGGATTGTCAAACGATTGGTTAATTACACCAGAAATCCCGGCCCGGTCATTGCTGTAAGCAATATAGATTGCAATCACTCTCTATCTTTGTGTAAGGTGGGCGCATCAACCTGCCCCGGGACTCGCCATGGCTTCCTTCGATGTAGTGATCCAGAACGGCCTCTGGTTCGACGGCACCGGCGCCGCGCCGGCACCGCGCCACCTCGGGATCCGCGAGGGCCGCGTCGCCGCGGTTTCCGGGGAGCCGCTGCCCACGTCCGGCGCCGAGGTCATCGACGCCCGCGGCCAGTGGGTGTTGCCCGGCTTCGTCGACATCCACACCCACTACGACGCCGAGATCCTGGTCTCGCCGGGCCTGCAGGAATCGGTGCGCCACGGCGTGACCAGCATCTTCCTCGGCAGCTGCTCGCTGTCGACCGTGCACGCCGACGCGCTGGACTGCGCCGATCTCTTCAGCCGCGTCGAGGCGATCCCGCGCGAGCACATGCTGGCCGCGGTGGGCGGGGTCAAGACCTGGGACACGGCGGCCGGCTACGTGCGCCACCTGGAGTCGCTGCCGCTGGGCCCCAACGTCGCCGCCTTCCTCGGCCACTCCGACCTGCGCACGCACGTCATGGGCCTGGGCCGCGCGGTGGACGATCGCGTGCGCCCCGACGAGGCCGAGCTGCAGCAGATGTCGAAGCTGCTGGAAGACGCGCTGGCCGCCGGCTTCCTCGGCCTGTCCTCCATGACCACGCCCTGGGACAAGCTCGACGGCGAGCGCTACCGCTCCCGGTCGCTACCGTCCACCTACGCCCGCTGGAAGGAGCACCGCCGCCTCAACCGTGTGCTGCGCCGCCAGGGCCGCGTGCTGCAGAGCGCGCCCAACACCACCAACCCGCTCAACTTCTTCCTGTTCCTGCTGGAGAGCTGCGGCTTTTTCATCCGCAAGGCGCTGCGCACTTCGCTGCTGGTGGCGGCCGACAGCAAGGCGGTGCCCTCCGGTACGGTGTTCGCGCTGCTCGGCGGTGTCGGCTTCGCCAATCGCGTGCTGCGGTCGAACCTGGTCTGGCAGCACCTGCCGGTGCCCTTTCAGGTCTACGCCGACGGCATCGACTTCGTGATCTTCGAGGAGTTCGGCGCCGGCCAGGCCGCGCTGCACCTGAAGGACGAGGTGCAGCGCAACAAGCTGCTGCAGAACGAGGCCTACCGCCGCCAGTTCCGCCGCCAGCTCGACGGCAGCTTCGACCTGCGCCTGTGGACGCGCGACCTGCATGACACCGAGATCGTCGCCTGCCCGGATGCCTCGGTGGTCGGCAAATCCTTCGGCCAGGTCGCTGACGAGCGCAGCATCCATCCGGGCGATGCCTTCCTCGACCTGGTCGTGGCGCATGGCCAGCAGGTCCGCTGGCGCATGACCATCGCCAATCACCGCCCGCAGGTGCTGGACCGCATCGCCAGCCACCCGGCGCTGCAGCTGGGCTTCGCCGACTCCGGCGCGCACCTGCGCAACATGGCCTTCTACAACGCCCCGGTGCGCTTCCTGCGGCGCGTGCAGGAAGCGCAGCGCGCCGGCCGGCCCTTCATGTCGCTGGAGCAGGCCGTGCACCGTCTCACCGGCGAGCTCGGCGCCTTCTACGGCGTGGACGCCGGCACGCTGCGCCTGGGCGACCGCGCCGACGTGGCGATCATCGACCCGGCGCAGCTCGACACCGGCGTCGATGCCCACCACGAGGCCGAGATGCCCGAGTTCGGCGGCATGCGCCGCCTGGTCAACCGCAGCGGCGCGGCGGTGTCCGCCACCCTGGTCGGCGGCCAGCTGGTCTACCGCGACGGCGCCTTCGCGCCCGGCTACGGCGAAGAACGCCGCACGGGCCGCTTCCTGCGCGTGGGCGAACCGCGCGGCAGCGTCGATGCGCCGCCGGCGGCGGCGCGCTACAGCGAGGCCGCATGAGCGAATCCGTTTCCGCCGCGCAGCCGGCGCGGCGCACGCAGCGCGAGCGCCGCGAGTCCACCATCGCGCGGCTGGTGGACGCCACGATCGAGTCGATCCTGGAAGTCGGCTACGCCCGCACCTCGGTCAAGGAGATCTGCCAGCGCTCCGGCGTCTCCCACGGCGGCCTGTTCCGCCATTTCGGATCGCTGCTGGAACTGGTGATGACGGCCGCCGAGGAAGTGGCGCGGCGCCAGCTGGCGAACATCGAAGCCGGCCTCTCGCACGACGCCCAGGGCCGCGACCCGCTGGTCCACGCCCTGTACCAGATCCGCGCTGCCTGCCGCGCGCCGATCAACGCCGTGTTCTATGAACTGGTGGTGGCGGCGCGCACCGACCCGGAACTGCGCCAGGCGATGGCCGCCTTCGGGGCACGCTATGTCGCCGCCATCGCCGACGCCGCGAACCGCACGCGCGTGGCGCAGCAGTTCCCGCCGGAACTGCTGCCGGTGCTGGTGTCCTCGGTGCTGCACCTGTTCGACGGCGAAGCCCTGACCCGCGAGGTGATGCCCCTGCACGAGCTGGAGGAGCAGCGCATGGCGATGCTGGTGCGCCTGGCCCAGGCTTTGGCGAAGAAATAGCCAGACCCGTCATGCCGGCTTTCGCCGGCATGACGGGTTTTGCAATTTGGCCAATCGAAACTGCTCAGGCGTCGTCCGCCCGCCCCGCCCTCACCGCATTGACGTAACCCGGCCTCAGGGTCTTCATCGGATGCGAGGCCGTGACATGCCCCATGAACGGGGGGTGGATGTTGTAGCCCAGCAGGTCCTGCAGGCGCGGCGACATCGCCGCCGCCCGCTCCGGCGGCACGCCGAGGAAATAGTTCTCCTGCGTGCGCGCCCAGGGCTCGCAGTACTGGTTGGAGAATGCCAGGCGCGGCGCCGTGCTGCGGTTGGCACCGCCACGGTGCAGCAGGGTGCCGAGGAACACCACGCAGGCGCCCGCCGGCATCTCGGTGGCGCGCAGCTGCCGCACCAGTTCCTCTTTCGGCGGCGCATCGGCATCGAAGCCGTCGTAGCTGCCGGCGATGACCGCGTCGCTCCAGTCGTGGCTGCCGCGGATGATCTCGGTGCCGCCGTTCCCGGCGGTGAAGGCATCCACCGCCACGATCGTGCTCAGGCTGATCGCCGGTCGCGGTCGCGGCACCGGATAGAAGCTGTCGTCGCTGTGGATCGGCTGCGGCGTTTCGCCGGGGTGGATGCAGATTGCCTGGCTCGCCGTCAGCAGGAAGCCCGGCATCAGGAAGCGCTCGCAGATCGCCATGATGCGGGCGTCCTCGGTGATGCGCTCGAACACCGCGCCGCGCGCGACCAGGGTGTAGACCCGCTCGGTGCGATAACCCTCAAAATTGTTGCGGCCCTGGTGACTGCCGAGAAAGGGCGCCAGGCCCTCGCGCACCGCGCGCAGGGTTTCGGCGTCGAGGAAGTCCGGGATTATGCAATAGCCGTCGCGCCGCAGCGCCTGTTCGTGTGCATCGACGTCGAAGCGCATCGCCCCCTCCTATCCCCGGAGCTGGAAATACAGTGCCGCGTAGATGCGCGGCTCGATCTGCAGGCCCTCGGCGCGCTTGCGCTCCAGCCAGTCGTGTACCTGCGCCAGCGGCACGCGATGCACGGTGATGTCCTCGCCTTCCACGCCGCCGCCGTCATGCACGCGCTCGAGCCCGGTGATCTGCACCAGGTGCAGCTGCTCCGAGGTCATGCCCGCCGCGACGGGGCCGCTGGCGAGGATGCGCGCGGCGCGGCCGCGGTAGCCGGTCTCCTCTTCCAGCTCGCGCAGTGCCGAGGCCTCGATCGCCTCGTCCTTGAAGCCTTCGTCGTCGCCGATCATGCCGGCCGGCAGCTCGATGGTCCGCGCATGCAGCGGCAGGCGGTACTGCTCCACCAGCAGCAGTTCATCCTCGGGCGTTACCGCGAGGATGAAGCCGGCGCCGCTGGAGTTGGTGCGCTCGGTGTATTCCCAGTGCCTGTCCCGCACCAGCCGCAGGAAGCGGCCCTCGTACAGCGTCTCGATTTTCATCTCACTCATGCGGTAGCTTCCCAAGGTTCGATCACAGCCTCGGCGCGCGATCCCTGTGCCAGCTCGCGCGACAGCCATTGCAGCGCGGGGGTCATCTCCGCCGCCCAGCCGTAAGGCGGATTCAGCACGCAGAGCCCACAGGCGCGCATCTGGCCCTCCGCCTCCGCGCCATTGTGCAACTGCAGGTCCACGCCGGAGCGCGGGTGCTCACGCATCAGGCGGCGGCGGAAGCGGTCGGCCTCGTGTCGGTTCTTCACCGGGTACCAGGCAGCATAGACACCGCCGGCGAAGCGCGCCGTGGCCTTCTTCAGGTACGTCGAGATCGCATCGAATTCGTCGGGCCGCTCGAAGGCCGGGTCGATCAGCACCAGGCCGCGCTTCTCCGGCGGCGGCAGCAGGGCATGGCTTTCGTAGCCGTCGCGCTGGTGCAGCTGCATCCGGCCGTCGGCGCCGGCCTGCAGGCGCAGCTGCTCGAACACCGCCGGCGCCTTCTCGCAGGCGACGACCCGGTCCTGCTCGCGGGCACAGGCCAGGGCCAGCAGCGGCGAGCCGGGGTAGCGGCCGCCGAAGCTGGCCGCCAGGTCCAGGTAGTCGCGCACCGGGGCCGGCATCGACGCTGCCGGCCTGAGCCGTGCGATGCCGTCGCGGAATTCCCCGGTGCGCTCGGCCGCCTCGTCGTCCAGTGCATAAAGCCCGGCGCCGGCATGGGTGTCCAGCATCCGCCAGGGCTTGTCCTTGCGGCTCAGGGCGCGCAGCAGGCCGCAGAGCAGGACGTGCTTGAAGACATCGGCGAAGTTGCCCGCGTGGTAACGATGTTGGTAATGCATGACGGGATTTTACGGACTTGTCGCACAAACGGGCGCCTTCGGGGGGTGGTATCGTCCTTCGCGCCATCTGCCTCCACGAGACCATGCAGACCAGCGCCGAACCGAGCCTCAGTGCAAGGGGACTGACCGCCGGCATCGAACCGGAGGTCTGCGCGCGCTATGTGCCGGCCATCGTCTCCGAGCACCTGCTGCTGCATGCGGGAGCCAGCCCCGCCCCCGGCCTGCAGCCGCTGCAGGGGGCGATCCTGTTCGCCGACATCTCCGGCTTCACCGCCCTGACCGAGCGCTATGCCCAGGCCGGCGCCGACACCGGCGCCGAAACGCTGACGGTGATCCTCAACACCTATTTCGGCCGCCTGCTCAGCGTCATCCAGGCCCATGGCGGCGACGTGGTGAAGTTCGCCGGCGACGCCCTGCTGGCGCTGTGGCGCAGCCAGGGCGAGGCCGACCTGGACGAGGCCACCGCCCGCGCCGCCGCCGGTGCGATGGCGGTGCAGGAGGCGATGCTCGGCTACAGCCCCGGCGACGGCGTGCAGCTGACCCTGCGTGCCGCGGTCGGCGCGGGGCCGATCGTGCTGGCGCATATCGGCGGCACGCGCGAGCGCTGGGAATTCCTGGTCGCCGGCTCGCCGCTGGCCCAGGTCGGCGCGATCTCCGGCGAAGCCGCTCCGGGCGAGGTGCTGCTGTCGCAGGAAGCCGCCCGGCTGCTGCCCTCGGCCGAGGGCGAGCGCCTGGCCTCCGGCGCCCTGCGCCTGCGCGCCCTGAACGCGCCGGTCCCGCGGGCCGCGAGCACGCCGCCATGGCCCGCCGGCTTCGCCGAGACCCTGCGCCGCTACATCCCCTACGCCATCCTGCATCGCCTGGCCGCCGGCCAGACGCAATGGCTGGGCGAGCTGCGCCGCCTGACCGTGCTGTTCGTCAATCTTCCCGAACTGCGCCACGACCTGCCGCTGGCGCGCATGCAGCAGGTGATGCTGGCGCTGCAGCAGGCGCTGTACCGCTACGAGGGCAGCATCAACAAGCTCAGCGTCGACGACAAGGGCGCTACCCTGGTGGCCGCGCTGGGCCTGCCGCCGCTGGCGCACGAGGACGACCCGGCGCGCGGCGTGCAGGCGGCGCTGGCGATGCACGGCGCACTGGAGGCGCTGGGCATGCGCTGCTCCATCGGCGTCACCACCGGCCGGGTCTACTGCGGATCGGTGGGCGGCGAGCAGCGCCGCGAGTACACCATCATGGGCGACGTGGTGAACCTCAGCGCGCGCCTGATGCAGAAGGCCGACGGCGGTGTGCTGTGCTGCGCCGCCACGCAGGCCGCATCGGGCGAACTGCTGGCCTACGACGAGGGCACGGCCCTGCAGCTCAAGGGCAAGAGCCAGCCGGTGATGGCGTTCCGCCCGCGCCTGCACGAGCGCCGCAGCGGCCCGCGCGCGGCGGAGGACCGCGGCATCATCGGCCGGCGCCGCGAGCGCGGGATCCTGCGCGCGCAGCTGGCACGACTGGTCGGTGGCGGCAGCGGTGGCGTCGTGCTGGTGGAAGGCGAGGCTGGCATCGGCAAGTCCAAGCTGCTGGCGGACTTCCGCGCCCAGCTCGACGCACAGCCGGTGGAGTCGCTGTTCGGTGCCGGCGACGCGGTGGAGCGTTCCCTGCCCTACTTCGCCTGGCAGCAGATCTGCGCCGACTGCCTGGGCCTGTCCGAACGCGACGATCCCGCGCAGCGCCGCGAGCGCGTGCAGCGCCTGCTGGAACCGCAGCCGGCGCTGCTGCGGCTGGCGCCGTTGCTCAACAGCCTGCTGCCGCTGGAATTTCCGGAGACGGCGCTGACGCGCGACATGAGCGGCGAGGTGCGCGCCGCCAACACCCAGCACCTGGTCGCCGGCCTGCTGCAGCTGCGCGCCGCGCAGCAGCCGCTGGTGCTGGTGATCGAAGACGTGCACTGGCTGGACTCCGCCTCCTGGGCGCTGTGCCTGCGCGTGGCGCAGCAGGTGCGCCCGCTGCTGATGGTGCTGGCGACGCGCCCGCCCGGTGAACAGGCGCCGGGCGAGTACCGGCAGCTGCTGCAGATGCCCGCCACCACCTTGCTGCGCCTGGAAGTGATGTCGCCGGAGGAAAGCGTCGAGCTGGTCGAACGTCGTCTCGGCATCGCGCAGCTTCCGGAGGCCGCCGCCGCACTGATCCGCGAGCGCGCCGAGGGCCATCCCTTCTTCAGCGAGGAACTGGGCTACGCGCTGCGCGATGCCGGCTGGATCGTGATCGAGGACGGGGTCTGCAGCCTTTCGGCTGCGGCGCAGCAGGGCGGCGAGGTCGATCTGCCGGACACGGTGGAGGGGCTCATCATGAGCCGCATCGACCGCCTGACGCCGCAGCAGCAGCTGACGCTGAAAGTGGCCAGCGTCATCGGCCGCGCCTTCGCTGCCGCCGTGCTCAAGGCGGTCTACCCGCTGGCGCAGGACCAGGGACAGATCTTCGACCACCTGGAGACACTGGAGTCGCTGGACCTGACGCGCCAGGACGAGCCCGATCCCGAGCCGGCGTACTTCTTCAAGCACGTCATCACCCAGGAAGTCGCCTACGACCTGATGCTCAACTCCCAGCGCCAGCAGCTGCACGCGGTGCTGGCCGAGTGGTACGAGCGCAACTACCAGCAGGACCTGTCGCGCCACCACCCGCTGCTGGCGCATCACTGGCGCCGCGCCGGCAACGCCGCCAAGGCCCTGCAGCACCTGGAGCTGGCCTCCGAGCAGGCGCTGCGCAACCACGCCAACGAGGAGGTCGTGCGTTTCCTGCACGAGGCCAAGGACCTGGATGCCGCAGCCGCCGAAGCGTCCACGCCGCTGCGGCGCGCGCGCTGGGAACGCCTGCTGGGCGAGGCCGAGCGCGCGCTGGGGCATGCGCCGGAGGCGCGCGCGCACCTCGAAGCCGCGATCGCCCTGCTCGGCTGGCCGATGCCGGCCGGCAGCGGCGGCGTCGCCTGGCGGATCGTCAGGGAAACGCTGCGCCAGTTCTGGCACCGCCTGCGCCCGGGCGACGGCCACGAAGCGCCGGCGGCGCAGCGCGAGTTGCTGCTGGAAGCGGCGGTCGCGCATGAGCGCCTGGTGATGATCTATTACTTCGACGCCGACGTCGGCCGCCTGTGCTGCGCCACGCTCGGTGCCGTCAACCTGGCCGAGAACGCCGGCGGCCAGCACCCGGTGCTGCCGATGAGCTACGGCAGCATGGCGACGATGGCCGCCGCGGTGCCCTGGGGTTCGCAGGGCCGTCACTACAGCCGCCGTGCCCTGGAGGGTGCCAGCGCCCTGGCGCAAACCCCGGTCACCACCTGGTGCCTGGTCACGGTGGGCACCTTCAATGCGGGCAACGGCAACTGGGCCGAAGCCGAGGCCCATCATCGGCAGGGCATGGAACTGTCCGAGCGTCTCGGCGACCGCCGTCGCTGGGAGGAGCATGCCGGCAGCCTCGGCGCCATCACCGACATCCGCGGCCACCTGGCCGAGGCCATCGACCTGGGTCATCGCCTCGAGGAATCCGCCGGCCGCCGCGGCGACGCCCAGACCCACGGCTGGGGCCTGGCCTGCCGCGTGCGCGCGGCACATTCCGCGCTGCGCCCCGCGGACATCGCCGCACCGCTGGCGGAAGCCCAGGCCCTGCTGGCCGCGCACCCGCAGCACATCGACCTGATGACGCGCATGGACATCGCCGCCGCCGCCGCGCAGCTGCATCTGCACCGCGGCGAGCGCGAGGCCGCCGCGCAACAGGTCGCCGAGGGCCTGCGCCTGGTCGGACTGGTCGGCCGGCCCAACCAGTACCACATCCTCTCCGCCTACACCGAACTGGCCGAAGCCGCCGTGGAACTGCGCCGGGCGCCGGCCCTGGTCAGCGCGCGCGACGCGGCAAGGCTGGTGGGCGTGCTCAGGACCTTCGCCGCGATTTACCCGATCGGCGAACCGCGCTACCGGCGCCTGCGCGCGCAGCAGGCGGAACTGGCCGGCCGCAAGGCCCGCGCGATCGCCGCCTGGCACCGCTGCCTGGATGCCGCCGTGCGCTGGAAGATGCCGCTGGACGAGGCGCGCGCCTGCCTGGCGCTGGCGCGGCTGTCGCAGGACGCCGCCCTTGCCGCCCGCGGGCGCGAACTGCTGCTGGCCCTGGAGATCGCGCCGTAGCCGCGAACGCGCTCCGCGCATGCAGGAATGTCGGTCGCCATCGAGAAGTTCCCTCCCCGGAACGGGGAGGGAACAAGGATCGCATGCGCTGCCGCGCCGATCAGCCTAGGGCAGCAAGGCATCCAGCAAGGGCGCCGAGAACAGGCGGAAGGGATCGAGCTGGTTGAGCGCGATCCTGGCCGTGTCGTAGTTGTTGCCGACGGGCTGGCCGCTGCGCAGGCTGTTGGGCACCGTGGTCCCGATCACGGTCGCATCTGCCCAGGCCGCGCTGTTGCTGTAGCCCCAGCCCTTGGACCACTCCACCCGCACTGCCGCGTAGCTGGCATAGTTCGAGTACATCCACTGCTCGACCTCGCGGTAGAACGCGTTGGCGTGCTGTGTCCCCGGAATGGTCAGGATGTCGAACCACACCGCCGTGTCCCATTCCGGGTGATCCGGCCGCGGACGCAGCGCCGACAGCTGCGGCGAGGTCGCGCCGCTGATGCCGATGACGTCGCCGGGCCGGTCCAGGCCGGTGACACGGATTTCCACCGGCCCGTTCATCGGGTACTTGCCTGCGGCCTGGTACGCGGCGAGCTTGGCCGAGTACATCACGTAGAACTCGTTGATCGCGCGCTGGACGTTGGCACGACTCAGCAGCACCGCGTAGCCGTTGGCGGTGACCCGCAGCGTGGTCGGCTTGATGTACAGCATCAGGTTCTTCGACCATCCCCACAGGTCCCAGGTCCCGGTCAGCACCAGTCCCGCGGCGACCACGTTGTACTGGTTCAGGCCGAAATCGGGGGTCGAGGCCGGATCGTTCAACACCGCCTGCGCCTGGGCGTCGATGATCGCCTGGTCGATGCCGTCGCTGAACGGATAGTTGTAGGGCGCCGTCACTTCCTTCGAGGTCCAGGGCTTGCTGGGCTGCACGTTCCACACCTTGATCCAGGGCTTGGGCGTGAACGGGAACCAGATCGCCTCGAAGCGGCCGGCACTGTTGAGATAGCTGTTCACGGTGTTGCCGGAGGAGCCCGCCGGCGCGAACAGCTCGGCGGCGGTCTTGTCGAACCAGCTGCGGCAGCGCAGGCGCTGGTTGGCACCGACTTGCAGCTGCACCTCGGTGATGAAAGCGCGGCCGACGTGGGTCAGCAATGCCGCGCAGTCCGGATCGCTGCGCTGGAACGTGCGCAGCGCGTACTGGCTGCTGGAGGCATCCCAGACCACGGCCGTCAGCGAGCGGATCAGATTGCTGAGCGAGCCCCAGGTATTGCCGGAGACCAGGCTCTCGCCACTCTTCGGAACCCCCGTGCCGTGGCCATCGATGGCCAGCGCGCCGCCGAGCGTGAGATCGCCGGGCGCGGGACAGGCGTTGACGCCGAGGGTGTAGCTTTCCAGCGTGGCCAGCAGGGCTTCCATCAGGATGCCGGTCTGCGCCGTGACCGTGCGGGGCGTGGTGGCGGTGTTGACCGACACCGCCTTGAGGTTCTGCCGGGTATTGACCAGGATCACGTTGGGACAGCTCGCCCCCTGGGCCACCGTGAGCGGCGACCAGTTGTGCATCGAGCCCAGCGCGCGGACCCTGTAGCCCTGGACGCGGGCCCAGTTGCAGATCGTCACGACATCGGCCGGCGTCGCCGGCGCACAGGTCCACATCGGATCCACGGCGATGTCGCGGGCCCAGTTGATGTAGGCCTGCTGGTACAGCGTGATTCCGGCCGGGAAGGCCGGTGGAACGCTGCAGGTTGCGGCTTCGGCCGAACCGATGCGAAAGGCCGGGAGCCATCCGGTCAATGCGCCTGCGGCAGCGAGCTTGACGGCACCGCCGACGAACCGGCGCCGCGACAGGCCGCCGACTTCCGTGTTGTCTCCGGAGACCGCAGCAGTTTCTCCTTGAGCGCCTTTTCCATATTCCTTCATGGACATTCTCCAGTCAGTTGATAGGTTGCTTACGCGTGATAAGTCCCACTTTCCAACTCGCCAGGCTGCCTGTGCCATCGATCGGGAACCCGACCTCCGGGCACGGCAATCTCGTTCTGTCCGATGAACCGCTACCGCTCGGATCGACTTGTTATTTCAGTTTTCCCCAAAGCCCCGTTTTTGACGACGACCGAGCCTATGCGCGCGTCAGGGCCAGCACTTAGTCCGATCGCACTAATGCGATCCGGTTGGGTGAGGCGGGAACAGATGGATGTCCGGTGGACATCCATCCCGCCAAACGCCCGGCCATGGATTGGCCGGGCTGGGGGTGCTCTGGTCGCTGCGGTCCCGCCATGGATGGCCTTCCTGCTCGACGCAAATCGGAGAAGGGCCAAGAAAAAGCCGCGATCACCTTGCGGCGACCGCGGCGGAGAATGCCGGCGCCAGGGAGGGCGCCGGCGCTGGGGGACGGTTCCCTAGAACGCGTACTTGGCGGCGAACTGCAGGCGGTCGAGGCTGCCGTCGGCACCGCTTTCGACCTCGCGCTCGGCATGGCGGTACTCCGCGCCGAGCGTGATCTTCGGCACCGGCGAGTACAGCAGGTTGATGCTGGCGCTGTTGACCTCCTTGGTGACGGTGTCGCCGGTCAGCGCGACGTCATGGTCGGCACGCAGCATCGACACGGTAGCGGTGCTGCGCCAGCGGTCGCTCCAGACGTGGCGATAGGCGACGTAGGCGGCGTAGGCCGAGAACGCCTCGAGATCGCCGTCGGCCGCCACCGCGGCGTCGTTGACGGTGTTGATGGCGAGGTAGCGGCCGATGCCGTCGCCGCCGCTGACGGTGAAGCGGATGTCGTCGCGCCCCACCGGAATCTTGCCGGCGAAGCTCAGGCCATACCCCATGTCGGTGCCGGCGCCGTCCTGCTTGAGCTGGCGCGCGAGGCCCGCCAGCGAGAACTGGCCCGCGCCCAGGGCGAAGCGGTAGCGCAGGGCGGCGTCCGGCGCGGTGTTCTCGTCGGTGGTCACCTGCGCACCGGCGGCGCTGGTCAGCGTGGTCTCGGGATTTTCCAGCGACACGTCGAAGCCGCCGAGCGTGTAGCGGACCAGCGGCTGGCGCACGAAGGGCGTGCCGTCGGTGGGGAAGGCAACGAAGTCCAGCGTCTCCGGCAGCGCCACCAGGTTCTGGAAGGTCGACCAGTCCTGGCCGATCAGCCAGTTGTCGATCGTCAGGTAGGCGCGGCGCAGGCCGATGTTGTAGGCATTGGTGACGCGCTCGTTGCCGGCACCGGGATTGACGATGAAGTCCATCTCCACGTAGCTGCCCAGCTTGTAGCCCTCGACCTCGGTGGCGGTCTTCAGGAACAGGCGCGTCTCCTTCGCATGCATGTCGAAGTACGCAGTGCTGTCACCGCTGCCGGCCGACACCGGGATCGCGCCGGGCACGTAGAAATCGCGCGCCGAGCCCTGCGCGACCTTGCCGTCGCTGTAGCGCGAGTAGAGCGCGTCGACCTTGATGTACCCGCCCCAGCTCAGCGTCGTGTCGCCCAGCTTCACGTCGCCGGCCTGGGCCATGGGGGAATGCGCCATGGGGATCGTTGCCGCGGCGGCCAGCGCCGCGATTGCCGTCTTGTTCATCTCCTCGCTCCTCGTTTGCACCGGGATGGCTTTTCTTCGGCAGGCATGCCGCCTGCGTTGAAATGACAGGGGCAACCGCCATGCCATGCGCCCCGCGACAGCAAAACTCCAGCGGGGACAAACGCTTGGAGCGATAGCGGCGGGATTCGGGGAAGCGCCGATGTGTCACTGAAGGTGACAACGGCGTTACCGTCGGTAACAAACTGCGCGATACTGCGGACCAGAAAAGTCGCGCGCCTGGAGGAGAGAACATGCGCAGACCCGAGGGTGACGACGGTAACGGCGACCACACCGTGGTGCTGTTCCTGCTGGCGGCCGGCGCCCTGCTGTCGCCGGCGCTGCAGCTGTGGGTGGCGCCCGGCATGCCCTGGTGGACGCTGTACGCGGTCTGGGGCGCGATCATCGCCGCCGCGGCGTTGCTGCAGCGCCGCGCGCCATGACACCGGAACTCTGGCAGCTGTTCCTCGCCGCGCTGGTCTACCTCGGCGCGCTGTTCCTGGTGGCCTACGCCGCCGAGAACGGCTGGATTCCCGCCGGCATCGCGCGCCACCCGCTGACCTACACCCTGTCGCTGGGCGTCTACGCCACCACCTGGAGCTTCTACGGCAGCGTCGGCTTCGCGCAGGCCCAGGGCTACCTGTTCCTGACGATCTACGTCGGCGTGACCCTGGCCTTCCTGCTGGCACCCGTGCTGCTGCAACCGCTGCTGCGGCTGGTGCGCGACTACCAGCTGACCTCGCTGGCCGACCTGTTCGCCTTCCGCTATCCCGGCCGCTGGACCGGCACGCTGGTCACGGTGTTCATGCTGGTCGGCATCCTTCCCTACATCTCGCTGCAGATCCAGGCGGTGGTGACCTCGGCGCAGGTGCTGACGCAGGAGGTGCCGCCCGGCGTGTTGGCCCTGGTGTTCTGCGTCACCGTGACCTTGTTCGCGGTGCTGTTCGGCGCGCGCCAGGTGACGCCGCGCGAGAAACACGAGGGCCTGGTGGTGGCCATCGCCTTCGAGTCGCTGATCAAGCTGGTCGCGCTGCTGGCGGCAGCGGCCTTCGCGGTGTTCGGCGTGTTCGACGGCCCGGCCGGGCTGAGCCAGTGGCTGGCCGAACATCCCGAGGCGGTGGAACAGTTGCAGGCCCCGCTGCGCGACGGCGCCTGGAGCACGCTGCTGCTGCTGGCCTTCTCCGCGGCCTTCCTGCTGCCGCGCCAGTTCCACATGATCTTCACCGAGAACATCGAGCCCTCGGCGCTGCGCACGGCGAGCTGGGCCTTTCCGCTGTTCCTGCTGCTGCTGAACCTGGCGATCCCGGTGGTGCTGTGGTCGGGCCAGAAGCTGGCGCTGGACGGCACCGCCGACTACTACGCGCTGCGCCTGGCCCTGCAGGAACCCAGCGGCTGGCTCACCTACCTGACCTTCATCGGCGGCATCTCCGCGGCCAGCGCCATGATCATCGTCGAAAGCCTCGCGCTGGCGGCGATGTGCCTCAACCACCTGGTGCTGCCGCTATGGCTGCGCAGCGGCAGCGATTTCTACGGCCGGCTGCTGTGGTGGCGGCGCCTGCTGATCGGCCTGGTGATCTTCACCGGCTACGGCGCCTACCTGGCGGTGCGCGACACCCGCGGCCTGGTGCAGCTGGGCCTGATCTCCTTCGTCGCGGTCACGCAGTTCCTGCCGGCGGTGGTGGCGATGCTGGCCTGGCCGCGCGCCACGCGCAGCGGTTTCATCGCCGGTGTCAGCGGCGGCATGACGGTGTGGTTCCTGCTGCTGATGCTGCCGCTGATCAGCGGCCGGCCCTCGCCGCTGGCGCAGTGGCCGCTGCACGAACTCGGCACCTGGCCCTTCGTCACCTTCTGGTCCCTGTCGATCAACCTGCTGCTGTTCGTCGGCGGCTCGCTGCTGACGCGGCCGACGCCCAAGGAACGCGCCGCCGACCGTGCCTGCCGGCTCGACGCGGTGCTGCTGCTCAGCGAGCAGCCGCGCACCGCCAGTGTGCCGGCCCTGCGCGAGCGGCTCGAGCAGGCGCTGGGCCGCGATACCGCGGAGGCCGAGATCGCGCGCGCGCTGGGCGACCTGCGGCTCGACATCGACGAGCGCCGGCCGCGCCAGCTGCACTTCCTGCAGGAGCGCCTGCAACGCAATCTCTCGGGCCTGGTCGGCCCACAGCTGGCGCGCGGCCTGATCGGCGGCGGCCAGCCCGCCGCGGGCACCAGCCCGCTGGTGGAGGAGGAACTGGAACATTCGCAGGACCGCCTGCGCGGACTGGCGGCGGAGCTGAACCAGCTGCGCCGCTTCCACCGGCAGATCCTGCAGGACCTTCCCGTGGGCGTCTGCTCGCTGGGCCTGAACCTGGAAGTGACGATCTGGAACGAGCGCATGGCCGGGCTGTCCGGGCTGCGCGCCGACGGCGTGCTCGGCAGCCGCGTGGACCAGCTGCCGGCGCCGTGGAACAGCCTGTTCGGCGACTTCCTCGACAGTGCGCAGCAGCACCGCTACAAGCTGCAGGTGACCCTCGACGGACGGCGCCGCTGGCTCAACCTGCACAAGGAGGACATCGGCTCCGGCGACGACGCGGCCGCGGCCGGCCTGGTGCTGCTGGTGGAGGATCTCACCGAGCAGCAGCAGCTGGAGGCGGAGCTGGCGCACAGCGCGCGCCTGGCCTCGATCGGCACGCTGGCCTCCGGCGTCGCCCATGAGATCGGCAACCCGCTGACCGGCATCACCTGCGTGGCGCAGAACCTGCGCGAAGAGGACGACCCCGGCGAGCGCCTGTACGGCATCGAGGAAATCCTCAAGCAGTCGCGGCGCATCAGCGACATCGTGCAATCACTGCTGACGTTCGCAAGGCCGGCATCGCAGGAATCGCGGCCGCTGCTGCGCCTGGACCTGTCGGCGCTGGTGCTGGAGGCGACCCGCCTGGTGCGCCTGGCGCCGACCGCGCGCGACATCGTCTTCGACAGCCGGCTGGCGCCGGAGCTGTGGATCGAGGGCGACCCGGCGCGGCTGACGCAGGTGCTGCTGAACCTGCTGGGCAACGCCGCCGACGCCTCGCCTCCCGGCGGGCGCGTCGAGATCCGCGCGGCGCGCGGTGCCGGCTCGGTGACGCTGGAAGTGCAGGACTGGGGCAGCGGCATTCCCGAGGCGCTGCGCGAACGCGTGTTCGAGCCTTTCTTCACCACCAAGGATCCGGGCCGCGGCACCGGCCTGGGCCTGCCGCTGGCCTACCGCATCGTCAGCGACCACGGCGGCAGCATCGGTGTCGACAGCCGCGACGGCGTCGGCACCACCTTCACCGTGCGGCTGCCCGCCGCGCCCGATTCCCTGAACACGGTACTGACCTGAGAGCGCCATGAGCCGCCTGCTGATCATCGAGGATGAAGAAGTCATCCGCCGCCAGCTCGCACGGCTGCTGGCCAAGCACGGCTACGACACCGCCGAGGCCGGCAGCGTCGCGGAGGCGGAGGCGCTGGGCCTGCAGGACTTCGACCTGGTCATCGCCGACGTGCGCCTGCCCGGCGTGCTCGGCACCGAGGTGATCGAACGCGCACGCCCGGTGCCGGTGCTGATCATGACCAGCTTCGCCAGCATCCGCTCGGCGGTGGAGTGCATGCAGAAGGGCGCGGCCGACTACATCGCCAAGCCCTTCGACCACGACGAGATGCTGCTGACCATCGCGCGCCTGCTGCAGGGCGGCCTGCAGGCGCGGCAGAACGCGGCGCTGAAGAAGGATGTGGCGCGCGACTTCCCGGTGTCCGGCATGGTCGGCGACTGCGCCGCGATGCGCGCCGTGGCCGACCGCATCCAGCGCGTCGCCGCCACCGACATCACCGTGCTGATCCGCGGCGAGTCCGGCACCGGCAAGGAACTGGCGGCACGCGCGATCCACGAGCGCGGCGCCCGCGCGGCCGGGCCGTTCATCGCGGTCAACTGCGCCGCCATCCCCGACAGCCTGATCGAGGCCGAGCTGTTCGGCCACGAGAAGGGCGCCTTCACCGGCGCCACCCAGCGCAAGCAGGGCCTGGTGGAGGCCGCGCACGGCGGCACGCTGTTCCTCGACGAGGTCGGCGAGCTGGCGCCGGCGGTGCAGGCGCGGCTGCTGCGGGTGCTGCAGGAGGGCGAGGTGCGCATGGTCGGCTCCACCGCCTCGCGGCGCGTCGACGTGCGCCTGCTGGCGGCCACGCACCGCGACCTGGAGGAAATGGTGCGCGAGCGCAGCTTCCGCGAGGACCTGTACTACCGCCTCAAGGTGATGGAGCTGACGCTGCCGCCGCTGCGCGAGCGCGGCGACGACGTCGAGCGCCTCGCCCGCCACCTGCTGGAGCGGGCCGCGCAGAAGCTCAACCGCGGCGGCATCCGCCTGTCGCAGCGCGCGCTGGCGGCGATCCGCGCGCACCGCTGGCCGGGCAACGTGCGTGAACTGGGCAACGCCGTGGAGCGCGCCGTGATCCTCTGCGACGGGCCCGCGATCGAGCCGGAGCACCTGGCGATCCCGGTCGGCGCGGCGGCGGCGCCCGCCGCTGCGGGCCCGGCCCCCACCAGCCTGGAAGACTACTTCCGCCAGTTCGTGCTGCAGAACCAGGAGCGCATGAACGAGTCGGACCTGGCCAAGGCCCTGGGCATCAGCCGCAAGACGCTGTGGGAGCGCCGCAGCCGCATGAACCTGCCGCGGCGCCGCGAGCCTTGAGCCTCCGGTCCGGCTGGCGGCCGCCGGCAACCGCAGGCGCGGCACAGCGAATGCATGCCCGGCCGCAGCGGGCACAGAATCGCGGCATCGCTCCGCGCAGGACCTTCGCATGCCGCTGTACCGCCTGATCGCCTGCCTGCTGGCCCTGGCCGCCCTGCCGGCGCTGGCGGCCCCCGACAGCGCGCGCTGGGACTGCCGCACGCGTGACGCCGCCGGCGACTGCGTCGGCCTGTCCACCTACACCGAGCCCGATGGCACGCGCCTGTCGGGCCTGCGCAGCAAGCTCGGCGGCGCGCCCGGCTGGCATGGCCTGCTGGTGCGCTACCACCCCAACGGCGAGCGCAGCGAATGCATGGCCGACGCCGGAGGCGCCTGCCAGGGCGCCGCCTCGCTCTATCACCGCAACGGCCTGCGCGAAAGCGGCACCCTGGTGCAGCGCGACGGCAAGGCCACCTGGACCGGGCGCAGCAGCACGCGCTTTCCCAACGGCGACACCCTGGAGTGCAAGGTCAACGCCCGCGGCGACTGCGACGGCGAGGCGACACTGCGCTGGCAGTCCGGCGGGCGCCTGCAAGGCCGCATCGCCCAGGGCCGCAACGGGCCGGAATGGCGCGGCCGCATCGCGCACTACTACCGCAGCGGCGACCGCGAGGAATGCGAGGCCGCCTCGCCCGCCGGCCTGTGCCAGGGCAACACCACCTATACCTTTGTCGACGGTACCCGCCTGATCGGCCGCAAGCAGCTGCGCGGCGAACAGGCGGTCTGGACCGGCGAGGTGCAGCAGGTCTTCGCCAGCGGCAAGCGCATGCGCTGCGATGCCGCGCGCAAACTGCTCTGCGAGGAGGACACGCAGATTCCGGTGGACGGCCATGGACGGCCATTGGGACGCATCCCTCGATAAGCGCCCCGCCGATGCGGCAGAATCGTGGGATATAGCGCGAACCGGAGCAGCCAAAGGCGGCGCATCCGGTCCCTCAGCCCAAGCCCGGGAGCATCATGAAAGCCATCATCAGCGCCAGCCTCGCCATCCTCTGCCTGCTCGGCACGGGCTGCCGCAGCACCGGCCCGCAGAAGCCGGCCGGCAAGCCCGCGCACAACCTCAGCATCTCGCCCGGCACGGCAGCCAACCTGTTCTTCTGCTTCCCCGGCAATCCGCAGTGGCAGTACGTCGGCTCGGCCGATCCCAGGGCCGGCCGCAGTGCCAGGACCGCCACCGGCGCGCCGATCATGCCCACCCTGGATTTCGACGTGACCACCGCCAGCGTGGTCTACCTGCGCATGGACCTGGGCGACGTGCTCGGCGAGCCCGAGGCGGCGACCGCCACCGGCGCGCGCCATGCCGTCGCCATCCGCCTCACCGCCGCGCGCCAGTACCGCCTGGACTGGCAGGTCAGCGCCGACCTGAAGACCACCAAGGGTCGCCTGCTCGACCTGGGCAACCAGGTGGTGACCGAGGCCGTGCCCATCACCCGCAACATCTGCCGCTGAAACGGCGCCGCAAATGAAGAGGGCCTGCGCGAGCAGGCCCTCTTGGCTTTCATCCCTCGCGCCATCAGGCGTAAGCGTAGTCCGGCGCGGTCAGCGGACGGCGCGAACGCTTGCGGTCCTGCGCCTGTTCGCGGCGCGCGGCGCGCATCGCCCGGGCCAGCTTGCGCGGGGTGGCGGCGCGGCGGCGCGGCATGCGCGGCGCGGCCATCACCGGCGCCGGCCGGACCGCGACCACCGCCACCGTCTCCGGCTCATCGCGCAGCAGCCAGGCCAGCCAGGCGGCGCAGGCCAGCGTCAGCAGGGAAACCGGAGCCCAGATCCAGACGGCGTACTGGGCCGGCAGCGTGATTAAAGAACTATCCATGACATCCCCCATCCATCTATGTGTGAGTGCCGAACCATCGGCGTGACTGCAACTTAGGCAGCCGCCGGAAACGCAACATTGATGCAGGTCGCAACTCCATCCGGCCTGGCGCCAGATGCATGCACAGCCCTGTTTTCCAAGCAAATCCGATAGCGCCACCGAAACGGCATGGCAAGCGCGGCGGGGCCTGCGTCACAAAGCCGCTGTGACGCAGGTCCGGACTGCGCCGCGCCGCGGTGGCGGACGGTCCCCCGTACAGGTGACTGCGCGCGGCAGGCGCCGGAATAAGGTAGGCGCACGCTGACCGGATTCCGGCAGCCCTGTTCTATCGGAAGCCCCCGCCATGAACCAAAACGCCGCAGCATCCCGTTCCTCAGTCAAGTACGCCAACGACGAATATTTCGCTTTCGTCGAGTCCGCCGACTCGCTCGACATCCTGGCGCGTGACCGCAAGCAGGCGCTGCCGGCGGAGTGGGATCCGCTGCTGATCAACCGCTGGGTGCAGGGCTACGGCCTGCCCACGCGCATCCTCTGGCTGGACTGTGTCCACGCCAGCTACTTCAACGACCTGGGATGGCGCGGCGAAACCTGCGACCTGCGCGACCCGACCCAGGTCGCAAGGCGCCGCCGCCGGCTGGCCGAAATCGAACCGCGCCGCGTGGCCAATGTGCTGCTGCTGGTGAATACCGAGGGTGAATCGGAGCGCGCCATCGGTCTGCGTCTGGCCGCCGGCTCCTGGCACCGCGTCTGCCTCGACGCGGAGCAGGGCCTGCCGGTACTGGCCAGCAGCTGGGGCGCCGCCGACCTGCGGCAGCAAAGCTTGCGGTATCTCAAGGCCTGCTCGCCGGAAGAGCGCGCCAACCTGGAAACCGTGTTCAATCCCGCGTTGATGACCGCGACGCTGCCCTTGCCGAAGACCGCAGCCAACAACGCGCTGCGCGTGCCGGCCGGCCGCGGCGTGCAGGACCTGCGGCTCAGCGCTTCCCGCTAGGCCGCAGCGTCGGGCGCGACCACCTTGGCCGTGCCGGCCTCGGTCATGTCGAAGATGCGGCACTTGGGACTCAGGGTACGTACCAGGCTGATCGCGTGAATGCATTCCACCCGGTGCGCATAGGTCTCCGCGCCGCGGGCAATGGTCTGGTTGTCGCCGGCCTGGAAGGTCCAGTACCACCGGCCTTCCGTGTCACGGTGTATCTCGAAATCTGCCGCCATAGTCGTATCAGCCTGGGTAGTCGTCCTGGAGCGCTACGTCGGCGCCCCGGCTCAGTTCGCGATTATTGTGTCTGGACGCCGCCGCCGCCACCTCGTCCAGACCGATCAGGGTGAACCCGTTCTCAGGCGCGCGGCACGCTTCGTGACATGAGTGCTACGCAACGTAACACCCTCATTGCAGCGCCTGTATGCATGTCCCTGTTTTTGCAGGAAACAGACCCTGGCATCCTAACTGCTCCTGAAAAGCCACAAGCAGCAGCCAGCTGCCGTGCACCGGAGGAGAAACGATGCCTACAGAATTGCTGGAACGGATCAGCCGCGATCCGCACTACCTGGAACTGACCCGCAAGCGCTCGCGCCTGGCCTGGGTGCTCACCGCGATCATGCTGGCGGTGTACTACGGGTTCATCCTGCTGGTCGCCTTCGCCCCCGACCTGCTCAAGCAGCGCATCGGCGACGGCGCCACCACACTGGGCTTCCCGCTGGGCATCGGCGTGATCCTTACCGCGATCCTGCTGACCGGCATCTACGTCTGGAAGGCCAACGGCGAGTACGACCGCCTCACCGCCCGCATCCACCAGGGGAACGCCTCGTGAAGCTCCGCACATCCTGTGGCGCCGCCCTGGCGGCCATGCTGGCCTTTGCCGGCCCCGCCTTCGCCGCCGGTGCCCTCGAGGGCCAGGCGGTCAAGTCGGAAATCAACGTCATCGCCATCGCCATGTTCCTGGTGTTCGTCGGCCTGACGCTGTTCATCACCAAGTGGGCCGCCAGCCGCACCAAGTCGCGCTCCGACTTCTACGCCGCCGGCGGCGGCATCACCGGCTTCCAGAACGGCCTGGCGATCGCCGGCGACTACATGTCGGCAGCCTCCTTCCTCGGCATCTCGGCCCTGGTGTTCGGCTCCGGCTTCGACGGCCTGATCTACTCGATCGGCTTTCTCGTCGGCTGGCCGATCATCATGTTCCTGATCGCCGAGCGGCTGCGCAACCTCGGCAAGTTCACCTTCGTCGACGTCGCCGCCTACCGCCTGCAGCAGACACCGATCCGCACGCTCGCCGCCTCCAGCACGCTGGTGGTGGTGGCCTTCTACCTGATCGCGCAGATGGTCGGCGCCGGCCAGCTGATCAAGCTGCTGTTCGGGCTGGACTACTCCACCGCCGTGGTCATCGTCGGCGTGCTGATGGTGGTCTACGTCACCTTCGGCGGCATGCTCGCCACCACCTGGGTGCAGATCATCAAGGCGGTACTGCTGCTCGGCGGCGCCAGCTTCATCGCCTTCATGGTCATGCGCCACGTCGGCTTCTCCTTCGACCGCATGTTCACCGAGGCGATCAAGGTACATGCCAAGGGCGAGGCGATCATGGGCCCCGGCGCGCTGGTGAAGGACCCGGTGTCCGCGATCTCGCTGGGCCTGGCGCTGATGTTCGGCACTGCCGGCCTGCCGCACATCCTGATGCGCTTCTTCACCGTCAAGGATGCCCGGGAAGCGCGCAAGAGCGTGTTCTACGCCACCGGCTTCATCGGCTACTTCTACATCCTGACCTTCATCATCGGCTTCGGCGCCATCATCCTGGTCGGCTCCAACAGCGCCTATCTCGACGGCAAGGGCGGCCTGCTGGGCGGCAACAACATGGCCGCCGTGCACCTGGCGCACGCGGTCGGCGGCGAAGTGCTGCTGGGCTTCATCTCGGCGGTGGCCTTCGCCACGATTCTCGCCGTGGTCGCCGGCCTGACGCTGTCCGGCGCCGCCGCGGTATCGCACGACCTCTACGCCAGCGTCTTCGCCCGCGGCAAGGTCGACGACAAGAAGGAGCTCAAGGTCTCGCGCATCGCCACGCTGTGCCTGGGGGTGGTCGCGATCCTGCTCGGCATCGTGTTCGAAAAGCAGAACGTCGCCTTCATGGTCGGCCTGGCCTTCGCGGTGGCGGCCAGCACCAACTTCCCGATCCTGATCCTGTCGATGTTCTGGAAGGGCCTGACCACGCGCGGTGCGGTGGTCGGCGGCGGCCTGGGCCTGGCCACGGCGGTGACGCTGACCGTGCTGGGGCCCGCGGTCTGGGTCAAGGTCTTCGGCTATGCCGAGCCGATCTTCCCCTACGACGCGCCGGGCCTGTTCTCGATGAGCGCCGCCTTCCTCGGCTGCTGGCTGTTCTCGGTGACCGACCGCTCGGCCCAGGCCAGCCGCGAGGCCACGCTGTTCGACAGCCAGCTGGTGCGCTCGCAGACCGGCATCGGCGCCAGCACGGCCGCATCGCATTGACCAGAACGCAGCCACACGGGCGATAGACTTGAGGGGGCCTTCATGCCATAAGGAGGCCCCCCGGTTTTTTTCGCCGGACACGACAAACCCGATTGAAAACAGCTCTGCGGAGACAGGCATGAGTTCCGAAAACATCGCATCCGTCCTTACCGAAACCCGCGTCTTCCCGCCGCCGCAGGAATTTGCCGCGCGCGCACGCCTCAACGCCGACAGGCTCGCCGCCCTGCATGCGGAAGCGCAGGCCGATCACGTCGGCTTCTGGGCTGGCCTGGCGAAGAAAAACCTCGGCTGGCAAACGCCGTTCACGCAGGCGCTGGACGATCATGCGGCGCCGAACTACCGCTGGTTCGCCGACGGCAAGCTCAACGCATCGGCCAATTGCCTGGACCGCCACCTGCTGGCGCGCGGCGACAAGATCGCGATCCGCTTCGAGGGCGAGAAGGGCGACACGCGGAACTACACGTACAAGCAGCTGCATGCCGAAGTCTGCAAGCTCGCCAACGTCATGAAGTCGCTCGGGATCGCCAAGGGCGACCGCGTGGTGATCTACATGCCGATGGCGCCCGAGGCGGTGATCGCGATGCAGGCCTGCGCCCGCATCGGCGCGATCCACTCGGTGGTATTCGGCGGCTTCTCCGCGGCCTCGCTGAAGGACCGCATCGAGGACACCGGCGCGCGCCTGCTGATCACTGCCGACGGCGGCAACCGCGCCGGCAACATCGTGCCGCTCAAGAAGGTCACGGACGAGGCCCTGGGCCTGGGCTGCAAGACCATCGAGAAGGTCATCGTGCACCAGCGCACGAACCACGGCGTCGACATGAGCGCCGGCCGCGACCTCTGGTGGCATGAAGTGATGGGCGGCGCTGCCGAGCGCTGCGAGCCGGAATGGGTCGAGTCCGAGCACCCGCTGTTCCTGCTCTACACCTCCGGCTCCACCGGCAAGCCCAAGGGCATCCAGCATTCCACCGGCGGCTACCTGCTGGGCGCCACGATGACCACGCAGTGGGTCTTCGACATCCGCGACGACGACGTGTTCTGGTGCACCGCCGACGTCGGCTGGATCACCGGCCACTCCTACGTCACCTACGGCCCGCTGGCCAACGGCGCCACCATCCTGATGTACGAAGGCGCGCCGACCGTGCCCGACGCCGGCCGCTTCTGGAAGATCTGCCAGGACCACGGCGTGACGATCTTCTACACCGCGCCCACCGCGATCCGCGCGCTGATGAAGCTGGGCGAGGAATGGCCCAACCAGTACGACCTGTCGAAGCTGCGCCTGCTCGGCAGCGTCGGCGAGCCGATCAATCCCGAGGCCTGGATGTGGTACCACCGCGTGATCGGCAAGGAGCGCCTGCCGATCGTCGATACCTGGTGGCAGACCGAGACCGGCAGCATCATGATCGCGCCGGTGCCCGGCGCCATCACGACCAAGCCCGGCTCCTGCACCAAGCCCCTGCCCGGCATCTGCGTCGAGGTGGTGGACGAGTCCGGCACGCCGATCCAGGAACAGGACGCCGGCGGCTACCTGGTCATCTCCAAGCCCTGGCCATCGATGCTGCGTACCGTCTGGGGCGACAACGAGCGCTACATCAAGACCTACTGGGGCCAGTTCCAGAACAAGTACTACGTCGCCGGCGACTCCACCCACCGCGACCCCGACGGCTGCTACTGGATCATGGGCCGCATCGACGACGTGCTGAACGTCTCCGGCCACCGCCTCGGCACCATGGAAGTGGAAAGCGCCCTGGTGTCGCATCCACGCATCGCCGAGGCCGCCGTGGTCGGGCGCCCGCACGAGGTCAAGGGCGAGAGCGTGTTCGCCTTCGTGATCTGCAAGGGCGCAAGGCCGCAGGGCGAGGAAGCCGACAAGCTGGCCAAGGAGCTGCGCGATCACGTCGCCCGCGAGATCGGCGCCCTGGCCAAGCCCGACGACATCCGCTTCGCCGACAACCTGCCCAAGACCCGCAGCGGCAAGATCATGCGCCGCCTGCTGCGCTCCATCGCCAAGGGCGAGGAGATCACGCAGGACACATCGACGCTCGAAAACCCGGCAATCGTGGCGCAGCTGGCCGGCAAGGCCTAGCGGAAGTCTTTGCAACCCATGTGGGAGCGGCTTTAGCCGCGATCTTCAAATGAGCCTGCCAAAAGATCGCGGCTGAAGCCGCTCCCACAAAGCCTCCGGGGATGTGAAGAAACCGTAGCGAGTGGCCCGAGCTTGCATCGAGGAGCGGAGACGTACTGAAGTACGGCGAGCACCGGACATGCAAGATCGGGGCACGCAGCAGGTTTATTCACATCCTCGCTCAGTACTCGCGCCGTGGTCCCTTGTACCCCATCCCCTCCAGCCTGAACGGCACCTCGCGCCCCACCAGCGCCTCCAGCGTCATCAGTTCCAGGTCGGTATGCCACTGGAAGGCCGCCGGCACGATGCGCCGGCCGTTCTGCGGTCTGGCCAGCACATAGCGCGGCGCGTCGTGGTGCTGCGCCACGATCTCCTCGCTGGCGGAGGGGTCGCCCGCGGCCGCCAGCTGCACGCGGCCGTAGCAGGTGCAGACGTAGGTCTTCTCCGGGTCCGCCTCGAAGTACACGCCGGTGCCGCGGATGCCGATCGTCGCGGTGCCGGTCTGCACCGCCAGCTCGCGGTCGCGCTGGCCGAACACCGTCAGCATCGCGCCGCTGACCAGGCGGAAGAACTGGCGCGTGCTGCGGCCCAGGTCCAGCTGCAGCTCGGTGTCGCCGCGCAGGATCAGGGCATCCTGCCCCACCACCGCCACCAGGCTGGCACCCTTGCCGGTACGCACGTGGTCCTGCGGCCCGATCAGGGTGTCGCGCGTGGCGCGCTGGCCGTTGACCCGCACCTCGCCCTGCAGCGAGAAGACCGAGCGCCCGGCCGGCAGCCTGCCCGGCAGTTCGCCGAACACGCCGGCCAGCGCCTCCAGCTGCCAGCCGCTGCCCCCGGCCAGCAGGCCCAGCGACAGCGCGCGGACCAGGAACTCGCGGCGGGAATCGTCGGCTTCTTCGTGGGAGCGGTCGTGCATGGCGCGCAGTTCAGCACGACCGCGCCGCCGCGGCCAGTATCTGGTTCACAATGCGGGCATCGGACCGGGCCGGGGGACTCATGGAACAGCGGTGGAGAGCCATGCTGGGCGTCGCGCTGTACGCCGCCCTGCCGGCGCAGGCGGGCGACTGGTCGGGCGAGGCCACGCTGGGCTACGACAGCAACGTTGCCAACGTCCGCGAGGGTGCCGACGAACGCAGCGACCGCTTCGCGCAGCTGGCCATCGGCATCGATCGCCCCTGGCGCCTGAGCCCGGCCAGCCTGCTGCTGTGGCGCCCGCAGCTGGAGGCGCAGCAGTTCGACGATTTCCAGGGCCTGTCGAACCTGCAGGCCGGCCTGCAGGCACGCTGGCTCTATCGCCCCGCCCCGGGCTTCTACGCACCGATGCTGGAGCTGCTGGCCGGCGCCGCCTGGTGGGAGTTCGACAGCGCCCTGCGCGACAGCAGGCAAACCCGCTATGGCCTGTTCTTCACCGAACAGCTCAGCACGCGCATCGGCCTGCGCGCCGGCTGGCAGCTGCGCCAGCGCCGCGCGCAGGCGACGGTGTTCGACAACAGTGTGCGCAGCTGGATCGCCGACCTCGACTGGGAACTGCAGCCCGGCACGACGCTGACCCTCGGCTACCAGCACATGGACGGCGACCTGGTCTCTTCCGCCGCCGCGGCGCCGCCGGCCGCGCGGGCGAGCGCTGCCGACGACGTCTTCGCCGGCGCCACCGCCTTCCGGCTGCCCGCGCGCGCGCATGTCGGCAGCCTGGGACTCAACCACGCCCTGTCGCCGCAGCTGGCGCTGGACGTCCAGGCCCGCGAAGTGCGCGCGCAGGCCGACACCGGCGTGCGCTACGGGCGCAGCCAGCTGCTCGCCAGCCTGCTGTGGCGCTGGTAGCAGCCCCAGGGCCTGTTAACGCTACGGCAGTCGCTGCGACGGAGGCCGCCTGGGTGCAGGGCTATGCCCCGAGGCGCGCCGTGTACTCGAAGTACATCAGCGACTCGGGGCGACGCCCTGCGCCCAGGCGGCCCCGCCCTTCGGGTGCCCCCGTCTTTGCCGCCATGCTGTGTTGCTCGTCAGTCTCTTATTCCCGATAAGCCACCTCCTCGCGCCTTGCCTGGCGGCAAATACGGGGGCATCGCAGCGACTGCCGTAGCGTTAACAGGCCCTAGCTGCCAATTTTCCAGTGCCGGCAGGCACTTGCGCAGTGCCCTCATTGACATGTGATGGGCATCGCATTTACCTTCAGTGAGCGTTGTTCATTTACAACGACTCACGGAGGGAACCTTTCATGCCGAGCCTTTTCTACCGCATCCGCAGCCTGGTCACGGCCCAGGCGCATCACCAGATCGACGAGATCGAGAATCCGCAGGTCATGGCCCACCAGGTCCTGCGCGAACTCGGTGACGACCTGCAGCAGGCCAACCAGGCGCTGGTGATTTCGCTGGGCGCCGAGAAGCAGCTGCAGCGCCAGCGCGAGGCCGCCGGCAGCGAGGCCGCCGACTGGGAACTGAAGGCCGAGCGCCTGCTCAAGGCCGGCGACGAAGACAAGACCCGCAGCGCGCTGGAACGCGCGGTGCAGATGCGCAGCCGCGCGCAGGCCCTGGAAACGCCGCTGGCCGCGGCGCAGCGCGCCACCGTGCGCCTGCGCGAGCAGGTGCAGCGCCTCAAGTCCGAGCTGGAGACGGCGCGCGGCCGCGCCGCCATCATCAGCGCCAACCAGACCGCCGCCAATGCCCTGGGCAGCGCCGCCCGCGCCAGCGACAGCTATACCCGCGCGATGGATCGTGCGCAGCAGATGGACCGCCTGTCGCAGAAAGCCGCGCGCTTCGAGTCCGAGGCCGAAGCCGCGGCCGAACTGCTCAACGAGGACGGCCGCTTCGAGCGCGAGGTGGCGCAGGTCGACCTGGGCGTGGAAGTGGCGGCGCGCATGGCGGAGCTGAAGGCGCGCCTCGCGGGCGACTCTGTGCCGCCGTCTAATTGATCGATGTTCATATGAACCACGATCACGCCGCGCCAGAGGGCTTTTCGCCGGCCCGCGCCGCCCGCCTGCTGCTGGCGACCGCGGCGATGGCCTTCGTCTTCGCCCTGCCCGCCAGCCTGCACCTGCTGCTCAACCTCTGCTGAGAACCTGACATGGAAACTTCCGACAACTTCGACACGCTGCGCCTCGACTCTCCCGGCTGGATCTTCTTCGTCAAGACCTCCTTCGCCTGCGCGCTCGGCGGCATGGTCTTCGGCGTCACCGTCATGCCGGTGGAAATCTGGATGCGCGGCTACATGATCCTCGGCACGCTGTTCCTGACCGGCTCCACCTTCACGCTGGCCAAGACGCTGCGCGACCAGTTCGAGGCCAACAAGCTGATCAACAAGGTGGCCCAGGCGCGCACCGAGAAGCTGCTCAAGGAATACGGCATCCAGAACTGAGGGCCGCGTCGCATCCGGGAAACCGCCCCGTCATGCCGGCGCAAGCCGGCATGACGGCAGCCATGAAAACTCTCCATGACAAGAAGGAACCCCCACCAATGAACCACAAGCTTCAGGCCGCCGAAGCGACCGCCCTGCTCGAGCCCTCCCTGGCGGAAGGCGACCTGGTGTTCACACGCCTGCGTACCCCCTTCGGCCGCTACATCGCCGACGCCTCGGCCAGCTGGACCTCGCACGTGGGCATCGTCTTCCGCGACCCGCAGGGAAGCTGGCGCGTGGCTGAGAGCCGCATCCCGCGCGCCTGCTACAGCAGCCTGGAATCCTTCCTGGGGCGCAGCGAGGACTGCGGCGTGGTGGTACGCCGCCCGCGCCTGGCCCTGGCACCCACGGACGTCGCGGCGCTGCGTGCGCAGGCCGAGCGTCGCTTCGGGCAGTGGTACGACACCGGCTTCAAGTACGACCGGCCGCAGCGCGCCTTCTGCTCCAAGTTCACCTACGACGTCTACCGCGAGGCGCTGGGCCTGGAGATTGGCCGAAGGGAAAATTTCCGCGAGCTGCTGGCGCGCAACCCGGAACCGCGCCTGGGCTTCTGGAGATTATGGTATTTCGGACGCATCCCCTGGGATCGGGTGACGGTAACGCCGGCCAGCCAGCTGGAATCGCCGCTGCTGGTCGACGTCTACGACCGGCGCCGCGATTTCGCCGGCCCGAAGAAGGCCGCGATCATCTCCTCGCAGTACAGCGCGTAGTCGCCGCTGCGCCCACCCCAGCTGAGCTTGCCGCTGACCGCCAGGGAACAGATGCCATGCACACCGCTCCAGTACGTGGTCGCACGCAGGCGCCGGGCTTCCGGCTTCTGCCGCGGCTCCAGCAGCGCCAGCGTCGCCTCCACCAGTTCGAACAGGCGGCGGATGCGGGCGTCGGCAGTGGGGCGCGGCTTCATTTCTTCCGGCAGGCGGTGCTCGAACATCAGGCGCCAGCGGTGCGGGTTGCGGATGGCGAACTCGATGTAGCCGCGCGCCATCGCGCCGAGTTTGTCGCGCGGGTCCTGCAGCGGCTCGATGGCATCGCGCAGATACAGGTAGATCGCGTCGGCGGTGCGCTCGTTGAGCGCGGCCAGCAGGTCGTCCTGGTTCTGGAACAGCAGGTAGAGATTGCCGACGGTGTAGCCGATGGCCTGCGCCACCTTGCGCATGCTCAGGTCGTCGATGCCTTCGCGGACCAGGATCAGCTCGGCCGCGGCGATGGCCATGTCGCGCTGCTGCTCGCGGGTGTGGAGATTGCGTCGTCCCATGGCGGGGCATTTTGCGCGACACAACTGATCGCTGTCCATTTCAGGCCCTAGCCATGCTGCCCTGGCTCTTCCTGCTGGCGGCCTGCTGCTTCCTGCTGGAGCGCGCCATCCCCGGCTGGGCGCTGCCGCGGGTGCGCGGCTGGCCGTTGCGCGTGGTGCTGGTCAACCTTGCCCAGCTGGGGGTGGTGCTGCTGGCCGGCCTGAGCTGGGAGCGCTGGCTCTCGTCCTGGTCGCTGTTCCACCTGTCCGACCATGTCGCGCCCGTGGCCGGCGGCCTGATCGCCTACTTCATCGCCACTTTCGTCTTCTACTGGTGGCACCGCTGGCGCCACGAAAACGACTGGCTGTGGCGCCTGTTCCACCAGATCCATCACAGCCCGCAACGCATCGAGGTCATCACCTCGTTCTACAAGCACCCCGGCGAGATGATCGTCAATTCGCTGATCGGCAGCCTGCTGGTCTATACCCTGCTGGGGCTGTCGCCCGCGGCAGGAGCGGCATATACCGCCTGCACGGCGATCGGCGAGTTCTTCTACCACACCAATGTCCGCACGCCGCGCTGGGTCGGCTGGTTCTTCCAGCGCCCGGAGATGCACCGCGTCCACCACCAGCACGGACGCCACCGCAACAACTACGGCGACATCGTCTGGTGGGACATGCTGTTCGGCACCTACGAGAACCCCGAGCGCTTCGACGGCCGCTGCGGCTTCGACGACGCGCGGGAGCAGCGCCTGCTGGACATGCTGCGCTACCGCGACGTGCATCGCCCGTGAGCGGCGGCTCCGCTGCATTTATAGTGACGACCGGGAAACAGGGAGAACATCGATGACGACACAGGCGCTGCCCGCGGGCCGCATTCCGATGGCGGTCAAGCTCGGCTACACCGCCTTCATGGCGATCCTGGTGCCGGTCTACTGGCACCACTACGGGCCGACCAATTTCCTGTATTTCTGCGACGTCGCCCTGTTCCTGACCCTGGCCGGCGTCTGGCTGGAGACCCCGCTGCTGATCTCGCTGCCGGCCGTGGGCATCCTCGCCTCGCAGGCACTGTGGCTGCTCGATTTCGTCTTCGAACTGGCCGGCGGACAGCTCACCGGCATGACCGCCTACATGTTCGACGAGGCCCGCCCGCTGTACCTGCGCGGGCTGTCGCTGTTCCACGGCTGGCTGCCGATCCTGCTGGTCTACCTGGTGATGCGCAGCGGCTACGACCGCCGCGCGCTGTGGCTGTGGACGGCCATCGCCTGGGTACTGGTGTGGATCAGCTTCCTGTTCCTGCCCGCACCCTCGGCGAACCACGGCATCGCGCCGGTCAACGTCAACTACGTCTGGGGCTTCAGCGACGTGGCGCCGCAGTCCTGGATGCCGCCGCTGGCCTGGGTGGCCACCGAGATGATCGCGCTGCTGGTGGTGCTGTACCTGCCGGTGCACCTGCTGCTGCGGCGCTACGCTCCGGCCGCCCCGGCGCGCTGAGACTGCGCTGAGTCAGGGGTGCGCGCCGCGTAGCTCGCGCACGCGCCGCTCGAGGTCGGCGGCGCTGACCTCGGCCGGCGGTACCGCCGGCGCCACGCTCATGCCGATCCGCGCGCGCAGGCGCCGCGGCAGGCGCATGCGGCGCAGACGGCTGTCGCGGCGCGACCACATGCCCTCCCACAGGCCGCTCAGCGCCATCGGCACCACCGGCACCGGCGTGCGCTCGACGATGCGCTCGATGCCGGCGCGGAAGCCCTGGATGTCGCCGTCGGGCGTCAGGCCGCCCTCGGGAAAGAGGCCGACCACGTCTCCGGCCTGCAGCGCCGCGGCGATGTCCTCGAAGGCCTTGTGCATCAGGGCCTCGTCTTCCTTGGCCGGCGCGATCGGGATCGCGCGGGCGGTGCGGAAGATGAAGTTCAGCACCGGGATGCGGAAGATCTTGTGATACATCACGAAGCGCACCGGCCGGCGGATGTTGCCGCCTAGGATCAGCGCGTCGACGAAACTGACGTGGTTGCAGACCAGCACCGCCGGCCCTTCCTCGGGGATGTTCTCCATGCCGCGCTGTTCGATGCGGTAGAGGCTGCGCGTCAGCAACCACACCAGGAAGCGCATCAGGAACTCGGGCACCAGCGAGTAGATGAACACCGCCACCGCCGCGTTCATCAGTGCCACCACCAGCAGCAGCTCCGGGATCGTCAGGCCGGCCTTGAACAGGACCACGGCCAGGCCACCGGCCACGACCATGAACAGGGCGTTGAGGATGTTGTTGCCGGCGATGATGCGCGAGCGGTGCCCCGGGTCCGAGCGGGTCTGGATCAGGGCGTAGAGCGGCACGATGTAGAAGCCGCCGAACACGCCGATCAGTACCAGGTCGATCACCACGCGCCAGCTGCCCGCCTGCTGCAGGAAGGCGCCCGCGGACAGGCCGGTGACCTGCGCCGCTGCCGGATGCGCCAGGTACAGGTCGATGCCGAACAGCGTCAGGCCGATGGAGCCCAGCGGCACCAGGCCGATTTCCACCTTGTGCCCGGACAGGCGCTCGCACAGCAGCGAGCCAGCGCCGATGCCCAGCGAGAACAGCGTCAGCAGCAGCGTTGCCACCGAGGGGTCGCCACCGAGGATCTGCTGCGCGTAGGTCGGCATCTGCGACAGGAAGGCGGCACCGAAGAACCAGAACCAGGAGATACCCATCACGGAGAGGAATACCGTGCGGTTGGTCTGCATGAAGCGCAGGTTGCGCCAGGTCTCCGTCAGCGGGTTCCAGTTGATGCGCAGTTCCGGCGCCGCCGGCGGCGCCACCGGGATCGCGCGGCAGGCGAGATAGCCGAGCAGCGCCAGCCCGACCACCACGGCGCTGACCCAGTGCGCGCCACCGGGCTGCGCGATCAGCCAGCCGCCCAGCACCGTGCCCAGCAGGATCGCCAGGAAGGTGCCGGCCTCGACCCAGGCGTTGCCTCCGATCAGTTCCTCCTCGCGCAGGTGCTGCGGCAGGATGGCGTACTTCACCGGCCCGAACAGGGCGGCCTGGAAGCCCAGCAGGAACAGCACGCCGAGCAGCACCGGGATGCTGGACAGCCACAGGCCAAAGGCGCCCAGGGCCATGATCCCGATCTCCAGCAGCTTGATCGCGCGGATCAGGCGCGATTTCTCGTATTTCTCGGCCAGCTGGCCGGCCGTGGCGGAAAACAGGAAGAACGGCAGGATGAACAGCACCGCCGCCAGGTTGACGTAGAAGTTGACCTGCTCCTGCGCCAGCCCGGCGATGCCGAAGGCCACCAGGATGACCAGGGCGTTCTTGAAGACGTTGTCGTTGAAGGCGCCCAGGGCCTGGGTCAGGAAAAACGGACCGAAGCGGCGCTGCCGCAACAGGCTGAACTGGCTGTCCTGACTCATTGCTTCCCCATGCTCTTTGTCGCGGCAGTTTACCCCGTCCCCCGAACAAGTCTTTACCGGCATGCCCGCGGCAAGGACAATAGCCACCCAACGCAGGAAAACCTTCAGGGTCATGGCGAAGATTGTCAGAAGCACCCGGAACGGGCCGGAGGAGATCGAACTGGGCTCGTTCCAGTTGACCATCGGACGTCGCCCGGACAACAACATCGTCATCGACAACGCCTATACCGCGCCGCTGCATGCCGTGGTCGGCTTCGCCGACGGCCGCCACTACATCCAGGACCTGAAGACCTCCCAGGGCACCCGCGTCAACGGCTCCGCCGTGCAGCAGGCGGCGCTGCGCCATGGCGACACCATCCTGATCGGCCTGCAGCGCCTGGAGTTCATCGATCCGGCGCCGGCGCGGCCGGCAGCTCCCATCCCCGCCAAGCCGGCGGCCCCGGCAGCCAAGCCGGCCAGCACCCGCCCGCCGCTGGTGGTGCCCCCGGTGGTGGTCACCCCGGTCGTGGTTCCGCCCAGGGCGGCGGCACCGCCGGCCACCCCGCCCCCGGTCGCAGCCCCGCCGGCACCGCGGCCGGCCGTAGCGCTCCCACCGCTGCCGACAGCGGCGACACCGGCGGCACCGATAGACGGGCTGGACCGGTTCACGGCCCTGCCCGACGCCCCGGCGGAGTCCCTGGGCCTGGCTCCCGATCCCACCCCCACCCACATGCTCGACCAGCTGGTGGGGTCGATCCGCTCGCACCGGGAGCGCGAGCAGAGCGAGCGCGAGCAGGTGCAGGAGCGCCTGCGCGGCGAGTGGAACCTGGCGGTGACCTACGCCGAGCAGCTGAAGCTGAAGCTGGACGGCGACCCGCGGGTGCACTACTTCACGATCTCGCGCCGCAACAACGACCTCATCATCCGCTCCCAGCGCTCCCCGGACAGCCCGATCCAGTTCACCCAGCTGTCGATGGATCACCCCGAGGACAAGGGCCATGCCCTGACCGGCCTCTGGCTGCGGCGCAGCGGCCAGCATGACCGCTGCTACGAAACCGCCCGTGAAGCGCTTTCCGAGCTGATCCGGGAACTGGCCTTCCTGCTCGCCTGAGCGCCGCCGCCGCTGCGGCAGGGCAGGGCCTTCGAGGGGGCACAAGCTGACCAATTTTGTCAGTTTGCAAGCCCCATCCAGGGTTTTGCCCCCGGCCGGCGGAAGGCGCGAATCTTGCACACCCGGACGACAGTGTCGGCCCGGTCACGGGCCCGGGTTTCGGCTTCGCGGTGGGGGCGGGCCGATCCATCCATTTGCATGTACCCCCGGGCCTGCCGACAATGTCGCAACGAGGATTCGCTTCCATATCAGGACTTAGAACCGAGATGGCAAAGATCATCCGCAAGTCGGGGGCCTCGACCGAGGAATGGCCGCTGGGCCAGACGTCGCTCTCGATCGGTCGCCGGCCGGACAACCACATCGTGCTGCCTGACACTTTCGCGTCGGGTCGACATGCCATGATCGGCTTCGTCAACGGCCGCTATTTCGTCGAGGACCTCAAGAGCAGCAACGGCACGATCCTCAACGGCCAGCGCATCAGCCGCGCGCCGCTGAAGAACGGCGATGTCATCTACATCGGCGCCCAACGTCTGGAGTTCCACGACCAGATCATCCCGCCCGACAGCATGGCCACGACGATCATGACGGTGCCGCTGGGGCAGCATCCGCTGCCGCCGCCCGATGCGACGATACCGCTGGCCAACCCGCCGGATGACCCGATCATCCCGGCTCCGCCGCCTGGCCGGGTCGCAGCCCCTGCTCCGCCTCCGGTAGCACCGCCGCTCGCGCCACCCGCGCCGGTTGCACCGCCGCCGGCCGCCGCGCTGCCGTCGTCGCCGATCGCCGGTTTCAATTTCATCATGCCGGACCTGGAGCCGCCCAAGCCGGTCGAAACGACCCGCGCCGGCAGCGACGCCGATCCGCTGGAAGGCATGGCCCGCTCGATCCGGGCACACCGCGACCGCGAGCAGCAGGACCGGCAGGATCACGAGATGCGCATGCGCGCGGAGTGGGAAAAGATCTTGGTGTACTGCGAAGGCCTGCAGCAGAAGCTGAAGAACGACCCTCGGGTGCGCTACTTCAACGTGTCGCGCCGCAGCGGCGAGGTGTCGATGCGCGTGCAGATCGACCCCAAGACGCCGCAGCTGTCGATCTCCCTGAGCCAGGAGCACCCGAGCCACAAGACCGGTAACGCGACCGGCGTATGGCTGCGCATCAGCGGCATGCAGGACCGCTGCCACACCAGCGCCGATGCCGCGATCGCCGAACTGGTACGGACGGTGGCTTTCCTGTTCGTCTGATCGACGACCCCAACGAAAACGGCGCCTTCGGGCGCCGTTTTTCGTTGCAGATGGCCTTACGAACGCCGCGCCATGAAGGCAACGCGTTCAAACAGATGCATCCTTCGATACATCCGCGCCAGGGCGCGGACACTCAGGACAGGCTCGATGAGGACTGTTATGAACGCCTTGCCATGAAGGCAACGCGTTCAAACAGATGCACGTCGGCTTCATTCTTCAGCAGGGCGCCGTAGAGCGGCGGCAGGCTCTTCTTGGTCGAGGCGTCGTGCAGCACGGACGGATCGATGTCCTCGGCCAGCAGCAGCTTGAGCCAATCCAGCAACTCGGAGGTGGAGGGCTTCTTCTTCAGGCCGGGAATGTCGCGCAGGCCGAAGAACACTTCCATCGCTTCCTTGATCAGGTGCTTCTTCAGGCCCGGGAAATGGACGTCGACGATCTGCTGCATCGTGTCCTTGTCCGGGAAGCGGATGTAGTGGAAGAAGCAGCGGCGCAGGAAGGCGTCCGGCAGTTCCTTCTCGTTGTTGGAGGTGATGATGATGATCGGGCGATGGCGCGCTTTCACCGTCTCGCGCGTCTCGTAGACATAGAACTCCATCTGGTCGAGTTCGCGCAGCAGGTCGTTGGGAAACTCGATGTCGGCCTTGTCGATCTCGTCGATCAGCAGCACCGGCGCGACGTCGCTGTCGAAGGCCTCCCAGAGCTTGCCCTTGACGATGTAGTTGCGGATGTCCTTGACCGACTCGTGGCCCAGCTGCGAGTCGCGCAGGCGCGACACCGCGTCGTACTCGTAGAGTCCGTGCTGCGCCTTGGTGGTGGACTTGATCGCCCAGTCGATGAAGGGACGGCCGAGCGCGGCGGAAATCTCGCGCGCCAGCTGCGTCTTGCCGGTGCCGGGCTCGCCCTTGACCAGCAGCGGGCGCTGCAGCGTCACGGCGGCGTTGACGGCCATCATCAGGTCGTTGGTGGCGACGTAGGTATCGGTACCCTGGAAGCGCACGGGGCGGTCCTCGAAAATTTCAGTGTGTCCGCCAGTTTAAAGGATGGCGGCCCTCAGGGCACCACGAACCTCCGTTCAGGGGGCGGAATCGCCCCGCAGCAGCAGCTTGAAGGCATGCCCGGACTCGTGGCGCAGGAACACCGGGATGCACCAGAGCATGCTGAGCGGCTCGATCGCCCGGGCCGCCTCGGCATGGCCCATGTCGGCGGCCTCCCAGCCGAACCGGTCCAGCACGCCGGTGACGCAGCGCCGGGCACCCTCGTCGTTGCCGCAGATGAACATGGTCGGCCGGCCCTCGCGAAAGACCGGGTTGACCATCGCGGCGGTGCCCACCGAGTTGAAGGCTTTGACCAGCCGCGCCGCCGGGAATTCGCGCTGCAGGCGCTCCAGCAGGGAATCGTCGAGAGTGGTGAAGAAGCGCAGCACGCCATGCTGCGGCGGTGCGTCGGCGATGGGATTGGTCGTATCGATCAGGATCTTGCCGGCCAGGTTCCCGCCACCCGCCAGGCGCAGGGCATCCAGCGCCGCCGTGCCCTTGACCGCCAGCACCAGCAGCTCGCCCCAGGCGGCGGTCGCGGCAAGATCGCCGGACAGGGCCTGCGGGTGCTGCGCCAGCCACCCAGCGGGCTTGCCGGCCTGGCGCGAGCCCAGCATGACTTCGTAGCGATGGCGAAGGAAGCCGGCCGCAAGGGTCTGCGCCACGATACCGGACCCCAGTATGCCGACTTTCATGGTCGAACCCCGGTCGCCAAACCCGGCTTCACCTTACACCCCTGCCAGGGCCGCGGGTACCGCTTCAGGGCTGGGCGGCGAACAAGGCGCGCAACTCTTCCTCGCCCCAGCCGGCGATGCTGCCCGACTCGGCCAGCAGGGCGTCGGCCAGGGCGCGCTTCTGCTCCTGCATCTCGGCGATCTTCTGCTCCACCGTGCCCTCGGTCAGCAGCTTGTAGACGAACACCGGCTTGTCCTGGCCGATGCGGTGCGCGCGGTCGGTGGCCTGCTGCTCCACCGCCGGGTTCCACCACGGGTCGTAGTGGATCACGGTGTCGGCGGCGGTCAGGTTCAGGCCGGTGCCACCGGCCTTGAGGCTGATCAGGAACAGCGGCACGTCGCCGCGCTGGAAACGCTCCACCAGGGATTCGCGGTCGCGGCTTTCGCCGGTGAGCTTGAGGTAGCGGATGCCGGCCGTGCGCAGGCGCTCCTCGATCAGCGCCAGCATGCTGGTGAACTGCGAGAACAGCAGCACCCGGCGGCCTTCCTCGATCATCTCCGGCAGCAGGTCCATCAGCAGCTCCAGCTTGGCCGACTCCTGCACCGTGGCGGCCTCTTCCAGCTTCAGCAGCCGCGGATCGCAGCAGACCTGGCGCAGCTTCAGCAGCGCGTCGAGCACCACGATGTGGCTGCGCGCCAGGCCGCGCGCGGCGATTTCCTCGCGCAGGCGCTGGTCCATGGACAGGCGCAGGGTCTCGTAGAGCTCGCGCTGCGCGCCCTCCAGCGCCACGCTGCGGATGATGTCGGTGCGCGGCGGCAGTTCGGTGGCGACCTCGGCCTTGGTCCGGCGCAGCAGGAAGGGCTTGATGCGGCGCAGCAGCTGCTCGCGCGCGTCCTGGTCGCCGTGCTGCTCGATCGGCTTGCGGTAGCGCTGGCGGAACTGCGCCTCGCTGCCGAGATAGCCCGGCATCAGGAAGTTCAGCAGCGACCAGAACTCGCCGAGGTGGTTCTCCATCGGCGTGCCGCTGAGGCACAGCCGGTGGCGCGCGCGCAGCTGGCTGACCTTCTGCGCCGCCTGCGAGCGGGCGTTCTTGATGTTCTGCGCCTCGTCGAGGACCAGCAGGTGGTACTCGTGCTTCGACAGCGCCTCAAAGTCGCGCGCCAGCAGCGGGTAGGTCGTCAGCACCAGGTCGTGGTCGGCGATCTCGTGGTGGCGCAGGCGCCGGTCCTGGCCCTGCAGCACCAGCACGCGCAGGGCCGGCGCATAGCGCTTTGCCTCGCGGCGCCAGTTGAACATCAGGCTGGTCGGTGCCACCACCAGGCAGGGGCGGTCCATGCGGCCGCTCTCCTTCTCCAGCAGCAGGTGCGCCAGCGCCTGCAGGGTCTTGCCCAGGCCCATGTCGTCGGCCAGCACGCCGCCGAAACCCTGCACGCGCAGGAACTGCAGCCAGTTCAGGCCCTGCTGCTGGTAGCCGCGCAGCTGCGCGTTGAGCCCCTGCGGCGGCGCCACCTCGACCACGCCGGCCAGCGGCCCCGGTGCGGCACCGTCGAAGCGCAGCTGCGGCAGGTGCAGCAGTTCGTCCAGCATCAGCGCATGCGGACGCGGCAGCCACAGGCGACCGCCGGCATCCAGCCAGGGCGAATCGAACAGTTCGCGCAGCACCCGCAGCACCGGCTTGAGGCGGCCCGCCGGAACGCGCAGCCAGCGGTCGCCGGCCTCGTCGCGCAGCAGCAGCGGCGCATGGTCGTCCAGCGCCGCGATCTTCTGCGGCGTCCAGCCGGCGCGGGGGTCCTGCAGGAAGGCCGTCAGCAGGGGCAGCAGCGGCAGGCGCTCGCCTTCCACGTCGACGTCCAGCGCCACGCCGAACCAGTCACGGCCCTCGCCCTCCTCCAGTTTCAGCAGCCAGTCCGGCGCCGGATCGCAGAGGCGGAAGCTGAAGTCATGGTCGACGTCGATCTGCCAGCCCTCGCGCTGCAGCGCCGGCAAGGGCTCGGCCATCAGGCGCAGCCAGTCGCGCTCGCTGTGAGGCGTCAGCAGCGAGGGACGCTTGGGGTCGAATGACACCAGCCCCAAGGCCAGCAGCCTGCGGAAGCCGACATCCTCGGCGGCCGGATCGCGCAGCAGGAAGCCCTGCCCGTGCTCACCGACCGCCGGCTCGCCGTAGCGGCAGCGCTGCACGCCGTAGTCGAACAGCAGCTGCCCGCAGTCGCGCACGCGCTCGTCACGGCCGCCATGGCCATGCTCGGCGCGCAGCAGGCGCAGTACCGGCCGCGGCCAGGGCGGGGTGTCCGTCATGGTCGCGAGCGGAGCGGGCTTAACCCTTGGCGCGCTGTTCCAGGATCTCGACCGCCGGCAGCTTCTTGCCCTCGAGGAACTCGAGGAACGCGCCGCCGCCGGTGGAGATGTAGTTGATGCGGTCCGCGACCTTGAACTTGTCGATCGCCGCCAGGGTGTCGCCGCCGCCGGCCAGGGAGAAGCCCTCCGCCGCGGCGATGGCCTCGGCGATGGCCTTGGTGCCGCCGGCGAAGCTGTCGTACTCGAACACGCCGACCGGGCCGTTCCAGACGATGGTGCCGCAGGACTTCAGCAGCGCGGCCAGCTTCTTGCGCGTCTTGGGACCGATGTCGAGGATCATCTCGTCGGACTCCACCTCGTCGGCGCTGCGCACCTCGGCATGCGCCTCGGCGGAGAATTCGGAGGCCACCACCACGTCTTCCGGCAGCGGGATGTCGCCGCCGCGGGCCTGGATCTTGGCCAGGATCGAGCGCGCCTTGTCGAGCATGTCGGGCTCGTGCAGCGACTTGCCCACCGGCTTGCCCATGGCGGCCAGGAAAGTGTTGGCGATGCCGCCACCGATGATCAGCTGGTCGGCGACGTCGGCGAGGTTCTCCAGCAGGTCCAGCTTGGTCGACACCTTGCTGCCGCCGACGATCACCGCCAGCGGCTTCTTCGGATGCGCCAGGGCCTTGCCCAGCGCATCCAGCTCGTCGGCCAGCAGCGGGCCGGCGCATGCGATCGGCGCGAACTTCGCCACGCCATGGGTCGAGGCCTCGGCGCGGTGCGCGGTGCCGAAGGCATCCATCACGTAGACGTCGCAGAGCGCCGCCATCTTCTTCGACAGCGCCTCGTCGTTGTCCTTCTCGCCCTTGAGGAAGCGGGTGTTCTCGCCCAGCGCGATCTGCCCCGGCTCCATGGCAATGCCGTCGATCCAGTTGGTCACCAGCGGCACGGTGCGCTCGAGCTTCTCCGACAGCCAGGCGGCGACCAGGGTCAGCGACGCCTCCGGATCGAAGCGGCCGGCCTTGGGACGGCCCAGGTGCGACACCACCAGCACCGAGGCGCCTTTCTCCAGCGCCAGCTTCAGCGTCGGCAGCGAGGCGCGCAGGCGCGCGTCGGAGGTGATGCGGCCGTTGGAGATCGGCACGTTGAGATCCTGGCGGATCAGCACGCGCTTGCCGGTCAGGTCGAGGTCGGACATGCGAAGGACGGTCATTTTTTACTCCGTGAAACGAGAGAAAGGCGACGGGGGACGCAAGAAAGGGGAGAGGGAGATTGCGTCTCCCGTCTCCCCTTCACGGTCCTCTGCTGGTTACTTGGCAGCGACGACGCGGACCATCTCGAGGCACTTGTTGGAGTAGCCCCACTCGTTGTCGTACCAGCTCACGAGCTTGACGAAGGTCTTGTCCAGGGCGATGCCGGCCTCGGCGTCGAAGATCGAGGTGCGGGCATCGCCGCGGAAGTCGGTCGCCACGACCTTGTCCTCGGTGTAGCCGAGGATGCCCTTGAGGGCGCCTTCGCTCTGTGCCTTCATCTCGGCCTTGATCTCCTCGTAGGTGGCCTCGCGCTCGAGGTCCACGGTGAGGTCGACCACCGAGACGTCGGAGGTCGGCACGCGGAAGGCCATGCCGGTGAGCTTCTTGTTCAGCTCCGGGATCACCACGCCGACGGCCTTGGCCGCGCCGGTGGAGGACGGGATGATGTTCTCGAGGATGCCGCGGCCGCCGCGCCAGTCCTTGCTGCTCGGACCGTCGACGGTCTTCTGCGTGGCGGTAGCGGCGTGCACGGTGGTCATCAGGCCACGCTTGATGCCCCACTTGTCGTGCAGCACCTTGGCCAGCGGCGCCAGGCAGTTGGTGGTGCAGGAGGCGTTGGAGACGATCGCCTGGCCGGCGTAGGTCTTGTGGTTGACGCCGTAGACGAACATCGGGGTGTCGTCCTTCGACGGCGCCGAGATGATCACCTTCTTGGCGCCGGCGTCGAGATGCTTCTGTGCCGTGGCCTTGTCGAGGAACAGGCCGGTGGACTCGATGACCACTTCGGCGCCGATCTCGTTCCACTTCAGGTTGGCGGGGTCGCGCTCCTGGGTCAGGCGGATCTTCTTGCCGTTGATCACCAGCTGGCCGTCCTCGACCTTGATGTCGCCCTTGAAGCGGCCGTGCACGGAGTCGTACGCCAGCATGTAGGCGAGGTAGTCCGGCTCCAGCAGGTCGTTGATGCCGACGATCTCGATGTCGCCACCGAAATTCTGCACCGCGGCGCGCAGCACGTTGCGGCCGATGCGGCCGAAGCCATTGATACCTACTTTGACGGTCATCTCATTTCCTCGGGTTCAAAGACTGCGGCTCATCCGCAGCATCAGGTGAAAACAAAAGGGCGCCTCGCGGCGCCCCTCCAATCATTTGCCCAGCAGCGCGGCGACTTTGGCCACGACGTTGTCGACGGTGAAGCCGAAGTGCTTCATGACCGCCGCCAGCGGCGCGGATTCGCCGTAGGTGTCCACGCCGAGGACCTCGCCCTCGTCGCCGACGAAGCCCAGCCAGTACTGCGACACGCCGGCCTCGATGGCGTAGCGCTTGCGCAGCGCCTTCGGCAGCACGGATTCGCGGTAGGCGGCATCCTGGCGGCGGAAGATCTCGGCGCAGGGCATCGACACCACGCGCACGTCGATCCCCTGCTCGGCCAGCTTCTTCGCCGAATCCACCGCCAGCTGCACTTCCGAACCCGTGGCGATGATGATGCCCTGGGCGGCGGCGGCCGGCTCCCACAGCACGTAGCCACCGCGACGGGCGTCCACGAAGTGCTGCTCGGAATGCGCCTGCGGCACCAGGTTCTGGCGCGTCAGCGCCAGCGCCGAGGGACCGTCCTTGCGCTCGATCGCGTCCTGCCAGGCGATCGCGGTCTCGAACTGGTCGCCGGGGCGCCACATGTTCAGGTTCGGGATCAGGCGCAGCGACGAGACATGCTCCACCGACTGGTGAGTGGGGCCGTCTTCGCCCAGGCCGATGGAGTCGTGGGTGTAGACGAAGATGCTGCGGATCTTCATCAGCGCTGCCATGCGGACTGCGTTCCTGGCGTAGTCACTGAAGGTCAGGAACGTGCCGCCGAAGGGAATCAGGCCACCATGCAGGGCGACGCCGTTCATGATCGCGGACATGCCGAACTCGCGCACGCCGTAGTTGACGTAGTTGCCGTCGAGGCTGCCGTGGCGCAGCGGCTTGTAGCCCTTGAAGTCGGTGCAGTTGGATTCGGTCAGGTCGGCAGAGCCGCCGAACAGTTCCGGCAGCTTGGGCGCCAGCGCGTCCAGCGCGTTCTTGGAAGCCTTGCGCGTGGCCACCGGCTTGTCGAACTTCGCGGCATCGGCCAGCGCGGCGGCGGCGTGCTCGGCCCAGCCGGCCGGCAGCTCACCGCGCATGCGGCGCTCGAACTCGGCGGCATCCTCGGGGAACTTGTCGGCATAGGCGCGGAAGGCGGTGGTCCAGGCCTGCTGGCGGGCCTTGCCCTTTTCCAGCGCACTCCAGCCGGCGCGGACATGCTCGGGAATCTCGAAGGGCGCGTGCGCCCAGCCCAGCTTCTCGCGGGCCAGCTTGATCTCGGCCTCGCCCAGCGGCGCGCCATGGCTCTTTTCCTTGCCCTGCAGGTTCGGCGCGCCGAAACCGATGATGGTCTTGCAGCAGACCAGGGTCGGCTTGTCCTGGGTGGCGCGGGCGGTCTCGATCGCCTTCTTGATCTCGGCCGGGTTGTGGCCGTCGACGTTGCGGATCACCTGCCAGCCATAGGCCTCGAAGCGGCCCGGCGTATCGTCGCGGAACCAGCCCTCGACCTCGCCGTCGATGGAGATGTTGTTGTCGTCGTAGAACACCACCAGCTTGCCCAGGCCCAGCGTGCCGGCCAGCGAGGAGGCTTCGTGGCTGATGCCCTCCATCAGGCAGCCGTCGCCGGTGAAGACATAGGTGTAGTGATCGACCACGCTGTGGCCGTCGCGGTTGTAGCGCGCGGCGAGCACGCGCTCGGCCAGCGCCATGCCCACGGCATTGGCCAGGCCCTGGCCCAGCGGGCCGGTGGTGGTTTCCACGCCCGGGGTGATGCCGTACTCGGGGTGGCCGGCCGTCCTGGAATGCAGCTGGCGGAAGTTCTTCAGCTCTTCGATCGGCAGCGGGTAGCCGGTCAGGTGCAGCAGCGAGTACAGCAGCATCGAGCCGTGGCCGTTGGACACCACGAAACGGTCGCGGTTGGCCCAGGTCGTGTCCGCCGGGTTGTGGCTCAGGTAGTCGTTCCAGAGCACCTCGGCGATGTCCGCCATGCCCATCGGCATGCCCGGGTGGCCGGAATTGGCTTTCTGCACGGCGTCCATCGACAGGGCGCGGATGGCGTTGGCAAGTTCGAAGCGGTTCGTCGCGGGCATGGGAGCGGCGGCCTGGAGGGGAACAAAAAAGGGTGCGTATTTTCAGGGTTTGCGGGCGCCGGGGCAAGAAATGGTTAAAAAAAGAGCAAAAAAAACCCGGCACAAGGCCGGGCTGGACTATTTCAGGCTGTTTTCTCAGCCGAATGGCGCTTTCTGGGCCTTCGGCGCCTGCTTGGAAGTCGCCGAAGCCGGGGCCGCACGGCTGCCGCAATAATTCGCCTCCGGGTCGGCATGGCCGGCCACCACGCCGTTGACCCAGCGGTTGAGCAGGTCCACCGCTTCCACCTGCATCACCGAACGCGCCAGCGGCGGCATCTTGGAGCCGGCCTGGGTCGAGGCGACGCGGTTGGGCAGGATCGATTCGGCCGCGCTGCCCGGCTGGATGTCGTAGGTGCCGAAGTCGGCGGCCTTGCCGGCGGCGATCGGCACCTTGCAGACGCCATTGCCCTGCCCCATCGGCTCGGTGAAGGACTCCAGGTGCAGGCCCGAGTTCTGCGCATTGCCGGCCGGGTTGTGGCAATGCATGCAGTTGACCTCCAGGTAGGCGCGCGCACGCTGGTGGATGTCCTCCGGCGAGTCGGCGGTGGCGCCGGAGCTGCCCGGCACGTCGAAGCGCGCCATCTTCTCCAGGCTGGCCGGCTCGCCCGGCAGGTCCAGGTAGCCCTTCATCTTCATGTAGGCCAGCTGGTTCATCGGCCCTGCCACGTCGGGGAAGACGTTGTCGCGATTGAGGTTGCGCACCTTCGGCCCGATCGGCGGCGAGCCGGCCTCCAGGTCGTCGCCGCTGTGGCAGACCAGGCAGGCGCCGGCGTTGGGGATGGCGTACTTCTCGACGCTGCCGGTGTAATGCCGGCGCTCGCCGGCGGCGGTCACCGCGCCCGGATCGGGGTCGTCGTAGTCGTAGCTCACCGCCTTGGTGTCGCCCTCGATCTTCAGCACCGCCACGCGCCGGCCGTCGCTGCCGGTGGTCCAGAGGTAGGGCAGGCCCACCCAGTACACCGTGCCGTCCGGCTTCTGGCGCTTGATCAGCAGGCGCGTCTCGACCACGTCCTCCTGCTCGCCCGACTTGAAGGAGAAGGTCTTGGCGAACACCGTGCCCACCGGGAACTTCAGGGTCTGGGTGTAGCAGCTGTAGATGTTCAGCGTCTCGCAGTTCCCGTGGTCCTGGTAGATCGCCTTCTGCGGGCGCCCGCCGCTGTCGTCGGGCAGGAACATGAAGCGGTACTTGGAGGCGTAGTCCGAGAACAGGATCGTGTTGAGCGTGAACGGCATGCCGTTGCCGTTGGGCCCGGCGGTGGGATCCTGCGGATCGGCGAACAGCCCGTACTGCTCCAGCCGCGGGCAGTTGTACTTGAGGACGGCCTCCATGTTCAGCTTGCCGGACTGCGCCTTGCCGCAGGCCGCGGTCACGGCCGCATCGCTGGGCCGCGGATCATTGGCCGGGTTGGGCTTGTAGCTGCCGAGGATGGGCACGTAGCGCGGCAGCAGCGAAGGCGCCACCGTCGGACAGTCCTTGGGCTGCGTGCGCACGGCCGACATCAGGATCTCGCCGAAATCGGCGGTGCGCATCTTGAAGTTGACGAAGTCGTCGACCAGCAGGCCCGACAGCTGCGTGTTCTCGAACTGGTTGTTCTCGATGCACATGCCGTTGGCCGGCTTCTTCAGCGCGCCGGCCTCGTTGAACTTCCAGGCGTTGTACTTGCACTCCGGGATCGGGTCGTACTGGTACAGGTTGGGCCGCCCGCGCTCGTCGGTGCGCGCTTCGCCGCGCGCGGTGTCGTGCGGGTTGGGCTGGTTCAGCGGAATGCCGTCGGCATCCACCGGTACCTTGGTACAGTCGTTGGGGGTGTCTTCGGCGCCATCCCAGACGATGTGGGCGGACTTGCCGAGATTCTTCACCAGGATGATCGCCGGCAGCAGCGTGGCGTTGTCAGCCAGGCAATCCGGCGAATCGCCGGGGCCGGGCAGACCCGCGGGAATACCCGGGCCGCCCTTGCAGTTGGAGCGGGACAGATCGGGTAACGCCGGAGCGTAGCCGTTGTTGCGGAACTTGTTGTTGTAAATGTGGATTCCTTCGGGGAAGAAATCGTAGTTGGTGGCCGGCTCGCCCGCGTCGGCCAGGCCGTAGTTCACGATGGCGAGGCCGATGGTCTTGTTGTCGTAGATCTCGTTGTCGTAGAACTCGACCTGGTCGGCGGCGGCCACCAGCATGCCGGTGCCCGGCGGGATCACCGCGACGATGGCGCCGTGCGGCGCGAACTGCGGCAGGTTGTTGCTGTAGCTCTTGTTGCGGTGGACCAGGTTCTTCTCGCCGAACTGCACGCGGCCCGGCAGGTCGAACACCAGGAAGCCGCCGACGTTGTCGTGGGCGATGTTGTCGACGAACTCGGCGCGATAGGTGTTCTCGAACTCGAAGCCGGCGACGTTGTGGAAGGCCTCGGTGCGCCGCACCAGGATGTCGCTGGACTGGCCGACGTAGACGCCGGCGTCGGAGGAGCCGATCGACACCGAGTCCTCGATCAGGATGTGCTGCGACACCACCGGATAGAAGGCATAGGCGCCGTTGTCCGGCCAGCTTTCGCGGCTGGCGTCGTAGTTCGGCGAGGCCGGGTCGGCATTGCTCCAGCCCACCTTCACACCACGGATGGTGATGTACTTCGAACGGAAGATGCGCAGGCCGTTGCCCGGCGCGTCGTAGATCGTCAGGTCCTGGACCGTGATGCCCTCGACCTGGTTGATGTTGACGCCGTCCTGGGCACTGCTGTCCTTGAACGACAGGATCGTCTTCTCGCGGCCGGCACCCTTGATCGTGATGCCCTTCTTGCCGGTCATGATCAGGCCGGTGTCGAAGTCGAACTGGCCCGCGCAGTACTCGATGGTGTCACCCTCGTGCGCGTCGAAGAAGGCGATCAGGCTCTCCTTCTGCGCATCGGGGCCCGGACAGATGCGGAAGGTCCTGGGCTTGGCCGAACCCGCCGGCGTGCTGCCGCCGCCGCTCACCGGGCTGCTGCGGCTGCAGCCGGCCAGGGCCAGCGTCGCGGCCAGCAGCACCGCCCCGAACCGGATCGTCGTCTTGTCCATGGTTCCCTCCTGCCGGCTCAGTGCACCGGCGTCGAGCGTGCCACCCAATACTTCAGCGAATGCGGCGCCACCTGGCGCTCGCCCCCCAGCGACGGATACAGCAGGCTGTGCGCCACGTCTTCCGCGGCCGGCTTGCTGAAATCGCAGACGCCTTCGGGGAAGATCGCGCGCATGTCCGCGACCTGCGCCTCGCTGAGCTTGCCGGCATAGTCGGCCGCGTCCACCGGCCGCAGCTGGCAGCGGATGATGTCGTCGGTCATCGGCATGCCGGCGACCATGCGCGGCGTGCGCGTGACCGGCAGCGCCAGGGAGCAGACACCCAGGCCGCTGCCGTCCTCGTTGTAGAACTCCGGCAGGTCGACGCGCAGCGGGATGTTGACGTCGAACTCCGGGATCAGGTCGTGCAGCGGCCCCAGCTGCGGCAGCAGCGGCAGCTGCGCCAGGCCCAGCGGCAGCAGGATCGCGTCCGGCAGTTCCAGGCGCCCGCCGATGGTGCCGAAGGTGCAGCGGTCGGCCGCCGCGCCCGGCTTGGCCGCGGTCACCGCCGCGGTGTGGTCGCCGCCATACTCCGGCTGCTGCGACTCCAGCGCTTCGAGCCACTGCTCCATCACCGGGTAGCCGTCGGCCTGCGTCACCACGCCGCGCCACAGTCCCTGCGTGGCGATCTGGCCGCTGTACTTGGCCAGGCGCGCGCGGATCGTGAACGGCCGCACCGCCTCGTGGATGTTCGCCACCGGGATCAGGTCCAGGTAGGGCGCATGATCGAGAACCGGCGTCTCGTGCAGGGCACCGCGACCGATCACGCCGCCAAGCAGGTAGGCGGTGCGCGCCATCTGCGCGTTCATGCGCATGCGCTCCGCGACCGGCTTGCCGTCGATGTTGAAGCCGCCGATGTTGCGGTTGACGTCGAGGAACTCCTCGGCGCTGATCGCGCCGTCGAGCAGGGCCTGCAGGCCGTACTGCACCCCGGTGTTGTCCAGCGGCCGGTTGGCGTAGCCGGTGGCCGGATCGCGGCCGAAGATGTTGACGTTGGCGTCCTGCACCGTGCAGCGCACGCCCTTGAGGTTGGGGCCGGCGGGGTTGTCCGGGCCGCGATAGCGGTCGGCCTCGGGCACCGGGCCGCAGCCGGTTTCCGGATTCAACAGGTCGAGGAAGGCATCGACCCAGGACTGGCAGATGGCATTCAACTGGTTGCCCACCAGCAGGTTGTGGCCGTTGACCGCTGCCTGCTTGGGTACGCTCCAGCCCTGCGAACTGGTTGCGTAGTAGTGCTGCAGCAGGCCGCAGTCGGCCACCGTCATCGCGGTGCTGAGGATGTCGGCGAAGCTGGCCGTGGGCATGGCGCCGTCGAGGATGCCAGGCGAGCTGTTGGCCAGGTTGTACTGCTGCAGTGCCGCGCCCGAGCCGTTGGTGCCGATCATGAAGCGCACCGGGCCGTAGCGCTCGATGATGTGCTCCTTCATCAGCATCGAGGTCTCGGCGCTGATCAGCGGATTGCAGTGGTTGCCGAAGGCACTGAGCGTGTTGTGCACGACCAGGTCGCCCTTGGCCAGGCGGTCGGCGATGCCCACCAGGTTGATCAGCAGGTTGTCGGCGGAGAACTCGGTCAGCGCCAGCGCGCCCAGTACCAGGTTCGGATCGCTATGCCCCTGCTGGTAGCCGACGCCGCAGGACTCGCCGAAGACGTAGTAGACGTGGCCGTCCCAGAGCGCGGCATCGAAGGGCGCGTCGGGGCCGCGTGCGGCCGGATCGTCCAGCACCGACAGGCGCGCGATGCCACGGTTGATCGTGGAGGTCTCCAGGCGCACGACGAAGGGCACGGCGCGGCCGTCCTTGGTCTCGGTCATGATCACGTCGCCCGGGTACGGCGCATAGGGATCGGCCAGTTCCGTGAAGCCCTGGTTGACGACCGAGCGGTAGTACCACTTGTACTGCGTCACGATCGAGCAGTTGGCGTCGATCGAAGCCCCCAGGCCATTGTCCTCGGTGCGGCAGATGAAGGGCTTCTGGTGGGGGCCGGAGATCACCGGCCCGGTGATCGGATGGTTGATCACGCTCAGCTCGGCACGGCGGGTCCCGGTCGCGCCCTCGACGGTCGCCGCCAGGCGATTGCTGCCCTTCTTCAGCCCGGTCACCAGGCCGCGCACTTCCCCGCCCTCGGTGCGCGCAAAGGCAGCGCTGACGTCGACGCCGTTGCGCATCACCTTGTACGTATCGCCCGCGGCCAGGCCGCGCAGCCCCAGCAGCACGTCGCCGTCGGTCACCGCCTCGGGCAGCGTCGACAGCGTGATGATCTCGAACTGCCCGGCGGCCAGCGGCGGGGTCTTGCGGGTGTGGTAGTCGGCCTCGACCAGGTTGGTGCCGCCGTTGCCGCCGCCCCCGCCGGACTCGCCGTCCACCGGCTCCGAACGACCGCTGCAGCCGGCCAGCACCAACAGCAAAGCCGCGCACAGCGTCGTGCGCCTCACCAAGGCCTTCATGGGTTCTCCTCCCCGCGTCTGAATATGAAGCTTTCGTTATGCCGCCAACATAAACCCTGGGCGACAGGACGGGAAGGAGTGGAAATTACCTAGGGCCTGTTATCGCTACCGCGATCGCTGCGATCGCGGTAGCGTTAACAGACCCTACGGCGGCGCGGGCTTCACCGCCGGCGGATGCATGGCACGGAACACCAGGTAGACCATCCAGGGAAAGGCATAGCTCCACCAGCCGATGGCCTCGGCCAGCGGGAATTCCGCCAGCTGCGGATCGCCCAGGTAGCGCTGCTGGCGCACCCAGGCGTAGAGCAGCACGAACAGCCAGCACAACTGCGTCGCCAGCGCCCACAGCAGCCGCGACCACCAGCGGGCCCGGTGGTCGGCCAGCAGCAGCAGCGGCGGCAGGAACATCAGCAGGGCATGGAGCAGGCCGCGGGCAGTGGCCGGAAACAGCTGTGACAGCAGTTCCATGTCAGGAGCCCTTCCGGAACTTGATGCTGCAGCCCAGGCTCGGCTGCTGGCGCTCGTCGACGGCGCGCCCGGACAGCAGCGCGTCCAGCGCCGCCCGCAGGTCGGCACCGGTGACCGGCAGGCCGTTGCCCGGCGTGGAGCCGTCGAGCCGACCGCGGTAGGCCAGCCTCAGGCCGGCGTCGAACAGGAAGAAGTCCGGGGTGCAGGCGGCGCTGTAGGCCCGCGCCACGTCCTGGGACGGGTCATGCAGATAAGGAAAGGGATAGCCCAGTTCACGGCCGGTCCGGGTCATCTGCTCCGGGCCGTCCTCCGGGTAGGCGGTGGCGTCGTTGGAGGAAATGGCGACCAGGGCCACCCCGCGGCGCTGGTAGTCCTGCGCCAGCCGGACCAGTTCGGCGTTGACGTGCTTCACGTAAGGGCAATGATTGCAGATGAACATGACCAGCGTGGCGCATTCCGCCTGGAGGTCGGCCAGGCCCAGCATCCGTCCGCTGAGGGTGTCGGGCAGGCTGAAAGCCGGCGCGGGCGTGCCCAGGGCGAGCATGCTGGAAGGGGTCGGGGGCATTCTTGGGGCGGTTTCGGGCAGGTGGAACGGCTTTTTGTGCAAGATTAGCCGCCCGTCGCCCGGGATTCACCCCCTATGGCGGCCTCCGCCCGCAGGCTTTACAATATCCGCTCATCCGCATAAACGGATTGAGCTTCCCGTTTTCCATTTCGAGGGCTGCATCGATGTCCGAATACCTGTTTACCTCCGAGTCCGTTTCCGAAGGCCATCCGGACAAGATGGCGGACCAGATCTCCGATGCCATCCTCGACGCCATCCTGGCGCAGGACCCGCGTGCCCGCGTGGCCTGCGAGACCCTGGTGAAGACGGGCGTCGCCGTGCTGGCCGGCGAAGTCACCACCACCGCCAACATCGACGTCGACGCCATCACGCGCGGCGTGATCAACGGCATCGGCTACAGCAACACCGAGGTCGGCTTCGACGGCCACACCTGCGGCGTGCTCAACATCATCGGCAAGCAGTCGCCCGACATCGCCATGGGCGTGGACGGCACCTCCAGGAAGGTGAAGGCCGCCGAAGACATCGGCGCCGGCGACCAGGGCCTGATGTTCGGCTACGCCTGCAACGAGACCAGTGCGCTGATGCCGGCGCCGATCTTCTACGCCCACCGCCTGGTGGAGCAGCAGGCCAAGATCCGCAAGGCCAAGAAGGGCGGCCTGTCCTGGCTGCGCCCGGACGCCAAGAGCCAGATCACCCTGCGCTACAAGGACGACCAGGTCGCCGGTATCGACGCCGTGGTGCTGTCCACCCAGCATGATCCGAGCATCAAGCTCAAGGACCTGCGCGAAGCGGTGCTGGAAGAGATCATCAAGCCGGTGCTGCCGGCCAAGTGGCTGACCAAGGCCACCAAGTTCCACATCAACCCGACCGGCAACTTCGTGATCGGCGGCCCGGTGGGCGACTGCGGCCTGACCGGCCGCAAGATCATCGTCGACTCCTACGGCGGCTGGGCACGCCACGGCGGCGGCGCCTTCTCCGGCAAGGACCCGTCCAAGGTCGACCGCTCGGCCGCGTACGCCGCGCGCTACGTCGCCAAGAACATCGTCGCCTCGGGCCTGGCCGACCGCTGCGAGGTGCAGGTGAGCTACGCCATCGGCGTGGCCGAGCCGACCTCGATCATGCTCACCACCTTCGGCACCGGCAAGGTCTCCGACCAGTCCCTGGAGAAGCTGGTGCGCCGTCACTTCGACCTGCGCCCGGGCGGCATCATCAAGATGCTCGACCTGATCCACCCGATGTACCAGATGACGGCCTCCTACGGTCACTTCGGCCGCAAGCCGATCGAGATCAAGGGCGCCGATGGCAAGACCTACTCCGCCTTCTCCTGGGAGAAGACGGACAAGGCCGAGGCCCTGGCGGCCGATGCCAAGAAGCTGAAGTAAGCCGTACGGGAAGGCGGCGCCCGCCGCCTTCCCTTTCACCGAATTCCGGAGTACCCGATGAACGCCCAGCTCAAGCCCGCCACCCCCGACTACAAGATCAGGGACATTTCCCTTGCCGAATTCGGCCGCAAGCGCGTGCGCATGGCCGAGGAGGAGATGCCGGGCCTGATGAGCATCCGCGCCCAGTACGCGCCGCTGCAGCCGCTCAAGGGCGTGCGCCTGACCGGCTCGCTGCACATGACCAAGGAAACGGCCGTGCTGCTGGAGACGCTCAAGGCACTGGGCGCCTCGGTGCGCTGGGCCTCCTGCAACATCTTCTCGACCCAGGACGATGCCGCTGCCGCCGTTGCGGCCGCCGGCACGCCGGTGTTCGCCTGGAAGGGCGAGACGCTGGAGGAGTACTGGGACCTGACGCTGGACTGCGTCACCCACACGCTGGCCGACGGCACGCTGACCGGCCCCGAGCTGGTGGTGGACGACGGCGGCGACGTCACGCTGCTGATCCACAAGGGCTACGAGCTGGAGCTGGGCGACCAGTGGGTCGACTCGCCGTCGGACAACCATGAAGTGCAGGTGATCAAGAACCTGCTCAAGCGCGTCGCCAGGGAGCGCCCGGGCTTCTGGACCCGCGTGGTCAAGGACTGGCGCGGCGTCTCGGAAGAGACCACCACGGGCGTGCACCGCCTGTACCAGATGATGGAAGCGGGCAAGCTGCTGGTGCCCGCCATCAACGTCAACGACTCGGTCACCAAGAGCAAGTTCGACAACCTCTACGGCTGCCGCGAGTCGCTGGCCGACGGCATCAAGCGCGCCACCGACCTGATGATCGCGGGCAAGGTCGCCTTCGTGGCCGGCTACGGCGACGTCGGCAAGGGCTCCGCGCATTCGCTGCGCGGCCTCGGCGCGCGCGTGGTCGTGTCGGAGATCGACCCGATCAACGCCCTGCAGGCGGCGATGGAGGGCTTCGAGGTCAAGACCATCGACGACGTGCTCGGCTTCGCCGACATCTACGTCACCACCACCGGCAACAAGGACATCATCACCCTCGAGCACATGAAGGCGATGAAGAACAACGCCCTGGTGTGCAACATCGGCCACTTCGACAACGAAATCCAGATGGACCGCCTCAACGCCTCCGGCGCGGTGCGCGACACCATCAAGCCGCAGACCGACCGCTACACCTTCCCGGACAGCGGCAAGTCGATCTACGTGCTGGCCGAAGGCCGCCTGATCAACCTGGGCTGCGCCCACGGCCACCCGTCCTTCGTGATGTCCAACAGCTTCTCCAACCAGACCCTGGCGGCGATGGACCTGTGGACCCACAAGGACGTCTACCAGAAGACGGTCTACCGCCTGCCCAAGAAGCTCGACGAGGAAGTGGCGCGCCTGCACCTGGCGCAGATCGGCGTGAAGCTGACGACGCTGACGCCGGCCCAGGCCGAATACCTCGGCGTGCCGGTGGAAGGCCCGTACAAGCCCGAGCACTACCGTTATTGATGCCGCTTTCGTGGGAGCGGCTTTAGCCGCGATGACCTTTCATCGCGGCTAAAGCCGCTCCCACAGGGATCCTCACCATGGCACAGGAAATCCATTTCTCCTTCGAGCTGTTCCCGCCGCGCACGCCCGAGGGCTGGCAGAAGCTGCCGAACCTCGTGCAGAAGCTCGCGTCGGTGCGCCCGGCGTTCTTCTCGGTCACCCACGGCGCCGGCGGTTCCGACCAGCACGGCACCTACGAGGCGATCATGCAGGTGGTGGAGCACAGCGGCATCGAAGCCGCTCCGCACCTGACCTGCGTCGGCTCGACGCGGGCCAACGTGGCGGCGCTGCTGGCGCGCTATCGCGAGGCCGGCGTGCGCCGTATCGTGGCGCTGCGTGGCGACCTGCCGCCGGGACATGACAGCGCTGGCGCGCCGGGCGAGTTCCACTACGCCAACGAGCTGGTCAGCTTCATCCGCGAGCAGCACGGCGAGCACTTCCGCATCGAGGTGGCGGCCTACCCGGAGATGCACCCCCAGGGCGCTTCCCCGGCGGCGGACTTCGAGAACTTCCGGCGCAAGGCCGAGGCCGGCGCGCACGCGGCGATCACTCAGTATTTCTTCAATGCCGACGCCTACTTCGACTTCGTCAACCGCTGCGAGCAGGCCGGCCTGAACATCCCGGTGATCGCCGGCATCATGCCGATCACCAATTTCGCGCAGCTGGCACGCTTCTCCGCCGTCTGCGGCGCCGAGATCCCGCGCTGGATCCGCCTGCGCCTGGAACAGCTGCAGGACGACAAGCCGGCGCTGCTGGACTTCGGCCTGGACGTGATCACGCAGCTGTCGCGCACCCTGCTCGACAACGGCGCCCCCGGCCTGCACTTCTACACGCTGAACCAGTCGGAGCCAACGCTGCGGCTGTGGAAGAACCTGGCTCTTCCCGTACCCTTGGCTGCCTGAATCCTGTTCGGGATCGCCGTCCATGGCGCGACGGCCGCTACTTGAATTATCCCCAGCCCGGCCATCCATGGCCGGGCGTTCGGCAACGCAGGCAATGCCGTTTAGGCATTGCCAAAGCGCGTTGCCTCACCCGTTAGCCGCGTAAGTCCTCGTCCGCGAGGGCCCGGGGCTCTCTATCGGTCGGCGGCAGCCCGTCGCAGCTTCTCGATCATGTCGTGCCCCAGCACGCTCTGCAGCCGCGTCCACAGCTGCGGCTGGCGCTGGCGGATCTGCTGCAGCTGTGCCATCGGCCATGCCCGCAGCCGTACCCGCCCCAGGGCATCGACGTCGGCGCTGGTCGGCTCTCCGGTCAGCAGGCTCATCTCGCCGGCGAAGCTGCCTTCCGGCAGCTCGGCCACGTCGTGGCCCTGGCGCCGCACCCGTGCATGGCCCTCGACCAGGTAGACCAGTTCCGGCGGGTGGGTGCCGTTATCGATCAGCCTGCCCTGCGCCTCGCGCGCCTGCCCCTGGCTCCAGAAACGCAGGAACTCCTTGGCGCCGAGCGCGGCGAAATGCTGCCGGTGGATCGGCTCCAGTTCCGGCGGCAGCCGCACCGCGCGGCGCTCCTGCAGGATGCGCAGCACCCAGATCGCGTTGATCGCCACGAACAGGCTGTTCCAGACCGTCATGCCGAGCAGACCATGGGTCCAGGCATACAGCGCCAGGTTGGACTGGGCGCAGACCAGCACCCCGCGCAGCCACAGGATGTCGCGCGCCAGCAGCGCCACCAGCATCAGCGTGTAACCGATGTGGACGAACAGGTCCGGCGTCCAGTGCGGATTCATGGGGCAAGGATACGCCGGGCGCGGTAGACCGGCGCCGGCAGGCCTTCGGGTGCCACCACCACGCTGACACCATCGGGCTCGATCGCCATGGCCTCCAGGCCGCCCGCACGCGGCAGGCGCCAGCTGCGTGGCGGCCGTGCCACTGCCTGGGCCCAGGATTCGCCGGCGGCGCGGTCGAAGCAGAACAGCCAGCCATAGCTGATCATCGCCAGATGCCGCCCGTCGCGGTCCAGGTCCATCGCCGTCAGCGAGACCCGGTTGCGCGCCGCGGACAGCGGCTCGGCGGGGGCGGCGGCCTTCGCAAACGCGAGGTTCAGGCTGGCGACGCGCTCGGCCGTCTGCACACCCTCCCCCGCGTCCAGCGGCAGGCTGTAGAGGCCAGCGGGGGCAAAACCCTTTTCGGCCACCAGGATGCGGCCGCCCTCCCCGTCCACCGCCAGGCCCTCGGCGTCGCGCGGTCCCCCGGGGTAGCGGAACTCGATGCGCCGCTGCACGGCCACCCGGCTGGCATCCAGTTCCGGCTCGGGCACGAGGTAGACCGTGACCGTGGAGCGCCAGGCGAGGTTGTCGCCGATGTCGCCGATCGCCAGCCAGCTGCGGCCGTCGCGCTCGTACAGGGCGATGTCCTCCCAGTCGATGGCCTCCGCGCCCTCGACATCCACCCGCGCGATGACCTCGCCCCGGCGGTTGAAGGCGAACAGCCGCGGTGCCCCACCACTGTCGTTGTGGGCCCAGTAGATGCCGGGCCAGCGACGCGAGGCCGCCAGGCCGGACAGCTCCGGCAACTCGACATCCCCGATGCGGGTCAGCAACTCGAAAGACCCTGCGGGGTCGGCAGCGCGGGCGGCAGCCAGGGCACCGCCAAGCAGCAGCAAGCCCGCCAGGGCGTGTGCCAATTTATTGCATGAATTGCATACGGCAAACCACTTGTTACTTGAATTCATGACCGCAAGTCGCTGCTGAGACTAGGTTTTATCGAAACATCCACAAAATCTGTGGATAAGTTTGTGGGCAATATTCTGGCCATTGCCCTAAGTGGCCAAGCGTGCTGGCATTTTTGCCCCTGGAACAGTTTGTATCCACTCCGCATCCCATTTTGCAATCAACCACTTACGTGATTCTTACAGCATTCTTGCAGAAAAATGTCGCTATCCCGGGCCTCGTGGGCCGCCTGCCCTGCTGCTGTGCATAAGGGCCAGCGGCGAGGCCGAAACCACCACGCGAGCCGCTACACTTTGTCGCATGACTTCCGCAATACCCTGCGTACTCTGCCTGTCCGGCCACGATCCCACCGGCGGCGCCGGCCTGGCGGCCGACATCGGGGCCATCACCGCCCTGGGCGGCCATGCCCTGGGCGTGATCACCGCCAATACCGTCCAGGACACCTCCGACGTGCGGCGGGTGGCGGCAGTGCCGCCGATCCTGATCGCCGCCCAGCTCGAAGCCCTGGTGCAGGACTGCCGCATCGACGCGGTCAAGATCGGCCTGCTCGGCGACGCCGCCCAGGTGGACCCCATTCTCGACTGCATCCGGCGCCTGCGGGTTCCGGTGGTGCTGGACCCGGTGCTGCGCGCCGGGGGCGGCGCCCAGCTGGTCAACAGCGGCTTGCTGGCCGCGCTGCGCGAGCGGCTGCTGCCGGCGGTGACCGTGCTGACCCCCAACGCCGCCGAGGCACGGGTGCTCTGCGGCGGCGAGGACATGGCCGGGCTGCTGGCCCTGGGGGTCGCCAACGTCCTGGTGACCCGCGGCGACGAGCCGGGCGGCAAGGTCGTCAACACCTGGTACCGCGCCGGACAGCCGCCGCGCCACTTCGAATGGCCGCGGCTGGCGCAGCGCTTCCACGGCGCCGGCTGCACCCTGGCCTCCGCCATCGCCGCGCTGCTGGCGGCTGGCCGGCCGCTGGACCAGGCCCTGGAGCAGGCCCAGGCCTACACCCACGGCGCGCTGAGCCGTGCCTACCCGGTCGGTGCCGGCCGGCTGATCCCCGGACGATCGATTCCCGCGTGAAACACCTCCCTCCCCTGGCCGGCGCCACGCTGCGCGGCCTGTACGCCATCACCTCCGAGTCGGTCTGCCGCTCGCCGGACCGGCTGGTGGCCGCAGCCGCCGAGGCCCTGGCCGGCGGCGCCCGGCTGATCCAGTACCGCGACAAGTGGAACCATGGCGCCGTCCGCGAGCGCAATGCCCATGCGCTGCGCGGCCTCTGCCACGAATTCCAGGCGCTGATGATCGTCAACGACGACCCGGTGCTGGCCGAGGCGGTGGATGCCGACGGCGTGCACCTCGGCGCCGCCGACGCACCGCTGGCCGAGGCGCGCCGGCGCCTGGGGCCGCGCGCGATCATCGGCGTGAGTTGCGCCAATTCGCTGGAGCGGGCGCGGGCGGCACAGGCTGCCGGCGCCAGCTACGTCGCCTTCGGCCGCTTCTTCGACTCCGGAACCAAGCCCGACGCGCCGCAGGCCGACCTGGCGCTGCTGCAGGCGGCGCGCGCCGAGATCCGCCTGCCGATCTGCGTCATCGGCGGCCTGCTGCCGTCCAATGCCGGACCGCTGGTGGCCGCCGGGGCCGACATGGCGGCGGCGATCGAGGGGGTTTTCGGCGCTCCCGACATCGAGGCCGCGGCGCGGGAGTATTCACGCCTGTTCGGCTAGACTCTCGCTCCCCCGTTTTCGCAGGGCCTGCACCGTTTTGCAGCAGGCCCCAAAGACCGCCGCCATGAGCCGCTCAGAAGAACTCTTCGCCCGCGCACAGCAGACCATTCCCGGCGGCGTGAACTCGCCGGTCCGCGCCTTCCGCGCCGTCGGCGGCACGCCGCGCTTCATCGCCGCCGCCGACGGCGCCTGGATCACCGACGCCGACGGCAAGCGTTATGTCGACTACGTCGGCTCCTGGGGCCCGATGATCCTCGGCCACCAGCACCCGCAGGTGCTGGCCGAAATCCGCCGCCAGCTGGAGGTCGGCGTGTCCTACGGCGCGCCCACCGAGGCCGAGATCGAGATGGCGGAGCTGCTCGGCCGTCGCCTGCCGTCGCTGGAAATGGTGCGCATGTGCAACAGCGGCACCGAGGCGACGATGTCGGCGCTGCGCCTGGCGCGCGGTGCCACCGGCCGCGACTACATCCTCAAGTTCGAGGGCTGCTACCACGGTCACGGCGACGCGCTGCTGGTGAAGGCCGGCTCCGGCATGCTGACCTTCGGCGTACCGACCTCGCCGGGCGTGCCGGCGGACCTGGCCAAGTACACGCTCACCGCGCAATTCAACGACCTGGGCTCGGTCGAGGCGCTGTTCAAGGCGCATGCCGGCCAGATCGCCGCGATCATCGTCGAGCCGGTCGCCGGCAACATGAACTGCGTGCCGCCGCTGCCGGGCTTCCTGCAGGGCCTGCGCGAGATCTGCGACCGCGACGGCACGCTGCTGATCTTCGACGAGGTGATGACCGGCTTCCGCGTCGGCCCGACCGGCGCCGCCGGCCTTTACGGCGTGCGCCCCGACCTGCTGACGCTGGGCAAGATCATCGGCGGCGGGCTGCCGGTGGGCGCCTTCGGCGGCCGCCGCGACCTGATGCTGCAACTGGCGCCGGTCGGCCCGGTCTACCAGGCCGGCACCCTGTCGGGCAATCCGCTGGCGATGGCTGCGGGCCTGGCGACGCTGCGCCTGCTCGACGACGCGGCGCTCTACGCGCGGCTCGAGGCCAGCACCGCGAAGCTGCTGGCGGGCCTGAAGGCCGCGGCGGACGCGGTCGGCATCCCCTTCCTCACCACCCAGGTCGGCAGCATGTTCGGTCTCTACTTCACCGCCGCCACCGAGGTGCGCACGTTCAAGGACGTGATGCAGAGCGACGCGGAACGCTTCAAGCGCTTCTTCCACGCCATGCTCGACCGCGGCGTCTATCTCGCTCCCTCGGCCTACGAGGCCGGCTTCGTCTCCTCCATGCACGGCGCCGCGGAACTCGACGCCACCCTGGCCGCCGCCAAAGAGGCCTTCGCGCTCGCGCGATAAGCGATGAGCGAATACGTCCAGCTGTTGTACGACTGGATCAACGCCCATCCTGGCTGGGCGCAGGTGCTGCTGTTCGTGGTGGCGATGGTCGACGCGATCTTCATCCTCGGCGCCTTCATCCCGGCCGGCATCGTGCTGTTCGCGATGGGCGCGCTGGTGGCCCTGGGTTCGCTGGACCTGTGGCCGGTCGTACTGATCGCGGCTGCCGGCGCGCTGGCCGGCGACGCGCTGTCGTTCTGGCTGGGGCGCCGCTACGGCAACCGCCTGTTCGAGGGCAAGCTGATGCAGCGCTACCCCGACATCCTCAACAATGCGCGCCGCTTCTTCGAGCGCCACGGCGGCAAGGGCGTGATGCTGGCGCGCTTCCTCGGGCCGGTGCGTTCGGTCACGCCGGCCCTGGCCGGCGCCGCCAGCATGCCGGCCTGGCTGTTCCTGCTCACCGACGGCGCCGCCGCCCTGGCCTGGGCGCTGGCCTATGTGCTGCCGGGCGTGGTGTTCGGCGCCTCGCTGGGCCTGGCGGCCGAGGTCGCCGGGCGGCTGGCGCTGCTGATCCTGCTGCTGGCCTTGTTCGTATGGCTGGTGATCGCTCTGACCGGCGTGGTCATCGGCCAGCTGCAGAAGCGCGCCGAGGACTGGATCGGTGCCCTGCTCGACTGGAGCCGGCGCCACCGCCGCCTGGGCCGCTTCGGCGCCGCGCTGGCCGACCCCGACCAGCCGGAAACGCCGGTGCTGGCGCTGATGGCACTGGCCCTGCTGCTGCTCGGCGGCCTGTTCCTGTACTTCTGGGCCGCCCCCGGCGTCAGCCCGGATCCCCGGTCGCTGGACGCGGCCGTGTTCCAGGCGCTGCGCGAACTGCACACGCCCTGGGGCATCGCGCTGGCGCAGGCGCTGCTGCAGCTGGGCGAATGGCCGGTCTACCTGCCGGTGGCGGTGACCGTGTTCCTGTCGCTGCTGCTGTCGCGCAAGGCCCACGCCACCGCGCACTGGCTGGGTGCGCTGGGCTTTGCCGCGCTGCTGTCGGTCGGCCTGTACCTGGTACCGACGATCCCGCCGCCCTATGTGCAGTTCGCCAGCTTCGCGCCCTCCGGCTACCACGCCGTGGACCTGGTGCTGGCCACGGTGATCTATTCCTTCATCCCGGTGCTGCTGGCCACCGAGCGCCGCGCCGGGCTGCGCGTGCTGATCTACGGCGCCAGCGTCGCGCTGGTGCTGCTGATCCTGCTGGCGCGCCTGTACCTGGGGGCCCAGTGGTGGAGCATCGCGGTGTTCTCCATGCTGATCGGCGTGGCCTGGACCGCGCTGCTGGGCCTGGGTTACCGGCGCCACCAGCCGGAGAAGGTCAGCGGGCGACACTTCGTGCTGCCGCTGCTGGCGGTGTTCTTCCTGGCCGCCGCACTGCAGTGGTCGGACGACCGCGCCCTGGCCTATGAACCGCTGCCGCAGCGCACGCTGAAGATCGTGCAGATCGACGACTGGGCACGCTCCGGCTACCAGAAGCTGCGCGCGCAGCGCCAGAACCTGTTCGGCCGTGCGCGCCAGCCGTTCAACCTGCAGTGGGCCGGCGAACTCGATGAGATCGAGGCGCAGCTGGCGGCGCAGGGCTGGCAGGAGACCGCGCCGCTGAACCTGCAGAACGTGCTGCGCTGGCTGGCGCCGTCGACGCCGGTGCAGGAACTGCCGGTGCTGCCGCAGGTCAACGCCGGCCGCCACCAGGCGCTGGTGCTGCGCTACCCGCTGGCCGGCACCGACAGCCAGCAATACCTGATCCGCCTGTGGCCCACCGGCTACCGCACCACCGATGGCCAGCCGATCTGGATCGGCTACATCGCCCTGCAGCAGGCGCGCAGCGTCTTCCGCCTGCTGCGTTACCCTGTCTACCTGCGCACCCCCGCGCCGCTGCCGCAACTGGTCGGCGCGCTGCCGGACACCCAGGTGCTGGGCGCCGGCGCGGTGTGGCGCCTGAAAACCGATTGATTGCCCGAGTCCCCATGTCCAACGAATCCGCCATCGGCCGCTTCCGCGCACGCCTCAACAAGGGCGACTCCTGGCTGACGCGCGACATCGGCAGCCTGTTCAAGGCCGACGCCCTGACGCCGGACGCGCTGGAAGAACTGGAGACGCGCCTGCTGATGGCCGACGCCGGCGTCGAGGCCACGCAGTGGCTGCTGGAACGCCTGCAGGTCGACATCAACCTCGGCCGCATCAAGAACGCCAAACAGCTGCGCGCCTCGCTGAAAGCGGCCCTGGTGGAGCTGCTGGCGCCCATCGCCAAGCCGCTGCAGGTCCCGCCCTTCATCAAGCCCTACATCCTGTTCGTGGCCGGCGTGAACGGCGTCGGCAAGACCACCACCATCGGCAAGCTGGCGCTGCGCTTCAAGAACGAGGGCAAGAGCGTGATGCTGGCCGCGGGCGACACCTTCCGCGCCGCCGCGGTGCAGCAGCTCGAGACCTGGGCGAAGCGCGTGGACGTGCCGATCCTGTCGCAGGGCGAGGGCGCCGACTCGGCCAGCGTGATCTTCGACGCCGTGCAGTCGGCCAAGGCCAGGGGGATCGACGTGGTGATCGCCGACACCGCCGGGCGCCTGCACACGCAGAGCCACCTGATGGAGGAGCTGCGCAAGATCAAGCGCGTGCTGCAGAAGCACGACCCCTACGCCCCGCACGAAGTGCTGCTGGTGGTGGACGCCACCACCGGCGGCAACGCCCTGACCCAGGCGATCCAGTTCCACGAGGCGATCGGCCTGACCGGCATCGCGATCACCAAGTTGGACGGCACCGCGAAGGGCGGTATCCTGCTGGCGATCGCGCGGCGCATGGCCCTGCCGGTCCGCTTCGTCGGCCTCGGCGAGGCGGCCGAGGACCTGGAGCCCTTCGACGCCGAGGCTTACGCGGAAGCCCTGATCGGCGAGTAAACGCCTAAACGCCGCCTCACCACAACGACATGCCGGCATGACCGACATCATCCATTTCAACCAGGTGGGCTACCGCTATCCGGGCGGCAAGGACGTGCTGTCCGACGTCACCTTCTCGCTGGGCCGCGGCGAAATGGCCTTCGTCACCGGCGCCAGCGGCGCCGGCAAGACCACGCTGCTGCGCCTGGTCGGCCTGCTGTGCAAGCCGACCCGCGGCCAGGTCATGGTGGACGACGTCAACCTGGCCTCGCTCAGGCACGGCGACATCGCGCCGTTCCGCCAGCGCATCGGCATGGTGTTCCAGAACTTCAACCTGCTCTACGACCGCACGGTGTTCGACAACGTGGCGCTGCCGCTGGTGATCCGCGGCTTCGCCTACAGCGACGTGCAGCGCCGCGTGCGCGCCGCGCTGGACGCGGTGGGCCTGCTCAACCGCGAGAAGTCCTCGCCGCTGACGCTGTCGGGCGGCGAGCAGCAGCGCGTCGGCATCGCCCGCGCCATCGTCTCCAAGCCGGCGCTGATCCTGGCCGACGAGCCCACCGGCAACCTCGACCCGGAGATGTCCAAGGAAGTGCTCAAGCTGTTCGAGCGTTTCAACCAGGTGGGCGTCAGCGTGCTGATCGCCACCCACGCCCTGCACCTGATCGTGCACATGCCGCACCGGATCATCCACCTCGACGGCGGCAAGATCACGGCGCGGCGCCCGCGCACGCCGGTGATGACCGACCTGCCGCCCTTCCCCGGGGAGGACGCCCGTGGCCGCTGAAGAGAGCCTGCAGGTGCAGCCGCTGCCGCTGATGCAGCGGCTCAGCCAGGAACACGCCCGCGTGTTCTTCTTTTCCCTGGGCAAGCTCGGCAAGAACCCGGTGGGCACCCTGCTGACGGCACTGGTGATCGGCGTAGCGCTGGCGCTGCCGGCCGGCATGCACGTGCTGACGCGCAACCTCAGCAAGATCTCCTACAGCTGGCAGGACTCGCTGCAGCTGTCGCTGTTCCTGAAGGACTCGGTCAGCGCCGAGCGCGGCGCCGCGCTGGCGCGCGAGGTCCGCGACCGTCCCGGCGTGCACGCCACCAGCTACATCTCGCGCGACCAGTCGCTGGAGGAGTTCCGCGCCCAGTCCGGCTTCGGCGAGGCGCTGGACATCCTCAAGGACAACCCGCTGCCGGCGGTGATCGCGGTGACGCCGGAGCGCGGCCGCAACAAGCTGCAGGTGGAAGTGCTGCTGGGCGAGCTGACGCGCCTGCCCGAGGTGGACCTGGCCAAGCTCGACCAGAAATGGCTGGAACGGCTCTACGCCATCCTCGGCATCATCGACCGCGCGGTGTTCATCATCGGCCTGCTGCTCGGCATCGCGGTGGTGGTGACCGTGGGCAACACCATCCGCCTGGACATCGAGGCTCGGCGCGAGGAGATCAGCGTGATGAAGCTGATCGGCGCCCCGGACAGCTTCATCCGCCGCCCCTTCCTCTACACCGGCTTCTGGTACGGCCTGGGCGGCGGCGTGCTGGCGCTGATGCTGGTGCTGGTCGGCACCCTGGCCCTGTCCGGCCCCAGCCATACCCTGGCGGCCCTGTACGACAGCACTTTCACACTCTCAGGCCTGTCCTTCGGTGCCAGCCTGCTGCTGCTGCTGACCGGCATCGTGCTGGGCTGGCTCGGCGCCTTCATCACCGTGTGGCGCCACTTGTCTGGCATCCAGCCGCAGTAGCCTTGAAAATCAGTGACTTGCGCCCCACTGGGGGCGCTTTGCGGAACTTCCAGAGGGCTTAGCACTCCAATCGGCCGAGTGCTAACATGGCCTTCGTACAGGGAGTAGAACGCATGACCCAGACCACCGCCGCCACTGCCGTTGCCCTCCGCCGGCCGGCGATGCTGTCGCCGCTGACGGGCAGCCTCGACGCCTACATTTCCTCGGTCAACCAGCTGCCGGTGCTGAGCGCCGAGGATGAGCGCCGCCTGGCCGAGAAGCTGCGCGACGACCAGGACCTGGACGCCGCCCAGACGCTGGTGCTGTCCAACCTGCGTTTCGTGGTGCACATCGCGCGCGGCTACATGGGCTACGGCCTGCCGCTGGGCGACCTGGTGCAGGAAGGCAACGTCGGCCTGATGAAGGCCGTGAAGCGCTTCGACCCGAACGTGGGCGTGCGCCTGATTTCCTTTGCCGTGCACTGGATCAAGGCCGAGATCCACGAGTACATCCTGAAGAACTGGCGCATCGTGAAGATCGCCACCACCAAGGCGCAGCGCAAGCTGTTCTTCAACCTGCGCTCGGCCAAGCGGCGCCTGGGCTGGATGAACAAGGGCGAGGTCGAGGCGATTGCCGCGGACCTCAAGGTGAAGCCCGAGGAAGTGATGCAGATGGAGGCCCGCCTCGGCGGTGCCGACGTGTCCTTCAGTATCACGCCAGCCGATGGCGATGAAGGCTACGTGCCGGAAGACTGGCTGGCCGACCATCGCGACGAGTTCGCCGAGATGGAAGAGGCCGAGTGGCAGGAACAGCAGGAAGACCGCCTGCGCGGCGCCATGACCGGCCTGGACGAGCGCGCCCGCGACATCGTCTACCGCCGCTGGCTCAACGACGGCGAGAAGACCGGCCTGCAGGAACTGGCCGACAAGTACGGCATCTCGGCCGAGCGCGTGCGCCAGATCGAGAGCGCCGCGATGAAGAAGCTGCGCAAGGCCATAGAGGCCTGAAGCGGGCCGCTGCGAACCGACAGGCCCGCGCCATCACGCGGGCCTTTTTCATGGTGCCGACGGAGAAGATCGTGAAGGACCACGACCATCAGCTACGCCTGCAGGACAGCTGGACCCGCAATGCCGGCGGCTGGATCGAGGCGGTGCGCGAGGGCCGCATCGAGAGCCGCCGCCTGGTCACCGACGCCGCGATCCTCGCCGCGATCCGCGCGCGGCAGCCGGCGCGCCTGCTCGACATCGGCTGCGGCGAAGGCTGGCTGTGCCGCACGCTGGCGCAGGAAGGCGTGGAGGCCGTGGGCGTCGATGCCTCGGCACCGCTGGTCGATGCCGCACGCGCCGCCGGCGGCGGGCGCTATGAGTTGATGGACTACGAGGACCTGGGCAAGGACGCGGTGGCGACGCTGGGCCGCTTCGACCTGCTGGTCTGCAACTTCGCCCTGCTCGACGACCGCCTGGTGCCGCTGCTGCTGCGGCTGCACGAACTGCGCAAGGCGGATGGGCGCCTGCTGATCCAGACCTTGCACCCGGGCACCGAGCCGGGCGAGGGCTGGCGCGAGGAACGCTTCGAGGGCTTCGGTTCCGGCTTCCCGGCCACCATGCCCTGGTACTTCCGTTCGATGGAAGCCTGGCGGGAGGCGCTGCGCGCCGGCGGCTGGGGCGATATCGTCATCAGCGAACCCCGACACCCTCGCAGCGGCGCAGCCGCCTCGCTGCTGATCGACGCCGCGGCCCTGGAGAGCACCGCATGAACTGGCAAGATCACCTGCTCACCACACCCGCGCAGATCGGGGGCCTGCTGGCCCGCCTGCGCCGTGTCGCCGTGCTGGGCATGCGCAGCGAGCGCTACGCCGACCGGCCGGCACATTACGTGCCGCTGGCACTCAAGGAAATGGGACTGGAGATCGTGCCGGTGGACCTGCATGAGCCGGAACTCAAAACCATCCTGGGCGAGCCGGTGTACCGGCGCCTGGCCGACATCCCCGGCCCGCTGGACCTGGTCGACGTGTTCCGCCGGCCGGCCGATGTCCCCGGCCACCTCGACGAAATCCTCGCCAAACGCCCGGCGGCGGTGTGGCTGCAGACCGGCATCCGCCACGACGCCGTCGCGGAGCAGCTCGCCCGCGAGGGCATCGACGTGGTGCAGGACCGCTGTCTGATGGTGGAGTACCGGCGCTACAGGAGCGGTTGAATCCTGCTATCTGGATGTGGGAGCGACGCAAGTCGCGATCTTCTGGAGAAAGATCGCGACTTGCGTCGCTCCCACGTGCGAACGGCTCGCAGGAGCGGCCAAGCGTTAACGTCCCGCCGCCAGCTGCAACAGGTCGTAACCCTGCAGCGTCGCGTCGAAGTTGCGCGCGATCAGGCCGTAGGGGTTGCGATCACGCCCGCTCAGCGTCTCCATGTCGGGCCAGGTGTGCCCGGCGTTCTCCACGCGCAGCAGGTAGCCGCGGCGCCCGCCGACGCAGCCGTCGCCGTAGCGGATGTCCACCGGCGTGAGGGGGCTTTCCAGCCGCGCCGCCTTGGCGCCGGCATCCACGCAATCCATGTTGCGGCGCATGCGTGCGTAGACCTGCTCGGCACTGGCGAACCAGAGATTGCCGCGATACGGCACGAAGCGGTCGCTGTCGCCATGCACCTGCACGTAGCCGATCGACTGCGAGAAGCTGCAGGCGGCGAGGTCGCTGCGGTACATCGGCAGCGCCACCGGCATCACCGCGTCGATGCGGTCGGCGCGCGCGCAGGCGTAGTGCATCGCCATCGCGGCGCCGTTGGAAAGCCCCACCAGATAGACCGGCAGGTTGCCCGTGCCATAGCGTCGCTGCGCGTCGGCGAGCACGGCGTCGACCCAGGCGACGTGCTGGTTGATGTTGCGGCTGCCGCTCTGCGCCCACTGGTTGCCTGGCACGTCCGGGACGATCACCAGGGCGCCGCGGCTGCGCGCCAGGTCCTGCAGGTGCAGATAGTTCACCGCCTCGTGCGCGGTCGCGCGGTGCCAGTGCAGCATCAGATAGATGGCGCGCGGGGCACCGTGGTCCGGCCGCAGCGCCAGGTAGCTGGACTGGATGCGCTCGGCATGGAGCGGGTGCGCGGCCTGCGCCACGCCCTCGCAGGCCGGCAGCTGCCGGCTGACGCGCCGCGGCGTCCAGTGACGCACGGTGGGGCAACTGCGCTCGCGGCTGCCGCTGCAGCGCGAGCCGCGCTCCAGCAGCAGGGGATCGAAGTAGCCATCGCAGGCCTCGTCAGCGTAGGCGTCGTAGGGCTCGGCGGCACCGGCGGGGACAGGCAGGCCGGCGATGGCGATAACCATCAGTCCGGGCAACAGGCTGGCCGCGACGGCGGCGGTGAGTCGGCGCATGGGGGATATCCGGGGGGAGGATGGTGCGGTGCAGCATTGTCGCAGTGCAGCAAACCTTCAGCAAGCGCATTTTTCTTACAAAATCATGAACCTGTCGCTTTTTGCACGGTCTGTCAGCATTGCCATCCACAGCAGCGACGCAGCCGTCTACTATCACTGTAGTCCCTGTCCGATCCGTCCTAGGAAAACCTTCATGCAGCAGCGCATCTTCATCACCGGCGGCGCCTCCGGGCTCGGCCGCGCCCTGGCCGAACGCTATGCCCGCGAGGGCTGGCGCGTGTGCGTGGCCGACATCGACTCCGTCAAAGGCGCCGAGACCGTGGCGGCCCTGGCGCAGTACGGCGGCGGCGGCCACTACCTGAACTGCGACGTGCGGCGCGAGGCCGACCTGCAGGCGGCCGCCGACTGGCTGCAGTACCACTGGGGCGGCATCGACGTGGTGGTGAACAACGCCGGCGTGGCCGTGGCCGGCGGTATCGCCGAGTTGCCGATGCGCGACTGGGAGTGGATCACCGACATCAACCTGCTGGGCGTGGCGCGCGGCTGCAAGGTGTTCACGCCGCTGTTCCGCGCGCAGGGCGGCGGCTACTTCATCAACGTCGCGTCCATGGCCGGCCTGATCCACCCGCCGAAGATGGCGGCCTACTGCGCCACCAAGGCGGCGGTGGTGGCGCTCTCCGAAGTGCTGGCGGTGGAACTGGCGCAGGACCGCATCGGAGTGTCGGTGGTCTGCCCGGACTTCTTCCGCACCAACCTGGCCGACTCGCTGCGCGCCAGCGACGACCAGGTGGCGGCGCTGACGCGCAAGCTGGTGACGCGCGCCCGCGTCAGCGCCGAGGAGATCGCCGAGCAGGTGTTCGATGGCGTGGCGCAGGGCCGCTTCCGCATCGTCACGCACCGCCGCGGCTACGTCGCCTGGATGGCCAAGCGCCTGCTGCCCTGGCGCGCCTTCTCCGCTGCCGTGCGGCGCGAAGCGGGCCGCATGATGGCGCCTCGTCGCGCCGGCTGAACAAAAGAACGAAACTCAAGGGGGAGCAGCACATGCGCAAGACCATACTCATCACCGGGGCCTCGTCGGGCCTGGGCCGCGGCATGGCGCGGGAGTTCGCCAAGCAGGGCCGCAACCTCGCGCTCTGCGCGCGCCGCAGCGAGCGCCTGGAGGAGTTGAAGGCCGAGCTGCTGGCCGCGCACCCGGGCCTGCGCGTGTCGATCCGCGCGCTCGACGTGAACCAGTACGAGCAGGTGTTCGAGGTGTTCAAGGCCTTCCGCGAGGAATTCGGCGGGCTCGACCGCGTGATCGTCAACGCCGGCATCGGCAAGGGCCAGCCGATCGGCACCGGCTACTTCCACGCCAACCGCAAGACCGCCGAAACCAACTTCGTCGCGGCGCTGGCGCAGTGCGAGGCGGCGGTGGAGATCTTCCGCGCGCAGAACGCCGGCCACCTGGTGATGATCTCCTCCATGAGCGCCCTGCGCGGCATGCCGCGCAACCTCACCACCTATGCCGCCAGCAAGGCCGCCGTGGCGTCGCTGACCGAGGGCATCCGCGCCGACCTGCTGCGCACGCCGATCAAGGTCAGCACGATCTTCCCGGGCTACATCCGCTCGGAGATCAACGAGAAGGTGAAGAACACGCCGTTCATGGTCGACACCGAGACCGGCTGCCGCGCCCTGGTGGCGGCAATCGAGCGCGAGCCGGCGGAGGCCTCGGTGCCGCGCTGGCCCTGGGGACCGCTGGGCTTCCTGATGAAGCGACTGCCGCTGTCGGCAGTGTCGAAGATGGCTTGAGCGCGAACGGAGAACGACCATGAGCTGGATGATCTACGGCGCCAACGGCTACACCGGCGAACTGATTGCACGCGAGGCCGCCGGACGCGGCCAGAAGCCGGTGCTGGCCGGCCGCAGCCGCGAACGTATCGAGGCACTGGGCAAGGAACTGGGCCTGGAGACCCGCGTGTTCGGCCTGGACGACAGCGGCGCGGTCGCAAAGCAGCTCGCCGGCATGTCGCTGGTGCTGCACTGCGCCGGCCCCTTCTCCGCCACCGCGGCACCCATGATGGAAGCCTGCCTGCTGGCCAGGGCGCACTACCTCGACATCACCGGCGAGATCGGCGTGTTCGAGCATGCGCAGTCGCTCAACTCGCGCGCCCAGAAGGCGGGCGTGGTGCTCTGCCCCGGCGTCGGCTTCGACGTGATTCCCACCGACTGCGTCGCCGCCGCGCTCAAGGCCGCGCTGCCCGACGCCACGCGCCTGGCTCTGGGCTTCGACTCGCGCTCGGGCTTCTCGCCGGGCACCGCCAAGACCTCGGTGGAGGGTCTGGCACAGGGCGGCAAGGTACGCAAGAACGGCAAGATCACGACGGTGCCGCTGGCCTGGCGCGTGCGCGAGATCGACTTCGGCGACGGCGTGAAGCCGGCCATGACGATCCCCTGGGGCGATGTCTCCACCGCCTTCCACAGCACCGGCATCCCCGACATCGAGGTCTACATCCCGGGTTCGCCGAAGCTGATCGCCAATGCCAGGCGCGCCAACTACATCCGCCCGCTGCTGGGCTTCAAGCCGGTGCAGGAGTTCCTCAAGAAGCGCATCGGCAAGACCGTGAAGGGGCCGGACCAGGCCACGCGCGACAAGCTGCAGACCTGCGTCTGGGGCGAAGCCACCAACGCCAAGGGCCAGAAGAAGACCGCGCGCATCCGCACCGCCAACGGCTACAGCCTGACCATCAGCGGCTCGCTGGCGGTGGTCGACCACCTGCTGGGCTACAAGCCGGCCGGCGGCAGCTACACCCCCTCGAAGCTGGTCGGCGCCGACCTGGTCACGCGCCTGCCGGGTTCCGGCCCGCTCACCATCGAATAAGGCAGGCCCCATGAAAATCCTCCACACCATGCTGCGCGTCGGCGACCTCGACCGCGCCATTGCCTTCTACACCGGCGTGCTCGACATGAAGCTGCTGAGCCGCAAGGACTACCCGGACGGCAAGTTCACCCTGGCCTTCGTCGGCTTCGACGACGGCGGCGCCGAGATCGAACTGACCCATAACTGGGGCGTCGAGAAGTACGACATCGGCAGCGGCTACGGCCATGTCGCCGTGCAGGTGCCGGATGCCTACGCCGCCTGCGAGCGGGTCAAGGCGCGTGGCGGCCGGGTCACCCGCGAGGCCGGCCCGATGAAGCACGGCACGACCGTGATCGCCTTCGTCGAGGACCCGGACGGCTACAAGATCGAGTTCATCCAGCGTAAGGTGTAGCCTCAAGACTCCATCCAGGGGAAGCACCCGTGGAACTGAAGCCCCAACGCCAGGCCGACAGGGTGGTCCTGCACCTCGCGGGACGCATTGATCATTTCAATGCGCAGGAATTTTCCCAGGCGCTGGAACCCGAGTTGCAGACCTGCCGCAGCGGCGGCTGCCAGCTGATCTTCGACCTCGCCGGCCTGGACTACATCAGCAGTGCCGGCCTGCGCGTGCTGATGCTGGCGGCCAAGCAGGTCGGCCCCCAGGGCGGCCGCATCGTGCTGGCGGCGCCGCGGCCGGTGGTACGCGAGATCATCGAGATCAGCCGCTTCCACCTGGTGTTCCCGCTGCATGCCAGCGTCGCCGAGGCCCAGGCCGCCCTGGCGCCGCCGCCGTGAAGCTGCGCTTCTGGGGCACGCGCGGCTCGCTGCCGGTGGCGCTCACCGCTGCGCAGCTGCGCCAGCGCATGGCCCAGGTGGCGCTGCAGGCGCAGGGGCAGCGCTTCGACTCGCCGGCCGCGGCGCAGGCCTGGGTGGACGCCCTGCCCTTCGCCCTGGCGCAGACCTACGGCGGCCACAGCAGCTGCGTCGAGATCGAGTCCGCCGCGCCGGGCAAGGCCGCCCACGAGTACCTGCTCTGCGACTTCGGCAGCGGCGCACGCACTTTCGGAAACGCCGTGCTGGCGCGCCACGGTGCCGGCGTGCCCAACAGCTTCCACGTGTTCATGTCGCACCTGCACTGGGACCACATCATGGGCTTCCCGCTGTTCGGGCCGGCCTACATCCCGGGCAACCGCATCCGCATCTACGGCTGCCACGCCGAACTGGAGCAGGCCTTCCGCCGCCAGCATGGCGCACCGTCCTTTCCCGTGGAGTTCGACGACCTGCCCTCGCAGATCGAGTTCGTGCGCCTGGAGCCGGGCCAGGTCTACGACATCGCCGGCTACCGCGTGCAGGCCAAGCGCCAGCTGCACGGCGGCGACTCCTATGGCTACCGCTTCGAGCGTGACGACCGCAGCGTGGTCTACTCCACCGACTCCGAGCACAAGCTCGACAACGTCGAGGACACCGAGACCTTCGTCGACTTCTTCCGCGCGGCCGACGTGGTGGTGTTCGACGCCATGTACTCGCTGGCCGACTCGGTGTCGGTCAAGGAGGACTGGGGCCATTCCAACAACGTCACCGGCGTGGAGCTGTGCCAGCTGGCCGGCGTGAGAACCCTGGTGCTGTTCCACCACGAGCCGGTGTTCGGCGACGAGCGCATCGCCGCGATCGAGGCCGACACGCGGCGCCTGGAAGAAATCACCCGCGAGGGCCGCCCGCCGCTGCGCGTCATCGCCGCCTACGACAGCCTGGAACTGGAGGCGTGAGGCAACGCGCGAGCTGGCTGCTGCTCGCGCATGGACGGATCGCCGGGACCCTGGTCGCCGCGATCCTCGTCGCCCTGCTCGCCGTCAGCGACCTGCGCCCGGAGCGCACGCTGCGCAACGGCCTGTTCGACTACTACCAGCGCTTCATGCCGCGCGAGCGCGTCAACGATGGTGTGGTGGTGGTGGCCATCGACGAGCGCAGCCTCGCCGAGCTGGGCCAGTGGCCCTGGCCGCGCACGCAGCTGGCGCACCTGATCCTGCAGATCGCCACGCAGCGCCCGGCGGCGCTGGGCATCGACGTGCTGTTCGCCGAGCCCGACCGCCTGTCGCCACAGCGCCTTGCCAGCGGCCTGGGCCTGGACGCCGCCACGCTGCAGCGCCTGCCCGACTCCGATGCGCTTTTGGCGGCGGCGCTGCGCGAACTGCCGGTGGTGCTCGGCGTCGGCGCCCTGGCCGAGGATTCCGGCGTGCCGCAGGGCGCGCCCTACCGCAGCGCCATCCTGCAGAGCGGCGGCGATGCCGCCGGCCATGTCCCCGCCTATGTCGCGACCCTGCGCAGCCTGGAAGCCATCGACGCCGCAGCGGCCGGGCACGGCGTGCTCAACCGCGCCGCCGACGAGGGCCTGGTGCGGCGCGTGCCGACCCTGGTGACCCTGGGCAAGGAACTGACCCCGGGCCTGGCGCTGGAAACCCTGCGCGTGGCCAGCGGCGACCCGATGATCCGCGCGCAACTCGATGCGCACGGCCTGCGTACGGTAAGCGTCGGCGAGCTGAGCATCCCGACGATGCCCGACGGCAGCTGGCCGCTGCACTACTCCGACTGGAAGCTGCGGCCGCATATCTCTGCCGTCGACGTGCTCAACGGCAGCATCCCTTCCGACCTGTTCAGCGGCCGCATCGTCATGCTGGGCTATACCGCGCTGGGCCTGCTCGACACCGCCGACACCGCGCTGGGGCGCATGCCCGGCATCGAGGTGCACGCCGAGGCCCTGGACAACGCCATCGACGGCCGCCTGCTGCTGCGGCCCTGGTGGATGGAGCGCCTCGAATGGCTGCTGCTGGCCCTGCTCGCCGCCTTCGGCATCGCCCTGGTGCCGCGCCTGGGGCCGGCGCAGAGCGTCAATCTCTACACGGCACTGGGCATCGCCGCCCTGGCCGGCTCCGCCGCGGCCTTCCAATGGGCCGGCTGGCTGCTGGACATCGCCAACCCCCTGCTCGGCACCGCCGTGGTGTTCGCCACCCTGTCGGGTATCGCGTTGGCCGAGACGCAGCTGCAGCGCCGCCGCCTGCGCGAGGACCTGGCCGCGAGCCGCGAGTCGCAGGCACGCCTGGAGGGCGAGCTGGATGCCGCGCGCCGCATCCAGATGGGCATGCTGCCGCAACCTTCCGAGGCCCTGGGCCAGGAGCGCCGCGTCGAGATCGCCGCACGCATGCAGCCCGCGCGCATGGTGGGCGGCGACCTCTATGACTTCTTCCTGCTGGATGCAACCCGCCTGCTGTTCCTGATCGGCGACGTGTCTGGGAAAGGATTGCCCGCCAGCCTGTTCATGGCCCTGACCAAGGCACTGACCAAGGGCCTCGCCCTGGGCGGCCAGGACAATCCCGGCGAGTTGCTGGGCGACACCGGCGGCGCCATCGCCGCGGACAATCCCGAGCAGCTCTTCGTCACCCTGGTCGCCGGCATGCTGGATCTTGCCAGCGGCGAGTTGCGCTGGTGCAGCGCCGGTCACGACCCACCCTATCTTCTGCGCGCCGGCGAAGCCCCGCGCCGCCTCGAAGGCCAGGGTGGCCCGCCGCTCTGCGTGATCGACGGGTTCCGCTACCCGGTGGAGACGCTGCAGCTGCGGAAGGGCGACTTGCTGTGCATGGTCACGGATGGCGTGACCGAGGCACATGACGCGAAAGGTGAGCTGTATGGCTCGGGGCGGCTGCTGGCGGCGCTGGGCAAGACGGGTTCACAGCCGCTGGAGGAAGTCGCGCAGAGTTTGGAGCAGGATGTGGCGGCTTTCGTTGGAGGGGCGGAGGCCGCGGACGATGCGGCGCTGTTGTTGCTGAGGTGGCACGGCTAGACTGGCGGCGGCGCCGGACTCATACCCACGGCGCGGGCGGCAGTGGCACGGGGAGGAATCATGGATGGATTTCTGAGACGACTGGCTGCGCGCTGGAGCCTGGTACTGCTCTCACTCGGCGCGCTGGCACCGACGGCTGCCGGGGCCGCCGCCGGCGATCCGCTCGGTCCGGAATTCACGCTCGGCGGAACCGGAACGTACTTCGAGTGGTTGCGCGCGATGCGCTGGAGCGACGACGGGCAGCTGCTTGCCGTCGTCACGCCGCACGGCGGAGACCCGACCGAACTGCGGCGGATCGGCGCGGACGGGCAAGACCTGTTCACGAAAATCGTCGACAGCGGCTGCGAATACGCCCTGGATGGTGCCGGCGGCGTGGTGCGAACGACGGTAGTCCAGGATGGGCAGGGCATCGCGCCCCTGGCACAGGTCTATTGGCCGGACGGCAACAGCCGCGCCGGCCCGTTCCGGATGGACAGCTTCCCGCTCAAGGCCTTCGGCGCGCTCTGTCCGTCGGTGGCCGTCAACGCACGCGGCGACTTCGTGCTCGGCTGGGGCAAGTACTCGGACCTCACGCTCGATCATGTCGTGGCGCCCTTGCTCGATCAGGTGATGGCGGGCCCGGTCGGCGGCCTGGTGCAGGACCTGAACCTCACCCCGCTGCTCGCCCTGCTGTGCTGCCGCACGCCACTGAACCTGGGGCCTTCGGCCGTGTATGCACGGCCGTACTCGCCGGACGGCGTGCCGCTGCGCGAACCGCGCCAACTCGCCTTCAGCCCCGATCTTGCCTCCCCCATGCAGGCCGATGGCCGGGTCATCGGCGGGGTGCCGGCCATGAACCGCTCTGGTGAGTTCATCGCCAACTGGTCCACCAACCAGGGCGAGCTCACCACGAGCACGCGCTTCCAGCGCTTCTCGCCGAGCGGCACCGGCAGCGGCCTGTCGAAAACCGTCTACTCGCAGAAAAGAGCCATTCTCTGGCCCATGGCCCTCGGCGACGACGGCAGGGTGTACGCGTTCGCCGACCGCTATGTCCCGCAGTTCGTGGCCTACGACCGCTCCAACCGGCCGCTCGGCGACGCGGTAACGCTGGATGACAGCGGCTTGCCGGGGGAGATCAACGGCGTCAGCCTGGCCGTCGATCCGCAGGGCGAGGTGCTGGTCGCCTGGATCAAGCGCTACTTCGGGCAGACCACTCTCCTCGCACGGCGCTTCAGCCGCGAGGGCATGCCACGGGCTCCGAGTTTCGTGGTCAGCGACTACATCGTCTACGGCGACCGCCCCGCGGTGGTTTCGGTATCCGCCACCGGTGTGTTCGCCGTGGGCTGGAGCAGCGGCGCCGGCGCGCGGGTGCGCCTTTACCAGGGGCGGTAGCCTGTAAGGGTGAGCACCAGCAGTAGGCGCCTTAGGCGAAGCACAGGCCCAGCAAGGCCACCACCAGCCACAGACAACCCAGCACTTCCGCCAGGTAAGTCAACCCAGCCGCGGCACGCCGCAGATTGAAAGCCGAAGTCAGCATGCTCGCCGCGTGCATCAACCGCGAAACGGTGAAGGCCAGAACCAAGGCCCCGAGCACCGTCGCCGAGGCACTGGCGAACTCCAGCGCCAGCACCACCAAGCCAAACACCGTCACATGCTCCACGGCGTTGCCATGCGCGCGGATGGCGGCCTTCATCTCGAGCTTGCCGCCGTCGCCGTTGGAAATACGATGCCTGATGCGGTTGCGCGAGACGTTCAGCGCCAGCAGGGTGACGATGAGGGCGTTGAGAGCGACGTAGAGGATGAACCAGTAGTGGGTCATGGGAAGTCTTGTGCGTTGCCTGGGTCCGGGCGTTCACCCTTCGACAAGCTCAGGGCGAACGGAGAATCTTGCTTTCATCCTTCAGCGGACGTTGATCTCGACGCGCCGGTTCCTGGCCTCGCTGACTTCATCGGCGGTAGTCACCAGCGGCTCGCGCTCGCCGCGGCCGGCGTAGCGCAGGCGCGATTCGTCGAAGCCCAGGGCGATGAGCTGGTCGCGGATGGCTTTCGCGCGCTGCAGCGAGAGCAAGTCGTTATAGGTCTGGCTACCCATGCGGTCGGTGTGGCCGATGACCACCAGCTCGGCGGCGGGACGGGCGGAGATTTCCGCCAGGATCGCGGGCGCTTGCTTCGCGGAGTCGGCGGTGAGGTCGTCGGAGTCGTCGAGGAAGTAGAGGATGTAGGACAAGGGCCGCGGCGGCAGGCCGTCGAGCTGGGCGCGGTACTGCTCACGCAGCTTTTCGGCTTCGCCGGGTTTCGCCTCCAGCGACAGGCTGCCGATCTCGGCCGTGCCGTAGGCGCTGTCGAGCAGGGCCTGGTCGCTGCCGCGGCTGACCAGGATCTTGCCGACCTTGCCCTGGGCGTCCGGCAGCAGGATGACGCGCTCGCTGGCGCAGCCGGCGAGCAGCAGCGACAGCAGGAGCAGGGCGCGCATCACTCGGCTTCCACGATGAACTCGGTGCCGCGCACGCCCAGCACCGAGGAGGGCGTGCGAACCTTCATGGCGTCCTGCTGGTGCTTGGCGATCTTGCCGGAGACCACGGCGAGGCGACCCTTCCTGAGGGTGGACTCGAAGGCGCCGTCATGCGTGGTGCTGTTGAACTGGAAGCGGTCGATCACGAACTTCGCCGAGGGGCCCAGCGACATCAGGGTGTTGTCGTCGAAGGTGATGCCGGCGGCACCGTCACGGCCGGTGAGCACGGTATCGGCGGCGTAGAGCGGCATGCCGACGCTGGCGGGCAGCTGCTGCTCGCCGCGCTGCACCTTCACCTCGCCCTCGACGCGCTTGAACATGCCAGCGGACTGCGGCGCGGCGGCGGCCAGCAGCGGCAGCGCAAGGCTGGCCGCGACGATCAATTTGCGAATGCCCATTGGTTTCCCCTTCCCTGCTGGCCTGTGCGGCGGCCAGGGCCAATAATAGACCCGGTTCTCCCGATCCGACAGGAGCCGATGGCCGAGATCAAGCGGAGGTTTCCGGCACAGGAACAGGCGCTGGCCAGCGCCCTGGACTTTGCCGAGTCCTGCGGCCGCGATCTGCGGCTGCCGGGGGAACTGTCGCTGAAATTGCGCCTGATCGTGGAGGAACTGTTCACGAATTCCCTGCGCCACTGCCCGCCCGGCAGCCCGGTGGATCTGGTGCTGGCCTGCGGCGATCAGGGCCTGCGCCTGGACTACCGGGACAGCGGCCCGGAATACGATCCCTTCGCGCGCCTGGACCACGGCCAGCTGGACCAGCCGGTACCGGACCGGCCGGTGGGCCGGCTGGGGCTGGTGCTGATCGACGGAATGGCCGAGGCCGTGGGCTATGAGCGGCGCGAGGGGCGCAATTGCGTGTGGGTGGAGCTGGCGCGGGGTGGCTGAAGCTGCGAACACCCGTAGGAGCGGCTGTCAGCCGCGATGGCCGGCCATCATGATCACCGGCGCTCGCGGCTGACAGCCGCTCCTACAAAAGCCCATGGGCTCAGGCCTGCCCCAGCCAGTCCGCAATCCGCGCTTCCAGCCAGTACTCCATGCGCCCGCCTGCGCCCGCGGCGATGAAGCCGACGTGGCCGCCGGTATGCGCCAGCTCCAGCGTCACCTGCGGCGCCAGCTGGCTTTCGCGCGGCACGATGTCGGGCGTCATGAAGGGATCATCCAGTGAATTGACCACCAGGGTCTGGCGGCGGATCAGGCCCAGGTACTGCCCACAGGACGCGCGCTGGTAGTAGTCCTGCGCGTCGCGGTAGCCGTTGAGCGGCGCGGTGTAGAACTCGTCGAACTCGAAGAAGTCCTTGGCACGCAGCGTCGCCGGCAGGTTGACACCCGGCGGCACCGGCACCTTCCGGTGCTTGAGCCGCAGCATGGTCTTGAGGTCGCCCAGCATGCGCTGCTGGTAGATGCGCGAGAAGCCGCGGCGCAGGCGGTCGGCGCATTCGTGCAGGCGGAAAGGCACGCTGGCGGCGACGGCGCGCTCCGGCAATGCGGCATCACCCTCCTCGCTCATGGCCTTGAGCAGCACGTTGCCGCCCAGCGACCAGCCCACCGACACCATCTTCACCTGCTCGCGCGCATGCAGCTGCTGCCACAGCCAGCGCAGGTCGGCGGTGTCGCCGTGGTTGTAGAGGCGATGCGTGCGGTTGGGCTCGCCGGCACCGCGCAGCAGCAGGATCGCGATGCGCCAGCCCTGCAGCGTCAGGCGCTGCGTCAGGCCGCGCAGGTACTTGGACTGGAAGCCGCCGGTGAGGCCGTGGATCAGCACCGCGATGGGTGCGCCGGCGTTCTGCTCGCCGCTCCAGCCGACGTCGATGAAGTCGCCGTCGGGCGTCTCCATGCGCTCGACGCGCAGCGGGATTTCCGGCGGGCTGCGCAGCAGGAAGGGCCCCAGGGTCTGCAGGTGCGGGTTGCGCAGCAGCGGATGGGGACGGAACTGGCTATGGATGACGCGGCCGTGGGGGGCGGCGGACACATCATTGGACATCAGGCGACCTCGGACAATGCCGGCTGGCTCAGGAATTCGTCGACGCAGCGGCGCTGCTCATCGACGTCGAGAATGCGGTTGACGGCCTGCCAGAACGCCGCCGCACCCGGCTCGGCCTGGCAGTACCACTGGATATGCTTGCGCGCCACGCGCACGCCGCGGCCTTCGCCGTAGAAATTGTAGAGCGCATCGAGATGTTCCAGCAGCCAGTGGCGCTGCTCGAAGCGCGTCGCCGGCGGCAGCTTTTCTCCCTTGGCGAGATAGTGGGCGATCTCGCGGAAGATCCAGGGCCGGCCCTGCGCGGCGCGGCCGACCATCACGGCGTCGCAGCCGGTATGGTCGAGCACGAACTTCGCCTTCTCCGGCGAGTCGATGTCACCGTTGGCGATCACCGGGATGCGCAGCGCCTGCTTGATCGCGGCGAGGGTGTCGTACTCGGCATGACCCTCGTACTGGTCCTCGCGCGTGCGGCCATGCACCACCAGCGACTGGATGCCGCTGTCCTCGGCAATGCGCGCGATGACCGGGCCGTTGCGGTGCGCGCGCGCCCAGCCGGTGCGGATCTTCAGCGTCACCGGCACGTTCACCGCAGCGACTACGGCGGCGCAGATGCGCGCCACCAGCATCTCGTCGCGCATCAGCGCCGAGCCGGAGTCGACCTTGCAGACCTTCTTGGCCGGGCAGCCCATGTTGATGTCGATGATCTGTGCGCCGTGGCCAACGTTGACGCGCGCGGCCTCGGCCATCTGCTGCGGGTCGTAGCCGGCGATCTGCACGGTGATGGGCCCCGGCTCGCCGGCATGGTCGCGGCGCAGGCGCGACTTCTCGGTATGCCAGAGGCTGGCGTCGGAGGTGGTCATCTCGGACACGGCCAAGCCCGCGCCGAGCCGCTTGCACAGCTGGCGGAAGGGGCGGTCGGTGACGCCGGCCATGGGCGCGAGCACCACGGGCGGGTCGATCCGGTAACCGCCGATCTGGAGGAACCTGGGATTATCCACGGCCCTATTGTAGCCGCTGGCATTTCCGGCTCGGGACTTCCCCTGGAATCAAGGACCTGCGGTTGCCGCCCGGGCCGGATTCCGCAAACCGGGCGGGGACCGCCATGGCGCCAGCGTGTACGATCTGCGCAACCCGAAACGACCCCGCTGCCATGGCCCGCCAAGACTCCGCCGACGTCCCCTCGCCCTCCCTGTTCCTGCTGCTGTCCGAACTGCGTGTCGGCGCCGAGATGGCACAGTACTTCCTGCGCGGCCTGGGCGAACGCCGCCTGCCGCGCGGCCATGGCGAGCCGGTGATGGTGATCCCCGGCTTCGGCGCCAGCGACGCCAATACCGCCGCCCTGCGCACCGCGCTCACCCGCCTGGGCTACGAAGCCGTGGGCTGGGGCTGCGGCCGCAACATGGGCATGCGCGCGCAGGTCCGCGACCGCCTGTCCCAGAGCCTGCGCTCGCTGCACCAGGAGCGCGGCCGGAAAGTGACGCTGATCGGCTGGAGCCTGGGCGGGGTGTTCGCGCGCGAGATGGCGCGCCACCAGCCGCAACTCGTGCGCCGCGTCTTCACCCTGGGCAGCCCCTTCAACGGCCACCCCAACGCCAACAACCTGGTGAAGCTGTTCGCGCTGCTGAACCCGAAAATGCGCGGCGCGCCGGACATGGACGGCTTCCGCCGCCGCATTCCCGCCCCGCCGGTGCCCTGCACCGCGATCCATACCAAGAGCGACGGCATCGTCGCCTGGCAGTGCTCGGTGGAAACCGAAGGCGCGCAGATCGAGAACGTGGAAGTGCGCGGCAGCCACTTCGGGCTGCCGCTGAACCCGCAGGTGCTGAAGGTGATCGCGGAGCGGATGGCCAAGGATGCGGGCTGAACCGTAGCCTGGCTTCGCGCAGCGAAGCCGGCGAGGGGATGGACCCCCGAGGTTAGGGCAACGCACGGAGCAGTTGCCGGGATGACGCTGGCAAGTGCGCCCCCCGGCTTGCCTTCGGCAAACCAGGCTACAGGGAGCTAACGGTCGTCGCTCGCCGCCCGCGTGAACGCCTCGTCCACGCCCTCGATCAGCCGCGTCACCAGTTCGCCGAAGAACAGCGACAGCACCATGCCGCCCATGGTCAAGCCCCACAGCAGTCCCGGCTCGCCGCCGTTGCCTTCCTGCGCCAGCACGCGCGTGGACATGAAGAAGAAGCCGGCGCTCACCGACAGCGTGCCGAGCAGTACGCCGATCATGCCGTAGAGCGCGCGCCGCAAGGCCTGCAGCGCCGGGCCCAGGCGCTCGGCATGGCGCATCGAGAAATGCCCGATCAGCAGCACCACGCGCCCCAGGTAGAGCCCGGCGCAGGCCAGCGCCGCGGCGCCGACCCAGGGCGTGAGATGCCGCATGAAGGACGGCGGCGCGAAACCCCACAGGCTGATGCTGATCAGCAGCAGGATCGGCAGCCAGCGCGTGAAGCGGATCGGCCGGCCCGAGCCGCGGCCGTAGCGCTCGAGCATGCGCCGTTCGAAGTCCGGCCAGCGCCGCCGGACATGGCGGTGCAAGGCGGTCTGGGGCAGGCGGCGGCGGGCGGTCATGGATAAGCTCTAGAAGCTACTGCGCGCGGCGCTGCATCGCCACCGCGTAGAAGCCGTCGGTGCCATGGCGCTGCGGCAGCATGCGCAGCTCCGGCTCGTCCCAGGCCGCTCCCGCCGCGCGCAGGATCGCGCCGGCGTCCTGGCGTTCGTATTCCGGGTGCTCCGACAGGAAGCGCCCGATCACCTCTTCATTCTCCGCGGCCATCAGGCTGCAGGTGGCATAGACCAGCCGGCCGCCCGGACGCGGCAGCACGGCGGCGGCGGCAAGGATTTCCAGCTGCAGTTTCTGCAGCGCGGCGAAGTCGGGATCGCGCAGGCGCAACTCCGGGTTGCGGCGCCAGGTACCGGTGGCCGAGCAGGGGGCGTCGATCAGCACGGCGTCGCAGCGACCGGCGCGGCGCGCCATTTCACCTTCGTCGGGCAGGGCCAGCAGCTTCACGCAGCGCAGGCCGGCGCGCTGCACGCGCGGCGACAGGCGCTCCAGGCGCGTCTGGCTGATGTCGCAGGCCAGCAGCTCGCCGCGGTCCTGCATCTGCGCCGCCAGCGCCAGGGTCTTGCCGCCGGCGCCGGCGCAGTAGTCCACCACCGTCTCGCCGGGCTGCGCCGCCAGCAGCAGCGCGATCAGCTGGCTGCCCTCGTCCTGCGGCTCCACCCAGCCCTCGCGGAAGCTGGCGAGGTTCTGCAGCGGCGTGCGGCCGGCCAGGCGCAGGCCCAGCGGCGAGCGCGGCGTGGGCGCGGCGGCCACGCCCTCTTCCGCCAGGCGCTGCTGCGCACCCTCGCGGTAGCTCTTGAGCCGGTTGACGCGCAGGTCCACCTGCGCCGGGCCGTTGAGCGCCTGTGCCAGCGCGGCGGCCTCGTCCTCGCCGTACTGCGCCAGCAGCCGCGCGTAGCAGTCGTCCGGCATGTTGTGGCGCTGCGCGGCGCTGAGATGGGCGGGGTCGAACTGCGCCAGCTGCTGCGCCAGCGCGGGCGCGGCCGCGATGCCCCAGTCGGCCAGCGTCTCCGCCCCAGCCTGGCCGAGATCGAGCAGGCGCAGGGCGCAGAGCGCGCCGGCATCGGCCTGCGGCGCGATCGCGCGCAGCCGGCGCAGGTCGCGCAGTACGCCATAGACCAGATCGCCGATGCGCGCACGGTCGCGCGAGCCGCACTGGCGGTTGTCACGGAACAGCTCCTGCAGGATCGCGTCGGCCGGGCGCTGGGCGGCAAGAATCGCCTCCAGGGCCTGGCGCGCCAACAGCAACTGCGCCCGGCGCAGGGCCGGAACGGGTGCAACGGTGGAATCGACGACCTGGCTCATGGGGTTTGGCTTAAGTCCTTGCCGGCGTTGAGGACCGGGCGCGTGTGGAACCAAGATATCGAAAATGCGGCGAGCTACCGTTCGTCGGATGATTAATCACAACTTGACACAAGGTATTGTGTTCCGTGTATGCCGCTGACACTATCACTACGGGTGGTAGACCGCAGACGGAGGGTTTGCGCTTCTGACCACTTTTTCTAGCAATTGGAGGCTTGTCATGGCTGCTAAGAAGGCTGCTAAGAAGGCTGCACCGAAGAAAGCTGCTAAGAAGAAGTAAGCGATTTACCCACTGCATTGAAATACCTGCGCGGCAATCTTCACGGATTGTCGCGTTTTTCTTTTGTACGCCGACCCGCAGCGGCGGTGATACATTCCCTTCCATAGACCGTTGATGGAGGGGATATGGTTAACAAGACGGCATTGATCGTGGACGACTCCCGCTCGGCGCGCTTCGCGCTGCGGCGGCATCTCGAACATCATGCCTACAAGGTGGACACCGCGGAAAGCGCCGAGGAGGCTTATACCTTCCTCAAGGACCACCAGCCGGAGGTGATCTTCCTCGATCACGTCATGCCCGGCACCGACGGCTTCACCGCCCTGCAGCACATCAAGCGGGACCCGGCCACGGTCGGCATCCCGGTGGTGATCTGCTCCTCCAACGAGGGCGTGGACTTCAATGCCGAGGCGCGCGCCAAGGGCGCCTCCGACGTGCTGCAGAAGCCGCCCAGCCCCGAGCAGCTGACCCGCGTGCTGGAAAACCTGCAGCAGTTCGCCGCCGACCTGAAGCTGGCTCACCCGCAGACGCCGGCCGCAGCGCCGGCCGCGGGCAAGGTGACCAGCCTGCGCGAGCCCGACGTGACGATCGGCCAGGCCGTGCTCAACGTGCTGCGCAACACCCTGGGCCGCGGCGACGAACCCAGCGCCGCGCCGCCCCCCGCTGCACAGGCCGCTGCTCCGGCACCGGCACCGCCCCCCGCACGCACCCCGGTAGCGCCGCCGCCGGTCGCCGTTGCCCCGGTGCCGCCGCCGGCTGTCGCCGCGCCTGTTGCCCCGGTGAGGTCCGCGCCCCCGGCCGCCCCAGCACCCGCTCCGGCTCCGGCAATGGCTGCCATCGACCCGCAACTTCTGCCGTCCGCCCTGCGCGAGCAACTCGAGACGCGCCTGAAGAAGCTGACGCAGGACGTGTTCCACCAGGTCTCCGAGATCAAGGCCAACCTCGCCGTGGTGGAATCGCGCCTGCGCGACCCCGACGAGGACCGCGAGCTGCTGGAATCCGCGGCGCGTGCAGGCATCCGCGAGTTGCAGCTGCGCGTGGAGTCGCTGGAATCCCGCGTCGACGCGCGCTTCGAGGAATGGCAGGCACGCATGGCCGCCTTGCTGCAGGAGCAGGCCCAGCAGCAGCAGCGCCTGCTGCAGGACCAGCAGCATCACCTGCAGCAGCAGATGCTGCAGCAGCAACAGCAGCTGCAGGACCGCATCGACAGCCTGGTGCGCGCCCAGGAAGAACAGGCGCGTCATATCGAAACCGTGATCGAGCAGGCCCGTACGGTCGCCGCCGAGGAAGCCCACAACGCCAGCGAGCGCACCGTGATGTCCGCCGCCGCGCGCATCGCGGACCAGCTGGCGGATTCGATCTCGAAGGCGCTCGGCCGAAAATAGCCGCGCGCAAAAAAGCAGAGGGACAGCAAGCGGGGTGCGAGTTCCCGCTTGCTGCGTTTCCCCGTCTCCCGAATACCCCGGAGCCCCCATGAAAACCATCGGCTACGCCGCCCAGTCCGCCACCACGCCGCTGGCTCCCCTGCGCTTCGAGCGCCGCGAGCTGCGGCCCAACGACGTCGCGATGGAGGTCCTCTACTGCGGCATCTGCCATTCCGACCTGCATGCGGCGCGCAACGACTGGGGCTGGAGCCGCTACCCGGTCATGCCGGGCCACGAGATCGTCGGCCGCGTCACCGGCGTCGGCAACGAGGTGCAACGCCACAAGGTCGGCGACATGGTGGCGGTGGGCTGCATGGTGGATTCCTGCCAGCAGTGCGACCAGTGCAACCAGGGGGAGGAGCAGTACTGCCGTGCCGGCAACACCGGAACCTACGGTGGCCGCGACCGCATCACCGGCGAGGCGACCTTCGGCGGTTACTCCAAGCACCTGGTGACACGCGAGGAGTTCGTGCTGCGCGTGCCGCCCGGCCTGGATCCGGCCCGTACCGGGCCGCTGCTCTGCGCCGGCATCACCACCTTCTCGCCGCTGCGCCACTGGGGCGTGGGCCCGGGCAGCCGCGTGGGCGTGGTCGGCCTCGGCGGCCTGGGACACATGGCGGTCAAGCTCGCCGCGGGCCTGGGCGCGGACGTGACGGTGATGAGCCGCAGCCCCGACAAGGAGGCCGACGCCAAGGCGCTGGGCGCCCACCGCCTGCTGGTGTCGGCAGACGCGGATGCCATGAAGAAGGCGCGCTCGAGCTTCGACGTGATCATCGACACGGTGCCGGTGAAGCACGACCTCAACCCCTACCTGCCGCTGCTCGACATCGACGGCACGCTGGTGCTGGTCGGCCAGCTCGGCCCGATGCCGGAGACCAACATGGTCCCAGCGATCACCGGGCGGCGCCGTATCGCCGGCTCGCTGATCGGCGGCATCGCGCAGACGCAGGAGCTGCTCGATTTCTGCGCGGCCAGGAACATCCTGCCGGACTGCGAGATGATCCGCATGGACCAGATCAACGAAGCCTTCGAGCGCATGGAACGCGCCGACGTGCGTTATCGCTTCGTGATCGACATGGCGTCGCTGGAGGGCTGAGGCCGCAGCCCAATCGTAGGAGCGGCCGGTGGCCGCGACCTCCGGCGATGCATCTACCGGCTATCGCGGCCACCGGCCGCTCCTGCGATCAGAAGTTGCAGCAGCCCGTTCAGCTCTTCAGCGCCACCCGCACCAGGCAGGCCCAGCCGGCCAGGAACAGCAGCCCGCCGATCGGCGTGATCGCGCCGAGCACGCGCACGCCGCTCAGCGACAGCGCGTAGAGGCTGCCGGAAAACACCAGCACGCCCAGCGCGAAACACACGCCCGCCGCCGTCAGCGCGCCGGAAGGCGGCAGTTGCCGCGCCAGCAGGCCCACGGCCAGCAACGCCAGCGCGTGGTAGAAGTGGTACTCCACCGCCGTGCGCCACACCGCCAGCAGGTCCGGCGTCAGCTTCGCCTTGAGCGCATGCGCGCCGAAGGCGCCCAGGCCCACGGCCAGAAAACCGTACACCGAACCGAGCAGCAGCCAGAGCTTCGCGCTCATGCCGGGGTTTCCATCACGCGGAACTGGATGCCGTTCTTCTGCAGCCGCTTGATCAGCGCGTCGCCCATGGCGATGGCCGGCGTGATCACGCCGGCGGTCTTGGGCAGCTTGTCCTGGGCCAGGCACAGCGCCGACTCCGCCAGCATCTTGCTGGTCTCGCCGTAGCCCGGGTCGCCGCCGGCGACCTCGCAGCGCACCCTGCGGCTGCCGCTGCGGCCGAGGAAGGTGACGCGGAACCAGCCGCGGGCACGCTGCTCTTCGGTAGGCCCCTCTCCCGGGTGGCGCATTTCCAGAAGCTTCCTGCGGGTATAGGGAATCTGCGCGCCGGCCAGCACGGCGGCAACGCCGCCGACCAGCTTGGCCACGCCGCTGAACTCGCGCACCTGCAGGTAGTGGCCGTAGCGGAAATCGGGGCCGTAGCGCTCGATGCCGGCGGCGGAGCGGCGCACCACCTGCGGGTCGATGGTGGGCATCGGCACCACCCAGGTGCCGAGCGTTTCATGGAAGCGCACGCGCGGCCGCAGCGATCCGATGCGGCGGTCGTAGGGGAACTGTTCGCGACGGCGGCGCTGCACCTTGGCATCGACGCCCTGGCGCAGGCGCGAGAAGGCGGTGACGGCGGAGTGCAGCGTGCCGCCGGAGAACTGGCCGCCGGCGCGCACGAAGCCCTCGATGCGGATCGGCGACTCCTCCGGCAGCTGCTGCACGGTGAAGTAGACGCCGAGGTCGTGGGGAATGCTGTCGAAACCGCAGCAATGGACGATGCGCGCGCCGGTCTTGCGCGCCTGCTCGTGGTAGCCCAGCCACATGCGGTCGACGAACTCGGGTTCGCCGGTGAGATCGACATAGTCGGTGCCGGCGGCGGCGCAGGCGGCCACCAGCGGCTCGCCGTAGCGGATATAGGGGCCCACCGTGGTGATCACCACCTTGGCGGCCTCGGCCACGCGCTGCAGGCTGTCGCTGTCGTCCACGTCGGCGATCAGCAGCGGCAGCTGCGTGCAGGCGGGGTTGATCGCCGCCAGGCGCTGGCGCACGGCCTCGAGCTTTTGCGGATTGCGCCCGGCCAGTGCCCAGCGCAGCTTGCCGCCGCTGCGCGCCAGGTACTCGGCGGTGAGGCCGCCGGTGAAACCGGTGGCGCCGAACAGCACGATGTCGTAGAGCCGCTTCTTGGCCATGGTCTCCTCCGCGGAATTCCTTTTCGCTTTTGTTTTTGCCGTCATGGCTGCATCGCCTCGAACCGCGCGCGCAGGTCTTCCACCCGCTCGCGGTTGCCGTCGAAATCGTAGTAGCCGACGCGGCTGGCCGAGCGCAGGTGCACGATCTGGCCGCGGCGCGGAAACTGCAGCTCCAGGTCATCGACCGTGCGCAGCACCGGACTGGTGAACTCGGCGTGGACGTAGTCCTCGGTCTGCAGCACGATCTTCACGCCGGGCAGCTCGGCGAGGATGCGCATCAATGCCAGCCGCGCCGATTCGCGCGAGCCCTCGTAGCGGATCGGTTCGACGCGATAGGCCGGTTCCTGCGTCAGCGAGCTGACGCAGCGCGAGGCCCGGCAGGGCGCCAGCTCGCCATCGACACTGGCCAGCTGCGGCTTGGCCATGCTGCAGGCGCAAAGCAGGACACAAAGGCTAATCGTAGCCGCGACCGCCGTTCTCGACATCCACGATTCTCCCGTTCTCGATCCTGAGGATACGCATCAGGTAGCGCGAGCCAAAATTGTAAACCCATTCCTCGCGATAAACGGTTTCGTAAGCATTGGCGTACGCCCTGCGGCCGCGCGCATCCAGCGGCCGCACCAGGCCGAAGCTCCTGCGCGTCAGCGGCTCGCCGCAGATCTGCAGCAGGCGGTATTTGCTCAGGCCCGGCACTAGTGCGGTCGACTCGCAGCGCCGCTCGGGCGCGTCGTAGAAGCCATAGCTATCCGAATCGATCGAGTAGACGCGGCCGTTGCGCACCCGCACCACCCGCAGCAGCTCATGCGGCCCGAAGTTGTAGGTCCATTCCTCGGTGTCGGCCAGGATATTGCCGCCCGGCTGGGAGTAACCCCAGGCATCGCGGTAGGCCGGCTCGCCGCAGGCGGCCAGCAGTTCGGCGGCGCGGTCGCCCTCGCCGACCAGGCGGTTGTTGCAGCGCAGCTTGCCGGCGGCCATGGCCGGAATGGCCCAGACGAGCAGGGACGCCAGCAACAGGCAGGAGATAGACTTCATCCGTGAACCTCCGACATCCGTAATGGTCATTAGACCGCATCATCCCGGACCCCGCATGAACCCTCGCCGTCTCGTCGCCGCCTGCCTGCTGGCCCTGTGCCCGGCGGTCGCCCCCTTTGCCGCGCCGGTGCAGGTCGATCACGTGGAGGCCGACCTGGTCGCCGAAAACGGCGGCCTGGCGGCGGGCGGCTACCAGAACTGGGTGGCGCTGCGGCTGCAGCCGGAGCCGGGCTGGCATGTCTACTGGCTCAACCCCGGCGATTCCGGCATCTCCACCAGCCTCAAGTGGTCGCTGCCGGCCGGCGTCGAGACCGGCCCCATCGAGTGGCCCTATCCGCATGCCCACACGCTGGGCGACCTGACCAACTACGGCTACGGCGAGGAAACCCTGCACCTGGTGCCGGTCACCCTGGGGCCCGACTTCCGAGGCGACAAGGCACTGCTGCAGGCCGAGGCCAAGTGGCTGGTATGCAAGGACGTCTGCATCCCCGGCAAGGCGGCGCTGAGCCTGGAGCTGCCGGTCGTCGGCAAGGAACTATTGAAGGCCGATCCGGCCTGGACCGCGGCCTTTGCCAAGGCCCGCGCCGAACTGCCGCTGGCCACGCCCGACTGGAGCGCGCACTACACGGTGGCCGAGGGCAGCGTGACGCTGGGCATCGAGGGTGCGAAGCTGCATGCCGACCGCGTGGAGTTCTTCCCCGAGGCCAATGACCTGGTCAACCACGCCGCGCCGCAGCGCATCGACGTGGACGACAACAACGGCCTGCGCCTGAGCCAGGGCCTGTCCAGCTATTTCGTCGAGGCGCCCAAGGAAATCCGCGGCGTGCTGGTGCTGCACGAAGGCGGCAAGGCGCGAGCCTTCCAGCTGCGCGCGGTGCCAGGCGCGGTGGCGGCGGTACCCGCCAAGGCCGCGCCGGTCGTAGCGCTGCCGCAGGAGCCGCCGGTGGCGCAGGCGCCGCCCTCGCTGCTGCTGGTCCTGGCTTCCGCGCTGCTCGGCGGCCTGATCCTCAACCTGATGCCCTGCGTGTTCCCGGTGCTGTCGCTCAAGGCACTGTCGGTGATGCAGGCGCGTGGCCAGAGCGATGTCGAGGCACGGCGGCAGGCGCTGGCCTATACCGCCGGCGTGATCGTGTCCTTCCTGGCGGTGGCGGCGCTGCTGCTGATGCTGCGCGCCGGCGGCAAGGCCATCGGCTGGGGCTTCCAGCTGCAGTCGCCGCCCTTCATCGGACTGCTGTCCTATTTGCTGCTGGCCCTGGGCCTGTCGCTGTCGGGTGCGGTGCATTTCGGCACGAGCTGGATGGGCGCGGGCCAGAACCTGACGCAGAAGTCCGGCAGCGCTGGCGCCTTCTTCACCGGCGTGCTGGCGGTGGTGGTGGCCAGCCCCTGCACGGTGCCGTTCATGGGCTCGGCCGTGGGCTACGCCATGACCCAGGGCAGCGCCGTGATCCTGCTGGTGTTTGCGGCGCTGGGCCTGGGCCTGGCCCTGCCCTTCCTGCTGCTGGGCTTCTTTCCGCGCCTGGCCGCCTGGCTGCCGCGTCCCGGCGCCTGGATGGAAACCTTCAAGCAGGCCATGGCCTTCCCGCTGTACCTGACGGTGGCCTGGCTGCTGTGGGTGCTGGCGCGCCAGGCCGGGCCGGATGCGCTGGGCCTGGTGCTGGTGGGCCTGGTGCTGGTGGCCCTGGCGGTGTGGCTGTGGTCGCGGCCCGGCAAGGTCTCCGCGGCGCTCAAGCTGGGCGCGCTGGCGCTGGCGCTGTGGCTGCTATGGCAGCCGGCGCTGGAGCCGGGCCCGGCGACGCAGGCCAGCAGCGCCACCTCGGCGGAAGTCTGGTCGGAGGACAAGGTGGCGGCCCTGCGCGCGCAGGGCCACACGATCTTCGTCGACTTCACCGCCGACTGGTGCCTGACCTGCAAGGTCAACGAGCGCGCCGCGCTGAAGACCGACGCGGTGCAGAGTGCCTTCCGCGAACGCGGTGTCAGTTTCCTGGTGGCCGACTGGACGCGCAACGATCCGGCGATCACCCGCGTGCTGGAGCGCCACCAGCGACCCGGCGTGCCGCTGTACCTGGTCTACGTCAACGGCGGCGAGCCCAGGGTGCTGCCGCAGCTGCTGACGCCGCAGATCGTGATCGACGCGCTGAATCCGTGACTTCAAATCCCCCCGTCCCGCAGGAGATGTCCATGCGCATGCTCAAAACGCTCGTCCTCGCCGCCAGCCTCGCCAGCACCGCGGCCATCGCCGTCCCCAAGGTCGGCGAACCGGCTCCGGCCTTCACCGCCACCGACAGCAACGGCAAGACCGTGCAGCTGTCCGACTTCAAGGGCAAGTTCGTGGTGCTGGAGTGGAGCAACAACGAGTGCCCCTTCGTGAAGAAGCACTACTCCTCCGGCAACATGCAGTCGCTGCAGAAGGAAGAAACCGGCAAGGGGGTGACCTGGCTGACGGTGATCTCCTCGGCGCCGGGCAAGCAGGGCAACGTCGATGGCAAGCAGGCCAATGCGCTGAGCAAGGAACGCGGAGCGGTGCCCACGGCCGTGCTGCTCGACCCCAGCGGCAAGCTCGGCCATGAGTACGAGGCCAAGACCACGCCGCACATGTTCGTGGTGGATCCCAAGGGTACGCTGGTCTACATGGGCGGCATCGACAGCGTCGCCAGTGCCGACGCCGAAGACATCGCCGGCGCCAGGCCCTATGTGAAGGTGGCGCTGGCCGAGGCCATGGCCGGCAAGCCCGTGACCGACGCGGTGACCAAGCCCTACGGCTGCTCGGTCAAATACTGACAGGCAAAGCAGTTCTGCCGCGGATTACGCGGATGGACGCGGATGAACACGGATTTACAAGATCTATTGTCTTGCTTGATCTTGATCCGTGTCGATCCGCGTGATCCGCGGCAAATGAGTTCTGGGAATTGAGCAGCTTGGCGCTCAGGTACTGACCGCCGCGGACTCCGCAGGCGCCGGCGCAGGCAGCGTCGGTGACTCCGCGCTGCGCGACGCGTCCAGCATCAGGCTGTAGTTCTTCACCGGCTCGGCGTAGCCCTTCACCACCATCGGCGCGCGCGCCTTCAGGCCGATTTCGCCGGCCAGCTCCACGGTGCGCTCCGCCACCAGGATCTCGCCGTGCAGCGCCTGGTCGCAGAGCCGCGAGGCCAGGTTCACGGTGGAACCCACCGCGGTGTATTCCAGGCGCGAGTCGGTGCCGATGATGCCCAACGTGACCACGCCGCTGGCGACGCCGATGCCGATGCCCAGCGGCGCCGTCTCCGTACCCCAGCCGGCGGTGAGCGGCACGGTGACGCTGCGGATGCGCCGCGCCAGCTCGATGCCGCAGCGGGCGTGGAAGGTGATCGGCAGCGGCGCGCCGACCAGGATCAGGATGCCGTCGCCGGCATAGTCCTTGATGGTGGCGCCGAAGTCCGCCACTGCCTTGCCGACCACGGTGTAGTACTCGCGCAGCACCTGCAGCACGCGGCCCGAAGGCTGCTCGGCGGCAAAGGCGGTGAAGCCGCGCAGGTCGCAGCACACCACGGTGATCTCCATGTAGTTCTCGCGCATGGCGCTGTCCAGTCCGCGCTCGGCCACCAGCTGCGCCACCTGCGGCGAGAGGAAGCGCGACAGGAACTGGCCGCGCTGGCCCTGCTGCACGTGGTACTGCACCGCGCCGACCAGGAAGATCACCTCGCCGATCACCGTGGAGATCGCCGCCACGCTCAGCGGCAACAGCAGGCCGGCGACCAGGAAGGGCACCGCGATGGCCATGGCCAGGATGCGCACGCGCTCGGCGCGGTCGGGCCGGCGGTTCAACACCAGGATGATGCCGACCAGCCCGGTCAGCGAAGCGATGGCCACCGGCGTGAAGAACAGCCAGAACCCGGTGCTGAGCAGCGATTCCGGATGGTTGAACACGCGCAGGAAACTGTCGACGCGCAGTTGCGGCCACTGCAGCGCGAACAGGCCGTAGGCGATACCGGAGAGTTGGCCGATGCGCAGGACGCGATCGCCGAAGGCGACGTTGATCTCCGGTGCCGCCGGAATGGTGCGGCGCACGCGCAGGATCCACTCCAGGATCGCAACGATGGCCAGTGCCTCGGGCCAGGCCAGCCAGCCGGACCAGCTCGGCGCACTCAGCGGATCGCCGATGTAGCGCACGTTGAGGTAGATGCTGATGCCGATCAGGCCCAGGCCGGCGCCGAGCGCCCGCGACGTCGCCGAACGGCGGTCGGCCGAGACGAAGGCCAGGCCCATGCCGAGGGCGACGATCGAGACCAGGATATGGGGCGTGAACTCGCTCATCGGCGGCCATTATGGGGTCCGGCACCCCTGCCCGGCGCGCCTTGCCTCCCGTCCCGGCCACCGGCCGTCAGGGCCGGGCCACGCCCCATTTTGCCCAAATTTGGTGCAAAACCCCGGCCAACTTCGTCCCCGAGGCTGTCAGCCAGGGCGGAACTCCTTGAAAAGCTCGGAAAAACCCGGGGAGTGCTTATTTTTTGCCCAAGCAGCCCAAGGGCAATTTTTTTATTGTTGACGGGTACTTGACAACTGTTGTTGATGTTGCATGTAAAGAATTTATTGCTTGCAATCTTTTCTCACATGTTCTTAAATGTTTACACATCTACGAAATTCCGCCCGATACTCACGATTCCACTGGATCGATGGACGAGCACAGCAAATCCGAACGCATCATACAGCTCGCCCAGAAGCTCGGCGTTCTGCGTCCGAAGGATTTGGTGCCGCACGGAATCCAGGCGGAATACCTGCGTCGTCTCTGCGACAAGGGACTGATCAAGAAAGTCGGACGCGGCAGCTACGTGCTCGCCGACACTGACGTCAACGCCAACGTTTCTCTGGCCATCGTCGGACGCGCGGTTCCCAACGGCGTGATCTGCCTGCGTTCTGCACTGGCCTTCCACGGCATCGGCGAGCAGAACAACGACGAAGTGTATGTCGCGATCGAACGGCGCGCCGCGCGCCCGCGCGTCGACTACCCCGAGATCAAGGTCGCGCGTCTCGGCGGACCCGCATTCACCGAGGGCGTGGAGACGCACGTGGTGGAAAACGTCAAGGTTCGCGTCTACAGTCTGGAGAAGACGCTCGCCGACCTGTTCAAGTTCCGCAACAAGATCGGGCCGCATATCGCGGTCGATGCCTTGCGCTCGGCGATGAACGAACGCAGCCTGAACATGAAGAAGCTCTGGCACTTCGCCAAGCTGTGCCGCGTCGAGCGCGTGATGAAGCCCTACGTGGACGCCCTCGCCCACTGAAGTCCCCTGCGGCGCGCCGCTACGCCCCAGGCCCGCCCGTGCGGGCTTTTTCGTTGATGGAGACGCAGAGAAGATGCGCACCACCCTGATCGCCCTCGCCGTCCTGGCCTCCGGCACGGCCTATGCCGAACCCGCGCCGCCGGCAATTTCGTCGGAGACCCGGCAGCCCGCCAGGGAAATCGGGGACCCGGAGGCGACACTGGACTCGCCCACGCCGGACATCCAGGGCGACGAGCTGCCGGTGATCACCCTCATCCCGAAGAAGACCGAGGAAGAGAACGCGCTGCTGTTCGAGAACCTGCGGCGCGACCCGGTGGTGTTCGCCCTGGTGGCGGAGAAGCCGGGCCTGTCCTTCCACCGGCCGATGTTCCTGCTGCCGATCAGCTGGGCCGAGGGCCTGTCCGAGGAGAACAAGCAGGCGGAGACCTTCTTCCAGATCAGCTTCAAGCAGCGCGTGCTGGATACGAACTTCTACTTCGCCTACTCGCAGAAGTCGTTCTGGCAGGTCTACGACGCCAACCGCTCGCGTCCTTTCCGCGAGACCAACTACAACCCCGAGGTGTTCTACCGCTGGAAGCCCAATGACCGCACCAAGGTCTGGGGCCTGGACGTCGGCGCCGAGCACGAGTCCAACGGCAAGGAGATCCCGGACTCGCGCAGCTGGAACCGCATCTCTGTCGCCGGCTTCTACGAGGGCAACCAGACCCTGGCGCACCTCAAGCTCTGGTATCGCCTGCCGGAAGATGAGGGCCGCCCGGTGGACGATCCCAAGCGCGACGACAATCCGGACATCGAGGACTATTACGGCTACGGCGAATTCCAGCTGCAGCGCAACCTCTTCGGCGCCCGCCGCCACCGCATCGGCCTGCTGACCCGCCTCAACCCGGGTACCGGCAAGGGCGCGATCAACCTCAACTACAGCGCGCCGCTGTCGAACTACGCGTTCTGGAACCTGTATCTCTGGCACGGCTACGGCGAGAGCCTGATCGACTACAACCGCGAGGTGACGCGGGCGGGGATCGGGGTGAGTTTCTCGCGGTGAAGCCCCGAGCAGCGTGGAGGGCCCCATGCGAAGCATGGGATCTTAGCGTCGCGAGTGGGCGTTAGGCGTTACCGACACTTCCACAAATCACTGCCGGTCGAGAACCCAAAGATCGAAGAACACCCTCTCCCGCTGGCGGGAGAGGGCTGGCGAGGGCATGGATGCCCGAGGTAGGGCAACGCATGGAGCAGTTGCCGCGGTGAGGGTGGTGCGTGATGAAACCCACTGAGGTGCATCGACGGTGCCAGATCGAGTCTGTAGGGCGCGCACCCTACGCCTGACAAAAGGACAGTCTGTAGGGTGCGCACCGCGCACCGTCGATCCTGGTGAAGTCCGCTCCGCGTGCGCGATGCGCACCCTGCGCCTGACAAAAGGACAACCCGATGAACGGCAAGGTCGCGAGCAAGCTCGCTCCTGCATGTGCGCAGCGAGCCAAGCACTCATATATATGAGTACTACCGCACTGCCGCGCTCAGCTTCCCCAGCGCCCCGCGATACTCCTCCGGCTGGAAGCGATCACGATTCTTCACCGAGTCGTACAGCGCATCGGTCGCGCCCTTGAGCGCCGCCGCGTTGCCACCGCGCTCGCCGATCGCCGCCGCCAGCACCTGCGCCGCCATCGCCGTCTGCTGCGCGTAGTAGAAATCGCCGCCCTGCGCGCTCTCCGCGTTCTGCGCGACGCGGCGCAGGACCTGGCGCAGCTGCGCGGCGTCGGGCGAACCCTGGCGCAGGCGGCCCCAGGCCTCGCGCTGCAGCCAGCCGCGCAATTCGCCGGCCTGCGCGCGCAGGCGCGAGGCGTCGGTTTCGTACTGCTTGTAGAGGCGCTCGCGCTGCACCGTCATCACGTCGGCCAGGCCCGGCGACATCACGCCGGCCCAGGCCTGTACCAGCACCAGCGGCTGGTCGGCCAGCGGCACCTGGCCCGGCGACAGGCCCGGCGCGCGGCCGGCATGCCAGCGGTTGGCGTTCATCGAGTGGTGGCAGGCGTCGCAATCGAAAAGGGCCAGCTCCGGAAACAGGCCATGGCCCAGTGCGCCGCTTTCCAGCCGCGCCAGCCAGGCATCGGTCGCAGCGATCTGGCCTTCCAGCCAGTTGCTGGCGGTGTCCGCCACCGGCTTGCGCTTGCGGTAGTCGGCGTCGACGTCCCAATGCGGCGGCATCAGCGCGGTGAAAGTGTCGAGCTCGAACAGCAGCGGCGGATGGCCGGCCGCCATGATCGCGTGGGTCATCGGGTGGCTCGTGTCACCCAGATGACAGCTGGTGCAGAGCTGGCCGCGAACCCTGGCATCCCAGGTGGCGGTCATGCCGTGCGCCCGCTTCTCCTCCGGGGTCTTGAGGCTGTTGACGTGTTCGGCGATCCAGCGCTCGGAAGCGCCATGGCAGGCTTCGCAGGCGATGCCGTCTTCGTTCTGGAACCGGGGCCCGCGCGCCTCGGCAGGCGGCACATGCGCGTGGCAGACCAGGCAACCCTGGGCTTCGTGCGGGGCGGCCCAGCCGAGCTGGCCGGTGATGCGGCGCGCACGCTCGGTAAACAGCGTCTTCCAGGCCGAGCCATGCGCGTCCTTGCGCTGCCAGACGAAGTATTCGTCCTGGCGGATCTGGCGATCGGCGAAGGGGCGGATGGAACCGTGGCAGGTGCTGCCGGCGCAATCGGCTACGCCGAGGTTGCGATCGGGCGCCGGGGCGGCAGCGGCAGGCAACAGCGCCGACAACACCACCGCAAGGCTGACCGCGAGTAATTGGCGTCGCATGGATCGTTCCCCCGATCTGCAGCTGGCTGCGAAGCAATATAAACGCAGTAGCCTCGCCCCACTACTCCCCGCCTCACGACTTGCTGCGAATAAATCGCATCCGGCGTGCGCAGCATCACAAACAATGTCCTGAAACCCCCCAAAACATGCGAACTGCGTACTGGCGCGCGTCGTTGGAATAGCTCTAAAGTAGGCCTCACGTCGCCAGCCGAGCCACATAAGAGCCAGGCCATGGTCCCAGGGAACGTCAAGATTGCGATTGTCGGGTCCGGCCCCGCCGGGCTGTCCGCCGCCGCGCACGCCGCGGAACTCGGCATCTCGCACGTGCTGCTGGAAGCCGAGAGCTGGCTTTCCAACACGATCTACCGATACCAGAAGGGCAAGCACGTCATGGCCGAGCCAGACGTGCTGCCGCTGCGCTCGCCGCTGGAGTTCACCGCCGGCAAGCGCGAGGCGATCCTCGGCAGCTGGAATGAAGGCACGAGCAAGCTGGGCGTCACCGTGGCGCACCGCGCGCGCGTCAGCGCCATCAGTGGCCAGAAGGGCGCATTCACCATCAGCCTCGACGGCGGCGGCACGCTGCTGGCCGAATACGTGGTGCTGGGCATCGGCCTGCAGGGCAACCTGCGCAAGCTCGGCTGTCCCGGAGAGGACCTGGAGTGGGTGCAGTACCAGCTCGACGATCCGGACGAGTACAAGGGCGAGACCATCGTCATCGTCGGGGCCGGCGACGCCGCCATCGAGAACGCCATCGCCCTGGCCGAAAACAACAAGGTCTACATCCTCAACCGCCGCGACGAGTTCGACCGCGCCAAGCCCGGCAACCTCTCGGGCATATTGAAGGCGATCGAGGACGGCAAGCTCACCTGCCTGTACAACACCAAGCCGCTGTCCGCGGATACCACCGCGGAGGGCAAGCGCCTGCGCGTGGCCACCAACGACGGCGAGACCGAGCTGGCGGTGGACCGCATCATCGCGCGCCTGGGCGCGACCCCGCCGCGCGCCTTCGTCGAGAGTACCGGCATCACCTTCCCCAGCAAGGACCCGAACAGCGTGCCGGCGGTATCGCCGCAGTACGAGTCCAACGTGGAGGGCATGTACATCATCGGCGCGCTGGCCGGCTTCCCGCTGATCAAGCAGGCGATGAACCAGGGCTACGAGGTCATCGAGTTCATCGAGGGCCGCAAGGTCGAGCCGGCCGACACGCCGCTGCTGCGCGAGAAGTTCGCGGTGCTGCCGGAGATCACCGACATCGACGAGGCGCTGGCGACGATGCAGCGCCGCGTGCCGATCCTCAAGCAGCTGACGCCGCTGCAGCTGCGCGAGTTCATGATCGATTCCGACATCCGCGCGCCGGCCGACGGCGAGATCATCTTCGAGTTGAACGACTACACCGACACCTTCTTCTCGGTGGTGTCCGGCACCGCCGAGATCGAGATCGACCCTGGCGATCCATCCAAGAAGATCACGCTCGGCAAGGGCGACTTCTTCGGCGAGTGGAGCCTGATCTCCGGCCGCCGCCGCTCGGCGACGGTGCGCGCCAAGGAGCAATGCGTACTGATCGAGACGCCGCGGCGCTCGATGAACAAGCTGATCGCCTCGGTGGCGGCGGTCAAGCGCATCATCGACGAGGTGTTCCTGCGTCGCATCATCCAGGGCAAGATCGCGCCGACACTGCCGCCGGAGGAGCTCGCCGACCTGGTCGGCAGCGCCGAGGTGCGGCACTACCGGGCCGGCGAGGTGCTGTTCAGCGAGGGCGACGCCGGTGACGCGCTGCACCTGATCCGCAAGGGCTCGGTCACCATTGCCCGCGAGATCGGCGGCAAGGACGTGGTGCTGGCCTATGTGCCGGCCGGCCAGTACGTCGGCGAGATGGCCCTGGTCAGCGACCTGCCGCGCTCCGCCACGGCGCGGGCGGCGGTGGCCACGGAGACCATCCGCCTCGACGGCACCGCCTTCAAGTCGCTGATGATGCGCCGCACGCAGGTGCGCGACCGCGTGCAGGAGGTCTACCGCATGCGCGTCGCCCAGAACGTGGTGGCGCAGTCCAAGCCCATGGGCGACGTGCTCGAGTTCATGATGTCGCAGGGCCTGGGCGAGGCCACCGACGTGCTGCTGATCGACGAGGCGCTGTGCGTGCGCTGCGACCAGTGCGAGAAGGCCTGTTCCGACACCCATGGCAACGTCAGCCGCCTCAAGCGCGAGGCCGGACCGACCTTCAACACCCTGCACGTGCCGACCTCCTGCCGCCACTGCGAGCACCCGCACTGCATGAAGGACTGCCCGCCGGACGCGATCAAGCGCGCCCCCAACGGCGAGGTCCACATCACCGATGCCTGCATCGGCTGCGGCAATTGCGAGCGCAACTGCCCCTACGGCGTGATCCAGATGGGCATCCAGAGCAAGACCCGGCCGAGCCTGTGGCGCTGGATGCTGTTCGGCGGCGAAGAGCCGGGGCGTTACCACCCGGCGAAGAAGGACAAGAGCGCCAAGAAGGCCGCCAAGTGCGACATGTGCAAGGACCTCGACGGCGGACCGGCCTGCGTGCGCGCCTGCCCCACCGGCGCGGCGATGCGCGCCAGCCCCGAGCAGTTCGTGCGGCTCTACCGCGGAGGGCATTAGGCCATGGCCGCGACTCCGCATGGCAGCTTCCTGCGCTACGAAGGCTACCGCTACCTCAAGTTCGCCAGCGCGCTGTGCATCCTCTCCATCCTGCTCTACTGGTGGCATGACCCGCAGGACGGCCCCAACGGCGGCACCTGGCTGGGCTACACGCTGGGAACCCTCGGTGCCGGCCTGATCGCCTGGCTGGCCTGGCTCGGCGTGCGCAAGCGCCGCTACAGCTCGACGCTGGGCACGGTGAAGGGCTGGCTTTCCGCCCATGTCTACCTGGGCCTGGCGCTGATCACGGTCGCCACGCTGCACACCGGCTTCCAGTTCGGCTGGAACATCCACACGCTGGCCTACACGCTGATGATGATCGTGATCCTGAGCGGCATCTTCGGCATCGCCGCCTATGCGCGCATGCCGACGCTGATCACCGAGAACATGGGCGACTCCGACCGCGAGACGCTGATCGACGAGATCCTGGACCTCAACCAGCAGGCGCTGAAGATCGCCGACCAGCTCGGCCCCGAGGTGCACCGCATCACCGCGCGCTCGACCGAGCGCATGCGCATCGGCGGCAACCTGCGCGACCAGCTGTTCGGCCCGCTGCCTCCGGGCCGGCGCGTGATCGACGAGCTGCGCAAGCTCATGGCCGACAAGCAGCGCGCCGCCAACAGCGAAGGCTTCGACCCGAACAGCTCGGCCACGGTCATGTTCATGGCCGGCGAACTGGCGCAGGCCAGGAAGAGCGGCGAGGCTGCCGAGAAGACGCGCCAGCTGATGGAGATCATCAGCCGCCGCAACTCGCTGATCGTGCGCGTCAACCGCGACATCCTGCTGCACGCGCAGATGCAGATCTGGCTGTACTTCCACGTGCCGCTGACGGTCGCGCTGCTGGCGGCGCTGACCGCCCACATCGTTTCGGTCTTCATCTACTGGTAGCCCGCCATGCGCGTCCTGCTCAGGAGCTTTCAGCAACAGGGCGACCAGCGCATCGCGACCGAGCGCGGCCTGATCGGCGAACGACTGACGATCGGTCGCGGCACCAACCAGGACGTCTACACGCCGGACCTGCGCGCCGCGCTGGCGCATGCCGAGATCGTGCACGACCGCCGCGGCCCCCTGCTGATGTCCAAGACCGCCAACGGCGTCTGGGTCAATGGCTCGCCGGTGGAAAACGCCAAGCTGGAAAAGGGCGACGTCATCGAGATCGGCCGCTTCCGCCTGGAAGTGCTGGCGGTGGGCGGCGTGCCGGAACTGGTGCTGGGCTACGAGGAAAGGCTGACCCAGGCCGCGGATATCCAGCAGCGCAAGGCCTCCTACCAGACCCGTCTCGACCAGACCGGCCTGTCGCTGCGGCGCCTGGCCTGGGGCCTGATGGTCCTGATGCTGCTGGTCGGCCTGCTGCTGCCGCTGGGCCTGCGCTATGGCAGCAGCCACGCCGGCGACAGCCCGCGCGAGCGTGCCGCCGGGCAGCGCGCCAATCCGCTGGACGACTCGATCTGGCTTTCCGGGCCGGTCAGCAGCGCGCACCGCTACTTCGTCGAGGACTGCGCGGCCTGCCACGAAAAGCCATTCCGGCAGGTGCGCGACAGCGCCTGCATGGCCTGCCACAAGGACATGAAGCAGCACAGCGACGACACGGCCATGCTGTCGCACCCGGTGTTCGCCGGCCAGGAATGCACCGATTGCCACCGCGAGCACAACGGCACGCAGGGCATCAACGCGCAGTCGCTGACGCTGTGCACCGATTGCCATGCCGATCCGGACAAGGAATTCGCCTCGGCCAGGCTGCCGCCGGCATCGAGCTTCAGCAAGGCGCACCCGGAGTTCGCGCCGCGCGTGGCGGTGTTCGACGCCAAGGGCGGCAGGTTCATGTTCACCAAGCAGCGCGAAGCCCCGGCGCAGCTGCGCGAGGCGACCAACCTGGTCTACCCGCATGACGTGCACCTCAACCCCAAGGGCATCGACTCGCCCGAGGGCAAGGTGGTGATGAAGTGCGCCGACTGTCACCAGCCCGACTCGCGCGGCGTCAGCTTCGAGCCGGTGAACATGGAGAAGCACTGCGCCAGCTGCCACCGCCTGGACTTCGACCCGGACGACCCGGCGCGCGAGCTGCCGCATGGCCGGCCCGAGCAGATCCAGGGCGTGGTCCGCGACTACTACTACGCCAAGGCCCTGCAGGGCGGCGTCGGCGTCGGCAAGGCGCCGGCCGTGGTGCGCGAACGCCGCCGCCCCGGCGAGACCCTGCCCCCCGGTGGCGCCCGCGCCGCGCTGGACTGGGCCGACGCCCGCGCGCACCAGACCATGGTCGACGTGTTCGAGCGCCGCACCTGCCATTACTGCCACCAGGTTCAGCGCAGCGACGACCCGGCGATGCCCTGGACCGTGGCGCCGGTGAACCTGCAGGAGCACGCGCTGGACGGCGCGCGGTTCGACCATGCCGCGCACAAGGCGCAGGATTGCGGCGACTGCCATGCCGCAGACAAGTCCAAGATCAGCGCCGAGGTGCTGCTGCCCGACCTGAACAGCTGCCGCGACTGCCATGGCGACACCGGCAGCACCAGCCAGGTGCCGTCGGACTGCACCCTGTGCCACCGCTTCCATATCGCCGAGACGCATCACTTCGGCGGGATGCCGGCGACGAAGCTGCCGGCAACGCATCCCGCGGTACCGCCCAAGGCGCCTGCGGCTGTACCGGCGAAGCCGGAACCCGCCAAACCCGCCCCGGCGCAGGGTAAAAAGCCGTGAAGCCGCGCTGGCTGGCCTGGCCGCTGGCGGCACTGCTCGCCGCCTGCGGCGGCGGTGGCGGCCCCAGCGACGACTCGGGCTGCACTGGCAGCTGCGCCACCAGCAACCCGCAGCGCCTGGAAGTGGCCGACGTGCAGCGCGTGATCGCCCAGGCGGTGGACGAGGCAGACGCACGGGGGGCGCTGGCCACCATCGCCGTGACCGATCGCGTCGGCAACGTGCTGGCGGTGTTCCAGATGACCGGTGCCGACCCGGCGCTGACGGTGCGCTCCGGCCGCAACACCGGCACCGGGCTCGACGGGCTGACCGATGTCGTCCCCAGCAGCCTGGGCGCGATCGCCAAGGCGGTGACCGGCGCCTATCTCAGCTCGGAGGGCAACGCCTTTTCCACCCGCACGGCCAGCCAGATCGTGCAGGACCATTTCAATCCGAAGGAAAGGGACCAGCCGGGCGGGCCGCTGTTCGGCGTGCAGTTCAGCCAGCTGCCCTGCAGCGACCTGACGCTGCGCCTGGCCGACGCCACCAGCGCCGGCCCCAAGCGCTCGCCGCTGGGCCTGTCGGCCGATGCCGGCGGTTTCCCGCTGTACAAGGCCGGCACCGTGGTCGGCGGCGTCGGCGTGATCGCCGACGGTGTCTACGGCCTGGACCTGGACATCCGCGGCAATGACAGCGACCTGGATGAACTGATCGCCACCGCCGCCACCGCCGGCTTCGATGCGCCGCAGGATCGCCGTGCCAACCGCATCACCGCCGGCGGCCTGTCGCTGCGCTACAGCGACGTCGGCCAGTCGCAGACCGCTACCGGCGGCCGCTCCACGCTGACGTTCGCCCAGGCCTCCGCGCAGGGCTCGCTGCTGTCGGTGTCCGGTTACTACCTGGCGCCCGCCATCGGCACCGGCACGCGCTTCGGACAGGCCGAGTCGGGCTACCAGCCCAGCACCGTGCCGGCCTTCGCCGATCTCGACGCCTTCGAACTGGTCAATGGCGCGCCGCGCTTCCCGCCGATCGCCGGCACCGACGGCCTGCTGACCCAGGCCGAGGTCACTTCCGTGCTGCGCAATGCCCTGCTCAACGCCAACCACCTGCGCGCGCAGATCCGCCGCCCGGTGGGCTCGCTGATGCGCGGCACGGTGTCGGTGGTGGACACCAGCGGCGTGATCCTGGGCGTGCTGCGCACCCGCGATGCGCCGGTGTTCGGCACCGACGTGTCGCTGCAGAAGGCGCGCAGCGCGCTGTTCTTCAGCTCGCCGACGCTGGGCGCCGACCTCAACGCCGCCGGCTCGGTCAGTTACTTCATTCCGGACCTCGGCACCGCGACGACGCCGCCGGTGAGCTTCGCCGACTACGCCACCGCGCTGTCGGCGCAGCTCAGCCCGGCGACGCTCACCGGCGGCTTCGCCTTCGGCGCGCGTTCCATCGGCAACGTCGCGCGGCCGTTCTTCCCCGACGGCGTCGAAGAAACCGGTCCTGGCGCGCTGTCGAAGCCCTTCGCCCGCTGGAGCCCCTTCTCCACCGGCCTGCAGCTGGACCTGGTCTACGAGCGCATCGTGCAGCACGTCGGCTTCGTCGCCGGGCTGGGCGTGCCCGACGTGGGCGTGGGCTGCTCGGGGCCGCCGGCACCAGCCCTGGGCTTTGCCACCACCGTGCCGGCAAAACTCGACAACGGCCTGCAGATCTTCGCCGGCGGCGTGCCGATCTATCGTGGCAACACCCTGATCGGCGCGGTCGGCGTCTCCGGCGACGGCATCGACCAGGACGACCTGGTGGCCTTCCTCGGCGTGGACGGCGCAGCCCGGGCCACGGGCACCCTCGGCAACGCCCCGCGCGCGCTGCGCATCGACACGCTCGATGTGCCCGGCGGCCGCCTGCGCTACGTGCAGTGCCCGCAGGCGCCCTTCGTCGATACCGACGCGCAGAACGTCTGCCAGGGCAAATGAAGACGCCGGCCTTCCGCAAGCTGCTGATCGTCGCCCTGCTCGGCGCCGGCAACGGCGCGCTGGCGGCGGACGAGCCGTATCTCTATGGTCCGGTGCGCCAGGGCGAGCAACTGGCGCGCATCGCCTGGGAGCTGCGTCCCGACAAGACCCGCGAGGGCACCTGGCAGATGAACGCGGCGCTGTACCGCGCCAACCCCAAAGCCTTCATCAACGGCGACCTCGAGCGGCTGCGGCCCGGCGCGATGCTGGTGGTGCCGGCCGACCCGGACGTCCGTCGCATCGACCCGGACCTGGCACGGCGGGTGGCGCGCGAGCCCAAGCGCGCCCGCGTGCTGCTGCAGGGCCTGGCCCTGCAGCAGGCGGCCGTGGAGCCCCAGGCCGCCCCCCCGGCATCTGCCTCTACAGCCGCCGAGCCGGCACCGCCTCACAGCCCCGCGGGCGGCATGCCCCCCGCGGATCCCGCGCTCTACGGGCCGGTACGCCCGGGCGCGCAACTGGCGCAGATCGCCTGGGAGCTGCGCCCGGACAAGACCCGCGTCGGCACCTGGCAGATGAACGCAGCGCTGTACCGCGCCAACCCCAGGGCCTTCATCGACGGCGACCTCGAGCGCCTGCGCCCCGGCGTGATGCTGGTGGTGCCCGGCGACGAGGAAGTGCGCAGCATCGATCCGGAGCTGGCGCGCAAGGTGGCGCGGGAACCGAAGCATGCACGCGCCCTGCTGGCCTCGGCGGCTCCCGCGCCCCGGCCGCCGGCGGCGCTGACACTCGTTCCGGCGCCTGTGGCGGCCCCGGCGCCAGCGTCCGAAGTGGTGACCGCCAAGGTGGTTCCGGCCTGGACGCCGGAACCCGCGCCGATGCCCGCGGGCAAGGCGCCGGCACCCGCCACGCCGTCGCGGATGGGTGCTGCGATGGATGCCGCACCCGCCGCCGAGCGGCGCCGTCCCGACGCCGAAGCGCGCGCGATTCCCGACGAGCCCGAGGCCCTGCCGGACCCCAATCGCATGACGCGGCTGGCGCCGGTGGCGATGCCCAACCCCTGGCAGGAATACACCAAGGCGCCGGTGCCGGACCGCTGGCGCATCCTCAACTCGCTGGGCGTGGTGCCGCAGAACTGGTGGGATCCGTACAACCAGAACACGTTCAAGGCCGACAAGCCGGTGCGCAACGGCGACGAGTTCTTCAACATTTCCGTCATCTCGGACACGGTCTACGAGCCGCGCCGCCTGCCGACGCCGGTCGGTCCGCAATCCACCGGCGGCAGCGGCGCCATCGGCATCTTCGGCCGCGAGAACCAGTGGTTGCTCAACCAGAACCTGATCCTGGCGCTGGTGTACCTGAAGGGCGACACCACCTTCCGCCCACCGGACTGGGAATACCACCTGACGCCGGTGTTCAACTTCAATCGCACGGTCACCGAGGAAGACCGCGCGGTCAACGTCGATCCGGAGCGCGGAGACACGCGCAACGACAGCTTCATCGGTATCCAGGAACTGTTCGTCGACTACCACCTGCGCAACGTCTCCGACCGCTTCGACTTCGACTCCGTCCGTTTCGGCATCCAGCCGCTGTCCTTCGATTTCCGCGGCTTCCTGTTCCAGGACAACCAGCTGGCGGCGCGCCTGTTCGGCACGCGCGACAACAATCGCTGGCAGTACAACCTGGCCTGGGTGCGGCGCCTGGAAAAGGACACCAACAGCGGCCTGAACGCGATCAACCGCGACCTGCGCAACGACGACGTCTTCATGTTCAACCTGTACCGGCAGGATTTCCCGGTGCTGGGCTTCACCTCGCAGGGCATCGTCGCCTACAACCGCAACCGCGAGGACGGCGCGCGCTTCTACGACAAGAACGGCTTCCTGGCGCGGCCGTTCTCGATCGGCGAGCAGCAGCCGATCCGCTACGACGTGACCTACCTGGGCTACAACGGCGACGGCCATTTCGGCCGGCTCAACCTGACGGTGTCCAGCTATCTTGCCGTCGGCGAGCAGAACCGCAGCCCCTTCGAGGACAAGGACCAGGACATCCTCGCCGGCTTCGCCGCGGCCGAGGCCTCGTTCGACCAGGACTGGCGGCGCTGGCGCCTGTCGGCGCTGTGGGCCAGCGGCGACAGCGACCCCTTCGACGGCCAGGCCAACGGCTTCGACGCGATCTTCGAGAACCCGATCTTCGCCGGCGCCGACACCAGCTTCTGGATCCGCCAGGGCGTGCCGCTGATCGGTGGCGGCATCGTGGCGATCTCGCAGCGCAACGGCGTGCTCAACTCGCTGCGCCACTCCAAGGAACACGGCCAGTCCAACTTCATCAACCCGGGCACGATCCTGCTGGGCGCGGGCGCCGACTTCGACCTGACGCCGACCTTCCGCCTGTCGTTCAACCTCAACCACCTCTGGTTCGGGGACAGCGGCGTCCTCGAAGTGGCGCGCAACCAGGGCAGCATCGACGAGGACATCGGCTGGGACGTCTCCAGCGCCGCGATCTGGCGCCCGTTCATGACGCAGAACATCGTGCTGCGACTGTCCGGCTCGATGCTGATCCCCGGTGATGGCTACCAGGACCTGTTCCCGGACGACGACTATCCGTACTCGATCCTGGGCAACTTCATCTTCACCTACTGACCATGATCCGCGCCCTGACCGCCACCCTGCTGCTCGCCCTTTCCGGCCTGGCCCTGGCCAGCGGCGGCGAGCATGCCGTCGAACGCGACTACGTCACCGCCGACTTCGCGCCGCGCGTACAGGGCCGCGACCAGGCCGCGGCCAAGTCGGCCGGCTGCGAGTCCTGCCACACCAGCACCGATCGTCACAGCATGCACGCCAATCCCGCCGTCGTGCTGGGTTGCACCGATTGCCATGGCGGCGATGCGCGCGTGTTCCTCAAGCCCGGCAGCAAGGCCGAAGGCCACGCCTATCGCGATGACCACGCGTACATGGAAACGCTGGAAAAGGCCCACGTGCTGCCGCGCTACCCGGAGGCCTGGCACTGGCCGTCCAGCCGCAACCCGGAGCACAGCTTCTCGCTGCTCAACCTCGAGGCGCCGGAGTTCATCCGCTTCGTCAATCCCGGCGACTACCGCGTGGCGCGCGAAGCCTGCGGCGCCTGCCACCTGCCGATCATCGAGGCCGCCGAGCGCAGCATGATGTCCACCGGCGCCATGCTCTGGGGCGGTGCCGCGTACAACAACGGCATCCTGCCGTTCAAGCGCTATCTCAGCGGCGAGGCCTACACCCGCGACGGCCGCCCCGCGCGCATCGATGCGCCGGTGAAGCCCGACGAGAACATGAAGAAGAAGGGCGCGCTGGAAGCGCTCTACCCGCTGCCGGCCTGGGAAGTGACGCCGCCGGCGGACGTGTTCCGCGTGTTCGAGCGCGGCGGACGCAACATCAACAGCATCTTCCCCGAGACCGGCCTGCCCGACGCCCTCGGCCTGATCCAGCGCCTGGAAGAGCCCGGGCGCCCGGACATCAAGCAGTCCAACCGCGGGCCCGGCACCGGCAGCCGCATCGCGGTGCCGCTGCTGAACATGCACAAGACGCGCCTCAACGACCCCTTCTCCTGGTTCCTCGGCACCAACGACCAGCCGGGCGACTACCGCTCCTCCGGCTGCTCCGGCTGCCACGTGGTCTATGCCAACGACCGCGACCCGCGCCATTCCGGCGGCTATGCCGCCTGGGGCCACACCGGCAAGTCGCAGAGCAAGGACCCGACGATCCCCAAGGACGAGGAAGGCCACCCGCTGAAGCACGTCTTCACCCGGGCGATCCCGACCAGCCAGTGCATGATCTGCCACATGCACCAGCCGAACATCTTCCTCAACTCCATGCTCGGCTACACCATGTGGGACTACGAGACGGGCGCCGAGCAGATGTGGCCCAAGCAGCAGAAGTACCCGACCGACGCCGAGATCCACAAGACCAACCAGCGCAACCCCGAGGAAGCGGCGATCCGCGGCAACTGGTCCGACCGCAAGTTCCTCGACAAGGTCTCGGAGCTGAACCCGGAGATCAAGGACACCCAGTTCGCCGACTACCACGGCCACGGCTGGAACTTCCGCGCCATCCACAAGCGCGACCGCAAGGGCAACCTGCTGGACAAGGACGGCAACATCGTCGCCGACGACGACCCGAAGAAGTTCAGCAAGACCGTGCAGATGTCCTCGATCCATGTCGATGTCGGCATGCACTGCGTGGACTGCCACTTCTCGCAGGACGCCCATGGCAACGGCCACATCTACGGCGAGGTGGCGCAGGCGGTGGAGATCGACTGCCAGGACTGCCACGGCACCGCCGACAGGCTGCCGACGCTGAAGACCTCGGGCCCGGCCGCGCCGCCGGGCGGCAGCGACCTGTTGCGCCTGCGCACGCAGGACGGCCGCAAGCGCTTCGAATGGCGCGGCAACAAGCTGTACCAGCGCTCGGCGCTGGACCCGAAGAAGGAATGGGAAGTCTCGCTGGTGAAGGACTCGGTGACACCGGGCAACGCGCACTACAACGCCAAGGCGGCGCGCGCCAAGCTGATGTCGCGCGACACCATCGGCCAGGCCTTCGGCCTCGACGTCAAGCGCGACGACCGCGCGCACAAGGACGACGAGATCATGTGCATTACCTGCCACACGTCCTGGACCACCTCCTGCTTCGGCTGCCACCTGCCGATCCAGGCCAACTGGAAATCGGACCGCATCCACTTCGACGGCGGCGAGAGCCGCAACTACGCCACCTACAACCCGCAGGTGGTGCGCGACGACTTCTACATGATCGGCAAGCATGGCGAAGCCAAGGGCAACCGCGTCGCCCCGATCCGCTCGACCTCGGCGCTGGTGCTGTCCTCCACCAACGCCAATCGCGAGCGCATCTACATCCAGCAGCCGCCGGTGGCCGCCAGCGGCCATTCCTCGCAGGCCTTCGCGCCGCACTACCCGCATACCGAGCGCAAGACCGAGACCAAGACCTGCGAGGACTGCCACCTGTCGAAGAGCGGCGACAACAACGCCTGGATGACCTCGCTGCTGGGCCAGGGCACCAACTTCGTCAGCTTCGTCGGCTTCCATGCCTGGGTCGGCCTGGAAGACGGGCTCGAAGCCGTGCAGGTCACCGAGTGGGAGGAGCCGCAGGCGGTGATCGGCTCCTACCTGCACCGCTACGCCTACCCCGACTGGTACAAGGCGCACGAGGCGCGCGGCCGCGAACTGCCGATCGCCCACGACCACTCCGCGCGCGGCGCGATCCAGTGCCTGCAGCTGCGCGGCGAGTACCTGTTTGCCGCCGAGGGCAAGGGCGGCATGCAGGTCTTCGACGTCGCCAGCATCGCCAACAAGGGCTTCTCGCAGCGCATCGTCAGCGCGCCGTTCTCGCCGCTGGGCCAGAAGAACCGCATCGGCTCGAAGAACGCCACCTGCGTGGCGCTGCCGACCAACCAGCCGATCAACCCGCTGCGCAACCAGGGCGACCTGATGCGCAACGTCAACCAGGAACAGCCGTTCCACCCGATCTACAGCTATGCCGCGATCAGCGACGCCGTGGAAGGCCTGATCCTGGTCAACGTCGACACCCTGCAGGACGGCGACCCTCGCAACAACGGCCTCAAGCGCGCCCTGACCTGGGACGGCGGCGGCGCGCTCAAGGGCGCCCGCCACATCGTGCTGGCCGGCCACCGCGCTTACGTCTCGGCCGATGCCGGCGTGGTGGTGGTGAACCTCGACGACCCGATGAAGCCGCAGGTCGAGGCCACGATCCCGCTGCGCGACGTGCGCGCCACCGCCGTGCAGTTCCGCTACCTGTTCGCCGTCACCGGCGCCGGCCTGCAGACCATCGACATCGGCAAGCCTGCCCGCCCGCGCGTGATCGAAGGCGCCCTGGTGCCCCTGGCCGACGCCCACCGCGTGCACCTGGCGCGCACCTACGCCTACGTCGCCGCAGGCAAGGAAGGCGTGGCGATCGTCGACATCGAGAAACCGGAAGCGCCGAAGCTGTTCCAGCGCTACGACGCCGACGGCCGCCTCAAGGACGCCCGCGACGTCGCCGTGGGCAGTACCAACGCCTCGCTGTTCGCCTACGTCGCCGATGCCAGGACCGGCCTGCACGTGATCCAGCTGACCGCGCCCGACACCCAGCCCAAGTTCTACGGCTTCTCGCCGGAGCCGCGCCCGGTGTGGATCGCGCACCGCGACACCGGCAAGCCGGCGCTGGCGCTGAGCAAGGGCCTGGAGCGCGACCGCGCCGTGGACGAAACCGGCCACCAGGTCGCCGTCTTCGGCCGCATCGGCTCACGCCCCTTCAACGAGGGCGAGATGGAACGCCTCTACCTCGACAAGAACGGCGAGCCCTGGTTCGTGAGCAACCAGATGCCGGCGGGGACGGCCTCGAAGAGCGCGCAGAAGCAGAGCGAGGAGAAGAAGGGCTCCGGCAAGAAGAGCGAAAAGCGGCGGCCCTGACGCCGACGCCGTTCCGCCTCCGCGCAAGCGACCCTCTTCACGCCTGACGTAGCCCGGTTTGCCGCGGGGCAAGCCGGGGTTCCTTCCCGATTGCCCCCTGGCTTCGTTATGCGAAACCAGGCTGACTCACGGCCTCCATCTGCCCCTTCCCAAGGTTGCCCAGGTAGGAGCGAGCTTGCTCGTGACCCGTCGAAAATGGTCGCGAGCAAGCTCGCTCCTACCCGACAAGGGTCCGCTCAATTCCCCGTACTTTCTTTAAATCAATTACTTACCCAGTAATTGCACCCCATTGAGTTTTATTTACCACATAAGTCCAGATACTGGACACGTGTTGAATACCGCGCGGTTTGTAGTTACTCTGCCGCCCATGAGCCTGAGCCAACAACGCCGCCTGGAAGAGAAGGAACGCCGCCGCGAAGAGATCGTCGACGCGGCCGAGCGGGTCATCGAGGCCAAGGGCTATGACGCCGCCAAGATGGAGGAGATCGCGCGCGACGCGCGGGTCTCGCGTGCGCTGGTCTACACCTACTTCAAGGACAAGCCCGAGCTGTACTTCGCGATCTGCGAGCGCGCGCTGCGCCTGCTGCGCGAACGCTTCGATGCGGCGGTGGCCTCGCAGCCGCGCGGCATCGACCAGGTCGCGGCGATCGGCCGCGCGTACATGGACTTCGCACGCGAGTCGCCGTTCCGCTTCACCGCGCTGTCGCGCTTCGAGGCGCACTCGATGGCCGACGTGCAGGCCGGCTCCACCGAGCACGGCGCGCTCACCGCCGGCCGCTGCGTGCACGAGGTGACGGTGCGCGCGCTGCTCAACGGCGTCGCCGACGGCTCCATCCGCAAGGACCTGGGTCACCCGCTGCTGATGTCGATCACGCTCTGGGGCCTGACCCATGGCGTGATCCAGCTGGCGCAGACCAAGGGCAGCATCGTCACGGACGAGGGCTTCAGCCTCGCCCAGTTCCTGGAACACAGCATCGACTTTGGGCTGCGCGCATTGCGCGCCTGAGGATCGCAAGAAGATATCGAGAGGAGTTCGGCATGCGTAAAGCAAGACAACGCCTGTCCATCGCCGGCATCGCCGCGGTGCTGGCAGCCGGCGCGGCCCAGGCCGCGCCGGCGCCGCGGCTGTCCATGTCGCTGGCACTGGACAGCACCGCCATGCTGACCGCCGCCAGGGTGCAGGACGATCCCCTGGCCGGCTTCATCGCCGAAGCGCTGGCGAACAACGCCGCCCTGGGCGCCCAGAACGCATCGGTGCAGGCGCGCTTCCAGGCCCTGCGCGAGGCGCGCGCCCAGCGCCTGCCGCAGCTGGACCTGAAGGCGCGCTACAGCGTCGCCGACGGCGGCCGCACGATCGATTTCCCGGCCGGCGATCTGCTCAACCCGGTCTACGCCACCCTCAACCAGCTCACCGGCACGCAGCAGTTCCCGCAGATCCAGAACCAGAGCATCGACCTGCTGCGCGAGAAGGAGCAGGACACGCGTCTGACCCTGGTCGCGCCGCTGTTCGCGCCGCAGCTGGACAATGCCATCGACGCGCGCGAGTCGCTGTACCAGGCCGAGACCGCCTCCCGCGAGGCGCTGGCGCGCACCCTGGTGCGCGACGTCAAGCAGGCTTCCTACGCGCTGGCGCAGGCGCGCGCCGGCATCGTCATCCTGGAATCCAGCGAGCGCACGCTGGGCGAGAACGTGCGCGTGGCCCAGGCCCTGCAGGATGCCGGCAAGGCCACCCGTGATCGCCGCCTGCGCGCCGAGGCCGAGCGCCTGGCCGTGGTGCAGCGGCTCGACGCCGCCCGCGCCCAGTCCCAGCAGGCGCAGCGCTATCTCAACTTCCTGCGCGGCCAGCCGCTGGACACGGCGGTGGAACTGCCGCCCGCGGAAGGCCCCGTCGCCGAGGCCGTCGAGGCCGGCCGCAGCCGCCCCGAGCTGCGCCAGATCGAGCACGCGGTGGATGCCGCCGACGCCAGGCGCCGCGCCGCGCGCGCCGGGCGCTGGCCGACGCTGGCGCTGGCCGGCGACTACGGTGTCGAAGGCGAGCGCTACGAGTTCGACCGCGAGCACGACTTCTCGATGGCCTCGCTGGTGCTGAACTGGTCGGTGTTCGACTTCGGCCTGCGCCGCGCGCAGCAGGCCCAGGCCGCCGCGGAGACCGCCAGCCTCAGGGCGCAGCGCGACGACCTGCGGCAGAAGCTGGTACTGGCCGAGCAGGCCGCGCGCGAAGACCTGGCGGTGTCGCTGCGCGCCATCGACAGCGCCAATGCGCGCCGCGAAGCCGCCGACGAAAGCTTCCGCATCTCCTCGCGCAAGCGCGACGAGGGCCAGCTGTCGCAGGTCGAATTCTTCGATGCCGAACGCACCCTGACCGACGCGCGGCTCAACCAGGTCATTGCCCGCCAGGCTGCGCTGTCGCGCGCTGCGGAACTCGAATACACCACGGCCGCCTACCCGCTGCCGGCCCAACACCTCGCGGAGTAACGCCCATGCGCCCCCTCCTGACCCTGCTGCCCGCCCTGCTCCTCGCCGCCTGCGGTGCCGCCGAGCCGCCCCCCGTGACCGAAGCGCCGCCGCGCAGCGTGCAGGTCGCCCTGCCGGAGAACGGCCCGGCGACACCGCCGGTGGAGAGCAACGGCGTGGTCGCCTACCGCGACGAGACGCGCCTGTCCTTCATGGTGCCCGGCATCGTGCAGGGCATCGCCGTGCGCGAGGGCGACACGGTGCAGCGCGGCCAGCTGCTGGCGACGCTGGAACCGGCCCAGGTGGACGCCGGCTCCACGCAGGCGCGCGAGGCCTGGCTCAAGACCCGGCGCGATCTCGAGCGCGGCGAGAAGCTGTTCCGTGAGGACGTGCTGACGCGCGAGCAGCTCGACGACCTCAACACCGCCGAGCGCGTGGCGCGCGCCGGCCTGTCCAACGCCGATTTCGCGCGCAACAACGCGCGCATCGTCGCGCCGACCCAGGGCAAGGTGCTGCGCCGCCTGTCGGAATCGCGCGAGATGGTGGCCGCCGGCCAGCCGGTGCTGACGCTGGGCGATACCGGCAGCGGCATGGTGCTGCGCCTGGGCCTGGCCGATCGCGAGGTGGTGCGCCTGAAGAACGACGACACCGCGACGCTGCGCTTCGACGCCTTCCCCGGCAAGGAGTTCGCCGGCAAGGTGCGGGAGGTCAGCCGCGCCGCCGATCCGCGCATGGGCACCTACCGCGTGGACATCGCCTTCGACCCCGGGCAGACCCCCTTCGTCAGCGGCCTGATCGGCCGCGCCGAGATCCGCGGCAGCGACGACGGCGAGTCGCTGCAGTACATCCCGCTCACCGCCCTGGTGGAGGGCGACCAGCGCAACATGCTGGTCTACCTGCTGCCCCAGGGCAGCACCCAGGTGAAGGCGCAACGCGTGCCGATCGCCTTCGTTGCCGGCGACCGCGCGGCCCTGGCGCAGCCCCTGCCGGCCGGCCATGCCGTGGTCACCGAAGGCTCCACCTACCTGCGCGACGGCGAGAAGGTCAGCGTGATCGCGGAAGCCAGCGCCAGGAACTAGGGGAACACCGATGAAAATCTCCGATTTCTCGGTCCGTAACCCGCAGTTCACGGTCCTGATCTTCCTGCTGCTGGGCGCCCTGGGCCTGAGCGCCTGGCGCGACATGCCGCGCACCGAAGACCCATACTTCCCGATCTCCGCCTTCCAGGTCATCGTGATCTACCCGGGCGCCGATCCCTACCAGATCGAGCGCGAGATCTCCGAGCCGATCGAGGACGCGCTGAACCGGCTGGACGACGTCAAGGACATCCTGTCCACTTCGGCCGACAGCGTCGGCGTGGTGTTCATCGAGTTCGACGGCGACGTCGACGTCGACAAGAAGTTCGACGATCTCAACCGCGAACTGGGCGCCGTGCGCGGCGACCTGCCGCCCGGCATCACGCGGCTGGAGGTCAAGCGCATCAACCCCGGCTACACCAACATCGTGCAGATGGCGCTGGTGTCCGACACCGTCTCCTGGCACACGCTCGGCGACCTCGCCGACGAACTGCAGGACCGCCTGGAGCGCCTGCCCGGCGTGCGCGAGTCCGAGGTCTGGGCCCTGCCGCAGCGCGAGCTGCGCGTGGAGGCGGACTTCAAGCGCATGGCCAGCCTCAACGTGCGCCTCGGACAGCTGCTGAACGCCGTCAGCGGTCGCAACACCAACATCCCCGGCGGCCCGGTGGAGTACGGCAGCCGCCGCTTCAACGTGCAGACCAGCGGCAACTACGAAACCCCGGACGAGGTCAGCGACACCGTGCTGGCCGGCGACGGCAGCCGCCTGGTCCGCGTGCGCGACGTCGCCGACGTGCGCTGGGACTACGGCCCCGACGAGCACACCGCGCGTTTCGACGGCCGCCGCGCGGTGTACGTCACCGCCAACCAGAAGGAAGGCCAGAACATCTTCGTCACCCGCGCCGCCATCGACAAGGTGCTGCAGGACTTCCAGCACACGCTGCCTGCCGAGGTGAAGCTGGAGCTGGGCTTCGACCAGTCGCGCAACGTCGAGCATCGCCTCAACCGCCTGGGCGCCGACTTCGCCGTCGCCATCGTGCTGGTGATGGTCACCCTGCTGCCGCTGGGGCTGCGCGCCGCCGGCATCGTCATGGTGTCGATCCCGCTGTCGCTGGCCACGGGCCTGGCCGCGCTGTACTTCGCCGGCTACTCGCTCAACCAGTTGTCCATCGCCGGCTTCGTCGTCGCCCTGGGCCTGCTGGTGGACGATTCCATCGTGGTGGTGGAGAACATCTCGCGCTACCTGCGCATGGGCTACAAGCGCGAGGAGGCCGCCATGCTGGCCACGCGCCAGATCTCGCTGGCCGTGCTGGGCTGCACCGCGACCCTGCTGTTCGCCTTCCTGCCGCTGATGGCCCTGCCCGGCAACGCCGGCAACTTCATCCGCTCGCTGCCGCTGTCGGTGATCTTCACCGTGCTGGCCTCGCTGTTCGTGGCGCTGACGATCATCCCCTTCCTCGCCAGCCGCGTGCTGCCGCTGCACGAGGAGGCCGAAGGCAACATCGTGCTGCGCACGCTGATGGGCCTGATCCATCGCATCTACTCGCCCTGGCTGCGCCGCGCCCTGGCGCGTCCCAAGACCACGGTGGCGATCGCGACGGTGCTGGTGGTGGGCAGCTTCATGCTGGTGCCGGCAATCGGCTTCAGCGTCTTCCCCAAGGCCAACACGCCGCAGTTCATGGTGGAGATCAACCTGCCCAATGGCGCCAGCCTGGCCAAGACCGACGGCGTCATGCGCCAGGTGGAAGCACTGCTGACCCGGCAGCCGGAGATCGACCACGTCATGGCCAACCTCGGCCACGGCAACCCCAAGATCTACTACAACCTGTTCCCGCGCGAGTTCGATTCCAGCTACGCCGAACTGTTCGTGCAGCTCAAGCGCTACCACAACCGCGAGACCACCGCGCTGTTCGACCGCCTGCGCCACGAGTTCGACCGGATTCCCGGCGCCGAGGTCAGGCTGATCGAGTTCGAGAACGGACCGCCGATGGATGCCCCCATCGCGATCCGCGTGATCGGCGACGACCTGCCGCAGCTGCGCCACCTGGCCGCCGACGTCGAGAAGCTCATTGCCGGCACGCCCGGCACGCGCGACATCGGCAACCCCCTGCGGCGCTCGCGCGTCGACATGGACCTGGGCATCGACACCACCAAGGCCGGCCTGCTGGGCATCGCACCGCTGGAGCTGAACCAGGCGGTGCGCGCCGCCTTCGCCGGTCTGGAGGCCGGCGAGTTCCGCGAGGAGGACGGCGACACCTATCCCATCGTCGTGCGCGGTCCGCTGCAGGGCCGCCCGTCCATCGAGGCCATGCAGGGCCTGCACGTGGGCACCGCCACCGGCATGCAGGTGCCGCTGGCGCAACTCACGCGGCCGCAGCTGATCGACGCGCCGAACGCCATCTACCGCTACCACCGCCAGCGCAGCGTGCTGCTCACCGCGCACCCGCAGAAGGGCTACAACACCGAGAAGCTCACGCACGAGATCATCGACCAGCTCGACGCCTACAAATGGCCCGAGGGCTACCGCTACATGGTGGCCGGCGAGGTCAAGGCCCGCGGCGAAAGCTTCGCCGGCTTCGGCACCGCGATCCTGGTCACCGTGTTCGGCATCATGGCGATCCTGGTGCTGGAGTTCGGCAGCTTCAAGTCGACCCTGATCGTCGCCACCGTGGTGCCGCTGGGGGTGATGGGCGGCCTGCTGATGCTGTTCATCACCGGCTACAACCTCAGCTTCACCGCCATGGTCGGCTTCATCGCCCTGACCGGCATCGAGATCAAGAACTCGATCCTGCTGGTGGACTTCACCAACCAGCTGCGCGAGGAAGGCATACCGCTGGATGAGGCCATCGCCAAGGCCGGCGAGATCCGTTTCCTGCCGATCCTGCTGACCTCCATCACCGCCATCGGCGGCCTCAGCCCCCTGGCCTTCCAGCAATCCGCCCTGTATTCACCGATGGCCTGGGTGCTGATCGGCGGCCTGATCAGCTCCACCATGGTCGGGCGCCTGGTCACCCCGGTGATGTACAAGCTGCTGCCGCCGGAGCTACGCAAGCGGCGCGTGGAAGTGGGAAGCCTCTAGGGCAATCGTTTCATCATCGACGTCATGCCGGCGAAAGCCGGTAGGTGGATTCACATTTGAAATGCAACACTTTGGCGAAGACCTCGGCAGGGGTTTTGAAGCCGAGGCACTTGCGTGGCGTGTGATTGTAGATCTGAGCGATCTGCAAGAGTTGGTCTGGTGAGAGGTCTTCGACGTTGGTTCCCCGGGGTAGCCAGCGGCGCAAACGCCCGTTGGCATTCTCGACGCCACCCTTCTGCCAGGGGGAATGCGGATCGCAGAAATAGGTCTGCAAGCCCAGGGGCTGATGCAGGGTGTAGTGCAAGGCGAATTCGGTGCCGTTGTCGAAGGTGATGCTGCGGCGCAGGGCTGGGGGCAGTGGGGCCAGCAAGGCCTGGAGGGTTTGCGCCACCGGCGCAGCGGCCTTGCTGGGCTGGCGGACGATGGCGGTCAGCCGGGACGTTCGCTCATGCAGGGTCAGGATGGCTTGGCCATAGCGCGCAAAGAGCATCAGGTCGGCTTCCCAGTGTCCCGCCTGGCGCCGGTCAGCCGCAGCCTTGGGGCGCTTTTCGATCGAAACCCGCTGCTGGATGTGCTCTGCCGGGCTGCCGCCCTTGCGGCCACGGAAGCCGCGCTTGCTCTTGGCACGGGGCAGATAGAGACGCCAGGAAAAGTCGTTGGTCCGGGCGATCTGGGCGGCAATGAAGCGATAGATGCTCTCGTAGCTGATCTGCAGATCCTGCTGAGCCAGCCGCCGCGATACCTGCTCGGGAGACCAGCCTCGGCGCAATCCCTCCAGAACCCTGGCTTGCAGCTCGGCATCACGCAGAAGCCGGCTACCTTGCCAGCGGCGCGCCCGAGCTTGCTCGCCGGCATAGACGCTCTGGTAGCCCGTCGCGCCAGTGTTGCGCTTCAGTTCCCGAGAAATGCTCGATGGCGCGCGATCCAGAGCTGCCGCAATTTGCCGGATCGACTCCCCGGCTTGGCGCCGACGGGAAATCTCACACCGTTCCTCGATTCCAAATTGCTCAAAGCTCTTGCGTCCCATTGCAGCACCCTCGTAATAGGGTGTTGCATTTGGTTTGTGAACTCACGGTATGACGTCGTACGGCGGCTGCTTCTGTCCGGGACTGGATGCGGTGCCAACAGTAGGCGCCTCCAGGCGAATGCAATGAACCGCATCAATCGTGACGACGGGTCGCAGGTTCACCGACTCCCGCGTGCTGGTTCCGGCCGTTGCCGGCCACCGGCGGTGTCAGCCCCGTCTTTCCGGCACCCCTTTCAGCACGCGGCGCACGCGGTTCCCCAGCCGGCTCCTGCCGGCCTCCCGCCGCTCCGGGGTACGAAAGATGGCCGCGTAGCCGTCGCGTGTGCCTTCCTCATCCTCCAGCTCATCGGAAAGGCCCAGGTCATCCAGGGCCTCGCAGAGCGCCATGAAGGCTGCGGGGTCCGAGGGCATGAACTGCCGGTAGATCTGTCCGCGCTCATTGCGGATGGCCACCAGGCAGGGGTGTCCATAGCCGTACTCCCTGACGGCCTCGGCGGCGGCGAGGATGCGTTCATCGAACCGGAAGGGTTCGGCTTCAGGCAATAGCTGGGTCTGCATAGGTATTGGGCTCCCGCAGACGGATATCGTTCTCGATACCCCTGCCCCTGTCCATCGGTTTTCGCCAAGCAACTGATATTGCTGGTCTTACAGCCCTGCCCCTGATTCAGCTCACGGCCCTCAGTCCCGGCTTCCCGTTCCGGGATGCCGCGCTGGACGGCGCAAGTTATCATCTGATAACTTGCGGGCACGGCGATTCGCGCACCCATACCGGGAGACGCCGCCGCAGGGCGGGCGAGAGACATGACAAAGCGCTATTCGAACAAGCGTGTGCTGGTCACCGGCGCGGCAGGCGGCATGGGACAGGCCTTCGCGCGCCGGTTTTCCGATGAGGGCGCCGAGCTGGTCCTCACGGACGTCGACGAGAAAGGCCTGGAGCAGGTGGCGGCCGCGCTGCGCGCACAGGGCGTGAGCTGCTCCGCGCATCGCGTCGACCTGGCGCAGGAAAGCGGGATCCAGTCTTTCGCAGTGGAGTTCTGCAAGCTGCATCCGCAGCTCGACGTGCTGGTCAACAACGCCGGCATCGCCTATGGCGAGGTCGCGCACCGCTTCCTCGGCCTGTCGCAGGAGAAGTGGCTGCGCTTCCTGGCGGTGAACACCGTGGCCCCGTTGCTGCTGGCGGAAGCGCTGCGCCCTGCCCTGGCCGGCGCGAGGGGCGTGGTGATCAATGTCTCCTCCATGGCGAGCTATGTGCCGGCGACGGCCTATGGCGTGACCAAGGCGGCGCTCAATGCCATGACCTATGGCATGGCCAGCGCCTTCGGCAACGACGGCATCCGCGTCAACGCGATCGCGCCCGGCATCATGGAAACCCCGGCCGGGGTGGCCCAGCTACCGCCCGAAACCTACGCGCGCATCCAGGGCCAGCAGATGCTGAAGCTGCACGGCACTGCCGACGACATCGCCAATCTCGCCCTGTTCCTCGCTTCCGAGGAAGCGCGCTTCATCACCGGCGACACCATGCTCTGCGACGCGGGCAACCGCATCCGGGGCTGGCGCCCGTAGCCAGCGCAGCCATCACAAAGCCCAAGGAGAATCATGTGAGCGCCATCGGCAGCTGGAAGGCCCGCATGTCGACGCCGGTCGGTCCACAGGACATGGTCCTGCACATCGACACCCTCGACAGCGCCTTTACCGGCCGCATCGAAAGCCCCATGGGCAATCACAGCATCGCCGGCACGGCTTCCGCGGGAACGCTCCACTGGCAGATGAAGGCCGCCAAGCCGATGCCGATCACCGTGAGCTTCGCGGTGCGCTTCGAGGAAGACCGGCTCAGCGGCAGCGCCAAGCTCGGCTTCCTCGGAAAATCGACCATCACCGGCGAGCGCCTCGCGGCCGGCACCCCTGTGCCCGCCGTGCCAGCGGACGAGCCGGAGGCGCCGGAGCCCGTGACGGGCGACTCCGTCGATCCGCGCTACAACCAGCCCTATGTCGATGTGAACGAGCTGCGCAGCGAGCCTGTGCCGCATCGCTACGTGCACGGCGGCTTCACCGGAACCGACGCGCGCTTCTCCTTCTACTTTCCGGCGAAGGAGCAGTACCAGGGGCGCTTCTTCCACAACACCTACCCGATGGCCCTGTCGGAGGACATCGGCCCCTTCCCCATCGCCTTCGACGTGGCCATCGGCAACCTCGCCTTCACGATCGACAGCGGCGCCTACTACGTGCAGACCAACCTGGGCGGCAACGACCGCGCGGGCGGCATGGCAGACCCGGCGATCGCCGCCTACCGCGTCAACGCGGCCGCGGCGAAGTATTCGCGGGTGGTGGCGGCGGAGCTCTATGGCGAGCACCGCTCTTACGGCTATCTCTTCGGCGGCAGCGGCGGCTCCTACCAGGTGGTCGGCAGCGCCGAGAACACTCAAGGCGTCTGGGATGGCTTCGTGCCCTTCGTGATGGCCACGCCCAATGCCATCCCCAGCATGTTCACGGTACGCATGCATGCGCTGCGCGTGCTGCGGCAGCGCGACCGCTTCCCCGCGATCATGGACGCGATCAATCCCGGCGGCAGCGGCGATCTGTATGCGGAACTGAACGAGGAAGAGAGTGCCGCGCTGCGGGAGGCGACGCGGATGGGCTACCCGCCGCGCGGCTGGTGGAACCACGAAAGCCTGGACAGCGGCTACTTCGCCCAGGTGGCGCCGATCATGCCGATGCTGGACCCTGCTTACGTCGAGGACTTCTGGAGCCAGCCCGGTTACCTCGGCAGCGACCCGGCATCGGCCATACGGGCGGCGCGCTTCCAGTTCGACACGAGCGTGACGCGGGTCATCGAAGGATTCCCCAGGCAGGTCGAGCTGGCGGACGTGCCCGGACACGACTTCGCGGATTCGCACCTGGTGATGACCAGCGGCGCCGCGGCCGGCAAGAGCATTCCCATCGCCACCATCAGCGGCAACACGATCGGCTTCGCCTACGCCGCGGACCAGTCGACGGCCAACGGCATCCGCGCCGGCGACCGGGTACGCATCGACAATGCCTGGGGGCTCGCGCTGCAGACCTACCAACGCCACCAGCTGCCCACGCCCGACCTCTACGGCTGGAACCAGTACCGCAAACCCGACGGTGCGCCGCTCTACCCGCAGCGCGACATGCTCATCGGCCCGATCGCGGCCGCGGGCACGGCGGCAACCCTCGCCAGCGGCCGGTTCAGCGGCAAGATGATCCTGCTCGAATGCCTGATGGACATCGATGCCCTGGCCTGGCAGGCGGACTGGTACCGCTCCAGGGTGCAGGAAGCGCAGGGCGCGGGCTTCGAGGACCACTTCGCGCTGTGGTTCATCGACCACGCGCAGCACGACAACCCGCAGACGCCGGCCGCCCATGCCCACACCGTGAGCTTCGAGGGCGCCCTGCAGCAGGCGTTGCGCGATCTCAGCGCCTGGGTGGAAAAAGGCGTAAAACCGACCAGCACGCAATACCAGGTGGTCGACACACAGGTCATCGTGCCGGCCGACGCCCATGAACGCCAGGGCATCCAGCCCGTGGTGCTGCTGCAGGCCAATGGCGGCGAGCGCGCCGAGGTCGCGGCCGGCGAGCCCGTGCGCTTCTCGGCAAGGGTCGAAGTGCCCGCCGGCGCCGGCCGGGTGGTCGCGGCGGAATGGGATTTCGAAGGCCTGGGCAGCTATCCGCAGGCGGCGCAGATCGACGCGCCGCAATCCCGGGTCCAGCTTTCGGCGACGCACGCCTACGCAAAGCCGGGCACCTACTTCGCCGTGCTGCGCGTGGCCTCGCAGCGCCAGGGCGACGCGCAGACGCCGTTCGGGCGCGTCCAGAACATCGGCCGCGTGCGGGTCGTGGTTCGCTAGGCAGGGCCAAGCATCCGCTCCGCGGGTCGGCCGCTTTATACTCGTTGCCCATGAAAGCCGCCCCGCCGCCGAAGAAGCGCAACGCACCGAAAACCAAGGCGGACATCCTGGCCGCCGCCCAGAAGGCCTTTGCGGAAGTGGGCTACGCGCATGCCGGCATCCGCGATATCGCGGCGATCGCCGGGGTCAGCTCCACCCTGCTGCTGCGCTACTTCGGCTCCAAGGCCGGCCTGTTCGAGGCGGCGCTGGTGGAGGCGATGAGCGTGGGCGAACTGTTCGAACTGCAGCGGGAGCAGTTCGGCGAGCGCCTGGCGGCAATGTTCATGGACCGCAGCCTGGACATCAAGGCGCCCTCGCTGATCGCGCTGTCGACGGTGGACGTGGATGCCCGCGACATCACCACGCGCGTCACCGAACAGTACGGCGTGGCGCCGCTGGCCCGGTGGCTGGGCGGGCCCGACGCCCGCGTGCGCGCCCTGGAGATCTTCATGCTCTCCACGTCCTTCGTGCTCTACACCCGGCAGCTGCCGCAGATGTTCGCCACCCGGGGCGTCGACAAGAAGATGGCCAAGTGGTTTGCCGCCACGGTGCAGGCCATCGTCGACCAGTCCTGAAACTGGCGCGGAGCAAAAAAAGAGCCTGCGGGAGCAGGCTCCATGAATTCCCGGAAGGAGGATTCCGGGACACGCGATCCTTCCGTCCGCCGGAATCAGAACCCCAGCTTGATCGCCAGCGAAACGTAGTCGCGATCGGCCAACGGCCGCTCGACGGGATCCGGCGTGCCGAGGAACCAGGCGTAGTTGAGCCCGAGCTGGTAGCGCTGCAGGTAGGTGGCGGTGACACCCAGGCCGGCGCGCCGGTCGTGCTCGCCGGTCAGGCTGCCGAAAGCGCCTGCCATCGGCGAGTTGCCCCTGAGCATGTGCGAGAAGCTGGCCTTGAGGGTCAGGTCCACCGCCGGCAACACGTCGCGGTAGTCGGCGGACGCCAGCGTGGAGTAGCCGTAGGCCTCGCGGCTCCTGGCCAGGTCGGTGCTGCCCGCCACCGGCTCGACGTCGTGCACGCGGACATAGCCGGCCTCGCCGGTCAGCGTGAGCGCGTCCCAGAATGCCGTCGGATTGATGATGTAGAGGCCCGAGACCAGCACCTGGCTCATGTCGGCGCGCGTGAACGTGGGGACGCTGGCGTTGACCATGGTGGAGGCGCCGTCGCGGTAGCTGTATTCCGCGGACACCTGCACGTCGCCGATCGTGGTGGAGAGGTCGGCGCCATAGAGTCCGACGTCGTCGAAGTACTCGGCCTGGTAGGTGACCGGCGCCGGCCGCCCCAGTGTCGCGGTGGTGATGCCCTGCGTCAGCACGCCGGGCACCGCGGCGGCGGGAATGCCCAGCGCGGCGAAGATCGGCGTCGCCGCGGCGATCAGCTGCGGCGACGGGTTCACCACGGGCGGCACCAGCGTCAGCGCGCCGACGTTGAGCCTCACCGTGGGGATGTTCTCGTGGTAGCGCAGGTAGTAGGCGCCGATCTCCGTCACCTCGGTGACCTGGTAGTTCAGCGCCAGGCCCCACTGGCCGTCGCTGCCGGGCTTGATGTCCGGCCCGCGCGTGACGATCAGCTGCTCCGGCGTGCCGGGAATCAGCCTGCCGAACAGCGGGAACAGCGGGTTCCTGCCGCCGTAGAGGAAGCGGGCGCCGGGGCCGATGATGTCCGAGGTGGCGAAGTAGTCGCCCTGGGGCGTCACCTCGGTCTCGGCGAATTCCAGCTTGTAGTAGCCGCGCAGGGTCGCCTGCTGCGTCATGCCCAGCTGGAAGGAAACCTGCGAGCTGGGCAGCAGCAGGTCCTTGGTCTCCACGCCCGGCGAATTGGACTTGGTGCCGTCGGCCGGGCCCTGCGCCGAAGCGATGCCGAGGAAGAACAGGCTCTGCCCCCAGGACACCACCTGGCGACCGGCGCGCAGGTCCAGGTTCATGCCCCCGGGGAGGTTCCAGCGGCCGTAGGCGTAGGCATCGAGCAGGCGCGCGCGGCGGCCGTCGTAGCGCTCGGTCTCGCGGGTGAACTCGTCGTTCGGCCCGGTCTTGTTGACGGTGCCGGGCGAGTCGTTGTCGTTGTCTCCCAGGTAGGCCAGGTCGTAAAAGGCGCTGCCGCTGAACAGGGCGCCGTAATTGTTGTGCGTGAGGCCGACCTCGCCGAACAGCGTCGCGCGGTTGTAGATCAGGCTGTCGCGGTCGAAGTTGCGGTCGCCGTCGTCGCCGTTGATGGTGGTCGGCACGCCGGAAGCGTTGACGGGACCGTTGACGATGCGATCGTCGGCGCGGCCGGTGCGCATCGCCACGCCATAGTTGAGCGTGGCGCGGTACTCCGCCGCCCAGTCGGCGCCCAGGTCCAGCGTGCCGGCACGGGCATTGCCGGTGGCGGCGCAGAGCGCGAGCGGCAGCCCGATGACACCCCGCAGATGACTTGCTTTCATGTCGTTCTCCCTGTGGTGTGTTTCAGCGGCCGCGCGACTGCGCGGCCTTGGGGCCGAACATCTCGGGCCGGAGCGAGGGATCGTTGACCCTCCACCAGTTGTCCTTGCCGACCTGGTTGACCAGGTAGGTGGCCTCGTAGGCCCGGTTCTTCAGGTCGTGGTAGACCGCGACGGTGCGGTGGTAGGCCTGCGCGTCCGGCGCGTAGCGGTAGGCGATGTACTTGATCCGCCACAGCTCGCCGCGGCCGTCGTAGTTGTCGCCCCAGGCCGGCAGCCAGGTGTCCTCGTCGGCGTAGATCACGCGCTTCTTGTAGACGTGGCGCATGCCGGGCTTGAGATGGCCCTCGATCACCCAGACGCGATGCAGTTCGAAGCGCAGCAGTTCGGGATTGATGCTTTGCGCGCCCAGCAGCTCGTCGTAGGAGAGCTTCTGGTCGTTGATGCGGAACATGTGCGCCGGCATGTAGAACTCCTGCCGGCCCACCAGCTTCCAGTCGTAGCGCTCGGGAGACCCGTTGAAGATGTAGTTGTCGTCCACCGTGTGCATGCCCGTCGGCGGCACCGGGTAGTCGCAGCAGATGTTGGGCGCCTGGCGCACGCGGCGCGTGCCGGGCAGGTACTGCCAGGCGGAGGTGGCGTCGTCGGTGAAGTCGTTGGGCTGCCAGCCGGTGGAGATGAAGCCCTTGTCGCGCGGCGGCGAGTTGAACTCGCTCAGGAAATAGGTCTGTATCTTGTCGCTGAACGGCCGGATGTTGTCGGGTCCGCGCGACTGGTTCAGCGACATGTAGTACTGCTGCGCCATGCTGATGTCGCCGTTGGGATAGACCACGGCGATGTCGTTGACCACTCTCTCCGAAGCCGGCCGGCGCGCGGTGGCGACGTTCCAGACCGCCTCCAGGCCATTGGCCGGAAAGGGAAAGGCGATGCCGGCGTTGAGGCCTTCCAGGCCCTTGCCGTTGGGCTTCACCTGCGCGCTCAGCGCGTTCTTCCTGGTCACCTCGCAGGCCCAGTCGGGCATGCGGAAGTCGCGGTGACTGGGATACACCGGCATGCGGAAACCCTGCGGGTACTTCTGCAGCAGCTTCTGCTGGCCCGGCGTCAGCCGCCCGGCGTACTGCGCCATGTTGTCCGCGGTGATCGTGAACAGCGGCTTCTCGGCGGCATAGGGGCCGGGGGTATAGCCGGACTTCTCCGCCGCCGCCATGCCGGGCCAGCCGTCGAGCCACTGGCCGGTATAGGCGGCCACCCCGCTGTCGCTGCCGGCGCGGATCGCGCCGGCGCAGGTGAGCGTGTCGCCATCGAGCTTTGCCGCCTCTTCCGCGGGCACCTTGGCGGAGACTGCCACCGGCAAGGTCAGCGCCAGGGTCAGGGCGGCAAGACGGATAAGATTGCTGCGGTTCATCGGGTTCTCCTCATGAGGGGCCGAGCGCTGTGCCGCGCTTTCGGTTAATCTGATCTGCAGTATTATTTGATACCGAGTCTCGCAATTAATCATGCTCCAAACTGATGAGACTTCTTTGCGGCAGCGCAAAAAAAACGAACTGCGCGAGCGGCTGGTCGCCGTCACGGTGGAACTGGTCGGCGAACGCGGGCTCGATGGCTTTACCGTGGACGAGATCGCCGCCCGCGCCGGGGTCGGCCGCGCCACCTTCTTCCGCTATTTCGAGTCGCTGAACGCCGCGATCGTGGTCGGCTTCTACGAACAGCGGCTGCGCGCGATGGTGGCGCTGGTGCATGAGGCGCCGGCAGCGCTGGGCCCGGTGGACACCCTGGGCTGGATGTTTGATCGCATGGTGGCGCTGCACCACCAGGAGCAGGCCGCGGTGTTGCGGCAATTCCTCCTCCTGCAATCGTCCAAGACCCTGCAGGCCATCGCGCTGCAGCACCAGGCCACGGTGCACGAGGAGGTGCTGGCCGAAGCACTGCTGCCCCGCTTCGGCCGCCTGCGCAAGGACGACCTGCGCCCGCGCATCCTGGTTTCAGCGACGCTGGCCGCCATCCGCAGCATGGCGGACATCTGGGCACAGGGCGGCGGCCGCATGGACCTGCAGAAGATGATGCGGCAGGTGATACGGCAGCTGAAGGAAGGTTTCGGCGCCGATTGAGGCGGGTCGGCGCGCACGGCATTGTCGCCGGCCGGCGTCCTCGCCACACTAGGGCCATGATCCTTCCCTGGCCGCACTGCCCCGCATGACCCTCCGCCACTGGAAAGAGGCTGGCTCGTACTTCAGGTTCCGCGACCACTCCATCTTCTACCGCGGCGACGGCCGCGGGCGGACCGGGCTGCTGTGCATCCATGGCTTTCCCACCGCATCCTGGGACTGGGAGCCCCTGTGGCTCTCGCTGCGCCATCGCTTCGACCACGTGGTGGCACCGGACCTGCTGGGCTTCGGCTGGTCGGCCAAGCCGCGCGGCCACGACTATTCCCTGGTCGAACAGGCCGATCTCTGCGACGCCCTGCTGGCCGAGCGCGGCATCGAGCGCGTCCACGTGCTGGCCCACGACTATGGCGTCAGCGTGGCGCAGGAGCTGCTGGCGCGCGAACTGAGCCAGCCGCGGCGGCGCGCGCAAATCCTGTCGGTGGTATTCCTCAACGGCGGCCTGTTCCCGGAAACGCACCGCGCGCTGTGGCAGCAGCGCTGGCTCAACGGCCCGCTGGGGCCGGTGCTGTCGCGGCTGATGAACGAAAAGCGCTTCGGCCAGAGCTTCAGCCGGGTGTTCGGCCCCGACACCCGCCCCGGACTGATCGAGCTGCACGATTTCTGGCAGCTGATCGCCCACCAGGACGGCCATCACATCTCCCACCGGCTGATCCGCTACATCCGCGAGCGGCGCATGAACCGTGCGCGCTGGGTGGCCGCCCTGCAGCGCTCGCCGGTGCCGCTGCGCCTGATCAACGGCCCCGAGGACCCGGTTTCAGGCGCGCACCTGCTGCAGCGCTACCGCGAGCTGGTGCCGGACCCGGACACCGTCAGCATCACCGGCGTCGGCCACTACCCCCAGGTGGAGGCGCCGGACCGGGTCCTGCGCGCCTTCCACGAGTTTCATGACCGCCTGTCTGGAGAAAAGCAGGGCCGACCGCTATCCTGAGGCCATCCGCTCCTTGCGGATGGGGGATGAGGGTTTGGGGATCATGCATAGCGGTTCACGGGACGCATCAGGACGATGAGCGACACCCATGTAACCGAGGGCCAGCAGGGCCGCCTTCCGGAAGGAATACCGGAACAGATCGGCAAGTACGAAGTCCGCGGCGAAATCGGCCGTGGCGCCTGCGGCGTGGTCTACAAGGGCTTCGACCCCTTCGTGCAGCGCGACGTCGCCATCAAGGTGGCCCTGCACGACGCCGACTTCAAGGCCGACACCACGACCCACGAGCGCGCCTTTTTCGCCGAGGCCCGTGCCGCCGGCATGCTGGCACACCCGCACATCGTCTCGCTGCACGACGCCGGCGTCGAGGGCGAGCTCAGCTACCTGGTGATGGAATACATCGACGGCGAGACGCTGCAGCCGCTGTGCCGCTCCAAGGGCGCGCGCGCGCCGCTGGACCAGGTGATCGACATCATCTTCAAGTGCGCCAAGGCGCTGGACTATGCCCACAGCAAGGGCGTGCTCCACCGCGACATCAAGCCCAGCAACATCATGCTGACGCGCGACGGCGTACCCAAGGTGATGGACTTCTCCATCGCCGAGATCAACGCCGGCGAAGCGCGCGACCCCGAGCAGGGCGTGATGGGCTCGCCGCTGTACATGGCGCCGGAACAGATCCGCCGCGAGACGCTGGGCCCCACCACCGACCTCTACGCGCTGGGCGCGGTGATGTACCAGCTGCTGACCGGCCTGCCGCCGTTCCCGATCCAGGAAATCCCCAAGCTCTTCACCGCCATCAAGACCCAGCCGGCGCCGCGCGTGCGCGAACTGCGGCCGGACGTGCCGGAGGCGGTGTCGGAAGTGGTGTCGCGCCTGCTGCTCAAGACGCCGGGCGAGCGCTACCAGAGCGGCGGCGAGCTGGCCGTGACGCTGACGCGCCTGTTCGACCAGCTGCGCCAGCAGGGCCTGGTGATCAGCCGCCGCGAATCGCGCGACTCGCTGCGCCGCCTGCATTTCTTCGACGGCTTCTCCGACGAGGAGATCGACGAGATACTCAACGCCAGCAGCATGGCCACCTACCAGGCCGGCGAGACGATCATCGCCGAGGGCGACATCGACGACTCCTTCTACATCCTGGCGCTGGGCAGCGCCGAGGTGCGCAAGGGCGGCAAGGCGATCTACCGCCTGGAGAAGGGCGAGTGCGTCGGCGAGATCGGCTTTCTGTCGGCCACCAAGCGCACCGCCACGGTGGTGGCACTGAACAAGGTGCTGGCGCTGAAGATCAACGCCACCCTGATGGAACGGGTGTCCCGCGACTGCCAGCTCAGATTTTACAAGGTTTTCACACAGACCCTGATCTATCGCCTGTCGGTTACCAGCGCGCGCCTGTCGGCCCTGACGGCTTGAGTCAATCCTCCTATCCCTTGAAAATCATCAACTTGCACCAAAATCGTGCAGGTCGCGGGAAAACCCTCTTGGCAAGCTGAGCGTCACGTCAGGTATCCTGCGAAATACATAGACGCCGCTGGGTTTCACGCGGCCGTGGGGATCACGTGCAGTTAGAGAAAAGCAACCCGGTGACGAAGTCGCGCCGGCGTGTGGGAGATACGGAGGTCAGCGCCATCCGCCGACCTGCCGATCTGCCTGACTCGCCGCCGCAGCAGATCGCCAAGTATGAAATCCGTGGCGAACTCGGCCGCGGTGCCTGTGGCGTGGTCTACAAGGCCTTCGACCCCTTCGTGCAGCGCGACGTCGCCATCAAGGTGGCGATGCAGGACCAGGAATTCCGCTCCGACGTCGACCACGAGCGCACCTTCTTCGCCGAGGCCCGCGCCGCCGGCATGCTGTCGCACAAGCACATCGTCTCGCTCTACGACGCCGGCGTCGAAGGCGAACTCAGCTACCTGGTGATGGAGTACATCGACGGCGAGACGCTGCAGCCGATGTGCCGCCCCGGTGGACTGCGCCTGCCGCTGGACCAGGTCATCGACATCGTCTTCAAGTGCGCCAAGGCGCTGGACTATGCCCATTCCAAGGGCATCCTCCACCGCGACATCAAGCCCAGCAACATCATGCTGACGCGCGATGGCGTGCCCAAGCTGATGGACTTCTCGATCGCCGAGATCGGCCACGAGGCCAGCAGCACCAAGCACGCCGGCGGCGGCACCGGCCTGCTCGGCTCGCCGCTGTACATGTCGCCGGAGCAGTCGCGCAACGAACAGCTCGACGGCACCAGCGACCTCTACTCGCTCGGCGCGGTGATGTTCCAACTGCTCACCGGGCGGCCGCCGTTCCCGATGAAGGACATGAAGGAACTGCTGCACGCGATCAACGTGGAGCCGGCGCCGCGCGTGCGCGACCTGCGCCCCGACGTGCCGGCGGAAGTCTCCAACCTGGTGTCGCGCCTGCTGCTGAAGAACCCGGACGAGCGTTACCGGACGGGCGGCGACCTCGCCGGTGCCTTGGCGCGCCTCTACGACCTGCTCAAGCTGGCCGGCCACACCGTGGGCCGCCGCGAATCGCGCGACTCGCTGCGCCGCCTGCATTTCTTCGACGGCTTCTCCGACGAGGACATCAACGAGATCCTCAACGTCAGCTCGATGGCCACCTACCAGCCGGGCGAGGCGCTGATCACCGAGAGCGGCGTCGACGCGGCCTTCTTCATCATCGCCCTGGGCACCGCCGAGGTGCAGAAGGGCGGCCGCGCCATCTACCGCCTGGAGAAAGGCGACTGCATGGGCGAGATCGGCTTCGTCTCCGGCGCCAAGCGCTCCGGCAGCGTCGTCGCGCTCAACCAGGTGCTGGCGCTGAAGCTCAACGCCAGCGCCGTCGGCCGCATCTCCGAGCGCTGCCAGCTGCGCTTCTACAAGGTCTTCACCGAGACCCTGATCTACCGCCTGTCGATGGCCAGCGCGCGCATTTCGGCGATGAACAATTCGCAGTCGTGATTTTTAGTTGCATTATTTTATTTTTGTAAATAAATAAAAACAAATCGGTCCGCACCGGCTCAAAGGATTGAGAACGCGGCATGAATCCTTCCGTACGCGACGCCCTCTGGTTCCACGTCCTGTTCCTGGCCGCCGCCCTGCCGCTGGTGGCGATGACCGAGGGCAATGCCCGCGGCCAGAACCTGCTCTGGCTGACCCTGGGCTACCACGCCGCCCTGCCGCTGGTGAGCCTGGTCCGCCGCCACCACGAGTGGCTGTTCCTGTGGCTGTTCCTGCTGCCCCTGGCCGCCGGCCAGGTGCTGCCCGACTGGGCCCTGGTGCGCGTGGCCGGCGTGCTGGTGTTCCCCGACCTGGGCCAGCCGCGCATCGGCGGCGACGTGCCGATCTATTTCCTCGGCCTGTGGATGATGCTGCTGTTCCCGGTGCTGCTGATCGGCCATTCCAGCCGCAGCCCTTACCTGGTCACGGGCGCCCTGTCGCTGGCGCTGTTCGCGTTCTGGGAATGGGCCGCCCGGCCGCTGCAGATCTGGTACAACCGCGACGTGCTCGCCATCGACGGCATGGCCTTGTATCCGCTGATCCCCGAGATGCTGCTGGCGCTGACCGCGCTGTGGGCCTATCGCCATTTCGGCCGTGGGCCTATCCTCGGACGGGTGTTCGCTGCGCTGGGCGTCAACGTGTTCTACACCGGCGCCTGCTTCCTGGCGCTGCTGGCCATCGAGTACATCTACCGTTCAGCTTTGCTCGGTATCCTTTAGACCAGACCGCCCCGAAAAGGCTGGCAAGACAAAATGGAGAATCAGCGATGAACAAACCCCGCCTCACCCACTTCTGCAGCGCGCTGCTGGTGGCCGCCACCGTGCTGGCCGCCGGCTGCAACAAGCCTGCGGACCCGGCGCAGACCCCGGCACCGCCGTCCACCGTGCCCACCACCGAGGTGCCGGCCGAGCCGGTGGCCCCGGTAGCGCCCGCTCCGGTCGCCGAGCCCGAGCCTGCGCCGGCTCCCGCGCCGGCTCCGGCCCCCAAGCCGAAGCCGAAACCCAAGCCGAAGCCCAAGCCGGTGGAGCCCTCGACTCCGCCCCCGCCCCAGGTCTGCTATGACTGCGGCACGGTCACCTCGGTCACCCCGGTGACCGAGAAGGGCGAGGCCGGCGCGATCGGCACCCTCGGCGGCGCAGCCGCCGGCGGCGTGGCCGGTCACCAGTTCGGCAAGGGCCGCGGCAAGGACGTCGCCACGGTCGCCGGCGCGGTGCTCGGCGCCATGGCCGGTCGCGAGATCGAGAAGCGCGCCCGTTCCACCACGGTCTACCAGATCGGCGTCGCCATGGAAGACGGCAGCTCGCGCACCGTCACCGTCGCCGACCCTGCAGGCCTGAACCCGGGCTCCAAGGTCCGCGTGGACGGCAACAACCTGATCCCGCGCTAAGCCGCAAGGCAGGTAAAATAAGGGGGCCAGGCCGCAAGGCCTGGCCTTTTTTGTTTCCGACGCAAGGATGATGGGCTCATGACGCAGGCGATGAAGATTCTGGTGATCGGTTCCGGCGGGCGCGAGCACGCGCTGGCCTGGAAGCTGGCGCAATCGCCGCGCGTGAGCGAGGTGATCGTCGCCCCCGGCAACGCCGGCACCGCGACCGAGGCGGGTTGCCGCAACGCCGCCGTCGCGGTGGACGACATCCCGGCCCTGCTGGCCCTGGCCCAGGCCGAGGGCGTCGGCTTCACCGTGGTCGGCCCCGAGGCGCCGCTGTCGCTGGGCGTGGTCGACGCCTTCCAGGCCGCCGGCCTGCGCATCTTCGGGCCCTCCCGGGCCGCCGCGCAGCTGGAGGCCTCCAAGGCCTTCACCAAGGACTTCCTCGAGCGCCACGCCATTCCCACGGCGCAGTACCGCGTCTTCACCGAGATCGAACCGGCCGTAGCCTACATCGCCCAGCGCGGCGCACCGATCGTGGTCAAGGCCGACGGCCTGGCCGCCGGCAAGGGCGTGGTCGTGGCCACCACCGTGGCAGAGGCGCAGACCGCCGCCCGCGACATGCTTGGCGGCGAGCTGCTGGGCCAGGCCGGCGCGCGCATCGTGGTGGAAGACTTCCTCGACGGCGAGGAGGCCAGCTTCATCGTCGTGGCCAGCGGCACGAGCTACGTGGCCATGGCCACCAGCCAGGACCACAAGTGCATCGGCGACGGCGACACCGGCCCCAACACCGGCGGCATGGGCGCCTACTCGCCCGCCCCGGTGGTCACCGGCGAGGTGCATGCCCGCGCCTGCCGCGAAGTGATCGAGCCGACCCTGCGCGGCATGGCCGCCGAAGGCGCGCCCTTCACCGGCTTCCTCTACGCCGGCCTGATGATCAACGGCCAGGGCGCCCCGCGCGTGCTGGAGTTCAACGTGCGCATGGGCGACCCCGAGACCCAGCCGATCCTGATCCGCCTGGACTCCGACCTGCTGGACCTGCTGGAAGCCGCTGTCGACGGCAACCTGGAAGCCGCGCAGCCCCGCTGGAGCCCGCAGCCCGCGCTGGGCGTGGTGATGGCCGCCGCCGGCTACCCCGGCCCCATCGCCAAGGGCGACGCCATCGTCGGCCTCGATGCCCCCATGGGCGCCGCCAAGGTGTTCCACGCCGGCACCACCCAGAAGGACGGCCAGGTCGTCACCAGCGGCGGCCGCGTGCTCTGCGTCGTCGCCCGCGGCGACACCGTGGGCGAAGCCCAGGCTCTGGCCTACGCCGCCGTGCGCAAGATCGGCTGGAGCGGCGCGCAGTTCCGCAACGACATCGGCTACCGCGCCATCGCGCGCGAATCGCACTGATGCGCGCCGCCGCGGGGCTGTTGCTCGCGGCCCTGCTGCCGCTGGGCGCCGTCGCGCAGGAGCGCGATCCTTGGCAGGTGGCGGATGAGGTCCCGGCCCAGACCTACGGCTGGATGGAGCGCGTGCGCATCGAAACGCTGACGCGCTACTTCGAGGTGGAAGCCAAGCTCGACACCGGCGCCAGCTCGTCCTCGCTGCACGCCACCGGCATCGAGCTGTTCGAGCGCGAAGGCCAGAACTGGCTGCGCTTCACCGTCGACGGCCACCCGCTGGAACAGCCCGTGGTGCGCCGCGTGCGCATCAAGCAGAAGAACGGCGAGCCCGCGCAGGAGCGCTGGGTGGTGCGCCTGGACCTCTGCATCGGCCAGACCTTCATGCCCGCCGACTTCAACCTGGTGGACCGCAGCGACTTCAGCACACCGGCGCTGCTGGGCCGCGATGTGCTGGCGCAGCTGGGACCGGTGGATACGGAGTTGAAGTTCACGGTGGAGCCGGGGTGTGCGCGGCAGTAGGTTGTCTCGTCCCTCTCCCCTTGGAGAGGGGTAAGGGTCAACTTGTTAACCCAACCGTTCGCCCTGAGCCTGTCGAAGGGTGAACGCATTCAGGCCATGGAGCTCTCATTGGAGTCGCCGCCCCAGCCCCGCACATAGTCGGCGATCAATGGGCGCAATTTCTCCAAGAGTTCTGGCCTGACCTTATCGGCCCTCAACAAATCCCGCGCGATCCCGCGCGCGACAATGTCGTGCTCCTTCAATCCCCGGTACATGGACCAGAGAGGGCGCGAGTCGTCCTGATGGAACTCGTGAATCCGACCGATCAATTCCGAACTCAGGATCCTGTCTTCACGCCATTCGGCGAATGACGCATCGAGCGCTTCAAGAAGCAGATGTGCCTCGGCCTCATACACGTCTGCCGCCAGATCACGAAGCAAGCGCCGCTCGGATTTGCTGAAGTCAGGCATGGCTTTACGCAACCGACCTATACAGACTGGACTTCATCGTATTCGCCCCGCACGGATCGAGTCCAGACTATTTGAGCCATCGCGCCATGCGCTGCCTGGCCCATGCATGAGTAGCAGTCCGGCCCTCTTCAATCGCCCGCTCACCGCGAGCGATGCCCTCAAGCAGACCATCTCGGCCGATCAGGATGGGCTCCCTCCCTTGCTCCAGAAGCGCCGTGTCCTGAGGCTTCAAGGTGATAGGACGTTTGCTGCGCATGTGTTGCTCCGTGGACTCGAAGGCACCTCGCGGGCGCGATTGATGCGGTTCGCAAGCTCACCACATCCTACCGGGCTGGCGCCTCCCAATGGCTTGGTGAGCGCAGCGAATGCTTTTGATGTTCCGGGCTCCCTCGTAGCGGCGCCCGCACAGGGGTCGGGCGCAGGGGTCGAGCCGGACAGGATGTCCGGCCGAGGACACACAGGCCATGGATGGCCTGTGTGTCCGACCCCTCAGCGACCGACCACTGGGCGGGGAACCCCGCGTAAGCGGGGCGCCAATACAAGGGTACGTTTTCTCTTGGTTACTTTTCTTTGTCGTATAACAAAGAAAAGTGACTCGCCCTTGGGCGAAATAAACCTACAGAGAGCCATCGCTCCTGACCGGCGTAGTCGCCGGCGTCCCTGCTGCAAAGTCCTGGAGACCCAACGACCAGGTCGCGAGCAAGCTCGCTCCTACGCACAGGGGAAAGGACAGGCGATTGAAAGGGCGCGGTACGTCCCTCGATACACCGCTACGCGGCACTCGGGATGAACGGTTCGGTCGCACGCACTCAAAAAAGAAAAGGCCGCGATCTCTCGCGGCCTTCTCATTTGTAGCACAGGCTGGTTCGACTAGTTACGCTTCATCGAATCAAAAAACGCCTGGTTCGTCTTGGTGTGCTTCATGCGGTCGATCAGCATTTCCATGGCGCCCAGCTCGTCCATGTCGTGCAGCACCTTGCGCAGGATCCAGACCTTGTTCAGGTCGCCCGGATCCATCATCAGCTCTTCCTTGCGGGTGCCGGAACGGTTGATGTTGATCGCCGGGAACACGCGCTTCTCGGCGATGCGGCGCTCCAGGTGGAGCTCCATGTTGCCGGTGCCCTTGAACTCTTCGTAGATCACTTCGTCCATCTTGGAGCCGGTATCGACCAGCGCCGTGGCGATGATCGTCAGCGAGCCGCCTTCCTCGATGTTGCGCGCGGCGCCGAAGAAGCGCTTGGGCTTCTGCAGGGCGTTGGCATCGACACCGCCGGTGAGCACCTTGCCGGAGCTGGGCGCCACGGTGTTGTAGGCGCGGGCCAGGCGGGTGATGGAGTCCAGCAGGATCACGACGTCGCGCTTGTGCTCGACCAGGCGCTTGGCCTTCTCGATCACCATCTCGGCGACCTGCACGTGGCGCGTGGCGGGCTCGTCGAAGGTGGAGGAGATCACCTCGGCGCGCACGGTGCGCTGCATGTCGGTGACTTCTTCCGGACGCTCGTCCACCAGCAGGATGATGAGATACACATCCGGGTAGTTGGCCGCGATCGACTGCGCGATGTTCTGCATCATGATGGTCTTGCCGGCCTTGGGCGGCGAGACGATCAGACCGCGCTGGCCCTTGCCGAAGGGCGCGACCAGGTCGATGATGCGGGCGGTGATGTCTTCGGTGGTGCCGTTGCCGCGCTCCATCTTGAACTGCTCGTCCGCGAACAGCGGCGTCAGGTTCTCGAAGGAAACCTTCTTGCGGCTGACTTCGAAGGGCTCGAAGTTGATCGAGTCGACCTTCAGCAGCGCGAAGTAGCGCTCGTTGTCCTTGGGCGTGCGGATACGGCCGGCGATGGTGTCGCCGGTGCGCATCGCGAAGCGGCGGATCTGGCTGGGCGAGATGTAGACGTCGTCCGGGCCGGCCAGGTACGAGGCGTCGGGGCCACGCAGGAAGCCGTAGCCGTCCGGCATGATCTCGAGCACACCTTCGATGTAGATGTGCTCGCCACGGCGCGCGGCGGCCTTCAGGATCGTGAAGATCAGATCCTGCTTCTTGACGCGGGCGATGTTCTCCAGGCCCTGCTGCTCGGCAAGCTCGAGCAGTGCCGCCGCCGTCATCTTCTTCAGGTCGGGAACATGCACGACCTTGGGCGGCTGCTGCGACTGCGGGTTGTTCCCGCCATTGCCGTTGCCGTTGCCGCTTTCGTCGTCATCCGACATCTGCGGGGCCGGGCGGGTGGCGTCGTAAGCTTCGCCCCCGGGCGCCATGGGGCCGTCGTTGACGATCGCCGGATCTTCAGGCTGCAGATCGTGGTCGTCTTCGGGGAATCCCTGGTTAGCGAGATTGTTGTTGTTGTTTTGGCCGCCCTGCTGGGGGTTGCGGCCTCCACCGCCGCCGCCGTGACGGCGGTGGCGTTTCATGCGCGGATTGTTAGGCGGCATTTACGTGAGGAGTGACAAAAGCGGCCAACTGGGCCTTGTGGACGGCACCGACCTGGGTCGCGGCGGCTTGGCCGTTCTTGAACAGGATCAGCGTCGGGATGCCGCGGATGCCGAACTTCGGGGGGGTCCCCGGGTTCTCATCCACGTTGAGTTTCACAACCTTGAGCTTGCCGGCGTTCTCCTGGGCGACCTGCTCCAGGATCGGGGCAATCATCCGGCAGGGGCCGCACCATTCCGCCCAGAAATCCACCAGGACGGGCAGGTCCGACTTGAGCACGTCCTGCTCGAACGTGGCGTCGGTGACGGCGGAGATATTTTCGCTCATGGGATACCTCGGTTAGTGGGCCAATGCGGGGGAACAACCCCGCATACCGGAAAGATGGGGGGTACGGCAGGTGCGCACAAGACGCGCAAAAAAACAGTCAGATCGTTATGATTAATTTTTGAAACGGGGAAATAGCGGGCTGTTCTCGTCGCGGCCGGTGATCCAAAAGACGCCGCGCAGCCTGTGTGATGGCTCTATTTCATCCCATCCGACCGCCGCTTGCAAGAGCGCTGGTCCCGACATTAGATACCATTCATGCAGCTCCAGCACCTAAGCGAAGTCACTTTCGAGTCCCTGCCCCTGCATCCGCAGCTCAAGTCAGGGCTTGCCAAACTGGGTTATACGCACTGTACGCCGATTCAGGCGCAGACCCTGCCCCTGGCCCTGGCGGGGGCCGATCTGGCCGGCCAGGCCCAGACCGGCACCGGCAAATCGGCCGCTTTCCTGCTGGCGACGATGAACCAGCTGCTGACCCGCCCCCGCCGCGAAGGCGCCGACCCCGGCCAGCCGCGCGCGCTGATGATGGCCCCCACCCGCGAGCTGGCGATCCAGATCCTCAAGGACGCCGAGCAGCTGGGCGCCGAGACCGGCCTGCGCATGGTGGTCTGCTACGGCGGTGCCGGCTACGAAACCCAGCGCACGGCGATCGAGAACGGCATCGACATCCTGATCGGCACCCCCGGTCGCCTGATCGACTACTTCAAGCAGGGCGTCTACAAGCTCGACCAGATCGAGACCCTGGTGCTGGACGAGGCCGATCGCATGTTCGATCTGGGCTTCATCGTCGACATCCGCTACATGCTGCGCAAGCTGCCGCCGGCCGACCAGCGCCGCAACTACCTGTTCTCGGCCACCCTGTCCCAGCGCGTGCTGGAACTGGCCTACGAGCACATGAATTCGCCGCAGAAGATCGAGATCGAGCCCGAGCAGGTCACCGCCGACCGCGTGCGCCAGGGCCTGATCCACGTCGCCAATGACGAGAAACTGGCCATGCTGGTGGGCCTGCTGCGCCACCACGACCCCTTCCGCACCCTGGTGTTCCTCAATACCAAGCGCGGCGCCGAGGAGGTGGAGGCCGCCCTCAAGCTCAACGGCTTCGAGGCCGCCACCCTGTCCGGCGACGTCGCCCAGACCAAGCGCATCAAGCTGCTGGACGACTTCAAGGAAGGCCGCCTGCCGATCCTGGTGGCCACCGACGTGGCCGCCCGCGGCCTGCACATCCCCGGCGTGTCGCACGTCATCAACTTCGACCTGCCGCAGGACCCGGAGGACTACGTCCACCGTATCGGCCGCACCGCGCGCGCCGGCGCCACCGGCGACGCCATCTCCTTCTGCTGCGAGACCTGGGTCTACTCCCTGCCGCCGATCGAGAAGTACATCGGCGCCAAGATCCCGCTGATGCAGGAGGCCCACGACTGGCTGGCCACCGATTTCGTCGCCCCGCCGCGCCAGCCGCGGCGGCCCTTCACCGGCCGCTCGAGCAGCGGTCGTCCGGGCGGCGGGCGCTCCGGCGGCGGACGCCCGGGGGGCGGCCGGGGCGGCCCCGGCCGGCGACGCTGACCCGCTCGTCAGGTTTGCATTAAAACTCCTTCACAAGTTCTTGGCATTGATATATTTTCTCTACCTGAACAATGTTGCGCCGGCAGGCGATGAGGCGGGTATGAAGAAAAACAGGACAGGCGGATTGGTCGCCGGCTGGCGCCAGTTGCTGCTGGCTCTCGCCCTGGCAGGCCTCAGCGCCGGTGTAAACCCCGCCCTGGCCGCCACCCCGGTCAAGGAAAAAGCCGCCAAGAGCAGCAGCGCCGCCAAGAAGGAAGGCGCGGCCAGCACCAAGACCACGACCAAGCGCAAGTCCGCGGTCGGCAAGAAGGCCACGGGCAAGGCCAAGTCCAAGGCCAGCGCCAAGAAGCGCGTCTCGCGCAAGACCACGCGCCGCTCCGTGCGCCGCGTGGTGGCGGTGGCCCCGGCGATTCCGTCGCTGGGCCAGGCCCTGGGCCTGCACCACACCCGCGACGAACTGAACCTGGGCTCCAGCGTGGCGATGGTGGTGGACCAGCGCACCCACGAGGTGCTGTTCTCCAAGAATCCCGACGCGGTGCTGCCGATCGCCTCGATCACCAAGCTGATGACCGCGCTGGTGGTGATGGACGCGCGCCTGCCGATGGACGAGATCCTGACCATCACCAGCCAGGACATCGACCTCGAGAAGGGCAGCCACTCGCGCCTGCGCGTGGGCCTGGAACTGAGCCGCGAGGACCTGATGCTGCTGGCGCTGATGTCCTCCGAGAACCGCGCCGCCTCGGCGCTGGGCCGCAACTACCCGGGCGGCATCAGTGCCTTCGTCTCGGCGATGAACCGCAAGGCGCGCGAACTGGGCATGCGCGACTCGCGCTTCGTCGACTCCTCCGGCCTGTCCAGCTCCAACGTCTCCAGCGCCAGCGACCTGGTGCGCATGGTCAACGCCGCCTACGGCAACCCGACGATCCGCCGCTTCTCGACGCAGGCCGAGCACACGGTGGAGATGGGCCGGAGCAGCATGCAGTTCGTCAGCAGCAATCGTCTGGTGCGCTACCGCGGCGACGACTGGCAGATCGGCCTGCAGAAGACCGGCTACATCAGCGAAGCCGGCCGCTGCCTGGTGATGCAGGCGCGCATCCAGGACCGCCCGGTGGTCATGGTGTTCCTCGATTCCAGCGGCAAACTGACCCGCTTCGCCGACGCCCAGCGCGTGCGCAACTGGCTGGAAACCCGGCCGCGCGAGCAGATCGCCAGCCCCGGCGTCGGCGGCCTGGTACAGACCGCGAACCCGCCCAAAAGCACGATGTAGCCCGCAAGGCTGCAGCACAAAAGGACCCGCTCGCTGCGGGCCTTTTTGTTTTCAGTGAAGCTTGGTGCCCGGCAGCTTTTCGTGGGAGCGGCTTTAGCCGCGATCTTTTAGCCGCGTGTCCGCGTCTCAGCGCGGAATCAGCTGCTCGATCCGGTCCGCCGCCGGGTCCCAGTCGAAATCCGCCCGGCGCGGCTGCAACGAGTCCGGATGGCGCAGGCCCACCACCTGGCCGATGCCGAAGCGCCGTGCAGAAGCCAGCACCGGCAGGCTGTCGTCGACGAACAGCGCGCGCTCGGGCGCGAAGGGCTTGTCGGCCTGGAAGCGCTGCCAGAACTGCGCGTCTTCTTTCGGAAAGCCATAGTCATGCGAGGACACGATCTGGTGGAAATAACTCCCCAGGCCGGTCTGCTCCATCTTCAGGGTCCAGCTGTCGCGGTGGGCATTGGTGGCCAGCCATAGCTGGCGACCGGAATCACGCACGTGCTGCAGGAAGCGCTCGGCGCCTTCCAGGGCCCGGATGCGCTCGCGGATCTCGCGCTTCAGGCCCGCCATGTCCAGGCCGGTGATGCCGCTCCAGTAGTCGGTGCAGTACCAGGGCAGCGTGTGCTGCACCTCGACGAAGCGCGGCAGCAGCTCCTCGCGCGCCTGCTCCAGGCTCAGGCCACGTGCCTGCGCATAGCGCTCCGGCACCAGCTCGCGCCAGAAGTAGTTGTCGTAAGACAGGTCCAGGATGGTGCCGTCCATGTCCAGGATGACCCACTCGGCCCGGTCCCAGTCCACTTGAAGGAGGTTCTCGCTCATCAGGCGCTTATGATAGCGGCCTCATCCGTCGGAGGCCTCACGTGAAGGTATCGCAGGAAACGCTGGACCAGGTCCTGGCCATTGCCCTTGGCGCCGGCGAAAAGATCCTTGGCATCTACGAATCGGACATCGCCGTCACCACCAAGGACGACGACTCGCCGCTGACCCAGGCCGACCTGGCCGCGCACCACCACATCGTGGCCGGCCTGCAGGCGCTGGCGCCGGAGATTCCGGTGCTGTCCGAGGAAGCGGCCGACATCCCTTACGCCACGCGCCGCCAGTGGTCGCGCTACTGGCTGGTGGACCCGCTGGACGGCACCAAGGAATTCATCAAGCGCAACGGCGAATTCACCGTGAACATCGCCCTGGTGGACAACGGCGTGGCGGTGCTGGGCGTGGTGCATGGCCCAGTGCTGAAGACCAGCTGGATCGCCGCGCAGGGCCTCGGCGCCTGGCGCCTGGAGAATGGCCAGAAGACCGCCATCCGCACCCGCAAGTCGCCGGCCCGCCCGGCGCTGGTGGTCAGCAAGTCGCACCGCGACGCGGCGCTGGAATCCTTCCTGGAAAAGATGCCGGAGCATGACGCGGTCAGCCGCGGCTCCTCGCTGAAGTTCTGCCTGGTGGCCGACGGCGTGGCCGACCTCTACCCGCGTACCGGCCCCACCAGCGAGTGGGACACCGCCGCCGGCCAGTGCGTGGCCGAACAGGCCGGCGCCCAGGTACTGGTGATGCCGGGCCTGCAGCCGCTGCGCTACAACCAGAAGGAATCGCTGCTCAACCCGCTGTTCGTGGTGATCGGCGATCCGGCGGCGGGCTGGGCGGAACGGTTGCCGAAGGCCTGAGAAAGCTTCAGTCCGCAAATAAACGCGAATGAACGCAAATCTCCACGCTTCTATTCGCGTGCATTTGCGTGCATTTGCGGACTGAAGGTCTTTGCCGAGGGACTGGATGCCGGCTTCCGCCGGCATGACGGGTCTGCTCAAACGACCACGTCGGTCATCTTCCCCACCTGCTGGTGCCCCGCGGCCGGCCTGGTGCGCTCGTCGCGCAGCAGCTGGCAGGTCTTCATGCCCGCGGCCTGCGCCGCGTCCAGTTCCTCGCCGATGTCCGACAGGAACAGCACCTCGGCGCCCGGCAGGCCGATCTGCTGCAGGATGTTGCGGTAGGACGCCGCCTCGCGCTTGCCGCCGATGCGCGTGTCGAAATAGCCCGAGAACAGCGGCGTCAGATCACCCGCGTCGCTGTGGCCGAAGATCAGGCGCTGCGCCTCCTCGGAGCCCGAGGAGTAGACGTAGAGCTTGCGGCCTTCGCCCTGCCAGTGCCGCAGCGCATCGGGGGTATCCGGGTAGACGTGGCCCTTGAGTTCGCCGGCCTCGTAGCCCTGGCGCCAGATCATGCCCTGCAGGGCCTTGAGCGGCGTGTACTTGCGGTCCTCGGCGATCCACTGCTCCAGCACGTCGGCGGCCTCGCCCAGCGACAGGTCGCGGTTTTCCTGGCGCTCGACCTCGGCCAGTTGGCGCTGCACCTCGTCATTGCCGGCCTGGGCGCGCAGGAAGGCGCGCATGTGCCGCTTGGCGTAGGGGAACAGCGATTGGTGTACGAAGTCGATCGAGGAGGTGGTGCCCTCGATGTCGGTCACGATTGCCTTGATCATCTTTGCTTCTTTCCCCCTCTCCCGCTGGCGGGAGAGGGCTGGGGTGAGGGTGGTGGTCTTCTTAGTAACTAAGGGTGAAGTTATACATGTAGCTTGGTGACCATGGTGCCATCCATGGCGGGACATCAGCTCGCCCATCTAGCCCCTGCCCGGCCATCCCTGGCCGGGCGTTCGCCGGGACGGATGTCCACCGGACATCCATCTGATCCGGCTCACCCACCGTCGGGAGAGGCTGTCTATGTGTTGGTTAGGCTGCGCGCTCGAAGCGCGGGAACCGGTCGGCGATGGTATCGCCCGTGAACTTGCCGACCCAGCCTTCCGCGATGCGGAAGAAGCGGATCGCCTTGAAGAAGGGCTTCGGCCCCATGTCGAACCAGTGCGTGGTGTTGGCCGGCAGGTTGATCAGGTCGCCGCGGGTGCATTCGGTCATGTAGACCTTGCCGCCGGCGCGGATGTAGAACATGCCGGAGCCGTCGACGAAGAAACGCGTCTCGAAATCGTCGTGCGTGTGCTCGGCCAGGAACTTGCCGCGGGCGGTTTCGGCCTGCGGGTTCTCGGGGTGCATCGCCACCACGTCGATGGTGACGAAGCCGTACTTCTGGTTGAGCTGGTCGATCGCGTCCTGGTAGGCGGCGATCACTTCCTCGGCGCCGTCCTCGGGCTTGAGCGGCTTGGAGGCGTCCCAGCGCTCGAACTCGACGCCGATGCCGGCCAGGGCATCGCGGATGTCCTCGAAGCGCGTCAGCTTCTGCAGCGGCTGGGTCGCGTCGCTGTCGGCGTAGATGGTCAGGGTGGTCATGGTGCTACTCCTTCAACAACTTACGAGCGCAGTTCGCACTCGAACATGAATTCCAGGGCTTCGACGCGCCAGCGCGCCTCGGCCACCGTGGCGCCCCAGGCATAGAGGCCGTGCCCGGCGATGACATAGGCCGGCGTGGCGGGATCCTGCTTCATATGGGCATCCACGCGCGCCGCAAGGCGGGCGATGTCCTGGTCGTTCTCGAACACCGGCACTTCGACCACGGCGTCGTGGGTTCGTATCCCCGGCAGCAGCTTGAGCAGCTCGTAGCCGGCCAGGCGGATGCGCTCGTGGCGCCGCGACAGCACGGTGTTGGCCACCGAGTGCGTGTGCAGGGCGCCGCCGATCGCCGGATCGTGGCGGTACAGCTGGCAGTGCAGCAGGGTCTCGTAGGAGGCCTTGCGGCAGCTGCCGATCGGCTGGCCGTCGAGGTCGGCCACCAGGAAATCGGCCTCGGTCAGCTCGCCCTTGTGGCAGCCCGAGGCGGTGATCAGCATGCGCTCGGGCCCCAGGCGGCCGGAGAAGTTGCCCCCCGTGGCCGGCACCCAGCCGCGGGCGTGGAACAGCTGGCCGGCGCCGATCATGGCGCGGCCCAGTTCGGGAATGGTGTTGGCAGTTTCGGTCATGGGATCGCGCACTTTAAGGCATCGCACATGACAGCTGGTAGGGCCCCGCCCGCCGCAGGCAAAACCCTGCCGGCGATCCCCGTCAGCGGCCCGCCTGCCCGCCGTTGAGCCCCAGGAAGGGCACGGCGCCGCCGGCCATGGTGGTCGGCAGCACGCCGTTCCACTTCTCGATCGCCTTGATCTGGGCGTCGATCTCGCGCAGCTTGATCAGGTCGGGGGTGATTTCCTGCTTCTGCACCCGCAGGGCCGCCGCCTCGGCCTCGGCCTGGGCGATGCGCTGCTTGGCCTCGATCTGGATGCGCTCCAGGTCGCGCTGTGCCTTCAGCGCCAGCTGCTCGGCCTCCTGCTTGGACTCGATCGCCTGGGAGAACTGGGCGGAGAAGCGGAAATTGGTGATCGACACCTCGTCCAGCGCCAGGGCGTTGACCGCGCGGGCGTTGATCTTCTCGCTGAGCAGCAGGCGGATGTTGTGGCGCACGTCCTCGCGCTTGGTGATCAGCTCCTCGGCCGTGTACTTGGCGGTGACGGCCTTGAAGGCCTCCTGCACCGCCGGCTCGATCACCTTCTGCTCGAAGCCGGGCCCGACCTCCTGGTAGAGCCTGGCGGTCAGTTCCGGGTTGATGCGGTAGTTCAGCGTGATCGCGGTATGCACGATCTGCAGGTCGCGGCTGGCGGCCTCGCCCTCGGAGTCGGCGCGCGCCACGCGCACGTCGATCTTCACCACGTTGCACAGCGGGTTGACCAGGTGCAGTCCCTCGCCCAGCGGCTGCGGGTCCACCTTGCCGAACAGGGTCACCACGCCGCGATGGCCCGCCGGCACCACCGTCATCGGTGAAAACCGCGCCAGGAAAGCCACGCCGATCACCGCCAGGATGACGCCCAGAACCAGTTTTGCCTGCCCCATTGCCGCTCCCCCTTCAGACCAGAAAGACCGCCGCCAGCCCCAGGAAAATGAAGAAACCCATGCTGTCGGTGGTCGCCGTGAGGATGATACTGGAGCCCATCGCCGGATCGCGGCCCAGGCGGTGCAGCAGCACCGGTGCCAGCACCCCCACCAGGGCCGCCACCGCCATGTTGAGCATCAGCGCCGCCGCGATCACCCCCGCCAGGTGCACATCGCGGTACAGCAGCAGCGTGGCAAGGCCCAGCACGCTGCCCCACATGGCGCCGTTCAGGGCACTGATCGACAGCTCGCGGCGCAGGATGCGGCGAAACTGGTGCGCGCCGAGCTGGCCCAGCGCCAGGCCGCGGATCACCAGTGCCGCCGACTGGTTGCCGGTGTTGCCGCCGATGCTGGCGACGATCGGCATCAGCGCCGCCAGCGCCACCAGGGCCGTGATGATCGACTCGAAGGCGCCGATCACGCGCGAGGCGAAGAAGGCCGTCGCCAGGTTGATCGCCAGCCAGGGCCAGCGGCGCTTGGCACTGGCCACCACCGGCGCGAAGATGTCTTCGTCCTCCTCGGACAGGCCGACCTGGCGCAGGCCCTCGGTCTGCGCCTTTGCGGTCACCTCGTCCAGCACCGCATCCACCGTCACCCGCCCCACCACCTGGCGGTGCAGGTTCACCACCGGTGCCGAGATCAGGTCGTACTTCTCGAAGGCGGCCACCGCCTCGCGCGAGGGGTCGTCGGTGTAGAAGTAGACCGGGCGCGGGTTCATCACCTCGACCACCTGGCCCTCGGGGTCGCCGAGCAGCAGCTTGGCCAGCGGCAGCAGGCCACGCAGCTGGTTGCCGCGGTCCACCACGAACAGCTGGTTGGTGTGCGCCGGCAGTTCCTTGCGCCGCCGCAGCAGGCGCTGCACCGCCTCCAGCGTGGTGTCCTCGCGTACCGAGATGAACTCCAGGTCCATCATCGCCCCGACCGTGCCCTCGGGGAAGGACAGCATCGAGCGCACTTCGGCCTGGTCGGCACGATCCAGGCGCTCCAGCACCTGCTGGCGCGCCTCCTCGGGGAGGGAGGAGACCAGGTCGGCGATGTCGTCAGTGTCCAGCGAGCCGGCCAGGGCCGCCACTTCCTCCGGCGGCATGTTCAGCACCAGGGCACGGCGCACCGTGTCGGAGGTCTCCAGCAGCACCGCGCCGCGCCGTGCCGGCCGCACCAGGGTCCAGGCCAGGTCGCGGGCGTCCGGCGCCAGGGCCTCCAGCACGAAGGCGATGTCGGCCGGGTGGAAGTGCGACAGGCGCTGCTCCAGGGCGGCTTGGTGCTGGCGCGCCACCAGCTGCGCCACCACGTCGCTGTTGCGGCTCTCCGAGCGCGACAGCAGCTCCTTTTCGACCGACTGGCGCGACAGCAGGCCGATCACCTGCGCCCGGGCCTGCTCCAGGTGATGGTGGTGCGGGCGCGCGCTGGAGTCGGCTTCGTCGGTGATATCGGGCGGCAGATCCTGGGACATGACCGGGATATTACGGCGAGGGTGTGAAGTTTTGTGGCGATTCGGGGCACATTAGGGCCTGTTAGCGCTACGGCAGTCGCTGCGACGGAGGCCGCCTGGGTGCAGGGCTATGCCCCGGGGCGCGCCGTGTACTGAATGTACATCAGCGACACGGAGCGACGCCCTGCGCCCAGGCGGCCCCGCCCTCCGGGTGCCCCCGTCTTTGCCGCCATGCTGTGTTGCTCGTCGGTTACTTGGAACCACCAAGCGACCTCCTCGCGCCTTGCCTGGCGGCAAATACGGGGGCATCGCAGCGATTGCCGTAGCGCTAACAGGCCCTAACGAAACCGCCGCCCGAAGGCGGCGTCAGGAGGCGGGCTCCAGACAACAGAAAAGCCGCCCCGGGGGCGGCTTTTCTAAGTCTTCGGATTCCTGCCGCGGACGGACTACGCCGGCCGGGCAAAAAGCTTACTTGACCTTCGCTTCCTTGAAGACCACGTGCTTGCGGACGATCGGGTCGTACTTCTTGAACTCGAACTTGTCCGGCGTGTTCTTGCGGTTCTTCTTGGTGGTGTAGTAGTAACCGGTGTTAGCGGTCGACACCAGCTTGATCTTCTCTACTTCTTTTTTCTTGGCCATGGCGGGCTCCTGGAGTAGGTCTGCTTAGACCTTGTCGCCGCGAGCGCGCAGCTCGGCAACGACGGCCTCGACGCCCTTCTTGTCGATGATGCGCATGGCCTTGGAGGACACGCGCAGCGACACGAAGCGCTTCTCCGACTCCAGCCAGAAGCGGTGCGAGTGCAGATTCGGCTCGAAACGACGGCGACGCTTGTTGTTGGCGTGCGAGACGGTGTTACCCGTCATCGGGCGCTTACCGGTCACCTGGCAGACTTTGGACATGACACAAAACCTTGGTCAAAGGGGAATTACACGGCCACAGGCCATGCAGAAGGGGCGCGATTGTGCCAGCAGACCGGCGGCAAGGCAAGGCCCCGGAGCGCGCCCGTCTACTACCAAGGTGTTACAGACGGCGGGGCGCCGGGCGGCCAAGCTGCAGGCGTCCGGTGCAAACCCCAGGAGACCCGCCGTGAAAACCCAAGCTTCCCGCTTCTACCTGTGGGTCCTGGCCGCCATCGTCGCCGGCGGCCTGCTCGGCCATTTTTCCCCGTCCACCGGGGTTGCCCTCAAGCCCCTGGGCGACGGCTTCATCGCACTGGTCAAGATGCTGATCGCGCCGGTGATCTTCCTGACCGTGGTGCAGGGCATCGCCGGCGCCTCGGATGTCAAGAAGGTCGGCCGGGTCGGCGTCAAGGCGATCCTGTACTTCGAGGTGGTATCGACCGTCGCCCTGCTGATCGGTCTGGTGGTGGTCAACGGCCTGCAGCCCGGCGCCGGCTTCGATGCCGACCCGGCGACGCTGGATGCCGGCGCCGTGGCCAGGTACGCCAGCCAGGCCCAGGACCAGTCCACCGTGCAATTCCTGCTGCACATCATCCCCACGACCTTCACCGATGCCTTCACCGGCAGCGGCGACCTGCTGCAGGTGCTGCTGCTGGCCCTGTTGTTCGGCTTCGCCCTGATCGCCCTGGGCGACAAGGCGCGGCCGGTCACGGAGCTGTTCGAATCGCTGTCGCAGGCCTTCTTCCGCATGATCGCCATGGTCATGAAGCTGGCCCCGATCGGCGCCGGCGGCGCCATGGCCTTCACCGTCGGCAAGTACGGCGTCGACAGCCTCGGCCCCCTGATGAAGCTGATGGGCAGCTTCTACCTGGCCTGCGCGCTGTTCGTGCTGCTGGTGCTGGGCCTGATCGCGCGCCTGGCCGGCTTTTCGATCCTGCGCTTCATCCGCTACATCCGCGAGGAGCTGCTGCTGGTGCTGGGCACCTCGTCCTCCGAGTCCGCCCTGGTGCCGCTGATGCAGAAGCTGGAGAAGCTGGGCTGTTCCAAATCGGTGGTGGGCCTGGTGGTGCCCGCCGGCTACTCCTTCAACCTGGACGGCACCAACATCTACCTGACGATGGCGGCGATGTTCGTGGCCCAGGCGCTGGGGATCGACCTGACGCTGGGGCAGCAGCTGAGCCTGCTGGCGGTGGCCATGCTCACCTCCAAGGGCGCCTCGGGCGTCACCGGTGCCGGCTTCATCACGCTGGCGGCGACACTGGCGGTGGTGCCCTCGGTGCCGGTGGCCGGCCTGGCGCTGATCCTGGGGATCGACCGCTTCATGAGCGAGGCGCGGGCGCTGACCAACTTCATCGGCAACGGCGTCGCCAGCATCGTGGTGGCGCGCTGGGAAGGCGAACTGGATCGCGACCGCCTGCAGGCCGAGCTGGCCGGCCGGCCCGCCATGCCGGAGCTGCCGCCGGCCCTGGTTCCCCAGGCCGCCTGACGGCGCGTTGGCGGCGGCGCACCGCGGTGACACACTGCCGCCATGCCCGGCCTGCGCCTGATCATCGCCGACGACCACCCCCTGATGCGGGCCGCGGTGCTGCACGCCCTCCGGGACGACCTGGAGGGCGGCTGCGTTTTCGAAGCCGCCAGCTTCGGCGAACTGGAAGCGGCCCTCGCCGCTGCACCACAACTGGACCTGGTGCTGCTGGACCTCCAGATGCCCGGGGCCCAGGGCTTCTCCTCCCTGCTGTACCTGCGCGGCGAGCGGCCGGAGCTGCCGGTGCTGATCGTCTCCGCCAGCGAGCAGCCACGCACCCTGCAGCGCGCCCGGCAGTTCGGCGCCGCCGGCTTCGTGCCCAAGTCCGCGCCGATCGGCGAGATCCGCGGCGCCGTGCGGCGGGTGCTGGAAGGCGAGCTGTCGTTCCCGCCGCAAGCGGCGGGGCGCGATGCGGCGGACGCCGAACTGGCCGCCCGGCTGGCGCAGCTCACGCCGCAGCAGCTGCGCGTGCTGATGTGCATGGCCGACGGCCGCCTCAACAAGCAGATCGCCTACGACCTGGGCCTGGCGGAAAACACGGTCAAGGTCCACGTCACGGCGATCCTGCGCAAGCTCGGCTGCCATGGCCGCACGCAGGCGGCGCTGACGGTGCGGGCACTGCGGGCCGACTCAGGGGGCGAGGGGGAGTAGGCGCCCCAGCAGCGCGCGCAGCGCCGCCGGCTTCAGCGGCTTGGACAGGAAGGCGGCGCCGGCCTCGGCGGCCCGGTCGCGCAGCCCCGGGTCCGGCTCGGCGGAAACCAGGATCGTCGGCGGCGCCGCGCCCCAGGCCTCGCGCAGGACCGCCAGCAGTTCCAGTCCATCGCCGTCGGCCAGGCGATAGTCCAGCAGCAGCAGGTCCGGCCGCGGCTCGCGGCGCTGCAGGGCGCGCGCCTCGCCCGTTCCGCTGCAAAGCTGCACCTGCGCGCCCCAGCGCCGCAGCAGCTCGGCCGTGGCCTCGCGCACTGCGGCATCGTCCTCCACGCACCAGCAGCGGCGGCCCAGCAGCGGCGGCGGCGCCGCTTCCGCCGCAGCGGCTACCGCCGGCGCGACCGCGGTTCCGGCCGGCACGGTGACCGAGAACGCACTGCCGCGCCCCGGCCAGGAGCGCAGGCCGATGGGGTGGCCCAGCAGGCGCGCGATGCGCTCGACGATCGCCAGCCCCAGCCCGGCGCCGGCATTGCTGCGGTCGTAGCGGCGGAATTCCTCGAAGATCGCCTGGCGCTGCTCCTCGGGGATGCCCGGCCCGGTGTCCCAGACCTCGATGCGCCAGCCGCCCGGCGCGCGGCGCAGCCCCAGCAGGATGCGGCTGCGGCGGCTGTAGCGCAGCGCGTTGGACAGGAAGTTCTGCAGAATGCGCCGCAGGAGCGCCTCGTCGCTGTGCACCACCACGTCGCGGCAGCGCGCCCGCAGGCGCAGGCCGCGCGCCGCGGCCAGCACGCCGGCTTCCGCGGCCAGGCTGCGCAGCAGCGGTGCCAGCGCGAAATCGCGCGGCTGCGCGGCCAGCTGGCCGGCCTCCAGGCGCGAGATGTCCATCAGCGAGGCGAGGATGTCGTCCTGTGCCGACAGCGCGGCATCGACGTACTGCAACAGCTCGTCCTGCCGCTGCGCCCCGCCCGGCTCGCGCAGCGAAGACAGGAACAGCCGCGCCGCGTGCAGCGGCTGCGCCAGGTCGTGTACCACCGCGGCGACGAAGCGGCTCTTGGAACGGTTGGCGCGCTCGGCCTCGGCCTTGGCCTCGGCCAGGTCATGGGTACGCTGCTCGATGCGCCGCTCCAGGCTCTCGGCCAGGGTGCGCAGGTCGCGCGCGGCGTTCTTGTAGGCGGTGATGTCGGCATAGGAGGTGACGAAGCCGCCGTCCGGCAGCGGCGTGCCGCGAATCTCCAGCACCGTGCCGTCGGGCCGCTCGCGCTCGTGCATGTGCGCGCGGCGTGCGCGCAGGTGCTCCAGGCGCCGCTGGATCGCATCCTCCGGAGCGCCTGGGCCGAGCAGGCCGCGGCGCGCGTTGTGGCGCAGCAGGTCCTCGATCGGGCGGCCGGCCTGCACCAGCTCGGGCGGGTAGCGGAACAGTTCCACGTAGCGCCGGTTCCAGGCGACCAGGCGCAGGTCCGCGTCGATCACGGCGACGCCCTGCGGCAGGTGCTCCAGGCTTGCGCCCTGCCCGGCGCGGGCGCGCTCCACCGCCTGCACGACCTCGTCCTGGGCGGTGCGCAGGGCGTCGGCGTGCTGGCGCAGCATCTGCTCCAGCTCCTCGCGCGAACGGCGGCGCAGGCGCTCCAGGCGCAGGCGCTGCTGCAGGAACAGGCCGAGGAACAGCAGCGCCAGCCCGGTGCCGGCCGCGGCCAGCGCGGCGACGCGGCCGGCACCGGCGCTGCGCGCGGTGTCGCGCAGCAGGTGCAGCGTCCAGCCCTCCGCCGGCAGCGGCAGGGACTGCCACAGCCGCTCGCCCCTGGCGGCCGGCTCGGCGATACGCACGCGGCGGCCGTCGGCGCCCAGGTCCTCCAGCAGGTCGTGGCGCAGCGGCAGCAGCGGCTGGCCGGCGTACTGGCGGGTTTCGGCCAGCCCCGCGCGGTCGGCGGCGCCCAGCGGCGCGAGCAGGCGGTAGCGCCAGTCCGGCCGGTTGGCGAGAATCACGACGCCGTGAGCATCGCTGACCACCACGGTGTCGGCGCTGGCGCCCCACTCCCGCTCCAGCCGCTGCAGGTCGAGCTTGACCGCAACCGCGCCGAGGAACCCGCCCTGCCCGTCGACGATCGCCTGCGACAGGAAGTACCCCGGCTGGCCGGTGGTGACGCCGACGCCGTAGAAGCGCCCGGCGCCGGAGGCGCGGGCCTCGCGGAAATAGGGCCGGAAGCTGTAGTCGAAGCCGACATTGCTGGCCGTCTGCCGCCAGTTGCTGGCGGCGGCGCCGATGCCATGGCGGTCGATCAGGGTCAGCGTCGAAGCCTGGGTGGCCTGGTTGATGCGCTCCAGCTTGAGGTTGACGCGCTGGCGCATCGCCGCATCCGCGGTGACCTGCAGCGCCGCCTGCAGATCCGGATCCAGCGCCAGCACCGCCGGCAGCATGCGGTAGCGGTCGATCAGCCGCTGCAGGCCACCGGCGTACAGGCCCAGCTGCTCGTGCGCCTGCCGTCCCTCGGCATGAAGCGCGCGCCGCTCAGCATGGCGGCCCGCCGCGAGGGTGGCCGCCAGCAGGACGGCGCCCAGCAGCAAGGCCAGGCCGGCCGTTCGCAGGAATCTTGTGCTCACGCCCATCGCCTCCGGACCGGATGCGGCCACCTTAGCATCCGGCCGCATCGCCACACCGTCCGCGGCGCTTAACACGATGGTGTTATTGAACCTGCCTCCGGAACCATCCATCATTCTCTACTTCCGCCTGCAAACCCCCGCATCCGCTCCCATGAAACTGCGTGAAGAACTGCGCCGCGCCGCCCTCGATTACCACGAGTTCCCGGTCCCCGGAAAGCTGTCGGTCACCCCGACCAAGCAGATGAGCAACCAGCGCGACCTGGCGCTGGCCTACTCCCCCGGCGTCGCTTTCGCCTGCGAGGAGATCGCCGCCGATCCCAGCGCCGCCTCGCGCTACACCGCCCGGGGGAATCTGGTGGCCGTGGTCACCAACGGCACCGCCGTGCTGGGCCTGGGCGCCATCGGCCCGCTGGCGGCCAAGCCGGTGATGGAGGGCAAGGCGGTCCTGTTCAAGAAGTTCGCCGGCATCGACGTGTTCGACATCGAACTCAACGAGCTGGACCCGGACAAGCTGGTGGACATCATCGCGGCGCTGGAGCCGACTTTCGGCGGCATCAACCTGGAGGACATCAAGGCTCCGGAATGCTTCGAGATCGAGCGCAAGCTGCGCGCCCGCATGAAGATCCCGGTGTTCCACGACGACCAGCACGGCACCGCGATCATCGTCGGCGCCGCCCTGCTCAACGGCCTGCAGGTGGTCGGCAAGGACATCAAGGCGGTCAAGCTGGTGGTCAGCGGCGCCGGCGCCGCGGCCCTGGCCTGCGTCGACCTGCTGGTGGACCTGGGCCTGCCGATCCAGAACATCTGGCTGACCGACCTGGCCGGCGTGGTCTGGCAGGGCCGCAAGGAACTGATGGACCCGGACAAGGCGCGCTTTGCCCAGCCCACCGACAAGCGCACCCTGGCGGAGGTGATCCCTGACGCCGACATCTTCCTGGGCCTGTCCGCCGCCGGCGTGCTGAAGCCCGACATGGTCAGGACCATGGCCACCAGGCCGCTGATCTTCGCGCTGGCCAACCCGACCCCGGAGATCCTGCCGGAGGAAGTGAAGGCCGTGCGCGACGACGCCATCATCGCCACCGGCCGCACGGACTACCCGAACCAGGTCAACAACGTCCTGTGCTTCCCCTTCATCTTCCGCGGCGCGCTGGATGCCGGCGCCAGCACCATCACGCGCGAGATGGAGATCGCCACAGTGCACGCCATCGCGGCGCTGGCGCGGCGCGAGCAGAGCGACGTGGTGACCAGTGCCTACGGCATCGAGGGCCTGTCCTTCGGCCCCGAGTACCTGATCCCCAAGCCCTTCGACCCGCGCCTGATCGTGCAGATCGCCCCGGCCGTGGCGCAGGCGGCGGCGGATTCCGGCGTGGCGACGCGGCCGATCGCCGACATGGACGCCTACCGCCAGCAGCTGCAGCAGTTCGTCTACCAGAGCGGCACGATGATGAAGCCGGTGTACGCCGCCGCGCGCGCCGCCGCGCCCGAGCGTTCGCGCATCATCTTCGCCGAGGGCGAGGACGAGCGCGTGCTGCGCGCGGTGCAGATCATCGTCGACGACAAGCTGGCCCGCCCGGTGCTGGTCGGCCGCCCGGCCGTGATCGAGGAGCGCATCCGCCGCTACGGCCTGCGCCTGAAGCTCGGCGAGCACCTGACCGTGGTCAACACCGAGCACGATCCGCGCTATCGCGAGTACTGGCAGGAATACCTGCAGCTGATGGAGCGCCGCGGCGTCACCGAGCCGTTCGCGCGCCTGGAGATGCGCCGCCGCACCACCCTGATCGCGGCAATGCTGCTGCGCAAGGGCGAAGGCGACGGCATGATCTGCGGCACCATCAGCACCACCGCGCGCCACCTGCAGTACATCGACCGCGTGCTGGGCAAGAAGGCCGGCAGCAGCGTCTACGCCGCGATGAACGCGCTGATCCTGCCGGGCCGCCAGCTGTTCCTGGTGGACACCCACGTCAACCTGGATCCGACGGCCGACCAGCTGGCGGAGATCACGCTGATGGCCGCCGAGGAAATCTGCCGCTTCGGCATCAAGCCCAAGGTGGCGCTGCTGTCGCATTCCAACTTCGGCAGCTCGGACGCGCCCTCGGCGCTGAAGATGCGCCAGACCCTGGCGCTGCTGCGCGAGCTGGCACCGGACCTGGAAGTGGACGGCGAGATGCATGGCGACTGCGCGCTGAGCGAAGTGCATCGCAAGGCGATCCTGCCCAGCTCCACGCTGCAGGGCGACGCCAACCTGCTGGTGTTCCCCAACATGGACTCCGCCAACATCTCCTACAACCTGCTCAAGACCACCGCCGGCGGCAACGTCGCGATCGGCCCGATGCTGCTGGGTTGTTCGGCACCGGTACACATCCTGACGCCCTCCACGACCGTGCGCCGCATCGTCAACATGACCGCGCTGACGGTGGTGGATGCGAATCTGCAGAGACAGGGCCTGCAGGGCTGAGCCAACGCTTCTGTCCCCTCTCCCGCCTGCGGGAGAGGGTGGCCGGAGGCCGGGAGAGGGTTTCTGTAAATGGTGGACTGGTTAGCCCAGCTATGTTCTACAGAAACCCTCTCCCCCAGCCCCTCTCCCGCAAGCGGGAGAGGGGAGACAAGCGGTGGCGCCATCCATGGCGAGACTTCAGTTACCTGATCTAGCCCCGGGGGCATTTGGCCGGGCTGGGACATGACATTGAGTCATCGCCAAAGCGCGGCTACAACCACCCCCTCTCCGCAAACGACGCTGGCTTCCCCTCGCCGATCACGAAGTGATCCAGCACCCGGATGTCGATCTGAGCCAGCGCCGCTTTCAGCCGGTCCGTCAGCGTCCGGTCCGCCGCGCTGGGCTCGGTCACCCCCGACGGATGGTTGTGCGCAAAGATCACCGCCGCCGCGTTGTGCCGCAGCGCGGCCTTGAGCACTTCGCGCGGATAGACCGCCGCCGAATCCAGCGTGCCGCGTGCCAGCTCCTCGAAAGCCAGTACCTGGTGCTGGGCGTCCAGGAACAGCGCCCCGAAGACCTCGCGGTCGAGGTCGCGCAGGCGCGCCACCAGGTAGTCGCGCGCACCCTGCGGGCTGGTCAGGGCGGCCCTGGCCTTCAGTTCCTCGCCCAGGTAGCGCCGCGCCATCTCGACGCAGGCCTGCAGCTGGATGTATTTGGCGTCGCCCAGCCCCCGGGCTTCGCAGAATTCCTCGCGCGAGGCCTTGAGCAGGCTGCGCAGGCCGCCAAAGCGGGTCAGCAGCTCCCGGGCCAGGTCCACGGCGCTGGTCCCGGGCAGGCCGGTCCGCAGGAAAATCGCCAGCAACTCGGCGTCCGACAGGCTGGCCGCCCCCTGCGCCAGCGCCTTCTCCCGGGGGCGTTCGCCCTCCGGCCAATCCGTGATCGCCATGCCGGCGTCGCCCCCGTGGTTTATGCAGCTAGAATATTGCGATGCAAGCAAGTGAACCACGGCTCGACGGACGGCGCATCCTCCTGGGGGTGACCGGAGGCATTGCCGCCTACAAGGCGGCCGATCTGGTGCGCCGGCTGATGGACGCCGGGGCCGAGGTGCAGGTCGCCATGACCGCCTCCGCCACCGAGTTCGTGCGCCCGCTGACCTTCCAGGCCCTGTCCGGCCGGGACGTCCGTACCGAGCTGTTCGACCCGGCGGCCGAGGCGGCCATGGGGCATATCGAGCTGGCACGCTGGCCCGATGCGATCGTGGTGGCCCCGGCCAGCGCGGATTTCCTGGCGCGGCTGGCGGCCGGCATGGCCAATGACCTGCTCACCACCCTGTGCCTGGCCACGGATCGCCCGATCCTGGTGGCCCCGGCGATGAACCGGCTGATGTGGTCCAACGCCGCCACCCAGGCCAACCTGGCGATGCTGCGCGAGCGCGGCATCCACACAGTGGGGCCCGGCGCCGGCTTCCAGGCCTGCGGCGAGACCGGCGAAGGCCGCATGAGCGAGCCGCTCGACATCCGCGAGGCGGTGATCCGCCTGTTCGGCGACGGCCCGTTGCGCGGCGTGAAGGCGGTGGTCACCGCCGGCCCGACGCGCGAGGCGATCGACCCGGTGCGCTTCATCACCAACCGCTCCTCCGGGAAGATGGGCTATGCCGTGGCCGCCGCCCTGGCGCGCCTGGGCGCCGACGTGACCCTGGTCAGTGGCCCGACCCAGCTGGCGGCGCCGGCCGGCGTGAAGCAGGTGTCGGTGGAAACCGCCGCCGAGATGCTGGCGGCCTGCCGCGAAGCCGCCGCCGGTGCGCAGCTGTTCGTGGGCGCCGCCGCGGTGGCCGACTACCGCATGGACACGGTGGCCGAGCACAAGATCAAGAAATCGTCGGACGCGATGGACCTGCGCCTGGTGAAGAACCCGGACATCCTGGCGACGCTGCGCCAGGAGCATCCGCAGCTGTTCATCGTCGGCTTTGCCGCCGAGACCGAGAAGCTGGAGGAGCACGCGCGCGCCAAGCTGGAGCGCAAGCAGCTCAACCTGATCGCGGCCAACCTGGTCGGCAACGGCAAGGCCTTCGACCGCGACGACAACCAGCTCAGCATCTACTGGAAGGGCGGGGCGCAGGATCTGGCGCCGGCCCACAAGACCGACCTCGCCCGCGACCTCGCCCGGCTGATCGCCGAACGCTATACCGCCTCCACGGCCTGACATGCACACGATCCAGATCAAGATCCTCGACCCCCGCGTCGGGTCGGAACTCCCCTTGCCGGCCTACGCCACCGACGGCTCCGCCGGCCTGGACCTGCGCGCGGTGCTGGATGCGCCGCTGGCGCTGAACCCCGGCGACACCACGCTGCTCAAGACCGGTCTTGCGATCTACATCGCCGACCCGGCGCTGGCGGCGGTGATCCTGCCGCGCTCGGGCCTGGGCCATAAGCACGGCATCGTGCTGGGCAACCTGGTGGGCCTGATCGACTCCGACTACCAGGGCGAGCTGATGGTGTCCTGCTGGAACCGCGGCAAGGACAGCTTCACGATCAACCCGGGCGAGCGCATCGCGCAACTGGTGTTCCTGCCGGTGGTGCGCGCCGCCTTCGAAACCGTTTCCGAGTTCCACGCGACGGCGCGAGGGACCGGCGGGTTCGGCAGTACCGGGAAAAGTTAGCCTGCAGGAGCGAGCTTGCTCGCGCCGGGTCGCGAGCAAGCTCGCTCCTACGAATCGGAAGTACTTTGAAGACACGACCATGCCCATCGATCATTCCAGCGCCCAGACCATCGCCCGCGTCCTGACCGAGGCGCTGCCCTACATCCGCCGTTTCGCCGGCAAGACCATCGTGGTCAAGTACGGCGGCAACGCGATGAAGGACGACGACATGATCGCCTCCTTCGCGCGCGACATCGTGCTGATGAAGCTGGTCGGCATGAACCCGGTGGTGGTGCATGGCGGCGGGCCGCAGATCGGCGCGCACCTGGAGAAGCTCGGCAAGAAGAGCGAGTTCATCGAGGGCATGCGCGTCACCGACGAAGAGACCATGGACGTGGTCGAGATGATGCTCGGCGGCCTGGTCAACAAGGCGGTGGTCAGCGCGCTCAACCAGCAAGGCGGCCGCGCCGTGGGCCTCACCGGCAAGGACGGCACGCTGATCCGCGCGCGCAAGATGCTGCTCAAGAGCGGCCAGGAGATCGGCCAGGTCGGCGAGGTGGAGAAGATCGACCCGCGCATCATCACCCACCTGGAAGCCGGCGGCTTCATCCCGGTGATCGCGCCGGTGGGTGTGGGCGAGCATGGCGAGGCCTACAACATCAACGCCGACGTCGCTGCCGGCAAGATCGCAGCGGTGCTGCAGGCCGAGAAGATCATCTTCCTGACCAATGCACCGGGCGTGCTCGACAAGCAGGAGAAGATCCTCACCGGCCTGACCGTGCCGCAGGTGGAGGACCTGATCCTCGACGGCACGATCTACGGCGGCATGGTGCCCAAGGTGCGCTACGCGCTGGACGCGGTGAACAGCGGCGTGAAGTCGGCCCACATCATCGACGGGCGCATCGAGCACTCGGTGCTGCTGGAGCTGTTCACCGACGCCGGCATCGGCACGCTGATCCGCGGCTAGGCCCTGGCATCCAGAAAAAAGCCCGCGAGGCGCAGGCCTCGCGGGCTTTTTCGTGATGGCGACCCCTACGGCGTCTTCTTCGGCGGCACCGACCCGGCAGCCGGCTTGGTCAGTGGCGCCGAGATCGAGAGGGAGCCCGGTGCCGGGCACTGTCCGGCGTAGGCGGAGCTGCCCATGGTCAGTTCCTGGAAGCGCACGATGTCGCGCTGGAACTCCGTGCAGACCTTCTCGCGGTCCTTCGCCATCTGCTCGATCGCCAAGCGGTTGTCGCGCAGGGTCTTCTCGGTGTCGCGCAACTGCTTCGCCGGCACCGTGGTGGGACGCCCGCTCTTGAGCATGCCGTCGATGCGCTGCTGGATCGCCACCTTGGATTTCTCGTCGCTGGCCACCGCCTGGCGCGCCAGGCCGACACGACCATCGAGCGTGGCGAGCCGCTCGTTGCGGGCGCGTTCCAGGTCCTTGACGCTGCTGTAGGTGTCGGTCAGGAAGATGTCATAGGCCTGGCGCTCCTGCGCCCGGCGCTGGGCGGCGGTCGCTTCGGCCTCGGCGGCCTCGGCGGCGGCGGCTTCCTCGGCGGTCTTCTGCCGGTCGCGGATGTCCACCACGCGGCCCTGCTCGTCGAATACCTTGCGCTCTTTCTTGACGTACTCCGGCGGCACGCGGTCGCCGCAGACGCGCACGCCATGCTCGTCGGCCCAGCACTGGATCTTCTGCCCGGCGACGGCCTGCAGCGGCAGGGCCGACAGCATCAGCAAGGTCACCGGAATGGCAAGGCCTGCAACTTTGAACATGGACAAACTCCTGGAATTGGAAGCGCGGTTCAGTTTACGCCACGCCGTACTGGGCCTGGTAGGCGCGGATGGCCTCGATGGTAGCGATATCGGCGGCACCCTGGCTGAGATAGTCCAGCAAACTACCGACATTGACCAGCGGCAGCACCCTGACGCCTGAATCACGCTCCATTTCCTGTACGGCCGAGGCGCCGCTGGTGCCCTTTTCCTGGCGATCCAGGGCGATCACCGCGGCGACCGGCTCGGCACCGGCGGCACGCAGCAGCCGCACGGCTTCGCGCAGGGCGGTGCCCGCGGTGAGCACGTCATCGACGATCACCACCCGGCCTTTCGGCAGGGCACCGACCAGGGTGCCGCCCTCGCCGTGGTCCTTGGCTTCCTTGCGGTTGTAGGCGTAGGGGACGTCCCGGCCTTGCTCCGCGAGCGCCAGGGCCACCGCGGTAACCAGGGGGATCCCCTTGTAGGCCGGCCCGAACAGCATGTCGTAGCCGATGCCGGCGCCCTGCAGGGCCTGGGCATAGGCGCTGCCCAGCTCGCGCATGGCGGCGCCGCTGGAGATCTTGCCCAGGTTGAAGAAATAGGGGCTGCTGCGCCCGGACTTCAGGGTGAAGGAGCCGAACTTGAGCACCTCGTGTTCGAGGGCCAGCTTGAGGAACGCGGACTGGTAGGCGTGCATGTGAAACCGATACTGGAATGGATGAACTGAGCGGCAGCTGAAGATCCGGCGCCCGGCGCCGGACGCGCAGGCCGCGCGGACCAACGGCGCAATCCCCGCCCCCTGGTCCGCGCACCTAGTCCCCGCCCCCGCTTTCAGGGAAACTACCGGCGCATATCATAACCCCCGGAAGACCACCCTTGAGAGTCATCTCGCTGAATGCCAACGGCATCCGTTCGGCCGCCCGCAAGAACCTGTTCGACTGGCTGCCCAAGCAGAAGGCCGACGTCCTGTGCCTGCAGGAGACCAAGGCCCAGCCCGAAGACCTGACCGATCCGGTGTTCAAGCCGGAAGGCTGGCACGTGGCCTACAACAGCGCGCTGCGCAAGGGCTATTCCGGCGTTGCCATCTATTCCCGCCGCAAGCCCGACGCGGTGCTCACCACCCTGGGCAACGAGGAGTTCGACGCCGAGGGGCGCTACCTCGAAATGCGCTTCGGCGACCTGTCGGTGGTGTCGCTGTACCTGCCCTCGGGCTCGTCCGGCCCCGAACGCCAGGCCAGCAAGGACCGCTTCCTGGAGTTCTTCCTGCCCAAGCTGCGCGAATGGAAGGGCAACGGCCGCGAATACATCATCTGCGGCGACTGGAATATCGCGCACCGGAACATCGACCTGAAGAACTGGCGCTCCAACCAGAAGAACTCGGGCTTCCTGCCGCATGAGCGCGAATGGCTGGACCTGCTGTTCGGTGCCGTGGGCTGGGTCGACGGTTACCGCACGCTGTACCCGGAGCAGGAAGGCGAGGCCTATACCTGGTGGAGCAACCGTGGCCAGGCCTGGGCCAACAACGTCGGATGGCGCATCGACTACCAGATCATCACCCCCGGCCTGCAGGGCAGGCTGAAGAAGGGCGGCGTCTACAAGGCCGAGCGCTTCTCCGACCACGCGCCGCTGACACTCGACTATGACCTCTGAGGCCGCCCCGCGCGGCTGGCGCGACGCCCTGCGCATGTACGGCCACCCGCGGGTGGCCAGCATGCTGTTCCTGGGCTTCTCGGCGGGCCTGCCCTTCCTGCTGGTGTTCTCCACGCTGTCGGCCTGGCTGGCGCAGGCCGGCGTGCAGCGCGCCACCATCGGCATGCTCAGCTGGGTGGGCATCACCTACTCGATCAAGTTCTTCTGGGCGCCGGTGGTGGACCGCCTGGCGCTGCCGGGCCTGACGCGCCTGCTCGGCCGGCGCCGCAGCTGGATGCTGCTGGCGCAGGTCGGCTTGGCCTGCGGCCTCGCCGGCCTGGCGCTGCACGACCCGGCGACGCAGCTGCGCAGCATGGTGTACTGCGCGCTGCTGGTGGCCTTCTCCTCGGCGACGCAGGACATCGCGATCGACGCCTGGCGCATCGAGGCGGCGGAACAGTCGCTGCAGGGCAACATGTCGGCCGCCTACCAGCTGGGCTACCGCATCGCCCTGATCGTGGCCGGCGCCGGTGCGCTGTTCCTGGCCGCCGAGCAGGGCTGGCAGATGTCGTATCTCACGATGGCGGCGCTGGTCGGCGTGGGCGTGGTCACGACGCTGCTGATCGCCGAGCCGGAACAGAAGATCAGCCGCGCCACGCTGCTGCAGGAAGAACGCGTGCTGCGCTTCATCGAGCAGCGCCAGCACTGGCCGGAAGGCTTGCGCCATGCGGGCGCCTGGGTGATCGGCGCGGTGGTCTGCCCCTTCGTCGATTTCTTCCAGCGCAACGGCTGGAAGCTGGGTGCGCTGATCCTGTGCTTCGTCGGCCTGTTCCGCCTGACCGACATCACCATGGGCGTGATGGCCAACCCTTTCTATCTCAGCCTCGGCTACACGCTCAAGCAGATCGCCGCCATCGCCAAGGGCTATGGCGTGGTGATGTCGATCCTCGGCGCCTTCCTCGGCGGCCTGGCGGTCGCGCGCTGGGGCGCGCTGCGGGCGCTGCTGATCGGCGGGGTGGTGGTGATCCTGAGCAATCTCTGCTTCGCCCTGCTGGCGCTGCACGGCCAGCCCAGCATCGAGGGCCTGGCGCTGGTGATCAGCGCCGACAACCTCGCCGCCGGCCTGGCCGGCTCGGCCTTCATCGCCTACCTGTCGGGACTGACCAACACCGCCTACACCGCCACGCAGTACGCCCTGTTCAGCTCGCTGTTCACGCTGCCGGGCAAGCTGATGGGCGGCGCCTCGGGCTGGGTGGTGGACCAGATCGGCTTCGTCGGCTTCTTCCTCTATACCTCGGCCCTGGGCCTGCCGGCGCTGCTGATCCTGCTGCAGCTCAATCGGCGGCTGCCTGCACCGAGCGCAGCTTCCTGAAGACCTCGGCGAAGCGCTTGCCGATCTCGTTGCCGTCGGGTACGTCCCAGGCACGCGAGTAGACCGGCATGCGCAGGCGGTCGATGTTGTCGGCGCGGCCGGCATGCTCGGCGCCCATCAGCTTGAGGTGCTTGATGATGCGCTCGTTGTCGGACAGCACGTCGTAGTTGAAGCTGCGGATGCCGGCACGATGCGCCGACAGGTGCAGGCAGGCCTGCAGCACGAAGCCGGTGCCGCGGCCCTGGTACTCGTCGGCGATCACGATGGCCACGTCGGCCATCTTCGGGTCGTCCTCCAGGCGCACATAGCGCGCGATGCCGATACCCGGCTCGTCCGGCTTTTCCAGGTTGAGCGCACCCCAGGCGACGTGGCTGACATCGTCGGTGGAAGTGAATGCCTTCAGCTGTTCCTCGCTCAGATCGTCGACGTGATCGAGGAAGCGGCGGCGGCGTGCCAGCTGCGACAGCTGGCGAAAGCCATCGCGCAGCCGTGGCGCATCCTCGTGGCGGATCGGCCGCAGCAGCACGCGCAGGCCATCGTCCAGCGGGTATTCGAATGCGGCGGGCAGCGTCGGGGAGAAAAGGCTGGAGAGCATGCCCATCGCGCGTGGCCCTTCAGAGATTCATCTGGTCGATGAAATCCGCCGGGTTGTCCCAGCGCCCCGAGGACAGCGCCTCGTCGTTGATCCCGTAATCCTCGCGCCCGATGTCGAGCGCCCCGGAATAGTCCTCGGGCGGCGCGCAAGACCGGGCGCTGATTTCCACCCAGGTATCGAAATCGAGTTCCTCGAGCGTGCCGTCGAAGTGCTGCACGAGCACCACTTCAGCGGCAGTATCCAGGCCGACGATCTCGAACGGTTCGCCGTCGGTCTGGAACCACTTGCCGACCGACATCTCGCGTAGCCACTCCGCCATGACAACACCTCCTGCATTCCATCGCAGATGGGAGTGAGTTTGTTTTACGCCGGTTGACGGTGAGGTTCAAGGCACCGCGCGAGGGATGAGGGGCAAGGGACTGAATGCTTGTGAAACTTTAGTGAAAGCCCAAGCGTGAGCCGTTCGCCCTGAGCCTGTCGAAGGGTGAACGGCCGCCACCGCAGTCAACAGTTGCCGCTCATGCTTCGATCCTTCGACAAGCTCAGGACTTCAGCACGAACGGCAATCCCCCGGCTACGGCGCCGGGATCGTGAACCGCTGGTGGATCTCTTCGATGCCCTTGGTCACGTCCCTGCCCAGCTTCACGTCCACGCTGGCGATATTGCTGCGCAGCTGCTCCATGGTGGTGGCGCCGATGATCGTCGACGTCATGAACGGGCGCGTGCGCACATAGGCCAGGGCCATCTGGGCCGGATCGAGTCCGTTCGCCCGCGCCAGGGCCACGTATTCGCGCGTGGCCAGTTCCACCTGCTCCTTGGTGTAGCGGGTGAAGCGCGAGAACAGCGTGATGCGGCCGTCGGGCGGCAGGGCACCGTGCAGGTACTTGCCGCTGAGCACGCCGAAGGCCAGCGGCGAATAGGCCACCAGGCTCACGTCCTCGCGCTGCGTGAATTCCGCCAGGCCCACTTCGAAGCTGCGGTTGAGCAGGCTGTAGGGGTTCTGGATGCTGGCGACGCGCGGCAGGCCCTGCTCGCGCGACAGCCGCAGATACTCCGACAGGCCCCAGGGCGTTTCGTTGGAGATGCCGGCGTGGCGGACCTTGCCCTGCTTCACCAGCTCGCCCAGCGCGTCCAGCGTCTCCTCGATCGGCACGCCGCCGTCTTCGCCGCGGTGCTCATAGCCGAGCTTGCCGAAGTAATTGGTCGGCCGCTGCGGCCAGTGGATCTGGTAGAGGTCGATGTAGTCGGTGCCAAGCCGGCGCAGGTTGTCCGCGCAGGCGCTCAGCACCGAGTCGCGGTCCAGCTTCGTGCCGCCGCGCAGGTAAGGGAACAGGCCGGGACCGGTGACCTTGGTGGCCAGGATCAGTTCCTGGCGCCTGCCGGTCTTGCGCAGCCAGCTGCCGATGTAGTCCTCGGTGCGGCCCTGCGTCTCCGGCTTGGGCGGTACCGGGTACATCTCGGCGGCGTCGAAGAAATTGATGCCCTGCGCCACGGCGTAGTCCATCTGTTCGTGGGCCTGCGCCTCGCTGTTCTGCTCCCCCCAGGTCATGGTGCCCAGGCAGATCTCGGTGACTTCCAGGCCGGTGCGGCCCAGCGGATTCTTCTTCATGCGATGCCCTTCTGAGGGAGTGCTTGGGGAACTCAGACCACGGCCGCGGCTGCGCGTTTCAGGCAGCGTCCCTGAGCGCTTCGGCACGGCGGCGCGCCAGCTGTTCGATGGCCGGGCGCAGGATCAGTTCCATCGCCTGCGCCTGCAGCGGCCCCGGCACCACCAGGGTCTGCTCGTGCGAGCGGAAGGTGCCGGGCAGTTCGCGCTTGAGGAACTCGAAGTCGGACTGGACGCGCGAGTGCTCGTTGAAGTGCACCACAAACAGCGTCTCCTCCGGCAGCGGGATCTCGCGCACCACGAAGGGGTTGCTGGTGTCCACCAGCGGCACGCGCTGGAAGTTGATGTCGGTGCGCGAGAACTGCGGCGTGATGTGATTCACGTAGTCCGGCAGGCGGCGCAAGATCGTGGCGGTGACCTCTTCCGTGCGGTAGCCGCGCTCGGCGGTGTCGCGGTTGATCTTCTGGATCCATTCCAGGTTGATCACCGGCGTCACGCCGATCAGCAGGTCCATGCAGCCGGCGACGTTGACGTCGTCGCTGGCGAAACCGCCATGCAGACCTTCGTAGAACAGCACGTCGGTGTCGGACGGCAGGCGCTCCCAGGGCGTGAAGGTGCCCGAGGGTTGGCCAGCGTCGATCGCCTCGGCGTCGGTATGCAGGTAGTGGCGCGTCCAGCCGGTGCCGCGCTCGGAATACTCGCGCAGCGTGGCTTCCAGCCGCTCCAGCAGATTGGCGGCGGGACCGAACAGCGAGAAGTGCTCACCGCGGATACGCGCGCGCTCCAGCGCCTGCCGCACCTGGGAGCGGTCATAGGCGTGGAAGGCGTCACCCTCGATCACCGCCGGGCGCAGGCCCAGCTGATCGAAGATGCCCTCCATCACGCGCGTGGCCGTGCTGGTGCCCGCACCGCTGGAGCCGGTGACGCCGATGATGGGGTGTTTCGCGGACATGTTGCCTCTTGAGCCAAAAACCGTTACCGCCGCGTGACACGAGCATACGGGAATTTTCGGCAGGGGGAAGAGCCGGGCCTGGTGGCGACACGCAATGGATTGATTGTTTCCCTCTCCCGCCAGCGGGAGAGGGAATAAAGAGGTGACGGCTATACCCGCTCAAATGCCAGGTCGAACACCTCGTGCCCCAGCCGCTCGCCGCGAGCCTCGAAGCGCGTCTTCAGGCGCGTGGCGGGCATTTCCACGTAGCGGCCATCCGGCGCGCGGTTGCGCAGGCCCGGGGCGGCGTTGAGCACTTCCAGCATGTGCTCGGCGTAGGGCGCCCAGTCGGTGGCCAGCTGCCACTCGCCACCCACTTTCAATTTCCGCACCACCAGCTGCGCGAACTCCGGCTGCACCAGGCGGCGCTTGTGATGGCGCTTCTTGTGCCAGGGGTCAGGGAACTGGACGACCACCTGGTCCAGGCTGGCGTCGGGAATGCCGTCGCGCAGCAACTCCACCGCATCATGGCTGGCGACGCGGAGGTTGCCCAGGCCGGCGTGGGCGGCGCGATTCAGCACGCGGCCGACGCCGGGGCGATGCACCTCCACGCCGATGAAGTCCCAGCCGGGTTCGGCGGCCGCACGCGCCAGCAGGTGATCGCCGGCGCCAAAGCCGATCTCGAACATCAGCGGCGCCCTGCGCCCGAAGACGGCGGCCAGGTCCAGCGCCTGGGTAGTGGGCTCGATGCCGTAGCGCGGCCACTGCTCGGCCAGGGAACGCTCCTGGCCATCGGTCATGCGGCCTTCGCGGCGCACGAAGGAGCGGATGCGGCGCAGGTGCGCGGGCTCGCCCTCCGGCAGCTCCGGCGTGTCCGACGGCCCCGCCATGCCTAGATGATGCCTTCCAGCGGCGAAGATGCGCTGGCGTAGCGGCGGCGCGGCATGCGCCCCGCCAGGCGCGCTTCGCGGCCGGCTTCGATCGCCTTGCGCATGGCCGAGGCCATCAGCACCGGGTTCTTCGCCTCGGCGATGGCAGTATTCATCAGCACGCCGTCGCAGCCCAGCTCCATCGCGATGGCCGCGTCGGAGGCGGTGCCGACGCCGGCGTCGACGATGATCGGCACCTTGGCGTTCTCGATGATGGTCAGCAGGTTGTAGCGGTTCTGGATCCCCAGGCCCGAACCGATCGGCGCGGCCAGCGGCATCACGGCGACGCAGCCGATCTCTTCCAGGCGCTTGCACAGGATGGGATCGTCGCTGGTGTAGACCATCACGTCGAAACCTTCCTTGACCAGGATCTTCGCGGCTTCCAGCGTCGCGGTCACGTCCGGGTACAGCGTCTGCTTGTCGCCCAGCACTTCCAGCTTGACCAGCTTGTGGCCGTCGAGCAGTTCGCGGGCCAGGCGGCAGGTGCGCACGGCGTCATCGGCGGTGTAGCAGCCGGCGGTGTTGGGCAGGATGGTGTAGCGGCTGGGCGGGACCACGTCGAGCAGGTTGGGCTCGCCCTTGTTCTGGCCGATGTTGGTGCGGCGGATCGCCACGGTGATGATCTCGGCGCCGGCGGCCTCGGTGGCCTCGCGGGTCTGCTCCAGGTCCTTGTACTTGCCGGAGCCCACCAGCAGGCGGGAACGGTAGGCCTTGCCCGCGATGATCAGCGGATCTGCATTGATGGTCATGGGCGTGTGCGCAGCGAAAAAGTGGAGCGGGTGATGGGAATCGAACCCACGCTAGCAGCTTGGGAAGCTGCAGTTCTACCATTGAACTACACCCGCGCGAGGGGTGTAGTTTAGCTGATCGACTCCCGCCGGGAACAGAACCACGCGCGGAACCCGCCGGACCCGGTGCCAGGCCAGGGGGAGCGAAAGCGCATAAGATGGCCTGACGGCGGCCCCGGGGCACCGGCAATGGTGAGGGGACGGGGCAGTCTGGCGGTGCCGGACCACAGGCAGTCGCGCACAGGGGGAAAGGGATGAGGGAGCTGAGGGCTGTGGGGACGACGCTCGCGCGGCGCCGCCAGGGGCTGGCGCGCATGGCGGCGGGTTTGCTGGTCCTGGGCGCCATGCTGCCTGCCGCGGCACAGTTCACGGACAGTTCGCCTTTCGGCGCGGCAACAGCCCCCGCAGCCTCGCAGGCGCAGGCACCCGCCGCCGGGGCAAGGACCGATGTGGCGGTCACCGCCTTCACCCCCAGCTACGTGCAGACCGACCGCATGCTGGCGGCGCTCAAGGCGCTGGGGTACACGGTGATCGAGTTCGGCAACCAGGTCGACGCCAACGCGCGCGACCGCATCTTCAACCCGCTCTCCGTGGTGCAGGCGGGCACGCCCCTGCCCGCGATCATCAAGCTGCCCGACGCCGAGAAGACCAGCCTGCTCGATGCGCCGCCCTCCACTGGCCTCTTCGGCGGCTTCGGCGGCTCGTCGGGGGGCTCCTTCGGCGGTTCGCAGTACGGCTCCAACCTGCCGCAGCTTTCCGCGGTGCCGGACATCGGCGGCAGCTACCTGCACGGCGTCACCGCGGGGGGCGAGGACCAGCGGGTGCTGATCGTGTACGACCCGGCCGACCGTCGCTCGCTGGACCGGCTGCAGACCCTGCTGCGCGACAGCATCGACGTGCCCGCGCGGCAGGTCGTGATCGAAGCCCTGGTGATCGAGGTCAACCGCGACAAGATGCGCGATCTGGGCATCACCTTCAGCGGTGCCGACGGCAAGTGGTCGGGCTCCTTCCTGCGCTCCAACGCCGACCAGCAGCTGCCGCTGCTGCTGGGCTTCAACGACGCCCTGGATGCGGTCGGGAATTTCCAGGCCTCGCTGCGTGCCCTGGTCAGCCGCGGCGATGCCGAGATCCTGTCCAACCCCTCGGTGCTGGTCATGGACGGCCGCCAGGCCCGTATCCAGATCGGCCAGCAGATTCCCATCGTGCAGAGCACCACCAACTTCGGCTCGACCCAGGAGTCGGTGCAGTACTTCCCGGTCGGCATCGTGCTCAACCTGCGCCCGCGCATCAGCGAGAACCAGAAGCAGGTGACGATGCAGGTGGAGACCATCGTCAGCTCGGTCAACAGCGGCGGCGCCGGCATCCGCACCGAATCCGGCGCGCTGCTGGCACCGGCGGTGGACAACCGCCAGGTGCAGACCTTCGTGCGCGTGGCCGACAACACGCCGTTCATCATCGGCGGCCTGATCGCCACCGACAAATCCAAGCGCAACAGCGGCATCCCGCTGCTCTCCGACCTGCCGGGCATCGGTGGCCTGTTCCGCCGCAACACCACCGAGGAACGCCGCAACGAGGTGATCGTGGTACTGACGCCGCACGTCGTGCCGCAGGACAGCCACAACTTCAGCTATACACGCCCCAAGGACTCCAGCGACTTCGACTCCAGCGACCATGCGCTGTTCCGCGACGGCTACCGCATCCGCTCGCGTGAAGTCTTCGACCTGGCGCACCTGCAGCAGAGTGCGCAACTGCTGAGCCTGCGCCAGACGGCGCAGCGGCTGGCGCAGCGCGGTCCGCAGCTGGCACAGGACCCCGACGTGGCCCTGGTACTGGCGGGAGGCATCCCCGGCGAGGACATCCTGGTGCGGCGCATGCTGTGGGAAACCGTGCGCAATACCGACTACGGCAAGCACATCGATCCCGACCGCATCGTGCTGTTCACCCAGCCGGCCGGCGAAGGACGGCCACGCCTGGCCTTCCTGCGCGACCTGCTGGCCGGCCTGCCGGAGGACCAGTCGCTGGTGCTGAACTTCGGCCGCGGTACCGACAGCGACGTCGCCCAGCCGGCCGCAGCGGTCGAGCGCGTGCCGACGCCATCCGACGCTGCCGCCCTGATGACGGCGCAGAACCGCGACGCCGGGCGGCGCGAGCACGCGCTGGTCCTGCGCGCCGGGAAGAAGGACGAGCGGATCACGCCGCTGGAGTGGCTGCGCAGCGCCCTGGTCCTCAAACGCATCCTGGACCTCAACGCCACGCTGCCGCTGACGATCTCGGAGTTCTACGGTGGACGGCAGATCGTCTATCCCACCGCCGACGACCTGGCGCAGTCCTTCCAGCTGATCGATCCGCGCGCGGCGCAGTACTGGTACGAGGCGCAGGACTACTACCCCGCCTTCGAGCGCGAGTTCAATCGCGCCGCGGCGCACATCGAAGCCCTGGACAAGGCGCCCTGAGGCCCGTCGCGTGCACGGCAACTGCGGCCCGGCGGTTGAGCCCGCCGGCCAGGTAGCCCCTGGCGTGGCCCGGCCCGGCAGCCGCGATAGAATCCGGCCATGAACCTACGCATCAACGGTGAAGTCCAACAACAGCCTGCGCCCTGCTCGGTGGCGCAGCTCGTCGAGCAGTTGCAGCTGGCCGGCAAGCGCCTGGCGGTGGAGCGCAACGGCGAGATCGTGCCGCGCTCGACCTACACGGACACCTGGCTGGCCGACGGCGACCAGCTGGAGATCGTGCAGGCGATCGGCGGCGGCTGATTGAGATTTTTCACTGTATATAGAATAAATGTCATATAAATAATCACGGACGAATTCCCATGAACAAGCCCCTGAAGTACCTGCTCATCGGTGTCGGCGTGGTGGTGGTACTGCTGGCGGGAGCGCTGACCGCCGCCGCGACCCTGTTCGACCCCAACGACTACCGCGACACCATCGCCGCCAAGGTCAAGGAACAGACCGGCCGCGATCTGCAGATCGGCGAGATCGGCCTCAAGGTCTTCCCCTGGCTCAAGGCCAGCGCCAAGGGCGTGGTGCTGGGCAATGCGCCCGGCTTCGGCAGCGAGCCTTTTGCCCAGGTGGGCGAGGCCGACGTGGGCGTGAAACTCTTCCCCCTGCTGTTCGACAAGAAGGTGGAAGTGAGCACCGTGAAACTGTCGGGCCTGCGCCTGAACCTGCAGGTGGACAAGGACGGCAAGAACAACTGGGCCGACCTGGTCAAGGAAAAGCCCGAGGACGAGAAGAAGCCCAAGGACGAGCAGGGTTTCAACCCCAAGTCGCTGGACATCAGCGGCGTGGAGATCAGCGACTCCTCGGCTAGGTACAGCGACGCGCGCAGCGGCAAGAGCTACCAGATCGACAAGCTGCGCCTGGAAACCGGCGCGCTCAGGCCGGGCAATCCCTTCGACGTGAACCTGGGGCTCACCGCCATCGCCAGCGCTCCCGCCGCCACCGCGGACGTGGAACTGAAGAGCACGGTGGACTACCAGGCCGAGGCCGACACGATCAAGCTCAGCGGCCTGACGCTGAAGCTGAAGGCCGCCGGCAAGCAGATCGCCGGGGGCAAGGACGCCAATGCCGACATCGAGCTCAGCGGCGGCGCGGTGGTGGACATGGCCAAGAAGCTGCTCAACACCCAGGAGCTCAAGCTGAAGCTCAAGGGCCAGGGCATGGGCTTTGACGCCGACACCGAACTGGCGGCGGCCATCCTCGCCGACTATGGCAACAAGCTCTACAACGCCAAGGGCCTGGTCTTCACCGGCACCGTGGCCGGTGCCGACGTGCCGGGCGGCAAACAGCCGCTCAAGCTCAGCGGCGACTTCAGCTATGACGGCGCCAAGGGCAACATGGCCTTCCAGCAGGGCGCGCTGGCCGTGGCCGGGCTGGACCTCAAGACCTCCATCATCGGCGAGGGCCTGGGCGAAGGCGGCACGCCACGCCTGCACGGCCCCATCAGCGTGGCGCCGTTCAACCCGCGGCCGCTGATGCAGCAGCTGGGCATCAAGCTGGAGACGGCGGACCCGGAAGTGCTGAAGAACGTGAGCCTGGCCGCGAATTACTCCGGCAGTTTCACCTCGGCACGCTTCAACGACCTGAACATGAAGCTGGACCAGACCACCATGCGTGGCATGTTCGGCATCAGCAACTTCAAGGCCAAGGCGATGGAGATGGGCCTGAAGATCGACGAGATCAACGCCGACCGCTACCTGCCGCCGAAGAAGCCCGGCCAGGAAAAGCCGGTGGCCGCCGCCGGCAACAAGAACTTCAACGACCAGCCGCTGCCCACCGAAGCGCTGAAGAAGCTCAACGCCAATGGCACGCTGGACATCGGCAAGCTCACCATCAACGGCATGAAGCTCAGCAACGTCAGCCTGAAGCTCAGCGGCGCGCCGGGCGCCACGCAGGCGCAGGACATTTCTGCCCAGCTCTACGGCGGCAAGGTGAGCCTGACCAACCGCATGAGCCCGGGCGCGCAGCCGGGCTACGCCATCAAGACGCAGCTCAGCGCATTGCAGGCCGCGCCGTTCCTCAAGGACCTGATCGGCAAGGAGCCGGTCAGCGGCCTGGGCAACTTCGACGTGAGCCTCAACAGCCACGGCAACACCTACGGCGAGTTCAAGAAGGCCCTCAACGGAGACTTGTCCTTTCGCGTGGAGAACGGCTCCGTGAAAGGCTTCAACCTGGCGCAGACCGTGCGCAAGGCGCAGGCCGCGCTGGGCGGCAACCTCAACGACACCGAGACCGAGGCGCCGCAGACCGACTTCTCGGTGTTCTCCGCCAGCGCCAGGATCATCGACGGCGTGCTCAAGAGCGACCTGCTGGATGCCGCCAGCCCGCTGTTCCGCGTGAGCGGCCAGGGCCAGGTGGACCTGGTCAACGAAACCATCAACTACCTCGCCACGCCCACCATCGTGAACACCATCACCGGCCAGGGCGGCAAGGGGCTGGAGCAGTTGAAGGGCATCGCCATCCCGATCCGCCTCAGCGGCAACATGTACAAGCCCAAGGTCTCGCTGGACCTGAAGGCCGCGCTGCAGCAGAAGGCCACTGAGAAGGTGCGCGACGAGCTGACCAACAAGCTCGGCGACAAGCTGGGCATTGCCACCACCAAGGACGGCAAGAAGCTGGACAAGCAGGAACTGAAGCAGGAGCTCAACAACAAGCTCGGCGACCTGCTGTTCGGCAAGAAAAAGAAGAAGGAAGAGGCGGCGCCTGCGACCGCTCCGGCCCCGGCGACGCCGCCGGCTGAACCGGCGCCCGCGCCCGCCAAGTGAGCGGCACGCTGGCGCCATTTGCCGAACGATTGCTGCGGTGGTTCGACACCCACGGCCGGCATGACCTGCCCTGGCAGCACCCGCGCGCGCCCTACCGCGTGTGGCTGTCGGAGATCATGCTGCAGCAGACGCAGGTGGCCACGGTCATTCCGTACTTCGAGCGCTTCCTGCAGCGCTTCCCCGACGTGGCCTCACTGGCCGCAGCACCGGTGGACGACGTGCTGGCGCTGTGGGCCGGGCTGGGCTACTACGCCCGCGCGCGCAACCTGCACCGCTGCGCGCAGGTGGTGATGAGCGAGCATGGCGGCGAGTTCCCACGCGACATCGAGCTGCTGCAGTCCCTGCCCGGCATCGGCCGCTCCACCGCCGCCGCGATCCTCAGCCAGGCCCATGGCGACCGCCACGCGATCCTCGACGGCAACGTGCGCCGCGTGCTGTCGCGCCATGCCGCCATCGAAGGCTGGCCCGGCGCGCCGGCACTGCAGAAAAAACTCTGGGCGCTGTCGGAAAGCCTGCTGCCGCAGGCGCGGCTGGCCGATTACACGCAGGCGATCATGGACCTGGGCGCCAGCGTCTGCGCCACGCGCAAGCCGGCCTGCGCCGCCTGCCCGCTCAACGCCGACTGCCAGGCTTACCTGCAGAACCGCGTCGCGCAGATTCCCGGCCCCAAGCCCAAGCGCGAGCGTCCCGAGCGCCGCACGCAGGTGCTGCTGATCGAGAATGCGCGCGGCGAGCTGCTGCTGGAGCGCCGCCCGCCCGCCGGCATCTGGGGCGGCCTGTGGTGCTTGCCGCTGGTGGACGAGGGTGCCGACTGGCGCAGCGCCTGCCTGGAGCGCTACGGCCTGGAGGCGGGCGATGCACAAGCCCTGCCGCCGCTGCACCATGCCTTCACCCACTTCGACCTGGAGCTGCGCCCGCTGAGGCTGCGCGCCAGCGCGACGACACGGTTGCGCGAATCCACCGAGCTGGCCTGGACTAGAATGGGCGATCCCAACAAGGGCCTGCCCGCGCCGATCCGCAAGCTGCTGGACGCGCAGGGACAGACGCCCCTCTTCGAGACTGCCCCATGACCCGAACCGTCCACTGCGTGAAGCTCGGCACCGACGCCGAAGGCCTCGACCGACCGCCCTACCCCGGCCCGCTGGGCCAGCGCATCTTCGAAAACGTGTCGAAACAGGCCTGGGCCGACTGGCTGGCCCACCAGACCCGCCTGATCAACGAGTACCGCCTGGCCCTGGCCGACGCCAAGTCGCGCAAGTTCCTGGCCGACGAGATGGAGAAGTTCTTCTTCGGCGGCGGCGACCTGGCCAAGACGAGCTACACCCCGCCGCCCGCGAGCGAGTAGCCCGCGCTTTTACCCCTCTCCCCTTGCGGGAGAGGGGTAAGGGAAGAGGGGGAACGGTCAAGAATTGACCAGACACCAAGAAAAAACCTAGCAAAACCGTCGGTTTTTCTTGACTCCCCCACCCCGCCCCGCTTTAATACGCGCCCTCGCCGCGCAATGCGGCAGGTTTTGTAGCAAACATCAGCATTTTGGCCGGGTAGCTCAGTCGGTAGAGCAGGGGATTGAAAATCCCCGTGTCGGCGGTTCGATTCCGTCCCCGGCCACCATTTAAGTCGCTGCTTTTGCTGAAGTTTTTCCTCCCGAAAGGGAGGGGCGGGGCCGCAGCAGCGGCCACAGGACAAGAATAGGACAAGAATAAGCCCTTGGTCATTTCTTAACCGACCCGCTCAAAGTTTTTTAGCGTGGATACCGCACTCCTTTAGGGAGTGCTTCGGTGCGAAATCCTGACGGTGCAGTAGAAAAGCGTGGTCGCAACCTTTACCGGGCCCGCATCACCATCCGCGGCAAGGCCTACAGCAAGACCTGGCCAACCAAGCTCCAGGCGGACGAGTGGCTCCGGTCCCTGAGGACGGCGTCCGACGACGACGGCATCGAGCACCGCCGCAAGGTCGAGCAGATCGGCTTCACCCAGCTGCTCAAAGAGTTCATGACCGAGGTGGTGGAGAAGCGCGACGGCGCCGACTCCCGGCGGCGGGAACGCGAGCGCTGCCAGTTCCTCCTCGATAAGCAGCCCGAGCTCTCGGGCATGAAAGCGGCCCAGGTTGAGCCGCGGCACATCACCGACTACGTCCGACGCCGGCGGAAGCAAGGCGCCTCGAACGGCTCCATTCGTGCCGAGCTGGCCATTGTCCGGCGCATGTACAACCTGGCCGGCGGGCCCTGGGGCTACGGCTTCGATCAGCCAGTCAGGCCGGGGATGATGCCCAAGCCGCCGCCGGCGCGTGAGCGCCGGCTGTTGCCGGACGAGTACGAGCGCTTGGTCCGCGCTGCATTCGAATACGAGAATGCGGTCGGCGGCCAGGATCGCATCCCCATCGGCATCATCATCGAGATGGCGATTTATACGGCCATGCGCCGCGGAGAGTTGGCGTCACTCACCTGGGATCGCGTCGAGATTTTCTCCGACGGCTTTGGCGTCGCCACGCTGACGCAGCTGCGCACCAAGTCCAAGAAGGCTCGCCAGGTGCCGCTGGTTCCCGACCTGGTCGCCATGCTCCTGACGCTGCCGAGCGCCAAGGAGCGGCAGGGCTCGGTGTTCCAAACGACCGCGGCTTCCATCGGCACGGCCTGGTCGCGTGTGCGCCAAGCGGCCGGCCTGTACCTGACCAAGGCTGAGTTGAAGGCGCTGCGCGAAGCGCAGCCCAAGCAAGACCATGGCCTGCGCCTGCATGACCTCAGGCATGAAGGCACGACGCGCCTCTTCGAAATCTACGGGCTGTCGAAGGCGCTGGTGCAGGCCGTGACCGGCCACAGCAGCGAGAGCATGGCCGACCGGTATACGCACCTCGACAGCCGGCCGATGTTGCTGGCGGTAATGCGCCAGCATCACGCGCCTCGGCCCATTGAGGGAGCGGCCGTCCCGGGCCAGGAGCCGAAGCCTGTTCGCGAGCTGGTGCGGCCGGAGCTTCCGGTGCGTGCGCAGGTCATCGACGGCACACTCATCAGCCCGGAGTGGAAGGCGCTCAAGAAGGATGCGAAAGCGCTGAAGAAGGCGATCTGGGCGCAGACGATCGAAACGCTGGCGGACGCCATGGGGGTGTCCGACGTCGCAATACACAAGGCCGCCAAGAAGCTGAAGATCGAAAAGCCGCCGCGCGGCTACTGGCTGCGCGGCACGCAGACGGCGAATGATGAAAACCTGCCGGCCGAGGAAACGACGGCGACTGGCTGATCCCGCGACGCCGATCTACACATCGACAGTCGCGAAAAGACGTTTGCCGAGGAGTAAAGGGGAGATGGTGGGTGCGACCCCTGCGCGCACCCACCATCTTTGCTTCCATAGGCCGAGATCGGAGGGTTTCGGCCTTCGGCCTTCCGTGGGAGTTGCGCCCGGCCATCCGCAGCTAGATGCATTCCCACACCCTTTGAGCCCCCTTCTTCTGAATCAAGTTCGGCTTTCATAGCCAGACTCGCAGGGGCCTGTTCTTGGCTAGTCATCTCCCCGCAGCCGCTTCAGGTCTTCCTCGAGCTGAATTTGCTGAAGAACATCATCGCTATCGTCATCCTGAGAAACTGAGACAGGCGGGGACGACAGGAACTCACACATCCCTGACACCCCCTGTCCGAGAAACCACAGGACACCCCCCGCTAGGGACGCCACGCCAGTGCATGCATTGATGGCGAATGCGCCCCCGAGAATCCAGGTAAGTGGCTCAAGGCTCCCGTCACCGGCCAGGAATCCGAGAAGCGGCATCGACGCCAGTACGCTCCAGAGGAAGGCGAAAATTCCGGCTCGCACTTCGTAGCTCCGAGACTCGTCATCATCGATGACGGATGAACCTTGAGCCGCATGCCGGGATGCGTACTTGAAGATACCCGCCGGCAACAACGGCAGAGACCCCATTGCGCCGCAAAGCAGCACCACGAGTGCGGTTCGTGGAGGCAGCACCCCCGCTAGGCCCGCGTAGATGACTGCGCCCAAGCCCGCAATGCTCAGGAGCAGTCGGGCCGCGACCGTCACTCCTAGGGCGCGCCGGTGGCTGAGCAGATAGAGCGCCCCACCCACGTATCCCGCAGCAAGACCCATGATCAGCAGGACCTGCTTCTGCGAGCCGATCGTTGCCACTTCAGAAAGCGCCCAAACCATCCCGAGTCCGCAGGCGAAAGCAATCGCCATGGTCTCGGTTGTCATTCGTATTGCTGATTTCATATTTCCTCCTCAAATCTGGCCAAAAGCGCGGCAGATTGCGCCGCGCTTTTCGGACGGGATCGGCCGGCCACGCAGTCGAGCACGAGTCAATGACCGCCCCGAAGGGGCCGCTTGCGGCTCGTCGGCTCGTTTCTTTTTGCGAGGCGTCGAGCGGCTCATCGACTCGCGCGGAGCTAGTGGCACTGGGCTTCATGGAACCTGCCGGTGACGCTCATCCATCGTGAGCATCACCGGCACTTCTGAGTCACATCAGATCGGGTTCAGGAATGATCGATTCGATGCGGATCGTCGATCCGCTTTCGTCTCGAACCTTGAAGTCGAAGACTCGAAATCCTCGCTCCGCTTCGAGTCTCGCCACGGCGCGCATGAATAGACCGCCGGATGGCATCGCTTGAAGGATTTCAGAAGCACATACCCGGCAGAGATCCGCGCGCCACAGATTGCCGTGTGGCCCGTCATCCAAGTCCACAGTGATGAAATGGCGGGCGGCGATGACATCTGCCGGGGATCCGCCTTGGTTTGCGGCGTAGCCACATTTGTCGCAGAGCTTCCCTACCAGCTCATAGCTCTGCCCTTGCACGTCACGTACGATCTTCATTTTCCTTCCCTCGCATGCGTACGAGCCACCACGGTGATGGCACGATCTAAAGGAAAGAAAATCTGTGTCGCGCGATGAACTAGAGAGCGCTTCGCCCCCTGACAACATCAGCGAATGCAGCATGGGCGCAACCCAGCATCATTCGCCTCTCGTTGATGTCATCAGGATCAGCACGCAGATGCGAGCGCTTGACCTTCGAGGCCGTGGCGAATGCACACGCACCCCTTAGATCTGGGCGGCTGACTCCACAAGAGGTTCAGCTTCCTCATGTCCGCCTATCTGCGTCCATGGTTGGTATTGACCTTGGCAAGAACGGCAGCCGACCCCGTGAAGTCCATCCGCACGTCACGCATCCGCTTGCCGCCCGCAACAGAGACGCGGATGGTAACGGGAGTGTTTTGAAGCGCGAGCTGACCGAAAATATCCGTGCGCTCGATCAGATAGACGTAGGTGCCCGGCAGTCCGGGATTCGGGCCGCCGCATTGGAGAAAGCTGCCTGGAGGGCCCTTCTGCCCTTTCATTTCGAGAGCCGGGGCCGTCACGACAGCCAGAGCCGTCTCTCCTGCCTTGCAGTCGAGTGCCAGGCTGAAGGACCAGGCGCAGGGCATGCCGTCGATGCAGGTGTAGGAGATGATTTCCGTCACCCCTGCAACCCCAGACGAAACCGGCGCCGCAGCGAGATGCATCCTGTTCTGTGGGACGGCGGCGAAGTCCCATAGAGGCGCAGCTTGGGCTGAAAGCGACATCAGCAGTCCCATCGAAATAATCACTAGCGATCTGGTTGCACTCATTCCTTACCCGTTCATTGCCTCGCCCCCGAAGAGGGATTCGGAGGTATCAAAGCATTTTCATTGCTATTTAGCAATAGACCATAGTTCAATCTGGGACGACGCTTTCGAGATGCCAGCGCCGCGCCTAAAACCACATCCAATCAACGATGTATTCGGGATGTGCGTTCGTCTTGAGCGCACGCGGCGAGGCCTCTCCCAAGAAGAGCTAGGGCAAAAGATTGGCCGAGATCAGGCTTTCATCAGCGAAATTGAAAGCGGAAAGCGCACCGTGACCTTGGATGTCATCGGCCGTGTTGCCGATGCCCTTGAAGTGCGTCCAGCAGACCTATTGGATGAAAAGTTCGGGCGCAGGCCTGGATAGACGGGGGCGTAGGGAAGACTAGTGACAAGGACGAATGAAGCCCACTCCGGCGTCAGGACCAGCGCTGGGCATATTTGGGAGGAAGCCATCGCATGACTGGCGCCTCGGGGGACATCACGTTCCACTATCCACCGGAGCTGTTCAACCTCTTGGTGGATGTTGTGCCGCTCCTCAACCGCTCGAAGCAAGATGTGCTGGTGTTCTTTCGTGGGGCGGGTGTGCCCGACCACATGACTTCCGACCTTGCCATTCGCCTGAGGGCTACGCCAAAGGACATCAACAAGTACGAGATGGTTCGCACGGTGCTTGAGCGCCTTAACGTAAAGGGAGAGCCAGCCCTCCGCGAGCGACGCGAAGTGCTACGGCGTGTAGTGGATTTCGCCAGTTTTGATACATGCTGGCCAGACGACCAACTAAAGGCCAAGGGACTCGTTGCCAGCATCCGCGAGGTTGTGAATCAAAAGGACGCATTCACACGCATGAACAATGCCCGCGAGGACGAGCGTCGTACTCGTCTCGCCGAGGCACAACGAGTTTCCGCTGAAAAGCGCGAACGCAGTTCAAGGATCGAGGCTGCCAAGCATGAGCTGTATTCGCTCTTTGGCACTACGACTACAGCCCAGAATCGCGGAAAGATGCTGGAAGCTGCTCTTAACAACCTCTTCCAGGCCTACGGCGTCCTCGTTCACAAGGCCTTTCATCTCGTCGGCGAAGCCGGGGAAGGGATCATTGAGCAGATTGATGGGATTATTGAGCTCAGCGGCGCCCTCTACTTCGTTGAGATGAAGTGGTATCGAAATCCGGTAGGAAAGCCTGAGATCTCAGAGCATCTTGTTCGTCTTATGTCGCGCGCGGAGGTGCGAGGAATTTTCATCTCTGCCAGTGACTACACGGAACCCGCGATTCACACCGTGCGTGAGTTTCTGCAGCACAAGATTCTGATCCTCTCCACTCTCCAAGAGATTGTGCATCTACTTGAGCGGCAGGATGACCTCGGAGAGTTCTTGGTGAAGAAGGTCCAAGCCGCCCAGATTCATAAAAATCCTTACTTCCGGCCCCATGATGGGGAGGCGTAAGGCACGCTATGACAGCGATCTGGACAGATATCGCCGCGCCGGGCGGGCCCGTCAATGAAATCACCGCCGCACAAGTTCTCCAAGGGCCATCAATCCCGCCGCAACAGCGGCTTCTCACCTACTCGCCGGATCAATGGGAAGACTTTGTACATGAGTGGGCCCACTACTGCCTGAAGAAGCAATACAAGCAGGTGCAGCGCTTCTCTGGCGCTGGTGACATGGGAATCGATGTTGTCGGCTTCGCGGACGCCAAGCACCTCAAGGGCGCATGGGACAACTACCAATGCAAGCACTACGACCATGCCCTGATGCCGACTGATGTCTGGCCAGAGTTTGGCAAGGTCATCTGGTACTCCTTCAAGGGCGAGTATGCGATCCCTCGCCACTACTACTTTGTTTCACCTTGGGGCGCTGGCACGAAGCTGAGTCGCTTGTTGGGGAACGCCACGAAGTTGCGCGAAGATTTGATCGCAAATTGGGACAAGAACGTGAAGAGTGCAATCACAAGTACTCAGGATGTTCTGCTTGATGGTGCACTACGTGACTATGTTGATGCTTTCAATCTTTCGATCTTCGAGGCGAAAACCGCACTCCAGCTTGTTGATGATCACCGCACGACGCCGATACACGCCGCTCGATTTGGCGGGGGGTTGCCACCACGCCCCGTAGCAGGAAAACCTCCCATCACTGTTTCTTCTTCCGAGAGCCGATATGTCACGCAATTGCTTGGCGCGTATGGCGAACACACCGGAGTTCTGATAGCCGATCCGTCGCACCTCCCACAGCCGAAGCTCAAGGAGCACTTTCGTCGTCAACGTGAAGCATTCTTTGAAGCGGAGTCTTTGCGCGTCTTTGCACGCGACACGGTTCCTCCAGGCACGTTCGAGTCCCTGCAGGATGACATCTATGACGGCGTGATTGACACGCACGATCAGAACCATGCTGACGGCTTTCAGAAAGTCAGCGCCGTCACCAAGGCTGCGCGCGATATGCAGATCACTGCAAACGCTTTGATCTCTTGCACGAATCCCAAGGATCGAGACGGCATCTGCCACCAACTGGTCAATGAGGAGCGCCTGCAGTGGACACGATCATGAGTCAGGGGCGGAAGCCCGTCACCTTCAACGGCCCCCTTGAAGCCGGAATCCGCGCGGTAGCCATCCTCGGTGCGGCTTACCCGCAATCCTACGACCTCCAGCGACTTGTCGCCTTCGATTACCTTCTTGTGCATACGGCTGACGTTGGCGGCCCGGACAATCTCCACCCTCCGACGCCCATTCAGTCTGCCGAGCTTCTAGTGCGGCGCAAGATCGTCGAGCAGGCTTTGCTCCTAATGATGACTCGTGACCTCGTCGAACGCGAAGTCACGTCGGAGGGAATCAAGTACTTAGCGGGCGAGAACGCCGCCACGCTCCTTTCAACCGTCTCGTCGCACTATCTACTCGCCCTCAAAGATCGCGCGTCTTGGCTTGTCGAGGTGCTTGGGAAGCATACGGACGACGAGTTCAGGGGCGTAATGCACCGCTTCTTTGACAAATGGGTCGAGGAATTTCAACAGGTCGAGCAGAGCCTTGGGGGCGATACATGACCGCAGCAACACCCGGCTTCCGCTTGCGGTTCCTCGGATTCTTTGGTCTACAGAAGAAGCCCGCGACCGTGACATTCGGCCCAGGTCTGAATGTTATTTACGGCGCTTCAAACACCGGAAAGTCATTCATAGTCGAAGCCATCGACTTCATGCTGGGGGGCAAACCGCCCTTGCGTGACATCCCGGAGCGAGTCGGCTACGACCTAGTCCTTTTAGGACTCGAGACGATCGATGGGGAGTCGTTCACGCTTTGGCGAAGCGTCGACGGCGGTGGCTTCCGACTCTACGAGGGATTACATGAGACGCCACCTGCGGCTGATATCCTGTACAAGCAACTCGACGAGCAGCATAGCGACAAGAACGATGAGAATCTTTCGTCCTTCCTATTAAGCCTTTGCGAGCTCAGGGGCAAGCGTGTACGCAGGAACTCCCGCAATGAGACCAACAGCCTGAGCTTTCGCAACATTGCACGCCTAATGATCGTCAACGAGACTGAGATCACGCAGCAGAGCTCTCCGCTTTTTGACGGCAACCCCATAGCAAACACGCCGAACCTCGCTACTTTTAAGTTGTTGCTGACGGGGACAGACGATTCCGCACTGGTTCCCAGCAACAAACGCGAACCAGAGGAACTCTCGCGTGAGGCCCAGTTGCAACTTCTTGATCAACTACTCGACGACTACCGAAAACGGCTTAAAGAGTTAACTAGGAGCCCGGAAGAGTTGGAAGAGCAGCTTAACAAGCTTGATGCGTCTCTCCGTCAGCAAGCAGTTCAGGTGAACACCACGGAGGCCAATTTTCAGGAGGCAGCCGGGAAGCGCCGTGAACTGCGGAAGAAGTTGGAGGAGAGCCGCGAGCGTCGCGCCGAAGTCGGGACTATGCTTGAGAGGTTCATACTTCTCGACAAACATTACGCGTCCGATATCGAACGACTGCGCGCTGTCGAGGAGGGCGGTACACTATTTAACGTATTGGGCTCCAAGGCTTGCCCTCTATGCGGCGCAGCGCCCGCCCATCACCGTGCTGATGCCGAATGCGAGGGCAACGTTGACGCAGTGGTGCAAGCTGCGCGTAAAGAGATTGCCAAAATTGAGATTCTGCGCGCTGAGTTGTCCACAACCATGCGCAATCTGGAACGAGAATCCGTCAGTTTTGACCGCAAGATGCCCGTCGCCGTTCAGGAACTGGAGTCAATCTCTCAAGCGGTAGAGGAGCTTATCGCGCCCAGGCTTTCTACCCTTCGCAAATCCTACTCCGAGTTCGCAGACAAGCGCGCCGACGTGCGCGAGGCGTTGGCGCTTTACGCCACAGTGCAGGACATGGAACGCCGCCGCAGCGATCTTGAGAAGAGTGTCGATGATGAGAAGGCCGGAACTCTTGCCAGCGCCGATATCCCCACTACTGTCTCCCATGCCTTCGCCAAGATTGTCGAGGACATCCTGACGAGTTGGCACTTCCCTGAGTCTGGAGACGTGTACTTCGACTCCAAGACGCGCGACCTTGTCATCGCCGGAAAGTCGCGTAGCGCCTTCGGTAAGGGCTTGCGTGCCATAACACATACAGCATTCACCCTTGGTCTTCTATCTTTCTGCCGCGCGCGTCAAACACCGCACACAGGATTCGTCGTTCTCGATTCCCCTTTGCTCGCCTATCGAGAGCCAGATGGTACGGAAGACGATTTGACCGGCACGGACCTGCAGGAGCAGTTCTACGCCTCTCTGGAGATGTTGCCCGCCGACAAGCAAGTCATCGTAGTCGAGAACACCAACCCACCCGATGCGATCATGAAGCTTCAACAATCTTCGATGTTTGGCAAGAATCCGCATCATGGTCGGTATGGCCTTTTCCCGTACGCGGCGGAGCCCGTGGGGTAGAGGCGCGTGGAGATGAACAGCAATGGTATGGAGGAGGCCAGAGAAATCTCTACCGAGGCGTAGACCTCCTCGGCTGACGGCAGCCTTTCGCCTTACTCACGATAAGCACCATTGTCGTTAATCCATTGAGCGCTCGCTAAGCCAAAAGCAGTCTCTACTCGATGAGGTGCAGAATGAACCCTTGCATACGAAGAGGCTCTCGGCAGACCTTGAGTCGCATAGTGCGCGAATCGCTTGTCAAAAGGATTCGATCGCGTTTACCCCCTCACAATATTGATACCCGCGCTCATGGCCATCGCAAATGGTAATCCGTACCAAGTCCTGCTCAGGTCCCGGATAAAGTCGGCTATTGAGGAAGCCCGGGCCGCATCGGTGCTAACGCACGCTGGCGTGAAAGGGAGCGTCCTGGAGATTTTGGTCCGCAAGTTGTTCAGACCGTTGCTTCCGGCGGATATAGGAGTGGGCAGTGGACAAATCATTGATGCATACGGCTCATCAATGTCTAGTCAGGTTGACATCGTCTTGTATGACCGGTCGATCCTACCGCCCATCCTCATGGATGAAACAACTGGAATTTTTCCGATTGAATCGGTCCTCTACACGATCGAAGTCAAAACTACTTTGAATGCAACAGAGTTGAAGGCTGCCCATTGGGCGGCCGGCAAGCTTGCCAAGTTCGGATACTTGCCAGGACTAACAGACGAGCTTGGACAATCCACCAACCATCCGGTGGAAAGAGCAAGATCCGTCATCTTTGCACTCGCGTCAGATCTCACCGGAACTAGGCTGGACGAAGCTCAGCGCTATAAAAACCTGTATGGGGAAAGCGACGCGCCTCTGAGGGCGATCTGCGTTGCTGGTAGCGGGTATTGGTACGACGATGGGGAGAATTGGATTGGCTTCAAGCATCCGCAGGAGTATGACGAGGTTTTGGGGTTCATCGGAGGAGTAACCAACACCTATAAAAAAGTGAGCGAAAGTCGCCATAGCCCATTACTCGGCAACTACGTGATTCCCGACGTAGTAGGCCTTCATTCAATCGAAGCCAGAAAGGTAGCGAAAATCCCCGTTACTTGTGATCGATGTGGCAAAGGGCTTCAGCTCAAGCCTAATCTTGGCAAAATGGATGTCGTTGTTAACGGGACCATTTCATCTACCTCGCCGTGCCCTGAATGTGGAGGGAATTTGGTTTCAGAAGCTGGGAAGTATCGTTTCGTGAAGGGAAAGTACATTCCAGAACTCGTCGGCACTACAGACCACGGCTCAGAGTAACCTCTGCGGCCTACCGCTAGAGCAGGTACGCGATGCTTCGAGGATCACCTGCTGCCACCGACATCTCTTTATTGGCTGGATGCTTGTGGCACGTAGCCGACTTCGCTGGCCGTGATAGCGAGAAACTTACGATAAGACACCGTATCGTCAATTCCAAGCATTTCGCCTTCCGCGCAAAGCGGACCTAACGACTATTGCGCCAGTCTCGCCCCTCTTCGCGTAAAAAAGCCAGAGCGTCGGGGAGACGCTCCGGCAAAGCAACCGGACAATGGTTGCGGAGGAGGCTGGTATTTTGCTGTAGACCAGAGTTCGCCGAGCAGTGCTTAGCTTTGCAGCCTGCTCGATCGGTAGGTATGGATAGCCGTGCGGCGCGAGTGGACGCCTAGCTTGGCGTAGATATTTTTAAGGTGGTACTTGACGGTGTTGGGAGACACGCCGAAACGGTTCACCAGTTCGTCGAGGCGATCACCTTCAACTAGCGCTTCCATGACCTGACTCTCACGGCTGGTCAGCCTGTCGGTCGGCGCAAGGGAAAGGTACGACAGCGTTCCAGAGTCCATGCCTATTCCCCCTTCCCAATTGCAATGAAGGCGAGCACATCGGCCAGGCAACGAAACTGCTCGCCCGCCTCGTCCGGAATCTCCAGGTCGAGTTCTTCCTCAATCTCCAGGACCAGCTGCAGGAGGTCCAGGGAGTCCGCGCCCAAGTCCTCAACGAACCGGGCCTCGGCCGTCACTTGGGTCCACGAGACCTTGAACTGCGCCGCTATGATGGAGCGCACCATCCGCTCCGGATCGGAGACGGACTTGGGGCACAGCGAGACGATCCGCACAGAGCGACGGTCGATGCGAGAAGGCTCTCTTTCTGGCTGCTGCAGGCTCATAGGCCGCGCCCGATGATGATGCGCTGGATGTCCGAGGTGCCTTCGTAGATCTGGCAGACGCGGGCGTCGCGGTATATGCGCTCGACGGGAAAGTCCTCCACGTAGCCGTAGCCACCAAAGGTCTGGATGGCGGTCGAGCAGACGGCCTCAGCGGCCTCGGAGGCGAAGAGCTTCGCCATGCAGGCCTGCTCCAGACAGGCAACACCGGCGTCCTTCATGCGGGCCGCGGAGAGCACCAGCTGGCGTGCGGCCTCGACGCGGGTCTTGGCGTCGGCAAGACGGAAGGACACCGCCTGGTGCTCGATCAGCGGCTTGCCAAAGGCTTCGCGCTCACGGGCATAGTGAATGGCATGGCCCAGCGCGGCCTGGGCCATGCCAACGCTTTGGGACGCGATACCGATGCGGCCCGCCTCCAAGCTGGAGAGGGCGATCCGGTAGCCATCGCCTTCTGCACCGATCCGCGTCGACTCCGGCACGAAAAGGTCGTCCAGAGCGAGGCTGCAGGTGTCGCTGGCCTTCTGTCCCAGCTTGTGTTCGGTCTTGGTGACGCTGTAGCCCGGCGAGCCCGTGGGAACCAGGAAGGCGGTGATGCCCCGCTTGGGGTTCTCCGGATCGGTCACGGCGAAGACTACGGCGTAGCGAGCGATGTGCCCGCTAGTGATGAACTGCTTGCTGCCGTTGATGAGGTAGCCGCCTTCCTTGCGGACGGCCCGGGTGCGGATTGCGCTGGCATCCGAACCCGCGTGGCTCTCGGTGAGAGCGAAGGCGCCGATGAACTCGCCTCGCGCGGCGGGCTTGAGCACCTGCTGCTTTTGCTCCTCCGAGCCGTAGCGCTCGAGGATGGCGCAGAAGGGAGCGTTGTGGACGCTCATCATGGTCGAGACTGCACCGTCGCCCTCGGCGATCGCCATCAGGGCCAGCGCGTAGCTGACGTAGTCGGCGCCGGCACCATCGTAGTCGGTGGAGACCGTGACACCGAGCAGGCCGATCTCCGCAAGGCCGCGGATGACATCGGGCTCGATCGTCCTGGCCGCTTCGCGAGCTGCTGCGCCGGGCAACAGAACCTCCCGCGAGAAGCGGCGAGCAGTGTCGGCGACAAGTTCCTGGTCCTGGGTCAGCATGGCCTTACCTACCGGCGAATACGGGCGTGCTGCGTCCCAGGAATGCCTCCACGCCCGCACGGAAATCCGCAGTGCGGGTCGCCGATTTGAAGGCCGCGCGTTCGAGATCGAGCTGAATGAGCAAGGGGCGGTTGTAGGCCTGGCTGGCCAAGCGCTTATAGGCGCCGTAGGCAAGGGTGGGGCCGGATGCGAGGCGCGCGGAGAGGCTTTCGGTCATGGCGTCAAGGCCGTCCGCCGGTGAGACCCGATTGACCAGGCCCATGCGTTGGGCCGTCTCGGCATCCCAGGTTTCACCGAGCATCATCAGCTCGGCAGCTCGGCGCTCACCCAGCAGGCGTGGCAGGAACCAGGTACCGCCGCAATCGGGCGATGCGCCGATCCGGTCGTAGGCCAGCAGGAAACGGGTCCCCTCCGCCGCCACCACCAAGTCACAGGCTGCCATCAGGCTCAGGCCGGCGCCGGCGACGGCGCCATGGACGCTGGCCAGCACCGGGGCGTCATGGCCTCGCAGGATCTCGATGGTGGGATGCAGCGCGTCCAACAATTCGTCCACGACGTTCGCCGCCTGGTCGAAGTCCTCGGCGAAACGAGCCAGGTCCCCGCCGGCTATGAAGGCACGGCCGTTGCCGCGCAGCACGATGCATCGGACGGCCGGATCATTCTGCAGCGGACGGACCGCCTCAAAGATCGCGCGCGCAGTCGGCACATCAATGGCGTTGAGCACCTGTGGGCGGTTCACCGTGATGGTGGCGATGCCGCGCTCGGGATCGATCTTCAGTTCGGCCAGGGACATGGCGACTCCTCAGGCAGGGTGGAACACGGCGCCACGGGCAGCGTGATCGCGCAAGCGCGCAGGCGCCTCGAAACGCGGCCCCAGTTCGCGGGCCAGGGTTTCGCAGCGCTCGACGAAGGCGGCAGCACCGACGCGGTCGATAACGGCCATCGGCCCGCCGAGATAGGTCGGGAAGGACCAGCCGAGCACAGCGCCCAGGTCGGTCTCGCCGGCATCGGTGGCAACGTTCTCCGACCAGCAACGCGCGGCTTCCAGGGTTTGCGCATAGAGCAGGCGCTCCTGCACGTCCGCCGAGGAGGGCTGCTGCTCCGCGCGGGCAAACGCGGCGCACCAGGCCTGGTCAAGGCGCTTGGGGGCGTCGGCAGGGTATTCGTAGAGGCCGTGGCCGTTCTTGCGGCCGAGGCGCTTCTCCGCCAGCAGCCGGTCGAGCACGGCGTTGACGCTGCCATGTCGGTCGTCGGCCCAGGCGCCGGATTCTCGGCTGCGGAAAAAATGTGCGATGTGGTGCAGCACGTCCAGGCCCACCTCGTCGCCGAGTGCCAGCGGTCCCACGGGCATGCCGAGGGAGACGCCGGCATTTTCGATCACCGCCGGATCGACGCCGTCGATGAGCAGGCGAATGCCTTCGCGTATGTAGGCATCCACGCAACGCGTGGTGTAGAAGCCATAACCGTCGTTGACAATGATCGGCGTCTTGCGAATCTGGCGGATGTAGTCCAGCGAGCGGGCCAGGGTCTCAGCCGTGGTTTCACTGCCGACGATGACCTCGACAAGAGCCATCTTGGGAACCGGCGAGAAAAAGTGCAGGCCGATGAAGTTCTGCGGCCGGCTGCTGGCCTTGGCCAGGTCGTTGATCGGCAACGCCGAGGTATTGGTGGCATAGATCGCGTCGGGGCGCATGGCGGCCTCGGCGGACTTGGTCACCGCAGCCTTGATGCCGAAGTCCTCGAGCACCGCCTCGATCACGAGATCGCAGTCGCGGAAGGCATCGTGGCTGCCAGCTGCGCTGATGCGGCCGAGCGCATCGTTGCGGGCCACATCGCTGAGCCGACCCTTGGTAACGTCGGCGTCCAGAGAAGCAGCAATGCCCGTCCGGCCCTTTTCGGCGGTGATCAAATCACGGTCGACCAGTACCACCTCGATGCCTACCAACGCGGAAGCCTGCGCGATGCCGGCCCCCATGAAGCCTGCCCCCAGGATGCCCAGCTTACGGACCTTGCTGGGCGCCACGCCGGCAGGTCGGCGCACCAGCTTGTCGGCCGACTGCTTGGCGAAGAACAGCGTGCGGATCATGTTCTGGGCGACGTCGCCCTGCACCAGGGTCACGAACAGCTTCTGTTCCAGGCGCAGCGCCTTGTCGATCGGCAGGCGCGAACCCTCATAGACGCAGCGCAGGATGGCGTAGGGCGCCGGCCACTTGCCGCGGCTGGTCGAGTGCGTGGAGGCATTCGCGGCAGTCAGGGCCATCAGGTTGGCTCCCGCATAGGCGTCGCCACCCGGAAGAGCGAAGCCCTTCTCGTCCCATGGAGCCTTGGGCTTTACCTTGCCCTGGCGCAGCGCCGCCTCGGCGGCCTGCAGCAGCGCGTCCGCCGGCACCACTTCGTGCAGCAGCCCCTTCTTCTGGGCCTCGTGCACACCAAGCGCCGTGCCCTGCGTCAGCAGAGGCAAGCTGGCGGCAATGCCGATCAGGCGCGGCAGTCGCTGAGTACCGCCGGCGCCGGGGAGCAGACCGAGCTTGACCTCCGGCAGACCGAACTGCGCCGCAGGTAGGTCGGCCGCGATTCGGTAATGGCACGCCAGCATGAGCTCCAGGCCGCCGCCCAGGGCGGTGCCAGGGGCGGCTGCGACCACGGGCTTGCCACAGGTCTCGATGCGGCGCAGCAGGTCGCCGTAGACGCCGATCATGGCGCGACCTTGAGCCTTGGTGACACCCGGTTTGACGAAGTCAGCCATCTGACCGAGATCCGCGCCGGCGACGAAGCTGCCCTTTTTACCGCTGGTGATGATGATGCCGGTGACTGCGGGATCGGTCACCAGACGGGTCATTTCCACTTCCAGAGCCGTGGCCAGCTCCGGGGTCAGGACGTTCATGGAGCGATCCGGCATGTCCAGGCTCAGCGTGGCAATGCCGTCGTTGATCGTGGTGTTCAGCATGATGTATTCCCTGTTCGGTAGGTGTGGCGCTGGCTCAGACGCGCTCGATGATGGTTGCGACACCCATGCCGGCACCGATGCAGAGGCTGACCAGTGCGGTGGACTTGCCGGTGCGCTCCAGCTCGTCGAGCGCGATGCCGAGGATCATGGCCCCCGTGGCGCCCAGCGGGTGCCCCATGGCGATGGCGCCGCCATTGACGTTCACCTTGGCGGGGTCGAGATCAAGGGCCTGCATGAAGCGCAGCGGTACGGCGGCGAAGGCTTCGTTGATTTCCCAGAGATCGATGTCGCTGGTCTTCATGCCGGCACGCTTGAGCGCCTTTTCCGCCGCATACGAGGGGCCTGTGAGCATGATGGTGGGCTCGGAACCGATCTCGGCGAAGGCGCGGATGCGGGCCCGCGGCTTCAGTCCGGCGGACCGGCCCGCGGCCTCGCTGCCGAGGAGCACAGCGCAGGCACCGTCGACGATGCCGGAGGAATTCCCGGCGTGGTGGACGTGCTGGATGGACTCGACTTCGGGATAGCGTGCAACGGCCAGCGCATCGAAGCCGGCCTTGCGGCCCAGCTCAGCGAACGATGGTTTCAGCGACCCCAGGTCTTCGCGCCGGCAGCCGGCGCGGATCGCCTCGTCGCGGTCAAGCAAGGTCTCGCCGAGGACGTCGAGGACCGGCACCACAGAGCGGGAGAAGCGCCCCTCACTCCAGGCATTGCCGGCGCGGCGATGGCTCTCCACGGCGTAGTCGTCGAGCTGGTCACGCGTGTAACCCCACTTGGTGGCGAGCAGGTCGGCGCTGACACCCTGCGGGACATAGCTGGAGTTGTAGGCGACTGCCGGGTCGACGCTCCAGGCGCCGCCATCGGACAGCATGGGGACGCGCGACATGCTTTCGCAGCCACCGGCAACCACGAATTCGCCGCCGGCGATGACCTTGGATGCGGCCATGTTGCAGGCCTCGAGTCCAGAGCCGCAGAAGCGGTTGATCTGCACGCCGGCCACGCCTTGCACATAGCCGGCACCCAGTGCGGCGAGACGCGGCAAGCATTGGCCCTGTTCGCCCACTGGCATGACGATGCCGAAAACCACGTCGTCGACCAGAGCGGTGTCGAGCTGATTGCGATCGCGCAGTGCCGCCAGCACCGTGGAACCGAGATGTATCGAGGTGGCTTCGTGCAGGGAGCCGTCGGGCTTGCCGCGACCGCGAGGGGTTCGAACGTGATCGTAGATGAATGCCGCGGACATCTGTTTCTCCTGGTATCTGGCGAGGGAATCGCCGACACGAACCGCCCTATCGAGCAGTCCTGCCGGCGTCCGTAACTGGGTTTTCGGGTTACCGGCCGACGTTCAGAAGCCTGACGGCAGGAATTTGTCGGCGTGGATACTGTCGGGCGCGACGCCAAGCTCGACCAGCTTCCTCTCCACTGCCTCGACCATCGGCAGGCTGCCGCAAACAAATGCGGTGGTATTGGCGTAGTCGATACCCAGGCTGTCGTCGAGAGCCTCGGTGATGAGGCCGCGTTTGCCACCCCAGAGCGAGCTGGCCGGCTCATGCGACAGGATCGTCACCAGACGCAACCGGTCTCCGGCCTGGCTTTTCAGCTGCCGTAGCCGCTCGCTCGCAAAGACATCGGACTCGGTACGAACACCGAAGACGATCGTGAACTTCGAGGTGGCCGAACGCGCCAGGCGATCAGCGACAATCGACAGGATCGGCGCCAGACCGGTGCCACCGGCAACACAGAGGCCATCACGTTCATAGTCCTCGACGCCCATCATGCCGAAGGGCCCTTCGAGCCAGATTTTTTCGCCGCTGCGGTCGGCAGCGAAGAGCCACTCCGAGAACCGGCCGCCGGGCAGGCGCTTGACCAGGAACCCGACTTCCTCGGCGCCCGCGCTGCCCGCATCGGGCGGAGCGTCGTAGAAGGAGTAGGAGCGCCGCACAAACGAGCCAGAGGCGGCGATGGTGCAGTACTGCCCGGCGTGGAATGGCAGGGGCTCATCCAGCCGCAGCCGGAGGTCCAGGACATCACCTGGGAGCTTGCGCCAGCGGACCACGCGACTGGACACGGTCTTGACTGGTAGCTGCGCCTGCTGCCCGAGGCGAACGTCGATAGTCAGATCGGTGCGCACTTTGGCTTGGCAAGCGAGCACATAGCCCTCCTGCAGTTCCTGGTTGCTCAGCGGCGACAGCGCGAAGTCGATCATCGGACTGATGCGGCCGCCCACGAGCCGTGTCTTGCACTTGCCGCAGGTACCGACGCGGCAGTTGTGGGGATACTCCACGCCCTGCGCCAGCGCTGCGAGCAACAGCAGGTCGTCCTTGCGGACGTCGAAGGCCTCGTCGTGGCCCTCCACGGTGATCCGGCAGTAACCGGCTGGCGCGCGTGCCCCGACGCCGCTCTTGGGCGCCCTGATGACGGTTTCCATGAGTTCTCCCGGATAGCGTGATCAGGCGACCAGCGGCCGCCGAACGATTTCGGCTTGCTCGTCGTTCAGGTCATGCCAACCCGCCCTGGCGTTCTCGGCTCGGGCTATCTCGCGTTCCTGGGGCGACGCATAGCGGCGATCCCAGTCGCGCAGAAGCGGCTTGATCATCAGGAAGAACAGCGGCGGAACCAGGGCCAGCAGTACACACATCAAGAACTGCGGCTGCTTGGGGCCATCGCGGTCCGGCTCCAACTGGTAGAACGGCTTGTAGCTGTCCTCGTGATGGCCAGCGTGGTTGGTGATCTCCAGGGCCAGGATGCGCACCATCGGCGTCAGGTGGTTCCAGGTGTGATGTTTCTGGAAGCGCCCTGGCGTCGCAGAAATCAGGCCGTAGTGATTACAGTAGTTGAACACCTCCAGCATCATCCGCGGACCCACCAGGATGCTGAGGATGGCGAGGATGGTGCCCTTGGTTCCGCCCAGCGCGAAGAGCACGGCGGTGAAGGCGGACAGATAGGCGACCTTGCCGACCCAGGCGTTGCGCGGGTCGTACCAAGCACGGCCGCGCTTGGTCCACATCATCTTCTCGAGATGGTAGGACTCCTTCCATTGGCCGGGGAAGGTACGCAGGATGTGTCCGTAGACCGTATCGCCGCGGCGAGCATAGTCCGGGTCATCCGGCGTGGCGGTGCGCATGTGATGGGTCACGACGTGCGTGATCTCGCGCCAGGGGTCAAAAATGAGGCATTGCCCGACGCGACCCAGGGTGCGCAGCAAAAGGTTTTCGCGATGGAACAGCTCGTGCACCGGCGGCGCGTGAACCACGAAGCCAAGCATGGCCATGCCCACGAAAGCGCCTACAGCGGCGGACGTGGTCTCGAAGTGGCCGGTGCCGACCAGCCAGGCGTACAGGAAGACGTTGGCGAAACCCGCGAGCACTGTCAGCGACACAATGACGTCATAGATCCACACATGCTGCTGATCGCGCATGGTGTAGTCGTTTTCCAGGAAGGCGTCGAGGAACAGGAGTGCCAGAAGGCAACCCGTGCCCAGCCAGGCGTTGTTTCCCCCCAACCACATTCCATAGGCGTGGCTGGCCAGCACCACCGGGGAAAGCAGGTACTTGAAGTAGTCGAACATGATCAGTATCTCCTCGGCAAACCGGTCCAAGCCGGCTCGTACGCTTTGTCGAGCCTATGCTGCGCCGGAGAACCGGGAGGATTCCCAACCGATAGTTTGGGCGGGGGTTAGCGTGCCAGCACGTTGAGCGCCCGGGCCCGGGCGATAGCGGCCGAACGACTGGAGACACCGAGCTTGGTGTAGAGGTTGTAGAGGTGCCACTTCACGGTGGCCACGGAGACGGACAAGCGGTCAGCCAGCTGCTGGTTGGTCAGCCCGGCCTCGATCAGGGACAGTAGCTCCAGCTCGCGGGCGGTGGGGGTCTCCGTGAGCGCGGAAGAAACGTTGAGTTCGTCGAGCTGCTCGAGCAGGCCGCTATTGGTCAGCGGCAGGCCGCGGCATATTTCCGCGAAGAAGCGGCGCTCCTCCTCGACAGCAAAGCCCCAGTCCTTGGACTTGGTTTCGTTGACAATTCCGGCCAGCAGTTCCGCCCTGTCGCGGAAGGGGCGCAGGTAGCGCCGCTTAGCGGCAATACTGATCGCCCGGGCAACGTGCCGCACGGCCGGTGCAGGGTTGTGAGTGCATATGCTGATTGCGGCCTCGTCGAGGGCGAGTTCCACCAAGCGGCCGGCGCGGTCCTCGGCCTTTGCGAGCTTGGTTTCGGCAGCGACCATGGCCGTGGCCTGCTTGAGGCGACCTGTGGCGATCGCAAGATCGATCTCGGCGGCAGCCAAGAGGTCGCGGTAGTTCGCCGTTTCCGGCACGCCCGCGGCGGGCTGGCGGCGCCCACTCTCATCACCGGTCAGGCCGATCTGCGCCGCCTCCAGAAGCGCGTCGTCGATGCGACCCAGCCGGATCAGCCGGCGAATCAGGAAGCAGGACAGCATGGCAGCAAGGCGCGGCGGATAGGCCGAGGCGATCTCGCGCAACATGGGGACGCTGACCGGATCATCCGAGTGGCCATCCCACATTTTTACGGCGGCCTCGAGTCCCGCTGCGGCGGTATCGACCAATCCATGCGAGGTTGCCTTCTTAAGTGCAGGCGACAATAGTTCGCGCGTCTCTGCATCGAGGTTCATCTCGACGGCGCTCTTGGCAGCGAGCATGGAGATGGTGCTCACGATGCCCGGGGTCTCTCCCAGGGTCGCGCGAACGCGGGTCAGGGCCGCCAACAGATCCTGATGCGCGGTGACGAAGTCGCCTTCCTGCAGGGCGATGAATGAGGACAGCAGGCTTACCCAGGCTACGCCGTAATCGCTGTTGGCCTGGGCGATGTAGGACTGGGCTTGGCGTATGAGCTTGCGCGATTCCACAAGCTTGTAGGCGCTGGTCAGGTGAATACTGGCTGCGCAGGCCACCGTGGCGACGTTGAAAGGATCGTCGCCACGCATGCCGGACAGCCACCTGATGCAGTTGGGATAGCCTTCCTGCAAACGATCGGTGTAGACGTCGATGGCGATGAGGATGACCTCGATCCGCCGCCGGAATTCGTTGGCGTCACCGGTAGCAGTACCGGCGGCCACCTCACGGTCGATGCGCAGGCTGAGACGCTCCGTCTGGCGGCGCGCGTATTCGTAGCGCCGGTGGAAGACCAGGCCCCATACATACCAGAAGTCGGCTTCCCATCCGCACTGGGCGCCGGTGGCGTGCAGCTTCTCCACCCATTCGATGTACTGGTGCAGGTCGCCTCGGTCGCGCACGAACATGGCGGCCACCCGCTCAAGCACGGCCGCTGCCAACGGCGCGGAGTCGGCTGCCAAGGCATATTCGATGGCGTCGTGCCAGTGGCCGCCGTGCTCGCACCACTCGGCGGCCTTCGACAGGATTTCGCGGCGGCGCTCAACCGGAATCTGGCGCTGCGCCTCGTCGACCAGGAATTCCCGGAACAGGGCATGAAGGCGATACCAGCTACGGTTGCGGTCGAGCGGGATCACAAAGAGGTTGCGGCGCAGCAAGCTGGCGATGTGCTGGTGGGCCTGCTCGTCGCCCGTGGCAAATCGGCAGAGGTTCACGCCGAAGGTCCGCAGCAGCGAGATCTCCAGCAGGAACTTGCGCGACCGCTCGTCGAAGGCCCCCAGCACCTGTCGGTTGAGCAGGTCGGACAGGTCCTCGTCGGCGCCAGAGAAGCGTGCCAGGGCCTGCTCGGGCTGCTCTGCCGAGGACAAAACAATCTGCATCAGACGTACGGCGGCCGGCCAGCCCTCGCTTTGCGCGACGATGCTGTCGACGGCCGCGGGGGTCAGGCGGGACGCCAGTTCGCCGCCTAGGAACGCCAGAACCTCTTCGCGGTTCAGGCTCAGCTCGCCGAAGCCAAAGCTCAGGATGCGCCCCTCGAGCTTGGCCCGGGCATGGTCGAAAGGCAGTGTGGTGGTGCTGGACAGCACCAGTTGGACCCACGACGGAGTACGGAAGATCAGCGCATCGAGCAAACGGTTGAGGGTTTCGTCAGCGCAGAAATTGAGGTTGTCGATGAACACGACCAGAGGGGTGGTGGACAGCGACATAGACTCCAGCAAGGCCGCGATGCGCTCGTGCACCGGCTCGTCACCCTGGTGTAGCGCCTGCTGGGGATCGACCATGCTGGCAGGCGTCAGTAGCGCGCTCTCCAGATGGGTCATGACACGCTCGACCGTAACGTCGCGATCGTCCAGTGACAGCCAGCGGCACAGCGTGCCAGCTTTGCGGTAGCGCTCGAACAGCCCGGTCAGCAGCACGGTCTTGCCATAGCCGGTCGGCGCGGTAATGGCGACCAGCTTGGACGGCGGCTTTTCCTGTTGCGACAGGGTACTGAACGCGCCGGTCCTGACCGGAGCGAATGCAAAGAAGGGCGGCTCGAAGATATGGGCGTTGCTGCTCATCGCCACAGCGTGACGTGCTGCACCGCGATCATGCAAGAAACCGGCAAATTGCCTATCGCCGCGCCGTCCAGGCATGCCGTGCCCAGGCGACGAGGCCCAGGCGACGGCTTCGTCCCGACCCGCGCCAGCATCGCCGGTCCAGCCTTCGTCGACTACTTCGAATCGCTCCGGGTTACCTATCGCGCTCATCTGCCACCCCTAGCCTCCCCGGGCCGCAAGAAAGAAAAGTCCGGCGGCGCTTTCGCGCCGCCGGCAGTTGGATCCCCGCGGGGAGGAGGGATGGGGATCAGAACTGGTAGGAAAGACGCAGGGTGAATTCCTCGGCGAAGTCCAGGGTCGAGACCAGATTGTCATTGGGCTTGCCGTAGAGGTTCCCGTCGATATAGTTGTAGAAGCCCTCCACGGTGACACCCTTGCCGGGATTCCAGCGCAGGCCGGGCTGCACGAAGAGGCCGCCGTTGATGTCGTATAGGGCCGCGAACTCCAGCTCGTACAGCTTGTTCGGCCAGGGTTGCAGGAAGCCGAAGACCAGGTAGTTGGCGCCACCCTTCACGCCATCGGCAATGTTCTTCTCATCGCCGCCATAGCCCGACAGATGACGGCCCACCAGGTCGCTGCGGTTCTTGTGCAGGGCCTGCATCACGATGTACGTGCCCGGGAACTCGTTGAAGAAGCGGTGCCACTTGTCCGCCACCAGCGAGACCATGAACTCGTCCTGCTTGATGTAGTTCCGCGACAGCGAGGTGTTGGTGAAAGTGCGTTCCGGGGTGTACTGGACTTCCAGGTTGAAGATCAGCTGGTTCAGGAACTCCGAGCTGTCGCTCTCGGTGACATAGCTCACGCCCAGGCCGAAGACGTCTTCCTGGAAGTACTCACGAGCGATGTGTCCACGAAGCGATCCGCCGGCGCCCATGAAGAAGGTGTTCAGCTCGTTATAGGCTTCGTCATAGGTGTTGACCGACGAGGCGAAGAGCGCCTGGGCGCAGGGGAATTCGTCGATCGCGGCGTTGAGGCCGGTGATGCCGTTCAGGCGCACCTGGCCAGCGTAGTCGAACCATTCTTCCGCGTTGTAGACGCCAGCCGGCGCCACTTCGAAGGCAGTATGAGCGAGAGCTTCCGCGGTCGTCTCGCCGCACTCGGCGCGGCCGGGGCTCCCGGTCTCGTAGAGGAAGTTCACCAGCGAACCCAATTCTCCGGTCAGCGGATTGTTGCCACCTGGCAGCGGCTTGGTCACGCCGGATTCCGTCCAGCGGAAGACGCCGTCCGGATTCCAGCGGCGCACGGCCATGGCTTGCCAGCCCCAGGTGCCGTAGTCGCCCTTCAGGCGCAGGCCGTAGCTCAGCTCGTCGTCATAACCGCCCTCAGTGAACATGTCATGCACGGTGAACTGCGCCGGGATGACGTTGTACCCCGTGTTGGGATTGCCGAAGATCGAGGGCTGGAACTTGCCGACGTAAGCGTCGGCGAGGATCGAGTCATTGATCTGGTAAGTGCTGCGCACGGACAACATCGGCACGCGCTTGTCCGAGAACTCCTCCAGGGCGCGATCGAGGATCAGATGACGGCGCAGGTCGAGACCATTGGGAACGTCGAAGACGCGGAAAAAGATCGACTGGCCCCAGGCGATCTGCTGGTTGCCGGCGCGGACGACCAAGGGGCCGTCGCTGTACTCGGCGACCAGGGCCGGAAAGTAGATCTGATAGTTGCGCCCGGTCCACTCCAGCGGATTGGGCTTGTCTCCGCCCTCGACGATGTAGTCGAAGTAGTTCGGCTTGCCGTGGTACAGACGGGGATCGCCACCGCTGATGCCGCCCTGCAGGTTGGCAACGCTCTGGGCGTCGAACTCGTCGTACATGCCCGGGTCATAGACACCACGCAGTCGTCCGACGAGGCTCAACTTGGAGCCATAGCGCACTCCGAACTCGGTTTCGCCGCGCAGGACGCTGTAGTTCGTCCAGTTTTCGTTGGTCTGAACGAGGGAGTCTCGGGTGAAGGGCTCGGTGTCGCGATAACCAAGCACGCCAACCGGAACCGACGTCCAGGTACCGGTCTGCGGCAGGTTGACGCCCAGGGCCGGCAGCACGCCACCCGTCACGCCGTTGAGATAGGCCGGAATCGCGTTCGGCGGCAGGTAGGCGGTACGCTGGAAACTGCGCCCGTTGGTGACGTTGCCGCCCTGGTTGTTCGGATTTTCCATGGACGTCGTGCGAATCGCCGACTCGGCGCGCACGAAGCCACCGAAGCTGAAGCTCAGCTCGCTGATAACGTCTTCGAAAGCACCTTCGGCGCGCGCCTGCCCCAGCGCGAGCGCGAGAACCGCTGCGGCGGCGCATTGCGCCACCCGGATGTTGCTGCTCATGTGTCTCTCCCCCGTTTCGAACCGCTATGGGATGGGTTGGTTATGAACGGATGTCTTGAACTATCTGGGGACCGAAAGGATCGTCCCCGCCTGGCCAACGACCAGGAAATCGCCGCTGCGTCGGGCGGCCGCGCTGTACCAGGCTGTGGCGATGTTGCCGCCGCGCACATGCGACCAGCGCTCGCCGCCGTCGCTGCTCGATAGCATTTCGCGCATGCCGGTGACGATCACCTTCTGGCTGTCGCCCATCAGCACGTCGAGCAGGATGGCCTGTGTGCCGGATGCGACCGGCGACCAGTTCATGCCGCCGTCCGTCGTCCGGAGAATGCGACCCGACTGACCCACGGCTAGGCCCAGGCCGTCGTCGCGAATGTCGAGGCCGAACAGCGAGGGGTCGACCTTTCCCTCCGCGACGGAACCGCGGTTGGTAAGCATCCAGGGCTCCTCGGCGGAGGTGGACACGAGCACCAGGGACAGCTCGCCAGCGATGATGGCCGTGCCGTTGTCGAGTACCTTCACGCCATACATATGGGGAGCAAAGCTGTCGCCGAGGACCGCCGAATCGGCGGCGAACATCGATGCCCAGTCCGGCGCGACGTTGCGCCAGCTGGCGCCGCCATCCTCGGAGCGCAGCACCGTTCCGAAGGAGCCAACGGCCACTGCGACGCCGCGGAGATTGATGTCGACCGACATCAGCCGTTCCTCGCTGCCGGACTTCACCGCTTTCCAGGCCGATGCCCCCTCGCGGACCAGGATCGAACCCATCTGGCCGACCGCGATGCTGCGGCTGCCATTGGTGGCGACGTCCTGCAGGCTCAGGGGAGCCGGCGCCTTCTCGGCGCTCCAGGTCTTGCCGCCATCCGCGGTGGCAAGGATCTGCCCGCCGGCACCGACGGCAATGCCCTTGCTGCCGAGCATGTCGATACCGAAGAGGGCTTCGTGGGCAATGCCCCTGCGCAGCTCCGCCGGTTCCGCCGCATTGATCGCGGCGGCACCGGTGGCAAGCGCGAGAAGCACTACAGCCGCAATGGTTCTGCTCATGTCGAATCTCCGAGAAGCTGCGCCCTTACACGCGGCCGAGGCGCTGGATGGCCTGCTGCGTGAAGAACTTGTTGTACATCTCCTCGTTGTCGGCCTTGAAGATGCTCTTGTAGCCGCCTGCGCAGGATTCAGAGTGCGCCGCGCGGCTCATGCGCTTGTTCTGGATGTCGAAGCTCATGACGTAGATCCAGGACCAGGCCGGCGTCTTGCCGTCGGCGCCATACACCACCTTGTTGCCATTCTTGTACTGGCCGAAGCCAGTCTCGAAGCTGACCCAGGGCTTGTTCTGGCGGTCGTAGCGGATGTTGCCGCAGTAGATGCAGTTGCGGACGTCGACGTACGCCAGGCGGCGACCGACCGGTGCGCGCGGATAGCCCACAGGCTTGGATTCGAGGATGGCGACTTCCGGTGCCAGCTCGAACTCGGTGTCGTAGAAGGTGATGCCCTTGGCACCGCCATGGACGCCCTTTTCCCAGTTCGGGCGGTCGCCGCTCCAGGTGGTGTTGAAGGCGCCGAGCATCGGCTTGCGCTCGATGATCTTGTAGTCGCCCCAGGTGAGCATCGGGTCACCGGCCGCCCAGGGGTCGGTGAGGAACCAGGTGACTCCCGGAATCAGCGGCTCAAAGCGCTGGTTGGTCGGGAACTGGCGGACGCGGCGGAACTGCGGCAGGTAACCGTAGAGCTCCGGGAACTTGCGCTGATCGTAGTACCAGGTGCTGAGGAAGGAACTGCCGGCGACGTCGGCCGAGGCGGTGAACAGGATCGTCTGGAAGCGCAGCAGGTCGTTCATGTCCTTGAACACCTTGCCGTCCATACGCGCCTGCACCTGAAGCTCCGACCAGATGATGTCGTAGTTGTAGGCCACGCCACCGTCCGGATTGATATCGGTTTCCTTGATGGTGTACTGGTTGTAGTCACCACGGCCCCAGCTCATGGCCATGTTGGCCTGGATCTCCATGCCGGTCTTGGGGTCAGGGAACGGCAGGCCGCCGTGCCAGGGCTTGCCCTCCTGGGTGACGACGTTGTTGTTGGCATCGAACTTGGCGTTGCCGTTGCTGCTCATGTTGCGCAGCGTTTTCTCGTAGAACTCGCCGGGGAACAGGGCCCGGTAGTCGCGCTGGGTCGCCTTGATCTTGATCTTGCGACCCATGGTCTTGACCTGCTCGTAGATGATCGGATCGAGCAGATCCTTCACCACCTCGACATTGGCCGAGGTGATCATGTCGCCGGTCTTGATCTTGCCCTTCGTGTACATCTCGATGGACAGCAGTTCGTCGGGATAGGCCTTGCCGATATCGCCCGCTGCAGCCATGACATTGGTCAGGGGCATCAGTACGCCGGCGCCGGCGCCGATCGCCACGTTCTTCATCAACTGGCGACGGCCGTAGTCGAAATCGAATTTCCGGATATGCATCTGAATCTCCTCAGTCCTCAAGGCCCCATATCTCCGGCGGGGCAATGCCGGGCGTTTTTCAATCAGTGTCCGGATTGGCGCCGGACGCCTTGACAATCAAATGTCTCGGATCAGCTCGACGTGGCGAGTTTCCCCTCAGGAACGTTTCCCAGGTCGAACTGCGAGAGATCGATGCTCTCGCCCACGGCCAGGTCCTCGCGGGATGCGAAGCTGGGCTTGATCAGCCAGCAGAGCAGCGGCAGCACGACCAGCGACAGAACCATGTTCACAAGCATGATCGCGATGAGCAGGATTCCCATGTCGGCCATGAACTTCAGATCGGACATGAAGTACCAGGGCACGATGCCGAGCAGCATGATGCTGGCCGTGAACATGATCGCCTTGCCGGTGGTGGTCATGGAGGCCGTGATGGCTCGGCCCCAATCCTTGTCGTGCGCGGAGAATTCCTCGCAGATGCGCGACAGCATGTAAATGCCGTAGTCGATGCCGACACCGACACCCATCACCGCGACGATCACGGCGTTGATGTCCAAGCCGACGCCGAGCAGATGCATCGCCGCCATCAGCAGGAAATTGGACATGTTCACCGGGATCAGCAGGATGATGCCGGCCACAATGGAGCGATAGGCATACGCCGATATCACGAGCAGGATCACGTTGAGCAAGCCGAGAATGAACCAGTGATACTCGTGAACGACATTGTTCATCGCCTGCTGCAGCGCGATGGAGCCCGAAGCCATGCGGACCGTGAAGTCCGGGTGATCGGTGCCCACCGCCTCGACAGCGCGCTTCGCGCTGGCCAGGGCAGCGTCGACCGTCTCCTGCTTGCTGTCCTTGTACCAGAGTGAAATCGTGGAGTTCTGGAACTCGAAGTCGGAGATGTGGCCGAAGTTGACGGGATTGGTGCCGAAGGTGACGGCCGTACCCGCCGCGCGCACCGCGGACATGGTCGGATCCAGCGGCAGCCACTTGGGGTTGCCGCCCGAGAACAGGCGGTTGCCCTCCATCATGTAGTCGGTGAAGGACAGCGTGGCGCGCGGCGGCATCACCGGATCAGACTCGACGATGGCCTGGATCTGCGCCGATACGGCGGCGACGTCCGGCGTGCGGGCGACACGGTTGTTGGGATCTCGCTTCTTGGCCTCCAGCACGATTTCCAGGGTGTTCATGCCTGGGAAGTGCGCGTTGATGGCGCGCACAGCCGTGTTGTATTCCGAATCGAACCACAGCAGGTTGCTGCCCTCGACCGGGTTGCCGATCTTGATCTGCAGCGTCTCGTAGATGGCGAAAACAGCCAGGATCACCGCGCCGATAGTGGTGTACTTGGCGGCCGGGCCGAAGGTCAGGCGCGACAGCTTGTCCAGGGCATTCTTCTGGAACAGGTGAATGCCCTTCTCCTTCGCCGCGCCGCCGGCGATGTTCTCGATATTCTTGGGCTCGGGAAGATAGGACAGCAGGATCGAGATCAGGAACACGCCGGTCGGGATGATCCACAACGCCCAGGCGCCGCAGAACAGGGCATGGTTGATCATCGTCTCGATCGGCGCGAGGGCGATCAGGATGATGCCGAACACGTCGGTCATGATGCCTAGGACCGAGGGCGCCATCATCACGCCCATGGTGATCTCGGCAGCCTTTCGCTTGTTCTTTACGTGCGTGAGGATTTCGTAATACCGCTCGGTGTACTGGATGCAGTGCGACAGCGTGCGCGCGACCAGCAGCAGCGGAACGATCATCAGCAGGGGCTCGATCGGGCGACCCAGCCAGCCGATAAAGCCGAAACCCCAGAGCGCGGCGACCGTGGCGCAGATGACCGGCGTGACGACGCCCGCCAGGTTGCGCATGTAGAACAACAGCGCGGCCAGAAGCAAGCCGATGGTGACGGCGAAGATGAAGTAGGTCTGCTTCTGCAACTTGTAGACCCAGCCGGTGAGGACCGGCTCGCCGGCGAGATAGACCTCGTGCTTGTCGTCACGGGCCTTTTCGATCAGATCGTTGGCGTACTTGAAGGCCTCTCCGTATTCGATCGAATCGAGGAAGGTGGCCTTGATCAGGGTGGCCGTTTCGTCACCGGACACGAAGAAGGTGCGGGCATTGGGAGACTGCTCGATGCGTCGGCGGAATTCCCGAACCTCATCAGGGGTGGACGGCACGTGGTCGTCCATCAGCGGGCGCATGTCGATACCGTAGGGCGTCGCCTCCGCGAAGCGCAGCTTTTCCGTGGAGACCGAGATGATCTGGTCATGGTCCACGCCCGGTGCGAGGTCGATGTCGCGCGTCAGCTGCCAGACCTTCTGCAGGGTTTCCGGGTTATAGATATTTCCCCCATCCTTGCGCTTGATCATGATCGCCATGGCCAGCGGATTGCCGAAGTTCGGGTGGTCGTAATAGACCTGCACGAAGGGATCGTTCTTCGGCAGCAGGTCCTTGAAGATCGTGCGGATCTCCACCCGGGGAATTCCCGCCATGAAGGCGAGGGTGACAAGGACGAAAAGCGCGGCGAAGAGGCCGCGGTTGTCCATGATCAGCTTGGCCAGCCGGAAGCGGAAGGGCTGCTTGTTCATCGTTCGGTGTTCCGTGTTGCCTGGGTCGGGGTGGCGGCGCCCGGCATGCGGCCGGCGCGGGAGAGGAATGGCGCGGGCTGGGTGGACAGCGAATGGCGGCTCGGCCTGCAGGCCAAGCGCACAACGTTCACATTGGAATGCCCACCGATAGCCACCACGAGTCTCTCTCCGGTTCACACCACTTTCGTGCGGAGGGGTCGCCGTTCCCGGGTCCCCGCCCTGTCGCCTCACCGATCACCGAGAACGGGTCGGATTGGTTCGCGGAGTAAGCCTGTTCCTATCGGTTTGGGCTGATCCCAACCTTTGGTATAGGTCTTGCCCGACCCCGACCGGGGAGGATTCGCTGGCCGCATTCCCAGAGAGACCGGAGGAGTCCATGAGCCAGGCACAGCAATCCCCGAGCGCGACCGCCAGAACGGCACGCGCCGCCATCGTCCGCCAGCAAGGCGGCCCCTTTTCAGTGGAATCCGTGGAGATCGCGACGCCGCGCGCCGACGAGGTCCTGGTGCGGATGGTCGGCACCGGCGTCTGCCATACCGACCTGGTCTGCCGGGACGCCTTCCCGGTGCCGATGCCGATCGTGCTCGGGCACGAGGGCGCCGGCATTGTCGAGGCTGTGGGCAGCAAGGTAAGCACCCTGCGGCCCGGGGACCATGTGGTCCTGTCGTTCAACTCCTGCGGCGGCTGCCACAACTGCGCCCACGAGGCGCCGGCCTACTGCTTCAATTTCATGCCGCTCAATTTCGGCGGCGCGCTGGAAGACGGCAGCTCACCCCTGAGCCAGGCAGGGCTGAACATCCATGCAAACTTCTTCGGCCAGTCGTCATTCGCGACTTATGCCGTGGTGCGGGAATCCAATGCCGTGGCCATTGCCACCGACCTTCCCCTGGAGATCATGGGTCCCTTGGGCTGCGGGATCCAGACGGGTGCAGGGGCAGCGCTGAACTCCCTGAAGGTGACCAAGGGCACCAGCTTCGCCATCTTCGGCGGCGGTGCCGTGGGCCTCAGCGCCTTGATGGCCGCCAAGGCCGTGGGTGCGGCACCGGTGATTGTCGTTGAGCCCAACGCGGCGCGCCGTCAGCTGGCAGTGGAGCTCGGCGCCGACGCGACGATCGACCCCCGTGCCGTGGAAGACGTCAGCGCCGCCATCAAGGCTGTTGGGAATGGAGGCGTACTGGCGGCGCTCGACACCACCGGCATCCCCGCGGTGATCACGACTGCAGCGGACGCCCTGCTGCCGAATGGTCAGCTGGGCCTGGTGGGCGTGTCGCCGATGGAAGCGAATCTGCCGGTGAACATCATGAGCATGATCACCCGCGGCATCGGCATCAAGGCGATCCTGGAAGGCGACAGCCAGCCGCGCGAGTTCATCCCGCAGCTGGTGGAACTCTACCGCCAGGGCAAGTTTCCCTTCGACAGGCTGATCAAGACCTTCCCCTTCGAGCAGATCAATGAGGCTGCCCACGCCTCGGAGGATGGCTCGGTGATCAAGCCCGTGGTCGTGTTCTAGTCCCCCAAGGGTACCGGGCTGGCTTGGGCCATCCCGGGCTCCCGCGTCGGACCGGCAGGAACGCTCCCTCCTGCCGGTCTCGCCGCTTAAGCCTCAGGCCGTACGCTGCGCAGCCAGAGCGAGATGCTCGCGGCACTCGCTGACCATACGCTCGACCAGTTCGGCGCAACTGGGGATGTCGTCGATCAGGCCGACCGACTGACCTGCCCAGATCAAGCCCTTCGAGGAATCGCCGCTTTCCAGCGCCTCGCGCCCCTTGGCGCCCGAGACCAGTGGCTGCACATCCGCAAACTCGCATCCTCCCGGGCGGTTTTCGATGGCGATGACCTGGTCGGAGACCTCCGTCTTCAACACGCGTCCTGTGTTGTGCAGAGTGCGGAAGATCAGGTTGGTGTCGCGCTCGCTCTTGTCGATCAGGAGCTGCTTGATCGACGGATGAATCGGTGCCTCTTGAGTGGCGCAGAAGCGCGTACCCATGTTCACACCCTCCACACCCAGAGCGAAAGCCGCCGCCATGGTTCGCCCGTCGGCAATACCGCCAGAGGCGATCAGCGGAATCTTTACCTTGCGTGCAGCCAGTGCAAACAGGATCAGGCCGCCGATGCCGTCCTCGCCCGGGTGGCCGGCGCACTCGAAACCGTCGATGGAGATCGCATCGACACCGTTGCGCTCGGCCGAGAGCGCGTGCCTCACCGCCGTGCATTTGTGCACGATCTTTACGCCGACAGCCTTGGCCTTGGCGATGAACTCCTTTGGATTGTTGCCGGCCGTCTCGAGCAGCTTGATACCGCTATCGAGCACCACGTCTAGGTAGGCCTCGTACGGCGGCGGCTTGGCGCTGGGCAGGATGGTCAGGTTCACGCCGAAAGGCTTGTCGGTCATCGTGCGGCAGCGCTCGATTTCCTTGGCCAGGTGTTCCGGGGTCGGCTGGGTGAGAGCGGTCAGGATGCCCAGTGCCCCAGCATTGGATACAGCCGCTGCCAGTTCGGCACGCCCGACCCACATCATGCCGCCCTGGATGATCGGATACTTGGTACCGAGCAATTCGGTCACTCTGTTTTTCATGTGCTGGCTCCTCGGGCCATCAGATTTTTCCAATGGGCACCTTACCCGCTGGGGAGCTCCTCGTCCCCGTCAAAAGTCTGGCTTGGCTGGCCCCTGCCGCCCAGACTTTGGTATTGCTGCCGACAAACCGCCCGAGACTAGGCTGTGATCCAAGGCAGGCATCCGATCTGCCATCCCGGATCACCGGAGGAGCCCGCAGCAACCTGCAGCGCCCGGCATTCCGCCCATCTCCTACCTAGCAGGCTGCCCACATGACCAGCATTCCTCGCCGTGCCGACAAGCTCTTCAAAGACATCTGGCTACCCGAGGAAACCCTTCGCGTGCGCAAGGACGTCCGGCAGTTCGCGGATGACGTGGTGCGGCCCGTCGCCCAGAAAATCAACACGACCCCCGAGAGCCGCGACAGCTTCCCCCACGCGCTGTTCAAGGCGATGGGGTCAGCGGGGATCTACCGCATACCCTTCGCGCAGGACGTAGGCGGCCTGGGCCTGGAGTTCCCCACCCTGGGGACGGTGACTGTGCTGGAGGAGCTGGGCTACTACTCCCCCAGCCTCGCCTCCGCCCTCTTCGACGGCCAGGCGATCCTCGTGGGCCAGACACTCAACCGCGCCGGGGATTTCCTGCGCAAGACCTACCTGCCTCGCCTGGTCCGTGGTGAGTTCCTGGGAAGCTTCGCCACCAGCGAGCCGGAAGCCAGCACCGATCTTTCTCCGGCCAACATGCAGACCGTGGCGACCAAGGTGGACGGCGGCTGGGAAATCAGCGGCAAGAAGCGCTGGATCACCAACTCCGTGGCGGCCGACTACATCGCGGTGCTGTGCCGCAGTGGCGAACGCCAGACTTTCCTGTTCGCAGACATGCTGTCACCGGGCATTTCCGTCGGCGATCCCGATCGAAAAATGGGCAACTACGTGCAGCTGACGGCGGATGTGAACTTCGACAAGGTGTTCGTGCGCGATGATCACGTCATCGGCACGGAGGGCGCCGGCCTCAGGGCCGCCCTGGGCGCCCTGATGCTCGGCCGCATGGGCATCGGCGCTATCGGCGTGGCGATGGCCCAGGCAGCGTTCGATTTCTCCTCGCACTACATCACCCAGCGCAAGGTGTTCGGCAAGCCGATCGCCGGCTTCCAGCACTGGCAGTTCCGTTTCGCTGATCATGCGCTGGGAATCGAGAACGCCCGCAATCTGGTGCACAAGGCCGCCATGCTCTACGACAAGACCGGCAACGCCGAAACCGAGGCGGCCATGGCCAAGGTAGCGGGCTCGGAGCTGGCGGTGGATGTGGCTCGCGACGCCATCCAGGCTTGCGGCGCCTATGGCTTCGTCCAGACCCTGAGTGGATCCGGCGAACATTTCCCACTGGAATCGATCTATCGGGACGCGAAGATCGGCGAGATCTACGAAGGGGCGAACGAAGTTCAGCGCTGGGTCGTGGCTCGCAACATCTTCGGACGGGATGTTACTGGGTAAATCTCGGGCCGCAATTCATCTCATCCCGGTATATCTATCTCTTTCAAAGCCGAGGAAATCCTCGCCGAGATTCGGCTGTGAGGCGCCCCTGCCGGTAAAGCATGGCCGGGACGACAATCAACTCTATTGCCATAGCCCCGAGTACAAATGCTGCTCCTTCTGCGGATGTTGGAAGCCCGAATTGGATGAGGGACAGCAAGCGGCCAACGCCCCCAAGGACGACTATCCATAGGGCGGCATTCAGGATGCCGGAGTACTTCTCCAGATTCGACGAACAAACCCAGAGAAGTGCACCGAATCCAAACCAAATAGCCCCCAAGTAGCGGATTTGGCTGTTGAGTACGGGATCGCCATAGCCCTCTTCCAGCGCAGCTCCGATGAGGTGTTGGCCTTTCAAGCCCACTACAACATCAACGCATCCGGTTACGAGGGCAATCAGCGCCAATGCTCGTACTGCAAAACAAAAACCAGTCATGGAGACACGAAGGGGATATGGGTCAGGCTGTAGGCGCTCGACGCCACCGCCGCCGCCAATGCGATTGCGACCGCCAGGAAATCACTGCCCACAGGTGAAGACTGCTGATCCGGCAAACGGATCCGAATGCATCGCTGGCGATGGGCCATGAATAGCGGCACAAAGAAGCTGATCCCGATCAGAAGGCTGCCGGCGAAGTAAACCCATGCCCATCCGGCGGCGATGCCTAGCCTGCGGCATTCGCCAAACATCCACACCAGCACCACAGCGCCAAGCATGAGAATGTCCACAGCCAAGAACATGCTGGCAGGCGATGATAGGGCTTCGGTCCAGAACTGAATCGTTCCGTTGACCGGTCCCAGATGCAGGTAGGCCGGAAGCTGCGCGCTGGTACCAATCAAGCCGAGGATTGCGAGCAAGACGAACAGGATTTCCAGCCAGCGTGTATCGCGGACTACAGAGTTCATGAGGAGCCTCGGATGAGAAGGGTCAGGCGGCGTGACCAAGAAGATCGTCGCCGCGCGGTCCTCCAGAGGAGTACCCGCGAGATGCCTGGAACGGATCCCAATGCGGCCCGTGCTCCGGAAGTGCATTGCGATCCGATATGACAACGCCCTTCTGGAATTCCCGCAGCAAATCCCTGCCGATGATGTGCGAGGCCGTCCCGACGCCGCCACGCAACGTGAACGCCACTCCAAACAGGTAAGCGGTAGACGCGCCCGCCAGGAACAGGCCGGCGATCTCGGTGGTCACCGGCAGACGGCGGAACGGACCGATCTGATCCTTGGCATTCTCTGGTCCATAGGGCATGCGGGAGAGCGTGAAGCGTTCGTGAGTCAAAGGGGTTGCTGACTCCTGCCAGGCAACGTGACCACGGAGTTCCGGGAGGACCTTCAGCGTTCGTTCGAGCAGCACGCTTTCGAACTCGGCCTTGCGCTCCTGGTAGATCTCGGAGAACTTGTAGTCGGTCCCTGCCTTGGGATCGCCGCCGCCCCAGAACTCATAGTCCGCGGGGGCTGAGGCGAAAAGCTCGATGGAGCTGTGGTCCGGAGGACCATAGTGGCGCTCGCCCCAGGTCTTGAGGGTGGGAGAGCTGATCGCCAGCCACCCCTTGGGGTCCCATTGACCCTTGTCCAGTAGATCGTAGGTCGCCTGGATGTCGTAGCGGTCGTGGAGGATATAGTTGGTTGCTGGCCTGGTCTTCGAGATGTCGATGTCCGCGCCGATGTACATCGAGAAAATCGAGTGAGGCCGACGATAGGCACGGATTCTCTCGATCGTGCGCTGGCTCAGATGGCTCGGATGGATCAGATTCTGGAACGTGCGGTGGACATCGGCATTGCTGACGACGACATCTGCCGAAATTCGTTCGCCATCGGAAAGCGTCACTCCTCGGACACGCCCGCTCTCCACGTCGATGGATCGAACCAGGGTCTTCGTGCGGATGACTCCGCCATGCGAGCGGATGACCTCGGCCAAGTTGGCCGCAATAACCTGGCCGCCCTGCACGGGGAAATAGGCGCCAGCGCGGAAGTAGTGCTGCAGCAGGAGCGCGACGAGGAGTGCCGGCGTCCGGGCCGGCGGAGTATTGTGCAGGTGCACCAGCGCCAGCAGGGCCCCTCTGGCTTCCTGGCTAAGTTTGCACCGGTCGAACAGGTGCCCGATCGGGAATTCGAGGCCGCGCGCAATTGCCAGCGCTTCCAGAGGACGCTTCAGCAGCGGAGCGAGGACGCCAACCGAATGGGGCACATCGTTGATGCGATCTCCGCCTTCGCCGATGTATCTCAGCTCCTTGATGGCCTTTGTGAGGCCGTCGGCGTCCTTCGGGTAGGCGGCGCGGAGATTGCTGGCCAGCCCTTCCCAGTTGGTTGGAACGCGGAAGCTGTGGTCTGGGAACATGACCGTGTCCATTCCGCTATCGTCCAGCCGCGACCACTTGATGCGATCCTCTACGCCCAGCCCGCGAAGTACGGTCGAAATCATTCCGTCCGAGCCGGGCTCGCAGCCACCGACATAGTGCACGCCGCAGTCGAACTCCCATTTTCCCTTGCGACGGAAGGTCTGTGAGCAGCCGCCCAGGATTTCATGTTGCTCAAGCAAGAGAACGGACTTCCCGACGGCGGATAGGCATGCGGCGGTCGACAATCCGCCCAGGCCAGAGCCGACCACGATGGCATCGTAGCGGCGCGATCCGCCCAAACCGCCAGGGATGGGATTGGCTCGCTCGCCGTGTGCCACGCCCAGCAAGGAGTCGATGCTGGTCAGCTTGACCCGGGGGCGCCCAGTCGTTGTGCCCGCTGCGCGTTCGGCGGCATCAATCGCTTGCCACCCTTGCCGGGTCACCAACTGAGGTTGCCGTCGAGCCAGCAGGGCGGCTATTTCCCCTCTGTCCGGAAGATCGGGCCGACCGACGATCCCGTGGGCGACGTCGCTCGCAAGTGCACGAACGGCATCGCGAGCGCACTTGCGATTTGTCCCGACGATGCCGCTCGGACCGCGTTTGGCCCAGCCGGTCACGTAGACGCCGGGCATCGCCTGCCCCTGCGAGAGGACGCGCCCGTCCTGGTTGGGAACTGTGCCTCGAGCTTCATCGAAGGGAAGACCATCGATCTTCAAGCCTCGATAGCCCACGGCGCGCAGGACAAGGCCAGCCTCGATCGTGGACTCGGCGGCCGCAGTGCTCTCCGTCGGCGCTCCATTCTGGAGATAGCCCAGTCGAAGGCCTTGAACCCGCGCTTCGCCCAGGATTTCGATGGGCGTGCTGAAGAACTTGAGATGCAGTTTGCGGGCGTACTGCCGGGCAGGCCGTTGAGCGTACGTGGTCAGGAGCTCGATTTTTCGCAGGGCACTTGCATCTGCGCCCTGTGCGATCGCGCTTTCCTTGCTCGGTAGATCGGTCGGGTCAACGATGATATCGACATCCGGAAGATCCGCGATCTCTTCAAGTTCGGCCGCGCCGAATGCTGCGTGAAGCGGACCGCGCCTGCCGACGAGAACGACTTCGCGGACGCTGCTTGCCCGCAACGCCTGCAGGGCGTGATCCGCGATATCCGTGCTGGCGAGGCTGTCCGGAGCACTCAGGAGTATCCGCGCGACATCCAGTGCGACATTCCCGTTGCCGACCACCACAGCACGTTGCGTGGACAGATCGAAATTGAAGTCTCGAGCCTCTGGATTGCCGTTGTACCAGGCAACGAAGCTCCTGGCGGAGGCGCTACCGGTCAGGTTTTCGCCTGGGATGCCGATGAGTCGATCACCCGCGGCGCCATGGGCAAGAATGATTGCGTCGTAGGATCGCGAGAGCTCCGCGACTGAAATGTTCTGGCCTACACAGATATTGCCGAAAAACCGGAAGCGCTCATGGTTGGCAAGGCGCTCGAAGGTATCAGCGATGCGCTTGCGTTCCGGGTGGTCGGGCGCGACGCCGCTGCGAATCAGCCCCCATGGGGTCGGCTGCCGTTCAAAGACATCCACCTCGACCGGTTGCTGCATCAGGTGAACCATGCGGCCGTCCAGCCAGGTACCGCCCGGGCTGCCCAGAAGGTGCGCCGTCGCATACATCCCGGCAGGCCCGGAGCCCACGACCGCTACGCGGAGAGCTTTCGGGTCAGACATGGCGGAGGCCCTCGAAGTACTGCGCGTTCTGGCGGATCGCGTCCTTCCAGCGTTCCGGGACCCGGCGGGAGTCGAAGATGGCTCCGACCGGGCACGCTTCGACGCAGGCTTCACAATCTATGCAGCGAGTCGGATCGATGTAGAGCTGATCAGCGCTATCGAACGCTCTGTCATCCGGAGTGGGGCTGATAGCTCCAGCTGGGCACACCTCTACGCAGGAGTAGTCGGCTACACAAGGTGAGGTGATGACGAATGGCATAGACGGCTCTCCTTTTTGCCCTGGAGCCAAAAAATGACATAAGGGCTGTTATAACAGTGTTTTATCTGGTTTGTACCCTGCAACATCTTCGGGCGGGACCTGACGGGCTGAACCCTGTCTTCAAGGCATCCCGATCGACGACCAGAGGATGCGCCGGACCTCACGGGGGGCGGCGTAGCCGGTGGCCGGATGCGCGGTCTCGCCGTCGTCCAGATCGAGCCGCGATTGCCGCAGCGTTCCAGACGGGAAGCGCTCAGACCACCGCCCCGATCGACCACCGAATTCGCGGTGCAAGGCCGATTTGCTGTGGTTTTCCATGGCTTACCTCCTGTAGCGATGCCGCGGGAACCTGGGGTATAGCGTTCCCCATCCGCGGTCGATCGACCCCAACCCTTAGTTAGTTAGCAGGAGGCCGTCGTGGCTTCAGGCTGGCTGCAGGCCGTAGCGCGCATGGCCCGTCAGTGACTGCCCCCCGTCGCAGACCACAGTCGTCCCCGTGATGTAGCCGGCAGCACTCGTCGAAAGGAACAAGGCCAAGTCCGCGATCTCGTCAAGGCTGGCGTAGCGTCCCAGCGGAATACGCTCGTATAGGGCCGCGCGAGACGCCTCGTCAGGAGTCAGGCGGGCCATGCCCTCGGTACCGTCTACCGGCCCCGGGGCGAGCGAGTTCACGCGCACGCCGTCCTTCCCCCACTCTAGGGCCAAAACCTGGGTCAGCATCTGAATGCCCGCCTTGGCAGAACACACGTGGGCCTGTCCCTCCGCGGGTAGCAATGCGTGGGTCGCGCTGATGGCCAGCAATGAGGCGCCAGGCTTGCGCAGCCTCGGATAGGCAGCGCGGAACACGTGGAACGTCCCGTTGAGATCGATGTCGACCACAGTGCGGAACCCGTTTGATGACAGGGTGTGCGCCGGAGCGACAAAGTTGCCAGCTGCCCCGGAGACAACGATGTCGATGGGGCCCAGGCTGTCTGCGCACTGGTTGATTGCAGCCTCCACAGCAGCAAAGTCGCGCACGTCCGCGGCCGCTCCCTCAGCCTTGGCGCCCAATGCGCGCAGCTCCGCCACGGTGTCATCGATTTTCGACTGATCCCGGCTGACGACGAAAACTGCCGCGCCATGAGCCGCATAACGACGCGCGATGGCGCGATTGATTCCGCGGCTGCCGCCGGCAACGAAGGCTACGCGGCCGGAAAGTGCCGAGGCGCTGAAGAGTGACGTGGAGGAGTTCATGGGAGGCACCAATTCAGAGACCGTAGGACGGAGCACGCTTCTGCTGCACTGCATCGAGGGATTCGCGCAGGTCTTCACCCGGCATCATGGCCGCGTTCCAGGCTGCGACGTAGGACAAGCCGTCAGCGACACTCCGGTCTCGGGCCCAGAGCAGGTTTCGCTTGATGCCTCGCAAGGCCACCGGTGATTTCGACGCAATGGTTGCCGCGAGGCGATTCACCGCCTCGCGCAGGGTATCGGGGGATTCATGAACCTGGGATACCAATCCCAGCTTCCGCGCCTCCTGGCCGTCGAAGTGCTGGGCGGTGTAGCTGAGCTCTGCCAGGACCGAGTATCCGAGCACGTGTCTCAGGCGCTGGATCGTGCCCACGTCAGGGACGACCCCGAGATCCGCCTCCTTGATGGAGAAGCGCGCATCCACCGTGCAGAGCCGCATGTCGCAGGCGGCAATCAGGTCCACTCCGGCGCCGATACAGGCACCCTGAATCTCCGCGATCACCGGGACGCGCAGACCCTCGATGGCGTTGAAGGCAGCCTGCACACGTTCGATGAATGCGAGCAGCGCCTCTCGCCCCCGCGCCGAGCAAGCATTTCCAGAGGCTAGTTCCAGCAGGTGACGGATCACCGACAGGTCGATCCCCGCGCAGAAATGACGCCCTTCACCGAACAGGATCGCCACTCGTAGGCCCTGCTGGCCGGACAGCCAAGCGAAGGCCGCAGGGAGTTCCTCCCACATGGCCAGATCGAAAGCATTGGCCTTGTCCGGACGACATAGCCCGACACGTCCGATGTGGCCATCCATCGTGGCCCGAACCGCGCTACCCCTGTATTCCATGCTCATGTCCTCAGAAGCGCTTGCCCAGCGACAGGCCGGTGATGATCTGCTGCACGTGGATATCGGCCTCGCCGCCGCCGAATGCCGCGGGAATTGAGCCACTGCCGGCAACACGGCTCCGCGGCACGAACGCCGAAACGCCGGTGATTTCCCAGCCACCCGCCAGGGACTGAGTCGTACCGAGCGTGTAGTGCTCCTTCATCACCAAGGGAGCGGCCATGCCGAAGAAAGTTTCAGAGGGCGGCATGATCTCGCTGGACCGGCTGTATCCGGCGCGCAGCCGCAGGCCCGGACGCACATCCCAGGCGAACCCGAACTTGTAGATATCCTGATCTCGCCAACCGAAGCCAGGACCGCCATCCGATCCCAGGAGACGGCCCTGGGCAAGCCGCGAGGCAGGGTTGCCCGTAGCGTCCTGACCACTGAATTCCACACGGCTGAAGTCGACACTGAAGGACAGCACAGGGGTTGCCTGGTAGCGGAGTCCCAGGCCCAGGATCGCCGGCAGGTCTAGTTGGCCACCGTTCGGCAGTAACCCGCGGTAGCGACGGAACTTGCCCAGCCGCGTCGGCGAACGCCATGCGATCCCGGAGTCCAGTTGCTCGCTCAGGCGGCCTTGCCAGCCGATCTGCAGGCTGTAGCCGAATTCCGAATCCGATCCCTGGTCGGAGACCTGGGCGGGCGATTGGGAAACCGGCGCCAGGAAGCCCAGACCCTTCGCATTGATTTCCTGATACGCAAGATTCAGCCCTACGCCGACGTTCTGGCCGGGGACGACGGCATAGGCCATCGAGGTGGAGACCACCGACTGCATGAGCTTGATGCCCGCTCGGTCGCTCCCGCCAAACCGGGCGTAGGGGCTGCGCTTGTAGTCGGTACCGAACCCCGCACCGAACACGGTGACGCCGATGGCGGCGCGATCGCCCAGCGGAGTGGACCAGCCACCCTGGGGAATGAAGAAGTGCGCCTGCCCGTCCGACCGGTAAGCATCATTGGCACCGAATGCATTGCCGCCAATGGCACTGCCTGCTTCCACGTAGAGCCAGTCCAGGCCCAGGTCGAAGCGACGCCCCAGAGACAAGACCGCTGCCGAGTTGGCCGCCATCGCGGGGGTGTCCTCGGCGCGGGCCACGGCCACGCCACCCGCCCCCTCGGATTTCAATCCGTAGCCGTGGGCAAACACCCCGTATCCGGCACTGACCGGCCCCGCATGCGCCAGCAGGAGCGCCAAGGCTCCCACGCCAGATCGCTTGAGCACATCTCCTCCGGCCGCACGCGGCTCTGCATGTTCTGAGGCCAAGCCTAGGCGGCCATCGCCGCATTCCCCCTGACCGAAAGTTTGGGAAACGGACGGCCTGGGCGGGGAAAGGTAGGACCCCGTGCTGTACCCGAGAGGAGAAAGAACATGAATATGCCTGCCCAGACCGCGCCGGCCGTCCGCCTGCCGCCGAGCCGCAACTTCATCGGCGGCGAGTGGCTGGACGATCCCGCCGCTGAGCGTATCGAGGTCTGCGACCCCTCCACAGAGGCAGTGATCGGGAACATCCCCCGCAGCACCCCCGCTGCCGTCGACCAGGCCGTACGGGCCGCGCGCACCGCTTTCGAAGATCCTGCATGGCGCGACCTGCCGCTGATTGCGCGTGAGCGGCTGATCCACCGCTTGGCCGACCTCCTGGAAGCGAACACTGCCGACATGGCCGCAATCGAAAGCCTCGACAACGGCAAGCCGGTGATGTTCTCCAGCACCCTGGACGTGCCTTATTCCGTGGCCTGGCTGCGCTACTTCGCCGGCTGGCCGACCAAGCTCTCGGGCAAGTCCCTGAACGCTGCCGTGCATGGCCCGGCCTATCACTGCTACACCCTGCGAGAACCCGTGGGCGTCGTGGGCCTGATCGTGCCGTGGAATTTCCCGCTGGTGCTGGCGGTGTGGAAGATCGCGCCGGCTCTGGCTGCAGGCTGCACGATCGTGCTGAAGCCGGCGGAGCAGACGCCCTATTCGGCCTTGCGGCTCGCTCAGCTCGTCGAGGAGGCGGGGTTCCCCAAGGGTGTCTTCAACGTGGTGCTCGGTGACGGCAGCACCGGCCAGGCCATCGTTGACCACCCTGGCGTTGCCAAGCTGTCCTTCACGGGCTCCACGGCCGTGGGCAAGCGCATCCTTGCCAGCGTCGCCAAGGACCTGAAGCGAGTAACGCTTGAACTGGGCGGCAAGTCGCCGACGATCATCCTGCCGGACGCAGACCTGGAGCAGGCCATCCCGGGTGCGGCACAGGCGGCGTTCGTGAATTCCGGCCAGATCTGCTTTGCGGGCACCCGGCTGTTCGCGCCCCGCAAGCACTTCGACAAGGTGCTGGAAGGCATCGCCGGTGTCGCCTCAATGTTCAAGATCGGCGCGGGCCTGGAATCCGACACCATGCTCGGGCCGGTGATCAGCTCCCGCCAGGCGGACAGCGTGATGGACAAGCTGCAAGCCGGCGTGAAAGCAGGCGCGACCGTATTCAGCGGCGGCAAGCGGCTGGATCGCAAGGGCTACTTCATCGAGCCCACCATCCTCGTCACCGAAGATGCCCAGAACCCTGCCTACCGCGAGGAGCTCTTCGGCCCGGTACTGACCGCAACGCCGTACGACGACATCAACGATATCGCCGCGATGGCCAATGATTCCGACTACGGCCTCGGCGCGCACGTCTATACGCGTGATCTGTCCGCCGCGCACCAGCTCGCGCGCAAGATCCAGGCGGGCACCGTCTGGGTCAACACCCAGCTGACCCCGGACCCCAACCTGCCCTTCGGCGGCTTCAAGCAATCCGGCTGGGGTCGCGAGAATGGCGAGGACGTGTTCGCGCACTACCTCGAAACCAAGACGGTGATGATGAAGATCGCCTGAAGCGACCGGGAGACCAGGTCATGGGGGAGGTGCACATGTGCGGCCAGGGCGTGCCACTGGTGCTGCTGCACGGCGTCGGCGGCAGTTGGCGGATGTGGAAGCCGGTGCTGCCGCTGCTGGAACGGCAGTTCCGCGTGATAGTACCGACGCTGCCGGGACATCGTGGTGGCGAACCACTCCCGGCTGGAGTGGAACCAACGATCGGTCTGCTCGCCGACCGTCTACTGCTTCAGCTACGCGCCATGGGCATCGAGCAGGCGCATGTCGCCGGCAATTCCCTAGGGGGCTGGCTGGCGGTGGAACTGGCGCGGCGCGGGTTCGCGCTCAGTGTTACCGCGCTTTCCCCAGCCGGTGGCTGGCGCAGCCTGCAGGACTACCGCGCCCTGGCGCGCAGCCTCGTAACCTCCTACCGGCTGATGCCGCTGCTGTTCCTGCTGTTCTGGCTGCTGATGGGCCTGGCCGCGGTGCGCCGAATCCTGTCGGTCCGCACAATGGAGCGCGGCGACCGCATGCCGAGCGATGAATTCCGCAGCAGCCTGGTGGCCTTCATGTGCTGCCGCATGATGCCGCGCCTGTTCCGCAACACCGAAGCCACCGGCGCGATCGAGCCCTACGACGCTCAGTCCCTGGCGGTATGCGTCGCCTGGTCGGAACGCGACCGTGTGCTGCCATTCGACACCTACGGCCGGCCGTTCCTCGATCGCGTCAGCGGCGCGCAGCACTGCGTGATCGAAGCCGCCGGCCACGTCCCGATGTATGACCAGCCCGAGGCCGTGGCGCGCCGCATCGCCGCCACCGCCACCGAACCGAGGGGAGTCCCGGCATGACCCAGAACCGCCGCATCGTACTGGCCGAAAGGCCACGCTACATCACGCCCACCGCCAACTGCTTCCAGCTCCAGAGCGGCGCGCTGCCGCAACCTGGCGAGGGCCAGTTGCTGGTACGCACCACCTGGCTGTCGCTGGACCCCTATTTGCACGGTCGCCTCAAGCGCACCACGGCGCAGGCCGAGCCAGTCAAGGTGGGCGACGTCATGGTCGGCGCCACCATCGGCCGCATCGAGCAGTCACGGCACCCGGACTACAAGGCCGGCGACCTCGTGCGCGGGTTCTGGGGCTGGCAAGACTATGCGGCGGTCGAGCCGAAGCGCGTACACAAGCTCGACCCCTGCCTGCAGCAACCATCGCTGGCGTTGGGTACGCTCGGCCTGCCCGGATTCGGCGCCTGGCTGGCGCTGAGGGTCCTGTCACCCGTCAAAGCGGGTGAAACCGTGGTGATCGGAACCGCCACTGGCGCGCTGGGGCAGACTGCCGGACAGATCGCAAAACTGATGGGCTGCCGCGTGGTGGGTATCGCCGGCGGCCCGGAGAAATGCCGGTTGGCCACCGAGCGCCTGGGTTACGACGCCTGCGTCGATCACCGCCAGCGCGATTTCGCCGACCACCTGCGGGCGGCCTGCCCGAAGGGCATCGATGTTTACGTCGAGACCATCGGCGGCAAGGCCACATCGGCGGTGCTGCGGCTTTGCAATCTTCAGGCACGCGTCACGGTTGCCGGGCTGATGTCGATGATCACGCGCCAGGGTTCGGCGGAAGATGCCTTGCTGGCCGACGACTTCCTCAACGAAGTGGTCAATCGCCGCCTGTCGATCCGCGGATTGGTGACCTTCGACCACATCGAGACGCACTTCGGCCTCTTCCAGGACGAAATGCTGGCCTGGATCGGCGATGGCCGCGTGAAGCCGGTTGAGCACGTTGTCGATGGCCTTGAGCACGCGCCGTCGGCGCTGCAAGGCCTGTTCGAAGGACGCAACCTCGGCAAGCTGATCGTGAAGGTGGCCGACTGATGAACCTGCTGCGCGAAACCATGGCCGCAACGCCACTGGCGCCCGCCCTCGAAGCGCGTCGCCTGGCGCGCACGCCGGGGATGCGCGAGAAGATCGAGGCGCTATCTCAGCGACTGTCGCGTCCCCTCCTAGCCATGCAGCGCCAGGCCGAGTCCTGCCTGCGCGAGATGGTGGCGGTCAACAGTGCGCCGGCGGAGTACCTGTTCGACCATGGGCTGGGCCCGGCCCACACCCGCGCCTTCACCATCGAAGCCGATGGGGCGGCGCTGGCCCGCCTGCGCCAACTCAATGATCGACACGCACTGATATTCCTGCCCTCGCACCGTTCCTACGCCGACCCGTTCGTCATGACCAAAACGCTGCAGGAGCATGGCGTGTCGCGCACGCACATCCTCGGCGGCGACAACCTGCGCTTCTTTCCCTTTGGCCCGATTGCGCGCCATAGCGGCGGGGTGTTCATCCGCCGGAGCTTCAAAGACGACGAGGTCTACAAGCTGGTGCTGCAGGAGTACCTCGGCCACCTTGCCGCCAGTGGCAGCAACCTGGAGTGGTACATGGAAGGCGGCCGCTCGCGTACCGGCAAGCTGCGTCCACCCAAGTACGGCCTGCTGAGCTACCTTGTCGGTGCTATCCGCAATGGCCAGGCCGAGGATGTGATCCTGGTACCGACCTCGATCACCTACGACCAGTTGCACGAAGTGCGCGCGATGCTGGACGACGAACTCTCCGGTCACAAGCCGAAGGAAGGCCTGGCATGGCTGGCAGCCTATGCCCGCATGCAGCGGCGCTGGATCGGCAAGGTCCATGTGCGCTTCGGAGAACCGATGTCGCTGTCCCAACGTCTGTCTCAGGAGAGCGGCGAGACGCGCAACACCGTCGCCAAAATTGCTTTCGAGGTATTCCAGCGCATCAACCAAGCAACGCCCGTAACGGCTCAGGCTCTGGTGACACTGGCCTTGCTCAGCGCTGGAGAGCGGGCGCTGACCTTGGACGAAGTGCAGCGCCACGTACACCCCTTGCTGGACTACGCCCACGCCCGGAGCCTGCCGACCTCTCAGATCGAGAATCTGCGACACCATAGCGGTGTACTGGACACGCTCGATTCCCTGGTCGGTACCGGCGTGGTAAGCCGCTACGATGAAGGCTTGGAGCCCGTATTCGCGATCGAACCCGGTCAGCATGGTGTGGCCGCCTTCTACCGGAACAGCGCAGTGCACTGGTTCGTTAACCGGGCCATCACCGAGCTGGCGCTCTGGCACACCCTGAACCTGGATGTCGAGAACCTGGAAGCCGAAGCGCGGCGCCGAACCCTGGCACTCAGAGACCTACTGAAGTTCGAGTTCTTCTTCTCGGAGAAGCATGCCTTCAGGGATGAGCTGCTGGAAGAGGCGTCCCTGTGGGACCCTGGCTGGCGCGAGCGCAGCAAGACTCGGGAGCAGCGCCTGGCGTTGCTGAAGAATGCCAACTTCCTCATTGCCCATACGGTGCTGCCTTCCTTCCTGGGAGCCTACTTCATCGTTTCCGATCGCTTGGCAGCCCATCCCAATACCCGTCCGATCGACCGGAAGCAGTTCCTGGACGAATGCGTCACTGTCGGCCGCCAGTACCTCCTGCAGAAGCGGCTTCTGACGCCGGAATCCATTTCCCGGGAACTGTTCACCAATGCCCTCAGGCTGGCGGACAACCGCAAGCTGCTCACGCCTGGGGGAGCCGAACTGGGCGAGCGGCGCCGGGCCTTCGCCAAGGAGTGCGCCGATGCCGTTGCCGCCACGGCGGCCTTGGGCGAGCTCAATCGGTGCCATGCCATCACCACCACTGAGGAGCCGACACATGGGGCGCTCTGACTCTCCCAGCGAGAGGGCGTCCCGGCAGAGGGCGGTGGATCAGCACATCGAGGCGATCCTCCACGGCCCGCGCGGACCTGAAATCGGCGCTTTCTTCGATTTTGACGGCACCCTGATCGACGGCTATTCCGCCTCACACTACTACCGCGACAAACTCAGCCGCAGGGCAGTGGACCTGGATGAGTTGGCCGACCTCGTCGCGTTTTCGAGGCTGAAACAGCCCACGACCGCGGACTTCGAAGCGATGCTGCGCAGCATCGCAGGACGGATGACAGGGCTGGCGCGCGAAGAGTGGGCCGGAACCTGGAAGCGCCTTTTCTGCAAGCAGATCGCCGGCACGATCTTCCCCGAAGCCTGGCGGCTGGTGCAGGCGCACCGCCACATGGGGCATACGCTCGTGATTGCCAGTTCCGCCACGGCCGAGCAGATCGCCCCGGTAGCGGACGAGTTCGACATCGAGCACCGCCTGTCATCGCGACTCGCGGATGATGGCGGCGTCCTCAGCGGCGAGCTGGACGGCATTCCGCTGTGGGGCCCTGAAAAGGCCGCCGCCGTTCGCCGCTTCGCAGCGCAGAGGGGCATGGACCTCCAGCGTTGCCATGCCTATGCCAACGGCGACGAGGACCGCGACTTCCTGGCCAGCGTGGGCCAGCCCGCGGCCGTAAATCCTCAGCCGGCATTGGCTGCCGCGGCAGCCGATCAGGCCTGGCCAGTCCTTTCCTTCGCACCACGGGCGCGGGTCAGCATGGCCGATCGCCTGCGGACGATCGGGTCCTATGGCGCGATGGCTGCCAGCTTCGCCGGCGGCGTGCTGTACGACAGACTGACGGGCGAGCGTCGCAAAGCCCTGGACGTGGTTTCCACGGTCGGCACCGAACTGGGCCTGCTGATCGCCGGCATCGACGTACGGATACAGGGCGAGCAGCACCTTTGGTCGCACCGGCCAGCAGTGTTCATCTTCAACCACCAATCGCCATTGGACCTGGTGGTGGGCCTCAAGCTGGCACAGCGCGGGTTCACCGGCGTTGTGAAGAAGGAAGCAGCAGAGGTACCCGGCTTTGGGCAGTTCATGAAATTCGCCGATATGGCCTTCGTCGATCGCGGCAACAGTCACGCAGCGCGGCAAGCGATGGCGCCGGCCGTGGAAAAGCTGCGCCGCGGTATTTCCGTAGGTATCTGCCCCGAGGGCACGCGTTCCTACTCCCCTCGTGTTGGTCCATTCAAGAAGGGCGCGTTCCACCTGGCAATGGCGGCGGATGTGCCCATCGTTCCCGTGGTGATGCGAAACGTCGGGGAACGGATGTGGCGCAACGGTCTCTGGATGCGACCCGGCACGATCGACATTGCCGTCCTGCCGCCCCTCTCTGTCTCTGGCTGGAAGCTCGCCGATCTGGACCGCAAGGTCGAGGAAGCCCGGCAACTCTTCGTCGATACCCTAGCGCAGTGGCCTGAGTCGGGCTCGGGTGTCCCGAAATCCCCTCTCTACGCAAGCATTCCATGAATACGCAGGCAATCCAGCCCGACGACTCCTTGCTCCGTCTGCAAGCATGGGGCGGAAACGACGAACTCGACGACTTCGAGACCCTGATGTGGCAGCTCGACGAACGCCCGAATCTCCGAGCGGCGGTCGTGGGCATCGAGATCCTCGACTGTGTGCCTGATTGGGGCCGGTTGGTTGCCGCCCATGAACTCTGCCTGGCTGCGACACCCCGGTTGCGATCGCGGATCGTGGAAACCCCATTGGGCTTGGGCAATCCTGGTTGGAGTATCGATCCCGGCTTCCGGCTGGATCACCATCTGCGCCGCGTGTGCCTAAGCTCACCCGGCGGCCTGCGCGAGGTGCTCGACCAAGCGCAGCGCCTGGCAATGGCGCCGTTCGACAAGTCGCGCTCACCCTGGGAAGCGTTGCTGGTGGAGGGCCTTGCGGACGGCTCGGCTGCCTACATCCTCAAGCTGCACCACAGCATGACCGATGGCATGGGGATCGTGCAGTTACTGGGAGCGGCCCACAGCCGCAGCCGAGAACCGCTGCCGCGCACTGCTCCGCCGCGAAAGGCGGAACGGGAACCATCGGTGAATCCGGCCATCCTTCTGGCCCGCCAATGGGGGCGTGCGCTCTCGCGGCTACCTGCAACCCTGTCGAGCCACGCGCGTGGGGCTCGTCGTCTCCTCGGCCATGAAGGCAAGGACGCCGGAGATCTTCTGGTCGATGCTCTGCGCTATGGCGCTTCCGCGCAACGAGTGCTGGCCGGCAAGCCGGTAAAGGGATCCCCGTTGCTGGCCAAGCGCAACCATCGCTGGCACTTCGAGGTCATGGAGCTCCCGCTATCGGAACTCAAGGCTGCCGCACGCCGGGCGGAATCCTCGCTCAACGACGCCTTCGTGTCCGGCCTGATGGGTGGCTTCGCCCGTTATCACCGCCGCTTCGGTAGCGTGCCGTCCGCCTTGCCCGTCAGCTTTCCGATCAGCCTTCGGACGGCAACGGACCAAGCAGGTGGAAACCGCTTCGTACCTGGCCAGTTTGCTGCACCACTTGCCGAGCCGGACCCTGTCCGGCGCATGCAGATTGTTGGCCGCATGGTGTCGAAAATCCGCAACGAGCCGGCACTGGAGCTGAGCCTGAGCATCATGCCGATGCTGCGCCGTCTGCCGCTGGGCCTCGTGGCCGAGGCCATGGGCGAACGCATTGCCTCCCAGGACCTGCAGCTCAGCAATGTTCCCGGCATCCGGGACGAGGTCTATCTCGCTGGAGCGCGCGTGACACAGCTTTACCCCTTCGCGCCGCTGCCCGGCTGCGCCGCGATGGTCACTCTCGTATCTCATGGTCCCCTCTGCTGTATCGGCCTGAACCTGGACGAGGCAGCCATCAACCGGCCGGAGCTTCTCATGCAGGACCTGCATGAAAGCTTCGCTGAGCTTCTCGACAGCGGCCACACCACCGCCGCGGCGGGTAAGAGCCATGCGTAGCTTCGACGGACAACTCTCCGGCGCCGGCGGAAGACGCATCTATTGGCAATCCTGGCTGCCTGTGCGGACGAGCTTTGCGGTGGTGATTGCGCATGGTGCCTGCGAGCACAGCGGCCGCTACCAGCGACTCGCGGAATACCTTCTCGAGCAGGGCGCGGCGGTCTACGCGCTTGACCACCGGGGCCATGGCCGGTCCGAGGGATCGCGGGCCTATCTCGATCGCTTCGAACATGCCTGCCAGGACATCGACCAGGTCGTGGAGATGGCGCGGCAGGCACACAGGGGCCGCCCCCTGTTCCTGCTGGGGCATAGCCTGGGTGGCGCGCTGGCCCTGCGTTACGCGTTGAAGCGACAGGGGAAGCTGGCAGGCCTGGTCCTCTCATCTCCTGCTGTGGCGCTCGACGGAGTGCCATCTGGCCTGATGATGATCGCGAGGCTTTTGTCCGTGGTGGCGCCCCGCACTCCGCTGTACCCCATCGCCGCGCAAGGCATCTCCCGCGATCCTGCGGAAGTCACTGCGTACCAGAACGACGCCCTGATCTACCGCGGGAAGATTCCGGCTCGAACCGTCGTGGAGCTGGCGAGCTTTCTCGAGTGGCTGCCCGCAGCGCTGCCCGCGCTGCGGTTGCCTCTGCTCGTTCTGCACGGCACGGCCGACACGCTCGCGCCGGATACCGGCGGCAAGCGCGTCCACGCTGCTGCCGGAAGCCTGGACAAGAGCTTGCAGCTCTATGAAGGCGGCTACCACGAATTATTCAATGAACTGCCCGGCATGCGGGAACAGGTCTGCCAGGACCTCTCCCGCTGGCTGAAGCGGCAGCAAGGCAAATACTGAGGAGAGCGTCATGCAGTTCACCCAAGGCTTGCACCGTGCGCTGCAGCAGCGGCCGGACACCATCGCCACGATCTGCGGAGAAAGGAAGACCAGCTTCCGGCAGCTGCAGGATCGCGTGGCGCGCCTGGCGGGCGCGCTGCGCAAGCTCGGCGTCCGCGACGGCGACCGCGTCGCCATGCTCGGCTTCAACTCCGATCACTACCTGGCCTACTACCTTGCCGTTCCCTGGGCGGGTGCCGTGGTCAATCCGGTGAACTTCCGCTGGAGCCTCGACGAGATCATCTATTCGCTCAACGACTCCGAGTCGGTGGCGATCTTCCTCGACGACAGTTTCGCGAAGCACGCCGACGCCCTGCTGGACGGCTGCCCATTCCTGCGCTTCGTGATCTTCTGTGGAGACGGCCAGTGCCCTGACGACCTGCTCGACCTGGAAACCCTGATTGCCGGAGCTGAGCCGATCGCGGATTCCGGCGTTGGCGACGACGAGACCTTCGGCGTCTTCTACACCGGCGGAACCACCGGCGCGCCCAAGGGGGTCCTCCTGTCTCATCGGAACATTAGCAGCGCGGCGCTGGCCCTGATGGCCGAGGGCCCGTTCCCTGATGGAAGCATCGGGTTGCATGCCGCACCGATGTTCCACTTGGCCGACATGATGATGAGCACCTGCCTGCTGCTGCGCGGCGGCACTCACGTCATGCTGCCTGGCTTCCGGCCGGACATCGCCTTGGACATCATCTCCAAGCACCGGATCAGCGAACTGCTGCTGGTGCCGGCCATGCTGCAGGCCCTGGTGGATTACCCGGACATCGGCCGGCACGATCTGTCCGCGGTGAAGCACCTGCTCTACGGCGCGTCCCCTGCCTCCGAGGCCCTATTGGACCGGGCGATGAAGGCGATACCCGGCGCCGGCTTCTTCCAGGTCTACGGCATGACGGAACTGGCCGCCACCGCCACCACGCTCCCGCCGAGCCAGCATGGCGTGGAAGGACGCATCGCAGGGCGGCTCCGTTCGGCGGGCCGTGCCTTCTGCCATCTCCAGGTCCGAGTCGTGGATACGGAGGACGTGGAGCTGCCGCGGGGCCAGGTCGGTGAAATCGTGGTGCGCGGGCCCAATGTCATGCAGGGCTACCTCAACAAGCCGGAGGCGACGGAGGCCGCACTGCGGGGAGGATGGATGCACACCGGCGACATGGGTTACATGGATGATGAGGGCTATGTCTTCGTGGTCGACCGGCTCAAGGACATGATCATCTCCGGTGGTGAGAACGTGTACTGCGCCGAGGTGGAGAACGCAGTGGCGCGCCACCCGGCCGTCGCGGCTTGTGCCGTGATCGGCATCCCCAGCGAGGAATGGGGGGAAGCGGTTCACGCCACCGTGGTGCTGCACAACGGCGGCGAGCTGAGCCAGGAGGCGTTGTACGCCCATTGCAAGCAACTCATCGCCGGATACAAATGTCCGCGCAGCATGGAGGTCCGCGATAGCCTACCGATCTCCGGCGCGGGCAAGGTGCTCAAGACGGAGCTGCGCAAGCCTTTCTGGGAAGGGCGCGAGCGCGCGGTCAACTGAGCGCGGAGACCGTCCTTGAACCTCCTTCGATTCGACCGCGGCTATTCGCGCCGCAAATTCCTGCAAGATGCCGCCATCGGCGTTCTCGGCACCGGCGTGCTGATGCCCTTGGCCAAGGCGATTGCCGCCACCGGCGACATCAGCAAGGCCTATCCCGACGAACTGCTTTCCATCGAGTCCTACACCAAGGGACGATTGAAGGTAGGCGACATCATCGACGCGAGCAACGTCGAGCTGGTGAAGGACCTGCTGGAGCCGGTGCGCTATCAGCAAATCCTGAAGATGGGTCGCCGCCTCAAGCTGCGTGCCACGACGACCGACGTGATGCGGCTGTCTCCCTGGGAATACATCGAGGCCACGCTGCGCAACAGTGGCAAGGCTGCTTTCGACGCCAAGGGGAATGTCATCCACGCCGCAGACGGCCAGCCCTGGATTGGAGGGAACCCCTTTCCCGATCCCAAGAACGGCCTCGAGCTCTTCGCGGCCCAGACCCTCAGCTGGGGGCGACACGATTCCTCCTTCTATGCCTTCAAGGAGTACGACGTCTCCGCCAAGGGAGAGTTGGAGTTCACCTATTCGGCGGGATGGGCAGAGATGTCCCCGGTGGCACGCGTAGCCTCCGACCCTCGGCCCTATTGGAACGAGCACAAGGACAAGCTGCGCTTCCAGTCGGTGTTCTTCATGACACCGCAGAGTTCGCGCGGCAGTTCATTCCTCAATATCTGGAACTACGACCAGAACACGTTCCCCTTGCTCTACGGCTACGTCGCCGAGTTCCGCCGGGTCCGACAGTTCCCGACCGACCAGCGCTTCGAGCCGCTGGTGCCAGGTTCCACCCTGTACCTCTCCGACGCCTGGGCCGCCGGCGACCCCCTTCATACCTGGGGGAACTATCGGATCGTTGGCCGCGGGCCCTTCCTGGCAGGCCTGTCCGGCAACTGGAATCCCGACAGCCCGAACTGGGAGCACAAGACCCACGGCGGCGCCAAGGGACAGTCCTTCTGGGACACCGAGGTTGAACTGGTCCCCGAAGCGATCGTCGTGGAGGCCGAGCCGGTCCGCTTCCCGCGCGCCCCAGTATCCAAGAAGCGCGTGTGGTTCGATGCCCGTAACCAGGTGGTGGTCGGCATGGTGACCTATGACCGCAAGGGACAGCCTTACCGCTCCTTTGATGGGGCGTACACCTTGTATGAGGACAAGGGCAGGAAATTCATGGATGGCGCGCACCCCTACTGGAGCTGGACGCACGTGACGGCGTCGGACATCCAGACCGGTCGCGTGTCGCGCCTGGAGCAGGTCCGCGAGTTGGAAAAGATCCACCGCAGCGGCGCCAACCAACCCGACCTCTACAACCGATATCTCACTACCGGGGCGCTCATGAAACTGGGAGCCGTATAGGCACAGCGACCCTCCGGCCCAGGATTGCCCGGCCAGACTTAGGTTGGGGAACATCCCTGCGCACAAGGACGATCTTTGCATCACTACAACAGCGTCCAGGTGCGACAGGAGACAACATGACGCTCACACAGATTTCGCTCGCTGCGTTCGTCGCGGTGGCATCCGGAGGGCTGCTGCTTGCCAGCCTGATTGCCTTGAAGAAGAGGATCCCGGCCTTCCTGGCCACCGCCCATGGCTTGGGTGGCTTAGCCGCACTTGCCCTGTTGTTCACCGCGGCCTTGCGCGGCCAGGAAGCCACGCCAGCGCTCACTTGGTGGGCACTGGTCGTGCTCCTGTCCGGCTTCGTCGGGGGCATGCTGTTGTTCCGGGTGGTCTTCCGGCATCGAGCCACATTGCCTTTGGCAGCCCTCCATGGCGGCATCGGCGCCGTGGGGATCTACCTGCTGTATCGCGTGGCGATCTAGCCGGGAGACACACACATGGGAAGCTTCAGCATCTGGCACTGGCTGATCGTCCTGGCGATCGTCGTCGTGGTCTTCGGCACCAAGAAACTCCGAGGCGCGGGGGGCGACTTGGGCGGCGCCATCAAGAGCTTCAAGGAAGCGCTGCGGGAGGGTGAAGCTGAAGCTTCCACCTCGTTGGCAACCGGTACGGGCGACAGTCACGGAGACCCCCTGGGCGACCAGCTCAAGGCCCGATCAATTGCTTCCAAGCTCCGAAACCTGGGCTGAGAACCACCCCTGGGGTGCCCAGCTGTTGAAGCATCTACCCGAACTCGCGGCTGGCCAAAACTGCACCGCCGAATCGCTTCCGCGACGCCTATCTGCGATGCGCCGACGAGGGCCACGAACGCCCCTCGGAGGGGCGTTCGTGGCCGGCGCAGAGTTAGCGCTGCAACCTCCCAGGCATGAACCGCCCGCACGCACGACAGTGGGTTAACTTCCGCAGCAAATGACTCCGGGGGAGCCCACTTGTGGGGGGCGCAGCCCCTCGCGGGACGCGAGCTGGGGGACCGCCGAAGGCGGGGTGTCGCGCCCGCGCGAAGCACCCCGCGGCCCCCAAGGCCGCGGTCGGGGGGAGCCGACGCGAATTCCCTGAGCTTGCCTCAGGGAAAGGCGGCCCCAGGCCGCCGGTTCGGGTTGGGGGGTCCCTCGGGACCCCGGCACCGCACGGCGGGGGGGCCCCGTGGCGCGAGGGCGCGAAGCGCCCGTCAGCCCGACCTTCAGGGAGGGGGGCGCGGCACGGGGCCCGCGCGCAGCGCGGTGCCCGGGGGAGCCGCCGCGGAGCGGTGGGGGGCGGGACGCCCCCGAAGTGCTGGCGGCCGGTTGGCGCGTCCAGCGCCAAAGCTTTGAAAACACTGCGAAAGCAGCGCGTCAGCGGCCCCTCCGGGGCTGTTTCAAAGCGGTCCGGATGCAAGCACTTCGCCCAGCCTGCCCGCGCGGCCCTGCCCCCTTCGGGTCGAGGGCATGAGTCGAGGGTAGAGATCGAGACTAGTTACTCAATACAGGGCTCAACCCTCTCACTCAAGGGAGCGGCTCCGTTGGCGCTCATGCAGGCCACCAAATCCAGCCCCGACAACGCCGAAAATCAAACTTCAATCGAGGCGGATACCGCAGAGGTCCATACCGCAAAAAAGGACCTTCAAGATGGACACTTTGATTCTGGACGATATGCCCCCTCAGGAGCCCGAGCACCCGCGCAAGGGGGGCATCTTCACCGATAAGACTCGCGAGGCGCTGGCCAATGCTCTCGAGCACCATAGCTCGTATGAGATTGGCCGTTTGAAGATGATTCTGGCGCTGATCTGGACGTACAGATGGGGTTACTCCACGCCCACGATCCTGGACCTTGTAGTGGGCGGCAATGGCCACGGCAATATCGCCAGCCGGTTGCTCAAAGCGGGGTACATCGAGAGGTTTGGGATTTACCTCGGATCCAGATTCGATGCACTGCCGCGATGGATCACCGTTCTTACCCCCGACGGGGTGCGGGAAGCGGAGGCTAATGTGGACCATCTTGTCCACCACCTGCACCGCCACTCCGGGGAGCGAATCCAGCGCTCCAATCTTGTGCACGATTTGCGGGTACAGAGGTTCACGCTGCGGAACCTGTCCGGCGCACCGTTTGGTAACTCCTGTGGGCACGACGAGGGGTACCTCTTTGTGCCGCGCAAGGGTGTCGGCAAGGTGGTGGGTTTCATGTCTCCGGCGGAACTCGGAGAAGTTTCGTTGGGTAGCAAGCTTCCGGATGCTGTTTGGCTCATGCCCGATGGCAAGCGCCTTGCCATCGAGGTGGAACTCACCGCGAAGTGGGGCTGGGAATTCGACATCACCCTTGAGCGCACCGTTAATCTGATCCGCAACGACACCTACCAGGGTGTCCTGATCGTGACCCGCAGCAAGAGCATCCAGAAGCGCTATGAGAGTGCTTTCGCTGGTGGCCAGCCCGTGCGCCGGTGGGTGAAGAACTTGGAGCGCAAGTACGTCCGGCGGGAGGACGAAGATAGTGTCATTGAGTCGCGCGTCGCGGATGCCATTTCCGTGGTTCTGAGGAGTGACCTCTAGATGCGCGTCTTCATTCTCGTTATGGCACTCCTGCTGGTTGCTTGCCGGCCGAACAACTTGGAAGCTCAGATCGAAGCACTTCAGGTACAAAACGAAGAGCTTCGAGCGGAGAGCTCAAAGCTCCGGGCTGAAATCCAGACCATGCAACATCGGCTGACCCGCCTCTACCAACTTGAGCGGGCAGCAGCAGTTTCCGAGGTTTGCGACCGATTCAATGTACTCACTCGCCTGTGTCCTGAGGACACGCTACAGACTGGCAGATGGGCACTGGACAGAGGCGTGACCCCGTCCCTTGGATGGTACTGGGCCGCGCTCACTACGCTACTCCTGGCAGTACTACTCCCGGTGACGGCCACAGTATTCATCGGTGTCGTTGGTTGGATTCGCCGGTTGACGCCAAGCCTTGAACTCTTGAAAGCCCGGAGGGAGGAACTGGCTGAGTTAACCCCGATTTGGAAGCTGGCCGGAGAGGTTTGCAATTGGCAAGACGAGATCAGTTCCAAAGCCGATGAATACAGGCAGCTGAAGGAGGCCGTTGCCAAGATGGAAGTGCGGGCGTCAGAGATGACGGCAGAAAACAACCAACTACAGCAGAAGCAAGACATGCTTCGGTCCCTTCGTTAGGGGTTGCTGGGCTGGAACTGGGACAAGCGCACCTGCACCGGTTCCAGCCCCCGAGCCGCAAACGCAGAGACGGCCAGTATTCGGCGGGTTCTGATTGGATTTGCCTGACAACCGAGTCAGGTCTTCCGCCAAGTCGCGCTCCTTTGAATTGCCTCTTCAGCGCCCTCAGGACGATGGAAAGGTGATGGGGCCACCACAGAGCTGGATGCCACGGCCGATGGTGAGGCTCATGGCTGCAAGCGCATGGCTAAATCGGTTTCCCGATTGCAGGGATACCGTAGAGGTACAAACTCAGCGAGTACCGCACATGGAATCGGCAACAATGACGACGGACGAGGTGGCCCGGCTGCTCGGGATCACAAAGCGAACTTTGAGCAACCGGCTCTCGAAGGGCGATGCCTGCCCTCCACACACTCGCCTTTCCCAGCGGCGCCGGATTTGGCTGCGCAGTGTAGTCATGGCTTGGCTCTCCGAGAACCAATCATCCGGCGCACCGATTGCCTTACCGGAGCGGGTGCGGCAGCGCCGCGGTTGATCCAACGATGAGGCCGCCCAAGCGGCGGCGCATTACCTTGATAGCCGTGGGCGATCTGTCCGCGAGGATCGCCGAGCATCCGGCTTGAATGGCAGCCACGCCAGTAGTGCCAGATCCTGCTGTCACGTCCGCTACCAAATCGCCAGGCCGAGTCGTCATCGTTAAGAGCCGCGATATCACGGCTACTGGCTTTTGCGCCGGATACCCCTGCTGCTCGGAGCGGCGAATGAATCCAGAGAGAAGCGGTTCCTCGAAGACAGTCCGCGGCGTCATCTTGAACTCGAGGCGGTTCGATTCAGCGTGTGCTCGCTGGCGCGCATTCATGAAATGCTCTGGGTACATCCTCGAGCGGGGATGGCGTAGATGCAGACACGCCTGCTGCGCCGGTCTCCATGATCGCGATCGGTTCTGCGCATTCGTGTAGCTCCACGTCAGCCAGGCTTCCAGTTTCACTCGGCTGCTCCAAAGGTCAATAAGCCTGCCCAACGCTTCGGGAAAACCCCAAACGAAAACGTGGCTCGATACCTCCGCAGCCGCGTTGATTAGCGGGAGAACTTCCGAGACAAAAGCACTGCGTCCCTGGCTAGTTTTTAACCGATACCAAGGATCCAGAATCGTGACGGTGGGCCGAACATTGAATTGCGCCATGGCTTGAAGGGCATCCAGCGCCGATATTGACGGCAAGAGTTCAATGCGTCCGGGAGAAGGGATCGGCACTCGGTCGAGAGCCGGCACATCACGCTTGGCCCGCTTGTCCGCCGTTCCCTTTTGTCGCGCCTCAAGAATTGCGTTGACCTCAGGGATCAGATCATCCGGAATCCGGACGAGTTTTGTTCGTGAACCGAACCGACCTGTTCCCGATGGCCGGCCGGCCCCGTTGCGCTTTCCACCTCGCGGCATTTATTCCTCACTGAATTAAGTACTCGAAACAAAACAGAGTGACTGTATAGGGTCCGAGCCTCCAGGAGATATTCCGGTCGAGTAAGCCGTCGGCGCCTCGCCGATGCGCTCCGACATGCAGGAGCAGACGCATTCGGCGTAAAAAACGTGAGGGGAAAGAGCGAAACGCCTTGGCTCAAGCAAGGTGGCCGAGTACCCTGCTTTCAAGCTCGGTGCGACAGTCCTGTAAGACAAGTTCAGGACAAGAATGCCGATTATCTACGGTGATATCGAGTGCGGTAGATGCGCTTAAAAGCTTTAAATTCAGCAACTTGAGTGACATGCGGTGACATAGAATGGCGGGGAAAGCCAGTTGAAAATCCCCGTGTCGGCGGTTCGATTCCGTCCCCGGCCACCAATAAAGTCCAGCATCTGTTCGCGGAATCTCACCGCCGACCCTTCGGGTCGGGGTTGTCCGGCACATCCCTGTGCCGTCCCCTCGCTTGCGCTCGGGCTACGCTCAATGGCGCTCCTGCACCATTGTCGATTCCGTCCCCGGCCACCAATTGATGCCTCTCTTAGTTTCAATGACTTAGAGCTCCATCAGGTGGTCATTGTTTGTCGAGAATTGGGGGCTTCACGACGCCCCCCGATTTTGAGTAGCGCTGGCATTTGGAATCCAATCCACCCCGGTGACTGACTGCCTCCTCCCAGCCCGAAGCAGACCCTTGGCATAAGCCGCAGCCTGCCAACTACCCTTGCGCCAGCAGGACTTCTCCTGAGGCGCGGATGCCCGACTGCAGGGCACCATCCAGATAGCCGGCCCACTCGTTCGCCGTTTCCGCTCCGGCCCAGTGGATGCGGCCGCAGGGCTCGCGCAGCGCGCTGCCGTACGTGGTCATCACGCCCGGCGGCATGTGGGCGACGTAGCCGCCGAGGCTCCAGCACTCCTGCGTCCAGTCCTGGTCCACGTAGGCCAGCGGCTGCGCGGCTTCCGCGCCGAAGTACTTCACCAGGTCGGACACGGCCTGCTTGCGCCTGGCCTCTTCTCCACGGGCACTCATCTCCACGGCATGTGCGGCATCCATGAATCCCACCAAAATGCCCAGGCTTTCATCGGGCGGCGATTGATCGAAGACTGTGCTGAAATGAAGGTCGTTGCTGAACGCCATGCCGCTGAATCCTCGCCTGCGCCAGAAGGGCGACTCGTAGGCGACATGGATCTTGATCACGGCGCCCATCGGCATCCGCTGCAATAGCCCGAGGCGCTGCGTGCTCAATGGCCTGGCGTAGTGGACCTGCGCCGCCAGCGCGGGCGGAACCGTCATGACCAGGCGCCTGGCCGTGTAGCGAGCCTGGGGCGAGGTCACGCAGACATGATCCTCGTGCTGTTCGATGGCCTGCACCGGCTCATTGAAGACGATGCTCCCGCCCAGGCGCTCGGCCATGCGCCGGGGAATCTGCCAGGCACCGCCCACGAACTTGTCCTGCTGCGCCCCGCCCTCGACGCCGGTGGCTACCTCTAGCCCATGGGCCTGCCGCATGAACTCCAGCAGGCAGAGATAGGACACCTGGGATGCCTCGGCACAGAACAATGTTCGCGTGATGGCGCGCAGCAGTTCACGCGCCGCGTGCGTGCGCACGGTCTTCAGGATCCAGCTCTCCACCGAATGCGCGTCCCATTCCCTCGCGCGCGGCGCGGACCAGGGCGCATCCGCCGGCAGCGTGCGGGTTTCCCGCTTCCAGCGCTGCTCCAGCAGCCCCATTTCCAGCAGGGAGAACAAGGGCAACTTCGGGATGGTGGTGGCGGATTCCGTCAGCTTGCCGTCGAGCCGCATCAGGGCCTTGCCCTGGATGTACTGGGAATAGGTCTTCACGCCCAGCTCCCCGGCTTGCTTCAACAGCAGCTTCTGCCCCGGCCCCACCCATTGGCCGCCCAGGTCGATGACCTGGCCGCAGATTTCACCCGGCTTGGACCGGCCGCCGACGCGATCGCGGGCTTCCAGCACCAGCACCTTCCGGCCTGCGGCGGTGAGTTCCATGGCGGCCTTGAGCCCCGCCAAGCCTGCTCCCACTACAATCGCATCCCAGGTCGAATCCGGATGATTCATGCCGTTCCCTTCACGCAGAGTTTCCGGATTTATAATAATGAACGCGTTCATTAATTACAAGACACGATGAAGACTCCTTCGCCCAAAACAACGCGGCGCGGCCGCCCGGCTCGCAGCGACCAGCAGGCCGAGGCCAGCCGCAGCCTGATCGTGGAGTCAGCCCGCAAGCTGTTCGCGGCGGAGGGGTATGAAGGCGTGTCCATGCGCAAGATCGCTGCGATTGCCCAATGCTCGCCGGCGGCGCTCTACACCTTGTTCCCCAACAAGCGCCAACTGCTGCGCGGCATCTGGGAAGAACTCTTTTTCGAACTGCTGGTGCAGATGGACGGCGTTTACGCGAGTGCCGCAGCGCAGGATCGCGTGGAAGCGATCTGCCTGGCCTTCGTCGACTTCTGGCTGCAACGGCAGGACGACTATCGCGCGATCTTCATGATCGAAGATCGCTTGCAGGGCGAGCAGGACAGCTACTTCGTCGACAGCGCCCAGGTCATGCAGCGGATGGCCATATTCCGCCGCAGCATCTCGGAAGCACAAGCGCGCGGCGAGTTGCGGGCAGGAGACCCGGTGGAAATGCAGAACGTGCTGCTATGCGGAGTCCAGGGCATCGCGCTCAACTTGATCGGGATGCCTGAAGTCTCCTGGGGCGATCCCGACAAGCTCAAGCGGGCGACGATCCACGCACTGATTACCGGACTGCGCTGAGCTAAACGAAGCGGGCATCTGAATCGTCAAGATGCGCGACGGCTATGGGTACGTAGCCGGCTGGCCGCGATAGCGAGGAACTACGATAAGACACCTTGTCGTAGGTTCCAGACTCGTTCACAAGCGCGCACCAGCGGATCGTCGTCTCCGATCATCACCAGCGCCGGGCAGCGGACGCGGTAGTCGTCGGCGATGCGATGCGCCAGCCCCAGGACACTCAGGCCACGGTGTACGGGGCGCGTATCGATCTCGTGTCTGCGCGGCAAGGACAGAACGTCTTGTGCGCTAACAAGCGCGACGGATCGCCTTACTTGGCATCCGCGCTCACGGCCCTTGCCAATCCTACAGCACCCCCCAGACTGCAACCGCCATCCACAGGGAGTACCACGCCGGTGACGTAACTGGCCATGGGGCTGGCGAGCCAAAGACAGGCGTCGGCGACCTCCTGCTTGGTGCCGAAACGACCCAATGGCACGGAATCAGCGACAAGCCTGCTCAGCTCCGGCGTAGGTGAGAGGCGCGCCATACCCTCGGTGTCCGCGATGGGGCCAGGCGCCACGGAGTTGACGCGTATTCCCGATTTTCCCCACTCCATGGCCGCGACCCGGGTAATCATGTCCACCCCCGCCTTGGCCGCACAGGCATGCATCTGAAACGCCATGGGGATGTAGGACTGAGGCGCCGATATGTTGATGATGCACGCACCGGGTTGGCGCAGGTAGGCGACTGCTGTCCGCAGCACATGAAAGGTGCCCATCAGGTCGATGTCGATGACGGTCTTGAACGCATTGGGGGAAAGGCCCAGCGCCGGGGCAGGGAAATTTCCTGCAGCGCCGGACACCAGGATATCAATGGGACCGAACCGGGCGTGAGCGGCTTTCAGCGCTGCTTCTGTGGCTGCGGGATCACGCACGTCGGCACTGAAGCCCAGCGCAACACCGCCATGGGCCTTGAGCGCCGTCACAGCAGCATCGACCTTGTCCTGGCGGCGAGACATGACAACCAGTTGTGCGCCCGCCAGGGCAAAAGCATGGGCGATTCCGAGATTGATGCCACTGGTACCACCGGCAACGAACACGGTTTTGCCGGTGTAGTCGAAAGGTTTCATGGATGTCTCTTGGCTACAGAATAGTTAGTCCGCAATGCTCAGCAGCAATTGCCGCTTTTTGACCTGCTGCTTGAGGCTGGTGCTAAGGCTGCCGATCCTGCCGTCACGATTGGCCGTGAGCTGATATTCGATCTTCATGGCCTCCATGATGACGAGGGTCTGGCCCTTCACCACGCTGTCGCCTTGCTCCACCAGGATGGCGACGACGGCGCCATCCGTGGGCGCGCGCACGCTGCCATCGTCTGCCACGTCAGCGATTGCCGGTGGCGCATGGGTGACGTTGGTGATCGTGAGGTTGCCACCGGCGCAGCCAAGAAACAGGGTTTCATCGTCCAGTGCGTAGTGAACAAGCTGACGGACGCCGGCCATTTCATAGGCCAGCGTTTGCGCATCCAGGGCCAAGACCCTGATGCGGGCATGCTGATCCTTGCAGGCGACATGCAGCTCACCATCAATCACCTGCGTGGAGAGCAGGTGCACTTGCTCGCCCACCTGCAATTTCAGGGGCGAACTGCTGGGCGCGCCGGTTTGCCAGCCGCCGTTGCCCGATTCGCTGTGCAGGATGATGGCGGCGGAAACGGCGAGCATCGCAGGGGGGGGCGCCGCCGGCATCATGCTGGGGTCGTCGCTGAAATGCGTATCGATAAACGCGGTCGAGGTGTCGCCGGCGACAAACACCGGATGGCGCAGAAGATTGCAGAGAAACTGCTTGTTGTTGTTGACGCCCAGCAGCACGGTGTCTTGCACACCGCTCGCCAGCAGGCGAGCGGCATCTTCGCGGGTCCTTCCCCATGCGATCACCTTGGCGACCATGGGATCGTAGTGGGGGCTGATGACGCTGCCGCTGCGCATGCCGTGGTCAATGCGCAGGCCGGGCTGTGTCGCCGGCTGCCACCGCAGGATGCGCCCGGTCTGCGGCAGGAACTTGTTGCCCGGGTCCTCGGCATAGAGACGCACTTCGATGGCGTGCCCATTGATTTGCAGTTCATGCTGCTGCAACGGCAGCTTTTCTCCATTGGCGACGCGCAGCTGCCACTCCACCAGGTCCTGGCCGGTGATGAGTTCCGTTACCGGGTGTTCCACCTGCAGGCGGGTATTCATTTCCAGAAAATAGAAGCGGCCCTGACTGTCGAGCAGGAACTCCACCGTGCCGGCACCGACGTAGTCCACGCTTCGGGCCGCGGCAACCGCGGCTTCTCCCATCTGCCTGCGCAGCTCGGGTGTCATGACCGGGCACGGCGCTTCTTCCACCACCTTCTGGTGGCGGCGTTGAATCGAACAATCCCGCTCGAACAGATAGACGTGATTGCCGTGGGTGTCGCCAAAAATCTGGATCTCGACATGACGCGGGGCAATCACCGCGCGTTCCAGAATCAATTCGCCGGACCCAAAGGCGTTCTCCGCTTCGGATCGCGCGGTTGCCAGGGCAGCGGCCAGGTCTTCTGCCTTGTGGACCAAGCGCATGCCGCGACCGCCGCCGCCTGCCGAGGCCTTGACCATGACCGGGAAGCCGATGCGGCTGGCCTCGGCCATGAATTTCTCGGGACGCTGGTCATCGCCTTCGTAACCCGGAACGCAGGGTACGCCGGCCTTGATCATGGCGATCTTGGCCAGTCGCTTGCTCCCCATCAACTCGATCGCCGACGGGGTGGGTCCGATGAACGTGATGTGATGATCGGCGCAGGCCTGGGCAAAGGCTTCGTTTTCAGAAAGGAAGCCATAGCCCGGATGCACGGCGTCTGCTCCGGTTTTCTTGCAGGCATCGATGATGGCCTCGATGCGCAAATAGGACTCGGAGACCTTGGCGGGGCCGATGCACACGGCCTCATCCGCTGCGCTCACATGCAGGGCGTCGGCATCGGCTTCCGAATAGACCGCCACGGTGCGATAGCCCAGCATCTTGGCGCTGCGCATGACGCGTACGGCGATCTCACCGCGATTGGCGACTAGAACTTTGGAAAATGCCATGTCATGGGTTCCCGACTATTCAGCCCACTTGGGCGCGCGTTTCTGCACGAAAGCTTGAGTGCCCTCGACACCTTCTCCAGCGGAAACGGCGCGGGCAAACTGTCTCGCAGCGTCATCGAGCAGGCCCTCCAGGGGCTCCTTGCCGGCCCGGTGCAGCAGGGCCTTGGTTGCGCGACTGGCCTGTGGTGCAGCACGCTTGACCAGGGCCAGTGCTTCGGCCACAGCAGCCTCCAGCGCCTGCACCGAATCCACGACCTGATGCACGATGCCGAGACGCAATGCCTCCTCGCCGTTGAAGCGGACCCCGAGCAGGGCCAGGCGGCGCGCCTGCGTCAGGCCGATGCGCTGCACCACAAAGGGAGAGATCTGCGCCGGCGGGATGCCCAGGCTTGTTTCCGGCAGGCCAAACTGCGTCGTGTCGAGGCTGATTGCCACATCGGACACGCAGGCGAGGCCAAAACCGCCACCCAGCACGGCGCCTTCCAGCGCCACGATGACGACCTGCGGCGCCCGATCGATTTTCGTGATCAAGGTGCCGCCGCCGCGGTTGAGCGAGACATAGGCTTCGTCGTTGCCGCTGCGAGCGGCCTCGGCGCGGGCACCAGCCATGTCCTTGATGTCGCCGCCGGCGCAGAAGTTGCCGCCCTTGCCACGCAGCACCACGGCGCGGATTTCCGGGTTGGGGGCAATGGCGTCGAATACGGCGCCGAGTTCCTGCACCATTTGCAGGCTCAGGGCATTGCGGACGTCGGGGCGATTCAGCCAGATATGCAGGGCAAGACCGTCTTGCTGCAGTTCCAGGGCTTCAGTTCTGGGCAGATCCATGGCCTTAGGCCGCCCTTTTCTTTTTGCCAGGCAGGATGTTCATCTGCTTGCAGATGATGCCGAGCATGACCTCGTCGGCACCGCCGCCAATGGAGCCCAGACGCATGTCGCGGTAGGCGCGGGATACCGGGTTTTCCCACATGAAGCCCTGGCCGCCCCAGTACTGCAGACAGCCGTCGGTCACCTCACGCGCCAGCCGGCCAGCCTTCAGCTTGGCCATGGACGCAAGGCGTGTGACTTCGACGGCATCGCCGCCGCCGACATGGGCTTCGCAGGCCCGGTAGATCAGCGAGCGCAGCAGTTCGACCTCGGTCTGCAGTTCGGCCATGCGAAAATGAATGACCTGGTTGTCGATCAGCGGCTGACCGAAGACGCTGCGCTGGCGGCAATAGTCGATGGTCTGGTTGATGCAGTTTTCCATGCCGCCCAGTGCGGAGACGGCGCAATACAAACGCTCCTCCTGAAACTGCGCCATCTGCATCGTGAAGCCCATGCCTTCGGCACCCACGAGGTTGCGCTGCGGGACGCGCACGTTGTCGAAGAAGACCTGCGCTGTATCCGACGAGCGCATCCCCATCTTGTTCAGTCTCCTGGATACGGTGATGCCGGGCGTTTTGGCCGGCACGATGATCATGGACTTGTTGAGGTGGGACCTGTCGTCCGAGGTATTGGCAAGCAGGCAGAAGAAGTCAGCCTGGGTCGAGTTCGTGATCCACATCTTGGTGCCGTTGATGACGTAATCACCGCCGTCTTTCCGGGCATTGGTCTTGATGGCGGCGACATCGGAACCAGCATGGGGTTCTGAAACGGCAATCGCAGCAACGTAGTCACCGGCAATCACCGGGGTCAGGAATTCTTCACGCAAGGCCTTGCTGCCGAACCGGGCCAGGGCCGGTGTAGCCATGTCCGTCTGCACGGCGATCGCCGTGGGCACCCCTACGCAGGCGATACGACCGAACTCTTCCATCACCACCATGTTGTAGGAATAATCGAGACCCAGGCCGCCGTTCTCCTCCGGCTTGCAGATGCCGAGCAGGCCGAGATTGCCCAGCTTCTTGAACAGGTCGTGGGCGGGAATCAGCCCTGCCTCTTCCCATTCATCGACATGGGGATTGATTTCCTTTTCGACAAAGGCGCGGGCGGTGCGGCGCAGTTGCTCATGCTCATGGGTGAACTTCATTTGACGCTCCTGGTTTTGTGTGGACGCACGGGAACGGGCTGGACCCTTCCATGAGGTCTTGCGTCGTTAGAAGCGCGCCACGCCAAAGCTGTTGGCTTGCAGCGGGCGTGCTGCGGCTTCGCAAATGGTTTGCAGCAGGAAAACCAGCAAGCGGCGGCTGTCGCGCGGATCTATCAGGCCGTCGTCGAACAGGTGAGCCGTGTTGTACAAGGCCTTGGACTGGCGATCCAGATTGGCGGCGGCAGCCTGCTCAATGGAGTCGAGCATCTTTGGATCCACTTCCTTGCCGGCTTTCTTCAGTTGCTGCTCAGAGACGATACGCAGAACCTTGCCGGCCTGGGCGCCGCCCATGACTGCGGTGCGGGAGTTCGGCCAGGCAAAAATGAAGTGCGGATCAAGGCCACGGCCGCACATGGCGTAGGTGCCCGCGCCATAGGAGGCACCGGCCACCAGGGAAATCTTCGGCACGCGGGCATTGGCGACGGCCTGGATCATCTTGGCGCCGTGCTTGATGACGCCGCGCTGCTCGGATTCCGTCCCTACCATGAAGCCGGTGGTGTTGTGGAGGAACAGCAGAGGGCGCTGGGTCTGGTCGCACAACTGAATGAACTGAGAGGCCTTGGCCGCGCCCTGCGGAGTGATCGGGCCGTTGTTGGTGATGATGCCTACGATGAAGCCGCCGATATGGGCCCAGCCGCATACGGTCTGATTGTCGAACTCGGTCTTGAATTCGAGGAACTCGGAACCATCCACCAGGCGGGTGATCACCTCCTTCATGTTGAAGGGCTTCTTCGGATCGTTCGGCACCACGCCCAGCAGGTCGTCGGCGGAATAGAGGGGCTCCCGCATTTCGCGCTGGACCGGCGGTGTTGTTTCCTTCCAGTTCAGCATGGCGACGATTTCTCGCGCCATGCGAATGCCGTCTGCATCGTTTTCAGCCAGGTACTCGGCGGTGCCGGCCACCTGTGCATGCATTTCCGCACCGCCGAGGTCTTCATCCGTGGCGACCTCCCCGGTGGCGGCCAACAGCAGGGGTGGCCCCGCGAGGTACATGGCGGTGCGCTTGCGGACGACGATCACGTAGTCCGACAGGCCGGGCAGGTAGGCGCCGCCCGCCGTGGCATTGCCATGCACCACCGTGATCATCGGAATGCCGGCGGCGGACAGGCGGGCCTGGTTGGCGAAGGTGCGTCCGCCCTGGGCAAAGACCTCGCCGATGTGGTTGAGGTTGCCGCCACCGCTTTCGGACAGCGTGATCAAGGGCAGCTTGTTCTGCAGGGCAATTTCCTGCAGCCGCAGGCTCTTGAACATGCCGGCGGGGGAGATCGTACCGCCCTTGATGGCGCTGTTGCTGGCCACGACCAGACAGCGGGTGCCGCTGACAAAACCGATGCCGGCGATCAGGCCGCCGCCAGCGTCCGAGCCATCCTTGTCGTCGTGCCTCAGATAGCCGGCCAAGCCGCAGATCTCGACGAAAGGCGAGCCGTGATCCAGCAGCATGCGCACCCGCTCGTGCGGCAGGACCTGGCCACGCTTCTCGAACTTGGGCTTGGCCGCGAACGACTTGTCGATCACCTTCTGCTGGATCGCACGCATTTCGGCGATCGTTTGCAGCAATGCGGCTTCGTTGGCCTTGAATTCCGCGCTGTTGCGATCAACGGCGCTTTCGATAACGGCAGCCATCTATTGGCTCTCCTTCAGAACCTCGGGAATGAAGGCACGGTGGAAGCCGTTGAAAGGTTCGGAGTTCTGGTGGTCGGCCAGCGGATAGATCGGCGAGCAGAGCGTGGCGGCACCGTCGACGGGGACGGTGACGCCGGAGACATAGGCGGCAGCATCGGACAGCAGGAAACAGGCGACGCTGGAGATTTCGGATTCGGTGCCCAGGCGTTTCAGGGGCGACTTGGATGCCAGCATGGGAATCATGGCGCGGAAGTCGCCCTTGTAGGTGTCCATGCCCGAGGACATGATCCAGCCGGGCGCCACTGCGTTGACGCGCACGCCGGATTTGGCCCATTCGAGAGCGGCCGTCTTGGTCAGGTTTTCCACCCCGGCACGTGCGGCTCCCGAATGTCCCATGCCGGGCATGCCATTGGTGATGATGGCGCTCATGTTGACGATGGCGCCGCCATGCTGGCGCATGCTCTGGTTGTAGACTTCGCGCATCATCAGGAAAGTGCCGAGCAGATTGTTGCGCACCACGGCATCGAAGCCGTTGGCCGAGATGCTGTCCAGCGCCGAGGGAAACTGGCCGCCGGCATTGTTGAAGAGGCCGTGGATCCGGCCGAACTCGCTGACGATCTGGGAGATGGTGTCCTTGACCTGCCCGTCCTCGCGGATGTCGCAGATCATGGTGCGTACGCTGCCGCCGTCTTCCTGTATTTCGGCGGCGACCTGGTCGAGCTTTTCCTGCTTGCGGCCGGTGATGATGACGCTGGCACCCAAGGCCGCCAATTCATGCGCGGCGCAGCGGCCGATGCCGGAACCGCCACCGGTGACCATGACGACCTTGCCCTTGAAGGCTTCAGTTCTGAAGAGGGAGTTGTATTTCATGTTCGCTCGTATCGGGTTGTGTCGCTCTGCCCTGCTGCGGAGAGCGGCTCGTTTTTTTAGTTGAGCAGGCTTGCCGGAATCCTGATCGGCATGACGAAATCCGGGGCATAGCCCAGGCTGGAATCTTCCATCTGCGCCTTGGCCAGGATGGACATGGTCACTTCAGCCAGATAGTCGAACACCAGGTAGTCGATCCTGGCCAGCTTCACCAGCTGGAAAGCGGCGGTACTGGTGTCGCCCCAGAAGCCGGAAGCGCAGCCGATACGAACGATACGGTCCTGATGCGTCACGACGGATTTGCTCCCGCTAACGAGCTTTCGTGGTGTGCGGCAGAATACCAACCAAGCGCTTGCTTGGTATTCAATTGAGGCTACTATACACCTCGATTTGAGGCTGTAAAGGGCGCACGTCGATGAGTTGGCAGGCAAGCTCTGGCTTCAGGGGCAGCCAGGCCTTGGTTCGAGGAAGCTTATGGAAAGTGTTGCAGTGCAGAAATTGAGCGAAATTCCGCACGTTGGCGGACTGGACGACAGCCCCCGAGGCCGCGTGTTGCGCGCCGCCGCCCATCTGTTCCGCAGCCAGGGGTATGAGCGCACCACCGTGCGGGACATGGCACAGCTGGTTGGCATCCTGTCCGGAAGCCTGTTCCACCACTTCAAGACCAAGGAGGACATCCTCTGCGCGGTCATGGAGGAGGCGATCACCTACAACACCGCCCGCATGCAGGAGGCGGTGGATCTGGGAAAGACTCCGAAGGAGCGCCTGGGGGGGCTGATCCGTGCCGAACTGGAGGCCGTCAACGGCAATACCAGCGACGCAATGGCGGTGCTGATTCACGAGTGGGAAAGCCTGTCCAAGGAAAACCAGCAGCGCCTTCTCGGGTTGCGAGAGCACTACCAGAGCCTGTGGCTGGGTGTGATGACGGATTGCCGGAATCAGGGCCTGGTCCCTCACGACCCTTTCATCTGGCGGCTGCTGATTGGCGGGTCGATTTCCTGGACCGCGACCTGGTATCGCCAGGGCGGCGAGGTATCGCTGGATCAACTGGCGGCCATGGTTCTGGACATGGCGCTCAAGGGCTAGGCCGTCGCCGGGTCACGCGCCGCCTTGCGATTCCCGATAAGCCTGTGGAGACTGGCCTGTCCAGCGCTTGAATGCGTGCGTGAAACTGGTCGCCTCGGAGTAGCCCAGGCGCATCGCGACCTCTTCAAGTTTCATGTTGGTCGTACCCAGCATGTCCTCGGCCAAGGCCTGCAACACTTCTTCGGATAGTGCACGGAATGAAGTGCCTTCCTCTTCGAGCCGACGGCGGATGCTGCGCGGGGCCATGTGCAGTTGCTGCGCAATCGCCTCGATGGTGGGGATTTGTCCCGACATCTGGAACATGCAATCGCGCACGAGGCCGGCGACCCCCGGGCGCAGCTTGCGCTTCGCCAGCAATTGCCGGCACTGCTCCAGGCACATGCGCGCCATGACGGCATCGGCCTGTGGCAGAGGCGCGTCCACCGCGGCTGGATCGAGCGAGATCGAGTTTTCGGCCGCGTTGAAGCGCGGTTCGACACCGCACAGTTCGCGGAACTTCTCGGCGTAGGGCGGTCGCGGAAACTGAAACTGCACGGTGAGAATGGGCAGGCTACGCGGCTGGATCTCGCGGGTCACGACCAGCCATCCCGCAAACGCCCTTTCCAGCAGGAACTGGCGCAGATCCGCCGGAATGTCACTGACGTCGAAAACCACGCGGAAATCCGTGGGCTGATAGTCGCCGCGGACACGCACGATGGCATAGCTGAGATCGAGAAAGCGCTCGACGGTCTCCGCTGCGCTGCGGTAGGTCGAACTGGTGAGCAACGCAAAACCCCAGATGCCGTAGATCGAGAGGTGGTAGCGCAAACCTGCCTGCAGGCCGAGTGCCGGGACATGTCCCAACTCACCGAGGAGATTGCGGATCAGCCGAAGCTCCTGCTCGACCGTGACCTCGGTCTGAGGATCGTCCAGAGACTCGGCAACCAGCCCCGTGCCCGCCAGGCAACGGGCCGCCGGCATGCCGTGCTCGCCCGCCAACTGCGTCAGCAGCTGCGCGCTCAGGCCATGGCGGCGAACTTCATTGTATGACACGACTACCCCCCAAAGAGCCGAAAGCACTGGCCGGAATGATCGGGCAACAGCTTGGGTTCGTCACGCGCCCCCAGCCGGGTCATCTTCAACCTTCCATGGCCAAATCGGCAACTCGCCGCGCGCTTCCGCGGCGGACGGCGGTATGAAGCCACGCCTTGTCGGCGGCGACTCACCTGGCCGGATTGATCAGGCCATAGGCCCGGTTGGTCATGTGTTTTCCGACGCGGCGTCGCCATCCTTTGTGAGCGCACCGCAGCCGAGAACCCAATGGCAATCGTCCCATCCAGCTCCTGTAGCAAAGCCGCGATGCGCGGCCGTCGTGATCGGAAACTGCTGTCGGGCCTGCTGCGGCTGACGCTCAAGCCGCTGTTCTCCTCTGGCACCCCCATCTGGTTACAGCGCCGGGCGCTCAACATGGCTCACGTCATCACGCGCGTTCCGGACGGAGTGAGCTTCACTGATGAAACCCTGAACGGCGTCACCGGCGAGTGTGTCCAAAGCGCGGCGACCGCAAGCCGGACCGTGGCCATTCTTTATCTGCATGGTGGCGGCTATTGCGTGGGCGCGCCGCGGCTTTATCGCGCGATCACGGCGCAGCTTGCGATCACGGCCGGCGTGCCCGTGCATGTGCCGGGCTATCGGCTGGCACCGGAGCACCCCTGGCCGGCCGCGCTCAACGACGTGGTTGCCGCGTATCGTGCCCTGCTGGAAAGCGGAGTCACGCGGATCGTGCTGGCGGGCGATTCGGCGGGTGGCGGTCTGGCACTCGCAGCCGCACTCGCGCTACGGGAGGCGGGCCTGACAGCGCCGAAGGCTTTGGTGCTGCTTTCACCCTGGGTCAAGCTGGGCAGTTGGCGCGATATGCAAGCCGCACAGGAAAAGCGCGACCCCATGCTGAGCCGCGATGGTCTGCGGCGCTGGGCTACGGCCTACTGCGACCGCGTCCCGCAATCGCATCCGCTGTGTTCTCCCCTGCTGGCGGATCTGCGTGGGCTGCCGCCGACGCTGATCCAGGGCGGCAGCGAGGAGCTGTTGATCGACGACTTGCTGCAGCTCGAGCGCAAGCTGCACGGCGCGGGGGTGCTTGCACAGCTCCAGATCGAACCGGATCTGTGGCACGTCTATCAGCTGCATGCCGGCGTACTGGCCGAAGCCGACCTGGCCCTGGCGAAGATCGGCCGGTTCCTGACCGGGCTGCAACTGCAAGGCAACCGGTAAATCGACGGTGAGGACAGCCGTCGGCGGCACATCAAAGCCGGCGCGCCCGTCGTAGTCAGGCCCGACTCCCCAGCCAGGCTCATCAGGAATCGAACGCGTAGGGCGACTGATCGAGCGGCCTGTCGCCACGACGGCATTCCTGGCCGGCGTTCGAAGGACTGGCCACATCTGCAAAGTCCATGGCCATTCCGGACATCCTTTTAGTCGCAACGCATCGCGAAGATGGGCGGATACGACCATCAATACCAGCGAAAGTGCGAATAAGGGAGAACCTGTGACAAGCAGATTGGACGTGGCATTGCGCATCGGCGCAAGCGGATTGCTTCTGGCGGCGCCGTCGTTGGCGTCGGCCCTGGCATTCGAGAAGGGAGAGCTCTCTGGAAACTTCGACACCACGGTGTCGGCGGGTCTCCAGGTCCGCATGGAGGATCCGGATGACCGCCAGATCGGTGTTGCCAACGGCGGCTCGTCCCGCTCGGTCAACGACGATGACGGCAATCTCAACTACGACAAGGGTGACATCACCTCCGCACCGGTGAAGGCCACCCACGAACTGCAACTGAAGTACCACAACTTCGGCCTGTTCTCACGCGCCTCCTACTTCTACGACTTCGAGAACCACGACTCCGACAAGCTGGGCCGGCGCGGCGAGGACCGCCTGGGCGCTGAATTCGACCTTTTGGACCTGTTTGCCTCGGCGCGCTTCAAGGTTCTGGACCGCAATCTGGACCTGCGCCTTGGCAAGCAGGTGGTCAACTGGGGTGAGAGCAGCTTCATTGCCAACGGCATCAACGCCATCAACCCGATCGACGTCAGCAAGCTCCGCCAGCCGGGCTCCGAGATCAAGGAAGCCCTGCTGCCGACACCGATGCTGTGGGGGTCCTACCCGCTGAACGACAAGCTGAGCGCCGAGCTGCTCTGGTTGCTGGCCTGGGACAAGACGGAAATCGACCCGCGCGGCTCCTTCTTCTCCACCAACGACGTGGTGTCGGACGATGGGGTGAAGGCATTTGCCGGTTCCGGGCGTCGCCGCGACGACAACAGCCCGCCGACACCGCTGGCCGGCCCCGGCGCGAACCCCGCCGAAGCCCAGCTCTGGGCTGACCGCCGGCCGGATCGGCATCCGGACAATGGACGGGACCAGTACGGCGCGACGCTGCGCTACTTCGCATCCTGGCTCAACGACACGGAACTGGGCCTCTACTACCTGCGCTATCACAGCCGCACCCCCATCGCCTCGGTTACGCGTAGCGGCAGTCCTGGCGCTGGCCCCGGCGGTTTTCCCAACCCCCTGGGCGCGTCCACCTACAACAACGTCAACGGCACGCTGACCTACTTTGCCGAATACCCGGAGGACATCGACCTCTACGGCATCAGCTTCAACACCACCGGCCCCTATGGCATCGCGCTGCAGGGCGAATACTCCTTCCGCCCGAACCAGCCAGTGCAGGTGGAAGATATCGAGCTGCTGCTGGCCGCGGTCGGCCTGCCGAACAAGGTCACCGGCGAGGGCTTCACCACGCTGCCCGACGGACCCGATCCGGACACCAATCCGGACGTGGTGCCCAGCGCCGCCCTGGTCCCGGCGGGTACGGATCTCCACGGTTACCGGCGCGTGGACATGCATCAGGCCCAGATGACCGCGACCAAGGCCTTCGGACCGAAGTTCGCCGCGCAACAGTTCCTGGTGATCGGCGAAGTCGGCTACACGCATCTCGACCTGCCCAACGGCCTGCCCTTCAACGGCCCCGGCACCAACCTGCCGGCGAGCCAGTTCACCGCCGACCGCGTCTCCAATGGCAGCACGCAGAAGGGCGAGGGTTACGCGACCCGCGACTCCTGGGGCTATCGCGCGGTGGCGCGACTGGACTACGAAAACGCCATCGGCGCCGTCGGCATGTCGCCGCGCCTCGTGTTCTCGCACGACGTCAACGGCGTCAGCCCGAGCTTCAACCAGGGGGCCAAGGCACTGACCTTCGGTCTCGGCTTCAGCTACCTGCAGCGCTGGCAGGCTGACCTGGCCTACACCAGCTTCTTCGGCGGCCGCGATTTCAGCGGCACCGATCCCTCGCCCGCCACCGGCCCGGTTCCGCCCGGCCAGTCGCCGGAGTACAGCACCAGCGCAAACCCGCTGCGCGACCGCGATTTCCTCAGCGTCAGCCTGTCCTACGCGTTCTAACCGATTCAAGAGCATAGCCATGAAGACTCTCCTATTCTCCGCGAGCCTCCTGTCGCTCGCATTGCTGTCCAGCGCTGCCGTTGCCGCAGCCTCCCCTGAAGAGGCCGGTGCGCTCGGCAAGACGCTTACGCCGATCGGCGCCGAGAAGGCCGGCAATGCCGACGGCAGCATTCCCGCCTGGGACGGCGGCCTGACCAAGCCCGTTGCCGGCTTCGTGGCCGGCGGCTTCTATCCGGACCCCTACGCCTCCGACAAGCCGCTGTTCACGATCAACGCCACCAACCTGGCGCAGTACAAGGACAAGCTTTCGCCGGGCCAGCAGGCGCTGCTCAAACGCTATCCGGACTGGAGCATGACGGTCTATCCGACACGGCGCAGCGCAGCCTGGCCCGCGGGCATCTACGAGGAAACCCGCCAGAACGCCACCAAGGTCCAACTGGCTTCCGGTGGCAATGGCTTCACGGGCACCACCGGCGGCTTCCCCTTCCCCATCCCGAAGAGCGGTGTAGAAGCCGTCTGGAACCACATCGCTGGTTACCGTGGCGATACCTACGCTGAATCCTGGTCCCAGGCGGCGATCACTACCGGCGGCGACTACACGCTGGTGAACTTCGACTACGAGTACGACTACGTCTACGCCAACCAGCAGAAGAAACCGGAGCAGCGCGAAGAGAACCTGCTGTTGCGGTTCCTGCAGGTGGTCAACGCTCCCCCCCGCCTCGCCGGCGGCCTGATCCTGGTTCACGAGTACACCGACCAGGTCGCTCAGCCCCGCAAGGCCTGGACCTATAGCCCCGGACAGCGCCGCGTCCGCCTCGCTCCGAATGTGGCCTACGACAACCCGGGGACCGCGGCGGATGGCCTGCGCACCAACGACGACTTCTACATGTTCAACGGCGCCACCGACCGCTACGACTGGAAGCTGGTCGGCAAGAAGGAACTGTACGTCCCCTACAACGCGTACAAGCTCAACGGCAACACGCTGAAGTTCGAGGATGTGCTCAAGAAGGGGCACATCAACCCCGAGCACGTACGCTATGAGCTGCACCGCGTCTGGATGGTCGAGGCCGTGCTGAAGCCGGGCACCTCGCACATCTACAAGCGCCGTACGTTCTACATCGACGAGGACAGCTGGAAGATCCTGGTCGCCGACAAGTACGACAACCGCGACCAGCTCTGGCGCGTGGATGAGCAGCACACCAGCACCTTCTATGACGTTCCGTTCGTCCAGGACGGTGTCGAGGTCAAACATGACCTGCAGTCCGGCCGCTACCTGGCCATGCGCCTGCGCATGGGTGAAAAGAAGGTCTACGACCGCATCAGCCGGACCCCGGCGGACTACACCCCGGACGCCGTTCGTACGAGGGGCGTCCGGTAAGGCGTGACGGGGCGCGGCCTCCGCCGCGCCCCTTCTCCTGGACGACGCTCGTGCCCCGAAACTCCTCGTCGCCGGGGCGCGTCGCAAAGCGTCGTCGTTTGGCTGATTAGCCACCGGCCGGCCGATCCGGGCTCCGATCGCCGGCCGTTCCATTTTTCAGATTCCAGGCGACGTTCGGGCGCACCCGTGATAAGTGCTCTTGTCGTTGGTTCCTGGCAGGTCCGCTGCAGACCGAACGGGACATTCTCTCCACCGTCGACGCCGGCAGGTTGTCGCTTCCATGCCCTGCCCGCTCTCGAGAACGGACGCTCAAATCGCAACCGCCACCATCGCAGTAGTGCCAGGAGCGGACGCTCACTACCAGCTATTCGCTTAAATCTTGTTCCTTTCAGGGAATGCGGAAGATCATCGCCATCCATAGCCGCTGCGCCGCTCACCGCCGCTGTTTCTGGCTGGCGGCCTGCTGATCGACGCGCCGCAGGTAGTCCGCCCGGGCCGGACTGTCGTTGGCCACCAGGCCGCGGTCATCGCCCACCGCCTTCCGGGCGAGTTTCGCCATTGTCTCCGGCAGCAGGTTCGTCATGGCCGCCGCAGCGCCCACCCAGCGTGGCACCGCGGTTTCGGCACGCCGTGTTCGCAGGCTGTCGATCACCGCATCGGCAATGTCCTCGGGCTCCACGGCAGCGCTCCCCGGCACCGGAATGCCGGCAGACAGCTCGGTCTTGACCATGCTGGGCAGCACCGCGCTGACGCTGACACCGCTGTCGGCCACTTCGGCGCGCACGCTGGCGCTCAGGCCCACCACCGCGAACTTGCTGGCGCAGTAGACCGCCAGGCCGGGCAGATGCGTCTTGCCGGCCAGCGAGGCGATGTTGACGATGTGGCCGCGACCGCGGGCGATCATGCCCGGCAGCACCAGGCGCATGCCGTGGATCGGCCCCCAGACGTTGACGTTGAGCGTGGTGGCGCTGATTTTCTCGGACTCCTCCACGAAGCGGCCGATCGGCATCACGCCGGCGTTGTTGACCAGCACGTCGATGGGACCGAGATCGCGCTCCGCCGCTTCCAGGAACGCGGCGAAGGAGTCCGCGCGGGTGACGTCGACGGCATAGGCACGCACGGAGGCGCCGAGTTCCCGCGCCGTGGCCGTGGCCAGCGCATGATCGAGATCGGCGATCGCGACTCTCGCACCCTCGCGGACGAAGGCCTGCGCGGTGGCGCGGCCGATGCCGCGGGCGCCGCCGGTGATGGCGACGACGGCGCCGCGCAGGGCGATGCCGGGATAGCCGTGGGAATTCCGGGTCATGTGCGTACTCCTTGCTGAATTGGGTTCAGGAATGTGCGGCAGCGCATTGGCATGGTCATTCGCAGGCTCGCGCCGGGCCGAGCCAGCCCCTGAAGGGTTCGGCGATCACGCCCCAGTAGTGGCCGGAGGGCATGTAGGCGCGCAGGGCATCGCTGCCACTGCACTCGACGGTGACGCGGGCCAGCCGTAGCCGCGAACGGCCGGCCTTCAGCGATGCCTGCAGCAGGCCATCCGCGGTCTCCTGTAGCAGCGTGGCAGCAGGCAGTGGCAGGTTCAGCGACAGCGCCGGCCCGTAACTTTTCGCGCTGACGCGCACGGTCCAGGACTCGCCCACCGCGGTCATGGCGCGGGTCGCCGCATCACCCTCGAAGCGCGCCAGGGTCTTGGCCAGTGCCCAGTTGGCGCGGCCGCCGACCACGCTGGCCGGCGAGTCCACCGCGATGAACGGGCAGTGATTGAACACGCCGCGCGGACCCCGTAAGGCCGTCACCGCCATCACCTCGGCATAGGTGCCGACCGGCGTGTCGTCGTAGCGCAGGATCGCGCCGATGCTCAGCAGCGGCTTGCCCTGTGCCTGCATGCGCGGCGTGAGCTGCGAGTGGAGCTGCTGCGAAGGACGCCCCCACCAGAGGATGGCCTGGGCCTGGGCGTCCCAGGGGGCCGGCGCGGCGCTGGCCGGGAGCTGGCTCAGCATGGCGGGTGAGAGGACCGATTCGGGCGAGCCCGGGATGGCGGTGATGTCGAACGTCGGGGTCATGGTCGGGTTCCTAGATCATCAGATGGACTTGCAACTCGCCCACCGCGAAGCCGAGCACGGCACCGCAGAGGACCAGGGTTTTTTCGTCTTCCTTGAAGGCCGGCCGCAGCAGACCCTCGAACTGCTCGGGCGTCAGCAGGTCCATGCGCGCCACGATGGTGTTGTTGATGTCCAGCGCGTCGAGTGCGTACTGCTCGATCTCGCGCGAGGTCTGGGGGAGCAGCTCCAGCAGCCGGACGACGATATGGCGGCGAATCTCGCCGTAGCGCGACGAGCCCATCGCGGCGACCACCAGCGGCTTGCCCAGGCCCAGCTGTTCGTCGGTGGCGTTGCGGACGTGCTGCTGCAGCAGGTCCACCACCCGGTCCGCGAAGGGTCCGCGCAGCAACTCCTCGATCATGTTCGCCGGGGTCAGCAGCTCCCTGGCGATCAGGGAGGCGTAGTCACGCGCCACTTCCTTCTGGCGCGCAATGAACTTGCCGTGCAGGGTGATGCCGAGGAACTTCTTCGGGTACAGCGGCCGGAACATCATCTGCAGGGCGATCCAGTCGCTGGTCAGGCCGACGAAGGCGCCGAAAGCGGGCAGCAGCCAAGGCTGGTGCCAGGTCATCCAGCAGGCCAGCTGAACCAGGCCCAGCAGCAGGCCGAACCAGAAGCCGGCGTTGCGGAAGAACACGAACTCCTTGCCGCCGATGCGACGGAAGATGTCGTTGAGCAGGGCTTTATCGCGCACCAGGTTGGCGACCAGCAGGTGACGCATATCGAGGTAGTGCGATGGCCGGAGTGCGATGTCCTGCCAGAGCAATACGGCGACCCGCGGAATCTCCGCCTGTACGCGTCGCACCGTCGCCTTGCGCGCGAATTCCGGCAACAGTTTCCAGAAGCCGGGGATGTAGCGCTCGCCGATCTCGCGCGCCAGGTCTTCGGATGCGCCCTGCAGCAGCGGCTCGACCTCGCGCACCATGCGCACCGGGTCGAGCCGCTGCACCAGTTCGTCGACGCGGATGATGTTGCCGAGCAGCAGGTCGGTGGCGGTGCCCGCCATCTTCTCGGCCTTGCGCGGTACCACGCCCTGCCAGCCCAGGTAGGGCCGGATGCCGACGAACTCCAGTGGCCGGAACATCATCTCCAGCGCCAGCAGCTTGGTGACATAGCCGACGAAGGCGGCGATCAGCGGCATCGACAGGTACAGCCATGCATGGGCCTGGATTTCGGCAATGACGCTATGCGTGTTCATCTTCCGCCCCTGTGCCTGGCTGTTCCTGCCGATGCACTACTTGGTCGAGCGCTTCTGTACCGCGGAGGACTCGAAGTACGAGTCGTCCAGGCGCACGGTCAGGTCGTTCGGCTGGTCCTCGTTGGCCATCGCCGTGAGGAAGTAGCGGCCCGAGTTGAAGTGGTAGATCACCTCGGGAATCGTGCCGGTAGCCAGGATGCTGTAGGCGAACACGATGTGGCCTTCCTGGAACTGGTAGAGCTGCTGGCGATTGTCGTAGTCGTCGACCGCGGCGACGGCCCAGCTGTCCTCGTCGACGTAGTAGCGACGCTTGGCGAAGGTATGGCTGGTGCCGGGGCGAATGTTGGCCTCGACCACCCAGACACGGTGCAGCTCGTAGCGCGGCAGATCCTGGTTGAGGTGCTTCGGCTTGGCCAGGTCCTTGTACTTGACCTTGTTGCTGCCGATGCGGTTGGAGTTGTAGGGAATGAACATCTCCTTCTTGCCGATCAGCTTCCAGTCGTAGCGCTCCATCGCGCCGTTGAACATGTCGACCTGGTCGTAGAACTGGTGGCCGTCGGTGCCCTCGTAGGGGTTGTCGCAGCAGACCGTCGGCGCGCGGCGGATACGCTTGAGGCCGGGCGAATACAGCCAGGCGGCGCGGCCGGAATTGCCGGAGCCCGCGCGCTCATGCACCAGGATCATCGTGCCGGCCAGGCGCGGCGGCGCGATGGTCTGCGAGAAATACTTGAGGAACAGCCCGCTGTCCTTGGTCAGCGGCACCGGGTTCTTCTCCACGGCGTAGTAGAACTTGGCCTCCTCGACGATCTTGGTCAGCTGAAACTCGCCATTGGTCTGCACGATCATCTGGTTGTTGTAGCGGCGTGCGCCTTCGCCGCGGTACTTCAGCTTGTGGTTCCAGATCACCTCGGCGCCGGACTTGGGCACGGGGAAGGGAAAGCCGACCTTGCAGTTGTCCAGCGTGTCGACGTCGACCAGCGTGCAGGTCGTGGCGTTCGCGGCGGTCGCCTTCTGCACGAAGTCCGGCACGGTGATCGGGCGATGGCCGGGATAGACGTTCATCTTGTAGCTGTCGTAGGTCGACAGCAGCTTGCGATGGCCCTCGCTGAGCTTGTCGGCGTACTGGCCCATGTTGGCCTTGGTGATCGTGAACAATGGCTTTTCGGCATCGAACGCGGGGTTCGAGGGATATTCGCCCTTCAGGGCGCCGCGCCTGGCGGCCGGAGCCCAGGCCGGGATCGTGCCGTCCTTGTTCGCGGCGGGCTCGGCGCCGATGGGCGTCAGCTCCTTGCCGAGCCTGGCCGCCTCCGCCGCCGTGACCTTGGCATGGGCCAATGGCGCGGCGATCAGGCCGAGCGAGACCAGCAGAATCCGCAGGCCGGTGTGTGGGGTGTTCATGGATGCAGCCTCCTGTCGCAGCGTTGCGATGCTTAGAACGAGTACTTGACGAAGAAGCGCGCCTGGTCACGGTCACGCAGCAAGTTGGCGGCGCCACCGCCGGTGAACCAGGTGTAGCCAAAATTGAAGGCGAGGTTCGACTTGTAGCGGACCTCCAGCAGGGCGTCGGCGATCTTGCGGCCCTCGATGAAGTTGGCGGCCAGGCCGGGGGCGGTGCCGTGCACGTCGTGCTTCCACACCAGCGTCGGTTGCAGGCTGATGCCGGGCAGCACCGACTCGTACTTGATCAGCGCGACCAGGTCGTAGCCGTAGGACAGCTTGTCCGGGTACAGGTCGAGGTCCTGTTGATGCGGGTTGAAGCGCAGGCCATCCGGACCGAAGGAGCAGGCCTGGTTGGTCGAGCAGGCCTGGCGCGAGCGATCGGCGCCGGAGCCGTCGGCACCGGCACTGGCGTGCAGGAAGGTGCCGGGCGCTTCGAGTTGCAGTTCATCCAGCGCGGGGAGACCGGGCACCCAGGTCGCACCGGTTTCCACCAGCAGCACGATCTGATCGGCGTTGATGGCCGAGGAAATCGCATGGGAGGCATCCATGATGTAGGTACCGCCGAGATTGAACTGGTAAGTGTCGAAGTACTCCCAGCCGCGGATATAGGACTCCGGTGCGTTCTTGCCGATGGTGACGCCGCGGTAGGGCATCACGAAGGTCGGGAAGAAGCGGCCGCCGCTGGGATAGTGGCCGATGATCAGATCATAGGTGTCGTTGAATGAGCCATGCGTGCCTTGGGCATCGACCACGAAATCGCTATCCGGATAGAGCCCCTGCGTGCCATCCGCATGCGTGCCCCAGCCACCGGTGGGCAGGTTTTGCGGCAACGGCAGGTTCGGCAGCAGCCCTGCGAGATTGGCCTGGCCGGAACCCGAGCAGCCGGTTTCCGGGAGGTGACACAGTCCAAGCGCGGGGCCGTAGCTTGCAAAGCCGAGATCCTCCAAATCCACTTGCAGCGGGGCGTCGGGCCGGTACGCGACCTCGCCCTGTACCGACCATTCGCCGATCGTGGTATTGAAGGACAGGCCGAACATGCGGATGTCCTCGGGATAGTCGAGGAAGACCTTGCTGCGGTCGAAGTGGGTTGCGTCGTCTGTCGCGCCCAGCGGGTTGTTGGGATCGAGCAGGGCGTGCAGCGCGGGCACGTCGGCGCAGGCCGCGATGAATTCCACTGTGTTGGTCGCGTGGCGCGAACAGCTTTCGGGCGCGGAAATGAAGCTGACATAGGGAATGCGCGAGTGGTAGTTCATGAAGTACAGGCCGAACTCGGTGCCCTCGTTGAGCCAGTCGGCGTAGTACTTCAGGGCCAAGCCATACTGGCCGCTGTCGCGCGGGGTGCGGTCGGCCAGGCGCTCGATCGCGCCGGAGGTGCTGGTCACGCCGGACAGGGAGTTGTCCATCAGCCGGGCGATGCGCTCCGGATCTTCGGCGACCTGGCCGAAGCCCAGCGTCACGAAGTCCACCGCGTTGCCGGTGCCGAGATCGGCGGTCGAGAAGAAGGAGCCCGGCGCCTGCCCCTCGGCACCGCGCCACTCGTACTGGTAGAAGCCCTCGATGGTCGCGCCTTCGAACAGCGTGGTGCCGACGAACAGCATGCCCACCGGCGAGAACACCTCCTCCAGCGCCTGGCCGACACGGAAGAAGTTGTTGGCGTTGACCGGATTGGCGGAGTTGATCGAGTCGAAGAACAGCAGCGTCGACTCGCCCCAGTTCACGCCCTGGCGGCCGAGCTTGATCGTGAGTTCGCGGTCGAGGCCGGGCAGCGGAATGCTGCCGAAGACGTTGAAGTCCGCCATCTGGAAGTCGGCGCCGATCTGGCGCAGCGTCTCGCCGTCGCTGCGCTTGTTGCGCACCACTCCGCCGGGGCCGTAGACCAGGCCGCAAGGACCGCCGCCGGGATTGCGGTCTGCCGGACAGGGACGAGAGTCTGTGCGCACCGTCAGCATCGGCAGAGGGACGGGCAGATTGAACAGTTCATCGCCTGTGCGCGAGACATTGCCGACGCGATCGATGTTGTCGCTGGTGATGCGGTTGGGGTGGTACTCGCGGAAATCGTTGTTGACGAAGTCGTAGTAGGCGATGGCGCGGGCGAACAGGCCCCAGTCGCCCCAGCTCAGGGTCAGGTCGGGCGTGATCTTGAGCGGTGCCTGGGTCAGGTCGCCCTTGCCGTAGTTCCAGTTGCCGTCGTCGGCATTGCTGCTGAACTGGCCGGGCTGCTGCACCAAATGCTCGGCCGGGAAGGTCTGCGTGCGGAACAGCCCCTGGCAGGACTGGTAGTAGATGCGACCGTCCGGGCCGCGCCCGCAGATCTCCGGATTGAGGTTGGCCTTGCCGACCAGATCGCTGCTGCGATCCTGCATGCGCACACCGACGCCGGCGGTGATGTTGAAGTTAGCGACGCCTTCGATCTGCGTGCCGTTGATCGTGGGCAACTCCAGTTCCAGCGCCTGCGCGGGGACGCTGGCCGCGCCCACCGCGACGGCGAGCGTGAGGCAAGCCAGGGTCACGGCTTTGCGTGGGTGCTGCGGCGGGTTCTGGTTCATCTCTCTCTCCTCATTGGCTTCGTCGGCCTATGGGAGAGATGCTCGGGTTTTGCCTCGCCCGCTGATTGACATTGGACGAAAGTGATTTGACTTCAGGCGAAAGCGCGCTACGGCAAATCCGGGGTGCTACAGGGTTCGCAGGGGTGGTCCGGCTCGGTGGGATCGAAAGCCGCCGCTGCCGCGATGCCGCGAAGGGTCAGCCGCCGGCGATGACAACGGCCGCGTCCATCAGCAGGCGCACGGGCGAGTCGCCGCTGACTTCCACGTGCTTCGTCGGCGGTGCGCCGATGCCCAGCATGAGCCACAACATTCTTCCGAACATGTCTCTCTCCCCCATGTTTTTCGCATCGCTCGAACCGGCTCGCGGCCGGGCGATCAGTCCAGCGTGGCGCGTGCGATGATTTCCTTCATGATCTCCGAGGTTCCGGCCAGGATGCGATGCACGCGCTCGTCCTGGTACAGCCGGCAGATCGGGTACTCCTCCATGTAGCCGGCGCCGCCGTGCAGCTGAACGCCCTCGTCGACCATGCGACCGTTCACCTCGCTGGTGTAGAGCTTGGCGCGCGCGGCATCCTCAGGGGTGAGCCTGCCCTCGTTGTGCATTTCCACGCAGCGGTCGACGAAGCATTGCGCGATCTCGATCTCCGTATCCAGTGCGGCAAGCTTGAAGCGCGTGTTCTGGAACTTGCTGAGCGGCTGACCGAAGACCTTGCGCTGCCGCACGAAGTCCCGGGTGACCTCCATCGCCACCCGCGCGTAGGAGATGTTGCCGACCGCCGCGGTCAGGCGTTCCTCGGACAGGGACTGCATCAGGTGGTGGAAGCCCTTGTTGACCTGTCCGAGAATATTGGCCTTGGGCACGTGGACGTCGCGGAAGAACAGCTCGGCGGTGTCCTGCGACTTCATGCCCATCTTCTTCAGCATGCGGCCGCGCTCGAAGCCCTCCATGCCGGGCTCGACGATGAACAGGGTCAGATCGTGCACGCGGTCCGGATTGGTCTTGGCGGCAACGATGATGATGTCGGCATTGATGCCGTTGGAGATGTAGGTCTTGGCGCCGTTGAGCAGCCAGTGATCGTCCTTCTCCACCGCCCGCGTCTTCATGCCGGCCAGGTCCGAACCGGTATCCGGCTCGGTCATGCAGATCGCGATGATCTTCTCGCCGCTGATCATGCCCGGCAGCAGGCGCTGCTTGAGCTCTTCGCTGCCGAAGTTGTTGATGTAGGGGCCGACGATGCGGCTGTGCAACGAGATGAGATAGCCGGAATCGCCGTGGAAGGCGTTTTCCTCGACCAGGATCTGCTCGTAGCGGTAGTCATGGATGCCCTGTCCACCGTATTTCTCGTCGGCCCACATGCAGAGCAGGCCCGCGTCACCGGCCTTCCGGTAAGCCTGGCGGTCGATGATTCCGGCTTCGCGCCAGCGCTCATTGTGCGGGCGGATTTCCTGCTGGAAGAATTTGCGCGCGGCATCGCGGAACATTTCCAGTTCGGGTTCCAGGGGTTTGCGGTTCATGCAAGCGAATCTCGGTTATGGAAGGGAAAAAGAGGGCATAGGTTCAGACGGCCCTTAGATGATGGAGCCAGATCCGAGGCTGGTATTGGGCCCGTAGATCACGAACAGATTGGGGAAGCCCGGCGCCGACATGCCGAGGAAGGACTCCGCTCCCTGCTTCCACTGGCTGGCGAGTTCCCGGCCTTGCAGTCCATGGGTCAGAGGCTGACGCAGACCGACTTGGTCTCCAGGTAGTTGTTCAGCACCTCGCGGCCCATCTCGCGGCCCCAGCCGGATTGCTTGTAGCCGCCGAAGGGCAGCGCGGCGTCGAAGATGTTGTAGCAGTTGACCCAGACGGTGCCGGCCCGCAGCCGCGCCGCCAGCCGGTGGGCCTTGCCCAGGTCGCTGGTGTAGACGCCGGCGGCGAGGCCGTAGATCGAATCGTTGGCGCGGCGGATCAGTTCGTCGTCCAGGGTCTTGAACGGAATCGCCGTGACCACCGGACCGAAGATCTCTTCCTGGTAGACCTTCATGTCGTCGCGCGTATTCACCAGCACGGTCGGTTCGACGAAGTAGCCCTGGTCGCCGTGCCGCTTGCCGCCGCAGACCGCCGTGGCGCCCTGCTGCCGGCCGGATTCGAGGAAGCCGGAGACCCGGTCGAGCTGGATCTGGGACACCAGCGGGCCCATCTCGGTGCTGGGATCGAGCCCGGGGCCGATCTTGAGCTTGCGGGCGTAGTCGGCCACACCGGCGACCACCTTGTCGTAGATCTTCTCCTGCACGAACAGGCGCGAGCCGGCACAGCAGCACTGGCCGTGGTTGAAGAAGATCGCGCTGGCCGCGCCGGGGATCGCCAGCTCGAGGTCGGCATCGTCGAGGAGGATGTTGGGCGACTTGCCGCCGAGTTCCAGCGTGACTTTCTTCAGATCGTGGCCGGCGGCGCGGACGATCAGCTTGCCGACCTCGGTGGAGCCGGTGAACGCGACCTTGTCCACCTGCGGATGCGCCGCCAGCGGCGCGCCGCAGGGCTCGCCGAAGCCGGTGAGCACGTTGAGCACGCCGTCGGGCACGCCGGCCTCCTGGATGATCTGCGCCAGGCGCAGCCCGGACAGCGGCGTCTCCTCGGCCAGCTTCAGCACCACGGTGCAGCCGGTGGCGAGCACGGGGCCGAGTTTCCATGCCGCCATCAGCAGCGGGAAATTCCAGGGGATGATCTGCGCGACGACGCCGATCGGCTCCTTGCGCGTGTAGGCGTGATACTCGGCGCCCGGCGTGTAGGGCACCGACAAGCCGAGCGTGCTGCCCTCGATCTTGGTCGCCCAGCCCGCCATGTAGTGGAACAGGTCGGCCGCCAGCACCACGTCGGCGGCGCGTGCCACCGCAATGGGCTTGCCGTTGTCCAGCGATTCGAGCTGCGCCAGCTCCTCGGCGTACTTGAGGATCAGGTCGCCGACCTTCCAGATGATCTTGCCGCGCTCGGAGGGCGTCATCCGCGGCCAGGGTCCCTGGTCGAAGGCCTTGCGCGCCGCGGCGACGGCGAGATCGACATCGGCCTTGTCGCAGGCCGCGGCCCTGGCGATCAGATCGCCGTTGGCCGGGTTGTAGACCTCGAAGGTCTGGCCCGAACACGCAGGCCGCCACTGCCCGTCGATCAGCACCTTCTGCGGTTGCGCGAGGAAGCTGTTTACCGAGGCGCTGAGCGCCGTCAATCCACCGTCCATGATCGTTCTCCGGTTGGTCGTGCCGCATCATGCAGCAGCGGGATGCTCTGTGTTTTCCTGGTCCGCCGATTGACATTGGACGAAAGGAATTTGACTCCAGACGAAGCGGCGGCGGGCCTCGCGGCTCAGCAGCCGCCGCGGATGTCCTCGCAGAGCCGGGTGCGGCCGCCGCGGTCCGGGAAGCTGCGTGCGGAGCGGTAGTGCCAGCTCAGGCGCCCGGCCCAGGCGGCATCGTCGAGCAGGCGCGCATCGGCATCGGCATGGCCGGGTTCGCCGGGGCGCTTCAGCCAGCGGTCGAACCAGGCGACGGTGTAGTGCTCGGCGACGGCCAGGCCCCAGCTGCCGACGCACTCGTTGTCGACCACCTGCGCACACCAGGAGGTGGCGTGGGCCAGCGGGAGCTGCGACCACTCCACGTGGCTGCTGCCGGCGATCACGATGGAGTACACCGGCTGCCCCTCGGACTGCCAGTAGGCATGGCTGTGCTTGTGCGCCTCCGGGTCGGGGGGCGCGAGGAAGGGCGCCGGAGCAATGCCGTACTCGGAGCTGAAGCTCATCGCCGGAACCCGCGCGACGATCGCGGGATAGTCGCGGCCGGTCAGGGTGTACAGCGGGCCGCCGAGGTTGCCGAGACCGAGGAGGTAGTTCGACACGGTGGCGTCGATCTTCGAGTCCGGTGAACCCAGCGCATCCCAGGCGACGACGTGAGTTCACAAACCAAATGCAACACCCTATTACGAGGGTGCTGCAATGGGACGCAAGAGCTTTGAGCAGTTTGGAATCGAGGAACGGTGTGAGATTTCCCGTCGGCGCCAAGCCGGGGAGTCGATCCGGCAAATTGCGGCAGCTCTGGATCGCGCGCCATCGAGCATTTCTCGGGAACTGAAGCGCAACACTGGCGCGACGGGCTACCAGAGCGTCTATGCCGGCGAGCAAGCTCGGGCGCGCCGCTGGCAAGGTAGCCGGCTTCTGCGTGATGCCGAGCTGCAAGCCAGGGTTCTGGAGGGATTGCGCCGAGGCTGGTCTCCCGAGCAGGTATCGCGGCGGCTGGCTCAGCAGGATCTGCAGATCAGCTACGAGAGCATCTATCGCTTCATTGCCGCCCAGATCGCCCGGACCAACGACTTTTCCTGGCGTCTCTATCTGCCCCGTGCCAAGAGCAAGCGCGGCTTCCGTGGCCGCAAGGGCGGCAGCCCGGCAGAGCACATCCAGCAGCGGGTTTCGATCGAAAAGCGCCCCAAGGCTGCGGCTGACCGGCGCCAGGCGGGACACTGGGAAGCCGACCTGATGCTCTTTGCGCGCTATGGCCAAGCCATCCTGACCCTGCATGAGCGAACGTCCCGGCTGACCGCCATCGTCCGCCAGCCCAGCAAGGCCGCTGCGCCGGTGGCGCAAACCCTCCAGGCCTTGCTGGCCCCACTGCCCCCAGCCCTGCGCCGCAGCATCACCTTCGACAACGGCACCGAATTCGCCTTGCACTACACCCTGCATCAGCCCCTGGGCTTGCAGACCTATTTCTGCGATCCGCATTCCCCCTGGCAGAAGGGTGGCGTCGAGAATGCCAACGGGCGTTTGCGCCGCTGGCTACCCCGGGGAACCAACGTCGAAGACCTCTCACCAGACCAACTCTTGCAGATCGCTCAGATCTACAATCACACGCCACGCAAGTGCCTCGGCTTCAAAACCCCTGCCGAGGTCTTCGCCAAAGTGTTGCATTTCAAATGTGAATCCACCCGATCACCTTCACCGGGTTGACCGCATCGAGCCGGCCCGGCCAGGGCTCTGCGCCCGGCGCACCGTAGGACTGCACGAAGGAGACGCCTGCGGCGCCGAAGGAGTGCCCGGCGATGCCCAGCCGCCCGCGATCCAGCGCCGCGTGCTCCGGGTTGTAGGCGGTCATCGCGGTGGGATAGGTGCCGGCGCAGTCCTGGTTCCAGGGATAGGGGTGGGCCGGCGTGGAGCGCAGGAAGTCGATCGCATCCACCAGGCCGAGCCAGAAGGTGCTGGGATCGAGGTTGCCGCCCTGCACCAGGCGCGGCGAGTAGAGATCGGAGCGGCCTTGCCCACGTGGGTCGCTGGTCAGCACCAGATAGCCCGCACGCACCAGCGCCTGCGCGGCCCACCAGTAGGCCTGCTCTTCGGCCTGCACCGAGCCGTTCTCGATCACCACCGCCGGCAAGCGTGCGCCGGCCGCCGCGGCACGCGGACGCCAGACATGCCCGGAGATGCGCGCGCATTCGCGGTCGTAGAACAGCACCGGCGTCACCTGCGCCTCCTGTTCGAAGAACCGCCGGCCATCGGGTCCGTCCACTGCCGGATAGCGGAAGGGATCGCCGACACAGAACACACTGCCGCCGGCGCAGACCGGGGTGAGGGGCGTATTGCCGGAACGAGGATCGAACCAGCTGGGGTCGGCGGCCGCGCGCGCCAGCAGGCTTTGCAGGTTCGCCGCACTCTGCGCCAGCTGCCGGACCTGGAAAGCGGGCTTGAGTCCCTCCAGCGGCGCTTCGCCGAGATGGGCGAAGTTGGCCGCCTCGCACAGCGTCCACGCGGTGGACGGGAAAGCGGCTTGGTCGCAGCTGCGATCCAGCACCGGCGGTGTCGGCCCGGGAGTGTCATCGGCGCCCGACTCCGGGGCCGAACGGTTGCCGCAGGCCGCGAGCAGCAATGAGCTTGCAGACAGGAGGCACAGGGCCCTGACACGGGTGGCAGGTGTTGCCATGGCGAGTTTCCCCTTCGAGATGGTCAGACGGATGCGGCCGGGCCACTACTGCGCCCGGAACTCCAGTTCCGGATGCGACACGCTGCCGAACTTGAGCGCGGTGGCATCGCGCAGGTAATCGTGCAGCGCTATCCAGGGCGCGCGGTCGCCTTGCCGCGGCAGGTTGTCGGCGCCACGGCGCAGGTAGCCGGAGGCGAGGCTGCCGAACACCGTGTCGTCCAGGCGCCTGACACCCTTGGCGCGCGGGGTGACCACCTTGAGCTTCTTGCGATCCATGTGGGCGATCAGGCGCATGAAATGCTCGCAGACGATGTCCGCCTTCAGCGTCCACGAGGCGTTGGTGTAGCCGGAGATGGCGAGCAGGTTGGGCACGTCGTTCAGCATCATGCCCTTGTAGAACATGTGCTCCTTGACGACGAAGGGCTTGCCGTCGATGACGATCTTTACGCCGCCGAACATCTGCACGTTGAGGCCGGTGGCGGTGACGATGATGTCGGCATCGAGGTGCTCGCCGGAGTCGAGCCGGATGCCGGTTTCATCGAAGGTCTTGATCGTATCGGTGACGATGCGTGCGCTGCCGTTGCGCAGCGCACGGAACAGGTCGCCGTCGGGCACGATGCACAGGCGCTCTTCCCAGGGGTTGTAGCTCGGCGTGAAATGCCGGATGTCGACGCTGTCGCCGAGCTGCCGCGACGTCAGCCCCCGGATCAGGCGCTTCACGACCTGCGGTTTCCTGCGCGAGGCGACATACAGCGCGCGCTGCAGGCCGATGTTGCGGGCACGCGTGGCGGCGTACAGGAGCTTGACGGGCAGCACACGCGACAGCTTTTCCCACAGAGGATCGATCGCCGGCACCGACAGCACATAGGTCGGCGAACGCTGCAGCATCGTCACCTTGGCGCCACCCGCGGCCAGCGAGGGGACGAGCGTGATGGCGGTCGCGCCGCTGCCGATCACGGTCACTTTCTTGCCCGCGTAGTCGAGGCCTTCGGGCCAGTGCTGCGGATGGACGACCGTGCCCTTGAAGGCCTCGCGCCCCGGGAAGGCCGGCGTGTAGCCGAAGTCGTAGCTGTAGTAGCCGGTCGCTGCGATCAGGAAGTTCGCGGTATGGGTTTCCTCGGCACCGATCGCGGTGTTGTAGACCGTGACCGTCCATTGCGCCTTTGCCGAGGACCATTCGGCCCGCGTCACCCTGCGACCGAAGCGGATGTGTTGCGTCACTCCGTTCTGTTCCGCCGCCTCGGTCAGGTAACGCTTGATCGAAGCGCCGTCGGACAGGACCCGCGGCTCGCGCCAGGGCCGGAAGTTGAAGCCGAAGGTGGACATGTCCGAGTCCGAGCGTATGCCCGGATAGCGGAACAGATCCCAGGTGCCGCCGATGGCCTCGCGCCGTTCGAGGATTGCGTAGCTCTTGTGCTTGAGCCGACGCGCGAGATGGCAGGCGGCGCCGATGCCGGACAGGCCCGCACCGAGGATCAGCACATCGACGTGGCGCTCCTGCGATGCGCCAGGGGCAGCCGCGGCGGGCGGACTCCGCTCGCGGGTGCTTGCGCGGGCGCTGGATGGCTTCATCTCGGATTCTCCTTGGCGGGCGGTCGCGAGGAGGAATGCTCGTCCAATGCGCCTTCGGGCGATTGACTTTCGGCGAAAGTGATTTGACATTAGGCGAAAGGGAAACGGGAGCGGCAGCGATGGCAGGCTTCTTTATCCCCAGCGTGGCGCTGGGAGGATTGGCCGACCTGCTGCGCGAACTCGGCGGTGACCCGGCCGAACTCGCGGCGAAGCTCGGCATCCCGGCCGAAGCGCTGTACAAGCCGGACATCCCGGTCCCGGCCTCGGCGGTCTACCAGTCCTTCGAGCGCGCGGGAGAACTCTGCGGCTGCCGCGACTTCGGCCTGCGCATGTCGAGCCGCACCAGTCTCGCCATCCTCGGCCCGCTATGGATCCTGCTGCGCAGCGCGGCCACGGTGAGGCAACTGGCCCAGGAGTTGGTTGCCAACGAGGACGTCTTCACGCGTGCCTCGCGTACCACCCTGGAACCGGTGGGCGACGGCTTGCTGCTGTGCTGGGAGCCGGTCTCCGGCGTCACCGACAGCACCGTGCAGCTCGTCGAGTTCGTGATGGCGCTGGCCTGCCATTCCATCCGCACGCATGCCCGCGCCGACTACCAGCCGGTGGACGTGATGTTCCGTCACGCCGCGCCGCCAGACCTGGCCATGCACCGCCGTATCTTCGGATCCAACCTGCGCTTCAATCAGGACCGCAGCGGCATCTACCTGGATCGCGCCACGCTGGAGTTGCCGAACGACCTGGCCAGCGGGCGCACCCGCGCGCTGATGCGATCCGTGCTGCGGCTGGAGGACGACGCGGGCGACCGCGGCATCGCCACGCAGGTCGAGGCCGTGGTGCGCGCGCTGCTGCCGTTTTCCGCCTGCACCGTGCAGGAGGTCGGCAATGCCCTGGGCCTGAGCGAGCGCACGCTGCAGAACCGCCTGGTCGACGAAGAGCAAAGCTTCAAGGGCATCAAGGACAAGGTGCGTGCCGACCTGGCAATGAAGTACTTGCGCAGCTCCACGCTCAGTTTGTCCGACATCGCCGGTATTCTCGGCTACTCGGAGTTGAGTGCCTTCAGCCGCTCATTCAAGCGCTGGCACGGGGTATCAGCCAGTAGCGTCCGCAACCAGTCAGCAAGAAAGCAGGTCAAGTGACTGTCTGCTATGTGCTGAACTCGGAAGTTGAGTTCCCGAGCGCGGGCGGCAGCTTCCAGCTCGATAGGTGCCCTTCCCTGCACTGACAAGGACTTTCGACGCTAGTCCGCGCCAGCTTCCGAACGATCCATCTCGATCACGCCAGGCGCCTCAAGGTCCTGAGCAACTGATCGCCTGAAGCGGGACTGCCGGACTCCCCTGATGCCGCTTGCGATGGGCTCGGAACGCCGCCCGTCTCAACGGCCCTGCCAGTTCGGGGTGCGCTTCTCCAGAAACGCACGCGCACCTTCGCTCACGTCCCGGGTGACGAAAAGCCGCATCCCGGCCTCGATGCTCCGGCGCGACAGTTCTTCGTCGCTCTCGTCGGCGGAGGCGCGCAGGACCGCGAGGCTCTCCACCACCGCGAGCGGCGCGTTGGCCGCGACACGGCGCGCCAGGTCCATCGCCGAGTCCAGCACCTGCTCGTCGGCGACCAGCCGATTGACGATGCCGTGCTCATGCGCGACCGTCGCCGGGATCGGTTCGCCGGTGAGGATGGCGGCGTTGGCGAGATTGCGGGGCATCACCCGCGGCAGGCGCGCCACGCCGTTCGCCGCCGCCAGCAGGCCGCGCTTGACCTCGGGCAGGCCGAAGGCGCTGCGCTCGCTCGCGACGACCATGTCGCAGGCCAGCACCAGCTCGAACCCGCCGCCGAGTGCCTGGCCGCGCACGGCAGCAATCCAGGGCTTGCGCCGTTTCGACTGCGTGAAGCCGGCGAAGCCGCCCTCGATCGCGCCCATCTCCTTCATGGCCGCCGGGGTGATGGCCGAGAGATCCATCCCCGCACAGAACACCTCCGCATTCGAGGACGCGAGCACCACCGCACGAATGTCCGGATCGTCCTCGGTGGCGCGCACGGCCTCCGCCATCGCCTGCGCCAGGCGCGGGTTGACGGCGTTGTGCCTGGCCGGACGGTTCAGCGTCACCACGGCGATGTGGCCGTCGAGTTTTTCCAGCAGCACCGGACTGCCGGGTCCGCCGATGGGGATTTGCGACAGGTCGTCGAAGCTCCAGTGCTGCTGGCCTTCGACGAGGCGGATCGTGCCGGCGAGTCCGACGGGCTCGCGCAGGCCGTTGACGAGTGCCAGTTGCCCGCGACTGTCCGTGGACGGAATCAGGGCCAGCGTGCGCTGACCCTCAGGCGTGCGCGCGACGATGGTGGCCAGCGCCGGGTCGCCGCCGGCGTCGTGCTTGAGTACGAAGGACTCGAGCACCGCCGGTCCCTCGTAGTGCTCGGCGATCGCAGGCGAGGGTCCGCGCGCAGCGTCGACCTCGGCCTGCAGATCGAGATCGCGCGGCGCACCCTGTGGCGGCCGGGTCGCCAGGATCGCGGCGTGATGCTTGGTGACATAGCCGCCGTTGCCGTAAAGCAGGCCGGTCGTGCCCCGCCCTACTCGGAGCTCACGGACCATCGCCGCGATCGCGTGCGTCATGTAGTTCGCCACCGGGCCGCCGAAGAAGGGCAGGCCGCCGGTCACGGTCGGCTCCACCCCCTCGCGCAGCGGCCCGAGCGTGCGCAGTGCCAGCTTCGGAATGCAGGGGAAGCAGCTATACAGTTCGACCGCATCCAGGTCCTGGGCGGTGAGGCCGTTCGCCGACAGCGTGTGGCGCAAGGCCGCTTCCATCGGCGGCGAATGGTCGAAGCGGTCGCGCGCCAGAAAATCCTCGAGATCGACTGCCCCTGCGCCGCTCCAGACGTAGACCAGGCGCTGCTCCGGAATGCCGGCGGCCAGGGCCTGGGCGTGGCTCGTCATCAGCACGGCGGCGCCCTGGTTGACGAACAGCTGCGCGACCATGCGCTTGGTATAGGGGTAAGAGATCGGCCGGTTCTTCGGCGACACCGCGGCGATCTGCTGCGCCGAGTGCGCGGTCCGATCCCAGGCGCAAGGATTGTGGCTCGCGGCGAGCGCGTAGCGCTCCCAGAGCGCGGCCGACGCCTGCTGTGCCACTGCTGAGCTCTGGCCCCAGGCTGCCTGTGTCGCGTTCTCGTAAAGCGTATAGACCTCGGTCGGGTCCGTGAGCCCGTAGCGCGCGGCCAGCGGCGTCACATGGTCGGCGCCTTTCGGCATGCTCGGCAGCGTCGGTACGGCAGTCCAGCCCTCCGGAAACTTCTTCTGCATCGCCGCCGTACGCAGCGACTGCATCGCTTCGGCGCCGCAGATCAGGACCGTCTTCGAGCGGCCTTCGGCGATGGCAACGGCCGCGTCCATCAGCAGGCGCACGGGCGAGTCGCCACTGACCTCAGTGTGATTCATCAGCTTTGCAGTGATGCCCAACGTCGTTGCCGCAAGCGCCGGCAGATCGGGATACGGCCAGGTCACCTGCGGCACCAGGTCGAGGCGGTCCACACGCGCCAGCCAGCCGCCCCCGGCATCCTCGTCGGCACGGCGCGCGGCCTGTTCGATCAGGCGCAGCGGTTCCAGTCCCGAGCTGCCACGCTCGGGACGATCGGTGATTTCACCGATACCGATGATGACGGGGAGTGAGTCGAGCTTGTTCATGTGGACACCATGATTGTGCAGGGTTGAAGAATCAGGACCGGCGCAGGCCGGCCGGTGCGTGGGCATCGAGATGCCTGCGCATGAAATCGGCGATAACGTCCCAGGCGCCGCGTGCTTCGGGGAAAAAGCCAGCGAGCTGGGGAAAGGCGTGCGGCAGGATCGGCCAGACGTCCGCAGTCGCGGCGACGCCGGCCTCGCGGGCGCGCTGCACGCAGACCAGGCTGTCGTCCAGCAGCACCTCGCTCTCGCCGACCAGGAAATGCAGCGGCGGCAGGCCGTGGAAATCGCCAAAGATCGGCGAGACTTCCGGATTGCGCGCATCGGTCGTCGGGATGTAGAGACGCAGCATGTGCACCAGGGGCGGGATCGGTATGAAGGGATCGCGCCGCCGGTTGCGCCCCCGCGAGGGCGGCGAATGCAGATGGCACAGGTCGGTCATCGGCGACATGGGCACCGCGCAGGCCGGCATCGGCAAACCCAGTCGCTTCAGGCGCAACAACAATGCGAGCGTCAGATTGCCCCCAGCCGACTCCCCGGCGATCACGATGCGCTCCGGCGAGTGCCCGGCGTCGAGCAGCGCGCGATAGGCGCGCTCGCAATCGTCGAGCGCAGCCGGAAACGGATGCTGACCGGCGAGACGGTATTCCGGCATGAAGCCGGTCGCCCCAAGTGTCTGGCAGAGCCAGCCGAACAAGGGGAAATGCGCCCAGGGCGCGATGGGCAGCAGGAAGCCGCCGCCATGCAAATACAGCAATACCGGGCGTTTGCGATCACTGAGGTCGCCGATGCCCGCGCCCCCCACGCCGCCAAGCACCGTGTAATCCAGCGGCTGCCCGGACACCTGCTGCGGCCAGCTGCCGGCAAACTCCAACTGGTAGCGCGCCAGGGCCGGCAATCCGCGCCCCACCCGGTAGGTCAGCCAAGGCCGGAGAAGGAGCGGCATCAAGCGGATCAGCGCACGACTGCGCCAGCCGATCTTGATGTCGGGATACCGGACCGCGGGAGCTGCCTGGGTCGCGCGCGACGCGGCGCGCGCCAGCAAAACAGTGCTCATTGTTGTTTTTATCCTTGTGGACTCACAGCCAGGCCATGCCGCGGCGCACGGATTCACGAGCGTCGTCAGTCAGGACTTCGCCGTGCGCCAGGACCAGCCGCTCGAACGGCCATTGCAGCAGACGATCGATGCTGACGCGCGCCGACCGGCGATCGCGGTAGAGAAAGCGCAGCAAGCGCCCGAAGCCAACCACGCCGTAAAGCCCCTGAAGCTTCAGGTACAGACGCGTGGGCGCATGCGGCGAGCCATGGAAGTTCTCCACCAGGTCACAGGCAATCAGGGTGCGCGTAGCCGGGTGATAGAACACGGTTTCGCGGATCCAGCAGCCGGCGATGGTCAGCAACTCGAAATCGCCGCCCCAATCGGGGTGTGGTGTCTCCGATAGTTCGGCGCCGAAGGCGAGGTCCTTGCGCTTCGCTCTCAGCGCGGGCGGCCCATGCAGGATCGCGTCGGGAAACGCGGCGACGGCGGCCGCGGCATAGAGATGATGGAACACGTTCGGACAAACAATATGTCGCACCGGCCCCAGCGCATTGATCTCCGCCATCAGCGTTTCCGACATGGGCACCGGTGAGTGCAACAACAGGCTGCCATTCGACAGGCGCACGACCGTCATCCGCGTGCCGATGTGCATTCCCACCAGGCTGAAGGGCGCCGGCACCGACCAGATGCTGTCGGCGACCCGTTCGACACCGTGTCCGGGATCGCTCATTGCCAGATCACCGGCTTGCGCTGTGCGTACCAGGCATCCAGATGCCTGCCATAAGCATCCTCGATGACATGGCGCTTGATCTTGAGCGTCGGCGTGAGAAAGCCGTTGTCGACGTTCCAGTCGTCCGTCACGACCGTGACGAAATCCAGCTGCTCATGGTCATCCAGGCTGGTGTTGACGGTCTTCAGATGGGCCGACAGCGAGGCCGCGAGCGTGTTGCGCAGGGCGGGATCGGCAGCGCGCCGGCGGGCTTCCGGCGACAGCATCAGCATCGCGCAGGGCTGCCCCTGGTTGGCGCCGGCCACGCAACAGGCTTCGACATCCGGATGCGCAGTGAGCTTGTTCTCGATGGGACCTGGCGCCACATACTTGCCCTTCGAGGTCTTGAACAGCTCCTTGACCCGCCCGGTGATCTTCAGGCGACCGAGTTCGTCCATCGTGCCCTTGTCGCCAGTGCGGATATAACCGTCCGGGGTCAGCAGATCCTGTGACTTCTCCGGCTCCTTGTAGTAGCCCAGTGTATTGGATCGGCTGCGCACCAGAATCTCCCCCTCATCGGAGAGCTTGCATTCCACACCGAGCATCGTCTGGCCAACATAACCAACCTTCACCTGACCCGGCCGGCACACGTGGCTGACACCAAAAATCTCGGTCATGCCATAGCCTTCGAGCAGGTTCAGGCCGAGATCCCGATACCAGTTCAGCGTCGCCTCCGGCATCGGCGCGGCGCCGCAGACGGCCAGGCGCACCGAATCGAGCCCCAGCTGGCGCAGCACTTTCCTGCGGACGATGCCGCCGACAACCGGGATGCGCAGCAGTGCTTTCAGCTTCTTTTCCGGCAGCTTGCTGCTGACCCCTTGCTGGAACTTGACCCATAGCCGTGGCACGGAGAAGAACACGGTTGGCCGCGCACGGCGCAGATCGTCGAGGAAGGTCTCGAGGGAGTCGGCGAAGAACAGGTGCGTTGCGGTGCGCAGGGCCACGATTTCCATTCCGGCCCGCTCTGCCACGTGCGAAAGCGGCAGGTAGGACAGTGCGCGATCCGCGCTGTTTCCCCGGGTGAGATCGAGGAGGGATTCCGCGGACCAGGCCAGGTTGGCAAAGCTGTGCATGACCCCCTTGGGCATACCGGTGGTGCCGGAGGTATAGATGATCGTGGCAAGATCGTCAGCCGCGCGCAGTGGCTGCCCGGTCACCGGCGCGGAGCCTTTGACGATCTCCTCCCAGGTCGGCAGCGTGTTGGCCGGCGATGATGGGAACGAGATGGCGAGCACGCTGTCCGGAACACCGCGCAGCATCTCGTCCCAGGCGTCAAGCCTGCCGGCGAAGATCGCGCGGGCCTCGCTGTGCTCCAGCACCTGTCGCACCGACGCGGCGGTCAGGGTTGGATACAAGGGCACCGACACATGGCCGGCCATCCAGATCGCGAGATCGGCCATGATCCAGTGCGCGCAGTTCTTCGACATGATCGCGATGCGCGAGCCTGCGGGGTAGCCCTGCGCTTGCAGGAAGCCCGCCATGGAGCGGGCTTCGCCCATGGCCTGCGCCCAGGTGTAGTCCCGAACCTCACCGCCGCCGATCGGTTGCGTCAGGAAGACCTGATTCGCCCGCGCCATCTCCCAACGGTAGGCGCATTGCAGCGGAAGATTGGACGTCGATATCTGCGGCATGGATCTGCTCCTCCACTCTCTCATTCAAAGCCTGCGCTTTTCGTAGGAGCATGGTGACCATGGCCAGTCGCGAAGGGGATGATGGATCGGGCCATTATCATGAAGATTCCGGCCTGTTTGGCCTATGACTTGGGCGGAATGTGCGACATCGCGTGTTCGGTCAGCGCCGTGATCGTGAGACTGGGATTCACACCGAGATTGGCCCCGAGCATGGCGCCGTCGCAGACCAGCATGTTCTGGTAGCCGAACACGCGATTCTGCCGGTCGATCACCCCGCGCTCCGGCGAGTCCGCCATGGCGCAGCCGCCCATGCAGTGCGCGGTGGTGGGGATGTTGAACAGGATCTCGTTGAGCATGGTGAGCGGCACCCCGCCGAGCGCTTTTGCCCCCTTTTCGGCGAAGGCGTTGGCCTGCGGGATGTAGGTGGGAATCGGGCCGCCTTCGCTGCACAGCAACTTTCCAAAAGGCCAGTACCAAGGTCGCCTGAGACGCATGTCGAGATAGGCGTCCGTGGTTTGCATCACCAGGAACATCAGGCATTGACGCGCAAAGCCAAATGGATTGTGTGCCCGGAAGGCAGCCAGGGGATGCAGCAGCAGGGTCCACAACCAGGTGATGATGCGGGTCCAGCCGGGGCGGCCGCGGCACATCAAGGTCAGCAACAGGCCCAGGGCGTCCGCGCCCTCCGGCGAGCGCACCGCTTCGATATGCGTCTGTTCGTCGAGGTAGATACCCGAGCCGATCGCGACCCCCGGCGACATGCTCTTGTCCTTTGCCGGGAAACGCACGCCGATGACGGATTCGGCATTGGTGCGCACACGCTTCCCAAGATCTTCGCTGATTTTTGGCAAGGAACCGTTCTGCTTGAGCCTGAACAGCAGTTCCATGGTGCCCAGCGCGGAAGCGGAAAATACCACGCCGCGGCATCGGAAGCTGCGGCGCTGCTTGTCGAACCAGCTTGTAGAACGCTCGGTCGTGATCTCATAGCCCTCGCTGCCATCGTCCTTGCCGTTCAGTGGCCGCACGTCCACGACCCTGGTTTCGGCAAAAACCTGCGCGCCGCGCTTCTCGGCGAAGTAGAGATAGTTCTTGTCGAGCGTATTCTTGGCGTTGTGCTTGCAGCCCATGGTGCAGCCGCCACAGCCCACGCAGGTCGCCCGCTCCGGACCTTCACCACCGAAGTACGGATCAGGATAGGTCTTTCCCCCGGCCTCGCCTTCCGGTGGAAAGAAGGTGCCGACGCGAGTGCGATAGAAGCTGTGACCGACGCCCTGTAGTTCCGCCATTCTTTTCAGCCGGAAGTCGGCCTCGCCGAGGATCTTGTTCTCGGTGACGCCGAGCATGCGCTCAGCCGTCGCATAGTGCTGCGGCATGACGCGCTTCCAGTCCTGCAAGCCGGCCCAGGAGCCTTCATCCCAGACCTTGTCCGGCGGTACCAGCAGGGTGTTGGCGTAGGTGATCGAACCGCCGCCGACCGCGTTGCCGCACAGGATCAGGACGTGGCGGAACGGCCGGATGTTGTAGAAACCGAACATTTTCAGGCCCGGTCGCCAGATCCAGCGCCGCAGGTTCCAGCTCGTCTCGGGGAAATCCGCCGCAGTCCAGCGCCGGCCCTGTTCCATCACGCCGACGGTATAGCCCTTTTCGGTGAGCCGGCAGGCGGAGACGCTGCCGCCGAAACCGGACCCGATGACGATGTAATCGAAGTCATAGTCCATGCTCACGGCACTACCAGGCCTTGAACCACTTGATCAGCAGCTTGATCTTGCGGTGCATCGCCTCGGTGTAGGGCGGATAGAACATGCGCGCCAGCATGAAGCGGTTCTGAACCACTGCACGCTCGTGCGAGAAGCAGCGGAAACCCCAGAGGCCGTGGTAGTTGCCGATACCGCTGTTGTTGACGCCGCCGAACGGCAGGTGGCCATGAGCGGCTTGAATCAAGCTGTGATTGATGCAGGCTCCGCCGGAGGTTGTGCCCTGCGTCAGCTGGTCGATGTTGGCCTGGTCGCGGCTGAACATGTAGAGCGCCAGCGGCTTGGGCGCGGCGTTGATCTTGCGCACGACCTCGCCCAGATCGCGGTAGGCGATGATGGGCAGCACCGGCCCGAAGATTTCCTCGTCCATGATCTTGGCATTGGCCGGCACTCGATCCAGCAGGGTCGGTGCGACGAATTGTTCCTTCTCCGAAACGAAGTCGCCGCAGAGCACCTGTGCACCCTTGGCCTTGGCATCCTCGACCAGCGCCGCGACACGCTGCGTGTGGCGCACGTTGACCATGTGGGTAAGGCTGGGCGAGCGCATCTGATCCTGCGGCGTATCGCCAAAGCGGCTGCGGATGACGGCGATCGCCTTTTGCACGAAGGCCTCCTTGACCGATTCGTGCACATAGAGGTGATCGGGGGCGATGCAGGTCTGGCCGCTGTTGACCAACTTGCTCCACATGATGTTGCCGGCGGCGAGATCGAGGTCGGCGCTTTCGTCAACAATCGTCGGGCTCTTGCCGCCCAGTTCCAGTGTCACGCTGGTGAGATTCTTCGAAGCGGCGGCCATGACCACCTTGCCGATGGCCGGGCTGCCGGTGAAGAAGATGTGATCGAAGGGCAGTTCCAGCAGCGCCGTCGAGACGCCGGCATCGCCCTCGAACACGGCCACCTCTTCCTCCTTGAACGCCTCGCGCAGAACTTTCGCCAGCCAGGCGGACATGTGCGGCGCAACTTCCGAAGGTTTCACGATCGCGGTGTTGCCGCCGCCCAGGCAGGCGATCAGGGGCGCCAGCGACAACTGGACCGGGTAGTTCCAGGGCGAGAGGATCAGGCAGCGGCCGCGCGGCTGGTATTGCACCCAGCCCTTGACGCCGACCGTCAACCGCGTCGGGCCGACGCGCATCGGCTTCATCCAGGATTTCAGCTTGTGCCGGTACTCCGAGATGTCGGCCATGACCGGCAGGATTTCACTGAAGTCCACCTCGGCGGGCGGCTTGCGGAAATCCTTGAACGCGGCTTCGTGCAAGCCTTCCTGATTCGCCAGGACAACGTCCCGAAGCCGAACGATGCGTGCGATGCGCTCCGCGGCGCTGGATTGGCGCCAGCGCTGCGCCGTTTCCTGCTGGAGGTCGAAAACTCTCTGCATGTCCCGCGGACCGGATACGGCAGTCGCGTGGAGTCTGGTGGTGTCTTGCGTTGCTTGCATGGTCATTCTCGACTGGTGCTGAGGGCCGCCTCGAGGTCGGACAGGGCTGCGCCGGTGTAGACGGCGAGTTTCTGGATGCTGGGCAGCGAGTCGCGGCAACCGACGAATCCCAGGCTGAAATTGCCACCACAGCTGAAGACGGAGATATTCACAGCCTGCCCGTTGAACAGCGCCGAGATCGGGTAAAGCTGCTCCAGACGCGCGCCATTGAAATACTGCGGCCTGCGCTCGCCAGGCACATTGGAGACGATCAGATTGTGGGAGGGGCGGCCAAATCCAGCCAGTCCCAGCGCCACCTGCGCCAGGTAAGGGCCCATTGCCAGCATCGTGTAGCTCTCCATAACGTCCTTGGGCATCCGCTGCAGATGCTCCTTGGCCAGGGCCGTCGATTCGTGACAGCCGCGCAGCCGCGCCAGGGGATCAGCGATATCCGTGCACAGCTTGGCGAACATGAAGCTGATTGCATTGCCCACCGAGACATCACCTGCCGGCCGCACCGAGACCGGCAGGCCGGCGGTGAGGGACGCCAACGGCAGTTTTCCCTGTTCCATGAGATAGCGCCGCAGTCCGCCGCCGCAGATCGCCAGGAAGACGTCGTTGACCGAAACCTCGGCCTTGCGCGCGACCGCCTGGATGCGTGCGAGTGTGTAGGTTTGAGTCGCCACGCGACGCTGGCCATGGATGCGGCCGTTGAGCACGCTCCTGGGGGCGCCATAGGGCATCGCCTGTAACGGATGCTCTGGATTTTTCGCGGCCTTCACCAGGTCGCCAATCGCCTGGAGCGCCGGCAACATCGCGGCGGCCGGATTGCCAGGATTTTTCTCCGCCTGAGACGGTTTCTGACGGTCGTTTTTTGGACCGGAGGACTTCAGGCCCACAGCCCAGGGCGCCTGACAGTTCCGCGCGTCGGCGTCCAGGCTCATCACGCGATTCCACAGCGCTACGCCGGCCATGCCGTCCATCTGCGAGTGGTGCAGCTTCATGTAGATGGCGAAGCGGCCGTGCTCCAGACCCTCGATCAGGTGCAATTCCCACAGCGGGCGCCGGAAGTCGAGTGCATGCGAATGCAGGCGCGACACCAGCTTGCCGAGTTCGAGCTCGCCGCCAGGTGCCGGTAGCGCCGAGTGCCGGAAGTGATATTCAAGGTCAATCTGATCGGCTGGCAGCTCGTCCCAGGTGGGCACGAGCTTGCCTCGCACACCCCGGCGCAGCACGTAGTTGAACGGTGGCGCGAACACCCGTGTGGCCTCGAACTGTGCCACCAGTTGCCGGACGTAGTCCGACGCTGCGCCGGGCGGCGGCGAAAAGACCGAAAGGCTGGCGACGTGGCAGGGCTGCTCCGGCTTTTCGATGAACATCCAGGCTGCATCGTTCGGCTTCATGACTATGGACATGTGCGGACCTCCGGATAACTGGAATCAAGAAGTACGGGCTGGCACTTTAAGGACTTGCGCCATCTGTAGCGTCATGGCCCTGAGCGATTCCTCGTCGCTGAAGATCGCGGCCGATCTGCGACGGTTTTCGTCGGCATCGGCAAGCGCCAGGTCAACGTAGGGGGCGACCAGTTGGGCCTTGACGTGGGCGTATGCAGCCTGCGGCATGGCGCCGATTTTTTTCGCCTGGACAGTCGCGGCTGCAAGGAGTGCTTCCTCGCTGGAATGACTGGCGTTGAAGCAGCCGGTGCGCAGGCCTTCCTGCCAGCCAATCAGTTCCGTTCCCTGGATCATCGGCGCCATATGCCGCTGGAGCCGGTAACGTCCCAACTCGATCACGATCTTCGAAAATCCACCGCCAAAAGCCAGTTCGTTCATGCCGTAGCGGCCGGAACCTTCGATGACGTAGCGAAAATCGCAGGCCAGCATGGCAAAGAAGCCCGCCGCGATGGCATGTCCGGTGACCGCGGCAACCGTCGGCTTGGGACAGGTCCACAGATCGATGAAGACCTGGCCGATGGACTGGTAGAATTCGTCGAACTCCTGGCCTCCCTGTGCCTGCGCCCGGGCCATCGCCTCGAAATCGAGGCCGGCACTGAAGACCGGACCCGCACCGCGCAGCACCAGCGCGCGAACACCGGCGTCACGTTCCGCATCCTTGACCGCGGCAGAGACTGCCTGCATCAACTCGAGGTTGAAGGCATTCGACTTCGGCCGGTTGAGCGTCAACAGGCGCACACCGCCTTCGAGATCGGCTGTAAGCAGGACGGGCACGAGGGAGATCTCCGTTCTAACCCCAAATCAACGGCTGGCGCAGGCTCGCCCAGGTCTCGAAGCTCGCGCCGTAGTGCTTCTCGATGCGGGCCCGCTTGACCTTGAAGGTCGGCGTGACGAAATCGTTGTCGACGGTCCAGGCATCCGGCACGACCGCCAGGAAATCCAGCCGCTCATGCGGATCGAGCCTGGTGTTGACCTGCTCGCGCAGGGCCTCGAGCGATTGGCCGAGTTGGGCGCGCCCTTCTGCGGTCTCCCGCAAAGCGGCGCTCGTGGGCGACAACATCACCAGGGCGAAGGGCTGCGCAAAGCCAACGCCGGTGACACAGGAGGCTTCGATCTGGGGGTGTGCACCCAGCGCATTCTCGATCGGCGCCGGCGCCACATACTTGCCCTTGCTGGTCTTGAACTGCTCCTTGGCGCGGCCGGTGATCCTGAGATAGCCCTCGGCATCGATGTCGCCGACGTCGCCGGTGCGCAGGTAGCCGTCCTCGGTGATCGCCTCGGCGGTTTTCTCCGGGTCCTTGTAGTAGCCCAGCATCAATCCGGGGCTGCGCACCAGCACTTCCCCGACCTCCGAGCATTTCACGTCCACCCCGTCCCGCGGTTGGCCCACATACCCGACACGCCCCCTGCCCGGCCGGCTGCCGTGTGAGATGCCCAGGTTCTCGGTCATGCCGTAGACCTCCAGGAGTTCCAGGCCGAGGTCCAGATACCACTGATGCAGCTCGGGCGGCAACGGCGCGGCACCGCAAAGCCCGACGCGGAGATGCTGCAGGCCCAATTGGGTCAATACCTTCTGGCGCACCCCATCGCGCGTTTTCGGATCGGCCAGCATCGCGGCCAGCTGGGCCTGCGGAATCCTGGCGTTGACGCCCGCGCGGAACTTGGCCCACAAACGTGGCACCGAAACGAAGAAAGTCGGCTGCGCCCTTTGCAGGTCCGCGGCGAAGGTCTCGATGCTTTCGTTGAAGTACACCCGGCAGCCGGCGCCGAGCGAGGGGAACTGGGAGGCGGCGCGGTCGGCGACGTGTGCGAGCGGCAAATAGGACAGCAGGCGATCCTGCGGACCGCAGCCGTATGTCTGCTTCAGCATGCGCAGCACGCGGCCGATAGTGCCGAAGCTGTGCATCACCCCCTTCGGCGTGCCGGTGGTGCCGGAGGTATAGACGATGACGGCCAGTTCGTCGGCGCCGCGCCTGGGGAAGCCTTCCAGGGGGCGCGACGATGCACAGATCTCGTCCCATTCCGAGACGGCAACACCCGGAAGCTCGCCTTGCGCGGCCAGCGGCATGCGGATCACGCGCAGCCCGGCGGGAATCCCGGCGGTCATCGCCGACCAGTCATCGGAATCCAGCTTGCCGAGAAACAGCGCCTTGGCTTCGGAGTGCTCCAGAAGGAAGCGAACCGATTCGCCCGTCAGCGAGGGATAGACCGGCACCGATACGAAACCGGCCATCCAGATCGCGTATTCGGCCATGAACCACCAGGCGCTGTTCTTTGACAGCAAGGCGATCCGCGAGCCGGGTTCCCAGCCGAAGGAGCGCAGGTGCGTGGCCATGCGCCGCACTTCTTCATTGGCCTCGGCCCAGGTGAAATCCCGTGTCTGGCCAGCCCCGAGGGGCTGGGTCAGATAAACCTCCGCGGCCCTCTCTTCGCTCCAGCGATAAAGGCATTGCAGGGGAAGATCGTTCTCGTCGGGCGACATCGTGGGTGCTCTCCTCAAAGCGGATGGCGGCCGTGCCGTCCGGTGAATGCCTGGCTGTTCTGGTCGGAATCGAGAGCCAACACATGCCGATTCCCGCAGGAATGATCCTAGGGAGGGCGAGCCCACTTCAGAATGGCGGGAGTGGCCAACGGCCTGACGATTCGGGCCAGCCTGCGAAAGCGCGCAGGGGGTCCGCCGCGGCATTGCGGTCAGCAGCGGGGCGCCATGATCGACACGCAGGATTGCCGGGGAAAAGCAGCAACACAGGACCTGCGTCCGATTACTTCAGGTGGTCCGAACAGACTGCCCGCTTCATGTCCGGCTCGATCCCAGGCTGGCCAGAATGATCAGCGAACAGGCCGGCTTAGTCATGCACTTTTGTTTCGTCTGTCCTCATTCTGGAACCCGGGAGCGCGAGCAAGCGTCCGGGAGAGCTGAGATGGCAGTTTTTCGTAGTCGTATCACGGTGACCAGTGACGAGTTCCGGCGCAACCGGGAGGGCATGCTGGGGCTGGTCGAACAGTTTCGCGCGCTTGAAGACCGTGCCCGCATCGCGTCGGAGCGTTCGAGTGCGCGCTTCACCGCAAGAGGGCAATTGCTGCCGCGCGAACGGCTGGCCCGGCTCCTCGATCCCGGCGCGCCTTACCTCGAGATCTGCAACCTCGCGGGCTACGCGATGACCGACAACGGTCAGGATGCGCCCCGCGAAACCTCGATCCCCGGTGGCAGCCTGCTGGCTGGAATCGGCTTTGTCTCAGGCGCTCGCTGCGTCGTCGCCGTCACCGACTCCGGCATCAACGCCGGCGCGCTCCCCGCCGCCGCGATCCAGAAAATCCTTCGCGTGCAGATGATCTCCCAGGAGAACCGGCTGCCGTTCGTACATCTGGTCGAGAGCGCCGGCGCCAGCATTCCCGCATTCCGGGTGGAGGGTTTCGTGCGCGGCGGAGAATTGTTTGCCAACCTCGCGCGCCTGTCTGCGGCGGGCATCCCGGTCATCACGGTATTGCACGGCTCGTCCACCGCCGGCGGGGCCTACATGCCGGGCCTGTCCGACGTCGTGGTCGCGGTACGCGGCCGGGGCAAGGCCTTCCTCGCCGGCCCGCCCTTGCTCAAGGCGGCGACCGGCGAAATTGCCAATGATGAAGAGCTGGGTGGCGCGCAGATGCACGCCGAGGTGTCCGGCCTGGTGGAATACCTCGCCGAGGACGACAGCGACGCCATCCGGCTCGTGCGGCAGGTCGTCGCCCGCCTTGCCTGGGGCGCACAGACCCTGCGCCCCGTGCCCAGCGGGTTTGCGCCGCCCAACTATGACCCCGACGAAATCGCCGGAATCGTGCCACTGGATTACCGCAGGCCCTACGATGTGCGCGAAGTCGTCGCCCGCGTTGTCGACGGCTCCGACCTCTGCGACTTCAAGTCGCGCTACGGCGCAGCGACGGTCTGCATGGAAGCAGAAGTGCATGGCCGGCCGGTGGCCTTCATCGGCAACAACGGACCCATCGACAACGAGGGCGCCACCAAGGCGGCGCACTTCATCCAGCACTGCTGCCAGGTCGGCACGCCGATCACCTATTTGCAGAACACCACCGGCTTCATGGTCGGCACCGCCTACGAGCGCAGCGGGATGGTCAAGCACGGGTCGAAGCTGATCCAGGCCGTCGCCACCGCCTCGGTGCCGCAGTTCACGATCATGACCGGCGCCAGTTACGGGGCGGGCAACTTCGGCATGTGCGGGCGCGGCTTCGACCCGCGCTTCCTGATGAGCTGGCCCAACTCGAAAATCGGCCTGATGGGTCCCGAGCAGGCCGGCATGACGATGCGCATCGTCGCCGAGGCCGCCGCGCTGCGTAAGGGGGCCTCACTCCCCGAGGCGCAATTCGCCACCAAGGAGCAGGAAATCATTGATCTGCTCAACCGGCAGGCCGATGCCTTCTACACCTCCGGGCGGGTGATCGACGACGGTGTCATCGATCCCCGCGACACGCGCCGCGTCCTCGCCTTCCTGCTCGCCACGGCTGCCGAGGCCGGCCAGCTCATTCCCCGGCCGCTGAGCTTCGGCGTCGCCCGCCTGTGACGCATGCGAGCCGGACAACCCCTTTGCAGAACGGAACCTACATGCCCTTGAACGATCTCGACGACCTGCTGCTGGATGAGCGTGCCGGCGTCCTCACCGTGACGCTCAACCGGCCGGAACGGCGCAATGCGCTTTCCGCGACGCTCATCAACAGTTTGCAACAGCTTGCCACCTATGCCCGGCAAAACCATGGCACGCTGCGCGCGGTGGTTCTGCGCGGCGCCGGTGGGGTGTTCTGCGCAGGCGGCGACATCAAGGACTTCCGTAGCGTCAGCCAGAACGGCGTCTCGGATGCCCGGCAGATTGCGGCGCACAACCGCACTTACGGCACGCTGTTGTCCGCATTGGACCGCCTGCCGCAGGTGGTGATCGCCGCCGTCGAGGGCGCTGCGATGGGCGGCGGCGTTGGGCTGGCCTCGATCGCCGACATCACACTCGCGACGGCGGACGCCCGCTTCTCCCTGACCGAAACCACGCTGGGTCTGCCGCCCGCGCAGATTTCTCCGTTCGTGGTCGCCCGCGTCGGCGCGCATCAGGCACGGCGCCTGATGTTGACCGCCGCGCGCTTCGACGCCGCCACAGCGGCCGCGCTCGGTCTCGTCGATGAAGTGCTTGCCGACTCCATCGCGCTCGACCGCGCCATCGAGCGTGTGCTGGCACAGGTGCTGCGCTGCGCGCCCGGTGCGAACGCCATGACCAAGAACCTTGTCCACGCCGCAGCGACCACCCCGCTCGACGAACTGCTCGACACCGCCGCAGCACAGTTTGCCGCGGCCATGCTGGGCGCCGAAGCACGCGATGGCGTCTCCGCTTTCATAAGCAAAGGCCACCCGTCCTGGGTGCCGCAGGACGGTGCTCGATGAGGTTCGACACCGTTCTGATCGCCAATCGCGGCGAGATTGCCGCGCGGGTCATCCGCTCTGCCCGCGCACAGGGCTACCGCACGGTGGCGGTATATTCCGATGCTGACGCGGGTGCGCCGCACACATGCGCCGCAGATGTCGCGGTGCGGATCGGGCCGGCGCCGGTCCGCGAGTCCTACCTCGACCCGCAGCGCATCATTGACGCCGCGCGGCGCGCTGGTGCGCAGGCCATCCATCCGGGATACGGCTTCCTGTCGGAGAACGCGGCGTTCGCAGAGGCCTGCGCCGAGGCCGGGCTGGTGTTCATTGGCCCTCCACCGGACGCGATCCGCAAGATGGGTGACAAGGCGGCGGCCAAGCGGCTGATGCTGGAAGCCGGCGTGCCACTGCTCGCCGGATACCAGGGTGAGGCGCAGGGCGACGAGGTGCTGATCGCCGAAGCCCGTCGCATCGGCTATCCGGTGATGGTGAAAGCCGCCGCCGGTGGTGGTGGCAAGGGCATGCGCCTGGTCGCGGCAGCCGAGGCATTGCCGGCGGCGCTGGCCGCGGCGCGGCGCGAAGCCGCCGCCGCTTTCGGCTCGGACGTGCTCATCATCGAGCGGGCAGTGGTACGCCCTCGCCACATCGAGATCCAGGTTCTGGCCGATGAGCACAGGCATGTGATCGCCCTCGGCGAGCGTGACTGCTCAGTCCAGCGCCGCCACCAGAAAGTGATCGAGGAAGCTCCCAGCCCGGCGGTGAATGCCGCTCTGCGCGAGGCGATGAGCAAGGCCGCCATCGCCGCTGCGAGGCGGGTCAGTTATGTCGGCGCGGGCACAGTGGAGTTCATCCTCGACGAAGACGGCAGCTTCGCGTTCCTGGAAATGAACACGCGCCTGCAGGTCGAGCACCCGGTCACCGAGTTCATCACCGGTCTCGACCTCGTGGCCTGGCAGCTTCGCATCGCCCAGGGCGAGCCGCTGACGATTGCGCAGGAGGATGTTCGCCTAGACGGTCATGCCATCGAAGTCCGGCTGTACGCCGAAGACCCGGCCAATGGCTATCTGCCATCGGTCGGGCCCGTGTCGGCATGGCAGCCGCCCTCCGGTGACGGTATCCGTGTCGATGCCGGTATCGCCGCCGGCAGCAGCGTCAGCTCGAACTACGATCCGATGCTGGCGAAGATCATCGCGCACGGCCGGGATCGCGATGACGCGCGACGGCGGCTGATCGCCGCGCTGGAGCAGACCACCCTGCTCGGGGTCACCACCAATCGCGGGTTTCTCGCCGACATCCTGCGTCACCCGGCGTTCGCGGCCGGCGCCGCGACGACAGCCTTCCTCAACGAGAACGTATTGAATGGGCCGCGGCTCCCTACGACCGCGCAACTGGCGATTGCCGCCGCCTTCCTGCACCGCGAGCGCGAGCGCGCAGCCGAGCGCCGCAGCCCCGGCCTGTCCGGCTGGAGCAATGCCGGCCGTCAGAAGGCGACCCAGTTGCTGGCATTCGGAGATCACAAACTCGCGGCGCAGCTGAGCCGCGGCGCCAGCGGGCTCGAGGTCAGTCTCGACGGCGCCTGCCACCACATCGTGCTGAGCGGCGAACAACTCAGCATTGACGGCGTGAGCGTTGAAGCCACCGCGGTCTTTCCCGCCGCGGATCAGGTGCTGATCCGTTTCCCGCAACTGGATCTGGCGGTACGCGATGTGCTGCTCGCCGAGCCGGTGTCCGCCACGGCCAGCGGCAGTGGCGTGCTGACAGCCCCGATGCACGGCGTCGTGACCGCAGTGTTCTTCCCCACCGGCGCGGAAGTCGCCGTCGGTGACACCCTGCTGGTGCTGGAGGCGATGAAAATGGAAATGTCCATCGTTGCCGATGTGGCCGGCCGCATCGGCGAGATCATTGCCGCAGGCACGCAGGTCGTCGCCAATCAACTGCTGGCGCGCATCGCGCCCACACCCATTTCGAAACAAGAAAAAATCGAGGATGTAGCATGAGCGAACGGCAAATGAAGCCCACCGTTACCATCGGCGGAGCCGCCGGCATGTGGGGAGATTCGTATCTCGCCACCCCGCAACTGCTGGCCGACGGGCGCTGCAACTACCTGATCTACGAGGGCCTGGCCGAGATCACCATGGGCGTGCTCACCAAGGCACGCCTCAAGGATCCGACGCAGGGCTATGCGCGCGACATCATCGCGGTCATCGGCAGCAATATTGCCGCGTTCCGCGAGCGCAAGGTTCGCGTCATCACCAATGCGGGCGGCATCAATCCACAGGCCGCCGCGGAGGCCTTGCGCGTCCTGGCCGACAAGGCGGGTGTAAAGCTGTCGGTAGCGACGGTGGTGGGCGACGACCTGCTCGCGCAAGCGGACACGCTCCGCAGCAGCGGCCTGACCGAGATGAGCCACGGCACTCCGATCCCGCCATCCCCGGTGAGCTTCAACGCCTACCTCGGCGCACGTCCGATTGCCGCAGCCCTTGCTGCCGGCGCCGATATCGTGATCACCGGCCGCTGCGCCGACAGTGCGCTGGTGCTCGGGCCGCTGATCCACGAGTTTGGCTGGAAACACGAGGACTACGACCAGCTGTCGGCGGGCAGCCTTGCAGGCCACCTGCTCGAATGCGGCCCGCAATCCACCGGCGGACTGCTCACGGACTGGCGCGCCACGGGAAGCTGGGCGAACAGCGGATACCCGATCGCCGAGGTTGCCGCCGACGGCAGCTTTGTCATCACCACGCCCAGCGGCAGTGATGGTCTGGTTGACCCTCGCACCGTCACCGAACAGTTGGTCTACGAGATCGGTGATCCCGCGGCCTACCTGCTGCCGGATGTCGTCTGTGACTGGACGCAGGTGCGCGTGTCGGAAATCGCGCCGAACCGCGTCGAGGTTCGCGGCGCCCGTGGCACGGCCCCGACTCCGACGCTCAAGGCCTGCGCGCAGGTGCTCGACGGCTACCGCCTCAACATCCTGTTTTTCCTCGGAGGCCGCGAGGCTGTGCCCAAGGCGCGCCGGGTCGCTGCAGACCTGGTCGCTCGCGGCCGCACGCTGTTGGCGGCGAAGGGCTTTGCCGGCTTTCGCGGCGAGCGGATCGAGATCATCGGGGCCGAAGATACTTACGGCGCGAACGCCCGCCGGCAGGATGCGCGCGAGGTCATGGTGCGGATCGCCCTGCATCACGACGACGCCAAGGCGCTGGGCAGCTTCTCCCGCGAGTTTCCTTCCATGGGGCTGTCAGGCCCGCCGGGGATGGGCGGTGGCGGCGCCTTGCCGCAGCCCTCGCCGGTCATGCGCCTGGAAAGCTTTCTTGTTTCGCGAGAACGGGTGCCCGCAACCGTCGAGGTCGATGGGAAGCCCGTCGCGGCGGCTGACGTGCCTGCGCAGATCTGCAAACCCTGCACCGCCCGCCGTGGCATCGATGCGCCCATTCCCCCGGCCGGGCCGGAACAGGCGATGGTCGAAGTGCCGCTCATCGCCATTGCGCATGGCCGCAGCGGCGACAAGGGCAACGACAGCAACATCGGGATCATCGCCCGGGATGCGGCTTTCGAACCCATCATTCACGCGCAGCTCACGGCCGCGCGGGTCGCCGAGTATCTCGCGCACTTCGGGGCCACACGGGTTGAGCGCTTCGTCCTGCCGGGTATCCGCGCGGTCAATTTCGTCTTGCGCGAAAGCCTCGCCGCCAATGGGACGATCTCGCTGAGAATCGACCCTCAAGGAAAGGCCGCCGCGCAGCAACTTCTGGATATGCCGATCCGCATCCCCACCCAGCTGCTGGCATTGGCATCCATCGAGAGCGACCGGCCGGGCCGCTGAAATTCTGTTTTAACCCTTGCATAGAAGGTAAGAAATGACTGAGGCATTCATCTACGACGCGATCCGCACCCCGCGCGGTCGCGGCAAGAAAAACGGGGCGCTGTACACGGTCAAACCGATCGACCTGGTGGTCGGACTGATCCAGGAGATGCGCCGCCGCAATCCGACGCTGGATACGAACCGCATTGACGATGTGATCCTCGGCGTCGTCAGCCCGATTGGCGATCAAGGCTCCAACCTGCCCAAGATCGCGGCGCTGGCCGCCGGCCTGCCGCCGACGGTGTCCGGCGTGCAGCTGAACCGCTTTTGCGCTTCCGGCCTCGAAGCGGTGAACACCGCCGCGCAAAAAGTCGCGTCGGGCTGGGATTCGCTGATTCTCGCTGGTGGCGTGGAATCCATGTCGCGCATACCGCTGGGTTCCGACGGCGGCGCCTACACCCAGGACCCGGCCACCAACTACGACGGCTACCTGGTGCCGCAGGGCGTTGCCATTGACCTGGTCGCCACGATGGAAGGCTTCAGTCGCGCCGATGTCGACGCCTACGCTGTGCGCTCCCAAGAGCGGGCAGCGACCGCCTGGAAAAATGGCTATTTCGCGAAATCGATCGTCCCGGTGAAGGACCGCAGCGGCCAGGTCATCCTCGATCATGACGAACTGGTGCGTCCCACCACGACCGATACCCTGGCCGGGCTCACCCCGTCCTTCGCGGCGATGGGCGAGATGGGCGGCTTCGATGCCGTCGCGCTGCAGCGCTATCACTGGGTGGAACGCATCACCCATGTGCATACGCCGGGCAACTCCTCGGGCATCGTCGACGGCGCCTGCCTGATGCTCATCGGCAACGCGCAGGTTGGCAAAGACCTGGGCCTGAAGCCGCGTGCGCGCATCGTCGCCACCGCCGTCTCCGGCGCGGAATCGACCCTCATGCTGACCGGGCCCACACCTGCCATCCGCAAGGTGCTGGCGACGGCGGGGCTGACCGTCGACGACATCGATCTGTTCGAGATCAACGAGGCGTTCGCGGCGGTGCCGCTGAAGGTCCAGAAGGACCTTGGGCTGCCGGACGAGAAGGTCAACGTCAACGGCGGCGCCATCGCCATGGGCCACCCGCTGGGCGCCACCGGCGCCATCCTCGTCGGCACCATGCTGGACGAACTGGAGCGCCGCGGCGGCCGCCGTGCCCTGATCACGCTCTGCGTCGGTGCCGGCATCGGCATCGCCACCATCATCGAGAGGGTCTGAACACATGTCCGACATCAAATGGCAAAAGGATGCCGAAGGTATCGTCATCCTGACCCTGGACGCCGAAGGCGCGTCCGCCAACACGCTCACCGAAGGTTTCGAGCGCGCGCTCACTGCGACGGTGCAGCGCCTGGCCACCGAGCGCGAGTCCATCACCGGCGTCATCCTGACCTCGGCCAAGAAGACCTTCTTCGCGGGTGCCGACCTCAATCGCTTTCTCAGCTTCACCTCCGCCGAAGTGCCTGCCCTGAGCGCGGAGCTGAACCAGATGAAGGCGGATCTCCGCACGCTGGAAACGCTGGGCGTTCCCGTGGTGGCCGCCATCAATGGCGCCGCGCTCGGCGGCGGCTACGAGATTGCGCTGGCCTGCCATCACCGCGTGGCGCTGGAGGTGCGCGGCAGCGAAATCGGCCTGCCCGAGGTGACGCTGGGTCTGCTGCCTGCCGCCGGCGGCGTGACACGCACCGTGCGGATGTTCGGCATCCAGAAGGCGCTGACGGACGTGCTGCTGCAGGGCCAGCGCTACAAGCCGGCCAAGGCGCTGGCGGTCGGCCTGGTCGACGAACTCGCGCAGACGCCGGAAGAACTCATGGCGAAGGCCCGCGCCTGGATCAAGGTCAACCCGGCTGCCCAGCAGCCCTGGGATGTGAAGGGCTACAGGATTCCGGGCGGTACGCCCTCCACCCCGGCCTTTGCCGCCAATCTGCCGGCCTTTCCGGCCAATCTGCGCAAGCAGCTCAAGGGCCAGCCGATGCCGGCGCCGCGCGCGATTCTGGCGACTGTCATCGAGGGCACGCAGGTCGACATCGACGGCGCCTTCAAGATCGAGACGCGTTACCTGATGGAGCTGGTCACCGGCCCGGTCACCCGCAACATGATCCAGGCCTTCTTCTTCGATCTGCAGTCCATCACCAGGGGCGGCAGCCGGCCGAAGGGCTATCCGGTCACCGAGTTCCAGAAGTCCGTCGTGTTGGGCGCCGGCATGATGGGCGCCGGCATTGCCTATGTGCAGGCCATGGCCGGCATGCAGGTCATCCTCAAGGACCGCAGCCTGGAAGCGGCCGAAAAGGGCAAGGCCTATTCACAGGGCCTGCTCGACAAGGCCGTCGCCAAGGGCCGCATGAGCCCCGAGAAGCGCAACGAAATCCTGGCCCGCATCGTCCCCACTGCCAATGACGAGGACTGCGCCGGCGCGGACCTGGTGGTCGAGGCCGTGTTCGAGGACACGGAGCTGAAGAAGGCCGTGTTCGCCAGCATCGAGAAGCGGGTCCGCCCCGACGCCCTGCTGGCCTCCAACACCTCCACCTTGCCGATCACCCATCTCGCCACCGGTGTCCAGCGGCAGGAGGACTTCATCGGCCTGCATTTCTTCTCGCCGGTGGACAAGATGCCGCTGGTCGAGATCGTGGTCGGCGACAAGACCAGCGATGCCACGCTGGCAAAGGCGATCGACTATGTGCTGGCTATCAAGAAAACCCCCATCGTCGTCAACGACAGCCAGGGCTTTTTCACCAGCCGCGTGATGGCGGGCTTCCTCTTCGAGGCCGTCGCCATGCTCAACGAGGGCGTCAGCCCGGTGTCCATCGAGCAGGCCGGCACCCAGGCCGGCTTCCCGGCGGGGCCGCTGCAGGTGCTGGATGAACTCACGGTCTCGCTGGCGTTGAAGATCCTGATGCTCATGAAGACGGCCTTCGCGGACAAGGGCAAGACCTTTACCGGCGTCGAAGCCGAACCGGTGCTGACCCGAGTCGTCAACCAGTACCAGCGCTCGGGGCGTTCCACCGGCGGCGGCTTCTACGACTACGACGCAAAAGGCAAACGCATCGGCTTGTGGCCCGGCCTGAAGGACGCCTTCAACAGCGGCTCCCGCGAGATTCCCTTCGAGGACATGAAGGAACGCATGTTGGTCCTGATGGCGGTCGAAACCATCCGTTGCTTCGACGAGGGCGTGCTGCGCACCGTGCCGGACGCCAACATCGGCTCGATCTTCGGCATCGGCTACCCGGCGTGGACCGGCGGCGTCATCCAGTACATCAACCAGTACCCCGGCGGACTGCCTGGTTTTGCCGCCCGCGCGACGGAACTGGCCGGACGCTACGGCGCGCGCTTCACCCCGCCGCCGTCACTGGTCGCGCGCGCCGCTGAAGGCAAGGCCTACGCATGACGCTGAGAGAAACCATGAGCGAAGAGAACAGCATGAACTTCACCAGCGAACACGAACAGTTCCGGGCCTCTGTCCGTCGTTACGTAGAAAAGGAAATCAACCCGCATATCGAGGAGTGGGAGCGGGCTGAAATGATGCCCCTGCACGAGATCTTCGCCGACATGGCGAAGCTCGGCTTCCTCGGCCTGGATTACGATCCCGCCTATGGCGGCCAGGGCGCCGATCACCTGTTCACGCTGGTGCTGGCCGAGGAATTGGGGCGCATCGACAACGGCGCCTTCCCGATGGCGTTCGGCGTGCACAACGGCATGGCCACGCCGTCGCTGCACGATCACGGCACGCACGAACTCAAGGAGGCCTTCCTGGCCCCGGCCATGCGGGGCGAGATGGTCGCGGCCGTCGCCATCACCGAACCCGGTGCCGGCTCCGACGTGTCGGCGATTCGCAGCCGCGCGCGCCGCGACGGCGATGACTGGATCATCAACGGCTCCAAGATGTTCATCACCAACGCGCTGCAGGCCGACTGGCTGTGCGTGCTGGTGCGGACGTCCGATGAAATCGGCTTCCGGGGCATGAGCCAGATCATCGTTCCCGCCAAGACCCCCGGCTTCAAGGTGTCGCGCAAGCTCGACAAGCTCGGCATGCGCGCCTCCGATACGGGGCTGCTGTCGTTCGACGACGTGCGCGTGCCGGTCAGCAACACCATCGGCCAGATTGGCCGCGGCTTTCAGCAGCAGATGCAGCAGTTCGTGCGCGAACGCATGTGGGGCTGCTACTCCGTGCCCCCTTGCATGGATATCGCCCTGGCCCGCACCCGCGATTATGCCCGCCAGCGCAAACTGTTCGGACAGACGCTCGCCGACAACCAGTATCTGCAGTACCAGTACGCCGAGTTCGCCGCGGAAGTCGACTTGCTGCGGGTCTACAACCACGAAATGGGCAAGGCCTTTGCGCGCGGCGAAGACACAACCCGGCGCGCCACCATCGCCAAACTCAAGGCCGGCCGCTTGAGCCGCCAGGTGGCGGACTGGTGCGTACAGGTCCACGGTGGCATCGGTTACATGGAAGAAACCTGGACCTCCCGCTTTTTCCGCGATAACCGCCTGCTCGGCATCGGCGGCGGCGCCGACGAAGTAATGATGCGCGTGCTCTCCACCATGGACGGCTTCACCGGCGGTGCTGCGAAGTAAGCGATTTGTTCAGACAGAACTGAAGGCCGGACGGTTGTCAGCTCAGGTTTCGGACTGGTGCACAGCAGGAGCCAGCTTGCTGGCTCCTGCATATCAGGGGTTTTGTTACGCCGCCGGATACCCCAGCCCCTTCAGCGCCACCGCAATCTCCTCCAGGCACTTCGGATCATCGATCGTCGCCGGCGCGGTGTAGGGCTTGCCGTCGGCGATGGCGCGCATGGTCGCGCGCAGCACCTTGCCGGAGCGCGTCTTGGGCAGGCGCGTGACCACGGTGGCCTGCTTGAAGCAGGCCACCGCCCCGATCTGCGAGCGCACACGCTCCACCAGCTCCCGGATCAGCTCGTCCTGCGGCCGATCGACGCCGGCCTTCAGCACCACCAGCCCCACCGGCAGCTGCCCCTTCAGGGGATCGGCCGCACCGATCACGGCGCACTCCGCCACGTCCGGGTGGCCGGCCAGCACTTCCTCCATGCCCCCCGTGGAAAGGCGATGACCGGCGACATTGATGATGTCGTCGATGCGCGACATGATCCAGCCGTAGCCGTCGGCATCGACATAGCCGGCATCGCCGGTCAGATACCAGCCCGGATACCGGTCCAGGTAGTTCTCGCGATAACCCTGCTCGTTGTTCCACATCGTCAGCAGCGTGCCCGGCGGCAGCGGCAGCTTCAGCACCAGGTTGCCGATCTCGTCGGCGCCCAGGCGCCTGCCGTCGGCGTCCAGCGCGCAGAGCTCGAAGCCCGGCACCGGCACGGTGGCGGAGCCCGGTTTCACCGGCATCGGCTCCAGCCCCAGGCAGTTGGCGATCGCCGGCCAGCCCAGCTCGGTCTGCCACCAGTGATCCACCACCGGCACCTGCAGCATCTGCTGCGCCCACTGGATCGTGTCCGGGTCGGAACGCTCGCCGGCCAGGAACAGGGCGCGCAGGCAGGAGATGTCGTACTTCTGCAGCAGGGCGCCCTTGGGGTCTTCCTTCTTGATCGCGCGGAAGGCCGTGGGCGCGGTGAAGAAGGTGCTGACGCGGTGCTGGGCGATCACGCGCCAGAAGGCGCCGGCATCCGGCGTGCCCACCGGCTTGCCCTCGTAGAGGACCGTGGTGCAGCCCTGCAGCAGCGGCGCATAGACGATGTAGGAGTGGCCCACCACCCAGCCCACGTCCGAGGCGGCCCAGAACACTTCGCCGGGCTGCACGTCGTAGACCGCTTCCATGGAATAGCGCATCGCCACGGCGTGGCCGCCATGGTCGCGCACCACGCCCTTGGGCTTGCCGGTGGTGCCGGAGGTGTAGAGCACGTACAGCGGATCGGTGGCAGCCACCGGCACGCAGTCGGCCGGCTCGGCGGCGGCCACGGCCTGGTTCCAGTCCAGGTCGCGCGGGGCCTGCAACTGGGCAAGGCATTGCGGGCGCTGCAGGACCAGGCAGTGGGCCGGCGGGTGCGCGGCCAGTGCCAGGGCCTGGTCCAGCAGCGGCTTGTACTCGATGATGCGCCCGGCTTCGACGCCGCAGCTGGCGCAGACCACCAGCACCGGCTGGGCGTCGTCGATGCGCTTGGCCAGCTCCGGTGCGGCGAAGCCGCCGAACACCACGGAGTGGATCGCGCCGATGCGGGCGCAGGCCAGCATGGCGATGGCCGCTTCCGGCACCATCGGCATGTAGATCACCACGCGCTCGCCCTGCCTGACGCCCTGCGCGCGCAGGGCGCCGGCGAAGCGGGCCACGGCATCGCGCAGCTCGCGGTAGGTATAGCGGCGCACCGTGCCGGTGACCGGGCTGTCGTAGATCAGTGCGTCCTGCTCGGCGCGGCCATTCTCGACGTGGCGGTCCAGGGCGTTGTAGCAGGTGTTGAACTGGCCGCCGGTGAACCAGCGGTACATCGGCGCCTTGTCGGCGTCGAGTACGCGGTCCCAGGGTTTGTGCCAGTGCAGCTTGCGCGCCTGCTCGGCCCAGAAGGCTTCGGGCTCGGCCAGCGAGCGGCGGTATTCGGTTGGGTAGCGGCTCATCGGGTGTTCCACGCAGGAAAATCCCGCCGTAGGCCGGCGAGTCAAAAGGGGGGCGACGCCCGGGAGCGTCGATGGCGACTGTTGCTACCCGCTACTTGGTCGAGCGCTTCTGCACCGTACCCGGCTCGAAGTAGCTGTCCTCGAAGCGCGCCGAGTAGTCGTTCGGCTTGTCTTCGTTGGCCATGGCCGTGAGGAAGTAGCGTCCGGAGTTGAAGTGGTAGATCACTTCCGGAACACCGCCCAGCGTCTGCACGTTGTAGCTGAACGCGAGGTGCCCTTCCTGGAACTGGTAGAGCTGCTTGCGGTTGTCGTAGTTGTCGGCGGCAGCCGGGGCCCAGCCATCTTCGTCCAGATACAGGCGCCGCTTGGCGAAGGTATGGCTGGTGCCGGGGCGGATGTCGGCCTCGACGATCCATACGCGGTGCAGTTCGTAGCGCGGCAGGTCCTGATTCAGGTGATGGCGCCGGGCCAGGTCGGACAGCTTGACCGCCGGGCTGCCGATCCTGTTGGAGTTGTAGGGAATGATCATGTCCTTCTTGCCGACGATCGTCCAGGTATAGCGCTCCAGCACGCCATTGAAGATGTCGACCTGATCGTAGAACTGGTGACCGTCGGTACCCTCGTAGGGCCCGTCGCAGCAGACCGTCGGCGCGCGGCGGATACGCTTGAGGCCGGGCGAGTACAGCCAGGCGGCGCGGCCGGCGTTGCCCGTGCCGGCGCGCTCGTGCACCAGGATCATGGTGCCGGCCAGACGCGGCGGTGTCAGTGTTTGCGAGAAGTACTTGATGAAAAGGCCGCTGTCTCTGGTCAGCGGCACCGGGTTCTTCTCGACGGCATAGTAGAACTTCGCGTCCTCGGCGATCTTGGTCAGCTGATAGTTGCCATTGGCCTGCACGATCATCTGGTTGTTGTAGCGACGCGCACTCTCGCCGCGATAACGAACCTTGTGGTTCCACATCACCTCGGCGCCGGACTTCGGGATCGGGAAGGTGAAGCCCTGCCGACAGTTGTCAGGGGTGTCGGTCCCGATCAGTTCGCAGCTCGTCGCGTTGGCGATCGTCGCCTTGTAGATGAAATCGGGAAACGACACCACGCGGTGACTCGGGTAGACCTTCATCTTGTAACTGTCGTAGGACGACAGCAGCTTCTTGTGGCCTTCGGTCAGCTTGTCCGCGTACTGCGCCATGTTGTCCCTGGTGATCGTGTACAGCGGCTGCTCGCCGTCGATCTCCGGATTACTCGGGTACGCACCCTTCAGGGGACCGCGCTTCCCCGCCGGCGTCCACGCCGGCACCGAGCCATCCTTGTTGGCCGCAGCCTCCGCTCCGACCGGCGTCAGTTCCTTGCCGAGCTTCGCCGCCTCGGCGGAAGAAACCTTGGCGGCAGCCGGAAAGCCGATCACGCCGAGCAGCAGGCCGGCGGACAGCGCCAGCGTTCGATGGTGGATCACGGCATCTCCTGGAGGTTCAGAACTGGTACTTGACGAAGGCGCGCGCCGAGTCGCGGTCGCGCAGCAGGTTGGAGCTGCCACCGCCGGTGAGCCAGGTGTAGCCCAGGTTGAAGGACAGCTGCGACTTGTAGCGGATTTCCATACCGATGTCGGCGATCTTGCGCCCCTCGATGAAATTGCTGACCAGCCCCGGCGAAGTGCCATGGACATCGTGCTTCCATACGATCGTCGGCTGCAGGCTGATGCCGGGCAATACCGATTCGTACTTGATCAGCATCGCCACTGCGTAGCCGTAGGACAGCTTGTCCGGATACGCATCCAGGTCCTGCTGGTGCGGATTGAAGCGCAGGCCATCCGGGCCGTAGCTGCAGGCGAGATTCGTCGAGCAGGCCTGGCGCGAGCGATCCGCGCCGGAACCGTCGGCGCCGGCACTGGCATGCAGGAAGGTCCCCGGCGCCTCCAGCTGCAGCACGTCCAGCGGCGGCAGGTCCGGAACCCAGGTGGCACCCGTTTCGCCCAGCACGATGATCTGGTCGGAGGCGATTGCTGCGGCCAGGCCGGTCGAAGCATCCATCACGTAGGTGCCGCCGAGATTGAACTGGTAGGTGTCGAAGTACTCCCAGCCGCGGATGTAGGACTCCGGCGGATTGGTGCCGACGACGTAGCCGCGGTAAGGCGCGATGAAGGAAGGAAAGTGGCGCCCGGAGCCCGCCAGGTGGCCGATGATCAGGTCCAGGGTGTCCGGAAAGGCGCCGCGCGTCCCCTGCGCATCGATCACGTAGTCGCTGGAATCGTAGCCCGAGACACTACCGTCCGGATGAACGCCGAGATTGGTGAGCTGGCCTATGGCCGCCGGTACCAGGTTGGCCAGTTCAGGCGGCAACAGCCCCAACAGGTTGCCCTGCCCGGAGCCCGAGCAGCCGGCGTCGGGCAGATGGCAGTTGGTCGCCGAAGGACCATAGGCCATGAAGCCGAGGTCCTCGACGTCCACCTGCAGTGGGTTGTCCGGCCGGTAGGCCACCTCGCCCTGCAGCGAGATGTCGCCGACCGTGGTGTTGAACGACAGGCCGAACATCTGGATGTCTTCAGGGTAGTCGAGGAAGAACCTGATGTTGTCGAACTGCGTGACGTCGCTGCTGGCACCCTGCGGATCGTTGGGCCTCACCAGTAGCGTGTGCAGTATCGGCATATCGGGGCAGCCGAGCAGGAAGCCCTGGAGATTGCGCGCGTGCTTGGCGCAGCCCTCGGGCACCGAGATCATGCTCACGTACGGCAGGCGCGAGTGGTAGTTCATGTAGTACAGCCCGAACTCGGTGCCGTTGTTGAACTCCTCCGCGTAGTACTTCAGCGCCACGCCATACTGTCCGCCATCGGGCGGCTTGCGATCCGGCAGGCGCTGGATCTGGCCGGTGGTATGGGTCGTGCCGGACAGCGGGTTGTCCAGCAGCATCGCGACGCGATCCGGATCTTCCGCGGTTTGCCCGAAGCCCAGCGTCAGGAAATCGATCGCGTTGTTCGTGCCGACATCGATCGGCGACCAGAAGGAACCGGGCGCCGGTGCTTCCAGCCCTTCCCATTCGTACTGGTAGAAGGCCTCCAGCGACAGGCCTTCCGCGACCTGGGTCTGCAGGAACAGCGCGCCCACCGGCGTGAAGACTTCATCCAGCGCGTTGCCGACACGAAAGAAATTGTTCAGGTTGGGCGGATTGACCGCATTGATCGAATCGAAGAACAGCAGCGTCGATTCGCCCCAGTTGATGCCCTGACGGCCCAGCTTGAAGCTGAGGCTCTGGCCCCAGGGCAGTTGCGTCTGACCGTAGAACACGGCATCCAGCAACTGGAAGTCCTGGCCGATCTGGCGCAGGGTTTCCTGGTCGCTGCGCTTGTTCTTCACCACGCCGCCGCGGCCGTAGACCAGGCCACAGGGGCCGCCGCCCGGGTTGCGTTCCGGCGGGCAGGCAATGGAATCGTTGCGCACTGTCAGCACCGGAAGCGCCAGCGGCAGGCCGAGCAGTTCGTCGCCCGGCTTTGACACCGTGCCCACCTGCAGCAGGTTCTCGCGGGTGATGCGGTTGGGGTGGTATTCGGTGAAATCGTCGTTGATGAAATCGTGGAAGAACAGGCCCTTCACGAACAGTCCGAAGTCGCCGTAGGTCAGCGTCAGGTCCTGGGTGATCTTCAGCGGCGCCTGGGTGATGTCGCCCCGGTTGTAGTTGAGGTTGCCGTCATCGGCATTGCTGGTGAACTGCCCGGGTTGCGCCACCAGGTGCTCGGCCGGGAAGGTCTGCTCGCGGAACAGCCCCTGGCAGCTCTGGTAGTACAGCCGGCCATCCGGACCACGGCCGCAGATCGGCCCGAGGTTGCTCTTGCCGACCAGGTCGTGCGCGCGGTCTTCCATGCGCCACTGGGCGCCGGCCGTGATGTTGGTGTTGGAAACGCCCTCGATCGTTTCCTCGCCCCAGGGGATGCTGAAGCTGATCGCCCAGGCCTGACCGGTGCACCCCAGCCCGATGAGAAAGGCCATTGCCAGGGCCTTGCGGATCGACGTGCATCCCGGCGCAACCTCGGTGACTCTTGGCGACATCATGTTTGCTCTCCTCGCAGGGAACGGCTGTTTTCCAGCCTGGTCCGAACACCCGCATTGTTTGCCGGAGTCGCGGGCGGCCGCTGCCTGTTCCGGTAGTGAAGAGACTAGTGAGGGGAGCCCGGCCTGGGCATGACTGAGTTGGCCAAGAACATGAAGATTCGGGCCAGCCCTGTGCCCGATCGGAAGCAAGGCCCCCATGGCGCCGCCTCCTCTACGCCCTGCCTGCGCCCGCCGCCGGCGAGGGCGACGGGCGCAGGTGTGTGGGGTCAGCCGATCAGTTGCTCAGCGCTTTCAAGCGGCTGGCATGAGTCAGGTACAAGGCGTTGACGGTGGCGGGGCTCTTGTCCGACAGCAGGCCGGTGACATCCATATGGTCCCAGCCCTGGAGGATGCCCAGGTAGTTCCAGGTACCGGGCTGCGGTGTGCCGCTGCCGCTGTAGTTCACCCAGGGGGCACCGGCGGGCGCGCGCATGCTGCGGGTGTTGAGGGCGCTATCGCTGGGCCACCAGCTGCTGTCGACCACCACCTTCCCGGGCTCATTGACGGTTTTTTGCCCGACATAGATCCCGATCGGCATCAGCAGCGGGTTGGTGGCCAGGATCGGGTAGTGATGCCCGGTGAGCCAGCCGCGCCAAGTGCTTTGTGCCGCGTAGGAGTAGTAGTAGACGTCGCTGAAGGTCTGAATCCTCTGGTTCAAATCCCGCGCGCCTTCCGGTGAGCAGTCATAGGCGCCGGTGTTGCGGGACTGGTCGAAGATCGGCGAAGCCTGCACGCGGTTGGAATAGCTCGACAGGCTTTCACCCAGACTGCGTTGCAGTCCCCATTGTTCCATCTTGAAGTCGTAGAACAGGCTGTCGGTCGAGTTGAGACCGCCCAAGGCCGCGGCGGCTGCCGCGGTGGCATTCAGCAGTGGAATCAGCGTGTCGGTCATGGGGGAGGTACCGAGCGACGTGCCATCCATGCTGCCGCTGACAGTGGTCAGGCTGGAGATCCAGTTCTTGCCGCCGGTGTACGGGTTCTTCTGCAGCGTTTCGTTGTACAGGCTGCTGTCTGCCGCCAGCTCGTTCGGATCGCCGTTGCGCAGCAGCTGCAGCAGCACGCGGATCGTCGGTGCGCCCAGGCTATGCCCGATCAGGTGGATCTTCTTGCCCGGATCATTGCCCCACTGCGGGTACAGCGCCAGCGGATCGTTGTTGGGGTTGTTGGCCGGATCGGCCGCCCAGCACTTGCGCGGGCGCCCGCCCTGGCCGTCGAGCTTGCGGATCAGCGTGCGGCTGTCCAGCGTGCCGTCGAGCTTGAGCAGATGCGTGCTGTGATACGCGCCATAGTCCACGCAGCCGCCCTTGATCTGGTAGAACAGCTCGATCGCACGGTCCTGCGCCGAACTGAAGGGTCCGACCACGGCGGTGTAGGTCGGATAGCCGCCGGCCTTCAGCACTTCCTGCAGATCCCTGTCGCCACCGTTGCCGAAGCCGCCGCCCCAGTACTTCAGACCCAGCATTTCGTTGCGACCCCAGCCGGTGAAGCCATGCACCAGCACGATCGGATAGCTGTTGTTGGTGATCGCAGCCGGCGGCGTCGGCGCAGCGGGTCCGTTTTCCAGCTTGAACAGCTGGGCGTTGCCGCCGTTGCAGCTGTACTGCTGCAGCAGCGCGCCGTCAGAGCTGCTGCTGCCGGTCACATCCGCGCAGAGATAGGAGTGCTTGGGCTTGAGCCGGTAGCCGACACCGTAGGCCTCGAGCTTGAACAACTGGTTGTCGCCGCCATGTGCTTCGATCTGCTCGATCGCCCAGTTGTTGCTGATGCCGAAGGATCGGACCTGCAGCGCCAGGCCGCTGTTGACGTTGAGAATGCGGTAGTAGCCGTCGCCGATGTGGGTCAGGGTGTAGCGCTGGGCGCTGCCGCCGTTGCAGCTCCACTGCTGCAGCTGCACGCCGGGGCTGGTGCTGGAGCCCGGCACGTCCAGGCACTTGTTGCTATTGACGTTGCGCAGCGTGTAGTCGCCATCGGCCAGATTGCGCGCGCCGACCACCGGGTCCAGCCACCAGCGCTTGTTGGCGGCGCCACCATTGAGGCTCCAGATCTGGATGCGGGCGCCGGGCGCGGTGGAGACGTTGCTGACATCCCAGACCTTGTTGGTGTCGAGCGTCGACTTGAGGAACATCGAGCCGTCGCCGGCCCCTTCGATCTTCCAGCGCTGTGCATGGGTCTGGTTGCAGTCGTACTGCTGGATGTCGTTGCCGTCGTAGGTATAGCTATTGTCGAGGTCCGCACACTTGCCGCTGTTGACGTTGCGCACCTCGTAGCGGCTGCCGCCGATGTAGTTGACGTCCCACTGCTGCGCCGCCGTGCCGTTGCAGCTCCATTGCTGCAGCTGCACGTAGTTGGACAGGCTGGAGTTGGGCACGTCCAGGCACAGGTTGCTGTGCGCCGCGCGCAGCGCGTAGCGGCCGTTGGGCAGGCTCGCCACATCGCTGCCGGTCGGCACCAGCTGGTAGGTCTGGTTGGCGGCGCCGGTGCAGTTCCATTGCTGCAGCAGGCCGCCGTCGTCGGTGCTCCAGTCCTTCAGATCGAGGCACTTGGCGGAATGGCGCGGCTTGAGCACGTAGCCGTCGCCGTTCTTGAGCGCGAAGAACTGCTGGTTGTAGCCACCGCCATAGTTCCAGGTCACGATGGCGGTGCCGTCGGCGGTGGACGAATTGTTCACGTCCAGGGACTTGCCCGTCGCCACATTGACCAGCCGAGTGTAGCCGCTGCCGGCGGCGGACAGATCGAACTGCTGCGCGGTCGAGCCGGCAACGCAGGTCTTCTGCTGAACCTGCCCGGCAGCGCCGGCATCCAGGCAGAGTCCACTGTGATCCGGCTTGACCAGGTAGCGGCCGGCGGGAATATCCAGGGCCTGCGCGGTCCAGGAACAACAGGCAGCCGCGGCCAGTACGGCCGCGCGTCCGATGGTTTGCATGACGACTCCTCTCGCACTCGTTATGGTTTTGTTTGCAACGCCGCCACACCTTGCGGCGTGCAGCGATCAGGACCATAGGCCCGCCGACCTGCGAGAGGGAACGTCATCAGTGACCGCGGAGTTGTCAGATGCGGCGCTGGTCGCCGATCGGAGTCCGGCAGGGCAGGGCCGGTGCCGGAGCTTACCGCAGGCCCCGCAACCGCAGGCTGCGCCATTTTCCCGGCGGCAGGCCGGTCCAGCGCTTGAACGCGCGGGTGAAGCTGGCGACCTCGTCGTAGCCGAGGCGATGCGCCACGTCCTCGACGCTAAGCTGCGGCACCAGCAGCAGTTCCTCAGCCAGCGATTGCCGCAGCTCGTCGGCCAGGGCGCGGAATGACACCCCCTCGGCCTGCAGACTGCGGCGCAGACTGCGCGGCTGGATCTGCAACTCCGCGGACGCCGCCGCCATGTCGGCCACGGCCATGCCAGGCTGGCGCCGCAGGAACTGCCGGACCCTGCCGGCGGTGCCTGTCCCTGCCTTCCTGCGCTCCAGCAGCACCTGCAATTGCTGTTCGCAGCGGCGCAGCATCACTGCGTCCGCCTGTGGAATGGGCGATTCCATGACCGCCCGGTCGAACACGATCTGCTGCTGCGGGGCTGAGAACTCCGGAACCAATCCCAGGTACCGGGCATAGTCCGCCGCGTATGCCGGCGCCGGGTATGCCAGCGCGATATGCCGCATCGGGAGCGTGGACGAGAACATTTCTCGCCCGATGTTGGTCAGGCCGACAAGATCGCGTTCGATCACGAAGCGCCGCAGCGGCACCGGAACGTGTCCGTCTTCCAGCCAGATCCGCGCATCGCCGCCGACGATGTCCAGGCGCGTTGCGGTGAGGGAGAACGACAGCGCCCCATATCGCATCGCCAGCCGCGTCGCGTCACCGACGGTCTGGCAACTACAGAGAGCGAAGGCCATCAGGCCATAGGCCGACATGTGAAAGCGCTGCCCCATTCTCAGGCCCAACGCCGGCACATGGTCGAGGTGACGCACGATATTGGCGATGACGGCAATCTCCGCATGGCCGGAGAACTCGGCTTCGGCTTCGCTCAGCCTGCGCTCATCCACACCGCTGCCTTCCAGGCAACGCGCCAGCGGCAAGCCCAGTTCGGATGCCAGCTGCACCATCTGCACCAGGTTGTAGGCGCTGCGCGGGCGCTGCAAGTCCATGTCGCGCCTGGACGGTCTTCAGGGGGTACCGCAGCGGTAATTCACTATCACTCCTTGCAGCCGCCACGGATGTCCTCGCAGCGCTGCCGCCTTCCGGAGCGATCAGGGAAATCCCGCGCTGAACGGTAGCGGAAGCTCAGCTTGTCCGCGCCCTGCGGGCCGCCATCATCGAGCAGCCGTGCATCGGCGTCCGCGTAGCCGGGTTCGCCCGGCTGCTTGAGCCAGCGGTCGAACCAGGCCAGCGTGTAGTGCACGATCGCGGGCTGCGCATAACCGCCACGGCAAGCCCCGGTGGTAGTGTCCGGGCACCAGGACGTCGCAGTCATCGCCGGAATCGGCGAGTAGTCCTCATGCGTCGTGCCCTGGAAACCCAGGCTGTAGACCGGCACGCCATCCGTCTGCCACAACTTGTAAGGACCCTTGTGACCCTCCGCATCCGGCGGCAGTACGTAGGGCGTGTCCCAGACGAGCGCGTAGTCGGCATTGAAACTCATCGCCGGAACACGCGGTCCGAACTTCGGCAGATTGCCCTGCGTGATGACCGCTTGCACCAGCAGCCCGCAAAGTCCGGGGGGCACCGGCAGTGAATTGGTACACGGCGCCAGACCGGTTGCATCTGGTGCAATCAGGCTGTCCCAGGCCACGCCGACCTTGACCGGATTGCTCGCATCGAGCTTGCCCGGCCAGGGATCGGCGCCAGGCGCGCCATAACCTTGCACCACCGAAACGGCGACCGCACCTGCCGAGTGGCCGGCGATACCGAGCCGTTCACGATCGATGCGGTTCCACACCGGATTGAAAGGCGCCACGGTTGTTGGGTAGGTACCTGCGCAGGTCTGATTGTGTGGGTAAAGCTGCTGCGGCGTGGAATGAAAGAAATCGATCGCGTCCACCATCTCGTCCCAGAACACCTTTAGGTTGGCATTGGTGCCGAGTTGCCCGCTGGGCGACAGGAAATCCGAGCGGCCCTGCCCACGCGGGTCGAAGGTCATCACCGCGTAGCCTCCGCGCACCAGCGCCTGCGACGCCCACCAGTAGGCGGTCTCCGACGCGCCGAGGGAGCCATTGGCAATCACTACATGAGGCAGCGAAGCCGGCGCAGGAGAATTCCTGGGCGCCCACACGCGCCCCGACAGACGCGTGCAGTCACGGTCGTAGAACACTACAGGGATGACGTCGGCTTCGTTTCTGTAGAAGGCATCGCCGTCCGGGCCGACCGCCTGCGGATAGCGGAAGGGATCGCCGGTGCACACCGCCGCGAACGGCGCGCAGTAAGGCAGCACCGGCAGATTGCCGGAGGGTAGCCCCAGCCAGCTCGGATCGTCCGCGGCACGCGCCAGCAGCTCGGCCGTGTTGGTCAGGTTCTGCGCCAGCAGGCGCTGCGCGAAGACCGGATTCAGCGCCTCCGTGGGCGCCTCCAGCTGCTTGGCGAAGTTGGCGATTTCGCACTGCTCCCAGCGCAGGGACGGAAACGGCGCGAGATCGCAGCTGCGGTCCCAGGCGACCTCGCCTCCCCCTTCGTCCGGCGAGCTGCCCGAACCGCCGACCGGATCCGAGGAGCCACAGCCAGAAAGGCAAAGCGTTGCCAGCATGAGCCGCAACATTCTTCCGAACATGTCTCTCTCCCCCATGTTTTTCGCATCGCTCGAACCGGCTCGCGGCCGGGCGATCAGTCCAGCGTGGCGCGTGCGATGATTTCCTTCATGATCTCCGAGGTTCCGGCCAGGATGCGATGCACGCGCTCGTCCTGGTACAGCCGGCAGATCGGGTACTCCTCCATGTAGCCGGCGCCGCCGTGCAGCTGAACGCCCTCGTCGACCATGCGACCGTTCACCTCGCTGGTGTAGAGCTTGGCGCGCGCGGCATCCTCAGGGGTGAGCCTGCCCTCGTTGTGCATTTCCACGCAGCGGTCGACGAAGCATTGCGCGATCTCGATCTCCGTATCCAGTGCGGCAAGCTTGAAGCGCGTGTTCTGGAACTTGCTGAGCGGCTGACCGAAGACCTTGCGCTGCCGCACGAAGTCCCGGGTGACCTCCATCGCCACCCGCGCGTAGGAGATGTTGCCGACCGCCGCGGTCAGGCGTTCCTCGGACAGGGACTGCATCAGGTGGTGGAAGCCCTTGTTGACCTGTCCGAGAATATTGGCCTTGGGCACGTGGACGTCGCGGAAGAACAGCTCGGCGGTGTCCTGCGACTTCATGCCCATCTTCTTCAGCATGCGGCCGCGCTCGAAGCCCTCCATGCCGGGCTCGACGATGAACAGGGTCAGATCGTGCACGCGGTCCGGATTGGTCTTGGCGGCAACGATGATGATGTCGGCATTGATGCCGTTGGAGATGTAGGTCTTGGCGCCGTTGAGCAGCCAGTGATCGTCCTTCTCCACCGCCCGCGTCTTCATGCCGGCCAGGTCCGAACCGGTATCCGGCTCGGTCATGCAGATCGCGATGATCTTCTCGCCGCTGATCATGCCCGGCAGCAGGCGCTGCTTGAGCTCTTCGCTGCCGAAGTTGTTGATGTAGGGGCCGACGATGCGGCTGTGCAAGGAGATGAGATAGCCGGAATCGCCGTGGAAGGCGTTTTCCTCGACCAGGATCTGCTCGTAGCGGTAGTCAGGGATGCCCTGTCCACCGTATTTCTCGTCGGCCCACATGCAGAGCAGGCCCGCGTCACCGGCCTTGCGGTAAGCCTGGCGGTCGATGATGCCGGCTTCGCGCCAGCGCTCATTGTGCGGGCGGATTTCCTTCTGGAAGAACCTGCGCGCGGCATCGCGGAACATTTCCAGTTCGGGTTCCATGGGTTTGCGGTTCATGATCAGCAATACTTCACGAGACCAGGTCTTCGACCACCATCGACGCCAGCACCTCGTCCCGGACGACGGGACCCGACATTTCGTAGTTGGCGAGGTCGGGCCGCTGCGTGCGCCGCGCAAACTCGCGCTGCGATCCGACCCAGTTGTTGGTGTTGAGACCCTCGGCGTTCTGGTACCAGCTCTTGCAGCCGCCTTCGTAGGTGCTCCGGGCACTGCGGGCACGAATCTCCTGCATGTGCCGCTGCACCGCTGCGGGGCGCACATCGATGGTGCGGTAGCCGGTCGCCGCCTGCGCCTGGATCAGCTGCACGACGTAGCGCTGCTGCTGCTCCAGCATGTAGATGATGGAGCCCGAGCCGAGGCTGGTATTGGGCCCGTAGAGCACGAACAGATTGGGGAAGCCCGGCGCCGACATGCCGAGGAAGGACTCCGCTCCCTGCTTCCACTGGCTGGCGAGTTCCCGGCCTTCCAGCCCATGAATCTGCATCGGCGCGAGGAAGTCCGAGGCGGCGAAGCCAGTGCCCAGGATCAGCGCATCGACCTTGCGCAACTGGCCATCCGCCGTGCGTATCCCGGTCGCGGTGATCTCGGTGATGGCGTCGGTCACGACCTCGACGTTCGGCCGGATCAGGGCCGGCAGCCAGTCATTGCTGAGCAAGGCGCGCTTGCAGCCGATGGGATAGTCCGGCGTGAGCTTCTTGCGCAGGACCGGATCACGCACCTGCCGATGGATGTGGCTCCTGGCGAACCCGGTGGCGATGGCCTCCGCCCACTTGTGGCCGCGGTAGGCAAAGCCCAGCGCTTCGGTAATGCCGAAGATGCGGGCACGGTCCAGGTCCAGCAGCCATTTCATGCGGTCCAGGAGCCGGCGCTCGAAATCTGAAAAGGCCCTCTCGACCTTCGGGATGACCCAGCCGGGCGTGCGCTGGTAGACGTGCAGGCGCTGTACCCGCCTGGCGATTTCCGGCACGAACTGCACCGCACTGGCACCGGTGCCGATCACCGCCACGGTCTTGCCATTGAGATCGTAGCCATGATCCCACTCGGCGGAATGAAAAGCCTTGCCCTGGAAACGATCCAGCCCGGGAATCTTCGGAATCGCCGGGCGATTCAGCTGGCCCACCGCGGTGATCAGGAACTCCGTCTCATGCACCTCGCCACTGGCCAGGCTCAGGATCCAGCGCGCACGTGCCTCATCGAAGCGGGCGCCGGCCAACTCGCAGCCGAAGCGGATGTGGGGATACAGCCCATACTTGCGCGCGCAGTGGCGCTGATACTCATGAATCTCCGCCTGTTTGGGGTAGCGCCAGGACCAGGGGTAGTGGCGCTCGAAGGAGAACGAATACAGATGCGAGGGCAAATCGCAACCGGAGCCAGGATAGGTATTCTCGCGCCAGGTTCCCCCCACCTCCGCCGCCTTCTCGAACAGCGTGAAGGATTTGATGCCGGCCTGCTTCAGGTAGTAGGCCATGCCCAGGCCACCGAATCCGGTGCCGATGATCGCGACCTTGCTGAAGGAACTGGGCGGGTGGAGGGACATGGCAATCTCGTGTGCGGTAAGTGCACACAGGATGTCGAAGCCCCTGCGGAAACAGCATGACCAACAAGGCCGACGGCCTGATCATTCCGGCCAAGCCGCCTGGCTACCATCCAGAAGTGCTCTTGTCGTGAACGCCCGGTAGTACTGACGTCGCAGCAACGCTGCGGCATCGCGATGCCGCAGTGGGCGGTGCCAGGTGAGAGATTTTTTCAATCTCTCAACGAAGGACGTCGGGTGGTCGGCGATCGACATGGCAGTACAAGGCGGGTGGATGGCGAAGCCTTGGGCGCAAGACGGATGCCAACTGACAAGTCATTGAAAAGAATGAAAAGCGCTGCGGGTCATGGTTGAGGCGCGGGACAAAATGTCGCGCCGGCGGGACAGTTGGCGAGAGGCCGCGCGAGTCGTCACGGGGGAGGGTCGGCCGAAGGGCCATCGCCTTCGGCCGGCCGCGGGAAGTCATCCATCCGGGCAGGACTCCGGCGTTCTCAAGGCCGGTATCCCCAGTCCATCCGGACATACGCCCATGACCGTGGGAGCGGTATCTCCCGGGGGCTCCTGTCTCATCGGGTTGCCGCTCTCGACAATTTAACATGTTGGATGTACAACATGTAACTGTCGATAACGATGACGATTCCGGTTCTGTGTTTCGGTGACCCGTCCGCGAGGTGGCAGATGAGGAAACAACCCAAGCAGCTGCGTTCAAGATTCACGGTGGACGCCTTGATCGAGGCGACCGCGCGATCGATCGCCGAACGTGGCCTGGTCAACACCACCACCAATCATGTGGCCGAGCGCGCCGGCGTCAGCATCGGCTCCCTGTACCAGTATTTCGATGGCATGGAGTCGCTGGTGCAGGCCCTGCTCGCCAAGGCCAGCAGCGACATTGCCGCGTTCAGCGTCCATGACCCCCGGTCCTTGGCCGGCGCCGGCGGCGCCATCGCGGATCATGGCGGCGGTGAAGGATCGTCGTTCAGCGCTGCAGCATTGCCCGCCATGGGGGCGAACGCGGATATCCGCGAGTAGCGGCGCGCCGCTCATCGGCGGCCGCCCCCTGCTCCCGCCGCGCCGTTCTGGCGCTGCGCCTCGGCGCGGCGGGACAAGATCGAGTCCTGCGCCGCTCAGCTTCCGGCGTAGGCGTAGGTCCGGAAGTGCTCGATCAGTGCGGCCGATCCCGGCGTGCCGGTCTTTCCGATGGACTCGGTGAACTCGAAGAGGAAGCCGAGGACCTTGTGCGGGCTGGTGACGGTGTAGGTCTGCACCGGCAGGCTGCTGCCCGTCGTGCAGCGCGTGACGACCTTGCGGGGATACTCGAAGTCGTCGATGACGGCCCAGTCCGAGAGTTCGAGCGCGTTGGCCGCGAGCGTCGACTGCGAGCGACAGTAGCGGGTACCCAGCGCCGGATCGACATCGACGATGGTGCCGTGCCAGTGGCCCTGGCCGTCGATCACGCCGCCCATGACCTTGGCCCCGCCATTGGGCTCGTGCGAGCCGGCCCACTCCCAGCCGGCGTAGTTCTGGTTGCTCAGGTCGAAGTTGCCCCAGTTGTGGTCATGGTAGCCACGCCAGCCGTTCACACTGATCGGGCCGGGAGCATTCGCGGGCCAGAACCAGCCGCTGGTGACGCTGGTGGCAACCGGGTTGGTCCAACTCATGGTCTGCCCCTCGTAGTTCAGCGGCCCGCTGGTCACGCCGCGCCTGGGGTTCTTCAGCCAGATGTCGGCCGTTACGCCGTTGGCGGCATAGTTGAGGTGCCACTGGTTGCTGCTCGCATGGTAGACCAGGCATCCGGCGGTGCTGCAGACCGACGGGGCGCCGGTAAACGTGAACGATGAATTGGGGCCGATGAGATGGCTCTTGTTGCCGAACTTGTCGTAGAAGAATGACGAGGTCGTGTGGATCGGCGCGGAGTTGAAAGTGACGATGAAGGTCTCCTTCGTCGTCGGGTTGACGATGTTGACGTACCACCACTCCGTATACGAGCCGGGATGCACGACATCGTCGGCGGGTACCGCCTCACGGATGCTGAAGGTGTCCGGAGGCGGGGACTGCGAGAGTGCGAGCGTGGTCAGGCCAGCCAGGCCAATGCCCAGGGCAACAAGCAAACGGTGCCGCATTACTATCTCCTTCGTGGGTCGTCGGGTACTTGCCGCGTTGTGCCATCGGGCAGCGATGGCAGGGCGACGGCAGATGCGCGGACGCAAGGAAGGCCCCCGGCTTGCCGGGGACCTTCCTGCGTCATTTCGCGTATGGCGCCGCCTGCTACGGCAGGCTGAGGTAAGGCTGGAAGTACGGATTCACCTCGGTGTAGCCGGCGCCGTTGACGGACTGGCCGCCGAGCGTTCCGGTGACCGTGGAGTCGCCTTCCCAGTAGGTGCGGTGACCGAACTTGAACAGCTCCTGCGCCTTCTGCACCGGCGTGACCGTCATAGAGCCGCCCGGCACGTTGACGCGCCATTTGTTCGGATAGGTGATGAGGGACTTCGGGCTGGTCCAGTAGTCGAGAATGTCGAGGCTCATCTGGCTGGCCGGAATCGGAGTCGCCACGCCGTTGACCACCTTCGTGCCGACCTTCTGCACGATGCTGCCGAAGGCATCCTGGATGTAGTACAGCATGTACTGCACGTTGTTGGAGAGCTGGATGGAGAACCAGTTCCAGCCGGCCGGCGCCAGGATGTTGAAGTCGCCCCATTGGCGGTCCTGCCAGGAGGTGCCGGTGACAGCGATCGGCACGCCGTTGTCGACGATCGTGCCGGTGGTATTCAGCGAGGTGTAGGAATAGTACGCCGAACTGCCGAAAGGCCCGTAGGGAATGATGCCGCTGTTGCCATGCAGTACCGGCGGCAGTGACGCCTGCAGGTTCAGGCTGGCACTGTATTTCTGGTCCGACATGACGGCGTTCAGCGCGTAGGTGCCGGAGGTACCGGAAGCCGTCCAGCCGGCCACCTCGAGATCGAAACGATTGCTCGAGTTGGGGATCGCCGCCGATTTGATGCGGTGTTCGGCGACATGCTTTCCGGTCCGGTGATCGGTGATGGCAAAGTGCGCCGAGTAGGTCGCCATCAGCGGCGGCACTGCATCGACCTGGAAGACGGTGACCTCGTAACCGTACTTGCGGGTCTGGCCGGAGGGATCCACGCCGCTCAGGTGCCCCACGAAATACCACCACTCCAGAAAATTGTGATGCGGCGCTTCGTCGTGCGGCAGTGCCACGGCGGTCAGCGGCGGCCCTGCCACGGCCGTGGTGGTCATTGCAGCCAGCATGCATGTCACGGCCAACAGGCCACTTCTCATCAGCTTGAACATCGGCGTGCGCTCCTTGGTTTGTGTCTCGTCGTGATGGTGGCGAACCAGGGAGGGACGACGCGCCGTCCGCCTGATTGGCGCGGCGACACTAAGACGGCGGGAAGCGCAACAGCTACTCGCATTTTGTCGGCATGCCTCCGACGCGAGCGGCCCGCGCCGACGGCGCGGAGACTATCGAGGGGACTGGCTTTTGATCGAGTGTCAGGCTCGCGACGGCGGCGGTGGCGGCAGCACACCGCGGCGGGCACGGAACTGCGTCGACATCATCCGCACCCAGGCGTCGATCTGCTCACGCATGAATCCATCGTTGCCTCCCGAGTGAAACTGCACCGCCAGACCCAGCAGCAACGAACGGGTGAGCACGAACAGCGAGTGCGGGCTTTCCTTCACACCCGGCCTGGCCTCGAACAGGAGATTCGCACCCTGCTCGAACATGACTGCCGTGCGTCCTTCGAGGGCGCCAAGAGCCTTGGCCAGCGGCTTGTCGCGCTGGGCGGCCACGGTCAGTTCCAGGTAGGCCCGCATCGCCGGTTGCGAGTGGAGTTTCGCCCACAGGGCATTCGTCAGCGCAGCCAGGCGATCGTCACCCTCCTCCATGCCCCGCACCAGGTCCTCGAGCAACTGGGAGGTACGCAGGATCAACTCCTCTGCCGCAGCGACGATCAGGTCGGACTTGGTCTCGAAGTGATGCCCGGTGGCGCCGTGCGAAACCTTGGCGCGGGCGGCGATCTTGCCGATCGTGGCGCCGGCATAACCATCTGCGGCCAGACAGTCGAGCGTCGCGTCGACCAGGCGTTGCCGCATGGCGTCGCTGCGTTCGGCCTGCGTCCGGCGGCGCTTGGCGGCTGGCCGCTTGGTGATTTTCTTGGCGCCCATTTCCTTGATTTCTTGATGTTTATTAAGAATCTGCATCATAGCTTCAATTCCCCGACTTGACAGCCATCGGACCCTGGCGTTGACATTTAGATGTTGGATGTCCAACATGTTTGTAGCAGAACACAAACCGCGCGGCGATGCGCAACCCGGAACCTCGGACGGAAAGACCCCATGAAAAAAGCGGCCCTTGCATCCAGCGACACGACTTCCGGGGACCCCAGGAAGCGGATCGTTGCCGGCGACGAAGAACTCCATCCGGTCGGCGCCGCCGATCACTGGCAGGAGAGCTACTACTTCAACTGGGCGGACCCCCAGGGCCGTTCGTTCGGCCTCGCGCGAATCGGCTACCGGTTCAAGGAAGGGCGCACCGACGGCGTGCTGCTGACGATGCGCGACGGCCAGCCGGAATACGTGTACGCCCCGGTCAATCTCCGGCTCGATCCCGACACCTCGCGGCTGCGTGCGGCCGAAGGCTATCGCACCCACGGCCTGACGTTCCGCATGGAGCAACCCCTGACCCGCTGGAAGATCCTTCTCGACAGCGAAGGCGGCGACAAGGGCGAGCTGACCTGGACCGCGTTCACGCCGGTTTTCAGCTTCCACAGCGACAACGCGCCCACCGGCAGCGTGGTCGCGGCAAACCACATCGAGCAATCCGGTCGCGTCGAAGGCTACCTGACGCTGCATGGACGCAGGCAGGAAGTGCAGGGGTTCGGCCAGCGCGACAAGTCCTGGGGGCCGCGCGACTGGGCCAGCATCAAGGGATGGAACTGGATCGCGGCGCAGTTCGGCGACGACCTCTCCTTCAATGCCACCACCGGCTTCGAGAATGACCGGCCGGTGATCAACGGCTTCGTCTTCCGCAACGGCGAAAACCATGCGCTGCAGGAGCTTTCGATCGAATACGAATGGCAGCGCAAGCACGTACCCGCCGGCGCGCGGATCGTGATGCGCGACGAAAAAGGCGTGCGCTACGAGGTTCGCAGCCGCTCGCTGGCGCAGTTTCCCGTGTTCAAGAAAGGCTTCTACATCCAGGAGACGCACAGCCAGTTCGAGATCCGGATCGGCGGCAAGCTGCGGCAGGGCATCGGCGTCGTCGAGCACGCCTGGCACGCCACGACCTGTCAGACCCTGCGTCGCGCGCCACGGCTGCTTTCAGCCGTGCTGCAGGCCCGCCGGGGACCGAAGTCATGATCCTGCGCCTCGACCACAACAGCGCCGGCGACATCCAGCACATCGGCGGCAAGGGCATGGGACTGCTGCGTCTGATCCGCGCCGGCTTGCCGGTACCGGAGGCCTGGTGCATTCCCGCCGGGGTGTCCTTGCAAGCCTCGACACGTGCCGCCTGCCTGGCCGACGCACTCGACGCCTGGTGGGACCAGGCCGCGCGTGCATTTCCCGGTTCGTTGTGGGCGGTGCGCAGTTCGGCAGTCGCCGAGGATCTCGAGGACGCTTCCTTCGCCGGCGTCTACCAGACCATCCTCGGGGTCGGCAGCAAAGCCGCCCTGCACGCCTCCGTGGAGCAGTGCTGGAGCGCACTGGACGACGTGCGCGCACAGGCCTATCGCAGCGAGAAGGGCATCGGCAAGGCCGGCGGCATCGCGCTGATCCTGCAGCGCATGCTGCTGCCGCAGGCCGCGGGCGTGATGCTGACCGCGAACCCGCAGCGGCCGTTCGCCGCCGAGATCGTGATCGACGCCGCCTGGGGGCTCGGCGAGGCCGTGGTCTCCGGCAAGACCCAGCCCGACCATCTGGTGCTGGACTCCGCCAGCGGCAAGATCATCGAGCAGCACATCGGCGAGAAATCCGTCGAGACGGTCTGGCACGACGGCCTCGAGGACCTGCCGGTCGAACTCGCGCGGCGCGAGCGACTCAGCGTCGACGACGCCGGCCTGCAGGCGCTGTTCGCGCTGGCACAGACGGTCGGCAAGGCGATCGGCCCGCAGCGGGATCTCGAATGGGCCATTGAAAAAGGTCAGTTGTACGCGCTGCAGGACCGCCCGATCACCGGCCTGCCGAGCGCCACCCCGACCAATGTGTGGACACGCAAGTTCGGCGACGAGTACATGTCCGACTACATCATGCCGCTGACGCGCGACCTGATGCTGGCCTGGATCGGCGACATCTCCTGCCGCGAGTTCGTCGGCCTGATGGGCAACACGGAGCTGGCGAAGCAGCAGCCGCTGCGGGTCCATCGCGGCTATGCCTACTACAGCGGCGATTTCGTCGCCGGCATGCTCAGCGCCTGGCCGCGCGGGATGCGTGCCGCCAATACGCCGGAATGGTTCACGCCGCTGTGGCACGAGCGCATCCGCGCGCTGCCCTGGAAGCCGGGCCTGGCACTGAAGATGCTGGGCGCCACCCGCCGCGATCCGGGCCGTTCGGGCATCGCCGAAAACCTCCAAGCACTGGCGCGGCATTGCGGCAACATCGACCAGCGCATCGTCCCCAGGCTGACGCAGGACTACGCGGCGCTGCCGGCGGACGAATGGTGCGCGCAGTACCAGGAGATCGATCAACTCGGGCGCGAGCACTTCCGCGTGATCCGCTGGGGCATGAGCCTATACAACCCGATGCTGCACAGCATGTCGCAGAGCCTGCTGCGCAAGTGGGCGGCCGACGATAACGGCGACCTGTACCAGGCGATCATCAGCGGCCTGCCGGGCACGCGCACGGCGCAGATCAACCGCGAACTCTGGGACCTCGCCCAGCTCGCCGGGCAGGACGCGCAGCTGCTCGGCGGCCTGCGGCAGGACCAGGGCTACTCCGCACTGCGCCGGGCGTACCCGGCGGCAGGGTTCTGGACCGAGTTCGACGGCTTTCTCCAGCGCCACGGCCACCGCTCCTCCACTCGCGAAGCCGCCTACCCGCGCTGGCACGAGTCGCCGGCCATCATTCTCGGCTTCGTGCAGGCGCTGCTGCGCGGCACCGCCGCCTCGTCCGGTCCGCGCGAGAACGAGGAGCGCGCCGAAACCCGGCGCTGCCAGGCCGAGCAGGAAGCGCTGACGCGCGCCGGCGGCGGCGTTTTCGGATCGCTGCGGCGCAGGTTTCTGGCGAAGGTGTTCCGGCGCACGCAGGAATACACGGTCTACCGCGAAAATCAGCGCTACCACCTCGATTACCTGGGGCGGCACCAGCGCCAGCTGGTGCTCGAACAGGCGCGCCGCCTGCAGGCGCGTGGGGTGCTCGACGCGGTGGACGACGTCTTCCTGCTCGACGGCAGGCAGCTGCTGGAACTCGCCCGCGGCGCAGCGATACCGGCAGGCCTGCGCGAGTGCATCGAGGAACGTCGGCGCGAATACCTGAGCAACAAGGACCGCCTGCCGGCCACCTACCTGTTCGATGACGTGGAGACCGAGGGCGAGATCGTCGAAGGCGCGCCGCTCGCCGTCGAGGCCGGCGATGGCAGCTGGAAGGGCTTCGGCGCATCGCGCGGCAAGGCCAACGGGCCGGCGCGCGTCGTCACCGACCTGTCGCAGCTCGCGGGAGTTCGGGCGGGCGACATCCTGGTCGCCGCCAACATCGATCCCGGCTGGACCAGCGTGTTCCCGCTGATCGCCGGCCTCATCACCGAGACCGGCGGAATCCTCAGCCACGGCGCCATCCTGGCCCGCGAGTACGGCGTGCCCACGGTCACCGGCCTGAAGGAAGCGACGCGACGCCTGTCGACCGGCATGCGGGTCGAGCTGGATGGCGCCAGCGGCGCCGTCAGTGTGCTGGACGACGAACCGCTGCAGGTCACGGCCGCGGCCGCCTAGCTGCAGCAGCCCCTGATATTTCGCACCGTTGGGAGACGCGAGCGATGACGACTAGAAAGAGTGTTCCGATCGGGCCCGCGGGGAGCGGCGCAGTGGCCGCTGCCCTGCTGCTTTTCTCCAGCAGCGCCGTCGCCTTCGACCTGAGCCTGCCAAGGGTCGGCGACACGCCGCTGGAGGGCGTGGCCAACATCAACATCACCGCCGGCGTCGGCATCCGCATGGAGGACCGCAGCAGCGACCTGGTCGGCAAGGGCAACCTCAACAGCAAGATCTGCGGCCGCCGCGCCGATGGCAAGACCCAGTTCCAGGGCTGCCAGGGCCTGTTCCGCACCCAGGTCTTCCCGGCCGAGCACCTGGTGGCCCAGCCCGGCCAGTTCAGCAGCAACGCCGACGACGGCAACTGGAACTATGCCAAGGGCGACCTGACGCAGGCACCGCTGAAGATCACGCCGGACCTGACGCTGACCTGGGGCAACTGGGGCCTGTTCGCGCGCGGCCTGTTCTTCCAGGACTTCGTCAACGACGATTTCATCGAGTACCACCCGAACCGCTACACCTCGGAGAACCTGGACCGCGTCGGCAACATCTCGACGCCCGGCATGGAAGTCTTCGACCTGCCGCTGCCCACGACGACCTCCGGTGTGCGCAACGACTCGCGCCCCTGCCCGGCCGACCGCAATCCCGGCGGCGGACCCTGCGGCCTGGTGTTCGGCCCCGGCGGCGTCGTGCGCAACAAACGCACAGACGACGAGACCCTGCGCCAGATCGGCAGCGACTTCCAGCTGCTCGACCTCAACCTGTTCGGCACCGTTCCCCTGTGGGGCGAGCACGAGCTGTCGGTGAAGATCGGCCGCCAGACCGTCAACTGGGGTGAATCCACCGCGCTGTTCTTCGACTCGATCAACTCGGTCAATCCCATCAACGCCAACAACTTCTTCCGCGCCGGCACCGTCCTGGAGGAGTCGTTCACACCGGCGGGCATGGCGTACGCCAGCGTCAATGTGGCCGAGGGCCTCACCCTGGAAGGCTTCTACCAGTACGAGTGGGAAGGCGCCGAGGCGCCGGCGCCCGGGTCCTTCTATTCCACCGCCGATCTCGGCACCAACAACGCGGGCGACTTCCTCGCCCTGGGCTTCGGCCAGGTGCCGGAAGACCCGGAGCGGATTGCGCGCCTGCTGGACAACCCGCTGTCCGGCCTGACCGGCACTTCGGGCGCGATCAAGCGCGAGCCGGACCGCAAGCCGCCGGACGGCGGGCAGTTCGGCCTGGCGCTGAAGGTCTACGCCGACTGGCTCAACGACGGCACCGAGCTCGGGCTGTACTTCACCAACACCCATGCGCGCATCCCGTATCTCAGCTTCATCAGCGCACCGGAGGGCTGTGCACGCGACTTCAGGGATCATCAGGGCGCCAGCAACACCCTGGAGTTCCTGCTCGCCTGCCCGGACATCCCGCAGCTGCACGCGGCGATCCGGCCCAACGATCCGGACGGCGCCACCGACGACGCCACCCAGTTCGACAAGGTGAGGTTCCTCCTCGACTATCCCGAGGACATCCGGATGTTCGGGCTCTCCTTCAACACCACCCTGGGGGACTTCTCGGTCCAGGGTGAAGTCGCCTACCGGCCGGACGCGCCGATGCAGGTGGATTCCGAGGATCTCGCCTTTGCCGCGTTCGCCCCGGCCTCCGGCCTCTGCCATTTGCCCGAAGCGAACTGCTCGGGCTCGGGCCAACTGAGCCTGAACGACCTGGTGAACCTGCGCAACGCCTTGCCGGCGGGCGCGCCGCAGCTGGCCGCGATCGACCAGCTGATCCAGCTTGGCAGCATCGGCGTCCCGTTCAATCTCGGCGTCGACCGCAACGGCAACCAGACTGCCTATCCGGGCAGCGACTTCGTCATCGACGCGCAGGGCACTCCCGGCTCCTTCCACGACACGATCGACCTGCTGGTCGGTCACGCGCCCGGCGGTGGTCGCCTGTTCCCGTCCTTCATCGTGCCCTACCGCGGCTACACGCTGGGCAAGAACCCGGCGAACGCCTATGTGCGCGGCTGGGAATACTTCGACAGCTACCAGTTCAACCTCGGCGGCACCTATGTCTCCGGCGCCAGCGAAGGACTGTCCCGCGCGATCGCCGCCGACCAGATCGTCTGGCTGTTCGAATCCGGTGCCACTTGGGTACCCGGCCTGCCGGCATTGGACCAGCTGCAGCTGGAAGCCCCCGGCACCTTCCTGCACGCCAGCGCCGGGGCCGACGGCTCGGGCTCCGACCGCTCGCGCCAGGCCTGCTCCACCAATCTCGCCTGTTCCTGGGGCCCGGACGGCATGCGCTTCAACCCGCACCAGCAGGACCTCGACATGTTTCCCGACAAGCTGTCCTGGGGCTACGTCCTGATCGCGCAGGTCAAGTACGAATCGGTGCTGCCGGGGATCAGCCTGCAGCCGGTGATCGTCTGGAAGCATGACGTCGGCGGTACCGCACCGGGTGTTGCCGGCAACTTCATCGAAGGACGCAAGATCGCCGATGTCCTGATGGAGATCCGCTACAAGTCCCAGCTGTCCTTCAACGCCGGCTACACCTGGATCACCGGCGGCGGCAGCGCCAACCTGCTGCGCGATCGCGACCAGGCCCGTTTCTTCATCAAGTACGCGTTCTAGCATTGTCCGGAGAAAAAACCATGTTCAACCCACGCATCCTGCTGCTCGCCGCCGGAGTGTCGCTCGGCGTCGTCGGCTTTCCCGCGGCCGCCAAGGTCCCTGCCAGCGAAGCGGCCAGGCTCGGCAAGGACCTGACGCCGGTCGGCGCCGAAAGGGCGGCCAGCAAGGACGGCTCGATTCCCGAATGGACGCCGGCGGCGAAACGCGGCGCGCTGAAGGGCGAATATCCCAACGACCCCGCGATCGACGGCGAGAAACCGCTGTACACGATCACCAAGGCCAACATGGCGCAGTACGCGGACAAGCTCACCGAAGGCCACAAGAGACTGCTGTCGTCCTACGACAGCTACAAGATGAAGGTCTACCCGAGCCACCGCGTGGTGTCCTTCCCGGACTTCATCTACAAGGCGACCATCGCCAACGCCACCAGCTGCGAACTGCTCGGGACCGACATACCGAACAACTGCAGGCAGGGTTTCACCTTCCCGATCCCGAAGTCCGGCGCCGAGGTGATGTGGAACCACAAGGTGCGCTACCGCGGCGACGGCGCGCGGCGCTACAACAACCAGATGATCGTGCAGGCCAACGGCAGCTTCCAGCTGACCAAGATCGTCGAGGACGCGCAGTTCTACTATGCCGTGGAGAAAGACCCGGTACCGCTGACCAGGGACAGCGGGCTGTTCATCAAGTACTTCTCGCAGACCATCGCACCGCCGCGCCTGGCCGGCACGATGATCCTGGTGCACGAGCGCGCCGGCACCGGCAACGCCGGCCGCGCCGCCTGGCTGTACTCACCCGGCCTCAAGCGCATCCGCCGCGCGCCGACGGTCTGCTGCGACGGCCCCTACGAGGGCACCGACGGTCACCAGTTCTACGACCAGGTCGACATGTTCAACGGCGTGCTGGAGCGCTACAGCTGGAAGATCGTCGGCAAGAAGGAAATGATCATTCCCTACGACTCCAATCGCATCAGCGGCCCCACGGTCAGGTTCGCGGACCTGGCCCGGCAGAAGCACCTGAACCAGGACCTGCCGCGCTACGAGCTGCACCGCGTGTGGATCGTCGAGGCCGATATCCTCCCCGGCACCAGCCATACCTTCGCCAAGCGTCGCCTCTATGTCGACGAAGACAGCTGGTACCCGGCCGCCGCGGACAACTACGACAACCGCAAGCAGCTGTACCAGTTCCAGGAAGGGCACCTGGCGTTCGCGTACAACGTGCAGACCGCGGGTGGCGCCCCGGAAGTGATCTATCACTTCACCTCGGGCCGCTACTTTCTGACCGCGATGGCCAACGAAGACCAGCCCAACGACTTTTCGCGCCGCTTCAATGAGTCCTACTTCGAGCCGGCCACCGTGCAGAAACGGTCGACCAAATGACGCAGCGCTTCCAGCAGGCCCTTCCCCGGGTTTCAGTCCCGGGGAAGGGTCGCAGCCGGCGCAGGGGCTTCCGGGGTCGCATCGCGCGTCAGGCAGGCGACGGCGGCTTCCACCAGCAGATCGATCACGTGCTCGCGATCGACACCGGGGCTGTCGGCAATGACGAATCGCAGGCCGGTGCAGATCGCGCTGGTGAACACCACGAACACCGCGGCCGGCAGGTTGCGGACACTGACCTCGCGGTGGTGCTGCAGCAGGTACAGGCGAAAGGCATCGAGAAACCCGCGCTCCAGTTCCGCGATCGCCAGCATCGTGCGTCCCTGCGAATCATGGGTGAGCACGCCGACGAACAGGGTCCGGTGTGCGTCGGCGTAGTCGAAGGTGGCCGCCAGCAAGGCACGGGTGACCGTTCGCAGATCCTGGCCCATCAAGGTGTCGATCCGCTCGAAGATCAGCTTCTGCACCTCCGCCGTCATCCGCTTGACCACGGCATCGAGCAGCGCCTCCTTGCTCTCGAAGTACTGGTACAGCGAACCCACGCTGACCCCTGCGCGCTGCGCCACATGCGTAGTCGTCAGGTCGGCGACCCCGCGTTCCGCGATCACCTGCATCGTGGCCTCGACGATCGAGTCCACCATCTGGCGGGAACGTGATTGCTGCGGTTTCTGGCGCATGGAGGGAAATGCGAATGGAACTCGAAGAATGGCCCGATCGATTGTGGGCATGCGGCAAGGGTTTGCCAAGCGCCAAACACGAAACCCCCTTCGCTGCGGCTCCTCCCGGGGAGCCGCATTCCCTGCACGGAGCGGTCTTGCAGGCCGCGCGAATCGAACGCGAATTGTTGACGAATGACACCGGGGCTTAAGGTTTGCCATTACCGCGGGATGCCCGAGGCCTGCCAAGGGCCCAACCCCGGAGGAGACGTAAATGAACGATCTGTCCGCCGTCCGACGCAGCAGCCGAACTTCGCAGTCCGGGGCCGCCACGGCCGGGAAACACGCCTCGGCAGCCGCGCCGTCGCACCTGCCCATCGCCATCATCGGTGCCGGCTTCGGCGGCATCGGGCTGGCGATCAAGCTGCGCGAGGCGGGCATCGGCGACTTCACGATCCTCGAACGTGCCGATGCGCTCGGCGGCACCTGGTATCACAACAGCTACCCCGGCTGCGCCTGCGATGTTCCATCCGCGCTGTACTCCTATTCCTTTGCGCAGAACCCGGACTGGAGTCGCAAGTACGGCGCACAACCGGAGATCCTCGCCTACCTGCGCGGCGTTGCGCAGCGATATGAGATCGAGCGCCACATCCGCTTCGGACAGGAGCTGATCGAAGCGCACTGGGACGAGGCCACGCAGCGCTGGCAGCTTGCCACCAACCACGGCGCGCTCACCGCCGACGTGCTGGTGTCCGCCTGCGGTCCCTTCAACGATCCGCTGATCCCCAGGCTGCCGGGGCTGGAGAACTTCAAGGGCGCCGCCTTCCACACGGCGCGCTGGGACCATCAGCACAGGCTCGGCGGCAGGAACGTCGCGGTCATCGGCACCGGCGCCTCGGCGATCCAGGTGATCCCCGCCATCCAGCCGCAGGTCCGCAAGCTTTCGGTATTCCAGCGCACGCCGACCTGGATCGTGCCGCGCTGGGATCATGCGCGGTCGACCGTCGAGCGGGAGCTGACCCGGCGCATCCCTCTGGCGCAGAAGGCGGTCCGCACGACCTGGTATCTGGGCATCGAAAGCCTGGGCCTGTCGCTGTTCGTGGATCGCCGCCTGGTATGGCCTTTCGAGGCGCTCGGCCGCTACCAGCTGCGGCGGCAGGTGCAGGACCCCGAGCTGCGCAGCAAGCTCACGCCGCATTTCACGCTGGGCTGCAAGCGCGCGGTGTTCAGCGATGCGTATTACCCGGCACTGACCCAGCCCAACGTCGAACTGGTGACGGAGGGTATCCGCGAAATCCGCGAGTACTCCATCGTGACCCAGGACGGCGTCGAGCATCGCGTGGACACCCTCATCTTCGGCACCGGCTTCCATGTCCCGGGCAAGGTCTACGAACGGATTCGCGGCCGCGACGGCCGCACGCTGGCCGAAGTGTTCGGCACGCAGCCGCGGGCCTACCTGGGGACCACGTTCAGCGGCTGCCCCAACCTCTTCATGCTGCTGGGGCCGTTCTCCGCCGGTGGCAACCAGTCCGCCATCTACATGCTGGAGAACCAGGCGCGCTACGTGGTCGATGCGATCCGCACCATGCGCGCCCGCGGCCTGGCCTCGGTAGAGCCGCACGCCGAGGTGCAGGAAGCCTTCCACGAGGAAATGAAGGAGCGCAGTCGCAAGACCACCTGGGTGGCCGGCGGCTGCAAGAGCTACTACCAGAACAGCGAAGGCGGCAACGGCGGCCTGTGGCCGAACTGGAGCTTCCTCTACCGGCGTCGCACGCAGCACTTCGATCTCGACAACTACATGACCCGAAGCCGGGTCGAAAGCGGGGCGAACGCATGAGCCGGGACTACGCCATCAGCGGCAAGACCATCTTCATCACCGGCGCGGCGCGCGGCATCGGCGCCGCCGCGGCACGCCGGCTGCACCAGCGCGGCGCCCGGGTGGCGCTGGTCGGCCTGGAGCCGGAGCTGCTCAGGGAACTGGCCGATGAGCTGGGTACCGGTGCCGCCTGGTTCGAGGCCGATGTCACCGATGCCGAGGCGATGGCACGCGCTGTCGCCGGCACGGTCGACAAGTTCGGCGGCATCGACGTGGTGATCGCCAATGCCGGCGTGCTGCACATCGGCAGCGTCGCCGAATCCCTGCCGCACCAGTTCGAGCGCACGCTCGACGTCAACCTGATGGGTGTCTGGCGCACGCTGCGCGCCACCTTGCCGCAGGTCATTGCGCGCCAGGGCTACATCCTCAACGTCGCCTCGGTGGCGGCGCTGGGCCATGGCCCGCTGATGGGCGCCTACGCCGCCTCCAAGGCGGCCGTCGATGCGCTCAGCGACAGCCTGCGCATCGAACTGGGCCCCAGCGGCGCGCGCGTCGGCTGCGCCTACTTCGGGGCGATCGACACCGACCTGGTGCAGGGCTCGCGGGTGCATCCGGCGATGGCCGCGCTGGAGACGCTCGCCCCCCGCTTCCTCGGCGCGGAAATCCCCCTGTCCGAGGCGGCGGACGTCATCGAAGACGGCATCCGCCGCCGTGCGGCGCGCATCTGGGCGCCGCGCTGGGTGGGCCTGTTCCTGCTGCTGCGCGGCATCGCGCAACCGGTCATGGAATGGCGGGTCCGGGGCAGCCCCGGTCTTGCCAGCGCCCTCGACCTGGCCCGGCCTGACTCTAACGGAACAGAGAACCAGGACGATCGGCTGGGCACGGCGGCGAATGTCCGTGCCCGGCGCAGGAAAGCCTGATCGCGGTACCGCATGACCTTCATCGAACACAGAGGATTTCAGCCATGAACACTGCCCCCTCCATTGCCCCCAAGGTGAACGCCCGGGCTGCCGCGATGCGTCCGCCGGCGGTCTCGATCACGCCGCAGCGCATGGGCTTCACCTACAGCGAGGACACGCCGCGCTACTGGTTCGCCAACGACCCGTTCCTGACCTCCTTCTGGACCGCGTTCGCCGGCCAGTTTCCCCAGGGCGAGAAGTTCCTGATCCAGTCGGCGCGGCTGTTCCGCGACCAGGTCGAGGACAAGCAACTGCAGAAGGACATCTCCGGCTTCATCGGCCAGGAGGCCTATCACGCACAGGAACATACGGCGCTCAACAAGTTCCTCGCCGCACGCGGCGTGCCGACCGAGCGCATGGACCGCCAGATCAAGCAGGTGCTCGACGTGATCTGCAGGATCTTCTCCGAGCGTGACCAGATGGCGATGACCGCCGCACTGGAGCATTTCACCTCGATGTTCGGCAGCCTGGTGCTGGAGAATCCCGAGCTGATCGACGACGTGCATCCGTCGATGCGCCCCCTGTTCCTGTGGCACGCGATCGAGGAAACCGAGCACAAGGGTGTCGCCTTCGATCTCTACCAGGCCGTGGATGGCGACCATGCGCGGCTGATGCGCGCCTACCTCATCTCCACCTTCCTGTTGCTGATGACGACGGCGTATTTCCAGACCTCCCTTCTGGCCAGCGACCGCTCGCTGTTCAAGCTGCGCTCCATGGCCAGGGGCATGCGCTGGATGTTCGGCTACGCCGAAGGCTCGGGCTACCTGCGCAGGATGCTGCCGGAATTCCTGGATTTCTTCCGCCGCGACTTCCACCCCTGGCAGCACGACAACAGCGCGCAGATCGAGCAGTGGAAGCAGGTTCTCGAGAACCTGCGGCATGGGGCGAAACCCCAGGTCGCGGCCTGACGCCGATTCCAGATCGCCACCCTCGGATCGCGGCCATGAACGGGCGGATTTCCCGCAGGATTTCCGTGCCTCGGGATCTGGGCCAGGCACGCAGCATCGATGCGGCCTCCGAACGACCGGCCGCGGCCGCCGGCCTGAGCGATGCGGCGGTGCAGGCCATCTGGACTGCGGTCGAAGACCTGTATCGGACGGGCGCCTATCCGGCCGTCACCTTCTGCCTGCGACGCAACGGGCAGGTGGTGCTGAACCGGGCGCTGGGCCATGCGCGCGGCAATGGTCCTGGCGAAGGGACAAGGGTACCGCAGTTGCGCGCCACCCCGGATACCCCGATCAGCCTGTTCTCCGCATCCAAGGCCGTCACCGCGGCACTGTTGCATCTGCTGGCCGAGGAAGGCGGTGTGGACCTGGACCGCCCGGTCGTGGACTACCTGCCCGCGTTCGGAGCCCACGGCAAGCACCGCATCACGCTGGCCGATGTGCTGGCGCATCGTGGCGGCATCCCGAGCTTCCGGCTACCCCAGGCCCAACGCAGGATCGACCTGCTGGCCGACTGGGAGCAGACCGTCGCCCTGCTGTGCGCCGCGACACCGAGCACCCAGGGCAGGCAGGCCTACCACGCCATGACCGGCGGCTACATCCTGGGCGAGGTGCTGCAGCGCGTCACCGGCAGGCCGATCCGGGAGTACCTGGACCGGCGCCTGCGACATCCGCTGGGCATGAAGCATTTCACCTACGGCCTGCCGCGCGAACATCGCGACCGCGTCGCGCACAACTACGCGGCCGGAGCGCCGGTGCGATTTCCCGTCGCCGGCCTGGTGCAGCGCCAGCTGATCGTGCCTTTCGACGAGATCATCGCCTTCTCCAACACCGACCGCGCCATGGATGCGGTCGTGCCCTCGGGCAATCTGTTCGCCACCGCGGAGGAGTTGTCGCGCTTCTACCAGATGCTGCTCGACGGCGGCCGCCATGAGGGCCGGCAGGTGATGCAGCCCGCAACCGTGGCGCGCCTCATCCGCCCGGTCGGCCGCGCGGCCTTCGACCACACCGTCAAGCTGCCGATCCGCTACAGCGAGGGCCTGATCCTCGGCGGCAATCCCTTCGGCCTCTATGGCCCGATGACCGGGCGCGCCTACGGCCACCTGGGCTTCATGAACATCTTCGGCTGGGCCGATCCGGACCGGCACATCGCCTGCAGCCTGCTGGTGACCGGCAAGGCCATCCTCGGCACGCACCTGCTCGCACTGGGCCGCGTACTGAACAGCATCGCGCGGCAATGCCGGCCCCTCCGGGCTGCCGCCTGACCATGGAACAAGACATGACGCATGAGACTCCAGCTACTCCGACCCTGCTGCAGAGCCTGCTGCACTGGGAGCGCAGCAGGCCCGACACGATCTACCTGACCCAGCCCCTTGCCGACGGCACGGTCGTGGACTATCGCTGGAGCGAAGTCGCCGACCAGGTACGGCGGGCAGCCGGTTACCTGCGATCGCTGGACCTTCCGCCGGGCAGCAGCATCGCCCTGCTCGGCAAGAACAGCGCGCACTGGATCATGGCCGACCTCGCCGTCGCCCTGGCCGGCCATGTCAGCGTGCCGATCTATCCTTCGCTCAACGCCGACACCGCGCGCTACATCTTCGAGCACAGCGAGGCCCGGCTGCTGTTCCTCGGCCGTATCGACGAAGGCGCCGGCTGGACCGAGCTGCGGGACGCCCTGCCACCGTCGTTGCCGGTGGTGGCCCTGCCGCTGGCGCCGTCCGGGCGCGGCCTGCCGTGGCAGGAGACAGTCATGGCCGCGGCACCGCTGCAGGATGCCGTGCTGCCGCAGGCCGGGACCCTGGCGACGATTCTCTACACCTCCGGCAGTACCGGCCGCCCCAAGGGCGTGATGCATGCCCACGGCGCCATGGCCCGGGGTGCCGCGGCGCTGCGCGAACTGCTGGCCGTGGGCCCCGATGACCGCTTGCTCTCCTACCTGCCGCTGGCCCATGTCGCCGAACGCCTGGCGGTGGAGGCGGTCTCGCTCAGCGCAGGCTGTCGCGTGTACTTCTCCGACTGCCTCGAAACCTTCACGCAGGACCTGCAGCGCGCACGTCCCACCGTGTTCTTTTCGGTGCCACGGCTGTGGACCAAGTTCTACCTCGGTGTGCGGGCGAAGCTGCCGGAGCCGGCGCAGGCACTGCTGGCCGCGGGCGGGGCGCAGGCCGATCCGGTTCGCCAGGCGGTGCTCGCGCAGCTCGGCCTGCAGCACACGCGCGTGGCCATGACCGGCTCGGCACCGCTGCCGCAGGCGATCATCGACTGGTACCGCAGCCTCGGCCTCGACTTGCTGGAACTCTATGGCATGTCCGAAAACCTGGCGTACTCGCACGCCGCCCGTCCGGGCCAGACGCGCCCCGGTTACGTCGGCCATGCGATGCCGGGCGTCGAAGCACGTATCGCGGAGGACGGCGAACTGCAGGTGAAGAGCCCCTGCCAGATGATGGGCTACTACAAGCAGCCGGAAAAAAGCGCGGACGAGACCACCGCGGACGGCTACTTCCGCACCGGCGATCGCGGCGAGCTCGACGAGGAAGGCCGTGTCCGCATCACCGGCCGCACCAAGGAGTTGTTCAAGACCTCCAAGGGCAAGTACGTCGCCCCGGTGCCGATCGAAAACCGCCTCGGCGCCCACCCGCGCGTCGAATCCGTGTGCGTCGCCGGTGCCGGCCATCCGCAGCCCTGTGCGCTGCTGATGCTGACACCGGAAGCACGGCAGTCGCTGGCCGCAGACACGGCGCGTGCCGGCCTCGTCGCCGAGCTTGAAACGCTGATCGAGCACGTCAACACCCAGCTCGAAGCGCACGAGAAGCTCGACTGCCTGGTGATCGTGCGCGAACCCTGGACCGTCGAGAACGGCCTGCTGACGCCGACGCTGAAGATCCGCCGCAACCTGATCGAGGAACGCCATCTGGGCCGGGCCGAGGACTGGGCACGGTCGGGCGGGCGCATCGTCTGGGAGGAATGATCGTGAGGCGGCGGAACCGTGGGCAGCCCGGGAGCGCAGGCCGATGAGCCTGGCGCAGAGCGAGACCGCGGGAGCGCTCCGCGCGGACGGCGGCCTGACGGTCGGGGACAGGCCCCAGCCCAGGCTGTCGCCCATCCCGAACTGGAATGTGCGTCACGGCATTGCCGGCGTCCGGCGTCTCGCGCAACTGGCCGGGGAACAGGGCATGGCACTGGAGACCTGCCTCGACGGCACTGGAATCGCGCCGGCCATGCTGGACGGCGACGAGGTGGACATCCTGGTCGAGCAGGAGATCCGGCTCATCCGCAAGCTGCTGCTCGCGCTGCCGCAGGCCCGCGGCATGGGCCTGGACCTCGGCCTGCGCCACCAGCTCACCGACTTCGGGATCTGGGGCTATGCACTGATCAGCAGCCGCACGCTGCGCGAAGCCTTCCAGGTCTGCCTGCGCTACATCGACCTCTGCTGCGTCTTCGGCAAGCTGGCCTGCGAGGAATCCGGCGGCGAGGTACGGGTCCGCTTCGACTACGACCAGGTTCCGGCCGACATCCGGCCGTTCGTCGTCGAGCGCGATGCCGGAGCGATCGCCGCCGTGCAGCGCCAGATCTGCGGCGTCGCCCTGCCGCTGCGTCACGTCGATCTGGCCTACCCCCGGCCCGCGCATGCCGCACGCCTTGCCGCCCATTTCGGCCTGCAGCCGCGATACGACGCCCCGGGCAGCATGCTGGTGGTGGCTTCGCAGGTCTTCGACCAGCCGCTGCCGCAGGCCAACGACGCCACCCTGCGCATGTGCGATGCCGAGTGCCGCAAGCTGCTGGCGCGGCGCCAGGCGTACAGCGGCGTCGCGGCCAGGGTGCGCGACATCATCCTGCGCTGTCCCGCCGAGGCGCTGGACATGGAGGCCGTCGCCGCCAGACTCTGCATGACCGGCCGCACCCTGCGCCGCCATCTTTCCGAGCAAGGCACCACCTTCCGCGCATTGCGCGACGAAGTGCTGCAGATGCTGGCCGAAGAACTGCTTCGTACCACACCGATGAAACTCGACGAAGTGGCCGAACGCCTGGGCTACTCCGACTCGGCTGCGTTCAGCCATGCCTTCAAGCGCTGGAAGGGCGTCGCGCCACGGGCACTGGGCCGCAGCTGAGGCGAAGACGGGGGCGCGGCGGGAACGGATCCGGCGACGGGTTCCGCACCACGCTGTCCGCTCCTGACAAACGCCTGTCCCCGTTGCGCATTCAGGCGGCCGCCCGGCCGGGTCACAGTACGCACCTGCAGCCGTATCGCATGCCGGGAGAATCCTGATGGCGCTGCCACCGTTGCTGTGCGACAAGCTCGTCCTGCCCGTCGTCGCTGCGCCGATGGTCGGCGCCTCCAGCCCCGCGCTCGTCACCGAACAGTGCAAGGCCGGCATCATTGGCGCCTTCCCGGCACTCGACGCGCCGTCGGAGCCCGCGCTCGAACAATGGCTGCAGCGCATCAGCATCGGGCTGGCGGTGGAGCGCGCCGCGCACCCCGGCAAGAAAGTCGCTCCCTTTGCGGTCGAGCAGATCGTGCATCCGGCCAACCCGCGCCTGCGGCGCGATGTCGATCTTTGCGCGAAATACCGCGTGCCGATCCTGATCACCTCCCTGCAGTCGCCCGGAAACGTGGTCGAGGCCGTGCACCGCTACGGTGGCCTGGTGTTTCACGCGGTCACCAGCATCGGGCAGGCCCGGCACGCGATCGAGGCGGGCGTCGATGGCCTGATCCTGGCCTGCGGTGCGGGCCGGCGGTCGCCGTTCGCGCTGGTGCCGGAGTTGCGCGGCTTCTACGATGGCCTGATCGTGCTTTCCTGCGCCATCACCAGCGGCGAGGCGATCCTCGCGGCGCTGGCGATCGGCGCCGATCTCGCCTGCGTCGGCCCCCGCGCCATCGCCACGCAGCAAACCCCTGCGCTGCCCGGCCGCAGCATCAGCGGCGCCGGCTTCGATGCCGACACGCTGCCGACCGGAGAACGGGTCGCACGACTGGCCGGGGACTACCAGGCGGCGCGGGCACGACTGCTCGCCGCCTGAGCCGGATACGTCCCGGCGGATTCCTCAGATCTGGTAGCGGACGGAGATGCGCGCGTTGTCGCGGTCGCGCAGCTGGTTGGCCTGGCCACCGCCGCCGAACATCTGGTAGCCCAGGTTGAAGGACCACTGCGACTTGTAGCGCACCTCCACGCTGGCATCCAGAATCCTGCGCCCCTCGACGAAGTTGGAGGCCAGTCCCGGCGAGTGGCCGTAGATGTCGTGCTTCCAGATGATGGTCGGCGCGAGGCTGATGGCGGGCAGGATCGACTCGTAGCGGACCTGGTGCACCATCGCGTAGCCGCCGGACCATTCGGTGGGATACAGGTCCCGGTCCTGCTGGTGCGGATTGAAGCGCAGGCCGTCCGGCCCATAGGAGCAGGCCGGGTTGGTCGAGCAGGCCTGGCGCGAGCGGTCGGCGCCGGAACCGTCGGCACCGGCACTGGCATGGTAGAAGATGCCGGGGCCTTCGAGCTGCAGCACGTCCAGCGGCGGCAGGTCGGGCACCCAGCGCGCACCGACCTCGAACAGCGAGATCACCTGGTCGCAGCCCATCAGCTTGCAGGCCAGGTCCGTGGCGCTGGAGATGTAGGTCGCGCCGAGATCGAACTGGAAAGTGTCGAAGTTCTCCCAGCCGCGGATGTACGAGCCCGCAGGGTTGTCGCCCAGTTCGTAGCCGCGGTAGGGCACGATGAACGAGGGAAACAGGCGCCCCGCGCCGGGCAGGTGGCCGATGATCAGGTCATAGGTGTCGCGGTAGGCCCCCAGGGTGCCGTCGGCGTCGATGACGAAGTCGCTGGAGCCGTAGGTGCCCGGAGTGCCGTCCGGCTGGATCCCCAGTCCCGTCCGCACGCCGGCCGCGGCCAGCAACTGCGCCAGTTGCTCCGGCAGCAGGCCGGTGAGGTCGCCGTTGCCGGTGCCGGTGCAGCCCGCATCCGGCTTGTGGCAGTTGCCCAGCGCGCCATAGGAAGCAAACCCCAGGTCCACGACCGCAACCTGCAGGGGCTCGTCGGGCCGGTAGACCATCTCGCCCTGCAGGGCGATCGCGCCGAGCGTGGTGTTGAAGCTGAGACCGAGCATGCGGATGTCTTCGGGATACTCGAAGAAGGCCTGCGACTGATCGAAATTGGTGGAATCGTCCGTGGCGCCTTCCGGATCGTTGAACTGCAGGCCGAGCAGCGCGTGCAGCAGGGGCACGTCGGGGCAATCGCGCAGATAGTCCAGCGTGCTGGTGGTGTTCCGGCTGCAGGTGGCGGGTGCCGAAATCAGGCTGATCATGGGCACGCGCGCGTGGTACTGCGCGTAGTACAGGCCGATCTCGGTGCCGTCGTTGAGCCAGTCGGCGTAGTACCGGAGCTGCAGGCCGAACTGGCCCCAGGTACTGGGCTCGCGATCCCGCAGGCGCCGGATCGAACCGCTGGTGTTGGTGACACCGGACAGCGGATTGTCGAGCAGCAGCGCGAGGTTCTCCGGATCGTCGGGGCCCTGGCCGAAGCCGAGGTTGATGTGCTGCGCACCGGCGTCCCGGGTGCCGATGTTGGCGAAGGAGTAGAACGACCCCGGCGCCGGGGTTTCCAGCGGCTGCCACTCCAGTTGGTAGAAGCCCGACAGCGAGGCGCCTTCGAACAGCTCGGTCGCCAGCGTCACCATGTTGAGCGGCTCGAACACCTCGTCCAGCGTGCCGCCGACGCGGAACAGGTTGTTGGCATTGGCCGGGTTGATGACGTTGAGCGAGTCGAAATACATGACGGTGGACTCGCCCCAGTTGACCAGCTGACGGCCGATCTTGAAGCTCAGGTTCTTCTCCTCCCAGGGCAGCGGGACGGTGCCGTAGAGGTTGGCCTCGAGCAGCTGGAAGCCCTCGCCGATCTCGCGCAGGGTCTCCTTGTCGCTGCGCGGGCTGTGCACCACGCCGCCGCGCGAGTACACCAGGCCGCAGGGGCCACCGCCGGGATTGCGCTCCGCCGGACAGGGGCGGGAATCGTTGCGCACCACCACCGTCGGGATGGCCGGCGTCAGCGGCCCCAGGGTGCGCAGCAGTTCGGTGCCCGGCCTGGAGACGGTGCCGACCTCGTCGAGGTTCTGGCGGTTGATCTGGTTGGGGTGATACTCGGTGAAGTCCTTGTTGACCAGGTCATGGAAGTACAGGCCACGGACGAACAGGCCGAAATCGCCAAAGCTGAGCGTGAGGTCCTGGGTCAGCTTCAGCGGCGCCTGCGTCAGGTCGCCCTTGTCGTAGTTGAGATTGCCCTGGTCGGTATTGCTGGTCGCGGCACCGGGTGCCTGCGCCAGCCGCTCAGCCATGAACGTCTGCTCGCGGAACACGCCCTGGCAGCCGCTCCAGTAGAGCTTGCCGTCGACGCGGCCGCAGAGATCCGGGTTGATGCTGCCCTTGCCCAGCAGGTCGCTGGCCTGGGATTCGAGACGCACCGCAGCGCCCGCGGTCAGCGAGCTGTTGGACACGATACTGATGCTGTCGTCGCCCCAGGGAATTTCAAAAGTGAGCGCGCTGGCTTCGCCGGCATGCAGGCCCAGCGCAGCCAGAAAAGCCGCGATGCCCCGCGGCAGGGTTCCCTTGACCATGATGCCTCTCCCCGACCTGCTCCGAAGCTGATTCCGCCTCGGGGGCGAACATAGGCGGGGCCTGCGGGAATATCCCGTATCGTTGAGGACAGGCGTTTGTTAATTCAGGACATGCGATTCACCGCAACAGCGGCCGCTCCAGTGACTTTCCAGCGAAGTCCGGACCGCACGCGGCACCCCGCTGCCCGCTTTCGACAGAGAAGTCCGCCATTGTTATAAAATAATTAATTTAATTTAAATATTTATATTTTTAATCAAGAGCCGGCCGCGGCTATTTACCGCGTCCACGCTTGGCCTTCGGCCCGGCGGAGCACTCAGGCTACAGCCGGTGCCCGACGGCATGCTTCAAATTTCACCCGCTGCCAGGTTCCGGGCGTTATCCAGCCGCACACGGGACCTTGCTACAGTGGGCGGCATCCCTCCACCGGAAGCATGCTTTCCGCGCCATGAACGGCTACCTGGTTCGCGTTGCCGTGCTGACCGCCGCTTACGCCCTCGCGGGGCGCCTGGGCCTGCTGCTGGCGATCCCCCCGGGATATGCCACCGCGATCTGGCCGGCCGCGGGCGTGGCACTGGCCGGACTGATGTTGCTGGGCCGCCAGCACTGGCCGGGCGTGCTGCTGGGCTCCTTCATCGTCAACGTCTCCACGTCCTGGGACGGCGGCAGCGCCGCGCTGGTGGCGCGCTCGCTGTCGATCGCCGGTGCCATCGCAGCGGGCGCGACGCTGCAAGCGTTGCTGGGCGAATGGCTGGTGCGCCGCTACGTCGGCTACCGCAACATCCTCACCCAGGAAACCGAGGCCGTGCGGCTGCTGCTGCTCGGCGGGCCGCTCAGTTGCGTCGTCAATGCGCTGATCGGGCCATGGACCCTGTGGTTCGCGGGCCTCATCGCGACGCCGGCCCTGCTGTTCAACATGTGGACCTGGTGGGTGGGCGATTCCATCGGCGTGCTGATCTTCGTGCCGCTGATCTGCGCCTGGACGCTGCGACCGATCCGGACCTGGATCCGGCAGCAACTGGCGCTGACCCTGCCGCTGCTGCTGCTGGTGGTGCTGGTGGTCATCCTGTTCTTCTCCGCCAGCGCCCGCGAGGAGCAGCGCATCCGCTCCGGGTTCGAGCAGCAGGCACAGCAGGTCTCCGAGAACTTCGAGCGGCAGTGGAGCAACCGCCTGCTGACGATGGACGCGATCCGCGGCTTCTATGCCGCGTCCAGCGCGGTCGACGCACGCGAGTTCCACCTGTTCGTCGAAAAGCTGCTGCTCACCCAGCCCGGCCTCCAGGCCCTCGAATTCCTGCCGCGGGTGACGCAGGCCGAGCGCGCGGGCTTCGAGCAGGCCATGCGCGCGGCGGGCGACCCCGACTTCGCCATCCGCGAAGCGGGGCCCGACGGGCACCTGCGGGTGGCTGCGGCGCGGGAGCACTACTACCCCATCGTCTTCATCGAGCCGCCCGGCGCCGTGCGCGGCGTGGCCGGCTTCGACCTGGCCTCGGAGGCCCTGCGCAACGACACCCTGCAGCGGGCGGTGAAAAGCGGGCGCTCCGCGGTCTCGGCACAGCTGCGGCTGATTCACCCGATCGATGCCCAGGGCCTGCTGGTGATGACGCCGCTGTTCCGCGGCACCATGGACTACCCGTCCGCCGAGGCGCGCGAGCAGAACCTTGTCGGCGTGGCGCTGGCGGTGTTCCGCATCGACGCCATGGTGCAGGCCGCGATCGGCAACCTGGACGCAACCGGCATCCGCTTCCGGCTGCTCGACCAGGGCGCGGCCCCGGCCGACAAGCTGCTGTTCGACAGCGGCCCGCCGCCGGGTGGCGGCGGGATCGCCATGTCCCATGCCGACACGCTGGAAGTGGGTGGACGCCACTGGCGCCTGGTCTTCGACCTGCCCGCGGCCTACCTGGTGGAGCACCGCTCCTGGCAGACCTGGGGCCTGCTGGCCGCCGGGCTGGGACTCAGCGCCCTGCTGGCGCTGTTGCTGCTGGTGGTCCTGGCACGCCAGAGCCGGGTGCAGGAACTGGTCACCGAACGCACCGCGGAGCTGCAGAAGGCCGAGCTGCGGCTGATGCACTACGCCGCGGAGCTGGAGCGCAGCAACGCTGAGCTGCAGCAGTTCGCCTACGCCGCCTCGCATGACCTGCAGGCCCCGCTGCGCAGCATCATCGGCTTCTCGCAGATCCTGCAGCGCCAGTACAAGGGGCGGCTCGACGAGGATGCCGACGAGTTCCTGCAGTTCATCGGCAGCAGCGCGACACGCATGCAGGCCCTGATCCTGGACCTGCTGAGCCTGTCTCGCGTGGGCAGCGGCGAATTCATTTCCGGCGTGGTGGACCTGGAGGAAGTGCTGCAGCAGGCGCAACAGAACCTGCTCGCCGAGATCCAGGCCCGCGACGCGCTGCTGACGCATGAGCCGTTGCCGACGATCCGCGGCAACCGCGGCCAGGTCCTGCAGCTGCTGCAGAACCTGCTGGCCAATGCGATGAAGTTCCAGCGCTCCGGCGAGCGCCCGCGGGTTCAGGTCTCGGCCGAACGGGCCGGGTCGCAGTGGCGTCTGTCGGTACGCGACAACGGCATCGGCATCGCCCCGGAATTCCACGAGAGGATCTTCCAGATCTTCCAGCGCCTGCACACGATCGAGGAGTACGAAGGCACCGGCATCGGCCTGACGCTGTGCCGCAAGATCGTGGAGCGCCACGGCGGGCGCCTGTGGCTGGAGTCCAGCCCGGGCCAGGGCGCGACGTTCTTCTTCACCTTGCCGGCGGTGGACGCCGGCGACGAGGACCGCGCGCCCGACGAACCGTAGGCGCCGGTCAGGCCAGTGTCAGCGCGAATCCCTGCCGCGGGAAATGCACGTGCAGCGTGCCCAGCCCCGGCTCCTTGCGCGCCACGATCCAGCGCTGCGGCATCACCGCCACCAGCGTTCCCGGTGTCGGCACCTGCCCGTAGTCGGTCGGCGTGACGCTGACCTCCCTGCCGATCAGCGCATCCTGGCGAAACGCTTCCGCGATCGGCCTGGGGCTGGCGTTGCCCGCGATCTCCAGCGCCTGCCGCGCGTCGATGTCGCTGCGCCGGCCATGACCGAAGGCCTTCATGCGATCGAGCCAGGCGATGGCCTTCGGGAAGGCATCGATCATGCGGGAGCCGCCCATGTCGCGGATGAACCACAGGCCATGGTAGGTGGAGAAATCGGCGTGATTGGGCTGCGGCCCGAACAGGAAATCCTGCTGCAGCCGCGACTCCAGGTCGGCCAGGTGCTGCAGCACGCGCGGCCGCGCGCCGCGGAAACCCACGCCCTTGACGGTCGCCTTGCGGCCGATGTTGATGCGGTCGAGCACGAAGCGGCCGATATCCAGCAGCGACATCGACTCGCGGATCTTCTGGTTGAGCTTGCCGCTGCCGCCGGCCATCACGCAGGCCAAGAAGATTTCCAGGTCCACGGCCGCCACGTAGTCCTGCACCTCGGTGGAGCAGCTCTCCAGCGCCAGTTCCGGCTTGCCCGACAGCGCGGCGATCTCGGCGGCGATGCTGCGGGAATCGCAGAACACATCGGCACCGATCTGGGCCACCGGAATCTTGCGATAGCCGCCGGCCAGCGCCGCCACCATCGGCCGCGGCGGCATCTCCCGCGTGGTCACCGACTGCCAGGGCAGGCCGGAGTAGCCGAGCATGGCGCGGATCTTTTCGGAGAACGGCGACAGCGGGTAGTGGTGCAGGATCAGATCGGACACGAGGGCTCCAACGGGATGTTCCAACGGGATGTGCGGGGCGGTGGCCGCTACTGTAGCGCCCTGCGCGCGGCCAGGTCCCCGGCGAAGGGGCCATGCTGCCCGGCCCGCACTACGAGGTTTTCCTGGACCTGGCGTCCCAGCCGGCAACGCCCAGCAGCACCAGCGTACCCGCCGCCGACAGCGCCAGCGGCGGCATCGACGTTGCCACCGGGCCCAGCAGGAGCAGCGCGATCACTGCCAGCAACGGCACTTGCTGCGTCCGGCGCGCGATGGCACAGCGGAACAGGTAGGTGCCGAGCAGGTACAGGGCCGTGCTGCCCAGGATCACCGCTGCCACGCCGGGCTCGGTGTGGCCCAGCGGATGCTTCAGCACCAACTCGTCTGCCACCGCCGACAGGATGATGCCGGCCACCGGCAGCAGGTGGATGTAGGTATAGGCCAGGCGCGCCACGCGCCCCGGGTCCTGCGCATGCGCGATGGTGTGGCTACCGGTTTCGGCAGCGGCATCGAAGTACAGCCACCACATGGTGAGACTGCCGACAAAGGACACGGCGAAGGCGGCCAGGGTGATGCCGTTCCATTCCATGCCGGCGACAGTGGCACCGGTGACCAGGATCGACTCGCCCAGGGCGATGATGATGAACAGCGCGCAGCGTTCGGCCAGGTGGCCGCCGGCCACGTCCCAGTCGGCGGTGCTGGATCGGCCCAGGCCCGGCACCCGGAAGCCCAGGGAGGGGCCGGCGTACTCGAGCGCCAGCGCCAGCGCCCACCAGGCCAGCCTCTCGCCATGCCCGGCAAGCCCGCCGCCGATCCAGAGCAGGCCGCTGGCCGCGAGCCACACCAGGATGCGCTGGAAGTTCGCCACCATGCCGGGGCGACCGCGCACCGCCCACAGGAAGAACAGCGTGCGTCCGACCTGCATCGCGACGTAGGCGCCGGCGAACAGCAGGCCGCGCTCCTCGAAGGCCTGCGGGATCGTGGCCGACAGCAGCAGGCCGAGCAGCATCAGCACCATCAGGGCCAGGCGCACCGGCAGGCGCTCCGGATCCAGCCAGTTGGTGACCCAGGAGGTGTAGATCCATACCCACCACACCGCCAGCATCAGCACCAGGGTCTGCAGCGCCCCCGCCAGGCTGAAGTGATGGATCAAGGCATGTGACAGCTGCGTGACGGCGAACACGAAGACCAGGTCGAAGAACAGTTCGATATAGCCGACGCGGCCGCTTTCGTGGCCTTCGCGGGTGCGCAGCAGGTGTCGGGTCATGTGCAGGCTCTCGGGTGTGTGCCTCCCTTTTACCTTTCCGTGAGCCGCATGCGCCAGCGGCCCGCCGGGGGCGCCTGTCGGTTCCATCCCCGACCCGACAACCGGATCAGGTTTCACTGCCGGAACCCGGCCCCGTTCTTGCGGCTGCCACGGAGGGAAACATCCCCTAGAATCGCCGCACTTTTTCGAGGGAACGCGCATGATTGTCGGCATCGACCTGGGAACCACCAACAGCCTCGCCGCGGTATGGCGCGACGGGCAGGCCGTGCTCATCCCCAATGCCCTCGGCCAGGTGCTGACCCCCTCCTGCGTCAGCCTGGACGACCAGGGCCAGGTCCTGGTGGGGGCAGCGGCCCGCGACAGGCTGTTGACCCAGCCGCGGCGCACGGCCGCGGCGTTCAAGCGCTACATGGGGACCGACCGCCGCCTGACGCTGGCGGATCGCGAGTTCCGCCCGGAGGAACTCTCGGCGCTGGTGCTGAAGTCGCTGAAGGCCGACGCCGAGGCCTTCCTGGGCGAGCCGGTCACCGAGGCGCGCAGGGTGACGGTCCAGTCGCCTTGCACGGGCTGCGGCCAGGACACCAGGCCGCGGGCGATGCGGTACGCGATGGGGTCGCCTTCGGCGTCGGCGGCGGAGGCGGCGTAGCGGTAGGGCTTGCCGTCCACGGCCTGGGTCACCGGGGCGGTGGTGAAGACCGGAGCGTGGTTGGCTTCGGTGGTGGTGTTGCCGCTGGCGGTGGTGGCGTCGGCGGTGGCCAGCAGGATGGCCTGCTCGGCAGCGTCCACGCCGGCGGCGTCGCTGACGAAGCCGAGCAGCAGGGCGCTGCGGCTGTCTCTAGTTTCTGTGTCTCAGTCTAGGGGGCACTCCAAAATGGCGGCCCTTTTCCCCGAACCTTTCTTACTCCCACCAGACGTTTTCCAAGGGAAAACTACGTGCGCATGTGTTGAAAACAGAAGCTTGAGCATAGGGAGGGAGTTGATCAACCGGCATTGTATGTAGAACGCTTAGTTGACGCATCAACTCCGCGAACGAAGGAGCGCGAAACTGGCCTGAATGGTATCGGAGTACCGCCTCTGCCTCGCCATCTGCCGTTCTCACCTGTGGATGCAATAAAATTAATTCATAGTTGGACGTGCCATGTTTCCCAATCACGATCGCGTTTCGTAGGTAACTTGTACGCATACTTACGTCGTTTTGCTCTGTGCCGTAAGTAAAATATTCAGTGTCGGAAGATTCTATAGGGACCTGCTCGTACAGAGCCAATAGATTCGGAAAAAGTTCCGAGAAACGGTCAACTTGCGGAATCGAAAAAAAACCAATGCCGACATCCCCGTGGTTTACATCAAAGGGAGATAAGTCTTCGGGATGGTATGCCAGCAGGAAGTCTTTATACGATTTTGGCAACGGAACTCCCAAAGAGCGTTCCAATTTTTCTATGGCTCTCCGCTGCTCTCTCGTATCTCCGTTCACCAAGGGCGGCCATTTAGGGATGACTGAAGAGTAGAATTCATCAGAACTTTGACCTTTCTTCTTAAAACTAGATTCCGAGCTATGCCAGCATGATAAAAAATTCCTCCAACTTTCAACATTTAATTTGTACCCCGACTGCCTCTCTGTCAAAGACATCTTTGCAGACCTCGCTTCGGAATCTGAACTGGAATTTCCAGAGCACCCTGCACAATAAAATACTAGGAACAGGAGCAGTAGGGAGAGCCCTTTTCTATCGTGCACAAACATATCCTGTTTGAGGTAGCCCTATCACCGGAACAACAACAAATTTATATCCAGAATTACTTGGAATGCCGCATCTATTGTAAAAAGCCCCTAAATATCCACCTGCTTTTGCATTGTCTGGAGCACTAACGCTTCTCAAAGAAACTCCAACTCCGCCGTTGTAGTTGTGCTTTCCCCCTTCGTTAGTTGCCGCAAAGGGATACTCGTCGCATTCAGTCCCAGAAGCTTTTGTGCAAGGCTTTCCTACACCCTTGTAAGCCTCCAGCCAGTATCTGGAATTAGCAGGGGATTTTCTGGACAATCCACCCGAAATTCCACCCTGCTTAGCGGCGGAAATATGGTCACGAACCTCTCTGACATCGTCACCAATCAGAAGTAAATCAACGCCTGGCTTACATCGGCTCTTTCCGGTACGGGTCCATTCAATGCACTCTTCAATTCTTTTAAGAATAATCGGATTGCTAGCTGCATACACCTGAGACTGCATTGCCACCGCAAGCGCAGCTTCGTTCTGAACCGCCCGCCCATTTCCACTACCACTTAGTATGATGGCCGCACCTACTATTGAGTTTACTGCTGATGCGGCCTGAACTTGGCCCAAATCAAAATTTCCAGATGGATCAATCCTATTTATTGGATCATCACTTGCATAAACATACTTGTTTATGACATTCAAACAATATGAACAACCTTCAAATTGATCACGGGAAATAAATCTCCCCTCCCCAGAGGCCATCCATCGATCTCTGAGGGCATACGATTCCAAATCCCAATCATACTGTTCTCCGGTGTGCAGGAAATCGTTCTCTGTTGTGCCCGTATGGCCGGCCACTGCGCCATTTGTCTCATAGCTATAGGTATCACTTGTCTCCCCATCTCCAGCAGTCAGGAGACGCGTACTTCCTAACCCATCCGCGTGGTAGTAGCTCGGATTCTCTGCGCCTTCCCTACTCAGCAGGTCATCACCATGTACATACAGGACTTCCGGATCGGCTAATCCAGCGTTGTCCTCCTCAATTACCTGTGCATACTCTTGGTTGTGATCCACGAGATACTGCGTGCTATTCTTCGCCGTCCGTATCCCCTTCGCCTCATACTGATAACTCGCCTTCTGCACCCCATTGACGCTGTACTTCACCAACCGGTTATCGTCATTCCACCCGTAGACATGGGTATCGGTTGAGCCGCCAGCCGTAACAACCTTCCTCGTCGTGTTCCCATTAGCGTCATAGCTGTAGACCGTGCTGTACTGGCTTGAGCCATCCAGCGTTCGGGTCTCCGTCAACAGTCGGTCGTTATCGTCGTAGCTGTAGGTCGTAACCTCGACCTGCCCACCCTTCGTCTTGGTCTGCGTCAGGCGATTGCCCACCTTGTCGTACACCCAGGCGGTGCTGTAGCTCCTGGCGCCATCGCGATAGTCAGTGACGCTCTCCCTGGTCAGCCGATTCAGCCCGTCATACTCATAGTCCACCGTCCGCGTCGGCCCATCGTTATCCCGCTCCGCCAGCCGCGTCCGCTGCCCATTCGCCGCCAGCGTGTAGTGATACGCCCCCAGGATCGCTCCCGTGGCCGTCTTCTCGTGCCGCACCTCAATCAACCGCCCGTTGTCGTCGTAGTCCCAGTAGCTGCTGGTGCCGTTGGGCAGGCTGACGCGGACCTTCTGGTTGCGGGCGTTGTACTGATAAGTGGTCTGCTTGCCCTGCGTGTCCGTAACCGACTGCAGGCGGTTGAGCTCGTCAAACCCGTATTGGACGTTCTGATGCTTCGTGCTCAGCAGGGTGCGGTTGCCGTTCTGGTCGTACTGATAACGAATCACGCCCTCGGGTGATTCGACCCGGGCCAGACGGTCACGCGCGTCGTACTGGTACTTCGTGACGCCCCGGGCATCGGTCTGCGTGTCGATCTGCCCGCTGGCGCTGTAAGTCGTCTTGACCCTTGAGCCATCCGCATACTTGCGCTCGATCTCGCGATTGAGATCATCGTAGGCAGAGGTATGCGTCCGGCCGTTGAAATCCTTGTGCCAAGTGCGGTTTCCATTGGCGTCGTAGCCGAAGGTTTCCCGCTCTCCCTCCGGCAGGACCCTCGCCGTCACCTGGCTCAGGTCGCTGTACTCCCAGCGCGTGATCCGCCCTTTGGCATCCTGCTGGCTGATCTTGTTGCCCAGCTCGTCGTAGCCGTAGCGGGTGACCAAATCCTGCGTGCCGTCGTTCTGGGTGACGGTGATCAGTTGGCTCTTGGCGTCATAGCCGAAGGTGCTGCTCTTGCCGCTGGCGTCGGTTTCCGTTTCCTTCTGGCCTGAGGTGGTCCAGGTGGTCTGGGTGTAAGTGCCATCCGGCAGCGTGGTCTTGGTGACCCGGTTGAGCGCGTCGTACTCGAAGGCCGTGGTCTTGAGGCTGGCGTCGGTAACGCGGGTCCGATTGCCGTTGGCGTCATAGCCGTAGGTGGTGATCTGGCCCAGGGCATCGGTGCTGCTGGTCAGCCGGCCCGCGGCGTCGTAGCCATTGGTGAGGCTACGTCCCAAACTGTCCTTCTGCTGGTGAACCCTGCCGACGTTGTCGTAGACGGTCTCTTCAGTGCTGCCGTCCGGGTGGATGATCTTGGTCAAGCGATTGAGAGCATCGTATTCGCGTTGGGTCGTCCGCCCGGCACGGTCGGTCCTTTCCACCTCGTTGCCCTCGACGTCGTAGGCGACGGTCTCCGTGCCGCCATCCGCATGAATCGTCTTGATCAGCCGCGCCAGGCTGTCGTACTCGTAGCGGGTGACTTTTCCGCGGGCATCGGTCTGGGTCTCCACCTTGCCGGCGGTGTTGTAGGTCGTAGCGGTCTTCAGGTCTGTGGGACCGGTTTCCTCGAGCACCCGCCCTTCGGCATCCAGCCTGCGGCTGGTTCGTACGGTGGCGGTGCTGCCATCGGCCTTTGTGCGGGCCTGACTGCGCGCAATCTCCTGGCCGTTGGCATCCAGTTCCAGGTTAGTCACCCGCCCCAGCGGATCGGTCTCCGAGATCTTCTGGCTCTGGGCGTTGTAGCCGTACTGGCTGAGGTTGCCGGAGAGGTTCAGCCCCAGCAGCTCGCCCTTGCCGTTCTGGAAGATGCGCGTGCTGCGGCCCAGTGGTTCGCTGATTAGCGTCAGCTCGGCGGTGATCTGGCTATAAGTGTTGCTGGTGACGTTGCCGCGGGCATCTGTCGTGCTCAGCAGCTGCCAGCGCTGGCTGCCGTTGTCCAGGGTCCAGTCGTTGGTGCTGCCCTGCCCCAGAGGATTGGTCTCGGTCAGCAGCTGGTTAGCCGGGTTGTAGCTGCGCGTGACGGATTTGCCATAGGCGTCGGTAACCTTGGTCTCGTTGCCGTTGGCGTCATATTCGAAAGACGTCTTGTGCCCGAGCGCGTCGGTCTTCTCCAGGACATTGCCTTCGCCGTCGTAGAGATAGGCCGTCTCGAATCCGCGCCGGTTCTTCACCACCTGGCGGTTGTCGTCAGGCTGGAACACGATGTCGCTGCGCTGACCGTCGGCGTCGATGGTGGCGATCAGTCTTCCCTGCTCGTCGTAGATCTGCCGGGCGACGGTGATGCCGCGCGGGTCGATGAGGTCGGTCAGGCCGTGGCTGCGGTCGTACTTGAAGCGCGTGGTCTGGGCGTTGCGGTCGGTGACGCTTTGCAGGTCGCCCTGGGCGCTGTAGCCGTACTGGATCTTCTTGCCGGCCAGGTCGGTGACGGCGGTGATGCGGCCTTGTGCGTCGCGATCAAAATGGATGGTCTGGCCGCCGCTGTGGATCAGGCCGTTCGCGGTGTAGTCCAGGGTGTTGCCGAAGGCGTCCTTGACGCGCTCGATGCCGACACCCTCCCGCAGGTAGTACTCCAGCCCTTCCTGGGTCTTGAGCTTGAACTCCTGGGGGTTCCAGGTTTCCAGGTTGTCCATGTCGTAGAGCACGCCGCCCTGGGCTTTGACGTTGGGGACGTTGACCAGGGTGAGGCTGCCGGTGGTGCCCGGGGCGGGGTCGAACAGGATGTTGACCGGCGGGGGTTGGCCGAAGCTGCACTCGGTGGCGTTGCGCGCACTGAAGCGCTCGACCTTGCCGTCGGGCAGGGTGATGGCGATGCGGCGCTTGCCGACGGGACGCAAACACACGTTGAACTGCCCCGGCGGGGTTTCGACGTTCCACTGCAGGCCCAGGGTCATGTTCTGGCGCAGGCGCAGGCTCTGGTAGTCCACGCTCCAGCCGTGGCCGAAATCCAGCTTGTCGGCCTTGCGGCGGGTGTCGTAGGTCCGGGTGACCTGGATCGGGATGCCGGCGGCTTCGAGGCTCAGGTCGACGAAGCTGATGCTGAACTGCCCCAGCTTCTGCTCGCCGTAGACTTCGATCGAGACCAGGGCGGTGGTCTGGCGTCCGCCGGTATCGGCGGCGACCAGGGCCAGCTGGTAGAGGCCGTTGTCCAGGGTGGTGGGGTCGAAGCTGCCCAGTACGCCGTTGGCCACCGGCGTGGTGCGGGTGAGGATCTCGCGCCAGGCGTCGTCGCCGGCGCCCAGGGGGCGCCACAGCAGCTGGTACCAGGCGAAGTGGTCGTCGCTGGCGCTGCCACGGATCGGGATGCGGCCGCTGACTTCGGCGTCGGCCTCGGGGCTGGTGATTTCGGCGACGGGTGCTGCGCTGTCGTCGGCGCTGCGCACGCGCAGCAGGGCTTCGCGGTGGAGTGTGGTGCTGTCGTCGCTGACCTGCAGGGCGATGCGGTAGACGCCGGGGGTTTGCGGGGCGGGCTGCTGCAGGACGCCGTTGGCGGGGATGGCGACCGGCGTGCCGTTGACGGTTAGTGTGCGCGTGACCGTGCCGCTGCCGCCGCTGCTGGCGACGCTGAGGGTGACGGGGGTACCGGGCTCGGCCAGCTCGGGGCTGACGCTGAGGCTGGCGTCCAGTGCGGCGGCGGCTTCATCGACGTGCAGGGACCAGGTCTGCTCGCGCCAGGCGTGGCCGTCGTCGGCGCGCAGGGTGATGACCCAGTCGCCCGCCACCGGGCGGTCCCAGCTGACGTGGCCGCTGGCGCTGACGCTGACGCCGCCGGGCGCGCGGGTGATGCGGTACTGGACGGGGTCGCCTTCGGGATCGGCGGCGGAGGCGCTGTAGTGGTAGACCTTGCCGGCCCTGGCCTGGGTGACGGGGTGGGTGGTGAAGACCGGGGCCTGGTTGACGGGCTCGTCGAGGTCGGCCGTGCCGGTGGCGGCGTTGGCGGTGGCCACGAGGATCGCCTGGTCGGCGGCGGTGCCGCCGGCCGCGCCGCTGACGAAGCCCAGCATCAGCGCGCCAACGATGTCCTGCTGCGCGGCGTACTCGCTCCAGCGCACGCCGGAGCTGTCGCCCAGCAGCACTTCGATGCCCTGCTGCACGCCGCGCGCGGCGTCGAGTACGGGCAGCGCGCCGCCCGCGGCCTGCGCGGGCGAGCCCAGTGCCAGCCAGGCGAGATTGCCGGACTGCAGGCGGCCGGCGTCGCCGCCGGTGAGGCGGTAGTCCCCCGCCCCGCTGGCATCGTCGGAGATCACCAGGCCGCTGCCGGACCAGCCGGCAATGGTCACGGGGGATTCCGACACCGTGCCGCTGCGGCCGTTGCCGACGTTGTCGCGCAGCAGCTGCTTGTCGTCGGCGGGCAGGTCGATGCGGGCCAGCGCGGCGTCGAGGTTGTCGGCCCCCAGGCGGTAGATCGGGGTGCCCGCCACCACCGACTGTGCCAGGGCCTTGACCGCGGAGGCGCCCTGCGGCGCGCCGCCGGCGAACAGGCGCTCCAGCGAGAGATGGCCATAGGCCGAGGCGCGCTCCAGCGCGGCGCGGCGGAAGGCGGCATAGCCGACCGGCTTGCCTTCGGCGTCCACTTCGCGCGTCACGACGGCGGTGTTGAGCTGCTCCAGCTGCAAGGCCACGGCGGGGAAGCGCACGTGCGTGGGCACGCCATAGGCGTAGGTGGTCTGGGCATCGACGTAGGCGCGCAGCAGCGAGGGCTGGCGCGCACTGACGGCACGGGCGATGCGGGCGAACAGGCGGTCGTTGGCGTCGGCCAGCGCGAAGTACGACAGGCCGGCTTCTTCCAGCAGCGAGCCGGTCAGCGCGTCGCGCGTGAGGCTGCCGTACTGGCGCGCGACCCCTTTTCTCTTCTCGCCCCTACCCTTTTTCTATTCGCCAAAAGCTCCCGTCTTGCATATCTTTTCTTCTCTGTGACAAGTTCAACCGCAACTCTTCCGATAGCAAAAAAATCCCTTCTTTCTTGTCAGAAGGAAAAAAAATTCTCGAATGTCCAGAATGAACGAGAAGCGATATTCCACCACCTTCAACAGCCTTCTGAGCTTCGCGTTCTTGTCGCCGCCAATCACCGAATCTACTCGTGGCTCCATTCACGCTAGTCGTACTATGCCGATATATCAATCTTAGAACTTCGTCAAATGATGATTCGTTGAATGAGAACATAAAAACTATCGCCATTTTTCTCCGAAGTCCCCCCAGAGCATAGAACAATGCATCATGAAACTTCTCAATTCCTTTGGCAGAGCGCAACTCCACGCCCCCATCTACCCATATGAAATTTTCATCTATAAAGTTCTTGACCATTATGGCCATTTCTTCATTTTCATTGTCCGCTGTTAAATTAAGCGACTCTTTAGAATCGACCAATTCAAACAATGACGACCCGAAAATTTTATATTCTTTTTTATCAAAGAATATATTTCCAAAAATGCTTACCTTCTCCGCTAATGAAAACAACGGCAAAAAAAAACTCTCGCACGAATACTTCCATGAAGTCCAAGTTGGAAATCCTTCGCGGAGATTCAAAAATTCTCGATTAGAACCAAACTGCTGCGATTCCACCTTAATTTTTTTTGACGGCATGACATTTTTTATCCGCTAGAGGCCGAGCAGGTGTTTCATCGATTCCATGTCTTCCTTCATGCTGTATTGCCCTCTCGCTTTGTCGCAAGCCGAATCGAATAGCTCACCAGCGAATATCAAGGCGTCTAAGACAGCAAGCATGTCAGCTGTACCCCGAAGTGCGCTATATGACCCTACCCCCTTAGACTTTCCAGGCAATCCAGATAGCCTTAGAACGGAATCCAGAAGAGGGTGAAGTTTATTGTGAACGGATTCAAGCATAAGAAGCAATTCATCGGGTATAAAGTCCTTCTTTCCCTTGATTCCGCGTGTGAACCAAGGAATAACGTGATGTCTTACATTCCCAGTCATGTCATTTACAGAATCGCACAGCTTCTTCAAATTATTATAAGCCGTGTGAACACGTTGGCCGGCCTCTGATCGGCGTAACTGCCCAGTCTGAGAAGTAGCCATGTTCATGCTCATCAGATCCATGTTCCCGGATGGATCTATGCGATTCACCGGATCCTGCCGAGCATATGCATATTTATGTAGGGTCGCAGGATCGCAAATTGCTCCCAAGTAGGTGTCAAGGCTTGCAAAACCCCCTAACGAATCTGAAATCCACCTAGCTCTTAGGTAGTACATCTGCAGAACAGAGTCGTACTGTTCTCCTGCGAATAAAAAATCGTTCTTCGAATCACCATTGTGTGTGTCTAATTTTCCGTACGCCTCAAAAGCGTATGAATCGTTGACCAATCCACTCTCGCCGGTAAGCAGCCTCGTTCCATTTAACCCATCTGCGTGAAAGTAACTAATCTGACCTTCCCGCTCCTGGCTGAGCAGGCCTCCCCCACGCAAGTACAGCACTTCCGGCCACACGCCTGAAGCACCCTCCTCAATCACCTGCTCATAAGTCTGGTTGTGATCTACCAGATACTTCGTCTAATAAAAAGATAAAAAAGGGGACAGATTTATTTATTCTCTGCTTCCGGCTCTTTCCTCGGCCTGCCCCGCGCCCGATGCTCGACACGGGCGCCGGTGATGCGTTCGATCTCGTCCACGAACTTTCCCGTACCCGTCAGCTGCCCTCGCTGCAGGGAATCGCGGATCAGGGTCCACTCCCCTTCGGGAATCGCTTCGCGCAGGTATCGCGCATATTCCTGCTTGCGTTCGGCTTCGCTGCGCCCCAGCGACAGGTAGCTAGGGTTCCAGTCCAGTAGGTCTGCTGGGCGCTGACCCAGCCGCTCTTTGGCGCTGGACCAGGCGTAGGCCTGAGGACTGGCCACCATGCGGGCACGGACGGGGTTGAGTTCGATATAGCGGCAGCAGGCCAACAGGTAGCTGTCGGCTTGAACCAGGCTGGATTTGTAGCGGCTTTCCCATAAGGTGCCACTGCGCCCTTCCAGGCGGTTGCGGTAGCGGGTGGCCCGCCCGGCCAGGGCTTTCATGAAGGAACCTAATGCGGCTGGGCTCTCGCGAGGCCCCAGGAGCAGGTGTACGTGGTTGGTCATCAGGCAGTACGCATATAGCCGGATGCCAAATGTCGCCTTGAGTTCTCGCAGGTCGCTTATGTACCGCTCGAAATCCTCGTCTCCGGCAAACACCACTTGCCGATTGTGTCCGCGCTGCACGACGTGGTGAGGATAACCCTCCACTACCAAGCGACCAATCCGGGGCATGGACCTTCCTCCGAGCTAGACGAGCTATCGGTTAGTCTACGCCGGCTTGAAAAATAAATAAATCTGTCCCCTTTTTGCTAATCTGTCCCCTTTTTGCTGCTTCAGGGTGCGGCGCAGGCCGTCGAGGCGCTGCGCCATGGCCAGCGCGCGCGGCAGGCCCACGCCCTGGCCGTTGACGGTGAAGGCGTGGTACTCGCCCACCTCGGCGACGCGCTCGGTGGCGCCGGCCCAGGCCTGCTGCGAGGGATCGTAGAACTCGGTCTGCACCAGCACCGGCAGGCCCAGGGTGACGCTGGCGCTGCCGCCGCCGGAGAGCGCTTGGTCGCCCACCATCAGGCGCGTGCTCATCTCGATGAGATAGCCGGGCAGTTCCTGCGGGAATTCCTCGGGTTGCACCGGCGTGCCGTCGGCATGCGGCGCAGGCAGGTAGCTGGCCAGTGCCTCGGCGTCGTCCGGCGTCGCCGGCACAAAGGACAGGGCCATGCGCTGGCCGCCGAACTGCGGCAGCGAGCGCTCGACGTCGGCCAAGCTACGGCCGGCGATGCGGTCGGCGGCGCTGGCGTAGACCTTGATGAAGCGGGAAAAAAGGGGTCAGCGGGAAAAAAGCGGGAAAAAAGGGGTCGGGAAAAAAGGGGTCGGAGTAAATTATTCTTCCGAACTGGGGTCTTTCCGCGGCCTGCCCCTGGGTAGATAGCTGATTCTCTGCTTGAGGCGACGCTCTACCTGCGCCTTGAAGCGATCGCTGCCTACAGGTACGCACAGGTTAATCGCAGTACGCAGATCCCGGATGCTGTCCGGGTCGACTTGTTGTCGGAACAGGTCTCGATAGGCGCCTTGACGAGCCTCCGCACTACGTCCCAAGGCTTCGTAGACATCGTGCGCCTGGGTAAGGGCGTCCTCCCTGCCATGAGCGTTGGCACCATAGCTGGACCAGGGGTAGTCGCCAGGCCGCTTCACGATTCCAGCTCGGACAGGATTCAGCTCGATATACCGGTAGCAGGACATCAGGTAATGCTCGCTATCGATCAGGCTGGCCTTGTGCCTGCCCTCCCACAAGGTGCCGCTGCGCCGGTAGCTGGTGTTGACGTATTGCACGTAGCGTCGCCCTACCGACTGCAGGACCCGGGAGATCGAGTCCACCTTGTCCGGTGTCATCAGAAGATGAACGTGGTTGGTCATCAGGACGTAGGCGTGGATCGTCGCCTCGTACGTCAGGCAGGCTTCCCGCAGGCACTGCAGGTAGTACCGGAAGTCCTCCGGTGCCGCAAAGCACGGTTCGCGGTTATGGCCTCGCTGGATGACGTGGCTCGGCACTCCAGCCAGGTAGTAACGTGGCTTGCGTGGCATAGACTCCCCTCAGATTCAGTCCATGCCGGCAGAGTAGCAGATTAATTTACTCCGACCCCTTTTCTCCCTCTTTTCTCCCTCAGCAGGGTGTCCTGCTTACTCGGTCAGTGGTGCACTTGGATAGTGAATCCGCCCCCTTTTTTGCGTCGGAGTGAATCCGCCCCTTTTTCGTTCCTTTTTCCGTTCTTTACTCCAGACTCGATAGATATACAGTTGCCATGTGCAAATTCTCCTCTTCATCAAAAATTGAGAAGAAATTTCCACTCGATCTTATTTCCCCAACATCATTCAAGGCTACTAGCGATTGATAGACAAGATCGTTACTAACCCTCATGCCAGATCGAAGGCATTCTCGAAATATCGGCACAAGATTTTTATCTCTCAACTTTGACAAGGCCCAAACAGCAGAGCCCTTCATTTTTAAGTCCAATTTCCCCTTCAGCAACTCTAGAAGAGCATTCTTAATCTGTAACGCTTCCATATCAGACAAAATGTATGAGCGCACAGTCTCGTCCATAGAGTCATCCACGCGCCCTTGCATTCTGTCAAATAAGTTGGCAGCCAAAAGAATCCCATCCTCGAGAGGGACGCCATCTGCAGAAAGCAAACTCAATACCCTATTAAGCATACTCATTGCCATCTCTATCGCCGCAAATTATGCCCACGAAGATTCTCAACATCAACTCGATACTCGCGGCCTCTATGATAAATTTCCTGACGAAAAATATTACCTACAACGGACACTCCAGTTGGCGGAACTCTTCCTACTTTAATACTTAGACTAACGATAGATTGATATAGCCATTTGTCGAGCTCTTGTGTCCACCACTTAGCCTGATCTCTCTCGTAGTAAAGCTTTCTTAGTCCAATATTGACTTGAGCGGTTGTCACGCCAGTGACGGGAAGGTTCATCTGGACATCTGACACCACATCGTTTGAAGTCCCCTGCTGCAGTTGTACGCGCATTTGATTCCCTACGCAGGGACCAGACACACCTGTCAACGGAACACCTGCTGTTCCAATGACGGTGGTAGTAACCACTTGCGCAGCACAGGCAATGGCAACTGCCCGCACTACGGGCAACGCAATACGCCCTAGGTTAGCACCCACATTCATGGCCGTGAGAAGAGACCCAACGGACTCTCTTCCACTAGGATCCACAAAAAACTGGGGACTGTTGTTGGCGTAAATGTACTTGTGCAAGGTGACTGGACTAAGAGAATTACCTTTGTGAGGATCAAGAATCAGAAACCGGCCGACGGCTGGAAGCAAGTATCGCTCCCTGAGGTAATACATTTTCAGGGCGTTGTCATACTGCGCACCTGAAAATAGGTACTCATTCTGTACTCCCTCGGCGCTGTCTTCTCTCTCTCCATAGGCTTCGTAGTTATATGCATTGCCAACTTCCCCGTTCTCCTCTGTCAGCAGTCGCGTACTACCCACTCCATCCACATGGTAGTAATTCGACTGCCCTCGTCCATCTTGGCTCAACAGAGCATCTCCGCGCAGATAGATCATCTCTGGATCAGCTGAGGCGCCTACCCCCTCCTCCAGCACCTCCGCATAAAACTGACTGTGATCCACCAAATAGAAAGTGTCATTTTTTGATGTTCGTATTCCCTCCGGCTCATATTGATAACTCGCCTTCTGCACCCCATTGACGCTGTACTTCGTCAACCGGTTGTCAGCGTTCCACCCATAGACATGGATGTCCGTCTGCCCACCCGCCGTGACGATCTTCTTCGTGGTGTTGCCGTTGGCGTCATAGCTGTAGACCGTGCTGTACTGGTTTGAGCCATCCAGCGTCCTGACCTCGGTCAACAACCGATCATTGTCGTCATACGTATAGCTCGTAACCTCAACCTGCCCACCCTTCGTCTTGCTCTGGCTCAGCCGATTTCCGACCTTGTCATAGACCCAGGCGGTGACATAGCTCTTCGCGGCGTCGCGATGGTCGGTGACGCTCTCCTTGGTGAGCCGGTTGAGCCCGTCATACTCATAATCCGCCGTCCGCGTCGCCCCCTCGTTGTCCCTCTCCGCCAACCGCATCCGCTGCCCATTCGCCGCCAGCGTATAGCGATAAGCCCCCAGGATTGCCCCTGTCGCGGTCTTCTCATGCCGCACCTCCGTGATCCGCCCGTTGTCGTCGTACTCCCAATAGCTGCTGGTGCCATTGGGCAGGCTGACCCGGGTCTTCTGGCTACGGGCGTTGTACTGGTAGGTGGTCTGCTTGCCCTGCGTGTCTGTAACGGACTGCAGGCGATTCAGCTCATCAAACCCGTACTGCACGTTCTGATGCTTCGTGCTCAGCAGGGTGCGGTTGCCGTTCTGGTCGTACTGATAGCGGATCACGCCCTCGGGTGATTCGACGCGGGTGAGGCGGTCGCGGGCGTCGTACTGGTACTTCGTGACGCCCCGGGCATCGGTCTGCGTGCTGATCTGCCCGCTGGCGGTGTACGTGGTCTTGACCCTGGCCCCATCCGCATACTTGCGCTCGATCTCGCGATTGAGATCGTCGTAGGCAAAGGTATGCGTGCGGCCGTTGAAATCCTTGTGCCAGGTGCGGTTGCCGTTGGTGTCGTAGCCAAAGGTTTCTCTTTCACCTTCCGGCAGGACGCGAGCCGTCACCTGGCTCAGGTCGTTGTACTCCCAGCGCGTGACCCGCCCTTCCGCATCCTGCTGGCTGATCTTGTTGCCCAGTTCGTCGTAGCCGTAGCGGGTGATCAGGTCCTGGGTGCCGTCGTTCTGGGTGACGGTGATCAACTGGCTCTTGGCGTCGTACCCAAACCGTGAGGTTCTGCCGCTGGCGTCGGTTTCCGTTTCCTTCTGACCGGCGGTGGTCCAGGTGGTCTGGGTGTACGTGCCATCCGGCAGGGTGACCTTGGTGACACGATTGAGCGCGTCGTACTCGAAGGCCGCGGTCTTGAGGCTGGCATCGGTGACGCGGGTGCGGTTGCCGTTGGCGTCGTAGCCGTAGGTGGTGGCCTGGCCCAGGGCATCGGTGACGCTGGTCAGCCGGCCGGCGGCGTCGTAGCCGTTGGTGAGGCTGTGGCCCAGGCTGTCCTTCTGCTGGTGGACCCTGCCGACGTTGTCATAGACGGTCTCTTCGGTGCTGCCGTCCGGGTGGACGGTTTTGATCAGGCGGTTGAGAGCGTCGTATTCGAGCTTTATCGTCCGCCCGGCCCGGTCGGTCTTTTCGACCTCATTGCCCTCGGCGTCGTAGGCGACGGTTTCCGTGCCGCCATCCGGGTAGATGGTCTTGCTCAGCCGCGCCAGGCTGTCGTATTCGTAGCGGGTGACCTTGCCCCGGGCATCGGTCTGGCTCTCCACCTTGCCGGCGGTGTTGTAGGTCGTGGTGGTCTTGAGGCCCGTGGGACCGGTTTCCTCGGTCACGCGCCCTTCGGCGTCGAGCTTGCGGCTGGTCTTGACCGTGCTGGTACTGCCATCGGCCTTCGTGCGGGTCTGGCTCCGCGCAATCTCCTGGCCGTTGGCATCCAACTCCAGGTTGGTAACCCGGCCCAGGGGGTCGGTCTCGGAGGTCTTCTGGCTCTGGGCGTTGTAGCCGTACTGGGTGAGATTGCCGGAGAGATTGAGTCCGTAGAGTTCGCCCTTGCCGTTCTGGAAGATACGCGTGCTGCGGCCCAGTGGTTCGCTGATCAGCGTCAGCTCGGCGGTGATCACGCTGTAAGTATTGGTGCTGACGTTGCCGCGGGCATCGGTCGTGCTCAGCAGCTGCCAGCGCTGGCTGCCGTTGTCCAGGGTCCAGTCGTTGGTAGTGGCCTGGTTGAGGGCGTTGGTTTCCGTAACTACTTTATTACCAGCATTGAAGCTACGCGTAACAGACTTCCCATGCGCATCCGTAACCTTCGTCTCATTCCCAACGTCGTCATACTCATACGCCGTCTTGTGCCCGAGCGCATCGGTCTTCTCCAGGACATTGCCCTCGCTGTCGTAGAGATAGGCGGTTTCAAAACCCCGCCGGTTCTTCACCACCTGGCGGTTGTCGTCAGGCTGGAACACGATGTCGCTGCGCTGACCGTCGGCGTCGATGGTGGCGATCAGTCTTCCCTGCTCGTCGTAGATCTGCCGGGCGACGGTGATGCCGCGCGGGTCGATGAGGTCGGTCAGGCCGTGGCTGCGGTCGTACTTGAAGCGCGTGGTCTGGGCGTTGCGGTCGGTGACGCTTTGCAGGTCGCCCTGGGCGCTGTAGCCGTACTGGATCTTCTTGCCGGCCAGGTCGGTGACGGCGGTGATGCGGCCTTGTGCGTCGCGATCAAAATGGATGGTCTGGCCGCCGCTGTGGATCAGGCCGTTCGCGGTGTAGTCCAGGGTGTTGCCGAAGGCGTCCTTGACGCGCTCGATGCCGACACCCTCCCGCAGGTAGTACTCCAGCCCTTCCTGGGTCTTGAGCTTGAACTCCTGGGGGTTCCAGGTTTCCAGGTTGTCCATGTCGTAGAGCACGCCGCCCTGGGCTTTGACGTTGGGGACGTTGACCAGGGTGAGGCTGCCGGTGGTGCCCGGGGCGGGGTCGAACAGGATGTTGACCGGCGGGGGTTGGCCGAAGCTGCACTCGGTGGCGTTGCGCGCACTGAAGCGCTCGACCTTGCCGTCGGGCAGGGTGATGGCGATGCGGCGCTTGCCGACGGGACGCAAACACACGTTGAACTGCCCCGGCGGGGTTTCGACGTTCCACTGCAGGCCCAGGGTCATGTTCTGGCGCAGGCGCAGGCTCTGGTAGTCCACGCTCCAGCCGTGGCCGAAATCCAGCTTGTCGGCCTTGCGGCGGGTGTCGTAGGTCCGGGTGACCTGGATCGGGATGCCGGCGGCTTCGAGGCTCAGGTCGACGAAGCTGATGCTGAACTGCCCCAGCTTCTGCTCGCCGTAGACTTCGATCGAGACCAGGGCGGTGGTCTGGCGTCCGCCGGTATCGGCGGCGACCAGGGCCAGCTGGTAGAGGCCGTTGTCCAGGGTGGTGGGGTCGAAGCTGCCCAGTACGCCGTTGGCCACCGGCGTGGTGCGGGTGAGGATCTCGCGCCAGGCGTCGTCGCCGGCGCCCAGGGGGCGCCACAGCAGCTGGTACCAGGCGAAGTGGTCGTCGCTGGCGCTGCCACGGATCGGGATGCGGCCGCTGACTTCGGCGTCGGCCTCGGGGCTGGTGATTTCGGCGACGGGTGCTGCGCTGTCGTCGGCGCTGCGCACGCGCAGCAGGGCTTCGCGGTGGAGTGTGGTGCTGTCGTCGCTGACCTGCAGGGCGATGCGGTAGACGCCGGGGGTTTGCGGGGCGGGCTGCTGCAGGACGCCGTTGGCGGGGATGGCGACCGGCGTGCCGTTGACGGTTAGTGTGCGCGTGACCGTGCCGCTGCCGCCGCTGCTGGCGACGCTGAGGGTGACGGGGGTACCGGGCTCGGCCAGCTCGGGGCTGACGCTGAGGCTGGCGTCCAGTGCGGCGGCGGCTTCATCGACGTGCAGGGACCAGGTCTGCTCGCGCCAGGCGTGGCCGTCGTCGGCGCGCAGGGTGATGACCCAGTCGCCCGCCACCGGGCGGTCCCAGCTGACGTGGCCGCTGGCGCTGACGCTGACGCCGCCGGGCGCGCGGGTGATGCGGTACTGGACGGGGTCGCCTTCGGGATCGGCGGCGGAGGCGCTGTAGTGGTAGACCTTGCCGGCCCTGGCCTGGGTGACGGGGTGGGTGGTGAAGACCGGGGCCTGGTTGACGGGCTCGTCGAGGTCGGCCGTGCCGGTGGCGGCGTTGGCGGTGGCCACGAGGATCGCCTGGTCGGCGGCGGTGCCGCCGGCCGCGCCGCTGACGAAGCCCAGCATCAGCGCGCCAACGATGTCCTGCTGCGCGGCGTACTCGCTCCAGCGCACGCCGGAGCTGTCGCCCAGCAGCACTTCGATGCCCTGCTGCACGCCGCGCGCGGCGTCGAGTACGGGCAGCGCGCCGCCCGCGGCCTGCGCGGGCGAGCCCAGTGCCAGCCAGGCGAGATTGCCGGACTGCAGGCGGCCGGCGTCGCCGCCGGTGAGGCGGTAGTCCCCCGCCCCGCTGGCATCGTCGGAGATCACCAGGCCGCTGCCGGACCAGCCGGCAATGGTCACGGGGGATTCCGACACCGTGCCGCTGCGGCCGTTGCCGACGTTGTCGCGCAGCAGCTGCTTGTCGTCGGCGGGCAGGTCGATGCGGGCCAGCGCGGCGTCGAGGTTGTCGGCCCCCAGGCGGTAGATCGGGGTGCCCGCCACCACCGACTGTGCCAGGGCCTTGACCGCGGAGGCGCCCTGCGGCGCGCCGCCGGCGAACAGGCGCTCCAGCGAGAGATGGCCATAGGCCGAGGCGCGCTCCAGCGCGGCGCGGCGGAAGGCGGCATAGCCGACCGGCTTGCCTTCGGCGTCCACTTCGCGCGTCACGACGGCGGTGTTGAGCTGCTCCAGCTGCAAGGCCACGGCGGGGAAGCGCACGTGCGTGGGCACGCCATAGGCGTAGGTGGTCTGGGCATCGACGTAGGCGCGCAGCAGCGAGGGCTGGCGCGCACTGACGGCACGGGCGATGCGGGCGAACAGGCGGTCGTTGGCGTCGGCCAGCGCGAAGTACGACAGGCCGGCTTCTTCCAGCAGCGAGCCGGTCAGCGCGTCGCGCGTGAGGCTGCCGTACTGGCGCGCCCCCAGCGTGGTGCGCAGCCGGTCCAGGCCGGCCGCGGCGGCCTGCATGCGCGGCAGGCCCATGCCCTGGCCGTTGACGCTCAGGGCGTGGTATTCGCCCACGTCGGCCACACGGTCGCCCGCCGGACCCCAGGCCTGCTGGCCCGGGTCCCAGATCTCGGTGCGCAGCAGCACGGGCGTGCCCAGCGTGAGATTGCCGCCGGTGTAGAGGGCATCGTCACCGATCAGCAACTGCGCCTTCATCTCGATCAGGTAGCCGGGAAGGTCTTCCGGAAACTCGCTCGGCTGCACCGGCGAGCCGTCCGCATGCGGCTGTGGCAGGTAGCTGGCCAGTGCCGTCGCGTCGTCAGTGGTGGCAGGGATGAAGGACAGCGCCACGCGGCGGCCGTCCAGTTGCGGCAACGAGCGTTCCAGGGCCACGGTGCTGCGCTGGGTGGCGAGGTCTGCGCTGCTGGCATAGAGGCTGAGCCGCAGCTTCCAGCGCAGGCGCTCGGGCAGCGCCAGGGCCGGTGCCTCGCTCGCCGCGATACGGTACGGCAGGGCCGCTGCCAGCACGTCGGGGTGACGCTCCACCAGCGTCTGGGTGCCGAGCACGTCGGCGACGCGGGCGTCGGGGTTCACGCTGGCCAGGAAGCGGCTGACCTGGTCGCGGTAGGCCAGCAGCTGCTGGCCGATGGCGGCGGTGTCGATACCCGACACCGCGCCGGTCTGCGGGTCACGCTGGCTGGCGCCGGCCAAGCGCTGGATGAAGCTTTCGGCGTCGAAGCGCAGGTCGCGCGCGATGTCGATGCCGGGGGTGTAGAGCACGTCCTTGAAGCTGGCGTCCATCGGCACCCAGGTATCGGGCACGCGGTTGCGCGCGCCGCGGGAGGGTTCGAAGTCGACGAAGGCCTCGACCCAGACATGCTCGAAGCGCAGGGCGCTGATCCTGCCCGCCACCACCACCGGCTCGGCGGGCACGCCGGCCTGCTGCAGCAACGCTATGGCGGCCTGCGGCGTGGGCAGGTCGCCCAGCCAGTTCTGGGCGGCGGCGGCGTCCATCTCCACGGTGCCCACCACATAGCGCGCCGGGATGCCGGATACGCGCAACAGCGCCAGCAGCAGGCTGGAGGTGTCCGCCGCGTTGCCGCGACGGTTCAGCAGGGTCTGCCCCGCGCCTTGCACGGAACCGTAGCCCGGCACGAACTCGATGTGGTTGCGTACCCAGTTGACGATCTCCACCGGCTGGCCGTGCAGCTCGGCGGCCTGGGCGCGGATGGCGTCGGTGAAGGGGGCGTCTTCGGTCTGCGCCAGATGCTCGGCGGTGGGCAGGCCGACGGCGGCGGCGGCCAGCAGGATGCTCGCGGCGCTGTTGTCGGCAACCAGCAAGGTGTCCTGCGTGGCGGTGTATTCGCGCAGCGTGCGGCGCGGTGCGCGCGGGGCCTTGAGGCGGGGCTGCCCCGGCAGCTCGTGCCGGATGGCGGGGGCACCGAGCAGCGACGGGCGGCGCTCGAGCCGCTGCAGCAGCGCGTCGACACGGCGGCGGGCTTCGGCGGGGCGCTTTTCGGCCAGCAGGGGAACGAACTCTTCCAGGGTTGCTTCGCTCTGCTGGCGCCAGGCCTGCAGGGCCTGCTGGTGACGCCGCTGGATGCCGGCGGGCAGGCGCTTGTCCTGGATGTGGCGGCCGGTGGCGTAGAAGGTGTCGCGCTCGCGCGCGTCGGCGGCGATGAATGCGTCACGCAGGCGCTGCAGCTGCGTGGACAGCTCGGCCGGGGACTTGCTGCGCTCGATCTGCGTGCGGATCGCGGCGAGACCCTGCGGAGGCTGCTCGCGCGGTGCGCCCGCCTTGTCCGCGAGCGCCAGGGCCGACCAGCCGGCGCTGGCCGCCAGTGTCATGCCTAGCAGTGCATGGCGCAGGGCATGGGCGCTGCGGCGCAGCGGCGCCTGTGTCTTGTCGAAACTAGCCATCGGTGACTTTCCTGAGTGCGAGATTCCCGGGTGTTGGCGGGAAAGTTTTTCTATACATGCTCTGGGGTCGCTGCTGCGCGCAGCCCTGATGCAAGCGGATGGCAACGCGATACCCGCTTATCTGGCCGCTGCGAGTTGTCTGACGGGAGCAGAGAGCGGATCGGATCGCTACGCGTAGCCACCGATAGCCTGCAACTGCGCCGGCACGTGCCAGCTCCCCGTGAATTCCCCAAGCAGCCTGTCCCGATGTGAACAATCACTCCTCGGGATTTGCGCGGATATGACCCAAGCTTCGAGAGGCTGTCAACGTGACGTTGCTGTCAGGTCTTCTGCGGTATCGGCACTCTCAGTGGAAAGTTCGCACCGATAGCACCCAAAAAAGGGAGCAAGGTCTTGCCTCCCTTTTACCTTTCCGTGAGCCGCATGCGCCAGTGCCCCGCCGGGGGCGCCTGTCGGTTCCATCCCCGACCCGACAACCGGATCAGGTTTCACTGCCGGAACCCGGCCCCGTTCTTGCGGCTGCCATGGAGGGAAACATCCCCTAGAATCGCCGCACTTTTTCGAGGGAACGCGCATGATTGTCGGCATCGACCTGGGAACCACCAACAGCCTCGCCGCGGTATGGCGCGACGGGCAGGCCGTGCTCATCCCCAATGCCCTCGGCCAGGTGCTGACCCCCTCCTGCGTCAGCCTGGACGACCAGGGCCAGGTCCTGGTGGGGGCAGCGGCCCGCGACAGGCTGTTGACCCAGCCGCGGCGCACGGCCGCGGCGTTCAAGCGCTACATGGGGACCGACCGCCGCCTGACGCTGGCGGATCGCGAGTTCCGCCCGGAGGAACTCTCGGCGCTGGTGCTGAAGTCGCTGAAGGCCGACGCCGAAGCCTTCCTGGGCGAGCCGGTCACCGAGGCCATCATCACGGTGCCGGCCTACTTCAACGACACGCAGCGCAAGGCCACGCGCATCGCCGGCGAACTGGCGGGCCTCAAGGTGGAGCGCCTGCTCAACGAGCCGACCGCGGCGGCGCTGGCCTACGGCCTGCATCATGCCGACCCGGAATCGCAATTCCTGGTGTTCGATCTCGGCGGCGGCACCTTCGACGTGTCCATCCTGGAGCTGTTCTCCGGCGTGATGGAGGTCCGTGCCACCGCCGGCGACAACTACCTGGGCGGCGAGGATTTCGCCGGCATCCTGGTGGATGCCTTCCTGGCGCAGCATGCCGGCGCACTGCGCCTGGACCCGAAGCGGCTGAGCCCGGAGCAGGCGGCCCGGCTGCGCAGCGAGGCGGAACGCGTCAAGCGCGAGCTGTCGCACAAGGACCCGGTGCTGATGAGTTGCCGCGAGGGCGAGCTCGAAGCGCAGTGGAGCGTCACCGCCGACGCCTTCGAACGCCTTGCAGCCAACCTGCTGCTGCGCCTGCGCACGCCGGTGGAGCGCGCCCTGCGCGACGCGCGGATCAATGCCGCCAGCCTGCACCAGGTGGTGCTGGTGGGCGGCGCCACGCGCATGCCGATCGTGCACCGGCTGGTGGCCAAGATGTTCGGGCGCTTCCCCAACCGCGAGATCAACCCGGACGAAGCGATCGCCATGGGTGCCGCCGTGCAGGCCGGTCTCAAGGCCCGCGACGCGGCGTTGAGCGAAGTGGTGCTGACGGACGTCAGCCCCTACAGCCTCGGTATCGAGACCACCGAGGAATACGCCGCCGGCCAGTACCGGCCGGGCGTGTTCATGCCGGTGATCGAGCGCAACACGGTGATCCCCGCCAGCCGCTGCGAGGTGATCTCGCCGCTGCACGATTACCAGACGATGATCGAACTGCGCATCTACCAGGGCGAAAGCCGCTCGGTGCAGGAGAACGTCCTGCTGGGCCGGCTCAACGTGCCGCTGCCGAAGAAGCCGCGCGGGCAGCAGCAGGTGGAGGTGCGCTTCACCTACGACGTCAATGGCCTGCTGCTGGTGGAGGCCAAGATCCTGGCGACCGGCACGGTGGAGAAGCTGCTGATTGAGCAGAGCCCCGGCGCGATGAGCCAGGACGATATCCGGGAAAGCCTCGGGGCGCTGGAGCAGCTGCGGATCCACCCGCGCGAGCAGTCCGAGAACGTGGCCATGCTGGAGCGCCTGAAGCGCCTCTACGAGCAGCATCTCGGCGAACGCCGCGAATGGGTCAGCCAGCAGCTGTCGGCGTTCATGACGGTGGTCGAGCGGCAGAACCCGCGCGACATCGCGCACCTGCGGCTCCAGCTGGGCGATGTGCTGGACCAGTTCGAGGACACCCCGCTGGGCTGATCCGCGATCCATGAATATCTGGCAGGAACTGGGCATTGCCCCCACCGGCGATCTGCGCGCGATCAAGCGCGCCTACGCCGCGCGCCTCAAGCAGGTGCACCCCGAGGATGACGCCGAGGGCTTCCAGCGCCTGAGGGCGGCCTACGAGCATGCGCTGCGGCTGGCTGAACAGGGGGCCGAACAGGACGCACGCGAACAGGCCGCAGGAGAGCCACCGGCGCCGCCGGTCGCCGAGGTGATCCTGGAGATGCCCGTAAATCTCGCCAAGCCGATACCGGCAGACGATCGCTTGCGGCCGGTGGCGCCGCTGCCGCCGCCGGTGGCGGCGATGGCCCGGCCGCCCGCGCCTCTGGAAGTCGCCCGGACGCTGTGCGCGGAACTGATGCAGACCTACGCGCAGCAGCGCGTGCCCCAGCTCCGGCACCGGCTGCAGCATCCGGACTGGCAGCTGCTGGATTTCCAGACCGCCATCGAGCAGGCCGCGCTGGACGTCCTCACGCAGCGCTTCGACGACTATATGGAACTGATCCCGGTTTTCGCCGAGGTCTACCGCTGGGGCGATCCCGGCGAGGTCGTGCAGCGCACCGACCCCCGCCTCTACGAGCTCTGGCACCGCCGGCAGGCACGCCGGTGGCGCCTGGAGGTCGAGGAAGATCGCCGGCACAGCAGCCTGACCCGGCGCAAGGCGCTGGCCCTGCTGCTCGGCGCCCCCGACGAGAAGCCGTTCCGGCGCTTTGCGCGCTGGTCGGAGCAGCTCAAGGCGATGCAGCAGCTGCTGGAGGACCTGGAGCAATCGCAGCGCGCCGCGCTGCACTTCGAGATCAACCGGGAATCGGCGGACTGGTGGCGCGAGCGGATAGGCCAGCATCGCCTGACGTTCGACCAGGCCGGCCTGCTGGTCCTGGCCGGCCTGCTGCTGGGGGCGCTGCCCCTGCTCGCCCTGACCAACTTCCTGCTCACGGAATGGCAGCTGGACCTGTTCAGGTACCCGGCCGTCGGAATCGCCTGCATGCTGGCGGCCTGCTCGCCGCCGCTGCTGGGGAATGCCGCGCTGCGCTGGTGGAAGCGGAAGATTCACCAGGGCGTCTTCCGCTCGCCGCAGGAGATCCGTCGCCTCTGGACGACGGAACCGCGGCGGCGGAGCGTGCTGGTGTCGGTGGCGATTTTCAGTGGCGCGATGTCCCTCATGGCGCCACTGTCGCCGTGGTTCCTGCTCTGCAGCCTCACGGGCTTTGCCTGGCTGGCGTTCCACTACAGCCTGGGCTATGCCACGGTCGTGATGGGCATCTATGCCTGGCCCCTGGCCGGGCTCATCGCCTTCGGCACGTTCCTGGCCGCACAGCTGACGGGGCTGCAGGGCCTGCCGGTCGGCGCCCGGCAGCTGCTGTTCGCGCATCTGCTGGCGTCCTACCTGTTCCATCCGCTGACCCAGTTGCTGGTCCGGGCAAAGCTGCGGCTGACCCGCTCGGGCTTCGAGAATCCCCTCAACGTGGCCTTCGGCATCACATTCTTCGCCGGGCTGGCGCTGCTGCTGTCCTGGCGGATCCTCGAATTCCGCGAGGCGAATGTCGAGGAAGCCCGGACGGTGCCCATCACGATCGACTACGGCAAGCCCAAGCCCCCGGCGCCGCCCGCTCCGGCGGAGGCCAGCCAGCCGCCGACGGAGCTGTTCAGGTTGCCGACGGCGCCCACGCCGGCCCCGACCGCGCAGCGCCCCCTGAGCGATGTCAGGACGCGAGCGTCGGCTTTGCAGGATGCGATCGCCGGCGCGTATCGCAAGCACTACAGCCTCGTCAGCCCACCACCCGATGGCGCGCAGATGACGCTGCACTTCACGGTGATGACGGACGGCAGCGTGGGCGACGTGCAGGTGACGGACTCCGGCTTCACCAGCCGCGATTTCGAACGGGACGCGATTGCCGCGGTCAGCGGCTTCCGCTATTCCGCGAAGCAGGCGTACGCCCCCAGCCGTTTCAGCTACCGTTTCGACTCCGATCTTGAGCGCCCCTCGCGGCCGGAAAAGGAGGTCGCAACGCTGGCGCCCCTGATCAACGGGACACTTCGCGAGGCCGAACGCAGCGCCTTCGGCGAGGCCGCCGTGCCGGCCGGCGCCCGGATCACGCTGCGCTTCCGCGTGGAGCCCGACGGGCGCGTCTCGCGCGTGACGGTCGTCTCCTCCAGCTTCGGCCGGACGGAGTTCGATCGGCTGGCGCGCGAGGGGCTGCAGCGGCTGCGCTTCCCCAGCGTGCCGGGTTACCGGGCCACGGACTTCTTTCAGGAGTATGGCGATTCCCCCCGTCCCGCAGGCTCTCTCGCTCCAGGTGCACCGCCGGCCGCAGCCAGCGGGCAGGAGCGCCCGCAGAGCAGCCTGCGCGACAGCCTGCCGCAGCTGCGCACGCGCTTCAACCTGATCGCGCTCGACTACTACCAGGACCGCCAGCCGCCCGCCTTCGCCCGGATGATCATCCGCTACACGGTGATGCCCGACGGCGCGGTCGGCGAAGCGCGCCTGGAATACTCCGGCTTCGACAACCCCGAGTTCGAGCAGCGCTTGCTGGCCGACATCAAGAGCTTCCGCTTCGCCGCCGACGAGCGCTACCGCCCCACGACCTTCACCGAGCGCTACTCGCTGAGGCCTCCCGGAACGCCACCGGAGGCGCCGGCCACGCCGTAGCGCCGTTTTCGCGAGCGCGCCACCGGCGCATCGGCGGTTCTGGCAGGCTAGATGCTCCAGACAAGTGCAACGACAGGTCGATGCTGAAGAATATCTGCGTGTATTGCGGTTCCAGCCCGGGGCGCATCCCGGCCTACGCCGAAGGCGCCCGCGCGCTGGCGGCGGCTCTGGTGGAGCGCGGTACCGGCCTGGTCTACGGCGGCTCCAACCTCGGTGTGATGGGCGTGCTGGCCGACGAGGTGCTGCGCCTGGGCGGGCGCGTCACCGGCGTCATCCCGGAGACCCTCGTGGAAAAGGAGGCGGGGCACCCGGGCCTGAGCGAACTGCGCGTGACGCGCTCCATGCACGAGCGCAAGGCCCTGATGGCGGAACTGTCCGACGGCTTCATCGCCCTGCCCGGCGGGCTCGGCACGCTGGAAGAAATCCTGGAAATCTGGACCTGGGCGCAGCTGAGCCTGCACGACAAGCCCTGCGGCCTGCTCGATGTGGCCGGCTACTACGAGCGCCTGGGGGCATTCCTCGATCACGCGCAGGCCGAAGGTTTCGTGCGCCCGCAGCACCGTTCGATGATGCTGGTGGACGATGATCCGCGGCGCCTGTTGCAGCGCTTTGACAGCTACGTGGCACCGCCGCCGACACGCTGGGTGGAACGCGCGGGCGGCTGAACCGGTCTCAAGGCCTGCACAGCATGGATTCGTCCCCGGGGCTGGAGTAGTCTGCCCCGACCACCCCCAGCCAGCGCGAGGGAATCATGAAGCTCACCGTCAATGGCACCGCGCATGAAGTGGACGCGCCGCCCGATATGCCCCTGCTGTGGGTGCTGCGCGACCTGCTGGGGCTGACCGGCACCAAGTTCGGTTGCGGGCTCGCGCAATGCGGTGCCTGCACCGTGCACCTCGACGGTGCGCCCCTGCGCTCCTGCATCACCCCGGTGGCCGCGGCCGCCGGCAAATCCGTAACCACGATCGAGGGCCTGTCGGCCGACGGCAGCCACCCGGTGCAGCGCGCCTGGGCGGAGCTGGACGTGGTCCAGTGCGGCTACTGCCAGTCGGGCCAGATCATGTCGGCGGTCGCGCTGCTCGCGGCCAAGGCCAGGCCCAGCGACGCCGACATCGACGCCGCCCTGTCCGGCAACATCTGCCGCTGCGGCACCTACCAGCGCATCCGCGCCGCGGTGCACCGCGCGGCGGAACTGTCCAAGACCTGAAACCCCACGGCGCTCCGCGGATGCGGAGCGCCGGCACGTTACGGAGCACTGCCGTGAACGACCTGAGCAACACTTCCCGTCGCGACTTCCTCAAGACCGGCGCCCTGGTGGGCGGCGGCCTGGTCATCGGCTTCACCGTGCCGGCGGCCAACCGCTTCGCGCACGCGGCCTCCCCACCGCCTGCGCCCGCGGCGCTGCCGCCGGCCAACGCCTTCCTGCGCGTGGGCAGCGACGACAGCGTCACCGTGCTGCTTGCCCACTCCGAGATGGGCCAGGGCATCTGGACGGCGCTGCCGATGCTGATCGCCGAGGAGCTGGACGCGGACTGGTCGCGGGTGCGCGTGGCGCATGCGCCGGCGGCGCCGGTGTACGCGCACATCATGTTCGGCATGCAGATGACCGGCGGCTCCAGCAGCACCTGGTCGGAGTTCGAGCGCTATCGCCAGGCCGGCGCTACTGCAAGAGTGCTGCTGGTGCAGGCGGCGGCGCAGCGGTGGGGCGTGAAGCCGGCCGACTGTCGCGTCGACCAGGGCGTGGTCAGCAGTGGCGCGCATCGCGCGCGCTTCGGCGAGCTGGCCGACGCGGCCAATGCCCTGCCGGCACCCAAGACCGTGGCATTGAAGGACCCGAAGGACTGGAAGCTGATCGGCAAGGCAACCAGGCGTCTCGACACCCCCGAGAAGATCACCGGCCGCGCCGAGTTCGGCATGGACGTGCGCTTCGACGGTCTGCTGACCGCCGTGGTGGCGCGGCCGCCCGTGTTCGGCGCGAGCGTGAAGTCCTTCGACGCCACCAGGGCCAAGGCGATTCCCGGCGTGCGCCAGGTGCTGCAGGTGCCCAGCGGCATCGCCGTGGTGGCGGACCACTTCTGGGCCGCCAAGCTGGGCCGCGACGCACTGGTGGTGAACTGGAATCCCGGGCCGAACGCGGCGCTGGACAGCAAGGCCCTGAAGGCCGAGTTCGGCCGCCTGGCCGACACCCGCGGCCTGCGTGCCGCCAAGGCCGGCGACAGCGGCCGCGCGCTGAAGAAGGCCGCGCGCACGCTGCAGGCCGATTACAGCGTGCCCTACCTCGCGCATGCGCCGATGGAGCCGATGAATGCCACGGTCAGGATCGGCCGCGACAGCTGCGAGGTCTGGGCCGGCACGCAGTTCCAGACGCTGGACCAGATGGTGGCCGCGCAGATCACCGGCCTGAAGCCCGAGCAGGTGCAGATCCATACCATGTTTCTCGGCGGCGGCTTCGGCCGGCGTGCGACGCCCACTTCGGATTTCGTCAGCGAGGCGGTGCACGTGGCCAAGGCCGCGGGCCGGCCGGTGAAGACGGTGTGGACGCGCGAGGACGATGTCCGCGGTGGCTACTACCGCCCGGCCTACCTGCATCGCGTGAGCATCGGCGTGGATGCGAAGGGCTGGCCGATGGCCTGGCAGCATGCCGTGGTCGGCCAGTCGATCCTCGCCGGTACGCCGATGGAGCCGCTGATGGTCAAGGACGGCATCGACGCCACTTCGGTCGAGGGCGTGTCCGACTCGCCCTACCTCAAGGAAGTAAAAGCCCACACGGTGGAGCTGCACTCGCCGCAGACCGGCATCCCGGTGCTGTGGTGGCGCTCGGTGGGCCACAGCCACACCGCCTTCGTGATGGAAGGACTGATCGACGAACTGGCGCTGAGCGCGCAGCAGGACCCGGTGGCCTACCGCCGCGCGTTGCTGCAGAAGCACCCGCGACACCTCGGCGTGCTGGACCTGGCGGCGCGCAAGTCCGGCTGGGGCTCGCCGCTGCCGGCCGGCCGCGCGCGCGGCGTCGCGGTGCACGAGTCCTTCGGCAGCACCATCGCGCAGGTGGCGGAGGTGTCGGTGCAGGACGGGCGCATCCGCGTGCACCGCGTGACCTGCGCGATCGACTGCGGCATCGTCGTGAACCCGGCGGGGGTCGAGGCGCAGATGGAATCCGGCATCGCCTTCGGCCTGGGCGCCGCGCTGCACAGCCGCCTGGAGTTCCGCGACGGCCGCGTGCAGCAGTCCAACTTCCACGACTTCCAGGTGCTGCGCCTGGACGAGATGCCGCAGGTGGACGTGCATATCGTCTCCAGCACCGAGAAGCCCGGCGGCGTCGGCGAACCCGGCGCCGCGCCGATCGCGCCGGCCGTGGCCAATGCCATCGCCGCACTGACGGGACAGCGGCTGCGCGAACTGCCGCTACAGCTTTCGGCCTGAAGGAAGACGACATGCGCATGCTCCATTTCGTTTTCCTGCCGCTGGTCTTTGCACTCGCATCCTGCAGCGGCGCGCCGCCACAACCGACACCGGAGGCGCGCGCCGAGGCAATCGCCGCCTTCGCCACGGTGCAGCAGGTGTTCCAGCATCCGCGCTGCCAGAACTGCCACATCCCCGGCGATGCGCCGCTGCAGTTCGACGAGGGCCGCCCGCATGCGCAGGGCGTGCTGCGCGGTCCCGACGGCCACGGCGCGCCGGGCCTGCCCTGCGCCACCTGCCATGCCGACAGGAACCCTCCGGCCTCCTATGGCCCGCACGCACCGCCGGGGGCTCCGCACTGGGCGCTGCCGCCACCGCACATGAAGATGGTGACCCTCGGCCTGTCGCCGCAGGAGCTGTGCCGCGACATCCAGGACAAGAGCAAGAACGGCGGCCGCGACTTCCCGGCGCTGATCAAGCACGTGGCCGAGGACAAGCTGGTGCTCTGGGGCTGGAACCCGGGTGGCACGCGCGCGCCGGTGCCGGTGCCGCATGACCGGTTCGTGGCCGCCTTCAAGACCTGGGCGGCGGCCGGCGGCCCCTGCCCGAGCGAGGGCACGCAGGCCCGGCGCTGATACGCGGGGCCAATCACGGGAACCGCAGCGATGACCGCTTCCACCGAGGTGCACGCGCTGCTGCTCGCGGCAGGCAACGCCAGCCGCTTCGGCAGCGCCAAGCAGCTGGCGCTGATCGGCGGCGTGCCGCTGGTACGGCACGCGGCGCTGGCGGCGCTTGCCACCGGCTGCCCGCTGACCGTGGTCACCGGCGCCTACGCCGACGAAGTCTTGGCGGCGCTGGCCGGCCTGCCGCTGACGATCCTGCGCAACGACGACTGGCAACAGGGCATGGGCAGCTCGCTGGGCTGCGGCTTCCGCCATGCACTTGCCGGGGATTCCGCCGGCACGCTGGTCTGCCTGGGAGACCAGCCGCGGGTGGGCGAAGCACAGCTCCGGCGCGTCATCGAAGCCTGGAAGGAGACACCGCAGTGCATCGTCACCGCTGACCTGGGGGATGCGATGGGCCCGCCCTGCCTGTTTCCGCGGGCCTGGTACGCGGAGCTTTCCAACTGGTCCGGCCCGCAGGGCGCACGCAAGCTGCTGGAGCGCCATGCACAGGAGGTGATCCGCGTGACGATGCCGGAAGCGGCGGTGGACGTGGATACGCGGGAAGACTACGAGCGGCTGATTTCTTGATCCCCTCTCCCGCTGGCGGGAGAGGGGTTAGGGTGAGGGTGGTGCAGCGGCGGTTACGCACATCACATCCGATTGAGGGCTCCACCCTCACCCCAGCCCTCTCCCGCCAGCGGGAGAGGGAGACAAGCAACAACCACACATCAGTCCGCGACGATGCCCTCGCGCGCCATGGTCTGCGTGCCCACCATCAGCATGCGCAGCATCGTCACCATCTCCTCGATCAGCTGCGGATGACGCTCCGGCGGCAGATCCATCGCCGCGGTGCCCATCGCGAACACCAGCCGCGTGATCGCCTTGGCCGCCAGCCGGGGCTCGTAGATCGGCAGCTTGTTGAGCGCGGCCAGGCGGATCAGGTCGACGCAGAGCTCGTCCTCGAAGGAACGCAGCTCCTTTTCCACCGCCTGCTTGAAAGCCTCCGAGCCCACCGTGCCCTCGCGCAGCACGATGTGCAGCAGCTTCTGGTCGGCGCTGAGCTGCTCCATGAAGGTTTCCACCGAGCTGCGCACGATGCTGCGGCCGCTGGCAGCGCGATGGCGCGCCTCGCCGATGATCGCGCGCAGCGAGCGGCCAGCCTGGTCGATCAGCGCAATGGCCAGCTCGTCCACGTCGCGGAAGTGGCGATAGAAGCTGTTCGGCGCGATACCGGCCTCGCGCGCCACCTCGCGCAGGCTCAGCGTCGAAACGCTGCGGTTGGGCCCCACCAGCTTGAGCGCGGCGGCGATCAGATCTTCCCGTGTAATCACCGGCTTGCGCCCCTGCGGGGCAAGGCTGCGACGCGCGGTGCGCGCGGCGGGTCGGGTCCTGGTGGGGGTGCTCATGCCCCTATCATAACGAATAATTAATATACATATGTATAGACAACTGTACTCTCATCTGTATAATCCGGCCCATGAACAGCCTTTCCAGCCCCGCCCGCCTGCTCGGCGCCGCCGTCTCGGCCCCGGTTTTCGACTTCTGGAGCCGCCAGTTCGGCAGCATCCAGGCCTGGGACCGCTGCCTGGCCCGCGTCGTCGCCCGCCAACAGGAATCCGCCAACGCGGTGAGCCTGACGCTGCAGCCCAACCGCCGCTTCGGCGGCTTTGAACCGGGCCAGCACGTCAACCTGACCGCCGAGGTGGAGGGCGTGCGCGTCACCCGCAGCTACAGCTTCACCCAGCCGCCGCGCGCCGACGGCCTGCTGCGCCTGACGATCAAGCAGGTGGAGGGCGGCAAGCTCAGCACGGCGCTCTGTGCCCTGCGCCCCGGCGCGGTGGTGGAACTCGGCGAGGCCTATGGCGAGATGAACCTGCCGCAGGGCCCGGGCCGCTATCTGTTCCTGGCGGCCGGCAGCGGCATCACGCCGCTGATGAGCCTGAGCCTGGCGCTGGAGCAGAACCCGCAGGCCGAAGCGACGCTGGTCTACTGGGCGCAGCAGCGCGCGGAACTCTGCTACGCCGAGGAACTGCGCCAGCTGGCGGCGCGCCTGCCGCGCCTGCGCCTGCACTTCGTGCTGACGCGCGAGCCGCTGCGCCTGGCCGGCGAACTGGCCCGCCGCCTCGATGCAGGGCTGCTGGAAACGCTGGCGCCGGACCTGGACGCATTGCAGGTCTATGCCTGCGGCCCGCGCGGCTTCGTCGACCAGGCGCGCCTGCTGGCCCAGGGCCGCGCGCTGCGCTTCCACGGCGAGGCCTTCACCCCGCCCGCGCTGGCGCCCGGCGGCGGCAGCGTGCGCGTGACGCTGCGTGCCAGCGGTCGCAGCCTGGACGTGCCCTCGGGCGTGCCCTTGCTGGCCGCGCTGGAAGCCCAGGGACTGCGCCCGGAATCGGGCTGCCGCATGGGCCTGTGCAACACCTGCGCCTGCCGCCTGGTCGAGGGCGTGGGCCAGAACCTCAACAACGGCGAAACCATTTCCGAACCCGGCAGCGAACTGCGCATCTGCACCAGTGCCGCGCGCAGCGACCTGACGCTGGACCTCTGACAAGAACTTTTGACCATGACCCAAGCCACCACACTCAATCGACCGCTGTCCGCCGCCGAGATGGACGCCTTCGGGCAGGAGCTCGACGCCCTGCGCAGCCGCACGATGGCGCAGGTCGGTGCCGAGGACGCGCGCTACATCCGCCGCGTGGTCGCCGCCGTGCGCTACATCGAGGCGGCCGGCCGCGCCCTGCTGTTCTTCGGCGCGTTTCCGCCGGCCTGGGTACTGGGCACGCTGCTGCTGGGCCTGTCCAAGATCCTGGAGAACATGGAGTTGGGCCACAACGTGATGCATGGCCAGTACGACTGGATGCGCGACCCGCAGCTCAACGGCAAGACCTACGAGTGGGACATCGTCGCCACCGGCGACAACTGGCGCCACACGCACAACTACAAGCACCACACCTACACCAACGTGCGCGGCGCCGACGACGACATCGGCTACGGCCTGCTGCGCCTGTTCCCGGAACAGCGCTGGCGCCCCTTCTTCCTGTTCCAGCCGATCATCGCGGTGATCTTCGCGCTGCTGTTCGAGTGGGGCGTGGCGATCCAGCGCCTGGAGCTGGGCAAATACTTCAGCGGCCGCAAGACCAAGGCGCAGCTGGCCGAGGAGTTCCGCCCGCTGGGCCGCAAGATGCGCCGCCAGATCGTGAAGGACTACGTGGTGTTCCCGCTGCTGGCCGGTCCGTTCTTCCTGCCGGTGCTGCTGGGCAACGTGGTGGCCAACATCATCCGCAGCCTGTGGACCTACACCGTGATCTTCTGCGGCCACTTCACCGCCGACGCCGAGACCTTCCCCAAGAGCGTGCTGCTGAACGAAACCCGCGGCCACTGGTACCTGCGCCAGCTGCGCGGCTCGTCCAATCTCAGCGGCAGCAAGCTGCTGCACATCCTGACCGGCAATCTCAGCCACCAGATCGAGCACCACCTGTACCCGGACATGCCGGCACGCCGCTATGCCCAGGTGGCGCCGGAAGTGCGCGAGATCTGCACGCGCTACGGCCAGAACTACAACACGGGGTCGATGCTGAAGCAGTTCGGGCAGGTGGTGTGGCGCATCCTGCGGCATGCGCTGCCGAGCCGGCCTGGTGTGGTAACGCCGCTGGTCCAGCCGGTGGGTGAAGCGGCGTAGCTTGTGCTGTCCCCTCTCCCGCTTGCGGGAGAGGGTGGCCCGCAGGGCCGGGAGAGGGTTTCTGTAGAGCGTGACGGGGTTAATCCTTCCACCCTCTACAGAAACCCTCTCCTCGGCAACTGCTCCATGCGTTGCCCTACCTCGGGGATCCATCCCCTCGCCTACCCCTCTCCCGCAAGCGGGAGAGGGGACTTCCCTCCTCACTTCGACTTCAGCGCCTCCATCAGCGCCGCGCCCAGCGAACCCTGCTGAGGCTTCTGCGGGGCCTGCTGCGGCCGCGCCGGCGGGCGCGAGTCGCGGCGATCGCGGTCGCGCGGACCGGATGACGCGCGGCTGTCGCCGGCACCGCCGCGCGGTGTACCCGCATCGTCCTTCTTCATGGTCAGCGCGATGCGCTTGCGCTTGGGGTCCACCTCGACCACGCGCACCTTGACCACGTCGCCGGCCTTCACCACCTCGTGCGGGTCCTTGACGAACTTGTCGGCCAGCTGCGAAACGTGCACCAGGCCGTCCTGGTGGACGCCGATGTCGACGAAGGCACCGAAGGCGGCGACGTTGGTCACCGTGCCTTCCAGCACCATGCCGGGCTTGAGGTCCTTGAGGTCGTCGATGCCGTCGGCGAAGGCGGCGGTGCGGAACTCGGGGCGCGGATCGCGGCCGGGCTTCTCCAGCTCGGCGATGATGTCGCGCACCGTCGGCAGGCCGAAGTTGTCGTCGGCGAAGCGCTTGGCGTCGAGCTTGCGCAGCGTGGCGCTGTCGCCCATCACGGCGCGCAGGTCGCGGCCGCAGGCGGCGACGATGCGCTCGGCCAGGCCGTAGGCCTCGGGATGCACCGAGGAGGCGTCCAGCGGCTCGGCGCCATTGGGAATGCGCAGGAAGCCGGCGCACTGCTCGAAGGTCTTGGGCCCCAGGCGCGAGACCTCCAGCAGTTCGCGCCGCGACTTGAAGGCGCCGACGCCGTTGCGGTGCACGACGATCGCCTCGGCCAGCGAGCCGCCCAGGCCGGAGACACGCGCCAGCAGCGAGGCCGAGGCGGTGTTGAGGTCCACGCCCACGGCGTTCACCGCGTCCTCGACCACCGCATCCAGCGCGCGCGCCAGGCGGTACTGGTCGACGTCATGCTGGTACTGGCCCACGCCGATCGACTTGGGGTCGATCTTCACCAGCTCGGCCAGCGGATCCTGCAGGCGCCGCGCGATCGACACCGCGCCGCGCAGCGACACGTCCAGGTCGGGGAATTCCGCCGCCGCGGTGGCGGAGGCCGAGTACACCGAGGCGCCGGCCTCGCTGACCGTGACCTTGGTCGGCTTGGCCGAGCCCGGCAGCGCCGCGAGCAGTTCGCCGACCAGCTTGTCGGTCTCGCGGCTGGCGGTGCCGTTGCCGATGGCGATCAGCTCCACCTTGTGCTTTGCGATCAGGCGCGCCAGTTCCGCCTGCGCACCGCGCACGTCGTTGCGCGGCTGGAAGGGGTAGACCGTGGCGGTCTCCAGCACCTTGCCGGTGCCGTCGATGATCGCGACCTTCACGCCGGTGCGGATGCCCGGGTCCAGGCCCATGGTGGCGCGCGAACCCGCGGGTGCGGCCAGCAGCAGGTCCTTGAGGTTGCGCGCGAACACGCGGATCGCCTCTTCCTCGGCGCGCTCGCGCAGCTCGGTCATCAGGTCCATCGACAGCGAGAACGACAGCTTGACGCGCCAGGTCCAGCGCACCACGTCCATCAGCCAGCTGTCGGCGGCGCCCTTGGCGGGCACGATGGCGAAGGCCTCGGCGACCATGCGTTCCACCGGCTTCCAGGTGGACTCGTCCTCGGCGTCCACCTCGATCTCCAGCGCCAGCACTTCCTCGTTGCGGCCGCGCAACATGGCCAGGGCGCGATGGCCCGGCGCGGTGGACCAGCGCTCGTGGTGGCTGAAGTAATCAGAGAACTTGGCGCCGGCCTCTTCCTTGCCCTCGAACACCTTGGCGCGCAGCACCGCGCGCTCCTTCATGTACGTGCGCAGGCGGCCCAGCAGGTCGGCGTTCTCGGCGAAGCGCTCCATCAGGATGTCGCGCGCGCCATCCAGCGCGGCCTTGACGTCGGCCACCTCGGCGTTGAGGTATCCGGCGGCCAGTTCCGCCGGCACCACGCCGCGGTCGTCGAAGATGCGTTCGGCCAGCGGGCCCAGGCCCTTCTCGCGCGCGATCTCGGCCTTGGTGCGGCGCTTGGGCTTGTACGGCAGGTAGAGGTCTTCCAGCTCCGCCTTGCTTTCCACGGCGACGATGCGCGCCTCCAGGTCCTCGCTGAGCTTGCCCTGCGTGCGGATCGAATCCAGCACCGTCTGGCGCCGCGACTCCAGCTCGCGCAGGTAGGACAGGCGTTCTTCCAGCAGGCGCAACTGGGTGTCGTCCAGGCCGCCGGTGATTTCCTTGCGGTAGCGCGCGATGAAGGGGACCGTCGCGCCCTCGTCGAGCAGGCCCACCGCGGCGGCAACCTGCTGCGGACGGGCGGAAATATCGGCGGAGATCGTACGGAGGATGCGTTCGGCGGTAGCGCTCATGCGAATGACGGATAGGCGGCGTCACCGGGCGGCTTGCCATGCCCGGCGGCTGTTTCAGGGAATGGGGAAAGGGTTGGCGAGTAGCTTCCTGTCGCGAGGTAGCCGGGGCGGACAGCGCCCTTGGGAGATCGCTGCCGGCCGGGAATCAAGCTACTCGCCAACTCCGCGAACCATAGGCCGGCGGGCGGCGTATGGCAAGGAAATTTTTCCGTTTCGGGGGGTTGCATCCCCCGGCCGGCGTGATCACAGCAGGAACAGGACCATGGCCACCACGGTCGGCAGCGCCGCCCCCAGCAGCAGGCCGCCCGCGCCGATCGAACCGTCGCGGAAGCCGCCCTTGAGCAGCGACACGCCGGCCGGGTTCGGTGCATTGGCGATCACCGTGAGGCCACCGCCGGCCACCGCGCCGGCGACCAGCATGTACTTGGCCTCATCCGAAATCCCGGAGATCAGCGAGCCCAGGTAGGTCAGCGCGGCGTTGTCGGTGATCGCGGTCAGGGCGGTGGCGCCGAAGAACAAGGCCAGCGGTGACAGGCCCGAGATGATCGGCTGCAGCCACCATTGCTGCATGCCGCCAAGCACCACCAGGCCGGCCAGGAAGAACCCGACCAGCAGACCCTCCTTGAGGATCAGCGGGCTCTGGTGCGCGCCATAGGCCTGGGTGTAGCCGAGGAAGAACAGGAACAGCCCCAGGAAGATCACCGGGTGGTGGGCGAACAGCACCACGCCGGCGAGGAAGCCGAAGTGGATCAGGCTGACCAGCAGCGGCACCGGCTCGCTGTGCTCCGCTTGCACCGGTTCGCGCAGATGCGCGCGCAGGAACCAGCACAGCACCGTGGCGTTGACCAGCACCGCCGTCGCGGAGCGCCAGCCGAAGTGCGTCAGCATGAACGCCGAATCCCACTGCCAGGTGGCAGCCACCATCAGCACCGGCGGCGCGGCAAAGGAACTGAGCGTACCGCCGACCGAGATGTTGACGAACAGCACGCCCAGCGCGGCGTACTTGAGGCGCTCCGGCAGCGTTGTTTCGAACAGCGTGCGCAGCAGCATCAGCGCCGCCAGCGTCATCGCCGCCGGCTCGGTGATCAGCGAGCCCAGCAGCGGCACCAGCGACAGGCTCAGCCAGACCTGTGCCAGGCGCGTCGGCAGCGGCAGGGCACGGGCCACGGCGCCGACGCTGCGGCGCATCGACTCCAGCACCGGCCGCGAAGCCGCCACCACCATCACCACGAACACGAACAGCGGCTCGGTGTACTGGCGCGACTCGGCATAGGCCACCGCAGGTTCGCCACCCACCATCGTGGCCATGACCACGATCAGCACCGCGGCCCAGAAGCCGAACACGATCTCGACCTCGCCCAGCAGGTGCAGCAGGCCGGCATGGCGCGGGCTGCGGTGGGCCAGGCCTTCGAACAGCTTGGCGCTGAAGGTGTGCAGCAGGGCGACGGCGAAGAGGATCGCCGCGGCGATCTCGATATTGCTGGGATTCATGCACTGAGCCTAGCAGCTTCGATTCGGCACCGAATACCCGTCATGCCGGCGGAAGCCGGCATCCAGTCCCCGGCGGGAGTAGCCCCTGCACGACTGGATACCGGCTTTCGCCGGTATGACGATTGTCACGAAACTAGGCGGCGTCGCGGTGCATCACTGTTTCCTGCACGGGCGCGTCCGACACCTCCGCGCGCGACACCTCGGGCCGGTGCTGCGGCAGGGCCTCCGCCCAGCGCGGGAAGCGGCGCAGGAAGCGGAACACCAGGTAGGCCGAGGCCTGGCTCCACCAGCGCGGCTTGGGCGTGGACGGCGGCGGCACCTCGCGGCAGCAGTGGTCCATGAGCTGCTGCAGGCGCTCACGGAGATACCCGGTGAAGTCGCGGTCGCGGATCAGCAGGTTGGCCTCGAGGTTCAGCGCCAGGCTCAGCGGGTCGAGATTGCTGGAGCCCACCGTCGCCCAGTGGTCGTCGATCACCGCGACCTTGCCGTGCAGCGGCCGCTCGCAATACTCGTAGATCACGACCCCCGAACGCAGCAGGTAGTCGTAGAGTGTCACCGCCGCCCAGCGCATGATCGCCTTGTCCGGCGAGCCCTGCAGGATCAGCACGAGGCGCACGCCACGGCGTGCGGCAGCGCGCATCTCGCGCAGCAGGCGCACACCCGGGAAGAAGTAGGCGTTGGCGATGATCACCTCGCTGCGCGCGTTGCGGATCGCCGAACGGTAATAGCGTTCGATGTCGTCGCGGTGTTCCTGGTTGTCGCGGACGACCAGCAGCGCACGGGCCTTGCCGGTGCCGCTGGGGAAGGACTTCAGCGCCGGGACCCGGCGCCGGAACCAGCGGCGGCGCGACCGGCGATCGGGCGATTGCAGCGCCTCCTCCATCAGCTCGCGCATGTCTTCCACCACGGGCCCGGCGACCTCCACCGAGTAGTCCTGCTTGCCCAGGGGGCCGAACTCGCGCAGGTGGTCATGGGAGTAATTGATGCCGCCGATGAATCCGATGGCGCGGTCGATCACCACCAGCTTGCGGTGCAGGCGGCGCAGCGGGTTGACGCGGAAGTAGCCCATGAACTTGGGCTGCGCGTCGAAGAAGTGCACCTTCACCCCGACCGCGGTCATGCCACCGATGAACTCGTCCGACAGATTCGGCGAGCCGTAGTGATCCATCAGGACTTCCACGCGAGCACCCTTGCTGGCCGCCTCGATGAGTGCCGCTCGCAAATCGCGCCCCACCGGGTCGTCGAACAGGATGAAGGTCTCCAGCAGCACCTCGCTGCGGGCCGCGCGGATCGCCTCGAACACGCGCGGAAAGAACTCCTCGCCGTTCTCCAGCAGCCGCAGGCTGTTGCCCTCGCGCCAGCGTTCCCCGCTCATAGCGTGATCTCCGCGGTCAGCGGCGCATGGTCCGACAGATGCGACCAGGGCAGTTCGTGCAGCACCGCCGGCTGGCGCGCCGTGACATTGCGCACGTAGATCCGGTCCAGCGGCAGCAGCGGCATTCGCGCCGGGAAGCTGCGCGCGGCGCGGCCGAAAGCCTCGACGAAGACCTCGCGCAGGTTCGAGCCGCGGTGCAGCAGCTCGTGCGCGCGCTGGCGCCAGTCGTTGAAGTCGCCGGCCACCAGCAGGGGGGCGTCGGCCGGCAAGCCCTCGATCAGCCGGCACAGCAACCGCAGCTGCTCGCGGCGATGCGACTCGCGCAGGCCCAGGTGCACGCAGATGGCATGGATGTCGCGCCCGCTGACCGGCTCCCGCAGCACGCAGTGCAGCAGGCCGCGCCGCTCGGGGCCGCTCTGCGACACGTCGAGGTTGCGGTACCGCAGGATCGGAAACTTGGACAGCAGCGCGTTGCCATGGTCGCCGCCGGCATAGACCGCGTTGCGGCCGTAGGCGACATCCGTCCAGATGGTGTCGGCCAGGAATTCGTACTGCGAGGTCGCCGGCCAGTTCTCGTAGCGCGTCGAGTGCTCCTTGTGGGAGCCGATCACTTCCTGCAGGAAGACGACGTCGGCTCCCACGCCGCGCACCGCCTCGCGCAGTTCGTGCAGCACGAAGCGCCGGTTGAACACCGTGAACCCCTTGTGCGTGTTCAGGGACAGGATCCTGAACCTCAGGGGCTCGCCGGCAACTGCGTCCTGCGTTGCGGGAGCATCCATGGTCCACTCGCCGTCAGTCGGTTGTCGTCCGATGGTCGGCCGCGACGCATGAACCGTGGCTGAAGGGGAACCCTCGCAGGCCACACGGTTCCAATAAGCCATAAGGAGTCCGGATTCCATGGACAGGAAGCGGCGCTGGCACCGGCTGGCGGGCAGGAGCATCGCGGTGCTGTTCTTCGTGCTGGTGGTGGCGCTGCTGGCCGACCGCGCGCACACGATCGACTGGCCGGCCGTGGGCCTGGCGCTGCGCAGCTACCAGGCCCCGGTCCTGCTGCAGGCCCTGCTGCTGACGGTGCTGGGGCATCTGGTGTTCAGCGCCTACGACCTGATCGGCCGCCGCTATGCCGGCCATCACCTGCCCGCGCGCCGGGTCCTGGCCGTCGCCGGCGTGAGCTATGCCTTCAACCTCAACCTGGGCGCCACCCTGGGCGGCATGGGCTTCCGTTACCGGCTGTACTCACGGCAGGGCCTGGGCACACGCCAGATCCTGCGCGTCATCGCCCTGGCGCTGGCGACGAACTGGACCGGCTACCTGCTGGTGGCCGGCCTGGTGTTCACGCTCGCCCCGCCGGAGCTTCCGGCAAACTGGCCGGTGAACGAGATCGCGCTGCGCGGTGCCGGCGTCTTGCTGCTGGGCCTGCTGGCGGCATGGCTATGGATGTGCAGCTTTTCGAAGCGCCGCGACTGGCAGTTCCGCCACCTGCACCTGGTGCTGCCCAGGCCGCCGATGGCGCTGGCACAGCTGGCGCTGTCGGCCCTGAGCTGGACCATGATCGCGGTGGTGATCTACAGCCTGATGCCCGACCCGATGCTGCTGGCCACGGTGATGGGCGCCTACTGTCTCAGCACCCTGGTGACCCTGGTGATCCGCATCCCCGGCGGCCTGGGCGTGGTGGAGGCCGTGTTCATCGCCCTGCTGAGCCCGGCCTACCCCGAGGTGCAGCTGCTGGCGGCCCTGCTGGCCTGGCGCGCGATCTACTACCTGCTGCCGCTGCTGCCGGCGATCCCGGCGTGCGTGCTGCTGGAGACGCGTTGGCGCCACGACCGCCACAAGGTTGCCTTGATGTAGGAGCGGCCGTTGGCCGCGAGCGCCGGTCAACATGATGACCGGCCTTCGCGGCCAGCCGTTGGCTCAGGCGAGGACTGACTCAATGTCAGTCCGAGATAAGCCAACGGCCGCTCCTACAATTCGTGTGTAAGCCTACAGCGTCGGATCGTCGGCAATGCGCGAGCGCCGCGCGCGGCGCAGCGAGGCGGTGGCGGCCGTTTCCTTGCCACCTGCTTCCTGCTTGAGGTCGGAGCGCTCGTCCAGCCACTGCGCGCTGGCTTCCCAGACGTTCTTCGGCGCGCCGCTGCCGAGGATCACGCCCATGTGGCCGCCGGGGGCGATGCGGAATTCCTTGTCCTTGGACGCCACCACCTCGATGCTGCGGCGCGCGATCTGCGCCGGCACGAGGATGTCGGTGGTGCCGGCGAACACCAGCAGGTTGGCCTTGATCTTGGTGAGATCGGCGACACGGTCGCGCACCTCGATGCGGCCGGCGGCGAGCTGGTTGTCGATGGCCATCTTCACGACCATGTCCTGGATCACGCCGCCGGGGTACAGCAGCATGTTGTTGAGGTAGTCGGCGGTGGTGGAATAGCTCTCGACGAAGTCGCGGTCCCAGAGCCGCGCCAGCAGGTCCCAGTAGGTGGTGACGGCACCGACCGGGTCGGTCATCTTGAAGGCCAGCGTGGTCAGCCAGCCCGGCGCGTGCATGCGGATGGGATCCAGCATGTGCAGGCGCAGGGAACTGAAGCGGCGCACCAGCTTGGCCGGCGTATTCAGCACGGTGGCACTGCGCGCGACGAGGCCGCCGCCGCGCAGGTCGATCGGGCTGGCGATGGTGATGAGATTGCGGATGTGCTTGTCCTGGGTGAAACCCATGTGCATCAGGCACAGCAGGCCGCCCATGCACCAGCCCATCAGCGACACTTCCTTCACGCCGGAGTGAGCACGCACCTCGGCCAGCGCAGTGCCGAACATGTCGATCGCGTAGTCCTTCAGGCCCAGGCCGGCGTGGCGCTTCTCGGGCTTGCCCCAGTCGATCAGGTAGACGTGGAAGCCGCGCGCGGCGAGGTAGCGCACCAGGCTGCGCTGCGGCAGCAGGTCGAAGGTTTCGGTGGTCACGCCCAGCGGCGGCACCAGGATCAGCGGCACCGGGTGGCGCTGGTGCCGCACCGGCATGCGCTCGCCGTCGGCGGACTCGATATGGGACTCGGCCGGCGGCGGGTAGTAGCGCACCGACATCGGGTCGCCGCTATAGACCGTCTCGAAGGGAGTGAGGCCCGACTTGATCAGGGTCTCGCGCAGGAACAGCCAGTCGAAGGCGTTGTCCGCCATCGCCAGCAGGCGTTCGTTGAGCTTGAGCCCCTGGTCGAGGGCTTCCTTCTGCAGTCGATTCATCCATTCTCTCCCGGTCGCATTAGCCTAACGCCAATGCGGACCGGGGGAGAATAGCGATTCAGGCCCTGCGGCGCTGTGGCTCTGCGGCCACCCGGGCCGGACGGCGGTGCACGTCGTCCAGGAAACGGCCGAGTTCGCGGGTGAACAGCGCCGGCGAATCGAACTGCACGCAGTGGCCGGCGCCGTCGAAGCGCACGATCTCCACGTCGGGCACGTAGCGGGCGAAAGCCATCTGGCCCTCGATAGGGTACATCTTCGAATGGGTGCCGGCGAAGACGCGGAAGATCTTGCCCTGCGTGCGGCCCACCGAGTCGCGCCAGTCGTGGTCCAGCTCGGCGTAGGTGCGCATGATGTCGATGTAGACGCGCCACTGCCCGGTGCCGGCCAGACGCTTGATCAGCGGCTCGAAGCGGCCGAGGCTGAACAGCTTCTGCAGGCCGCGGTTCTCCACCGCGTCGGCACCGAAGCGCGCCAGCTGCTGCCACATGCGGCCGCGCAGCTTCTTCGGCAGCTCATGGAACGGCGTGTAGGGCGCGTGCTCGCCGAGGTCGGCGATCAGTTCGCGCAACTCGCCGCGGAACTCGTGGTGGCGCTCGCCGAACAGGCCCCAGGGCCAGCCGGCCTTGCCGGTGACGCAGGGCGGGTTGTCGATGTTGAGATAGCCGGAGACGCGGTCGAAGCCGTAGCGGCGCTGGTACTCCAGCGAGGTGCAGGCCCCCATCGACAGGCCGGCCAGCGCGGGCTGGTCAAGATCCAGCGCGGTCAGCAGGTCTTCGAGATCGTCGGCGTGCTGTTCCAGCGCGTTGGCCTTGCGGATCGGCAGCAGATGCGAGCCGCCGAAGCCGCGCAGGTCCGGCAGGATGAAGCGGTTGCGCAGCGCCAGCGGCGCCACGAACGGCAGCCACATCCAGGCGTGCATGCCGAAACCGTGAAGAAGTACACAGGCCGGACCACGGCCGATATCCCAGTAATGCATTCGTGCGCCATCGCGCAACGTCACATGCGGCATGTTGTCGCAATCCTTCGGGCAATCTTTTTTAGGGAGACCCGCGCAAGCCGCGCAGGCGACGTCCGGAGTATGGGCAGAAGGCCCGGCCTCGGCGCGCAGCATCAGGCCTGCGGTTGCCGGGCAACGACGGACGGTGTACGACTCCCTGTTCTTGTTCTCCCCGCCATCTCCCTGTCGGCGGGTCCTGGAACGCATTGTTACGCCATTGCGGCGTGCTGCGCTACCCCAGGGCGACGAAGGGGAATTCGGCATGCAAGATGGGGATTCGTCATACCGGCGAAAGCCGGCATCCAGTTCTGCAAGAAGCTTTGGTCCGCAAATGGACGCAAATAAACGCGAATGCTGTGACGCTCATATTTGCGTTCATTCGCGTTCATTTGCGGACTGCCTGTCTGGACTGGCCGCTAGCGGATCGCCGCCGGCTCCAGCTGCCCGCACACCGCCAGCAGGCGATACGCCGCCGCCGTGCGATCGCGGCGGCTGTTGGCCAGGCTCACCTGCGCCGACAGCAGCTCGCGCTCGGCGTCGAGCAGGTCCAGCGTGGTGCGGCTGCCTACCTGCAGTTCCTTGCGCACGCCATCCAGTGCGTAGTCAGCGGCCTGCACCTGCGCCTCGAAGGCCGGCACGCGCTCTCGCGAAGCCTGCAAGGCTTCCCAGGACTGGATCACCGATTCGTCCACCGCGCGCTGCGCGTCGGCCGCCAGTGCGCCCGCCTGCTCTTCACGCGCCTCGGCTTCGCGCACGCGGGCGCGCACGCCGCCGCCCTGGTAGATCGGCAGCTGCAGTTTCACCAGCGCCGACCAGCGGTCGATGCGGTCGTAGCCGAAGTCGGTGTTGTCGGCGGTGTTGGCCTGCGCGTCGAAGGACAGCTGCGGCATCGCCGCGGCACGCGCACCGGCGACACCGGCCTTGGCGGCGTGCTGCTGTGCCTGCGCCTCGCGCAGCAAGGGCGAGGACCGCGCCTGCTGCAGGGCTTCGGCCAGCGTCGCCGGCAGTGCCGGTTCGGCGGCGGTCTCGGCCAGCGTTTCCGGGGCCGCACCGACGACGCGCTCGAAGCTCGCCGCCGAGCTGCGCAGCGCGGCGCGGGCGCCGGCCAGCTCGGCCTGCGCGCCGGCGACGCGCGCCTGCGCCTGCGATACGTCGGTGCGTGTCGCTTCGCCGGCGTCGAAACGCTTTTGCGTGTCGCTCCCCGCCGTGGTCAGCGCGCGCAGGTTGGACTCGTTGAGGTCGATCACGATGCGGTCGCGGGCCACGCCGAGGTAGGCGTTGACCGCGGCCAGCAATACCTGCTGGCGCGTCGCCACCTGGCGGCTGCCGGCCCCTTCGGCGGTGCTCGCGGCGGAAGCGTAGGCGGCATCGAGGCGGCCGCCGGCGTACAGCGGCTGCGTCAGCTGCACGCCGGCGGAGTTCGGCGTGCGCGTGCCGGAGGGCGGGAACGGCGAGTCCACCTGGAAATCGGAACGGCCGATGTCGGCGGCGAGCCCGATGTTGGGGCGGTAGCCGGCGCGGGCCTGGTCCATCTCGCCCGCCGCGGCAGCGACGTCGGCATCGGCGGCGCGGATGCGCGGGTCGTTGCGCAGTGCCAGTTGCGCCGCCTCGTTGAGGCTCAGGGCCTGGGCCGCCGGGGCGGCAAGCAGCAGCGCAATCAAAAGAGGACGCTTCATCGCGGGTCTCCGGGTTTCAGCTTTGCGAGCGGCGGCAGCCGTTGAGGAACAGGCGCACCGAGTACTGCAGGAATTCGTCAAGGCTCTCGCCCTCCGGCATCGGCGGCATGCCGTGCAGGGCGCGGAACATCGGATAGGTACGCACTAGGTTCATGAACTGCACCGCCGACCAGTCGGCCCTGGGGCAGTCGAGAACCCCTGCCTCATGCTGGTCGCTGAGATAGCCGGCCAGCAGCGCCAGCCCGCGCTTGGGGCCGGCCTCGTAGAAGCGCTCCGCCAGTTCGGGGAAGCGGTCGGCCTCGGCGATCATCGCGCGGTGCATCGCGATGCGCCCCGGTGCCAGGAACAGCTGCACCACGCGGCGCGCGAACTGCAGCAGCACCTGCTCCACGTCGGCCCCGGGGGCGCTGCCGCGGCCGGGGAACTCGGCGCTGTCGAGCAGCTGCTGGCACTGCGCGGCGATCATCTCGCCGAACAGGCCTTCCTTGCTGCCGAAGTACTGGTAGACCGTGGCCTTGGAGCCGCCGACCCGCTGCACCACCTCGTCGATGCTGGCATTGGCATAGCCATGCTCCAGGAAGATCTCGCGGGCGGCATCCAGCAGCGCCGCCCGGCGCAGCTCGCCGCGGCGCGTGGCCGGCGGAGGGGGTGACTTTTGCGGTTTGACTTTCGGCACGGGCGGGCAGAGAATGAACTGTAACGTTCAGTACATTATCACCCTGCCCCGCCCGAAACAAGACGGACCGGAAACACCGAGGAGCCCGCAACAATGACCGCCGAAAAACGCCAAGGCCTGCGCCTGATCATCCTGGGCACGCTGCTGGTCGGCGCCATCGCCCTCGGTGCGCGCTGGTGGCTCCACGGCCGCTACATCCAGTCCACCGACAACGCCTACGTGCGCGCCGACATCACCGCGATCACGCCGCGCATCAGCGGCGAGATCGTCGAGGTGGCGGTGCGCAACAACCAGCAGGTCAGGAAGGGCGACCTGCTGGCCCGCATCGACCCGCGCGACTACGAGGCCCGCGTCGAGAACGCCCGCGCCGCCGTGGCGGTGCGCGAGGCCGCGCTCAAGGCCAACGTCGAGCAGAAGAGCTATCAGGCCGCGATGATCCGCGAGGCCGAGGCCAATGCCGTGGCCGCCGGTGCCGACCGCCAGCGCCTGGAGAAGGACTGGCAGCGCGCCGACCGCCTGGTCAAGGAAGGCGTCGCCAACCAGGCGCGCCTGGACACTGCCAGCGCCGCCTTCAAGTCCGGCAGCGCCCAGGTGGAACGCGCCCAGGCCGGCGTCAGCGCCGCGCGCCAGCAGTCGGCGACGCTGGATGCCGACCGCGGCCGCCAGCAGGCGGAACTGGAAGCCGCCCGCGCCATGCTCAAGCTGGCCGAGATCGACTACAGCGCCACCGAGCTGCGCGCGCCGGTCGATGGCGTGGTGGGCGATCTTGCCGCCCGCGTCGGCGAGCGCGTCAATGCCGGTCTGCGCCTGCTGTCGCTGGTGCCGCTGCAGGCAGTGTTCGTGGAAGCCAACTTCAAGGAAACCCAGCTCACCGGCATGCGCGTGGGCCAGGAAGCCGAAATCCAGATCGACGCCTATCCCGACCAGCCGCTGAAGGCACGCATCGACAGCATCTCGCCCGCCAGCGGCGCCGAGTTCGCGCTGCTGCCGCCGGACAACGCCACCGGCAACTTCAACAAGATCGTGCAGCGCGTGCCGGTCAAGCTGGTGTTCGACAACCCCGGCGAGCTGGCCGGCCTGCTGCGTCCCGGCATGTCGGTGGATGTGTCGGTGGACACGCGCACCGGCGCCGCCGTGAGCACCGCCAGCGCGCAGTAGCTTCATCATGAGCAACATCGCCGACACCGTCCCCGCGCCGCTGCCCGGCAGCCCGGAGCAGCGCGCGCTGATGCTGCGCGCCTGGATCGGCTTCGTGGCGATGGTGTTCGGCAATTTCATGGCGATCCTGGACATCCAGATCGTCGCCAGCAGCCTCAACCAGATCCAGGCCGGCCTGTCCGCCAGCGCCGAGGAACTGACCTGGGTGCAGACCAGCTACCTGATCGCCGAGGTCATCGCGATCCCGCTGTCGGGCTACCTGTCGCGCCTGCTGTCGACGCGCGTCTACTTCGTGCTCAGCGCCCTGGGCTTCACGCTGGCCTCGCTGGCCTGTGCCTTCGCCTGGAACATCGAGTCGATGGTGGTGTTCCGCGCGCTGCAGGGCTTCCTCGGTGGCGGCATGATCCCCACCACCTTCGCCGCGATGTTCATGGTGTTTCCGCCGGAGAAGCGCACCGTGCCGCTGGTGTCGCTGGGCCTGGTATCGACGCTGGCGCCGGCGCTGGGGCCGACCATCGGCGGCTACCTCACCGACTCCTTCTCCTGGCACTGGCTGTTCCTGGTCAACCTGGTGCCGGGCCTGCTGGTGGCGTTCACGGTCTGGAACCTGGTGCACATCGACAAGCCCGACTGGAGCCTGGCGCGCAGCATCGACTTCATCGGCCTGGCGCTGATGGCGCTGTTCCTCGGCAGTCTCGAATACGTGCTCGACGAAGGCCCGCGCCACGACTGGCTGGAAGACGACACCGTGCGGCCGCTGTTCTTCGTCGCGATCATTGCCGGCGTGATGTTCTTCTGGCGCTCGCTGACGCACAAGGACCCGATCGTCGACCTGCGCGTGTTCCGCAACCGCAACTTCGCCGCCGGCAGCGTCGTCGCCTTCGTCGTCGGCGTGATGCTCTACGGCATCGTGTATCTCGTGCCGCTGTTCTTCGGCACCGTGCGCGGCTACAGCTCGCTGCAGATCGGCCACGTCATGATGGTCACCGGCATCGCCATGTTCCTCACCGCGCCGCTGGCCGGCCAGGCACAGAAGCGCCTGGACCTGCGCCTGATGCTGGCCTGGGGCCTGTTCGCGGTGGCGCTGGGCACCGCGCTCAACGCCAACCTCACCTCGCAGTCCAGCCTCGACCAGTTCCTGTGGCCGCAGCTGCTGCGCGGCCATGGCTTCATGTTCTGCATGGTGTCGATGACCGGCCTGGCGCTCGGCACGCTGCAGCCGCAGGACATCAAGAACGGCAGCGGCCTGTTCAATCTCATGCGCAACCTCGGCGGCGCCATCGGCCTGGCCCTGATCAACACCCTGCTGTCGCGGCTCAACTCGATGCACTGGTCGCACCTGGCCGAGACCGTCAACCTGTCGCGCACGCCGGTGCGCGAGGCCGCCATCGCCGCCTCCGGCAACCTGGCGCCGATGATGGGCAGCGACGCGCAATCCGCGGCGGTGGGAATCTTTGCCCAGCGCGTCGCGCAGCAGGCGCTGGTGATGACCTTCAACGACCTGCTGCTGATGCTGGCGATCCTGGTCGCCAGCCTGGCGCTGCTGCTGCCGCTGATCGAGAAGCCGCGCGAGATACCGGCCGGCGGCGGGCATTGAATTCGCCCTGAGCGCTACTCCCTCTCCTCGCACGCAGAAAGGCCGGGAATGCAGGAGCGAGCTTGCTCGCGACCTTCCCCAATTCCCACCGAACCGTTCGCCACGTCAAAAGCATTCGCTTTCGCTCATGAAGACTTCGGAAGAGTGGTTCCGAAGTTGCCGTGGCTGATCTTTGCCAATCCGCAGGGTGCGCACCGCGCACGCGGAGCAAGCGCGGTCAGGATCGATGGTGCGCGATGCGCACCCTACAGACTGCGCGACTGATGGGCACCTGAGGCCTTGGGCCAAGAACCCGACCTTGTCGCGAGCAAGCTCGCTCCTACATGGCAGCTGCGGAAATCACTCGGTAGGATGTCGCCATGAGCCAGAACCCTGCCCTCCCCGCCCGTCCCGTAGCCCTGTCCGCCGTGCGCGAGCAGGTCTACATGGTGTTTCCCAACGACCTCAACGCCAACGACACCGTCTTCGGCGGCCTGATCATGGCGCAGATGGACCGCTTCGCGGCGGTGGTCGCCGACCGCCATGCCGGCGGTGTCTGCGTCACCGCCAGCGTCGATGCGGTGCACTTTGTGGCGCCGGCCCGCAGGGGCGATGTATTGATCTTCAACTCCGCGGTCAATCGCGCCTGGACCAGCTCGATGGAAGTGGGCGTGAAGGTGGACGCGCAGGGCTACGACGGCAGCAACCGCCGCCACATCCTGTCCGCCTACCTGACCTTCGTCGCGCTGGACGACGCCGGCAAGCCGCGACCGGTGGCGCCGGTGCAGACCGGAACGCCGGAAGAGGAACGTCGCTGGTGCGAGGCGCAACTGCGGCGCGAGAACCGCCTGCAGCATGCCGAGCAGATCAAGCAGCTGCGCGGCAGCGCCAAGAGCCCGGCGAAAAGCTAGAGGATGTAGCGCAGCCGCTCTTCCACCGGCCGCGCCAGGTCGCTGCGCAGGCTCTCGGCCAGGCGCGTGACATGCTGGCGCAGTTCCGGCACGGCGGTCGCCTCCCAGTCGCGGGCGCGCAGGAAGGGGCCGACATAGCGCAGCCAGGGCGAGGAGATGCCCCGCGCGTCGACCAGCGCGTAGTTCTGCGGATCGATGCTCAGGCCCAGCCCGAGTTCGTCGGGCACCGCCAGGCCGTCGCTGCGCAGCGACGCCAGCAGCGGCTCGCGCGAACGCCGCGTGTCAGCCTCGGGTCCGCTGCAGTTGATCACGGCTGCGACGTCCAGCCGCTCCACGTCGCTGGCGCCACGACGGCGCAGCAGCACGCCGACCCCGTCGGGGCGCTCGTCATAGCCGCAGACGCGGCCGGCGATCAGCTGCAGGCCGCCGCTGGCGCGTTCGGCTTCCAGGCGACGCCCCAGCTCAGGGGCGCAGCGGTGACGGTGTACTTCCCAGTAGGGCCGCAGGTGCCGCATGAAACGCAGTCGCTCGGCCACCGGCAGGGCGCGCCACAGCTCCGGCGTCGGGCCGCGCAGGGCGCCGATCACGTCGCGCCAGTCGCCGTCCTGCGCCTCCGCTGCGGCAACCGCCGCGCGCAGGCTGCGCAGGTAGTGCCGGGCTCCAGGCTGCGCCAGCATGCGCTGCGGCAGTGCCGCGTCGTAGACCGGCGCGGCTTCGAGTTCGCGGTGCGCCAGCGGCATCAGGCCGCGGCGCGACAGCGCGTGGATCGGCGCCTGGTGCCCGCGTGCGCGCAGGTCGAGCACGATGTCGAGCATGGTCAGGCCGCTGCCGACCAGCAGCACCGGCTGGCCGGGCTTGACGCCCCAGAGCGCGTCGGGCCGCCAGGGATCGCGCACGTAGCGCGGGCTGCAGTAGAACCCGCGCTGCGGCTCCGGCACCGGCGGATCGGAGGGGGCGTAGTGGCCCAGCGCCAGCACCACCTGGTCGGCCTGCAGGCGATCGCCATTGCTCAGCCACAGCTCGCCGCCGCCCGCCTCGGGCCGGATGCGCTCGACGTCGCCGACCATGGCGCGGAAGTGACAGCCAGCCGGGGCGTTGATCGCCGCTTCGGCCAACAGGGTTTCCAGATAGTCGCCGTAGAGCCGGCGCGAAGCGAAGCTGCCGCCGGTCATGCGCGGATCGTGCCGCTGCGCGAACTGCAGGAAGCCCTCGTCCTCGCCCGGCAGCACGCCCATGCGCGCCGCCGGCACGTTGAGCACGTGGTTCTCGACGCGCGTACCGTAGGCCACGCCGCGCGCCATCAGGCCGGAGCGGTTGATCAGCACCACCTTGAGCGGCAGCACCGGCGGGCGGCGCAGCAGTTGCACCGCCAGGGCGGTGCCGCAGAAACCGGCACCGATGATCGCGATCGTGGTGCCGGCAGGGTTCATGCCGCGGCGAAGCGGTCGGTGGCCGCGACCAGCTGCGAAAGGATGCCCGGCTCGCTGGCGGCATGGCCGGCGTCGGCCACCACGTGCAGCTCCGCCTCCGGCCAGGCGCGGTGCAGGTCCCAGGCCGATTTCATCGGGCAGACCACGTCGTAGCGGCCCTGCACGATCACGCCGGGGACGTTGCGGATGCGATGCACGTTCTCCAGCAGCCAGTTGTCGGTGTCGAAGAAACCGGCGTTGACGAAGTAGTGGCATTCGATGCGCGCGAAGGCCTCGGCGAAACGGTCCTCGCCGAAGCGCGCCACCAGGTCGGTGGAGGGGAACAGCTTGCTGGTGGCGCCCTCCCAGATGCTCCAGGCGCGGGCCGCGGCGCGGCGCACGGCCGCGTCCTCGCTGGTCAGGCGCTGGTAATAGGCGCGCACGAAATCGCCGCGCTCGGACTCGGGGATGGGTTCGATGTAGTGTTCCCAGGCGTCCGGGTAGATCCAGCTGGCGCCCTGCTGGTAGAACCAGTCGATCTCGGCACGGCGCAGCAGGAAGATGCCGCGCAGCACCAGGCCCAGGCAGCGCTGCGGATGCGTCACCGCGTAGGACAGCGCCAGCGTGGAGCCCCAGGAGCCGCCGAACACCACCCAGCGCTCGATGCCGAGTGTCTCGCGGATCTTCTCCATGTCCGCCACCAGGTCCCAGGTGGTGTTCTCGCGCAGTTCCGCATGCGGCGTGGAACGGCCGCAGCCGCGCTGGTCGAACAGCACGATGCGGTATTTCTGCGGGTTGAAGAACTGCCGCTGCCAGGGCTCGCTGCCGCCGCCGGGGCCGCCGTGGACGAAGACCACCGGCTTGCCCTGCGGATTGCCGCATTCCTCGACGTAGATCTCGTGCAGCGCGGATACGCGCAGGCGCTGGGTACGATAGGGTTCGATGGCGGCGTAGGGCTGCGTCATGCGTCGAATTCCCGCCGGAGGGCCGGCTGTGATAATTTATTGTTTATAAATTTTAATGTAGTATACATTCACAAATTTCGACGGGGTCCGCATGCGACGATGCGGTACTGCCGTCACGATCCCGCGCCGGTTTCGCCTTGGCGCACCGGGATCGGCGCATTAACATCGTCGTTGAGACAACCGCGCACCGCGCGCGGCCCAGGTTCAAGCAGCAATGTCGGCCAGAAATCCCAGAACGCGTGGCAGCATCTTAATCGTTTCCGCCCTCTGCTGCGGTGCCGCATTCGCGGAACCGCCGGCATCGCCGGAACTGCCGCCGGCGCTGAGCCAGCCGCCCACCGCCGCCGAGCCCAACCCGGCGATGCCGCCGCCGCTGCCCAGCGCGCCCACCGCCGCCAACCCGGTGGCCGCGACGCAGAACCTGGCGCCCGCCCAGGCGCCGCTGCCGAAGTCGGTCATCACGGTGGCCGAGGACCCCACTCCGCAGTTTCCGCGCTACGCCTCGCTGCAGCCGCGCATCGACTTCTGGACCCGCATCTTCGGCCAGTACTCCGAGCTGCAGAGCGTCGTGCATTCCGCCGAGTACACGCACAAGGTCTACGCCGTGCTGGACTTCCGCGGCGACGCGGTGACCATGAACCGCTTCGCGCTGGGCAAGTGGCGCAGCGAAGAGGAAGAGCGGGTCAAGGCCCAGGTCGAGCGCCTGCTCAGGTCGGTGCACGCCAAGCGCCACACGCCGGAACTGCTGAACGCCGACGAGCGCCGCATCTTCGAGCTCTACGCCGACATCGACGACGACAGCCGCTTCGAGAAGGCCATGGGCACCACCCGCGCCCAGCGCGGCCTGCAGGAACGCACCGCGGCGGCGCTGGCCACCTCCGGCAAGTACCTGCCGGAGATGGAGCGCATCTTCCGCGGCTACGGCCTGCCGACGCGGCTGACGCGGCTGCCGCTGGTGGAATCCAGCTTCAACGTCGAGGCCTACTCCAAGGTCGGCGCCGCCGGCCTGTGGCAGTTCATGCCCGCGTCGGCGCGGATGTACATGCGCCTGGACAACCTGGTCGACGACCGCCGCGACCCCTGGACCTCCACCGACGCCGCCGCGCGCCACCTGCGCGACGACTACCGGGTGCTCGGTGCCTGGCCGCTGGCGCTCACCGCCTACAACCACGGCCGCGGCGGCATCGCCCGCGGCCTGCGCGAGACCGGCGGCACGACGCTGCCGGACCTGATCCGCGACTACAAGTCCAAGAGCTTCGGCTTCGCCTCCAAGAACTTCTACGCCGAGTTCATCGCCGCCTCCGACGTGGAGCGCAACCACCAGAAGCATTTCGGCGAAGTGCAGCGCGGCGCGCCGGTGGCCTTCGACGTGGTCGAAACCCGCCACTACGTGCCCTACGAAACCCTGCGCCGTCTCTGCGGCGCCGACGACGAACTGTTCCGCAAGCTCAACCCCGCCTACCGGCCGGAAGTCATCGAGGGCAAGCTCTACGTGCCGCCGGGTCACCTGATCCGCGTGCCCGCCGGCAGCGCCAAGAGCTTCGACGTGGCCTACTCCAGGCTCAGCGGCAGCGAGCGCTTCGACAGCCAGCGCGTCATGTTCCTGCTGCATCGCGTGAAGCGCGGCGACAGCATGGGCAAGCTGGCCAAGCTCTACGGCGTCAGCCAGACCTCCATCGCCCGCGCCAACGGCATCAAGAAGAACGCCAGGCTGCGCCCCGGTCAGGTGCTCAAGGTGCCGCCGCACGCCGAATCGCGCCCCGGCCCGGTGACCGTGGCCATCGGCGAATCCAAGCCGCAGCAGACACGCGAACAGAAGCGCGCCGAGCAGGCCGAGATCGCCGCCGAGAAGAAGCCCTCAGCCAGCAAGTCGAAAAAGAAGTCGAAGAAGGCCGACAAGGTCGCCCCGGCCAGGAAGCCGCAGTTCCGCGTGCACAAGGTCGCCAGCGGCCAGACCCTGTCGAGCATCGCCGCGCGCTACGACGTCTCCATCGCCGAACTGCGCGCCGCCAACGGCCTCAAGAAGAGCAGCGTGATCAAGGCGGGGCAGAAGCTGAAGGTGCCGAACTGAAGTCCGGTCGTCACCCCTGCGACGCGGCGTGATCGGTGCTGAGCCCCTCCGCGCCGCGCTGCAGCGAGGCACGGAAGGCCTCCGGCAGCGGCGTCTTGGCGAGCTTGCGGTCCACCATCACATAGACCGTGTCGGAACTGGCGCGCAGCTTCTCCTCGCCCGCGCCGCGGAACTCCACGCCGAGCGTGAAGGAGGTGTTGCCCAGGTGGCGCGTGAAGACGCGGCATTCGAGCACCTCGTCGAAGCGCGAGGGCGCCTTCCACTCCGTGGTCTGCTTCACCAGCTGGAAGTCCAGCTCGCCGCTGGCCATCTCGGCACCGTAGCCGATGGCGCGCAGGAACTCGGAGATCGCCAGGTCCACATACTCGCCATAGCGCGCGTTGAATACGACCTTCTGCGCGTCGCATTCGCCATAGCGCACGCGCAGGTAGTAGCGGAAAGGCAGGGACATGAGGGCTCCGGTGGCAGCTGCAGCCAAGCCTAGCGGATCGCGGCAGCGGCATAAAAAAAGACCCCGTCGGATCGCTCCGCGCGGGGCCCAGCGCTCCCCCCTCTTGACCGGATTGCAGCGGCGGGCTGAGCCACGGCGCTGCATTACGTTCGCGAACAGTATTGGTTGCGCCGCGAAATGTCGCACTAGTAAATCCGCTCCCATCGCAGCGCAACAATGTGTAAACTTTATTTATTGAATTTTATTTATTATTTAGTATAAATAAAAACATCATGGAAAGCCCTTCCGGCACCATGAAAAAAGGGGCCGGTCGCGACGACCGGCCCCTGCTTTCCCGCGGTGCGGCCCGCGCTCAGGCCAGCCGCACGACGCTGCGTCCGGTGAGCTTGCCGGCGACGATCCCGGCACAGGCGGCAGGCACTTCCTCCAGCGTGATTTCGCGCGGCGCGATGCGGTCCAGGTGCTGCGGCTTCCAGGGGCCGGCGAGCTGCTGCCAGACCTCGAGGCGCCAGGCGCGCGGCATCTGCACGGAGTGGATGCCCAGCAGCGACACGCCGCGCAGGATCAGCGGCATCACCGTGGTGTTCAGCTCGTGCGACTGCGCCAGGCCGATGCAGCCGATGTTGCCCCAGGGGTTCACCGTGCGCGTCAGATACGTCAGCGTCTCGCCGCCGACGTTGTCCACCGCGCCGCCCCAGCGGCCGGATTCCATCGGGCGCTTGCCCAGGTCCAGGGTGTTGCGGTCGACGATCTCGTCGGCGCCCAGCGCCAGCAGGTAGTCGCGCGCGGCTTCCGGCTTGCCGGTGATCGCGGCGGTCCTGAAGCCGGCGCGCCGGAACAGCGACAGCGCCACCGAGCCGACACCGCCGCTGGGTCCGGTCACCGCGATGGGACCCATCTCCGGCGCCTGGTGGTTCTCCAGCATGCGGCGCAGCGCCAGCGCGGCGGTGAAGCCGGCGGTGCCGAGCTGCATCGCCTCCTTCAGCGACAGGCCGCGCGGCAGCGGCACCACCGCGCTGGCCGCGACGCGGGCGTATTCGGCCAGGCCGCCGTCGTGCAGTTCGCCGATGTCGCAGCCGGTGACCAGCACCTCGTCGCCGGCCTTGTAGGCCGGGTCGGCGCTCTCGGCGACGACGCCGGACAGGTCGATGCCGGCGACGCAGGGCATGCGGCGCATGATGCGGCCCTTGCCGGTGACGGCCAGGGCGTCCTTGTAGTTGAGGCTGGAGTAGTGGACCTTGATCACCACTTCACCGGCGGAGAGCTCGGCCACCGTGACCTGCTCGATCCGCGCCTCGGTGGACTTGTCCTTCTGGTGGACACGCAGGGCCTTGAATGCATTCATGAACGGTTTCCTGTGGGCAGCTGTGGGATGATGCACCGCCAATTCTACCGGGGCCGCCATGACGCAATACACGAGGAATTCGCAGATGGGCGACGGCGACCTGCTGCCGGACCCCATCGCCCAGCTCGCGGTCTGGCTGGACGACGCGAAGGACGCCGGCATGCTGGAGCCCACGGCCATGGCCCTGGGCACCAGCGTCGAGGGCCAGCCCTCGGTGCGCATCGTCCTGTTCAAGGGCTTCGTCGAGGGCGACCTGACGTTCTACACCAACTACGAAGGCCGCAAGGGCCGCGAGCTGGCCGCCAACCCGCGCGCCGCCGCCACCTTCTGGTGGGACCGCCTGGAGCGCCAGGTGCGTATCGAGGGCGCCGTCGAGAAGCTGCCGGAAGCCTTGTCGCGCGAATACTTCTACCGCCGCCCGCGCGAATCGCAGCTGGGGGCACTGACCTCGCACCAGAGCGAGGTGGTGGCCAGCCGCGAAGAGCTGGACCGCCGCTGGGAGGAGAACGCCCAGCGCCTGGCCGGCAGCGAGGTGCCCTTTCCCTCGTTCTGGGGCGGCTACCGCCTGGTTCCGGCCTCGCTCGAATTCTGGCAGGGCCGCCGCGGGCGGCTGCACGACCGCCTGCGCTACACGCGTGTGAAAAACGAATGGCGCGTGGATCGTCTCGAACCCTGAAGATAGGGGTTTCCAGAAAACCCTGAGGAGCCCTGCATGAATCCCTTCGATTTCAGCGGCAAGACTGTCTTCGTCTCCGGCGGCACCAGCGGCATCAACCTGGGCATCGCCCATGCCTTCGCCCGGGCCGGCGCCAAGCTCGCGGTGATGTCGCGTTCGCAGGACAAGGTCAACGCCGCGGTGGCGGAACTGCAGGCCCATGGCGGCGAAGTCGCCGGCTATTCGGCCGACGTGCGCGAGCCGGCCAAGGTCGAGGAGGCACTGAAGGCCGCGCATGCAAGGCTGGGCGCCTTCGACGTGCTGGTCAGCGGCGCCGCCGGCAATTTCCCGGCCCCGGCCCTGGGCATCTCACCCAACGGCTTCCGCGCCGTGGTGGAGATCGACCTGCTCGGCAGCTTCCACGTGGTGCGCGCCGCCTTCCCGCTGCTGAAGAAGCCGGGCGCCTCGATCATCCAGATTTCCGCGCCGCAGTCCTACAACCCGATGGAGTTCCAGATGCATGTCTGCGCCGCCAAGGCCGGCGTCGACATGATCACCCGCGTCGGCGCCATCGAGTGGGGCCCGATGGGCGTGCGCATCAACTCGGTGGTGCCCGGCCCGATCGCCGACACCGAGGGCATGTCGCGCCTGGCGCCCAACGCCGAGGCCGAACGCCTGACCCTGGAATCGGTGCCGATGGGCCGCTACGGCAGCAAGCAGGAAATCGCCGACGCCTGCCTGTGGCTGGCCTCGCCGATGGCCAGCTACGTCACCGGCGTGGTGCTGCCGGTGGATGGCGGCTGGTCGCTGGGCGGCACCAGCGTGGCCAGCGCGGGGATGAAGAAAGCCCTCGCCGCGGGCAAGTAGCGGTCGTGGGGCATCCAAACAAAAAAGGCCGGGGAATCCCCGGCCTTTTCCCTTGCTGATGCCCGCTCAGACGACGTTCACATTCTCCGCCTGCAGGCCCTTCTGCCCCTGCACCACGTTGAACTGCACCTGCTGCCCCTCCTGCAGCGTACGGTAGCCATCGCCCTGGATCTGCCGGAAGTGCACGAACACATCATCCCCCGCACCGCGCTGGATGAAGCCGTAGCCCTTGGCGTTGTCGAACCACTTCACGGTTCCGTTTTCACGATTGGACATAGGTAAAACCTTCCCCTTCTGTATCTTCGTCTCCGGCGCCGCGGTCTTCGCCGCGGCACGCACCCTTGGGCATGCGCCCGGGGCCACTGTAGCGAATACTTTTTGGCCAGGCATTCTTGCAGCGCACAAATTCATGCGCCGTTCACGGCGCCCTGATCTATCATTCAGCCTGTCCCCCGCCTCACGGAAAAAAACCATGAACCGCCGCCTTGCCCTGATCGCCACCGCCGGCCTTGCTGCCCTGGTGGTCGCCTGCGCCACCTCCCCCACCGGCCGCAAGCAGCTGCGCCTGGTCTCCGACGCCGAGATGGACGAGATGGGCGTCACCGCCTTCCAGCAGATGAAGACCAAGACGCCGCCGACCAAGGACGCCAGGACCAACGCCTACGTCACCTGCGTCGCCAACGCCATCACCCGCGAGGTCCCCGGCGGCCGCCAGTGGGAAGTGCAGGTGTTCGACGACAAGCAGGTCAACGCTTTCGCCCTGCCGGGCGGCAAGATCGGCGTCTACACCGGCCTGCTGAAGGTGGCGACCAGCCAGGACCAGCTGGCGGCGGTGATCGGCCACGAGGTCTCGCACGTGCTGGCCGGGCATTCCGCCTCGCGCGTGTCCAACCAGATGGCCTCGCAGCTGGGCGTGAACATCCTCAGCGCCGCCTCCGGCGTCGACGCCAGCATGATCGGCATGGGCGCCAACCTGCTGCTGGTGCTGCCGTTCTCGCGCGGCGACGAAACCGAGGCCGACGTGCTGGGCGAGGAGCTGATGGCCCGCGCCGGCTTCGATCCGCGGCAGTCGGTGGCGCTGTGGCAGAACATGGCCAAGGCCAGCGGCGGCAACGCGCCGCCGCAGTTCATGTCGACCCATCCGGCCAACGAGACCCGCATCAACGACCTGAACGCGCATCTGAGCAAGGCGATGCCGCTGTACGAGCAGGCACGCAGCCAGGGCAAGACGCCGCGCTGCTCGTAAGGGAGCTCAGCGAACTCGTAGGAGCGGCTGTTAGCCGCGAGGGCCGGTGATCATGATGACCGGCCCTCGCGGCTAGCTGTTGGCCACGGCGAAGACTGACTCAATGTCAGCCTGAGTTAAGCCAACAGCCGCTCCTACAAAAGAAGTTCAGCCACCCACGAAGTGACAGGCCACCGCTCTTCCGCGCGCCAATGACTTCAGCGGCGGCAGCTGCCGCGTGCACAGCGGATCGGCGATCGGGCAGCGGGTGGTGAAGACACAGCCCAGCGGCGGGTTCAGCGGGCTGGGAATCTCTCCCCGCGCCACCAGGGCGCGGTCGCCCAGGTGCTGGCCCGGTACCGCCGCCATCAGGGCCTTGGTATAGGGATGCAGCGGCTGGGCGAACAGGGTCTCGCGCGGGCCCTGCTCCATGATGCGGCCCAGGTACATCACCAGCACGCGGTGGCTGATCAGGCGCACCACCGACAGGTCGTGGGCGATGAACAGCATCGACAGGCCGAATTCCTTCTGCAGGTCGCGCAGCAGGTTGATGATCTGTGCCTGCACCGACACGTCCAGCGCCGACACCGGCTCGTCGCAGATCAGCAGGCGCGGCTGCACCACCAGGGCGCGGGCGATGCCGATGCGCTGGCACTGGCCGCCGGAGAACTCGTGCGGGTAGCGGTTGCGGTGACTGGCCGACAGGCCGACCCGCTCCAGCCACTGCGCCACGCGCCGGTCCCGTTCGACCGCGCCGACCTCCGGGTACAGCGAGCGCAGCGGCTCGGCGACGATCTCGCCCACGGTCATGCGCGGGTCCAGGCTCGCCAGCGGATCCTGGAACACCATCTGGATGTCGCGGCGCACCGCGCGCCAGCCTTCCTCGTCGAGGTTCTGCAGCGGGCGGCCGTTGAAGATGATGCCGCCGGAGGTAACGCGCTGCAGGCCCACGAGGGTTCGGGCCAGGGTGGACTTGCCGCAGCCGGATTCGCCGACGATGCCGAGGGTCTCGCCGGGGGCGAGGTCGAAATTCACTTCTTCCACCGCGCGCAGCAGGCTCGGCGCGCTCCAGGGCCAGCCGCGGCGCAGCGGGAACTGCACGCGCAGACGGCGGACGGAGAGGATCGGGGAGGACGAGGGGGCGACGACGGCGTTCATGGGCCTAGGCTACCGAATCCGGCGCTTGCCGGCACGCCCTGGGTTTTCCGGGGGCCGATGCGGGCCCCGTGCTTCCCGCACGGGGCCACGCAGACGGTTTGAAGCTTTACTCCAGCAAGCTGCGCAGCATCCACGCCGTCTTCTCATGCAGCTGCATGCGCTGCGTCAGCAGGTCGGCGGTGGGCTCGTCGTGAGACTTGTCGGCCAGCGGGAAGATGCTGCGCGCGGTCTTGACGCAGGCCTCGTGGCCTTCGACCAGCAGCTGCACCATGTCCAGCGCCGGCGGCACGCCATCCGTTTCCTTGATGGAGGACAGCGCGGCGTACTGCTTGTAGGTGCCCGGTGCCGGGAAGCCCAGGGCGCGGATGCGCTCGGCCACCAGGTCCACCGCCAGGGCGGCCTCGTTGTAGTGCGTCTCGAACATCAGGTGCAGGGTGTTGAACATCGGCCCCGTGACGTTCCAGTGGAAGTTGTGGGTCTTCAGGTACAGGGTGTACTCGTCGGCCAGCAGGCGCGACAGGCCGTCGGCGATGGCCTTGCGCTGGTCCTTGTCGATGCCGATGTCGATCTTCGCCTTCTGCTTCTTTTCCTTGGCCTTGGCCATGGGAATCTCCTGTGGGGGTTTCAGAGTCTAGACAGCGGTGGACGGATACGACCAATGAATAGTTCCTTCATGGTCGATTCAGGCGGCCTATTGATCAAACTCACGCCGTCAACAGCTTGCTCTTGCGGTAGTAGCCGAAGATGTCGTTGAGGCTGCGCTTGGGCTTCCAGCCGAAGGTCTCGCGGAACAGGCGGCCGTCGATGATCACCGGGTACTTGAAGTAATTGATCAGGTACGGCGGGAAGAAGGCGTTCCAGTTCAGCAGGTTGCTCCACAGCCTGGGGATGGCCGGCGGGATCGACGGGATCGGCAGCCGGCGGCAGCCGCTCTGCGCGACCGCCTCCTGGAAGGCGACCCAGTCCTCCGGGGCGACGTTGTAGATGCCCGGCTTGTTCTGCTCGAAGGACACCACGATGGCGTCGGCCATGTCGTCCACGTGCAGGAACTGCATCATCGGCGAGAAGCCCAGCAGCACCGGGGCGATCGAGCGCGACAGCAGCAACGCCATGCTGTTGCGTACGCCCGGGCCCAGCACGTTGCAGGGCCGCAGGATGGTGATGTTCAGCTCGGGGTACTTCCACAGGTAGATCTGCGCCAGGCTTTCCAGCTCCACCGAGTCGACCAGGTCCTGCGTCACTTCGCTGGCCTTCAGCGGCGCGTCCTCGTCCAGCAGCGCCGGGTTGTAGGGGCTGGCGCCGTAGACGTAGTAGGTGGAGTGGATCATCACCTGCTTGACGAAGTACTTGCGGCACAGCTCCAGCAGCTTCTTGCTGCCCAGCACGTTGGCGTTGTAGCGCCGCTGGCGGTCCTGCTCATGGGCGAAGAAGCGGCCGATGTGGATCACCGCGTCGATCTTGTGGTTGCGGAAGATGTCCTCGAAGCCGCGCTTGTGCAGGTCCACCTTGTAGGAGGGGATGTTGGCGTCGGTCTCGACCTTCTGGCGGAAGTCCACCGCGATCACGTTGTAGCGGCCGTGCAGGCGCGCGATCACGCGCTTGGCCAGCGAGCCGGCGGCGCCGGTGACCAGGATGGTCTTCTTTGCCGCTGCGGGGCGGGCCATCAGTAGATCTCCTTGCGCTGTTCCAGGCCCAGCGCGATCAGGCGCCGGATTTCGGTCTTGACCTCTTCGACCAGGGCGGTCACCTCGTCCTCGCTGTCCATGTTGCACTTGAAGTGCATCGGCTTGCCGAAGTTCAGGTGCACCCGCGCCGGCAGCGGGAACGGTGGCGCGATCGGCACGTAGGGGACACCCAGGATCTTGGCCAGCGGCGCGATGTTGGCCACGGCCGGCATGGTCTCTTCGCAGCCGACGATGCCCACCGGGATGATCGGCGTCTTGTGCGTCAGCGCCAGGTGCATGAAGCCGTTGCCGAAGCGCTGCAGCTTGTAGCGGTCCTTGTAGAGCTTGCCGGAGCCGCGCACGCCCTCGGGGAAGACGATGATGACCTCCTCGGACTCCAGCATCTTGGCGCAGTTGAGCGGATCGCCGATCACCGCGCCGATCGAGTTCAGCAGGTTGCCGAGGTAAGGCACCGTCGGGAAGAAGCGCTCGATCATGGCCCGCGCCGCGCGCGGACCCTGCGGATTGGTCGCCAGCGCCGTGCCCAGCAGGACGCCGTCCATGGGCAGCTGCCCGGAGTGGTTGCCGATGATCAGCAGGCGGCCGTTGGCGGGGATGTTCTCCAGGCCGTTGGCGGTGACGCGGAAATAATGGTCGTAGAGCCACTTGGTCACGCCCAGCGAGACCTTCACCGCGTTTTCGTTGTAGCCCCAGGGGTCGTAGCCGAAGCTGCCGACCGGCTTGGGAATCTTCTCGATCGCCGCCTCGACCTCGGGGGTGACGATACGGCGGTACAGCGATTCACTGGGGCTGAAGCTTGCCAGCGCCCTCCATACATCCTTGATGGCCATCTTTTTTGCCTTAGCGCCGGTTCGATCCGGCGTCCCCTGATTTTTCGTTCACACGGTATGCGAAAAACCGGCCCGTAGGAAGACTTCAACCCGGGGGCGTGTCAGGTTTTTTCGGCTCCATCGCGTTGCTGCAGTTTCCACAGCCGGGCATAGGCGCCACCGGCGGCCAGCAGCTGGGCATGGCTGCCGCGCTCGGCGATGCGGCCATGGTCCAGCAGCAGGATCTCGTCGGCGTCGGTGATGGTGGACAGGCGGTGGGCGATGACCAGGGCGGTGCGGCGGGCGGCGACCTCGCGGATCGCCGACAGGATCGCCTGCTCCGAGCCCGAGTCCAGCGAGGAGGTGGCCTCGTCGAACACCAGGATCGCCGGGTTCTTCAGCAGGGCCCGGGCGATGGCCACGCGCTGCTTCTCGCCGCCGGAGAGTTTCAGGCCACGCTCGCCGACCCGGGTCTCGTAACCTTCCGGCAGCTGCGCGATGAAGCCGTCCAGGTGCGCCAGCCGCACGACCTGCTCGATCTCCTCCTGCGTCGCGTCCGGACGGCCGTAGGCCAGGTTGTAGCGGATGGTGTCGTTGAACAGCACCGTGTCCTGCGGCACCACGCCGATCATGCGGCGCAGGCTGTCCTGGCTGATGCCGCGGATGTCGTGCCCGCCGATGCGCACGGCGCCCTCGTCCGGGTCGTAGAAGCGGAACAGCAGCCGCGCCAGCGTCGACTTGCCGGAGCCGCTGGGGCCGACCACGGCGATCTTGCGCCCCGGCGGCACCTCGAAGCTGACCCCGTGCAGGATGCGGCGCTTGCTGCTGTAGCCGAATACCACGTTCTCGAAGCTCAGCCCGGCCGCGGCCGCCGGCAGTACCAGCTCGGTCGCGCCGGGGACATCGGCCACCTTGGGCCGCTGCGCCAGCAGGCCGAACATGCGCTGCATGTCGGTCATCGCCCGGCGGATCTCGCGGTAGACGAAGCCGAGGAAGTTGAGCGGCACGAACAGCTGGATGATGTAGGCGTTGACCGCGACGAAGTCGCCCAGGGTCATGGCACCGCTGCCGACCTGCTGCGCCGCCAGCAGCATCATCCAGGTCAGGGCCACCGCCACGATCAGGGCCTGGCCGGCGTTGAGCGCGCCCAGCGACAGGCGCTGCTGCTGCTGCGCGGTCTCCCACTGCGCCAGAAAGCGGTCGTACTCGGCGGCCTCGTGCTTCTCGTTGCCGAACAGCTTCACCGTCTCGTAGTTGAGCAGGGAGTCCACCGCGCGGGTGTTGGCGCGGGAGTCCAGGCGGTTGGCCTCGCGCACGTACTGCGTGCGCCACTCGGTCACCACCACCGAGAAGAACACGTACAGCGCCACCGACACGCCGGTGATCAGGGCGAAGCTGGCGCCGTAATTGAACAGCAGGATGCCCGCCACCAGGGCGATTTCCAGCAGCGTCGGGATGATGTTGAACAGGGTGAAGCGCAGCAGGAAGCTGATGCCGCTGATGCCGCGCTCGATATCGCGCGACAGCCCGCCGGTGCGCCGCGTCAGGTGGAAGTCCAGGTCCAGGCGGTGCAGGTGCTCGAAGACGTTGAGCGCGGCGCGGCGCATGGCGCGCTCGCTGACGCGGCCGAACACCAGGTCGCGCAGCTCGCCGAACAGGGCGGCGGCGAAGCGCATGGCGCCGTAGGCCAGCAGCAGGCCCAGCGGCACCAGGAACAGGGCATCGCCCTTCACGTCCAGGTCATCGACCAGGTGCTTGAGCAGCATCGGCAGGGCCACGCCCGCCAGCTTGGCCAGCAGCAGGAAGCCCAGCGCCAGGCTGACGCGCAGCGGGAATTCGGTCAGGTAGGGCCACAGCGTGCGCAGCACCCGCCAGTCGGCAGTGGGGGCGGTGTCGTCGGTGGTTTCGGCGGCGAGGCGGCGGGACATGGGTAAGTCAGGATGGGGGTTGCCCCCCAAGGCTTCAAGTGTGGGAGCGGCTGTTGGCTTAACTCAAGCTGACATCTAGTCAGCTTTCGCCGAGGCCAACAGCTGGCCGCGATCTTCTTGCTGCGAATCGCGGCCAAGGCCGCTCCCACAACAACAGTTCAGACGATCCGCGGATGCTTCCTCTTCTGCAGCCCGGCCTGGCGGATGCGCCGCGCGACGCCGCCGGCGCTGTCCGGCTCGGCCAGTTCGGCGATGTGGAACAGCGCGTCACCCTCGTGCACCAGCGGCATCGACACGCGGCCGATCACCACGCCGTCGACGGCGCTGTAGACCGCCGCGTCCAGCTCGCCCATGGGATCGCCGATCACGCCCAGCACCTGCCCTGCCTTGACCGGCTCGCCCAGCGAAACCTGGGCGCGCAGGATGCCGCTGGCCGAGGCCCGCACCCAGGAATCGCGGGTGGCCAGCACCGGCTTGATCACCGTGCTGCGCGACTTGCGCGCCGGCGGCGGCAACATGCCGACGGCCTCCAGCACGTTGAGCACGCCGCGTACCCCGATGCGGATGCTGACCTCGTCGAAGCGCAGCGCCTCGGAGGACTCGTAGAGCAGCACCGGGATGCCCTTCTTGGTGGTGTATTCGCGCAGCGTGCCCTTGGTGGGCTGCGAGTCCAGCAACAGCGGCGCGCCGAAGGCCCGCGCCAGGCGCAGGGTCTCGGGATTGGTCAGGTCGGCACGGATCTGCGGCAGGTTGGGCCGGTGGATGGCGCCGGTGTGCAGGTCAATGCCGTACTCGGCGCGGCCGACGATCTCGCGCAGGAACAGGTTGGCCAGGCGCGCCGCCAGCGAGCCGCGCTCGCTGCCGGGGAAGCTGCGGTTGAGGTCGCGCCGGTCGGGCAGGTAGCGCGACTGATGCAGGAAGGCCAGGGTGTTGACGATGGGCACCGCCAGCAGCGTGCCGCGCAGCTGCTCCAGGCGGCTGGACACCAGCAGGCGGCGGATGATTTCCACGCCGATGATCTCGTCGCCATGCAGGGCGGCGCTGACGAACACCGTGGGCCCCGGCTCGCGGCCGCGCACCACGCGCACCGGCAGGTTCACCGGGGTATTGGTGTAGAGGTTGGCGACCGGCAGCTGGATGTTGCGGCGCTCGCCGCAGCCGATCCGCTCGCCGCCGATTTCGAAGAGGCCTGCCTTGCCGCTGTTCTTGTTTTTCATGGCACCCCCCATTTTCGCCAGAGGCCGGCAGCGGAATCATCCGCCTTTTGTACGCGTCTTGCCCGGCGCCGCATTCTTCTCGATGAATTCGATGATCTGCGCGGCGATATCCACCCCGGATGCCGCTTCGATCCCTTCCAGCCCCGGCGAGGAATTCACCTCCATCACCACCGGCCCGCGGTTGGAGCGCAGGATGTCCACGCCCGCCACGTTGAGCCCCATGATCCGGGCCGCGCGCACCGCCGTGGTCCGCTCCTCCGGCGTGATCTTCACCGCCTGCGCACTGCCGCCGCGGTGCAGGTTGGAGCGGAACTCGCCGGCCTTGGCCGTGCGCATCATCGCCGCAACCACCTTGCCACCGATGACGAAGCAGCGGATGTCGCTGCCGCGCGCCTCCTGGATGAACTCCTGCGCCAGGAAGTAGGCATCCAGGCCGCGGAAGGCGTCGATCACCGACTCGGCGGCCTTGTCGGTCTCGGCCAGCACCACGCCCTGCCCCTGCGTGCCCTCGATCAGCTTGATCACCATCGGCGCGCCGCCGACCAGGCCGATCAGGTCGTGGGTGTCGTCGGGGGAGTGGGCGAAGCCGGTGCGCGGCATGCCGATACCCTTGCGCGCCAGCAGCTGCAGCGCGCGCAGCTTGTCGCGGGCGCGGGTGATGGCCACCGACTCGTTGAGGCAGTAGACATCCATCATTTCGAACTGCCGCACCACGGCCGTGCCGTAGAAGGTCACCGAGGCACCGATGCGCGGCACCACCGCGTCGTAGCGCGGCAGCTTCTGGCCGCGGTAGTGGATTTCGGGGGCACGCGGCAGGATGTTCATGTAGCAGCGCAGCACGTCGATCACGCAGACCTCGTGGCCGCGCTGCTCGGCGGCCTCGATCAGCCGGCGGGTCGAATACAGTCGACGGTTGCGCGACAGGATGGCGATCTTCATCGGCGCTTGCCTAGGGCGTGTCAGGGCGGCGGGCGTCGCTGCGACGGAGACCGTTTTGGCGCAGGGCTATGTCCCGGGGCGCGCCGTGTACTTGATGTACATCAGCGACCCGGGACGACGCCATGCGCCAAAACGGTCCCGCCCCTTGGGGTGCCATCAGATTTGCGGCCATGCGGCGTTGCTCCTCAGTCATTTGGAACCACCAAATTCCCTCGTCGCGCCTTGCCTGGCCGCAAATCTGATGGCATCGCAACGACGCCCGCCGCCCTGGCACGCCCTAGCAAATAGGAAGAAGCGGGATCGACAACGTAGTGCCCGGCGAGGGCAGTGCGCCCCAGCAGCAGGCGGAATCTCATCGTATCACGCGCGGTCAGCGAGATTTCCACGTCCCAGCTGTCATGCCCGACCGTCACCGGCGTGCGGATGAAGGGCCGCAGTTCGCGATGGCCGCCGGAGTCGGTGACCCAGCGCTCGTCGATCATCTCGGCCTCGCACCAGGTCTCGCGATCGGAGTTCTGCAGGGGGTGCAGGCCGAAGCGCAGCCGGCCCGGTGCCGGCCGCTCGATGGCAAAGGCGTGGATCACCGAGCTGCGCGCACCGGTGTCCATCTTGGCCTTGATCTGGCGCAGCCCGAACTCCGGCAACGCGATCCATTCGCGCCAGCCGAGCAGGCGCGGCCGCTGGGCGATCTTCTCGATGCGCAAGCAGGGTTTCCTGTCATTTGTGTCTGGAATGAGGGCATTAAACAACAAAACCATGCCTGGCATTAGGAGGGATTTACGCTTGAGCCGACCGCCTCCCGGGCGGATACTGCAACAAATCCTTCAACCGGAGCCCGCCATGAGCCAGCCCGCCGAATTCCGCAACATGCAGGACTTCTATCCCTACTACCTGCAGGAGCATTCCGACCGTACCTGCCGGCGCCTGCACTTCGTCGGCACCAGCCTGGGCCTGGGCCTGGTGATCTACGCCCTGGCGACGCAGACCTGGTGGCTGATCGCGGTGGCCTTCATCCAGGGCTACGCCTTTGCCTGGGTGGGACATTTCTTCTTCGAGCACAACAAGCCGGCGACCTTCCAGTACCCCTGGAAGTCCTACCTGGGCGACTGGAAGATGTGGTGGGAGATGCTCACCGGAAAAATCAAGATTTGAGGCCGGAATCGCGGTAAAATCGCGCCCCGCACTGCGGGGCGTTTTCAATTTATCTTTGGTTTCATCGTAGGAGCGGCTGTTAGCCGCGATAAACCTTGATCGCGGCTAACAGCCGCTCCTACTGTTCAGGATGGCCGTCATGGACCAGCATCTCTACGAAGTGATCGTCATCGGTGGCGGCCACGCCGGCACCGAGGCGGCGCTGGCGGCTGCCCGCATGGGCCGGCGCACCCTGCTGGTGACCCAGAGCATCGAGACCCTGGGGCAGATGTCCTGCAACCCGGCGATCGGCGGCATCGGCAAGGGCCACCTGGTGCGCGAGATCGACGCCATGGGCGGCCTGATGGCGCGTGGCGCCGACCATGCCGGCATCCAGTTCCGCACGCTCAACGGCAGCAAGGGTCCGGCGGTGCGCGCCACCCGCGTCCAGGCTGACCGCGCCCTGTACAAGGCCTTTGTCCGCGACGCACTGGAAAACCAGCCCCACCTGGAGCTGTTCCAGCAGGAAGTCGAGGACCTGATCGTGGAGGGCGGCCGCGTCGCCGGCGTGGTCACGCGCATGGGCCTGCGCTTCTCGGCGCCGTCGGTGGTGCTGACCACCGGCACCTTCCTGGGCGGGCGCATCCATATCGGCCTGTCCAACTACCAGGGCGGCCGCGCCGGCGATGCGCCGTCCAATGCCCTGTCGACGCGGCTGCGCGAGTTGATGCCGCGCACCGGCCGCCTCAAGACCGGCACGCCGCCGCGCCTGGACGGCCGCACGATCGACTGGGCGGCGCTGCAGGAGCAGCCCGGCGACGAGCCGCGCCCGGTGTTCTCCTTCATGGGCTCGCGCGCCGACCACCCGCGCCAGCTGCCCTGCCACATCACCCACACCAACGAGGAAACGCACGAGGTCATCCGCGGCGGCTTCGACCGTTCGCCGATGTTCACCGGCGTGATCGAGGGCGTGGGCCCGCGCTACTGCCCCAGCGTGGAAGACAAGGTCAACCGCTTCCGCGACAAGACCGCGCACCAGATCTTCCTGGAGCCCGAGGGCCTGTCGACCAACGAGATCTACCCCAACGGCATCTCCACCAGCCTGCCCTACGACGTGCAGGAGCGCTTCGTGCGGACCATGAAGGGCCTGGAGCGGGCGCGCATCGTGCGCCCCGGCTATGCCATCGAGTACGACTACTTCGACCCGCGCGACCTGCGGCGCTCGCTGGAGACCCTGACCCTGTCCGGCCTGTTCTTCGCCGGCCAGATCAACGGCACCACCGGCTACGAGGAAGCGGCGGCGCAGGGCCTGCTGGCCGGCATCAATGCCGCGCGCCATGCCCGCGGCGAGCCGGCCTGGGTGCCGCAGCGCCACGAGTCCTACATCGGCGTACTGGTCGACGACCTGGTCAGCCGCGGCACCACCGAGCCCTACCGCATGTTCACCTCGCGCGCCGAGCACCGCCTGCTGCTGCGCGAGGACAATGCCGACCTGCGCCTGACGCCGCAGGGCCGCGAGCTGGGCCTGGTGGACGACGCGCGCTGGGCCGCCTTCGAGCGCAAGCGCGAGGCGGTGGCCCAGGAACGCAGCCGCCTGTCCGCGCTGTGGCTCAAGCCGGCGCAGCTGTCGCAGCCGGAGGTGGTGGCGGTGTTCGGCGCCGCGCCGGTGTCCGCCGGCCTGTCGGGCCTGGACCTGCTGCGCCGCCCCGAGGGCGACTACGCCGTGCTGCGTCGCCTGGGCCTGGCGCCGGAAGGGCTGGACCCGGCGGTGGCCGAGCAGGTGGAGATCCAGTGCAAGTACGCCGGCTACATCGAGCGCCAGCAGCTGGAGATCGACCGCGCGCGCCGCTATGAAGAGGCGCCGCTGCCGGCCGACTTCGACTATGGTGCGGTGGCCGGACTGTCCAACGAGGTACGGCAGAAGCTGCTCGACCACCGCCCCGACACGGTGGCGCAGGCCGGGCGTATCTCCGGCGTCACGCCGGCGGCGGTATCGCTGCTGCTGGTGCACCTGAAGAAGCAGGGCCAGTTGCGCAAGTCGGCCTGAAGACTTCTTTCGGGCCGGCCGGATGGGTGTTCAGATTCAGTTCATCGCAAGCGCTTAGGCTGCGTCCACCATTTCATCATTCCTGAAGGGAGCAACACCATGAAGCAGATCATCTCCGCCCTGTTCGTCGCCGGCTCGCTGGCCGCCGCCCCTGCCTTCGCCGCCGATGCCAAGCTCGGCGTCAACGCCGGCGTGCAGGTCAACGGCAGCGGCGTCAACGTCAATGCCAACGCCGATGCCGGTGCGCAAGGCGCCGCCGCCGCCAGCGGCCCGACGCTGACCGAGACCCTGGGCGCCAAGGCCGGCGCTGCCAAGGACGCCACCGTCAACGGTGCCGTCGGCGCCAAGGACTATGCCGTCGAGAAGGGCACCGCCGCCAAGGACTACACCAAGGAGAAGGCCGGCGCCGCCGCCGACTACACCGCCGAGAAGGGCAAGGCCGCCGTCGAGGGCAGCAAGAAGCTGGCGAAGAAGGGCAAGGAGAAGACCAAGGCCGGCTACAACAAGACCAAGGAAATCGCCGGCGAAGGCCTGAGCGCCACCGGCAACGTGCTGCACAAGGCCGGCAGCGCCCTGCAGGGCAGCGCCGCCGCCTCCACCGAGGCCAGCGCGGACGCCAGCGGCGCCAGCGTCAAGGTCGAAGCCGGCGCGCAGAAGAAGTAAGCGCGGGCTGCGGTACTCGAAAAGCCCTCCCGGCGCAGGCCGGGAGGGCTTTTTGCTGGAGTAACCCTTGCCCATCACCGTTCGCGCTGAGCCTGTCGAAGCGTGAACGGGCGCACCGGCGGTCAGCTGTCCGCACGCACTTCGACAGGCTCAGTGCGAACGGACTCCCGGCGCCTGGCTTTCACTCCTTCGGAAGCCAGTCCTGCAGCAGCCCCCCGTTCTCCCGCAGCCAGGCCCGCTGCTCGTCATGCCCCGGCATCTGCCGCTCCACCAGGGCCCAGAAGCGCGGCGAGTGGTTGCGGTGGACCAGGTGGCAGAGTTCGTGGACCACGACGTAGCGGAACACCTCGGGCGGCGCCATCAGCAGGCGCCAGGACAGGCAGATCAGCCCGCCCGGATTGCAGCTGCCCCATTGCGTGCGCGGGTCGTTGACCCGCAGCCCGGCAGCCTGCACGCCCAGGCGGCGGCCCTCGTCCTCCAGCAGCTGCTTTGCCTCCTGGCGCGCCCGCTGCAGCAGGCCGCGGCGCAGGATCAGCTCGAGGTGGCGCGGCTGCAGGCCCAGCTGCGGCGCGGCGAACAGCGACACCGATTCCGGCTCGAAGCGCAGCTGCGGCCGCAGGCCGCTGGCCGGCACCAGGCGCAGCGGCAGGCGCCGGCCGTGGAACAGCAGCTCGCCCTGGCCGTCCCAGCGCAGCTCCGGCACCTGCCGCTGGGCCTGGACCTGGCGCAGTTCCGCCAGCTTCTCGCGCACCCAGCCCTCGCGCTCGCGCAGGAAGGCCAGGGCCTGGGCGCGGGCGACCCAGCGCGGATAGACCAGGCGCACCTCGCTGGCCGAGCGCACCTCCACCCGCAGATGGCGCGAGCGCGCACTGCGGCGCTCGACGAGGCGGTAGTCCTCGTTGAACAGCTCGAACTGGGTGCTCGCGGGGGTCTCGGACACTTGTTTATTTTAATCGAACAAAGTGTGATTGCAAAAACTTTCGTCACGCCACTCCTGCTGCGCTGCAGCAGGCCAAAAATCATGTGACAGGCTCGCCGGCCGGTCTTTCACGAAACGGCAAAAAATGCGTCACCACCGTAGCGAAGCCCCGTCCTTGCAGCGTTTGCTGCGGTGCACAGGGCTTTTATCCACAGGCTTATCCCCCTGTCCTGTCGATAAAAATTACTGCTGTTTGTGACAGTTAGCTGGCTTGCAAAACAGTACCTACCCTGATTGGTAGCCCATCTTGGCAAGCAGCCCATCAAGCTCATCCAGCGAATGGAAACCCAGCCGCAACTCGCCCTTGCCGGCACTGTCGGCCTGCACCACCACGGCGCAGGCCAGGTGGTCCGACAGTTCGCGCTCCAGGCGTTGCCAGTCGCTGGGCTTGCCGGGACGGAACACAATCTTGCTGTCGCGTTCCTGGGCGATGCGCTTCTCCAGGCCGCGCACGGTCAGCTTCAGGCGGATGACGTCGTCGGCCCAGCGCATCTGCTCGCTCAGCGGCAGGCCGGCCAGCACCTTGGCGTGGCCCAGCAGGATGTGGCCGCCATTGACCAGGTCCTGCACCGGCTGTGCCAGGTTGAGCAGGCGCAGGTAGTTGCTGACGTACTCGCGCGACTTGCCGATGCGCCGGCCGATCTCCTCGTGCGTCATGCCGTGGATCTCGCCCAGGCGCTTGAGGCCGGAGGCGGCTTCCATCGGCGTCAGGGACTCGCGCTGCAGGTTCTCGATCAGTCCGACGACGAAGGCCTCGTCGTCGGACAGGTCGTCGCGGATCACCGCCGGGATCTCGTGCACCCCGGCCAGCTGCGCGGCGCGCCAGCGGCGTTCGCCGGCCAGCAATTCGTAGCCCCAGACCCGGGTGCGCAGCACGATGGGCTGCACCACGCCCGATTCGCGGATCGACTCCGCCAACTCTTTCAGGGCGTCGGGGTCGAAGTGCCGCCGGGCCTGCTGGCTGCCCGGGCGGATCAGGTCGATCGGGATTTCCTGGATGACGCCGGCGGACCGCTTCTTGCTCATCCGTTTATTGTACGGCTAGGGTCTGTTGGTATGTACCTTGGTCGCTGCGTTGCCGCCCAGAATTGCGCCAAGCCAGGCAGGCGGAGCGCGGTTTGGTGGTTCCAAATTAGCGATGCCTAACGCCGCATGGCGCAATTCTGGGCGCAACCCGGAGGGCCGGGACCATTTTTGCGCCATGCTGCGTTGCTTGTCGCTCGTGTACGTCGAGTACACCACGCTCCTCGCGCCTTGCCTGGCGCAAAAATGATCTCCGGCGCAGCGATCAAGGTACACACCAACAGACCCTTGACCCCGGGCATGGGATAATCCCCCCAAAGTCCAAGGAGAACAACGGCATGGAAGAGCAATTCCGCGCAATCATCGAGGCCATCGGGGAAAACCCGGAACGCGAGGGCCTGCTGCGCACCCCGCACCGCGCCGCCAAGGCCATGGAATTCCTCACCCAGGGCTACGAGCAGGACATCGGCGAGATCGTCAACGGCGCGGTATTCGAGTCGCACAACGACGAAATGGTGATCGTCAAGGACATCGAGCTGTACTCGATGTGCGAGCACCACATGCTGCCCTTCATCGGCCGCGCCCATGTCGCCTACCTGCCGAACGGCAAGGTCATCGGGCTGTCCAAGATTCCGCGGATCGTAGACATGTTCGCCCGGCGCCTGCAGATCCAGGAGAACCTGACCCAGCAGATCGGCCAGTGCCTGCAGGACACCATCGACGCCAAGGGCGTGGGCGTGGTCATCGAGGCGAAACATCTCTGCGCCATGATGCGCGGCGTACAGAAGCAGAATTCCAGCATGGTGACGTCGTTCATGCTGGGCCGCTTCCGCGAGGATCACCGCACCCGCCAGGAATTCCTGGACCTTATCCGGCGTTGAAAAACAGACGCCGGCGTCATAATTAAAAGACAGTTGTATAGCTTGAGCCAAACCGGGCTAAACTGCGTAAATGCGGCATGGCGGCTGTTTCCAGTATCTGGCAGCCGCCCGCCCGACAAGTCCTTGTATTTGAAGGTCTAAAGCCATGTTGAACGGAATGAACCCCGATCTCCCCGCCCAGCAAGAGGTCCTGCGAGCGGTCGAGTCCACGGTGCGCGAGCTGATGCAGAAGCACCGCGACGGCCGCAAGCTGTGGATGCCCAGTGACCTGATGCCGGCCGACGAGCTGGCCGACCCCAATTACGAGGAGGAGCTGAGCTCCCTGCGCGAGCGAGCCCGCGGCCTGCCCGACGGCGTGCGCGTGGCCATCGCCCTCAACCTGCTGACCGAGGAAGGCCTGCCGCACTTCCACCGCCTGGTGGCGGTGTACATGGGCCACCACGGTGCCTGGGCCGAGTGGAACAACCTCTGGACCGCCGAGGAAGACCGCCACGGCTGCGTGCTGCGCGACTACGTGCGCGACGCCCGCGTCTTCAACATGAAGGCGCTGGAAGAGATGCAGTTCCAGTACATCGAGTCCGGCTTCGACCCGGACTGGAAGGACGACCCCTATCGCCTGCTGGCCTATACCAGCCTGCAGGAAAAGGCGACGCAGACCTCGCACGCCAATGCCGGCCGCCTGGCCGGCAACTACGAGCCCAAGCTGCAGAAGATCCTGGCGCACATCTGTGCCGACGAAGCGCGTCACTACGTCTTCTACCGCGACTCCTTCTCCGCCGTGATGAAGCTGGACACCAACCGCGCGCTGCACGCCCTGGCGGCGGTGGCGCCGGCCCTGGCGATGCCCGGCCACAACATCGCCGGCTTCGCGCAGATGTCCGAGGTGGAGCGCCGCGCCGGCATCTACGGCCCGCGCGAATACCTGAAGCTGGTGGAAGAGCTGGTGCGCCACTGGGCCATCGACAAGATGGACGGCCTGTCCGCGATGGGCCGCGCCGCCCAGGACAAGGTGATGGAGCTGCCCAAGCGCCTGGGACGCATGGCCGACTACGTCGAGTCCAAGGCGCACTCGCGCAGCTTCTCGTTCGAGTTCATCTACCAGCGCGCGTTCGAGATGGCAGGCGGGTGAGGCAATGCGCTTTGGCAATGCCTAGATGGCATTGCCTGCATTGCCGAACGCCCGGCCATGGATGGCCGGGCCGGGGGTCAATCAGGTAACAGAGGCCCCGCCATGGACGGCGCCACCGCAGGCGGCTCAGGTGCCGCTTGGCTTTGCTTCCTTGCCGCGAGAGTGTCGACGCCCCCGGCTTTCGCGCGTGCCTCGATACGCCGCTACGCGGCACTCGGCATGAGCGGTTTGTTAGTCGATTTCAGCGTCGAACAGCAAACCCTTTGCTCGACACTTCCTCAGCTTGCCCCCACTCCACCGCTTCCACCCGCGCCGCCGGTGGCCCCCGGTCCAGCCAGGCGCGCAATCCGGCCAATGCTTCCGCAGGCCCCGCCGCCATACCCTCCACCCGGCCATCGGGAAGGTTGCGGACCCAGCCGTCCAGGCCCAGGCTGGTGGCCTTGTCGGCGGTGCTCTGGCGGAAAAACACGCCCTGCACGCGGCCGGACACGATGAAGCGGTAACATTCACGCATAGCCGAAGAACTGGATGGTTTCATGGGCATCATCTCGCAAATCCGCCGTGGTGTGGCTGCAGTGCGCCAGTTGCGCGGCACCCCGCTGCCGGACGGCGAACCGGAGCTGGCGGCTTTCTCCGCCGCGATCCCGGTGGGACCCTCGGGCGCGCCGCTGTGGCAGATCGACGTGCAGATCACCACCGAGCCGCATGCCGACGGCGAGCGCCTGCGCCTGCGCGCGCGCATCCAGACCAACCTGGCCTCGGCACTGAAACCGGCGCTGGGCGCGCCCGCGGTGTTCTCCGACAGCCGCGCGCTGACCGTGGCGGAACGCACCGGCTCGCTGGTGCAGCGCACCGCCAACCGCGTGCTGGCCCTGCCGGCGGTGCGCGCCTTCGCCGAGCCGCTGCTGAGCAACGATTTCAATACCTGGATCGAGATCCAGGCCTCCACCGCCTCGCTCGACGGCGGCGCGCGGGAGCTGATCCCGCAAAGCGACAAGCTGGCGGCGCTGGGCATCCAGCCGCGCCTGGCCGGCGACCAGCCGGTGGCGGAGACCTGGAGCGGCCAGGCCGCCGACGGCTTCGCCCAGGTGTCCCTGCTGCAGATCGACAAGCGCCACCTGCCGCCGGGTCTGGCGCAGCGCATGGGCGACAAGCCCTTCCAGCTGGCGGCGGCGATCGTCAACACGGCACAGCAGAAGTAAAAACATGCCTGGCCACGGATCACGCGGATGAACGCGGATAAAGCACCCTGCGTTCGCTTTGATCCGCGTTCATCCGCGTTCATCCGTGGCAAAAAAGATCTTCTTGCCGTTCCAGCGCTGATGGCCCGCTCCTGATGCAGCGCGCCCGCTCCCGCGAAGTGCTGCACCTGGCGCTGCCGATCATCGGCGGCATGGCCTCGCAGAACCTGCTGAACCTGGCGGACGCCTGGATGGTCGGCGGCCTCGGGCCCGACGCGCTGGCCGCCACCGGCATCTCCAACTTCGTCAACTTCATCGCCTTCGCCTTCATCATGGGGTTTGCCAGCGCGGTGCAGGCGATCGCGGCGCGCCGCGCCGGCGAGGGCCATACCGAGGAGCTGGCGGTGCCGCTCAACGGCGGCCTGCTGCTGTCGCTGGTGATCGGCGTGCCGATGGCGGCACTGCTGATCTGGTTCACGCCGGAAATCCTCGGCGCGCTGAGTAGCGATCCGGCGATCGTGCGCGAGGGCACGCCCTACCTGCAGTGGCGCCTGGTGGCGGTGGCGGCGGTGGGCATGAACTTCGCGTTCCGCGGCTACTGGAGCGCGGTGAAGATGACGCGGCTGTACATGCTGACCCTGGTGGAGATGCATGCGCTCAACATCCTGTTCAGCTACTCGCTGATCTACGGCCACTTCGGCCTGCCGGCGATGGGCACGGCTGGCGCCGGCCTGGGCACCACCCTGGCGACCGTGGCGGGCACCGGCATCTACTTCTTCCTGGCCTCGCGCCATGCCAAACCGCATGGCTTCCTGCAGCGCATGCCGACGCGCGAGCAGCTGCGCAGCCTGATGCGGCTGAGCATTCCCGCCTGCATCCAGCAGCTGCTGTTCTCGGGCGGCTTCCTGGTGCTGTTCTGGATCATCGGCAAGATCGGCACGCAGGAACTGGCAGTGGCCAACGTGCTGATCACGCTGACGCTGACCGCCGTGCTGCCGGCGATGGGTTTCGGCCTGGCCGCCGCGACGCTGTGCGGACAGGCCCTGGGCCGGCGCGATCCGGACGATGCCCAGCGCTGGGCCTGGGACACCTACAGGGTGGCACTCTGGGTGTTCGGCGCGCTGTCGCTGCCGATGCTGCTGTTCCCCGGCCCGGTGCTGGCTTTCTTCCTGCGCGAGCCGGCGCTGGTGGAACTGGGGCGGCTGCCGCTGCAGCTGATGGGCGCCACCATCGCGCTGGATGGCCTGGGCCTGATCATGATGCAGGCGCTGCTCGGCGCCGGCGCGGCCAAGCTAGTGATGAAGGTGGCGGTGGGCCTGCAGTGGCTGGTCTTCCTGCCGCTGGCCTGGCTGCTGGGCCCGGTGCTGGGCCATGGCCTGGTGGCGCTGTGGCTGGCGATGGGCGGCTACCGCCTGCTGCAGGCGCTGATCTTCACGCGGGCGTGGCAGAAGCGGGAGTGGGTGTCGATCCGGGTGTAGGGCGAAGTCTTTCCCGTAGGAGCGGCTGTTAGCCGCGATGGCCGGTTTTCATGATACTCGGCGATCGCGGCTAACAGCCGCTCCTACATCCGCTACCCGAACAATCTTCAGCGGTTCGCTAAAGGAAATGCCGCGCCGCCCACCAGCCCAGCGCGGCGACGGCGGCCATCAGTGCCGCCAGCGCCAGCAGCCCCACCCGCCGCTGCGCCGGCCCGGCCACCACGACGCCGTGGCGCGCCTCCTGCTCGCGCAGGTAGTCCTCCAGCAGGCGCGCATTGATGCGGTTGGCCTTGAAGGCGAAATCGAAGACGTCGCCCAGCAGCGGCACCAGGCCCACCGCGGCGTCCAGGGCGGCGAAACCCGTCATTTTCAGCAGCAGGGGCCGCGGCGCGCCGATCTTCACGCCCTCGTAGACCAGGAAGCCGGACAGCGCCAGGCCGGCGATGTCGCCCACCACCGGCACCAGGCCGATGACCGAATCGAGGCCGAATTTCCAGCCCAGCCCGGGAATGCTGACCGCTTCGTCGAGCAACTTCGACATGCGCTGCAGGCGCTGACGCGAGGCCTGCACCTCCGCCAGAGGGGGCAAAGAGCCGTTCGAGGTAGTGTCCATGGCCCCATTATCGCTAACCTATGGGGTACAACCAGCAAAAAAACAGGATTACCGGGGCCATGCGGGCATTGCTGTACAAACTGATGTTCACGCTCGCGTACTGGGTGTTCCGCCCTTTCAATCGCTATATCCATTACACGACCACGCCGGCGGCGCTGCGCGACAGCCTCAAGCTCGACCCGACCAAGCCGGTGGTCTACATCCTGGCGACGCGCTCCTGGGCCGACCTGTTCGTGCTGGACCGCATCTGCAAGGACCTGGTGCTGCCGCGACCCAACCGCACCGGCTCCAACTTCCCCAGCGTCGACAAGGCCGGCGTGGTCTACCTGCCGGCGTTGCTGGAAACGCGGGTGCGCCCCACCGAGCTGACCCAGCTGATCGAGACCGGCATCGCCACGCAGGACTTCGACGCGCAGCTGGTGCCGGTGTCGGTGTTCTGGGGCCGCGACCCGGGCCGCGAGAAGAGCTGGCTGGAGCTGCTGTTCGCCGACAGCATCCAGGCCGGATCGGTGCGCAAGTTCTTCATCATGATGGCCAACGGCCGCAGCGTGTTCGCCAACTTCGGCCTGCCGCTGGCATTCCGCGAGTTCGTCAACCGCGAGCCGGACGCCACCCGCGCGATCCGCAAGCTGACGCGCACGCTGCACTTCCACTTCCTGCGCGCGCGCACCGCGGCGCTGGGCCCGACCTTGCTGCCGCGACACGTCGTGATCAACGGCCTGATGCAGCGCAAGAACGTGCTGGAGGCGGTGCAGGCCGCGACCAAGGGCGGCGCGATGACGCGCGAGAAGGCGCTGGCGCATGCACGCAAGTGCGCCGACGAGATCGCCGCCGACTACACCAACAACGTCATCGTCTTCATCGAGCGTTTCCTCGGCGCGATCCTGTTCAAGCGCGTGTTCAGCAGCATCGACGTGCGCGGGCTGGAACGCCTGCGCGAATGGGCGCAGCAGGGCTACGAAATCGTCTACATGCCCTCGCACCGCTCGCACGCGGACTACCTGCTGGTGTCGTACACGCTGTACCGCTCGGGCCTGGTCCCGCCGCACATCGCGGCGGGCGTCAACCTCAACTTCTGGCCGGTGGGCGGCCTGCTGCGCGGGGCCGGCGCCTTCTACCTGCGCCGCAGCTTCGCCGGCGACTACATCTACAGCGCGGTGTTCCGCGCCTACGTCGACTCGCTGATCCAGCGCGGCTACGCCATCGAGTTCTTCCCCGAGGGCGGCCGCAGCCGCACCGGCCGCCTGCTGGCGCCCAAGACCGGCATGCTGTCGATGGTGGTGGAAGCCGGCCTGAAGCAGCGCACCCGCAAGGTGGCGCTGGTGCCGGTGTTCATCGGCTACGACAAGTGCTGGGAAGTGGCCAGCTATGCCAAGGAACTCAAGGGCGCCAAGAAGCAGAAGGAATCCGCCGAAGGCCTGCTCAAGGCCGGCAAGATCCTCGGCAAGTCCTACGGCAAGGCCTACATCAGCTTCGGCGAGCCCACCGTGCTGCAGGACTACGCCGACCAGCACCTGCCGGGCTGGCGCGAGTCCTTCGCGCCGGACAAGGACGAACCGCCGCCGCAGTACAAGGCCTTCGTCGGCCAGCTGTCGCTGCACCACATGCGCGAGATCAACGCCTCGGCCGTGGCCAACCCGGTGGGCCTGGCCGCGGTGGCGCTGCTGGCCTCGCCGCAGCGCGCGGTGTCGGAGGACGAGTTCGTCGAGCAGATCGGCCACCTGGTGTGGCTGCTCAAGGCGCACCCGGACAGCGCCAACCTCTACATCCCCGAGGTGGCGCCCAAGGCCATCGTCGAGGCCAGCGCGCCGATCGCGCGCATCCTGCGCATCCCGCACAAGTGGGGCGACCTGCATGCGATCACCGACAACGACGCCGTCGCGCTGACCTACAACCGCAACAACATCCAGCACCTGTTCGCGATCCCGTCGATGATCGCCAACCAGTTCCGCACGCGCATGCTGCTGCCTGAAGACCTGATCGTGCTGGGCGTGCGCGCGCTCTATCCCTTCCTGCGCACCGAGTTCTTCCTGCGCTGGCAGCCCGACGAAGTGGAGCACGTGACGCGCCGCTGGCTCGAGGTGATGACCCAGCTGGGCCTGCTGAGCCGCGAGGGCGACCGCCTGCAGCGCCCCGACGTCACCAGCCCGGCGTTCTCGACGCTGGCCATGCTGGGCCGCGTCATGGGCGAGACCCTGGAGCGCTATTGCATCACCGCCCTGCTGCTGGCGGAGGAACGCCGTACCCAGCAGACCCTCAAGCGCGAGCGCTTCGAGGAGGACTGCCGCCTGATCGCCGAGCGCATGGCCATCCTCACCGGCCGCGACGCCCCGGAGTTCTTCGACAAGGCCCTGTTCCGCGGCTACCTGAACACCCTGATCGAGGTCGGCCTGGTGGTGGAAACCGGCGACCGCGGCCTGGCGGTGGATGCCCGCATCGAGCGCATCGCCGAGCGGTCCCTGGAAATGCTGTCGGACGAGACCCGGCAGATGCTGCTGCAGCTGCTGTCCCGGCGGAAACTGGCCGAATCGGGGGGCGGGGCGGCCAAAGAAGCGGACAAGGAACCCACTCCACCCGGCACGGTCTGACAGGGGTCCCGAGGGGGCCCCTGGCCCCTTCGGCGCTGACGTTAGACGTACCGGATGGACTCGCTATAATCCGGGTCGCCCGGGGGCATTCGCCCCCTTTTTTCATACCTACGAGATTCCTATGCAGAAGAAAATGCTGGTTCTGGCCGCGGTCGCCGCGTCCAGCCTGTTCGTAGCCTGCGCCAAGAAGGAAGGCGCCACTGCCGAAGGCGCAACCGCGGCCGCCGGCGAGCTGACCACGGATGCCCAGAAGTTCGGCTATTCCATCGGCGTGGACCTGGGCAAGTCCCTGGCACCGGTCAAGGCCGACGTCGACGTCGAATCCCTCAAGGCCGGCCTGGATGACGCCGTCTCCGGCAAGACGCCGAAGCTGGACGACAAGCAGCGCGAAGAGGTCAAGATGACCGTCGCCAAGAAGCTGCAGGAGAAGCAGGTCGCCGAGCGCGAGAAGCAGGCCGGCAAGGCCAAGACCGACGGCGAGAAGTTCCTGGCCGAGAACGGCAAGAAGGCCGGCGTGAAGACCACCGCCTCGGGCCTGCAGTACGAAGTGCTGACCGAGGGCAAGGGCGCCCACCCGAAGGCTTCCGACACCGTCACCGTGCACTACAAGGGCACGCTGCTGAACGGCGAAGAGTTCGACAGCTCCTACTCGCGCAACCAGCCGGTCACCTTCCCGCTGGGCAACGTGATCCCGGGCTGGACCGAGGGCGTGCAGCTGATGACCCCGGGCTCGAAGTACAAGTTCTACATCCCGTCGGCCCTGGGCTACGGCGAGCGTGGCGCGGGCGTCAAGATCGGCCCCAACGAAACGCTGGTGTTCGAAGTGGAGCTGCTGTCGGTCGGCGAAGAGAAGAAGTAAGTCCTTCGCTCGCGACACAAGAAGGCCGGCGCAAGCCGGCCTTCTTGTTGCCCGCCATCCGGGGCCGGAAAACAGAAGGCCGGCATGACGCCGGCCGGGTACTGCCTGCGGTTCGGGCAAGCCCGGCGTCAGGGGGTCTTTTCGCAGTCGCGGTCGGCCAGTTCCTGGGCCTGCTTCTTTGATTGGTCGTAGCGCTCCACGGTCCAGCGCTCCATCTTGCCGGTCTCGGCGTTGACCGAGCCGATGCGGGTGGGCGCGTTCTCCGACAGGAACGCCAGGTCCTTGCGCGCCAGGTCGCAGCTGTCCTGCTTCTGCTTCTTCTGCGCGGCCTCGGCGGCGGCCTTCTGGTCTTCGCCGGCCTTGACCTCGCGCCGCTTGTCGAGCTCGGCGGCGAATTCGCTCATGCCCGAGTTGCCGCCGGCCGAGGGAGGCATCACGCGTGGCGTGACCTTTTCCACCTTGCCGCTGGCAGGCGGTGTCTGGCTGTAGTGCACACGGCCGTCGGCGTCCACCGTACGGTAGACCTGGGCGGCGGCGAGGCCGGGCAGGGCCAGCAGCAAGGGCAGCAGCAGGGCATGTTTCTTCATGTCCTGCAGCTTAGCGCAAAAGCAAAACGCCGCCCCAGGGCCTGTCATCCCTTCCCTGGTCGCTGCGATGCCCCCGTATTTGCCGCCAGGCAAGGCGCGAGAAGGGCGCTTATCGGGAATAAGTGACCGACGAGCAACACAGCATGGCGGCAAAGACGGGGGCACCCGAAGGGCGGGGCCGCCTGGGCGCAGGGCGTCGCCCCGAGTCGCTGATGTACGTTGAGTACACGGCGCGCCCCGGGGCATAGCCCTGCACCCAGGCGGCCTCCGTCGCAGCGACCAGGGAAGGGATGACAGGCCCCAGGGGCGGCGTTTCGGGACAGACGGGGTTGCCGGGCCTACTTGGTGGCCTGGCGCTGCACGTTGGCCGGGTCGAAGTAGGACGGGTCGAAGACCTGCTCGTAGGACTCCTCGTCCTCGTTGTTCATGGCCTGGACCAGGTAGCGACCGCTCTGCAGGTCGTAGATGGTCTCCATCACCGAGGACTGGAAGGTCTTGTTGTAGGCCTGCACCGGGTGGGCTTCCTGCCAGCGCCACAGCTCGCCGCGGCGGTCGTAGATGTCCACCAGCGAGATCTGCCAGCTGTCCTCGTCCAGGAAGAACACGCGCTTGGCGTAGATGTGCGAGGTCCCCGGCTTGAGCGTGCCTTCCACCACCCAGACGCGGTGCGCCTCGTAGCGCGGCAGGTCCTGGTTGATGTGGCCGCGCTTGAGGATGTCCTTGTACTTGTACTTGTCGCTGTGCACGACGTAGGAGTTGTACGGGACGATCATTTCCTTCTTGCCGACGATCTTCCAGGTGTAGCGGTCGGTGGCGCCGTTGAAGGTGTCGGTCTGGTCGTTGGTGCGCAGGTTGTCGGCGCCCGTGCCCGGGTTGTCGTAGCCGACGTTCGGGGCGCGGCGCAGGCGGCGCTGGCCGGGGTTGTACTGCCAGGCGCGGCGCGGTTCCTTGACCTGGTCCATGGTCTCGTGGACCAGGGTGATCTGGCCAGCCAGGCGCGGCGGCTGCGCCACCACCTGCAGGAAGTAGATGACGACGTTCTGCAGCGAGTCGGGCGTGACGCCCTTCTGTGCATAGGTGAAGCGCACGTCCTCGCGGATCTTCACCATGTTGAAGTCACCGCTGGTGGTGACGGCCGCCTGGTTGTTCCAGCGGCGTCCGCCGGGGCCGCGATAGCGCACCTTGTGGTTCCACACCGGCTCGACGCCGGTCTTGGGAATCGGGAAGGGGATGCCGGTGATGGTGTTGACCATGGCCTCGCCGCCGCCGCCGAGGTCGCCCTTCAGGGCGTTCTGGTAGGTGGCCTCGTTGACGAAGTCGGGGAAGGCCGCGGTACGGCGCGTCGGGTAGACGTTGAGCTTGTAGCTGTCGCCGAACTTGGTGAACATCGCCAGCTGGCCGGCGCTGAGCTTGTCCTTGTACTGCGCGACGTTCTTGCCGGTGATGGTGTAGAGCGGCTTGTCGCCCGGGAACGGGTCGCAGAGGCGCGTGCCCTCGCCCTTGTAGCAGGACGGGATGGTGGTGAGGCCACCGTCCCAGGCCGGGATGCTGCCGTCCTTGTTGGCCGCGCGCTCGCCGCCCATGGGCGTCAGCGTCGACTTGAGCTTGTCGGCCTCGGCCTGGCTGACCTTGGCAACGGCCGGCAGGGCTGCCAGCGTCAACGCCAGGGCAATGCAGGTTCTGATTTTCATTCGGGAACTCCTCAAGGTCGTCTCTCTCGCGTGGCGAACGATAGTGCAGAAGCGGTACGCGTTCCAGACGGCAATCGGGCCAGTTCGCTTAGCCCGACAACGGCTTGCGCAGTCGCAGGCCGTCCGCTCCATCTTCATAGTAGCTGCGCAGTGTCGCAGTCTCGGCATAGCCGAGCCGCCGATAGAGTGCCCGTGCCGGGGCATTGTCTGCACGCACTTCCAGCGACATTAGGGCCTTTTTACCAAGCCGGGCAAGCCGCTCGGCGGCTGCGACCAGCCGGCCGGCAATGCCCCGCCCGCGCGCGGCCGGATCGACCACCACCGAGTAGATCCGTGCCACGCCGCTGTTGCGCCGCGTCAGCAGCACCAGGGAGCCCAAGCTGACGCCGCCGTCACGCGCCACCCAGATCGCGGCACTGGGCACCGCCAGCAGGCGCCGCATCGAGCGCTCCGACATGCGGTCGCCGGGGAAATGCCGCTCCAGCGCCAGCAGGGCCGGAATGTCGCCGGCGGCGGCCCGGCGCACCTGGAGGGTTCCCATGGCTAGCGCACCGGGTCGCGGGCGCGCGACTCCAGCCGCTTGACGAAGTACTCCATGATGCGGCGGTACAGCAGCTCCTTCAGCACCAGGTCCTCGACGCCGAAGTCGACGTTGGGGTTGTCGTTGACCTCGATCACCTTGACGACCTTGCCGAACTGCTTCAGATCGACGCCGTAGAGGCCGTTGCCGACCGCGCGGGCGGCATCGACCGCGATCTTCAGCACCTGCGCCGGCACGTCCTTGACGTCGACCGTCTCGTGGTTGCCTTCCTGCTTGGCGCCCTTGTCGTTGCGCTTGACCACCTGCCAGTGGCCCTCGGCCATGTAGTAGCGGCAGGCGTAGAGCGGCACGCCGTCGAGCACGCCGACGCGCCAGTCGTACTCGGTGGGCTCGAAGGACTGGCCGATGATGATGTCCGAACGCTCCAGCATGTCGCGCGTCTGGCGCTTGAAATCGGCCTCGCTCTCGACCTTGATCACGCCCTTGGAGAACTGCGAGTCCGGCTGCTTGAGGACGCAGGGGAAGCCCAGTTCGCGAGCGGCCGCGGCGATGTTGCCGCGGTGCAGCAGCAGGGTCTTGGGCTGCGGGATGCGGTGGCGCTCCATCAGCTGCGCCAGGAACACCTTGTTGGCGGCACGCAGGATCGATACCGGGTCGTCGACCACCACCAGGCCTTCGCGCGCCGCACGGCGCGCGAAACGGTAGGTGTGGTGGTTGACCGCGGTGGTTTCGCGGATGAACAGGGCGTCGAACTCGGCGACGTGGCCGTAGTCGCTCTTGTCGATGAACTCGACGTCGAAGCCCTGCTCCTCGGCGGCCTTCTCGAAGGCCTTGAGCGCGCGGGCGTTGGACGGCGGCTCTTTCTCCTCGTCGTTGACCAGGATCGCCAGGTCGTAGCGCGAGGAGTCGCGCTTGGTGCGCGGGTGGCGGCGCTTCATGAAGAAGTAGTCGCGCGCCGCCTCGTAGAGGAACTCGTGGTGCGCCGCCGGCACCTCGCCCAGGGCGATGGGGCCGAGGGTCTCGACGCGCCACTCGTCGCCGCGGTAGACGAACTTGGCCTGCACCAGGGGCGCAGGAAACAGGTTGAACAGCGCCCGCGCCAGCCGCTCATGGCGCTTGGCGATGGAGCGCCCGAAATAGACGTTGAGGATGTACTCGGCCGAGCCGATGCGCGCCAGCGAATGCTGGATCAGCTCCTCGATCTCGTCGTTGAGCACCGACGGGCTTTCGGCCAGCTTCAGGTCCTGGATCGTGGTGATCTCGGGCAGCGGCTTGTGGCCGCGCGCGCTGGCCAGCAGCGAGACGTAGTAGCCGGTGGTCTGGTAGCTGAAGGAGCGGCAGAGGTTGTAGATGCGCGAGCGCTTGGCGCGCGTCATCGACTCGTCGGTCAGGTAATCCCAGGCCGTGACGACCTCGATCCCGGGAATATTCGCCGGCCAGTCCGCACGCTGGTCCACCACGACGATGCCGCTCATGACGCCAGGCCTCGCGCACGAGGTCTCATGCGGCTACCGTGACCGTGGCAACAGGTTCAGACCCGGCTTGCGGGCCCTGGGAATCTTGGGGCATTTGGGAGGCGGTCAGACGGGAACTGGGAGGAAAAAACCGCGCTGCCATCCTAGCATGTGAAAGCCGGCGCGAAAGGCGGCGTACACTTTGGCGGCGGGAACGGCGCTGTGATTATTTATCATTAAATGATTTTAAAGTTCATAAAAAAGTCAAAACCATGGGCGGCGCTCGCAGGCTTGGCCGCGTGCCTTTGCGGCGCGGCCGCGATGGCGCAGGCAACGCTGCCGCTGGCGGTGGCGCGTGTCGCCGTGCCGGCGGAACTGCGCCGCGGCGAGGACGTCCTGGAGCTGCGCAGCCGCGTGCCGGTGACGGAGAACGACCGCATCGTCACCGGACCGCAGGGGCGCGTGGCGATGCAGCTCTATGGCGGAGGCATGCTGCGCCTGGGCGGCGACAGCACGCTGCGCCTGCACAGTGTCGATCCGCCCGAGCCGGGCAATAGCGGTGTCGCCCGCCTGATCCTGGAGCGCGGCACCCTGCGCCTGGACGCGCGCGGACGCGCTGGCCAGCCGCCGCCGGACTACCGCCTCAACCTGGGCCGCCTGCGCGTGCGCGTGTTTGGCGGCGAGGCCTGGGCCGAGCTGGGGCCCCGCGGCGAAAACGTCTGCCTGCTGTCCGGCGCGGTGGAGATCGTCGGCGACAGCGGCAACGAGCGGCTGGACGAGCCGGGCAACTGCCTGCTGTTCGGCCTCGGCGGCCGCCTGCCGGTGCGGGGCGACGGCGGCGAAGCCCTGGCGCGCAAGCTGCTGCGCACGGCCTTCGCCGACGACCTCAACGCCCGGGTGCTGGCCGAGCAGACGCCGCCGCCGACCCTGGACGCGCTGCCGCCGGCCGAAGCCGCCGAGGCCACCGAGGCCACCGAGCCGCCGCCGGCACCGGCGGCCCCCAACCCCGGCGGGCAGCGCTGGACCCTGGTGCTGGCCTCCTTTCCCGACCCGGCCGCCGCCGAGAACGCCGTGCGCGGCTGGCTGCATCTGGGCGAGACCCCCCGGGTGCGGCGATCCGACACGCCGTCGGGGGTGCGCTTCCGGCTGACCGTGGGCGACTACACCGAACTCGGCCAGGCCCGCGCCGCGCTGGCCGAGCTGCGCAGCCGCCAGGCCGGCGCCGCCGAGGCCTGGGTCATGCCGCTCAAGGACTAGGGCCTGTCAGCGCAGGCCGTGGCGCAGGATTTGCTGCACCCTGCACGGGGTGCGGGGATTCCGTCACCAAACCGCCACGGCGTTTCTGTACAAGTGTATAGTTGCTGCGGTGAAACCCGTTTTCACAGGCAGGGTCTGGCCTGCCGCAAGCGGCCAAAAGTGCCGCGAAGCCTTTCTGGAGAATCGCTGTATGTCATCCGTTTCGGAATCCGCCTGGGAGCGCGCGCCGCTCAACTGGCCGGCCGTGATCCTGTTCAGCGTGACCACGCTGGGCATGCTGACGGTGTTCCCCTGGTATGCCTGGACGCATGACTTCAGCGTCGCCGCCTGGGTCTGGTTCGTCGTCTTCATGTACGGCACCGGCATGTCGATCACCGGCGGCTACCATCGCCTGTGGGCGCACCGGGCCTACCAGGCGCACTGGAGCCTGAAGATCGTCTACATGCTGCTGGGCGCGATGTCGCTGCAGAACAGCGTGCTGGTGTGGGCCGCGATGCACCGCGTGCACCACAAGGAAGTGGATCACCGCGACCGCGATCCCTACTCCGCCGAGCGCGGCCTGTGGTTCTCGCACATGGGCTGGATGCTGCGGAACTACCCCAGCTCCACGCTGGACTACAAGAACGCGCGCGACCTGATGGAAGACCCCATCGTGATGTTCCAGCACAAGCACTACCTGGGCATCGCGCTGTTCATGAACATTGCCGTGCCGGCCCTGCTGGGCTGGGCCTATGGTGACGTCGGCGGCTTCCTGGTGCTGGTGGGCCTGCTGCGCCTGGTGATGAGCCAGCACTTCACCTTCTTCATCAACTCGCTGGCCCACTACTGGGGCCGCCAGCCCTACACCGACGAGAACAGCGCGCGCGACAACGACGTGCTGGCGCTGTTCACCTACGGCGAGGGCTACCACAACTATCACCACATCTTTCAGTGGGACTACCGCAACGGCATCCGCTGGTGGCAGTGGGACCCTACCAAGTGGATGATCGCCGCCGCGTCCTGGCTGGGCCTGGCCTACAACCTCAAGCGCGTGCCGGAGTTCGTGATCCGCCGCCAGATGGTGCAGCGCCAGCTGGAACTCGCGCAGCAGCAACTGGCACAGGCAAACCCCGTGCAGCCCGGCCGCCTGGCCGCGATGCAGACCCTGCTGGAGCAGGAGCTGAAGCACTACACCGAGATCGCCTCGGAATGGGCCAAGCTGCAGCAGGAGAAGCTGGAAGCCGCCAAGCGCCAGCTGGCCGAGCAGTGGGAGAACAGCGAGGTGCGCTCGCGCATCCAGGCGCTGGAGGATTCCCTGCGCATGCAGCACCGGCGCCTGCAGTTGCTGAGCATGCAGGCCGCCCAGGTCGGCGTCTGACCTGATCCGCTGTAAGAAAAAGCCCCGCCCTGGCGGGGCTTTTTTGTAGGGCCTGTCGGCGCGCAGTTTCCCGTCCAACCGAACGGTCGGCGGAGGGGCGCGAACGGTCAACTTCTCCACAGGCTTTTGCCGAAAACTGTCTATAGATGCCTGAGCAACAGGGGGGCGTCATGAGGCGGTGCGGCAAGCTGGGTGTGGCTTTGATGATGCTGGGACTCTGCGGGCCGGCGGCTGCGGCCTGTGCGCCGGACGGGGGTTTCCGCTGGCTGGGCTGTGAAGCGGCCACGCCGGAACTGCGCAGCCACTGGGCGGGCGGCGGGGCCACCGCCGGGCTGGAGTCCGCCTTCCGCCTGGCCGAGTGGAGCAACGACGAATATTCCCGGCAGCGCCTGCGCCTGCGCTTCGACGCCCGCAGCGATACCGAGGACCTGCTGCGCCGCTGGCGCTATGGCGCCGGCCTGGACCTGCAGCTGCCGGGCGACGGCCTGTTCCAGGCCAGCATCTCCACCTCGAAGCGCCGCCGTGGCGAAGGCGCGCGCTACGCGCTGACGCCGGACGGCCTGTCCAGCGGACGCAACGGTGAAGCCCTCTGGACCCTGGGCCTGTCGCTGGCCCCCGAGGACCGCAGCGACGGCCGCCGCCTGATGCTGACGCCGCAGATGCGGCTGGACATCGACCGCTGGCTGGAGACGCGCGGCAGCGCCGAGCTCTACGTGGAGTACACGCCCTGGATCCACGACCTCAAGGGCAGCTCGCGCGAGGATCGCGAGAACATGGAAGACCGGCTGGACGAGCGGATGCCGCAGCTGCAGATGAGGTGGCGGTTCTAGGGCCTGTCCCGTCGTGACGGGATGGAGCTGAAGCGGGACCGGATGCCGGCTTTCGCCGGAGCGACGGTTTAAAGTGGCCCTGGCGCACCGCCGGAGGCCCGCCCCATGACTGCCAGCAACATCGACGAATACATCGCTGCGTTCCCGGCCGACGTGCAGGCGATCCTGCAGAATATCCGCGCCACGATCCGCAAGGCCGCGCCCCAGGCCACGGAAAGGATCAGCTACCAGATGCCGGCCTTCTTCCAGGACGGTGTGCTGGCCTACTACGGTGCCTTCAGGCACCACATCGGTTTCTATCCTCCGGTGCGCGGCGACGCAGGGCTCGTGCGCGACGCCGCTGCCTACGCCGGCGAGAAGGGCAATCTGCGCTTTCCTTTCGACCAGGCGATTCCCTATGACCTGATCCGAAGGATCGTGGAAGCGCGGCTGGCGGGGAAGAAGAAGCCGAAAGTGAGCCGGCCCGCGCCATGAACTCCATCCTCACCCGCCTGCTGCTCGACGTCCTGCGTGCCGCGTCGGCCGAGACTTATCTCAAGGCCCAGGACGAAGCCCTACCCCTGGCCGCCCGGCAGTACGGCGAGCTGGCCGCGGAAGCACAGGACAACCCCGACCCTGCCCTGCGCATCGAGGCGCTGGAACTGGTCGCGCTGCTCGGGCAAGCCGATGCGGACAATCTGCTGCTGGCCTGCATTCACGGCGACACGGAGTCGCGGGTCGCCGAGCACGCCAAGGCCCTGCTCTACCGGCTCACGGTGGCCCGGAACGTCATGGAGTCGGGCCAGATGTCGGAAGCCGGGCTGGCGGAACACCAGGCCAGGCGGCGGCGGCGCTCGGCGGAAGCGCGCTACAGGAAATAGAACAGCACGAACACGCCGATCATCGCGAAGGACAAGGCGATCTTCGCCAGCGTGCCGAACAGCAGGCCCAGCCAGGTCGCGATGCCGACCCTGGTCGCCTGGCCGGCGGTTTTCTGCGCAGACAATTCCCCTGCCACCGCGCCGACGAAGGGCCCCAGCAGCAGCCCGGGCAGGCCGAAGAAGAGGCCGACGATGCTGCCGATGGCCGCGCCCCAGATCGCCCGCGGACTGGCGCCGACGCGCTTGGCGCCCATCGCGCTGGCGGCGAAGTCGATCACCACCGACAGCAGGGTCAGCACGCCGAGCAGTCCCATGGTGAGTCCGCCGACGCGCTCGTAGCCGTCGATCCAGGCGGCGAGCCACAGGCCGATGAAGATCATCGGCACGCCGGGCAGCATCGGCAGCACGGTGCCGGCCAGGCCCACGCCCACCAGCAGCAACACAACGATCCACAGCCAGGGGGAGAGCGCGGCGTCCATGCAGGGTTCAGCGCTTCGGTGCGGCCTGCAGGAGCGTCTGCGCCAGCTTCGCGTAATCGCCGTTGAAGTGATGCCCGCCAGGCAGCCAGACGATGCGGAAGCGCTTCGGGTCGAGCTGGCGGCAGACGCTTTCGTCTTCTTCCCTGGCGCAGATCACGGTCATTTCCGCGGCGCCGGCCAGCTTCTCCATCTCCGGCAGGATCGGGTGCGTGCCTTCCGCGCCGATCCAGTTGCTGAGGTGGAACTCGAAATGCGCCTGCTCGGTCTGCGCCATCGGCGCGGCCAGCTTCACCTGTGCGCGCAGCTCCGCCGGCAGGCGGCTGAGCGCGAAGGGCAGCACGTCGCCGCCCTGCGAGAAGCCGACCAGCCAGACGTCCGGGCGCTGCCACGCGGCCTGGTAGTGGCGGATCACGCGGGCCAGGTCGGCGCCGATGCCTTCGGGCGTACGCGCCTTCCAGAAGTAGCGCAGCGAGTCGAAGCCGACCACCGACACGCCCTTGGCCATCAGCCGCTCCGAAACCTCCTGGTCCAGGCCGGCCCAGCCGCCGTCGCCGGACAGGAAGATCGCGAAGGCCTTGCCCGGCTGCTGCGCCGGCATCTCCAGCAGCGGCAGGTCGGCGACGTCGGCGGTGCGAGCGGCGGGCGGTGGCGGCAGACGCGAGGCGAGGCTGCGGTAGGCGGCGCGCAGGGCGGCCGGATTGGCGGGATCCTTCAGCGTGCCCATCGCCGCCTGCGGCACCTGCCTGAGGAAGCGCTGCAGCTTGCCGGCACTGCAGGACGGCTCCGGCGGCTGCAGCACGGCAAAGGGATCGCGCAGCGCGCCGGGGCGGTATTCCCAGCCCCGCTTGTTCCTGCGTGAACGCAGGCCGCCGTCGCCCTTGCACAGCGGCTGCTTCATCGCCAGCTCCGGGCAGAAGTCGAGCGCAAGGCCCGCGGTGAAGGTGCTGGCGTCGGACTGGCCGAGCAGACCATAGGCGAAGCCGGCACCGATGCCCTGCCCGACCAGGATCGGCGGGTAGTAGCCGTTGACCTGGGCATAGCCCTGCATGTGGCGGCTGAGGTTCTCCAGGTCGCCGTTGGCGAACTGGCAGTCGCCGCCGTCCTTCTCCATGCGCGCAAAGAAGGTCTCGGTATCGATCACCGCGACCAGCGCGCCTTCCTGCGTCAGCGCGCGCGCCAGGCCGTTGCGGTCGCCGCCGCGGTCGGTCAGCAACAGCGCGAAGCTGCGCGGCGGGCCCGGCGGACGCTCCAGCGTGAAGTCGTCGAAACGGCCATGGGTGAGCGTTTCCCCGGCCTGCGCCAGCGGCATGGCCGCGGCCAGCAACAGCATCGAGAGCATTCTTTTCATTTTGCGATCACACCGCGCAGTCCGCCGCCGGCCAGCGCCGCGGTATCCATCAGCGCCAGCACTGGCTGCAGGCCGCCCGGCGTGCAGAGATAGCGCGGTTCCCACTGCGGCGCGAACTTTTCCTTGAACGCGCGCAGCCCCTGGAAGTTGTAGAACGGCTCGCCATGGCCGAACAGCAGGCTGCCGATGCGATGCCAGCGCGGCGCCAGCGGGTGATTGGCGAAACCCGACAGCGGCGCCATGCCCAGGCCGAAGCTGCGATACCCCTCGGCCTGGTAGTGCAGCAGCATGCGCACGAACAGGTAGTCCATCGCGCCGCGCGGGGCATCGGCGCCGTAGCGCATCAGGTCCACGGCGATTTCCTCGCGCGCGCCGGTGGCCAGCAGGTTGGCGAAGGCCACCGGCCTGCCGTCCTTGAGCGCCAGCGCCATCGGGAAACGCGACAGGTAGTCGGGAATGAAGGCGCCGAGCGAGAACGCCTTCTCGCGCGTGCTGGCCTGTTCCAGCCAGGCATCGGAAATGATCCGCAGCTGCGGCAGCAGCGCCGGCACGTCCGCCGGCGGCACGATCTGGAACGACAGGCCGTCGCGCTCGCCCTTGCTCAGGGCATGGCGCAGGTGCGCCAGCCTGGAACCCTTGGTGCTGAACTGCGTCAGGTCGACGCTGGCGTATTCGCCGAGCTTGTAGGCGCGCAGGCCGGCGTCCAGGTACAGCGCCAGGTGCTCCGGCGGCACCTGGTAGAACACCGCGCGGCCGCCGTGGGCGTCCGCCATCTCGATGAAGCGCCACACCAGTTCCGGCCATTCGTCGCGCTGGCCCACCGGGTCGTACAGCGACACCCAGCTGCGGTTGCGCTTGCCGAACATGATGAAGCTCTTGCCCGACTCGGAGAACAGGAAACTCTTGTCGCCGGTCAGCGCCAGGCCGGCCGACACCACCGGCTGCGCATGCAGCACCGCGGCGGCGCGCAGCAGGTCCTCCGCGGTGGCTGCGGCGACGCGGCCGGAGGCCGGGCGGAACAGCTGCCACAGCGCGAAGCCCAGGCCGCCCAGCACCACCGCCAGCAGCGCGCGCAGGCCGCGCGGCGCATGCGCGTCGAACTGGAACTGCCACCACAGCTGGCTGGTGTAGGGCACGTCCTCGTAGACGAAGAACAGCAGCCAGGACACCGCAGCCACGACGATGCCCACCGTGAGCAGCCAGGACCAGCCCATGACGCCGGCGAACAGCGAGGCGCGGCGGTCGAACTCCCTGCGGCTGGCCAGCAGCACCAGCAGCAGGAAGCCCAGTACCGCCATTTCGCTCAGCGCCACGCCCTTGGGCAGGGCCAGCCAGAAGTTGAGCGCGGTGATCAGCACGGCGGTCCACCAGGCCGCATCGAGCCGGTGCAGCAGGCCGCGCGCGACGAACAGCAGGGCCAGGCCGGCGATGCTGCCGAGGAAATGCGCCGCCTCCACCACCTCGATCGGCACCTTCAGCGCCAGCAGTTCGGTGGCCTCGTCGGTGGCCGGCGTCACGCCGGAGATCAGCAGCATCACGCCGACCACGAAGGTCAGGGTCGACAGGAACAGCGGGGTCAGCTGCGTCGCGGCGCGGCCGACGCGCTGCGCCACGCCGACACGCAGCTCGTTCCAGGCCAGCAGGCCGACGGCGCCGAACAGCGGCAGCAGGAAGTAGATCGCGCGGTACAGCACCAGGGCGCCCGCCACCTGCTCCAGCGGCGCATGGCCACGGTAGGCCAGCAGGATCACCGCCTCGAACACGCCCAGGCCGCCGGGCACGTGGCTGATCACGCCCAGGGTGATGGCGATGGCGTAGAACGCCGTCAGCGCCGGAAAGCCGACCTCGCTCTGCGGCAGCAGGAACCACAGTGCCGCCGCCGCGGTAACGATGTCCAGCGCCGAAAACAGCAGCTGTGCCGCCGCCAGGCCCGGGCCCGGCAGGCGCAGGTTCCAGCGCCCGAACAGCATCAGTTCGCGGCGCCAGGCGCAGAGGCCGATGAACACCGCGGTCAGCACCAGTACCGCCGCCGCGATCAGCTCCAGGCCGGCCGCGGGCACCCGCGCGATCGGCTCGATCTGCTCCGCCCCCCACAGCAGGGCCGCGGCGCCGACCGCGACGATGCCGCCACCGAAGGACAGGGCGATGAAGGCAATCACCTGGGTGATGCGCCCCGTATCCACCCCCGCGGCGGCGTACAGGCGCAGGCGCACCGCGCCGCCGGTCAGCACGCCCAGCCCCACGGTATTGCCCAGGGCGTAGCCGCTGAACGAAGCCAGGGCCAGCACCCGCGGCGGCACCTTGGCCCCGACGTAGCGCAGGCCGGACCAGTCGTAGCCCATCAGGGCGAGGTAACTGGCGGCGGTGGCCAGCAGCGACAGGCCAATGTGGCTGGCCGGGGTGCTGCGCATCACCGCCACCAGCTCGGCGTAGCTGACCTCGCGCAGCAGCAGGCGCATCGCCGCCAGGACCAGGGCGGTCAGCAGCAGGGCGACCAGGGCCGGCAGCCAGCTGCGCAGGCGCGGCCAGAGTCCCTCGGCGGAAGCCGGGGGCGGGATTTCAGGGGTCGACGCGGGCGGGTTGGGCCTGGCGGACATGGGACGGGCGGCGGGGATCACGCCGGTAAAGCCGGCGAAGGGGGATATTGTGTCATTGCGGGCCCGGGGTTTGCATGGCCGGAAAGGCGATCCGGGCGGGGTAGACCGCCGGTAAGAGCTTTTGTTTGCTGCCGCCACCCGCCCCAGCCCTTAGACTGTTGTCCATGCGCAACCCGCCCCGCCATTCCGAGCAGCTGATCCAGCGGCTCCGCCAGGACCTGGACCAGGCCCCCGACTACCTCTCCTGGAAGGGGATCGCCGAGGAACTGGACCGCCTGGAGGGCAGCGAGGCCTGGCGGCTGGACGACACCTGCGAGGACTTCGACCACCTCCTGATCAAGGAACGGCTGGCCGACATGCGCGAGCTGCGCCGCCGCGGCGACGCCCGCCACCTGGCCTACAACCTCTACGAGGGCCTGCACGGCAACCTCGGCAACATCTCCAACCCGGTGCTGTACCAGGTGGCTCGTGTCGGCACCAAGCGCCTGGTCGAGGAATACCTGGACGAGGTCGCCCGCTGCCTGGACTATCTCTGCGCCGGCGACTTCGCCAATTTCACCTACGACGACAAGATCGTGTTCTTCAAGCGCACGGGAACCGTCTTCGGCCGGTCCGCGCTGATGCTGTCCGGCGGCGCCACCCTGGGCATGTTCCACCTGGGCGTGATCAAGGCGCTGCACGAGCAGGGCCTGCTGCCGCGCGTGATCTCCGGCTCCTCGGCCGGCTCGATCATCGCCAGCGTGACCGGCGCGCGCACCGACGCCGAACTGGGCCGCGTATTCGAGCCCGGCGGGCTGGACATCGCGGCGTTCCAGCGCTTCGGCCTGCGCAATGCCCTGAGCGGCAAGGCCCTGATGGACCCGGCGCAGCTGGAGCGCTGCGTCAGCGTCAACATCGGCGAGCTGACCTTCCTGGAAGCCTTCGAGCGCTCGCGCCGCATCGTCGGCATCACCATCTCGCCGGCCGACCCGCACCACCAGGGCCGCCTGCTCAACTATCTTTCGGCACCGCATGTGCTGATGCGCAAGGCGGTGATGGCCTCCTGCGCGGTACCCGGGGTGTTCCCGCCGGTGATGCTGGAGGCGCGCAACTACGACGACCAGGTCGTGCCCTACATGCCGGCCAAGCGCTGGATCGACGGCACGCTGTCCAACGACCTGCCGATGCTGCGCGTCGCGCGGCTGCACAACGTCAACCACTACATCGTCAGCCAGACCAATCCGCACATCGTGCCGTTCCTGTCGGACAAGATCCTGGAGCCCAAGCGCGGCATCGCGCCGCTGGCCAAGGAACTGATCGCACAGGGCAGCCGCGGCGCATTGCAGCTGGCGCGCAAGCACCTGGATCCCTACGGCAGCGGCCGCGTCATCAACAAGGTCGACGCGATGATGCGCCAGCGCTACAGCGGCGACGTCAACATCCTGCCGCGCCACACGCCGCGCCACCTGATGAAGCTGTTCGCCAACCTCACGCCGGAAGATCTGCAGTCCTACATTCGCGAAGGCGAGCGCGCCACCTGGCGCCAGATCGAGCGCGTGCGCTACCAGACGCGCATCTCGCGCGCCTTCGAGGACTGCCTGAAGCTGCTCAAGGATCGCGAGCCGGCGACATCGCGACTGCGCGCCTTCGGCTGATCGCAGCGCGCGATGTCGTCGCGCAGAACAGGCCAGGAAAATCGAGACTTCTGACCCAGATTTAATACAGCACCACTGATACGATGAAAGCGGACCACCGCCTTGGGGGGCGGGCCGTCACCTGAATCGGGGACGACAACGGCGCAGCCGTGGTTCATAAAACGACTGTTCAGGGGTGAACATGACGGACTTATCGATTGCACTGGGCCGCGACGCGTCGCAGCCCATCGTGCCGGCGACGGCACGCGGGGAAGCCACACGTCGCAAGCTGCTCGAGGCAGCGGAGCGTGATTTCGGCGAGAAGGGATTCCACGCGGCCTCGGTCAGCTCGATCACGCACCGGGCGGGCGTCGGCCAGGGCACCTTCTATCTCTACTTCCGCAGCAAGGAAGAGATCTTCGCGATGCTGGTCAAGGATATCGGCCACGAGTTGCGCCGCCGCATGGCGGTGGCCGTGACCGCGGCCACCAGCCTGGAGCAGGCGGTGCACGGCGGCATCAGCGCCTTCCTCGGCTTCTCGCAGCAACACCCGGGACTGTTCCGCATCGTGCAGGAATCGCAGTTCGTCGACGAACCGACCTACCGCGAGTACTACCACCACCTGGAAGAGGGTTACCGCGCCGGGTTGATGGAAGCGCAGCGCCGCGGCTACATCTCCGCCGGCGATGCCGAGGTGCGCGCCTGGGCCATCATCGGCATCACCCACTTCCTCGGCCTGCGCTACTGCCTCTGGCAGGGACGCCTGCCGGAAGCCGAGGTGATGGGCGAGGTCACGCGCTTCGTCACGCGCGCGATGAACCTGCGTCCCGAAGACACGTTCTAAAACGGTCGTTCAGGAAATATCCGTCTTGCGCCGTCCATAGCCGTCGCCCTCGGGGACGGCGTGGTGGCGCAGCCCGGCCATCGGCTCGGGCTTCTTCGGCACCAGCAGCGACCACAGGCTGCGCGGCGCCTCCACCGTACGGCCGGCGCGCTGGCGCGCCTGGCCACGCGGCGTCAGGATCAGGACCGGGCCCTCGGACTCCTCGTCGAGCTCGAGTTCACCGTCGAACACCAGCGCGCGCACGCCCTGCACCAGGTCGCTGCGCCGCATCTGCGTCCGCGGCCACTCGGCACGCAAGGCTTCCAGCGCCAGCTGTCCACCGACCGGCACCTGCCGATCCGCAAAGATCCGCAACACCGCGTCCTCGATCACTCTCAAGTCCACACTCACTGCCGCTCCAAAACCTGCGCCGGGCCGCCCTCCCCTGCTGGACTTCAACCCGACGGCGGCACCTTAGCGCAGCGCGGGCGCGTTGCCTGTAGGGATTTTGTCGGATTGGGACGGAAGGAAGCCCAGGCCCGGCAAACGGCGGCAGCCGTTGCCGGCGATCCCCGAGGAAGCAATTCAGCCGCGGATTTCGCGGATAAACGCGGATTCTCAAGATGCTTCCATCGCCGGGGCTTGCCTGGCGGTGAATGCGAAAGCCGTCGCAAGACCTTGATCTTGATCCGCGTTGATCCGCGTAATCCGCGGCAAACAAGCTTTTGGGCGAGGCTTACTTCTTCAGCAGATCCCGAATCTCCACCAGCAGCTTCTCCTCGGCGGTCGGCGCCGGCGGGGCGGCCGGGGCGGCGGCTTCCTGGCGGCGGAGGCGGTTGATGCCCTTGACCAGCATGAAGATGGCGAAGGCGACGATGGTGAAGTCGAAGCAGACCTGGATGAACTTGCCATAGGCCAGCACCACCGCCGGCGTCTCGCCTACCGCTTCCTTCAGCACGATGCCGAGCTTGCTGAAGTCGACACCGCCGACGACCAGGCCCAGCAGCGGCATCACGATGTCGCCGACCAGCGAGGACACGATCTTGCCGAAGGCGGCGCCGATCACCACACCGACGGCCAGGTCGACGACATTGCCGCGCACCGCGAATTCGCGGAATTCCTTCATCATGCTCATGGATTCTTCCTTGTGTTATCCAGGGGAAGCGTTCAGCCCGAACGCTGTGGCGATTGTATCGTCGCCATTGGCCGATGTTGTGATTTTTTATAAAATTAAAATATTTATAATATACAAATTCAAAAGCATGCAGGCAGACCGGACGCCAGGTCGGGGTAAGCCGGGGTAAAGCGCAGTTCCCCGCGCAGCCGCTCCGTACGCAGGCGCTTGGACTCCTCCATGAAGGACCACATCGCCGGCGTGAACCGCTGCCGCGCTTCCTCCATCGACACCTGCGGCGGTGGCGGCAGGCCGAGCAGGGCGGCGCAGCGCGTGAAGTAGTCGCACATCGTCGTCGGCTGGCCGTCGGCGACGTTGTACACCCGGCCGGGCCGCCCCCAGGCCGCCGCATGCAGCGCCGCCTGCGCCAGGTCCTCGGCGTGGATGCGGTTGGTATAGGGCGACTCTTCCTCGCGCACCACCGGCAGTCCCTGCTGCAGGCGCTCGCGCGGCAGGCGTCCAGGGCCGTAGATGCCGGGCACGCGCAACACCATCACCTCGCATTCGCCAGCAGCGGCATGCTCCCACAGCAATGCCTCTGCATTCAGGCGGCGGTGCGCGCGCGCGCTGAGCGGACGGGCCGGCTCATCCTCGTCGATCCAGCGTCCGCCGCAGTCGCCGTAGACGCCGGAAGTGGAGATGTAGACGATGCGCCGCGCCGGCGGCCGCGTGTCGAGCCAGCGCCGCAGGCGTGGATCCTCGTCGCCGGACGCCGGCGGTGGTGCGAACCAGAACACCAGCGGCTGCGGCAGGTCCGGCGGCTCGCGGTCCAGATCGCAGGCCAGCGGCAGCAGGCCCGGCATGTCTGGCGGGTGGCGGGCGATTGCCGTAACCTCGCCGCCCAACGCCCGCAGGCGCCGCGCCACACGCTGGCCGACGTCACCGCAACCGACGATCGCCGCCTGGCGCGGCAACAGGTCTTCGAGAGTCTTCATGCACCAAGTCTATCTGGCCGGACGCGACAACTCCTTCGCCGCGGGCGCGGAAGAGACCGTGCTGGAGGCCGGCCTGCGCCAGCATCTCGCCCTGCCCTTCGGCTGCAAGTCCGGCGGCTGCGGGTCCTGCCGCGTGCGCCTGCTGCAGGGCGAGGCGCAGCACCGCCTGCCGCCGCCGGCGCTGTCGCAGGCGGAGATCGACGCCGGCTACATCCTGATGTGCCTGGCCGAGGCACGCAGCGACCTGGTGATCGACCTGCACCAGCCGGCGCGCCTGGAGCGCCTGCAGGTACGGCAGCTGCCGGTGCGGGCGCAGGCCCGCACGGCGCTGTCGCATGACGTCATCGGCTTGACCCTGAAGCTGCCGAAGGGCGAAACCTTCGACTACGCGCCGGGCCAGTACCTGGATTTCCTGCTGGAGGACGGCAAGCGGCGCAGCTTCTCCATTGCCAACGCGCCCAATGGCGAAACCCTGGAACTGCACCTGCGCATCGCTCCCGGCGGCCGCTTCGCGCACTGGGTGCGCGACGAAATGCCGGAGCGCGCGATCCTGCGCATCGAGGGCCCGCTGGGTGCCTTCTACATCCGCGAGGACTCTGATAAGCCCATGCTGCTGATGGCCGGCGGCAGCGGCTTCGCGCCGATCAAGGCGATGCTGGAGGATCAGTTCGCCCGCGGGCTGAAGCGCAGCACGCAGCTGTTCTGGGGCGTGCGCAGCCGCGAGGACCTGTACCTGGATGCACTGGCGCGGCAGTGGGAGAAGGAACAGCCGCTGTTCCGCTACACGCCGGTGCTATCCGAACCGGATGCGGACTGGCAGGGCGAGCGTGGCCTGGTACACGAAGCGCTGCTGCGGGCCTATCCGAAGCTGGGCGGCCACGAAATCTACATGTCGGGCCCGCCGGTGATGGTGCGCAGCGGCAAGGACGCCTTCGCCGCCGCCGGGCTGGACCCCGACCACCTGTTCTACGATTCCTTCGACTACGCGTTCGAGACCTGGCCGGCGAAGAACTGAGGCAGGAGCAGGACGTCGAATGAGCCTGTCGCCAGCAAGCTGGCTCCTACGGAGCGAAGGGCGTTGTTGCGGCTGGCTTCTTCTCTCCCTCTCCCCGCTTGCGGGGAGAGGGTCGGGGTGAGGGGGCTGTGCGCGGAACAACAGGACGCGGCCTGTACTGGCGTATGCCACAAGAGGTTCAGTGTCACATCCGTACGTGCCGCGCACATCCAAAAGCCGCCCCTCACCCCAGCCCTCTCCCCGTAAACGGGGAGAGGGAGAGAAGAAGGGCTACAGCCCCGCCGCCAGCTCCAGCCCCAGGCGGTTGTACTTCTCCGCATCGGCACGGTTCTGGGTGGCTTCGCAGACACGCGCCAGCTCCAGGTAGGCAGCCGGGGTCGGCTGCTGGCGGATCGCGGCGTCGAGGTAGCTGCGCGCCTTGCCCCAGAGCTTGTTGCGCAGGCAGACCTGGCCGGCGGCCAGTTGCGCCTCCGGGTACTCGCCGTAGCGGCCCAGCCACTGCTCGATCATGGCCAGCTGGCCCAGCGGGTCGGCGGCGTGCAGGCCGCCGTAGAGGCGCATCAGCTCGGCGTCCCAGCCCCGGTTCAGCGCGCCGGCGATCAGCGCCAGTGCCTCGGGCTCGGCGGCGAGCCGCACCAGCCCACGGATGTAGACCCGCAGCAGCACGGGATCCTCGCGCAGTTCGCGCCCGGCCTGTTCCCACAGTGTCTTGAGCTGGTCGACGCTGGCCGCCCGGGTGGCGTCCAGCAGCCGCTGGCGCAGGGCCTCGGCCGCCATCTGGCGGCGCCGCGCTGGCGCCAGCGCGGCGGCGGTGTCGGGCTGCTGCAGCACGCCCTGCAGGCGCTCCCAGTCGCCCAGGGCGAAATGGCATTCGGCCAGCAGTTCCATCGGGTAGGGATGGCGCGGGTCCTGCTCGCGCAGCTCCAGCGCGCTGTCGCGCGCCTGGCTGTACTCGCCGCGCGCGCGTTGCAGTTCGGCGCGCGTCAGCAGCGCGGCGAAGCGCAGGTGCGGATCGCCCTGCCCGGCCAGCCGCAGGTAGTGCTCGCGGCGGTCGGCGGCACCGAGCTGCTGCGCGGCCTTGGCCGCCGCCAGGTAGTTCAGGTGCGAGGCGCGATGATCGGCGGCACGGCGCACCATCTCGATCTCGGCCTCGCGCCAGTGACCCTCCATCAGGCGCAGCATGCCGGCCTCGAAAGACTCCTGCGCCAGGTCGGAGCGGCGGCGCTCCATCGCGCGGCGCACGCGCATCGGCAGCCCGGCGCCGACGACGATCAGCTGGAAGCCGTAGTAGAGGCCGCAGACGATCACGAACAGCGCCCCGGCCAGGCCGAACAGCGAGGTCTCCAGCACCCAGCGACCCTGGGTGATCATCACGTAGCCGGTGTCGGCGCGCAGCAGGTAGGCGGCGATGCTGCCCAGCGCCAGCGCCAGCACCGCCAGCAGCAGCACGCGGATCATCGGGCGGACACGTCCATGTGGGCGCGCAGCAAGGCCAGGCTGCGCGTGAGCTCGGGCAGCGGCGGCGACAGCTCCAGCGGCTGCAGGCGCTCCAGCTCGCCCAGTGCGCCCTGTACCGCCGGGTCCTCGGCACGAAAGTAATCGCGCAGCCAGCGCGAGGCGCCGCTGCAGGCATCGCGGAACGACACCGTGTCGCCGCGCAGCAGGGCGACGCGTGCCGCCTCCAGCCGCAGCATCAGCACCTGGTGCACCAGGGCTTCCTCCTGCGGCGCCAGCAGGCGCGCGGCAGGGCCCTGGTTGCGGCGCAGCGTGAACATGCCGTGCAGGGCCTGCCCCACCGACTGCTTCAGACGCTGCCAGCGCGTGGTGCCGGGCGCGGCGGCCGCCGGCGCCTGCATCGCGGTTTCGTAATGGTCCGGGGCGCGGGCGCGCAGCGGCATTTGCGCGGCGCGGCTGGCCAGGCTCGACAGCGTCAGCGCGGCGCCGGCGTAGTCCGGCTGCGGCACCGCCTGCAGCGCGGCGCGCTCCTCGGCCAGGGCCTGGCGCACGTTGAACAGGCGCGGGTCGCGCATGCCGGCGATGCGCGCGTCGGCCTCCTGCAGCGCCACCAGGGCGGAGCGCACGTCGCCGGCGATCTGCAGGCGATCGTTGGCCAGCAGCAGCAGGTTCTCGATCGAGGCCATCACGAAGCGGCCGCGGCCGCCGGCGACCGCCTCATTGAGATTGCCGACGACCTGGTCGTGCTCTTCGATGCGACGGCCGAACTCGGCGACCTCGCTGCTGCTGCGCTGCGCCATCGCCGCCAGGTCGCCCTGGCGCGTGTCGAGTTTCTGCGCGGTGGATTCCAGCCCGCTGAGGTCATGCGACAGGCGGTCGATCAGATTGCCGTGCTTCTGGGTGTCCTGCAGCAGCTGTTGCTGCTGCTGCCAGACCCAGAACGCGGCGGCGGCAACGCCGGCGACGACCACCAGCAGGAGCAGCGGCAGCAGGCTGCGGCGGCGGTGCGCGGGGGCTGCCGGCGGGACCGGCGGCTTGGGTGGCGTTTCCGCGGTGTCGTAAGGCGTCGGCGTCGTCATGCGGGCTTGTGTTCGGTCCACCAGCGTTCCAGGCAACGCAGGTAGGCGGCGTCGGAAACCTGTTCGGGTACGAGCGGCAGCTCGAAGCCCAGTTCGAGGGCCTGTTCTACCACACGCGCCGACGGCACTACCAGCTTGCGCCGCCGCAGCAAGCCGCGCTGCGGCTCCGGCGTCAGCTGCAGCAGCAGCTGCAGGGCCTCGCCGCTGGTCAGCAGGATCGCGCGGCTGTCCTGCAGGGCCTGCTCCACCTGGGCCGGGGCATGCGCCACCGGCTGCCGGCGGTAAACCTCGGCCACCGTAACCCTGGCGCCGCGCCCGCGCAGGCCCTCGGCGATGGTGCCCAGGCCGTCGGTGCCGGTCACCAGCAGGAAGCGCTGCCCCGCCGGCTGCTGCAGCGAGGGATGCGCCAGCAGACCCTCGCCGGAGAATTGCCCCGGTGGAATCGTCGCGATCAGATCCAGTTCCTCCAGCGCGGCTGCGGTGGCGGCACCCACGGCGTACAGGCGGGCCGGCCAGCGGCCGGTGTCGAGACGCCGCGCGCAGCGCACGGCGTTGCGGCTGGTGAAGATCCAGGCGTCGGCGTCGCGCGCCTCGGCGAATTGCTGCAGCAGGCCCGGCGCCGCGCGCGCCGGCTCGATCGCCAGCAGCGGCAGGCGCCGCACCACGGCACCCTCGGTCAGCAGCAGGCGGCACAGCGCTTCCGCCTGCTCCGCCGGGCGCGTCACCATCACGCCCAGGCCGGCCAGCGGCGGCTGGTTCACACCGGGATTCCCAGCTGCCGCAGGATGTCGCCGGCGCCCTGGTCCAGCAGGCGCCGCGCCAGTTCCTCGCCCAGTTCCTCGGCGCGCGCCTGCGTGCCGCGCAGTTCGCCGCGGATCACGCGGCTGCCATCGGGGGCGCCGACCAGGCCACGCAGGCGGACCTCGGAGCCCAGCACCTCGGCGAATCCGGCCACCGGCACCTGGCAGGCACCGCCGAGCTTCGCATTCATCGCGCGCTCGGCCATCAGGCGGGTGTAGCTGCGCGCATCGTGCAGCGGCATCAGCAGGCGGCGCGTGCGCTCGTCGCCGGTACGGCATTCGATGCCGACGATGCCCTGGCCGATCGCCGGCAGGAAGCGGTCGGACGACAGCCGCTCGCGGATGCGCTCGGCCAGCCCCAGGCGGATCAGCCCGGCACTGGCCAGCAGGATCGCCTCGAACTGGCCTTCGTCGAGCTTGCGCAGACGCGTGCCGACGTTGCCGCGCAGGTCATGGATCACCAGGTCCGGCCGCAGCGACTTGAGCTGTGCCTGGCGGCGCAGGCTGGACGTGCCCACCACCGCGCCCTGCGGCAGGGCGTCGAGCGAGTCGTGCCTGTTGGAGACGAAGGCATCGGAGGGGTCTTCACCGGCGAGGAAGGCGCTGAGGCAGAGCCCGTCCGGCTGCCTTACCGGCACGTCCTTCATGGAGTGCACCGCGATATCTGCGCGCCCCTCCAGCATGGCCTGCTCCAGCTCCTTCACGAACAGCCCCTTGCCGCCGATGTTGGCCAGCGGACTGGACAGCATCTGGTCGCCCGCCGTGGTCATCGGCACCAGCTCCACCTGGATCCCCGCATGGACTTCCTCCAGGCGAGCCTTGACGTGCTCGGCCTGCCACAGGGCAAGCGGGGATTCTCGGGTGGCGATGCGCAGCAGCATTGGGGGTACGCGACGGTGGGGAGACGATGGGGATTATCCGCTTTTTCCAATGAAAACGTGGTCATTCGCGCGGGAGCAGAGTCCCCTCTCCCGCCCTCCGGGCACCCTCTCCCACAAGGGGAGAGGGAACACAAAAGCCTTCTTGTGTCTTCCAATGGCTTGGTGAGCGCAGCGAATGCTTTTGATGTTCCGGGTTCCCTCGTAGCGGCGCCCGCACAGGGGTCGGGCGCAGGGGTCGAGCCGGACAGGATGTCCGGCCGAGGACACGCAGGCCATGGATGGCCTGTGTGTCCGACCCCTCAGCGACCGACCACTGGGCGGGGCACCCCGCGTAAGCGGGGCGCCGATACAAGGGTACGTTTTCTTTTGGTTACTTTTCTTTGTCGTATAACAAAGAAAAGTGACTCGCCCTTAGGCGAAATACACCTCCAGAGAAACGCGGCTCCTGACCGGCGTAGTCGCCGGCACCACCGCTTCAAAGGCCTGGAGACCCAACGACCAGGTCGCGAGCAAGCTCGCTCCTACATTTCATGCCCTGCAAATGAAAAGAGCCGGATTTCTCCGGCCCTTTTCGCGCAAGAAGCATCAGCAACGCTCAGACATCCGTCAGGAACCTGCGCACCTCGGCCAGGCGTCGGCGCGACACCGGCAGCGGGTCGCTGGCGTGCTTCATGCGCAGCCAGTGATGCTGGTCGCCATGGCGATCACGCTCCAGGCCCGCGATGAAACGGGTAGCCACCAGCGCCTTGCGGTGGATGCGGATGAACCAGGGCGCGAAGTCCTGTTCCAGGGTCTTCAGCGATTCCTCGATCAGCACCTCGCCGTGCAGGTGCTTCACCGTGGTGTACTTCTGGTCGGCCAGGAAATAGATGATGTCCTCGGCCGGCACGCGCACCAGGCCGTCGCGGTTGGTCGCCAGCACGAACTCGCGCTTGGGCTTGCCGCCCGGGATCGGCGCGGCCACCGGCGCCGGCTTGTGCGCGCGGGTCGGCTTGCGCACGCGCATCAGCGCTTCCTTGAGCTTGTCGACCCGGATCGGCTTGAGCAGGTAGGCCTGCGCGGCGGCGTCGAAGGCCGACAGCGCGTGCTCCGAGTAGGCGGTGGTGAAGATCACCGCCGGCGGCACCTCCAGCTCGGCCAGCTGGCGCGCCACCTGGATGCCGTCCATGCCACCCATGCGGATGTCGAGCAGGACCAGGTCCGGCTCTTCGTCGTCGATCACGTCGAGCGCGGATTCACCGTCGCCGGCCTCGCCGACCACCTCGTAGCCGGGAAACTCCGACAGCAGGCGCTTCAGGCGTTCGCGGGCCAGCGGCTCATCATCGACGATCACGACGCGCATGCTTCAGTCTCCTTCGGGCTCTTTTCGGGGTTCTTTGGGCAGGACCAGGCGTGCCCTGAACACGCCGCCTTCCAGTCTCAGGTCGCGGCCCAGTTCGAGCCGCGCACTGTCACCGTAAATCAGGTTGAGGCGCTGGGCAATATTGTCGACCGCAATCCGGTTGCCCTGCGAGGTCAGGGACTCGCCCTGCGGGATGGGATTGGTGACCTCGATCACCAGCCGGCCGAAGATCTCGCGGCCGGCGATGCGCACCTCACCGCGGCCGGCCAGCTTGGAGATGCCGTGGTGCACGGCGTTCTCCACCAGCGGCTGCACCACCAGCATCGGCACCGGCCATTCCAGCAGGCGGTCCGGGATGTCCCATTCGATCTCCAGCTTGTCTCCCAGGCGCAGCTTCTCGATGCGCAGGTAGGCGTGGCACAGGCCGATTTCGTCGGCCAGCGGGCCCATCTGGCCGCGCTTCTCCAGGCTGGCGCGGAACAGGTCGGACAGGTCCACCACCATCGACTCGGCGTCGTCCGGCTGCACGTGGATCAGGGCCGCGAGGCTGTTGAGTGCATTGAACAGGAAATGCGGGCGGATGCGCGCGTTCAGCGCCTGGTAGCGCGATTCACCCTCGGCCTTGACCTGCAGGCGCCACTGGTGGCGCAGCCAGAAGTAGCGCAGCAGCAGCAGGGCGACGATGCCGGCGATGGTGACGTGGCGCATCACGAAGATGATGCGCGGCTCCTGCGACATCAGGCCGTCCCAGTGCAGCACTTCGGTGAACAGCTTGTGCGCGGCGGCGGCCACCGCCATCACCACCACCACCAGCAGGCCCCAGCAGTAGAAGAACACCACCCCCGGGCGCGCCAGCGGGAACCAGCGCCGGGACCAGCACAGCACCGCCGCCGAGCACAGGGCGATCCATTGCAGGTACAGCGAGATCATCGTGAAGGTTTCGATCGCCTCCTGGCCGCCGGCGCCGCGGCCCAGGGTCAGCACGATCGCCACCAGCTCCATGGTGAACGCCAGCAGCAGCACCGCCGATCCCTGGCAGAAATTCGGGATCAGGTTGTTGAGCTGCAGCGTTTGCTGGGGGACGATGCGTTCCACGTGATTTAATCTTGAATATTGTTATTTTCTTTAAATATTATTCAACAGATCCGCCCGGACTGCCGGGACCGTGCCGGCCACTCCACGGGGCCACACGCCTATAATCGCGCACTTTTTACCGAGCCACACATGTCCTCCGGCAACGCAAAACTCTGGGGCGGCCGTTTCGCCGAATCCACCTCCGCACTGGTCGAGAAGTTCTCCGAGTCGGTCAGCTTCGATTCGCGCCTGTACCGCCAGGACATCCGCGGCTCGCAGGCGCATGCGCGCATGCTGGCCAAGGTCGGCGTGCTCAGCGCCGCCGACGCCGACAGCATCGTCGCCGGGCTGGACGCGATCCTGGCCCGCATCGAGTCGGGCACCTTCGAGTGGAGCGAGAAGCTCGAAGACGTGCACATGAACATCGAGGCGCGCCTGACCGAGGACATCGGCGACGCCGGCAAGCGCCTGCACACCGGCCGCTCACGCAACGACCAGGTCGCCACCGACCTGCGCCTCTACGTGCGCGACGTGATCGACGAGCTGGCGCCGCTGATCGGCCGCCTGGAAGGGGCGCTGCTGGACCTGGCCGAGCGCGAGGCCGACAGCGTGATGCCGGGCTTCACGCACATGCAGATCGCCCAGCCGGTGACCTTCGGCCACCACATGCTGGCCTGGCGCGAGCAGATCCTGCGCGACCGCAGCCGCCTGCTGGACTGCCGCAAGCGCCTCAACCTGCTGCCGCTGGGCTCGGCCGCGCTGGCCGGCACGGTCTATCCGATCGACCGCCATTACACGGCGGAGCTGCTGGGCTTCGACGGCGTCACCGAGAACTCGCTGGACACGGTCAGCGACCGCGACTTCGCGATCGAATTCTGCGCCGCCGCCAGCCTGGTGCTGGTGCACCTGTCGCGCTGGAGCGAGGAACTGATCCTGTGGTCGACGCCGATGTTCGGCTTCGTCGACCTGCCCGACCGCTTCTGTACCGGCAGCAGCATCATGCCGCAGAAGAAGAACCCGGACGTGCCCGAACTGGTGCGCGGCAAGACCGGCCGGGTGATCGGCAACCTGCAGGCCCTGCTGGTGCTGATGAAGGGCCAGCCGCTGGCCTACAACCGCGACAACCAGGAAGACAAGCCGCCGCTGTTCGACACCGTCGACACGCTGAGCATCTGCCTGCAGGTCTACGCCGAGATGGTCCCGCACATCGTGGTGAAGCGCGACAACTGCCGCGCCGCCGCCGCCAAGGGCTTCTCCACCGCCACCGACCTGGCCGACTACCTGGTGATGAAGGGCCTGCCGTTCCGCGACGCGCACCACGCGGTGGGCAGCGCGGTGGGCCATGCCGCCCAGAAGGGCTGCGACCTGTCGGACCTGTCGCTGGAAGAGCTGCGCCGGTTCTCGCCGCTGGTGGAGAACGACGTCTACGAGCGCATCACGCTGGAAGGCTCGCTCAACGCCCGCAACCACTACGGCGCGACCGCGCCGGCGCAGGTGCGCGCGGCCATTGCCCGGGCGCGGGCCGCGCGCGGGCTGTAAGCCTCGAGCCCCTCAACGAAAAGGCCCGCAAAAGCGGGCCTTTTCGTTTATGCATGAAGCTTTGTCATTTGTGGGAGCGGGCTTGCCCGCGATCTTCGCCGGCTCGCCGACAGATCGCGGGCAAGCCCGCTCCCACAAGTATTCTTCACGGCGTCGAGGGAGTCGCCTCGACCGGAGCAGCTTCCGTTGCAGCGTCTTCGACCGGAGCCGCCGCCCCCGCCGCTTCCAGGCGCACGAACGGCAGCGCCGGCCCCAGGAAGCCCAGCACCGGCTTGACCGTGCGCAGCGGGTCTTCTTCCTGCGGCACGTGGCCGAGGTCGTCGAACATCACCAGCTGGCTGCCCTGGATCTCGCGATGGAAGCGCGTGGCACTGGCCGGCGGGATCAGCTGGTCGCGGCCGCCCCAGAGGATCAGGGTCGGCAGCTTCAGCACGCGGATGCGGCTGGAGGTGTCGCCACCGTTCTGCGCGAAGCGCTGCGCCAGCGCCTTGCGGTTGCCGGCGCGCAGGGTCAGCTCGTAGTAGCGGTCGATCAGTTCCGGCGTGACCTTGGACGGATCGCCATAGACGTTGCGCACGCTGGAGGCGATGACACTGCGCGGCAGCGTGCGCTCCATCAGTGGCGCCAGCAGCGGCATGCGCGCCAGGCGGAAGCCCAGCGGGACCGACTCCGAGGGCAGCGGGTAGCCGGCGGCATCCACCAGCACGATCTTCTGCACATAGGACGGCAGCGCCAGCGCCGCCTCCCAGGCCAGGCGTCCACCGAAGGAGTTGCCGGCAACGATATAGCCCTCGGCGCCGTAGTGATCGAACACGGCGTTGAGGAAGCGCATGTAGGCGTCGATGCTGTAGTCGCCGTCCGGGGCTGGGCCGGTGAGGCCGAAGCCCGGCAGGTCGATGCGGATCACGCGGCGCTGGGTCTTGAGCGCCTCGGCCCAGCCGTCCCAGGTGTGCAGCGAGGACGAGGTGCCGTGCAGCAGGATCACCGGCACGCGGTCGCTGATCGGCCCCTCGTCGCGCACGTGGACTTCCATGCCGCCGATCTCGAGGAAGGACGAGGGCGGCTTGGCCCAGCGCGCGCGCAACTCCGCGACCGGACGGTCCGGGGCCCAGGTGGCGGCGACGAAGCCGGCGGGCAGGCCGACCAGCAGCAGGAGCACGACCAGCAGTACGACGACTGAACGCTTCATGTATTGAACGCCGGGTAAGTTTTCGGGATGGCGGGGATGCTAACAGCGCCGCTTTCCCCCCGACCTACTCGAATTGCATGACTCGCCTGTCAGATTTGTGCCCGTCCAACTGGTATGATAAGTTGACCACATGACCAGATGGGTCTGGTCGAGCGCCCATACGGAGGCTTAGTCCTGAAATGATCGGTATTCCCCTGGGCCTGGTGACGGCCAACGCGGTCGAATGGGTCATGCACAAGCACGTGCTGCATGGCTGGGGCCGTACCCGCGGCACCTTCTGGTCGTTCCACTTCCATGAGCACCACCGCCTGGTGCGGCAGAACGGCTACCACGACCCGAACTACCATCGCTTTGCCCTCGGCGCGCATGCGCAGGGCAAGGAGGCCTGGGCGCTGATCGGCGCCGGCGTGGCGGTGGCGCCGCTGTTCCCGGTGGCGCCGTTCTTCGTCGGCACGCTGTGGTACTCGGCCGCCAACTACTACCGCGTGCACAAGCGCTCGCACCTGGACCCCGCCTGGGGCCGCGAGCGCATCCCCTGGCATTACGACCACCACATGGGCCGCAACCCCGGCGCCAACTGGTGCGTGACGCGCCCCTGGTTCGACTACGTCATGGGCACCCGCGAGTTCACCGAGGGCAGTCCGCGCGAGAACAATGTGCTGGGCTTGCCCGGCCTGCCTGGGTGGATCGCGAAGCGGTTGCCGCAGCCCCGCGGCATCGAGCATCCGGCGCCGCAGCCCCAGGCCCGGGTGGCCGCGGCGGCTGCGGCCCCCGCGCCCGCGCCGCAAGGCGGCGCGCAAACCCGCCCGAGTGAACGTCTGAGCCCATGACCCCTCCCGCCTTTTCCGCCGTCAGCAAGGAATCGCTGTCGGACTCGGTCTATCGCCAGCTGGCCGACAAGATCCTGCGCGGTGAACTGATCGCCGGGGCCGCGCTGCCCGCGGAGCGTGAATTGTCCGAGGCTCTCGGCGTGAACCGCGGCGCCGTGCGCGAGGCGATCAAGCGCCTGCAGCAGGCGCGGCTGGTGGCGGTGCGGCAGGGCGGCAACAGCGTGGTGCTGGACTACCTCGCCGAGGGCGGCCTGGAACTGCTGCCGGGCCTGCTGGTGAACGCGCAGGGACAACTCAATACGGCGGTGGTGCGCTCGATCATGGCGATGCGCTCGGCGCTGGCGCCGGACATCGCCGCCGCCGCCGCGCAGAAGGGCGGAGCGGCCCTGGCCGATGAACTCGACGCGCTGCTGGCGCGGATGCGCGCCGACGCCGGCAGCCTCAAGGCCCTGCAGGCGCATGCCCTGGCGTTCTGGCGGAAGCTGGTGGAGCGCTGCGGCAACATCGCCTTCCGCCTCGCCTTCAATTCCATGACCCGGACCTACAGCCAGGCCCAGGACGCGATGGCGGCGGTGCTGCAGGCCGAGTTCCGCGACCTGGAAAACCTCGGCGCCATCGCCGCCGCCGTGCGGCGCGGCGACGCCGAAACGGCCCGCAGCCATGGGCGCCTGCACGTGGAGATCGGCCGCGGGGCGCTGGAACACGCACTCGATGCCGTGGATGCAGGAGGAAGCATCCAATGAGCCCCGGCGCGGCAAAGCGCCGGGGCCGGACTTTCAATGCTGCGGGAACAAGCGCTTGTTGAGGCGGTAGAGCGAGGAGATGTCCTCCTCGCCGTGGCCTTCGGCCATCAGCGTCTGGTACTGCGCCAGGGTGGTGTCGACGCAGGGCAGGTCGCCGCCCAGCTGCGCCGCCATCTGCTGGCAGATCATCAGGTCCTTGAGATGCAGCGCCACCTTCAGGCCCGGCGGATACTCGCCGGTGACCTGGGTGCGCGCGCGGTTCTGCTGGAACCAGGAACCGGCGGCGCCGGTGCTGACGGCGTCGATCACCAGGTGCAGCGGCAGGTCCAGCGCGGCAGCGAAGGCCAGGCCCTCGGTCACGGCCTGGGCGACACCGGCGGCCATCACCTGGTTGACCGCCTTGGTGGCCTGGCCGTTGCCGTGCGGGCCGATGTGGATGTGCCGCGAGCCCATGGCCTCGAACAGCGGCAGGGCCGAGACATAGTCTTCCGGGGTGCCGCCGACCATGAAGGTCAGCCGGGCCAGGCGTGCACCCTCGGTGCCGCCGGTGATCGGCGCGTCGAGGAAGCGCGCGCCGACCTTGGCCAGCAGATCGGCCGCGTCGATCGCGGTTTCGCGGGCCACGGTGGAGCAGTCGATCACCAGCCGGCCCCTGGCCGCCGGCACCGCAAGGGCCTCCACGGTTTCCATCACGTCGCGATCGGCCGGCACGCAGAGGCAGATCACGTCGCAGTCGTCCCACAGCTGCACCGCCGAGGTGACGGCCCGCACGGGGTACTGGGCGGCGAAGTCCTCGGCCTGCTGCCGCTGGCGGGTGTAGACCGCGGCGAGAAAGCCCTTGTCGGCGAGGTTGGCGGCCATGTGCCAGCCCATCGCCCCGAGTCCGATGAATCCCACTTTCATGCGTGTCCCCTCTCCTGGTCGCAGATGATTCGACAATGCCACAAAGCCGCGGGTTCGTGGTCACGCTAAAATGGGCGGATGTCCCCCCTCCTTTCCAGACTCGGCGCGCTGCTGCCCGCCGCCGCGCAGGCGTTGGCTGCCGTTTTCGCCCTGTGGGTTTCACTGCAGTTCAGCGACGACCCCCTGTGCGCACTGATCAACGCCGGGCTGTTCCTGCTGCCCTTCCTGCTGCTGGCCGCGCTGACCGGCCGGCCGGCGGTCGCGCTGGCCGCCACCACTGCCGTGGTGCTGCTGCTGTGGGGCGTGGGCGAGATGAAGCTGCGCTACTTCGGCAACCGCCTGGCGCTGCTGGACTTCTATTTCCTCTCCGAGGGCGCCAACTGGAGCATCGTGCAGCGCTACCCGCTGCTGCAGACGATGCTGGCGGCCTACGTCGTGCTGCTGGCTGTGCTGGCGGTCTACGCCTGGCAGCGACGCGGGCAGCGCTGGGGCCTGCAGGCGCGGCTGGCCAGCACGGTATTGCTGGGCCTGTGGTGCGCAACGGCCTGGACCGGTCGCCATCACCACCAGTGGGAGGTGTTCCGCGACGACGCCGACTGCGGCACGATCAAGACCTGCGGCGTGATGGCGCGCCTGGTGTACTCCTGGAACGTGTTCGAGTTTGCCGAGCCCCTGCCCTCGGGCGACCCGGTGCCGTTCCAGGCCGCCGCCGCAGCGATGGAGCCCCTGCCGACTCCCTGGGAAGTGCGCCCGGACGTGGTGGTGTGGCTGCACGAGTCGACGCTCAACCCGGAGCTGTACCGCCTGGACGGGGCGCGCCTGCCGCCGCTGGGCATGTTCAGGCGCAATGCCCGTGACCGTGCCGCCGGCCTGTTGCGCGTGCATACCTTCGGCGGCAAGACCTGGCTGTCGGAGTTTTCGCTGCTCACCGGGCTGGTGCCGGAGGACTTCGGCGGCCGCCGCACCACGGTGTTCAACAGCGTGGCGCCGCAGATGCAGCGCAACCTGGTGACACGCTTCGAGGCCAACGGCTATGACAGCCTGGTGCTGATGCCGACCATGAAGAAGTTCTACGGCGCCGCCCGCACCTACGAGGCCCTGGGTTTCGACCGCGTGCTGACCCTGCGCGACTTCCCCGAGTACGACAAGATCCCCGGCGACGAGTGGGACATCGCCGACAGCGAGCGACTGGGCGAGGCGGCGGCCAAGCTGCTGCGCGAGCATCGCCGCGAGCATCCCGACCGGCCGCTGTTCCTCTACATGCTGTCGATCAAGGAACACGCGCCCTACTCGCGGCGCACCCAGCCGCTGTACCGCCTGGAGCGCAGCGGCATCAGGAAAAGCCTGGCGTCCAAGCTCACCGACTACGTCGGCAAACTGCAGCAGCTGGACATCGGGCTGCGCAGGCTGGAGAAGGAATTGCTGGCCGGGCCGCGTCCCGCACTGTGGGCCTACTTCGGCGACCACCAGGCCTACTTCGAGGAAGCCTCGCCGCGCTATCGCACCAAGCTGCCGGCGCCGGAACTGATCACCCAGTACCGCCTGCGCAGCAGCATCGCTCCGGCCCTGCGGGAGTCGCCGCCGCTGCTGGACATCGCCCTGCTGCCGTCGCTGATCGCCGACAGCGCCGGCCTGGAACCGGACGAGTACTTCCAGGCGCTGTCGGCCATGCGGCGACTGTGCAAGGGCCGGCTGGAGGACTGCCCGGACAAGGCGCTGCTGGCCAGCTACAAGGCCCACCTGTTCTCGCCGGAAATGGCGCTGTTCGACGCACTGCCCGAGCAGGCTGCGGCGCAGTAGGCTAGCCTTTTGGTTCCTTCCAACGGAACCCAAGGCATGGCCCAAGCAGCCCCCCTGATGCTCGACGACGTCGAGCGCTGTGTCGACGCCATCATCGCCCGGGTCGGGCAGGACATCCGCATCGGCCTGCCGCTGGGCCTGGGCAAGCCGGTGGAACTGGTCAACGCGCTGTACGCGCGGGCCAAGGCCGATCCGGCCCTGCAGCTGACGTTCCTGACGGCGCTGTCGCTGGAGCAGCCGGAGGTCCCGCCCGGCGTCGAGGGGGCCTTCCTCGGGCCCTTCCTGGAGCGTGTGTTCGCCGGCGTGCCGCAGCTGGACTACGCCGCCGATCTGCGCCGCAAGGCGCTGCCGCCGAACGTGCAGGTGAAGGAATTCTTCTTCCGCCCCGGCAGCCAGATGGGCAATGCCCATGCCCAGCAGCACTACATCAGCACCAACTACACCTTCGCCGCGCGCGACGTCTTCAACCAGGGCTGCAACGTCGCCGCGCAGATGATTGCCAGACGCGAGGACGCCGCCGGCCCGGGCTACAGCCTGTCCTGCAACCCCGACACCGGCCCCGAGCTGGTGGCCCTGCTGCGCGAGGCCGAGGCCGCCGGCCGCCGCCGCGTCGCCGTGGTCGGCGTGATCAACCAGCAGCTGCCGTTCATGGCGCGCGACGCCGAGGTGGCGCCGGCGATGTTCGATCTGGTGGTGGATCACCCGCGCTATTCCAGCGCGCTGTTCTCCACGCCCAAGCAGCCGGTGGCCAGCGCCGACTACGCCATCGGCCTGCAGGCCTCGGCGCTGATCCGCGATGGCGGCACCCTGCAGGTGGGCATCGGCGCGCTGGGCGATGCCCTGGTCTACGCCGTGCAGCTGCGCCAGCAGCAGAACGACGCCTATCGCGCGGCCCTGGCCGCATTGGAACTCCCACAGCGCTGCGGAGGGTTGTTGGAGGGCTGCGGCGGGGACACGCCCTTCATCACCGGGCTGTACGGCGCCACCGAGATGTTCGTCGACGGATTCATGGACCTGGTCAAGGCCGGCGTGCTCAAGCGCGAGGTCTACGATTTCTGGGCGCTGCAGCAATTGGTCAACGACGGTCTCTGCGATCCCCGGAAGCTCGCCCCCACCGTGCTGGACCACATGGAAGCCCTGGGCCTGCGCGTCATCCGCGGCGCCGACTTCGAGGTCCTGCAGCACCACGGCTTCTTCAACGACGCCACCCGCTACGAGCATGGCCACCTCGTCACTCCCGGCGGCCAGCGCATCATCGCCAACGTGGCGGACGATGCGGCGCGGCGGGTGATGGCCGAGCAGTGCCTGGGCCAGTCGCTGCGCAACGGCATCGTCGTGCACGGCGGCTTCTTCCTGGGCCCGCGCCGTTTCTACGACTGGCTGCGCGACATGAGCCAGGAGGAGCGCGACCGCTTCTGCATGACCGGCGTCTACAAGGTCAACCAGCTCGACCACAATCCGCGCCTGTACAAGGCGCAGCGCGTGAACGCGCGCTTCATCAACACCGGCATCATGGTGACCCTGTCCGGCGCCGTGGTGTCCGACGGCCTGGAAAACGGCAAGGTCATCTCCGGCGTCGGCGGCCAGTACAACTTCGTGGCGATGGCGCACCAGCTGCCGACCGGCCGCAGCATCATCATGATCCGCGCCGCGCGCGAGGCCGAAGGCGGCGCCAGCTCCAACGTGGTGTTCGCCTACGGCCACTGCACCATCCCGCGCCACCTGCGCGACATCGTCGTCACCGAATACGGCATCGCCGACCTGCGCTCGCAGAGCGACGCCGAGGTGGCCAAGCGCCTGATCTGCATCGCCGACTCGCGCTTCCAGGCCGGCCTGCTGGAGCAGGCGGTGAAGGCCGGCAAGGTCGAGGCCGGCTGGCAGGTCCCCGCCGAGTACCGCGACAACACGCCGGCTGCGCTGGAGCGGCGCTTCAAGCCGCAGCGCGCACAGGGGCTGTTCGGTGCATTTCCGCTGGGCAGCGACTTCACGGCGGAGGAGCTGAAGCTGGCCGGGGCGCTGAAGCAGGTGAAGGCGCGCGCGGCTTCGACGCCGAAGTGGAAGCTGCTGCTGGGCGCGCTGCGCGCGGGCGAGCCGCCGGCGAGCGTGCAGCCTTACCTGGCGCGGCTCAAGCTGGAGCAGCCGAAGACGCTGCAGGACAGGGTGGTGAGGATGTTGCTGGTGGAGGCGCTGACCTCTTAAACCCCTCTCCCGCTAGCGAGAGCAGGGACATAAGCGGGGCGCAAGTCATCGGCCTGTAGGGTGCGCATCGCGCACCGCCGATCCTGCCAGAGTCCGCTCCGCGTGCGCGATGCGCACCCTACGGACTTTGGCTGCAGCCTGGAAGTCCGCGCCCCTCACCTCGGCAACTGCTCCATGCGTTGCCCTACCTCGGGCATCCATGCCCTCGCCAACCCTCTCCCCGCATGCGGGGAGAGGGAGTTGTTCAGGTCATCAGAGGCCCCATCGCCTCCACACCCCGACCCTGGAAGTAACGAATCCCCATGCCGCTGAAGCGCTCCGCATCGGACTTGCGGTCGACGTTCTTGGCGCCGATCGCGGCGCCCAGCGTCTTGGCCGAGGTCAGCAGCGCCTGCAGCTCCGCGTCCGCCAGCGGATCCAGCTGCGCCGCCGTCAGCAGCTCCGGCGACAGCTTCACCATGTAGGGCCGCAGCTGTCGCGCCATGCGCAGCAGGCGCGTGTCGGTGCAGCTGTCGATGATCAGTTTCACGCCCAGCTTGCCCAGGATCTCCAGCCCGGTGATCGCCTGCGACAGCCGGGTCGCGTCCTCACCGGAGCCGATCTCCACCGCGATGCGCTCGGGCGCCACGCCGTACTCCTGCAGCAGCGCCGAGAAACTGCGCAGGTAGCGATCGCTGGCCAGGCTGATGGCACTGACGTTGACACTGATGCCGGCGTAGCGCTCCCACAGCTCGGGATGGTCCTTGTAGCCGCGCAGGATGCGGCGCAGCACCTCGGTGTCGAGACGATCGATCTCGCCGGCGCGCTCCACCGCCTTGAGGAAGTGCCCCGGCTCGATCCAGTGGCCGTCGTTGTCCTCGATGCGCACGAACACCTCCAGCCAGGGCTGCAGCTTGCTGGCCGGGTCGGTGGGCAGCACCGACTGCGAGATCAGGTGCAGGCGCTCGGAGGTGATCTGCTCGGCCACCCAGCGCGCGCGCTCGGCCTCGTCGTCGCCCTTCCCCGCCAGGCTCTCCTCGCCGCCCACGATCATCGACTGGGTGCTGAGCTTGGAGGCGACCGCATTGACCACGGAGTCGATGCTGGCGGCCTCGCCATTCACCTCGACGGCGGCGTAGCGAACCGTGGCTCGGCCCTGCTCGCTGGTGACGCGCGCCACTTCGAGCTGGGCCAGCGCACGCGCGGTTTCCATCGCCGCTTCCATCTGCCTGATGCCGCCGCGCGCCGACAGCATCGCAAAACTGGCGGCACCGATGCGGTAGACATCGCCCACGCCCTCCAGGCTGCGGCGCAGCGTGCGACCCACCGCGGCGGCGATGTTGTTGCGCACGTACTCGGAAGGATCGTCCTCGTCGCGGATGCCGGTGATGACGATCAGCGCGCAGTAGTGGCGCAGCTCGAACTGCATCGCCGACTTGATCAGCTCCAGCAGGCGCTGGCGGAAGGCCTGGGTATTGGGCAGGCCGGAGGAGATGTCGAGCAGGGCCGAGGCCGACATGATGCCGCTGGGCGGCCCCGGCGCCAGCAACTGCAGCGGATCGATGCGCACGATGCTGCTGACGCTGCCGTCGGCGTGGGCGCGCGGCAGCACCGTGATCGACACCTCGTTGCGGCCACGGTTGCGGTCCACCAGCACGGCCTGCTCGACGCGCGGCAGGCCGGAGTCGGAGCGGATCGCATTGAGCAGGCCCGGCATCGGCGTGCGCTCCTCCGCGCCTTCGCCCTCGCTGCGATCGAGCAGCTGCAGCGAGGTCTCGAAACGGTTGCCGATCAGGTCGGCGCGCGAGATCGCCAGCAGGTCGGCGACCGCCTGGGTGGCACCGCGGATCACGCCCTCGCCGTCGACTTCCAGGATGCGCTCCGACGAGGCTTCCCACAGCGCCAATGCCTTGTCGGCCTGCAGGCGTACGGCCTGCTGCGCTTCCTCGCCGAGACCTTCATGCTCGGCCAGGCGCTCCCGCGCTTCGGCGAGCTGGTCCTGGTAGTTGCGCGCCATCATCACCAGCAGGTCGATCTCCTCGCGGCTGTACTCCTGCTGCTGTTGCTGTTGCGGACGGTCCTGCTTGATGCGCAGCTGCATGACATCGGCCGGCACGATCAGGATGCGCACCAGATGCAGGTAGACCAGCGCCAGGGTCACCAGCAGCGCGCCGCCCAGCGGCAACAGGATGAAGCGATGCAGCTGTGCGCCGCTGAGCACCAGGCTCCCCGCCTGGAAGTAGGCATCGCCGGGGATGGTCAGGCGGACGGTCAGCTGGGTCGCGGCGATCAGCACCAGGCCGAAGGCGAACAGGCCGACGTAGACGTTGTAGCGGGCCCAACCCCAGACGGAGCGCCGTCCTTCCAGCCAGCGTCGGGCCGGGGCCAACAGCCCTGAAGGCACTCGCGATACGGTCATGCTGTTCCTCGGATGAATGGTCCCGTTCTGCAACAACGCATCCGTGCGTTTATGATGCTTACTTCCGGAAGCGTAGCAGACAGGACCTGTGCTCATGGAATCGTCGCGACGTTCTATCCCGCTGCTGCTCCTGCTTGTCGGTGCGACATGCTCGCTGCCGGCCGCCGCCGTCTCCCTTTCCGAGCCCCAGCTGCGTTCCCGTCTCGGCCAGCGGCTGGAGCTGCGCCTGGAACTGACCCACGGCGTGGACGAGGAACCGATCGTGCGCATGGCCGACCCCGGCGAGTACACGCGCCTGGGCTTCGACCCGCCGTCGCGGCAGCTCGGCACGCTGACGGTGGAGACGGAATCGCTGGAGCCGGGCCGCGAACAGTTGCGCGTGCGCTCCTCCGGCCGCGTCTCCGAACCGATACTCACCGTGCTGCTGGAAGTGCGCCAGGGCAATACGCGCCTGATCCGCGAGATCACCAGCTTCGTCGACCCGCCTGCTTCCAGCACCGCAGTTCAGCCGGAGACGGCCACCGTCGTGGTGGCGCCGGTCGCACCGCCGCCGCTGGTACAGGCGCTGACGCTGGAGCCGGAACTGCCCTCGCTGGCGCCCGCGCGTGCGCAGCGCAAGCGCCGCGGTGTGGAATCCACGCCCGCCGCCACGCCTGCGCCGGCCACGGAAGAGGTCATGGCCGCACCCGCGCCACCGCGCTTCCAGCTCGACCCGCACTACAGCCAGGCCGGCAACGAATCGAGCGTCCGCGTGCAGCTCGCGCCGGCCACCACGGCCTGGCTGCAGCGGCAGCAGGCGGGCAATGCGCAGGTCGCTTCGGCCAGACCCGCACTGGCGGGAGCTGCCGCCGCAACGCTCGCCGAGGTCAATGAGGATGCCCCGGTGCGGCCCGCGCCGATGCTGCCAGGCCATGCCAGGGCCGCCCCGCCGCCCTGGCACACCTTCCTGATCCTGGTCGGCGTGACCATAGGTATTTTTATCTACGCCCGCCGCCTGCGGCAGCGGCTGATGCGCGAAGCCCGGGCAACGATGGCCTTCGAGAAAGCAGCGGCCTGAAACGGCGCGGTGTGAGCCAGCGCACACCGTCGACAGCTTGCGGCCCCGCACACGCACAACCCGGTCCTATAATCGCGCGGCCACCTTGTGCAAAAGGACCTTGCCGATGAAGCTCCGCGCCGCTGCCCTGCCCTGCCTGTTGCTGGGCCTCACCACCCTCGCCGCCTGCAGCAAGAAAGAGGAAGCCGCCCCCGCTGCAACGGCCGCACCCGCCACCGTGGCAGCAGCGCCCGCGGCGCCCGCCGAGGCGGTGCCGGACGAGGCCGCGCGACAGGCCGCCGAGAAGAAGGCGGCGATCGATCGCGCCCTGAAAGAACAGGCCCTGCTGGAGGATCCCAAGGGCCAGTGGGCCACCTCGGCCACCGCCAGCTCTACCTACGCCACCGACAAGGCGCCCGGTGCCGACACCGGCTATGGCGCGATCAAGGCCACCGGCAAGCCGGATGTCGAGCAGTACGGCGACAACAGCAACGCCTGGACCACCGAGCAGTCCGACGCCGGCATCGAGTGGCTGGAGCTGGGTTTCGCGCGACCGGTGAATGCCACCGAAGTGCGCGTGCGCCAGAGTTTCTACCCCGGCGCGATCATCAAGCTGGAGCTGATCGACGAAGCCGGCGCGAAGCACGCGGTCTGGGACGGCGTGGACGATCTGGTCGATGGTTCCAGCAACATCATCTGGTTCGTCCGCAGTTTCGAGCGCAGCGCCTACAAGGCCAAGGGTGTCCGCATCACGCTGGCGACCAACGCGGTGGCCGGCTGGAACGAGATCGACGCGGTGCAGCTGGTCGGCGAGTAGCCGCCGGGCGTCAGCTACGGCGCGAGGTGCTGATCCAGCGCCTCGCGCTCGTCGAACACGAAGCAGCGCCCCTGGTAGTGGCGCCCGCCGACGGTCTCGAAGTACTTCAGGATGCCGCCGTCCAGCTGGTAGACGTGGTCCATGCCTTCCTCGCGCATCAGCAGCGCGGCCTTCTCGCAGCGGATGCCGCCGGTGCAGTAGCTCACCACGGTATGCCCTTCGAGCTCCGCCCGGTGCTCGCGCAGGCGCTGCGGGAACTCGGTGAACTTCGACAGGCGCCAGTCCAGCGCACCCTCGAAAGCGCCGTGATCGACCTCGAAACCGTTGCGGGTATCGAGCAGCACCAGCGGCCGGCCCTCGTCGTCATGCCCGGCATCCAGCCAGCGCGCCAGCGTCGCCGCGTCCACCGCCGGCGCGCTGCCGTCCTCGGGGCGGATCATCGGATGATCCATGCGGATGATCTCGCCCTTCAGCCGCACCAGCATCTTGCGGAAGGGCTGCTGCGCCGACCAGCTCTCCTTGACCTCCAGATCGGCCAGGCGCGGATCGGCGCGCAGCAGCGCCAGGAAACCGCGCACCCCGCCCTCGTCCCCCGCCAGGAACAGGTTGACGCCCTCGGGCGCCAGCAGGATCGTGCCGAGCAGGCCGCGCTCCCGGGCCTGGGCCAGCCAGGCTTCGCGCAGGGCCTCGCGGTCGTCGAAGCTGACGAACTTGTAGGCGGCGATGTTGAGAACGGCACTCATGGGGGGCGGATTCTACAACCCCGGGCGGCGGCGGCCTAAGATGGAACATCCCGTCCCGCCACGCGTCCAAGCCCCTGCCATGAACGAATCCGAATTCCGCCCCGGCGTCTACCGCCACTACAAGGGCAAGCACTACCTCGCCCTGGGCCTGGCACGCGAGGACGAGACCAACGAAACCGTGGTGGTCTACACCCGGCTCTACCCGCGCGAGGGCCTGCCGATGAGCACGCGGCGCCTGCAGGTCTGGAACGAGCAGATCGTCGCCAGCCCCGGCGCGGAGCCGCAGCCGCGTTTCGCCTACGTCGGCCACCACGAGCCATGAGCCAGGACTACGACCTGTTCGTGATCGGCGCCGGCTCTGGCGGCGTGCGCGCGGCGCGCTTCGCGGCCGGCTTCGGCGCGCGGGTGGCGGTGGCCGAGTCGCGCTACCTCGGCGGCACCTGCGTCAACGTCGGCTGCGTACCCAAGAAGCTGCTGTCCTACGGCGCGCACTTTCGCGAGGACTTCGCGCTGGCCGCGGACTTCGGCTGGAACCCCGGAGCGCCGGGCTTCGACTGGCCGACGCTGATCGACAACAAGAACCGCGAGATCGCCCGCCTCAACGGAATCTACCGCTCGCTGCTGCTGGGCAGCGGCGTGACCCTGATCGAGGCACAGGCCCGCATCCTCGACCCGCATACCGTCGAGACCGGCGGCCAGCGCTACCGCGCGCGCCACATCCTGGTCGCCACCGGCGGCTGGCCGCAGCGGCCCGACATCCCCGGCGCGGAGCTGGGCATCACCTCCAATGAGGCCTTCTTCCTGCCGCAGCTGCCACGGCGCGTGCTGGTGGTGGGCGGCGGCTACATCGCGGTGGAATTCGCCTCGATCTTCAACGGCCTGGGCGCCGAGACCACCCTCAGCTATCGCGGCGCGCTGTTCCTGCGCGGCTTCGACCGGCGCGTGCGCGAGCACCTGCGCGACGAGTTGAGACTGAAGGGCGTGAAGCTGGAGTTCGGCGCCGATCCGGCCGCCCTCGAGCGCGGCGGCGACGGCAGCATTGCCGCCACGCTGAAGGACGGGCGCGTGCTGGAAACCGACTGCGTGTTCTTCGCCACCGGCCGCCGCGCGATGACCGACGGCCTGGGCCTGGAGCACTGCGCCGCGCAGCTCGACGACAAGGGGCACATCCGCGTCGACGAGCACTACGCCACCGCCGAGCCCTCGGTGCTGGCGATCGGCGACGTCATCGGCCGCGTGCAGCTGACGCCGGTGGCGCTGGCCGAGGGCATGGCGGTGGCGCGGCGCCTGTTCCGCCCCGAGGAATACCGGCCGCTGGACTACGCGCTGATCCCTACCGCGGTGTTCAGCCTGCCCAACATCGGCACCGTGGGCCTGACCGAGGAAGCCGCGCGCGAAGCCGGCCATGACGTCAAGGTCTTCGAATCGCTGTTCCGCCCGCTGCGCCTGAGCCTGGGCTCGCAGCACGAGAAGACCCTGATGAAGCTGGTGGTGGATGCGGCCAGCGACCGCGTGCTCGGCTGCCACATGGTCGGCCCCGAAGCCGGCGAGATCATCCAGGGCCTGGCGGTGGCGCTGAAGGCCGGCGCCACCAAGCGCGTCTTCGACGACACCCTGGGCATCCACCCGACCGCGGCGGAAGAGTTCGTGACGATGCGGTGAGGCGGAAATAGACGGATGTCCGGTGGACATCCGTCCCGCCGAACGCCCGGCCACGGATGGCCGGGCCGTGGGTCAATCGAGTAGCAGAAGTCTCGCCATGGACGGCGTCACCGCAGCTGCGTCTGGAATCCGGCTTTCGCCGGTGACCGGCAAATGCTCAGTCCGGCATCGCCGGCAGGTCGGTCACGCCCGGATCGATGCCGAACTGCATCAGCAGCGTCGTCGCCTGGCCGCGGTGATGGGTCTGGTGGTTGAAGAAATGCGTCACGAACTGCCAGTTCGGGCTGCTGAAGGTCTTGCCGCTCATCTGGCTGGTGAAGCTGAAGGTGGCGGCCAGCCAGGTCTCGTCGAGCGTCTCCACCCAAGCCAGGATCTCCTCGTCGAGCCGCTCGCGCTCGACGCGCAGCGAGGCGAAGTCCGGCCGCTGTGGCTGCCGCGGGTTCAGGGTCGCGACGTCGCGGCCGCTGAAGCGGTATAGCCAGGCGGTGTCGGCGTAGACCAGGTGATCCAGCGTGCCCTGCAGCGACTTGAAGAAGGCGCCGCGGTCTTCCTGGCGCTGCGCGTCGCCGAGCTGGGCGGCACAGGCATAGAGCTTCCGGTTCATCCAGCGGTTGTACTGCGCCATGCGGCGGCACCACGGCTGCGTGATCATCATTTCACCCCGTCAGGTAGGTATACCCCGTCAGCCCCGCCTCCAGCTCCGCCAGCAGCGCGTCGCGTTCCGCTGCAGGGATGCCGCTGGCGGCGAACTTCTTGCGGTAGCTGCGGGCCAGGTCCTCGGGCGTGTAGTGGACGTAGCGCAGCAGCTCGTCGGTGCGGTCGCCCTGCTCGGCGTCCTGCAGTTTCCAGCTACCGTTCTCCACCACCACGTTGACGGCGTTGGTGTCGCCGAACAGGTTGTGCATGTCGCCGAGGATTTCCTGGTAGGCGCCGACCATGAAGAAGGCGATCAGGTAGTCCTCACCCTCGCGCAGCGAGTGCAGCGGCAGCGTCGGTTCCAGGCCGCCGCGGTCGACGTAGGAGTCGATGCGGCCGTCGGAATCGCAGGTCAGGTCGCAGAGGCCGGCGCGGATGTCGGGGCGCTCGTCGAGGCGGTGGATCGGCAGGATCGGGAAGACCTGGTCGATGGCCCATGCGTCAGGCACCGACTGGAACACCGAGAAGTTGCAGAAGTACTTCTCCACCAGCTTCTCGCGCAGCTCGTCCAGGGCCTCGCGGTGCACGCGGATGCTCGGGTCCAGGCGCGGCTGCACCGCGCGGCAGACCGCGAAGTAGGTGCGCTCGGCGTAGGCGCGCTGGGTCAGCGTCAGCGTGCCGTGGGTGTACTGCGCCTGCGCCTCGCCGAGGAAGGCGACGGCGTCGTGCAGGCATTCCAGCGGGCCGCGCGTGTCGATTTCCGCGATCAGGTCGTGCAGCTCATGCAGGATCGTCGGGTCGTCCTGCGCCGGTTCGCCGGGGGTGCCGGTCGGGGCCAGTTCCTTGTCGATCACCGAGGTGATCAGCACGGCGTGGTGTGCGGTCAGGGCGCGGCCGGACTCGGAGATGATGTCGGGCTCGGGCTCGCCGGCTTCGCCGCAGACGTCCTGCAGGGTGCGCACGATGTTGCGGGCGTACTCGCGCTGCGAGTAGTTCATGGAGCAGTAGCTGCGCGAGCGCGTGCCCTCGTAGTCCACGCCCAGGCCGCCGCCGACGTCCAGCACCGTGATCGGCGCGCCGAGGCGGCGCAGCTCGACGTAGAAGCGCGCGGCCTCGCGCATGCCGCGCTGGATGTCCTGCACGTTGGCCACCTGCGAGCCGAGGTGGAAGTGGATCATCTGCACGGAGTCGACGTAGCCGGCGGCGCGCACCTGCTCCAGCGCCTCCAGCACCTGGCTGGTGGACAGGCCGAACTTGGACTTCTCGCCGCCGGTGTTCTGCCACTTGCCGGCCGAGATCGAGGCCAGGCGTACGCGCAGGCCGATCAGCGGCTGCACGCCGAGCTTGCGCGACTCCTCGATCACCAGCGGCAGTTCGGAGGGCTTCTCGACGACGATGTAGACGCGGTGGCCCAGCTTCTGGCCGATCAGGGCACGGCGGACGTAGCCGCGGTCCTTGTAGCCGTTGCAGACGATGACGCTGCCCGGCAGGGCCACGCCCAGCACGGCCGCCAGCTCGGGCTTGGAGCCGGCCTCCAGGCCGACCCGCTCGCCGCCGTGGCGCACGATCTCCTCGACCACCTCGCGCTGCTGGTTGACCTTGATCGGGTAGACCGCCGTATAGCGGCCGGCATAGCCCAGCTCGGAGATCACCCCGGCGAAGGCCCCGGTCAGGGCGTCGACCCGGTCATGCAGGATGTTGGCGAAGCGCACCAGCACCGGCAGCTCCAGGCCCTCGGCGGGCAGGCTGCGGGCCAGTTCATAGAGGTCGATCTGGGCGGAGGAGGCCTCGCGCTGGGGGCGGACCACCAGGTGACCGGCCGGGTTGACGTCGAAGTAACCCTCGCCCCACCAGGGCATGTTGTACAGGTCACGGGCCTGGGCAGGGGTCCAGGGGGCGGTCATGTCATTCATTGGCAAGGCTCGGGCCGATATACTCGCGGCCGCGAATTCTACCCCCTTCAGGAAGCGATCCCCATGACACTTGATTCCAGCTGGTTCACCGAGCCCATGGAGGCCACCGGCACGGCCTTCTCCCTGAAGGGCAAGAAGCTCCACGAGGAGCAGACCCCCTACCAGAAGATCGAGATCTGGCAGACCGAGACCTTCGGCTACCTGATGACCATCGACGGCTGCACCATGGTCTCGACCCGCGACAACTTCCTCTACCACGAGATGATGTCGCACCCGGCCCTGAACTCCCACCCGAACCCGCAGACCGTGGTGATCGTGGGCGGCGGCGACTGCGGCACCCTGCGCGAGGTGCTCAAGCACCCCGAGGTGAAGTCCGCCACCCAGGTGGAGATCGACGAGCGCGTCACCCGCCTGTCGGAACAGTACTTCCCGGAGCTCTGCGACAGGAACGCCGACCCCCGCGCCACGCTGTTCTTCGGCGACGGCATCCAGTGGATGAAGGACGCCGCCCCGGGCTCGATCGACCTGATCATCATCGACTCGACCGACCCGGTCGGCCCGGCCGAAGGCCTGTTCGGCAAGCGCTTCTACCTGGACTGCATCAAGGCCCTGAAGCCCGACGGCATGCTGGTGCAGCAGTCCGAATCGCCGCTGCTGCACCTGGAGCTGATCAAGGAGATGCACCAGGCGATGCGCGAGGCCGGCTTCGCCCAGACCACCCTGCTGCACTTCCCGCAGGTGATCTACCCCTCGGGCTGGTGGTCCGGCTCCATCGCCAGCAAGCAGGCCGGCGCCCTGGCGCAGCGCCTGGACGAGAAGGCGATCGCGGCACTGGATGCGCAGTTCTACAACGCCGACACGCACCGCGGCGCCTTTGCGCTGCCGACCTACGTGAAGAAGGCGCTGGCGGGTCTCTGAGCGCTGGCGTCAATAAAAACGGGCCGCATCGCGGCCCGTTTTTATTTATATGACAATGCTGCCATTATACCGTGTTTATCACGGCGCCTTGGCTGCCGCAGGGACGGTGCAGGCCTCGTCGGCCTGCTTCTGGGCCAGTTCGATCAGCTGCTTGCGCTCTTCCTCGCTGTATTCCTTTTCACGGCCCAGGGAGTCGCGCTCGACGATGCGGCCGGCATCCTTGTACTCGGCCACGTTCTTGGTCTTCTTGTCGCAGGCCGCCTGGTCGATGCCAGGGGCGGCCGCGGCCGGCGCGGCGCCGCCCGGCGGCTTGATGTCCACGCGCTTCCAGCCGTCCTGCGGCCGGTCTCCGTAATGGATGCGCCCCGCGGGGTCCACCCACTTGTAGACCTCGGCCGCCATGGCCGGGCCCGTCAGCATCAGTCCCAGCGCCAGTATCTTGAGTGTCCGCATTCCCTGCTCCGCGTCGGCGTCAATACAGGCAGTGTATTACGCTGCGCGCAGGCATGACAGCAAGCCCCCGATGCAACCCGAAATCCCGCAACGCGCGGCCTTTGCGCTCGACCTGGAACCCGGCGACTACCTCTGGTGCGCCTGCGGGCGCTCGCGCAGCCAGCCGTTCTGCGACGGCTCGCACCCGGGCAGCGGCTTCGAGCCGCTGCGCTTCACGATCAGGCCGGGGCGCGTGCGCACGCACTGGCTCTGCGGCTGCAAGCATACGAAGCAGCCGCCGTTCTGCGATGCCAGCCACAACCGGCTGCCGCGGGAAAAGTAGCGCTCCTGCACGGCAAGAGCAGGGCTTTCGGCGGCAGAAAGCAAAAGGGCGGCCCGGGGGCCGCCCTTTTCGTGAACCGCTGCAGGACTCAGAGCGACTGCAGGTCGTAGCCGCGCTCGTTGTGCTGCGTGGTATCCAGGCCCACGGTCTCCTGCTCCTCGCTGACGCGCAGGCCGACCGTGGCGCCCAGCAGCTTGAGCAGGCCCCAGGTGACCACGGCGGTGTAGCCCAGCGTCGCGCCGATGCCCAGCAGCTGCACGCCGAGCTGCGAGCCCATGCCCATGCCCTCGGCATAGCCCTGGCCGCTGAACACGCCCAGCGCGGACGAGGCGAAGATGCCGGCGAAGAAGGTGCCGAGCATGCCGCCGACGCCGTGCACCGGGAACACGTCGAGGGAGTCGTCGACCTTCAGTACCCGCTTGAGGCCATGGGTGGCGAAGAAGCAGACGAAGCCGGCCACCAGGCCGATCACCAGGGCGCCGCCGGGGCCGACGTAGCCCGAGGCCGGGGTAATGGTGCCCAGCCCTGCGACCATGCCGGTGACGATGCCCAGGGCCGAGGGCTTGCCGTACTTGACCCACTCGATGGCGCTCCACATCAGCGCACCGGCGGCCGCCGAGGTATGGGTGACCAGGATCGCCATGCCGGCATTGCCGTTGGCGGCCAGGGCCGAGCCGCCGTTGAAGCCGAACCAGCCGACCCACAGCATGCCGGCGCCGGTCACGGTCATGGTCATGTTGTGCGGCATCATCGGCGTCTGCATGAAGCCGCGGCGCTGGCCCAGCACGATCGCCGCCACCAGTGCGGCGACGCCGGCGGTGATGTGGACCACGGTGCCGCCGGCGAAGTCCAGCAGGCCGCGCTTGAACAGCCAGCCGTCCGCCGCCCAGACCCAGTGGCAGACCGGCAGGTAGACCGCCAGCAGCCACAGCACCGAGAACAGCAGGATGGCCGAGAACTTCATGCGCTCGGCGAAGCCGCCGATCACCAGGGCCGGCGTGATCGCGGCAAAGGTCAGCTGGTACATGGCGAAGGCGGTCTCGGGAATGGTGCCGTTCACCGAGTTCTCGCCGACGCCGTAGAAGAAGGCCTTGGACAGGCCGCCGATGAAGCCATTGCCGGGGGCGAACGCCAGGCTGTAGCCGCAGACCAGCCAGACCACCGAGACCACGCAGACGATGGCGAAGCACTGCACCAGCACCGACAGCACGTTCTTGGCGCGTACCAGGCCGCCGTAGAACAGGGCCAGGCCCGGCAGGCTCATGAACAGCACCAGGGCGGTCGACGTCATGATCCAGGCGGTATCGCCGGAATTGATGCCTTCCTGTGCCGATGCCGCCATTGGCATCAGCGCAAACAGCGCGCAGATCAGCTTTTTCATCGCTCCCCCTTGAGCATAAAAAAACCCCCGTCGCCTTTGACGGGGGTATGAATGAACTGCGGTCTCAGACCGCTTCTACGCCGGACTCGCCGGTGCGGATGCGCACGGTCTGGTCGAGGTCGTAGACGAAGATCTTGCCGTCGCCGATCTGGCCGGTCTTGGCGGCCTTCTGGATCGCTTCCACCGCCTTGTCGATCATGTCGGGCCCCAGGGCAACCTCGAGCTTGATCTTGGGCAGCAGGTCGACGGTGTATTCGGCGCCGCGGTACAGCTCGGTATGGCCCTTCTGGCGACCGAAACCGCGCACCTCGGTCACCGTCATGCCCTGCACCCCGATGTCGGCCAGCGCCTCGCGGACGGCGTCCAGCTTGAAGGGCTTGATGATGGCGATGAGCATTTTCATGGGCGGCTCCGCAGGCGGGCTGTATTTTTGGAGCCGCAAGTCTACCCCGCCCCCCGCCCAAAAAGAAAAGGGCGGGTGCCTAGGCACCCGCCCCGAGTTCCGGCCGGCTTGCGCCGGGCGGGGATCCTTTCTTCTTAGTTGTAGGCCTTCTCGCCGTGCTCGGCGAGGTCCAGGCCCTCGGATTCCTGCTCCTCGGTCACGCGGATACCCATCGTGAACTTGAGGATCAGCAGGGTCACCGCGGACACCACGGCCGACAGGACGATGGCGACCAGGACAGCCTTGACCTGGATCATGATCTGGCCCGAGGAGTAGCCCGGAACCAGTTCCACCCAGTTGTTGTACACGCCGACGCCGCCCTTGGCCGGGTCGACGAAGACGCCGGTCAGGATCGCGCCGATGATGCCGCCCACCGCGTGGACACCGAAGGCGTCGAGCGCGTCGTCATAGCCCAGCACCTTCTTCAGGTAGGCCACGGCGAAGAAGCAGACGAAGCCCGCGACCAGGCCGATGATCAGGCCGCCGCAGATGCCGACGAAGCCGCAGGCCGGGGTGATGGCCACCAGGCCGGCGATGGCGCCGGAGATGATGCCCAGCAGCGACGGCTTGCCCTTGAAGATCCACTCCGCGAAGAACCAGGCGGCGGCGGCGGCGGCGGTGGCGAACATGGTGTTGGCGAACGCCAGGACGGCGTAGCCATTGGCCTCGAGGTTGGAGCCGGCGTTGAAGCCGAACCAGCCGAACCACAGCAGCGCGGCGCCGATCATCGACATGGTCAGGCTGTGCGGAGCCATCGAGGTCTTGCCGTAGCCCGAGCGCTTGCCGAGGATGATCGCGGCAACCAGGCCGGCGATACCGGCGTTGATGTGCACCACGGTGCCGCCGGCGAAGTCCAGCGCGCCGAGCTGCCAGAGGTAACCGGCGGTGGCGTTGAGGCCATCAACCTGGTCGAGCGTCTGGTAGGCATCCGGGCCCGCCCACCACCAGACCATGTGCGCCATCGGCAGGTAGGAGAAGGTGAACCAGACCACCGAGAAGATCATCACGGCCTTGAACTTCATGCGCTCGGCGTAGGCGCCGGCGATCAGGGCCACAGTGATGCAGGCGAAGGTCATCTGGAACACGGCGAACAGCAGTTCCGGAATCACCACGCCCTTGCTGAAGGTGGCGGTCGCGGTGAAGAAGCCGTTGGCGTCATACACCACGCCCTTCAGGAACAGCTTGTCCAGCGTTCCGATGAAAGGACCGGTGCCGCTGAAGGCCAGGCTGTAGCCGTAGACCACCCACAGAACGCCGATCACCGAGAAGATGGCGAAGGTCTGGGTCAGGGTCGACAGCATGTTCTTCTGGCGGACCATGCCGCCGTAGAACAGGGCCAGGCCCGGCAGGGACATCAGCAGCACGAACGCGGTGGAAACCAGCATCCACGCGACGTTGCCTTCATTGAATACCGGGGCGACCGGCTTGGCTTCCTCAGCCGCCGGAGCGGCAGCCTCGGCCGGCGCCGCAGCAGCGGCCTCGGCGGTAGCAGCCGCTTCTACCGCGGCGGCAGCCGGAGCAGACGGCGAGTCGGTTTGCGCCCAGGCAGGCGCTGCAAGGCCGCACACGGCGGCCAGCATCAATGCACTAAGAGTCTTACGCATCATGGTCATGATTCCCTGTCAGAGAGCGTCCTTGCCAGTCTCACCCGTGCGGATACGGATGGCCTGGTCAAGGGTAAAGACGAAGATCTTGCCGTCGCCGATCTTGCCGGTATGGGCAGCCTTGCTGATGGCGTCGATGGCGCCGTCGAGCTTGTCGTTGTCGACCGCGACTTCGATCTTCACCTTGGGCAGGAAATCGACGACATACTCGGCACCGCGGTACAGCTCGGTGTGGCCCTTCTGGCGGCCGAAGCCCTTGACCTCGGTCACCGTGATGCCAGCGACGCCGAGATCCGAGAGTGCTTCACGCACCTCGTCCAGCTTGAACGGCTTGATGATCGCCGTGATTAGTTTCATGAAAAGACTCCTGGGTCGGAAAACATGTTTCCGCCGGAGCAAATACCTGGGCCCCCAGCGGTCAAGCCGGAAAAAAGCACGGAGCGTGCCAACCGGCGCCCCGGACCGCTAAACTGCGGCCGTCCCCCGGAGCCTGTTTCGATGATCGACCCCCGCCAGCTCGAAGACCTCGCCACACGCCTCGGCGCCGTGATTCCCCCCGGCCTGCGCGGCATGAAGCGCGAGCTGGAGGACAACTTCCGGGCCGTGCTGCGCGCCAACCTGGAGAAGTGGGACCTGGTGTCGCGTGAACGCTTCGATATCCAGGCCGAGCTGCTGGCGCGCACCCAGGCGCGCCTGTCGGCACTGGAAAAGCGCTTGATTGAACTGGAAAAAAAGGCCGCGCCGGGCAGCTGAGCCATGAGCCTTGCGACGGTCCTGAGCCGCGCCCAGAACGGCCTGGCGGCCGATCCGGTGCGGGTGGAAGTGCACCTCGCCCCGGGCCTGCCGGGCCTGAGCATCGTCGGCCTGCCGGAAGCCGCGGTGCGCGAGTCCAAGGACCGGGTCCGGGCCGCCATCGCCAACTGCGGCTACCAGTTCCCCAATCGCCGCATCACCTGCAACCTGGCGCCTGCGGACCTGCCCAAGAACGGCGGCCGCTTCGACCTCGCGATTGCCCTGGGCATTCTTGCCGCCTCCGAGCAGATACCGCCGCAGCGCATTGAAAACATGGAAGTTCTCGGGGAGCTGTCGCTCTCCGGGGAGATCATGCCGGTGCAGGGCACGCTGTCGGCCGCCCTGAAGGCCTCGGCGGCGGGCAACCGCCTGCTGGTGCCGGCGGGCAATTTCGCCGAGGCCAGCCTGGCGAATTCCGCCGAAATCCTGGTATCGCACCATCTTGGTGCGCTTTGCGCTGCCCTGCATGAGGGCAGCCTCGCGCCACAACGGACCACGGCCGCGCGTCCGGCGGTGGGCGGACAACCCGACCTGGCCGAGGTCCGCGGCCAGGGGCAGGCGAAACGCGCGCTGGAGATCGCCGCCGTTGGTGGACATTCGCTGCTGATGCTGGGGCCGCCGGGCTCCGGCAAGTCGATGCTGGCCCAGCGCCTGGCGCCCCTGCTGCCGCCGATGACTGAGGAGGAAGCCCTGGAGGCCGCGGCCATCGCCTCGATCGGTCCCGGGGGCTTCGATGCACGGAAATGGGGCATTCGCGCCTTTCGCAGCCCGCATCACACCGCGTCCGGTGTCGCCCTGGTCGGCGGCGGCAGCAGTCCCAAGCCCGGCGAGATCACCCTGGCGCACCATGGCGTGCTGTTCCTGGACGAACTGCCCGAATTCGACCGCCGGGTGCTGGAGGTGCTGCGCGAGCCGTTGGAGAGCGGCAGCATCACCGTGTCGCGCGCGGCGCGGCAGTCGGACTTCCCCGCCCGCTTCCAGCTGGTGGCGGCGATGAACCCCTGCCCTTGCGGGTACTTGGGCGATACCAGCGGCAAGTGCCGCTGCACCCCGGACCAGGTGCTGCGCTACCGCGGGCGCATCTCGGGCCCGCTGCTGGATCGCATCGACCTGCAGCTGTTCGTGCCGCGCGTGGAGCGGGAGACGCTCACGGCCGCCACCTCGCCGACAGCAGAAACCAGCGAGCAGGTGCGCGTCCGTGTGACCGCCGCGCGCCAGCGCCAGCTGGCGCGCCAGGGCAAGCCCAATGCCGCGCTGGGGCCGAAGGAACTGGAGCAGCATTGCCGTCCCGAGCCGGCCGCCCAGACCCTGCTGGAGGCGGCCATGACCCGGCTGTCGCTGTCGGCGCGGGCCTATCACCGCGTGCTCAAGGTGGCCCGCAGCATCGCCGACATGGATGCCAGCGAGATCATCGGCAAGGCCCACGTCGCCGAGGCCGTGCGCTACCGCGAAATGGATCGCGGCCAGGCCTAGCCTCAATGGAAAAGGGCCGCTTGCGCGGCCCTTTTGGGGTGGACTTGTAAGTGTCCGGGACAGATTTACAGATCGAACGCCTTCTTCAGGCCGACGAACACCGCTTCCTTGCCCAGGATGTCGTCTTCCGAGTTGGCGGCGATGGCAGCGGTGAAGGTGAGGCCGCCTTCCAGCGTCTTGGCCAGCGTCAGGCTGTAGTCCACGTAGGTGTCTTCGCCGGCCGTCAGGGTGATGCCCGTCTCGACGCCATCGCCGAAGCTGTAGCCGACCTGCGGCGTCAGCGACAGCGTCTCGCTCAGCGCGATCGGGTAGTTGGCCGTCAGGTAGAAGGCCTCGTCCTCGGACACGCCGAACTCGGGGCTGTAGAACAGCTTCAGGCCGAGGCCGGCGACGGTGACGCCGCCGTAGACTTCGGAGAAGTTCGCCTTGGTGGTGTCGCGGTAGCCGTAGAAGATGTAGCCGACGTCATAGGCCACTTCGCCGGCCTTGCCCGCGAAGCCCGCGTACAGGTCGGTTTCGTAGGACCCGAACGCGGTGTTGGAGACCCAGGCGCCGGTGTAGAAGCCGCTGGCGTGGGCGTAGTCGAGGCCGCCCTGCACCGCCGCATCATCGCCGGTCTGGGTGATGCCGCGGAACAGATAGTTGCTGAAGGCAGCGACGTTGCCCGTCGCCCCCGCGAACGCCGAGCCGCTGGTCATCAGAGCAGCAGCAACAGCAATGTGCTTCAGTTTCATGCTTCGCCTCTCCTGAGGAAAATCAAATTTAAGTTGGTTCAAGGCAACGGCGCGCGTAGGTGCCACGCCGAACCCCCGTCACGAAGGAGCAAGCAGCATGCCAAGCACCAGCATGGCTCTACGGGGTGGCGGCGCCCCATTGCAGTGCATCAGCCGCAGGTGCCTGCAGTCAAATGGAAAAGGGCCGCTTTCGCGGCCCTTTCTTGAAGCTTGAAGCAAAAGAGACCGATCAGAACTTGTAGATCGCCTTGACGGCGACGTCGCCCTGGCTGTCCTCGAAGGTAGCGCCGTCCGGGAAGATGTCGTTGTCCGACATGTCCCAACGCACTTCGCCGAGCAGTTCGAGGTTGGCGACGACCTTGTGGCCGAGCGTCAGGGTGACGCTCTGCACGTCGTTGTCGGCACCGGCCACGCCAGCGGCGTCGGAGACGTCGAGGTACTCCGCACGCAGCGAGAGGCGGTTGGCATCGCTGAGCTTGAAGTTGCCGTAGGCCGCCAGGCCCCAGATCACCTGGTCGTCGCTGGTGCCGAAATCGCTGGTGCGGTAGTCGGCGTTCAGCACGAACTGGGTCATGTCGCTCGCCTGAAGGCTGTAGACCACGTCAAGCAACCAGTCCGTGTCGGTAGCGCCACCGTTGTCCGGGCTGTAGTAGCCCGTAACAGCGAGCGAGCTGGCCGACGACGGCGCGAAAGCGGCACCCAGTTCGACCGTCTTCTGCGTGTCGATATCGGGGCTGCCGGCGACGGTGAATGCCGCGTTCGACAGGCCACCGTAGAGCGTCGTGCCGCCCGTCTTGTAGCTGGCGCGCACACCGGTGTGCACCAGCGGCTGCGCGACGGCGAACAGGAAGCCGCGCGAGATGTTGGCGTTGGCGGTGTCGTTGATCACCTCGGCGCCGGCCAGCGTGACGAAGCGGCCACCCATGATGGTGAGGCCGCCGGTGGCGTACTGCAGGTAGGCCTGGGTGACATTGATGTTGTCTGCGTCACCGGGGCTGGCATCGCCATAGGCGGCGTTGAGCAGCTTGGCATCTTCACCGGCGATCACGTTGATGGCGGCGCCCGCGCCTTGCGCCGGCAGCTTGGCCAGCGTGAATGCAGCCTGGTTCAGGTCGAATGAATCGGTGACAGCATCGAATACATGACCGCCGAGGACCCGGCCGTCGTTGAACCCATAGGTGTAGCCACCGGAAACGTAGCCGTCCAACGTGACGCCCGACGCACCAAGAACTTCGGTGAGATTCGGTGCGGCAGCGGAAGCCATCATCGGAAGGCAGGCGAGACCCGCCGCCGTCAACAAGCCAACGTACTTGCTCATAACGCTCCTTTCACAAAATTTTTGGAACCACCCTTTGCGAACCGGCGTACCGCATTGGTGCGTACTGCCGGTGTCCCCTCTCTCGCGCAAGCACCTAGTTGGTGCAGAGCGGTCCGACTCTAACAGGGCTTCACAAAATTGTCATGAATATGAAACAGCGCCATTTCGGGGCACCAGACGCAAAAAAGGCCGGGCGAAAGCCGGGCCTTTTTGTTGAATCGCGGTTCTCTCAGACGCCGTGCTTCTTCAGCAGGACCTCGACCGCAGCCTTGATCTCCTCGTCCGACAGGTCCGGATCGCCACCGCGCGGCGGCATGTTGTTCTTGCCGTCGACAGCGTGCTTGACCAGGCCATCCAGGCCGCCACTGGCGCCCTTGCGGGCCGACCAGGACGCCTTGTCGTGCGGGGCGCCGAGAACGCCGGCATCGTGGCAGGCGCCACAGACCTTGGCCACCACCTGGTCGCCGGTGTAGGCGGCACGCTGGACCTTGCTGGCGGCCTGCATCTGCAGCAGCACGTTGGGGTCTGTCACCACGGTGCCCAGCGGGGCGGTGCGCGCATTCAGGCGATCCTTGCCGGTGGCATCGCCATGGCCGTCACCCTTGTCGATCAGCGCCGCGGCGCCGATGCAGATGAAGAAAATCAGGAACAGGGCCCCCATGACTTTGCCGAAATTTGCGAAGAAAACGCTATCGTGGTTCTTGTGGTCCACGGGGACTCCCTGGTGACGTGGCTATATGGCTTTTGCGGCGCGGGAGTATAGCCGGTACCGGCTTTTGCGGGTATCCTTGCCGGCCGCATCCTGCCCCCACCCTGCCCCGCCGCAGGTGGCCCCCGGCAGGCAGTGCCGGCATGTATAACGCGCCCGTAGCTCAGCTGGATAGAGTGCCGGTTTCCGAAACCGTAGGTCGCAGGTTCGAATCCTGCCGGGCGCACCAGTTATTGATGGCTACCTGCCCTCTCCCGGCAGGATTCGAGCCTGCGACAAACAAATCATAGGTTCGACCACCCAGCGCCAGCCGGGTGGCATCGTCACCGCAGGCGACGACCCCAACGGGGCGAGGCGAAGCCGAGTCATCCTGCCGGACGCACCAATTCAAAGACTTAGCAATAGCCGCGGCGCAATCCCCTGCCCGCTACTGGGCCACGACATGCCCTGCCGCCTGCTCCCATCTGCCGTCATGGCTTGCGTCGGAGTTCGCCAACTCTCAATCGCTAGGCCCCTGCTTTCCTGCCACGTGCCTTTGCAGAGGGCCTTTCAGCGATAGGCTGATCGGCCACAACCACCGCTATGCCGGCCTGCTCAAGAAAGCGCTTGTGTTCGTCGCGTATTTCCGCATCGGTCACAACAACATCAATTTCCGACAGCTCGCAGAGAACGTGACCTGTCGGCGCCTCGAACTTGCTGCTGTCGACCAGCAGAACCAGTTCATCCGCCCGCTCCAAGAGTCGGCGCTCGGCCTGGGCAAGAATGGCGTCCGTCTGCATAACCCCGTGCCGACCGATTGAAGCAGCCCCCATGAACATGCGAGAAGCACGGTAACGCCCCATGCCGTCGTTGTCGAAAGGGGAGAGAATGATGTTTTGTTCCCTGAATACGTTACCTGCCGGCAAGGCGATCCTGGTGCTCTGCTGGGGAAGAAGCGCATCGATGATGTGGAGAGAGTTGCTCAAAACCAGCAACTCCAGGCCGTCCAGGAACGGGCACATCGCCAGAGTCGTAGAGCCGCCATCAATGATGATCGATTCACCATGGCGACAAAGACCTGCGGCAGCGCGTCCTATGCTCTCTTTGGCCTCACGTCGACGTTGAACGTTCTGTTGGAACGGCGCGCCGCCTAACCTGGGCGGTTCATCCCGCACATCCTCCGCTTCGCTCCCAGCAAGCCTGGCACCGCCGCGAACGCGAACGATCTGACCGGTGTGTTCCAGCTTTTCCAGATCACGCCGCAAGGTTGCGGGAGATACCTCGACCTGGCGGTCAAGTTCCTGAAAGGAAATGAAGCCTCGCTGGCGCAGCAGTTGCAGGATGAATCGTTCGCGTTCAGCAGCGTGCATGGGACTCCGGACCGATGGTTTCAGACGATGCCTGCGCCCCCCGTGCTGACACGACGCTCCTGCGCCTTGCTCGTCCGCCACCCCGCTTGACGATAGGCGCCGATAGGGTCGATCGCGCCCCCCTGTTCGTAGCGGGCCATGGCAACAATCGGCGTGACATCGACATTATAGGCCCGCCGGAGCGTCTGAAAGCCCAGCATGACGTCGTTGGTTTGCTGATGCTGCTGCAGCGCACCGCGATCCACGAGGAGGGCGCGGGCATAGGCTCCAGCGATGGCTTCGGCGCTGGAGAGCAGGCTCTCGATGGGGTCCGTGATGTTGTGTGACTGGTCGATCATGTAAGCCGGGGCAAACGTGTCCGGCGACCGCAGTGCGGCCTCGACGAGTTCGTTGAAGACCAGGAACAGCTGGTGGGGGTTGATGGAACCGGAGTCCAGATCGTCGTCACCGTACTTGGAGTCGTTGAAGTGGAACCCACCTAGTTTTCCAAAGCGGTGCAAGCGCGCCACGATCTGTTCAATATTCACGCTCGGCGCATGGTGGCCCAGGTCAACCAGGCACTGCGCCTGAGGCCCCAACTGCTGCGCGGCGAGAATGCTGCTGCCCCAGTCAGAAATCACCGTGGAGTAGAAGGCGGGTTCGTAGAGCTTGTGCTCCAGCAGCATTTTCCAATCAGACGGAAGCGTTGCGTAAATCTGTGCGGCAGACTCCAGATAGCGATCAAAGGACGCCGACAACGACTGCTGCCCAGGAAAATTCGTGCCGTCACCGATCCATACCGTCAATGCCTTGGACCCGAGGGCCTCACCCAGCCGGATGCACTCGACGTTGTGCTCCACGGCCTGCGCTCGAACAGCGGGATTCGAATGCGTCAACGAACCATGCCGATAACTGAGTTTCTGACCCGCAGCGTCCTGAAAGGTGTTGGAGTTTACCGCGTCGAACCCCAATCCGAGACTCTCCGCCTGGTCACGCAATGCCCGCGGATCACTGACCTTGTCCCACGGAAAGTGAGGAGAAACCCTCGGAGTAATCCTGCACAGTTGATGCACAACCGCGCAGTCTTCAAGCTTCTCTTCAAGATGGGTCGGCTCTCCCGCGATAGGGAATCGAGCGAATCTGGTGCCACCCACGCCCACACCCCAACTGGGCTGAGCAAGCTCGAAACGCGCCAGGTGCTTCTTGACGACATCCACATCGATACCACGCCGCTTCAAGCTGTGCGCCAGGTGTCCATAGTCTTCATTGAGTGCCGGCAGGCACTGGTCGTTGTGGGTTTGAACAAGGTCGGCGCTGATGAGCGTCATGCTAGTCTCCGTTATCTTTTATCGCGTGAATGCCTGGGCGTTTCCAGCATCCACATTGATGATGTTTCCAGTCGACTTTGCGGAGGCATCTGACGCAAGGAACAGTACCGCCTCGGCAATATCTTCGGGCAGAACGTCGCGTTTGAGCAGGCTCCTGTTCCGGTAGTGCTGCTCCAGCGCCTCGCCAGAGTCGATGCCGTAGGCCTGAGCCCTTTCCTTGCGCCAGTCGCCGTCCCAAATGCGCGAGCCCCGGATAACCGCATCCGGATTGACGACATTCACGCGAATCCCGCTGGGGCCTCCCTCCAATGCAAGGCATCGCGCAAGATGAACGGCGGCGGCTTTTGCGGAGGCATAAGCCGAAGCATTGGGGGTTGCCGCCAGAGCGTTTTTCGAACCGATGAAGATGATGGAGCCGCCTCGCTTCTTGAGGAGCGGGAAGGCAGCGCGGGACGTGAGGAAATAGCCCTCCGCGAGAACACTGTAGTTCCTGCGCCACAGGTCTACGCTGGTTTCCTCGAGCGATGCCGAGGAGGCCAGCCCCGCATTGGCGACAAGGATATCCAGACCGCCAAACTCCCGCGCGCAACTTTCAAAGCAAGCCGTCACCTGCGCTTCGTCGGTTACATCGCATACTGCGGCTCGCACAAGGTCTTTTCCAAACTGCCTGGCGAATCCATCATGCGCTTGGTCCAGTGCAACAGCGTCGCGATCGGCAATCACGACGCAGGCCCCATCTCGCAGCAGTCGCGCCGCGGTGGCTGCACCGATGCCTCCAGCGCCGCCAGTGATGAGTGCCACACGGCCGACCAAAGGCTTCGGGGGAGGCAGACGCCTGAGCTTGGCCTCCTCCAACTGCCAGTATTCAATGCCGAAGGCCTCACGCTCATCCAGGCCTGCGTACCTGCCGATGGCTTCCGCACCCCGCATGACGTTGATGGCGTTTCCGTAGAACTCCCCGGCCAGGCGCGCCGTCGTTTTGTCGGCAGCAAAGCTGATGCGGCCCAGCCCAGGGACCATGATCACGACTGGATTGGCGTCACGCATGGCCGGATCTCCCGGCTTGGCACAACGCTCGTAGTACGCCGCGTACTTCTCGCGGTACTCGGCAACTGCCTGGGCCAAGTAGGCTTCGTCTTCGATTCGTTCAGGATCCAAAGCCAGCGGGGCGATCTTTGTCCTCAGAAAATGATCAGGACAAGAGGTACCGATGGCTGAGAGCCGCAGAAAATCCCGGCTTCCGGCGAACTCCAGAGATTCGCGGTCATCGCTGAAGTGGCCCACCTTGGGGCGCCCCGCATCCATGACGGCTCGCAGCCGCGGCATCAGCGCTGCCGCGACACGCTCGCGCTGCTCAGCAGGCAGCGGAGGCACAACAGATCCACCAAATGCCGGTCCGGACGCCAGGTGCTGATTCAGGAATCGCGCCGCTCGAGCGATCAGATCGATCGAGTTCTCATAGCAGGATTTTGCGGTATCACCCCAGCAGATCAATCCGTGGCTGGCCATCACGACGCCGCGGAGGCCTGGGTTTTTCTTGACGTACTCGCGCAGCCGCAGGCCCAAGTCGAAGCCCGGTCGCTTCCAGGCCATCCACCCCACGTCACCGCCATAGACTTCCCGGGTGATGGCCTCTCCATTATCCGCGGCGGCCAGGGCGGTGACGGAGTCCGGATGCAGGTGGTCAACATGCGTAAAGGGCAGGAACCCATGCAACGGCGTATCAATTGACGCCGCGCGAGGGTTGAGTGCGAAGGTGCAATGCGGCAGGTAGCCCACCATCTCGTCTTCTTGCTCTACGCCCTGATAGAGCTTCTCCAGGCCAATCAGCTTGTCGAGATACAAACTGGCGAATCCGTCCAGCTTCATCGATCCAATGTCGCCCCCAGACCCCTTGACCCAGAGCACCGGCACCTTTCCACCTGTCAGGGGGTCCACGCCAGTCAGCTTGGCCGAAGTGTTACCGCCACCAAAATTAGTGACTGTCAGGTCGGAACCGAGCAAATTGGAGCGATAGAGAAGAAGTTCCTCGGCTGAAAGGGCGTCGGCCTGTTCATCCGACCATCGGGTGGCGGGAACAGCAAAAGGGCTTGCAGTGTCGTGCGCGTTCATGGCGCCACTTTAATCATTGATCTAGTCAATTTCAATCATTTTAGATAATATTCAATCTCATTGCGTCAATTCAGGAGAGGAATGGTGCTGCCGGGTCGAGTCATTGTCTTCGACATTGGAAAAACACTGGCAAAGCTGAGCCTGTGGGACCCCGATGGGCGTCTGCTTGAGCAGTGGACTCGGCGCAACCTTGAAATCGATGTTGCCGGGCACCGTTGCCTGGACGTGGAAGGTATCGAGGCCTGGGCAATCGAGGTCATGAGCGGATTCGCTCGAAAAGGGGCCGTTTTCGCCATTGTGCCGGTGGGCCACGGTGCCGCCGCTGCAGTCGTACGGCAGGGGCGCCTGGCCTGCGCCGTCACCGACTACGAAGCCTCCATAACGCCTGAGCTACGCAGCCAGTACGATGCTTTGCGCGACCCGTTCACGGCGACCGGCTCACCTGCACTTCCCGATGGCCTCAATTTGGGCGTACAACTCTACCGCCTCGGAGTGGAGCAGCCGGGGGTCTTGCAGGGAGAGGCTCGCATCCTGCCGTGGCCGCAGTACTGGGCCTGGCGGATGTGCGGCGTGACCGCTGCAGAAATCAGTAGTCTTGGCTGCCACACCGATCTGTGGCGCCCCGCTCAGCATCAGCCTTCAGACCTTGCGCATGGTCAGGGCTGGGCCCAGCGATTAGCCCCGCTTCGCCATGCGCGCGAAGCACTGGGAACGCTAACGCCCGAATGGTTTGCACGCACTGGCCTCTCCCCACAGGTCCGCGTGCTCTGCGGCCTGCATGACTCCAATGCGGCATTGCTGGCGGCGCGTGGATTCCCGGAACTCGCCGGGCAGGAGGCCACCACCCTGTCAACTGGCACCTGGTTCGTGGCGATGCGCACCCCAGGTCGCGGTGAACGGCTCGATCCCACTACGCTGTCCGAGACACGGGACTGTTTGGTCAACGTGGATGTCGATGGCCAGCCGATTCCTTCCGCCCGCTTCATGGGCGGGCGCGAGCTCGAGCTTCTGGGGGGGCTATACGGCCAGGATGACAACAACGGCTTGTCGTCAGTCCTGACGGCCGGCAGCTTTGTACTGCCGGGGTGGGTGCCGGGTGTGGGTCCGTACCCACATTCAAAAGGTCGCTGGATCGCCAAGCCCGGGACCTCGGCTGGACAGAGCGCGGCAATAGCCCTGTATGCGGCCCTCATGGTTGATCGCATGCTCGATCTGATTGGCGCAAAAGAGAGATTGCTCATCGAAGGTCGATTCGCACAGTGCTCATTGTTCGTCCAGGCACTCGCGCAGATGCGCCCAGGCACGCAGGTCTACGTAAACGGAGGCGCCGACGGCGGGGTCAGCTATGGGGCTCTACGATTGATAGATCCTGAACTCCCGTCTCCCGGCGAACTGCAGCGCGTCGCGCCCCTCAGGGCAGATCTGAGTGGATACAAAGCCCAGTGGCTAAGCCTTGCCGAAGCGGAATACTCCGCGCCCGCGTAGGCTTTTAGCGCGATCAAACGAGCCCGGCGCGCTCTTCAGGCCGTCTTGATTGCGGCTGCAGTCTGCAACCCCAGTTCCGCGATCGACTCTTCGCGCATCTTGAACTTCTGGATCTTGCCGGTGACCGTCATCGGGAAACTGTCGACGAACTTCCAGTGGCGCGGCACCTTGAAGCCGGCGATGCGCGCCTTGCAGTACGCCGTCATCTCCTCGGCGCTCAGCGCCACGCCCGGGCGCGGCTTGACCCAGGCCATCACTTCCTCGCCGTACTTCAGGCTCGGCACGCCGATCACCTGCACGTCGGCGACGCCGGGATGCGTGTAGAGGAACTCCTCGACCTCACGAGGGAAGATGTTCTCGCCGCCGCGGATGATCATGTCCTTGATGCGGCCGACGATCTTCAGATAGCCATGCTCATCCATCGTCGCCAGATCGCCGGTATGCATCCAGCCGTCGGCATCGATCGACTTCCCGGTCGCCTCGCGGTTGTTCCAGTAACCGAGCATCACCGAGTAGCCACGCGTGCAGAATTCGCCCTTTTCGCCACGCGGCACGGTCTCGCCTGTTTCCGGATCGACGACCTTGACCTCGACATGCGGATGCACCCGGCCGACCGTCGAAACGCGATAGTCGAAGGCATCGTCGGCACGCGTCTGCGTCGAGATCGGCGAGGTCTCGGTCATGCCGTAGCCGATCGTCACCTCGCTCATGTTCATCAGCGTCGTGACCTTCTTCATCACCTCCACCGGGCACGGCGAGCCGGCCATGATGCCGGTGCGCAAGGTCGAGAAATCGAACTTCGCGAAGTCCGGATGATCGAGTTCTCCGATGAACATCGTCGGCACGCCGTAGAGGGACGTGCAGCGCTCCGCCTGCACCACCTTCATCGTCTCCAGCGGATCGAAGCTCTCCGCCGGAACCACCATGCAGGCGCCGTGCGTCGTGCAGCCCAGATTGCCGAGCACCATACCGAAGCAGTGATAGAACGGCACGGGAATGCAGACGCGATCCTTCTCGGTGTACTGGCAGGTCAGGCCGACGAAGTAGCCGTTGTTGAGGATGTTGGTGTGACTGAGCGTCGCGCCCTTCGGCAGGCCGGTCGTGCCCGAGGTGTACTGGAGGTTGATCGGATCGTTGGGGACAAGCTCCGCCTCGCGCGCGGCCAACTGAGCCTCGCTGACGCCGGCGGCATCGGCGAGCAACGCCTGCCATTCGCTGTCGAGCACCAGAGACGCCCGCAGCTGCGGGCAGCGCGAGCGCACTTCGGCGAGCATCGCGACGTAGTCCGAGGTTCGGAAGTTCTTCGACATCACCAGCAGGCTGATGCCGGACTGATTCAGTGCATACTCCAGCTCAGCCGTGCGGTAGGCCGGGTTGACGGTGACAAGGATCGCGCCGATGCGCGCCGTCGCGTACTGGACGATGACCCACTCGAACCGGTTCGGTGCCCAGATGCCGACGCGATCGCCCTTGGCGACGCCGCGCGCCATCAGGCCGCGCGCGGCCTGGCCAACCTGCGCCCAGAACTCGCGATAGTTCGCGCGGTAGTTCTGGTGCGGGACGACCAGCGCCTCGCGATCGCCATGCCGCGCGACCGTGCGCTCGAGATTCGCGCCGATGGTTTCGGCCAGCAGCGCGGGGCTGGTTTCGCCCCTGGCGATCGACAGCTGGTTCATGTTTCTCTCCTCATGAAGCTTGCGCGCCGCGCCAGCCATACCAGGCGACGAGCAGGAAGCACGCCGCGGGCAACAGGAAGGCGACCGGCGTACCCTGCGATTCGGCGATCAGCCCCATAGGGTATGGCAACAGCACGCCACCGCCGATCGCCATGACCATGATCGACGACGCGCGCTTGGTCTGCCCGCCGAGATCCCGGACGCCCAGGGCGAAGATCGTCGCGAACATCGTCGACATGAAGAAGAACGATGCTATCAATGCCACTATTGCAATGCGACCGGCGCCGCCGGCGATGACGAGGCACAACAGCGTGTTGATCACGCCATAGGTCATCAGGATCTTCTGCGGTGCGAAACGCGTCATCAGCGCCGTCGTCGCAAAGCGACCGACGAGGTAGCCGAACATCGCCAGCGACAGCAGATAGGCGGCGCTCTGCGACGTGAGGTCTGGCTGCGCCTCGGTCGCGGCATTGATGAAGAACGCGCCGCAGCCAACCTGCGCACCGATGTACAAGGCCTGGGTCAGCACGCCGTAAACGAAGTGCTTGCGCTGCGCGAGCGGTGCATTTCCGGCGCCGGCGCCGGCCTCAGGCTCGGCGATCTCCGGCAGGCGCACGCGCGAGACGAACACTGCGTACAGCAGAATCGCGATGCCGATGATGCCGTAGGTGATCTGTACCGAATGCAGCTCGGTGCCAGTGTCCTTCGCGCCGAAGAACACCGCGCCGCCAATCAGCGGGCCGATGAACACACCGACGCTGTTGAACGACTGCGCGAGGTTCAGGCGCTTCGGTGCGCCTTCTTGTGGGCCAAGCACGTTGACGTAGGTGTCCGCCGCAGTCTCGAGGAAGCACAGGCCGGTCGCGAGCACGAACATCGCGCCGACGAAGAACGGAAAGCTGACCGCCTGCGCCGCCGGCACGAACAGGAACGCACCGCAGGCTGCGATGACGAGTCCGGACAGCAGGCCGAACTTGTAGCCGCGCCGGTGCAGCAGCGCGCCGGCAGGCAGGCTCATCGTCAGATACGCGCCGAAGTAGGCGATCTGCAGCCAGGTCGATTCGGCCTTGCCGACATGCAGCACCTCCTGGAAGTGCTTGTTCAGCACGTCGAGCAGGCCGTAGGCCAGGCCCCAGATGAAGAACGTACTGATGGCAACCGCGAGCGGCACGCGCAGCTCGGCTGCGGTCCAGTGTCCCTGGTTTGACGACATCTGCGGACTCTCCTCCTCAATATCTGTGTGCGTCCCGCACATCATTCATGGCAATGCAGGGCGGGTCCCTGCCCGCTTCAGCAGCTACCTCGCAACGCCCTCGGTGCCGAAGACGTATGAACCGCCCCCGGACCGATAAACCGCATACCCATCCTTCAGCGCTTCGAAGCTTGCGCCAGCCGGCGCCACCGGCGCAGTCGCATCGCCGACCGGAAGCCAGATTTCCGCATCGATGCCGGCAGGTATATCGACCGTCAGCCAATACCGGCCGTCGACGCGCCGCCAGCTCGATGCGAGCACGCCATACGGCGTGCGCACGCGGGCCTCGGCGGATTCAAGTCCTTCCGGCGGCTGAGGCTTGATCCGCGCCGTCGCGTAGCCCGGCGCAGTCGGGCGGATGCCGGCGAGGCTCTGGTAGAAGTACGAGCTGATCGACGCCCAGTAGTGATGATCCCAGGAGCGCACCGACAGCTCCCAGGCTTCGGCCATCGTGGACAGGCCGCTGGCGATCCAGAAGCCCCAGCTCGGCGCGTCGGTGCGCGTCGCGACCTTGTATGCGGTATCGACGTAACCATGGTCGGCAAGCATCGTCATCACATAGCGACCGGCGTAGACGCCGCAACCAAGGTGATAGCCGCGCTTGACGATGTCATCGTTGAGCCAGCGCATCACGACCGCTTCCTTGCCGTCTGGCACGAGGCCGAAGGCGATGGCGAGAATGTTCGGCGTCTGCGCGAAGTCTTTCGTCGGCGCAGGCATCTTGTAGTACTCGCCAGCGGCATCCCAGTAGCGTGCGTTGTAGGCCGTGCGGACCTGCGCGGCAATCGCGCGATATTTGGTCTCGTCGTCCGGCTTTCCGAGCAGCGCCGCGCTGTCGGCGAGCTTGTTCAGCATGTGGAAGTAATACGCACTCGCGGTCGCATCGATCGGCCCGTTCGGCTGCTGGCGCAGCGCCGCGATCAGGCCGCCCGGCGGCATCACGGCGGCGTACTCGCCGAGCATGAAGTTGTTCGGATTTCGGTAGTTGAGCTTCTCCGGCGTGAACCAGGTGCCGGTGTAGTCGACCAGCGCCTTCTGTGTCGCGTACATGTCCTGAAGGATGCGCTTGTCGCCCTGCTGCTCGTACAGCTCCCAGGGCAGGATGAAGGTCGCCGCATCCCAGCTCGGCACCGGTCCCCAGACCGCGCCCCAGCCTGGCGTGTCCTCGTAGCCGTAGTAAGGCGTCGTCGGAATCACCTCCGGGATTTCGCCCTTGGCCGATTGCGCATCGCGGAAATCGGCAAGCCACTTGGTCCAGACGCGCGCGACATCGAAGTTCAGGATCGAAGCCAGCGCGGACGCCTGAGCGTCGCCGGTCCAGCCGTTCTTCTCGTAGGTCGGCGTATCCGTCTGGTTGCCGAACATGTTGTTCAGCAGCGTATTGCGTGCGGCGGCCTGGATCTTGTTCAGCAGTTCGTTGCTGCTCGTGAAACTCGCCGAGGTATCGATATCCGAGTGCATCAGCTTGGCGTCGAGCGCCGCGAGCGTCGGCTTGCCGGGAAAACCTTCGACCTGCACATAGCGCAAACCGCTGTAGCCGAACTTCGGCGACCACTGCTCGGCGCCTTCTCCCGACAGCGTGTACTGGTCGGTTTGCAGCTGCGTGTCGACCAGACCGCCAGATATCGCGACGGTGCCGTCGTCTTTCAGCTTCTCGGTCTGCACCATGCGCACCGTCGTGCCGCGTGGCCCCTTGACGCTCAGCTGCAGCCGCCCGGCGAAGATGCGACCGAAGTCGAAGACGTAGATGCCGGGCTTCGGCTCGCTGACAGAGACCGGCCTTATCGCGCCAGTCACGGCAATCGGCTCCTGCGTGGCAGCGCGCAACGGCCCTGCCGGACCCGCGACGACGTTCGCGGCAGACCAGCCACTGTCGTCGAATCCGCCGCGCCGCCAGTGCTTCGGCAACAGGCGCGCGTCGTAACGTTCACCCGCATAGACCGAGTCATGCCGCGTCGGGCCATCGGTCGTGCGCCACTGGCCGTCGGTGCCGATCGTCTGACGCTTGCCATCCGCGAACAGGACCTCGAGTTGCGCGCGCAGCGCCGGCGCCGCATGCCAGGGCGCCATGTGCCAGTACCACTCGTTCGGCTCGGAGACGCCGTACCAGCCGCGGCCAAGCTCGGCGCTCAACACGTTGGCGCCGCCACGCACCGCGCCCGTGACGTCGAACGTGCGATACAGCACGCGCTTGCTGTAGTCCGTGTAGCCGTCCTGCATCGCCTCGCCGATCGCCGTGCCGTTGATCGCGATATCCGGCAGGCCGCCGGCGGCGACGTACAGCCGTGCGGAAACCGGTTGAGCCGGCAGCTCGAATGCACGACGCAGCAACGGCGCCGGCGCCGCGATGGGCAGCACGACATCCTTGTCGGGCACGCCGGCAGCGAGCCTGAGCCCGCTGCCCGTCACCGAGCCGCCCGTGAACGGATTGATGCCGTCCTTGAAGTCGGTCTTGAATTCAGCACCATCCGCCTGCACCGACACCGCGTGCACGGTAGCCGCATCCTCATGCGCCGAGAAGAAACCGATCGTGCCGTGGGTCTGCGTCGCTTCGGTCAGCGTATCGGGCACGCCATCATCGACGATCGTGACGATGCGATCGCCGATTGCCTGGATCTGCAGCTTATGCGGCCTGGCGATCCACGCGGCGGCATCGGTCGCCAGGGTCAGCGTCTTCAGCGTCGCGAGATTCACCTTGGAACTGTTGCCGCCGACGTAGCGGCGCATCTGCTGTACCAGGCGGATCTGGCCGTTTTCATGGACGATGTTCCAGAGATAGGCCTCGCCATAGGTCTTGCCGATCGGCTGCGCGCGGAACAGCACGCCAAACGCCTTGCCGCTCAAGGTGAAATCGACGACGATCTTCGCGTCCTTGAAATCGTGATCGACATTCAGCCGACCGGAGATCCACTGCGCGCTCCAGTCCTGCGGCTGCAGCAGGCCGGTCTCCCAGTGCGAGGGCGCACTCCAGCCAGACACGCGATCCTTGCCGTCCCAGGTCCGCACCTGCCATTGGTAGCGCGTCCGCGATTCCAGCACCGGGCCGGAGTACTCGACCTGGTGGCTGCTCGACGACATCTGCTTGCCGCTGTCCCACAGTGGCGCGGATTCCATCTCCGCAACGCTCTTCGCGACACGGACTTGATACGCACTCTGCTTCAGGTCGGTGCCGACGACAGGAACACGCCAGGCGAGCCGCGGCTTCGCGGCATCGATGCCCAGCGGGGCGCGCGCGTACTCGGCGCGCAACGCAGAGGGCACTGCGGCGGGCCGTTCGATCTCCGCGTTCGCGCGCGGCGCACTGCCCGCGCAGGCAGAAATTCCTTGAACAGACGCGGCCATCAGCAGGGCCAGAAGGCTGCGGCGGAGTGTCGCTGAGCGGGCGGGCATGGTGAACTCAGGGCGTCGGCTTCAGCACGCCGAGGCTGCCCAGCCAGGCGAGCAGCTGATCAGCCCAGACATCGCTGGCCTTGTTCTGCTTCTTCAGGCCGAAGCCATGACCGCCGGTCGCGTAGTAGTGCGCCTCGACCGGTCGGCCGGCCGCTTTCCAGGCTGCTTCGAGCGGCTTCGAGCCCGGCGCGGTGATGCTGTCGTCGTTCGCCGCCGCAATGAACAGCGGTGGCGCGCCTTCGGGTACCTTCGCAATCGTGATCGGACCGGCGTAGATCGCCGCGAAGAAGTTCGGCCGGCTTTCCGCATCCTCGCTGAGGGCGACGCCGGTGCCGGTGGCGCCGCCGGCGGAGAAGCCGATGAAGCCGATGCGGTCTTTGTTGATCTTGAACTCGGCAGCGCGGCGGCGCAGCAGCTTGATGGCTTCCTTGCCGTCGGCAATCGCCGGTGGGCTGTACTTGTTCATGTCATCGAGCAGCGCCGGCCCCGGCTTGAACAGCGGCGCGAGGATCGCGAACATCTGGCCCAGGAACCGCGCATCGGACGCGGCGGTCTCGCCGAGACGATAGCGCAGGACGAACGACGCAACGCCCTGCGACGCGAGCCAGCTCGCGACCTGCGTGCCTTCGGTGTCGATCGACAGGAAGCGGAACGCGCCTCCCGGCGCGATCACCACCGCAGTGCCGTTGGCCTTCGCCGGATCCGCGGCGAACACCTCGAGTGTCGGCGACACCACGTTGCGGACGACGCGGTCGCCCCAGGGCATCTTGCTGTCCTGCTGGATCTGCTGCCAGTTCTCCGAACCTGGCGCAACGCCGGGCCAGACCCTGATCAGTGGACGTGCCGGCGCGGCGGCGGTGTCTGCCGCGACCGCGTTGCCGGCGATGCCCCAGGCACATAGACACAGGGCAGTCAGACGAAGAATCGAATACATGGATGGTCCTCGAAATCCTTAGAAGCGAATGCCGGCGGAGACGCCGAAGAAGCGGAACGATTCGGTGAAGAGCGCGTGTCCTGACGCATCCACGCCTGGCGAGCTGGCCGAGCTCAGCAGATACGGCGCGAACAGGAAAGCAGGATTGCGCTCGTCGGTGAGGTTACGCCCGAACACCGAGACTTCCCAGTTTTCCCCGGCGCCGCGGACGCCGATACGCCCGCCGACCACGGTGCGGGCTCCGACTTCGGTTCTCGTATCGGGCGATGCACTGAAATGCATTTCGGAGCGGTAAACCGCGTCGGCCGAAACGAAGCCTCGCGAACCGAACGGCAGGTTGAACGAGTACTCGGGCGAGAAGGTCACCTTCCACTTCGGCGCGACGACCAACTGGCGACCGCCGATGTCCTGCGTCGTCTCCGGATCGGTGTCCGGGCAGGCCGCGCTGACCTGCACGCAGGCGCCACGATAGCCGTCCGGGTAGGTGGCCGAGTTGTACAGGAAGCCGGCGTTGAACATCAGGTTCTCGGACAGGAAGCCGAGAAGGTCGAACTCCAGACCCTTGGTGACGAGTTCGGGCACATTGGTCGGCGTGAAGCTCGCCTGGCCGTTGAACACCGAGGCCTGGAAGTCCTTGATCGTCGTGTGGAAGAGCGCCGCGTTAGCCGCGACCGCGCCGCCGAACAGCGTCACCTTCACGCCGAGCTGGTAGTCCATCGGGTACTCGGGCCGCACGGTGTTGATCTCCGCAGGCGTCGGCAGGTTGATGGCGAGCGCGGCGGCGTTGATGGTGGGAATCAGGTTCGGCGGCTTGAACACGATCTGCGGGCCCTTGTAGCCGCGCGATGCGGTGAAGTACGCCATGATGTCGTCGGTGAAGTTGTACTGCAGGCCGGCCCGCCAGGACACCGCATCGACCTTCTCGCGGCCAAGCAGGTTCTGGGCCTGCGGAATGATGATCGGGTTCGGCAGCAGGGGGCTCTGCACGCCGATGTACGACGACGACACCATCTGCACGTCGTCGCGCGTGTAGCGCGCGCCGGCGATCAGCTTCAGCGGATCGGTGATGCTGAAGGTGAACTGCGCGAACACGGCAGCGCTCTTGATGTCCGCGGTGTACTGGTTGGGTTGGTACAGGCCGACGATATCGCCCAGGCAGACGCCGAGCAGCGTGCACAGCGAGATCGGCACGGTGCCGGTGCCAAGCGCGGCGAGCATGTCCGGGCCGATCAGCTGGTCGAGATCGTTCGGCACATGCGAGTCCGAGTAGAACACGCCGGCGACGTACTTCAGGCGATCCTCGGACGGCGAGGCGATGCGGATTTCCTGGGACAACACGCGATTGTTGAAGGCATTGGCATTGTTGTAGTAGTTGCCGTTCATGCCGTCGACGTCGATCTCGTTGTACTGCGTGTAGCGACGCATCGCAGTGATCGAGTTGAGCGTGTAGTCGCCGATCGCCCATTCGAGCTGTCCTGAATAGCCCCAGGACTTGCCGCGATTGAAGGTTGGATCGTTGTTGCAGGTGGTCGTGTTGTCCGCACCCGCGAAAGTACCGTTGCAGCGCGCGATCTCGCGCGGCGCTCCGGTTTCCGGATCGCTGTAGCGATCGTAGGCGAGGTAGATCTGCTCCGAGGTGTACTGCTGCTCGTAGTCGGCGATCAGGTTCAGCGTCAGGTTCGGCGTGATGTCCCACAGAAAGCGCGCCCGCGCGCCCTTGATGTTCTGCTCGCTGTCCTCGTTTCGGACGGCGTTGTGGTAGAAGCCGCTGGTGTAGGTCTGGCCGCCATTGATGCGGATCGCCGCGGTGTCGCCGAGCGGCAGGTTGACGCTCGCCTGCAGAAGGCGGTAGTCCCATTCCGAGCCCATGTCGGCGCGGAGTGCCGCCATGAACTGGCTCGGATCCGGCGCATTGGTACTGATGCTGACGACGCCGGCCGAAGCGTTCTTGCCGAACAGCGTGCCCTGAGGGCCGCGCAGAACTTCAACGTGGCCGACATCGAAGAGACTGACCGATGGCGCCTTGCCGAGCACGACGCCGTCAACGACCAGCGACACCGCCTGTTCGGCAGTGACGCTGAAGGACTCCGTCGATATGCCGCGGATGCTGATGCGCGTATCGGAGTTGCCGGGCGTGCCGTTCACCTCGAGCGACGGTGCGAGTCGGCTCAGATCGGTGATCTGGGTGACGTTCGCCGCCTCCATCTGCTTCTGATTCAGGACGGTGATCGCCACCGGCACATCCTGCAGCCGCTCGGTGCGGCGCTGGGCGGTGACAACGATCGAGTCGATCGTCGTCCGTTTCGAATCGAACTTCTCGGTAAGCGTATCAGCGGCCGGCTCGGCGGCAGCCTCGACGGCAATCGTCGGCAACGTCTCCGCAACCGACGCGTCCGCAGTTGGCTCCGTCCCTGCACTTTCCGCCATCGGCGCTTCGGTCGCTGGAGCTTCGGTCGCCGCGCCCGGCTCCTCCAGATCGGCAAGCAGTTGATCCACTACCTCCGAACCGCCTTCTTCCGTCGAAGCCGCCCCAGCCTGCGCGTACGCCGGCACTACACCCAACAGCAGCCCGCTGGCTGCCGCCAGCGCGCCCGCCTTGATCGCGTTCATCGTCTTCCCCTCGCCTGTCTTCTTTACTTCTTCTTGGGCGCTGCGCAGCTGAAATTGCTGGCGTCGTCCGTCGAACCGCTGCCCTTGTACCGGGCGATCTGCGGATATGGGCACAGCGGTCGCGTGCGCAACGGCTCCCCCGGCGGGAAGCCGAGCAGCCGCGCATAGTCGACGGCGTACTTCGACGCGATCACTTCCTTCGGCGCCTTGCCGTTCTCAACCCAGTCCTCAAGCTTGCCGAGCATGTCGAAGTCGTTCGGTCCGGGGCCGCCGAGGCAATGCGCCATGCCTGGTGCGAGATAGAAGCGCATGAACTCGTCGGTCTTCTTCGGCCCGACCTTCTCGCGAATCTTCTCGTAGTACTGGATCGATCCCAAAGGCGTCAGCGCTGCGTCACCCCAGCCATGCCAGAGAATCAGCTTGCCTCCGCTCTGCTCGAACGCGGTCATGTCCGGGCTTGCGTCAAGGATGTTGCGAGCCTTTTCACCACCGAGCACGACGTCCTTGTCGAAGTTCATCTTCGACAAGTCCCAACCCGGATCGCCGAATACGATGTAGCGGAAGAATTCAGTCGAGAAGAATGCGTGCTTCGACGCCGGCGCGGTGATCCACTCGCCCCACTGGATCGATTCGACGCCTGGCGGGAAGCCCGGATACAGCGACTGCTTCTTTGCGTCCGGCGGCCCCTGGTAGATCTTCCTCGTCAAATCGACCTGACCCGCGGTGAGGCAATCCGCGGCATCGGCGCCCTTGCATTGCAGGACCTTCGGATCGAACTTGCATTGACGCGGGTCCTCGAGCACGCCGTCCTTGACACCGTCGATCAGATCGCAGCTCTCGAGCACGGCATTGGTGATCAACGCCAGCTTGGCATCCGGCATGCCTTCCGGCGTCGCTGCAACCGCGCGCGCATTCCAGGCCATGCCGGCGAGCGCCTTGGTCCAGGGATTCGCCGGCGCACCGGAGATGATGCCGTCGAAGTCGTCCGGATAGCGGTTTGCGGCCTGCAGCGCTTCGCGTCCGCCGTTCGAGCAACCCTGGAAATACGAGCGTTTCGGCGCCGCGCCGTAGTACGCGTTGATCAGCGCCTTCGCCGCAATCGCAGTGTAGTGGTTCGAGCGATGACCGTAGTCGAGAAGCTTGTCCGGCGCGTTGAGCGCCCACGACGCACCGGAATCGCTGTTCTCGCCCATCGCCGATCCGACGTGGCCGGTGTCGGTACCGGCCGACGCGTAGCCGCGCGCGACCGCGCCGCCCATGAACAGATACGGCGAGGTGAAATCGCCGCCGTAGCCGGCATTGCCGGCGCCAACGAACTTGCCGTTCCACAGATCCTTTGGCGGCAGCCAGACCTCGACACGAATGCTGGACCCGGGGTTCGGCGTCAGCGTCGCCTCGATCCGGCAGTAAGCGGCCTGTACCGGTAGCGGCGGCACGCCCTTGAGCCCGATGTCGATCGTATCCGGCGGCGCGACGCTGTGCGTCGCGACAACCTTGCCGGCGGCAAGCTTCGTATCGATCAGCGCGTCGCAGGGCGAAGAAATGGTAGTAGCCGCTGCAGCCGACGCCACGCTCTTCGTCTCACTCGCGACAGCGGCAGGGGCGCCACCATCGAAGTGTTTCCTCAGCGCGTCGATTCCCGGCGTGCCGGCCTTGGCGATCGAGACCGCGCTCGTGCCGATCTCGTAGAGCTGGTCGTCGGCGGGATTGAAGGTCTTCCAGTTGCCGACGCCTTCGCTGTTCGGCACGCCGGTCTTCGCGAACGACGCCCATAGCGCCCCAAGCTTCGCCGCGGCGGCGCGGTCGGCACCCGAGATTTTCTCACCGCTCGCATCGAGCTGATCGAAGATGAACGGAACATCGGAGGCATGCGGCGCGCCCTTGAGATCGTCGCGCTTGTCTTCTATCACGTAGTTGAAGCGATACAGGTACGTGGCCTGACCCGACTTCACCGCGGCGGTCGCGATCGTGCGCGCCGGCTCGACGAAGTTGAGATCGCTCGCGAAGCTGGCGTTGAAGGCGTCGCGCGAACCATAAGCTGCAATCACCGCGTCCTTGCTGCCACCGAGGCGCGGCAGCAACTCCTTGACGATCGAACCCATGAAGAAGCTCGGCACTGCGCCGAGCTCATCTCCGTTGGAACCGATCAGCAGCGGCACCTTGTTCTGTTTTCCCGCGGCGAAGCCGGTGACCACCGGCTGCTTGACGATGCGCCCATCAATCATCGGGCCGCTCCAGGTCTTTTTCTCGGGATTGAGCAGGCTGATGTCGCCGAGCACCTTGTTGGCGGGCAGTGTGCGCAATTGCGCGGTGGTCGCATCCTTGAGCTTCACATCCTTGGCGAACGCGACACCGATGGCTTCCGCCGACGGTTTCTCAGGCTGATCCCGACGCAGGTCTGGCCACTGGTCGCGGCCGCCACCGGACTGGCTGATCGCCTGCGCGAACAGACCTTTCGCGGCTTCGCTGAGCAGCAGGTTATTGACCGAGTTGCCGCCGGCGGATTCGCCGAAGATCGTTACCTTCGCCGGGTCACCGCCAAATGCGGCGATGTTGCGCTGTGCCCACCGCAGCGCGGCGATCTGGTCCATGAACGCGTAGTTGCCGAGTGCTGCGTCCGGGCTTTCCGCACTCAGCGCCGGATGCGCAAAGAAGCCGAAGCGACCAAGGCGATAGTTGATCGTGACGACGACGACGCCCTTGGCGGCGAGCTTGTCGCCGATCGTCAGCGGCGATGAGCCGGAGCCGCTGGTGAAACCACCTCCGTGGATCCAGAACATCACCGGCAGTTTGGCGCCTGCCTTGGCATTCGGCGTCCAGACGTTCAGGTACAAGCAGTCTTCGCTGGTCGGCCGCGACGACATCGCCTTGTCCCAGGACTGGCGGTTCTGCAAGCAGTCGTTGCCGAATGCGGTGGCGTCGCGCACATCAGTCCAGTGCTGCACCGCCGCCGGGGCACGCCAGCGCAGATCCCCGACCGGCGGGGCGGCATATGGAATGTTCTTGAACGCGACGACATCGTTGCCGCGAAGACCCCGCAGCGCACCTGAGTCGATCTTGACGACATCCGCGTCCGCTGCGTGCGCAATTCCTCCGGCGAACGCAAGGCCGACAAACAGGGAAACACTCGACATCCACCGACTGGCCCACCGACTGCTACGCATTTGTACTCTCCTACCAGAACCGCAACCTGCATCGAGTGATGACCGTGCAATTGCTTATTAGCCAACTGTATAATGAAATCATCATAGCGCATGCCGCGGCGGTGTGGAAGATGCTTTTGTTGTCAACCACGCCTTAGCGGTCGCGCCGCGAATTGGTGCGATGCAACACTAATGCGATCGCGCCGAACCGGCCTTGCCCGTTTGCGGCGACTCTTTGAGACTAGACACACATGAAGACCAAAACGACCAGCAAGACCGTCAAGAAAGCCGCCGCGCGCACGTCCGTCAAGGCGGTGGCGCCGGAGCGCGCCAGTACGCGCACCCGGCAAAAGGAGGCCACTCGCGCAGCGATCCTGCAGGCCGCACTGCAGGTGTTCGCCGAGCACGGCTACGCCGGCAGCTCGACGCGTGACATCGCCGCGCTCGCCGGTGCCCACCACGCGTTGATCAAGTACTACTTCCAGAACAAGGAAGCCCTGTGGCGCGAGGCGGTGACCTACCTGTTCCAGCGCCAGGCTGAGGAACTGAGCTTCGTGCCTGAACCCGGCGCGTTGAGCACCGCGAAAGGCCGCCGCCAGCATGCGCGCGAATTGCTGCGCCGCTATGTCGTCTACTGCGCGCGCCATCCCGAGCACGCGCGCCTGATGGTGCAGGAAAGCGTCCGCGACAACGATCGCCTGCGCTGGGTCGTAGACACCTTCATCCGATACACCGCACAGGGCGCAGCGTCGCTGGTCGAGCTGCTGCAGAAGGAGAAAATGCTGCCGGCGGGGGTATCCCCGGTCGCGATGATCTACATCATCGTCGGCGCGTCTCAGCAGTTTTACACGCTGGCACCCGAAGTCCGCCGCGTCTGGAAGATCGACCCGACTTCCGACGCGGCGATCGAGGCGCATGTCGACGCGCTGCTGGCCGTCCTCATCCGCGACTAGGGCCTGTTAACCCTACGGCAGTCGCTGCGATGCCCCCGTATTTGCCGCCAGGCAAGGCGCGAGGAGGTCGCTTATCGGGAATAAGAGACTGACGAGGCCATTGGCCCTGCTGAGGAGCGACTCAATGTCGCTCCGAAGTAAGCCAATGGCCAGCATGGCGGCAAAGACGGGGGCCCCCGGAGGGCGGGACCGTTTTGGCGCAGGGCGTCGTCCCGACCCGCTTATGTACGTCTAGTACACCGCGCGCGCCGGGACATAGCCCTGCACCAAAACGGTCTCCGTCGCAGCGACTGCCGTAGGGTTAACAGGCCCTAGCCACCCTTCTTTTCGCGGCGCGCCGCGAGCTCGTCAACGATTTGGGCATGCAGCGCCAGGCTGATCGGATAGCGACAGATCAGCGCCAGCGAACAGAGACCGCCGATCAGCGGAATCCAGAACATCATCTGCTTGATGCCATTGATCGTTTCCGGCGACTGCTCGACGTTGGCGACATAGCCGACATGGTTCAATGCGACGCCGAGCAGGCCGGCGCCGAGTCCGAGCGAAACCTTCTGCCCCAGCACGCCGAGTCCGAACACCAGCGATTCTGTGCGCACGCCGCTGCGCCACTCGCCGTACTCGACGGTATCCGGCAGCATCGCCCAGAAGCAGACCGCGTAGGCCGCCGAACCGATGCCGATCAGGAACAGCGCGAGGAAGTGCAGCTCCAGCGACGCGCCGTCGACGAGGTGCCACATCACCAGGCCGATCAGGCTCGGCACCGCACCGATGATCCAGGCATTGCGCTTGCCCCAGCGCCGCGCGATCCAGGCGAACAGCGGCACGAAGAACACCATCGTCAGCGCGGTCAGCGCGAGTGCCGTGCCGCCGAGATCTTCGCGGCCGAAGGCATACTTGAAGTAGTACAGCAGATTCTTGCCGAACAGCGTGCTGCAGAACTGGCCGATCATCACCGCGCCGAGCACGACGAGCAGCGCCTTGTTTGAGAGCAGCGCCGCAACCAGCGTGCGCGCACCGACCGGCGCTTCCTTCGCCGGCTCATCGACGTCGAGCCCGCGTGCCGCCCAGGCAACGAGCAGCATCAGCACGACGGCGACCAGACCGAATGCGATTGCGATCAGCAGCCAGCCGCGGTTCGGCTCCTCCGTTGTCGCCAATCCGCGCACCAGAGGCAGGGTCAGCGCGGCGACGACCACCGCCGCCAGCGTCGCGAAGATCATCCTGAAGCCGGCAAGGTCGGCACGCACGCGCGCATCGTTGGTCACGCGTGCGAACAGCGCGGCGTAGGGGATCGCGACGATCGCGTAGACCGTGCGGAACAGGAAGTGCACGACAGTCGCGAACAGTGCTGCGCCGGCTTCTCCTGCAGTCGGGCCGACGAACATGGCGATGAACGACAGCGCCAGCGGAATGCCGCCGAACATGAAGTACGGCCGGTAGCGTCCATAGCGCGTGCGCGTACGGTCGACGACTGCGCCGATCAGCGGATCGAGCGCCGCGTCCCAGATCAGCGCCGCCATGTAGATCGCACCAGCGATTTCCGGCCGCAGGCCGACGACGTCCGTATAGAAGAACAGCAGATACAGCGACGCAAACTGCCAGTAGAGATTGAAGCCGAAGTCGCCCGCGCCGAGCGCGAGCTTGAGGCCGAAGCCCAGTCTGTTGCCGCTCATCTATAGCTCTCCTCGGTCGGCCCGCACGGCCGACACTGTATCCGTGCGCAAGGCGCCGGTTTCAACCTTTCGCAGTCCGCAAATCGATGGGCTGGCAAATTGATTAACCGACTGTATAATGAAAGCAGAATGCAGCAGGGGGAGAAGAATGTCAAAACAATGGATCGCCGCTCACGGCGCGAGCTTCGTCGACACCGAGGGTCGCCAGGTCATCCTGCGCGGCGTCAACCTCGGCGGCGATTGCAAGCTGCCGTTTCCGGACGGCGGCACCGACAAACCGTCGGACTTTTCGAATCACCGTGAAGTCAGCTTCATCGGCCGGCCCCTTCCGCTCGAAGAAGCGGACGAGCACCTCGGTCGCATCGCCGGCTGGGGCTTCAACGTGCTGCGCCTGCTGGTGACATGGGAGGCGGTCGAGCACGCCGGCCCGCGCCAGTACGACTGCGCCTATCTTGATTACATCCGCGCGATCTGCGTCAAGGCAGCGGAGCACCGCCTGGCGGTGTTCCTCGACTTTCATCAGGACGTCTGGAGCCGCATGAGCGGCGGCAGCGGCGCGCCGTGCTGGACCTTCGACGCGCTCGGCCTCGACTACCGCCGCTTCGACACCGCGAATGCTGCGCATGTCATGCAGTACCGTTACGACTACGCCAGCCCGGTGAAGCGTCAGGAAGACCGCTATCCGTCGATGAGCTGGCCGCTGAACTACCGCCAGCCGGCGAACTGCATCATGTGGACCGCCTTCTTCGCCGGAAAGACCTTCACGCCGGACTGGAAGATTGACGGCATCAACGTCCAGGACTATCTGCAGGATCACTATTGCGGTTCGATGCGTGCGCTCGCCGAACGTGTCGTTGATCTGCCAAACGTCATTGGCTTCGATACGCTCAACGAACCGGGCCTCGGCTGGATCGGCAAGAAGATGACTGAGCGGCCCTCGGGCAAGGTCGCCGGCGACTTCGCGGTCGGTCTCGTCGGCCCGGCCTGGACGCCGTTCGATGGACTGCGCGTCGCGCGCGGCCTGCGCACCAGCGTGCCGCAGCTCGCGATCGTCAACGACTATCTCGTCGCAACCAGCGAGATCGACGCCAATCCGCAAGGAATTTCACTGTGGAAGGACGGCGTTGCGGACCCGTTCGAGCAGGCCGGCGTCTGGAAAATCGACCATGGCGTCGCAAGCTTTCCGGACGAGCATTTCTTCGCGCGGCGCAACGACAAGGCGATCGACGCCGAGCGCGAGTTCATGCAGCCGTTCTTCCAGAAGGTCGCCGCGACCATCCGTCCGTTGCGTGCCGAATGGCTGCTGTTCGCGGAAATCAATCCTCACGTGATCGTCCAGGGCCGCAGCTTCCCGCCGGAGATGCCGGCAGCCTCGGTCAACGCGAGCCACTGGTACGACATAGTGCTGCTGGTCAGCAAGCATTTTGGCACGGCACTGACCGCCACCGAGCAGAAGGCGACCTTCGAGCGCTATCGCTTCCAGCTGATGTTCCTGAAGATGTTCGGCGACCGCATCAACGGCGGCGCGCCGACGCTGATCGGCGAATGCGGTATTCCCTACGACATCAACGACGGCGAGTCCTACGCCCGCTGGGCCGCTGGAGAACGCGGCGCGGACATCTGGAGCGCGCAGACGATGGCGCTGTCTCTGATGTACGACGCGCTCGATTCGCTACTGCTGTCATCGACGCAGTGGAACTACACAGCGAGCAACCGCAACGACCTGCGCGTCGGCGACGGCTGGAACCAGGAGGACCTGTCGATCTACTCGCGCGATCAGCATACCGATGCCGACGATCCGGATTCCGGTGGCCGCGCGGTCGAGGGCTTCTGCCGTCCGTATGTGCAGCGCGCGCAGGGCCGCGTGAAGCAATGCAGCTACAACGCGGCTGCCGGCACGCTCAACGCCACGATCGACGTCGATCCGGGCATCAAGGCGGCTACCGAGATCTACGTTCCGAAGCGGTTCAGTGGTGCGCCCGAGGTCAGCGTCGGCGGCGATGCGCAATGGAGCTTCGATGCGAAGCGGCGCCTGCTGCGGATCATGGCGGCGAGCTCCGCGGCCCTGAGCATCGAGGTTCGTGGCTTGCGCAGCGCGCCAGCCGCGCCGCTTGCCGTTCCCACCTGAAACTCAGCCGAGCGCGAACGCGGCGGCCCCACGGAGAATCGAAAGTAATTGATTGTTTTTTATCAATTAATACACATCAAAGGCACTTATGACAACGCTAAGTAGCCCTACCCGCTGAACGTGAGGGCCTGCTTTGAGCCGGCTGAATATCATTGAGTCGCGTGCGCACGAATTCCATGTGCGAGCTGGCGGCAAGCCCTGCCTGGGCTGAATCACCTGCCAGGATCGCATCCAGAACCGCACGATGCTGGCTGCGCAATTGCCGCGCTGTAGCCGAATCCGGAGCGAGGCCAGCGATCGAAACCTTCACATGCTCAGCCAGCAGCTTGATAAGGGATACCAACAGATAACTGAAGACTGGATTATGGGCGGCATCAGCGATCGCCCGATGAAAGGCGAGGTCGGCCCGGATTTGTCGAGTCCGCTCGCTCCCCTCGTAGGCCGCATCGACTTCCGCCCAGGCGCTCAACAGAAGTTCACGATCCTCTTCATTGAAGCGCTCAGCTGCCAGTTCCGCCGTTTTGCATTCAAGCATATGCCGGAACTCGATGAGATCCCCCTGGATATCGGGGTGACGACGTGCCATGTCCTCCCAGATCTCGGCCATCTTCTGGTCGGTCTGGCTATTGATGTACGTCCCGTCACCCTGACGTCGAATCAGCAGACCCTTGGCAACCAACAGGCCGATTCCTTCGCGAACTGTTGGCCTCGAAATACCCCAGCGCGCTGCCAGGTCGCGCTCAGCAGGCAGCCGTTCACCTCGCTTGAACTGACCCTCAAGAATGGCGCGTTCCAGGTATTGAGCGACACCATCAGCGCGTCTATTCGGCTGGTCCACGTCCTTCAAACCTCCGCAGCTATGGTCTGACCAATGTATCACGGCGTGCTTTCCGGGCCAGACTTGCGCTGCCGGCAGATCGGAGAGGGGAAGGCGTTTGAAAAGCGGGGCAGCAGCGCATGGTGACCGGACGACAGCCGTCGCGGAAACCGTCTATTTCTTCGGCACTTGCGTGATCGATCTTTTCAGCCCGGAATCAGGCCTGGACGCAATCGATGTTCTGCAGAACATCGGAGTACGTGTCGAGTATCCAGTCCGGCAGACGTGCTGTGGCCAACCGGCATACACGACCGGTTTTCCGAAGGAGGCGGCCTCGGTCGCTGCCGCTCAGCTCGACTTGTTCCCGCAGCCATGGCCCATCGTCGTGCCATCTGGATCCTGCGCCGGCATGCTGAAACAGCATTGGCCGCGCCTGTTCGAGGGAATGCCGAGCCTGGAAGCCAAGGCCAAGGATATTGCAGGTCGAACGGTAGAGCTGACGGAATTCCTCGTCTCGCGCATGGGGAACGAACTCTTCCGTGAGAATGCTGCGCCGCCGATCAAGATCGCACTGCACACCTCGTGCTCAGCCCGGCGCGAAATGTCCACTCACATTCACGCTCGGCGACTGATCGCAAAACTCCCTGGGGTCGAACTCGTAGACCATGACCATGAGGCCGAGTGCTGCGGCTTCGGCGGCACGTTCTCGGTGAAGCACCCCGACATTTCCGTGAGCATGGCGGAGGATAAGGTGAAGGCTGTGCGGCTATCGGGTTGTCATCGCCTGGTAAGCGCCGACTGCGGCTGCCTGCTGAATCTGAATGGCGTTCTCGAGAAGCAAGGATCTCCACTGCGCGGCGAACACCTGGCTTCCTTCATTCGCAGCCGTCTCGGTCGCCATTCAGAAAACGGGATCAATGATTCATGAGCATCAACCCTAACGCCCGCAAGGCGATATTCGAGCGACTGCGCAGCGCCTCCTTTCCGGAGAAGGAGCCACCGTCCATCGATCCACCCGACTTCACCACAGCCGCCAGCCCTCCAGTAGGTGTTTCGGAATTGGCTGACCTGTACGCCCGCCAAGCAACCCTGTCGCGCTCCGAGGTCATTTCGTGCTCCCTCTCCAACTGGGGGACAACGCTTGCCGACCTCGTGCAGAGAAAGCGATTCCGTAGCATTCTTGCAGGAAGAAACACCTGGATATCCGGTGAATTATCAAGGCAGATCCCCCATGATTCCCTGAGTTGGTTCGACGAAGACATGTTCAGCTTCAAGCTAAGACTGTTTTCCGAATTCGACACAGGCATCACTACCGTCCGTAGTGCTGTCGCGGAGACGGGAAGCCTCGTGGTATGGCCTGACACTCAAGAGCCTCGCAGCCTGTCCCTCGTACCGCCAACGCATATCGCGATCCTGCGCGCGAGCAGCATCCACTTCGATCTCGCAGGCCTGATGCAGGCTGAAGCCTGGAGCCGCGGGCTGCCGAGCAATGCCCTGCTGGTTAGCGGCCCATCCAAGACCGCAGACATCCAGAGGATTCTGGCCTTTGGCGCGCACGGGCCAAAAGAGCTCATCGTCTTGCTGATTCGCGATGATCTCCCAGGCACATAGCATGATTATCGAAAAGCCTGATCCTCAGGCATTCAAATCCCGAAGCCGCGAAGCGGTGCAAGACCCTCTCTTGCGCCGGAACATTCGGGAGGCCATGGATTTCCTGGTGGATCGCCGGGCCAGCCAGTTTCCTGACCAGGCCGAGTTCGAGAGACTTCGAGCCATCGGCGAGAGCATCCGCAAAGACTCCCTGCGGCGCTTGCCCCAGTTGCTTGAGAAACTGGAAGCCCGCCTGCAGGAACTGGGCGTGAGCGTTCACTACGCTGAAACGCCCGCTGAGGCCAATGCACTTTTCCGGTCGATTGCAAGGCGGCATCAAGCGCGCTGCATGGTCAAGGGAAAGTCGATGGTCAGCGAAGAGATCGAGCTGAACCATGAAATGGAGAAAGTCGGGGTCAGCTGCATCGAGACAGATATGGGGGAGTACATCCTCCAACTGGCCGGCGACAGGCCCAGCCATATCATCATGCCAGCCATTCACAAGACCAAAGAGGATATTGCGAAGATATTCGCCGGCAAGATTCCAGACACAGCCTACACAGATGACGTCGATGAGCTGATCAGCATTGGACGCCGGGAGCTTAGAACGCACTTCCGGGATGCTCCCATCGGCGTCACCGGGGCCAACTTTCTCGTTGCCGAGACCGGCACCATTGTCCTCGTGGAGAATGAAGGGAATGGTCGCATGTGCACGAGCATCCCAGAAGTTCACATTGCCATTACCGGCATTGAAAAGGTAGTTGATCGCCTCGACAGCATCGCCCCTCTTTTCAAGCTACTCACGCGATCGGCCACCGGCCAGGCCGTAACGACCTATCTCAATCTGGTTACGGGTCCCAGGAGACCGGGTGAGCGAGATGGGCCACGCGAAATGCACCTCATTCTTCTCGACAACGGCCGCACGCAAGCTTACCGAGACGATCGATTCCGCGCGACGCTGCAGTGCATACGCTGCGGAGCGTGCATGAACCATTGTCCGGTGTACACGCGGGTTGGCGGTCTGAGCTACGGCACCACCTACCCAGGCCCTATCGGCTCAATCATTTCCCCGCACTTGTTGGGACTTGAATCCACGAAGCACTTGCCCACTGCCTCCAGCCTTTGTGGAGCCTGTGGTGATGTCTGCCCTGTAGGGATTCCAATCCCGAAACTTCTACTCAGCCTGCGCCAGGCATCGCAGAACACACTCCCCCCTTCGAGCCAGCCGCTGATTGGCCAAGGCAGCGGACGCAGCATTCCGGAAGTTCTCGCCTGGAAGATCTGGCGCCTTCTCTATGCAAATCCTCAGTTGTATGCCCTGTTCACCTGGTGTGCCACACGGATGCGCTGGTTGACGCCAAGCTACCAGGGCGGATGGACACGCGCCCGCGCCCCACTTCGGCCGGCCCGGCGCTCTCTGCGAGAGCTGATTTCCCAGCAGGAAGGCAAAGCAATGAGAAAGCCATGACTGACGCTCTGCAGAATATCCATTCCGCCGCGGGCGGCATTTGTGAACCACCTACTCGCGCAATCCGGTTTCGGCACACCGAAAGACTCCAGCCGAAAGCGCCGATTCGCGAGCTGCTGACCCAGCTCGCCCGGTTGTCTGAACGCTACAGCGTCGCACCCGACAGCTCCTGGAACGAAATTGGCCTGGCAACGCATTTGGCACAAGCCATGGTCACCTTCTTCCACGATCCGAACCCGGTCTGCCTGCCGGCAATCGACGCGTCGTACGATCTGGCTCAGCACAATCGTCGCCTGCAGCCGTCCACCAGCCTGGGCCTTGTCCGCGCCATCGTCCTGCTGCGCAGCGGGAACGAGGAGGCAGCCATGGAGGCAGGACGGCGCATGGTCGATGTCGCGGTAGAAGCAGGCCTGACTCGGATACTGCCGGATCTTGGCGCCGCTGTGCTGCCGCTCGTCGTGCGTCTGTTGCGGCAGGAGCGGGATCAGCGCAGACGGGATTTTCTGGAAGCAGCAAGGCGGGAAATAGAAGGAGGCGAACAAAGCTCCCACCCGGACAATGCATCGGCGTCCGAGAATCCCACATTACCCGTGGGACCGCTGCGAGCACAGGTTGAGCTGTTGTCGGGGCGCGAACAAGACATTCTTGAACTCTTGGCGCGTGCCATGTCCACCAAAAGCATCGCGCGCGCACTGGATATTGCGCCGGGCACCGTCAAATGGCACCTCAAAAACATGTTCGGAAAACTGAATGCGATCTCGCGTGAGGATGTTCTGGTCAAGGCTCGCGACCTGCGCATCCTGGCGTAGGCAGGTATAGCCCAGAGCGGCGAGCACCCTTGAACCTGGTCGCCGACATTCCGGCAGCCCAGACCACATCACCTCCCGACATTTGATTCCTCGAGCAGAGGCAGCGTTTACGTTGCCCCTTTCCGCATACAGCGGTCGAACATCAGTGCAGCACGAAGACCATGGTTGAGCTACCCGGCTTCCTCGCGAGCCGGATATGCCTCTTCAATGCATCACCAGCGTAAACCCCGACTCCGCCGCCATCCGCCCATACTCCTGCAAGTCCGCCAGGCCTCGCGGCACCCCGGGAAAGCCCAGGCTCCCACCGATGCACAGCGCGCCCCGCTTGCCGGCGAGCGCGCCAGCGCCACTGCCCTCCACGCCCATGCAGCCGGTGGCCCGGTAGCGCACCGGGTACGGACCACCCGCCCCCGGAATCGGCCCCAGCTCGAACAGCATCCGCCCCTGCAAGGGAATGTCGGTTTCAGGCGCGAGGGTCGCAGGGTCATCGACCAGTTCGGTCAGCACCGAGCCGTCGTCCAGTTCCAGCCGGAAGCCCGAGGACGTCAATTCGGTTTGCGTATTGTCGGGCAGTCCGGACGACAGCAGGCGCAGCCGCAGCTCCCAATCGGTCACCTGCCCCACGACCGGGCCATCCGTCCGCCATAGTGCACTGCCCTCATCGACCGTGGCGACTCGCACCGGGCCAGAAAGGCGCCAGCCGACCCAGTCGGCGCCAGTGCCGACGCGCTCCCCTTCCAGCTGGTAGTGCAGCGAGTACTTGAGGGTCTCCGCACCGGCAAAGCTGCGCAGGCTACGCAGCAGGAGATCAAGTGCCGTATCGAGCACCCCGGCGGAGGCAGCGGTGGCGCAAACCAGCAGTAGGGCCGCGAAAGCGCGCTTCATGAGCCGGCCCGGTGCATCGTGATGGCGCAGTCCGAGCGCCCGGTCAGCAGGCTGCCGGCCAGCAGTTGCAGCAATGCAGCCACTTCCGCCGCGTCCCCGCCATCGGCGAAGCCGGCCAGGACCCCGGCCAGGGCCGCCGGCGAAGGGCTGGAGAAGTCGAACTGCCCGTTCATGCAGATGGTGCCGCGGCCGCCGGCCAGCGGCCCCTTGCCGGCGACCTCCTGCGTGCCGCCGCAACCGACGCCGCGCAGGCCGAAGCCGAGGCCCCCGGTCTGGGGCGACAGGGCTCCGAGGTTCTGCAGGAAATGGCCCTGCATGGGGATATCGAAGGACGAGGCCCGCAAGGGCTCATCCGGCGACGGCGCCGTGTCCGCCGGCAGCAGCGGCCGCAGCAGCGCGCCGTCGTTGAAGCGGATCGTGCAGTCCAGGCAGCGGAAGGTCAGGAAGTCGCTGCTGGTGGGAGAGCGAGCCGGATTCACCCGGAAGGCGACGACGGCCGGGCCGAAGCGGCCGAGGCTCTTCGATCCCTTGCCGGTGATGCGGCCGCTGCGCGGGTCCACCGCCGAAGCGGCCATGTCGCCCTCGAAGCGGAAGAACACCTCGCCGGCCGCCAGGTCCACGTAGGGCGCCTGCGGCGTGGCCTGCACCTCGAAGTGGATCAGCAGCGAGCGCAGGTCGCCGGCCGCCTGCGGGGCGGACGAATCGCCGCAGGCAACCAGCAATGCCAGGCACAGCAGGACGATGAGCGGCTTGCGCATGCCGTCACCGTAGCGGAACGCTGCCTCAGGGGCAGCCGTTCGCCTTCACCACGACGCCGGCCGGCGTCGCGGGGCACTGGTCGGCATGGTCCTTCACACCATCGCGATCGCTGTCCACGCTGCAGTCCTGGCGCGCACCGCTGGGATCCACCACGGCGATGGAGCACTCGGCCGGCGCGGCGGTGTTGAAGCCGCCCTCGCGCAGGAAGTACAGCGGCACCTGCAGGCCGACGTTGATGCGGTAGTCCAGCAGCAGGTCTTCACCGGCCACGGACTTGTCGTTGAGCTGCAGCTGCGCGCGCGCCTCGGTGCGCAGGGCCAGGCCATGCCAGGGCAGCGGGAACAGCAGGCCGGCGCCGGCACTGCCGCCGAAATGCAGGTTCTCGTCGCCGTCGACGTCCTCGTTGATCGCGCCGACGCCGCCAATCAGCAAGGGCGTGACCTTCGGCAGCCCGGAGAAGCCGCCATTGGTGCTGGTGTAGTGGTGCACCCAGTCGACGAAGAACGCCGTCTGGTAGTCCTTGCGGCCGTCGACATCGCGCTCGCGGCTGACGTCGGTGAGACTCAGTTCCAGCGCATTGTTCCGGCCGTAGTCCAGCGGCAGGCCCAGGTTGAACTGCAGGCCCTTGCCGCTGCCCGAGTCGCGTGCGCTGTCGGAGATTTCGTGGCTGTAGTAAACGCCGGCATACGGAATGTCATGGCCGGCGGTGGTGACGGCGAAGGCCGGCGCGGCGAACAGGCCGGCCAGCAGCGCGATGGTCTTGAGCTTCATTGCTTTTCCCCCGGGCGCCGGCATCCCCGCCGGCGTCCATTGTTGTTCTGGGCCGCCGGATTCAGCAGGGATTGGCGGGATTGATCGCGGCGCGCAGTTCGCTGGCGCTGATCGCCTGCGTGGCGCCGTTCAGGTCGAGGTCGGCACCACCATCCGGCTTGAAGCGGAACACCGCCTTCTTCGCCCCCGAGACCACTTCCAGCGTACCGGCGACGATCTGCTCGCCGCTGCCGTCGAAGGCCAGACCGTCCACCGTGTTGACGCTGGAGTTGCCGCCGCCGCAGGACTTCGAGGCATAGCCGTAGGGACCGCTGACGCGCAGCAGGTCGCCCTGCTCCACCTTGAACGGCGCGCCGGCACTGCCGACGTCGGCGCTGAAGAAGTCACCGCCGGAACGGGCGTAGCGATAGGCGTAGATCGCGCGGGCGTCGAGAGTGCCGCCCTGCGGCGCCTTGACCTCGGACAGGCCGCGATAAGCCAGCTTGATGCTGTCGACCAGCTTGCCCGAGCCATCCTTCTTCTCGTACAGCTCGGTGTAGGGCTCGCTGCCGTTGCCGGCCAGGCCGTAGCTCAGCGACGGCGATGCGCCGCTTTCGAGCAGGCCATTGAGCGACAGCGACTGGGCGACCCCGGCCTTCTGCGGCCAGGCCGACTTGCAGTTGATCTCGCTGCTCTTCGACTGCGCGGTGTCGGCGGACTCGCCGCCGAACAGGGCGTAGCTGCGGCTGGCGCTGCTGTCTTCGCTGGTGAAGCTGCCGCCGCCGGGGCAGGCGCCCTGCGAGGCATCGGTGCCGCTGGACTGCGCGCGCTCGCCGCCATTGAAAGCCCAGGGCCGCACGCGCTGTGCGTCGGCATTGCCGCTGTTCCAGGCGGCGCCACCGCCGGCGACCTGGTTGGCCAGCGCGCCGATCACGCCCAGCTCGCGCAGGGCGTCGGACTTGGAGCCCAGCGCCGCGGCGCTGGTGCTGATGTCGCGGGTCTGCGGCACGGCAGCGCCGGACTCGCCGGCGGGATCGCTGCGGCTACAGGCCCCGAGGGCGAGCAGCGAACCGGCCAGCGCGAAATTGAAAACCTGGTGCAGCTTCTGCGTCGTTGCCATGAATCCCATCGCTCCCTGATTTTTGCGACGGCCGCCCGTGGCCATCGCATTGCTTGAACCTTGAACTCACTCTAGACAAGCGCATCGCCCGCCAGAAGGAACTTTTTTTGCGGCCTTCTTCCATACCGTGGCATATGTTTATTCCGATCAGTGCAGGTACTGCGACAGCAGCACGCCACCCTGGACAACGCGACGCTCGCCCGCCTCCCAGTTCGCGCAGGAAGCCTGCTGCCGGAGCAGGAAGCGTTCGGGCGCGACGTGCAGCCAGACCCCGGTCTGCGCCATACCCAGCTGCAGGCAGCCCTGCTGCGCCAGCGAGGCCGGCGCGGGGCGGACGCTCAGTGCGAGACGATGCAGCTCGCCCGGCAGCAGCGCGCGCGGCGGCGGCGCCTGCGCCTCGAACAGCAGCTTCCAGCCGGTGCCGCCGGCTACCGGCTCGCTGCCGCGATAGCGCAGCGTCACGACGGACTGCGGCAAGGGCAGCGTCACGCCGAGCAGTCGCTGCGGCAGGCTCGCGTCGTGGCTGACGGCCAACAGCTGCAGCCGCGCGGGATCGGCGATCTCGAACAGCGTCTGTCCGGCGGCCACCACCTCGCCCTCGCGCACCGCGGCGCTGGCCAGCGTGCCGCTGGCGGCCGCAGGGATCGGCTGACGTGAACCCAGGCCCTGGGCCGCCAGCTCGCGCTGCTGCTGCAGCGCGCGCCAGTCGAGGTCGGCCTGTTCGTAGTAGACGTTGTTCTGCGTGGCCTCGGGGTTGTCCAGGGCGTCGGCCTGCATGCGCAGGCGCTCGAAGTTCATCCTGGCGATGCGCAGCTTCTCGTCGATGCGCGCGATGTCGGCGCGGCGCCGCGCCGCCTCGGCCTGCGGCATCAGCGGCCGCAGCCAGGCCAGCAGCTCGCCCTGTACCACCGGCTCGCCAGGCAGGCGCCAGCGCTCGGCGATCTCGATGGTGCCGGCCTGTGCCGCGCGCACCTCGCCGGAGGAGCGCGGGTCGGCCACCACCTCGGCCAGCAGTTCCAGCCGCTGCGGCGCGGCGTCGGCCATCGCGGTGCGGATGCCCAGGCGGCGCTGCAGGCTCTTGGGGACCCGCAGTTCGTTTTCGCCAATGCGCTGCGGTGCTTCCAGTCCGGCGACGAACGGCGGGACACCCTGATCCGCATGCACAAGGGCAGCACCGGCCAGCAGGCCCAGCGTGGCGACGACTCGACCCATGCGGCTCACGAAGCCGCCGCCAGCGACGACAGGCCGTCGACGACCACGCGCGACGCCGGTTCCAGCACGGAATCGATGCGCACCCAGCCCTCGGCCAGCGGTGTCGCCGACACCGCGCGGCGCACGAAGCGTTCGGCGCCCTGGTGCAGCCAGACCCACTGGCCGCCGCTGCGGTCGATGCTGCGCGCCGGCAGCACCCAGCCCGGGCCGGCCGCGACGGGCAGGCGCAGGCGCAGCGGCTGGCCCACCGCCAGCGGCACGCCGGCGCCGCTGGCGGCATACAGCACGCGGCGTGAACGCGATGCCGGGTCCAGGGTCTCGCCGAGGAAATGCAGTTTCAGCACCTCGCCGGCCAGGGTCCAGGCGGTGTCGGCCTGCGCACTGGCGTAGTCGCCGCCGTCGAACAGCAGCTCCACCGCCAGGCCACCTTCGCTGTTCAGCTCCATCAGCGTCTCGCCCTCGCCGGCGACGCGGCCGGCGCGCAGCGACGAACGCAGCACGATGGCCGAGGCCGGTGCATGCAGCGCGATGCGGCCGTCGAGCGCCCTGCGCAGTCCGTCCTGGCGCGCCTTGGCCACGCGGTAGTCGGTCAGCACCTGGATCGACGGGGTCGGCAGGCGCACGTCGAGGTTCTCCGCCTCGTCGATCGAGTAGCGATCGATCTGCAGGCGGCCCAGGGCGACGTCGCGCTCCGCGCCGACACGCTCCGACTCCAGATCGCGGCGCTGCGGTGCAGTGATCGCCGGCCGCAGCCAGCCCAGCAACTGGCCGGCCGCCACGCTGTCGCCGGCCACGGCGAAGCCGCTGGGCGGCGCCTCGAGGGTGCCGGCCTGGCCGCTCATCACGCGCAGGTGGCGGCGCGGATCGACCACCACGCGCGCCGGCAGCAGCTCCGGCGGCCGCGGCGCGTCGGCACGCTGTGTGCGGATCTGCAGGCGACGCTGCTCGGCCTTGTCCAGCAGGACCACGCGCTCCGCCGGTGCCGCCAGCGCCAGCAGCGGCAGGCACAGCAGCAGGCCGGCGGCGCAAGGCTTCATCTCAGGGTGTGGCCTTCGCCACCGGCGAAGACGGCGACGGCGCGTCCTTGAGCAGCGTCACGATCTTCTGCAGGCCCTTGAGCTGGGCGATCTTCAGCGCCGTGTAGCCGGCCTTGGAAGCCAGGGCCGGATCGGCGCCGCGCGACAGCAGGTAGCGCACCTGCTCTTCGCGGCCGCCGACACTGGCGAGGTAGAGCGCGGTGATGCCGCGATCGTTGCGTCCGTTGACGTCGGCGCCGGCGTCGAGCAGCAGCCCCAGCAGGTCCGGATCGGCGCCGGAGTAGACCGCGTGGATCAGCGGCGTCCAGCCGGCCTGGTCGGCGAGGTTGGGGTTGGCGCCGCTGTTGAGCAGCAGCTTGATCACCAGCAGCTGCTTGTGGCTGACCGCGCCGATCAGCGCGGTCTGGTCCAGCGTGTCGAGCGCGTTGACGTCGATGCCGGCCTTCAGCTCCCGGGCCACGTCGATCAGCTCGCCGGAACGGGCATGGTTGACGAAGAAGGCAATGCGCTCTTCGTCGGACAGCTGCGGCTGCGCGGCGACGGCTGGCACGGCCGGGGCCGCGGGGGCCGCGGCCGGGTTGCTGGCGCAGGCGGCGAGCAGCAGCGGCAGCAGCGCGGCGGCGATGAGGGTCTTTTTCATGGAGGACTCTTACTTGTCGCGGCGCGCGACGGTGGCGGGGCTGCTGATCCTGGCGCCGGCGCTGAGGCGGGCCGTCAGTTCCTCGATGCGGATCTGCGCGGTCTTCTGGCGCAGCGCTTCCTTGACCGAATCGTCCAGCGCCTCGAAGGTCTCGGGGTTGGCCACCGGGCGCGGACCGTCCTCCACCTTGATCACGTGCCAGCCGAAGCGGGTGCGCACCGCGGCCTTGCTGTACTGGCCCTTCTTCAGGCTTTCCACGGCGTCGGTGAAGTGGTGGTCGACAAAGATGTCGGGACGGAACCAGCCGAGATCGCCGCCGTTGGCCTGGCCGCCCGGATCCTGCGTGCTGCGCTTGGCCAGGGCGACGAAGTCCTCGCCCTTGTCGAGCTTGCCGATCAGGTCCCTGGCCTGCTCCGGCGTCTGCACCAGGATGTGGCGGATCTTGTACTCCACCAGCTTGCCGCTGGCCTTCTTGAAGTCGTAGGACTTTTTCAGCACCGCATCGGTGATGGGGTCCCTGGCAAAAAAATCTTCCAGGTAGGCGCGCGACAGGATCACGCGGTTCTGGAAGGCCAGCTGGTCGGCGATCACCGGCGCCTTGTCGAGGCCCTGCTTGCGCGCTTCCTGCGCCAGCACTTCCTGGGTGATCAGTTCGGCACGCGCAGCGGCCTGGGCGTTGGCGTCGTCGGCGCGGCGCGACTTGTTCTCGGGGTCGATGCCCTCGCTCATCAGCAGCACGTGGTTGCGGCTGATCGGCTGGCCATTGACCAGCACGTCGGCCTGCAGGCCGCCCTTGGGGGCGGGACCGGCGACGGCGGCGGTGGAGGCGATCAGGCCGGCGCGGGCCAGTGCATACAGGTTCTTCTGAAGTTTCATTGCTCTTAATCTCGTGTGAATCAAGGTCTACAGGCGGCCGTTGAAGCCGAAAGGACGCTGTCCGCTTTCGCGGACAGCGTCCATCACGGCCGCTTTGTCGGCCTTGTGTTACTGCGTGCCATCCGCGTCGATCGGCCTGGCCGGGTAGTAGCCCGGGCCGAACAGCGCCGCGCCGTCACGCTCGAAGGCCGCCGCGTGCGGCTTGGCGCCGCCCTTGGCGCCGCGCGCACCCGGCCAGTTCCAGCCGTCGCGGGCCTTGCTGTCGAAGTCGAGGCAGGGCGTGCCGAGCAACTCGTCGGTGAACGAGGTGTCGAGCACCGTCGCGCCGGTCTTGCGGTCGAACTTGCCGAGGCAGATCGTGCGGTCGCCGTCGGAGCCGGTACCCGGACCCGGAACGTGCTGCAGCTCCACGAAGTACTGGATGAAGGCGAAGCGGGCGGTACCCGAAGCCTCCGGCTGGCCTTCCACCTGGTCGCGCGGCAGGCCGAGGCCGTTGACCTGTTTCGGACGCAGATCCAGGTAGCCGCCGTCGCCGCTGGGCGTACGCTGGTGACCGACGCGGTCGTACAGCGTGAAGTGCGGACCGCCGTGGGTGTACAGGTTCTGCAGCGAGTTGAGGTTGCCGCTGCCCGGCGTACCGCCGTCACCCGAGGGTTCACCGCCGGTCTGCTGGCCGTTGAGGATGATGCCCGCCACGTCCAGGCCATCCAGCAGGCCCAGGCCGTCGACGTTCAGCTCCAGCAGGTTGCGGATGGCGCTGCCGTCCAGCAGGTTGCCGGCCGCGTCGGTGACGTTGTTCAGCAGCGTGCCGGGATTCAGCACGTTGTCGAGCACGCTCACCAGGCGCAGGTAGCCGGTGCCGACCTGGTCGGTGTTGGAAGACGCGGTGGTCGGCAGGCCCTTACCGTGTGGGCCGGTCTCGAACTGGCCGATCGCACCACGGATACGCGGGCAATCGTCCGCCTCGTTGTTGTGCTTGAGCACGTTGAACTTGCCGCTGTTGCCGGCGAAGCGGTTCGAGCGGGTCGCCGAGGTCCCCAGCGAGGTGTTGGCCGGGCGCGCGGCATCCGGCGGCGGGAAGTCGCAGGCGATGCGGGTTTCGGCGGTATCGGCCTTGCCCTTGGCCAGCAGCGGACGCACGTCCACGGTCAGCACGCGGCGGCTGTGCTGGCGCGGGTAGTCGCGGTCGAACACGGCGCTGCCCGAGGGATCGATGCTGGGCGGGCTCTGGATGCCCGACACCGGCTGGATCAGGAAGCGGTCGTCGTCCGACAGCGTGAAGTACGACACGCCCGAGCAGGGGCCGACGTCGTACACCGGGCGCCAGTAGGGACCGACGCCGCCGTAGGCGTTGGTGTCCTTGCCGCTGATGGTGATGTCCGGCGAGTAGTACAGCACGCCGCCGCACATGCTGGCGGTGAAGGCGCCGTCGTGCGGGACGTAGTCGGGATCGCCCGCCTTGCAGTCGGAGGACGAGACCTTGGAGGCGTCGTTCGCCGCCACGCCGGTCTTGGTCACCGCGGCGTCATAGGACGGATCGCCGAGGTTCTCCCAGCCCTTCTGGCCGACGCAGTGATGCGACTGGTGGGCCAGGCCGAAGGCCATCAGGCCCTCGTTCTCTTCGTGGAACAGCACTTCCTCGTGACGCGGGCCATCCGGCACGGCGCTGACCGAGCGGATGTAGGAGTTGGCGTCGTAGACCTTGGCTTCCTTCAGCGAGTCGCGCGTCTTGTCCTTGTTGTAGACGCCGCTGGTCTCCCAGACGCGTACCGAGGCGCCGTAGGTCGAGCCGCAGATGCCCAGGGGGCCGGCGTTGAGCGACTGGTTCTTGGCGCAGAAGGCCACCAGCGCGCCGTTGATCGCGGCGGCACCGATGGACGCCGGCACGGCGTAGTCCGAGGTCGCCAGGTACTTGCCGTCGTAGGTCAGGCCCATGCCATGCGGCACGGACTCGACACCCGCGTCGGAATTGCCCAGGTAGAACACCCCCTGGTTGGCCTTGCGCGACGCGCGCTCGTCCGGGTAGCTGGTGTAGTTCGTCGGGTTGCGCGACTGGCTGGCCTTGACGCAGCCCGGGTACTCGGTGATGCCCTTGTGGCCCGGTTCGGCGCTGTCTTCCGGCGTGGAGCCGCCGAGGCAGCCCAGCAGGCCGACGGTGTCGGCCAGTGCCTGCACATTGGGAATCGACGGCGTGCACAGGCCGGCGACGGTCGGCGCGTTGCGGCCCGGCTCGATCTCGGTGACCGTACCGCCGGCACCGTAGCCGTAGCTGCCCATGTAGGTGTAGATGATCTTGTGATCGCCGCCCGGCGCCGGCATGACGATGAAGTCGTCGGTCAGCGAGGAGCGCTTGGGCTGCGTGCCGCAGACCACCAGGTCGGCCTTCTGCACGTTGCGCACGCTGGTGATGTCGTAGCGGAACACGTTCTTGCTGATCACGCCGCCGCCGAAGGTGTACTTGCGGCCCTTCGACAGGCCATCGCCACCCCCGGAGATGTACGAGGTGTAGCTGAGCATGTGATGCGGGTCGTTGTGCGCGTCGGAGTTCGCGACGATACCACCCGGCAGGATGTTGGACAGGGTCACGCGCGGCAGCTCGGCGGTCCAGATGACGTCGCCGTAACGGGTGGAGTTGGGCTCCACGTCGACCACCGCGAGGAAGTCCTGTGCGCTGTCGGGGCTGCAGGTGCCGACCGGCACCGGCAGGGCACAGCCATCGCCGGTCCAGACCAGCAGCACGGAACCGTTGGGTATGACTTCCCCTGTGAACTTGTTGATTGCAGCCGGCGCAGACGCCTGCGCCATCCCCGCCGCGGCAACCACGCCGCCGGTCGCCGCCGCGAGTACGACTCGCCGCAACGACTGCAGGACCCCCTTGGAAATTTTGTACATACCCACTCCTGTGGCTTTCACTTGTTTGTGCCTCGATACGGACGGCATTCGGAGCGGAGAATAGCCATGCACGGCAGTGCGTAGACCCTTTGGGAAATAGAATTTTTTGTGCGCGGTTATGGTTGGCGAAGGCATAAGCTCATGACTTCTTCAACAATCGCAGCAATGGCGGCTCGCCGTAGCGCAGGAACAGAGCCGGCGTTAGGAAGCTGTCGAGCAGCGTGTTGCTGAGCAGGCCGCCGAACACCACCAGCGCCACCGGGTGCAGGATCTCGCGCCCCGCGGTGTCGCCCGACAGCACCAGCGGCAGCAGCGACAGCGCCGCGATCAGCGCCGTCATCAGCACCGGCGCGAGGCGCTCCGCCGAGCCGCGGAGCACCAGCGCCTCGCCGAAGGATTCACCCTCGCTGCGCGCAAGATGGATGTAGTGGCTGATCTTGAGGATGGCATTGCGGACGGCGATACCCGCCAGGGTGACGAAGCCCACCAGGCTGGCCACCGACAGCGGCGTGGCGGTGATCGCCAGCAATGCGACGCCGCCGACGCAGGCCAGCGGCACATTGCCGAGCACCATCAGCGACAGGCGCAGCGAGCGGTAGCGGCCATGCAGCAGCACCAGCATGAACAGCAGCGACAGCGCCGCCAGCAGCAGCACGCGCCGCGCCGCACCGCGCTGCGCCTCGGCCTGGCCCTCGATCCGCAGCTCGTAACCCGGAGGCAGGCGCAGTTCGCGCAACTGCTTTCGGGCCTCGACGCCGGCGCGCTCGAAACCGCGGGTGGCGAAAGCCGACACCGCGATACGCCGCCGCGAGTCCTCGCGGCCGACCTGGTAAGGCCCGGGCTCCAGCTCCAGGCGGGCAATCCACGACAAGGGCACCGGCCCGCCAGGGGCTTCCAGCGGCAACTCGCGCAGGGCTTCGAGGCTGCGCTGCCGCTCCGGCAGGCGCAGCACCAGCTCATGACGCATGTCGCCGTCGACGAACTCCGACAGCGGCAACCCCACCGTCAGCGCCGTCACCTGACGCAGCACCGCTGCCGGCGCCAGGCCATAGAGCGCCGCCGCCCGTGTGTCGACGCGCAGCCGCGCCTGCGGCACCGCGGCCTGCCGCTCGACCTGCACATCCGCCAGGCCGTCAATCTGCCGCAGGCGCTCCTGCACTTCATGCGCCAGCCGCTGCAGGGTTTCCAGGTCGTCGCCGAAGATCTTGACCACCAGCGGTGCGCGCACGCCCGACAGCAGGTGATCGAGCCGATGCGAGATCGGCTGGCCGATGGCGATGTCTCCGGGCAGCACCGACAGGCTTCGCCGCAACGCGGCGATCGTCTCGTCGCGCCCGCGCCCGGCATCGTCGAGCGATACCTCCAGTTCGGAGTAGTGCAGGCCCTCGGCATGCTCGTCGAGCTCCGCGCGGCCGGTGCGGCGCCCGACGCCGCTGACGCCGGGCACCTGCATGATCAGGGTCTCCGCCAGGCGTCCCAGGCGGTCGGACTCCTCCAGCGAAATGCCCGGCTGCAGTACCAGGTTGACCGTCAGCGTGCCCTCGTTGAACGGCGGCAGGAAGCTGCGCGGCAGCACCAGCAGGCCGCTGACGGCGATCACCGTCAGCGCCAGCGCGGAGGCGAACATGCCGCGCGAGTGCCGCAGCGCCCGCGCCAGCGCGCGCGCATAGGCCGCACGCAGCCGCAGCAGCCAGCGGCGCTCCTCCAGCAGGCGCGGCGCGGCGCCACGCAGCAGCAGGCTGCACAGCACCGGCGTCAGCGTCACCGCCACCACCAGGCTGGCCAGGATCGCAGCGACATAGGCGATGCCCAGCGACAGGAACAAACGGCCCTCGATGCCCTGCAGGGCGAGCATCGGCAGGAAGGACAGCACGATCACCAGGGTGGCGTAGAGGATGCCGGAACGCACCTCGACCGTGGCCGCCACGATGGTTTCCAGCGCCGGCGCGGTGCCGCCGCGCAACCGGCGCATGACGTTCTCCACGCCCACCACCGCGTCATCCACCAGTTCACCGACCGCGATGGCGAGGCCGCCCAGCGTCATCGTGTTGACCGACAGGCCCAGGGCCTGGAACACCAGGATCGCGGCGAGCATCGACAGCGGGATCGCGGTGAGCGCGATCCCGCTGGGACGCGCGCCGGCGAAGAAAGCGAGCAGGATCAGCGCGACGATGAGGCTGGCATGCAGCAGCGAGGCCTGCAGGTTGTCGATGGAACGACCGATGAAATCGGCCTGGCGGAACAGCGTCGCCTGTTCGATACCCGGCGGCAGTCGCGTCGCGATCTCCTGCAGGCGCCGCTCCACCGCGGCAGTCACGGCGACGGTGTCGGCGCCCGGCTGCTTCTGCACCGCCAGGATCACCGCGGCCCGCGCGCCATGCCCGGCGGCACCGCGGCGGATGGCGTGGCCCTGCCCCAGTTCCGCGACCTGTCCCAGGCGCAGCGGCGCCCCGCGGCGCCAGTCCACCGCGACCTGCGCCAGATCGCGCAGGTCCGCCGCTGCGGCGCGGCTGCCGACTGGAATCTCCTGCCCCTGCTGTTCGGCGTAGCCACCGCCCGCTGCGCGGCCATGGCCGCGCAAGGCCTGCTCGATCTGCGACAACGACACGCCGAGCGCGCGCAGGCGTTGCGGATCGGGCCGCACCTCGTACTGGCGCACCTCGCCGCCGATGACGCTGACCTGGGCAATGCCCGCCACGCCCAGCAACGCCGGCCGCAGGGTCCAGTCGGCCGCGTCGCGCAGGCCTGCGGGGTCGCTGCGGTGTTCGTCGTGCCATTGCAGCGACAGCAGCAGGATCTCGCCCATCAGCGAGGTCATCGGCCCCAGCCGGGCCTTGAGCCCCTCGGGCAGGCGCGCCAGATCGAGCCGTTCCGCCACCAGCTGGCGCGCACGGTAGGGGTCCGCGTCCCAGCCGAACTCGGCGTAGGCCAGCGCCAGGCCCGGCGCGCTGGTCGTGCGCAGGCGCTGCAGGCCGGGAAGACCGCGCAGCGCGGCTTCCAGCGGTACGGTCGCCAGGGTTTCGACATCCGCGGTCGCCAGCCCCGGTGCCTCGACGTGCACCGTGACGACCGGGCGGTTCAGCTCCGGCAGCACGTCCACCGGCAGCCGCGCCAGGCTGGCCAGTCCGGCGGCCAGCAGGGCAAGGGCCAGCAGCAGCACCAGCGCCCGGTTGCCCAGGCTCCAGCGCAGGATGCCGGCGAAGCTCAAGCGCGGCCCCGGCGGCGCCTCGCGAACCACAGGCCCAGCAGGACCAGCGCCGCGCTCGCCGCCGCGGCCCATGCAATCCAGGCGGGCGCTACCGCGGCGGGTGGCGGCGGTGCCGGCGGCAGCGTCAGGGGAAAGCTCTCCGCGCCCGCCGCACCGTGTAGCTGCAGCTGCAAGGGCGTGGCGCCCTGCAGCAGATCGAGCGGCAGGCGATACACGCCGTCACCCAGCGCCTCGGCCTCGACGCGCCGGCCCGCCGTAGTCACGGCCACCTGTAGCCCTTCCAGCGGAGCATTGGTGACGTAGTCGTCGGCATAGACCAGCAGCGCATCGGCGGTGCGCACCACCACCAGCTCGGTGCGCGAGGAGTGCAGTTCCACGCGGGGGTCGAGCGCGGCTGCGGCGCTTGCCGGCGGGTCGCCCTGCTCATGGCCATCGTGGGCAGCGGCCGCCAGGGCGAATCCCAGCAGGCTCATGGCCAGCAGCCGCCTCATGGCGCCGGCTCCGCGTAGCGGGCGTCGTCCAGGAAGGCCGTGTCACTCAACGATTCCAGGAAGGCGACGAGCGCCTGCTGCTGCGCCGCATCCAGTTTCAGGCCACCGCGCAGCGCCGGGTCCAGCGCCGCGGAATCGCGGATGCCGGCGGCGTAGTGCCGCAGCACCTGCTGCAAGGTATCGAAGCGGCCGTCATGCATGTAGGGACTGCTGACCCCGACGTTGCGCAAGGAGGGCACCTTGAAGCGGCCGCGGTCGGCGGCGCTGCCGCTGATGACCGCGCGGCCGGCGTCGGCGCTGTCGGTGTCCAGCCCGTTGCCGCGATAACTGAAGTCGGTGAACAGAGGCTCCCGGTGGCAGCTGGCGCAGCGCTCGCGGAACAAGGCCAGTCCCGCGTTCTCCTGCTCGGTCAGCGCGGGGCCACCGCGCAACGCGGCGTCGTAGCGCGAGTCGGCGGAGCGCAGCATACCGATGAACTGGGTCAGCGCCAGCAGCACGCGGCGGCTGTCGATCTCGCCCGGGCCGAAGGCCGCTTCGAAACGACGGCGATAGCCCGCGTCGGCGCGCAGCTTGGCCAGCACGCCGTCCATGGTCTCGCCCATCTCGACCGGATTGGCCAATGGCGCCAGCGGCTGCAGCTCCAGGTTGCGGATCGCGCCGTCCCACATCAGCTCGGGCTGCCAGGCGAGGTTGAACAGCGCCGGGGCATTGCGCGTGCCGTTGGCGCCGTGCAGCCCGTGGCTGACGCGATGGTCCAGGTGCGCGAAGGCGGCGAACTGCTGGTGGCAGCTGGCGCAGGAGATGCTGCCGTCGCGCGACAGCCGCGGATCGTAGAACAGGCGCCGGCCCAGTTCGAAGCCCGAAGCGGTGACCGGGTTGCCGGTAAAGTCATAGCGCGGTGCCGGCCAGCCGGCCGGTACTTCGGCGCGCGGCGTCGGAAAGCTTTCGATGCGATCGCGCAGGCGCTGGCGCGCGTTGCCGTCGGCCGCGAACAGCAGCGCCAGCACCAGCGGCAGGACCAGGCCCAGCCATTTCATGGGGCGCCGCGCCGCCGCGGCTCATGGTGCAGGTGGTCGACACGGAACATCGCCGCCGCATTGTCCGCCAGCGGTCGTGTCGCGGCCGGGTCCATCGCCTCGGACAGCTGCGCGATGCGCACCGGGCTGACGCCGTCGAACAGCAGGGCGAGGTTCACGCCGAGGTGCACCGTCGGCAGCAGCTTCCCGTCCACCTTCACCGGGCGCTCGCCGAAGGGCAGGTAGATGCGCCGCGCCAGCGAGGGCTTGCCGCCGCCGACGTGGTAGCTCAGGGCATGCTCCTGCGCCGTCGATTGCGGGGAGCTGCCTTCCAGCTGGAAGAAGATGTAGCCGCTCTTCCAGGTCCAGAACATACCCAGTGCGGGATCCAGCGCGCCGGTCTGCACGCCGGCCGTGTTGCGCGCGTCGTCGACCCCGAGCAGGAATTCGATGCCGCTGTACTCCCCGGCCGCAACGCCGCCGATGCGCAGGCGCTTGCTCGCGGGCCTGGCCTCGTCGACCAGGAAGTAGCCCTCGGCGGATTCGGGCGCGTAGACCGGCACGAACCAGCTGCCGTCCTTGCGGCGCAGGCGCGGCTGGCTCAGGTAGTAGCGCAGGCGCCGCACGCTGAACTCCTCGCCGCCCGCGGTACGGTAGCTGTCCTCCAGCAGCCGCAGCGGCTGGCCGCCAACCTCGTGGCTGATGTCCACCTCCAGCGACAGCGCCGGCTCGCGCCCGCAGCCGCAGAGTCCCAGCAGCGCGGCCAGGAGCAGCAGGCCCGCGCGGCTCATAGCGTGCGCAGCGCCGGCAGCAGGTCGCGCACGCGGTTGCGGCGCAGTTCGGGATCGGCCAGGCGGCCAACCTCGTCGACGACGTCGCGGCTGAGATGCGGTGCGAACAGCTGGATGAAGTCGTACATGTAGCCGCGCAGGAACATGCCGCGGCGGAAGCCGATCTGCGTGGTGCTGGGCTCGAACAGGTGCCCGGCCGGCAGGCGCACCAGGTCGGCGTCGGTCTGCGGGTCGTAGGCCATGTCGGCAACGATGCCGACGCCCAGGCCCAGGCGTACGTAGGTCTTGATGACGTCGGCGTCCACCGCCGTCAGCATCAGGTTGGGCTTGAGCCCGCGCGAGCCGAAGGCCTTGTCCAGCTGCGAGCGTCCGGTGAAGCCGAAGGTGTAGGTGACGATCGGATACTGCGCCACGTCCTCCAGCGTCAGCTCGGCCTTCTGCGCCAGCGGATGCTCCGGCCTGACCAGCACGCAGCGGTTCCAGCGGTAGCAGGGCAGCATCACCAGCTGGTCGTAGAGCGCGATGGCCTCGGTGGCGATGGCGAAATCGGCCTGGCCCTCGGCGGCGATCTTGGAAATCTGCGCCGGCGAACCCTGGTGCAGGTGCAGCGAGACCTTGGGGTACTTGCGCGTGAAATCGCTGACCACCCGGGGCAGCGCATAGCGCGCCTGGGTGTGGGTGGTGGCGATCGACAGGTCGCCGGCATCGGTGTCGCGGTACTCGCCGGCGATCTTGGTGATGTTCTCGATCTCGATCAGCACGCGCTCGGTGTACTCGAGGATGCGCCGGCCCGCCGGGGTGACCTGGGTCAGGTGCTTGCCGCTGCGCTCGAAGATGTCGACGCCCAGCTCTTCCTCCAGCACGCGGATCTGCTTGCTGACGCCCGGCTGCGAGGTGAACAAGGCCATCGACGCGGCGGTGACGTTCAGCCCGCGGCGGGAGACCTCATGGATATACCGCAGTTGTCGCAGTTTCATGGGCGGCCCCGGTCGGGGCGGCCACGTTGCCGCACTGTGAGCTGATGCATTGCCGCCCCCGATAGAACGATTTGTTCCTGGATGGCGGGCAATCTAGGCCAGCTTTGTTATATGTCAAAAGAATATGGAGTTTTACTTATATGCCCTGCAAGACTATGTGACGGGTATCGCCGCCAGTGGCTTCAGCGGACCTGCTTGATGCAGCCGGCAAACAGCGCGCGCTGCACGCCAAAGGATTGCTCGTCATCGGCGGCCTGATAGATCGCCGTGGCGACGTCGCCCAGGTACTTCGCCGGCAGTGTCTTGCCGTAGATGCCCTGCAGATGCGCCAGCGTGTCCGCCTGCCCGGCACCGCCCAGCTTGCGCAGCTGCGCAATCGCCGGCACGCCGGCGAGCTGGAAGCAGCGCAGGCCGACATCACCCAGCGGCGATTCGATGCCCTGCTGCGCCAGGCACCAGTCGAAGCGGCTGTGCGCCACGATGCCAGGGCTGCTGCTGGTCTTCCACAGCACGAACTCGCGGCCGCGCTGCTCCTGTTCGGCGCCTTCGGCAGCGCCGCGCAGCAGGCTGTCGCGCACGCGCTCGGGATCGGCCTTGGCGGAGCGCAGGGCCATCAGGCCGTAGTTGAAACGCAGGCTGTGGTCCAGGCATTGCCGCGCCGGGTTCTCCGCTTCGGCGACCAGCATGAACAGCAGGGCCTCGCGCAGCTGCTCCGGCGTCGGCGGGGGCTCGGGCGGCGACGGCGGCCGGGGCACCCCCTCGGCAGCCGGAGCGGGCAGCGAAATGTCCATGACGGCAGGCAGGCTCGGCGGCGCGAGACCCAGGGCGACGGCCAAGGCTGCGGTGAAAAGAGTGCTGCGCTTCAAGTAGTGCTCCCTGTGGCCGGCAGGGAGTCCAGCACGGGCGCGGCCGCGCCGCAAGCCTGGGCGCCGCAAGTCTAGGGCCAGCGGCAGCCGCTGCAGTCCTGCGCCAGCGTCCACAGCCGCGCACCGAACGATGCATCCAGTGCCAGCGGATTGGGCGGCAGCAGCACGGGCGCGCCGGCCATCTGCAACCAGCCGCCGGGGCCGACCAGCGCGGCCGGCGGCAGTCCCTGGCCGCAGAGCGCCACCACCACCGAGTCTGCCGCCTGCTCCGGCTCCTGGCCGAAGCGCCGTTGCGTGTAGGCGAAGAAATCCGCCTTGAAGCCTTGAAGCCAGCTGTCGCTGGCCTGGCGGCGGCGGTTGGCGCCCAGTTGCGTGCGGCACACCCCCGGATGCGCGGCGAGGCTGGAGACACTGCTGCCGGCGGCGGCGAGGCGGCGCTGCAGTTCCACGGCAAAGGCCAGCGCCGCCAGCTTGCTCTGGCGGTAGGCATCGATCGGACGGTAGACGCGCTTCAGGAAGGGGTCGTCGAAGTCGATGCGGCCCTGGCTCTGCACCAGGCTGGTGATCGTCACCACGCGGCTGCTGCCGCCGCGTTCCAGCAGCGGCAGCAGCTGCAGCGTCAGCGCCTGCGGGCCGATCAGCGAAATCGCCAGGCTCAGCTCCCAGCCCTCCGAGGTCTGCATGCGCTGCGCCGGCGGATAGATGCCGGCGTTGTTCAGCAGCAGGTCCAGGCGCGGCCAGCGCCGTTCGCAGGCCGCGGCCAGCTCGCGCACGCTGGCGAGATCCGACAGGTCCACGCGCTGGAAGCCGACCTCGGCGCCGGCATGGCGCGCGCGCAGCGCGGCCGCGGCCTGTTCGCCTGCCTCGGCATTGATGTCGGCCAGCAGCACGCCGGCGCCCAGCGCCAGCAGGCGCGAGGCGCTGGCATGGCCCAGGCCGCCGGCGCCGCCGGTCACCAAGGCGGTGCGGCCGCGCAACAGCTCGGGGTCTCGGGGAATGGGCAGGGGCATGTCGCGGTCCGTGGAAGGGGATCGCGACAGTCTCACCGGCGAGAGGGCGCCTTACCTCGTCCGAAAGCGTGGCGCGAGACCCGCCCGGAGGTTCTTTCGATCCAGGTCAGAGCCAACCGTCATACCGGCGTAAGCCGGTATGACGATGCCTTAACTCCGCGCGCGCACCAGCCGCTGCACGACCTTGGCCAGCAGCTCCACTTCCTCGCAGGTGTTGTAGAACGCCAGCGAGGGACGCACCGTGGCCTCCACTCCGAAGCGGCGCAGGATCGGCTGGGCGCAGTGGTGGCCGGAGCGCACCGCGATGCCTTCCTCGTTCAGCGCCTTGCCCACTTCTTCGGTCTGGTAGCCCTGCAGCACGAAGGACATGACGCTGGTCTTTTCCTTCGCCGTGCCGATCATGCGCAGGCCGGGGATCGGCAGCAGCAGGCTGGTGGCGTACTCCAGCAGGTCGTGCTCGTAGCTCGCCACGTTCTCCAGGCCCAGGCGCTCGAGATAGTCCAGCGCCGCGCCGAGGCCGACGGCGTCGGCGATGTTGCCGGTACCGGCTTCGAAGCGCGCCGGCGCACCGTGGTAGACGGTCTTCTCGAAAGTCACGTCCTGGATCATGTTGCCGCCGCCCTGCCAGGGCTGGGTCTGCTCCAGCAGCTCGCGCTTGCCGTAGACCACGCCGATGCCGGTGGGGCCGAAGATCTTGTGCCCGGAGAAGACGTAGAAGTCGGCATCCAGCGCGCGCACGTTGACCCGCAGGTGCGACACCGCCTGCGCACCGTCGATCAGCACTTTCGCGCCGGCGCGGTGGCCCATCTCGACGATCTGCTGCACCGGCACGATGGTGCCCAGCGCGTTGGACACCTGGGTGACGGACACGATCCTGGTGCGGTCGCTCAGCAGCTTCTGGTATTCGTCGAGACGGACCTGGCCGCTGTCGTCGACCGGGATCACGCGCAGCCTGGCGCCCTTCTCCGCCGCCAGCATCTGCCAGGGCACGATGTTGGCGTGATGCTCCAGGTGGGAGACGATGATCTCGTCGCCCTCGCGGACATGCTGGCGACCCCAGCTCTGCGCCACCAGGTTGATCGCCTCGGTGGCCCCGCGGACGAAGACGATCTCCTCCGGCGAGCTGGCGCCGAGGAAGCGCGCCACCTTGTTGCGCGCGCCCTCATAGGCGTCGGTGGCACGGGCCGCCAGTTCATGGGCTGCGCGATGGATGTTGGAATTCTCGTGCGCGTAGAAATACGCCAGGCGGTCGATCACCGCCTGCGGCTTCTGCGTGGTGGCGGCATTGTCCAGCCACACCAGCGGACGGCCGTTGACGCGCTCCTGCAGGATCGGGAAGTCGCGGCGCACGGCCTGCACGTCGAAGTGACGGCGACCTTCCGGCACCGCCGGCGTACCGCGCGCGCGCGGCTGGGCGGACTCGGTGAAATAGTACTGCGGCGCCGCGGGCGCAGCCGCGGCGGGTTCGCGGCGGTGGCCGGCATCCAGGCCCGCAGGCACGGCGAAGTCCGGCACTGTCGGCACCGCCGCCGGCGGGGCGGCGGACGAGGGCCAGCCACTGGCCTCGCCCAGGAAGTAGTAAGGCGTGGACGGCGGCGACACCGGCGCGCCCGGCAGGGCGCCGTCGGTGGGCAGCGGCAGCGGAGTCACCACCGGGATGCCGGCGGCATACGCTTCAGGCACGCCCTGCGACGCGCCGCCGCCATGCGGCAGCGCCGGCGCCAGGGTCGTGTTGAAACCATGCAGGTCCGCGGACTGCGCCTGCGTCGGCAACACCCGCGGCGTGATCGCCGAGGGCGGCGCCGCAGCGGCCGCGGCGGCCGGCTGCGACACCGGGAAGGGTGGCGTGGCCGGCAGGCTGGTGGCCAAGGGCAGCGGGTTGCCCTGCGGCAGCGTCGGCACTCCCGGCAGCGGCGGCGTGCCAAGAGCGGCGGGGCGCGCCGGCGCCGTCGGCCATTGGCCCCCAGGCGCGGCGCTGAACAGCTCGTTGGCCAGGCGTGTCAGTGCCGCGATATCGGGAAGCCCCGTCGCGCCGGACGCTGCAAGATCACTTGTAGGTGTCGGGGTAGTCATGGAACTTGTTCACTTCCACCTCGTCCAGGATCGCCACTGCGTCGTCGGTCAGCACCGCCAGCGAGCAGTACAGCGAGATCAGGTAGGAAGCGATGGCAAAGCGGTCGATGCCCATCAGTCGCACCGACAGCCCCGGGCTCTGCTCGCCCGGCAGGCCGGGCTGGAACAGGCCGACCACGCCCTGGCGCTTGTCACCCACGCGCAGCAGCAGGATCTTGGTCTTGCCGTCCGCCACCGGCACCTTGTCCGAAGGGATCAGCGGGATGCCGCGCCAGGTCAGGAACTGCGCGCCGAACAGGCTCACGGTCGGCGGCGGCACGCCGCGACGGGTGCACTCGCGGCCGAAGGCGGCGATCGCCAGCGGATGCGTCAGGAAGAAAGCCGGCTCCTTCCAGACCTTGGTCAGCAGTTCGTCCAGGTCGTCCGGCGTCGGCGCGCCGCTGAGCGGGAAGATGCGCTGGCTCTCCACGACATTGGCCAGCAGGCCGTAGTCCGGGTTGTTGATCAGCTCGTTTTCCTGGTGCTCCTTGATCGTCTCGATGGTCAGCCGCAGCTGTTCCTTGATCTGATCGTGCGGGCTGGAGTAGAGGTCGGAGACGCGCGTGTTGATGTTGAGCTTGGTGGTCTGCGCGTTGAGGAAATACTCGCGCGGATGCTCTTCGTAGTCGACGAAGGAATCGGGCAGCTCGCCGGATTCCTTGGCGGTGCAGGCGGTGCGGATGTCGGCCGGGTTGCGCACCTTGTTGACGCGGTAGATACCCGCTTCCACCGGCAGCCACTGCAGCAGGTGCACCAGCCAGCGCGGCGTGATGATCGAGTATTGCGCCGGCGTCTTGGTGGCATTGGCAAGTTGGCGCGCGCCACTCTCGCCCAGGGTCTGGGGGGGCGTTGTATCAGCCATGGGGAATCACTCCTGCGGAAGGAAAAGCGAAAGCGGTATAAGCTTAGATTCGCCGGATATGAGGGCGCCTTCTACAGGCTATCGCCACCATTGAGCTGCGCTTCATAGACGCGCGGCGGTATGACCGCACGCTCGCTGTGCTCGATCAGCGCGGCGATCGGCGAGCCCAGCGCCAGCGCCAGCTTGCGGATCGTCGCCAGCGAGGGGCTGACCACGCCGCGCTCGATCTCGCCGAGGTAGCTGCGGTTGAGGTCGGCGGCCTCGGCCAGCCGCTCCTGCGACCAGGCCTGGCGCTTGCGCGCCGCGCGGATGACCTGGCCGAATTGTCTTTCCAGATTGCTGCTCATGTGCTTCCCTTGATGTCGGTTGCTGCCGATTCCTGTTGCGAACGCGCCTGCGTGACCTGGCTGCCGGGGGGCACGCTGCGCGTCAGCCAGACGTTGCCGCCGATGCTGGAGCCGCGGCCGATGGTGATGCGGCCGAGGATGGTGGCGCCGGCGTAGATCACCACGTCGTCCTCCACCACCGGGTGGCGCGGCGCACCCTTCTGCAGGACGCCGTCCTCGCCGGTCTCGAAGCGCTTGGCGCCCAGCGTCACCGCCTGGTAGAGGCGCACGCGCTCGCCGATCACGGCGGTTTCGCCGATCACCACGCCGGTGCCGTGGTCGATGAAGAAGCTTTCGCCGATGCGCGCACCGGGATGGATGTCGATGCCGGTCTCGGAGTGGGCAATTTCGGCCAGGATGCGCGCCAGCAGCGGCACACCCAGGCCATAGAGCTGGTGCGCCAGGCGGTGATGGATGATCGCCAGGATGCCCGGGTAGCACAGCAGCACCTCGTCGACGCTGCGCGCTGCCGGGTCGCCGCGATAGGCCGCCTCGACGTCGGAATCCAGCAGGCCGCGCAGCCGCGGCAGCCCCGCGGCGAACTCGCGCACGACCGTCACGGCGCGCTGTTCGACGTCGGCGGTGCCGAGCTGCTCGTGGCGCGCGGTGTAGGTCAGCTCCAGGCGTACCTGCTCGAGCAGCGCATTGAGCGCCGCGTCCAGCGTATAGCCCACATAGAAGTCTTCGCTTTCCTGGCGCAGGTCGGCCGGGCCCAGGCGCATCGGGAACAGGGCGCCGCGCAGGCCGGCGGCGATCGCCTGCAGGGCCTCGCGCGAGGGGAATTCGCGGCCACCGAACTCGCGGTTGCGGTGCCTCGCCTCGCGCCAGCGGCTGCGCACCTGGTGCAGTTCGCCGACGATACGCTCCAGGTCCCAGTGCTGTGCGGCCGCCAGCGGCGCCACGACGACGTCATGGCGGCTCATGCAGCCTCCGGCAGCGGGCCATGCCCGCGGTGCTTGTTCATCGCCCCCTCCTCCGTCCGACGACCGCGGCCACGCTCAGTCCTGGATCCAGGGCAGGCTGTGCGAACGCCAGCCGCCGCGGGCGCCGCGACGGTTGTGCTCGTCGATCTCGCCCTCGAAACCTTCGAGGATGTTGAACACGCTGCCGAAGCCGGCCTTGGTCGCCGCCTCCGCCGCCAGCACCGAGCGGCGGCCGCTGCGGCACAGCAGCAGCAGCACCGCGCCCTTCGGCGCCTTGGCCTCGAGCTCGCGCACGAAACGCGGATTGCGGATCAGCGAGGTGCCGGTGGCCCAGGCCACGTGCAGGCTGCCGGGTACGTGGCCGACGAACTTGCGCTCCTCGGCGGTGCGCACATCCACCAGCACGGCCAGGCCCGAGGAATACAGGCTCCAGGCCTCCACCGGTTCGATGCCGCCGGCGTAGGACAGGCCCAAGGCCTGTGCACGGGCGCGGGCATCGATCAGCGACGGATGCGACGGATCGCCGACGACGACCGGCGGAACCGAGGCATTGGCGACCTGGGACTGGATGGCGGCGGACATGGTGACCTCTCTGGCGGTTGCGTCCATGATCGGACGACATGGCCAGCATCCTAGACGTCCCGGGCCCAATCTCTAACTAATATAAATTCAGGTCTAAATTCCATTCCGTTATAAGTAGGCGGATCAGGAATTTGGCGACGATCGCCCGGATTCCTGCCTATCGCCGCCATGCCTCCGGATGCCCGGCATATAAATACAATCCGATATTCTTTTACTTTGGGGTCGCCCCCGAATACCTTGCGCCTACAACTAATTGTTCAGGCCCGGGGTATTTGAAATGTTTGGGGAATCCACTTCACGGCACCCGCGCTGGCGTCGTTTCGCCGCGCTCGCAGCACTGACGCTGCCTCTGCCGGCCATCGCCACCAACGGCTACTTCGCCCATGGCTACAGCGCCTCGCAGCGCGCCATGGGCGGTGCCGGCACCGCGCTGACCGAGGATGCGCTGATCTCCACGATCAACCCCGCCGGCCTGGTCTGGGTCGGCAACCGCGTCGACGTCAACATCAGCGTGTTCTCGCCGGTGCGCGACTACACCAGCTACGCGCGTGGTGAGGACGCCAACATCGGCATCATCGCCATCGACCCGGCCACGGTGAAGAGCGACAACGACCTGTTCTACATCCCCGGCTTCGCCTACAGCCGCCGCATCGACGACTTCTCCAGCTGGGGTATCGCGGTCTACGGCAACGGTGGCATGAACACCGAGTACCAGGGCAACACGGCGCAGTTCGGGCAGGGCTTCGGCCTGGGCCCGCTGACCTTCGCCACCCAGTGCGGCGGCACCTTCGGCGGCGGCGCGCCGGTGGCCGGCGCGGCCGACCCGATCGGCTTCTGCGGCAACGCCCGCGGCGCCGCCTCGGTCAACCTGATCCAGCTGTTCATCGTGCCGACCTATTCGTTCAAGATCGGCGAGCGCAGCTCGATCGGCATTTCGCCGCTGCTCGCCGGCCAGCGCTTCCGCGCCGACGGCCTGCAGGCCTTCGCGCCGTTCTCCAACGCGCCCGACAAGGTCACCGACAACGGCTACGACCGCTCCTACGGCTATGGTGGCCGCGTCGGCGTGCTGACCGGTGTGATCCCCGGCGTGGGCATCGGCGCGTCCTACCAGACGCGGGTGCGCATGACCGAGTTGAAGGACTATGCCGGCCTGTTCGCCGAGGAAGGCGACTTCGACATTCCCTCGACCTGGAACGTCGGCCTGTCCTTCCATCCCAGCGAGAACCTGCGCCTGGCGGTGGACTACCAGCGCATCAACTTCAGCGAAGTGGCCTCGGTCGGCAACCCGCTGGACCCCAACCGTTTCGTCAACGACTGCGCCCTGCCGCGCCTGCTCAACGGCATCATCCCGATCGTCGGCAGCGACGCCCCCAGCAGCGCCTGCCTCGGCGCCGCCAACGGCCCCGGCTTCGGCTGGGAGGACGTGCAGGTCTACAAGTTCGGCGCGCAGTACAAGTTCGCCGCGTTCAAGTTCCGCGCCGGCTACAGCTTCGCTAGGAGCCAGCCGATCCCCGAGAACGAGGTGCTGTTCAACATCCTGGCGCCGGCCGTCGTGGAGAAGCACTTCACCGCGGGCCTGAGCTACCAGTATTCCAAGGCGGTCGGCTTCGACCTCGCCGCGATGTACGCGCCGGACAATCCGGTGCGCGGCAAGAACCCGTTGAGCAACGTCGAGGCGAACCTGGTCCAGATTCTCGCCGGCGGCGCCGCCGGCGGCAGCCCGGCGCTGGAAAATGCCTTCGACGCCGACCCGCAGGATCAGGACATATCGATCGATATGCACCAGTGGGAGATCACGCTCGGCTTCAACTACCGCTTCTGAAAACCCCGGTATCCCCAATGAACATCCTCCGTCATACCGCGCCGCGCCTGCTGCGCGACACGCTCGCCGTCCTCGCCGCCGCTGTGCTCGGCCTGGTGCTCAGCACCGGCAAGGCCTGGTCGGCCGAGCTGCTCAAGCCCTACGTGCTGGCCTACACCACCGCCGCCGCGCTCGAGGCCGAGGTGGCCGCGGTGAAAGGCAAGCTCGCCGCCGCCGGCTTCGAGGTGATCGGCGAATACGCCCCCTACCCCGGCGCCCACGTCGTCGCCGTGACCCATGCCGAACTGAAGGCCGCCGCCGCCAGGCCGGCGCTGTCGGCCTTCGGCGCCACGATCCACGTCGGCTTCACCACGGTCGACGGCAAGCTGCAGGTCAGCTACCTCAACCCGCGCTATCAGGCCGCCGCCTACCGCCTGTCCACCGACCTGGGCGGCGTCGCCCAGACCCTGGCCAAGACCCTGGGCAGCCAGCAAAGCTTCGGCGCCGACGAGGGCCGCACGGCCGAGCAGCTGCGCGACTTCCGCTACATGGTCGGCATGGAAACCTTCGAGGACACCTACGACCTCGGCAGCCACGCCAGCTACGAAGCCGCGGTGAAGGCCGTGGAAGCCAACCTGCAGAAGCAGGTCGGCGGCGCCGCCAAGGTCTACCGTCTCGACCTGCCGGGCCAGCGCACGCTGTTCGGCGTGTCGCGCGCCCAGGTCACCGACCCGCGCGCCAACGACAAGCACATCCTGCAGGACACGGTGGACCAGAAGTTCAGCATCAAGACCACCGCCTACCTGCCCTACACCCTGCTGGTGGACGGCAAGCAGGTCAAGGCCCTGCACATGCGCTTCCGCATGGCGGTCTGGCATCCTGACCTGACGATGGTGACCTTCGGCAAGCTGATGAGCAGCCCCGGCGCCATCGAGGAACTGCTGGCCAAGGTCAGCGGTGGCAAGAAGGAAAGCTTCAGCTTCTAGGGAAGCGAAGGAAGCGGAGGATCACATGAGCATCGTCTTCAGTCTCCCGGACGCCCTGGCCTCGCTGGCCGGCGGCCTGCTGATCGGCGGATCGGCCGCGCTGCTGCTACTGGGCAGCGGCCGCATCGCCGGCATCAGCGGCATCTTCGGCAACGCGCTCAGCACCGCCCCCGACCGCGTGCGCGTCGTCTTCCTGCTCGCACTGCTGACCACGCCCTGGCTGTGGCGCCTGGTGCAGCCGCTGCAGCTCGGCGGCGCACTGGCCACGCCGCAGTGGGGCGCCCTGATCGGCGCCGGCCTGCTGGTTGGCGTCGGCACCCAGCTGGGCAACGGCTGCACCAGCGGCCACGGCGTCTGCGGCCTGGCCAACTTCTCGCTGCGCAGCCTGGTGGCGGTGCTGACCTTCATGGGCGTGGCGATGATCGTCGTCGCGCTGGGCTTCGGAGTCACGGCATGAGCAACAACAAGCAGATTTTCGCCGCCGGCGCCGCCGGCCTGCTGTTCGGCTTCGGCCTGATCCTGTCCGGCATGACCGACCCGGCCAAGGTCCGTGCCTTCCTCGACATCACCGGCCAATGGAATCCGGCGCTGGCCTTCGTCATGGGCGGCGCCATCCTGGCCGCCCTGCCCGCCTTCGCCTGGGCCCGCCGCCACCAGACCACGCTGGCCGGCGCGCCGCTGACCCTGCCCAACCGGACCCTGATCGACGCCCGCCTGGTCGGTGGCGCCGCCCTGTTCGGTGCCGGCTGGGGCCTGTCGGGCCTCTGCCCCGGCCCGGCCCTGGTGGTCGGCTCCAGCGGCAGCCTGCCGGTGCTGGCCTTCATCGCCGCGATGGGCCTGGGCATCCTGCTGTCGCGCCGCTTCCTCGCTCCTCGCATCGCGGTGGACCCCGCCGGCGCCGGCCTGCCCGCGCAGCGCTGACAGCGCCGGCTGGCCTTCGCGTCATGGACAAACGCGACATTCGGCACTGATAGTGCCCGGTCGGGGCGCAACACCCCGATGCGGTTTCCCGCTCCCGCCCCCGACGCCCCTTCCCCGCGTCGGGGGCAGGGGTTGGTTTGATTGCACGGCCTCAAGGTCCGCGCCCTCCAGCGCGACGCGCGGCATGAGCCCCGCCGCTACCATATCGGTCCCGACGCCCTGCGGCGTCCAAGCCAAGGACCCCGCGATGTCCCACATCAAGACCACCATTGACGGACATGTGCTGGAGATCAGGATCGACCGGCCGGAGAAGCTCAATGCGCTCTCGCCGCAGATGTATGACGACATCTGCCTCGCCCTGGGAGCACTGGATCGCTCGGACGACCTCCGCGTCGGCCTGATCCACGCCGAAGGCAAGCACTTCAGCGCCGGCATCGAACTGGACAAGTGGGCACCGATCTTCGCCGCGGGCAAGGGCTTCCCGATCCCGGAAGGCGGAATAGACATGTTCGGCCTGAAAGGCCCGCGTTGCCGCAAGCCGGTGGTCATCGCGGTGCAGGGCTACGCCTATACCTGGGCGGTCGAGATCCTGCTCACCACGGATGTCCGCGTCGCCGCCGAGGACACGCAGTTCGCCATGCTCGAGGTCAAGCGCGGCATCTATCCCTGTGGCGGCGCCACGCTGCGCCTGCCGCAGCAGATGGGCTGGTCCAATGCCCAGCAGTATCTGCTGACAGGCGAGGCCTGGAGCGCGGCGGAAGCGCACCGCACCGGGCTCGTGCAGAAAGTCGTGCCCCCGGGCGAGCAATACCCTGCGGCCAGGGCCATCGCCGACAGGATCGCGGCCGCCGCTCCGCTGGGCGTCGGCGCGATCCTGAAATCCTCGCGGCTGGCGCACACGGACGGAGAAGCCGTTGCGGCCAGGCATCTGTTCGACGACATGACACGGGTCATGGGCAGCGAGGATGCGCAGGAAGGCGTGCGCTCGTTCATGGAAAGGCGCGCCGCGGTGTTCAAGGGACGCTGATCCGCGGAACGGATACCCGATGACGATCCCCTCCGAACACCTGCTGGTCATCGACGGAAACAACCTGGTCCGGAGGATTCATGCCGCGATCAAGCAGGAAGATCCGGCAACGCAGATCGCGGAGACGCTCCGGTCTTGCCGGGGGTCTTTCCGAAGGGCGCGCGAGAACCATCCCCATACGCATGCCGTAGCGGTTTTCGATGCCAGCGGCCAGAACTGGAGACACCGGCTCTATCCGCAATACAAGGCGGACCGGGGCCCCTCCCCCGATGGCCTGGCCGATCTCATGAAGAGCTTGCGCACGGAACTGGAGGCTCAGCGGCTGCGAACGGTCAGCGTGCCCGACATCGAGGCGGACGACGCGATCGCCGTGCTCGCCCTGCGCTGGCAGCAGCGGAATCGCGGGGCCATGACCATTCTCTCCACCGACAAGGATCTCTGTGCCTTGCTGAGCCCCTCGGTGTCCGTCTACGACCACTTCACCAACGTCAACCGCGACGCCGCCTGGGTGCTCGCCAGGTTCGGCATCGAGCCGGGCCTGATCCAGGATTACCTGGCCCTGGTGGGCGACAAGACGGACAACATTCCCGGGGTGAAGGGGATTGGTCCCGTCACGGCCGTGAAGCTCCTGCGGGAGTTCAAGTCCCTGCAGGGGATTCTCGAAAGCCGCTCGATCCAGAAAGTGGCAAGACAGGTCATGCGGGATCGCGAAATGGCCCTGGTGTCGCAGGCACTGGTCCAGTTCAAGACCGACGTGTCGATTGGCCTGTCATGGGCCGACCTGCGTGCAGGTGATGGGGTCGGACGCGATGAGTGACCGCGATCGCCGCTGCGGGACCTGTCCGGCGCCCCCCTAAACCGGGGAGGGGACGAATCACGGCCCCTGCCTTAGCCTTGCTTCGCGAAGGGAGAATCGTCCTGGTCGCGGCCTGCTCTCAGGCCGGTCGGTGCACCGGCGATCTGCCATCCGTTTCCAGGGCCCCCGGCCCTGAAGCACCTGCCCCAGGAATGATCGGCCCCAAACATGAAACTGCATGGACTGCTAACCGTCGGCCTCGCTTTCGTCCTCACGACGCTTGCAGCGGGGCCGTGTCGCGCGGCCGCCGCGGCGGGCGAATCGGCAAGCGCGGATGACATCCTGCAGGCCCATGTCGAGGCCAGCGGCGGCAGCGCCAACCTGGCGCGCATCCAGAACCGTACGACCGAGTCGAAGCTGTCGATGGGATGGCTGAGCGCAAGCCTGAAGTCGACCCTGGTCCAGCCGAACCTCTTCCTGGATGAGGCCAGCATGCTGGCCGCATCCAGCAGCAGCGGGTACGACGGCCATACCGGCTGGAAGCGCGACGGCAGCAAGATCGAAGCCCTCCAGGGCAACGAACTGGCCCGCACGCTCCGCGGGCACAGCCTGGACTGGCATCTCAAGCTCCCGAGCTGGTATCCGCAGCGCAAGCGCCTGCCTGACGCCGAACTGGAAGGAACGCCGGTGCATGTCCTGGAACTCACCGCCAGCACCGGCGAGAAGGAGATCTGGCGCCTCGACGCCGGGAGCGGCCTGCTGCTCCAGGTCGAGGGCTTCGCCTTCGAGAAGGACAAGCCGCCCGTCAAAGCCTTCACGACATTCAGCGACTACCGGAAGATCGACGGCGTCGTGCTGCCCTACAAGACCACGATCAGCGACGGCAAGCGGACCTTTACCGTCGTGGTGCAATCGCTGAAGCACAACCTGGCCGTTACTCCGCCACGCCTGCCGGCCAAGGAGTAACGGCTCCGGGATTCGCGCTGCGCGATCTACGCCGCCAGCATCTCGCGGTTGCGGAGCTGGTCGCGCAGCACGCCGTCGCTGCCGAACAGGCGCTGGCGCCATTCCTCGACCAGGGCACGGGTGTCGTGCTTGGCCGGGTGAAAGCCAGGGCGCCAGAACACGCCCATCTTCGGCAGGATGCGCGTGACGAAGCCCTCGCGCCCCAGCAGCAGGCGCAGACCGCGCGCATGCTCGCGCAGCTGGCCGGCCTGCGGATCACGCAGCACCAGCCAGGCCCAGCTGAGGACGATGGGCGGCAACAGCGCCGCCACCACCAGCGGCATCGCCAGGCGGCGCTCGATTTCGCGATTGCCGATCGCCTCGTAGACATCGAAGGCCACGGCCTTGTGCTCCAGTTCCTCCAGCGCGTGCCATTGCCAGAGCTTGATCATCTCGGGATCGGTCTGGCGGATGAAACTTTCGTCGGTCAGCAGCAGCTGGCCGAGCCGCGCGGTGAAGTGCTCCATGAAGCCGGTGCAGGCCAGCTGCTGGCTGGGCGGCAGGCGCTCCAGCAACCACAGGCCGCCGCGGATCATGCGGTCCGGCACCGCGGTGTCGAAGCCATGCTGCTTGAAATGCTCGTTGAGCTTTTCGTGCTCGTGGCCGTGGATCGCCTCCTGCCCCATGAAACCCGAGACCTGCGCCTTCAGCGTCGGGTCGGTGATGCGGTCGCGGTAGCGCCGTACCGATTCGGCGAAGAAGCGTTCGCCCGGCGGGAAGATGCCGGACAGCACGGCATGGAAGGCGGTCACCAGCGCGTTGTCGGCGAAGGGATAGCGCGGCGGATGCTCCGGCACGCGGAAGTCGATATGGCGCGGCGGGATGCCGACACGCGCTCCGGCGGGCAGGCGGGCGGCGGCTTTCATGTCGGCGGCGATACGGCTCACGGGTGACTCCTGTTCGATGTCCGGGTCGCCGGGAGCGGCGCTGCGTGACCCGCGTTGACTTCTCCCGGCACTTGGTCAAGGCTATTCCGAGCAAATGTTCGGATTCAATTCGGATCGGGAAATGCCCAGGAAACCCAGTCAGGAACGCGCCAAGGCAACGGTGGAAGCCATTGTCTCCGCAGGATTTATCGCCCTAGGACGAGACGGCCTCAAGGGCTGTACCACGCGCGGCATCGCCGATCTCGCCGGGGTCGGTATCGGATCGCTGTACGAGTATTTTTCGGACAAGAACGAGATTTTCGCGGCCATGAGCGAGCAACTGGCCTCCGACGTGGTGGCGACGATCCGCGCCTCGACGCCCGTCGCGGCACGCCTGGACGTGCGCTCGGCCGTGCTGGTGCTGGCGAAGAACTTCCGCGAGTTGCTGGAGCGCAACGATGGCCGCTACCTGCGCTGCGCACGCCATGTCGTGCAGATGGACATCCAGAAGCAGCTGGCGCGCATCGACAAGGCCTTGCTGGACCTGGCGATGCAGTTCGTCATGCACCACCCCGAGCTGATGCGCCTGAAGCGGCTGCCGGCGATGAGCTACCTGTTCATCCACGGCGGCGTCGCCGCGGTGGTGCGCTATCTGTCCGACCCCAAGCCGCAGCTCACTTTCGACGACATCGCCGAAGGCCTGGCGCTGATGGTGGAGCACAGCCTGCAGGGCGAACTGCGCGCCGCGGGCTGAGCGCCGCCGCCAGCCTGACAAGCACCGGGATTCATTCAGCCAGCGTTCGGTTTTCATCCGTAGACTCTGTTCCCAAGAGATCACCCCCTTCGGTCTCCCAGGAGGTTCCCCCAGACCTCCGCACCCCCCAAGGTCCGCAGTCCTCCCCCGGCTGCGGGCCTTTTCTATTGGGGCGCCTGAACAAGCTTTTGATTTTCTTGAGCTCGCCGACGAGGGATCACCCCAGCCGCTGCGCCCGGTAGGCCATCGGCGATATCCCCTTCCAGCGCTTGAAGGCGTGCACGAAGGCCGCCGGCTCGGAGTAGCCCAGGCGGTAGGCCACCTCCTCCAGCTTCAGCTTGGCGGTGGTCAGCAGTTCCTCGGCCAGGGCCTGGCGCACTTCGTCGACCAGGGCGCGGAACGAGGTGTCCTCCTCCACCAGGCGCCGGCGCAGGCTGCGCACGGCCATGTGCATCTCCTCGGCCACGGTTTCGATGCCGGGCATTTCGCCCGGATTGCGCAGCAGGCGGTCGCGCACCTTGCCGGCGACGCCGGTACGCACCTGGCGGCGCGCCAGCAGCTGGCTGCACTGTTCCAGGCACATGCGCGCCATCACGGTGTTGCCCTGCGGCAGCGGCGCATCGACGTAGGCGGCGTCGAGCCAGACGCTGTTCTCGGCGGCATCGAACAGCGGTTCGGCACCCAGCATCTCGCGATAACGGCCGGCGTAGGCCGGGCGGCGGAAGGCGAACTGCGCGCCCAGTACCGGCAGGCCGCCGGGGCGCAGCTCGCGCACCATGTTGATGAAGGCGGCGAAGTCGCGCTCCAGCAGGAAGCGGCGGGTGTCGGGCGGGATGTCGCGGTCGTCCATCAGCACCTGCAGCTGGCCGCGCTGCTCGCGCAGGCCGAAGCGCACGAAGGCGTAGCTCAGGTCGAGGTAGCGCAGGGCGATGTCGGCGGCGCTGCGGAAGGTGGGGCTGGACAGCAGGGCGAATCCCCAGATGCCATACGCGGAGAGGTGATACCGCAGGCCCGCTTCCAGGCCCAGGCCCGGGATATGTCCAAGCGCCTCGACCAGGTTGCCGGCCACGCGCAGCTCCTGCGCCGCGGTGATTTCCTGCTGCGGATCGGCCAGCACTCCCGTCCCGATGCCGCTGCCTTCCAAGGCGGCGGCGGCCTGCAGGCCGTGCTCGGCCGCCAGCTGTACCAGCAGCTGGACGCTGACGACGCTGCGACGAACCTGTTCGTAGGGCATATTCTTGACCAGGGGACGTGGCCGGAATTATCAATGTAATGGCCGTGCGCGTCATCCACCCCCGGGGCGGGCGCCGCCATGATCCGCTCCACTGGTTTAAAACGACGAGGAGAACCATGGCCAACACCACGAACGCACCGCTGCAGGTTGCCATCATCGGCGCCGGCTTCGGCGGCCTGGGCATGGGCTACTACCTGAAGCAGGCCGGGATCGAGAACTTCACGATCTTCGAGAAGGCCGACGAGGTCGGCGGCACCTGGCGCGAGAACACCTACCCGGGCTCGGGCTGCGACATTCCCTCGCACCTGTATTCCTATTCCTTCGAGCCGCACTACCCCTGGGCCTACCGCTACGGCAAGCAGGCCGAGATCCTGGAGTACCAGCGCCACGTAGCGCGCAAGTACGGCCTGGGTCGCCACATCCGCTTCAATGCCGAGATCAGCGCCACGGAATTCGACGAGGCCAGCGGCCTGTGGACGCTGCAGCTGCCCGGTGGCGAGCGCATCCAGGCACGCCAGGTGGTCAGCGCCGTGGGCCAGCTGCACCGTCCGGCCTATCCGAAGCTGCCGGGGCTGGAGCGCTTCAAGGGCAAGGCCTTCCACTCGGCACGCTGGGACCATGGCTTTGACCTCAAGGGCAAGAGCGTCGCCGTGATCGGCACCGGCGCCAGCGCAGTGCAGTTCGTGCCGGAGATCGCCAAGCAGGTGCAGAAGCTGCACGTGTTCCAGCGCACGCCGGGCTGGTTCGTGCCGAAGTTCGAGAAGGCCTTTGGTCCGTTCACGCAGTGGCTGCTCAAGACCTTCCCGATCCTTCACGACATCGACCGCTGGCGCATCTTCTTCGTCGCCGAGACGCTGGCCTACGCCTACAACGGCAACAAGTGGGTCGAGAAGCTGGTGACGCTGCTGGCCAGGACGCACCTGCGCATCCAGGTGCGCGATCCGCAGCTGCGCGCCAGGCTGACGCCGGACTTCCCGGTGGGCTGCAAGCGCATCCTGCTGAGCAACGACTGGCTGCCGACGATGGTGCGCCCCAACGTGGAAGTGGTGGCCGACGCGATCCGCGAGGTCACCGAGGACGGCGTGATCACCGCCGACGGCAAGCTGCGCAAGGTCGACGCGCTGATCTACGGCACCGGCTTCACCGCCACCGACTTCCTCGCACCGATGCAGGTGCGCGGCCTCGGTGGGCAGGACCTGCGCCAGACCTGGAGGGACGGCGCCGAGGCCTACCTGGGCATGTCGGTCGCCGGCTTCCCCAACTTCTTCATGCTCTACGGGCCCAACACCAACGTCGGCTCCGGCTCGATCATCCACATGCTGGAATGCCAGCAGCGCTACATCGCGCAGATGGCGCAGGCGCAGCTGCGGCAGGGCTGGCGCTATGCCGACCTGCGCACCGAAGCCCAGGTGGCCTACCGCGAGGAGATCCAGCTGCGCAGCTCGCAGACCACCTACGCCGGCAACTGCCAGAGCTGGTACAAGACCGCCGAAGGCCGCAACACCAACAACTGGGTGGGCTCGATGCTGGAGTTCCGCCGCCGCACCGCGCAGCCCGACTTCGCCGCCTACCGCACGGCGACGCAGGAACCCGCCGCCTCCTTGTCCCGCGCAGCCTGAGGACCCGTCCATGTCCGGCAATTTCACGCGCAGTGTGCTGCGCCTGCTGGTCCGCCTGACGCTCAAGCCGGTGCTGGGGCCCTCGGTCCCGGTGCGCATGCAGCGCCGCCTGCTGAAGGCCGCGGGCATCGCCACGCGTGTACCGCGCGAGGTGAAGGTGACGCCGCGCATGCTCGGTGCCGCGCCGGGTGAGACGCTGCAACTCGAGGGCGCAGCGGCGCAGGGCGCGGCGATCCTGTTCCTGCACGGCGGCGGCTATTGCGTCGGCTCGCTGGATTCGCACCGGCCGCTCAGCGCCACGCTGGCCAAGGCCAGCGGCCTGACGGTGTTCGCGCTGGACTACCGGCTGGCGCCGGAACACCCCTATCCGGCGGCCCTCAACGACGCCGTGGCGGCCTATCGCACGCTGCTCGACGAGGGCCATGAGCGCATTTTCCTGGCCGGCGATTCCGCCGGTGGCGGCCTGGCGCTGGCCACGGCACTGAGCCTGCGCGACGCCGGCCTGCCGGCCCCGCCGGCACTGCTGCTGATCTCGCCCTGGACCGATCTCGGCTGCAGCGGCGCCACCATGGTCAGCCACGCCGCGCATGACCCGATGCTGTCGCAGCCGGGGCTGCAGCGCTGGGCCGCGGCCTACGTCGGCCGTGTGCCCACCGATCATCCGCTGTGCTCGCCGCTGTTCGCCGACCTGCGCGGCCTGTCGCCGATCCTGATCCAGAGCGGCAGCGACGAAGTGCTGCTGGACGACACGCTGCGCATCGAGAAGGCGCTGCAGCAAGCCAAGGTGCCGGTGACGCTGCAGGTCTACCCGGGCCTGTGGCACGACTTCCACCTGCAGGCCGGCGTGATGCGCGAGGCCGACGAGGCGATCGGCAAGCTCGCCGCGTTCGCCGTGGAAATCCTGACCGCCGCACCCGCGCCGCGCCGCCGCCGCGCCGTGTAACCGGAGCCGACCATGGACGAGTACGACTACATCATCGTCGGAGCCGGCTCCGCCGGCTGCGTGCTGGCCAACCGCCTCTCGGCCGACGGCCAGGCGCGCGTCTGCCTGCTGGAAGCCGGCCCGGTCGACAGCAACCCGCTGATCCACATGCCGCTGGGCGTGGTCGCGCTGGTGCGCGGCTGGTTCGCCAACTGGAACTTCTGGACCGAGCCGCAGCCGCATTGCGCCGGCCGGCGCATCCACCAGCCGCGCGGCAAGGTGCTGGGCGGCAGCAGCAGCATCAACGCCACGGTCTGCACCCGCGGCCACGCCTGGGACTACGACCACTGGGCCGAGCTTGGCTGCGAGGGCTGGTCCTACGACGAGGTGCTGCCCTACTTCCGCAAGTCCGAGAACTACAGCGCGGTGCTGCCCGAGCGCGACCGCCCCTATCACGGCCATGACGGCCCGCTGAGCGTGTCCGAGCGGCGCTACACCAGCCCGCTGAGCGAGACCTTCATCGAGGCGGCGCAGCAGTGCGGCCATTCGCGCAACGACGATTTCAACGGCATGGAGCAGGAAGGCTTCGGTACCTTCAAGGTGTTCCAGAAGGACGGCGAGCGCTGCAGCAACTCCCGCGCCTACCTGACCGACGAGGTGCGCAACCGCCCGAACCTGACGATCCTCACCGGCGCCCATGCCATGCAGCTGCTGCTCGAGGGCAAGCGCGCCGTCGGCGTGAAGCTGCGCCGTGGCGGCCACGACGAGGAACTGCGCGTGCAGCGCGAGGTGATCCTGTCCGCCGGCGCCTTCCAGTCGCCGCAGCTGCTGCTGCTCTCCGGCATCGGCCCCAGGGCGGAGCTGGAGAAGCACGGCATCGCGGTGAAGCACGAACTGCCCGGCGTCGGCGAGAACCTGCAGGACCACCTCGACGTGATCGTCGAGACCCGGGCGAAAAGCCGCGCGCCGATCTCCTGGCACCCGGCCTCGCTGCTGCGCACGCTGTGGAGCCTGCTGCAGTACCTGTTCCTGCGCCGCGGCGAGCTGAGCAGCAACGTGGTGGAGACCGGCGGCTTCTTCAAGTCCGCGCCGGCCGAGCCGATCCCCGACCTGCAGTGCCATTTCGCGCCGACCGCGAACGTCGAGAACGGCTTCCGCCTGTCGGCGATGTTCGGCTACCGCTACATCGCCTTCGTCTGCGACCTGCGGCCGCTGGCGCGCGGCCGCGTGGCGCTGCACAGCGCCGATCCGCTGGCGCCGCCGCTGATCGACGGCAACTTCCTCAGCCAGCAGCGCGACGTGAGCCGCCTGGTCGCGGGCGTGCGCGCCCTGCGGCTGATCCTGGCGCAACGCGCCTTCGACCCGCATCGCGACGTGGAGCTGTCGCCCGGCCCGGCGGTGCAGAGCGACGCCGAACTGGAGGACTGGGTGCGCCGCAATGCCGGCTCCAACTTCCACCCGGTGGGAACCTGCAGGATGGGCACCGACGACATGGCGGTGGTGGACCCGCAGCTGCGCGTGCGCGGCATCGAGGGCCTGCGCGTGGTCGACGCCTCGATCATGCCGACGCTCAACGGCTCCAACACCAATGCGCCGGCGACGATGATTGGCGAAAAAGGCGCCGATCTCATCCTGAGGGGTGGTGCGAACCGCTCGCATTTGCGGCAGGCTTCGCGCGACACCGCAAACTCCTCACTGGAAGCCTCAATCCCATGAAAATCGAAAATTCCGTCTTCATCGTCACCGGCGGCGCCTCCGGCCTCGGCGCGGCCACCGCGCAGGCCCTGGCCGCGCGCGGCGGCAAGCTGCTGATCGCCGACCTCAACGAGGCCGCCGGCACCGCCCTGGCCGCCGAGCTGGGCAACGGCTCGCGCTTCGTGCGCGTGGACGTCAGCAACGAGGAGCAGGTACAAAAGGCCGTGGACGTGGCCGTCAAGGAGATGGGCGGCCTGCATGGCGCGATCAACTGCGCCGGCATCGGCACCCCCGAGAAGGCCCTGGGCAAGGAAGGACCGCAGGCGCTGGCCAACTTCGCCCGCGTGATCAACATCAACCTCACCGGCAGCTTCAACGTCATCCGCCTCGCCGCCTGGGCCATGAGCCAGGCCGCGCCGAGCGCCGACGGCGAGCGCGGCGTGGTGATCAACACCGCCTCGGTCGCAGCCTATGACGGCCAGATCGGCCAGCCCGCCTACGCCGCCTCCAAGGCCGGTGTGGTCGGCATGACGCTGCCACTGGCGCGCGAGTTCGCCCGCTTCGGCATCCGCGTGGTGACGATCGCCCCGGGCCTGTTCGAAACCCCGATGATGGCCGGCCTGCCGCAGCCCGCACAGGAAGCGCTGGGCAAGTCCGTGCCCTTCCCCCCGCGCCTCGGTCGCCCGGCGGAGTTCGCGCAGCTCGCCGTGCAGATCGTCGAGAACATCATGCTCAACGGCGAAACCATCCGCCTCGACGGCGCGCTGCGCATGGCACCGAAGTAAAGGCAATCGTAGCGTGGAGGGGCCCCACGCCAGGAGGCGTGGGGATCCTGGCGTAGCGATTGCCGCAGAAGTCAGAACCGAACCCGCTTACGACACCCGCTTCAAGCACCAGACCTGCGTCCCCCACGATCCCAATTGAACAAAGGTTTAACGATGAACGCCCCCCTGCCCACGCCCGTCGTCACCGATGCCCCTGCGCCCTGGGAACTGGTCGGCCGCGGCTACATCGCGATGCTGCGCTTCTCGCCCGACAGCAAGGTGCAGGACAGCTTCCTGCTGCCATCCCTGCTGGGCAAGCGCGGCAAGTCGGCCTATGGCTGGCTGATGTTCGTGGACTACCAGAGTTCGGACGTGGGGCCCTACCACGAGCTGCTGTTCATCCCGGGCAGCTTCCCCTTCGAGGACGGCCAGCGCCACCTGTCGATCAGCCGCATCTTCGTGTCCTCGATGGACAGCGTGGTCAACGGCCAGCGCAACTGGGGCATCCCCAAGGACGTGGCGGACTTCGACGTGCGCTACGGCGACAACGGCCTCGACCGCGTCGCGGTGTCCAGGAACGGCAAGGTCTTCGCCGAACTGGACTTCAAGAGCTATCCGTTCTGGATTCCCTTCCTGGGCGCGCTGATCCCCAAGCGCTTCCGCACCCTGGGTCAGCACCATGAGGGCAAGACCTTCGTCTACACGCCCTCGGCCAGCGGCTGGGTCAAGCCCGCACGGACGATGCGCGCCAAGGCCGACCCGGCTATGTTCCCGAACCTCGGCCGCGCCAGGGCCGTGCTGACCGTGGCGATCCCGCGGTTCCGCATGACCTTCCCGGTTTCCAAGATCATCCAACGCTAAGGTTCTCACGATGAAACGTCCCGCCATCGACTCCGACATGGAGATGTTCCGCGACTCCGCGCGAAAGTTCTTCCAGACCGAAATCCGTCCGCACTCCGAGCGCTGGCGCGAGGCCGGCATCGTCGATCGCGAGGCCTTCACGAAGGCCGGCGAAGCGGGCTACCTGTGCATGTGGGCCGACGAGCAGTACGGCGGCCTGGGCATCAAGGACTTCCGCTACGAGCAGATCCTGATCGAGGAGAACGCGACGCACGGCGACAGCGGCTACTTCATCACCCTGCACAGCCGCCTGGTGGCGCCCTACCTCGAGCACTTCGGCACCGAGGAGCAGAAGCAGCGTCTCTATCCCGGCATCATCAGCGGCGAGAAGATCCTGGCCATCGCCATGACCGAGCCCGACGCCGGTTCCGACCTCGCCGGCATGAAGGCCCGCGCCGAGGACAAGGGCGACCACTTCCTGCTCAACGGCTCCAAGACCTACATCTCCAACGGCATCCTCGCCGACATCGTCATCGTCGCCGCCAAGACCCATCCGGACAATGCGCATGGCGTGACGCTGTTCCTGGTGGAACGCGGCATGGAAGGCTTCGAGCGCGGCCGCATGCTCAAGAAAATGGGCATGAAGTCGCAGGACACCTCCGAGCTGTTCTTCCGCGACGTGAAGGTGCCCAAGGCCAACGTGCTGGGCCAGGTGCATGCCGGCTTCTACCACCTGATGAAGGGCCTGGCCGAGGAGCGCCTGATCGCCGCCTGCGGCAACCTTGCCGGCGCGCGCGCCGCGATGGACGTCACCAAAGAATTCGTGCGCAACCGCAAGGTCTTCGGCAAGCCGCTGTCGAAGATGCAGAACACGCGCTTCAAGCTGGCCGCGCTCGACGCCGAGATCGACATCGCCCAGGTCTACGTCGACCGCTGCGTCGAACAGCACAACCTCGGCAAGCTCGATCCCACCGACGCCTCGCGCGCCAAGCTCTTCACCAGCGAGCTGCAGGGCCGCATGGTCGACGAGGGCGTGCAGCTGCACGGCGGCGCCGGCTACATGGACGAATACCCGATCTGCCGCATGTACCAGGACGAACGCATCCACCGCATCCTCGCCGGCACCTCCGAGATCATGAAGGAAATCATCGCGCGCGCGACGCTCGATTGAGAGGCGCAGGGAACATGGACTACCAGGAAATCCTCTACGCAGTGGATGATGGCGTGGCCGTCGTCCGCTTCAACCGCCCCAAGGTGTACAACGCGATCACCGGCCAGATGCTGGCCGAACTGGACGCCGCGTTCAGCCGCGCCGCTGCCGATGCCGCCGTGCGCGCGATCGTGCTGACCGGCGAGGGCAAGGCCTTCTGCTCGGGCGCCGACCTCGCCGCATCACTGGCGATGACGCCGCGTGACGCGCAGGGCCGCCTGGACCCCGGGCAGGCGCTGGAGGACTACTACAACCCGCTGATCCTGAAGATGCGCGCACTGCCCAAGCCGATCATCTCGGCGGTCAACGGCATTGCCGCCGGCGCCGGCGCCAACCTCGGCCTGATGGCCGACATCACGGTCTGCGCGCGTTCCGCCTACTTCCTGCAGGCCTTCGTCAACATCGGCCTGATCCCCGATGCCGGCGGCACCTGGCTGCTGCCGCGCCTGGTCGGCCAGCAGCGCGCCATGGGCATGGCGATGCTGGGCGAGAAGCTGTCCTCCGAGAAGGCGCTGGCCTGGGGCCTGGTCTGGGACGTGGTGGACGACGAGCAACTGCTGCCGACCGCGATGGCGATCGCGCACAAGCTGGCCAACGGACCGGCCGCGGCGCTGGAGCGCATCAAGCAGGCGGTCTATGCCAGCGATGCGAGCACGCTGCCCGAGTCGCTGCAGCTGGAGCGCAGGCTGCAGGGCGAGTGCGGCCACTACGACGAATTCACCGAAGGCGTGAACGCCTTCCTCGAGAAGCGCAAACCCGTCTACCGTCGCTAGGAGCTTCACCATGGCCATGCCGCAATCCTGGCAGGGACGCGTGCGCGTTCCCGCGATCGCCGCGCCGATGTTCCTGGTGTCGACGCCGAAGCTGGTCACGGCCTGCTGCAAGGCCGGCGTGGTCGGAACCTTCCCGGCGCTGAACCAGCGCAGCACGCAGGGCTTCGTCGCCTGGCTCGACGAACTCGAGGCGACGCTGACGCCGCAGGACGCGCCCTACGGCGTGAACCTGGTGGTGCACAAGACCAACCCGCGCCTGCAGGCCGACCTCGCCGAAGTGGTGAAGCACAAGGTACCGCTGGTGATCACCTCGCTGGGCGCCGCCGCCGAGGTGGTGGACGCGGTGCACAGCTACGGCGGCCTGGTGTTCCACGACATCATCAGCCTGCGCCATGCCGAGAAGGCCGCGCAGGCCGGCGTCGACGGCCTGATCCCGGTGGCAGCGGGCGCCGGCGGCCATGCCGGCACGCTCAATCCCTTCGCGATGATCCCGGAGATCCGCTCGATCTTCAGCGGCTACATCGCGCTGTCCGGCTGCATCGGCAACGGCGCCGGCATCGCCGCAGCGCTGGCCCTGGGCGCCGACTTCGGTTACCTCGGCACGCGCTTCATCGGCACGCAGGAAGCCGAGGCGCCGGAAGCCTACAAGCAGATGCTGCTCGACAGCCGCGCCGCCGACATCGTCTACACCCCGGCGATCAGCGGCGTACCGGCCAACTTCCTGCGCCCCTCGATCCTGAAGGCCGGCCTGGACCCGGAAAACCTCAAGCCCAAGACCGAACTCGACTTCGGCACCGAGCTGTCGGCCGGCAAGGCCTGGAAGGACATCTGGTCGGCGGGGCAAGGCACCGGTGCCATCACCGACCTGCCGCCGGCGCGCGAGCTCTGCGAGCGGCTGGTGGCGGAGTATCGCGAGACCTGTGCGCGGCTGGGCCGCTCGGCCTGACGAGCGCTTTCGTGGGAGCGACGCAAGTCGCGATCTGTTGCTTTGCGCTGCAGGCGAAAAGATCACGACTTGCGTCGCTCCCACATCAGCAAGCTTTATCCAGCCGTCTGTCCCCCATCCACCGGAAACGCCACCCCCGTCACCTTCTTCGCCTCATCCGACGCCAGGAAGGCCACCGCGGCCGCGACATCCTCCGGCTCCAGCAAGGCACCGCCGTCCAGCTTCGACGCATTGCGCATCAGCAGGGCCACGTCCACACCCGCCGGGAATCCACCCGCCAGCATCGGCGTCTTGACCCCGGTGGGACAGACCGCATTCACGCGCACCCCGGCGGCGGCGAACTCCAGCGCCAGCGACTTGGTCAGCGCGATCACGCCGGCCTTGGAAGCGCCGTAGGCCGTGTTGTAGGGAATCCCCACCATGCCGCCGGCCGAGGCCATGTTGACGATATTGCCGCGGCTGGCCACCAGCAGCGGCATCGCCGCGCGGCAGAGGTGGAACACCGCGCTGAGGTTGATCGCGATCACGCGATCCCAGCGCGCCTCGTCGAACTCCGCCAGCGGCGCCCAGTCGAGCACGCCGGCGATGTTGCAGAGCAGGTCCAGCCGCCCGCCCTCGGTCGCCTGGGCCACCAGCGCGCGGCAGGACGCCGGGTCGGCGGCGTCGAAGGCAATGCAGCGCGAGGGCCCCGCGAGTTCCGCCGCCACTGCCTGCACCCCGGCGAGATTCACGTCCGCCAGCACCAGCACGGCACCCTCGGCGGACAGCCGCTGCGCCGTGGCGCGGCCGATACCCGAGGCGGCGCCGGTGACCAGCACGATCCTGTCGCGGAAGCGCATCAGCCCTTCTCCTGTGGGACGGGAAGCAGCAAATGGCGGCTGAGGTCACCCATCAGCTCCGGCTGCATGCGGCGCTCGGCGAAGTACCAGCCGCCCTCGTCGCGCGCGAAACGATCCTGGTAGCGCCCGGCGATGATCGCCTGCAGCGGAAAGTCCTCCAGCGCCTGGAACACCGTGAAGCGCAGGCGCGCCTGCGCCGAACGGCCGCCCGCATCGACGTCGATGCAGACATTGCCCATCAGGTGCTGCGTACGCGGCGTGCCGCAGGCGTAGCGCCGCGTGTAGCTCTCGTACATGCCCTGTACCGCCGCGGCGCCGGCAACGGCATTGCCGCCGGCAACGATCCGGCCCCGCTCGAACAGCTGCCCGACGCCAGCAAAGTCGCCGGCATCGATCAACTCGGCATAGCGGTACAAAAGGCGCTCTATGGCGCGATGGTCGTCCAAGGGCTCTCCTCCACAGGGCCTGTCAACGCTAGCAACTGCCGCCGCGGGCCGCCAGCCGCCCCTCCATGGAGGGGTATTGCGGTCACCGCCACCGGCCTACGCTGCTCGCGCCTTCTCCGGGGCTCCGCTACTGTGAGGCTCCCGGATCGCCCCCGACTCCCGAGCGCATGCGCCTGCCCTTCGCCCTGTTCAACTACCAGGCCTACTCGCCGCAGCTCGCCACCGAGCTGCTGGCGCTGGGCTGGGGCAGCCTACGTCCCTGGCTGTCGCCGCTGGCGGTAGGCGTGGTCGCGGCGCTGTGCTGGGCGGTGGTCGACCACTCCCTGCTGCTGTCCTGGCTGGCCTTCAGCGCCGTCAACGGCGCACTGGGACTGCTGCTGCGGCGACGCTACCAGCAGATCTCCGTCATGGCCCTGCAGGAACTGCGCATCGGCGAGTGGCTGGCGTTGCTGCACGGCGGCGTGCTGCTGGGCGCGATCTGGGGGGCGCTGGGCCTGCTGCTGGTGCCGGGCCTGGCCAACCACAACCTGATGATCGTGATGATCTACATGGCCGTCAGCGTGTCCGCCGCCTCGATCGCCTCGTTCGGCCTGGCACACGTGCTGTCGGCCTCCGCCGTATCGCTGGGCCTGCTGCTGCCGCCGCTGCACCACACCTTTCCCGGCCACTGGGGCCAGCTGGCGGTGATGTTCCTCTTCTTTCACGCCACCATCATCCAGGCCGTGCTGGTGCGCCACCACGGCAATGCGCGCAACCTGATGCTGGAGCAGGAAAAGGACCGCCTGCTGGAACAGCAGCGCAGCGCCGCCGAGAGCGCGCAGCGCGCCAACCGCGAAAAGTCCGCCTTCCTCGCCGCCGCCAGCCACGACCTGCGCCAGCCGCTGCACGCGCTGATGCTGACCAGCCATGCGCTGCGCATGCGCGTCCCCGAGGGCGAGAGCCGCGACCTGGTCGACCGCGTGCTGGAGGCGGGCCAGGCACTGTCCGACCAGTTCAACGGCCTGATGGACCTGTCCAAGCTCGAGGGCGGCGCCTACAGGCTCAACCAGCAACCGACCCCGCTGATGGAGCTGCTGCCGCGCGCCATCGCCTCGCATCGCCAGATCGCGGAGCACAAGGGCCTGCGGTTGCGGCTGAAGGTCGACCGCCGCCTGCAGCGGCGCGCGCTGGACACCGACCCGACGCTGCTCGGACGCGCCATCCACAACCTGCTCGACAACGCCATCAAGTTTTCGCCGGCCGGCCGCGGCGTGCTGCTGTCCGCGCGCCTGCGCCGGGGCGGCGTCGAACTGGCGGTGCAGGACCAGGGCATCGGCATCGCCGCGGCGGAGGTCGGGCAGGTGTTCAAGCCCTACGTGCAGCTGCACAACCCGACACGCGACCGCAGCCAGGGCATCGGCCTGGGCCTGAGCATCGTGCAGGAGGCCGCCAACCTGCTGGGAGCGCGGCTGCGCCTGCACTCGCAACCGGGCCGCGGCAGCCGCTTCTCGCTGGACTTGCCCGAGGCGGCGCTGATCGCCCTGCCCGCGCGCGGCGCCACCGCTGCGCCGGTGGCCGATGCTGCGCCGGTGCTGCGCCTGCGCGACCGTCACCTGCTGCTGGTGGAGGACGACCCGATGGCCGCTGCAGCGCTGCAGACCTGGGCCGGAGACTGGGGCCTGCGCATCAGCCACCGCAGCAATCCGGCCGACGTCGAGGAGGCACTGCAGCCGGACCTGATCCTCTGCGACGTGCGCCTGCCCGGCGAGCGCGACGGCATCGACTGGCTCACCGACTGGCTGGCGCAGTGGCCGGAGGCGCGCGGCCTGCTGCTGTCCGGCGAACTGGCCGCGGAAACCCACCAGCGCGCCGAGCAGGAGGGCCTGCTGCTGCTGACCAAGCCGGTGCCGCCGGACCTGCTGCTTCGGACCCTGGCGGGGATGGCGCCATGACCCCGGCCCTGTTCAACCCCTCCACGGAGGGGTACTCGGCGCGGATGCCGGCGCGTCTAATTTCACGACCCTCCGCAGGCCGCCTTCCGTTCCCCATGCCCGATGGCTTCGACTCCGCCGGCTACTCCGCCACCGAGATCGCGGCCCTGCGCGCCGCCTTCGAGGACGTGCGGGCACGGCTGCCGGCGCTGTATCGCGGTTTCTGGTGCCGCAGCGAGATCCCGCTGGGCGCCGCGGGGATCTTTCGCGTCTATGGCGAAGACGGCCTGCCGGTCCTGCAGATCGAGCGGACCATGGCTGGCTTCTACCGCAGCGTCGGCCTGGCGCGCGGGAGGCGCGTGGTCTACGCCGCCCGCTGCCCTTCGATCGGCGCGGCGATCCGCGCCGCCGGCCTGTAGGCTCCGCCCATGCACCTGCTGATCGTCGACGACCACCCCATGACCTGCGCCGGCCTGCGCAGCCTGCTGCAGGCCTGCTACCCGCAGGCCCGTATCGACACCCTGCATCATCTCGAGGGCGAAGCCCTGCAGGGGCGCTGGGACTACCTGTTCCTGGACATGCACCTGCCGGGCCTGCGCTTCGACGAGGCACTGGACCGCCTGGCGTCGCGGCTGGCAAAGGTGATCCTGATCTCCGCCGCGCCGGAGCCGGAAGCGGTAGACCTGGCACGGCGGCGCGGCGTCTGCGGCCTGCTGCTGAAGAACGCCGACGTCGATCACCTGCTGGAGGGCTTCCGCCGCATCCAGGCCGGCGAGAAAGTGTTCGTCGATGCCGACGAAATGATCGGCCTGCGGGCGCCGCCCCAGGAGGCGCTGACCGAGCGCCAGCGGCATGTCTACGAAGCCCTGCTGGGCGGCTTCTCCAACAAGCAGATCGCCCGCACCCTGAGCATCAGCGAATACACGGTGAAGGAACACGTCACCGCGATCCTGACGATCTTCGGCGTGCGCAACCGGCTGGAACTGGTGCTGCGGCAGCAGAAGTCGCCGGTCGTCTAGGTCTGTCGCGTCAACGACCGGTTTGGAATGGTGGCCGCCCGCGAAGACGATAAAACTCCGGTAACTTTGCGGGGAGCAGGGTCGCCATCCATGGCGGGACTTCAGTGTCCCGATTGATCCCCTGCCCATGTTTGGCTTACTTCAGCATGACATCGAGTCATGCTTCAGCCGGGCCAAACATTCCATGGCCGGGCGTTCGGACGAATAAATCTCCTTTGGAGATTTATTCGTCCTCACCCATCCCCAGTTCCTTGATCTTGCGGGACAGCGTGTTGCGCCCCCAGCCCAGGCGGCGCGCCGCTTCCTGGCGCTGGCCACGGGTGGCGGTCAGCGCGGCTTCGATCATCACGCGCTCGAACATCGGCGTGGCCTCGCCCAGCAGGTCGTCCTTGCCGGACGACAGGGCGGCATCGGCCCATTGCCGCAGTTCATGGTCCCAGGCCCCGGAGGGATCGCTCACGGACAGCGGCGGCGGGGCGGGCACCGCGGCGGTCACGGCCGGAGCCGGAGCCGGAGCCACCGGCGCCATCGCAGCCACCGGTGCCGGTGCTGCAGCCGGAGCCGGCGCAGCGACATAGGCCGCCGGGCGCACCTCGGGCGGCAGGTCCTGCAGGTGGATGTCCTGGCCTGGCGCCATCACCGTCAGCCAGCGGCAGATGTTCTCGAGCTGGCGCACGTTGCCGGGCCAGTCGAAGTTCTTGAGACGCTCGACCACCTCCGGCCGCAGGCGCTTGGCCTCGGCTTTCATCTCCTCGGCGGCACGGGCCAGGAAGTGGCGCGCCAGCTGCGGCACGTCCTCCGGGCGTTCGCGCAGCGCCGGGATGCGCACGCGAATGACATTGAGGCGGTGGTAGAGGTCCTCGCGGAAGCGGCCGTCCTTCACCAGCGTTTCCAGCGCCTGGTGGGTGGCGGCCACCACGCGCACGTCGACGCGGATCGGGGCGACACCGCCGACGCGGTAGAACTCGCCGTTCTGCAGCACGCGCAGCAGGCGCGTCTGCAGGTCGGCCGGCATGTCGCCGATTTCATCCAGGAACAGCGTGCCGCCATCGGCCTGCTCGAAGCGGCCCTTGCGCTGCGTCGCCGCGCCGGTGAAGGAGCCGCGCTCGTGTCCGAAGAACTCGGACTCCAGCAGGTCCTTGGGGATCGCCGCGGTATTGATGGCGATGAACGGCTTGGACGCGCGCGGGCTGTTGACGTGCAGGGCACGGGCCACCAGCTCCTTGCCGGTGCCGGACTCGCCGGTGACCAGCACGGTGATGTTGGACTGGCTCAGGCGGCCGATGGCGCGGAACACGTCCTGCATCGCCGGCGCCTCGCCGATGATGTCGGCGCTGGATTCCGCCACCGAGGGTTCCACCGCCACTTCCACCTGGCGCGCGGCGCGGCGCACCAGCGAGGCGACGCCGTCGACGTCGAAGGGCTTGGGCAGGTATTCGAAGGCGCCGCCCTTGTAGCTGGCCACGGCGGCGTCGAGATCGGAATGCGCGGTCATGATGATGACCGGCAGGTCCGGCTTGGAGCGGTGCACGCGCTCCATCAGCTCCAGGCCGTTGACGCCCGGCATGCGGATGTCGGAGATCAGCACGTCGGGGGTGTCGTCGTTGAGCGCGTCGAGCAGCTCGGCGGCGCCGGGATAGCTCTCCACGTTCATGCCTTCGCGCGCCAGCGAGCGCTCCAGCACCCAGCGGATCGACTCGTCGTCGTCCACCACCCAGACGCGCAGCGTGGCGGTCATGAGGTGACTCCGCGGCGAAGGAGCCGCTGCGGGTGGCGGGGGGATACGGAGTTCATGTCGATTCCAGGGGCAGGTACAGGGAGAACACGGTGCAGCCCGGGCGGCTCTTGCATTCGATCAGTCCGCCATGGGCATGGATCAAATACTGAGCAATCGGCAGGCCAAGTCCGGTGCCTTCGGCCCGGGTGGTGATCATCGGGTAGAAAATTTTCTCCAGCATGGTCGGCGCGATGCCGGGACCGTCGTCCTCGATGTCGACCTGGACCACCAGCTTTCGGCGCACGGCGGCGATGGTGAACTGGCGCCGCGTGCGCGTGCGCAGGGTGATGGTGCCTTCGCCGCCGATCGCCTGCATGGCGTTGCGGACGATGTTCAGCACCGACTGGATCATCTGCTCGCGGTCGGCGCTGATCTCGGGGATGCTGGGGTCGTAGTCGCGCAGGAACACCACCTCGCCGGAGGACTCGGCCTGCACCAGCTGGCGCACGTGCTCCAGCACCTCGTGGATGTTGAGCCAGTCCTTCTGCGGCAGGCGGTTGGGGCCCAGCATGCGGTTGACCAGGTTCTGCAGGCGGTCGACCTCGCGGATGATCACGCGGGTGTACTCGCGGTGCTCGGAGTCGGGGAACTCCCGCTCCAGCAGCTGCGCCGCGCCGCGGATGCCGCCCAGCGGGTTCTTGATCTCGTGGGCCATGCCGCGGATCAGCTCGCGGCTGGCCTGGTGCTGCGCCAGGATCAGTTCGTCGCGCGAGATCCGCAGGTGGCGGTCCAGCGCCAGCACCTCCATCAGCAGGCCGGGCTTGCGGCCGAGGATGAAGGGGGTGACGGTGCAATCGACGGTGACCGGCTCCTCGCCGGGCCGCTGCAGGCGCAGCTCGCGCTCGATGAAGCCGGTGGCGTTTTCCAGCGACTTGCGCAGCCGCGGCGCATGCGGCCCCAGGTGCGGGATCGCCTCCGACAAAGGTGCACCAATTGCGTGCTTGCGCGAAATGCCGAACAGGTTTTCACAAGCCGAGTTCAGCGAGGTGACGCAAAGCTGCTCGTCCAGGCCGATCACGGCCGTCGTAAGGCCATCGAGCACGTCTTCTGGACGGACCGACGAGCTGCGGGGAATGAATTTCATGCGCGGAATACAGCAAGAGTCGCGCCAAAAGGCTGCAGCCCCAGACTAGCGCAGTCGGGGCTGATTTGCACCAATTTGGTGCGTTATCGAGGGGCGGGACGCGGGGCGGCGACCGGCGCCTTCACTGTCGGCTGGCGCAGGTTGACCGCCACGGCGGCCGAACGGGTCACCTCCGCGCCAGTCTTGTCGATCAGGGCGACCACGATGCTGTGCTGGCCGCGGGCCAGGCCCGACAGGGTGGCGCTGGTGGTTGTCCGGGGCTCGCCGTTGGCCTGGTCATCGGCGTAGTAGACCAGGGTATAGCCGTCCGGCAGGTCCGGCGTGACCACCACCGTCACCGCCAGGTTGCCGCTGGCGTCGCGGTTGGTCTGGTCGGGTTCCGGCGAGGTGATGCGCAGTTCGTACTTGATCGGCGCCACCTCGGCTGCCCCCGGGGTCGAGGGGGTCGGCGCACTGAGGCCCCCCATCGGCGCCGGCGAATAGGTGTGCAGCGGCGGCAGGTTGGCCGGCTTGGCGTTCTTGCTGGGCGGCTTGTCGGTGTAGTGGACGATGCCCTTTTCGTCGGTGTACTTGTAGACGTCCGCCGCCGTGACCGGCAGGGACAGGAACAGGGCGATCGCGAGGATGATATTGCGCATGGCGGGAGGGTAGCGCCGCCGGCCCGGCGGGTCTAGCGGGGGCCGCCCAGTTGCCGCAGCAAGGCCTCGCTGGCGGCGTCGGCCGGGTAGAAGCTTTCCACGCGCAGTTCGTCGGTGGTGATGTCCTGCGGCGTGCCGAAGGTGGTCAGCATCGAGAACAGCTTGAGGCTCACCGGCCCGACGCGGAACTCGGTGGGCAGCACCGGCAGCGGCAGCGGGTGCACCTCCTGCACGCGCCAGCGCGCCGGGATGCCCGGGTAGGACAGCACCTCGTCCAGCACCGCCTGCACCTCCGGGTGCTCCAGCGCCTCGCGCGCGGTGCGCGCCAGCAGCTGCGAGCCGATCTCGGCGAAGTTGGCGATGTAGGGCTGCAGGCCCTGCGGGTGGAAGGTCAGCTTCAGCACGTTGCGCGGGCCGTCGCCGCAGACGCGCTTGTAGATCTCGTCGAGATCGCCGAGCAGGCCGAACACGCGGCCCACCGACTCGTTGACCATGAACAGGTTCCAGGCGCGGTCCACCACCACCGCCGGGTAGGGCTCGTGGTGCCTGATCAGCCGCTCCAGCGCCTGGCGCACCGGCCCCATGTCGACGGTCTCGAGCTTGCGCTGCGGGAACACGCCGGCATAGCCGGCCGACTGCAGCAGGCGGTTGCGCTCGCGCAGCGGCAGGTCCAGGGCCTGGGCCAGCTGCAGCACCATCTCGCGGCTGGGCCGGGCGCGGCCCGACTCCAGGAAGCTCAGATGACGCTGCGAGACCTCGGCCTCCACGGCCAGGTCCAGCTGCGACAGGCGGCGCCCGCGGCGGCAGTCGCGCAGCAGGTTGGGAAAGGCGACGACATTGGCGAGATCTCCAGCCATATAGCTTTCTCCGGCAACGCCCTGCGAGGTCCGCGGGGGCCGCCATGCCTCCTGCTGAGCGGTTCAGGCTCCAGTCTCCGCCAGGGCCCGCGGTGGTTCAATTACCCCGGAAGTAATAGACCAGATTCAGGGTGGAGCGGCGGTCCAGCGCTGCACGCCGCTGTCGCCGACCGTCAGCACCTCGCCGCGCCAGGCCAGCAGATGGCTGAAAGCACCCAGCTCCGGACCGGTGCCCGGTGTCGCGGAGGCACCGGCACGACGCCAGGCCTGGGTTTCGACCCGCCCGGCCGGGTCCAGCATCTCCAGGAAGGCATTGAGCCCGGCCAGGCCGACGCGGCCGCCCGGCATCGCCGCCAGGCCGAACACCGATTGCACGCTGCCGGTGTCCAGCCGCTGCCAGGGGCCGGTGCCGACTGCGTCGCTGCGGAAGGCATGGCCGCGCAGGCCGGCGACCACCGCCCCCGAAGGGCCCGACGCGAGCACCGCGAACAGCGAACTCTCGTAGGGCGAGGCCAGGCGCTCCCAGCTGGTGCCGGCGTCGCGCGACAAGGCCATCATGCCCTCCTCGCCGACCAGCAGCAGCGCGCCGTCGCCGAGCCGCGCCAGGGCATTGAAATGCAGGCCCTCCTGCGTCAGCGGCAGCTCCAGCCGGCGCCAGTGCGCGCCGCCGTCGCGGGTTTCCAGCATCAGGCCGTAGGCGCCGACCGCCAGGCCGTGGCTTGCGTCGAGGAACAGCACGTCCAGCAGGGCCAGGTTCAGCTCCGGCTGGGAGTTCTGCAGCTGCCAGCTGCGGCCGCCGTCGCCGCTGTGCAGGATGCTGGCGTCATGGCCCACCGCCCAGCCCTGGCGGGCATCGACGAAGAACACCGAGGTCAGCAGCACGTCGACCGGCGCCGGCACCTGGGTCCAGGCGCTGCCGTCGTCGGAGCGCAGGATGTGGCCGCGCGCGCCGACCGCGACCAGGCTGTCGCCGGCCGGCACGACGCGCGTCAGCAGGCGGTGTTGCGACATCGGCGCCGCTTCGGCGGCGCGCGGCTTCGGCGCCTCGGCGGCAACAGCCGCCAGGGCGCAGGCCAGCACGGCGGTGAACAGGATCGGACGAAGCATGGCGATTCCTCAAAACTGGTACTTGACGAAGAAGCCGAGGTTGTCGCGATCGGCGTAGAGGTTGTTGCGGCCGCCACCGAAGAAGGTGTTGTAGGCGATGGTGAAGGCCATCGACTTCTCGTAGCGCGTCTCCAGCAGGAAGTTGAGCGACTTGCGCCCCTCGACGAAGTTGCCCGCCGGCCCCGGCGAGTTGCCCCCGATGTCCTGCTGCCAGATGAACAGCGGCTGCACACTGATGCCTGGCAGCACCGACTCGTAGCTGATGCGGCCGACCACGCGGTAGCCCCAGGAGAAGGCGTCGGCGTAGGCGCTGCGCGGTGCCTGGAAGGGATTGAAGCGCAGGCCGTCGGGGCCGATCGAGCAGGCCGGGTTGGTCGAGCAGGCCAGGCGCGAGCCGTCGGCACCGCTGCCGTTGGCGCCGGCGCTGGCGTGCGTGGTGGCGGTCATCGGCCCTTCGATCTGCAGGCGGTCGAAGTCCGGCAGGTTGAGCACGTGCGTCGCCGCCAGTTCGTAGAGCAGGATCACCTGGTCGGCACCGATCCAGTTCTCCGAGGCGCCCAGCACCTGGGTGGCACCGATGTTGTACTGCGCGACCTTGCCCGGCACCCAGCCCTGGATGTAGCTGTTCGGCGCGTTCTCGCCGACCACGCCGCCGCGATAGGGAATGATGAAGTTCGGGAACGAGCGGGCCGAACCCGGCGCGGCGCCGACGATCAGGTTGACCGCGTCCGGGTAGGGATTGTTGCCGTTGGCATCGACAAAGTTGTTCTGGTCATAGATGACGTACTGGCCCTGCTCGTTGAAGCCGATGCCGGCGCTGGCGCCGGCGCAGCCCAGCGCCGCGTCGTGGCAGCGCGTCAGCGTGGGGCCGAAGGAGGCGAAGGCCAGGTCGATCAGCGCCACCTGCAGCGGCACGTTCGGCCGGTACGACACCTCGCCCTGGAACGACAGGTCGCCGGCGGTGGTGGTGAAGCTGAAGCCGTACATCTGCAGGTCTTCCGGGTACTCGACCTGGATCCTGGCGGTATCCAGCGGCACGGCATCGCTCTGCGGACCGGCGCGCGGGATCAGCAGGCTGGTCAGGCCGCCCAGGGCGGTGCCCAGGTCCAGGCCCAGGCCGATGTCGCCGAGGATGCCCGGCCGCTGCAGTGCCAGCGCGCCGATGTCGCCCAGGACACGCGTGGAGGCCCTGGGGTTCGCCACCGGCAGGTTCGGGCAGGCCTCCAGGAACTCCAGCGTATTGGTGGCGTCGATGCCCATCGCGTTGCCTTCGCGGCGCGCGCAGCTGGCATCGGTCGAGTAGAAGCTGACGTAGGGCAGCTTCGAGTGGTAGTTCATGAAGTACAGGCCCAGCTCAGTGCCGTCGTTGAGCCAGTCGGCGTAGTACTTCAGCGACACGCCCCACTGGCCCTGGTCGCGGGCCTCCCTGTCCTTCTCGCGGTCCAGTGTCAGCGTCGTCGGCGTGATCAGCGCCAGCGGACTGTTGAGCTGGAAGCCGACGTGGTCGGGATCGTCGGCCGAGCCGCCGAAGGCAGCGTTGACCGAACTGCGCAGGTTGTCGGTGCCGATGTCGACGAAGGACATGTAGCTGCCCGGCGTCGGAATCTCGACCGGCTGCCATTCGAACTGGTAGTAGCCCTCGATGCTGACGCCGCCGGCGATCTCGGTGCTGGCGCGGATCATGCCGACCGGCACGAACAGTTCTTCCAGCAGGCCGAAGCCGAGGCGGTAAAGGCTGTTGGCATTGACCGGCTGCGCCTGGTTGACGCTGTTGATCACCGCCACCGTGCTCTGCCCCCAGTTCACGGTCTGGCGGCCGACGCGGAAGATCAGCTCGCGCTCGCCTTCGAGGTAGGGCACGACACCGTAGAAGTTGGCGTCGAGCAGGTCGTAGCGCATGCCGATTTCGCGCGCCTCGTCCTCGGCGCGTTCCGGGCGCACGTGGCCGCCCGGGCCGTAGCTGCGGGCGAAGTAGCGGTTGGCGACGTTGTTGTCGCCGACGATGCCGACCTGCTGGTAGTTCTCCGCGGTGATCTTGTTGGGGTAGTTCTCCTTGAACCCGCGGTAGTTGAGATCGTCGTAGATGCCCATGCCACGGAAGAAGAAGCCGTAGTTGCCGAACTTGATGTTCAGATCCTGCGACAGCTTGAGCGGCGCCTGGGTGATGTCGCCCTTGTCGTAGTTGAGGTTGCCGTCGTCGAAGTTCATCGACGCCATGCCCGGCGCCTCGAACAGATGCTGCGCCGGGTAGCTCTGCGCGCGATGCACGCCCTGGCAGGACTGGTAGGCCCCGCTGCAGACGTCCGGGTCGAGGTTGGACTTGCCGACGAGATCGTCGGAGCGCTCCTCGATGCGCCAGGAGGCGCCCAGGGTGACGGTGTTGTTCAGCACCGCGTTGAACGGCGTGTCGCCAAGGCTGAAATTGAACTCTGCCGCCTGCGCCGCCACGGGCGCGACGGCACAGGCGGCGAGCAGGGCTGCTCTTGCCGGATTGATGGGCATCTTCGTGATCTCCTGCACGGACGCTTGTTTGTGTTCCGTCGGGCGGTGGCGCCAGGCGCCACCGCCCGACGGATGCCTTACTTGGACGTGCGCTTCTGCACCGTCTCGGCCTCGAAGGTGCTGTCGCTGAAGGACACCGTCGCGTCGTAGGGCTGGTCTTCGTTGATCATCGCGGTGACGAAGTAGCGGCCGGAATTGAGGTGATAGATCACCTCGGGCTGCGTGGTCGCCGCCAGGATGTTGAAGTACGGCACCAGGTGACCCTCCTGGAACTGCATCAGCTTGCCCTGCTGGTCGTAGTCGTCGATGGCGACGATGTTCCAGCTGTCCTCGTCCAGGTAGATGCGGCGCTTCTTGAAGGTGTGGCGCTGGTCGGGCTTGTTGTCGGCCTCGACGATCCAGACACGGTGCAGCTCGTAGCGCGGCAGGTCCTGGTTGATGTGGTTGGGGCGCGCGATGTCGGCATACTTGGTCTTGTTGCCGGCGATGCGGTAGGAGTTGTACGGGATGTACATCTCGCGCTTGCCGACCAGCTTCCAGGTGAAGCGCTCCAGCACACCGTTGTACATGTCCACCTGGTCGTAGAACTGGTGGCCGTCGGTGCCCTCGTAGGGGTTGTCGCAGCACACCGCCGGCGCGCGGCGGATGCGCTTGAGCACCGGCGCATACAGCCAGGCGGCGCGGCCCTCGGTGCCGAAACCCGCCTTCTCGTGCACCAGGATGAAGGTGCCGGCGATGCGCGGCGGCGAGATCGTCTCCGACAGGTAGCGCAGGAAATCGGTGCCGGGCTTGAGTTCCGGCGGCGTCGCGTTGCCGGTGTTGGCGTAATAGAACTTCACGTCCTCGACGATCTTGGTCAGCGTGAACTTGCCGTCCTGCTGCACGATCATCTGGTTGTTGTAGCGGCGCAGCGCATCGCCGCGCCATTTCACGCGATGGTTCCAGATCGGCTCGGCACCGGAGCGCGGGATCGGAAACGGAAAGCCGACGAAGGCGCCGCGCGGGTTGTCGACGCCTTCCAGCTCGGCACGGGTGGCGTTCTTGACCGTCTCCGCCAGCACCTTCTCCGGGAAATTCACCTTGCGGTGGCTGGGATAGACCTTGAGCCTGTAGCTGGCCGGGAAGCGCTTGAGCAGTTCCTTGTGGCCCTCGGTCAGCTTGTCGGCGTACTGGCCCTGGTTCTTGACGTCGATCGTGAACAGCGGCTTGTCGTTCTCGATCGCCGGATCGGAGGGGAACTGCCCCTTCAGGGCGCCGGACTGCTTCGCCGGCGTCCAGGCCGGAATGGTGCCGTCCTTGTTGCCGGCACGCTCGGCGCCGACCGGCGTCAGTTCCTTGCCCAGCCTGGCCGCATCCTCGGCGGAGACCTTGGCCAGCGCCACCGAGGGCAGCGCGGCCGTCAGCGCCAGGATGGCGAGCATTCGCATCTTCATTTGCATCTCTCCTCTGTCACATCACTGGAAATGGATTCAGGCCGCGGTCGATCCGGCGGCAGCCGCCTGCGGCACGGCGGCGTCTTCGGAGGCAGGGCGCAGCAGGAAGGCGGCGAAAGCCGGCAGCAGCACCACGGCTGCCACGGCATTGGCGACGAACATCATGGTCAGCAGGATTCCCATGTCGACCTGGAACTGCAGGCCCGAGAACAGCCAGGTGCAGACCGTCGCCGCCAGCGTCAGCGCGGTGAAGATCACCGCCTTGCCGGTCTGGTGCAGCGTGTTCTCGTAGGCCTGCCGCAGCGACATGCGCTTCTGCAGCACGTTCTCCTCGAGCACGCTGTAGATGTAGATGCCGTAGTCGACGCCGATGCCGGCGGCGAAGGCCGCGACCGCGAGGTTGGAGATCTTGATGCCGATCTGCAGGTAGACCATCACGGCGTAGGACGCCACGTGCACCAGCGCCAGCGGCACCAGCACGCAGACCAGGCCGGCGAGGCTGCGGAACGAAGCCAGCACGCAGACGCCGATGCCGACGAACAGCCACAGCAGCACCGAGAACTCGGTGTCCTTGATGACGTCGTTGGCGGCGGCCATCACGCCGACGTTGCCGGTGGCCAGGCGGAATTTCACCGGCGCGTCCGGCGGCAGCTCGGCGATGAACTTGTCCACCGCGGCGACGATGCCGTCGATGGTCTCGGCCTTGTGGTCGCGGGTGAAGACCAGCACCGGCATGGCGCTGCAATCCTCGTTGAGCAGGCCGGTGGAGCTGGGGAAGGGCTGCACCGTGATCACCAGGGCGCCGCTTTCGCGCGGCAGCGTGTTGAACTTGGGGTTCGACTCGCTGTAGCTGTTGAACACCTTCTGCTGCAGCTTGGGCAGGGACAGCGTCGACTGCACGCCCGGCGTGTTCTCCATGCGCCAGGCGAAACGGTCCATCAGCGACACGATGGCATGGTCGATGCAGCCGTCGGTCTTGCCCTCGGCCACCACCTTGAGCACGTCGACGCCGATGGAGAAGTCGCGCACCACCGCCGCCGAGTCCAGGTTGTAGCGCGAATCCGGGCGCAGCTCCGGCACGCCGGCGTGCAGCTCGCCGATCTTGAGATCGCGCGCCACCCACTCGCCCCAGCCCCACAGCGCCGCCGCAAGCACCAGCACCGCCGCCGCAACCGGGCGCTGGGTCAGGCTGGCCAGCAGACGCCAGACCGGTGCGAACTGGCGGTCGCGCCGCTGCTGGTGCTCACGGAACTTCACCGGGTCCTTGATCGAGGCGAAGGTCAGCAGGCAGGGCAGCAGCATCTTCTTGCACAGCACGATCGCCATCAGGCCGAGCATGGCGTTGATCGCCATCTCGCGGATGATGTCGATCGGGATCAGCAGGATGGTGCCGAAGCCGATGAAGTTCGTCGCCAGCGCCGAAAGGCCGGGAATGACCAGGCGGCGATAGGTTGCCTTCGCCGCTTCCAGTGGCGGCAGGCCGTTGTCGGCGACCTCGTTGAGCCAGAAGCTGGTGATCTGGATGCCGTGCGAGGTGCTGATCGCCAGCACGATGAAGGGCATCAGCACCGCGAAGGGGTCCAGCGCCAGGCCGACCATGTGCAGCAGGCCCAGCTCCCAGATCACCGCCAGCACGCCGCAGGCCAGCGGCAGCAGCGCCACCTGCGGCGAGCCGCAGTAGCGCCACAGCAGCAGCCACACCAGCAGCACGGTCAGGCCGAAGAAACTGAATACCTCGATGGCGCTGTCGGCGATGTCGCCCACCGCCTTGGTGAAGCCGATGATGTGCACCTCGATGCCCGGGTTGTAGTCCGGGTTGGCGAGTTCCTTCACCTCCAGCTGGTAGCCTCGGAAGCTCCGCGTCTCGCCGGACTCGCCCGGCACGGCATCGACCTTGCGCAGCGCGAACGTCAGGCCGCGCGGATCGGCGTAGGCCGTACGCAGCAGCTCGCCGGCCTTCAGCGGCGGCGCGTCGTGCTTCAGGCGGTACTCGTAGAGCTTGGGGCTGGTGAAGCGGCCGCGCACCTCCTCCAGCCGGTGGGCGGTGTCGATGTAGTCGAGCTTCACGCCCGTGACGGGATCTCGTTCCAGCAGCTCGGAGAACACCATGGCGCCGCCATGGTCGTTGGCCACCAGGCGCCCGACGATGCCGGCCTTGTCGACGTTGCCGCGCACGCGCTGCAGCGCCTCGGCGCTCGGCTGGAAATCCGCCGGCACGACGTTGCCGCCGGCGAAGCCGCCTTCCACCACCTCGAGGTAGCGCACGTCGGGCGTGAAGATCGAACTGACGCGGGCGCGGTCCATGCCCGGCGTGAAATACACCGCGTCGGTCAGCGCGCGCAGCGTGCGCATGAAGGCGGCGTTGTAGATGTCGCCTTGCTTCTGCCGCAGCGCCACCAGCGTGACGTTGGCGCCGCCGAATTCCTTCTGGTACTGCTTGTAGACGCCGATGTAGGGGTGCCCCAGCGGCAACTGCTTGTCGAAGCCGGTCTCGACGCGCAGGTGCGTCGCCTGCCAGCCGAGGAACACGGTGATGATCGCCAGCACCGCCAGCGTCAGGCGGCGGCGGCTGAAGATCAGCGGTTCGGTCAGGCGGACGAAGGCCTGCGCGAATGCGCTACGTGAATCGTGCATGGGGTTCCCTCGATGATGGTCGGTGGGCAGTCGCGTGGCGCCGCCCGGGCGCGCTCAGAGCGCTGCGAAATCCTGCTTGTCGCGCACCGCGCAATGCGGACAACTCCAGTCCTGGGGCAGCCGCGCCCAGGGCGTGCCCGGCGGGAAGCCTTCCGGCGGATAGCCGAGCGTGTCGTCGTAGATGAAGCTGCAGTTGGGGCACTGGTGCCGCGCCGCCGTCACCACGGCCTGCGGGGACGCGCCGCTGGCGCCGAGGATCGGCGGGCCACGGTCGCGGTCCGCGACGGCGCGCCCCATCCACTTCGCCAGCAGCTGCCAGCGCCGTGAAGGCTGCAGGTTGGCGCGCGTCAGGTCACCGCGATGGTGGGCGACGACGCGGGGATCCATCAGGCGGAACCACAGCGGCGGGAAGTAGGCCACCAGCACCATCGAGGCATACCCGGAGGGCAGCTGCGGACTGTCCTCGAAATGCCGCAGGGCCTGGTAGCGCCGCGTGGGATTGGCGTGATGGTCGGAATGCCGCTGCAGCTGGTACAGCAGCAGGTTGGTCATGACGTGGTTGCTGTTCCAGGAATGGCGCGGCTGGCAGCGCTCCACCCGGCCGTTGGCATCACGCAGGCGCAGCAGGCCGTAGTGCTCCAGGTAGTTCACCACTTCGAGCAGCGCGGCGCCGTAGGCGGCCTGTACCAGCAGGAACAGCAGGGCCCAGGGGCCCAGCCAGGCGGTGATCGCTCCGAACAGGACCACCGTCATGCCCCAGGCCTGCAGGTTCTCGTTGCCGGCCGACCAGGCACGCTGGCCGCTGCGCTGCAGGCGCGCCGCCTCGATGCGCCAGGCCGAGCGGATGCTGCCGATCACGGTGCGCGGCAGGAAGGCCCAGAAGCTCTCGCCCATGCGCGCGCTGGCCGGATCCTCTGCCGTGGCCACGTTCTTGTGGTGGCCCTTGTTGTGCTCGATGCAGAAGTGGCCGTAGGCCACCGGCGCCAGCGTGAACTTCGCCAGCCAGCGCTCCAGCGCATGGGTCTTGTGCCCGAGTTCGTGCGCGGTGTTGATGCCGACGCCGTTGGCCATGCCGGCGGTGACCACCAGGCCCAGCAGCTCCCACCAGGCCAGGCCGCCGTGGACCGCGAGCCAGGCCCCGAGGATCGTCGCGGCGTACTGGCTGGGGATGTAGGCGTAGACGATGCGGCGGTAGTAGCGGTCCTGTTCCAGCGCGCCGACCGCCGACTCGGGCGCATTGACCGGGTCGGTGCCGATGACCCAGTCCAGCAGCGGCACCAGGCCGTAGAACACCAGCGGCATCAGCCACAGCAGCAGGCCGCTGCCGCCCAGCAGCACGCCCAGCACCGAGGCCACGCCGAGCAGCGGCAGCGCCGGGCTCAGCAGCCACCACCAGCGCTTGCCGTCGCGCCAGGCGCCGGTTTCTCCCATCGTCGATCGCAGGGTATTCATTTTTATGACTTCCTCCAGACGGCGTGCATGCTGCGCCCCACCCACCCCCTGTTCTTGTCTTTTTACGCCATGTTGTTGTCATAATGAGACAGACCCTTTCTACTACGGAACCATGGCGAAGCAGGAATTGCGGGTGCCGGCGCGCTACTACATGCGCCTCCAGGAGGTGCTCGGGCGCCAGGGCATCGACATGCGCGACCTGCTGCGCGGACTGTCGCTGCCGCTGGCGGCGCTGGAGGAGCCCGATGCCACGCTGTATTTCTCGCAGGTCGAACAGCTGATCGCGCGTGCGGTGCAGGCCTACGGCCGCAGCGATCTCGGCTTCGAGCTGGGCAAGCTGCTCACGGTCAGCGCGCACAGCATCGTCGGCTTCGGCATGCTCAGCAGTCCGACGGCGGAGCACGCCCTGCATTTCGTGGCGCGCTACTTCCGCCTGGTGATGCCGAGCTTCCGCATGCGCTACGCCAGCGGGCCGGATCACGGCGAGCTGCTGTTCACGCCGACGGTGGCGATGGGCCACCAGTGCCTGTCCTTCCATCTGGAAACCATCGCGATGGCGGCGCTGCGCGACGTGCAGGACATGGTCGGCTCGCGCCCGCCCTGCCGCATCTACCTGTCGATCGCCGAGCCGCCGCACCTGCAGCGCTACACCCGGCTGCGCGACGTGCAGTGCTTCTTCGGTGTCGACCGCGGCCCCAGCGTGCGGCTGCTGTTCAACTGCGACTTCCGCAGCTTTTCCATGTCCACGGCGGACACCAACGCGCTCAAGGTGGCGGAAGAACGCTGCCGTGAACTGGCGCGGCAGGTCGCGGGCGTGCGCCAGTTCGCCGACTGGGTGGCGATGACGCTGCGCGAGGTCGGCGACGGCGTGCCCTCGCTGGCGGAACTGGCCGGCGCGCTCAACCTGTCCACGCGCACGCTGAACCGCTATCTCGAGCGCGAGGGCACCAGCTACCGCGAGCTGGCCGGGCGCATCCAGCACGAACTGGCCTGCGAGCGGCTCGCCGCCGGCACGCTCAGCATCACCGAGATCGCCTATTCGCTGGGCTTCCGCGACACCGCCAACTTCACCCGCGCCTTCCGCAGCCGCGCCGGCTGCAGCCCGCGCGACTATCGCGCCGGGCTGGCCGGCAAGACGGACTCATTACCTGCGCGGTAATTGAGACGCCGCCGCCGCGGCCCGAAGCTGCAGCCTCCCAAGCCTGTCCAAGGAGACTGCAGATGAACCTCAACACCGTCCTGCTGATGGCCGTGTTCGCCGCCTTCGGCGTACTGAGCCTGATCGCGCTCGCCGAGCACGGCTATGTCGGCCTGTTCCTCTACCAGTTCCAGACCACCGCCGGCTGGCAGGTACTGGCCGATCTGGTCGTGGCCTGCCTGGTCGGTGTCATCTGGATGGTCGGCGACGCCCGCCGCAATGGCCGCCAGGCCTGGCCCTACATCCTGATGACCGTGGCGCTGGGCTCCTTCGGCCTGCTGGCCTACCTGCTGGTCGGCCAGTTCAGCGGCGCCAAGGAACGGCATGCGCTGGCCTGAAGCCCTGGTCCCGCTCGCGCTGGTGGCGGCAGGGCTGATTCACCTGCCGCCGCTGGCCGGGCTGCTGTCGTCCGCCCGGCTCGAGGCGCTGTACGGCATCCCGGTACGCGAGCCGGCGCTGGAACTGCTGCTGCGCCACCGCGCCCTGCTGTTCGGCCTGCTCGCCGCGCTGCTGTTCGCCGGTGCCTTCCGCCGCGAACTGCAGATACCGGCGATCATCGCCGCGCTGGCCAGCATGGGCGGCTTCCTGCTGCTCGCCGCGCAGTCGCCCGAACTGGCGGCACCGCTGCGACGCATCGCGCTCGCCGATCTCGCCGCTACACTGCTGTTGCTCGCCGCGCTGGCCCTGCGCGCCTGGGCCCCTCAAGGAGACACTGCTTGATCAAGGCAACCCCGCTGCAGCTGCGCTGCGCCGACGGCACCCTGCTGGCGGCGCGCGAGTACGCCGGCGGCGAGGCCGGCGCAGTCGTGATCTCGGCCGCGCTGGGCGTGCCGCAGGGCTTCTATGCGGCCCATGCCGCCTGGCTTGCCAGCCTGGGCTATCACGTCATCAGCTTCGACAACCGCGGCTTCGGCGATTCCGCCAAAGGCGGCCCGATCGATCTCGCCGACTGGGGCCGGCAGGACCTGGAAGCGTTGCTGCGGCACGCGCGCTCGATCAATCCGTATCACTTCCTGGTCGGCCACAGCATCGGCTGCCAGTTGCCCGGCCTGGCGCCCTCCAGCCAGCACTTGAGCGGCGCCGTGTTCGTCGCCGGCACCGCGCCCAACCTGCGCTACTACCCCTGGAGCCAGCGCCCGGCGCTGGCCCTGCTGTGGTACGGCCTGGTGCCCTGGTTCACGCGCGGCCGCGACAGCGTGGCGCAGTCGAAGCTCGGTCTCGGCAAGGGCCCGGTGCTGCCCTCGGGCGCCGCCGCCGGCTGGGCGCGCTGGGCACGTTCGCACGACTACCTGTTCTCGCCGGAGCATGGCCTGGACCTGTCCGGCTACGCGCAGGTCCGCGCGCCGATCCTGGCCTGGAACTTCGCCGACGACACCTACGCGCCGAAAGCAGCCTCCGAAGCGCTGCTGCGCCACTACCCCGCCGCCGCGATCACGCGCCGCGGCAGCGAAGCGCAGGGCAGCGTCGGCCACTTCGGCTACTTCCGCGAAGCACATCGCGACACCCTCTGGCGCGCCACCGCCGACTGGCTGGCGCAACAATCCCCCAACCAACAGGAACGCGCCCGTGCCTGACCACGACACGCTTTATCGCTCGCTGCCGGTACAGGACCTGCGCCTGGCCGACGCCACCCTGCCCTACCGCTGCCACGGCACCGGCCCCGACCTGCTGCTGGTGCACGGCTTTCCCCTGTCGGGCTACACCTGGCGCAAGGTCCTGCCCGCGCTGGCCGAGCGCCACCGCTGCCACATCATCGACCTCGCCGGCCTCGGCGGCTCGGTCTGGGACGAGAAAACCGACTTCAGCTTCGAAGGCCACGCACGGCGCCTGAAGGCGCTGGTGGATCATCTCGGCCTGCAGCGCTACGACCTGCTGTCGCAGGACACCGGCGCCACCATCACGCGCTGCCTGGCGCTGATGGACCCCGCGCGGGCACGGCGCCAGGTGATGATCAACACCGAGATTCCCGGCCACCGTCCACCGTGGATCGTCGAGTACCAATACCTGATGCGCCTGCCGTTCACGCCGGCGGTGTTCCGCCTGCTGCTGAAGTCGCGCGCCTTCCAGCGCTCGGCCATGGCCTTCGGCGGCTGCTTCGACGATCTCGACCTGATCGACGGCGACTTCCACCGCGAGTTCATCGCGCCCTGCGTCAGCGAGCCGCGGCGCATCGAGGGCTTGCGCGACTACCTGATCGGCGCCAACTGGCCGACCGTGGATGCCTTCGCCACGCGCCACGCCGAATTCCATGAACCGGTGCTGCTGCTCTGGGGCGAAGACGACCCGACCTTCCCGCTGCCGCGAGCCAGGGCGATGCTGCCGCAGTTCCGCGACGCGCGGATGGTGACGATTCCGCGCGCGAAATTGTTGCCGCAGGAGGAGAAGCCGGGCGAAGTGGCGAAAGCCGTGCTGGAATTCCTGTCGGGTTGAGGCGACGCAGATCCACGCAACGTGGAGCGGCGTAGGGTGCGCATCGCGCACGCAGGGCAGCTCGGCAATCGCTTCAATGGTGCGCAGTGCGCGCCCTACAGTCGGATCAACCCCCAGATCGCGAGCAAGCTCGCTCCTACGATCCTGGCAAGGGAACAATTGCCCAAGGCAATCCCCTTATTCAGAACGCTCCGCCCGTAACTTCCGCGTCTGCGTCGGAGCCCCCGTCACCAGCCGATCGCCGATGTGCCGCGTGAAGTACTTCCAGGTCCACTGCACGAACACCCGCAGCCGCTGCGCACCATCGACCAGCGCCGCGATGTGGACGAAGGCCCAGGCCAGCCAGGCGAACAGGCCGGTGACCTTCATGAACTTCAGGTCACCCACCGCCTTGTTCATGCCGATCACGGCCATCGTGCCGCGGTCCAGGTACTTGAAGGGCTTGGGCGGCTTGGCGCCGGTGACTCGGGAGTGCAGCAGGTCGGCGACGTAGCGGCCCTGCTGCATCGCGGCGGGGGCCAGGCCCGGCACTTCGCGGCCGGTGGCGTCGGTGAGGCGGCCGAGGTCGCCCACCACGAAGATTTCCGGATGCCCCGTCAGCGAACAGTCCGGCTGGACCTGCACGCGGCCGCCGCGGTCCAGTTGCACGCCGGTGCGCTGCGCCAGGATTTCACCGAACAGCGAGGCGCGCACGCCGGCCGCCCAGAGGATGGTGTGGGTCTTGATCGTCTCGCGCGTCTCACCCTTCTTGGTGCGCACGTAGTCGGCGCCGATGTCCTCGACCATGGTCTCGGTCATCACCGTCACGCCGAGCTGCTCCAGGTGCTTGCGAGCCGCCTTGCGCAGCGACTCGTCGTAGACCGGCAGCACGTCCTTGGCGCCCTCGATCAGCAGGATGCGCGCCTGCGCCGGATCGACGCCACGGAAGTCGCGGCGCATGGTCTTGTGCGCCAGCTCGCCGATGGCGCCGGCCAGTTCCACGCCGGTGGGACCGGCACCGACCACCACGAAGTTCAGCAGCTCGCGGCGCAGCGCCTCGTCCTCGGTCAGCTCGGCGCGCTCGAAGGCGCTGAAGATCTTGCGGCGCATTTCCAGCGCGTGCTCCAGCGTCTTCAGGCCGGGCGCGAACTCGCGCCATTCCTCGCGGCCGAAGTAGTGATGCTTGACGCCGGTGGCGACGATCAGCGTGTCGTACTTCAGTTCGCCGAACTCGTGCTTCAGCAGCCGCGCCTGCGGATCCACGTCGAAGGCGGTGGTCGCCAGGCAGCGCACCTTGGGGTACTTGCGCAGCACTACGCGCTGCGGGATGGCGATGTCGCCGGTGGACAGCGAGCCGGTCGCCACCTGGTACAGCAGCGGCTGGAACAGCTGGAAGTTGCGCTTGTCGAGCAGGGTCACGCGGTAGCCGCGCTGGCCCAGGCGCTTCGCCGCATGCAGGCCGGCGAAACCGCCGCCGACGATGACGACGTGATGCTGGTCGGGGGTCGAACTCATGAAGTCTTTCTAGTGGTAATGTTGCACTGCGGCAAAGATTATCACAGGCTTTCAGCCGGGCGCGGACAAGGCCTTGAACGGCGAGGATAAAGCCTTGTTTTTCGGATACTTGGCGTGCAGCCAGCGCTCCTGGAAGACGTAGCGGGCGACCCCCGAGATGTCATGGATGTACCAGGCGTTCATGGACGCGCCGACCGCCGCGCCCAGCACCGGCACCACGCCCATGATCTTGCGCCGTCCCAGTTGCACGCCGATGCGGCTGGCCAGGGTCTGCATGCTGAACACCGCCGCTTCCTTGGCCATCTCGCGTTCGGCGACCCGCTCCACGCCGTCGCGCCAGGCCGCGTCCAGCAGGTCACCGCGGGTGCGCAGCGCCGCCAGCGCGGCGTCTTTTTCATCCCGGGAATTGGCCGAGGCCAGGGCGAAGATGCCGATGGCCAGGGACTTGTGCGCCTGCAGCCCCTCCTCGCCGTAGCACATGGCGGTGCGATGGATGGTGCGCAGCGCCATGCCCAGCAGGGCCGGCACGTCCACCACCATGCCGGCAGCCCCGGCGATGCCGAACACCGCGCCGCCGGCACCGGCGATCGCCATCGCGCGACGCTCGACCTGCCGGGACAGCTGGTCACAAACCTCCAGCGGCAGTTCGCGCAACTGCTGCGGCGCATCGACCCCGGCGGTCTTGAGCAGGGCGTCGCGGCCGGAATAGCGGAAGGCGACGTCGTTGAGCCCGTGCAGGGCGGCGCGCAATGCCGATACCGGCACCAGGCTCTTGACCGCGGTGGCCGCCGAGGCGCCGGGCTTGGCCAGCAGGCGCGTGCCCCAGCCCGGCGATTCCTGCTCCCAGGCGCGCAGCGCCTCCAGTTGCAGCTGTTCGTACTCGGTCATGTTGCGGCACCCGGTTGACGTCCCGACCAGTCTGACAACATTCTGCCGCCATGTGTTTAATCGCCCTCGCCTGGCAGGCCCATCCGCGTTACCCGCTCGTGCTGGCGGCCAACCGCGACGAATTCCATCACCGCCCCACCGCTCCGGCGGCGTTCTGGGCGGACGCCCCCGGCGTTTTCGGGGGGCGCGACCTGTCGCAGCACGGCAGCTGGCTGGCGGCCTCGCGCGGCGGCCGCATCGCCGCAGTGACCAACGTGCGGCGCATGATCCCGCCCAACCCGCATGCGCCCTCGCGCGGCGTGCTGGTGTCGGACTTCGTCGGCGGCAGCCTGAGCTGTGCCGAATACGCCGACCAGCTGTCCGGCGGCGCGGCGCTGTTTTCCGGCTTCAACCTGCTGCTGATCGACCGCGACAGCGCCCTGTACGTGACCAACCAGCCGAGCTACCGCATCGAGACCCTGCGGCCCGGCGTGCATGGCTTGAGCAATGCCACGCTGGATACGCCCTGGCCCAAGCTGCGGCGCCTGCGTGACGGCCTGTCGACCTGGGTGGCGCGCGAGCAGACCGACGAGGACGGCCTGTTCGCGCTGATGGGCGATGCCCGCCCGGCGGACGACAGCGAACTGCCCGACACCGGCGTCGGCCTGGAGATGGAACGCTTCCTGTCCCCCCCTTTCATCCGCGGGCCGCACTACGGCACGCGCAGCAGCAGCCTGCTGCTGGCCACGGAAGGGGAGCTGCACTTCCGCGAGCGCCGCTACGGCGCCGACGGCCTTCCGTCCGGCGAGACCGACGAACGCATCGCATTGCAGAGCTGACATGCCTCGCAAGCGGGAACAGGTACGACTCCCCGACGCGGCTCCGACCGCCGCGGTGTGGCGCAGCGCGCGCTTCGAGATCGACGAGGGCCGGCGCGAGCTGCGCGTCGGCGGCCGGCCGGTGGAGCTGGAGTCCAAGCCCTTCGACCTGCTGCTGATGCTGGCCCGCCACGGCGAGCAGGTGGTGACGCGCGAATCCCTGCTGGAAACGGTCTGGCGCGGCCGCGTGCTGAGCGACTCGGCGCTGGCCAAGTGCGTCAGCAAGCTGCGCATGGCGCTGGGCGACGAGCGGCAGGAGACGGTGCTGACGGTGCATGGCATCGGCTACCGCCTGGGTCTGCCGGTGCAGCGCGTGACCGCCGCCGCCGCGCCCGCCGCGGAACCGCCTGCGGCACCGCAGGCCGCGACGACGCCCGCGGCCGGTGCGCTGCTGTCGCTGGTGCTGGGCCAGGCCATCGGCACGATCCGCTACGGCGACTCGCTGGGCGCGCGCATCCGCGCCGGCGATGCGCTGGAGATCGGCGCGGCGCTCGAGGGCTGGCTGCAGCGCGGCGCCGCCGCCGGCGACACCCCGGCGCTGCTGGAGCAGGCCGCCGCGATGATCGAGGCACGCTTCGGCGCCCGCCCCGAGATCTACGGGCCGACCTCGCTCAACCTCGCCGCCGGCCTGCAGAACCTGGGCCGGCGCGACACCGCGCAGGCGCTGCTGCTGCGCGCCCTGAAGCGCATCGAGACCCAGGCCTCGCCGCTGACCCTGGACCTGCGCGTGCAGCTGGCCGACCTGTCGCTGGAACTGGGGCAGTACGACGAGGCCGAACGCCTGCTGCGGCAGGTGATGATCGAGGCCGAGGCCTGGTACGGCAGCCGCTCCACCGCGATGCTCGACGCGCGCCAGGGCCTGGCGGCACTGGATCTGGAACGCGAGCATGCGGTGCAGGCCGAGGAACGCCTGCGCGCCCTGCTGGCCGATGTCGAGCGCTGGTATCCGCAGAACGAGGAGCGCGCCAGCACCGTGCGCTGGCAGCTGGCGCGGGCGCTGCTGCTGCGCGGCGAGCTGGACGAGGCCGGGCAGTTGCTCGACAGCGTGATCCGCCGCTGGGGCCTGCGCTTCGACCTGGGCAGCGCGGTCTACCACGAGCTGCGCCTCAGCGTCAGCCTGCTGCGGCGCCTGCAGGGCCGGCTCGACGAAGCCCAGCAGATCGTCGACCAGCTGCTGCAGCGCACCGCCACCAGCGCACCGGAAACGCACCGCGTACGCCTGCTGGCATTGCAGCAGCGCGCGCTGCTGGCGCTGCGCCGCGGCCAGGCCGAGCAGGCGCGGCACGACCTGGAATCCGCGCGGGCCGACAGCCTGCGCTACTTCGGCGCGACGCACCCGCAGACGCAGCGGATCGCGGTGGAGTTGCAGCGGCTGCAGTAGAGCCGGGAAGATTTCAGTCCGCAAATAAACGCGAATCAACGCAAATTCAAGAATGGGTGCTTGCGTGTATTTGCGTCCATTTGCGGACTGCCTGGTCTTTGTATCGCCCTACGCCAGGTCCCCGACCGGAATCGCGTCGTACCCGCCTTCAAGGTACCGCGCGTCGTAGCCGTACTTCGACATCATGTAGGCGATCACCGGCGAGTCGCGGCGGTTGTCGCAGACCACGATGTAGCGGTACGAGGGATCGGCGGTGAACAGGCGCGCGCGCACCACCGGGTGCGGGATGTAGATCGCCTCCGGCAGGCGCCGTCCGCCGATCTCGCCGGGCAGGCGCACGTCGAGCCAGCGCGCGCCGCTGCCGGCCATCTCGCGGGCCTCGGCATAGCTCACCGGCAGCGCCAGCGCCGGCTGCAGCAGGCGGCGGAAATCGTCGCCGGACAGGCGCATCAGGCAGCCGTCGGTCAGCATGCGCACGCTGGCATTTCGCGGGCTCTGTGCCAGGAGGCCGTCCTCGCCCAGCGTGGCGCCTGGGCCGTACTCGGCCACGCGCATCGGCTCCGGCAGGTCGGGCAGACGCCGCGTCACCTCGCAGCTGCCCTCCGCGACGATATAGAAACAGTCGGCGGTCTCGCCCTCGCGGATGAAGCAGTCGCCGGCGCGCACCGGCACCGGCAGCAGCGCACGGAACAGCTGGTCCAGGCGGTCGCGGCCGATGCCGGCGTAGCCGCGCGCGCGCAGGAAGGCCTCGGGCCAGGCGCCGCCGGGCACCGCGTCGGCATAGGCCAGCTCGATCGCGTGCGCGCTGTCGGGCTGGTCGCTCAGCATCACCTGGTTGAGCAGTTCGCGGTCCACCTCGAGCAGCCGGCTGGGCGCGGCAACGCGCAGTTCCTGGGCGCTGGGGACGTCCTGCGGCAGCGCCACCGGGGCCGCGCCGGGCGCCACTTCCGGCGCCAGCAGCAGGCGGCCGTGGGCATCGAGCAGTTCGACCCGGCCGGCCAGCAGGTAATAGTGGCTGGCCGGGGTCTCGCCGACCCCGAACAGCCGGGTGCCAGCGGCCACCTCGCGCAGGCGCAGGCCCGCGGACAACTGCGCCAGCGCCTCCGGGCTCAACCGGTTCAGCGGGTAGATGTCGCGGAAATCGAGGGCAGTGACGGCGCTGCTCATGGGTTCAAGGCGTGGCCGGCAACCAGGCTGCCAGCGGATTCAGGTGTCGACAATCCTACCCCAGGGTGTGATCCAGGCCCCGGATCGGGTTGACTTGAACGCGGCAAAGCCTTTGACTGCAAAGGAGACATTTACGGAGATTCAGGGCGGCGGGCTTTGTCCGGTGCCACTGTCATTCATGCCAACCGGGCCAATGCAGGCTCCTGCCGGACGCCATCCGGCAAGCCCCGCCGATCCCGCCGAGGGCCGGCGGGCGCTGGCCCGCTACCTGCCGGCCTGCGTGCTGGCCGACTGCGCCGGCGCCTCGCCGCGGCAGCGGCGCTTCCGCGGCGCCGTGCTGGTGGCCGACATCGCCGGCTTCAGCCGCCTGACCGAACGCTTTGCCGCCCAGGGACCGGAGGGCGCCGAGCGCCTGGCGGCCGTGCTCGATGCCTGGTTCGGCCGCATGACCGAGGCCGCCCTGGACCACGGTGGCGACGTCGTCGACTTCGTCGGCGATGCCCTGGTGGTCAGCTGGACCGGCGAAGACCTGCAGCAGGCGCTGCTGGGCGCCGCGCAGGCGGCCTGGGCGCTGCGCGCGGCCGGCGACGAGGTGGCCACGGCCACCGGCCTGGCGCTGAAGCAGCGCATCGCCATCGGCGCCGGCGAGCTGGCCCTGTTCGGCGTCGGCCTGGGCCAGCAATGGCATGGCCTGGTCGCCGGCGCGCCGGTGGCAGGTGCCGCCGCCCTGTACCGTCACGGCCAGCCGGGCGACATCCTGGTCTGCGCCGACAGCTGGCCGCTGCTGGCGCCGCTGGCCCGCGGCCAGAAGCTGGACACCGGCGCGGACATGCTCCTGCAGGCGCTGGAGCCGATGCCGCCGCCCGCGGCGGCCGAGCCGCCGGAAGCCGGCCCCGGCATGGAGCAATACCTGCCACCGGCGCTGGTCGGGCGCAGCCGCGCCGACGCGGCACCCTGGCCCGGCGAGTTCCGCATGCTCAGCACGCTGATGATCGGCTTCCCCGGCCTGGATCCGGCGGCGCCCGGCGCCCTGGCACGGCTGCAGACGGCGGTCAGCACGACGCAGCGCGAACTGCAGCGCAGCGGCGGGCGCATCGAGCGCCTGTCGATGGACGACAAGGGCATCAGCATCCTCACCGCCTGGGGCCTGCCCCAGGCCAGCTTCGACGACGACGCCGCGCGCGCGCTGCGCGCCGCCGGGGACAGCGAGGCGGCGCTGCGCCAGCAGGGCATTGCCTGCGCACTGGGCCTGTCCAGCGGCCGCGTGTTCTGCGGCGACAGCGGCGGGCACCGGCGCCGCCACCTGAGCCTGGCCGGCGCCAGCGTCAACCGCGCCGCGCGGCTGATGCAGCTTGGCCCCGGCCTGCGCTGCGACGCCGCCACCGCCCACGCCGCCTCGCGCGACTGGAGCTTCGAGCCCGAGAGCAGTGCGGCCGATGCCGCGCTGCGGCCGCAACGGCGCCAGGCGCCGGTGCTGCGGCCGCGCGAGGCCGCACTGATCGGCCGCGAAGCCGAGCAGCACCGCGTCGGGCAGGCGCTGCAAGCCGCAGGCAGCGGCCATGGCGGCCTGCTGCTGGTGATCGGCGAAGCCGGTATCGGCAAGTCGCGCCTGCTGGCCGACAGCACCGCGCGCGCCGCGGCGCAGGGCCTGCAGGTGATCTCCACCGGCGGCATGGCAGTGGAAGCGAACACGCCGTACTTCCCCTGGCGCCGCGTGCTGGAGCAGGTCCTGCTGCGCGACGGCGCGCCGGGCCCTGCGGCGCTGCTGCAGGAACTGCAGGCCCGGCTGCAGGACGAGCCGCGCCTGCTGCCCTGGCTGCCGCTGGTCAACGACATCCTGCCGCTGCAGATTCCGGACAACGAGCTGACGCCGCAGATCACCGGCGCGGCGCGCGCGCGCAACCTGCAGGAGCTGCTCAGCCGCCTGCTCGACGGGCCGGCACCGGGCGCGCTGCTGCTGCTCGACGACCTGCACTGGTGGGACGAAGCCTCGCTGGCGATGCTGGAGGCGATCCTGCAGCGCCTGCCGCTGCTGCCGGTGATTGCCGCCAGCCGGCCCGCCAGCGACATCGCCGCGGCCGCCGGCGACGGACTGCAGCGCCTGTTGCTGCGCGAGCAGTCCGGCGAACTGCGCCTGGAAGCCCTGCAGCGCGACGCCGCGGCACAACTGGCGGCGCGCACCCTGGGCCTGCAGGATGCCGGCGCCTCCGCGCTGCCCCATGCCCTGGTGGAGCTGCTGTACCAGCGCACCGCCGGCAACCCCTTCTTCTGCGAGGAACTGACCCTGGCGCTGCGCGACAGCGGCGTGCTGCGCGTGGACGGCAACCGCGTGCTGCTCGACAGCCCGGCCGACGACGCGGCGCTGGCCGAGGCGCCGACGACGCTGCGCGGCACCATCGTCAGCCGCTACGACCGCCTGCATCCCTCCGCGCAGGCGGCGCTCAAGCTGGCCAGCGTGATCGGCCGCGAGGTCAGCCCGCAGACCCTCGCGGCACTGCTGGGCGAGCACGACGTCGACGCCGCGCTGCAGCAACTGCGCGACACCGGGCTGCTGCGCCAGGACGATGGCGCGCAGACCGCGGCCTACCACTTCAAGCACGCGCTGCTGCGCGACGTGGTCTACGACCTGCTGCCATTCGCGCAGCGGCGCAAGCTGCACCGCGACGTCGCGCGCCATATCGAGACGCAGGGCGAAGCGCTCGCGCGCGCAACCGAGCTGGCGATGCACTGGGAAAGCGCCGGCGACATCGCGCAGGCGCTGCACTACCTGGAGCACGCCGCCCGCAACGCGCTGGCGCGCGACGCCAATCGCGAGGCGATCCGCCACGTGCAGCGTGCCTATGCGCTGGCCGCACGGCTGAGCGGCACGCCGGAGAGCGCGCGCCTGGGCGAGTGGGAGGCGATCCTCGGCGATGCGCACCAGGAGCTGTTCGAGTATGGCCCCTCGGTCCACCACTACCACCGCGCGCTGCAGCTGATGGGCCGCCCCGGACGCATCGGCGGCCTGCGTCGCGGCTGGCTGCTGCTCAAGGAAGCCGCGATCCAGGCCTGGCACCGGCAACGCCTGCCGCGGCGCGAGGCCGATGCGCGGCGCCTGCAGCAGCTGTCGCGCGCCGCGCATATCCACCAGCGCCTGGTCGAGACCGCGTTCTTCGACAACCGGCCGGCCGAGCTGCTTTACCAGACCCTGGCCTCGGTCAACCTGGCCGAAAAGACCGACTTCACCTACGTCCGCGTCAGCAGCTACGCCGGCCTGGCGATGGCCTGCATGGCGATGCGCCAGACGCGCCTGGCCGACGACTACAGCCAGCGCTCGCTGCTCGCCAGCCGCGCCGGCGCCAGCACCGACGTCGCCTACTCGCACCTCGGCCGCATGGTCTACCGCGCCAGCAGCGGCCACTGGCAGCAGGTGCACGAGTCCTACGACGCCGGCACGCCGCTCTATCGCAGCCTCGGCATCACCGGCCGCTGGCAGCAGATCCGCGTGACCGACCTGGTGGCCTGGTTCGCCCAGGGCCGCTACGACGAATCCGCGGCCGGCGTGCGCGAAGTGCTGGAGGCGCCCGGCGCCGTGATCCCCGCCCAGATCCAGGCCTGGTGCTGGTCCTACGACACGCTGCTGTCGGCCCTGCGCGGCGACGGCCCTGCGCGCCTGCCGGCGCTGGTGCAGGGCTACACCGCCCTGCCCCTGCAGGAAGTCAGCCTGGCCGACCGCATGCTCTGCGTGTCCGCGATGGCGCAGGCGCAGTGGCGCCTCGGCGAAACCGAGGCCGCGCTGGCCCACGCGGACGAGGCCCTGGTGCTGGCGCGCCGCGCACCCCCCTCCACCTTCTACCTGGCACCAGGCCTGGCCGCGGTCGCCGCCGTACTCTGCGCCGCCTGCGAGCGCGAGACCGATCCCGCGCGGCATGCCGCGCTGCTGGAACGCAGCGGCCGCATGGCACGCGTGCTGCGCCAGATGGCCTGGCTGGTCCCCACCGCCGGCCCGCGCGCGGCGCTGGCACGGGCGCGCCAGTCCTGGCTGCGCGGCAAGCGCGGCCCGGCGGAAAGGCTGTGGCGCCGCGCCCTGGCACAGGCCGAGGCACTGGACATGCCCTACGAGCAGGCACAGGCGCTGGAAGCGATGGGCCGCTGGCTGGACCCGCAGACGGCGCTGGCGGTGCAGCGCCGCGCAACCGCGGCGGCGATCTATGCGCGCATCGGGGCCTTGCCGCCGCCGTAGGACTACCTTCTCCTTCATCCGGCCGATGTGCGAAAAGCGCCGGCGTTCCAGTCTCGAGGCACTCCCCATCGACCGGAACCCGCCATGACCGAGACCGAAGCCCTGCTGGCCATCGAGGAGATCAGGAACGTCTTCGCCCGGCGCCTGCGCTACATGGACCTCAAGCAATGGGACCTGTACGGCAGCGTGCACACCGAGGATGCCTGGTCGGAAACCTACGGCGACCTGCCGCAGGCCTTGCAGCCGCAGTCCGGCGGTGTGCACAACAAGGTGGTCGGCCCCAGGGCGCTGGCGGAGGCGATCCGGCATTTCATGGAACATCGCACGCCGATCACCTCCGCGCATCACGCGCACACGCCGGAGATCGAGCTCACCTCCGACACCACCGCCACCGGCATCTGGCCGATGGAGGATCACCTGTGGTGGCAGGACGGCGAGCGCGAGGAATCGCTGCACGGCTACGGCCACTACACCGAGCACTACCGCAAGGTCGATGGCCGCTGGCTGATCTGCTACCGCAAGCTCACGCGGCTGCGCGTGGACCGCACGCCGGGGTTCTACGACCGGCTGATGTGACGGCGTCGAGCCCGGGACAGAACCCGGTCAGCCGGCGGATGGCTTGCCGGCGTTGATCGCCAACTGGGCGGCGAAAGCCCGCTGGTATGCGGGCCGCGCTTCGCCGCGGGCGACGTAGGCCGCCAGCTTGGAAAATTCGCCGAGGATGCCCGATGGTTTCAGCCTGAGCAGCACCGACACCATCATCAGGTCGCCCGCGCTGAACGCGGCATCGAGCCAGCCGGCATTGCCCAGGCGGGCAGACAGTTGGCCCAGCCGATTGCGGATGCGACCCTCGACCAGGGGCAGGCGCTCCCGGGTCCAGGGCTTGTCGCCCTCCAGGACCCTGGCGGTTGCAAGGTCAAGGATCGGCGGCTCCACGGTATTGAGCGCGGCAAACATCCAGGTGATCGCACGCGCGCGGGCATTGGCATCGTCCGGCAGCAGGCCCGCGTGGCGCTCGGCGATATGGAAGACGATCGCACCGGTCTCGAACAGGACGAGATCGCCTTCCTCGTAGGTTGGAATCTGGCCGAAAGGATGAAGGCCCAGATGCGCGGGTTCCTTCATCGCACGGAACGAAACCAGGCGAACCTCGTAGGCCTGGCCCACTTCTTCAAGCGCCCAGCGAACGCGCGTATCGCGCGCCAGCCCCTTGCCGCCATCGGGCGACCGTTCAAAGGCGGTAATGGTGATGGTCATCGCCAGACTCCTCGGCTGTCTGCACCGCAGGCCCTTGGGCCTTTTACAGCCAGTCAACAATACGCAAATCCCGATGCAGTAGTCTATCCATGCAGCTTGACCGGAAATGCCGGTCAGGTCAGCAGTGATCGAGGCAGCGTCAACAGATCCTGGACGATGGACAGCTCACCGAGTCAACCCCAAGCCGCAGGCGGGCAGCCGGCGACGCACTCGCTGCGCGGCGTGCTGCTGTTCATGCTGGGCGTGTTCCTGTTCGCCTGCATGGACAGCAGCACGAAGTACCTGGTGTCCCACTACGACGTCCCGCTGGTGGTGGCGATCCGCTACATCGGCAATTTCCTGCTGATGGTGATCCTGCTCACGCCCAGCCACGGCAAGGCACTGGTACGGACGCAGCGCCGCGGCCTGGTCCTGGCCCGCGGCGCCTGCCTGGCGACGGCGTCGCTGCTGCTGGGCCTGGCGCTGCAGCGCATGCCCGTGGCCGAGACCACGGCCATCGTGTTCCTGTCGCCGCTGCTGGTGGTGCTGCTGGCGGGCCCCGTCCTGGGCGAACGCGTCGGCATGATCGGCTGGGTCGCCGCCGTTGCCGGCTTTGGCGGCATCCTGCTGATTGCGCACCCCGGCGGCGGGCTGGATCCGCTGGGAACGGTGCTGGCACTGTGCGCGGTCGCGGTGACGGCGGCCTACCAGTTGCTGTCACGCATCCTGGCGAGCACCGAAGGCCCCGTGCCGATGCTGTTCTACACCGCGCTGGTGGGCAGCCTGGTCTTCGGCGCGTACCTGCCCTGGTCCTGGGGCGGCGAGCCGCCGACCCCGCTGCAGGCCCTGCTGTTCCTGGGCACCGGCGCCATGGGCGGACTGGGGCATTACCTGTTCACGGCTGCGCACCGCCATACGCCGGCGTCCGTGCTGGCCCCGATGATGTATGCGCAGCTGGTCTGGGCGGCGCTGCTGGGCTGGCTGGTGTTCGGGCACGTACCGGAAGCCATGAGCATCCTCGGCATGGGCATCGTCGCCGCCTCCGGCGTGCTGGTGGCGCTGAAGTCGCGCAAGGCGCAGCAGGCCATGTCGGAGCCGGTCGAGTAAAATTCCGGCCCCGCATCCGAAGGCTGCCAAGATGAGCAACAGACATTCCGGTTCCTGCCTCTGCGGCGCGGTCCGCTTCGAAGTGGAAGGGGACTTCCAGCGCTTCTATCTCTGCCATTGCGAATACTGCCGCAAGGACAGCGGATCGGCCCATGCCGCCAACCTGTTCTCCTCGACGGCACGCCTCAGCTGGATTTCCGGCGAGGGCCAGGTCCGGCAGTTCACCCTGCCCTCGACCCGGCACAGCCGCAGCTTCTGCTCGACCTGCGGCTCGGCGCTGCCGGGCACGCAGATGGACGGCGCCCTGCTGGTGGTTCCAGCGGGCAGCCTGGACGGCGAAGTGCGCATCCGGCCCGACGCTCACCTCTTCATTTCCAGCAAAGCCGGGTGGGACGAGGCGCTGGAGACGATTCCGAAGATGGAGAAGTTTCCCGTCTGAGGGATTGGCCGTCCCGCCGGATCAGTCCGGCCAGGCGCCGTTGGTCACGCGCACCGCGTAGAAGCCGGTGGTCAGGTCGGTGTACCAGATCTCCTTGCGCTCCGGTACGAACGACGGGCTGGACACTGCCGAGTTGACCGAGCCCGGTCGCGTCGAGACCGGCGCATTGAAATAGGCCACTTCGCGCGGGTGGTAGGGATCGCGGATGTCGAACACGCGCAGTCCCGAGAGGAGCATGCTGCAGGCGACGATCTTGGGATCGACGCGCGTCGGCACGTTGCAGTAGTGGCCGGCGTAGCCGCCGACGAACTGCCGCGCACCGGGGTCGTCCGCCACGACGGGACGGTTCTCGGGCTGGTGCACCTCCAGGCGCAGGTCGGAGATGACCTTGGGTTTCGTCTCGTCGCCGATGTCGATGATGCGCGCCGCACCGACACGGATGCCGTTGCCGGCGGGCAGCTTGCTCTTGCCGTTGGTGGCGAACTCGTCGACCTCCACCAGGTAGGGGTGGCCCTTGATGGTGATGGGAATCGCGTTCTGTGGAATGGTGATGTTGTCCCACTTCAGGCGCGAGATCTCGCGGATCTTCGGGAAGGGCTTGCGCGCCTGCACCTCGGAGACGTCGAGGATGATCAGCGCCGGGTAGTCCTGGCCGCCGCCGATGAAGTCCTCGGGCGTGGTACTGCCGCCGGCGACGTAGGCGCGGTTGCCGTCGGCACTGATCGACAGGCCGTGCGAATAGATCGGGGTGATGGCCAGCGGCAGGGGCAGCACCGGATTGGAGATATCGACGGCGGTCAGCGTCGGCGCGGCATTCGACGCCGAGTAGAAGGTGCGGCCGTCCGGCGCCATGCCGCTTTCGTGGCCGAGGACCCCGACCGGCAGCGACGACTTGAGCACAGGGTTCCGGCAATCGGCAGTCAGGTCGTAGAGGTCGACCACACCGGGCCCGAACACGATGTTGCCCAGCACCGCCGCCAGCAGGCCGCGCTCCTTGCTCAGCACCAGCGACTCGTGCGGCGACAGCATTGCCGGCGTGAGCAGCCGCGCGGTCCTCACCGGCTCGGCGGGATTGGACATGTCGAGCACGTTCACGCCCAGCTCGCCCGCGAGGACGCTTTCCGGGAACAGGCGCGTGCTGTCGTAGTAGGCGCACTCATGTCCGGCAGCGTCGACATAGCGCTCCACCTTGAAGCCCGCCACCGAAACGGCCGCGTCGGTCTTGCTGTGCTGCCCGACCAGTTCGGTATTGCAGCTGAAGCCGGCGGCGGCGCGCCCGCTGTCGTAGTCCTCGCCCGTCACCCGCCCCTGCAGGTCCGTTTCCGGCCGCGATCCCGGCCCGCACACGGCCCTGGGCGTCGCCGACGGCGCGGCCCCGGTGCCGACCGGAACGCTGGAGTTGCCGCAGGCCGCGACGACGAAAGACAAGGCCACCGCCGTGGCCGACAGGATGCGATGCATGCGAGTTCTCCCCGAAACCGCTGGATCTGCTTTCTTGCTGCGGGCCGCGCGCGCAAGGCGGCGGCCCGGGAGCCTCATCGCAAACTAGTCCCGGCCGGAACAGGGGTCAAAGCAATGCGCGCAGGGACAAGTGATGCCCGCCCCCGCCTTCCTTCCTGGACTTTTCCGGGCTTGGGTCAAATTTACCGATCCCCGGGCCGGCATCGTCACCGGACTGCCATCTTCGGCTGCAAGAGTTTCTCTCCACCTTCAATCCCGCGCAGGGGTCCTTGCATGCCGCCGTTCACGCGCCGCGCCTTCGTCATCGCGTCCGGCGCGACCCTGGTCAGCCTCCTCTCCGGCTGCGGTCGCAGCGACGACGACAGCGGCGGCGATGGCGGCAGTCTCGACGCCGCGGACTTCACCCATGGCGTCGCCAGCGGCGACCCGCTGCCCGACGCGGTCATGCTGTGGACCCGTGCGCTGCCCGCGGCGGCCGGCGCCACGCGCGCGCGCCTGCGCTACATCGTCGCGCGCGACCCGGCGCTGACCCAGGTCCTCAGCCGCGGCTTCGTCAGCAGCACGGCCGAGCGCGACTGGACCGTCAAGCTCGACCTGCGCGACCTGGCCCCCGACACCGCCTACTACTACTGCTTCGAGTCCGCCAGCGGCCGCTCTCCGGTCGGGCGCACGCGCACCACGCCGGACGGCGCCGTCACGCGCCTGCGGCTCGCCTTCGTCACCTGCTCCAGCTACATCACCGGCTACTTCCACGCCTATCGCCGCGTGGCCGAGCGCAGCGACCTGCACGCCGTCATCCACCTGGGCGACTACATCTACGAGAACGGCACGCAGGACCGGGTGCGCCCGCACGAGCCGGCGCACGAGTTGCTGGACCTGGCCGACTACCGCCAGCGCTACGCCCAGTACCGCGGCGACGAGGACCTGCTGGAACTGCACCGGCAGCATCCCGTCATCTGGATCTGGGACGACCACGAGGTCGCCAACGATGCCTGGAAGGAGGGCGCCGGCGCGCACGATGAAGCCGCGGAAGGCGCCTACACCGCGCGCCGCGCCGCCGCCATGCAGGCCGCCTTCGAGTGGATGCCGATCCGTGCGCCCGACGCGGGCGATCCCTCGCGGGTCTGGCGCGGTTTCCGTTTCGGCGACCTGGCCGACCTCAGCCTGATCGACGCGCGCCATTTCGGCCGTGACGAACCGCTGGAACCCAACAGCCTGTTCGGCGACGCCGTGCCGGTCTTCACCCAGAGCGGCGACTTCGCCGATGCCTCAAGGCAGATTCTCGGCCCGGCACAGGAGGCCTGGCTGGCGCAGCGGCTCGCCACCGGCAGCGCGCGCTGGCAGTTGATTGGCAACCAGGTCTACTTCTCCCCGCTGAAACTGCTCGGCGCGCCCCGTGCCCTGGGCGGCGGCGGGCTTTACCTGTCCAACGACAAGTGGGACGGCTACGACCCGGCGCGTTCGCGCGTCATCGACATGATCCGCGCCCGCAGCCAGGGCAACGTCGTTATCCTCACCGGCGACGCGCACGAGGCCTACGCCTTCGAGGTCACCGACGACCCCAACGGCCCCGGCTACCAGCCGCTGAGCGGCGCAGGCGCCGTGGCGGTCGAGTTCGTCGCCACCTCCGTCACCTCGCGCGGCGACCTGCCCGCCGGCAACGGCCCCACCGCACTGTTCGCCCAGCTCTCGGCCAACGCCGAGCAGCTGCTGCGGCTGACCAATCCGCACCTCAAGTACTACGAGAACACGCTCAACGGCTACCTGCTGCTCGATCTCACGCCGGAGCGCCTGCAAGCCGAGTTCTGGATCGTGCCGCGAGTCACCGAGCGCAACGACGAGCAGTCGCTGAACCAGGCCTTCAGCGTGGCGAGCGGCAGCAACCGGCTGGCTGCCGTCGCGGACGCATCACAGCCCATCGCGAATGGACCGGCCGCGGCACCCTGATGGGCGTCGCCACCTACGCGGCATCGTCATTTCCCTTGCGGAAATAGACGATCCCCAGCCCCAGGATCAGCAAGGGCATGCCGATGGCGACAAAGCCCTGTTCACCGACATGGCGAAGGTTCGCCAGGAACCAGGCGCCTCCGACAACGATGCCGATCAGGCCGGATGTCTTCTTGCTCCACATGTTCGATTCCCCCGACTCCGTAAGGTGGGCCACATCAACCTAGTTGCAGGGCCGCGACGCCTTGTCGGGATATCGCTGGGACAGGGCCACGATTTCCGGGTAGGTCAGGCCTTTGACCAGCGCATTGACGTCGTTCCTGTGTCCCGTCAGCTTGGCCTGCTCGTTCTCTCCGATCGAAACCCTGGCGACCGCATTCAGCAGCATGCAATTTTCCTGCGGCGACAGCTGGCGCTGCATTTCGCCCAGGCTCCTCGCAAAGCTCATGTCATCCGTCGTATCAAGCCGAACAGGATCGGATGCAGCGCAGGCGGACAGAACCGCTGCAGAGAACAAAATAGGCAATCTATGCACTGAAATCCCCTCGATCATTTCTCTTGTTGCTGGGCTCATAAAGGCTCGAATTCTCAGAATAGTGTCGAGCTTGGCCCCTTTGATACGGTTCTCTACGCTAGGTCCGTAGGACGACTAACCCGTTCTAGGCGCCTTGTGTTCGGCAACTCCAGGCTTGCACCTTTCGCGAAGCCATAGGATCGAAGCGGCAGCCAGCCCAGGGCCGATGGCCGCGACTGCAAACCAATCCACTCCAACCAACGCCAGCGTTGCGGCGGCGCCAAGAAGAAGAACAATGCCGCTCACCAAATCACGGTGAGAAGGTGCTGTCGCATGAGCCGCCCAGACGGCAGCCACGGCCATGAAAGCAGGCGTGGTAGTAAACTGGATCATTGTTGACGAGGGGAAGTAGTCATGGAGGCAGCTCCGGCTCACTATCGGTTCGCCACATGACCTCTCGGCAATCCCCCAGATCGACCAGTAGGCGAGCATCGCCAGCAGCGGCGCCAAGACTGCCACCACCGGCACCATGGCCCATCGGAATTTACTGACTGCACTCATTGCTTCTTGCTTCTCCATCCGGCTCTGGCTGCATGCAGGTCTGGCCGCCGATGCTCTCTTCGCGAATGGCGGATCAGTGATCCGCCTGGGCTTTGATGCATTAAAATCTTTTGCCCATTCACTTCTGACATGTACGCGGATGAAGCTTGAACTCAGTCTTTAGTTCTTCAGCTTTCCCCGGGAGGCCGCTTCGCTCCAGACTCTGGCTCCATGCTTGGAGCAGTGCAACGTCGTCATGGCCTCCCAATGTATGGGCCATTCGGAACTCAGCTCGGGCCAGTGATTCCCTCCCGAGCGCGGAGTACCCCCTGCCCAGCGCGAAATGAGCATTCCACTGCCTCGAATCCAACTCAATCGCCTTGCGTGCAAGATTGACAGCAGATACCGGCTCCTTTCTCCACAGAAAAGCGTCAGCGAGATCCACGTACTCCCCTGAGATATCTTCGGCTGTTACATCCGATTCCTTCCGCGCCTCGTCAGCGGCTTCCTCGAAGAGATCGACAATACCGGAAGTGCGCGCATGCCCCCTGGTGTAAACGCCGGCAATGATCCGCTCCAGCTCATTCGTGCCGCCACTTCTGAATCGGAGCAACTGCGCCTGCATGGAAAATTCACTACGCGCTCGATCTGGATCTCCCAAGCGGAGGAATGCACGCCCCATGTCTCTATGGACCATCGAGCGATTCACTCTGCCATCCGAGTCATGGGCCGCGGCTTCCAGCGCATCAACAGCATCCTGGAAGCATCCGAGCCTCGAGGAAATCTGTCCGGACAGCAGGAACAGGGAAACATTCTGTGGGTCCTGTCTTCTGCCACTTTGTATAGCCGCAACGGCTTGATCGATACGACCCGCGTTGATTAGCGATAGCGCCCAGCAGGTATGGCAGACTAGGTTGTCCCGATTCAAGCGAACGGCACGCGAGAAATGGTCTGCGGCTTCAGAGAATCTTCCAAAGCGCTCCAGTGAATTTCCGAGATTCAACTGCGCCACTCCTGAATCTGGATTTGACGAAGCTGCATTCTGGAACAACACCAAAGCATCTGCTGACTTCCCTTCCTGCATCTTTATCACACCCATGTTATTCAGGGCCGATGAATAGCTCGGGTCCAACTCCATCGCGCGCCCAAAAAGCGCCTGGGCGTCCTCTACATCTCCATCGACATACTTCAAGGCCCCCAACGCATTGGCAGCCACAGCCGATACAGCTGACGCGCTTTCTAGCAACTGATACATGGATTTTTCATCGACGCATTTTCCCTGCGAAAGACACACGTCCGAAATCTCATGCTTGCCGAGTTCCGATTGGACTTGAAGATATATGGAAGACAAGCGCGCCAGATGATCTACAGATTCAGCGGATGATCCATTTTTTGCGTTTACGCCCAGTGATTCCACCGCTTGAAAGTTTCTGCCTTGGGCCAGAAGCACTTGCGAAAGGCGATACGTCACCAAATCCTTGAACATCGGCCGACTCCCAAGTGCGGCACGGTAATAGGCCTCTGCTTCGGCGTAGGACGACTTCTGGAATGCAATATCACCAAGAATTGTCAAATAGAATGGCTTGTTGCCGCCTTGTGAGTTCAAGGACGAGAGCTCTTCGATTCTCGCCGTTGTGGCGTCGAAGCTGGGGTCTGTCGTTGCTCTGTCCAGCTGAAACTGGAAGAGAACCATCTCCTGCGGAAGCAGCTGATTCGCCACCCAGAACGATACTTTTTCGAGCAGATTGTTGGCCGAAGTCGCCGTTATGGATGTGGTGACGTCGAGATCGTCCCTTACTATATGGACCCTGGCAAATAATTCCCCCTCCCCCGGCGCGGTGATACTGACGCTCAGGCGATTGGTTTCTCTCTTTAAAAGGTAAGCCGCGTACGAAAGGGCCTCACGAATGGTCGAATCCAGCCGTGACGTCACCAGGTCAGGAATGGGGCGTGTGTGCTGTATCAGCAACCGTTGCGTCGATGCGGGAAGCTCGGGCAAAACCCTCAGCTTATTCTCGGACTGAAGTATGTACGCCAGATCGAGAGTGAACGGCTTCTGTGAATGAGCTGAAACCTGAAATCCCTTTATACGGGACACAATCTCCAATTCAATGGTTTCCGGCGATGCCCCCTGCTCCGATACGGCCTTTGGGAGCTGTCCCACCTCGACCAGCATGGCATCTGTCGATAGTTCATGGATCACTACCGCTGCGACGGCAATGGCGCCGATGATGAACAAGATGCTCAAAGCGATGGAGCGAAAAACCTCCAGCTTCTTCTGAATGGCTTCCAGAAGGCTTTTTTTGTCTTTGCCTTTGCTCTCCTCAGCTTCGACCACGTCAAGCTTCACCACAACATTTCGATCGCGATTGAATGAGACCCGAAACGGCCCACGTGCGTTTCGCATTCTCATGACCATGCTAGGTGCTTTCAGCGGTCTGGAGGAATAAGGAATCCTCGGCGCGCCTGCCGAGGCTGCCATTCGCAGCATGGCCGATTTGGTGGCTCACGGACTCACTCCCCCGGCAAACTCCGCGTAATCCGCGACGTAAACATCCCATGCAGATCCTGCGGCACGTGATGTCGTAGCTGCGCCTGCGCCAGCGGCGCGCGTGAGGGTTCGCGGGCGTCCAGGATCATCAGGCGCGAGCGATGCTTCGCCGGGTCGTAGGCCACGGCGAGCAGCCAGCCGTCATCCTCGGCGGCGCGGGTATGGCGCGGCACGAAGATCGGTTCGCCGACGACGTGGTCGGGCGGCAACTCATGGGTCTGGCTCTTCAGCAGTCCGTGGTCCACCTTCACGACTGCGGCGCGGCCGTTGGCGAGCTTGGCGGCGTAGTAGCTGAAGTCGGTGACCGTGCCGGTGCGGCGCCGGTCGTGCTGCGGCAGTTCGCCGACGTGCTCGCAACAGGGCGCGCCGCTGACGCGGCCGTCGGCGCCGATGCGGTAGCGCCACAGCCGCCCGCCGACGGTGCGCGATTCGGTGGTGCGGAATTCGCGCAGGGTGCCGTTGAGCTGGTCCCAGTCCTCGTCCCAGCGCAGCAGTTCGACGACCGTGTCGGGGCCTTCCTCCCAGGCGTTGTTGATGTGGAAGTGCATCAGCGCCTCGTGCTCCACCTGGCGCACGCGGCCGCCGTCGCGCGGCACCAGGATGAAGCGCGTGCCCAGCTCACGGCGGAAGTGCATCAGGCGGTCGATGCTGTTCAGGCCCAGGGCGATGCGCGGCAGGTCGGGGACGATGGGATCGAGCACGAACACCATGTGCCGCGGCGTGAGGCCGAAGTCATGGTTGAACACCAAGCGCGGGATGCGCAGGCGGTGGAACTGCGTCAGCTGGCCCCAGGGGTCGATGCGGTAGCAGCGGATGCTGGGCCAGGGCAGCAGCTCCATGCCGAAGTTGAACAGCTCGCCGCTCTCGGGATCGAACTTGGGGTGGGCGGAGAAGGTTCGCGGCCAGGGCAGCTCGCCCTGGAAGTCGTGCTCGCCGAGGGTCTTGAGCGTGTCCGGGTCCAGCTCGTAGGGGCGGCCGGCTTCCCACAGCATCAGCAGGCGCTCGGGATGCAGCACGACGTTGGTGTTGGCGGCGTTGGCGGGAAAGCGGAAGGCATTGGCCAGCGGCCCGCCGGGGCGCTGCGTACCGCCGCCGCGCAGCGTGATGCCGCGGTTCTTCAGGCCTGCAAGGTATTGCGGGGTGCGCACGTAGCGGTTGCGGTAGCGCAGGCGCCGGCCGGTCAGGGTGTACTCCGACAGCATGCCGTCGCCGTCGAAGACGTGCTGCAGCGGCGCACGCCCAGTGCCGGTCTCCCATTGTCCGGGACCGTTGCGGTACAGGGTGCCGATCAGGTCGGGCGGCAGGCGGCCTTCGATCTCGTCGACCTCGTAGTCCTGTTCCTTGAGCATCGGCTCGAAGATGCGATGCCAGTCGGCGGCGGTCTCGGGGGGACCGCCGCTGCCGTCGCTGTCCTGCCTGCGCGGTGGGTTGATCACTCTGCCTGCTCCGGAGGGTTGGTCAGGAAAAATTCGTTGCAGATCTTTGCCGGCCAGCCGCAGATCGCGCGGCTGGCGGCCATGCCGGACATCACCGCGGCTTCGACGCAGCCGGCGTTGATCGAGGTGCGGGTCCAGTCGCCGGCAAGCTTGAGGTTGCGGAAGCCGCTGCGATCGGGCGGCAGGCGCCGCTGGTTGTGGCGCGCCGGCGACAGCACGTAGCGCTCGGAGCCGCCGATGTTGGCGCAGAGCCATTGCTCGTCCAGGCAGGCGACACTGCGGCAGTCGCGGCCGCCCTGCACGTAGAGGTCCATCCAGTCGTAGGGGCGCTCGCCGGGGTGCGCGGCGCGATGCGGCTCGATTGCCGCCGGCCAGACCCAGCCGGCGTAGTTCTGCAGCCAGCGGATGGTTTCGGTGCGCACCGCCGCCAGGGCGCGCCGCGGTGTCTCGGTGTCGCTGGCCGCTGCATCGCTGAAATTTCCGGCCAGGGGGCCGCAGAGATACACCGAGGCCACCGGCGGCCGTTCGCCCCAGTCCTCGGTGGCGATGACCTGGCTCATGTCGGCCCAGACGTTGTGCGGCTCCGGTGCGGCAACCATGGCGCCGATGCCGCCGCGCCAGCCGAGCTGCTGCAGGCTGCGGTTGAGCCAGAGCTGCGCCGACTGCGTCTCCACCACCGGGATTTCGCGCAGCATCAGGTCCCAGGCGACGCTGTTGTCGCGTAGGGCTTCGCAGACCGGCGCCAGGCCGCCGAGCGAGATGCCCAGCACCAGCTCGTCTTCGGCGCCGATCTCCAGCGAGGTCTCGGCCACGTCCTCCCAGCCGGACCATTCCGATTCCAGGTCGATGCCTTTCTCCCGCAGGGGCCCGCCCTCATGCAGCTGCTCGTAGAGGGGTTCTCGCGGCCAGCAGGGCAGGCCGCTCTTTCCCACCGCAATCAGCGGGCGATAGGTGTCGCTGCCGGCGGGGACGGTGGCCTGGATGCCCAGGCGTACGCGGCCGACACGCTGCCGGTCCTGCGGATCCAGTTCCAACGCCCGCACGCGGTGGAAGAAGTGGAACTTCACGCCGCGCTTTTCCAGCACCTGGTACAGCGGTGCGATCACGGTCTCGCCCATGCCGGCCTGCATCTCGTACATGGCGTGGCCGCGCCAGCACACGCCGATGCGCAGCAGCAGGCCCAGTGCGACACCCGCCGCCATGTTCGGGCGGTTGAGATCGCCGTCCTCGTAGGCCAGGGTCGCCGAGTAGAGCGCGCGCAGCGGCGTGCAGGCCAGCACCTCGTGGCTGGCACCGTGGCGATGCAACCATTGGCGCAGTTCCAGGTGATCGATGCTGCCGAGGCCGCGCTGCGGCACCCGGTCGGCGATCATGCCGCGCAGCACGGTGAAGCCCAGCTCCAGCATCTCGCGGATTTCGGAAAGGCCCGGCGTGTCGGGATCGGGACCCGGCTCCATCAGCTGCCGCAGGGTGACGCGCACGCGCTCGAAGGCCTCGCCGAGTTCCTCGTAGATGAGGTCGTCCAGTTGCGACAGCGGCGGCAGGAAATCGAACAATCCACTCAGGTGCAGCAGCGCATCGTCCTGGCTCTCGCGGGGCGAATCGACCCACTGCGCCTCTGCCTGCTCCAGGCCCTGCAAGCCGCTGACATAGTCGCCCTGCCAGCGCAGGCGGCCGGGCATGCAGTTCTCGGCCTGGCGCCACAGCATGGTCAGCAGGCGCTGCATCAGTTCCTGCGGGCCGGGTTCGACATAGGCACCGTCGCCGGGTTCGCCGGCGGAATCGTCATGGCTGAAGCCCAGCACCAGCCGCCGCCAGGCGGCGCCCTCGGGCTGCATCAGCGCCACTTCGTCGCGGCCGTCGAAAGCCTGCTCGAACGTGGCCAGTGGCGCGCCGTCGGGGCGCGCGATGTCGGCGTGGTGCTGCCGCTCGGCGTAGCAGGCGCGCATCATCGCAAAGGCGTTTTCGTAGAAGCCGAACCACATGTGCAGGCCATGCTCCTCGTTGCGCCAGCCGCGTTGCGGGTTGCGGCTGCTGGCGCACTTGCCGCCGAGCCGCCAGCCCGGCTGGTAGAGGTCGATGGAGGCGTAGCGCTGCTTCCAGGCCGGGTCGGAGGTGAGGTGCCAGGCCGCGGTCAGCGCGCCGATGCCGCCGCCGAGGATGATGACGCGCGGGCGGGGCGACTCAGTCATCGGTGGCACTCCCGCGCTTGACCGCAGTGATCAGCTGGTGGCGCCAGGAGCCGGCGCTGAGCGCCGCGCCCTGCCGGCGCGATCCGCGGATGTTGGCGTGCTGCGCGGCAGTGCGCAGGCGCAGGCAGCGCAGCAGCCATTCGCCGAAACCCCAGAACCAGGCCATGCGCTGCAATCGCCGCAGCGAGGGCCGCACGTTGTCGGTGATGTCGGTGATGCGGATGTCCTCGAAGCCGGCCTGCTCCAGCCACTCGCGCCATTCCTCGGCCATGGCGATGTCGGGAATCGCCCAGTCGTCGAGCCAGTCGCGCAGGCCACGCTCCTGCTTTTCCTGCAGCGGGCGCGCCACGCGCAGATACTCGGCGATGCCGATGCGGCCACCCGGAACCAGCAGCCGCGCCGCTTCGCGCAGGGCCGCCGGCTTGTCCGGCGAATGGCACAGGCTTTCCATCGCCCAGTAGGCGTCGAAGCTGCAATCGGAGAACGGCGTGGCGTGGTAGTCGGCCAGTTCGAACCAGGCCTTCACGCCCAGCTTGCGCGAGGCCTCACGCGCCTGCCCCACCTGGTTGGGCGCCAGCGTGATGCCGGTGACGCGGGCGCCGTAATGCCGCGCCAGCCACAGGCTGCTGCCGCCGATGCCGCAGCCGGCGTCCAGCAGGCGCTGGCCCGGTCGCAGGCCCATGCGCACCGCCAGCTCGCGGTTGAGGTTCAGCAGCGCCTCGGCATGGCTGCGCGTGCGCTCGTCCCAGTAGCCGAAGTGCAGGGCCAGGGTTTCGCTGGAAGTCCAGGCCATGCGGTAGTCGAGCGAGGTTTCGCGGTAGTACGTGCGGATGCGCTCCTGCAGTCCGCTGGCAGACGGAGCGTCGCTGGCGGGCGCGTTCATCGGTGCGCGCCCGGACCGCGGTCATGCGGGTGTCGAGATTCCATGCTTCCCCCTGGGCCGCCTGTCGCCGGCGGCTTTCCCGAGTGTCTGAACTGCCGGATCCCGCCCCCGCGGAACCCGCTTCCTAGGACCTGTTAACCCTATGTCAGTCGCAGCGACTGGCATAGGGTTAACAGGCCCTAGCCTGCGCCCTTCAGGGCGCCCGACTCAACACACCAGCCCGATACGGGTCGCCGCCAGCGTCGCCTCGGCGCGCGTGGAGACATTGAGCTTGGAATACAGCCGCTTCACGTGGGTGGCCACGGTGTTATAGCTGACGCCGAGATCGTCTGCCGCCTGGCGCAGCTTGACGCCGCGGGCCAGCACCGTCAGCACCTCGAGTTCCTTGCAGGTCAGTTCGCTGGCGGCCGTCGGCATCGGCACCGTGCGCATGCAGGTCTTGAGCAGCTGGCGCGCGGCCAGCGGCGACAGCGGCGGGTTGCCGCGGGCCAGGCCGCGCAGGCGCAGCACCAGCTCCTCGGATTCCTCGCCCTTGACCAGGTAGCCCTCGGCGCCGGCGCGCAGCGCGGCAGCCAGGCGCTGCTCGTTGCAGTCCTCCGCGATCGCCACCACGTGCGCCGGCATGCGGCCGTCATGGGCCAGGGCGATCAGCTCGCAGGCCTCATCCATGGTGTTGCCGGCTTCCACCAGCACCAGCTGGTAGGCATGGCGCTGCAACAGGCTGCGCGCCGACACCGGGTCGCCGGCGCTGTGCACGGCGATGCCCGGAAAGGCTTTCTCGACGATGCGGCGCAGGCGCTCGCGGTCTTCGCGGCGGAGGTCGACGATCAAGGCCTGACTGAACTGGTGCACGCGCTTTCTCCTGCTTCAAGTCCCTGGACCGATTGTGGAAATCCGCCGGGATCCACGCCTGAAAGGGGTCTGACCAATTCCTGACTAATTCCTGACTTGAACGGCATGGCGGCGCCCCTTAAGGTCGGGCGCATGCAGGCAGGCCCCGACGAAGAAACGATCCTGGAAAACTGGCTGGCCGCGCTGCCGCAGGGCGGCGGCGCGGGGAAGCTGCACCTGCGCCACCTCGCCACGCCGCTGGGCCCGCTGCTGGCCGGCGCGACGGAGGCGGGCGTGGTGCTGCTGGAATTCGCCGACCCGGCGCGCCTGCGGCGCCAGGGGGCGGCGCTGCGGCGGCATTTCCGCGAGGCCTGGGTGGCGGCGGACCACCCCATGCTGCGCCGGCTGGAAGCCGAGCTGGCGGACTACTTTGCCGGCCGGCGCCGGCAGTTCGAGGTTCCGCTGGTGTTTCCCGGCACGCCGCTGCAGCAGGCGCTGTGGCAGGCGCTCACCGAAATTCCCTGGGGCGAGCGGCGCAGCTACGAGCAGATGGCGGCGCAGCTGGGCGTGCCGGCGGCGGTGCGCGCCGTGGGTACCTGCAACGGCCTCAACCGCCTGGCGATCCTGGTGCCCTGCCACCGCCTGGTGAACAAGGATGGCCGTGGACTGGGCGGGTATGGCGGCGGCTTGTGGCGCAAGCGGCGGTTGCTGGAGCTGGAAGGGAGTCCACCACGAGGGCGTCCTAATGTAACTCCCTCTCCCGCTGGCGGGAGAGGGCTGGAGTGAGGGTGGAGCCTGCAATCGGAGGCGAGGTGCGTAACCGCCCCTGCACCACCCTCACCCTAACCCTCTCCCGCCAGCGGGAGAGGGAATTAATATGAAGCTTAGCCTGAGCGCGTCACCGCCCGCAGCAGCGCCAGCGCCCCCAACTCCCGCAACTGCTGCAGCTGCGCCTCATCCCGCAGCAGCAACGTCCCGGCAAACCCCAGGGCATTGACCCCCAGCCCCTCGTGCACTCCCTTGCTGCGCCGCACGGCCATCATCCAGTCCGGCGTCATCAGCAGGTTGTAGCCGCTGTAGCCCGCCGCGCCGCCCATGCCCAGCGCGCCCAACAGTTCGCTGTAGTGCGCCAGCAACCGCTCCGGCCGCGCCAGGTCGTCCGGCGCCAGCGTGGCCCAGGCATGCGCGAAGGGCCAGCCGGCGCCTCGCTCGCCCTGGGCCCAGCGGCGCGGGTCGAAGGGCTCGCCCTGCTCCACCGGCAGCAGCGGCCAGGGCAGCAGCTGGACGTGCCGGTGCCGCTGGCTGGCGCCGGCCGCGGCGCCGCTGTTGAAGAAGGCCAGTCCGGCAGTCTGGCGCAGCGCGCCGCCGACCGCGGCGAAGTCGGCCGGCTCCAGCGCCGCCTCCTGCTCGGCGTAGGCGCGGGTCACCACCAGCGCGTGCCCGGCCAGCACCTGGAACTTGTTGAGCAGCAGCACGTGCGTAGCCGAAAGATCGGCAACGAACATCGCCGGATCGTAGGGCAGGAAGGGGTTGGCCGGCTGCGCCGATTCGCGCTGCTGCCGCTCGGACTCGCTCTTGCGCCGCAGGTCGGCGACGCGCAGCACGAAGCTCAGGCCATGGTCTTGCAGCAGCTCGACCCGCGTGGGAATCGGCTGCAGCGCGCCACTGGCTCGCGCGCGGCGGGTCGCCGCGGCGATCGCGGCGTTCAGATCCAACGCCGGCATTGCGCTACTTGGCTTTCAGCAGCTTGGCGGCCTTGGCGACGTCCTTGGCCGGTACCCAGAAGATTGCGCCGAAGCGCTGCTTGCCGGCGCTGACCGCGTCGATCGCGGTGATGCCGATGCCGGCGTCGCCGAGCACCTGCAGGATCGGCAGCAGCGCGCCGGTGGCGTCCTTACCCTGCACCAGGAAGCCGCTCTTCTCCTGCGACAGCTTGGCCGACAACAGCTTGGCGATGGCCTTGAGCTTCTCGGGCTTTTCCGGCACCAGGTCGACCTGGCACCCCTTGCCCTCGGGGAAGGCGGTCAGCGCCAGCAGGTTGATCTTGTTCTCGCGCAGGGTCTGCAGCAGCAATGCACCGACGCCGGGCTTGTTGGGGGTGCGCAGCTTGTAGTAACCGACCTTGCGGATGCTTGTCGCCATGGGCCTTCTCCTGTGAGGACGCCAGCTTACGCCTCAGCCCAGGCGGATGCCGCCGTCGACCGGCAGGATCGCGCCGGTGATGTAGCCGGCCTCTTCCGACAGCAGGAACTTCACCGCGCGCGCGATCTCCTCGCCGCCGCCGAGGCGCGCCATCGGCACGCGCGCCAGCTCGGCGCGCTGCTGCAGTTCGTTGAGCTGGTTGCCGGTCGGCCAGATCATGTGCCCCGGCGCCACGCCGTTGACGCGGATGCGCGGCGCCAGCTCCAGCGCCAGCGCCTCGGTCAGCGCCCAGAGGCCGGCCTTGGCGGCGGTGTAGGCGCTGTAGCCGCGCTGCGGCCGGTGGGCATGGACGTCGATGATGTTGACGACGCTGCCCTGCTCCATGCGCGCGGCGCAGGCCTGGGTCAGCAGCAGCGGCGCGCGCAGGTTGCTGCCCAACAGATCCTCGAAGGCCTCCGGCGTCACCTGGCCCAGCGGCGTGGCGTAGTAGGTGGAGGCGTTGTTGACCAGGGCATCGAGCCGGCCCCAGCAGTCCCGGGCGGCCTGCGCCAGGCGCTCCAGCGCGGCGGCGTCGAGCAGGTCGGCCTGCAGGGCCTGGGCGGAATCGGGCCGCGACTGGTTCAGGGTCATGGCCAGGGCCCAGGCTTCCTCGAAGGAGCGGTGGGCGTGGATCACCACGTTCCAGCCCGCCGCATGCAATTCGCGCGCGGTCGCCGCCCCTACCCGCCGGGCCGCGCCCGTGATCAGCACCACCGGTGACATTCCCATGACCTACCTTTGCTTTATCCTTGCCGCACTTTCCTCAGATTCAAAGTCTACCTGTCCCGTGGACAGCATCCTCGAAGCCATCCTCCTCGGCGTCCTTGAAGGCGTCACCGAATTCCTGCCCATCTCCAGTACCGGCCACCTGCTGATCGCCCAGCACTGGCTGGAGCGGCGCAGCGACCTGTTCAACATCGCGATCCAGTGCGGCGCGATCCTGGCCGTGACCCTGGTCTACCGCCTGCGCCTGCTGGACCTGGCGACCACCTGGCGCGACCCCGGCACGCGCGACTACCTGGCCAAGCTGGCCACCGCCTTCGGCATCACCGCCGTGCTGGGCCTGGTGGCCAAGAAGCTGGGTGCGGGGCTGCCGGAGACGGTGCAGCCGGTGGCCTGGGCCCTGATCGCGGGCGCCGGCGTGATCTTTGCCGTGGAGCGCTGGAACCGCGGCCGGCCCATCGTCGAGGCGGTGACCTGGAAGGTCGCCATCGCGGTGGGTGTGGCGCAGATCATCGCCGCCGTCTTCCCCGGCGCCTCGCGCTCGGCCGCGGCGATCTTCGCCGCCCTGCTGATGGGCCTGTCCTGCCGGCCGCGCGCGGCGGAGTTCGCCTTCCTGGTCGGCGTACCGACGATGGTGGCCGCCACCGGCTACGAGCTGCTCAAGACCCTGCGCGACCCGGCGGCGCTGCAGGCCGAGCCCTGGCTGGAACTGGCCCTGGCCTTCGGCGTGTCGGCGGTGGTGGGTTTCGTCACCGTGAAGTGGCTGATGAAGTTCATCTCCAGCCACAGCTTCGAGCCGTTTGCGTGGTATCGGCTGGGGCTGGGGGTGTTGTTGCTGGCGACGGTGAGTTGAATCTGTCCCCTCTCCCGCCTGCGGGAGAGGGTGGCCCGAAGGGTCGGCGAGGGGATGGATCCCCGAGGTAGGGCAACGCATGGAGCAGTTGCCGAGAGAGGGCTTCTGTAACGGACGAAGGGCCAATACTTCTCGATTTACAGAACCCCTCTCCCCTCCCCCTCTCCCGCAAGCGGGAGAGGGGATAGAAGCGGCTAACTCTGCGCCTTCCGCTGCTCTTTCCACTCCTTCAGCCGCCGCGTCCGCCGCTCCTTCAGCGCCTCGCCGATCGCCGCGCCGCTGATGCCGTCGGCCATCACCTGCGCCGCCTGGATCTCGTTGGCCGCCACGCGCGCCGCGCGCAGGTAGTCGGCCTGCTCGTAGGCGCTGTCCTCGAAACCGAGACGGCCGCGGGCGTCGCAGATGCTGGCCTGCAGCACCTGCTCGAAACGCTCGCCCTTGGCGAAGCCACCGATGCGCTCGACCAGGCCGAGCAGCGTCGAGGGCCGGAGCTCCAGGGCCTGGTGGATGATCAGGTGTTCCTTGGTGTGCACCAGCGCCAGGTCGCGGCAGGCGGCGGGCACGCGCAGGCGCTCGCTGAATTTCTCCACCAGCGGCACGCCGCGCATGTCGTGCATGCGGTGGCTGGGCCATTCCTCTTGGGGCGTGGCACCCTTGCCGAGGTCGTGCACCAGCACGGCGTAGCGCGTTTCCAGCGGCAGCTGCAGCGCCGCCGAGGTGTCCACGCACATCAGCACATGCACCAGGGTGTCGACTTCCGGGTGGTAGTCGGCGCGCTGCGGCACGCCCTCCAGCGCCGACAGCTCGGGCATGATCCGCGCCAGCGCGCCGCAGTCCTGCAGCGTGCGGAAGTAACGGCCCGGAGCGTCCGTCATCAGGGCCTTTTTCGTTTCCTGCCAGACACGCTCCGGCACCAGGTGATCGACCTCGCCGTCGGCCACCATCTTGCGCATCAGCGCCAGGGTCTCGTCGGCCACGCTGAATCCCAGCGAGGCGAAGCGCGCATGGAAGCGTGCCAGGCGCAGGATGCGCACCGGGTCTTCGCAGAAGGCTTCCGACACGTGGCGCAGCACGCGCGCGTCGAGGTCGCGCTGGCCGCCGTAGGGATCGACCAGGACCCCATCGTCGCCGCGGGCGATGGCGTTGATCGTCAGGTCGCGCCGGACCAGGTCGTCTTCCAGCGTCACCTCCGGCCCGGTGTGGAAGCTGAAGCCCTTGTAGCCCGGGGCGGTCTTGCGCTCGGTGCGTGCCAGCGCATGCTCTTCCTTGGTCTGCGGGTGCAGGAACACCGGGAAGTCCTTGCCCACCGGCAGGTAGCCGGCCGCATCCAGCTGTTCCGGCGTGACGCCGGTGAGCACCCAGTCGCGCTCGCGCACCGGCAGGCCCAGCAGCTCGTCGCGGATGGCGCCGCCAACCAGATACCTTTTCATACGCAACCCGCGCCGCCCTTCAGGCAGGCCCGCTCGGCCGGGGTCGTTATCGACACCGGCAGCAGCAGCGCCGAGGCATCCTGCGGCTGGCCGGTGCTGAGCCAGCCGTCGGCGGTGATGTGCCAGAGGATCTTCTGGATGTAGGCGCGGGTCTCGTTGTAGGGCACGTTCTCGATCCAGACGTCGGCATCCTTCGGCTGCGCCGGCAGCCAGCGCGCGACGGCGTTGGGGCCGGCGTTGTAGGCGCCCAGCGTCAGGATGAAGCGGCCGCCGAAGCGGTCGGTCTGGTCGCGCAGGTAGGCGGCGCCCAGCGGCACGTTGATCGCCGGGTCGAACAGGTCCTCGCGCGAGGGCGACGGGCGTCCCCACTTGCGCGCCACCTGCTGCGCGGTGGGCATCAGCAGCTGCAGCAGGCCCAGGGCCTGCGAGCGCGACACCGCGGTGGGCAGGAACAGGCTCTCCTGGCGCATCACGCCGTAGATCCAGGGACCGGGAATGCCGGCGAACTTCGCCCCCGCTTCGATCTCTTTCGTGAAGGCCTGCGGGTAGAGCAGCGTCAGGTCGCGCGTCAGGTTCATCTGGTTGAGCATGCCCACGGACTGGATGTGCCAGCCCCAGGCCGAGGCGATGCGCGCGGCCTGCGTCCTGGTCAGGTCGTCGGCGCCCTGCAGCGCCAGCTTCCATTCCGGGCCGGCCAGATCCGTGCGATCGAGCAGGAACAGTTCGCGCGCGCGCTGAATGGCCGGACGTGCCAGCAGATCGCGCTGCACCGCTTCGTCGATGACCAGCTTCTGCGACACCGGCGCCAGCTTCTTCTGCAGGCGCCAGGCCGCCAGCACCGCGTAGTAGCCGTTTTCCTGCAGCAGGGAGTTGTAGATCGGGTCGCTCTGGGCACGTCGGCCCAGCTGCTCCAGCGAGCGGGCGCGCCAGTAGCTCCAGCGCGGTTCGGCGGCCTGCGCCGGCGGCATGGCGTGCAGCCATTGCGCGGCCAGTTCCCACTGGCCGTGCCACAGGGCGGCGCGGGCGCGCCATTCCTGGCCCTTGTCGTCCAGCACTTCGTCCGGCACCAGCTTGTAGAGGGCGATGGCCTCGGGCCGGCGGTCCAGCGCGTAGCCCATCGCCAGGTCGCGGCGCAGTTCAGCCACCTGGCGCGCGTCGAGCTTGCGGCGCTCGGCCAGTTGCGGCAGCAACGGCGCCACGTCGTCGGGCCTGGATCGCGCCAGCTTGGCGAAAGCCGCTTCCAGCGGCGCCCACTCGACCGCGGCCTGCGGGTCCTTGATCAGCGCCTCGATCGCCGGGCGCGGCTCGCGCAGCAGCTGCGACCAGCGCTGCAGCGGCGCGGCGCGCGCCAGCGGCACCGGGCGCAGCAGCCAGTCGGCCAGGTCGGTGTTGCCCGCCTCCAGCGCCAGGCGCGCGCGCTGCTCCATGCGCTCGGGCGTCAGCAGGCCGGAGGTCTGCAGCCACTGGAACGGCGGCACGCAGGCCTGCGACAGGGACTGGCCGGTGGTCCAGGTGGCGAGAATCTCGTCGCGCAGGGCCGGCTCGATGCCGCCGGTCTGCAGCCAGGCGTTGTAGCGGTGGCAGCGCAGCGCGTCGTCGGTCGTGCCCGGCTCGCTGTTGGCCAGCAGCGTCGCCCACTGCTGGCGCTGCGCCAGGTTGGCGAGCCAGTCGCGCTGCAAGGTGCGCGCTGCGGGGATCTCGGCATTGGCGCGGTACCAGGTGCCGAGTTCCGCATCCAGGGTGTCGCCCGGGCGCGTCTTCAGCGCCTGCCGGAAACGCGCGGCCTGCAGGTAGGGATAGAGGATGTAGTTGCGCAGGCCCGGGCTTTCCGCCGCTTCGCCGCCGGCCTCGACGGTCTTGAGCGCGACGCGGAACTCGATGCGCAGCACCTCGTCGTTGGCCAGGGTGGCGCCGCTCAGGCATAAGCACAGAATGAATGCGAGGGAACGGAACATCAGCGGGGGGAGCCTGTTGTAGGATGCGCGCCTCATTGTAGTGCGACGCGGCTCGCTTGCAGGCTGCACGATCATGGAATCCTTGCTCATCTACGTTCTGACCGGCGCCATCGCCGGATTGCTCGCCGGACTTTTCGGTGTCGGCGGCGGCATGATCATGGTGCCGGCCCTGGCGCTGGTGCTGCCGGGCCAGGGCGTGCCGCCGGACGTGGTCATGCAGGTAGCGGTGGCCACCTCGCTGGCCGTGATCTCGGCCACCTCGGTGTCGTCCATGCTGAGCCACCAGAAGCACGGCGCGGTGCTGTGGCCGGTGTTCCGCTGGATGGCCCTGGGCCTGGTGCTGGGCTCGGTGGCCGGCGCCTTCGTCGCCGACAGGCTGGCCAGCCGTACCCTGGCGCTGTTCGTCGGCTGCGGCGCACTGGCCGTAGCCGTGCAGATGGCCCTGGATCTCAAGCCCAAGGCGGCCGCCCCGCTGCCGGGCCCCGGCGTCTTAATCGGAGCCGGCGGTGTCATCGGCCTGCTGTCGGCCCTGGTCGGCATCGGCGGCGGCTCGCTGACCGTGCCCTTCCTGGGCTGGCGCAGCGTCGACATCCGCAAGGCCGTAGGCACCTCCGCGGCCTGCGGCGTGCCGATCGCCTGGGCCGGCGCCCTGGGCTTCATCGCCTCGGGCTGGGACCGGACCGACCTGCCGGCGCCGCACCTGGGCTATGTCAGCCTGCATGGCTTCGCCGGCCTGGCCGTGGCCAGTGTGCTGATGGCGCCCCTGGGCGCCAGGCTTGCCCACCGCCTGCCGCCGCAGCAGCTGAAGCGCGGTTTCGCCCTGTTGCTGGCCGGCGTTGGGCTGAAGATGCTGATTGGCTAGAATCAGCGTGACGGCGCTGCTGCCGTTGGCGAGGGACACTTGGATAAACGAGGCATTGGGGGGAAGGGCATCCGCTATCCGGGCCGCGCACTGCTGGCCGGGCTGATGCTCGCCGTCTCCGCTGCCCAGGCCGCCGAGGTCTACGTCTACCGCGAGCCGGGCGGCATCCGCCTGTTCACCGACCGCCAGGTGCGGGACCCGGCCTACGTCTTCATCTCCAAGTACGGCCGCCCCACCGCCTACACCTCCTGCAAGGGCCTGAGCGCCGCCGGCCTCGACGCGCGCCTGCGCAGCTACGAGGACCTGATCTACAAGTACGCCGCCCAGCAGCAGGTGGAGCCGGCGCTGGTCAAGGCGGTGATGCGCGTGGAGTCCTGCTTCGACCACCGCGCGGTGTCGCGCGTGGGCGCCCGCGGCCTGATGCAACTGATGCCCGGCACCGCCGCCGACCTCGGCGTCAGCGACAGCTTCGACCCGGCGCAGAACATCCGCGGCGGCGTCACCTACCTGCGCCTGATGCTGGACCGCTTCGGCAACGACCAGAAGCTGGCCCTGGCCGCCTACAACGCCGGCCCCGGCGCGGTGACCAAGCACCAGGGCGTGCCGCCGTTCAAGGAAACCCAGGCCTACGTCGAGAAGGTGCGCTCGCACTACCAGCGGTATCACTAGCCGCTGAGGGCCGGGGTCATCCATCCCCGATCGCGGCTTGAGTAGGAGCGAGCTTGCTCCTACCTGTCCGGAAGAAACCCCAGGAAGGCCTCCAGCGCCGGGCTCAGCCAGGCGCTCTTGAGCTGCACGCGGTACAGCGGCCGCCGGATGCGCAGGCCCTTCACCTCCACCACCCCCAGGGTGCCGGCCTTGAGTTCGGTGCGCACCGCCTGCGCCGACAGGAAGGCCAGGGCCACGCCGGTGGCCACCGTGTGCTTGATCGCCTCGGTGCTGGCCAGGGTCATGGCCGGGCGCAGGCGGATGTTCTTGGCCGCCAGGGCGCGCTCGGTGACGGCGCGCGTGCCGGAACCCACCTCGTGCATCAGCAGCGGACAGCCGGCCAGCGCCGCCAGGCTCAGCGCCGCGCCTGACGCCAGGGGATGGCCTGGGGCGGCGATCAGCACCAGTTCGTCCTCGGCGAAGACCTGGTAGTCCAGCAGGCCGCTGCTGACGATGCCCTCGGCGAAGCCGATGTCGATCTCGCCGGCCAGCAGCTTGGCCTCGATGGCCTGGGTGTTCTCCACCTGCAGTGACAGCTCCACGCCGGGATGGCGGCGGCGGAAGGCGGCCAGCGTGTCGGGCAGCATGTAGCCGCCGATGGTGCGGCTGGCGCCGATCGCCAGGCGGCCGCGGCCCAGCTGCTGCAGGTCGCCCAGGGCCTGGGCGGCCTCGGCCTCGATCGCGAACAGGCGGTTGGCATAGCCCAGCAGCAGGCGGCCGGCCTCGGTGGGACGCACGCCGCGCGGCAGGCGGTCCAGCAGCAGCACGCCCAGGGCGCGCTCGAACTCGGCCAGCTGCTTGGACACCGCCGACTGGCTGATGTGCAGCTCGCGGGCGCCGCCGCTGATGCTGCCGCTGGCGGCCACGGCCTGGAAGATCGAGAGGTGGTTGAGATTCATCCAGCGGCCATCCATGAATAAAAGAGAATCTAGGCATCGATATATTGCATTTTATTTATGGCGTGCGGGGGCCCTACAATGCCGGTCCGGCGCCCGGGATTCCGGTCCCGCCCTCCTCTCATCCAGCTGGACACGACCATGATCAAGCCGCACGGCTCCGACGCCCTCAATCCGCGTTTCGTCTACGACACCGCCCGCCACGCCGCCCTGCAGAAGGAAGCCGCGGGCCTGCCGAGCCTGCTGCTGAACTCGGCCGCCGCCGCCAACGCGGTGATGCTGGGCGCCGGCTACTTCAACCCGCTGACCGGCTACATGACCAAGGCCGATGCCCTGGGCGTGGCCAAGGACCTGAAGACCGCCTCGGGCCTGTTCTGGCCGGTGCCGATCGTCAACCTGACCCGGGAATCCGGCATCAAGGCCGGCAGCCGCATCGCGCTGCGCGACCCCAACGTCGAAGGCAACCCGGTGCTGGCGGTGATGGACGTGGAGACGGTGGAGAACGTCAGCGACGAAGAGCTGCAGTTCATGGCCAAGGAGATCTTCGGCAACCTCGACGCCAAGCACCCGGGCGTGCAGACCTTCCTGGGCCTGGGCAACACGCTGCTGTCGGGCCCGATCGAAGTGCTGAACTTCAGCTACTTCCAGGGCGAATTCCCCGACACCTTCCGCACCGCCGTGGAAATCCGCAACGAGATCAAGGAGCGCGGCTGGAACAAGGTGGTCGCCTTCCAGACCCGCAACCCGATGCACCGCGCGCACGAAGAGCTGTGCCGCATGGCGACCGAGCGCCTGCAGGCCGACGGCCTGGTCATCCACATGCTGCTGGGCAAGCTGAAAGAGGGCGACATCCCGGCACCGGTGCGCGACGCCTGCATCCGCACCATGGTGGAGAACTACTTCCCGAAGAACACGGTGATGATCACCGGCTACGGCTTCGACATGCTCTATGCCGGCCCGCGCGAGGCCGTGCTGCATGCGGTGTTCCGCCAGAACATGGGCGCCGACTACCTGATCGTGGGCCGTGACCACGCCGGCGTGGGCGATTACTACGGCCCCTTCGACGCGCAGACCATCTTCGAAGAGCGCGTGCCGGCCGGTGCGCTGCAGATCCAGATTTTCGGCGCCGACAACACCGCCTACAGCAAGAAGCTGGGCCGCGTGGTGATGATGCGCGAAGCCCCGGACCATGTGCCGGAAGACTTCATCGCCCTGTCGGGCACCAAGGTGCGCCAGATGCTCGGCCAGGGCATCGCCCCGCCGCCGGAATTCTCGCGCCCGGAAGTGGCCAAGGTGCTGATGGAGTACTACCAGCTGATCGACAAGAGCGCCTGAGGTTCTGGGCGGCAAATGAGGGGGAGCGGCCTGGCCGCTCCCCCTTTTTTCGTTTCCACCCCCCAAATGCGGGGCGTGCCAGTGTGATCCGTATCGCTTACCGGGCCCCTGAGGCGGCCTATAGTGTCGATCCGGAAACTGCTGGGGGGCAGCAACCTAAATGAGCGCACCGACTTCTTCGCGACTGCTGACCGCGGGTCTTGCCCTGGCGGCGCAATACACGCTGGACGAGCTGGCCCCCGAAACCATCGCCGACACCACCGGCCTGAGCCACGAACAGTTCGCGGCGCAATTCGGCAGCGTCGACGGCTACCTGCTGGAGATGAACCAGCAGTTCCTGGATCACATCCTGGACCGCCTGGTGCGCGAAGCCGGCACCCACTCGCCGGGCCTGCCGCGCATGTGCCGCGCCACCCAGCTGCAGCTCGACATCTGCCTGGAACACCGCGCGCTGCGCAACCTGCTGAGCGAAGCACGGCGCCGCATGCCGCTGGTGGCGGAAGCCTTCCACCGGCGCAACCACACCACCGGCATCATGATCGGCATCGAGCTGAAGTCGCTCGGCTGCCCGCATGCGGCGGCGATCGGGCGAATCTACTGCCTGATGGTGCTGGAAACCGCGCAGATCGAATGCGAGACCGGCGCGCCGAACCCGGCGCTGCGCCGCGCGCTGGCGGACTTCCTGGCGAACGCGTTGTCGGCGCCGCCGGCGAAGGCCGCCGCGCGGGCGACCTCGGACGCGCTCTGAGGGCGTGCCTGTAGAGAATCCCCCGTTTCGCGACCGCGGAACCAGTAACTGGAATTGCTACGTTCAGGGTATGACGGCCCTGAGGAAAATGCTGCACCTTGCACGGGAAAATCCGCCTGCACGCACCCACGAGGAACGGCAATGAGCAATCTGAACCTGATGGATACGGCACTGCTGCGCATGGAGTCCAAGCGCACGCCCATGCATGTCGGCGCCATGCTGACGTTCAAGCTTCCGCCCGGTTCGCCCCCCGATTTCTGCCAGCAGCTGGTGCGCGAGATGCGTACCAAGCCCTTCATGCCGTACCCGTTCCACTGCCGGCTCGCCCGCGGCCGGTTCAAGCGCCTCCGCCCGTCCTGGGTGGAGGCGGAAGTCGACATGGACTACCACCTGCGCTGCTCCGCGCTGCCGTTCCCCGGCGGCGAGCGGGAACTGGGCGTACTGGTGGCGCGTTTGCATTCGCACCCCCTGGACCTGTCGCGCCCGCTCTGGGAGTGCCACATCATCGAAGGCCTGGAGAACGGCCGCTTCGCGCTGTACTTCAAGGCCCATCACTGCGCGATCGACGGCATGGGCGCCATGCGCATGATCAACGACTGGCTGTCGAGCGACCCCGCGGACGCGCGCGGCATGGGCCCCTGGGTGGTCGCCGCGAAGCCCGAGCGGCCGGCGGAGCCGCCCCTGTCGCTGGGCGCACGCGTGAAGAAGCCGATGGCCGGCGTGGCGGGGCAGGCCAAGGCGCTGCAGGAGCTGGTCAGCGGCCTGAACCGGATGGCAAAGGGCGAGGACAGCTTCGCGCGGATGACGCTGGACGTGCCGCGCAGCCTGTTCAACATGCCGATCTCGCAGCAGCGGCGCCTGGGCACGCAGATCCTCGCGGTCTCGCGCCTGAAGGCCGTGGCCAAGGCCGCGGGCGGCGGCGCCAAGCTCAACGACGCGCTGCTCGCCGTGCTCGGCGGCGCGATACGGCGTTACCTGATCGAGCAGGGCGCCCTGCCGGAGAAGACCCTGGTGGCCTCGGTGCCGATCGGGCTGGAGCGTTCGGACGGCACGCCCGGCAGCATCGCCACCGGCTTCGTCGCGCCGCTGGGCACCAACCTGGACGATCCGCTCGAGCGCATCCAGTGGATCCGCCGCGTCACCACCCGCGCCAAGGCCGAGCTGCAGGACCTGTCGCGCGATGCGCAGCTGCAGTTCGCCCTGCTGGGCCTCGCGCCGCTGCTGCTGGGGCAGATCACCGGCACGCTTCCCAAGCTGCCGCCGCTCTTCAACTGCGTGGTGTCGAACGTGGTGCTGTCGAACAAACCGCTGTACCTGATGGGCGCCGAACTCGAAGCCGTGTACCCGGTGTCCTTCCTGTTCGACGGCTACGCACTCAACGTGACCCTGGTGGGCTACAAGGACAGCGTCGCGGTCGGCTTCCTCGGCTGCCGCAGTGCGATCCCGAGCCTGCAGCGGCTGGCGGTATATACGACCGATGCGCTGGCGGAGCTGGAGCGGGCGGTGGGGATCGTGCCGCCGCAGTAGGCGCGCGGCGCGACAGGCAGGGCTAGACCCGCCCCACGGGACTGGCACGCCACCGCGCGACATGGGGCAGCGCGAACAGGTACAGCCCCGTGAACCACAGCAGGAAGAGCGGGGGCAGCGGCGAGTAGGTCACCCAGGCTGGCGGCTGTCCCTGCGTCATGGCGATGAAATTGGCTGCGACGGTCAGGGTAAAGATCATCGATACCCAGCGGTGGACCTGCCGGATCCAGTGGCCCGGAGAAGTGCTCATGCTTGTCTCCGGCTTCAGCGACGCAGCTGGATCATCTTCCAGCCATTGCCGGAAGGGTCGCGGAAACCGGCATCGACCGTACCGTAGCGATCCACCGGCTCCTGCGTGAACTCCACGCCCTTGGCGCGCATCTGCTCACAGACCACGCGGCAGTCATCCACCGTCAGCACCAGCGGCGGCATTGCACCCTTGGCGACGCTGGCTCGCAGCGCCTGTGCTGTCGCAGGATCGTGCATCGGCGGCCCCGGCACGAACAGACCGAGCTGGAACGACGGCTGATCCGGATGCTGCACCGTCAGCCAGCGGTAGTCGCCGTTGCGCACGTCGGTGTGGACGCGAAAGCCGAGCTTGTCGACGTAGAACGCCAACGCTTCATCCTGGTCGTGCACGTACACGCCTGCCACCTGAACACCCTGAGTCATCGGACCTCCTTGGTTGAGGTGTTCTTTTTACCGCCAGAGGGACGGCGCCGCTTCTCCAAAACTGAGGTTCTCAGATCGGGGCGGTGCACCGCGCTGACAATGCACGCGGGGACACTCCCCAGCGGCCCGGCGCCGGCCCGTGCCTGCGCGCGAAGTTCGCTGGGCTTCTGGCCGGTGATGTCGCGAAAGATGCGCCCGAAGGTGCCCAGGCTGCGCCAGCCGGTCTGGAAGGCGATCTCGGTGATGGGCAGGTCGCTGTCGCGCAGCATCGCCATGGCCCGCTCGATGCGCCGCGTCAGCAGGTAACGATGGGGCGGCACACCGAAAGCCTCCTTGAAGGAGCGCGCGAAATGCGCCTCGGACACATGGCTCACGCGAGCAAGCCTCTGTACCGGCCAGTCTTCATGCGAGGCCGCATCCATGCGGTCCTTGGCGCGCAGCAGGCGCCGCAGGAGCTCGGGGGTCTGGCTGGCGGAGTCGTCGGTCATGTGCGGAAGGCGACAGAAGCAGGGGATGCTGCCTTACTGAATATCAGTCCTTGTCCTCGAACCACACGCAGAAATACCGCCCCTCGCCGTAAGTAACGATGACCCCTGCGTCAAACGAGGATTCGCCGAGAGGATGCCACCCCTCGCGCGTCTCCCAGTTGCCGTTCGAGTAGTACTTGCTGCCGGGCTTATCGTGGGCAGACAGGATCATGTCCGCCATGCCGTCGGCCTCAGCCTTCGACATGAGCGGCATCTGGTACGGCATGTCTTTTTGAATGATGGCCGCGAGTATGGAATGCGCGGTGGTCCGGTCATGCTCGATCAGCAGACTGCTGTCCGGGCGCAACCCCGCCTGGGCCAGCACCCGGTTCAGGTCCTGCGATTCCTCGGAGATGAGGACGCAACGAACCTCGCCGACATTCCGCGCATCCATGATTTCCTGCGGGTCGATCATGAGTTCCAGCCTTTCTCCGTTCTGTTCGATGAGGCCGAAGGAGCGACTTCAGGGCTCGTAGGGCGGGAAAGCGTAGCGCATCCCGCCTTGTGAGTTCAGGAGGCGGGATGCGCTGCGCTTTCCCGTCGCGGTGAGGCGTATCGCGGCAGGCGGGTCAAGGACCCGCCCTACGGGACCTATGGGCTTATCCCGCCCTGCACTTTTTGGCGATACTTGATGGGAATTTCCCAGATCAGGAAGAATTCAACCTCTTCGCCTCCATCAACATCGAACCAGTAACCGCCCTCCGGAAATAAGGCGTACTCGCCAGCATTGATGAGGACATTCTCCTGGTCAGCGTCGAATGTGTATCTGACGGCGCCCCTTGAAACAAAGCACTGTCCTGCAATCATAGACCCGGTGTGCCTCGCTCCCGGAGGATAGACGGACCTCTTTACTTTAAAGGCATTGTTGCCGAATTTTTCAGCAACAAAACTTTCGAGGGACGAGGCCCCAACCAACTTCTTCCATTTCCTTATCTCAGTCTTCAATGGTCACACCTTGCGAATGACTCTGCGGTTGGGATAAAGGCTTCAGTAGAGGGTGGGCAAACAGCTTCATGTTTGCCCACGCGGATGGCGCTCCGACGCGTGGGCAAACGAAAAGACGTTTGCCCACCCTACAACGACTAGCGCCGAATGAGCTGCATGCCCGTGGCCATCTCCGTCAAAAAGGCCATCCCGAACGGAACCGCCACACACAGCACGAAGAGGCCTGCTGCACGCCAGAAGGTGGCAGCGTGACGTTGGCCTTCTTTAGTGAGGAGCTGCGGAAACAAAAGACCCGCCTGCGGATTAAATGCCGTGCGCCAGCTCCACGGATTGATTTCGGGTCGGTAGTGGCCAGGAATCGAAATCATCGCGCGCGCCGCAACGACCCACTGCACCAAACCAATGCCAATCCCCAGTACGAGCACGACCAGATTGGCACCTAGCAACATGAGTTCCAGAATCTTCATTGAATCCACCGAACACTCCTGCTCTTCTACGCTCCGCTACGAATCTTCGCAATGAAGTCCTGCAAGTAAGGCTTCTCCGCCAGACTCTCCGGCATCGCCGCATACAGCTCGCAGCGCAGCCCAGCCTCTCCCAACGGCTTGGCCACGACATAACCCCGCTCCAGATACGCCTGCACGCTCCACGACGGCAGCGCCGCGATGCCGCGGCCGCTGGCGACCAGTTGCAGGATGGCGACCGTCAGCTCCGCATTGCGTCGCTTCGGTTTGATACCGGCGGGCGTGAGGAAGTGGCGCATCACGTCGAGCATGTCGTCCTCGACGGGATAGCTGATGAGGGTTTCGCCGGCGAAATCCTGGGGCGACAGCCAGGGCTTCTGGGCCAGCGGGTGGCTGCGCGACAGGATGGCGACGGTCTCGTAGGTGAACAGCGGCGCCACGGCCACGCCGGCACGCGGCGCGGGACGGTCGTGGATCACGGCGAAGTCGGAGACGCCGCTCTCCACCAGGGCCATGGGCTCGGCCTGGAAGCCGCCGACCAGGTCCAGCTCCACCTGCGGCCAGTGCTCGCGGAAGGCGTCCATCGCCGGCATCAGCCAGTCGAAACAGGTGTGGCACTCCACGGCCACGCGCAGCTGGCCGCCGCCGCCGGAGACCCATTGCGCGATGTCGCGCTCGGCCTCGCCGGTCATCTCGCGCACCTGGCGCGCCAGCCCCAGCAGGCGGGTGCCGGCCTGGGTGAAACGCAGGGGCTTGGTGCCGCGCTCGAACAGCGGGGCGCCGTAGTGGCCTTCCAACAGCTTGAGCTGGTGCGACAGGGCGGACTGGGTGACGAAAACGCGCTCGGCGGCCCTGGACAGGGAGCCGGTGTCGGCCAGGGCCACCAGGGTCTGCAGGTGCCGCATTTCCAGGGGGGATTGGATCATGAATGAAATTCACATGAATGATTAAAACTGCGAGATTGAATCATAGCAGCGAGACCCGGACCATGAGCGGCCCTCAAAACCACCGGTCTTTGCCATGTCTCATGCTCATATCCTCGGCTTTCCCCGCATCGGTGCCCGGCGCGAGCTGAAGTCCGCCCTAGAGTCCCACTGGAAGGGCCCGCTCGACGAGACCGGCCTGCGCACGGTCGGCCGCGAACTGCGCGGCCGCCACTGGGCGCTGCAGCGGGCGGCCGGGCTGGACTGCGTCACGGTGGGCGATTTCGCCTTCTACGATCATCTGCACAACGCCACCGCCCTGTTCTCGGCCGCACCGGCCCGCTTCGGCCTGGAGGGCCAGGTCAGCCTGGCGGGTTACTTCGCGATGGCGCGCGGCACGCCGGAGCAGCCGGCGCTGGCGATGAAGAAGTGGTTCGACACCAACTACCACTACCTGGTCCCGGAAGTGGATGCCGGCACGCGCTTTCGCCTCAACCGCGACTGGCTGCTGCCGGAGCTGCAGGGGGCGCTGGCGGCGGGACACCGCGCCAAGGTCGTGCTGCCCGGCCCGCTGACCTGGCTGTGGCTGGCCAGCGCGCCGGCCGGCTTCGACAAGCTGTCGCTGCTGCCGGCGCTGCAGTCGGTCTACGCCGAACTGGCGGCGGAGCTGCGCCAGCCGGGCGTGGACTGGCTGCAGCTGGACGAGCCGATCCTGTCGCTGGACCTGCCGGCCGAGTGGCTGGCGGCCTTCCCGCAGGCCTATGCGGCGATCACCGCAGCCGCGCCGCCGGTATTGCTGGCGACCTACTTCGGCAGCGTCGCCGAGCATGCGGCGCTGCTGCAGTCATTGCCCATCGCCGGCCTGCACCTGGACCTGGTGCGCGCGCCGCTGCAGCTCGGCGCCTTCCTGCCGGACTGGCCGCAGGACAAGGCGCTGTCGCTGGGCGTGATCGACGGCCGCAACCTCTGGCGCACGGACCTGGCGAAGGTGCTGGCGCTGCTGCACCCGGCGAAGGCGCTGCTCGGCGAGCGGCTGTGGATCGCCCCGTCCTGCTCGCTGCTGCACGTGCCCACGGATATCGCGCTGGAAGAGAAGCTGGACCCGACGCTGAAGAGCTGGATGGCCTTCGCGGTGCAGAAGCTGGATGAACTCTCGCTGCTGAAGCGCGCGCTGGAACAGGGCGAGCCGGCGGTGTGGCGCGAGCTGCAGGCGGCGGCCCAGGCCATCGAGAGCCGCCGCAGCGCGCCCAGCACGCGGCGCGAGGCGGTGCGGGCGCGCGTGGCGGCGCTGACGCAGGCGGATACCGAGCGGGGCGCGCCGTTCGCGCAGCGCATTGCCGCGCAGCAGGCGGTGCTGCAGCTGCCGAAGCTGCCGACGACGACGATCGGCTCCTTTCCGCAGACTGCCGAGATCCGCGCGGCGCGGGCCGGCTACAAGGCTGGCCGGCTCGGCGAGGACGAGTACGTCGCGGCGATGCAGGCCGAGATCAGGCTCGCGGTGGAGAAGCAGGAACAACTGGGCCTCGACGTGCTGGTGCACGGCGAGGCCGAGCGCAACGACATGGTGGAGTACTTCGGCGAACAGCTCGAGGGCTATACCTTCACGCAGAATGGCTGGGTGCAGAGCTACGGCTCGCGCTGCGTGAAGCCGCCGGTGATCCATGGCGACGTGTCGCGGCCGAAGGCGATGACGGTGGCGTGGTCCACCTATGCACAGAGCCTGACGGACAAGCCGATGAAGGGCATGCTCAGCGGCCCGCTGACGATGCTGTTCTGGAGCTTCGTGCGCGACGACCTGCCGAAACGCGAGGTGGCGCTGCAGCTGGCGCTGGCACTGCGCGACGAGGTGGTGGACCTGGAGACGGCCGGCATCAAGCTGATCCAGATCGACGAGCCGACGATCCGCGAAGGGCTGCCGCTGAAGCAGGCGGACTGGCCGGCCTATCTCGACTGGGCGGTGCAGGCCTTCCGCATCACCGCGGCCGGCGTGCGCAACCAGACGCAGATCCACACGCACATGTGCTACTCGGAGTTCAACGACATCCTGCCGGCCATCGCCGCGCTGGACGCCGACGTGATCACGATCGAAACCTCGCGGGCGCGCATGAAGCTGCTCGACGGCTTCGCCGAGTTCAACTACCCGAACGACATCGGGCCGGGGCTCTACGACATCCACTCGCCGCGCGTGCCGGCGCAGGAAGAGATGCAGGAGCTGCTGCAGCGCGCGCTGAAGGTGGTGCCGGCGGAGCGGCTATGGGTGAACCCGGACTGCGGGCTGAAGACGCGCGGCTGGCCGGAGACGGAAGCGGCGCTGAAGATCATGGTGGCGACGGCCCGCGTCGCGCGGGCCGCGCTGAACTGATGGGCTTCGGCTACGCGCGGCGCAGTCACGATGCGGCAAAGGATGCCTCCCGGGAGCAGTCCCGGGAGGCAGACCTGCTGGCGCGCTTCGCCTATGTGGAGTCGCCGGAAGAAGACGAACCTGAAACACACCGCCATGGCGAGCATTGCTCCTGTGGCCTGCGCGGAGAATGAGCATGTACAGCAACGCCACTAGCCTCGCCCAATTCGACCCTGAGCTGAACGCCGCCATCCAGAAGGAAGCGGGCCGCCAGGAAGCGCACATCGAGCTGATCGCCTCCGAGAACTACGCCAGCCCCGCGGTGATGGAAGCGCAGGGCTCGGGCCTGACCAACAAGTACGCCGAGGGTTATCCGGGCAAGCGCTACTACGGCGGCTGCGAGTTCGTCGACGTCGCCGAGCAGCTGGCGATCGACCGGCTCAAGCAGCTGTTCGACTGCGACTACGCCAACGTCCAGCCGCACTCCGGCGCCCAGGCCAACGCCGCCATCTTCCTGGCCCTGGTCAACCCCGGCGACACCGTCATGGGCATGAACCTGGCCCAGGGCGGCCACCTGACCCACGGCAACCCCGCCAACTTCTCCGGCAAGCACTACAAGATCGTGCCCTATGGCCTGGACCCGGTGTCCGGCGTCATCAACTACGACGAAATGGAGCGCATCGCCCTGGAGACCCAGCCGAAGATGATCATCGGCGGCTTCTCGGCCTACAGCCGCCTGAAGGACTGGAAGCGCATGCGCGAGATCGCCGACAAGGTCGGCGCCCTCTTCTGGGTCGACATGGCCCACGTCGCCGGCCTGGTCGCCGCCGGGGAATACCCCAGCCCGCTGCCCTACGCCCACGTCGTCACCAGCACCACCCACAAGACCCTGCGCGGCCCGCGTGGCGGCATCATCCTGAGCAAGGGCCAGAGCGAGGAGTTCAACAAGAAGCTGAACTCCGCCGTATTCCCCGGCATCCAGGGCGGCCCGCTGATGCACGTCATCGCCGCCAAGGCCGTGGCCTTCAGGGAAGCGCTGGACCCCGGCTTCAAGGTCTACCAGAAGCAGGTCGTGGCCAACGCCCGCGCCATGGCCAAGGTCTTGCTCGACCGCGGCTACAAGGTCGTCTCCGGCGGTACCGACAACCACCTGTTCCTGCTGGACCTGATCGCCAAGAACGTCACCGGCAAGGACGCCGAGGCCGTGCTGGGCCGTGCCCACCTGACGGTCAACAAGAACTCCGTGCCCAACGACCCCAAGTCGCCGTTCGTGACCTCGGGCCTGCGCCTGGGCTCGCCGGCCTCGACCACCCGCGGCTTCAAGGAAGCGGAGATGGCCAAGGTGGCGAACTGGATCGCCGACCTGGTCGATGCGATGAGTGCCGGTGCGGATGTCGAGGCGGTGGTCACCCGCGTGCGCGGTGAGGTCGAGCAGCTTTGCGCCGGCTTCCCGGTTTACGGTTCGCTGCTGCGGGCCGCCTGAAGTTGTACCCCGTGGGAGCGGCTTTAGCCGCGATCTTTGGCGAGCGTGGAGAAAAGATCGCGGCCAAGGCCGCTCCCACAAGGATCGATACTGAAACGGATGTAGGAGCGGCTGTTAGCCGCGAGCGGAGTTCATCATGGCAACCGGCCTTCGCGGCTGACAGCCGCTCCTACGTCCGCGCGCCCAGGAAGGTCCGGTTGGAATCCATCCCGGCTTCGCTATGCGAATCCAGGCTGCGAAATCCGCAGCATCAATCGTCGCGCATTTCCAGGTTGCGATTCACGCCCAGCGCCAGCAGGGTGCCCACCGCACCCGAGAGCAGGTAGAGGCCGACGTAGCCCACGCCCAGCTCCGAGGCCAGGAACAGCGCCACCAGCGGCGCGAAGGCGGCGCCGACCAGCCAGGCCAGGTCGGAGGTGATGATCGCGCCGCTGTAGCGGTAGCGGCTGGGGAAGGTGGAGTTGATCGCGCCGGCGGCCTGGGCGTGGCTGAAGCCCAGCAGCACGAAGCCGACGATGATGAACAGGTAGGCGCCCATGCGGCTGCCCTGCAGGAATACGGGCAGCATGCCGGCGATGGCGAAGATGGCGATCAGCACGGCGCCCACGGCCAGCGTGGCGCGGCGGCCGATGCGGTCGGCGACCTTGCCGGAGACCAGCATGCTCAGCACCGCCAGCACCGCGCCGATCATCTGCACCAGCAGGTAGTCGGTGACGGCGTCCTGGGTGAACAGGATGGCCCAGGACAGCGGGAACACGGTGACCAGGTGGAACAGCGCGAAGCTGCCCAGCGGCGCGAAGGCGCCCAGCAGGATGCTGGCGCGCTGCGTGCGGAACAGCTCGCCCAGCGGCGCCGGGTCCAGCTCGCGTGACTTCAGCAGCTGCGTGAACTCCGGGGTCACCACCAGGCGCAGGCGCGCGAACAGCGCCACCACGTTGATCGCGAAGGCGACCACGAAGGGATAGCGCCAGCCCCAGGACAGGAAGTCCTCCGGCGTGAGCTGCAGCAGCAGGAACATGAACAGGCCGGCGGCGAGCAGGAAGCCCAGCGGACCGCCGAGCTGCGGGATCATGGCGTACCAGCCGCGGCGCTCGGGCGGGGCGTTCAGGGCCAGCAGCGAGGGCAGGCCGTCCCAGGTGCCGGCCAGGGCGATGCCCTGGCCGATGCGGAACATCGCCAGCAGCACCACGGAAGCGACGCCGACGCGCTCGTAGCCGGGCAGGAAGGCGATGCCGGCGGTGGAAGTTCCGAGCAAAAACAGTGCGATGGTGAGCTTGGTGCCGCGGCCGTACCACTCGTGGATGATGCGGAACAGCAGCGAGCCCAGCGGGCGCGCGACGAAGGCCAGCGAGAACACCGCGAAGGAATAGAAGGTGGCGGTGGTCTTGTCGACGAAGGGGAAGACCAGGGCCGGGAACACCAGCACCGAGGCGATGCCGAAGACGAAGAAGTCGAACATCTCCGACAGGCGGCCGATGATCACGCCGATCGCGATTTCGCCAGGGGCGACGCGGGCGTGGTCAGCGCCGGCCACGGGGGCCTGGGCTTCCAGCGAGCCGGGGCCCGCATTCGATTCATGGCTGACGGTCGACATCCTGCTCTCGCTTGCTTGAGGGATTACCCCAACTGGTGCATAAGCTTCACATGGTCCGGGGTGCGCGCGACATAGGACAAAACGTCCAATCGCAGACACCCTTCCTGCTGCTTAAAGTGTGCTTCAGGCAACTCCCCGAAAAGATACGCCATGGCCGCCAGAATTGCTCGCTGCTTCATGCTTCTACCGCTGGTCACCATGCTGGCCGGCTGCGACTGGGTGGTGCTGCGGCCGGCGGGCGACATCGCCCTGCAGCAGCGCGACCTGATCGTGGTCTCCACCATCCTGATGCTGCTGATCGTGCTGCCGGTGATGGCCCTAACCGGGATTTTCGCCTGGCGCTACCGCCAGTCGAACCGCGAAGCGACCTACGACCCCGAATGGCACCACTCGACCCAGCTGGAACTGGTGATCTGGTCGGCACCGCTGCTGATCATCATCGCGCTGGGCGCGGTAACCTGGATCGCGACCCATACGCTGGACCCCTACCGCAAGCTGTCGCGCCTGGACGCGGCGCGCCCGCTGCCGGCCGAGGTGCGCCCCCTCAAGGTGCAGGTGGTGGCGCTGGACTGGAAGTGGCTGTTCATCTACCCGGACTACGGCATCGCCAGCGTCAACGAGATGGCGGCGCCGGTGGATGTGCCGATCGCGTTCCAGATCACCGCGTCGAGTGTGATGAATTCGTTCTTCGTGCCGGCGCTGGCGGGGCAGATCTACGCCATGCCGGGCATGGAGACGCAGCTGCACGCGGTGATCAACAAGGCCGGCGACTACGAGGGCTTCTCGGCCAACTACAGCGGCCACGGCTTCTCGCACATGCGCTTCCGCTTTGCCGGCATGGACGGCGCCGCCTTCGACGCCTGGGTGGCGAAGGTCCGCGCCAGTGAAGGCACGCTGAGCCGCGAGGAATACCTGCGGCTGGAGCAGCCCAGCGAGCGCCAGCCGGTGCGCCACTACGGCGCAAGCACGGCCGGGCTGTTCGACGCCATCGTCAACCTCTGCGTCGATCCGACCAAGATGTGCATGCGCGACATGATGGCGATCGACGCCCGCGGCGGCCTGGGCAAGGCCGGCATCTACAACGTTGCGCACCTGGCCTACGACCGCTCGCGCAGCCGCCTGGACCGCTCGCAGGACGAGGCCTATGTGCTGTCGCTGTGCAGCATCGCCCCCGAAACGATGGCCTCGCCGGCCCCCGACGCGCCGCAGTACGGCAGCGTCCGCTAGAGAAGAACCATGCAAGAACGTTCGGAACTGATGCAGATGCTGTTCGGCCGCCTGACGCTGCAGGCCATCCCCTACCATGAGCCGATCCTGATCGGCACCTTCGCGGTCGTCGCGCTGCTGGGCCTGGCGCTGCTGGCCTACATCCACAAGCTGCGCGCCTGGAACACGCTGTGGAACGACTGGTTCTGCAGCATCGACCACAAGAAGATCGGCGTGATGTACATGGTGCTGGGCATCGTCATGCTGCTGCGCGGCTTCGGCGACGCCATCATGATGCGCGCGCAGCAGGCGATGGCCTTCGGCGATGCCATGGGCTACCTGCCGCCGCATCACTACGACCAGATCTTCACGGCGCACGGCGTGATCATGATCTTCTTCGTGGCCATGCCCTTCGTCACCGGCCTGATGAACTACGTGGTGCCGCTGCAGATCGGCGCGCGCGACGTGGCCTTCCCCTTCCTCAACAACTTCAGTTTCTGGATGACCACCGCCGGCGCGGTGCTGGTGATGATGTCGCTGTTCGTCGGCGAGTTCGCCACCACCGGCTGGCTGGCCTACCCGCCGCTGTCGGGCATCGCCTACAGTCCCGGGGTCGGGGTCGACTACTACATCTGGGCGCTGCAGATCGCCGGCGTCGGAACACTGCTGTCGGGCGTCAACCTGCTGGTGACCATCGTCAAGATGCGCGCGCCGGGCATGACGCTGATGAAGATGCCGATCTTCACCTGGACGGCGCTGTGCACCAACGTGCTGATCGTGGCGGCCTTCCCGGTGCTCACGGCGGTGCTGGGCCTGCTGTCGCTGGACCGCTACGCCGGCACCAACTTCTTCACCAACGACTTCGGCGGCAACGCCATGATGTACGTCAACCTGATCTGGATCTGGGGCCACCCGGAGGTCTACATCCTGATCCTGCCGCTGTTCGGCGTGTTCTCGGAGGTGGTCTCGACCTTCAGCGGCAAGCGCCTGTTCGGCTACACCTCGATGGTCTACGCCACGGTGGTGATCACGATCCTGTCGTACCTGGTGTGGCTGCACCACTTCTTCACGATGGGCTCGGGCGCCAGCGTCAACTCGTTCTTCGGCATCACCACCATGATCATCTCGATCCCCACGGGCGCGAAGATGTTCAACTGGCTGTTCACGATGTACCGCGGCCGCATCAAGTTCGACGTACCGATGCTGTGGACCATGGGCTTCATGTTCACCTTCGTCATCGGCGGCATGACCGGCGTGCTGCTGGCGGTACCGCCGGCCGACTTCGTGCTGCACAACAGCCTGTTCCTGATCGCGCACTTCCACAACGTGATCATCGGCGGCGTGGTGTTCGGCGTGTTCGCCGGCATCAACTACTGGTTCCCCAAGGTGGCCGGCTTCAAGCTCGACGAGTTCTGGGGCAAGGTGTCGTTCTGGTTCTGGCTGGTGGGTTTCTGGGTGGCCTTCGCGCCGCTGTACGTGCTGGGCCTGATGGGCGTGACGCGCCGCGTCAGCCATTTCGAGGACCCCAGCCTGCAGATCTGGTTCGTGATCGCGGCGATCGGCGCGGCCCTGATCGGCGTCGGCATCTTCGCCTTCCTGGTGCAGATCTTCGTCAGCATCCGCCGCCGCGAATCGCTGCGCGACCACACGGGCGACCCCTGGAACGGCCGCACCCTGGAATGGGCCACCTCGTCGCCGCCGCCGGCCTACAACTTCGCCTTCACGCCGCGCGTCCACGACCAGGATGCCTGGTACGACATGAAGCGCCGCGGGCACCAGCGCCCGGTGAACGGCTTCGTCGACATCCACATGCCGAGGAACACCGCGGCGGGCGTGGTGCTGGCGGGCATCAGCATGGTCTGCGGCTTCGCCATGATCTGGCACATCTGGTGGCTGGCGATCGCCTCGTTCGTCGGGCTGATCGCGACCACGATCATCCATACCTTCAACTACGACCGCGACTACCACATCCATGCCGATGAGGTGAGCCGCGTCGAGAACGACCGCACGCGCCAGCTCGCGGCGCTGCAGGGATAAGCCATGAGCGCACACGCCGAAACGACCTTCCCGCCGGACAGCTTCTACGACACCGGCGAGCATCATCCCGAGAACGGGACGATGCTGGGCTTCTGGCTGTACCTGATGAGCGACTGCCTGGTCTTCGCGGTGCTGTTCGCGATGTACGGCGTGGTCGGCTCCAACTATGCCGCCGGCCCTTCGGCCAAGGACCTGTTCGACCTGCCGCTGGTGGCGGTCAACACCTCGATGCTGCTGCTGTCGTCGATCACCTACGGCTTCGCGATGCTGGAGATGGCGCGCAAGCGCCAGGGCGCCGTGCTGGGCTGGCTGGCCGTCACCGGACTGTTCGGCGCGGCCTTCATCGGCCTGGAGCTGTACGAGTTCCACCACCTGATCCACGAGGGCGCGGGCCCGCAGCGCAGCGCCTTCCTGTCGGCCTTCTTCACGCTGGTGGGCACGCATGGCCTGCACGTCACCTTCGGCATCGTCTGGCTGGTGACGCTGATGGCGCAGGTGAAGAAGCACGGCCTGACGGTGTCCAACCAGCGGCGCCTGGCCTGCCTGAGCCTGTTCTGGCACTTCCTCGACGTCGTCTGGATCGGCGTCTTCACCTTCGTCTACCTGATGGGAGTGCTGCGATGAGCGCCGTTGACACCGGACACGAACACGACCAGCGCAACGTCCACGGCCACTCCGACGGCGAGGCCCACGGCACGTTCAAGGGCTACATGACCGGCTTCATCCTGTCGGTGGTGCTGACGGCGATTCCGTTCTGGCTGGTGATGGGCGATGTCATCGCCAGCAAGCAGGCCACGACGCTGATCGTCATGGGCTTCGCGGTCGTGCAGATCCTGGTGCACATGGTGTACTTCCTGCACATGAACACCAGCTCCGAGGGCGGCTGGAACATGCTGGCGCTGATCTTCACGCTGGTGCTGGTGGTGATCACGCTCGCCGGCTCGCTGTGGGTCATGTACAACATGAACGAGAACATGATGCCGGTCTCGGCGCACGAGATGCGCAACGCCCCCTGATGAGTCACAGGGCCGCGCCGCGCTCCACCGCCAGCCTGGTGCTGCTGGGGATCGTCGGCCTGGCCCTGTTCGCGGGACTGGTCGCGCTGGGCAGCTGGCAGGTCCAGCGCCGGGCCTGGAAGCTGGACCTGATCGAGCGGGTGGATCAGCGCCTGCGGGCTGCGCCGGTCGCCGCCCCGGGGCCCGCGGACTGGCCCGCCATCAACCGTGGTGACGAGTACCGCCGCGTGTTCGTCGAGGGCGCATTCCTGCATGAACTGGAGACCTGCACCCAGGCGGCGACCAAGCTCGGTGCCGGCTGCTGGGTGATGACGCCGCTGCGGCAGGCGGACGGCTCGCTGGTGCTGGTCAACCGCGGCTTCGTCGGGCCGGAACGTCGTGACCCGGCTGCACGCACTGCCGGCCAGCGGACCGGCCCGCAGCGGATCGACGGCCTGCTGCGGCCGAGCGAGCCAGGTGGTGGCTTCCTGCGGCACAACGATCCGGCCGCCAACCGCTGGCACTCGCGCGACGTCGCCGCGATCGCCGCCGCCCGCGGGCTGCCGGCCGGGCAGGTCGCCCCCTACTTCATCGATGCGGCCGCCACGGTCGAGGGTGGCCCGGTGGGCGGGCTCACGGTGATCCGCTTCCCCAACAGCCACCTGGTCTATGCGCTGACCTGGTACGGGCTGGCGCTGATGCTGGCCGGCGGGCTGTTCCTGGTGGGGCGGCGCGAGTGGCGCCTGCGGCATTGAGCTTCCTGCCATGACGGCCAGCGGCTAGGATCGCCCCCATGTCGCTGATCCAGTCCACCGCCCGGAATCTCTCCCTGCTTGCCTCCATGGGGCAGACGGCCGGCCAGCAGAACATGATGCAGCTGATCCAGCTGCGCTGGCTGGCGGTGTTCGGACAGGTGCTGACGATCGCCCTGACCACTTCCCTGTTCGGCATCCAGCTGCCGCTGCAGGCGATGTTCGGCATCGTCGGCGGCCTGATCCTGCTGAACCTGTTCAACCTGGTGCGCCCGCGCCGCAACGGCGAGGTGCGCAACAGCGATCTCATGGCCGGCCTGCTGCTCGACGTGGCCGCGCTCACCGCGCTGCTCTACTTCAGCGGCGGCGCCACCAACCCCTTCGTGTTCCTCTACCTGCTGCAGGTCGCGCTCGGCGCGGTCCTGCTGACGCCCCGCTCGACCTGGGTGCTGGTGGGCGTCACCACCCTGTGCTTCGCCGGCCTGACGCGCTACTACCTGCCGCTGCCGCTGCACTCTGCCGATCCGGGCCGGCTGTTCGAGCTGCACGTCATCGGCATGCTGGTCTGCTTCGTGCTCGACGTGGCGCTGCTGGTGGTGTTCATGACGCGCATCAACAGCAACCTGCGGCGCCGCGACGCGCGCCTGGCCGACCTGCGCCAGCAGGCGGCGGAAGAGGACCATATCGTGCGCATGGGCCTGCTGGCCTCGGGCGCGGCGCATGAGCTGGGCACGCCGCTGGCAACGCTGTCGGTGATCCTGGGTGACTGGAAGCGCATGCCGCAGTTCCGCGACGACGCCGATCTGCTGCAGGAGATCGTCGACATGGAGGGCGAGGTGCGGCGCTGCAAGGCGATCGTCACCGGCATCCTGATGTCGGCCGGCGAGGCCCGCGGCGGCGCGCTGGCACTGACCACGGCGGCGAGCTTCCTCGACGAACTGGTCGGCGAGTGGTGCAATACCCGCCCGACCGTGGCGCTGGACTACCGCATCGACGACAGCGGCGGCAGCCGCTGGATGAAGGTGCCGATCGTGTCGGACTCCGCACTCAAGCAGATCATCTGCAACGTGCTGGACAATGCCGCCGATGCCTCGCCCGCCTGGGTCGGCCTCACTGCCGCCTGCCCCGACGGCCAGCTGAGCCTGTCGGTGCAGGACCGCGGCCCGGGTTTTGCGGCGGAAATGCTGGCGCAGGTCGGCAAGCCCTATCAGTCCAGCAAGGGACGCCCCGGCGGCGGCCTGGGCCTGTTCCTGGTGGTGAACGTGCTGCGCAAGCTCGGCGGCGGCGTCAGTGCCGAGAACCTGCCGGAAGGCGGCGCGCGGGTGACCCTGCGCCTGCCGCTGTCGGCGCTGTCGATCGGAGGCGAGGATGAGCGAAGCACCTGAGCGTCTGCTGCTGATCGTCGAGGACGACGAGGCCTTCGCGCGCACGCTGAAGCGCTCCTTCGAGCGCCGCGGCTACCGCGTGCTGCATGCCGCCGATGCCGGCCAGGCGCGCACGCTGCTGCAGGCGGAAACGCCGAGCCACGCGGTGGTCGATCTCAAGCTGGGCTCGGAGTCGGGCCTGACGGTGGTGCAGCTGCTGCACCAGCAGCAGCCGGAGATGATGATCGTGGTACTGACCGGCTTCGCCAGCATCGCCACCGCGGTGGAGGCGATCAAGCTCGGCGCCTGCAACTACCTGGTCAAGCCTTCCAACACCGACGACATCGAGGCCGCCTTCAGCAACGAGCCGGCGGAGCCGCAGCTGCCGGCAACCGCGACCCGTCCGACCTCGATCAAGACGCTGGAGATGGAGCGCATCCACGAGGTGCTGGCGGAGACGGGGTTCAATATCTCCGAAACTGCGCGGCGGCTGGGGATGCATCGGCGGACTCTTGCCCGGAAGCTGGCCAAGCGTTGGGTTCCTTGAAGCGTCTGCTGTAGCTCCCTCTCCCCGCCTGCGGGGAGAGGGAGTGTCAGCGGAGCATCTTCAGGATAGCTTCTTCATCCGCCAGCGCAAAACCGGCGTGCACCCACTTTCCTTTCGCAATCACCGGCCGCTTCGCCAGCGAAGGCTGCGACGACAACAGCGCCGCCGCGTTGCCCGCATTCAACCCTTCGCGCGTCGCCTCGTCGAGCTTGCGCCAGGTCGTGCCCTTGCGGTTGACCACGGTGTCGACGCCCAGCGCGTCGATCCAGGACTGCGCCAGTTCGCGCGGGAGCCCTTCGGCCTTGAAGTCGTGGAAGCGATAGGCGACGCCCGCCTCGGTGAGCCGGCGCAGGGTGCGCTGTACCGTGTCGCAGTTCTTGATGCCGTGGACGACGACCATTTCGCAAAGCCCGCAGGAATGAGCCTGCGATTTTACTCCGCCTTGCGATAGAGATTGACGATGCTGGAGAAGTCCTGCGCGCCGGCGTCCTGCGAGTGCAGCGCATAGAGATTGCGCGCCAGCTCGCCCAGCGGCACCGCGCTGCCGCTGGCGATGGACGCCTCGGTGGCCAGGCCCAGGTCCTTGAGCATCAGGGCGCTGCCAAAGCCGCCGCTATAGCCGCGCGAAGCCGGCACGTTGTCCATCACGCCCGGCCAGGGGTTGTACAGCTCCAGCGACCAGTTGCGGCCGGAACTCTTCACCATGATCTCGGACAGCACCTTGGGATCGAGGCCGTTGGCGACACCGAGCGCCAGCGCCTCGGCGGTGCCGGCCATGTGGATGGCCAGCAGCATGTTGTTGGCGATCTTGGCCACCTGGCCCGCGCCGCTGCCACCGGCGTGGAAGATGTTCTTGCCCATGGCGGACAGGTAGGGACGGGCGCGCTCGAGCGCCGCCGTGTCGCCGCCGACGATGAAGGTCAGGGTGCCGGCCGCGGCGCCGGCGGTGCCGCCCGACACCGGCGCGTCGATGAAGGCCAGGCCGCGCGCCTGCGCGGCTTCGGCGACCTTGCGCGAGGAGACCGGCGCGATGGTGGAGCAGTCGATCACCAGGGTGCCGGGCGCGATCTGCGCGACCAGGCCTTCGGTTCCCAGGTACAGGGACTCGACGTGCTTGCTGGCGGGCAGCATCGAGATCACGACCTCGGCGGCGGCCACGGCATTTGCGGGGCTGGTGGCAACCGTTGCGCCGGCGGCGCGCGCGGCTTCCAGCGCGGCGGGGGCGAGGTCGTATACGGCCAGGGCGTGGCCGGCCTTGATCAGGTTCTGGGCCATCGGGCCGCCCATGTTGCCGAGGCCGATGAATGCGATTTGAGTCATGAATTCCTCTTGTCTTGTCTCCTCTCTCCCGCTTGCGGGAGAGAGGTCGGGAGAGAGGGTTTCTGTAAATCTTGCAGGAGTTACAGAAACCCTCTCCCTTGATCCCTCTCCCGCAAGCGGGAGAGGGAAACGCACGTCTATGCCACTCCCACCGACGCCAAACTATCCGTCCAAGGCGCCCGGAAATGCTCCGCCACCCACTCCGGCGTCACCTCCGCCAGCGTCGGCGGCGTCCACTTCGGCGCGTTGTCCTTGTCGATCAGCAGGGCGCGCACGCCTTCGGCGAAGTCCGGGTGGGCGCAGCATTGCAGCGCCACCACCAACTCCATGCGGAACACCTCGGCAAGGCTCATCGTGGAGGCACGCTCGCGCAGGGCCCAGACCAGGGCCGCCGTGGTCGGCGAGCCAGCGGCGAGCGTCGCGGCAGCGCGCTTGAGCCAGGGATTGTCGCCGGCATAGCCGGTGATGGCGGCGTAGACCTCGCGCAGGCTGGCGCCGGCGGTGAGGGCTTCGATGGTCTGCGCGTGCTGCTGCAATGGCGAAGCCGGCAACGAAGCCTGCGCGGCCTCGGCGAAGCCGGCGAGCAGTTGGCTCAGCAGCGCACGATTGGCCCCGGCGGAATCGCCCCAGTCGGCAGCGGCCAGCTGATCGAAGATCGCCTCCCGATCCGCGGCGCGCACAAAGTAATCCGCCAGGCCCGCCACCCGCAGGTCATGAGCATTGATCGAGGCGCCGGTCAGCGCCAGGAACAGGCCCATGCGGCCCGGCATGTTGCGCAGGAACCAGCTGCCGCCGACGTCGGGGAACAGGCCGATGCTGATCTCGGGCATGGCGACGCGCGAAGTCTCGGTGACGACGCGATGGCTGGCGCCGGCCATGAGGCCGAGGCCGCCGCCCATGACGATGCCGCTGCCCCAGACCAGCAGCGGCTTGGGATAGCGGTGGATGCGGTAGTCGAGGCTGTATTCCTCGTCGAAGAACGCCATGTTCGCAGCGTTCGGCGGCGGGCCCTGGTGATCCAGGATCGCGCGGTGGAGGCTGCGCACGTCGCCACCGGCGCAGAAGGCCTTCTCGCCGGCACCGTGCAGGACCACGCAGGCGATGGCGGGATCGGCCGACCAGCGCTGCAGCTGCGGATCGAGCAGGCGGATCATCGGCAGGCTCAGGGCGTTGAGCGACTTCTCTGCATTGAGCTGGGCGTAGCCGATGCGCTTGCCGTTGGCCGCGGTGACTTCGCGGAACAGCACCGGGCTGTCGAGGGGAGCGGTGTCAGCCATTGGTCCACTCCGGCTTGCGCTTCTGCAGGAAGGCATTGACGCCCTCCTTCTGGTCCTGGGTGTCGAACAGGTCGACGAAGCGCTCGCGCTCCACCGGCAGGATCTGCCGCAGCGGGTTGCCGCGCGCGCCCTGGATCAGGGTCTTGCAGATGGCGACGCTGGTCGGGCTCTGCCTGGCGACCTGCCCGGCGAGCGTCAGTGCAGCCTCCAGCGCGCCGCCGCTGGGCACGACCTGCTCGACCAGGCCGATGCGCAGGGCGGTGGCCGCGTCGATGCGCTCGCCGCAGAGGATCAGGCGCTTGGCCCAGCCCTCGCCCACCAGCCAGGGCAGGTTCTGCGTGCCACCGGCACAGGGCAGCAGGCCGACCGTGGCTTCCGGCAGCGCCATCTGCGCATGCTCCTCGGCGATGCGCAGGTCGCAGGCCAATGCCGCTTCCAGGCCGCCGCCCATGGCGTAGCCGTTGATCGCGGCGATGCTGACGCCGCGGAAGTCCGACAACGCTTCGAAGGCCTCGCCGAAGCGGCGCGCCAGCTCGCGCGCCCGCGCCTTGTCGCCGTCGGCGAACAGCTTGAGGTCGGCGCCGGCGGAGAAGAACTTGGCGCCCTCGCCGGTGATGACCAGGGCGTAGATCTCGCGGTCGGCGTTCAGGTCGGCGACCAGGCGCTTCAGGTCGGCGAGGCTTTCCGCCGTCCAGGTGTGGGCCGGCGGATTGCTCAGGAACAGCACGGCGGTGTGATCGCGCTTTTCCAGCTTCAGGTTGGTGTAGCTCATCTCAACTCCTCGGTTGCGCCCTCGCGCAGGATGGCGCGGGCAACAATCACCCGCATGATTTCGTTGGTCCCTTCCAGGATCTGGTGTACGCGGCTGTCGCGGACGTGCCGCTCCAGCGGCAGTTCGCGCGAGTAGCCGTAGCCGCCATGCAGCTGCAGGGCCTCGTTGGAGACCTGGAAGCCGACGTCGGTGGCGTAGCGCTTGGCCATGGCGCAGTAGGTGGTGGCGTCGGGGCTGCCGGTGTCGAGCTTCCAGGCGGCCAGCCGCACCATCTGCCGCGCGGCGACCAGGTCCGTGACCATGTCCGCCAGGCGGAACTGCAGGGCCTGGAACTGCGACAGCTCGCGGCCGAACTGCCGGCGGACGGTGAGGTGTGCCTGCGCCCGGTCGAGCGCCGCCTGCGCCGTGCCGACGGAGCAGGTGGCGATGTTGATGCGCCCGCCGTCGAGGCCCTTCATCGCGATGGTGAAGCCGTCACCCTCTTCGCCGAGGCGGTAGTCCTCGGGCACTTCGACCTCGTCGAAGCTGATGGTGCGGGTGGGCTGGCTGTTCCAGCCCATCTTGTGCTCCTTCTTGCCATAGACGATGCCCGGCGCGTCTGCCGGCACGGCGAAGGCGCTGATGCCCTTGGCGCCATCGTTGCTCGTGCGCGCCATCACCACCAGCAGGTCGGTGCCGCCGGCGCCGGAGATGAAGATCTTGCTGCCGCTGATGCGGTAGCGGTCGCCATGGCGCACGGCGCGGGTCTTGAGCGAGGCGGCGTCGGAGCCGGCGCCGGGCTCGGTCAGGCAGTAGCTGCCCAGGGCCTGGCCGCTGGCCAGGCGCGGCGCCCAGTCCGACAGCACCCGCCCCTGGCCCCAGGTCGCGACCACCCAGGTCACCATGTTGTGGATGGTGATGTAGGCGGTGGTGCTGGTGCAGCCGGCAGCCAGCTCCTCGAAGATCACCGCGGCGTCGAGGCGCTTCAGCCCCAGGCCGCCCGCGGATTCCGGCGTATAGACCCCGCAGAACCCCAGCTCCCCGGCCTTGGCGATGGTCTCGCGCGGGAACTCGGAATCGGCGTCCCACTGCGCGGCATTGGGCGCAAACTCGTGGCGCGCGAAATCGCGCGCCGCCGCCTGCAGCGACAGCTGCACATCATTGAGTGCGAACTCCATGTGTCATGGCCTTACTTCAGGCTGATCGTGGTGTTCACGCCGACCGACAGCGTGCTGTCGTCGAACCAGCGCTGCGTGACGGTCTTGGTCTGGGTGTAGAACAGGATGACCTGCTTGCCGTAGGGGCCGAGGTCGCCGAGCTTGGAGCCGCGCGAGCCGGTGAAGGAGAACAGCGGCACCGGCACCGGGATCGGCACGTTGATGCCGACCTGGCCGACGTCGATGTCTTCCTGGAACTTGCGCGCGGCGGCGCCGGACTGCGTGAACAGCGCCACGCCGTTGCCGTTGGGGTTGCTGTTGATCAGCTCGATGGCCTGGTCCAGCGTGTCCACCGAGACGATCACCTGCACCGGCCCGAAGATTTCCTGGTCGTAGATCGACATGCCGGGTTTGGCACCCGAGAAGATCGTGGGGCCGACGAAGTTGCCCTGCTCGTAGCCGGGCACCGAGGGATTGCGGCCGTCCAGTTCCAGCTTCGCGCCATCGGCGAGGCCGCGTGCGATCAGGCCGTCGACGCGCTCGCGCGCCGCGCAGGACACCACGGGACCGACATCGGTGCCGGGCTCGTGGCCGGCATTGACCTTCAGCGTCTTCGCCTTGGCGACGATGTCCGGAATCCACTGGTTGGCCTCGCCCACCAGCACCGTCACCGAGGCGGCCATGCAGCGCTGGCCTGCGGCGCCGAAGGCGGCGCCGGTGAGATTGTTCAGCGCCTGCTCCCTGTTGGCGTCGGGCAGCACCACGGCGTGGTTCTTGGCGCCCATCATGCACTGCGCGCGCTTGCCGGCCAGCGTGGCGCGGTTGTAGACGTGCGTGCCGACCTTGGTCGAGCCGACGAAGGACACCGCCCTGATGTCCGGGTGATCGCAGAGGCCGTTGACGACGTCCGGGCCACCGTGGACAACGTTGAGCACGCCCCTGGGAACGCCGGCTTCCAGCGCCAGCTCGACCAGGCGCATGGTCACCATCGGGTCCTGCTCGGACGGCTTCAGCACGAAGGTGTTGCCGGTGGCGATGGCCATGGGGAACATCCACAGCGGGATCATCGCCGGGAAGTTGAAGGGCGTGATGCCGGCGCAGACGCCCAGCGGCTGCAGGATGGTGTAGGTATCGACACCGCCGGCGACATTGGTCGCCAGCTCGCCCATCTGCAGCGTGCCGATGTTGGCGGCATGCTCCACCACCTCGAGGCCGCGGAACACGTCGCCCTCGGCGTCCGGCAGGGTCTTGCCCTGCTCGGCGGTGAGGATCGCCGCCAGCTCCTTCATGTTCTCGCGGATCAGCTGCTGGTACTTGAGGAAGATGCGGGCGCGCGCACCGATCGGCGTCTTGCGCCAGGTCTTGAAGGCTTCCTTGGCGGAAGCCACCGCGGCATCGAGTTCCTCCGGCGTGGCGAAGGGCACGCGCGCCAGGACTTCCTGGGTGGCGGGGTTGATGACGTCGCGCCAGTCGCGCGACTTCGACTCGATGAATTCACCGTTGATCAGCAACTTGATGCTGGGGATCGCCGCGTTGGGCTTGAGGACAGCTGACATGAATATGCTCCGCGAGTCTTCGCGGTCTGCCCGGGGAAGGCGCGCACAACCGCCCGGCCGGACGAGGCTCAGGTCAGGGCACGCACGCTTCGTGTTCCGTCTGCAAACCGCCATGCCGTCACGCCCACCGCGAACGGGATTCTTGAACGCGCGCTCCGACCGTTGTCGAAACGTGCGCATGCAGGCCGGTCTCCGGACTTGCAAGGATTTCTGCGCGGCCTTCCCGATGTCGACATCAGTGGCGTAGAGGCGCAGCGACGCTTGCTTACCGTTGCGGGGGCAGTTGCGGCATGACCGGGCTTGTCGCCCAGGGCACCGCATTCCCGTTTCACCCTGGATCCGGATAAGGACCAGGGCACCTGCATGGGGCGGATTCTAGTGCGGGATGTGGCAGGGAGCAGTGCCGGAATCCGCCGAAATGATTGAGCGTTTTTGCCATGTTTCGATTCCCGGCAGAGGATCAATGGCCGCGCACACCGGGTATTCGCTCCGAAAATCCGACTGCGCCCTTAGTCGCAGGGTCGACCTGCGCGCAGCCACTTTTTACCATGCCGGAGCGTTGCGCCCTCAGGTCTCGGACAGGACCGTCTGCAGCAGCGCGCGGTAGTAGGCCACGCGCGGGAAGCGGTTGATGCCGAAGTTGAAGGTCCGGTAGCTCACGCCCCAGTGATGCGTGCGCACGGCGCCGAGATGCAGATTGTTCTGCGCCGGCACCTGCGGCGCCGGCGGCAGCAGGTTGTCGGGCAGCGCCACCTGGCCGTCGTTGTAGACCGTGATCGGGTCGGTAACCAGTGCCTGCCGGTGCATGGCCCAGTCGTCGAGGTTGAGCTGCCACCAGCGGCACCGGTAGTCGGCCAGCGGCATCACCGCGGCGGCGGTGTAGTAGCGCAGCTGCGGCGGCAGGCGGGGCGCGTAGTCGCGGGCGCGGGCCTGGCGCACCGGGTGCCCCAGCGCGCCGACGCCGTGGATCATGTCGTCGCAGAGCTGCGGCGTGCCCAGGCCCACCAGCTTGCCGAACCAGGGATGGCGCCGCGCGAAGGCCACCAGCTTGTCCATCGACACCAGCTGCGGCGACTCACCGATGCAGTCGTCCGCAAGATACGACCCGCCGATATCGCCGCAGAGACCGAGGAAGCCGCGCGTGACGCGCAGGATGAACTCGTCGGCGTAGGCGCCGCTGTTCAGCTCGGCCAGCAATTCCAGCGCCAGCGGGGCGCCGTAAGAATAGCCGACGAAGAACAGGCGGTAGCCCTCGCCCACCCAGCGCCGCAGGCTGGCGCTGCCCTGCAGCATGCGGAACATCGCCGGCACGATATGCGCGCTGGCGGCATTCGAGCGGGGGTAGCGCAGGTACACCAGCTTGAGCCCGTCGCCCGACTGGTAGAGCTGCTCGCGCGTCGCGCCCTCTGCCGGGTGCAGCATCAGCACCGTATGCGGCGAGCCCTTGCGCTGCACCTGCTCGTGCCAGGAGAAATTCTTCAGCGTCTCGTGGGTGAAGCCCGGCACCAGTACCAGCACGGTCTTTTCCCTGCGGAAGAAATGCTCGTCGATGCGCAGCGAAGGTTCGGGCAGCTCCGCCAGCATCGCCTCCACTTCCGCCTCGCTGTAGGCCAGCCCGGAAAGATCGCGATCGCGGTCCGGGCCGAGGATGCGCAGGTCTTCGGGGCAGTAGGGCTTCCACATCCAGCGCGCGATCTGCGCCGGGCTGTGCCCTTTGGCACGCAGCTGCCACAGGAAATGATCTCGGAAACGCCGGGCGGCATCGTCGTTCATCGCTCCCCCTCGGTCGACGTCGTTCTTGTAGTCCCCAGCCCCTACGGTAGCGCGAAGAACCGCCATTCATCGAGTGACGCTTGAAATGTGCCAGTGTTCAATGTAAATATTACCTCGAAGAAAGTCGTTCGCCGGAGTCCGTAACATCATGACGAGCAGCACCGAACACCACGCCCTCAAGGCCCGTCGCGCCCAGTTCGATTTCAGCCAGACCCCGCTGCACTGGATCCCGGGCGACCCTTTCGCCACCCACATGATCAATGGCATCCACCTGCTGCTGCCAGCCGGCGAGCTGTGGTTCTGCCGCGTCTACAACCAGGCGCTGCCGCTGGTCAGCGACGCCCGCCTGCGCCAGGACGTGGAAGGCTTCATCCGCCAGGAGGCCTGGCATGCGCGCGCGCATATCGGCGCCCACGACTACCTCCGGCGCCATCAGCTGGAGACCAACGAGTTCCTCGCACGGGCCAACCACCTGTTCGGCGAGTTGCTGGGGGATGCGCCCTTCGGCCTGAAGCTGCTGCAGCGGGAGCCGCTCAAGCGTCACTGGCTGGTGCTGCGCGTCGGCCTGATCGCGGCGATCGAGCACTTCACCGGCATGCTCGGCCAGTGGGCCATGGACAACAAGACCTGGGACAGGGCCGACCCGGTGATGGCGGACCTGTTCCGCTGGCACCTGGCCGAGGAAGTGGAGCACCGCAGCGTCGCCTACGACCTGTTCGAGCACCTGTGCCGCACGCAGATCGGCTTCTACGTCAGCCGCCAGGCGCTGATGGCCGTGGTGTTCCCGATGTTCATGCTTGCCCTCACCGAGAGCTATCGCGAGCTGGCGAGCCAGGATCGCAGCGACCGCGCCAGCCGCGCGCTGTCGCGCCGCTCGCTGCTGCGCCTGCTGCTGGAAGTGGAGCGCGTCGGCCGCAGGACCGAAAACCTGCCGCCGCTGAGCTTCCTGGTCGCCGGCGCGCTGCGCTGGATCTCGCCGCGCTTCCACCCGGTTACCGAGGGCGACACGCAGCAGGCGCTGGATTACCTGGCACGCTCGCCAGCCGCGCGGGCAGCGATGCAGCAGTAGGGCCGCAGTGCCGTCTCAGTGCCTGCCGTCTTCCTGCAGCTCGGCATCCGGTAGATAGCTCACACCCTTCATGCCGGATTCCAGGATCGCCTGGCGCAGCACGGCGATCGCCTTGCGGCGCGGCCAGGACTTGCGCCAGATCAGTGCGATGCGGCGGTTGGGTCCCGGCGGCACGAAGGGCTTGGACAGCAGGTGCCCCGGATCCTCGGCGCGGTTCTCCACCGAGGCGCGCGGCAGCACGGTGATGCCCAGGCCGCCGACCACCATGTGGCGGATCGTCTCCAGGCTGCTGCCGGTCTGCGGCCGCGGGCCGGCGCCGTCGGGCTCCACGCACTTGGGGCAGGCCTCGATCACCTGCTCGCGGAAGCAATGTCCCGGCCCCAGCAGCAACAGGGGCTCGCCCGCGAGCTGGCGCGCCGGAATCTGCTTCTCGCCGGCCCAGTGATGGTCACGCGGAATCAGGACGACGAAGTCCTCGTCGTAGACCGGCCAGGCGGCCAGGCCGGTGAGGTCCACCGGCAGCGCCAGCAACGCCACGTCCAGCTCGTTGTCGCGCAGCTGCTCCAGCAGCTTGGCGGTGAAGTTCTCCTCGATCACCAGCGGCATCAGCGGCGCGCGCGCGCGCATCAGCGGCACCAGGCCGGGCAGCAGGTAGGGACCGACGGTGTAGATCGCGCCGAAGCGCAGCGGGCCGTTGAGCTCGTCGCGGCCCTCGCGCGCCAGGTCCTCGATCAGCTTGGACTCGGCCAGCACGCGGCGCGCCTGGGTGATGATGCGCTCGCCCACGGGGGTAGGCTTGGCCTCGCCGCGGTTGCGCTCGAACAGGATCACGCCGAGCTCGTCCTCGAGCTTCTTCACCGCCACCGACAGGGTCGGCTGGGAGACGAAGGAACGCTCGGCCGCGCGGCCGAAGTGGCGTTCCTTGTCGAGGTTTACGAGATAGCGGAGTTCGGTGAGGGTCATCTCTGGAAGCCGGGGCTAGGCCCTGGTCCCCGCAAGCCAGTCCCTCGGCTTCAGATACCGCTCCAGCAGCGCCGCCTCCGGCGAGCCCGGCTCGGGCCGGTGGTCGTATTCCCAGCGTACCTGCGGCGGCATCGACATCAGGATCGACTCGGTGCGGCCGCCGGACTGCAGGCCGAACAGGGTGCCGCGGTCCCAGACCAGGTTGAACTCGACGTAGCGGCCGCGGCGCAGCAGCTGCCACTGGCGCTCGCGCTCGCCGAACGGCTGGTCCTTGCGGCGCGCGACGATGCCGGCGTAGGCCGAGCCGAAGGCCTCGCCCACGCGCTGCATCAGGGCGAAGCCGGCCTCGAAGCCGCCCTCGCTCCAGTCGTCGTAGAAGATGCCGCCGACACCGCGCGGCTCGTTGCGGTGCCTGAGGAAGAAGTACTCGTCGCACCAGGTCTTCAGCTTCGGGTAGACGTGCTCGCCGGCCGGGACGCAGGCCTCGCGCGCCGCGGCATGCCACTCCTGGCAGTCCTGGTCGTAGCCGTAGTAGGGCGTCAGGTCGAAGCCGCCCCCGAACCACCATACCGGCTCCTCACCGGGCTTTTCGGCGACGAACAGGCGCACGTTGCAGTGGCTGGTCGGCGCATGCGGGTTGCGCGGGTGCATCACCACCGACACGCCCATGGCGCGCCAGCTGCGGCCTTCCAGCTCCGGGCGATGTGCGCTCGCCGAGGGCGGCAGCTTGCTGCCGTGCACCAGCGAGAAGCCGACGCCCCCGCGCTCGAACACCGCGCCGTCGGCCATCACGCGCGAGACCCCGCCGCCGCCTTCGGCGCGCTGCCAGGGATCAGTGCCGAAACGGGCGATGCCGTCGATCGCCTCGAAGCGCTCGCAGAGACGCGCCTGCAGGCTGCGCAGCCAGGTTTCGACGGTGGTGAAGTCGGGGGTGCTCATCGGAGAGATTGTCCCCGTAGTGTTGAAATGATTGCAAACCAATCGGGACGGTTCCGTTCTTTGGCCGCATGAGGAAGCTGAGCGCACCAAGCCATCCATCCAGGCCCAAGCCCATGAAAACGAAGGTGGAGAGTCCGGCGCGCACCTCGATACGCGACGCTTCGCGGCGCTACTCGGTGTGAACGGTGAGTTGCATTGGATGCAAGTCAAAAAACGTCGCCGGGCGGCTCCGGGATGAAGGGCTATCGCCGCAGGATATGTCCGGTCGCCACGTCGCGGATGGTCGTGGGCCTGGCCAGGTGGCCCAGCGCGGCGGGCATCAGGAAGTCGATGTCGTCGCCGAAGTAGAGCCGCACCTGCGCCACGCTGGTCGCCGGCGCGCGGCCTGCGGGGTTGGCACTGGTGGACACCACCGGACCGCCGTAGGCCTCGCAGAGCTCGACCACCGCCGGGTGATTGCTGACGCGCACGGCGACACCGTCATGATCGCCGCTGATCCACATCGGCGTGTGGTCGGTGGCGGGAAACACCCAGGTCGCCGGGCCCGGCCAGGTCGCCGTGGCGCGCTTCAGGGCGTTGTTGGAGGGCACCTGCACGTAGGGGGCGAGCTGCTCGAAACGCGAGGCCACCAGGATCAGGCCCTTTTCCCAGGGGCGACCCTTGAGCTGCAGCAGGCGCATGCAGGCGCGCTCATCCTGCGGCTCGCAGCCCAGGCCCCAGACCGCCTCGGTCGGGTAGGCGATGACGCCGCCGCGCTGCAGCGCGCGTACGGCGGCCTTGAGGCGCAGCGGCGCGACGTCGGACATCAACTCTTCTTCTTGGCGGCGGCCTTTTTCGCCGGCGCCTTCTTGGCCGCGGCTTTCTTCACCGCGGTCTTCTTGACCGCAGCCTTCTTGGCGGCCGGCTTCTTTGCCGGTGCCTTCTCGGCCTTCTCAGGCTTGGCGGCAGCGGTCTTCTTGGCCGCCCCCTTGCCCTTCTTGCCACCCTTCTTCGGCGCGGCCGCGGCGGCTTCCGCCAGCCAGGCCTCGCACTCGAAGACGGTCACGTCATCGACTTCCTTGTTGCGCGGGACATTCGCGCGACGGGTGCCGTCGGTGATGTAGGCACCGAAGCGGCCCTTGATGATGCGGATGCCGGTGCCTTCGAACACGCGCAGCGTCGCCGCTTCCAGCGCCGCGGCCTTCTGCTCGATCAGCTCGATCGCGCGCGGCAGCTCGACGGTGTAGGGATCGTCGTCCTTCTTCAGCGACACGAAGCTCTTGCCGTGCTTCACGTAGGGACCGAAGCGGCCGATGTTGACCTCGACCTGGTCGCCGTTGGGCAGCACGCCGATCTTGCGCGGCAGCTGGAACAGCGCCATCGCCTGCTCCAGCGTGATGGTGTCGATGCGCTGGTTGGCGCGCAGGGAGGCGAAGCGCGGCTTGTCCTCGTCGTCCTTGGTGCCGACCTGCACGAAGGGCCCGAAGCGGCCCAGGCGCGCGCTGACCGGCTTGCCGGATTCGGGGTCTACGCCGATGACGCGGGCCTCGGACACCTCCTTGCGCGACAGCTCCATCTTTTCTTCGACGCGCGGCTTGAACGTGGCCCAGAACTCGGCCAGCAGCGGCGTCCACTGCTTTTCGCCGCGCGAGACGGAGTCGAGGTCGTCTTCGAGGCGGGCGGTGAACTCGTAGTCCACGTACTGCTCGAAATGGTCGGTGAGGAACTTGCAGACGATCATGCCGACGTCGGTCGGCACGAAGGCCTTGCCTTCCAGGCGCACGTAGTCGCGGCCCTGCAGGGTCGAGATGATCGTGGCGTAGGTGGACGGACGGCCGATATCGAATTCTTCCAGCGTCTTGACCAGGCTGGCTTCGGTGTAGCGCGGCGGCGGCTGGGTGAAGTGCTGTTCCGGCAGCAGTTCCAGCAGCTTGACGCGCTCGCCCTCGACCAGCACCGGCAGGCGCTTGTCGTCCTCGTCGCCTTCGTCGCGGTCTTCCGGATCCTGGGCGCGGATGTCGTAGGCGGCCAGGAAGCCGGGGTCCACCAGCACCGAGCCGTTGGCGCGGAAAGCATGCTTGTCGCTGGCGCGCAGCTCGGCGCTGACGGTGTCGAAGATCGCGGCCTCCATCTGCGAGGCGACGGTGCGCTTCCAGATCAGCTCGTAGAGCTTGGCCTGGTCGGGCTTGAGGAACTGCGCCACCTGCCTGGGCAGGCGCGCGGCCGAGGTCGGGCGCACGGCTTCATGCGCTTCCTGGGCGTTCTTGGACTTGGCCTTGTAGGTGCGCGGCTCCGCCGGCAGGGCGCCGGCGCCGTACTGCAGCTGGATGACGTTGCGGATGTCCTTGATCGCATCCTGCGCCAGGCTCACCGAGTCGGTACGCATGTAGGTGATCAGGCCGACGGTGTCGCCGCCGATGTCCACGCCTTCATACAGCTGCTGCGCCGTCTGCATCGTGCGCTTGGAAGTGAACCCGAGCTTGCGATTGGCTTCCTGCTGCAGCGTCGAGGTGGTGAAGGGCGCGCCCGGGTTGCGGCGGCGCTGCTTTTTCTCGATCGACTTGACCAGCAGCGTGCCGCCGGCCGCGGCCAGGATCTTTTCCTTCGCCGCCTCGGCACCGCCGGCGTCGCTCAGCGTGAACTGCTCGACCTTCTTGCCGTCGAGCTCGATCAGCTTGGCGCTGAAGGCCTGCGGTGCCTTTTCGGCACGCGCATCCAGCGACCAGTATTCCTGCGGCTTGAACGCGCGGATCTCGAGCTCGCGCTCGCAGATCAGCCGCAGCGCCGGCGACTGCACCCGGCCGGCGGACAGGCCCGGCTGCACCTTGCGCCACAGCAGCGGCGACAGGTTGAAGCCCACCAGGTAGTCCAGCGCGCGGCGCGCCTGCTGCGCGTTGACCAGGTCCTGCGAGATCTCGCGCGGATTGCGGATCGCCTCCTGCACCTCGCGCTGCGTGATTTCATAGAACACCACGCGCTTGACCGGCTTGCCCTTGAGCGCGTTCTTCTCGCGCAGCAGCTCGGCCAGGTGCCAGGAAATGGCCTCACCCTCGCGATCAGGGTCGGTCGCCAGCCAGAGCTCGTCGGCGTCCTTGAGCGCGGCGATGATCGCGCGGACGTGTTTCTCGTTGCGCTCGATGATCTGGTACTTCATGGCGAAGCCGTTCGCGGTATCGACGGCGCCATCCTTGGGCACGAGATCGCGCACGTGGCCATAGGAGGCCAGCACCTCGAAGTCCTTGCCCAGGTATTTCTTGATCGTCTTGGCCTTGGCAGGCGACTCGACGATGACCAGGTTCTTAGTCATTTAAATAATGCGCTCGGCGCGGCGGGCCATTGCCCGCAGGGGCCTGCTTATATGCGGAAGCCGCGCCCGATGTCCAGCGCCGGTTTTCGGCGCTGGACGGGCAAGTCACTGATTCAGTGCAGAAATTCGCCGCTGTAGTAGACCATCTCCTCGAGATGGGCAAAGGCGTCTTCCGCGTCGGGCTCGTTCATCAGCACCAGCAGGCAGACCCATTTGACCCTTTCGAGGTCGATTTCCTCGTTCAGCGCCATCAGTCGGTCGATCACCAGCTCGCGCGCCTGGGCGCCGAAAATCCCCAGCTGCTCCAGGTACATGATGAAGCCGCGCACCTCGGTGGAGAGCTTGGACAGCTCCTCACGGGCGTAGACGCGAATGGCACCGCCGGGGCTGAAGACGATCGGCAACTGCCGCTGCTGCGCCAGGCCATCGACCCAGTCGAAGGCATGGGCCACTTCCTGGTCGGGGAATCCGGCCGCGGTCAATTCGTCGCGCAGGTTGACCTGGTTGTCGGAGTCGGAGAACTCACCTTCCTGGTAGTTCTCGAATAGGTACATCAGCACATCCAGTACGGTCTCTTTCATGAAACGCTCCGGTTGCTGTGTGTGTTTTTAATGTATTTCAAAGCAAAATTGTTGAGAAAGAGTGAAATTCCTACGCGCCCCCTTCCGTTCTGTGATTTTTAATATAACCAACCATATTTATGTTGCAATTAATCACGGGTGCGTCCAAGACCCATTGTGCAGCATTCATGCCGGAACGCGCAGCCGCTGGTAGGCCCCGCCGGCTGCGGCGGCCACCTCGCCCGACAGCTCCAGCGCCAGCAGCGCCTCGCCGAAAGCCGCGGCATCCAGCCCGCAGGCCGCCTGCAATTGATCGAAGGATTGCGGTTCGGTTCCCAGGCATTCCAGCAGCCGCGCCTGTGCCGGGTCTTCGGGCGCGGCGCTCGCGGCCAGGGTCTCGCGGCGCTGGCGCAGCTGCGGCGCGATCTCCTCGAGGATGTCGTCGATCGACTCCACCAGCTTGGCACCCTGGCGGATCAGGCGGTGGCAGCCGCGCGCCTGCGGGTTGTGGATGGAGCCCGGAATGGCAAACACCTCGCGCCCCTGCTCGTTGGCATAGCGCGCCGTGATCAGCGAGCCCGACTCCGGCGCCGCCTCCACCACCAGCACGCCCAGCGCCAGGCCCGAGATGATGCGGTTGCGCCGCGGAAAATGCTCCGGCAGCGCCGGCACGCCGATCGGGAACTCCGAGATCATCAGCCCCTCGCGCACGATGTCGTGGGCCAGTTCGCGATGCCGGGCGGGGTAGACCCGGTCCAGGCCGGTGGCGCAGACCGCGATGGTCATGCCGCCAGCCTCCAGCGCGCCGCGATGCGCCGCGCCGTCGATGCCCAGCGCCAGGCCGCTGGTGATGCACAGCCCGCGCCGCGCCAGTTCGGCGGCGAAGGCACGGGCGTTCTCCAGGCCCTGCGGCGTGGCCGAGCGCGCGCCGACGATGGCGAGCTGGGGCAGCGCCAGCAGGTCCGGGTCCCCCTGGCAGAACAGCGCCGCCGGCGCCGAGGCGATCTCGCGCAGGCGCTGCGGGTAGCGCGGGTCCTCCAGCGTCAGCAGGCTGCGCCCGGGGCGCTCCAGCCAGGCCAGGTCCAGCGCCACGCCCTCGGGATCGCCGGTGGCGAAGAACTGCAGGGTCTCGTCGCCCAGGCCCAGGGGGCGCAGCGACATGGGCGAGGCCGCCAGCGCGGCCTCGGCGGAGCCGAAGGTGGCGACCAGGCGGGCGACGGCCACGCCGCCGATGCCGGGCGCCCGCAGCAGCGTCAGCCAGGATTGAAGGGGTGGGAGGTTCACGCGACAAGCCTGAAACAGAAAGCCCGCCGGCTGCAAGCTGTCTTTGAGACAGCTGCCGCGCGGCGGGCCTGGTTTTTTTGATACGGCCTTAGTCGAGGCGGACGTGGCTGCCCGGGTTCACCGTGCGGTCCTTGGCGTGGATCGGCCGGATCGCCGACATCACCAGGGCGTAGGAGACGCGATCCTCGGTCTTGAACACCATGATCTGGCCGGCGTAGGTCTCCGGCAGCGCATGCCAGGCGACGCCGTGCGGATCCTTCGCACTACGGCCGGCCTGCAGCACGTCCAGCACGTGGCCGGCCTCCAGCCCGTCGCGCGCGCCCTTGCTGAGGGTCACGACCTGGAACTGGCCGATCTGCGACACGCCGTCGAACACCGACAGGATGCGGCCACTGATCTTCTTCGGCGGCATGTGCGGATAGAAGTTGGACTCGAAGGTGTCGAGCAGCGGCTTGATCAGGTAATCGCCGGCGCGCGCCTCGCGGTAGCTCTTGGTCAGCACGATGGTGCCGGGCTCGGCGAACTCGCGCACCTCGGCCTGTGCCACCGGGATGGCCTCGTAGCCGAGAACCTCGTTGCTGTCCGGGTCGATGTAGCTCGGGCCCAGGCGCACCGCCTCCAGGGTCGTGCCATGGCTGCGCTTGAGCTTGCGCACATAGGCACCATTGCCGTCGGCACCGACGATATGCAGGTCGACGAAGTCCAGGATGTACGGCGCCTGCTTGATCTGGTCCATCGTGACCAGGCGCGGGCTGTGCAGGAAGTCGCGGATGGCGTCGAGCGGGATCGCCGGGATCGCCGAGGACAGGTCCGACTCGCGGATGCGCGGCGAAGCGCGGTCCGAAGGCAGTTCGCGCTCCACCTGCGGGCGGCCGTGGCGCCAGATCAGGGTCAGCACGTCGCCCGGGTAGATCAGGTGTGGATTCTTGACCTGGTCGTTGACGATCCAGACCTCGGGCCACTGCCAGGGCTCCACCAGGAATTTCTGCGAGATGCCCCACAGGGTGTCGCCCTTCTTGACGACGTAGCGCATCGGCGCGTCCTCGCGGACACCGACGTCGGAGGCGGTTGCGCCGCTTTCCGCTGCGCTCAGTCCTTCCACCTCGGCCTGCAAGGGCTGTGGCGAATACGAGGACGGCCGCGACGCGGCGGCGCTCCCGGTATTGGAGGAACTGCGCTCCCCTGGGGTCACCGCACAACCGGCCGCTAGCGCGGCCGTGGCGAGAGCCACAGCTTGAAGACTGGATAAAACGCTATACTTCCGCATGGCGACACCTTCCCCGCGGTTGCGCCGGATTTGCAGCAAACTCTAGATGAGTCAATCGCTTGCCGTCAAATCCAACAGTCGTTTCTAAGTTGTAGGCTGGTTCCTGACATGGCATTACTCGAAATCCTGCAGCATCCCGATCCGCGCCTGCGGCAAAAAGCCGCCCCGGTGACGCAGTTTGACGCCGAATTGCAGCGCCTGATCGACGACATGTTCGAAACCATGTACGCCGCCCCCGGCGTGGGTCTGGCGGCCACCCAGGTGGGCATCGCCAGGCGCCTCGCGGTGATGGATACCGCCGAGGACAAGGCCCAGCCCAAGCCCCTGGTGATCATCAACCCCGAAATCTTCGACGCCGGCGACCGTCAGACCATGGACGAAGGCTGTCTTTCGGTGGCCGGCTACAGCGACAAGGTCGAACGCTACAACAAGCTCAGGATGCGCGCACTGGACCGCAATGGCCAGCCCTTCGAGCTGGCGGCCGAGGGCCTCATGGCGCAGGCGATCCAGCACGAGATCGACCACCTCGACGGCAAGCTCTACATCGACTACCTCTCCAGCCTCAAGCGCGAGCGCCTGCGCAAGAAGCTGGAGAAGGAAGCGCGCCACAAGGCCGCATCCCGCTGATGCGCCTGGTCTTCGCCGGCACGCCGCCCTTCGCGGTCGCGGCGCTGGACGCCCTCCACGCAGCGGGTCACGAAATCGTCGGCGTCTACACCCAGCCCGACCGCCCCGCCGGGCGCGGCCAGAAGCTCCTGCCCTCGCCGGTGGCGCAGCGCGCCACGGAACGGGGCCTGCCGGTCTTCAAGCCCGAGAAGCTGCGCGGCGACGCGGTGGAAGAACTGCGCGCGCTGGCCCCCGAGCTGATGGTGGTGGTGGCCTATGGCCTGCTGCTGCCGCAGGCGGTGCTGGATATCCCCCGCCATGGCTGCTTCAACATCCACGCCTCGCTGCTGCCGCGCTGGCGCGGTGCCGCGCCGATCCAGCGCGCGATCGAGGCCGGCGACACCCAGACCGGCGTGACGATCATGCGCATGGATGCCGGCCTGGACACCGGCCCGATGCTGCTGGAAGAAAGCCTGCCGATCACCGCGGAGACCACCGGCGCATTGCTGCACGACCAGCTGCAGACCCTCGGCAGCCGGCTGATCGTGGAAGCCGTGGCGCTCCTGCAGCGCGGCGAGCTGCAGGAGCGCGCGCAGCCGGCCGAGGGCGCCACCTACGCCCGCAAGCTGAGCAAGGAAGAGGTCCGCGTGGACTGGACACGGCCGGCGCAGCAGATCGCGCGCAGCATCCGCGCCTTCAACCCGGTGCCGGTGGCCTGGAGCGAGCTGGGCGGCGAGCGCCTGCGCCTGTGGCTGGCGCAGGCCGAGCCGGGCGATGCCGGCGCGGCGCCGGGCACGATCGTCGCGGCGGATGCGCGCGGCATTGCGGTGGCGGCGGGTGAAGGCCTCGTGCGCCTGCAGCAGCTGCAGTGGCCGGGCGGCAAGCCGCAGGACGCGGCCCAGGCCGCACGCGGCCGCAAGCTCGAGGGAGAGCGCTTCGCATGAGCGGCCCAGCCCCCTTCCGCTATCCCACGCCGGAGGAAACCGACCTGCCGCCCTACCCGGACCAGCCGGACTGCTGCAACGGCGGCTGCGCCGTCTGCGTGCTGGAAGGCTGGCCCGAGGAAGTGCAGGCCTGGAAGGAGAAGGTGGAAGAGATCCGGGCGAAGCGCGCGATCAAAACAGACCCGTAGGATGCTGGTGAGCGCAGCGAACCGCATCAGACGAGAGGCGCGCGCCGCGATTGATGCTACGGGCTGTTGAAGAAGAAATGTACAGGTAAATGGGGAAGGCCCGTGATACAGGAATTTGACGCGTTCTGTCGTAAGCATGGGCTAGCATTGGATGAAATGTTGACTCTCCAAGGGGGAGGATTTGGTGACTTCCAGCGGGTTTACAGAGGCCCGGAAATATCCCTTCGGCTAACATCGGATCGGGGCCAATTTCATATCGAGGTGGCAGCTTCGAAGCCGAAAATCGATGGCTGGCGGGATATTTTGGCTGTGTCTGCCGACCTAGTCCCCGGCTTCAAGGTGGAAAGAACTACGTCGGCCTATTCCGGCCTGAGAGCTCTTGATGAAAGCTATCGTGCTTTCGTTGAACGGGTGCTGGCCTTGTCAAGGAAGTAAGACAAGTCCCCCTCAAGGGACTATCACAGATGGGGCACGGTATCGCAGCCCGCGCGATGACTCACCGTCCCCTGTTACGCACCCAACAACAGCTCCATGCTCTCCGGCGGCATCGCCGCCCCCAGCAGATTGCCCTGCACCACGTCGCAGCGGTGCTCGCGCAGGAAGCCCAGCTGCTGCTGCGTCTCCACCCCCTCGGCCACCACCTGCAGGCCCAGGGTGCGGGCCAGCGCGATGATGGCCTTGCAGATCGCCGCGTCGCTGTCGTCGACGCTGATGTCGCGCACGAAGGTCTGGTCCACCTTGAGCCGGCTCAGCGGGAAGCGCTGCAGGTAGGCCAGCGACGAATAGCCGGTGCCGAAGTCGTCCAGTGCCAGCTTCACGCCCATGCCGCGGATCTCGCGCAGGATGCGCACCACGCGCTCGACGTCCTGCATCAGTACCGACTCGGTGACCTCCAGTTCCAGCCATTCCGGATCCATGCCGCTGGCGCGCAGCGCACGCTCGACCTTGGCGACGATGTCGCGGCGGTAGAGCTGGAAACCCGACAGGTTCACCGACACCGGCAGCGGCTTGAGGCCGCGCAGCTGCCAGGCGCGGTTCTGGCGGCAGGCCTCGTTCAGCACCCAGTCGCCGATCTCCTCGATCAGGCCGCTCTCCTCGGCGACGCGGATGAACTGGCCCGCCAGCAGCAGGCCGCGCTGCGGATGCTGCCAGCGGATCAGCGCCTCCATCGCCAGCACCTCGCCGGTGGCGGTGTCGAACTGCGGCTGGTAGTGCAGGCGGAACTCGCCGTGCTTGAGCGCGCTGCGCAGGTCGTTCTCGATGCGCAGGAACTCGCGCACGCGCGCATTCATGTCGGCGGTGAAGAACTGCAGGCTGTTGCGGCCGGAATTCTTGGCCACGTACATCGCGGCGTCGGCGTTCTTCAGCAGGCTTTCGGCGTCTTCGCCGTCGCCCGGATACATGGCGATGCCGATGCTGCAGGTGACGCTGAGCAGGTGCTGGTCGATGGTCAGCGGCTGCTCCACGCTGGCCAGCATGCGGGTGGCGATCTGCGATACCTGCTCGGCATCGTGAACCTCCGGCAGCACCACCACGAACTCGTCGCCGCCGTGGCGCGCCAGCGTGTCCTTGGCGCGCACGCAGATGCCGAGGCGGCGCGCCATTTCCTGCAGCAGGGTGTCGCCGGTGCCGTGGCCCAGCGAGTCGTTGATGTTCTTGAAGCGGTCGATGTCGATGAACATCACCGCGAACGGCCGTTGCGCCGCCTGCGCCAGGCACAGCACTTCATCCAGCCGGCTGGCCAGCGTCGAGCGGTTGGGCAGGCCGGTGAGGGCGTCGCTCTGCGCCAGGTAGCGGATGCGGTCCTCGGCGGTCTTGCGCGCCTCGATGTCGGTGCTGACCACCACGTAGTACTGCGGCCGCGCGTCGGACGAGCGGATCGCCGAGACCGTGCAGTCGGCCCAGGCATGGCGGCCGCCGGCGGCGCGGAAGCGCTTCTCGATACGGTAGCTGTCTCGCCGGCCGGCCTCCACGTCGCGGAACAGCTCCAGCTCGCGTGGTACTTCCTCGGGATGGGTCAGGGACGGAAAGTCCATGCTGCGCAGCGCCTCGGCGGAGTAGCCGAGCTGGGCCTGGAAGGCGGCATTGCTCTGCAGGATGCGGCCGCGCGCATTGGCGAAGGCGATGCCGGTGCTGGCGCTCTCGAAGATGCCGCGGAAGCGCTCCTCGCTCTCGCGCAATGCCGTCTCGCCGCGCTGGCGCTGCTCCACCTCGCCGGACAGCGCGCGGTTCTTCTGCTCCAGCTCGTCGGTGCGTTCGCCGACCAGTTGCTCGACGCGCGCGGCACGGCCGGTGAGCACCAGCAGGAAGCCGCCGAGCAGGCCGGAGAACAGGAACACGCCGGCCTGGGTGATCCAGGCCTGCAGCGAGCGGTGCGATTGCAGGTATTCGTTGCCGGCGATCACCTGCAGGCTCCAGCGCGCCGGGCCGAAGACCAGCTCGCCCTCGTGCACCAGGCTGTTGGCGTCGCGCGGCGGCAGGCTGCCACGGCTGCTGTAGAGCAGCCGGCGTGCGGCGGGGCCCTGGCGGTCCAGCAGCACCACGTCGACGCCGCGGGGCAGGCCGGCGCCCAGCACCTGCGGCATCAGCGCTTCGAACTGCAGCACCGCGAACACGACGCCGTCGAGGCGATAGCCGGAATCCGGCAGCTCGCGCCCCAGGGGCGCCGCCACCAGCACGCCCGGCGCCCGCGTGGCGCCCGACTGCGGCAGCTCGCGCGACACCGCCAGCGAGCGCGACAGCGCCATGCCGCCCAGCAGGTCGCGTTGCGCGGCGTCGGCGGCCAGGTCGTAGCCGATCAGGCCCTGGTTGCCATCGCGCGGCATGATGTAGGTCACCGGGTAGTGCTCGCCCGGCAGGCGTGGCGCCCAGCCCAGCAAGCGGACACCCGGGGTATTCAGCAGCTGCCCGCCGGCGAAGGCGACGAAGTCGTCCGGCGTGACCTGGGAGGACGCGCGGTAGAAATCGCCCAGCGTGCGCACCGCCCGCTCCGCGCCGCCGAGCTGCTCCGCCAGGCGTCGCTGCACCGCTTCGGCCTGCTCGGAGAAGGCGTTGCGGATGCGTCCGCTTTCGACCAGGTTGGTCTGCTGCACCACCAGCGCGCCCAGCAGCACCGACACCGCGACCGAACCGACCACGGTCGGCAGGCGGCGCTGCCAGCTGCGGCGGCGCTCCAGCGCCCAGACCACCAGCAGCGGCGCGATCAGGAACACGCCCATGGTGTCGCCGACCCACCAGGTGAAGCCGTTGAACAGCAGGTCGCCGGCGACCACCTTGCCGCTGACATGGAGCGTCAGGGTACCGACGGTGGCGGCGATGACGCAGGACAGCGCGCCGCCCAGCAGCATGAAGCGCAGCACTGCCGGGCCCGAGTCCAGCATGCTCGGCCAGCCGACATGGCGGCGGATCAGCGTGGCGCCGCAGACCGCCTGCAGGCTGGAGCCGCTGGCGATGGCCGCGGCGATCATCATGCCGTCGGCCGACAGGCTGCCGCTGACCTTGTAGCCGACCGCGCAGTTGAGCAGCAGCGAGCCCAGCCAGACGCCGGGCCAGAGGCCGCGCCCCCACAGTAGCAACAGGGCCAGGGAAATGCCGGAAGGCGGCCAGATCGCGGTGGCGTAACCCGGCGGCTGCGCCAGCTTCAGGCCCAGCCAGCCGGTGATGAAGTACAGCAACACCAGCACCAGCAGCCGCCAGCCGGTCCCGGCCAGCGTCGCCGCCGGCCCGGCGACGTGCCGGCGCAGGTCGTCGGCAGCGGCTTCACCGCGGTCGGCGGGGCCGGTCCGCGGTTCGCTGAGGTCCAGGAATCTCATGGGGCCAAGCTACAGGCAAGGTCCCCGGGCGGGCAGTAGATACTATGTACCCGCGGCACCTTCTCCGGCCGCCATCGCCGCCGCTCGTCGCAAACCACCCGCAAACCGAAGCAACCCCACCGTGCAAGCCATCGTCATCGACCGTCCCGGCAGCTACCACCGCCTGCAGCTGCGCGAGCTGCCCGACCCGCAACCGCGCCCCGGCGAACTGCGCATCGCGGTGCAGCACAGCGGCGTCAACTACGCCGACTGCGTCATCCGCATGGGCCTCTACGAGTCCGCCAAGCGCCTGGTCGGCTGGCCCATCACCCCCGGCTTCGAGGTCGCGGGCTTGATCGACGCCGTGGGCGATGGCGTGGACGGCTGGCGCCCCGGCGACCGCGTGCTGGCCGTGACCCTGTTCGGCGGCTATGCCAGCCGCCTCTGCGTGCCGGCGGTGCAGGCCTTCCGCATCCCCGCCGCGCTGGACACCGCGCAGGCCGCCGCCCTGCCGACGATCTTCCTGACCGCCTGGTTCGCGCTGCACGAACTGGCCCACCTGCGCCGCGGCGAGCGCGTGCTGGTGCATTCCGCCGCCGGCGGCGTCGGCAGCGCCGCCGTGCAGCTGGCCGCCCAGGCCGGCACCGAGGTTACCGCCGTGGTCGGCGGCGCGCACAAGCGCGAGCTGCCGCAGCGCCTGGGCGCGCGCCACGTCATCGTGAAATCCGAGCAGGCGCTGTGGGCCGAGGCCGGGCGCATCGCTCCCGGCGGCTACGACGTGATCCTGGACCCCAACGGCGTCGAGACCCTGGGCCAGAGCTATGCCCACCTCGCGCCGCTGGGCCGCCTGGCGATCTACGGCTTCCACACCATGCTGCCGCGCCAGGGGGGCCGCCCCAACTGGCCCAAGCTGGCCTGGGACTGGCTGCGCACGCCGCGCTTCGACCCGCTCAAGCTCACCGTGGAGAACCGCAGCGTGCTGGGCTTCAACCTCAGCTTCCTCAGCGAGCGCGCCGACCTGCTGCTGCCGGCGATGACGCAGATCCTGGCCGGCATCGAGGCCGGCCGCCTGCAGCCGCCGCCGCTGGCGATCTACCCGCTGTCCGCCGTCGCCGAGGCGCACCACGCCCTGGAATCCGGCCAGACCCAGGGCAAGCTGATCCTGGCGCCCTGAAACCTGTTGAAAACCAGACCATGCCTGACACAAGCTGCGCGCCGGGGGAAAACACCATGAGCGAAATCTTGCCGGACACCGACACCTACTACATGGGCATTGCCTTCGCCGTGCGCGAAAAGGCCAACTGCACCGGCAACCGCGTAGGTGCCGTGATCGTCAAGGAAAACCGGGTGATCTCCACCGGCTACAACGGCGTGCCCGAAGGCATGACCAACTGCCTGGACGGCGGCTGCCTGCGCTGCCGCAACCCCAACGGCCAGTTCGCCTCCGGCGTCGGCTACGACCTCTGCATCTGCGTCCACGCCGAACAGAACGCCCTGCTGTCCGCCGCCCGCTTCGGCATCTCGGTACAGGACGCCACGCTCTACACCACCATGCAGCCCTGCTTCGGCTGCGCCAAGGAAATGCTGCAGGCCAAGATCAGGCAGGTGCTCTACGTACACCCCTGGACGCCGAGCGATCCCGATCCCGAGATGGACCGCATGAAGAAGTCGGAGTACGACCGAATCGTGACGCGCTTGGGGGCGAAGCAGTTGAAGGTGGAGGATGCAAGGGCGGTGTGGGCGGTGACGAGCCTCAGGAAGGCGCCGCTGGTGTGATGCGTGATGGATACCAAGGATAGAGATGGCAACTCGATCGTCGTAGGCTCACATGTTCAGGTGCTCTCTGTTCCGGCTCTGGATTTCGAGCCAGACGAAGCGGAAAGGGTGCAGTCCATGCTCGGCGATGTGCTTGAGGTCTATGAAATAGATCTTTATGGCCAAGCCTGGGTGGAGAAGTGGTGGCATCTCGACTCTGGCGAGAGCACTTCTCATAGCCTCGCACTTCGCAGCGATGAAATGGTGCTATCCAAACCAAAGGCAGGTAGCTAGCAGCGTAGGTGCGCACCGCGCACGCGGGGCAGCCCTTGCTGGGTTCAACGGTGCGCGATGCGCACCCTACAGACGGCGCTGCTTGTGTCTTCCAATGGCTTGGTGAGCGTAAGCGAATGCTTTTGATGGTCCGGGTTCCCTCGTAGCGGCGCCCGCACAGGGGTCGGGCGCAGGGGTCGAGCCGGACAGGATGTCCGGCCGAGGACACGCAGGCCATGGATGGCCTGTGTGTCCGACCCCTCAGCGACCGACCACTGGGCGGGGCACCCCGCGTAAGCGGGGCGCCGATACAAGGGTACGTTTTCTTTTGGTTACTTTTCTTTGTCGTATAACAAAGATAAAGTAACTCGCCCTTAGGCGAAATACACCTCCAGAGAAACGCGGCTCCTGACCGGCGTAGTCGCCGGCACCACCGCTGTGCGCGTGCCTCGATACACCGCTGCGCGGCACTCGGCATGATCGGTTCGGCTTTGGACGTCCAAAATGAAAAGGCCGCGATCTCTCGCGGCCTTTTGCACATCAACGAATCAGAAAGCTCAACGCGGCGCCTCGATCGCCGACACCGGCACCACCGGCACCACCACGCTCGACGGATGCTCGCGATCGCTGCGCACCGTCAGCACGCCCAGCAGCTGATCGAGCAGGTCCGTCACCGGCGGCAGGCCATGCGGGAAGTCCGAGGTGCTGATCGCGATGCGCAGGCTGTGGCCCTGCTTGATCACCGTGCTGGTCGGGAAGATCTCCACGCTGGCCAGCACCGGCTCGCCGGCGGTCAGCGGCTGGCGCGAAGCCTCGGTGTAGGGGTGCCAGGGCTGGATCATCACGCCGCGCAGCAGGCGCGAGCGCGACACGTCCACCTCGCGCATCGAAGCGGTGAGGATGCCGTTGGTCAGCTCCTGCGACGTGCCCTCGGGGCTCACGTCGGTGATGCGCGCGGCGATGCCGGCGTCGGCCATCGCGGAGGAAATCCACAGGTCGGCCTGGATCGGACCGTTGATGTAGTAGTCCTTGTCCATCGGCGCGGTGGTATAGGTCACGGCGCCCAGCAGTGGCAGCTCGTTGATCCCGTTGTCGCCCTGGAGGCAGCCCACCGGCAGCGGGATCAGGCCCAGGATACCGGCGGTCCACTGGCTGGTGCTGAGCGAGCAGAGCCCGGCGACCGGAATCGGCAGCGTGATGTGGCTGGCCTCGTCGGCGGCCGGCAGCTCGCGCGTCAGGCTGTTGTCGCCGCGCAAGTACCAGCGCTCGGCGCGGGCCTGCGGGTGCGGCCAGTCATTGGCGATCGAGTAATGGCCTTCGCCCGTGAGGAACTGCGTGACGTTGGGCACGCGCTCGGCACCGGTCGGCAGGCCCTTGAGATACTTGTCGAACCACATCAGCGCGATGTGATCCAGGTTCGGCACGCCGTCCAGCGGCAGGCCGGCGCCGGTGGAGGCGGTCAGGTGCTGCCAGGGGCCGATCAGCAGCTTGGTGGTGGTGTTGCGCTTGATCACCTCGTACAGCATCGGCTCGCCGCGCTGGAAGATGTCGTTGAGACCACCGACGATGAAGGTCGGCACCTTGACGCGATCCGCCACCTCGATCGGCGAGCGCGTGCGCCAGAAGTCGCTGTCGTAGTTGCGGTCGTTGGTCCCGAGCGCGGCGCTCAGGATCGTCGGCACCTGGAAACGCAGCACCGCGTCCACGGCATGGTCGATCGAGGTGAACGGCGTACTCAGCTGCGCCTCGGCGGGCAGCACGCCCAGGCCGGTGACCAGCGCCATCCACAACGGGATGAAGCCGACGTTGACCTGGCCGCCGGAGAACACGATATCGCGGTAGGCGTCGCCCATCGGCACGATCGCGAACACGGTCTTGTGCGCGGGGTGCTGGTGCGCGGCGGTGAAGATCTGGGTGATGCCCATGAACGAGGGGCCCCAGGTGCCGACCTTGCCGTTGCTCCAGGGCTGTACGGCGACCCAGTCCATCACTTCCTTGTAGTCCAGCTGCTCGCGCTCGCTGAACGCCTCCCAGTCGCCCTCGGAGACACCGGTGCCGCGCACGTCGACCGCGACGTGGGCGTAGCCGCGCTGCACGAAGTAGCTGTTGAAGGTGGGGAAGGCGGGGATGACCGTGGCCAGGCTCTTGTTGTAGCCGGTCTGGGTCAGGATCACCGGCATCCGCACGTTGATCACATTGCCTTCGGCGTCCTCCGGCAGCGCGACCTTGACCGACAGCTTCACGCCGTCGCTCATCTCGATCTTCTGCTCCGGCAGCTGCTGCATGCCGGCAAATTCCTCGCTGCGGTCGTAGTCGAACCACTTGGCGCTGGCGGAGCCGCCGCCGGGCGTGCCGCTGTCACCCTCCACGCTCTCGGAAGAACTGCAGGCAGCGAGAAACAGCGACAGGACGACCGCGAGCGCGGACGCCCGCAAGGATGACTTCGACATAAGGGGAACTCCTCCGGACAACATATGAATCTAGTAATGACCCATTATGAAGCGCCGCTCGGAATCGTTCCATCGTTTGCAGCCGCTCCGGGTGTCCGCCGCCCCCGCTTGCTGCCCCCGGGTTTCCCTGACGAGCCCTACAGGGCCAGCTCCTCCGGGTCCGCCGCCTCGGCCAGTTCGTAGCGCAGCACGAAATCGCGAGACGCGATGCGCTGGCCCGGCGCCAGCGCGATGTCCCAGGCCCAGGGCGAGCGCGGCTGTGCCTTCAGCTTGTGGCTGCGGCTGCTGACGCTGCGCACCGGCAGGCTGCCGTGCAGGGCCACCTTCAGCGACAGGCGCTCCGGCGTGATGGCCGCGCCGCTGCCCTGCGCCAGCGGCAGCACCAGCTCATGCACGCCGCGGAAGGTGGGCACGGTCTGGCGATAGCGCAGGGTGATGCGGATCGGCTGGCCGGGCGGCAGCTCGGCCAGGCGCTGCACGAACTCCTGAGCGCGGTCGCCGGCGGCGGTCTTGTGCATGCGCAGCGCCGCGTCGGGCAGCGCCGTCTCGGCGCCGTCGCCGATCGCCAGGCGCATTTCCTGTACCGCAGCATCGCGGAACAGCGGAAACCGGTAGCAGGCCTCCAGCGCCTGCCGGTGGGGGTTGAAGAAGACCTGCACCACCGTGATCTCGGCACGGTCGCCACGGATATCGGCGCGGATTTCAGTGCGGGTGCCGGGAAGCTCGCGGGCATCGACCGCCACCAGCGTGCCGGCGATGGGCTGCGCGGCCTGGGCCATGGCGGCCAGCACCGGCAGCAGGAACAGCGCCAGGACGAAGACCAGGAACAGCAGGCCGCGACGGCGCAGGCCGGGGCTGCTGTGATCGGTGGTGACGGTGTGCATCGCGGGAACTCCCTGTGGTACGGGGAGCAGTTTCCGGGGTGCCGGTGCAAGCTTTCGCCGCCTCCGGTGCAAAGCCCGAGGAAGATTGTGCAATTGCAGTGCAGGCGGCGTTTTGCGCCCGGAATGGCGGCTAGGCTGCATCGCCCTCAACCCCCGGAAGCCGCAGATGCCCCCACCCAGACCTCATCCCGCCACCCGGCACGGCCTCGGCCTGGGCCGGGCCTTCTGGCGGGTCTTCGTGCTCTGCGGCCACGGCTTCCTGCTGTTGATGCTGGCCCTGCTCTGCGCGGCGCAGGACCTGGGATGGGAGGCGAACCAGCGCGCCATGTTCCTGCTCCTGCTGCTGGCACCGCTGCTGATGATGCTGACGGCGATCCCGGTCCTGCGCGCACCGGATCGCGGCGAGGGCCCGCTGTGGCATGTCCTCGCCAAGGGCTGGGCGGTACTGGTCACCGCCGCGTGGCTGCCCCTGATGCCCCTGGCCCTGCTGCTCCTCGCCTCCGCCCTGGCCCGGGAGGGCCTGCCGTTTTGAACCCGAACCTCCGCAGCCCGCTTGCCCCGCCCCCCGCGCTTATCGGTAGGATGCCGCCACTCCCATCGCCGCAATGCCCGAGCATGCAAACGATCCTGGTCGTAGACGACGATCCCAATATCCGCGAGGTGGTCTGCTTCGCGCTGCAGAAAGCCGGCTTCCGCACGGTCACGGCCGACAACGGCGCGCAGGCGCTGCAGCGCCATGCCAGCGAGCGGCCCGACCTGGTGGTGCTGGACATCACCATGCCGGAGCTGGACGGCACCGAGGTCTGCCGCCGCCTGCGCGCCGATGCCACGCAGAAGCAGGCGCCGATCATCTTCCTCAGCGCGCGCGACGACGAGGTCGACCGCATCATCGGCCTGGAGCTGGGCGGCGACGACTACATGGCCAAGCCCTTCTCGCCACGCGAGCTGGTGGCGCGCGTCCGCGCCTGCCTGCGCCGCTACAGCGCCCCGCCCACGCCGGCCCCGCAGCGCCTGCAGCACGGCCGCCTGAGCCTGGACCCGGAGCAGTACAAGGCCTGGTGGGACGACCGGGAGATCGTGCTGACGCTGACCGAGTTCGGCATCCTGCGCACACTGATGGCCCGGCCCGGCCGCGTCTGCACCCGCGACCTGCTGATGGGCGAAGCCTACGAGCTGCACAAGATCGTCAGCGACCGCACCATCGACAGCCACGTGCGGCGCGTGCGGGCCAAGCTGGAGGCGGTGGGGATCGATCCGATAGAAACGGTCCACGGCATCGGCTACAAGCTCGGGCCTTGCACTTGAGGAATCTGTTGCGCTTCCGGCTGCGCAGCATCCTGCTGCTCACCAACCTGGTGATCCTGGCGCTGCCGCTGGGCGGCATCACCTGGCTGCGGCTGTACGAGAGCGCGCTGATCCGCCAGACCGAGTCGGAACTGATCGCGCAGGGCGCCTTCGTCGCCGCCACCTACCGCGCCATCGCCGAGCGCCTGACCGCGCCGGACAGCGGCGACCCCATCGCCGCCAACCGCATGCTGGAGGACTACGGCTACGTGCTGGTGACGCCGCCGCTGGAGCGCGACCCCGGCGACCGCTGGCGGCCGCGCGCACCGGTGCTGGACCTGGCCGACGACCGCATCCTGCCGACCGCACCGCCGCCGGCGGAAGGCGTCGACACCGCCGACCCGCTGGCCTGGCGCATCGGCCAGGAGCTCAACCCGATCCTGCGGCAGGCCCAGCGCACCACCCTGGCCGGCATCACCGTGGTGGACTATCGCGGCGTGATCGTCGCCTCCACCCAGGATGGCGGCGGCGACGAACTGGGCCTGTCCCTGCTCAACCACGAGGAAGTGCAGCAGGCCCTGGGCGGCAAGGCCGCCAGCACCCTGCGCGCGCGCCGCAGCGGCCAGCCGGCGCCGCCCCTGGATTCGATCAGCCGCAGCGCCCGCCTGCGGGTCTACGTCACCGAGCCAATCGTGCGCGAGGGCCGCGTGCTGGGCGCCGTCATGCTGGTGCGCACGCCCGCCAACCTGCGTCATGCCATCGAGGGCAAGCGCCAGCCGCTGATCGCCGCGGGCCTGGCGCTGCTCGGCCTGGTGCTGGCGCTGACCCTGTTCAGCGCCCTGACCATCAGCCGCCCGGTGCGCCAGTTGGTGCAGCAGGCGCATCGCGCCGCGCGCGGCGAGACCGGCGCGGTGACGCCGCTGCGCCATCCCGGCACGCAGGAGATCGCCGAGCTGTCGGAGACCGTGGCGACGATGGCCCGGACGCTGGAGCAGCGCGCGCAGTACATCCGCGACTTCGCCGCGCACGTCTCGCACGAGTTCAAGACGCCGCTGACCGCGATCCAGGGCTCGGTGGAGCTGCTGCGCGAGCACGACGCCGAGATGTCGCCCGAGGAGCGCACGCGCTTCCTCGACATCCTCACCCAGGACGCGCGGCGCCTGGAGAACCTGGTGCGCAAGCTGCTGGAGCTGGCGCGCGCCGACGTGATGCGCGTGGGCGACGAGTCCTGCGACCTGGCCCTGGTGCTGTCCGGTGTCGCCGAGCGCCAGCGCGGCCTGGGCCTCAAGGTGGAGCTGCAGGGGCGCGGCGACAGCGCCACGGCGGCGATGGCACCGGAGACGCTGGACTCGATCCTCGGCAACCTGCTGGACAACGCCCGTCACCACGGCGGTGCCGACGTCACGGTGAGCCTGTCCTGGGCCCTGGACGCCGGCAGCCAGCCGCCCTGCGCGGTGGTCACGGTGGCCGACGACGGCCAGGGCATCTCCGCCGCCAATGCCGAGCGCATCTTCGAGCCCTTCTTCACCACCCGCCGCAGCAGCGGCAACACCGGCCTGGGCCTGGCGATCATCCGCTCGCTGCTGACGGCGCATGGCGGCGGGATCGAGCGGGTGCCGGCGGCGCGCGGAGCATGCTTCAGGGTCAAGGTGCCGCTCAAGACATAGAAGCAGGCGATAATGGCGGGATGAAACCCTCCCGCAACAGCCGCGTGAACGCTGCGCGTATCGTGGCCCGCGTCATGCTCGGCCACTCCCTCGACGAGTGCTATGCGGGCCTGCCGCCGGACCTGCTGGACCTGCCCTTCACCAAGGCCCTGGTCTACGGCGTGATCCGCGACCACCGCCTGCTGTCGGCGCTGCTCGACCGCCTGCTCGACAAGCCGCTGTCGCCCGATCCCCTGCTGCACGCCCTGCTGCTCTGCGGCCTGTACCAGCTGCGCTCGATGGACGTGGCCGACCATGCGGCACTCAATGAAACCGTCGCGGCGGTCGAGGAACTCAAGTTCTCGCCGGCGCGCGGACTGGTCAACGCCGTGTTGCGCCGCTACCAGCGCGAGGGCAAGGCGCTGGACGCCCAGCTGCCGGCCGATCCGGCGCTGCGCAGCTCGCATCCCGACTGGCTCGCCGGCAAGCTCGAGGCCGACTGGCCGCACGACTGGCAGAGCCTGCTCGCCGCCAACAACCGCCAGGGGCCGATGACCCTGCGGATCAACCGCCGCGAGATGTCGCGCGACACCTGGCTGCAGCGCGCCCGCGAGATCGGTATCGGCGTGCAGCCCCTCGACGACTGCCCCGACGCGGTGATGCTCGACGAGGCGCGGCCGGTGGCGAAGATCCCCGGCTTCAACTCGGGCCAGGTCTCGGTGCAGGACGCCTCCGCGCAGCTCGCCGCCGACCTGATGGACCTGCGCTACGGCCAGCGCGTGCTCGACGCCTGCGCCGCGCCGGGTGGCAAGACCGCGCACATGCTGGAGCGGCAGGCGCTGGAGCTGACCGCGCTGGACAGCGACAGCCGCCGCCTGGTCCGCGTCGACGAAAACCTGCGCCGCCTCAAGCTCAAGGCCCTGCTCGTCACCGGCGACGCCGGCACGCCCGCCAAGTGGTGGGACCGCAAGCTCTACGACCGCATCCTGATCGACGCCCCCTGCTCCGGCACCGGCGTCATCCGGCGCCACCCCGACATCAAGTGGCTGCGCCGCAAGACCGACATCCCGCAGCTGCAGCTGCAGCAGCTGCGCCTGCTCAAGGCCCTGTGGCCGCTGCTGGCCCCGGGCGGGCGCCTGGTCTACGCCACCTGCTCGACCCTGCGCGCCGAGGGCGACGAGGTGATGGGCCGCTTCCTGTCGCTGTCCGAAGACCAGCAGGCGACGAAGATCGACGCCGACTGGGGCGAGGCCACCGAGTTCGGCCGCCGCATCGCGCCCGGCGACATGCACGACGGCTTCTACTACGCGGTGCTGGACAAGGCCGTCTGAGGGCTCGCCCCACTGGCGGCAACATTCCGGAACGCCGGCGGCGTTAGACTCGGGCCCATGGATACGCTCGAGACCTGGGAGTTCCTCAGCTACGTGGTGACCGTGGTCGGCCTGCCGCTGGCCATCGGCGTGTTCGTCTACGAGCAGCGCAAGGAACGGCACAACGAGGAAGAGGAGATCTACCAGCAGCTCTCCGACGAATACGCCGACTTCCTGCGCCTGGTGCTCGAGCATTCCGATCTGCACCTGTTCCGCCGCGTAGGCCCGCCGCCCGAGCTCAGCGAGGAGCAGCAGGAACGCAAGGGCGTGCTGTTCGACCTGCTGATCTCGCTGTTCGAGCGCGCCTACCTGCTGGTCTACGAGGACGACATGCCGCGGCAGACGCGGCGCATGTGGCAGAGCTGGGAGGACTACATGCGCGAGTGGTGCCGGCGCGAGGACTTCCGCTCGGCGTTGCCGGAACTGCTGCGCGGCGAGGACGAGGACTTCTGCCGCCACATCCAGCGTATCGCGGCGGAAATCACCCCCCATTGAGGGTGTGCCACGCCCCCCATCAGGGGCGTGCTGAACGAGGCCTGGAATCCCTAGTCTGGCCGTAGCGGTCCGGGTACTCCCCGGAGCGTACGACAACCATGCGAGAGGGAATTCATATGCGTAGCACATCGATCCTGGCCGCCAGCCTCGCGCTGCTGGCCGCCGTCACCACCGGCATCGCCGCGGCCGAGGACGCCGCCGCAACCACCGCCTCCGCGTCCGCCGCGCTGGACCCGGACGCCTACTTCAAGGGCCAGACCGGCGGCACCTTCGGCAAGAGCGTCACCACCGTCCTGCTGCCCAAGAGCAAGCGCGTGGCCGTGGCCGGCTTCCGCGTGGTGTTCATCAACTACAACACGATCAGCGCCCAGGTGCGCGCCAGCTACCTGCCGGGCCGCGACACCAGCGGCGCCAAGGCCTCGATGAACGTCACGCTCGAGGGCGTCGACAGCGCCACCCTGCAGGCGATCACCGACAAGGCCTACGCCGACTTCCTGGCGCAGCTCGCCGCCGCCGGCCGCGAGGTGGTACCGGCCTCCGAGCTGGCCAGCTTCCACGCCGAGGTGGAGCCCAGCGCGCAGCCCTACACCAAGGAAGTCCTGGGCGCGAAGGGCACCGCCTTCGCCCCGACCGGCACGCCGCTGTTCTTCACCTACGCCGACGCCGGCTGGACCGACAAGACGCCCTTCAACCAGAAGAGCTACCGCCTGCTGGCGCCGCTGTCGGAAAAGCTGCAGGCCATCGTCGTCGCGCCGCTGATCGTGGTGGACTTCGCCAACATGAGCAGCAGCGGCAACCGCTCGGGCCTGATGGCGCGCGACGCCGAGGTCGGCGCCTCGCTGGCCATGGCGGTCAAGGCCTTCACCACGCCGATGATCCGCGCCGAGGAATCCCGCAGCGGCATGACCTCCAAGGGCGAAGAGGCCAATGCCTCGCTGCAGCAGGGCATCGGCAGCGAGCTGGCCTTCGGCACCCTGCAGAAGGTCGAGGAGAGCGACAACAAGGGCAGCAAGGGCCTGGTCGACATGGTGGGCGGATTCATGGGCATGGCCAATGCCGGCGGCGCCGCGCGCAGCAAGTCCAGCAACACCGCCAGGACCGACAACGCCGCCTACAGCGCCGCGTCGCTGGACGCAATCGGCCGCAGCACGGCGACCTTCGCGGCCTGGTTCCAGAAATACCCGGCGCCGTAACCCCCGCAGGCCGGATGCGGAAAGGGCGCCGATCGGCGCCCTTTCCGTTTGCCTGAGACCGTGGACCTACTTGCGCCGCAGGAACCACAGCAGGAACGCAACCGCCATGGCGATCCACAGCATGCGCAACGACAGGAAGGTCTCCAGGAGCGAGGTGTTCGGCATGCCCGACCAGACCTGCACGTGCACACTCTCGATGCGGATGTTGTCGGCGCGGATCAGCGTCAGCACCGGCGCCGCCTTCTGGCTTTCCTTGAAACTGAAGCCGCCGCCGGTCGCGGTGACCAGGATGCCCTCACCGGCCTTCACTCCCTTCTGCGACAGGCCGGACACCGGCTTCTGCGTCTCCATCCCCCCTTCCTTGACCCAGCCCGCCATCCACATGCTGGCCATGTCGCCGTCCTGCCGGGCCATGCCCTTGAGGGTCACGACGAGGGTGTGGGGGTTGGTATCCGACTCCACCTGCACGTCCTCGCCCAGCCACTTCTCGCCGTCGGCGAAGGCCATGTTTTCCAGGGGGCTGAGGTCCGGCCGGGACACCGGGGGCTTGATCCCGTTGAAGCGCTCCACGACGTCGTCGGGCAGGTCGAACTCGGCGACCAGGGTCTTGCCGTAGGTCTTGCTGCTGGCCGGCGGCGGGCCGCCCTTGTCGGCGAAGGAAGCGGGAATGAAGAGGAACAACCCGGCGAACAGGATGGCTGACTTGCGCACTGCGGTTCCTTGTATCTTGCTGTTTTTGAAAAGATGTTTTCGAATGGTAGTGCTTCCGCCGCGCGCCGGCCAGTGACGCGGGGAGCGCCCGGCGCCTGGCGCGGTTCAGGCTGCGGACGACGCACGCCCTGGACCGAACCGTAACATTGCGGCGCTAGCCTGTGTTTTTGTCCATGCCCGAGGTGCGAGACGCGATGATCCAGACCGGCGCTTCTTCAGTCCCCGTCGCCACATGAGCTGGCCCATCCTCCTGGGCACCGCCGCGCTGGCGGTCGCGTCGCTGTTTGCCTGTGGCCACGCACTGCTGCGCAAGCGCGATCCGCGGGCAGCCTGGGGCTGGATCGTGGGAGTGCTGCTGCTGCCGGGTTTCGGCGCGCTGCTGTACTTCCTGTTCGGCGTCAATCGCGTGGAGACCCGCGCGCACCAGCTGCGTCCGCCGCGGCATACCCTGGGCCGCGGCGTGGGCCTGGATCATCTGCGTGACGCGCGCCACCAGCGCCCGCGCGGGCACGAAAAGCCGGCGGTGCCGGGCCGCTTCGCGCAACTGGCGCGCACCACCGACATCATCACGCGGCGCGCCTTGCTGGACGGCAACCTGCTGCAGCCGCTGTTCAACGGCGAGGAAGCCTACCCGGCCATGCTCGCGGCGATCGCGGGCGCGCAGCGCTCGGTATTGCTGGCCAGCTACATCTTCGACATGGACAAGGTCGGCGAGCAGTTCGTCGCGGCCCTGGTGGCCGCCCGGCAGCGCGGGGTCCGGGTCTGCGTGCTGGTGGACGGCTACGCCGAGTTGAGCCTGCGGCGCCCCTGCGCCAGCCGCCGCATGCGGAAACTCGGGCTCGAGGCCCTGCGCTTCCATCCACCCACGCTGCTGCCGCCCTCCTTCCACATCAACCTGCGCAACCATCGCAAGCTGCTGATCGTGGACGGCGAACTGGGCTACACCGGCGGCATGAACATCGGCCTGCGCCACATGGCGCAGGACCCGGAGAACCCGCACCCGGAAACCGACATGCACTTCGAGCTGCGCGGCCCGGTGGTGCAGCAGCTGGCGGAGGTCTTCGCCGAGGACTGGCGCTATGCCGGCGGCGGCGACTGCCCCTGCCCGGAACAGCCGGCGCCGGAGATCGAGGGTGGCGCGATCTGCCGTGTCATCACCGACGGTCCCAACGAGGACCTGGGACAGCTGACACTGGTGCTGCTGGCCGCGCTGGCTGCCGCGCGGCGGCGCGTGCGCATCATGACGCCCTACTTCCTGCCGCCGCGCGAACTGGTGGCGGCGATGGAGGCCGCGGTGCTGCGCGGGGTGCATATCCAGATCATCCTGCCCTCACGCTCCGACCTGGACAAGGTCCGCCGCGCGATGCGCCACATCCTGCCGGAGCTGATCATCCGCGGCATGCGCATCTACTACCAGCCGCCGCCCTTTGCGCATGGCAAGCTGCTGATCGTGGACGATCGCTATGTGCTGCTGGGCTCCGCCAACCTCGATCCGCGCAGCCTGCGTCTCAACTTCGAACTGATGGTGGAAGTCTACGACCGCAGCTTCGCCGTGCGGATGGAGCAGCACTTCAGGGGCCTGCGCCTGCGCTCCAAGCTGCAGCACGCCAAGGAACTGCAGAAGCGGCCGCTGCCCTCGCGGCTCTACGACGCCTTCTGGTGGCTGTTCTCGCCATACCTGTAGAGGCCGCGAGAAGCACGGAGTGGCCGCGGATCACGCGGATGAACGCGGATAAAAATCCGTGTCATCCGCGTGATCCGCGGCAAAAAGTCTTTCTCGAAAGTCGCCAGAGAGGGGACCTGGCTACTCGAACCAGGCGATCACCCGGTTGCGGCCCTCGCGCTTGGCCTGGTACAGCGCGGCGTCGGCGTGGCGCAGCAGCTCGGCCAGGTCGCGCGTGGTCGGCAGCAGCGTGGAGACACCGATGCTGACGGTGTAGGAAATCTCGCGGTCCTGTGCGCTGATGCGCTGGTGGGCGATCTTCAGGCGCATGCGCTGCGCCATCTCCATCGCCGCCTGCTTGTTGGCGCGCGGCAGCAGGATGGCGAACTCCTCGCCGCCAAGGCGGCCCACCGAATCGATCTTGCGCAGGCCGGCACTGCAAGTGCGCGCCAGGCCGATGATCGCGGTGTCGCCCACCTCGTGCCCGTAGGTATCGTTGATCTTCTTGAAGTGGTCGATATCCAGCATCGCCAGCGACAGCGGCTCGGCGAAACGGCGCGCGCGTTCGATCTCCTGCTGCGCGGTCTCGTTGAAATGGCCGCGGTTGAACACGCCGGTGAGCGGATCGCGCGTGGCGCGCTGGTACAGCCGCTCCTCGCGCTGCTTCTGCTCGCTGATGTCGTGGAACACCTCGACGAAGCCCAGGATCTCGCCAGCCTCGTCGCGCACCGCGTCCAGCGTGCTGAGCGCATGGAACTCCTCGCCACCGATGCGGCGGCGCAGGTGCTCGTCGCGGCAATGACGGTTGTTGGCGGCGAAGTCCAGGTTGCGCAGCGCCAGGCCCTCGCGCTGGGCCTGCTCGGCGAACAGGGCGCTGAAATGCTGCCCCACCACCTCGCGCTCGCCGAACCCGGTGAGGTTCTCCGCGCCGATGTTCCAGCTCTGCACCCGGCCTTCGCGGTCCATCAGGTAGATGCCGAAGGCCGTGACGGTGCGCACCATCTCGGCATAGCGGCCCGGCTCGCTGCGCAGCAGCGCCTCGTGGCGGCCCGGATCGAATTCACCCGCTTCGGCGCGCGGCTCGCCCCGGGTCATCGGGTAGACCTTGCCGGCTTTCCAGTTCATTACGCTCATGGCCCTGATTCTAGACCTCCCGGGGACAGCGGCCTATCCGCCGGCGGGGGCGGCGCGGGTAGGAAAGCGCCGACGCCCCGTCAGGGCAGGATCGCGGCCAGGGCACCGGGCAGCTCGGGGTAGCGGAAGGCAAACCCTTCCTCCCGTGCCCGCTGGGGCAGCACCTTCTGGCCCGTCAGGAGAAGATCGGCCATGCCGCCCACCATGGTCTTCAGCACCCAGCCCGGCATCGGCAGCAGGGCGGGCTTGCCCAGGGCGCGGCCCAGCTCCCGGGCAAACTGCGCATTGGTCACCGGCTCGGGCGCCGTACCGTTGTAGACCCCCTTGCAGCGCTCGTTGTCCAGCAGCCACAGGATCATCGCCACCAGGTCCTCGCGGTGAATCCAGGACATCCACTGCCGGCCGTTGCCCAGCGGCCCGCCCAGGCCCATGCGGAAGGCTGGCAGCATCTTCGCCAGCGGCCCGCCGTCGCGCTCCAGCACCAAGCCGGTGCGCAGCAGGCAGACCCGCACGCCCAGCTTCTCGGCCTTGCGCGCCTCCGCCTCCCAGGCGCGGCACAGCTGCGACTGGAACTCGTCGTAGCCGCCGGAGGTGGAATGCTCGCTCAGGGCCTCGTCGCCGCGGGCGCCGTACCAGCCGATGGCGGAGCCGGAGACGATCACCCTGGGCCGGTCCTCGGTATTGCGCAGATGGTCGACCATGCGCCGCGTCACCTGCACGCGGCTGTCGGTGAACTGCTGCAGCCGCTCCTCGTTCCAGCGGTGCTCCGCCAGGTTCTCGCCGGCCAGGTTGATCAGGGCATCGTAGCCGCCGATGCCGTCCATCTTCATCGCCACGCGGGTGCCGAAAGGCAGGTCCCTGGCCTTGCCGCCGTTGCGCGTCAGCACGGTGACCTCGTAGTCGCGGCCGAGCAGCGCCGCGCACAGCGGCCTGCCGATGAATCCGGTACCGCCGGTGACCAGCACGTGCATGGAGCCTCCTCTCCTGTTCCGGCGCATAAGTTAACGCGCTGGCGCGGATGACGCATCGTCCCGTCTCCGGCACACTGCGCGCCGCCCGCAGCCCCGCCGCCATGAACGCCCCCAGCCCCACCGCAGACCGGATGGACCAGACCCGCAAGGGACTGGCCGCCGCGCTGGGCGCCTACCTGATCTGGGGCCTGTTCCCGCTGTACTGGAAACTGCTGGCCACGGTGCCGGCCGTGCAGACCATGGCGCACCGCACCGTCTGGTGCGCGTTGCTGGTGGCGCTATGGCTGGGCTTCCGCGAAGGCTACGGCTGGTTGCGCGAACTGCCGCGCCGCACGGTCGGCATGCTGCTGATCAGCGCCCTGCTGATCGCCTGCAACTGGTGGCTCTACATCTGGGCCGTCACCGCCGGCCACATCGTCGAAACCAGCCTGGGCTACTTCATCAATCCGCTGCTGAGCGTGCTGCTCGGCGTGTTCGTGCTGCGCGAGCGCCTGCGTCCCCTGCAATGGCTGGCCGTGGCCATCGCCGCCATCGGCGTCATCTACATGACCCTGCAAGCCGGCCGCCTGCCCTGGATCGCCCTGGCCATCGCCGCCAGCTTCGGCGGCTACGGTTTATGGCGAAAGCTGATGCCGGTGTCCGCCGTGCAGGGCCTGGCCGTGGAAAGCGGCCTGCTGTTCCTGCCCGCGCTGATCGCGCTGCTGTGGTTTGAACACAAAGGCAGCGGCACCTTCGGCCACCACGGCCTGCACACCGACCTGCTCCTCGCCTTCGGCGGCTTCGTCACCGCCCTGCCCCTGGTCTGGTTCGCCTACGGCGCCAGACGCATCCCGCTGTCGACGGTCGGCCTGCTGCAGTACATCACCCCGACGCTGCAACTGATGTGCGGCGTGCTGGTGTTCCACGAACCCTTCCTGCCGATGCACTGGGTGGGCTTCGGGCTGATCTGGAGCGCGCTGGCGGTGTATGCGATGGAGGGGCTGTGGCGGATGCGGCGCGGAACCGCGCAGCCAGGAATTCCATGACACGCCTTGCCCGATCCATGTTAGGCCTGCGCATCTTCGGTGACGACCTTGATCCCGACGAGGTGACGGCATTGCTTGGCTGCAGGCCCACCAAGGCTTTTCGCAAAGGGGACCTCAGCCACGCAAAGTCCGAACGCTCGGTGCCTAGAGTTACCGGAAGATGGAGTCTGAACGCAGAACCTCGAACTCCCGAGGACTTCGACGGCCAGATCGCCGATATTTTCTCGAATCTCACCGACGACCTGACCGTCTGGGCGAAGCTCGGCCAGCGATTCAGGATCGACCTTTTCTGCGGCGGATTCATGGGCGACTCCAACGAAGGCTTCTCCCTGTCGGTGCAATCGCTGCGCACGCTGGCGGACAGGGGCGTCGAGTTCGGGCTGGACCTCTACGCGCCGGATACCGAATAGCAACTAGTAGGGTGCGCATCGCGCACGCGGGGCAATCTCGGCCAAGCCCCATGGTGCGCGGTGCGCACCCTACAGTGACGTAGAGTGGGCAAACGTCTTCATGTTTGCCCACGCGGGGGGCGCACGAGCCGGCGAATACTGCGCACTAAACCTTGTTGTGTCTTCCAATGGCTTGGTGAGCGCAGCGAATGCTTTTGACGTTCCGGGGTGATCTGTCGCGCTTTGGCGATGACTCAATGTCATCGCCTGCGGCAGTGAAGTAGGGTGGGCAAACGTCTTCAAGTTTGCCCACGCGGGCGCACACGATCGCGTGAGTAACGCTACGAATACTGCGCACCAAACCTTCTTGTATCTTCCAATGGCTTGGTGAGCGCAGCGAATGCTGTTGATGTTCCGGGTTCCCTCGTAGCGGCGCCCGCGCAGGGGTCGGGCGCAGGGGTCGAGCCGGACAGGATGTCCGGCCGAGGACACACAGGCCATGGATGGCCTGTGTGTCCGACCCCGTCCGCGCTCGACCACTGTGCGGGGCACCCCGCTTCAGCGGGGCGCCGATACAAGGGTACGTTTTCTCTTGGTTACTTACTCTTTGACGTATATCAAAGAGAAGTAACTCGCCCTTGGGCGAAATAGACCTCCAGAGAGCCGCGGCTCCTGACCGGCCTCGTGGCCGGCGTTACCGACAAGCTGCGGCGCGTGCCTCGATACACCGCTACGCGGCACTCGGCATGAACGGTTCGTGTTTTTCTCGGATGAACCTAATACCCCGGCTCCGCCCCCGGCAACGCCGCCGCATCCACCCCCTGCGCCCGCAGATGACTCACCAGCGTCTCGGTATGCCCATGCATCGCCAGTACCCGCTTCGCCCCGCTCTGCCCGATGCTCAGCAACAGCCCCTCCCAGTCCGCGTGATCGGACAGGACGAACCCGCGATCGAATGACTCACGCCGCGCATCGCGACTCATCCAGCCCGACGCAAAGCCGCAGCGATACGGCCGGAAGCGCTTCATCCACGGCGTCCCCCGCGCACCCGGCGGCGCCAGGATCAGCTGGCCCTTGAAATCGGTGTCGCGCGGCGGCGCCACGGCCGACTCGGTCGGCAGCATCTTCACGCCCGCCTTGCGGTAGATCTCCACCAGCGGCGCCATCGAGCCATGCACCCAGGCCTTGCCGTCGGTGTAGCGCGTCAGCTCCGCGAGGATGCGCTGCGCCTTGCCCAGCGCGTAGCAGAACATCACGGAGGCCTGGCCCTCGGCGGCGTTGCCCTGCCACCACTCGTGGATCTCGCGCGCCGTCTCCGAGGCCAGCGGCCAGCGGTACTCGGGCAGGCCGAAGGTCGCCTCGGTGACGAACACGTCGCAGGGCACCGGCTCGAAGGCCGTGCAGGTGGGATCGTCGTCGCGCTTGTAGTCGCCGGAGATCACCCAGACCTGGCCCTCGGCCTCGATGCGCACCTGCGCCGAGCCCAGCACGTGTCCGGCCGGGTGCAGCGACACGCGCGCCGCGCCGATCTGCACCGGCTGGCCCCAGTCCAGCGCGTTGATCCAGGTCTTGGCGCCGATGCGCGCGCGCAGCAGCGCCTCGCCCTCGCGGCTGGACCAGTACTGCATGGAACCCGTACGCGCATGGTCGCCATGCGCATGCGTGATCACGGCGCGCGCCACCGGCTTGGCGGGGTCGATGTAGAAATCGCCGGCCGGGCAGTACAGGCCCGACGGGCGCATCACCACTAAGTCGCTCATGCCCGGTCCAGCAGTGCCAGCAGCTTCTGCAGGGCGCCGCGGTTGGCGGCGACGGCATGGCGGCCGGCCTCGCCCATCGTGCCGCGCAGCACGTCGTCGCAGAGCAGGCGCGCCAGCGCGTCGACCAGTTGGCCGGCGTCGATCACCTGCTCGGCCGCATGCTCGTCGAGCAGCAGGTCGCGGGCGGCGATGAAGTTGTGCATCTGCGGGCCGAACAGCACCGGCAGGCCCAGGGCCGCCGGCTCCAGCACGTTGTGCCCGCCCACCGGTACCAGGCTGCCGCCGACAAAGGCGACGTCGGCGGCGGCGAAGTAGGCAAACATCTCGCCCATGCTGTCGCCCAGCAGCACTTCCACCGTGATGGCCTCGCCATTCCAGGCGCTGCGGCGGATGCAGCCGTAGCCCTGCTTCGCCACCAGCTTCGCCACCGCGTCGAAGCGCTGCGGATGCCGCGGCACCAGGATCAGCACGGCCTCGGGAATCTGCCCGCGCAGCGCGCGGTGCGCGGCCAGCGCCGCCTCTTCCTCGCCCTCGTGGGTGCTGGCGGCGATCCAGGCCGGGCGCCCGGCCAGGGCACTGCGCAGGCGCTCGCCCAGCGCCAGCTGCGCCTCCGGCACGGCGAGGTCGAACTTGATGTTGCCCATGGTGCTGACGCGCGGCGCGCCGAGCTGGCGGAAGCGTTCGGCGTCGGCGTCGCTCTGCGCCGCCACCTCCGTGCAATCCGACAGCACCGAGCCGGCAAAGCCGCGCACGCGGCCATAGCCCCGGAACGAGCGCGGCGACAGGCGCGCATTGGCCACCAGCAGCGGGATGCGGCGCCGCGCCAGCGCGCGGAACAGGTTGGGCCAGAGTTCGGTTTCCATCACCACCACGCGGCGCGGGCGCATGCGCTCGATGTAGCGCGCGACCACGTCGGGCAGGTCGTAGGGCAGGTAGGTATGCAGCACCTGCGGGCCCAGGGCCTCCGACACGCGCTGCGAGCCGGTGGGGGTCATCGTGGTGACCAGCACGCGGCCCTCGCCATGGCGCGCCACCAGGGCACGGATCAGCGGCAGGGCGGCCAGCGACTCGCCCACGGACACGGCATGGACCCAGGCCTCCACCGGCTGCGACGGGGCCTCGACGAAGCCGAAGCGCTCGCCCCAGCGGCAGCGGTAGGCAGGCAGGTCGAAGCCCTTCCACCACAGGCGCAGCAGGACCAGCGGGGTGATCAGGTACAGCAGGCAGGAGTAGAGCAGACGCATCGCGAAAGGATATGCCAACAAGCGCGCCCCGCGGCGCCGGCCGCTACAATTCGCGGATGGCCGATCGTCAATTCAGGACTGCCTTCCTCTCGCCCCGCTACTGGCCGACCTGGTTCGGCATCGGGCTCATGCGCCTGCTGTGCCTGCTGCCGCTGCCTTGGCTGGTGGGCCTGGGCGCCGGCCTCGGCCGCTGCCTCGGGCACATCATCCCCGGCCGCCGCCACGTCGTGCGGCGCAACCTCGAGGTCTGCTTCCCGCAGCTGCAGGCGGCGGAACGCGAAAAGATGGTGGACGAGCACTTCGCGGCGCTGGGCGCCGGTGTGTTCGAGGCGGCGCTGGCCTGGTTCGCCTCCGACGAGAAGCTGCGGCCGCATGGCGAGGTGGTGGGGCTGGAGCACCTGGACGCGGCCATGAAGGACGGCCACGGCGTGCTGCTGCTGACCGGGCACTTCACCACCCTGGAGCTGGGCGCCCGCTACCTGTGCCTTGCAAACCGCCCGTTCCACGCCATGTACCGGCCGTACAAGAACAAGGTGATGGACCACTACATGCACCACTGGCGCGAGGCCCGGTCCGGCCTGCCGGCGCTGCCGCGCGAGGACCTGCGCAAGCTGGTGAAGGCGCTGCGCGAGGGCCGCCGCATCTGGTATGCGCCGGACCAGACCCTGGACCGCCGCAACGCCGTGTTCGCCCCCTTCTTCGGCCACCCCGCCCTGACCATCAGCGCCACCGGGCGCCTGGCGCAGATGGGCCGGGCCCGGGTGGTGCCGTATTTCCCGGCGCGGGTGAACGGGCGCTACCGCGTGACCTTCTTCCCGGCGCTGGAGCAGTTTCCGGGCGAGGACGAACTGGCCGACACCACCCGGATCAACCAGGTCCTGGAGGAAGGGGTCCAGCTCGCGCCGGCCCAGTACTTCTGGGTCCATCGCCGCTTCAAGAAGCGGCCGCCCGGCACAGCGGACGTGTATAAGCGTTAACTCCGCGAGTCGGAGCGCAGCTTCTACGCTCGCGTTGCTGATATATTTGGCGGCATACCAATTCAGACCCAATTGCCCGAGGTCGGCGTGATGCTCAAGTTCTGCCGTATCGCTGCTGCTGCGATCGTTTTCGCTTCTGCTCCCGTGCTGGCTGCCAGCGTCGCCGAAGAGGCCCAGTCCCTGCTCAACCAGGGCAACGCCGCCGACGCCCTGCGCAAGGTGGAAACCCATCTGCAGGCCAACCCGCAGGACGCACAGGCGCGCTTCGTGCGCGGCCTCGCCCTGGTGCGTCTCAACCGCACCGAGCAGGCGATCCGGGTCTTCGCCGACCTGACCCGCGACTACCCGCAACTGCCCGAGCCCTACAACAACCTCGCCGTGCTTTATGCACAGCAGGGCGACTACGAGCGCGCCCGCGATGCCCTGGAAGCCGCCCTGGCCACGCACCCGAGCTACGCCACCGCCCACGAGAACCTGGGCGACATCTACGCCGCCCTGGCCGGCGCGTCCTACAACCGCGCCCTGATGCTGGACCCGGGCAACGGCGCCCTGCGCCGCAAGCTGGGCCTGGTCGGCCAGCTCGACAACACCCCCAGCGATCCGGCCACCACGGTCGCCGCCCCGGCTCCGCGCGCTGCGCCGGCCCCGGCCGCCGCCGCCCCGATGCCGCCGCCGGCCGCCGCCCCGGCCGCCACCGAGGTCGATGCCGCCACCACCCAGGCCGTCAACGCGACCCTGGCCAGCTGGTCCCAGTCCTGGGCCGGCAAGAACCTCGAAGCCTACTTCGCGCTCTACGCGCCGGACTTCCAGCCCGAGGGCGGCCTTAGCCGCGGCGCCTGGGAGGCCCAGCGCCGTGACCGCATCACCCGCCCGAAGCGCATCAGCGTCAAGGCCGTGAACCCGCAGATCACCCGCGCCGGCGACACGCTGCGCGTCAGCTTCCGCCAGGACTACGAGTCCGACGCCTTCTCCGACCAGGTCAGCAAGACCCTGGAACTGAAGCAGGTGGGCGGCAGCTGGAAGATCAGCCGCGAATACACGCGCTGAGCTGACCGCTGGTCGACCCTAGCCAAGCTTCGATGCCAGGTCGCTACACCCTGTGGATAGCCCTGCTATCCGCCCTGGCCGCGGTGTGTTTCACCGCGCTCGGTGCCACGTTCCTGCTGCCGCAGCTGGCGTCGAAGCAGGCCGCGCCGGTGAGCGTGTCGCTGGCCTCGCTGACGGTCTCGCTGCCGCCCCCGCCTGTCCCCAACGCCGCCCGGCCGGCCGCGCCGAAGCGGGTCGCCTGGCAGGATGACGGCCAGCCGATCGACGCCGAGCAGGCCTTCGGCCAGGCCATCGCCAAGCTGGAGTCCGGCCAGGCCGGCGAAGCGCTGAGCCTGCTGCAGGACATCACGCACAAGCAGCCGGACTTCCTGCCGGCACGCCCGGTCTACCGCGAGCTGCTCGCCGCCGCCGAAGTCGGCGTCCCCGACGAGAAGCGGTTGCGCGAACTGGCCGAGGAAAGCCGCATCCGCCTGGCCAGCGAAAAGGCCGTGCCGCCGGAGGGCTCGGTGCCCAACGCCGTGCTGCAGCTGCCGGATTCGCACCGCCACCTGCTGGTCACCGACCTGCAGCGCGCGCGGCTCTACGTCTTCGAGAACCAGGGCGGCAAGCTCAAGCTGCTGCGCCACCACTACGCCGCCATGGGCAAGAACGGCGCCGGCAAGGAAGCGCGCGGCGACAACCGCACGCCGATCGGCGTGTACCACATCACCGGCTGGCTGCGCGACGAGAACCTGCCCGAGATGTACGGCTCCGGCGCCTGGCCGACCAACTACCCGAACCCCTGGGACGTCTTCAAGCGCCGTACCGGCCACGGCATCTGGCTGCATGGCGTGCCGCGCGACACCGAAAGCCGCGCGCCGCGCTCCAGCGAAGGCTGCGTCACCATGGCCAACGACGACCTGCTCTCGCTCAAGCCCTACATCGAGCTGGGCGACACGCCGGTGGTGCTGAGCAACGAGCTGCAGTGGGTCACGCCGGAGGCGCAGCAGCAGGAACGCGAGGAATTCGTCGAGCGCATCGAAAGCTGGCGCCGCCGCTGGTCCGCCAGGGACACCGAAGCCTACCTGGCCTTCTACGGCCCGGGATTCACCGTCAGCGGCATGAACCTGCAGGAGTTCACCGCGCACAAGAAGCGCGTCAACGCCGGCAAGAAGTTCATCGAGGTGAAGCTGTCCGACATCAGCCTCTACCGCTACCCCGGCGGCGATGCACCGCTGCTGCTGGCGGAATTCACCATGGACTACCGCAGCGACAACTTCAGGCAGCACAGCCGCAAGCAGCAGTTCTGGAAGCAGGATGCCGAGGGTGTGTGGAAGATTTTCAGGGAAGAGAATCTCTGAACTTGTAGTGCGCTCGCTCGTCGCGAGTCAGCAGCCGCGCTTTGCTCCTTCACCCCCTTCCTTACCGTTCATGCCGAGTAGCCGGCGCAGCGGGCGTATCGAGGCACGGCAGCACAGGTCCGGCTGGCCCCTCGATACGCCGCTACGCGGCACTCGGGATGAACGGTTCGGCGAGGATCGGACGAGGTCGCGAGCAAGCTCGCTCCTACATTTCGAAGCGCGCAAATGAAGAAGGCCGCTTTTAGCGGCCTTCATTCCCACCATTCCAGGGATGATCACCCAGCCGCTGATACAAGGCCGGCTCACCCTTGGGCAGGTTCACCTCCAGCCAGCGCAGCATGTCGTTCCAGATGCGCTGCGACTGCGCCGCCGCCGGCATGATGCCCGCGTGCGGCAGCTCCAGCGTGATCACCGGCAGGCCGATGTAGGTGCCGGCGTAGTTGCCCAGCGAACCGGGATAGGTGCCGAGCTGGTGCAGGTGCAGGTAGCCGAAGTTCTCCGGCGCCTGCGCCGGTCCGTCGTAGTCGAGCAGGCCATAGGGCGCATGCACCGAGACGACGGCATCCGGACGGAAACTCTTGATCGCATCGTCCAGCCAGCGGCTCTCCGGCTCCGACAGCGGTGCCGGGCCGGGGTAGCGGCGCGGATCCTTGCGCGTGCGGTTTTCCCAGTAGGCCAGCGCTTCGGACTTCCAGTCCGGGGTGAGGAAGTTGCGGTTCAGGTCCACGCCGCGGGCATTCACGCGGGTCGGCGGGCGCTGCAGCATGCCGTCCGGGTTCACGCAGGGCGCGACACGCCAGTGGAAGGGCTGGTCCTGCTTGGTCTCCAGTTCCTTCATCCACTGGAACACGGTGCTGACCGAGGACAGCTCGTCACCGTGGATGCCGCCGATCAGCAGGATGCGGCGCGGCGTGCCCTTGCGCGCGGTGGGCGCAAAGTCGCGCCACAGGATCGGCAGGCCGTTGACGCTGCGGCCGCCGCTGGGGCGCAGGCCGGCATTGAGGCAGGGCTCCACGCCGACACTCTGCAGGCGGCCGCCGATCAGCTCGCAGGCCTTCTGCATGGAAGCCAGCGGCAGCGCGCGATCGGCCTTGGCACTGCCCGCTGCGGGCGCCGGTGCTCCCGGTGCCGGCGGCGGGCGCGGCTGCTGCTGGGCATGGGCGTTGGCAACGCCCACAACAAAAAGCCCGGCAAGGAGCCGGGCCAACCAGCGGTAGTGGCCGCGCTTAGCGACCGCCACGTTCCTTGCGAACCTTGGCCACCAGGAAATTGACGACCTTGAGCATGCCTTCGTTGCTGCCCGCCATGGAGGCGCTGGTCATGTACTTGCCGCCCACCACCACCACCGGGACGCTGGTGATGCCGTAGTCCTTGGACAGCTGCTCGGACTTGCGGAAGCGCGCATCGACGGCGAAGCCCTTGAAGCTGTTGGCGAACAGGTCGGGCATCAGGCCGGTGGTGCGGTTGAACACCGCGGCAATCTGCTCTTCCTTGTCCAGCGGGATGTTTTCCTTGTGGATCGCATCGAACAGCGCCGGGTGCATCTTGTCCAGCACGTTCAGCGACTCGGCGGTGTAGAAGGCCTTGGCGTGCATCACGCCGGCCGGCCGGCCCAGGGTGTTGGGCACGCGCACGAAGTCCACGTCCGCCGGCTTCGCCTTGGCCCAGGCGCTGATCGCCGGGTCCAGGGCGTAGCAGTGCGGGCAGCCGTACCAGAAGAACTCCTCGACCAGGATGCGCTTCTTGTCGGCCGGAGCCTGGACCTCTCGCACCTGCTTGAACTGCTTGCCGTCGGCATACGAAGGCTCCTGCGCCGAGCAGGCGAGGGCCGTCATGGCGAGGAAAACAGCAGTCAGGTAGCGGGCGAAGACGCGCATGAAGAATCCTTGGGGACGTGTTGGGCTATATAACGCAGATCTACTGCAGGCCGTTGACGTAGGAAGCCAGTGCGTCGATTTCCTTGTCGGACAGCTTGGCTGCGACAGCGGCCATCATCTTCTGGTTCCCGTCCGGCAGCTCGCCCTTCAGGCCCAGGTCGCGGTAGGCGCGCAGGCGCGTGGCGACGTAGGTGGCGTGCTGGCCACCCAGGCGCGGGTAGGCGGCGGCACCGTTGCCGCTGCCGGCGGGGCCGTGGCAGGCGGCGCAGGCCGGCAGGGCGCGGTCCTTGTTGCCGGCGCGGTACAGGGGCTGGGCGGTGGCCACGGCGTCCTTGCTGGCGACGCCGGGGGCCGGCTTCTGCAGCGTGTAGTGGGCGGCGAGGTCACGCATGTCCTGCTCGCTCAGCGCGGCGACCTGGCCCTGCATGACCGGGTTCTGGCGGGCACCGGTCTTGAAGGCCTTGAGCTGCTCGAAGATGAAGCGCGAGCTCTGGCCGGCCAGCTTGGGCCATTCCGGCATGGCGCTGTTGCCGTTGGGGCCGTGGCAGGCGCCGCAGGCGGCGGACTTGGTGGCACCGGCAGCGGCATCGCCCTGCGTGAAAGGGTCTTTCTTCGCCGGGGCTTCCGCCAGAACGGACAGCGGTGCGCACAGGGCTAGGACAAGCAGGACGCGCTTCATCTGTAAAACTCCCGAAAATATCTCGACGGTGGCTCGCGCAAGGCTGGCTGGGAAGCGCGACAATAGATTCAAACCCGAATTCTACATGGCCGACGCCCGATGCTGAATCCCTTTGCGCAAGCTGGCTTCATCCTTTCCTGTGCCCGCCTCGACCAGTTGCCGGTCGACGCCCTGCCGGAAATCGCCTTTGCCGGCCGTTCCAACGCCGGAAAATCCAGCGCCATGAACCTGATCTGCAGCCAGAAACAGCTGGCCCGGGTCAGCAAGACCCCCGGCCGCACCCAGCTGATCAACCTGTTCGGGGTGCCGGGGGGCCGCTTCGCCGACCTGCCCGGCTACGGCTACGCCGAGGTGCCCGAACAGGTCCGCCGCGACTGGGGCAAGCTGATCGGCCAGTACCTGGAGGGGCGCCAGAACCTGGTCGGGATCGTCCTGATCATGGACATCCGCCACCCCATGACCGACTACGACAAGCAGATGCTGGCCTGGGCCGGCCACCGCGGCCTGCGCGTCCACTGCCTGCTGACCAAGGCCGACAAGCTCGGCTTCGGCGCCGCCAAGACCCAGCTGCTCAAGGTCCAGAAGGAACTGGGCGAGGACGCCACCGGCCAGCTGTTCTCCTCCGAAACCCGCCAGGGCCTGCCGGAAGCGCAGAAGCTGCTGCGGGACTGGATCGGGATCGATGAGACGGCGACGTTTGCCAAAGTTGGTGGTGGACTTGGGGAGCTGACGCCCAAGGCGTAGCCTTTATAGCCCCTCGCCCGCTTGCGGGAGAGGGCGTTTTGCTTACTGGGGAGTGACTCAATGTCACTCCCCAGCCCGGCAAAACGCGGGAGAGGGCTTCTGTAAAACCCCGCTCCGTTCAACACGGCCACCTTTTACAGAAACCCTCTCCCGGCCTCCGGCCACCCTCTCCCGCTCGCGGGAGAGGGGACAGAAAAGTTTGGTTGGAACTTCCCGCTTTTCCGCCGCACAAATAAAAATGCCCAGTGAACCGGGGGAGGATTCACTGGGCAACTGCTCCGGCTTGGGGGCGCCGGATACCGTCCAGGGAGTCGAGACGGTTGAGTGTGACAGGGAGAATCAGCACTCGAAGGATTAGATGGGGTCGTGCCCGCTAAGTTCAATGGAATTTCGAACTCCCAGAAAAGTGTTTTATTCGATAAAATAAAACACTTTCAAAACATATCGTTAGCTAAGCAACAATTGCCGCTGTGCGGCAATTTCAAACTATAAATCGTTCTTTTTCAGCTGCTTGCGTGCCCTTCTGCCTCATGGGCGGCATCCCAGTTGGAACCGGTGCCCCAGTCCGCCACCAGCGGTACCTCCAGGGCCGCCACGCGGCACATCAACCCTGCGATCTCCGGGGCCTGCGCCTTGAGCACGGCCGCCGGGCCCTCGAAAACCAGCTCGTCGTGCACCTGCATGATCATGCGGATGTCCGGCAGGTTTTCGCGCAGGTGGCGCTGCAGCGTGATCATCGCCTTCTTGATCAGGTCCGCCGCGGTGCCCTGCAGCGGGGCGTTGATCGCGGTGCGTTCGGCGTATTGGCGCAGGCCCTGGTTCCGGGAGTTGATGTTGGGCAGGTAGAGGCGGCGGCCGAACAGGGTCTCGACATAGCCCGTCTCGTGCGCCTGCACGCGGGTTTCGTCCATGAAGCGCTTCACGCCGGGATAGCGGCCGAAGAAGCGGTCGATGTAGTCCTGGGCCTCGCCGCGCGGAATCGCCAGCTGGCGCGCCAGGCCGAAGGCCGACATGCCGTAGATCAGGCCGAAGTTGATCGCCTTGGCGGCGCGGCGCTGCTCGGCACCGGTTTCCTCCAGCGTCAGGCCGAAAACCTCGGCGGCGGTGGCGCGGTGGATGTCCAGGCCACGGCGAAAAGCATCCTGCAGGCGCTCGTCGCGCGAGAAATGCGCCATCAGGCGCAGCTCGATCTGCGAGTAATCGATCGACAGCAGGTCATTGCCGGCCTCGTGCACGAAGGCCTGGCGGATGCGCCGGCCCTCGGCCGTGCGCACCGGGATGTTCTGCAGGTTGGGGTCCGACGAGGACAGGCGCCCGGTGGCGGCGATGGCCTGGCCGTAGGAGGTGTGGACGCGGCCGGTGCGCGCGTTCACCGCCAGCGGCAGCTGGTCGGTGTAGGTGGAGCGCAGCTTCTGCATGCCGCGCCAGTCCAGGATCAGGCGCGGCAGCGGGTGCTGCGCGGCCAGCTCTTCCAGCACGTCTTCGGCGGTGGAGGGATCGCCCTTGGGCGTCTTGCCCAGCACCGGCAGCTGCAGCTTCTCGAACAGGATGGTCTGCAGCTGCTTGGGCGAGCCCAGGTTGAACTCGCCGCCGGCCTGCTCGAAGGCAGCCTTCTGCAGCTCGTCCATGCGCTGCGCCAGCTCGCCGCTGATCTTGCGCAGCAGCGCCACGTCGAGCTTGACGCCGGCCTGCTCCATCGACGCCAGCACCGGCACCAGCGGCATCTCGATCTCTTCGTAGACCTTCAACAGCGCCGGGTCGGCCAGCAGCTTCGGATGCAGCACCTGGTGCAGTCGCAGCGTGATGTCGGCGTCTTCGGCGGAATAGGCGGCGGCCTGGTCCAGCGCGACCTGGTTGAAGGTCAGCTGGTTCTTGCCCTTGCCGGCGACGTCCTCGAACTTGATCGTGCGATGGCCCAGGTATTTTTCGGCCAGCGTGTCCATGTCGTGGCGGTTGCCGGCGGCGTCGAGCACGTAGCTTTGCAGCATGGTGTCCTGGGCCAGGCCCTGCACCACGATGCCGTGCTGCGCCAGCACGTTGATGTCGAACTTGGCGTGCTGCGCCAGCTTCGGGATCGCGGGATCTTCCAGCACGCTGCGCAGGCGCTCGCGCAGCGCTGCCAGCTTCAGCTGCTCGGGTGCGCCCAGGTAGTTGTGCGCCAGCGGCAGGTACCAGCCCTGCCCGGCTTCCACCGAGAAGGCCAGGCCGACGAGATTGGCGGCGTTGGACTCCAGCGAGTCGGTCTCGGTGTCGAAGCACACCAGCGGCGCGGCGCGCAGGCGCGCGATCATGGCGTCGAAGGCGGCCTCGTCGAGCACGCATTCGACCTGCGTCGGCTGGACGTTGGCGGCCGGCGGTGGCGGAGTCTCGGGCGCGGCGGCAGGCACGGACGGCGCAGGGTCCTGCGGTGCCGGCGCGTCGGCGGGTCGCGACAGTTCGTCGGCCCAGCGGTTGAAGCCGAGGCGGCGGTACAGCGCGGCGAGCACGCCGGTGTCGGGCTCCTGCGGGCGCAGCTCGTCCAGCGTCACCGGCAGCGGCACTTCGCAATGGATCGTCGCCAGCTCGCGCGACAGCGGCAGCTTGGGCAGGGCCTCGCGCAGCTTCTCGCCGACCTTGCCGCCGACCTTGTCGGCCTGCGCCACGAGCTTGTCGAGCGTGCCGTATTCCGTGATCCACTTGGCGGCGGTCTTGGGGCCGACGCTGGGCACGCCCGGGATGTTGTCGACCGTGTCGCCCATCAGGGTGAGGTAGTCGATGATGCGCTCGGGCGGCACGCCGAATTTCTCGACCACGCCGGCCGGGTCCATGCGGACGTTCTTCATGGTGTCCAGCAGGTGCACGCTGTCGTTGACCAGCTGCGCCATGTCCTTGTCGCTGGTGACGATCAGCACCGGCCGGCCGATGGCACAGGCCTGCTTCGTCAGCGTGCCGATGACGTCGTCGGCCTCGTAGCGCTCCACCGCCAGCACCGGCAGGCCCATGGTGCGCAGCATCTCGGTCACCAGCGGGAACTGCGACAGCAGATCCTCCGGGGTCTCGCTGCGATTGGCCTTGTACTCGGGGTAGAGCTCGTTGCGGAACACGTCGCCGCGCGGGTCGAACACCACGCAGAAGTATTCCGGCGCGTATTCCTTCATCAGCTTGCGCAGCATGTTGCCCATGCCGTAGACGGCGCCGGTGGGCTGGCCGTCCGGCGCGGTCAGCGGCGGCAGGGCATGGAAGGCACGGAACAGCCAGGACGAGCCGTCGATCAGGATCAGCGGCTTGTCCGTGTCGTTCATGAGATCAGGCTCTCGCCGCGCAGCAGGTCGTCGATGGTTTCGCGTGCGCGCGCCAGGTGGGCGCGGTCGCCATCGACCATCACCTCGGCGGCACGGCCGCGGCTGTTGTAGTTGGAGGCCATCACGAAACCGTAGGCGCCGGCGCCGCGCACCGCCAGCAGGTCGCCTTCCTGGATGCACAGCGCGCGGTCCTTGCCGAGCCAGTCGCCGGTCTCGCAGACCGGGCCGACCAGGTCGTATTCCTGCGTCACGCCCTCGCGCGGCGCCACCGGCACGATGTCCATCCAGGCCTGGTACAGCGTCGGCCGGATCAGGTCGTTCATGGCGGCGTCGATCACAGCGAAGTGCTTCTCGCCGCTGTCCTTGATCGCCTCGACGCGAGTCACCAGCAGGCCGGCATTGGCAGCGATCGCGCGGCCCGGCTCGGTCAGCACACGCAGGCCGCGGCCGGCGAGCTTCGGCAGCAGGGCATTGGCCCAGTCCGCCGGCAGCGGCGCGACTTCATCCTTGTAGCGCACGCCCAGGCCGCCGCCGACGTCGATGTGGCGCAGGCGGATGCCCGCGGCCTGCAGGCGGTCGACCAGGCCCAGCACCTTGTCCAGCGATTCCAGCAGCGGCGAGATGTCGAGCAGCTGCGAGCCGATGTGGCTGGCGATGCCGAGGATCTCGATGCCGCGCATCGTCGCCGCCTCGCGGTACAGCGCCTCCGCGGTGCTGAAGTCGACGCCGAACTTGTTCTTCTTCAGGCCCGTGGAGATGTACGGGTGGGTCTTGGGGTCGACGTCCGGGTTGACGCGCAGCGCGATCGGCGCACGGCGGTCCAGCGACTGCGCGACGCGGTCCAGCCGGCGCAGCTCGGAGGCCGACTCGACGTTGAAGCAGTAGATGCCCAGGCCCAGGGCCTCGCGCATCTCGGCCTCGGTCTTGCCGACACCGGAGAACACCACCCGGCCGGCGCTGCCGCCGGCGCGCAGCACGCGCTGCAGCTCGCCGCCGGAAACGATGTCGAAGCCGGCCCCGGCCAGGGCCAGGGTCTGCAGCACGGCGAGATTGGAGTTGGCCTTCACCGCGTAGCAGACCATGTGCTCGACCGGCGCCAGGGCGCTGTCGAAAGCCCGGTAGCGCTCGAGCAGGGCGTTGCGCGAGTACAGGTACAGCGGCGTGCCGTGGCTTGCGACGAGGTCGGCCACGGGAATCTGCTCGGCCAGCAGCTGGCCGTCGCGATAGGTGAAAGCGTCCACTAGGGTTTTACCGGGGTGTTTTCGGAGGAATTCCTGGGCTTGGCCACGGCCGACGGCGGCGCCTCGGGCGGCTGTTCGGCAGCCGCGCCCGCCGGCGGATGCGCCACGGCAGGCGGCGGCGCCTGCGGCACCGGCGGCTTGTGCTTTTCCGGCAGGTACAGCGGACCGGCCTGGCCGCAGGCGGCCAGCGAGACAATCAGGGGCAGGGCGTAGGGCAGCAGCTTGTTCATGACGACGCTCCGGGGGCGGCAAGTGTAGCAAGTTGCTATCCGTCCCCTCTCCCGTGTGCGGGAGAGGGTGCCTGAAAGGCGGGAGAGGGTTTCTGTAGAGGGCCGCCAGGCAGAGCCGTCTTCAGATTTACAGAAACCCTCTCCCCCAGCCCCTCTCCCGCAAGCGGGAGAGGGGCGCATTGGCCATGTAAAATCCGCCCCATGAAAAAGCACGAAACGGCGGACGCGGTACGACTGGAGCCGGATGCCCCGGCGGATGCGACGGTGATCTGGCTGCATGGCCTGGGCGCGGACGGGCATGATTTCGTGCCCATCGTCCCGGCGCTGGGACTGCCCCCCGGGCACCGCATCCGCTTCCTGTTCCCGCACGCAAAGATCCAGCCGGTGACGATCAACGGCGGCATGCCGATGCCCGCCTGGTACGACATCCCGGCGCTGGATCGCGACAGCCGCCAGGACGAGGCCGGCCTGCGCGAGTCGGAGAAACGCATCGCCGGACTGATCGATGCCGAGATCGCCGCCGGCATTGCGGCGCGGCGCATCGTCCTGGCGGGGTTCTCGCAGGGCGGCGCCATCACCCTGCACCTGGGCGTGCGCTACCCGCAACAACTGGGGGGCCTGATCGCCCTGTCCACCTACATGCCGCTGCACCAGAAGGTGCAGACCGAGATTCACCCCGAGAGCTTCAAGACGCCGATCTTCATGGCGCATGGCCGCTTCGACCCCGTCGTGGCCTTCAACTGGGGGTCGGACTCGGCGCGCGGCCTGCGTGCCGCCGGCTACGAGCTGGAATGGCACGAGTACGCGATGCAGCACGAGGTCTGTGCCGAGGAAATCGAGCGGATCGGAGCCTGGCTGCTGGAGCGGCTGGGGTAAGCGGCGCGGAGCCTAGCGCTCGATCGTGTACAGCAGGTCGCCGCCGGCCTCGACGCCGGACTCGGTCTGCAGCTTGAAGCCATGGCCGAGGTCGTAGGCCAGCTTGAACAGGTTGCCGGGCTGGAAGATGCCGATGCCGTAGCTGACGTAGAGCTTCGGCGACAGGTACTTGCCCACGGTGAGCCGCGCCTGGTCGGAGGTCTCGCCGGGCTTGGAGCCCACGGAGATGTCGTCCAGGCCGATGCTGCTGCGCAGGCGGCCGGCGAGGAAGTCGCCGCCGCTGAGGCCCAGGGCCAGCGCGGCGTTGGCCAGCATGCTGCGGTCGCCCTCGGTGTTGTTGCTTTGCTCCATCGGCCGGCCGAGGATCAGCCAGGACAGCTGCTGCTGCTGGATCATCGACGGCGTCGAGTAGAGGCTGAACTGCGGCTTGTCCAGCGTGCCGCGCACGCTGACGCCGACGGTCACATCGTCGGTGGGCTTGCGCTCGGCGCGCAGCTCCAGCAGCGGCTTGGTGATGAAGCCGCCGTTGTAGATCAGCTTGCCGGTCTCGATGCTCAGGTCCTGGCCGTAGGCCTTGTAGCGGCCGCCGGTAAGGCTGATCTCGCCGGCGGCGCGGGTGTCGCGGCCGGTCTCCTCGTAGATGGTGATGCCGCCGCCGAGCTTGGTGGTGAGGCCGTAGCCCTTGAAGCTGACCTTGTCGCCGAGCTTCAGCCGCACCTCGGCCAGCAGCTTGAGCAGGCCGCCCGGCTCGGGCACGCGGCCGTCGCGGCCGACGATCACCTGGTCGGAGCTGGGGCCGATGCCGGTGTTGATATCGGCCGGCGTGATCTCGGCGCGCGGCACCAGCACCTCGCCGGTGACCTGCAGCTGGCGCTTCTGCAGGCCCAGCTTCAGGTCCGGCGAGATCCAGACCTTGGCGCTGGGAATGCGCGCCGCCTGGAAGTCCTTGCCGCTGACGCGGATGTCGGCCTGCACCGGGTCGCTGCGCGGGTCGATGCGGCCGGCGATGCGGATTTCACCGCCGCCGGAGGAACCGGAGATGTCGAGGTCGAGCACGCCCTCGGAGCCGCCGCGCAGGCTGCCCTTGAGGTCGCCGATCTCGATGCCGGGCGTGGCCAGGCGCAGCTTGCCGTCGCGCAGCGCCAGTTCACCCTGCACCAGCGGCTGCTCCAGCGTGCCGCCGAGCTTGAACTGGCCGCCGATGGAACCTTCCACCGAGGTCACCTCGGTGGTGAACAGGCGCAGCCAGGTCAGTTCCGGCAGTTCCACCTGCAACTCGCCGGACAAGGGCCGCTGCACCAGCAGCGCCCCGGGGCCCAGGCGGGCGTCGAGCTTCGCCAGGCCCTGCGCAAACGGCAGGTCCAGCTTCGCGCGCAGCGAGTCGCCTTCCTGCAGCAGCTGCGCGGTGCCGGGCTTGAACTCGAACAGCTTGCGCTCGTTGACGCTCCAGTGGCCGGCGCTGGTGGCGAGGTCGGCGCGCAGCACGGCAATCTGGCCGGCGGGCGTGAGATCCAGCTGGCCGTCGCCGTCGATCCTGCCCTCCACCTCCCAGCCCTTGGGCAGGAAGGGCTGCAGGTAGGCGTAGGCGAAGTCTTCAAGCCGGAAGGCCAGGCGCTGCTGGCGCGCATCGCGCAGCAGCCTCAGGCAGGCGCGTGCAGGGGCGCTGCCCCAGCAGGCCGGCGCCAGCGATTGCGCGGTGGCGGACAGCTCCAGCGCCGCCGGCTGTTCCAGCGTCCAGGCGGCGAGCTGCACCGGCGCCAGGCGGCCGCTGGCGAGCTGGCCGTGCCAGGTCTGCCGCTGCAGGTCGGCGGCACCGCGCAGTGCCAGTTCGGCATCGCCCTGGTCGGTGTCGGCCGCCAGCTTCAGTTCATGTTTTGCCAGGCTGCCGTCGAGCTCCAGCGCGGCGCTGTGGAGGACCAGGCCGGCGCGTGCGTCGGCGACCTTCAGGCGTACGCGGTTGTTGCGACGCAGGTCCAGGTCGCCATCGAGCAGCAGGCTGGCGACGCTGATTTCGCCGGCGGCCAGGCCACGGCCATCGACGGTCGCCTGCAGCTTCCAGTCCTCCGGATTGCTGCTGGCGCGCAGGTCGGCGTCGGCCTGCAGCTTCAGCGTGGCCAGGCCGTATTGCTGGTAGTGCAGCCGCTGCGCCTCGGCCTGCAGCCTGACGCGTGGGCCTTCCACCGGGCCCTGTGCCTGCGCGCGCGCCTGCACGCGGCCGCCGAGGCCGGGCCACAGCGGCGCCAGGTCGCTGCTGGCCAGCTCCGCCCTGGCGTCCAGCAGCGGCCAGACCTGGCCGCTGGCCTTGAGTTGCGTCGGCCCGCTGCGCAGCTCGGCCCGCGCCAGCGTCAGCGTGTCGTCGGCGTAGAGCCCCTCGGCCTTCAGGTCGAGGCGATACTGGCGCCAGATCGAATCGAACAGTTCGGCGCGGAAATCGATGCGCGGCTTGTCGCCGTCCATCTGCGTCTGCACGCGGAAGCGGCCATTGACCACGCCCGCCAGCGCCGGCATCAGCTGCTCGGGGTGGATGTTGCGCATCTCGCCCTCGGCATCGACGCGCAGCTGCGGCGCCCAGGCGATGTCGGCCTTCGCGTCGAGCTTGCCGCCCAGCCCCTTGGCCTGCAGGCGCTGCAGGCGCAGCGTCTCCGCCGTGCCCTCGCCCTCGGCCTCGAGGTCCACCGCGGCGCGGGCCTCGGCAAAGCGCGCCTTGAGCCGGTAGGCATAGGACTCCAGCGAACCCTTGATCGCCGCTTCACCCTGCGGGCTGGTCAGCAGGGTTTCACCCAACAAGGGCCAGCGCAGCTCGCGCCAGCGCAGCGTGGCGTCGAACTCGCCGGCATAGGCGTACTCGCCACTCAGCTCGGCAGCACCCGGCCCGCTGAGCTTCAGCTGCTTCACCTGCACGCGCTCCGGCGACATCAGCAGCTCGGCCTCGGCCTGCAGCGGTCCGGTTTGCGGCAGCGTGGCCGTCAGCTTGCGCAGTTCGATGCGGCGGCCGATCCAGCGCAGGTCCAGGGCGATGGCGTCGATCTGCAGCGCTGGCTGTTCACCGGGCAACTGCAGGCGCAGCCGCTGCACCCCGGCCTTGACCACGCGCAGGCCCAGCGGCAGCTCGCTGATCGGCGGCGAGTCTTCCTCGTCCGGCGGCGTATCGCGGACCTGCACGTCGACCGTGCCGGCCTGCAGGTCGACGATGCGCAGGCGTCCGCGCAGCAGGGAGCGCGGGCGCCAGCGCAGCGAGACCCGGTCGATCTCCACGCGCACGCTGTCGTCTTCGTAATGCAGGCCACGCAGTTCCAGCGGGCTCAGCAGCGAGCCCTCCACCGCTTCGATGCGCAGGCCCGGCACCCAGGCCTGCGCCTGTTCGGCGGCATAGCGCGTGCCGGCCGGCGTGCCGAGCAGCCAGGCTGCCAGCAGCGGCGGCAGCAGCAACAGGGCCAGCAGCACCAGCAGCGCGCGCTTCACAGGCCCACCCGGATGCCGAGGTGCAGGCGCAGCCCGCTTTCGCCGCCGTCCAGCGGGTGGGCGACGTCGGCCTGGATGTAGCCCACCGGCGAGCGGTAGCGCGCGCCGATGCCGATGCCCTGGAACAGCTTGGGCATGACGTCGTCGTCGGCACCGCCGGCGTCATAGAACACCGCCGCGCCCCATTTGTCCCAGAAGTAGTAGTCGCTCTCCAGGCTGAAGCCGGCCAGGAACTTGCCGCCCACCACCTTGCCGTCGGCATCCTTCGGCCCGATCGACTGGTAGGAGTATCCCCGCACCGACTGGTCGCCACCGGCGAAAAAGCGCTGCGAGGCCGGCAGGTCGGAGAAGTCGTCGACGATGTTGGCGCCGTACTCGATGCGGCCCAGCACGCGGCCCTTGCGCGACCAGGGATACACCCCGCGCAGGATGCCATGGGCCTGCACGAAGCTGGCGCTGGACAGCGCGCCCTTCTGCGCGCCGTGCGAGTCCAGGAACAGCGCCCAGCCGCGCCGCGTCAGGATCTGGTCGTTGAGTTCGCTGCGGTTGAGCTCGATGCCGGGCATCAGCAGGTCGGCAGTCTGGACCCTGTCCGACAGCTCCGATTCTTCATGCTCGAAGCTCAGGTACCACTTGCGCTTCCAGTGCCCGGGGAAGCGGTTGAGGCTGGTGTTGAGCACGTACTTGAGGCTTTCGCCGTCCTCGTAGCGCTCGGTCTGCACGGCACCGCCGAAGCCCCAGTACTCGCCCGGCTTGCGTCCCAGGGGGACGCGGTACTCGCCGCTGGCGTTGTTCTTGATCTGCGACAGCTGCACTTCGGCATGCAGCTTGTGGCCTTCGCGGTTGAAGTAGCGCACGTCGTTGGCCACCGAGGCGCGGGCACCGGTGTCGGTGCCGTAGCCCACGCCGAAGTCCCACTTGCGCTTGGGACGCGGCGTGGTGCGGATCAGCATCGGGATGCGCTGGTCCTTGGCCTGTTCCCGCTGCGGATCGATCTCGACGCTCTGGAAGTAGTCCAGATCGGTCAGCGCGAACTGGGTGTCGACCAGCTTCTGCGGATCGAAGGGCTCGCCTGGCTCGATCGTGACGTAGCGCTCGGCGATGCCCGGCTTGAGATTGGTCTGCTCCACCGTCACCGGCCCGAAGAAGTAGCGCGGCCCGGTGCTGAGGATCAACTCGATCTCGGCGCTGCGCTCCTCAGGGTTGACCCGCAGCTGCGAGCTGACGAAGGCGGCGTCGAGGTAGCCCTCGGCATAGGCGGCCTGCGCCAGGCGGGTCTTGGCCTCTTCGTACTGGCTGTGCTGCAGGCGTTCGTAGGTGGTCAGCGGAAAGCGCCGGAAGACGCGGCGGAAGATGCGGTCCTTCTGGCCCTCGCCCTCCACCTCGACGTCGATGCGGGTGATCAGGGTCGGCAGCCCCTTGTCGATGGTGTAGCGCGCCTTCCAGTCCGGGGCCTGCCCCTCCAGCACCGACTCGATCTTCGGGCTGTAGTAGCCGAAGGGCTGCAGGGCCCCGCGGATGTCCTCCCCGGCGCGCGCATGCAGGCCTTCCACCAGCAGGTCGTCCAGGTCCGGCGACTGGGCGGCGGCGCGGATGCGCAGGCGCAGCTCGACGTTGTCCTTCTCCACCCCCTCCAGCCCCAGCACCTCGACCTCGATACCGGCCTGCGCCGCGCCCGCCCACAGCAGGAGCGCGGAAAGCAGCCAGCGGCAGCGGCGGGATGGCAGGGGGGTGGAGGTCACGGCATCTGAATTGCTTGGGTTCTTATTATTGACGTAGCGGCCGCAAGTTTGAACCGCGAGGCCTCACGGCGTCTTTCAAACTGCCGTCAGCCACTGCAATATTGTGGCTTCACAGTGAAGTGACGGCGCCTGATTTCGACAGCCGCCTTGCCAGGGAGTGCCCCATGCAGCAGAAGCTGACCCTCGTCATCGGCAGCAAAACCCTATCCAGCTGGTCGCTCAGACCCTGGCTGTTCCTGCGCCACCACGAGGTGCCGTTCGAGGAAATCCTGGTGCCCCTGGGCCAGCGGGACAGCCGCGCGCGCATCCTGGAGCATTCTCCCAGCGGCAAGCTGCCCTGCCTGCTGCAGGGGCCGCTGAAGGTCTGGGAGTCGCTGGCGATCTGCGAATACGCCGCCGAGACGCTGGCCCTGCCGCTGGCCTGGCCGATGGACCCGGCGGCGCGGGCACTGGCCCGGGCCATGAGTACCGAGATGCATGCCGGCTTCGCCGAACTGCGGCGCGAACTGCCTTTCGACGCGCTGCGCAAGCCGGAACCGCTGCAGGTCGGCGCCGGAGCGGCTGCCGACATCGCCCGCGTGCGCGCGCTGTGGCGCGAGGCGCGCAGCCAGCACGGCCGCGGCGGACCCTGGCTGTTCGGGCGCTTCGGCATCGCCGACGCGATGTTCGCGCCGGTGGCGCTGCGCTTCCACGCCTACGCCGTGAACCTGGACGGCCCTGAGCGCGAGTATGTCTTCAATGTGCTGATGCACCCGGCGGTGCAGGACTGGCTGGACGCGGCGACGCTGGAGCAGCCGATCCGCGAGACCCCGGCCGAGCGCACCGCGGAGTTCCTGGTGGCCGCCGAGCCGGAACCCGCCCCCGCGCTGGTGCCAGCGCCAGAACCGGAACTGCCGGCCACCACGATCGAGATCGTGCCCGCGCCGTTGCCGCCGACACCGGCTCCGGTCGCGGCGGAGCCGTTGCGCCTGGATCCGGAACTGCTGACCCCGATCGCTTCGCCGCGCTACTTCGACGACCCCGCCGAAGCCTCGGCCGAGGATGACGCCGCCATGCGGGCGACGCTGGAAGAGCTGACGCGTCCGCGTGCCGCCACCGTGAGAACCGCCGGCACCATGCTGGTGATCGACAGCACCCCGGCCGCCGAAGCCACCGGCGGCGGCGAGCCGATGCAGAAGCTGCGGTCCTTCATCCTGCCGCCCTGAAGGGGGCGGCGCCCTCAGCGCAGCTTCAGGCGCGCCTGCGGCGGCGGTGCTTCCGGGATTTCGGCGGGGCGGTCGGCCGCCTGGATGCGATAGCCCTTCTGCCTGAGCAGTGCGACCAGGCCGTCGGGCCCGTAGAGATGCGCGGCGCCGACGATGATCAACTGCGGCTTGTCGCCGTCGAGCGCGCCCTGCAGGCGCTGCAGCCAGGCGCGATTGCGCCCGGCCAGCAGGCGTTCGTAGATTGCCGGCGTGCGGGCCTTGAGCTGGGCACCCAGTTCCTCCAGCGCGGCACCATTGCCCTCGCGCCAGGTGCGCAGCAGGTCGGCCGGCTCGCTGCCGGCCTCGATCAGTTCGTCGACGGTGGCGGCGAGGATCTGTTCGGACTGCGCCGCCGAGGTGTCGGTGAACAAGGCCAGATGCGCCTGCGGCTCCTCCAGCCAGTGCACCGGCTTTTCGTCGGTCACGGCACGCTTGTAGAACTGCTGGTCGATGCCCAGCTCGGCGCGAAAGCCGGCGTGCTGGTAGCTGAACAGCTCCAGCGACAGGGCGCAGAACCAGGCGCGGAAGGGCTCGCACATCGCCATCGGCATGCCGACGCTGCCGGCGCGGCGTACCAGGCGCTCGTACAGCGCCGGGGCGACGCTGGCCTTCAGCGGCTTGTCGGCCTTGGCGGCGGCGAGCAGCTTCGACTGCAGGTCGGGGCTGGACAGCGCCGCGATGTCGCTCTCGAACACCAGTTCGGCTGAACGCAGGTAGGCCTGCTCCAGGCCGTCGGGCAGCTGCTCGGCGTCGGCCGGCAGCAGGTGCACCGAACCCAGCAGGTAGTGCTTTGCCTTGGGGCCGTCCACCTCCCACAGGAAGGGTGCGCGCGACGGCCCCTCGGCCAGCGCCGGAACGGCGCTCAGCGTGCACAGCAGGGGCAGCAGCCAGCTTCGGAAAGTCTTCATGTCGGTCAGCGCGGCCTCTGCGCGCTAGGGCGCACCTGCAGCCAGGCCGCGTGGTCTTCGCGATGGCCCAGGGGATCGCGGCCCTGCAGGAACAGGTCCATGTACTCCAGATCGTCGAAACCCCAGAACAGTTCCGCCTTTCCCGCAGGATCCTGCGCCAGCATCGCCGGTACGCCGAAGATGCCGGCGGCCACCGCGGCCTCGGTGTTGTCGCGCAGGCGGTCCTTGACCGGGCCCGAGGCGGCCTCGCTGAGCCAGGTGTCGGCGTCCAGGCCGGTCTCGGCCAGCACCGCGCGCAGGGCCTCGGTATCGCTGACCGGGCGGCTCTCGGCCCAGGCGGCGCGGAACAGCGCGTCGATCAGCTTCAGTCTCTGCTCGCCGGGCTGGCCGCAGCAGGCCAGGCGCAGCGGCAGCAGCGGGTTGAAGGGGTGGGAATGCGGCGGCGCCAGCGGGATACCCAGCTGCCGCGCCTTGCGCAGTACGTTCCAGATCATCCACTGGTTCTTGGCCGGCACCTCGGCCGGCCCCTTCTGGCCGTGGGCGTTGAGCAGGCCGGCGAACAGCACCGGCACCGGTTCCAGCAGCAGGCCGTGGCGCTGCGCCAGCGCCGGCACGCGGTTCCAGGCAAGCCAGGCGTTGTGCGAGATGAAGTCGAAGAAGAAATAGAGCCGGCGCGGGTCGTCAAACATTGACGGTCCCGTCGGCGGTGCCATCGGCTTCGGCACCCGGCATCAGCCAGTCGGTGCCGGCACGGGTGTCGCCGCCCAGGCTGGCGAAGTCGAACAGCTTGGGGTCGGCCAGCTGCGAGGGCGCGACATTGGTCAGCGAGGCGAACACCTGCTCGATGCGCGCCGGATGCTCCTTCTCCCAGGCTTCCATCATGCGGCGCACCTGCTTGCGCTGCAGCTGCTCCTGCGAACCGCAGAGGTTGCAGGGGATGATGGGGAAGGCCTTGAGCCGGGCGTAGGCAGCGATGTCGCGCTCGCGGCAATAGGCCAGCGGGCGGATCACGACGTTGCGGCCGTCGTCGGACTGCAGCTTGGGCGGCATCGCCGAGAGCTTGCCGCCGTGGAACAGGTTGAGGAAGAAGGTGGCGACGATGTCGTCCTTGTGGTGCCCCAGCGCGATCTTGGTGAACCCGTGCTCGGCGGCGTAGCTGTACAGCGAGCCGCGGCGCAGCCGCGAGCACAGCGAGCACATGGTCTTGCCTTCCGGAATCACGCGCTTGACCACCGAGTAGGTGTCCTGCTCGATGATGTGCCAGGGCACGCCCAGGGCCTTCAGGTACTCCGGCAGGACGTGCTCGGGGAAGTCGGGCTGCTTCTGGTCCAGGTTCACGGCCAGCAGCTCGAACTTCACCGGCGCCTTCTGCTGCAGCTGCAGCAGCATGTCCAGCATGGTGTAGCTGTCCTTGCCGCCGGACAGGCAGACCATGACGCGATCGCCATCGACGATCATGTTGTAGTCCATGATCGCCTGGCCTACCTGGCGGCGCAGGCGCTTGTTGAGCTTGTTCTGCTCCAGCTGGAGCGTGCGGGCATCCTGCTGGACGTCACGGGCTACGGCAGACATCGGTACAGCCTTGTTTCTGGGGGCGACCGCACTATTGTGGCACGTCGGCTCCCCCGGCGGCCTTGGCCAAGGAGCCTGTCAGCGCGCCGGAAGGCGCCGGAGCAACTCGGCCTGGTCCAGGCCCTCGATCTCCAGCAGCTTGCCGGCCTGGGTTTCACCGCGCAGGACGCGGATGCGCGACCTGGGCACGCCGAGGGCCTCGGACAGCAGGGCGATGACGGCCTGGTTGGCCTTGCCCTTCTCGGGGACGGCGGTGACGCTGACCTTGAGGGTTTCACCCATCCAGCCCGTCACGGCATCCCGCGAGGCCTTGGGGCTGACCTTGAGCTGCAGGCGGGCGGTCATTCAGCGGCTGATCCGGGTCGCTTCTGCTAGCATGTCGGCCCTTTTTCGCTCCAGGGCAGAGCCATGCAAGCCGCAGAAAATTCCGTCGTTTCCATGCATTACACGCTGACCAACGCCAAGGGCGAAGTGATCGACAGCTCCCAGGGCAGCGATCCGCTGACCTACCTGCACGGCGCCGGCAACATCATCCCGGGCCTGGAAAAGGCCCTGCTCGGCAAGCAGGCCGGCGACAAGCTGCAGGTCACGGTGTCGGCGGCCGAAGGCTACGGCGAGCGTGACGACAGCCTGATCCAGCAGGTGCCCAAGCGCGCCTTCCAGGGCGTGCCGAACATCGAGCCGGGCATGACCTTCCACGCCCAGAGCAGCCAGGGCCCGATGCGGGTCATGGTGACCGCGGTGCAGGGCGACATGGTCACGGTCGACGGCAACCACCCGCTGGCCGGCGAAACGCTGAACTTCGACGTGGAAATCACCGAAGTGCGCGCGGCCACGCTGGAAGAGATCGCGCACGGCCACGCCCACGGCGCCGGCGGCCACCACCACTAAGCGGACAACGGGGGATTCCCGCTACCGCGCCAGGTCCGGCGCGTAGCGGGCGTCCCAGCCGTCGCGCTGGCCGACGATGCGGCGGTCCTGCCACAGCACGAAGGCCTTGGTCCGCAGGGCCTTGCCGACGTCGCTGACCGCCAGCTCCAGGCTGCTGGCCATGCGCAGGTTGCCGCTGCTCCATTCGCTGCGCCCGGTCTTGCTGCGGCGCAGCTGCGGGTACTGGCCGCGGAAGCTGTCGAGGTAGGGTTGCGCGGCCTTCGGCCGGAATTCCACCTCGAACAGGCGATCGTTGAAGAACTGCAGGGTCAGCCCGCCGATCTGGCCCAGGTGCTTGTATTCCTCGACCGTCACGCGGTCCAGGTCATAGGGCGGGAATTCCTCCGGCACCCTGCGATGGTTGGTACTCAGCGAGGGCTGGTACCCGGCCTTCTCCAGCGCGGCGTAGACGCTGTCGACATTGGCATAGCTGCGGAATGCCATCAGCTCGATGGCCGAACTCTCGACCTTGGTATAGGCCTGGTAATCCGAAACCTGGTGGACCTCGATCTCCTCGATGACCTCGGCCGGCTTCGCCGGCACGGCGCTGGCGGTGGCCGGAGCGGCCGCCGGGGCGGGGGCCACGGGAGCGGGGGCGGGTTCGGGGGCAGGAACAGGAGCAGGCGGCGGGACCACCGGGGCCGGGGCCGACGGCGCCACCACCACCTCTTCGACCGGCGCCGGGGCGGGTGCAAGCTCGGCCGGCGCACTGGCTTCCACCGGCGGGGCTGCGGCCACTTCCGGCGGCGCGCTGCCGCTGCTGCCGGCCAACTGGCGCACCCATAGCGCCACCATGATCAGCACGGCGCCACCGGCCAGCCAGCGCAGCGGCCGCCACTTGCGCCACCAGTCGGGCGGAGAGAAGGGATCCTTTTGCGGCTTGCGTGCGGTCTTTTCCATGACCCCGCGATTAGAGCCTGTCGGCCTGCGCCCGGCAACTGGTCGGGCACACGACGCGCGATTCTCCGACAGCGCCCGCCCACCGCCCAGGTCGGGCTATACCCTTGGCCGTGGCCCGATGCGCAGATTGATCAGGCCCAAATGGATCTCGCGCATGAAGCACAGCAGGCCGGTGATGAAGGCCAGCATCGCGGCGATGAACAGGAAGGCCACCACGGCGAAGGCATTGAGGTCGAACACCGCCGAGACGAACAGGGTCACCACCACCAGCGCCACAAGCAGGGCGCAGCCGACGCAGCAGCCGATGGCGACCTGCAGGTAGCGCGCGCGGCGCGCCAGCACCCGCAGCTCGGCCTGGTAGGCGATATCGGGCGCGACCGGGTCGGCAGCAGCGGGAAAGCGCTCTTCCAGCTTGCGCGCCTTGTCGATCACCCGCGCCAGGCGGTTGGTCAGCACGCCGAGCATGGAGCCGATGCCGGCCAGCAGGAACACCGGCGCCACCGCCAGCTGGATCGTGTGGGCGATCGACAGGACCTGACCTTCCTCGACCATGGCGTCCCCTTCAGTCCTCGGGCTCGTAGCCCAGGTTGGGCGACAGCCACTTCTCGGCCTCGGCCAGCGTCCAGCCCTTGCGGCGGGCGTAATCGGCGACCTGCTCGCGGTTGATGCGGCCCAGCACGAAGTACTGCGATTGCGGATGCGAGTAGTACCAGCCACTCACCGCGGCGCCCGGCCACATGGCATAGCTCTCGGTGAGCTGGATGCCGCAGTTGTTCTCCACGTCCAGCAGCTGCCACAGCTTGCCCTTCTCGCTGTGCTCCGGGCAGGCGGCATAGCCCGGGGCGGGGCGGATGCCGGCGTACTTCTCGGAGATCAAAGCCTCGTTGTCGAGGTGCTCGTCCGGCACGTAGGCCCAGAACTCCTTGCGCACGCGCTGGTGCAGGCGCTCGGCGAAGGCTTCCGCCAGGCGGTCGGCCAGGGCTTCGAGCATGATCGCGCTGTAGTCGTCGAGTTCCTTGCGGAAGGCGGCGACCCGCTCGGCGCAGCCGATGCCGGTGGTGACGGCAAAGCCGCCGACGTAGTCGTGCAGCCCGGTCTGCTTCGGCGCCACGTAGTCAGCCAGGCAGCGGTTGGGCACGCCCTCGCGGTGATCGCCCTGCTGGCGCAGGTTGAGCAGGCGCGCGGCCACGGCCTGGCGCGTCTCGTCGGTGTAGACCTCGACGTCGTCGTGATCCACCTGGGCGGCCGGGAACAGGCCGATCACGCCAGCGGCGCGCAGCCACTTCTCGTTGATGAGCTGGTCGAGCATCGCCTGCGCGTCGGCGAACAGCTTGCGCGCCGCATCGCTGGTGGCGGGGTTGTTGAGCAGCTCGGGGAACTTGCCCTTCATCTCCCAGGCGATGAAGAACGGCTGCCAGTCGATGTACTCGCGCAGCTCGGCCAGCGGGTAGTCCTTGAACACCTTCACGAACTGCGTGGCGTGCTCGTGGTGGTGGTCGCAGGCCGGGCCTTCGCAGACGTCCTTGGCCTGCTGCAGCAGCATGCGCGGACGCGGCGGGCGGTAACCGCTCCAGTCGATGGGCGTGCGGTTGGCGCGGGCCTTGTCCAGCGGCAGGAACTTCTCCTGGCGGTCCTTGGCGGCGTGGCGCTCGCGGATCTGGTCGTAGTCCTTCTTCAGCTCGGCCAGCAGCTTCGGCTTCTGCTCGGCCGACAGCAGCGCGGCGGCGACCGGCACCGAACGCGAGGCGTCCTTCACCCACACCACCGGGCCGTGGTAGGCCGGGTCGATCTTGACCGAGGTATGCGCGCGCGAGGTGGTGGCGCCGCCGATCAGCAGCGGGATGTCGAAGCCCTGGCGCTCCATCTCCCTGGCGAGATTCACCATCTCGTCCAGCGAAGGCGTGATCAGGCCCGACAGGCCGATGATGTCGGCCTTCTCGGCGCGGGCGGCGTCGAGGATCTTCTGCGCCGGCACCATCACGCCGAGGTCGACAACGTCGTAGTTGTTGCACTGGAGCACGACGCCGACGATGTTCTTGCCGATGTCGTGCACGTCGCCCTTGACCGTGGCCATGATGATCTTGCCGTTGGCGCGCGACACCTCGCCCGGCTTCTTCTCGGCCTCGATGTAGGGGATGAGATAGGCCACCGCCTTCTTCATCACGCGCGCCGACTTGACCACCTGCGGCAGGAACATCTTGCCGGCGCCGAACAGGTCGCCGACGACGTTCATGCCGTCCATCAGCGGGCCCTCGATGACCTCGATCGGGCGCTTGCCCTCGGCGGACAGGGACGCGCGCAGTTCCTCGGTATCGACCTCGACGTACTGGTCGATGCCCTTGATCAGGGCGTACTTGATGCGCTCGCGCGGCGACTGCTCGCGCCAGGCCAGGTCCTCGACGCGGGCCTCCTGCTTCTCGCCCTTGAAGCGGCCGGCGATCTCCAGCAGGCGCTCGGTGGCGTCCTCGCGGCGGAACAGGATCACGTCCTCGATGCGCTCGCGCAGTTCCGGATCGAGCTGGTCATAGACCATCAGGGCGCCGGCATTGACGATGCCCATGTCCATGCCCTCGCGGATCGCGTGGTAGAGGAACACCGAGTGGATCGACTCGCGCACGTGGTTGTTGCCGCGGAACGAGAACGACACGTTGGACACGCCGCCGCTGATCAGGGCGTGCGGCAGGTTGGCCTTGATCCAGGTCACGGCCTGGATGAAATCCAGGCCGTAGAGGTTGTGCGCCTCGATGCCGGTGGCGACGGCAAAGATGTTGGGGTCGAAGATGATGTCTTCGGGCGGGAAGCCGACCTGGTCGACCAGGATCCGGTAGGCGCGCGCGCAGATGGTCTTGCGGCGCTCCAGGGTGTCGGCCTGGCCGTCCTCGTCGAAGGCCATGACCACGGCGGCGGCGCCGTACTTGCGGCACAGGCGCGCCTGCTCGATGAACTTCTCCTCGCCTTCCTTCATCGAGATGGAGTTGACGATGGGCTTGCCCTGCACGCACTGCAGGCCGGCCTCGATGATCTCCCACTTGGAGGAGTCGATCATGATCGGCACGCGCGCGATGTCGGGTTCGCTGGCGATCAGGCTGAGGAAGCGCACCATGGCGGCCTTGCCGTCGAGCATGCCCTCGTCCATGTTGACGTCGATCACCTGCGCGCCGGCCTCGACCTGCTGGCGCGCCACCGCCACCGCGGCGGTGTAGTCGCCGGCCTTGATCAGGTCGCGGAACTTGGCCGAGCCGGTGACGTTGGTACGCTCGCCGACGTTCACGAACAGCGTGTCCTCGCCGATATTGAACGGCTCCAGGCCGGACAGGCGGCAGGCCGGCGGCGGCGTGGCCGGCTGGCGCGGCTGGATGCCCTCGACCGCCCGGGCGATGGCGCCGATATGGTCGGGCGTGGTGCCGCAGCAGCCGCCGACGATGTTGACCAGGCCGGCCGTGGCGAACTCGCCGACGATGGCGGCGGTGTCCTCGGGCTTCTCGTCGTACTCGCCGAAGGCATTGGGCAGGCCGGCATTGGGATAGCAGGACACCAGGCAGTCCGCCAGGCGCGACAGCTCGGCGATGTAGGGCCGCATGTCCTTGCCGCCCAGCGCGCAGTTGAGGCCCACCGCCAGCGGCTTGGCATGGCGGATGGCGTTCCAGAAGGCCTCGGTGGTCTGGCCCGACAGGGTGCGGCCGGAGGCGTCGGTGATGGTGCCGGACAGGATCACCGGCCAGCGCGCGCCCAGTTCCTCGAACAGGGTCTCGCAGGCGAAGATCGCCGCCTTGGCGTTGAGCGTGTCGAAGATCGTCTCGATCAGCAGGATGTCGGAGCCGCCGTCGAGCAGGCCGCGCGCCTGCTCGATGTAGGCCGTCACCAGCTCGCTGTAGCTGACGTTGCGGAAGCCCGGGTCGTTGACGTCCGGCGAGATGCTGGCGGTGCGGTTGGTGGGGCCGATGGCGCCGGCGACGAAGCGCGGCCGCTCCGGCGTGGAGTGCTCGTCGGCCGCCTGGCGCGCCAGCCTGGCGGCCTCCAGGTTCAGCTCGTAGGCCAGCGCCTCCATGCCATAGTCGTGCAACGCGACCGTGGTGGAGTTGAAGGTGTTGGTCTCGATGATGTCCGCGCCGGCCGCGAGGTACTGGCGGTGGATGTCCAGGATGATCCCGGGCTGGGTCAGCACCAGCAGGTCGTTGTTCCCCTTGACGTCGCGGTGCCAGTCGCGGAACCGTTCGCCACGGTAGTGCTCTTCCTCGAGCCGGTGGCGCTGGATCATGGTCCCCATGGCGCCATCCAGGATCAGGATGCGGCGCTTGAGCAGGTCTTGCAGCAGGGCGTGGCGGGCGGGAATGGACATGGCGGGCGGCACGGCTAAAAGAGGGCAATTGTATCCGTTAATGCGGATGGGCGGATGCTGACGCTCTTTTCACGAATCCGGACCTGATGCATAGTTCAGGTAGGCCACGGGCCTGCCGCCCGGCCGTTTCGGCTGCGGTGCGGCAAGTTGGCATGGCACAAGACTTTTCTGAATTCGATTGCAACATGGGCGTTTCTGCCAGAACATGGAAAATGGTTCCCGCGACCGGGGACGTGACGGCATGAGCGCCCAGGTCCACTCACTCTACCCCGGCCAGCAGGGGCTCAACAGCCTCGCCCCGGAGGCAGCCGGCGAGTTGCTGCGCGAACTGCGCGGCTTGGTGATGCGCGGCCTGGGCGAGCGCCTGGGGCGCATGTTCAACGGCGCCGACGACCTGCTGTTCGACATGAGCGAGCGCGCGGCCAACAACGACCAGCAGCGCGTCTACTTCGACACCATGCGCGCGATCCGCCTCGGCCGGGCGCGCATCGCCGAGCAGTACGAAACCCGCATCCGTGAATCCTTCGAGACCCTCGGGGTGCAGGTCAACGGCGAACAGGCGGACCCCGGCGAAGTCGATTTCGAGAACCTGGCCCTGCTGGAAAGCGATGACCTGGAAGAGTCGATCGCCCTGTCCAACATGTCCGGCCGCGCCGAGACCGCCTACCAGAACGCGCTGTTCGAGCTGGAGAAGCGCCTGGAGTGGCTGGGCAAGCACAGCCCGCTGCAGCTGCCGCTGACGGCGATAGGGCCGGCCGGCTTCTGCGAGGCCTTCCGCGCCTCGCTCAAGGTGCTGGAGATCGAGTTCAGCATCAAGCTGGTGCTGTACAAGCTCTATGAGCGCCTGGTGATCGGCGATCTCGGATCCCTCTATGGCGAGATCCTGGCCCTGTTCGACCGCTTCGGCATCCACCCGGAAAAGAAGACCGGGCCGCGCAAGGCGAATGCCGCCATGGGTGGCGTGGGTGGCGCGGCGGCCGGCGCGGGCGGTCTCGCCGGCGGCCCGCCGCCGGCCAGCCTGCCGGGCCCGCTGCCCTCGCTGGACGAACAGACCCTGGGCCTGCTGCAGCAGTTCGGCGCGCAGTTCCCCGGCATGGGTGCCGGCGGCATGGGCGGACTGCCGGGCGCCGCGATGGGCGCCATGGGCGGCGGCATCCCCGGCTTCGGTGGAATGCAGGGCGGCCAGGCCTATCCCGGCGCGGTGCTGGGCAATGCCTACGCCGACGCCATGCTCGCCTCGGAGCTGATGTCCGCTGCGCGCGGCCAGAGCGTGCAGGGCCTGGACCCTGGCCACGCCTGGGCGATGACGCAGCGCGCCGGCCTGGTCGGGCGCATGTTCAACGAGATCGTTGCCGACCCGAACCTGCCGCGCGGGGTCACCGGCGCCATGGAAGACCTGCGCTTCCCGGTGATCAAGACCGCACTGTCCGACGTCAGCTTCTTCTCCGATCCGCAGCACCCGGTGCGCTCGCTGATCAACGACCTCGCCTCGATGGCGGCGTCGACGCGTGCCGGCGGCGCGCCCGCGGTGCAGCGCTTCGAGGAACTGGCGCGCAAGGTCAAGCAGCAGTTCGACCTCAATGCCGAGACCGTGCGGCCCAAGGCCCGCGAGGCGGCGCCGCTGGAGGAAAGCGACATCGAACGCTTCCTCGACCAGCAGATCGCCCATGGCCGCGAGCGCCGCCAGGCGATCGTCGAGAAGGTGCGCAAGGTCGTCTCGCAGGAACTGGAGCTGAACACGCTGACGCAGCCGGTGCCCGAGACCCTGGAGCCGCTGCTGCGCTCCGGCTGGGGTCCGATGATGGCGATGCGCCTGCTGCGCCACGGCCACGACAGCGAGGTCTGGCGCGCCGGCATGGAATTGCTGCACCGCGTGCTGTTCGCGCTGAACCCGAAATCCCCGAACGCCCGCACCGCCGCCGAGCGCGAGGCCCTGCGCCGCGACATCGGCGTGGCGCTGGCCGAGGTCGGCATGCCGGAAGACCGCATCGACCCGCTGCTGACCGGCCTGGAACAGGCCCTGGACGACGTCCATCACGACGCCGAGGAAGCGGTGAAGCGCCAGTCGCGGGAAGAGGCTGAAGCAGCCGAGGCGGCGGTGAAGAAAGCCAAGGCCAAGGCCAAGGGCAAGGTCAAGGAAGCCGCGACCATCGCCGTGCCGCCGCCGCCGGAACCGGCACCGGAGCCGGCACCGGCACCGGCCGCGGCAATCCCGTCGCCCGAGCAGATGCTCGAGCAGTTGCTGCAGGTCGGCAGCTGGTTCCGCGTTTACGACCGTTCCAACCACGACACCCGCTGGCTCAAGGTCACTTCCTGGTACCCGCAGACCCAGCGCGTGTCGTTTGCCGAGTTCGACGGCAAGAACGTGCTGACGCTGCACACCAAGGACCTCTTCGAGGACCTGATCAGCGGCCGCTCCGAACCCATCGACAGCGCGCCGGCGACCCTGAACCTGCTCAAGGTGCTGCGCGAGCAGAACCAGCCGCCGGCAGCTGCACCCGCCGCCGAACCGGCGGGCTGAGCGCAGCCCGCGCCGCTCGTCCGGGCGGCGCTACCGTTCATTTCACATGAATTGACCGTCTGGTCCGTTCGTCCGTCGCCGACGTCCCGCCGTCGGCGATCGCCACTCTGCCGGGATCCCCGGGGGTAGTCTGTACCTACGGCTGACGAAGACCTTCCGCAAGCGCCCCCCGGCCCCGGAAACTTCAACGGCCAAACTCTCCCCCAACCCGGATCCCCAACCACCGGGTTCTTGAACGGCCTGGTGCAAACCAGGCCGCTTTTTTTGCGCGCTCGCCGGGATTTTGTTATTTAAACTTTCATTTTGAATGAAAGTTTAATATTTAATAACGTCTCCCGACCCCATCGAGTCAGAAGCCGGACAACCAGGCCACCACGCGACGCGTCAGCGCGCGGGGGCTCAGGCGGGTCGCCAGGTCCATCGCCCAGGCCTGCAGGCCGACGGTCCAGTGGGTACGGCCCGGCCGGTTCGCCGCGCGCCACACCGTGTCGGCGACATTCTGCGGCGTCAGGCGCACGCCCATCGAGTCCAGGCTGCGCGCGCTGCCGGCGCCGACCGCGTCGATCATCGCGGTGCGCACGTACAGCGGCCAGATGTCCATCACGGCGACGCCCAGCGGCTGCCACTCCACCTGCAGCGCCTCGGTCAGGCCGCGCACCGCGAACTTGGTGGCGGAGTACACCGCCAGCGAGGGCGCGCCGTAGATCGCCGAGGCCGAGGCCATGTTGATCAGCCGCGCGCCGGGGGTCTGCTTCAGGTATGGCAGCGCGGCATGGCAGCCATTGATCACGCCCTTGAAGTTCACGTCGACCTGCCAGTGCTGCTTCGCCAGCGGGATATCGCCGAAAGCCCCGCTGACCAGCACGCCGGCATTGTTCAGCAGCACGTCGAGGCGGCCGCCGCTGGCGGCAAAGAAAGCCGCCAGCGTGGCGTCCCAGGCGGCCGGATCGGTGACGTCGAGCTTCGCCGACCAGCCCTGGGCGCCGAATTGCCGCGCCAGTGCGCTCGCGCCAGCCTCGTCGATGTCGCAGACGCCGACGAACCAGCCCTCGCGCGCAAAGCGCTCGGCGCAGGCGCGGCCGATGCCGGCGGCGGCGCCGGTGATCAGGATGGCCGAACGGGTCATGCCCAACGCTCCCTGAGCCAGGCGGCGATGCCTTCCAGCGATTCGGCGGCGGCGCGCAGCAGCCCGGCGTGCACCTGGAAGACGTGCCAGTAGCCGTCCCAGCGGCGGAAACTGACCTCGACACCGACGGCCTCGGCCGCTTCGCAGAGGCCTTCGGCGTCGGACAACAGGATCTCGTTGCTGCCGACCTCGATGCGCAGCGGCGGCAGGCCGGTGAGATCGGCCGCCAGCAGGTGCACGCGCGGATCGTCTGCCTCGACGCCGCCGCGGAAGTCGGCGCCGGTCAGGCGCGCCCACTTCGGCGTCAGCATCGGGTCACGCGCACCGATGCGCTCGACGCTTTCGCCGTCCAGGCCGGCATCGGCCCAGGGCGACAGCAGCACGGCTGCGGCCGGCTGCGGCAAGCCGATCTCGCGCAAGGCCAGCAGCAGCGATAGCGCCAGGTGACCGCCGGCGGAGTCGCCGGCCACGGCGATGCACTCTGCGGCCACGCCGTGATCCAGCAGGGCGCGATAGGCGGCCAGCGCGTCCTGCAGCTGCGCCGGATAGGCATGCTCCGGCGCCAGGCGGTATTCCGGCACGTAGACCGTGGCCCCGGTGAGCCGCGCCAGGCGGCCGGTGATCGCCCGGTGCGTGCGCGGCGAGCCCATGAAGTAGCCGCCGCCATGCAGGTAGAGGATGACGCTGCGGTTGAGCTGCGCATGGGCGCGTACGCGCTCGGCGGGACGGCCGCCCAGGGTCGTCGCTTCGTAGCGGCAGTCGCGCGGCGCCAGCATCGCCCGTGAGGTCAGTTCCAGCCAGCGGCGGCGCAGCCCCAGGGGCAGGCGCGGGTTGAACGCCGGCTTGATCGTGCCGCGCAGGACGGGCGGAATGAGTTTTTGCATCACCGGCATATCAGTTGGCCTTGTCCTTGATCTTGTCCTTCATGAAGCGCGCGATCAGCGGCTGGTAGCCGATGCCGAGCAGGCGCGCCAGCCATTCGATGACCACGGCGTCGCCGCCGACCAGGATGCGCGGGCGGTTGGCGCGGATGCCGCGCACGATGATCGCGGCGGCCTGCTCCGGCGTGGTGCGCGCCAGCTTCTCGAACTCGCTGCCGAGATCGCGATCCTTGACCGACTCGCCCTTGCGCGCGGTGCGCGCGATGTTGGTGCGGATGCCGCCGGGGTGCACGCAGCTGACCTGCACCGGGTGGCCCTCCATCGTCATCTCCAGGCGCAGTGCCTCGGTGTAGCCGCGCACGCCGAACTTGGCGGCGTTGTAGGCAGCGTTGCCGGGGGCGCCGATCAGGCCGAAGACGCTGGAGACGTTGACGACGTGGCCGTCGCCGGAGGCGATCAGCTGGGGCAGGAAGGCCTGGGTGCCGTAGGTGACGCCCCAGAAGTTGATGCCCATGAGCCATTCGAAGTCGGCCCAGGAGGTCTCGTCGGCCCGCGCCGCCACCGACACGCCGGCGTTGTTGAGCACCAGGTTGGCGTTGCCGAAGTCGCGCTTGACGTCCTCGGCATGGGCGTAGACCGCCTCGCGCTTCGAGACGTCCAGGGCGTAGCCGCGGGCCTCGATCCCCAGGGCCTCGCAGGCGGCGACCGTGCCGGCGAGACCGGCCTGGCTGACGTCGGACAGGGCCAGGCGACAGCCGGCGCGGCCCAGTTCCAGCGCGCAGGCCCGGCCGATACCGCTGCCGGCACCGGTGATGACGGCCACTTTTCCCATCAATTGCTTCATTTTCCGGCTTCTCCCCCGATTTTTGCGGGCGATCTTGGCATGGAATGAGCTTCTGGGGCTGACCCGGCCAACGTCGCCCGGCGGCCCCAGGGCGAACGTGGACTCGGCGGCGGGTCTGCTAACATTCGCCGCCCTTTTTACCCCTGACGACGGTTGGAACCAGCATGCGCAAGTGGCGCTGTCTCATCTGTGATTTCGAATACGACGAGGCCAAGGGCCTTCCCGACGAGGGCATTGCCCCCGGCACGCGCTGGGAGGACATCCCGGACAGCTGGACCTGCCCGGACTGCGGCGCCTCCAAGGCCGACTTCGACATGGTCCCGGCGTGAGCGCTCCGCTCACGATCCTCGGCAGCGGACACGCCGGCATCACGCTGGCCCGCGACCTGCGGAAACTGGCGCCTGAGCTGCCCCTGCGGCTGATCACGCGCGAGGATGGGCACTACTACTACAAGCCGGACCTGTCCAAGGCCTTCGCGGCCGGCAAGGACGCGGACGGCCTGATCAAGAATCCGCTGGAGCAGCTCGTGGAGCAGCTCAAGGCGGAGGTACTGGTGCGCAAGGACGTGACCGCGATCGACCCGGCGGCGCATGCCGTGCAGGTCGACGGCGAGTGGCTGCCCTACTCGAAGCTGGTGCTGGCCACCGGCGCCGACGTGCTGCGGCTGCCGATCGCCGGCGATGCGGCCGCGGCGGTGCTGTCGGTCAACGACCGCGAGGACTATGCCCGCTTCCGCGCCGTGCTCAAGCCCGGCGCGCGGGTGCTGATCATCGGCGCCGGCCTGATCGGCTGCGAGTTCGCCAACGACCTGGCGGCCCATGGCCATGCCGTGCGGGTGGTGGACATCGCCGCCTGGCCGCTCAACCGCCTGCTGCCCGAGGCCCAGGGCCGCGCGCTGCAGGAGGGCCTGTCGCGCCTCGGCGTGCAGTGGCAGCTCGGCAGCGGCGTGGCCAGCCTGGACCGGGCCGGCGATGCCGTCGAAGCGCGCTTCACCGACGGCGGTTCCGCCACGGTGGACGTGGTGCTGTCGGCGGTGGGCCTGCGCCCGCGCACCCAGCTGGCCGTGGCCTCGGGCCTGGCGGTGAAGGCCGGCATCGTGGTGGACGACCACCTGCAGACCTCGGCGGCGGATGTCTACGCCATCGGCGACTGCATCGAGGTCAACGGCCGCCTGCTGCCCTATATCCTGCCGATCGCCAACGCTTCCCGCGCCCTGGCGGCGACGCTGACCGGCACGCCGACCAAGGCCCGGTTCCCGGCGATGCCGGTGATCGTCAAGACGCCAGCCTGCCCGACCCTGGTCAACCCGCCGCCGCCGGTCGCGGGCGCCTGGGAGGTGACGGGCACGGCACCCGACCTGGAGGCGGTCTACAGGGACGCCGACGGCAAGCCGGTGGGTTTCGCCCTGACCGGGGCGGCCACCGCCAAGCGCGGGCAGTACGTACCCCTGATGCCGGCGGTTCACGAGCCGGCCTGACAAGAATCGCGGGCAGCCGTTGGCCCCGTCGAGGGATGACTTAATGTCATCCCGAGTTAAGCCAACGGCCGCTCCCACAACAGCTCCGTGGGAGCGGGCTTGCCCGCGAAATACAACCCCAAGGAAAACCCCATGTCCCAGTTCGACCAGGTCAGCGTTCTCAAGAAGGCCAACGTCTATTTCGACGGCAAGTGCGTCAGCCACACGGTGCTGCTGGCCGACGGCACGCGCAAGTCGGTGGGCGTGATCCTGCCGGCGACGCTGTTCTTCGGCACCGCCGCCCCGGAAATCATGGAACTGGTCGAGGGCCGCTGCCGCGTGCGCCTGAAGGGCGAAACCGCCTGGACGGACTACGCCGGCGGCCAGTCCTTCTCGGTGCCGGGCGACAGCGGCTTCGACATCGAGGCGCTGGAGCCGGTGCATTATGTCTGTCACTTCGGGTGATTCCTCGCGCTGAGGCAATGCCTGAATGGCATTGCCTGCGGCGGATCACGGGCGAGCAGGGGTCTCGCCATGGACGGCGCCACCGAGGCCGCAGAAGGCCCCTCACCCCAACCCTCTCCCCGCTAGCGGGGAGAGGGAGTGAGCCCGCCAGGAACGGCGTCCCGTGATACACAGGCGTCGGAATCTGCTTACAGGGCCAAAAACCCTAGGGCTGTAAACGGGTTGCGCATCCGCTAAACTCGTCCCCCTGTCGCCAGCGCCGGGGGGATTCGGCCTGCGCATCAACAAGTTTTCAAGAACGTTCAGGGAGTGATCATGCCGGTCAAAATTGCCGTGCTGAAAGAAACCGCCGCACGCGAAAAGCGCGTGGCGATGGTGCCCGCGGTCGCGGACAAGCTGGCCAAGCTCGGCTGCGAGATCAACATGCAGACCGGCGCAGGCCTGGCGAGCAAGATCCCGGACGCGGCGTTCAAGGGCGTCAATTTCGCCGCCAACCCGCAGGGTCTGGTGTCGGAGGCCGACATCGTCGTCTCCGTGCAGCCGCCGCCGGCCGACGTGGTCAACGCGATGAAGGACGGCAGCATCCTGCTGTCCTTCGTCTACGCGCACCGCGAGCCGGAAATCACCAAGCTGCTGCGCGACAAGAAGATCACCTGCTTCGCCATGGAGCTGGTGCCGCGCATCACGCGCGCCCAGTCGATGGACGCGCTGTCCTCGCAGGCCGCGCTGGCCGGCTACTACGGCGCGCTGCTCGGCGCCACCAGCATCGCGCGCATGATGCCGATGACCACGTTCGCGACCGGCTCGATCCGCCCCGGCACCATCCTGGTGATGGGCGTCGGCGTCGCCGGCCTGTCGGCGATCGCCACGGCGCGCCGTATCGGCGCCAAGGTGGAAGGCTACGACGTGCGTCCCGAGGTCAAGGAGCAGGTCGAGTCGCTGGGCGCGAAGTTCATCGACACCGGCGTGGATGCCCGCGGCACCGGCGGTTACGCCCGCGAGCTGACGCAGGAAGAGAAGGACAAGATCGCTTCGGTCGTCACCAAGCACATCCAGTCGGCCGACATCATCATCACCACCGCCGCCATCCCGGGCCGCCCCTCGCCGAAGCTGATCAGCAAGGCGCAGATCGACGGCATGAAGAACGGCTCGGTGATCATCGACCTCGCGGCGGAAGGCGGCGGCAACACCGAGTACACGCAGCCGGGCGAGACCATCCAGGTCGGCCAGGTCACGATCAACGCGCCGATCAACGTGCCGTCGCTGCTGGCCGAGCACGCCTCCGAGCTCTACGCCAAGAACCAGTACAACCTGATCGAGCTGTTCGTGAAGGACAAGGCGATCAACATCGACTGGGCCGACGAGGTGCTGGCCAAGTCCGCGTTGACGCATGCCGGCGAAATCAAGAACGAGGCCGCGAAGAAAGCGGTCGAAGGCTAAGGGGAAGAATCATGGAACACACCGGAACCGTCCTGACGGGCTTCGTCGCCCTCTACATCTTCATGCTCGCCGCGTTCACCGGCTACGAGATCATCGGCCGCGTGCCGTCGATCCTGCACACGCCGCTGATGTCGGGCTCCAACTTCGTGCACGGCATCGTCGTCGTGGGCGCGATCTACGCCACGCTCAACGCCACCTCGCTGCTGGAGCAGGCCATCGGCTTCTTCGGCGTGCTGCTGGGCGCCGGCAATGCCGCCGGCGGCTACGTCGTGACCGAGCGCATGCTCGACATGTTCAAGTCCTCGGACAAGAAGCCGGCGAACAAGTAAGGACCTGCCCATGAATGCCCAACTGCTTATCGAAGTCAGCGCACTCGCGGCTTCCTTCCTGTTCATCTACGGTCTCAAGCGCATGTCCTCGCCGGTCACGGCGCGCTCGGGCATCGTCGTTGCCGGCTACGGCATGCTGGTGGCGGTGCTGGCCAGCTTCCTCTACTACTTCGGCGTCAACGAGGCCGCCAAGCCGCATCTGATGACCAACGCCGCGGTGGCGTTCGTCGCGCTGGTGATCGGCGTGGGCTGGGCCTGGTGGAGCGGCAAGAAGGTCGAGATGACCGCCATGCCGCAGATGGTGGCGCTCTACAACGGCATGGGCGGCGGCTCCGCCGCGGCGATCGCCGCGATGGTGCTGCTGGCCACGCCGGCCGAGGGCGCCAGCCACGGCTGGCTGCACTACCTGGTCACCGTGTTCGGCGGCCTGATCGGCTCGGTCTCGCTGTCCGGCTCGCTGATCGCCTGGGCCAAGCTCGACGGCCGCATCAACAAGACGCTGCGCATGACCGGCATCCAGGCCATCAACGGCTCGATCATGCTGGCCACGCTGGGCATCGGCCTGTACATCGTCTTCGGCGCGCAGGGCCATGCATCGGCCGGCGTCACCGTGGCCTTCTTCGCCCTGGCCCTGATCTTCGGCGTGATGATGACCATGCCGATCGGCGGTGCCGACATGCCGGTGGTGATCTCGCTGTACAACGCTTTCACCGGCCTGGCCGTGGGCCTGGAAGGCTACGTGCTGAACAACCCGGCGCTGATGATCGCCGGCATGGTGGTGGGTTCCGCCGGTACGCTGCTGACGCTGCTGATGGCCAAGGCCATGAACCGCTCGGTGAGCAACGTGATCTTCTCCAACTTCGGCGCCACCGGCGACGAACAGCAGGGCGAGATCAAGGGCAGCATGAAGCCCACGGATGCCGGCGATGCCGGCATCCAGATGCGCTACGCCTCCAAGGTGATCATCGCCCCGGGCTACGGCCTGGCGGTGGCGCAGGCGCAGCACAAGCTCTTCGAGTTCGTGAAGCTGCTGCAGGCGGCCGGCGTGGAAGTGAAGTTCGCGATCCACCCGGTGGCGGGCCGCATGCCCGGCCACATGAACGTGCTGCTCGCCGAAGCCGGCGTGCCGTACGACATCATCTACGACATGGAAGACATCAACGGCGAGTTCAAGGAAGCCGATTTCGCCATCGTCATCGGCGCCAACGACACCGTGAACCCGGCCGCGCGCACCAACAAGTCCTCGCCGATCTACGGCATGCCGATCCTCAACGTCGACCAGGCCAAGCAGGTCTTCGTCGTGAAGCGCGGCCAGGGCAAGGGCTACTCGGGCGTGGAGAACGAGCTGTTCTTCGCCGACAACACCAACCTGGTGTACGGCGACGCGCAGAAGGTGATGGTCTCGATGATCCAGGCGATCAAGTCGCTGGATGGCGGCGGTCACTAGGTGCTACAGCAGGAATGTTGGGCATCGCTGCGCTCAGCCCAACCTACATTTCTGATTGCATGAAAGAAGCCGCCTCCGGGCGGCTTTTTTCATGCTTGCGGGGCAAGCTCGGGCATGAATCTGCCGCGCCGGGCCATGGGGCCCGGCGGGCAGTGAAGCTATCTTGTGAAAGAACGACGGACGATTCCGCGACCTATTCGCGGATGCCGCAGCAGAGCCCTACTCGGTCAGCCCGGGGCGCCCGTGTCGGCGTCAAGCCTCTCGCCTGTAGCCCAGGTGCACCTGGGCTCATGGCCATATTTTAAATCCTGCGCAGGCGGAATCCCTAACGGAGTTCCGTATTTCTGCGGCCTGCGAAAGCGGCGTGGCTCGGAGGCGGGAATGCCTGCAGATCCAGGCGGATGGCGGCATCCGCTTGCAGCCACGGCCGGAGAGCGTCAGCATCCGCGCCATGGAACAGACCCAAGCCCTAGAAATCATCCGTTCGCTCGCCAAGGGCGCCGATCCCGCCACCGGCGAAGCCTTGCCCGCCGAGCATGTCTGCCTGCAGGCGGACGTGCTCAGCGCCCTGAGCCTCGCCATGGAAGCCCTGCAGCGCGCTGCCAGCGCGCAGAAGAAGAACCAGGGCCTGCCGCCCAGCACTGGCAAGCCCTGGGCGCCGGACGAGGACCAGGCGCTGGTCGCCGCCTTCGATGCCGGCAGCACGATCAAGCAGCTGGCCGCGGCGCACCTGCGCACCAACGGCGCGGTCCGCTCGCGGCTGATGAAGCTCGGCAAGATCGATCCGCACCAGAAGCCCTGAGCGCGATGCCGGTCCGGCTGAGGCAGGCGCGGGCAGGCGACGTCGATACGCTGGCGCCGCTGTTCGATGCCTATCGCCAGTTCTACGGGCAGGCCCCGGACCTGGCGCTGGCCCATCGCTTCCTGGCGGAGCGGCTCGGCCGGCTGGAGTCGGTGGTGTTCCTGGCAACCGGCGAGGCGGACGAGGCCCTGGGATTCACGCAGCTGTTCCCGGTGTTCTCGTCGGTGCGGGCCCGCCGCACCTACACGCTCAACGATCTGTTCGTGGTGCCGGAGGCTCGCCGCCGGGGCGTGGCCCTGCGCCTGCTGGAAGCCGCGGCGGCGTTCGGCCGCGAGCAGGGCGCGGCGCGGCTGTCGCTGGCGACGGCGCTGGACAACATCCCGGCGCAGCGGCTCTACGAATCGCTGGGGTGGAAGCGCGACGAGGCGTTCTGTCACTACCACCTGGCACTCTAGCGGCATGAAGAAAATCTTGATGGGCCTGCTGTTGCTGTTGGCCGCCGCTCCGGCACTGGCGGAGGATTTCAATGTCGAGGATGCCCTGGTCAAGCCGCCACCCGCAGTGCAGCGCGTGTTGCAAGGCCTGGACGTGACTAGGGAATTCCATTGTGCTTTCGAAGGCCGGGCCGTGGACCTGGACAGCGATGGCAGGGCTACGGACTTCATCGCGACCACGAGCCAGGGCTGCGCCTGGGGCGCGGCAGCCGGCCCGATAGAGGTGCTGCGCTGCGAAGCCGAGCGCTGCAAGCTGGTGCTGGACGGCACTGGCTACAGCCTGACGCTGGGCAGACCGCAGCCGGGCAGCCTGCGCAACGTGGCGATCTCCAGCGGCACGGCCAACCTCTACCAGGAAGAGCTCTGGAAATATGATGGGCAGCAGTACAAGAAGGCGCGCAGCTACATGGGCGCGCGGCGCTGAGCCCGAGCCTTCACCCTGAGCGCAACGACGATCCGGCTGAGGCAGCGACGTAGGTTGGGCCGAGCGTAGCGATGCCCAACATGCAGGGTCCGAGTTGTTGGGCATCGCTATGCTCACCCCACCTACGGGGCTAGAGGCGCCTACGTCTGGCAGCCTAACCTACGGGCTACGGGCCCTGAGCCGCCGACTGCCGGCAGTCGGCCGGAAGGTATTTCTGCGGCATGTCGTCGCCCCCCCGGCAATGCCAGCCTTCGATGCCTCTATTGATCGGCGTCAGCACGACGGACTTGCCGGCGACCGGCGTCGGTGCATCGAAGCGGATGAGGATCGCGCCCTCGGGTTGCACCTCGATCGTGGCGCCGTACTGCGGCAGCGCCTTCGGCCCAGGCATCCCGAGTTCTTCGTAGCTGACGACGGCGTCCTCGCCGTTGAGCAGATGCTCGCCCACCACAGCCTTGAGGACGCGGGTTTCGATGAGCGCCCCGGTAACCTTCGCCCGGATCGTGTAGTCCTGGTAGGCCGGGATGGCGATGGCCGCGAGGATGCCGATGAAGAATATGAAGAAGAGGAACAGCGCGATCACGATCGCGGCGGCGCCGCCCTTGCCGTGCAGCTGCTCGAAGTCCCATAGCTCGGGTTCGTAAGTGTCCTTCTCGATGACCACGGTGCCGGCGAGCATGTCGTGCAGGCCGCGATGGCGGCGGTTGAACAGCACCATCATCATGGGCAGCCAGAAAAAGGCGCCCAGCAGCATGGCCAGATAGCGCAGCGCGCCGCGCACGAAGCCGATGCGCTGGCCGTGCTTGTCCACCACGATCAGCCCGGTGGCGCGCTTGCCGAACGAGGCCATGGCCTCGCTGGAGTGGGTGAGGCCGAAGTACGCGGCGATGAAGACTATCGCCAACAGGTAGCCGTAGCCCAGCACCGCTCCAGGGTTGTCGCCACCCAGGGCGCCCCCGATGAAGAAGGCCACGAAGCTCAGCAGCGAACCCAGCAGGGTGTCCAGCAGGTTGGCGCCAATGCGCGCGCCGTGCCCCGCGGGCACATTGACCTGGGCAGGGACCGTGCGCTGCCGCGCTGCCGCCGGCAGCGGCGGCGGGGCGGTGGCGGCCTGCGGCAGGGAAATTCCCAGCAACCCCAGGGCATCGTATGCCGGCACCCAGGCCGGCTGTCCCGGCTGCCAGGCGAAGTCGCCCTGCTGCACCTCGCCTCGCGCGGCTCGCCCGGCGAGCTGGGTGCGCGTGTAAGGGCCGGTCTGCTGGCCGTCGCGTGCAAGATAGATCTGTTCGCTCATCAATCCCTCGGAGAATTCCCTGGACGCTGGCCATGCGGCAGCGCAAAGCGCGCTTATCGCTTACCGGCATGTTGTTCGCAACCTGATTGTACTGTCAGGTCGCGGTGCCTCCCGCCCATTGGCCGCCCGCCGGGAGCCATGTCGTGCGGAAGGACACACAGGTGCTGCTGGGTCAGCCGAGCCGGCATCCGGACGCGCTGGCGGCGGCCCTGGAGCGTCTGTTCAAGACCCGCACGCAGGTGAAGCGAGCCTGGCTCGCTCATTTCCACAACCCGGAGACCGGCGATCCGCCGCATACGCTGATCGCGGTGGAAGCGACCGGCGACCGCGACGCGCTGATCGCCGAGGCCGGGATGGTGGCGCAGAATGTGTCGATCCCCGATCCGCCGGTGGATTTCGTGGCGATCACCGGCCACGGAGGGGGCGTGGAGGACTACTTCCTCAAGAGCGCCAAGCCGTTCTATTCGCGCCGGTTCCTCGGCCTGTTCTGATCCCCTGGCTAGAATCTGTCCGGTGATGCAGCTTGGGCTGCCGGAAGCAGGGGTCACCGGGCGAGCGTAGCAATGCCCGGAATGCGAGGCCAGGAACGTTGGGCATCGCTGCGCTCAGCCCAACCTACGGGCTGTCGCGGCCTGCATGTCGGATGAGTTCAAGGAGCACCACAATGTGGCAGATCGAATTTACCTCGGCGAAGTTCTGCCCCTATCTGCCGGAGGACAGCCAGGCCAATCCGGGCGTCTATGGATTCGAACTGGCGCACTGGCTGTCGCTGGAGCTGATGAAGCGCGGGGTCGTCACCGGCTATCCGCTGGGCGAGGACTGGGGCTGGTTCATCGAACGCATCGAGGGCGAGACCGAGCTGATGATCTGCTGCTCCAGCCAGGCCGATGAAGGCGAGGGCTACAAGGGGCTGCCGATCCAGTGGAGCATCTTCATCCGGGCGCCCGGCGGGCTGTTCAGGAAACGCGCGGGCCCCGCGGCCGAACGTGCCACGGCCACCCTGTCGCAGCACATCCTTGCCGCCCTGCAGTCGGCGGGGATCGAAGTCCGGCCGGCTTGAGATCGCCGTCGCCATCGGCAGGCCCCAAGCCCGGCTAGAATCTGTCCAGGGCGCAAGCAGGAGGCGGGCGTGACGGGGGTTCACCGGGTGGTGCTGGTGGAGGACGAGCCGCAGGTGCGCGAGCGGCTGGCGCGCGCCGTGGCGGCCGACGCCGGCCTGCAGCTGCTGGGCGCTGCCGGTAGCTGCGCCGAGGCGCGTGAACTGCTGCGCCTGTGCCCGCCCGAGGTGCTGCTGGTGGACCTGGGCCTGCCCGACGGACGCGGTTCCGAGCTGATCCGCGAGGCGCTGGCGCTGCGCGCCGATACCCTGGTGATGGTGATCTCGGTGTTCGGCGACGAGGCGCACGTGGTGGAGGCGATCGAGGCCGGCGCCTGCTCCTACCTGCTCAAGGACGCCAGCGCGCCGCAGGTGGGACGCGCGATCCGCGAGATGCTGGAGGGCGGCTCGCCGATGAGTGCGCGCGTGGCGCGCCACCTGTTGCAGCGCTTCCACAAGCCCGCGCCGGTGCCGGTCGTGCCGTCGTCGCGCTTCCTGTCCGACCGCGAGACCGACGTGCTCGACCTGGTCGCCAAGGGCTATGCCTATGCCGAGATCGGCGATGCGCTGGGCATTTCGATCAACACCGTGGGCACCTACGTGAAGCAGATCTACCGCAAGCTGGCGGTCAGCTCGCGCGGCGAGGCGGTGTTCGAGGCGACGCAGCAGGGGCTGATCGGTCCCGGCGCACCGCGCGGCCGGGCGCACTAGCTCCCTCCCCCCGTTCATGCTTCGACAGGCTCGGGACGAACAGGGGGAGGCCGGCGGCGTGACCCGCATCGCCTTGCGCGCGCTGCTGCATGTCGCGGTCTGCGCGGCCTTCTATCTCGGCATCGTGGCGATGCATCGCATCGAGCCGCCGGGCCCGGTGGACCGGATCGCCTGGCAGTTCTCTTCCGAAAGCGACACCCCCGAGCCCGTGTCGCTGCCGCATGAGCGCAACCTGCTGCACTCCGCGCGCTACGAGGGACGCTTTGCGCTGGCGGCGATTCCCGCAGAGCCCTGGGCGCTTTACCTGCAGAGCTTCAGCCACCCGCCGTCGGTGAGCATCAACGGCGTGCCGTTGCGCAGCGGCGCCGAACGGCATCGCCAGCGTTTCCAGCCCCTGCTGCTGTCGATCCCGCCGCCGCTGCTGCGCAGCGGCGGGAACCTCGTCGTCATCGATGTTCCGCGTGTGCCGCAGCAGCGCAGCTTCCTCGGCGAAGTGCAGCTGGGCCCGGAAACGGCGCTGGCGCCGCGCCATGCGCTGCGCGTGCTGCTGAAACGCGACGGCGTGATGGCCCTGGTGATTGCGTCCCTCGTGCTCGGCGGCGTCAGCCTGATGCTGTGGCTGGGCCGGCGCCAGCAACGCATCTATCTCTGGCATGCACTGACCTGCTTCGCCGGCGGGCTCTACTACCCTTGCTTCCTGTTCGCGCGCGCCCCTTTGCCGGAGCCCGCGTGGACGATGCTGCCCTACCTGCTGTTCGCCTGGTTCGTGGTGGCCTCGGCGATGCTGGGCATGTACTACGTCGGCGAGCGCCGGCCGGGCCTGGCGCGCGGACTGCTGCGCGTCGCGGCGGCGGCGCCGCTGCTGTTGCTCGCGGCAGGTCTGCTGGTCGGCGATCAGGTTCTGTACGGGCGGATGCTGCCGGCGTTCCAGTTCGCGGTGCTGGGCCTGGGCAGCTGGACGATGTACCGGCTCTACATCCGCGAGCTGCTGCCGCGCAGCGACGCCACGGCTTTCTGGATGCTGCAGTCGGCGCTGCTGCTGGCGGTGACGGCGCTGCACGACTCGCTGCTGCTGGCCGGCCTCATCGCGCCCTGGGACGGGCTGTTCTTCCCCTTTGCGGGGCCGCTGCCGCTGGCCACTTTCACCTGGGTGCTGCTGCAGCGCTTCCTGGCCGCACTGAACGAGGCGGAAACGCTGAACCGGGAGCTGGCCGACCGCGTGGCGCAGCGCGAGGCGCAGATCGCGGCGAGCTATCGCGAGCTGGAGCGCGCCGGGCAGGAGCGGGTGATCGCGGCGGAGCGCGAGCGCCTGTTCGCCGACATGCACGATGGCCTGGGCGGCACGCTGGTGGCGGCGCTGGCACGGCTGGACAACGAGGGGGCCGGCGACACGCCGGCGGCGCGCGCACTGCAAGGGGCGCTGGACGACCTGCGCCTGATCCTGTTCTCGCTGGATCCGGGCGAGCTGTCGCTGAAGGCGGCCCTGGCATTGCTGCGCGAGCGGCTGGACCCGGCGAGCCTCGATGCGGGGGTGACGCTGCAGTTCGAGCTGCGCGGATTGCCGGACGAGCTGCGCTGGCCGCCGGCGGCGCTGCTGCAGCTGCTGCGCGTGGTGCAGGAGGCTGCGCACAACGCGCTGCGCCATGCGCGGGCGACCCGGCTGCGGGTGGTGGCGGAGACGGTGGGCGAGCACTTGCTGCTGACGGTGGAGGACGATGGCGTGGGCTTCGACGCGACGCGGGAGCGGCCCGGGCACCACGGGCTGGCGAACCTGCGGCGGCGCGCGCTGCGGCTGGGCGGGGAGATCGAGTGGACGGGGCTGCAGCCAGGGACGCGGGTGAGGTTGCTTGTGCCGGTGATGCCGGTGGAGGGGAGGTAGGGCGGGGCCGAGCCCTTCTGGCGGCAGGTCCGTGCGTACCGCCGACGCACCACCCTCACCCTAACCCTCTCCCGCCAGCGGGAGAGGGGATAAGTTATGGATTCCGCGAACTGCGTCACGCGCCGGCGCTGCGGGCCCTCACCAATTCCTGTGATACCGGTGGCCACGCCGCCGGACCTACGCTGGCCCTGCCATCCGGATGATGGTCAGGAGACAGAGTCATGAGGAACGACACCCCCCGCTTCAAACCCCTGGCGCTCGCGCTGGCGGCCTCGCTGTTCGCGCTGTCGGCCCAGGCCGAGACCGTGCCCGAAAGGAAAATCGAGCCCAAGCTGCAGGCCGGCACCGTCGCGTCGACCAGCAGCAAGGCGGCGGCTGCGGAAGCGGCCAAGGCGGCGGCGAAGGACAACGCCACCAAGGTGCCGGGCAATGCCTCGCCGGCGGTGCCGGGCGTGGACACCGGCCGCAAGGACGTGGTCAGCGGCCAGCCCGGCGGCAGCAAGGCGGACGCGACGACCCGCCTGTCCTCCCCGGCGACGGAAGCGCGCGCGAACCTGGCGGGCCAACTCAACGACAGCGCCACGAACAACCCGGGCTTCAACCAGGGCTTCGGCCAGCGGCAGGTCAATACCGATGCACTGAACGCGGCGGGTGCGGGTATTGGCGGCAACCCGGTCACCAGCCTCACCGGGCCCGCGGACGGCGGCACGGGGCCCACGGGCATCGGCGCGCAGGGCAAGGGCGCGATCAGCGACGGCGGCTTCTTCAGCTCGGACCAGGGCACCATCGTGCTGCCCAACGGCGAGGTGAGGGCCCCCGGCCGCTCCGCGGAAGCCGCCAGGGACGCCGCCGCCAGGATCGGCGCGACGCCGGACGGCGTGATGAAGGGAGTTGCCCCCGGCGCCACCGACCCGCAGATGCGCTGCGCGCTCAATGAGAACGACTGCGCCGACGCCAACGCAAGCGCGAAGGAATCGACCAAACCCGACAAGGTGGAAAGCACCAAGATCGATGGCGGCGGTGAAATCATCACCCATACGCGCAGCGACGGCTCCACCACCACGATCAATCGCAAGAAGGACGGCTCGGCCACGATCATCACCACCGACGCCACGGGCAAGGTCACCAAGACCGAAAAGATCGACGCGAACCAGAAGGAGGTCGACACGCCCTCCGAGGAGGCGCGCTTCCAGCCGGGCAAGCAGGAGTTCCTGGACAACAAGCTCAACGACCGCAACTTCCAGATCAAGGCGGCCGCCAAGCGGGATGGCGCGGTGAATCCCGACCGTGGCGACGGCAGCGCGGGCGCGGCGGTTTCCGGCGCGGTGGTGCCCTCGCAGAGCGCGATCGGCCAGAACCTGTTCGGCAATCCCGGCCAGTCCGGTGGCTTGCGCGAGGGCGGCGCCCCGCAGGGCGGCCTGGACTTCAACGACAAGAAATTCGGCGCGATCGACCTGGGGCCGGACGCCACCAACACCGCCGGCAACCGCCAGCAGGACGCGGGCGACTTCTTCGGCGGCAGCCAGCCGAGCCAGGGCCTGCCACCGCGCAGCACGCAGGACTGCGATCGCGATCATCGCACCGCCGACACCGCCGACGACTGCCCGGCGCCGTGAAGCCCCTGCCCGCCCTGCGCCGCGGCACTCTTGCCGCGGCGATGCTGGCCCTCTGCGCCTGCGCCAGCACGCCGCCGCAGGCCCAGGCGCCCGCGACCGCGGACGGCGGCTGGGAGCCGCTGCGCGCGGCACTGCTGCGGCAGGACTGGGCCGGCGCGCAGCCGGGCCTTGCTGCGGCGCTGCGCAACGACCTGCGCAACGGCTACCTGCAGTTCCTCTACGCGCTGACCTACGACGGCATGGCGCGCGAAGGCAACCGCGCGCAGCTGGACATGGCCGAGGTGGGCTACGACAACGCGCTGCAGTTCACGCCGATGAATTTCTGGGCGCAGATGATGACCGGCTTCCTGGAGCTGGAACGCGGCCGCTACGACGAGGCGCAGGACCGCTTCGCCGCCGCGGCGCTGGACCAGCCGGCACGCTGGGAGGCGTTCTACGGCCTGGGCGTAGCGTCCTACTACCGCGGCGACTGGGCGATGCTGCGGCTGGCATCGCAGCGTGCGCGCCAGCTGGCCCCGGAGCAGGGCGATGCGCTGCGGCTGGCGGCCTATGCCGGGGCGGTGGAAGGCGATGCCGGGGCGCGCGGGCTGATGCAGGCGGCGCTGCGCGAGGACGGCGGTGAGCAGGCGGGGCTGGGCCAGCGCCGCATCGAGCAGCTGCTGGCGCAGAACACGGTGGGCGAGACCCAGATGGATGCACCGGCCGCGGCCGCGCCGGCCACACCGCCAGCGGATCCGCGCCAGATGCTGGTGGACGTGACGATCATCCTCAGCTCGGTGGTGGATGGCCGCAACCGCGGCGTGAACCTGTTCGACGGCCTGCGCCTGCAGTACGGCTACAACAACCAGTACAGCCGTGCCAACAGCAGCAGCGAGATCAACGGCGTGGTCGGCACGGCGCGCGAAAGCGCGCGCGCCATCACCTCGCAGATCAGCATCCCGCAACTCAACTACAACCTCAACCTGTTCAACGACTCGCGACAGTACTACGGTGTGATCGCGCGGCCCTCGCTGACCGCCTTCCTGGGCCGCGAGTCGGACTTCTTTGCCGGGCGCACCGTCAACGTCGCGGTCAGCGGCATCAACCTCGGCGAACTCAGGCCCATCGACGTCGGCGTGCGCCTGCGCCTGGCGCCGGAGGCGATCAGCCGCAGCGAGGTGCGCTTCCGCGTGGAGGCGGCGCGCTCCTTCCTGTCGCGCGAGAACGTCGGCAACTTCAACCAGTCGCTGACCATGTTCCGCCAGTCGGTGCAGGCCACCTCGGAGCTGGCCTTCGGGCAGACCCTGATCCTGTCGGCGCTGTCGGAATCGGTCAACGACAACACGTCCTCGCAGGTACCGCTGGCGGGCGACATCCCCGGCCTGGACCTGCTGCTGAAGAACAGCAGCGCGATCCGGCGCGAGGAGTCGCTGCTGATCCTGGTCACGCCCTCGCTGCCGGCGACGCTGCAGCTGCCGGGCGACCCGCTGCGGCGGCAACGCAACGTCGAGGAGCTGATGCGCCTGTGGTCGCGCATGGTCGATCCGGGCAGCGACGTGGGCGCGATCGTGCGGCGGCTGGAACGGCTGCGTGTGTTCGGCAAGCCCAAGCGCGGCGACCTGCCGTACCGTCCCGGCGGCAGCCAGGCGCTGCTGCGCGAGGCGATCGAGGAGAACCTGGCGCTGGCGCGGCAGTGAGTACGGCGCGCTACTTCACGCGGAAGCGCATCTCGCCGATCAGCTGGCCGCCGTCGGTGATGACCTGCACCTTCCACTCGCCCTCGCAGTCCGCCGGGAAGCCGGTCTTGCGCGTCCAGGCACGGTAGCCTTCTTCGCGGCCGCCCTCGATGTGCAGCGGGATGCGGTCCACTTCCCTGCCCTCGTGCACCCAGCGGTGGAAGACCTCCTCGCGCAGGCCGCCCGGGGCGCGGATCGCGCTGAAGGCGTAGAGCCCGTTGGCGTTGAGCTCGGCAATGCCGATCTCGCGCAGCTGGGCCCCGGGGGCGCGGGCTTCGACATCCACGGTCTGGCTGATCGTGCCCTGGCTGATCCACAGCGTGACCGGCGGCACCCAGGGGCCGTAGAGCCAGGCCAATGCGCCCAGCACCGCGGCGCCGGCGAAGGAGGCGAACCAGTGGCGCAGGCGACGCTGCTCGGGGAGCTGCGCCAGGCTCGGCACGGCCAGCACCGCCACCGCCAGCGCCGACCAGGCCAGGGTCTCGGTGGTGGTGATGTGCAGGAAGGTCGGCAGCAGGATCAGCGTGGCGACGTAGATCGACAGCGCGTGGTAGGCCAGGAACATCGCCGGCCGGCCGGTCATCTGGCGGTGATAGGCCGGGTCCCAGGTGGAGGCCAGCGCCGCCAGTGCCACGACCACGGTGAACACGGCCTGCATCGAGGTCCAGGTGGTGGTGTGCAGCAGGAAGGGCAGCGCGAAGAAGAAGGTTTCCTGGTGGACGCCCTGGGTGACGAAGCGCAGCAGCCAGGGCGAGGCATGCGCCCATTGCGGGCGCCAGCGGCCGATCCAGCGGCCCAGCAGGCCCTCGGCGAGGATCGCGATCCAGGCCAGCAGCAGGAAGCCGGCGAGCCACAGCCCCATCGCCTCTTGCCGGTTGATCAGGAAGAAGCTGCCGACACCGGCGGCAAAGTTGGTCGGGGCCCACCAGTGACGGCCACGCCACAGCCAGCGCTCGAGCCAGGGAGCGTCGGGGCCGGGGGCGGCAGGAGCGGGGGCGGGCGTGTCGGTCATCGGTCCAGTGTAGCGGGGCAGCGTCGCCGCGCCGGGGTGAGGGATCGGCCAGCATCCCGGTGTAAGCTGAATGCAGACTGACTTCCCGGGACAATGATGAACACGCAGGCTGGATCGGCGCAGGGTTTCCGTTACTACGATTTCCTGCTGGGCGGCATGGTCGCGGTGCTGCTGTGCTCCAACCTGATCGGGCCTGGCAAGGTCTGCACGGTCACCCTGCCCTGGCTCGGCAGCTTCAACTTCGGCGCCGGCAACCTGTTCTTTCCCATCGGCTACATCTTCGGCGACGTGCTCACCGAGGTCTACGGCTATGCCCGCGCGCGCCGCGCGATCTGGGCCGGCTTCGGCGCGATGCTGTTCGCCACGCTGATGTCGGCGGTGGTGGTGGGCATGACGCCCAGCCCCGACGAGCCCTGGAACGCCACGCTGCAGCCGGCGCTGGAGGTGGTGTTCGGCAACACCTGGCGCATCGTCGCCGCCAGCATGCTGGCCTACTGGGCCGGCGACTTCGTCAACTCCTTCGTCATGGCCAAGATGAAGGTCCACTTCGGCGGACGTCACCTGTGGATGCGCACCATCGGCAGCACGATCTGCGGCCAGGGCGTGGACTCGCTGATCTTCTACCCGCTGGCGTTCTACGGCACCTGGACCAATGACGCGCTGATCGCGGTGATCGGCTTCAACTTCGTCTTCAAGCTCGGCGTGGAGGTGGCCATGACGCCGCTGACCTACTTCGTGGTCGGGCGGCTGAAGAAGGCGGAGGGCGTGGACACCTTCGATACGGATACGAACTTCACGCCGTTCTCGCTGCGGGATGAGGGCGTGAATCGGCGCTAGGCTGACCTCGTGGACTAAACTCGGTATTGCCGAAACAAACTCTGTACGAGATCGAGTCAGGCGGACTTAGAAGTAAACTCGGTCCGGACTGTTGCAGCGCATAGTGAAGTCGAATGGAGAGGCTACCCAAAGGCCGAATTTGTTCGGAAGTCTCGGCGAAGGGGGCTACAAAAACCGCGAATATGGCGCCGGAATGTCCGGCATGGCCGGGGCGCTGCCTGGCGTAGTCAGGCCGACGATGGCGGGTACCGCCGAATCTGCGGCGATCCCATTGCCGGGGGTGCCATTGGGGCCGGGTTGAATATTTTTCACGGCGCCAGTTCTCCTATCAAAAAATAATTCAGCCTGGCCCCTTTTGGCCTCATTGCTCGCCACGGGCAGTTAAACCGGACGCGCCGGCCGGAACAGGCCAATAGCTTTCATGAACCACAGGTTCAGCAATGGCACCTTCTGGAACAACTCCAGGCGGGGCCGCTTATGGGGTCGGCCGTGGTGGTTCATAAAACCCGATCGTCGGCGCCGTATCCGCTGGAACGGGGTTGCCGAAGTAATCACGATCCGGATGACCGGCTATCGTCCTGCCGGTGCCGACGGCGGGCGAGCCGGCGCGCAAGGCAAAGCCGCCGGCGATTTCGCGGCCGACTCCGCGACGGGCGGCATCCTGGAACAACGGGTCTGCGAAGATGAAGGGCGGCAGCGCAACCGGCAGCATGTTGAAGAACAGGTTGTTGGCGCAATGCAGCGGGCAGACGAAGCCGAGGTAGGGAATCTCTGTGGTTGAGTAAACGATGTTATTGAAGAATTCGTAGCTCGTCGGGTCCTGGATGTGGTTGGATGCACCGATGATCGAGGTGCTGCCGTTGATCGGCTCTTTGCCGACAAAGGTGTTGTTGTAGACCTTGACCTGAAACAGTCCGCCGGTTCCTATCGGCGGCAGTTGGCAGAGCCCGTCGCGGACCAGGCCGTAATCGTCGATGCTGAGGTTGTAGCGGACCACCGCGGATCGCTGCTGGATCAAGCTGTCGCACACCAGGATGAAGCCACCCGCATTGTCGTGGCTGTAGTTGTACTGGACGATCGTTCCATCCTGGTTGAAATCGATATCGAAGCCGGTACCGTCGGCTTCCGGGCCCAGCATGCCGTAGACCTCGTTGCGCTGGATCACGGTGTCGTTCGACGCGAAGGCCCACATGCCGGCGCTGTACAACCAGTTGGGGTCGGTTATCGGCTTGTGCAGCAGGTTGCCGCCACCGAGCACGTTGTCCTCGATATGCGCGCCGAACGCGCCGGTGACCACGATGCCATCGCCGCCAATCCGGTATAGCCGGTTGCCGCGCGCGACCACACGGGTGGCCGCTTCCGGCCATGCGCCGGATGGCGAACGCACGCCACGCGCGCCCTCCGCCACGTTGAGCCAGATGCCCATGCGGTAGACGTCTTCAAGCAGGTTGTCGGAGACCAGCACACCATCGAAGCGCGTCTTGAAGCTGCCGCTCGCCTGCGCATCGAACAGGATGCCGTCGCCGCCGGTTTCCTTCGGCGAGCTCGCGCCGTCGACGTTATGGATGTGGAGCCGTTGCACGGTCACGTTGCTGACCACAGCCTCGGCTTTCGCCACCACGTGCACGCCCCGGCAGATTTTTGTGCGGTCACCGCGGTTGGTCAGTTCCAAGTCTTCGAGGATCACGTGTGAAACATCTTCCAGCAGCACGGCGTCCGGGAAAGCGGGATCGCTGCTGCAGACGCCGTCGATGCGCGGCAAGGAACCTTCACCGTAGGCGCCGACCCGCGCCGGCCGATCCGCTGCGCCGGCGCCGCGGAGTTCGAGCGCACCGGTGCATACCGTACCGCGCTTGAACAGGATGTTGGTGCCTGGCGTAAGCGTCAGCGCGCTTGCCTGGTCGAGGCTGTTCCAGGGATGCGCCACGCTGCCGTCACCGGCCTCGCGCTGCGTGCAATCCACGTGATAGGCGCCTGAGATCCCGGGATCGGTGGCGTCGCTGTGGTGACACGCAGTGAGCGCCAGGCTCAGTGCAGCAACAATTAGAGATGGTGTGAGACCGTGCATGGCTTTTTTCTGTTGGGCTACAAAAACCGCGAATATGGCGCCGGAATGTCCGGCATGGCCAGGGCGCTGCCTGGCGTAGTCAGGCCGACGATGGCGGGTACCGCCGAATCTGCGGCGATCCCATTGCCGGGGGCAGACAAGCCCCCGCGAACTGCTGGTGTGGACCTCCAAGTCCGGTCGCGGCTGCCGTAGCCTCATGGGCAGTTTCCTCCCGCCTGAGCGATAACCCCTTGCAGCGGCAGTGCGCGCGACGACGATCCCACCGCCACGCCGTAGCAGCCGGGCGCCACGCTCCAGCGCGCGCCGGCCTCGTCCCAGTACGCGAACGAGCGCGCGTCGAGCGCGAAGTGCACGCGCGCCGACTCGCCCGGGGCAAGCTGCACTTTCTGAAAGCCCTTGAGCTGATGCGGCGGCTGCACGATGCCCGGCGCCGGCTGCGGCAGGCCGAGGTAGAGCTGCGCGACTTCGGCGCCCTCCCGGGTACCGATGTTGGCCACCGTGGCACTGATCTCACGGTCGTTCACCTGCAGGTCGGAATAGCGGAAACGCGTGTACGACAGGCCGTGGCCGAACGGGAACGCGGGTTCGAGGCCTTGCGCGTCGTACCAGCGGTAGCCCATCAACACGTCCTCGGTGTAGAACACCTGCACGCCGTTGCCGGGGTAGCGCAGCAGATCGCCGCCGACCGGCGTGTCGGCGGTATGCCGAGGGAAAGTGATGGGCAGTTTGCCGGACGGATTCACGTCGCCGAACAGCACGCGCGCCATGGCGGTGCCGCCATCCGCGCCCGGATACCAGGCTTCGAGAATCGCCGGCACCTGGTCCCGCCATGGCGTGAGCACCTGGCCGCCGGTCTGCATCACCACCATGGTCTTGGGATTGGCTGCCGCCACCGCTGCGATCAGCGCATCCTGATTGCCGGCGCAGTCGCTCAGCAGGCATTCGGGCGTAAAGCTCAATGCTTCGCCGAGCGGCCCCAGCAGTCCACCGCAGTCCAGCGACAGGCAGGGCTGGTCGTGACCTTCGGTCATGTGATTGCTGACCGCGACGATAACCACGTCCGCCTCTCGCGCCAGCGCGGCGGCGGTGCTCGTGCTGGTGCCCGGGTCGTAACGCAGCTCGACGCCAGCCGCCGCGGCGCGCGCCTCCAGGCCCTGACGCAGGGTGGTCGTCTTCAGCGGGATGACGAAGGACGAACCTCTACCGGCGTTGTAGCGATCAGCGGCCGCGCCGATCAGCGCGAGCTTCAGGCCCGCGCGCGCCGGCAGCGGCAGCAATTCGCCGTCGTTCTTCATCAGCACCATGCCCTGCTCGGCGATGCTGCGCGACGCGGCAAAATGCCCTTCGGTGTCGATCCTCGAGATGTCGTCCGGGTAAGCCGCCCGGTCGAAGACGCCGAAGGCGAAATGCGTCCGCAGGATGTTGCGCACGCGCTTATTGATGGTTTCGTCGCTCACCAGGGCGACCGCGCGCACGGCCTGGACCACCAGCGGGCTGTATACCAGCGCCGGCCAGGGTTCGAAGTCCAGGCCAGCGTTGAGCCCCGCCTGCGGGATGTGCACGGCGTTGTAGTCGGCCAGCACATAGCCCTTGAAGCCCCATTCCTCGCGCAAGACCTGGGTCAGCGTGAAGGGATTCTCGCAGGCCCAGGGCCCGTTCAGGCGGTTGTAGGAACACATGACGGTGCCTACGCCGCCTTCCTTGACCGCCGCCTCGTAGGACTGGAGATAGATTTCGCGCAGGGCGCGCTCGCTGACCACGACATCGGTCGTGAAACGCCCACCCACGGCTCCAGTCAGCGGCGGCAGCGGGAAGCCTTCGGGCGGCACCGACAGCGCGCCATCCTGGTGGTTGCCGACGAAATGCTTGGCGTTGGCGATCACGCCCTGATCCTGGATGCCGTGCACCAGGGGCGGAGCAAAGGTGCGCGCGAGGAAGGGATCCTCGCCCATGGTCTCCATGTTGCGGCCCCAGAACGGATTGCGCACGAGATCAAGATTGGGCGCGAAGACCACGTCGTTGCCGCGACCGCGCGCCTGCTCGCCGATGACGCTGCCGTAGCGATAGGCCAGGCGTGGATCCCAGCTCGCCGCCAGCGCGATGCCCGCCGGCATCGGAGTGCCACCGGTCGCCTGCGCCACGCCATGCGGGCCATCGGCGTAATAGATCGTCGGAATCCCGAGCCGCTCGATGCCGAAGCTGGTGCCGGTGTGCCGGGTCTGCGACGGCAGCGGCGTGGTGGCGAACACATCGTCGCCGCCGAGCAGGGAAATCTTCTCCTCCAGCGTCATTTCCGCCAGCAGCCGATCGGCGCGCGCATCCGCCGACAGCCGGGTATCGCACCAGGGATGCTCGCCGCAGCGCGCCGGGCCGGCCGCGGCGACCGGCGACGTACCGGCTGCGGCCTGCGGCTGGCTTCTGCCACAGGCCGACAACCCGAGGCCAAGCAGGGCGAGCAGCAGGCCCGCACACAGCTTTGACGGGACGTTCATAGGCGCGCCGCCCTGCAGCAACAACGTGCGCCGCAGAGCAGAGCAGCCGTTTCCATGGCGACGATCGACCCGTAGCGCAGCAATTTCGACATCATCGATTCTCCTCGAATCATGGTGCTCCGCCCAATGGGTGGCACACTTTTTTGCCGACAGCGCAGCCTACGGCTTCGGATTTTTATTCAGCCTTCGAGTACTCATAAGGACTGTAGCCGTCCCGTCGCACAGAAGCAGGGTCAGCAAAGGCCAGTAAAGGGCCTTTGTCGGCCAATCTGTGAGGCCGCGTCTCCGCAATCGCAGAGGCTGGTATGCGCCTATCTTTCTACAGGCCGCGATTTCAGCGACCGGCGAGCCCGAACTGGCGCTGAAAGTCGGCAGCAGTATCCAGCCGCGCCATATCGGCTGCTCAGCTACGTGGCGATGAGTTGCGCCACGTTCGGCGACGCCATCGAGCAGATGCAGCGCTATTTGCGCCTCGCCGGTGACATCAGTTCGACCCGCCTCGTGACGCGCGGCCGCAGTGTCGATGTTATCTGGCAGTGGTCGCACGGCAGCCCGGTGCCCGACTCGATGCCCAAGCTGCAGCAGGCATCGCGGATCACGTTGGCGCGCTGGATCACCGACCGGCGCGGCGCCGGCGTGACCGCGTACGTCCAGTTCCCGCGCCCGCGCGACGACGAGGTCTATGACCGCTTCTTTGGCGGCCGCACCCGCTTCGGCCAGCGCGACACCAAGCTGGAGTTTCCTGCCGACTTCCTGCGGATGCCGGTCGCCACCGCGAATCCGTGCCCAATAGGCCGACTTTCCTTGTGCATGCAGACTCACGGATGATCCGGGTCTTGGCTACCGTCCAGTCTCGACAAGGGCACTAAGGGGACGAGGCGGGTCTGATCTACGGAGCAGACTCAAGGTCTCAGGGCGGGATCAGCTTCCCCGCCTCATCCTGCACCCGTCGCGTTTCGGGTGCGCAGATAAGATACAAGGGCGGGTCTTGACCCGCCTGTCGCGGAAGGCGGGTCAAGACCCGCCCTTAGTATTGTAGCTATGCCTGCCGAAGTCGCTCTTTGGCCGAGGCTGCCGATCGTAACCATCAACTCTGGATTGGCTGGCCGACAAGCTCGGTTACACTTTGCCCTGCGGCGTCACACGCAGAAGTCACACAGGGAAGCCATGAGCACTGCCGGTTCAGACAGGCCATACAAGGGAACATTCGTCGAAGCTGACCGGAATGGCGAGTACGTCAATCTGGGGCGTAACTACAAGGTCAAAATCGAGGGCAGTCTCCTCGTGCTCTCCGAACTGCGTATCCCCCTGGTCAAAGTGAAGAGCGCCGAGCGCGTCGGGCCTGGGGCGGCTCTGGTCTTCCTGGATGGCCGCAACGTTGCCAAGCTGTTGATGCTTACAACGAACAATTTGTTTGGCCTGTCGATTGGCAGGAACAAGCACCTCAACGAATTCGTGGACTGCGTGAACCTTGCGACCGAGCGCGCGAAGGCTGCAGTTTCAGGCAATGAGCTTGCGGCCGCGCAGGCGGCGGCGCCGGCCGACACCTGCCACGACTGTGGCGTGCGCGGAGGAGAGCCGTTGGCGTTCGGTCGTGTGTACGGCTTCGTCAGTATCACACGATGGACAACGAGCCCCGGCGTGTATTGCAAGGCGCATGCGACGAAGCGCGGCGTCCGTTCCTTGTTGCTCACCGGTCTGCTCGGCTGGTGGAGTCTGGTCGGCTTCTTGCGCACGTCTTCTTTCATCCGGCTGAATGCGCGGTCGCTGCACCAGCATTCGACATTGCCTGCGCCCCTGATTAAAGCGATGACGCTCGCGGCCTATCTGCCTGCGGCGCTGGTCGTGCTGCTGATCTATGAAGTAGTGGCTGGTTCGAGCTAGAGCCTGCCGCGAAAGGCGGATCAGTGATCCGCTCTACATGAACTGCCGCTCGATGACCTTGGGCTGAGCGGCCCGGCCCTTGATGCGTGCCGCACGCGCGCGCAACTGGCCGCAGCCGCCCTCGACGTCCTGGCCGGCCGACTGGCGCAGCTTCGTCAGGATGCCGCGCCGATGCAGGTCGCGTGCGATCGCGCGTGCGCGCTCCCAGGTCGGGCGCTTGAAGGGCAGATCGTCGACGGCGTTGTAGGGAATCAGGTTGAGCACGGCGTACCGGCCCTTGAGCATGCGGACGATGCCGTCGAGTTCAGCCGGGCTGTCATTGATCCCGTCGAGCAAGGTCCATTGATACTGGATCGGATAGCCGGTGCGGCGCGCGTAGTCTTCGCCCAGCGCCACCAGGTCCTCCGGCGCAATGCGTGGCGCACGCGGCAGCAGCTGTGCGCGCAGGGCGGCGTCTGTGGTGTGCAGCGACAGCGCCAGTGCCGGTTTCACCTGCCCCTGCGGCAGGCGCTCGAACACGCGCAGGTCGCCCACTGTGGAGAACACCAGGTTCTTGTGGCCGATCGCGCCGCCGGTGCCGAGCAGCTCGATGGCCTCCAGCACCGCGTCGAGGTTGTGCGCCGGCTCGCCCATGCCCATGAACACCACCTTCCTGACCGGCCGGCGCTGGCGCGCGAGCACCACCTGGGCAACGATCTCGGCGCTGCCGATCTGGCGGATCAGACCCGTGCGACCGGTCATGCAAAAGACGCAACCCACCGCGCAGCCGACCTGGGTGGACACACACAGGCCCTCGCGGGGGAGCAGCACGCTCTCGATGGTTTGGCCGTCACGCAGCCCGAGCAGCAGGCGTTCCGAGCCGTCCTCGCTGGGGTGGACCGAGCGCAGCGCCACCAGGGCCGCCAGGTCGGCCTCCAGTTCCGGCAGGGCCTCGCGGAGGCGCTTCGGCAGGAAGTCCTCGAGATTGCGCTTGCTGGTCTGCGCGGCTCCCTGTGCCCACAGGCGCAGCACATGCCGCTCGTGGATCGGCGCGGCGCCTGTTTGCCGCAGCCGCTCGCGAATCTCTGCGATATGCATTGCTGCCATTCTCAATCCGCCCGCTCGTCAAAGGCGGCCTTCGCAGCAGCTGGGAGATATCGCGTCAGCATGGTGGGTGAGTATATGTCCCCCTGCGGCTGCTCGCGGGTGGCTGAAGTCGCCCGCCTGCCTCGTCATGTTCAGCCCGGAGCATGCCGGGTGCCCGGAAGCGGCCGACCCACAACGGATCGCGCGCGGTACCGGCCGGGTGGCCGGTACCGCGCGCGTCGCCTGCGCGCCTACTTCGAGTAGCGACGATCCACACTCAGGGGACCGGCGCCGCTGGCAACCAGCAGCAGGAAGCCGCCGGCAATCGCGACGTTCTTGAGGAACATGATCGACTGCATCGGGTCGGCGAAGTGGCTGTGGAACACCAGGCCCGTGAGCAGCGTGAAGCCTGCCAGCAGGAAGGCGGTGACGCGCGTCTGCCAGCCGACGATGATCGCGACGGCACCGAGGACCTCGGTCGCGACGACGGCCGGGAGCAAGGCGGCGGGCACGCCGAGCGAGGACATGTAGGCCGCGGTCCCGGCATAGGCGCCGATCTTGCCCAGGCCGGAGATCAGGAAGATGGCCGACAGCAGGATGCGGCCGGCGAGTTCGGAAACGGACTTCAGGGTATTCACGGACGACTCCTGGATGCGGTTGCGGGAAGAGGGGGCAACGAGGTTGCGGGTGGAGGTGGATGCGTGGGTGCTCATGGGGTGCTCCTGTGCTGTGGGTGGGACGGTCGAAGAGGTGTGGGGAGGGATGCTGCGGGCTTATCGCCGCCCTTCCGGGCGAAGCAGGCGGCCGATGCGACGGATTTCCGCCTGGCCACGGGCAAGGGCATCGGCATTCGTATGGATCGAGTACTCGCCGAGCACCAGCGGATGCGGATGCCGGATCGCGGAGCCGAAGACGAAGGAGGTGTTGCCCTCGGCCTGGACTTCGATGGCGTCGCCTTGCGACTCCTCGAACACCGCGATGACGCCGTCGGCAACGGTCTTGCCGCCCACTTTCAGGCGGCCGCGGTCCACCGCCAGCCACGCGACGTCGTGACCCGCCGACGGTGTGTGCTGCCAGTGCGCTCCGTCTTCGAGTTGCACGTGGAAGTAGTCGATGCCCGCCGGTGCGCCGGCGATGGCGCTCCTGGCCTGCCCCAGCTGGCCGAGCACGACGCGCGCCGGACCTGCCTGCGGCACTGCCGAAGGCGGCACGTACTGGCTTTCCGGCGGCGAGTTCTCCAGCGACGGCGGCAGCGCGATCCAGAGCTGGAAGAAGCGCATGGGGTCGCCCTTCGGCACCCAGCCGTCGTGCCATACCCCATTGCCGGCTTTCATCCATTCCAGGCCGCCGGCGACGATTTCGCCCTGCTTCCCGGTCGTGTCCGCGTAGGCCAGCGCGCCGCTGAGGACGACGGTCAGCGTCGCGATACCGGAATGCGGATGGATGCCGAAGAAGCTATGCCCAGTGGGCTCCAGCTCGCCGTGATCGAGGAAGACGAAGGGCTTGATCCGCTCGCCGACATTCGAGGGGCTCACCAGGCGGACGATGGGGCCGTGCTGCCTGCCGCGGTGCAAGGTCACCCCGCGAGGGCCGGCCGTCTCCGGCGCGGGTGTGATCTGCGTGTCCAGTGTCGCCTGCGGGTTCATGGCTGTCTCCGTGTTCATGCGGCACAGGTTATGGACTCGCGATACATCCTAGAAGCCTATATATTTCGATGGAATCCATCGTTAAGGACGATAGACATGCTCGATGGCGTAACGCTGGACCAGCTCAGGACCTTCCTCGCCGCGGTCGACCAGGGCAGCTTCTCCGCAGCGGGGCGGAAACTGCGGCGCGCGCAATCGGTGGTGAGCCAGACCCTGGCGAATCTGGAAGCGCAGCTGGGCGTGAAGCTGTTCGATCGCTCGAGCCGCTATCCGCAGCTGACGGACGCGGGCCGCAGCCTGCTGCCGGAAGCGCGCGCGGTGGCCGACAACATGGATGCCTTCAAGGCCCGGGCGCGGGCGATGCGCGAAGGCCTGGAGCCGGAAGTTTCGGTGGCCATGGATGTGATGTATCCCATGGAGGCGGTGACGCGCGCGGCCATGAACTGCCGCAAGAAGTACCCGCACACGGCGCTGCGGCTTTACGTCGAAGCCCTGGGCGGGGTCATTCGCCCGGTCCTCGACGGCAGTTGCGGGATCGGCGTCATCGGTTCGCTCCCCAGCGTCCCCGAGGAATTGCAGGCCGAGCCCCTGATCGACATTCCCTTTGCCACGGTCGTCAGCCCCGCGCACCCCCTGGCCCGCGCTCGCGGCGTGATCTCTTCGTCGGCGATTGCCAGGCAGGTCCAGTTGATCCTCACGGACCGGACGGCGCTGTCCGAAGGCCGGAATTTCGGCGTGCTGTCGCCGTTGACCTGGCGGCTGGCGGATCTGGGCGCCAAGCACGCCTTCCTCAAGGCGGGCCTGGGCTGGGGGCACATGCCCCTGCACATGGTGCAGGACGACCTGGAGAACGGCGCCCTGGTGAAGATACGCATCGAGGGCGTCACCGCGCGCGACCTGTCGCTGCCGATGAAGGTGGTCTACCGCAAGGACTCGCCGCCGGGTCCGGCGAGCCTCGCGTTCATTTCGCAGCTCAGGCAATAGGCAGCGCGACCGCGTTCTTTACCTATCGTTGAACACGATGGATTGAATCGAATAAAACAGGCTACCGCTATGGATGGGAGGCGCCTAGATTGACCCTGCCACTTCAATCGCAGGAGACATCACATGAGCAAGACCATTCGCTTCCACAAGACCGGCGCGCCGGAAGTTCTCCAACTGGAGGACGAACAGGTACCGTCCCCCGGCCCCGGGCAGGTGCGCCTGCGTCAGGAAGCCATCGGGGTGAACTTCATCGACACCGCCTTCCGTGAAGGCCTCTTTCCCATGCCGCTGCCGGGAGTCACCGGAGTGGAGGCTGCGGGCGTGGTGGAAGCCGTCGGCCCCGGGGTCACCGGGGTGGCGGCCGGAGATCGGGTGGCCTACTTCCTGGCCCCGGGCAGTTATGCGGAAGTACGCCTGGTCAACGCGGCGGACCTGATTCCGACGCCCGCGGACCTTTCGTCGGAGCAGGTCGCGACGATCCTGACCAAGGGCCTCACCGCCTGGGCCGGATTGAACGGCTTCCATCAGCTCAAGGCCGGCGAAACGGTGCTGGTGCAGGGCGCTTCGAGCAACGTCGGCCAGCTGATCTCCCGCTGGGCCAGGGCTCGCGGCGCCATCGTCATCGGCACCGCCGGATCGGAAGCCAAGCGTGGCGCGATCGCCGGCGCGGTCGATCATGCCCTGCTGTCGACGGATGGCAGGCTCCTCGATCAGGTTCTCCAGATTGCGCCCGGCGGTGTGGATGTCGTCTACGAGTTCGTCGGCAAGGCAACGTTCGGCGTGTCCGCGGCCGCGGTCCGCCAGGGCGGAAGGATCGTGACGATCGGTGCGGCCTCCGGTGCGCCGGCGATCGACCAGGCGGAGCTGGCCTCGCGCAATGTCCGTGTGGTCGGCGGTCCGATGGCCCAGCACCTGCAGGGCCGCATTCCGCAGGCGGTGGACGCCGTGTTCCAGGCCTATCGCGATGGCGTGTTCGGTGAATTCAAGGCGGTACGCTACCCGCTGGCGCAGGCCGCCGAGGCGCACGCGGACATCGCCGCGCGACGCAAGACCGGGCCGATGGTACTGGTGCCATGAACTCCCCGAAGATTCGCAGATTCCCGATCCTGGCGGCCGCGGCGTTGCTGGTCGCGGGCCTGTGCGATGTTGCCCATGCCCGCGACAACCGGAAGGAGGCGGCCCTCTGGTACGAGGCCTTCAGCAAGCATGACGCGGAGTTGCTGGGCAGCGTGCTCAGCGAGGACTGGCATGAGACCCCCTCCGAGGAGCCTGTCGGAAGAGCGGCCGGGATGAAGCTGCTGCGATGGCTCACGACGGTGTTTCCGGACTTCCACATCGAGATCCGCGATGTGATCCAGGAGGGCAACAAGGTGGTCGTGCGCTCGCAGATCACGGGCACGCAAGCCCAGACGTTTGCGGGCATCCCCAGCAAGAACCGCCGGATTTCCATCCAGGCCATCGACATCCACGAGTTCAAGGACGGCAAGATCGTTCACACCTGGCACTCGGAGGACTGGATGACGGGACTCCGCCAGCTCGGTGCTTTCGACTGACCCGGCTCCGATATCGGAGCCGGGCGCAGGCCCGCCTGAACCGGCGGGTTCAGCCGACGCGATCGAAGCGCAGGTTGCGAACGCGATCCATGCCGATCCAGAGCCCGGTGACCTTGCCGTCCTTGCGCTCGATCGAGAGCGAAGCGAAGGTCGGCAGCGACGGTGCCGGGATGCTGTGGAACGTGCCGCAACCGAGCACGTCGGCGGACAGCGGCTCCAGCTCCCAGCGCGCCATGCCGACCTCCGGCAGGAAGTCGATGAACAGCTTGCCCTCCCTGAGCACGATCTCCAGCTCTGCCCCGAACCCGGCATAGCGGTAGCGCCCGGCCAGTGCGGGCGCGAGTTCCTCCGCCGTCGGCGGTGTGTCCGGCAGGCGTTCGAAGCGCTCCAGTTCGCCGGTGATGTGCACGTCCAGAAGGGCGGGCGGCGTGCTGCCTTCGGGCAGTGTGCGGATCTCGATCATGCTCATCGGACCGTCCGGCATGGCGAGGCCGTCACCCGCTTTCTGCAGGATGGCCGTCGGCGCGTGGTACATCGACAGCAGCAGTACTTCCGGGGCTTCGGGCTGGACCTGCCGGGGCGCGATCGACAGCAGCGTGCGTGACTGCCGGCTGTACCAGCGGCCCCGTACCGAAGGAAACTCCGCGGCCGGGGCCGGCATCACCGGCGGCGCCAGGCCCTGGTCTTCCAGCACCGTGTCGACCACCTTCAGGGCCAGCGCCGGTGCCGACGCGTCCATGCGGTTGGCCATGATCACGATGTCCAGTTCATGCTGCGGCACCGTCAGCATCTGGCACTGCGAGCCGAACGTGGCGCCGGCATGGTGAATCGTCTCGATGCCGCGATGGCTGTCGCGCGCGATGCCGAGGCCATAGCCGGCCTGCATGCCGCTGCGATAGGTCTGGCGCTCGAGCATCCGCGCCCAGGTCGCTTCGCTGCCCACTTTCTTCCGCGAACCGCGCAGGTGCGCGACCCAGGCCAGCATGTCGTCGATCGTGGAGATCATGCCGCCGGAGCCCAGCACTTCGTCGGTCGGATAGATGCCGCGGCGCCAGCGGCCGTCGGGCAGCGGCATGTGCAGCGTCGCCATGTTCGGCACGATGTCCATGTCGCTGCGCAGCAGCGCGGTCTCGTTCATGCCCATGGGCGCGAAAACGCGCCGGGTCATGAACTCCTCCCAGGTCAGGCCGCTGACGCGCTCGGTGACGAAGGTGAGCAGCAGATAGCCTGCGTTGCTGTAGGCCATGCGCTCGCCCGGCGCGAAGTTGAGATCGGTGAAGCGTGCCAGGAGCTGCAGGCCACCCCCGGCCGGCATGTGGCCATAGTTGCCGCGGTTCAGCAGGAAGGCCGCGAACATGGGATCGCGCAGGCCGCCGGTGTGATGCATCAGCTGCAGCAGGGTGGGCTCGCCGGAAACATTGGCCAGTTCCGGCAGGTAGGTTCGTACCGGCTGGTGGATGTCGAGCTTGCCCTCTTCGGCCAGCAGCATGATGCCGAAGCTGCAGAAGTGCTTGGTGGTGGATCCGATGCGCATGCGGGTGGCCGGCGTATTGGCCCTGGCGTGCTCGATGCTCGCCAGGCCGAAGCCGCGGCGATAGATCGCCTGGCCCCGATGCGACACGCCCACGACCAGGCCCGGCGCGTCACTGCGGCTCCAGGGCTTGAACAGCTCGTCGAGCTTCTGGATCGTGGAGAGTACAACGGCGGGGCTGGTCATCGACGAACGATCCTGTTGGCAAGGCGTACGGGTTTCTCGCGGCCCAGTGTGCGCCGGCGCAGGGTTCCCGGGCATCCATGAAAATACCGAATCCATGCGGGGGCCGCCCGGCCGATCCATGCTTTCGGCATCCGGCGTCGCGGCAAAACCCGGTGGTTTTGCGGATGGGCGGTACGGGAGCCGGTTGGTCTACTACGCTGACGATCCCTGGGGCCGTTTTCATGAACCTTTCCTCCATCACCCATTCCTGCAACACCACCGTGGTGACGCTGCGCAGCCCTTACCTGCTGTTCCTCGGCGAGGCCGACATCGACTCGCGCGCCAAGACCGCCTTCGGCCTGCGCGACTGGGCGCCCGAGCGCTGCCTCGGCCAGCTGCGCTTGCCGGCCTGCAAGGTCACGCTCGGCCTGCCCGACATGACGCCGGCGGAAGCCGCCGCAAGGGGCGGCGGCTCGCTGGTGGTCGGCGTCGCGCCCAAGGGCGGCCGCATCGCCGAGAACTGGATTCCCGTGCTGCGCGCCGCGGTCGATGCCGGGCTCGACATCGTCAGCGGCATGCACGACTCGCTGTCGGACGTTCCCGGCCTCGCCGCACTCGCGCAGGCCCGCGGCGTGCACCTGGTCGACGTGCGCAACCCGCCCACGGGCCTGCCCACCGGCACCGGCCGCAAGCGCAGCGGCAAGCGCCTGCTCACCGTCGGCACCGACTGCGCGCTGGGCAAGAAGTACACGGCGCTGGTGATCGCAAACGCGCTGCGCGAGCGCGGCATCCGCGTGGATTTCCGTGCCACCGGCCAGACCGGCATCATGATCGTCGGCTCCGGCCTGCCGATGGATGCGGTGGTGGCCGACTTCAGCGCGGGCGCCGCCGAGGTGCTCTCGCCGGACGCCGATGCCGACCATTGGGACATCGTCGAAGGCCAGGGCTCGCTGTTCCATCCGGCCTACGCCGGCGTCACGCTCGGCCTGCTGCACGGCTCGCAGCCGGATGCCATCGTGCTCTGCCACGACCCCGCGATCACGCGCATCAAGTCCTTGCCGGACTTCCCGACGCCGAGCCTCGAGGTCGCGGCGCAGGCTTACCTGCAGGCCGGCGCGCTGACCAATCCCGACATCCGCCTGGTCGGCGTGAGCCTGATCACCGAAAAAATGGACGAGGCCACCCGCCGGCGCACACTCGCCGATGCCGAGCAGCGCCTCGGCGTGCCGGCCTTCGATCCGCTCAAGACGCCGCTGCAGCCGCTGATCGATCGCATGCTCGCGGCATGAAGCAGCAGCTCACGGTACGGCCGTGCAGCTGGCGGCTGAAGGAGCCCTTCGTCATCGCGCGCGGCACGCGCACGGTGGCCAGCAGCATCGTCGTGGAGCTGCAGGCCGGCGGCCATGTGGGGCGCGGCGAGGGCGCGGGTGTTGCCTATCGGGGCGAGACGCCGGAATCGATGACCGTGCAGATCGAACGGGTTCGCCAGGCGGTCGAGTCCGGGGCCACGCGCCGCGAGCTACTGGAATTGCTGCCCCCCGGCGGTGCGCGCAATGCGGTGGATGCCGCGCTCTGGGACCTGCAGGCGAAGCAGACCGGCGTGCGCGCCTGGACGCGCGCGGGCGTGCCGGGCGGTGGCCCGGTGCAGAGCGTGGTCACCCTCGGTATCCGCATGCCGGAGGCGTTCGAGGCGGCGGCGCGCCGCCTGGCCGATCATCCCTGGCTCAAGGTCAAGGTCGACCGCAGGGATCCGGTCGCCGCCGTCGCCGCCGTGCGGCGTGGGGCGCCGCGGGCGCGCCTGATCGTTGACGCCAACCAGTCCTGGGATGCCGAGGATCTTGCGAGATTCGCGCCGGCCTTGCTGGAGTACGGCGTGGCCCTGCTGGAACAGCCGCTCGCGGCCGGCCACGATGAGGGCCTGTCGAAGGACCGGCGCCCGATTCCGCTCTGCGCCGACGAGTCGGTCAACACCATCGAAGACCTGCCGCGTCTCGCCGGGCGCTACGATTTCATCAACATCAAGCTCGACAAGGCTGGCGGCCTTACCGCCGCGCTGGAACTCGCGGCGGCCGCGCAGCGCTCGGGCTTGCGCCTGATGAGCGGCTGCATGGTCGGGGCCTCGCTGGCGATGGCGCCGGCGATGGTCCTCGGACAGCTCTGCGAGATCAACGATCTCGATGGCGCCTTCCTGCTGGCCGAGGACTGGCCGGACGGCATCGTCTACGAGCGCGGCAGCATGCGGCCACCCTGGCCGGCGTTCTGGGGCTGATCCGGATCTTCGTCACCGGCGTCGGGGCTAGGGCCTGTCATCCCTTCCCTGGTCGCTGCGACGGAGGCCGCCTGGGTGCAGGGCTATGCCCCGAGGCGCGCCGATGGCTGACTGCGAAGCGACATTGAGTCGCTTCGCAGCTAGGGCCATCGGCTGTACTAGACGTACATAAGCGACTCGGGACGCCGCCCTGCGCCCAGGCGGCCCCGCCCTTCGGGTGCCCCCGTCTTTGCCGCCATGCTGGCCATTGGCTTACTTCGGAGCGACATCGAGTCGCTCCTCAACAGGGCCAATGGCCTCGTCAGTCTCTTATTCCCGATAAGCCACCTCCTCGCGCCTTGCCTGGCGGCAAATACGGGGGCATCGCAGCGATCAGGGAAGGGATGACAGGCCCTAGAGCAGTTTCGATTCAATCAAGAAGACATCGAGCCCCGTCATGCCGGCGGAAGCCGGCATCCAGTCCCGGACAGGAGTCGCCACCGTACGACTGGATGCCGTGAGTTCACAAACCAAATGCAACACCCTATTACGAGGGTGCTGCAATGGGACGCAAGAGCTTTGAGCAATTTGGAATCGAGGAACGGTGTGAGATTTCCCGTCGGCGCCAAGCCGGGGAGTCGATCCGGCAAATTGCGGCAGCTCTGGATCGCGCGCCATCGAGCATTTCTCGGGAACTGAAGCGCAACACTGGCGCGACGGGCTACCAGAGCGTCTATGCCGGCGAGCAAGCTCGGGCGCGCCGCTGGCAAGGTAGCCGGCTTCTGCGTGATGCCGAGCTGCAAGCCAGGGTTCTGGAGGGATTGCGCCGAGGCTGGTCTCCCGAGCAGGTATCGCGGCGGCTGGCTCAGCAGGATCTGCAGATCAGCTACGAGAGCATCTATCGCTTCATTGCCGCCCAGATCGCCCGGACCAACGACTTTTCCTGGCGTCTCTATCTGCCCCGTGCCAAGAGCAAGCGCGGCTTCCGTGGCCGCAAGGGCGGCAGCCCGGCAGAGCACATCCAGCAGCGGGTTTCGATCGAAAAGCGCCCCAAGGCTGCGGCTGACCGGCGCCAGGCGGGACACTGGGAAGCCGACCTGATGCTCTTTGCGCGCTATGGCCAAGCCATCCTGACCCTGCATGAGCGAACGTCCCGGCTGACCGCCATCGTCCGCCAGCCCAGCAAGGCCGCTGCGCCGGTGGCGCAAACCCTCCAGGCCTTGCTGGCCCCACTGCCCCCAGCCCTGCGCCGCAGCATCACCTTCGACAACGGCACCGAATTCGCCTTGCACTACACCCTGCATCAGCCCCTGGGCTTGCAGACCTATTTCTGCGATCCGCATTCCCCCTGGCAGAAGGGTGGCGTCGAGAATGCCAACGGGCGTTTGCGCCGCTGGCTACCCCGGGGAACCAACGTCGAAGACCTCTCACCAGACCAACTCTTGCAGATCGCTCAGATCTACAATCACACGCCACGCAAGTGCCTCGGCTTCAAAACCCCTGCCGAGGTCTTCGCCAAAGTGTTGCATTTCAAATGTGAATCCACCTACCGGCTTTCGCCGGCATGACGCTGATGATGAAACGACAGCGATGCAAGCATTGAGACCAGAAGTGCTCCAGGCAGCTCCGGCAGCAACCGCACGCCTGAAGCGTGCTGACGGCAGGGGTCGGTTCCCGGGGCGGCGGATTGGGGCCCGCAGCGGTGATCAGCTCAGCGCCCGGACCAGTTCGGTTCGGGAGCGGATGTCGAGCTTGCGGTAGATCGAGTTCAGCTGGAACTCGACGGTGCGGCGCGAGCGCGACAGGTGCTCGGCGATCTTGTGGTTGCGCAATCCCCGGGCCACCAGCTGTGCCACGCGCCGCTCGGTCGGCGTCAGCCGCTGGAGTACGAGCAGGGCGGCCTGCGAGGACTCCTGCGGCGCCTCTCCGGCCACCGGCTCGTCGAGGAAAGTCACCACATAGCTCGGACTCATCTGCAGCCCCGAGAACTGCCAGTTGCGGTCGATCTTCACCGACAGCCCGGTGAGCGCAGGATGCGGTCGCCGCACCGAACCGGGCTGACCGTCATTGGCGCCCGGCTTGCCGGCCTCGAACATGGCACCCACCGCCTCCGGCAGGCGGAAGCAGGCATCCGAATCGACCGAGCCGCGCAGGCCGCGATTCCATCGTCCGCACTGCTTCTCCGCTTCATTGTTCGCAAACAGCGATTCGCCGGCGGCATTGACGAACATCACGGTCAACGGCACCTGCCGCAGGAAGTGCTCGTAGCTGGAACGCCGGCTGCGCTCGCCTTCCACCGCACGCAGGCGGCGCAGCGCGGCCTCGATCATCGGATGCAACTGCTCCAGGAACGCATGCTCCTCGGCGGTGACCTGCGACTGATCCGGTGGCCGGCGAATGCTGAGGACCGCCTCGGGGCGCGAATCGTGCCAGAACGCCAGGTGGATGAACTCGTTCCATTCCGGATCGGGTTCCTGGTCGAGACGCCGGCGGTGCGCATCCGGATCTTCGGACACGATCTGGGAATAGGTGTACAGCTTGATCTGCGGATGGCGCGCCAGGTACGGGCCTGAAATGGTCAGGCTGGTGGCCGGTACGTAGTCGGGATTGCGCGGCAGCACCACATGGTGGCGGGCATCCGTCGGTTCATAGTTGACGATGTTGAACATCAGGCTGCATGAGCGGTGCGGCAGCTTGCTTGCGATCAGCTTCAGGCAAGCCTTCCAGGTGCTCTCGAGATCGAGCGAACTCTGCAAGTCGACCACCAGGGCCCGATAGGGGTCGGCGGAGGCTCCGCGCTGGGGAATCAAGGCGCTCATTCTGCGCAGAATAGCAATCCCCGGAGCCTCCGGCCATCAGGTGAAAACACCGGTTTTTCCCTTGCCCGAGTTCTCTTTTTCCCGCAGCAGCAGCGGCAGGGTCGAATCCACAGGTTCAGGCGGGCGGAGGCAAAGCGGGCGATTTGCATTCCCTCATGCCCGAATCGGGAATCACCACGGATTGACGCAGGCTTCCTGTGCCGCCGCGCACGTTGCGGCCGTTCAGGACCGGCTACGCTAAAGCCCGGGCCGCGACTGCGGCACCTGAACAAGAAGAACAAACGCAGGAGCGGAACCCGCATGAAAGTCGACATCAAACAGGCGCAGACGCCTGAGGAATTCGCCGCGTGCGCGCGCCAGCGCTACCGCGTCTACACCGAGGAAATGAACCTCTACCACGACGCCGCGGACCAGCAGGGCCAGCAGCTCAGCGATCCGGACGATGCCTGGTCGCGCTTCTACTACGCGGCCGTAGATGGCGAGGTGGTGGCGAGCCTGCGCTTCCACTGGGGCAGCGATGGGCAATTTTCCGAGGAATGGAACGCGGTCTATCGTTTCGACAGCTTCGCGCCGGATGTGCTGCCGGAGCAGATGGCCGTGGGCTCGCGGCTGACGGTGGACAAGGCTTACCGCGGCTCGGCGCTGCCGGGCCAACTGGTGGCGCACGGGTTGACCGAGTGCCTGCGCGACGGCAAGCAGCTGGTGTTCCTGGACTGCGTGCCGCACCTGATCAACTACTACACCCGCCTGGGCTGGCGCCAGTACACGGACAACGTCGAGGACACCAACGTCGGTATCCTGGTGCCGATGTGCCTGGTGTTCGATGACCGCGATCACCTGGCGCGCGTCGGCAGCAACCTGCTGGCGCTGGTGGACGCGGTGCGCCCCGGGGTGACGGCCGGCCCCTGGGTGCATCGCCTGTTCCCGCATTCCAGCTATGCCGAGGCGGCGCTACGCCACGGCAGCCAGTCGGCGGTGTTCCAGCTGCTCAGCGAGGGCCTGCTGCCGATCTTCCAGGGCTTCACCACGGCGCAGGTGCAGCTGCTCACGGACCAGAGCAACATCCTGGACTGCGAGGCGGGCGCGCTGTTCATCCGGCGGCGCACGGTCTACCGCAGCGTGTTCGTGGTGCTGTCGGGGCAGATGGAAGTGCTGGGCGACAAGGACGTGGTCGCCACCATCGGCAAAGGCGAGCTGGTCGGCGAGATGTCGTTCGTGCTCGGCGGCATGCGCAGCGCCGACGTGCGCGCCGGGCCCGAGGGCGCACAGGTGCTGTCGCTGCAGGAGAACATCCTGCGCAAGATGCTGGACGCCGACACGGCGCTGGCCTCGCGCTTTTATCACAACCTGTCGCGCATCCTGGCACTGCGCCTGGCCGGCGTCGGCGCGCGCGGTACGGAGGCCGACGCATGAGCACGCCCCAACTCTCCGCCGGCGACCTGCTGTCGTACTCCGCCGGCTCCACCCAGACCGGGCCGGACGGCTTTCGCAAGGTCACCCGCGGCGGCCTGTCGCTGACCGCGGTGGTCAGGGCGCACTGGCCTCAGCTGCTGGCGCCGTTCCGCGGGCGCACGCCGGTGGTGGTCAACGCCTACCCGGCAACGATCGGCTTTCCCACCGACGGCGTGCTGGTGGACTGCTACCTGAGCACGCGCACCGCCAGCCGCGCGCTGCAGCTGGCCGCGCGCGAGGACATGCCGGCGATGCTGATGTGCCAGTCGCTGTTCCTGGCGGAGCTGCTGTTCCGCCATGCCGCGAACGGCCTGCGTTTTCCCGACGCGGTGATCGCGATCGCCGGCGGCTACTGCACGCCGCGCTCGCTGCTGCAGGCGCTGACCGCGCTGCTGGCGGAGAAGGGCGTGCCGTTCACGCTGCTGCAGGGCTACGGCGTGGCCGAGGTGGAAGCGGGCATGCTCTGGGGCGTGGACTACGACGCGCAGGGCCGCGTGATCTACCGCCGCCGCGGCCCCGACATCCATGCCGGTCTCATCGACGGACGCCTGCACCTGGCCCTGCTGAACGCACAGGGCGAGTTGCTGAACGCACCCTTCGACACCGGCGACAGCGCGGTGCTGGACGGCGACGACGTTCTCATCAGCAATGCCCGCAGCCGCCTGTCGCCCGAGGTCATGGCGGAACTGGAAGGCTGGGACATGGACGCGTGGCGCCGCCGCACGGGCTACGTCGGACGTGCCGATGGCCGGCTGGTGTTCCAGCTGCGCGAGGGCGTGCCGGCCGCGGGCGACAATGAGCTAGGCTATTACCTGTTCGGCGACCGCTTCGGCTTTTCCTGGCTGAGCAAGCCGCAGTGGGGCCTCTGAGTACCCGGCGTTAACCGGAGCTTGCATGACCGACCTGGAGCGACTGCTCGCCATCGAGGACATCAAGGCGCTCAAGGCGCAGTACTTCCGCGGCGTGGACACGAAGGACGCGGTGGCCCTGCGCGCGGTCTTCGCCGATGGCGCGGAAACCGACTTCCGCTCGGAGTCGCCGACCGGCGATCCGGCCTTCCACCAGCACGACCCCGACGCCTTCGTCCGCAACACCCTGTACATGCTGGAAGGCACGGCCACGGTGCATGCCGGCTTCATGCCCGAGATCGAGTTCCTGTCGGATACCGAGGCCCTCGCGCGCTGGCCGATGAACGACCGCATCTGGGTGGAAGACACCAGCCTCGGTCGCCTGCCGTTCATCACATTGACCGGCTGGGGCTGCTACCACGACCGCTACGTGCGCGGCCCCGCGGGCTGGCGCATCGTGTCGACGCGGCTGCAGCGGACCAGGCTCATCGTCGGCTAGCGCGCCCGCGCCGCTTGCCCAGCACCAGCAGGCCACCGGCCAGGCCGCCCAGATGCGCGAAGTGCGCCACGCCTGACAGCGTGCCGGTCACACCGGCATACAGCTCGAACGCGGCATACAACACCACGAACAGCGGTGCCGGCAGCGGGATCGGCGGAAACAGCAGCAGCAGCTTGCGATCGGGAAACAGGATGGCGTAGGCCGCCAGCAGGCCGAACAGGCCGCCTGAGGCGCCGACGGTGGGCACCGGCTTGCCGAAATGCACGGCGACCAGTTGCGTCGCCGCCGCGGCCAGCACGCTGACCGCATAGAGACGCAGGAAGCGCAACGGACCCAGGGCCTGCTCCAGCTCGCGGCCAAAGGTCCACACGCCGAACATGTTCACCGCCAGGTGCAGCATTCCGCCATGCAGGAAGGCGCTGGTCACCAGCTGCCAGGGCTGGAAGCCCTCTCCCAGCGGCCACAGGGCATAGCGTGGGATCAGGCCATCCGACGCCTGAAGCTGGAGCAGGAAGATCGCGATGTTGGCGATCAGCAGGAACAGCGTGACAGGCGTTCTCATGCGTATCCGCGTGGTGATGAACTGGCTCTACCCTACGTGATTCGCCCCTGTACAGGCCAGTTCGCGGGGCCGCACACGACCCGCGAACGCTAGCCTAGGCGAAGATCAGCGCCGCGATGCCAATGCCAATGCCGAAGATCACGACGAACCACTCCGGCTCCTGCTTCTCGAACACGAACTCGCTGGGGTTCGTGGGGTTGTAGAACACCTTGACCGGTGTGCCCGCCTCGAAGTCCGCGATCAGCTCCTTCGGGAAGGAGGTCTTCTTGGTGATGGTGGTGCCGTCCTCGGTCTCGAAGACGAACTCTGCGGTATAGGTATGGTTACCCCTGCTCGAGCTGTCGGTGTACTCGCTGATCGGCTCCACGATCGCCACGGTGCCGATCTTCTTCAGCTGCTCGATCCTGGAACGCTCCGAGCAGCCTGCGACCGCAACCCCCACGCCGATGACCACACCCAGGATCTTGAACACCAGGCTCTTTGTATTCACGACTTCCCATCCCTGTTTTTGAGTTGTCCCGGAATGGTAGCGAGCGCCGCGACCGGCTGACAGTCCGGTCGTGACCATCAGCCCAGGGAAAACAGGTCGTAGCGCACAAAACCCTCCGGCCCGCCCTTCAGCCCGGTGACCTTTCCCACTGCCTGCAGATGGTTGAGCCAGGCGTACCTCGGATGCCCGGTCTGGAAGCAGGGCGTGATGATGAAGTACATGTCCGCTGCCGTGAGCGTTTCTCCGGCGCTCATGCGCGCGAAATTCTCCGGCTTCACGCTGATGACGCCGCCGTAGCTGACGTGGATCAGCGCGCCGTCACCGGTCTGCAGGCTCATGCGCGCATCCACGCGCAGGCTGCCGCCCGGCATGGCACGCAGCCAGTCGCCGGTGGGCGTGAGCATCTGCGCGTCCAGGCGCGGACCGCGAGCCCAGCCGCCGGGACCGGACTGGTAGATCGTCAGCGCCGGGTCGATCTGCTGCGGCGCGCCGACGGTGGGGCTGTGCAGCGTGCACAGGAATTCGGTGGCGATCTGCGTGGTGGGCTGCATCGTGGTCTTCGTGTCCATGGCTCAGCGCTCCGGCTGCAGACAGACGGCCTCGACGTTGTTGCCGTCGGGGTCCAGCAGGAAGGCGGCGTAGTAGTGCGGGCCGTAGTCCACGCGCAGCCCCGGCGCGCCATGATCGCGGCCACCGGCCTTGAGTCCGGCGCGATGGAAATGATCGACCGCCTTGCGGTCCGGCGCGCGGAAGGCGACATGGATGCCGTGGCCGGCAGGCTGGGTGTTGCCGTGCAGCCACAGCCCGGCTTCGCCCTTGGGGCCGATGCCGGCACCGTGCTCGTCCTGCGAGCAGATGCCATGGCCCAGCGGCGCCAAGGCCGCCTCGTAGAAGCGCAGGCTGGCAGCGAGATTCTTTACCTTCAAACCGAGATGGTCGTACATGAGCAGTCTCCTGTGTGTGGAAACCACTCTAGGGACGCGCGGCGATCTTCTCTTGGAGAATCTTGCGGTCGCCCTTCGCCGCACGGCGGAAGCCGCCGGGCGAGACGCCGGCGGCGCGGTGGAAGCTGCGCACGAAGTTGGAGAGGTCGGCGAAGCCGACGTCCAGCGCTACGTCGGTGATGGCGCGGTCCTCGTCCGCCAGCAGGCGCGCGGCATGGCGCAGGCGCGAGCGCAACAGGTATTGGTGCGGAGTCACCCCCACGACCTTGGCGAACAGACGCAGGAAGTGGAAGGGGCTCAGGCCAGCCTCGCGCGCGGCGCGTTCCAGGTCCACTTCACTGGGAGAATTCGCGTCCAGCCATAGTGCCGCCTCGACCGCACGGCGGCGGTCGCGCGGCGGCGCGGCGGGCGGAGTCCGGCGGTGGCCGGAAACCAGCTCGACGAAGCGCGCGGCGAACAGCAGGCCCGCCTCGTCCATGCCGATGTCGCTGCCACCGTCGGCCACGGCCTGCGCCAGCTCGCCCAGCACCACCAGTTGCGGCAGCGGCGGCAGGCTGAGGCTGCGCCAGGGTTTCTGTCCGCCGCCCAGGGCCTCCACCCATTCGGCGGAGAGCTGAAAGGACAGGCACTCGTCGCCGCAGACGTGGTGATCGTGGGTGCAGAGGTATTCGTCGCCGGGGCAACCCACCATCAGCGAACCGGCCACCAGCTCGAAGCTGGCACCGCGACTGCGCAGGCCGAAGCTGCCCTTGCGCACATAGGACACGGAATAGCCGCCATGCACCTCGGGGTAGGGCGCATCCTGCGGGCCGGCATCGCAGCGGTAGTCCATCACCGTCAGCGAGCCGCCCTTGTAGATCGTCGTGGCCGTCATGTCTGAAACCCTCGCCGGCCAGTACACGCCTTCCGGGCTGGCCGGTCAAGCCGGGATTTACATTCAACCATATGGTTGACTATTGATCGGGCCCTGCGTATATTCAACCTTATGGTTAATCAATCATCATCCCGCCTGGATCTCGTGTTCCAGGCCCTGGCGGACCCCACCCGGCGGCAGATGCTGCGCAGCCTCGCGGGGCGCGAGCGCACGGTCGGCGAACTGGCGGAGCCCTTCCGCATTTCGCTGGCCGCCGCCTCCAAGCACGTCAAGACCCTGGAGCGCGCCGGCCTGGTGCGCCGCACCGTGCAGGGACGCAGTCATTTCTGCCGGCTCGATCCCAAGCCCATGGCCGGCGCACACGAGTGGCTGGGCTTCTACGAACGTTTCTGGGGTGAGCGTCTCGATGCCCTCGAGGCGCTGCTGCGACATCCCGGGAAGGAGTGAATCATGGATGACTTTGGTGTGGTGACCGAACCCGGCACCTTGCGCATGGACCGCCTGCTGCCCGGGCCCATCGAGCGGGTCTGGAGCTATCTCACGGACTCGGACAAGCGCGCACGCTGGCTCGCCGCCGGGCCGATGGACCTGCAGATCGGCGGGCGCGTGGACCTGGCGTTCCACAACAGCCTGCTGTCGTCGAAGGTCGAGGAGCCGCCCGAGCACTACCGCAACGCGGACTGCTCGAAGCTGCAGGGCCGCGTCACCCGCTGCGAGCCGCCTTACCGGCTGAGCTTCACCTGGGGCACGGGTGCCGATGCCTCGGAAGTGAGCTTCGACCTGAGCGAACAGGGCAGCGACGTGCGCCTGGTGCTGACGCACCGCCGCATCGGCGAGCGCCGCATGCTGCTGAGCGTGGCCGGCGGCTGGCACACGCATGTCGGCATCCTGGTGGACCGCCTCAACGGCCGCGAACCGCCCGGCTTCTGGTCGACGCATACGGCGCTGGAGGCGGAGTACGGACGCAGGCTCTAGAACAACTCCTGCTGCCCCCTGCCGCCCGACTCGATGAACAGCAGCTTCTTCTTGGTCTCCACGCCGCCGTGCGCGGAGAAGCCGCCGCTCCAGTCGCCCGCGCCGAGGATGCGATGACAGGGCACGACGATAGGGAAGGGATTGGCGCCCAGCGCCCGCCCCACCGCGCGTGCCGCGCCGGGATCGCCCAGGGCGGTTGCCAGCTCACCGTAGGTGCGCGTCTGGCCCGGAGGAATCGCACGCGCCAGTTCGTAGACGCCGAGCGCGAAGGCCTGCAGGCCGGCAGTATCGAGCACGATCTCGCGCAGGTCGCGCGGCTCGCCGCGCAGCAGCGCCAGGATGGAGTCGATGGCGGCGCTCACCGGCTCCGGCGGCAGCGCTTCCTGCAACTCCGGGTAGCGCCGCCGCAAGCGCGCAAGCGTGCGCCGCTCGTCTACTTCAGGCAGCTGCGTGCCGACCAGGCCGCGTTCACCCCAGGCGATGCCGCAGCGGCCCAGCGGCGTGTCGAACAGGCAGAGTCCTTGTTTCATGGCTGCAGTCTGCATCAGGGTCGGCGCGGATACTTGCCGGATCTTGCTCAGGTCTTCTTCATCAGGTGCCGCGGGCCGCTACCCTCCACGGCGAGCTTGTCGCCGGGATTGCGCAGGCGGCAGCGCTCGATCGACAGGCAGCCGCAGCCGATGCAGTCCGTGAGCTGGTCGCGCAGCTGCGTCAGCTGCTCGATGCGCGCGTCCAGTTCCTCGCGCCAGGTCCGCGACATGCGCGTCCAGTCGGCCAGCGTCGGGATGCGGCCCTCGGGCAGTTGCGCCAGCGCCTCGCCGATGGTCTCCAGCGGAATGCCGACGCGCTGGGCGACGCGGATGATGGCGATATGGCGCAGCGTGTCGCGGGTGTAGCGGCGCTGGTTGCCGGCACTGCGGCGGCTGTGGATCAGGCCGCGGCTTTCATAGAAGTGCAGCGTCGACACCGCCACGCCACTGCGCTGGGCTACCTGCCCCACGCTGAGTTCGTCATGCGGCGATACCATGGACTTGACCTCAACTTAACTTGAGGTTCTATGCTGGCGCCAACATCCGATGAGGTCAAGCATGAACAGCATTGTCCGCCTGCTGCAGCAGGCTACCCCGCGCCCCGCCAGCCCCGGCACCATGCGCGCGCTGCTGCTGGCCGAGTACGGCGGGCCGGAGCTGCTGCAGGTCCGGCAGTTGCCGCTGCCCGAACCGCGGGAAGGGGAGCTGCGCGTGCGCGTGATCGCGGCCGGCCTGCAGCCGGTGGACGCGGCGGTGCGCCGCGGCGCCTTCGCACGCGGGGGCGCTTTTGCCTCGGCGCTGCCGCTGACGCCGGGCAACGAGTTCGCCGGCGTGGTCGACAAGGTCGGCGCGGACATCGGCCATTTCCGGCGCGGCGAATCGGTACTGGGCTGGACCCTGCTCAAGGCCTGCGCCGAGTACCTGGTGGTGCCGGCGGCGCAGGTGCTGCACAAGCCCTCGATCCTGCCCTGGGACGAGGCCGGCGCCCTGTCGGCCTCGGGCCAGACGGCGCATACCGCGCTCGAAGCACTGCAGCTGCGCGCCGGCGAAACCCTGCTGGTGCACGGCGCGGCCGGCGGCGTCGGCACGATGGCGGTGCAGCTGGCGCGGGCATACGGCCTGCGCGTGATCGGCAGCGCCAGCCCGCGCAACCACGACTATCTGCGCGTCCTCGGTGCCGAGCCGGTGGCCTACGGCGAGGGCATGGAGGAACGCCTGCGCGCGATGGCGCCGGGCGGTATCGACGCCGCGCTGGATGCGGCTGGCGGAGATGCCCTGTACGTGTCCCTGAACCTGGTGCGCGAGCGCCGCCGCATCGTCACCCTGGTGGAATTCACCAAGGCGGAGCTGTTCGGGGTGCAGGCGGTCCGCAGCCAGCGCTCCACTGCGCGCCTGGGCGAGCTGCTGCAGCTGCACGCGCAGGGGCAGCTGCGCGTACACGTCTCCGGTCGCTACGCGCTGGAAGACGCGGCGGCGGCGCATCGCGAGATCGAAGCCGGGCATGTGCGCGGCAAGCTGGTGCTGCGCATCGGGGCCGCGCATGAATGAGGGCCTGATGTCGCGGCCCTACCGCGCGCTCACCAGCGGCATCGTCGCGCTGATCTCGCTGATCGGCTTCGAGTACCTGGCGATCGCCACGGCGATGCCGGCGGTGGCGCGCGCGCTCGATGGCCTGTCGCTGTACACGCTGGCCTTCGGCGGCCCGATGGCCACCAGCGTGATCGGCATGGTGCTGTCGGGCGGCTGGTGCGACCGCGGCGGACCACGCGCGCCGCTGTGGACCGGCGTGGCGGCCTTCGTCACCGGCTTGCTGCTGGCGGGCATGGCCCCTTCGATGGCGCTGCTGGTGACGGGCCGCCTGGTGCAGGGCCTCGGTGGCGGCCTGCTGTCGGTGGCGCTGTATGTGATCGTGGCCCGCGCCTATCCCGCGGCGCTGCACCCGCGCATCTTCGCCGCCTTCGCCGCGGCCTGGGTGGTGCCGGTGATCGTAGGTCCGGCGCTGGCGGGCTGGATCGTGGAAACGCTGGGCTGGCGCTGGGTGTTCTTCAGCGCCGTCATCGTGGCCCTGCCGGCGGCGCTGGCGGTGCAGGCCGCGCTGCGCGGACGTGCATTGCCCAACCCCGCGCCGACCGCGCCGCAGCACGCAAGGCTGTGGTGGGCGCTGGCGGCGGCGGGCAGTGCCGGGCTGATGTACTGGGCCGGGCAGCAGGGCGAACACGCCGGCTGGCTGCTGCCGCTGACGGTGATCGCGCTGGCACTGTCGGCACGACAGCTGTTGCCGGCAGGCACGCTGCTCGCAGGACGCGGCCTGCCCGCCGTCGTCGCGCTGCGCGGACTGGCGGCGGCAGCCTTCTTCGGCTGCGAGGTGTTCATCCCGCTGCTGCTCTCCGGCGAGCGCGGCCTGTCGCTGACCCAGGCCGGCCTGGTGCTGACCGTCGGCGCGCTGGGCTGGTCGGCCGGGTCCTGGTGGCAGGCACGGCCGGGGCGCGCGCCGCGGGTCCTGCTGCTGCGCAACGGCATGGCGGCGATCGCCCTGGGCATCCTCGCGATGCTGGCACTGCTGTGGCCGGCGGTGCCGCTGGCCCTCGGCGTCGCCGGCTGGATCGCCGCGGGCCTCGGCATGGGGGTGGTCTACCCGACGCTGTCGGTGCTGACGCTGGAGCTGTCGGAGCCGTCGCAGCAGGGAACCAACAGTTCAGCGCTGCAACTCAGCGATTCGCTGTTCTCCGCCACCGCGCTGGCCTTGTCAGGCGCGCTGTTCGCGGCGCTGCTGCCGCAGTCTGCGATGGCGGGATATGTGGCGGGGCTGCTGCTGGCGGCAGGGTTTGCTGTGGCCGGCGTGGTGGTCGCGGGGAGGACGGAGGCAGGAATTCCTGTGAGAGGGACACTGGCTGCCGCATGAGGCCCCTTTCTCGTAGGAGCGGCTGTTAGCCGCGAGGGATGGTCGCCATGGTGGCCGCCGATCGCGGCTGACAGCCGCTCCTACGAGCCGGCACTTTTATCCTCGGCCTTCATCGACTGCCGGCACCACAAAATCCCCCCCAGCACGATCGCCCCACCCAGCGCCTGTTGCGCACCGAAGCGCTCCTGCAGCAGCAGCCAGGCAAAGGCCGCCGCCGCCAGCGGTTGCAGCAGCAGGCTGACCGAGGAGAACGAGGCCGGCAGGTGCGCAAAGCCGTAGGCGATCAGGCCCTGGCCCAGCACGTGCGACAGCATTGCCAGCCCCAGCAGCACCCACCAGCCCTGCGCGGATTGCGGCCATAGCACCTCGCCCTGCAGCAGCGTCATCGGCAGCAGCACGATGGCGGCGGTGGCGCTGGTCCAGAACATCACCGCGAGCGTGGAGTGGTAACGCCGCTGGTGGCTCAGCACCAGCAGGTAGCCGGCATAGAACAGCGAGGTGACGACGGACAGCAGGTCGCCGATCAGCGTCCTGCGCGAGACTTCCATGCTGTCGGCCATCAGCAGCAGCGCACCACCGAAGGCCAGCCCCAGTCCGGCGATGAAGGCAGGTCGCACGCGCTCTCCCCATAGCCACCAGGCGACCAGCGTGACCCAGACCGGCGCGAGGTTGGTGAGCAGCGTGGAGTTGGCCACCGAGGTCCACAGGATCGACTGGTGCCAGACGGCGAGGTCGCCGACGAAGAACAGGCCGGCCAGCGCCAGCCAGCCCAGTGACCGTGACGATGTTCCACGGAAGCTTTCGCCGCGCAGCAGCATCAGCAGGCCGAACACCGGCGCCGCCAGCGCCAGTCGCCAGAACGCGGTGGCGGTGGGACCTACATCGGCGAGGCGCACGAAGATCGGCGCAAGGCCGATCAGGGTTGCGCCGATCAGCAGCGCAGAAAGAGGCGACAGGCGCAGACTCAACGTGCTTTCCAGTCCTGCAGCATCTTGTCGTAGTCGCGCACCGTGGTGCCGAAGCGGCGATCCCACAGCGGCAGGAAGCCGGCGTAGTTGCCGCGCACACGCGCATGGTGCGCGTCGTGGTGCAGGGCGCCATGGGAGAACGGCAGCCAGTGCGTCGGCGACCCGGGGAAGGCGTAGCCGCAATGGCCCTCCGCTGCCTCCCATTGCCGGAACAGGATCCAGATCCACAGCAGCGCCACATGCGCGCCGAGCAGCGAGGGCCCGACGAAGGCCAGCGAGCCGGTGAGCACGTACTCCACCGGGTGCATGTAGTGTCCGGTGATGGCCCAGGGCGCCAGCACGCGGTGATGGCGGCCGTGGACGTTCGCCAGCAGCCAGCGCGAATGCATGGCGCGATGCATCCAGTAGTAGAGGAAGTCGTCTAGATAGATGCAGAACAGCAGTTGCAGCGGGAACAACCACCACCAGCTTTCCGGCAGCGGTCCGAGGGTCACGCCGGACAGGCTCATCAGCGGCCAGGCCGCGGCCGTGACGGCGAGCATGCAGAGATTGTTGCGCGCCCAGCTCCACAGCGATTCGCGCAGCATCCGCGGCCCCTGCACCAGAATGCCGCGGCGCTCGGCTTCCTCCTGCGACAGGGCGCCGGCACCGCGCGGGTTCTGGATTTTCCAGCGCCGCGCCCAGGCCGGGTCGCGCGCCGCCAGCCCGGTCAGCGGCAGCGCGAAGGCTAAAAAGGACCCGGCGCTGAGCAGGACCGTGGCAATACCCACCCAGACGAAGCGCGGGTCGGCGTAGGCGGCGGTGACGAATTCGAACATGGGCGGCAGCTTACGCCGCCGCCCGGCGCCTGCAAGAAGCGCGCTTCAGCGCGGCTCCCGGTGCTCCTTCGGCGGCTTGGGCGGCTTGCAGGGCTCGTCCGGTTCGCAGCCCAGCAGCTTGCGCTCCTCGTCGGTCGGAGGGCGCTTCTGCTCACGCAATTCGCGGAAGCGCTGGCGGATGCGCTCCTGCTCCTCGGGCGGCAGCTTGCGGAACTGCTCGGCGCGTTCGCGCAGGCGCTCGCGCTGCTCCGGCGTCATGCGGCGGAAGTGCTCGCGCCTGTCGCGCATGCGGTGCCGCTCTTCCGGCGACATGCGCTGCCAGCGGTCCAGGCGCTGGCGCGCATGCTCGCGCTGCTGCGGGTCCAGCTGCGACCAGCGCTCGGCGCCGCGGGCCAGGCGGTCCTGCTTGTCGCCGGGCAGCGTCGCCCACTGCTGGCGCATCGGCTCCAGCACTTCGCGCTGGCCGTCGCTGAGCTGCTCCCAGCCGGTGGCGGCCTGGGCCGGCGCCAGCAGCAGCAGGCCCAGCACCGCGGCGAGCCTAGCGAGCCTTCGCATCGCGCTTGTCCATTTTCTCATCTCGGTCCTTTTTGTCCCCGGCCTCGGCCTGTGGCTCGTCGAGCAGGCGCTGCACGCCCTCGTCGGGCCACTCGGCCAGGAACTCCAGCAACTCGGCGCTGGGCGCGGCGGGCTTGCCCGGGGGCAGCGCGGCGGCGGCCAGCAGCAACAGGCCCTCAAGCACTTCCGGCCTCCCGGTCCATCCACTCGTACATCTCCAGGTCCTGGTAGAACTCCGGCGACTGCTCGTCGGTGAGCACGTCCAGGGCCTCGGAGGCGACGGTGTTGCCGACAGCGACCGGCGTCGCGGGCAGGCTGACGGGCGCGGTGGGCATCCACAGCGCGGCGACCAGCACGGCCGTGGCGGCTGCCGGCACCGCCCACAGCCAGGGCCTGGCCGGCGAGCGCGCGGCGTCCAGGGCGCGCGCGCGCGCGGCGCTGAGCCGGGCGGACGTCACCATGTCGAGCTTCTCGCTGTCGCGCAGCAGGCGCTGCAGCTGCAGCAGTTCTTGGTCGTGTTCGGTTTTCATGGCCAGACCCCCTCCAGATCCTGGCGCAGCGCGGCAAGCGCGCGGTGCAGATGGGTTTTGACGCTGCCGTCGCTGCAGCCCATGGCGCGCGCGGTGTCCTCGACGCTGAGCCCTTCCCAGAGCCGCAGTTCGAAAGCCTCGCGCTGGCGTGTCGGCAGATCCCGCAGCGCCTGCTCCAGGCGCCGCATCTGCTCGACCCGCTGCAGCGTTTCCTGCGGGCCGGGGCCCGGCTCGGCAACCTGCTCCACCGGGTCCTCGTCCTGCTCCTCGTCCTGGACCGACGGACGCCAGAAGAACAGGCGGTTCTTCACCGTCTGCCGGCGCTGCCAGTCGCGGATGCGGTTTTCAAGAATTCGGTAGAACAACGCCGGCCACTCCTCGGGGGGGCGGCCGGCGTATTTGCGCGACAGCTGCAGCATGGCGTCCTGTACCAGGTCCAGGGCCTCGTCGCGGTCCCGCGTGGCGATCTGGGCCATGCGGAAGGCACGGCGTTCGACCGACGCGAGGAAAGCGTCGAGTTGCTGGACGTTGGCGGTACTCACGCCTCCGAGTTTATGGCTTGTCGTCGTCGCGACGTTCACGGCGGCGTTCAATGCGGTCACCCTTCTCGTCCAGACGCTTCTCGACGCGATCACCCTTCTTGTCCAGGCGCTTGTCCACCCGGTCGCCGCGCTTGTCGAGGCGCTCCTCGATCCGGTCACCCTTCTTTTCCAGGCGGTCGGCGCGGGCTTCGTTGCCAGCAGCCTCGGCGCGGTCGGCGCGACGTTCCAGGCGGTCGTTGATGCGATCGCCCTTGGCGTCCAGGCGGGCATCGACGCGGTCACCGCGCTTGTCCAGGCGCTCCTCGATGCGCTCGCCCTTGGCGTCCAGGCGCTTGTTGGCCGGGTCGTCGGCCATCGCCGGGAGGGAGGTGAAGGCCACCGCGAACAGGCCGAAAACCGCGGATACTGGGATTCTCATGGGACAATCTCCTGTGTAGGGACGTACACCATAGAACGTGCAAGCTGTACCGCGGTTGACCGGCCGGTTTTCGGTGCAGTGCAACATGCTTATGCACAACGGCAGGGCGCGGCTTCGAAAACGAAGGTCAAGCCTTGACAGCGTCACAATGCAGCAATGTCGGTGGAACTGCCTGAATTGAATAAGCTTATTTTTTGGTTTGCAAAGCCGGAAAGTTGGCGCTCCCAAACGACGGCATAGGTCAAATTTACTACTCGGAACTATCCCCAAACTTATCCACAGCCTCGTGAGCCTCGAATTGGTGGCGGTTGCCGTTCCGGTACCGCTCTACAAAACCTTCGACTATCTGGTGCCCGCGCGCATGCGCGGGCGGCTGCAGCCGGGCATGCGCCTGAAGGTCCCTTTCGGGCGCCGCCAGCTGGTCGGCGTGGCCCTGGAGGCCCCGCGCGAGGCCGGGGCCGACACGGAGGGTTACCGCCACGTCGAGGAGTTGCTGGACGAAGAGGCCCTGTTGTCGCGCGAAGTGCTGGGTTTGGCGCGCTGGGCGGCGGACTACTACCGCCACCCGCCCGGCGAGGTGATGTCGGCCCTGCTGCCCGGCCCGCTGCGGCGCGGCCAGCCGGCGCAGTTGCCGGAAGACCCGGGCCTGCGCCTGACCCGTTCCGGTGCGGCCGCTTTGGGTGAACTGCCCAGCCGCAAGAAGAACCTGCGCAAGCTCTTGCAGACCCTCGGCCCCGGCCCGCTGCCGCGCTCGGCCCTGCCGCGCGGCCCGGCGCTGGCCCTGGCGCTGGAGTCCGGCTGGATCGAAACGGTGCCGGCCACCGCCCTGCCGTTCGCCCTGGCCGAGACCCCGCCGGAGCTGACCCCGGAGCAGGCCGCCGCCCTGGCCGGACTGCAGGCGGCCCGCGGTTTCGACGTGGCCCTGCTGCAGGGCGTCACCGGCAGCGGCAAGACCGAGCTGTACCTGCGCCGGGTCGCCGAGGTGCTGGAGCGCGGCGGCCAGGCCCTGGTGCTGGCCCCCGAGATCGGCCTGACCCCGCAGCTGGTGGAACGTCTGGTGCAGCGCTTCGGCGAAGGCGTGGCCGCCTTCCATTCCGGCATGAGCGAGGCCGAGCGCGGCAAGAGCTGGCTGCGCGCCCGCAGCGGCGCGGCACGGGTGGTGGTGGGCACCCGCTCGGCCGTGTTCCTGCCCTTCATCCGGCTGGAACTGATCGTGATCGACGAGGAGCACGACCCCTCCTACAAGCAGCAGGAAGGCTTCCGCTACTCGGCCCGCGACGTCGCCGTGCTGCGCGCGCAGCGCCTCGGCATCCCGCTGATCCTGGGCAGCGCCACCCCGGCGCTGGAAAGCCTGCACAACGCCGGCGCCGGCCGCTACCGGCGTATCGAACTGTCGGCCCGCGTTGGCCGCGGCGCCCCGCCGCAGGTGCAGGCCCTGGACCTGCGCGGGCAATTGCTGCAGCACGGACTGTCGGAGCCGCTGCTGGGCAAGGTGCAGCAACACCTCGATGCCGGCGGCCAGGCCCTGCTGTTCATCAACCGCCGCGGCTACGCGCCGATGCTGGTCTGCCACGACTGCGGCTGGATGGCGGCCTGCCAGCACTGCGACGCCCGCATGACCCTGCACCGCGGCCGGCGCCGGCTGGTCTGCCATCACTGCGGCGCCCAGCAGCCCACTCCCAGCCGCTGCGGCGGCTGCGGCGGCAGCAAGCTGCTGCCGGTGGGCGAGGGCACGGAGCGCATCGAGGACGCGCTGCGCAACCGCTTCCCGATGGTGCGCACCGAGCGCTTCGACTCCGACCGCCTGGCCAGGAAGGGTGAGCTGGAGAAGCTGCTGGCCGACATCCGCAGCGGCGACATCCGCATCCTGGTCGGCACCCAGATCCTGGCCAAGGGCCACGACTTCCCCGGCCTGTCGCTGGTGGGCATCGTCTCCGCCGACCAGGCCCTGTACGGCGCCGACTTCCGCGCCGTCGAGCGCATGGGCCAGCTGGTCACCCAGGTGGCCGGCCGAGCCGGCCGCAGCGCCGGTATCGAGGGCGACAGCGCCCCCACCGCCGAGGTACTGCTGCAGACCCATGAGCCGCAGCATCCCGCCCTGCTGCGCCTGATCACCGGCGGCTACCCGGCCCTGGCCGAGCTGCTGCTGGCCGAACGCGAAGCCGCCGGCCTGCCGCCGTACTCGCACCTGGCGCTGCTGCGCGCCGAGTCGATGGACGCGGAATTGCCGCTGCGCTTCCTCGCCGCCGCCCGCGAACTGCTGGCACCGCACGCCGCCGACGTGATGCTGTCCGACCCGGTGCCGGCGCTGATGGAACGGCGCGGCGGCTACGTGCGGGCGCAGCTGCTGCTGCAGTCCACCAGCCGCGCGGCGCTGCAGAAGGTGCTGGCGGCGGGGGTCACGCGGCTGGATGGGCTGCCGGATGCGCGGAAGGTCCGCTGGTCGGTGGACGTGGATCCGGCGGATTTGTTTTAGCTGTTCCTCCCCTCGCCCGTTTACGGGAGAGGGGCTGGGGGAGAGGGTTTCTGTAAATGGCGAATTCGCACGCCAAGCAAGAGTTACAGAAACCCTCTCCCGGCCTCCGGCCACCCTCTCCCGCAAGCGGGAGAGGGGACAGAGTCTTAGCCGCTCGCCAACCCTCGGCCAAAAACCAGCGTCAGCACGCCCAGCAGCACAAACAACCCCGCCGCCGCAAACCGGATCGGCTTCAGCGGCAGCCGGCTCGCCAGCGCCGCCCCCAGGAACACCACCGGCACGTCGGCCAGCAGCATGCCGGTGGTGGTGCCGGCCACCACCGCGACCAGGGATTCGTACTTCAGCGCCAGCAGGGTGGTGGCGATCTGGGTCTTGTCGCCGATTTCGGCCAGGAAGAAGCAGACCGTGGTGATCCAGAACACGCTGCCGCCGCTGCGCTCGGCCTCCCCCTGCTCCACGGTATCGGGCTTGAGTGCCCACAGGCCGACGCCGATGAAGGAGATGCCGACGATCCAGGGCAGCCAGGCCGGATCCAGCAGGCCGCGCAGCCATTGGCCGGCGATACCGGCCAGGGCATGGTTGAACAGGGTGGCAACGAGGATGCCGGCGATCACCGGCCAGGGCCGCTTGAAACGGCTGGCGAGCAGCAGGGCGAGAAGCTGGGTTTTGTCGCCGATTTCGCCGAGGAACACGGCGCCGGTCGAGACGAGGAAGGATTCCACTTTCAGGTACTCCAGGCCGGGCGCGAAAAGGACGCAAGACATCCATGCAGGCGCCCGGCGGCGCGGCATGTCTGTCTTGGTCTCGCATGCCGGAACCGGCTGGATGCACCATGGCCATGCGGGCCAAGTATGTTGACGCATCCCCCTGCTTGCGCAGGGCGCTACTCCCCAAAAACGGCCGCGAATATAGCCCAAAGCGACCCGAAAGCCCATGGCCGGCTACAATTCACGCCTTAAGAACCTGATTCAACGCTGATGAAAGCCCATTTGCACGATTTGTTGCGCGCCGCCCTCGACGCGCTGCAGGCCGAGGCCGGCACCGACGCCGCCCCCGCCATCCAGCTGGACGCCACCAAGGACGCCAAGTTCGGCGACTTCCAGACCAACCTCGCCCTGCAGCTGGCCAAGCCGCTGGGGCTGCCGCCGCGCGCGGTCGCCGAGAAGCTGCTGCAGAAGCTGCCGGCCTCGGCCCAGGTCGCCAAGGTGGAGATCGCCGGGCCGGGCTTCATCAACTTCTTCCTCAACAAGTCCGCCTTCCAGGCGGTGGTCGCCGAAGTGCTGAAGCAAGGTGCGGACTACGGCGTGGACCGCAGCGGCAAGGCCGGCAGGATCATGGTGGAGTTCGTCTCCGCCAACCCCACCGGCCCGATGCACGTCGGCCACGGCCGCGGCGCCGCCTACGGCGACAGCATCTGCAACCTGCTGTCCGCCACCGGCTGGACGGTCTGGCGCGAGTACTACATCAATGACGCCGGCCGCCAGGTGGATGTATTGACCGTGTCGGTACTGCTTCGCTATCTGGAACTCTTTGGCAAAACTCTGGCGATGCCGAAGCGGTGCTATCCCGCAGACTACATCAAGGTGACGGCCAAGAAGCTGCAGGATAGCCATGGCGACGGCCTCAAGCCGGTCAACGATCCTCTCGATTGGCATGAGATTGAAACTGAACCTGTTGCGGGCGAAAACGCTACGGATCGCGAGAAGGAAACTGCCAAGCTCGGGCAGGAAGCCTATTTGGATCGTGTCATTAGCCTAGCTAAGGTGAACCTGGGCGAGTCTCGGTGGGAACAGATTCGCCAAGCCGCACTGGACGACCAGCTGGGTGCGATCCGCAAGACGCTGTCGGACTTCAACGTGGGCTTCGACCAGTGGTCCTCCGAGGCCGAGCTGGTGAAGAGTGGCTTCGTCGAGAAGGCCATCGCGCGTCTGCGCGAGCAGGGCCTGGTCTACGACAAGGACGGCGCGGTCTGGATGAAGACCGAGGCCTACGGCGACGAGAAGGACCGCGTGCTGGTGAAGGCCGACGGCGCCGCCACCTATTTCTGCAACGACCTGGCCTACCACGTCGACAAGCTCGACCGCGGCTGGAACCTGCTGATGGACGTCTGGGGTGCGGATCACCACGGCTACATCGCCCGCGTGCGCGCCGCCATCGAGGCCCTCACCGGCCGCAAGGACGCGCTCAACGTGCAGCTGATCCAGTTCGTGACGCTGTCGTCCGGGCGCATGGGCAAGCGCAGCGGCAACTTCGTGACCCTGCAGGACCTGATCGACGAGGCCGGCACCGACGCCACGCGCTTCTTCTACCTGATGCGCGGCCACGAGCAGCACCTGGAGTTCGACATCGACCTGGCGCGTTCGCAGACCACCGACAATCCGGTCTACTACGTGCAGTACGCGCATGCGCGCATCTGCCGCGTGTTCGACCAGTTGGCGGAGAAGGGCGGCAAGTTCGACCCGGCGGCCGGCATCGCCGCACTGCAGCGTCTCGACAACGAGCATGAGAAGGCGCTGCTGACCCTGCTCAACCGCTACCCGGAAACACTGCGCAAGGCGGCGGCGGAATTCACGCCGCACACCCTGGTGTTCTTCCTCAAGGACCTCGCCGAGGGCCTGCACAGCTACTACAACATCCATCGCTTCCTGGTGGATGACGATGCCGAGCTGCAGAACGCGCGCCTGGCGCTGATCAGCGCCGTGGGGCAGGTGCTGCGCAATGCGCTGGGACTCCTCGGCGTCAGCGCGCCGGAAAAAATGTACCGGGAAGAAACGACCTGATGGCACGCGATTACGCACAGAATTCGCGCGGCGGTGGCCGCAAGCAGACGCGCGGCCGTTCCGGCGGCGGCGGCAGCGGCATGCCGGGCTGGGTCTGGCTGGTGTTCGGCCTGGCCATCGGCCTGGCGGTGGCGGCCTTCGTCTACATCAAGCGCCCGTCCTCCACGATGATGAGCGCGGAGCAAGCGTCGCAAGCGCCTGCGGAACCGGAAGAAGCCACCAAGCCGAAGAAGCCCTCAAAGGAAGCCCTGAAGCTGCCGCCGAAGGAAAAAGCGCGCTTCACCTTCTATGAACTGCTGCCGAGCGAGGAAGTGGTGGTTCCGCGGGGCGACAAGGATGCCGCCAAGACCGCCAGCGGCGACGGCTCCAGCTACGTCATCCAGGCCGGCTCCTACCGTGATCGGGAGGAGGCCGACAAGCAGAAGGCCACGCTGGCCCTGCTGGGCGCCGAGTCGCGCATCGAGACCGTGACCATCGACGGCTCCGACACCTTCTACCGCGTGCGCATCGGCCCGCTGAAAGACTTCGGCAAGGTGCAGATCCTCAGCAGCCGGCTCGAGGACAACGGGATTCAGGCGATGGTGGTGAAGGTTAAGTAAGCAATCGCCTCATTCCCTCTCCCGCCGGCGGGAGAGGGGACAAAAACTACGGCCGGATTCCCACCGCATAAAGCGCCGCACATACCGCCAGCGCCAGCACCGCCGCCACGATCCACTTCACCGGCAGCCCATCCCCCGGCGGAGTGACCGCCGGCGCCGGCTTCATCGCATCGACCAGGTCCTTGGCCTGCTTCAGGCCCAGGCCGGTCTCCTCGCGCAGCAGCTTGATCGCCTCGATCATCTGGCCCTCGGCCACCAGCCGCCGCACCTCGGCCGAACCGATTCCCGCACCGGGCGCTGCGGCGCTCGCGGGCAGGCGGCGCACGACGCGCTCCAGCGCGGCAGGCGAGGGATCGTTCTCGATCAGGTCGTGTGCTTCCTTGAGACCCAGGCCGCTGACCTGGCGCAGGCGCTTGATCGCTTCCAGCTTGTTGCCCTGGCGCACCAGGGCGGCGATTTCTTCCACGGCTGGATTCATGGCGTTTCTCCCACAGACTTCAATCCTGACACAGGATCGAGCCGATAGTAGTCCGCCAGCAGGGCATACAACTCGGCATGGTGGCGCTGCAACTCCACCGGCCGCTGGAAGAAGGACTCGGTGACCACGCCGAAGAACTCGCCGGGGCTTTCGGCTCCGTAGGGGTCCAGCACCGGCGGACGGCGGTGGCGCTGCAGGCGCTCGTATTCCTTCTGCATCACCACGGACCAGCGACTGTAGTCACGCAGCGCCGGCGCTCCCTCGGTCAATGGGTTCTCGTCATCGAGCTGGTGCGCGAATTCGTGAACCACCACATTCATGCTGTCGCCATGTCGCGCAAGCTCGACATCGGCCCAGGACAGGACCACGTGCTCGCCCTCCCAGGATTCGCCAAAGGTTTCCTGCGGCTCGTCCGGAACCGGCAGCAACGCGTCCAGCGCGTCCAGTTGGCCCTCCGACCCGACCTGCGGGATCAGAAAAGCCTCTGGATAGAGCAGCACACTGTGCATCCCGGGGAACACCGGCGCATCCGGCCGTAGCAGCAGCAGGGCGGCATAACCTGCGATGACCAGACATTGATCTTCCATGACCTGCTGCAGCCCGCCGCAGGGCACGAAGCGCTTGGTTTTCAGGAATTCCTCGACGCGGGACTCGTAGAGCGCGCGTTGCGCTTCCGGCACCCAGGCGGACTGCGGCACCAGCGCGGCAAGACGCGTCTGCCATTGCGGCGGCAGCGGCTCGACCGCCAGCGGCGTCGGCCGGAACAGCCGCCATAGTGCCAGCGCGAGGCCCGCGACGACCAGAAGACCGATCAGGCCCTGCGCGTCGCTCACCAGAATCCGCGCGGCTTGTCGGGGCTGCTTTCCTCGGCCTTTTCCTGGGCCTCCATCTGCTTCTGGCGCTTCTTCACCGACTCGCTCACACGCAGGCGGTAAGCCGAGACGGCACGCAGCGTCGCGAAGGGGCCGGCCAGCAGGATCACCACCAGCACCGCGACCCAGAAGAATTCAGTGCTCATGACCGTCTCCGGCGTTACAGGCCTTGCAGGTTTGCGACCGACAAAAGCAGCCACTTGTTCCCGGCGGTCTTGAACTTCACCTCCGCCCGGGCACGTTCACCGTCGCCGTCGAAGCTCAGGATGGTGCCCTCGCCGAACTTGGCATGTTTCACCCGCTGGCCCAGCGAAAAGCCGCCGGGGCCGAAGTTGCTTTCCTTCAGCACCGGGCGCGCCGCGCTGCGGTCGTAGCCGGCATAGCCGCCGCGCTCGTAGGCATTGCTGTTGCCCGAACCGCCGCCGTAGCCACTGCCACCGCCGCGCGAGTAACCGCCGCCAAAGTTCGACTCGCGTGCGACAAAAGCCGGGCGCAGCACCTGGGCGCGTGGCCGCGTCTCCTGCAGGGTCTCGGCGGGGATTTCCTTGATGAACTGCGAGGGGCTGCCGATCTGCTCCACGCCATGCACGCGCCGCACCTCGGCGTAGGAGACGTAGAGGTTTTCGCGGGCACGGGTGATGCCGACGTAGCAGAGGCGCCGCTCTTCCTCGATGTTGCCTTCCTCGATGGAGCGCATGTTGGGGAACAGGCCGTTCTCCACACCCACCAGGAACACCGCCGGAAATTCCAGGCCCTTGGCGGCATGCAGCGTCATCAGCTGCACGCTCTCCTCGCCCGGCCCGGCCTGCTGCTCGCCCGCTTCCAGCGCGGCGTGGCCGAGGAAGTTCGACAGCGGATCCATCTCCGGCATGTCCTCGTCGGCCATCGGCGAGGGCAGCAACTCAAAGCCGCGCGCGGCGCTGACCAGTTCGTCGAGGTTCTCCAGGCGGCCTTCCGCTTGTTCGCCCTTTTCCTTCTTGTAGTGATCGCGCAGGCCGGTGCGCGCGATCACCAGCTCGGTGAGCTGCGACAGCGGGAAGTCCTTGCCCTCGGCAGCGATCGCCTCGATCAGCGCCATGAACTGGTTGACCGCGTTGGCGGAGCGGCCCAGGTGCTGCTGGCCGAGCTTGGCCGCCGCCCACAGCGAGATGTCCTGCTCGCGCGCCCACAGGCGCAGCTTCTCGACCGTGGTGGCGCCGATGCCGCGCGGCGGCGTGCCGACGGCGCGCTCGAAGCTGGTGTCGTCGTCACGGTTGTGCAGCAGTCGCAGGAAGGCCAGCGCGTCCTTGATTTCCTGCCGCTCGAAGAAGCGCAGGCCGCCGGTGATGCGGTAGGGCATGCGGTTGCGGATCAGGATTTCTTCGATCACGCGCGACTGCGCGCTGGTGCGGTAGAGGATCGCGTGGTCGCTGTAGCGGCGGCGCCCCTCCACTCCGTCGCGGATGCGGTTGATGACGAACTCCGCCTCGTCGTACTCGTTGAAGGCGGCGTAGAGCTGGATCTGCTCGCCGTCGCCGCCATCGGTCCACAGGTTCTTGCCGAGGCGGCCGTTGTTCTTGGCAATCAGGCCGTTGGCCGCGCGCAGGATGGTGCCGGTGGAGCGGTAGTTCTGCTCCAGGCGCACCACCTCGGTGCCGAGGAAATCGCGCTGCAGGTGCAGCATGTTCTCCACACGCGCGCCGCGCCAGGAGTACACCGACTGGTCGTCGTCGCCCACCGCGAACAGCACGCCGCGGTCGCCGGCCAGCGTGCGCAGCCAGTCGTACTGCAGCTTGTTGGTGTCCTGGAACTCGTCGACCAGGATGTGGCGGAAGCGCGTGCGGTAGTGGCGCTGGATGCCGAGGTCGTCGCGGCACAGCTCGTAGGCGCGCAGCAGCAGCTCGGCGAAGTCCACCAGGCCGCTGCGGCGGCACTGTTCCTCGTAGGCGGTGTAGACGCGCACGTACTGGCGCATCGCGAAGTCGCCGGTGTCCTGGATGTGGTGCGCGCGCAGCGCCTCTTCCTTGCGCGCGTTGATCCAGCCGGTCAGTGCCTTGGGCGGATACTTGTCTTCCGGCAGGTCCAGGGCCTTGCATACGCGCTTGACCAGGCGCTGCTGGTCGTCGGCGTCGAGGATCTGGAAGTTCTGCGGCAGCTTTGCTTCCTTCCAGTGCAGCCGCAGCATGCGGTGCGCGATGCCGTGGAAGGTGCCGACCCACATCGAGCGCACCGGCACCTTGATCAGCTGCTCGATGCGGCCGCGCATTTCGTTGGCGGCCTTGTTGGTGAAGGTCACCGCCAGCACCGACTGCGGCGAAACGCCTTCCACCGCGATCACCCAGGCCACGCGATGCGTCAGCACCCGCGTCTTTCCCGAGCCCGCACCGGCCAGCACCAGCCGGTGCTCCGGCGGTGCCGTCACCGCCTCGCGCTGCGCCGGATTGAGGTCGCGGGTCAGCTGGGCGACGGTGGGGTCATGAGGGGGGAGGAAATCCATGGGGTATTTTACCCCGGATAGCACTCCCTCTCCCGCGCGATAGGCCTCCGTTTTGAGCCCCTCTCCCCTTGCGGGAGAGGGGTTGGCGAGGGGATGGATCCCCGAGGTAGGGCAACGCATGGAGCAGTTGCCGAGGAGAGGGGGAGCGTTCAACCGGCCGCGCAGTGCGTACCCGCCACCGAGCCCCCTCTCCCTCAGTCCCTCTCCCACGAGGGGAGAGGGAAGAACAACACTAGAACATCACCACCTGCCGCACCGCCGCCCCCGTCGCCAGGCGATCGAAGGCCTCGTTGATGTCCTCCAGCCTGATCTCATGCGTCAGCAGCCGGTCCACCGGCAGGCGCGCGGCGCGGTACATGCCGATGAAGCGCGGGATGTCGCGCGAGGGCACGCAGGAGCCCATGTAGGAGCCTTTCACGGTACGTTCCTCGGCTACCAGGCTCACAGCGGAAATCGAGAACTGCTTGGACGGGTGCGGCAGGCCGGCGGTGACGGTGGTGCCGCCACGGCGGGTGGCACCGTAGGCCTGCACCAGCACCTGCTCGTGGCCGACGGTCTCGATGGCGAACTGCACGCCGCCATCGGTGAGGTCGCGGACCGCGGCGACCACGTCGGCACCGGGCGCGGCCAGCACGCAGTGCGTGGCGCCCAGTTCGGCGGCCAGCTTGAGCTTCTGCGGCAGCACGTCGATGGCCACCAGCGGGTAGGCGCCGGCGGCCTTGGCACCGACCAGCGCGGCCAGGCCCACGCCACCCAGGCCAAACACGGCGACGCTCTCGCCAGGGGCCACGCGGGCGGTGTTCACCACCGCGCCCATGCCGGTCATCACCGCGCAGCCGAACAGCGCGGCGATCTGCGGCGGCAGGTCGGGGTCGATCTTGACCGCCGAGCGCGCCGACACCACGGTGTACTCGGCAAAGGCCGACACGCCGAGGTGATGGTTCAGTGAATCGTTGTGCTCATGCCAGCGGCGCGCCCCCGACAGCAGCGTGCCGGCGACATTGGCCTTGGCACCGGGCTCGCACAGCGCCGGGCGGCCGCTGGCGCAGGGCAGGCAGTGGCCACAGACCGGCACGAAGGAGAACACCACGCGGTCGCCGATCCGCAGGTCCTGCACGCCGGCGCCGACCTCGACGATCTCGCCGGCGGCCTCGTGGCCCATCACCATCGGCATCACGCGCGGGCGCGAGCCGTCGATCACCGACAGGTCGGAATGGCAGAGGCCGGCGGCCAGCACCTTGACCAGGATTTCGCCAGGGCCCGGCGGGTCCAGGTCCACGGTCTCGATCACCAGCGGCTTGGACTGGGCATAGGGGGCGGGCAGGCCCATCTGGCGCAGCACGGCGGCACGGACTTTCATGCGGTCTCCTTCAAGAGCTTCTGCAGCGCGGCGCGCAGCGTGTCGGGCAGCGCCGCCGGGCGGCGCGTTTGGCGATCAACGAAGACATGGACGAACCAGCCTTCGGCCGCCGGCTGGTCCTGCCCCTCGCGGAACAGGCCGATCTCGTAGCGCACGCTGGAGTTGCCCAGCTTGACCACGCGCAGGCCGGCATCGACCGCGTCGGGGAATTCCAGCGGCGCGTCGAAGCGGCAGTGCGATTCGACGCAGAGGCCGATGTTGGCGCCCTTGTGGATGTCCAGCCCGCCCTGGCGGATCAGGTAGCTGTTGATGACGGTGTCGAAGTAGCTGTAGTACTCGACGTTGTTGACGTGGCCGTAGACGTCGTTGTCCTTCCAGCGGGTGGTGATGGCCTGGAAGTGCGGATAGCCGGCACGGACGCTCATGTTCTCTCCTCGTTCTTTCCGGCATTGGACACGGGGGAGAGGTCGCGGGGCAAGGGCGCAGGCGCCAGGAATGCCGTCGCAGGCGCCAATCAGTCCAGCAGCGGCGCCAGCGAGCGCGGCCGCCAGCGGTAGACCTCGAGATCGATCTTGCCCTTCACGATCTTGACGCCCTCGTTTTTCAGGCGCTTCAGCTGCTCGCGGTTGCCGCGGCTGCCCTCGGGCAAGGAACTCTTGCCCTGGGCGTTGATGATGCGGTGCCAGGGAATCTCCATGCCCGGCGGCACGTGGGCCAGGGCCTGCGCGGTGAGGCGCGGGCGCTTCACGAAGCCGGATTCGGCGGCGATCTGGCCGTAGGTGGCGACACGGCCCAGCGGCACGCGGCGGATCGTGGCCCAGATCTTCTCGAAGTCTTCCTGCAGCTTGCCCATGGCTCAGATTCCCTCCGCATCGACCACGGCGAGCGTCACCGTGGCCTTGGATTGCAGCTCGCGGCGGCCGTCCTCGTATACACCCCAGACCGAGGACTCCACCACGCTGATGCGGCGGCCGGGCTTGAGCACCTCGGACTCGCAGCGGTAGCGCGGCGCGCGGCCGGGCCGCAGGATGTTGATCTTGAACTCCACCGTCAGCACGGCCTGCCCGGCTTGCAGCAAGGTGGTGGCGGCCGCGCCTGCGGTGTGGTCGGCCAGGGTCGCGGCGGCGCCGGCATGCAGCAGGCCGTGATGCTGGGTCAGATGCGGCGCCAGCGCGAACTCGGCGACGATGCGGCCGGGCCCTGCTTCCACTACTTGGGCACCGAGGTTCTGGATGTACGGCGCCTGCTCATAGATGCGGCGCGCCTCGTCGATGGCGGAGGACTGCGCGGGATCGGCGGACATGGCGGCATCCGGGGCGCGGCGGGATGCCGCGTGGGGGATGATAGCGCCTGGGCTTTCCCACGTGGGAGCGACGCAAGTCGCGATCTTTAAAGCCTGGAAGATCGCGACTTGCGTCGCTCCCACAAAGACGGTGTGAATTCAGCCGATGTCCTCTTTTGTAGGAGCGGCTGTTAGCCGCGAGCGCCCTCGCGGCTAACAGCCGCTCCTACAAAAGAAACGACGTCAGCCTGCCAGGATTTCCCTCAACGCCGTCACCAGCGCCGCGCACTGCTCGTCGGTGCCGATGGTGATGCGCAGGAACTGCTCGATGCGCGCGGCCTTGAAGTGGCGCACGATGATCTTGCGTTCGCGCAGCGCGGCCGCGAGCTGTGCGGCGTCACGCCCCGGATGGCGCGCGAACACGAAGTTCGCCGCCGAGGGCAGCACCTCGAAGCCCAGCGCGGCCAGCTCGCCGGCCAGGCGCTCGCGCGTGGCGATCACGGCGCGGCAGGTCTGCTCGAAATACGCCCGGTCTTCCATCGCCGCGGTGGCGCCGGCCTGGGCCAGGCGGTCCAGCGGGTAGGAGTTGAAACTGTTCTTGATGCGCTCCAGCGCGTCGATCAGCCCCGGGTGGCCCAGGGCGAAACCGACGCGCATGCCGGCCAGCGAGCGCGACTTGGAGAAGGTCTGCACCACCAGCAGGTTGGGGTGACGGTCCACCAGGGCCGCGGCGGACTCGCCGCCGAAGTCGATGTAGGCCTCGTCGATCACCACTACCGACTCCGTATTCGCCGCCAGCAGCGCGTCGATCTCGACCAGCGACAGCAGGCAGCCGGTGGGCGCGTTCGGGTTGGGCAGGATCACGCCGCCGTTGGGCCGGGCGTAGTCGGCCACGCGAATGCGGAAAGACTCGTCCAGCGGCAGCGTGCGGTACTCCACGCCGTAGAGTCCGCAGTACACCGGGTAGAAGCTGTAGGTGATGTCCGGGAACAGGATCGGCTGCTCGTGCTTGAGCAGGCCCTGGAAGACGAAGGCCAGCACCTCGTCGGAACCGTTGCCGACGAAGACCTGCGCCGGCTTCAGGCCATGCGCGGCCGCGATGGCGGCCTTGAGCCTGTCGGCGTTCGGGTCTGGATACAGGCGCAGCGACCCGTCCACCGCCGCGGAGATTGCCGCCGTCGCCCTGGGCGACGGCGGGTAGGGATTCTCGTTGGTGTTGAGCTTGATCAGGTCCGCGATCTTTGGCTGCTCGCCCGGGACATAGGGCGTCAGGCCGCGGACCACGCTGCTCCAGTAGCGGTTTGCCTCGCTGCTCATGACGGCTGCTTCCTCAGAGTTCAACCCGCGACTCGCCCTTGCCCAGCTGGCGGCGCATGCGGATGTTCAGCAGTTCCACCGTGACCGAGAAGGCCATGGCGACGTAGACGTAGGCCTTGGGCACGTGGAAGCCCATGCCCTCGCCGATCAGCACCATGCCGATCATGATCAGGAAGGACAGCGCCAGGACCTTGATCGTGGGATGACGCTCGACGAAGCGCGAGATCGCGCCGGAGAAGAACATCATCACGGCGATGGCGATGATGATCGCCGCGATCATCACCTGGACGTTGTCGGTCATGCCGATCGCGGTGATCACCGAGTCCAGCGAGAACACGATGTCCAGGATCATGATCTGCACGATCACCGAAGCGAAGCTCACTCCAATGGCCTTGCCGGCGGCGTTGTTGGCGCCGTGGCCATCGCCCTCGACCGATTCGTGGATTTCCAGCGCGCTCTTGGCCAGCAGGAACAGGCCGCCGCCGACCAGGATGATGGTACGGCCGGACACGGGGGTGTCGCCGACATGGAACAGCGGTGTCGTCAGCTTGGCGACCCAGGCCAGCGACAGCAGCAGCCCAACACGCATCAGGCAGGCACCGGCCAGGCCGATGCTGCGGGCCCGGGCGCGCTGATGCTCGGGCAGCTTGTTGGCCATGATCGACAGGAAAATGATGTTGTCGATGCCGAGAACGATCTCGAGCGCGGTCAGGGTGAAGAGGGCAATCCAGAGTTCAGGCTGTAGCAGGGCGTCCATGGGTGGGCGTCAGGGGGCGGGGCGGGCGGCATTTTAGCCGAGGAGGGCCCACAGACCGTGCCCGGCCGGGCAAGTTCCTGAGGGGGTTGGGGAAATGTGCAGCGTCAGATTCCCTCTCCCGCCAGCGGGAGAGGGAGCCAACCCACGCTTACAGCGTCTTCATGTACTCGATCAGCGCCCGGCGCTCCTGGTCGGTCAGCACGCGGGTGAATTCGTGCCCGCCCTTGTCCTGGCTGTAGTAGAAGCTGTTGTAGACCTTGCGGTCTTCCACCTGCCGGTCGCTGAGGATCGGGGCGTTGATCAGGTTCCAGGCCAGGCCGCCGTTGGCCCAGACCAGGGCCAGGGCGTCCTGGATGGTGGCGCCGTCCGGGTCGTCGCTGCAGTCGTAGAACGGCATGGAGCCGATGCCGCAGCTCAGGGTTTCGTATTTCCAGCCGACGTCGGCCTTGTCGTAGCCGGTGGCCAGCGCGGAGTCGAAGCCCATCACGACCTTGCCTTCCATCCCGGCGGGCGCGGTCTTGGAGTTGCGGCGCCAGATCGCGGGGCGTGCGGTGGGCTGCAGCACCTGCCAGAGGTTGGGCACCGCGCCGTTGTGGAAATACGGCGCGGTGGCCCAGACGCCGTACAGCGGCGGCGCGAGGTAGCCCAGCTTGCGGTCGCCGCGCAGTGCGGTGTCGTTCCAGTCGGCACAGAGCGACACGCCGTTCTCGTTCTTCTCGCCGTCGTTGTAGGCGAACCAGTTGCTGCGCGCGGCCAGCGCCACCAGCTGGCTGTTGCCGTCGAGGCGGCGGCGGTCGGTGGCGATGGTCTCGATCGGCACGATGTTGGCGGCGATGCCTTCCAGCAGCGGCGTGTCGAGATAGGCCTTGTCATGCACGTAGCGCGGCGAGTAGGCACCGTGGCAGCTGGCGCAGGAGCCGTTGCCGCCCTCGGGCTCCGGCACCGGGTTGTGCAGGGTCTCCGCCCAGAGGTTCTTGCTGTGGAAGATCACCGCGCCCTGCTCGGCCATCTTCCGGTCGATGGTCCCGAGCTTGCTCTCCGGCCAGGGCGGCGACTTCAGCGACATGATCCAGGCGTCGCTGTCCTGCTGGTGGTCGATGATCCACTGCTTGTCTTCCGCCATGTTGAAGTGGAAGGGCGTGTTGGGGAAATGGAAGGACAGCTCGATGCGCTTGGCGTCCATCACCTGGCCGCCGTCGAAGAACTTGCCCGAGCGGCTGCCGACGTTCCACCACACCGGCGGATCTTCCGTACCGGTCGAAGGCTGCGTCTGGATCGACAGGTATCCCGGCAGCCCCGGCACGTCGGTGATCGTCAGCGTGCCGAACAGCTGGAAGTTGGTGATGTTGCCGGTGCCGCGCACCTTGTTCTGCGAGATCAGCGCCAGTGCGCTCTGCTGCGGTGCCAGCCGTGCCAGGTCGCTGAACATCACGGTGATGTCGGACAGGGAGTTGGTGCCGTACATGGCACCCAGGCCAGGCCCGTCGCTCTTGTCGCCGACGCCGCCGCCATGGCAGATGTTGCAGGTGACGTTGAGCTTGCCGGTCCAGCTGCCATCCTCGTTGCGCAGCTGCGTCATGCCCATCGGCAGCTGGCCACTGCCGCCGTTCGTTGCATTGGGGTCTTCACCGGGCAGCGGATAAGGATTGGACGTGGGCGACAGCGGCATGCCCCAGCGTTCCGCCACCAGTTCGTCGTAGTTGCCCGGCCGCGCGTCGAGCTTCCAGATGCGGTCCCACATCTGGTTGTACTTGTCCGCACCAAAGGCATAGAAGGCCGTGGGCGCGTTGCCGCCGAAGAAGTGGCCCGCGCCCACTTCACCGTCGCTGGCCACCAGCGGGTAGCCGCGGTCCGAGCGCGCGCGCAGTTCGCCGCAGGTACCTGGATGATTGTCGGCCTGGCAGGTCTGCCACCAGGCGTTCATGTGCACCGCCTTGCCTTCGCTCACCCCCGGCGTCACCAGCTCGCGCGGGTCCTGCGGCACCGGCGTGGAATCCGGTTTGCCGGCGCAGTAGTCGAACCAGTAGTGGCCGCCGCGGCGGCTGCCGAGCAGCGGCAGCTCGCTGACGACACCGCCGCCGATGGTGCCGAGCAGCGCGGCGCAGCCGGAGGCGTCCTCGAAGCATTTGAGCAGCACGTCCATCGCCCTGTAGGCATCGCTGCCCACCGGCCAGGGCGCGCCGCCGCTATGCGGCGTCTCCTGGCCCGACGACATCAGCAGGATGCGCGAGGTGGGGTTGTTGCGGCCCAGCCGCTCCCAGCTGGCGCGCAGGTTGGCCAGGTCCTGCGACCTGTCGGTGGGGTGCAGCATGAAATCCTGCCCATCTTCCACGTCGGCCACGCCGCCGTCGATGTGGCAGGTGCGGCAGAAGTCCAGGCGCGGCTGCACCTGGCCGGTGAAGAGCTGTTCCATGCTGCGCGGCGAGGCCCCGCCACCACCGCCACCGGTCACCGCATCGCTGCGGCCGCTGTAGTCGCCGCAGGCGGAGAGCAGCAGGGCCAGCAGCAGGATTCCGCCTTGGCGGGATTGGGTTTTCATGTTTCAGTCCTATGGTGACTGGGGCGGCATTCCGGTCCTCACCGGCTGCCGCCATGCTTCGAAGATAGCCCGCCCGGGAGGCTGGGGCCACTCGGATTCCGGCGTTGCGGCCATGCCCACCGGGTCGGCAGCAAGCTGCCTCCTACTATGCTTGCCTTGTAGGAGGCAGCTTGCTGCCGACCCGGTGGTTCAGGAAAGGGCCGCCTCATAAGGTCTTCAGGTACTCGATGATCGCGCGCCGCTCCGGGTCGCTCAGCGCCCGCGTGAAGTCATGCCCGGTGTTGCGCTTGGCGAACTGGTGGCTGTTGAAGATCATCCGCTCGCGCACCGCCGCACGCCCCAGCGGCTGCGTCACCTGGTAGCCCAGGCTGTTGAGCGTGCCCGGCAGCGTGTTGATGAACTCCACCAGCGCCGTGAAAGCCGGCGGCGCGTTCTCCAGCTCGCAGGAGACATAGGGCAGGCCGCCCGCACCGCAGAGCAGCGCCTCGTGCTTCCAGCCCAGCCGCTGCTGATCGTAAGCGGCAAGCTCCGTGTCCAGGCCCTCCTCGCCCTCCGCCTGCGTCAGCTGGCGCCGCCACACCGCCGGCCGCTGCTCCGGATCGAGCAGGCTCCACACGTCCGGCACCGAGGCGTTGTGCAGATACGGCGCCGTCGCCCAGACACCGTGCAGCGGCGGCGTCAGATAGCCCACCGCGTCCTCCGGCATCGCGCCCTGCCAGGTGCAGGCACCTTTCACGCGCGTACCGGTGAACACCGTCAGGTCATCGAGCCGCTCCACCACCGCGTTCTTCTCGTCCGGCGACACATAGCCCTCCGAGCCCTCCGGGTAGGAGAACCAGGAGCTGCTCATCACCTCCAGCAGCGGCTTGGTGAATCCGTCCAGCCGCTGCCGGTCGCTGCGGATCTGCTCGATCGGCGCGATATAGCCCGCCATGCCCCGCAGGCGCGGGTCCTCGAGATAGGCCGGGTCATGCGCATAGCGCTCCGCGTACACGCCATGGCAACCCGCGCAGGAGCCGTTCGTGGGCGGACGCGGAATATCCTCGTTCACGCCCGAGCCCCACAGGTCCTTGGCATGGAACAGCACCGCGCCGGCCTTCGCCAGGTTCTCGTCCACCGGCCCCGGATACAGCGGCGATCGCAGCGAATCGATATAGGCCTGCGCATCCAGGCTCTGCGTCTCGATGCGGTCGCGCAGCACGCGGTTGAATTCCTTGTTCATGCCCAGCGGCGATTCCACCGGCCGCAGCGCCTCCAGGATCGCGCTGTTGAGACGCGAGGCATCGTAGGAGAAGCCGCCATCCCAGAACTTGCGCGGCCGATGGCTCGCGTTCCACCACGCCGGCATCTTGGTATCGCCGCCGCCGGAGGTGTTGCCCGGCAGCTGCAGCAGCACCGCGCTGTCCGGCCGCAGGCCCAGCGAGTCGAGATCAAGCAGGCCGATCAGCAGGCCCGACAAGCCCTCCGCATTCGTCACGCCGCGCGTGTCGTTCAAGCCGATCGGCAGCAGGGGCAGCAGCACATCCGACAGCAGCAGCTGGAGGTCACTGGTGTTCGCGCCGAGCCCCGAGACAAACTCCGAGCCCGCTGCGCGCAGCTCACCGCTATGGCAAGCATCGCAGGTGATGCCGATACTGCCGTTGTAGTGGCCCTCCGCATCCTTGATCTGCGTCAGCCCCGCCGGCAGCTCGCCGGAGCCGCCATCGTTGGTCACCGGGTCCTCGCCCGGCAGCGGGTAGGGATTGCGGAAACTCGCCTTCGGCAGGCCGTAGCGCCGCCGCGCCTGCTCATCGAAATCCGCCGGCCGCGCGCTCAAACCCCAGCGCTGCCACATCGCGTTGTACGAGCCCGCGCCGATCAGCCCGCGCCCATGGAAGCTCATCGCCAGCCCGCTGCGCATCAGCGTTTCGCCGGCCGCCACGCGGCTGCGATACTCGCCGCAGCTCTGCGGCTTGCGCCGCGGGTTGTCGCCCGGCCCGGTGCAGTCCTGCCAGTAGGCATTGAAAGCGACCGCGCGCCCCGCGTTCACGCCGGGCCGGATCAACTCGCGCGGGTCCTGCGGCAGCATCGCGCTGTCCGGCTGCCCCTCGCAGAACTCGTCCCTGTAGGAGCGCGCATGGTCGCTGCCCAGCAGCGCCCGCTCCTGCACCGGCGGCTCCACGACACCGCTGCCGGGCGCCGCGGGGCCCGCGTCATCGCTGCGCGAGCAGGCACCCAGCGCCAGGCACACCGACAGCCCCAAGATCTTCCAGGCTCGCGCCATTTTTCTCGTCTCCATGCACCGGGCGCCGGCTGCCTCCTCTTGTGCGGGAAGCTGGCCTGGGCAAAAGCCTACATTTGTAGGTTATGAGGCAAACCATACATTTGTAGGTTTTGGGCGTCAAGCCTTATGCTGCGCGCCATGAACGACCTCCAGGCCGGCCTCTCCGCCCCCCGCGCACCGCTGCAGCAGCGCGGCCAGGCGCGTTTCGAGCTGGTGCTGGAGGAGGCACGCAAGCTGTTGATCGAACAGGGAATGGCAGGCTTTTCGATCCCGGTGCTGGCGGAGCGGCTGGGCTTCACGCGGGCCAGCATCTACAACTTCTTCCCCACGCCCTACGCGGTGCTCAACGAGCTGGCGCGGCGCGAGCTGCAGGACATGGAGCAGCGCCTGGTGGCCCTGCCCGCCGCACATCCGCCGATGTCGTGGACCGAGCAGGTGCGGCTCACGGTGGACACCGCCGCGCGCTTCCACAACGAGCGCCCGGTGGCACGGCTGCTGATCCTGGGCGGCGCGCAGACCGACGAGAGCTACCGCGCGCAGGCGATGACCATCGACCACCTCGGCAGCCTGTCGCAGCGCCTGTTCGCCGACGCCGGCATCCTGCTGCCGCGCGAGCCGGTGGACGTGATGGTGCTGGCGGTGGACCTGGGCACCACCTGCTTCCGCCATTCCGTGCTGCTGCACGGGCACATCACGGATGCGTATCGCGAGGAAGCCACGCGCGCGATGCTGCGGTATCTGACGCCGTATGTGCGGCAGTTGTTGCTGGCACGCAGGCGGGGGTAAGGGCCGGTACCTCTGGTCTCCTCTCTCCCCTCGTGGGAGAGAGGCCGGGAGAGAGGGGGTGCCTGCAATCAGCACCAAGCTATCGTCAAACCTGAGAGAGCCCCCTCTCCCCTAACCCCTCTCCCACGAGGGGAGAGGGGAACACGGACTACAAGGTCTTCAGGTACTCGATGACCGCCTTGCGCTCCTGCCCGGTCAGCACGTCGGTGAAGTCATGTCCCGCGTTGCTGTTGCCGAGGATGCGCGTGTCGTAGACCAGGCGCTTGTCGAAGGCGCCGGGCGTCGGGTCGGGCAGCAGCACCAGGCCGGCGTAGCTCACCGTGCCGTTGAGCAGGTTCTGCACGATCTGCACCAGCGACGGGTTGTCGCGGGCGATGGGGTTGCAGGCCATCAGCGGGTTGCCCGGGATGTCGCTGCAGTCCAGCACCTCGTGCTTCCAGCCGATCGCCGTGAAGTCATAGGCCTCGCCCAGGCGCTGGTCGAAGCCGGTGACGCCGTCGACGGTCTGCAGCTGGCGCCGCCAGATCGGCTTGCGCTGCGATGAAGCCAGCAGCTGCTCCAGCGTCGGCACCGAGCCGTTGTGCAGATAGGGCGCGGTGGCCCAGACGCCGTACAGCGGCGGCGCCTGGTAGCCGATGGTTTCCTTCTGCCAGCCGCAGGCGCCCACCGGCCGCAGCGGGCTCATGTCGTCGAGCAGCTCCACCGCCACGTTCTTTTCGTCGGGCGAGACATAGCCCTCCGCGCCTTCCGGGTAGCCCCAGTAGGTGGTGTCCCACTGCAGGCGCAGCGTCGGCGTCAGCATGTCGGAGCGCGCGGGGTCGGTACCGATCACCGCCAGCTCGACGATGTGGCCGGCCACGCCCTCCATGTCGGGCGACTCCAGGTAGTTGCTGTCGTTGACGTAGCGCGGCGAGTACACGCCGTGGCAGCTGGCGCAGGAGCCATTGCCGCCGGCCGGCTTCGGCCGTGGGTTGTCCAGGCCAGCACCCCACAGGTCCTTGCCGTGGAAGATCACGGCGCCCTGCTCGGCCAGCGGGGTGTCGATGGCGCGCGGATACGGCGGCGAGCGCAGCGACAGGAAGAAGGCCTCCAGGTCCTGGTCGTACTTCTCGACGCGCTCGCGGTAGTACTTGCCGTCGGCGCTGATCAGGTTGCCGAACTCGCCGGGACCGGCGGCCATGATGATGCGGGTGCTGTCGTTGGAGACACCGGCGTCGAAGAACTTGCGCGGACGCGAGCCCATGTTCCACCAGGCCGGCGTGTCCTGCGTGTGCGCCAGCGGATGCGACACGTCGAGCACGCCGCCCAGCGGATTCGCCGGATTCACGAACATCTTCACCGGGATCGGGTTCAGGCCCAGGCTGTCGACGTCGAGGATCGTGTTGAGCAGCTCGAAGGCGCCCACCGCGTTGTTCTGCCCGCGCTGCTGCACGCCGATGTTGAACAGCGTGCCGACGTCCAGCGTCGGCAGCAGCGGCGTCAGGAGGGTGCCGGCCCAGGGCGCGTTGTCGCGCCCGTTCATCAGCGTGTCGTAGTTGTTGTTGCCGACGCCCAGGTTCTCCATGCCGGCGATGATGTCGCCGGCCGTGGGATCGCCGATCTGGCCGCCGTGGCACTGGAAGCAGGCGCCGCTGCCGATCCTGCCGTTCCACTTGCCGTCGTCGTCCTTGAGCTGGCGCAGGCCCAGCGGCAGCTGGCCGCTGCCGCCGTTCATGCCCGGTGCGTTGGGGTCTTCGCCCGGACGCGGATAGGGATTGCGGAAGGGCGCGGCGTTGAGGCCATAGCGCAGCGTGTAGAGCTGGTCGAAATTCGCCGGCCGCGCTGCCAGGCCCCACTTCTTCCAGCTGTTGTCGTAGTCCTCCGCCGTCAGGTTGCCGCCCGGCAATTCATCCATCAGGAAGTGCAGGCCGCCGTCGCGGCGCGTGCGGTATTCGCCGCAGGTCCTGGCCTGCTGCTCTTCCGCCGGCAGCTTGGCGTGGCAGTCGGTCCACCAGGCGTTGTAGTACACCGCCTTGCCTTCGTTCACGCCCGGCTGGATGCGCGTGCGCGGGTCGCGCGGCAGCAGCGCGTTGTCCGGCTTGCCTTCGCAGTAGCTGGCCCAGACATGCACCGCATGCTTGCTGCCCAGCAGCGGCAGTTCGGTGATCACGCCGCCGCCGCTGAGCACGCATTGCGTCGGACTCTCGAAGCACTTGAGCAGCGCTGCCATCGCCTTGTAGGCGTCGCTGCCCACCGGCCAGGGCGCGCCGCCGGTATGCGGGGTCTCCTGCCCGGAGGACATCAGCAGGATGCGCGAGGTCGGATTGTTCCTGCCCAGGCGCTCCCAGCTGGCGCGCAGGTTGGCGAGGTCCTGCGAGCGGCGGCTGGAGAGCATGAAGTCATGCCCGTTTTCCACGTCGGCCACGCCGCCGGGGATATGGCAGGTGCGGCAGAAGTCCAGGCGCGGCTGCACCTGGCCGGAGAAGTACTCTTCCATGCTGCGCGCGCCGCCGCTGCCGGAGCCGCCGCCCGACACCGGGTCGCTGCGCCCCGGGGCACAGGCCGCGAGCAGGGCCGCCAGGGCAATGGCCGCAAGGCGGCCGCCGGTCATGGTCTTCATTGCGTTCTCCTCCGCATAGGGGGTGGCCGCGGTCTGCGCCGCCTGGCTGCCTTTGCCGGTCGTCACTGCAAGTCGCCGTTCGCCCTGAGCCTGTCGAAGGGTGAACCGCAGCAAGGCCCAAACAGCGACTTTCGTAACTTTCCTGACGGGCTTAAGCTAACCCGAGCGAAGACTCGGTAACTACTCGGGTTCATCCGGCAAGCAACCGGGCCTGTCCGGAGGGGACAAAACATGGCGCAGGCATTTGATCTGACGCCCAAAAAGCTGCCGCTGCAGGCACGCGCGCGGGCCACCGTGGATGCCATGCTCGATGCCTGTACTCGGCTACTGGTGGCCGAGGGCTACGAAGCCGTGTCCACCAACCGCATCGCCGAGGTGGCGGGCGTCAGCATCGGCTCGCTCTACGAGTACTTTCCCAACAAGCAGTCGCTGGTGGCCGCCGCGCTGTCGCGCACCCTGCGCGAGATCGTCGCCGAGATGGGCGTCAGCCTGCACAAGGCGCTGGCCCTGCCCCGGCAGCCGCATGACGGCATCGACTACTGGATGCGCGCCATGGTTGCCTCGCTGGACAAGCGCGCCGACCTGCTGCGCGTGGCGCTGCGCGAGGTGCCCTTCCTGTGGGAGATCCCCGAGGTGCGCGAGCTGTCGCAGACCCTGCAGCAACTCGGGCAGGAAGGCCGCTACAAGAGCCAGCGCGTGATCCAGTTCGAGGACCCCGAGGCCAGCACCTACCTGCTGACGAACATGACCTGGGCCGCGATGCTGCAGACCGTGCTGCACCGGCCGCCGCATTTGTCGCGGGAGCGGCTGACGCGGACGCTGGTGGATATGGTGTTGAAGCTGTTGTGAGGGGTTTCTGTAAATCTGGCCTTAGCTAGCCAAACCACCGTTCACAGAAACCCTCTCCCGCCTTTCAGGCACCCTCTCCCGCAAGCGGGAGAGGGGACGGATAAACCCGGCCGCCGGTTCCGATGCCGCGTTTCCGCTCAGCGCTTCCTGAGCTTGTACGCCACCACCGAGTCACCCAGCGTGGAGCCATACATGCTGTGCCCACCCGCCGGGATCACGACGTACTGCTCACCGCCGGCCTCGTAGCTCACCGGCACGGCGGTACCGGCTGCGGGCAGGTCGGTCTTCCACAGCACCTGGCCGGTGTGCAGGTCGAAGGCGCGCATCGAGTCGTCCAGCGTGTAGCCGATGAACACCAGGCCGCCGGCCGTGACCAGCGGGCCGCCGGCGCCCGGCGTGCCGAGGTTCAGGTCCATGAGGTCGAAGGGCGGCTTCATCGGCATCAGCTTCTCGATGCTGCCCAGCGGCACTTCCCAGACGATCTTCTTCCTGGCCAGGTCCACCGCCGTGAGCGCGGCCCAGGGCGGCGCCGAGCAGGGCGAACCCAGCGGCGACAGCAGCGGCGAGATTTCGTAGACGAAAGGCGAACCCTTGGCCGGGAAGGCCATGGTGCCGCCCAGCTCCACCTTGGCCATTTCGCCGGGCTTGGCCTTGGCCACCGGAACCAGGGCCACGATCGTCGGAACGCGGTTGGACGGCACCACCATGATGCCGCTGGCCGGGTCGTAGGCGCCGCCACCCCAGTTGGGCCCGCCGCCGACCGAAGGCGAGAAGATGGTGCCCTTCTCGCTCGGCGGCGTGAAGATGGCGCCGTAGTTCAACTCCTCCGCCTTGCGGCGGCAGAGCCAGCGGTCGATGGGGGTGAAGCCCCAGGCGTCATCCGGAGAAAACTTCTGCGGCGCCAGCGTCGGCATGCCCACCGGGAACGGCTGCGTCGGCGAAAGCTGCTCGCCCGCCACCTTGCCCAGCTGCGAAACACGGCGCTCCTGGATCGGCACCAGCGGCTCGCCGGTGGCGCGGTTGAAGACGAAGATCAGTCCGGTCTTGTTGTTCTGCACCAGCGCCGGCACCGTGCTGCCGTCCGGCAGCTTCCAGTCGATCAGCAGCGGCTCCGAAGGCGTGTCGTAGTCGAACACGTTGTGGTGCACGAACTGGAAGTGCCAGACCACCTGGCCCGTCGAGCCCCTGAGCGCGACGATGGACGAGGAGTAACGGTTGTCGCCGGCGCGCGTGCCGCCGTAGAAATCGCCGGAGGGGCTGGTCGTGGGCAGGTACACCAGGTCCAGCTTCTGGTCCACGGCCATGTTGGCCCAGACGTTGCCGGCGCCGAAGCCCTCGGCCGTACCCTTGGCCCAGGTCTTGGCCGCGGGGTCCGCCGGATCGCGCGGCAGCGGGTCGAAGCTCCACAGCGCCTTGCCGCTGCGCGCATCGAAGGCCAGCACCTGGCCGCTGGGCGCATCGACGCGCTGGTTGTCCGCCACCGCCGAGCCCACCACCACCACGCCGTTGACCACCGCGGGCTTGGAGCCGGCCACCACCTCGCCGGCGAACAGCTCCGGCTTGCTCGGCTTCATCTTCACTTCGCCGTTGCTGCCGAAGTTCTCGCAGCGCTTGCCGTCCTTCGAGTCGAAAGCGACCAGGCGATAGTCGGCGGTGCCGAGCAGCATGCGCGACTTGCAGTGACTACCTTCCGCGGCCTTGTCGTCCACCCAATGCGAAATGCCGCGGCACTTGCGCATGCCCAGCTTCGGGTCCTTGGGGTCGAACACCCAGCGCTGCTTGCCGGTGGCGGGGTCGAGCGCGATCACGCGGCGCGAGGTGGTGCAGACCAGCAGGTTGCCGTCGACCAGGCTCGGCTGGTCCTCGAAGGCGATCAGCGCCATGCCGGGCTTCTTCGGCGGCACTTCACCCGTGTGGTATTCCCAAGCCAGTTCCAGATTCGCGACGTTGCCCTTGTTGATCTGCTTCAGCGGGGAATACTTGGTGCCCATCTGGTGCGTCTCGGGATCTGCCGCCGTGGCACCCAGGGCCACCGTCAGCAGGGCCAGCAGCGACGCGCGGCGGCACCGCCGGGCGATACGAATGATGCTCACAGGGTCTCTCCCCCAACTTTTATGTCATGGCTATGACACCAATATAGGGAACCGCGCTGCGAGTCAAGACTTGTAGCACCGGCAGCCTCGAGTGCTGCGCTCAGGAGCAAGCCGCGGGGCGCTCCTTCCCGCTCAGTCCCTGGCAGCCCCGAAGAGGATGCCCCGGCGGGCGAGCAACAGGATCGCGGTCGGCCAGAACAGCGTGTTCAGGATGTCGTGCGCGCTGTAGTCCCATCTCAGGTGGCCATACGTGACCATGTCGTCGCGAAAATCCAGGAGTTCCACCGCAACCGCCATGGCCGCCACCATGAACCACGGCAGCAGCGCTCGAAGGGATTTGCGGAACACCAGCGCCGAGGCGAACAACATGCCAAGGCCGGCATAAGCATGCAACGCGTCCCGATCCAGCCCGCTGACGGACATTATGGAAAGCTTCAGCGATTGGAAGGAGGTGATGTCCATGGCCGGAGATGTTCTTTCATCCGGCGATGGCTGGCTACGGCCTTAGCCCCGAAAACCTGCATTGCCACATTTCCTGCACGAAGTTTCACGGAATCTGCACAAGGCCTGCGCAGCCCCGGCACCCGCGGCCGCGATGCTGCGGCCATGCGAATCCTCCACCTGTACCCGCCCATCGCTTCCGACTCCCACGGAAGACCCCCACCCCGTTTGTACCGAACCCGGGACGGACACCTCAGCCTGAACTGCGGCCCTTCGCGCAGGCGCAAGCTCAAGGTGTGGATGCTCTTGCGACTGCGCTATGGGCTTGCGCCGCAGGCCGGCAGCGATGGCTGCCGGTTCGTGCGCGGCGATATCCGGTTGCGGGTGCAGGACGGCGCCGGACTAAGCTTGGTGTCGGACTCGGATGTGGCGGATGTTTTGTTGCGGCGGTTGTGGGCGGAGTTGTGAGCGGAAACAAGCGGGCGCCGACGAACCGTGAAATCAGCGTAGCCTGGTTTGCCGCAGGCAAGCCGGGAGCGAACTTGCAGGGTCAGCTCCCGGCTTCGCTACGCGAATCCAGGCTACGAAAGCCGGAAAGCCCTGTGTTCTTGTCCACCGGGTCGCGAGCAAGCTCGCTCCCTTACAGACTCGCCACCCGCCTCCGCTCTCTACGCTGCCGCGCTCTCCGCAATCCCCGTCCAGCTCCCCACGTCGATCGGCCCCGCAGCGGGTTCGATGCGCACGGGAATACCCGTCAGGTGCGCCATGCCGGAGATGGACTCCACCGCGTCCGGGCCATCCGCCGACAGCAGGTTCACGTTGGCGCCGCCGAGCTTGCTGGCCACGCCGAGGCCGCGGGCGTGCTGGTGGCCCCAGCCGTGGGGGATGGCGACGGTGCCGGGCATCAGGGTTTCCAGCAGCTTTACCGGCAGGCGGATGGTGTTGGTGCGCGAGTGGATGTCGGCCGCGGCTTTTTCCGTGAGGCCCTTGGCGCGGGCGTCGTCGGGGTGCATGTAGAGGTAGTTGGTCTGGCCCATTTCGCCGTTGGTGAGTTCAGCGATGTTCTGCGTCCAGGAGTTGTGCGTGCTGTGCATGCGCTTGGAGATCAGGCGCAGTTCGCCACGCGCGTAGCTGGCGCTCTCGTCGGCGAAGATGCCAGCGAGGCGCGGGGTCTGCTGCATCAGCATCTCCGGCGCCAGGTGCACCTTGCCATCGTCGGTCACCACACGCTTGCCGAGGTAGCTCTCCGGCTTGGGGCCGCCGCGCCAGATGGCGCCCTGCGGCTTGTTCACCAGGTCGCGGAAGCGGCCGACCTTGCTGGAGCGCAGGATCAGGTCAAGGATCAGCGCGATGGGCAGCGAGGGCTGCCTGCCGCGGCGGAAGGGTGCGTTGGCCCAGAGCATGAGCTGCATGATCCACTGCAGCGGCCTGGCGCCGAACAGGCTGATGCCGCTGGCGCGCGCCAGCTCGGTGTAGATCGTCGCTTCGTCGCGCTGCTCGCCGGTGGGGGCGACGATGGCATCGGTGGCGGCAATGTACGAGCGCGACTGCATGCCCAGGAACAGCGGGAACACGAAGGGCAGGTCGGCGCGTTCCAGCGGCGAGGTGGCGGGCAGCACGTAGTGCGCCAGGCTCGCGGTTTCGTTGAGGTAGATGTCGGTGACCACCAGCAGCTCCAGCTCGCCCATGGCTTTGCGCAGGCGGGCGGAGTTGGGCATGGTCATCAGCGGGTTGCCGCCGGTGACGAACAGCGCCTTGATCTGCCCGGTGCCAGGCTTGAGGATTTCGTCGGCGAGGATGCCGCCGGGGAAGCCGCCGTTGAGTTCGCGGAACTGGCCCACGCGCGAGCGCTTGAGGCGCTGGAACAGGCCTTCCTTCTTCGCATAGGCCGCGAAGTCGAACAGGCCCTCGCCCAGCAGCATGCCGCCCTGGCGGTCGAGATTGCCGCTGAGGGCGTTGATCGCGTCGGCCAGCCACTGCGCCAGCGTGCCGTGCCGGCCCATGCCGAGGCCTGTGCCGGTGACGATGGCCGAGGCGCCGGCGGCGATGTAGTCCGCCACCATGGCCTTGAGCGCCGTGGCGTCGATGCCGGTGAGCGGCGCGGTCTTGTCGGCCGGCCACTCGCGCGCCAGCTGCTCAACTTGCTCCAGCCCGGTCATGTAGCGCTGCGCGCGCTCGCGGTCCACGCCGTCCTGCGCGAACAGCTCGTGCAGGAAGGACAGGAAGAAGAACACATCGGTATTCGGGCGGATGAACTGGTGCGCGTCCGCCATTCTGGCGGTCTCGGTCTCGCGCGGGTCCACCACCATGATGCGGCCGCCGCGCTTGCGCACTTCCTTCAGGCGCTTGCCGGGGTGCGCCACCTGCAGGAAGGTCCACTTGGACACCACCGGGTTGGTGCCCACGATGAGCATGTACTTCACATGGTCCAGGTCCACGAAGGGCTGGGTGAAGGGAAAGCCATACATCTCGGTGGCGGACGCAAAGCGGTTGGCGCAATCCTGGGTGGAGGATGAGAACACGTTGTGCGAGCCCAGGCCTTTCATGAAGCCTTCGGCAAAGATCGGGTGCAGCAGGCTGAAGCCCGCGGCGGTGCCCACGTACATGGAGACGGCGTCCGGGCTGACCGCGCGCAGGCTCTTCACCTTGGCGCCGATCTCGGCGTAGGCCTGGGCCCAGCCGATGCGCTCGAAACGGTCGCCGACCCGCTTGAGCGGGTATTGCAGGCGATCCGGCGAGTCGTACATCTTGTGCTGGTTGAGCCCCTTCATGCAGGCAAAGCCGTCGGTGCCGATGTGGTCCTTGTGGGGCTTGAGGTCCACCACCTTGCCGCCTTCGATCTCCGCCACCAGCCCGCAGGAGGCCTCGCAGATCCTGCAGAAGGTGTGTTTGGTCTCTTTCATGCGCAAAGCCCTCTCCCGGCCATGTAGCCAACTTAGCGCTGGCTGGCACCGGGGGTCTCGTCTGAGGGGGTGAGATCATGGGAGAAAGCGGACGCTGGACCGGCGTTCATTTCGCCTTGCTCCAGGCGCAGTTCTCCCTGGGGACCATTTTACGCGGGTGGGGTGGGTTCTCCTGACGGAGTTCCGTATTTTTGGGGCAGGCCGAAAGGCGTGCGGCCGCGGGGGGAAATATCTGTCCCCTTTAATTTGCTTTAATTAGACATGGATGGGGGTGCCGCCGGGGGAGTATCGGGGGCGGGGGGTGTAGCGGTGGTAGAAATCTGTCCCCGCCATGTCCCCTTTACTCGGTCCCCCGGCAGCTCCTCTCGGAATGTAGAGAGCGCTTACGACAGAATCAGTAGCTTTTTCAGGGAATGCAATGCGCGAGCTCTGGCACCCTGCGTCGTGGCTTGCAGGAATTGTGTTGCAGCAGCGGCGACGTCTACCTCCCGGAAATCGGCCTCCCAGCCGTACTTCCATAGCCTTCTATTTAGCCTACAGGCACCAATCGTGAAATGTCCCTTACGGGATTTGTCCACGTAAAACATGCCGAACTGCTCGATGTGATCGGTCCATGTATCAAAGTGAGGGTGCACGATCCAAAATGCGCTGGCCGAACGGGGGTACCGTCGTCTAGTTACGCCCCGAACGACAGTATCGGGCACGTCATTCATCACTTCCTGATCGCGTTTGATCTCGTTGCAGTCAGCACAGATGACACACAAATTTTTCGGCTCAAACATAAAGTGTCGATAGAGAGACTTCGGCGCGATGTGCTCAACATGGCAATTGCTCGCCGACTGCAGAGAAACTGCATTTCGACAGAACGCACAAACGCCTAACTGCATGTCTCGATAGTGATTGCGCATGAAGGAACGCAGAACCGCAAGCTCATCCTCATTCCAACTTGCATGAGAAAATTCCACATTCGCCAGTGTTTTAGCAATCAATTTCCTGTCGGCTTCTGAGAAGCATGTCGGATTCGATATATCAGCCATAGGCTTGGGCCATCTCCTCCAGCGCCGCTATCAAGTCGCGGAGAGGATCATCCTCGCGTAGCTCATCCGCGACTTTACGTAGAGTTCGCAGGCTCTCCAGGGATTGTTCGTCGAAATTTTTGGCCTTGGTGACCTTTGCGAAGGTATTCAGAGCGATGCGATTCAGGTACTCATTCCGGTGCCCCGGCGCATTGAATAGTTCCGCGAGCTGAAAGTCGACGGACCGATGCGAATAGGTTCTTGCGCTTCGGGCGGTACCACTCTCCATTGCCATGACATAGCAATTTCCATCCGGGATGTTCGCGACCATCTGAGGAGAATGCGTGGCAATGACGAAGTGACAGTCTCGATATCCATTAAAGGTATGGAAAAGCAAATCGATGTATCGCTCCTGCCATTCTGGATGCAGACAGACTTCGGGTTCGTCTATGCAGACTAGGGCGCCATCCATAATTTGGCTACCAATACCAAGTAGCCCCATAACAACCGCCTGCTCACCGGAGCTTGCCTCATGTAGCAAGATCGGGCGCTCAACTCCTGGCTTCGAGAGTGACACCTCTCTGAGCCTCAGAATTCCGGAGGAAGCCACTTGGATTAAGTCGCCTCTGTCGATTGCCGGATGCCCCCCTACATGTACACCCTCGGAACTAACAGCGATATCTATGCGGCGTCTGCCTACAGCGCTGCAAAGTTTCTTGGCTATCGAGAAGAGCTTTCTGAGCTGAGGCCGCCCCATGGCTTGGAGTTTGCGCAAAGGAGGGTTGCCGTCGTTGGGCATCATCATTGGCCGACGCAAATACTCGTCAATATACCCATGCGGATCGTCAGTGCTTGAGATTTCCTCAATGAACTTTTCCGAGGGCCACATAAATCTAGCGTGGACGACTCCTTCATAGCCGAGATAGTTCAGCACGCCGGCAATAGCGGCGGCCTGCTCTGAACTTCGGTCCGCGGCCTCGATCAGTGCAAACATGATCCGTGACATATATGCGAGCCCTAGATTCTGGCTTGGAAGGCCGCGCAGCCCGAGATAGCTATACCCATCGGTCACCCTGTCGCGCCGAAGTACAGGGAACTTATCGAATGGGCTAGTGGATACACAGATAATTTTGGTGGGCGCAAATGCCATTCTTAGAGCACCAGAAGAATCTACCGACAAGCTCGACTGGTCTTCGCGAACCAGCAAATTCCGATCGACTACTTCGCCGATCAATTGATTCACCAGTTCCCTCAGTAGCCGGCTCTTACCCGTCCCATTTCGACCGACAATTAAGGTAAAGGTATTCTTGCCAAGCCGGCCTCTCGAACCTTTCGCCTCGACGAACTCGAAGCGTCCGGAACTGGTTGTGTAGCTACGTAGCACTCGGAACTCCCCCGTTCAAAAGGCCCCGCAATAGTACCTCGGGGACCCCTTCGTGGCGCCAAGACGCCGAAGGTATGTCATAACGCTTGACCATCACCTACAGCAACCTGATCACTGAATCAGGTTGTTCCTTCTGGGAAAGTAGCAGTTGCGCCGCTTGAGCAAAAAAGGGCGAAACTCATTTTTCGTGGACGGCAATGCAGATTCGGGAAGCTCTGCCAGTACAGTGGAGGGTCTGCGTGTCGTACGCGCTAAAATGGCTTCACACAACCACTTAGTTGTATCCCGTGCCCCAAAAATCACTTGTGCGGATTGCTTCGATAAGCTTCGAGAGGTTTAAGGCCTTTCGTGGTTACTCCCTCGTGCTCGACGGGATCAACATCTTGGTTGGGCCGAACAACTCAGGGAAGTCAACCATCGTCAGCGCGATACGAGCACTAGCTAGTGGGCTACGCGTCGCGCGTTCATCCGAGCCTGTACGTGTCACTCTACTATCCGGAATGACGCCTGGATATCGTGTGCCAGAATCTAGTCTTCCGATATCTTTAGAGAATGTGCACACAGACTATGAAGACACAGAAACTTCCATAGTTTTCGCGCTAAGCAATCGAAATAAGCTTCGTTTAGTGTTTCCTGCGGAAGGGGGTTGCTTTCTCATTCCAGAAGCAGAGGGCGTACGCATCACCTCGCGCGCGGCATTCCAAAAGCATTTTCCTATAACCGTGGCGTGTGTCCCCGTTCTTGGGCCAGTTGAACATCGCGAAGTCCGACGAGAGCGCAGTACAGTTCTCGGCGGGCTTTCTACGCATCGCGCATCGCGCCATTTTCGAAGCTACTGGCATCACTTCCCAGAGGGATTCACAGAATTTTCCGCGTTAGTGGCCCAAACATGGCCTGGAATGGAAATTCTGCCGCCCGAGGTCTCCGATCCGCTGAAAGGTGAACTAACCATGTTCTGCCGCGAGGATCGTATTGATCGAGAGCTCTACTGGGTCGGCTTTGGCTTTCAGGTTTGGTGCCAGATGCTTACGCATCTTTCTAGAGTTTCTGATGCAACGCTTGTCGTTGTGGACGAACCTGAGGTGTATTTGCATCCAGACGTACAGCGTCAACTTCTGGCCATCTTGAGAGAACTCGGCCCAGATGTTCTACTCGCAACGCATTCCACAGAAATCATGGCCGAGGCAGATCCGAGCGAAATCATCTTAGTGGATAAAAAATCATCCAGAGGCCTTCGACTTAAGGACACTGCAGGAGTGCAGCGGGCACTGGAAGCGGTGGGCTCGATTCAAAACATTACGCTGACAGCACTCGCCCGGAATCGTCGGGTGCTGTTTGTCGAAGGAATAGATGATTTCCGTCTGCTAAGGCGAATTGCTCGGCGCCTAGGCCTCTCCAATCTAAGCACTGGCACGGGAGTAACGCCCCTCGCCTCTGGAGGATTCGGTTCATGGCAACGGATTAACTCCCTTGCCTCTGCTATTGAGCCAGTGCTTGGTACTACGCTAAAAATTGCCGCTATTTATGACCGAGACTACTTCTGCGATGAGGAAGTAGATAGCGTCGTTGCCAGCCTCGCGAAAGATCTTCGACTTGCGCACGTTCTTGGAAGGAAGGAAATTGAGAACTACTTGCTGATCCCTGCGGTTTTGCAGAAGGCTCTGCAGTCTGCGGTGACAGAGCGCGCGCATCGCTCGAATAGCGTCCCCGACGTGCCCCTTGATGTTGCAAAAGAGCTCGACGAAATTACTTCGGCTATGCGAGACAATGTTCTGGCGCAGCTAATAGCCAAAAGGGCCACGTATTTTAGATCTAGCGGAAAGGATATCGCACAGATATCACGCGAAGCACTAACTTGGTTTTCGGCTAGGTGGGAACGAATCGAAACACGACTAGAAATGGTGCCTGGCAAAGAGGTTCTCGCGCAATTGCGGGATCGGATTCAAAGCAGACATGGCATATCCTTATCAGATGCCAGGATTGCGGATGCTATGAACCGAAGCGATATACCTTCTGATTTAATTGATCTTCTTGAGAAGATAGATGAGTTTCGTTCGAAATAGCGGATGAGGAAGGCGGACAGATTTATATTTGCACCCAGCACAGCATCATGCCTAGCCACCGCTCCGATCCTTTCCAGGCTTCACGAGAAGGAGTGCATCGTTTACCCGGCAGCGGCATTGCTCCGCGAAATGCTGAAGTTCATCAGCATTTGCCGGATACGCATCATGCATCTCGCCGGTGATGAGGTAATACTTCTCATAGTCAACCAATCGATTGGAAACCGGTATCGATAGATAGCATCGGCCAGAATCCTCCTCGCACCCGATGCTAAACCGAAGCTCCCTGCAGACGGCGGTGTCGATGAATTTCATTTGCCTCCGTGCCTAGCACCGCGTGGGCACGCTATGCTTTGCTCACCCTTACATTCGCTGTTAGACCTCGCCTGGTCTGCGAAGCAAGTAGTCGAACACGTCAAACATCATGAGCTTTATGTAAGTAAGGTCCGTCATAAAGAACTGCTTATCGCTGTCTTCAGCACCAACAAGCACTACGTTCTTAAGTATCTGATCAGGATTATCTGACAGATACTTATTTAACTCCTTCGCAAGGCGTATTAGATGAAATGTCGAGCTAATAATAATTAGATTGTTAGCCTTGCTAGGTTCGACGTACTTGCGCTGAAAGAATTCTGAGATGTTTGTCTTGGTGGTTGATGACTCGCTCTCGAAGCCAAACTTGTGCACCTTCGGAAGTGTTGCATGGCTGTTGTATTCCTTCAGCCGCTTCTTAAACTCGATAGACATCCGCTTAGACTCATCGGGTATTACTACCGGATCGCTTCCCTTTGGACTCGGATTCCGCCCGGAGAACACAACGGTAAAGTGGTGGCGCGCAAAAGACTGCGTGAATTCGACAGCGCGGCGAACACGCGCGCACAGCATCTCGCTGTCTTGGCATCCTGGGACTAAGATAGTGTTAACGAGGTTAGGGTCCGCACCTAAAACCTCTTGTACATGCTCTTCGTCAGCTTCTAAATAGCCAATATCGTGAACAATATCTCGGCAGCAGTAGAGAGCCTTTTCTAGTGAAATCTTTCCCAGATATCCCGCGTCGTAATTTGATGTGAATATCGACGCCGCAAGGTCCGCCAGGAACATCGGATCAGACTGAAGAACCGTTTCGTATTGCCGCAACTTGTCTTTGTAAACATGCCGCTTGAACGTGAACATTCGCATATATTCGGACAGATTCATTCTGCCGCCTGGGGCCGCAGCCTCTGAGCCAATTCGCTGAAGAAAGTACATGATGCCCCCTTAGTTGCTGCGCGACGCTGACTGCAGCGCTTCCTCCCCGACACGGCCGCCGCAACTTCTGCAATTGCCACCGCATCTCTGCAGGTCGTTCCCCATTGACACGCCGAATCTGGCTTCGTACAGACTCTTGGTAAGTTCGAATGCTTGAGCAAGTCGCTTCTTGTCTTCAATTCCCTCTAAGCCCATGTTCGGATCATGATGCAGGTAGCTTCCAAACAGGCTGTAGGTGTCCGCGAAGTACTTTCTTGTATCAAGAATATGAAAGTGCCAGAACGAATCAATGATAGTTGTTGGAACCAACTTCAGAGAGGGGTATTCAAGGAGGAGAGACAGGAATCGGCGGTAGTCTCTATCTGCGTCGTTACACTGCTCGAGGGTCCATCCTAATCCTTCTCCATCATCCATCAGCTTGCGATGAACCGTAGAGAAATCCAGCTTTGCGACTGCAGGATTGATTGTCCTTTCAGCGTTGCATGCGTTTGCTGATATAGCTGACATGAAGGTCTCCAACTGCTACAGAGTGTGCACAACAAATGAAGAGCCAAAAGGGGCAGATTTACTCTACAACCCCCGTTCATGCTTTCTTTCTGCCCCAAAAACAAAAGGGCCAAGTCGAAACCAACAGTTTCGAGCCTAGCCCCTCTACTTCAGATGCAGCAACCTGAACCAACTGTCAGGTTGTGGCCCAAGAAATCTCAATGCGATTTAAAAAGAAGCTAGGCTCGATTTGCAGGCCCATAGCCTTTTTTGATCCATCGAACACTTGGAGAAGCCGTGTTTAAGCCCGTCATTTTCTTGGTGTTGCTTGCACTGACTCATGCATTGCACGCTCAACAGTGCCCCAATGGGCAGTCCGTGATAGTGGACAATCCCGGGGTAAGTTACCGGTGTTCAGGTGGAATGCAGGCGCCTTCAATTCCCCAAGCACAGCGAAGCTACCCTGAGGGCTATCAGCGACCGCATGTTCCGGATGGTGGTGGCAATGGCTACGCGCAACGGAACGGCAGGAACTGGGAGCAGCAGCGCGTCGAATCGGAACGTTACTCGAACCAGCAGCGATTGCAGTCCGAAGCTCAAGCTCAGCGCCAGTTTCAGCAGAGTCAACGAGAGAGCCAACAGCTGCTGGAGCAGGAAGGATACATTGCCGATCCGAACCGTCAGTTAGTACCGCCCGTCATTGTTCGAAGAGAGCGTGGACCAAAACCTCTTTGGAACAACTACGCGGAACCTGTCTATCCACGGGTTAATGGCGCGACAGACGATGATCCATACGCACCGTACGTGTCTCCGGATCAATTCGATCCGAATAAGTATCCTGGCTACGACAACATCCCCCAGTCACCGCAGTACCGCTCTCCGGGCCTTGCAGGTGAAATACAGGATTTCTGCTGGGAAGTTGATTGCGGGGGAATACTTGCGGACCGAATAATTCCTGGGCCACTGGAGGCGGGTCGCCATTTGGCCCGACCCAAGCCACGTCGATAACCTGGCCGGAGACGGAGTGACATTCGTTTGCTTGCACCGACCTCCGGGTGGACACACTGCGCTTTGCCATCCTCCCTCGCTACTTTTTGGCTAGCAGCGGGATGACGAGCTTCTGGCGGTGCAACCACATCCGCTCCTTGCACGAAAAGATGAGGTCCGACAGTTCGCCAAGCTCTTCCGGCGACACACGCTTTTCCGGCACGTCACGCCGGTTAGAGACGAGCCGGCCTCCGGAGTAAAGACGCCCGTGGACCAGCGCATTCCGCCTGTCGAAGAGCTCGCGAGCTTCCGTCAGCGTCTCAAGTAAAGGCGCGAGAACTTCGGTATCCAGCTGGAGTGCGAGTCCCTGTGCGTGCTTGAGCTTTCTGCCGAAGGGCCACTGCTGTTGCTCATCGTCGAGCGGCTGATTTCCAGCAAGCGCCGCCAGCAACTCGTCCAACTCGCCTTCTGCATACGCAGCAAAGAGCGTAACGAGCCCTAGAGGCCGGATAAGATCACCTTCGTAAGCACCAATGGATGAAGGTGACACCATGCGTCCGGCCTCAGAGGCCCGTTCTTTCCCTCAAACCCCCGCCAACGCCTCATTCAGCGTCTTGCTCGGCCGCATCACCGCATCCAGCTTCGCGGCATCCGGCAGGTAGTAGCCGCCGATGTCGACCGGGCGGCCCTGCACGTCGCCGAGCTCTCCGAGGATGGTCTTCTCTTTCTCGGTGAGGGTCTTGGCCAGGGGGGCGAAGCGGGTGGCGAGGGCCGCGTCTTCGGTCTGTGCTGCGAGTTCCTGGGCCCAGTAGAGGGCGAGGTAGAACTGGCTGCCGCGGTTGTCGAGCTGGCCGGTCTTGGGCGAGGGGTTCTTGTTGTTGTCGAGCAGCTTGCCGGTGGCGGCGTCCAGGGCCTTGGCGAGGATGCGGGCCTGCTTGTTGCCGGTCTTGATGCCGAGCTCTTCGATGCTCACGGCCAGGGCGAGGAATTCACCGAGCGAGTCCCAGCGCAGGTGGTTTTCTTCCACCAGCTGCTTGACGTGCTTGGGGGCGGAGCCGCCGGCGCCGGTTTCGTACATGCCGCCACCGGCCATCAGCGGGACGATGGACAGCATCTTGGCGCTGGTGCCCAGCTCCATGATGGGGAACAGATCCGTCAGGTAATCACGCAGGATGTTGCCGGTGACGGAGATGGTGTCCTTGCCGCGGATGAGGCGCTCGAGCGTGTAACGCATGGCGCGCACCTGCGACATGATCTGGATGTCAAGCCCGCTGGTGTCGTGGTCCTTGAGGTAGAGCTTCACCTTCTTGATGAGCTCGTTCTCGTGCGGGCGGTATTCGTCGAGCCAGAACACGGCGGGCATGCCGGAGTTGCGGGCGCGGATGACGGCGAGCTTGACCCAGTCGCGGATCGGGGCGTCCTTGACCTGGCACATGCGCCAGATGTCGCCCTCTTCAACCTGCTGGGTGAGCAGCACTTCGCCGGTGGCGATGTCGATGACGCGGGCTTCGCCGCCCTCGGCAACCTCGAAGGTCTTGTCGTGCGAGCCGTATTCCTCGGCCTGCTGGGCCATGAGGCCGACGTTGGGCACGGTGCCCATGGTGACGGGGTCGAAGTTCCCGTTGGTTTTGCAGAAGTTGATCATCTCCTGGTAGATGCGCGCGAAGGTGCTCTCGGGCATCACGGCCTTGGTGTCCTTGGGACGGCCGTCCGCACCCCACATCTTGCCGCCGATGCGGATCATGGCGGGCATGGAGGCGTCTACGATGACGTCGTTCGGCGCATGCAGATTGGAGATGCCCTTGGCGGAGTCCACCATGGCCAGTTCGGGCCGGTGCTCGTGGCAGGCGTGCATGTCGCGGATGATCTCTTCGCGCTTGGAGCTGGGCAGGTTCTCGAGCTTGTCGTAGAGGTTGACCAGGCCGTTGTTGACGTTGACGCCCAGCTCGTCGAACAGGTGGCCGTGCTTGGCGAAGGCGTCCTTGTAGAAGATGCGTACGGCGTGGCCGAAGACGATGGGGTGCGAGACCTTCATCATGGTCGCCTTGACGTGCAGCGAGAACATGACGCCGGTCTTGCGCGAGTCTTCCATCTGTTCTTCGTAGAAGGCCAGCAGGGCTTTCTTGCTCATGAACATGCTGTCGATCACTTCGCCTTCGAGCAGCGAGACCTTGGGCTTGAGCAGCAGGGTGCGGCCGTCGCGGGTGACCAGCTCCATCTTGACGTCGCGCGGGCGGTCCAGGGTCATGGACTTTTCGCCGTGGTAGAAGTCGCCGTGCTTCATGTGCGCGACGTGGGAGCGGGAGGCCATGCTCCAGTCGCCCATGCTGTGGGGGTTCTTGCGAGCGTATTCCTTGACGGCGTTGGGGGCGCGGCGGTCCGAGTTGCCTTCACGCAGCACGGGATTGACGGCGCTGCCCAGGCACTTGGAGTAGCGCTTGCGGATGGCGGTTTCGGCGTCGGTCTTGGGGTCTTCCGGGAAGTCCGGCACCGGGTAGCCCTTAGACTGCAGCTCCTTGATGGCGCTGGTGAGCTGGTGCTGGGAGGCGCTGATGTTGGGCAGCTTGATGATGTTGGTGTCGGGCAGCAGGGTGAGCTTGCCCAGCTCGGCGAGGTTGTCGGGTACGCGCTGTTCCGGCGCCAGGAAGTCCGAGAACTCGCCCAGGATGCGGGCGGCCACGGAGATGTCGCTGGTGACGACCTGGATGCCGGCCGGCTCGGTGAACGCGCGGACGATGGGCAGGAACGAGGCGGTGGCCAGCAGCGGCGCCTCGTCGGTCAGGGTGTAGATGATGGTCTGGTTCTGCTGGGTCATTGGCGACATCCTGGTGTCTGCGTCTTCTCGGCTAGTGATTGCTTTTTGTGGCGGGAGAAGACGAATGGGGAACGAAGGGCCCTGCTGTTTTAACCCAGACGGGGCCGTTTCGTCTCCACCCCGGTGCGTGGGGTGGTGATTTTCCGGGCCCGGCTGCGCTGCCGGTGGCGAAGGAATGGCCAGGGGCGGGGGTATTTTGGGGTGGGGGGATGACGGGCGGGTGATGGGGAGGGGATGGAGGCCCGAGGTAGGGCAAGGCAGGAGCGGTTGCCGGCGAGGGAGCGAAGCCCGCTGTATTTCTGCTCCCCTCGCCCGCTTGCGGGAGAGGGGCTGGGGGAGAGGGTTTCTGTAAATCCCGGCTTGGCTAATCACAGGAAATTTTACAGAAACCCTCTCCCGGCCCTTCGGGCCACCCTCTCCCGCAGGCGGGAGAGGGGACGGCTCACTAGCTGACTTCCACCCCGATGGAATGGATGCTGCCTTCCACCGAGCCGCCGGCGTCCACCACCAGCCAGGGCAGGCCCAGTTGTTCGAGCCAGTCGCGGCCCTTGTGGCCCTTGAGCATGGCGATGGTGGTGGCGGTGCCGGCCACCAGGCATTGCTCGGCCAGGACGCTGACGCTGGCCAGGCCTTCGATGGGCCAGCCGTTGTGGGGGTCCAGGATGTGGCTGTAGCGGCGGCCGGCGAGCTCGAAGTAGCGCTCGTAGTCGCCGCTGCTGGCGATGGCGCCGCTGCTCAGCTCGATGCTGGCGACGGGGGTTTCCGGCGCGCGCGGGTGGCGGATGCCGACGCGCCAGGGGCTGCCGTCGGGCTGGGGGCCGAGCACGCGGATGTCGCCGCCCAGCTCGATCAGGCCGTGGTGGACGCCCATGGCGGCGAGCACGCCGGCGGCGCGGTCGGCGGCGTATTCCTTGCCGAAGCCGCCGAAATCCAGCTCCATGCCCTTGTGCGGCAGGACCAGGCGCGGCTTGCGCCATTGCAGCTTGTGCCAGCCGACCAGGGGCAGCAGGGCTTCGAGCTGGCCGGGCTGGGGGAGTTTGCGGGCCTTGAAGTCCCAGGCGCGGCGCAGCACGCCGGAGGTGGCGTCGAACAGGCCGTCGCTCTGCTCGTGGGCGGCGGCGGCGTAGTCCAGCAGGGCGGCGGTTTCGGGGTCTACGTCGGTGCCGGCGCGGTCGCCGGCGCTGGCGTTGATGCGGGAGAGGACGCTGTCTTCCTTGTAGCGGGAGTACTTGGCCTCGATGCGGTGGACCTCCACCGTGGCGGTGGCGGCCGCGCGCTGCAGCAGGGCCTCGTCGCGGGCGAACAGCTGCAGGGAGCAGGGTCCTCCCATGGCGTGGAAGCTGAAATGCTGGAAACGCATGGGGGGAAGCTTACTCTCCCACTGGGTTTCGCTCACCCCCTGGAACTGGTGACGGATTGGTGGTTTGTGACGGTTTTTGGATTTGGATTGGGGGAGGCTGGAGCCTTCAATCGGCGGCGCGGTGCGTGACCGCCGCTACTGCCCCCTCACCCTGACCCTCTCCCCGCTCGCGGGGAGAGGGAAATTAAAAACCCCCTCTGCCTTGTCAGGGAGAGGGGGTTGGGACCCGCCAGCGCTCAGAACCGGTACGTCGCGCGCAGCTGCACGCTCCAGTAGTCGATCAGGGCCGGGTTTTCCACATCCACGCTCTTGAGGGCGAAGTCCTTGCTGGCCTTGTAGTACTCCAGGCCACCGCCGAAGGCGAGGGCGCCCACGGCTTTGCTGACGTCCACCCGCGCGGACAGGGCGCCGTAGGGGGAGAGGCGGTAGTCGCTGGAGCCGAAGCCGTCGCCGCGCGGGGCGTTGTAGTACGGGGCGTAGAAGAAGGCCTGGCTCTGGGAGTACCAGCGCAGCGAGGGGATGATGCGCAGGTTGTCGGGCAGGGACTGGGCCCAGGCGACTTCCAGGGTGTGGGCGTCGATCTCCCAGTCGTCGTGGTAGTAGCGGTAGTCGACATGCACGGCGGCGTTCTGCTGCGTCAGGAAGTGACGCAGCTTGGCGCTGGCGGCCCAGGACTGGCGGCCGTCGGGGCGGCTTTCCTGGGCGGTGTTGGCGGTGCTGGTGAGCCAGATGCGCTTGTAGGGGTCGGTGAGGTAGCCGTCGCCCTTCTGGTAGCTGAGGCTGCCCTGCACCACGGTGTTGGCGTTGAGCACCAGGGCGGCGCCGCCGTAGAGCGTGAGGGTGCTCTTGTCGTCTTCGTCGATGCGGTCGAAGCCGGTGAGCTGCACGGGCTTGATAGTGTCGCTGGAGTAACCCAGGCCGCCGGTCCAGGTGACGCCGTTCTCGTCGTCTTCCAGCTCCAGCTCGACGCCGGCGTTGATCGCCTCGTAGTCGTCTTCGGTGGAGTAGCCCAGGGTGAAGGCGGTCTGGAACGGGGCGACCGGCAGGGAATAGGTGCCCTGCAGGTCCACGCGTTCCTCACGGATGCTGGCGCCGCTCATGACCACCTGCGGCGCGCCGTTGGTGCCGGGCTGGATCCACCAGGGCGAGGCGCCGCTCATGGTTTCGTAGGTGAGGTTGAGGCCCACGGCGCTGTCGCCCAGCGGGGCGACCACGCGGAACATGTGCGACAGGATCTCGTAGCGCTCGGAGGCGTTGCCGGCCGACTTGGAGCCGGAGATGTCGCCTTCCTTGTAGTAGCTGAAGAGATAGTCGGACTGCACTTCGGCGGCCAGGGCGACGCCGGGCAGGGCAAGGGCGGCCTGGGTGAGCGCGGCCAGCGCTTTGGAGGTGTTCTTCATGTTCTTAGTTGCACCCGCAGCCGCCGCCACCGAGGGAGGCGCCGCCGGAAGCGGCTTCCTTGCTGAACTGCACGTGCCGCCGGAATTCGGCGGTCAGCGGATCGGGCTCCCAGGCCATTTCGGACTTGGCGAGCGTGCCGCGCTGCCAGGGCTGCACGTCCTGCTTGGTGGTGGCACAGCCCGACAGCAGCAATGCGGCCAGTACGGCGCCGCTGGTCAACTTCAGCCTCATGATTTCTCCCCTAGGGTCTTGTCGATCAGCGCTTCCAGCGCCGGCAGATCTGTTGTCCTGAATCCCTCGTGCACGTGGCGCACGATACCGTCCCGTCCGATCAGGTAGCCAGTGGGCATGGTCGGCAGCTCGAAGCGCTCCGGCCAGCTGCCGCTGGGGTCGTAGACCACCGGGAACGTGACGGGCAGGCGCTTGAGCGCGCGGTCGGCGTCGGCGCGGTCCTGGTCGATGTTGACGCCGATCACCACGAAGCCGCGCGAGGCCCATTGCCTGTAGAGCCGCTCGTACTGGGGGATGGCCTGGCGGCAGGGCGCGCACCAGGAGGCCCAGAAGTCGACGTAGACGACCTTGCCCTTGTACTGCGCCAGGCTCACGGGCTGCTGGCCGGCGTTGGGCGCCACCAGCGGCGGCGCGGCCTCGCCCGCCTTCACGGCGTGGCTCAGCGGCGAGGCCAGCATCAAGACCAGGGCCAGGCCCAGGGCAACACGCATCTGCAGCTCCTCCAGATTGGTTGGCAGGGAGACCCAAGGGGCAACCCGGCGCGCCATCCCTCTGCGGGGACGGTCCACGACATGATGGCATCCTCGCCGGCCGGCGGCGACGGCGCGATATCCGTATGGGTCAGGCGATTGATAATTGCGGTCAGAGCCCGTGCTAACCGGCCTCCCGGCGGAAGTCCGGGTGGCCGCGGGAGAGGCGGTTGAGGGCGCCGCTCATGGTGCTTTCGCCGTCGGTGATGGCCAGGCGCAGGCGGCCGCCGGCGTCGGCGATCTGGGCGTCGTAGCACAGTCCCTGGGGGTGGCTGGCGGGCTTGAAGCGCAGCTGCAGGCGCAGCAGGCCTTCCAGCGGCTCGTCGCCGTAGCGCTGGATGCGGCCGAAGCGGATCGGCAGGGCGCCGGCGTTGCGCAGCTCGCGCGCCCAGACGAAGGCCAGCTGCGGCGGCACGTCGAGCAGGCCGGGGTCGAACAGCCAGCGGCCACTGGCGTGGCGCTCGCCCAGCAGGCGATGCGGCGAGGAGGGATGCACTTCGGCGTCGATGCCCGGCGGCGCCAGCGCGGTGATGGCGCGGATGAGATGGAAGCTTTCGCCGTGGAACAGGATCTCGTTGTAGGTGCGCGCGGCGTCGATGGTCACGGCGTCGGGCAGCGGGTCTTGCTGCAGCAGCGGGCCCTGCGGCAATGCGGCGGAGAGCACGGCGGTGGCGCGGTAGCGCGGCAGCTGGGTGTGGACGTCGATCAGCTCGACGGTGACGGTGGGGTAGCCGTCGGCGTCGGTGCCCGCGTCGGTGGCGCGCAGGATCACGCGGCGCGGGTTGCGGTTCTCGAAGACGATGCCGGAGAACTGCCGCGCGTCGCGCAGCTCGGCGATCTGCCACTGCGGCCAGCCGGCGGCGACGCGCTGGGCCATCAGCTCCAGCGCCACGGCCATGGGCAGCACCGGCTTGCCGTCGACGACGTGGTCCATCAGGTAGGGGTCGTCCTGCAGGCTCAGGCTCTGTTCCAGCGCGGGCTCGTTGCCCTGCGGCGCGGGGCGCAGCAGCGGCAGCACCTGGGCCGGGCCGGCGGGGCGTGAGGGGCGCGCGCTGCAGCCGTCGAGGCGCTGGCGCAGTTGCTGGCGGTATTCGCTCAGGCCCGGCGCGGCGGCGAGCGCGTTCATGCTCAGCCCCTGGCGCCGTAGCCGCCGTCCACGGCGAGCATGTGGCCGTGGATGTAGCTGGCGGAGGTGGAGCAGAGCCAGACCACGGCCTTGGCCACTTCCTCGGCGGCGCCGGTGCGGTTGATCGGCGAGGTGGCGATGACGGTGCGCGGATCGGGATGCGGCCGCGCCAGCACGCGCAGGCCCATGCCGGCTTCGATCAGCCCGGGGCAGACGGCGTTGATGCGCACGCCCTGCTCGGCGTAGGCGATGGCGGCCGACTTGGTCAGGCCGCAGATGCCGTGCTTGGTGGCGGTATAGGGCGCGCTCATGCCGCCGCCCACGCCGAACACCGAGGAATTGTTGACGATGCAGCCACCGCCCTGCTCGAGCATGGCGAGGATTTCGTACTTCATGCAGAGGAAGGTGCCGGTGAGGTTGGTGCGCACCACGCGGTCCCAGTCGGCCTCGTCCACGTCGGCCAATGGCACGCGCAGCGCGGGCATGCCGGCGTTGTTGAAGGCGGCGTCGATGCGGCCGAAGCTTTCGCGCAGGCTGCCGATCATCTTCTGCACCTGCGGGCCGTCGCCGATGTCCACGGTGTAGGCAAAGGCTTCGCCGCCCAGCTCACGCACCGCGGCCACGGTCTCCTCGGCCTGCTCGGCCTTGCGGTCGCAGACGGCGACGCGGTAGCCGGCGCGCGCAAACTCGATGCAGGCGACGCGGCCGATGCCGCCGCCACCGCCGGTGACCAGCGCCGTCATGGACGCGGCGTTCACGAGGGCGCGCCTTCGTTGGCGGCGGCTGCGAGCGGCGCGGGGTGTTCCAGCGAGGCGGCCAGTGCGGCCATGCCGGCGAACAGCAGCCCGGCGATGATGATGGCGCGCAGGCTGAGGCTGCCGGCGGTGTCGCCGGTGGCTACTTTCTCTACCGCGTGAATGGCTTGACGACGCAGGCGACGCATACCGGTTCCCTCCAGCCCTGGACGGCCGCCTTTTCTCCAGCGCGACTTCTGAGTGCGCGCATCTTCAGGCGCTGGCTACTGAGTGACCATCGCATTACGTGCCAAGGTCGGGATCATTTGAGGCCAAGCGTTTTGTGCTTGCCGTGGGGACGAAGAGGCTTGTCTGTGCGGCCTCTGCGGGGTGCGGGGGAGCACGGGCGCGCTTGTCTCCCTCTCCCGCTGGCGGGAGAGGGTTGGGGTGAGGGTGGTGCAGGCCAATAGCGTCACAGCTCGGTTATCTGCCTCAAGCCTCCACCCTCACCCCAGCCCTCTCCCGCCAGCGGGAGAGGGAGACAAGATCAGCAAGGCCCGCCCGCCGCGGCCCAGGCATCCACCGCCTGCATGAACTGCGGATGCGTCAGCGGCGGCAGCGTGCGACCCGCACCGGGGCTCCAGCCCCAGAGCACCAGCGGGTCCGCGCGCATGTGCTCCACCAGTGCGGCGATGTCCCTGTCGCCGTTGCGGCTGCGATCGATCAGGGTCTGGCAGAGCCGGGTGTTGTCCAGGCCCTCCCAGCCCATGCTCAGCGGTGCGAGATGCCAGTGCGGCGCACCGGGGACGCGGGCGTGGTCGATGTTGGTTTCCTGGTGGCAGGCGGCGCAGTGCAGCGTGGGCGCGCCGTGGCCGTTTTCGCCGCGCACGACGTGCTGCGCGTGAGGCACGCGCTCGTCGCCCTGGCGCGGGAAGTCGGTGACGGTGTGGCAGTTCATGCAGCGCGGGTGCTTGAGGACTTCGGCGATGGGGTCGAAGAGGGTGGCGGCTTGGGTGATAGAGGGAAGCAGCAAGAACAACAGAAGCATCACTGCAACCGCGCTTATTACTCCCTCTCCCGCTGGCGGGAGAGGGAGACATGAAGCTGTTCTCTTCGGATCGTGCATGATCAATCGATCCTCAAATGCTTCTTCATCGGCAACTCGCGGATGCGTTCACCCAGCGCGCCGAAGATCGCATTCGCCAGCGCCGGCCCCACGGCGGGCACGCCCAGTTCGCCCACGCCGCCCGGCTCTCCGCCGCTGTTCACGAACACGGTGTCGATGCGCGGGGTCTGGTGCATGCGCAGGATCGGGTAGTCGTGGAAGTTGCCCTGCTGTGGCTCGCCGTCTTCCAGGGTGATCTCGCCGAACAGCACCGAGCTGAGCGCGAATACGGCGGCGGATTCGATCTGGGCGGCGACGAGATCGGGGTTGATGGCGGTGCCGCAGTCCACGGCGCTGGTCACACGGTGGATCTTGAGCACGCGGTCGGCACCGACGCTGGCCTCCACCACCTGGGCGATGCAGCTGCCGTAGGCCTGGAACACGGCGATGCCCTGGTGATGGCCGGCGGGCGCGCTGCCCCAGCCGGCGGCACTGGCGGCGGCGTCGAGCACGGCCAGCAGGCGCGGCGTCCCTTGCAGCAGGCGGCGGCGGTACTGCAAGGGGTCCTGGCCGGCGGCCTGCGCCAGTTCGTCGAGGAAGGCTTCGCGAGCGTAGACGTTGAAGCTGCTGCTGACCGAGCGCATCCACAGCACCGTCACCGGGTCGTAGCTGGAATGCACGTCGACCCGTTGGTTGGGGATGGCGTAGGGCAGGTCTGTTGCACCCTGGGCGGAGTTGGTTTCCGTGCCGGCGAGGCTGCCGAGTTCGTCGATGACGGCGTTGCCGATGAGGGACTGCGCGACCATGCGCTGCGCCCAGGACGAGGGCAGGCCCTGTGAGTCCAGCGTGGCGCTGAGGCGGCTGGAAGCGGAGGGACGGTAGTAGCCGCCGCGGATGTCGTCCTCGCGCGTCCACATCACTTTCACCGGCTTCTGCAGCACCTTGGCGACCTGGGCGGCCTCGTCGACGAAGTCGTGCGCGCTGCAGGCGCGGCGGCCGAAGCTGCCGCCGGAAGGCAGTGTGTTGAACCTGATCTGCGCCGCCTGCATGCCGAGTACCCGGGCGGCGACGCCGCGGTCGCCGTCGGGCCACTGGGTGCCGGTCCAGATCTCGCAGCGGCCGGGCGCGTAGTCGATGACGACGTTGAGCGGCTCCATCGGCGCGTGCGCGAGGTAGGGGAAGTGATAGTCGGCGCTGATGACGGTGTTGCCGCGGCGCTGCAGCTGCGCGCCGCTGCCCTTGCGGTGCAGCACGGCACCGAGGCGGTCGAGCTTTTCGGTGTAGCGCTGGCGCTGCTCGTCGCTGCTGACATGCGGGCGCGAGGAGCGCTGCCACTGCACGGCCAGCCGGTCGCGGCCCTGTTTGGCAGCCCAGAAGTCCTGGGCCACCACCACCACGCCGGCATCCACCACGAACACGTCCTCCACGCCGGGCACGGCCATGGCCGCCTCGCGGTTCCAGCTTTCCGGTGTGTCGGCGCCGGAGCCCAGGCGCCCGCTCGGCGCCGGCCGTGCAATCAGCGCGATGAGCATGCCGGGGATGTGGAGGTCGCTGCCGAAGACGGTACTGCCGTCGGACTTCTGCGCGCCGTCGAGGCGGCGCTTGGACTGGCCGATGATGCGGAAGTCGGCGGGGTTCTTCAGCACCGGGTTGCGCGGGGCGCGCAGCTGCGCGGCGGCGCCGGCCAGCTCGCCGTAGCTGGCGCTGCGGCCGCCGGCGTCGTCGATCACGCGGCTGGCCTGGGTGCGCAGGCGGTCTTCGCTCACGCCCCAGAGACTGGCGGCGGCCTTGACCAGCATTTCGCGGATGGCGGCACCGGCGCGTCGCTGCGGCAGGTAGACACCCCGGACGGTGGCGCTGCCGGCGGTGAGCTGGCTGAAGTTGCGCGGGTTGGCGTAGTCGCGTGCCGTGGGCGACTGCTCCCAGCTGACCTGCGACCAGTCGGCGTCGAGTTCCTCGGCCACCATCATCGGCACGACGGTACTGGTGCCCTGCCCGATCTCGGCGGAGCCGACGATGATCGTGATGCGGTTGTCGGGCGCGATGCGGACAAAGGCGTTGGCCTGCCAGGCGTCGCCCACGGGGCCCGGCCCGGGTGTGGGCGGCGCCTGCACCGGCTCGGATTCCGGCGCGAAGTTGCAGGCGGCGAGCAGGCCGCCGCCGGCCATGGCCGACACGCGCAGGAAGTCGCGCCGCGTCATGCCGCTGCCGTCGGAGGCGGCCATTTCAGAGGTCCCCGGCGACGCGGTGGATGGCGGCGCGAATGCGCGTGTACATGCCGCAGCGGCAGAGGTTGCCGGACATGGCCTGGTCGATGTCGCGGTCGCTGGGATGCGGGATGCGCTCCAGCAATGCGGCGGCGGCCATCACCTGGCCGGACTGGCAGTAGCCGCATTGCGGCACGTTCATCTCGACCCAGGCGGCCTGCACGCGGCGGCCGATCTCGCTGGCACCGATGCCTTCGACGGTGGTGATGTCGCGGTTCTCCAGCGTGCCGCAGGGCAGGACGCAGGCGCGCGCGGGCTGGCCGTCCACATGCACGGTGCAGGCACCGCAGAGCGCGCGGCCGCAGCCGTACTTGGTGCCGGTGAGGCGCAGGTCGTCGCGCAGCACCCACAGCAGGGGCTTGTCGGCGGGGGCGTCGACTGCGTGGGCGTCGCCGTTGATTCGGAGGGTCGGCATCGGTTCGGTCTTCGGACAGCGAATGCTCGCCCCTGCGTGCGGGCCCGCCCAGGCGGCGGGCGGACAGGCGGTTGATATTGGCGGTCAGCTACGGGGACTATCCGCTGGCTGCGGCCGGCCGGCCATTTCCGCAAGGGCCAAGTGGGGTTGCAGGAAGGGGCAGTTCGGAGCTTTTCAATGTAGGAGCGGCTGTCAGCCGCGATCGCCGGTGATCATGATGACCGACCTTCGCGGCTGACAGCCGCTCCTACAAAAGACGGGGTGGCTCTTCCTTACGGAGCCTTGCGCCGGAACACCGACAGCGCATTGCCGTTGTCGGACTGCCCCTCGCCCAGCAACCCGCGCTCGGCGATGACGATATCGGTCGGCTGGAACATCGGCGGGCGGCCGTAGGTGATGGCGGCGGGGCCGTCGAAGATCGGGCCGGAGTTGGCCAGCAGCTTGCCGCTGAGGTCGAACATCAGCAGGCTGTTGAGGAAGTTGTTGGCGATCAGCAGGCGGTCGCCGATCACCTCGATGTCGTCGTAGGTGGCCTGGCTGCTGGCGACGCGGCGCAGTTCGCCGACCGTGCCATCCGGACTGACGTCGAAGGCATGCACGGCGGACAGCGTCAGGCCGCTGCTGAGATAACCGACGATGTAGAAGGTGTTGCCCTTGAGCACCAGGCCGTTGGCGCCAGGCAGCTCCAGCAGGCCGTTGGGACCGAGCAGGCGCAGGCCGAAGACCTTCTCCTCGTCCAGCACCTTGAAGGGGTCCCTGGGGTCGATGTGGGTGCGCACCACCGAGGTCAGCGTGACCAGGTCCGGCATCGGGCCGCTGGTGGAGTAGAGCGCGCCATCGGGGCCGAAGGCCAGGCCGTTGGGCGTGGGGTAGCCCTTGTACTGGTGGATCTTGCTCAGGCGCATGCTGGCGGTGGGACCGAGCCGCGCGGCCCAGAGGCCGCGGCCGGTTTCGTCGTTCATGTAGAGCACGCCGTCGCGGATCGCCAGGCCCCCGAGCGACTGGCTGTGCTCGCCGTCGGCCGGGATCGCCACGGCCTCGAAGCTGCCGTCGGCGTGCCTGATGATCTCGTACAGCTCCCAGCCGGTGACGAACAAGCGGCCGTCATCGGTGAAGATCAGGTTCTCGGCCTCGGGCACATGGGCCAGCACTTCCTTCTCGCCACAATCCTCGGTGATGCACAGCCGCTTGGGGTCGGGCTCCGCGTTGCCGCCGCCGGGGGATGAATCGCCGCTGCCGCCGCAGGCAGCGAGCAGCAGCGCGGACAGGGCCAGCGCGCAGATTCGTGATGAGGACTTCAAGGCTCTCTCCACCCTATGTCGTTATGCCCGCCAGCTTTGGCCGGCAAGGGCCGGCATGCAATTGCCTGGCGGCCAGGCCTGGCTGTCAGTTGCAGCGCCGGGCGCCCAGCTTGATCAGCGGCTCGACGATGCCGCCGACCAGGCCGCCGTCGAAGCGCGCCGTGAGATAGAGCAGGGCCGGCACCGCGTACGCCACGGTGCCGGTGACGTGCTCGCCGGCCAGGCCGCGCACGAAGCTGATCGGCGTGCCGGCATCGCACCAGGTGTCCACCAGCGCGGCGGTGCCGGCCACGGGGATGATCTCGTCGAAGGTCTCGTGGTAGATGAACATGTCGGCGGTGGGCGCCTTGCCGGGCTGCGGCAGCGTGACCTTGTCGCGCACCGCGATGGCGCCCGGCGTGCTGAAGGGATCGGCCACGGTGGTGTAGTCGGACAGGCTCTTGAACAGCGCCAGCGCGGAGTTGTCGCTGACGCAGCCGTCCTTCATCTGCTCGAACAGGGCCTTGCCGTCTTCGTTGAGGATGGCGGGCGGCAGCAGCTCCGGGTAGGCGCGGTTGGCGCCGACGATGCCGCCGAGGATCAGGCCCATGAACGGCCCGCCCTCGACACGCTGCACGACACCGAACAGGTCGGCCGGCACACCGCCGGCGGCGACGCCCACCAGGTTCAGTTCCGGCGCGTAGTCGGGCTGCATCGACGCTGCCCAGGCCGTGGCCAGCGCGCCGCCGGAGTAGCCCATCATGCCCACCGGCGTTTCGGCGTTGAGGCCCAGGTCCTGGAAGCTCAGCGCCGCGCGGATGCTGTCGAGCACGGCCTGGCCGGAGAGCTTGCCCACGCCGTAGGCTGAGTAGGGGCCCTCGTAGTCGGGCAGCACGATGGTCCAGCCCAGGGCCAGCTGGCCGAGGATGTAGATCAGCGTCTCGGCCTGGTTGTTGTAGTTGGCGATGCCGCCGCGCAGGGTGCGCGAGGGCGTGCACTGCGCGCCGAGGCTGTCGTAGGCGAACTGGTAGGACAGCAGCGGCGGATGCGCCGACAGCGAGGGCAGCAGCGGCTTGACCACGGTGGTGACGGCGGCCAGCGGTCGGCCGTTGGCGTCGCGCGTGACGTACTGGATCTGCCAGGCCTGGCCCGGCAGCGGGATCGACAGCCCAGGGCGGAACGGCACCTTGCGGGCCTTGATGACGGTGCCGGGCGCGGCCTTGGCCGGGAAGGGTTCGGGCTGGTCATAGAAGCTGTCCGGGTCGGGCGTGGGGGCGAAGGGCACGCGCTTGATCAGCGCGGCGCCGCTAAGGCCGTCGCTGCTGCTGCTGTCACCGCCGGATTCGCTGCCACCGCTGCAGGCTGTGAGCAGGAGGGCCGCCGTGAACAGGCAGGCCAGGGCGGCGCGGGGCAAGTACGGGTGATTCATTCTTCCTCCAAAAACGGGACGGCGCATGTGCTGCGCTCTGGGCCGGTAGTGTCGGGGGAAGGCGGGGAAGGCGCGCGGGTCGCGGGGGCCAGTTGTCTTAGCAGGAGAGGCCAGCGGGATGGGCGGTCGGGTGTGGGGGGTGAGCGGTGGCAAGCCGTGCAAGAGGCAGGCCGTTTGTCCCCACTCCCGCTTGCGGGAGTGGGATACAGGGAGAGGGTTTCTGTAAATCTAGCGAATGGCTCCTGCCGCTTGTTCTACAGAAACCCTCTCCCCATTACCCCTCTCCCGCAAGTGGGAGAGGGATGATGTGTTCTCAGCCCTTGCGCCGAAACGCGTCGTCGTAAAGATTGAGGTCCGGCAGCTGCAGCGCCTCGGCATTCTCGAAGCCCGGCGCCAGGTGCTCGCGCCAGCGCTGCATCATCGCTTCGCGCTGCTCGGGCTTCAGGTAGGGCACGTGCCAGGCGGCGAAGGTGGGCAGCACGTCCATGCCGACGTAACCCAGCGTGCCCTGCGTCAGCGGCTTGAGCATGGCGGAGAGTTCGCCGTGCACGCCGCCTTCGCTGAGCATGTCCTCGCGGCCGCCGAGGGTCAGCGCGATCAGCGCCTTCTTGCCGCGCATGCCGCCCTGCTCGTAGATGCGCTTGCCGCCGTAGAACACGCCGGAGATGAACACGCGGTCGATCCAGCCCTTCATGATCGCCGGCACCGAGAACCAGAAGATCGGGAAGCTGAGGATCAGCAGGTCGCAGGCCTTGATTTTCTCGATCTCGTCGCGGATCTGCGGGTCGATGCTGCCGGCCTCGTAGGCCGAGCGCTGCTCCAGCGCGTAGGTCAGGTAGTCCGGCTTCTTGCGCGTGCCGAAGTCGGCGGCGCTGGCCACGGGATTGAAGCCCTGCTGGTAGAGGTCGGAGATCACGACGGCATGGCCCTGCTCGCGCAGCACTTCGGCAGCGGTGCTGCACATGGAGGCGCAGAAGGACTGGGGCTCGGGATGGGCGTGGACGATGAGGACGTTCATGGGTTCATCACAAAAAGGAGGGCGGGAAGCTTAGCGCATCCCCGCCCTCCTGCATTACCCGCCGCAAAAGCCCTTACAACGTCTTCAGATACTCGATCAGCGCGCGCCGCTCGGGGTCCGTCAGTTCCTTGGTGAAGTCGTGCCCCGAATTGCTCTTGCTGTAGCCGTTGGTGTTGTAGACCGCGCGCTCGTTGACCGCGTCCTTGCCCGGCGCGGCGAAGTAGTCCGCCATCACCTTGAACGGGAAGACGATGAAATCCAGCGCGGTCGGCACGGCCTGGTCGAAGGAACAGGCGAGGTAGGGCACGCGGCCGAGGGCGTCGCAGCGCATGCGCTCGTACTTCCAGCCGAGCTTGTCGTAGTCGTAGGCGCGCTTGAGGTCGGTGTCGAAGCCGCGCTCGCCCTGGGGGCCCGCCTCGGACAGCGGCGCCTGCTGGCGCAGCCAGATTTCCGGGCGGTCGTCCGGCTTCAGCACATCCCATACGGTGGGCACGCTGCCGTTGTGCAGGTAGGGCGCGCTGGCCCAGACGCCGTGCAGGGGCTGCGCGGTGTAGCCGCCCTTGGTGCCGAGCTTGCACTTCTGCTCCGGGTCTTTCGGCGCCGAGGTGGGGTCGAGATCGGACAGCAGGTCTCCGAACGGCGTGCCGTAGTAAGGGCGGCTTTCCGGGGCGACGAAATCCCGCGCCGCGTCCGGGTAGCTGAACCAGGCCTTGGCCAGCAGGCCGTCGCCGTAGGGGCCCGCCACGGCGGTGGCGCCGTTGAGCGCGGTGAACATGTTGGACTGAGCACCGTCGGTGCGGATGATGTTCATCGGCACGGTGGCGCCGCTGTAGCCGGTGAGGCGCGCGTCCGGCAGGTAGCCCGGCTGCTGGCCGTAGCGCGGCGAGTAGGCGCCGTGGCAGCTGGCGCAGGAGCCGTTACCGACCGGCGGCCTGGGGATGTCGCTGTTGGCGCCGTCCGCCCAGAGGTCCTTGTTGTGGAACAGGATGGCACCCTGCTCGGCCAGCGCGGTGCTCACCGCCGGGCCGACGAACTTCGGCGCCTCGACCGCGTTGAGCCACATGTCCAGGTCCTGGTAATCACCTTCGCGCGCCTTGCTCCAGTGGCCGTTCTCGTTGTTGGTGGAGGACGGGAAGAAGTTGCCGCGCGAGCTGCCGGCACTGCCGAAGCCCACCCACAGGTAGCGCGTCTTGTTGTGCGTCCACCACCAGGTGGGCATGTCCTGGTCGCCGCCGGTGAGCGGGGCCGAGGGAATCAGCTTGCCGAGCACGTCGGCGCGCAGCAGCGGGTTGCGGAAGTCCAGCGTCTCCAGGTTACGGCCGATCAGCACGTTGACGATTTCCTGGTCGGCGGCGTTGCTGCCGCGGGTGCGGTTGGCCATGTAGCCCGGGGTGTCGAGGTTGGCGCCGAAGGCATTGGGGCCGACGGTGCCGTTGGCACGCTCGATGTCGGCCAGCGCCAGGCCGGTGTCGGTGTTGCTGCCGTTGACGCTGACGAAGGTGCCGTCGGGGCCGCCGCCGTACAGCTCGGGGTGGCCGTCGCGCCTGGCGCTGTTGCCGATCACTTCGCCCTTGCCGATCTGGCCGACGTGGCAGGCATAGCAGGTGACACCGAGGTTGCCGGTCCATTTGCCGGCGTCGTCCTTCATCTGCACGATCGCCAGCGGCAGCTGCAGGCTGCCGCCATTGGTCGCGTTGGGGTCTTCGCCGGGCAGCGGGAAGGGATTGTTGTAGACGTGCCTGGGCCAGCCATAGCGCTGGTAGGCCACCTTGGCGAGCAGTGCGCTGGCGGCGGCGGGATCGGTGGGGATTTCGTAGCCGAGATAGTCGATCAGGTTGTAGAGCGACTGGCGCGTCAGCACCTTGCCGGTGATGGCGTTGTGCATGATGTACTTGCGGCCGCGCTCCACCGCCGCGCTCCATTCGCCGCAGGTTTGGGGCCGCGGCTTGGCGGAGTAGATCGGCTTCATGCCCTTGGACACGAGGATCTCGTTCTGCTTGCGCTGGTTCTCGAACAGCGCCGGGGTTTCGCAGATCTCGAATTCGTCGTTGTACCAGACGGCGTAGTCGGGGTTGTCGAGGTTGTCGCCGCTGATCAGCTCGCGCGGGTCCTGCGGCAGCGGCGTGGCGGCAGCCTTGCCCTCGCAGAACTGCGCGGCGTAGTTGCGGCCGCCATTGGCGGCCAGATCGCCCAGCAGCGGCGGCAGGCTGGTGTTGCCGCCACCGATGGCCCCGCCGAGCAGGCCGGCGCAGGAGGCCGGGCTGTCCCAGCAGCCGAGCAGGATCTTCATGTTGTTGTAGGGCGTGCTGCCCTTGGGCCAGGGCGAGCCGCCGCTGTGTACGTGCTCACCGGAAGCGTTCTGCAGGATCAGGCTGCTCTCCACGCCACGGCCCAGTGCGGCCCAGCTGGCCTTGAGCAGCGCGTAATCCCGCGACTTGTCGGAGGACAGCATGAAGCGCCGGCCCTCGTCGGTGTCGGCGACGCCACCCTGCACATGGCAGGTGCGGCAGAAGTCCATGCCGGGCGCGACGTTGGCGCTGAAGTGGCCCTGGTCGTCCTTGGCCGCGGTGCCGCCGCCGCCGGGGCTGCTGCCGCCATCGCTGCCGACGGTGCCGCCGCTGTAGTCGCTGCCGCAGGCGGTCAGTGCCGCCGCCGCCATCAGCATCGTCGTGGCGATGCCCTTTTTGTACTGAAACATGAAGCTCTCTCCCATACGCTCATGGCTGGAGTCCGGGCGGACTCCTGGCTGGGTTCACTATCCGTCCGGGCCCGGGAGTGCGGCCATAGCCGCAGATGACGATAGGGATGTCATTGCGGGCCATTCGCTTCGGGCCAGCGCAGGAGAAGCGCCGGCAGGGCGCAACCCCGCCTGTTTGTTAGCGGATTGCGCCAATTTGCTTGTCGATGCGGGCCAAGGCCCTCTGGCGTATTGAGCTGTCCTTACGGGCCGCCTATGGTCGGGGCATGAAGACGGAAGACCTGTCCAAGCCCACCATCGGCATCGCCTACGTGCAGCTGTCGCTGCAACTGGGGACGGAGCGCGGCATCTCCCACGAAGTCCTGCTGAAGGACCTGGGCATCGGCACGCTGCAGCTGGCGCAGCCGGACGGCCGCGTGCCCTTCCTGCAGTACGGCCGGCTTTGCGCGCGCCTGCTGCGGCTGACCGGAGAGACCGGCCTGGGGCTGGAATTCGGCCTGCGCACCACGCTCACCACCCACGGCCTGATCAGCTACGGCGCGCTATGCCAGGCGACGCTGCGCGAAGCCCTGCAGTTCACGCTGCGCTTCGCGCCGCGCCTGATGTCGCCCGGCTTCAGCCTGCGCAGCTTCGAAGAGGACGGCAGCGCGGTGATCGATCTCTCCGAAACCGTGCAGTACGGCCCGCTGCACCAGTACGCGGTGGACATGCACCTGTCGGCCACGGCGATGATGCTGCGCCAGCAGCTGCCCGGCCTGGCCACGGAACTATGGTTCAAGTGCGAGGAACCGCCGCACTTCGCCCGCTACCGCGACCGCCTGCCGTTGGCGCGTTTCGGCATGGGCGCCAACCAGATCCGCTTTGCCGCCGGCAACCTGGACCAGCCGCTGGCCACCGCCAACGCGGTGACGGCACAGCTGGTGCGCGGCCACTGCGAGCAGGAGTCCTCGCGCATCGCGGTGCCGGAGGACTTCGTCGGCCGCGTGCGCGCGCTGCTGGTCAACGGCCAGCAAAGCTACCCGGACCTGGAGACGCTGGCCAGCGGGCTGCACGTGTCGGCGCGCACGCTCAAGCGCCGCCTGCACGACCAGGGCTTCAGCTACAAGCGCCTGCTCGACGAGGCGCGCCAGCGCGACGCCACACGCCTGCTGAAGGAGACGGCGCTGTCGGTGGAGCAGATCGCGACGCGGCTGGGCTACTCCGACGCGGCGAACTTCTCGCGGGCCTTCCGGCGCGTGACGGGGGCTCCGCCGAGCACGGTGCGCGCGGGGGTCTGAAGAGAACCCGTGGGAGCGGCTTTAGCCGCGATCTTTTGGCTTTTTTTTCCCAAGATCGCGGCCAAGGCCGCTCCCACAAAGGAATCCTCTACAGCGTCTTCAAGTACTCCACCAGCGCCCTGCGCTCGTCGTCCGTCAGTTCCTCGGTGAACTCATGGCCCTGGTTGCCCTTGCCGTAGAGCAGGGTGTTCTGGATCTTGCGCGTCTCCACCTGCCACTGGCCCACGGCGGGAATCTCGAAGTTGATGTCCCAGGCGACGGAGCCCTGGATCAGGTCGAGGATGCCCTTGAGCGGGTTGTTCTTCCAGAGGATCGTGTACTCCGGCTGGCACTGGTAGAACGGGATGCCGCGGATGCCGGTGTCGCCGCACTTCACCTCGTCGTACTTCCAGCCGAGGTTCTGGAAGTCCAGCGCGCGGCCCAGGTTCGGGTCGAAGCCGCGGTCCACGCCGCTGGTGGTGCCTTCCGGCGTTTCCCGGCGCTTCCACATCTGCTTGCGGTCCGACGGCTTGAGCACTTCCCAGACATTGGGCACCGAGCCGTTGTGGAAGTACGGCGCACTGGCCCAGACGCTGTGCAGCGGCGGCGCGGTGTAGCCGATGATCTCGGTCTGGAACGAGCAGGCGCCGCGGATGCGCCCGACGAAGTCGTCCAGCGGCAGGCCCGGGATCAGTTGCAGCAGCGACACCACCGGCTGCAGCGCCTCGCGCAGGCCCGGGATGTTGAGACTGCCCACCAGGGTCTGCAGCTGCAGCGCCAGGCCGCCGGCCTTGATGTTGCCGGGGATCATGATCAGGTCGTCCATGGCCTCCATGCCCGGCAGCTTCTCCTCCGGCATCCTGTAGCCTTCCACCGCGTCGGGATACGAGTTCCAGATCGTGGAGACGGCGCCGCGCACGGTGCTGGTCCAGTTCTCGGCCTGCTTGCGGTCGGTGCCGATGATGTCCAGCGGCACGGTGTAGCTGGCCATGCCGACCAGCTTCGGATGCGGCAGGTAGTTCGGATCATTGGCATAGCGCGGCGAGTAGGCACCGTGGCAGCCGGCGCAGGAGCCGTTGCCGCCTTCCGGCGCCGGACGGTTCTCGTTCATGCCCTCGGCCCAGAGGTCCTTGTTGTGGAACAGGATCGCGCCCTGCTCGGCCAGCGGCCGGTCGATGCAGCCGGCCGGGTCGCCGGACTGGCGCGCACCGCTGCTGCCGCTGCAGAAGCCATAGGGGTACTTGGGCCCTTCCACCGAGTCATGCCACAGGCGCACGTCGTCGAAGTCGCCTTCGCGCGCCTGGTTCCAGTGGCCGCCCTGCAGGTTGGCGCCGGCACCGAAGTACATGTCGCCGCGGCTGCCGTCGCTGGAATGCGCTCCGAACCACAGGTAGCGGGCCTTGTTGTGCGTCCACCACCAGGCCGGGGAGTCCTGGTCGCCGGTGCTGCCGCCGAAGGCGGTGAGCCAGAACACGTCGCGCGCCAGGTAGATCGGCGTGAAGGCGTGGTCCAGCGTGTCGACGTCGCGCAGCATGTAGAGGATGACGATGTCGTCGTCCGCCGCGTGCGTGCCGCGCGTGGTGTTGACGTTGACCGGCAGGCCGATGAAGGGCGGGAACTGCGACTTGCCGAGCAGGCCGGTACGCAGCAGTTCGTTGATCTGCAGCCCGAAGTCCTGGAGGCTGTTGGGCGAGCCCATGAAGCTGCCCGAGGGGTTCTTGCCGTAGGCGGAGATCAGCGCCGGGTCGGCCTGCACTTCGCCGGCATAGCCCACCGCCTCGCCGCTGCCGATGCGGCCGGCATGGCAGATGAAGCAGTTGATGCCGAGGTTGCCGCTGTACTTGCCGTCCTCGGTCCTGCCCTGCGACCAGCCCAGCGGCAGCTTGCCCGTGCCGCCGAAGCTGGCGCTCAGCTGCGCCTTCTCCTCGTCGTCGATCGGGTAGGGGTTGGGGATCGGCGAGGGTGCGAAGCCGTAGCGCTCCACCAGCTGCGCGTCGAAGTCGCTGGGGCGTTCGGCCAGGCCCCATTGCTTCCAGACGTTGCCGTAGATGCTGGCCGGAATGGCGCCGGCGTCGCCGGTGGTGGGATGGCGGGCGATGAAGTCGAAGCCGTGCGCCGCGCGCTGGCGGAACTCGCCGCAGGTGGTCGGGTTGCGCTTGGCGGTGTGGCGCGGCGCCTCGCCCTTGGCGACCAGGATGGCGTTGGCGCGTGCCTGGTTCTCGAACAGGGCCTCGGTATGGCAGTTCTCCCAGGGATCGTTGACCCAGACCGCCGAGTTCCCGTTCTTGAAGATCGGGCCGTCGACCTGCAGCAGGTGGCGCGGATCGTCGTCCCAGCTCACCGGCGTGGAGTCCGGCTTGCCCTCGCAGAACTTCGTGGCCCAGAAGCGATGCCCGGTTTCGTCGGCGCTGCCCAGCAGCGGCAGCAACGGACCGCCGCCGCCCACGCCGCCGCCCAGCAGCGCGGCGCAGGCGCCGGGATTGTCCCAGCAGCCCAGCAGGATCTTCATGTTGGTGTAGCCGGGGCTGCCCACCGGCCAGGGCGCGCCGCCGCTGTGCGTGTGCTGGCCCGAGGCGTTCTGCAGGATCAGGTTGTTTTCCACGCCCCTGCCCAGCGCGGTCCAGCTGGCCTTGAGCAGCGGGTAGTCCTTCGACTTGTCGGAGGACAGCATGAAGCGCTTGCCCTCGGCCGTGTCGGCGACGCCGCCCGGCACATGGCAAGTGCGGCAGAAGTCCAGCGTCGGGGCGACGTTGGAGGAGAAATGGCTCTGCTCGTCCTTGGCGGCGCCACCGCCCCCGGGATTGCCGCCGCCGTTGCCGCCGCCCGCCACCGGATCGCTGCTGCCGCTGTAGCTGCCGCAGGCCGACAGCAGCAGCGACGCGGCCATGGCCAGCAGCGCTTTCATGTTCCTGTATTGCCGCATTCCCTCTCTCCCCATCTCGCACATGGCTGGAACCGGCAGGGTTCCTGGCTGATGCGAACTATCGTTTCGATACTCCACTGGGGCCAGCGCAGGCTGCGCCAATTTGCTTGTCAGATAAGGCCGCAGCGACGCCGCAAAGGCCTTTTCGCTGGCCTTTCCGGCGTTTAAGCGCCTGTTTCCGCGACCGTAGACGCCATCCGCTTGGCAAAAGGTGCCAATCTGCTTATCGAAGGGGGCCAAAGGGCCAAAGCCTATTGAGGCCTGTTGCGGGGGGTACTAGTTTGGCCAGCATGAAACACGAGGTCCTCCATAACAGAACCATCCCGCTGACCTACGTCCTGCTGACGATGCAGCAGGCCGAGGAACGCGGCGTCAGCCGCGCGCGGCTGCTGCGGGGCCTGCCGATCTCGCCGGCCGTCTTCGAGCAGGCCGAGACGCGTTTGTCGCTGCTGCAGTACACCCAGATCATCTACCGCGCGCTGGAAGAGACCGGCGATCCCTCGCTGGGCTACGAATTCGCGCTGCGCTGCAACCTCACCGCACACGGCTTCTTCGGCTACGGGCTGATGAGCCAGCCGACGCTGCGCGAAGTCGTGGAGTTCGCCATCCGCTTCGTGCAGCTGTGCACGCCCTGCTACAGCGTGCGGCTGTCCGAGGATGCGACCGACGCGGTCATCGAGGTGTCGGAGGCGATTCCCTTCGGCCCGCTGTACCAGTACGGCTTCGACATGTTCCTGGTGTGCTTCGCGCGCATGGCGCAGCAGCTGGAGATTCCCTTCGGGAACGACCTGGAGCTGTGGTTCCCCTGGCCGGAGCCGCCGCATTTCGAGCGCTACCGCGACCAGCTGCCGGCACGACTGCGCTTCTCGATGCCGGCCTTCCATATCCGCGTGCCGCGCAAGTACGCGAACCTGCCGATCCGCACCGGCAACGCGCTGACGGCGCAGCTGCTGGCGCGGCAGTGCGAGCGCGAGCTGTCGCTGCTGGGACTGTCCAACGACCTGCTGGCACGGGTGCGCGCGGCACTGGCCACGCGCATCGGCAGCTACCCCGATCTGACCACGCTGTCGCAGGGCCTGTTCATGTCCACGCGCACGCTCAAGCGGCGCCTGCAGGAGCATGGCCGCAGCTACCAGCAGCTGCTCGACGAAGCGCGCCACCGCGACGCCCTGCGCCTGCTCGACGGCCACGGCCTGAGCATCGAGGAGATCGCCGACCGTCTCGGCTACAGCAGCTCGGCGAACTTCACGCGCGCCTTCCGCAAGTGGACCGGCACCACGCCGGGCGCATGGCGCCATCGCGGCGCGGAACTGCCGATGGATGCCGCGCTGGTCCCTGCCTGAAGGCCGCTTTGCCGCGGGCCCGTTGGCATAACGTGCCAATGTACATTTCTTATCGGGCCAAGCGTCGAAACCGCATTGTCCACGGCAAACCCGCGCGATATGTTCGCCGCCATGACGGTGGACACGCTCTCGCTTCCGACGGTGCACAACGCTTACGGGCTGCTGACGCTGCAGCTCGCGGCGAACCGTGGCATCGACCGCGAGCTGCTGCTCGAGGGCATCGGCATCAGCGCGGCGCTGCTGCACAAGCCCGAGGGACGCATCACGCTGCGCCAGTGGGGCCGGCTGATCGCACGCACGCTCAAGCTCACCGGCCAGCCCGGCATCGGCTACGAGTTCGGCATGCGCAACAACCTGACCTCGCACGGCATCTTCGGCTACGGCCTGCTGAGCCGCGCGACGGTGCGCGAGGCCTTCGAGTTCGGCTCGCGCTTCCATCCGCTGACCACCGTGGCCTGCGGCATGCGCCACTACGCGGACCGGGGCCAGGCGGTGCTGCAGCTGATCGAATGCGTGCCCTACGGCAGCGTGCGCCAGAGCGTCATCGAGATGAGCCTGGTGAGCTGGTGGCACACGCTGGTGCAGAGCTTCGGCGGCATCCAGCCGCAATTCGAGATCTGGTTCGAATGGCCGGAGCCGGCCTACTACGCGATGTATCGCGACCAACTGCCGCCGGTGCGCTTCGGCACCGGGGTGAATGAACTGCGCTGCCCCGCGGCGCTGCTGGACAAACCCTTGACGACCTCCAACCCCGTGACCGCGCCGCAGATCCTGGCGCAATGCGAACGCGAACTGAGCCTGCTGCAGCCCTCGGGCGACTGCCTGACGCGGGTGCGTGCCGCCCTGCTCAGCAAGCCCGGCGAGTACCCCGGCCTGGACGAAGTGGCCGAGCGGCTCTGCACCTCCTCGCGCACGCTCAAGCGCCGCCTGCAGCAGCAGGGCGCCAACTTCCAGCAGCTGCTCGACGAGGTGCGCCACCGCGAGGCGGTGCGCCTGCTGGAGAACCCGACGCTGAGCGTGGAGGAGATCGCCAACCGCGTCGGCTACAGCAGCTCGGCCAATTTCACCCGCGCCTTCCGCAAGTGGGTGGGTAACACGCCGGGCGCCTTCCGCACCGAGATGCGGCGGCAGCAGCGCACCCAGTAAGCCGCACCGCGCCCGCGCGGATGAGCGCGGCCCCTGAACCATGGGATGATCGGGGCATGTTCCTGCCACCGGTGTCGCCATGCTCCGTGTCCTTGCCGCCGGCCTGCTGGCCGGCTTCACCTGTGTTTGCTCCGCGCAGGAGCCCGCCTTGAGCGACGACCCCTACCTCTGGCTCGAGGATGTCGGCGGCGAGCGGGCGCTGGACTGGGTGCGCGGGCAGAACGCGCACAGCCTGGGCGAACTGCAGGCCGACCCGTCCTATGCGCCGCTGCGCCGCGACCTGCTGGCGATCCTGGATTCCGACGCCCGCATTCCCGACGTCCACCAGATGGGCGGCCACTGGTACAACTTCTGGAAGGACGCCGCCCATCCGCGCGGCATCTGGCGCCGCACCACGCCGGCGGAATACCGCAGGGCCCGGCCGCGCTGGGAAACCCTGCTGGACCTGGACGCACTGAACCGCGCCGAGAACGAGAACTGGGTCTGGCATGGCGCCGAGTGCCTGCGCCCCGCGCCCGGCCAGTCCTGGGAGCGTTGCCTGGTGGCCCTGTCGCGCGGCGGCAGCGACGCCGACGTGACTCGCGAGTTCAGCCTGGTCACCAAGGGCTTCGTCGCCGACGGCTTCCAGCGGCCCGAGGCCAAGGGCGCGCTGTCCTGGATCGACCGCGACAACGTCTATGTCTACAGCGACTTCGGCCCCGGCTCGCTGACCGAGTCCGGCTACCCGCGCGTGGTCAAGCAATGGCGCCGCGGCACGCCGATGAGCGATGCGACGATCGTCTACGAGGGTAAAGGCTCCGATCTCTACATCGCCGCCCGCCACGACGACTCGCCGGGCTACGAGCGCGACTACGTGATCCGCTCGCTGGCCTTCTACAACGAGGAGCTGTACCTGCGCGGTGCCGACGGCGCGCTGACGAAGCTGGACGTGCCGAACTCGGCGGACAAGACCATCGCGCGCGAGTGGCTGCTGCTGCAGCTGCGCGAGCCCTGGACCGCCGGTGGCCGCGACTACACGGCCGGCTCGCTGCTGGCGATCCGCTTCGAGGCCTTCATGGCCGGCAAGCGCGGGTTCACGCTGCTGTTCGAGCCCGACGCGCACAGCTCGCTGGCCGGCATCAGCTGGACCCGCGGCCATTTGCTGCTCAACGTGCTGCAGGACGTCAAGAACCGGCTGTTCGTGCTGACCCCGGCAGACGGCGCGTGGCCGCGCGAGCCGCTGGCCGGCGCCCCGACCATCGGCACGGTGATGGTGGAGGGCGTCGACCCGGACGAGTCCGACGATTACTTCATGATCGCCACCGGCTACCTCACGCCGAGCACGCTGTACCACGCCGCGATAGGACAGAAGCCCAAGGCGCTGAAGGCGGCGCCCGCCTTCTTCGACGCCAAAGGCCTGCAGGTGCAGCAGCACTTCGCCCGCAGCCGCGACGGCACCCAGGTGCCTTACTTCCTGGTGTCGCGCAGGAAGCTGACGCGGGACGGCAGCAACCCGACGCTGCTCTACGGCTATGGCGGTTTCGAGGTGTCGCTGACGCCGGCCTACAGTGCCGGTGTCGGCCGCGGCTGGCTGACGCAGGGCGGCGTCTACGTGGTGGCCAACATCCGCGGCGGCGGCGAGTACGGCCCGCGCTGGCACCAGGCCGCGCTGAAGCAGAACCGCCTGCGCGCCTACGAGGACTTCGCCGCGGTGGCGCAGGACCTCGTCGCCCGCAGGATCACCTCGCCGAAGCACCTGGGCATCCAGGGCGGCAGCAACGGCGGCCTGCTGGTGGGCAACATGCTGGTGCAGTATCCGCAGCTGCTCGGCGCGGTGGTCTGCCAGGTGCCGCTGCTGGACATGCGCCGCTACCACAAGCTGCTGGCCGGGGCCTCGTGGATGGCCGAGTACGGCGACCCCGACGATCCCGCGCAGTGGGATTACATCCGCGGCTTCTCGCCCTACCAGGCGCTGCGCAAGGACGCGAAGCTTCCGCCGGTGCTGTTCATGACCTCCACCCGCGACGACCGCGTCCACCCGGGCCACGCCCGCAAGATGATGGCGCGCATGCTGGAGCAGGAGCACCCGGCGCTGTACTACGAGAACATCGAGGGCGGCCATGGCGGCGCGGCGGACAATGCGCAGCTGGCGACGATGCAGGCGCTGGCCTACACCTTCCTGCGGCGGCAGCTGATGCGCTGAGGCGGGCGCTCGACTTGTCGGGAGTGCCGGGCACCGGGTGCCGGCACTCTCGCCATGCAATGCGCCCGCTTCCGAGACCTCCGTCCCAGGCCGCCGCCGATCGCCTCGCGGCCATGCCGGGCGAACTGTGATTCGCTGCCGTTTCTTCGGCACCAGTTTCCGAAACTGTGACTGCGTCCCGCGTTTGCGGCGACGACGCGGCAGAGCATGCGTCTCCATCGGGATGCTGGCGGCAACGCGCAACGTCCGGCCGCGGCGAAGCGTCGCGCAACGGCCCTTGCGATGTCGGCGCATCACGTTGCCGTACCCAAGGAGAGTCACCATGCCGGAAGCAATCAACGTCAAGGCCGTCCGCATCAATCCCGCCCTGCTCAGGGCCACCGCGCGCCTGCGGCCGCAGGTCAAGTTCAAGTTCCAGGTTCCCAAGCGCGCCGAACTGTTCGCCGCGCCGGTCAAGCTGGCCCACGGCGGAACGGTCAACGTCACCGCGCTGCGCAATCCCACCGCCTCCAGCCGTACGTCGCGCAAGAGCTCCGGCACCGGCAACCAGGGCGCCTGGGCCTGCAGCACGGCGAGCTACTCGATGGAGATCATCAGCCGCGAGGCGGCGGTGCTGAATCCGAACTTCGCCAACATGTATCCGGGCGCGGTCTACGACTACAAGGAAATCGCCAACGGCAGCTACAAGCCGCTGCCCTACACGCGCAAGCCGATCTCGATCAACGTCGACGGCATGACCTTCGCCAAGGCGGCGATGACCGTGCCGCATCCCTCGCAGTCCACGATCCGCCAGGCCATCGCCACCATGAAGGGCAGCCAGAAGGCGCAGGGCGGCAGCCGCACCTTCGGCAGCTCCTTCGAGGTGCTGTCGGAGGAGGACCTGTTCATCCGCACCGGCGGTTCGGGCTACTTCCTGGGCTTCGGCGGCTCGCACCAGGTGGACTACAAGTCCAACCGCAAGTCCTACAAGTACTTCATCGACGTGGCGCAGACCTACTACACGATCGGCGTGGACGACACCGTCAACGAGCCCTCCGACTTCTTCGTCACCAAGGCCGAGCAGCCCAGCAGCAAGGACGCGCTGGACGAGGCCAAGATCGATCCGAACTGGGTCTACGTCGAGGACGTGGCCTACGGCCGCCTGCTGCAGGTGATGTTCGAGAGCGACGAAGACCTGGAGACCGTCGGCATCGACGTCAAGGCGCACGCCAACCTGCTGGTCGCCGGTGGCGAGGGCAGCCTCAGCTCCGACCAGCGCAGCATGCTCAGCCGCACCACGATCACGCTGGCGGCGATCGGCGGCAAGGCTGAGTACGCCGGCAAGCTGGTCAACAGCACGTTCGCCGACCTGCGCAGGCGCGTCGACGATTACTTCGGCGGCGCCAACGACGAGGTGCCCATCGCCTACAGCCTGCGCACCCTGGACGGCTCGCTGGTGGGCACGAAGATGATGACCGAGTTCACCAGCCGCCAGTGCTCGCCGCTGGCCACCAAGTACAAGGTAACCTGGAAGAACGTGCGCTGCCTGCGCAGCGACGACCAGGACAGCAACAGCAACCCCGAGGACACCAAGCTGCTGGTGCGTATCCGTGCCTGGGACGGCAAGGGCAAGGACATCGTCGACCAGGCCAAGATCAACCTGCCGATGCTGCAGATGCAGGAGGTGATGAAGGCCGCCGGCAAGGAGCTGTGGACCTTCGGCAAGGGCAACGAGGACCATCCGGTGGAACTGGCGACCGGAGAGGTGCGCGACTTCTCGACCAACTACCTGGTCTTCCCGATCACCCCGGGCGACAAGAACGCCAAGATCGGCATCCGCGCCGACGTGCTGGAGTACGACGGCTTCGGCGACGTCGACGACAACTTCGCCGACGAGGCCAAGAGCTACACCGTCGCCGACGTCGGCAGCGGCAAGGACGTGAAGCTGCTGTGCACCCACGATGACTCGCGCATCGAGTTCAACTTCCGCATCGAACCGATCTACGAGTAAACCGTTTTGCCTGGCCCGGGCGGACACGGATGTCCGCCCGGGCCTTTCTTTGCCTGCGCCACCGGGGGCGGAACGCACGGAATGCTGCGCTTTGCAGGGCCTGCCGGCCGGTTTCACGCCTTTCTCGCCGCGGCGTCACAAAAGCTTCGCAGAACCGTCACGGGCAGGTTACCGGCACGGCCTAGCCTGAGCACTGTATGAACGGAGTGAAGCCATGCGTATTGCCTATGGCGTAATGGGCTACGGACGCGGGCATGCGATGCGGACCATGTCCGTGCTGCCCGCGCTGATGCAGGAGCACGAGGTCACCGTCTTCGCCGGCGGCGACGCCTACGACGTGCTGGCACCGCTGTTCCCGACGGTGCGCATCCCCACCATCGGCTACCGCTACAACCTGCACGGCAGCCACTCGCTGCCGCGCACCTTCAGCGAAAACCTCGCGCCGATGACCGACCTGCTGTTCGGCGGCCTGGGCATGGAGCAGATGGCGCGCGAGTTCCGCGAGCGTGGCATCGAGCTGGCGATCTCCGACTCCGAGGCCTGGACGCACCGCACCGCGCAGAAGCTGAAGATTCCGCGCATCAGCTTCGATCACGTCGGCATCATCGCCTACTGCAAGCCGCACTTCCCGCCGGACCTGTGGCTCACCGGCATGCGCGATGCCGTCGGCTACCGTTCGCTGATGGGCATTCCCGAGCGCATCCTGATCTCCAGCTTCTATCCCGCCGAGGGCAAGTACCCGGGCGTGAAGGTGATCGGCCCGATGCTGCGCGACGAGGCGCTGCGCACCAAGCCGACCCGCGGCGACTACCTGCTGTGCTACTTCAACAAGGGCGAGCACCAGTTCCTGCCGCAGGTGGACCGCGCGCTGCGCCTGCTGGACCACCCGGTGGTGATCTACGGCACGCCCTATCGCGGCAAGGTCGAGAATCTCGACTTCCGCGCGCCCAGCAACGAATGGTTCCTGCACGACCTGGCGCATTGCCGCGCCGTGCTGTCCACCGCCGGCAATGTCCTGATCGGCGAGGCAATCCACTTCGGCAAGCCGATCCTGGCCATGCCCGAGGACGCCTTCGAGCAGCGCCTCAACGCCTACATGATCGAACGCATGGGTGTGGGCATGCGCGCCGAGATGAAGCGCCTGACGCCCAGCGACGTCGATCGCTTCATGGGCAACGACGAGTACTACCGCTCCAACATGGGCGAACATGCCCGCGACGGCCGCGCCGAGGCCATCGCCACGCTGCACCAGTACATCGAGGAGCTGGGTGGCTCCCGCTCCAAAAGCCGCGTGAAGAAGCGCGCCGCGGCCCGCCCGCGGGCGGGCAGGGTCCTGCAGCAGCCGGCCTGAGCCCGGCCGCGGGGCAAGAAGAACAACGCAGTCCGCAAATGGACGCGAATGAACGCAAATCGCTGATTCTTCTTATTCGCGTTTATTTGCGGCCATTTGCGGCCATTTGCGGACTGAGCTTCTCTGTTCGCACAAGATCCGGCGCTTGGCACCGGAATTGCGTCGTTCCCCCCATACGAGAATCCGCTCGGACGAGGGGAGAGGACCGATGCGCCAGCCGATCCGGGGGTCGCGATGAGCGCGGCCGCCAAGAAGAAAGCACCCCGCCCTCCGAAGCCCCGGTCTGGCCCCCGCACCGGGCTGGTGCTGACCGCCGGCGGCGCGCGCGGTGCCTACCAGGCCGGCGTGCTCAAGCGCATCAGCGAACTGCCGCGCCTGCGCGGCAAGCCCCTGCCGTTCCCGATCATCACCGGCGCCTCCGCCGGCGCCATCAACGGTGCCGCGATGGCGTCCTATCACGGCGACTTCGGCTTGGGCGCCGAACTGCTGGCCAAGCTGTGGGCACAGCTCACCGTCACCGACGTGTTCCGTACCGACACCGCGGCGCTGGCGCGCGGCGCCGCCGACCTGGTGCTGGACATGGCCCTGGGCGGCCTCACCGGCGCCGGGCGCACGCAGGCGCTGGTGGACACGGCACCGCTGCAGGCCTTCCTCGGCCGCCACCTGCCGCTGGAGAACATCGCCAAGGCGATCGACCGCGGCGGGCTGGAGGCGATCGCCGTCACCGCCACCGGCTACCACTCCGGCAAGGCCTTCACCTTCGTGCAGGGCCGGCCCGGCCGGCCGCTGTGGAACAAGAGCCGCCGCGTGGCGCTGGCGACGACACTGACGCTGGACCACATCCGCGCCTCGGCCTCGATCCCCATCGTGTTCCCGCCGGTGCCGCTGTCGGCCGGCGGCTCCACCGCCTGGTTCGGCGACGGCGCCCTGCGCCTGACCACGCCGCTGAGCCCGGCGATCCGCCTCGGCGCCGAGCGCCTGTTCGCGATCGGCGTGCGCTGCCAGGAATCGGCCGACAGCCTGCTGCGTTCTGAACTGTCCACCGCCGACGACGTGATCTCGGGCCTGAACCGCCCGCCGCTGGCGCAGATCTGCGGCGTGTTCATGAACGCGATCTTCCTGGATCACCTCGACGCCGACCTGGACCACCTCAAGCGCATGAACGAACTGGTGGCGGCCTACCAGCAGGCCGCGCGCGGCAAGGTCCAGGAGGGCGTGTCCGAGCCGATGCGCATCCTGCGGCCGCTGGTGATCTCGCCTTCGGCGGACATCGCCATCATCGCCAAGACCCTGGCGCACCGCATGCCGCGCAGCATCCGCTACGTGCTCGACGGCCTGGGCACGCCCGACGCGCAGAGCGCCGACCTGACCAGCTACCTGCTGTTCGACACCGCGTTCACGCGCGAGCTGATCTCGCTGGGCTATCGTGACGCGGCGCAACGCATCGACGAGATCGAAGATTTTTTGTTGGCCGACTGAGAACTGCATCCACTTGTCTGCAACGCAATGCCGCTAATCTGCCGCCGCGGTAGAGGGTGCTGCGCACGGGCAGCGGGGGAGAAAGTTGGCCCGGTTCATGCTCCATCCCTACCGGGTTGTTTCGCCTTGAGCCAAAGGATTACCCCCGTGTTAGACAAGATTGCACTCCCCCTGACCATTTGCACCCTGTTGCTGATCGGCGTCGCCGGAATGGTGGCCGGTCTGTTCTACCTTGGATCGGCCACCGGCATGGTGCTGATGCTGTTCGGCTTCCTGGTGGGCGTCAGCTCGCTGGTGGTGCTGGGCTTCTTCGGCCGGGCGAACTTCGGCTGAACCCCAGGCAGGGGTCTACTCTACAAACCCCTGCAGCAGCTGCAGCATCAGGCGGTTGTTGCCGGCGAAGTGATCCAGCTGCGCCATGATCTGCTCCGGCGCCTGCACGTAGCGCGCCGGTGCCGGCCGCTCATGCTCGAACCATTCGCGAGCATTGGCGGCGGTCACCTCCAGGTGGAACTGGATCGCCGCGATGCGGCCGTCCACTTCGTAGGCCTGGTTGGCGCAGGCCTCGGAGGACATCAGCGTCTGTGCGCCCGGCGGCAGGGCGAAGGTATCGCCGTGCCAGTGGAAGGCGGTGAAGCGTGGCGGAAAGCCGCCGAAGAACTTCGAGCGGCGCCCGGCCTCGCTCAACTCCAGGTCGAACCAGCCGACCTCGCTGTGGGCATTGCGCGTCACCGGCCCGCCGAGCACATCGGCGATCAGCTGCGAGCCCAGGCAGATGCCCAGCAGCTTCTTGCCGGAGTTCACCGCCTGGCGGATCAACGCCTTCTCCGCACGCAGCCAGGGATGTGCGTCGTGCTCGTAGATGTTCATCGGGCCACCCATCACGATCAGCCAGTCGAAGCTGTCGGCGGAAGGCGGCGTCTCGCCCTGCTGCAGGCGGGTGCAGCTGACGGTGTCGCCACGCTGCGCCAGCCAGGGGGCGATGCAGCCCAGGTCCTCGAAGTCGGCGTGCTGCAGCCAGTGGACGCGCATGGGGCATCAACTCGGGTAAATAGCCGTTCGCGCTGAGCCTGTCGAAGCGTGAGCGGCAGGTAACCATACGGTGGATGAATCCGTTCATGGTTCGACAGGCTCACCATGAACGGATCGCGCTAGATGCTTTTCGGCACTCCAAAGCTGTTGAGCAAGTCTTCTACAGGTACCAGCAGGCCCGCGTCCGCCTGGGCCAGACCCTTTTCGATCGAGCGCCGCAGGGCGAGTTCGTAGACCACATCTTCCCAGGTCGCATTGTCAGGTAGCTGGTCAATCAGCTGATGGGCCTGCTGCTTCAGATTTGCTGGAGTCGTCATGTCCCGGTCCTGCCTTTGTGTCCAAGTTTAATCCTTGGCGCGGCCCTTGAACTCCAGCGCCGCCGAGTTGATGCAGTAGCGCAGCCCGGTCGGCTTGGGGCCGTCGGGGAAGACATGGCCCAGGTGGGCGTCGCAGCGGGCGCAGAGCACCTCGACGCGGCGCATGAAATGGCTGTTGTCCTCGCGGCTGGCCACCGCGCCGTTCACGGCGGGGTCGAAGAAGCTCGGCCAGCCGGTGCCGGACTCGAACTTCTTGCTGGAGTCGAACAGCGGCAGGCCGCAGCAAACGCAGTGGAACACGCCGTCGCGATGGTCGTCCCAGAGCGCGCCGGTGAAGGCGCACTCGGTGCCACCCTGGCGGGTCACACGGTACTGTTCGGGGGTCAACGCGGCACGCCATTCGGCGTCGGTCCTGGTGATTTTTTCCATGGCGCTATCTGCAGGGCTCTCGGCTTCAATTCAAGCCGGGTCATACTACGCCGTCCCTCCGCCCGGGGTCACGGCCCCGCGGCACTTCCGGCCGCGGCGCCGGTCTGAGGCCATATTTTCCGAGAACCCAGAACTCATGCAGATCCCGATGAAGCGTCTCGCCCTGGCCGCCTGCGCCGCCCTGCTGGTGGCCGGTTGCGGCAGCCTGCCCCTGTTCACGGGAGCCCCCAGGGGCCCGGTCTCCGGCATCGACCCGGAGAACTTCGACAGGAAGGTCCGCGCCCAGGACGACCTCTACCGCGCGGTCAGCGGCGGCTGGATGGCACGCACCGAAATCCCCGCGGACAAGGCCAGCTACGGCGCCTTCACCGAGATCGACGACCGCGCCGAAGTGCTGCTGCGCAAGATCATCGAGGAGTCCGCCGCCGACAAGAAGGCGGCGGCGGGCAGCGACACGCAGAAGGTCGGCGACTACTACCGCGCCTTCATGGACGAGCGGCGCGTCAACGGCCTGGGCCTGGCGCCGCTGCGCCCGACGCTGGCGCAGATCGACGCGCTGCAGGACCGCAGGCAGCTGCCGAAACTGCTGGCCGGGCTGTCGAAGATCGGCGCCGGCCCGGTCCCCGCCTGGATCGACCAGGACGCCAAGGACTCCACCCGCTACATCGTCTACCTCGAGCAGGGCGGCACCGGCCTGCCGGACCGCGACTACTACCTGTCCGCCGACGCCAAGTTCGCCGAGATCCGCCCGAAGTACGTGGCGCACATCGCGAAGATGCTGACCCTGGCCGGCATCGCCGACGCCGAGGCCACCGCGCAGAAGATCATGGCGCTGGAGACCACGCTGGCGCGGGCGCAGTGGACCAAGGTGGAGTCTCGCGACGACGACAAGACCTACAACCTGCGCACGCTGGCACAGCTGCGCAAGCTGACGCCGCGCTTCGACATGCGCGCCTACCTGACGGAGCAGGGCCTGGGCGCCACGCCGGGCGTCGTCGTGCGCCAGCCCAGCTTCTACAAGGCCTGGGACAAGGCCATGGCCGAGCTGCCGCTGCCGCTGCTGCGCGACTATCTCAAGTGGCAGCTGCTGAGCGACTTCGCACCGTATCTGTCCAAGGACCTGGTCGACGAGAACTTCGCCTTCTACGGCACCACGCTGCGCGGCATCCAGAAACTCAAGCCGCGCTGGAAGCGCGGGGTGGACGTCACCGAGGGCGCGCTGGGCGAGGTCACCGGCCGCATCTACGTCGCGCGCCACTTCCCGCCGGAAGCCAAGGCGCGCATGCAGAAGCTGGTGGAGACCCTGCTGGCGGCCTACGGCGACAGCATCCGCAAGCTCGACTGGATGAGCCCGCAGACCAAGGAAAAAGCGCTGCTGAAGCTGTCCAAGTTCACCACCAAGATCGGCTATCCCGACAAGTGGAAGGACTACTCGGCGCTGGTGGTGAAGCCCGACGACCTGCTCGGCAACGTCATGCGCTCCGCCCGCGTGGAGCACGAACGCGAGGCCGCCAAGCTGGGCAAACCGATCGACCGCGGCGAATGGTTCATGACGCCGCAGACGGTCAACGCCTATTACAACCCGGCGATGAACGAGATCGTCTTCCCGGCCGCGATCCTGCAGCCGCCGTTCTTCGACATGCAGGCCGACGACGCGATGAACTACGGCAGCATCGGCGCCGTGATCGGCCACGAGATCGGCCACGGCTTCGACGACCAGGGCTCCAAGTTCGACGGCGACGGCAACCTCAAGTCCTGGTGGACCCGCGCCGACCGCGCGCGCTTCGAGCAGCGCACGAAGAAGCTGATCGAGCAGTACGGCCGCTTCGAGCCGGTGCCGGGCCACAAGGTCAACGGCGAGCTGACCATCGGCGAGAACATCGGCGACCTCGGCGGCCTCGCCATCGCCTACAAGGCCTGGCAGACCTCGCTGGCCGGCCAGCCCTCGCCGGTGATCGACGGCATCAGCGGCGAGCAGCGCTTCTTCATGGGCTGGGCGCAGTCCTGGCGCCGCAAGTACCGCGAAGCCGACCTGGTGCAGCGCCTCAAGACCGATCCGCATGCGCCGGACGAATACCGCTGCAACGGCGTGGTGGTGAACCTGCCGGCCTTCTACGAGGCCTTCGGCGTCAAGCCGGGCGACAGGCTCTACCTGCCGCCGGAGCAGCGCGTCAGCATCTGGTAGTCCTGTCCAGGAAAGGAAAAAGCCCCGGATCGCTCCGGGGCTTTTTGTGGCCCTCAGCAGGGCTCGGAGTCGGTCAAGGCCGCACGCACTTCCTGGGGCGTCAGCGTCTGCTGCACGCCGTTGAGTTCCAGGGTGGCCCCGCCAGCGGCGTCGAAGTCGAACTGCACGCTGCTATTGCCACTGACCAGGCGCAGGCTGCCGCCGGCCGGGTAGCCCTGCTCGCCGAGGCTGATGGCCTGCGGCGTGCTGGCGGTCACCAGGCCGCCCTGGCAGCCGCTGATGCGGTACTGGTAGGGCCCGCTGATGATCAGCGCGCTGGCCGTGCGGTACTGGCGGAAGGCCGTCGTGCCACTGCCCAGGCGCACGTCCGCGGAAAACTTGTCGCCATAGCTGTTGGCGTCCAGGTCGTAGTGATAGACCGTGCGAAAGTCGACGGCACCGTCCTGCGCAATGCGTGCCTCCACCCTGCCGCGCAGGCCCATATCCTCGCGGTACAGCAGCGCGTTGCCGTCGCGCACCTCGAAGTGCCTGTCGTAAGGCTCGCTGCCGGCGCCGTAGAGCAGGTAGCCATAGCGCGAGCCGTCGTTGAGGGTGCCGCTACGACCGTCTTCGAGGACGCCCTGGTACTCGGTGGTCAGCTGCTCGCCCTGCTCGCCGGTCCCCGGCATCCGGCAGTGCGAACCGGTCTCCCGCGTGACCCCCATCGACAGGACCACGCCGGAGAAGTAGTCGAAGCTGTGATTGCGGGTACTGGATTCATAGACATATTTGCCCCCACCCGGGCAGGCCTGCTTGGCGCGCTGCCGCGGCCCGAACAGCCGCTGCGCATCGACGACGCCCCAGTTGCCGTGGCCGTGGCGCTTGGCACGCGCCGTATCGGCGTTGTCATCGTCGGGCAGGTTGTTCACCACCACGTTGATCACGGTGCCGGCAAAGGTCAGCTCGCGCAACGCGTCGGCCTTGCTCTCGAGCTGGACCGGCGCCGAGCCGCCGTCACCGCCATCACCGCCATCACCGCCGCCTCCACCGCAGGCCGACAGAAGCACCACGCTGCCAGCAACCATCGCGGGCGAGATTTTTTTGATCATGGGAATCCGGCTTTGTCTTTCTTCGATGCGAAGCAAACCAGGGGTCCGGACGCGGTGCAACCTGACTGGACTGTCAGCTTGAGGCGCCGACGTCATGCATGAAAAAAGCCCCGGATCGCTCCGGGGCTTTTTTTGCCACTGCTGCGGATCAGCAATCCGGGTCGTCGATGGCGTTGCGCACCTCGGCCGGCGTCAGCGTCTGCGTCGTGCCGTTGAGGTTCAGGGTGGCGCCGCCGTCGGTGTTGAAGGTGAACACCGCGAACTTGTCGCCCGAAGCCAGGCGCAGGCGACCGCCGATCGGGTACTGTTCATCTCCCACCGTCTGCAGTTCGAGCGTGTCCTCGGTGCTGACCGAGACCTCGCCGCCTTTGCATTCGCTGGTCTCATAGGCATAGAGGCCATTGAGTGTCAGGTCCTCGTCGTCGCTCAGGCCGCGGAACGGCGCATTGGTGCTGGTGTTGCCGAGCTGGACGAAGGACGAGTAGTCCACCGGGCGGCTGCCGCTGCTGTCGCGCGAGTCGTAGCTGTAGCCGTAAACCGCACGCACGTCGATGGCGCCACCGGAGGTTTCGCGTTGTTCGACGGTGCCGAGCCGGTTGCGGAACTCCTCGAAGACGATCGCGTTGCTGTTGATCGAGCGCACGACCTGGCGCTCGGAGAATACCTCTCGCGGGTTGCTGTTCAAGTTGCCATCAATGTAGTAGCCGATGCGCGAACCGTCGCCCAGCGTCGCGGTGTCGCCGAACTCGAAGATACCGTTCAAGCGCTTCAGGCCGGTAAAGCCCTGCGGCACTTCGGCCTCGAAGTCGCAGTTGGAATCGACTTCGCGCTCGAAGCTCACCGCCGTCGAACCGACACTGAAGTAGGGAAAGCTGCGGTTCTTGGTGCTGCTGTCCACCGTGTAGCTGCCGCCAACCGGGCAGGCGACCTTAGGCCGGTTGCCAGGGGCCTCGCGCAGGGGCACCTTGCCCCAGCCGCTGCCGCCACCGACCTTCTTGGCCGCCAGCGCCGCCGCCGCGGCAGGCGCAGCGTCGGGCACCTCGCCGAGCACCAGGCCGGCCAGCGCCAGCTCGCGCAGGGCGCCGCTCTTGCTCGAAAGGGAGAACTCCTCGCGGCCGCCGTCGCCGTCGCTGCCGCCGCCACCGCAGGCCGCCAGCGCGAAAAGGGACGCGCCTGCCAGGGCCCATGAAACGTGCTTGGTCATGATCATCCTTGAGCTGATTGGGGGGTTTGGACCTCTGGTCCGTGCGCATAGCTCAACAGCTGTCGCAGGAACGGTCAACCCTGGCAAAAACTTGGCAAAACCTATGCCGGGTTTCAGGCCGCCAGTGCGGGGAGGGCTGCCGGCGCGGTGCGCGCCATCCATTCCAGCTGCCAGCCGCCACGCTCCAGCCGCGTCAGGGCGGCGTTGGCGATGGCCTCGGCATAGCTGCGGCCGAAGCCGGAGCGCAGGCGGCGCTGTTCGCGCCAGGTCATCCAGCGGTCGTCGGCGCCGTCGCAGAGCCGCAGCAGGTAGTCGCCCTGGTCGTCGCAGCTCAGGAACACCGCGCAAAGTCCCGGCTCGCCGCCCAGCAGGGCGCTGCTCAGCAATTCTTCCCGGGATTCGATCCAGGCGCTGAGTTCGGCGTGGGGGGCCATGGCGGGCAAGTGCGACATATGGCCATTGTCCGCGCCGGCCCCCTTGGGCACAGCCAGCGGCGGGCGATGGTCCCTGTAGGACGGGCCAGCCGCCGCTGTCGGGGTGCGAACTGACGCCGCTGTCAGCGGTCATCTTGCAGGGCAGCCGATAGGCAATATTCGGGCCCGTTGAACATTTCGTTCAGAACATTTTGCTTTTTTGAATGGTCGGAGCAGGACTAGCATCGCTGCACTCGAAGGAGAGGACCTTGGCCCAGCAACCCCTGCCGCAACGCTATGGCGTCCCCGCCCAGCTGGGGCATTGGCTGACGCTGCTGCTGCTGGTCGGCGCCTTCGCGCTGGGCTGGATCATGTCCGACATGAAGCTGTCGCCCACCCGCCTGAAGCTGTTCTCGTACCACAAATGGATCGGCGTGACCGTGTTCGGCCTGGCACTGCTGCGCATCCTCTGGCGCCAGTGGGCGAAAGCCCCGGCATTGCCGGCGGCGATGCCGCGCTGGGAACGCATCGGCGCGCACCTGAGCCACTGGGGCCTGTATGGGCTGCTGCTGGCGATCCCGCTGTCGGGCTGGCTGATGAGTTCGGCCAAGGGCTTCCAGACCGTGTACCTGGGCGTGTTGCCGATCCCCGACCTGATCGGCCGCGACCGTGAGCTGGGCAAGCTGCTGGAAAGCGTCCACGAGACCCTGACCACGGTCCTGCTGTTCCTGGTGGCGCTGCACGTGGCCGCCGCCTTGAAGCACCACTTTCTGGACCGCGACGATGTGCTCGCGCGAATGCTGCCCGGCCTCAAGCCGCGCGCCAAAGGAGACCCGCAATGAAACTGCTGCTCGCCGCCCTGCTGTCCCTGTCCACACTCACTGCCCAGGCCGCACCGCGCACGCTCGACCCCACGCGCAGCGAAATCACCTTCAGCGTCAAGCAGATGGGCGTGGCGGTGGACGGCCGCTTCAAGCGCTTCGAGGCGCAGCTTGCCTTCGACGCCGCCAAACCCGAAACCTCCAGCGCCGCGATCACGGTGGACATCGCCAGCGTCGACGCCGGCAGCGACGAGGCCGACAGCACCGCGTTGGAGCGCGCCTGGCTGGACAAGGCCGGCTTTCCCAAGGCCCTGTTCAAGAGCAGCTCGGTGCGTGCGCTCGGTGCCGGCAAGTACGAGGCCAAGGGCCTGCTGACGATCAAGGGCAGGCCGCGCGAGATCACCGTGCCGTTCACGGCCACCGAGCAGGCCGGCGGCGCCACGCTGCTCAGCGGCCAGATCTCGATCCGCCGCACCGACTTCGGCATCGGCGGCGGCGAATGGAACGAGGGCGACCTGGTCGCCAACGAAGTGCCGGTCAAGTTCAAGCTCATGCTCGCCCCGGCGCGCTGATCCCCCATCCCCCAAGGAGCCCCATGATGAAAACCCTCGCCGCCGCCGTCCTGCTGTCCGCCGCCACGCTGAGCGCACAGGCCGCCGACTCCAGCTACAAGCTCGACCCCACGCATACCTTCCCGACCTTCGAGATCAGCCACCTGGGCTTCTCCACCTTCCGCGGCCGCTTCGACAAGACCGAGGGCACGGTGACGCTCGACACCGCCAGGAAGACCGGTAGCGTCGAGGCAACGATCGACGTGAACTCCATCTCCACCGGCGTCGCCAAGCTCGACGAGCACCTGAAGAACGAGGATTTCTTCGACGCGAAGAAGTATCCGACCATCACGTTCAAGTCGACCCAGCTGAAGTTCGACGGCGACAAGCTCGACGAAGTCACCGGTAATCTCACCCTGCACGGCGTGACCAGGCCGGTGACGCTGGACGTGGACGATTTCACCTGCAAGCAGCACCCCCTGGCCGGCGTCTGGGCCTGCGGCGCCAACCTGCAAACCACGATCAAGCGCTCCGACTGGGGCATCAGCAAGTACTCGCCCAACGTCGGCGAGGAAGTGAAGCTCAAGATCGAGGTCGAGGCGCACCAGCAGAAGGACGCGCCGGCCGGCAAGCGCTAAGCCTTTTTCAGTCCCCCCAGCATGGCTGAATCCCTGCAGCCGTGCTTTTCCCGAGAGCCGGCGCAAGTCGGCTCTTTTTTTGTTTTCTTAGCGCGCGATCCGAGGATGCGAAGAAACCGTAGCGAGCATGCCCGAGGTTGCATCGAGGAGCAGAGCCGTACTGAAGTACGGCGAGCACCGGAGATGCAAGATCGGGCGGCGCAGTAGGTTTATTCGCATCCTCACCTGAATTCACCACCGCTGATGCGCCCACCCTCATCCACCAGCGCATGAAACCGGCTGCGGTCCGCGCGATAGTCAGCGGTGACGATGTCGCCCGGCACCACCAGCACCACGTCCGGGTAGCGCAGGCGGAACTCCGCCGGGTCGGGTCGGGTGTCGATGAAGTGGCGGAAGTCCACCATCTCGGCGTCGCTGATCATGCCGCGATAGGGTTCTTCCTTCGACGGGTCCACACCCATGCCGCGGCGCAGACCCTTGCCCAGCATGCGGTTGACCAGGCCGATGGCGCCGTAGACCGTGTCGGCGGTCTGGTCGTGGATCGCGCGCACGATGCGCGTGGTGTCGCGCGTCGCCGGGATCGCCTCGAGGATGCCGAAGGGAATGCTGGCGATGCCATGGTGGATGCCGCGCACCGTGTCGGTGCCGATGCCGACGCCGCTCTCCGCCAGCTTCTGCACCTGCGCCAGGGTCCCCAGCGCGCGGCTGGTGTAGCCGAAGTCGCTGTGCCAGGCCTCGACGCGGCGCAGCTGGTGCCTCAGTTCCATCGCCTGCTCGTGCAACCGCAGGGTTCCCGCCAGCACCCCGCAGAGCACTGCGCTGCCCAGCAGGCTGATGGCGAGCTCAAGGGGCATGGTGCTGCCGCACCTCCGCCGTCACCCCGTGTCCCTTCAGTTCCTCGCGCACCATCTGTGCCGCGCGCTGGTAGACCAGGCGCCGCACCAGCGTCGGCGTGACGCTGCCCAGCGCCCCGGCCACCCAGGACTCCTTGGCGGCCAGTTCCATCGGATTGAGGATCTCGATCGAGATCAGGCTGGGGCGCGCGGCGCTGACCAGCTCGAAATTGCGCGCCGGATCGCCGGCCAGGTTCGGCGCCAGCTGGTGCAGGCGGCCATGCATGCGTTGCTGCACGCGCCACAGGCGCAGGAACAGCAGGGCCAGCAAGGCCGACAGCAGCACGTTGAACAGCAGCAGCACGGTGACGAAGGTAGTCATTACTGGAAGCGGCCGCCGGTGATGCGGCCGGAGGAATCGGTCTCGGCAAAGTAGCGGCTGTTGTCGTGGCGCAGTTCCTTGGTGGCGATGTCGCCCGGCAGCACCAGCCGGACATCCGGATAGTGCGTGCGGAACTGCTCGGCGCTGGGACGCGTGGCGATGTAGCGCTCGAAGGCGGCCGTGTCGGTCACCTTGCCGGCGACCGGCGCGCTGGCAGAGGACTCAGGCTGGTTCATGGGCTGGGCGCAGGCCGCGAGCTGGGCGCTGGCGGCCAGCAGGCCGGTCAGCAATACGATCCGACGCATGGGCGTTCCCCCGGAACAATGGTATGGACACCAGTTTTAGCGCATTTCCGGGCCGGGAGCACTGGCGCCGGCGCCGGACGGCACTGACGCCGGGAACAGCGTCACCGGCTTGCCCAGTTCCAGGGTCTGGACCTGCACGTCCGGCCGCTGGGCGGCCATGTCGGCGAAGAAGCGGTCCAGCCGCACGATCAGGGGAAAGGGGACCAGCGGCTGGTCCAGCGGCCGGCTGAAATCGTCCCAGTGCACCGGGATCACGCGGCGCGCGCCGACCAGGTCCACGGTTTCGCGCAGGTAGGCCGGCAGGTCGTCGACCAGGGCCACGCCCAGGAATACCAGGTCGGCATGCCGACCGGCCAGGGCGCCCGGCTCCCAGCCGGCACTGCCGTGGTGCAGCACCGTGCCCTGCGGATGCTCCACCAGGATCGAGTAGGCGCCGCCGAGCTTGTAGTCCAGGTAGTGCGCCGGCACCCGCAGGGGCGCGGTGATGTCGCCGGTGGGCTTGCCGCCGCTGGCGCCCGCATGGCGGCTGGCGATGAAGCGGATGCGGAAGCGGCCGATGCTGATCGGCTCGCCCGGTTCGACGCGGCGGATGCGCCCGTCCGGCAGGCCGGCGCCGCGGCCGATGTTGGCGGTGCTGGCCGAACCCAGCAGCATCGCGCCGGTGAGCTTCGCCACCACGCCGGCGTCCATCGCGTGATCGTAGTGCGAGTGCGATACCAGCACGGCGTCCAGATGGTTGATGCGTGCGGCCAGCAGCGCCGCCGCGATGCGCGTTTCATCCGGCGCGATGGCGCGGTTCAGCACCAGCGGCAGCAGGCCCTCGGGCCGCGTGAAGAAGGGATCGATCAGGATCGCGTGCTCGCCGTCCTGCAGCAGCAGGGCGGTGACGCCGAACCAGGTGGCGGTCAGCGCCCCCGGCTGCGGTGGCGCCTCGTAGCGGTGCGCGCGGTACTCCTCCATGCCCGGCGCGCGCGTGCGCAGCCAGGCGAGAACCACGGCCAGGATTCCCAGCAGCACGATCAGCCCGACCAGCAGCCGGCGCAGCAATGTCATGTGTCGCCCCTTTCAGAGGACGACAGCATTCCATCGCCGCCGGCAGGCGGCAACCTCAGGCCTCAGAAATCGCCGTAGCGCCGCTTCTTGCGCCCGCCGCCGATCCAGGGCAGCAGCAGGCCCAGCAGCACGCCGACGCCGACCAGGCTGGCGCCGGCGATCAGGGTGCGGCGCTTGGCGCGCTCCACGTCATAGCGCTGCTGGATCGCGCCATTGTCCTGCTGCAGGCTGGCGATGGAGGCCTTCAGCGCCTCGTTCTCGCGCGCCAGCTCGAAGGCCGGCTTGGCCAGGCCCAGCTGCTGCTGCGCTGCGGTCAACTCACGCTCCAGGTTCGCCGCGCGCTTCTGCGCCTCGTCCAGCGACTGTTGCGCCTGGAGGTAGCGCTCCTTGGCCGCCGGCTGCGAGGACAGGAAGCGCGAGGTCACCCAGCCCTCGCGGCCATCCGCCGTGCGGATGCGCGTGAAGCTTTCGGGGCCGAGCGACTCGAGCACGCTGACCTTGGCGCCGCTCTTGAGCGCGCCGGCCGGTGCGGCATCGTTGCGAGGCTGCTCGCGCAGCGTCACGGTGATGTCGTCGGAGATGTATTGCTGCCGTCCGGCCGACTGGGCGAATGCCAGGGTGGGAGCGAGCAGCACGGAAACCAGCAGTAACGTCCGTGTCATAGCGGTCGGAGTCTAGCAATGCGAAGGCGCGAAACAAACGATTTTATTTCGCGGCGCTTCAGCGTTCGTTCAGCTTTTATCTCAAACAGGTCGGTGTGTACCTACAACGCCAGCCGCCGCATATCCCCCAGCAGCCTGCCCAGCGCCACCACGAAGCGCGCCGCCGCCGCGCCATCGATCACGCGATGGTCGTAGGACAGCGACAGCGGGCACATCAGGCGCGGCTGGAAGGCCTTGCCGTCCCACACCGGCTTCATCTGCGAACGCGACACGCCGAGGATCGCCACTTCCGGCGCATTGACGATCGGCGTGAAGTGGCTGCCACCGATGCCGCCCAGCGAGGAGATCGAGAAGCAGCCGCCGCGCATCTCGTCGGGCTTGAGCTTGCCGTCGCGCGCCTTCTTCGCCAGTTCGCCGCATTCGTTGGACAGCTGCACGATGCCCTTGGACCAGACGTCGCGCACCACCGGCACCACCAGGCCATTGGGCGTGTCGGCGGCAAAGCCGATGTGGCAGTACTTCTTCAGCACCAGGCTTTCGCCGTCGGCCGACAGCGAGCTGTTGAACTCCGGGTACTGCTTCATCACCGCCGCCACCGCCTTCATGATGAAGGGCAGCAGGGTCAGCTTGAGGTTCAGCTCCTCGCCCTGGGCCTTGCGGAAGGCCTCCAGCTCGCTGATGTCGGCCTCGTCGTTCTGCGTGACATGCGGCACGTTGAGCCAGCTGCGGTGCAGGTGCGCGGCGGAAATCTTGCGGATGCGCGCCAGCGGCTTGTTCTCGATCTCGCCGTAGAGCGAAAAATCCTGCGCCGGAATCGGCGGAATGCCGCTGCCGCCGGACACTGCGGCGGCCGCCGTCGGCGCCGCGCTGAGCTTCGCCTTGACGAAGCCCTGCACGTCCTCGATGACGATGCGCCCGCGCGGCCCCGAGCCCCTGACCTTCGCCAGGTCCACGCCCAGCTTGCGCGCGAACTGGCGCGTGGCGGGACCGGCGTAGGGCACGGCGGAAGAAGGATCACTGCCTTGAATGGCAGTGATCCCCGCCGTGCGCCCAGCCATGGATGGCTGGGCCGGGGTGGATTGGGGCGCAGAAGTCGCGCCATGGACGGCCACCCCTGCGGTTGCGGGCACCGGTTCCGTCTTGGTCGCCGGCGCCACACCCGCCGCACCCTCCAGCGAACACACCACATCACCCTTCGACAGCTTGTCCCCGAGCTTCACCTTGAGCGCGCGCACCGTGCCCGCGGCCGGCGCCGGCACCTCCATGGTCGCCTTGTCGGATTCCAGCACCAGCAGCGGCTGATCCTTCTCGACCGCGTCGCCGTCCTTGACCAGCAACTCGATCACCGGCACGTCATGGCTGTCGCCGAGATCGGGAATACGCACCTCGACACTGCCGCCACCCTGAGGTGCAGCAGCCGGCGCCTCCGCCTTCCTGGTGGGAGCGGCTTCAGCCGCGATCTTTTTCTCCGGAATCGCAGCCGCCTTCGGTGCCGGCTTCGGCGCAGCAGCAGCCCCCTCGCTCTCCAGCTGGCAGATCGCACTGCCCGCATTGAGCTTGTCGCCCAGCTTCACCTGCAGCGCGCGCACCACGCCCGCGGCCGGCGCCGGCACTTCCATGGTCGCCTTGTCGGATTCCAGCACCAGCAGCGGCTGGTCCTTGGTCACCGTGTCGCCGTCCTTCACCAGCAGCTCGATCACCGGCACATCATGGCTGTCGCCGATGTCCGGAACCTTCACGTCGATATTGGCCATGGCTTATACCGTCCAGGGTGCCGCGCGGTTGGGCTTGATGCCGTAGATCTTGATTGCCTGCGACACACGCTCGACCGGCAGCTGCTTGCGCTCGGCCAGGGCCTTGAGCGCCTTGACCACGATCCAGCGGCGGTCGACTTCGAAGAAATCGCGCAGCGCCGGGCGGTTGTCGCTGCGGCCGAAGCCGTCGGTGCCCAGCACGTGAAAGGGCATCGGCACGTAGGGGCGGATCTGCTCGGCGTAGGCGCGCACCCAGTCGGTGCTGGCGATCGCAGGGCCGCTCATGCCCTTGAGGCATTCCTCGACGTAACTCTGCTTCGGCTTGGCGTCCGGGTGCAGCAGGTTCCAGCGCTCGGTGGCCATGCCGTCGCGCGCCAGCTCGGTGAAGCTGGGCACGCTCCAGACATCGCTGGTCACCCCCCATTCCTCCTTCAGCAGCTCGGCGGCGGCGATCACCTCGCGCAGGATGCTGCCCGAGCCCAGCAGCTGCACGTGCTTCTCGCCCGGCTTCTCTTCCGAGCGCAGCAGGTACATGCCGCGGATGATGCCGCTCTCGATGCCGGCCGGCATCGGCGGGTGCGTGTGGTTCTCGTTGTAGAGGCTGACGTAGTAGTAGAAGTCCTTCTGCTCGACGTACATCTCCTCCATGCCGTGCTGCAGGATCACTGCCAGCTCATAGGCAAAGGCCGGATCGTAGGAGCGGCAGTTGGGGATCACCGCGGAGTAGATGTGGCTGTGTCCGTCCTCGTGCTGCAGGCCCTCGCCGTTGAGCGTGGTGCGGCCGGCGGTGGCGCCCAGCAGGAAGCCGCGCGCGCGCAGGTCGCCCGCCGCCCAGGCCAGGTCGCCGATACGCTGGAAGCCGAACATCGAATAGTAGATGTAGAACGGCAGCAGCGGCGTGCCGTGGTTGGCATAGGCCGTGGCGGCCGCTACCCAGGACGACATCGCGCCGGCCTCGGTGATGCCTTCCTCGAGGATCTGGCCCTTGATGTCTTCCTTGTAGTAGGCCAGCTGGTCGGCGTCTTCCGGCGCGTACTTCTGGCCCACCACCGAGTAGATGCCGAGCTGGCGGAACATGCCCTCCATGCCGAAGGTGCGCGCCTCGTCGGGGATGATCGGCACCACGCGCGGGCCCACGTTCTTGTCGCGCAGCAGCGTCTGCAGGAACTGCACGTAGGCCATGGTGGTGCTGATCTCGCGCTCGCCGGTGCCCTCCAGCAGGCGCTGGAAAGTGATCAGCGGCGGAATCTCCAGCTTCTCCTTGCTGGGACGGCGCTGCGGCAGGCTGCCGCCGAGTTCCTCGCGGCGCGCCTTCAGGTACTGGATCTCCGGCGAGTCCTCGGCCGGGCGGTAGAACGGGATGCCGGCGAGCAGGTCGTCGGAAATGGGGATCTGGAAGCGGTCGCGGAACTTGCGCAGCGCGTCCTCGCCCATCTTCTTCTGCGAGTGCGTGATGTTCTGCCCCTCGCCGGCCTCGCCCATGCCGTAGCCCTTCACGGTCTTGGCCAGGATCACGGTGGGCGAGCCCTCGTGCTTCACCGCCGCCGCGTAGGCGGCATAGACCTTGTGCGGGTCGTGGCCGCCGCGGTTCAGGCGCGCGACGTCGTCGTCCGACATGTTCTCGACCAGGCGCAGCGTCTCCGGCGTCTTGCCGAAGAAGTTGTCGCGCGTGTACTTGCCGCCCTTGGCCTTGTAGTTCTGGTACTCGCCGTCGACCGTCTCGTTCATGATCTCCACGAGCTTGCCGCTGGCATCCTGCGCCAGCAGCGCGTCCCAGGCCGAGCCCCAGACCAGCTTGATCACGTTCCAGCCCGAGCCGCGGAAGATGCCCTCCAGTTCCTGGATGATCTTGCCGTTGCCGCGCACCGGGCCGTCGAGGCGCTGCAGGTTGCAGTTGACCACGAACACCAGGTTGTCGAGCTTCTCGCGCTCGGCGATGTCGATGGCGCCCAGGCTCTCGGGTTCGTCCATCTCGCCGTCGCCGCAGAAGCACCAGACCTTGCGGCCGGTCATGTCGGCGATGCCACGGTTGTGCAGGTACTTCATCAGCCGCGCCTGGTAGATCGCCATGATCGGGCCCAGGCCCATGCTCACGGTCGGCATCTGCCAGAAGTCCGGCATCAGCCAGGGATGCGGGTAGGACGACAGGCCCTTGTCCAGCGCCTCCATGCGGAAGCGCCGCAGGTCCTGCTCGGTCAGGCGTCCCTCGAGGAAGGCGCGCGCATAGATGCCCGGCGTGACGTGGCCCTGGATGTAGACCAGGTCGCCTCCCAACGGATGATCCGGGCCCTTCCAGAAATGGTTGAAGCCCACGTCATACAGCGTCGCCGACGAGGCGAAGCTGGCGATGTGCCCGCCGATGCCGGAATGCTCGCGGTTGGCGTTGACCACCATCGCCATCGCGTTCCAGCGGATGATCGAGCGGATCTTCCACTCCAGCGAGTGATCGCCGGGGGAGCGTTCCTCCAGGCCGGGCGGGATGGTGTTGAGGTAGGGCGTGCTGGCCGAGTAGGGCAGGTTCACGCCGCCGCGGCGCGCCTTCTGCTGCAGCGCCTCCAGCAGCTGGTGCGCACGCTCCGGGCCGGCGTGCTTGAGCACGGCTTCCAGCGCTTCCAGCCATTCGGCGGTTTCCGCGCTGTCGATATCTTCGTTCTGTGCCACGGCCTGCTCCTCGACTGCGTGGAGGGGTCTGCTAGCGCTACTGCAGCCGCAGCGGCGGAGGTCGCCTGAGTGCAGGGCAATGTCCCGAGACGCGTGGTGTACTTGATGTACATAAGCGGCTCGGGACGCAGCCATGCGCTCAGGCGGCCCCGCCCCTCGGGGTGCCCCTGCAGGGGGCACCGCTGTGGCGGCGGTAGTGCTAGCAGACCCCGAATCTAGTCTGACTCAATCGGCCGGACTGTAGACAGTGCCCCATGCATATGTCCAATATATGAATCAGGCATTTGCCATACTTTCTACATATACCTTATGGAACTGCGTCACCTGCGCTACTTCGTCGCCGTCGCCGAGGAGCTGCACTTCACCCGTGCGGCGGCACGGCTGGGCATCGGCCAGCCGCCGCTGTCGCAGCAGATCCAGCAGCTGGAACAGGAACTGGGCCTGGACCTGTTCCGCCGCCTGCCGCGCGGCGTCGCCCTGACCGACGCCGGCCGCAGCTTCTTCGACGACGCCCGCGCGATCCTGGCCAGCGTCGCGCGCGCCAGCGGCCAGGCGCAGCGCGTCGCCCGCGGCGAGCAGGGCCGGCTGCGCGTCGGCATGATCAACTCCGCGCCCTTCCACCCCTTCGTGCCGCGCGTGATCCGCGAGTTCGGCCAGCGCTATCCCGAGGTGGCGCTGGCGATCGACGAGAACAGCACTCCGGCGCTGGCCGCCGCCGTGCTGGGCAACAGCGCCGACCTCGCCTTCGTGCGGCCCCTGCTGGGAGACAGTGCCGGCCTGGTCACCGAGCACCTGTTCGACGAGGACATCCTGGTGGCGCTGCCGCAGGGCCACCCGCTGGCGCGCTTCCGCACGCTGTCGCTGTGGGGCCTGGCCTCGGAGAACTTCGTGCTGTTCCCACGCCTGGTCGGCTCCGGCCTCTACGACGAGATCATCGCCGCCTGCCAGCGCAGCGGCTTCAGCCCGCGCGTAACGCAGGAAGCCTCGCAGGTCACCTCGATCGTCAACCTGGTCGCCGCCGGCCTCGGCGTCTCGCTGGTGCCGGCCTCGATGCAGCAGGTGAACTCGGAAGGCGTGACCTATCGCGCCATCGCCGGCGACGCGCCGCGCGCGCGCATGAGCCTGGTGTACCGCGAGGGGGATGATTCGCCGACGGTGGCGAACATGGTGGCGCTGGCGCGGGAACGGGTGGGGCGCGGCAAGACGAAGAAGGGCAAGAGCTGACAGCTTGCACGTGGGAGCGACGCAAGTCGCGATCTTTTGACGCTCATCAAGATCGCGACTCGCCTCGCTCCCACTTGGAGAAGTCAACGAATGTAGGAGCGGCTGTTAGCCGCGACCGCGCTGTCGCGGCTAACAGCCGCTCCTACATGGGCGTCCGTACAGGTGGAAGATCAGGGATTTTCAGCGCCGCCCCGGCAACTGGATTTCCTGCGGATCATGCCCCTGCCCACGCAGCCAGTCCCGCAGCGCCAGCCCCGTCGCCGCCGGCCAGTACGTCGCCTGCGCCGGCGGCACGCGGATGTACTCCGCCAGCTCCGCCCCGAGATGGATCTCGCCTTCGGCGATGACGTGATAGGCGATGATGATCTGGTTCATGCGCTCGAAGCGGTAGTGCCCGATGAAGGTCGGCGTGCGGCCCTTGAGGCCCAGTTCCTCTTCCACCTCGCGCACCACCGCCTCTTCCGGCGACGGATCGCTGGCCTCGAGGAAGCCGGTGACCAGCGCGAAGAACTTGCCCGGCCAGGCGACGTTGCGCGCCAGGATCAGGTCGTCGCCATGCTGCACCACTGCGGCCACCACCGGCGTCGGGTTGTTCCAGAACACGTAGCCGCAGTTCATGCCGCAGACCATGCGCGGTACACCCTCGCGGTCCTGCGAGGCCAGCGGCGTACCGCATTGCGGACAGAATCGGAATCGGCTCATGGGTTTCCTTGCTTGATCGCGGCATAGGTGCCGCTGGCGCGCGCCACTTCGCGCGCGCCGATACGGATGGTGGTATTGACGGTGATCCTCGCACGCCCGCGCTTCTGCAGCATCTGCAGGAAGCGCGGCCACTCGGCCTCGGGCAGGCGGCTTTCGGCGCTGAAATCGGCCAGCGCCGGCTCCAGGTAATCGCACTCGCTGCGCTGGACCATCAGCTTCGCCTCGACCCCGGCGGCATCCAGCGACTGCTGCACCAGCACCCAGCCGCTGAGGATCGCCAGCGTCGACAGGCTGCCGCCGAAGGCGCTGCCATGGTGATTCGCATTGGCCGCGATCGGCGCCAGGATCTCCACGCGCCCCGGTTCCTGCGCCAGCACGCGCACGTCCATCGCCGCGGTGAGCGGGATGCTGCGGTGCAGGTAGGCGCTGGTTTCTTCGATGGTCATGGCCGCGGATGATGACCGCCGAGGCGGGCAGGCGGCAACACCCGCGGGTCCGTAGGGTGCGCATCGCGCACCATTCAGGCAGGCCAGGATTGCCCCGCGTGCGCGATGCGCACCCTACGGGCTACGGACGGGCTCCTGCCCACCGCGGCCCTCGAATCTGTAGGAGCGCGCTTGCTCGCTCCTACATGAACAAGGTCAGCCTCTAACGCTCGCGCAGCGCCCGCTCCCTGGCCTTGTTGATCGGCTTGAGCAGGTAGTGAAGGATGGTCTTGCGCCCGGTGAGCACGTCCACCTGCGCCGTCATGCCCGGGATGATCGGCAGCGGCTTGGCCTCGGTTCCCAGGTAGCTGCGGTCGGTACGCACGCGCACGTGGAAGTAGCTTTCGCGGCGCTGGTCGCGCTCGTCGACAATGGAATCGGCGCTGATCATCTCCACCTTGCCGTCCAGGCCGCCGAAGATGCCGTAGTCGTAGGCCGTGATCTTGACCGTGGCCTGCTGGCCCGGCCGGATGAAGGCGATGTCCTGCGGCCGCAGCTTGGCCTCCACCAGCAGCGTGTCATCCAGCGGCACGATCTGCATGATTTCCGCCCCCGGTGCCACCACGCCGCCCACCGTGTTCACCGCGATCTGCTTGACCACGCCGCGCACCGGCGACTTCAGCTCGGTGCGCGAGACGCGGTCGGCGGCGCCGCGCAGGGTGCCGCGGTAGATCGCCAGTTCCGCCTGGTTCTTCGACAGCTCGGCCGAGGCGGCGGAGCGGTAGGCATTGCGGCGCTCCGAGATCTTGGCCTGCAGTTCGCCGATGTCGCGCTTCATGCGGATCTCGTCCATCTGCGACATCACGCCCTCGCGCACCAGCGGCGCCGCCATGTCGTACTCGCGCCGTGCCAGCTGCAGGCTGCTGTCGAGGCCGCCCACGGCCTGCGACAACTCGCGCGCCCGCGAGTCGAACAGGTTCTGCTCGCTGGCGATCAGGTCGGGACGGGCCTTGCGGATGTTCTCGGGAAAGCTGACGCGGCCTGCGCCGGCCACCTCCGCCTCCAGCCGCGCCACGGCGGCGCTCAGACCCATCAGCTTGGCCTGGGTCTCGTCCACCGACGAGGAGAAGCGCGTGTCGTCGATGCGTGCCAGCGTCTGGCCGGCCTGCACCACATCACCCTGGCGCACCTTCATCTCGGACACGATGCCGCCTTCCAGGCTCTGGATCACCTGCACCTGCGAGGACGGAATGACCTGCGCCTCGCCGTGCGTCACCTCGTCCACCTCGGCCCAGGCCGCCCAGGCCAGGCCGGTCAGCATCAGCGCCGCCACGCCCCACAGCAGGTAGCGGCTCCAGCCGGGCGCCTGGCGGATCAGCGCCAGCTGGCCCTGCGCGACGTAGTCGGTCTCGCCGGCACGGGGCAGCAGCTGCGGCTTGGGCCGCGGCAGCATCATGGCGCCGCTCCCGCGGGCTTGCCGCCGCCGCGCAGCTGCTCCAGCACCGCATCCCGCGGACCCGACAGCAGCAGCTTGCCGCGCTCCAGCACCACCAGGCGGTCCACCAGGCGCAGCAGGCTGGGCTTGTGCGTCATCAGCACCAGCGTGCGCCCCTGCAAGTGCTGCTCCAGCGCCTCGACAAAGGCGCGCTCGGTGTTGTCGTCCATCGCGCTGCTGGGCTCGTCCAGCACCAGGATCGGCGCGTCCAGCAGCAGCGCGCGGGCAATGGCGATGCACTGCCGCTGGCCGCCGGACAGGCCTTCGCCTCGCTCGCCGATGACCATGTCGTAGCCCTCGGGGTGCAGGCGCAGGAAGCTGTCGGCACCGCTGATGCGCGCCACGGCCAGGATCTCGGCGTCGCTGGCGTCGGGCCGCGACAGGGCGATGTTGTCGCGCGCCGTGCCGTAGAACAGCAGCGCATCCTGCGGCACCACGGCGACGTTGCGGCGCAGGTCGGCGGGGTCGATCTGCGCGATGTCGATCTGGTCGAACAGCAGCGTGCCCTCCTGCGGCTGGTACAGGCCCTGCAGCAGGCGGGCGATCGTGCTCTTGCCGCTGCCGATGCGCCCCAGCACGCCGACGCGCTCGCCGGGGCGGATCTCCAGGCTGACGCGGTCCAGTGCCGCGGCGGCCTGCTCCGGGTAGCGGAACAGCAGCTGCTGGACGCTGATGGCACCGTCCAGGCGCGGGCGGTGCAGGTAACGGCGCTCCGGCGGGCGCTCCGTGGGCTGCGCCATGATCGCGTTGAGGCTTTCCAGCGCCACGCGCGTGCGGCTCCAGCGCGACAGCAGGTTGGTCAGCGCGCCCATCGGCGCCAGCGCGCGCCCGGTGAGGATGCTGCAGGCGATCAGCCCGCCCATGGTCAGCTTGCCGTCGACGATCAGGTAGACGCCGGCCACCACCACCACGATGCTGGCGAACTGCTGCAGGAAGCCGCTGGCATGCGTCGCCAGCGAGGAATAGTGGCGCGAGCGCAGCCCCGCCTGCGCGGCACGGGCCACGTGGCCCAGCCAGCGGTGCATCATCGGTCCCTCGGCGCCGGCCGACTTCAGCGCCTCCAGGCCGGACACCGCTTCCACCGCGATGGCCTGCTTCTGGCTGCCCTCGCGCTGCGCCTCGGCCACGGCGGCGCGTAGCGGCCGCTCCATCAGCCAGGCCGCGGCCAGGCTCAGCGGCAGCAACAGCAGCGGCACCAGCGCCAACGGACCCCCGATGATGCCGATCACCGCAACGAACAGCAGCGCGAAGGGCAGGTCCACCAGCGTCGCCAGCGTGGCGGAGGTGAAGAACTCGCGCACCGACTCGAACTCGCCGAGCTGGCTGGCGAAGGAGCCGGCGGACTTCGGCCGGTGCTCCAGCCGCGTATTGAACACCTGGCCCATCATGCGCTCGGCCAGCAGCAGGTCGGCTCCGCGCCCGGCGATGTCGATGAACCAGCCGCGCAGCACGCGCAGCAGCGCGTCGAAGCCCAGCGCCAGCGTCGCACCCACCGCCAGCACCCACAGCGTCTCTACCGCACGGTTGGGCACCACGCGGTCGTAGACGTTCATGGTGAACAGCGGCAGCGCCAGCGCGATCAGGTTCACCAGCAGCGCCGCCAGCACCACCTGGCCGTAGAGGCCGCGGTACTGCCACAGCGCGCTCCAGAACCAGTTCTTCGGTCCCGTCTCCTCGTACTGGGTCGCGCGGGCCTCCAGCTTGTGGCGCGGCGCCAGCAGCAGGCAGTAGCCGCCGTAGTTTTCCTCCAGGGTCGCGATCTCCAGGTCGCGTTCGGCCTGCGCCTCCGGCAGCCAGATGCGGCAGCGCCCCTCCGCGGAGCGGCCCAGCAGCACGCAAGCCTGGCCGTCGCGGCACAGCAGCAGCGCCGGCAGCAGCAGCGGCGAGAGCTGCGCCAGCGGCCGCTGCAGCAGCCGGCTGTCGAAGCCGGCCCGCTCCGCCGCCATCGGGAACTGCTCCACCGACAAGCGGCCGCCCGCCAGCGGCAGGCGCGCGGTCAGGGCCTCCGCCGAAAAGCTGCGGCCCTCGCGGCCGCAGAACCACCGCAGGCAGGCCAGCAGCGGATCGGGATCACCGGCCGGCGTGATCGGCGCGAGTCCGGCATCGGGCGGAGGAGCGGGCAGCACGGGTCAGATGAAGAAGTTCACCGGGATGCCCTGCTCGACGTAGACCGTTGCGCCGCCCGCGACATAGCTGTCGAAGACCAGGCCGCCGATGTTCGCAGGGCCCGCATCAACGAAGCTCGCATCGAGCAGCGCCTGGTCATTGCTGTCGCCGCCGATCACCAGGGCATCGCTGTCAGACATGTCGAGCACATCGTTGATGGACAGGATGACGGTGTTGGCAGCGGCATCGGTCTTCAGGTCGATGACCTCGATGCCCAGCAGGACATTCTGGGCGATCGCGGTGAAGTCCAGGGAGTCGCCGTTGCTCAGCGTCAAGGCGTCGATTCCGCTGCCGCCATCGACCAGGGTGTCGACCGCATCGTAGCTCAGGACGTCGTTGTCGGCACCGCCCTGCAGTTCGTCGACACCGCTGCCGCCGTGGAGCCGGTCGTCGCCCGCATCGCCGGTCAGGTAATCGACGCCGGCGCCGCCCAGCAGCCGGTCGGCATTGGCGCCGCCGTACAGGTAGTCATCGCCATCGCCGCCGAGCAGCGTGTCGTCGTCCTCATCGCCGAGCAGCGTGTCGTTGCCGGCACCGCCGATCAGCCGGTCGTTGCCGTTGAAGCCGACCGCGGTGTCATTGCCATCGCCGAGGTTGATGACGTTGTCGCCAAAGTGGCCGTAGACGGTGTCATCGCCGCCGAGGGCGAGGATGCCCGTGTCGCTGGGACCGATGATGACGAAGCTCGCGCCCATGTCGCCCACGAGGTTATAGCGTCCGGTGGGGTCGAAGCCGTAGAACACCGCGGCGTCGCCGGCATACGTGCCGGTGGGAAAGGCGCCGGGCGAGCCGATCAGCAGGTCGTCAAGCCCGTCGCCGTTCACATCCCCGGCGCCGGACACCGAGGCGCCGGCATACTCGTAATCGGCGCTGCCCAGCACGCGGAAGCCGTTGCGGCCGTCGAGATCGTCGAGGTTGATGTCGGCGTCGAAGCCGTCGAGGCTGCCGTAGATCACGTAGACAGCGCCGCGGAAGATGACACCGTCGGCGGAATTGCCCGGCGCACCCACCAGGATGTCCTCGATGCCGTCGCCGTTGATGTCACCCGCCGCGGACACCGCGCGGCCGGCGGACCCCCCGATGCTGTCGCCGTCGATGCGGAAGCCGTTGCTGCCGTCCAGCGCGGTCACGTCCACGCTGGCCTCGTGGACACCCGCGTGCCCGAAGATCACATAGGCGGCACCGGCGAGATTGGACGTGAAGGCCGAGTTGATCTCCAGGCCGCCGGCGTCGGTGTCGCCCACCAGGCGGAAGTCGGTGCTGTTGTAGGCCAGGTGGCTGCCCTGCGCCGCGTGCAGCTCGCCGTAGAAATCGCCGACGCTGTTGAACACCGTGGTGCGGATGTCGTAGCCGCCCGGGGCCGTGAACGTGAACTCCGCCACGTGATCGCCGGTCCCGGAAAATTCCCGGGTCTCGTCGGCATCGTCGTAGTCGCCGTCACGGTTGAGGTCGATCTGCAGCCGGGCGCCGTCGTCGCTGCCCAGCGCGAAGGTCCAGCTGCCGGCCGTGGTGATGCGGATCTCCCCCTCGCCAACCACGACGCTGTTGTCGTTGTCCTCGTCGTTGTAGTCCACCCCATCGGGGTTCTCGTCGGCCACCTCGCCGTTTCCGCCGGTCCCGAAGTTGAAGGCGTCGGTGTTGCTGCTGAGGATCGGGTCTTCCGGGTGGGCGATGGCATGGTCGGCATCCGCCAGGCTCAGCAGCGGATCGGCCGAGCGGATCACCGTCATGTGCCAGCCGGGCGAGAAGCTCATGTCCTCCGGCGTCAGCGTGGCCGGACTGTGGCCCGGCGCGCCGAGCAGCAGGTCGTCGAAGCCGTCGCCATTGAGGTCGCCGGCGGAGGAGATGGCCGTGGACAGCAGGTCGGAGTCGCTGCCATTGATGCGGTAGCCCTCGGAACCATCCAGCGTGGCCAGGTCCAGCGCGGGATCGATGCCGGCGGCGCTGCCGAAGACCACGTAGGCGCGGCCGGCAACGCCATCGCCCGCTGCGCCGATCAGCAGGTCGTCATAGCCATCGCCGTTGACGTCCCCCGCGCTGCTGACGGCGATGCCCAGGCCCTCGAGGTCACCGGTACCCTGCAGGCGTGCGCCGTTGCTGCCGTCCAGCGTGGTCAGGTCCAGCTCCGGGTCGAACCCGGTGTCGGTACCGTAGACCAGGTAGCTGGCGCCGGCGAAGGCCGCACCGGCGTAACCGGCGGCGGGAGCACCGATCAGCAGGTCGGCGAAGCCATCGCCGTTGACATCGCCGGCGCTGCTGACCGAGTAGCCGCTGGCGTCCCCCGCCGCTTCGCCGACGATGCTGAAGCCGTTGCTGCCGTCCAGTGTGTCGAGATCGAAGCTGGCGTCGAAGCCGCCGGCAGCACCGAAGATCACATAGGTCGTGCCGGGATCGCTGAAGAAGCCGTTGGCGTCCCGCCCGCCCGGGGCGCCGACGATCAGGTCATCATAGCCGTCGCCGTTGACGTCGCCCGCGCCCGCCATCGCCACGCCGAAGCCATCGCCCGCGGGGCGGTCGATGCGGAAGCCGTTGCTGCCGTCCAGCGCGGTCAGGTCCAGGCTGGCTCCGGGGCCGGCAGCGGAGCCGAAGATCAGGTAGGCCGTGCCGCCGTTGCAGCCACAGCCCGGGTCGGGCGTGCCGACCAGGATGTCCGCGTAGCCATCGTTGTTGACGTCGCCCGCGGCGCTTACCACGAAGCCGGTGGCATCGTCCGCCGCCAGGCCCGGAATGCGGAAGCCGTTGCTGCCGTCGAGATCGGCCAGGTCGAACTCGTCGGGCAGGTCGGTGACCGTCACCTCGATCGTCTGCGCGTTGGTCTGGCTGCCGTCGCTGGCGCCTACCTGCACCTGGTAGACGTTGTCGGCGCTGCAGCCGCAGCCGAACGGCCGCTCGTAGTCCGGCTTGTCGACGAAGACCAATGCCCCGCTGCTGGCGTCGATCGCGAACAGATCGGCATCGGCGCCGCCGAGGATGGAGTAGGTGATCGCGCCGCCGCCCGGCACGGTGGCGGAAACCGTGCCGACGCCGTAGCGGTTCTCCTCGGTGCTGAAGCTGTCGGCGCTGCCGAAGACGATGCTGGAGACGTGGACGGTCACATTCTGCGGGATGTCGAAGGTCCCGTCGCTGACCTGCACCTGCACTTCGTAGGCGTTGTCGCCGGCCACACCCCCGACATCCGCCGGGTTGTCGTAATCCGGCGCCGCGAGGAAGCTCAGTTCGCCGGTACTGGCGTCGATGCCGAACAGCGCCGCATCGTCGCCGCCGATGATGCTGTAGGTCAGGGTGTCGCCATCGTCATCGACGGCCTCGACCTGGCCCACGGCGGTCTGCATCGTGGTGGCGTACAGGTCGGTAGGGCTGAGGATCACCGGCATCTCGGGCACATCGTTGACCGTCACCAGGATCGTCTGCGTCGTGACGAGGTCGCCGTCGCTGGCCGTGACCTCGACCTCGTAGACATTGTCGCCGTCGAGATCGTCCGGCCGCTCGAAGTTCGCTGCGTCGTAGAAGCTCAGCTCGCCGGTGCCGGAGTCGATCTGGAAGAGGAAGTCGTCGTCGCCGGCGCCCGTGATGGCGTAGCTCAGGGTGTCGCCGTCGGGATCGGTGGCGTCGACCGTGCCGACCGCCGTCGTGTTCTCGTCGACGCTTAAGCTGCTGCTGCTGTTGATGACGGGCGCGTCGACCGGGCTGTCGTTGAGATCGATCAGGTTCACCCGCACCGTTGTCGTATCCGTAAGCCCCGCGCTGTCGGTCACGCGCACCGATACCTGTTGCACCGGAGCGTATTCGTAGTTCAGCAGCGCCGGGTTGGCCACGCGCAGTTCGCCGGTGGTGGAGTCGATCGCGAAGACGCCGGACAGGGTGGCGCCGACGATCGAGTAGGTGAGGGACGCTCCCGCCGCCGCTACCGTCCCCACCACCGTACCGGCAGCCTTGTTCTCGTCAACCGAAAATACCTGGCCTCGCCCCAGGGCGGGGTCGGGCTGGTCGATCAGGTTCACCCGCACCGTTGTCGTATCCGCAAGCCCCGCGCTGTCGGTCACGCGCACCGATACCTGTTGCACCGGAGCGTATTCGTAGTTCAGCAGCGCCGGGTTGGCCACGCGCAGTTCGCCGGTGGTGGAGTCGATCGCGAAGACGCCGGACAGGGTGGCGCCGACGATCGAGTAGGTAAGAGTTTCTCCCACCGTCGGGTGACTCGCCGCCACCGTCCCCACCACCGTGCCGGCAGCCTTGTTCTCGTCAACCGAAAATACCTGGCCTCGCCCCAGGGCGGGGTCGGGCTGGTCGATCAGGTTCACCCGCACCGTTGTCGTATCCGTAAGCCCCGCGCTGTCGGTCACGCGCACCGATACCTGTTGCACCGGAGCGTATTCGTAGTTCAGCAGCGCCGGGTTGGCCACGCGCAGTTCGCCGGTGGTGGAGTCGATCGCGAAGACGCCGGACAGGGTGGCGCCGACGATCGAGTAGGTGAGGGACGCTCCCGCCGCCGCTACCGTCCCCACCACCGTACCGGCAGCCTTGTTCTCGTCAACCGAAAATACCTGGCCTCGCCCCAGGGCGGGGTCGGGCTGGTCGATCAGGTTCACCCGCACCGTTGTCGTATCCGCAAGCCCCGCGCTGTCGGTCACGCGCACCGATACCTGTTGCACCGGAGCGTATTCGTAGTTCAGCAGCGCCGGGTTGGCCACGCGCAGTTCGCCGGTGGTGGAGTCGATCGCGAAGACGCCGGACAGGGTGGCGCCGACGATCGAGTAGGTAAGAGTTTCTCCCACCGTCGGGTGACTCGCCGCCACCGTCCCCACCACCGTGCCGGCAGCCTTGTTCTCGTCAACCGAAAATACCTGGCCTCGCCCCAGGGCGGGGTCGGGCTGGTCGATCAGGTTCACCCGCACCGTTGTCGTATCCGTAAGCCCCGCGCTGTCGGTCACGCGCACCGATACCTGTTGCACCGGAGCGTATTCGTAGTTCAGCAGCGCCGGGTTGGCCACGCGCAGTTCGCCGGTGGTGGAGTCGATCGCGAAGACGCCGGACAGGGTGGCGCCGACGATCGAGTAGGTGAGGGACGCTCCCGCCGCCGCTACCGTCCCCACCACCGTACCGGCAGCCTTGTTCTCGTCAACCGAAAATACCTGGCCTCGCCCCAGGGCGGGGTCGGGCTGGTCGATCAGGTTCACCCGCACCGTTGTCGTATCCGCAAGCCCCGCGCTGTCGGTCACGCGCACCGATACCTGTTGCACCGGAGCGTATTCGTAGTTCAGCAGCGCCGGGTTGGCCACGCGCAGTTCGCCGGTGGTGGAGTCGATCGCGAAGACGCCGGACAGGGTGGCGCCGACGATCGAGTAGGTAAGAGTTTCTCCCACCGTCGGGTGACTCGCCGCCACCGTCCCCACCACCGTGCCGGCAGCCTTGTTCTCGTCTACGGAAAACTGCTGGTTGTCGATCGCCACCGGCGGCAGGCCGGCATCCTTGGCGGTCACGGTGGCTGGCCCCGCCACCTGCGCAGCGCCGGGGGGTTCGTCCCCCGTCCACTCCGACGCCGCAGGGTCCTCGCCGACCACGGGCACCAGGTTTACCGCGATCGCAACGCGTGGTGCGCGTGCCACTTCCCGCGGCTCCTGCGCGGTACTCTCGGGGCGCAACATGCGTTCCAGTGCGAGCTCGGTCAGTGGCTGCAGGTGCGAGTCGCCGCTGTCCCGTTCGGCCAGGGCCAGCACGCGTTCCCTCAGCCCCGGGGGCAGGTCGATCGTCGCCCGCGGCTCGGCTTCTTCGGTGAAGAAGCCTGAGAGACGGAATTCGCCGCCACCGTCGGTCCGGAATACCAGGTCCCGCTCCTCCACGCGCAGGTCGGTCAGCCCTGCGGCGGCGCCTTGGGCCAGCCGGTAGTGCGCACCGGCGATCGTTTCCACCACGCCCCCGCGCATCGGCGTCAAATCCCGGGCATCCGCGTTCTGGGTGCGATTGGCAATCACTGCTTTCATGACCGTCTCCACCACGTAAACCGCATTCAATGCTGCTTCAGGCTGTCGGCCAGCACGCCCATGCCGGCGAGCACGCGCATCCGCGCCAGCTGCCGCTCCTGCTCGCTGCCGACGATGGCCGCCCTGGCGCGGCCGTTCTCACCGATTGCATCCAGCAGGTCGAGCAGGCTGCGCAGGCGCACCGCGAACTGCTGCCGGTAGACCTTGTCCACTTCGGCCGTCGACTGCTGGTAGCGGTCGAACTGTTCATGGCGCTGCTCGGCCGCCTCCATCTGCGACCAGGCCTCCTCGAGGTCGGCGCGCAGGCGCTGCTCCTCCTCGGCGAGGCGGAACCGGGCGGCCTCGAGCTGCGCGGCCTGTTCGGCGACGCGTGCGCGGGTCAGTCCGCCGTCGAAGGCCTTGAGCGAGGCGACCAGTTCCACGCGGCTGCTGTCCTCGTCGCGGAAGCCGTTGTCGATGCCGTCATGGTCCTCGCGGCTGGACCAGGCGGCGACCATGTCCAGCTGCGGGTACCACGCCGCCTTGGCGGCCCGGTAGGCATGCCCCGCGGATTCGACCTCGTCGCGCAGCGGGCGCAGCACGTCGCTCTGCCGCTGCGCCTGCGCGACGGCGGCATCCAGGCTGCGGGGAAACCCCGCCGACAGTTCGGGCAGCGGCTCAAGGCTTCCGGGCAGCACGCCGACCCAACGGCGGAAGCGGGCCTCGGCCTGGCGCAAGCGCTGCGTCTGCAGCGCCAGCTCGCTGCGCCCGATACTGATGCGGCTGTCGCCGAGTTCGATATCGGGGCGCCGGCCGACACCGGAGTTCACCAGCGAGCGCACGCTCTCCTGGATCTGCTGGTGCTGCTGCAGGTTTTCCGCCGCCAGGTCCACCAGCCGGCGGCCGGCCAGCACGTCGGCGTAGGCGCTGCCGATCTCCAGCGCCAGCTGGTTGCGCCCGTCGGCGCTGCGCCCGCGCGCGGCGTCCAGTTCCGCCTCGCGCTGGAGCAGGCCGTTGCGGGTGGCGAAGCCACGGAACAGCGGCTGGCTCAGGCGCACTTCGGCCGCGCTGCGGTTCACGGTGTCGCCGGCGGGCACGCTGATGTTTTCGTAGTGGTCGCGGCCATAGCGATAGGACAGGTCCAGCTGCGGCAGGTAGCCGGCGCGCTGCTGTCGCAGCCGCGCCTGGGCGCGCGCTTCCTCGGCGGCCAGCGAGCCGAGGCGCGGACTGTGCTGCAGGCCTCGCTCGACGGCTTCCCGCAGGCTCAGTGTGTCGCCGCCGGCGCCGGTGCTGGCCGGCGACGGCGGCGGCACGGCTTCCGTGAGTTCCAATGCCGTGGCGACCGGCGCAGCGAGCAGCAGGGAAAAGCCCAGAAGCAGGCCGGGGACGAAGCGGCCGGACCCGCCACGCCCTTGCAGCGTAGCCCCGATTCCCGGCTGTCGCGTTCCGCTCTGCGGAAGCCCCGCGCTGTTTCCCGCGTACCCCACAGCAATCCCCCGGCCATGGCGGCTGTCACCCCTGACGAGCCACCGTTCGTCAGGGTTTATAGCACCTCCCCGTGACGCGGCCCACCCCGTACCGGGCGGGGATCCGGACTTTCCGGTGATCGGGCATTCAGCGCCGTGGGCGGCGTCGCCAGGCCCAGAGGTACAGGCCTGCATTGAACGTCACCAGCAGGACCGCGAGCCACAGCTGGGTCGCGGGCGTCAGCCCGGGTGGATAGATCAGCGGCAGCAGGTAGTGGTCGATGAACCCGCCGGCATAGCCCTGCTGTCCTGCCAGCTCCCGGAAATGGTTTTCCAGCGGCGTCAGCGGGCAGATGCCATGCAGCGAAATGATCCCCGCCGCCCAGGCCAGCGCCGGCAGGTGCAGCCAGCGCAGCTTCCAGCGCCACGCCGCCAGCAACCCTCCGAACACCGCGAACAGGATGAAGCAGAAGTGGAAGGCGACGACGGCGTCGGCGAGCAGGGCATAGAGCATGGGGTCTATTTGCCGATGCAGAAGCTGCTGAAGATCCGCCCGAGCAGATCCTCGGTGGTGAAGCGCCCGGTGATCTCGCCCAGGGCCTCGTGCGCCAGGCGCAGTTCCTCGGCGGCCAGTTCCGGCAGCGCGGTTTCGATCAGGCGCGCCTGCGCATCGCCGGCCAGGGCACGCGCGCGGCGCAGCGCATCGACGTGGCGGCTGCGCGCGGAGAAGGCGCTCTCGCCGCTGCTGACACCAGCGAAGCGGCGGATTTCGGCCAGCAGCAACTCCAGGCCAGCACCGCTGCCGGCACTGAAGCGCAGATGCCTCCGCCCGCCGCGCTCGAACACTTCGGGCGCATGGCCGCTGAGATCGCACTTGTTGTGCAGCACCCACACCGGCAGGCCCGCGGGGAGACTGGCCAACAGCTGCTGATCCGTGTCATCGGCACCGGCGCGGTCGTCGACCAGGTACAGGCCCAGTTCGGCGTTGGCCAGCGCCTCGCGCGCCCGGCGAATGCCCTCGCGTTCCACGATGTCCTCGCTGTCGCGCAGGCCGGCGGTGTCCACCACCGTCACCGGCAGGCCGCCGAGATCGAGGTTCTCGCGCAGCACGTCGCGCGTGGTGCCGGCCACCGGCGTGACGATTGCGACCTCGGCGCCGGCCAGGCGGTTGAGCAGGGTGGACTTGCCGACATTGGGCTGGCCGGTGAGCGCGACCACCAGGCCCTCGCGCAGGCGCCGGCCCTGGGCGGCGCCTGCCAGCAGTTCGTCGAGGCTGGCGATCAGCTTTTCCAGCCGCGCCCGCAGCTGCGTGTCGGCGAGCCAGTCGACATCCTCGTCGGAAAAATCCAGCGCGCCCTCGACGAACACCCGCAACGCCACCAGCTCCTCGGCCAGCGCATCGACGCGCAGCGACAACGCGCCTTCCAGGGAGCGCTGCGCGGCGCGCGCGGCCTGCGCGGTGCCGGCATTGATCAGGTCGGCCACCGCCTCGGCCTGCGCCAGGTCCATGCGGCCGTTGAGGAAGGCGCGTTCGGAGAATTCGCCGGGTCGGGCGATGCGCGCGCCGAGCTGGCAGGCGCGGCGCAGCAGCAGGTCCAGCACCACCGGGCCGCCATGGCCCTGCAGCTCGACGATGTCCTCGCCGGTGTAGGACTGCGGCGCGGGAAAGCGCAGCACGATGCCCTCGTCCAGCGGCGTCGCGTCGGCGTCGCGGAAAGGTCGCAGGCCGGCCTGGCGCGGCGCGGGCAGCGGGCCGGCGATGGCCGAACCGATGGCCTGCGCGGCGGGCCCGGAAATGCGCAGGATGCCGACCCCGCCGCGCCCGGGCGCGGTGGCGATGGCGGCGATGGTGTCGGTGGCGGCGCTCACGTCGGCAAGCTTAGCAGCGCCCTCAGAACGAATGTGGGAGCGGCTTTAGCCGCGATGGATCGGTGACCGACGCATCGCGGCTAAAGCCGCTTCCACATGGAAAGACCGTTCGTGCGCTAGCGCTTGGCCAGCGTCACCTTCGCCGTTTCCTCGCGCTCCAGCTTGCGCGTGATGAACCACTGCTGCGCGATGCCGATGAGGTTGGACGTCACCCAGTACAGCACCAGGCCGGACTGGAAGAAGGTGAAGAACGCGGTCATGCCGATCGGCATCACGTTCATGATCTTCTGCTGCATCGGGTCCATCGTCGTGTTGCCGCTCAGCTTCTGCTGCACGAACATGGTGATGCCGAAGATCACCGGCAGCACGTAGAACGGATCCGGCGCGGTCAGGTCCTGCAGCCATAGCACGAAGGGCACCTGGCGCAGCTCCACCGATTCCAGCAGCACCCAGTACAGCGCGATGAACACCGGGAACTGCACCAGCAGCGGCCAGCAGCCCGCCAGCGGATTGAAGCCCTCTTTCTTGTACAGCTCCATCATCGCCTTCTGCTGGCGCTCGCGGTCGTCGCCGTAGCGCTCCTTGATGTCCTGCAGCTTGGGCGCGAACTTCTTCATCTTCGCCATCGAGCGGTACTGCGCTTCCGACAGCTTGTACATGATGAGCTTGACCACCACGGTCAGCAGGATGATGGCCCAGCCCCAGTTGCCGGTGAGCTTGTGGAGCTTCTCCAGCAGCCAGAACAGCGGCTCGGCGATCGGCGTGAGGATGCCGTAGTCCACCGTCAGCTCCAGGCCATGGGCTTCCTTGCCGATGCTGTCCTGCAGCTTGGGCCCGATGTAGAGGCCGGTGTCGAAGCTGGCCTGCGCGCCGGGAGCCACTTCTTTCGCGGCGCCGACGTACTGCGCCAGGTAGCCATGCTGCTGCGAAGGCTTGGCGCTCAGGGTCAGCGCTTCGCCCGGCGGCGGCAGGATCGCGGTGACGAAGTAGTGCTGCAGCATGGCGATCCAGCCGCCCTGCTGCTGCTTCTCGAACGGTTCCTTGGGCAGGTTCTCCAGCTTGGTCTTGACGAAGCGATAGCTGTCGCGGCCCGGCTCCTTCTGCTCGTAGAAGCCCACGCCGGTGAAGGTCGAGGCGAAGCGCGGCTCGTCGCCGTTCTTGTAGTCGGTGCGCGCGATGCGCACGTAGGGGCTCGCGTCGATCGCGGCGGTGCCGGTGTTGGTGAGCGACTGCTGCAGCGCGATCTGGTAGCTGCCGCGCTTGAAGCGATAGACCTTCTTCGCCTCGAGACCCGCCTGCCGGGTGGTCAGCACCACGTCGACGTGGTCGCTGCCCTCGACCAGGCGGTAGTCGTCCTGCTCGGCGTGGAACAGCGTCTTGTGCGTCACCAGCGGCTCGGCGCTGCTGGCCAGACCGCTCTGCAGCACGTAGTAGCGGCCGTTGCGGTCGTCGAGCAGGGCCAGGTGCTGGTCCTGCTTGTCCTTCGACACCGCGTAGCCCTTCAGCTCCACGCGGCGCAGTTCGCCGCCCTCGGTGGCGATCTCCGCAATATAGAGGTCGGTCTCCACGCGGATGCGCTTGGCCACTGCCGGGGCTTCGGTGACGGCGGCGGCGGCCGGCGTCTCGCCGGGAGCGGCAGCCAGGGCGGCGGGCTTGGGCGCGGTGGGAATGTCGTCGTCGATCGCCGCGGCGGCAACCGCGGCGGGGTTCGGCGGCGGCGGCTTCATGCCGTAGTCCTTCTGCCAGGCCTGGTAGAGGAAAAACAGGACGACGCCCAGCAGCGCGATCAGGATGAAACGACGGTTTTCCATTTCGGGTTATTGGTGCGGGCAGTGGCAGGGTTTCTGCGGCTGCGCGCTAAGGTGTTCGGGGACGGGATCGTAGCCGCCGGGGTTGAGCGGGTGGCAGCGGGCGAGGCGGCGTAAGCCTAGCCACCCGCCGCGCCAAAAGCCATGGCGGCGAATCGCTTCGGCAGTGTAATGGGAGCAGCTGGGATAAAAACGGCAGCGCGGCCCCAGCAGCGGGCTGATGAAGAGCTGGTAGCAGCGGATCAGGAAGAGGCTGAGGGTGCGCATTTGGCAACCACGCGGGTCCAGAGCCGGTCGAGCACGTCGTTGAGCTGGGCGGGCGTGGCCTGCAGGCAACCGCCACGGGCGAGGATCACCACGTCCAGGGGCGGCAGGGCAGAGCGACGCAGCCGGTAGCTCTCGCGGATCTGGCGCTTGATGCGGTTGCGGTCCACCGCGCGCGGTACCGCCTTCTTGGGTACCGCCAGTCCCAGGCGGGACTGCGGGTCCTCGCCGGAAACGACCAGCGCGGTCAGCCACTTCTCGTTGAGGCGGCTGCCGCGCTCAAAAGCCGCCTTGAACTCGCCGGGCTTCTGCAGGCGGGCGCGCCGCGGAAAGCGCGCCGTCATCGCTCGATCCTTACGGGATCAGGCGCTTGCGGCCCTTGGCGCGGCGGCGCGAGATGACCTTGCGGCCACCGACGGTCGCCATGCGGGCGCGGAAGCCGTGCGTGCGGGCGCGACGCAGTTTCTTCGGCTGGTAGGTACGCTTGGTTGCCATGACATCACCCTGAAAACGTGTGTTGATGCAAAAGGGCGCGGATTTTATCCGTAGCGGGCCCAGAACAGCAAGCCCCCAGCCGTATTGAGGCTGTGGATAAGTCCTTTCCGAACGGGTAGACTGCCTGCCCGGCGCTCCAGACGCCCCATACTAATTATTAGAGCGAG